>NZ_CP015098.1 GCF_001611795.1 Streptomyces qaidamensis | reverse complement strand
ACCGCCTGTTCCGATGCTGCGGCATCGCGCCGAAGCAGGCCGGCCCGACGCCCTGCAGCGTCATGCTGCCGGAGCCGAGCAGCCCGAATGCCTGGCCCAGGCCATCCTGCGGTAGGGCGTCCAGGAACGGCCGTTGCAGGCCGAGACCGTAGGCGAATCCGAAGCCGCAGAGCAGCAGCAGACAGGACGAGACGCCCACTCCGGGCTCGGCAGCGAAGCCGACCAGCGGCAGTCCCATCAGCGCAATCAAAGGGGCTACCAGTCGCTCCCGGGTGGGCGGCCGTAGCAATCGGCCTACCAGCAGATCACCGACCAGCATGCCGACCGGCAGACAGCCCATCAGCACCGCGTACCAGCCGGGCGCGAAGTGGCGTCCTCCCGCGTAGGCGACGATCAGGCCTTCCGCGCCCGCTACGAACGCCGGCGGGAGCCACCGGGCCA
This sequence comes from Streptomyces qaidamensis, assembly GCF_001611795.1. Taxonomy (NCBI): domain Bacteria; kingdom Bacillati; phylum Actinomycetota; class Actinomycetes; order Kitasatosporales; family Streptomycetaceae; genus Streptomyces; species Streptomyces qaidamensis. The sequence goes on along the minus strand of NZ_CP015098.1, from coordinate 9,082,931 downwards.
GCATCAGTCGTCGCACCGTGTGTTTGCGCAGCAGCAGGCCGACACCGTGCAGGCTTGCCCGGACGGCCCCGCCATCGCCCCGAGCGCTGCCAGGTGTGCCGCCGAACTCTCCTGGCTGCAGCCGGGGTAGCCGGATGCGGATAGCGAGCGCGCAGCCGAGGTAGAGGGCGGCGCTGACCGCGAGCGCCTGGCGCGGGCCGAGTACCGCGACGGCCGCACCTCCAGCGCCAGACCGAACAATTGCGCGCCGGAGGCAGCGATGTTGTTCAGTGAACGGCCCAGTACATAGGCGTCGCCCTCCAGCGACTGCGCGACCAGCCGACTCGACGAGCCGTGAAACACCGGTGTGGTGAGGGCGACCAGCGCCACGACACCGAGGCTTGCCGCGACCGGCATCCGCACCAGGGCGAGCAGCAGGGCGGAGGCGCACGTCAAGGCGTAGCCGCCGGTGATGAGCGCGCGGGGCGGCAGTCGGTCGGCCAGTGAGCCCAGCAGCAGCGAGCCGAACAGCTGCGGGATGAAGCCGATGCCGAAGGCCAGTGCGCTCAGCAGCGCGGAGCCGGTGGCCGAGAAGACCAGCACCGAGAACGTGGTGATCCGCAGCGCGTCCGCAGTGATTGCGACGGTGCGGGTTGAGAAGAGCAGCCGGAATCGTGGCTCGGCCAGCACCTCCCGGTAGGTGGCACGGTGGTTGCCCTGCGCGGGTTCGGCGGTTGGGGTCATGACGCGCAGCCTCGCCGTGCGCCCACGCTACTCACCAATGATTCGTCGCTGGACGAATCGGAGCAGATGTCCCGCGGTAGCATGGCTGGGTGCTGCGCTTCGAAGTCTCCGTCGAGGACCTGCTGCGCAGCCGCTTCGCACTGTCGCCCGCGATGGACCTGTGCTTCCTGCTACGCTCGCTCGCCAGCCAAGACAGGCCGCTGCCGCGAGCCTGGGCCACCCGGCTCCTGCCGGCCTTTGAACGGCTTCGCCGCGAGAGCGATCTGAACGCCGCCCTCGCCCTGCACACCCCGCAATCCGGACCGAACTTCGTCGCCCCGCCCCCGCGCGGCCTCAACCAGACCTGGGCAGACGACCTGGCCATTATCCGGGCCACACCGCTGGAAGCGGCCCGCCACGAAATCGCCACCAACGCGACCGGCCCGTCCGCCCGTGATCCCCGCGTACGCGCAGTGCTGGACTCGACGGACGCCGTCTCCAGGATCGCCGAGGCGATGGACCAGGCGTGGCACGAGCTGCTCGCCACAGACTGGCCGCAACTGCGCGCGCTCTGTGAGCGCGATGTCGTGCACCGGGTGGGTGTGATCGGCGAACACGGATGGGTCACGACCATCGAGAGCCTGCACCCGAGCATCGCCTGGCAAGCCGGCGGTATCGAGATCGGCCACTTCCCCCAAGTCGGAACAGTCCGCCTCGCCGGCGACGGGCTCCTGCTGATCCCTTCGGTCTTCGTCGCGAATATCGCCGCCCACCTGGAGGACCCCTGGCCCAGGACCTTGATCTACCGTGCCCGCGGCACCGCCGCCGAGCGTGCCTCGTAGTGCGGAAGCGCGCGGCGACCAGACCGCCGGGCGGCCGCACCCGGTAGATGCCGTCCTTGCCGTACCGGATCACCGCCACCTCGTCCTCGATCCACTCCAGCACCCGCTCGATCGCACGCTCGTGCGCGGCCTCGATCACCCGCCGGGTCTCCTCATCCCCCAACGCCCACAACAGGTAGATCGTCGGCTGCGGCCGGGAGACGAAGTCGACGCCCGTGACCGTCACCCGCCGTCCGAGGGCACCGGCCTTGAACGCCTTCTTCGCCGACGCGCCCTTGGCGAGCAGGTCGGCCTCGATCCGGTCCGCGTACGGGTGCCGGCCCCGCTCGTCGAACAGGTTCCGCAGCTGCGCCTCGGTGACCTCCTCACCCGACGTCAGACCGAGCGCGGCAAGTCCCGGCCCATCCATCGCCCGGCCGGGACACCGGCTTGCTCCTGAGCTGTGCGCAGCGACGTGCGGGCCGGGCGGCGGCCATCGCCGACAACGGTCTCGCGCAGGTAGTAGCGGTACATCTGACCGGCCCGGATCACCCTGATATCCACTGTCATGCAGACCACGCCACACGGCTCTGACCTGCAAGAAAAGGCCGGTCAGCAGTACGTCCCGCCAGGCGGGAGCAGCAGCCGAACTTTCTTCTCAGGTGCCCGCCGGACGGGAAGCGACCCCAGGCCGGACGCGAATGTCATCGCTCTCCGGCAGCCCTCACACCCCAACCCGAACGACACCAACAAGCACCACTGAGCATCACCACGCGCCAAGGAACGAGCACCGCCAAAAGACGACCGCCTATCAGCCCCCGGCAACCGCCGGGGGCTTCGTCGTGCTGCCCGGAGGACACCGTGCCCACGGACGAGACACTCCCCCGCTTCACCACCGACCTCCAGCACCTCACCCCCGCCCAGCGCCGGCGCTTCCACGCGTCGTCTTGGACGCCTTCGTCCCCGACTTGCGCACCGAGCTATTCCGTCCCGGCCTGCGCGAAGCGCGCGGGTTCCCGAAATCCCGGAGCCGGAGTACGCCGAACCCGGACGCCATTTCCCTGTCTTCGGCGGTGATCGTGCGAGTTCAGCCTTCACGGCTGGGGGGCCGGATAGGTACCCGTGCTCATCCGGCCCGTGCCCCAGCCTCCGGTATCAGCTGGTGCGGCCGTTCACTTCGAAACGTTGGAAGAGGGCCGGCAGGAACTCCTGGAGCAGGAGCCTGGCACGTTCCGCGTCCCTGAGTTCGTCGTGGCCGAACCGGAAGACCTCGTAGCCTCTGAGCTCGAGTTCGCGGTCCCCAGCCACCAGCTCCGCGTACTTGTAGCTGTCGGGTACCTGACCGTCGTCGCGGGTGTAATGCTGGGACCCGTCGACCTCAAGAACGACGCGCTGGCCGTGGGGCAGTAGGAGCAGGAAGTCCATGCGGGAGCGCAGCAGCGCTTCAGGGCCCCGCTCGCGGACTGTCTTGTGGTCCCAGTGGAGCCACACCTCGGGTAGGAGCGCCGGGAGGTCATAGACGGCAGAGCCGAGGATGTGGTGGTAGAGCTCGAAGACGTTGCGCTGCCCGGGTGAGTTGCCGGGCAGACTGCGGCGGAGCCGGTGGTAGAGGGTCTTCTTGGCTTCGGCCTCGTCTGCGAGTGGGTGTCCTGCCACTAGGTTTGGAGGTCTCGCCAGCGGATGCCGTCGCCTGTGATCTCGCGGTCGTAGACGAGGACGTTGCCGGGGTCACCGACGATCTCGATGTCGTTGTCCACTGCGGAGAGGAATCGGATGTCCGGCTTGGTGAGTGAGGCGAAGATGACGTTCTTCGGCCGTCGGTTGTCGGCGAGCCGGGTGGAGACCAGGGTGAAGCGCGGGTAGCCGCCGTCGGCCCCGGTCTCACGCAGCTCGACTCCCGCGCTGCGGATCTGCTCGTTGATCTGTGCCACCAGGTGACGTTGGGCGGGCTCGTCGAGGAGCACGTCGGCGGAGACGGCCGATGCGAGGAAGCGGGCGAATCGCGCGTCGCCGGCTTCGAAGGCCCCGAGGCGTTCGAAGAGGTCCTCGGTCGACCAGTCCTCCGGGTTGCGGAAGACGTGTTGCTGGATGTGCTGTCTCAGCCCAGGCGGGCGATTGTTGCTGGGAAGTAGCAGGTCAGCGAGGGATTCTTCGCGGTCGAGTACCCAGAAGCGCTCCAGCAGCTTCATGAAGCGTGCTTCGTGGCGTGCCATGTCCGCCAGGTCCAAGGCTCGGGCCAGTTCGCGTCGGACCCTCTTGGGTATCGCCGGGGGTGACGACTCCGCCCAAAGTAGATCTTGTATCCCGTTGCGAGTCGCAGCGGTGAGACTCCCACGAGCCAGGATGCGTTGCGCGACGTGGGGGAGGTCGTTGTCGGAGACCTGGGCGTAGCTGCGTTCGATCCGTTCACGCAGCGATCCCTCCTCCTTGGGGATCTCCGGCATGGCCAGCTCCGCGAACGCTGCGTTGATGGTGGCGTGCGTGTTCCCGCTGAGGTGGCGCGAGACGACGACGTCCAGCAGCTGCCGAAGTGCCGAGCGATCCCTGCTGTTGGCCATCAGCCGATGATCCCAGAGCTCCGCCGGGCAGTCAGCAGTTTATAGCGTCCAAGACAGCTGTCGAGGGCAGTCAGGCTCGCAGTGCTGGGCGGAGGGCCGAGCGGTGCTGGCCATGGCGCGATGGACGCCCCAGATGCGGGCCGCCATGACCTGCCCCGGCAGCGGCCGGGGCAGGCGGTCGTTCACTGGGCGTCGGGCCGGTGCTCGGTGATCCAGCGGGCTGCCAGGAGTCCCGAGGCGGCGGTGAGGACGGCGGCGGCGATGACGGTGGCGTTCAGGTCGAGGGCGTCGGCGAGGATACCGGCGACGAGGGCGCCGACGGCGTAGCCGATGTCCCGCCAGAACCGGTAGGTGCCCAGGGCGTTGGCCCGTCAGGCGGGGTGGGCGTGGTCGGAGATGGACGCGATGAGGGCCGGGTAGACCATGGCGGTGCCCAGGCCCGGGAAGACCGCGGACAGGACGCCCGCGAACAGCGGCCGGTCCAGCAGGGCGAGGGCGAGGACGAAGCCGACGGCCTGGACGAGCATGCCGTAGGCGATCAGGGGCTTGCGGCCGATGCGGTCGACGAGGTGGCCGGTGGGGATCTGCCCGAGCCCCCACAGGATCGGGTAGAGGCCCTTGATCAGGCCGACGGCGGCGAGTCCGAGGCCGTGGTCGGTGAAGAGCAGGGGGAAGACGCCCCAGGTGAGACCGTCGTTGAGGTTGGTGATCAGCCCGGCCTGGCTGGCGCCGCGCAGGGGGCGGTGGTGCCAGGACGTGCGCGCGAAGGTGGCCTTTAGAGGTCCTAACAGAAGTTGTTGATCAAGTGACTTTCGGCTGGGGTGGTCGTTGGTCTGGTCGTGGGAAAGCGACAGTCGCGGCCGTGGATCGTGTCGGATGAACTGTGGTCGCTGATCGAGCCGTTGTTGCCCGAGCCGGGACCGAAGTTGGTGGAGGGCCGGCCGCGGGTGCCGGACCGGCAGGCGTTGTGCGGGATCCTGTTCGTGCTGCACACCGGTATCCAGTGGGAGTACCTGCCGCAGGAGCTGGGCTTCGGTTCCGGCATGACGTGCTGGCGGCGGCTGGCCGCGTGGAACGAAGCCGGCGTGTGGGACGAACTGCATCTCGTGCTCCTGAAGAAGCTGCGGGCGGCGAAGAAGCTGGACTGGTCCCGGGCGGTGATCGACTCCTCGCATGTCCGGGCGGCCCGCAGAGGCCCAAAAGCGGTCCCAGCCCGGTCGACCGCGCACGGCCGGGCAGCAAGCACCACGTCCTTGCCGACGGACAGGGCATCCCGCTCGCGGCGTCCCTGACCGGCGGAAACCGCAACGACATCACCCAGCTGCTGCCCCTGCTGGACAAGGTTCCGGCCGTGGCCGGCGTCGTCGGCCGCCCCAGACACCGACCCGACGCGCTTCTGGCCGACCGCGGCTACGACCACGACAAATACCGCCGCCTGCTCTGGGCCCGCGGCATCCGCCCGGTCATCGCCGAACGGGGCCAGCCACACGGCTCCGGCCTCGGCATCTTCCGCTACGTCGTCGAGCGCACGATCTCCTGGCTGCACGGCTTTCGCCGCCTGCGCATCCGCTGGGAACGACGCGACGACATCCACGAAGCCTTCCTCGGCCTCGCCACCTGCCTGATCACCCACCGCCACGTCCAACGCCTTTGTTAGGACCTCTAACAGACCGGGATACCGTCGCGGGCACGGTTCGCTTCGCCACTACCGCCGCGGCCGCCGGAATTCGCCCTGTGTTCGGCGTCGACGTCGCCGTCTCGCCGCTCACCTCGCCAGCCCTGGCCGGTCGGCCGCGTACGCCCGTGCGCGGCGGCACGCATGTGATCGAGCCTCCGCTACGGATCACCCTGCTCACGCAGAACGCGGGCGGGTGGGCTCGCCTGTGCCGCCTGGTGTCCGCCGCGCAAGCCGAGGCCGACGGCGCAGCGCCGGTCGTGTCCTGGCCCACCCTGCGCGCGTATGCCGACCGGGACCTGGTGGTGCTGCTCGGCCCGGCTTCCGAACCGGTACGGGCCCTGTCCGCCGGCTGCCCCGACGTCGCCGAGCAGTTGCTCGCGCCGTGGCGGGATCTCGCCGGAGAGCATCTGCGGCTGGAAGCCGTGTACCTGGGGCGGCAGGGCACCGGGGCGGGCTCGCTGCGGCTGACCGCGCGCACCGTGGGCCTGGCCGACCAGCTCGGCGTCCGTACGGTGCTGACGAACGCGGTCCGCTACGCCGACCCCCACCAGCACCGGCTGGCCGACGTGCTCGACGCGGCCCGGCTGCTTCGGCCCGTGGACCGGCGGCACCTGGACGGCGGCGAACGCTGGCTGAAGGGTCCAGCCACCATGGCGGCGGCCGCCGACCGTATCGCCCAGGCCGTCGGCAACGACTCCGCCCGGGCGGTCCGCCTGCTGGCCGAGACCGAGACCACAGGCCAGTCGTGCACCCTCACCCGGTCGATCTCGGGCTCGGGCGTCCCCACTTCCCCGCACCTGCCGTCGTCGGCGCCGGCCCCGAGCGCGGTTCGGCGATGCGGCTGCTGAGGCAGCGCTGTGAGGCGGGCTTGGTGGCCCGGGGCTTGGACACGGACGAACGCGCCGTACGGCAGCTGCACTATGAGCTGGAGGTCATTGGCCGGTTGGGCTATGAGGTGGTCGCCGACACCCGGGCCTTGGGGATCCGGGTGGCTCCGGCGCCGGCTCGATGGTCAACCACGCGCTGTTCGTCGCCACGGCCAACCCTCTCGAGCACCGGCTGCTGTTCGAGCGCTTCCTCAGCGAGCGGCGCACCTCGTTGCCGGACATCGACCTCGATGTGGAGTCCGAGCGTCGGCTGGAGGTGTACGACGCGATCGTCGAGAGGTTCGGGCGGGAGCGGACCGCGGTCACCGGCATGCCCGAGACCTACCGGGCGCGTCACGCCTTGCGCGATACCGGCCTCGCCCTGGGGATTCCGCCGCAGGTCATCGGGGAGATCGCGAAGAGTTTTCCGCACATCCGGGCCCGGGATATCCGCAGTGCCCTGGCCGAGCTGCCGGAGCTGCGGCAACTCGCCACTCAGGCAGCAAAGTTCGGACCGCTGTGGGAGCTCGCCGAAGGCCTGGACGCGCTCCCCGCGGCTACGCCATGCACCCCTGCGGAGTGATCCTTTCGAACGCGGCGCTGCTGGACCGGCTGCCGGTACAGCCCACCCCGGCCGGATACCCGATGGTGCAGGCCGACAAGGAGGACGTCGAAGACTTCGGCCTGCTGAAGCTCGACGTCCTCGGCGTGCGGATGCAGTCCGCGATGGCGCACGCTGTCGCCGAGATCCACCGCACCACGGGACGCCTGCTCGATCTCGACAACCCCGACCACGTTTCCCTCGACGACCCGCCTGCCTTCGACCTCATCCGGCGCAGCGACACGGTCGGGCTGTTCCAGCTCGATTCCGTGTCAAGTCTGTGCGTGTTGCAGGGCTGGCCCTGATGGGGCGGCGAACCTCAGCACCTGGCCACAGGAGCTAATTCGTATCCTTCAACTGATCTTTCACGGCCGGGCATACGGTTGTTCTGGCGCCCGATCTACACCGCAAGAGGGCCAGGCGACAGAAGATCCGCACCCCGAGGACAAGAACCTGCTGGCCCTGGACCACCAGCTCGTCAGCGGCCCGTACCGGCTCTCGGTAGCCGCTCTCTGGACCTTTCCGACTGGCACCGTGCGGGTGGTCAAACCCCCGCTTCTTCATGCTCTTCTCTACGTTGCTCGGCGTTTTCGGGCAGTTCCCGGATGCGTGGCAGCCCGGATGCAGCGACCCACAGCACGCTGAGCACGGCGCCCGCTGTGCCGATCCACAGGGTGGGCCGCAGGCCGAGCGCGGTGCCCAGCGTGCCGGCCAGCACCGCGCCGATCGGGCGCACCCCGAAGTTGGCGGTCTGGACCACGCCCATCACGCGGGAGCGCAGCGTGGGCGGGATGACGGCGATCAGATAGCTGTTGGCCGCGATGTCCATGACCGCGACCCCGCAGCCGGCGCCGAGTTGCGCAGCGATCAGCGCAGCGATGACCAACGGCCCCGGGCCTTCGGCCAGTGGCACCAGCAGCAGGGGGAGGCTGAACCACAGGAAGCCGGCCACGATGGCCGGGCCGAGGCCGATCCGCCTCACCACACGCGGCGCGGCGTAGGCACCGGCCAGCCCACCGAGCCCGAACGCGGCCATCACCGCGCCCAACGCCCCGGCTGACAGGCCCAGTTCGGTGGCTCCGTACAACACGAACAGGGTCATCAGGAAGGTGTGGCAAAGGCTCAGCATGGACACCCCGGCCAGCAGCAGGCCCGGGGTGCGGTTCGCTGTCACCCAGCGCAGTCCGGCCGCCAGCCCGCTTGCCTCACGTGGTGCGGGCGGCGCCTCCCGTGCCCTGATGCTTCTCAGGCACACCGCCGACACCAAATAGGTCAGGGCGTCCACCAGCAGTGCGAACGGCGCCGACAGTACCTGTACCAACGCGCCACCGGTGCTCGGTCCGGCGACTGCGGCCGCCGACCTGCTCCCGGAGAGCAGCGCGTTGCCGTCCACATACCGCTCCGCAGCGACCACAGAGGCGTACACGTGGTGATTGCAGACCCGGAACAACACGGTCAGCGCCCCGACGACGAACTCCGTCACGAACAGGTGAGCCATCGTCAGCGCCCCGCACGCATACGCCAGCGGTATCGAGGCCACCGCGGCGAACCGCCCGAAGTCGGCGACGATCATCGCCTGGCGCCGGTTGGCCTGCCGGTCCGCCCATGCCCCGCCAGGGATCGACAGCAGCAACGACGGCAGCAGGGCCACCGCCGTCAGCCAGCCCATCTCGGCCGCACCCGCGTCCAGCAACAGCACGGCGGCCAGCGGGATAGCCAAGATGTTGATCTCGTCCCCGACCAGCGAGACGCTCTGCGCACCCCAGTACAGCCGGAACCCCCGCTCCCGCAACAGCCCCACCCGCGACGGCGCGTCCCCCGCACTCCCCCGACGGCGGATCCCTCTCATGCTCGCCCTGCTCATCAGCCGGCCCGCACGGTTCTCAGGATGGTGTCAGGGGCGCGGCGACCGCACCGGTGCCCACCGCCCGCCATCTGCCACCCGTACGCACCTGCCCCAACTGGAATGCGCTGCCACGTGGACTGTCCCCCTTCCTTGGCCTCCTCAGCGCACTGCCATCCCTGTCCGCGGACGGCTACGGCCGTCTTCCCGGTCACCGGTCGGCCCGTGGGACGGCGACCGGGAGAGTCAGCAGCATGATGTGGGAGACGGCCTCCTCCTCGGCCGGCCGCCAGTGACCGACCTGGCGGTAGCCCCACGCGGCGTAGGCGGCGTGCGCCGGCGCCGCTTCCGCCTCCGGCCGCATCGCCAGCGTGACCCGCTCAACTCCCAGGCCCTCCAGCAGATGGGCATGCATCAGAGCCGCTATCCCCTGCCGCCGCCACTTGGTGCGGACCGCGAGTTCGACAATGCCCAGGGTGCGTTCGCCTGTCTCGGCCGTGAACTCCGGCGTCGTCTCCTCATCCATCGCCTTCCACCAACCGGTGTCGGGCGGGAGAGGGTATCCGAAGGCGTAGCCGATCGGCACGTCACCGCAGCGGGTGATGACGAGGCGGGCACGGGGAAGGAAGACCTCCTGCGCGAAGCGGTCCAGGAACTCGGCGATCTCCTTCACGCCTTCGCAGTACGGCGGTTCGACCCAGATCTCCTTGTACATCGGGAGCACGACATCGAGCTGCGCTGCGCACTCCAGCCCCTCCCACCGTTCCACCGTGACCGGCGGACACTCCATCCGCTTCCTCCCGTCTCCTGCCACCAACCGAAGCCGGCGTCGCCTAGATACCGTTCGGACCCACAGGTAGGGACCTGCGAGACCGATCACCAATGCAGACCCCGCCCCTGATACTGATGCCGCCCTGCGGTGCGGCGGGATAGCGGACAGACCGGCGGGACCCGACGCCCGGGCCGCCAGCCTTCGCGGTGGCGGGGCCGAGGACAGACCTGCGGTTACCAGCGCCGGGGCCGCCCTTCAACGTGGCCGGATGACGAACCACCCTGCGGGTGCCAACGCCCGGGCCGGTCTTCGCAGTGGGGGGACGACGAACAGACCTGCGGGTGCCGATGCTCGGACCGCCCGTCTTCAACGTGGTAGGGCGACGGACAGCACTGCGGCCGCCGACACTCGGGCCGCCCTTCGCCGCGGCGGCATGGCGGACAGATCGTCGGGTGCCGATGCCCGGGCCGCCGCCCTTCAGAACGGTGGGGCGGCGGGCGGCCGTACGTGAACCGACGCCAGGAGTGCCTTTGCACCGCCCGCCGACACTCGGGCCGTTCTTCGCCACGGCGGGATGACGGACAGACCTGCGGCCCCCGACGCCCGAGCCGACCTTCAAGGTGACGGAGCTGTACACGGGCCTTCGGGTACCGATGCCAGGAGTGCCGTTGCAGCGGCTGCCAATGCCGCCTCCACTACCCTTCAACGTCGCGGGACGGCGGACCGACCTGCGGGAACCCACGCCCGGGCCGGAGCCCTTCAGCGTGGACAGACGGTGGACAGATCGGCGGTTGCCAGCACCCGGGCCGTTCTTCGCCGCGGCGGGATGACGGACAGGCCTGCGGCCCCCGACGCCCGGAGTGTGCTTCGCGGTGGTGGCGTGGCGGACAGACCTGCGGGTGCCGGCGCCCGGACCGTGCTTCGCGGTGACGGGGCGACGGACAGACCTGCGGCTACCGATGCCCCCGCTACCGCTCTTCGAGGTGGCGGGGTAGTGAGTGGGTGTGCCCGGGGCAGGGGTCTCGGTGCCCACCTCAGGGTCCATAAGCGCGATCATGCGTGCGGTCCTTTCGACGTCGAAGCGGGTTCCAGCACTGCTGTGAACGTAGGCAGAGACAGATCAGCCGGGCTGCACCTCCCCGGGGTGGTGCAGCCCGGGTCAGCCGTGCGTGTGGGCGGTCAGGTCAGGAGTCCAGGACCGCGCCGCATCCCCGCCAGATGAACCGGTGGGAGCTGATCTCGTTCTCCACCTCGATACCGCTGGTGAAGTACTGCTGCTCAAGGGTGTCCATGTAGTTCTCGTTCGGCCCGATGCAGGTGTGGCCGCCCGCCCAGTCGGTCCCCGTGCCGTTGAAGAGCTGGACCCGCCTGGTGTCCGATGACTTGTAGGCGAGGGATTCCGCGGTGTTGGTGTCCCAGCCCTGGAAGGGGCCGGAGCTGTTGCCCCAGTCCGAGTCCCAGCTCGTTGTGGCGCCGAGTCGAGTGGTGCCGCAGTTCGCCCCGTTGTACGCGACGAAGGTGCCGGCGGGGATGGCGTTGTACGCGTTGTCGCAGGCGGTGGAGGCCTGCGCGTTCGTCGCCGGGACGACCGCTCCGAGGGCTGCCAGGCCGAGCGTCGCGGCGGTGGCCAGGACCTTGCGCATGACGGATCACTCCTTGTGGGTGGGTGCGATGTGAGGGGTCAGGCTGCCGAGCCGGTGATCTTCTCGGCCCGGGCCAGCGCGTCGAGGTTCATGCGCTGATGGGTGGCGACCGCATCGCCGTACCGGTCGAGCAGCTTCTCGCGGTACTCGGCTTCGAGCGCGCGGATCGTGCGGGTCAAGTGCGTCTGGCCGGCGCAGGTCGCCTCGGCGACCGCCAGGCGGACCTCCACGGCGAATGCCTTCTGCTCGTTCAGGCCCCGCGTGAGTTTCGGGAGCCCTTCGCGCGCCTTGGTCGGAGTGGCGTAGTCGTGCCCCGCAATCCGCATGCATACGGACCACTGCTCGACCGCGTCGGTGAACCGCCGGTTCTTGGCAAGGTCCGCCGCGTACAGGGGCGTCAGGTTCGTGGCCGTCTTCTCGGCCCGGAACCAGGTCTCGAAGTCCCCGTAGAGCCGGCCCCTGGCCTCGGTCAGACAGCTGTCGCGGGGGGTGCGGACGGTTCCGCCGGCGGGAAGTTCGGCCGTCAGCATGGCGCTCGACGGCGAACCCAGGAGCGCGTCGGTGTAGCGGGTACCCTCCTCGCGCGGGAGCGCGTTGGCGTATGCGCCGTTCGGGTCGTCGATCTTCTGGGCCTTCGCCTGCAGCCGGCTGCCGTAGCCGTTCCGCCGGGCCCAGCCGACATCCGTCAGGAAGGCGCCGTTGCCCTTCAGGTCGTCGACCGTCGGCAGGGGGCCGATCCGGTACGGGTAACCCTTGTCCGTCATGCACTCCTTGATGAGGAGCTGCTCGGCACGCCGTACGAGGACCTCCTCGGCGGCGGTCAGCTCCCGCCCCTGGCTCCTGGTGCTCTTGGCCGAGGTGTCCCGCTGTGGCTGAGCGGAACCCGACTGCTCGTCCGTGCCGGTGGTGCAGCCGACCGCAGTGGATATGACGATCAACGCGGCAGTGCATGCCGAAACGAACGCTCGCCTCATGGTGGTGCTCACTCCCCCGAGTTGTGGTGCGCGGTCCGTTGCGCCTCTTTTGCCGCTTGGGTATCTCTGACGCGAGCATGGCCAGCCAGACCCTTTCGGTCTCTGGCAAAAGCCCAGGCCACCAGTGGGAATCAAGTGCTCCGTATCCACTTCACCGACGCAGATCTGGCCCTGCGCCCGTGCCAGGCCGCACTCCACCGCCTTCGCCCGTACCTGGCGCACGCTGCTGCCCGACCCCCTGCGCGGCAACCGGCAGGGTCAGCAGCATGATGTGAGACACGGGCTGATCGTCTGCCGGCTGCCAGTGACCGACCTGCAGGTAGCCCCACGCGGCGTAGGCGGCGTGCGCCGGTGCCGCTTCCGGGTCGGGCCGCATCGCCAGCGTGACGCGCTCGACGCCCAGACCCTCCAACAGACGGTCGTGCATCCGGGCCGCGACCCCCTGGCGCCGCCAGTTGGCGCGTACCGCGAGTTCGACGATGCCCAGCGTCCGCTCACCGGTCTCCGCCGTGAACTCCGGCGTCGTGTCCCCGTCCATCGCCTTCCACCAGCCGGTGTCCGAAGGCAACGGGTAACCGAAGGCGTAGCCGATCGGCTGGTCGCCGCAGCGGGCCACGACGAGGCGGGCGCGGGGAAGGAAGACCTCCTGCACGAGCGGTCCAGGAACTCGGCGATCTCCTTCGTGTCCTCGCGGTACGGCGGATCGGCCCAGATCTCCTTGTACATCGGCAGCACGACATCGAGCTGCACGGCGCACTCCAGCCCTTCCCACCGCTCCACCGTGATCGGTGGGTGCCCCATCCGTTTCCTCCTGTCTGCGGTCGCCAGCCGGACCGGCGTCGGCTAGAGCCTGCTCGGACCGACAGGGATGGACCTGCGGGGCCGTTCGCCGATGCTGATGCCGCCCTGCGGTGCGGCGGGGTAGTGGACAAACCTACGGATGCGGGTGCCGATGCCGGGCCGCCGCCCATCGCGGTGGCGGGGCGTCGGACAGGCGTGCGGCTACCAACGCCCGGGCCGCCGGCCTTCGCGGTGGCGGGGCGCTGCACGGGCCTGCGGCCACCGATGCCCGGATGGCCGCCCTTCGCCGTGGCGGAATGGGGACAGACCGGCGGGTGCCGATGCCCGGATTGCCACCCTTCAGCGCGGCGGGCGGCGGACAGACCTCCGGGTACCGATGCTCGGGCCGCCCTTCGCAGTGGCGGAGCGGTGCACGAGCCTACGGCCTCCGACGCCAGAGCCACCCTTCACGGTGGCAGGACGGTGCACGGGCCTGCGGGTACCGACGGACGGGCCGGTCCCCTTCAGTGTGGCCAGGTGGAGAACGGGTGTACTCAGGGCGCAGACGGGGGCCTCGGCACCCACCTCAGGGTCCATGAGCGCGATCATGAGTGCCGTCCTTTCGGCTCAGGCCCGCGGGTACCGACGCCCGGAGTGTCAGTGGAGCGGGTACCGGTTGAAGGGCCGTTCTTCGCGGTAGCGGGGAAACGAACAAACCTGCGGGAACCGGTGGTCGGTCCGCCCTTCGCGTTGGCGGAGTGGCGGACCGACCCACGGGTACCGGTGCCCGGGGTGCCCTTGCAGCGGGTGCCCATGCCCGGACTGCCCTTCGCGGTGGCAGGACGATAGCTGGGCCTGCGGTTACCGGCGCCCGGGCCGCCGCCCTTCGCAGGGGCGGGGCGGCACACGGGCCTGCGGCCACCGATGCCGTGGCCGCCTTTACAACGACCTCCGATGCCCGTGCCGGCCTTCGCAGCGATGGGGTAGCGACCGCCAACGCCCGAACCGCTCTTCGCGGTGGCGGGGCGATGCACGGGCCTGCGGGTACCGGCGCCCGGAGTGACCTTCAACGTGGCGGGGCGCCGGACGGACCTGCGGGTGCCGATGCTCGGGCCGCCGGACTTCATCGTGACGGGGCGGAGAGCGGCTGTGCCCAGAGCAGGGGCGAGGGCCTCAGCACCCACCTCAGGGTCCATAGGCGTGATCATGCGTGCGATCCTTTCGACTCAGACCTGCGGTTGCCGGCGCCCGGAGTGCCTTTGCAGCGGGTGCCGACGCTCGGGCCGCCCTTCGCGATGGCGGGGCAACGAACAGACCTCCGGGTGCCCATGCCCGGACCGGATTTCAGTGTGGCCGGGTGGAGAGCAGGTGTACCCAGGGCACAGGCGAGGGCCTCGGCATCCACCTCGGGGTTCATGAGCGCGATCATGCGTGCGGTCCTTTCGACGTCGAAGCGTATTCCGGCACTGCTGCGAACGCAGGCAGCAGCAGATCAGCCGGGCTGCCCCTCCCTGGGGCACATGAGACGACGAGACGCCTCAGGCGGCCTTTTGCCTCGTTCCCTGCGTCCCCCTATCGGGGACGGCTCGCTCAGTTTCTTTTTGGATCAATGTCTGTCGCACAGGCAGAAGTACAGCGTCCGCGCACCGATTGCCCGGTCGTTCCTGCCAGCGGCCTGCACCGGCCAGGATGCTCAAAGGCGGGAATGCGCGACACCTATAACTTTCGAGGGTCTTCCAGGGCCCGGCTTCGCTGCCGGTCGGAAGCCGGCGAATTGTCCTTCTCGTACTCTGTCGAGCTGTGCGGTGTCCGTTGCCTCGTTCCCGCCGCGCCATCAAGACCGTCAGCAGGCCGCAAGACGTGCCTGGCTTCGTGATCCAGCCGCGTCGGCCGGATCACGAAGCGTGGGCGATGCCTCGTCTGCATCGATCACCACAATGAGCCGCTCAGTGTGCTTCATCAGCAGGTTCTCAGGCTTGCAGCAGCCTTGCCGGGTCAGGGCTCACAGGCCCGTCCAGCTCCCTGGATCACTACCCGGGGTACACGGTGTAGGCGTGGCAGTCCGCACAGCCCTTGATCAAGGCCTTCTTGAACTTGCCGTTGGGGCTGGTGCGCGTCACCGAGGTACTGTCGTGCGCCCAGTCCCCCCACGAGTCACCGTACATACGAAGCCAGACGTGGCCCTCACACCATCCGTCGTTGCCCTTGGCTGCGACGGCCTTCTTCTTGGTGAGAGTCATGGCGTAGTCGGTCTTGCAGGACCGCTCGTAGTGGAAGAAGCCGGGCTCCTTGGTGATGATCGTGTCCGTGCCGGCGGCGGACGCGGTGGTGGTGGTCAGCATCAAGGCCGCGGCAGCGGCGCCGAGGGCTGTGGCGACGCGCTTCCGTGTTGCGGTGATGGTCATGCGGGTTCCCCGTAGTCGTCGTGGGTGAGCGTGGTGGCGCTGCCCGGCACCAACCCGGTCCAAGGGCGGCAAGGACTGGCGCGGTGGCTGCCGAGAAGGCCCTCTCTGTTGTGCTCCACTCTGCGAGGCGGATCCTGCACCAACCTTGCAAGAACCTAGAATCCGCTGGTGGGCGTAGGCAATTGAACGCCCGACAGCCGGACCAGGCCGGTTGTCGAACGCGGGGGCACGGGGGCTTGTCATGGAGTTTCGACTGCTCGGTGGTATCGAGGCGCATGGGAGTGGCGAGCCGGTGGATCTCGGGCCGGCCCGCCAGCAGACCGTGCTGGCGGCCCTGCTGATGGACGTCAACCGCACGGTGGCAACAGATCAGCTGGTGTACCGGGTCTGGGGGGAGGACCCGGCGCGGCGGGCCAGGGACACTCTGTACAGCTACCTGTCCCGGCTGCGCGGTGTGCTGCCGCGCGCGGGCGTGGACATCAGTCGCAGATCGGGCGGTTACGCGGTTGTCACTGATGCGCTGGCGGTGGACGTGCACCGGTTCCGTCATCTGCTCGAGAAGGCGCACCGGGCGGCCGACGATCGGGCAGCAGCGGCCGCCTTCCAGGAAGCGCTGGCGGTGTGGCGGGGGACGCCGTTCGCCGGGGTGGACACTCCCTGGTTCAACGCGGCCCGGGAGGCCCTGAGTAGGGAGCGGCTGGCGGCTGAGCTGGACTGCGTGGATGTCCGGCTACGGCTGGGTGAGCACACCGTGCTGCTGCCGGCCCTGTCCGACCGCAGTGCCGCCCATCCGCTGGATGAACGGCTGGCGGCTCAGTACATGGTCGCCCTGTACCGGTGCGGCCGGCAGGCCGATGCGCTCGCCCACTACCGGCGTGTTCGTGCCACCCTCGCCCAGGAGTTGGGCATCGATCCGGGGACGGAACTGCAGCGGCTGCACCAGGCGATCCTCAGCGGCAGCCCTGAGCTGAACCCGCAGCCCGCCGCGCCACCGATCGCAGCGGCCCCCGTGCGGAACACGTCCGAGGTCGCCTGGACTGTCCAGTGCCAACTCCCCCTGGACGCCCCGGGGTTCGTCGGCCGCGCGGCGGTGATCCGGCGCCTGGAGGAGGAGCTGACCGCCGCCGCGACCGTGCCGGTCATCCTGTCCGGCTCGCCCGGGGTCGGCAAGACCGCCCTCGCGGTGCACCTCTGCCACCGGCTGAGGGCCGCTTTCCCCGATGGCCAGTGGTACGTACGCCTGTCCGGCACCGGCGACCGGCCGCGCGACCCGGCCGAGGTGCTCTCCGCGTTGCTGCGTACCTGCGGGCAGGAACCGCACACCATCCCCGAGCCTCTGGAGGACCGCGCAGCCGTGTTCCGCGGCCGACTGGCCGACCGCAAGGTTCTGCTCGTCTTGGACAACGCAGCCGACGCCGAGCAGGTCCGGCCACTGCTGCCCGGCACCACCGGCGTCGCGGTGCTCGTCACCAGCCGCTCCGACCTGCGCGGCCTGACGGCAAGCCATGCCGCCCGCACCACGCCGCTTGACGTGCTCGCCCCGGCCGAGGCCCGCGCGCTGCTGGCCAGCACCCTCGGTGCGCAGCGCGTCGGGGACGAGCCGGAAGCGGCCGAGCGCCTGGCCGAGCTGTGCGCCCGTCTGCCTCTGGCGCTGCGCATCGCCGCTGCCAACCTCGCCGCGCGGCCCGGCCGGTCACTCACCGGCTACGCAACCGAACTGGCCGCCGACGGACGGCTCACCAAGCTGTCCGTCACGGGGGATCGCCAGGCCGCCGTCCGGACCGCCTTCGACCACTCCTACGCCGCCCTGGAGCCGGACACGGCGCACCTGTTCGCCCTGCTCGGTCTGCACCCCGGCCCGGACTTCACCGCCGAGGCCGCCGCGGCCCTGATCGCCTCCCCGATCGGCGTCGCCGAGCGCCTCCTCGACCAGCTCACCACCGCCGGACTCGTGCAGCACACCGCATCAGACCGGTTCCAGTTCCACGACTTGCTGCGGCTGTACGCCGCCGAGCACGCCGCGGCCGACCCAGGCCAGGCAGCGGCCTGGCGGCGACTGTGCGACTGGTACCTCGCCACCGCCGACGCAGCCACCGCCTTCGGCTACACCGGCATCGTCCAACTTCCCCGTACGCGCGTTGAATCCACGCGCTTCGACGACCGGCATCAGGCCCTGGCCTGGCTGGAGAGCGAACGCGCCAACCTGGTTGCGGTCATCACCCACGCCGCCGAGGCCGGTCCGCACCGGATCGCCTGGCAGCTGGCCGACCAGCTACGCCCTTATTTCTACCGTCGGCGGCACCAGACCGAGTGGGAGGCGGCCATGACAGCCGGGCTACGCGCGGCCGAACACGAGGGCGAGGCGCTGGCTCAGGCGGCCATGCAGCACGGCTTCTTTCTCCTGCGCCAGCACGCCGGGGACATACAAGCCGCCCTCGAAGCCGTGCACCTCGCTCTGGAGGGCTATCGCCGCACAGGCTTCACCTCCGGCGAGGGCGCCATCCTGACCAACCTGGCACTCCACTACGGGCAGCGCGGCCAGATGCGCCACGCACTCGACTGGATGGAGAAGAGCATCGCCATCGCCCGCTCCCTCGGCCGGCCGATTCAGGTGGGCCGCGGGCTCAACATGGCGGGCTTGATCCATTCGTATCTCGGCGAGCTGGACCGGGCACTCGAGCGCACGACCGAGGCTATCGAGACCTATCTGAAGGCAGGGCACCAGTCCCTCACGATCAGTCCGCGGATCAACCGCGCCATCGCCCACCACGCCCTGGGGCAGTACGAGGAGGCACTGGCCGACGGCACCGAGGCGCTACGCCTCTGCCACAGCCATCAGCAGCGGCACAGTGTGGCCGGTGCCCACGAACTCCTCGCCCGGGTTTACCGCGACACCGGGCAGACCGACCTCGCCTACACACACGCTGAGCAGGCGCTGCAAAGAGCCCGAGAAACAGGAGACCCGGCCAACGAGACCGACAGCCTGATCACCCTCGGTAGCCTGCACCGGCTCCGCTGTCGCTTGGACCTGGCCTTGGCACGCCTGGAAGAAGCCCTGACGATCACCTGCCGCTGCGACTTCCGCCACCAGGAGGCCGAGGTCAACGCCCAACTCGCCCACGCCCACCTCGCCTCCGGCTCCGCACCCACCGCGACACACCACGCCCACCAAGCGCTGGCCCTCGCCCGCGCCCTGGACCTACGCCCCGCAGAACACCGCGCCCTGACAGCCCTCGCCGCGATCGCCCACACCACCGGCACCCCCGCCGAGGCCGCCGACCACACCGCGCAGGCCCAGCGGATCCAGAACGAGACCCGCTACCACCCCTCTCCCGCCGACGAACCCCAGGTGACACACTTCCCGGGGCCCGCGGCCACAGGCTCCGGGAGCTGATCAGGGTCCGTGCCGGACGCAGCCGGACGCTGAGGTGAAGACCTCCCGCAGTTGATCGTCAGGCTGCGGGGGGGTCGGCGGTGATCTGTTGGCGAATTCCTCGACGATGATCACGTCGGTTCCCCCAGACTCGTGTCTGGGGGAACCGGTATGGATCTCCCCAGCGATCTGAGCCCCAGCCAGGTCCGTTCCGGCCTCGCCGCGCTGAAGGACCAGGCCGCGGAGAAGGGCTGGCCCCCGCTGACGTGGAACAGGGCGACGGGCTACCAGCTCGGCGCCGAGCGGGACGTGCTGGAGGAATACGAACGGGCGGTGGTCAGGGAGAAGCTGACCGAGTTCCGCCGGTTCATCACCGGCACCGTCGCCCCGCACGCCGCCGCCCACCCGGGCGACAAGTGGATCAAGCACATCGTCGCGCAGCTCAACTCGATCGAGTCCACCCTCGACCTCATCGCCAGCTCTTGATCTGCGGCGGGACCGCCCTGCGAGCGGCCCCGCCGCGCTCGTTCGAAGGCACCCGCCATGCGCCCACGCCGCTACCCCTCGGCCACCACCAACGCCGAATGGGCCCTGCTCGAAGGACTGCTGCCCACACCGGCCTGCGAGACCAGCAAGGGCGGCCGGCCGGAGAAGCATCCCCGCCGCCAGATCGTCGACGCCATCCGCTACGTCGTGGACACCGGCTGCAAGGGGTCTGATGCAGGTTCGGGTGACAGGTGCGGTCACGCGGCCCGGAGAGCCGACGTGGTCATGACGGTCTCGAATTCGACGGGGGTCAACCGGCCGAGCGAGGCTTGTCGGCGGCGCCGGTGATAGGTCCGCTCGATCCAGGACACGATCGCGATCCGCAGTTCCTCGCGGGTGGCCCAGCTCCGGCGGTCGAGGACGTTCTTCTGTAACAGGCTGAAGAAGGGCTCCATGGCCGCGTTGTCGCCGGCAGCTCCAACCCTCCCTATCGATCCCGCCATCCGGTGGCGGTCGAGCGCCCGGACGAACTTCCGGGAGCGGAACTGCGAACCGCGATCGCTGTGCAGAATGCAACCGTCGACGTCTCCGCGCCGGGCCACGGCGTTGTCCAGGGCGGTCACGGCCAGGCGGGACTTCATCCGCTCGTCGATGGAGTAGCCCACGATCCTGTTGCTGAAGGCGTCCTTGATCGCGCAGAGATAGAGCTTGCCTTCGCCGGTGGCGTGCTCGGTGATGTCGGCGAGCCACAGCCGGTTCGCACAGGTCGCGGTGAAGTCCCGGCGGACGAGGTCGTCGTGCACCGGCGGGCCGGCCTTCTTGCCCTTGCCGCGCTTCTTGCCGAACACGCTCCACCAGCGGTTGTCCCGGCAGATCCGTCATGCAGTCCGGTCCGCCATCACGGCCCCGGCGCTACGCGCTTCGTCGGCCAGGAAGCGGTAGCCGAACTCCGGATCGTCACGGTGCGCGTCGAACAGCGCGTTCGCGCGATACGCCTCCTCCAGCATGGCGTCGGTCACCGGCTGGTCCAGCCAGCGGTAGTAGGGCTGTCTGGCGAGCTTCAGCACCCGGCACGTCACCGTGACGGGCACCCCGTCCCTGGTCAGCTCCTTCACGAGCGGGTAGATCCTTTTCCCGGCAGATGGGCCTGCGACAGATAGGCCGCGGCCCGCCGCAGGACCTCGTTCTCCTGCTCCAGCAGCTTGATCCGCCGACGCGCTTGCCGAAGCTCTGCGCTCTCCTGGCTGGTCGTTCCGGGCTTGGTCCCGTCGTCGATGTCCGCGCGACGCATCCACTTCCACAACGTCATCGGATGGACTCCGAAATCGGTGGCCACCTGCTCGACCGTCACACCCGGCCCGCGGTTCCTCGCGACACGCACGACGTCCTGACGGAACTCCTCCGGATAAGGCTTGGGCACAGCGACATCCTTCCCACCCACCCCACAGGGCAAGCCAGTTCAGATGTCACCCGATCGTGCGGCAGAACCGCCTCGAGCCGCTGCACGGTCCGGGACAGCGTGGCGGGGCTGATGTGAAAGATGCAGGACCACGACCAGTACCGGCTCTTCCTGCACCTCGCAGAGACGCTCAACTCCCGCACCGCTGCGGACTGCAGTCGACGACCTCAGCGGGCACCTGCGGGTGTTCGCCTCCGTCACGGCTTGCGGGAGCCTGTTGCCCGACCTGCTCACTCCGCTCCGCACCACGCACCCGCGCGTACGCATCTCCTTACGTACCGGGGACGCCGCCTCTGCCCTCGCCCTCCTCGACCAAGGCGAGACTGACCTCGCCGTCGCAGCCCTCCCCGACCGCATCCCCGCCACCCTGCTCACTCGGCAGATCACGCACACCCCGCTCGTCCTCATCCAGGCCGCAGCCCTGACCGCCGAGCAGGCACCTGACCTCAACAAGCCCTTCGTCCTGCCCCGTCAAGGACTCGTCCGCACCGCCGCCGACCATTGGTTTCGAAGCCTGGGTATCCATCCGCACATCGCCGCCGAGGCCGACGGTCACGAGGCCCTGCTCACCCTGGTCGCCCTCGGCTACGGCACAGGAATCATCCCCGACCTCGTGCTGCAGCACAGCGGCGTCCGCACCAGACTTCGACAGCTGCCAACCCCCTCCGGCCCCGGCCAACTCGCCATCGGGATCTG
Source organism: Streptomyces qaidamensis (assembly GCF_001611795.1). NCBI lineage: Bacteria > Bacillati > Actinomycetota > Actinomycetes > Kitasatosporales > Streptomycetaceae > Streptomyces > Streptomyces qaidamensis. Next base: position 9,061,274 of record NZ_CP015098.1, on the reverse strand, counting down.
CATCCGACGGGCCGACCTGCATCGCCCCCTTATCGCCGCCGCCTGGGCAGAAACCCGGCCTGATCAAAGCAACCGGTCCGAGCATGCGGCGCCGTCGTAGAGAGAATCAAAAACACCTGCAGAGCCCTACCCCATGGCAAGCCACGGCCTCGGGGTCGCCGTACGGAGATCCCGAGGCCGTGGCGCGAGTGATACGCGTGCTGCTCGGTCGTGGGGAGGACGACCGGGAGCGGTGTCACGCGTGGAGGTGGAGGACGACGTTGATGCAGCCCTCGATCCGCTCGTCGAACTCGTCGATCTTGTCGTATGCCATCGGCGCCCGGTCGAGCGGCAGCTCGTGCGAGACACCGAAGCCCGGCTGCACGCGGCCTTCGGTGATCAGGTCACGCAGGTGACGGTTGCAGTGCTTGACGTTGCACTGGCCAGCTCCCATCCACAGACGCTATTTCGAACTTGCGTCCGGCCGAAACCATCAGCATGCCCTGCTCGGCCGACTCCTCCGGTCCCGCCCGGCCGCGCGGGACGTACAGACCCGGCACGCCCAGAACACCCGTCGACCGGACCGTCTCGACCAGCGAGTTCAGTACGGCCGCCGGCTCCTGGCGATCCTCGCCGTGCGCGTGTGCCTGGTAGCCCACGGCGTCGATGCCTTTGGCCGTACCCTCGCCCGCCGTCTGCTCGCGGAGCGGATCCGCTCCACCGGATTGCCCTCGGCGAAGTCGATCGGTACGGCGCTGATCTCTTCGGCCTTCCGCAGCCGCTCGGTGACCCGGTCGACCACGACCACCTTGCTCAACCTTGCCCGCTCCACGGATGGCAGCGGCACTGTGTCCTCGGGTGAGGTGATGATGATGTCCGCTCGGGCTACGCCCTTGCCGGGGCCGGGTCAGGTGCCCGTCGCCGGCTGCGCCGTCTCGGTCGCGTGGGAGGCTATGGCACCCAGCCCCAACCCCGGCCCGGGCGTCGACGGCGGCCCGCGCGGCGGCGAGGGCTTCGGTCGGCTCGCCGGTGAGCTGGGCCAGGCTCGGCTTCGGGCGAAGCAGGGCGAGCACGGCGTCGTTGACCACCATCGGGTGTGGGTGGCACCGGTGCCGTCCGGTCTCACAGCCCTGCGCGGGCGTGGAGCGCGCACTGAAGGCCCGGACCGCGGAGGCGGCGGCCCAGCAAGCCGCCGGTACGGCGACGAGGGGCACCCGGTGTCACGCCGGGCGCCCCTCGCGGGTGCTCAGGGGCGGGCGCCGGGCTTGTTGACGACGCCCCAGGCAGCGCGGGCGCTGACGATCTTCCCGTCGTTACGGGTCTGCCCGAGGTAGGCGTAGCTTTCGGGATCGAAGAAGATCTCCTGCTTGCCCTGCCAGCCCGAGGGCGTCTTCTCGGCGTAGGTCACGCTCACGCCGATCGCCGCGCGGCCGAGCGGGTCCTTCACACCGGTCGCCACCCGGGCCCCGGGGATCTTCGCGAGAGCCCGGAACAGGCCCGCCTGGACGTTCGGCGGGATCAGCACCGACCGGTACAGGACGTCGATCTCCCGCCAGTCTCGCTGTGCGCGCGTCTCTCCCTTGATGGAGCCGATGGCGTGCTCTTGGCGGATGCGCTTCATCATGCGGCCCGGGTCGCTCGGCAGGCTGGCCAGGAAGCGGTAGAACTGCCGCTGGGAACGGTCGTCGTAGCCCTCCTCCTTCCATCTGGCCTCCTGGTTGGGGCCGTACCAGACCTGGAGCTCGTCCGGGTCGAAGTCCGAGATGTCACCGGCCGGGGGGATGCCGGGCAGACTGGCGTGCCCGGTGCCGTCCCAGCGGGACCACTCCTCGCTGCTTTGCGGCTTGCCCTGGACGAAGACGGTGCTCTTGTCGTACACCCACTGCTTCGGGCCGGGTTCGGTACCGTCGTGCTTCTCCACGGTCGCGGCGGCCAGTTCGAGGGCGTCGGCGGAGGCGCCCGCCGACAGCACCCGGGGGCCCTGCCCCGCGGAGGCGCGGGTGCCGTCCTCGGGCAGGGTCGCGACGATCCCCGCGGCCATGGCGAGGGCCCCTGCGGCGGCGCCGGCCAGGATCATCCGGCGGTTGGGAAAGGCGGCGCGCCCGCGGCGGGTCTCCTGCCGGAATGCCGCGGTGAGCCGGGTCCGCGGCGCGGCGAGCCGGTCGACGTCAGGAAGGGGTACGTCGTCGCGCAGCCCGCTCAATGCGGAGAGTTCGTTCATGCGGGGTCACCTTCGTGGATACGAGCTTCGAGGAGGGGTCCGCCGGCCGCGCCGGTTGCGGCGCGCAGCTTGCGGCGGGCGCGGTTCAGGCGGGAGCGGACGGTGCCGACGGGAATGTCGAGGGCCTCGGCGATCTCCTGGTAGCCGAGGTCGGCCCAGGCGAAGAGCAGCAGGACATGCCGGTCACCCGCGGACAGACGGGCCAGCGCCCCGGCCAGTGGGCGGACAGCGGCCTCGGCAGCGAGGCGGTCGTCTGCGGAATCGGTCCAGCTGTCGGCGACCGGGTCATGGCCGGTACGGGCGAGCAGGTTCAGCGCCTTGACCTCCTGCCGGCGGTGCCGGCCGATCTGCTTGGCGGCAATGCCGTACAGCCAGGGCCGCACCCCTGCACGGGACGGGTCGAACCGGGCCCGTATCCGAAAGGCCGTCAAAAAGGTCTCGGCGGTGACGTCATCGGCCACGTCCCGGCCGAGCCGCCGGGCCACGTACTGGTGGATCGTCGGGGCGTGACGGTCGAAGAGCGCCCCGAAATGCTCAGGTTCCTCAAGTGAGGCCGCGATGAGCTCGGCGTCGCCGCCGGCCAGATCGGTCACAGTCAGTCCGTCCGTTGGTGGGGTCGATGGGTGTCAGGGAAGTGGTGGGTGTTCACACCTGTACTTGCCAGATCACGGCGAACAGGTTCACGCCGCCACCTCAGGCGCCGTACGCCCACGGGGCCTCCCACAGCACGGCCAGCACCCCTCCCACCCCGCCCCCGCCCACACACATTGCGCACAGCCGCCGTGATGTGCCGGACCCGGTCGGCCAGGACCCAACTCAGGCCCCTCCACGCCGCCACGGACCGCGGGCGGCCACGCCGGACACCAGCGCCACTCCCCCATCACTCCATCCCGCCCCCACCTCACCTCACCTCCGAGGTGACATACCGACGGAACCTCCGGCAGTACGTCAACTCCCCGGCGTACGGCGGGATCGTCAACCATGCATCAATGCGTGGTGCCCTCTGCTCAGGGATCCTCTGCTGACACTCACGGCGGGTCCCTTCTGCTGTCCGATCCGGGGAACGTCAGGGTCACGGCGCCGCCCGCCTGGTGGCCCCGGCGCCGCAGCAGCGCGAGCCGGACCGCGGCGTCGAGGAGCGTGGCGCGGACTTCGGCACCGTCCAGGGTGTGCCGGAGGAAGGCGGAGCGGACGGTGGTGGAGGCGGGCAGGCAACGGGGGGGGGACAATTGGGCGGGGGCGAGAGGGCGATGGCGCGGGCGCGGTCGGCCGTCGTGCGGCCCGCCCGGCCGCCCAGCAGGCGCCGGACGGTGGCGGGCGGGAGCACGGTCAGCATGGCGACGCCGTGCGCGCCGTAGTCGTGCAAGACCTGCGCCTGGCGCGGCCCGATGCCATGGAGCGCCTCGATCGGCAAGCCGGCAGGACGGGCAGCTCTTGTGTGGCCGGCGTCCAGCAATCGAGGCGGCGCCGGCCGTGCCTCCTCGTCCGGCGCCCGCTCGTCCTCGAGCCATTCCCTTGACCCCGATTACCGGGCCAACGCCTTCTCGATCGCCGCTGCGTCCGCAGCCTCCGCCGCCCAGGCCACGTATCCGTCGGGCCGTACCAGGACGGTCGTCCGGCGGTCGCTCGCCCAGCCCTTGACGGTCAGCCACCCCTCGCGGACACCGGGGCCTTCGTACGCCCCAGGCGTGATCAGTACGAACCGGCCGCCGCGCAGCGCCTCGTAGAGCCGGCCCTCCTCCAGGGCAACGTCCGGGAGGCGGGTGCCGGTGAGGCGGTGGGCGCCGCGGGGGGCGGGGTAGGCGTAGCCGATCCCGGTGATCTGGCCCAGGGCCCTGCGCTGAAGGGGCGGGGCCATGTCGATGAAGGCTGAGACCAAGGTGCGGACGGCACGCAGCAGCGGATTCCGCGCGCGGGCCAGCCGGACCAGTCCGCCACTGCTGCGCAGCACGGCCCTGCCGATCGGGTGGCGCTCGGCCTCGTAGCTGTCGAGGAGCCCTTCGGGCGCCCGGCCCTGGAGGATCGCGGCGAGCTTCCAGCTCAGGTTGGCGGCGTCCTGGAGGCCGGTGTTCATGCCCTGCCCACCGGCCGGAGAGTGGATGTGCGCGGCGTCCCCGGCGAGGAAGACCCGCCCGACCCGGTAGTGCGGTGCCTGGCGCTCGTCACTGTGGAAGCGGGAGAGCCAGCGGGCGTCGTGCATGCCGTAGTCGGTGCCCATGGCACGGCGGGTGATCTCCTTGACCTCGTCGAGGTCGAGCGGGGCGTCGTCGGAGACCTCGTTGCGGCGGTTCCAGCCCATGACCCGGTACCAGCCGTCGCCGAAGGAGGCGATCATCGCGAAGGCGTCGCCGCGGCCGTTGACGGTGAGGACGCCCTCGGGCTTCGCGGCCAGCCGGACATCGGCCAGGATCAGCGACTTGATGACCGAGACACCGGGGAAGTCCAGGCCGATCGCCTCCCGGACGGCGCTGCGGTGACCGTCGGCGCCGACGACGTAGGCCGCCCTGCGGGTGACGACCGGTCCGTCCGCGCCGCGCACGTCGAGGTCGACGCCCTCGTCGTCCTGGCGCAGCCCCACGACCTCGCTCTCGTACGCGAACTCCACCCCAGCCTCCCGGGCCCGCCGCTCCAGGAGCCGCTCGACCTCGTACTGCGGGGTGATGAGCAGGAACGGGAAGCGCGAGGGCAGCGTGCTCAGATCGAGGGAGAGGCGGCGGAAGAGCCGCAGGCCGGTGATGGTGTCGCCGGTGGTGAGGAGTTCGTCAGCGAGGCCGCGGGCGTCGAGCTGCTCCAGGGTGCGGGCGTGCACCCCGAAGGCGCGGGAGAGGTTGCTGATCTTGCGTGGCCGCTTCTCGACGAGCGTGACGGTGACGCCGGCTGTGGCGAGGTCACCGGCGAGGAGCAGGCCGGTGGGGCCGGAGCCGACGACGATCACGGTGCGGTGGGTGGCGGTGCCGTTCATGGTGGCCTCCTGTTGCCAGCGCTTGCTTGCCATCGACTGCTCGCCAACGAATGTTGGCCAACGCTTGTTGGTAAACGTAGCGAGGCACTGGAGCGGGTGTCAACGACTGTTGGCAAACAAGTGTTGGCGAACGCTTGTTGACCTACGATCGTTGGCCTACGCTTGTTGGCATGAACGGCAGCGAGAGCACCCCGTCGGTACCCGGCTCCGGCGCCCCCCGCCGCTCCGACGCCACCCGCGGCGCGATCCTCGCGGCGGCCCGCGAACGCTTCGCGACCGACGGCTACGAGCGGGCCACCATCCGCGCCATCGCCAAGGACGCGAGCATCGATCCGTCGATGGTGATGCGCTACTACGGGAACAAGGAGGGCCTCTTCGCCGCGGCCGTCGCCATCGACCTGCGACTGCCGGACGTGAGCGGGACGGACCGCCGGCAGGAGGCGGGGCGGATCCTCGTCGAGCACTTCCTCGACATGTGGGAGAACAACGAGGTCCTCACCGCCCTGCTGCGGGTCGGCGTGACCAACCAGGCCGGGGCTGAGCGCATGCGGGGCATCCTGCGGGACCAGCTGTTGCCGGTCACCCAGCAGGTGTGCCCTGACCCCGAGCAGGTCCCGGCACGGGCGGCACTCATGGCGTCGCAGCTACTGGGGCTGGCGCTCATGCGATACGTCCTGCGGATACCCCCAGCGACGGGGCTGGCGCGGGCAGAGATCGCGGCATGGCTGGCACCGACGATCCAGCGGTACCTGACCGCGCCGAGTCCCTGAGACCTTGCCTGGCGTCGGCGGCCCGCTCGACCAGGTCGAAGATTGAGCGGGCCGGGCAGTGTGCCGAGGTGCTCGTGAAGTCACGTCCAGAAGCGGGCCGTGCGCCCAAGCTCGCCACGGATACCGGGACACCAGCACCGCCTGACCACAGCCACACACCAAACAGATCAGCCCAGGCTGGGCCTGTGCCGGAAGGCGTTTGAGATCTGCCGTGTCGCAGGGCACAGGTGGTCGGTGGTCGTCGCATCGGACGTGAGTGGTGCTGGGGACCAATACCCGTCGGCATTACACCTCGGCCATACCCGTCGCACCTGACCGACAAGCAGTGGGCGTTGGTCGCGACGCCGTTTGCCGGATCGGCAACGGGAGTGGCAAACCGCGATTCGGTGGGCGCCCGTGGGCCCGTGACCGACGACACCACAGCAGGATCGCCCGCATCCAGCAGCCCATCGCCTACCGACGGATACGTCGGCGACCCCGCGATGCGGACGGAATGGGACAACCGTCACGCCGACCGGCACCAACTGTGGAGCGGCCGCCCCAACGGCGCCCTCGTGGCCGAGGTCGCCGGGCTCACACCCGGGCGCGTTCTCGACGTCGGATGCCGGGAAGGCGCGGACGCCATCCGGCTCGCGCGCGATGGCTGGGACGTGACCGCGCTTGATGTCTCGGGCGTGGCGCTGGAGCGAGCAGCCAGGCACGCGCGGGACGCCGGCGTCGTCGTTCAGTTCGACCTGGTATCCGCGCAGTACCCGGCCCTGCTGCGCACCCCCGACGCCGCGGCCGAGCGTGCGCTCCTCACAGCCGTGGCGCCCGGCGGCGTTCTACTTCTCGTGCATCACGCCGGGACGGACACCCAGCACGCGCACGAGAGCGGCTTCGACCCGGCCGACTACGTCTGGCCCTCGATGGTCGCCGATCTCCTCGACGACGACTGGGAGGCAGAGGCGGACGAGCAACGGCCGCGCGTGGCACCTGAAGGTGGGGCCGGCACGCACCACACCGACGACCTGGTACTGCGGGCGCGCCGGCTGCGTTGAGACCTCGATGGGACCGGCGTCCACCGCGGGCGCGTTGCGCCGCGCCACGAAGCAGAAGAATTGGTAACCGAACAGGCCGCAGACGGCGAGCGTCCAGGTCCCGCGGGGCACTCGTGGACGAGCGCTCCGCCGCCGCGCAGCGGCCGGGGCAGTCCGAGCACGCCACCCACCGTGAACGCCATCGCGGTGAGCTGGAACGGCGGAATCCGCCCGGTGAGCGTGGCGAACAGGGCAAGCGACGCCCACAGCAGTACGGCCCCGGCGCCGATTGCGGTGGCCCTGAGCTGGTGCGCCGGGTTCGGCGCAGCGTCGTGCGCCCTCTCCGGCGCCGCGGCGCCGGCTCGCGCGTCCCGAGCGTTCACATGTCCTCCAGCTCACCGCCGGCGTATGACGGTCCGTCAACCTGTGACCACACAGGGGCATCGCAGGAGGCGCATCGCGTGGCCCCGCGCTTTCCGGTCAGCGGGCGGTCCGGGCCGATGTGGAGGCGTCGGATTCGGCACTCGAGCTCGCCCGCTCCTTCAGGGCGCGGTGTCACGTGCCCGGCCGCAGCCGCTGTGGCTGGACTGGACGGCTCCGACGGTATGAGCGACAACGGCCCCTGGCAGGAGGAAGAAGGCCATCGCCTCGACGTACACGCGGCCTGCTGCGGCGCACGCAGCGCGAGGCACGAGCTGCGCCGCAGCCTCGAACGCGCGCCTCGTGAACGCCTGGCTGCCCTCGGTGAGCTGCCCGCGGATCTTCTGTCACCGTGTCGGGACTTTGGGCGGCACAGTGGAAACGGTGGACGTTCTGGCGCCGTGGTGGGGCGACGCGCCGCTGGTGAGCGGTGTTGTGGCGGGGGCTTCACGGCGGCGGGAGGTGATGGGCCGGTGGCGCACGGGCCGTGGACGTACCGGTGGCGACGGCCGCGTTCTGGTGGGGGCTGCCCGGGATGGCCCTGCTCGCCGGAATCGTCGCCGTGATCGCGCTGCTGGAGTTCGGCGCGCAGACCCGGCTGCCTAGCATCGACAGAGCGGTACCCGCCGACGGGACAGGATTGATCATCGCCGCCGCCGACGGCAAACTGAGCCGCACCGCTCACGCCTACGCCGCCGCCCGCCCGGGTGCACAGCCTCGTCACCGCACCACCGCACCCGCCGCTGAACCACCGCACTCGAGAGCCACGGCCCCGCTTTCAAGATCGTCTGGGCCCTGCTGCCGCCGCTCCTCGCATCGTCGAGGCATGTCTCCTGCTTGGAAGGGTGACCTGCGTGAGGACGGCCGGCCGGTCAAGAGCGGACGTTCGCTCGGACCGCGTCCTGGATGGGCGTCGACCCGGCGTTGAGTTCGAGGATCTGCCGGCCGATCCGGGGCTCGTGGAGCAGTTCGGCGAGGGTGGCGGCGACATCGTCGCGAGTGATCTCACCGTGAAGCTCTGCCGGGCCGAGGGACACGGTGCCGGTTCCCGGGCCGTCGAGAAGGAGTGAGGGACGGAGGATCAGCCAGTTCAGATCGCTGCGGCTGAGTTCCACGTCTGCGCCCTTCTTCACGGCGAAGTAGTACTCGACCTCCTCGCCGAGGTCGCGTTCCCTCCATGATTCCGGGAGCACCGACACCAGCACGAAGCGCTCCACGCCGGCGATGCGGGCAGCTTTGATCGCTTTGACGACCCCGTCGCCGTCGATCGCCGTCGTGACTTCCCTGCTGCCACCATTCGATCCGGCACTGAACACGATCACGTCGACGTCACCGAATGACGCCGCGAGTTGGTCCACCGTCATGCGGGAGAGATCACCGACTCGTGTGCTCACGCCTTGGGTTGCGAGGTCAGCCTGCTGGTCCTCTCGCCGAACCAGCCCGTGGACGGCGTCTCCCCGAGCGCGCAGTCTCTGCGCAAGCAGGCCACCGATACCGCCGGTGATGCCGATGATGAAGATCTTCACGTCGGATGCTCCGTTCTCTCGATGCGGCTCTTCGGCTCCGCCGTCAGACCGGCGCCTCCATGGTCAACAAGCCGTGTCCGCTCGGCTCTTCCAGGCATGCAGGACTGATCGTTGCGGCCAGGGCTGCTCCCGGCAGCCGCACCCGCGGACTCGCGGCCAAGCGGCGAAGGTGCACGCAGGGCCCTGCACAGCACGCTGTGAGGAAGCCGAGCACTCGGGCGTGACCGCTGCAACCGGTGAGCCCGTACCAGCGGCCCTTCCCCAGAGCGAGGGCCCGGCCTGACGGCTTCCCCTTGCTTGCTGTCGGGATCAGAGCCTCTTGACACCCCAGAAGGCGGCGACCAGCACGACGATCACGGCCACCACCAGCCATACCGCCAGGCCGACACGACGCATCCACGGGCTCACACCTTCCTGATGCCCCTGGGCCACGTGCACCACACCACCATGCTGGTGAAAAGGCGCAGGACGGGGAGGAGGGTCCGTTGAGGTCGCCGGAATCCCGTGTCAAGGGGCAGGCAGTCGATCATTCCAACGGGCCCTCCGGTAGCGTCGGGGTATGAGTCATCCGCACCCCAACCTGAAGGCCGCCCCGCCCCTGCCTGCCGGAGGCTTGAGAGTCGTCGCCCTCGGCGGCCTGGGCGAGATCGGCCGCAACATGACCGTCTTCGAGCACGCCGGCAAACTGCTCATCGTGGACTGCGGGGTGCTGTTCCCTGAGGAGAACCAGCCCGGCGTGGACGTGATCCTGCCGGACTTCACCTCGATCAGGGACCGCCTCGACGATATCGTGGCCATCGTCCTCACCCACGGCCACGAAGACCACATCGGCGGCGTGCCCTATCTGCTGCGGGAGCGGTCGGACATTCCCGTCGTCGGCTCGAAGCTCACCCTGGCCTTCCTGGAGGCCAAGCTCAAGGAACACGGGATCAGGCCCCGCTCGGTGCGTGTACGCGAGGGCGACCGGCGTGGTTTCGGTCCCTTCGACTGCGAGTTCGTGGCCGTCAACCACTCCATCCCGGACAGCCTCGCGGTGGCCCTGCGCACCTCAGCCGGGCTGGTGCTGCACACCGGCGATTTCAAGATGGACCAGTTCCCGCTGGACGACCGGATCACCGACCTGCGTGCCTTCGCCCGGCTCGGCGAGGAGGGGGTGGATCTGTTCCTCACCGACTCCACCAACGCCGAGGTCCCCGGCTTCACCACCTCCGAACGCGAGCTGAACCCCGCGATCGAGCAGGTGATGCGCACGGCGCCGCGGCGGGTGATCGTCTCCAGCTTCGCCAGCCACGTGCACCGCATCCAGCAGGTCCTGGACGCCGCCCATGCGCACGGCCGCAAGGTGGCCTTCGTGGGCCGTTCGATGGTCCGCAACATGGGCATCGCCCGCGACCTGGGCTATCTCAAGGTTCCGTCCGGCCTGGTCGTGAATGCCAAGGAGCTGGAGAAGCTGCCGGACCACCGGGTCACCCTGGTGTGCACGGGCTCCCAGGGCGAACCCATGGCGGCACTGTCCAGGATGGCCAACCGTGACCACCAGATCCGCATCGGCAAGGGCGACACCGTCCTGCTCGCCAGTTCCCTCATCCCCGGCAACGAGAACGCCATCTACCGGGTGATCAACGGCCTGACCCGGTGGGGCGCCAACGTCGTCCACAAGGGGAACGCCAAGGTGCACGTCTCCGGCCACGCCAGCGCCGGGGAGCTCGTCTACTGCTACAACATCGTCCGCCCCCGTAACGTCATGCCCGTCCACGGCGAGTTCCGTCACCTGCGGGCCAACGCCGACCTCGCCATCCGCACCGGCGTCGACCCCGAGCGGGTCGTCATCGCCGAGGACGGTGTCGTCGTCGACCTCGTCGACGGCCGCGCCGCCATCACCGGCAAGGTGCCCGCGGGCAACGTCTACGTGGACGGGATGGAGGTCGGGGGCGCGACGGAGGCCTCCCTGAAGGACCGCCTCACCCTGGCCGAGGAAGGCGTCGTCACCGTCGTGGCCATCGTCGACGCCGACACCGGCGCCCTGGCCGAGGCTCCGGACTTCCTGGCCCGCGGCTTCGTCCACGACGAGACCACCTTCGAGCCCGTCATCCCCGTCATCGAGAAGACGTTGGCCAACGCCGCCCAAGAGGGTGTCGGCGACGCTCACCAGCTCGAACAGCTCATCGCCCGGGCCGTGGCCAACTGGGCGTTCCGCACCCACCGTCGCAGGCCGCTGGTCATCCCGGTCATCATCGACGCCTGAGCCGGAACGCCATCACGCAAGTCGCCACCCCACGGCCAGGCGCAGACGAGGAGCACGACGGAGCGCGCGCTTCGAGGTGATCAACTGGCAGTCGACACCGATCGTGAGGTCAGTCTGCGCCGGTGCCGCGACCCCGTGTCGGGAGACGACGTGTACGAGGTGAGATTCTCCGACGCGTGCCTGATGTCCGGCCTCTTCACCGCCGGTGAGACCGCCCTCGCGGAACTCGCACCGGCCGAGCCTGCCGGACACCGAACTGGATGCCGCCGTCGGCGGCCTGGGGCTCGGCTACACCGCCCAGGCGGCACTGGACGACCTCCGGGTGCGTTCGCTGACCGTGATCGACGGGCCGGCGGAGTCATCGGCTGGCAGTGAGGGGCACCGGGGGGCCTGGTGCCCCCCTGTGCCCCCGTGCCCCTGGTGCCCCGGCTGAGATCGGACGCTCGCTGCAGGCTGTGGCAGGGTGACTTCTTCGCACCGGCCACCGACTCCGGGGGGTCGGACCCGAAGGATCGGGGACGCCGCCGCTTCCACGTCGTCCTGCTCGACGTCGACCACTCGCCGCGCCATGGACTCCATCCTCGGCAGGCGGCGCTCTGCCGGCCGCCGGCTCCGCGCCCTCGCCGGCCACCTCTGCCCCGGCGGGGTCTTCGCTCCATCGCGCTGACGCAGGTCTTCGCCGGCGCTGCACCTACTGCACCGGCTCGAGTTCCGCCGCCTTCTGTAGACCCGCCATGGGGACGGCCCTCGCACCCGGCTCGTAGTGCCGGACCATCGCGGGCGGTTCCGTGACACCCGTAGAATGCCCGGATGCCCAAACCGATACGGTCGAGGCGTCGCACGTGGCTCGCTGGGTGGGTGTTGTTGTGCGGGGTAGGCATCGCCGCCACCGCCTGGCTGAACGCCGCCTCGGCACCGGACCCGCGGCCCGAGGCGCCCGTCAGCCCCGAGTGCGCCGAGTACATCGCGGACATAGAGACGCAGTTGGCGAAGGCCAAGCAACAAGACAAGGACGACGGCGTGCTGGCCTTCTCACGGAGCAAGGTCGGCGCAGAAGACTGCAGCGATGAGATCCGCGACCACTTCGGTGGCGATCGGTGAGCTGCGCCGTCGAGGGCGAGCAGCGGCGGCGCAGCGGCGGCGGCTGTGGCGGCGGCTGTGGACGGTCACGTGGGGGTGCGTTCGGGGGCCAACGTGCCTGAAAGGCGGTGGGAACCGCCGCCCTGAGCGGAGGCCACGCGGTTTCATATGACACTTGCGAGCCAGCTCCGCGATCATTGGCCGATGACCACGAGACCCGACCTTCTCAGTCTGAGCGTCTCGTGCCCTCCATCCGTCTCGCTTGGGCCGGGTGCGGCGTGGAGGAGTGCTGTGGCGTGCTGTACATGACGGTCGCGGCACATGGGGACCATGTTGGCTGGGCGGGTTGGCGCGACGTGGCCAATCAGGACTTCGACCTGCCGGAGCTTCGGTTCACGGCAGGTCAGTACGAGGCCGAGGTCCTGTGAGCCGGGGAGGACCGCAGTTGGGAGTGGCCGGCAGGAGCGGTTGCGCGGCTGCTTGAGGCGGGGCTGCGGGGACGCGGGACTGGCTCGTCAGATGGGACTGCGAGTTGGAAGGCGTCTGGACCTCCCGCAAGGAACCCGATCGAATTCAGGTCGCCCTGAGCCATCCCCGTAACCGGCCCGATGCAGATCTGCCCTGGCTTCAGTTCGGGACGACCTTCCCGATCTCCGCGGACGTCCCATCGGTCCAAGCCGAGCGCCTTGAAGCGCGGTTGACCGCAGGCGATCCCCGTGCCACCGCCGAGGTCTGGGGTGGTTCGCATGATGCCGGCAACTGGGTTACCCATGGCCGCCGGTCGACCCGCTGTTCATGTGAACGGCAGGCCGTTTGAACGCGTACCTGCGTTCCCGCCCTTACCGCCGGTGCGCCCCAAACTCGTCGACGTCGTCAGTGGCGGCGTCAGCTCCGTCTACGGCCGCCCGCCCTGTTCGCCAGGGTGAGCACCGCCTCGGCCGCGCTTCGACGGCAGATCTTCGCCCACCACTGACCCGCTGATCCGCTGGCCCGCTGATCCACTGCTCCATTGATCCACTGATCCACTGATCCACTGATCCGGGACGACCGTCCGTCCGGCCGGTGTCGTGCCGAGGAGTTCGGGCAGGCATACCCGAGCCTCTCGGGAACACGCCATGCCGGCGGCAAAGCTTCGTGGTCCGTCATCGGCGTCCCCTACCCTGCCCCTTGTCGACTGGAGGGAGGCGGCCCTCATGGAATCGGGCGAGGGGACGAGTCCATGTACAGCGTCATCGTCGTACCGCCGGCGTGCGCCGGGCCGGGCGACCACATCAGGATCGCCGCAGGTGAACGGCTCGCCTTCGGCAGGGCGGGCACGGGCAGCGGTCTGAGCATCGGGCACGACGGAGTGCCCCGGGTCGCCGGAGAGATCACCGCGCATCTGAACTTCTGGCTGCTGAGCAACCTCAGCGAGGACCAGACCTACGTGGTCGAGAACCCGGAGGGCGCCGGAGAGCACATCAAGGTCGCCGCGGGCCGGGTGGACGCCCCCGTGCCGTTCGAGTTCTCGCGCGTGGTCCTGCCCGCGGCCGGCGATCTGCTCGCCTTCGACGTCTGGGCGCCGCGCCACGCCTACCGCAGCATCGCGCGCGCGGGGCTCTCCGGAGCGGCCACGGCCCCGGCCTTCGCCCTCGACCGCAGCAAGCGGTACTTCGCAGTCCTCACCGCGCTGTGCGAACCCCGCCTGCGCGGCGCGCCCCACGCGCCGCTGCCGGCGGTCGAGCAGCTCGTGGACCGTCTGCGGCCGGTCTGGCCGACGGTCACCCGGTCCACGGTCTACTGGAACATCGACTACCTCGCCGTCAAGCTGCGCCTGCGCCCCGGCCCGGACACGGCCGAGCCCGGGCTGCGCGTCCACGGCAAGAAGGAGTCACTGGTCTCCCTCGCGCTGCGTTTCGACCTGGTCCGGGAGGACGACCTGGCCGTGCTGGCCGTGGAGCCGAGCGAGGTGGCGGGATGACCGGACGACGGCCGCACGCGGTTCCCGTGCCGCACGGCTACCGCGTGGGCGACTGGGAGGTCCGCGAGCCTCTCGCCTCGGGAGCCTTCGCGACGGTGTACGCGGGCAGACCGGTTGGCGGGGCGGATCCGGCCCTGCCCCGCCGGGTCGCCTTGAAGTTCCTTGCGACCGGCACCCGCACCCCGCGCCAACTGCGGCACCTGGGCGAGCTGGCCGAACGGGAGGTGGAGGTGCTGGGACGCCTGCGGACCCCCCGCCTCATCCGCATGTACGACACGCTCACCGTCGACGACCCGGACCACCCGGAACTGGACGGGGCCACCGTGATCGTCCTGGAGCGGGCCGAGGGCTCCCTGGACGCCGTACTGGAACACGACCCGAAACCCGAGTCGGGGCCCGCCATGCTGGCCCAGATCTGTGAGGGGCTGCGTCAGCTGCACCACGCGGGCTGGGTTCATGGCGACCTGAAACCGGCCAATGTGCTGCTGATGGCGGATGGATCGGTACGCCTGGCAGATTTCAACATGGCGGCGGAACTGGAGGGCACACACGCCTACGCGCCCGCATTCGCCACGCCCGACTACACCCCGCCGGAGCTGCTGTGGCCGGAGATGGACGAACGGGGCACCCGGATCCGTCCGTCCGCGGATGTATGGGCCTTCGGCGTCCTGGCGCATCTCCTGCTGACCGGCACCTTCCCGCTGCCGGGCGGCAGCACCGAGGCTCGCGCGGACGCGGCGACGCGCTACGCGCGCGGCGCCGAGGAACTGCGGCTGTCCCCCGGACTGCCGGAGCTCTGGCGCGAGATCATCGTGGCCTGCCTCGCCCCCACCCACGCGGAGCGCATCACGGCCGAGGCGCTGCTCCGTCGCGTGGAGCGCGCGGCACAGGCCCCCCGCTCGGGCCGCCTGCCCCGTCTGCGCACCCGCTTCTGGCACCGGCGACCGGTGGTGACGGCGCTGCTGGCGACGGCGCTGGTGCTGCCGACGGGGCTGGTGGGCGGAGCGTACGTCTACGTGCATCACGACGACGGGACCCCGGTGTACGAGGCTCTGCCCGCCGCGTCGCGGGCCCCGATGGGCGGGGACGGCAAGGTGTCCGTCGGGTATCACCGCTGCCCACGGGACAGCGTCTGCTTCTTCAGTGAGCACAACGGCAAGGGTGACATGTGCAGTTGGCGTGGAGACGACGCGAACTGGCAGGCGGGCGAGGAGACGTGCGCGTGGGCGGCCGACGGCCCCGTCCGCTCGGTCTTCAACAACCTCGCGGAGGAGCGGAAGAACCGCGACGTCGCCTACTACCGTGGCACGGACTTTCAGCCCGCCGGCTACGACCGCGCCCGCGAGGCCCAACGCACCGGCTGCGACAGAATCAACTCCATGGACAACCTGGCCGGGACCTACTCGCCGCGCTCCCACCGGCTGGTCGACCGCTGTTCGTCAGGCGAGACGTCATTGCGTGGAAGATTCCTGTCGATGTTCGAATGAAGCCGGTCCCCTCGCCGACACCGTGACACGGGAAGTGTCGTCGGTCCCCCGCGCAGAGCGACCCTGAAACGTTCGAGGTACCGCCCGCCGCTCATGCGGATCAAGGTGATGCCGACGCCGTCGCAGTGGACGGCGCGCATCGGGGGACGGCATCAGACCCCTCCAGCGACATCGACCAGGAGGACGATCATGAAGCGAGTTCGAGCGCTGCGCACCAAGGCCGGTCTCGTCACCGGGGTGACGCTTTTCGCGGGCCTGGGCCTGGGCGTGACTTCCGCACCGGCGCAGGCCCAAGCCCGCGCCTACAGCTGCCCGTCGGGAGACATCTGCTTCTACTCGGGCGACGACGGCACCGGTGACCGGTGCAACTGGGACGCGAACGACGCCGACTGGCGCAACGGCGCCATCAGGTGCTCGTGGTCCGCGGACAAGAACGTGAGGTCCGTCTACAACAACGGCACCAGCGGAATGGCCGTCGTCTACTACAGCGGCGCCAACTACGAGACCCGCAAGGGCTGTACGACCAAGGGCAAGAAGGGCAACCTCGCGGGGACCTACAAGCTGCGTTCCCACAAGTGGGTGTCGAGCTGCTGACCGTGGTGCGCGGGAACGCGGGGGGGGGGACAAAGATCGCGCGTTCGCACGGCACTGAGCAGCGTCGCCGTCGCCGCCCTGGCCGTCGTCGCGATGCCTGGGAACACCCAGGCGGCCGAAGCCCGGGGACAGGGCTGCCCTACGGGACACGTCTGCTTCTACACCGGGGCCTTCGGCAGCGGTGACCGCTGCCAGTCGGTCGAGGACGACCCCGACTGGTACGACGGCCCGGTGCGCTGTTCGTGGACCGAGGCCAAGGGCGTGCGGTCCATGCGGAACGAGGGCTCCACTCCGGTGGCCGTCCACCGGCAGCCGGACTTCGCCGGCCCACCGGTGTGCGTCGCGCCCGGCACGACGGTGAACGCCTCGGACCGGTTCCGCTCGCACCGCTGGGTGGACAGCTGCTGAACCACCTCCGTGGCGTGCCGCATCCCGAGAAGGGATGCGGCACGTCACGTGCACGCCAAAAAGTGCGCGACAGCCTCTCGTCAACTGGGCTACGAAGGCCGTGCGGTGAGCGTCACGACCAGCCAGGGGTGCCGATGGCGTGCTGTCCCCGGGCGCCCACCGTCCTCGCGGCAGACGGGCGACGGCGAGAGTCGAGAACAAGGAGCAGTGATGACCACGGCCGGACATACGCCGGGGTCGCCGTGGGCCTGCTCATGCGCACCCACATGCGAGACGGCGAGCGCGTCTCGCCCTCACACCAGGCCGAAGAAGCCCCGCGTCCGTTCACAGCCGGGATCGCGCTGCCGGTCTTCGCGGTGATGTCCGCCGGCGTTTCCCCTTCCGGCCCGGGCGGCTTCTTCGCCTGCACCATGACCTGGGGCGTCCTCGGCGGACTGCTCGTGGGCAAGTTCCTCGGCATCCTCGGCTGCACCTGGCTGACCGGCCGCTTCACCAGCACGGACTCCCTGCTGATCGCCGAACTCTCCTACACCGGTGAAGTCCACCTCACCGATGCCAGGGGCACCACCCTCCTGACGTCCACCGCTGCGGCCCTGCTCACCCCGCCGTCCAGGCCGCCACAGCCGCCACCACCAGCGCCTCGCCAACCACACCGAGCAGCGGGAGTCGACGTGGTCGCGGCGTGGGGCCTGCTCGCTGCGGAGCTCACCGGGTATCTCGTCCACCAAGCGTTCTTCAGTGGGACGGGCCTGCTGACCGGGTCGTCACGTGACCGTGCACGGACCAGCGCGCAGCGTTCTACGACATCATTGTTCCGCGGCTGGGTCCGTCTCAGTCTCGCCGACCGGACGTAGTGGCACGCAGCAGGGGCGGGCTGAGCAGCCATGCCTGTCCGCGGCGGTAGAGGGCGGCCGGGCGGCCAGTGGGGGGCAGCCGTTGCTGCCCTGTCGGCTGCACGAATCCTGCTGTGTTGAGTACTTTACGGCGGAAGTTGCTCGGGTCCAGGTTCTGACCCCAGATCACTTGGTAGACCGTGCGCAGCTCTGTGAGCGTGAAGGGCTCCTCGCAGAAGGCTGCGGCCACAGCGGTGTATTCGAGCCTTCTGCGGACCTCTTCCAGGGCCTCCGTCAGGATCTCTCTGTGGTCGAACGCCAGGTGGAGGGTGCCGTCTTCCAGGTGTGCCACGGGGGCCCAGAAGGCGCGTTCGGCGTCTGTGCCACCCACGGGGTCCGGCAGGTCGGGGCCGAGCGCGAGGTAGGCGACCGTGACCACCCTGCCCCGTGGGTCACGTCCGGGGTCTGCATAGGTGCCGAGCTGCTCGAGATGAAGTCGGCTGCCGTCAATGCCGGCTTCTTCCGCCAGCTCACGCAGGGCTCCCTCACGAAGGGTCTCGTTCTTCTGTACGTAACCTCCGGGCATGGCGGGCTTGCCACGGAAGGGCTCGAGGCCACGCTCGACCAGGAGCATCATCAGCTGATCGTCCCTCAGGGTGAAGATCGCGAGGTCCACGGTCAGCCATGAGGCTTCGACCTCGTCCGAGTCTTTCAGCCAGTCATCCACCTGCACCCCTAAAGGTCTCATTGACTTAAACTCTGCAGCCACTTATGGTCGCATCAACCATAACTGTAGGAGCGGGGGCAGGACATGACCACTTCCCATGCGCCACCGACACAGGACATAGCGCTCGAACCCACCGCCGCCACCCGTCACCTCTGTGTCGGCGTGTACGTGGATGAGCGTTTCCGTGATCTCGTGATCGACCGAGTATGCACGGCGCCACACCGCAGGGTGGCCCCGTCCTATGGCTTCGACATCGTCCCCGTCATGCATCACGCGTGGCGTGCCGCTGCTCTCAGCGCGCTCCCTCGCGCCACGGTGCTAGCTGCGGTAGTCGGCCCCCTGCTCGCCGGGGCCGTTCCCGCGGCCGTCCTTGTCGCCAGCGGCTTGGGGCTCCTACTGCTCCTCCGGCTCGCCACCCTCCTGCGAAGCGTCGATCGCCAGCCGATCCCTGCCCAGAAGTCCAGACGCGGCGGCCTCGGCACGTTACAGGCGCATCGCTACCTCCTCAAACTTCTCTTTCCGCGCCATACAACACGTAAGACATACGCAATCAAACGCGTCGCCACGGCCGCGCTGTGGCTGGCCCTGACCATTCTGGTCATCGCACTCGTCTATCCGCAGCAGGCAATGACGGCCCTCCGCGTGGCCACAGCGGTGATACTCGTCTACCTCGCCGTCGGAGCCGCACGCCAGCTGACCCTCAACCGCATATTGCGCACACGGGCGCTGCGGCCCGCCCGCCTGTCCGGCCGGCAGCGGGCAGCCGACCGCCAACAGCACCACATGTGCGCCGTGTACCGCCGTCCACGGCACAACGACGACGAAGACGATGACTTCACCGTGTTCACCCTCTTCGGTGACGAATCACCGTTCATCGGAGCCGGCGAACTCGTCTACCAGTGGAACCCGCCGATGAGTATCCAGTTGCTGCGGCCCGATACCGACGAGGCACCGCTGCACGAGCGTGAGCACCCCGTGCCGCCCTTCCAGGCACACGAACTCGTTGAGTACCTGCGCGAAGCGGTGCTGCTGCTGAACACGGACAGCCATGACGTCCGACTGCCGGCAGAGGTCCGGGACCGCGTTTACGTCGCCGAAACCGATGTCGCCGCAGACCGATCGCTCCTTCCGCACCATTTCACCCGGGGCGACTTGCGCTCCATCATCAACACCCCGGAATCGAAACAGCATCACTTCCTCGAAGTCACCACACCCGCCGACGGAGCGGAATTCGTTGCGACCGTCCTGCTGCACGTCAGCCTGCAGGGACGAACCCTGAGCCTGTCCACGGCGGCCTGCGTGCTCGCGCACACACCACGGTCATTTCAGCGAGTTGAAGAATTCGGCCACCACGGCGCGACAGCCGTTGTACTGGCCGCTTTCAACGAACTGACCGCCCTGCCCTCCGACATCCAGTGCTCCTGGCGGCTTTTCCGCTACTTCTACGCACTGGCGAAGGCCGCTGTCCTGCCCCGCGACCTGACTACGACGCCGATCCGCAACATCCTCATCGGCAGCCGCGTCAGCATAAGGCAAGAATCGTCTCAGGCATGGACCAAGGTGCAGCTCGAAAAGAGCGACATCCTCGGGCGCATGAAAACCATAGAGCAGCGGCTTCTGAGCGCTGCCAGCGACTTCCTGCACGACAAGGGCGTCGACACCTCCGACTTCGACGATCGTGCACTCAAGATCATTAACAGCGGGATCTTCAACTTCGGTGACAACAACAGCTTCACCAATAACGCCGTAGGTGAAGCAGCTCAGGTCGGCGCTCCCGCCAACCCGCCCTTGCCGTCCGACAACGGAGCCCCTTCATGACCAACAACCGAGGCATCATCAGCCACGGCAACAACAACCACTTCAGCAACATCGCGATCGGAGCCAACGCGCAAGCGTCCGCGATCACGTCGCCGCCCGCCGCCGATCCTGCCGCCGACCCCGCCGCCGAAGCGGACGCCCGGTGGGACCTCGGGATCGTCACCATCCTCAGTGAGGAACTGAGGTCCATCATCGACGAGTTGAAACTCACCCTGCACAAAAGGCCCAGCGGTCTCTACTTCTACCAGGGTGAACACACCGTCCCCGGCGCCACCTTGCGCGTCGTGGCCACACAGACGCAAAGCCAGGGCCAGCGGTCGACCATGGCCGCTCTGGAGAACCTCCGACGCCACTACAACCCCCGTCTGTGGGCCCTCGTCGGCGTCGGAGGCGGCATCCATGACGACTACGCCCGGATCGGCAATGTGATCGTCTCCACCGACGTCGTCTACTACGAGAACCGCAAGATCAATCCCCGGGGAGACACTCGTCACCGCGGAGAACACCGGCAAGCACCCGCGCAAGTCGTTCACGCCGTGAATGCCTACTTCACCGCTCACGGGACGCCGGCGCGCATCAACGGCCAAATGACCGCACACGCCGGCAACGAGTACGAGGTGTATCCCGGAGTCATCGGGTCCGGCGAAGCCGTCATCGCCGACCGGGCCAGTGACATTCGAACCTACCTCACCACCTACCACGAGAAGGTCCTGGCCGTAGACATGGAAGCCGGCGGGCTCAGTCAGTACTGGCAGGAGAACTCAGTCCATGACACAGCGAACCCCGGCTGGATCGTCATTCGCGGCGTCTCCGACAACGCCGACGAAGAGAAGGGCCACAGTCACCACGAACTCGCCGCCAGAAACGCCGCCCACGTCCTGAGCCGACTACTCCCCTACCTCTGCTAGCTCAGCCCCGGACACCGCGAGCACCGTCCAAGGAGACCACTTCCATCACTGGAGCCTCAGCGTGAACGCCTTCTTGCTCGGCATACTCAGCTCCCTCATCACCAGCGCCCTCCTGCTCGCCCTCAGCCTGCTGCGCGCCTCGCGCCCCCTGTGGTGGCTCACCGCTGCGTGCTCCTGGTTCACCGGCACCGGGCTCCGCCGCGTCTACCGCCGCCAATCCGCCGCAGAGCGGAGCATGAGCCAGGATCTCGTCCGGGCCCGCTGGGTCAAGGTCATGGCCGGACGCGGCAACATACTCACCCGCGAGGCCTTCGCCCCTCTGTGGTCCGGCGACAGCACGCCCGCATCCGTCCAGATCCTGCTTCCCGACCCGGACACACCGGACGACTCCTGGCTTGACCGCCGGTGCCAGGATGTCGCCCGCTTCGACCCGGGCTTCACCCCGGCCCTGCTCAGAAGCCAAGTTCGAGCCAATATCAACTACCTCGCCCAGGCCGCTCGTTCACAACGCAACATCCGACTGCACAGCTACAACCTCCCGCACACATGCCGCGTCATAGCCACCGACAAGGTCGCCTACCTCACCTTCTACAGCGACAACGCGCACGGCAGGAACTCCCCTTGTCTCTACGCACGAGCCCCCGGCCTCCTCTACACCATCGCCCTCCAGCAATTCGACACAGCATGGGCGAACAGCACGACCACCCCCACCACGTCGCCCAGCTGACGCTGCATCGCTCTGTCCCCCTCCCGCGCCGGCGTGCCACAGCCGCAGCCTGCGGTCAGGCGGTGGGAGCCCGCTGATAGGAGGCCCGGCAGCCATCCGGGTCAGCCGTTCAGGATGCCGCCGGCTTCGGTGACGGGGACCGTGTCCGAGGCCCGCGGAACCTTCACGCGGACCGGCTCACCGATGTCCGACAGGGCCATCGTCAGCGTGACCCGCGTACCGGACATGTTCACACTCATGCGGATCTGCACCAGCCGCCCCCGGTCGTCGACCCACGCGTCCGCGAAGACCGGTACATCGCTCCCCAGGGCGTCGCGGGCCTGCTCCATCCTCGTGCGCACATCCGTGGCCATGCGCTGGGTGACGGTCCGGTGGTCGAGGATGCCTCGGTAACGCACGGCGCGCACCCCCTGGACGTTCTCCGTCCCCTCCCGGGAGATCTTGCGCATCGCGGCGATCTGCTGC
Source organism: Streptomyces qaidamensis (assembly GCF_001611795.1). NCBI lineage: Bacteria > Bacillati > Actinomycetota > Actinomycetes > Kitasatosporales > Streptomycetaceae > Streptomyces > Streptomyces qaidamensis. The sequence continues at coordinate 9,039,125 of NZ_CP015098.1, read as the reverse complement.
AGGACGTGCTCGGGGTCGTTGAGCGGGGACCGCAGCAAGTAGTGGGCCTCCGCCTCGTCCCGGGGCATGACCCCCCAGGTGTCCTCGCCGATTCCCTGGACACCGCTGATGTAGATCTTGCTGTCCGCGAAGATCTGGTCACTGTGGTCGATGGCGCCGCCGGGAAGGTCGACCGCCAGGTGACCCTTGTCCCCGGCGAAGTCGAAGCCACCGGTGATGGTGAGGCCGTACACCTGGCCCTCGCTCTCCAGTTCGAACTTCTGGCGGAAGCCGGCCGTGTCCTCACGGAGAGCCGCAACGGCCGCTCGAACGGCGGAGCCGGAGCCGGAGCCGGACGACGAGCCGGACGACGGTGGCGATGGCGCGGCCGCGGGCTTGTCGCGGTTACCGGCATCAGCCGTGGAACAGCCGACACACAGCAGCGTGGCGGCAGCGGCGAGCGCGAGAGGACGGCGCATGTCATTCTCCGAGGTTCTTGGGCGCCTCGGCAGCGTGGATCCTCACCCGGCCGGCTGAGACTGCTCGGGCTCGGCTCACGCCGTCGCGGCCAGAGCCACATGAAGATACCTCCATCAGCCACGGCCGCGACCAAGGGATCGGGCTCAGCCCCTTCCCTGGTGAGAAGCACCGCCTCCGTGGTACTTCTCAGCGCGGAGCCAACCCGTGTCGTCGGGCCGCTGCTCCGAAGTAGTCACCGCCCTTGCGCCTGACGTCGTCCGTGCCCCAGGCCTGCCCGGCGTCACCGGCTGCACCATGCGCCTCGTCGACGCTCTGCCGCAGCGGTGCCTTGACCAGCCTCGGTATGTGCTTCGAGCAGTGGATGTATGCCTCTTCGACCTCGACCTCCACCCACATCTGAGGACGTCGCCCCGGGACCGGATCGACGGGGAGGCCGGGGTACTTTCGGCGCATGTCCTCATCGGTGACCAACCGGGCGCGGCCGTTGACATGCAGACCGATACGGTCCTGGGAGAAGTCGATCATCAGGATGCCGACGTGGGGGTTCTCCCGGATGTTGCCGAGCGAGGCCATGACCCCGTTCCCGCGGTACTCCGGGTATGCCAGGGTCGCGGCATCGATCACCTGGAGGAAACCGGGCGGTCCGGCCCGGAACGTGCTGTCGCACTCCCCCTGCCCGTCCGCCGTGGCGAGGAAGAACATCTCCTGACGGGCTACGAACTCCGTCATCCGCGAGTTGAGCCGGTCGAGCACCTGTTCGCCGTAGAACCGATCTGCGCGGTCGACGGTGCCCACCTCACGCTGGATCTGGTGCTCTCCGTGGCTTCCGGGCCGCTCTGCTCGCTCGTCGTGGTGCAACGGTCCTCCCTGACAGGCATTCAGTCGAGTGCAGCGGTCCACTGGGCCCAGGGAGTGCGAGCGCCTCTGTCCGGGCTGGCCCGGTGTTCACAAGACTCACGTGACCTGATTGCATCGCCGCTCAGGCCGAAAATCGCACCGGCCATGCCCATGAGGGTAGAGCAGGCCGGCCGAGGGGCACGGACCGGGCCACGGTGACGAGGGCCGGTTCCGGGCCGGGTCGACCCCGTTGCACGGCGCAGGAGCGCAGCGACGCTTGCTGAAGCTCGTCGCCTGCCGAGCGCGTCGATCGCACCGGCCTGGATCTCGGTCCCGAGGGGACCGTCCAGCAGACGTCCAAGGACCGCGGTCGCCTCGGCCGCCTGGCCATTCCGCCGGCGCCGCCACCAGCATCCGCTGCATCGGCAGCGGCCACCGGGCCGCACGCCCGGCCAGCGCGGACAGCACCAGGCCGTCGCCAGAGCCGATCCGGCACAGCGATCGCACCCCGCGGGCCTGGAGGCGGCGGAGGGAGGCTACCCGCAATGCCTTCCTGCCCGGGCATGCTGCAGCTTGCGGGTGAAGCGGTGCATGTGGGGGTCGAGCAGCTCGTCCGATTCCCCGAGCACCTGCTCGCCGGTCAGCCACCGGATCGCGTCGAACTCGTCCTGGTCGTAGGAGGTGACGGTGTCAGCATCGGCGTCGAGGAGGTACCAGAGCGAGACGTCGGTGTGTGCGCCCTGCCCCCGAGTCTCGGTGACGGTGAGGAAGAAGGGGAGCTCGCCGGTGATCTGCGAGGCCGTGGCCTGGATGCCCAGCTCCTCACGACATTCGCGCACCACCGCGGCCCACGGGTCTTCCTCCGGCTCGACGTGTCCGCCGGCCGGCAGCCACAGGCCCGCCTTGCGGTGCGCGACGAGCAGCAGCTGACCGCTGGTGTCGTCGAGGACGACGAAGTAGCTCACCAAGTGCATCGCGGGAACATCCGGCTTGCGCACCCGGTAGACCGGGGCTCCGCCGGCGATCCACCGCGTCGCGGTCTTCAGATGGGTGCGCTCCAGGTCGTCCCAGGGTTCGATGGCGCCGACCAGCTCCAGAAGGCGGGCACGCGGCTGATCGTCATGCTCGGTGAAAGGGCCGCCAGTTGAGGTCATCCACGCTTCCTGTCCGGAGGAGTATGTGCCACGTGCAGTGATCCTATGGTGCGCACCGCACCTACCCGACTCATCCGCGGGAGCGGTGTGGGCGTCACGCCGGGGGCCCTACTCGCTCGGGTGAAAAGCGCACGTGGCGCGCAGCCGGGCCTGTCCGTCGTCGAGCTTGCCGCATGTGGACAGTAGACCGCCTTCGCGGTCCGGGTACCGCCCGCCGGGCGTTGGGCGACCACGCCGGTGGGTGGTCCGGCCCTAGGTCCGGCGAAGTCGGTGTGCGGCTGCACTGCTGCCTGTACGTGCCGGAGTCGAGCTCAGCCAGGTACCGGATCTTCGGAGGCGGGTACTGCGGCCTTCGGGACCAGCGCGCGGACGGAGGGGGTGGCGACCATGGCGAGGGTGGCGAGGAGGATGAGCGCGGCGGCCGCGTAGAGGGTGGCGTGCAGGCCGAGGAGGAGTACGGCGGGTCCGGCGGCGAACTGGGCGAGCGGGAGGGCGAGGTAGGAGCCGAGGTCGTCGTAGGCGTAGACGCGGGCCAGGCGGTCCTCGGGGATCTGCTCGTTGAGGGTCGAGTACCAGGCGACGCCGGCCTGTTCGATGCCCACGCCGGCCACGAAGTTGGCCACGACCAGCGCCCAGGTGTACGGGGCGAGTGCGAGCAGCAGCGGGGTCATCGCCGTCAGGCCCATCAGCGCGCAGCCGACCAGGATCGCGCGCCGGGGTCGCCAGCTCAGCGACAGTACGCCGCCGGCGACCGCACCGAGCGAGCCTGCGGCGACGACGAGGCCCCAGCCGCTGCGGCCGATCCCGGTGATGTCGGCGACGGCCGGGCCCAGGACGGTGAACGAGGCGGTGATGCCGGCGTTGAGGAAGCAGAAGGCCACCACGATCACCCACACCCAGCTTCGGGAGGTGAACTCCTGCCAGCCGACGCGCAGTTCGTGCACCACGCCGGGGCTGGGTGCGGGCGGCGCCGCGGCCTGGACGCGGATCAGCGCGAAGGACGCGGCAGCGAGCGCGAAGCTGGCAGCGTCGACGGCCAGGCCCCAGCCGGGGCCGACCGCGGCGACCAGTACGCCGCCCAGCGAGGCGCCCACGATCATCGCACTGCTGCTCGCTGTCCGGGAGAGCGCCAGGGCGGCGCGGCGGGACTCGGGCGGCACGGTCTGGGGCAGCAAGGCCTGGGCGGCGGGCTGGTAGCAGGAACTGGCCGCCCCATTGACCGCGGCGAGCACCATGAGCAGGGGGATGGCGGCGCTGTGGGTGAGCACCAGGGTGGCGATCACCGCCTGGCTCGCGGCGCTGACCGCGCTGCTGCCGACCAGTAGCGGGCCGCGCGGCAGCCGGTCCGCCAACACCCCGCCGTACAGCAGGAAGAGGATGCTGGTGAGGGAGTGGGCGCCGACCACCAGCCCGAGCGAGCCGACCGAACCAGTGGCATCGAGCACGGCGAACGCCAGGGCGATCGGCGCCACCCCGTTGCCGAGCAGGTTGGCCGTCGTACCGATGAAGAGGTGACGGAACGGGCGGTGACGCAGAGGCGCGAGGGCGGCGGGCATGCGTCTGATCGTCGGCACCGGGCGGCTCGCCCGTCAACGGGTTATAGGACCGGCACCGGGCCAGGTGTGTCCGTTCAGTCCCCCCCTGGCCGGCGCCTTCACCTACGCCGGCGCCGCTGTAGTTGCGGACGGCCACGGCATCTAGAGACAAACCCCAAGCGAGCGTGCCGCTCGCTTGCCATATTGGAAACTCTCCCCTTTCCGTACTGGAAACCAGCGGCTACTCTTTCCGTCATGGAAACTCACGGGGTACGACTGACGCCAGAGCAGGCCCGTTCCGCGCTGTCCGACACCGAGCGCATCCGGGCCTCCGCCGCAACGCTGTCGGCCACACCGTGGCCGACCTGGTTCTTCATCACGCTCACGCTCTACGTTGCCGCGCTGCCGATCACCTACGGAGGCGTCATGGCCGAGCCGGACTGGCTGCTGCCTGGCCCCGCCTGGGTGGGCATCATGCTGGTGATCACCGCGGTGTACGGGGCGCTCTTCGCCGTCGCGGCCAAGAGTTGGCGAAACAAGACCGGCGTGGCGCTGCGGTTGGACGTGTTGCCGAAGCGGGCAACCGTGCCACTCGCCGTCGGTCTGCCCGTGTTGCTGGTGGGAGCAGCGTTCGCGTTCCGCGTCACGGGATGGCCGGTGTGGCTGGTCGCGGCCTCGCTGATCGGTGTCGCCGTGTCCGTCGGCTTCCACCTCGCCTTCGTCCGCCTGCACGGAAAGACCGCGTGAGCGCCGAGAAGCACGACCCTCTGGAGGGTTTCGACACCACCATCCACGCCCCGAACCGACTGCGCATCTGCGCCCTCCTGGACGCCGCGGGCGAGGCGGAGTTCGGCTTGGTCCAAAAGCAACTCGAGTTGTCCGCGTCCGCGTTGAGCAAGCACGTAACCGTGCTGATGGACGCCGGCTACGTCGGGCAGCGCAAGGCCGTCCGCGACACCCGGCAGCGCGTATGGCTGCACCTGACCCGGCCAGGCCGAGATGCCTACCGGGGGCACCTTGCGGCGCTGCGGGCGATCGTGGGGCCGTCGGATCCGGCTCTCTGATCACGACCGGAGCCAGACGAGGGCACGGCAGCGGTGACCGCGCCGAGGTCGACGAATCTCCGTTTGTCACAGCGGGTAGCCACAGCCCCGGCGGTCGTGCGTCAAGTCTCCACGCGTCACGACATTCCGGATGCGTGCCGACGGATACCTCAATCTGCGGGGGTCAGGCGGCCACGGACCCAATTGCCGCGACCAGTCGCGGGGGGTATCCGAGCGCGAGGTCGACGGCATGGACTTCCGCCTCTCGCCATCGTGCCAGCGCGGTATCCAGCGCCGTGGCACGACCAAATCGGACCGGGCGTCGCCAGTCCGCTGCCGTCAGCCGGCTCCACGAGTCCTCCAGTGACTGCTGGGCCAGACGCAGGTCCTCACGCAGTTCGGCCAAGGTCGGGCGGCACCACTCGATGGACTGGTCTCGCTTCCCCTGACCGCCGTCATACATGTCGATGAGCTCACCGCGCAGAGCAGCCAGCGCCTGCCGCTCGAAGGCACGAGCATTGTCGGCGAGGTGCTGGAGGACATGCCCACGGCTCCACCCGGGCAGGGCAGACGCTGCGTCCTTCTGCCGGCCGTCGAGCTGATCGGCCAGTTCAAGCGCCCGGGCATGCGCTTGCGAGACCGGAAGCGCCAGTTCGTCAGGACCTATCAGGGAGTTGACCACTGTCGAAGCCTTGCTGTTCTGATCCACTTCCAGCCGCCGAGTGCGGTGTGGTAGCGATGGCGGGGAGGCTCTGATCAACGCCTGCAAACACAGCGACGGAGCGACTGCCGAGGTGGGAGTGCGGTACGCGCAGCGCCACCTGCGCGTCGAAGTCCTGGACGGCCGACCAAGCGTCCTGGCATGCAGGGCTGTCGGCCACGCAGCCGACCGGCCCCAGGCCGGCTCGCGGAGCGGGACGGGGACGACTCGGGCTGCGCGAGCGGGCCGCGGTCTACGGCGGCGACCTGGGCGCCCATCGCCGCTGGGGCGGCGGCTACCCGGTCCGCGTCCGGATCCTGCCGGACCGGAGGATCTTGCTGAACCGAAGGATCCTGCTGAACCGACGGATCCTGTGGACCGGCCGACGCCTGCGCCCGGACGTCATCCTCATGGCCACCCGCGTGCCGGACACGGATGGTCAGGAAGCCGCCTGCCGGATCCTTGCCCGAGCCCCGGCTTTCCGGGCGATGATCATGCTGACCATCGCGAGAAGACCAGGCCTCCACGGGGTCTGCAGGCCCGCAGAGGGGTCCTCGGGGTACCCGGGCCAGCCGGGTGGGCGCCAGATGTCAAGATGGGGGCATGACTATCAAGGTCTTCTTTGACATCACCATCGACGACGTTCCCGCCGGCCGGATCAACATGAACCTGTTCGACGACGTCGCCCCCAAGACCGTGGAGAACTTCCGCGCGCTGGCGACCGGAGAGAAGGGCTTCGGTTACAAGGGCTCGTCCTTCCACCGGGTCATCCCGGAGTTCATGCTCCAGGGCGGCGACTTCACCCGTGGCGACGGCACCGGCGGCAAGAGCATCTATGGCGAGAAGTTCGCCGACGAGAACTTCACGCTCAAGCACACCAAGCCCGGCCAGCTCTCCATGGCCAACGCCGGCCCGAACACGAACGGCTCGCAGTTCTTCATCACCACGATCGTGACGTCGTGGCTTGACGGCAAGCACGTCGTGTTCGGTGAGGTCGCCGACGAGAGCAGCATGGAACTCGTGCGGAAGATCGAGAGCTACGGCTCACGGTCCGGCCGTACCTCGGCCACCATCACCATCGCCGACTGCGGCGCTCTCTGACCGTACGCCGCTTGCGGGCCCGTAGTCGGGGTGACCGAATCGGGCCGTATGCCGCGGATGGCTCCCGGGCCCATGAGAGGGCCCGGGAGGAGGATGGGAGCGGCCAGTAGCTGCCTCCCGAGCAGCTCACGCCGTCTGAAGGGGCGCCAGGTGGGTTCGGCCGCCGGCGTGGCGCTCCGGCAGGCCTTCCCTTGCCACCCGGCAGGGCACAGCCCACCTCATCGGCACGATTGCCGGGCCGTGTCCTGCCGAGTCTCATCCAGCGGCCGTTCCAGGCTCAGCCGCCGCTCTTACGCCGGAACGACCGCTGGTTGGCAGCCGGTCCGTGCGCGCCGCGGATCTTTGACGCGTGAGGATTCGCAGCGAGGTCGGCGGCATCCGCCTGCATACCGCGCTTGCGGGCCAGAGCCTCCCGGAACTTGCGCTTCAGATCGTATTGACCGTCAGCGTCGGGCGTGAGGGCAGGGCTCTCGGCGTCAGCCGACTCCGAACCTTCGGGTGATGGAGACTCTGCGGCCATGGTGACCTCCTGGGCTCGGGCGTTGGAAAGCACAGCTTGTCATGCCGAGTACCGCGTGCGGCGCCACGGCCCGTACCTGCCCGGCTTCGTCGACGCCCGGCAGGTCGCCTCTCGGGTCGCGGCGCGACACCGAGAGGGCTCTTTCGGTCATCTCGCCGCCTACGCCGGTCTCACCCCGCGGCCCGCAGCGCGGGCTCCTCGAATCGCGGCGAACAACCGCTGGACGAGGAAGCAACTGAACTTGAATTCGTGATGTCGGTCGGATCGTGGTGTCGTGCAGATCGGAAACCGCTGGGCGCTGGCCGTCCGGGATCAAGAGCGTGGCTGCAGCCAGTGACGCGCAGCGGCCAGTGTCACGTCAATGTCGTCGCTCCATGAACAGACTTCTAGCCACGACAAGTAGCCGCCCTGCGTGAAGGCCAGGACCTCGCCGGGGCACTCACCGGCCTCAGTGACGAGCTGCGCTTCGGCCGCCACGACAGTGCCGGGGCCGGTGGGCGCGGGCTCGACCTCGCTGGTGTCGAGTTCGAAGTAGGCGGTACCGCACCCGCATGTGCAGCGAGCTCGCACGCTGAGGTGCGGAACCTGCCGTCGGAGCGCGGCATGAAGCGGATTGTCCGTGTTCAGGACTGCCGCAAGCACGTCGGCTACGTCGGCAGGCAGGCTCTCGGTCATCCCGTCACCGTATCTGAGCAGGGGCTTTTGGCTCCGACCGTGCCTGGCCTATCGCCGTTCGGCCGGCCGGTGTGTTCACGCGTCCAGGGCCAGTTCGGTGCCGGCGAGGCAGCCGTCGATGATCTCCGGTCGGTACTGCAGCATCTTGAGCTTGCGCTTCACGGCGCGGGTGATCTGGCCGAGGTCAGCGGCGGCGAGGTTGCCGATGTCTCGCTTGACCAGCGACCAGATGGGTCTGATGCAGGTTCGGGTGACAGGTACGGTCACGCGGCCCGGAGAGCCGACGTGGTCATGACGGTCTCGAATTCGACGGGGGTCAACCGGCCGAGCGAGGCTTGTCGGCGGCGCCGGTGATAGGTCCGCTCGATCCAGGACACGATCGCGATCCGCAGTTCCTCGCGGGTGGCCCAGCTCCGGCGGTCGAGGACGTTCTTCTGTAACAGGCTGAAGAAGGGCTCCATGGCCGCGTTGTCGCCGGCAGCTCCAACCCTCCCTATCGATCCCGCCATCCGGTGGCGGTCGAGCGCCCGGACGAACTTCCGGGAGCGGAACTGCGAACCGCGATCGCTGTGCAGAATGCAACCGTCGACGTCTCCGCGCCGGGCCACGGCGTTGTCCAGGGCGGTCACGGCCAGGCGGGACTTCATCCGCTCGTCGATGGAGTAGCCCACGATCCTGTTGCTGAAGGCGTCCTTGATCGCGCAGAGATAGAGCTTGCCTTCGCCGGTGGCGTGCTCGGTGATGTCGGCGAGCCACAGCCGGTTCGCACAGGTCGCGGTGAAGTCCCGGCGGACGAGGTCGTCGTGCACCGGCGGGCCGGCCTTCTTGCCCTTGCCGCGCTTCTTGCCGAACACGCTCCACCAGCGGTTGTCCCGGCAGATCCGCCATGCAGTCCGGTCCGCCATCACGGCCCCGGCGCTACGCGCTTCGTCGGCCAGGAAGCGGTAGCCGAACTCCGGATCGTCACGGTGCGCGTCGAACAGCGCGTTCGCGCGATACGCCTCCTCCAGCATGGCGTCGGTCACCGGCTGGTCCAGCCAGCGGTAGTAGGGCTGTCTGGCGAGCTTCAGCACCCGGCACGTCACCGTGACGGGCACCCCGTCCCTGGTCAGCTCCTTCACGAGCGGGTAGATCCTTTTCCCGGCAGATGGGCCTGCGACAGATAGGCCGCGGCCCGCCGCAGGACCTCGTTCTCCTGCTCCAGCAGCTTGATCCGCCGACGCGCTTGCCGAAGCTCTGCGCTCTCCTGGCTGGTCGTTCCGGGCTTGGTCCCGTCGTCGATGTCCGCGCGACGCATCCACTTCCACAACGTCATCGGATGGACTCCGAAATCGGTGGCCACCTGCTCGACCGTCACACCCGGCCCGCGGTTCCTCGCGACACGCACGACGTCCTGACGGAACTCCTCCGGATAAGGCTTGGGCACAGCGACATCCTTCCCACCCACCCCACAGGGCAAGCCAGTTCAGATGTCACCCGATCGTGCGGCAGACCCGATAGCTTCTTGCGGGTTCAGGTCAGGCGCGTAGGTAGGCAGCTGGAAGACCGTGAGCCAGTCTGCGTTCGCTTCGATGAACTCTTGCAGGGGCTTGGTCAGGTGCAAGCGGACGTTGCCCCAGACAAGGACGATCGGGCCGCCGAGCTGGGTGCGTGCACGGATCAGCAGGTCGCGGAAGTCGCGCCAGCCGAAGCCTTTGGGTTGGTCCTTGCGTCCGGTGTACTCGCGGACGGAGTATAAGAGCCGGGACCGCTCGCCGAGCTTGTGGCAGGTCATGCCTGCTATCGATACCCGGCCTGAGCCTCGGCCGCGTACGCGGACCACCGGGGTGCAGCCCCTGCGGCTCCAGGTCCTGTCCCGCGGCGGCGTCAGCGACTGACCGGCCTCGTCCTCAAAGACGATCCATCCGTCGCAGGCCGCCGCGGTGCTTTTACCCGCGGCCAGACCTCCTTCTTCCAGAGGTCCACCGCGTCGTCGTCGCGCTCGATCGCTCGCCGTGCCGGCTGCTGCCACGACCAGCCGTGCCGCTTCAACAATCGCCACGTGCCCTCCACGGTGTAGGAGACGTGGAACATCCGACCGATCAAGGTCTTCACACGGGCCAACGTCCACCGCTGATCCGCCCAGCCATGCGCGAGTGGACCGCGCTCCAACTTTCTTTCCAGTCTGGAAATTTGGCCGTCGGATAGCCGGGAGCGGCCAGGCGATCCTTTCGAGGCGACACCAGGTGCACCGCCCTCACGCCACTGACGTCGCCACCGTTCCACCGACCGTTCCGACACCCTGAGCGCGGTCGCGACGGCTCTGGTCGTCTGCCCAGCCTCGAACCGGACCACCGCATCCAGACGCACTCGCTCACGAGCAGCCCTTTCGGTGTCGGTGAAGCCCCCACCTTGCGCATACCTCACAGCCCCCAGCAGTACCGGACCAGGAGCCTTGGATCTGGCGAACGCCCCGACATCACTCGTTCAGGTTCAGAAGCAACTCAAACGGGCCCATTCCTCTCCGAGCAGGGCGAGCACCACCCTCAGGCCCTGCTCTGCCTCGCCAGACGCCCCGCCGGGCCGATGCGCTGTTCGCGACGCTCCTCGACGGCACCGTCCTCGAACCGCAGCCTCGGCCGCAGTCACCTGACCTGTCGGTCTGCGAAACCTTCCGGGTCTACCAGCACGGGCATGCCCAGCCGCCGCCCGATCTCCCGAATGATCCCATGACGTCCGGGTCGAAGAAGGAACTCACGTCATCCCACAGGAGATCGCCCGCCCCAGTGCATCCCGGCCGGTTGTGACACACGGCACCGATGCGGTACGGAATCTCTGGAATGCAGGGGAGCGGGCAGAAGGTTGGTATATACATCTGACTGTGAGCCTGTGAGGTACTCGTGAACCACTCCGCCCCTGAGCAGCCCGCCGCTGTCGTCGCCCGCCTGCGCGCCACCTTCCGTACCGGCCGGACCAAGCCGGCCGAGTGGCGCATGACCCAATTGCGCCGACTGCGGGACATGCTCACCGAGAACGGCACGGACCTGGCAGCCGCTCTCCACACCGACCTGGGCAAGAGCGCCACAGAGGCCTTCCGAACCGAGATCGACTTCACCGTGCGCGAGATCGACCACACCCTCGACCACCTCGCCGACTGGCTGCGCCCGGAGCCCGCCCCGGCCCCGGCTCACCTCGGCGCCGACGTGGCGGTCTGGACGCAGTACGATCCCCTCGGCGTCGTCCTGGTCATCGCGCCCTGGAACTACCCGGCCCAGCTCCTGCTCACCCCCGTGGTCGGTGCCCTGGCCGCCGGCAATGCGGTGATCGCCAAGCCGAGCGAGCTGGCCCCCGCCACGTCCGCCGTCCTGGCCCGGCTGCTGCCGGCGTACCTCGACACCGACGCGGTCGCCGTGGTGGAGGGCGGGGTGCCCGAGACCACGGCCCTGTTGGCCGAGCGTTTCGACCACATCTTCTACACCGGCAACGGCACGGTCGGCCGTATCGTGCTGCGTGCCGCCGCCGAGCACCTCACCCCGGTCACCCTCGAACTCGGCGGCAAGTCACCGGCGTTCGTCGACCGCGACACCGACCTGGCCGTCGTCGCGGACCGGCTGACCCGCGGCAAGTTCCTGAACGCCGGACAGACCTGCGTCGCCCCCGACTACGTCCTGACTGATCCGGATACCGCGGCGGCTCTGGAACCGCTGCTCGCGAACGCCGTGAACGCGCTGTACGGCAGCGACCCGGCAGCCTCCGGCGAGTACGGGCGGATCATCAACGAACGTCACTTCGACCGGCTCACCGGCCTGCTCGACTCCGGCCGCACTGTAGTGGGCGGCACGAGCGACCGCGCGGCGAAGTACATCGCGCCCACCGTCCTTGCCGACGTCGCCCCCGACGCGCCCGTCATGCGCGAGGAAATCTTCGGCCCCATCCTCCCGATCGTCACCGTCTCCGGCCTCGACGAGGCGATCGACTTCATCAACGACCGGGACAAGCCGCTCGCCCTGTACGTCTTCAGCGAGTCCGACAGGACGCGGCTTCGGTTCGCCGCCGAGACCTCCTCGGGCGGCCTGGGCCACGGCCTGCCGCTCGCTCATCTCACCGTCTCCGACCTGCCGTTCGGCGGGGTGGGAGAGAGCGGCATGGGCAACTACCACGGCCCCTACTCCATCGAGACCTTCAGCCACCGCAAGGCGGTTCTGGACAAGCCGCTGCGCTGACGGCCACGGCCGGGATTGATCCGGTGGTCGATCGCCGCTACACCCGCACGTCCCCATCCCCATCCCCGTCCTCATCCTCGTCGGTCCTCCTGTCTCGCTGCACGACGGTGAGCGCGCCGAGCACCGTACCGACGGCCACGATCGCAATTCCGCGCAGCCACACCTGTGCCTCGATCTGCGTGGCAAGCACGACACAGGACGCGATGCCGAGCAAGGGCAGTGCGGTTGGGGCCCGGAAGTGGTCGGCCTCGCCCGGGTCCCGGCGAAGGACCAGCACCGCCGTGTTGACCATGAGGAAGACGAGCAGCAACAACAGAACAAGCGTGGAAGCCAGGGTCGCGACGCTGCCGGTGAGCGACAGCAGCATCGCCAGCAGCGTCGTGACCGCGATCGAGGCCCACGGTGTGCGACGGCCCGGCAGCACCTTGGTGAGCGCGGCGGGCAGCAGCCCGTCCTTCGCCATACCGTAGGCCAGGCGTGAGGACATGATGCCGGTGAGCAGCGCGCCGTTGGCCACGGCGACGAGCGCGATGGCGCTGAACAGGCGGGACGGCACGCCGCCTGCCTCCTCCACGACCTCCAGCAGCGGCCCGCTCGACCCGGCCAGCCGGGCGGTCGGTACCGCCGCGGACGCGGCGATGCCCACCAGCACGTACACGGCTCCGGCGGTGGCGAGGGCCCCGAACAGGGCCCGCGGATAGGATCGCCGCGGGTCGCGGGTCTCCTCGGCGACGTTCACCGAGGTCTCGAACCCGACAAAGGAGTAGTACGCCAGTACCGAGCCGCTCAGCACGGCCGCCGCTGCCCCCTTCTCCGGTGTGCCCAGCTGCACGAGCCGTCCGACGTCGCCGTCACCGCGAAGCAGCAGCCACGCGCCGAGGACGACGATGACGACCAGCCCGCCCACCTCGATGACGGTGGCGACGACGTTGGCGCGGGTCGACTCCTTGATGCCCCGCGCATTCACCAGGGCGAGCAAGGCCAGGAACAGCACGGCCACGAGTCCCACCGGCAGTGTCACGAAGGCCGACAAGTAGTCGCCGCCGAAGCCGCGGGCAAGAGCGGCCACGGAGACGACGCCGGCGGCCAGCATGCAGAAGCCCGCGATGAATCCTGCGAACGGTCCGAAAGCGCGGGTCGTGTAGTGGGAGGCTCCGCCCGCCCGCGGATACTTCGTCGCCAGCTCGGCGTAGGAGGCAGCGGTGAGCAAGGCCAGCAGTAGCGCGACGACCAGCGGCACCCACACCGCTCCCCCGGCGTCTGCCGCGACCTGGCCGATCAGGACGTACACGCCGGCGCCGAGCACGTCGCCCAGAATGAAGAAGTACAGCAGCGGGGTCGTCAGGGCGCGCCTGAGCGCCGTTCCCTCCTGTGCCCCGCCCTGTTCCACCGACTCCGCCGACGCGCTGTTCCCGACTCTTCTCGCCATACCGCCTCGTGTCCCCCGCTCCGCGCGATGCACGCTCGGCCACCGGCCACCGGCCACCGGCCACCCGCCACCGAGCGCAGGCGGCCTCCGCCCAAGAAGTGCAGCACCGCATCCCTTGCCGACGCCGACGTGGACCCTGCGCAGGGAGCGGCGGTGGCTCCACATCCGCCGAGCAGGTGCTGCGCGGCGCGACGAGGAACCGCTGTCCGTCCCGGTCCTGGCCCGTAGGCGGTCAGCACAGCACCGGCACCGTGCCCGCACATGAAGCAGGGCGGACGCGGCCAGGTCAGGGCGGCGCCTACCGGCTGGGTGCCTTCCTGACCGGGACCTCGGACTCACGGTGTCGGACGCGGATGCCCTCGCGCCGGAAACCACCGATCCTGGCCTGCCGCCGTATATGCCTGACCGCGGGTCTGGCCGGCCCAGTGCAGCAGAGGACTATGTGGGGGGCGCAGCCTGGTGAAGGGCCTTGTCGGCGCCCGTGATCACCACGGTGATCAGGCAAAGGGCGATGATGGACTCGGCCCACAGGAGGGCGAACCAGTCCAGCACGCAGCCGATCGGGGGTGTGCCGGGGGCGGTGTTACGGAAGGCGGCGAGGGCGACCTGAGAGCGCCCCCGAGATCTGGAGGCTGAGATGGGCCCCCGGGGCCGCCCCGCCCGCCTCGCCGGACACCGCCTGCATTCGCCACCTGGAAAGGGCTCGGCTCAGTGCCATCTCTCGTACTTCGAGCGGCGAGGTCATCTGGTCCGCGGAAGCTACGGTCCCACCGCCCGGGCCTCCCGTGGGACGCCGGGGCGGGCCGGCGCAACGCACGTAACCCACGGTAGCGGGTGGTCCGAGGGCGTGCATGCGGACGTCCTGGCGAGCGCGAAGTGCGGGCAGCCTGCCTCGGGCGCACATCTGGGCGCCCCTTGCCTCAGCGGCCTCAGCCGCCCCAGAACGGTCTCGTGAGCGGGCCCGCCCCGGCAGGCACCGGGGCGACTCGACGTGCACGATGGGGGAACCGGGAGAAGAGACCTGCCGTACGAGCGGAGGCCGGGTGCCCGGACGCCGGGCTCCCGCGCCCCGGAAGAGAGACCACGATGGCGCACAAGGACGACGCCCAGCAGGCCGTGCCGAACACGCCGGGCATGCGCACGGACGGTGACGGCGTCAGGCGCCACCGTTCGCTGCGGGAGCGGCACGTCGAGGAGACGGTCGAGGTCGCGGTGCCGGTGCGGACGGCGTACAACCAGTGGACGCAGTTCAAGGCCTTCCCGCGGTTCTCGACAGCGGTGCGCGGCGTCGAGCAGATCAGGCCCACCGTGACCGCCTGGACCATCGGCTACGGACCCCTGCGCCACCGCTTCGCGGTCGAGATCGTGGAGCAGGACCCCGACGCCTACGTGGCCTGGCGCGGCCTGGAGCAGACCCCCTCCCACCAGGGCGAGGTCGAGTTCAGGCCGACGGAGTCCGGCGGCACCGCGATCACTGTCCGGATGCTCCTGGAACCGCGGGGAGCCGCGAGGATCCTCACCCGCTCGTCCAGGGCCGTGCGGCTGACGGCCCGGTTGGTGCGCGGGGAGCTCATGAACTTCAAGCAGTTCATCGAAGGACTGGGGCAGGAGGGCGGGGCCTGGCGCGGCACGATCCGCAACGGCCGCGTGCAGCACGACCATCCGGAACCGCCCAGGAGCCGTGTGGCCCAGTGGCCCGTCGGCTGACCGGCGTGCCGGACCCGGTGAGAGAAAGGCGAAGCGATGCAGAACCCGCCCGGTGAGGAGCCGGAGACCACCCTCTCCGTGACACCGCCGAAGAAGTGGGCGGCCGGCGTCCCCGCGGTCGTGCACGCGTTGGAGTACTCCCTGGAGCAGACCTCCCCGCGCAAGACCGGGGTGGACCTGCTCGCCATGAACCAGGTGGGCGGGGTCGACTGTCCCGGCTGCGCGTGGGCTGACCCGGCCCCGGGCCGGCGTCATCGCAACGAGTACTGCGAGAACGGCGCCAAGCACATCAACGACGAGGCCACCACGCGCCGGATCACCGCCGACTTCTTCCGTGAGCACAGCGTTTCCGATCTCGCCGCCCGCTCCGACATGTGGCTCAACCAGCAGGGCCGGCTCACCGAGCCGATGATCAAACGGCCCGGTTCGGAGCACTACGAGCCCATCAGCTGGAACGACGCCCTGGGCGTCCTCGCGCAGGAACTGACCGCGCTGGACTCCCCCGACGAGGCCGTCTTCTACACCTCCGGCCGCGCCAGCAACGAGGCCGCCTTCGTTCTGCAGCTCTTCGCCCGTGCCTTCGGCACCAACAATCTGCCCGACTGCAGCAACATGTGCCACGAGTCCAGCGGCTTCGCCCTGAGCGAGACGCTGGGCACCGGCAAGGGCACCGTCGGCCTCACCGACCTCCACCACGCCGATCTGATCTTCCTGGTCGGGCAGAACCCTGGCAGTAACCACCCGCGCCAGCTCAGCGCCCTGGAGGAGGCCAAGCACAACGGCTGCCGGATCGTGGCGGTCAATCCGCTGCCGGAAGCCGGGCTGCGACGCTTCAAGAACCCGCAGAAGCCGAGCGCGATCCTCGGACGCGGCACGCAGATCGCCGACCGCTTCCTGCACATCAAGCCCGGCGGCGACCTCGCCCTGTTCCAGGCCCTCAATCGCCTTCTGCTGGAGGCCGAGGACGCGGCGCCCGGCACCGTCCTGGACCACGACTTCATCGACGCCCACACCACCGGCTTCGAGGAGTTCGCCCGGCACGCCCGCACCGTCGACTGGGACGACGTGCACACGGCGACCGGGCTGAGCCGTGAGGCGATCGAGAAGGTCCGCGACGAGGTCCTGAACAGCAAGCGGGTCATCGTCTGCTGGGCGATGGGCATCACCCAGCACAAGCACGGCGTGCCCACCGTCCGGGAGATCGTCAACTTCCTGATGCTGCGCGGCAACCTGGGGCGCGCCGGTACCGGCGCCTGCCCGGTACGCGGCCACAGCAACGTCCAGGGCGACCGCACGATGGGCATCTGGGAGCAGATGCCGGACACGTTCCTCGACGCTCTGCAGAAGGAGTTCGGCTTCGACCCGCCGCGCCCGCACGGACTGGACTCGGTGGACTCGATCAGGGCGATGCGCGAGGGCCGCGCCAAGGTCTTCCTCGCCCTGGCCGGCAACTTCGTCCGCGCCGCTCCCGACAGCGAGGTCACCGAGGAGGCGATGCGCTCGTGCCGGCTGACCGCTCACATCTCCACCAAGCTCAACCGCTCGCACACCGTCTGCGGCGACACCGCGCTGATCCTGCCGACCCTGGGGCGTACCGAGCGTGACGTGCAGGCCGACGGCGAGCAGTTCGTCACCGTCGAGAACTCGATGAGCGAGGTGCACACCTCCCAGGGCCGCCTCGAACCGGCCTCCCCGCTGCTGCTCAGCGAGGTCGCCATCCTGTGCCGGCTCGCCCGCCGCACCCTGGACGGCAAGGCGGACATCCCCTGGGACACGTTCGAGGGTGACTACAGCACCATCCGCGACCGCATCTCCCGCATCGTGCCGGGCTTCCACGACTTCAACGCACGCGTGACTCGCCCTGGAGGCTTCCAACTGCCCAACCCGGTCAACGAGGGCGTCTACAACAACAAGGTCGGCAAGGCCCTGTTCACCAGCAACGAGCGCGTGGTCCCCCGGGCACCCGAGGGACACCTGCTGTTGCAGACGCTGCGTTCGCACGACCAGTGGAACACCGTCCCCTACACCAACAGCGACCGCTACCGCGGCATCCACGGCAGTCGCCACGTCGTGCTCGTCAACCCGGCCGACCTGACCGAACTCGGCCTCGCTCAGGGCGATCACGTCGACCTGGTGAGCGTCTGGGCCGACGGCTCCGAGCGCCGGGCCGCGAACTTCGAGGTCGTGCCCTACCCGGCCGCCAAGGGATCGGCCGCCGCCTACTACCCGGAGACGAACGTTCTGGTGCCGCTCGACAGCGTCGCCGACATCAGCAACCAGCCCACGTCGAAGGGCATCGTCGTGCGCCTCGAACCCGCCCTCGACCGGACGCAGCCCGGAACCGCCTGACCCGGTGCACGATCCCGACCGCCCTGGCGCCCTGTCCACGGCAGGAGTGT
The DNA here is from genome assembly GCF_001611795.1 of Streptomyces qaidamensis. Taxonomy (NCBI): domain Bacteria; kingdom Bacillati; phylum Actinomycetota; class Actinomycetes; order Kitasatosporales; family Streptomycetaceae; genus Streptomyces; species Streptomyces qaidamensis. The sequence continues at coordinate 9,021,364 of NZ_CP015098.1, read as the reverse complement.
CAGTCCGCTGACGTATCCTTCCGGCCACCGCGCACCGACCGTGAGGATCAAGAGAATTGACCGGGTTGTCCGCTTTCCCCTTGCCCTTCCATGCTTCCCAGTCCATATCGTTCACGCCACCGCGAACGCTGCGGGAACTCCAGATGATGCAGTGCAGCGCACACATCCGGGCGAAGCCGGGGTGGTTCGACAAGATGAACGATGCCGGCATCGTCGCGAGGTGGACACACGAAGCGATCGCCCAGGGCCTCACAGAAGCGCAAGTTCGCTACGTGCTGGACGAACTCGCGCATTACGCCGCGCTGAGAGACGGCCGAACCGGCGTCGAGGTGTCCGCCGTCGACGGGGTGTGGCAGTCGGACGCGTTGGTCGACGACACGCTCAGATCGCGGCTCCACAAGGCGGTCCAGGTGCTGGAACAGGTCCCCGAAGCGGAACTGGACTGGCATCCCGGATCCGACGGCCAGGTACTGGATCTGGTTCACCCCTCGCTGTTCTGCCTGGTGAGAGGGGTGAGCGACGCGCCCGAGCGGGCTTGGCAGAACCCGACGAACCGCTACTCGAAGTACGAGTTCTCGGAGAAATTCCAGTGGCTGCCCACGGACGTCGACGTCAGTGCCGACGGCGAGGTCGCCTTCGCCTCGTACGTCAACAACGTCCACCCCGAGCATCACCACGAACTGGCCGGCGTCCTGCCGGACTTGTTCGCGCGCATGCTCCCGCTGCTGGAGAACGTGCTCACCGATCTGCGCCATCCGCGGCCCCTGCGGATCGAGGCCGATCCCTACGGCTGGTACGACTCGGAGCCGGAGCATCCAGACAAAGCTTCCTATGGCGATGACGGGGCCTATGCCGAAGCCCTCCGTGCCTGGGAAGTGGCCCAGGACGACTGGTGGGAAAACCGCCGCCCCGTCCTCCCCGACGCTCCGGCCTTCACCCCGCCCGAGCGGCCCGACGCATCCGCCCGGGTCCATCTGCGCGGCCGCCGTCTCCAGGTCATCGTCAAGCTCGCCACCATCCACCTCACCCCGGACAAGCCCGAGTACCGCGGCGGATCCTGGCATGTCGAGGGAATGCTGAACGAGCGGATCGTATCCACCGGCATCTACTACTGGGACAGCGAGAACATCACCGAAAGCCGGCTGAGTTTCCGGGCGGCACTCGATGACCCGGATTACGAGCAGAACGACGACAACGGCCTGCGTGAGGTCTATGGCCTGGAGGACGAAGACGCGCTGAACCAGATGCTGGGATCGGCACCGACTCCAGCGGGCCGCTGCCTTGCGTTCCCGAACATCCTGCAACACCGGGTCGACACATTCCGGCTCAAGGACCCCACCCGCCCGGGGTACCGCAAGATTCTCGCGTTCTTCCTGGTCGACCCATCGGAAACGATCGTCTCGACCTCCGATGTACCCCCGCAACAACCATGGTCCGACACCTCGACGATGACGCTCGAACAGGCCAAGAACCACCGCGAACAGCTCATGCAGGAACGCAAGTTCTTCGTCGACGAACACAACGAGCAGCTCTACGAACGAGAGTTCTCCCTCTGCGAGCACTGAACCTCCGTCCCGCTTGTCAGACCTGGCACCAGGTGTTGGCTGAAACATCAACTCATCACACCTGAAACGCAGTTGTCGCAGATCATTCTGGTTGGCAGACTCACCTCGCCGACGGAGCGTGCGGACAAGCGGGCACATGCGCGCGCAAGCACCACGTCGGCGAACGGGGGCTTACGTCATCTCACCAGGGGGAACATCCATGAACCTCAGCCTGCCCAGACGCGTCCTGGGCCGTGCCACCGCCACCCTCGCGCTGGCACTGGCCACGGCCACCGGCACCACCGGCCTGCTCTCCGGTGCCGAAGCACACGCCCTGCCGGTCGCCGAGGGCACCTTCAGCTTCGGCGGCGACGAGGGCGACTACATCAGCGGCGGCCGGTCCCACGCCTACGCGACGGCGTCCCAGGACCGCATGAGCGTCTCCGGCGACACCGGCAACAGGGTGGTCACCGTCTCCGTCGACGGAGCGAACGGCGACTGGTGGACGCTGAACCTCGGAGCGCCGTCCGGCAAGGCCCTGACGCCCGGGACCTACACGGGAGCCACCCGCTACCCGTTCAACGAAGGGACCGAACCGGGCCTGTCTCTCAGCGGCAACGGCCGCGGCTGCAACCAGCTCACCGGCACCTTCACCGTCTCAGCGGTGGAGTTCGGCCCCCAGGGTTACGTGAAGAAGCTCGACGCCAGCTTCGTACAGCACTGCGAGGGCGGCACCGCGGCCGCGCGTGGCGAGGTCCACATCGAGAACCCGGCCCCGCCGGCCGAACTCGGCCTGGGCCTCGACATCGCTCTGGCCGGCACCGCGAGCTCCCTCAACGGCAAGGCCACCGTCAACGGCACGGTGAGCTGCAACAAGCCGGTGCAGGTGACCGTGGCGGGCGATGTCACGCAGGTGAAGAAGCGTGATCTCATCCGCGGTTCCTTCTCCACGTCGGTGTCCTGCACCCCGGGCGCCCCGGTCGCCTGGACCGGTAAGGCCGTACCCACCGGCTCGGTCCCCTTCCAGAAGGGGGACGTCGAGGTCGAGGGCCGCGCGACGGCGTCGGACCCGGACTACAGCCGGCCGGTGACGGTCAGCGAGACCGTGGCGGTCCGCCTCACCCGGGCCTGATCCATGTCCTGACACAGCCACAGCCACACCGCCCGGCCCGGGCCCTGGTCCTCTCCTGAGGAGCGGGGCCCGGGCCGGGCCGCGTTGCGCGGGGCAGCCGGTGCGCGGACGGCCGTCAGGTCGAGCCCGTCGCCACGTTGGTCATCTCGTCCAGGTCTTCTGCAGGGTCTTGTCCGGTACGGGGAAGCAGGCCAGCGCGTCGTCGGCTCGCTCGTGGCGGCTCATACGGCGGCGTACTGCGAAAACGGTGCCGCCGCCGGCGGCGATCAGCGCGGCGGCCGAGCCCGCGATCGCCGCCGTGTCGTCGTTCGCGCCGGTCTCGGTGAGGCCGGAGCCCTTGGCCGCAACCGGCGGAGCGCTGTCGGTCTTCATGGTCTTGCCGATCCAGCCCGCGTAGGCGGGCGCGCTGGTGTAGAGGCCGGGGCCCTGCGAGCACGGCACGTTCGGGGCGCCGGGCCCCGAGGTGACGCCGATCAGCTCCCAGCGGCCGTCCCTGCCCCTTTTCACCTGCGGTCCGCCTGAGTCCCCGAAGCACGCCATGGCCTTGGGCACGGCGGAGATCGTGCACAGCCGGTTCCGGTTCGCATAGCCGGGTGCGCACTCGGACACGGCGCCCCTACGGGTGCTCAGCTCCTGCAGCCGGTCCGGGAACGCGAACTCGGTGTCGACGGTGGTGCCGAAGCCCAGGAGCCGGGTCGGGGTGCCGGGCGGCCCTGCCTGCTCAGCGATCCTGACGGGTTGCCGGCTGACCGGCCGGTCCAGGCGTATCAGCGCGATGTCGTCCTTGTTGGCGGCCTTGTTGTCGCCGTTCACATAGCCCGGGTGGACGAAGGTCCGGTCGATCTTCCGGACCGTGCCGCCGGACTTGCGGTGGTCGCTGCCGACCCGCACGATGCCGTCCACTTCGAGGCCCTCGCCCTTCACGCAGTGAGCCGCCGTCAGCACCCACTGCTCATCGATCAGCGATGCCCCACAGTTCCCGTCGTGCAGACCCTGGTCCGGGGCAGAGGCCGGGATGACCGCCATGAACGGGTAGCTCTCGGTGGAGTCCGACCCGTTGACGATGGCTCCGGCGCTGCCGGCCATGACGGTGACACAGGCCGCGGCAGTGAGAGCACCGACTGCAGCGGTACAGACGGTCAGGCGGCGCGGCGGCTTGAGGTTGTACACAGAGGGTCCTTTGGCTCGGTGATCCGTATGCGTGCAGCCTCGTTGCCTGAGGCCTGGCACTCCATCCGGGCAGCGGGACGATCAGGGGTGTGGCGAGCCCCCTTCCCCATCGGGGAAAACCCGAGGCCGGGGCTGTGAGGGCGGAGCACTTCACCGAGCGCCGGGAACATTGCGTGCTCGAAACGTGCGCGGGGCGCCCGAGCGGAGCCACCCGCGCGGGGTACTGACCCCCGAGCGCCGCTCCGTGGAGTGAAGGGCCGGCCTCCACCGTGTCCTGAGGCCCGCCCGCCCCCGTTGAGTTGATCATGCGAACGATCTTCCCTGCGACGTCTTGCACCCCGACGGGCCGTCGGACGGCTTGAGCTCTTCCATGCCTCCGTACCCGCGCCGCGCGACGGCCGTCGCGTTCCTCGCCTCGCTGTGCGTCGTGACCGCCTGCACGACCCCGCAAGCCCCGTCGCTCGGCGCCGACGACACCGTCAAGGCCGCCCAGCTCCTGCTGACCGACCGCTGTCTGACCCGCCAGGGCCTCACCCCGCCGCGTCCGGGACAGCGCCCGCCCGACGCCGAGGAGCGGAGCCGGGTCAGTGACGCGTTGTTCGGGACCGGCCGGGCCGAGCTCTCCCTCACCCTGCCCGGCGGCCCCGAGGTCCGCCAGCACACCGATGGCTGCCTGGCCCAGGCCCAGCAGCGCCTCTACGGCGACCAGGAAAGCTGGTTCCGCGCCTCGACCACCGTCAACAACCTCAAGAGCAGGGCTCCGGCAGGCGAACGGACCGCCTACCGGGAACTGCGGGCGCACGCCGTCCGCACCGCCCGGACCATCCTCCAGTCCGCACATGAGAAAGGCACGAACCGATGATGAAGCCCGCCCTGCTGGCCGCCGCGCTGCTCCTCGCCGCCGCCAGCCCCTTCACCACCGCCGCCACGGCATCAGCCGCGGACTGCCCCAGCGGCCACTTCTGCGCGTGGGAGAACGTCGACTTCCAGGGGCAGCGCGCCAACTGGTCGGGGGACGACGGCTGGTGGGAGGGCTACATCGCCGACACCGACTCCTCCTGGGCCAACCACGGGATCGTGGGCCCCGGCATCCCGAGCTTTGTCCAGGTGTTCGAGAACGCCGGGCAGCGCGGCGACATGACCATCTGCCTCGCACCCGGTCAGGAGGTCAACTGGAACGGCGTCGCCAACGACCGGGGTGACTCCCACAGGTGGGCCATGAGCTGCTGAACACCCACCGCGACACCACCCACACCCGATGAATCGGCCGACCCGGCGGAACGCCCCCGCCGGGCCGGCGGCCGGGGCCGCTGAAGAAGCACCGGCCCCAGGGGCACAAGCCCACCCGCTCGGGCGTCGCCGACCTCTGCTGTGGCGCCAGGGGACAGTTACCGGTGGTGCGAGGCGGGATGCCGCTGCCTCGCCATGGTCGTGTCGGGGCCGATGGCGCTCCGGCGAAGATCCGTTCCTTTCGGGAGAGAAGCGTGTGCGAGCCCATGACGCCCCGACGCCGCCGCCTGCCCGCCGTGACGCTTCGCGCCCGGACATGAGCCCGGCCGCACTCCCGGGCCCGTCCGGCTCCGCTCCCCTCTCGACTTGCTGCTGCGCACCTCGCGGAGCCGACCCGGCCACACACACCCCGGCCTGCCGCAGGGGTGTGCCCGAGCCCGACAGGTCTACCGGTGCCGTGGCCCTGGTGATCGCCCCGCTGAACCGGGAGCACTGCTTCGGCTACCTCGTCGCCGCCGTCATCCTGGCCGGCGTCTTCCAGATCGCCCTCGGCGCCTCGGTGTGGCGAAGCTGATGCGGTTCATTCCCCGGTCGGTGATGGTCGGCTTCGTCAACTCCCTGGCCATCTTGATCTTCATGATCCAATCAGCAGCGGCGCACCGTGCGCGAATGCTGATCAGGCGGCCCCTGCCCGCCACCGCTGCCCGGTGCCCCCGTGCGCCGGCTCCAGTGACAGACCGTCCCCGGCGCCACCGGCCGGGGTGACGGCCGTCCCGAAGGCGATGGCGGGGCGGATCAGCCCTTCCTCGTCCACCACGAACATCAGGTTCCGGCCGTTGCGGCCGTCCACCGAGTCGCAGCTCCAGATCCCGACACCCCGGTGCGTTGCTCCCCGACTGTCCAGGCAGAAGTCGGAATCTGCGGCCGACTGAAGCACCTTGCGGCCTTCGTCGACGCGCCAGCGTTGGGTGCGCGACGTGGAGCAGGGAGCCGTGATCACATCGGCCCCGTCGGAGAAGGCGCCGCCCACGTCCAGGCACAGCCCCGACCCGACGTTCACGACCTGCGCGAACGAGCCTGAGGGCGGGTGGGCGGAGGGGGGCGGGGGCTTCGGGCTCGTCTTCGTCGGTGACGGGCTTCTCGTCGGAGCCTTCGAGCTCCGCGACGGCGAGGGCGAAGACGGCGATGACGAGGGCGACTGCGACTTCGCCGGCACGGTGGCCGTCACCGTCACCGCGACCGCCATCGGCGGCACGCTCACCGGTGCGCTCGCCGCGCTCTCCGGGTCCTGCGACGGCGATCCGCCCTGCGCGTTGAGAAACACCACCAGCGGCAGCAGGGCGGCCCCGAGCGCCGCCGACACCAGCACGGTGCGTCGGCGATCCGGTGCCCCGCCCCGCTCCTCCGGATTGCGCCCGGATCCCGCGCGGCCGGGCGGGATCCGCCCCGCGGTGGCGCCCCGGGCTTCCCGCCGGCCCGCCGCGTACGCCGTGCCGCCCCATGGCAGCAGCCCCTCCGCCAGCGCCGTGCGCGGTGCGTCCCGCAGCGCCGACAGCTCCTCGTAGGCCGTCGTGCAGTGCGGGCAATGCGCCGTGTGGGCATGCAGATCGGCGCTGTCGCGGGGGTTGTCCGGTCGTACGGACTCCTCGATGAGGCGGCCGAAGTCGGAGCAGTCCGGGTCCTCGGAGGCCGCGAGGCGGGTGCGCAGGCATGCACGGGCCAGCTGCTGCAGCGCCGGGTCCGTTCCGTAGGTGACGTCCTCCCGGGTCAGACCCAGGAGAGCGGCCGTCCGCTCCGCGGGCTCCTGTTCCACGATCCCGTACCAGATCAGGCCCTGAGTGCGGGAAGGCAAGGACTGGAACGCCGTGAGCATGGAGGGCAGCACACCGGACGGTCCGGTCGTGTTCAGGACAAGCAGCAGCCCCGCGTCCAGACCTGCCGCCCGCCCGTCCTCGGCCCAGGTCCCTGCCGACCGGGCGACCAGCAGGAGGAGTCGGTGGCGCCAGGGCAGTCCGGGATCGATGCCACGGGCGGCCTGACGGGCGGCCAGCGTGAACGCCTGCGCGGCCAGTTGCCTCGCCATGGACTCGTTGGGGCTGCACAGCCGGGCGTAGGCGAGGACGTGCGGATGATGGCGGGCGCGCAGTTCCTGAAGCGCCGGGTATGCCGAGACCGTTTCGGCGCGCAGCAGCTCGGCGAGCCGCGCATCGGGGGCGCCCGTGTGCATCCCGTGACCGGGCTCCACACCGCCACGATCCTTGTCGTCGGCCCGATCCATCCCGCCGCCTCCTTGCAGCCTTGCGGCCCGCGCGGAGACCTGACTTACCGGCGGGTATGACGGCTCATAGTGGAGGAAGAGAGGCCGTGGGGAAAGGGTTTCTCCGGGTAACGCTGACTCGCCGGTGAAGGCGTCTCGATCGCCCGGAGGCCCTTCCCGGTGCGGGTGCGGATGCGGGTGCGGGTGCGGCACGATGGGGGTGTGCGGATGCGATCAGTGCTGATCTTCGACGGGGACTGCGGCTTCTGCACGACGTCGGTGGGCGTCGTCCAGCGTCTGGTGCGACCTCGGTGCGAGGCCGTGGCATGGCAGCACGCCGATCTCGCATCGCTCGGCGTCACTGCGGAGCGCGCCCGGTACGAGGCCCTGTGGGTGACATCCAATGGGCGGGTCTACGGCGGAGCGCAGGCCGTGGCGAAGATCCTGCTGAGCGCGGGCGGCCTGTGGTCGGTCGCCGGCGCGATCCTCGCTCTGCCGCCCGTGCGCTGGGTCGCTCACGGCGTCTACCGTCTCGTGGCCGACCATCGCGGGCGACTGCCTGGAGGAACGGCGGTGTGTGCGGTGCCAGGAGAGAAGAGCCACCGAGCGTAGGGCGTAGGTTGCGAAGCCTTCAACTCCCAGCGGAGCAGGGGATATCGGGTGCTTGACGAGACGGGCAGCAGCCCGGTACGCGGGGACGGCAGTACGAACACGTCGGCAGGGACCGGCCCCGGCTCGCCCGATGTCGGCACAGGTGAGTGCGTCGTCCTCCGTCACGCCCACCACCCCTGGATCGCATTCGCTCAACTGCGCCGGGAGTGGTACACCGACGAGTTCCTCACACCGCCACCGTGGGCTCACACCTTCACCGACTTCGGGTTCGCCGTACTTGACCGTGCGCTGCTCAGTGCGCCGCTGGCGGACATCGACACCTCGGTCCTCGCCCGGGGCGAGTGGCGGCAGGTTCGCCTCCATGACATCACCGGGCTGGGCGGAGTGCTCTTCAACGCATGGGACTGACGTCCAGGAATCAACAACTATCGGGGCGCCTCGCCAGGTGGCGGGCGGGGCACGCCGGAGGGAGGGGAAGGCGATGGCGGAGTCTTCTGGAAGCGCCATACCGGCGCGAGCACAAGCGTCCGGTGGCCCTGTCCCCGGCTGTTCACCTGTAAGGGTCAAATCCTGGTGCAGGGAGGGGAGTAGGCGCATATCCGGCCACCAGCCGGTGAGCCATTCTGCATGACCGAACCCTTACCGGCCGGCTCGATTCCGGCTCCCGGCCTCCTGCCATCCATGCCGGTCGTCTTCACCGCCGACTTCACCTCCACCACCCAATGGGTGGCCGGCCGTTCCTGGGCCTATCCCGGTGGGGGCCCGGTCAATCCAGGCGATGACAAGCTCGACCACCTGGTGGCCGACCCCGCGTACAGCCGCTCCGGCGTCTTCCGTGCCGGACGACGACAGGACGGCCGGTGGAACACCGGGCTGCTCACCACCGAGGGAAGCCAGGAAGGCTTCACCGTCCGTGCCGGGGATGTCCTGGACACCCGGGTACGTCTGCCGGAGGAGATCGGCGCCTGGCCTGCAATCTGGACGTGGCTCGACGGCGACCAGGAAATCGACGTCTTCGAGTATCACCCGGACAACCCCGGCCTCCTCGAATTCACCAATCACGTGCGGGGCACCAATCGCTACCACCACGATCAGGAAATCCGCCCTGGCGCATGGGTGGACCTGCGTACCGTCTTCGGCACCCGCTCCGTGGACTGGTGGCTCAACGGCAAACCGGTCTTCACCGACGGACGAGGTGTGGGCCGGGCCTGGCACGCGTACCTCATCGTCAACCTCTCCGTATGCGCCGGGCGCTATCACCCCGCACCACAACCGCGAACGACCGAGATGTCGTACGAGGTGAGTCACCTCCTCGTACGACGAGCCGCGCCGTTTGGCACCCCAACCGGTGCCACATCCGGAGCACGTGAACAGCAGGACACGCCGACACCGTGACCGAGTCCCGGCAGATCTGGGCAGGGCCTGATGCCACCACCCATCCGCGGGTCGCGTCAGCCCGCCTCGCTCCACCACGCGGGAGACACGCTGAGGCTCCAGACCGTACCCGACTGCCCTTGGTCGTCTTCGTCCGCACGGACGAAGATCCTCACGCCGGACTCGGTCACCCGGTAGCGGCGGATGCACCCGGCAGTGCCGTCCTCGTCTGGTTCGGGTTCGGGTGCGACCGAGCAGCCCAGCTCGGCGATCGCGGCGGCCAGGGCCTCGAAGCGCGTGGCGGGAGCGAAGTCGCCGTACGCGTCGCGCAGGGGCGCCGGTACGGACGACTCGCTGTCCCACCGCAGACGGTGCACCTGCACGCTCATCCCGAAGCAGGGCCAGGCGCCGTCCTCGTCCTGGAACGACAGCTCCACCAGCCCGTAGTCCCGGCGCAGAAGACTGCCGTCCTCGGTGTCAAGGCAGTCATCCCCGAGCGTGGTCTCCCACTCGCCGGGCTGCGCGCCGATGCCCACGCCCAGCACTTCCTTGCGAGTGGCGACGTGGGCGTAGAAGTCCAGGTCGGTCATCACGTCCTCGCCGTTCCAGGAAGTCGTCCTATGATTCGCTACTTGGCAGCTGCTGCCTTCTTGCCCTTCTGGTGCTTTCGAGATTCTCCCGGCTTCTGTCCGTGGCTATGTGCTCTGCCGCTCGCGTTCGCCGCGGCCTGCTCAGAAGTGCTGTGAGTATAGGTCCGGTTGGTTGCGGTCTCTTGGCTGTCAGAGGGTGGTCGAGCGCTGTGCATGCGGACGGAATCGCTCATCGACCGGCCCGGCCGGCCGGAGGCCGAGGGGCTGGGCGAAGGCGGAGGCGGAGGCGCCGATGCGGAGGGCGTGTCATCGTTGTGAGCGGCCGATTCCGGAGGCGTGGAGGGGGCGACCGGATCGGGGGCGGACGGGGCCGCTTCGTCGGTGGCGCCGTGGTGTGAGAAGCCTTCGGTGACCACCAGGCCGCCGGCGAGAAGGGCGGCCAGTGCAGCCGCCGCCCCACGCGCTCGGATGCGGCCCTGTCGGGAGGCGGGCCGAGAGGTCCCCGCGGCGAGGCCCGTTGAGGTGCTCGGGCTTCTGGGCGCCGGCACGGCGGGCGACAGGCTCCGGTGGGTGCTGTCGGCGTGATGCGCGGCCGTGGAAGGTACGGCGCTCAGCACGGGGCGGGCAGCGGACGCGGCGGCGGGGTCTGCTGTGCTCGTTCCGGAGAGACGGGTCAGGGCTCGGGAGCAGTCGGCCGCCCCTGGACGAACGTGTTCCTCAAGGCTGGTCATGTCCCGAAGGAGGGCGGCGAAGCCGTCGGGCAGGAAGTCCGGGAGGGCCGGCCGGCGGTGCAGGCGCGCTATCGCGGCCTCCAACGGGCCACCGTCGTATTCGAGTCGACCGGTGAGGCTTTCGAGGAGGACCAAGCCGAGGGCATAGATGTCGGCAGGCCGGCCGACGGGCCGGCCCAGCACCTGTTCGGGGGCGAGATAGGCCGCCGTGCCGGTCAGGGCGCCGGTGGCGGTGCGGGTGGTCGCATCGAGCAGCCGGGAGATGCCGAAGTCCGTCAGATGGGGATGGCCTGAGGAATCCAGGATGATGTTGGACGGTTTGACATCCCGGTGGACGATCCCCTCCTCATGGGCGTGAGCCAGAGCTTCGGCCAATGCCGCGCCGAGGGCGGCTGCGTCCTCGCATGTCAGGGGGCCCTCGGCGATGCGGGTTTTCAGGGTGAGTCCGTCGATCAGCTGCATGACCAGGAAGGCTTCGCCGTCGTGGTGTCCGGCGTCGAAGGCGGTCACCAGGCCCGGATGTTGCAACCGGGCGAGGATCACGGCCTCGCTGCGGAAAGCCTCCTCCGTGTCGAAGCCGCTGCCCGGGCGGAAGATCTTCACGGCGACCGGCCGCCGCAGTCGCAGGTCGAACCCGCGGTGAACGTCAGCCGCACCACCCGAACCGATCAGCCCGTCCAGGCGGTAGCGGCCCGCCAGAATCCGGGCACAGCCTCGAAATGCCCGGGCGTCCCGCACCTCGCGCAATCCCACCTCGATCTCCCCACTCCGTGCTCGCACACCGTTCAGAGCCCGTCACCGACGGGCCGTCGAACGCAGGTACCCATTCATCCGCCGCTTGCACAAGCAGGTGACTGGCTCGCCTTCTTCACCGGCCGGCGGTGTCTCGCTCCTGGCGTTGGGTGGGGTTCCGCCCTTGGTGATTTCCTTCTCAGTGCAGTTGCTCAGCCAGTCCGATGATGATGCCCTCCGGGCCGCGGAGGTAGCAGAGCAGATAGCTGTCCTCGAATCTTCGGACGGGGCGGCCTCTCGGGGCGGCCGTGGTCGGCGGCCTGCCGGGCCAGTTTGTCGGCGCCCTCGCGGTCCCCGGCCTTCTCGCCGTCAGACAGTCCGACCGCGCTCGCCGTCGGCGATGCGCACGCCGATGCCACGGCTCGCAACTGGGTCAAGGCCCTCGGCACCGCTGCCAAGGGAGACGCGACGGCGGACTTCTACGACGAGGGCTCCGTGCGGCAGGTCGTGGTCCTGTACTTCGCCAGGAGCGGCCAGATCAAGGAGATCGAGGCCCGTATCGGCGAGGACGACTCCTGGGGGCTCGCCCTCGCTGAGCCCGACCCGGCCAAGGCGACGGCCAAGCCCACCTGGGCGCCGCCGAAGCCGGGCGGCTCCGGTTCCCGCACCTCCGGCATCCCGTCCCGGGACAGCACAGCTGGAGCCGCCTGCCTCGCCGCGCCTACAAGGACGGCGCTCCGAACAACGGGAGTGCGTTCCTCCGTATCTCATGGTGTGGCGATGCCGTGCGCCCCATGCGCTCCCCGTCGCCCCTTCACACCCCAGGGCATCAGGAACCGTAAGCCTGCGCACGCCTTCCTAAAGACATGTTCCTGAGGCGGCCGACACCGTTCGGCATCGTGCTCCGGGCGAACCTGCGGCGGCAGGCCGGCCCGCTCGCCGCGCTCGTGATCGCCGGCGTGCTCGTGGCCGTGGCCTGGGACGGGCTGTACGCCCGGGGCAGGTGGAGGGACACCGGCTGGGTCCACATCGGCGAGATGTGCGGGCTGGCGGCGCGGACCGTCGGAGTGGGGTTCGCGGTGCTGCTGGCCGGGTGGCAGGGCGGGTCGGAGGCACGCGATGACGCCGGTTGGGTCGCGACGACCTCGGCCCGGGATTCAGTGACCTGCCAGTTGATGGGTCTGGTCTCAGGGGTCGCGTGGCCGCTGGCCGGCTACGTGCTGGCCATGACCGTCATGGTGGTGTCGCCGTATCCGCAGGAGCCGGTGGGCCGTGCGCCACTCGACCTGATGGCGGTCGACGCGGTCATGCTCACGGCCTTCTCGTGTGTGGCCTACCTGGTGGGCCGGACCGTTCCACTGCGAGGAGTCTCCGTTCCCCTCACCGCGGCCGGCCTGGTGTTGTCGGTCTCCCCGTGGGGCGATCCGCTGTTGGGTCCCCTCACCGGTCTGCGTTTCACTTACAGCGGGGACAGGGTGCCGGGAGGAGCGGGGCTGGGGGCGCCGCCCGGTCCGGCCGTCTGGCTGCCCTGGTGCAAAGCCGCCGTGTTCGCCTGGGTGGCAGCGAGTGCTGTCCTGTTGTGCGCCCGCCGGTGGAAGACATCGATCGTTCTGATCGTCATGCTGGCGTCGGCCCTCCCGCTCCTGGCCCTCATGCAGCAGGACCGTGTCCCGGGATCGGTGCTCAACACGCGAGAAGTGCGCTGCAGGGGCCACGATCCCGCTGTCTGTGTGTCTTCCGCGTACGAGCCACGACGGCAGCGATTGGAGCAAGTCGCCCTGCGCCTGTCCCGGCGGATGGAGGGTGCCGGCCCCACCCACTACCTCTTGACCGAGGACAGTTCGCATGCGTGCCAGGACCGCGACGGGGTCGACTCCGCGTGGACCGTCGGCATCTGGGCTCGGCAGGAAATCAGTCTGCGCAACCTCGCAGGCTGCCTCACCGGATTCTCTCCCTCCCACGAACCCTCGTCGGCAGAGGCCCGCGCCCTGTACCGATGGCTCACACGGGACTCGTCCTCGCACGGCGCAGCGGCCCACGCGCCGTCCGCCGCCGACCGGTTGGCCCGGCTCACCGCGCCCGAGCGCGCGACATGGATCGGCCGGTATCTGGCAGCCGTCGAACACGGCAGCCGCCCGCCCCGCATCCCTGACCCCGACGGAGAACGACCGTGATGATGCCCCTCCCCCAGCCACCGCCGTGGCTGCGAGCCGTGCCCGGACTGCGCTGGCCGTGGCTGCTCGCCGTCACCGGAGTCTGCACGGCGGCCGCCTGGCTCGCCGCGACAGCCGGCGAGGAGGACTCCCTCCCCTTCCTGCTGCTGCTCGCGCCGCTTCTGCCTCTCATCTGGGTGGCGGCCAGCTACGGAGGCAGAGCCGACCCTTTCGCACCGGTGATCCGCAGTACTCCGGCCGGCGGACTGCGCCTGTTGATGCTGCGTACCGGTGTCGTACTCGCCATCTGCCTTCCCCTCCTCCTTGTCGCTGCGACGGCGGGCGTCGGCGTGTCGCCCTGGGCGGCCGCCTGGCTGGTGCCCAGCCTGGCGCTGACGCTCGTCACGTTGATCCTCGGTTCCTGCATCGGCTGCACGCTCGGCGCGGTTGTGACCAGCGGTACATGGCTGCTGGTGGTCGCCGCCATCGCCCGCCTCTCCACGCGCCAGGACGGCAAAGTCAGCTCCTACAGGACCGTCCTGCTCCATGTGCTCAAGAACCTGCTGGACGGCGGCGCCCAGTTCGTGTGGGGAGTCGCGTCCGGCGTACTGGGTGCCCTGCTCGTCCTGCGGCGGCACTCCTTCAACGATCTGAGGTCCCGGTGATCAGCGCCACCCGACTGACCGTCCGGCACCGCCGCACCACCGCTGTGGACAGCCTCGATCTGGACCTGGGGAACGGTGTCCACGCCCTGCTCGGCCCCAACGGTGCCGGTAAGAGCTCCCTGTTGCGCGTCCTCGCGACGGCCGCAGCAGCGGTGGAAGGGGAGCTGAAGCTGCTGGGACGCGATCCGCGGCGCCCCGCCGAACGCCTGGAGATCCGCCGCCGGCTCGGCTACCTGCCCCAGACGTTCGGGATGTTCCGGGGCTTCACGGTGCGGGAGTGCGTCAGCTATGCCGCCTGGCTGAAGGACATGCCGAACCGTGGTGCCGCCGACGCGGTGGAACGCGCCGTGGACCAGGTCGGCTTGACCTCACGGATGGACGCCAAGTACCGCACCCTCTCCGGCGGAATGCGACGCCGGGTCGGCATCGCCCAAGCCCTCGTCAACAACCCTCGACTGCTTCTGCTCGACGAACCCACCACCGGCCTCGACCCGGCCGAGCGGGACCGCTTCCACGCCCTGCTCCGGCAACTGGGCGCCACCACGACCGTGGTCCTGGCGACCCACCTCATGGAGGACGTGCACGCCTGCTGCGACAGCGCGATCGTCCTCTGCGCGTCCCGCAAGGTCTTCCTCGGATCCCCGCAGGCCCTGGAAGAGGCAGGCGGCTACGCAGGAATCGTCGCGAGCAACGCCCAACCCGGGAATGACCCTTGAGAACCGGTCCTGGGCAGTCGCCCGGCCGCCCGCACAGTACGGCGCCACGGCCCTGCTCGTCCCGGGCCCAACGTCCTCGCGGTACGCAGCGGGATTGGATCACCGGTGGGTGGCCGCAGGGGCTGCGTCGCGCGTGTGTTCAGGCAACAGGTGCTCAGGCGGGTCGCGGAGTCTCCTTCGGCGGGCAGCGGGACGGTGTGGGAGGCGGGCGGCGTCCTTGCGTCAGCCAGCTCTCCAGGGCCGTGAAGGCCGTGCGGTGGCATGGCGTCAGCGGGCGCAAGCGTTCCGGGTAGGTGTCGACGAAGGCGTCCGTGTGGGTGCCGCCCTCGATGCGGTACAGCGTCTGCCTCGGGCCGAGCTCGGCGCCGAGTACGGCGTCGTACCGGTAGTAGCGGTGCCGTCGGTCACCGCCGGCTCGACGCACCATGCGGGCTTGGCACCGTGCCCAGGGGTTGTCGGACCGGACAGCGGTTGCCAGTGTCTGCCGCGCAGATCCTCCTGTCGACGGCTCGGGCAACGCGCACGTACTCATGGTCCTCACCGCGGTAGGACCCCCGGACGACGATCTCGACCAGGTCGGCGAGCTCATCGGCCCCGCCTTCCCTTCGGAGCGCAGATCACTCCGGCGTCCGGAACGGAGCCGTCCCGGACGCCGCAGCCCGGCCGCTCGGCCCACGTCAGACGGTCGTGACGAACCGCTCCCAGACGCGGTGGGCGGCCATCAGATCCTTCAGCTGCTCCAGCACGGAGGTGCCGTCCCGGCCGACCACCACGCCAGGCGCCTCGGCGGTGATCCCGAGCGTCTCCAGCGCCGTGTCGCCGCCCGCCCAGGCGCCGATCGCCTTGCCGTGGCGGAACGCCTCCGACAGCAGCAGGTTCACCCGCGGATCGACGGACCCCGGCAGACCGGTGGGCGAGGCCTTGGCGTCGCGGGAACCGTAGGCGTCGCCGCCCGCCGCGGGTGCCCCGGCCACGAGCAGCGCGTCGAACTCGATGGACCGCGCGGTCGCGAAGGTCCGTTGAACGGTCACCGCGTCGTCGCCCGCGCCCAGCTTGCCGCCGGTGGGGGCGACGACCAGCGGCACCATGCCCGCGCCGAGCACCGCCTCGCGCACCGCCCGTACGCCGTCCAGGTCCCCGTCCGGGCCGGTGACGATGCCGATCAGGCGGCCGTCGGTGGGCCAGGACTGCCCGACCTGGGAGAGCGCAGGGCTCGGTTCGATGTCGGCCGGCGGCACGGTCGGCTCGGGCGCCGGCAGGCCGAGGCCCTCGGCCACGCGGGCGCACAGCTCGACGTCGATGTTGGCCAGCACCTGCAGCGCCCGCTTCTTGACGGCCTGCTCGTAGCACTTGCCCAGCTCGAAGGTGTACGCGCCGATGATGTGCTCCCGCTCCACCGCGCTCATGCTCAGCCAGAACCGGCGCGGCTGGCTGAAGTGGTCGGAGAACGACTCGGGAGCTTCCCGGACCTTAGTCGCCTCCGGCACCCGTACCGGCGTCTCGACGTACGCCCCGGTGTCCGCCCCCGCCAGGAAGGGGCAGCCGCCGTCGAGCGAGTTGGGCCGGTACGGTGCGACGCCTCGGTGCACGGCGTCCTGGTGGAAGCCGTCCCGCAGCATGTCGTTGACCGGCGCATGCGGCCGGTTGATGGGGATCTGCGAGAAGTTCGGGCCCGCCAGCCGCGTGATCTGGGTGTCCAGATAGGAGAACAGCCGCCCGGCGAGCAGCGGGTCGTCGGTGATGTCGATGCCGGGCACCAGGTGGCCGACGTGGAAGGCGACCTGCTCGGTCTCGGCGAAGTAGTTCGACGGGTTGCGGTTGAGCGTCAGCAGCCCGATCGGCTGTACGGGGGCGAGCTCCTCGGGGACGAGGTTGGTCGCGTCGAGCAGGTCGATGCCCTCGAAGGTCTGCTCCGGGGTGTCGGGGAAGGTCTGGATGCCCAGCTCCCACTCCGGGTAGGCGCCCGCCTCGATGGCGTCGGCGAGGTCGCGGCGGTGGAAGTCCGGGTCGACGCCCCCTGCGATCTGCGCCTCCTCCCACACCAGGGAGTGCACCCCGAGTTTGGGCTTCCAGTGGAACTTCACCAGCGTCGTGGAGCCGTCGGCGGCCACCAGGCGGAAGGTGTGTACGCCGAAGCCCTCCATCATCCGGTACGAGCGCGGGATGCCCCGGTCGGACATGTTCCACAGGGTGTGGTGGGTGGCCTCGGTGTGCAGGGTGACGAAGTCCCAGAAGGTGTCGTGCGCGCTCTGGGCCTGCGGGATCTCCCGGTCCGGGTGCGGCTTGCCGGCGTGGATGATGTCCGGGAACTTGATGGCGTCCTGGATGAAGAAGACCGGCATGTTGTTGCCGACGAGGTCGAAGACGCCCTCTTCGGTGTAGAACTTCGTCGCGAACCCGCGTGTGTCCCGCACCGTGTCGGCGGAGCCCCTGGACCCCAGCACCGTCGAAAAGCGCACGAACACCGGCGTCTCCGCGCCCGCCGCCAGGAAGGCCGCCTTGGATACGGCGGTCGCGGTGCCGTAGCTCTTGAAGACGCCGTGCGCCGCCGCGCCGCGGGCGTGTACGACGCGCTCCGGGATGCGCTCGTGGTCGAAGTGCATGACCTTCTCGCGCAGGTGGTGGTCCTGCAGCAGCACCGGCCCGCGCGGACCCGCCTTGAGCGAGTGATCGGTGTCGTGGAGCCGTGTGCCCTGGGCGTTCGTCAGACTGGCGCCCGACTGGGCCATGCGTGCCTGGGCCGCGCCGGTCGCCTGCCCGGTGGGCGACATCGTGCCGGGCCCGCTCTGGTCCGGTTTCGGGGGCAGTGGCTCACGCGGCTCCACCGGTTCCGCGACACCGGGGGATTCCGGGGCCGGTTTGCCGGGAACCCCACCCTCCGGTCCTGCGCCGGTGCCCTGGATGGCTTCAGTGACCTTGTCCGCCGCCCGCTTGATGGGATTGGGCTGGCTCATCGCTATCGTTCCTCTGTTTCAGCCGGCCATGGCCGGTGCGGCCCCATGGATCGGATGCTCCGAGTTCCGCCGCCGGGTACCCGGCTACGCCGGACGAATCACTGGTCATGCCCGGGGCGGAGCGGCGGGACCGGAATCAGTCGCCTGTGACCGCTGCACGGCCTGATGAAGGTTGGTTACGCTGCCGCCATGGCCGAGAAGACAGAGTCGGAGCTGGTGGTCGACCTGCGGGGGCAGTCGATCGAGACGCTCGACGACTTCTGGGACGCCGTGACCGGGCCCTGCGGACTACCGGAGTGGTTCGGCCGGACTACGGATGCCTGGCGGGACACCATCCAGACACGAGGCATCTCCGAGGTCATCGACCGCTACGACATCCTGGTCGTGCACGTGGACAAGCGGGGAGTCTTCGCTGCGCGGAACCGTGAGGCACGGGCGCTGCGCAGCTCGTTCGCGGGACGACAGTCGCGACTGGTCGTGCACGGTTAGGCGGGCACGCTCGTCGGTGCGCATCGGTCAATGTCCCCGGAGGGCCGCCAGGTTGGCCGCGACCAGCCCGGTCCGCCGGTCGCCCGTGCCGAACACGCGCCTGCAGTCGGTCAGGAGAAGCTCGTACGACTCGATGGCCCTGCTCCTGTGGCCGGCTTGGGCCTGCGCGTCGGCGAGGTTGTTGAGGGCGCCCAGCGTATCGGGGTGATCAGGCCCCAGCACGCGTCGGCACTCCGCGGCCGAGTGCTGATGCCCGACGAGTGCTTCTCGCCGGTTCCCCGCCGCCTGGTGTGCCGTGGCGAGGTTGCTGCGCATCTCGCGGCGTCGACGACGGCGGGTTCACTGCCGAGGGTGCCGATGAGCGCGCGCGGGATGGCGTTCGGGGCGTACCAGGCCAGGACGCGCAGGAGGTGCCCGGCCAGGGGGGGTGTCGGTGAGGCGGTCCAGGGTGATGGCCCAGATCCGGGCGATGGTGCGCTCGCTGTCGTGGCCTTCCTTCGCCTTGCGGTACATATGGGCAGGGTCATCCGCGAGCAGGCGCAGGTAGGCGCGCGGAGTGATGCCGGTCTGGACGATGTAGGCGGCTACCTGCTCGATGGCCAGCGGCAAGTAGCCGACTTCGGCACACAGTTCGGCGGCACCGTGCAGGTTCGCCGCGGCGCGCGTTCCGTCACGGGTGAGGATGCGGGTGAGGAGGGTGTGCGCCTCGTCGGGGGCGAGGGTGTCCAGGTGGATGGGCTCGGCGGTGTCGTGCCAGCCGGACGCGCGGCGGCTGGTGATCAGGATCCGGCCCTTGTCGGCGTGCGCCAGCAGGGGCTGCACGTCCTCGGGATCGGTGACGTTGTCCAGGATGAGCAGCCACCCGTCGTGGGTGGCCAGCCACTGCCGGGCCCGCTCCTTGAGCTGGTCCTGGGGCAGCCGGGCGAGGGCGGGCTGGAGTGCGGCAGCCAGTGCCGCCAGCCCCGCGGCCAGGGCGCCCGAGGAGTCGGCGGTGATCCACCAGATGGGGTTGTCCACCTCCCTGCGGGCACAGGCCCAGTGAGCCGCCAGGGTGCTCTTGCCGACGCCGCCCAGACCGTGCACGGCGTGCACCACAGCCGCCCCGGAACCGGTCAGGGCGTCGTCCAGCAGAGCCAGTTCGCGGGCCCGTCCGACGAACGAGGCGTGCAGGGCGGGCAGGCGCACCACTCCGGGAGGCGCGTCCACGGCCGCCGCTGGACGCAGCTCGTGCGCGGGCACATGCACGATCGTCGTGTGATCCCCGGAGCTCGCCACCCCCAGGAAAGGGCCTCCCTGTGTGTCGATCGCGATCGACCGTTCGCCTGAGGCGATCACGGACGCCCGAGTAGAGCCGTTCCCCTCCACGGCTGACCTGCGTGACTTCGTCACCGACGGTCCTCTTCGGACGGGTGATCGCCCGTGGAGATGTCGCCGGCCACCGCATCGCCGACAGCGACCGACCGTTCGCCTGAGGCGGTCACCGACCCCAACGGCGCTGCCCCCGCGGCGGGCTCCGGGTAAGCGGTCACCGTCCCTTGCGCCGGCCGGCCGGCGGGCGGGCTCGCGCAGGGCACGCCGCCGTCACCTGTGGAGATGGTGCCCCGCACGGTCGCTCCCACCGCGACGGCCCTCGTCCCGGGCGCCTGAACGCTGCGGGCCGGCCCGCCTGCGGTGCCGCTCCCGCGACCCGGGCGTGCAGCGAAACCCTGCCCCCACAGCACGGACACCGCGGCCACCGCCGCACCCAGCGCAGACGCCACGCCCCAGCGCGCTGCCTCGTCCGGCACCAGAGCCGACAGCAGCCACATCCCGCACAGCACCGTCGGCACGATGAACGCCACCATCGCCGCCACACCCGCCAGCAGCCATCGCGTGCCACCGGTCAACAAGCCCACCTCCCGGAGTAGTTGACATTCCGTTACAAGGCCCGCAACCCTGCCCCGACTGACCGTCGCAAGAATGCCCGTGACGCAGCGCCGGCGATACGAAAAGAAGCGAACTCGGCACAAAGAGGCGGTAGGTCGGCTAATAGCGCTAAGCGGATGGAGTCGTAGCGTCGCCGAACCGGTGAGACGGGACTTACGCGGTTCTGGCGTTGTCCAGTTGCAGGGCCGCGCGCAGCCAGTCGTCCGCTGAGCCCGGGGTCGGCCGGGGACTGCTGCCTGGCGGCGTCAGAACGACGGCGGCGAGTTCCCAGTACTGGTTCAGGCGCGCCTCGGCAGAGAGCCGGGCAGCCAGAGAGCGCCGGAACTCGTGGGTGTCGCGGCTGCGAAAGGCACTCGCGTACGCGGCGACATAGGCATCGAGGGCCTCACCCGGGTGCGGGTCGTGTGCCCGGCGCAGGTGTGGAGCCGCGAGTTCGAATGCTTCGGCGAGGCCCGCGTACAGCAGCACGGCGCCGTCGGCACCTGCTGCTCGGTGCACCTCCGGTTGGGGCTGTCGACCGTCCGGGCAGGGGGCGGTCGTCATCGCATGCAGCCGGGCGAAGGCGAGTACCTGGGTCGGGTGCGGCTCGTCGGGCGGCTGGGGAACGGCCGCCTCCAGGAATGCCGCAGTTGCCGGGCGCGGCATCCGTGGTGGCAGCCAGGCGCGCCAGAACCTGGCCAGTGGTGCGGTGCTCGGCGGGGTTCTCAGCGCGCTGAGCAGCCTCAGCCGGCCCGCGCGCTGAGCCGGCGGGCAGTCCCGCACCAGTTGGAGTGCGGCTTCCCGCCAGCGCAGGGTCTTCAGCTCGCTGCCGAGCCCACGCAGGCGGCTGTCGAGGGCGTCCTCCAGCACATGGTCGGCTGCCTCTTCGTCGTCGAGGATGCGGCGTATCTCGGGCAGGGGCAGGTCGAGGGCGCGCAGGGAGCGGATCAGCTGCAGTCGTTCCAGTGCCTGGGGGCCGTAGCGGCGGTGTCCGCCACTGCTGCGGGCGGCTTCGGGGAGCAGGCCTTGGTCGGAGTAGAAGCGGACGGTCTTCACCGTGGCGTCGGCGCGCTCTGCGAGTTCCCCGATGCTCCACAACAGCTCGTGTGACGTCGACAGTTGAACCTCCCTTAAGGGGAGTTCCTACGGTACCGGTGCGCGGGCGAGGCAGGCACGGCGGCCCGCGGACACGGCGTTCGCGACCCGCGCGGCGTCATGGGGCGAGTTCGGCGAGTTCGGCGAGTTCGGCGAGTTCGGCGAAACCTGAGAGTCCGGGGAGGACTTTGTGAGCGTGTTCATCATGGTTGCGGGTGTGTTCACCGGGGCCCATGTCTGGGAGGAGACGGCCGCACGGCTGATCGCGGCGGGCAGCACGGCACACGCCGTCCCGCTGACGGGCATCGACCCGGCTCGGCCCGCCGCACCATCGCACGTCGGTCTGGAGACGCACATCGAGGACGTGATCGCGGCGATCGACGCGGTGGACGTGGCATCCGGGCGGGAGATCGTGCTCGTCGGTCATGACTACGGGATCCACCCGGTGCTCGGCGCCGCTGATCGGCGAGCGGAGCGCATCGCACGCGTCGTGTACCTGGACTGCGGGATGCCGCAGAACGGTGTACCGGCGCTGGCCGCCGTGCCGGACCAGGCGCTGCGCGCGCAGCTGGCAGCACGCGCCGAGGCGGGCGAGCGCGAGGGCGTGCTGGCGCCACCGGGACGTGACGAGTGGGAGCGCTGGGGCAGTACCGCCGACGTCGGTGAGGCGGGCCTGGAGCGGCTGACCGCCCTGTCGGCGCCACAGCCGCTGGGCACTCTGCTTGAGCCGCTGCGGCTGACCGGGGCGGTGGCCGCGGTTCCTGTCAGCGGCGTGCTGTGCGCCCGCAACGGCGCCGGTATCGACCAGGTGCAGAGGCTCGTCGACTTCGGCGACCCCGCGCTGGCCGCCCTGACCGAACCTCAGGTCACCTTCTTCGAACTTCCCACCGGGCACTGGCCGATGCTGTCCTGTCCCGACGCACTGGCCGACGTCCTGCTGCGGGCCGCCGCCGGTGAGGGACACCGCCTGCGGCCGGCCGGCGACGACGCACCGGCGCCTGCCCACCTGCGCCCGTTCCCGCTGGACGTCCCCGAGCTGCCTCGCGACCGTCAAGGTCATGTCGATCTGTACGTCCCCGACGGCGAGGGCCCGCGACCGGCCGTGGTCTTCGTGCACGGCGGACCCGTACCCGCGGGAGCGCGGCCGCTCCCGCGCGAGTGGCCGACCCTGGTGGGGTACGCCCGCTGGGCCGCCGCCGAGGGAATGGTCGGCGCGACGCTCGACCACCGCCTCCACGACGTCGCGGACTATGACCGCGCGGCCGCGGACATCGCCACCGGGGTGGACCTGGTGCGGTCCGACGCCCGGGTGGACGCCGACCGGATCGCTCTGTGGTTCTTCTCGGGCGGCGGCCTCCTCACCACGGACTGGCTGACACGGCCGCCCGCCTGGCTGCGCTGCCTGGCCGCGTCCTATCCCGTCCTGGCGCCCCTTCCCGCCTGGGGCATGGCCGGCAGCCGCTTCCACCCCGCCCGGGCGGTCGGACAGGCGGGCTCCCTGCCCATCGTCCTCCTCCGCGCCGGGCGAGAGGCTCCCGAGCTCGCCGCGACGGTCGATGCGTTCGTGACCGCGGCGGACGAGAGCGCTGCGCGACTGGAGTTGGTCGATGTCCCCAACGGCCACCACGGGTTCGAGACCCTCGACGCGCCGGAGGAGACGATCCCCGCCCTGCACGAGGCGATGCGCTCGGTGGTCACCCACCTGACCAGGTGAATCCCCAGCCGCGTCAGGTCTCCCCTGCGCGGCATGTCAAGCCGGGCGGATCGCGCCCTTGATGGCCGACTGCCCGGCGAAGAACACCGACTCCTCACGGATGAGCGCTCCCGGGCCGGACGCGTGAATCATCATGCCGTCGCCGCTCCAGATGCCGACATGGCCGAGGTCGTCGTGGAAGAAGACCAGGTCCCCGACCTGGGCATCAGCGAGCGAGACCTGCTCCCCCGCACTCCACTGGGCCTGGGTGGTCCGGGGAAGCATGACACCGACAGCCTTCCAGGCGGCCTGGGTGAGCCCGGCGGCGTCGTACGATCCCGGCCCGACCGCGCCCCATACGCACGGCAGACCGATCTGCGCGCGGGCGAAGGCGATCACCCGCTCGGCCTGGCTGCTGCGGCCGGCGGCCGGCGTCAGCCAGGATGCGCCGTGAGTGTCGGGCAGACCGGCGCCATAGGTCGTCATGGTCATGTCGGCCGGTGGACCGGAGGCTTGGTAAGCGGTGAGATCCGCTGCCAGGGGCCTGACATACGGTGCGGTCGCGCCGGTCACTGGACCGGAACCGTACGCCTCCGTCCCGCTTGTCAGAAGATCCACCTGGTAGGCACCCTCGGTGGGAGCTGGGACGGCGGGCAGCGCCGCGAGGGACGGTGGGCCGGACTCCAGGGCGGGCGCTGGTGCGGGCTCGTACAGGGGCCAGGCCGCCAGATCGCCGTAGAGACCCGGCTGTGCGCCACCTGTCGCAACCGGTGCGGCACGCTGGTCGGAGAGCTCCGGGAGGACTTCGGCGGCAGGCGCCTGAGCTGATCCGACGGGCAGCTCCCACGCACCACCGGTGGGCGCCGGGGGCGCTTCGAGGGCGCGGAGTTGCGCGGGGCGTTCCGCCGGGGGCACTTCGAGGGCGCGGGATTCCGCGGCGCGTTCCGCCGGGGGCGCTTCGAGGGCGCGGGATTCCGCGGGGCGTGCCGCCGGGGGCACTTCGAGGGCGCGGAGTTGCGCGGGGCGTTCCGCCGGGGGCACTTCGAGGGCGCGGGATTCCGCGGCGCGTTCCGCCGGGGGCACTTCGAGGGCGCGGGATTCCGCGGGGCGTGCCGCCGGACGCACAGGTCGTGCCGCCTCGGGTGCGCGCTCGGGCCGGACCGGCACCTTCCGGTCCGACTGCCACGCCGGCACGGACGGTCCCAGCTTGGCGCGGGCGACGTCGAACCACTGCCGGGCAAGGGCTCCGACCGCCGGCGGTGTGTCCCCCTCGGACCGGCCGCGGGCGACCGTGCCGCGCTGACGCGGTATCGCGGCGGCGCGGGTCGCGTTGAAGGTGCCGGTGTCGCTCTCGGCCCGGTCGTAGAGACTGTCGATCCTCCGCCGGACCTCGTCAGGGCTCGGCCCCTCGCCGTCATGCGCCAACGCGGGCACCAGCCAACTGCGAGAGCCGGGCCTCGGTCACTCCGAGGCGCGAGGTTCGTTCCAGCGCCATGGAAAGGGCACTCCTTCAGTCCGGGAGCGCACGAAACCACCTACCCATCGGCGGAAGTCGTGCATGCTGTAACCAACTTAGCCAACTTGTGAGCCTTCCGTGAAGATCGAAGTCGCGAATTGCCCGATATGCCGCTGTGACGTTCACCCCTACTCGGCGGGTTCGGCGATCAGTGCCGTTCCGACCCTGCGGAAGCCGAGGCGGGCGTAGAGCCGTGCGACATCGTCGTCACTTGCCGACAGGAAGACGGTTGCCGCTCCCCTCGATCGGGCGTCGGCCACCAGTGCCTCCGTGACCGCGAGTGCGAGACCACGGCGGCGGGCCGCGGGGAGCGTTCCGACGCCGACGATCTCACTGACTCCTGCGAGCGGTTGGTGCTGGCCGGCGGACAGAACCGACCCGTGCTCGACGGCTGCCGCGACCACGGTCAGACCTGCCCGGATACGTACGATCGCGCGTTCCACCGATCCGTCGGCGACACGGGCGTTGATCGCTTCCGTCAGTTGTGGTGTTCCCGCGAGACCGACGTGGGTCCCGGGCTCGGCGAAGGCGAGCTGAGGAACGGCCAGGGCGCCGGGCAGGATCGGATCGTCCGCGCCGATGATCCGCACGGACACGTTGCCGGACGATCCGTCCACACCGGCTGCCGGAGTACCGGGATCGAGGACCATGAGCGGGTGTTCGTGGACCACGAGTCCCGACTCCTCGGCTGCTGCCCGGAGCGTGGGTGTGGTCTCGGCGACCCATTCGAAACTCTCCGGGATCCCCAGTTCCCGCTGGCGAGCACGGACCTTCTGAACGTCGGTGGGCCGCAGCGGTCCGGACCCTCCCCGTGCGGGACGTGCGTAGAACGGCCAGCCCTGGCCCTCAGGCACGAACAGGGTGAGCGGCCCGTGGTCCTCGACGCGGGCGCTGTGCCGCGGGACGTCGTCGTAGTACTCCTCGAGCCGGTCCAGCAGTGCTCGCTCAGGATGGTCGCCAAAGTCAGGAGAAGTCATGTCGGGCATCCAAGCAACAGGGCACCATAGCCGCCACTTTGTTTCATCGCGACGGGGATCGGCGGCTCAGCACAGGACTCGCAGTGCGCCGGGCAGCACTCTGGCCGTCACCGGGAGGACGGCCTCGATCTCGCCGTCCGCGCCGTAGGGGACGTCCCGGTCGGCCTCGATGCGTATCTCCCGGCCGCGCACCACCTGCACCTGGGGGCGGTGGATGTGGGCGCCGGTGTCGAGCTCCTTCATCAGGGCGAAGAACAGGCGGCGCGGGGCGTCGCGGATCATCACGACGTCGAGCAGACCGTCGTCGAGACGGGCCTCGGGAGCGATACGCCGCGCGGAGCCGTAGTAGCTGGAGTTCGCGGCCACCACGGTGTAGCCGCTGTAGGCGTGGTCCCGGCCGTCGACGGTGATCCGGTAGCGGACGGGGCGCCAGGTGCTGATCGCGCGTAGGGCACCTGCGTAGTAGGAGGCCGAACCGCGCAGCATTCGGGAGCGGTTGGCGTGGAGGTTGGCGAGCGCGTCGACGCCCGCGTAGACGCTGCCGAGCACGACGGTGCCGGCGTGGACGGACGACGTGACCTCGATGGTGTCCACGGCGCGTGGTGTGCCGTGGAGCAGCACCCGGGCGACGCCGTCGGGGTCGCCGGGCAGGCCCAGGGCCCGGGCGAAGTCGTTGCCGCGGCCGGCCGGGACCATGCCGAACAGGGCGCCGGTGCCGCTGAGGGCTCCGCCGATGCTTCCGGTGATCCCGTCGCCGCCGACGGCGAGCACCACCCGGCCGCGTTCCCCGGCGCGCCGGGCGAGTTCGCGGGCGTGGGGGAGGCTGCGGCTGTACTCGGTCTCCAGCTCGGCGCCCGCCTCCCGGAGGAGGCGGGCCACCTTGTGCAGCGCCGCAGCGCTGGTGGCTCCGCCCGCGGTCGGGTTGACGACGGCGGTGAACTGTCGCATCGATGTGCCTCCGGGCTGACGGGTGGTGCCGGGCTGTCGTCTGGTCAGGGGTGGTGCGGGCTCGGGCGGAGAGCGGGGCTGCGGTCAGTCGGCCGGCAGCAGGACTCCGGGGTTCAGCAGGCCGTCCGGGTCCAGCCGTCGCTTGACGGCGCGCAGCGCCGCGACACCGAGGTCCCCGGCCTCCCGTACGTACCAGTCGCGGTGGTCGGTGCCGACCGCGTGGTGGTGGGTGATCGTGCCGCCCGCGGCGAGGATCGCCTCGTTCGCGGCGTGCTTGGCACGTGTCCAGTGCTCGACGGGGTCGGCGCCCTGGGCGGAGACGATCGTGAAGTACAGCGAGGCGCCGTTCTCGTAGACGTGCGAGATGTGGCACATGACCAGCGGCGGGGTGCCGTTGTCGGTGAGCGTGGCGGTGAGCGCGTCGCGGACGGCGGCGTACAGGCCGGGCAGTCGCGACCAGTAGGCGGCGGTCTCCAGCGTCTCGGCGAACGCGCCCGCTTCGAGGAGCGAGTCCCGCAGGTACGGCGCCGCATAGCGGCCGTGCGCCCAGCGCTCCCCCGGCTCGTCGCCCGCGAACTCGCCACCGCTGTCGGTGAGTACGGCCGCCGCGGCCGCCCGCCGCCCCGCGGTGTCCTGCTCGGTGCCCTCGAAGCCGACCACGGCGAGGCATCCGGCGCTGTGCTGCTCGACGGCGGAGCCGATGGCCGCGGGCTGGGCGAGGCCGATCAGGGTCTCGGTCTCGTCGGACAGCCTGAGGACGGTGGGGCGGGGGCCGTCCTGTGCGAGGCGGCGCAGCGCGGCGGTGCCCTCGTCGAAGGAGGCGAAGCGCCAGGCTTCGTAGCGGCGCGTCCGCGGGACGGGCCGGATGCGGACGGTCACGGAGGTGATGACGCCGAAGGCGCCCTCCGAGCCGAGCAGCAGCTGCCGCAGATCGGGTCCGGCCGCCGAACGGGGTGCCCGGCCGGTGTCGAGGGTGCCCTCGGGTGTGGCGAGGGTGAGTCCGAGGACCATCTCGTCGAAGCGCCCGTAGCCCGCGGAGGCCTGCCCGCTGGAGCGGGTCGCGGCGAAGCCGCCGATGGTGGCCCACTCGTAGGACTGGGGGAAGTGGCCGAGGGTGAAGCCGTGTTCGGCCAGGAGCGCCTCGGCCTCGGGTGCGCGCAGACCGGGCTGGAGGGTGGCGGTCCGGGAGACGGGGTCGAGGTCGAGCATGCGGTTCATGCGCCGCAGGTCCAGGGCGATGAAGGGTGCCTTGCCGGCGGGGGCGAGGCCGCCGACGACGGAGGTTCCGCCGCCGAACGGGACGAGGGCGAGGCGGTGTTCGGCGCAGACGCGGAGCACGGCGAGTACCTCGTCTTGGCTCTGCGGGAGGGCGACCGCCGCCGGGGCGTCGGTGGTGTCGGCGGCGCGGATGCGCAGCAGGTCCGGGGTGGACTTGCCGCGGGTGTGCCGGATGCGGCTCTCGGGGTCCGTGCGGAGACTCTCCGCGCGATCGCCGAGTGCGGCGTGCAGCGCGTGGCGGGCGGAGTCCTCAAGGGCGGGCGTGGAGATCGTGATCTCCTCCAGCCGGGCTGATGCCGTGGGCTGGGGCTTGACGCCGAGCCAGTCGCGCAGCAGCCCGGTGACGGTGTCGGGCAGCGGCGTCGCCCTGGCCGGGTCGCCCCAGCCGTTCCACAGCATGTCCATGCGTGTCGTCCTCACCGGTCGTCGGGGGTTGCCGCTGGAGCGGCCTCGGGCGTTACACTGTTACACATGACGCCTAATCGTCACAACAGCTCGGCTCAGCAGAAGTCCTCCGACAACGACGTGGTGCTCGACGCCGTCCGGGACTGCGTCCTCGCGGTCGGTGTCCGCCGCACGACCATGACCGACGTGGCCCGCCGCGCGGGCGTCTCACGGATGACGCTCTACCGCCGCTGGCCCGACGTCCGTTCCCTGGTCGGTGATCTCATGACGCGCGAGTGGATCGCCGTCGCGACCGGATCCATGCCCGAGAGCCGGCCCGACGTGGGCACGCGCCCACCGCTGATCGACGGCCTGGTGGCGGGCGTGGAGGCCTTCCGCGCCCACCCGCTCTTCCAGAAGATCGTCGACGTCGACCCCGAACTGCTCCTGCCCTACGTGCTGGACCGCCGCGGCGCGAGCCAGGAGGCCCTGCTGGAGCTGCTCGCCGGGGCGCTGCGGGAGGGACATGCGGACGGCTCGGTGCGGGTGGCCCCCGCCGAACGCCAGGCCCGGACCGTGCTGCTGGTCCTCCAGTCCTTCGCCCTGTCCCTGCGCACCATGACCGAGGAGGACGACGCCGAGCTCACGAGCGCGGCCTTCCTCGCCGAACTGCGCACCGTTCTGGAGAGGACCCTCACCCCATGAGCCTGACCGGCACCCCCGCCGCCGGGGCCTCCCTGTCCGCAGCGCGGCGCACCCGCGACCTGACCGAGGCGACCGACGGCCGCGTGGTGGACGTGCTGGTCGTCGGCCTCGGTGCGACCGGCGCCGGAGCGGCCCTCGACGCCGCCGCCCGCGGTCTCGACGTCGTCGCCGTCGACGCCCACGACCTCGCGTTCGGCACGTCGCGCTGGAGCTCCAAGCTCATCCACGGCGGGCTGCGCTACCTGGCCTCGGCCCAGTTCGACGTCGCCCACGAGAGCGCGGTCGAACGCGGCGTGCTGATGGAGCGGACGGCACCCCATCTGGTGCGCGCCCAGCCGTTCGTGCTGCCCCTGACCGGACTCGTCTCGCGCGGCCAGGCCGCTCTCGCCTGGGCCGGTTTCCGGGCCGGCGACGCCCTGCGGCTGTCGGCCCGCACGGCCCGCGCCACGCTGCCCGCCCCGCGCCGGCTCTCCCCGGTCGAGACCCGGCACCTGGCCCCGGCGTTGCGCCCCGCGGAGCTGCGCGGCGGCCTGCTCTCCTGGGACGGGAGGCTCACCGACGACGCCCGGCTGGTGACCGCCCTCGCCCGTACCGCCGCCGCACGGGGGGCCCGCATATTGACCCGTGTCCGGGCCGTGGAACTCTCCGCGTCCGGGGCCCGGATACGCGACGAACTCACCGGCGAGGAGGGCGAGATCCGAGCCCGAGCGGTGATCAACGCATCCGGAGTGTGGGCCGGTGACCTCGTGGAGGGCATCAGGGTCCGGCCCTCTCGCGGCACCCATCTCGTCCTGCGCTCGCAGGACATCGGCCCGCTGCCCGCCGGTCTGCACATCCCCATCCCCGGCGAGACCAACCGTTTCGTCCTCGTCCTGCCCCAGGACGACGGCCGCGTCTACGTCGGGCTCACCGACGAGCCCCTGGACGGGCCCGTCCCGGACGTCCCCGAGGTGCCGGAGACGGACATCGGCTTCCTGCTCGACGTCCTCGGCTCGGTTCTCGACGTCCCCGTCCGTCGCAGCGACGTCGTCGGCGCGTTCGCCGGGCTGCGGCCCCTGTTGGACACCACCCCCACCGCACAGCCCGGCGCCGCCTCACGCACGGCCGACATCTCCCGCCGGCACGCGGTGCTGACCTCGCCGGACGGCGTGGTCAGTGTGGTCGGCGGCAAGCTCACCACCTATCGCAGGATGGCCGAGGACGCCGTGAACGCCGTGGTCGACGCTCGCGGTCTGACCGCCGGCCCCTCCCCCACCGCCACGCTCCCGCTGGTGGGCGCCGCGGCCCCCCGGACGCTCGCCGCGGTGCGCGCGCCCCGCCGCCTCGTCCAGCGCTACGGCACCGAGGCGCCCGCGGTACTCGCCCTGGCCGACCAGGACCCGCGGCTGGGCGAGCCCGTCGTGCCCGGCCATGCCGTGACCGGCGCCGAACTGCTGTGGGCGCTACGGCACGAGGGCGCCCTGGACGAAGCCGACCTGCTCGACCGTCGCACGCGCATCGGACTGGTCCCGGCGGACCGGGCCGAGGCGCTGAAGGCCGTACGCGGGCTGGTCGGCGAGACCCTGGGCACGGGAAGCCGAACCCGGTGAAGACGCCGGTGGGCCTGGTCTCGCCCGCTCACCGGCCGCTCTGCGGACTGTAGGGCTGCAGGAGCTGGTCCACGGGTGCGTGATCGTCGGTGAGGAGCCGGGCAGCGCCGGTCCAGGAGGTGAGGTCCTCGCCGGTGGCGATCTTCCAGCCGGTGTGGCGGGCGTCGAGCGCTCGTTGGACCGCCCGGAGGTCGACCGGCCGGTCGGAGGCCAGCACCACCAGGTTGCCGCCCTTGGACGCGGCGGCCGGGCCCAGGCCGATGTCGGCGGGTTCGCCGAGGAGCGCGACGTGCGGGAAGGTCTCGCCTAGCGTGGCCACTTCGGCGCGTGCGAAGTCCATGCCACCGTGATCGATGAGGTTGGCCACGTACAGGCCGCCGTCGTCGAGCACCCGCCGGACATCGGCCATCGCTTCCACGGTGGTGAGGTGCCACGGCACGCTGACGCCACCGAAGGCGTCGCCGACGACGAGGTCACGGCTGTCGGTGTCGAGTCGCCGCAGGCCGAGCCTGCCGTCCTCCACCCGCACGTCGATGCCGGCTTCCGGCCGCAGACCGAGTCGCTCGTGGTTGATGCGCACGACTCCGCCGTCGATCTCGGAGACGAGGCTTCGGGTTCCGGGGCGCGTGGCCGCGAGGTAGCGGGGAAGAGTGAGTCCGCCACCGCCCAGGTGGTGGGCCACCAGCGGTTCGCCCTGCGGGAAGCCGGCGTCGACCACCGACGCGACGGCGCGCACGTACTCGAACTCCAGATGGGCCGGGTCGTCGACGTCGACGTAGGAGTGCCGCAGGCCGTCCAGGACGAGCGTGCGGCCGTCGCGCTCACCGGGGTCCGCGACGACGCGTGCGCAGTGGTACTTGGTCTCCACGTCGCAACCCCCGGGCGCGACCGTGGCGGCGAGGCCGCCGGCCGCGACGACGAGTGCCAGGGCCGGGGTGCCGGTCCACCCGCGCGTTCGCCACTCGACCCATGCCGAGCCGGCCACCAGCAGCGCTCCGAGCCCGAGCAGGATGCCGCTGACCGGCAACCGCGACACGAGGACGAAGCCCGTGAGCACGGTGCCGACGATGGCGCCCACCGTGCCGATGCCCGACAGCCGGCCGACCACCGTTCCGGTCTCCGCCAGGCTGGTGAGACGCAGCTTCGTGACGAACGGCGTCACCGCGGAGAGCAGCGCACCCGGCACCAGGATGGTCAGCGACGCGATGACCAGGAGCACCGCCGGTGCCCATTCCGCCGTGCTCCGCAGCACCGCGGGAGTGAGCGCCACCACCGCTCCGGACACCCCCAGCGCAGGACCGATGAGCCGACGCGGATCGACCTGGTCCGCTATGTTGCCACCCAGCCAGGAGCCGAAGGCGATGGCCGTGAGCGCGATGCCGATCACCATGGTGCTGGTCTCGAGGGTCAGGCCGAGGTAGGGAGCCAGCAGCCGCAAGGCGACGATCTCGACCACCAGGACCGCCGCCGAGGACCCGAACACCAGTATCGCGGCGGCACGGGGGCCCAGACCATCACGGGGTGTGCTCTCAACGACGGGCGACGTAGACGATCCGGTCACGGGCGACATTCTCGCACGGGGTCATCGACGGAACGGCACCGTTCAAATCCTCATATGTGCTGTGCGGGTTGAGCGCGATCTCATCCAACTCGCGGAGCCGGGCCCTCCGGTGAGGATCCCGGATCCGCGAGGCCGGGTCAGACGCGGTCGGCCGCGATCAGGACGTACTGGAAGGAGCCGTCCCGGTAGGACTCGATGAACGCCTTCTCGATCCCGGTGACCAGCGAGGACGTGGCCCGCAACTCCCAGTAGGGCAGGGTGTCCGGCGTGAGGTCGACGACGGCCTGCGGCACGAGCCGGTTGTCGGCCATGGCGCGCAGATATTCGCGGCGGGAGTGGATGTTGCACTCGAAGTGGGCGTTGATCTGGGAGACCCACTTCGACGGCTGGCCGTAGCGGGGGTTCCAGCAGCCGGTGATCGTCACGTAGCGGCCGCCCACTCGCAGGAAGCGGGAGTGCTCGGCGAACAGGTCGCCGAGGTCGACGTACATGCTCGACTCGTTGTTCCACGAAGCGGCGATGCTGCCCTTCTCGAAGGGTGTGTCGAGCATGTTGCACACGCGGGAGCGGACGTGGTCCTCGATCCGTAGTTCCCGTGCCCGCCTGTTGCCGAAGTCGGCCTGGGTCGCGGAGAGGGTGACGCCCTCGACCTTGCAGCCGAAGCGTCGGTGGGCCATGACCATGGAGCCGCCGCGCCCGCAGCCGGCGTCGACGAGGGTGTCGCCGGGCCCGATGGGGCCGAGGTGGTTCAGGAGGACCTCGGCCTGTGCCGACTCCAGCCGGTGCAGCTCGGCGATGAGCTTCTTCTCGTACTCGCTGTGGGCCGGGTCGCCGAGCGCGGCCTGGTCCACCTCGCCGATGCCGTAGTGGTGGTGGTAGAGCCCGTCCACGTCACCGAGGCGGAGATTGACCGGCCGTGCCTCGTTGTTCCAGTAGCGGGCGATGTCCCCCTGGTACGGCGTCGCCGGGGCCGGGATCTTCACGGAGGCGGTGGTGGTCGTTTCCGTCGTCATTTCAGTGGTCACAGAAAGGTCCGTTCTTTACCAGAAGTCGGGCAGGCTGTAGCGGTAGGTGTTGGTGCGGTGCCAGTCGTGGTTGCCGTCGACCCAGGCGGCCACGCCCTTGAGGAAGCGCAGCACGGGGGGCAGGGGGCAGTCCGCCGCGAGGTCTGCCGCGGCGGCCTCGAAGGCGTGCTGGAGTTCGTTGTGGACCTCGACGGCCTTCAGATAGGCGTCGCGCTCGGACCGTTGCTCCCGTTCCGCGATCACCACCGGCAGGTTCAGGTGGCGGCCCGGGCTGTTGAGTTCCTTGGTGTACGAGTAGAGGTCGTTGACGATGGTGGTCGCGTTGCCGGCGAGGGCGATGACCCGTTGCATGTCCGGCCGGGCGTGCAGGTCCGCGGGCAGTTCGTAACCGCCGACGGTGTCGGTGATCGTGGGGCAGGGACGGAAGTTGTTGAACTGACGCATCGCCAGGTACTCCCACACCTCCGGGACATGACCGGTCTGCGCCCAGGCGGCCTCGGCGAGGTAGCCCAGGTGCAGCCGGGCCATGTCGTGCCGGTAGCGGTCGGACTGGGAGGGCGTGGCCGCGCGGACGAAGTAGTCCATCGCGCTGCGGTACGCCCGGCGCGGGGCGTCCGACCCGAGCGACTCCAGCCAGGCCGGCGCGTACTCCGCGGTCGTGTGGAAGTGGTCGATCGCCGTGTGCGCGAGGAGGAGGCGCCCGCCGAGACCGACGGGTGACCCGCCGTGGTCCTCGCAGTAACAGTCGTCCACCGCGTTCTCCGCGACCATCAGCCGTGTGGCGAGCATCAGGTGGTCGACCGTCGGGGCGTCGGGATGGCAGGCGACCATGTAGCGGCCGACGGAGAATCCGTCGAACTGCTTCTCCCATTCCTCGGGGTAGAGCTGGACCTCGTCCTCGGCCCAGTGCTTGATCCGGCGGCTCACCTCCTCGACGCGTACGGGGTCGGGTTCCGGGACGGGGTGGTAGTAGAGGCCGGGGACGGCTCGCCCCTCGGCGGGCGGGACGGGGGCCGGGGGCTCCGGATCCGGGAGCGGGGGTTGGAACCTCTCGGCCACGGAGAGCGAGACCGTGCCCGGCCCGGTGGGTCCGCGCAGGATCCGCTGGAGCGCGGAGCCGGCCCCGGCCGCGTCGGGCGTGTCCGGTACGGGGGCGGCCGCCGGGGGCGGTGGCGGGTCGGGGATCGTGACCGGCGGATGCAGTGCGGCGAGAAAGTGCCGCGCGGTCGGCCTGGCCGGAGGGCCTGGTACCACCGGCGCGGGGGCGTCCGGTACGGCGATGGGGGCATCCGGTACGGCAGTGGGCGGCGTCGGCCGCTGTTCGGGCGGGGATGATCCGAGGGGCCCGGAGTCGGGCATCGGCAGCTCCTTGCTGCGGTGGGGTGGGGCTCCGTCGTGCGGGGGTGTGAGGCGTGGACCCTGCACGGCTCAGGGGCTTCAGCGCGGCCTGGAGGCGATCTGCACGTTCTCCATCACGCCGAGGGCGTCGGGGAGGAGCACCGCGGCGGAGTAGTAGGTGCTGACGAGGTAGGAGTTGATCGCCTGTTCGTTGATGCCCATGAACCGCACCGAGAGCCCCGGTTCGTACTCGTCCGGCAGTCCGGTCCGCCGCAGACCGATGACGCCCTGGTTCTTCTCGCCCGTGCGCATCGCGATGATGGAGCTGGTCTGCTCCTTGCTGATCGGGATCTTGTTGCAGGGCAGGATGGGGACCCCGCGCCAGGCGGGCACGGATTGTCCGCCGAGGTCGACGTGGTCGGGGTAGAGACCGCAGGCGTTGAAGCCCCGTCCGATGGCGGCGATGGTCCTGGGGTGGGCGAGGAACATTTTGGTGCCGCGCCTGCGGCAGAGCAGATCGTCCATGTCGTCCGGTGTGGGCGGGCCGGAACGGGGCTGGATGCGCTGCTTGAAGTCGGCGTTGTGCAGCAGCCCGAACTCACGGTTGTTGATGAGCTCGTGTTCCTGGCGCTCCCGCAAGGCCTCGACGGTGAGCCGGAGTTGCTCCTCGCTCTGGTTCATCGGACCGTTGTAGAGGTCGGCGACCCGGGTGTGGATCCTCAGTACGGTCTGCGCGACGGAGAGTTCGTACTCGCGCGGCTGCTGTTCGTAGTCGACGAAGGTGCCCGGCAGTTCGGCCTCGCCGACGTGGCCGGCCGACAGGGCGATCTCGGCCTCGCCGTGCTTGTTCTGCCGCAGTCGTGAGCGGGAGCTGAACGCTTCGACATGGGCCCGGAGGGCGGGCGCCGAGTCCTGCACTGCGGCGAAGTCGGATCGGGAGAGCGTGAGGAGGGTGCCGGAGGTCTCGGCGGTGACCGTGCTGTCGTGACGGGCGTCGGAGTCCAGCAGGGCGTCCTCACCGAAATGGTCGCCGTCCGCGAGGACCGCGATGGCGATCTCTCCGCCGTACTTGCCCGCGGAGGTCCGGCTGACCCGGCCGTGGGCGATCAGGTGGATCCGGTCGGCGGGGCTGCCACGCTCGACGAGGACGTCACCCGCCGCGAAGTCCCGCTGCGTGCAGCGGCCGGCGAGTGCGGTGAGGACGTCGGTGTCCTCGAACCCGCGCAGCAGGGCCAGTTCACCGAGTTCCCTGGGGATCACCCGGACCGTTGCGCCCTCCTGGACGAACTCGATGCGCCCGTCGCCGAGGGTGTGGCGCAACCGCCGGTTGACCCGGTAGGCGCCTCCCTCGGCCTCGACCCAGGGCAGCATCCGCAGCAGCCAGCGGGAGGTGATCTCCTGCATCTGCGGTGCGGACTTGGTGGTGGTGGCGAGGTTGCGGGCGGCGGCGGTGCTCAGCGACTGCTGCGCCGCGTCGGGTGCGGTCCGGGTTTCCGGGATGCTGTCGACGGTCATCGGGAGGGAGTCTCTCCTTGCACGACGGGGCGTCCGGCGCACAAGGGTGCGCCGACCGGGAGACAGGGAGGAGTGGGCAACGGGGCGGGAAGGATCACGGCGATCCGTCCACCTGCAGAAAGCTAGCCGCTGGACGGGCCGCAACCACCGGGGAGACGAGATGCTTACCTCGAAGCAGTGACAATCGGTGGAATGCGGTTTATCGGTCCGTCCCGCGGCATGGCCCCGCCTCCCGGCGCGCCGCTTCGCCGACAGAACCTCGCCGACGGTGAGCCGTGCCAAGTTGAAGACGAAATCTTACGGTTGAACCGTGAAATTCATTCCGTCGTGGGCCACTTGCCACCCGGCTCTGAGCAGCGGAAACTGTAGATACTGACGTAGAGCCCACCGATACCTCGAACTCTGCGCCGCCCCGAAGAGCACGAACGAAGGGGCTGACACGGTGGAGAACGAACTGCAGATCCTCCTCACCGAGGAGGACGCGGAAGCAGAACGCGTCGCCGAGCTGACCGGCTACCTGCGTGAGGAGTTGCTCGATCTCGACGTGGACGACGTAACGACACTCCCCGGCGGGGAGGTCCCTCCCGGAGCCCGGGCCGTGGACATCACTCAGATCGGTGCCCTGCTGGTGACTCTGGGCAGCTCGGCCACCGCCCTGAATCAGGTGATGACCGTCATCCGGTCGTGGTTGGGCCGTCGCCATGACACGCACCCGTCCTTGCACCTGCGGATGGGCGACGACGTCCTGGAGGTGTCCGAGGCGAGCGACGACCAGGTCGCCAAGGCGTTCGAGATCTTCGTCCAGCGCCATTCCCCGGCTGGAGCCGAGCCATGACGGATTCCAGACACGCGCTGATCATCGCCAACGACCGGTACACCGACCAGGGGCTCAAGAAGCTCAGGGCGCCTGCCCAGGACGCCGCGGCCCTTGAGAAGGTGCTGCACGACCCGCAGATCGGCGACTTCGAGGTGGAGGTCGTGCACAACGCGTCGGCGGACGTCATGCGCCGGCGCATCCAGGGCTTCTTCAACGACCGCCGCCGCGCCGATACGCTCCTGCTGCACTTCTCCTGCCACGGCCTCAAGAGCGAGTCGGGCGAGCTGTACTTCGCCGCGAGCGACACCGAGCCCCCGCTGCTGGCCGCCACGGCGGTCCCCTCCCAGTTCGTCCGCAGTTGCCTGTCCGTCACGCGGGCGGGCCGCACCGTGCTGTTCCTCGACTGCTGCTACGGCGGGGCCTTCTCCCGGGGCTCGTCCTCCGTGCGCGCATCCGGAGACGTCAACGTCCTCGAGTCCTTCGCGAAGGACGAGCCGGTCAGCGGGCGGGGCTGGGCGGTCATCACCGCGTCCGACTCCATGGAGTACGCATTCGAGGGCAGCCAACTCGCCGACGACTCCTCCGCTCCGCAGCCTTCGGTGTTCACCCACGCAGTGGTCGAGGGCCTGGAGACCGGCGAGGCCGACCTCGACGCGGACGGCAAGGTCTCCCTCGACGATCTGTATGAGTATGTCTACAGACAGGTGCGGGAGCAGAATCCCCATCAGACGCCGAAGAAGGCGGCGGAGCTGCACGGGGAGCTGCATCTGGCGCACAGCCGGCGCGGCCGCATCAAGATCGTTGCCGTCCCCTCGCCGCCCTCCCTGCGGTCTGCCCTGAACAGCGAAGAGTTCCTGACCCGGCAGGGTGCCGTGCTGGAGTTGCAGAAACGACTGCAGCACACGGAGCTGCCCGTGGCGGAAGGGGCGCGTCAGCACCTGGAGGAGGTCGCGCGCAACGACATCCAGCAGATCGCCGTCATGGCGTCCGACGCCCTGGGCAAGATCCGACTGGCACCATCCCCGGACCACCTGGACTTCGGCGTGATACCGAAGGGTTCCACCCCTCACAAGCAAGCCGTGACCATGCACGGCCCGCCGCTGGCCCGACATTGCGTGGCCCAGCCCAAACAGTCGTGGCTGCGGGTCGACCCGACCGGCAGCGGCCTGGAGGTCCACGTCGACACGGCCAAAGAGGGACGCCTGTCGGGTGACATCGTGCTGAAGGGTGTGGCCGACGAGTCGGTGATCCATGTCGAAGCGGAGGTGGCGCCGGCGCATGGGACCGGGCCCACCGAGCCTGAACCGGGTCCAGCGAGCGACCCCACAACGCCGCCACATGGAACGGACGGCAAGCGCGAGACGGTGGTCATCGACCCCCGGCGTATCCCGTCCCGTCCCAAGACGCCGCCCCTGACCACTACACCCGCCCAGCGAACGGACAGACGGGCCCCCGCCCTTGCCGGTGCCGCACTCGCCCTGGCCGTCGCAGCCTTCGGCACACTCGTACTGGCCATGCAGAGGGCGGTTGCCGCCCTCATGGAACGGGGCGATGCAGGGGTGTACGGCAACGTCGAGGACAACGTCCGCGAGCACGGAGTGCTCACGCCTCTCATCGTGTGTCTGATCACCGGTGCGGTGGCGCTGGTGGTCGGCGCGGTCGCCCGGCACGACCTCGGAACACGGCGGGAGCACTACACGCGGCAGGCGGCGGGCAGTACGCGCACGCTGACCTCGATCGCGAAAGGGCTGGCGATCCCTGCGCTGATCCTGGCCGTCCTCGCGGGCATCGCCTACCTGGTGGGCAGCCCCCATTGGTGACATGAAGTAGGCGCTGAGCGCGCGGTCCAGGGCACGCAGAGCGTCACCGTGGGGGGGCAAGGCAGCTGACCGGCAGCCGTCGAGTTCGATCCTTCTGGCCTCCTCCGCCTTGCCTCGCGCCCATGGGGCCCGTGTTCGTGCGGGGCCCACGTCCCCTGGAAGAGGGTTCAGCGGATCAGTTCGGCGGGCTTGGTCGCCTTGGTCACCAGCCAGTCCAGAGGGCTGGGCCGCAAGGAGCGGCACCAGAGCGTGGCGAGGACGGTCACGGCGAGGGGGGAAGGCGTCCATGGCGGTGAGGCAGCCGGCCAGGACCGTCTCCGAGGGTGTTCAGCGCGCCGGGGAGCAGGTGCAGGGCCAGGAAGGAGCCGCCGTAACCGAGGACGGCCAGGCTGCGCCGGTGATCGCCAGGCGTATGTGTACGGCGGTGGCAGCGAGGTCGAGGCGGCGACCGCCATACCGGCCACGACGAAGGGGATCCGGGTCAGGGCCGGGTAGCTGCCGGTGAAGAGGAGCGACGGCAGACCGTCGCCGCCCGTCGGCCACGTCCAGGGGCCGACGGACTCGCGGCCGGCGGCGACCTGCTGGACGACATACAGGATCTGCGGCCTTACAGAGCAAGCCGAACTCCTGAGTGCCGATTCCGAGTCGGCCAACTCTGCTCTGTGCTCTGTCCGTTGACGCCGAAGGTCGCAGTCGTGAGGCCGGCGCCGGGAAAGAGGACACCATTCAGCGGGAACAACTGGCCCCGCATGTCCGTACCATCTCTCACCAGGGCAGCCTGCGGGACATACAACTCCCCCACCGGGCCGCCGAAGCCCGCCCTGGGACAGGCATCACCCGCAGCATGCCTTCGACGCCGAGGAAAGGTCAGTGCCATGCCCGAGACAAAGATTCCCGCCACCGAACTGGCATCGCAGTACATCGCCCAGGTGACCGGCGATCTCGAAGCGAACGTCAAGGAGCAAGAACGTATCGGTGCGGAAATCACCACCCTGAAGGAGCAGCTCGCCGCTCTTCAGCACGACCACGACGTGCTGAAGAGCATGCAGCAGGCCCTCGGCTTCACCACGCCGCCGAACGGGTCCGCAGCCGAGTCCGAGAGTGCCGTGCTGCCTTCCCCGCGTGGGAAGAAGACCGGTCCGGCGGCCGGCGAGAAGCAGAAGGCACCCAAGTCCACCGCCACGCCGGCGAAGAAGGCAGCCAAGAAGCCGGCGGCCGGTAAGCCCGCAGCCGCGAAGTCCGCAGCAAAGAAGCCCGCAGTCAAGAAGCCCGCGGCCAAGACGGCGGACAGCCCCAAGGCACCCGAGCCCACCCTGGTCGAGCTCATCCGCCGCCATCTCGCCGAGCAGAAGGAACCACGCTCCGCGGCCGAGATCTCCACCGCGCTCGGCGAGGCCCACCCCCACCGCGGCATCGCGGCCAAGGTCGTGCGCGTCACGCTCGAAGGACTCGTGGCCAAGAGCCAGGCCGAGCGCTCCAAGCAGGGCAGGTCCGTCTTCTACACCGCCCCTGCCGCGGAATCGGCGGCTGCGTCCGAGGCCGAAGCCCAGCCCGAGGGCACCGACAACTGACAGTGCGCCCGGCCCTCGAACGCGCCGCGGCGGACTCGGCGCCTCAAGCCAGGGCCTGCACGGCGTAGAGGGTGCCCAGGCCTGCAGCCAGGCCGCCGAGGAGGAGGCGCAGGCCCGTCTCCGGCAGGCAGGGCTGCAGGCGGGTGCCGATGGAGCCGCCTACCAGGCCGCCCGGTCCGCAGGCGAGCCCGAGCCACCGGTCGGGTACGACATCGCCAACGCTGGTCAGGGAGAGCAGCGCATACACAACGGCGCCGACGACACACGTGGCGAACGTCGCCGCGAGTGCAGCCGGGGCCACCCGCGTCATGGGCAGGCCCCGGGCGGCGAGGATCGGTCCGAGGAGGGATCCGCCGCCGATGCCGTAGACACCTCCCACCACGCCCACCGCCACCGCCAGAGCCGTAGGCGCCACCGGGGACGGCTCCGCCTCCGCGACAGCACGGCCGCGGGCCGGGCTGAGGGTGCGGACACACAGCCGCACCCGGAGCGGCAGGAGCAGGGCGGCGATCAGGAGCCGGAAAAACACCCAGTCCGGGCAGAGCACCGTCGCGGCGGTACCACCAGATCGAACCCGGCCCAGGAGCCGGTGATGATGCAGCTCTGGGATCGCGGCCGCATGCGCCGGGCCCGACCTGGCCCCGGCGTCGACACCGCGCGCCCGATGTCTGACCAGGCGATCACCGCAGGGCACGGCGCCCCGCCGCCGGACAGCGCACGACAGCGCCCTGATCGAGGTCCGCCGCCGTCTTGACAACACCTGAACCCGCGAGAAAGGCTGTTGCACATAGAGAGTTCAGTTGCTCAATAGGAAACGGGAGCCCGCTCGTGGCCATCTCCGTCTTCGACCTCTTCTCCATCGGCATAGGGCCGTCCAGTTCACACACCGTCGGCCCCATGCGCGCCGCCGGCAGGTTCGCCGGACGACTGGAGGAGGAGGGACTCCTCGCCCGCACGGCAGCGGTGCGGGCCGAGCTCTTCGGCTCCCTCGGCGCCACCGGACACGGCCATGGCAGCCCCAAGGCGGTGCTGCTCGGCCTGGAGGGCAACGAGCCGCACACGGTGGACGTGGCCGAGGCCGCACGGGACGTCGAGCGGATCACCTCGACGGGGCGGCTGCGACTGCTGGGCCGCTACCTCGGGGATGCCCATGAGATCGGCTTCGACGCGGCCGGCCAGTTGGTGCTGCACCGCCGCCGTTCGCTGCCGTACCACGCCAACGGCATGACGTTGTCCGCGTACGACGCCGAGGGCACACCGCTGCTGGAGAAGACGTACTACTCGGTCGGCGGCGGGTTCGTCGTCGACGAGGACGCGGTCGGCGCGGACCGGGTCACGCTGGACGACACCGTGCTCAAGTACCCGTTCACCAGTGGTGACGAGCTGCTGCGGCTGACCCGGGAGACGGGCCTGTCGATCTCGGCGCTGATGCTGGAGAACGAACTGGCCTGGCGCAGCGAGAAGGAGATCCGTACCGGCCTGCTGGAGATCTGGCGGGTGATGCGGGAGTGCGTCGCGAACGGACTGTCCTGTGAGGGGATCCTGCCGGGCGGGCTGAAGGTCCGCCGCCGGGCCACCGCCGTGGCCAAGGCGCTGCGGGCCGACGGCGACCCGGCCGGGCGGGCACTGGAGTGGGTGACCCTCTACGCCATGGCGGT
Source organism: Streptomyces qaidamensis (assembly GCF_001611795.1). NCBI lineage: Bacteria > Bacillati > Actinomycetota > Actinomycetes > Kitasatosporales > Streptomycetaceae > Streptomyces > Streptomyces qaidamensis. The sequence continues at coordinate 8,979,620 of NZ_CP015098.1, read as the reverse complement.
CAACGAGGAGAACGCGGCCGGCGGCCGTGTGGTCACCGCCCCGACGAACGGGGCTGCCGGCATCATCCCGGCCGTTCTGCACTACTACGTCAATTTCGTCCATGGAGCCGACGACGACGCAGTCGTCCGGTTCCTGCTGGCGGCCGGTGCCATCGGCCTGCTGTTCAAGGAGAACGCCTCCATCTCCGGCGCCGAGGTCGGCTGCCAGGGCGAGGTCGGTGCCGCCTGCTCGATGGCCGCGGGCGGCCTCGCGGAGGTCCTCGGCGGTTCACCGGAGCAGGTGGAGAACGCCGCCGAGATCGGCATGGAGCACAATCTGGGTCTGACGTGCGACCCGGTCGGCGGCCTGGTCCAGATCCCCTGTATCGAGCGGAACGGCATGGCGGCGGTCAAGGCCGTCACCGCGGCGCGGATGGCCCTGCGGGGCGACGGCCGCCACCACGTCTCCCTGGACAAGGTCATCAAGACCATGAAGGAGACCGGCGCCGACATGAAGGTCAAGTACAAGGAGACGGCCCGCGGCGGGCTCGCGGTCAACGTCATCGAGTGCTGACGAAGCAGCGGCAGGGCCCGCGTCGGCGTTGCACGAGCGGGAGTGACCGGCAGGCAGGTCAGCGTGCCGGTTCCAGCCGGACCACGATCGACTTGGACGTCGGCGTGTTGCTGATGTCCGCGGTGGAGTCCAGGGGGACGAGGACGTTGGTCTCGGGGAAGTAGGCGGCGCAGCAGCCCCGCGCGGTGGGATAGGCGACCGTTCGGAAGGCCAGTGCCCGGCGTTCGACCCCGTCGGTGAACTCGCTGACGATGTCCACCGTTTCGCCGTCGGCCAGGCCCAGCGCGGCGAGGTCGTCCGCGTGGACGAAGAGCACTCTGCGGCCCTGGTGGATGCCGCGGTAGCGGTCGTCCAGGCCGTAGACGGTGGTGTTGTACTGGTCGTGCGAGCGGATGGTCTGGAGAAGCAGCCGCCCCGGCGGTACACGCAGAACGTCCAGCCGGTTGACGGTGAAGTTCGCCAGTCCGGTTCTCGTGGGGAAGCGCCGCTCGTCCCGGGGCGGGTGCGGCAGGGCGAAGCCGCCCGGCGCCCGCACCCGGGCGTTGAAGCCCTCGAAGCCGGGGATCACCCTGGCGATCCGGTCCCTGACCCGGTCGTAGTCCGCCTCGAAGTCCGCCCAGGGCACGGGTGGACCCTCGCTCGCGAGGGCCGCGTCCGCCATCCGGCAGATGACCGCGACCTCGCTCAGCAGGGCGTCGGAGGCGGGTGTCAGGCGGCCGCGCGAGAGGTGCACCATGCCCATGGAGTCCTCCACCGTCACCTGTTGCTCTCCGGCGGGCCGGAGGTCGGCTTCGGTGCGGCCCAGACAGGGCAGGATGAGGGCTTGGCGGCCGGCCACCGCGTGGGACCGGTTGAGCTTGGTGGAGATCTGCACCGTCAGCTCGCAATTGCGCAGAGCGCGCTCGGTGAGAGCGGTGTCGGGGGCGGCGGAGACGAAGTTGCCGCCGAGGGCGACGAAGACCCGTACCCGCCCGTCCCGCATGGCCCGGATGGTCTCCACCGCGTCGTGGCCGTGGGGGCGCGGCGGCTCGAAGCCGAACTCGGCGCCGAGCGCGTCGAGGAACGCGGCGTCCGGCTTCTCGTGGATGCCCATGGTCCGGTCGCCCTGGACGTTGGAGTGGCCGCGCACGGGGCAGAGTCCGGCGCCGGGGCGTCCGATGTTGCCGCGCAGGAGCAGGAAGTTGACGACGTCGCGGATGGTCGGCACCGAGTGGCGGTGCTGGGTGAGGCCCATGGCCCAGCAGACGACGATCCTGTCGGCGGCCAGGACCTCCTGGAACGCCTCCCTGATCTGCTCCGCCGGCAGGCCGGTGGCCTCCAGGACGTCGTCCCAGGACGTCTTGCGGGCCTGGTCGGCGAAGTCCTCGAAGCCGTGGGTGTGCGCGGTGATGAAGTCGTGGTCGAGGACCGTGCCGGGGGCGTCGTCCTCCGCCTCCAGGAGCATGCGGTTGAAGGCCTGGAAGAGGGCCTGGTCGCCACCGAGCCTGATCTGCAGGAACAGGTCGGTGAGTTGGGTGCCGCCCCCCAGCACGCCGGAGGGCCGCTGGGGGTTCTTGAAGCGCAGCAGGCCGGCTTCGGGGAGGGGGTTGACCGAGATGATCCGGGCACCCCGGTCCTTGGCGGTTTCCAGTGCCGAGAGCATCCGGGGGTGGTTGGTGCCCGGGTTCTGGCCGACGACGAGGATCAGGTCGGCCTCGTAGAGGTCCTCCAGCCGGATGCTGCCCTTGCCGATGCCGATGGTCTCGGTCAGGGCCGCGCCGCTCGACTCGTGGCACATGTTGGAGCAGTCGGGCAGGTTGTTGGTGCCGAGGAGCCGGACGAAGAGCTGGTAGACGAAGGCGGCCTCGTTGCTCGCCCGGCCGGAGGTGTAGAAGGCCGCCTGGTCCGGTGAGTCGAGTGCGCGCAGCTCCCGGGCGACGACGGCGAACGCCTCGTCCCAGGAGACCGGCCGGTAGTGGTCGCTGTCGGCGGGGCGGTACATGGGGTGTGTGAGGCGGCCCTGCTGGCCCAGCCAGTAGTCGCTGCGTCCGGCCAGCTCCGCCAGGGTGTGCTCGGCGAAGAAGCCGGGGCCGACCCGGCGCAGGGTGGCCTCCTCGGCCACCGCCTTGGCACCGTTCTCGCAGAACTCGGCGCGGTGGCGGTGCCCGGGCTCGGGCCAGGCGCATCCGGGGCAGTCGAAGCCCGACTTCTGGTTGACGTTCAGCAGGGTGAGCAGACTGCGGCGGACGCCCATCTGCCCGTGGGCGTGGCGCAGCGAGGACGTGACCGCGGGAACGCCCGCGGCGTGGTCCTTGGGCGGGCCCACCCGCAGACGGGAGTCACCGGGGTCCTCGGCGGGTGCCTTGCGGGCCATCGACTAGCGCTCCGCGAGGTTCGTGCGGGTGCCGAGGCGGTCCTGGACCCAGTCGTGGAACTCGCCGATGTGGTGCTCGCTGGGCACCAGGACGCCGCCCTTGGCATACAGGCGGGAGCTCATGGCCGGCTGGCAGCGCTCGCAGGCGTCGAAGTCCTGCCGGTTGACCCGGTCGAACAGCTCCACGGACCGACTGACGTCCCGGCCGCTCTCCACTACGCCCTTCAGGTACAGCCAGTCGCACTCGACGATCGTGCGGTCGACCGCGACCGGGAACATCCGGTGGAAGATCACGTGGTCGGGGACCAGGTTGATGAACACCTGCGGGCGCACCGTGATCGCGTAGTACCGGCGGTCCTGTTCCTCGGAGACCGTGGGGATGCGGTCCAGGCCCTCCGAGCCGTCCACGGTGAAGCCCTGGACGTCCGCGCCGAACTCGGCGCCGTGCCCCACGTAGTACTGCGCCGCGAACCCGTCGGCGAACTCCGGGAGGACCTCGGTCAGCTCGGGGTGGATGGTCGCGCAGTGGTAGCACTCCATGAAGTTCTCGATGATGAGCTTCCAGTTGGCCTTGACGTCGTAGACGATCCGCCGGCCGACCTCCAGGCTCTCGACGTCGTACCGCTCGATGGACTCCGCGTCGCCCAGGCGCGCGACCACGTCCGCGATCACCGACTCTTCGAACGGCGGCGGGTTCTCGGCCAGGCACACCCACACGTAGCCGAGCCACTCGCGCACCGCCACGCTCGCCAGGCCGTACTCGGTGCGGCCGATGTCGGGCATCTTGGTCAGGTTCGGGGCCGCGACGAGTTTGCCGTTCAGGTCGTACGTCCAGGCGTGGTACGGGCATTGGAAGGCCCGCTTCACCTCGCCGGACTCCTGTGTGCAGAGCTTCGCGCCCCGGTGCCGGCACACGTTGAAGAAGGCCCGGACGGAGCCGTCCCGGGAGCGGGTCAGCAGGACGCTCTCCCGTCCGACGTCCACGGTCCGGAACGCGCCCGGTTTCGCCAGTTCCGACGAGCGTGCCGCGCAGAACCACATGGACTCGAAGATGTGCTCCTGCTCCAGGCGGAAGATCTCCGGGTCCGTGTAGTGGTCGCCGGGAAGGGTCGCGATCAGGCTGTCCGGCAGGCCGGTCGTAGTCATGGTTCACCTCGGAGTGAAGCGCCCCGGTCGGGCGAGTGGTTGCCTCATACGCAACGGACCTCTTGCTACGCAACTCACAGTGCAGTCCGCCCGAAGCACTGTCAAGACCTTGACCGCGGGCCGCCGGAGCCGGGACCATGTTGCGTATCAGTCCCACTGTTGCGCAATACGCACTTCCCTCAGGGAGGGCTCAGTGTCTCTTGGACCCACCACCGGCCGTGAGTTCGTCCTCACTCTGTCGTGCCCCGACCGCTCGGGCCTCGTCCACGCCGTCACCGGCTTCCTCGTCCGGCACTCCGGGAACATCCAGGAGAGCCAGCAGTTCGACGACCGGCTCAAGGACCGCTTCTTCATGCGGGTGCACTTCGACGTCACGGACCCGGGCATGACGCTGGAAGACCTGAAGTCCGGCTTCGCCCCGGTGGCGGAGGCGTACCGGATCTCCTGGCAGCTGTACGAGGCGTCGACCCCCACGCGCACGCTGATCATGGTGTCGAAGTTCGGGCACTGCCTCAACGACCTGCTCTTCCGCTGCCGTACCGGCGCGCTGAACATCGAGGTGCCGGCGATCGTCTCCAACCACCGGGACTTCGAGCCGCTCGCCGAGAGCTACGGGATCCCGTTCCACCACGTGCCCGTGACCCGGGAGACGAAGCCCGAGGCGGAAGCGCGGCTGCTGGAGCTCGTCGACGAGCTGGACATCGACCTGGTGGTCCTCGCCCGCTACATGCAGATCCTGTCGAACGACCTGTGTAAGCAGCTCGAAGGCCGGGCGATCAACATCCACCACTCGTTCCTGCCGAGCTTCAAGGGCGCCCGGCCCTACGTCCAGGCGCACGAGCGCGGCGTCAAGCTCGTCGGGGCGACGGCCCACTACGTCACCCCGGACCTCGACGAGGGGCCCATCATCGAGCAGGACGTCGTCCGGGTGAGCCACTCGCAGGGACCGGACAGCCTGGTCGCCCTGGGGCGTGACGTCGAAGCGCAGGTCCTGGCCCGGGCGGTGGAATGGCACAGCCAGAGCCGCATCATGGTCAACGACAACCGTACGGTCGTCTTCCGCTGAGGAAAACGGCCCCCACCCCCTCACGCCCGTTGACCATTTCACCTAGGGTTTCGCCATGAGCAACCACGGTGCCGAGTCCGCAGGCGCTCCGAATGGCGGAGTGCAGTCCGTTGACCGTGCTGTCGCCGTGCTGGAGATCCTCGCCCAGCACGGCGAGGCGGGCGTGAGTGAAGTGGCCGCGGCGATCGACGTCCACAAGTCCACCGCTTTCCGTCTCCTCGGCGCGCTGGAGGCGCACGGGATGGTCGAGCAGGAGAGCGAGCGCGGAAAGTACCGTCTCGGCTTCGGAGTCGTACGCCTGGCAGGCGCGGTGACGGGCCGTATCGCCGTCACCCGGCACGGACGGGGCATCTGCGAGCGCCTCGTCGACGACGTGGGCGAGACGCTGAACATCGCCGTGCTCGAATCCCACCACGCGATCAACCTCTACCAGGTGCGCAGTACCTCGGCCATCGCCGCGCAGAACTGGGTGGGACGGCAGACGCCGCTGCACTGCACGTCGAGCGGCAAGATCCTCCTCGCCCACCTCGACCGAAAGGACCGCGACGAGCTCCTCACCGAGACCGGTCTGCCCCGTGTGACACCGCACACGGTGACCTCCAGGAAGAAGCTGGAGGCGGACCTCGCCGTGGCCCGTGAGCAGGGCTACGCCATCACGATGGAGGAGTACGAGGAAGGCCTCAACGCCCTCTCCGTGCCCGTGCGTTCGGACGAGGGCGAGGTCGTCGCCGCCCTCAGCGCGTCGGGGCCGGCCTTCCGGCTGACCGAGGAGCGGATGCACGAACTGGCACGGGTTCTCGTCGCGGGAGCGGACGAGCTGAGCCGCCGCCTCGGCTATACAGGCTGAGGCGCGGCCGGGTCCCTGACCAGGGCAGGACCGGCACGCCGAGCGGCGGTCGGAGAACGGTGTCCGGTTCTCCGACCGCCGCTTTCGTGGTGTCCCGGGGGTTCAGCCCGTCCACTCCACGGCAGCGTCCAGCAGCCAGTCCGACAGATAGCCGGCGAAGGAGGAGCGGACCAGCACCCAGAACCCGGCCCTCGGGTCGTCACGGGCCACCAGGACGACCTGGGTACGGCCCAGGGTCGTCTGGGCGCAGCGGCCCGGGCCGAAGACGCGCGGGTGCAGGTCGAGCGAGCAGCCGTGGGCCAGCAGGTCGTGGGCACGGGGGCCGGCGACGAGGAGGGTGGTGCGCTGGGCCGAGACGTCGACGACGGACACGGGCTCGTCGCCGGCGGCCTCACGGATCCGGTTCTCCAGCCCGCGCCGGCCGCCCGGCGGGCCCACCACGAGCCACTCGTCGGGGCCGAGCCACAGCGCGGTCAGCTCTCCGGCGCGGACGACGGTGCCGGGCTCGACGGGCAGTTGCAGGCCCAGCGCCAGCCCCACGGCGTCCGCCGCCGCTCCCTTGGGATCGAGGCGGACGTTGACCTGGGTCAGGAAGGGGAGTTCCGCCAGCCGAACGGCGCCCCCGGAGGTGCGGGTGGCGGCGGCCAGCCGGTCCGTGGCGTGCGACAGGGGGCTGCGGAGCGGGGCGGTAAGGGCGGTGTCAGCCATCGCGGCGGGCTCCCTCGGGGTCGTAGAGGACGGGGCTCGCGACGGTCACCGGGACCAGCCGGTCACCGACGGGGGCGTAGAGGCGCTCACCGATGCGCTCGCGTCCGCCCTTGACCAGCGCGAGCGCGAAGGTCCTGCCGAGGGCCGCGCTGCGGTAGCTGGACGTGACATGGCCGAGCATCGGAACGGGGGGCGCGGGCAGCACGCTGTCGGCGACCAGGTGCGTGCCCTCGGGGAGGAACGTGCCCGGGTCCTCCGGGAGCAGACCGACCAGGTGCTTGCGGTCGGGGCGGACGGTGTCGGCACGGGCGAAGGAACGCTTGCCGATGAAGTCGGGCTTCTTCTTCGACACTGCCCAGCTCATGCCGAGGTCCTGCGGCGTCACCGTGCCGTCGGTGTCCTGGCCGACGATCGGATAGCCCTTCTCCGCGCGCAGGACGTGCATCGTCTCCGTGCCGTACGGGGTGATGCCGTACGGGGCGCCCGCCGCGTACAGCGCCTCCCACAGGGCGAGGGCCTCCCACGGCGACACGTTGATCTCGTAGGCCAGTTCGCCGGAGAAGCTGATCCGGCACACCCGGGCCTCGATGCCCGCGACCGTCGTGTCCCGCCACGCCATGAACGGGAAGTCGTCGTTGGCCACGGCCAGTTGGGGTGCTAGCGAGCCGAGGACCTCGCGGGACTTCGGACCGACCAGGGCGACAGTGGCCCACTGTTCGGTCACGGAGGTGCAGTGGACCTTCAGCTCGGGCCACTCCGTCTGGAGCCACTCCTCCATCCAGTCCAGCACGGTGGCGGCGTTGCCCGTCGTGGTGGTGACCAGGTAGCGGTCCTGGTCGAGGCGGATGACGGTGCCGTCGTCGAAGACCATCCCGTCCGGGCGGCACATCACGCCGTAGCGGATCATGCCGACCTTCAGGGTGCTCATCATGTTGGTGTAGAGCAGGTCGAGGAAAGCGGCGGCGTCCGGGCCCTGGACGTCGATCTTGCCGAGGGTGGAGGCGTCCATGAAGGCGACGCCCTCGCGGGCGGCGGCGCATTCGCGCAGCACGGCCGTCTCCATCTCCTCGCCGGCCCGGGGGTAGTACCAGGGCCGCTTCCACTGGCCGACGTTCTCGAAGAGAGCGCCGTGCCCGACGTGCCACTCGTGCAGGGCGGTGGTGCGGACCGGGTCGCTCAGCACGCCGCGGTCGCGGCCTGCGAGGGCGGCGAAGGAGACCGGGGTGTAGGGCGGCCGGAACGTGGTCGTGCCGAGCGCCGAGATGTCCACGCCGAGCAGTTCGGCGACGACGCCGCTGGCCAGGACGCCGGAGGTCTTGCCCTGGTCGTTGGCCGTGCCGGCCGTGGTGTAGCGCTTGGTGTGCTCCACCGAGCGCATTCCGGCACCGGTCGCCCGGGCGAGGTCGTCGACGGTGACGTCGCGTTGGAGGTCGACGAAGCGCGGGGCGCCTTCCCGGCCGGGAACGGTGAACACCGGCATGGGCGGTGTCTGCGGCTGTGCCGCCACCTGCGGCAGGCGGGGCGGCTCCGAGGTGTAGCCCTCGGCCTCGATCGCGCGGGCTCCCGCGGCCGCGCCCTGCACGAGGACTCGGGCCAGGTCGAGGACGCCGCTCGCGGCGCCCGCGACCTCGACGGCCTGGCGTGAGGAGTCGGGGACGAAGCTGCCGAGCTCCTCGTCGTGGCGGAGCTTGCCGCCCGCCTGGCTGAACAGGTGCGCGACCGGGTTCCAGCCGCCGGAGACCAGGAGCAGGTCGGCGGCGAACTCCCGTCGCCCTGTCGTCTCCCCGTACGGGGCGACGGTCACGGCGGTGAGACGGGCGGCGCCTTCCGTGGCCGTGACGGCGTGACCCGTCAGCACCTCGATGCCGGCCCGGCGGGTGCGCTCGGCCCACTGCCCCGGCTCGGGACGGGTGTCGACCACGGCCTCGACGGCGACGCCCGCCGCGGCGAGGTCCAGCGCCACCGCGTAGGCGCTGTCGTTGGTGGTGAAGACGACCGCGTGACGGCCGGGCAGGACGCCGTGGCGGTTGACGTAGGAGCGGGCCGAAGCGGCCAGCATCACGCCGGGCCGGTCGTTGTCCGCGAAGGCCAGTGAGCGTTCGTGGGCGCCGGTGGCCAGGACGACGTGGCGGGCCCGGATGCGGTGGACGCGTTCCCGGGAGACCTTGCCGGGAGCCGCGGCGCCGAGGTGGTCGGTGCGGCGCTCGACGGCGAGCAGGTGGTTGTCGTCGTAGTAGCCGAAGACCGTGGTGCGGCGCAGGACACGTACGTCCGGGGCGGCGTCGAGCCGGGCGGTCGTCGCGGCCACCCAGTCGAGGAGTTCGCCGGTGCCGAGGAGGCTTCCGCCGGGGTCCGGCTGGTCGTCGGCGAGGATGACGCGGGCGCCGGAGCGGGCGGCGGCCGCCGCTGCGGCGAGGCCGGCGGGGCCGGCACCGACGACCAGGAGGTCGCAGTGGGTGTGCACGGCGTCGTAGCGGGCCGGGTCCGGTTCGGTGGCGAGGCGGCCCTGGCCGGGGAGGCTGGTCGCGACGAGGCCGTCGTAGAGCTCGACGGTGGTGGCCGGGAGCATGGGCTCGGGGAACGGTTCCTCGATCTGGATGACCGCGTTGGGTTCCTCGACGCCGGCCGAGAAGATGCCGCGGGGGCGGCCCAGTTTGATGCTGGTGCCGGTCTGGATGACGCCGTTGGCGAGGAGGGCGGAGGCGAGGGTGTCGCCTTTGCAGCCCTGGTATTCGGTGCCGTCGAAGGTGAAGGTGAGGGGTTCGTCGCGGTGGATGCGGCCGCGGGTGGGGTGGCGGAAGGGCTGGTTGTTCTCCCCCGCCCCGCCCCTTCCCGAAACCAGGGGCTCTGCCCCCGGACCCCACTGGGGGCTCTGTTCCCAGACCCCCGTATCGGCCTGGACGGCCTCGTCCTCAAGCGCCGGACGGGCTGGAATTGCTGGACGCGGCTGCAGAGTGACCGAACGCGGCTCAACCGTCTCCGGGCGCTCCTCCCCCGCCCGGTACACCGTGAGGATCTCGTTCGTCGACGTGTCCCGGACGGCGTTGAACCAGCGGCGGCAGCCCGCGGTGTGGGTCCAGCGCTCGGCGAAGGGGCCCCTGGGGTTGTCGCGGAAGAAGAGGTAGCGGGCCCACTCCTCGTCGGTGAGGGACGCCGGGGCCTCCGGGTACGGCACATGGGCCTGGCCGCCGTAGTGGAACTCGGCCTCGTCGCGAGGTCCGCACCACGGGCAGGGGATCAGCAGCATGGATCGGCTCCCAAAGCTTCCAGTGGTCCTAGTGGGCCACCGCGGCCGCGCCGTGCTCGTCGACGAGCGCGCCGGTGGTGAAACGGTCGAGCGAGAAGGGGGCGTTCAGCGGATGCGGTGTGTCGTGGGCGATGGTGTGGGCGTAGACCCAGCCGACACCGGGGGTGGCCTTGAAACCGCCGGTTCCCCAGCCGCAGTTGAGGTAGAGGTTGTCGACCGGACTGAGGCCGATGATCGGTGAGGCGTCGGGACTGACGTCGACGATGCCGCCCCAGGTGCGCAGGACGTGGGCGCGGGCGAAGACCGGGAAGAGTTCCAGGGCCGCCGCCATCTGCTCTTCGATGATGTGGAAGGCGCCGCGCTGGGTGTAGGAGTTGTACGCGTCGATGCCGGCGCCCATCACCAGCTCGCCCTTGTGCGCCTGACTGACGTACACGTGGACCGCGTTGGACATGACGACTGTCGGGTGGACCGGTTCCAGCAGCTCCGACACGAGCGCCTGCAGGGGATGGCTCTGCACGGGGAGGTCGATGCCCGCCATGGCCGCCAGGACCGAGGTGTGGCCCGCCGAGCAGAGCGCGACCTTGCCCGCGACGATCGGGCCCCGGGTGGTCTGGACTCCCACCACCCGGTTGCCGACGACGTCGAGGCCGGTCACCTCGCAGTTCTGGATGATGTCGATCCCGGCGGCGTCGGCGGAGCGGGCCAGGCCCCACGCCACGTGGTCGTGCTTGGCGATGCCCGCGCGCGGCTGGTAGGTGGCGCCCAGGACGGGGTAGCGCACGTCCGGGGAGATGTTGACGATCGGGCAGACGTCCTTGACGCCGTCCGCGTCGAGCCACTCGGCGTCCACGCCGTTGAGGCGGTTGGCCTCGACGCGGCGCACGCTGTCGCGGACGTCCTGGAGACTGTGGGCGAGGTTCAGGACGCCGCGCTGGGAGAAGAGGATCGGGTAGTCGAGCTCGTCCGCCAGGCCCTCCCACAGTTTGAGGGCGTGCTCGTAGATGCCCGCGCTCTCGTCCCAGAGGTAGTTGGAGCGGATGATCGTGGTGTTGCGGGCCATGTTGCCGCCCGCCAGCCAGCCCTTCTCCAGCACGGCGACGTTGGTGATGCCGTGGTTCTTCGCCAGGTAGTGGGCGGTGGCCAGGCCGTGTCCGCCGCCGCCCACGACGACGACGTCGTAGGAGCGCTTGGGCTCGGGGTTGCGCCACAGCCAGTCGGGGTGTTCGGGGAGCTCGGCGCCGGGGGTGCGGGGGCTCATCGGGCGTCTCCGTCCTCGGACAGGTGCGGGTAGAGCGGGTGCTTGGCGGCCAGGGCCTCGGTGCGGGCGCGCAGGGCGGCCACGTCCGGTGCCCGCTGGAGGGCGAGGGCGATGACGTCCGCGACCTCGGCGAAGTCCTCCTCGGTGAAGCCGCGGGTGGCCAGGGCGGGGGTGCCGATGCGCAGGCCCGAGGTGACCATGGGCGGGCGCGGGTCGAAGGGCACGGCGTTGCGGTTGACGGTGATGCCGATCTCGTGGAGCAGGTCCTCGGCCTGGCGGCCGTCCAGCTCGGAGTCGCGCAGGTCGACCAGGACGAGGTGGACGTCCGTGCCGCCGGTCAGCACCTTGACTCCGGCGGCTGCCGCGTCCGGCCGGGTGAGGCGTTCGGCGAGGATGCGGGACCCCGCGAGCGTCCGGGCCTGGCGTTCGGCGAACTCCGGTGTCGCGGCGACCTTGAACGACACCGCCTTGGCGGCGATGACGTGTTCCAGGGGGCCGCCCTGCATGCCGGGGAACACCGCAGAGTTGATCTTCTTGGCGAGGTCTGCCTCGTTGGTGAGGATGACGCCGCCGCGCGGACCGCCGAGGGTCTTGTGCGTCGTCGTGGTCGTGACGTGGGCGTGCGGTACGGGACTCGGGTGCAGTCCTGCCGCCACCAGCCCGGCGAAGTGCGCCATGTCGACCATCAGCAGGGCGCCCACCTCGTCGGCGATCCTGCGGAAGGCCGCGAAGTCCAGCTGCCTGGGGTACGCCGACCAGCCCGCGATGATCATCTTGGGGCGGTGCTCCTTGGCCAGCCGCCCGACCTCGTCCATGTCGACGAGGTTGTCCGCCTCGGACACGTGGTACGGCACGACGTTGAGCATCTTGCCGCTGTAGTTGATGCGCATGCCGTGCGTGAGGTGCCCGCCGTGCGCGAGGTCGAGGCCGAGGACGGTGTCGCCGGGCTGGAGCAGGGCGAAGAAGACCGCGGTGTTCGCCTGGGCGCCCGAGTGCGGCTGGACGTTGGCGAAGCCGGCGCCGAACAGGGACTTGACACGCTCGATGGCCAGCCGCTCGGTGACGTCGACGTGTTCGCAGCCCCCGTAGTAGCGGCGGCCCGGGTAGCCCTCGGCGTACTTGTTGGTCGCGACCGACCCCTGGGCCTCCATCACGGCGGAGGGCGCGAAGTTCTCGGAGGCGATCATCTCCAGGGTGGACTGCTGGCGGTGCAGCTCGGCGCGGAGCGCGGCGTGGACCTCGGGGTCCAGCTCCGCCAGGGGGGTGTTCAGCGCGTTCATACGGCGTTCGCGTTCCTCTCGGCGGCCTCGACGACATTGGCGAGCAACATGGCACGGGTCATGGGGCCCACGCCCCCGGGCATCGGCGCCAGCCATCCGGCGACCTGGGCGGCGTCCGGGTGGATGTCTCCGACCAGGCCCTGGTCGGTGCGGGTGATGCCGACGTCCAGGACGGCCGCGCCGGGGCGCAGCATGTCCTTGGTGATCAGTCCGGGCGAGCCGGCGGCCGCGACGACGATGTCCGCCTCGCGTACGTGCCAGGCCAGGCCCTTGGTTGCGGTGTGGCAGAGGGTGACGGTGGCGTTCTCGGAGCGGCGGGTGAGCAGGAGCCCGATCGGCCGCCCGACCGTGATGCCCCGCCCGATCACACACACCCGCGCTCCGGCGAGCGGCACGTCGTGACGGCGGAGCAGTTCGACGATGCCGCGCGGGGTGCACGGCAGCGGCGCCTCGACACCGAGGACGAGGCGGCCGAGGTTGACGGGGTGCAGTCCGTCGGCGTCCTTGGCCGGGTCCATGCGCTCCAGCACGGCATTGGCGTCCAGGGGACGGGGCAGCGGGAGCTGGACGATGTAGCCGGTGCAGGCGGGGTCGGCGTTGAGCTCGTCGATCGTCTCCTCGACCTGCTCCTGAGAGGCGTCGGAGGGCAGCTCCCGCCGAATGGAGGCGATCCCCACCTGGGCGCAGTCCCGGTGCTTGCCGCCGACGTAGGCGTGGCTGCCGGGGTCGTCACCGACCAGGACGGTCCCCAGTCCCGGTGCCCGGCCGGTGGTCGCGGTCAGCTTGGCGACGCGCTCGGCGAGTTCACGCCGGATGGCGGCTGCGGTCGCCTTGCCGTCGAGGAGTTGTGCAGTCACCTCAAGGGTTCCTTCCAACGAGGGTGTAGCCGAACACCCCTTTGAGGGGCGCGGGGAACTGCGCGACGAGCCACGACGCACTCGCAGACGACGACTCAGCCACGAAGCCGCGACATCGTCGGATCGAACAAGGGCTCCTCAGCCACGACCGCCTCGACGGACTGGTCGAAGTACCCGATGTGCACAACGGTCCCCGGAGCGGCCAGCTCCACCGGCAGCCACGCATAGGCGATGCCCTTGCCGATCGTGTAGCCATAAGCCGCACTGGTGACGTACCCCACCGCACAGTCCCCGTCGTACACCGGCTCCTTGCCCATGACGACGGCCTCGGGGTCGTCGATCGTGAGACAGGTCAGCTTCCGCCGTACATCGGCCTTGCGCCGCTCCAGCGCCGCCTTTCCGACGAAGTCGTCCTTGTCGAGCTTCACGGCGAAGCCGACGCCGGCCTCGTACGGGTCGTGTTCGTACGTCATGTCCGTGCCGAAGGACCGGTAGCCCTTCTCCAGGCGGAGACTGTTGAACGCGCCCCGCCCGGCCGCGATCCCGCCCAGCGGCTCGGCCGCCCGCCACAGCGTGTCCCACAGCTTCTGGCCCAGGTCCGCGGTGGTGTACAGCTCCCAGCCGAGCTCGCCGACGTACGACAGGCGCATCGCGGTGACGGGCACGGAGCCGATGTGGGCGCGCTGGGCGCGGAAGTACTTCAGGCCGGTCGCCGAGAAGTCGGCGTCGGTGAGCGGCTGGAGGACGTCGCGGGCGCGCGGCCCCCACAGGCCGATGCAGCAGGTGCCGGGGGTGATGTCACGCACCTGGACCGTGCCGTCGGCGGGGAGGTGCCGGGTGAACCAGTCGAGGTCCAGGTTGCCGTTGGCGCCGACCTGGAAGAGGTCGGGAGCCAGCCGGGCGACGGTGACGTCGCTGCGGATGCCGCCGTCGTGGTCGAGGAGCAGCGTGTACGTCACCGAGCCGACGGACTTGGCGACCTTGCCGGTGCACAGCCGCTCCAGGAACTCGCCGGCGCCGCGCCCGCTGACCTCCAGCCGCTTGAGGGCCGTCATGTCGTACATGGCGACGGTCTCTCGGGTGGTCTGGGCCTCGGCGGCGACGATGGGCGACCAGTACCGCGCGGCCCAGTCGTTGGGGGTGACGATGGAACGGCCTTCGACCAGGCCGGCGTTGGCCTCGTACCACTGGGGCCGCTCCCAGCCGTTCGCCTCCAGGAAGAAGGCGCCCAGCTCCTGCTGGCGGGTGTGGAACGGGCTGGTGCGGATCGGGCGCGGGTCCCCCGACGGCTGGAGGGGGTGGAGGATGTCGTAGACCTCGACGAAGTTCTGGCAGTCGCGGGCCAGCACGTACTCCGGCGAGAGCTGGTGCGGTTCGAAGCGGTTGACGTCGCACTCGTGCAGGTCGAAGGAGGAGCAGTAGCCGTCGACCAGCCACTCGGCCATGGCCCGCCCGACGCCGGCGGAGTGCGTGACCCAGACGGCCTCGGCGACCCAGAAGCCCTTGACGTCGGGGGATTCGCCGAGCAGGGGCAGGCCGTCGGTGGTGAAGGAGAACAGGCCGTTGATGCCTTCCTCGACCTTGGCGTCCTTCGTCGCGGGCAGGAGTGACTGCGTCTCGGTCCAGGCCTTCTCGAAGTCCTCTTCGGTGAACTTCAGGACGGAGGGCATCGCGTCGGACTCGTCCACGGAGAGGATGTCGTCGGCTGAGATCGGCATCGGGCGGTGTCCGTAGTAGCCGATGCCGAGCCCGTCGAAGCGGTCGCGGTAGTAGAGGTCGGCGTCCTGGTGGCGCAGGATCGGGCGGACCGCCTCCTCGGTCTGGCCTGCCAGAGCCGGGACCGGGCCCGTCCAGGCGAGCTGGTGGGCGAGCGGGGTGAGCGGGAGGTTCATGCCGGCCATGCGGGCGATCTTCGGGCCCCAGATGCCGGCGCAGCAGACGACGATGTCGGCGGGGATCTCGCCCTGGTCGGTCAGGACGCCGGTCACCTCGCCCTCGGCCTGCCGGACGTCGAGGACTTCGTGGCGGGCGAGGAAGCGGACGCCGCGCTCGGTGGCCCGGCGGATCTGCGCCTCCACGGCGAGGACCGCTTTGGCGAGGCCGTCCGTCGGCACGTGGAGGCCGGCGAGGACCTTGTCCGGGTCGACGAGCGGGTGCTGTGCGACGCACTCCTCGGTGGTCAGCAGCCGGGACTCGATGCCCCAGGAGGCCAGCCAGCCGTGGCGCCGCTGCAGTTCGGTGACGCGCTCCGGGCTGGTGGCCACCTCCAGGCCGCCGACCTGGAGGAAGCAGGGCTGCCCGTCGACGTCGAGGGAGCAGAACTTCTCGACGGTGTAACGGGCCATCTCGGTCATGGTCTTGGAGGGGTTGGTCTGGAAGACCAGGCCCGGGGCGTGCGACGACGAGCCCCCGGTGGCGGGCAGTGGGCCCTGGTCGACCACGGTCACTTCGGTCCAGCCGCGCGCGGAGATCTCGTCGGCGAGCGCCGCCCCCACGACGCCCGCTCCGATGATGACCACCCGGGGTCCCGCCATCGCCGCACCTCCGACGTTGAAAGCGATCCAGTTGCTGTCTACGCAACAGGGTTCAGGTTGCGCAACTCAATGTGCCCGCCGCGCATCGGCGTGTCAAGGGGTCCGCGACGCCGGAAAAACACCCGGGCACGACGGGGAGGAAACAGCGCAAAACCACGAGGCCCGGCAGGCTGACGACACAGCCTGCCGGGCCTCTCCGGCCGGACTCACACGGGTGTTCCCGCGGTCTACTTGATCCAGGCGTCGACCTTGCCGCGGTTGGCCTCGACCCACTTCTTCGCCGCGGCCTCGGGCGCCATCTTGTCCACCGCGATGTACTTGGCCACGGTGTTCTGGTCCTCGTTCGTCCAGGTGAAGTTCTTCACCAGGTCATAGGCCGGACTGCCCGACTTGGCGAACTTCGCACTGACGATCTTGTCGAGTTCGTACACGGGGTAGTCACAGGCGACCTTTTCCGCGTCGGCGTCGCAGCCCTCCTTGTACTCGGGCAGGCTGACCTTCTTCAGCGGCACCTCGGACATGAACCACTGCGGCTCGTAGAAGTAGCCGATCACCCACTGCTTGTTCTTCTCGGCGTTGCGGTAGGCCTGGATGAGCGCGGTCTCACTGCCCGCGTACACCACCTTGAAGTCCAGCTTCAGGTTCTTGACCAGCGCCTCGTCATTGGTGACGAACGACGGGTCGCCGTCGAGGAGCTGCCCCTTGCCGCCCGACTCCGAGGTCTTGAACTTCGAGGCGTACTTGTTGAGGTTGTTCCAGTCGGTGATGTCCGGGTGCGCCTTCGCCAGCCACGGCGGCACGTACCAGCCGATGAGGCCCTTGTTGCCGGTCGGGCCGGCATCGACGGCCGTCTTCTGATCGGTGATGTACTTCTTCTTCAGGTCGTCGTGGCCCCAGTTCTCCACGACGGCGTCGACCTCGCCCGTGCCGAAGCCCTGCCAGGCGATCTCCTCCTTGAGGTCCTTCTGCTCGACCTTGCAGCCGAGGTCGTGCTCGGCGACGTACGCGAGGACCGCCGCGTTCGCCTCGTAGCCCACCCACGGGTTGATCGCGAGGTTGAAGGTGCCGCACTTGCCCGAGCTGCCCGAGCCGGCCGCGCTGTCGTCGCCGACCTTCGCGCCTCCGCAGGCCGTGAGGGTGAGGCCGAGGACGGCCAGGCCGGCCGCGCCGGCTCTGAAGTGTCGTGCCATGGTGAGGTGCTCCTTATGCTCCGGCGCGGCGAGCCGCTGCCTGAGTGATCCGGTCGAACATGACTCCGAGCAGGACGATGGCGAGTCCGGCCGCCAGGCCCTTGCCGTACAACTGGCCCTGCGAGAACCCGGCCACGACGTCGTAGCCGAGGGCGCCCGCTCCCACCAGACCGCCGACGACGACCATCGACAGCACGTAGATGAGGCCCTGGTTGGTGGCGAGGGTCAGGGCGCCGCGTGCCATCGGCAGCTGGACCTTGGTGATGATCTGCCAGGTGTTGCATCCGGTGGACATCGCCGCTTCCACGGTGGTTCCGGGCACGGCCCGCACCCCGTCGGCGATGATCTTGATGGCGACGGGTGCCGCGTAGACGATCGCGGCGACGATCGCCGTGAACCGTGTCGCGCCGAACAGCGCGAGGAACGGCACGAGATAGACGAACGGCGGCATGACCTGGGCCGCGTCCAGGGACGGCCTGAGCAGCCGGTCGACGAGCGCGCTGCGTCCCATCCACACCCCGAGGACGACGCCGAGCAGCATCACGAGCACGGTGGCCACCGTGGTGGACGCCAGGGTCGTCATGGCGTCCGACCACACGCCGGTGCCGATGAGCAGCCCCACGCACACGGCGGAGGTGGCCCCGGCACGCCATCCGCCGAGCACCGTGCCGAGCGCGACGAGGGCGGCGCCGACGAGCCACCACGGGGAGTCGGTCAGCAGGGTCTGGAAGGGGTTCAGGAGGCCGTTGGTGAGGGCGTCGCGGAAGGCGTTGGTCAGACCCGAGAGGTTGTCCTGTGCCCAGGTGGTCACGTCGGTGGCCGCCTTGGCGATGGTGCTGCCGGTGCCGCCCTCGCCGGGGAACTCGGCCGCCCACAGGTAGGTGCGCGACAGGTACACCAGGACCGCGGCCACCACTCCCTGGGCCACCACCAGGTGCCGCCGCCACTTGAGGAAGGGACTGTCCGAGCCCCGGGCCGTGTCGGCCCGTACGCTCGCGGCGGTGGTGACCCGGTCGAGCACGATGGCCATGACGACGATGGCCAGTCCGGCGTTGAACGCCGTGCCGACGTCCAGCGACTGCAGGGCCTGGACGACCGTCGCACCGAGGCCGGGCGCGTTGATCAGGGCCGCGATGGTCACCATGGCCAGGGCGGCCATGATGGTCTGGTTGACGCCCATCACCACGGTCCGTTTGGACATCGGCAGCAGCACCTTCAGCAGCGCCTGGCGCCGCGTCGCGCCCATCGAGTCCGCCGCCTCGACGGTGGTCTCGGGTACCGAGCGGATGGCGTGGGCGGTGATGCGGATCGCGGGTGGCGCCGCGTAGATCGCCGTCGCGATGGTGGCGGAGGCCGGACCGATCAGGAAGAACAGGGTCAGGGGCGCCAGGTAGACGAAGGTCGGCATCGTCTGCATGAAGTCCAGGAAGGGTGTCACGATCCGGTTGACCCGGTCGGACAGCCCGGCCCACACCCCCAGCGGGAGGGCGAACAGCAGCGCCACGCAGACCGCGGAGAGGGTCAGCGCCAGCGTGTCCATGCTCTCCTGCCAGAGCCCCTGGAGGCCGAGGAAGGTGAAGCCGGCGACGGCGAGCAGCGCGACCCGCCAGTTGCCCAGGGCCCAGGAGACGTAGCCGACGATGCCCACGACACCGAGCCAGCCGATCTGCGGAACCGGGCGGCCCGCGGGCGGCTGTGAGATCAGCTCCTGGACGAAGGTCACCAGAGTGTCGATGACCAGGCGGATCTCGTTGAAGAAGTAGAGGAAGAGCGGGTTGGAGTTGCGGTTCGC
Organism: Streptomyces qaidamensis; assembly: GCF_001611795.1. NCBI lineage: Bacteria > Bacillati > Actinomycetota > Actinomycetes > Kitasatosporales > Streptomycetaceae > Streptomyces > Streptomyces qaidamensis. The sequence continues at coordinate 8,960,786 of NZ_CP015098.1, read as the reverse complement.
TCCGATGGAGTCGTTGACGTCGTTGAACCACCGGTGCAGGTCGGTCAGATCGGCCGCGGCGAGGGACAGGGTCTGCTTGCCGCGCAGCACGGCGAAGAGGACGAGCCAGACGACCAGGATCCCGGCGACGATCACCGAGCGGCTGACCGTACGCGCCCGCCGGGCGGGGGCGGGCGGCTCCTCGCTCCCGGTCCTCTCCGGTCTCTGCGTCTTGTGCACGGCGACGGTCATCACGCGTCGCCTTCCTGCCCGGCGACCACCGCGAGGATCTCCTCGTCACCGACGATGCCGAGCAGTTTGCCGTTCTCGACGACCTTGACCGGCTTCTCGGCCGCCAGCACCGCCCGCGTGGCCTCCTTCACCACGACGTCCGGGCCCAGCTCGGGACCGTCCAGCGGGTCGTCGGGCTCCGCCGGGCGCATGATCCACCGCAGGGTCAGGACGTCACCGCGGGGCACGTCCCTGACGAAGTCGCGTACGTAGTCGTCCGCGGGGGCGCCGACCAGTTCGTCACCGGTGCCGCACTGGACCATCGCGCCGTCGCGCATGATGAGGATGCGGTCGCCCAGCCGTAGCGCCTCGGACAGGTCGTGGGTGATGAACACCATCGTCTTGCCGACCTCGTGGTGCAGACGGACGACCTCGTTCTGCATGTCGCGGCGGATCAGCGGGTCGAGCGCCGAGAACGGCTCGTCGAAGAGGAGCACGTCGGGGTCGCCGGCCAGGGCGCGGGCGAGACCCACGCGCTGCTGCATGCCGCCGGACAGCTGGTCCGGGTAGGAGCTCTCGTAGCCCGAGAGGCCGACGAGCTCGACGACCTCCAGTGCGCGCTTGGTGCGCTCGGCTCTGCTCATGCCGCGGATCTCCAGCCCGAAGGCCACGTTCTCGACGACCCGGCGGTGCGGCAGCAGCCCGAAGTGCTGGAAGACCATGGAGAACTTGCTGCGGCGCAGCTCGCGCAGGCGGCTCGCGTCCGCGTCGCGGATGTCCTCGCCCTCGAAGAGGATCTCGCCGGCGGTGGGTTCGATGAGCCGGGTCAGACAGCGCACCAGGGTGGACTTGCCGGAGCCGGACAGGCCCATCACGACGAACACCTCGCCGGGCGCGACCTCGAAGTTCACGTCGCGCACGGCGGCCGTGCATCCCGTGCGGTCCATCAGTTCGCGGCGGGTGAGTCCGCGCAGTTCCTCGGAACCGGGCACCTGGGCCGCCTTCGGCCCGAACACCTTCCACAGGTCGCGTACGGAGATGACCGGGGTGGGTGCCGAGTCCTGGGGGGTGTCGCGCCGCCGCGGCGCCTCGGTCGTTGCTGGGGTCATGTTCGACCTCTTTCGGCGTTCAGCCGCGGAACCAGTGCTGCGGCCGGGGTTGGATGTTCTGCCAGATGTGTTTGGGCTCCCGGTACTCGTCCAGGCCCGTCGGTCCCAGCTCCCGGCCTACGCCGGAATGCCCGAACCCACCCCATTCCGCTTGCGGCACATAGGGGTGGTAGTCGTTGATCCACACCGTGCCGTGGCGCAGCCGGCGGGCGACCCGCTGTGCCTTGCCGGCGTCCTGCGTCCAGACGGCACCGGCGAGTCCGTACTCGGTGTCGTTGGCGATGCGTACGGCGTCGTCCTCGTCGGTGAAGCGCTCCACGGTGAGGACGGGCCCGAAGGACTCCTCGTGCACCACGCTCATGTCCTGACCGCACGCGTCGAGCACGGTCGGCGGGTAGTAGTGGCCGTCGGCCAGGGCCGGGTCGGCGGGGCGTTCACCGCCGCAGCGCAGGACGGCGCCCTGCGCGAGTCCGGCCGCGACGTATGCCTCGACCTTCGCCAGGTGCTGGGCGGAGATCAGCGGGCCGGTGTCGGCCTGCGGGTCGAAGGGGCCGCCGAGACGGATGCGCCGGGCGCGGCGGACCACTTCGTCGACGAACCGGTCGTGCAGCGCGTCCTCGACGATCAGCCGGGCGCCGGCCGAGCAGACCTGGCCCGAATGCAGAAAGACGGCCGTGAGCGCGAAGTCCACGGCCGTCTCGAAGTCGGCGTCGGCGAAGACGACATTGGGGTTCTTGCCGCCGAGCTCCAGCGCGACCTTCTTCACGGTCGCGGCGGCGGTGGCCATGATGCGTCTTCCGGTGTCCAGGCCTCCGGTGAAGGAGACCATGTCGACGGCGGGGTCCTCGGCGAGCGGTGCTCCCACCTCGGGCCCGGCCCCCAGGACGAGATTGGCTGCGCCGTCCGGAAGTCCGGCCTCCGCCAGGGCTCTCATCAGCAGGATCGAGGTGGAGGGGGTGAGTTCGCTGGGTTTGAGGACGATCGTGTTGCCTGCGAGCAGCGCGGGTGCCACCTTCCAACTCGCCTGGAGCAGCGGGTAGTTCCAGGGGGTGATCAGTGCGCACACGCCGATCGGCTCGTACACGACGCGGCTGACGGCGTCGTCGCGGCCGGTGTCGATCACCCGGCCGGCGTCGGTGCCGCCGAGCCCCCCGTAGTAGCGGAAGCAGGAGACGACGTCGGCGATGTCGTACGCACTCTCCACGAGCCGCTTGCCGGTGTCCAGTGATTCGGCGCGGGCGAACGCGTCGGCGTCGCGTTCGAGGATGTCGGCGGTGCGCAGCAGGAGCGCGCCGCGCTCGCGCTCGGGGGTGCGCGGCCAGGGCCCCTCGTCGAAGGCCCGGCGGGCCGCTGCGATGGCCGCCTCGGTGTCGGGCCGGGTGCCTTCGGACACGGTCACGGAGAGTGTGCCGTCGGCGGGGCAGCGGATGTCCCGATGGCCTCCGGCCACGGGATCCCGCCATTTTCCATGCACGTACAGGTCTGCCACGTCGGGACCCTTCGAGCGAATCGCGTTGCGCATCGCGCACCGTATTGCTTGTGGTGGAACACTCTGGAGAAGGCGGGAACCCACGTCAAGGGGTTGACGATGACGGTTTCACCAAGGAGGCAGCCCCTTGGAACCCGAGGCCGACCGGCCCGGAACGCCGTGTTTCCGGGCCGGTCCGCTGTCTGAAAACGGGCGGTTACGCGGGTGCTTCGCGGTGTCGGTAGTACGCGGCGGCGGACGGCGGCAGCGGCTCCTTGCCGAGGATGAGGTCGGCCGCCTTCTCGGCGATCATCATCACCGGCGCGTAGATGTTGCCGTTGGTGATGTAGGGCATCACGGACGCGTCGACGACCCGCAGTCCCTCCACGCCGTGCACGCGCAGGTCGGCCGGGTCCACGACGGCCATCTCGTCGGTGCCCATCTTGCAGGTGCAGGACGGATGCAGCGCGGTCTCGGCGTCCTTGGCGACCCAGGCGAGGATCTCCTCGTCGGTCTCCACGGCCGGGCCGGGCGAGATCTCCCCGGCGTTGTACGGGGCCATGGCGGGCTGGTTCAGCAGCCTCCGCGCGACCCTGACGGCCTCGATCCACTCGCGGCGGTCCTGCTCGGTGGAGAGGTAGTTGAAGCGCAGCGCGGGGTGTTCGGCGGGATCCTTGCTCTTGATCTTCACCGAGCCGACGGCGTCGGAGTACATGGGCCCGACGTGCACCTGGTAGCCGTGCCCGCCGGCGGGCACGGAGCCGTCGTAGCGGACTGCGATGGGCAGGAAGTGGAACATCAGGTTGGGGTAGTCCACGTCGTCGTTGCCGCGGACGAATCCGCCCGCCTCGAAGTGGTTGGTCGCGGCCGGGCCCGTACGGAAGAGCCACTGCAGGCCGATGAAGGGGGCCCGCCACTTCGCGAGGTACGGCTGCATGGAGACGGGCTGCTTGCAGCCGTACTGGATGTAGACCTCCAGGTGGTCCTGGAGGTTCTCGCCGACGCCCGGCAGATCGTGTACGACGTCCACGCCGAGCGCCGCGAGCTCCTTGGCGTTGCCGACGCCGGAGAGCTGGAGGAGTTGCGGGGAGTTGATCGCACCTCCGCAGAGGATGACCTCACCGGCCCGCACCCGCTGGGGTCCGCCTCGACCGCGCCGGTACTCGACGCCGACGGCCCGCTTGCCCTCGAAGAGGACGCGGGTGACCAGGGCGCGCGTGGTGACGGTGAGGTTGGGCCGCTTCCGTACGGGCTTGAGGTATGCCTTCGCGGCCGACAGCCGGCGACCGCGGTGGACATTGCGGTCGAACCTGGCGAAACCTTCCTGTCGATAGCCGTTCACGTCGCTGGTGGGAGCGTGCCCCGCCTCCTCCGTGGCCTTGAGGAAGGCCTCGAAGAGCGGGTTGGTCCCCGGACCCCGTTCGAGGACGAGAGGGCCGTCGTGCCCGCGGAACTCGTCGTCCGGGTCGGCTGCCAGGCAGTTCTCCATCCGCCGGAAGTACGGCAGACAGTGCGCGTAGTCCCAGTTCTGCATTCCGGGGTCGGCCGCCCAGCGCTCGTAGTCCATGGGGTTGCCGCGCTGGAAGATCATGCCGTTGATGCTGCTGGAACCACCCAGGACCTTGCCGCGCGCGTGGTAGACGCGCCGGCCGCCCATGTGGGGCTCGGGTTCGGACTCGTACTTCCAGTCGTAGAAGCGGCTGCCGATCGGGTAGGTCAGTGCCGCGGGCATGTGGATGAAGACGTCCCATGGGTAGTCGGGTCTGCCCGCCTCCAGAACCAGGACCCGGTTGCCGGGATCCGCGGAGAGCCGGTTGGCCAGTGCACTGCCGGCCGATCCACCACCGACGATGACGAAGTCGTACTGCAAGTCAGCCATGAGGCCTCGTCTCGCTCGCGCCGTAGAGAATGCGCGGCATGCTAGTACCGGTATCTCTATGCGCACCAGGTTGCGGACAACGCAACTTCCGTTTTCTCGGGACAAGGCCGTGACCTGCACTGCTGTCGGCTATGTTAATCGCCCGTATAGTTGCGACGTGAGCAACTACCATCCAGATACCGAAACGACAAGCGCGCCGACCGGTGGGGTGCAGTCGGTCGACCGGGCCATCACCGTGCTGGAGATCCTGGCCCAGCGCGGCGAGGCCGGAGTCAGCGAGGTAGCCGCCGAGATCGACGTCCACAAGTCCACCGCGTTCCGGCTGCTGGGCGCCCTGGAGGTGCGCGGCCTGGTGGAGCAGGCGGGTGAGCGCGGCAAGTATCGCCTCGGCTTCGGCATCGTCCGTCTCGCCGGCGCGGTCACCGGGCGCATCGACATCACCCAGCAGAGCCGCCCGGTCTGCGAGCGTCTCGCCGAGGAGATCGGCGAGACCGTGAACCTCGCCGTGATGCAGGAGAAGTACGCGATCAACCTGTACCAGGTGCGCGGTCCGGGCGCCGTCACGGCGTTCAACTGGGTCGGCCAGCTGACGCCGCTGCACGCCACCTCCAGCGGCAAGATCCTGCTGGCCCACATGCCGGCGAAGGAGCGCGCCGCGCTGCTGTCGGACGCGGGACTGAAGAAGATGACGCCCCGCACCCTGACCGCGAAGACGAAGCTGGAGAAGAACCTCACCGAGGCGCTGGAGCGCGGCTACTCCTGGACGCTGGAGGAGTTCGAGGCGGGGCTGCACGCCATGGCCGCCCCGGTCCGCAACCGGGACGGCGAGGTCATCGCGGCGATCAGCGCCTCCGGACCGGCGTACCGGCTCACCGAGGACCGGATGCACGACCTCGCTCCGGTGCTGGTCAAGGGCGCGGACGAGATCAGCCATCGGATGGGCTACCTGGGCTGAGCCCGCAGCGCCGCCTGCTCCGGCCGCCCCTCGCGCCGGGGCCGGGAACCGGAGGCCGGGAGCCGCCTTACCGCGGCCGCCCCACGCCCAGGCGCTCCTGGACGAAGGTGTGGAACTCGCCGATGTGGTGCTCGCTCGGCACGAGGACCCCGCCCTTGGCGTACAGCCGGGAGCTCATCGCGGGCTGGCAGCGCTCGCACGCGTCGAAGTCCTGCCGGTTGACCCGGTCGAAGAGCTCCACCGACCGGCTGACGTCCTTGCCGCTCTCGACGACGTGCTTGAGGTAGAGCCAGTCGCACTCGACGATGGTGCGGTCCGCGGCGACCGGGTACATCCGGTGGAAGATCACGTGGTCGGGCACGAGGTTGATGAACACCTGCGGGCGGACGGTGATCGCGTAGTAGCGGCGGTCCTGGTCCTCGGTGACGCCCGGGATGCGGTCGAGGCCCTCCGAGCCGTCGACGGTGAAGCCCTTGACGTCCGCGCCGAACTCCGCGCCGTGCCCCACGTAGTACTGGGCGGCGTAGCCGTCGGCGAACTCGGGCAGCACCTCGGTGAGTTCGGGGTGGATCGTCGCGCAGTGGTAGCACTCCATGAAGTTCTCGACGATGAGCTTCCAGTTCGCCCGGACGTCGTAGACGATCCGTCTGCCGATGTCGAGGTCCTCGATGCCGTAGTGCTCGATCGACTCCGTGTCGCCGAGACGCGCGACGACGTCCTGCACGACCTCGTCGAAGGGGGGCGGGTTCTCGGCGAGGCACACCCACACGTAGCCGAGCCACTCGCGCACCGCCACGCTCGCCAGGCCGTACTCGGTGCGGCTGACGTCGGGCATCTTCGTGAGGTTGGGCGCCGCGACGAGTTTGCCCGTCAGGTCGTACGTCCAGGCGTGGTAGGGGCATTGGAAGGCGCGCTTGACCTCGCCGCTCTCCGCCGTGCAGAGCTTGGCCCCGCGGTGCCGGCAGACGTTGAAGAAGGCGCGTACGGACTGGTCGCGTGCACGGGTGATGAGGATGCTCTCGCGGCCGACCTGCACGGTCCGGAACGCCCCGGGGCCGGCGAGGTCGGCGGCGCGCACGGCGCAGAACCACATCGCCTCGAGGATGTGTTCCTGCTCCTGTGCGAAGACCCCGGGATCCGTGTAGGCGGAGCCGGGCAGGGTGGCGATGAGACTTTCCGGCAGGCCGGTCGAGGTCACTGTGCACTCCTCACAGAAACGTCGTGGATCGGGGCATGCACGCGCCGGGACGAGCTACACCGGACGTCGTCGGTTCAAGGAGCAACGCACTGCTCAGGGCGTGTTGGCCGCGAGCTGCTTGCGCCAGCGCATGAACAGCCGGGGCTGGTTCATCCCGAGTACGGCGACCGGGTGCCCGGCACGCCGGTAGACGGCCAGGACGTCACGGTCGTCCGCGCTGCCTTCCTCGATCGTGACGCTGTCGGCACGGGACGCGTTGCCGGCGAACTGGATCTTCACGCCGTACTGGTCGGACCAGAAGTACGGCGGCCTCGGTACGCCCGGTTCGGACTCGCCCCAGGAGAGCAGGGCGGCCACCGCCGCATCGGGGCGTTCCCGGGCGCCGGTCCAGTGCTCGACACGGCGGTGGGCGCCCGCGCGCGGGTCGTACCAGGAGGCGCAGTCGCCGACCGCGACCACCCCGGCCAGGCTGGTACGGCCGTCCGCGCCGCACTTGACGCCGTCGTCGAGTTCGACACCGGAGCCTGCCAGCCAGTCGACGCAGGGGCGGGCCCCGACACCCACGACGACGATGTCGGCGGGGATGCTGCGGCCGTCCTCCATGAGGACGGCTTCGACACGGGTCTCGCCGCTCAGCCCCTTGACGCCCACGCCGCACAACAGGCGCACGCCGTGGTCGGCGTGGAGAGCGGAGACGATGCCGCCCATGGTCGCGCCGAGCGGTCCGGCCAGGGCGGTGGGCGCCGCCTCGACGATGGTCACGTCGAGGCCGAGCGCGCAGGCGGTGGAGGCGACCTCGGCGCCGATGAAGCCGCCGCCGATCACGACCAGGCGTCCGCCCCGGGCCAGTTCGTCCCGCAGGGCGCGGGCGTCGTCCAGGGTGCGCAGGGTGTGCACACCGGCCAGGCCGTCCATGCCGGGCAGGGTCCGGGCGGAAGCACCGGTGGCGATGACGATGCCGTCGGCTCTCACCTCCCGGCCGTCGGCGAGCCGCACGGCGCGGGGGGTGGTGTCGAGTCCGGCGGCGCGGGCGCCGAGCAGCCACTCCGCTTGCAGGTCCTCGCCGTCCGGCTCCAGTGCGAGATCGGCTTCGCCGATGCCGCCGGCCAGGAACTCCTTGGACAGGGGCGGCCTGTCGTACGGGCGGTGGAGCTCGTCGCCTATGACGACAAGCCGTCCGTCGTATCCCTGTTTGCGCAACGAGCGCGCCGCCGACAGACCGGCCAGCGACGCGCCCACCACGGCCACTGTCCTCACGCGACGCCCCCGGCGAGCCGGGCGGCGATGCAGGGAGGCAGGTTCGGGGCTGCCGTGGACAGCCGGACGTAGATCATGCCGTCCTCGACGAAAACCTCGTGCGTGCGCACCGGGAGCTTGGCCGGCGGGGCGTCGACGGCTCCGGTCTTGAGGTTGAACTTCGAGGCGTGCAGCGGGCATTCGACCTCGCAGCCCTCCAGCCAACCGTCGGCGAGCGAGGCGTCCTGGTGGGTGCATGTGTCGTCGATGGCGAAGAGTTCGCCGTCGTCGGTGTGGAACACCGAGACCGGCGGGTCGATGTCGAGCCTGTGGGCCTCGCCTCGGGGCAGATCCACGAGACGGCACGCGGGAATCATCATGACACCTCGGTGCGTATAGCGAAACGGATTGCGGTGAACGCAACGCCAGTTTGGGGTCGCCCACAAACCCTTGTCAAGGAGTTCACGGTCGCTCGACACCCATATTTTTCGTTGCGTGATATGAAACGCCCTGCGTCATGAGAAACGCAGGTCAGAGCTGTGCACCCCTCAGAACCGGGGCGCCGGCGGCGGTGTCGGCGCGTTCTCGACGCCCCAGCGGGCGGTCACGCGCACCGCGTCGGCCGTCGACGCGACGTCATGGACGCGGACGCACCAGGCGCCCTGCGCGGCGGCCAGGACCGACACCGCGGCGGTGGCGGCGTCCCGCAGGTGCGCCGGGCGGGGCCGGCCCGTCTCCGGGTCCCTCAGCAGGTGGCCCAGAAACGCCTTCCGTGCCGCACCCACCAGAACGGGCCGGCCGAGTGCGGCCGTGACCTCCCGGAGGCGGCCGAGGAGTCGCCAGTTGTGCTCGGCGTGCTTGGCGAACCCCAGCCCCGGGTCGACGACGAGACAGTCCGGCGGGATTCCGGCGCTCACGGCCGCCTCGACTCTCGTCCGCAACTCGTCGACGACGTCGGTGACGACGTCGTCGTAGACGGCGTGCGCCTGCATGCCGGCGGAGTGCCCGCGCCAGTGCATCACCACGTAGGGCGTACCGGCCCGCGCCATGATCGGCAGCATGGCCGGGTCGGCGAGTCCGCCGGAGACGTCGTTGACGAGAGCCGCGCCGGCCTCGACGGCGCGGGCGGCGACCTCGGCCCGCATGGTGTCGACACTGACCTTCGCGCCCGCTGCGGCGAGCGCGCGGACGACCGGCAGCACGCGCCTCAGTTCCTCCTCGACCGGCGGGCGCGTGGCGCCGGGGCGGGTCGACTCGCCGCCCACGTCCAGGATGTCCGCGCCCTCTTCGAGCAGTGCGAGTCCGTGCGCGACGGCCCGGTCCGGGTCGAACCACCGCCCGCCGTCGGAGAACGAGTCGGGCGTGACGTTCACGATGCCCATCACCAGGGTCCGCTCCAGGCGGGGCAGACCTCGCGGGGAAAGGACGGGAGCGGCCCGGTCGGTCCGGGCGGCGGTGCTCATGCGACGCGGGGCGGGTCGGCGAGGGGACGCACGGGAGTCGTCATGGGCTTGTCCACCTCGTTGCATATAGAGGAACCATGTGCGATATGGGCAACGAGTGTCGGGACGCCGCGAGGCGCTGTCAAGGCGGGTGGGACTGCAGGCCCTGGGATCGGAAGGGTGCCCGGATGCATCCGGGCCGGGACGGCCGGGGTGGGTCGTGCCCATGGGTCCCGCCAGGAACCTGGAGGACGAGGGCGTTCGGCCACCCCGGCCGGTACGGCGGGGATCGTGTCACCAGCCGCGGGCGGCCCACTCCTGCAGGTGCGGAGCTTCCGCCTCGACGGTGGTCGTGTCGCCGTGTCCGGTGTGCACGACCGTCTCGCCGGGGAGCGTCAACAGCCGGTCGCCGATCGAGGTGATGATCGTGCCGAAGTCGCTGTACGAGCGGCCGGTCGCGCCGGGCCCTCCCGCGAACAGCGTGTCGCCGCTGAACAGTGCCCCGAGGTCGGGGGCGTACAGGCACACGGCCCCGGGTGCGTGGCCGGGCGTGTGGAGGACGCGCAGTCCGATGCCCGCGACGAGGAGTTCGTCGCCGTCGGCGAGCGGGCCGTCGGGGCGGCGGTTCGGGTGCACCATCTTCCACAGCACCTGGTCGTCGGGGTGCAGCAGGACGCGCGCGCCGGTGGCGAGAGCGACGTCCGGTGCGGCGCGCACATGGTCGTCGTGGGCGTGGGTGCACACGACGGCGGACAGGCGGCGGTCACCGACGGCCTCCAGGACGGCGTCGGAGTCGTGCGCCGCGTCGATGACGAGCACCTCGTCGTCGTCGCCGACGATCCAGACGTTGTTGTCGACGTCCCAGGTGCCGCCGTCGAGGCTGAACGTGCCGCTCGTGACGAGGCGTTCGATGCGCGGTGCGCCGGCCATCACAGCACCACCACGGAGCGCAGCACGTCGCCGCCGTGCATCTTCTCGAATGCCTCCTCCACGTCCCCGAGTCCGATGGTCTCGGTGACGAACGCGTCGAGGTCGAACCGGCCGCCCAGGTACAGGTCGATGAGGGCCGGGAAGTCCCGCGAGGGCAGGCAGTCGCCGTACCAGCTGGACTTCAGCGCGCCGCCGCGACCGAAGACGTCGAGCAGGGGCAGTTCCACCTTCATCTCCGGGGTGGGCACGCCGACCAGCACGACGGTGCCGGCCAGGTCCCGGGCGTAGAAGGCCTGCCGGTACGTCTCCGGGCGGCCGACGGCCTCGACGACGACGTCCGCGCCGAAGCCGCCGGTGAGTTCGCGCACCGCCTCCACGACGTCGCCCTTGGCGCCGTCGACGGTGTGGGTGGCTCCCATGGTCATGGCACGGTCCAGCTTGCGCTGGTCGATGTCGACGGCGATGACCTTGGACGCGCCGGCGAGCCGGGCGCCCGCGACGGCGGCCATGCCGACACCGCCGCAGCCGATGACGGCGACGGAGTCCCCCCGCCCGACGGCGCCGGTGTTGACGGCGGCGCCGAAGCCCGCCATGACACCGCATCCGAGCAGCCCGGCTGCCGCCGCCGGGGCCGCCGGGTCCACCTTGGTGCATTGTCCGGCGGCGACCAGGGTCTTCTCCGCGAAGGCGCCGATGCCGAGGGCGGGCGAGAGCGGGGTGCCGTCGAGCAGCGTCATCGGCTGCGTCGCGTTGTGCGTGGCGAAGCAGTACCAGGGCTTGCCCTTGCTGCACGCCCGGCACTGGCCGCACACGGCACGCCAGTTGAGGATGACGAAGTCCCCGGGCTCGACGCCCGTGACCCCCTCCCCCACCGCCTCCACGCGACCGGCCGCCTCGTGTCCCAGAAGGAAGGGGAACTCGTCGTTGATCCCGCCCTCGCGGTAGTGGAGGTCGGTGTGGCAGACGCCGCACGCCTCGACCTTGACCAGCGCCTCCCCCGGACCGGGATCGGGGACGACGATCGTCTCGACGGAAACCGGGGCGCCCTTCTTCCGGGCGACGACGGCACGTACCTCGTGAGCCATGAGCTGCTCCTCAGACGGGAAAGTCGCGCGGGTACGCTGCTTCGAGAGTTGCCTCATCAGATACACGCACCGCTATACGCAACTGAGCATCGGGGAGGAGGACACCGGGGGTCAAGGGGTCGGCCGGTACCGGACCGACTCGGCGGATGCACAGCTCGCGGGCTGCGAGTCCGCCAGCGCCTCGGTCGGCACCACACCGGGGCCCTCCCTCGGCTCGACCGCGGCGTCGGCGTCCCCCTCGTGCTCGCGCGCCGCTTCGGGAACGTCCGCCGGCTCGGCGCGCAGCGCCTTCACCAGGGAGACGCACAGGCCGATCATCACGAAGAGGAAGGGGAACGCGGCGATGATGGCCACCTGCTTGACCGCTTCGAGCCCGCCCGCCATCAGCAGCACGGCCGCGACCAGACCGGTCAGCGCGCCCCAGAGGATCACGACGGGGCGTCCGGGGCTCGTGCTGCCACGACAGGAGAGCATGCCCAGCACCACGGAGGCGGCGTCGGCGCCGCTGACGAAGAACAGGCCGACGAGCACGATGACCAGGACCGAGGTGACGGAGAACCAAGGAAGGTTCTGCAGGGTGGCGAACAGACCCGCCTCCTCGCCCTGGGCGACGGCCGACGCCAGATCGGCGCCGTGCATCTGCTGGTTCAGGGCGGTGCCCCCGAGGATCGCGAACCACACGACACTGACCAGGCTCGGCGCGACGATGACGCCGACGATGAACTCCCGGATGGTCCGGCCGCGGGAGATCCGCGCGATGAACGTCCCGACGAACGGTGTCCAGGAGATCCACCACGCCCAGTAGAAGATCGTCCAGCCGGAGAGCCACTCGCCGCCGCCGAAGGCACCCGTCGTGAAGCTCATCCTCGGCAGCGAGGCCAGGTAGCCGCCCAGTGCCTCGGTCTGGCTCTCCAGGATGAACACGGTGGGGCCGACGACGTGGAGTTCCTGGACGGAGTCGAAGGACCACAGGCGCTGCGCGTGGGCCAGCGTACGGGCGCGCTCCTGGCCGCCCACGTGACCTCGGGCGGCAAGGCGCTGCTGGCCGAGCTGCCGCCGGAGCGACTCCGGGCGCTCTACCCGAGCGGACTCCCCGGAGGAGAACCCAAGGCGCTGGAGGACGTCCAGCGTCTGGCGGCCGGGCTGACAGCGATCCGCCGCACACCGGCTGGGCCCTCAACCTCCAGGAGAGCGAGCGGGGTGTGAACGCGGTCGGTGCGTGCGTCCGCGATCGCACCGGTACGGCCGTGGCCGCCGTCGCCGTGGCGGCACCGTCCGCGCGCTGCCCGAAGGGCCGGCTGAACCGACTGGCCTCACCGCTGCTGCTGGTGGCACGGGACATCGGCCAGGAACTGTGACCGTCGCAGGGCGACGGGGCGGGGCCTCATGACGACGGCGTAGCCACCGCGGACGGTGTCATGGGTGGCTGGACGCTTCAGGGCTCACCGCCCGGAGTCACTGCCGGCCGTTGCCCGCGATGGCCAAGGCGGTGCGGGTTGCCGCGGGTTCGTGTTCGGGGGCGATGTCCGCCAGCACGCTCAGAGCGGTGCGCGCCAGATGACGGGCGACCACGCGTGCGGCTTCGGCCGGATCGCCGCTGCGCAGCGCGTCGAGGAGTGCCTCGTGCTCCGCGGACGCCTTGCCCCACGAGGCGGGTGCGCCCAGCTGGGCCAGGCGGATGTAACGCTCGCTGTGTTCGCCGAGCGAAGCGATCATGCGCTGGAGGTGGGGTCCCACCGCCTGGGTGGCGATGCTGTGGAACTCGTGGTGCGCCGCGTGCCACTCCTCCGGCTGGTCGTCGACCGTCAGGCCCCGCATCCGCTTCAGGGCGTCGCTCATGCGCTCGATGTCCTCGGCCGTGAACGACTGGGCCGTCATGCTCACGGCGAGCGTTTCGAGCAGGATGCGGGCCCCGTAGACGGCGTCCAGGTCCTCGGGGTGCACCGACCGCACCCGGGCGCGCTGGTCGGGCCGCGCGTCGATGAGCCCCTCTTCCTGGAGCAGCCGGAACGCCTCGCGCATCGGTGTGCGGCTGACGCCCAGTTTCCGGGCCATCTCGGCCTGGAGCAGCACCGATCCGGGAGGCAGCTCGCCGTTGAGGATCATGGCACGCAGCTGTCCGTGGACGTCGAGAGCCAGGCGGCGCCCGCCCGCGGCGGCCGCGGGGCCCTCTTCCGACGGCGCGGCTCCGGCCTGCGCCTCGGTCTCGTCGCGGGCCGGCCGCTGTTCCTGGCGGGACTCGCTTCTGCTCCTGCTCACGCCGCGAGACTACCCAGGTGTATGCAGCCGACGCATAGACACCCTGCAACTCCACGGCATGGGCTGTTGTGCCCGTCTCCGGCCCGCTTCAAAAAGAGGGTCGACTGTATCCACCTGTTGACGGCGGTGAACCCCCGGCCGGGGCCGTGACCCCTGCCGCTCATCGCTCCAGAACGAGGGAGGCTCCTGTCCCACGCCGATGCGCAGGGTAGCCACTCCGACACCCGAGCCGCGTGCTGGCACGCATAGTCGGTGGGCAGGGGTACTTCACCGCTCCGTCAGGGTTGTCGACTACCTCACCAAAAGCATACACCGAAAGTGTATACACCTTACGACTGCACCCGGGTGTTGTCCCTCACTGGCGGCGGACCCTACCCGCCGCCATGTGTATGCAGCTTCCGACCCGGCACGCGCTTCCGGCCTCAGGGACGGCCGAAACGGTGGCATAGACCTTTTCGTGCTCCATGGCTAGGCTCTGCCGCGCGCACCACGAGAGCGCTCTCAGGCTCTGCTGTTCCACCCCACTCTGCTGGAACAACGAAGGGGCATCCCTTGAGACGCACCACAGCTCTGCGTACCGCACTGTCCGCGCTCCTCCTGCTCGGCACCTGGACCACCGCCTGCGCCCTGCCCGCTTCCGCGGCGGACGCTCCCGCACGCTCCACCGAAGCACCCGCCTCCCCCGCCCTCCTGTCCGCGATGCAGCGCGACTTGGGGCTGACCCGGGACGCGGCCGAGGCACGGCTGGCCGCGGAGAAGACCGCGGCAGCCGTCGAACGCGAGGCCCGCAGTGCCGCCGGTTCCTCCTACGGCGGCTCGTGGTTCGACGCCGGCCGCGGCGAACTCACCGTCGCCGTCACCCGTGCCGCGCGGGCCGACGCCGTACGCGCGACCGGAGCGACCGTACGCCTCGTGCGGTACGACGCACGGCAGCTCGATGCGGCGAAGAAGCGCATCGACGCACTGTCCGCGCCTGCCGACGTGGGCAGTTGGCACGTGGATCCGAAGGCCAACAAGGTCGTCGTGAACGTCGTCGACGGGCACCGGGACGACAACGATGTCCGGGCCTTCCTGGCCCGGGCCCGCGAGGCCGGTCCCGTGGCGGTGCGGCAGACCCCCGCCGCACCGCGTACCTTCGCCGCCGGCACCGTGGGCGGTGACCCGTACTACACCGGCAACGTCCGCTGCTCCATAGGCTTTTCGGTGCACGGCGGCTTCGTCACCGCCGGGCACTGCGGCTCGCCGAGCGCGGCCGTGTACGGCTGGGACCGGTCCTACATCGGCAACTTCCAGGGGTCGTCGTTCCCGGGCAACGACTACGCCTGGGTGAACGTGGGCAGCGGCTGGTGGACCGTGCCGGTGGTGCTCGGCTGGGGCACCGTTCCCGACCAGCTCGTCCGCGGCTCCGCCGAGGCCCCGGTGGGCGCCTCCGTCTGCCGTTCGGGCTCCACCACCCACTGGCACTGCGGCACCGTCCTGGCGAAGAACGAGACGGTGAACTACAGCCAGGGTGCCGTCCACCAGATGACCAAGACCAGCGTCTGCGCCCAGCCCGGTGACTCCGGCGGCTCCTTCATCAGCGGCGACCAGGCCCAGGGCGTCACCTCCGGCGGCTGGGGCAACTGCAGCAGCGGCGGAGAGACCTGGCACCAGCCCGTCAACGAGGTCCTCAACAGGTACGGGCTGCGGCTGCACACCGCCTGACCACTGAACGGCGCCCCGTGCGGGGGACGTGCTGTCCGGCGGACAGCACGTCCCCCGCATCATCGGCTTTCACCGTCGTAGGCGACGAACTCTTGCCTCCCCGAGGCCACGCCGTACGTGGCACGGTCGCCCCGTACGCCCTGGAACACCGCGCCGTCCCGGGTCACTTGGGCCTTGCGTCCGCCGGTGGGTACCCGGACCTGTGCCGTGGTGTTGGCCGGGAGCTGGACGTCGAGCCGGAACCGGCCGTTATCGCGGAGCCACCGGGCGGACACCACGCCGTACGGGGTGTGGTGGTTGCCCTCGGCACGGGTGAGCCTTCCGACCGGACGGGGTCGATCAGCAGTTCGCGGTAGCCGGCACTGCCCGGTGCCCGGCGGATGCCGACCAGACCGCTGTGGAACCAGAGGACGTCGTCGCGGCCGCCCGCGTGCACTGCCCTGACGATGGGGGCCAGGCCGATGGTGCCACCGCTGAAGTGGGGGCCGCCCCCCCCAACGGCCGGTGGGCGTGGACGAGTTCGACCAGCGCGTCCAGGACCCTCCCGCGTTCCCCTTCGGGGACCAGGCCCTCGTCCAGCGCGAGCGCCTGGGCGGCCATGAGCACGCTTCCGGACCGCTCGATCACACCCGAGAGCTCCGCCCAGAAGCTGCTCGGCATCACCCCCCGGACCACCGGGCAGTGGCTGACCGACGCCGGCCTCTGACCGGGACCTCCTGGCCGGGTAATTGCCTTGCCTTCATGACGAGTTGCCGCTGCACTGTGCCCGGACACCACGAGCCGTGGTGCCGGTAGCCCGGGGAGGCAGCGGCAACGATGGAAATCCGTCCCACGACCGACAAGGATCTCGACGTCTTCGTCGACACCCTCCATGCCGCTTTCGGGCTCTTCCCGGAGACCCCGGTCGACGGCGGCGGGCTCTGGTGGTCGGCGCTCGAAATGGACCGCTGCCTCATCGCCGTGGCGGCGGACGGGCGGCCCGCCGGGACCGCCGCCACGCACTCCTTCGAGCTCACCCTGCCCGGTGAGACGCTCGTCCCGGCCCCCGGGGTGACCGCCGTGGGCGTCCTGCCCTCGCACCGGCGTCAGGGCGTGCTCAGCGCGATGATGCGGCATCAGCTCACCGAGCTGCGGGGCCGCGGGGAGATGCTCTCCGTGCTGCTGGCCTCCGAGGCACTGATCTACGGCAGGTTCGGCTACGGTCCGGCGACGTACACGGCGCAGCTGAAGGTACCCCGCCACAAGGCCGCCCTCGCCGCCCCCCGGGCGAGCGGAGTGGCCGAGGGAGCGGCGACCGGCTCGGTCGAGGTACTGCGCAGGGCCGAGTGCGGCGAGATGCTGGAGGAGGTCTACGACCGGTACCGCCGCGCCCAGCCCGGCGCGCTGTCCCGGCCGCACCGCTGGTGGGCCTTGCGCGCGGGGCAGCCGCCGATATCACCGGCACAGCGCTACATCGCCGTGCACCGGGGCGCCGACGGCGTCCCGGACGGGTACGCCAGCTACTCGATCGACTCCGGCACCCTGACGGTGGACGAGACGATTGCCACCGAGGACGCCGTCTTCACGGCCCTGGCCCGGTTCCTCCTCGAACACGACCTGGTATCCCAGGTGGTGTTCAAGCACGTCCCGTCCGATCACCCGCTGCGCTGGCAGTTCGCGGACTACCGGGCCGGCGAGGTCCGCGGCGACATGGACTGGCTCTGGGTGCGGCTGCTGGACGTCCCGCGTGCGCTGACCGCGCGCGGCTGGTTCGCGGACGGCGAGCTGGTCCTCGACATCGACGACCCGTTCCTCGGCCAACACGACCGCTACCTGCTGACCGTCCGGGACGGCAAGGCCGACTGCGTCCCGACGGACCGGGACCCGGACCTGTCCCTGGACGTCCGCGACCTGGGCTCCGTCTACCTCGGCGGCACCGCCCCGAGCACACTCGCACGGGCCGGACACATCCGGGTCCACCACCCGGGCGCAGCCACCCTCGCCGACGCGCTCTTCCGCACCGAGCGCTCGCCGCACTGCCTGCACTGGTTCTGACCGCGCCTGCAGCCCTCGAAAACGTCCCGCTCATCGACTGCTCGGTCGGTGCGTCAGCCGCAGGAAGCAGCGGCAAGGATCGCCCCCGTTACTGAAGTCCGGCCCCGGTCAGTCGCCTTGTTCCGCGCCGATGAGGACGAACGCCATGGTGGCCGGCTGGTCGCTGCGGTTGCGCCAAGCGTGGCGGGTGCCGTTCTGGATCACGATGTCGCCCGGAGAGAGCGATGTGCAGTGGCCGTCATCGAGTTCGAGGACGATCTCGCCGTACAGCACGATGCCGTAGTCCACGGTCGGGGTGGCGTGCATGCCGTCGGGTTCGATGAGTTCGGCGATGCCGGGCGAGTCGGCCCGCTGCTCCCGGTCGAAGGCGGCGGGGTCGAACGCCGGGTCGGCGAAGGCGGATTCCGGCGGGAAGGTCAGCACGATGAACCGCGTACCGCCGGGCGCGGGCAGCAGGCTGGTGATGTCCGGGGTGGGGTCCTCCCCGGACCGGGTGGCCTTTTCGCCCGGTTCGGTGGCCCAGGGCAGCCGGGACACCCAGCCCGGCAGGCTGACGAACTCCCGGCTCCGCGGGACGGGGCCGTCGCTGACGACGATCGATCTGCCGTTCCCGTCGTGGCCGGTGACAACTCTGCGCATGTGTCTCTCCTCGGCCGGGCCGGTCGGGCCCGGCCCATCGGTCGGTCAGTCGAGCGGGGTGCCGACGGGTTCGGCCTGGGCCGGCAGGGCGGTTTCCCACAGGTCCACGACGTCCGACATCGTGGGAGCCGGCGCCCGCAGCAGGGCCGTCGCCGCCGTGCGTACGAACAGCCGGTGCCGGTCGTCCGTGAGGTACTCCACCGGGGACTTGCCGTCCACACGCGCCAGCAGCAGCGCCGGGAGCAGGGTGGCGGCACGCTCCTCGACGGCCGCTCGCGGCTCCCAGTCGACACAGCGGGCGTACGCCTCGGCCAATGCCCGGGCGGAGCGCAGGAGTTCGCCGCGGCAACCGGGCACCACCAGGCTCTTGAGGAGGAGGTGGTTGACGCAGAAGGCGACGTCGAAGGCCGGGTCCCCGTACCAGGCGCACTCGGCGTCCAGCAGCACCGGACCCGACGGGCCGACGAGGATGTTCTTGGGGCTGACGTCACCGTGCACCAGGGCCGCGTGGGTGGTGGCCGTGCGGTCGGCGAGGCCGCGGACGGTGTCGGCGAGGGAGGGGTGTGCGGCCGCGGTGGCGAGCAGGTACGGCTCGATGCGCAGCGCGTGGAAGTTGTCGTCGGTGGCGAACTCCGCCGCGAGGTCCGTGTCGCCCGCGCTCGCCGCGTGCAGCGCGCCGAGCAGTTCGCCGACCGCCGCAGCGGTCGTCACCCGCACCTCACCCCCCAGCAGCTGCGCCTTCCAGACGGGGTACCGCTCGGGAGGAAGGTACTCCATGGCGAACAGGCCGGCTCCGGGGTCGTGGGCCAGCAGGCCGGGGACGCTGTCCGGGCGGTGCCGGGAGGCGAACCGCATCCAGGCCCACTCGTAGGCGTTGCGCGACACCGGTGCCTGCCAGTCGGCCGTCACCTTCAGTTTGGCCAGGGCACGCTTGACGCAGAGGGAACGTCCGGGCAGGTCCACCCGCCACAGGTCGGACGAGACGCCGCCGGCCAGCGGCGTCCAGCGGGCGGTTTCGCCCGGTTCGGCGAGGCACTGGGTGATCAGGAAGTCCGTCAGCGCGGTGCCGGGCCCGAGGGCCGCACTCATCTGCGCGGAGCTCGCGTTCATCGCGGGTCACCCGACCCGGCGGGCAGGTCACGAGGGGTGTTGCAGGCGTGGGCCGGTGTCCCGCCCGCCAGGACCCGTACGACTTCCTCGGCGGCGCGGCGGCGCAGCTCGATGACCGACGCGTCGGAGGAGAAGGCGACGTGCGGGGTGAGGAGCGCCCCGGGCTGTGCCGAGAGCCCGGCGGGGACGTCCGGCTCGGTCTCCAGGACGTCGAAGGCGGCGCCGTCCAGGTGCCCGCTGTCGAGCGCCTTGATCACAGCGTCGGTGTCGACGAGGCCACCCCGGCTGACGTTGACCAGCAGACCGCCCGGCCGCATCAGCGCCAGCTGGTCGCTTCCGATGATGTGGTGGGTGGCGGGCGTGAGCGGCACGTGCAGGATCACCACGTCGCTACGGCGCAGCAGTTCCTCCAGGCCGGTCATCTCCACGCCGGGAGCGTCCCGCGGCGGGTGCGGGTCGTGGGCCAGGATCCGGCAGCCGAACGCGCCGAGCCTGCGTGCCGTGGCGCGTCCGATCCGCCCGAAGCCGACGATGCCGCAGGTCAGCGTCGACAGCCGGCGCAGCCGTGCGCTCGCCGGGTTCCAGCGGCCCGCCCGGACCTCGCGGTCGAGGACGGCCAGGCCGCGCGTCCAGGCCAGGACCATGCCTACGGCGTGGTCGGAGACCTCCTCGACGCAGTAGTCCGGAACGTTGGTGACCCACACGCCCTGCTCGGTGGCCGTGTCCACGGCGATGTTGTCCAGGCCCACTCCGAGCCGGGCCACGACACGGAGATCCGGGGAGGTCCCGATCGCGGTGGCGGAGACCGGGGCCCAGCAGGTCAGGATGCCGGCAGGGCGGTGCTCGGCCACCAGCTTCTCGATCGCCCCGGCGGAGGAGGGCTCGGCGGGGCCGGTCACCAGGGTGTGGCCCGCGTTCTCGATGACCGACCGCTCGACCGAGTCGTCGGGCCAGGCGTAGTCGGTGAGCAGCACGGTGCCGGGGCGGCTCGGTGGTTTCATGGCAGGTCGTCCTCGCAGAATCGTGCGGCCGCAGCGGACGGCCGGGCGTCCCGCCCGGTCGCGTCGGTCAGCAGGTTTGATCGTCATCCGGCACGGCGGCCGATGTCACGCCCGATCGGGCCTTCGGTCGCCGTGGGTGGGGTGGAGAGGTTCGCAGGGCTCGGGTGGGGTGCCGGTGCCCGCCGACTTGTGGTCGGTCGGGGCGGCGCGCCACGTCACGGGTACGGGTCACGAGATGCCGAGGCACGTCGTATCACTCTGTCATAGCCACTGGTGCTAACGATAGCACTGGCGGGCTTCTCTGCGTCAAGAGCGAGACAACAAGCCGGTTACCAAGCGGAAAACGGGGGCCGCCGAAGAAATCCGGCGTTCACATCTTGACGCGCCCTGAACTTCCCTTCATCGTTCTGGCAACGCCGACCGTGTGACCAGAGCGTGGAACGCACGAGATCCGGCTGTCGAAGACGCCATAGCCACGGACGTCCCCGACGGGCGACATACGGCTGAATTCCGCACGCGGCATCCGACCGCGCGGCTGCCCCTTCGCCCCCCATATCGCCGGTCGGCGCTTTCTCGCCACATGCCGGCCCGACCGTGCCGTTTTTCAGCTCACCCTTCTCGCCTCACCGCATCCGGCCGCCGTGCGCATCACCCCGTACCGGCGATACGTCCACCGCGGCCTGCCGTGGCCCGTTCCTCCTCAGGAGCCGTAGTGACTCACGCAGCGCAAGTCGACACCAGTGCCATGCCCGCCGACGACACGGAGGAGACCAGCGCCCCTCCCCTTTCCAAGAGCATGATCGGGCTGGGCTTCCTGCTGATCGTTCTCTCCTACATGGTCAATGCGATGGACCGCCAGGTCTTCCCCCCGCTGCTCCCCAACATTCGTCAGGAGTACGGATTCTCCCTGGAGCAGGGCGGGCTGCTGGCCACGAACTTCACCCTCGGCATGGCGCTGGCCGGTCTGCCCGCGGGCTACCTCCTGGACCGCTTCCGCCGCAAGACGGTGCTGCTCGCCAGCATCGTGATCTACTCCCTGGGCACCATGGCCACGCCGCTGGCGACCGGCTTCGCCGACATGACCCTGTACCGGGTCGTCTCGGGCTTCGGCGAGGGCATGCAGTCTGCGGCGATCTTCGCGGCGATGGGCGCCTTCTTCGCCCACCGGCGCGGCCTCGCCTTCGGTGTGATCGGCGTGGGCTACTCCGTCGGCGTGTTCATCGCACCGCTGATCGGCGTCGAGCTCATGAGCATGCACGGCACCTGGCACTCGCCCTTCTACCTGTTCGGCACGGCTGGGCTGCTGATCGCCGCCGCCTCCCTGTTCCTCGTGAAGACGGGTCTGACCGAGACCTCCGTCGAGAAGGTCCTCTCGACCAGGACGTACGAGCACATGCCGGCCTCCGCCTACAACCGCAACACCATCGCCCTGACCGTCCACGCCGTCGTCAGCGGTGTGGCGATCTACGGGTTCCTCGGCCTGTATCCGACGTACCTGATCAGCTCGCTGCACTACTCCCCCGAGCAGGCGGCCCTGGCCATGAGCCTCCTCGGCTTCGGCGGCATGACGGCCATACTCGGCGGCTGGCTCGGTGACCGGGTGAACCAGCGCAACCTGCTGATCCTCAGCCTGCTCGCCGTCTCGGTCATCAGCGTGTGCATCTACGAGACGCGGGCCGCGGTGGAGGTGCAGTGCGTGTTCGCCTTCCTGATGGGCGCCTTTGGGCTGGGCTTCATCTACCCGAACACCAACAGCGCGATCCAGCGGGCGGTCCGGCCGACGCAGATCGGGCGCGCCTCCGGCCTCTTCGTCACCGGCTACTACGGGCCGGCGGCGTTCTCGGGCCTGCTCTTCGCCGCGCTCGTGGACTCCTTCGGCTGGAGCCGGGCGGGGATGCTCCAGGTCACCGTCCTGCCGTTGCTGGGCGTCGTCGCCCTGGCATTCGTCCGGCCCGCGCAATTCAACAACGCGGTCCGCTGACCGCACGCTCCGCCGGCACTCAGAGGGCCTGCCCACCGCCGAGCGGTGGGCAGGCCCCGTCGTTCGTGGACACCGGGGGCGTCCGCCGGTCAACGGCTCTCGGCCACGACCGGATTGCGCAGGACGCCGATGCCCTCGATCTCCACTTCGACCTCGTCCCCGGGGCGTATCGGTCCGACACCGGAGGGCGTGCCGGTCATGATCACGTCCCCGGGGAGCAGCGTCAGATAGCGGCTGAGGTAGCTGACGATCTCCGGAACCGGGAGCAGCAGGTCGGCCGTGCTCGCGGACTGCACGACGGTGCCGTTCACCCGGGTGGTCAGGGCCAGTCCCGATGGGTCGAGTTCCGTCGCGATGACGGGCCCGAGGGGCGCGAAGGTGTCTTGCCCCTTCCCGATGAGAAGCGTTCCGAACGCGCTCTCCTTGCGCTGGACGACACGGTCGCTGACGTCATTGCCGCACGTGTAGCCGAGGATGTGGTCAGCGGCTTCGGAGGGCTTGACATGGCGAGCCTCCTTTCCGATGACGACGACCAACTCGCCCTCGAAATGAATCAGTTCGCCGTCGGACGGATACACGATCGCGTCGCCCGGCCCCACCACCGCCGTACTCGGCTTCATGAAGCACACCGGCACCTCGGGGATCTCACGGTCGGTCTCGCCGACATGTGAGGCGTAGTTGTAGGCGAATCCGAAAATCCGGGGCCGGTCGACCGGCGGGAGGACGACGACGTCATCGACTCGGTCGGTGTGCCCCGCAGGGGACAATCCGGTAAAGGGATCGCCTTCGAATCTGGCGATACCGACGCCTCCGGATTCAAGCTCTCCGTAATGACGTTCGCCGCCGACGGCATATCTGACGATGCGCACGGACACCTCCGCAACTAGGCAGCCGCGGGCGGCTGCACGTCCCATCCATCAGTGCTAACGTTAGCACTCGACCGAGCATACGCTCGAGGGCTCAGCTCCAGGCGACCACGGAGCGCAACACCGGTGCTATCGTTGGCACACGGAAAGTGACGACACGGGACCAGTCAGCCGAGGAGACTCCTTACGTGATCACCACCAGGGACATCGCCGAGCGCCTCGGAGTCTCCGTGTCGACGGTGGGACGGGCGCTGGCCGACGATCCGCGCATCAGCGAGGAGACGAAGTTCCGCGTCCGCCAGGCCGCTTCCGACATGGGGTACGTGGGCAACCGTGCGGCCCGGATGATGCGCGGAGCGTCCAGCAACGTGGTCGCGCTCGTGATCCCCGACATCCGCAACAGCTTCTACTCGACCATCGCGCACGAGCTGTCCAAGAACATGGAGTCCGAGGGCTTCCAGCTGATGCTGTCGGAGACCGACGACGACCGGACGGCGGAGCTGCGCCACCTGCGGGAACTGTCCGCGAACCGCGTGGCCGCCGTCATCATCGTGCCCAGCGCGCGCCCGCACAGCGAGTCCGTCAAGCTGTTGCGTGCCCTCCCGCATGTGCAGTTGCTGCGCCGGCACCCGTCGCTGGGTTCGCAGTGGTTCGGCGTGGACGACCGGGAGGCGCTGCGCCGGGCCACGGCCCACCTGGTGGCACAGGGCCACACACGCCTCGCCTACCTCGGCGGCCCCGAGGAGCTGCCCACCGGCGCCGAGCGTCTGCGCGGGTTCCGCAGCGCCCTGCGCGAAGGCGGCCTGCCGGACGACGCCGGGCGTGCGGAGCTGGGCCCGCCGTCGTCGGTCGACCACGGCCGCGCGACGGTACGCCGGCTGCTGTCCGACCCGGATGCGCCCACCGCGCTGGTGCTTGGGTCGATCCAGCTCACCCTCGGCGTCCTGGAGGAGCTGTCCCGGCAGGGCGTCAAGGTGCCCCAGGATCTGTCCGTGGTCGGGTTCGGCGACGAGCCCGGCTTCTCCTGGTGGGGCCCCGGACTCACCACGATCGGCCTGCCCATCCAGGAGATGGCCACCGGCTGCGCGCTGTGGATGATCCGACGGCTCAAGACCGAGCCGGGCAACGACGGCCCGTACACGGCAGTCTCCCCCGGTTCGTTGATCCTGCGTGGTAGCACGGCATCGCCTGACGGGGGGACTCCGTCTGGTCGATGAAGCGGCGTTTGCCGAGGCCGAACCGGGTGAGGTGTCGACTGCAGTCCGCCGGTCGAATCACAAAACTGATACTCACAACTTCGCGGTCGTGCAATCCCGCATCACCATGGAGCCGCCGGCGATTTACCCACTTGCCGGCGCATGCGCGAGAGGTGCCCATCTCAGCGGCGACGTGGGCGATGGGACGCGTCTCGCACCGCTTCACGAGCCGCCTGCGGCCCTCGACGCTCAGGGGCGCATTCGCGTGGGGCACTCGTCGTCCTCTCGAAGTCAGACAACGGCAGGCGCGACACCTGTCGTGCGTGCCTGCCGCATTGCGGCCTTTCAGTCCCGCGGTGCCACGCGGATCCGGTTCCCGTCAGGATCAGCTGCGAGGAAGGTCAGCCCGAACCCCGCATCATGTGGCTCCTGCAGGATCGTGACGCCCTTGGACTGCCACTGCTTGAAGATCGCGTCGACCTCGTCGGGCCCACCGCCGATGGCCAGGCACACCTCACTGGTACGCGGGACGTCCGGTGACAGATCCTCGAACTGGCCAGACCACAGAGCGAGGTCAGCGCCTGGCCCGAGGTCGAAGGTGATGTATCCCGGAGTCTCGAACGACGGCCTCATGTCGAGGAGGTCACCGTAGAAACGCGCTGCGGCGGGAGCGTCGTTCACATAGACGATGGACACGACGGATGTGGTCATGGTTGTTCCTTCTCACAGGTCGTAGGTACGCATCCATCAGCTTGACCGGGATATGCGCCGTATCATGTCGCAATTCCTGAGAAACTTGGTGTGTGACCCCGGACCGCTTCTTCTCGCTGATGCTGCTCCTCGCATCAAGGAATGCTGTGACCACACAGGAACTTGCCTCGGCGCTCGGGGTGTCCCTTCGAACCATCACCCGGGACCTGAACTGGCTCCGCGACGCCGGTCTGCCGGTGACCGCGCAACGGGGCCGCCTCGGAGGCGTGACCATGCTGCCCGGGTCC
Organism: Streptomyces qaidamensis; assembly: GCF_001611795.1. Lineage (NCBI taxonomy): Bacteria > Bacillati > Actinomycetota > Actinomycetes > Kitasatosporales > Streptomycetaceae > Streptomyces > Streptomyces qaidamensis. The sequence goes on along the minus strand of NZ_CP015098.1, from coordinate 8,935,486 downwards.
GGGCTCGACCTCACACGACTCACGCCGGGCGAGCGTGATCATCTGTCGCTCACCGGGCTGGATGAGAAGCAACGTGCGGAGCTCAACGCATCCGTCGAAAGCCGGCGCGCGCTCTCCAAGATCGCCGCTGGCCACTCACGTCGGGTTCATGAGCTCCTGCCGCTCACCGACGTAGTGCACGTGGACAGCCGTCCCTGGCTCCAGGCACATACGTCCGGCACGACTCCGGCTTCGCTGATCGGCGCAGTGCGGCGAGGTCGCCGACTACGGATCGAGTACGACAGCCGACGCGAATCATGCCCACGCCACCCGGTCGTGGATCCCTACGGGCTGTTCGCCAAGGCCGGCACCTGGTACCTCGTCGCCGACTGTGCCCGCGTGCCACGGATGTACCGACTCGAACGGATCACGACGTGGAAAGAAGTCGACCAGCCACGACGGATCCGCGAGAACCAGACCCTGGCCACCGTCGCTGCAGCGCTCATTGATCAGTGGGAACACAACCACGCGATCGAGGTCAGCGCCACCATCGACCAGACGCAGATCGAGCGAGCGCAACGGATCTTCGGCCAACGCCTCGTCCGGGGCGACCATGAAGAATCCGCCACCGGCCACAAGGTGACGATCCGCTTCCTGCATCTGGAGGACGTACGAGCACTCCTGCCGTTCGGGAGCGCCATCACTGTGCACGGCCCCACCGAAGCCAGGGCTCACCTCAGCGACCTCGCCACCAGCCTTGCCCAACACTATGCGCCGACACCAACGTCCTGACCCGCAACACCAGTCCTCGGCGAGAAGGGGGACTTGACCTGCCCGAGTCCTGGGCCGGGGAGAGTCGGCTCGAAGATCTACTTGGTGGGCCGGCGGCGCATCCCGAAGCCCTCGACCCGGACAAGTAGTTGCAGCCGGGATGCCGGACTTCCGAAGCTCGCGGGCCAGATACTCCATCTCGGGAAGCGTTCCTGAGTAGTCACCATCCAACACACGGCGCAGCACAGCCCTTGCGTACATCAGGCCGATGCCGAGCTCGGCCCGCAGCAGGCGCATGATGTCAACGCTCCTCGCCGGCGGAGGGCTCACCTGCAGCCACGCGGGTCCATGCTCGGAGAGCATGGACCCGTTGTTCTGCCGGTACGGTGTCACCGGACACGGCTGCGGTACAGCCACAAGTGGAACAGGTCGACTCCACGTCCCAGTGCATTTCGCTCTGCCCGCCGCATCCCCGAACGACCAACGCGACCATCGCCTGCACTGGTCCCTATGGCGTCGTCGACACCAGACCCGCGCCCGCGGCTGCCACTACCGCCGACGCGAGGCCAGAGCATGAAGATCCACAACTGCGGGTGGAGTGTCAATTGGCTGAGCTCAGAAGCAACCGACCGAAGGCAGTGCGCCCCGAGGGGCCCCTCATGCCGCCGTCAGCGCCGCCAGGGCGCGGTCCATCGCGGCGTTGAATTCTTCCGGCGTCAGCGGCAGCCGGGACTTGACGTCCCGACTCCACTGGTCGGCGAGGACCTCGGCGGAGTTCGCCTCGACACCGTCGAGCGCCGCGTCGGCCAGGTCCGACGGCGCGATCTTGGCCACGGGCCAGCCCGCGGCCATGTCGGTGTCGGCCAGGCCAAGGTGCACCGCTGTCACGAGTGTGCCCTGCTCGGCGAGTTCCAGGCGGACGCCGTTGGTCATGGCCCAGGCGGCGGCCTTGGTCAGGTGGTAGGCATTGGCGCCCTTGCCCCCGAACCATGACATGGCGGAGAGGACGTTGACGATCGCGCCCCCGTCGTTCCTGGCGAGCGCCGGCGCGAACTCCCGGATCATTCCCAAGTGGCCGAACATGTTGGTCTCCAGCTCGTGCCGTACCGCGTCCAGCGAACCGGTCACCAGGTCGGTCCCCGTCTGGATCCCCGCGTTGTTGATGAGCAGCGAGACGTCCGGGGCGGCCTCGGCTGCGGCCCTCACGGATGCGGGATCGGCGATGTCGAGGGGCAGCACGTCGACCCCGGGCAGGTCCACGGTCCCGGGCCGGCGAGCCGTCGCGTAGACCTTGCGGGCGCCCCGTTCGAGCAGGCGCTGGGCGAAGGCGCGGCCCAGGCCGCGGTTGGCTCCGGTGACAAGGGCAACTGAGTTGGTGATGTCCATGCCCCGTACGCTAAGACCTGACGCTAACGTCAGAGGCAAGCGCTGTTCAGGCCGGGGGAGAGGAATCGCCATGACCGTCACGGAGGCCGCGGGCGAGCGGCTGATCCGCATCGGCGAGGTGGCGCGGGGTGCCGGCGTCTCGGTACGCGCCGTGCGCTACTACGAGCAGCAGGGGCTGCTCATCGCCGAGCGCAGCCCATCCGGCCAGCGCCTCTACCGGCAGGATGCCGTCACCCTGGTCCGCTTCTTCCAGCAGATGTTCGCCGCCGGCCTGACCAGCCGAAGGATCACGGAACTCCTTCCGTGCTGGGACTCCGGGCACACCGACGCCGGGCAACGAGCCATGCTGCGCGCCGAGCGGGACCGCATCCAGGCCAAGGTCGACGACTTGCAGGCTGCCCTGGACCGCCTCGACGAGGTCATCGCGATCACGGACACGCACCCGTAGGCGCGGTCGGTCGGACGTCGCACCAGCGATCTACGGCTGGAGGACCAAGAGGTCGTCCCGGCCGGTGTTCAAAGCTCCGCCTCCCGCACGGTCGGACTGTCGGTGGACAATCCGCGTGCAGCGGTAGATCAGCTTGAGGAACACTGTGCGGATGAGCTCCGCAGCCTCCCGGACATCACAGGAACGGGCCCTTCGCCATGTCGCGGCACTGGCGTCGGGCCCTCCGATGGACCCGACGCTGCGGGTCACCCTGAACTTCCATCCAGACCGCCTGCTGCACGGCAAGCCGATCCTGCATGCCATGGCCGAAGACGGTGTCTACCGCTCACAGTTCGTCACGGGGACCAGCAACGGCGGACTGACCGCATATCTCGGCGGCGACCGGTGGCGCTGGGAGAGCCGGATCTTCGACGGAGCCTACGACGAGGCGCCCGCTCACGACCGGCCCGTCTATGGGGCGTTGAACTTCCGCCGCAAGCCCGTGGGCGGGGCACCGCGGTTCGGCTCTGCCCACTTCCGGCTGACAGCCGAGACGCCGGCGCGGACCACGTTCTGCTACCCGGACAGTTTCCTTGAACCCTCGGATTTCGGCGTCGCGGCCCGCCTGGGGCTCATCGACCTTGCCCTCGCCGATCGTCAGGACGACCTCGACGACTACATCGAGGCGCAGGTTCACGGGCCTGTACGACCGAGCTGCGACGCGGAGGCGCTGGTCCTGGACCCCTCCTATCGGGGTACTGCCGTCGAGGCTGCGGCCTTGCGCCTGGGCTGCCCCGTGGAGTGGCACCCCGGCTTCCGACTCGAGGTCGAAGAACTCCTCCGTCATCCCGGCTACCGCGGTCAGGAGTACGTCGACCTGGGCGCACAGATCGCCGTCGACGGCGTACTCGATCCGCGCATCGTCGGGGATGCAGCGCGTACCGGCCACCATGACCCGCAGGCGATCAAGAAGGTGTGGCACTGTCTCGCGCGCTTCGGGGCGCCTGGGAAGGCCGTTGACCATTCGGTGAGTCCGGCACCGACGGAGGGGGCTGTACTCGACGGGCTCCGTTGAGGGGCTGGTGCCGGAGTTCGTCGTGGCAGACCGTCCACGGACGCTCCTCCGAGTGGTTCGCTGCACGGGTGGGGAGGAAGCTCCATCGCCCGGTACTCGACGATCTCGGCGCCCGGGGAGATCCGGATGGTCGCGATGCGCGATGACCCTGTGAGCCCGGCCCGCGGGCCCGGCTCTGTTCGGCTGTGTGTCGTTCCAGGCAGCGGCATCAGGCCCGCCGGGTGCGGGCGAGAGTGACGGCGCTGCGGGACACCCTGTCCACAGCGGAGTGTCCGTCGTGCGGGGCGCGGTGGACGCCGGGGGCCAAGGCGAGTACCGATCGCCCCGGCCGCGATGCCTGCCGCCGCCTGAGCCCGGCCGACAGCAATCTCGTCGTCGTCACGCCGGCACCGAGGCCTGGCGGAAGACGATCGCGGTGCCGAGGGCGGCCACCGCCGGGACGAAGAGATCACCGGAGGGCGACTCCCGTAGCGGAATCCCTTCCTCCTTCAGTATGTCCCGGACGACGGCGAGCTCGCGCACGGCGACCGCGTAGGCGACGAACGCGGGCAGCGCGGCGGGGCGCTCGTCCGGGAGAAGTGCCGTGAGGTGTGTGTCCGGCACAAGGGTCAGTGCGGCGCCGTCGAGGTCGAAGGCCCGTGCCGGGCCGTCCGCCCGCGCCGGACGACCGAGGTAGTTCTCATAGCGGGCCTGGACGAGGGCTAGTTCGGCTTCGGCGACGCAGAGCACGACCTCGATCAGATCGAAGGCACCGTTGGGGTGGTCCAGAAGCCGGCTGCCCTGGATGTCCGCGTCCAGGTCCGCGACAGCTCCAACGCGGCCTTCCGTGGTGGAGCCGTTCCCCGTCCCCGTCCCCGTCCCGTCGCTGTCGATCTCCAGATAGCGGACGAGTTCCGTGCGGATTCCGCTGCTCGTCCCCACCGGGCGCCTCACGGCGTTCACCCCGCCGTGGCCGACACCGGCGGAGGCGAGTCTCGTCGCCGTGGCATCGATGTCGGGCGAAGAGAACATCAGGATGTGCAGACCCTCGAAACGCCTGAGCATGAACGCCAGTTTGGCGCTGGTCTCGCCGATCCGCTCCAGGAGCAGCGGCAGTTGGCTCGCCGGTGCCTGGAGCGGGACCAGGTGTGCGTCCTCCGGGATGCGCGTGGCGTCGCCGTCCCGCACACAGGTCGCGAGTTCGATGAAACTGCGCCGGAAGTCGGCGTGGGTGTTCGCCGCGCCGAACGGCTCGGGCTCGGCCCCCTCGGCCGGTGCCATCGTGGGGTAGCTCGGTGGCGGCACGGCAAATCCCAGGCGCCGGTACAACGTGAGCGCCTCCCCCATGCTGCCGACGACGTGCCCGACATGATGCAGACGTGCGATGTCATGTCGCATGGCCGCCACCGTAGGTCGGCGCCACCAGGCGGTCAACGAACCGGCGCCGGGGCACTTACGGAATGTGTCCGGCTCCTGTCCGTCACGTCCCCCTCGAACAGCAGGCTGCGGACACAACGCGATCCACCGCCCGCTGGAACCGAGCCCACCCACCGAAACGTGAAACAGGCACTCAGTACGTTTCCCTGCGCAGCCGGCGCATCACCGTTGCCGTGCGCACGAGTTCGTCCAGCATGTGCTCCGCGGCGGTCTCATGGATCTTGCCGGCCAGGAAGGCTCCGTCCTCGACGCGCTCGCTGACGAACGGGATGCTCACGGTCGGGCCGATCGGCAGCATCCTCAGGTTGGCCACCACCTGCTTGGCCATCTGCACGGCGCGGGTGCCCGCCGAGACACCTCCGTAGCTGACGAACGCGGCCGGCTTGTGCTGCCACTCCACGACGAGGTAGTCCCACGCGTTCTTCAGCGGGGCCGGGAAGCCTCCGTTGTACTCCGGGGTGACGAACACGAACGCGTCCGAGGCGTCGACGATGCGACTCCACGTGCGGGTGTGGCTGTGCGTGTACTGCTGGAGAGCGGGCGGATGCGGCTCGTCGAAGAACGGGAGGGCGAGTTCGCGCAGGTCGACCACGTGCGACTCGAACTGCTCGCACTGCGCGGCCCTGGCCGTGAACCAGTCGGCGACGGACCTGCCCACGCGCCCTGGACGCGTGCTGGCCACGACTGTGGTGAGGGTCATGGGGGCCGCAGAGGGCTCGGGGGACATGAGGACCCGCTTTCCTGTGGGCCGCGCAGGGCCGGCGAACCCGCGCTGCCTGTGCTGTCCGTCCGTCCAGGACAGCGCGGGCTCGCCGGAGTCTCTTCCGCGGCATCCCAGTCTCACGACGGGTTGTGCGAACGATAGCACTGACTCTCAGCAGGGCCAAGAGTGAGGCAGAACGGCAAGCCGAGCTCGCATTGCGGCACACCCCACCCCTTGACAGAACCATCAACAGTTCGCACGATTGCGCTATCGATAGCACGTAGTGAGCCGCAGCGGATGAACACGTCTCCGACTGCGGGGGCGCCCCTCCTCCTCCTTCTGGATGACCGGCACATGCCGCCCGGCGCCCCGATCGTCCGAACTCCGAAAGGTTGCACCGCCATGACAGACGCGCGGATCGCCGAGCTCTATGGCCGCCGGGTGTGGGATTCCCGCGGGCGCCCCACCGTGGAGGTCGAAGCGCATCTGGCGGACGGCGCGATCGGCCGGGCCATCGCACCGGCGGGCGCGTCGACGGGCCAGGGCGAGGCGCTCGACCTTCGGGACGGTGGCAGCCGCTTCGGCGGGCTGGACGTCCGGCGGGCGGTCGGTTCGGTGAACCACGAGATCGCCCCCGCACTCCTGGACCGCGACGCGAGCGATCAGGAAGCCATAGACCGGCTCCTGGTCGACCTCGACGGCACTCCCGACCGCAGCCGCCTCGGCGGCAACGCGATCGTCGCCACGTCCATGGCGGTCCTGCACGCCGCCGCGGCGTCGGAGGGCGTACCGCTGTGGCAGCACCTGGCGGGCGGACGACCCGTCCGGATCCCGCTGCCGGAGATCCAGATCTTCGGCGGCGGTGCCCATGCGGACCGTCGCGTCGACGTACAGGACTTCATGGTCATGTGCCCCGCGGCGGGCAGCTTCTCCGAGGCCCTCGACTGGACCGCGGAGATCTACCGGGCGGCCGGAAGCCTGATGCGCCAGGCGGGCAAGGCCCAGGGTGTGGCCGACGAGGGCGGCTTCTGGCCCGCCTTCGACTCCAACGAGGAGGCCCTCGAAACGCTCACCCGGGCGATCGAGAAGGCCGGTTTCGACCCCTCGACGCAGGTCGGCATCTCGCTGGACATCGCGGCCTCGCAGTTCGGCAGCGGCGGGCGGTACACGCTGGCCCTGGACGACCGCACGCTGGACACCACGGCGCTGATCGACATGCTGGGCGGCTGGATCGAGCAGTATCCGATCCTCTCCGTCGAGGACCCGGTGGGCGAGGACGACACCGACGGCATGGTGGAGTTCACCCGGCGCCACGGCCACCAATGCCAGGTGATCGGAGACGACTACCTGGTCACCCATGCCAAGCGGGTGGAGGCCGCGGCCACGACCGGGGCCGCCAACGCCGTCCTCGTGAAGCCGAACCAGGCCGGCACGGTCACGGAGGCGTTCCAGGCGCTGCGGGCCGGGAAGGACGCCGGCTTCGGCACCATCGTCTCCGCCCGGTCCGGTGAGACCGAGGACGTCACCATCGCCCATCTCAGCGTCGGATGGGATGCGGGACAGCTCAAGGTGGGCTCGTTCACCCGCTCCGAGCGCATGGCCAAGTGGAACGAGGTTCTGCGCATCGAGGAGTCCCTCGGCGCATCCGCGGAATTCAGCGGATGGTCCGCATTCACCTTCTCCGATTCCGGGTCTTCCACGACCGAGCCGTAAAAGCAGTTCAAAGTATTACAGTCATCGAAATACAGAGCCGATCGGAGCACGGAGACCCCATGCTGCCACCCGTCAATCTGCGCCCGAGTTTCAATATCACCCGCGCTAGCCACGTCCGCCTCACCGTCGCCGATCTGGCCGAGAGCCGGAACTTCTACGTGAACGCCCTGGGGCTCGTCGTCAGCGACGAGGACGAGCGCACCTGCTACCTGCGCGGCCTGGCCGAGGCCTGCCACCACAGCCTCGTCCTGGAGCTCGACGAAGAGGGCGCGGGCGCGTGCAAGAGGATCGGCTTCCGGGTGTTCTTCGACGAGGACCTCGATCTCGCGTACGCCTGGTTCCGGGACCGCGGGCTGCCCGCCGAGTGGGTGGACGCCCCGTACCAGGGCCGCACCCTGCACGTCAGTGACCCGATCGGCACGCCGCTCGAACTGTGCGCGCACATGGAGACCCGGCCGCGGCTGCACATCGACTTCCAGCAGTACAAGGGCGCCCACGCGCAGCGGCTGGACCACTACCAGACCTTCGCGCCCGACGCCTATGAGCTGTGCGCCTTCTACAGTGAGCTGGGCTTTCGCAACTCGGAGTACCTGGAGCACGGCGACAAACTGCTGAGCGCGTTCATGTACCGCAAGGGCACCTGCCTCGACCTCGCGATCGTCGAAAACACCGGGCCCGCCCTGCACCACTTCGCCTACACCGTCTCGGAGAGCCGCGACATCTTCACCGCGTGCGACTGGGCGGGCATCCTCGGCTACGGCGAAGGGGTCGAGCGAGGCCCCGGGCGCCACGGTCCCGGCGGGATGCTGTTCGCGTACCTCCGCGACCCCGACGGCCACCGGGTCGAGGTCTTCAACAGCCACTACCAGACGATCGACACCGAGGTCGAGCCGGTGCGCTGGGACGCGGCATCGCTGAGCACCAATGTGCGCTGGGGGCTCCCCGCCCTGGAGAAGTGGTACTTCGAGGCGTCGCCGTTCGTCGGCGCGCCGCTGATTCCGCCGGCCGAGAAGCCGAATCCGATGTCCCTGGAGCGGTTCCTGCTGGAGCAGCCCCTTCCCTGACCTTCCGCCCGCACCGCCCCCAAGGAGACGCCATGGCACGAGTTCCCTATCTGCGCCGCGAGGACGCGGACGAGTCGCTGAAGCCGCTGTACGACCGGCTGGAGACCGAACGCAAGGTCCCGACGGCGAACATCTTCCTCGCCCTCACCCACGCGCCCACCCAGCTGGACGCCTTCCTGACCTACGCCAACTCGCTGCGGGCCGCTGATCTCAGCCCCAGGCTGCGCGAACTGGCGATCCTGACCGTGGGTCACGCGACCCGGTCGGCGTACGAGGTCGCCCATCATCAGTCGCACGGCCTCAAGGCCGGGCTCACCGAGGAACAGCTCGCGGCGGTGGCCGACTTCGAGCACTCCGGTCTGTTCGACGAGACGGAGAAGGCGGTCATGCGACTCGCCAAGGAGTCCACCCTCCGGGTCGACGTCCCGGAGGAGACCTGGCAGGCCGCCGCCGCTCATCTGACGAGCCGGCAGATGGTCGAACTGTCGTTGTCCATCGCCTGGTACAACTCCGGCGTCCGCATCATGGGACTGCTGGGTATCGACCTCGAAGACAATTATCCGGACCCGTTCGCCCATTCCTAGGTTTCGGCACCGTACGGCTCACTTATTCAGGAGTATTTCCATGGCGAAAATGCTCGCCGCGAGACTGCACGAACTCGGTGCGCCGATGTCGGTGGACACGGTCGACGTGCCCACCCCCAGGCCGACCGACGTGCTGGTGCGGGTCAAGGCATGCGGAATCGTGCCGAACATGGCCAATGTGATCAACAACTGGCCCACCTGGTACCCGCATCAGCCGCTGCCCCAGCTCCCCGCGATCTTCGGTCTCGACCCCGCAGGTGTGGTCGAGGCCGTCGGCGAGGCGGTGCTCAACACCAAGCCCGGCGACCGGGTCTATGTGAGCCCGCTGCGGTCCTGCGGCAGCTGCCAGGTGTGCCGCGGCGGCGAACTCAGCCGATGCCGCTACTTCACCCTGAACGGCTACTTCAGCACCTCCCGCGACGGCCAGCGCATCTTCGACCTCTACCCCTACGGCGGTTTCGCCGAGTACATGACCGCGCCGCAGCACGCGATCGTCAACATTCCCGACACCATGACGTTCGAGCAGGCCGGCAAGCTCGGCTACATCGGAACCTCCTACGGCGCCCTCAAGAACGCCGCGGCCGCCCCCGGCCAGGTCGCGCTGATCGACGGGATCACGGGCACACTCGGTGTCGCCTCCACTCTCCTCGCGCTGGCCTCCGGCGTCTCCAGGGTGCTCGGCACCGGCCGCAACGAGGAGCTCATGAAGCGGGTCAAGGAGTTGGCGCCGGACCGGATCGAGGTCATGCGGCTGGGCGAGGGCTCCACCGGAGAGTGGGCCAAGTCCCGCACCGGCGGCGAGGGTGCGGATTTCGTGATCAGCGCGCTCGGTGCCAAGGCTCCGGTGGAGACGATGCTCGACTCCATGCAGGGTGTCCGCCGGGGCGGCAGGGTCGTCAACGTCGGCGGGGTGGCCGACCGGCTGCCCGTGGACGTGAAGTGGCTCATGGACGAGCAGGTCCAGCTGATCGGCTCCAACTGGTTCACCACCGCGCAGGGCCAGGAGGTCGCCGACATGGTGGCGACCGGAGCCCTGGACCTGTCGTACCTGATCACCAAGCCCTTCCCGCTGTCCGAGGTCAACGAAGCCATCTCGGGGCGGGTGACGGATCTCGACGGTGGATTCAGCAACTACGTCGTGATCCCCTGAACCCGTAGCCGCCCCGAACTCGCCCCGCGGCGGTCCTGTTCTGCCCTGACGCCGCCGCGGGGTGATCCCAGCACGACGGAGGTACCGGTGGAACTGCGCTGGCTGGAGTCGTTCGTCGTCGTCGCGGAGGAACTGCACTTCGCCCGGGCCTCGGACCGTCTGCATCTCGCCCCGTCGGCGCTCAGCGCCCAGATCAGGGCGCTGGAGTCCCATCTGGGTGTGCGGCTGGTCGACCGCGGACGGCGGACCCGCCCGGCCCTGACCAGTGCCGGGCGGCTGTTCCTCGAAGAGGCGCGGCTGACCCTCGCCCAGGCCGCCCGGGCCGAGGCGGTGGGCCGGCGCGCCGGTCGTGGGGAGCTGGGGCACGCGCAGATCGCGTACGTCGCCTCCGCCGCGTTCTCCGGGGTGCTGACCGACGTCCTCACCCGCTGCGCGGCCCCTGGTACCGAACTGACGGTGCAGGTACGGGAGTTGGAGACGCCCGCCCAGCTGGAGGCGCTGGCCGGCGGGGACATCGACGTCGGCTTCCTGCGCTTCAGGCCGGAGTACCCACCCGAGGTCACGGCGACCTGTCTGCTCACGGAACAGGTCGTCCTGGCGCTGCCGGCCGGGGCACCACTCGCGGCGTACGACGCCGTACTGGCGGCACAACTGCGCGACGAGTGCTTCGTGGCCCCGCACTTCGACGAGGAGTACGGCTGCCGCGACCAGATCCTCGAGGTGGCGGAGCAGGGCGGGTTCAGTCCCCGGTGCGCTCCCCCGGTGCGGGACTTCATCGCGGCTCTGACCATGGTGGGCGGCGGCCTCGCGGTCGCCCTGGTGCCCGACTCGCTGCGCCGCGTCCAGATCCCCGGAGTGGCCTACCGGCCGCTGGCCGACGTGGCGCCGACCACCCGGCTGGTCGGCGCCTACCGCAAGGGGGAGACCTCGCCCGCTGTACGCGGGGTGATCCGCCGGCTGCGGGAGGCCGCCGCCGCGACGGCCACAGCCTGAAGCGTCGACTTCGCCGGGCGTCCGGCACGGGCCGGACGCCCCTTCGGCATGCCCCGACGGCCGGCTGTCCGAGCCCTCTCTGCCGACGCATGTTTGTACGCAGATGACGCACTGTTCGTGCAGGTCAGAGGGGGTGTGTCGGGCCTACGCTCGACACGGCGGCACACACCGTGGCGGCGACCGGCGGCCGCCGCCCGACCGAGGGACAGGCGGAGGAACACATGACAGCGATCGAACACGTGGGCGTCGTGGGCGCGGGCCAGATGGGCCGGGGCATCACCGAGGTGTGCGCCCGGGCCGGGATACAGGTCACGTTGTGCGACGTGACCGAGGACAGGGCCCGGGCCGGGCTGGCCGGCGTGGCCGACTCCCTGCTGAAGGCGGAGAAGCGCGGCGCCGTGACACCCGAGGAACGCGCGCACGCCCTGGCCGGCATCTCGGTCACCGGGGACCTCTCCCGCATGGGCGGGGCGGACCTGGTCATCGAGGCGGCCGTCGAGGACGAGCGGGCCAAGACGGCACTGTTCCGGCAGCTGGGCGACATCGTCACGGACCCGGAGGCCGTACTCGCCAGCAACACCTCCTCGATCCCCATCGCCCGGCTCGCGGCCGCTGCGGGCCGTCCGGAGACGGTGATCGGCCTGCACTTCTTCAACCCGGTCCCCGTCATGCCCCTGGTGGAGATCGTCCCGTCCCTGCACACCTCGGCAAGCACCGAGCAGCGCGTGCGGGCCTTCGCGGACGATGTCCTGGGCAAGAGGACGATCGTCGCGCAGGACCGCGCGGGCTTCGTGGTGAACTCCCTATTGATCCCTTACCTGTTGGCCGCAGTGCGCATGGTCGCCTCCGGCACGGCGACGGCGGAGGACATCGACACGGGCATGACGGCCGGGTGCGCGCATCCCATGGGGCCGCTGCGTCTCGCCGACCTCATCGGACTGGACACCGTGGCGGCGATAGGCGAAGCGCTGTACGAGGAGTACCGGGAGCCGTTGTACGCCCCTCCCCCGCTGCTGCGCCGCATGGTCGAATCGGGTCTGCTGGGCCGCAAGTCGGGACGGGGCTTCTTCGACTACCAGCCCGCCTGACGTCATCGACGGGCCGCGCGAGCCTCCCGGGGACTCATGCCGTAGGCCGCCTTGAAGGCGTGGCTGAAGTGGGCCGGGTCCGCGAAACCCCAACGCCCGCCGACGGCACCGACCGGAAGGTGGTCCAGTGTCGGGTCGGCGAGGTCGCGCCGGCACCGGGCGAGGCGCTGTTCCCGGATCCAGCCTGCGACCGTGTACCCCTGCGCGGCCAGCAACTTGTACAGGTAGCGGCGGGAGATGCGGTGGGCGGCCGCGATGCCCTCAGGGCTGAGCCCGGGGTCGGCGAGCCGCTGCTCCATGTAGCCGAGGACCCGCTCGGTGAGCAGGGCCGGGCCGGCCTCCTCGGCCCTCCGGTCCCCGCCCGCGTGCTCCACGAGCAAGGTGCCGACGAGGTCGATCACGTTGTCGGCGAGCCGGGGCGTGCCCCGGGACTCCAGGTGTTCCATCTGCCGCGCCAGTCCGTGCAGGAGGGGCAGGACCACCTGCCCGAGCCCGTCGTGGCAGGGCACCGGAGTCGCCGTCACCCGCAGCAGGTCACGCTCCGCCAAGGGCAGCATCGTCCGGGGGAACATGAGCACGAGGCCGGTGTGGGTCTGGTGGAGGTCGTAGGTGAAGGGACGGCGCGTGTCATAGACGACCAGTTCTCCCGGTCCCACTGCGGCCTGGCGGTCCCGCTGGGTCAGCACGCCCTGCCCGGTGAGCTGCACCGTCAGCTGGAACAGGTCGGGTGCGTCGGATGCGATGTGGCGGCGGGTGCGCGCGATGCTGTGCGGCTCGGCCGAGATGACCGACATCTGTACCTGGCCGACCCGCACGGCGTGCAGGGACGCCCTGAAGTCGGCGCTCTCGCGAGGCCGGACCTCCAGGGGCACGAGGTTGCGGCTCACGGCGTCCCGCCAGCAGTCCAGTCGTTCGGTGGCCGTGCCTTCGCTCGGCGTCGTGATCCGGGGCATGCGGCTCTCCTCCCGGCGGTGCCGGAACCCACGGGAACGGGCTCGGACGGCACTCCTGGCGAGGATGGTAAGTCTCGCCGGGCGTTCTGCAACCGGCTCGCGGGCCGTGTTCTCAGCCACACAAATTGCCGGTGCTCCCGGACACAAGCGGGTGCTGCGCCGCCCCCCACATCATGCGAGCAGTGACGACGGGCCGCCTCGGCCGGTGTCCCGTCCGTCGTCCTGTGACCGCCGAAATCCGAGGATCCTCCATGTCTACCGTGCTCCAGCCCACCGCATCGCCCGACCAGGCAGCCGATTGCCTCGTGCTCGGCCGTGTCCGGGCACACCTGCCCGAGATCGCGGCACGATCCGCTGAGGCCGAAGCCGCCCGGGCCGTCCCCGCTGATCTCATCGCCGCTCTGCGCGAAGCCGGTGTGTTCCGCATGAGCCTGCCCAGGGCCTGGGGCGGCGAGCAGCTGGACCTGGTGGACAGCGCTCGGGTGGTCCGGGAGATCTCGCGGGCCGACGGGTCCGCCGGCTGGACCGTTCAGGCTGCTTCGATGGCCTGGTTCTTCGTCCGTTCGCTGCCCCACGAGACGCTCGCGAACGAGGTGTTCGGCGACGGCGCCGACCTGATGCTGCGTGGGGCGATAGCACCCAAGGGCAGGGCGACCGCGGTCGCGGGAGGCTACCGCCTCAGTGGGCGCTGGCCTCTGGCCAGTGGGTCGTTCACCCCGGACTGGATGCTCGCGGGATTCGTGGTCGAGGGCGCACCTCCGCTCCCGGACGGCCGTCCGGACATGCGCGTCGCGCTCTTCCGACCGCAGCAGGCCACCTTCCTCGACACGTGGGACGCCGTGGGTCTGCGCGCCACTCAGAGCACGGACTTCACGATGGACGACGTCTTCGTGCCCGAGCGCTTCACCGGACCGCTGGTGGGCGGCAACAACATCCCCGCTCCCTTCTACGGCTTGCCGTACTCCGCCACCGGCTCGTCGCACGACGCCGTCATCATCGGCTGTCTGGAGGGCGCGCTGGACGATCTGGCCGCACTCGCCACCACCAAGCGGCCGGCGTTCGATCCCAGGCTCGTCATCGGGGAGGACCCGGTGTTCCAGGAGAAGTTCGCCGAACTGCACCTTCGCACGGCGGCACTGAACGCCCTGCTGGAGCAGACCGGCCGCGTCGTCATGGACCGCGCGCTAGCGGGCGTGGAGCCCACCGCGCGCGAATGGTTCGGCTACACCGGCGGCCACCAGCACATCCACCACGAGGGCATCCGCCTCCTCAACGAACTCATGACCCTGTCGGGCAGTTCGGGGCTCTACAGCTCCCACCCCCTGCAACGCCGCTGGCGCGACGTCCGCTGCGTCTCCCAGCACGTCGCGGGCAACAACGGCTCGCTGCGCCGTCTGGGCGCGGTTCTCTCGGGCCGGGAGGACGTCCGATGAGCGCCCTCTCGACGCCACCGACCGACCCCGCCGTGCTGCGCCAGGCGTTCGGCTGCTTCCCCTCCGGGGTGACAGCCCTGTGCGCACTGGATGCGGACGGGCCGGTGGGCATGGCCGCGAGTACGTTCACCCCGGTCTCCCTTCGGCCGCCGCTGGTGTCGGTCTGTGTCCAGGACACCTCGTCGACCTGGCCCAAGCTGCGGATGCGGGGCCGACTGGGCCTGAGCGTGCTGGCGGAGGAGCAGGACCGGATCTGCCGCTCGCTGGCGGGAAAGGGAGTTGACCGGTTCGCAGATGTCGAGTGGGAGGCGTCCGAGGGCGGTGGTGTGTACATCCACGGCGCGGGTCTGTGGCTGGACTGCTCGGTTCACTCCGAGTTCCCCGGAGGCGACCACACGATCGTGCTGCTGGAGATCCACGCTCTGAGGGCTGAACCCGACCGGGAGCCGCTGGTGTTCCACGGCAGCCGGTTCCGGCGTCTGGCCGTCTGACGCGGGAGACAGCACACGCCAGAGCTCCCGCCCCCGTCACATGTACGGGGGCGGGAGCTCTCGCCCGGCAGGTCTCTCAGTCGGCCGCGCGCCGGGCGGCCACTTGCCGGGTCAGCTCGGGAGCCACGGCGAACAGGTCGCCCACCACGCCGTAGTCGGCGAGGTCGAGGATCGGGGCCTCGGGGTCCTTGTTGACCGCGACGATCGTCCTGGAGGTCTGCATCCCCGCCAGGTGCTGAATGGCTCCCGAGATGCCCAGGGCGATGTACAGCTGGGGCGAGACGGACTTGCCGGTCTGTCCGACCTGGTATTGGTGCGGGTAGTAGCCGGCGTCCACCGCGGCGCGTGAGGCGCCCACCGCGCCTCCCAGGGCGTCGGCCAGGTCCTCCACCACCGAGAAGCCCTCCGCTCCTCCGACCCCGCGTCCGCCGGAGACGACGACGGCCGCCTCGGTGAGTTCGGGACGGTCCCCTGCGATCGCGCCGCGACGGGCGGTGACGCGGGCGCAGCTCGTAGGGGCGGCCGGCGGCAGGGCGAGCTCCTTCACCTCCGCCCGCACCGGACACTCCTCCGCCTCGAACGACCCCGGCCGCAGTGTGATCACCGGCATGCCGTGCGTGACCTGTGAGCGCACGGTGTACGACCCGCCGAAGACGACCTGGGTGACCACGCGGGAGGAGTCCACGTCGACCGCGTCGATCAGCAGCCCGGTGTCCAGCCGCGCCGCCAGACGCCCCGCCACCTCCTTGCCGTCCGTCGTCGCGGAGACCAGAACGGCGGCGGGGGAAGCCTCCCCGGCCGCGCGTTCCAGGGCGTCTACGGCCGGCGTGCCGAGGAACTCGTCCACCTCGGCGGATTCGGCCGCGTAGACGCTCCTGGCGCCATGGCGGGCCAGGGACGCCTCCAGGCGGGCAGCGGTGCCGGGAGTTCCGACCACGACGGCCGCCGGCTCGCCCAGCCTCCGTGCTGCGGTGAGGAGTTCGTAAGTGGTCTTGTGGACATGTTCCCCGTCGTGGTCGACGAGGACGAGGACATCGGGCATGGGTGCCTGCTTCATGGTCGGGCTTGTCGGGCGTTCAGACGAGCTTCTGGGCGATGAGAAATTCGACGAGCTGCCGGCCGGCCGAGCCGTCGTCCGTGACGCGCGTGCCGGCCGCCCGCGCCGGACGCGGCACGGCCTCCACCACACGGGTGCGGGTGGTGAGGAATCCGGTGCCGTCCGTGTCGGGGAACAGCTCGTCGAGGCAGACCGTCTCCACCGGCTTCTTCTTTGCGGCCATGATCCCCTTGAAGGAGGGGTAGCGGGGTTCGTTGATCTTCTCGGTGACACTGACCAGCGCGGGCAGGGGTGCGTCGAGCGTGGTCTCGCCCTGCTCGGTCTCGCGCTCGGCGCGCACCCGTCCCGCGTCCACGTTCAGCTCCCGGGCGTGCGTCAGCTGCGGCAGGCCGAGCAGGTCCGCGACCATGGCGGGTACCGCGCTCGCCTGCCCGTCGGTCGTCGCGTTGCCCGCGAGCACCAGGCCGACGTCCCCCACCGTCCGCACGGCTGCCGCCAGCACCCGCGCGGTGGTCACCACGTCGGCGCCCCGCAGCCTGTCGTCGCAGATGTGGATGCCGCGGTCGGCGCCCATCGCCAGGACCTTGCGGATCGCGTCGAGCGCGGTGTCGGGTCCCATGGACACGACGGTGACCTCGGCCCCCACGGCCTCCTTGAGGGTGAGGGCCTCCTCCGCCGCGCGCTCGTCGATCTCGTCCAGCACGAGGTCGGCGCTCTCGCGGTCGAGGGTGTGGTCCGCCCCGGCGAGGGTGCGCTCCGCGCTGGTGTCCGGGACCTGCTTGACCAGTACGACGATGTTCACGGTCGTCCTCCTCCGGTTCCGGGTGGTCAGCGGAACGCCGGATAGCCGGTGACCGCCTGGCCGACGACGAGCGTGTGCATCTCGTCGGTGCCCTCGTACGTGCGGACGGACTCGAGGTTGTTGGCGTGGCGCAGGGGCGAGTACTCCAGGGAGACGCCGTTGGCGCCGAGGACGGTGCGGCACTCGCGTGCGATGGCGATGGCTTCCCGGACGTTGTTGAGCTTGCCGACGCTGATCTGCTCGGGCCGGATGCGGTGCTGGTCCTTCAGCCGGCCCAGGTGCACGGCGAGGAGTGCGGCGCCGCCCAGGGACACGGTCATGTCGGTGAGCTTCTTCTGGGTGAGCTGGAAGGCGCTGATCGGCTTGCCGAACTGCACGCGGGAGTCGGCGTAGCCGATCGCGGCCTGCAGCGAGTCCCGGGCCGCGCCCAGGACGCCGAAGAGGATGCCGAAGCGGGCCTCGTTCAGGCAGGACAGCGGTCCGCGCAGGCCCTGCGCCAGGGGCAGCCGCGCGGAGTCGGGCAGCCGTACCTGGTCGAAGTAGAGCTCGGAGGTGATCGAGGCGCGCAGCGACATCTTCTGCTTGATGTCCTGCGTGGTGAAACCAGGGGTGCCGCGGGGCACGAGGAAGCCGCGGACGCCGTCCTCGGTCTGCGCCCAGACGGTGGCGACGTCGGCGATGCCTCCGTTGGTGATCCACATCTTGGAGCCGTTCAGGATCCAGTCGTCGCCGTCGCGGACGGCCTTGGTGCGCATGCCGGACGGGTTGCTGCCGAAGTCGGGTTCGGTCAGGCCGAAGCAGCCGATCGCCTCGCCGGCGGCCAGCCGGGGCAGCCACTCCTGCTTCTGCTCCTCCGAACCCCACTTCCAGATGGAGAACATCGACAGCGAGCCCTGCACGGAGACGAAGCTGCGGAACCCGGAGTCGGCCGCCTCCAGCTCCAGGCATGCCAGGCCGTAGCTCACCGCGTTCGTCCCGGCGCAGCCGTAGCCTTCGAGGTGCATGCCGAGCACACCCAACTTGCCTAGTTCCGGGGCTAGTTCGCGGGCGAAGTGCGCGTTCTCGAACCACTCGCCGATGTGCGGACGCACCCGGTCGGCGAGGAACTTGGCGACCGTGGCCTGGATCTCGCGCTCCTCGTCGGTGAGGACGGAGGCGATGTCGAGCAGGTCGAGGGGGTCCTTCAGGGGCGTGCCGCTCATGCTGTGGTTCCTTGTCATCAGGGTCGGGAAATCGAGGTCGGTGAGGTGCTTGTGCCGGCACTCCGCAGGGCCGGGGCCGCGCCGGGCGTCACGCGGAGGCATCGTCGGAGCCGTCGAGCGGGCCGTCGAGGATCTCCGCGGTGTGCCGGCCCAGACCGGGCGGAGGGAGGCGGTACTGCGCTGGTGTCCCGCTCAGCGTGATGGGGTGCGCCACCTGGCGGGAGGGCGTGCCCTCGCCACCGCCGTCGGCTGCGCCGGGGATGTCGACGATGCCGGGCAGGCCGAGCTTGTGGGCGAAGGCGAAGGCGTCGTCGAGGGTGTTGACCGGTCCGGCGGGCACCCCCGCCGCGAGCAGGACGGTCGACCAGTGGTCGGCGCTCGCCGCACCGAGCCGCCTGGTCAGGATGTCCCGCAGTTCGACGCGGTGGGCGACCCGGTCCGCGTTGGTGCGGAAACGGTCGTCGTGGGCGAGACCGGGTTGCCCGACGGCCTCGCACAGCGCCGCGAACTGCCGGTCGTTGCCCACCGCGAGGGCGATCGGCCGATCGGCGGTGGGGAGGGTCTCGTACGGCGCGATGCTCGGGTGCGCGTTGCCCATGCGTTCCGGGACCACACCGGCGACGGCGAATGCCGAGGCCTGGTTGACCATGGCCGACAGCAGCGAGGTGAGCAGATTGACCTCGACCAGTTGTCCCCGGCCGGTGGCGTCGCGGTGCCGGAGGGCCGCCAGGATGCCGAGGGAGGCATGCAGCCCGGTGATCACGTCGACGAGGGCCACGCCTGCCTTCACCGGCTCCCCGTGCGCCTGGCCGGTCACGCTCATCAGACCGCCGACGGCCTGCACGAGCAGGTCGTATCCGGGGATCGCCGCGCCCGCGCCGCTGCCGAAGCCGCTGATGGAGCAGTAGATCAGCTCCGGGTGCTGCTCCAGGAGCTCCTCGTGGCCGAGGCCCAGCCGCTCCATCGTGCCGGGCCGGAAGTTCTCCACCAGCACGTCGGACCGGGCGATCAGGTCGCGTGCCCGTGCGCGGCCGGCCTCCTCGGTCAGGTCCAGGACGATCGACCTCTTGTTCCGGTTGACGCTCAGGAAGTAGGTCGAGATGCCGTCCTGGTCCGCCGGCGGGTGCCAGGCCCGGGTGTCGTCCCCCGTGCCGGGCCGCTCGACCTTGATCACGTCGGCGCCGAGGTCGGCGAGGAGCATGGTGGCGTACGGCCCCGCGAGAACCCTGGAGAAGTCGGCGATGCGCAGGCCGTCGAGGGCACCGCGGCCCGGTGCACGGGGGCCGGCGGCCCGTCCCTCCGGCTGCTGGTGCTGCGTGCTCATGCGCTTCCCTCTCTGGTCGTTCCGGCCGGCGGTGGGCGTGACGGAGCCGGGTTCCTTCACCACCAGCGCTCCAAGGACGTGGCGCGGTAGGTGAGTTCGACCAGGGGGAATCCTTGGCCGCGCGGAGCCGCGCCCCGCACGACCCGTACTCTCGCCCCGATCGCGACCACGACCGGTTCCGTGCCGGTGACCTGGCAGAGCAGGTTGAAGCCCTCGGCCATCGCGACGAACCAGGTGTTGAGCGGGGCCTGGCCGATACGGCGGACGAGGACCCCGGCGCCGGTGCTGCGCTCCCGTTTGAAGGTGGTGGCTCCGCAGGCACGGCAGAACGAGCGACGGTAGGCGGGGGTGCCGCACCACAGGCACCGCTGGAAGAAGAGGTCGCGGCAGATCGCCGACTGTGGCGGCTCGGCCGTCGCGGTCATGTCGAGGGCAGCCGCCTCGGTGTCTTCCTTGAGCTTGTCGTGTGCGCGGCTCTCTGTCCGGAGCATCGCGGCCTCCCGTACGCGGTTCGGTGACCGAAAGAAGGGGATCGGAATTCCGATGTCCCCATCACCTTGGCCCTGCCGCGAAGAGGAGGTCAACGACGGGTTGGCGTATCTTTGTGCGCGGAAAACGCGCCGTCCGACCAGCTCAGAAGGGTTCCTCCGGCACTAGGCTCAGCCAGGAGGCGCTGGTGTACGGCCGGCGAACCGCAGGTCCGGTGGCAGGGTGCCACCGGACCTCAGGGGCCCACGTCAGCGCCGGCGAGCCCAGCCGGCGCCGACTCCGGCGACCTGCAGGGCCAGGCACATCAGACCCAGCAGCATGACGTTGGTCGAAGAGAACACATCGTTGGTGCCGAGTTCTGCCGCGTTGATCAGGAACGCCACGAAGAACAACACCGCCGCGACTATGCCGAGCATGAGACGAGCTCCTCTCCAAGGGGGTGAAGCCCGTATGCCCCGCCCCCGCCGACCGACACCCCGGGGCGGATCCGGGCCTGTCCGGGGAGGCGGTCCGTCAGCAGCCGTCCCGCTGTGCGTGGGCTTCGGCGAGGAGGAGGTAGCTGCTGGCGGTCCAGGTGTACGCGCGGTCGCGCAGGCCCTTCCCGGTGAGCGCGTCGAAGTTCTCGGCGAAGCCGTGGGTTTCGCACAGAGCGCGGAAGCGGGCGCTGATGTCGTCCGCGAGGCGCTCGTGGCCGGCGCGGCGCAGGCCGTCCTCGATGAGGACGGTGGCGGGGGCCCAGATGGGGCCGCGCCAGTAGCCGTCGGCGAGGTAGTGCGGGGAGGTGGGCAGTTCGGTGGCGAGACCGTAGGGCGTGAGGTGGGCCTTGATGTGGTCGGCCAGTGTGCTGCTGACGCCGCCGGGCAGGTGCTCGCCGAGGACGACGGGCATCAGGTCGAGGAGGCTGGAGCTGCTCCAGGTGTCCCCGGTGCCGACTCCCCGGGCCACGAACCGGTCGGTGGCCCAGAGCCGGTCGAGCAGCGCCGCCTGCGTCTCCTCGGCTGCCCGTGTCCACCGGCGCACGTCGTCGGGCCTGTCCAAGGCCCGGGCCAGGTCGGCCAGTTCATGGAGCTGGAGGACGAGGAAGGCGGCCAGGTCGGCGGATTCGATCACCCGCTCGGGGTCGAAGGTGGTGGCGTTGTCCCAGCCGCTGTCGTTGCCGTGCTGGTAGTGCGGCAGGTCGGCGCCGGGTGCTCGCCGCGCGGTGAGCCAGAAGCCGGTCCAGCGTTCCAGCCGGTCGTAGGTCTCGGCGAGCTCGGCGGGGCCGGGGGGTGTCGGCAGCCGTCGGCGCAGGTGGCCGAAGGTCCAGCCGTGGATGGGCGGTTTGACGAAGTTGTAGAGGACCTCGGAGTGGGTGACGGAGTCGGGCAGGGCTCCGCTGTCGTCCTGGTGGTCGAAGGGCAGGGCGAACTGGTCGAGGGCGAGTTCGGGGCAACCGGGGGCGAGGGCGAGGGCGTTGAAGCAGTGGTCCCAGCTCCACACCTTGTCCATCCAGTGCTTGGACATCAGTACGGCGGGCCGCGTGACCAGACCGGTGGGGCGTACGGTGGCCGACCAGACGACGTAGGCGGCGAGTTCGGCGGCGGGGGTGGCGGACGAACGCCACGGGGCCACCTTGTCGACGAAGTCCGCGAACCGGGTCTGTGCGGCTTCGGTGACCGCGTCGAACGGCACGGAGGACGCGTACGGCGGGCGGGCGGTGTCGAGTTCCTCGATCGCGATCTCCCACTGGCCGTGGGTCTCCGCGGTCATGGTGAGGCCGCGGTGCCCGCCGCCCAGCGTCTGGGTGCCGGGGGTCCCGGCGACGGTGCCGGACAGCACGGTGACGCGGTAGCGGCGTCCGGTCTCGTAGGACGTGAACACGTGGGCGTCCGCGGCCGGGTCGCGGAAGAAGTATGTTCCGCTGAACGGGGTGAGGGTCCGCGCGGACGCGTCGACGCTGATGCCGAGGCCGCTCCCCCGCAGGCGGACGGTGTCGGGCGACTCGTAGGAGAGGTCGATGCGTCCGCCCGTGCTGATCCAGCTGAGCAGGCCCGGTGTGGTCTCGACGCGGGCTTCGGTCCGGTCGCCCGTCGCCGGGTCCAGGGGCACGAGACGCAGGACGGCGTGCATGCCGTTCTGGTGCGAGACGAGGTGGAGGTCCTCGGCGTAGGTCTTCTCGGCCACCACGGGTGAGATGTCGAACCAGGACCCGTGGGTGCTGAACGGGATCTCGTGGACGGAGAAGGCCGGGCCGGATCGGGCGGCGGTCATGAAGCTGACTCGTTTCTCGAGCAGGGGTCACCGGTCGCATGACGGGCAGGCGGCTCAGTCGTGACGGGGAGGTTGAGGCGGTCAGTCCTTGACGGCCCCGGCGGTCACGCCGGCGGCGACGTAGCGCTGGGCGAGGACGAGGATGACCGCGGCGGGCAGTGAGGCCACGACGGCGGTGGCCATGATGGCGTTCCACTCCTGGTTGTTGTTGCCGATGTAGTGGTAGATGCCGAGGGTGATCGGCTCGTGGGCGCCGCCGTTGACGAGGGTGCCGGCGAAGACGAAGTCGGACCAGGACCACAGGAACGCGAACAGGGAGACCGTGACGACGGCGTTGCGGCTCATCGGCAGGACGACGGACCAGAACGTCCGCAGGGCCCCCGCTCCGTCGGTCCTGGCGGCCTGGAGGAGTTCGCCGGGGATGCCGGACATGAACGCGGTGAAGATGAGCACGCCGAAGGGGACGGCCAGCGTGGAGTCGGCGACGATCAGGCCGGGGACGGACTGGAGCAGGCCGAGCTGGAGGTAGATGGCGTAGAAGCCCATCGCCATGATGATGCCGGGGATCATCTGGGCGGCCAGCAGCACGAAGTTCAGGATGCCGCCGCCGCGTGGGCGCAGCTTGGCCAGGGCGTAGCCGGCGGGGGCGGACAGGGCGACGGTGAGGACGACGGTACCCAGGCCGATGACGAGGCTGGTGCCGAGGTAGGGCAACTGCTCGTCGAGGACGGTGCGGTAGCCGTCCAGTGTGCCGTGGGCGGGGAAGAGGTCCGGTGGGCTCTTGCGCATGTCCCGGTCGGGGGTGAGGGACACGTTGAGCATCCAGTAGACCGGGAAGAGCATGAGTGCGGTCAGCAGCAGGCCCAGGGCGGTCTTCCACCAGGTGCGGCCGGTGCGTCGGTTCATGACAGGGCCTGCTTTCGCTGGACCTTGAGGTAGATCAGGCCGAACACCAGGGCGGCGACGACCAGCAGGTTGCCGACGGCCGCTCCGGGCCCGAAGGCGGGCAGGAGGTTGCCGAACCCGAGTTGGTAGGACCAGGTGGCGAAGGTGGTGGACGAGTCGGCCGGGCCGCCCTTGGTCATGATCCAGATGATGTCGAAGACCTTGAGCGTGTAGATCAGGCCGAGGAGGAGGGTGATCGCGGACACCGGGCGCAGCAGCGGGAAGGTGATGCGCCAGAACCGCTGCCAGGCGTTCGCGCCGTCGAGGGCGGCGGCCTCGTACAGGCTCGCGGGGATGGACTGCAGGCCGCTGTACAGCACGACGAGGTTGAACGGGACACCGATCCAGATGTTCGCGATGATCACCGAGGTCAGCGACCAGGACGGCGAGGTCAGCCAGTTCACCGGCCCGATGCCCAGGGCGTGCAGGGCGGCGTTGACGATGCCGGAGTCGCTGTTGAGCATCCACGACCAGGTGGACGCCGACACGATCAGCGGCAGCAGCCACGGCACGAGGAACAGGGCACGCAGCGTCGCCGACAGCCGGAAGTGCTGGGTGAAGAAGACCGCGAGCGCGAGGCCGATGGCGTACTGGAAGAGCAGGCAGACGCCGGTGAAGAGCACGGTGTGGAGCAGGGCGGGGGCGAAGGTCGGGTCGTCGAAGACGGTCCGGTAGTTCTCGATGCCGGTGAAGGGCGCGTTGCCCTGGACGAAGGAGCGGACGGTGTAGTCGCGCAGGCTGAGGTCGAGGTTGCGGTAGAGCGGATAGGCGTAGAAGAGGGCCAGGTAGAGGGTCACCGGGGCGAGGAACGCCCAGGCGGCCCACTGCTCGGAGGCCGGGCGGCGCCGGTCGCGCGCGGGGGCCGGGGGCGGGGCGGCGATGGCCGCTCCGTTCCGGACGTGCGCGGACGGGTGGTCCGGCGGATGGATCGTCTGCTTCATCGGACCCTCGTCACTTCACCGCGGCCTGCGCCGACGTGAGGGCGTCCTTCGGGGACTTGGCCCCGCTGAGGGCGGACTGGACGGCCTTCCACAGCTGCTCGGAGATCTTCGGGTATTGGGTACCGAGATCGTCGCTGGTGCGCCCCTTGGCCGCCTTGACCGCCTCGACCCAGGGCTTCAGCTCGGCGTTCGCCGCCACCTGCTTGGCCTGCACCTCACCGGTGGGGGCCACGTAGGACAGGGTGGTGTCGGTGTCGTACAGGTTCTGGGTGCTGGTCAGGCAGGTCGCCAGCTTCTGGGACGTGGCGTAGCGGCCGGTGTCGCCCTGGGTGGGGAGGGTGACGAACTCGCCGCCGGTCGGGGCGGCGGCGCTGCCTCCGTCTGCGCCCGGTATCGGCAGGACGCCGTACTCGAAGCCGGCCTTCTCGGCGTTGGCGAGCTGCCATGTTCCGTTCTCGGCGAAGGCGTAGTCACCACCGGCGAACTCCTGCCAGCTGGTGGTCTGCGTGTTGTTGATGACCGAGTTGGGGGCGTACCCCTGCTTCAGCCAGTCCTTCCACAGCGACAGGGCGGCTGCGGCCTGGTCGGAGTCCAGTTCGGTCAGCTTCGCGCCCGCGCCCCAGAACCACGGCAGGAACTGGAAGCTGCCCTCCTCCGTGCCGATCGCGGAGAACGTGATGCCCTTCTTGCCCGCCGCCTTCACCTTCGCCAGCGCGGCCGTCAGCGACTCCCAGTCCTTGACCGAGGCGATGTCCACCCCGGCCTCCTCCAGGACCTTCTTGTTGTAGTAGAGGGCGAGGGTGTTGGCGCCGATCGGGGTTCCGTAGGTCTTGCCGTCCGACTGGCCTGCGGCGAGCAGGTTGGGGTCGACCTTGGAGGTGTCCAGCTTGTTGTCCTCGGTGCTGGTGAGCACGCCCGCCTCGGCCAGGGTCGACACCACCGGGTTGTCGACGATGAGGACGTCCGCGGAGTTGTCCTGCTGGGCGGCCAGCAGCGCCTTGTTCGCCAGGTCGCTGGTGTCGAAGCCGGTCCTCTTGATCTTCACACCGGCCTTGGCGCCGCAGTCGTCCAGCAGCTTCACCCAGTCCGAGCCCTTGGCGAACTGGGGGTACGGGTCCCAGATGGTGTATGTGCCGCTGTCCGAGCCCTTCGTGTCGGCACTGCCCGAGCCGGAGGAACAGGCGGCACCGGTGACGGCGACGACGGTCGACAGGGCCACAGCGGTGAGCCGGCGCCTTGAGGAGCTGTGCATGGCAGGTCCTTCGTTCTTGGCACACGTGTGCCGCGGGAGGGGGTGACGGGGGGGGAGGCGGGCACGCCGAACCGGCGAGGGTGAGGGGGTCGGGTGCTCGGCGGAGTGGGAGAGGAGTGAAAGGGCGTGACGTGCGGTCGGGCTCAGGAGATGGCGGTGCCGGTCGCGGGCCCGGTGCTGGCCCGCAACGAGATCGGCGGGGTGAGCAGGTGGTGCCGGCCCGGCGCGGTGGGCTGCTCGATCCGCTCGACGAGCAGGTCGACCGCGCGCCGGCCCATCTCCTCCGCCGGCACGTCCGCCGCGGTGAGCTGCGGGGTGACGGTCTCCGCCCACCGGCTCGCGACGATGCCGGTGACGGAGAAGTCGCGCGGTACATGGCGGCCCGCCCGGGCGAGCCCCCGGTACAGGCCGCCCAGAGCGGCCTCGTTGAGAGTGACCAGAGCGGTGGTGGCCGGGTCGTCGTGCAGGATCCGCTCCACGCACGCCTGGCCGGACGCCGCGTCGTCCCCGCAGCAGTACGTCCGTACCGTGAGCCCGCGCTCGGCCGCGGCCTTGGTGAAGCCGTCCAGACCGCGGTGCGCTGACTCGTACCCCGCCTGCAGAAGCTGTTCGGGCCGGTTGACGAAGGCCACCCGGCGGTGGCCGAGGTCGGCGAGGTGGTGGACGCACGCCGCCGCGAGCGCGGTGTGGTCCAGGCTCACCCACCAGCCGCTCTCCGGATGCGCGGTGCGGCCGATGGCGACGGAGGGGAAGTCCAGCTCGGCCAGATGCTCGACCCGGTCGTCCTCCAGCCTGATCTCCATCAGGATGGCCCCGTCGACCCTCCGCTCCCCCAGCAGCCGCTGGAACGAACGGTCGCTGTCGACGCCGCTGGGGGACAGCAGCACGTCATAGTCGTGGGCCGCCGCGGCCTCCACCACACTGCCGATGAAGTCCAGCTGCATCCCGGTGTAGTGGTTGCCCGCCGGCGGGAAGACCAGGCCGATCGTGCTGGTCCGTCCGTTCGCCAGAGCTCGCGCGCTGGCGTTGGGCCGGTACCCCAGTTCGTCGATGACCTGCTGGATCTTGCGACGGGTCTCCTCCGACACCGAGCGCTTGCCGCTCAGCGCGTAGGACACGGTGCTCCGCGAGACACCGGCCCGCTTGGCGATCTCACCGATGTTCACGTCGGCTCCTTGCTCGAACCGGTTCGACACCTCGTAGGAGGGAGCACGCGCCGGTCGCGAGGGTGAGGGGTGGGACGGGGATGCGAGGCCGGTCGTCGAACCGGTTCGCGTGAAGCGACCGTAGGAACTGCCCGAGGGCCTGTCAACACCTCGCACCACACTTACCCGGACCGGCCAGGGGTCAGAGACTTCCTTGCGCCGGAGGGATTGCTGGCCGGGTTTCGCGGTGCTAGCTTCGCGAACCGGTTCGACGAAGTGATCCTTCCGGCGAGCCTGCGCTCTGTCCGTACCCGTTGCGGAGACGAGCTGCCGCATCTCCCGGTCGGCGACCTGTCCGCAGCCCGTGAAATCGAACCGATTCGACGTCCATCACCCACCCACTCTCCTCGCTGGGCCGCCCCGCGTACGAGCAGCCGACCGAGTCCGGCCGGCCGGAACCGCCTACCCAAGGATTGAGGACGCCATCCATGCCATCCGCTGACAGATCCGCCCGGCGACGGGCGCCGGCCGCCGTGACACTGGCCCTCGGCGCGGGCCTGCTGGCCGCACCGGCCGCCCCCGCGCAGGCGGCCGAGGTGCCCCGGCCCGCCGCCCGCTACACCTTCGACCAGGACGACACGACGTCCGGGAAGATCACCGACAGTTCCGGCAACGGGCTGACGGCGGACCTGGTGAACGGCTCCACCGCCCGGTCCGTCGAGGGCACGGACGGGGGCAAGGCCCTCGCCCTGCCCGGCGGTGCGGCCGACTCCGGCGGCGCGTACGTCCGGCTGCCCCGGGCCGTGGTCGGCGACGCGGCCGACCTGACGGTCTCCGCACGCGTGAAGTGGAGCGGCGACAAGTCGCCCTGGCAGCGGATCTTCGACCTGGGCACCAACACCACCAAGTACCTCTTCAGCACCCCCTACAACGGCAGCGGACTGTTCCAGACGTCCGTGACCACCGGTGGAGGGGGCGCCGAGGCACAGGTCCGCGGTTACGCGCCGCTCCCCCCGGCCGAGTGGCGGACCGTCACCGTCACCCTCGACACCTCCGCGGGCCGGCTCACCACCTACCTCGACGGCGTGGCGGTCTCCTCCGCCGGGACCGCCGTCAAGGCCAAGGACCTGCTGGACGCTTCGGCCGCCGCCGGGTACATAGGCAAGTCCTTCTACCCCGATCCGCTGCTCAAGGGCGCGATCGACGACTTCACCGTGTGGCACTCGGCGCTGAGCGCGGAGCAGGTCGCCGCTACGGTCGGAACCGTGCCCACCCTCCAGGAGCTCTCGAAGACGTCCTTCGAGGCGCGCACCACGACCGGGACCGCCCCTTCCCTGCCCGCCGCGGTCCGCGCCTCCTTCTCCGACGGCTACGACCGCGACACACCCGTCACCTGGGACGCCGTCCCCTCCGACGAGTACGCAGCACCGGGCACGTTCACCGTCTCCGGAACCGCGGCCGGGCGTTCGGTGAAGGCCACCGTCACCGTGGTCCGCGAGGGGCAGCTCACCGTCGACCTCGGCTCGGACACCGGCGCGTTCCACGGCGGCGCCTCCGGCACCCTCTACGGCGTGTACGGGCCGGACGTCCCGACGAACAACCTCATGGAGGGCATGGGCCTGCGCACGGTCTCCACCAAGGCGCAGGACGGTCCGCAGCACCCCGGGGCCGACGCCTTGGAGGTGGTGAAGCCGCTGGCCGACTCCACCGACGGTGACGTGTACATCTACATGACCGACATCCACCGCGGCTTCCCGTACCAGTGGCCCGGCGACACCCCCGCGGAGAAGCTGAAGCTCTACAAGGAGAAGATCGCCGAGCAGGTCGACCAGGTCCTGAAGCTGCCCGAGCAGTACCGGGACAACATCGTCTTCGTGCCGTTCAACGAGCCCGAGGGCAACATGTTCGGCACCGGCGAGTGGAGCTACAACAAGGTCAGCTGGCTCAACGACCCCGACGACTTCCTCGCCGCCTGGGACGACGCGTACAAGCTCATCAAGGGCAGGATGCCGAACGCCCGTATCGCCGGGCCCAACACCAGCGTCCTGTACGACCAGGTGAAGGGCTTCCTCAGCCACACCCTGGCCGCGGGCACGCTTCCGGACGTCATCACCTGGCACGAGCTGAGCCACCCGGAGGCGGTGCGGCAGAGCGTCGCCAAGTACCGGGCGTGGGAGAAGGACCTGTTCAAGGGCACCGACCGCGCGGGTACGCAACTCCCCATCAACATCAACGAGTACGCCTTCAACTACCACACCTCCGTGCCCGGCCAGATGATCCAGTGGGTGTCCGCGATCGAGGAGTCCAAAGTCGACGCCGACATCGCGTACTGGAACATCGACGGCAACCTCTCCGACTCGGCCGTGCAATCGAACCGCGGCAACGGCCAGTGGTGGCTGCTGAACTCGTATGCCTCGATGAGCGGTCACACGGTGGAGGTGACCCCGCCGTTCCCCGGCGAGAACTACACCATGCAGGGCGTCGCCACCCTAGACGAGAAGCGGAAGCAGTCCCGGCTGATCTTCGGCGGCTCCACCGGCAAGGGCCACATCACCTTCGCCGGCGTGCCGAAGAACGTGTTCGGCAAGAACGTGCACGCCTGGGTACGGGAGATCGAGTGGAGCGGGCAGGTCGGCGACTCGTCCGGCCCGAAACTCCTCGCGGAGACGAACCTGAAGGTCGGTGACGACGGCACTGTCGCCCTCGACTTCGGTGAGGGCGCCCTGCCGAAGCTGAAGGAGTCCTCGGCCTACGAGGTCGTCCTCAGCCCTGCCGGGGAAGCGAAGGGAACGCAGGCCCCGCCCGTGCGCTGGCAGTCGTCGCACGAGGCGGAGGACGCCGCGCACACCGGCTCCGGCTGGTCGAAGAACGGCCCGGAGGGCTCACCGCGTGACGTGTCGAAGTTCTACACCTCGGGCGGTTACGACGTCGGCGGCCTGCGCACCGGCTCGGACGTCGCCCTCGACTTCACCGTGGACGTGCCCGAGGACGGCACCTACGACCTGAGCGTCTTCGCCAACTCCCTCAACACCTTCGACAAGGTCAAGGAGCAGGGCCCCACCAACGTCTTCCTGCGCGTGGACGGCAAGGCCGGCAGCGAGCGGGAACTGCACCTGCCGCTCGGCTACAAGTGGGTCGTCTGGGACCACACCGACACCCAGGTGAAGCTCACCAAGGGCAAGCACACCCTGACCCTCGCCGCGAAGAGCGCCGACGGCAAGCGCGCCACCAAGGGCGACGCCATCGTCGACCGCCTCACCCTCTCCCTCCCCCGTGCCTCGGCGGACACCCAGGTGTACGAGGGTGAACTGGCCTGGCCGTCCGGCGGGGCGCGCCCGGTCTACGACCTTCCGAAGCCGGCGGCCACCGGCTCGGGCGCGGTCCGCGTCGCGAAGGGCCAGAGCGCCACGTTCTGGGTCTACTCGCCGGCCGACCGCGAGGCCACCCTCAAGGTCGACACCCTGGGCGGCACGGGCGCACGGCTCTCCGTCAACGGCCACGACGTCCTGCGCCTGGCCAAGGGCCGGAGCGGCGCAGCCGTCTCCCTCTCCGGCGGCGTCAACAAGGTGACCGTGACGGGAGGCACGTCCACGACCCTGGTCGACCGCCTCACGGTCACACCGACCCAGGGCACGCTGCCGGTGCGCACCTACGAAGCGGGAGACGCCCGGCTCGCGGGCTCGGCCACGCTCGCCTCGCTCTCCCTCGCCACCGACGGCACGGCGATCACGGGCATCGGCGGGGCCCCCGGCAACGGCAACACCGCGACGTTCACCGTCTCGGCCGACCGGGCCGGCCTGTACGCGCTGCGCATTCGCTATGCCAACCCGGAGCAGTCCGAGGCCACCCACTACAACCCCGACCCGCTCGCCCGCCACGCCGACATCAGCGTCAACGGCGGCACCGCGCGGCGCGTCGGCTTCCCGCACAGCTTCCACCAGAACAACTTCTGGGAGCTGACCGTTCCGGTGCAGCTGAAGAAGGGGTCGAACACGATCGGCTTCCGCTCCGAGGAACTGCCGAACTTCGACGGCACCACCTACGCCTCGGACACCTTCCCCGGCGTGCTGCTCCGCTCCCGCTACGCGCCGCTGATCGACCGGATCACCGTGGCGCCGTACGCGCGGGAGGTCAGCTGAGGTGAAGCGGCCCGGTCCGTCGCACCTGACGGACCGGGCCGTCCCCGACCGGCGGGCCGTGCTCCTTGCGCACCCGGCCGTCACCAGACCTTCACGTCTGCGCGCTGCCGGCGCAGCCTCCCTGGGAACCCGGGTGTCATCGACCGGGAGGGACTGGGCTGTGATCGCTGTCGCCGTGCTGCTGCTGCCGGCTCTGGGTGTGCTGCTGTTCGTGATGGACCGTGTCGAGGACCGGTTGTCGGTCCGCCCGCCCGGGGCGCGCCACGCCCGCAAACGTCACCTGCGCCTGGTGCACGACGCCGGCCCGTCCGCCAACCGGCGCATTGCGGCCCGGCGTTCCCGGCGTCACGGCAAGGCGGCGTGACGCCCGGCCGCGCGCACCCGTTTCGAACCCGCTCACCGGGCACACTGACCGCCGGAGGTGATCACATGTCCGGACAGGGATCACTGAAAATGCATCAGGTGGTGCTCGACAGCACCGACATCCGAGGACTCGCGGAGTTCTACCGCTCGTTGCTCGGTCTCGTCTACGGCCCGGGGGACGAGCCGCCCGAGGCGGGCGAGCACGACGAACGGGGGCGGGACTGGCTGGTGCTGCGCACTCCCGACGGCGCGCCTCGGCTGGCCTTCCAGCACGTTGAACGGGTGACGCGGCCGACGTGGCCCGACGGCCCGGTGCCGCAGCAACTGCACTTGGACCTGAGCGTGACGTCGATCGAGGACCTCGACGCACAGCACCAGCGCGTGCTGAGCCTCGGCGGCCGTCTGCTGTCCGACAACCAGCAGGGGCCCGACGAACCCTTCCGGGTCTACGCCGATCCCGCGGGCCATCCGTTCTGCATCTTCGTCGCCTGAGCCTTACCGCGTTCAGCGGGTGCGGGGCCGATTGGACGGCACGGCACCGGTTCACCGCCGAGCCGAGCCTAGCCCCCACACGCTAGCGTGTGTCCTGTGATCGTATGGCTCAACGGCACCCACGGCGCGGGCAAGACGACGACCAGTACGCTCGTGCAGCAACTGATACCGGATTCACGGGTGTTCGACGCCGAGAAGGTCGGCGAGACACTCATGGACATCAAGCCGGGGCTGCCCTGGACGGGGAACTTCCAGCACTGGCCGCCGTGGCGGCCGCTCGTGGTCGAGACCGCTCGCCGCGTACTCGACTACACCGGCGGCACCCTGGTGATGCCCATGACCGTCCTGGTCGAGCAGTACTGGCGCGAGATCAGCGCGGGCCTCGCCGAACACGCCGTTCCCGTACGGCACTTCGTCCTTCATGCC
The DNA here is from genome assembly GCF_001611795.1 of Streptomyces qaidamensis. NCBI lineage: Bacteria > Bacillati > Actinomycetota > Actinomycetes > Kitasatosporales > Streptomycetaceae > Streptomyces > Streptomyces qaidamensis. The sequence goes on along the minus strand of NZ_CP015098.1, from coordinate 8,903,433 downwards.
GACCAGGACACGCTCCGCAAGCGCATCGAGGGGGACACCGTGCTCGGCCCCTCCTCGTTCCGCCTCGAATACCTCGAGCCCTACGCCGAGGCGGCCCGCACGTGGCTGCACGCCGAGGCCGAGGTCGTCGACACCACACATCTCAGCCCTGCCCAGGCCGCCATGCGCATCGCGGAGGCCGTGTAGGCCCAACTCCTTCCGCCAGACCGGCGGTGCGCTCGCCCGCCCTCTTCGGAGGCCTGCTCTCCGGCGCCGGCGGCGGCTTCTCCCTCCCGGGCATGCGCATCGGACTGGTCGCCGTCGCGGTTCTCCTCCTCGCGACGACCGCCCTGTCCCGCCTCCTCCTGCCCCGCGGCTGACGCCGGGCCCCGGCGGGAGCTCCGGCCCGGTGGGACAAGATGGGCCCCTCAACAAGGAGGTCGAGGGGATGAGTTACGACCTGCAGGCCGTGATCGCTGACGAGGCGGCACTGCGTGTTGCCACTCGGGGCCTGTCCACCGCCCGGCTGGCGTCGATCGGACAGGGCCTGTCACTGATGCCGATGACAGACACACTGTTCGGCACCCTCACGGACGGCAGTGGTGCAGGCGCCTTGGGGTTCCGGCGCCTCCCGGGAGGCTTCGAGAAGACGCTCGCCGACTGGTCGGCCGGTGGCCCGGTGGCGTACGTGGAGGCGGAGTACTTCGGTGGTGTGGGCGAGCAGCGGGCCGCCGTCTGGGACGGCGGCACCCTCGCGATCGCGCCGCTCCACGTGGACGAGGACCAGCCCTTTCCGCCGGCGGGCAGTCCGATCTCCCAAGCGCTACGGCGATTGGGAGCGGTGGCGGGCGCAGGCCAGGACGAGTTCACTGCCGTGGGGTTGCACCGGCATCGGCACACCGGGGCGTGGATCGCCTGACGCGCACCGTGTGGGGCACCCCCGGTGTGTCGCGTCAATCCCTCTCGGTTGCGAAGCGGGGCGCGAGGTCGATCAGATCCGCCGACCGCCACACCCGTCCGCCGAAACCGGACAGGGACAAGGCAGGGCACAGATCGGGGCGGCTCCTGACAGGGGCAGGCGCACGGGTTCGTGCAGGCATCGATCGTCCCTTCGTTCGGACACGTCACAGGTGGCCGGGGCCGTCGGCCAGGGCGATCCGGGCGGTGATGCGTTTGCCCACCGGCTCCCGCTGTACCTCGAAGTCCTCGGCCACGGCCTTCACGATCTCCAGGCCGTGCTGGCCGATCCTGCTGGGATCGGTGGCCCGGGCCGCGGGGATCTTGGGGTCGCTGTCCCACACGGTGATCTCCACGGTGCGGGCGGAAATGCGCAGTTCCAGCAGGACGGGCCCGGGAGCGTACTTGCGGGTGTTGGTGACGAGCTCGCTGACGACCAGCTGGGTGAGGTCCCTCGCCCGGGCGGAGACGGGCAGGTGCTGGTCGTCGCTCGCCCGGTCGAGGAAGACGGCGGCGTGACGGCGGGCGTCCGCGATGCAGCTGTCGTCTCCGTCCAAGGCGTACCCGACGCGCAGGAGATGCACGTCCGGTGTCATACAGCCGTCACCGTCGGCAGCAGATTCCACTGGCCTCGCCCTCACTCCCCGTTCACGCGCGCCGGTACCCGTTCTGCGGCCCTGCATGCCAAAAAGGTGTTGTTCGGCACAGCCACCCGGGTGTATCCGGCCGGGGCGGTGGGGCAGAATCAACCGTGCACGTTCTGACCGGGCAAGCCTAAACACAGTCGAGGAGAAGGTGTCCCAGCACGAGAAAGCGGACCGGCCGGGCCGGCTCCACGCCGAACACCACATGGCCGGAAGCATCCGGGTCGTGACCCTGCGGGGTGAGATCGATCACGATGTCCAGGACGTGCTCAGCGAGGCCCTGCTGGTCGACAGCGGCGCGGTGCAGCCGCGGACGGTCGCGGATCTCAGCGGGGTGACCTTCATGGACTCCAGCGGCATCAACATCTTCGTCACCGCACACCAGCAGGCAACCGGCGCGGACGGCTGGGTGCGTATCGCCGGCGCTCAGAGAGCGGTCCTGCGCGTCCTGGAGCTGGTCGGCGTCGACACCCTCATCCCCTGCCACCCCACCACGGAACAGGCCCTGGCCTCCTGACCCGCGTGGCCCTGCCGACAGCCCTGGTTCAACGGCCGGCGTCGCTCCGCCAGAAACCGAGCAGGGCGGCCGCGAGGGCGTCGGGGGCCTCTTCGGACATGTGATGCCCGGAGTCGATCGGCCCCCCTTCGAGCCGGTCGCCCGCCCAGTCGCGCCAGACCCCCAGGACGTCGCCGTACAGGGTGGCCATGTCGTCATGGGTGGCCCACAGCACCTGGAGCGGGCAGTCGATACGGCGACCGGCCTGCTGGTCGGCGTCGTCGTGCTCGCGGTCGATCCCGAGGCCGGCGCGGTAGTCCTCGCACATGGCGTGCACGGTCGCCGGATCGTGGATCGCCCGCCGGAAGTCCTCGTAGGCTTCGGCGCCCATCTGCTCGCTCGTGGCCGTGTACCAGGCATCGGGGTCGGCGTTGATGACGCGTTCGGCGGGCTTCTTGGTCTGCCCGAGGAAGAACCAGTGCCACCAGCTCTCGGCGAACGTCGCGTCGCAGCGCCGCAGGGCCTCCCCGATCGGAACGACGTCCAGGACGCTGACGGCGGACACGGCTTCCGGGTGGTCCAGGGCGAGACGCATCGCCACGTACCCACCCCGGTCGTGCCCGACGACGGCGAACCGTTCGTGCCCGAGGCGGCGCATGACCGCCAGGCAGTCGCCGGCCATGGCGCGCTTGGAGTACGGGCGGTGCCCGGGGTCTGAGGCGGGTTTGTCGGACTCGCCGTAGCCCCGCAGGTCCGGGCAGACCACCGTATGGCCGGCCGCGGCCAGCAGCGGGGCCACCCGGTGCCAGGTCGCATGCGTGCGGGGATGACCGTGCAGCAGCAGCACGGCGGGGCCACGGCCGCCGTGACGCACCCTCAGCCGGGCCCCCTCCCCCTGACATCGCGTCAGCTCAAAGCCGTCGAACACACAGCCTCCCCGGGGTTGCGGACGTCGCGGTCCTGGTGCCCCTGAGCGGGCCGTCCATGCGGGGAAGGCGGCCCTGTGGGCCTCGGGCCGCCACACCGCCGCAGTCGTCGGTCAGGACAGGATCTCGATGTACCCGTCGGTTCCGTGCACGCGGATCCGCTGTCCGTCCCGGATCAGCCGGGTGGCCTGATCCACGCCTACGACGGCCGGCAAGCCGTACTCGCGAGCGATCACCGCTCCGTGGGTCATCAGGCCGCCCACCTCCGTCACCAGGCCGGCGATGCCGACGAACAGGGGGGACCAACTGGGGTCCGTGTAGGCCGTGACCAGGATGTCACCCGGTTCGAGGTCCGCTTGGGCCATGTCCAGGATGACGCGGGCCCGTCCCTCGACCGTCCCGCCGGACACCGGCAGGCCGATCAGGGCACCGTCGGGCACGTCGTCGCGTCGGTACGCCCCGTTGACGCCCTCGCCGTCCGATGTGAGGACCCGCGGAGGTGTGAGCGCGTCGTACGTACGGAACTGTTCCCTGCGCTGCCGGACGAGCCGGTCGTCCACCCGGTTCGAGCGCGTGACCTCCTGGAGCTCCTGGAAGGTGAGGTAGAAGATGTCCTCCCGCTCGCCCAGTACGCCGGCCCGCACGAGGCGCCCGGCCTCCTCCAGCAGCGCCTGCTTGTAGACGAAGAGGCGGCTGACGATGTCGTACTTCGGGTACTCCCGGTATCCGATGAAGGTCCGGACCCGGTCGATCATCCGCTTGGTCTCTTCGGCCTTGCTCTCGCCGCCGGGCAGGGCCCGCAGGCGGGTCAGCACCTCCTGTTCCTTCTTCTCCGCCTCCCTCCGCCCTTGCTCGAAGCGCCGCTCGGCCGCGCCCTGTTCGAAGTTCCTGACGTTGTCGAGGATCGCCGGCACGAGCGTGCCGGGCTGTTCGCGCCATCGAGGCCTCGTGATGTCGATCTCGCCGGCACAGCGCATGCCGTACCGGTCGAGGTAGGTCTCGATGGCGTCGCGTGCTTCGGTCCCGCCCGCGAGCTTCGCCAGCTCGTCCAGGAAACCGTCGCCCTCGACGTCTCGCAGGAACGCCACCACCTCGGGATGGGGACGGATCACGTCGGCGACGTCGAGCAGCGCCAGTCCCATCTGCGACGTGATGTTGTCGGGGGCGGACAGCGTGAGCGTGTCAGCCGCGTTCTTCTCCCCCAGCCACTCGTGCAGCTTGTCGTTGAGCCACCAGGTGGCTTCCATCCCCGCCATGATCACCTGCATGCTCAGCGGATCACCGAGGACCCGCTTGTGCTCCGTGAAGGCCTCCAGCAGGAAGTCGAACAGGGCTGGTCCGGTCTTCGTGCCGATGTCACGCCGCAGGGCGGCGATGGACACCTGGCTGTGCTCGATCAGCCGCGAGACGATGGCCGGGTCGGTCCCGATCGGGGCGGGCGGGTCGCCGGCCGGGGGGTTGCCGGCGGCCGGGTCCGCAAGCAGGGGGAGGAAATCGTCACGTTCGAGGACGGTCTCCAGCGCGTCCCTGGTCAGTGGATCGCCCCTGCCCACGAGGTCGAGGAGGCCCGTGCGGCTCGTGGGCGTCGTCAGGGCCCGGGTGGCGTCGACCCACAGCCTCCCGCCGGCGTCGGTCATCGGCGCCATGGCCGTCAGCTTCCACACGGAGAGCCCCAGGGGCTTCATGGGGTCGGTCATCATCTGCTGATGACCGACGGAGACGTAGACGTGATTCTCCTCGTCATCGGTCTCGGGGACGGGGAACAGCGTCGTGATCGGCCGGCTCTGCACGATCTGGAAGCCGTCGTCATCGAGGCACCATTCGATGTCCTGCGGGCGGCCGAAGTGTGCTTCGATCCGCCGTCCGAGGTGCACGAGTTGCACGACCTGCGCATCCGTCAGGGCCGGCTGCTCCTGCCGCTCGGAGTCGACCGCCCTCTCCTGCGTACCGCCGGCCGGCAGGGCGTGAACGGCGCGCTGTTTCGCGGCGATCGTCCTGGAGACGATCTCGCCGTCCCGCACCGCGAAGACGTCGGGGTTCACCAGGCCGGACACCAGGGCCTCGCCGAGGCCGAAGCCGGCGTCCACGGTGGCCACCTTCCGGTTGCCCGTGACGGGGTCAGCGGTGAAGAGGATGCCGGCCGCGTGCGGGAGGACCATCCGCTGCACGACGACGGCCATGTGGACCGTGCGGTGATCGATGCCGTTGCGCCGCCGGTAGGTGACGGCCCGCTCGGTGAACAGCGAGGCCCAGCAGCGGCTGATGTGCTGGAGGATCGCCGTCGTCCCCATGACGTTCAGGTAGGTGTCCTGCTGGCCGGCGAAGGAGGCCGTCGGCAGGTCCTCCGCCGTGGCGCTGGACCGGACGGCGTAGGCGGCCTGCTCGCCGTGCCGGGCGAGCGCGCCGGTGATCGCCGCCGCGAGATCCCCCGGGACGACGATCCCTTCGATCGCCCGGCGCGTGCGCGCGCTGAGCGTGCGGATCGCCTCCCGGTCGTCCGGGTCCGAGCGGGACAGCCGGTCCAAGAGGGCCTCGATCGACGGCGCTTGCGTCACGATCTGCCGGAAGGCCTCCGTGGTCACGCAGAAGCCACCCGGCACGCGGATGCCCGCGATCCGCGACAGTGCACCCAGATGCGCGCCCTTGCCCCCGACGACAGCGATCTGTGTCTCGTCGGCCTCCTGAAGATCCAGCACATAGGGCTCGTTCATCTCCAACGCACGCACGTCGTCCCCGTTTCCGCAGGTTGTGGCTTCGGTCGACGATTCTGCGCCGCCACCCGGGCCTTGCCGCAAGCCCCCCTGTGCGCTATAACTTGAGAGAGGCAAGGAGATCTTCTCCTTGCCTTTGTCGTTGACCGTGCATCGGGGAGCCACAGACGTGGTGGGTGCAGACGACATCTCCGGGTAGGACCCGGATGTGACGGCCACCGTCGACCGTTTTTCGGCCCTGAACAGGGGCTCGGATGTGACGTGGGCCTTCAGGCCCAGGTCGAGCGCGAGGCACGAGTAGCACTTCCACGAACCCTCGGGGTTGTACGCGTTCGCCCCGCCCCTCGATGCGGCTTCCGCCTCTTCGGCCATGTTCTCGAAGCGGATGCGCTCGGGGGAGCTTGCCGAACCGCGCGTGCCGTACCGCTGCGGCGGTGTCCGTCGACAGTTTCCTGCCCATGAGCGGTCTCCCCTGCGGAATCACGCTGGTTCCTCGGACGAGCAGCATGCCCCTCCGTGCGTCACCTGTCACACCGGTGACGACAGCTCTCGGGCATCAGACGGTGATGGTCTTGCACTCGGTGTAGGCACCCAGGCCGACCGCGCCGCACTCGCGGCCGACGCCACTGGCCTTGAAGCCGCCGAGCGGGCCGTCGAAGGCGACCGGCGCACCGTTGACCGTATCGGTGCCGGTGCGGATCCGGCGGGCGACCGCCAGGGCACGGTCCTCGTCGGCGGACCAGACGCCGCGGGAGAGGCCGCTCGGAATCGTCGGCGATGAGACCGTGAGGGTGAGGCAGTTGCCCTTCTCCAGGCCCTCGGGCACTGCGGGCCGCCGGTGATCAGGCGGGCCCCTTCCTCGATGCCGAGCCGGATGCAGCAGGGGCCGGGATGATCTTCGCGGTGGTCGAGGAGGAGGGCGAGTTCCACGGGATCACCGCGCCACGACGCCGATCGCCTCGCGGCCCACCACGCTGCGCACCGGGGACGCCGGGTCGGAGGGCACCAACGTCTCCTCCCGGCCGAACTCCTCCGCCGCCTTCAGGTAGGCGCCGCCTTCAGGTAGGCATCGGCCTGGCGGGTCAGGCCCGGCTGACCGGCCCGGGTGAACCATCCCGCCGAGCCGTTCTCCAGCGAGATCAGGGGTGCGATCTTCTCCGCCTTCTGCACGCGCAGCGCATCGCATCGCCGCAGGACCGCGATCCGCTCCGCGGGCGCGGTGGTGCCAGGCGCCCTTCTCGAAGGAGGCCCGCCCCGCCGCGACCGCCCGGTCCACGGCGGCAGGCTGCGCCCGGGCCGCGCGTCCGACCACCGACCGGTCGTGCGGTGAGGTGATGTCCAGAAGCTCCGGATCACCGGGCTCCACCCAGGAGCCCCCGATGAACAGCCGGTCGCAGGTGGTCATGCGCTGTCTGACGACGCGTGGCCGGGGAGGGCAGAGCCCTCCCCGGCCACGTCGGCAGTCCGGATCAGCCGCGCCGGGGCAACCGCCAGTTCGGGCGCGGGAAGTGACAGGTGTACCCGTCCGGATAGCGCTGGAGGTAGTCCTGGTGCTCGGGCTCGGCCTCCCAGAACGCACCGGCCGGCACCACCTCGGTCACCACCGGGCCCGGCCACAGCCCGGACGCCTCTACGTCGGCGATGGTGTCCTGCGCGATGCGCCGCTGTTCGTCGTCGAGGTAGAAGATGGCGGAGCGGTAGCTCAGGCCGATGTCGTTGCCCTGCCGGTCCCTCGTGGTCGGGTCGTGGATCTGGAAGAAGTACTCCAGGATCGCGCGGTAGTCGGTGGCGGTCGGATCGAAGACGATCTCGATCGATTCCGCGTGCCTTCCGTGGTCACGGTAGGTGGCGTGGGGCTTGTCGTCGTCGCCGCTGTAGCCGACCCGGGTACGGATTACACCGGGGAGCGACCGGATCAGTTCCTGCATTCCCCAGAAGCAGCCACCCGCAAGCAGCGCCCTCTCCTCGACATCACTCATGACGCATCACCCTTCTCGCCGGTATCCATCCACACGGGACCAGCCTCGCACACACGCCCATCGCGTGCAGTCACCATTCTGACAGGTGACGACGCGATCCGCTGTCGCGGCCCACCGGAGCGCGCATGCTCGCCGCCGACCCGGGCGCGACCATCGCGAGCATCGCCGCCGAGGCCGGTGTGGACCGCCGTACCGTCTACCGGCGTTTCGCCTCCCGTGAGGACCTCCTGGCCGCGATCTACGCAGCCCGCCTCGCGGCCACCGAGCACTCCATCGAGGACGCCCGACTGCGCGAAGCCCCCGTCGCCGTCGCCGTCGCCGTCGCCCTGCACCGCTACGTCGAGAACGTCATCGCCGTGAACCGCACAAGGCCGCCCGGACGCTGCGCTCCCCGTCGCCCCCCCCTGGCCCGCCGACCTCGCCCACATGCTCGCCGACGACAGCGCCCGCGCCCGCCGGGACGCCTCCGTACGCGAGGTCGACACCTTCCTCCAGCGCGGACGTCGTGGTCGAGACCTCGTCCAGGTGATCAGAGGTGAGGGAGAGGTCGACCGGATCCGATACGCGCCAATGTCATGCCTTCGCACCGCGGAAGCGGTCGACGGCGCCCACCCCGCACCCCCGGCCACGCACGCACCGACTGCCTGGGCGAACGCGACTCCGGCCGGGCCGCCACACTTTCGTCACGCACCGTCCACACCATGAACACTTCCAGCCGCACGACGAGCAGCGCCTCCCCCTCGGTGCAGACGCTGCACTCGACCCCTGCCTACCCTCCGTGGCCATGCGATCACCCCTGATGAGACGTTTCGGTCTCACTGCCGTCCTCGCCCTCGCCCTCGCCGTGTTCGGTCTGGCCCCGGCCGCGAGCGCGGCCGGCCCGGCGCCTGCGGAGCTGACCTTCGCCACCGACAGCGCCACGACCACGCCCGGCGGTTCGGTCAAGCTGTCGATGACCCTCACCAACAACAACACGTACGACGTCTGGTTCGTGTACCAGACGATCGAACCGACCTGGCTCACCACACAGCGCCCCGACCTGAAGTACAGCTTCAGCGGGTGCAGCCTGACCACCGCGAACGGCCCCGCCCCCTGCTCCGGGACCGGCCCGGCCAACCTCGGCACGAACTACGGCGCCACCATCCCACCCGGCCAGAGCCGCACGGTCACCCTGACGCTGGACGTCGCCGCCGACTCCGGCTGCAACGGCAACATCGGCTTCTACTCGTACTTCTACGCCGAGTTCAGCGACTCCACGAACGTCAGCGGCGGCCCGGTCTACACACCGATGACGCGCGTGCTCTGCCCCTGACGCCCGGTCCGTGACCCGGCGAGCCGTGACCTGAAAGCCGCCACACCCGGACATCCGCTCCGGTCTGGACCACTGGCACGACGACCGGCGGGCCCCACCAGCCCGCCGGTGCGCCACGCAGGGCCCGGACCAGCACGCCGGGCTCGCGCGCCCGTCAGGTCCGGCCTCGTCCGGCAACCGGGAAGGGCTCGCTTCGCTTTCGAATGAACCCCATTCGACACCTGCGCTTTTCCGTCATGTTCCGCAACATGACCGCGAAATCTCCACACAGACATCACTATGTGACACGAACGGATGCGTGACGAACCGGCTTCTGAGGGGGACGCCGGCGGCGCGCAAGGGGGTGCGTCCGCTCCACGGGAGCCGTACTCGCCCCTGCCCGGGGAGGGGACCTCACCGCATGAAGCGGACCTTACGCACCACCGTTCTCACGGTGGGCGTGCTCATCGCCGCACTGGGCCTGCCGGCCGGCGCGGCGCATGCCGACACCACACCCCGCGTCGATCTGCGGGTGCTGGTGGTGAGCGACGGCGGCCCGTCCACCGACGCGATAGCCGCCGAACTGGCCGCGGCCGGAACGCCGTACACCCGGATCGACCTCACGCAGTCCGGCCGGATCGTGATCGACGCCGACTTCCTCGCGGACACCGTCGACGGCCGGCCGCGCGCGAAGTTCCAGGCCGTCGTGCTGCCCAACGACAACCCGTTCCCCGCCGGCTCGGCCGAGATGGCGGCGCTCACGGCGTACGAGCAGACCTATGACATCCCACAGGTCGACGCCTACACCTACGCGCGTCCCGAAGCCGGTTTGCAGTACCCGATCCACGGGGGCTACTCCGGCAGTATCGACGGGAAGCGGGCGGAGGTGACCGCCGCCGGCAGGTCGGGTCCCTTCGGCTATCTCGACGGGGCGGTGCCCTTCGAGGACAACGACCCCGCGGTGGGTGAGAGTTACGCCTATCTGTCGAAGCCCGTTGCGGGAGCCGACTTCACCCCGTACGTGGAGGCGGCGATCCCCGGGCAGTCGGCCAAGGGCACGCTGGTGGGCGAGTACCGGCACGACGGGCGGCGCGAGCTGGTCGTCACCTTCGTCTACAACCGGTACCAGCAGCAGTTCCGGCTCCTGGCCCGCGGCATCGTGGAGTGGATGACCGGCGGTGTGCATCTGGGCGCCTCACGGAACTACTTCTCCGTCCACGTGGACGACGTGTTCGCCGCCGACGACCGCTGGAACAGCACGCTCAATTGCACGCCCGGCGACGTCGACTGCACGGACCCGAACGCGACGCCCGACCCGATCCGGATGACGGCCGCCGACGTCGACCACGCCGTCGACTGGCAGAACGACAAGGAGTTCACCCTCGACTTCGCCTACAACGGCGCCGGCAGCGTCGACCACCGGGAGGACAACAACGGCGCCGACGCGCTCGCCGACCGGCTGATCGCACGACGGGGCGAGTTCCGGTGGATCAACCACACCTACTCGCACCCCTTCCTGGGCTGCGTGCAGGACACGACCGTGGTGCCCTGGAAGTGCGCGACCGACGCCGACGGCAGCACCCGGTGGATGAGCCGCAACGACATCTCCGACGAGATCGCCACCAACCGGGTCTGGGGCGAGCGCGCCGGGCTTCCGCTGGTGAACGACGAGTTGGTCACCGGCGAGCACTCCGGTATGAAGGTGCTGCCGCAACAGCCCGAGGACAACCCCAACCTGGCGCTCGCCCTCGACGACAACGACATCACCTGGCTCGGCTCCGACAACTCCCGTGAACCCGCCCAGCGTCGGGTCGGTCCGGCCACGACCGTGCCCCGCTATCCGATGAACGTCTTCTACAACGCCGGCCGGGCTGCGGAGCAGGTCGACGAGTACAACTGGATCTACACCAGCCGCGCCCAGGGAGGCAGCGGCATCTGCGAGGACAACCCGGCCACCAGCACCTGTCTGGCGGCTCCGCTGGACGCAGCCACCGGCTACGCCGACCACATCGTGCCGCTGGAGACGCGGATCGCTCTCGGGCACGTCCTGGCCAACGACCCCAAGCCGCACTTCATCCACCAGTCGAACCTGGCCGAGGACCGCATCGCCTACCCCGTGCTCGACGGAGTCCTGGACGGCTACGAGGCCCTCTTCACGGAGGACACCCCTGTTGTGAACCCGCGGATGCGGGACATCGGCACCGAACTCCGGCGCCGGGCCGACTGGCAGGCCGCCCTCCGGGCCGGCGAGGTCACGGCCCACCGCATCGGCGACACCGTGACCGTCGACGCCCCGGGCGGACTCGCGGTGCCCGCGACCCTGCCCACCGGCACCACGCAGGCCGGTGCCGCGTTCGGTGAGGCGTATGCGGGGGCGGCGTCCGGCTGGACCCCCTCCACAGGGGAGCCGCTCGCTCTCACCCTGCCGTCGTCCGCCCCGGCTCCGGTCGCCGACGCCGCACAACCCGCCCCGGCCACCAGCCCCGCGCCGGAGACCCGGATCCCCGCGGGCGTCACCGATCCGGTGGGCCACACCTCAGACGGCTGAACGGCGCGCCCGCCCAAGACCGACCGATGGTCCTGGCCGCCCCGGCGGGCGGCCAGGACCGGCCCGAACCACCCCACTCCTCGGCCGTGGAGCACATCGATGCCCGTTCCCCAGGGCGCGCGACGCACCGGAGCAACGCGCGTCACCCTGCTCACCGAAGGCACCTACCCGCACAGCCACGGCGGCGTCAGCGTCTGGTGCGACCAGCTCGTCCAGGGCATGCCCGACCTCGCCTTCGACGTCATCGCCGTCACCGGAACCGGACGTGAGCCGGCCGTATGGGACCTGCCCGCACACGTCTCCAGCGTGCTGTCCGTCCCCATGTGGGGCGCCCCGCCCGAGGGCCGCCCGCCCCGGGGCCGATCCCGCAACCAACTGGCCGCCTCCTACGAGCGGTTCCTGGCCGCGCTGCTCGACCCGCGCGCCGAGGACGGGTTCGCTCCCGCCCTCTACGCGCTGGCACGCGCGGCGTCGGACGGGACGCTGAGCCCCTTCCTGCGCGGAGACCGGGCCATCACGATCCTCACCGCGCTGTGGAACCGCCCCGGGCTCGCCGTCCGCGAGGCACAGCCGACCCTGCACGACGCGCTCACCGCGACCGCCCTGCTGGAGCACGCCCTGCGTCCGCTGGCCGCCCCGCCGCCCGAGGTCGGGGTCGCGCACGCCGTCAGCGGCGGGGTCGCCGTCCTGCCGGGGCTCGCCGCCCTCGAACGCCACGGCGTCCCGCTGCTGTTGACCGAGCACGGGGTGTACCTGCGCGAGCGCTACCTCGGCTATCGCACCGCGCCCTACCGTTGGCCGGTCAGGGCCGTGATCCTCGGGTTCTTCCGGCTGCTCGCGCAGGAGAGCTACCGCCGGGCCTCCCTGATCACACCGGGCAACCGCTACAACCGGCTGTGGGAGGAGGAGGGCGGCGCCGACCCGGCGTCGATCCGCACGGTCTACAACGGTGTCGACCCCGCCGCGTTCCCGGCGGCCGGCCCCGAACCGGACGCCCCGACCCTCAGCTGGGCGGGCCGCGTCGACCCCATCAAGGACCTGGAATCCCTGATCCGGGCCTTCGCCCTGGTCCGCGCCCGGCTCCCGCACGCTCGGCTGCGGTTGTTCGGCGGGACGCCCCGGGGCGGAGAGGGCTACCGGGAACGCTGCGAGACCCTGGCCGCCGAGCTCGGGCACGCGGACGCCGTGACCTTCGAGGGGCGCGTCGACGACATCAAGGACGCCTACGCCGCCGGGAACGTCGTGATGCTCTCCAGCATCAGCGAGGGCTTCCCCTTCACCCTGATCGAGGCCATGTCCTGCGGACGGGCGACCGTCTCCACCGACGTGGGCGGGGTACGCGAGGCCGTCGGAGACACCGGGCTCGTGGTACCTCCGCGCGATCCGGAGGCGATGGCCGCGGCCGCGCTGGAGCTGCTGGGCGATCCCGGACGGCGCAGGGCGATGGGCGAGGCGGCCCGACTGCGGGTCATCGAGCAGTTCACCCTCCGGCAGACCATTGACACGTTTCGATCCGTCTATCTGGAACTGGCCCATCCGGAACAGGAGTTGACGGTCATGCCCACGATGGCCAGGATGTCCGCCCCGGCAGTCAACGGCTCCGGAAGCCTCGCCCGGTGAGCGGGCCGATGTCCCTCGAACCCGGTGGGGCCGAGCAGGACACGCTGGCCATCCGGCTGGCCGGCACCCGTCCGCCGCGCCGCCGGCCGCGCTGGGCCCTCGACGACGCCACCCTCGCCATCCGGCTGCCCCGGCGCGGTCCCGACGACGAGGCGGTCAGTGAACTCGCCGCCGAACTCGCCGACCGCATAGGTCCCGCCGTCCACCCCTACGAGGTGGCCGCCCTGCTGGAGGCGGAGGGACTGTCCGCCTCCCTGATCAACGAACGGTACGGCCACCCGAACCTCTTCTCCCTCGCCTCCGCGCTGTACGAGCGGGTGCCGCGCACGTTCCCCGAACCCGCCCCGGCCGCCGACCCGTGGCGCCCCGACACCGTCCGCTGTCTGCTGCGGGGTGTGCTGTTCGCCCTGCCCGGTCTCGCCTACCTGCTGACCGCGCCGCTGTGGAACGCCGGCGGGTACGCCCCCGCCCTCATCGTCGCCGGACTCGTCTCCTGGGCGTGGGGGCAGGCACTCGGCCACCGTGCGCACCTGCGGCTGGCGACCGGACGCCGGGAGGCGGGCCGTACCCTCCTGGCCGGCGCGCCCGCCGGAGCCGTCGTGGCCACGACGGTCGCCGCGCTGCCGGCCGACGGCGGGCCGGTGACCCTGGTGGCGGCGGCACAGTCCGCGTACCTGGCGGCGGCCGGAGTCCTGCTGGTGCTGGGCCGGGAGCGGCTGCTGCTGGCCGCGCTGAGCCCACTGGTCGCGGGTGCCGCCGTCCTGCCGTGGTGGGAGCCGGGTCCCGGGCTCCGGGCCGGGCTGCCCCTGCTGGCGCTGCTCGCCACGCTCACCGTCACCGGCCGGGCCCTTCGGGCTGCCCTCGCCGTCCCGGCCGTCGCCGGCGCGACCCGGCCGCGTCTGCTGTGGTCCCTGCCGTACGGCCTGTTCGGACTGGCCGCGGGGGTGCTGGTGCTGCTGGAGGGGCGGGAGGAGCCGTACGCGGTGATCGTGCTGACGCTGAGCATGGGGCCGGCGGAATGGCTGCTGTACCGCTACCGCGGACTGTCGGTCGCCGCCCTGCGCGCCACCGCCACGCCCGCCGGGTTCCTGCTGCGCTCGGCCGGCATCCTCGGCCTCTGTCTGCTCGCCTACCTCGCCCCGCTGCTGCCCGCGGCCCTGCTCACCGGCGCCGACCCCGTCACCCTGCTGCTGCTCGCGTCCGTTCTGTGGACCGCGCTGCTGCTCCAGGCGTTCGGGGCGGCGTGGTCGTCGGCCGGGATCTGTCTGACGGCAGCGGGCGCGGCCGGAACGGTCGTCCTCTTCCAGCTGCCACCGGGCGCCGCCCCGGCCCTGCCCCTCGCGTGCGGCGCAGCCGCCCTGTGTCTGTCGGCGTGCGCGCTGTGGCTGCTCGGCCGGCCCGCCCCGCACACCTGAGACCCGCCCCCACTCCCGCTCCCATCCCACCCATCCGAAGGGACACCGCAGTTGACCTCCGCACCGCTCGCCGCCGTCACCGGAGCCGAGGGCTTCATCGGCTCGCACCTCACCGAGGCACTGGTCGCCTCCGGACACCGGGTCAGGGCCATGGCGCAGTACAACTCCTTCTCCTCCTACGGCTGGCTGGAGACCCTGCACCCGGACGTCCTGGACCAGGTGGAGATCGTCCTCGGTGACGTACGGGACCCGGGCTCCGTCCGCGGCCTCCTCGAAGGCGCCGACACCGCCTACCACCTGGCCGCCCTGATCGCGATCCCGTACTCCTACCAGGCCCCGCACAGCTACGTGGACACCAACGTCACCGGCACCCTCAACGTGCTGGAAGCCGTACGCGCCCTCGGCACGCCCCGGCTGGTGCACACCTCCACCAGCGAGACGTACGGCACCGCGCAGACCGTGCCCATCACCGAGGACCACCCCATCAACACCCAGTCCCCGTACGCCGCTTCGAAGGCCGGCGGGGACCGGCTGGCCGACAGTTACCACGCCAGTTTCGACACCCCGGTCGTCACGCTGCGGCCTTTCAACACCTTCGGACCGCGCCAGTCGATGCGGGCGGTCATCCCCACCGTCATCGGGCAGGTCGCGGCCGGGGAACGCACGATCACCCTCGGCGACCTGCGTCCCACCCGGGACTTCACCTTCGTCCAGGACACCGCTCAGGCGTTCCTCGCCGTCGGTACGGCGCCCGCCGAGCGGGTCGTCGGACGTACCTTCAACGCCGGCACCGGCGGGGAGATCTCGGTCGGCGACCTGGTCGCGCTGATCGGCAAGGTGATGGACACCGCCCTCGACGTGCGCGAGGACACCGCCCGCATCCGCCCCGCCAACTCCGAGGTGATGCGCCTGGTCGCCGACGCGAGCCGGCTCGCCGCCGCAACCGGCTGGCAGCCCGCGCACACCTTGGAGGAGGGCCTCGCCCACACCGTGACGTTCTTCCGCGACCCGGCCCACCTGGCCCGCTACAAGACCGGCATCTACAACATCTGACCCCGTCCGGCACGTCAGCGCACGTTCACGAAGGAGGAGCCCCATGCACGCAGTGATCCTGGCGGGAGGCAAGGGCGTCCGGCTGCGGCCGTACACCACCGCGCTGCCCAAGCCGCTCGTGCCCATCGGCGACCAGCACGCCATCCTGGAGATCGTGCTGCGCCAGCTGTCCACGGCCGGCTTCACCACCTGCACCATCGCGATCGGCCACCTCGGCGAGATCATCCGCGCCTACGTCGGCGACGGTTCCCAGTGGGGCCTGGCCGTCGACTACGCGACCGAGGACAGCCCCCTGGGCACCATGGGCCCGCTGCTCAACCTGCGCCACCGGCTGCCCGAGACGTTCCTGGTGATGAACGGCGACGTCCTCACCGACCTCGACTACGCCGACGTCCTGCGCCGGCACCGCGCGTCCGGGGCTCCGCTGACCATCGCGACGTACGCCCGCAAGGTGCACATCGACTTCGGGGTGCTGACCACCGACTCCAGCAGGGTCGTGGCGTTCACCGAGAAGCCGAGCATGGACTACCGCGTCTCCATGGGCGTCTACGGGCTGTCCCGCGCCACGCTGGAGGGCTACACGCCCGGACTGCCGCTGGGCTTCGACGAGTTGGTGCTCGATCTGCTGAAGACGCAGAACCAGCCGCACGCCTACGAGTTCGACGGGTACTGGCTGGACATCGGCCGCCCGGACGACTACGACCGGGCCAACGCCGAGTTCACCACCCGCAAGTCGCTGCTGCTCAAGGGAGCCTGAGCACGTCATGCGCATTCTCGTCCTGGGCTTCACCGGCTATCTCGGCACTCACGTCGTCGAGCGGCTGCGCACCCTGCCCGGCGCGCTGCTGCTCGGCGGCGGCCGGTCTGCGGCCGCCGACCTCGACGTCGATCTCGCCCGCGTCCGCCCGGAGCAGCTGGCGAAGGCCCTCGCGTCGGCCGCGCCCGACACCGTGATCAACTGCGCGGGTTCGACCGGCGGCGACGCCGTCACCCTCGCCGAGGTCAACGCCCGCGGCCCCGCGGTGCTGTGCGCCGCACTGCGCGAGGCGGCCCCGGCGGCTCGCCTGGTGCACCTGGGCTCGGCCGCCGAGTACGGCCCCGGAGCGCCGGGCACCCCGGTGACGGAGTCGGCGGCCACCCGCCCGGTCGGCCCCTACGGCGCGACCAAGCTCGCGGGCACGGTCGCGGTGACCGCCTCCGGCCTGGACGCGGTGGTGCTGCGGGTGGGCAATCCGGTGGGGCCCGGGGCGCCACCCTCCGGACTGCCCGGCCGGATCGCCGCACTGCTGCGCGAGGCCGGCCCCGGACCGGAGGCGGTGCTGCGGCTCGGCGACCTGTCCGCCCACCGCGACTTCGTCGACGTGCGCGACGTGGCGCGGGCGGCGGTACTCGCGGCCACGGCCCCGGGCCCGCTGCCGCCCGTCCTCAACATCGGCGGAGGCCGGGCCGTTCCGGTGCGTGACCTGGTGCGGGGCCTGGCCGATCTGGCCGCCTTCCGGGGCCGGATCGAGGAGGGCACGTCGGGCACGGCCGGCTCGGCCCGTTCCGCGCAGGTGTCGTGGCAGTGCTCCGACATCGCCGCCGCCGGACGGGCCCTGGGCTGGCGTCCGGCCCACACCCTCGACGACGCGCTGGCCGCGCTGTGGGAAGGCGGCCGCACCCCGTGAACCTGCTGATCCCGCTGTACGTCCACCCGGCCGAGGACCCGGGCGCCTGGCACCGGCTGATCACCGCCGCGAACCGCACCTACGGGGTCGTCCTCAACCCGGCGAGCGGTCCGGGCGAGGTCCCCGACCCGGCGTTCACCGCTGCGGCCGGTGCGCTGCGGGCCGCGGGGGCGCGTCTGCTGGGCTACGTCGACACCGACTACGGGGTGCGCGAACCCGCGGACATCGCCGAGGACGTGCGCCGGCACCGGGAGTGGTACGCGGCGGACGGCTGCTTCCTGGACCGGGTGACGGCGACCGCGGACGGGCTGCCTGCCTGCCGCCGCCTGGTACGGGCGGTACGCCGGCTGGGGGCGGGGACGGTCGTCCTCAACCCCGGGGTCCATCCGGCCCCGGGATATGCCCGCCTCGCCGACCTGACCGTCACCTTCGAGGGCCACTGGTCGACGTACGTCTCCGCCTTCAGCCGGCCGGCATGGACCGCACGGCACCCGCCCGAGCGGCTGTGCCACCTCGTCTACGGCGTGCCCGGGGCCCTCGTTCCCCTCGCCGTGCGCACCGCGCACGAGCGCGGTGCGGCGGTCAGCGGACCGGTGACGGGCGAACCCCCCAACCCGTGGGCCCAGTTGACGCCCGCGCTCACCGGGGCGGAGCGTTGAAGAGGACGGCCCTTGCCTGTGCGGTCCTGCTGACCGCGCTGGCGGGTTGTTCCGGCAGTGCGAAACCACCTGCCGACGCCCCGGGTACGACATCGCCTTCTCGTGCCGTGTGGAAACCCCGTCCGGGTCTCGCCTGGCAGTGGCAACTGGACGGCAGGGTCGACGCCTCGGCCGATGTTCCCGTCTACGACATCGACGGATTCGAGAACTCCGCGGCGGACGTGGCCCGGCTGCACCGTGCGGGGAAGAAGGTCATCTGCTACGTCAACGTGGGTGCGTGGGAGGACTTCCGGCCGGACCGGGACGCCTTCCCGCGCTCGGTGCTGGGCGAGCCCAACGGGTGGGCGGGCGAACGGTGGCTGGACATCCGACGGCTGACCGTCCTGCGACCGATCATGGAACGTCGCTTCGACATGTGCCGCGACAAGGGCTTCGACGCGGTGGAACCCGATCTGGTGGAGGGCTACGGCAACGACACCGGCTTCCCGCTCACGGCACGCGACCAGCTCGGGTACAACCGTATGATCGCGGCCATCGCCCACGAGCGCGGGCTGTCGGTGGGACTGAAGAACGACCTGCCCCAGATCCCCCAGCTCGTGGACCACTTCGACTTCGCGGTCAACGAGGAATGCGCCCAGTACGACGAGTGCGGCGAGCTCTCCCCGTTCATCGCGGCGGGCAAGGCGGTGTTCCACGTGGAGTACACGGAGCCCCGGAGCGGTTTCTGCGCCGAGTCCCGTCGGCTGAAGCTGTCGTCGATGCTGAAGAAACCGGAGCTCGGGGTGTGGCGTCTCCCCTGCTGAATGTGCTCCGGACGCACCTCGACGGCTCCCTCCCCTGTGAACAAGGGGAGGGAGCCGTCGAGGTGCGTCCGGAGTGTCCGCTGTCAACGGGTCACGCGTGGCGGTGCGAGCGCCGGTTGCCGGTGACGACGCGGTAGAGGGCCAGCAGGATGAGGGAGCCGACGATCGCGGCGATCCAGGTGGAGAGTTCGAAGAACCCGTCGACGGAGTCGACGCCGAAGATGACCTTGCCCAGCCAGCCGCCGAGCAGACCGCCAGCGATGCCGATGAGCATGGTGATGATGATGCCGCCGGGGTCCTTGCCCGGCATCAAGGCCTTGGCGATCGCGCCGGCGAGCAGCCCGATGATGATCCAAGCAATGATGCCCATGGTCCGTCTCCGCTTCGTCGTATAAGGATTGCGTTAAGTCATCGGGTACGCCGATCCCGCCCGGCCAAACGTCTCGGCCTGATATCGGCTCAGGCGCGGTGGAGGTGGCGGCTCCCGTCGGGCCCCGGCCATGGCCGTGCGGTCTCCTTGCGGAGGTGTCCTTTCGTACCCTGACTGCATGCGCATGCGTCCCACCCTGAGCTGGACCCCTTCCGAGAACCTGCCACCCGCCACCTCGGACGCGGGGCCGGTCGCCGATGCGCTGAGCACCGGCGGAGTGCTGGTGCTCAGCGGAGCGGGCATCTCCACGGAGTCGGGCATCCCCGACTACCGGGGCGAGGGCGGGAGCCTCAGCCGGCACACTCCGATGACCTACCAGGACTTCACCGCGAGCGCCCAGGCCCGGCGCCGGTACTGGGCACGCAGCCACCTCGGCTGGCGCACCTTCGGCCGAGCCCGTCCCAACACCGGGCACCTGGCCGTCGCGGCCTTCGGTCGGCATGGCCTGCTCTCGGGCGTCATCACCCAGAACGTGGACGGCCTGCACCAGGCCGCCGGCAGCGACGACGTCGTGGAACTCCACGGCACCCTGGCCCGGGTCGTCTGCCTTTCCTGCGGCGCCTTCACCCCGCGCCGCGAACTCGCCCGGCGGCTGGAGGAGGCCAACCCGGGGTTCGAGCCCGTGGCCGCCGGGATCAACCCGGACGGTGACGCCGACCTCACGGACGACCAGGTCGCAGGCTTCCGCGTGGTTCCCTGCACGGTCTGCGGCGGCACCCTCAAACCGGACGTCGTGTTCTTCGGCGAACCGGTTCCGCCGCAGCGCGTCGAGCACTGCCGCGAGCTGGTCCGTGAGGCGGCCTCGCTGCTGGTCCTGGGCTCCTCGCTGACGGTGATGTCCGGGCTCCGCTTCGTTCGCCAGGCGGCCCAGGCCGGGAAGCCGGTGCTGATCGTCAACCGGGATCAGACCCGAGGCGACCAGCACGCCCTCACAAGGGTGTCGCTCCCGCTGGGCACTGCCCTCGGCGCCGTCGCGTACCGGTTGGGCATTCCCGTCAGCCGAGTCGTCGACGGAGGGCCGCAACCGGTCTGACCGGCGCCACGCGCAGCACCATCGGTCGCTTCGGGCTGCCCGCGAGCGGCTTGGCGTAGTAGGGGCGGCCGAGCCGGGCGGCGCGATACCAGCGAGTGCCGGACAGTGCCTTCGGGGTCGGGACGGGAACGGGGCTCTTCGGGTCGTCCGTGCGGAGGGTCAGCGTCCAGCGCCCCGGCCGCAGGTTCCTGACCGGCATGCGGGCCGTGAAGGTACGGCTGCCGTGCGGTGCGTACAGCAGGGGCACCTCTCGGACCGAGCCCGCGTCCTCTGCGGCGCGCAGGGCGACGGGTTGGGGGTGGCGCGCGGCTTCGCCGGTCAGGCGTCCGCTGACGACGAGCGTGGCGGGGGCGAACGTGTCCCAGGCGATTGCGGTCACCAGGCATACCGGCTCGGCCTCGGTCCGCCGGACGTCCAGGGAGAAGTTGCCGTGGGGCGTGAAGAAGGGGCGTGCGGTGCTGGGCTCGTGGCCGCGTCGGGAGCCGGTGGCCAGCTCTCGCTTCGGTGGAGCGGTCCTCCGGCCGTCCGTGTCCGTCCGGGTCCGCCGGAGCCTGACGGTTCGGCTGACTCCCTGGGCGCGTACATCCAGGTAGAGGTCCCACTGGCCGCCGCCGAGCGGGGCGCCCGCGTCCACGGTGCTCAGGTCGACGTCGACGGTGAAACCGGCCGCCGCGTCGTCGCCGTGGTGCGGGGCGGTGCCGACGGTCGCGGGCACACGGATGTCCGGGTGGCGGAAGCCGCTCGGACGCAGGATCACTTGGGTGGTGGGCTGGAGGGGGCCCAGGGACTCGATGCGGGCATGGCCGCCGAGCCGGAGGACATCGCCGTCGCCCGTCCAGGCCGCTTCGGCCAGTTCGTGGTGGACCGGGAGGCGGTCCGTGGTGTCGAAGCAGACGTCCGGAACCGCCTTCGCGGGGTCGCGGAAGAACGGGTGGGACCAGTAGACGCGGCCCTTGTCCACGACGTGGCCGCGCTCCGCGTCCGCCTTGGCGTGCCGAGCCACGGTCATGAGGTCCTCGAAGCGGTCCACGCGCAGGAGGTGGACGATCAGCCGGTCCTGCGGGGCGATCAGCTGGAAGACGCCGTCGGTCACGTAGGTCCGCGCCCAGTCCCGGAACTGCGGGTAGAAGTGCTCCCGTGCCTGCTGTTCGCTCTCACGGGGCAGCAGGGCGCGCAGCGGCCCGCACAGCTCCCACTCCACGTGGCGGCGCATGATCCGGTCCTGGCGCGGGCCGGGTTCGAGGTAGCGGGCGACCGTTTCGAAGCACAGGCGGGTGCCGTCCATGCGGTGGACGAGGTCGGCCGCGGTGAGGGTGAGGTTGTTGCCGTTCTGGCGGTTGCGGGAGTAGTAGCAGTCGTAGTCGGCTACGACGGAGATGCCGTCGGCGTTGAGGTAGGCGGCGGCGGTGAACGGCTTGTCCTCGCAGTTGCGGTACGGCGGAAACCTCAGCTCCAGCCGTTCGATCAGCGAGCGCCGGAACAGCTTCCAGCAGCCCAGGGTGCGGTAGGCGTGGGAGGAGAAGATGTCCGTCCGGGGCTGGTTGTGCGAGAAGACGGCCGTCGGCACGGCACGTCCGCCGACCGACACCATCTTGCCGAGGACCACGTCGGTGCGGTTCTCGTCCGCCATCGCCACCATGCGGCGCAGGGCGTCCGGGCCGAGGTAGTCGTCGGAGTCGAGGAAGAAGACATAGTCGCCGCCGGCCAGGTCCAGGCCGGTGTTGCGGGGGACTCCTGCTCCTCCGCTGTTGGGCCGGTGGACGACGCGGAGGCCGGAGCAGGTCCGTGCGAGGCGGTCCAGTTCGCTTCCGGTTCCGTCGGTGGAACCGTCGTCGACCGCGATGATCTCGATCTTGTCCGGTCCGAGCGTCTGCTCCATGACGGACGTGACGCACTTCGTCAGTTCCGGCATCGCGTTGTAGGCGGGGATGATCACGCTCACGCGGGGAGGGTTCCTACGGGACATGATGGGCTCCCGGGCCGTGGAGTGGTGCGAGGGTGAGGGAGGCAGTCCGGATGCGGGCGAGCGGCTCCCTGGAGCTTCCGGCGCGGGCCGCTGCCGCCGCCCAGCGTGAGGCGTCGTCCTACGCCGTCGGAGTGGGCGAACCACCCGTTCGGGTGCGTGTCGGCTCCCCTCGGAACGTCCTCTCCTCGCGCTCCTGTCGCAGAGCGTCCTCGGCGGAGGCGCCCCGGGACCAGGCCGCCGTGTACTGCGCGGCGTCCAGGGATGCCCGCACCCGTCTCTCCGCGGTGAGGTGCGCCTCATGGAACGGGCGCAGGCCGATCAGCGCCACGCCCGTGTCCTGGCGCATACGGTGAGCGGCGCCCAGGAGCCACGCGGCCCGGGTGCAGTCACCGGTGGCCGCCACCGCCCAGGCCAGGGTCTCCAGACCGGTGACGGTTCCGGCCTCCCCTTGTTCGATCTGCTCGGCCTGCTCGGTCCCGCCAGCCGTCCCCTCGGGGCCGGGCCGCCCTCCCCTTCATTCGTCTGCGACGACCATTCCCCGGTGGAGTTCTCCCTCGCCTTCACGGCCGGGAGTCCGGTGACACCGCGTCTCCTGGTCGAGCCCGGTTGCGCCGCGGACCCACTTGAGGAGAACGCCCGTCTGGGCCGGCGGGCCGTCGAGGCCCTGGCCGCACGCCGGGACTTCTCGACCGACCCGCTGCGCCGGGTGGAGGACTTGTTCTTCCCCCCCCCGGTGATGCAGGGCTCGTTCGCACTGAGGTGCGCAATGGACCTGCGGCAGGACCTGACCACGGGCGTCAAGGTGTACGTCGATCCGCAGGCCCACGGGCGGGAAGAATCGTCACAGGTCACGGAGGAGGCGCTCAACCGGTTCGGATTCGGCCGGGCTTGGCCCGCACTCCGGGAGCGAATCCTTCAACGCGGCCCGGGCAGGGACGAGATCCGGTTCTTCGCGCTCGACCTGGGCAGGTGGCGCACACCGCGGGTCAAGGTCTACATCGCTCACCACGACAGCAGCGCCACGCTCATGCGCACCGTGTCACGGCTGGTGCCCGGAGCGCCGGCGGAGCAGGCGGCGGAGTTCTGCCGTGCGGTGGGCGGCGGTACCGGGCGCTTCGCTCACCGGCCCCTGGTGTCCTGCCTGTCCTACGCGGGGCGGGACACGAGGCACCCGAGCGGCTGCACCGTGCACGTTCCGGTTCGCGACCACGTGCCGGACGACGGGATCGCCCTGGACCGTGCCAAGGGTGTTCTGCGGCACCACGGAATGGACTCGGACGTGATCGATGCGGCGTGGGCCGCGATGACGTCCCGTCAACCGCGTGACGGGGTGGGGCTGCTCGCCTATGTGTCGCTCGTGCAGAGCGCCTGGCAACCGCCGCGCGTGAACGTCTACTTCTCGCCGGAGGCTTACGCGGTCAGCCCTCCGCGCGCCGCAGACCGTACAGAGGAAGGTGAGTGAGGCAGTGGAGCCTTACAGGATCAAGGTCGTCGAACCGATCCCGGTCACGACACGCGCCCAGCGGGAGCACGCCCTGCGGCGGGTGCACTACAACCTGTTCGGACTGCGCGCCGACGAGGTCACGATCGACCTCCTCACGGACTCGGGTACGGGCGCCCTGTCGGCGGCACAGTGGTCCGCGGGCATGGCCGGTGACGAGTCGTACGCCGGATCGAGGTCGTTCTACCACTTCCAGGAGGTGGTCCGAGACCTGACCTCCTATCCGTACGTCCTGCCCGTGCACCAGGGCCGGGCAGCGGAACGCATCCTCTTCTCCGCGCTGCTCCCCCGGGGAAGATCACGCTCGGCAACACGCACTTCGACACCACTCGCGCCAACGTGGAACTGGCCGACTGCCGGGCGGTGGATCTGCCCTGCCCGCAGGCCGGGGACCCGGACAGCGACGAGCCGTTCAAGGGCAACATCGACCTGCACCGGCTGGCGGCGGCCCTGCGGGGTCCGGATGCTGCCAGGATCGCCCTGGTCGTCATGACGCTGACCAACAACGGCGAGGCGGGCCAGCCGGTCTCCATGGACAACCTCGCCCGAACCGCCTCCCTGTGCCGGGAACACTCGGTTCCGCTCTTCCTCGACGCCGCCCGCTTCGCCGAGAACGCCCGGCTGGTCACCCAGCACGAAGCGACCTGTCGCGGCATGAGCCCGCGTCAGGTCGCAGAGCAGGCGTTCCGACTGGCCGACGGCTGCCTGATGAGCGCGAAGAAGGACGGGATCGTCCACGTCGGCGGCTTCCTCGGCCTGCGTGAGCGCGCCCTGGCCGAGCGGTGCGAACTGCTGCTCATCGCCGCGGAGGGCTTCCCCACGTACGGCGGTCTGGCGGGCCGGGACCTGGACATGATCGCCCTGGGGCTGACCGAGGTCACCGACCCCTGCTGCCTCCAGGCCCGCGCCGGCGCCGCCCGGCACCTGGCCCGACTGACCCGCGAAGCGGGTATCGCCATCGTCGAACCGCCGGGTCTGCACGCTCTCTACCTCGACGCGGGCCGCCTGCTTCCGCACATCCCCGCGCATCGCTTTCCCGGCCATGCGCTCGCCTGCCAGCTCTACCTCGAAGGCGGCATCCGCTCGGTGGAGCTGGGTTCCCTCTGCCTCGGCAGCGAGGACGAGAACGGCGCCCCGGTCACCGCAGCGCCCTACGAGCTGGTCCGGCTCGCACTCCCCCGCCGCACGTACGGCCTGAGCCACCTGAACCGTGTCGGCGAGGTCCTGGCCGCCACGGTCAAGGACAAGGATCGGATCCCGGGCTACCGCCTGGTCGAACAGCCCCCGCTTCTCCGCCATTTCCGCAGCAAGCTGGAACCGGTTCAGGGGTGAGCCGTGTCACACCGACCAAAATGCGCCTAAGTTGTCTGCATCACAGCGGAAATGTCCCTTTGACCTCCATGCTCGAAACGGACACCGGATCCCGAAAGGGCGTTCACCGGCATCCTCTTGGGCGCTAGGTTCCAAAGTGACCCATGACACAGCACTCGTGACATTCTCCCTGTCCCCTCTGGAAGGTGCCCCATCATGGCCGCTTACCTCTGCCCGCCTGCCGTGATCCACGGCGAGCACGCCGTGAAGACCAGTGAGATCGTGGCGGAGGTGCGTGACCGGCACCCCCACGCGACGTGGGCGCCGCGGATCGACGGCATCGCGGCGAGCACCGGCATCGAGACCCGCGGCTGGATGCTGCCACTGGAGACCGCCGTCGCGCCCGGCAAAGGCAGCGGCCTGCGGGCCGTCGGCGTCGAACCCACTCAACAGGCCCTGACCCGTGAGGGGTTCGCCCAGCAGGACGTGGACCGCGTGATCGCCGCCCTCGAATCCATACCCGCACCGCAGACCGTGCAGGAGCGCACCGCGCCGGCCTGGGAGGCAGTGCAGTCCTACGGGGAGCGCGCGGCGCGCGGGGCCCTGCAGACAGCCGGGCTGGACGCCTCGGACGTCGACTGCCTGATCACCAGTCACTCCACCACTCCGGCGCTGCCGGGCCTGGACATGACCCTGGCCAACAGGCTGCGGCTCCGCAGCGATGTGATGCTGCTGCCGGCCACGCAGTGGGCCTGTATCGCGGGGACCCGCTCACTGGCCCTGGCAGCGGACCTCGTGGCCGCCGACCCCGACCGGGTGGTCCTGGTCGTCATATCCGAGGCGCTGAGCACGACCTACCAGCCCGCGGACGACACCCTGGAATCCCTGATCGTCCGGCTGCTGTTCGCCGACACCGCCGTGGCCGCGGTGGTCACGGGCCGCCCGAGGCCCGAGGCGGTGCTGCGGCTGGACGCCGCCTGGCATCACACTCTGCCCGGCACCCAGGATCTGCACCGCCTGGAGACACGGGCGGACGGCACCCACTTCGTGATGGACCGGCGCGGGCCGCGCGCCGTGCAGGAGACGGTCACCGCGATGTGGGAGTGGCTGCACGCCCGCTACCAGGACGACCCCGACGCCTGGCATCCCGATGTGCTGCTCGCGCACCCCGGCGGCACCCGGGTGCTGGAGTACATGGAGCAGACGATGCCCGACACGTGGCCGCCGGGGCTCCTCGACTACAGCCGGGACAGCTACACCAGCGGCAACCGCGGCGGCGCCGCCGTCTTCGACATCCTGCGGCGGGCGCACGACGCGGGGCTGCAGAAGCCCGGAAACCGCGCCGTCCTGTACGCGGCGGCACCGGGGCTCACGGCCACCGCCCTTGAGGGGCAGTGGCTGTAGAGCGCCGAAGGGTCCGGTGCGTGCCGCGTCACCTCGCCACTTCCGCCCAGACCACCTTGCCCGTGTCCGTCCACCGCACCCCCCACCGGGTGGTGAGCCGGTGCACGATGCTCAGGCCACGGCCACCGTCGTCGAGCAGGTCGGCACGCCTCAGCCGTGGCCTGCCGTTCCCGGTGTCTCCCACCTCGCACAGCAGGCCGTGGCCGGCCCTGATCAGCCGCACCGTGATGGGGCCGGTGGCATAGCGCACCGCGTTGGTGACCAGCTCACTGACCAGCAACGTCGCGTTGTGCCGGGTGTCGTCCCTGGTGCGCCACTGCCTCAGCAGCGCGGACACCTGCTCGCGGGCCCGGGCCGGGGCGTCGTCGCGAGCGGCCAGCCGCCAGGTCGCCGTGTCCCCCTTGCGGTAGCCGATCATGCGCGCGAGCAGCAGCGTCACGTCGTCCCGCTGAGGCGCGGGCGCCAATGAGGAGACGACGTGCCGGGCGGCCCGTTGCAGGGTGTCCCAGGGATGCACCGTGGCCACCGCGTCCGTCAGCCTGCCCATGCCCTCGTCGATCGACAGAGCGGGGTCCTCCACCAGGCCGTCGGTGTAGAGCGCGAGCACGGAGCCGGGAGGCACGCCGACGGTGTACACGTCGAACGGCTCTCGCAGCGCGAACTCGGCTCCGAGGCCGGGGTGGGGGCGGATCGCGAGGGGGCCCGCCCGCCCGTCCGGGGAGACCAGGATCGGGGGGAGGTGGCCGGCGCTGGACAGCGTCATATGGTGACCGACCGGGTCGTAGAGGGCGATGCAGCAGGTCGAGCCGAGGGCGCTGTAGCCGGCCGCCAGGCCGGACTCGGCATCGTCCAGCACCGTCACCGTCTCGTCCAGGTGCTCCAGCACCTGGTCGGGCGCGAGGCCGGCGGACAGCAGCGCGCGGGCCTCCATGCTCAGCTGGCCCATGGTCGCGGCGGCTCCCAGGCCGTGCCCGACGACGTCACCGACCACCAGCGCGGTACGCCCGTCGGGCAGCGGAAAGCTGTTCACCCAGTCGCCGCCGACGCCCGCGCTGTCGGGGGTGGCGGGCTGGTAGACGCTGGCGATCTCGATGGTGTCGCCACCGGCCCGGGGCAGGAGCCGGCGCTGCAATGCCAGCACCTGCGTGTGCTCGCGCTGGTGCTGTCGGGCGAGGTCGACGTGGTGGGCGGTTCTGGCCACCAGCTCCTGGAGGTCGAACAGCTCGCTGTCGCGGAAGGGGCAGTCCGCCCGCCGCCAGACCTCCGCCACGCCCAGCACGACGGGCGGCGCACTGTCGAGGACGAGTGGTATGCACACCACACCCGCCGAGAGGTCACCGGGCACCAGGGCACGCGCCACGCGCGGGCTGCCGAAGACCCGCTCGACCGCCTCACCATCGGGTATGACGATGGTCTGCGGCGCATCGTCCCGCAGCACCGCCTGGGCGAGCAGGCGGCTGGCGTCGCCGGGGAGATCCTCGCCCGGGGTCATATAGCCCTCGGGCCACACCCGGTCCGGTACCAACGCCGCCCGCCGCAGCCGGATACGCCCGTGCGCCCTGCCGGAGACTCCCTCCCCCGTCCACACGGCGAAGTCGAGGTCCACGGCGGCCACGTCTCCCCAGGCCAGCAGGGACTCGGCCAGCGACTGTGCGGTCTCGCCGATGTCCAGCGAGGTGCCGATCGCGGTCTCGGCGGCGTAGAGGTGCAGTCTCCTGGCCATGGCGATCACAGAGACCGTCAGGCCGCCCTCCGGCGCCGCGGAGGGCAGGATGCTCATCGAGACCACCAGCTCCGACCCGTCGCCGCGCCGCAGGCGCTGGATGCGGGCGACATGCGCCTCACCGCTCTCCACGACCTGCAGCAACCGCCGTGTCACCGTCGGTACGTCCCCGGGGGGTAGGAGATCGACGAACGGCCGCCCCGCCCCCGCGTCCAGACCCGCGAACACGGGGGCTTCCAGATTGCAGCGGGTGATGATCAGGTCCCGGTCCAGGTTGACCGCACCGAGGATCTGCTCCTGACCTCCGTCCGCCGGGTGGTCGGGCGCCTGCCCGCGCGTGGCGCGGTCACCCGGCGGGTCGGCAGATGCCGCTCCGCCTTGCGGGATGTAACGCCCAAGGGCGCGGCTGACCAGGTCGAACGCCGAGGAGGACGAGGGCGAGGGTGTGGAGTCCATGCGGCTCTCTCAGCAATCCCCGGCGCGGTACCGGGGCGATGTCCGGACCCGTGCGGTCGGGGCCCCGAGCTTCCTGACCACACACCTCATTGAATAACACCGCGGGCAGCTTCGCACACACCAGCGAATCGCGGGAACGTCGGCCGTCGGGAGCAGACGCCGCCGTCAGGGCCCGGCAAGGGGCCTTGCCTGGGCGATGAGCAGCGCGACGTCGTCGTGGTCGGCGGGACCGCGCAGTTGCCGGAGCAGCAGGTCGCAGGTCTCCTCCGCGGAGCGGCAGGGCGGGGACAGCAGGCCCAGGAGGTCGTCCAGGCGCTGGTCGATGGGGTCGTCGCGGGTCTCCACCAGGCCGTCGGTGTAGAGGACGAGCTGATCGCCGGGGTTCATGGTGAGGACGGCGGTCTCGAAGGGACCGCTGCCGACTCCCAGCGGGGTGCCGGTGGGCAGGTCGAGCAGTTCGGGCGGTCTGCCGGCGCGCACCAGGACCGGGGGCAGGTGACCGGCGCAGGCGACGTGCAGGCGGGAGTGGTGCGGGTCGTAGACCGCGTACACACACGTGGCGATATAGGGGTCCAATCCCTGGGTGATCTTGTCGAGGTGGGTGAGGATCCGGCTCGGGGCGAGGTCGAGGTCGGCGAGGGTGGAGGTGGCGGTGCGCAGCCGGCCCATGGCGGTGGCCGCCGGAATGCCGCTGCCCATGACGTCACCCACCGCAAGGGCGGTCCGGTCGCCGCTGAGGGGCAGGACGTCGTACCAGTCGCCGCCGACTTCGCTGAAGGCCTGGGCGGGCAGGTACCGGGCAGCGATCTCCAGGCCGGGGCGGCGGGGCGAGGGCTGGGGCAGCAGGCTGCGCTGGAGGGTTTCGGCGGCGCTGCGGATGTGCTGGTGCAGGACGGCGTTGTCGATGCTCAGCGCGGCGGACGAGGCCAGTTCGTAGGCGAGGGTGAGATCGTCCTCGTCGAACGGCTGGGGGTTGCGCGCGCGGGCCAGGCCCAGCACGCCGATGATCTCTCCGCGCGCGATGAGAGGGACGGCCATGTCGGTGTGGACACCGGCTTCGGCGAGCAGGCCGGCGGCGGCGGCGTCGGCCGCGATGCGGCTGAGATCGCCACTGTCGAGGTGGGTGATCAGCAGGGGCTTGCGGGTGCGGAAGCAGTGGGCCGCCGGGTGGTCCGCGTGGTAGGTGGTGAGGTGGCCGGGCGCGATGATCGCCTCGGAGGCGGCGGTGGGATAGGCGGTCTTCACCGCCAGCGCCCGGAACAGGGCCGGACCCTCACCGCGGTCCGGGCGGCCCGTTCGCAGGACGGAGTCCAGGATGTCCACCGCGATCATGTCGGCCAGGTCGGGCACCAGGACGTCCGCCAGCTCCTGGGCGGTCCGCTCCACTTCCAGGGTGGTCCCGATGCGGGCCGAGCCGTCGGCCATCAGGCGCAGACGCTGCTGGGCCCGGTCGGCCTGCCTGGCTGCCTCGTACCGGTCGGTGACGTCCACCACCACGTTGGCGATCCCGAGCACGTGTCCGCCGTGGTCCTCCAGCCGGTAGAGGGACACGGCCCAGGCGTGGTCGTTGTCCGGGTCGGCGCGGGTACGGCCCACCACCTGCTCGTCCACCATGGGCCGGCCGGTCTCCAGGACCTCCCACATCTGGTTCTCCGCGGTCGTGAAGGGCGCGCCGGGCAGGATCTCCCGGAAGTGGCGGCCCATGTGGTCGGCCTCGGGGACGCCGTGCATCGAGGCGAGGGCCCCGTTGACGGCCACGTACCGCAGCTGGGTGTCCAGGACGGACAGGCCGATCGGCGCCTGGGTGACCAGCTGGCTGGACAGGGCCACCTTGCGCTCCACCTGCCGCACCGTGGCCCGGTCGGCGGCCAGCCCGAGCGCGTAGTGGTCGCCGAGGTTGTCCGTCAGCCGGATGTTGCGGAACTCGATCGTCCGGGTGCTGCCGTCCTTGAGCCGGACGGGAAAGGGACCCGCCCAACTCCGGCCGGTCTCCATCACCTCGGCGAACAGTCCCATCCCCGCCTCGCGGTCTTCGGGGTGGAGAAGCAGGGCGGCCGCGTACCGCCCGACCGCTTCGTCACCGGTGTAGCCGAACAACTCCTCGGCCTGGGGACTCCACATGTCGATCCGGCCGTCGGCCTCCACGAGCACCGCGGCGACGCCCAACAGGTCCATCAGCCCGCTCGGGTCCGATGCCGCCTTCTCCGGATCAGCCGCCCGCTGTGGAGGCTGCTGCTTCGCTCGGCTCATCACATTCGCCCCTTAGGCCTGACGACCTCATCGGCGCACCCGCCTGCTCCAGCAGACGTCCACGGTGGTCTCCCTGCAGGTCAGCAACCCGTTCACGATGCGGTACGCGACCTGCGAACGGCCAGGGGACGCGCCGGGCGGGCGCCGTGCGCGGTCGAACCTCACGGCCCCGGGCGACCGGAACGAAGATCACGCGTGCCCGGTTGGCCGGGCCGTTCCTTACCCTTCCAGCCTTCCACACCTCCCGGCTCCGGCCGAGGAGATCAGCCTCCGGGCGGCCCGCCGCGCGGGGGCCGGAAACTCCCGTCCCAGGCGTGCGAGCGGGGAGAGGGCCATCACCACCGGGGACAGCATCATGCCCGCGGCCGCCACCAGCAGGCCGGTGCGCAGCCCCCACTCCCCCGCGAGGAATCCGCCGGACAGAGAGCCGAGCGGGGTCAGCCCCATGCCGGCGAACGTGATCGTGGCGGCCGCGCGGCCCTGCATCCCGTCCGGAGTGACGGCCTGGCGGACGGCCATGATCGTGACATTCACCAACTGGCCGCCGAGCCCGGACACGAAGCCGACCACGAGCAGCGCGGGAACCGTCACCGCGGAAGAGCCGTGCAGCGCGGGCACACACAGGAAGACGCCGTCGCCGAGCGCGGCCGCGCACACGAGCACCGTGCCGTGGCCGATCCGGCTCGGCAGCCGGGCCGCCAGCAGCGAGCCCAGCAGCGCGCCCGGTCCCGCCGCCGCGGGCGCAAGGCCCACGACGGTGCCCGACAGGTGCAGTTCCCGCGGCAGGAACAGCAGGTAGACGGTCATCATGGCCGTGAAGGAGAACTGGAACGCGGCTGAGGCCAGGCACACGGCACGGAGCACGGTGTCGCGGGCGACGAAGCGCAGGCCCTCATGGATCCGGTGCCGGACCCGCGGGGTGTCTTCCGGGCGCTTCGGGGCCGCCTCGATCCGGCGGATCCGCCGGATCGACAGGAACGACAGGAACGACAGCACGAAGAACAGCGCGCCGGAGGCGGCGGCGATCGGCGCCGACAGCAAGGACACCAGCGCACCGCCGAGCGCGGGGCCGCCGATCTGCGCCGCGGACCGGCTGCCCTCGAGCGCGCTGTTGGCGCGCAGGAGCCGGTCGCGTTCCACCAGACGTACGAGGGACGCCTGGTACGCCACGTCGAAGAAGACGGACAGGGCCCGACGGCGAAGGCGAGCACGTACAGGCCGGGCAGGCCGAGCCGGCCGAAGAGGCAGGCCAGGGCCACGGTGCCGAGGGTCAGGGCCCGGCCGGCGTCTGTGAGCACCATCGTCGCACGGGTGCGCCACCTGTCCACCCAGGCACCCGCGAAGAGCGAGAGCAACAGGATCGGCGCCTGCCCCACCGCGCGGAGCACGCCCAACTGGCCGGCACCGGCGTCCAGTGTCAGGACGGCCAGGAGCGGCAGCACCACCAGGCTTGCGTGTTCACCGAGTTGGGAGGCCGTCTGCCCCAGCCAGAGCCGGCGGAAGTCGGCGTCCCGCCACAGACTGGACGGAGCAGGCCGGGAGGAATCGGAGGCAGTGGCGGTTGTGGTGTGTCACAAGCCGATCAGACCGGCTGTCGTCTCCTTGAACCCGCAGGCATCGAAGTAGAACGGACGCAGGTGCTCCTCGAAGTCGACGTGGAGCCAGGCACACTTCGCGGCCCGGGCCTCGCGAGCCGCGGTTGCGACCAGCGCGGCACCTACGCCTTCCGCGCGACGGTGCCGGGCGACCACCGTGTCCAGGATGAAGGCGTGAACCCCGCCGTCCCAGGCGACGTTGACGAAGCCGATCAGTGAGTCGTCTTCCCAGGCGCAGACCCAGCCGAGGCTGTGGCGCTCAAGCCGTTCTCGCCAGTCGGTCCTGGCGAGCGGATGACCGAAGCCGTCAGCGTGCAGCGCGTCGAGAGCTGCGTTGTCGAAGTCTGCCCGCCACTCGTATGCGATCGTCACCCTCCGATCGTAGAGTCCGCCGCGAGTCCGGCATCGTGGCATGGCGCTCCGCGCGGCCCCGCTCACCCCCGGAGTGCGGCACCGCGGTTCGCGATCCCGCCGCCGCGTCGGCAAGATGGGGATCATGACCGACATCCGCACACCCCGTCTTGTCCTGCGCCGGTGGCTCGACGACGACCTCGTCCCCCTGTCCGAGATCCACGCCGATCCGGTGGTGATGCAGCACATCGACGACGGCACGCCGCGCTCCATGGAGCAGACAGCCCAGGACATCGAGACCTGGGAAGAGGAGTGGGACGAGGAAGGGTTCGGGATGTTCGCCGTCGAACTCCTGGGTTCTGGCGAGCTGGCAGGCACCGTCGGTCTGTCCGTGGCCGACGCTCCGGCCGAGATCGCCGGTCAGGTGGCGATCAGCTGGCGGCTCGGTCGGGTGTTCTGGGGACAGGGATACGCGTCGGAAGCGGCGCACGCCACCCTGGAGTTCGCCCTGCAGGACCGCGGCCTCGACCGGGTGGTAGCCGTGTGCCGCACGGTCGACGGAGCCTCCGCCAACGTACTCGGCAAACTCGGCATGGAGCCGGAAGGCACAGCACAGCACCCGGTCCACGGCCACGACCTCACGGTGTACGGCATCGACCTCACGCAGTACGAGGGGTAGCACCGGCGCGTGCGGCCGGCGCGGACGCCGTTCGTTTTGCGGGCCCCCCGTCCGACCGGCCTGCGCCGACACGAACGCCTCCGCGCTCCCCGCGCCGCGAGTTCACCCGGAGGAGGCGCCCCGCGGCCGTCCGTTCAGCCGTCTGTTCAGCTCAGCCGTCCGTGCGCACGGCCGCGTCGAGGACAGGGCCGAGCTCCCGGGCCACGGTCGTCAGGGCTCGGACGTCACGCTCGGCTCGGGCGAGCAGGATCGCCCCCTCCAGGCTGCTGATCATGAGCGTGGCGAGCGCCCCGGCCCGTTCCCCGGGAACGCCCATCTCGGTCAGGGCCTGGGCGACCGCGCCGGTCCAGGTGGCGAACGCAGCCGATGCGGCCTTCCGCGTGGAGGGGACCGACTCCGCGCAGTCCACCATGGCGGCCGCGACAGGGCAGCCGCCCGCGAAGCCGTCAGCCTCGTACTCGTCGGTCCACTGGCGCACCATCGCGGTGAACAGCCCGCTCGGCGTCGGCTCGGGCAGCGCGTCCAGGAAACGGGCGACACGGCCTGCCGCGTAGTCACCTGCCCAGCCCACTGCCTCGTCGACCAACTGCGCCTTGCCGCCGGGAAAGTAGTGCTGGAGCGAACCGCGTGGCGCGGCGGCGTCGAGGGCGACTTCGCGCATCCCGGTGGAGACGACTCCGTCACGTCGGATGAGCTGAGCCGCGCTGAAGATCATCCGCTCACGCGGCCCCCGCTCGGCCTTCACCGTCATCGACCTCCGTCAACTCGCTCACGCGTCTCTTTCCCGGATACCACTCTATGACCGCCGTCATAATCACGGCTACTATGACCACGGTCATAGTCGACGACGACGGTGGCGGCTCGGCCTCGGCCCGAGCCGGAGGAGGCGGTGCGTCATGTACGTCGGTTTCATCGGTCTGGGGGTCATGGGGCAGCCCATGGCACTGAACCTGGCCCGCGCCGGGACACGGCTCGTCGTCTGGAACCGCACCTCCGAGCGATGCGAACCGCTGCACGCCGCCGGCGCCGAGGTGGCGGCGAGCAGCGCCGAGGTCCTTCACCGGGCGGCCACCGTTTTCCTCATGCTGTCCGACGAGACGGCCGTGGACGCGGTACTGGGCCGCGGCACCCCGGACTTCGCCCAGCGCGTCGCCGGTCGTACCGTCGTCCACATGGGCACGACTGCGGCCGAATACTCCCGCACCCTCCAGGAGGACATCCGGACCGCGGGCGGCCGTTACGTCGAGGCCCCGGTCTCCGGCAGCCGTGTCCCTGCCGAACGGGGCGAACTGGTGGGGATGCTGGCGGGCGACGGCGACGCCGTGACGACCGTGCGGCCCCTGCTCGGTCCGATGTGCCGGGAGACGTTCGTGTGCGGGGCCGTCCCGGGCGCGCTGCAGCTGAAGTTCTCGGTGAACCTGTTCCTGATCACCGTGGTCACGGGCCTTGCCGAGGCATTCCACTTCGCCGAGCGGCACGGGCTTGATCAGCGTCTCTTCCGCGATGTCCTGGACGCGGGTCCGATGGCCAGTGCCGTCTCCCGGGTCAAGGCATCGAAGCTGCTGGAGCGCGACTTCTCGGTCCAGGCAGCCGCCGCGGACGTCCTCAAGAACAATCGCCTCATCGCCGAGGCCGCCCGCAAGGCGGACCTGGCGTCCCCGCTTCTGGACGTGTGCCACGCCCTCTACGCCGAGACCGTCCAACGGGGCCACGGCGGCCAGGACATGGCGGCCGTCCTGCACGCCCTGGAGGCTCGGACCGACGGAACACCGGTTGCGGCGCAGGGAATCGCCGGCACGTCCGCCTAGGCTGGGTGGAAACCACGACTGCTCATGAGCGCCAGGAGCGCAAGGAGGACCGACCGGATGGGGCTCATGGTCTGCCCTGCGGACGACGAAGTGACGAGCCCGGCCATCTCGTGGGCGTACTACGGCAGCGACCACGACCCCACGGTCCGCCTCCTCCAGCGGGGCGCCGTCGATCCCGGTGACAACGCAGCCGGCCGCCGGCACAGAGCGATCCCCGCCGCGACATGCACGCTGGCGGAGAATCCGCCGGCCCATCGCGCAGCGCCACGTTGACGGCCACCAGCATGCTGCCGACGGCGTAGTTCAGCGTGCCGCACAGGGGATCGATCCACCAGCCACTGGCGCCGAACTCCGGCTGCGCCCTGCTGCCCACCTTCCTCGCCGAGCACCGCGTCATCGGGCCGTGCGGCACGGATGACGGCGAGGATCGCCGTCTCGGCCTCCACATCGGCGGCGGTGGCGAAGTCCCCGGCGCCCTTGTCGATGCGGCTGAGCTGCCGGCCGTACATGCGCACCACCGCCGCACCGGCCCGTGCCCCGGCTGTCGCGACATCGGTACCACGCACAGGTGAGTCGGTCATGCCGCGCAGGCTATCGAGGAGAGCTCCCCCGGCGAGGCCGAGGTGCTGTCAGGCATGGGACAGCGCGAAGGAGACCAGGAAGCCGCTGACCGTGACCAGACCGATCGCCAGGTGGGCCTCCTGGAACGCCTCGGGGATCATCGTGTCGGCGATCATGGCCAGGATCGCACCGGCGGCCACGGCCGTCACTCCCGCGATCACAGTGGGCGAGAAACCCCCGAGGACGGCGTATCCAAGGACCGCGGAAACGGTGCTCGCGAGCGCGATGGCGCCCCACACACCGAAGACGTACGCCTTGCCGCGCCCGGACTTCTTCATCCCTGCCGAACTGGACAGGCCCTCCGGGATGTTGCTGATGAACACCGCCGCGACCGTCACGAGGCTCACTGCCCCACCATCGAGCAGACTGACGCCGATCACCGCCGACTCGGGCACTCCGTCCAGCAGCGCGCCCAGCGCCAGCGCCAGGCCCGAGCCGCTGTTCTGCTCCTCGGACGGCTGGGTCTGCTCGGCGTGGTGGCCCGATCGCTTGCGATGGCGGGCGCCTCGGCCGGCCAGCCACAGATTGCCCGCCGTGTAGGCCACCGCACCGGCCAGGGTCCCCACCGCCGCCGGGCCCAACCCGCCTTGCTCATACGCTTCGCCGACCAACTCGAAGGAGACGGCCGAGAGCAGGACACCGGCACCGAAGGCCATCACCAGCGCGATGACTTTCTGCGACACGCGCATCCCATAGCCGAACACCGCTCCCACCAGCAGAGCACTCCCCGCCAGCAGCCCCCAGCCACCTGCTTGAATCACCTCGGACATACAGCGCCGCGTACCCGCGGGGGCGTGATCGGCACCTGCGGCATTCACAGGTCGCGCGCCTGGGCTCGCTGAAGGGCCCCTCCACCTCGGCAGTGGGCATCATGCAGTGATCAGGTCCGTCTGTCTCCGCCGTTCGAGCGATCCGGGGCCACCTGCGGTGGGCAGAGCGATGAGTTGCGCAAGCGCGACGGGTCCAAGGGTGGGACGGTCACCGGACCGCATCCGAATCCGAAGAAGATCGCCCGTCGGCACCTCCCCCCGACCGACCGCACGCGAGGAGAACCACATGACCGCCCCCTACACCTTCGACGTCTTCTCCAGCCTCGACGGCTACGGAGCCGCCGGCGCCGACTGGACCGGCTACTGGGGCAAGCAGGGCCCCCAGCTGCTCGACCACCGCCTCGCCCTCTACGGCGAGGAGCAGCGGATGGTCTTCGGGGCCCGTACGTACCGTGCCTTCACACAGATGCTGGCTTCGAGCACCGAGGAATCCGACGTGCGCGACCCGTGGGTGACGCGGATGCGCAACCTGCCGGCGACGGTGGTTCGAGGACGTTGGAAGGTCCCCTCGACTGGCCCGACGCGACACTCGTCAGCGGTGATGCCGTCGAGGTCGTCGCCCGGCTCAAGGAGGAGTCGGACGTGCCGTTGCGGTCCCACGGCAGTCTGTCGTTGAATCGCGCGCTGATGGCAGCCGGACTGGTGGACCGCTTGCAGGTGACGCTCTTCCCCGTCATCACCGGCCGGACCGGGCTGGACCGGATCTTCGAGGACGCCGCGGACTTCGATCTAGAGCTGGTCGAGAGCCGGACGCTCGACGGACACATCCAAGAGCTGGTTTACCGCCCCACCCTCCACTGACCGCCCGGTAGCCTCACGCTCATGGACCAACTGCCCGCGAGCGTGGACCACGACATCCTGGCGCACCGGAGCATCGCCGCGATCGCAACGATCCGCGAGACGTTCGGCTGCACCATTCACCAGGCACTCGATGTCTACGCCGAGCGGTACGAGGAACTCCGTCGCGACCGCCCGGGCGACTTCCACCCGTCCTAGGCGTTGGCGTGGCGACGCCAGGCCGGCCTGCGCGGAGCGGCGTGATGCGCGGGCTCGTCCGGGTGGTCGGCCTGCTGACGCCTCAGCCAGATGCACGTCATGGCGAGCAGAGCGGCGAAGACCACCAGGAATGCCACCGAGACCCACATCTGCCTGCTGCCGGGGTCGTCCCACCCCGCCGACACGGCCGAAACGGCCCACAGGACGGCGCCCCCGGCGTAGAACGTGCGCATCCGGCGCAGCTGCCGCAGGGCTCGTACGGATTCAGCGTGATCGGTTTCGGTAGCCATGCCGACGCAGGTACCCCGATTCGCGCCGCCTATCAGCCCTCGCCGATGTCCTCTGTCGCGTCCGCGGCCGGGCGGTGGTGTGAGAGGAGGTACGGCTCGTCGAGGCGGGCGTCGTCGGCGCGGTCGCGCACCTCGGTCAGGAGCCAGCTCAGCAACTCGGCGGAGGCGTCGTACTCGTCGTAGAAACCCATGTGCAGCCCGGTGATCTCGTATTCGACCAGCACGTCGTCGATGAAATCGGCCAGTTGCGCGTCGGCGGCATCGGTGCGGGTGGCGGTCCAGATGTCCAGCCAGGGGCGCAGGGCACCGGTGGCGACGGTGATGAGGCTGAGGGTCTCCCTGACGGAGACGGGACCGCCGGGGCGGGAATGCAGGGTGGCTCGCCACCAGGCGGCCCAGACCTCGTGAAGGGCGCCGGCCAGGGGCGCGTCCCAGGTGGTCCATTCCGCTGCGACCAGGCGTGAGGCGATGAGGTTCTCGTCGACATGGAGCCGGCCGGTGACGGCGCTGCGGATGATGCGCGGGGCGAGGCGGCGGTAGAGACGCGGGAAGTCGTCCCAGTGGCCGGGGACTTCCGCTGCGACGGAGCACAGCAGCTCGTCGGATATCAGATCGAGCGGTCCGGAGAGTTCGGCCAGGCCCTCGTCGCCGTAGCAGTACGTGCATCCGGTGACGGGGAAGGGTTTTTCCGAGGCGAAGGCGCGGTCCAGGGCGTCGAGCGCTGTCGCGAGCTGCTGTTGGTGGCGAGACATGGCGACCTGCGAGAGGGACTCCGACCGGGTGACCGGCGAAGGTCGCAGGCTATCAGGTGGCTTACGAGGAACTCGCGCCGCGGGGCGGGCGTACCGGCCGAAGACGGCGCCGTGAGGCGTGTGCCGTGTGCCGTGTTCAATCCTCGTGGCGCCGACGCGCGAGATGGACGGTGATGTCGGCGGTCATCTCGACCGTGTCCGGGAGGACCTGCCGGATCCGGTTGAACACCTGATCTCGCACCGAGGCAGACAGGACGAGGTAGGCGGAGATGGTCGAGAGTTGTCCGACGTAGTCGTGGGCGGTCATCGTCACCTGCCGTTCGATCACGGCCTGTTGGACGTCAGTGAACCACTCGGACCGTTGCAGCTCGCTCCCCGGCCACTGCATCTCATGATCGGGAGGGGTCCCGTCGGGGGACGGAATCTCGTCGCTCTCCAGGAACGGTGCCCTAGCCGCGTGGACGGCTTCCCGCACGGCCGGGTCGGTCAGCCGGAACGGCCCGCCGAACGAGGCGAACACGCCACCCGGCTCCAGTAGCGCGGCGATGCGTGGCCACCGGCCCTCCGGACTCGTCCAGTGCAGCGCTGCCGCCGCGTAGACCAGCCCGTAGCGCTCCCCCGGCCGCAGGTCCTCGAACGCGGCCCGCACCGTTGCGACGTTCGCCGGTACGTGCTTGCGCAGTTCGGCGAGCATGGACCCGTCGGGTTCGGTCGCGGTGACCGCGATCCCCCGTCGAGCGAACAGCCGGGTCGCCTTACCCGTTCCGGCACCGACCTCGAGAGCGGTCGGAACCGGGCGGCCCGCGTACGCCATCACGATCTCGAACAGCTCCACGGGGTATCCCGGCCGGAACCGCTCGTAGGCTTCCGCGACTCCTCCGAAGCTCAGCGCTCGACCAGACATGCCGAGCATCCTGACACACGGGGATGAGGGACGAGCGGTCGGGGAGATCGTCCGCCTCCCGGATCAGGGCGGCTCAGGAGCCCCGGGTGTGGTGGTCCAGCAAGCGAGTGAGCAGCCGCACGAACTGGTCGCGTTCGGCCGGATTCAGCGGTGCGAGGAGTTGGTCGTGGAGGTCGTCCAGGACCTGGTCCAGCCGGCGCAGGTGGCGGCGGCCTCGGGCGGAGATCGTGATGACGTTGCGGCGCCGGTCGTCGGGATCCGGCGCCCGCTCGACGAGGTCACGCCCGGCCAGTTCGTTCAGCACGCCCACCATGTCGCTGCGGTAGATGCCGGAGCGTCTGCTCAGCTCCGCCTGGCTGACCGGCCCGTACTCCTGCAGTGAGGCGAGCACGGCGTAGTGCCACTTGCGGGCATCGGCGTGGGCCAGCCCCTCGGTGATCAGCCGGTCCGACCGTGTGGTCAGGTGCGACAGCAGTCGGCCTGCCCGCCGGCGCAGCCTGTCGGGCGTCTGGAGGGCGCCGTCATCGGGCAGGTCGGCTGCTTCGGCTCTGATCACGGCACCGACCCTACCCGTTGTGTTAGTGCCCCTAACGATGTACGTTCGCCGAGCCAGAAACGTTAGTGCGACTAACGCTAGTTGAGTGCTTTCACGACGGGACGATGTTGCCCACCAAGACACTGCTGATTCCCACCGTGGACGGCCGGGCCGACGCCTTCGCCGCCCATCCCGACGACGGCGAACGGCACCCCGGGGTGCTGATGTACCCGGACGGCTTCGGCATCCGGCCCGTGCTGCGGGGGATGGCCCGCGAACTCGCCGGGCACGGGTACTACGTGCTCGTCCCCAACGTCTTCCACCGGCACGGCCCGGCTCCGGTGATCGAACTGCCCGAGCACATCGGAGAAGAGGACCGGCCCGCGATCCTCGCCCGGCTGATGCCCATGATCGAGGCGCACGGCACCGAACGCGTCCTGAGTGACGCCGACGCCTACCTCCAGTTCCTCACCACCCGGCCCGAGGTCGGGGCCGGGCCGGTCGCGGTGACCGGCTACTGCATCGGCGGCCTCCTGGCGATGCGCACCGCCGCGGCCCGTCCCGACCTGGTGGCCGCCGTCGCCGGGTTCCACGCGCCCGTGGCGGTCGACGGGCCCGAGGGTCTGCACCGCCTCCTGACCGGGCTCACCGCCGAGGTGCTTCTCGGTCATGCCGAGTCCGACCTGACGCCCGAGGCGCTCGGCGAGCTCAACCGCGCGCTGGATGCCGCAGGGGTCTCTTACACCTCCGAGATCCATCCCGGCACCGTCCACGGCTTCACGATGCCCGACACCGACGCCTTCGACCCGACCGCGCTGCAACGCCACTGGGACCAACTGCTTCCCCTCCTCGGACGCACCCTGGCCGGCGGCTGACACCCGCTCGACATCACGGCCGGCGCACAGGCCCGGGCTCATCATGAGGGCATGACCGACCGTAGAGCCGGACGGGCTCCTCACCGGCTTGGGGAAGAGCTTCTCCGACTGCACCTCGTGCGAGTTCGAACCGCAGGCGTACGGCGTTTCGGGCGACATGGCCGGCACGGCCGGTCTTGAGCACACCTCGGCCTCCGTCGACGGAGAGCCGCGTACCAACACGTTGCGGGTCACTCAGGTGTACCGCCGCGAAGAGGACGAGTGGAGGGTGGCCCACCGGCACGGCGACGCGGTGACCGGGTCCAGAGGACCCGCCCCCGGTGGTCCGCGACCGGGGACCGCACGCTCTCGCCGATCGATGCCTCACCGGGGAGTCGCGACCCCCGTCCACGACTCCCCGGCGCGTTCGGCCCACTCCCGGGCCGCCTCCTGGCGGCCGGTGAGCAGCAGGAGCAGGGCCGCGATCGGGCCGCGGACCTCCGGGCCGGCCCCGCGCGTGAACTCGATGTCGGTGGCGACGAGCCGGGCCTTCGGCAGGGGCCAGGGGCGCGGCGGGACGCGCATGGTCCACACCCGGTCGGCGGCGTCACGGGCGGCGGCCGGGGGCATCCGGCGCGTCCGGCCGAGTGCCAGGGCGATGTCCTGCCCGTGGACGAGGAGGTCGAGGAGCGGCTCGCGGGGCGAGGTGGTGGGTGCCAGGCGGCGGGAGCCGACGATCGAGCGGAGGTTGGCGGCGATCTCGGCGACGGGCAGCGCCCCTTCGCGCACCGCCGAGTCGTGGATCATCC
This sequence comes from Streptomyces qaidamensis, assembly GCF_001611795.1. NCBI lineage: Bacteria > Bacillati > Actinomycetota > Actinomycetes > Kitasatosporales > Streptomycetaceae > Streptomyces > Streptomyces qaidamensis. Next base: position 8,861,587 of record NZ_CP015098.1, on the reverse strand, counting down.
GGTTCCAGTTCCCTCGGGCCCGGACCATCTCCCGTACGACCTGGCCGTGCGAGTAGCGCGCCGCGATGGTCAGATGCGCGGCCACGTCCCGCACCCGCCAGTCCCCGCAGCGCGTGCGCGTCTCCCACTCCTCGGGACTCAAGCCCTCCAGCAGGTCGGCCAGGCTCGTCCGCTCCTGGTCGACGATCCGCCAGAGCTCGTCGGTGTCCAGCACTGCACTCACGGCATCACCCACCCAAATGGTAAGCTTCTCTGACCAAAGTAGTCAGAGAAGCTGACCACTGTCAAGCGGAGCGGGGTGTCCACCGACCATGGGTGCGGGCAGCGAGCCGACGACGGCGACGGAGAGCGACCTGAACACGGGGGTGCTCCTGTTCCTGCCGTACCGGGCCCTGGAGAACCGCGTCTTCGCCGCGCTCGCCGAGGCAGGTTTCGACGACTTCACGCCCGCCCAGGCCCGGGTCATGCAACGCATCGGCCCGGAGGGCACGCGCCTCACTGAGCTCGCCGAACAAGCCCAGATCACCAAACAGACCGCGGGCTTCCTCGTCGACCAGCTGGAGAAGGCCGGCTATGTCACCCGGGTACCCGACCCGACCGACAAGCGGGCCCGCCTCGTCCGCGGGGCGGAGAAGGCCTGGGCGGCCAAGGAGGTCGCCGACGCGGTGGTGGCCGAGGTGGAGAGGGAGTGGGAGGAGCACCTGGGCAAGCGGCGGATGAAACAGCTGCGGGAAGCGCTCACCCTGCTCAGGCAGATCACCGACCCTTGGGCCTGACGCTGTTCCACGTCGGCATACGGCCCGGGTCACCGACCGGGAACCGATGGCCCAGCTCAACAGGTCCGCACGCCGGCCCTCTGAGCCGCAACGCTCACCGAAGAACCCCTCCCCACGTCTTGCGGGAACCACCAGGAAGGTCCCGGCGGATCAAAGAGACCTGAGATCCGAACCGATCGATGAGCGGACCGCCGCGATCGCGGCGCTGTAGACGCATCGTCAGATCTGAGTATCGCCGGCACCCCATCTGCCCGCCGCCCGTGCCGGTGCGGCCGGCCCGAGCAGCACGAAGCGGCGAGGTCGCGTCACGCGACGGCGGTCCCTTCGAGTTCCACCATCTGACCGGGGACTGCCAGCCGTGTCACCCCGAGCATCGTGGTGGCCGGTGCCACCCCGGCGGCGCCCAGCCGCGACGCCAGCACTCCGTAGTGCGGGAACAGCAGATCGACGTCGGTGGTGTAGACGTCGAGCCGGACGAGGTTCGCGAGGGACATGCCGGCCTCGCCCAGCACGGCCTCCAGGTTGTCGAGGCTCAGCGCCAGTTGTGCGGCCATGTCACCCTCGTGCCGGGGCTTGCCGTCTTCGCCCATCGCGGTCTGTCCGGAGCAGTACAGGGTCCGGGTGTGCCCGGAGACGACCTCACCCTGATTGAACCCCAGCTCGGCCGACCACGTCACCGGGTTGATCGCCGTTCGTTCCACTGCCACATCCGCTCCATTCGGGTCATGGGGAGTGCGTACGTCCAGCGGCGCGGTTGCCACCGTCGTCGACGTCGCTGCTGAAGAGCCTTCCAACGAATCACGACACCCTTGGTCATGTATTCGTTAAGCTCCTCGCATGCGCGCCGATCGGCTGGTCTCGCTGGTGCTGCTGCTGCGTCAGCGCGGTCGGCTGACCGCGGACACGCTGGCCCGCGAGCTGGAGGTGTCCACCCGTACGGTGCTGCGCGACATCGAGGCGCTGTCGGCCGCCGGAGTCCCGGTCTACGCCGAACGCGGCCGGCACGGCGGGTTCGCGCTGTTGCCGGGTTTCCGGACCGAGCTCACCGGCCTGAACCACGACGAGACCCTTGCGCTGTCGGCCGCCGGATCGGGGCGCGGCGAGCAGGCGTTCGGCCTCGGCTCGGCGCTCGCCTCGGCCATGCGCAAGGTGGTCGACGCGCTGCCCGAAAGCCATCAGGCCACCGCGAGCGACGCGGCCCGGCGATTCCTCGTCGAGCCGGAGACCGACCTGCTCTCACGCCGGGCGGTCACCGATGAGGTGCCCGACGCGACCATGTTCGAGATCCGGCGCGCGGTGCTCGCCGGACACAAACTGCGCATCCATTACGCGGCCACGGGCCAGTCACCGCAGTGGCGCACGGTCGACCCGATCGGTCTGGTCACCGTGCGCGACCGTGGCTACTTACTGGCCACGAGATCCGGCGCGGACCGCACCTACCGGCTGTCGCGGGTGCTGGCGGCCGAGGAACTCCCCGAAGCCGCGCAGCGACCGGACCGGGTCGATCTGGACCGGGTCTGGCGGGAACGCTGTGCCCGGTTCCTGTCCGGCGACCACATCGCCGTGCTGGTGCGGGTGGACCCGAAGCGGCGGGAAGAACTGCTGAGCAGCGCGGTGGCCGTCCGCACCGCGGAACCCGACGCCGACGGCCGGCTGAGGCTGGAGGTGACGTTCCAGGATCTACGGCACGCCGAGTGGGCGCTGTGGCAGCTCGGCACGGACGCGGAAGCCCTGGCTCCGGGGGCGTTGCGCACCGCCCTGCGCGACCGCGCCGCCGCGATGGCCGCGCGGTACGCAGACGCGTAGGAGGCCGGTCGCCCGTCCGCGTCCCGGCATGCCGATCCGGGCTGCCGGCGCCTGTGCCGGCAAGCGCCCGCTTCAGCCTTCCGGCGTCCCGTAGTGACCGTCTTGTGTGGCGGCTGGGACGCATCGCGGAACAGGCTGAGGTCGTCCGAGCGGCTCGCCGGACAACCCGCTTCGCACCCTGGAAATCTCGAATACGCGCTCGCGCTCTGCCGCCCCGTCCGCCCGCCTCGCTCTGGCCGCGGTAGCCGTGGTGGCCGTCACGCAGCGTCGCCTGAACGGCACGAGGGTCCGTCCGGCCTGCCGCGCCTCGCCGCCCACGGTGATCCAGGCGACGCGCTCGTCCGGTACCCGAGCGCCCGCGTCCATCACCTCAAGGAGCGGACTCGGCTCGGCGGAGGCTGCTGAACACCGCCGGGGTCGTCCATCCGCGGAGCGTGGCGTGCATCGTCGACCGGAAGGCGGCCTCCGCCGTGGCGGCGTCGAGGGCACCGGCCAGTTCGAGCGTCACGAGTCCGTGCATGGCCGCCCAGACGGACAGGGCGATCGACGTGGCCTCGCCGTCGAGAACGGATTCCGCCCGGGCGCGCTCGATCGCCGCGAGGAGCGGACCGATCGGGTCGTTGACACCGACCTCGCCCGACGGGTCGAAGGACTGCACACCCCCGAACAGCACCGTGTACAGGTGACTGTGGCCGCACCCCCACCGACGGTAGGCGACGGCCAGCGCATAGAGGTCGGCCAGAGGATCCGCGGTGGCCGGCACCGCCGACACCTCCTGGAACAGGCCGGCGACAGCTCTGTCACGCACCGCGCCGATCAACCCGTCCTTGCCACCGAACAGCGAGTACACCGCCGTCGTCGACGTTTCGGCGGCGGCGGCCACGGCGCGGACCGTGACCGACTCCCGCGGCCCCGTGGCCAGCATCTCGCTCGCGCACGCCACGAGCCGCTCTTTGACGGCGTGGTCGTTCGTTTTCGGCCTACCCACGACCGACAGCCTACCTCCTCTGATAACGTCGTTTTGAAACAGCGTTATGAAACTGATGGAGGTCCGCCATGTCCCTGTCCGCCCCCCGCATCCTCCACGCCACCGGGCGGTTACTCCTGTCCCTGGCGGCCGTGGCGGCTCTGGCCGTCCTCTTCGTCGCCCTGATCGCCCTCACGGACGGGGCCGGCTCGGGCTGGGCCGCATGGGGGGCGACCCTTGGCGCCGGGGCCGGCCTCGCGATATGGCAGGCGAGGCGCCGCAGCCCGCGGGCGCGGCTCGTGACGTTCTTGCCGGTGGCCGTCGCGGCGGCGTTGACGGCGACGGTCTGCATCCCGACCGTGCCGACGACACGGCAGCCCCCACCCGCCCTTCCGTTCGTGGCGACGCAGCACTGGAGCCTGGCCACGGGCAGCCGGGTCGCGGTGTACCACTACCCGCCCGCGAACACCGGCCCGCGGTATCCGGTCCCGCTCGTGTACCTCAACGGCGGGCCGGTGCGGGGCATTTCGGTGCTCGACCACCGGTTCCTTCGACTCCTGGCCCGGCGGGGCTACGACGTCTACGCCTACGAACAGGCCGGCGGCGGCCGCAGCGACCTGCTGCCCATGGACCAGTACTCGATCTCCAGGTCGGTCCGTGACCTCGGCGCCTTCACGGACCGCCTGGGCAAGGGCAAGGTCGACGTTCTGGGGTTCTCCTCAGGAGGAGTGGTGCTCACCCGGGCCCTGGCGGAGCCGAGCGTGGCCGCACGCCTGCACCGGGCGGTCATCGCCGATCCCGGACCCATGGACGGGCCCACCGCGCGTATCACGGGGCCCAAGGGCCGGACGTCCGCACGGAATCTGGCACCGGCCATGACCGGACCGCGCTCCACGCACCTCCCCCGGTACGCCGTGGCGTTCGGCCTCATGCGACTCGGATTGCTGACCCCCGAGACCGGGTTGATCGGGCAGGCCGAGGGGGGTAACGCCTTCAGGGCCGCAGACCTCGGCAGCGACACGGCGTCCGCCTACTGCGCGCGCGACGCCCACCGCATCCCCGTCGAGGACACCGCCCGGAACTTCTCGTTCAGCGCGGCCGCCAGCCTCCGGGTCCAGCAGACCATCAAGGACTCGCCCTCCATCGTGCCGCGACTGAAGCAGTCCCGGACGCCCGCCCTGCTGATGATCGCCGAGTGCTCCTCACAGGTCCGGCGATGGGCGACCGAGATCCTCGCCCACGCCCCCGCCGTCCGCCGGACGCACGTCATGCCGGGAGTCGGACACCACATGTGGAACGGCCTGGACGACAACGACGACCGCGCCGCCGCCGTCATCACCGCGTTCCTGCAGAACAAGCCGGCACCCCTGGCGAACCGTCCGACGCGCGACGAGATCCCCTCTTTCCTGCGCGACCACACGTGAAGGGCGACGCAGGACGTCACTCCGAAGCCTCCGCGAGGAGGGTACGGCCGGCTGCGAAGAGCCGTGCGCAGCGCTGCGTCATGGCTTCGGGCGACTGGTCGGGGTGGCTGACCCACCAGCGGACCAGTGCGGTGCACAGACCACGCCAGGCGTAGGCGAGGGCGTCGGCGTCGAGCGGGTCGCCGGATCCGGTCGTCCGCAGGAGGTCGGCGGTGCCGGTCGCGGCGAGGTCGTCGATGGCGCGGCGGTAGTACGCAGCGCGGCGGGCGGCGTCGCTGTCGGGCGGCAGCGTGGTGTCGTAGAGGACGAACCATGCCTCGCGCTGCCCGTCCAGGGCGGTGAACAGGGCGTGCAGCACGCGCAGAGCGGTGGGCTGCGCGGCGGAGGCGGACTCGGTCATGGCGGTGCGGACGGCATGCAGCAGCCGGTCGCCCACGGGGTTCAGACACGCGAGGTAGAGGTCCTGCTTGCTGCCGAAGTAGTGGTGCAGCAGGGGCTTGGTGACGCCGACCCGGGTGGCGACAGCGGCCACGGTGGTGGCTTCGTAGCCGCGGCGTCCGAACTCCTCGGTCGCCGCGTCCAGAAGCTGTCGTTCGCGGGCGGCCCTGGGGACCCCCTTGGTGCCGGCCTTGGAGGGGGGCGTTGTCATGAGCTGAATATTACCCTACGGTAATTTTCCGACAGGTCACTTCACCGGCCTCGTTGGGAGCGCACATGTCTGCCTCACCCTCCGGCCCCGGCACCTCCCGCACCCGCTCCTGGTGGGGCTGGGGGTACACGGATGCCCACCCCGACGACGCCGAATGCGTGGCGCTGGGGGCCCTGTTGCCGGGCACCCTGCCCCGCCCGCTGCCGGTGCCCCGGGTCGCCGACCTGCCGATCGGCCGCCCCGGCGTGACACCTCCGACCGCGCTGGCGCACCTCGTCACGACCGATCCCGACGTGCGCGCAGCCCACGCCATGGGCAAGGCCTACCGCGACGTCATCCGGGCCCTGCGCGGCCGTCCGGGCCGGATCCCCGACCTGGTCGCCCGCCCGACCGACGACCGGGACATTGCCGATCTGCTGGACTGGGCCGGCGGGCGGGGCGTTGCCGTCATCCCCTTCGGCGGCGGGTCCTCCGTGGTCGGCGGCGTGGAGTACCGCGGTGACGCCCACCGGGCCGTGCTGTCACTCGACCTGACGTCGATGGACCGGGTCCTGGAGGTCGACACCGTCAGCCGTTCGGCCCGCATCCAGTCAGGGGCGCTCGGTCCCGTGCTGGAGGCGCAGTTGCGGTCCCACGGCCTCACCCTGCGCCACTTCCCGCAGAGCTTCGAGTTCTCCACTCTCGGCGGCTGGCTGGCCACCCGAGCCGGAGGTCATTACGCCACCGGCCGCACACACATCGACGACTTCGTGCAGTCCCTGAGCGTGGTCACGCCCGCCGGGCCGGGCACATCCTGGCGGCTGCCCGCCTCCGGCGCGGGGCCCTCGCCCGACCGCCTGTTCCTCGGCTCCGAGGGCGTGCTCGGCATCATCACCGAGGCGTGGATGCGCCTCCAGGAGCGGCCACGCCACAAGGCTTCGGCGTCGGTGGCGTTCGCCGACTTCCAACAGGCGCTGGAGGCGGTGCGCGCCATCGCCCGGTGCGACCTCTCCCCCGCCAACTGCCGCCTGCTCGATCCGGGCGAGGCGCTGCTGTCCGGCGCCTCCCACGACGGCTCCTCCGTCCTGGTCCTGGGCTTCGAGTCCGCCGCCTCGCCCGTCGGCGGCCGCCTCGCGAGCGCCCTGGACCTGGCCCACGCCCATGGCGGCCGGGGCGGGACACCGGCGGCGGACGGCGACGCCCCGGGCGACACGGCGGTGAGCGCCTGGCGTTCGGCATTCCTGCGCATGCCCTATCTGCGGGACGGCCTGGCCCGCATGGGCGCCGTCGTCGAGACCTTCGAGACCGCCGCCACCTGGGACCGGGTTCCGGCCCTGATCGACGCCGTCCGTACCGAGGTGGGCTCCGTCGCGTCGAAGGCCACCGGGCACCCGGCCACCGTCAACTGCCGCCTGACGCACGTCTACCCCGACGGCGCCGCGCCCTACTTCACCGTGGCCGTCGCCGGTCGTCCGGACGACGAAGTGCGGATCTGGGACGACATCAAGGCTGCCGCGAGCGACGTCCTCCACCGCTACCGCGCCACCATCACCCACCACCACGCCGTCGGCCGCGACCACCGTCCCGGCTACGACCTCCAGCGCCCGGATCCCTTCGCGCTGGCGCTGCGCGCCGCCAAGGACGCCCTGGACCCCCATCGCATCCTCAACCCGGGCGTCCTGATCGACTGACCGGCTCTCCTCAACTCCGATGCGCACCGGCCGCTATGCGAGCCAGAGCGAGCTACGCCGGTGACGCGCCGGCACGATGTCGATCGTGTCCACCGCATCGAGCGCGAGCTCGTCGGCGGTGGAACGCACCAGCCGCAGGAGAGCGCCTGCCTGGGCCCGCAGCCGCTGCCGCGCCCGGCGTTCCTCCGTCGCGGACCACTCGGCCACGGATCGGTCCCGCTGGTGTCGGGCGAACGAGTAGACCGCCACCGTCCGGCGGACCGTGCGAGGTTGGGGCCGGCCGGACTGTCGTGCGGCATCGGTGAAGGTCCGTGCGCTGTACCTGAGGTCGTAGAGGATCACGGAGCGCCAGGGCTTTCCTGACGGGGAGGCGTGTGCACTCCGGCTGTGCGCAGGGGGAAGGTGATGAGCGGTGCGTGTCACGGAACTCCGATCGCAGCCACCGCCAGGAGTGTCCTGGCGGGCTACCAGAAGCCCATCGGTCCTGTCGAACGCGCGTTTCCCATGGGCGTGACCCTATCTCGCTGCACGCGTGCGTGCGGACCTGTCACAGGTCTTCTCAGCACCGCTTGCCGAGGGCCGGGCGCGCGGCCGAAATGGCCGGCTGGAGTGCTTCGGTGGGCTGGGGCTCGGACTCGGTCGCGGACAAGACCCGCGGCGTGGTCGGCTGTGGCAGGATGCCGGCATGGTGCTGATCCGAAAGGGCAATGCCGCGTAGGCGCCCGAAGGCCGTCCGCGCCGAGCGGTGGCGGCCCTCAAGCACACGCCGGTTCGCCGGATTCCGACCGTGTCGGCCCGAACTCGGGCCGCTGTGCTGCCTGTTGAGGCCGAACGCCTGTGACCAGATGCCGTCGCTGTGGCTCTCAGCCGCTTCGAGGGCCTTCAGTCATCCGGGGCGTTACCTGGAGGGTCGTTACGACAGTCCCGGCATCGAGATCGAGGACGGTCGAGACGACCTGGAAGAGGCTCTGCGGCACCTGCCCACCGGGGCCCGGGCGGATCTGGCGGGGCGGCGAGGCGGACGCCGGTGCGGAGGCGGGCGCGGGCGCCGGAGCCGGTGCGGGTGCCGCGCGGGCCGGGGCAGGTGCCGGCGCGGAGGTCGCCTGGTGGAGCGGATCGACGCGGAGTCCGAGCGCCGCACGCTTCCGAATCCGGGGTGGGTGAGCGAGTGGACCGCGGGACATTGGTGGTGGCGGCGCCTCCGGGAACGATGACGCCGCGCGACCGGCGCCCCCAGGCCGGTGGCGGCGGGAGCGGTGAAGCCGGTGATCTTGGGAACACGGTGGGAGTGATCTTGCTGTCGGTCCCAAGAGGGGGGATGTCGTGACAGTGCCTCCGCAGCGCACGCGGCTCGTGAAGCGCCGCCGGTATGGGTTCGACCTTAGGTCGACGGCCCTGTTCTTCCTGTTTCTCGCAGTGGTCGTGAGTGTCCTGGGCCTCGCCGCCCGCGTGGCGGCGAACACCGTCGAGCGGCGTCCTGCCTGGATGTTCGTCCTGATCGTGCTGGCTGTCGCGGTTTGGCTGGGTCTACGGCGCCGGATGCGCGTGGCGGAAGTTGCGCGCCGGGCCGCCGCAGCACTCGACGAGGCGGCCAGGGAGGCGGCCGAGGCGCTGGAGGCTCCACCGGTTCCCCGTCAGCGGGCGGCCGCCGACGTCGTCGTCGACTACGACGCCCTGACGCCGGAGGAGTTCGAGGAGGCGATCGCGGCGCTCTGCGAACGGGACGGCTGCTCGGGTGCCGACGTCGTGGGAGGCGCAGGGGACTTGGGCGCCGATGTCGTGGCCGCGACGCCCGACGGGCGCCGCGTCGTCATCCAGTGCAAGCAGTACGGCGAGTCCCATCGGGTCGGTTCGCAGGACCTGCAGCGCTTCGGCGGCACCTGCTTCACCGTGCACGACGCCGACGTCGCCGTGCTGGTCAGTACGAGTGACTTCACAGCGCCGGCGCTGGAGTACGCCGAGCAGTGCGGGATCGTGTGCGTGGACCGGGAGACGCTGGAGGCGTGGACGGTCGGCACCGGTCCCCGGCCCTGGGACGCGGCCCCGGGCGGCGGGGCGGCCGGGTGGGAGACAACCGGTGCCGCGTTCTGAGATGCCCGGCGAACGCGGCCCATGTGCCCGCGCCGCCTTCCTCACGCTGGATCTTCGTCCTCGCCCGCGAAGGCATCGCCCTGGACGGCGTCACCCTGCTGCTCCGCATCGCCTTCGGCGCCGACGAGCCCAGGGACCCGCTCGTCCTCGCCTCGTACGTCGGCACCCACCTCACCGAGACCCGGCGCCGCGCCGCCGTCCCCGAGTGAGTCCCGTCATGCGGGTGGTCTTCCCTCTCAGCGGTGATCGGGCGATATTCCGAGCGCAGCGGGGTAATGGCATGTCGATCAGCACCGTGGTGAGAAGGAGCCGAGGATGACCGACGACGCCTACCTGTTCCTGCTTGACGACGCGTCCGCGCAGCTCGGCGTGGTTCCGGCGGCCGTCGGTGAACTCGCCTGCATGGAGACTCCCGCGGTGCGCGCCTGGCTCGACGCTCAGGGAAGCTCGCCGACCTCGCCGCACCTGCGTCTGCTGCCGCCGGAGGAGAGGGCGGCCGTGCCCGAGGGAGCGGAACGGCTGCCCGTCCCGCTGAGCGAGGAGGAGCTGAACCGCCTGCGCCACCAGATGGCGCCGGAGCCGCTGGCCCGGGTCGAGGAGGAACTGCTCGCCTACCGCGACTGCGCGGACGGTCGGGACGGCCTGATCGGACGAGCCCTGGCCGCCGGTGTGGCTCCGCACCGCATCGTCGAACTGACCGGGGTCGATCCCGCCGCGGTGAACGCCGCCGCGAGCAGTTGACGACGCTTCGGGCACCCGTCGGACGAGAACCATCTGACGGGGCCGGTCGTCAGCCCGCGTGCCTCCTCCCTGACTGCCGAGGCGGGCTGGATCAGCGGCTGCGGGTGAAGACCTTGTCCTGGGTGGAGCCGCCGGCGCACAGCTTCTTCTCGTCGGCCGTCATCTTGCGGGACTTGACCACGACCGCGCTGTGCTTGCCGTCCGTGCCGTTCGGGGCCGGGCCGGTGACCGTGTCGGGCACGAACCAGTAGTAGTGGCCCCACTTGGGGTCGTCGTAGTGGGTCTGCCACGTGCCGGATATCTGCCGCATGACCTGGGCGCGGGAGATCCAGCCCACTTCTCCCGGCTTCACGGTGACGGTGAAGGAACTCGTCTCCGTGTGCGAGCTCTGCCAGGTGTAGTTGTACGTCGCGGTCACACTGGCCGTGATGATGCCCTCGATACCGCCGCCCACGGTGACCGAGCCTCCCACCGAGTGGGATGAACCCACGGTGTCGGCCCACGACATCGACTGGGAGGCGGGCGAGTCGGTGCAGTTGAAGAGCAGTTCGGAGACCTGGCGGGGCTCACCGAGGTAGGCCTTGCCGAGCCGCGGTGAGTTGAAGCTGCACTTGCCCCCTCCGGAAGCGCAATCGGCCAGGATCTGCTCCGCGGTGGGCTGGTCCTCGGCGGCGGCCGGGACCGCCGTCGCGATCACCCCCAGGGCGGTCGCCGTCAACGCGAGCGTGCGGCTGCCGTACCGCAGGGCGTGGTTCATCGTCATCGTCGGTGCCTCTCACCAGTGCGTGGGGGGAATGTGACCACAAGTGCCCTTGCTCTGGGCGGGGTTGTGGTCGACGGGTGATGCCCATGAGGCTCACGTAATCGACTGTCGAGCTACACCAAGAGCCGGCAAAGTTGTAATTGATTGTCAGAACTGATGAACAGCCAACTTCGTGGTCGCCGACCCGCCATCGAACTCCCCGCGCCGCTCCTGACCCCGGAACCACCCCTCGGGCAGCCCCTTCGCCCCCGGCCACGCCCCGGCGACGGAGCGGAGCCCCGGGCCGCCCCCGCAGCCGCGGGATACGGCAAAGCCGCCGGCACCGCGTTCGGTTCGCGGAGCCGGCGGCAATGCCGGGCCGTTCAGTTGAGGGGATCGAGCGTGAGGTAGGCCTGGCGCGGGTTGCCGTCGTGGACGAGCGATTCATGGTGGCCCACGTCGTCGAACGCGAAGGCGTACGCCTTTCCGTCCGCCATCTGCGCGTGGATCTTGCGCGCGTAGTGATTGGTGACGTTGTCCTTGTAGAAGTCGGCGGCACTGGCGTCGGGCTGGCTGGAGTTGACCAGCAGCGTGGAGCGGTTGAAGCCGGCACACAGGGTGCGCGATATCGGCCCGCGCACCTGGTCGTTCGGGGCGTCGAGCCTCCTGTGGCAGCCGAAGACGGAGGATGCGTCCGGCTTCTGGAAGGTGGTGACGACGGCACCGGCGCTGTCGGTGAAGTTCATGACGCCGCCGGAGACCCGGCCGTAGTACTTCGTGCCGGGCCGGTCGGTGAAGGGGGCGACCGTCAGGGTCGACGTGGAGTACTTCTGCCAGACACGGTTGATGTAGTCGTCCATGACGGTGGCCGGCAGGGCGCCGGTCTCCAGGCCGTACAGCGGTGACAGCGCGCGCAGTACGGTGCCGTCGGAGCGGGTCTGGATCAGGTTGGCCCAGCCGCCGGGCTGCCCCTTGAGGGCGTTGAAGAAGCCGTTGTATCCGCCGGGCTTGAGCCGGCCGGTGCTCGCGGTGCTGCCGTCGGCTCGCTGCACTCCCACCGCGTAGGGGGCGGAGAACATGTCGACCTGTGTGCTGTTGATCCACAGGCCGGAGTCGTTGAGCGTGTACTCCGACCAGTTGAACAGGATGTTCCGGTTGGGGTCGGACGGGTTCTGCACCGCCGGCTGGACCAGGCCTCCGGTGGTGAGCCTGAAGGCCAGCTTCTGGCCGTAGGAGAAGTACACGCGGCCGGAGAACTTGGGCATGCGGATCGTGGCCGACTGGCCCGCGGCCGGGCCCGGGATCGAGGCGTCGGGAGCGGGGGTCGGCGGATTGCCGCCCGCCGGCCAGGGGTGGAAGGTGCCGGCCGCGTCGGCCCAGCCCTGCCGACCGGTCGAGAGTTCCGTGCCGAGGTTGTAGATGTACAGCTGCTCGCCGCGGGCCGAGTTGTTGGTGATCTTCAGTGGGATCGTCGCCGGGACGGCGGCGTGGGCCGGAGCGCCCGTCCCGGTCGCCAGCAGTGAGCCGGCGAGCACCGTGGCGAGGGACAGCCCCGCGGCCGTGGCCCGGCGCCTGAGAGTTCGCAACACGCGCTGCCTCCGTTCAACAGTTGACCGATTCAGAACTTTGAGAGCGCTCTCAGAGTCGTCTCTTGGTCCGTACCTGTCAATGCTTCGGACTGCTCGGTCAGCGCCGGCACCCGTCGCGCGGGGATCCGCGCAGGCAGGAGTGGACGACCACCAAGGGCCAGACCGACTGGAGGGTCGTCACCGCGCGCTCGGCCACGCCGGCCACGCCGTGGAGGTGCAGCTCGATCAGGAACCAGGCCGCGCCGGCCGCCATGACCGCGGTCGCCGCCAGAGAGGGGAAGGGGCGCAGGGCCCACGGCACGGCGGTACCGGCCCGGGCCGCGAGGACGGGCCAGGCTGCCAGGAGGGTGAAGGCCACGGCGGCCACGGAACCATGACTCAGGGACCCGCCGCTGCTCGGCGCCGGGAACATGGCCACCGCCAGCGCCGACACACCTCCGGCCGCCAGGGCCGTCCGCCCCGCGGTCGCGGCCGGGCGCAGGCCCCAGGCCGTCAGCAGGTGACAGAACCCCAGCGCGATGAACGCCGCTGTCATCACCCAGGACCCCGAGTTCCCGGGCGCGGCCAGGACACTGATCGTCTGGGCTGCGGGGTCGTAGGGGGGACCCTGCAGCGACGCCGCCACCAGCCAGCCCAGGATCAGGAAGAGCGGCGCGCACCCCGATGACACCAGAGCCCATGTAGGAACAGATCGCATCAGGACACCGTAAAGCGGGGCATCCGTGTCCCCGGGTTCCGTCGGGCGGCTCGCCTCACGTGGCGTAGTCGCGCAGCCGGTCTCCCTCCGGTGTGCGCACGATGGAAGCCTGCGGCCGGACGGCAGGAGGTGATCGCGCATGGAGCTGACACTCGTGGTGCTGATCATCATCGTGGGACTGACGTTCGACTTCACCAACGGTTTCCACGACGCCGCCAACGCGATCGCCACCTCCATCTCCACCCGGGCCCTGACACCGCGCGTGGCCCTCGTCATGGCCGCGGTGATGAACTTCTGCGGCGCCTTCCTCGGCACCGAGGTCGCCCAGACCGTCGGAAGCGGCATCATCGGGGCTCCCGAGGCGACTTCAGGGCTGCTGCTCGTCCTGTGCGCGCTCATCGGCGCCATCGGGTGGAACGTCTTCACCTGGTGGCGAGGCCTGCCCACCTCGTCCTCGCACGCCCTGATCGGCGGCCTGGTCGGTGCCGCGCTCGCCGCCTCCGCCACAGTGCACTGGTCGGGCATCCTGGACAAGGTCATCCTGCCGATGCTGCTGTCCCCGCTGGTCGGCGTGGTGCTCGGGTACCTGCTGCACACGGGCATCCTGTGGGCGTTCCGCCGTTCAGCGCCTCGGCGTACCACACGGCGGTTCCGTATGGCGCAGACCGTCTCGGCCGCCGCCATGGGGCTGGGGCACGGCTTGCAGGACGCGCAGAAGACCATGGGGGTCATCGTGCTGGCGCTGGTCACGGCCGGCTGGCAGGACGACTTCTCGGTGCCGGTGTGGGTGATCGCCGCCGTGGCGGCCGCCATGGCCGCCGGTACGTACAGCGGCGGGCGTCGCATCATCACCACCCTGGGGCGGCGCATCGTGCACCTCGATCCGCCGCGCGGCTTCGCCGCCGAGACCGCTGCCGCGGCCGTCCTCTACACCACCGCGTTCCTGGTGAAGGCGCCGATCTCCACCACGCAGACCATCACCGCCGCCATCCTGGGTTCCGGGGCCACCCGGCGCTTCTCCGACGTACGCTGGCAGGTGGCCCGTTCGATCGGCACCGCCTGGCTCCTCACGTTTCCCGGCGCGGGGGTCCCTGCCGCGGCGCTCTACCTCTTCCTGCACGCCGTCACGCCTGTGTGAGCACAGTCGGAGGCCGCCCATGATCGCTCTTCCCGGCCGCCCGGCGTCCGTGGAGTCGCCTGCCCGGCTCCCGTCCGGCCTTCCGGTGCCGGCGCGTTTCGCCCATCTGCACCCGGACGACGGTGCCTGTCTGATGGAGGCCGCCGGACTGCTGGCCACCGGCCGCTTCACCGACAGCCCGGCCGGGACGCATCCGGCGCTCGCGGCCCTGGCCCGGGTGGTCAACGACAGCGTCGGCGACGACGCCCGGCACGCCCTGTGGCCACTGGCCGCCGACCTCGCCGACGCCCGCCCAGCGGGCCGTGCCTACCCGCCGCTGCTCGTCGGCATGGTCGTGGACGCGGCACGCCGGGTGCGCCCCGCGTCGCGGCGTCTGGCGCGGAACGGCCGGGCGTGCCGGCGGAGGGCGGAGCGACTCGCCGACGCGCCCGCCGGTGGTCCGTCGGTCCGGATCGCCGATCTGCTGTGGTGGCGCGGGCCGGGGCGCCGACGCCTGGAGCAGGCGCTCCGGGTGCTGTGCGCCGCGCCGGAAGCCGATCGGCTGCTGTCCCGGCTGTTGCGGCAGGCCGCGGCTCAGGCGCGGGAGTGCGGGGGCGCCCTGGCTGCGGGCAGGGAGGTTCACTGCAACCGGTAGGCGAACCGGTCCGTCCTACAGGGCACCATGATCCCTGCAAGCGTCGCCGGCCCCTTGGCCGCACCGGTTCGCCAGCTGCTCGCGTTCGCCTGGACGCAGACGCGGGCCTGCGCGTTCGCCTTCGCCCTGCTGTCCGGCGTGGCCGTGTCCGCGCTTCTGCCCGAACTGCCGGTGGCTCGCTACGACTTGCTGGTGGTCTACGGTGTGCTGCTCACGCTGCTGTTCTGGGCTCGCGGCTGGGAGAGCGGGCGGGACATCACCGTCATCGCCGTCTGCCATGTCATCGGTCTGGCCTTCGAGCTGGTGAAGGTGGCGCTCGGCTCCTGGAGCTACCCGGAGCCGGGCGTGCTGAAATTCGCCGGTGTCCCCCTGTACGGCGGGTTTCTGTACGCGGCCGTGGGCAGCTACGTCTGCCGGGCCTGGCATCTGTTCGATCTGGAGCTCGTGCGGTACCGGCCCCGGGCGACGGCCGTGGTCGCCGCGGCCATATACGTCAACTTCTTCAGCCACCACTGGCTGCCCGACGCGCGCTGGGTGCTGGCCGGGCTGCTCGTGGCCGTCACGCTGAGGACGTCGGTGCGCTTCACGGTACGGGGGGTGCGCCGGCGGATGCCGCTGGCGTTGTCTTTCGTGCTGATCGGGTTCTTCCTGTGGGTGGCGGAGAATCTGGCCACCTTGGTCGGCGCGTGGCGCTATCCGTATCAGCAGCACGGCTGGGAGCCGGTGGGGGTGGAGAAGTTCGGGGCCTGGGCGCTGCTCATCAGTGTGACGTTCGTACTGGCGGCGGTGGGGCGACGGACGGATCCCGGAGCGGAGCGACCAGCTCCGTGAGGGCTCCCGGAGGGGCGTGAAGTCGTCGCTGAAGCGCTCACCTGCGTATCATCCTATGGACGTAAATCAGGTGATTTACCTTCTCGGTCGTCACCTACCGTGGCCTTTCTCGCCGGAGTGATCAATGTCCCGCACCGGCACGACGGACGACGGCGACGAGCTGCTGACCAGGCTCGGGGCCTTGACAGCTCAGGCGCGCGCGCAGGCCGAGATGCAGCGGTCCCGGGTCGAGCTGGCGATCGCGCTGCAGCGCGGCATGCTGCCGCGGGACCTGCCCGTCGCCCGTCGGCTGCATCTGGCCGTGCGCTACACACCCGCGTGCCAGGGCCTCAACGTGGGCGGCGACTGGTACGACGCCTTCACCCTGGGCGACGGCCGGATCGGTCTGGCCATCGGCGACGTCCAGGGCCACAACATCGAGGCCGCAGCCTTCATGGGACAGGTGCGGGCCGGGCTGCGGGCGCTGGCCTCCGTCACCAGTGAACCGGGCGAAGTGCTGGCCCGGACCAACGATCTGCTGCTGTCTCTAGGCTCCGACCTGTTCGCCACCTGCACGTTCATGCGGCTCGACCCGTGTGCCGGGGTGCTGGAGAGCGCGCGGGCCGGCCATCTGCCCTGCATCTGGGCCACGGCGGACGGGAAGTCCGGCGTCACCGAGGACGAGGGCGGGCCACCCCTCGGGGTGCAGGCGGGGATGCCGTACCCGGTGACGCGGTACGAACTCACCACGGGCGGCGTGTTCGTCCTGCTCACGGACGGTGTCGTGGAGGGCCCGTCGATGCGGCTGGAGGAGGGCCTGGACCAAGTGACGCGGCTCGCGGGCATCGCGGCGGTGGCGGGCATGGACGTGGACACACTCGCGGCCGCCGTGATCAAGGGGGCCGAGCGTGTGGGGCACGACGACGACGCCGCCGTCCTGGTGGTCGGCCTCGACGGGCCGGACGCTCAGCCATAGGGCGCACGACACGCGCTCCCGCCTCGCCGGGGCTGCGGCCCCGGTGTCTCATGGCTGCTGTGGTGGGTAGCCAGGATCTGCGCAAGCCGGTCGTCGTCGCTCTGCAGACGCCGGCCGTCGCCGCCTGCTACTACGGGTCGGCGCAGCTGGGGCTGTTGCGGGAACTGGTCGTCGAAGGCGCGGTCGTCACCCCCATCTGGCCGCCCACCGGCGTCTCGGTGGCCTGCCTGCTCCTTCTCGGGCTGCGCTGCTGGCCCGGTATCGCCCTGGGCGCCTTCTTCGTCATCCTCTCCCTCACCTCCCTGACGCCGTCCGCTCTCTGCGTCCTGGCGGGCAACACGGCCGCCCCCGTCGTCGGTTACCTGCTGCTGCGACGGGCCGGCTTCCGCACCGATCTCGCCCGGCTGCGGGACGGGCTGGCCCTGGTCTTCCTCGGCGCGTTCACCGCGATGCTGATCGGCGCGACCACCGGCGCCGGCACCCTGCTCGCCACCGACAGGATCGAACCGTCCGGCTTCTGGGCGGTCTGGCTGGCCTGGTGGGTGGGTGACGCCATGGGCGTGCTCATCGTCACGCCGGTACTGCTCCTGCTGTCCCGGGTGCGCCTGCCGCTGCCCTTGTCGCGCTGGAAGGAGGCCGTGGGGCTCACCGTCATCGCCTGCTGCCTCGTACCCCTGGCCGCGCGCAGCTCCGTCAGTCTGCTGTTCCTCGTCTATCCCCTGCTGATCTGGGCGGCTCTGCGGTTCCAGCTGGCCGGCAGCCTGCTGTGCGCGCTGTTCGCCTCCGTCATGACCACGGTGGCCGCGACCGACCGGGTGGGGCCGTTCGAACGAATCAGCCGGGTCGAGGTGATGATGAAGCTGCAGGCCTTCAACGGGGCGATGGCACTCACCGCCCTGATCCTGTCCTCAGTGATCACCGAGCAGATCTACACACGGCGCTCCGTGGAGCGCGCCTGCCAGGAACTGGTCGAGGTCCTGGAACATCTGACCGCGGGCGAGGCGGCGGACGGCCGGGCTCCGCTGGAGGACCGCGGGCCCGGGCGGCGGGAGTGACTGGCTGAGGCTCGGGGCCACTCGACGGTGGGTTGCCGAAACGTAGGGTGGGCGTCATGACCGAGGTGGAGGTACTGCAGCTCCTGGTGTCGCCCGCGCACCGGATGTCCGGACGGCCGTCCGACGGAGTGTCCCCCGGTCCGTCCGACGAGCGGGTCAGCCGGGTCGAGGTGCGCAGCGAGCTGGGACTGGTCGGCGACCGCTACTACGCCCGGCCCGCCCACCGCAACGCGGCGGTGACCATCATGGCCGCGGAGAACCTCCCGCCCGACGCCGATCTGCGGCACACCCGGCGGAACATCCTGCTCAGGGGCATCGACATCGATGCGCACGTCGGTGCCACGATCTCGCTCGACTGCGGCACCGGGCCGGTGGTGTTCGCCGTGAAGCGCCCCGCCCGGCCCTGCGCGTGGATGGACGTGACCATCGGCCCCGGGGCGCAGCGGGCCCTGCGCGGCCGGGGCGGCGTGCGGTGCAGCCCTCTGAGCGACGGGGTCCTCACGCTCGGCCCGGCCACATTCCGGGTCGTGGCCGGGGCCGACACCCCGTCGTGACGCGCCGTGGCGCGGTCAGCCGCCCGAGGGCGCCGTACGGATGGCGGCGATGTCGAGCTGCAGGCGCACCTTCTCGCTCACCATCGCGCCGCCCTCGGCCAGCCTGCTGTTGTACGTCAGGCCCCAGTCGGAGCGGTTGATGGTGGTGGTGCCGTCGAAACCGACCCGGTCGTAGCCGAAGGGGTCGGTGACATTCCCGATATAGGTCATGTCGAGTACGACGGGACGGGAGACCCCCTTGATGGTCAGTTCCCCCGACATGCTGAACAGGTCGGGGCCCGTCTGCTGCACCCCCGTGCTCGTGAAGCGCATCCGCGGATAGGTCGCGGCGTCGAGGAAGTCACGGCCGACCAAGTGCGCGTCGCGTTGTTCCACACCGGTATCCACACTCGCGGTGAACAGAGTGATGTCGGCCCGTGACCGTGTGGGGTCGTACGCGTCGAAGTAGAGCCGACTTTCGTACTCCAGGAAACAACCGCGCACGGTGGTCACCATGGCGTGCCGGACGGAGAAGCCGATCCTGCTGTGCGCGGGGTCGACGACCCATTCACCGGACAGGTCGGCCAGGTTGGGGTCCGGCAGCACGGCGGTGGAGGATGCCGGTGCGCCGACGGGGCGCTGTGGGGGGAGCTGTGCCTGCCGGCGGGACGGCACAACGCGGTTGAACAGGTTCATGATTCATCTAGGTACTTGAGTTTGGTTATAGCCGCAAGTCCCCTCCCGATTTGCGGCTGTTGAGAACAAGCCCCTGGCCCCTTTTGCCGCCGCTTTGCACAAAATCCACACATCGCTGTCGCGGCACATCACCGAAACGACCATCCGAAACTCCAGGGATTTTCATTTCGGGCATTTCGGCGAATCGGTCTTACGTCACCTCTATCGCGAGGTCGTTGTCGACGGTGTAGTAGGGGCGGAGAGCGGAACCGTCCCTCTCGATCGCCGGGTAGACGTACACGTGTTTGCGGTCCGCCACGTCGTCGAGCAGCCGGCCGACCCTGATCGGCGGTGCACCGTCCGCCGGGCGGACGAAGGCGTCCCAGACGCGGGCCGCTCCCCCACCGCCGTCCGCCAGGTCCCCGGGCCCGACGGTGAAGGAGAAGCCCCTGGCGTCGTCGTCGGTCCGGGGGCGGAGGGTCCGTACGGTGTCGGTGCCGCGCAGACGCAGACGCACGGTGGCGTCCGCATGGAGCTCGGCGCCGTGCAGACGGGCCGTGACCGTCATGGTCCGGTCCGTGACGTCGATGGTGCGGGCCTCCACGTGGGCGGTGCGCCGCCATGCCCTGAGGGCGAGGAAGCCGTCCTTCGTGACGTAGGGGATCCTGAC
This sequence comes from Streptomyces qaidamensis, assembly GCF_001611795.1. Classification (NCBI taxonomy): domain Bacteria; kingdom Bacillati; phylum Actinomycetota; class Actinomycetes; order Kitasatosporales; family Streptomycetaceae; genus Streptomyces; species Streptomyces qaidamensis. The sequence goes on along the minus strand of NZ_CP015098.1, from coordinate 8,841,944 downwards.
CGCGACCGGCGCGGGGCGGTCGCGCAGGTGGCCGTCGACGAGGCTGCGCAGATCCCGCAGGCCGGGTCGCAGCCGCCGGCGCTCGGCACCCGGTTCCGGCAGCAGGTACACGTCCCAGCGGCCCTCGTCGAGGAGGGGGTGCGGTTCCAGCACGGCGTGCCGGTGGCCGTCGGGCCGGTCGGAGTCCAGGTCGAGGAGGTGCCGGGTCGTCTCCGAGCGCCCCTTCTTGGGCCGCAGCCGCAGGAGCAGCCGGGGGTGTGCGCCGGGGAACGGCGGCAGGCGGAAGGTGATCCGGCCGTCGATGTCGGTCGCGCAGTCGGCGCGCAGGGGGGAGCCGAGCTGCGGGCCCGCCGTCGTGGCCTGCGCGGTGCTCGGCGTCGCGCCCAGATGAGGCGCGCCCCGCGTCACGCCTTCGCGCGGCACGCCCGGGGTCATGCCCTCGTGCGGCGCGCCCGGCGTCCCGCCCTCTCGCGGCTCCTCCGTCGTCCTGTCTTCCGGAGTGCTCATCGGCGTCCCTTTCGTATCGAGCGCAGTACGCCGGAGGCAGCGGCGTGGGCGGCGTCGCGGGCGGCGTGGCCGCGGCCGGTAAGGGCGCTCTGGGTGCGGTGGTGCTGCGGGGTGGCCGTCCGGCCGGTGCTCCTGGCCGCAGCGGCGGCCTCCAGGAGGCGTTCGGCCTGGGCGACGACGGGGCCGGGGGCGAAGCGGCGCGCGTTGTCCAGGGCGGCCCGGCTCATGCGGCGGCGGCGCTCGTCGTCGCCGACGAGCTCCAGCAGGGCGGCGGCGAGCGCGTCACGGTCCCCGACCGGTACCAGCCTGCCGTCGGTGCCGTCCGCGATGATCTCGCCGGGGCCGTAGGGGCAGTCGGTGCTGACGACGGGCAGTCCGCAGCGCATCGCCTCGACGATGGTCATGCCGAACGGCTCGAAGTTGGACGCGGCCGCGCCGATCGAGCCCTTGACCCACTCGGCCTCCATGGGGGTGGCGGCCCCCATCAGGAACACGTTGTTCCACATACCGAGCCGCTCGATGAGCTCCCGCAGCCTGGGCTGCTCCTCACCCTTGCCGTAGATGCGCAGCTGCCAGTCCGGATGCACGGCGGCGACCCGGGCGAACGCCTCGATGAGGAGGTCGTAGCGCTTGACCGGAACCAGGCGGCCCGCGGCGATCATCACCTTGGCGGTGCTGTCGGCGGGAGGCAGGGCGGGGTCGGGGACGCTGTTCGGAAGGGCCTCCACATGGACGCCGGGCAGCCACATCTTGCGCCGGTAGGCGGCGGCGTCCGCTTGAGTGACGGTGGTGATCACGTCGAGGCGGCGGTAGGCGCGGCGCAGGGCGGTGCGCAGTCGCGGCGAGTGGTTGTCGAGCGTGAGGTGCTCCTGTCCGACGCGCAGGACGTGCTGCGGGGCCTGGCGGGCGATGTGCACGTTGAGGCCCGGGCGGGTGCCGATGACGACGTCGGCGTCGAGCGCCGCGAGGCACTCGCCGATGCGCTCATCGGTCAGCTCGCTGTACTGGTGATGGCGGTACTCGGCGGCCGGGAACACCTTCGCCGGTCTCTGGTGCAGCGGATGGTCCGCCTCCTTGCGCAGGTCCACCAGCGCCCGCAGCCGCACCCGTGGATCGGGGACGAGGTTGGGGTCTTCCCGGTGGCGTAACGCGGAGACGATCTCCACGTCGTGCCGTTCGGCCAGGGCCCCCGCCAGGTTGAACGTCGTGGTGATCGTGCCTCCGATTCCGTAGGCGTTGTGAATCAGGAAAGAGATCTTCATGGTGGCCTAGACCGTGTCAACGACCCGACCGTTGTTCGCCGTTACCACTCTGTGCCCGGCCCCGACGGACGGGCCGGTCCGGCCGGTTCCGGAATGATCTCGGACATAAGTGGTCTGGGCCATACCGGTTCGCCCCTGATGTGTGGATAGCTTGATGTGTTTGCCCGCGCATCGTCGCGTCATCGGGTGCACCCTCGTATCGATCTTCTGGAGACCCATGCGCCCCCGTACCACCCTCGTCCCGCGCATCACCTCCCTCCCGCCCGTCGCCCTGGCCGGCGGCGCGCTGGCCGTGGGGGCCGGTGGTCTGTATCTCGCCGGGCTGCTCCTCGCGGGCGGCCAGATCGACTCCGGGACGACCGTGCGCGGGGTGGACATCGGGGGGCTGAGCCGCACGGAGGCGGTGCGGAAGCTGGAACGGGAGCTGAGCGTGGCCGGCGCCCGGGAGCTGCCCGTCAAGGTCGGGGACCGCACGGGCCGGGTCGATCCGGAGCGCGCGGGCCTCTCCTACGACGTCGAGGAGACCGTCGACCGGGCGGCGCGCACCGGCGCCGATCCGGTCAGCGTGTTCGGCGGGTTCTTCCGCTCGGGCGGCGACATCGAGCCGGTCGTGAACCTCGACGAGGACGAGGCCCGGTCAGCCCTCGGGCGGCTGGCGAAGGGCCTCGACCAGAAGGTCAGGGACGGCGGCGTCGCGTTCGACGGCGGCCGGGTGAAGACGGTCACGCCGCGGACGGGGTACGCGCTGGACGTGAACGCCGCGCTCCGGCCCCTGCGCGACTCCTTCCTGCGCGGTGACACCCGCACGGCCACTCCCCTGCCCACCCGCGAGACCCGCCCTCGGGTCACCGCCGGGGAGGTGGAGCGGGCGGTACGCACCTTCGCGGAGCCGGCCGTGTCGGGCCCCGTCACGCTCACCGCCGCAGGCCGGCGGTTCACGGTCGGCCAGGAAGCCCTGGGCGAGCATCTGACCATGCGGCCGGACGGCAGCGGCGAGCTGAGACCGAAGCTCGACGTGAAGGGGCTGCGTGCCGAGTCGTCCGTGGCCGGTCCCCTGGACGACATCACCACGACCGCCGAGAACGCGAAGCTGCGGCCGGAGGGCGACAAGGCCGTGGTCGCCGAGGATGCGACGGTGGGCCGGTCGGTCACCGACAAGGCGCTGGGCAAGGCCGTGCTGCCGCTGCTCACCGCGTCGGGCGCCGCCCGCAGCGGCGAGGTGGAGGTGCGCGAGACCCGGCCCGAGGTGACCCGCGAGAACGCCGCCGAGCTGGGGCTGACGGAGAAGATGTCCTCCTTCACCGTCCACTTCGAACCGGCCGAGTACCGCACGAAGAACATAGGCCGGGCGGTGGAACTCATCAACGGCTCCGTCGTCAGGCCGGACGAGACCTGGAGCTTCAACCGGACCGTCGGTGAGCGCACCGAGGCCAACGGCTTCATGGACGGCATCATCATCCTGGACGACAAGTTCACGAAGGCGTCCGGCGGCGGTGTCTCGTCGGTGGCGACGACTGTGTACAACGCGCTGTTCTTCGCCGGGCTCAAGCCCGTGGAGCACGGAGCGCACTCGTTCTACATCGAGCGCTACCCGGAGGGCCGCGAGGCGACGGTCGCGTGGGGCAGCCTGGATCTGCGCTTCGCCAACGACTCCGGCAAGGCCGTCTACATCCAGGCCGAGTCCACGGACACCTCCGTCACCGTCTCCTTCCTCGGCACCCGCAAGTACGACGAGATCAAGTCGGTCACAGGCCCGCGCACCGAGGTGAAGAAGCCGGCGAAGAAGGTGAGCGACGACAAGGAGTGCGTCCCGCAGACCCCGCTCGAAGGGTTCGACGTCACCGTGGAGCGGGTCTTCTACAACGACGGACGGGAAGTGAAGCGGGAGCCGTACCGCACGCACTACACGCCGCGGGACGAGATCGTCTGCGAGTGATCCGCATCCTGTTCGCCTTCCCCGTCAACACCCCCTTCCGACCGGAGCGTTGACCCCGCCCCGGAGCGCCAGCACAATGAGCGCGCACGGGATTGAGAGCGCTCTCAAGGGAGATCCATGACTGGCAGACAAGGCCCGGCGCTCAGCCGGCGTTCGCTCATCGGTGCGGGACTCGGCATCACTGCCGGGGGGCTCACCGCCGCCGGCTCGGCGCAGGCCGTCGCGGCCGGTCCCGCCGGTGCGCGCCCCGCATCGGCCCCGGCCAGGGGACTGGCCTTCCTCGCCGCCGCCATGGACGCCTACCCCGACCACGGCGCCCTGAGTCTGGCCCAGAGCTACACCGACCAGGCCGGCCTGTTCAGCACCGCGTTCACCTACGACAACGCCCTCGCGATCCTCGCCCACCTCGCGGCCCCGACCTCGGCCGGTCTGACCAGGGCCAAGGCGCTCGGCGACGCGCTGCTCCATGCCCAGGTCCACGACCCGGCGTACGACGACGGCAGGCTCCGGCAGGCCTACAACGTCGGGCCGTACACCTTCTACGACGGCTCGCTCCAGCCCGACGGCTTCGTGCGGTCGGACGGCACCGTCAACGTCGGGACGCAGTTCGGCTTCACCGGCACCGCCGTGGGTGACATGGCCTGGGCGGGCATCGCGCTGAGCGCCCTCGCCCGGCGTACCGGGGCGCGCCGCTTCCTGGACGGTGCCGTGCGGATCGGCGAGTGGATCGAGCAAAACGGCCGGACCGACGAGCCCCTCGGGGGCTTCAAGTTCGGGGTCGACGGGGCGAATCAGAAGCTGCCGTTCACCTCGACCGAGCACAACACCGACCTGATCTGCCTGTTCGGCCGGCTCGCCCGGCTCACCGGCGACCGGGTGTGGCTGGAACGGCGGCGGCGGGCCGAGGCGTTCGTGCGGCGGATGTGGGAGCCGTCGGGCGGCTTCTTCTACACCGGCACCAATGACGGTGTCACGGTCAACACGTCCCCGGTCCCGGAGGACACCCAGACCTGGACGCACCTCGCGCTCGGCTCCCGCCGCCACTCCCGTTCGCTGGACTGGGCCGCGGCCGAGCTGGCCGTCACGGACCACTCCGGACGCGTCAACAGCACGGTGCCGGCGGGGCAGTCGTACGAGGGTGTCACCTTCAGTTCGGCGAGCCTCCTCGCGAACGAGGACGCTCCGATCGCGGCCGGCCAGCCGAAGCCCGATCGCAACGGCGTGTGGTTCGAGGGGACGGCCCACCTGGCGCTCGCCCTGCGCGACCGGGGGGCGCGGGGTGACGAGGGGCGCGCCCGGCGTCTGATCGCGTCCACCGAACAGGCCCAGGACCTGCTGGGCGGTGGTCAGACCGTCGGCGGGAAGGCGCTGCCCGAGCGCTGCGGGGTGGTGTCCGCGAGCAGTCCGCTGGACACCGGATTCGGCTTCGGCTACTACCCGTACCGGCACACGGGGGCGACCGCCTGGTACGTGATGGCGGCGGCGCGGTACAACCCGCTGCGGGCGTGATGGAGCGGCCCGGTCCGCTGTCTCGTGCAGCGGACCGGGCGGGTGGTCAGGCCAGGCGGTGGACCGCCTGGGTGGACAGTTCGTAACGGGCACCGACGACCGCCAGCTTGCCCGTGCCGATCCTGGCGGCCAGTTCGGGTTCCGCGGCCAGCCGGGAGCGTACGAGCCGGACGTTGGCGCTCACGGTCGCGTCGATCCGGGCGTCCCCTTCCTTGCCGCGGTCGATGGCCGGGCCTATCTGGTCGACGAGGTACTGCATGTGGGCGGGCAGTTTCGTCCCTGACTCCTCCGCCTCGACGGCGGCCCGGACCGCGCCGCACGACTGGTGTCCGAGGACGACGACCAGGGGTATGGCGAGTTCCAGTACGCCGTAGGCGACGCTGCCGAGGACGGCCTCGTCCAGCACCTCGCCTGCGGTGCGCACGGTCATCAGGTCGCCGAGGCCCTGGTCGAAGACGAGCTCCGGGGGCACGCGCGAGTCGATGCAGCCGAGGACGACCGCGAAGGGGTGCTGGCCGGTGGCCAGCGTCCGGCGCAGGGCGGGGTCCTCGTGCGGGTGGCGTTCCCGGAAGGCGCGCCAGCGGCGGTTGCCCGCGGCCAGCTCCCGCAGGGCATCGGCGGGAGTGGCGGGCCTCGGCCGGGTGTCCCTGGTGAGGGTGGCGGGCCTCGGCTCGGTGTCACGGGTGGGGGTGGCGGCGGCAGCCGGCCGGGCGGCGCCGAGGCCCGCCCCGAGCGCTGCGGCCCCCGTCAGGGCGGTGCGCAGCAGGGTGCGGCGGACGGTACCGCCGGTGGTGGGCCGTGCGGCGGCGAAGGGGTGCGGTGCGCGGCCGGCGCCTCTGTGGGCAGCGGAATCTGTGTTCACGGCCCGAACGTATGCGCCGATCCGGGCGCGGTCGCGTTCCTTGCCCTTTCATGGTGAGAGTTGGGTAAGTGATGTTCTTACCTTGAACGGGTTTTGACGGTCCCTCAGGCAACGCTGCCGGGACAACGCGGGACGCCCCGGGCCGAGGGCCCGGGGCGTCCTGTCATGCGGAGGTGATCAGACCAGGTCGAACCGGTCCAGGTTCATGACCTTGACCCACGCCGCGACGAAGTCGTTGACGAACTTCTCCTTCGCGTCGTCGCTCGCGTAGACCTCGGCCAGGGCGCGCAGCTCGGAGTTCGAGCCGAAGACCAGGTCGGCGCGGGAGCCGGCCCACTTGACCTCGCCGGTGGCGGCGTCGCGGCCCTCGAACGTGGTCTGGTCCTCGGTCGTCGACTTCCACTCGATGCCCAGGTCGAGCAGGTTGACGAAGAAGTCGTTGGTCAGCGAGCCGGGCGTCTTGGTGAGGGCGCCGAGCTGGGACTGCTGGTAGTTGGCGCCCAGCACCCGCAGGCCGCCGACCAGGACGGTCATCTCGGGGGCGCTCAGGGTGAGCAGGTTCGCCCGGTCCAGCAGCAGGAACTCGGCCGGCAGGCGGTTGCCCTTGCCGTGGTAGTTCCGGAACCCGTCGGCGGTCGGCTCCAGCGCCTCGAACGACTCGGCGTCGGTGTGCTCCTCCGTCGCGTCCACACGGCCCGCGGCGAAGGGAACCTGCACCTGGAAGCCGGCTTCCTTGGCGGCCTTCTCGACGGCGGCGGTGCCGCCGAGGACGATCAGGTCGGCCAGGGAGACCTTCTTGGCGCCGGAGTTGAACTCCTGCTGGATGCCCTCCAGGACCCGCAGGACCTGCGCCAGCTCGTCGGGCTCGTTGACCTCCCAGCCGCGCTGCGGCTCCAGGCGGATACGGGCGCCGTTGGCGCCGCCGCGCTTGTCGCTGCCGCGGAAGGTGGACGCCGAGGCCCAGGCGGTGGACACCAGCTGCGAGACGGACAGACCCGACTCCAGGAGCTTGGTCTTGAGGGTCTCGATGTCGCCGGCGTCGACGGTCTCGCCCTCGGCCTCCGGCAGCGGGTCCTGCCACACCAGCGTCTCCGCCGGCACCTCCGGGCCGAGGTACAGGGACTTCGGGCCCATGTCACGGTGGGTCAGCTTGAACCAGGCGCGGGCGAAGGCGTCCGCGAACTCCTCGGGGTTCTCGTAGAACCGGCGGGAGATGGGCTCGTAGATCGGGTCGAAGCGCAGTGCCAAGTCCGTGGTGAGCATCTTCGGACGGTGCTTCTTCGAGGAGTCGTGCGCGTCCGGGACGATCTCCGGGGCGTCCTTCGCCACCCACTGGTTGGCGCCGGCCGGGCTCTGCTCGAGCTCGTACTCGAACTCGAAGAGGTTCTTGAAGAAGCCGTTGCTCCACTGGGTCGGCGTGCTCGTCCAGGTGACCTCCAGGCCGGAGGTGATGGCGTCGCCGCCCTTGCCGGTGCCGTAGGTGCTGCGCCAGCCCAGGCCCTGCTCCTCCATGGAGGCGGCCTCGGGGTCGTCGCCGACGTGGTCCGCCGGGCCCGCGCCGTGGGTCTTGCCGAAGGTGTGGCCGCCGGCGATCAGGGCGACGGTCTCCTCGTCGTTCATCGCCATGCGGCGGAACGTCTCACGGATGTCGCGGGCCGCGGCGAGCGGGTCCGGGTTGCCGTTCGGGCCCTCGGGGTTGACGTAGATGAGGCCCATCTGGACGGCGCCGAGCGGGTTCTCCAGCTCGCGGTCGCCCGTGTAGCGCTTGTCGTCGAGCCAGGTCGTCTCGGGGCCCCAGTACACGTCCTCCTCAGGCTCCCAGACGTCCTTGCGGCCGCCGGCGAAGCCGAAGGTCTCGAAGCCCATCTGCTCCAGCGCGACGTTGCCGGTGAGGATCATGAGGTCGGCCCAGGAGATGGACTGGCCGTACTTCTTCTTCACGGGCCACAGCAGCCGGCGGGCCTTGTCGAGGTTGCCGTTGTCCGGCCAGCTGTTGAGCGGGGCGAACCGCTGCTGGCCGGCGCCGGCGCCGCCACGGCCGTCGCTGATGCGGTAGGTGCCCGCGCTGTGCCAGGCCATACGGACCATCAGGGGGCCGTAGTTGCCGAAGTCGGCCGGCCACCAGTCCTGCGAGCTGGTGAGCACCTCGGCGATGTCGCGTTTGACGGCGGCGAGGTCGAGACCCTGGAACGCCTCGGCGTAGTCGAAGTCCTCACCGAGGGGGTTGGCCACCTCGGGGTTCTTGGCGAGGATCTTCAGGTTGAGCCGCTCGGGCCACCACTGGCGGTTGCCGCCCCCCTGGGTCGGGTGCAGAGCGCGGCCGTGCGCCACGGGGCAACCGCCTCCCGTTTCCTCCGACTTGGGGTCGGTGACGATCGCGTCGTGGTTCTCAGTCATGGAAATCCTTCCGGACGGGGTGGATCACGGTGCTCGGGTGGATCACGGTGCTCAGGAACGCTCGGGGTGGATCACGTGCTCAGGAACGCTCGGGTGGATCACGTGCTCAGGAACTGCGAGCGGTGGAGCAGGCGGGGCACAGGCCCCAGTAGATGACCTCGGCCTCGTCGACGGCGAAGCCGCGGTCGTCGGACGCGGTCAAACAGGGGGCGTGGCCGACCGCGCAGTCGACGTCGGCGACGGATCCGCACGACCGGCACACGAGGTGGTGGTGGTTGTCGCCGACCCGCCCCTCGTAGAGGGCCGGGCTGCCGGGTGGGTCGAGGCGGCGTATCAGTCCCGCCGCGGTGAGTGCGTGCAGCCCCTCGTAGACGGCTTGGACGCTGATGTGGCCCACGCGGCCGCGCACCTCGGAGGCGATGGCCTCGGCGCCGAGGTGGTCACCGTCCCGTACGGCTTCGAGCAGCGCGACGCGGGCGGCCGTCACCCTCAGGCCGGCACCGCGCAGCTCCTCGGCGGCGGTCGGGTTCCCGGATGCGGTCATGCGGACAACCTAGTCACACAAACACGACTGGTTCAAGAAAACGAACGGTTCAATTTTGGTGTCCTGCGTGTGGAGCAGTGCTGGACGGCCCACTTGAGAGATGTGAGTTGAGTCACAGTGACATGATCGCGCCTCGGCAGGCGCCAGGTGGCGCGCACCGCCGTGCCGGTCCGTCGATCACGCGTCCGATGAGGTGAGGCGTTCGAGCCGGGCAGCGGCCGTCGCGGCCTTGCGGTCGGCCTCACGAACCCGGCGGTCGGCCGTCCGCGCCCGTTCCCGGGCCGTCCGCTCGGCGAAGCGGGCCTGCTGGTGTTCGCCCCTGATCCGTTCCAGCTCGCCGGTGAGCTCCTCCACGCGCCGCTGGAGGGCATCCACCTGCTGCTTCGCCTCTCCCGCCGCCCGGCCCGCCACCGCCGCCTCGTCCCGCAGCTCCCGCAGCTCGCGCTCGACGGCGTCGGCCTCCTTCCGGGCCCGCTCCAGTCGGCGTCGTTGCTGCTCGCTCGTCTTCTTGTCCGGGCGGGAGGGGGCGGGCGCGGGCGCGGGGCGCTGCGGCCGGGCGCCCTCGGCCACGGCGGGGAAGCCGACGGCCGCGTTCAGCGGCTTGGTCAGACGGCCGCCCGCCCAGGCCCGCGCAGCCTCGGGGTCGGCCAGGACGGCATGCAGGGTGTTCTCGACGTCGCGCTGCGCACCCTCGCCGATCGGATGGCCGGCCTCTTTCGCGAGCTGCCGGGCCTGCAGGGACAGGGCCCGGATGAGCGCGTGCTGCCGACGGCTCAGCTCACGCAGCTGTGCGCCGTCCAGGTCTTGGTGGGCCTGCCGCAGCCCCTCCCCCAGGCGCAGCAGGGGCTCGACCTCCCCGGGGCTGCCGCGGACCAGCAGGTTGCTGACCCAGGCCGCGAGGCTGGGCTTGCGCAACGCCCCGATCCGTTCGGCGAGTTCCCGGTCACCGGCGGTGCGGGCGGAGGCCACGGCGGAGGCGCGGGCGGCGGTGAACTCCTCCGGGCGCAGGGCGTACAGCTCGTCGGCCACGGAGTCGTAGTCCATGTGTACCCCTTCCGCGTAGAAAATCCGCTTTCGATCGTCTCAGGCCCGGCCCTGAGGGGCGCGCGGAGAGGCCGCCGAACGCATCGGAGGCCCCCGTTCATGATCCGGAAATCGACGGTTTAACATATGAGCGCCGCCTAGCTCGAAAGATGAACTCGTGACTCTCAACGACGACTCGTTCACCAACTGGAAGAACCGCGAGGAGATCGCGGAGTCGATGATCCCGATCATCGGGAAGCTGCACCGGGAGCGGGACGTGACGGTCCTGCTGCACAGCCGCTCCCTGGTGAACAAGTCGGTGGTCAGCATCCTCAAGACTCACCGGTTCGCCCGGCAGATCGCCGGTGCGGAGCTCTCGGTCACCGAGACGCTGCCGTTCCTGCAGACCCTCGCCGAGCTCGACCTCGGGCCGTCCCAGATCGACATCGGCATGCTCGCCGCGACGTACCGCGAGGACGACCGCGGTCTGTCGGTCGCGGAGTTCACCGCCGAGGCCGTCGCCGGTGCCACGGGCGCCAACAAGATCGAGCGCCCTGAGGGCCGGGACGTCGTCCTCTACGGCTTCGGCCGCATCGGCCGGCTGGTCGCCCGGCTGCTCATCGAGAAGTCCGGCTCGGGCAACGGTCTGCGGCTGCGGGCCATCGTCGTGCGCGGGGGTGGCGAGCAGGACATCGTCAAGCGTGCCTCGCTGCTGCGCCGCGACTCGATCCACGGCCAGTTCCAGGGCACCATCACCGTCGACGAGGCGAACAGCACGATCGTCGCCAACGGCAACGCCATCAAGGTGATCTACGCCAACGACCCGTCCGAGGTCGACTACACGGCGTACGGCATCAAGGACGCCATCCTCATCGACAACACCGGCAAGTGGCGCGACCGCGAGGGCCTGTCCGGGCACCTGCGCCCCGGTATCGACAAGGTCGTGCTGACCGCGCCCGGCAAGGGCGACGTCCCGAACATCGTGCACGGCGTCAACCACGACACCATCAAGCCGGACGAGCAGATCCTGTCCTGCGCGTCCTGCACCACGAACGCGATCGTGCCGCCGCTGAAGGCGATGGACGACGAGTTCGGGGTCCAGCGCGGCCACGTGGAGACGGTTCACTCGTTCACCAACGACCAGAACCTGCTGGACAACTACCACAAGGCCGACCGCCGAGGCCGGTCCGCGCCGCTCAACATGGTCATCACGGAGACCGGTGCCGCCTCGGCCGTCGCCAAGGCGCTGCCCGACCTCAAGGCACCCATCACCGGAAGCTCGATCCGCGTCCCGGTCCCGGATGTCTCGATCGCCATCCTCAGCCTGCGGCTCGGCCGGGAGACCACCCGCGAGGAGGTCCTCGACCACCTCCGCGACGTCTCCCTGACCTCGCCCCTCAAGCGCCAGATCGACTTCACCACGGCCCCCGACGCGGTCTCCAGCGACTTCATCGGCTCGCGCCACGCCTCGATCGTCGACGCCGGCGCGACCAAGGTCGACGGCGACAACGCGATCCTCTACCTGTGGTACGACAACGAGTTCGGCTACTCCTGCCAGGTCATCCGTGTCGTGCAGCACGTCTCCGGCGTGGAGTACCCGACGTACCCGGCCCCGGCGGTCTGATCCCGGAAGACGGAAAGCGCGGGGCGTGCGGGCCCCGCGCTTTCCGTGTGTTCAGCGGCGGGTGAGCTCGATCCGGTACTCCCGTGTCTGTGAGCCGTCCTCGCCGGTCACGGTCACGGTGTGGACCGTCCTGCCCCCGGCCGTGTCCCTCCGGACCGTCACCTTCGCGTAGGGGTCACGCGGTGTGGCGGTGATCTCGGCGCGGTCCGGGCGGTCGACCGCCACCCGGTAGCTCGCCCGGTCCGGCTCGAAGCCGCTGAGGGTCTTGCCGTCCACCGCGATCGACGCGGCCGCGGCGTCGGTGGAAGCGCCCGGCGCCTTCGCGAGGACCTCGATCTCGCCGAGGGTGATGTAGCCGCCCGGGCGGGCCGTCATCACCACGCGCACGCCCGTCGCCGGGCCGGCCGCGCGCACCGGCACGTCGGCCACGGGCGTCCCCTCGGTGCCGACGGCGACCTGGCCGCTCGCGTCGGACCAGGTGCCGTCGGAGCCCCGCACCTGCACCTTGAGGGACTCCGCGAAGCTGACGTTGGCGCCGTCACGGTGGAAGTGGGTCACGACCCGGCTCACATCGCGGGCTTCCGGCAGCGTGAAGGTGATGGTGTCCGCAGGGTTCTTCGTGCCGGACTTCCAGTTCGACCATGCCTTCTCGGACGTGGTGCCGTTGCGCAGGCCCTCCGCGGAGTAGCCGCTCTCGGTGTAGGTGGCGCCGACCGTCACGCCCTTCTCGCCCCCGGCGTCGGTCTCCCGGGGTGCGGTGACCTGGACGCGTACGGTCGCGGCGGCCGTGTCCCCGCCCGGGACCCGGGCCGTGCCGCGCAGGGTCACCACGCCGGTGTCGTCGAAGGCGCCTTCGGATGCGGGCTCCCAGGTGACCGGGAGTTCGGCGGTGCCGCCGTGCCGTCCCACGCCGGTCACCGTGGCGGGCAGGGAGGGCCGTCCGCCGGTGAAGGCCTTGGCGCGGGCCGGGAGGGTGGAGGCGATGGTGTCCACGGTGACCACCGCTTCGGCCGCGACGGTCCGGCCGAGGGCGTCGGTGGCCCGGCCCTCGACGCGTACCGTTCCGGGCTTGCGCCAGCGTGCGTCGGAGGGCAGCGCCCACCGCACGGGGAGTGCGCCCCGGGCACCGTCACGGAAGACGGGTGTCACGGTCCCGGGCAGTTCGGGGGCGCGCCCGGGCACGGTGAACGCCGTCGCCGGCCGTGTACGGAGCACCGTCTCGTCGGTCACTGCCCAGCGCTGGTTCGCGCCCGAGGTCGGGAGGTGGGCCGAGACGCGGGCGCCGTCCGCGGTCGACTGCCCGACGACGTCGAGGAGGCGGCCCGTCGCGGCGTTGACGAAGGTCCAGGTGCCGTCGCCGGTGGTGGACGTGATCCACTGTGCGGCCGGTGTGGCCCCGTCTTCGAGTACGGCCTCGTCGTCGCGGACGGCCAGGCGCCTGCCGTTCGCGGCGTTGACGAGGGCGTAGCGTTCACGGTTGCCCTCGCCGCGGGTCAGCCGCTTCACCCGCCACAGCTGGGACTCGGCGGCCGGGTCGGCCGTGCGGACGACGACGCCGTCGCCGTCGGGGGACGGTGCAAGGGACTTGCCGCTCTGGGTGCCCTGGAGGCGGTAGACATGGCCGGGCTGGACGAGCCCGGCGTCGGCGGCGGTACCGGACACGCCGTCGACGAGGAGGGTCGTGACCGACTTGGCCGGGACGGTCACGGTGGCCGCGTCGTTCTTCACCTTGACGGACGTGCCGCGGACGAGCGCACCGTCGGCGCTGGTCACCACGGGGGTCACGGTGGCGCCGGGGGCGACCCGCCGGAACTTCGAGAGGTCCACGGTCACCGCGCGCGGGGCCGTGCCGTTGTTGACGTGGACCACCGTCGCTCCGCGGCCGGACTTGCGTACGGCGGCGACGCTGGAGGGGTCGTCGGACTTGACGAAGTGGTCGCCGGGGCGGATGTGGTGGGTGAAGTTGCGCAGGGTGTGGTACTTGGTGTTGGCCTTGACCGGGCAGGTCTCCAGGGTGTCCTTGGCCGTGCAGTTGAACGGGATGTGGATGCTGCCCCAGTTCTTGCCGGCCTGCGCCTGCGGGATGGAGTCCTCGACCGGCTGCCACAACACCCAGGCGGACGGCTCCAGTTCACGCATGTCCTCGATGACCCGGGTGGCGATGCCGAGTCCCGGTTCCATGCCGGTGAAGTCGGTGCCGGTCCCCCAGGTGCCCTCGACCTCGCTCATCCAGAACGGCTTGTCCGCGGCCTTGGCGCTGTCGCGGGCGCTGGTGCGCATGCCGGTGCCGTAGGTGTGCACGTTGAGCTGGTCGACGGCGGCCCGGGCGGTGCTGTCGTAGGCGTTCCAGTTGCGGACGAAGGTGCTGGGGTTCGTCTCGTCCATCGCGGAGATCGTGGCGCGGGTTCTCGCCTTCTCCAGTGCGCGTTGCAGGGCCAGTACGACCTTCTGCTGGAGTTCCGGGCCGGCGTGCGCGCCCTCCTGGCGGCCACCGGTGGGCTGCCCGTCGGGGCCGATCTGGGTGCCCCAGTAGTTGGTGTTGGGCTCGTTGAGCGGGGCGATGGTGTCGAACCGGATGCGGTGCTTCTTCTCCAACTGGTCGGTGACTTCGACCAGGTAGGTGGCGAAGTCGTCGACGCGGTCCGCCCGTATCTGGTCGGTGTTCGCGTCGAAGCCGCCCGAGACGTAGCCGCTGACGGTCTGGAACCAGGGCGGTGAGTTGCTGAAGGCCTCCCACTTCGTCACCTTGCTCTTGACGCGGTCCACCCACCAGCGCTGGCCGGGGTCGGCGGACCAGTCCCAGTGCCCCGGGTCGTCGGGGTTCCACCAGTCGGTGTCCGCCCTGGTGGTGCCCTCGGGCGCCTTCCAGAAGCCGTCCATCGTCGCGCCGGTCTTCATGTAGTCCTTGCGGACGTCGGGGGCGTTGCCGCCGCCGATGTTGTAGCGCGCGATGTTCAGGCGGAGTCCGTCCTCGCCGAACAGCATGTCGGCGAGCTTCTGCCGGATGGGTTCGGGGTAGCGGCCTGTGATGTTGGCGAACCAGACGAGGCTCGTCCCCCACCCTTCGAACTCCTGCTGCCGGTAGGACGGGTCGATGCTTACCGTGACCGCACTCGCGGGCGGGTCGGCGGCAGCGGCGGCGGCGGGAGGCAGGGCCATGAGGCCCGCACCGAGCGCCAGGGGGACGGTGATCGCCAGTGCCGTCCGGGCGAGGCGACGTCTGCTGGACATGGATTCCCTTCAGAGCGAACAGAACCGCGCAGAATCAATCGAGTTTCCCGAATGTTTTAGGACGGCAATCAACACGTCAAGAGCTGAGGCGAGTTGAGAACCGGCGCACACCTCTTGACGCGTTCAGGCCGGGCCCCTCAATAATGATCGTCCACATATCTAAACAACGTTCTCTGTTGTGCACGCGAGTGAACGCGGAGGAACCGTGCCCGGCCCAGGCTTGTCCCGCAGTCGTCCGATCGTCACGTCCCTCGTCGTCCTGCTCGCCGCCTCCGGCTGTTCGGTGGCGGGTGCCGATCCCGTCGGCGGCGGCCCGGGCACCCTGCGCATCGTCCTTCCCGAGGAACCGCCCACCCTCGACCCCTGCGACGCCTCACTGACGGCGACCGGCAGGGTGACACGGGCCAACATCACGGAGGCCCTCACCGAGCGCGAACCGTCGACCGGAGACCTCGAACCCGCTCTCGCCACCAAGTGGACCCGTACGTCGGCCACTTCGTGGAACTTCACCCTCCGCAGAGGGGTCACCTTCCACGACGGCTCGCCGTTCACAGCGGCCGCGGCGGCGTTCTCGGTCGAGCGCGCCACGGACTCGGCCATCGACTGCAACGTCGACGGCTACATCTTCGCCGACAGCGAGCTCACGGCCACGCCCGTCGACGACACCACCCTCCGGGTCACCACCTCGAAGCCCGACCCGATCCTGCCGCTGCGCCTGTCGTTCGTCGAGATCGTGCCGGTGGGCACCGACCCCGACTCCCGCGTGCGCGAGCCGGTCGGCACGGGGCCCTACCGGATCGACGAGTGGAACCAGGGCCGCTACCTGCGGCTGAAGCGCTTCCCCGGCTACTGGGGCAAGACCCCCGACTTCTCCGCGGCCACCTATGTCTGGCGCGCCGAGGGCAGTGTGCGCGCGGCCATGGTGACGAACAACGAGGCGGACGTCGCCATCGGGCTCGCCCCCGAGGACGGGGCGGGTGACCGGGCGGTCGAGTTCGCCACCAACGAGGTCTCGTACCTGCGGATCGACGCCACCAAGCCACCGCTGGACGACATCCGGGTCCGTCGGGCCGTCAACTACGCCATCGACCGCGAGGGGTTGACGACGGCCGTCTTCGCCGGCCGGCCCAGCGGGCAGCTCGTCTCCCGGGGCGTCACCGGCTACAACCCGCGCATAGCGCCCTGGCCGTACGACCCGGAACGCGCCCGGCGGCTCGTCGCCGAGGCCCGCGCCGACGGGGTACGGACCGACACCACCCTCACCATCATCGGCCGCAACGGCATCTACCCGAAGGCCGCCGAGGCCATGGAAGTCGTCCAGGACGGTCTGCTCAAGGCCGGGCTGAAGGCCAGGATCAAGATGCTCGACGTCAACGCGTGGCTGGAGTACCTGCTGCGCCCCTTCCCCACCGGTGACACCGGCCCCACCCTGCTCCAGGCCCAGCACGGCAACCAGGCCGGGGACGCCGCGTTCACGCTGGGCCAGATCTACGGCAGCCAGGGCGCCCAGAGCAGCTACGGCACCGCCGAGCTCGACGCGCGCATCGACAGGGCCCAGCTCGCCTCGGGCGCCACACGACAGCGTGCGTTCGCCGACGCGTTCGCCTACCAGAACGACGAGGTCGTACGGGATGCCGTGATGGCCAACATGACCGGCCTGCTGGCCCTCTCCCCCAAGGTCCGCTACAAGCCCGACTCGGCCACCAACGACGAGATGCGACTCGCCGACATGCGACGCGCGGACTGAGGGAGGACCCATGCTGACCCTGTTACGCCACCGCGCCGTCTCCAGCGTCATCCCGCTGCTGGTCGTGGTCCTCGGCGTGTTCTTCCTGGCCCGCCTCACCGGAGACCCCGCCAACCTGTACCTGCCGCTGAGCGCGACGCCCGAGATGCGCGCCGAGTTCGCCGCCCGCAACGGCCTGGACGAACCGCTGATCACCCAGTTCGGCGACTATCTCGCCCAGGTCGCGCACCTCGACTTCGGCGAGTCGCTGCGCACCGCCCAGCCGGCCGGCGAGGCCGTCCTGCGCGCCTTCCCCGCGACGCTGCAACTGGCCGGCTGGACGATGCTGCTCGCCATCCTGGGCGCTGTGGTCATCGGCAGCCTGGCTGCCTACCGGCCGAACTCGGCGACCGACCGGATCGCGAGCTTCCTGTCGTCCACGGCCGCGAGCGTCCCCGACTTCTGGATCGCCATCATGGGCGTGCTGGTCTTCGCGGTCACCCTGGGCTGGCTGCCCACCTCCGGCACCAGCGGCGCGGCGGCCTGGGTGCTGCCCGTGGCGACGCTGCTCATCCGTCCGTTCGGCGTGCTGGTGCACGTGGTGCGGGGCGCCATGGTCTCCGCGCTGTCCGCCCCGTACGTGAAGGTGGCGCGCGGCAAGGGGGCCTCCGAACCGCGTGTGGTCTTCGGGCACGCGCTGAGGAACGCCGCGGCACCGGCCCTCACCGTTGCGGGCGACCTGGCCGTGGGGCTGGTCAACGGGGCCGTGGTCGTCGAGACGATCTTCGGCTGGCCCGGGATCGGCAAGCTCATGATCGACTCGGTGCTGCAGCGCGACTTCGCGGTCCTGCAGGCGGCGGTGCTCCTGACGGCACTGGCGATCTTCGCCCTCAACATCCTGGTGGACCTTCTCCACGCGCTCCTGGATCCGCGGGTACGGCAGCGGGCGGCGGCATGAGCCAAGGACGGGACATGCTCGACACATCCGAGGCCGGCGGTCCGGCCGTACGGCGGCGGTGGTTCGCCTTGCTGCTCCGGGACCGGTTCGCCTGCGCGGCCGCCCTGGTGCTGGTCCTGGTGGCGCTGTGCGCCGTCCTGGGGCCGCTTCTGGCCGCGGACCTGGCGACCCGTCAGAACCTGCGCGCTCCGGACCGGCCTCCCTTCCGTCTCGACCACGGCTGGGCCTTCGTCCTCGGCAGTGACTCCCTCGGCCGCCCCGTCGCCGCGCGGCTGCTGACCGCGGCCGGGACCACCCTGGCCGTGGCGGTGCCCGCCGTCCTGTGCTCCCTCGCCGTCGGCTCGGTGTGGGGCATGTGGGCCGGATACCACGGCGGTCGGCGCGAGAGCGTGTCGCTGCGCGTGGCCGACGTGATCCTCAGCTTCCCCTCCCTGCTGCTGGCCGTGGTCGTGCTGTACGTCTTCTCACCGAGTGCCGCGAGCCTCGTGCTGGTCCTGGCCGTGGCCCGCATCCCGGTCTACCTGCGGACCGCCCGGGCCGAGGCGGCGGAGCTGCGCGGGCGGCTGTTCATGGACGCGGCCCGTACGTTCGGCACGGGCAGCTGGGCTGCCGTCCGGCGGCATGTCGCACCGAGTGTGCTGCCCACGCTGCTCACCGTCGCCGCGCTCGACTTCTGTTTCGTGATGCTGGCCGAGTCATCGCTCAGCTTCCTGGGCATCGGCATCCAACCGCCGGATGTCTCCTGGGGGTTGATGGTGGCGCAGGGGCGGCAGGAGTTGCAGAGCGCGTGGTGGATCGCGTTCTTCCCGGGGCTCGCCATCGTCGTCACGACCGTGTCCGCGACCGTTCTCGCCTCGTGGGCTCGGCTGACGGCCGATCCGGGGCAGCGGTGGCGGGAGGCGCTCGGACGGACGGCCGGGAGGAGGCCGCGTCGCGAGCGGGAGCGTTCGGCGGCGGGGAGCGGCACCCGCCCGTCGAACGCGGCCGTCCTGGCCGTCGAGGACCTGTCCGTCGACGTCCACACCCCGGCCGGGCCCGTCCACGTGGTCCGCGGGGTCGGCTTCACCGTGCGGTCGGGCGAGACGCTCGCGCTGCTCGGCGAGTCGGGCTGCGGCAAGAGCATGACCGCGCACGCCGTAGCCGGGCTGCTCGACCCGGTCGCGGAGGTGACGGGCGGCCGGGTGCGCCTCGACGGTGTGGACCTGCTCGGGCTCGGCCCGCGGGCCAGGCGGCGGCTGGCCGGCCCGCATCTGGCCATGGTCTTCCAGGACGCGCTCAGCGCGCTCAACCCCGTCCTCACCGTCGGCACGCAGCTCGCCGAGCCGTTCCGCATCCACGAGGGCATGTCCCGGCGGACGGCGCGGGCCAGGGCGGTGGAGCTGATGGAACGCGTGGGCATCCCCGAGGCCCGCTCCCGGGCGGCGGCCTATCCGCACCAGTTCTCCGGCGGCATGCGGCAACGTCTGCTGATCGCGACGGCGGTCGCCCTGCGGCCCAAGGTTCTGATCGCCGACGAGCCCACGACCGCTCTGGACGTCACCGTGCAGGCCCAGATCATGGACCTCCTCGCCGAGTTGCGCGGCGAGCAGCGCACGGCGCTCGTCCTGATCACGCACGACCTCGGGCTCGCCGCCGAGCACGCGGACCGGGTCGCCGTCATGTACGCGGGCACCGTCGTGGAGACCGGGCCGGTGGCGGAGGTGTTCGCCAGACCTCACCACCCCTACACGCGGGGCTTGCTGGAGTCGGTCCCGGCCGAGCAGCACCGGGGCGCCCGGCTGCGTTCCATTCCCGGCGGCCCTCCGGACCCGGGCGCCGTCCCGGCGGGCTGCGCGTTCCGTACCCGCTGCCCCCTGGCCCGGGAGCGCTGCGCCACGCACCGGCCTGCGCTGACCGGCACCGGAGCGGGCCGGGCCGCCGCCTGCCACTTCGGGAAGGAACTGGCCGATGCCTGAGCACGAGGCACTGCTTGCGGCCACCGGTCTGGCCAAGAGCTTCGCCGTCCGGCGGACCCTGCGGGGCGGCAGGCGGCTACGGGCACTGGACGGGGTGGACCTCACCCTGGCCCGCGGGGAGACCCTCGGTCTCGTCGGTGAGTCCGGCTGCGGCAAGTCCACGCTGGCCCGGGTCCTGCTGCGGCTGGAGCGCCCCGACGCGGGCAGCGTCCGGTACGGGGGCGCCGACCCCTTCGCGTTGTCGGGCGCGGAACTGCTGGCCTGGCGGCGCAAGGTGCAGATGGTCTTCCAGGATCCGTTCGGTTCGCTCAACCCCCGCCTCACCGCCGCGGAACTCATCGGCGAGCCCTGGCTGACCCACCGGTCCCTCGTTCCCGTGTCGCGGCGTGCGGCGCGCGTGACGGAGCTGCTGGAGATGGTCGGCCTGCGTGCCTCGGACGCGCGTCGCCTTCCGCACGAGTTCTCCGGCGGGCAGCGGCAGCGGATCGGGATCGCCCGGGCCCTGGCACTGGAACCCGAGGTGATCGTCTGCGACGAGCCCGTCTCCGCGCTGGACCTGTCGGTGCAGGCACAGGTGCTCAACCTCCTGTGCGACCTGCGGGACGAGCTGGGCCTGTCGTACGTGTTCATCTCGCACGACCTGTCCGTGGTGCGGCACCTGGCCGACCGGGTCGCCGTGATGTACCTCGGCAAAATGGTGGAGTCGGGCCCCACGGAGGAGCTCTACGAGCGTCCGCGCCATCCGTACACCGAGGCGCTGCTGTCCGCCGCGCCCTCCCCCGTGGCCGGCGGGCGCCGAAGGCAGCGCATCGTGCTCACCGGTGAGCTCCCGTCACCGGCCGATCCGCCCTCCGGGTGCCGGTTCCGGACGCGGTGTCCGCGGGTGCGGGACGTGTGCGCCGAGACCGTGCCCACGCCGCCACCCGGTGCGCCGCTCCACGGAGCCGCCTGTCACTTCCCCCTGGAGGAGACCCCTGCGACGTGACGGGCCGGTCCTGGCTCATGCAGGTGGGAACATGGCCGTGCCGCGTCCCCACGGGACGCGGCACGGCCACATGATCTCTCTCGTGCCAGCGACTCAGTGCTTGAAGACGTCCTTCGTCTTCTCCTTGGCCTGTCGGGCGTCACCCTTCGACTGCTCCGCCCGGCCTTCGGCCTCCAGCCGCTCGTTGCCCACCGCGCGGCCGATCGTCTCCTTGGCCTTGCCCTTGGCCTGCTCGGCCTTCGCCTTGCCCTTCTGGTCTCCAGCCACGGTTCGCTCACTCCACGTCGTGTCCGACTACGGGTCACCGCACGAGTGACCGGAGCAGCGGCAGCCCAAACGTGTCACGGGCCCCGAGTCCGTCACCGGCGGTCAGTGGAGCAGCTCGCGCACCAGCACACCGCACCACCACTGTTCCACCTGGTCGGCTGACCACCCGCGCTCGCCGGTCAGTACGGCGTAGACGTCGATGTTGCACAGCGCCGCGTAGACGTCGACCGCCGACAGCACATCGAGTCCGGTTCTCAGGACACCCGGCGGCCAGGAGGAGAAGACCTGTGCCCGGGTCCGGTCGCCACGTCGGCGACTGTCGTCGTACAGCGTGGCGAGCTCCGGCTCGGAGCGGCCCGCTTCGCGTACGAGGGTGATGACGTCACCGGCGCGCTCGTACAGGCGCCGGTCGTATCCGGCCATGGCGGCGAGCTGGCCCGCGGGGTCCGCGGTGGGTGACTCCAGCGCCGCGACGAGCCGCGGCACATCGGCCGAGAGGTCGGCCGCATCGGCCAACGCCCGGGTCAGGCCCGACTTGTTGCCGTACGCGGCGTAGACGGTCGGCACGGACACCCCCGCCTCGCGCGCCACGTCCCGGATCGTGGTCGCCGCCCATCCCTGGGAGACGAACAGGCGCAACGCGGCGCGGGCGACGTCGGCACGGGTCTGCTGCGCCTGTGCCGTCCGGCGCAGCGAGTCGTACCGCCGTCGCCCCGGCTCCTCGCTCATGGCTCCTGCCCTTCCGCGCTTTGGGTCCTACGGTCTTTTGGTTTACGGCCCTTATAATCAATATATGTTACGTACACTGCCGGGGAGCGCCCCGGCCGCCATGAGTTTCACCCGTGTCAGCGGCTTGGCCGCGCTGGGCTTCGCCTTCCTGATCGTCGCCGGGAACGTGGTCCTGGTCCCGGCGGGCCTGCCGCGCACCGGTGCCGGCATCGGGGAGGTGGACGGGTTCTTCCGGGCCCACCACGACCTGGTCGGCATCGGTTCCGCGCTCACGCCCGCGGCCTGGGTCCTGGCCACGGTGTTCGGTGCGGGAGCGGTCCGGGTGCTGTGGCAAGGCGAGGGGGAGCGCGGCTCGGCGTGGGCGCTGGTCGGCTTCGCCGGGCTCCTGTTGCAGAACGCGGCTTTCGCCGGCGTCATCGCCCTACGGCTGGCCCTCGCGTCGACGGCGGCGGACGGCGTCGGCGCGGACACGGGTCTGTGGGCACTCCACGACGCCCTGTTCACCCTCAACGGCACCTTCCTCGCGCTGGCCCTGGTAGGTCTGTCCGTGGGCGGGCTGCGTACCGGGCTGGTGCGTCCCTGGCACGGCAGGTGGGGTCTGGTGTCGGCCGCCCTGATGCTCGGCTCGGCCGTGTTGACGCCATGGGTCATGGACCGTCTCGGTCCGCTCGAGCACCTCGGGCTCGCCGGATGGCTGATGTGGGTGGTGTGGATCGTCGTGTACGGGATCGTCCTGCTGCGCGCCGAGCCGGGACGGCCGACCGGCCGTTGACCGTCGGCCGTTCACGTCGTGAGAGGCTGGGCGTGATCACGATCGGTGTGACGAGCGGGGACAGTGCATGACCATCAACCGGCCGGGGCTGCCCGGGGATCTGCCGTCGCCGGACGTGCTGTGGGCTCGCTGGGCGCTCATCGCCGTGCTGGAAGCCACCGCGGCGGACGAGCGGGAGGCTCATCACCGTACGGGGACCTGGGTGGACGACACGGGTCTCCGTCTGGACGACGCCGGTTGCACGTGGTGGGGGTTCGCACCGCGGGGCGCGGGGCGGTATGTGCTCTTCGGCGAGGACGAGTCGAGCGGATGCAAGTGGCACGAGCCGCCGGTCGACATGCTCGCCGGCGCCCCCGCCTGGCTCCCCCACGATGAGCTGGGGGACTACCTGAGCGGCAATGAACTGGGCTGTGTCTACTGGTACGAGAACGGGGCCTGGGCCCGCGCCCCGTACCCCGGCACCCTGAACGACGACGGCCTCGACTGCGGTATGAGCCGCTTCACCGACCGCGACGACGTACTGCGCACGATCGCCGACGAGGACCACGGCGCCACGTCGGCCCGCGACGCGGAGGCTCTGCTGGCGCACGCCGAGGGCTACCGGCTGACCCCGGAGCTCCTGATGTCCCTCACCAGCGACCCGGACCGGCGGCAGCGGGACCGGCCTGCCATGACCCGGGCGCTGGAGCTCGCGCGCCTGAACCGGTTCTGACCGCGGGGTCAGTGACAGCACCCGCCGGCGGGCTCCGCGACATCCAGACGGCAGAAGCAGGACGACTGCACCGCTACGTCGGCCAGTGCGCTCGCCATCTTGAGCTGGTGGGCCACGAGGGCCGCCTCGCCGGTCTTGCCGGAGCGGAGCAGGCACTCGTGAAAGCCGTGCAGCGCCCAGACGTTGCCCGGGTGCTGGAGGGGCCGGGGCAGGGTGTCGTCGAGGCCGAGGTCGGCACGGTAGACGGCCTCGGCCTCCGCCACGCGGCCCTGCTCCAGCAGCAGTGCGCCGTAGGCGTGGCGGGTGGGCTGCATCCAGCCCCAGGGCTCGTCGTAGGGGAGGTTGTCGTCCAGCTCGATGGAGCGTTCCAGGGCGGCGAAGGCGAGGTCGTGGTTGCCCCTGCGGTATTCGAGTTCGCCGTCCAGCATGGCCGCGGCGATCGCGAGGATGTCGTGGCAGGTGTTGTTGAACAGCATGCGCGTCCCGGGCACCCGGCTCACCGCCGCCCGGAAGAGCTCGCGTTCGGCCTCCGCGCGGTCGACCTCGCCGGTGGCGGAGAGCGCGACGCCCCGGGCGTAGTGCCGCATGGCCACGGTCATCGCGTAGAGCTCCGGGTCGGCGGGGGCGGGCAGTTCGAGGATCTCGGTCCAGCGGCCGAAGCGGATCAGGACGTGAACGCGCATGGCCAGGAACGCTTCCAGCCAGTCGGCCATCGGGGGGCTCGGCACGCGGAGCAGGTCTTCGGGGATGGCCGCCTCCAGCTGGGCGGCGGTGTCGAGGGCGACCTGCGCCTGGCCGAGGAACAGGGCACCGTAGATCTTGAAATGGTAGTTGTGCGCCCGGTAGAGGGTGTAGAAGTTCATCGCCCCGGCCTGCCGGTGGTACTTCTCGTCGGCGGCGATCGCGTCGCTGTTGGCCGCGACGACCTGGCGGTAGTCGCCGCACAGGACGTCCAGGTGTGAGGGCATGTGGAGCAGGTGCCCGGCGTCGGGCACGATGCCGCGCAGCCGGTCGGCGACGGTGAGGGCCTGCTCCGGGGTCGGGGACATCTCCATCAGGTGGATGTAGAGGTGCAGGACCCCGGGGTGACGTACGCCGGCCTCGGTGGCGAGGGCGCCTTCCAGTACGGCCCTGGCCTCCGTGGTCCGGGCGCCTTCGGCCGGCTGACCGGTCCTGAGGTCCCACAGCTGCCACGGGGTGAGGTTCATCGCGGCGTCGGCGTGCAGGGTGGCGATGTCCAAGTCGTCGGGCGCCAGTTCGTACACGACGCGCATCGCGTCCGCGTAGGGCTCGTTCCACACCGAACAGTCCTCGACGGCCTCCGGCTGCGGATAGCGGGCCCGCAGTGCGCCGATGAGGGCCCGCTCGACCGGAGTGGCGCGGGCGGCCTTCTCGTGAGCGCGCTCCACGGCGGCGTGCGTGCGTTCGACGGTCCGTGCCAGTTCCTCGCCGTCGAAGAATTCCCAGGGCTTGTTGTAGTTCGGGCCGAGCGCGTAGGCGATGCCCCAATACGCCATCGCGCACTCCGGATCGGCCTCGGCAGCCTTTTCGAAGCAGACGACGGCTTCCTCGTGATGAAAGGCGTACGTCCACACCAGGCCGCGGTCGAACCAGAGTTGGGCGTCGGCGGAGGACGTGGTGACGGGACGGCTGTGCGTGCCGAGGTCGTAATAGTCGCCCATGAGTTTCTCCTGGAAAAGCGGCCGGGTCCGTGAGAATAGCGGTTGCGGACACGCCCTCGACTTCCGATCAATTCTCGCATTTCCAGATTAGCGGTTCGGATGGCGGTGAGGCGGCGCACTGCCTCGGTGCATCTCCTGCCCGCGGCCGATTCCGAGAGGCAGCCCGCTGGGACAGGGCATCGTTGAGGCATGACCGACTTCCCGAGTTTTCCGTCCGGCTTCGTGTTCGGGGCCGCCACCGCCGCATACCAGATCGAGGGGGCTGCGCAGGAGGACGGGCGTGGACCGTCCATCTGGGACACCTACAGCCATACCCCCGGCCTGGTGGCGAACGGTGACACAGGTGATGTCGCCTGCGATCACTACCATCGGTATCCGGAGGACGTGACGCTGCTGCGCGAGCTGGGCGTGGGCTCCTACCGGTTCTCGATCGCCTGGCCGCGGATCGTGCCGGACGGGTCCGGCCCGGTGAACACCAAAGGGCTCGACTTCTACTCGCGCCTGGTCGACGAGCTCCTCTCGGCCGGGATCGAGCCCGCTGCCACGCTCTACCACTGGGATCTTCCACAGGCCCTGGAGGACGGCGGCGGCTGGCGGGTGCGGGAGACCGCCGAGCGGTTCGGTGCGTACGCGGCCGTCGTCGCCGAGCACCTGGGTGACCGGGTGCCGCGCTGGATCACCCTCAACGAGCCGTGGTGCAGTGCCTTCCTCGGCTACTCCGTCGGCCGGCACGCCCCGGGCGCCCGCGAGGGCCGCGGCGCGCTGGCCGCCGCCCACCACCTGCTGGCCGGGCACGGCCTGGCGGTCGCGGCACTCCGGGCGGCAGGGGTACGCGAGGTGGGCATCACCCTCAACCTCGACCACCATCTCCCCGCGACCGCCTCACCCGCCGACCGGGCCGCCGTCACCCGTGCCGACACCCTGCACAACCTGGTGTGGACCGAGCCGGTCCTCGCGGGCCGCTACCCGGTCTCGGAGGAGGAGACCTGGTGCGAGCTGATCAGCGGCCAGGACTTCCGGCGGGACGGCGACCTCCGGCTGATCTCGCAGCCCCTGGACTTCCTGGGCATCAACTACTACCGGCCGATCGTCGTCGCCGACGCCCCGTACCGCGAAAGCGACCCGGCGCAGCGCGTCGCGACCGACAACCGGTACGCGGAGGTGCCCATGCCCGGCGTACGCCGCACGGCCATGGGCTGGGCCGTCGCGCCCCACACCCTCACCGACCTGCTCGTGCAGCTCAAGCAGCGCTACGGCCACGCCCTGCCGCCCGTCCACATCACCGAGAACGGCTCCGCCGAGGACGACGAGGTGGGTCCCGACGGGGCCGTCCACGACCATGACCGGGTCGCCTACCTGCGCGACCACCTCACCGCGCTGCGGGCCGCGATGGATGCGGGCGTGGACGTGCGCGGCTACTACGTGTGGTCCCTCCTCGACAATTTCGAATGGGCCTTCGGTTACGGCAAGCGCTTCGGGATCGTCCGCGTCGACTACGCCACGCAGCGCCGGACGCCGAAGGACAGCTACCACTGGTACCGGGCCATGATCGCCGCGCAGCAGCGGTGACGCGCCGGCTCGGACACCGGACGCAGGTGCCGGGGTGGGCCGAGCCGATGCCGTCGGTGGAGAGGCGCGGGGTGCCGCCGGGGGCCCCGTCGGAGCGCGGCCGCCGGACGCCGCTGCCGCCGGGGGCCCCGTCGGAGCGCGGCCGCCGGACGCCGCTGCCGCCGCGCAGCCGGTCGTACGGTCCACCTCCCGCGAAGGACGGCACTGCCGTCGGCCGCACCCTCCCGGGCGCCGGGGACACAAAGTACGTGAATGCCCGCTTAAGGCGCATAGGCCGACGTGGGCAGCGATCATCTTGTCGTTCGATCGTGGGCACCTTCGCCGGTGGGCTGGCACCGCCCAACTCCCGCTCCGTAGGATGTACTTCCTGTCCAGCCAGTCCGTTGGCGCGGCACCTTGCAGGGGGAACGATGCACTCCGAGAAGCAGCTGTCCACCGAGATCGACGCGAACGTGCCGACGGCAGCGCGCATGTACGACCACTACCTGGGCGGCAAGGACAACTACGCGGCGGACCGCGCCGCGTGCGAGGCACTCGACAAGGTCGTCCCCAGCACGCGCCGCCTGGCCCTGAACAACCGGCGCTTCCTCCAGCGGGTCGTGAAGACCCTCTCCGAGGAGCACGGCATCCGGCAGTACCTGGACCACGGATCCGGCCTGCCGACGCAGGACAACGTGCACCAGGTCGCCCAGCGCATCGACCCCACGACCCACGTGGTCTACGTCGACAACGACCCGATGGTGCTGGTGCACGGCCGCGCGCTGCTGGAGCAGGACGAGCGGACGACCGTCATCCACGCGGACATGCGCGAGACCGACCAGATCTTCGGCCACGCCGACACCAAGCGGCTGATCGACTTCGACGAGCCGGTGTGCGTGCTGTTCAACTCGGTGTTCCACTGCATCCCGGACAGCGACACCGACGGGCCGCTCGCGGTGGCCCGGCGCGTACGGGAGCGACTCGCGCCCGGCAGCTTCATGGTGATGTGCCAGCTGGTCAGCGAGGACCCCGAGGTCCGTGCCTTCGTCACGAACTTCATGGACCAGGCGACCCAGGGCCATTGGGGCCGCGTCCGCGAACCGAAGGACGTGGAGACGTACTTCGAGGGCCTGGAGATTCTCGAGCCGGGGCTCGTCGAGGTGTCGACCTGGCGTCCGGACACCGAGGTGGCACCCCGTCAGCTCACGCACGAGTGGATCGAGTTCGGCGGCGTCGGGCGGATCCCCCTGGAGAAGTGACCCGGAGATGTGACGGAAGCGGTGCCTCGTGCGGGACGGCCGTCGCCCCTCACGAGGTTCCGCGGGTCACGGGTAGCGCTGCTCCATCGTCTGCCGCAGCAGCTCCATCGAGTCGCGGGGCTTGAGCGCCTCGTCCGCGAGCCGGTCCAGCGCGATCCGGTACTCCTCGGTCTCGTCGCGGTCCTCGAGGAAGTTCGCGCTCTTGATGTGCTCCAGGTAGACGACGTCGGGCAGATCGAGACCACCGAAGCGCAGGTACGTGATCGGGATGGCCGGCGCCGAGGCGTTGGTGACGCTCAACGGCACGATCTGCAACGTCACATTGGAGCGTCCAGCCATCTCCACGAGGTGCGTGAGCTGCTCCCGCATCACATCGGTGCTGCCCAGGACGCGCAGCAGCACGGACTCGTCGATGATCGCCCACAGCTGCGGGGCGTCGGCCCGCGACAGCAACCGGGCCCGGTGCCTGCGCAGTTCGACGCGACGCTCCACCTCGCTCGCAGGCGCGTTCGGCAGGCCCCGCTCCACCACGGCCCGGGTGTAGGCGGGTGTCTGCAACAGGCCGGGCACGTACTGGATCTCGAAGGTACGAATGGTGGCGGCGGCCTCCTGCAGCCCGACCAGCCGGTCGAACCACTCGGGCATCAGCCGCTTGTCGTACCGCTGCCACCAGCCGGGCTCGCCGGCCCGCTGCAACAGCTTGAGCAGCACGGAGACTTCGTAGTCGTCGGTGCCGTACAGCTCCAGCAGGGCACGGACGTCGTTCTCCGTCGGCGGGCGGCGGCCCTTGCCCGACTCGATGCGGGACAACTTCGCGGCACTGAACCCGACAGCGCGCGCCGCCTGGTCCTGGGCGAGCCCGGCGTCCTCGCGGAAGCCGGCGAGCTGCACACCGACCAGCATCTTCAGCAGTGTCGGCGCCGGCTCGCGCCTGTCCAGGTAGGGTTCCAGACGGGAGATGCGATGCGACGCGGCGGACATCCTGACTCCCAGCAGACCGGCACAAGGGCGACTTACACTATCGCACTTCACCGGGTCTTCACGCATCCGCCCGCAAGGCCCCCGCGAAAGTGGGGAGTTGAACTCCGCTTCTCCCCGAGGGCATCACGCGCCGGGCACGAACAGGACCGTTCCTCACAGCAGGTGGTCGAACTCGCCGTCCTTCGCCCCGGCCAGGAAGGCCGCCACCTCCGCCGACGTGTAGACGAGGGCGGGCCCGTCGGGGTCGCGGGAGTTGCGCAGGGCGATCCCGCCGTCGACGAGGGGGGCGACTTCGACGCAGTTGCCCTCGGCGTTGCTGTGCCGGCTCTTCATCCAGCAGGCTTCCAACGAGCTTGCCCGCACTCCGTTCTGCACTGGTGGCACCGCAGTCTCCTCGCTGTTCTCGTTCCCCGCCGCGCACGGTGTGCCCGGCCGTCCGGACGAGTGGCGGGCACGTCCCTTCGACCGCACTCGTCCCGGCTTGCGTACCCACAACGGCTTGATTCTCACGCAATTTCTCGTGCAATTGCACGCGAGCGCCTTCAGCGTGGATAATAGCTGCGGCGTCAACCCCCGGGCTGGCGCCGCGTCCTGACGTCGCATCGGGGAGATGCCGTGTCATCACCTGCGCAGCACGTGCTCCGGCCGCCGAGTGAGGCTGCGGCGCACGCAGGCGCACCCGCGGCGGACCACGCCTTCCCGGCCGGCCCGCACACGGCCTCGCCGTACGGGGCTCCGCCCTCGGTGCCGCAGACACTGCCGCAGTTCTCGGGTGTCCTGTCCGCCTCGGCCGTACTGCGGGTCGAGTGCAGCCGGGAGGGGTTCGCACGAGCCCGCTCCTTCACCCGCGACACCCTGCACGGCTGGTCGCTCGGCCACCGCTGCGACGATGCGACCCTCGTCATCACCGAGCTCACCGCCAACGCCGCGACGCACGCGGCGCCGAGAGCCTCGAACGCGCCGGGCGTGCCGGAGATCCGGCTCGGATTCCTCCTGGACCCCGGCCACCTGCTGGTTACCGTCTCCGACCTCGACGACCACCCGCCCGTGTACCGGCCGGCGGGCATCGCCCTGGAGGAGCACGGCCGGGGGCTGTGCATCGTCGACGCCCTGTCCGAGGAGTGGGGCTGGGCCCCCAGCCCCCCGGCGGGCAAGACGGTCTGGGCCAGGATGTCGACCCGGCCGGCCACCCCCTGTCCACCCATCTGACACCGACTGCCGCGGAAAGGCCTCTCGCCATGCGCAGCGCTTCGACGGAACACCCGAGCGGCGAGCGTCCCCAGCGCCCCGACGCCCCGGCCCGGAACACGCCGCTCACAGCACTGGACCGCGTGCCGTGGGGCGATATCCAGGACTCCACCGGTTCGGCGGCGGCCATCCCCCAGTTGCTCACCGGCATCGCGGGGGGTGACGCCGACGCCGCCCGTTCCGCCCTCGACGACCTGCGGAAACGGATCTGTCAGTTCGGTTTCGTGGTGGAGCAGGCGACCGCGGCCACGGTTCCGTTCCTGTGGGAGCTGGCGAAGCTGCCGCAGGTGACCTGCCGCGCCCAGATCATCCGGCTCCTCAAGAACATCGCCGACGCACGGCAGTGGGAGAGCACCGCCGCCGTCTATCCGAAGCTGCTGAACCATCGGGAGAACCCGGTGGTGTGGGAGCGTGCGGCGCGCCAGGCGGTGCGGTCCCGGCGCGGTGAGCTGGGCCGGCTGATGGCGGACGAGGACGGCGAGATCGCCCGGGCCACGACCGAGCTGGCCCGCTCGCTGGGCGCGTGAGGCTGCCGTACGTTCTCCGGTAGGCAGGTCGCACGTCCACGGGTGGGTGGCGAGCACGTCAGACCCGCAGACGTGACGAAACGGTGAGGACCCCCTGTCACCATGGGTGATGCCCCTCGCCTCGCGAGGCCGGGCAGTGTAGACATGGCACATGGTCCGACTCTTGGGTCGATCCGGGACTCGATCGCCCCTGCGGCCCGGCGCTGCGCCGTCGGCACGGCAGCGGTGGGAGGCGGGCTCGCCACGGTGGCAACCGGGGGCGGGGCTGCGGTCGGTGCTGGGCGGACGCAGCGTCGCCGGACAGGTGTTCCTGCTCGTCGTGGTGATCGTGCTGCTGCTGGTCGTGGCGGCCGTGGTGGCACTGGTGCTGCAGGTGCGGCACGACACGACGCAGGAGGCCCGCAACCGTTCGCTCGCCGTCGCGGAGACCTTCGCCAACGCGCCGGGCACCGTCGAAGCGCTGCAGGGCCCTGATCCCACCGCCGTGCTCCAGCCCCGGGCCGAGGCCGCCCGGGAGCGGTCGAAGGTCGACTTCGTCGTCGTCATGAGCACCGAGGGGGTCCGCTACACCCATCCCAGGACGGACCGGATCGGGAAGAAGTTCGTCGGGACGCTCGCGCCGGCGCTGGCCGGGCAGTCGTTCACCGAGGAGATCGAGGGCACCATCGGCCCGCTCGTGCAGGCCGTGGTGCCGGTGAAGGACCCGGACGGCCGGGTCGTGGGCCTGGTCTCGGCGGGGATCACGACCAAGAACGTCGGCGGCACCGCCGACCGCCAGCTGCCGCTCGTGCTCACGGCGGCCGCGGTGGCGCTCGTCCTGGCGACAGCGGGTGCCGCACTGGTGAGCCGGCGGCTGCTGCGCCAGACCCACGGGCTCGGTCCGCACGAGATGACCCGGATGTACGAACATCACGACGCCGTGCTGCACGCCGTCCGGGAGGGGGTGCTCATCGTCGACGACGGGGGCACCCTGGTCCTCGCCAACGACGAGGCGCACCGGCTGCTCGGGCTGCCCGCCGACGCCGAGGGCCGGCACGTCCTCGGTCTCGGTCTCGACCCGGGCACCGCCGACCTGCTGGCCTCCGGACGCGTCGCCACGGACGAGGTGCACCTCGTCGGGGACCGGCTCCTCGCCGTCAACCAGCGGACGACGGACCGTGCGGGGGTGCCGCCCGGCAGCGTCGCCACCCTGCGCGACTCCACGGAACTGCGGGCGCTGTCCGGGCGGGCCGAGACCGCGCGGGAACGGCTCAACATGCTGTACGACGCCGGAGTGGGCATCGGCACCAGTCTGGACGTGACCCGTACGGCCGAGGAGCTGACCGAGCTGGCCGTGCCGCGGTTCGCCGACTTCGTCACCGTGGACCTGTTCGACGCGGTGCTGGGCGGCGGGCAGCCGAACGCGGCGGCCTCGCTCAGCCGGACGGCGGTGAGCGGGATCCGCAAGGACGCGCCGCTCTACCCGGTCGGCGAGCGGATCAGGTTCGTCGAGTCCTCTGCACAGGGCCGCAGTCTCGCCACCGGCGGTCCCGTCCTGGAACCCCGGCTGTGTGAGGCCTCCGGCTGGCAGGCACAGGACCTGGAGCGCTCGGCCCAGATCATCGCGTACGGCATCCACTCGCTGATCACGGTGCCGCTGCGGGCCGGCACCCTGGTGCTGGGCGTGGTCAGCTTCTGGCGCTGTGAGAAGCCGGAGCCCTTCGACGCGGACGAGCTGGCCCTGGCCGAGGAACTGGTCGCACGGGCCGCCGTCTCCATCGACAACGCGCGCCGCTACACCCGCGAGCACAGCATGGCGGTGACGCTCCAGCGCAGCCTGCTCCCCCGCAACCTGCCGGAGCAGGGCGCCCTGGAGATCGCCTACCGCTATCTGCCGGCTCAGGCCGGGGTGGGCGGTGACTGGTTCGACGTGCTGCCGCTGTCGGGGGCCAGGGTGGCGCTCGTGGTCGGGGACGTCGTCGGTCACGGTCTGCACGCCGCGGCCACGATGGGGCGGCTGCGCACCGCGGTGCACAACTTCTCCGCCCTCGATCTGCCGCCCGAGGAACTGATCGCCCTGCTGGACGAGTTGGTCGGCCGCATCGACCAGGACGAGACGGAGGACGAGGGCAGCGCCCCGGTCACCGGCGCGACCTGTCTGTACGCCGTCTACGACCCGGTGTCCCGGCGCTGCACCGTCGCGCGGGCCGGGCATCCCCCGCCGGCGCTGATCCACCCGGACGGCACGGTGGAGTATCCCGACGTGCCCGCCGGTCCCCCGCTGGGACTCGGCGGCCTGCCGTTCGAGACGGCGGAGCTGGAGCTGGCCGAGGGCAGCCGGCTCGTCCTCTACACCGACGGGCTGGTCGAGGACCGGGAGCGGGACATCGACGTGGGTCTGGAGATGCTGCGCGCGGCACTGGGCCGGGCGGGGCAGTCGCCGGAGGACACCTGCCGGGTGGTGCTCGACTCGCAGCTCACGGCCCGCTCCAGCGACGACATCGCGCTGATCGTCGCGCGCACCCGGGCGGTGGCCCCCGGCCAGGTCGCCGAGTGGCCGGTGCCGGCCGATCCGGCGGCCGTGGGCGAGGTGAGGGCGGCGGTGAGCCGGCAGCTGACCGAGTGGGGCCTGGACGAGCTGACGTTCAGCACGGAGCTGATCCTGAGCGAGCTGGTCACCAACGCGCTGCGGTACGGCGGCGGACCCATACGCGTCAGGATGCTGCGCGACCGCAACCTGATCTGCGAGGTGTTCGACAGCAGCAGCACCTCACCGCACCTGCGGTACGCGACCATGACGGACGAGGGCGGGCGTGGCCTCTTCCTGGTCGCGCAGCTCGCGGAACGCTGGGGGACGCGCTACCTGCCCGCCGGGAAGGTGATCTGGGCGGAGCAGCCCCTGCCATAAGCGGGACCGTGGACCGCCCATAAAGTAGCCTTATGAGCTCATAGACCGGACCCTCGTACCGACTTAGGCATGCCTTAGTTTAGGCTTCCCGTCGAGATCGCTTGTCGCCGCTCGAAGGGAACCTGACCATGCCCCGCCCCCTGCGGGTAGCCATCGTCGGATCCGGCCCCGCCGGGATCTACGCCGCCGACGCCCTGCTCAAGTCCGAGGTGGCCGCCGAACCCGGCGTTTCCATCGACATCTTCGAGCGCATGCCGGCGCCGTTCGGTCTGATCCGTTACGGCGTCGCCCCCGACCACCCGCGGATCAAGGGCATCATCACGGCCCTGCACCAGGTGCTCGACAAACCGCAGATCCGGCTCTTCGGCAACGTCGACTACGGCACCGACATCGGTCTGGACGACCTGCGCGCGTTCTACGACGGCGTGATCTTCGCCACCGGCGCGACGGCCGACCGGGCGCTCTCGCTGCCGGGCATCGACCTGGACGGCTCGTACGGCGCCGCGGACTTCGTGTCCTGGTACGACGGCCACCCGGACGTGCCGCGCACCTGGCCGCTGGAGGCGGAGAAGGTCGCCGTGCTCGGCGTCGGCAACGTGGCACTCGACGTCGCGCGCGTCCTGGCCAAGACGGCGGACGAACTGCTGCCCACCGAGATCCCGGCGAACGTCTACGAGGGCCTGAAGGCGAACCGGGCCAAGGAGATCCACGTCTTCGGCCGACGCGGCCCGGCACAGGCGAAGTTCAGCCCGATGGAGCTGCGGGAGCTGGACCACTCCCCCAACATCGAGGTCATCGTCGACCCCGAGGACATCGACTACGACGAGGGCTCGATCACCACGCGGCGCGGCAACAAGCAGGCCGACATGGTCGCCAAGACCCTGGAGAACTGGGCGATCCGCGACGCCGGCGACCGGCCCCACAAGCTCTTCCTGCACTTCTTCGAGTCGCCGGTCGAGGTCCTCGGCGAGGACGGCAAGGTCGTGGGCCTGCGCACCGAGCGCACGGAACTCGACGGCACCGGCAACGTCAAGGGCACCGGCACGTTCAACACCTGGGACGTCGGCGCGGTGTACCGCGCGGTGGGCTACCTGTCCGACAAACTCCCCAAGCTGCCCTGGGACATCGACTCGGGCACCGTTCCGGACGAGGGCGGCCGGGTCGTGCAGGAGTCGGGCGAGCACCTGCAGTCCACGTACGTCACCGGCTGGATCCGGCGCGGCCCCATCGGCCTGATCGGGCACACCAAGGGCGACGCCAACGAGACGGTGAAGAACCTGCTGGAGGACTACGCGGGCGGCAGGCTGCACACGCCCGCCGCGCCGGACCCCGAGGCCGTGGACGCGTTCCTCGCCGAGCGCGACATCCGCTTCACCACCTGGGACGGCTGGTACAAGCTGGACGCCGCGGAGAAGGCTCTGGGCGAGCCCGAGGGCCGCGAGCGCGTGAAGATCGTCGAGCGCGAGGACATGCTGCGGGCCAGCGGCGCCTGACGCTTCACACCTGACGTTTTACCTCCCGCGGGGCGGGTTCGGTGGCAATGTCACCGGACCCGCCCTCCTGCGTACTTGAAGCATGTACGATCCGGATGCTTCACCGAACCATCACATCGCCTTCACCTGAAGGCCATGCAGGGGGGACGAACGTCCATGCGCATACGCCTTGTCGCCACCACGGCTCTCGCCGCCGGGGCCCTGACCGCCCTGTCGGCGGTTCCGGCCCAGGCCGCCGAGTACGACTCCGCTCTGAAGATCCGGGGCATCCAGTACGACGCTCCCGGCCGCGACTCGAACCGCTGCTCGGGCGGGAACACCGCCGAGGAGTACCTGACCATCAAGAACTACTCGCGCTCCACGACGGTGAACCTCAAGGGGTACGTCGTGAAGGACGCGGCGGGGAACAAGTTCACCTTCACCGCGAGCCACACCCTTCAGCCGGGTGACTACGTGAAGCTGCGCGGCGGCAACGGGGCCGACTCCGACACCAAGAACGTCGTCTACCGCGACAACTGCAACTTCATGTGGAACAACGACAAGGACACGATCTACGTGTACAAGCCGTCCGGCAGCCGTGCCGACGTCCACTCGTACACCAAGCGCGGCTCCGACGCGGACGGCAACGGGTACATCACCTACCACGGCTGAGCCTTTTGCCGATCCGGCAACCGGCTTGGCGTGCGGCGCGGCGGGCGCTGGATGATCGGTGGGACCGAGCACCCCACCGGATCGCGGGAGGATCCATGCCGCAGACGTCCGCCGCCGACCGCACACATCGCCTGGTGCCCACACCGGCCGGCCGGACCCACCTCGTGGAGCAGGGCGCCGGACCGCTCGTCCTCCTGCTGCACGGGTTCCCCGAGTCCTGGTACGCCTGGCGCCATCAGTTGCCCGCTCTGGCAGCGGCCGGCTACCGCGCGGTCGCCGTGGACGTACGCGGCTACGGGCGCTCGTCCCGGCCCCCGGAGGCAGACGCGTACCGGATGCTCGAGCTGGTGGAGGACAACGTCGCCGTGGTGGAGGCGCTGGGCGAGCCGTCCGCCGTGCTCGTCGGGCACGACTGGGGCGCGACCATCGCGGCGACCTCCGCGCTGGTCCGGCCGGAGATCTTCCGCGCGGTGGGGCTGCTGAGCGTGCCCTACACCCCGCCCGGTGGGCCGAGACCGAGTGAGGTCTTCGCGCGGATGGGGGGTGACGAGGAGTTCTACGTCTCCTACTTCCAGGAGCCGTGCCGGGCCGAGGCGGAGATCGAGCCCGACGTGCGCGGCTGGCTCGCGGGCTTCTACGCGGCCCTGTCGGCGGACACGCTGCCCGAGGCCGACCCCCATTTCGTGGCCCGTGGCAGCCGGTTGCGCGACCGGTTCCCCGTCGGCCGCCTGCCGGAGTGGCTGAGTGAGGCCGATCTCGACGTCTACGCCGCGGAGTTCGAACGCACCGGACTGACGGGGGCGCTGAACCGGTACCGGAACATGGACCGCGACTGGCGGGACCTGGCGGACTTCGCCGGTGCCCCTGTCACCCAGCCGTCGCTGTTCATCGGAGGCACCCTGGACGCGTCCACGACCTGGCTGGCCGACGCGATCGAGGCGTACCCGAACACGCTGCCCGGGCTGAGGGGCTCGCACCTTCTGGACGGCTGCGGTCACTTCGTTCAGCAGGAGCGTCCCGCCGACACCAACCGGCTCCTGATCGAGTGGCTCGCCGGCCTCCCGGGCTAGTACTGCAACGGTGCTTGCCGTGACTGATGGCCAGTTCAGGGGCTGTGTCCGCGTCGTTTGTAGTGGCTGGTGCGGGCCTGGTGCTGTCGTCGTCGGCGCCAGGTCGACCAGTGCAGGATGTGCTCGACGGGTGTGGGTCGGCGGTCGGTGAGGCGGGTGATCAGCCGTCGTATCTCGGCGAGGCTGAGGTGGATGAGCTGGGAGGATCCGTTTCTGCTTTCCCGGCGTCCAGCTCGCGGGCTCGCAGGACGGTCAGGCAGGCGTGGGCAGCCATGGCCAGGGTCATGTGCCGGTGCCAGCCGGGATAGCGGCGGACCTGGTAGTCGTCCAGGCCGCATTCCTGTTTCGCGCTCTGAAAGCACTCCTCGATGGCCCACCTGCTGCCCGCGATGCGGATCAGGTCGTCAAGCGTTGCCTCAACCGGGCAGTAGGCGATGTAGTAAGAGATCTCCCCGGGTCGGCTCACGCTGCGGCGGGCGAGGACCCAGTGGCGGCGGTCGGGTCGGTGCCAGGGCCGGACCTCGACGCGTGCCCAGTCGTAGATCCGCGGGCCGTGAGCCCCGGTGCCGCAGGAACGGCGCTTCCATTTCTGCCGGGCAAGACCGTTGAACAAGTCATGGACGGGATGGTCGATCGCCCAGCGGGTGACCACGGTGTCGTGGCGGGTGGTGGCCATGACGTGGAAGACGTCCGCCCGCTCCAGCTCCGACCGCCAGCCTTTGCTGAACCCGTAGGCGGCATCCGCGGTCACCCACCGAAACGGGACCCTGTCCGCCATGGCGCGGCGGACCATCGCCTTCGCCATGGCCACCTTGGTCTCAAAGGCGACCTCGTCGTCGACGCCGGCCCGGCGGCACCTTTCACGGTCGTCGGTCCAGGATGCGGGCAGATACAGACGCCGGTCGATCAGAGTCCGCCCGCGGCTCGTGGCATACGCGAGGAAGACGCCGACCTGGCAGTTCTCCGTCCGCCCGGCGGTGCCGGAGTACTGCCGCTGCACCCCGGCCGACCGCGTCCCCTTCTTCAAGAAGCCCGTGTCGTCCACGACCAGGACGGCGTCCTGGTCGCCGAGGTTGTCGACCACGTACTGACGCACGTCGTCGAGCACCTCATCCGCGTCCCACTCGATCCGGTTCAGCATCCTGTGGATACGATCCGGGCCTTCGTGGCCGGCTTCCTCCGCCAGCGTCCAGCCGTTCTTCCGCTGCAGCGGAGCGATCAGGCCCCGCATATAAGCCAGTGCCGACTCCCGCGGCTCCGACCTGCTGAAACGGTGCACGAACCGCTCATGCACAGCGTCCAGTTCACCCGCCCACAACCTGACATCAGCAAGGTCCCCACCCATGAACACACCAACGACCAACCTGGCCATCAGTCACGGCAAGCACCGTTGCAG
This sequence comes from Streptomyces qaidamensis, assembly GCF_001611795.1. NCBI lineage: Bacteria > Bacillati > Actinomycetota > Actinomycetes > Kitasatosporales > Streptomycetaceae > Streptomyces > Streptomyces qaidamensis. Next base: position 8,804,203 of record NZ_CP015098.1, on the reverse strand, counting down.
TACTAGGGCCTGTCGTTTGGATCAGGCCGCAGGAAACCGGTCACGCGCAGCACCCGTGGGGGCAGGTGCAGGTGCGGCCGGGCGGCCGGGCGACGATCCGGAACGGGGTTTCACAGGCGCGCGGTTGGGTCGCGGGCGCGAGTCCGGTGGGGCCCGCGCCCACCACGAGCACGTCCAGGGGTGCCGTCATGGCGCCCACCGTAGACGCGGCCGGCTGTGCGCGGCCCGTCGCCGTGCGGCGTGCCGGTGCCCTCCGCGACGTGTCCGTGGCGGAGGGCTCCCGTCGGGTGATGCCGGGTTCAGACCTCCAGGTCGGCCTCGATGCGGCGCAACTGGTGGCGGGCCATGGCGAGGTTGGCCCGGCTCCCGTCGAGCACGAGGTAGAGGAAGAGTCCGCTGCCTCCGCGGCCCTTCAGGAGGCGGATGAGGTGGTACTGGGTGTTCAGGGTGATCAGGATGTCCTCGATCTCCTCCTTCAGTCCCAGGTGCTCCATGGTGCGCAGCTTCGACCGCACGACGTCGGTGTTGCCCGCGGCGGCGACTTCCAGGTTGAAGTCCTTGCTGCCGCCGAGGGTGCCGAGGGCCATGCCGCTGGTGTAGTCGACGAGTGCGACGGCTGTCGCTCCGTCGATGGAGCTCAGGCATTCCTTCAGCGCGGTCTCCGTGTTGGCCATGCGCTCGGTTCCTTTCCTTCGGTCTTCTACTCAGGTGGGTCGGAAAGTTCGGTGGGTTCGGAAGGTCGGTGGGTCGGAAGGCTCGGGTGGCTCAGATACCGGTCTGCGGGCGTGGCTGGTGTGCGGGCCGCTGCGGGGTCCGTACCGGGAGGGTGCCGATGGGGCGGTCGCCGGCCGGGGGCACCGTGGCGAGGTGCTCTTCGGGTGCCGGCCGGTCGGCGTGGCGACCGGTGCCCGGGCCGACGCCCGTGGCCACCAGGTCGGCGATCCGGGCGCCGCTGCGCCGGCCTTCGAGGTGCAGGCGGCCGACGTTGACGCGGTCCTCGGCGAGGAGAGTGAGCACGGCGGTCGTTCCGGCGGCGTAGGTCGCGATGTAGCCTCCGGAGCCACGCACCAGCAGTTCGCGGAAGTCGCCGCGGGCGGCGGCGTCGGTCATGCGGTAGGCGACGCCGAGGGCGGCGGCGGTGAGCGCCGCGAGCCCCTCCGGCTCGGTGCCCGGCACGTCGTGGGCGAGGACGAGTCCGTCGACGGTGGCCGCGAGGGAGCCCGTCAGCCGGGGTATGCGGGTGCGGAGCCGACGCAGTTCGTCCAGGACGTCGGTCTCGACGGCCATGAGCAGTCTCCTTTCGGCACGCTGTCTTCGCGCGCGGATCACAGTGCCTCCAAGGCGTGCAGGAGCCGTCGCAGCAGTGCGGTGTCGGGCTCGTCCGGTGCCGCGGGACGAGGTGAGGGGCCCGGCTCGGCGGACACGGTGGCGGGGGCGGACGCTGGGGCTGGGGCTGGGGCGGGGGCGGCGGCGGGGGCTGGAGCGGCGGTCGGGACGGGGGCCGGGGGGGCCACGGGGGTGACCAGCCCGGCGGCGGCGAGGCGGCGGAGTTCGACGAGGGTGTGGAAGGTGCGGCAGGCGAGGGCGGTGGCGATCTGGGCGGCGGTGCGGACGCCGTCGACCTGGGCGAGGGTCCGGCCGCGGCGGGCCGGCAGGTCGGCGGCGTCCGGTCCGGGCACCCGGGCGAGCGGCGCGCGGTCGACGGCGGGTTCGGGCCATATGCGGTGCAGCAGTTCGCGGCGGCGTCTGGACTCGCGCAGGACGGTGTCCACCGGTACGGGCCGGACCGCGCCGAGCCAGTGAGCGGCTCCGGGCCGGAAGCGGAGCGCCGGTCCGTCGTGGGCGAGGACGAAGTACGCCGCGTCGAAGAGGGCGCCCAGATGGCACAGTTCCAGCGCGCCGGCGGCGAGGTGGCCGCTGTCGACCAGTTGCCGTCCGACACGGCAGCGGCGGCCGGCCTGGTCGATCGCCTCCCACCAGCCGTCCGGGGCGAGCGCGCCGCTGTGGGTGAGCAGGTCGCCGAGATCGGGGGTGACGGCTGATTCGACGTGGACGACGTGACCGGCCGCGAGGTAGACGATCCCCGTCTCGGTGGACAGGGCGCCGGTCGCGCCCTGCTCGGCTAGGGTGCCGAGCCGGGCCGAGGCGGGTTCGCCGGTGCGCAGGGTCCCCGTCGGCGTGGTCATCCGAGCACCAGCCGGTCCGCCATCTCGGCCAGGCGGATGCGGGCCAGGGCCAGGTTCCCTTCGTCACGGTCCAGCCACAGGTGCACGAACACCGTGCTGTCGAAGGTCGTGGTGACGAACCTGAGCAGGTGGTACGAGTCGGCGTTCGTGATGATCAGGTCCTGTACGGGGGGCTCCTTGCCGGACGGCCCGCCGGACGGCCCGCCCGAGTCGTCGTCGGGCGGCCCGCCCGGGCCTTTGCCGGTCAGGGCGAGGGCGCCGCTCTCGGTGGCGAGACGGGCGAGTTCGGCGGTTTCCGCCGCCGTCGCCTCCACGTCGCCACCGGGTGCGTCACCCACCGCGCCGAGCGCAAGACCACTGATCCAATCGACCACCGACGCCCCTCGAGCACCTTGCAGCCGCATGGCGTCCAGCAGACTCTCGTCGATTCCGGGCACGCCGAATCCCCTCCCCCTGCACGGCCGTTCCCGCGAACGTGAGCACGACACTACGCACCGTGCTTGGCCCAGGTGAACGCTTTGGCATTTTCCAAAGGAATGTGCAGGGAAGCGGGCGGGGGTGAGCGGGGTCGATCGGAAATTGGGCAGGATGCATCGCGGGGCGCGGCAGGGCAGTTGGCCGTCCACTCCGACCTGCACCTTCACGAGTCAGGCGGTGGTGCCCGTGTTCGTTCGCCTCACGGAACCGGCCCTCGACGGCCCAGAGCCGGTCCGGTCACGTGCGTACGCCGATTCGCCGTCTCGCCGCCGCCGTTCACGCGGTCGCGAGGTCTTGCAGGGCGTCGCGCTCCAGGGCCACGGAGGCGGCGACGGCGCCGCCCATGACGGCGCCGCTGACTCCGGCCGAGGCCACGTCCTGGCCGGTGAGCAGGAGGCCGGGGACGTGGGTGTGGGCGCCGAGGTCACGCAGGGCGAACCGTTGCGGGGTGTGGGCCAGTGACAGGAAGTCGCCCCTCTCCCGGCCGAGCCCCTGTCGTCCAGCATGACCTTCTCGACCTCCGCGGAGATCAGGACGGTGCCTCCGGCCCCGGTGATGGCGTCGGTCGCTGTCTCCGCAAGTCGGGCGGAGCCTCCGACGGGGAAGTTCGCACCGTTAGTGGCGGATGAGCATGGCGTGTATGCCGAACGAGGTGCGGCCGGGGGCGAGGGAGTAGTCGCCGTAGTGGCTGCTGAGCGCGGCGCGCAGCTCCGCGTCCTCGGTGAGGTCGGTGAGGACCTCGGTGAGCGTCCGGTCCGCGTACGAGCGGAAGGGTGCGGCCATGTCGTCGTAGCGGGTCTCGGCGACGGAGTGCGGCAGGCTGCGGTGGGTGAGGCAGGGGCGAGCCGCACGGTTCGCCCCTGCCTCACCCTCGGATGCGCGCTCATCCGCTGGAGGCGCCTGTGCTCACTCCGAGGGGCACGGGCGGCGCACCGGTCTGGAGAAGTGACGAAGCCTCCACCCGGCGGCCGGGGGGAGGCTTCGGACCTGGCCTGCAACGTCGCGCAGGCCACGCCCGTCCGTTAGTTGTAGTGCGGCCTGAGATGCAGCGAGTTGACGGGCGTCAGGTCTCGGTACTCGCCGTGTTCGGCCGCGATCGACGACGTGCAGTCGTTCGCGTTGTAACTGAGGCACAGTTCGACCACCGCGCCGTCGTACTGGTTGTTCAGCACCCAGTGGTTGCCCACCTGATTGCTGAGGTTGTGGGCGCCGTAGGTCCAGTAGATGTGGCTCGGCGACACCGCCGGGTTCTGGTTCTGCGGGTAGATGCAGACTGCGCCGTACGGGCAACCTGCCCAGGTGTCGGCCGGCTTGGCCTGTGCGGTGCCCGTCGCGACGACGACCGCGATCACGCCGGCGAAGGCCATCGCGGCGGCGCGCCTCAGTGTGGTGCGCATGGTAGGTGATTCCTCCACTGTGAGATCGGGTGATGCCCGAGGACCTTATGGAGCGGGTGGGCGTGGCAGGTCCTGACAGATGTCAGGGCCTGGTGGGCAGCGCGAGTGCGTACGTTCGCGGGAGATCACCGAGACCAGGGGGAGTGCCGTGGACGCTGACGCATCGGCTGGGCTCCCCGGGCTCCCCGAGCTGCGCAGCCGACAACCACGGCGGCGCAGCGCTCGTCGCCCGGCTTCTTGCCGACCTCCGCAGGTACAGGCACGGCCAGTCCTCGATCGAGTCGAACGGAAGCGACCCGGAGCGCCCAGCCTGGCGGACTCGGTCCGTGCGGCGGACGCCACGCCGGCACCTCCTCATGCTGAATACCTTTTGAACGGTGCTCAGTACCAACAGAGGAGGCAAGTGGCATCCGCCTGCCGAGACGGGGAAGGATGGGCGTTCATGAGCAAGCCACCTGCGCGGATGCGACTCGCGGACGCCGCGTTCGCGCTCTTCGACGAGCGCGGATACGACCAGACCACCGTCGACGACATCGCCGAACGGGCCGGAGTGGGGCGTACCACGTTCTTCCGGCACTACCGGTCCAAGGAAGCGGTCATCTTCCCCGACCACGACCGGCTGCTGGAGCTGATCAAGGACCGTCTGGCGACCTCCAGCAACAGCACCGCCCTGGTCGCGGTGTCCGACGCGGTCCGCCTGGTGCTGCTGCACTACATCGACGAGGGAGATCTCGCGCGCCGCCGGTACGCGCTCACCAGCAAGGTGGCCGCCCTGCGCGACCGGGAGATCGCCAGCGTGGCCCGTTACCAGCGACTGTTCCGGGAGTTCATCGCGAACTGGATGGGAGACCCCACGGAGTCGGCGTCGCTGAGGGCCGAACTCATGGCGGCGTCCGTGGTGGCGGCCCACAACCACGTGCTCCGCCGATGGCTACGGGGCGAGTCCTCCGACCCGGTCGCCGAGGTCGACGCAGCGATGCGCGAGGTGCTCGCGCTGTTTCCAGCGCCCAACTCCCTGCCCGAGACCGGGCGTGGCACCACCGTCGTCGCGTTCCGGAGCGGGCAGGACATCGACGCATTGCTCCCCGCGCTGCGGCGCCTCGTCGAGGACGAGCCCGGGCATTGACCACCTGACCATCACCACTGGAGCGGAAGCGGACCCCTCCGACGAGATCCCCCCGCGACGAGGACACCGGCCGTCGCCAATGCGGCGGCAGCGTGGTCCGGAGGTCGGTTTCCGGGCTGCGCCGAGTTGTGACATCCACCTGGGTACCAGGCCCCGGAAGCTGACCCCGATGTCGATCGCGGTGCACAGCGCCGCAGGCGAGGGTGTCCATGAACGTCATGTCAACGGTGCAGCAGGTGTTCGTCGGAGCAGGGGTGCGTGGCGATGAAGGCGGTGGCGTGCGACCACCCGCGAGCATGCCGCATGTCCGGTGGTCCAAGCCGGTGGTCGGTTCGCCGACGGCGGTACGCGGGCATGTTCCGCTGGGAGAAGTCGGCCGTACGAGTCCGAGCCGAGGAAGTCGGTCATCACGTCGTGGAACAACCAGCCGTGCCTTTTCCTCCGTCGCCGTGGCACCTCACCGGCGACATGGTCGTCTCCCTGTGGCGCGTCCCGACGGACGATCTGCCGCCCTGGCCCCTGCCGCACGGGGTCCGCCCCTGGTTCGTGCGGGGCCGTGCCACCCTGCTGACCTTCTGGGTGGACTACCGGCCCGGCGGCGTCCTCGCCTACCGCGAATTCCTCATCGCCCTGGCCGTTCGCCACGGCCGCCGCCTCGCCGGCAGCACCGTGGCCGCCTGGGTCGACGACGAACGCTCCCTGGCCGGGGGACGCGCCCTGTGGGGCATCCCGAAGGAGCAGGGCGTGATCATGCTCAGCGCGGACGGCCGGGGCAGCCGGGGCGAGCTGACCGCCGAAGGCATTCCGCCGGTCCGCGTCACGTACCGGGATGTGCTGCGGCTGCCCTTCCGGCTGCCTGCCCGCGCCCACCTGGTCCAGCAACTGCCCGACGGTAAGGAGTGCCACGTGCCCATGCGGATCAGCGGACGGCCGGCCCTCGGCCGCAGCCGCGTCACGACCGGGGCCGACGTTCGGGGCCAGTTGCTCGACGGCTCGGCCGGCCCGCCGCCCGGAGCCGCCCTCGGCGCGAGCGCTCCGCTGTCCTTCCTCGCCCGGCATCGGCCGCTCCTCTCCCTCGCCGTCCGCGACTTCCGCAGCACCGTGGGCAGTTGAGCCGTACGGCCCTCCCCCGGCACCGCGCGTTCACGGGATGAGGCACCTGCCTCGTCCGGCCCTGCCGGAACGCGCCGCACGCGCGGTGCCGCGGGAGCCCTTCAGCAGCAGCGGCTGTGGGTGCGGGCCTCTTGATGCCGGGTGCGCAGCACCTGGTACTCCCGGCGGGTCGGCACCGGGGTGAGCGGGTGGTGGAGTCGGTGCCGCTCGCAGTGGCGGTCGTACTGGGCCTCTCCGGTCAGCTCGCGCAGATACCAGCGCACCGCCCGCGCCCAGTGCCGGATCCTCACGAGCGGGCTCCGGCCAGGGGCTCGACGGAGTCGCCGGGTGCGTCGATGCGTGACTCGACGTACGGGGCCTCGGTGGTCGGCAGCGGCGTCGTGGACCGTATCGCGCGCACGCAGACCACCGCCGCGTTGCCGATCACCACGGCGACCAGGAGCAGGAAGAGGGCAATGAGGACGCCGTCGACGGTGGAGTTGGTGACCACGGTGTGCATGTCGGCGGTCGTCTTTGCGGGGGCGAGGATCCGGCCGGCGTCCAGGGCGTCGGCGTAGTGGGCCCGTTGGGCGAAGAAGCCGATCTTCGGGTCGGCGGAGAAGACCTTCTGCCAGCCGGCGGTGAAGGTGATCGCGGTGACCCAGGCGAGGGGAACGCCGGTCACCCAGGCCCAGCGCAGCCGCCCGGACTTGACGAGGACGGTGGTGCAGACGGCGAGGGCGATGGCGGCGAGCAGCTGGTTGGCGATGCCGAAGAGCGGGAAGAGCTGGTTGATTCCGCCGAGCGGGTCGGTGGCGCCGGTGTAGAGGAAGTAGCCCCAGGCGGCGACGACCAGGCCGCTGCACAGCCAGATGCCGGGCTTCCAGTTGACCCGGCCGATGGGCTTCCAGACGTTGCCGAGCATGTCCTGGAGCATGAAGCGGCCGACGCGGGTGCCGGCGTCCACCGTGGTCAGGATGAACAGCGCCTCGAACATGATCGCGAAGTGGTACCAGAACGCCTTCATGGCAGCCCCGCCGAAGACTCCGGAGAAGATCTCCGACATGCCGACCGCGAGGGTCGGGGCGCCGCCGGAGCGGGCGATCAGGGTCTGTTCCTCGACCGCCTTCGCGGCCTGCGTGAGCTGGTCGGGGGTGATGGTGAAGCCGAGGCCCGCCACTGCGTGGGACGCGGACTCGGCGGTCGCGCCCAGCAGACCCGCCGGTGCGTTCATCGCGTAGTACAGGCCCGGCTCCAGCGTCGCCGCGGCGATCAGCGCCATGATCGCGACGAACGACTCCATCAGCATCGCGCCGTAGCCGATCAGCCGGACCTGGGACTCCTTCTGGATGAGCTTCGGGGTCGTTCCGGAGGAGACCAGGGCGTGGAAGCCGGACAGCGCGCCGCAAGCGATCGTGATGAAGAGGAAGGGGAACAGCGCCCCTGCGAAGACCGGGCCCGTTCCCGACGTCGCGAAGTCGCTCACCGCGTCGGCCCTGAGCACGGGCGCGGCCACGATCACGCCCACCGCGAGCAGGGCGATCGTGCCGATCTTCATGAAGGTGGAGAGGTAGTCGCGCGGCGCCAGCAGCATCCACACCGGCAGCACGGAGGCGACGAAGCCGTAGCCGATCAGGCAGAAGACGAGGGTGGTGGGGCTGAGGGTGAACGTGCCGGCGAGGGAGGAGTTCTGCACCCAGCCGCCGCCGACGATCGCCAGGAGCAGCAGCGCCACGCCGATGAGGCTGGTCTCGACGACCCTGCCGGGACGGACCCGGTGCATCCAGAAGCCCATGAAGAGGGCGATGGGGATGGTCATCGCGACGGAGAACGTACCCCACGGGGAGTGGGCCAGGGCGTTCACGACCACCAGGGCGAGCACCCCGAGCAGGATGATCATGATGGCGAACACCGCGACCAGAGCGGCCGCCCCGCCCGCCCGGCCGATCTCGTCACGGGCCATCTGCCCCAGCGACTTGCCGTCCCGGCGCATCGACAGGAACAGCACCACCATGTCCTGCACCGCTCCGGCGAAGATCACCCCGGCGACGATCCACAGCGTGCCCGGGAGATAACCCATCTGGGCCGCGAGAACCGGTCCCACCAGCGGCCCGGCGCCGGCGATCGCGGCGAAGTGGTGGCCGAGCAGCACCCGGCGGTCGGTCGGCTGGAAGTCGACGCCGTCCTCCAGTCGCTCCGCGGGCGTGGCCCGGCGGTCGTCCGGCCGGAGTACGCGGCGGGCGATGAACCGCGCATAGAAGCGGTAGGCGATGGCGTACGAGCCGAGCGCGGCGACCACCAGCCAGATCGCGGAGATCTTCTCGCCCCGGGCGAGCGCGAGGACGCCCCAGGCGACGGCTCCGAGCAGGGCGACGCCGGTCCACAGCAGGGCGGACCGAAGTGATATACGCGACTTCTCGGGCGCGGGCGGGCCGGATTCGGGCAGGGTGGACACAGACATGGCGGCTCCTCACCAGGGTGGGGCGGGACACCTCGTGACCCGAGGTGCCCGGGAGTCAGCGAAGCGGCGGCTCTCCCGCTCGCTGGGGGTCTGTGCAAGAGTTGCCCACCCCCCGGAACCGGTTGACAGCGAATTTCCAGAGGATTTCCCGCCGGTTCCGTGTCCTCCGATCGGGCCCGCCGCGCAACTCCCCCGTGAGGATCAGGCACACCAAGGACGGTGACCCATGGCCGACGGCACCCTGACCGCGACGTTCCTCGCCGTGATCGGCGGAGCGTCGCTGCTCGCCGTCACCGCACGGCGCCTGCGGCCCAGTGACCGGCTGCCGTCCCTGGAGGGCTGGGCGCTGGCCGACCGCAGCCTGGGCCCGGTGTGGACCTGGTTCCTGCTGGGCGGCACGATCTACACCGCGTACACCTTCACCGCCGTGCCGGGTCTGGCGTACGGCAACGGCGCCGCCGCGTTCTTCGCCGTGCCGTACACGGTGATCGTCTGCCCGCTCGCCTTCGTGCTGCTCGGCCGGCTGTGGAGCGTGGCCCGCGCCCACGGCTACATCACCGTCGCCGACTTCGTCCGCGGACGGTACGGGTCACCGCCGCTCGCCCTGGTGGTCGCGCTGACCGGGATCCTCGCGACCATGCCCTACCTGGCGCTCCAGCTGCTGGGCATACGGGCCGTGCTGACGGCCGGCGGGGTGTATCCGCGCGGTGCCGCCGGGGATCTGGTGATGGTGGCGCTGTTCGCGGGACTCGCCGTGGCCACGTACCGGCACGGGCTGCGGGCACCCACCGTCATCTCGGCGCTGAAGGCGGTGGCCGTCTTCGTGTCGCTCACCGCGGTCACCTGGCTGGTCCTGGAGCGGCTCGGCGGGCCGGGTGCCGTCTTCGACGGAGCGGCCCGGCGGCTCGGCGGCGACGCGCTGGTGCTGACCCCGGCCCAGCAGCCCGCCTACGCCACCCTCGCGCTCGGTTCGGCGCTCGCCCTGCTGATGTACCCGCACGTGCTGACGGCGGGGTTCGCCGCCGACGGGCCGCGCACCCTGCGCAAGGTCTCGGTGGCGCTGCCCGCCTGGACGGGACTGCTCGCGCTCTTCGGCGTCCTCGGCTTCGCGGCGCTCGCGGCCGGGGTGCGGGCACCGGAGGGCGGGGCGGAGGCGGCCGTGCCGATGCTGGTCGACCGGTTGATGCCGGGGCCGCTGGCCGGGCTGGTGTTCGGCGCGATCACCGTCGGGGCGCTGGTCCCGGCGGCGGTGATGTCGATCGCGGCCGCCACCAGCTTCGTCCGCAACGTGTACGTCGAGTACGTGCATCCGACGGCCACGCCCAAGCGGCAGGTCCGCATCGCCAAGGCCGTCTCGCTCATCGCGAAGGCCGGGGCGGTCGCGTTCGTCTTCGGGCTGCGCGACCAGGACGCGATCAACCTCCAGCTGCTCGGCGGGGTCTGGATCCTGCAGATCTTCCCCGCCGTCGCCGTCGGCCTGTTCACCGGACGGCTGCATCCACGGGCCCTGCTCGCCGGGTGGGCGGCGGGCATGGTGGCCGGGACGTACCTGGTCGTCCGCGAGGGCTTCTCGTCCATCGTGGGCTTCGGTTCCGGGCCGCTGGAGATCTACGCCGGGCTCGCCGCGCTGCTGCTCAACCTGATCGTCGCGGTGGCCGGCACCGCCGTACTCGAACGTCTCGGCGTCCCGCGCGGCGCCGACCTGACCGACCTGCCGTCCCGCCTGACCGTCAGGCGGCGTCCGGAGACGGGAGCGAACCAGCAGTGAGACACAGACACCCGATACCGCTGCCGGAGCACGGCGTCGAGGCCCTGGCGCCCGCGCCGGCCGACCCGGCGGAAGTGGAGCGCGAGGCCGGACTCGCGGGGCTCTTCGAGCTGCACTACGCCTCGATGCTGCGCCTGGCGGTGCTGCTGGGCGCGGACGACCCGGAGAACGTGGTGGCCGAGGCGTACTACCAGATCTACCGGAAGTGGCGGCGCCTGAGGGACATCGAGGCGGCGGAGGCGTATCTGCGCTCCACGGTGTGCAATCTGACCCGCATGCGGATCCGGCACCTCCAGGTGGCCCGCAAGCACGTGGAGAGTCCGCCGGAGGAGACCGTCGTCTCCGCCGAGAGCGCGGCGCTGCTCCGCGACGACCAGCGCGTTCTCATCGACGCGCTGCAGCAGTTGCCGGCCCGGCAGCGCGAGGCGCTCGTGCTGCGGCACTGGCTCGGACTGAAGGAGGGCGAGATCGCGGCCGCGATGGGCATCTCCTCCGGTTCGGTGAAGACACACACGGCGCGCGGTCTCGCCGCGCTGACCCAGGCGATGGAGGCCCGGCGATGAACCACACCGATCCGGACCGCACGGAGCGGGAGCTGACCGAGGCCCTGGCCGCCCTCGCCGGCGGGGTGCGCGCCGCACCTGACGCCTACCGCACGGCACGCGGCGAGTGGCTGCGCCGCGAACGCCGTCGCCGGCTCGTCCTCACCGTGCTCATCACCATCGTGTTCGCGCTCGCCACACTGATCGGTCTGTGGGTGCTGAACGAGGCTCCGTCCCATCCGGGAGTGATCTTCTCCGGTCTCCCGAGCGCTCAGGTCAGCACGCGGTAGGTCAGGTGCGTGACCCGGCTCGCCGCCCGCGAGGTCACCTGCTCCAGTCGCAGCGGCGGGACGCCTTCGAAGAGCCGCGTGCCGGCGCCGAGCGTGAGAGGCACGATGTGCAGCCGCAGCTCCTCGACCAGGCCGGCGGCGAGGTACTGGTTGACGGTGGTCGCGCCGCCGAGGACGGTGACGCCGCCGTCCCCGGCGGCCTCGCGTGCCCGGGCCAGGGCCGACGCGATGCCGTCGGTGACGAAGTGGAACGTGGTGCCGCCCTCCATCGGCTGCGGCTCGCGCGGGTGGTGGGTGAGCACGAACACCGGCGCGTGGAACGGCGGATCGCCACCCCACCAGCCGTTCCACGGGCGGTCCCACGCGCCCCGCACCGGGCCGAACATGTTGCGTCCCATGATGAACGCCCCGGCTGTGTTCAGCCGGTCGATCTCGGCCCGGTTCTCGTCGGGTGTACGGAACATCCAGGCGTGCAGTTGTTCACCCGAGCCGTCACCGCCGTCGTCCCCGAACGGCCGCTCCTCCGTCTGGCCGAGCCCGGCCGAGTACCCGTCGGCCGAGATCGTGATGTCGCACACCACCCTGCCCGTCGATGTGGTCATGGCCCAGTCCTCCTCGTGGCGTCCCAGTGTCAGAACCTACGCGCACGAGCCCCCGTCCTGGGGACCCCGCCCGCGCCGCGCGGATGCGAAAGTGTGATCGCCCGTACGACGCATCGGAAGGGAACTCTCGGCATGGCCGTCATCCACCACACCACCCTGAAGCCGGCCAAGCTGGAACTGCTCACCGCCTGGCTGCCATCCCGCCCGTGGTACCGCGGCGCGGCGGAACCGGAGCTGGCGAAGGCGGGAGGCTTCCGGCTCGACGATCCGCAGGGCGCGGTGGGGATCGAGTTCATGGTGGTCACCGACGTCTCCGGCCCTCGGCCGGTCGCGTACCTGGTGCCGCTGGCCTATCGCGGTGCCCCGCTCGAAGGGGCGGAGCACGCCCTCGTCGGCACGATGGAGCACGGGGTGCTGGGGCAGCGCTGGGCCTACGACGGCTGTCACGATCCCGTGCTGGTCGCCCAGTTGGTGGCCCTGATCGAGGGGCGGGCCCAGGCCCAGGACCCCAACGTCAGCGACACCCCCGCTCAGGAGATCGTCGTCTCCCGCCCAGAAGAAGGCTCCCTGTCAACGGACCTCACCGTCACCGACGACCGGGAAGGCACCGCGCTGACCACACCGCAGGGCCTGGTCCTCCGCTTGCACCGGCCCCTGCAGCCCGCTGCCGATGGCCTGTTCGTGCCACCGCAGGGGGCGACCGGCCATGTCGCGGGTTCCTGGGAGGCGCCGGACGGCACCCGCGCGCAGGGGGTGTTCGCCTTCCTGCACGGCGGCAGCAGGGCGTAGCTCCCCGGGGTCAGCGTGTCCGCGAGCGGAACGTCCTGCGGTACGTGTCCGGGGGCACGCCGACCGTGCGGTTGAAGTGGCGGCGCAGGGTCGTGGCGGTCCCCATGCCGGTGGCCGCCGCGATGGCGTCGACGCTGTCGTCGCTCTTCTCCAGCAGTTCCTGGGCGTGCCGGATGCGCTGGGTCAGCAGCCACTGCAGAGGGGTCGTGCCGGTCACCGCTCGGAAGTGCCGGCCCAGGTGACGGGAGCTCATTCCGGCCCGGCGGGCCAGGTCCTCCACGGTCAGCGGCTGGTCGAGCCGCTCGATGATCCAGGGGAACAGGGCGGCGAGCGGGTGGTCGTCCCGGTCGGGCACCGGAGCCGTGACGAACTGGGCCTGGCCGCCTGCCCGGTGCGGGGGTACGACCAGGCGGCGGGCGACGGCGTTGGCGACCGACGAGCCCAGGTCGAGACGGACGAGGTGCAGGCACAGGTCCAGCGCGGCGGCCTTGCCGGCGGAGGTGAGCACCCTGCCGTTGTCCACGTACAGCACGTCAGGGTCGACCTCCACCAGGGGGTGACGGGCGGCCAGTTCATCGGTGTGCGCCCAGTGCGTGGTGGCGCGCAGCCCGTCGAGAAGCCCCGCCGCGGCCAGTACGAACGCGCCCGTGCACAGGGAGACCACCCGCGCGCCCGCCTCGTGGGCCTCGCGCACGGCGTCGACCAGGCCTTCGGGCGGATCCTCGTCGACGTCGGCCCAGCCGGGGACGATCACGGTGCCGGCGTGGCGGAGCCGGTCGAGGCCGGCGTCGGGTTCCAGCCGGAACCGGCCGATGTGCACGGCGGCCGGGCCGCAGACGGTGAGGTCGTACCAGGGGCCCGTCACCCCGGCCGGGGCGGCGGCGAACACCTCGTGTGCCAGGGACAGTTCGAAGTGCAGCATCCCGTCGGTGGCGGCCAGCGCGACAGTGGTCATGTCCGTAATTGTACGGGGCGTGTCGTTCCAGACCCTCACGGTCGGATGCTCATCACCGTCAGGATGGCCACAGTTGATCAGTCGAGCACAGGGGAGAGCTCATGGGACCGGGTCAGACGGTGACGGTGTTCGGCGCGTACGGGCACACCGGGCGGTTCATGGTGGCGGAACTGCTGGAGCGCGGGTTCGTCCCGGTCCTCTCGGGCCGCGACGAGGTGAAACTCAAGGCGCTGGCGGCGGCGTACCCCGGGCTGGAGGTCCGTCCGGCGTCGGTCGACGATCCGGACGCGCTCGACCGCGCGCTGGCCGGGGCGGCGGCGGTGGTCAACTGTGCCGGGCCGTTCGCCACGACGGCCGCTCCGGTGATCGAGGCGGCCCTGCGCGCCGGCGTCCCGTATGTCGATGTGGCGGCCGAGATCGAGGCGAACGCGGACACGTTCGCGCACTTCGCGGACCGCGCCCGTGCCGCGGGAGCGGTGATCGTCCCGGCGATGGCCTTCTTCGGCGGACTCGGTGACCTGCTGGCCACCGCGGCCATGGGCGACTGGACCGGGGCCGACGAGGCGCACGTCGCGTACGCGCTGAGCGGTTGGCAGCCCACGGACGGGACACGGGCCGCCGGCGCGGTCTCCCGGGAGCGGCGGGGCGGTGCGCGCGTGGTGTACCGCAACGGGCGGCTGGACTACCGCCGGGACGAGGCGACGACCCTCCAGTGGCCCTTCCCGGAGCCTTTGGGCTCCCGGGCGGTCATCGGGGAGTTCACCATGGCCGACGTCGTCACCATCCCCAGCCACCTGGCCGTCCCCGACGTACGCACCTACATGACGGCCGAGGCCGCCCGGGACGTGTCGGCCCCCGGCACACCGACGCCGACCGTGGTCGACGAGCACGGGCGGTCCGCACAGACCTTCCTCGTCGACGTCGTCGTGCGCTCCGGCGGCGCCGAACGGCGCGCCGTGGCGAGGGGGCGGGACATCTACGCGGTCACGGCGCCGCTGGCGGTGGAGGCGGTGCACCGCATCCTCACCGGACGGACCCGGACGGCCGGTGTCGTCTCCGCCGGCGAGATCTTCGACGCGGCCGACTTCCTCCGCTCGCTGTCCTCGCACCTCTCGGTGGAGCTGCCTCGATAGGGGCCGGCCGGCCACGGGGAGTTGTTCCGGCCGACCGCCCACCGCCTCAGAAGGCCGGTGCGGAATGTTCGGCCGGCTGGTTGTGGCGCCGTGCCCCGAGTACGGCGTCCCGCAGCCGCTCCTGAGCCATCGTCAGACATGCGTACACCGCTCCCTGCGCGGTCGACAGACCGATGAGGTGCTGCACCGGTCTGATCTCAGGGGCGGCCGGCAGGCTCCGGTCGAGCCGGCCGCGCACCTCCAAAAGCACCTCGTCGACGAGCGGACCCAGCCGGCCCACGAAGTAGACCGACTCGGGGTCCAACGTCACTGCGACGACGCTGACAGCGGTCACGATCGCCGTGGTGAACGCCTCCAGCACCTCGGCACGCGAGCCTCGGGGTGCGGCTCCAGCCAGAGGTCCTCGATGCGCTCGAGCGCGAGAGAAGCTCGACGCGGCCCCCGAGAACTTCGTGCACGTCGCCTCGCACACCCGGTACGACCACCAGTCGATGCACGACATGGGCTTCCGCAACCTGGTTCTGCTGGACCGCGGCTACGACCCGGTGACCCACGGCTACGACTACGTGACGGTGAAGTCCCTGGACGACCTCAACACCATGCTCGGCATCTGATCCGAGGCGACACCTTTCCCGCACGGCACACACCGGTCTTTTCTGACGGCTTGTGCGGCCGTGCGGGACGAGAACCCGGTGCCTTCCGCCCCCGTTCCCCGGATGCGCTGCCGAGGTCGCCTACGGCGCCAGGTTCTTCCGCTGGTTCTCCGAGGAAGCCGTCCGTGTCGCGAGACCATGGGTGAGAGGGAAGCGCTCATCGAGCTGTTCCTGGACAACCTCACCCGCCGCGCCGAGGGCCTACCGCTGCGCGACGTCGTCGGCAAACGCCGCGGTCACGTGGTGGACTCCAGCCCACCACGCCTCTGTGAAGGCAGTACTTTTCCTGGTAAACACTGACTGAAGCCGCACGAAGAAGAGGCCGGCCGGGAAATCACCTCCGTCACGGATCATCCAGAAGGCACTGTGGAGGCAGCCGGTGGGAGACGTCGCATTCGACCGCAGAGCCTTCCTGACCGGTGCCGGCGGGATCGCCCTCGGCGCAGCCGCCGCCTCGCTCACGGCATGTGAGACCCGCGCCGGGCGGAATGTCACCAAGACCGGCAAAGTGCTCATCGTGCGGAACATCGGCGGCTCCTACGGCGAGGCGAACCGGAAGGCCCTCTACGACCCGTTCACCGCAGAGACCGGTATCCGGATCAAGGTGGTGAACTTCGGGCACGAGCAGATGCTCGCCCAGGTCAAGGAGGGCCGTCCGCGGTTCGACGTCATGGACATCGACATGTCCAACCTGGTGCTCTTCGAGCACGAGGGCGCCTCCGAGCCACTGGATTACGGCCGGCTGAAGAACACCCGGAACGCCGGCATCGCCCAGTCGCTGCTCACCCCCAACGGCGTGGGCAAGAGCTACTGGGCCAGCGTCCTCGCCTACCGCACCGACGCGTTCGGCGGGAGGAGGCCCGAGTCGTGGGCGGACTTCTGGAGCCTGTGGCGCTTCCCGGGCAGCCGCGCGCTGCAGGGCGAGGTGGACTATCCGGAACTGGAGTTCGCGCTGCTCGCGGACGGTGTGCCGCTCGACCGGCTCTACCCCCTCGACGTGGACCGCGCCTTCAAGGTCATGGACGAGATCAGGGGTTCCGTACGGACGCTCTGGGAGTACGGCGCGGAGCCCGGTGAGCTGCTGTCCCGCGGCAGTGCCGTGGCCTCCAGCACCTGGGCCGGCCGACTCCAGAGCCTCCTCGGGCGCGGGACTCCCCTCGCCTACGAGTGGAACGGTGCCCGCAGGCAGAGCAACGGCTTCGGCATTCCCAAGGGTTCCGCGAACCCGGACGCCGCCTACCGGCTGATCGATTTCGCGCTGCGGCCCGAGGTGCAGGCCCACATGGCCCGGCTCTCCCTCGACGGTCCCGTGGTGCCCGCCGCCTACGGGCACCTCACCGAGTCCACCGCCGTGCATGTGCCGAGCACTCCTGGCCACCTGCTGTCGGGCTTCGACCTGGACATCGGCTGGTGGCTCGAGAACCGTGACGCCGTGACCAGGCGTTGGCAGGACTGGGCGCGCACCTGACCGACTCAATGCAGCCATATGGCTGAATATGAACGCGCATGGTAAAGAGTCGGTATGCTCCGGCACCCCGGTCGATTCTCGGCCTTCCGCTCCTCTCCGCCCAGCGGGGGGCGTACCCGGTCGGCCTCACGACGGCCGAGGCGGCACGACGCGCGGCAGGAGTCCGGCGCCCGGTCCCCGGGAGCGAGATGGGGGACCCTGCCGAGGGTGCGGAGCGTCGCCGGCCAGGTGTTCCTGCTGCAGTCGGTGATCATGGTGCTGTTCGCCGCCGCCGCGGGAGGAGCCCTCGTCGTGCAGGCGCGGGAGTCGAGCACGCAGGAGGCGCGTCAGCTCTCGAAGGGCGTCGCCCAGTCCTTCGCTCGGGCCCCGGGAACGCTGGCCGCCATGAAGTCCGGCAACCCCACCGAGCTGCTCCAGCCGCGCGCGGAGGACACCCGGAAGAACACCGGCGTCGACTACGTGGTGACCTTCGATCCACAGGGTTTCCGCTGGACCCACCCCGACCCGAAGCTGATCGGCCGGCACATCTACGCCGTACGCGAGGGCGGCGCCGCCGACCGGCCGTTCACCAGGACGTTCGAGGGCAGTCTCGGTCTCGCCGTGGACACGACGGTTCCGGTCTACGACACCAACGGGATCACCATCGTCGGCTTCGTGTCGGTCGGGGTCACCGTGGCCAGTGTGGACGACGTGGTGCAGGATCAGCTGCCGCATCTGCTGGGTTTCGCCGGCGGCGCGCTCGCGGTGGCCGCGGGCGGCACCGCGCTGGTCTCGTGGCGGTTGCGGCGGCAGACCCGCGGCCTGGATCCGTCCGAGATGACGCGCATGTACGAGCATCACGACGCGGTGCTGCACGCGGTGCGGGAGGGCGTGCTGATCATCGGGAGCGACGGCCGGCTGCTGCTCGCGAACGACGAGGCGCGACGGCTGCTGGGCCTGCCCGCCGATGCCGAGGAGCGCCGGGTCACGAATCTCGGTCTGGAGGCGGGTACCGCCGAGCTGCTGGGTTCGGGCCGGCCGGCGACCGACGTGGTGCACCTGGCGGGCGACCGGCTGCTGGCGGTCAACGTGCGGCCGGTCGACCCGGACGACCGCACGGCGGGCAGCGTGGCGACCCTGCGCGACACGACGGAACTGCGGGCACTGGCGGGCCGGGCGGAGGTGGCCCGGGAGCGGCTGGGGCTGCTGTACGAGGCGGGGGTGCGGATCGGAACGACACTGGACGTGGTGCGTACCGCGCAGGAACTGGCCGAGGTGGCGGTCCCCCGGTTCGCCGACACCGCCACGGTCGACCTGCTGGATCCGATCCTGCGCGGTGCGGTGTCGGCCGGGCCCGGTCCGCAGATGCGCCGCGTGGCGGTGCACGGCGTCGACGGTGCCCGGTCTCTCTATCCGGTGGGTGAGCTGATCCGCTTCGTCCCCTCGTCACCGGCGGCCGTCGGTGCCGAGCGCGGCCGTGCGGTCCTGGACGTCGACCTGACCGCTCCGGGCGGCTGGATGAGCGCCCAGGACCCCGACCGAGCGCGGCGCGTGCTGGATCTCGGTTTCCACTCCCTGATCACGGTGCCGCTCCAGGCCCGCGGTGTGGTGCTGGGCATGGCGAGCTTCTGGCGCTCCGACGGCGCTCCCTTCGGCAGGGAGGATCTGGCCTTCGCCGAGGAACTGGCCGCCCGGGCCGCGGTCGCCGTAGACAACGCCCGCCGCTACACCCGCGAGCACACCCTCGCCGAGTCACTGCAGCGCAGCCTGCTGCCGGGCTCCCTGCCCGACCACTCGGCCGTCGAGGTCGCCCACCGCTACCTGCCCGCCCTGGAGGGCGTGAGCGGCGACTGGTTCGACGTGATCCCCCTGCCCGGTGCCCGGGTCGCCCTGGTGGTCGGCGACGTCGTGGGGCACGGCCTGCACGCGGCGGCCACGATGGGCCGGCTGCGTACCGCGGTGCACAACTTCGCCGCCCTCGACCTGCCCCCGGACGAGCTCCTCGGGCACCTTGACGAGTTGGTCGCACGGATCGACAGCGACGAGAACGGGGACCGGGACCACGAGAGCGTCGCGGGCGCCACCTGCCTCTACGCCGTCTACGATCCGGCGTCCGGGATGTGCTGCCTGTCCCGGTCCGGGCATCCGGAGCCGGCTCTGGTGCACCCCGACGGCACCGTGGAGTACCTGCGGGTGCCCGGTTCACCGCCGCTCGGCCTGGGCGGCGCCGAACCTTTCGAGACCGCCGAGGTCAGTCTCCCCGAGGGCTCGCGGCTGGTCTTCTACACGGACGGTCTGGTCGAGGACCGGGAGCGGGGCATCGACAGCGGCCTGGAGGCGTTGCGCCACGCTCTGGCCGGCGCTCGCCGCACTCCGGAGGAGACCTGCCAGGACGTCCTCGACGCGTTGCTTCCCGCCCGGTCGAGCGACGACATCGCCCTGCTCGTCGCCCGCACCCGCCTGCTGGACCCCTCCCGGGTGGCCGAGTGGGAGGTGCCCGGCGATCCCTCGGTCGTCGCGGGCATCAGGGCGGACGTCACCGGACGGCTCAGGTCCTGGGGACTGGAGGAGCTGGCCTTCACGACCGAGTTGATCGTCAGCGAACTGGTCACCAACGCCATCCGCTACGGCATCGGACCGATCCGGCTGCGGGTGCTGCGCGACGGCGACAGCCTGATCTGCGAAGTCGCCGACGGCAGCAGCACCTCACCCCACCTGCGCAGGGCCGCGATCACCGACGAGGGCGGGCGGGGACTGTTCCTGGTCGCCCGGTTCGCCCGGCGGTGGGGAACGCGCTACATGGCCCGCGGCAAGGTGATCTGGACCGAACAGCCGACCCGGAGTCCGGCGGTCGAGCCCGAGGAGATGTCGGCCGACGCCCTGCTGGACCAGTGGGAGGACGCGGCCTGGTGAGAAGGCCGCCTCATAGGGCCCCCATACAAGGCGGCTCGCGATGGTGACTTGGCCGCGCCGCCCGGCCCGCCGCTGCAGCCGGCCGCATGACGAACCAGAACCACCGCTCATTCCGCGCAGGAGGTGGGAGCCTCGCATCTCAAGGTGCAGCTCGACCTCTAGCACTGCCAGATCGTCGAGGGCGACCTCACCTCGACCGTGCGCCGCGACCTGGCGACCGGCCGGGTCGGTCATCTGCAGATCGCGGGGGTGCCCGACCGTAACGAGCCCGACCGGGGTGAGCTCAGCGTCCGCCACCTGCTCGACGTGGTCGACGAGCTGGGCTTCGACGGGTGGACCGGCTGCGAGTACAACCCCCGTGCGGGCACGAGCGAAGGTCTCCGCTGGCTCTACGGCTACCGGAGCCACCGTGGGTCGGAGGGGCACCGCTGCGGGAGCATACGGCGGAGATCTCAGCACCTCGTCGGGCCGGACGGGGCCGTGAGTGCCGCATCCCAGCCCTCTCTTGACACAACGTCCGAACTTCGTGCCGGCAACGGACAGATCACCCGTCGGCTCCGTGCGGGGCCTCGGAGAACCTTGATGGAACGCGACAGTCGGACGATCCACGCCACCGGTGCGGGCCCGTTCGAGCATCGTGCCCGGGAAAGGTCGATCCGGTGATCGCCGAGGCCCCCCCAGGTCGCCTTCGAGGTGATCGACATCGCCAAAACGACCCTCACCAACGGCCGGTTCGTGGCCTGACTCGGTCAGGCGTCCGCCCCTGTTCTGCATCGTTTCCAGACCCTCAGAAGGAAAAGCATGTCGCTCCTGAAGACCATCGATCCCAACCCCTCCTTCGCACCTCAGGAGTCCGGCCCGCTGCCGGAGCGCCTGATTTCCGGCGAAACGGCCTACAAGACCTGGGCTCAGGACGCCGCCTGCGGGGAAACGATCAAAACGGGCGTCTGGGAAGCCACGCCCGGCGAGACGCGCTCGATCAAGGGCGAGACCTTCGAGTTCTGCCACATCCTCTCCGGTGTCATCGAGCTCACGCCGGAAGGCGGCGAGCCGGTGGTCTACAAGGCAGGCGACAGCTTTGTCATGAAGCCGGGCTATGTCGGGGTCTGGAAGACCATCGAAACCGTGCGCAAGATCTACGTGACTGTGTCGTGACACCGATGCCGCAGCGCGCGAGCGTCGTCGAGACCTCTCGCGAGGGCAGTCCGCCGAGAGGACACATGTCCTCGGTGCCGTGATGACCACGCTGTGGCAGAAATCCAGATCAGCGATGGGGCAGGTGGCGATGGGACGGGCGGCTGCCGCCCGGTCCCATCCGTACTGCTCGGCGTCGCCGCGCCCGACAGCGGCGACGCACCCCTGCCACGCAGCCAGCCGTTGGTGCCGATCACCAGCCATGCGGACTCGATCGAGCTCGGGGGAGGCAGGTGAGGACCCCGGAAAGCTCGCCGATGCCGATGCCGACGCGGCCGCCTTCGCGGTCGCGGCCCGACTGCTTGACGCCGCGCCACATCCAGGCGCCCCTCACGCAGCTCATGCACCGCCGCGACACTCGCCCGCGCCGTCTGAAGACTCCGCACTGCCTCCCGGGCCGGCTCGACCAGGGGCCCTTCCGGCGTCCGTCAGGACTGCCCTGCGCCCGATGCGATGGAACAACGCGGAGCCGAGATCACGCTCCGGTGCTCGCGCGGCCTGCGACAGCGACGGCTGCGCCACGTACAGAGCAGAGGCCGCGCGGTTGAACCCTCCGCGATCGACAATCGCAAGGAAGTATTCCAGCTGCCGAATGCCCTACGTGCCCTCCGCCCCTCAAGAAATCAACTGACGACCTCGATCGGTCCCGACCACGGTTGCGTGAAGGATCGCCTCGACGAAGCACGGACCTGCACTGAACGTAACCCGTCACCGAAACCCGGTCACAGCTGACTGAGGCACTTCCCGATCCGATGTCTCACGGGGTACGGAACCCGCGGAACGTCACGTGCTTGCGAGTCTCGAAGCCGAGCCGTTCGTACAGCGCGAGCGCACCGCTGTTCTCCTCGGCCACGTGCAGGAAGGGACGGTCGCCGCGCGCCACGACGCGTGCGATGAGGGCGCACAGCAACCGGACGGCGTGGCCCCGGCCGCGGGCCTCGGGGGCGGTGCAGACGGCGCTGATCTCGGTCCACCCTGGAGGCCTCAGCCGCTCCCCCACCATCGCCACCAGCGTGCCGCCGTCGCGGATGCCGAG
Source organism: Streptomyces qaidamensis (assembly GCF_001611795.1). NCBI lineage: Bacteria > Bacillati > Actinomycetota > Actinomycetes > Kitasatosporales > Streptomycetaceae > Streptomyces > Streptomyces qaidamensis. The sequence continues at coordinate 8,782,142 of NZ_CP015098.1, read as the reverse complement.
ATAGGTGCCGAGTTCGTGCGTGCGGGGCCAGAACGGCCCCGGCCGGGTCCGCTCGATGAGGTCCAGCATCTCGGGCACGCTCTCCGCGCCGAGTTCGACGATGCCGGAGTCGATCTCGGCACCGGACGGATCCGGGCCGTCGTGACCCGCCCAGATCATCTGCCGGCCTTCCAGGACGAAGACGGGCTCCCAGTCCGGCGGCGGAACGGCCGGGCAGCTGAACATGTCGGCGAACTCGCCCGGCCCCAGCAGCTTGGCCAGGTCGGCCCATGCTTCCGCGTCCGGCTCGGCGGGCACCGCGGAGAAGGTCGCGACCCCGGGCACGTAGGTGGCGGCGGCACCGAGCCGGCGGGCGAGATGCGCGTGGTGCCCCCGGAGGGACGCGCCCACCGGGTCGTCGAGTGCGTCGGCGTCGCTGAACCCCGTCATCGTGCTGCGTCTTCCCTGCCGTCGGCCGGTGCCGGCCGGACAGGAGACCGGCGGCGTCTTCGGATGCCGCCGGCCATGCTAGTGCGGTGACCGCCGGGGTCGGCGGGCGGGGCGGGTCCGGTGGATGGCCGGTCCCGGCCTCACAGGCCGATCGCTCCGTCGATGCGCTCGCGGAGCAGGTCGGCGTGGCCGTTGTGACGGGCGTACTCCTCGATCATGTGGATGAGTACCCAGCGCAGCGACACCGTTCCGCGCCAGGAGTCGTCGCCCTCGACGTCGAGATCGGGGGCCTCGGTGACGAACCGTTCGGCGAAGGCCACCTCGGCCCGCCACGCCTCCCACGCCGCCGCGACGCCCGTCGGGTCGTCCGTGGCTCCGTGGAAGTCCTCGTCGGGGTCGGCGGTCGAGGAGAAGAGGGTCGGCGCGTCCCGCCCGGCCAGGACCCGCCGGAACCAGCGGCGTTCCACATCGGCGAGGTGACGGACCAGACCGAGCAGGGAGAGCGTGGACGGCGCGACGGACCGCAGGGCCAACTCCGGCCCCAGACCGGAGCACTTGAGCTGCAGCGTGGCGCGCTGGGCACTCAGGACGTCGATGAGCATCCGCCGTTCGTCGCCCGTCGTCGGGCCGGTGAACCGGGGACCGCTGTCGCCGCCGCCGAACAGTTCGGCTCTTCTGGTGGTTTCGGTCACGTCCGCCCTTCCGGTCGCGTCGTACCCGCTGCGCACGCCGTCCGCGTGGCTGTGGCCGCCACGGTCGCGCGCGTCCGTCGACGACCATCGGTCCCCGGGCACCGAGAAAGCCACGGACCCGAACAGGCCCAAACAGCAGACTGGACAGAATCCTTGACGAGGCATCAGCTCGTTCTTACGCTCCCACTCTATGGGAGCGTTCCCATACCCCCCACGCCCCGGAGGCCACCGTGACCGATCCGTACCGGCGTCCCCGCACCGCGCCACGACCCCGGAGATCGCCCTTCCGGCCGGGCGGCCGCTTCATCGGCTGCGTCTCCGCCGCCGCACTCGCCGTTTCCGCGCTCGTCGCACTGCCGCAGAGCGCGAACGCGGCGACCGCCCGGCAGGTCGAGAAGCTCGACCGCGGACTGACCAGCGTGCACACCGGCAGCGGAAACCTGGTGTCGTGGCGGTGGCTGGCGACCGACCCGAACGACGTGTCGTTCAACGTCTACCGCGGCGGCACCAGACTCAACTCCTCCCCCGTCACCGCCTCGACGAACTACTTCGACGCGGGCGGCGCGGCCTCGGCCGACTACACGGTGCGCGCCGTGGTCAACGGCACCGAGCAGGCCGCGTCCGCGCCCGCCGTCCAGTTCCGCACGGGCTACAAGGACGTACCGGTCTCCCCGCCCGCGGGCGGTACCGCTCCGGGGAACTCGGCCTACACCTACGAGGCCAATGACGCCTCCGTCGGCGACCTCGACGGCGACGGCGTCCTGGACCTGGTCCTCAAGTGGCAGCCCACCAACGCCAAGGACAACGCCCAGTCCGGCTACACCGGCAACACCGTCGTCGACGGCATCAAGCTCGACGGCACCCGGCTGTGGCGTATCGACCTGGGCCGCAACATCCGCTCCGGCGCCCACTACACGCAGTTCCAGGTGTACGACTATGACGGCGACGGCAAGGCCGAGGTCGCCATGAAGACCGCCGACGGCACCCGCGACGGCACCGGCGCGGTCATCGGCAGTTCCTCCGCCGACCACCGCAACTCCAGCGGCTACGTACTGTCCGGCCCCGAGTACCTGACGATGTTCAACGGCCAGACGGGCAAGGCGATGCAGAGCGTCGACTACGTCCCGGGCCGCGGCACCGTCTCCTCCTGGGGCGACAACTACGGCAACCGCGTCGACCGCTTCCTCGCCGGCACCGCCTACCTGGACGGCGCCCGCCCCTCCCTGATCATGGCGCGCGGCTACTACACCCGCACGGTGATAGCCGCCTGGGACTGGCGGAACGGTGCCTTCACCCGCCGCTGGACCTTCGACACCACCTCCTCCACCAACAGCGGCAAGGGATACGACGGCCAGGGCAACCACAGCCTGTCCGTCGCCGACGTCGACGCCGACGGCAAGGACGAGATCGTCTACGGCGCGATGACCGTGGACGACAACGGCAGCGGGCTGTGGACCACCCGGCTCGGCCACGGCGACGCCGGCCACGTCGGCGACCTCAACCCGTCGCGTCCGGGCCTGGAGTACTTCAAGGTCTCGGAGGACTCCAGCAAACCCGGATCCTGGATGGCCGACGCCCGCACGGGTGCGCGGCTGTGGCAGACGGCATCGGGCTCCGACAACGGCCGTGGCGTCGCCGCCGACATCCACGCCGGCAGTGCGGGCGCGGAGGCCTGGTCCGCCGCCGACACCACCCTGCGCTCGGCCACCGGCGCCTCCCTCGGCCGGGAGCCCTCCAGCGTCAACTTCCTGTCCTGGTGGGACGGCGACCCCGTCCGCGAGCTCCTCGACGGCACCCGCATCGACAAGTACGGCACGTCCGGCGACACCCGGCTGCTGACCGGCTCCGGCGTCGCCTCCAACAACGGCACCAAGTCCACGCCGGTCCTGTCCGGCGACCTCCTCGGCGACTGGCGCGAAGAGGTGATCTGGCGCACGAGTGACAACAGGGCGCTGCGGATCTACTCCACGCCGAACCAGACCAGCACGAAGATCACCACCCTGCTCCACGACACCCAGTACCGCACGGCGCTCGCCTGGCAGAACACCGCCTACAACCAGCCCCCGCACCCGAGCTTCTTCATCGGCAACGCCATGCCGACGGCGCCCCGGCCCACGGTCTACACACCCTGACCCAGGGGCCCTCCCGCGCTGTCAGGTGTCGCGCAGCGCCTTGTCGATCTCGCCCAGCGCGTGGGTCAGTCGTGCGTAGTCGGCGTGGGCCACCGGCGCCACGAAGTACCGCTCGACGACCTGCGCGTGGACGGCGGCGGCCCGGAGGAACACCGCCCGGCCGTGATCGGTCGCCTCGACCAGGACGCTTCTGCGGTCTCCGGGAGCCGGCACGCGCCGCACCAGAGCGGCTCCCTCCATGCGGTCGATCAGGCGGGTGATGCCGCTGCTGGTGAGAGTGAGGTCGTCGGCGAGCCGGCGCTGCGAGATCTCCTCGTCCGGGCGGCGGCACAGCCGGATGAGGACCTCGAACATGGTGTGGCTGACCTCGCACTCCCTGCGCAGGGCCGTGTCGATCCGCTGTTCCAGACGGGTGGCGGCCTTGATCAGCAGTCCGAAGTCCTGCACGAGCCTGCTGCCGGCGGCTCGGGCCGCGTCGTCGTTCTCTCGGTTCGCGGGGTTCACCCGGCCGACTTTACTGCTTCTTCATCTACTGCTCCCTCACCTACTGCATCTTCATCTACTGCCGTCTCAATTGCTGAGCAATCAATTGCTGAGCAGTCAACGATTCTCTACGGTGGACACCCAGCACCCACCACGTCGGCAGAGAGGGAGATCAGTGGACCTGCAGCACTGGCTCGGCCGGGCCAACGACGCGATACAGCAGTGGGCCGACACCTTCGGCCCTTACGAGCAGCACCCGTCCCTCCTCGTCGACGACGACCGCTTCGCCGTCGCCTTCGGAGAGCTCACCGGAAGGCTGAGGGAGAACTACCCCTTCTTCCATCCGCGCTACGCGGGACAGATGCTCAAGCCTCCGCACCCGGCGGCGATCGTCGGCCACCTCACCACCATGCTCATCAACCCCAACAACCACGCCCTGGACGGCGGCCCGGCCACCGCCCGCATGGAGCGCGAGGCCGTCGCTCAACTGGCCGCGATGTTCGGCTACGACACCCACCTAGGCCACCTCACCACCAGCGGAACGATCGCCAATCTCGAAGCCCTCTTCGTCGCCCGCGAGCTCCACCCCGGCCGCGGCATCGCCTACAGCGCCGACGCGCACTACACCCACGGCCGCATGTGCCACGTCCTGGGCATGAAGGGGTACCCCGTCCCGACCGACGACCGCGGCCGGATCAGCGTCGACGCGCTGGAGGACATCCTGCGGACGGGAGAAGTGGGCACGGTCGTGCTCACCGCGGGCACCACGGGCCTCGGAGCCGTCGACCCCGTCCACTCCGCCCTCGCCCTCCGGGACCGCTACGGGGTCCGGCTCCATGTCGACGCGGCCTACGGCGGGTTCTTCACCCTGCTCGCCGGCGCCGACGGCCCGGAAGGACTCCCCGCGGAGCCCTGGCGGGCGATCGCCCGCTGCGACTCGATCGTCGTCGATCCGCACAAGCACGGACTCCAGCCCTACGGCTGCGGTGCCGTCCTCTTCCGTGACCCCGAGGTGGGCCGCTTCTACCTCCACGACTCGCCCTACACCTACTTCACCTCCAGTGAACTGCACCTCGGCGAGATCAGCCTGGAATGCTCCCGCGCCGGGGCCGCGGCCGCCGCCCTGTGGCTCACCTTCCAGGTCCTCCCGCCCACCCCCGACGGACTCGGCCGCGTCCTCGGCGCCGGCCGCCGGGCCGCCCTGCGCTGGGCCGACCTGATCACCGCCTCGGACGCCCTGGAGCTTTACCAGCGGCCCGAGTTGGACATCGTCGGCTACTTCCCCTCGGTGGAGCCGGCGACCCTCAGCGGTGTCGACGCGGCATCGGCACGCGTCCTGGCCGACGGCATGGCGGGGACCGATCCCGTGTTCCTGAGCACCCTCAAGGCCGACCGCGACGCCTTCACCGCACGCCACCCGGAGGTCACCGCCGACGCCGACGGCGCCCGCATCCTGCGCAGCGTCCTGATGAAGCCGGAGTCCGAGGACCACGTACAGCACCTGCACGACCAGGTCACGCTTCTCGCCCGGTCGTGATCCCCGGCCCCGTCGGTCCGGGCGCCGCGCCGCCGTCAGGGGGTCACACGCGTCAGGGCGAGGAACTCGCTGCGGGAGCGGGCGTCGGAGCGCAGGAGGCCGAGCAGGGTGGAGGTCAGGGTGGCGGAGCCGGTGGCCTGCACGCCGCGCGGCGTCATGCAGGAGTGCTCCGCCTCGATGACCACGCCGACGCCCTTGGGCTCCAGATGCGCCTGCAGCCAGTCGGCGACCTGCTTGGTCAGGCGCTCCTGCACCTGGGGGCGGCAGGCGAAGTGCTCGACCACGCGCGCCGGCTTGGACAGGCCCAGGATGCGGGCCCCGGGCAGGTAGCCGACGTGGGCGACGCCGACCACCGGCAGCAGATGGTGTTCGCAGACGGTGCGGACGGGGATGCGCCGGACGAGGACGAACCATTGACTGAACGGCGCCGACTCATCGATCTGGGGATGCCCACGTTCAGCCGGATCGCACCTCACTTCAGCACCACGACGAACCCGCTCAGCTACTGAGGTTGCAGCCGTGTTGTCGCCTGGGCTGACAACACGTGATCGTCGCGGTATAGCCGCGGGGAGTGGAGAACGGCCCCCGGCTGATCTCCCTGACCCACCGCCATCGCCGGTGGACGAGTAGCGGTTGAGGGCCGCACTCCGCGCCAGGGGGGCGGCCCTCGGTTCGTGTCGTTACGAGCCCCAGCCGCCGTACGGCACGGTGATGAGTTCCATGGCGTGGCCCGCCGGGTCCATGGAGTACACGCCGCGGCCACCGTCGTTGTGGTTGATCGTGCCGGGCTGCTTCCGTTGAGGGTCGGCGTAGTGCTCGACGCTGCGCTGTCTGATCTGCGCGTACGCCGCGTCGAACTCCTCCTCGGAGATCAAGAAGGCGAAGTGCCGGGGGGGTGATGCTGTCCGCGGGGACGGTGGCGAAGTCCAGCGTGACGCCGTTGCCCAGGCCGACCGCGATGAACGGCCCCACTCGGCGGTTATCTCAAGGTTGAGCAGGTTCGCGACGAATCCTGCGGACTCCCGGTTGTCCTGGGCAGGGGACGCTCCTCAGGCGGATTCGAGGACCGGCCGGAGTTCGAGTGTCTCAGGGGTGGGGAAGCTGCGGGCCAGCTCGATGGCTTCGGCGTGATCTGTCACCTCCAGCAGGAACCAGCCGCCGAGGGTTTCTTCGCCGCCGTGCACGGGCCCGTCGGTCACCGAGACGGTTCCGTCCGCCGCCGTACGCACGGTGACAGGACCTTGATGCTCGGTGTCGAGGGCATCGCCGCCCGCAAGTTTGCCCGCGGCAGCCAGCTTGCCGATCCATGTCTCGTAGGCCGCGCGGTGGGCATCGCGGTCGGCCTGGATCCGGGCGCGTGACGCGTCGGTCTCGAAGATGACGAGGGCGTACTTCATGACAGGTTCCTCTTCTCGGTGGGTACTGCAGAACTGGTGGCTTTCGCATCGATGGCGGTCGGGTCGAGGCGCGCCAGTGCACCTGTCTCCAGCGCGGTCCATAGCGCGCTGTCCGGGCCCACCGTGATGCCGTGCGGTTCGGAGGCCGGGGTGGGCAGGTCATGGACGGTGACGTTGCCGTCACCGGTGAGCGAACCGACCCGGTTCGCGCCCCACTCGGTGAACCACGTGGTGCCTTGCGCGTCGGTGGTGATGGCGTGCGGCCGGGCCGACCGGTCGGGCAGCGGGTACTCAGTCATCTGGCCGTCGGGTGTTCTGCGGCCGATCTGGCCGGCCGCGATCTCGGTGAACCAGACGGTGCCGTCCTGATCCACGGTGATCCCTACCGGTGCGGCCGCTTCGGTGGGCAGCTCGTGGACCGTGATGCGGCCGTCCATGTCGATGCGGCCGATGGCGCCCGCCTGGTTCATCGTGAACCACATCGCGTCCTGGGACGCGGCGATCGCGGAGGGGAACGCGCCGGTGCGCGGCAGCGGGTATTCGGTGACCGAGCCCTGCACGGTGATCCGGCCGATGCGGTCGGCGGCGGTTTCGGTGAACCACAAAGCCCTGTCTGGCCCGACGGCGATACCGAAGGGGCCGCACTGCGCGGTGGGCAGGGGGAACTCGGTCACCTCGCCGGCGGTGGTGATCCGGCCGATCCGGTGCGCACGGTACTGGGTGAACCACAAGGCGCCGTCCGGCCCGGTGCAGATGACGGTCGGACCGCTGTCCGGGGCCAGTTGATGATGGACCGGTTCCTGCCCCGGGACGAGTCGTCCGATCTGGCCGCTGTGCACCAAGGTGAACCACAGCGCGCTGTCCGGACCCGTGGTGATCGCGTATGGGCCGCCGGCGGGATCGGACACCACATACTCCTCGAATTGCCGTGTCGTCATTGCTTCCCCAGACCCTCGGTGGCGGCGATGCGGGCGATGTCCTGTGGGGAACCGGCCATGATGGTGCGGGCGTTGGCGCTCACCACGTCGACGGGCCAGTCCCACCAGGCGGCGCGCAGGAGCTGCTCGACGGCCTGGTCGTCGAAGCGCTGTCTGATCGCTCTGGCCGGGTTCCCGCCCACGATGGTGTACGGCGGCACATCCGTCGTGACCACGGCACCCGCCGCGATCACGGCACCGTCACCGATCCGTACGCCCGGCATCACCGTGGCCCCGTATCCGAACCACACGTCGTTGCCGACCACCGTGTCGCCGCGGCTCGGCATGCCGGTGACGATGTCGAGCGTCTCCTCGGCCCACCGGCCTCCGAACATGGTGAAAGGGAAGGTGGACGTCCCCATCGACGGATGGTCGGCGCCCGCCATCAGAAACCTCGTGTCGGTGGCGATCGCACAGTACTTGCCGATGATCAAGCGCTCCGGACCGTAGGCGTACAGCACATTGCGCTGGACGAAGTCGGTCGCGCCGTCGGGGTCGTCGTAATACGTGAAGTCACCCGCCGCGACGTGGGTCCCGGTGACCAGGGGTTTGAGGAAGACGACCCGTTCGTGCTCCGGCAGTGGATGGAGCGTGTCCGGATCGGGTGTGCACACAGCATTGCGGTCAGACGTCACGCGGGAATCTCTCCCTGTGGGTTCCAAGGGGCAGGCAAGCAGGCAGCGCAGGGTGTGGGAGCCCCAGAGGCGGCTGAACTGGCTCCGTCCCAGCATGCGGAGCACCGAGTCCGGGAACAACTGCCGATCTTGTTAGGGTCGTTAACTCAGAGGTTCATGAACCGGGACCGTCGCCCGGCAACCGGATCGGAAGCCGCGCGGAGGGGGCGGAGCGGGATGGAACTGCGGGACATAGAGATCTTTCTGACGCTCGCCGAGGAGCTTCACTTCGCTCGCAGCGCCGAACGTCTGAAGGTCTCCCCGGCTCGTGTCAGCCAGGCGATCAAGAAGCAGGAACGTCGCATCGGGGCGCAGCTGTTCGAGCGGACCAGCCGGCACGTACGCATGACACCCCTTGGCGAAGAGTTGCACCGGAGGCTGAAGCCGGCCTTTGAGGACATCCAGGCGGCCATGGCCGAGGTGGCGGCCATCGCCCGTCGGCCCCCCGCCACGCTGACAGTGGGGGTGATGGGTGCGCAGATGCATGAGATGCGCTCGGTCCTCGACCACTTCCGGTCCCGGCACCCCGCCGTCGAACTCCGGTTCAAAGAGGTGTTCTTCAGTGATCCGTTCGGAGCACTGCGGGCCGGTGAGGTCGACACCGTGGCCGCCTGGCTGCCGGTGCGCGAGCCGGACCTCACCGTCGGCGTGGTGCTGCGCGAGGAACCGCTTCGCCTGATGGTGGCCGCGGACCATCCGCTTGCCGGGCAGGCGACGGTGAGCATGGAAGTGCTCGGCGACCACAAGGTGCCGAGCCTGGCCGGCTCCGTTCCCGCCTACTGGGTGAGCGCCGTCCTGCCGCTCTACACACCGGCGGGGCGCCCGATCCGCCGCGGCCCGTCCGTCGCCACCTTCTACGAGGTCCTCGCCCTCGTCGCGATAGGGGATGTGGTGTGCACCGTCCCTGACGAGGGGCGGCGCTACTACGCACTGCCCGACATCGCCTTTGTGTCCATCCACGATGCACCGCCCGTCCAATGGGGCCTGATCTGGCACACGGACCGCGCGACCCCGCTGGTGCACGCACTCGCCGAGGCGGCGACGGAGCAAGGGGCCCGATGGTGCGGTAGGGGCGGGCCCCTCGGCCCGGCCTGCTCCCCTCACGGCGCCGTCGCTGCACCGACCGGAGGCACACCCGAAGCTCCCGGGCGATGACCCCATTGTCCTGATGCCCGGCGAACATCTCGGCCGCCGCATCCGGATGCCCTCGCGGAACACCCGCCGCTCGTCCGTCAGCCCGCCTCCCTGCGAATACCTCACGCATCAGGCATACCGCGACGATCACTGTTGTCAGCCCAGGCGACAACACCGCTTCGACCTCGGTAGTTCAGAGAAGAGTTCGTCGTAGCCCTCGTCATTGGGGAAGGTGGTCAGGTCGAAGGGGCGCGGGCTGAAGAACTCGGCGTAGGCGCGGGCCATCCGGCCGGGGGTGCCGCGCAGGCTCTCCGAGGCCGTGTCGATGCCGAGGGCGCCGAGGAAGCGGCCCGCCGCGGTCTCCGCGGCGGCCAGGTCGATCCCGTCGGATTCGTGGGCCACCCGCAGGGCGGGCCGTGCCGCCGTTGTCGTCTCCTGGTCGAGCAGGTCGCTCCGGAGAGAGGTCTGGGCGGGAAGTCGGTCATGTCAGCTGTCTCCGATGGCGAGGCCGTTGAAGAGGACGCGAGGAGGGGGACAGGGCGAGCGCGCCCGGCCTCCCGGGCGGGTGCGCCGGACGGGGTCGTGCGGAGGGGCGGGAGCGGCTCGCACCGCGGCCGGGCGGGTAGCCCTCGGCCTGGGTGTTCTCGTCGGCGACGCGGACGCCGTAGCGGTAGGCGAGCTTGCCGCCCGGGTAGCCCGAGAGGCCCAGGACCGCCACGCTCACGGCCGACAGGACGAGCCGGCCGACGCCCACCCTGCCGCCGTCGGTGTGGTTGCCGTAGCGCCACAGGAAGTTCACCCCGCAGGTGCCGGTGACCAGGAGGTTCAGCGTCATGTGGACCAGGGCGGTGCGAAAGGCCGGGGTCGCTCGGGGAAGGGCGAGCAGGTCGAGGAATCCGGTCAACCTGGTGCGCGCATGAACCACGCGTTCCTCAGCGGCTACCTCGGCGGCCTGGAGGTCAACGGCGTCCGCGCGGTCCTGGCGCCGGAACCGGGGGAATGCTGCGTCCGGCTGGGCACAGGCGAGGCCGAGGCCGCCGAGGACGAGACGCCCGGGGGCCGGTGAGGACGGCCGTCGCCGCGCGCCTGCGACGGTTCGTCCGGCAGGCCGGGCGAGCGAGCCGGCAGGGGTCTCCTGCGGTTGCCGTGACGCGTGCGCCGGGTTACGACATGACTACCGCGCGTCAGCCGGATCGCGGCGACCCCCTGGGAGAAGTCACATGGCAGTGGAGATCAAGCCTCTGGTGAAACCCTCACGACTCAGGCGTCGCGCGGGCCTGGCGGGCGAGTGCCTGGCGGAGTTCCTGGGGACGTTCGTCCTCATCGCCTTCGGATGCGGTGTGGTGGCGATGACGGTGGCGGCGCTGCCCGGCTCGGGGCGCACCGAGGGACCAACCGTCTTCTTCCTCGGCGCCGGGGACTGGCTTCTGATCACCTGGGGCTGGGCCATGGCCGTGATGTTCGGCATCTACGTGGCCGGCGGTGTCAGCGGAGCGCACATCAACCCGGCGGTCACCCTGGCCTTCGCCGTCCGCCGCAGGTTCCCCTGGGCCAAGGTCGTGCCCTACTGGGCTTCCCAGGTGCTCGGCGCCCTGGCCGGGGCGGCACTGGTCTACGCCGTGTACCACGACGCCATCAACGCCTTCGACGCCGCCATGGAGGGGCCCAAGACGAACGGGCACACCCTCGCCTCGTTCTCCATCTTCGCCACGTTCCCGGCGCCGTACTTCAACGGCGGCGTGTGGGGCCCGCTGGTCGACCAGATCGTCGGCACCGCCTTCCTGGTCATGCTGGTGGTGGCGATCATCGACCTGCGCAACACGGCCGTGAAGGCCAACCTCGGCCCGCTGGTGATCGGCTTCGTCGTGGCGGCCATCGGCATGTCCTTCGGGGCGAACGCGGGGTACGCCATCAACCCGGCCCGCGACTTCGGCCCGCGACTGTTCACCTGGTTGGCGGGATGGGAGGACCTCGCGTTTCCGGGCAGCCTGGCCGGGGCGTTCAGCGCCTACTGGTGGATCCCGATCGTCGGGCCCCTCGTGGGCGGCGTGATCGGCGTGCTGGTGTACGACCTGTTCATCGGGGACGTATTGCACGCCCGCGCGCAGCAGGGCGTGCCGCCGGAGCCCGGGCGGACGCGCCCCACCACGTCCGACGAGGACTGACCGCCCAGCGGCCGGGGCGAGGGCCGGTGCTGGATTCCTCGGGGCACCCGCCCGTGAGCGGTGCGGATCGCCTGCCGGACAGGTGAACCGGCCGCGGCAGCCCCGAATCGGACGGTGGAGCGATCCATGACCGACCAGGAGGGGTTCCCGGGCGCGGCCGACGCTCCCGTTCCGCGGATCCTGGGCAACACCGAGTCGCTCGCCGCGACCGACCCGGGCTCGGCCGGCGCCCTGTGGCGCCTTGCCGAGCCCGGCCGCCAGCTGGACGCCAACCTCATCCGCCTCCCGCCCCGGGGGTCCATCGACACCCATGCCGAACCCGACCTCGACGTCCTCCTGCTCGTGGTCGCCGGCGACGGCACGCTCGGTGCCACGGACGGTCCGCACCCGGTGGAACCCGGCAGCCTCGTCTGGCTGCCGCACGGAAGCGTTCGCAACGTGACCGCGGGCGAGAGCGGCCTGACCTACGTGACGGTCCACCGCCGCCGCCCCGGCATGCAGATCCAGGGCCGCCCCCGCCCGTAACAGCCGTACCGGGCGCGAAGGCGAGCGGCCGGGGCCCCTCGGTGCCGTGAGTTCGCGGCGGGGCGAGCACGAGTATTGACGGTGGCGCTGCGGCGGCCCTACGGTCCCATCCGACAACACGAACATCGTTCGGTATATCGATCGAGTGCGGTGAAGCGCAGCCCCCTCCCGGAGCTGAACAGGGGACCGGTCCTCCCCGACTCCGCCCGGCAGAGCGGCAGTCCGGCACCCTCGCCTCCTTGGAGACCATGATGAGCGCACACCCCCACCTTTCCCGCCGCGGACTCCTCGGCATGAGCGCCGCCGTGCCACTCGCCCTGGCCCTCGGCAGCGGCACCGCACACGCCGCCGACTCGGCGTACGCGATGGTCTACTTCACCGAGTCGAACAAACTCGGCGACGGCACCGACTACGGCCTGCACCTCGCCATCAGCCGCGACGGGCTCAACTGGACGCCGCTCAACCAGAACAACCCCCTGGTCACCCCCACGGCCGGGGCGCTCGGGCTGTGGACCCGTTCCTGATGCGCAAGCAGGACGGCACGTTCGTCGTCCTCGCCACCGACCTCAAGGGCACCGACTGGAACTACAACAGCCAGTACATCCACGTCTGGGACTCGGCCGACCTCCGCACCTTCACCGGCTACCGGCGGCTCAAGCTCCACGACATGGCCACCCACAGCTGGGCCCCCGAGGCGTTCTGGGACGCGGGCCGGCGGCAGTACGCGGTGATCTACTCCTCGGTCAACTCCAGCGGCCACAACGTGATCATGGTCAACTACACGACCGACTTCGTGACCGCCTCCGCCCCGCAGGTCTTCTTCGACCCCGGCTACGACGTCATCGACGGCGACATGGCCATCGGCGTGAACGGCTACAACTACCTCTACTTCAAGAAGAACCAGACACTGGTGGGCGCCAGGTCCACCAGCCTGAACCCCGGCAGCTTCACGGAGTTCGGCACCGGCGTGGCGCACGGCGGCACCGAGGCGCCGACCGTGGTGAAGTCGCTGACCTCCGGCACCTGGTGGCTGTGGGGCGACACCTACACGCCCAACGGCGTGTTCTACGCCTGGCAGTCCACCAACCTCGCCGCCGGCAGCTGGACGGCCCTCGACCAGCGGACGTACACGCAACCGGTCAACTCCAAGCACTGCGGCATCGCGACGATCACCACGGCCGAGTACGACAACCTGCTCGCGAAGTGGGGCGCGCCGGCCTGGAACCGGCTCAAGTCGTTCAACTACCCGTCCCGCTACGTCCGCCACGCCGACTACCTGGGCCGTATCGACGAGTACCCGATCGAGCCGTACAAGGACTCCCTGTGGACCCTGGTCCCGGGGCTCGCCGACAGCTCCGGGGTCTCCTTCCGGTCCGTCAGCCACCCCACCCGTTATCTGCGGCACTACAACTACGCGCTGCGCCTCGACGTCGACGACAACACGTCGACGTTCGCCGCGGACGCGACCTTCCACCGCACGGCGGGCCTGGCGGACGCCACCTGGTCCTCGTTCCGGTCGCACAACAACCCGACCCGCTACATACGCCACGCCGACTACGCTCTGCGCATCGACCCGGTCTCCACGACGACCGACCGGCAGGACGCGACCTTCCGCGTCGGCTACTGAGCGCCGGAGTTCGGCGGCCACATCGGGTGCCCGGGCCCAACAGCCGTGTGATCCGGTGCGTGTCTCCTCGCGGAGCGCGAATCCGGCAGAAGGAGGCAGTCTCATGCGAGGAGCACGGAGCCGGATCCTGGTGACCGGGTCCGCGGACGGGCTCGGGCGGGCCGCGGCTCAGGCGCTGCTGGCCGCGGGGCACGACGTGGTGGTGCACGCCCGGAACCAGGAGCGCGCGGCGGCGCTCGGCCGGTTCGCCGACCGTGGGGCCCAGATCGTGGTGGGCGACTTCGCCGAGCGTGACGCCGTGCGGCGGGTCGCCGAGGAGCTGAACGCATCGCCCCCGCTCGACGCCGTCATCCACAATGCCGGGGTGTGGAGCGGACGGGCGGTCATGCCCGTCAACATCGTCGCGCCCTATCTGCTGACCGCCCTGCTGCGCGGGCCGCGCCGGCTGGTGTACCTGAGCAGCAACTCGCACCTCGGCGGGGACCCGTCGTCGCTGGACGCGGTCGACTTGCGGGGCGGCAGCCCCGGGTCGTACGCCGACAGCAAGCTCTTCGTGACGACCCTGGCGACCGCGGTGGCCCGGCTGCGCCCCGGAGTACTGAGCAACGCCGTGGACCCCGGCTGGGTGCCGACGAGGATGGGCGGGCCGAGCGCGCCGGACGACCTGGAGCTCGGCCACCAGACGCAGGAGTGGCTGGCGTCGAGCGACGACCCGGAGGCCCTGACCGCCGGCGGGTACTGGTACCACGGCCGGCGGTTGCAGCCGCATCGCGCCGTTCACGACGTGGCGTTCCAGGACCACCTCGTGCGGGCCCTGGCCGAGGAGACGGGCACCGCCCTCTGAGCGGCCGGGCCCGTCCTCAGTCCGCGGAGCCCGCCCGGCCCGGCCCATCGGGGCCGGTCGGTTCGTAGTCGAACCAGTCGAAGTGAACGGTGCCCGCAGCGGCGTACATGCCGATGACGCGACCGGTGAAGCCGCCGGCGACCTCGGTGGACAGATACCTGCCGTCGAGCGCGGCGAGTTCGGTGAAGGCGCCCTGCGGGTCCTCGATGCCGAGGGAGATGGTGTCCGGCCCCTGGCGTGCGTCACTGACCTGACCGGTGACCGCCGTCCCGATCCTCAGCACCACCGGGCCGGCGGCCGTCGCACGGGACGCCACCTGTGCGCGGAACGGGCCGACGCGCGTCAGGACCCGCACCTCGCCCGGCGTCACCTCGATCTCGTAGTGGTGCTCCTCGTCGAGGCGGACGGCCAGGCCTCCGCGCCCCTCCGCCGGGTCCACCAGGACCCGCGCGCGGCACGACACATGCTGCTGGCGACGGCCCACGAAGCTGACCTCGGGGTCGTCGAGCGACTCGCCCGCCGCGCGGAGGCTCAGCCAGCCGGCCCGTTCCTTCGTGGTGCAGTTCTCCGCGGGCCGCGAGCGCAGCGAGATCCAGGCGGGGGCGAGTTCGCCGGAGTCGAAGTCGTCCCGGACCGGCGGGGCCGCGGGCTCCCGCAGCGGCCACGGGGGCGGGGCCAGGACGGTGGACAGCTCGCCGACGACCGGCCAGCCCTCGGACCAGGTCACCGGCACCAGGAAGGTCTCGCGGCCCAGTACGTGCCAGCCGGGCGTGCCACCGTGCGGCCGGACGCCGAGCAGGACCATCCACCACGAGCCGTCCGGCCCCTCCACCAGGTCGGCGTGGCCGGTGTTCTGGATGGGGTGGTCGGTGCCCCGGTGGGTCAGGATCGGGTTGGCGGGGCAGGGCTCGAAGGGGCCCTGCGGGGTGCGGCCGCGGGCGATCGAGACGCCGTGGCACCGCTCGGTGCCGCCCTCGGCGATGAGCAGGTACCAGTAGTCGCCGATGTGGTACAGGTGCGGTGCTTCGGGTGCCTTGGCGCCGGGGGCGCCGGACCAGAGAGGTCGCCGTTCGCCGAATGTCTCTCCCGTGTGGGGATCGATGCGGATCTGCCCGACTCCGGCGGTGGTGCACCAGCAGGTGCCGTCGTCGTCCCAGGCCAGGTCGGGGTCGATGCCGTGCACGCCGGGCAGCGGGATCGGGTCGGACCAGGGTCCGGCCGGGTCGGTGGTCGTGAACAGCAGGTTTCCGTCGCCGCTCACGTTCGTGACGATCAGCCAGAAACGCCCGTCGTGATGGCGCAGGGTCGGGGCGTAGATGCCGCCGGAGGAGCGTGTGCCGGGCGGCAGGCGCAGCTGGCCCGGCCGGTCGAGCGCGTTGCCGATCTGGGTCCAGTGCACCAGATCCCGGCTGTGGAATATCGGTACGCCGGGGAAGTACTCGAAGCTGGAGCACGCGAGGTAGTAGTCCTCGCCGGCCCGGCAGATGCTCGGATCCGGATGGAAGCCGGGGATCACGGGGTTGGTGACGGGGGAGCTGGTGCGGGGCATGCTCGACACCCTCATCGGGTCCTTTCGCCGATAACTGGTCTTCCACAAAGGGCCGTGCGGCAGCGCAGTCGGCTCGTCACGCGGTACGAGCGGGACGGCAACCGGTAGGAGGCTACGC
Organism: Streptomyces qaidamensis; assembly: GCF_001611795.1. NCBI lineage: Bacteria > Bacillati > Actinomycetota > Actinomycetes > Kitasatosporales > Streptomycetaceae > Streptomyces > Streptomyces qaidamensis. The sequence goes on along the minus strand of NZ_CP015098.1, from coordinate 8,765,859 downwards.
CGCCCACGACAGCGCGGCACCGGCGTCCGGCCGGGAGCTCACATGGGAGGGGCCAGGCGGGGCACCCGTGTCTGCGTTGACCTGCGGGTGCGAGCCGAACGGGGAGTCGAGTGATGAGCGCCGAAGACGGGGACAAGCTGCTGGACGGGCTGACCGTGGACAGCAGCAGAAGAGAGCAGCCGATCGTGCTGGACCGCGACGGACGCCCCATCCGGACGTGGCGGGAGAACTATCCCTACGACCGCAAGGTGAGCCGCAAGGAGTACGAGCGGACCAAGCGCATCCTGCAGATAGAGCTGCTCAAGCTGCAGCGGTGGGTGAAGGACACCGGTGCCCGCGTGGTCGTCGTGTGCGAGGGGCGTGACGCGGCGGGCAAGGGCGGCACGATCCAGCGACTCATCGAGCGGCTCAACCCGCGCGGCGCGCGCGTGGTCGCCCTGGACAAGCCCACCGAGCGCGAGGTGGGCCAGTGGTACTTCCAGCGGTACATCGCGCATCTGCCGACGGCCGGGGAGATCGTCTTCTTCGACCGCTCCTGGTACAACCGGGCCGGCGTGGAACGTGTGATGGGCTACTGCTCCAAGGACGCGTACGAGCTGTTCCTCGACCAGTGCCCGGACTTCGAACGGATGCTGGTGGACGACGGCGTCCTGCTGGTGAAGTTCTGGTTCTCCGTGTCGCGCTCCGAGCAGCGCACGCGCTTCGCGATCCGGCAGGTCGACCCGGTGCGCCAGTGGAAGCTCTCCCCCACGGACCTGGCCTCCCTGGACCTCTGGGACGAGTACACCGAGGCGAAGGTGGACATGTTCCGGGCCACCGACACCGCCCATGCCCCCTGGACCGTCGTCAAGAGCAACGACAAGCGGCGCGCCCGGCTGGAGACCATGCGCAGTCTGCTGTCGCGCGTGGACTACGCAAGCAAGGACCGGCAAGCGGTCGGCACACCCGATCCCCTCATCGTCGGCGCCGCCGACACCCTGCTGGAACCGGGCGAGGAGGATGCGGCGCTGTCACCCACCCCGCTGTCGCCCGGCGTCCACGGACCCGGCACGCACCCCGAGAACGACTGACGCTCCCGGGCCCCCTGCCGCAGGTGGGAGGGGGCCCCGGGCTCGCGTCATCGCCGGGCTGCCGCGCGCGTTTCCGTGCGGTGGTCGTAGTACGCCCAGACGCTCACCGCGGCCACCGCGGTGAGCGCGACCGTCAGGACCCGCACGGCGCCGCCGGTCAGGTAGGCGACGAGACCGGTGAGCCCCGCTCCGGACAGCATGATCAGGCGGCTGACGAAGCGGTTCTCGGGAGGCTGGGGGTCCTCCCGGTCCTTGAGGTCGTGCAGGGCGTCATGAGCCGGATGCGCGGAACCGCGCCGGGCGCGGGCGCGGTACGCAAGTCCGTAGCTGATCAGTGCGTACAGCGCGACCGCGCCCAGGACCCAGAGCCATAGGTAGGGGTCGTCACTCGACCCTCGTGCCAGGTACACGACGCTTCTCCTTCAGGAGCGGGCCTCACCGGCACCGGGGTCGGGGTCGGGGTCGGGGTCGGGGTCGGCGGGACGGAAGCATGCCGTCACCGTCTTGCCGTGCCGCTGGCACCTCATCCCCCACTCGTCGGCGAGCTTGCTCACGATCGCCACCCCGCGGCCCGAGACCTCGCCCGGCTCCGGTTCGCGCTGGCGCGGCAGTGTCGGGTCCTCGTCGTGGACGCTGACATGGAGGCAGTCGCCGTCCCAGGTCAGGACGAGGTGCGCGTCGCTGTGCGCGTGGATGTGCGCGTTGGTGATCAGCTCCGACACCGCCAGCACGATGGCGTCCACCGTGTCCGGCTCGGCAGCGGCCCAGGGCATGGACTCAAGACGCCTGCGTGTCCACTCCCGTCCTGCGCGTACGCCTTCGGACATCCGGAACGAATGCGCCCAGCCCATCGCCTTCACCGACACTCCCCCGGTCCCCTCTCCTCCGGCCACACACCATCTCGTGCCCGGACCGTGTACCCGGCCCGCGCCTGGTCAGGCCTGCGGAGCCCCCAGTGGGTGACCGGAGGCCTCGGCGCCCCTGCGTGACCCGGCGCCGCCGCAAGCCCTCGAGGTCCCGCCCTCCTCCGGTGGCTGCTCGACTCGGTGACCCTGTCCGCGGCGTTCGTCATCCACGGCCGTCTGGACATGGTGGCCACCAACGCCCTCGCCCGCGCCCTGTTCGCCCCCTGTTCGACAGCGGGGTGACACGGCCGAGCCGGGCACCGCGTACGAGGAGCGGCTGAAGTTCCTCGCCGGTTGGGCGGCGACCGGGCTTGAGGCGGCGCACCCCGCCGGTGACCGGGAGCGCTGAACGGGCGCCCTGCGCGGGGCGAAGCGAGCAGGACCCGCCCCGATGCGGATGGTGGGCGGGCCCTGCTCGTGCGCACCATTGTCGGGACCGCGCGGCGGAGGGTCCACGCGTGAGCTCTCCCGATACGCGCGCGGCGCGCACACCCCGCGCGCATGGCGCACATCCCGTGCATCCGGCGCCACTCCGGAGCGCCGCCGGGTGCCGGATCGCGCTGCCCGGTGCCCCATCGCGCCGGGCGGTCGCCTCACACAGCCGCCCGTGCGTCACATGGCAGCGGCCGACACGGGTAGGCGGTGCGCATGACCGACGGCGCACGCCGCGGCCGACCCGGGAGGTGAAGGCTCGTGGACACGTACCTCACCGGCGCAGGCGACCGGGTGCGACCCCGGGTAGCACCTGTCGGCCTGCGGCGACGATACTGGCAGCCGCACGTACCCCCGCTCACAGATGGACCCATGCAGACCTCCCTCACCGTCCGCCCCATGACTCCCGCCACGGTGTGGCCGGCGCGCGGCCGCCACGCCCCGGGTGACGCGGAAGACGTACTCCGGCGCTCGCTGCAGCAGCGCAAGGACAGTCAGGCCATCGACGACTTTCTGGAGTTGCCCGAAGACGAGACCGGTCCGGCGGAGCGGGTCTTCGAGGCCCGCTGGCGGGTCGGCGACGACGTGACCGTGCGGGCCCGGCTGAGCCTGAAACCCGGCGTCGGCGAAGACGCCGGGCAGGAGTGGATGCTGGTCGCCGAGGCCGAGCAGCCGTGGGACCACGCGTGGCCCTCCCCCACCGGCCTGTTCTGGCCGCAGGAGCCGGACACGGCCTGGGACCAGGACGCCTCGACGCGCCTGGTCCCGGGTGAGATCAACCCGCTGCCGAAGGACGACAAGGAGATCCGCCGCCTGCTGAGGAACGCGGTGCACGGCGGATGGCACATCCACGTGGTCGTCCACGAGGCGATGAGCACCGACGACCGGGGGCGCACGCCACTGGCGCAGTGGCTGCCGCCGGGCCTGCGGCCCCGTGTGGTGGAGCATCACGCCGCCCCGCAGCAGCTGCGCGGCCTGAACTGGGCCCTGCGGGACTCCGGCGTCCAGGTGCCGCGCGGTGGAGCGGTGGTGCTGCCGGGCGCCCCCGCGCCGGAGGGCTACGACGCCCAGGACTTCTCCGTGCGCGCGGTGTTCCTCGACGGTTCGGAGCCGGCCGACCTCGTCGACGCGGTGACGCGGTTCGCCGCGCTCCCGAGGCCCCTGCCCGACGGCGCCGAGGACGCCCTCACCGCGCTGCGCGAGAACTGGCACCTGCTGACGCTCCAGGAGGAGCTGGAGCGCCAGCGCGGTCTGGTGGCCATGTACGCCGAGGCGCTGGAGGCGATGACGAAGTCCCGTGACCTGTACCGGGAGGCGGCCGAAAGCGCCCACGAGGCCCTGGCCGCCTACCAGGAGTCCGCCGGGACCGCTCCCGCCAGACCCCAGCCGTCCGATCCGCCGGCCGCGTCCCCGCTCCAGCAGCTCACACGGACGTTCGAGCGCTTCAAGGTCAAGCGTCCCGCGACCGCGCCCGCCGATGAAGGGGCCGCCGCCCAGCGCGTGACGTCGGAGCAGTAGGGGCGCGGGGGCGGGAGGAGCATCCTCCTCGTGGGGCGCAGGTGTCAGCCGTGCCCTCCTGGATACGCGGTCCGTACGGCACCACGGCCCGCCCGGGAAGGTCCTCCACGACATGGGCAACCTCCAGCACCACTCGCAGACCACGCTCCGCGTCAACGGCAAACCCCACACCCTCATCGTCGACCACCGCCGGGTTCTGCTGGACCTCCTGCGGGAGGACCTCGACCTCACGGGCGCCAAGAAGGGTTGTGACCACGGCCAGTGCGGAGCCTGCACGGTCCTGGTCGACGGGCGGCGCGTCAACAGCTGTCTGCTGTTCGCGGTCGCGCTGGACGGCTGCGAGGTCACCACCGTCGAGGGTCTCTCCGGGGACGGGGAGGAACCGCATCCCCTGCAACAAGCCTTCCTGGAACGCGACGCGTTCCAGTGCGGCTACTGCACCCCGGGCCAGATCTGCTCCGCTGCCGGTGTGCTCGCCGAGGCCGCGGCCGGCCACCCCTCGCACGTCACCGACCCGGCGGCGCCCTCGGGCGAGCCGGTGCCGCTGGACCGGGAGGAGATCCGGGAACGGCTGAGCGGCAACCTGTGCCGGTGCGGTGCGTATCCGCGTATCGCCGAGGCCGTGGAGGACGTGATCCCGTGAAGGAGTTCGCCTACGTCCGCGCCGGCAGCGTCGAGGAGGCGACCTCCGCGTACGCCTCCCACGCCGGAGCGCGGTACCTCGGGGGCGGCACGAACCTCGTCGACCTGATGAAGCTCGGCGTCGAGGCCCCCGCCGCCCTGATCGACGTCACCCGGCTGCCCCTGGACACGGTCGAGGAAATGCCCGGAGGTGCGCTGCGCGTCGGGGCGATGGTCCGCAACAGCGACCTCGCCGCCCACCCTCTCGTCCGCGACCGGTATCCGGCGCTGTCGCAGGCCGTGCTCGCCGGTGCCTCCGGGCAGTTGCGCAACGCGGCGACGACCGGCGGGAACCTGCTCCAGCGCACCCGGTGCCCGTACTTCCAGGACCTGTCGAAGCCGTGCAACAAGCGCGAGCCGGGCAGCGGCTGCGGAGCGCGGGACGGCGTCCACCGCGACCACGCGGTGCTCGGGCACTCCGCGCACTGCATCGCCACCCACCCTTCGGACATGGCGGTGGCACTCACCGCCCTCGGCGGGCGTGTCGAGCTGGTCGGACCCGAGGGGGCCCGCAGTGTCGCGGCGGCGGAATTCCACCGGCTGCCCGGGGACCGGCCCGAGCAGGACACCGAGATCCGTCCGGGCGAACTGGTCACCGGCGTGGTGCTCCCGGCTGTCGCGGCCGGGCTGCCGTCGGCGTACCGCAAAGCCCGCGACCGGGCCTCGTACGCCTTCGCCCTGGCGTCCGTCGCGGTCGTGCTGCGCCTGGAGGACGGTGTGGTCGGGCACGCGGGGCTCGCCTTCGGGGCGCTGGCGCACCGGCCCTGGCGCGCACGGCGGGCGGAGGAGGCGCTGCTGGGCGCGGCTCCCACCCGGGCCGCGTTCGAGCACGCCGTCGGTCTCGAACTGGCCGCCGCGCAGCCGCTGCGGGACAACGCCTACAAGGTCCCGCTCGCCCGCAACCTCGCCGTGGACGTGCTGTCCCGGCTCACGGACACCGCGCTCACCGGGAGGGCCTCATGACCGGCAGTGTGGGCGCCCCCGCCGAGCGCCGGGAGGGACGGGCGAAGGTCAGCGGCACCGCCCGCTACGCCGGCGAGTTCCGCTCCCCCGGCCGGGCCCAGGCATGGCCGGTGCCGGCGGGTGTGGCCCGGGGCCGGGTGACCGGTGTCGACACGGCGGCCGCCCTGGCCGTGCCCGGAGTCCTCGCCGTCCTCACCCACCAGAACGCGCCGCGGCTCGCGGAAGCGGACGATCCCACACTCGCCCTGCTGCAGAACGCGCGGGTGCCGCACCGCGGCTGGTTCGTGGCCCTCGTGGTGGCGGAGACCCTGGAGGCGGCCCGGGCCGGTGCCGCCGCCGTCCGCGTCACCTACGACGCCGAAGAGCACGACGCGACCCTCACGGCCTCGCATCCGGGTGTGTACGTGCCCGAAGAGGCCAACGGCGGTCATCCGGCCGTCCGTGAACAGGGCGACCCCGACGGGGCGTTCGGTTCCGCGGATGCCCGGGTGGACGTCGCGTACCGGGTGCCGCCGCTGCACAACCACCCCATGGAGCCGCACACCAGCACCGCCCGGTGGGAGGACGGCCGGCTCACCGTGCACACCTCCAGCCAGGGCACCGGTGCCGTGCGGGCGGTGCTAGCCGGGCTGTTCGGCCTGCCCGAGGAGCGGATCGTCGTCACCGCCGAGCACGTCGGCGGCGGCTTCGGGTCCAAGGGCACGCCGCGTCCGGACGTGGTGCTCGCGGCCATGGCGGCACGTGAGACGGGGCGGCCGGTGACGGTGGCGCTGCCCCGCCGCTTCCTGCCCGCCGTCGTCGGGCACCGCGCGCCGACCCTGCACCGGCTGCGGCTCGGGGCCGATGCGGACGGCCGTCTCGCGTCCCTCACGCACGAGGTCACCACGCACACCTCCCGCATCAAGGAGTTCGTGGAGCAGGCGGCGGTGCCCGCGCGGGTGATGTACGCCGCGCCCCACAGCCGTACGGTGCACCGGGTCGCGGCGCTGGACGTGCCGTCCCCGTCGTGGATGAGGGCGCCGGGCGAGGCGCCGGGCATGTACGCCCTGGAGTCCGCCATGGACGAACTCGCCACCGAACTCGGCATGGATCCGGTCGAGTTGCGCATCCGCAACGAACCGGACGTCGAGCCCGACAGCGGCAGGCCGTTCAGCAGCAGGCATCTGGTCGACTGTCTGCGTGAGGGCGCCCGGCGCTTCGGATGGGCCGGGCGTGATCCCCGCCCGGGCGTCCGCCGGGAAGGCCCCGTGCTGCTGGGGACGGGTGTGGCGGCGGCGACGTATCCCGTCATGGTGGGCCCGTCCACGGCGACGGCGCGCGCACTGCCGGACGGGTCGTTCCTGGTGCGGATCAACGCCACCGACATCGGGACGGGCGCCCGGACCGTGCTCGCGCAGGTCGGCGCCGACGCCCTCGGGGTGCCGCTGGAGCGGGTGCGGATCGAGGTCGGCAGCACGGAACTCCCGTCTGCGCCGCTGGCCGGCAGCTCGTCCGGGACCGCCTCCTGGGGCTGGGCGGTGCACGACGCCTGCGCCGGACTGGCCCGGCGGCTGGCCGGGCACGTGGGGCCGCTGCCCGGCCAGGGCCTCGACCACCGCGCCGACACGACGGGAGCAGCGGACGCCGAGAGTGACTTCGCGCGGCACGCCTTCGGGGCGCACTTCGCCGAGGTCTCCGTGGACACGGTCACCGGGGAGGTCCGCGTGGGCCGGCTCCTCGGGGTGTACGCGGCGGGCCGCATCCTCAACGCCCGTACGGCGCGTTCACAGTTCGTCGGCGGCATGACGATGGGGCTGGGCATGGCGCTGACCGAGGGCAGCACCATGGACGCCGCGTTCGGCGACTTCACCGAGTCGGACCTGGCGTCGTACCACGTGCCCGTGCACGCCGACGTCGCCGGGATCGAGGCGCACTGGCTCGACGAGAAGGATTCCCGTCTCAACCCCATGGGCAGCAAGGGGATCGGGGAGATCGGCATCGTCGGGACGGCCGCGGCGATCGGCAACGCGGTGCACCACGCCACGGGCGTCCGCCTCCGAGAGCTCCCGCTCACCCCGGACCGGGTGCTGACCGGGCTGCTCGACCGCCGGACCTGAACAGGACCGCCGGCCGGAGCCCGGCCTGGGCTTCACTCCGTCATGCCGCGTGCCTCGGGCGCGGGCGCGGGCGCCCACTGCCGGGCCGCGATGGGCGCCAGCACCCGGAAGACCAGCGCGACGAGGGACAGCAGTGCCGCGCACCCGGCGACCGAGGCGGCCAGCCACGGCGGGGCGAGCGCCAGGTCGACGGCCCGGGACAGGGACGCCGACGGGAAGGAACTCCCGTACGCCTGGGCCCCGGCCAGCACCGTGGGCACCAGCACCGCCCCGGCGAGCACCAGCGCCACGGGGCGAAGGGCCAGCAGCAGTGCCAGCACCGTGCACAGCACCGACAGGCCGAGGGCGAACGCGTGCAGCCGCAGGGACGCGTCGCCGCGCTGCAGCGGGAAGTGGACCACCGCGCACACGGCGAGGGCCAGAGCGGCGAGCCAGCCCGACCAGGACACCGACCGGGCGAACCGGTCCGTGGCACGCCCCCGGTCCGCAGGTGCGTCGTCGGGGGTGCGGTGGATCCTGGTGCCCGCGTCCGGGCGTGCTGTACGGCGCTTGACAGCGCGGCGGGGCGTCCCGGGCTCACCGGTCTCTCCCTCGGGGCGCGAAGTCCCGTTCGTACGACGGCCGTTGCGGTCCAGCCGTTCCAGGCCCAGGCGGTCGATCAGCTCGACCAGTTCCCCGACGGAGCGGCCGGTGGCGGCCGCACGGAGTGCCTCCTCGCGGACGTGGGGCTCCTGCGGCTCCTTGTGCAGCAGGGTCACCAGCCGGGTCACCTCCTCCACCGGCCGGTGGGCGGCCGCGGCCCGGATCGCCTCGTCGGCGCAGTCAGCTTCGCGCGGTGGCTTCGTCAGCAGGGCGATCAGCCGGGACACGTCCTCCACGGACCGGCTCACCCCGGCGGTGCGGAGCGCGTCGACCCTCGCCTGCGTGTGGTCGGGCGACTCCTCCAGCGAGACGATGAGGTCGACGACCTCCTCCAGCGGCCGGTCGGCGACGGCCGCGTGCACCAGGTCGCTGACGGCGTCGCCGTACGGCGCGCCGGAGGCCGGGCCGGTGCCGGGCCGCAGCTCCACCGGGTTGTCGTCGAGCGACCGGATGACGAACGGCCGCGCCGGCCGGCCGGTGTCGCCCACGCCCGTACCCGGCCCGGCGGGCGGATCGGTCTCGTCCGGGCCGGCGGTGTGCGCCTGGGCGGGCGGGAAGGGCTCCTCCGCCTGGTCCGTCCGGTCCGGGACGGGCGGACCAGGCCGCGCCTCCGCGGGATCCAGCCAGTCGTCATCGGGCGGAACGGGCTGTGCGGCAGGCCGGTCCGGGGCGGGGACGGCGGACGGGTCCGCGGCGTCCGTCCCGGGGGCGGCGGGCCGCGCGGGCGCCCGGCCCTGGCCGGTGTCCGGGGACCGGGCGGCGGAGGGGTCCGCCTCGGCCGGGTCGGGGGTGACGGGCCGGGCGACGGTCCGGTCCGGCTCGGGGGCCGGCGGCTGGGCTCCCGCCCCGGCCGCCGGGTGGGAGCCGAGGGCGACGGGCTCGGCGGCCGCCGGGCCTGCCTGGTGGGATGCGGCGGCGGGCTGCGGGTACCCCGTCCGGTACGTGTCGTACGGGCCGGCGGCGGGCGCGCTCGTCTGCTCCACCTGGTGCGTGCCGGTGGCGACGGTTGTCTCGGCGGACGGCTGGGCGGACCCGTTCGGCTCGTTGGGTATGGCAGGTTCGTTCGAGCGGGGTGATGAAGAGCAGGTGGTCATACTCGCCTCCGTGGGAAGAGTGCGGCCGCTCCTGCGCCCCCCGTCGTGTGACGAGCGACGTTACGCAGACCATTACTAGGCGCCACCGTCACCCCGTGCCACTCGGGTGAGCCACCGGGATGACCACCGCACGGGAAAATCCGCCGACCCACCGACATGTCGGTCCCCGGCCGCAATACAGCCGCCGGAAACGGGAATCCACATAGGGGGTGTTCGGGAGGTCCCGTGTCACGGCATGCCAGGAGGAGGGCAAACCGTGGATACGAACACAAAGATGATCATTCTGGCCGCGGTTCTCGCGGCCGTCGTCCTCGTCTTCGCCCTCGTCGTCCTGGTGCGGCTGGTACGGACCCGGCGCGAGTTGAGGCGCGCGGGGCTCCCTACGGGCCCGCGCTGGGTCTTCTGGGGCGCGGTGCTCTATCTGGTGCTGCCCACCGACCTGGTGCCCGATCCGGTGTACCTGGACGACATCGGCGTCCTGCTGCTCGCTCTGCGCACTGTCCGCGGCTCCCTCGGCGAACGGGAGCGCAGTACGGCGCACCGGCCGGACCGGCAACCGGCAAATAACTACGGAAAGTAAGGAAACCAACCACCCGTTCGATTCGTATAAGTCTCTGGAAGCCGAAACAGGCCGGCGGACCGGGCGGCCACGCCCCGGGGCACCGCCTGCTCGGCGCAGTACCGACGAGGGAGAGACGATGCAACCGTTCGCGCTCAACTACGCGCGCCCGGCAGTGGATTTGGAAGCTGCCATTCCGTACGTGTACGACGCCGGACTGCAGTTGAACGTGCTCCGCGACGGACGGGTCGCGGCCTCCGACTTCGCCCTGTTGAGAGAGTTCGGCACCACGACGTCCACCGCCGGCTCCAAGACGCACTTCGACGACTGACCACGGGCCGCCGAAGATGACCGTACTGATCCTCACCTCTGAGGAGGACGTCACCGCGGACATGGTCGTCGTGCATCTGAACGCGACGGGGGTTCCGGTGGTCCGGGTCGATCCCGCGGACCTGACCGGTGGTGTTTCGTTGTCGGGGGAGTTCGTGCACGGCCGGTTCCGCGGCCATCTGTCCGCCGGGGGGCGGCTGGTGAGCATCGGGGGGCTCCGGTCCGTGTGGGTGCGCCGGCCCGGCGTCCCGGCCGCGCGGGCGGCCCAGCCGTCCGCATGGCTGACCGAGGAGGCCGCCCAGGCGCTCTACGGCATGCTGCGGGGCTCGGACGCGCGCTGGATGAACCATCCCGACGCGGCGCGCCGGGCCCGGCACAAGCCGTGGCAGCTGCGCCTGGCCCAGAGATGCGGCCTGCCCGTGCCCGCGACGCTGATCACGACCTTCCCGCGCGCCGCCCGCGAGTTCGCGGAGCGCTACCCGGAGCTGGTGGTCAAGCCGGTGTCGGGCGCGCATCCGCAGGACCCGCCCCGGGCGGTGCCGACCAGCCGGGTCGCGCCGGAGACGGACTTCTCCGCCGTAGCGTTCGGGCCCACGCTGCTGCAGCGGCGGATCACCAAGCGGGCCGACATCCGGCTCACCGTCGTGGGCGAGCGGATGCTGGCCGCCCGCAAGACGACCGCCGAGGACGCGGACCCGGACGAGGTGGACGTGCGGTTCGCCGCGCCCGGCTCGCCGTGGCGTCCCGTCGACGTGCCGTCCTGCATCGCGCCGGGGGTCCTGTCCTATCTGCGTGAGGCGGAACTGGCCTACGGGGCTTTCGACTTCGTGGAGGACTCCGACGGGACCTGGTGGTTCCTGGAGTGCAACCAGTCGGGGCAGTTCGGGTTCGTCGAGGTGGAGACGGCTCAGCCGATCGCCCGGACCATCGCCGAGTGGCTGGCCCGGCCCGTTCCGGTCCAGCCGTTGCACATCAACGGGGCGAACACGACGCTCCGTTGAGCACCGGGCCCGGCGCAGACCGGGCCCGGGCCCGCCGCCCGGTTCACTGCGGCCGCGGGCCGGGGAGCATGCCCGCGCGCTGCCAGCCGGCTCCCGGGGAGTGCGGACGGTCGTAGCCGAGGGACTGTGAGGGCCGCATGACCAGCTCCAGTTCCCTGCTCACACGTTCGGCCTCGCGGCGCACCTGTGCGGGTACGTCACCGCGCTCCGCGATGAGTCGGTCGTAGATGGGGGAATCCTGGAACACCCGTCAACGTGCCTTTCTGCTCGTCGGCCCCGTGCGGGGGCGAGACTGCGAGTGTAGGCGGCACGGTGTCCCGGAGTGTGAATTCCTTGGGATGACTTGACGCAGACCGGACATCCGTGACAGGCGATGGCGGGACTTTCTCAGGCTCCCGTGGTGGAACCCGGCCGGACGATCATCAGGACGGTGACCGTGGCCCACAGCAGGTTGAACACGCCGGTGAACATGGCCAGTCGGGCGGTGCTCCGCCGGTCGACGGCCTGCTCGTCCTTCAGCCGGCCGAGGAGTTCCTCCTGGCGGGGCAGGACGAAGGCGATCAGGATGCCGGCGGCAGCGGCGGTGAGGGCGATGGAGGTGACGAGCCATCCGCTGCCGAGGACGCCCATCGCGGCCGCGGTGGCGAACCCGAGGAGGGGGACGGTGAGTCCGACCTTGGCGTAGACGCGGCAGATGCGGTGCAGGAGCGCTGCCGTTCCGACGCCGGCGGGAGCCGCCTGGCGCACGGCGGGCGGGAACATGCTGGCCGCGACGGTCACGGGACCGATGGCGATGATGGCGGCCAGGACATGGAGGGACAGCAGGATCTTGGTCACCGGGGCTCTTTCCGTGAATGCGGTCGACGGGCCCACGCTAGGACGCCTCCGGATGATCCCCCATGGGCTGGAACGACAGCTTCCAACGGGTTCTCGCCAACTCGTCCGACCTGCGCTCCCGTTTCCGGAGCCGCCGCGAACCCCACGTCACAGGGCGGGCGGGAACCCGCCTAGGGTGACGGTCATGCACTCTGTGGCGATCCTGGTCCTCGACGGAGTCGTGCCCTTCGACATGGCGGCGCCCCAGCAGACGTTCGCCTGGACACATCTGCCGGACGGGCGGCCCGCCTACCGGGTCCGGTTGTGCGCCGAGACGCCCGAGGTGCGCGCGGACGGCGGCTTCACCCTGCGGATCGAGCGGGGGCTGGAGGCGCTGGCGGAGGCGGACACCGTCATCGTGCCCGGCTGCTCCCCCGAGGCTGCGCCGCCGTCCGCCCGGGTGCTGGCGGCTCTGCGGGAGGCGGCCGAGGCCGGGACCCGGATCGCGTCGGTGTGCGTGGGGGCCTTCGTGCTGGCGGAGGCCGGGCTGCTGGACGGGCTGCGCGCCACCACGCACTGGGTGGCCGCCGGCGAACTGGCCCAGCGCTTCCCTCGGGTCGAGGTGAAGCCGGACGTGCTGTACGTCGACAACGGGCAGATCCTCACCTCGGCCGGTGCGGCCGCGGCGCTGGATCTGTGCCTGCACATGATCCGGCGGGACCTGGGGTCGGCCGTCGCCGCGAACATCGCCCGCATGTCGGTCATGCCGCTGGAACGGGAGGGCGGGCAGGCCCAGTTCATCGTGCACGAGCATCCACCCGTGCCCCGGGGCTCCGCGCTCGAACCGGTGCTGGAGTGGATCGAGGACCATCTCGCGCACGAGGTGACGCTGGGCGCGCTGGCGGCGCGGGCGGGAATGAGCGAGCGGACCTTCAGCCGCCGCTTCCGCGAGCAGACCGGCACCACACCGCTGCAGTGGCTGCTGCGGGCGCGGGTGCGGCGCGCCCAGTACCTGCTGGAGAACTCCGACCACTCCGTCGAACGGATCGCGCGCCAGGCTGGATTCGGCTCGCCGACCGCGTTCCGGGAGCGGTTCCGCAAAGTGGTCGGCACCACGCCGTACGCCTACCGCACGGCGTTCCACGGGCGGACGAACGCCTCGGCGGCCCCTTCCTAGGAGCCGCCGAGGTGTGCCGCCCGGTCCGCGCCGGGCCTTTCGTCAGCGGTCAGCCGACCAGCGTCAGGCCGTTCTCCCCGTCCGCGTCGGCGGCGTGCGGCCGCCCTTCGGTGAGCAGCAGGACATCCGCCTTGGCGATGGCGTCACTGATGTCGGACGTCCCCATCATCACGCACAGCGTGTAGCTGACGTCCTCCAGCTCGCGTGCCGCCTTCGGCACGTGCCTCTCCGACTGAGCGATCCTCAGCGACGCGTACCGCGTCAGCAACTCCCTGACGATCTTCCGGTCCGGTACAAGCACGTAGCGCCCCTCTCTGTGTTTTCGCTGCGTATGCCCGAACCACGCGGAAACATTCACACGATTTTCTCACCTGTAGCGGATTTGACGAGAACTGATCGGATGCGACCGATATTAGGTGAGCTGGCCTCTGTGCAGAGCGGTGTATGCCCCACGCTTGCGTAGCAGCTCCTCGTGCGTGCCGATCTCCTCGATGCGGCCGTCGCCCATCACCACGATCCGGTCGACGCCCATCACCACGATCCGGTCGGCGCCCTGGACGGTGGAGAGCGGTCTTTCCCACGACGATGCCATCGGCGGTGGTCCTCCCCGGTTGCCGGTGCGTGGGGCTCGTACGCGCCCGTCGGCAGCATGAGACCCGGGGCGGCGTGCGGCCGTCCCCGGGTCGTCTTCGGATCCGGTCAGGCGGCGTCCAGCTCCGCCAGCTCCTCGGCGGTCAGGGCCAGGTCGGTGGCGGCGAGCGAGTCGCGGATGGTCTCGGGCCGGCTGGCGCCCGGGATCGGGACGACCACCGGCGACTTGGCGAGCATCCAGGCCAGACACACGCGCTGCGGGCTCACGCCGCGTGCCTCGGCGATCCGGGCGAAGGGGGCGTGGCCCGAGCCGAGTTCACCGGCCTTCGAGATCCCGCCGAGGGGGCTCCAGGGCAGGAACGCGACGCCGAGTTCGTCGCACAGGCGCAGTTCCGGCTCGCTGGAGCGGAAGGCCGGGGAGAACTGGTTCTGCACGGAGACCAGGCGCCCGCCGAGGATCTCATTGGCCTGCCGGATCTGCTCCGGGTTCGCGTTCGAGATGCCGGCCATGCGGATCTTGCCCTCGTCGAGCAGGTCCCGGATCGCGCCGACGGACTCGGCGTAGGGGACGCGCGGGTCGGGTCGGTGGAACTGGTAGAGGCCGATGGCCTCGACGCCGAGCCGGCGCAGGGACTCCTCACAGGCCGCCTTGAGGTGGCGGGGACTGCCGTCGAGCGTCCAGCTGCCGTCGCCGGGGCGGAGGTGGCCGCCCTTGGTGGCGACCAGGACGTCACCGCCGCGGTCGTGGGAGGCGAGGGCCTTGGCGATCAGGGTTTCGTTGTGGCCGACCTCGTCGGCGTCGCGGTGGTAGGCGTCCGCGGTGTCGATCAGGGTCACACCGGCGTCGAGTGCGGCGTGGATGGTGGCGAGGGAACGTTCCTCGTCCGGTCGTCCCTCGATGGACATGGGCATCGCGCCCAGGCCGATCGCGCTGACCTCGACGTCACCGATGCGGCGGCTGTGCATGGGTTCGTGACCTCTTCCGGCTGTCGGGCGATGGTGCGCTCCAGCCTGGACGCCACGCGGCCGGGGGTCCAATAGAAGAAGGAGAACGCATTCAGCACTCGGGCCGCTGAATCGCGCCCGGCCTTCGAAGCCCCTTGTCACACCTGGATGAAACCCGGTGTCCGAGGACTCACCTCCCCCAAACAGAACGGCGATCCGTAGGGCACTCCCCCGTCTCGCTGCCATATTCGAGAGCCACTTCGGAGGTGGTTGTGAGCACAGAGGTGACAGCATCCGGTCCGGGTGGGACGGCGACGCACACGCCCGGGGGCACCGCGGAGCGCGTCGCCGACCTGGAGCTCCACCGGGAGCGGGCGGTGGCCCCGGGCGGGCCGCGCAGACGCGGGGAGTTCTCCGCCCGGGAGCGGATCGACCGGCTCGTGGACAAGGGCTCCTTCACCGAGACCGGCCTGTTCGTCCGGGCCCGGCCCGCCGGGCACGACGCCCGCCGCCCCTACGGCGACGGGGTGGTCACCGGGTACGGCACGGTCGACGGCCGCCAGGTGTGCGTGTTCGCGCAGGACTCCACGGTCTTCGGCGGCAGCATGGGCGAGGCCTTCGGCGAGAAGACCGTCGCCCTGATGGAGCTGGCCCTGAAGACCGGCTGCCCGGTGATCGGCCTGAACGACTCCGGCGGGGCCCGCATCCAGGAGGGCGTCGCCTCGCTCGCCCTCTACGCCGAGCTGGTGCGCCGCAACGTCAAGGCGTCCGGGGTGATCCCGCAGATCTCGGTCGTCCTCGGCCCGTGCGCGGGCGGCGCCGCGTACTCACCGGCGATCACCGACTTCACGGTGATGGTGGACGGCGCCTCGCACATGTTCGTCACCGGCCCCGACGTCATCGAGACGGTCACGGGCGAGCGCACCACCGCCGAGGAGCTGGGCGGCGCCCGCACCAGCAACACCGTCAACGGCAACGCCCACTTCCTGGCCGCCGACGAGGAGGACGCCCTCGACACCGTCCGCGACCTGCTGTCCTACCTGCCGGCCAACAATCTGGAACGGCCTCCGGAGTACGCCCCCGGGAGCGCCGCGCCCGGCGCGGGGCTCGACGAGGTCGTCCCGGACCGGCTCGGCGAGGCCTACGACATGCGGGACATCCTGCACGCGGTCGTCGACGACGGTGAACTGCTGCCGGTGCAGGAGCTGTTCGCGCCGAACATCATCTGCGCCCTGGCCCGGATGGAGGGCCGCTCGGTGGGCGTCGTCGCCAATCAGCCGCTGCACGCCGCCGGGGTCCTCGACATCGACGCGTCCGAGAAGGCGGCCCGGTTCGTACGGTTCTGCGACGCGTTCGGCATCCCGCTGCTGACCTTCGCCGACGTGCCCGGATATCTGTCCGGGGTGCGGCAGGAGCAGGCCGGCATCATCCGGCGGGGCGCGAAACTGCTGTACGCCTACGCCGAGGCCACCGTCCCCAAGGTCACGGTCGTGGTGCGCAAGGCGTACGGCGGCGGCTATGCGGTGATGGGCTCCAAGCACCTGGGTGCCGACGTCAATCTCGCCTGGCCCACCGCCCGGATCGCCGTGATGGGCGCCGAGGGGGCCGTGGGCGTCCTGCACCGGCGCGAACTCGCCGCATCCGACGATCCGGAGGCGCTGCGCGCCCGCCTCCTCGCCGCGTACGAACGCACCCACGGCACCCCGTACCTCGCCGCCGAGCGCGGCTATGTCGACGCCGTCATCGCGCCGCGCGAGACGCGGGAGCAGGTCTGCCGCGCCCTGCGCGCGCTGCGCGGCAAACGCGCCCCCATGCCGGAACGCCGGCACGGCAACATCCCCCTCTGACCGCCCCTGCCCCTTCTTTGTGACCTGTAGGCCGATCCGCGCCGTGAGGAGCCCCGCCCGATGGACAGCCGCCGCCCCCCGCTCGCGCCCGCGTGCCCCACACTGCCGGAGTACGTACGGCACTGGGCCGAGACCGCCCCCGACCGCCGGGCGTTCACCTTCGTCGAGCACCCGGCACAGCACTCGCGAGGCGTCCACCGCACCCTTACCTGGCACCGTCTGGATGTGCGGGTGCGGGCGCTCGCCGCGCGCCTCGCACACGAGACGGACCCCGGGGACCGGGTCGCGCTGCTGTGCCCGCAGGGCACCGAGTACGTGACCGCCTTCCTCGCGGCCCTGGCCGCCGGGCTGGTCGCCGTGCCCCTGTACACCCCGGGCCTGCCCGGGCACGCCGACCGGCTCGCGGGCGTCCTCGCCGACGCGCGCCCGTCGGTGGTGGTGACCACGAGCCGGGCCCGGGACGAGGTGCGGGACTTCCTCGGGGCCGGCGGGCCGCGGATCGTCGTCGCGGACGAGGTGCCCGACGACGAGGGCCGCAACTGGCAGCCGGTGGCCCCGGACGCCGGGGCCACCGCCTATCTCCAGTACACCTCCGGTTCGACGCGCGCCCCGGCCGGTGTGGAGATCAGCCACGGCAACGTCGTCGCCAACGCCCGCCAGGCGCTGGCCGCCTACGGTCTCGACACCCGCCCGATGACCAGTGTGGGCTGGCTGCCGCTGTACCACGACATGGGGCTGGTGCTCAGTGTCGCGGCCCCGGTGGCACGCGGGGCGCTGTCGGTGCTGATGGACCCGGCGGCGTTCCTGCACGAGCCGGTGCGCTGGCTGCGGCTGCTCGCCGCGCATCCCGGCGCCGTGAGCGCCGCGCCCAACTTCGCCTACGACTACTGCGTCGCGACCGTCACCCCGGACCAGAAAGAGGGTCTGCGGCTGGACAAGGTGACCGCGCTGATCAACGGCAGTGAGCCGGTCCGCCCGGGCACGGCCGACCGGTTCCACGCGGCGTTCGCGGACCAGGGCCTGGCGCCCGGGACGCACTGCCCGTCGTACGGGCTGGCCGAGGCCACGGTGTTCGTGTGCGCGGCCCGGCCGGGCGAGCCGCTCAGCCGGTTCGCGCTCGACCGCGACGCCCTGGCGGCCGGCAAGGCCCTGCCCGCCCGGCCCGACGACCCGCGGGCGGTGCTGCTAGCGGGGTGCGGAGCCCCGGCGGGGCAGCGGGTCCGGGTCGCCGACCCGGTGTCACGGGCCCTGCTGTCGGAGGGGGAGGTCGGGGAGATCTGGGTGCAGGGGCCGAACGTGGGCCGCGGCTATTGGCACCGGGACTCGGAGGAGGTGTTCGGCGCGGAGTTCGCCGACCCCGCGGCCGGACCGGGCCGCTGGCTGCGGACGGGGGATCTCGGGACGGTGCTGGAGGGGCATCTGATCGTCACCGGACGCCTGAAGGACCTGATCATCGTGGACGGGCGCAACCACTACCCGCAGGACGTCGAGGCGACGGCGCAGGAGGCGCACGACGTGATCCGCCGGGACCGGCTCGCCGCCTTCGCCGTGCCGGGTGGTGCCGGCGGCGAGTGCGCGGTCGTCGTGGCGGAGCACGCGCGGACCGCGCACCTAGCCGAGCTGGACGTGGCGGCCCTGGCGCGTGCCGTGCGCGGTGCCGTCTCGGCCCGGCACGGGCTGCGGCTGGCCGACGTCGTCCTGGTCCCACCGGGCACGGTGCCGCGTACCTCCAGCGGCAAGGTGTCGCGGGCGCTGACCCGCGCCCGGTATCTGGAGGGCGCCTACGGCCGGCAGGCCCGGGCGGGTGCCGCGGGATGAGGCGCGTCGACGAGGCCGCGCTGCGCCGGCTGATCGCCGAGCGGGTGGCCGCCTGGAACGGCACGTCCCCCCAGGACGTGCCGATGGACCGGCCGCTGGCGGACCTCGGCATGGCCTCGCGGGATGCCGTCGCCCTGGCCGGTGAGCTGTCCCGCGCCACGGGCCGGGAACTGCCGACGACGCTGCTGTGGGAGACGCCCACCGGGGAGGCGCTGGTGGCGCGGCTGTGCGCCGCGGGAGCCCCGGGGGCCGAGGCGGCGCCGGTGCCGCGTGCCGCACAGCCCGGAGGACCGGCCGAGCCGGTCGCGGTCGTCGGGGTCGGCTGCCGTCTGCCCGGCGGGGCGCACGGCCCGGACCACTACTGGCAGTTGCTCAGCGAGGGTGCCGACGCGATCCGGCGCGTCCCGGAGGACCGCTGGCGCGACTTCACCGCGTTCCCGCCCGCCGAGGCGCATCCGTACGGCGGCTATCTCGACGACATCGCCGGGTTCGACGCGGACTTCTTCCGCATCACCCCGCGCGAGGCCGCGGTGATGGATCCCCAGCAGCGGATCCTGCTGGAGGTCGTCCACGAGGCGCTCGACCACGCCGCCGTGCCGGCCGGGTCCCTTGCGGGTACGGCCACCGGCGTGTTCGTCGGCATCTCCGCACCGGAGTACGGGCAGTTGACGGGCGCCGACCCCGCCGCCGTCGACCCCTGGGCGCCGGCCGGGGGCGCGCTCGGTGTCGCCGCCGGACGGCTCGCCTACGTCCTGGACACGCGGGGGCCGAGCCTGGCCGTCGACACTGCCTGCTCCTCCTCACTGGTCGCCGTGCACCACGCCTGCGTCAGTCTGCGCACGGGCGAGAGCGACACGGCGATCGCGGCCGGCGTCAACCTGCTGCTGTCGCCGGCCGTCACGGTCGCGTTCCGGCGGGCGGGGGCCCTCGCACCGGACGGCCGGTGCAAGCCGTTCTCGGCGGCGGCCGACGGCATCGGGCGCGGCGAGGGCTGCGCGGCCGTGATCCTGAAGCGGCTGTCCGACGCCGAGCGGGACGGCGACCGGGTGCTGGCCGTCGTCCGCGCCACCGCGGTCAACTCCGACGGCCGCTCGAACGGCCTGATGGCACCCAACCCGGCCGCCCAGCGGGCGCTGCTGGAGCGGGCGTACGCGCAGGCCGGGCTCGCCGCCGAGCACGTCGACTACGTGGAGGCGCACGGCACCGGCACGCCGCTGGGCGATCCGATCGAGGCGGGCGCCCTCGGCGCGGTCCTGGGCGCGGGCCGGGACCCCGACCAGCCGCTGCTGCTGGGGTCCGCCAAGGGCAACCTCGGCCATCTGGAGTCGGCGGCGGGCATCGCGGGCCTGGTGAAGACCGTGCTGGCCCTGCACCACGACACCATCCCGCCGTCCCTGCACTGCGAGCGGGGCAGCTCTCTCACCGATCCCCGGCTGCGGGTGGTGACCGAACCGGAGCCCTGGCCCCGCTACGGCGGCACGGCCGTCGCGGGCGTCTCCGGCTTCGGCTTCGGCGGCACCAACGCGCATGTGGTGCTGGAGGAAGGGCCGCCCGGCCTGGTCCCGGTGCGACCGGCCGAGGAACCGGCGGCCCGCGTGCACCTGCTCTCCGACCTCGACGCGGAGCGCCTCCGGGACACGGCGGGCAGGCTCGCCGACCGGCTGCGTGACCGTCCCGCGCACCCCGCCGACGTGGCCCGGACCCTGGCCGGGCGCACGGGCCGGGGCCCTGTGCGCGCGGCTGTGGTCGCCCGCGACCAGGCCGAACTGGCCGAAGCCCTGGACGAGTTGGCGGCCGGGCGACCGGACGCGCGGGTGACGACGGGTGAGCGCGACCGGGTGGGTCGCGGCACGGTGTGGGTGTTCTCCGGCTACGGCAGCCAGTGGCCCGGGATGGGGCGCCGGCTGCTGGCCGAGGAACCCGCGTTCGCCGCCGCCGTCGAGAAGCTCGACCCGCAACTCGCCCCGGAGTGCGGCCTGTCCCTGTACGACCACCTGTCCTCGGGCGACGGTCTCGACCGTCTGGAGGTCGCCCAGCCGGTCCTGTTCGGCCTTCAGCTGGCGCTCGCCGAACTGTGGCGCTCCTACGGTGTCGAGCCCGCCGGGGTGATCGGCCACTCCATGGGCGAGGTGGCGGCGGCCGTGTGCGCGGGCGCGCTGGACGTGGCGGACGGGGCGCGTGTCATCGCCGTACGGGCCCGGCTGCTGAGCGGTCTGCGCGGCGGTGCGATGGCCGTGGTGGACCTGGACGACAGCGAACTGGACGCGCTGGCACGGGACTTCCCGGAGGTGCATGTGGCCGTGCACTCCTCTCCCCGGCAGAAGGTCGTCACCGGTGAGGAGGCGGCGGTGGCCGCTCTCGTGCGCCGGCTGGAGGGGCAGGGCCGGGCGGCGCGGGCCATGCGGGTGGTCGGCGCCGGGCACTCGCCCCAGGTGGACGGGCTGCTGCCGGAGCTGGTGGACGCGCTGTCCGGCATCCGGGCACGCCGTCCCCTGGTTCCGGTCCACTCCACGGTCCTCGACGACCCGCGCGGGGACCTCCTCTTCGACGCCGCGCACTGGGCGGCCAACCTGCGGCGGCCCGTACGGCTGGACCGGGCGCTCGTGTCGGCCGCGGCCGACGGCCGCACGGCCTTCGTGGAGATCTCCCCCCACCCGGTGCTGACCGGGGCCGTCGCCGACACCGTTCCCGGCGCTCTCGCCCTGGCCACGCTGCGCCGGGACGCCGACGGGTCGGAGGCGTTCGCCGGGCAGCTGGGCGCCCTGTACGCGGCGGGGCAGCGGCTGCCGGTGCCGCCGGGGCGCGTCATCGACCTGCCGCTGCCCCGGTGGCGGCACGTACGGCACTGGTGGACGGACGGCCGGGCGGCTCGCCCCGAGCCGGCGCCGGAGGCACCTCCTGCCGCGGTACCGGAACCCTCCTCGGCACTGGCCCGTCTGACCCACCACATCGCGTCCGTCACCGGCCACTCCCCCGCCCGTATCACCCCGGACACCGCCTGGGCCGACCTCGGGCTGGACTCGCTGATGGCCGTCCGCGTCCGCACGGCGGTGGAGCGTGAGTTCGGCATCGAACTGCCCCTGCGCGAGCTGTTCGCCGCCGTCACCGTCGAGGACGCCGCCACCCGTATCGAGCGCGCCCTCCCCCGCAACGACACCCCCGTCCGGCCTCTGCGCGCCACCGGCTCGCGGCCCCCGCTGTTCCTCGTCCACGCCGCCGGCGGCCCGGTCAGCGTGTACCGCACGCTCACCGAACGCCTCGGCGACGACCAGCCGGTGTACGGGCTGGAGCGGATCGAGGAGGCCCGGACCGTGCCCGAGAAGGCACGGCGCTACGCCGAGGCGGTCAACGCCGTCCACCCCGACGGCCCCTGCCTGCTGGGTGGTTGGTCCTTCGGTGGCTTCGTCGCCCAGGAGACCGCGCGGCAACTGACCGCCGCCGGGCGGGAGGTGCGGCTGGTCGTGCTCATCGACTCCGTACGGCCCCTCCCCCGCCCGGGACTGACGCCCGCGGACCGGATCCGGGCGCACTTCGAGGGCTTCGCCGACCACGTCGCCGACGCCTACGGCGTGCGTCTGGAGCTGCCGTACGACGAACTCGTGGCCGTGGACGACGACGCGGCCCGGATCGACGCCGTGCTGCGGGCCCTGCGCGAGGCGGCCGACGTGCCGCCCGCGGCCCTGGAGCACCAGCGCGCCTCCTACCTGGACATGGGCATCGGCGAGTCGCACCGGCCCGGCGGTTACGACGGCCCGGTCCTTCTCTACCGGGCCACCGAACCCGCGCCGCACACCGTGCGCGACCCGGCGTACGAGCGGGACGACGCGGCGCTGGGCTGGGACGAGGTGTGCCCGCGTCTGGAGGTGGTGCCGGTGCCCGGTCACCATCTGTCGCTGCTCGATCCGCCGCACGTCGACGAGATCGCCACCCACCTGAGCCGGATGCTCGCCGAGCCGTCCCCCTGACATGGAACCCGAGGAGCCGTCATGCCCGACCAGCCGCAGAAGCCCGCCGCCGGAGTGTCCCGGCGCACTGTCGCCAGAGCGACGGCCGCCGCCGGTCTCGCCGCCCTGTTCGGGGCCGCGGCCACGGCACCCGCCCGGGCGGCGACCCGTCTCGGACCCCGCACACGGGACGTGTCCGTGCCGTCCGCCGCGCTCGGCCGCAGCGCGCCGGTCCGGCTGATCCTGCCGTCGGACTTCGCGACGCGCCCGGAGAAGAAGTACCCCGTGCTGTACCTGCTGCACGGCGCCCACGACGACTACACGTCCTGGACCCGCGAGACGGACATCGAGGCGTTCACCGCAGGCCGCGACCTGATCGTGGCGATGCCGGACGCGGGCCCCACCGGCATTCCGAGCGTCTGGCGGGGCGGCCCCGACTACGAGACGTTCCAGGTGAAGGAGGTGCCCGCGCTGCTCGCCCGGGAGTACCGGGCCAGCGGCGTACGGGCGGTCGCCGGCGTCTCCACCGGCGGCTACGGGGCGATGGCGCACGCGGCCCGCCACCCCGGGGCGTTCACCGCGGCGGCCTCCTACAGCGGCATCCTCGACACCACGGCCCCCGGTGTTCCCGTCATCATGGACGCGATCGTGGCCCGCGAGAACCTGCCCGCGGCGTCCCTGTGGGGCAATCCGCTGCTGAACCTCCTGACCTGGCGGGACTTCAACCCGCGCGCCCGTGCCACCGGGCTGCGCGGCACAGCGCTGTACGTGTCGCAGGGCAGCGGACGGGGGGATGGCGGCGATCCGCTGCCCGGGATCCTGGAGAGCGCCCTGTGGCCCTCGGCCCAGGGCTTCGCCCGCACGCTGGCCCTGATGGGAATCCAGGCCACCACGCACTTCTACGAGGGCGGCGGGCACGACTGGGCACACTGGAAGCCGGAGTTCACGGCCTCGTGGCCTGTCCTCGCCCGTGCGCTGGGTGTGCCAGAGTGACGGGGGTGCCGTCGGGGCACGGAACGGAGCGGAGGGGTCGTCCGTCCAACACAGGACTCCCCACTCGTCCCACGGGCGAAGGCCCGCGGGTGAGCCGCTTCCGGTCGAAAGGAGTGTCCGTGATGGCTGTGCCCACCCCGCACGGCGTGCCGGACCGCCCCGCCGCGCCGCAGTTCCCCCCTGAGCTGGCGAAGGTGCTGCGCGCCGATCTGGCGGCCGTCGCCGACCAGGTGGAGGAGGAGGTCCGCCGCCAGGTCCCCGAGTACTCCCGGCCCGCCGACGGTGCGTACCGCCAGGCGCTGCGGTCCGGGGTGGTACAGGCGCTGACCCTGTTCGTCGACCACATTGCCGATCCGCGCGACGACGGGGGCGCGATCGCGGCGACGTACTACGAACTCGGGCGGGGCGAGGCCCTGGAGGGACGCAGCCTGGACGCCCTGCAGTCCGCGCTGCGGGTCGGCGGTATGTGCGCCTGGCGGCGGATGGGCCGTACGGCGGAGGAACTCGGGCTGGACTCGACGGTCGTGGCCGGGCTCGGGGAGTTGGCGTTCCGGACCGTGCACGAAGTCGCCCAGGCGGCCGCGTCCGGGTATGCCGAGGCTCAGCTGCGCAGCTCGGACGAGCTGGAGCGGCGCCGCAAGCGCCTGCTCGACCTGCTCCTGGAGGACGGGCCGGTGGCGCTGGAGGCCGTGCAGGACCTGGCGCACAGCGCGCGCTGGCCGGTGCCGCGGACGGTCGCCGTCGTGGCGCTCGCGGCGGCACCGGACCGCCGGGAGGAG
Organism: Streptomyces qaidamensis; assembly: GCF_001611795.1. Classification (NCBI taxonomy): domain Bacteria; kingdom Bacillati; phylum Actinomycetota; class Actinomycetes; order Kitasatosporales; family Streptomycetaceae; genus Streptomyces; species Streptomyces qaidamensis. Next base: position 8,741,658 of record NZ_CP015098.1, on the reverse strand, counting down.
GACCGGCCGCTGGCGGCGGCGGGCGCTCTGGTGGACATGGGGTCCCGCCCGCCGCGCATGCTGGTGCCCGACCCGGAGGGACCGGGCGGCATCGGCGGCCGGGCGTTCACGCTCGCGCTGCGCGGCCGGCCCGCCGCGATCGGCCCGGCGGTCGCGGTCACCGAGGCCGCGCAGTCGCTGCGCCTGGCCACCCGGGCACTCGGTCTGATGGGCCGCGGGGTGCTCCCCCGCCAGGGCGTGGTGCGCTGCTCGGAGCATCTGTCGACGCTGCTGCTGCACGGCGACGAACCACTGCTGGAGCGCCTGCGGGCGCGGGTCCTCGCGCCCCTCGACACGGTCTCGGCGGGGCAGCGCGACCGGCTCGCCGAGACACTGCTGGCCTGGCTGCTCAGCGGCAGCAACGTGCCGGACGTCGCCGTACGGCTGCACATCCACCCGCAGACGGTCCGCTACCGCCTGCGCCAGCTGGAGAAGCTCTTCGGTGACGCCCTGCACGACCCGGAGACCCGCCTCGACCTCATTCTCGCGTTGCGCGCGGAATCACTGCATTCGCGGCAGAACTGACTCCCGGGCTCGGGCGGTGTACTCAATCCGCGACAAAAACCTGCGGGGTTTCCATAATCCCGTCCATAACAGCAGACGAGAGAAAGCCCATACGTTCGGGGCGTCCTTTTTCGCAGGCGCTTCACGCGCCTCCCACGCGGAGGATCCCCCATGCGTATCCGTATGTCTCTCGCGGCGCTCTCGCTGGCCGGCGGGGCCGGACTTGCCACCCTCGCGGCTCCCCCGGCCATGGCCGCGGCCTGCTCGGACGTCGAGGTCGTCGCGGCCCGCGGCACCTTCGAGCCGGGCACGCTCGGCTTCATCGTCGGCGACCCGGTGTTTTCCGCGCTGCAGAAGAAAGCAGCGGGCAAAAACCTCTCCAGCTACAAGGTGAACTACCCCGCCGATCTCTCTCCGACGTCCGCGGCACAGGGCAATCTGGATCTGGTGAACCATGTGAAGAGCCAGGCCGCCGCCTGTCCGAGTCAGAAGTTCGTTCTCGTCGGCTATTCGCAGGGCGCGAACGTCGTCGACAACTCGATCGGCATCAGCAGCGCCGGCGCGGTGGTCGGCAGCCCCATCGTGGCCACGCTGCCCGCGGCGGTGGAGCCGAAGGTCGCCGCGGTGCTGCTGTTCGGCAACCCGATCCGGGCGCTCGGCAAGAGCGTCACCGGCACCTACCAGAGCCGCACGCTCGACCTCTGCGCCAAGGGCGACCCCGTCTGCGAGAACGGCGGGGGCGACGTCGGGGCGCACCTGAGCTACCGGGACGACGCCGAGGAGGCGGCCACGTTCGCCGCGGGCAGGCTCTGAGCCCGCGTCACACGAAGGGGCCCGGGAGGAGATCCTCCCGGGCCCCGGGTGTGTGTTCCGGCAGGGGCTAGCGCGGTGACCGCGCGAAGCCGGCGAGGCTGGTGGAGACCGGCTCCGGCCGGCCGTTGTTCTGCACGGGCGCGGCGGTCAGGACGTCGAGGTGCTGGTAGCCGTCGGCGACCACCGGATGCAGCTCGGCCGGGACCCGGCCGGCCAGCAGTCCCTCACCGGCGAGCACGGTGAGCACCGGGTTGGCCTTCAGCCCGTCGGGATGGACGACGAGCTTCTTCACCTGCGGCGAGGTGGCCAGCTGGATGTCCGTGACCAGCTTGGTCGGGAAGTACTGCTCGGTGAAGTCCAGCGGCTGCTCGGCCAGACTGCGGGCCAACTGCCGTATGTCGGTGACCTCCTCGCCGGCGCCGGTGAACGGGGTGCCGTCGGCCGACCGGTAGCCGGGGTCGTCAGGATCGCCGACACGGTCGTAGTTGCGCCAGGTGTACAGCGGGCCCTGCGGCCGGGCCGGGATGGCCTTGTACGCGGTGCCGTACGGTCCGGCCTGCCGGTCACCGCCGTTGGCGACGGGGAAGCTCTTGTCGGCGACCGGTCCGCCGTCGAAGAAGCCCACGCTGGTCTGCAGGAACGCCAGCGGCACGGAGTTGTCGTCCAGCAGCGCCCCGAGAACGGCCCCGTTGGTGAGCCGGAAGTCCTTCACCCCCGGCTTGCCGCTGAGGAAGGCGGCGGTGTCCTTGGCGAACAGGAAACGGTTGGTGGCCTCGATGTTGAGGTTGGAAGGCAGGTAGCGGAGCAGGTCGGCCTCGCCCTCCAGGTCGTCGAGGGCACCGAGTCCGGCGATGCCGAGCAGGGTCATGGTCTCGGGGTTGAGCAGCACCGGCGCGGACAGGCTGCGCGGCAGCACCCCGCTGTCCAGCCCGGCCTGCACGACGCCGTGGCCCAGGCCGATGTCGGGCAGGTTGGTGTCGCCCGGGATGCTGCCGCTGAGATCGGCCAGTGAGGTGGAGACGGTCGTGTCGAGGGCGAAGTAGCCGGCGCACTGGTTGTACCCGGCGTCCGCCGTGGTGGCGCGGTTACCGTCGAAGTCGGCCGCGGCGAAGTACCCGGTGATCACACCGCCCAGCGAGTGCCCGCCGCACAGCACCTTCTGCTTGCGCTGCGCCGGGGAGGGCAACTCGGCGGTCAGCAGGTCGTACTGGTCGCGTACGGTCTGCTCGATCCCGAGCTTCGCCATCCAGCCCAGCTGCGCGTTGCCGGTGAAACCGGCGAAGGTACGGCCGTCGACCTGCTTGCCGCGGTAGTAGTAGTCGACCGCGGTGTGCTGGTCGCCGGAGGCGATGCCGGTGCGGTCCTCCAGACAGTTGGAGCGCCGGTCCAGCGCCCAGAACTCGATGTGCCGCCCCTGCTCGGCGGCGCGCGCGACGGTGTTGCGGGCGACGCTGTCGAACGCCCCGGCGCCTTCCAGGATCCCGGGCTGGGCGATGAGGATCCGGTCGGCGTCGGCCGACGCGGCCGGCCCGGCGGCGGAGCGGTAGCGCAGGTACGACAGCCAGTCGCAGGCGGCCGGGCGAGGCCCCGCCGACTCCGGCAGCGGCACCTTCACCCGCACCATCGACTCCGTCACTGCGGTCACCGGCGACGTCGACCTCACCGGCGTCTCGGTGCGCGCCCCGTCGGCGTGGGCGCCCGGGGCGGCGGCCGTGAGCGTTCCAGCGCTCAGCAGCACCGCCAGCGCGGCACCGCGCCACTTCCCTCTGTGCATACGATTCATGTCCATGCCACGGACGCTAGAGTGCGCGTGCGACCGCTCTCAGGGAGTGCTGATGAGAACTCAGCTTCCGGATCGCGCCTTGTCACCGGCGCACAGCGCGCCCGACGCCGGCGCGGGGGAACGGGTCCATACCGCTTCTGGACGCCACCGAGCTGCGAACCGGCCGTTTCGGGAGCATGGTGGGGCTATGGACGGTCAACCCCCTGTGGTCGTGCAGCCGCCCGCGACGGACGGCGGACGGCTGGTGACCATCCACGGCGAGCGCATGGGCGTCGCCTACAGCCTCTTCGACGTACTGGACCTGCTGCACCGCGAGGGCCTGCCCACCACGGACACGGCCGTCGACGACACCGAGCTGATCGAGTGGCAGGGTGGCGGCCCGTACGACTGGAACAGCTAGCGGCTGTCCGTACGACGGAATCCCGCACCGGGTGCTGACCGGAGTGCGGCCGACGGCACAGGGGGGCGTCCGCTGGGGCAGGTCCAGGCCGAACCACCGCTGACGCCCGCGTCAGAAGGGGGGGCCGAAGCGGCGGCACACCAGGGCGAAACGCCCTGGCAGAGCCCGCTCGCCCGGCTGGTGCGCAGCCGCGGCGCCGGGGCATCCGGCACACGATCCCGGAGCAGCCCGATAGCCAGGCCGCCCGCCTGCGCGAGGACTCACGCGGCGGACGGCCACCCGGCTTCGACGGAGCGGCGCACAAGCGCAACACCGTCGAACGGGCGCTGAACCGGATCAGCGGGGCGCGCCCCGCTTGCGTCACCCGAGCGCCCGGACCACCGACCACAGCAGGCGCTCGTTCTCCGGGGCCGCGCCGCCCGGGTAGGCATAGCGGCGGCGGGTGTACGCGTACGCGTAGCCCTGGCGGGGGTCGGCGAGGGCGAGGGAGCCCGCGGCGCCGCTGTGGCCGAAGGCACCGGCGCCGACGGAGTCGAAAAGGCAGCCGATGGCGCTGAAGCCCAGGCCGAAAGCCTTCTGCGAGCCGCTCACCAGGTCATTTCCCTCGGAGTGGACCCGCGCGAACTCCGCGGCGGTGTCCGGCTTCAGGAGCGGCCCGTCCCCGTTCAGGCCGAACGCGGCCGCCGCATACATGCCGGCCAAGCCGCGCGCGGAACCGATACCGCCCGCCGACGCCTGGCCCTTCGCGCGGACGAGGCGCGAGTTCGCGAAGTCCTCCAGCTCGACGCTGTCAGGGGCGTGCTCGTTGAACGCGATGCCGCCCAGGCTGTACGGGCTGTACGGGGAGGCGTCGATCTCGGCCTGCTGCTCGGGCGTCGGCAGCATCGGCAGCGTACTGAGGAACCGCGGCTCCTCGGACTCCGGCAGGCCCAGCCACAGGTCCAGGCCGTACGGGGCGCGGATCCGCTCCTCGTACCATTCCTGCAGGGTGCGCCCGGTGGCCCGGAACACCACCTCGCCGACCAGCGCGCCGATCACGTACCCGTGGTAGCCGAAGAACTGCCCCGGCTGCCAGAACGGGCGCTGCCCGGCGAGTAGGGCCGCGATCGCCCGGTCGTCGGCCAGCTCCTGCGGGGTGAACCCGGCGTCCAGGCCGATCACCCCGGCACGGTGTGCCAGCAGCTCGCGCAAGGTGATCCCGCCCTTGCCCTCGGCGGCGAAGTCCGGCCAGTACGAGGCCACGGTGCGGTCCAAGTCGAGGACGCCGTCCTGGACCAGGAGCGCAGTGACCAGGTAGGCAGCGCCTTTGGTGGACGAGAAGACGCCGAGCAGCGTCTCTCCGGTGACACCCTCCGACCACAGGTCCACGACCCGCTCGCCGCGCTGGTGCACTACCAGCTGTGCGCCCGGCGCGTGTTCCTCGTCGGCGAGGAACAGGGCGAATTCTTCTCGCACTCCCTCGAAACCGGCGGCCACCGTGCCATGAACTGCCATGAACCCTCCCGAACTCCCTTGCAGATCTTGCGTTTTGGACAACCGGACGGCCCAGGCCGCTATTCCCCTGTCCTGGCTCCCGGGCGGACGGTGAGGAGTCACGGCGTCGGCGCAGTCGGCGGGCCTCCGTTTCGTGATCACGCGAGCGACGATCGCAGACGGCTCGGAGACCACCCCTCGGCCGGCCGCTGGTGCCCACAAGACGCAGGGCCGCCTTGACCTCAGCGTTCTTGACTGATGCGATCATCACGCGACGAGCGGGGCCGGCCTACTGCCCTGCTCCATCCGTCAGCCCGGAGCCAAGAGGTGAGCATGGGAACGATCATTGCGCTTTTCGCCGGTATGGGCGTTACTGCCACGTTGCTGATCATCGTGTTGCTCAAGCGCAACCGAGGGCGCTCCCTGCCTGATTCCGCAGACGGGATGCAGGCGGAACAGGAAGCACGCGACAAAGCCGCAAGCATTCGTACCGAGATTCAGGGCATCGGGTTAGGGGGGCACCCTCCTCTCTCAAGTGACCTTTTCAGACAGAAGCGCCGTTGACGGGCACCACCCACGCCCTTGCCGGGCCAGTCGTTCCAGGGCATCCGTGAGACACGTCCTGGTCGTCCGACGAGCCGTGAGCCGTCGCACTCCGGCCCAGCGGATGCCTCCCCCGCCGCCAGGGGGACTCACCGGACGCCGAGCGGCTGCGTGGGCGTGGACGGCGAGGAGGTTACCCGGGCCCCGGCACCTCAGCCTGATGCGGCCCGTGCGCCCTCGGCAAGCCTGTCCAGCCGGGCACGCTGGGCGGGGGTCAGTCCCAGGCCGGCCGCTGCGAGGTTCTCCTCCAGATGCCCGATCCGGGCCGTGCCCGGGATCGGCAGGACGACCGGTGCCCGGTCGAGCAGCCAGGCGAGCGAGACCTGCGTGGGCGTGGCCCCGAGCTCGGCCGCCACGGCGGCGATCTCGCCCTCGGCCCCCGTCTTCCCCCAGGCCACGGGCCGCCACGGCAGGAAGGCGATACCGGCCGCCGCACAGGCGTCGAGCACCGGCTCGTGCTCCCGGTCGAGCAGGTTGTAGCGGTTCTGCACGCTCACGACATCGACGAGCTCCCTGGCCCGCTCCAGCTCCTCGACGGTGACCTCCGACAGCCCGACCCGGCCGACCAGGCCTTCGGTCTGGAGCTCGCGCAGGGTGCCGAGCTGGTCCGCGAGCGGCGTGTCGGGGTCGATGCGGTGCAGCTGGAGCAGCTCGATCCGCTCGGTCCGCAGCCGGCGCAGGGCCTGCCGGACCTGGTCGCGCAGGATCTCCGGCCGTCCGTCGAGCTTCCAGTCGCCGCCGGGGCCGGTGCGCGCGACACCGACCTTGGTGGTGATCAGCAGGCCCTCCGGGTAGGGGTGCAGGGCCTCGGCGAGGAGCTCCTCATTGGCTCCCCCGCCGTACAGGTGTGCCGTGTCGATCAGTGTCACGCCCAGCTCCACGGCGCGCCGGGCCACCGCGAGGGCGTTCTCCCGGCCGGGGCCGGGCTCGGTGGGCAGATGCATGGCTCCGAAGCCGAGCCGGCGTACGTCGAGATCCCCGCCGATGCGGAATGTCGATGACATGGGCCGCTGTCTCCTCTTCTGCTCAAGAGCCCACGTTAACAGCGCAGTTGGCGACGGTCCCGACGGTGGCGGACCTTCGCCCCGCACAGGGCGGCGGTCACTCGACGAGCCGTCACCGGTGCCTGACGATACGCTGCGCGAAAGGGACTTTTACCCCCTTCTGGGAGGTTCTCATGGCCTCGCGCCTCAACCCGTACCTCAACTTCAACGGCGACGCCCGGCAGGCGATGGAGTTCTACAAGGAAGTCTTCGGCGGCACCCTCGACCTCAACAGCTACGGAGACTTCGGGCAGGCGGACGCCCCGAACGCCGACAAGATCATGCACGGCATGCTGGAGACCGACGGCGGCTTCACCCTGATGGGCGCCGACAACCCGCCGGGCATGGAGTCCGAACAGGGCGGCTCCTACTCCGTGAGCCTCAGCGGCGACGACGACGCCGAGCTGCGCGGCTACTGGGAGAAGCTGTCCGAGGGCGGCTCGGTGTCGGTGCCGTTGGAGAAGCAGATGTGGGGCGACGTGTTCGGCATGTGCACGGACCGCTTCGGCGTCCCGTGGATGGTCAACATCAGCACGGAAACCTGAGCAGCCGGGCAGGACGGTCCGGGACCGTCCGCCCGAGGCCGCCCGTACGCACCCTTCAGCACCGGTGCGTACGGGCGGCCTCCTTTGTTGGTACGTCCTGACAAAGCTGTTGACATCCCCCCGGAGCGGTCGCACAGTACCTGCCACTAGAGCGCGCTAGTGAAGCGCTCCAGTCAGCGAGAACGCAGGGGTCCGCACCCAGGACCACCGCATCGCCCATGGCCGCCGCCGCCCCGGGCGCCCACCCACCGCCCGCCTCCCGGACCGGGCGCGGCCCCCTCGTCCCAGCACAGTGAGGTGCACTCAGCATGCACAGACACCACAGAGCCGCCGCCCTGACCACCGCCGCCGGTCAGGCAGCGGATCGCCGAGCGGCCGGCCGAGGTGATCACGCCTGAGGTGTGGGTGGTGGACGACGTGTCGTTCCCCAAGTGCGGCACCGCAAGGGCGAGGGTGGCCCGGCAGTACACGTGCGTGCCAGGCGCCGGGAGCCCGGCCAAGATCTTCAGCACCCTCCATGGACCACCACCCCGGGCCGGAGCGTCAGGAGTTCGTGAGGATGACGAGCTCCTGCGTGGCCCGGGTCATCGCCACATAGTGGTCGACGGCGCCCTCGACGCCGTCGACACCCTCGCCGAAGTTCTCCGGGTCGACGAGCACGACCAGGTCGAACTCCAGCCCCTTCGACAGCTCCGGGGTCAGCGACCGGACGCGGGGCGAGGCCGGCCGGAACGCGGGATCGCCGATCACGCAGGCGATCCCCTCGGCGTGATCGGACAGCCAGGTGTCGAGGACCGACGTCAGCTCCGCGGCGGACCCGCGGCGGACGGGGACGCCGCTGCTGCGGATCGACGTCGGCACGTTGGCGTCCGGCAGCACGGCCCGGATGACCGGCTCGGCCTCCGCCATGATCTCGGCGGGCGTGCGGTAGTTGATGCTCAGCGAGGCCATCTCGACCCGGTCCAGACCGACCCGCTCCAGCCGTTCGCGCCACGACTCCGTGAACCCGTGCCGGGCCTGGGCGCGGTCCCCGACGATGGTGAAGCTCCGGGACGGGCAGCGCAGCAGCAGCATCTGCCATTCCGCGTCGGTCAGTTCCTGCGCCTCGTCCACGACGATGTGCACGAACGGCCCGGCGAGCCGGTCCGGGTCGGCGGTGGGCAGTACGCTCTCGTCGACCAGGGAGTTGCGCATGTCCTGCCCGTGCAGCATGACCAGCACGCCCTCGCCGTCGTCGTAGGTGTGGGCCTCCAGCAGGTCGTCGATGACGTCGGCCATACGCTCCTGCTGTGCGGCCACGGCGGCCGCCTGCCTGCGCCCCCGCCGTGAGGCCTCCGGGTCGCCGAGCCGCCGGCGTGCCGCGTCCAGCAGGGGCAGGTCGGACACGGTCCAGGCCTGGGCATCCTCGCGCTGCAGGGTGCGCACCTCGTCGCGGCTGAGCCAGGGCGCGCACATGCGCAGGTAGGCGGGCACGGACCACAGGTCTCCCACGAGGTCGGTCGCCTCCAGCAGCGGCCAGGCGCGGTTGAAGGCCGTGAGCAGCTCCCGGTCCCGTGACAGGGCCTTGCGGAGCAGCTCGTCCGGGGCGTCGCCGTCGTGCTTGGCCACGAGGATCGTGAGGAGTTCCTCCCAGACCTGGTCGCGTGCCTCGTTGTGCGGGGTGCCGGGTTCCGACGCCTCGAACGCCACGGCCCAGTCCCCGGCGCTCAGACGGATGTCGGACCAGTGGGTCGTGACCGTCATCGCCTCGGCGGGCGGCTCCTCGTAGAAGCGGACGGCCTTCTCGATCGCCCGCACCATGTCCGCCGACGACTTCAGGCGGGCCGCCTCCGGGTCGGTCTCCTCCCCGGCCGTGGCCCCCTCGTCGACGAGGTCCCGCAGGATGCAGGTCTGCACGCCCTCCTCGCCGAGGCTGGGCAGGACGTCGGAGACGTAGGACAGGTAGGGCCGGTGCGGGCCGACGAAGAGCACACCGCCGCGTCGGTGCTGCCCGAGGCGCGGGTCGGAGTAGAGGAGGTAGGCGGAGCGGTGCAGGGCGACGACGGTCTTGCCGGTGCCCGGGCCTCCGTCCACGACGAGGGCGCCGCGGGACCCGGCGCGGATGATGGCGTCCTGGTCCGCCTGGATGGTGCCGAGCACGTCCCGCATGCGGGGCGAACGGTTGGTGCCGAGGCTGGCGATGAACGCGGACTGGTCATCAAGCGCGGCGTGCCCGTCGAATCCGTCGGCGGTGAACACCTCGTCCCAGTAGTCGACGATCCGGCCGTCGGTCCAGCGGTACCTGCGGCGGCTCGCCAGGCCCATCGGGTTGGCGTGGGTGGCTCCGAAGAACGGCTCGGCGGCGGGGGAACGCCAGTCGACCAGCAACCGGCGTCCCTCGCTGTCCGTCAGGCCGAGCCGTCCGACGTACACGGGCTCGGAGCCGTCCGCGGCGACCATGTGCCCGAGGCACAAATCCAGTCCGAAGCGGCGTAGGGCGCGCAGCCGTGCGGTGAGCCGGTGGATCTCGGCGTCCCGGTCCATGGCCTGCCTGCCCTTGCCACCGGGTGCCCTGCGCTCGCCGGCAAGGCGGTCGGAGAGTTCGGCGATGTTCTGCGCGAGGCAGTCGGCGATGGCGGCGAAGTGCTGTTCGTCCCCGGCGATCGACGCCGGGGCGGCCTTGTGCGCGAGGCGGTCGGGAAGATCGAACGCGCTCGTGGTCGCAGGGGTCACGTCATGCTCCCGTTTCCGCAGGTCCTGGGCTTAGGCCGGATAGTCTGCGGGAGCCGGGGGGCCTTGCCGCAAGTCCCCCCGTGGGCTATAACTTGAGACAGGCGAGGAGAACACTCCTCGCCTTTGTCGTTGTCCGCCGCCCGTTTCCGTGTGGCACGCTCTTCGCCCTGGCAGCGTGGAGAGGCGGCGGCATGCGGATAGGACTGCTCGGCACCGGACCCTGGGCACAGATGGCCCACGCACCCGCGTTGAGCGGGCACGAGAAGCTGGACTTCGCGGGTGTGTGGGGCCGTCGCCCGGAAGCCGCGAAGGAACTGGCGGAGCGGCACGGCGTCCGCGCCTACGACGACGTCGACGAACTGTTCGCGGATGTGGACGCCGTGGCCGTGGCGCTGCCGCCCGAGGTGCAGGCCTCACTCGCGGTCCGGGCGGCGCGGGCCGGGTGCCATCTGCTGCTCGACAAGCCGCTCGCGCCCACGGTGGAGCAGGCGCGGGCCGTGGTCGCGGCCGCCGAGGAGGCCGGTGTCGCCTCGGTGGTGTTCTTCACGCCCCGCTTCCAGCCCGGGCCGGCGGCGTGGATCGCCGAGCAGGCCGCGGTGCCGGGCTGGTTCACGGCGCGCGCCGAGTGGCTGGGGGCGGTGTTCACGAGCGAGAGCCCGTTCGCGACGCCGTGGCGGCGGGAGAAGGGCGCCCTGTGGGACGTCGGCCCGCACGCCTTGTCCGTGCTGCTGCCGGTCCTCGGCGACGTACGGCGCGTGACGGCGGCGGTGTACGGGCCCGGGGACACGGCGCACGTCGTCCTCGACCACGCGGGTGGGGCGTCGAGCACCCTGACCCTGAGCCTGACGGCGCCGCCCGCCGCGGCCGGTGCCGGCGTGGAGCTGCGTGGGGAGGCCGGGGTCGCGGCGCTGCCGGACGGCTCCGACGGGGCGGTGCCCGCGTTGATGCGGGCCGCGGACGCGCTGCTCGACGCCGCCCGGACCGGCCGCCCGCACGCCTGTGACGCGGCGTTCGGTCTCAGGGTGACGGAGATCCTCACGGCGGCCCAGGACCTGCTCGACGGCAGGTCCCGGGCCGCGCGGCCGGGGCGGTTCTCCGCGGGCGGCCCGGTTACTGCGCCGGGTCGAAGTTGAGCCGCTCCTTCACCACCGGGAAGCCGGCCTTGGCGAAGTTCGCCGCCATCGGGAAGTTGCCCCGGTCCGTGGCCGCGGCGACGAACTCCGCCCCCTGCTCGACCAGGAAGTGCGTGCACTCGGCCAGGAGGTCGTAGGCGTAGCCGTGGCCCCGCTGGTCCGGCAGGACGCCGATGAAGCCGATGCAGGGGCCCGACGGATTGTGGGCCGGTATGTGGATGCCGGCCATGTCGCCCTGCGGTGTGTACGCCACCTGCCACCACTCGCGCGGCGAGGGGCACCAGTGGAAGAAGTCGAGTTCCGCCTGGGCCGCCCGGTCGAGTCCGCCCTGCTCGATGTCCTTGAGCGCGTGGGCGTCCAGGGTGGCGGAGTGGATGCGGCGCAGCGCGTCGAAGAACACGGCGTCGTCCGGTTCGGTGCGGAACTCCAGGCGCCCGGGCCGCTCGGGCAAGCCGCAGCCGGGGGTCCAGCGGTACAGGAGGCGTTCGACGAGGAGCTCGTAGCCGGCCTTGCGGGCGGCGGTGCCGCGGGTGTCGGCGGCTGTGCGCAGGACCGGGTCGTCGCGCCAGCCGGCCGGCAGGTTCAGTTCCAGTTCGACCTGCCAGGGGGCGGAGCGCAGGAGTGCGGCGCCCGCTTCCTCCTCGCCTTCGGCCACGTCGAACCAGTTGAGGTTGACGGGCTCGGAGTCGTCGGGGCCGCCCCACCAGGCGCCGCGGGCGACGACACGGCCGTCGCGCAGGGCCACCCGTTTCCAGTCGGGGCGGTGCCGGGTCAGCCGGTGGCCCTCACGGGCGCCCAGCGGGTCGGGCAGGGTGTCGAAGAGTTCGGCGTCGCTCGTGTCGAGCGCGCGGATGACCACATCGGTCATGGGGTGTCCTCCGGGACGCATGCTGCTGAGAGCGCTCCCGGTCGGTCAGTAGAGGCACGCCTGCCGGGCAGGGAGGGAGCGCGGAAACGGTGTGAACTGCACGGCTCGTCCTCCTTCCGCTGGTCTCGGGGCGTGGCGCGCCACACGCTACGTGATCTCCGGCGGGCCGTCCATCGGTTTACCGGAGCGGCTCAACGGCCCCTTGAGAGCGGCGCGTTCGGGTATCCGGCTGAGGCTGGTGCCCTTCCGGACGGAGCCCACGGCCGCCCGTGGTGCGCGGGGCCCGGCGTGCGGCGGCCGGTCGGGCGTAGCAGCGTGGTGGTGTGAGCAGTGTGCGCGGCCGGCTGGCGCGGCGGGACCCGGACCGGCGGGGCTGGCTGCGCGGCGCACCGCCGCCCGGCTGGGCCCGGGTGCTGCCGTCGGCGCTGCTGGCGGGGGTGTGCGCGGCGGAGCTGATCAGCCCGGAGCCGCTCGACATCGGCTTCCTGCTGGGCGCCATCCCGCCGCTGGCCGTGCTGGCGCACGGCCCGGTGGCGACGGCGGTGCTCGGCGCGCTGGTGGTGGTCGTGCTGACCGTGCCCGTCTTCAACCTCGACGATCCCGGCAGTACGGATCTTCTGACCGTGTGCTTCGTGTCGGTGCTGAGCGTGCTGCTGTCCTACGTCCGCAGCAGGCGGGACGCCCAGCTGGTCACCGAGCGGACCGTCGCCGAGGCGGCGCAGCGGGCCGTCGTGCCGCCGCTGCCGGAGCGGGTCGGGGCGGTGCGGTGCGCGGGGCTGTACCGGGCCGCGCAGCACGGGACGCTGGTCGGCGGCGACTTCTTCGACGTACGGGCGGGCCCCTACGGCGTACGGGCCGTGATGGGTGATGTGCAGGGGCACGGGCTGTCGGCCGTGGCCACGGTCGCGGCGCTGCTGGGAGCGTTCCGGGAGGCGGTGCTGGACCAGCCGGACCCCAAGGCGGTGGCCGCCCGGCTCGACCGGAGGCTGGCGGTGGACTCGGCGGGCGATCCGCACGCCGAGCTGTTCGCGACGGCGGTGCTGCTCGACTTCTCCGCCGACGCCCGGGTCGTGCGGATCGTGGCGTGCGGGCAGGCCGGACCGCTGCTGCTGCGGGACGGGCGGGCCGTCGAGCTGGACGTCGAGCCGTGCACGCCGCTCGGTCTCGGTCTCGCCGACGCCGCCCCGCCCCGGGTCGTCTCGGTGCCGCTGCGGGCCGGGGACCGGCTCTTCCTCGCTTCCGACGGGGTGACCGAGGCCAGGGACGCGAGCGGTGCCTTCTACCCCCTGGTGGAACGGCTGCCGGGCCTGGCCGCCGAGGATCCGGTCGCGCTGGCCGAGCGGGTCTGGGCCGACCTCGTGCGGCACTGCCCCGACGTACAGGACGACGTCACGATGCTGGTGCTCGCGCCGCGTCCGCGGGGCGGGCTCTGACAACGGCGGCCGGCGGCGGCCCGCGGTGCTTCGCGGGCCGCCGCCGGCGGGGCCGTACGACCGGTGCGTCAGTCCTTGATCTCGCACTCGTTGCCGAACGCGGGGTTGAGCAGCCCGATGACGTTGATCGAGTTGCCGCACACGTTGGCGTTGATGTCGATCGGGATCTGGATGACGTTGCCGGAGAGGAAGCCGGGGCTGTCGGTGGCGATACCGACGGGGCCGTCGTTCGCGCTCGCCGTACCGGAGAAGGCCAGCAGGGCGGCGCAGGCCAGGCCTGCCGCGGCGGTCACACGTGTGCGCATGGGAAAAGCTCCTGTCGTTCGCAGGGACACGTGACTCCACCGTCACCCGGAGTAGGGCCGTGCGACATCCATGGGCGTCCGAACGGGGTGCCGGGGCCGGGACCGCGCTCTCCGGATGCAGGCCGCGCCCACGGGGGGAATGGTGATATCGGACCCGTTTTTCAGCACCGGGGCCGCCCCGGCGATCCGGACCCTAGGAGCAGAGAACATGTCGACGTCAGAGCCCGCCGCATCCCGGCCGTCCGAGGAGCGCACCACCCCGGACCGCCTGCTCCACGCCCGCACCGGCACCGACGTGTCACCGGAGGACCTCGTCCTCGCCTCGGGCAAGGACATCACCCCGCGCAACATCGAGTGGGCCAAGCGCAAGCTGGCGGCCGAGGGCCCGGCCGCCCTGGAGAAGCTCCTGCCCTAGCCGCACCCCTCGGCCATACGGAAGGCCACCGGGCCTGCGCGGATGCGCTCGGGCCCGGTGGCCTTCCGTGTGCCGGCGTGGGCTCACGCCGGCGGGCGGGTCACACCCTGCCGTCGTCCCCGGGAAGGGCGTCGTCCCCGGGAAGGGCGCTGTCGTCCTCCACGATGTGCACGGCCGCCTCCTCCGCGCCGGCCGCTCCGCCGTCGATGCCGACGTCCGTCGCGACGGTCTCCTTCGTGGTGTCGGCGTGGGTGCCCTCGTCCGGGGCGACCAGCCGGCCGGCGCGGACGGTGCCCGCCTCGGGGTCCACCGGCTCGCCGTCGCTGTCGGGGGTGTCGCCCACCCCGTCCCCGGCGGGCTCTGCGGACACGTCGGGGACCTCCTGGGCCAGCCGTTCGTCGAGGGTCTCGCCCTCGTGCTGCTCGGCGGCGGTGGTGCCGCGCTTGGTGACGCCGAGGGGCTTCTCCGGCGGGGAGTAGCCCTCGTCGAGGGTGTCGTCGTACGTCCGCTCGTCGACGGCGTCCTGCAGGTCCAGCGGCGCGGCGTCCTCCTGCTCCTCGTTGGTCCCGGTGGGCTGGTACACGTCGTCCGCCATCGGTTCGGAGCGCATCGGTTCCGTGCCCATCACTCCTGCCTTCCTGTCGCGCTGCTCGACTCGTTCGTCTCTCCTGTCCGTTCCGCGTTTCCCGTTACGCGGGCTTCAACCTCGGCGGATGCGACCCGGCAGGGAGGGGAGACCGAAGGTCCCGCAGGCCAACAGGAGTTAAAACCCTGGGCGGCCCGGGACATTACCCACCGGTCAATCTTGAAAGATCAAGGAGTGGGACTATCATCACTCGCACACACGCTGTGACCGGCTGCCGACGCGGCGGCAGCACGGTGTCCACGACCCCTTCCATCGCTCCCGGGCCCGAGGTCATCCTCCTCCGTCCGGCGGCGAGCTCCACCCTCCCTCCAACGCCCCGGGACGGCCTGCCCGCCTCCGGTCGTGCACAAGTGAAAGCAGCACATCCATGAGTTACAGCAGGGGCAGAGGGCTGCAGGCCAATGTCCTCAGCACGTTCGACACCGTGGTGATGGCGGTCGCCGGCAGCGCCCCGGCGTACTCGCTGGCCGCGACCACCGCCGTCCTGGTCGGCGCGGTGGGGCTGGCCAGTCCTGCCGCCCTGCTGTACTGCGCGATACCCATGCTGGGCATCGCGCTGGCGTTCAGCTACCTCAGCCGGATCGACGTCAACGCGGGCGCCAGCTACTCGTGGGTGGGGCGCACCCTCCATCCGTTCCTGGGCTTCATCAGCGGCTGGGCGCTGGTGATCTCGGCGACGATCTTCATGGTGGCCGGTTCGCTGCCCGCCGGGTCGATGACGCTCGCGCTCTTCGACGAGAAGCTGGCCGAGAACACCGCCCTGTCCACGGTGGTCGGCGCGGTCTGGTTCCTCATCATGCTGTTCGTGGTGCTGGGCGGCGCCCGGCTCACCGTCCGGGCGCAGCTGATCATGTCGGGTGTCGAGCTGGCCGTTCTGGCACTGTTCGCGGTGCTCGCCTTCTTCCACACCGGCAACGCCCGCGCCTTCGACTGGTCCTGGTTCGGCTTCTCCCACTTCGACGGCATGGCCGGTTTCGCGTCGGGCGCGCTCATCGCCGCGTTCTACTACTGGGGCTGGGACGTCACCAGCAACCTCAGCGAGGAGACCCGCAACAGCCGCCGTACGACGGGACTGGCGGGCCTGATCGGGGTGGGCATCGTCTTCCTGCTGTTCGAGGTGTTCACCATCGCGGTGAACGTGATCCTGTCCTCGAAGCAGATCGAGGAGAACGACGCGAACGTGCTGGCGGTGCTCGGCGAGGAGATCTGGCCGGGCTGGGGCGGCAAGCTGCTGATCGTGGCCGTGATGCTGTCCACCATCGCCACGCTGGAGACGACGCTGATCCAGGTCACGCGCTCGCTGTTCGCGATGGGACGGGACCGTACGATGCCGGCGGCGCTGGGCCGGGTGCACCGCCGGTGGAACACCCCCTGGGTGGCGATCGTGGTGGTCGGGGCGGTGGCGCTGGCGATGTTCATCGCCTCCAACGCCCTGGGCTCGGTGGGTGACATCCTCTCCGACGCCATCTCGGCGATCGGCCTGCAGATCGCGGTCTACTACGGGCTCGCCGGCCTCGCGGTGGTCGTGGCGTACCGGAAGACGCTGCTGAAGTCCCCGGCC
The DNA here is from genome assembly GCF_001611795.1 of Streptomyces qaidamensis. Lineage (NCBI taxonomy): Bacteria > Bacillati > Actinomycetota > Actinomycetes > Kitasatosporales > Streptomycetaceae > Streptomyces > Streptomyces qaidamensis. Next base: position 8,725,382 of record NZ_CP015098.1, on the reverse strand, counting down.
AACTTCCTCTTCGGCGGCCTGTGGCCGCTGTGCGGCGCCCTGTTCATGTTCTGGGTGTTCGTGGAGTCGCTGGGCGAGCTGAGCAGCGCCGCGATCACGATCGGCATCGGCGGCCTCGCGATCGGGCTGGTCCCGATGTTCTGGTACTGGCGGCAGGGCAGCGACTACTACCGGCCCGCGAAGCTGGACGCCTCGCGCGCGGTCGAGACGGACTACGTCCCCGACGAACAGAACGCGCACGCCCGCGTCCACGAGGGTCTCTCCACCGACTTCTGAGGAGGAACCCGATGGCACGCGGCAGTCTCAGACGTGGTTTCACTCCCGACTTCGACCCCGACTGCGGGGACGCGGACCTCACCTCCGCCCGTCAGGACGTCGTGATCGGCCGCTGGCAGGGGCTGCGTGACCTGCTGGGCGCGACCGGCCACGACTGGGCGGCGCGGGGGCACCGGATCCGGCAGCTCGCGCAGGTGTGCGCGGGCAGTTCGACGGTGGAGTCCTGGCTCTCGGCGGACGCCCGCAGCGCCGACGCGCTGGTGCTGCGGGCGGCGACGGAGACGGCCCGCACCTTCAACGTGGCCATCGCGGCGGGGCGGGGCGTGCCGATCGGCCAGCACCGCGTGGACGCCGCGGTGCTGGCCTGCCTGACGGCCGCGGAGGCGTACCCGGAGGATCCGACGCCGTGGGTGTCGCTGATCTCGGTGGCGCGCCTGTACCCGTCGGGGGTGCGCCGGCAGGAACTGGGGCGCTGGTGGGACGAGTTGCACGGGCGCGATCCCTACAGCGTCGAGGGGCACCTGCAGGTTCTGCACTACTACTCGGCGCGCTGGCACGGCACGCACGGCCTGATGTACGACTTCGCCCGGGACGCGGCCGGGGTGTCGCCGCCCGGCTGCCCGCTGCCGGTGCTGGTGCAGTACGCCCGGGTCGAGGAGTACCGCTTCGCCCTGGACGCGGCTCAGGGCAGGCACTCCGCCGTGGGCCTCTCGCAGCACTGGAACAACGACGGTGCGGCGAGCGACCTGCGGCGGACCTGGCAGCGCTGGGTCATGAGCCGGAGGGAGGCCGGGATCGCGCCCGCCGAACTCCGCGACTTCAGCTACCTGGCCCACGCGGCCTGTTCCGCCGGCGCCAAGGACATCGCGGGCGTCCTGCTGGGCATGCTGGGGCCCCGCGCGACCCGCACCCCGTGGTCGTACACGGGCGATGCGGAGAAGCAGATCGTCAAGTGGCGCAAGGAGCTGCGGCTGGGAGCGTGAGCGCCTGCTACGAGTGCTGTCGAGGTGCCAGGTCCCCCGACCACTTCTCCTCGATGCGGCCGGCCCTCCACACCACGAGCGCCACCACCCACGTGGCGAAGAACAGGGCGACGACCACGTAGCCGAGGACATTGAGGTCGAGGCCCGAGATCCAGTCCCAGAAGGGCCCGTGCAGGTTCAGCTGTCCGGCGAGGAGGCCGAGGAGTTCGACCGAGCCGATGAGAAGGGCCACGGCGACGGACAGGCCCGTGATGGTGAGGTTGTAGTAGACCTTGCGGACCGGTTGGGAGAAGGCCCAGCCGTAGGCGAAGTTCATGAACGAGCCGTCGACGGTGTCGAGGAGGCACATCCCCGCGGCGAACAGGACGGGCAGGCACAGGATCGCGTACCAGGGCAGGCCGGAGGCGGCGCCGGAGCCGGCCAGGACGAGCAGGGCGATCTCGGTGGCGGTGTCGAAGCCGAGGCCGAACAGCAGGCCCAGCGGGTACATGTGCCAGGGCTTGGAGACGGACTTCACGACCCGGCCCAGCAGGCGGTTCATGAAGCCGCGGTTGTCCAGCTGTTCCTCCAGGGCGGCCTCGTCGTAGCGGCCCGAGCGCATGGCGCGGAACACCTTCCAGATGCCGGCGAGGATGACGAGGTTGACGCCCGCGATGAGGTAGAGGAAGGCCCCGGAGACGGCCGTGCCGATCAGCCCGGTGACGTCGTGCAGCGCGGAGCCGTCGTCGCGGACGGGCCCGGCCAGGGTTTTCACGCCGAGGGTGAGCAGGAAGGCCAGGGCGAAGACGACACTGGAGTGGCCGAGGGAGAACCAGAAGCCGACCGACAGCGGCCGCTGCCCCTGTCCCATCAGCTTGCGGGTGGTGTTGTCGATGGCGGCGATGTGGTCGGCGTCGAAGGCGTGCCGCATGCCGAGGGTGTACGCGGTGACTCCGATGCCGACGCCGAAGGTCTGCGCGCCGATGGCGTGGTGCTCCGGGGCGACGATCGCGACGAGGGTGAACCAGCCGATCACGTGCAGGGCCAGGATGAAGGCCGCCATCCCCCCCGCCCTGGTCCACTCCCGCCGCGTCATGGATCTGCGGACGCGGTGCCAGGCCGTGCGCTGGGCGTGGGCCGGGGCGGGGAGGGGCGGAGTGGACGCAGGGGCGGCCGTCATCGGGGGAAGATCTCTCTGTCGGATGAACGGCTGCGGCAGACAGCCTTGCGCCATCCTCCAGTACCTGCAAGTCATGTGCAGTAAAGCCCGTGACAGGTCTTGTCCATGGAACCGAAAACTCCGCCGGCGGGCCCTCCTTGCGGGCCGCGTGTCACACCCCGGCGTTCGGTCCGTCCGGCCGGGTGTGCCGCTGCTCGACCATCTCGCGGCTGAGCTCCTCCGTCTCCCCCTCGGCCAGCCGCTCGAAGCCGTCCTCGGTGATGACGGAGACGATGGGGTAGATGCGGCGGGTGAGGTCGGGGCCGCCCGTCGCGGAATCGTCGTCCGCCGCGTCGTACAGCGCCTGCAGGGCGGCCAGGGCCGCCTCGCGGCGCGACATGCCCGGTCGGTAGAGCTTCTTCAACGCGCCCCGGGCGTACGGCGATCCGGAGCCCTCGGCGTGGAAGCCGAACTTCTCGTAGCGGCCGCCGGCGACGTCGAAGGAGAAGATACGGCCCCGTGCGCCCTCGGGAGCCGCGGGGTCGTAGCCCGCCAGCAGCGGGACGACGGCGAGGCCCTGCATGGCCTGGCCCAGGTTGTTCCGGATCATGGTGGCCAGCCGGGTGGCTTTCGCTGCGAGGGTCATGGGGATGCCCTCGATCTTCTCGAAGTGCGCCAGCTCGACCTGGTACAGCTTCACCATGTCCACCGCGAGACCGACGGTGCCCGCGAAGGCGACCGCGCACTGGTCGTCGGCTGGGTGCACCTTCTCCAGGTCGCGCTGGGCGATCAGGTTGCCCATCGTCGCCCGCCGGTCGCCCGCGATCAGCACGCCGTCCCGGTAGGTGAGGGCCAGCACGGTCGTGCCGTGCGGGGCGCCCTCGGCCCGGACGCCGTCCGGAAGGACCCGCCGGGTGCTCAGCAGTCCGGGGCGGTGGGCCGCCAGGAAGTCCGTGAAGGACGAGGAGCCCGGAGTGAAGAACTCCTCCCCCAGCCTGCCCTCGTGATCGCTCGCCGCCATGCCGTTCCCCCTCGGTCGTGACCGTCAACCGACTCCTACCTGAGCCGGACGGGCGGGAAACGTCACCCGAGGTGTCAGGGGCCCGGTGCGACACGGACGTCCAGGTCGGAGATCCGGTGGACGGGCCAGGAGCGGGCGTAGCGGGGCGGGGTGCCGCCGGCCGGGGCGAGGTGGGCGACCGGGAGGCGGTCCGCGGTGCGCAGGATGCCGGACACGGTGATGTTCTCGTTGTTCCCGGACGTCGCCCCCGAGGAGCAACCGGTGTAGTAGCCGACGGGGATGGCCTCGTGACCGGTGAGCAGACAGGGCGGGCGGACGCCGAGCCGGTGCAGGGCGTCAGCGGTGCGGTCCCAGTCGCGGCGGCTGTCGATGTTGCGGGACACGGCGCCGTGCAGAACGGCGAGTTGTGCCGCGAGATGCCCGGCCAGGCAGAGCGCGACGAGTGCGGCGGCCACCGGGCGCCAGGTCCCGCGCGGGGTTCTGACCAGGTGCCACAGGGCGTCGGCGACCGGGATCGCGAGCAGCGCGTAGGCCGGCTGGAGGAAGCGCGGCGCCGCGTAGCCGATCATGAAGAGGTACGGCAGCGCGGCCGTGGCGGCGCAGGCCAGGGGGACCAGGGTCCGTCCCGCGCGCCCGGCCCGGACCGCGACGGCCAGTCCGAGGCCGGCCAGGACGGGCAGGGCGAACCACCAGAGGGTGACCAGGGGGGTCGGCATCGGCCCTGTGCACGGGCGGCACAGGGCGCGTCCGCCCAGACTGCGCAACTGGTCGTCGACGGCGATGTGCCATCCCAGTCCGCCCTGGATCCGGGAGGCCTCCGCCAGCCGCTCCCCCAGCCCGCCGAACCCGGTGTAGGCCTCGATCACCCACGGCACGGCCCCGGCCGCCAGGCCTGCCACGAGCACGAGCAGGAGCCGCGCGTGGCGGCGCACCAGAGCGAGGACCAGCAGCGGCACGGCCACGTGGACGGCGTCGGTGGGACGCATCCACGCCATGAGCGCGGCGCCCGCCGCGAGGCCCCACAGGACCCCAGGGGAGGAACGTTCCGCCCGGGCCCGCAGGAAGCAGCCGACGCTGATCAGGGCTCCGATCGCGACCCAGTAGTTGGGCATGGCCTGCGGACCGTAGAAGAGGGTCATCCACAGGGACGCGAAGAGGGCCCCGCCGACGACCAGGACGCGGGTCGGGAACAGACCCCGCCAGCAGCGCAGGGCCAGGTAGAGGGCGATGCCGGACAGCAGGGCGAGGTAGACGCGCAGCAGCGGGACGGACGACGACCAGGACGCGACGGGCGCTACCAGCAGCGAGACGCCGCGGGAGCGGGGTGCGCTGAAGAAGGCCGCGGGGTGGTGCGAGGTGACCTGGCTGACGTAGACGATCTCGTCCCAGCCGAGGCCCAGGACGGGCCGCACGAGGGCGAGCTGCGCGAGGGTGAAGACCACGGCGAGCGCGGCGAGCGGCCGGCTGCCGCGCGCCCCCGAAGTGGCGCGCGGCCCGGCGGGCTGTTCGCGTCTTCGCCTCCCGACGAGGATGGCGTCGGCGCCCTCAGGCATGTTCCGCCCCTAACCCTGATGACCGGAAAACACGATCAAGCTAACCCGCGGGGCGGTGGTGTGCAGGGCGGTACTCGGCCAACCGCCTGACCCGGGGGTCCGGGTCAGCGGGCGTTCGGGGCGCGGTGCGGGGGCCGGCCCGGGGCGGGGCGGTGGGTCAGCTCGGGAATGGGCCGGGAGACAGGGGCGTCCTCGCCGACCGTCAGTTCGGTGCCGTGGTGCCGGATGGTCAGGGGCGTGCCGGAGGTCAGGCTGTACGTGGCCCGGTCGGCGGTCAGTTCCACGCGCAGGCACCGGCCGAGGAAGCCCACCGTGAAGGCGAGCCGGCTGTACCGCTCGGGCAGGCGGGGCGCGAACCGCAGGGCGCCGTCGCTGCACCGCATGCCGCCGAACCCGGCGACCAGCGCCATCCAGGCGCCGGCCAGCGAGGCGATGTGCAGTCCGTCGCGGGAGTTGTGCTCCAGGTCTCCGAGGTCCATCAGCGCCGCCTCGGCCGTGTAGTCGCCTGCCAGGTCGAGATGGCCGGACCGGGCGGCCATGACGGCCTGGACGCAGGCGGACAGGGAGGAGTCGCGGACGGTCAGCGGCTCGTAGTAGGCGAAGTTGCGGGCGATCTGCTCCTCGTCGAAGAACTCCTCGAAGAAGGCGCCGCAGGTGTACATCGCCAGCACCAGGTCCGCCTGCTTGATGACCTGCTTGCGGTACAGGTCGAAGTAGGGGAAGTGGAGCATCAGGGGGTACTGGTCCGGGCCGGTGCGGTCGAAGTCCCAGCGCTGGTAGCGGGTGAAGCCGGCGTGCTGCTCGTGCACGCCGAGTTCCTCGTTGTAGGGGACGTGCATGGCCTCGGCGGCGTCCCGCCAGGCGGCCCTCTCCTCCTCGTCGGCCCCGAGCCGCGCCGCCTCGTCGGGGTGGCGTTTGCAGGCGTCGGCGGCGGCCAGCAGGTTCGCCCGGGCCATCAGATTGGTGTACGTGTTGTCGTCGGCGATGGCGCTGTACTCGTCCGGTCCGGTGACACCGTCGATGTGGAAGGTGCCGCGGTCGTCGTGGTGGCCGAGGGAGCGCCACAGGCGGGCGGTCTCCACCAGCAGCTCCACGCCGACCTCGCGTTCGAAGGTCTCGTCGCCGGTGACGGCCACGTACCGTACGACGGCGTCGGCGATGTCGGCGCCCACGTGGAAGGCCGCCGTGCCCGCCGGCCAGTAGGCCGAGCCCTCCGAGCCCTCGATGGTGCGCCAGGGGAACGCGGCGCCGCGCAGGCCGAGCTGGGCGGCGCGTTCCCGGGCGGCGGGCAGGGTGTCGAGGCGCCAGCGCAGGGCCTCGGCGGCGGCCTTCGGCACGGTGTAGGTGAGCAGGGGCAGCACGAACGCCTCGGTGTCCCAGAAGGCGTGGCCGTCGTAGCCGGAGCCGGTGAGGCCCTTGGCGGGGATGGCGCGCTGTTCGGCGCGGGCACCGGCCTGGAGGACGTGGAAGAGGGCGAAGCGGACGGCCTGCTGGATCTCCTCGTCGCCGTCGATCTCGACGTCGGCACGCGCCCAGAAGTCGTCGAGGTAGGCCCGCTGGTCCTCCAGGAGCCCCTGCCAGCCGCTGTGCCCGGCCGCGGCGAGGGCCGCCTCGACCTGGTCGCTCATGGCGGGCCGGGAGCGGACGCCGGACCAGCCGTGCGCGACCAGCTTCTCCACGCGCAGCCGCTCCCCCGGTTCCAGCACGGAGGTGACGGTCAGCCGGGACACGTCCACGTTGGACTCGCTGCTCGTGGTGGTCCGTTCGGGACCGGTGACCGTGTGGTCGGCGGCCACGGCGACCCTCAGGCCGCTGCGGCGGGTGCGGTGCACGAGGCGCAGCCGGCTGCCCGTGGCGAGGTCCTCCTCCGGCTCCAGCGGCGACTTCAGCGCCTTGGCCGCGCGCGGATCGCCGTCCGGCTCGGGCAGGCTCTCGTTGGCCACGAGTTCCGACTGGACGACGACACGGGTGCGGCTGTCGACGGGCTCGACCTCGTACGCCACGGCGGCTATCGCGCGCTGGGTGAGGGACACCAGCCGCGTGGAGCGCACCCGGACGGTGGAGCCGGCCGGGGAGGTCCATTCGCAGACCCGTTCCAGGACGCCCCGCCGCAGGTCGAGGGTCCGCTCGTGGGTGACGAGCCGCCCGTAGCGCAGGTCGAACGGCTCGTCGTCGACGAGCAGCCGCAGCACCTTGCCGTTGGTGACGTTGATGGAGGTCTGGCCGGACTCCGGGTAGCCGTAGCCGGCCTCGGCGTAGGGCAGCGGGTGCAGTTCGTGGACGCCGTTGAGGTAGGAGCCGGGCATGCCGTGCGGCTCGCCCTCGTCGAGGTTGCCGCGCCAGCCGATGTGGCCGTTGGACAGGGCGAAGACGGACTCGCTCTGCGCCAGGACGTCGAGGTTGAGTGCCGTCTCGCGTACGGCCCAGGGCTCGACGCCGTACGCCCGCTGCCTGATCACTGCGGGTCCCCCAGTTCGGCGAGGTCCTGCACCACGACGTCGGCTCCGTGCCGGTACAGCGCGTCGGTCTGCCCGACCCGGTCGACTCCCACGACGTAGCCGAAGCGGCCCGCGCGGCCCGCGTCCATGCCGGCCAGGGCGTCCTCGAAGACGGCCGCCTCGGACGGTTCGACACCGAGGTCCTCGGCGGCGGCGAGGAACGTGTCGGGGTGCGGCTTGCCGGGCAGCTTGCGCTCGGCGGCGACCACGCCGTCGATGCGCACGTCGAAGAAGTGCTCGGCGCCGATCGAGCGGAGCACGTCACGGCAGTTGGCGCTGGAGGAGACGATCGCGGTGCTCAGTCCGTGAGCCCGGACGGCCTCCAGATAGCGCAGCGTTCCTTCGTAGGCCTCGACGCCGTCGGTGCGGATCTTCTTGAGGACCAGCTCGTTCTTGCGGTTGCCCAGTCCGTGCACGGTCTCTGCGCCCGGTGGGTCGTCGGGGGCGCCGTCGGGCAGGTCGATGCCGCGGGAGGCGAGGAAGGTGCGCACCCCGTCGGCGCGTGGTCGCCCGTCGACGTACTCGTCGTAGTCCGCCGCCCCGAACGGCCGGAAGTCCGCGCCGTCGCGCTCGCGCAGGAAGGCGTCGAACATCTCCTTCCAGGCGGCCGCGTGCACGACGGCCGTCTTGGTGACGACGCCGTCGAGGTCGAAGAGACAGGCGTGGATGTCTGCGGGAAGACCGAGCTGCGTCATAAGGGACCGGTTCCCCGTCCGGCGATGTTCCAGCGAGTGGCGCACGCCACATGCCGGGGAGTGCGAGGGGTGCGGGGCTCCCGGCGCCCGGCCCTGACCGGGTGACAGACTCTGCCTGTGCCGCTCACCTTCGACGACCTCGTCCACCGTGCCCGGGCCCTCCCCCAGGGCGGCCGGCGCGCGATCCTCGGTATCGCGGGCAGCCCCGGCGCGGGCAAGTCGACGCTCGCCGAGCGCCTGGTGCGTGAGTTGAACTGCGCCGGTGACCCCTGGGTCGCGCACGTCCCCATGGACGGCTTCCACCTCGCCGACGCCGAACTGGAGCGCCTCGGCCTGCGGGACCGCAAGGGCGCCCCCGACACGTTCGACGCGGCCGGGTACGCGGCCCTGCTGCGGCGGCTGCGCGACGAGCCCGGCGACGTCGTGTACGCCCCGGGCTTCGAGCGCGTCCTGGAGCAGCCGGTCGCGGGCGCGATCCCGGTGCCTCCGACGGCCCGTCTGGTCGTCACCGAGGGCAACTACCTGCTCCTGACCACCGGAGCCTGGCCCCGCGTCCGCCCCCTCCTCGACGAGGTGTGGTTCTGCGAACTGCCCGAGCGGGAGCGCGTCCGCCGACTGGTCTCCCGTCACGAGCAGTTCGGCAAGACGCACGAGGAGGCGGTGGCCTGGGTCGCCCGCTCGGACGAACGCAACGCCGAGCTGGTCGCGGCGACCCGGGGGCGGGCGGACCTCGTGGTGCCGGGCGAACCCGGTGGTGCCGGGCGGGGCATGATCCGCCCATGATCAGATCCGCCACCCCGGACGACATACCCGAGATCGGGGCGATGATCCGGGAACTCGCCGCGTACGAACGGGCCGAGGAGCAGGCCCGGGCCACCGGGGAGCAGCTGCGCGAGGCGCTGTTCGGTGAACACCCGGCCGCTTCGGCGCTGATCGCCGAGGACGACGACACAGGTGAGACCGTTGGCTACGCCCTGTGGTTCCCGCTCTTCTCGACCTGGACGGGCACGCGCGGCATGCACCTGGAGGACCTCTACGTACGTCCGCACGCCCGAGGCGCGGGGCACGGCAAGGCCCTGCTCGCCGACCTCGCCGCGGCCTGCCGGCGCAACGGGTACGACCGCTTCGAGTGGTGGGTCCTCGCCTGGAACACCCCGACGATCGACTTCTACACGTCGCTGGGGGTCGAGCTCCTGGACGAGTGGAAGGTGTGCCGGCTGAGCGGCGAGCCCCTCACAGAACTCGCCGCTCAGGCGCCGGAGGTCGTGGACCCGGCCTGCGACGGGTGAGCCGTCGTCAGGTGGACGGCGTCGGTTCCGGTCCCCCGCCCCCGTCGCCCGCCGGGCCGTAGCGGACCGCTGAGACGTGTACTCCTGCCCGAGCGGCCGTGGCGAGGGCCGTCGGAGTCACACGACAGGTGCGGGCCGGCGGGCGCGCAGTGCGACGGTCAGGGTGTGTGGGCCGTGTCCACCGATGTAGACGCGGTTCCCGGTCGTCGCGTCGGTGCCGCCCACCACGGTGTAATCCTGCCCCGGGTCGTACCGCAGCAGGTCGCTCCGGTCCGGTCCGGCCGGCGGTTCGCCCGCCTCGACGCCGACCTCGACGCGGATCTCGTCGTCACCGACCCGATAGGTCATCGGCCCGGCCGTCAGGCACCAGCGCCCGTCGCCGATCGGTACGGCGCCCTCAAGCACGCCACCCGGCCGGAAGGTCAGTTCGAGGGCCCAGGGCACCCGTGGCCCGCTGATGTCGATCCGCAGGTCGGCACCGTCCTCCCGCAGGTCCACCTCGACGCGGGTGGTGTGCGAGACCTCGTCCCGGGGCCGGTCCGGGAAGGCCATCGCGGCCGAGAAGCGTCCCTCGTCCGCCATACGGTAGGCGCCGTCGTCCCGGCGCCGGTCCGGCGCCAGCGGCTGGTAGTAGGCGGCCGTGAGGGTCTCGGTGAGCCGGTACCGGTTGCCGGCGGGCTGCTGCATCTCGGCGGCACGGAACGGGCCGAGGTCGAAGAATCCCCGAGAGAGGCGCACCGCGTCGAGGACCGCGTCGCCGGCGAACAGGCGCAGGAAGGTGGGATTGCAGGCGAGGCCCGAGCGGATGCGCCGGTGCTCGGGCACGTCGGAGCCGCCGTACACGACCGTGTGCGCGGTGGCCGAGGCGCGTGCGGCGAGGCGCGCGGTGGTGAGGTACCGGTCACGCGGAAGTGTCTCCGCGGCCGGTGCCGGCAGGACGCGGGCCAGGTCCGGAGTGAGGAGGGTCTCGGCGAGCAGGTCGGGGTCGTCGATGCCGCCCGCGGCCGCCAGCCGCGCCGCCCGGCTGAAGTCGCCCCGGCCGGTGCGGATCGCGAGCAGCCGGTAGTGCGGCAGGTAGGGCGCGAGCGGGAACGGGCTGTTCTGGTCCTGCCGGCGCGAGAGGACCGTCTCCACCGTGCCGTCCGGCCGGATGAGGTCCAGGGTCGCGGCGAGATTGCGTTCGACGGCGTCCAGCAGGTCGGCGCGGCCGAGGACTCCGGCCAGCAGCAGCAGCGAAGGGTTGGACACGTGGGCCGCGTAGTTGGCGCTGCGTTCCGAGTACAGGCCCTCCGCGTCGATGTCGACACCCTCGGCGAGCCACTCCCCGACGCGGTCGAGCAGCCGGTCGTCGGGGAACGACCGGTGCAGCCGGGCCAACGCGGCGCACAGCTCCCAGCGGTGGTTGGGGGTGTGCACCCCACCGGCCAGGAGACTGCCGGAGGCGGCGCGGGCGATCTCGGCGAGTGTCGCCGTGACGTCGCGCAGTCCGGGCCCCGCGCCGGCGGCCAGGACGTGCGCGTCGCACACGTCGTTGACGGTGAATCCGGAGTCCGGCGGTGACTGCACGTTGTCGCCGCCGGCGAAGAGGCCGGTGGCCGTCTGCTCGGCGCGCAGGGCGCGGAGGTGGGCCGTCGCGGCGGCGACGGCCTGCCTGCTGCCGTGCAGGGCCGAGTCCGGGGACCGGTACGCGGCGATTAGGGTCTTCACCCGGCGTGCCAGAGCGCGGTGGGGCACACCGGCCGGTTCCTCGTCGGGGCCGGCCGCCAGCGGGGCGGCCAGCCGGTCGGCGGCGCGGGCCGCCGCGCGGACGAACTCGTGGTCGAGCGGGGTGGTCACGGTCAGTCCTTCAGTCCGGCGTTGATGTCGGCGTTCATGACGTAACGCTGGAACACCAGGAAGACGACGATCAGAGGGATCATGGAGATGACCGATCCGCCGAGCACCAGCGACCAGTTGATGTTCTGCGCCCCGACAAGGCTCTGGATGCCGATCTGCACGGTGAACTTCTCGGGGTCGTTGAGCATCAGCAGCGGCCAGATGTAGTCGTTCCACCGCCACTGGAACGACAGGATGGCGAGCGTCAGCATGATGGGCCGGGAGATCGGCACCATGATCCGCAGGAAGATCGACAGTTCGCGGGCGCCGTCGATGCGGGCGGCCTCGATGAGCTCGTCGGGGACCGTCAGGAAGAACTGGCGGAACATGAAGCAACCGGTCGCGGTGAGCACGGCCGGGAGGATGATGCCGGCGAGCGAGTTGTAGAGGCCGAGGTCGCGGACCACCAGGAACTGCGGGGCGAGCATGACCTCCGACGGCAGCATCGTGGTGGCCAGGATGCCGACGAAGAAGACCTTGAGCCACTTGTTGTCGTACTTGGCCAGCGCGTACCCGGTGCAACAGCTGACTCCCACCGTGAGGATCGTCGCGATCACACACACGATGGTGGTGTTGATGAAGTACTGGGAGAAGTTGGCACTGTCCCACGCCGCCTTGTAACCCGAGACGGTGGGGTCTTCCGGGAACAGCGTCAGCGGAAGGGAGAACAGGTCTCCCGCCGGCTTGAAGGAGCTGAGGACGAACCACAGCACCGGCAGCCCGTAGAGGGCCGCCAGGACCCACAGCAGTGTCGTCGCGGGCACCGCGCGCCGAAGCCCGCCGCCGACCGTGCCGCGGGGCCGCTTCCTGGAGACGGCCCGTGCGGAATCGGCGTCGGCCTTGCGCGGCATGTCTGTGGTTGTCATCGGTTCTCCACCCGCCGGTTGACCATCAGCTGGATGATCGCGACGGCCATCAGGATGAGCATGAGCACGAACGACGCGGCGCTCGCGTAGCCGATCTGGCCCGCTTTGAAGCCGGTCTGGTAGATGTACTGGACAAGCAGGTTGTTCGACGTGCCGGGGCCGCCGTTGTTGAGGGAGGCGAACAGCGGGTATTCCTTCATCCCGTGGATCGTGTTGAGCAGGATGACGATGAAGGACGTCGGCGCGATGCTCGGCAGGGTGATGCTGAAGAACTGGCGCCACGGACCGGCGCCGTCCAGCGCGGCCGCCTCGTAGTACGACGTCGGTACGTTCTTGATCGCCGCGATGAACAGCAGCATGGAGAAGCCCGTCCAGGCCCAGGATGCCGCCACCACGACCACGATCAGAGACAGGTCCGCGTTCGACTGCCACGGCACGGCGCTTCCGCCGGCCTTCTCGATGAGGTAGTTGACCAGTCCGAAGTTCTCACCGAACAGCCACCGCCACAGGACACCCACGACGATGGGTGACAGCAGCCAGGGAATGAAGAAGAAGACGCGGGCGACCGAGGCACCCTTGGCGTGCTTGCTCACCAGCACGTTGGCGATGAGCAGCGACAGCACGAAGTTCAGGGGAACGAAGAGCACGGTGTACAGCAGCGTCCGGGTCAGCGCGTCGAAGAAGGTGGAGTCTCCGAACAGCCTGCTGTAGTTGTCCAGTCCGATGAACTGGAACACCCCCACGCCCGTGTAGTTCGTGAAGGAGTAGACGAGCCCGATCACCGCCGGCCAGACGAAGAACAGCGCGAAGAGCACGACGTTGGCCGCGATGAGGACGAGCGGCGCAAGGGTGTACTTACTGCGGCTCCTGGGCGGGCTCGCGGACACGTCCGGGGCGCGTTTGGTCATCTTCCTGACTCCGTGCTGGTGGAATGGGTTCCTGTGGGCTCAGGCCCTGAGCCCGGCATCGCGAGGGTCCCCGAGGCCCGGGCGGCGGTGTCTCGACCCCGCCGCCCGGGCCTGTGGGTCCGCGCTCAGCCGCCGACCTGCTGGTTGTAGCCGGCCACGATGTTGTCCAGCGCCTTGTCGGCCGACTGCTGGCCGTTGATCGCCTTGCCGAGCTCCGTCTTGGTCGGGTCCTCGGTGAGGCTCTTGCCCTTCAGCACCCAGTTCGTCTGCGCGGTGTTGAAGTAGCCGGAGATCGGGGCGTACAGCGGGATCGACTCGTTGTAGAGCTTGAACGCCGCCTGCGCCGCCTCGGACTTGAAGGGGTACTTCGGGTTCAGGCCGGTCTCGACGGGCAGGAACCCGGACGCCTCGCACAGCGCCTGGTAGTGGGCCGGCTCGTACAGCCAGGACAGGAACTTCTCCGCGGCGGCGGCCGCGTCGCCGTTGTTGTTGAAGCCGACCGTCATGCCGCCGCTGTTGACGTCGCTGGCCTGCACCGGCTCGGCGGGAGTCGGGACGCTGGCCCACTCGAACTTCTTGATGCTCTCCGCGAAGGCGGGCACCTGCCACACGCCGGACCAGTAGGCGACCACGTCACCGCTCTGGAACATGGCGGACGGGTCGGCGCCACTGGTCCACACCGACTTCGGCATGGTCTTGTCGTCGTTCATCTCGACGAAGCGCTTCACGGCCTTCCTCGTCGCGCCGTCCACCGAGAACTTGCCGGAGGAGTCCGCGTGGACGTACTTCCCGCCGAGCTCGTACACCATGGCGCGGAGCCGGGAGGGCGACTGGTCGAACGTGAGGGAGTACTTGGCGCCGGTCTTCTCCCGGACCTCGTCCGCCGCCTTGACGAATTCGGTCCAGGTCCAGGTCTTCTGGGGCGAGGCCGGGACGGAGACACCGGCCTTCTCGAACAGCGTCTTGTTGATGAACAGGCCGGACGCGGTGATGTCCGAGGGGATGGACAGCACCTTCCCGGACGAGTCCTTGGCGACGAAGTTGGCGTTGATCTTGTTGCTCTTCTTGTCGGCGATGGGGCTGAGGTCGATCAGCTTGTTCGCCCAGATCGGGTCCAGCTTCGGCACGGCCGCGACGTCGGGCAGGGAGTTCGCCTGCGCGGCGTTGCGGAGCTTCGCGTCGTAACCGTCGTAGGGGATGTTGACGAGGTTGACCTTGACGCCGGTTTCCTTCTTGTACTGCGCCACCATCTTCTTCCAGCCCGCGTCCTGCCCCGGAACCGTGGAGATCCAGAACGTCAGCGACTTGGACGTCCCGCCCGAGTCGCCACCCGACCCGCAGGCGGTCAGCAGAAGGGCACCTGCCGTAGCCACGGCAGCGAGGGGAACCACGCGGCGTATGCCGCCGCGGCCGAGCCGGCGGGAGCGCCGCACACCCACACTGATCATCTTCGATCCCTTTTCGTCGTAGCGGAGGAAGCACGGCGCCAGCCGAGGCGGCACGGGTGCAGTTTTGAAGGAAGTTTCGCTTTCCGGGGGCACGGCCTCGCCCGGCCGCGTCGCCTTGACGGGTGGTGTCCCCGGCCATGACGGCCGGCGTCGCACAAGCTCGCCCTCGTGCGGCTGCCGTACTTCGCGTACGGGCGGGAGGCTCACCCGGAGTCGGCGTCCCGGCCGACTTAGAAAGCGCTTGTCCGGACATTGGCAGATCGAGTCGGAGGCCGTCAATCCTTCGCCCCCGCGGACTCGGTCACGGTTTGGACTCCTCGGGAGACCGCGAGCCGGGCGGCGCCCACGACGGTGCCGAGATCGCCGACCGTGCTGCTGACGACTTCGGTGGGCCAGCTCAGCCGGGCGAGCTCGGCCCGCACACCCTGCAGGAGCTGCGGGTACGCGCCGGTGCTGCCCCCCAGCACGACCAGCCCCGGGTCCAGGACCGCGGTCACTGCGGCGGCCAGCCGGCCCACGTCCACGGCATGGCGGTCGACGACGGCGCGGGCGGCGGCACGGCCCTGCGCGGCGAGGGCGAAGAGCTGCTCGGCGGTATCGGGGCACGGCCCGTCGGTGTCCGGCCAGGCCTCGGCCGCGCGGCGCAGCAGGGAACGCGCGCCGATGTACTCCTCCAGCGCCTCGTGACGGGGTTCGCGGCCGTCGTCCCACGGGTAGGGCAGCCGGGCCAGCTCACCGGCCGCGCCGTTCGCTCCGCTCAGCACCTGGCCGCCGACGACGATGCCGAGGCCTATACCCACGCCGATGCGCAGGTAGCCGAAGGTGTTCCGGCCCCGGGCGGCACCTTCGTGCAGCTCGGCGAGGGCGGCGCAGTTCACGTTGTTCTCGACGTGGACGGGGACACCCGGCGGCAGCGCGACGGCCACGGCGTCGAAGACGGGTCCGGCCTTGGCGGTCGCCGGACGCATACCGGCGCCCTCCTTGCGCGGCGCGGTGACGTCACCGACGGCGACGACGATGGTCCGCAGCGGGGCGTCGGCGGGCAGCGCGTCGAGCGCCTCGCGCACGACGTCGGCGGCGCCCGCCCGGGAGCCGGTTGCCTCGGCGAGCAGCGTGCCGTCCAGGGCGCAGCCGCGGACCCGGGTGAGGGCGGGGCCGAGGTCGACGGCGAGCACGGCCCCCGCGGACGGCCCGAGACGGTAGACCGCGGCGTTGCGTCCGGTGCCGCTGGAGGCCGTGCCGGAGTGGGCGGCGAGCCGGACGCCCTCCAGTTCCGCGACGGCGGCGGACACCGTCGGCTTCGACAGGCCCGCCAGACTCGCGAGCTGCGGCCGGGTCGCCCGGCCGGCCCCGGCCAGTACGGCGAACACCGCGCCCGCGCTCTCGGTCAGGCGGGGGGCTCTTGCCACGTCAGGTTCCAACAGTTCCCCCACACGGGTAACGGGCCGCGCTCCCGGGTCGATCGCCCGGATCGTCTCGGGTCGTCTCGGATGGTCTCGGGTCGTCTCCACGGGACGCGGCGAAGGCATTCCTCTTGACGCACTGTACTTCGTTAGTTAACTTCCTAACGAAGTTCACGGTACTCGCCTGCCGTGCTCCGCCAGAAGCCCGTCCCGGGGCTTCCCTAGTCCTTCAACTGCCCGTCCCTCAGGCACGGTTCGCCCGCCGTCGCAGCACTGCGCAACGACGAAAGAGGTTCCGTGCAGGACATCGCGACCCTCGTGGTCGGTATCGACGTGGGCGGCACCAAGACACATCTGCGCGCGCTCGCGGGGGACGCCGTCGTGGCCGACCACGTACGCGCGAGCGGCGGCTGGCGGCCGCACGACCCCGTGGCAGCCGCCGGGTGGCTGGCCGCGCTGGTCGCCGACGCGCTTCCGGCAGGTGCCCGCCCGACCGCTGTGGCCGTCGGCGGGCACGCCTGTGAGACCCCCCGCCAGTGCGCGCAGATCCGCGCCGCGCTCCAGCTGCACTTCGACGCGCCCGCGCTGGTGGTGGGCGACGCTCAGCTCCTCGTCCCCGCGGCCGGTCTGGACAAGGGTGTCGGCCTGGTCGCCGGCACCGGCTCGGTGGCCGTGGGGCGGCTGCCCGACGGCACCACCGTCCAGGTGGGTGGATGGGGCGCGGTCCTCGGCGACGAGGGCGGCGCCGCCGGGCTCGTCCGGGAGGCGGCACGGGCCGTGTGGGCGGCGCACGACCGCGGGGATCGGCCCGACGCGCTCGCGCTCGGGCTCATCGCCGCGCTCGACGTGCCCGAAGTCCCCGCGCTCGGCGCAGCTTTGGAGAGGGCCACGGACGTCTCCGCCGAGTGGGGCCGGCACGCTCCCGTCGTCTTCGCGGCGGCCGCCGACGGTTCCGCGCTCGCCCGGACCGTGATCGACGAAGCGGGCTGGGCGCTTGCCGCGCTGGTCACCCGGCTCGCCGACCGCGGAGTGGCGGTCGACGACGTGGTCGTGGCGGGCGGCACGGTGCTCTCCCAGCCCGAGCTGTTCGACGCGTTCACCGTCGCCCTGGCCGAGACACTGCCCACAGCCCGCGCCAGACCCCTTCGCGTACCACCGGTCGAGGGCGCGGTGGCACTGGCGCGGTCGCTCCGGTGAGCCGGGCCGCGCGTTCACCCGCGGGCCACGTCCCGGCCGCCGAACCCTTGTCGACGAGACACCACCCGCCCATCGAATCAGGCAGGATCGCACGACTTCACCCGGCCGCACGGCCGCAGAACTGAAGAGAGGCACACCCATGCCGTCATCCGCCGGGCACCACTCCCCCACCCTGAACCGGAGGGGTTTCCTCAGAACCTCCCTGGGCGGCTCGGCCGCACTGGTCGCCGCGCCGACCCTCGTCGGGTGGCTGGGCGCCGCGGACGCCAAGGCCGCCACCGCTCCCGCCGCGTTCGTCGACGACTACAGGACCAACGTCCTGACGAACCTCACGCCCGAGACCAACGCGGTGGTACGGATCCTCGGCGGCATGGCCGAGGCGTGGAAGACCGGCGCCGCCTGGAACACCGGCACACCGCTGCGCCCCGAGGTGCTGCGCGCCAACATGCGCTACTGCGCCCAGGTCACCGGCGCGCGCACCGAGGCGCAGGCGCGGGAGGCGTTCGTCTACGACCGCCAGCACCAGAGCTACGCGATGATCGCCGGGCTGGGCCCGCTGTCCGGCCTGTACAAGGCGGGTGCCAAGGCGGTCACGTCGATCACCAGCGCGCCGGACACGACTCCCCCGACCACCATCAGCGACTCCGTGCCGGCAGACGCGCCCGCCGGCTCCGCCCTGGGCGCCGGTTCGTACACCTCCGACCTCGGCCTCGTCGCCAAGCTGGTCGACACCGTGCGCGGCCCGTTCGCCTCGGGGAACCCCGGCAAATACGCCTTCCAGTACCCGCGTCCATGGCGCATGAACGAGGACAGCGAGGTCGTCGACACCGGCCGCACGGACGAACTCGGCTACCCGGTGTACGACTCGGACGTGGTCGTCGTCAGGCAGCTGCTGCGTCAGCGCAGCACCTCCCCGGTCGACGACGGCGGCTTCCCCAGCGGTCACACCAACGCCTTCCACCTGGCCGGTCTGGCCTTCGCGTACGCGGTGCCCGAGCGGTTCCAGGAACTGGTGACGCGGGCGTTCGAGCTCAGCCACACCCGGATCATGTCGGGCATGCACTCCACCGTCGACGTCATCGGCGGCCGGATCATGGCCACCGCCCTGACCGCCGCGGCCCTGGCCGACCCGGCGAACGCGGAGCTCAAGGCGGCGGCCCGCGCCCAGGCCCTCGCCTACTTCACGCAGCACACCGGCACCACGGCGGACACGCTGTACGACTACGCCCACCCGGGCGCCGGGGACGTCTACGCCGACCGCGACGCCAACGCCCGCTCGGTCGGGCACCGGCTGACGTACGTCCTGCCGCGCCGGGGCCGCAAGGACCCGCTCACCGTGCCGAAGGGCGCGGAGGTACTGCTGGAGACGCGGCTTCCGTACCTGACCGCAGCCCAGCGTCGCGAGGTGCTGCGGACGACCGCGCTGCCCTCCGGCTACGTCCTGCTGGACGGCTTCGAGCAGTGGGGCCGGCTGAACCTGTTCGCCGCCGCGGACGGTTACGGCGCGTTCGAGGGGGACGTCACGGTGAGGCTGGACGCGGCGGCCGGCGGCTTCCACGCGGCCGACTGCTGGCGCAACGACATCGAGGGCGACGGCGGTCTGACCAAGCGCGGCTCGGGCACGCTCACCCTGACGGGCCACAACTGCTATCACGGCGGGACCGTCGTCGAGGACGGCGTGCTGGTCGCCGGGTCGCCGAACGCTCTGGGCGAGGGCGACGTCCGGGTCACCGGCGGCACGCTGCGCGCGGACAAGGTGCTGCGGGTGCGCGGCTCGTACGTCCAGGACGGCGAGTCGACGCTGGAGCTGCTGCTCCGCAGGAACCACGGCCCCGCCCTCACGGTGAGCCGGCGGGCCCTGCTGGGCCGGGGCAGCGTGCTGTCGCTGCGGCTCGACCCCGAGCGGCCGCCGGTCGCGGGGACGACCCTTCCCGTCCTGTCCGCCGCGCAGCTGCGCGGCCGCTTCGACCGGGTCGAGCTGGACTCCGAGACGCTGCTGGCCGTGCCCGTGCACACGGCTGACGGTCTGTCGGTGCGACTCGTGCGGAGGTAGCGCCTTCTACGGCGGGGGCTGATGCAGAGTTGGGTCCATGAGGGCCCTCCGGATCGCTCCCGCCGTTCCCCGGCCGGTGCCGCTCTCGCCCCCGGCGCCGGCGGACGGCGCGCACCGGCCCGGCAGGCGGTGGCCGGTGCCGCTCCTCGTGGCCGTGCTGCTCGCGCAGATGGCCTTCGCGATGGTCACGACCGCCGTGCGGCAGACCCCGACGATCGACGAACCGGTGTACGTGGGCGCGGCCGCCCAGTACGTGCACGAGCACCGGCTGCGGCACAACCCCGAGCATCCGCCGCTCGGCAAACTGGTCATCGGAGTGGGGGTCGCCCTCGCGGATCCGCACCTCGACCCGGCCTTCGCCGGGGACCAGGGTCGCTCGGGGCGGCATCTGCTGTACGAGTCGGGCAACGATCCCTGGCGGCTGATGCTCCTGGCCCGCCTGCCGGTGATCGCGCTGACCCTGTCGTTCGGGCTGGTGGTGTTCGCCTTCGCCCGTGAACTGGCCGGGCCCGTCGCGGGGTCGGCCGCCCTCGCGCTGTACTGCTTCTCCCCCGACGTCATCGCCCACGGCTCGCTCGCCACGCTCGACGTACCGGCCGCCGGGTTCGTGCTGACCTCGGCGTGGCTGGTGTGGCGGGCCCGCCGGAGACCGCGGCTGTACGTGCCGCTCGCGGGAGTGGCGCTGGGCGCCGCGCTGGCCACGAAGATGAGCACGTTGCCCGCTGTGCCGGTGCTGACGGCACTGACCGCGGTGTCCGTGTGGCGGTCGTCCGGCGGCAGTCGGCGCCGGGCCGTGGTGGCGGCCGGTGGGGTGGCCCTGGTCGCGGTCGCCGTCGTGTGGGTCACGTATCTGATGGTCGATCCGCGGCTGCGCTGGGCTGCGGAACAGCATGTGCCGGTGGTGCGCGGGCTGCGGGCGCTGCTGGTGGGGATGATGCCGTTCCCGGAGGCCTACCGGGACGGGATGCGGGTGCAGTTCGGGCTGGAGAACCGGCCGTGGCAGGGCTTTCTGTTCGGGCGGCTGTACGACGGCTCGCTCTGGTACTACCTGCCGGCCGCGCTGCTGGTGAAGACGCCGCTGGGGATGCTCGCGCTGTGGGCCGCAGGTGCAGCGGCCCTTGTCGCGGTCCGGCGGCTGCGGCCTGCCGCGCCCTGTGTGCTGGCCGTTCCGCTGGTGCTGTTGGCGGCGGCCATGCAGGGGGCGCGGGATTTCGGGACGCGGTACGCCGTGTTCCTGCCGCTGTTCCTCGCGGTGGCGGCGGGGTGCGTGCTCGTGGTGCGCCGGCGGTGGGTCTGCGTGGGGCTGGCCGTGCTGGTGGCGTTCGCCGCCGTCAGTTCGGTGCGGGCGTATCCCTACTATCTGCCGTACTCCAACGAGGCGTTCGGGGGGCCGGGCAGGACCAGGGAGTGGCTGCACGACTCGAACGTCGACTGGGGGCAGGACCTCGGGCGGCTGGCGGACCGGCTTCGCGAACGGTATCCGGGCGAGCGGGTGTGGCTCGTGTACAAGGGCAGTGGTGTGCCGTCCTTCTACGGCATCGAGGCCCTCGATCCCCGGCGGGTGCCGGTCCGTGAGGTGCGGGGACTGCTGGCCGTGTCGGACTCGGCGGCCGCGAAGGCCACGGGGCGGCTGGCCGAACTGATCGGCGACAGCCGCCCCGTGGACGACGTCGGCCACTCGATCACGCTGTACCGCCGTTGAGTGCGGTTGCGCGCATACGTCGATGGCTCGCGTATCAGTGGGTCGCGTAGAAGAACCCGTCCGCGCTCACGTGCTCCATGACCCGGCCGGCCACCCGGTAACGGCCGTTGGGCACGTCGGGGCACCTCGCCACATGGACCGCCAGCGGGCCGGCGAATTCGTAGCCGCGGCGTTCCGCGTGGCGGCACAGGCTGTCGGTGAGGGCCTGGCCCACATCGGTGCCGGTGCGGGTCAGATGGTCGTGCACGTCGTCGGACAGTTCCACGTCGTAGGCATTGGGGACCATGACGCGGCCCTCACGGCACACGACGGCGTTGTCGTCGCATGCGCGCCGCAGCGCGTCGAGGACCTCGACGGGTTCCTTGTCGAGGAGCCGCGCCCACAGCGCGTCCCAACGGTTCTCCAGTGTCTGTTCCAGCGCACTCAGCGCGCCCATTGCCGTCTCACCTGCCGCAAGCGTCGTCGATTCGATCGGGGGCCGGGGGGTGCCCACAGGGATTGCCTCAGAGGGACTCCGCCTAGCGGTCTCCGTAGTCGCCGGGGCGCACCTCGGCCTCTTCCAGGGCCTCGCGCATCGTGCGGCCGGTCGCGCCCGGCGGCCGGGAGCGGTTGTCGTCCTGGTGTTCCAGCAGTTCGTCCGTGGTCTCCGTCTTGGGACGGTTCTCCTCGGGGACGGTCATCTCGGCGGCTCCTCTCAGGGGTCGTGTGCGGCGGCGGGTTCCCGCCCTGCGTACGGGTAACCCCCGGCCCGGCGGCTCATGCTGCCGGAGAAGCCCTGGTCACCATGTGCGTGAGCTATGTTGAACGTCCGTGGGAGACGAAGGAGGCGCACCGGTGCCATCGCCGCAGCAGGCACGCGCACAGGCATCCGCGATCACCTCGGGGAAGGCCGCCCCCGAGGCGGAGGTCTCCCCGTCCGCCCAGCTCAGGGCGCTCTTCGACCGGCCCCGGCTGTCCCCGGGGCAGCGGCGTATCGCGCAGTACCTGATCGAGCACATCACCGAGGCGGCGTTCCTTTCGATCACGGATCTGGCGGACCGGGCCGGTGTCAGCCAGCCCTCGGTGACGCGGTTCGCCTCGGCGGTCGGCTTCAGCGGTTACCCGGCGCTGCGGGAGAAGCTCCAGTCGATCGCGCTGGGCACCCTCGCCGTCGGCCCGGCCGAGGAGATGCGCGGCAACGAACTGCAGGCGGCGGTCGACGCCGAGATCGAGAACCTGGAGAATCTGCGGCGCGACCTGGCAGACCCGGACGTGGTCATCGAGGTCGGCCGCAAGCTCTCCTCGTCCGCCCCCCTGACCGTCCTCGGGCTGCGCATCTCCGTCTCCCTCGCCGAGTACTTCGCCTACGCCGCCCGCCGGATCCATCCGGACGTACGGCTCGTGACGCGGGGCGGCAGCGTCGCCTACGACGCGCTGCTGCAGTCGCGTGAGGCGGGTGGTACGTGGGTGCTGGCGTTCTCCCTGCCCCGGCACGCCCAGGAGACCCTGACGGCCGTGCGGGTCGCGCGGGGCGCCGGGCTCAAGGTCGCGCTGATCACCGACCTGGCGCTCGGGCCGCTGGCGGACGAGGCGGACGTCGTCTTCGCCCTCGGGACCGGTTCGAGGCTGGTCTTCGACTCCTACGCGGCGCCGGGAGTGATGTGCTCCGCGCTGCTGCAGGCGATGACGGACGCGGACCCGGAGCGGACGCAGGCGCGGCTGGAGGAGTACGAGCAGCTCGCCGACCAGCACCAGTTCTTCCTCAGGGACTGAGCGGCACCCGGCAACCGCGCGCGGACCACACATGGGGACCATCCACAACAAAGCGCGCATGAATGTTTTCATGCTCCTTGCAAACCGGATGGCATATATAAATACTGCTCACGGATCGCGACCCGGCAGTTCCGGATCCGTTCCGCACCCGTGGAGCCGGGTCCTACCCACTCCGGCGTCCCGGGTGTTCGTGGCGGCCCCGGTCATCCCCTAGGCCGGGGCCGCCCCGACCCGTCGTCCACCCTCACGACGCCGCACACCGGGAAGCGATGATCATGCACCTGACCACCACGCGCATCAGCCCGGACTGGCCCTGCCAGGTCAAGACCCCCGGGAGCTACGACTGGGAGCGTTCGGCGGCCAAGTGGCTGCGCGAGCTGGTGCCCACGCGCTACGCCGGATACCCGGTGTTCATCCGGCACCCCGTCCTCCTGGCCCGGCACGCCCAGATCCAGGTACAGAACGAGATCCGGGTCGCCCGCACCGCCCTGCAGACCGCCCGCGCCGACCTGCCCGGACTCGGCCTGCACGAGGGGGTCATCGAGCACACGATCAAGCTGTACGCGGCCGAGGTCATGCAGCTCCAGCACATCGCGCGCAGCGTCCGGGCCGTGACCCAGGCCCTGGTGGAGGCGAACCGCCAGCCGTGAGCCGCCGGGCATGACCGGCGCCGCGCGTGGCACCCGTGGGGGAATGAGCACCACCACAGCCCGGCGCGGCGAGCCGGTGACGACGGTCCTGACCTGGCAGGTGCGCCCCGGCCGGGAGCAGCGGTTCGAGGAGTGGACGCACGGCATCACCCGCTGCGCCAGACAGTTCCCCGGCAACGAGGGCGTCTCCTGGCTGACGCCCGAGGACGGCCACCGCTACCACGCGGTACTGCGCTGGTCCGATCAGCACCGGCTCGCCGCCTGGCTGGAGTCCGAGGAGCGCGCGCACTGGCACCGGCGGATCGAGGACGTCGCCACCGAGGTCAGCAGCGAGCGCCAGTCGACCACCGGGATGGAGACCTGGTTCAGCCTCCCGGGCACCACGGCGCAGGCCCCGCCGCGGTGGAAGATGGTCCTCACGACCTTCCTCGGCGCCTACCCCTTCACCCTGCTCGTCCAGTGGCTGGTGACGCCCCACACCACCGGCTGGCCGCTGCCCCTGCGGGCGGCCGTCTTCCCGCTGGTGCTGCTGCCCGTGCTGACGTATCTGGTGATGCCGCGGCTGAGCCGGCTCCTGCGGCTGTGGCTGTATCCGCGCGACGGCCGCTGACGGTTGCCCGGCGAGGCCCACGTGACAAATGGGGCGCCTGGGTCGCACGATCAGTTCGTACGCACAGGCCGGTCTTCGAATCGGGCCGGATGTGCCATGCTCAACGCGTGACGAGCGAGCCCGTGACGCCGGCGCAGCCCGGTGCCGCACCGGACCTGGTCGAACTGACCAAGATCGTCGCCCGGCAGCGCGCCGAGCTGGACCGGCTGCGCGACCAGGCGGCCACGGCTGCTGTCGTAGAACGGGCCAAGGGCGCGGTCATGGCGCTGACCGGATGCCCCGCGGACGCCGCGGGCGAACTGCTGCTCCAGCGGGCCAAGGCCGCCCGCCACACCCTGCTGGAGGAGTGCTGGATCACCCTGGGCACCCTCGCGTCCGCCCCGCCGGCCCCGGGCAGGGCGAGCGAGTCCCCCGGCGTCGAGGCCCACGACTCCGGGGCAGCGGCCCTGGAGCAGTCGGACGCGCCGGACGACGTCACCGCCGCCCTGGCCCGCCTCGGCCAGGCCCTCGTTCGGGTGATGACACCGCACGACCTCGCCCGGTGTCTGCTGGAGCATCTCGGCCCCGACATGGGGGCCGACGCGGTCCTGATCTACGCACGCAGGCCCGACGGCGGGCTCGGCTTGATCGGACACGCCGGCGTCGAGGACCAGCTGGCGGCCCAGTGGTGCCAGGTGCCGCCGCTGAGCGGCATGGCGGCGCTGGACGCACTGCGGGCGGGTGAGCCGCGCTGGCTGGAGGACTTCGCCGCTGACGAGCGGCGGTACCTGCTCATCGGCGACCCTCCCCACCGGTGGCGCTCGCGTGCCTGGCTGCCCGTGGTCGCCGCGGGCCCGGCCGCGGTCTGCATCGGCGTGCTGCGCGGCCGGGCGGGGGTGTTCACCCCGCGCGACCGCGCCCATCTGCGCGGCGTCACCAGGCTGTGCGCCGGCCGGCTGCGCGCCTTCGACAACCCGCCCGAGCGCGACGCCGACGCCGCCACGGACGCCGTGCAGGCGCTGTTCGAGGCACTGCCGGTCGCGGCGATGCTGCTCACGCCACTGCCGGACGCGACGGGCGAGACCGAGGACTTCCGGGTGGAGGCCGCGACCGCGCAGGTGGGTGATCTGCTGGGCCGCACCGGTGAGGAACCGGCCGGGCGACGGCTGCTGGAACTGCGGCCGGCCCTGGCGGCCGAGCCGCTGTGGCAGGGCTGTCTGCAGGTGCTGGCCACCGGGCAGGCTTACGAGGGCGAGCCGTTCGCACACGAGGAGGTGGTGGCGGGCGTCGCCGAACTGTCCGTGTACACCGCGCGGGTGGCCCCGCTGGGTGACGCCCTCGTCGTCTCCTGGCTCAGGCACGGCTCCTCCGACCGGCAGGAGCAGCGGCTGGCGGACCTGCAGCGGCTGGGCAATCTCGGCTGGGCGAACTGGAACCTGACCACCCAGGAGGTCTCCTGGTCGACCCAGGTGTTCTCCCTCGTGGGCCGGGACCCGGCGCACGGCCCGGTGAGTCTGCCCGAGGTACCGGAGCTCGCGTTGCCCGAGGACACGCCGGCTCTGACCCGCGCCATCAGTGAACTCGTCCACGGCGGGCGGCCGTTCGACGTACCGTTCCGGATCCGGACGAGCGGCGGCATCCGGCATCTGCGGCTGGTGGCCGAGGCGGTGGCCGACCGGCACGGCACGCCCGTCGAGGTGCACGGCTTCGTGCAGGACATGACCGCCCGGCGGCGGGCGGAGCTGGCCCTGGTCGAGAGCGAGCGCGCGATCCTGACCCAGCACGACGTGCTCCAGGCCGAGCGGACCCTGGCCTCCCGGCTCCAGCACGCGTTGCTGCCGATGTCCAACCGGCCCGTGCACCTGGCCGGGCTGCGCGTCGAGGTCGCCTACCTTCCGGCCCAGTCGGGTGTGCACGTCGGCGGTGACTGGTTCAGTGCCATCGAACTGCCCGACGGGGACGCGCTGCTGGTGGTCGGCGATGTCGCCGGGCACGGGGTCGACGCCGTGGCCACGATGGCCCAGCTCCGGTTCACCGCGAAGGGCATGGTCATCACGGGCTCGTCGCTGACCGGCGCGCTCGCCCGGCTGAACACCCTGCTGCTGCACTCGCGCGACTCCCACGCGACCGCCACGATGGTGCTGGCCCGCTACGAGCCGCGCCGCCGGCGCCTGGTCTGGGCCCAGGCCGGGCATCCGCCGCCGCTGCTGCTGCGGGACGGCGAGGCGCAGTACCTGCGCAGGCCACGCGGCATGCTGCTCGGGGCGACCGCCACACCGGTCTACCAGGAGGCGGAGTGCCGTCTCGACCCGGGCGACCGGCTCATCCTGTACACCGACGGCCTGGTGGAGCACCCCCCGGACAGCATCGACCGGGGTCTGGAGCAGCTCGCCGAGGCGGTGGCGGCTCCGCACGGTGACGGGCCCGCGTCGCTGGGGCCGTTGCTCGCGCGGATGCTGCCGGACGAGCGGCGGGACGACGTGTGCGTGGTGGACGTCCGGGTCCCCGGGGTTCAGGACGGGTAGGCCTGTCGTTCAAATCAGGTCGCAGGGAATCGGCGGATCCGCTCAAGGCCCCGCGTCTGCGTGCTGATCCGCACGACAGGCCCTCGGGGGCGCCGCACTCACGAGTCGCCGCGGTGACGCCAGTACCACCACAGGCCCACGAGCAGGGCCAGCAGGAACAGGGTGGGCAGCACCAGGCCGGGGATGCGGGAGCCGTTCATGGGCGTGGCCTTCGGTTCGCGGCGGTCCGGGCGCCTCGTGCGTCGCCCCGGGCCAGGATGACGCCGGGTGGCCCCGCCGTCGCCCCGCTTTCCCCAGCCCTTGCCCGGCGTTCGATAACCGGGAGCGACGTCAGTCGACCGGGTGCCCCGGGTCGATGGTGAGGGCGTCGGAAAGCCGCAGCAACGGCCCGCCGTGCGCCTCGTGCCCGCCCCACTCGACCGGGTCGAGCACGAAGCCGATGTGGTCGCCGCCGCCCGCACGGGTCAGGATCCGGCCGACGAACCAGGCGGGCGCGTCCTCCAGGACGAGGGCGCCGTCGTAGGCCTCCCGCAGGCGGACGTCCTGGAACTTGTCCGTCCGGTCACCGGTGTGCCCGCCGAACAGTTCGGCGAGGCCGTACTGTTCTCGGCCGAGCAGGTGCACGGCGAGGACGTCCGCGTTCCGGGCCACCCGGAAGGTGTGGTTGAGCTCGGACAGCCACACCACGAACCGCACGGGCCGCAGCGAGCACTGCGAGGCGAACCCGACCAGGCATCCCGCCCGTTCACCGCCCGCGGCGGCCGTGACGACGTACATCTCGGGGTTCAGCCGGTCGACGAACTCGTCCATGCCGGCCATGGTCACACATCAGCTCGCCCCCGCCGGTGTGCGGGACTCCAGTGCGGCGCGGGTGTCGTTGCCGTACACGCCGGTCTCGTCGCCGCGGATGCCGTACCAGAGCTGGAAGCGGGCGACCGCCGCGGTGAGGGTGGGGTCGTAGCGGCCGCTGGTGGAGCCGTCCCGGTAGACGTCCGGGATGCGCAGGAGGCGTTGCTGGAGTTCGGTCACCTCGGGGCCGGTGGCTCCCTCGCGCAGCGTGCCGGCGCCGTCGGGGTCCACGGGTGCCGTGGCGGGCGGGGTGGGTGTCGGGTCGGGGGTGGAGGTTGCGGACCGGGGCGGGCCGGGGGCGGGAGCGGCGGTGTCGTCCGGGTGCTCACCGCGGAGCAGGAGCGCGCCGCCGAAGCCGATCACGGCGGCCGCGAGGACGGCCACCGCGACGGCGGCTCGGCGCAGCCCGGCTCCCGGGGGTACGGCGTCGGCGCGCCGGCGGCTCTCGCGGGTGACGGGCGGGAGTTCCTGCGTCAGCGCCTCGGAGCCGGCCGGCGGTTTCCCCGGCAGCGCGACGGACTCGTAGCCGGCGGGCTCGCGGCCGGCTTGCTCGCGGCCGGTGTCCTGCTGGAACTCCCGCATCAGTTCCGCGAGGGCGTCGGTGCGGCGGGGCCGCAGGACGCGGATGGGTTCGAGGGCCTGGCCGTCGTGCGGCGGCCGGGGCTCGGACGGTGTCGACACGCTGTACTCCTTCGTCCGGGCCGGGGGCGCCCGTCTTCGGGGATCGTCCTGTCGCTAGATACGCGGCCTGCGCGTCCGGGGTTCAGCGACCGGCCGGGCCCGGCCGGCAGGGCACTCAGTACCACCCGAGGTGTGCACTGAGTGCCACGTCTGATCTTCCGGGTGCTACGTTCGCGCCCATGAGCTCGGAGACGGACGAGACCGGCGCCGGAAAGCCACCCATGCGTGACGCCCTGGTGGCGGCGGCCTTCCGGCTGTTCCTGGAGCGGGGGTACGAGCAGACCACCGTCGACGACATCGTGGCGCTCGCCGGTGTCGGACGGCGCTCGTTCTTCCGGTACTTCCCGTCCAAGGAGGACGTCGTCTTCCCGGACCACGAGCGGTGCCTGGCCGACATGACGGCCTTCCTCGCGGGCGGCTCCGACGACGAACCCGTGCGGCGGGTCTGCGACGCGGCACGGCTCGTGCTGCGCATGTACGCCGAGAACCCGACGTTCTCGGTGCAGCGCTACCGCCTCACCAGGCAGGTGCCGGGGCTGCGCGCCTATGAACTGTCCGTCGTGTGGCGCTACGAGCGGGCCCTCGCCGAGTATCTGCGCCGGCGCTTCGCCGCCCGCCGGGAGGGCACCCTGCAGGCCGACGTGATCGCGGCGGCGGTGGTAGCGGCGCACAACAACGCGCTGCGGTCCTGGCTGCGTTCGGACGGGCGGGGCGAGGCCGGCACCGCGGTCGACCACGCACTCGCCTACGTGCAGTCGGCGTTCGGAGGCGTGCCGGTGCCGCCGGTGGCGGAGCAGCCGGAGGACGTGGTGGTCGTCGTGGCGCGGCGCGGGACGCCGCTGTGGCGGGTGGTGCAGGAGATCGAGGCCACGCTGGGGCGTGGCTGAGCGCCCTCACATTGATGGTACGGAGTGCCTTTACTAGTGGCACTGAGTGCCATACTCTGTGCGGCGTGCACGGTGGCACGGCGAACCGCGCACACGTGTGCGCGGGTGATCGCGTGCGCGGATTCCGGCCGAGTGCAGGGAGTTGACCAGCGTGTACCACTCAGGAAGCGTCGCTCAGCAGGCAGCCGGCTCCGCGACGGGTCTGCTCGACCCGAGGGGCCGGCACCAAGAGGCCATCTTCTTCCAGCGCTGCACCTGGTGCGGCACCGCCATGTACCACCGGCTGCTGTGTCCGGTCTGCCGGGGCAGCGAGCTGCGCACGGAGCGCGCAGAGGGCACGGGCACCGTCCGCCACTCCACGGTGGTGCATCGCAACACCCCCGCGGCACGCAACGTGTCGCAGATAGAGATGTCCGAGGGGTTCGTGGTGCGCGGCCGGGTGATGGGCCCGCCGATCGGCATCCACAGCGGGGACCGGGTGCGGCTGTCCACGGCCAAGGACCCGGTACGGGGCGAGCCGGTCTTCCAGCTCCTGGACGAGCCGTACCGGGCCTGGAGCTGACACGCCCTCAGCCCGCGATCAGCTCGTCGGTGCGCACGGGCCGTCCCGTCTCGAAGCTCCGGTTCGCCGCCAGTCCCACCGCAAGGGCGAGCGCCCCGTCGCGTTCGGTCGCCGTGGGACGGGCCCCGGCACCGGCGTCCGCCGGGCGGGTGGGGCCGACGGGCCCGAACAGCGCGTCGAGCATGCGCGGATCACCGCCGCCGTGGGCCTCGTGGGCGACCGCGAGCGGCACGTCCTGCGGGGGCTGCCACAGCGGGCGCAGGGTGAGACGGGCGCCCCCCGCGTGCTCGGCCGCCGTGTCGCCGTGCACCGCGCCCACCGCCGAGGTGACCCGACTCGGCGGCCGCTGCCAGCGGCTCTCCTCCACCTCGAGCTCCAGCCGGCCCGCGCTGCCGTTGAACATCACCCGGTAGCCCTCCCAGGGGGAGTAGGCGGTCAGGTGGTACGTCATCGTCGCGCCGCGCGCGTAGCGCACCAGGACGGACATGTCGTCCTCGATGGTGACCGGCCCGTCGAACACGTTGCGGTCGCGCAGGTAGCCGTCGTCGTGCTCGGCGTCCAGGTAGAGGGCGCGCAGGGCGTCGTCGGCCGCGAGGTCCAGGGCGAAGGGGTCGCCGGCGGCCGGCTCGGCGCCGTGGGCGCGGTCGTAGTCCCGGCGCAGTCCGTGCCGCTCCCCCGCCTCGCGGCCGTAGAAGCCGAGCCGCCCGTAGCCGAAGGCCTCCCGGGGCTCGTCGGCGAGCCACCAGTTCACCAGGTCGAAGTGGTGCGAGGACTTGTGCACCATCAGGCCGCCGCTGTGTCTCTTCTCGCGGTGCCACCGGCGGAAGTAGTCGGCGCCGTGCCGTACGTCGAGCAGCCACTCGAAGTGGACCGACAGCACCTCGCCGATCGCCCCGTCGGCGAGCAGGGCGCGGACCTTCTCGTGCACGGGGTTGAAGCGGTAGTTGAAGGCGACCGTCAGAGAGTTGCCGGTCGCGCGGACGGTGTCGAGGATGCGGGCGCAGCGCTCCGCGTCGACGGTCATCGGTTTCTCGGTGACGACCCGGCAGCCCGCCTTCAGGGCCGGGACGATGTACCGGTCGTGCTCGGCGTCGACGGTGGTGACGACGACCTCGTCGATGCCCTCCTCGGCGAGCAGGGCGGTGAAGCGGTCGGGCTCCCACACGGTGGCGGCCGGTGCGCCCGCCTCGGCCAGCAGCCGGTTGTGGAAGGCCATCCGGGTCGGGCTGGGGTCGCACAGCGCGGCCACGACATGACCGGGGCGTTCGGCGAGGCCGCGGGTGAACAGCTGGGCCCGGTGGCCGGTGCCGACGACGGCTGCGCGCAGGACGGGGGTTCGGCTCATGGCAGGTGCCCTTTCCCATGGACGGGGCTCTCACTCCCCCACGGCCGAAAGCGCTTGCCGGACCTCAGAGGGTGATGCGGATGCCCACCGTGCCGTCCACGCCCCGGCGCAGCCGGCTGCCGAGCAGGGTCAGCCGGCCCGTCAGGCCGTACTTGCGGCCGATGAGCCGGCGGTAGCGGGCGGTGGTGGCCGCGTCGCAGATCTCCGCCGTCGCGGGCACCTGGTCGCCCGTGGGGTTGCCGCGCAGGTCGCAGGGGCCGATCAGCACGTCGGCGCGGTTGCGGATCCGCTTCACCTTCCAGGAGTCGGCGGGCGTCCACACGCCGAGCGCGTCCCCGTCGCGCACCACCCAGACGGGGGTGGCGACCGGCGTGCCGTTCCTGCGGTAGCTGGTGACCAGCAGGTACTTGCCCGCGCCGAGTTCGTCCAGCGTCCTGTCGTCCATGCCGGGAAGTGTACGAGCGTGCCCCGGGTTCAGCGCAGCGCCGCCGCCATCCTGCGCACCGCCTCCGTGAGCACCTCCTGTGAGGCCGCCAGATTGAGGCGGGCATGGCCGGCTCCGCCGGCGCCGAAGGGAAGGCCTGAGCTGAGGGCGACGCGGCCGCGGTGCAGGAAGACGTCGGCCGGGTCGTCGCCGAGCCCGAGGGCACGGCAGTCGAGCCAGGCCAGGTAGGTGGCGTCGCCCGGGCGGTAGCGGACCGCGGGCAGGTGCTCGGCGAGCAGGTCGGCGAGCAGCCGCCGGTTGCCGTCGAGGCCGGTCAGCAGGGCGTCCAGCCAGGTGACGCCGTCGCTCAGGGCGGCGGTGTGGGCGATGACGGCGACGTGGCTCGGGCCGTGCCCCACCTCCTCCGGCATACGGTCCAGGTCGGCCGCGGCCCCGGGCCCGGCGACCGCGAGGGCGGCCTTGAGCCCGGGCAGGTTCCAGCCCTTGGAGGCCGACATCAGGGACAGGCCGCGCTCGGCGCCCGGCACGCTCAGATACGGCACGAAGCCGGCGCCGCCGAGCACGAGCGGGGCGTGGATCTCGTCGGCGACGACGCGCACGCCGTACCGCTCAGCGAGGCGGGCGACGGCGGACAGTTCCTCTTCCGTGTGCACGGTGCCGGTCGGGTTGTGGGGGTTGCACAGCAGATGGGCGGCTCGCCGCCCGCCCACGACGGCCTGCCGGAACGACGACTCCAGGACTCCCAGGTCGATGCGCCCGTCCGCCCCGAGCGGGGCCTCGGCCACCCGCCTGTCCATGTGCTCCACGAACAGGTAGAACGGCGGGTACACGGGCGGGTTCACAACCACCGTGTCGCCCGGGCCGGTGACCAGTTTGAGCATCTCGACGACACCCAGCATGACGTCGGGCACGATCGCGGTGCGCTCCACGGCGAGCCCCTCCCAGCCCCACCGCTTCCCGGCGAAGGCGGCCAGGGCCTCCGCGTAGGCGGTGCCGGCCGGGTAGCCCGTGTCGCCGAGGTGGAGCGCGTCGGTGACGGCACGCACCACGGGCTCGGCGAGCGGCACGTCCATCTCGGCCACCCACAGCGGCAGCACGTCCTCCGGGTAGGTGCGCCACTTCATGCTGGTGCGCTGCCGGAGGTTGTCGAGAGTGAGGGCTTGCAGGGGATTCGGTTCACCGGACGTCTCGTGCGGGATCCTGGTCATGGGCACACGATAGGGGGCTGTGCGGTGAGCGGGAATCGTGCGGACGGCGAGCGGGGCGGGGCGGTGGGCGCGTTGCTGGAGATCGCCTGCGACGAGTCGGGGTCGGACGGTGAGAACCTCACCGGCGGCAACACGGACGTGTTCGCGCACGCCGGCGTCTCACTGTCCATGGCGTCGGCCGCGGCGACGGTCGGGGAGATCCGGGACCGGATCCGGTCACCGGCCGAGGAGTACAAGGCGACCCACCTGCTGCGGGAGAAGCACCGTGCGGTGCTGGAGTGGCTGCTCGCGCCGACGGGCCCGATCGACGGGCAGGCGCGGGTGCACCTCATGGAGAAGACGTACTTCGTGGTGGACCGGACCCTCGGCCTGCTGCTGGACGACGCGGCCGAGGCGGCCGTTCTGTTCCGCGCGGGGCGCGAGGTCTTCGAGGAGGACGGCTGGCGGGCGTTCCTGGAGGCGGCCAACCAGGTGCTGCGGGTCCGCCACGACGGGGACCCGGTGGACGCCTTCTACGGCACCGTCGACACCCTGCGCCGGGCGCATCCGCGGACGGACGCGGCACGGATCCTGGAGCGGCTCGCCGCGACCCGGCCCCGCGCGGTGGCGTACCGGGACGGATTCCTGGCCGGGCCGCCCCTGATCCCGCCGCTCAACCCGCTGCTCCCGGCGATCGTGCGGACGGCCGCGCTCTGGAACGGGAGCGGGCGGCCGGTCCACCTCGTGCACGACCGGCAGAACATGCTGACGCCGGAGCGCATCGCATGGATCGAGGAGACCGCACGGCGGGCCGGGATCGGCCTGGCCGGGCTGCGGCTCGTCGTCGCGCGTGACGACGCGCGGGTGCAGGTGGCGGACTTCCTCGCCGGGATCGCCCGCAAGATCGCCTCCGACGAGCTGAACGGCCGCGGGGACCCGGCGCTCACCGCCCTGTTGCGGCCCTACGTCGATCCGGGTTCGGTGTGGGGCGACGCGCGCAGCGGGGCCCTGCTCGCGGCCCCGGTCACCGGGTGACGCCGAATAGATCACCGGTGCGCTGAACACGGCACGGCTCCGCCCCGTATGGATGAAGGGCACTCAACTCCAGGAGGGCCCTGCGGTGTTCGCACCGTGATGTTCTGGTTCGGGAGCCATGCATGAGGCACGCACGACGACGGGTCGTCCGGCGAGTGACACGGCTGGCGGCCGTCGGCGGACTCCTCCTCGGAGGAGCGATGGTCACCAACGCCGTGGCGAGCGAGCCGTCGGCCCCGGTCATCGGCGTCCCGTTCACCGCGCCGCCGGCGACGGGCGAGGGCACCGACCTGGTGTCCCGGCTCGGGAACGCGCGCACGGCGGGCAGCTGGATCGACTCCGCCGGGCGGCCGGTCGTCGCGGTGACCGACGAGAAGGCGGCCGCCGAGGTGCAGCGGGCCGGTGCGCAGGCCAAGATGGTCCGTCACAGCATGAGCGACCTCAAGTCCGCTGCGACGGCGTTGCGTTCGGCCCCCCGGGTGGCCGGAACGTCGTGGGCCCTGGACTACAAGAGCAACCAGGTGGTGGTACGCGGTGACAGCACCGTCTCCGCCGCCGACTGGTCCCGGATGACCGAGGTGGCCGAGGGCATCGGCTCGTTCGTGCGGATGGAGCGCACCGAGGGCAGGTTCACGACACGGCTCAACGGCGCGCAGCCCATCCTGTCGACCGCCGGGCGCTGTTCGGCGGGGTTCAACGTGACCGACGGCAAGAGCGACTTCATCCTCACGGCGGGGCACTGCGGGCCCGACGGTTCGGTCTGGTTCGCCGACGACCAGGGTCGGCAGCAGGTCGGTACGTCGCTCCGGGGGAGCTTCCCCGGCGACGACTACTCCCTGGTGAAGTACGACGGCGGCCGTGCGGGCAAGGGCGCGGACGTGGTGGCGGTCGGTGACGGCAAGGGCGTGCGGATCACGGGCGTCGCCGATGCGGAGGTCGGGCAGAAGATCTTCCGCAGTGGCAGCACCAGCGGACTGCGCGAGGGAGAGGTGACGGCGCTCAACGCGACGGTCAACTACCCCGAGGGCACGGTCACCGGTCTCATCGAGACGAACGTGTGCGCCGAACCCGGTGACAGCGGAGGCCCGATGTTCGCCGACGGCGTCGCGATCGGCCTGACCTCGGGCGGCAGTGGGGACTGCAAGGCGGGCGGCACGACGTTCTTCCAGCCGGTGACGAAGGCGCTGACCGAGCTCGGCGTCAAGCTGATCGTGGCGAAGTCGTCCGGTGGCACGGGCGCCGCGCCCGCGCCGTCGGCCTCGCCGGGTGCGGCCTCGCCCGGTTCGTCGGCGCCGATCACGGGCACGGACGTGTCGACGGTGCTGAGCCGTCTCACCGACCCGCGCAATGTGGGCCCCGGCATGCTCGTCATAGCGGGCAGCCTCGTGGCCCTGGTGGCGACCCGGTGGATCCGCGCGGAGCAGGACCGCAAGGCGTACCGGCAGTACTACTCGGCCACTTGGGGATGACGCGGGTGGCCGGCGGTCGCGGGACGGGCCCGTCAGCCCAGGGTGAGCAGCACGGTCGCGAGGCCCGCCCCCAGCAGCCCCACCGTCTGACGGCGGCTGATCCGCTCGTGCAGCAGGACGAGGCCCAGCACCACGGGGAGGGCCGGGTACAGGGAGGCCAGCACCACGGCGACGGCCAGCAACTGCCGCTGGGCGGCGAGCAGATACAGCACGAGGCCGAGGGCCGCACCGGCCCCGGTGAGGACGGCCTGAACGCAGCGGACCGGCGGCAGCTTCAGCCGGCGGGCGGGCCGGGCGGCGTCCGGCAGGAGCACGAGGACCGCGGCGACCCGGCCCGCGGCGACGGGCCACAGCCCGCTTCCGGGCCCGGCCTGGCCGAGGGCGAGGTACTGCACGGCGACGCCCAGGCTGGCGACCAGTCCGTCCGCCGTCCCCTTCCCGGCACCGGCCCTGCCGCCGGCTACGCACCACAGCGCGGGCACCGTGACGGCGATGCCCAGCCAGGCGACGGCACCCGGACGGTCGCCGAGGACGAGCACCCCGCACAGCACCGACAGCGCGACACCGGTGACGGCGCTCACCGGCACCACGACGCTCATGTCCCCTCTGCTCAGCCCGCGGTTGAGGAACCACATGGCCGTGCCGCTCCCGACGCCGGACAGCGCTCCCCAGAGCAGGTCGGCAGGGTGGACGGCGTCGGCGGGCAGGAGGAGGGCGCCCGCGCAGGCGAGCAGCAGCCCGCCCAGCTGGCCGAGGAAGGTGACGGCGGTGTGATGCACGCGCCGGGAGAGCAGACCGCCGGCGAAGTCGACGATGCCGTAGACGACGGCCGAGGAAAGTGCGAGAAGGGCACCCATTGGATCAGGGGTGCCCTTCGACGAGGGTCCGATGCGTCAGCGGGCGATGGTGCTCGGGCCTGCGACAGCTACTGCGGGGCCGCGGCGGCCCACTCCAGGACGAGCCGCTGGTACTCCTCGCGCTGCTCGACGCTCAGTGTCCCGCCCGACCGGCGCCACAGCGCACGGATCTCCTCGTTGACCTCGTCAGCCGATCGCTCGGATGAGGTTTCAACAGTGGTGGACATGCTGTGAAGCATACGTCGCCGGACGTGAAGGCGATGTGAGTAATCACGAGCTAATCGGGCATTTCGGACAGTGTTACTGATCACGTCCATCTCCCGGTAAACGTGAGGCTGTTCACATCAGCCGCCTGTGAGTACCTTTCGGCACCGGGAAGTTCGCCGTGGTTCATGCTTCGGCCGATCCCAGCACGAGCACCTTGATGGCCAACACGGCCGCGCCTCGGGCCCAGTCGTGGAAGTCGGACACCTTCGTCTCCAGACCGACCGGGGCGGCCAGCGGGTGACGGTGCTCACGGATCGTCTCCTCGACCGTCTTCCCGGCCACGTCCATCAGCCCGACCCCCTCCCCCGCGAGCAGGATCTTCTGCGGCATCACGAAGTTGGAGATCTGCGCGACCAGCGTACCCAGGGCGCGCGCGGCCTCGTCGACGACCCGGACGGGCATCGGGTCCCCCGCGGCGGCCAGGGCGAGGATCTCGTCGTAGGTGCGGTCGCCGCCGGTGGCGGCCCGGATCTGGTAGCGGATGCTGGGGATGGTCAGCAGCGAAACGGCGCTGCCGCGCCTGCCGTCCGGGGTGAGCGGCCCGTTGGAGTCGACGATCCAGTGCCGGCCGAAGCCACGGTCCTCCTCCGCGAAGGGCACC
Source organism: Streptomyces qaidamensis (assembly GCF_001611795.1). Classification (NCBI taxonomy): domain Bacteria; kingdom Bacillati; phylum Actinomycetota; class Actinomycetes; order Kitasatosporales; family Streptomycetaceae; genus Streptomyces; species Streptomyces qaidamensis. The sequence goes on along the minus strand of NZ_CP015098.1, from coordinate 8,688,776 downwards.
CGCCTGCCGCCCAGTACGAGCCCGTAACCGAGGCCGGCGCCGATGGTGAGGACGACGAAGCGCTCCAGGCCGCGTCCGGCGCCGAACCAGGTCTCGGCCTCGACCAGGGCGGCGACGTCGTTCTCGACGACCACCGGCAGTCCGGTACGCTGCTCGACCAGGTCGGCCAGGGGGACGTCCCGCCACAGCAGGAAGGGGGATTCGCCGACCACGGCACGGTCCTGGACGAACCCGCCGACCCCGATGCCGATCCCGGCGAGACGGGGGTGGCCCGTGGCCAGTTCGGCGGTCATCCGGGCCAGCACGTCGGCCACTTCGGCGGGGTCGTGGGTGGTGAGCGGGCGGTCGTGGCGGGCGACGATGTGGCTGCGCAGGGTGGTGACGACGCCGTAGACCATGTCCTCGGTGATCTTGAAGCCGAGGAAGAATCCCGAGTCGGCGACGACGTCCAGCGGCTGGGAGGGGCGGCCCTGGCGCGACTCCGCGGGCGCGTCGGCTTCGGGCACCTCGACGAGCAGGCCCGACTCGATCAGCGGCTTGGTCAGCCGGGTGAGACTGCCGGCCGACAGGCCGAGCCTACGGGCGAGTTCCGTGCGCGAGAGCGGGCCGTGGACGAGCACTTCGATCGCCACGGAGCGCTCCCCCGCGCTCAGCGGCAGCCAGCCGGCGGTGCCGTCGGTCATGAAGGTCCGACTCCCCTCACCCATTTTTTTCACACCGAAACCAACATGACCACTCTACGTCGATGTCGGTTCCTGCGAAAAGATGTTTGCAGGGCCCTTGACGCGGCAATTGTTTCGCGCCAAAAGTAAGTCCCGCCAGAGGACGAGCCGCCGCAGCGAGGGAGTCTCCCGATGACCATCGCCTCCAGCAGTCCTCCTTCACGTCTGCCCACGGGCGGCGCGGCGGAGGCCAGCAGCAGGACCGGGACGCGACAGGGGGTGTCCGGCGAGGACCGGGGGGACGGCCGGCTGGCCGCGCTCTTCATCGCGCCGGCCCTGCTCGGCTTCCTGGTCTTCCTGCTCTGGCCGACCCTGCGGGGCATCTACCTGAGCTTCACCCGTTTCAACCTGCTGACCCCGGCGGAGTGGGTGGGCCTGGACAACTACGTCCGCATGGTCAACGACCCCATCTTCTGGGACTCCCTGTGGGTCACCGTCGAGTACGTCGTCATCAACATCGGCGTGCAGACGGTCGCGGCACTCGCCATGGCCGTCCTGCTCCAGCGGCTGACGCAGTCGGCGATGCTGCGCGGGATCGTGCTGACGCCGTATCTGATGTCGAACGTCGTCGCCGGCCTCGTCTGGCTGTGGATCCTCGACACCCAGCTCGGCATCGGCAACGAGATCATCAGCGGCCTCGGGGTGGACCGCATCCCGTTCCTCGCCGACGAGACCTGGGCGATCCCGACGATCGCGCTCATCAACGTGTGGCGGCACGTGGGCTACACCGCCCTGCTGCTGTTCGCCGGCCTCCAGGCCATCCCGAACGACATGTACGAGGCGGCCCGGGTGGACGGCGCGAGTGAGTGGCGGATGTTCTGGCGGATCACCATGCCGTTGCTGCGTCCGGTGCTCGCGGTCGTGCTGATCATGACGGTGATCGGGTCGTTCCAGGTGTTCGACACCGTCGCCGTGACCACCGCGGGCGGTCCAGCCAACGCCACCAACGTGCTGCAGTACTACATCTACGGCTCGGCCTTCGGCCGCTTCCAGTTCGGGTACGCCTCGGCCATGTCCGTCGCCCTGCTGGTCGTGCTGAGCGCGATCACCATCCTCCAGTACCGGCTCACCCGGGCCGGCCGGACCGACCTCGGCTGACGGAAGGGAGACACCGCCATGGCTGCCGTGACGACAACACCGCCGACGACCCTGCGGCCGGTCCGGCGCAGGTTCCCCTTCGGGCGGGCCGCCGCCTGGACCGTGATGGGACTGATCGTCCTCATCACCCTGCTGCCGTTCTACTGGATCCTGCGCACCGCGCTCTCCACCAACGCGGGCCTGAGCGCCGACCCCACCAACCCCCTGCCGGTGGACCTCACCACCAGCGGCTTCGAACGGGCCCTGGGGCTCCAGTCGTCCGAGGAGGCCATCGCGCAGGGCGGGGCGGGCGGCGGGCTGGACTTCTGGCGCTACCTGCTCAACTCGGTACTGGTCTCGACGCTGATCACCGGCTGTCAGATCTTCTTCTCGGCGATGGCCGCGTACGCCTTCTCACGGCTGCACTGGCGGGGCCGGGACAAGGTGTTCGGGCTGTTCCTGGCCGGAATGATGGTGCCGGCCATCTTCACGCTGCTGCCGAACTTCGTGCTCATCAAGCAGCTGCACCTGATCGACACGCTTCTCGGCATCGCGCTGCCCACCATGTTCATGACGCCGTTCGCGGTGTTCTTCCTGCGGCAGTTCTTCATGAACATCCCCAAGGAGGTCGAGGAGGCCGCGCTGCTCGACGGCGCCGGAAAGATCAGGGTCTTCTTCCGGGTGGTCCTGCCGATGGCGTCCACGCCGATCATCACGCTGGGCGTGCTGACGTACATCACCTCCTGGAACGACTACTTCTGGCCGCTGATGGTCTCCTACAGCGACAGCTCGCGCGTGCTGACCGTGGCGCTGGCGGTCTTCCGGGCGCAGACCCCGGCGACCGGCGTCGACTGGTCCGGGCTCATGGCCGCGACGCTGATCGCCGCGCTGCCGATGCTGGTGCTGTTCGCCTGCTTCGCCCGCCGCATCGTCAGCTCCATCGGCTTCACCGGGATCAAGTAAGGGGACTGTGATGCGAATTCGACTTCGTCCGCTCGTCGCGGTGACCGGAGCGCTGGCGCTGTCCCTGGTGAGCGGATGCGCTCAGCAAGGCGCAGCCGGATCGTCCGCGAACACCGTCACGTACTGGCTGTGGGACGCCAACCAGCTGCCCGCCTACCAGGCCTGCGCCAAGGGGTTCGAGAAGGAGAACCCCGGGCTGAAGGTGAAGATCACGCAGTTGGGCTGGAGCGACTACTGGACCAAGCTCACCGCCGGGTTCATCGCGGGCACCCAGCCGGACGTGTTCACCGACCACATCCAGAACTTCGGCCAGTTCGCCGATCTGAAGGTCCTCGAACCGCTCGACGACCTCGGCATCAAGGACTCGGACTACCAGCCGGGCCTCGCCGCCAACTGGATCGGCAAGGACGGCCACCGCTACGGCGCCCCGAAGGACTGGGACACGGTCGCGCTGTTCTACAACTCGAAGATGACCGAGGAGGCAGGACTCGGCGCCGAACAGCTCAACAGCCTGTCCTGGAACCCGAAGGACGGCGGCACCTTCGAGAAGGCCATCGCCCACCTCACCGTCGACAGGAACGGCAAGCGGGGTGACGAACCGGGCTTCGACCGGAACAACGTCAAGGTCTACGGCATGGCCAGCAACGGCGGCGGGTTCGGCGACGGCCAGACCCAGTGGAGCAACTTCGCCGCCTCCGCCGGCTGGAGCTACCTCGACAAGCCGCGCTGGGGCACCGAGTACCAGTACGACAGCAAGACCTTCCAGTCGGTCATCCGGTGGTACTTCGGCCTGGCGAAGAAGGGCTACATGCCACCGCTGTCCGACTACAACGTCCAGTCCAACCAGGCGAACACGCAGGTGGCGGCGGGCAAGGCGGCCACCGCGTTCGACGGGGCCTGGATGATCTCCACCTACGCGGGCTTCAAGGGCAAGGACATCAGGACCGCCCTGACCCCGGTCGGCCCGACCGGCAAGCGCGCCACCATGATGAACGGTCTCGCCGACTCCGTCACGAAGGCCTCCAAGAACAAGGCGGGCGCCAAGAAGTGGGTGGCCTATCTGGCCTCGGACAAGTGCCAGAGCGTCGTCGGCAGGTACGGCGTCGTCTTCCCCGCCACGCCGGCCGGGACCGAGGCCGCTGTCGCCGCGTACCGGAAGAAGGGCATCGACGTCTCGTCGTTCACCGAACCCGTGGCCGACAAGAAGCATGCCCGGACCTTCTCGTACCCGATCGCCAGCTACTCGGCGGACATGACCGCGCTCATGCAGCCCGCGATGGAAGACATCTACGGCAACGGCAAGCCCGTGAGCAGCCTCGATCAGACCAACGACCAGATCAACCTCATCCTCTCCCAGTGAAGGGCACGCGCTCCATGACGTTCTCCATCGGCATCGTCGGCGCCGGACAGTTCTCGGGCCAGTTCGCCACCCTGTTCCAGGCCCACCCCGGCGTCGGCGACGTCTACGTCACCGACCTGCTGCCCGAGAGGGCCGCCCATCTCGCCTCCGCCCAGGGGCTGGCCGGCACCTTCCCGTCCTACCAGGCCATGCTGGAGTCGGAGGACGTCGACGCCGTCGCGATCTTCACCCAGCGCTGGACGCACGGGCCGCTGGTGCTCCAGGGCCTGAACGCCGGCAAGCACGTGTACTCCGCCGTCCCCATGGCGATCAGCACGGAGGAGATCGCGGCGATCATCGACGCGGTCAAGGCCACCGGGCTGACCTACATGATGGGCGAGACCAGCGAGTACAACCCGGCCACGGTCCACGCCCGCAACCAGATCGCCGAGGGCGCCTTCGGGCGGCTCTTCTACGCCGAGGGCGACTACGTCCACGACATGGACCTGGGGTTCTACGAGGCCTACCAGTACAGCGGCGGCGAGAACTGGAAGGCGACCGCCAGCTATCCCCCGCTGCTGTACCCGACGCATGCGGTCGGCGGGGTGCTGGGCGCCTGGAAGACGCACGCGGTGAGCGTGTCGGCGATCGGTGTCGTCGACGACCGGGGCGACGGCGTCTTCGACAAGGACGTCAGCCAGTTCGGCAACGACGTCTCCAACGCCACCGCCCTGTTCGAGGTGGCGGGCGGCGGCTCGTTCCGCACGAACGAGTTCCGCCGGGTCGGCTACCCCTCGCACATACGGGAGTCGCGCTTCCGCTTCTTCGGCACCGAGGCAAGCATGGAGCAGCTCGCCACGGTCGCCCTGTGGCAGGACAAGCAGGGGGTGAAGGACATCAGCGAACTGCTGGAGCCCAAGCCCACCATGGCGCCCGACGACCCCTCGCTCCAGCACATCGCGCCGGAGCTGCGGGCCGCCTTCACCTCCGGCTCGGCGCCGGTGCACGACCGGGCGCGGCTGCCGAGGGAGTTCGACAGCCTGCACAACGGCCACGAGGGCAGCCACCACTTCCTGGTGGACGACTTCGTGACCGCCGTCAACGACCGTACGCTGCCGTCGGTGAACGCCTGGGTGGCCGCCCGCTACACCCTGCCGGGCATCGTCGCGCACGAGTCGGCGCGGCAGGGCGGGGTCAGGCTGGAGATCCCGGACTTCGGGGACGCGCCCCAGTAGGGAACGTCGTGTGCGAGCCGGGTGCCCCGTATCAGGTGCATCAGGTGCCCGGCTTGCGGCCGTACACGAAGACGTCGTCGCCCTTCTTCAGCATGGACCAGTACTTCTTGGCGTCGGTCTTGGTCATGTTGACGCAGCCGCGCGAGCCCGGCGGGTTCCACATGCTGACGTTCGCCTGGTGGAAGGCCTGGCCGCCGTCGAAGAACTGGGCGTAGGGCATCGGCACGTCGTAGATGGACGAGACGTGGTCGATGTTGCGCCAGTAGATCTTCTTCAGGCCGGTGCGGGTCTCGTCGCCGTCACGGCCGGTGCGCACCGGGACGGGACCGTAGACGAGCTTCTTGCCGTCCTGGATCCAGCTCAGCTGGAGCGTCAGGTTCACGCAGGCGATCCGGCCCTTGTTCACCGGGCACTTGCCGTCCTTGTTGGGGTTCGACCCGACGGCCTTCTGCTTCTGCATCAGGTCCATCACGCCCCAGGTGACGGAGCCGGCGTAGCCGATGTTCGGCGAGATGCCGTGCTTGGTCTGGAAGGCCTTGATGGCCTTGCAGTCGGCGGCGGACTGCTTGCCGTCGACCGGACGGCCGAGGAACTTCTCGACCTTCTTCTGGTACGGGCCGGCCTGCGTGGTGCAGCTCGCGGCCTGCGCCGGTGCGGCGCCGAGTGCGAGCGTGAGCGGTACCACCAGACCGGTGATCCCCAGTGCGACGGCACTCCGTCTGCGTACGTCCCCCATGGCTGGTCAGCCCTTTCGCGGAAGTGAGTGTGCGATGTCTGCCAGCTAGACGGCCGGAGAACCGTTCCGGTTGTGCGGTCGGCGGGGCTGCGACGGAACAGTGACATACCCCACCGACATGGAGTGGACATATCTACACAGAGCGGTCGATCGCCGAGATCAGGTTCCCGGGTTGTGCGCGTCAGCGGTAGCCGGTCGTGTCGGCCGGCTTGCCCGCGTCCTGGACCTCGACGAGGTAACGCCAGGCGTCCGGGCGGCTGCCGTCGAGGTCGGTGAAGCCGTACACCTGGGCGAGTCCGCCGCTGGACAACGACTGCCCGTTCCAGCGCGCCACGTCCGCGTCGGCGGCCAGTGCGGCCACGGCGCGGCCCACGTAGTGCGGGGTCTCCGAGATGGCGAAGTGCGGGACGCGTTCCAGTGCCTCGCGCCAGTTCTCCTCGCTCACCTCGAAACCGTCCAGCATGATCTCCGAGCGCAGCCAGCCCGGCGTGAGGGCGACGGCGGTGGCGCCGCGCGGGCCGAGTTCGTGACCGAGGGCGAAGGCCATGCGCAGCACGGAGGCCTTGGCGAGGTCGTAGAAGAAGTTCACGCGGTAGTTCTCGGCGTTGTAGTCGGCGGTGCCGTCGGTGACCTCGACGACCAGGCCGCCGGGGTTGCGCAGCAGCAGGGGCAGGGCGTGGTGGCTGGTGACGGCGTGCGTCTCGACGGCGAGCCTGAGCAGGCGCAGGCCGTTGTCGAGGTCGTGCTCCCAGAGGGGGGTGTCCCACTCGAAGAGCTTCTCGCCGCCCCAGATGTCGTTGACGAGGACGTCGAGGCGGCCCTGCTCGTCCGCGATCCGGTCCACGAGGGCCCGGACCTGCGCCGGGTCGAGGTGGTCGGTGGGGACGGCGACGCCCCGGCCGCCGGCCGCGGTGACCAGGTCGGCGGTGTCCTCGATGGTCTCCGGCCGGTCGTACTCCGAGCGGCGGGCGCGGGTACTGCGGCCGGTGACGTAGACCGTGGCGCCGGCCGCGCCGAGTTCCGCGGCGATTCCCCGTCCGGCGCCCCGGGTCGCACCGGCGACCAGTGCGACCTTGTCCTGCAACGGAGCTGACATGTCCGACCTCCCGTGAGCTGACTGCCTGTCGCCTTCAGCGTGACGGGTAAGCCGGACATCTCCTGTCGCCTTTTACGGGCGACACGCGGTCAGTGGCCCCGGGCGATCCATTCCTCCAGGTGCGGGGCCTCCGCGCCGATGGTCGTGGAGTCGCCGTGGCCGGTGCGGACCGTCGTCTCGGGCGGCAGGGTCAGCAGCCGGTCGCGGATCGAGTCGATGATCGTCGGGAAGTGCGAGAAGGAGCGGCCGGTGGCGCCGGGGCCGCCCTGGAAGAGCGTGTCGCCGGTGAAGACGGTGCCGAGCCCCGGGTCGTGGAGGCAGACCGCGCCGGGCGCGTGCCCGGGGGTGTGCAGGACGCGCAGGTCGGCACCGCCGGCCTCGATCGTCTGGCCGTCGACCAGCCAGGCGTCGGGGTCCCGGTCCGGGTGGGTCTGCTTCCACAGCGGCAGGTCGTCCTGGTGCAGCCAGATGGTGGCGCCGGTGCGCTCGGCGAGGGCGGGGGCGGCGTCGATGTGGTCGTTGTGGGCGTGTGTGCACACGATGGCCGTGAGCCGGCGGTCCCCGACGGCTTCGGCGATGGCGTCGGCGTCATGGGCGGCGTCGATGACGATCGCCTCGTGGTCGTCGCCGACGATCCACACGTTGTTCTCGACGTCCCAGGTGCCGCCGTCGAGGCTGAACTGCCCGGAGGTGACGAGGTGTTCGATGCGGGTCGTCATCACAGCACCACCACCGAGCGCAGCACGTCGCCGTGGTGCATCCGCTCGAACGCCTTCTCCACCTCGTCGAGCTGGATCGTCTCCGTGACGAACGCGCCGAGGTCCAGACGGCCCTGCAGATGCAGGTCGATCAGCATGGGGAAGTCGCGGGAGGGCAGGCAGTCGCCGTACCAGCTCGACTTCAGTGCCCCGCCGCGGCCGAAGACGTCGAGCAGCGGCAGGTCGAGCTTCATCTCGGGTGTCGGGACGCCGACGAGGACGACCGTGCCGGCGAGGTCACGGGCGTAGAAGGCCTGCTTGTACGTCTCCGGGCGGCCGACCGCCTCGATGACGACGTCGGCGCCGAAGCCGCCGGTGAGCTCGCGGATCGCCTCGACCGGGTCGTTCTCGCGCGAGTTGACGGTGTGGGTGGCGCCCATGGAGCGGGCGGTCTCCAGCTTGCGGTCGTCGATGTCGACGGCGATGATCGTCGCCGCTCCGGCCAGGTGCGATCCGGCGATGGCCGCGTCGCCGACTCCGCCGCAGCCGATCACGGCGACCGAGTCGCCCCGGCCGACGTTCCCGGTGTTGATCGCGGCGCCGATGCCGGCCATCACACCGCAGCCCAGCAGACCGGCCACCTGCGGGGCCACCCGTGGGTCGACCTTGGTGCACTGGCCTGCCGCGACCAGCGTCTTCTCGGCGAAGGCGCCGATGCCGAGGGCCGGGGAGAGCTCCTGGCCGGTCGAGGCGAGCATCATCTTCTGCTGCGCGTTGTGGGTGTCGAAGCAGTACCAGGGCCGCCCGCGCAGACAGGCCCGGCACTTCCCGCACACCGCACGCCAGTTGAGGATCACGAAGTCACCGGGTTCGACGTCGGTGACGCCGGCGCCGACCGCCTCGACCACGCCGGCGGCCTCGTGGCCGAGCAGGAACGGGAACTCGTCGTTGATGCCGCCCTGCTTGTAGTGCAGGTCGGTGTGGCACACCCCGCAGGCCTGCACTGTCACCACCGCCTCGCCCGGGCCGGGGTCGGGCACCAGGACCGTCTCGATCCGCACCGGCTCGTCCTTGCCGGGGGCGATCACGCCGCGTACTTCCTGGGCCATGGTGCTGACTCCTTCGTCGGCCGGGGTCCGTTCCTCTCCGACCCTACGCGCGACTGATCGGTAAGGGACGCGGATCGGCCACCCTCCTCGGCCGGGAAAGGGCGGAAAGGGCAGGCCGGGCGGGTCGGCGGCCACGTAGCCTGAACGCTCCGCCGACGCCGAGGGAGCACCGTGAGCATCGCAGAGACCGAGACCGCCACACCCGCGTGGCGGCAGCTCCTCGGGTACGTACGGCCGCACCGCTGGTCCCTGCTGGCCGGGGCGCTGCTGTCGCTGGTCACCGGGGCGACCGGACTGCTGCTGCCGCTGGTGGCGCGGGAGCTGATCGACGACCTCTCGCACGAGCGGGCCATCACCGGCGCCCTGCTGGCGATGTCGGCCCTCGTCGTGGCCAACGCGGCGGTGGGCGCGCTGGGTTCGTACGTGCTGACCCGCACCGCCGAGTCGGTGGTGCTCGGCGCGCGGCGTGCCCTGTCGTCGTATCTGCTGCGGCTGCGGATCACGGCCGTGGACCGCAGCGAGCCCGGGGACCTGATGGCCCGCATCACCTCCGACACCACCCTGCTGCGCGCGGTCACCACCGACTCGCTGGTCGGCCTGGGCACGGGCGGGCTGACTCTCGTCGCCACGGTGGTGATGATGGGCCTGGTGGACGCCGTGCTGCTGGGCGTCACCCTGGCCGTGATCCTGGGCGCCGGGGTGGTTCTCGGCGTGATCGTGCCGCGCATCAACAAGGCGAGCCGGCAGGCGCAGGACGCGGTGGGTGTCATGGGTGCCTCGCTGGAGCGGATCCTCGGCGCCCTGCGCACCGTGAAGGCGTCCGGCGCGGAACACCGCGAGGAGCGGACGCTGCACGAGGCGGCGCAGGAGTCGTGGCGGCAGAGCGTGCGCGCCGCCAAGTGGTCGGCGGCCGCGGGCAACACCGCGGGGCTGTCCATGCAGGTCGCCTTCATCACGGTGCTCGCCGTGGGCGGCGCGCGGGTGGCGACCGGCGCGGTCGACGTGGGCACGCTGGTGGCGTTCCTGCTGTACGTCTTCTACCTGATGTCACCGATACAGCAGGTCGTCGGCGCCATCACCCAGTACCAGACGGGCGCCGCGGCCCTCACCCGTATCGAGGAGGCCCTGCGCCTGCCCGCCGAACCGGCCGCCGAGGCCGCCCCGCTGCCCTCCCCCGGCGCCGAGCCCGCCGCCCTCGTCTTCGACGACGTCCGTTTCCGCTATGCCGACGACCTGCCCTACGTGCACCACGGGGTGACGTTCACGGTGCCCGCGCAGGGCATGACGGCGTTCGTCGGCCCGTCCGGCGCCGGCAAGACCACCGTCTTCTCCCTGATCGAGCGGTTCTACGACCCCGAGTCCGGCGTGATCACGGTGGACGGGCGGGACCTGGGCGACTGGGAGCTGCCCCGGCTGCGCGCCGCGATCGGCTACGTGGAGCAGGACGCGCCGGTCCTGTCGGGCTCCCTGCGGGACAACCTGCTGCTGGGCAATCCGGAGGCGGACGAGGACGCCCTCGCGCGGGTGCTGAAGACGACCCGTCTCGACGGCCTGGTCTCCCGGCTGCCCGGCGGCCTGGACACGCTGGTCGGGCACCGCGGTACCAAGCTGTCCGGCGGTGAGCGCCAGCGCGTCGCCATCGCCCGTGCGCTGCTGCGCAGGCCCCGGCTGCTGCTGCTCGACGAGGCGACCTCGCAGCTGGACGCGGTGAACGAGGCGGCGCTGCGCGACACCGTCGCGGACGTGGCGCGCACGACCACGGTCCTCGTGGTGGCGCACCGGCTGTCGACGGTGACGATGGCCGACCGGATCGTGGTGATGGACGCGGGCCGGGTCCGGGCCGTCGGCACGCACCGGGAACTCGTGACGGCCGATCCGCTCTACGCGGAGCTGGCGGCGACGCAGTTCCTCGCCACCGCGGACTGAGCCCGGACATGCGTGAGGGCCGCCCGGTTCCGGCGGCCCTCGGCGTGCGCCGCGGTCAGCGGACGTTCGGCACGAAACCGAAGACCGGGGAGACCAGACCGACGACCTGGTTCAGCTGGTCGAGGTCGTTGAGGCGGTTGAGTCCGGCCAGCTGCGAGGAGGGCCGCGGGATCTCGTCCTTGTGCGCGGCGGGGATGTCGCTCACGGTCAGCGAGTCGAGCGTGGCCATCGGGCTGAGCGGGCTCTTCGCTTCCGCGTCGGCCGCGTTCGCCAGCGGCGCGGCGAGGCCGGTGACCCCAGCGGCGAGACCAACGGCGGCGACGATACGTCGTGTTGAGATCATGCCTGTCGCAACGCGAACGGGCCCCCGACGGACACGGGCGGGCGGCATCGCTCACCCGTCAGGCCCAGTGTTCCGGTTGCGCTTGCCGAGCGCGCCGGGCGGGAGGACGCTCGACAGAAGAGGCCTTTCGCGGCCCGCGTCCGCCGGGCCGCGGCCCTTCGAAGGAGGTCATCATGGGAACCGCGGCAGACCCCGCCTTCGACCGGGACACCCTGCGCCAAGGCGTGGAAGGGGATCCGGACATCCTGCTCTCCCTGTACGCCGACGATGCGGAGCTGCGCATCGTGGACCGCACGACCCAGCCCAGCCACCCCAAGGTCCTGCACGGCCGGGACGAGATCGGCCGGATGCTGGAGGACGTCTACAGCCGCGACATGTCGCACAAGCTGGAACGGTGCGTCATCCAGGGCGACGAGGCCGCCTACAGCGAGAGCTGCGAGTACGCGGACGGGGTGCGCGTCCTGTCCGAGTCCATGATCGGGCTGCGCGACGGCAAGATCGCCGAGCAGACCCTGGTCCAGGCCTGGGACGAGTAGCGGGAGCCGCGCCGGGCTCCGTCAGGGTGAGGCCGGGCCGTGACCGGCGCTGAGGTGGAGCACCACCGGGGAGCGGCCTCGCGGAAGTCGATGCCGTGCGCCTGGGCGAAGCAGTTCACCAGCCCAGGAGTGGATCATGTCGCAGGCACGGCTCATGGACGGCACCGCACTCGCCCGTGGAGGCCGCCGCCCGGCAGCTCGGTGTCGCTGGCGGGTGATCAGCGCATCCAGGCGCTGTACGACATGACGGCGCCCTTTTCGACGCCGTACTGGGGGTCCGGGTGCTTGAGGGTGCTCTCCAGGCCGAGGACGGCGCCGGTGGCCGGGTCCATGATCAGCATGCGGAGGAGACCGCCGGTGTCGTACACGTAGGCCTGGCCGCGCCGGCCGAGCCGGTCGGTCACCCGGCCGACCGGCCGCAGTCCCTCGGCTCCGGCCAGGAGCCGGGCGAGCGCCGCGCTCTCCCGTGCGCCGAGGGTCCAGTTGTCGAGCAGCGTCGCCATGGCGTCGAGCAGCTCGGGCGTGGTCAGCGGGGTGTCGGTGTACTGAGCCTCCATCAGGTAGGCGCGCAGCCGGGCCGGGTCGCGGGGCGGGGCTGACTTGGGCGGGGCGTCGCTCCAGCTCGGCGGGTAGGTCTGGTCGAGGAGGACGTGTCCGTCGTCGACGAGGTGCGGTTCGCCGCCCTCGTCCGAGAGGACCGGGCGGCCCGGATGCCTCGGGTCCGTGGCCACGACGAGCTCGGTGTGGCTGTCGTCGGCCCGCCAGCGCACGATGCGCTCTTCGGGCAGGGTGATCGGGGGCTTGTCGTCGGACATGCCGAGGCTCCAGGACTGCACGTGCGTGCCCTTGCGCAGGCGGGGCGCGCCGTCGGCCTCGGCCACGGCCGACGCCCGCTCGGCCATGCGGTGCAGGGACACGGGCGTGGAGCCGGTCTCGACCACCAACGGGCGCGGCGCGGCGACCGCGGGCGGGGTGCCCGGTCCGCTCAGGACGAGGGTGAGGGTCAGGGCGGCGACGACGGCGGTGGCGACCAGACCCCAGGCCAGCCGTACCCGGCCGGGTCCCGGCAGCAGCCGGTCCCGCAGGCGGCCGGGGAGCAGACCCCGGTGTCCCCAGGGGTGGCCCGCGAGCAGACCTGGTGCGGGGAGCCGGTTCCCCTGGTCGCGCAGCAGTTGTTCGAGCCGGCGTTCGGCGTTGTGGTCCAGGGGGCCGTCGCCGAAGTGGGGGCCGTCGGGCGGCACGGGGTCGGCGCTGCGCAGCAGTTCGAGTTCGTCAGCCATGGCCGTGTTCCTTCGGGGCGGTCGTGCAGGCGTGCTCGGCGATCGGGGGCTGGGGACGCATGCGGTCGATCTCGGCTCTGAGGCGGCGCCGGGCCCGGTGCAGCCGCATGGACGCGGCCCGGCTGCCGCAGCCGAGGGCGACGGCGACCTCCTCGATGCCGAGTTGCTCCCAGGCCGTCAGGCGCAGCACCTCCTGGTCGGCGGCGGAGAGCCGGGTGAGTGCCTCGTGCACCCAGGCGCCGGGCGTGTCGGCCTCGGGGCCCGCCGCGATGTGCCGGCCGTGCGCGGTGTCGTCGTTGCCGAGCCGGTGGACGAGCCGGCGGCGGCGTCCGTGGCCGCGTACCGCGTTGGCCAGGCAGTTGCGTGCCACGCCGTACAGCCAGGGCAGCGCGGCGGCCGGGAGGTCGGCCCGGCGCCGCCAGGCGACCGTGAACACCTCCGCCACCACTTCCTCCACCTCGCCGGCCCGCCCGTCCAGTCGACGCGCGACATAACGGCTGACCGCCCAGTAGTGCTCGCGGTAGGCAGCGGCGAAGATCTCGTCGTTGCTCATGTCCCGTACGTGTCCGGCATCTTCTCGATCGTCACACCCGGTTTCGTGATGCTCGTCGCGTCGGTGAAGTGTGACGTGCGGGCGGGGCGCGGACACAGGCGGGGCATGAGGCACCTGAAGTGGCTGACGACCACGGACCACAAGACGATCGGCACGCTGTACCTGGCCACGTCGTTCGCGTTCTTCGTCATCGGCGGCGTGATGGCGCTGCTCATGCGCGCCGAGCTCGCCCGGCCTGGTCTGCAGATCATGTCGAACGAGCAGTTCAACCAGGCGTTCACGATGCACGGCACGATCATGCTGCTGATGTTCGCGACGCCGCTGTTCGCCGGCTTCGCGAACTGGATCATGCCGCTGCAGATCGGCGCGCCCGACGTGGCGTTCCCGCGGCTGAACATGTTCGCCTACTGGCTGTACCTGTTCGGCTCGCTCATCGCGGTGGGCGGCTTCCTCACCCCGCAGGGCGCGGCCGACTTCGGCTGGTTCGCCTACAGCCCGCTCTCGGACGCGGTCCGCTCCCCGGGCATCGGCGCCGACATGTGGATCATGGGTCTGGCCTTCTCCGGCTTCGGCACGATCCTCGGCTCGGTCAACTTCATCACCACGATCATCTGCATGCGCGCCCCGGGCATGACGATGTTCCGCATGCCGATCTTCACCTGGAACGTGCTGCTGACCGGTGTCCTGGTCCTGCTCGCCTTCCCGGTCCTGGCCGCGGCCCTGTTCGCCCTGGAGGCGGACCGCAAGTTCGGCGCCCACATCTTCGACTCCGCCAACGGCGGCGCCTTGCTGTGGCAACACCTCTTCTGGTTCTTCGGCCATCCAGAGGTGTACATCATCGCGTTGCCGTTCTTCGGCATCATCTCCGAGGTCATCCCGGTCTTCTCCCGTAAGCCGATGTTCGGTTACACCGGTCTGATCGGCGCGACGATCGCCATCGCGGGTCTGTCCGTGACGGTGTGGGCCCACCACATGTACGTCACCGGCGGTGTGCTGCTGCCGTTCTTCTCCTTCATGACGTTCCTCATCGCCGTCCCCACCGGTGTGAAGTTCTTCAACTGGATCGGCACCATGTGGAAGGGCTCGCTGTCCTTCGAGACACCGATGTTGTGGGCGACGGGCTTCCTGATCACCTTCGTCTTCGGCGGGCTCACCGGTGTACTGCTGGCCTCACCGCCCCTCGACTTCCACGTCTCCGACTCGTACTTCGTGGTGGCCCACTTCCACTACGTGATCTTCGGGACGGTCGTGTTCGCGATGTTCTCCGGCTTCCACTTCTGGTGGCCCAAGTTCACCGGCAAGATGCTGGACGAGCGCCTCGGCAAGATCACCTTCTGGACGCTGTTCATCGGCTTCCACGGCACGTTCCTGGTCCAGCACTGGCTCGGTGCGGAGGGCATGCAGCGGCGGATCCCCGACTATCTGGCAGTGGAGGGCCTGACCACGCTCAACACGGTGTCGAGCGTCTTCTCGTTCCTGCTCGGCATGTCGATGCTGCCGTTCTTCTACAACGTCTGGAAGACGGCCAAGTACGGCAAGCCGGTCGCGGCCGACGACCCGTGGGGTTACGGCCGCTCACTGGAGTGGGCGACCTCCTGCCCGCCGCCGCGGCACAACTTCGTCGCCCTGCCGAAGATCCGCAGCGAGTCCCCGGCGTTCGACCTGCACCACGATGCCATCGCGGCGGCGGAGCGGGAGCTGACGCTCCGATGACGGCCATGGAAGGGCTTCCGGTGGACCTGCGGGCGTTCCACAACGACGTCGAGGGCCACCTGCTGGCGGCCGCCGCGCACGAGGAGGCCCGTACGGCCGCCGCCCGCTTCGCCGCCGGGCTCGACTGGCTGACGGAGCCGCAACGGGCGGAGGTGGAGCGGCAGTTCGCGGTGGAGCATCTCGCCCTCGCCCGGGCCTCGTGGCAGCGCACGGCCCGGCGCGGGGAGGAACTGCGGGGCGAGTACGAGGCGCTGTACCGCGGGCTCCGCGCTCGACTGCTGGCCGGACTGCTGCTGGGGGTGGCGCTGCTGGCGGCGGTGGACCTCGTGGTGCTGGCGTCGGCTTAGCGGGGCATGTCTCGGGGCTTGGGGGCTCATCGGTGTCTCGCGCAGGCGGTGGCATTGAGCGGCTGCGGGCGCGCCGGCGCCAGTCCCACCCGGCAGGCGCCGGGCACAGCCGGGACCGGCCAGGTCCCGGGTGGCGTGCGTGTGCGGCAAGCGGCGCGCGGCAACCCGGGTGCGGGACCAGCGCTCGGCCGCCCGGGTTCGGATGCCCCGCATGCAGCGCCCCGAGCCAGGCGCCCGGCGTCCCCACCCAGCGTGCGACGCCCCGCGCTCCGCGCTCCGCGTCAGGCGTCAGGTGTCAGGCATCAGGCATCAGGCATCAGGCGCCCCGTGCCCGCCCTCAGCCCCCGAATCCGGCATCCCACACGCAGCACCCCGCGCCCGCGTCCGGCGCCCGGCGTCAGGCGCCCGCGCTCGGCACCTCGAATCCGGCGTCCCACGCGCAGCACCCCGCGCCCCGCGTCCGTGTCCGGCGCCCGGTGTCAGGCGTCAGGCGTCAGGCGTCAGGCGCCCGGTGTCCGCCCTCAGCCCCCCGAATCCGGCATCCTCCGCGCAGCACCCCGCGCCCGCGTCCGGCGTCAGGCGCCCGGCGCCCGCGCTCGGCACCTCGAATCCGGCGTCCCACGCGCAGCACCCCGCGCCCCGCGCCCGGCGTCAGGCGTCCGGCGTCCGGCGTCCGGCGCCCGCGCTCGACACCCCGAACCCGGCGTCCCACGCGCAGCGCCCCCCGCCCCGCGTCATACTTCCCCACGCCCCGCGATGGCAGCGGCGGCACCCGCCCTCACCCTTCCGGTTTCCACCCCGGCGGCCACAAGATCCCCAGCAACTGCCGGACCAGTTCGTCGACGACCTCGTCGAGCGTCGCGTCGACCCAGCCGGCGCTCCAGTCGTGCAGCAGGCCGTTGACGCTGCCGATGAAGCCCGTCGCGGCGAGGCGGTAGTGGCGGGGTGCGGCCTCTCCGCGTGCGGCGGCCGCTTCGGCCTCGGCGCAGATGAGGTCGACCCAGCCGGCCCGGCGGGCGAGCCGTTGCTCCTCCAGCCGCGGGCTGACGCCGATGATCTCCACGAAGGTGATGCGGATCCGCCGCGGATCGGCGGCGACGTTCCCGGCGTAGGCGCGGAAGATGGCGGTGACGCGCTCGACGAGCGGCAGGTCCGCGGCGCCCGCTGCCGCCTCCAGCACGGCCGCCTCGGCCCAGCCGTTGACCTGGAGGTGCAGCGCGGCGAGTACGTCCTCAAGGGTGCGGAACTCCTCGTAGAACTGGCGGGTGGAGAGCCCGGCCGTCTCGCTGAGGGCCGCGACCGTGGTGGAGCGGAAGCCAGGGGCGTCGCCGAACAGTTGGAGCGCGGCGTCGAGGAACCGCCGGCGCCGTTCGGCCTGCCGTTCCTCCGCGGTCTTGCCGCCGTAGCGGCCGGTCGGCGCTCTGAGTCTGCCCGCCACCGGCACTCCCTTCGTCGTTCGAACACCGATTTTGTCGTGCACGCGGTCTTGTGGAGAAGGCCGCCCCTTCCTTACTTTGCAGTAAGTTGACTCTGAAAGCACTTGTGTTCAGATCTCGCGCCCCGCTTTGGCATGCCCCACTCACAATGCTCACCCCGCAGCAGAGACCCCCCAGCAGAGAGGGGAGCAGTCATGCCCGTCTTCCGACGCCGGCACCTGTGCTCCGTAGCCGCAGCCCTCGCCCTGACCGTCACCGTTCCCGCGACCGCCGCCACCGCGGCAGCCCCGGGCTCCTCCGCCGCGCTGCGCGAGGTGCTGTTCGTGGGCAACAACTGGGACGGCACCGCCGATGTCATCCGGTCCACCGGTGACTTCGCGAAGATCGGCCGGATCAATGTCATCCCCGACAAGGACGAGCGGATGGCGGCGATCAACGCCGATCCGATCAAGTGGATCTACTTCATGGCGATCCGCAACAGCGTCGGCGAGGGCCACGACCAGTTCGTCGACGACATGTACTCGACGCCGGACGGGACGTCGGTGGTCGTCTCCCGGCCGAGCTTCGCCGACGTCGTGTCGATCGACCTCGCCTCCGGACGACTCAACTGGCGCTTCCCCGTGTCCGGTTACCGCTCCGACCACATGGCGGTCTCCCCTGACGGCAAGCGGGTCGCCGTCTCGGCTTCGACCTCCAACACCGTGCATGTCCTGGACATCGTCTCCGGCAAGGAACTGGGCAAGTTCGGCACCGGCGACAAGCCGCACGAAAACATCTTCACCCAGGACGGCAAGTACATCTACAACATGGCGATCGGCGACGTGAACACGCAGACCGACGCCCCGTGGCTGGACTGGACGAAGGGCGACCGGCGCATCACGGTCGTCGACGCCACGACGTACAAGCAGGTCAAGGTCATCGACATGCGTCCGCAGCTGGACGCGCTCGGCCTGAAGGACCACTCCGACGCCGTCCGCCCTGCCGTCTTCTCGCCGGACGAGTCGAAGCTGTACTTCCAGGTCTCCTTCTTCAACGGCTTCTTCGAGTACGACATCGCCACCGACAAGATCACCCGCACCAAGACCCTGCCGAAGAACCCGGCGACCAGCGACGACCGCACGAGCTTCGTCAACGACTCGCGCCATCACGGCATCTCGATGAGCCCGGACGGAAGCAAGCTGTGCGTCGCGGGCACGATGGACGACTACGCCACCGTCGTCGACCGCGCCACGCTCCAGCAGGGACCGCTCGTCACCGCCTCCAAGCCCTACTGGGCCACGGTCAGCGGTGACGGCAAGTCCTGCGTGGTCTCCGAGAGCGGCACCGACCAGGTCACGGCCATCGACTTCGCCACCGGGAAGAAGGTCGTGTCCGTGCCGGTCGGTGACCACCCGCAGCGCGTCCGGCTCGGCCACGTGGCGGCCGGCTGGACGAGCCCGTCGGCTAGCTGACCTCCTTCGCCGCCCACGCCGCCAGTTCGGAACGGGCCGCGGCGAGCAGGTCCGCCGAGGGAGCCGTCGCCCCGTTGGTCACCAGCGCGTAGTGCAGGACGCCCGAGTTCGGCGCCGTGAGCAGCAGGCGGCGGCTTCCCGTGCCGCCGGGCTCCTGGGCCACGCCGACCGGGGTCGATGCGGTGTACGCCGGCGGGCCATGGACCGTGGCCAGGTCGGAGACGACCGTGGTGGACGCGGCCGGGAAGCTCGCCGGGAGGTGCAGTTCGGTGGGTGCCGGGCCGCCGTCGGAGCGCCACAGCAGCAGCCCGTACTGCCCTGACCCCACCAGCCGCTGCACGTTCGGAAGGGAGCCGGGCACCGGGTTCCAGGTCAGGGTCGTGGAGCCGTCCCGGGAGCGGTCCTCGTAGGTGAAGCCGACGGTCTCACCGGCCGTGGCGCTCGGGTAGAGGCGGTCCAGGAGCCGGGCATCCTGGCGCAGCACCGGTTTGCCCGCGTCGTCGAGGCGTACGGCGGAGAGGTCCTCTTCGTTCCAGGCGTCGCCGGCGGTGAGTACCTTGTCGGGGTTGCCGTTCATCGGCTCGCGGTGGCGGCCGTTGTAGATGTCCCACTGCCACTGGGAGCCGGAGAGCACGGGTCCCGAGGCCGCCGGGTCGGTCCACCAGTCGGCGCCCTTGAGGCGGGAGTCGAGGGCCTGGTACATCGCCTTGAGGACCGTCGGCGCCTTGTCGGAGACGTTGCCGGCCAAGGGGTGCCCGAACTCGCTGACCACGGCGGCCGTCCGCGCGGCGGCGGCCCGGTCGCGGACGGTGCGGAAGTCGCCCGCGTACTGGCCGTCGGCGGCCTTGCCCCACATGAAGACGCCGGAGATGGCCTTCTGGTCGTAGAAGTGCGTGTTGAAGACGTAGCGCGGACCGAGACTGCCGGCGTCGAGCAGGCCGCCCTCCTGCTTCTGGAAGTCCAGGTTGGCGTTCCAGAAGAGGTTCGGCTCCACGAAGGCGGGCTTGTCGCGCCAGCCGGCCGCGTCCATGCGCGTGCGGAACTTCTCGTAGAACGGCCAGAGCACGTCCTTCTCCCAGGCGCGGCTGGTCTGCCCGGAGTCGTAGACGCCCGCGTGCGGCTCGTTGTACGGGTCGAAGCCGGCGATGCCTTTGAACTGGTCGGCGCTCAGGTGCTGTTGCACGTACCGCATGGTCTTCTCGGCGGTGGCTAGGAAGGCGTCCTGCACGCCGTGCGCGTTGTGCCAGAAGTCGTACGTGGCGCGCTTCACGGCCTCGTTCTGGGTGATGTTCTGCCCCCAGAAGAGGCAGATGCCGCAGGACTCGTCGGGATAGTTCCCGGCCTCCACCGCCCACTTGGGGGCGCCGTCGCCGGTGTACCAGCTGTCGGCGTCGAACAGGTGCCGGGAGTAGAGGTCCTGGTGGAAGTCGGGGTAGACGCGGATGCCGGCGTCGAGAAAGGCCTTCATCTGGTCGGTGGCGGCGGCCAGATAGGCCGTGTCCACCTGACCGCGCTCGGGCTCGGCGTAGGCCCAGGAGAGCAGGAAGCGGACGGTGTTGCCGCCGCCGAGGGCGCGCAGCGCGGTCGCCGACTTACGGGCGTCGGCGACCGAGGCGAAGGGCAGGCCCTTGTTCTCCGCGAGCTTGGTCTCGCCGGAGACGTTGTAGCCGCGCAGCACGATCTCGCGGCCGTGGGCGTCGGTGAAGCGGCCGTCCCGCACGGTGACGGACGGGTCGTCGAACCAGAGGGAGCCGGGAGGGGGCGCGGCGGTGGCCGGCGGGACGCCCGCCACCGACACCGAACCGAAGAGGACGACCAGGACCACCAGGAGACGCGCTCGGATAGTCGGCATGTCCACTACAGTCCGGCGATATCAGGACACCGTCAACACCTCTGACTCTGGAGTAAGTTCCGTACGGACAACCCTCACACGTCAGCCACCGACCCTCCGTGTCACGTTCAGCAAGTACTCCTTCCTGTTCAGCGGGTTGTGGTCGGTGCGCGGGCGCTCGGGGATCGTGCCGTGCGTGACAGGCGCGTAGTGGGCGAAGGAGCTCTCCAGCTCGCCCTCGCCCCGGGTGAGTCCCGGCAGCCGCTGTTCGAGGGCGTGCACCCGGGCGGCCGGCACGGTGCCTTCGAGGACGCAGACGTCGTCCCGGTTCCGGGTCGTCTCGGGTACGGCCGCGAGCTGGGCGAGGACCGGCAGCAGGGCGCCCAGGGTGTCGGCGGGCGCCTCGATCCGGAAGCGGTGCATCGGCTCGTGGACCCGCGTCCCGGCCCGCCGCAACGCCTCGACCAGCACCAGCGGGGTCACGCCCCGGAAGTCGGCCCCGGTGCTCGACATGCTCTTGTCGAAGCCCTGGTGGGCGTGGCTCTGGCGGGGCCAGTAGCCGCTGTGCGTCATGGTGACCACGCAGTCGGTGACCTGCCAGCCGTGCAGCCCCTGGTCGAGTGCCTCGCGCACGGTGTCCTCCACGGCCTTGAAGAAGGCGTACGGCATCGCGCCGAGCTCCACCTCCAGCCGGAAGGCCACGCCCGAGCCGACCGGCGCGGGCTCGACGCGCAGACCGACCGTCGCGAGGAACGGGTTGGGGTCCTTCTTGATGAACTCCGCGGCCTGCCCCGTGCCGACGGGCCGTTCGACGCACAAGGGCGTCGTCTCGCGGAAGCCGACGTCGAGGCCGTACTCGTCGGCGAGGGTGGCCTGGATGACCTCCTTCTGCACCTCGCCGTAGAGGGAGACGGAGGTCTCCCGGCGGCGTTCGTCGTGGCGCAGGCCGATCAGCGGGTCCTGCTCGGCGAGCTGGGTGAGGGCGAGGTGGAGCGCTCCCCGGTGCACGTCCGGGCCGGGGACGACGACCGTCTCCAGGGTCGGCGGGGCGAAGACGTGCTCGTACGCCTTGCGGGGTTCGCCGATCGCATCACCGATCCGGATGTCTCCGAGCCCGGTGACGCGGGCGATCCGGCCGGCCCCGACGGAGTCGGCACGGGTGTCCGTGCCGTGCCCGAAGACGCTGATGCCGGTGACCCGGCCCTCGGCGCCACCCGTGCCGAAGGGGACCCGGTCGCGGGTGCGCAGGGTCCCGGAGAACATCCGGGCGTAGGCGACCTTCTCCCCCGCCGGGCCCCGGTCGACTTTGAACACCGTGGCGGAGACCGGCCCGTCCGCATCGCCCTCGGCCGCCGGCAGCAGCGTCTCGATGCCGGACAGGAGCTCCGCCACGCCCGCGCCCGTGGCGGCGGAACCGAAGTACACCGGGTGGACCAGCGCCTCCCGGGTCTGCGCGACGAGGGAGCCGTGCAGCAGGGAGTCCGTGACGGTGTTCTCGACGTACGCGGCCAGCAGGACGTCGTCGTGCGCGGTCAGGACGTCGAGGGCGCCGGCCGCCGGTCCGGGAGAGGGAGCGAAGCGGGCCGCGGGGGTGCCGAGGCCGGTGGCGGTCCCCATCGGGACGATCGCGGGGGTCAGCCGGGCCGCGATCTCCCGCAGCACCCCGTCGTGGCGTGCCCCGCTCCGGTCGATCTTGTTGACGAAGAGCAGGGTCGGGATGCGCAGCCGCTGGAGCGTCCGCATCAGCACACGCGTCTGCGCCTGCACCCCTTCGACGGCGGAGATCACGAGAACGACGCCGTCCAGCACGCCGAGGACGCGCTCCACCTCGGCGATGAAGTCCGGGTGGCCGGGGGTGTCGATGAGGTTGACGGTCACGCCGTCGAGCGGGAACGAGACGACGGCGGACTTGATGGTGATGCCGCGCTGCCGCTCCAGGGCGAGGGTGTCGGTGCGGGTGTTCCCGTCGTCGACGCTGCCGATCTCGTCGATCACCCCGGCCGAATGGAGCAGCCGCTCGGTCAGGCTGGTCTTACCCGCGTCGACATGGGCGAGAATTCCAAGGTTGAGCATGTGCACGAAGCGTCATGTCCTTCGGAGAGAGGTCCGTTCCTGGCTGGGGGGACATGCACGCAGTGCGCATTCGGAACTCCTCCGGACTCGGTGACGTCGCTGACCTGTGCAGTGCACCAGACCGGCACGGGGGGCCACAACGGAATTAACCGCTGCCGGGGTACCCGGCGGGGTGCGCGCCAGAGAGGAGCGGCTCGTGCGTGACGTTCTCCCGGTGCTCGGCCGCTGGTACGCGGCCGGGGTACCGTTCGGCCTCGCGACGGTCGTCGGGGTCAGCCGCAGCGCACCGCGCGACCCGGGCGCGGCGATGGCGGTGGGTCCGGACGAGGAGGTCGTGGGCAGTGTGTCCGGGGGGTGCGTCGAAAGCGCCGTGTTCGAACTGGCGCAGGAGGTCGCCGCGGGCGGCGAGGCCCGTCTGGAGACCTTCGGTTACAGCGACGAGGACGCTTTCGCGGTCGGCCTGACCTGCGGCGGCGAGATCACCGTCCTGGTGCGCGCGGTCACGCCCGGGCGGGACCCCGGTTTCGGCGCGGTCGCGGACTCGGTCGCGGCGGGTGAGCCGGTCACGGTGGCGACCGTGACCGACGGGCCGGCGCCGCGCGGGGCGGCCCTCGCCGTCTGGCCGGACCGGACCCTCGGCACGCTCGGCGCGAGCGGCCTGGACGCGGCCGTGACCGCCGACGCCCGCGGCGAACTCGCGCTCGGCGCCACCGGCCTGAGGCACTACGGGCCCGAGGGGCAGCGCCGCGAGGACTCCGTGAGCGTGTTCCTGCAGTCCTTCGCACCCCCGCCGCGGATGCTGGTCTTCGGCGCGATCGACTACGCGGCGGCCGTGGCCCGCATCGGGGACTTCCTCGGCTACCGGGTCACCGTCTGCGACGCCCGCCCCGCCTTCGCCTCGCCCCGGCGCTTCCCCGAGGGCGTCGAGGTGGTCGCACAGTGGCCGCACCGCTATCTGCGGGGGACCGACACGGATGAGCGCACCGTCGTCTGTGTCCTCACGCACGACCCGAAGTTCGACGTGCCGCTGCTGACGGAGGCGCTGCGCCGCCCAGCCGCCTACATCGGGGCGATGGGCAGCCGCCGCACCCACGCCGAGCGGGCGGAACGGCTCACCGAGGCCGGGCTCACGGAGTCCGAGCTGTCCCGGCTGCGCTCACCGGTCGGCCTCGACCTCGGGGCCCGTACGCCCGAGGAGGTGGCGGTGTCCGTCGCCGCCGAGATCGTGGCGCTGCGCTGGGGCGGCAGCGGTGCGCCGCTGACCGCGACGGAGGGGGCGGTGCATCCGCACCGACCCTCCTGACACAGTGATCACACCAGCGCACCAGCGCACCAGCGCACCAGCGAAGGGAACCCCATGATCTTCATCACCGCGAAGTTCCGCGTGCGTCCCGAGCACGCCGACCGCTGGCCCGAGATCACCGCCGACTTCACCCGGGCCACGCGCGCCGAACCCGGCTGCCTCTGGTTCGACTGGTCGCGCAGCGTGGACGAGCCGTCGGAGTACGTCCTGGTCGAGGCCTTCCGCGACGACCAGGCTGGAGCCGCGCATGTGCAGTCCACGCACTTCAAGGCCGCGCAGCAGACGCTGCCTCCGCATCTGGCCGAGACGCCGCGCATCGTGAACGCGAACGTCCCGCAGGACGAGTGGTCGCTCCTCGGGGAGATGGCGGTGCCGGGACAGGAGTAGCTCCTGCCCGGGACCCGAAACCGGCGGACCGTAAGTCGTAGCGGATCCGCTCTTGCCTCGGCCGGCGGGCACCCGTACGCTCACGGCCGTACCGACTGGACGGTATGCAGCCGAGGAGAGGCGCCGGAGATGAGCACGATCAACCGCCAGATACGCCTGGCCGCACGTCCCGTGGGAGAGCCACGGCCCACCGACTGGCAGCATGCCGAGGAGCCGGCCGGGCAGCCGGGCGACGGCGAGTTCCTGGTCCAGGTGCTCTGCCTGTCGATCGACCCGGCGATGCGCGGCTGGATGAACGCGGGCAGGTCCTACATCCGCCCGGTGGAGATCGGCGAGGTGATGCGCGCCGGCGCGGTGGGCAGGGTGGTCGCCTCCCGGCACTCCGGCTTCGCGGTCGGCGACCATGTGTCGGGCACGTTCGGCGTGCAGGAGTACTGCGTGTCGGACGGGCGCGGCGTGATCAAGGTCGACCCCGCGGCGGCCCCCTTGCCGACCTATCTCGGCACGCTCGGCATGTCCGGCCTGACGGCCTACTTCGGCCTGATCGAGGTCGGGCGTCCCGAGCCGGGGCAGACCGTCGTGGTCTCCGGAGCGGCCGGGGCCGTCGGCAGCGTCGTCGGGCAGATCGCCAAGATCCTCGGCTGCCGGGTCATCGGCATCGCGGGCGGCGAGGCCAAGTGCCGCCTGGTGGTGGACGAGTTCGGGTTCGACGCCGCGATCGACTACCAGAGCGAGGACGTCCGCAAGGCGCTGCGCGAACACGCCCCCGACGGCGTCGACGTGTACTTCGACAACGTCGGAGGCGACGTTCTGGACGCCGTGCTGCTGCGGCTGGCGCGCGGCGCCCGCGTGGTCGTCTGCGGCGCGATCTCCCAGTACAACAGCACCAAGCCGCAAGGCCCCGCAAACTACCTGTCGCTGCTGGTGAACCGCGCCTCCATGACGGGCATCGTGGTGTTCGACTACGCCGATCGGTATGCGGAGGGCATCGCACAGATGGCCACGTGGCGGGCCGAGGGCCGGCTGAAGTCCCTGGAGGACGTGGTGTCCGGCTCGGTCGCGGAGTTCCCCGAGACCCTGATGCGCCTGTTCCGTGGTGACAACCACGGCAAGCTGGTGCTGAAGATCGCGGACTGACCGGCCCGAGGGGAGGAGAGATCCGATGAAGGCACTGACCTACCACGGCCGTCATGACATCCGCTACGGGGAGGTCCCCGACCCGGCCGTCACCAGCCCCGCCGACGCGGTGGTGCGGGTGACCGCGGCCGGGATCTGCGGCAGCGACCTGCACATCTACGGCGGCAACGCGTTCAGCCCGGACCTGGGCTACACACCGGGACACGAGTGCGTCGGGGTGGTCGTCGACACCGGTGGCCAGGTCACCCGGTTCAAGTCCGGCGACCGGGTTCTGGTGCCCGCCTCCGTCGGCTGTGCGCAGTGCCGGCAGTGTGCGGCCGGGTTCACCGCCCGCTGCGAGCGCGCCACGTCGAGCACGGAGCTCTGCTACGGAGTGAGCCCGAAGCTCCCGGGCAGCCAGGCTCAGCTCCTGGCCGTGCCCTGCGCCGACGTCAATCTGGTGCACCTGCCCGAGGACATCTCCGACGAGGCCGCCGTCGTCCTGACGGACAACGCCCCCACGGCCTGGTACGGCTGCCGCCGTGCCCGCATCCAGCCCGGTGAGACCGTCCTGGTCGTCGGCCTCGGCCCGGTCGGCCTCATGGCCGCCCAGTCCGCCTTCGCGATGGGCGCGGCCCGGGTGCTGGGTGTGGACCTGGTCGCGGAGCGCCGCGCCTTCGCCGCAGGCCTGGGCGTCGAGCCGGTCGAGGGTGACGACGCACGGACGGCCATCCGGGACATGACCGCCGGCCGCGGGCCGGACGCCGTGGTGGAGGCGGTGGGGTCCGACGCCACCATCGAACTCGCCCTCAAGGCCGTCCGGCAGGCCGGCCGGGTCAGCGTCATCGGCGTCAGCCAGAACAAGGCGTTCCCATTCCACATGTACCTGGCGCAGGTCAAGGAACTGGAGTTCGCCATCGGGCTGTGCTCGGTGCACTACGAACTCCCTCCTCTGATCGCCCTCACCCGGGCCGGCCGGCTCCAGCCCGACGTCGTGGTCTCCCACCGCTTCGCCCTCTCCGAAGGCCCGGACGCGTACGAACTGTTCGCAAGCCGCTCCGACGGCGTCCGCAAGATCCTTCTCGACCCGGCCGGCTGACCACTCCGGGGCCTTTCACTCGCGGAGCGCGGTCTCCTAGGGTGAGTCCCTCGGAGACTGGAGGCCGTCATGCCACAGCGCCACGAAGCCGCCCGACCGACCCGTCCGCGGCTGATGCCGCTGCCCGAAGCAGAGGGAGACCCGCGGACCCGGGAACTGCTGGCCATCGCTCCCCAGGACCCCGGGGGCGGGGTCCCGAACATCTTCACCACGCTCGTCCGCCATCCCGATCTCTACGAGCAGTTCATGCCGTTCGGCGGCCAGTTGCTCGTCAGCGGCCGACTGCCGGGAGAGGTACGCGAGTTACTGATCCTGCGCACCGCGTGGAACACCGGCTCACGGTACGAGTGGGGGCGGCACCTCCCCCTGGCCAGGGCCGAGGGCGTCACGGACGCGGACATCGACCGCATCGGCGAAGGGCCGGAGGCAGCCGGCTGGACGGACCTCCAGAGGCACTTGATCCGCGCGGCGGACGAGCTGAACCGCGATGCCACGATGTCCGACCCCACCTGGGAGAGTCTGGCCGAGCACTTCGACGACGCCGAACTGATCGAGATCGTCATGCTGGTGGGGCAGTACCACATGGTGGCCTTCTTCCTGAACGCCACCGGTGTGGAACTGGAGCCCGGATTCGACGGCACCGGCTTCGTGGAGGGGGCAAGGGACGACAGGTGAGGGGCGCCCCGGTCCTCGCCGTGGTCGGCCGAAGACCTGATAGTCGCTTGCGCGCCATCGTCACTCGGGCCAACGTCGCCCGACACCACACGAAGGCAGGGAAGATGGCCAGGCAGACCCACGGCGTCGACCACGAACTCATCCGGGCCGCGGCCGATGTCGCGCGCACCCGCTGCCGGGGCGACAACCACACCATGGCGGCCGCGGCCCGCGCCCGGGACGGCCGAATCGTCACCGCCGTGAACGCCTACCACTTCACCGGAGGCCCCTGCGCCGAACTGGTCCTCATCGGCGCGGCGGCCGCCCAGGGCGCCTACGACCTGGACACCATCGTCGCCGTGGGCGACCGCGACCGGGGAGTGGTTCCCCCGTGCGGCCGGTGCCGCCAGGTCCTTCTCGACTACTTCCCGGACATCGACGTCATCGTCGGCACAGGCGATGGCCTCCGAGCCGTTTCCATCGCCCACCTGCTTCCCGAAAGCTACGTCTGGGCCGACCACCAACTCGACACCGAGCAGGCTCACCACTCGGCACGAGCTGACACCTCAGACGGAAGCAGGGCGAACGTGGCCTGATGCGGCGCTAGATGAGTGGCTGCGAGCCGTCGCCGGTCGGTCTGCGGCCCCACGCCGAGATCATCGGCGAAGTGGTGAGGTCCAGGCGTCCCGCCTCGACGGCGGTGAGATGCCCGTCGATCTCCTCGTCCGTGGCGAGGCCCGCGGCGACGAGCCTGTCCCGCACCTGCCGGACGGTGGCCGCCTCCAGAGCGTCGCAGGCGGGCGAGGTGACCGGGAAGCAGGCGTCGGCCTCCACGTCCACCAGACCCGCCTCCCGCAGCAGCCGCGGCAGTCTGCGCCCGTAGGAGAGATCGGCGCCGCGCTGTCGCAGCAGTTCACGGAAACCGCTGCGGAGCCGGTTGGCCCGCTCCTGCTCGGGGCCGTGCCCGTCGGGGCGGTTCAGCGCGGTGCGCGGGGCGGCAGCCGGTGCAGTTCCACGTCGGTGAGCAGCCCGTCGGCGACCGTGGCGGTCATGTACGTGCAGTGCGGCTGGCGGCGGCGGTCCGTCGGGGAGCCCGGGTTCAGCAGGCGCAGGCCGGTGGGGGCCGTGGTGTCCCAGGGGATGTGGCTGTGGCCGAAGACCAGCACGTCCAGGCCGGGGAAGCGGCCGGCGCACCGCTGTTCCCGGCCCTGCTTGGCGCCCGTCTCGTGGATCACGCCGAACCGCACCCCTTCCAGTTCCGCGTACGCCACCTCCGGCAGCCGGGCGCGCAGATCCGGCCCGTCGTTGTTGCCGTACACCCCGACGAGCCGGCGACAGCGGGCCTCCAGCAGATCGAGCGTCTCCGTGTCGACCCAGTCCCCGGCGTGGAACACGACGTCGGCGCGTGGGATCTCGGCGAGCATGGGGTCGGGAAGGACCTTGGCGCGCTTGGGCAGGTGGGTGTCGGACATCAGGAGCAGTCGCACATCATCACCCTAGAGGGTGTCGTTCAATATCCACTTTTACGGATGAATCGACATCCAGGTTGAAGGGCCGGTGAAGATCCCTTCATCCTTCCTCCATGTCTCTCCTCTCCCCTGCCTTCGATGCGTCCGGCCTGCGCGACTACGCCTACGACTGGGCGGTGGTCGACGTGGAGACGTCGGGGCTGGTCGCCCGCCGCGACCGGGTGCTGTCCCTGGCCGTGGTGATCCTGGGCCCGGACGGGGAGCGGACGGACGAGTTCTCGACGTTCCTCGACCCCGGCTGTGATCCGGGGCCGGTCCATGTCCACGGGCTGACGTCCGAGAGGCTGCGCGGTGCGCCGGTCTTCGACCAGGTCGCGCCGCGGATCGCGGCGATGCTGCGGGACCGCGTGCTCGTGGCGCACAACGCCCAGTTCGACTACGACTTCCTCGCCCACGAGTTCGCCCGTGCCGGCGCCGCGCTGCCGGTGGCCCGTCGCCTGTGCACCCTCGCACTGAACCGCCGGGTCGATCCGCCGACGGAGGACCTCAGGCTGAGCACGCTCGCCGCCCACTACGGAGTCCCCCAGGTCAGGGCACACGACGCGCTCGACGACACGCGAGTGCTGGCGGGCGTGCTGCGTGCCTCGCTGCGGGAGGCGGCGCGCCTCGAACTGCCGTTGCCGTTCGTGTCCTGCCCGCCCCGCCAGGACCCCCGGTTCGCTCCCCGGACGCCCAAGACGCCGTGTGCCTACCGCAATCCGGGGCGGCCGGAGCCGGGCGGGCCACTGGTGCAGGGCATGAAGGTCGCGATCACCGGTGAGACGCTGACGCCGCGCGCGGAGCTGGAGCGGCAGGCCGTCGAGGCCGGGCTGAACGTCATGGCATCCGTCAGCCGGCACACCAGCGCACTGGTCACCAACGACGCCTCGTCCGGCTCCGGCAAGGCACGTCGCGCGCTGGCCGAGGGGGTGCCGGTGCTCGACGAGTCCACGTTCGTCAGGCTGCTGGGGGACGTACGGACGGGGACACCGCACGAGCGGACGCGCGGTGCGGAAGCCGCGATCCCCTCGCCCGCGACGTCCCCCGCCCCGACCGGTACCTCCCAGCCGGTCCAGGAGCCCACGCCCCCCGCCGTCGCCCTCCCCGGGCCGGTGTCATCGGCACCGTCCACACCACCGTGTCCGGCGCGCCCGGCCGCCCAGGACCCCCCTCTCTCCGGGCGGCGCGTCCTGGTGCTCGGTGGCACGCACCCCGATGCCGTCGCGGCCCGCGGCCGGATCGTCGAGCTCGGCGGGGCAGCGGCGATCAATCTCTCCTCCAGCGTCACCGACGTCGTACTCCTGGAGGGGGGCGGACGGGACCGCCGGATGAAGCGGATCACCGCCCTCGCCTTCCCGACGCACGAGGCGGCGTGGCTCGACGCCCCGGTCATCACCCCGCTCGACCGGCAGGGCGGCGGGCCGGCGGCACCGCGCGTCCTCCCGCGCGGCGGCGTCATCGACCTGCCGCAGCAGAGCGGATCCGCGGCGGTCCCCTGGACCGTCACCGCGGCCTGGGCGCAGCAGACGTCGTGCGAGATCGACGTGGTCGCCTTCGTCGTCGACGAGGACGAACAGGTCTGCTTCGACGAGGACTTCGTCTTCTACGGCGCACCGGAGAATCCGGGCGGCACGGTGCGGCTGCACAGCGACGGGCCGACCGAGCAGACGATCGGCGTCGATCTCGCCGCACTGCCGCCCTCGGCCCGCAAGGTCGTGGTCGCCGCCGCTATCGACGGCTCGCCCACCTTCGGGGACGTCGGCGCGATCCACATCAGCTCCGGGCCGGGCCCCAGCGCCGCACCCCTGGTCCAGGCCACTCTGGACGCCGCGACCACCGAGCGCACCCTGCTGCTCGCCGAGCTCTACCGCCGCGGCCCGCTGTGGCGCCTGCGGACCGTGGGGCAGGGGTACGACCAGGGTCTGGGCGCTCTGGCCCGGGGCTACGGTGTGGATGTCGCCGGCTGAAGCGCACTTTGACCGCGAACAGACAGACAGCGCAGCTCAGTTGCCCGCGGGCAGAGATGATCACGGCGAGGTCTCGAAAGGTGAGGCGGCCTCGCCGGGCGGGTTAGCATCGGGCAACACGCACGACAACAGGACGTCTACGGCGAGCGACCCGAAGGGGCCCGGAAACCCGATGCCGGTCAAGGTCAGCGTCATCATCCCCGTGTACAACCCGGGGATCTACATCGAGGACTGCATCTCCTCGCTGCAGCGGCAGTCGCTGCCTCCCGACGAGTTCGAGGTGATCTTCGTCGACGACGGCTCGACCGACGAGACGCCGGCCCGGCTCGACGCGCTCGCCGCCGAGGACCCCCGGATGAAGGTCATCCACCAGGAGAACTCCGGCTGGTCGGGCAAGCCCCGCAACGTCGGCATCGAGGCCTCCCGGGGCGAGTTCGTGATGTTCGTCGACAACGACGACTACCTGGGCGACGAGGCCCTGGAGCGGATGTACGACTACGGCGTGGCCCACGGCGCCGACGTGATCGTGGGCAAGATGGCCGGGAAGGGCCGCGGGGTGCCGGTGGAGCTGTTCCGCCGCAACCACCCGCGCGCCACCGTCGAGAACGCCCCGCTCATCGACAGCCTCACCCCGCACAAGATGTTCCGCCGCGCCTTCCTGGACCGCATCGGCCTGCGCTTCCCCGAGGGCAGGCGGCGCCTGGAGGACCACGTCTTCATCGCGGAGGCGTATCTGCGCGCCGAGAACGTCTCCGTGCTCAGCGACTACGTCTGCTACTACCACCTCCGGCGGGAGGACGGCTCCAACGCCGGCTTCGAACGCTTCGATCCGGTCGGCTACTTCAAGAACCTCCGTGAGGCCCTCGACGTCGTCGAGCGGTACACCGAGCCCGGACCGGTGCGGGACAAGCTCTTCCGGCGCTGGCTGCGCGTGGAGATGGTCGAGCGGCTGCGGGCCCGGCGCCTGCTGAAGCTGCCGGACGACTACCGCAGGGAGCTGTTCGCCGAGATCCACGAGGTCGTCGTCGAGCGGTTCGGTCCCGGTGTCGCGGCCGGTCTGCAGCCGACGCAGCAGGTCATCGCCGCGCTGACGGCGGCCGACCGGTACGACGACGTGGTGGCCTTCGCGGAGTGGGAGGCCGGCGTCGCCCCCGGGGCGACCCCCGGGAACATCGCATGGCGCGACGGCTTGCTCCGCATCGACTTCACGGCCGAGTACCTGTCCGGCGGCGAGCCGTTGCTGTTCCCGGCCGGCGCCGAGGCCGCTCCGCTCACCGACGTGCCGAAGGACGTCACCGAGGCCGTGCGGTGGGTGGCCTCGGAGACCGCCGCGCGGTTCGGGCAGGCCACGGCCGATCTGCTGCTGCGGGAGCGCTCCAGCGCCGCGCAGTACTTCCAGCCGGTGGAGTTCACGCGCGAGACCGTGCCGGTCGGGGACGGCGAGGAGGTCCGGCTGGTGCTGCGGGCGACCGCCACGGTCGACCCGGCCGCCCTGCCGCGTGACGGCGCCTGGGACGCGCTCGTCCGGGTGAAGACGGGCGGCTGGACCAAGGAGTGCCGGCTGGGCCCGGCGCCGCGCGAGGACCGGACCACGCCGGAGGTGGGCGTCGTCGGCGACCGCCCGGTGCTGCCGTACTGGACCGAACCGCACGGCAACCTCTCCCTTGAACTCCGCCCGCGCGGCAAGCGGCTCGGGCTGGGCCGCGTGCAGCTGGGGGACGTCACCGTCTCCGACGAGCGGTTCCGGGTCCTGCTCCCGGTGCACGTCACGGGCGACACCGAAGCGCGGCTGAGGTTCGTCTCCTCCCGCCGGGTCCTGGAGGTGCCGGGCACGCTGTCCCCCGAGGCGGACCGGCCGGGCTCGGTGCTGGCGGCGGACCTGCCTGCCGAGGACCTCTCGGGCGACGTCTGGCGGGTGGCCGTGTGCCTGAACCCCGGCTCCGACCGGGCGCGCTTCACCGGTCTGCCGTTCGCGCTGCGGGCCGGGGGCGGGAGCGTGCTGGTGACGCCGGTGCCGGGGCCCGGTGTCGCGCTGCGGCTGGCCCGGCGCGCGCGACGCGTGCTCGGTGCCGCGCGTCGGAAGGTGAACTCCCGTATCAGGACCGGAGGGCGGTGACGGTATGCGACCCCTGGGTATAGAGGGCGCCTGGGTTCTGGAGCCCAAGATCTTCCCGGACGACCGGGGCAGCTTCCACGAGTGGTACCGGGGTGCGGAGTTCCGCGAGGCGACGGGGTACGACCTGCCGCTGGCCCAGGCCAACTGCTCGGTCTCGCGGCGGGGCGTGCTGCGGGGCGTGCACTTCGCCGACGTGCCGCCCAGCCAGGCCAAGTACGTCACCTGTGTGCGCGGCGCCGTCCTGGACGTGGTGATCGACATCCGCGTGGGCTCCCCCACATACGGGCAGTGGGAAGCGGTACGGCTCGACGACGACACGCGGCACGCCGTGTTCCTCGCGGAGGGTCTCGGGCACGCCTTCATGGCCCTCACGGACGACGCGACGGTCGTCTACCTGTGCTCGGAGGGCTACGCCCCGGGACGCGAACACGGCATCCACCCGCTCGACCCGGACCTGGGCATCGAGTGGCCCGAGGGCATCACGCCGGTGCTGTCCGACAAGGACGCCGCGGCGCCATCTCTGGCTGAGGCGGAGCGGTCAGGACTGCTTCCCGCGTACGCGGACTGCGCCGCCCACTACGAGCGGTTGCGGGGGCGGCTCGACAGCTGAGCCAGTACCGGGACTCCGCCTGACCGTGCGACATGGTGTCCGCCATCGCCGACCGAGAACCGGACAGCGAGATCGTCGAATTGGTCACCTCTCCGCTCTTTCCGGCCAGGCACCACACGCTCACCACAGTCACTATGCAGAGCAGCTGATCACCGTGGTCGGCCTGGTCGCGGCCGGAGTGCTCGCGGGTGCGGGCAGAGCCCGGCGGTTGCCGGACTCCGCCCGCTGTCGGCCGGAGTGACGTTGTCGGCCCGACCTCGCTCTTGGAGATGCCGCCGGAACAGCCGGCGAGAAGACCCGGCGGGAGGGTGTTCGCACTCGCCGGGGTCAGGACTTGGCGTAGCGCTGCTTCAGCGCACTCCGCTTGTTGCTGCCTTCGGCGTTCCTGCCCTTTTCGATGATCACCAGGTTGTGGTAGAAGTGCACGCCGACGACGTTGAGGTCCGTATAGGTCGGCTGATAGTTCTCATCCACGAATTCCTCGTAGTTCAGCCCGTCCGTCAACCGCTTCAGCATCGCCATGCTGGTGTGCGGGGCGTCGAGGTCCTCGCTGCCCATCCATTCGGGCCAGTATGACGACTGGGTGTCCTCGACGACGTAGATGCCGCCGTCCTTGAGCCGGGGGAAGAGCGTCTCGAACGTCGTGATCACGTGCGGGCTGCGGTGACTGCCGTCATCGATGATGACGTCGAGTTCGCCGATCTTGTCGGCGACGGCGTTCAGGGACGCGGGGTCGGACTGGTCGCCGATGAACGTCGTGATGCGGTCCTCGTCGACAAAAGACTTGTCGTGAATGTCCATTCCGAAGATCTGCGCCTTCGGGAAGAAGTGCTTCCACATACGCAGCGATGCCCCGCCCTGGCCGGTCCGGCTGTAACCGCCGATTCCGATTTCCAGGAGGTTGAACGATTCGTTCTTCAGGTGCTGGAGATGGCGCTGGTAGTGCTGGGTGTACCGGTGCGTTCCCCACTTGTCCGTCTTGAAATGCACGGCCAGTTTGTTGAGATCGCCGGAGATCGCTGCGAGTCCGGTCGGCTTGGCCGGCTTGGCCGGCTGGCTGGAGAGGCGCTTCTTCAGTCGGCGCAGAACCCGCAGGTTCTTCTCGCCCAAGGCGGACTTCACAATCCTACGCATCGACATCGCGGGGGCGTTTCCTTTCATGGGGCCTACCGGTCGGACACCGGACGGTGGAGCGACTCAGTGTCGGCGGGCTGCGAGGTGGCGCGGCCGACGCCGGGCGGGCGGGAACGCCTCACGCGCGTCGACGTGACGTACGCGTCGCCGCGGCCGGCATTCGGCGTTGCTCGGCACGCCACGCCGCACGGGCGGGAACCCGTGCCGTCTCACTGGGACGTCTCCTTGCGGATACGGGGCAGTGCTTCGTGCAGGGCGGAGCGCCAGTCGCGCGGCAGGGGCAGGCCGATCTCCTGCCACCGTCCGTGGGCGAGGGCGCTGTACGCCGGGCGGGGCGCGGGCCGGGGGAAGGCCGCGCTGCTGGTGGGGCGCACCCGGTCCGGGTCGGCGCCGATGAGGGAGAACACCTCGCGGGCCAGTTCGTACCAGGTGGCCTCGCCCGAGTTGGTGGCGTGAAAGACGCCGTGCGCGTCGGGGCCGAGCCGTACGCCGAGGTCGGCGATCCGTTCGGCGACGTCCGCGCTCCAGCTGGGCTGCCCGCGCTGGTCGTCGACGACGTCGAGCGTGTCGCGGCGGGCTTCGAGTCCGATCATGGTCCGCACGAAGTTGGTGCCGTGGACCCCGTAGAGCCAAGCCGTGCGCATGATCGCGCTCGCCCCGGGCAGTTCCTCCAGCACGGCCCGCTCCCCGGCCAGCTTGGTACGGCCGTAGGCGGTGCGCGGCCCCGTCGGATGATCCTCCGGGTAGGGGGTCGTGCGGGCCTCGCCGGAGAAGACGTAGTCGGTGGAGACGTGGATCATGCGGGCGTCGTGCGCGGCGCAGGCCCGGGCGAGCAGGCGCGGTCCGTCGCCGTTGATTTCCAGGGCGCGGGCCTCGTCGCTCTCGGCGTCGTCCACGGCCGTGTACGCGGCGCAGTTCACGACCACGTCGGGCCGGTGGTCGCGCACAGCCGCGTCGACGGCCGGGGGCG
Organism: Streptomyces qaidamensis; assembly: GCF_001611795.1. Lineage (NCBI taxonomy): Bacteria > Bacillati > Actinomycetota > Actinomycetes > Kitasatosporales > Streptomycetaceae > Streptomyces > Streptomyces qaidamensis. The sequence continues at coordinate 8,653,448 of NZ_CP015098.1, read as the reverse complement.
CGGTGATGTCCAGGGCCGCACGGCCCAGCCCCACCACGTCCTCGCCGCGCCGGGTGAGCTCCTCGACCACGTCATGGCCGAGCATTCCGCCCGCCCCGGTGATCAGCCACCTCATGCCCGCTCCTGGGCGACGCGCCGCTTCAGGGGCTCCCACCACGCCCGGTTGTCGCGGTACCAGGCGACGGTCTCGGCGAGGCCGGTGGTGAAGTCGTGGCGGGGGCGGTAGCCCAGCTCGGCGCGGGCCTTGGAGCAGTCGACGGAGTAGCGCAGGTCGTGGCCCTTGCGGTCCTCGACGTACTCCACCCGGTCCCAGTCCGCCCCGCAGGCGTCCAGGAGCAGGCCGGTGAGCTCCTTGTTGGTGAGTTCGGTGCCGCCGCCGATGTTGTAGACCTCGCCGGGCCGGCCCTTCGTGCGGGCGAGGTCGACGCCCTGGCAGTGGTCGTCGACGTGCAGCCAGTCGCGGACGTTGCGGCCCTCGCCGTACAGCGGCACCTTGTGGCCGTCGAGGAGGTTGGTGACGAACAGCGGGATGACCTTCTCGGGGAACTGGTGCGGGCCGTAGTTGTTGGAGCAGCGCGTGACGCGCACGTCCAGGCCGTGGGTGCGGTGGTAGGCCAGGGCGAGCAGGTCGGAGGAGGCCTTGGAGGCGGAGTACGGCGAGTTGGGCTGGAGCGGGTGGTCCTCCGGCCAGGAGCCGGACTCGATGGAGCCGTAGACCTCGTCGGTGGAGACGTGCACGAAGGGGCCCACGTCGTGGCGCAGAGCGGCGTCCAGCAGGGTCTGGGTGCCGAGGACGTTGGTGCGGACGAAGTCGGCGGCGCCGCTGATCGACCGGTCCACATGGGACTCGGCGGCGAAGTGCACGACCTGGTCGGCGCCGGCCGTCAGCTTGTCGACGAGCTCGGCGTCGCAGATGTCGCCCTGCACGAACTCCAGCCGCGGGTGGGTCAGTTCGAGGTTGTCGAGGGTGCCGGCGTAGGTGAGCTTGTCCAGCACGGTGATGCGCGGCGCGTCGGGCGCGTCCGAGGCCAGCAGTGCGCGGACGTAGCGGGAGCCGATGAACCCGGCGGCGCCGGTGACGAGGAGGTTCATGAAGTGATCTGCACCTTGCTGTGATCTCCGAGGACGAGACGGTGGGCGCTGGGGACGCTGGGGGCGGGGGTCACCTCGACGTGCCGGCCGATCAGCGAGGCCTCGATGCGGCCGACGCCCTGGATCGAGGAGTCCCGCAGCACGATGGAGAACTCCAGCTCGCTGTCGGTGATCCGGCAGTTCTCGGCGACGGAGGTGAAGGGGCCGACGTAGGAGTTGCTGACGACGGTGCCCGAGCCGATGACGACGGGCCCGACGACACGGGAGTTGACGATCCGCGCGCCCTCTTCGAGCACGACGCGCCCGATGGTCTCCGACGCGTCGTCCACCTCGCCGTCGATGCGGCGCTCCATCGCTTCGAGGACCGTGCGGTTCACCTCGAGCATGTCGCCGACGTTGCCGGTGTCCTTCCAGTAGCCCTTGATGACCGTGGAGCGCACGTCGGCGCGGGTGTCGATCAGGTGCTGGATGGCGTGGGTGATCTCCAGTTCGCCGCGCCAGGACGGTTCGATGGCGCGGACCGCCTCGTGGATCCGGGGCGTGAACATGTAGACGCCGACCAGCGCGAGATCGCTCTTGGGCTGGTCGGGCTTCTCCTCCAGGCCGATCACCTGGCCGGACGGGTCGAGTTCGGCGACGCCGAAGGCGCGCGGGTCGGCCACGCGGGTGAGCAGGATCTGGGCGTCGGGCCGGTATGCGCGGAACTCCTCGACGAGGCCGGTGATGCCGCCCACGATGAAGTTGTCACCGAGGTACATCACGAAGTCGTCGTCACCGAGGTAGTCCCGGGCGATCAGTACCGCGTGGGCCAGCCCGAGGGGCCGCTCCTGGGGGATGTAGGTGACGTCCAGGCCGAACTTCGACCCGTCCCCCACCGCTCCCTCGATCTCCTCGGCCGTCTCCCCGACGATCATGCCCACGTCGGTGATGCCGGCCTCGGCGATCGACTCCAACCCGTAGAACAGCACGGCCTTGTTGGCCACGGGCACCAATTGCTTGGCCGACGTGTGTGTGATCGGCCTCAGTCTTGTTCCTGCGCCGCCGGACAGCACGAGAGCCTTCATTCGGTTCACCTTAGTCGTGATCCGGCGGATGTGAACATCACTTCTTTCAGTTGTCGACGCGCGGAGTTACCCCGGTCGTCGCCGCGCGGTCCCGCGGAGGGGGATCAGTCCTCACCCCGGACGATGTTCCACTCCGCCCCGGAGCGCACCGCTCCCGGGGTGGCCCGGTCCTCGACGGCGGGGAGGCAGGTCCGCAGCGCAGCCTTTCCGCGCAGGCGGCGCGCCTTCGACCAGCCGGTCTCGTGCTGACGGACGACGGGCTTCTCACTGGTGTCCATGGACTCCACGACTCATCATCTTCCTTCTGCTTCCACTGATGTTCGAGTCCCCAGGGAAAAACCGAACAAACCCGGACCGGGACGCCTGTGCCGTGTGGTCGAACTCCCCCGCCGCCACCCGGTGTTCCGGGACGACGAGGGCCCCGCGCACGCTGAGGTGCGCGGGGCCGTCCACCGGATCGCTGCCGGTCAGGCGTTGGGGCGCGCGGCGCTGATGTCGCCGAGTGCCGACTCCGGGTCGCGCTCCATGGCCAGGTCGCCCAGGGAGACGATGCCCACGGGGTGCCCGTGGTCGACGACCGGGATGCGGCGTACGGAGTGCTCGCGCATCAGCTGCACCGCCTGGACCAGGTCGTCGTCGGGGCTGACGGTGACCAGCTCGTCGCTGCACGCGCCGGCCACGGTGATCCGCTCCGGGTCGCCGCCCTTGCTGACCGACCGGACCACGAGGTCCCGGTCGGTGACCAGCCCTCGCAGCTGGTCGCCGTCCGTCACCAGGACGACTCCGAGGTCCTCGTCGCGCATGATGCGCGCCACCTCGGCGACGGAGGTCTGCGGCTCGACGGTGACCGGGTCGCCGGTCATGATGTCGCGGACATGCTGAGCCATGACGTTCCTCTTCTTCCTTCGGCTCGTGGCGGTTGCTCCGTCCTGCACCGTGCCGGGTACCCGGTCGTCGCGTGGAGTCACCAGGTACGGCCGGCCTCCAGCAGACGGTCGCGGACGAGGGTGACGTGCGGGTTGTCCGAGGTGCCCGGCCGCTGGACGAGGAAGCCGGTGTTGATCGGCGCGTCCTCGGGGGTGTCGAGGAGGACCAGGGCTCCGGACGCCAGGTCCCCGGCGCACAGGTAGCGCGGCAGCACGCTGAAGCCGGCACCGGCCGTGACCAGCGCCAGGACGGCCCTCAGGTCCGGCACCGAGACGGCGGCGCGGCAGTTCAGGCGCCGGCCGAAGACGTGCCGCCAGTAGCGGCGCAGGATGGGCAGGTCCTCGGCGTAGGCGATCAACGGAATCTCGTACAACGCGGCGGGCACGTCGGCGGCCGGGCGCCGCGCGACCCGGTCGGCCCAGGCGGGGGCGGCGACCAGGACGAACTCCTCGTCGGCCAGCGGCACCGCGGACAGGGTGCGGCCGCGGGGCCGGGTGGTGGCGATCACCAGGTCGTGGCGGCCGGCGCGCAGCTCGTCGAGCAGGGGCTCGGTCAGTCCGGTCGTGACGCGCAGCCGTACGCCTTCGGTGACGAGCGGGGCGAGGGCGGGCAGGGCCCGGGTGGACAGCAGCTCGGCGGGCCCGGCCAGATGGACCGGCTCGGCGCGCGATTCCCGGGGGCCATGACCGGTGGCCTCCGCGAGCGCGTCCAGGGGCCCCGCGACCCGGGCCGCGAGTTCGTCGGCGACCGTCGTCGGGGCGACACCCCGTGGCAGCCGTTCGAACAGCTCCCGGCGGGTCTGCCGCTCCAGTGAGCGGATCTGGGTGGTGACGGTCGGCTGGGACAGGCCCAGCAGCTGCGCGGCGGCCGTGAAGGAGCCGGACCGGTAGACGGCCAGGAAGGTGCGCAGCAGGTTCAGGTCGGACTGCGCGGGCGTGCCGGTGGCGCCGAGGGGATCGAGGGGCCTCACACGCACCGACCCTACCGCCCGCCCTGCCATTGGAATCCCTATGACTGCCATTGACCCTGCCATTGGAAAACCCGGGGTAAAGGCGCCTACGGTCGTTCTCGTACGAGTCATCGCCGCGTTGTCCCATCGCGGCCCGTCCCACGGAGATGCCCCCACCATGTCGAAGATCCTCTTCGTCGTCACCGGCGCCGACACCTGGACCCTGGCCGACGGCACCGAGCACCCCACCGGCTTCTGGGCCGAGGAGGCCGTCGCCCCGTACGAGGCGTTCCGGGCCGCCGGCCACGAGGTCGTCGTGGCCACGCCCGGCGGTGTCGAGCCCACCGTCGACCCGGCCTCCCTGGCCCCCGAGGTGAACGGCGGCCAGGAGAACGCCGACCGGATCGCGAAGGCGCTGGAGTCCTTCGCCGAACTGCGGCGTCCCGTCCGGCTGGAGGACGTCCGGCTGGACGACTACGCGGCCGTCTTCTACCCCGGCGGCCACGGCCCGATGGAGGACCTCGCCGTGAACGCCGATTCCGGCCGGCTGCTCGCCCGGGCCCTGGAGTCGGGCAGGCCGCTCGGTGTCGTGTGCCACGGGCCTGCCGCGCTGCTGGCCGCCGTGGGGGCCGACGGCGGGAACGTCTTCGCCGGTTACGAGGTCGCGGCGTTCACCAACGACGAGGAGGTCCAGGGCGGTCTCGCCGACCGCGCGAAGTGGCTGCTCCAGGACCGTCTCACCGAGGCCGGGGTGATCGTGCGGACCGGCGAGCCGTGGGCCCCGCACGTGGTCACCGACCGCAACCTGGTCACGGGCCAGAATCCCGCGTCGTCGGCCCCGCTGGCGGAGGAACTGCTGAAGCGGCTGGGCTGAGCGGGCGCGCGGCCGGTCCGGCCCGCCGGCGGGGCTCCCAGGCCCGGACCGGTGTTGCCGCTCAGCGGCCGAGCACCAGCTCCGCCCACACCTGCTTGCCACCGCTGACCGGCAGGGTGCCCCAGGTGGCGGAGAGGGCCTCGACGAGGAGGATGCCCCGGCCGCCGGTGGCCTCCCAGCCGATGCTGGTCGGTCTGACCGGCGAGCGGGGGGAGGCGTCGGCGATGGCGACGCGCAGCCGGTTGTTCACGAGGGTCAGGTCCATGCGGACCTTGCCGTCGGTGTGGACGAGGGCGTTGGTGACGAGTTCGGAGACGACGAGGAGAACGGCGTCGTACTCGGCGGTGACGCCCCAGGAGCGCAGGGTGCGCCGGGCGAAGCGGCGGGCGTGCCCGACGGCCTGCGGCACCCGCCAGACCGTCCAGCTCTCCCGGAGCGGGCGCAGGTCCATGCCGTCGTAGCGCATCAGGAGCAGGGCGACATCGTCGCTGCGCGGGGCGTTGCCCAGCAGGGCGTCGGCGACGAGCCCGAGGTCGGTGGGGGCGGCGCCGGCCAGCTGTTCGGCGAGGTGATCCATGCCTTCGTCGATGTCGGAGCCGGGGGTCTCGACGAGCCCGTCGGTGACGAGGGCGATCATGGTGCCGGGCGGCAGCCGGAGCGGGCTCATGGGGAAGTCGGCCCGGGTGACCACCCCGAGCGGCGGCCCGCCCTCGGCTTCCGCGATCTCGGTCCGGCCGTCCGGGAAGCGCAGTACCGGGGGCAGGTGCCCGGCGCGCACACACCAGGCGGCGCCCTCCTCCAGGTCGACGTCTACGTAGCAACAGGTCGCGAAGAGGTCGCTCTCCATGTCCACGAGGAGCCGGTTGGCGTGCGCGACCACCACGTCAGGCGGGTGCCCTTCGACGGCGTAGGCGCGCAGCGCGGTGCGCATCTGGCCCATGAGGGTGGCGGCGCCGGCGCTGTGGCCCTGGACGTCGCCGATGACGAGGGCGACGTGGTTGTCGGGGAGCGGGATGACGTCGTACCAGTCGCCGCCGAGTTCGAGCCCGGCCGTGCTCGGCAGGTAGCGGGCCACGGCCACCGCACCGGGCAGCCGGGGCAGGCTGCGCGGCAGCAGCTGGCGCTGGAGCATGCCGACGAGTTCGTGCTCGGCGTCGAAGGCCCGGGCCCGCATCAGGGCCTGCCCGGCGAGACCGGCACAGGCGGTGAGCAGCGCACGTTCGTCGGTGCCGAAGTCGTGCGGGGTGTCCCAGCCGATCAGGCAGGCGCCGGCCATGCGGTTGCCGGCGGGCAGCGGCAGGACGGCGAGACCGCCGGGGCCGACCTCGGCCAGGGCGCGTTCCAGGGGGCTGCCGGCGGGCCAGATGCGGGCCCGGCCCTCGCGCAGCGCGGCGGCGAGGGTGGGCATGGCGCGCACAGGGGCGTCGGGCCACTCGGTGCGCCACTCCGACCGCCACAGCTCGGGCCAGGCCTCGGGTTCGGGCGGGTCGAGGACGGTGACGACGAGCCGCTCGCTCTCCAGCTCGGCGAGTGCGATCCGGTCGGCCCCGAGCGGTCGGCGCAGCGCGGCGACCACGGCCTTGCCGACGTCGCGGACGGTCACGGCGGTGGCCAGCGCGGCGGCCAGGCGCTGGACGCGGGCCACGTCGGTGACGTCGGAGCGCAGCGTGGAGACGTCGACGACCGTGCCCACGAGCCGCGCCGGGCGGCCCTCGCCGCCGGGCAGGAGGCGCCCGCGCAGCCGGAGCCACTTCGGCGGCCCGGTGGGCTGGAGCACCCGGAACTCCAGCTCACGGTCGCCGATGGACATGTGGTCCGCCTCCACGACGGACATCAGGGACGGCAGGTCCTCGGGGACGGTCAGACTGAGCAGCGTCTCGACCCGGCCGTCGAACTCCACCGGGTCCAGGCCGAACAGGTCCAGCAGGTCGTCGCCGACCCGGACGCGGCCGGTGTCCATGGCGAGGCTGAAGGCGCTCGGCGGTAGCTCACCGGCCTCGGCGGGCGCGGCCGGGGCGGTGAAGGCAACCGCTTCGGAGACGAGCTCCAGGCACCTGAGGTCGTCGGCGGTGAAGCCGCCGGGGCGTTCGCTCACGGCCAGCAGGCAGCCGCCGTCCCCTTGCACGGGCAAGGCCGTCAGGAAGAAGTCGCCGTAGGGAACGCGCCGCGCCTGGGCGTCCGCGGCCAGTTCCGCCGGACCCAGCGACACCGGCCGTCCGCCGCGGTAAGCCGCGGCGACCGGGGACCGCCCGGCGCGCGGGTAGCTGTCGCGCAGCCCGTACAGCGTCCTCGGGACCCCGGCCGACTCCATCAGGCACAGCAGCTCGCCGTCCTGGGCGGGCGCATAGACGCCGGCGAAGGCAGCACCGGCGAAGACGAGTGCCTGTTCGAGGACGCGGCGCAGTCGTTCGGGTGACTCCTGATCGACCGCGATCGCCTTGAGGGCACTTTCGGCACGCGTCGTTCGCGTTCCGCGCTCCTGGGCGCCCTGACTGACCACGTTGGCCATTACAGCGCTATCGGGACACCTGCGCAGCCCCTGTGGGCGTTCCGTGGGCCAGCGATGACGCGGGCACTCGAAAGAATCCGAACATGTCTTAACGCATGCGTTCCGCACGGTGTTCTCGTGACAGGTGTGACTGTCCGTGCCCGGCTGGTGGCTGGAAAGCTCGGTGCTCGTCACGGAGGGGGACGCATGGACAAGCGGTACGAGGTGTACGCGCTGGCCGACCGGCATTTCTACGAGACGCCGGACCGGCTGGCGCAGGGCGGGCAGGGGACAGCCCCCCACCTCTACGAGACGGCCCGCCGGCCGCTCCCCGAGGGCTGGGAGTCGGCCCGGATCGGCGACTGGCAGACCATGACACCGCTCGGCCCGGACGGCGAACCGCTGCAGGGCCCGGCCCAGGGGTGGAAGATCCACGCTTCGGCGACCCGGGCGAACGCGGAGGACATCGCCCGGATCGTGTGGGACTACTGCGTCGAGCGGCGCGTCCCCTTCAAGTTCGTGCCGGGCCCGCACCTGCTCCACCTGCGCAACACCAAGTACGCCCCGCGCGACGGCAGCGGCAAGTTCGTCACCGTCTACCCGGCCGACGAGGAGCAGCTCCACCAGGTGCTGCGCGAGCTGGGAGCGCTGCTGGAGGGGTTCGAGGGGCCGTACATCCTCACCGACCTGCGCTGGGGCGAGGGCCCGCTGTACGTACGCTACGGCGCCTTCGCCCGGGCGTTCGTCGTGGACGAGCGGGGCTCGCTGGTGCCGGCGGTGCGGGACGGCGAGGGGCGGCTGGTGCCGGACCGGCGGTCGCCGTCCTTCCAGGTGCCCGAGTGGGTGACGCTCCCGGCGTTCCTCCAGCCGCACCTCGACGCGCGGAACAACACGACGACCGGCGACCTGCCGTACCGCATCGAGAAGGCGCTGCACTTCTCCAACGGCGGCGGTGTGTACGCGGGCACCGACACCCGGGACGGGCGCAAGGTCGTCCTCAAGGAGGGCCGGCCGCACGCGGGTCTCGCCTCGGACGGCGCCGACGCGATCGCCCGGCTGGAGCGGGAGAAGCGGGCGCTGGAGCAGGTCGCGGGCACCGGCGTGGTCCCGGAGGTGCGCGACTGGTTCGAGCTCGGCGGGCATCGCTTCCTGGTGATGGACTTCCTTCCGGGCCGTCCGCTCAACTCCTTCTTCGCCGAGCGGCATCCGCTGCTCACCCAGGACCCCGACGCGCAGGCCGTCGCCTCCTACACGGCCTGGGCGCTGCGCGTCCACCGCAGGGTGGAGGAGGCCGTGGCGGCGGTGCACGCCCGGGGCATCGTCTTCAACGACCTGCACGTCTTCAACATCATGGTCGCCCCGGACGAGGAGACGGTGTTCCTCCTCGACTTCGAGGCCGCGGCCCCCGTCGCGGAGAACGGCCGCCAGGTCGTCGCCCACCCCGGGTTCTTCGCGCCGTCGGACCGCCGGGGCGCCGACATCGACCGCTATGCGCTGGCCTGTCTGCGGCTGGCCCTGTTCCTGCCCGTGACCACGTTGTTCGTGGTCGATCGCGGCAAGGCGGCGCACCTGGCGGAGGTGATCGCGGAGCAGTTCCCGGACGTACCGCGGGAGTTCCTCGACGAAGCGGTCACGGAGATCACCCGGGAGGTGTCCGGCCGTACGGTGGCCGCTCCCTCCTCGCCGGTGAACCCGGGCGACTGGCCGTACAGCCGCGACTCGATGGTCAAGGCCATCCTCGCCTCGGCCACCCCGGAGCGCGCCGACCGGCTCTTCCCCGGCGACGTCGCGCAGTTCTCGGACGGCGGCGGGCTCGGGATCGCGCACGGCGCCGCGGGCGTGCTGTTCGCGCTGGACGCGGCCGGCGCCGAACGGTACGAGGAGGGCGAGCGCTGGCTGCTGGACCGGACGGCACCGGCCCCGGTCGGTACACCGCTCGGCCTGTACGACGGGCTCGCGGGTGTCGCCCTGGTCCTCGACCGGCTCGGGCACCGGCAGCGGGCGCTGGACCTGGTCGATGGCATCCTCGCCGAGCGGTGGCAGAACCTCTCCTCCGACCTGCACGGCGGACTGGCCGGGCTGGGCCTCGTCCTCGGGCAGCTGGCCCGTACGACCGGCGAGGCGGAGCTGGGCGAGCGGGCCCACGAGGCCGCGCGGATCCTCGTCCAGCGGCTCACCGAGCCGGTCCCGGCCTCGTCGCGGCCGCGCGCGGGACTGCTGCGCGGCGCGAGCGGCCCCGCCCTGCTCATGCTGCGGCAGTACGAGTGGACCGGTGAGGAGGCCTGGCTGGAGGCGGCGGCCGTGGCCCTGCGCCGGGACCTGGCGTCCTGCGTGACCCGCGAGAACGGGTCGCTGGAGGTCGACGAAGGCTGGCGGACCCTGCCCTATCTCGGCGACGGCAGCGCGGGCCTCGGCATGGTCCTCGACGACCTCGTCGCCCACTCCCCCGGTCTCGCCGGGGAGTTCGCGCCGGCCCGCTCCGGCGTGCTCACCGCGGCCACCTCACGCTTCTACGCGCAGCCCGGGCTCTTCCAGGGCCGCGCCGGAATGATCCTGCACCTCAGCCGGACGACCACGCCGGGCGCGACCGAGGACCGGCTGGCCGCGCAGATCGCCGGGCTCGGCTGGTTCGCGATGGCCTACCAGGGCCAGCTGGCCTTCCCCGGCCACCAGATGATGCGGCTCTCCATGGACCTCGCCACCGGAACGGCAGGGTGCCTGCTGGCGCTCGGCGCGGCCCTCGACCCGGCGACCGAAGCCCACCTGCCGTTCCTCCCGCCGCCGAACAGGCGGCCCCACTGACGCGGCTGCGCGATCCCGCGGAGTCGTGACCCAACCCCGTCCCCACGGATGACCACGGACGGACACCCAATGGAAGGACACACCATGGCACTTCTCGACCTGCAGACCATCGAGACCGAAGAGCGCACGGACGGCGGCGGCAACAGCACGGTGAGCCTGCTCTCCTGCATCAGCGCCGCGAGCGTTCTGCTCTGTCTCTGACCGACGGTCTGCTCGCTCCGGGCGGCTCCCTCCCTTCGGGGAGGGGCCGCCCGGGGTCCTTCCCGTCCCAGGAAAGGCCCGTATGACCTCGCGCGGCGACGACGACCCGGCGGCCGGACACGCTCGCACGCTGCTGCGCGCGGCCACCCGGTACAGCGGGTCCCGCTGCGCGGCGCTGTGCCTGGTGAGCATCGCCGCGACGGGTGCCGGACTGCTGCTCCCGGCCGCGCTGGGCCGGGCCCTCGATCTTCTGCTGGCGCACGCTCCGGCGACCCGCTGGGTGCTCTGCTGCGCCGGCCTCGTCCTCCTGCTCGGTCTGCTCGACGCGGTCCAGACCGTCCTCACCGGCACCGTGGACGCCCGCACCACCGCGTGGCTGCGCCGCCGGCTGACCGGGCACGTGCTCGGCGTCGGCCCGCGCGCCGCGGACCGCTTCGGCTCCGGTGACCTCGTCGCGCGGCTGGTCGGCAACGCCGCCGAGGCGGGGACCACTCCGGCGGCCCGTGCGGCGCTGGTCGCCGCGCTCGCCGGTCCCGTCGGCGGGGTGGTGGCGCTGGGTCTGATCGACTGGTGGCTCGCGGCCGTGTTCCTCGCCGGAGCGCCCGTGCTCGTCCTTCTCCTGCGCGCCGTCTCCCGGGACACCTCCGAGAGCGCCTCGCGCTACCAGCGGGCCCAGGGCCGGATCGCGGCCGCGCTGGCGGAGGCCGTCGAGGGCGTCCGCACCGTCCGCGCGGCCGGCACGGAGGGCCGGGAGACGGCCCGGGTGCTGCGGCCGCTGCCCGGTCTGTCCCGGGCCGGGCACCGCATGTGGCGGGTGCAGGGGCGGGCCGCGGCCCGGGCGGTCGCCGTGGCGCCGCTGCTGCAACTCGCGGTCGTCGCCGTGGCCGGAGTACTGCTCACCCGGGGCCGGCTCTCGGTGGGCGAGGTGCTCGCGGCCTCCCGGTACGCGATGCTCGCCACGGGCGTCGGTGTCCTGGTCGGCCGGCTCGCGGGACTGGCGCGGGCCCGGGCCGCGGCCCGGCGCCTCGGCGAGATCGAGGCCGAGCCCGCCACCGCGTTCGGCGCCCGCCGGCTGCCCGACGGCCCCGGGCGGCTGGAGCTGCGCGGGGTGACGGCCCGGCGCGGCGGACGCACCGTGCTCGACGGAGTGGACCTCGACATCCCGGGCGGCACGACCCTGGCCGTGGTCGGCCGGTCCGGGGCGGGCAAGTCGCTGCTGGCCGCCCTGGCCGGACGACTGGCCGACCCGGACGCGGGCGAGGTGCTCCTCGACGGTGTGCCGCTGCGCGAGCTGCGCCGCGACGACCTGCGCGGCGCCGTCGGCTACGCCTTCGCCCGTCCCGCCCTCCTCGGCGGCACCGTCGGGCAGGCGATCGGCCTCGGTCTGCCCTCCCCCTCCCCCGGCCGGATCCGCGAGGCGGCCCGCACGGCCCTCGCGCACGACTTCGTCCGCCGCCTCCCGAACGGCTACGACACGGCCGTCGCCGACGCCCCGCGCTCCGGCGGCGAGTCCCAACGGCTGGGCCTCGCCCGGGCGTTCGCGCACGGCGGCCGCCTGCTGATCCTCGACGACGCCCTCTCCAGCCTCGACACGGTGACCGAACGGCACATCACCGACGCCCTGTTCGGCGACGGCCCGGGCACCACCCGGCTGCTGGTCGCCCACCGCGGCGCTACGGCCGCGTGCGCCGATGCCGTGGCGTGGCTGGACGGGGGGCAGGTGCGGGCGGTGGGGCGGCACGAGGAGCTGTGGCGGCTCGCGGAGTACCGGGCGGTGTTCGGGGAGGGGGCCGGGCCCGCGGACCCGGGCGGCAGCGACGTGCCACCGGTTTCGGACACCCAGGACAGGGACGGAGAGGGACATGACGGCATGAGCGGACGGATGCGGCCCGCGGCGGCTGCCGGGGACGGGACGGCTCCGTGACGGCCCGGTCCACCGACGCCCTCCCCGCCCGGGGCCTGCGCTTCCTGCTGGCCCGCCGACGGGTCCTGCTGCGGCTCACCGCCTGGTCCGTCCTGGAGACCGGGCAGACCTTCCTCATCGGGTACGGGCCCGCCCGCGCCCTGGACGACGGCTTCCTGCGCGGGCGGGCTGATGTCGGGCTGCTCTGGCTGGCGGTGACCGGGATCGGTGTCCTGCTCGGCGCGTACGGGACCGCCCGCGTCTACGCCGCCGTCGCCGCACTGGTCGAACCGCTCCGGGACCGGCTCGTGGAGCGCGTGGTCGCGCGCGGGGTGCGGACCGGTGACGCGGGTTGCCTGTCCGGGCTCACCCAGCAGGTGGAGATCGCCCGGGACACCTTCGCCGGACTGGTCATGGTCTCCCGCTCCTTCGTGGTCACCGCCGTCGGTGCCCTGGCGGGCCTGTTCGCCCTCGCCCCGCCGCTCCTGCTGGTCGTGGGACCGCCCCTGGCCGTCGGCGTGGCGCTGTTCGCCGCGACGCTGCGGCCGCTCGCCCGGCGGCAGGAGACCTTCCTGCTCGCCGACGAGGCCCTCGCCGGTGACCTCGGCACCGTCTGCCCGGGCCTGCGGGACATCACCGCGGCGGGCGCGGAGGCACACATCGCCGCCGACACCGGGGAACGGGTCGAGACCGAACTGCGGGCGGCGCGCGCCCTGGCCCACTGGGGCGTGCTGCGCGTGGTGTCCCTGACGATCGGCGGCCAGCTCCCGATCGTCCTGCTGCTCGCCGCCGCCCCCTGGCTCCTGTCCCACGGCGTCACCGCCGGCGCCCTGGTGGGCGCCCTCGCCTACGTCACCCAGTCCCTGCTCCCGGCCCTGCGCAACCTGATCCACGGCCTGGGCACGAGCGGCTCCCGGCTGACGGTGGTACTGCGCAGGCTGACCCGCCCCGACACGGCTGACGCCCACACACCTCGGACGGCCCCGAGCAGCCACCTCGCGAAGTCCGAGGCCGACGGCAACCCACCACGCCCGGCCGCGGCGGCCCACCCCACGGACACCGCCGACGCCGACACACCTCGGACGGCCCCGAGCCCCCGCATCACGAAGTCCCACGCCGCCGACGGCACCACGCCACACGGAGCCGCGAACACGCACCCCACGAACACCGGCGGCGACCCGCCATACGCAAGCGCGAACGCCCGCGCCTCGAACACCACCGGCGTCGACGGCAACCCGCCTCAGCCGAACCCGAGCACCCGCCCCACGAACACCACCGACGACGCCGACGACGCTGTCGGCGCGCCCCGGCCGGCCGACGAGCCCGCCCCTGCCGGCGCCGCCACACGCCGCACCGACGCGCCCCGCCCGGACGGGAGCGGCTCCCCCGCACAGGCCGGCCGCGGCCTCCCCCTCACCCGCCCCGCGCACAACGGACCCGGTGAAGAGACACCCCCCGCCCTCTCCCTCGCCTCCGTCACCTTCGCCTACGGCCCCGCCAGCACCCCCGTCGTCCAGGACCTCGACCTCGCCCTGCCGCACGGCGCGCACCTGGCCGTCGTGGGACCCAGCGGCGCCGGCAAGTCCACGCTCACCGCGCTCGTGGCGGGGCTGCTCACGCCCTCGCGCGGCACCGTCCGGGTGGGCGGGCACCCCGTGCCGGGCCCGGAGGCCGCCGCCGGGCGGGTGCTCATCCCGCAGGAGGCGTACGTGTTCGGCGGCACCCTGGCCGAGAACCTCGCGTACCTGCGCCCGGACCCGGTGCCCGAGGAGGAGCTGCTGGCCGCGGCCGAGGCGGTCGGCCTCGCCCCGCTGGCCGGCCGGCTCGGCGGGCTCGGCGCACGGGTCGATCCGACGGCGCTGTCGGCCGGCGAACGGCAGCTCGTCGCCCTGGCCCGGGCCTGGCTGTCGTACGCCCCGCTCGCCCTGCTGGACGAGGCGACCTGCCATCTGGACCCCGAGACGGAGGAGCGCGCGGAGCGGGCGTTCGCCGCGCGGCCGGGCGGAACCCTGGTCGTCGTCGCCCACCGCATCAGCTCGGCCCGCCGCGCCGGCCGTGTCCTGGTGATGGACGGCCGGAGCACCGCGTACGGCAGCCACGAGGAGCTGATGCGGTCGTGCGCGCTGTACCGGGACCTCGTCGGGAGCTGGGCCCCCGCACCGGCCCGGCGGGGGTCAGAGCCAGCCCTGGCCCTGCGAGATGCGTATCGCGTCGATGCGGTTGCGGGCCCCGGTCTTGCGGGTGATGGCCGCCATGTAGTTGCGCACCGTCCCGTGGGACAGGTGCAGGCTCCCGGCGATCTCCGCGATGGAGGCACCCTCGGCCGCGAGGGATAACACGCTCAGTTCTCTGCGGGTCAGCGGCATCTCGGCCGCCTTGAGGAATCCGAAGCCCAGCGAGTCGTTGACGAAACGTTCCCCCTCGGCGACGCGACGGATCCCGCGCAGCAGATTCTGCGGGGATCCCTCCTTGTCGACGTAGCCGAGCGCCCCCGCCTCGGCCGCCCGCTTCAGCAGGCCCGGCCGGTTCGCGGTGGCGAGCACGAGTAATCGCGGGCGCGCCCGGTCCGGTCCGGGCCGGCACAGCTCGCCCAGCGGAGGGATGCCGTAGGAGTCCGCGCACTCCAGGTCCGCCGCGCACACGTCCGGCCGAACCGACCGCATCGTGCCCGGCGCGCCGCGCCACGACGTGTCGTGCACCGACAGGTCGGCTTCCTGCCGCAGCCACTCCGCCAGCACCGACCTCACCAGACACTCGTCGTGCACCAGAAGCACCCGGATCACTGCCACCCCCTCCGCTCGCCGTACGCCCCCTCGTCGTATTGAGCGCGTGCCCCATTGTTCGCGACCGTGACCCTGCGTGGGCGCGGAGAACCGGCCATCAGGGTGCGCAGGGGCGCACGCCCAGCGCCCGTACGCCCGGCCACGCTTCGACTGCGGGGGCATGGGTCGGGGCGGTCGGGGTAGGCACGCGCTCCCGAGTGGCCGGAGCACAGGTGACCGACGGTAACCCGGCGTGGCTCGGGGCCGCTCGTCGTGCGGGACGGGCCGTGAGGGGGGAGATTTGTTCCTGGACCCGGTCGCGCGGCCGTGCGAGGAGGTGGTCGGCGTGTCCGACGGGCAGTCCTTCGCTCAGGCACCGGCAGCCGCCAGGACGCCGGTCGGCCGGCCCCTGCTCTCCCTGGCGCTGGCCTCGATGATGGACGAGGTGCACGCCCACTCCGGCGCGGTCTACCTGATGGCCCCGGATCAGCCGGTGCTGGAGATGGCGGTGATGGCCGGGCTGCCCCGGGCGTTCGCGGCACCCTGGGAGCGGGTGGGCCTGAGCGCGCCGATCCCGGTCTCCGACGCGGCGCGCGAGCGGCGGCTGGTGTGGGTCGGGGGCGAGGAGCAGATGGCCCGGCACTATCCGCGGATCGCGGTGGTGCTGCCGTACCCCTTCGCTCTGGCAGCGGTGCCGATCGCCACCGAGGCCACCGTCTACGGCGCGGTCTTCGTGACCTGGCCGGGCGCGCACCCGGAGGAGATGTCCGACCACGAGCGCGAGCATCTGACCGCGGCGTGTGATCGGCTGGCGGTCCGGCTGGAGCGGGCCGCCGAGCACAGCATCCCGCCGCAGCCCGAGACCGATCTGCTCGCCGCGCCCCTCGTGGGAGGCATGGCCGGCACGCTCGGCACGGTCGAGGCGGCCCGGATGGTGAGCCGGCTGCCGTACGGGCTGCTCTCGCTGGACCTGCACGGGCGCATCGGCTTCGTGAACGCGGCGGCGGCCGAGCTGCTGAACGTCCCGGTGAGCCGGCTGCTGGGCACCCAGCTGTGGGCGTCGGTGCCCTGGCTCAACGACCCGGTGTACGAGGACCGTTACCGGGCCGCGCTGCTCAGTCAGCAGGTCACGTCGTTCGTGGCGCTGCGCCCGCCCGGCGAGTGGCTGTCGTTCCGGCTGTACCCGAGCACGACGGGTCTGAGCGTGCGCATCACCAGGTCCAGGGCCGTGTCGCGGATGAACCGGACCGCACCGCCGCCCGACGGGGCGCCCTCCCGGCTCGTCACCATCTCGCAGGTGCTGGACCTGGCCGGGGCGCTCACCGAGGCGGTGGGGGTGCAGGACGTGGTGCAGCTGGTCGCTGACGAGATCGCCCCGGCCGTGGGCAGTCAGGCCCTGGTCGTGCTGGGCTCGCGGGCGAACCGGCTGCAGGTGCTCGGGCACCGCGGATACCGGGACCCGCATCTGGTGGAACGGTTCGACGGGATGCCCCTGACCGAGTCGACACCCGGCACGCAGGTGCTGCGGACGGGCGTGCCCGCCTTCTTCGAGTCGCAGGAGCAGCTGGAGCGCCTGTACCCGGCGCGGCTCGCGACCCCCGACGGCTTCGCGGCCTGGGCCTATCTCCCCCTGATCGCCCAGGGCCGCCCGGTCGGGACGTGCGTGCTCTCCTACGCCGAACCGCACCCGTTCCCGACCGAGGAGCGGGCGGTGATGACCAGCATGGCCGGGCTGATCGCCCAGGCGCTGGAGCGGGCGCTGCTCTACGACGCCAAGCACCGGCTCGCGCACGGCCTCCAGGAGGCGCTGCTGCCCCACTCCCTGCCGTCGCTGCCCGGCATCGAGGCGGTCGGCCGCTATGTGCCGGCCACTCAGGGCATGGACATCGGCGGGGACTTCTACGATCTGGTCGGCACCCAGGGGACGGCGGCGGCCGTGATCGGCGACGTCCAGGGCCACAACGTCACGGCGGCCGGACTGATGGGGCAGGTCCGCACCGCGGTGCGCGCGTACACGACCGTGGGGCAGGCGCCCGAGGAGGTCATGCGGAGCACCAACCGGCTGCTGCTCGACCTGGGGTCCGATCTGTTCGCCAGCTGCCTGTACCTGCGGCTCGACCCGGAGCACGGGCGGGCCGTGATGTCCCGGGCGGGCCATCCCCCGCCGCTGCTGAGACGTCCGGACGGCCGGGTGCGCGTGCTCGACCTGGCGGGCGGCCCGCTGCTGGGCATCGACGCCTCGGCGGTGTACCCGACGACGGAGGTCGCGCTGGCTCCCGGTTCGCTCCTCGTCCTCTACACCGACGGGCTGGTCGAATCCCCCGGCACGGACTTCGAGGAGGCGCTCGCGGATCTGGGCCGGCGGCTGGGCGACGCCGGGGACCAGCCGCTGGACGAGCTGGCCGACAGCCTCGTCCATCAGCAGCGGCAGCGCGCGGACGGGGAGGAACGGCCGGACGACATCGCCCTGTTGCTGATCAGGGCCCTCGGGTAGGTCGCGGGGCGCGACGGCGACCCGGGCCGGGAACGCCGGTGGCCGGCCCGGGTCCGCCAGGAAGGGGGCGGAACCGGGCCGGCGGCGTCGGACCGGCTGCCGACGGCTGAGAAGGGGTCAGCGGCTCTCGGTCAGACCGGAGTTGTCCTCGACACCCTGGCCCGCGTCCTGACCGGCACCCGCACCGGCACCGGCCTGGTCGCCTCCGGCCTGTTCACCGGCACCGGCCTCTTGCCCGGCTCCGGCTTCCTCGCCGGCGCCCGCACCGGCCTCTTCACCGGCACCGGCTTCCTGGCCCGCACCGGCCTCTTCGCCCGCACCGGCTTCCTGACCCGCACCGGCCTCGTCACCGGCGCCGGCACCGCCGCCCGCGCCGAGGGTCGCGCCGACCGCTTCCAGGGCGGTGGTCACCGGCTGGAAGAACGTCTCGCCGCCGACCGTGCAGTCGCCGCTGCCACCGGAGGTCAGGCCGATGGCGAGACCGTCCCGGGTGAACAGCGAGCCGCCGCTGTCGCCGGGCTCGGCGCAGACGTTGGTCTGGATGAGGCCGGTGACGGTGCCCTCCGGGTAGTTCACCGTGGCGTCCAGGCCGAGGACCTGGCCGTCGGCGAGCCCGGTGGTGCTGCCCATCCGGAAGACCTCCTGGCCGACGGTCGCCTCCGCGGCCTCGGTGATCGGGACGGTCTGGTCGCCGGTGTTGACCTCGCTGGGCGCCTCGGTCGCCGGGTCGTCGTACTTCACGAGTGCGAAGTCACCGTTGCCCGGGAACGTCGACTGGTCGACGGTGGCGATCGGCTGGCCGCCCTGGGTGTCCGACCACTCGTTGCCGCCGAGGGTGCAGTGACCGGCCGTCAGGAAGGCGGGCGAGCCGTCGCCCGCGGTGACGTTGAAGCCGAGGGAGCAGCGCGAGCCGCCCGCGAAGATGGCGTCGCCTCCGGAGACGAACGGCTTGAAGGTGCCGGAGGACTTCTTGATGGTGGCCATGCCGGAGCCGAGCTCCTGCACGGTGGATTCCAGTCTGTCCCACTTGGCGCCGGTCACGGTGCTGTCCGCCGTCACCAGGAGCTTGTTGGTGCGCGGGTCGATCGACCACGCGGTGCCGGCGATGGTCGCCTCGGACTTCAGCGTCGAGGCGCCGTCCCGAAGCTCCGACCAGCTGTTCTCGACCTCGCGGACTTTCGCGCCGGCCGCCTTCGCCTGCACGATCACGTTGTTGTTGTCGCCCGGTACGACGTTGACGACGAGCTGCTGGCTGTCGCCGTCGTAGTAGGAGCCGCCGAACGCCTCACCGAGGAGCCCGGAGAGCTGCGAGGCGAGATCCGAGGCGTCGCCCGCCTTCAGGGTCTTCGGCGCGGCCGCCGCGTCGTCGGACGAACCGTCCTGCGAGGCGTTGGCGTTGGGAAGCAGGATCGCGGCCGCGCCGAGCGCCACCACGCTGCCCGCCGCTATCGCGGCCTTGCGCTTCGGAATTCGCTTGTGACTCAAACTTCTCTCCTCCTGGGGAACGGAGTAGGTGCCGCCGTCCGGCAGCTTCTGGGGGGCGCCTGGATGGCTGTTGGTACGCACGGGCCGCACGGGGCGTTCAATTCCGATTGCAAGTGATCCCTTCGCATCGCGGAATCAGCCAACTCCCGTCGTCCGCACGGCGACCGCGCGGTCCCCTGCCGCCCTGTTCACACGGGGCCGGTCCGGCAGAGCCGGTCGCGCCGGCCCGGGGAGATCCATGGCCGGATGACGGCCTTTCAGCGACGGGCGCCCGCCGACCGGGCGGAACGCAACACTCCGTATCCGTCCGGAAACGATCCGTCGCGGTCACGGATCCAAATCCCGGCTTCAGCGAATCTGCACATCGAATGCTCAACCCGGTCACCGAAATGAGGGTTATCCACACCCCGGCCGGGTCGGACACGCCTTTGGGGCGGGAGTGCCGGATTCGCCGCCCCGCCGGGCAAGGGCCGGAATGCGCCGATGCGGTGCCGCATGTGAAGGACTCGCCGCCAAGCGGTGCACGGACCTGCACGGATCGGTGCCGCTGGGGCGCAAGTTGCCTGGTGAGGCAGGTGATTGATTGGAAGCGCGGAGCAGCGGCGTGCTTTGATCCATCGCACCGCGGGGGCCGCTCAGGGCACTCGGAAACGGATGCCCGGTGCTCGCGGTCGCGGCCGTCATCTGTCCCCAGAGGGGGCCGCTCCCCCCTTGTGAGATATCCATATGAAGGGAAGTTCCATCATGAACTCCACCCCCCAGGTTGAGACCGTCGAGATCGCTGACGCCCAGCTCGACGCCATCTCCGGCGGCCTGTCCGTGAACGCCGTGAACACCGTCACCGACACCGTTGACGGCATTGCCCCCGTCTCCGGCCTGGTGGACACCGCCGTCGGCACCGTCGAGGGCGTCACCGGCCTCAACACGGCCCCGGTCACCGGCCTGGTCTCCGGCCTCTGATCGAGCCCTTGTGCCGTTGATTCCCGGAACCGCAGCCGGCGGTTCCGGGTTCTTCGGTTTCCGTACAAGCCCCTGCCTCGGCCGTCCGTACCTCTTCCACGGGTGAGGGAAGTTCCTTGCAGTTCCGCCAACAGGCCCTCGCCAAGCTCCAGTCACCGGAGGAACTCGACCTGCCGGTGCGCTTCGCCCGCCCGCAGGGCTGGCTCGTGCTCTCGGTGACGGTGGTCGCGATGGCCGCCGCCTCGGTGTGGGCGGTGACCGGCTCGGTGACCTCCACCGTCAGCGCACCCGCCATCATCACGCACGGGCAGGGCAGTTACGTCCTGCAGAGCCCCGTCGCGGGCCAGGTCACCGCGGTGCTGGCCAAGCAGGGCGAGCAGCTGCCCGCCGACTCCCCCGTGCTCAAGGTCCGTACGGGCAACGGAGAAACGGTCGTCCGCACGCTCGACGCGGGCCGTGTCTCCGCGCTCGCCGCGACCGTCGGGCAGATCATCCGGACCGGCGCGAACGTCGCCGCCGTCGAGAAGGTCGCCCACACCAACGACCCGCTCTACGCGACCGTGTACGTCCCCGCCGAGAACGCCGCCTCGATTCCCGACGACGCGGCCGTGGACCTGACCGTGCAGTCGGTGCCGACTCAGGAGTACGGCGTGCTGCGCGGCCATGTGAAGTCGGTGGACCGCTCGGCGCAGTCCCCGCAGCAGATCGCCGCGTTCCTCGGGGACAGCCAGCTGGGCGAGCAGTTCACCAAGAAGGGCAGACCGGTGGCCGTGACGGTCCGGCTGGACAAGTCCTCCGCCACGAAGAGCGGCTACAAGTGGTCCTCCGCGGACGGACCCCCGTACAAGCTGGCCTCGATGACACCGGCCTCCGGTTCGATCCGGCTGTCCGACCAGCGCCCCGTCGACTGGCTGCTGCCATGAGCGCCACCGCACAGGAGCCCCGGAGCAGGCGACGCGCCGCCCCGCCGAAACGCAAGGTGCCCAAAGCCCGGGCGAAGACCGTCCGCACGCCCACCGTGCTCCAGATGGAGGCCGTCGAGTGCGGCGCCGCCTCCCTGGCGATGGTGCTCGGCCACTACGGCAAGCACGTCCCGCTGGAAGAGCTGCGCATCGCCTGCGGCGTCTCCCGGGACGGCTCGCGCGCGAGCAACCTGCTGAAGGCGGCCCGCTCCTACGGCCTGACGGCCAAGGGCATGCAGATGGACCTGGCAGCCCTCGCCGAGGTGACGTCGCCGGCCATCCTGTTCTGGGAGTTCAACCACTACGTCGTCTACGACGGCATGGGCCGGCGCTTCGGCCGCCGGGGTGTCTACATCAACGACCCCGGCAAGGGCCGCCGGTTCATCCCCATGGAGGACTTCGACGGCAGCTTCACCGGTGTCGTGCTGGTGATGGAGCCCGGTGAGGACTTCGCCCGCGGCGGCCGCAAGCCCGGCGTCCTGGGCGCGATGCCGGCCCGGCTGCGCGGCACGGCGGGCACGATGCCCGCGGCGGTGCTGGCGAGTCTGCTGCTGGTGGCGGTCGGCGCCGCGGTGCCCGCGCTGAGCCGCACCTACATCGACGAGTTCCTGATCGGCAACCAGACCTCGCTGCTCGGCGTGCTGTTCCCGTCGATGGGGGCGTGCGTGCTGCTCACGGTGGTGCTGACCTGGCTCCAGCAGGCCAACCTGCTGCGCGGCCGCATCATCTCCTCCACCCTGTCCAGCGCCCGTTTCCTGCGGCATCTGCTGCGGCTGCCGGTGACGTTCTTCTCCCAGCGCAGCCCGGCCGATCTGGTGCAGCGCCTGCAGTCCAACGACGCGGTGTCCGAGACCCTGTCCCGCGACCTCGCGGCGGCGGGTGTGGACGCGGTCGTGGTCGTCCTGTACGCGGTGCTGTTGTACACCTACGACCCGCAGCTCACGTTCGTGGGCATCGGCGTGGCCCTGCTGAACATCGTGGCCATGCGGGTGGTGATCCGGCTGCGGGCGACGCGCACGGCGAAGCTGCGCGCGGACTCGGCCCGGCTCACCAACACCGCCTACACGGGCCTTCAGCTGATCGAGACGATGAAGGCGACCGGCGGCGAGGACGGCTACTTCCGCAAGTGGGCCGGGCAGCACGCCACCACCCTGGAGGAGCAGCAGCGCCTGGGCGTGCCGAGTGCCTGGCTGGGCGTGGTCGCACCGACGCTGGCCACCGTCAACAGCGCGCTGCTCCTCTGGATCGGCGGTATGCGGGCGGTCGAGGGACACATCTCGGTCGGTCTGCTGGTCGCCTTCCAGGCTCTGGTCGCCCGGTTCACGGCCCCGCTTACCCGGCTGAACGGTGTCGCGGGGCGTATCCAGGACTTCGCGGCGGACGTGGCCCGGCTGAAGGACGTGGAGAACTTCAAGGCCGACCCGCTCTACGGCCGGCCCGGCGGGAGCGAGTCCACGCGCCGCCTCCAGGGCCACGTCGAACTGGAGAACATCACGTTCGGCTACAGCCCGCTCGACAAGCCGCTGCTCACCGGCTTCGACCTGACGGTCGGCCCCGGGCAGCAGGTGGCGCTGGTGGGCGGTTCGGGCAGCGGCAAGTCCACGGTGTCCCGGATGATCTCCGGGCTGTACGCGCCGTGGGAGGGCGTGATCCGCATCGACGGGCAGCGCATCGAGGACATCCCGCGCGGGGCGCTGGCCGCCTCGGTCTCCTTCGTCGACCAGGACGTGTTCCTCTTCGAGGGCACCGTCCGCGACAACGTGGCGCTGTGGGACCCGTCGATCCCGGACGACGCGGTGGAGGACGCGCTGCGCGACGCCGCCCTGTACGACGTGATCACCCGCCGGCCCGGCGGCATCCACAGCAAGGTCGAACAGGACGGCCGCAACTTCTCCGGCGGGCAGCGCCAGCGCCTGGAGATCGCCCGGGCGCTGGTGCGCCGCCCGAGCATCCTGGTGCTCGACGAGGTGACGAGCGCGCTGGACGCGGAGACCGAACAGGTCGTGATGGACAACCTGCGCCGGCGCGGCTGCGCCTGCGTGGTGATCGCGCACCGGCTGAGCACGGTGCGCGACAGCGACGAGATCGTCGTCCTGCAGCACGGCACGGTCGTGGAACGGGGACGGCACGAGGACCTGGTGGCCCGCGGCGGCGCGTACGCGGCACTGGTCAGGGAGCGGTGAGATGACGGCCGTCCACGAAGGGCACGACGGCGACCTCGTGCTGGGTGCCTTCGGGCAGATGGGCTCGCGCATCGACTGCGCCGGGTTCAACCGTCTCGACCTCGAAGGCCCGCAGGTGCTGTGGCTGGTCGCGTCCGGCGCCGTCGACCTGTTCGCGGTCGATGCCGGACAGCAGGGCCACTGGCACCATCTGGGCCGGCTGGAGGCGGGCTCGCTGGTGCTCGGCCCGGTGCCGGGACCGCAGCACACCCTGGTGGCCCGGCCGCTACGGGACTGCGTGGTGCACCGCATCGGCCTGCGCGAGCTGTACCAGCCCGCCCACACGGCGACCTGGTCCTACGACGAGTACGGCAACCCGCAGTACGTGCCGCCGACGACGAGCCCGCTGGAGTACGCGCTCGCCCTCGGGGTCGGCCGCAGCCTGTCCATCCTCTTCCAGGCGCCGATGGCCACCGAGCGGGCCGCGGCGCCCACCGATGACGACGTGTTCTGGATGCAGGTCCCGCCGGGCAGCGTGCAGTACGGCTCGCTGTACGGCGCGGAGGCCGCGGCCGACCTGCTGATGGACCCCGCGCTGTGGCAGTCCGTGGTCGACCAGCAGTACCGGCTGCTGACGACGCTGGACCGCTGGATCGAGCAGCTGGAGCGCACTCACGAGACCCGCACGGCCGAAGGCATCAAGGCCGGTGAGGCGGTGCGCGTCCAGGCCGACCAGACGCTGCTCGCCTCCATCGGCAAACGCTCCTCGAAGCGCACGACCGCGGCCGACGCGGACGCCACGTACGCGGCCTGCAAGCTGGTCGGGCAGGCCGCCGGGATCCGGATCACCGAGCCGACCCGGAAGGGCACCGGCGGCGACCGCCTCGACCCGGTCGAGCAGATCGCCCTGGCCTCCCGCGTGCGGGCCCGGGCCGTACGGCTCGACGGCCGCTGGTGGCGGGACAACGTGGGGCCGCTGGTGGGCCAACGGGCCCTGTCGGGCGCGCCGGTCGCGCTGCTGTGGCGGCGCGGCGGTTACGTCGCGGTGCATCCTTCGACCGGACGTGAGACGCCGGTCGAGAAGGCGAACGCCGACGAGTTCGAGCCGCGCGCGGTGATGTTCTACCGCCCCCTGCCGGAGCAGGGGCTCAGTCCGCTGCGGCTGCTGCGGTTCTGTATGCAGGGCATGCGCGGCGATCTGACGGGCCTGCTGCTCAGCGGTCTGGTGACGGTGGCGATCGGCGCGCTGGTGCCCATCGCGACCGGCAAGGTACTGGGCGAGTTCGTGCCGAAGGCGCAGACGGACCTGATCGTGCAGGTGTGCCTTGCGGTGTTGCTGAGCAGTGTGGTGGCGGCGGCCTTCATGCTGTTGCAGAACCTCACCATCCTGCGGATCGAGGGCCGGATCGAGGCCACGCTCCAGCCGGCGGTGTGGGACCGGCTGCTGAGGCTGCCGACGAGGTTCTTCACCGAGCGCTCCACGGGCGAGCTGGCCAGTGCGGCCATGGGCATCAGCTCGATCCGCCGGCTGCTGGCGGGAGTCGGGCCGACAGTCGCCCAGTCCGTGACGGTCGGCGCGATGAACCTGGGGCTGCTGCTCTGGTACAGCGTGCCGATGGCGATGGCCGCGATCGGCATGCTCGTCGTCATCGCGGCGGTGTTCCTCGGGCTCGGGCTGTGGCAGGTGCGCTGGCAGCGGCGTCTCGTGGTGCTTTCCAACAAGCTGAACAACCAGGCGTTCCAGACCCTGCGGGGCTTGCCCAAGCTGCGGGTGGCCGCCGCCGAGAACTACGCGTACGCCGCGTGGGCGTCGGAGTTCGCGCGCAGCCGGGAGCTCCAGCAGAAGGTCGGCCGCATCAAGAACCTCACGACGGTGCTGGGCTCGGTGTACCTGCCGCTGTGCACCCTGCTGATGTTCATGCTGCTGGCCGGTCCGGCCCGCGGCTCGATGTCGGCGGCGGCGTTCCTCACCTTCAACACCTCGGTGACGATGGTGCTGACCTCCGTCACCCAGCTGACGGGCGCGTTCGTCTCGGCGGTGGCGGCGCTGCCGCTGTTCGAGGAGATCAAGCCGGTGCTGGACGCTACGCCGGAGGTGCGTACGGCGAGCACCCGGCCGGGTCCGCTGACGGGTGCGATCGAGGCCCGGCGGGTGTCCTTCCGCTACGCGGACGACGGCCCGCTGGTCCTGGACGACGTGTCGTTCGAGGTGCGGCCGGGCGAGTTCGTCGCGGTCGTCGGCCCGAGCGGCTGCGGCAAGTCGACCCTGCTGCGGCTGCTGATCGGCTTCGACCGGCCCGCGTCGGGCAGCGTGCTCTACGACGGGCAGGACCTCGCGGCTCTCGACCAGTCGGCGGTGCGCCGTCAGTGCGGTGTGGTGCTCCAGCACGCGCAGCCGTTCACCGGCTCGATCCTGGACGTCATCTGCGGCACCGAGCCCTACACACCGGAGGAGGCGATGGCCGCCGCCGAGATGGCCGGTCTCGCCGAGGACATCAAGCGGATGCCCATGGGCCTGCACACCATCGTGGCGGGCAGCGGCGCCGTCTCCGGGGGGCAGCGCCAGCGGCTGATGATCGCCCAGGCGCTGATCCGGCGGCCGCGCATCCTCTTCTTCGACGAGGCGACCAGCGCGCTCGACAACGAGACGCAGCGCACGGTCATCGAGAGCACCAAAGCCCTCAACGCCACCCGGGTCGTCATCGCGCACCGGCTGTCGACCGTGATGGACGCCGACCGGGTCGTGGTGATGGAGGGCGGCAAGGTCATCCAGCAGGGCCCGCCCGCCCAGCTGCTGGCCGACACGAACGGCCGGCTGCACGAGCTGGTGCGGCGCCAGATGGCGTGAGCGCCGGTGGCGCGTCCTCGCCGGTGCGGCGCGTGCGGCCTGTTGACCCGCCCTGTAAATGGGTACCCACCGCCCATGCGAATCAGCGTGGTGGACGTGGGATCGAACACGGTCAGACTGGTGGTCGCGGACGCGGCGGACGGAGTGCCGCTGCCCGTGCACACCGCCAAGTGGCGACTCAGGCTGTCCGAGCAGGTCACACCGGGGGGACCCGTCCCGGAGCGGGCCGTGGGGCAACTGGTCGACGCGGTGGCCGAGGCGAGCCGGACCGCTACCCGTTGGGGCGCGGCAGATCCGTTGGCGTTCGCCACCGCCGTGGTGCGCAACGCGCCGAACCGGCACGAGGTGCTGCGCACCGTCCGCGCCCGTACGGGCGCGGACCTGTGCACCCTGCCGGGCGAGGTGGAGGCCGAGCTGACGTTTCTCGGTGCCCGGCGCTGGATGGGCTGGCGGTCGGGGCCGCTCGCCCTGCTCGACATCGGCGGCGGCACGCTCGAAGTCGCCTTCGGACGCGGCCGGTTGCCCGACTTCGTGGCGTCCTTGCCGCTGGGCGCACGGCGGCTGACGCACGAGTTCTTCGCGGACGAGGACCCGCCGTCGCCGGAGCGGGTGCGGGCGCTGCGCCGCAAGGTCCGCCATCAGCTGCGGGACGTCGCGGCGCGGATCCGCTGGGAGGGCCCGCGCACGGCGGTCGCCACCTCCCGCACCTTCCAGCAGCTGGGGCGGCTGTGCGGCGCGGCGCCCGGACGCCACGGCCCGTTCGTGGACCGGCAGATGCACCGCTCCGAACTGCGGGCGGCGATCACCCAGCTGGCCGCCCTGCCCGCCGCCGAGCGCGCGCACCTGCCGGGGATCTCCGCACCGCGCGCCGCGCAGAGCCTGGCGGGAGCGGTGGTCGGGCACACCGCGCTGAAGCTGACCGGCATCAAGGCCGTCACGGTCTGCCCCTGGGCGATCCGCGAGGGGGTGCTGCTGCGCCACATCGAGGACGGCCCCTCCTGGTGGGCGGAGGTCGCCCGCCGCAGTGCGGAGACCGCCCCTCCCGACCCGGTGCCGCTGCGCATCGCCGCGGCCTCCGGCTGAATCATCCACAGCCGTGGCGTGACGTACCGAAGACGTACCGAACAGGAAGGAGACCCCCGTGTCCCAGCACAAGGACCACGACCGGGACCAGAACCAGCACGGCAAGCCGCCCGAGACGGCTCTGGAGGAGGTGCTGCGCGAGGTCGAGGACGCCGAGAACCGCACCCGGGACTCGGACGAGCAGCGCCGCCACCGGGGCGAGGCCGGGGAGGCCATCACGCCCAACGCGCGAGCTCAGGAGGAGTCCGAGGGGGACTGACCGGGGCCGGGCGGTGACACACGACGTGTGACCTCGCTCGCCGGGCGGGTACCCGGCGCGCATGGAGCACGAAGGACCACGACTGCCCACCCCGCGCGGCCCGCTGAGCAGGGGCGTCGACGCCTGTCTGCGCGGTGCGGGCCGCCTGCCCCGGCTGGAGGAGGTCGCCCGCGCCGAGGTGTACGGCGACGACCTCCAGCTCGCCCTGTACCTGTGCTACGAGCTGCACTACCGCGGTTTCGCGGGCGTCCCCCCGGAGCGCGAGTGGGACCCCGACCTGCTGCGCGTCCGCGGCGCCATGGAGCAGCGCTTCCTGTCCGCGCTGCGCGCCGACGCGCACGTCCACGACAGCCTGGACGAGGCACTGGCCGGCCTGCTGGTCGAGCCCGTCGAGGGCACCGGCGTCACCCACTTCCTGCGTGACGAGGGCGAGCTGTGGCAGGTGCGCGAGTACGCGGCCCAGCGGTCCCTGTACCACCTCAAGGAGGCGGACCCCCACGCGTGGGTGCTGCCCCGGCTGTGGGGCCGGGCGAAGGCGGCGATGGCGGCGGTCGAGTTCGACGAGTGGGGCGGGGGCCGCGCCGACCGCGTGCACGCCTCCCTGTTCGCCGACCTGATGACGGACCTGGGTCTGGACACCACGTACGGCCGCTATCTCGACGCGGCGACCGCCGAGGCCCTGGTCACCGTGAACATGATGTCCCTCTTCGGGCTGCACCGGGCGCTCAGAGGCGCCCTGGTCGGACACTTCGCGACAGTCGAGATCACCTCGTCACCGGGGTCTCGGCGGCTCGCCGAGGCGATGCGCCGCACCGGCGCCGGGCCGGCGGCCGAACACTTCTACGACGAGCACGTCGAGGCGGACGCGGTCCACGAGCAGGTGGTGCGTCACGACGTCATCGGCGGACTGCTGGAGCACGAGCCGCATCTCGCCCCGGATGTAGCCTTCGGCATCGACGCCACCGAATTCGTCGAGGAACGCTTCGGCACCCGGCTGCTCGCCGACTGGCGTGCATCACGTTCGTCACTGCGTGCACCACTTGCCCGGGAAGCAGCTCATACCTCCTGATTGTCGGGGTACCCGGTGCTCGTGATTGCACTGGTACCCCCGGGCGTGTACGCCCCGCAGGAGGACACCGAGCTGCTGGCCGGTGCCCTGTCCGACGAGCCGCTGCCTCCGGGCGCGAAGGTCCTCGACGTGGGCACCGGCAGCGGCGCCCTGGCCCTGGAAGCAGCACGCCGGGGCAGTCGTGTGACCGCTGTGGACCTGTCCTGGAGCGCCGTGTGGGCCGCGCGGCTGAACGCCCGTGCGGCGGGCCTCCCGGTACGCACCCTGCACGGGAACCTGTTCGAACCCGTGCGCGACGAGATGTTCGATCTGATTCTGGCCAATCCGCCGTACGTGCCCGCGCCGGACGGTCATCGCAGGCCGCCGCGGGGCGCGGCCCGGGCCTGGGACGCGGGCGGCGACGGACGGCTGGTCGTCGACCGGATCTGCCGGCAGGCGCCCGGCCTGCTGCGGCCGGGCGGGGTGCTGCTGCTCGTGCAGTCGGCGCTCAGCGGGCCGGACCTGACCGTCGGGCAGTTGCGCGCGGCCGGCCTGAAGGCCGCCGTGACCCGCCGGCGCCGGATCACGTTCGGGCCGGTGCTGCGCGGCCGGGAACGCTGGCTGCGGGAGCGGGGGCTGCTGTCCGCCGACGATGACAAGGAAGAGCTGGTGGTCGTCCGTGCCGAACTCCCCGTCTGACCGGTCCGCCGCACCTCGCCGCGTCGCCGTCCAACGCAAGGGCCCGCTGCTGATGGAGGGGCCGGTGGAGGTGGAGCTGGAGGACGGCTCCGTCGTCACCTCCGACCGCTTCCGCGTGGCGCTGTGCACCTGCCGCCGCAGCCGCCGCTACCCGTGGTGCGACACGAGCCACCGCGACCGGGCGTGATGCCCGGGGCATAGAAAGCCCAGGGGCCGGCGGGCGGCCCCACTCCGCCCGCCGGCCCCCTTGCGCGAGATCGCGACTCCCCGTGACAACGGCCCGGCTCCCCAGCCACGGCCCGCTGTGCTTCACGGATCCAGCGCGATCCCGGTCTGTGGGCTCAGCCCTCTCAGAACGAGAAGACGCCCGTTCCGTAGGCGTTCTTCATGCAGTCGTTGGAGAAGGTGCGCTCGTAGGAGACGCGCTTGCCCTGCCATACGCCGTCGACGGTGACGACCACCGGGTCGTACTGCTTGGTGCACATCACGCCGTCCCTGGCGGTCAGGGCGTCGAAGTCGCCGCCCACGCCGCGCAGTTCCGCGCAGGCCGGTCCGGCCGCGGGGTGCGTGCCGGCGGGCGTCGGGGCACAGGTCAGGGTGACCGCGCGTTCCGGAGTCGCCGTGATCGCGCTCTCGCCGTGGCCCACCGTGAGGACGAGGGCCGAGGGGGCGTAGAGCGCGGTGGGGGCCTGACCCGGATCGGCGAGCGCGGCCCCGGAGAGGGGTCCGCAGACGGCGGTGGCCGTCAGTCCGATGGTCATGGCCCAGCGCGCGGTGGTCCGCATTGTGTGCATCCTTCCGCATCGATTACAGGGTGTGCCGGCCCGTGCTCGGTCGGTGCACCGGAGCGGCGAGCGCGAGTCTGCCGAGTCCGCCGCGGAAACACACATCGACCCCACGGGTTTCAGTAACATTGCGTGTTGAATCAGTGGCGCGAAGTTACGGAACCCAGGCCGGTGAAGCCCGTAACTGCGCGGTTCCCCAGGTCACGAAGCGGCCAGATGGCTGATATCCGTGCGTTCGTTAATAGGCCTGAAACATTCCGATTCCGCTCTCGGCCGACTGCTTTGTGACCCCTTGTGTTCATGAAGCGGGCGAGTAATCGTCATTACATGATTACGACCGAGCAAAGAGAGAAGCTTCGCGGCTGGTTCGCAGGCCGGCTGCCCGACGACCTCTTCGAGGAACTGACCGAGATCACGGTCGACCGCGAGGAGATCACCGTGATCGGCCGCATCCCCGCACCCCGGCTGGCCGAGGACGCCCCGGCCGCCGAACGGGAGGCGGCCCTGGAGAGCCGGGCGCAGGAGTTCCGGGAGCGCACCCGCGAGGACCGGATGGCCGTGGCCCGCGAGGCCGAGCACCGGTTCCGCCGGAAGGTCTCCTGGGGCGTGGAGTGCGGCGGGCGGCGGACGCTCTTCACACACGTGGCCGCGCCCGTGATGACGCGACTGCGCCAGCCGGAGCGCCAGGTCCTCGACACCCTGATCGCCGGCGGCGTGGCCCGCAGCCGCAGCGACGCGCTGGCCTGGTGCGTGCGCCTGGTCCAGCGTCATACGGACGACTGGCTCACGGAGTTGCGCGACTCCCTGGAGCACGTGCAACGCGTCCGGTCCCAGGGCCCGGACACCGAGCCGGACCCCGCACCGCACGCGGACGAGGAGTGACCGGTTGTCGGACCCTCCGCTCCGTCGCCCGCGTGACCGCACCCACCGCCGGACCCTCAACCCATACCGCTCGGTATCGTCGCCCCACGGCACGGTCTCGACGAGGAGACGACGAGAGGCGGGCGTACGGTGGGCAAGCACTGGGCGGACTTCCAGTACGAGATCTATCTGAACGGGATGTCGGGCGCCGTACCGCGCCTGCCCACCGATCTGACCCGGCTGGAGGAGCTCACCGAGCAGCGGCTCGGACCCGGCCCGGTCGGCTATGTGGCGGGCAGTGCGGGCAACGGCAGTACGGCCCGCGCCAACCGGGCGGCCCTGGAGCGCCGCCGGATCGTGCCGCGCATGCTGCGAGACGTGCACGAGCGGGACCTGTCGGTCGAGGTGCTGGGCCGCGCCCTCCCCGCCCCCCTCGCACTGGCGCCGGTCGGCGTGCTGTCGATCATGCACCCGGACGCCGAGCCCGCCGCGGCCCGGGCCGCCGCCGCGCAGGGCGTGCCGTACATCCTGTCGTCCGCGTCCAGCACCCCCATGGAACAGGTCGCCGAGGCCATGGGGGACGCCGAGCGCTGGTTCCAGCTGTACTGGCCGAAGGACCCGGAGGTGGCGCGCAGCTTCCTGAACCGGGCGAAGACGGCCGGGTTCACCGCGCTGGTCGTCACCCTGGACACACCGCTGCTGTCGTGGCGGCCACGCGATCTCGACCAGGCGTACCTGCCGTTCCTGCACGGGGTCGGGACGGCCAACTACTTCTCGGACCCGGCGTTCCAGGCGGGTCTGGCCAAGCCCGTGCACGAGGATCCGAACGCCGCCGTGATGCACTTCGTCGGGATGTTCTCCGACCCGGCCAAGAGCTGGCCCGACCTCGCGTTCCTGCGGGAGAACTGGGACGGCCCGATCGTCCTCAAGGGCGTCCTGCACCCGGACGACGCGCGACGGGCCGCCGACGCCGGCATGGACGGCGTGATCGTCTCCAACCACGGCGGCCGTCAGGTGGCCGGCTCCGTCGCGGCGGCCGACGCGCTGCCCCGCGTCGCGGAGGCGGCCGGTGACCGGCTCACCGTCCTGTTCGACAGCGGCGTCCGCACCGGTGACGACATCTTCAAGGCCCTCGCCCTCGGTGCCCGCGCGATCCTCGTCGGCCGTCCGTACGTCTACGGCCTCGGCCTCGACGGCCAGGCGGGCGTCGAGCACGTCATCCGCTGCCTGCTGGCCGAACTCGACCTCACCCTCGCCCTCGCGGGGCACGCGACGCCGGGCACGGTCGGCCCGGCCGACCTCGTCGAGGATCCGGCCTGACGGTGTCGGCTGCGCCGCGCGTTCGCGGCGCAGCCCCGCTCGGGGCCCCGGGGGCCGTCGTCAGGCGGTCCGGCCGTCGCTGAGCGTCACCTGGCGGGCCGCCGGGTCGTCCTGCTCCTCGATCGACAGGGAGCCCTCCGTCGTCGGCAGGGGCTCCGGCTGCCAGCGCTGCGCGTCGGAGGAGCGGTCGCGTACCTTGACGACGAGGTCGGCGTCC
Source organism: Streptomyces qaidamensis (assembly GCF_001611795.1). NCBI lineage: Bacteria > Bacillati > Actinomycetota > Actinomycetes > Kitasatosporales > Streptomycetaceae > Streptomyces > Streptomyces qaidamensis. The sequence goes on along the minus strand of NZ_CP015098.1, from coordinate 8,621,203 downwards.
GGGTCGTCGTCCGCCGGGGCGAGGGCGAGCTGCTCGTCCCAGCGGGGCAGCAACTCCCCCTGCACGGTGAGGTCGTAGCGCACGTCGTCGCCCCGCTCTGCATCCTCGTCGGTGCAGGTGCCGAGGACGACGACACCGGCGTCCTTGTGGGAGTCCAGACACAGCCCGGGATCGGCGACACTGCGCAGCAGCCCGTCCTCCTCGTACGTCCACTGCTGGGTCCACACCGTCGAGCACTCCGCCAGATTCGCGCCCGAGCCCTCCTTCGGCAGGCCCCGGATGTCGAGGCACAGGTCGGCGCCGGCGTTGCGCAGCCGCGTCACACCCGGTGCCGAGGGAAGCCCGGCGGTGCCGGGCGGCGTCACCGACGTGGGGCCCTTGCCGCCGGCGGCGGCGCTGTTGGACCCGGCCGGGTCGGCCTCCCCGCCGTCGTAGGACGACGCGCTGATGATGAGCACCGTCGCCAGCACCCCGGCCGAGACCGCGCCGACGCCCGAGAGCAGCGCACGCGAGGAGCCCAGCGCCTGCGGAACCCGGCGGGCGGGCACGGGAAGCCGGGACAGCAGACCGTGTCCGCCGCCCCGCCGTCCGCCACCGCGCCGGCCGGCGCGAGCGCCCCGGCCGCCGTGCGACGCGCGTCCCGGGCGCGAGTCGAGGTAGCGGCGGGCGCCCCAGCCGAGTACCGCCTCGGCGATCAACGGCCCCAGCGGGCCCTCGAAATGGCTCAGTTGCTCCGCCGCGCTCCGGCAGTAGCGGCACTCGTCGAGATGCTGCTGGACATCCGGCAGGAGTGCGCCGCCCCGGCGGATCGGGACGTCGAGGAGGCGGTTGTAGAAGCGGCAATCCTGGGTGGGCGCGAGTTCGCGATGGGCATGTACACAGCCTTCGCGGAATGTGTCCCGCGCCTGTTCGAGAGCCGCCGCCGCGATCTCGGTGTCCATGCCCAGCAGCCCGGCCGGGACGCTTAAAGGATCGGCCTCGACCTCGACATGCCACAGCAAACAGCGAGTGGCGGCGGGAAGTGCCTGGAATGCCCGCTCCGCGAGGATGCGATTTTCGGGCGTCATGGACGTCGCCGCGCGCAGCCCGCGCCCTCCGGCCGGTTTCTGCAGCGCGGGCAGAACGGCCGATATTCGATCGTCGCCGGACCACTCGCGGATCGTGTCGCGCACGGTCACCAGAAGGGCCGGGCGCAGCGCGACGGCCGACTCGCCGAAGGCGAGGCGGTTGAGGGTCCGGTGGAAGGCGGTTCCGGTCACCATGGCGGCGACCTGCGCCGACGAGGCGAGACAGATCACCGCGTAGTCGTGCACCGGCTGGTAGTGCCGCGCCATCAGCAGCGCGACGGAATGGGCGGCGACCTCGCCCTCCGGGCTGCCTCTCAGCGGAGCGGCGAGTGATTCATCGGATTCCCCCGTATCCCCGCCGGGCGGGGGATACGGAGGACGAGGGGGGTGGGGGGTGGGCACTGAGATGGTTCCTTCCCACGCATGTGACACACACAGGTCATGCCGCCGAAAAAGGAGGCCCGGTTGGTGCGTACCTCTTTTGGCGCGGCGCGGGAGGTGCGAATTCACCGACGGCGAATCGGACGCGGTCCACAAATCACGTGCGACACCCGGCCATTCCCCCCGCACGCGCGTTTCACTCTTCCACAACCCCCACACGGCCAACAAGGCACCCGGACAACATCCCCGCCATTGACAGAAAGTCAGAAACGGGGAACGGATGCACGTGGCTCGCACCCGTTTTCGACATTTCCCTGCGGCCCGCGTGAATCGGGCACCGCATCCGTCCTCAGATCTGCCAGGAACGCAGCCGGTCCGCCGCGCCGTACACGTCGGTGGTGCCGGCCAGCAGGTCGCGGGCGAGGTCGACGAGGGCGCCGTAGGGCGGGTCGATGCCGACGCCGCTGACGAACATGTACGCCACGGCGGTCGCACAGGCGAAGCGGGCGTTGGCCGAGGGCAGCGGCCGGAGCACGGTGATGGTGTGCAGCAGCGCGGCGGCCCGCCAGGCGGGGTCGGAGTTCACCCCGAGGCGGGGCGGGTCGACGCGGTGCCGGGCGACGGCGGCGACCAGCGCGGAGAAGTCGTTGACGGTGGGCTGGTCCGGCAGGACCTCCTCATGGCGCTGAAGCAGCCAGGGCACGTCGATATGGATCACGGGCGCCATGAGTCAGGCGGCCCGCCCTTCGCCCTTGGCGGGCGGTTCGTCGTCGGGGAACGCGGCGGCGAACTCGTCGGCGTGGGTGGAGAAGAACCGGCGGAAAGCCTCCGCGCCTTCCTGCAGGGCCCGGTGGCGGGCTATGTCGGCCGCGGCCGCCTCTCGCACGAGCGCCTTCATGGACGTACCGCGCTCCTTGGCGATCTGCCTGAGGTCCTCAAGTTCGCGGTCGCTGAACTCCACGTTGAGAGCTGGCATGCCTTCACGGTACCGCTCGGGTACTGACTCGTAAATACCCCCAGGTCAGCGCGGTTGCCAAGAGGTACCGGGCCGGGGTGCACCTGAGATGTGGGTCACACCGGGGCGGGCGATGTCACATTCCGGGGCCCTGCCCGGCTCGCAGTGGTGAGCGCGCCAGAGGAGGCCCCCGCATGACCGAGAGCTCCGTACCCGGCACCGACACCCCGCTCGACGCGGCGACCGGGGTGTTCGTCGACCATCGCGAGCTGCTGTTCGGCGTCGTCTACAACATGCTCGGCAGTGTCGCCGACACCGAGGACGTCCTGCAGGAGACCTGGCTCTCCTGGACGGCCCGCGGCGGCGGCGCCCCCCTGGCCGGTGTCGACAACCCGCGCGCCTACCTCGTCCGGGTGGCCGTCAACCACGCGCTGCGCCGCCGGGCCGTGATCAGCCGCCGGCGGGAGACGTACGTCGGCCCGTGGCTGCCCGAGCCCCTGGTCGCCGACGACACAGGAACCGCGGAGGACCCGGCCCTGCGTTCGGAGTCGGTGTCGCTGGCGATGCTGGTGGTCCTGGAGTCGCTGACACCGCTGGAGCGGGCGGTGTTCGTGCTGGGCGAGGTCTTCGCCTACCCGCATGCCGAGATCGCGGAGATCATCGACCGCTCCCCCGCCGCCGTACGGCAGTTGGCGCACCGGGCCCGGGAGCACGTGCACGCGCGGCGGCCGCGGTACGAGGCGCATCCGCGGGTGCGGCGGGAGGCGACCGAGCGGTTCGTGCGCGCGGCGCTCGGCGGGGACATCGCCGAGCTGATGGAGGTCCTCGCGCCGGACGTCACGGCGTGGACGGACGCCGGCGGCAAGCGCCGGCGGGCAAGCCTGCGCCCGGTGCACGGCCGGGACAAGGTGACCCGTCTGCTCACGGCCGGCCGGGGCGGTCCGGACCACCCCGTCTGGCGCTACCGGCGCGTGAACGGCGACGACGCGGCGGTGCTGTTCGACGGCGACGCGCCGTTCGCCGTGCTGGTCCTGGACCTCACACCGGAGGGCGACCGGGTGCGCGGCATCTACGTGGTGGCCAATCCGGACAAGCTCGCCCACCTCTCCGGGACGGCGGCGTGAGCGCCGGGCGCGGCGAGCGCCTCGCCGACTGGTTCGACGGGCGGCTCGGCACCCACACGCTGAGCAGGAAGTACCTGCGCAAGGTGTTCCCCGACCACTGGTCGTTCCTGCTGGGCGAGATCTGCCTGTACAGCTTCGTGGTGCTGGTCCTCACCGGCGTGTACCTGACGCTGTTCTTCCATCCGTCGATGAACGAGGTGACCTACCAGGGGAGTTACGTCCCGCTGAACGGTGTGCGGATGTCCGAGGCGTACGCGTCCACGCTGGACATCAGCTTCGACGTGCGCGGCGGGCTGCTGATCCGGCAGATCCACCACTGGGCGGCACTGGTCTTCGTCGCCGGGATGCTGACGCACATGATGCGGCACTTCTTCACGGGCTCGTTCCGCAAGCCGCGGGAGGTCAACTGGCTGTTCGGCTGGCTGCTGCTCTTCCTCGGTCTCTTCGAGGGGCTGTTCGGTTACTCGCTGCCGGACGACCTGCTGTCGGGCACGGGCCTGAGGTTCGTGCACGGCGCGCTGCTGTCCGTGCCGATCGTGGGGACGTACCTGGCGATGTTCCTGTTCGGCGGCGAGTTCCCCGGCGACGACATCGTGGCCCGCTTCTACGCGCTGCACGTGCTGCTGATCCCGGGGGTCATGGCGGCGCTGATCGTGGTCCACCTGCTGCTGGTCGTGTACCACAAGCACACCCAGTTCGCCGGGCCCGGGCGCACCGAACGCAACGTCGTGGGGGCGCCGTTCATGCCGGTGTACCTGGCGAAGGCGGGCGGCTTCTTCTTCCTGGTGTTCGGGGTGCTCACGCTGATCGCGGCGGTGGCGACGATCAACCCGGTCTGGTCGTACGGCCCGTACCGCGCCGACCAGGTGTCCACGGGTGCCCAGCCCGACTGGTACCTCGGCTTCGCCGAGGGCCTGGTACGGATCATGCCCGGCTGGGAGATCACGCTGTGGGGGCACACGCTGGTGCTGGGTGTACTGATCCCGATCGTGGTGTTCCCGCTGCTGCTGGTCTTCATCGGCGTGTACCCGTTCCTGGAGGCCCGGTCCACCGGCGACCGGCACGAGCACCATCTGCTGGACCGGCCGCGCAACCGCCCGGTGCGCACGGCGATCGGGGCGGCCTGGATCAGCCTCTACCTCGTGCTCCTGGCGGGCGGCGGCAACGACATCGTGGCGACCCGCCTCCACCTGTCGATCAACACGGTGACGTGGGCGGTGCGGATCGCCGTGTTCGTCGTCCCGGCGGTCGTCTTCGTCGTCACCCGGTGGATCTGCCTGGGACTCCAGGTACGCGACAGGGAGCTCGTGGCGCACGGCCGGGCGACCGGCGTGATCAAACGGCTGCCGCACGGCGAGTACGTCGAGGTGCACGAGCCGCTCGACCGGGCCCGGCTGCACACCCTGACCGCTCATGAACGGCCAGGGGAACCAGTCGGGCACGATCCGCACCGGGCCCTGGCCGGGCCGGTCAGGAGTGAGCGCGGCAGAACTCCCGGACGGTCCGGTTGAACGGTTCCGGCGCCTCGATGTTGCTGAGGTGCCCGACACCGGGGAGGACGACCAGTGTGGCCCGCGGGACCGCTTCGAGGAACTGGCGGGCGACGGTCTCCACGGGTGAGCGCGCGTCGAGCTCGCCCCACAGCAGCAGCGTCGGCACCTCGATCTTCGGCAGCAGATCGCGCTGGTCGGCCTCGGCCATGACGGTGAGCTCGGTCCGCATGCTCCGGGCCCGGGTGTCGGCCGACATCACCGACAGCAGGCGTACGGCTTCGGCGGACGGCTGCCCGGCGAAGAGGCCCGGCATGGTCGGTGCGAACACCTCGGCCGGGACCGCGAGCATCCGTTCCGCGCCCTCGACCCGTGCCCGCACGTCCGCCGCGGGCAGCGAGCCCTTCCAGCCCGCGTAGGTGTCGACGAGGAGCAGCGTCCGGACGAGTCCGGCGTGGTGCCGGTAGAGCTCCAGCACGACGGTCCCGCCCCAGGACAGGCCGAGGACATGGGCCGGGCCGAGGTCCACGTCCTCGATGACGGCCGCCAGACAGCGGGCGTAGTCGGCCAGGGTGAAGGAGAGCGGTACGTCGTGGGAGCGGCCGGCGCCCGGTTCGTCCCAGGCGACGACGGTGAACTCGTCGGCCAGGTCCTCGGCCTGGCCGCGGAACAGCCGGGCGTCCGTCGTGGCGCCGTGCGCGAGCACGAGGGGCGGGCCCTGGCCCACCCGGTCGTACGCGACCTCGATGCCGTCGACCCGCACCGCTGGCATGGCACCAGGCTACGCGCGCGTGCCGGGGGCGTCCTGTCGGCGGACTCCCCCGGCACGCGGCACCGCCGTCCGGTCCCTACCCCTGGTCCGCCACGAAGGAGGCCATGCGGGTCAGGGCGGCGTTCCAGTTGATCGTGTGCTCGTTGGTCGACCAGGACTGGATGTCGTCGATGTAGCAGAACTGGCCGACGCACCCCTGGAGTTTGCTCTGTGCGTAGGGGTCCTGGATGCTTGAGTTCGGCCCGCCCGCGAGGGTGCCCTTCGGCGGGCCCGGCTGGCTCGGGTCGAGCTGGCGGGCGTACCAGCGGCTGTGCTGGTTCTGTGCGCTGACCTCGCCGTAGCCGGTGACGTAGGAGATGTTCAGCGCGTTGCGGCCCAGGATGTAGTCCATGCTCTGCAGCGCGCCGTCCCGGTACTTCGAGGCGCCGGTGATGTCGTACGCGGTGGCGAGGACGACCGCGTTGTTGAGCACCTGGTGGCTGGAGCCCCAGTCGTAGGTGTTGCCGTCCGGCGCGTACGGCATGCCGTAGGGGTGCGCCCTGAGGGTGGCCAGGTAGCGGTCGGCGCCCCTGACGACGGACTGGCGTACGGCGTCCCGGCCGGGCAGCCTGCTCGGCACCGTGGCGAGGTCGAGCCGGCCCGCGGCCCCGGTGCGGGCCCAGTCGAAGCCCAGGGGCTTGAACAGGTCGGCCGTGTGGACCGGGGACTTCAGGACGTACTCCTCGAACCGCTTCTCCCCGGTCGAGAGGTACAGCTCGGCCGCCGCCCAGTAGAAGTCGTCGGTGACGTCGCTGTCGGCGTAGGCGCCGCCGCCGATGCCGTCGCTCTCGGAGGCGAGGCGGTCGGGGTGGGCCAGCGCCGCCGCCCAGGCCTTGCGTGCGGCAGCCAGTGCCTTGTCTGCGAACGCCTTGTCGTAGGACCGGTACATCCGGGCGGCCTGCGCCGCCGTGGCGGCCAGGTTGAGGGTGGCGGCGGTGGAGGGCGGGTGCAGCTCACGCTTCTGCGGGTCGTCATGAGGCATCAGCGGCAGGCCGGTCCACTGCTCGTCGTGCATCTTGTGGTGGGCCATGCCGGCCAGCGGCTTGCCGTCGGGCACCTGCATCTTCAGCAGGAACTCCAGCTCCCAGCGGGCCTCGTCGAGGATGTCCGGGACCTTGTTGCCGCTCTCCGGGATGGCGAGCGTGCCGTCCTTGAGCTTGTCCGCCTGCCCGGTGCGGGCGTGCCGGGCGCGTTCGTAGGTGCTCAGCAGCTCCCAGGTGGAGATGCCGCCGTTGACGACGTACTTGCCGTGGTCGCCCGCGTCGTACCAGCCGCCGCTGACGTCGAGGGTGTAGTCGCACACGCCGGGCTGGCAGGGCACCGAGGTGTCGCCCTTGTTGGGTGCCACGCCCACGTGACCGGCCGGGCGGCCGTAGCCGGGCCGCAGGTCGTCGCGGATCGCGAGGCCGCTGCGCTGGGTGTAGTAGTACTTCGCCGAGTCCAGCCGGAGCCGCTCGTAGGCGCTCGTACCGATGGCGAAGGGGCGGCTGGTCTCGCCGTCGGCGACGAGTGTGAAGCCCGCGCCCTTGGTGCGGAACGCGCCGAAGTCGATCGAGTGGACGTTCTGCCCGGAGGAGGCGTCGACCCCGCGCGGCAGGGTCGTTCCCCGGGCGACCACCGTCCCGGCGGAGTTCTTGAGCTGCCAGGGCAGCTTCGCCGTGGCGTCGGTGACCAGGGTGGCGTTCTTCGGGCCGGCCGGCAGGTAGCCGACCTGGTTCACGCGGACCCGGGGCCCGGTGTCGGGCTCGTACGGTTCCGGCGTCACCCCGCCCAGCAGCGAGACGTCGTCCATGCAGAAGCGCCAGGCGTCCGCGCTGCCGCCGAGCTGGAAGCCGACCTGCCCCTGAGCGGTGTCGACGGGCGAGGTGAAGGTGTACGAGTAGGTGTCGCCGGAGACGCTGAGCTGCGGTGTCACCTCGTGGTAGGTGTCGTACGGCGACACCGACAGGCCCACGATCGCCCGCACCACGTGCCCGGCGGGTGTCCCGGTCGCGCTGAACGAGAAGCGGTACGACTCCCCCTTCACGAGGGTGATGTCGTTCTGCCCGACGGCGGCGTCCCAGCGGTTGGCGGTGCCGCCGGGGACATCGGCGCAGAGCCGGCCGTCGGACAGGCCCGCGGTGACGTTGCTGGTCGTCCACCAGGGGTCGGTGGTGGTGTCGAAGCTCCCGTTCCTGACCTGCTCGACTTCTTCGGCCCCGGCCGGCGCGGAGGGCAGCGCGGTGAGGGCGGCCGCCAGCAGGGCCGTCAGGGACAGCAGTGCGGTTCTGCGTCGTTTCACGTCTGGGCTCCTCCGGGAGGTGCGGGTGGCGCTCGGCATGGGAGCGCTCCCAGATGCGGACGCAGGCCATGGTTGTGGCTGATGTGACAGTCCGTCAACGGTCCGGACGGGACCGGCTGTTCACCGCCCGTCCGGACCGGGGTGGTCTAGGCCGTCTCCAGCCGGCTGATGCGTATCGCGCCATGCGCCTCGTCGGGGTGGCGGCTTGTCAGGGTGAGCCGGATCCGGGAGCCGCGCAGGGGCTTGAAGGTGATCGCGGTGGGAGCGTCGGAGGCGGCGGCCCACTCGATACGGGTGTCCCGCGCGGCCTGCCACGCCCGGCCGTCCCATACGGCGACCTCGATCGCCGCGGGCAGGCTGTGCGTGGCATCCACCGTGAAGGAGACGTCCACCCGGTCGAAGCCGCGCGTGCGCCCGTGGTCGACCGAGACCCAGTCCTCGGCCCGCGCGCCGTCGAAGGCCGGCAGCAAGGGCGTGGCCTGCTTGAAGAAGCCGTTGGACCAGCCGGTGGCCGGATCACCGTCGAGCATGGCGGCGGGCAGGGTGTCCGGGCGGCCGGAGTAACTGGCATCCGCGTGCGGGCGGCCCGGGGGAGCCGGATGCTCCGGTCCGAAGGCGGGCGGGGTCGTTTCGGCCCGGTCGCCGGCCGGGGTGGCGCGTACGGTCACCGTGCCGGTGCGCAGCCCCTCGGCGCGGGCGGTCACCTTCACCGCGCCGGCCCTCGTGCCGGACCGGACGATGGCGAGGGCCTTGCCGGCGAAGACGGTCCGGGTGCTCGCCTGGTAGCGCTCGGCGCTCTCCTGGCGGCCGTTGTCGAGCCCGGCGAGGGAGCCGCCCGCCACCTCGAAGGAGAGCAGGTGCTCCGCGTCGGGCACCACCACACCGCGCCGGTCGACGACCTCGGCGGTCACGAAGACCAGGGAGCGGCCGTCCGCGGCGAGGGACGTGCGGTCCGCGGTCAGGCGTATCGCGTGCGGGGCTCCGGCGGTGCGCAGTACGTCGGTGGCGACCACCTTGCCGCCCTGCCGTGCGACGGCCTTCAGCTCGCCCGGCGCGAAGGGCACCCGCCACGTGAGGTGGAGCTTGCCGGCGCTGCCGTTCGGGCTGGTGTAGCTGCCGGGGTAGGGGCCGTCGGTGAAGGTCTTGTCGTCGCCGGTCGCCTCGGTCGTCTCCAGGTAGGTGCGGCCGTCCACGGTCTTCTTGGTGTCGAAGCGCCGTACGCCCAGGGACGTGCCGTTGAGGTACAGCTCGACGGTGTCGACGTTCGCGTACGCCCAGACCTCGACCGTGTCGCCCTCACTGTGGTTCCAGGTCATCGGGAGCAGGTGGACCATCGGCCGCTCGGTCCACTGGCTCCGGAAGAGGTAGTACATGTCCTTCGGGAAGCCCGCGGTGTCGACGGCGCCGAAGAACGACGCCTTGACCGGGAAGACGTCGTACGGCGTGGGCTCGCCGATGTAGTCGATGCCCGACCACAGGAACTGCCCGGCGAACCACTTGCGGTCCCGGTCCTTCTTGTGGCCGTACTCGCCGCTCATCGTCCAGGAGGCGAGGTTGTTGTCGTAGGAGGAGGTCGCCCGTCTGCCCGGTGTGTGATTCTCGCCGGTGTTGAGGTGCTCCGGCTCCTGGTAGGCGCCGCGGGTGGAGGTCTCCGAGGAGGACTCGGACTCGAAGAGGAACAGGTGCGGGTAGGCCGCGTGCAGCTGGTCCACCGACTTGGCGGTGTTGTAGTTGAGGCCGAGGCCGTCCAGCTTGGCCAGCATGAGATCGGCCGCGGAGCCCTTGGCGGGCAGGCGGCGGTACTTGTCGGAGCCGATGACCAGCGGTCGGGTGTCGTCGGCGGCCCTGATCGCGTCGATGATCCGGTCGGCCATGGCGAGGCCTGCCGTGGAGGTGGAGTCGGGGACCTCGTTGCCGATGGACCAGCTCAGTACGGCGGGCGAGTTGCGGGCCGCCAGCACCATCTCGGTGGCGTCCTTCTCGCACCACTCGTCGAAGAAGCGGCCGTAGTCGTACCGGTTCTTGCCGGTGCGCCAGCAGTCGAACGCCTCCACCAGCATGACGACGCCCAGCTCCTCGCAGACCTGGATCACCTCGGGCGCGGGCGGGTTGTGGGAGGTGCGCAGGGCGTTGACGCCCATGGACCGCATGATCTCCAGCTGCCGGCGGACGGCGTCGACGCTGACGGCGGCGCCGAGTGCGCCCAGGTCGTGGTGGAGGTCGACGCCCTTGATCTTGTGGTGGGTTCCGTTGAGGAAGAAGCCCTCGTCCGGGTCGAAGCGGAAGGTCCGGAAGCCGAAGACCGTGCGGTAGGTGTCGGTGGTCCGGCCGCCGACGCGCAGTTCGGTGTGCAGGGTGTAGCGGTGCGGGGCTCCGAAGTCCCACAACTCGGGGCGCCGGACGGTGAGTTCCTGGGTCTCGGTCCGCTCGGCGGAGACGGCCGCGGCGGAGGAGGCACGGGCGACCGTCCGGCCCTTGCGGTCGACGATCCGGGAGACGACCTCGACGTCGGCGTCCGTGCCCGAGGCGTTGACGACGGAGGTGGCGACCCGTACGAGGGCCCGCTCGACGGAGATCTCGGGCGTGGTGACGCGGGTGCCCCAGCGGGCCACGTGGACCGGCTCGGTGATCACCAGGCGGGCCTCGCGGTAGATGCCGCTGCCCGAGTACCAGCGGCTGCTGGGGAGCCGGTTCCGGACCTGGACGGCGATCACGTTCTCGGTGGTGCCGTCGGTGTGCACCAGGACGGTGAGGTCGAGGGCGAAGCCGGTGTAGCCGTAGGGGTGGCGGCCGGCCTCCTTGCCGTTGCAGTAGACGGTGGAGTCCATGTAGACGCCGTCGAACTCGACCGAGATCCGTTTGCCGGCGAGGGCGGGCGGCAGGGTGAAGGCCAGGCGGTACCAGCCGAGGCCCCCGGGCAGGAAGCCGGTGCCGCTGGTGGTGCCGTGCTCGGTGGTGGGGGTCTGCTCGATGCTCCAGTCGTGCGGGACGGCGCTCTCGCGCCATCCGGAGTCGTCGAAGCCGGGCAGGTGCGCTTCGGCGTAGGCGCCGGTCGGATCGGTGATGCCGCCCGGGTTCACCAGCGCGAAGCGCCAGCCGTCGCGCAGTGCGACAGTCCGGCGGCCGGACGCACCGCGCGCCTCCCCGGCGGCCCACGCCTCCGGGGCGCCGAGCAGCGCCCCGGCCGCGGGCGTGGCCGCGGAGGCGAGCAGGACCGATCTGCGCGTGACCGACATGACGGATCTCCCTCATGAGGACTCAGAAGTACTCACAACTGATCGCGAACAAACAGATTCTGTCGACCTGTCACGCATGGCCGTCAAGGGTGCGGGAGCTTCCTTCTGCCCCAGGTCCTACTTCGACCGGATGTGCACCTTGCCTCCGGCCGCGCAGTCGGCACGGGGGTTACCGGTCCACGTCGGGTGCCTACGGACTAGGCTGGAACTCAACTGGCTTCCCTGTTCACTGTGAGTGTCCGCATGGAGTCGCGACGATGAGCCCGGACGAGGTGTTCGACGATGGCATGGCCGCCGCCCGTGCCGTCATCGCCGTCGACGGCACGCTCACCGAGTGGAGCGAGGGCGCCCGCCGGCTGCTGGGACACACCGCCGCCGAGGTCGTGGGCCGCCCGGCCGCAGCGCTGCTGGCCGACGGCGCGGAGCTCCCGTCCGTGCCGGCCGACTCCCGCTGGAGCGGCACCCTCACCCTGCGCCACCGTGACGGCCATCCCGTGTCCGTGTGGGTGCTCGCCCATCGCAGGCCGCCCGACGGGCCGGAGGCGGCCGAGTGGCTCGCGGTGTCCCCGCCGGAGGCCACCGGCTCCGGCCTGCCGGACGACCCGCTGGTGCGCCTGGCCCTGACGCAGTCGCCCTGCGCCACGATGATCTTCGACGAGCGGCTGCGGCTGCGCGGCGTCAACGAGGCCATGGCGGACCTCCTGGGGCTGCCCGCCGGGCGGGTGCTGGGCCTGAAGCCCACCGACATCGGCAGCCGGCCGCAGAACTCCGAGCTCGAGGAGAATCTGCGCCGGGTGCTGGGCACCGGCCGGCGGCAGGACATGCAGACGTACATGAAGGCCACCGGCGAGAACCGGGCCGCGCACGCCTGGCTGGCCAGGATGGCGCCGCTCACCGACGGGACCGGCCGGGTGTGCGGCGTGTGCGTGACGGCCCACGACTTCTCCGACCAGTACCGGTCGCGGGAGCGGCTGCAGCTGGTCAACGAGGCGAGCGTGCGCATCGGCACCACCCTCGACGTCACCCGGACCGCCCAGGAGCTGGCGGACGTGTGCGTCCCCACGCTGGCCGACTTCGTCAGTGTCGACCTGCTGGAGGCGCAGGAGGGCGGCGGCGAGGCTCCCGGTACGCCGGCCCCGCCGGTGCATCTGCGCCGGGCCGCACACCAGTCGGTCAACCGGGGCAGCCCCGAAGCGGTCGTCAAGCCCGGGCAGGTCGACGTCTACCCGGAGAACTCCCCGCAGGCCGCCTCGCTGGTCGCGGGTCGCACCGTCGTGGCCTCGGGCTCCTCCGGCGACCTGGAGCAGTGGCTCGCCTGGGACCCGGTGCGCTTCCAGCGGGTCCACGAGTACGGCATCCACGCCACGATGTCCGTCCCGCTCCAGGCCCGGGGCACGACCCTCGGCGTGGCGGTCTTCACCCGCTTCCGTCGGCCCGAGGCGTTCAACGACGACGACATGCTGCTGGCCGAGGAGGTCACGGCCCGGGCCGCCGTCTGCATCGACAACGCGCGCCGCTACTCCCGCGAGCGCGAGACCACCCTCACCCTGCAGCGCAGTCTGCTGCCCCGCACCCTGCCGCACACCGCCGCGGTGGAGGCGGCCTCCCGCTATCTGCCGGCCATCCGCTCCGGCGTGGGCGGCGACTGGTTCGACGTGATCCCGTTGTCCGGGATGCGGGTCGCCATGGTCGTCGGCGACGTCGTCGGTCACGGCATCCAGGCCTCGGCCACCATGGGCCGGCTGCGCACCGCCGTGCGCACCCTCGCCGACATCGACCTGGCCCCCGACGAACTGCTCACCCACCTCGACGACCTGGTCGTCCGGCTGTCCCAGGAGTCCGGCGGGGACAACGGCACCGGAGAGGTGGGCGCGACCTGCCTCTACGCGGTCTACGACCCGGTGTCGCGGCGCTGCAACCTGGCCCGGGCGGGACATCCGCTGCCCCTGCTCGTGCCGCCGGACGGCCCGGCCCGGCAGCTCGACCTGCCCTCGGGCCCCCCGCTGGGTGTCGGGGGGCTGCCGTTCGAGTCCGCCGAGGTGGAACTGCGGGAGGGCAGCGTCCTGGCGTTCCACACGGACGGGCTGCTGGCGAGCCGCGAGCGGGACCTCGACGCGAGCGGCCGGATGCTCCGCGAGGCCCTGTCGGCGCCCTCCGACTCCCTGGACGAGACCTGCGACCGCGTGCTGCACAGCCTGCTCCCGCCGGGCGGCTCCAGCGACGACGTGGCGCTGCTGCTGGCCCGCACCCGAGGCCTGCCGTCCGCCCAGGTCGCCACCTGGGACATCCCCGCCGACCCGGCACTGGTGGCCCCCATCCGCAAGCAGGTCGTCGACCAGCTCGAACGCTGGGGGCTGACCGAGGCCACGTTCACCGCCGAGCTGGTCGTGAGCGAACTGGTCACCAACGCCATCCGCTACGGCGCCCCGCCCATCCGGCTGCGGCTGATCCACGACGCGGCCACCCTGATCTGCGAGGTGTCCGACACCAACCACACGGCCCCGCACCTGCGCCGGGCCAAGACCTGGGACGAGGGCGGCCGCGGTCTGCTCCTGGTCGCCCAGCTCACCCAGCGATGGGGCAGCAGGCACACCGCCGAGGGCAAGACGATCTGGTCGGAGCTGGCCCTGCTCGGCGACGAGATCTGAGCGCGCTCCGCCGGGCCGGTGCCGGCGGGCGGCCCGTGACCGGCCGCTGGGCGGGACGGCGGGGCCGCCGAGGGGCTCTTACCCCGGCCTGATTTCATGAGCGGGCACGAACGATCGCGTCCCGGAGGACCCCGCCCTGAACACCCCGCTTGCCGAAGTCCTGTCCGTGACGCTGCTGGCCGCCGTGCTGGTCTGGGCCGTCGCCCGCCCGAAGGGCCTGCCCGAGGCCGTGCTGGCGGTGCCGGCCGCAGGGCTCGCCCTCGCCCTCGGAGTGATCTCGCCGGAGCACGCCTGGGAGGAGGTCCAGCGGCTGGGGCCGGTGGTCGGCTTCCTCGCGGCCGTGCTGGTACTCGCCCACTTCTGCGACGTCGAGGGGCTGTTCACGGCGTGCGGGGCATGGATGGCCCGCTGGGCCGCCGGGCGCCCCACCCGGCTGCTCACCGCGGTGTTCGCGCTGGCGTCCGTCATCACGGCCGTGCTCAGCCTGGACGCGACCGTCGTCCTGCTGACTCCGGTGGTGCTCGCCACCGCCACCCGGATGGGCGTCCGAGCCCGGCCGCACCTGTACGCGTGCGCCCATCTGTCGAACACCGCCTCGCTGCTGCTGCCGGTCTCGAACCTGACCAACCTGCTGGCGTTCACGGCGAGCGGGCTGAGCTTCACCCGCTTCGCCGCGCTGATGGCACTGCCCTGGCTGGTCGCGATCGCCGCCGAGTACCTGGTGTTCCGGCGCTTCTTCGACGACGAACTGGCCGCGCCCCTCCCCTCCCCCGACCCCGAGCGGCGTCCCGAGCCGCTGCCGCTGTTCGCCCTCGTCACGGTCGGCTGCACGCTCGCCGGGTTCGTGGTCGCCTCCGCCGTGGGGATCGAGCCGGCCTGGGCCGCGACGGCCGGTGCGCTGGTGCTGGCCGGCCGGGCACTGCTCCGGCGGCGGGCGACGCCGCTGACGGTGGTGCGGTCCGCCTCGCCGGCCTTCCTCGCGTTCGTGCTCGCGCTCGGCGTCGTGGTGCGCGCGGTCGTCGACCACGGGCTCGCCGACGCGCTGCGGCGTGTGCTGCCCGACGGGTCGGGGCTGCTCACGCTGCTGGGCGTGGCCGCGCTGGCCGCCGTCCTGGCGAACCTCGTCAACAACCTGCCCGCGGTGCTGGTGCTGCTGCCCCTGACCGCCGGGGCCGGTCCCGGGGCCGTGCTGGCGGTACTGCTCGGTGTGAACATCGGCCCCAACCTGACCTATGCCGGATCACTGGCGACCCTGCTGTGGCGCCGGATCGTGCAGCAGCACGGGCACCGGGTCGGGCTCGGGGAGTTCACTCGGCTCGGACTGCTCGCCGTACCGGCCGCGCTGGTGCCGGCCGTGGCGGCCCTGTGGCTGTCCCTGACCGTGGTCGGGGCCTGAGCGCACGCCCGGTCAGCGGCGGCCGTCTCCGCCGTAGCCGCCAGAGCCGTAGCCGGGGCCGTATCCATAGCCGGGGTAGCCGTATCCCGGGTTGCCGTACCCGCCGTCCGCGTCGCAGTAGTAGCCGTAGCGGTAGCAGGGCGGTTCGGTGGCCGCCGGGCTGCTCGGCTTCGGCTTCGGGGCCGGGGAGGTCGCGGACGGCGTCGGTGTGGACTCGGGCGTCTTCGACGGGGTGGGAGTGGGGGGGGGGGTGGGGCGCGGGGCCGGAGCGGCCGCGTTCCAGTTGACGGCCTCCATCTGGAGGTCGGCCTTGGAGGTGTCGATCACCCAGCGCTGGGCCTCGTCGTCCGTCCGGGCCTTGAGGACCAGGGCTCCCGAGCCGTTGGTCGCGGCCGGGGCCAGGGCGAGGTCCTGGTCCCAGCGGGGCACGAGGGAGCCCTGGAGGGTGAAGTCGTAGCGGATGTTCTTCGGGTCCGGCCGGGACGCGCCCGCGCAGGGGGCCAGCCGCACCGAGTAGCCCAGCTGCGAGTCCAGGCACAGGTCGGGGGCGGCGCCGTTGCGCAGCAGTCCGTCGGTCTCGTAGGTCCACTGCTGGGCGGCGTCCGCGGAGCAGGTCGTGAGTTCTGCCTCGCCGTCCTCTACGGCCTTCTTGCCGTCGATGCCCACGCACAGGCCCGAGGCGACGTTGTGCAGCCGCCCGCGCAGGGCGCCCTTCGCGGCCTCGTCCGCCCCGGCCCAGGACGGGTCGGTGGTCACCCCGCCCGCCTCGGCGTCGGGTGCTTCACCGGAGGGCCGGTCGGCGCCGGCCGGGGCGCCGTCGCCGCCGTTGCCGGTGGACCACAGGACCAGCGGCAGGACGACGAGGCCGCTGACCGTCAGGATGCCCGCGGTGAGGTTGCGTCGCCGGGCGGCACGGCGGGCCGTCCTGTGGGCGGATCTTCTGGCTGCGGTCCGGGGACCTTCGGGCCGGGGACCCGGGGGTGCGGAGACGGGCGGCGGCACGGAGAGGCCCTCACCGGTCGTGACCGGAGCCTGGGCCCTGTCGAGGGGCGTGCCCGCCCCTGCCGCTGCGGGAGGCAGCGGCACGGCCGCCGGGCCGCCCGGATCGGTGAACGACTCCCCGACGGTGCCGGCGAGGGCGACCGGGTCCGGGAAGGCCCCGCGCCCCTCACCGGCCGGCCCGGGGGAAGGCTCACGCGCTGCCGGGACCGGATCCGGAAAGACCTCACGCCGCTCACGGGCCGGCTCGGGGAAAGGCTCACGCGCCGGCCGAACCGGGTCGGGAATGATCTCGTACGCCATGCCGGCCGGGTCCGGGAAGACCTCGCGCGCCAGGGCCACCGGGTCCGGGAACAGCTCACGTGCCGCGGCGGCCGGGATCTCGGCGGTGGCCGCGCCGGCCGCTCCCCCGGGCCGCCCGCGCTCCGTGGGAGGCCCGCTCCCGGCGCTCTCCCCCGCCTCGTTCGCCCGGCTCTGCGCGTACGCCCGCCCGCCCCAGCCCAGCACCGCCTCCGAGAGGGCGGCGCCGAGGCCGTGGTTGAACTGGTCCAGTTGGTCGGCGGCGGCGTCGCAGTGCCCGCAGCCCTCGATATGCGCGCGTAGATCGGGGTCGAGGGCGAGACCCCCGCGCCGGTACGTCACGTCGAGCAGGCGCAGATAGCGCCGGCACTCCTCGTCGGGGGCGAGTTCGCGGTGCAGTTGGAGGCATTCCTCGCGCAGCCGGTCCCGGGCCCGGTCCAGTTCGACGCGTGCGCCCTCCTCGTCCAGTCCGAGCAGCCCGGCCGGGGAGGTGAGGGGTTCGGCCTCGACCTCGACGTGCCACAGCAGGCAGCGGGCGGACTGGGGCAGCCGCTGGAAGGCCCCGGACAGCAGACGGCGCCGCTGCGAGGGCAGCAGCCGGGAGGCGGGGCGCTCGCCCTCGCCGGTGAGCAGCTCCGGGTGGAGCATGCCGAGTCTGTGGTCACCGGCCCACTCGGCCGCGATGCGCCGCACGGTGACGAGCAGATGGGGACGCCAGGCGGAGGTCGGGCCGTTCTGGCGGAGGGTCTCGCCGAAGAGCCGGGTGAAAGCGGCGGTGGTGAGCATGCCCGCGGAGCGCGGGCCGTCGGTGCACAGCCGGGCGTAGCCGAAGGCCGCCTCCCAGTGCCGGTCCAGCAGTTCGCCGACGGGGTGGAGTGCGGGTGTGGCCCCGGTCCACTTCCTGAGCTCCGCGCTCAGTTGCTCGTCCGTCACGGCGAACCTGCGGGCCGGGGCCGGGGAATTCGACGGGCCTGCGTCTTTCAAGGCTGCATTCCTCTCAAGGACATGCGGGGTAAAGTCCATACCAAGGGGTATGCCGGCTCGTCGGCCTCGCGCATACGAAAGAAAGGCGTGATGTGGGCACGCCGACAGGGCACACCTTTACACAGGTCAACGACAGGGAACAAGAGATCCCGCCGTTTCATGCATTGCGTGCGCCGCCAGCGCCTTTTGACAAGATGTCAATCAGCGGAGCAAAAGGCATTTCCCTCGCGTCTGCCCCCTTTGGCGACGTGCATTTGCTTCGCCACCGGAGGCCGCCCGGAAACCATTGAACCACCGTCTGAACAGCAGCTCACACCGCCGGCCGGCGTCTGGGCGCCTGCCGTTCGCAGCCGGTCCGGGAACCAATGGCGGTGCTCAGGCGGGCGGCTCGCCGCGCCTCGTGCGGTAGGCCCCCGGAGGCGCCCCGTAGCGCTCGCGGAAGGCGCGGTTGAAGTGGAACGGGCTGGCGAACCCCGAGGCCACGGCGACGCGTTCCACCGGCAGGTCGGTACTCTCCAGCAGCCGGGCCGCGTGCCGCAGCCGCGCCTCGCGCAGGGCCCGCATGGGCGACTGCCCGATCTGTCGGCTGAACAGATGGGCGAAGCGGGACGGCGACAGCGCGACACCCCCGGCGAGTGACCGGACGGTGTGCGGGGCACCCGGGTCGGCGTCGATCAGCTCCTGGGCGCTGCGGATCCGTGCGTCGAGGCCGGGCCGGGGCTCCGTGGGCCGGGCGTCGGCGGTGGCGAGGAGGACGATCTCCTCCAGTGCGCACAGGGCCAGTTCGCGGGCCGCGCTGCCGTGCGCCACGGCGACCTGCCCGTCCGGCGGTGACGCGCCGGGCGGCGGCTCGGTGCCGGTCCAACGGGCGTCGGCGTGCATCCGCCGGAACGCCGTCTCGACGCGGCCGTGCACACCGGCCGGAGCGGAGGTGACGACGTACATCCCGTCCCCGGCCTCGTACGGCCGCAGCCACGCGGTCCAGGACGGCCGGGCCTGGCAGTGCGCCCACCAGAACCGCCAGTGCCGGGCGCCCGGCTCGACGGCGTAGCCGTGCGGGACGCCCGGGGCGAGTACGACCAGTACGCCCGCGCCGACGGAGGTCCGCGCACCGCCCTGCCACAGCCGTCCCCGGCCTGCGGTGGTCCAGGTGAAGAGCCAGCTCGCCGAGCCGTACGGCCGGCTGACGCCGTAGCCGGGGCTCTGGTCGAAGTGGCCGAGCACCACCAGCCCTGGCGGCGGGGCGGGATCCCCGGTATCGCCGGTGTCGCCGGTGTCGCCGGTGTCGCCGGTGTTCCGGTGGCCGGCAGCGGTGGGCAATCCGTCAGCACGCACGGGCATCCTCCTGGGCGGCTCCGGGGCCTAGCGTTTCGTACCGATGACACCTGACCGAGGAGTGCGTTCATGACAGTCACGGGCAACAGCGCCACCGGGGCTTCCATCCTGGACCCCGCCCGGCTCCGGCGATACCGGGAGGGCTTCGAGGACGACGGTTTCACGGTGGTGCGCGGGCTCTTCGGGGCCGACGAGATCGAGCGGCTGTGCGCCGAGTTCGCGGCGCTGCGGGCGGCCGGTCCGGTGCCCGGGCACTTCGAGCCGCGCGTCGAGGACGGGCCGGGCGTCGACCCGCTGCACGTCTGGCCGCGGGTGATGCACCCGCACGAGATCAACGGCCTGGCGCGCCAGATCCTGCTGGACGCCCGGCTGCGGACGGTGCTGGAGGCGCTCCTCGGGGAGGAGGTGCTGGCCGCGCAGAGCATGTTCTACTTCAAGCCGCCCGGGGCCCGGGGACAGGCGCTGCACCAGGACAACTTCTACCTGCGGGTGGAGCCGGGCACGTGTGTGGCCGCGTGGATGGCCTGCGATGTGATCGACCGGGAGAACGGCGGGCTGGAGGTCGTGCCGGGCACGCACCGCATGGACCTGTTCTGCCCGGAGCCGGCCGATGCGGACGTGTCCTTCGCCCGGGAGTACGTTCCGCCGCCGCCGGGGCTGGCGCCGGTGCCGGTGGACATGGCACCGGGGGACGTCCTGTTCTTCAACGGGAGCCTGGTGCACGGCTCGCAGCCGAACCGGGCGGCCGAGCGGTTCCGGCGGTCGTTCATCGGGCACTACGTGGGGCGGTCGGCGGAGCGGATCGGGCGGTTCTACCGGACGCTGGCGATGAGCGGGGCGAGGGTGGAGCTGGCGGAGAGCGAGGGGGCGGGCCCCTGCGGCACGGAGTTCGCGCCGCAGGGTCCCCACTGAGCCACGAGCCGCACGCTCAGTGCCCGGCGATGGGACGGGGGCCGTAGGGGCGTTCCAGCTCCTCCCGTTCCTTGTCGCTCAGCTCGATCTCCACGGCGGCCACCGCGTCCTGAAGGTGCCCGGGCCGGGAGGCGCCGACGATCGGGGCGGTGACCGTCGGCTGGTGGAGCAGCCAGGCGAGGGCGACCTGCGCGCGGGAAACGCCCCGCTCCCCGGCGATGCGGGTGACCGTCTCGACGATGGCGCGGTCGCCCTCCTGGTACAGGCTGCTGCCGAAGGTGTCGGTGGCGCTGCGCTCGGTCGTGGTGTCCCAGTCCCGGGTGAGCCGGCCGCGG
Source organism: Streptomyces qaidamensis (assembly GCF_001611795.1). Taxonomy (NCBI): domain Bacteria; kingdom Bacillati; phylum Actinomycetota; class Actinomycetes; order Kitasatosporales; family Streptomycetaceae; genus Streptomyces; species Streptomyces qaidamensis. The sequence goes on along the minus strand of NZ_CP015098.1, from coordinate 8,600,949 downwards.
GCGAGCGGGCTCCAGGGCAGGACGCCCACGCCCTGGTCCGCGCAGAGGGGCAGCATCTCGCGCTCCTCCTCGCGGTAGACCAGGTTGTAGTGGTTCTGCATCGAGACGAAACGCGTCCAGCCGTTCAGCCGCGCGGTGTACTGCATCTTGGAGAACTGCCAGGCGTACATCGAACTGGCCCCGAGGTAGCGGACCTTGCCCGCCTTGACGACGTCGTGCAGGGCCTCCATCGTCTCCTCGACCGGGGTGTGCGGGTCGAAGCGGTGGATCTGGTAGAGGTCGACGTAGTCGGTGCCGAGGCGGGTGAGGCTCCGGTCGAGCTCGGTCATGATCGCCTTGCGGGACAGTCCGCCGCCGTTCGGGCCGGGGCGCATCGGGTAGTACACCTTCGTCGCGACGACGATCTCGTCGCGGCGGGCGAAGTCGCGCAGGGCCCGGCCGACGATCTCCTCGCTGGTGCCGTCGGAGTACATGTTCGCCGTGTCGAAGAAGGTGACGCCCGCTTCGACCGCCTGCCGGATCAACGGGCGCGAGGCCTCCTCGTCGAGGGTCCACTCGTGCGGGCCTCGGTCGGGCAGACCGTAGGTCATGCACCCCAGACTGATCCGCGAGACGTCCAGGCCCGTCGAACCGAGCTTCACGTACTGCATCGATGCTGCTCCTGCCTTCGGAGGGTTTCCCCGGCGAGCGTATGTGTTCGTGTGCACTCCAGGGCCAGGCCGGGCACGGCATCCGACGGGTCGTCACCGTTGCTGCCGGGGTCCGACCGTCAGCCGTGTCCGAGCAGGTCCAGGGCCCGTTCCCACCCGAACTCCGGCCGGTCGCCGTCCTCCCCCGGCTCCCCCGTGTACGGCTCGCCGAACCGCACGCCCATCCCCCGCAGGCGTTCGACGCTGTCCCGGTAGGCGGGGTGGGCGGCCAGTGCGTCGGCCACGCACGGCAGGACGGCGACCGGCACCCCGAGCCCCGCGACCTCGCAGAGGGTGCCCAGGGCGAGGGTGTCGGCTATGCCGGCCGCCCACTTGTTGACGGTGTTGAAGGTGGCGGGAGCGACCACCACGGCGTCGGGTGCCGGAAAGGGGCGCGGTTCGCCGGGGGTTCGCCAGGCGGAGCGGACCGGGCGGCCCGTCCGGGCCTCGACCACGGCGGTGTCGAAGAAGCCGTTCATCGCGACGGGCGTCGCGATGACGCCCACCTCCCAGTCCCGTTCCCGAGCGGCGGTGATCAGCTTGCTGACGTCCGCGGCGATGCCCGCGGCGCAGACGACGACATAGAGGAAGGGCTTGGGGGCGGCCTGTTCGGTCATCCGGAAGACCCTAGCGACTCCCCCAGCTCACCGGACGGGGAACGTGTTCCGGCGTTCCGACTCCGGCCGGGGGCCGTGGATCCGGCGCTCCTTCTCCTCGATCCGCACGTCGTTGATGCTCGCCTCGCGACGGGTCATCAGGCCGTGCTCGTCGAACTCCCACAATTCGTTGCCGTAGGAGCGCCACCACTGTCCGTCGGTGTCGCGGCACTCGTACTGGAAGCGGACGGCGATGCGGTTGCCGTCGAAGGCCCACAGATCCTTGCGCAGCGCGTACTCCCGCTCGCGCTCCCACTTGCGGGTCAGGAACTCGGCGATCTCGGCGCGGCCGGTGACGAAGGCGTCGCGGTTGCGCCAGACGGAGTCCGGCGAGTAGGCGAGGGAGACCTTGTGCGGATCGCGGGTGTTCCAGGCGTCCTCGGCGGCCTGGACCTTCTGTGCGGCGCTCTCGCGGGTGAAGGGCGGCAGCGGCGGTCGATCGGTCATGAATCCTCCCTGACGGCAGGGGAGAACGAGCGTTCTCCGCAAGGCTGCTACCGTAGGAGAACGCTCGTTCTCGCGTCAAGGAGGGTCGTCGATGGACAGCGCAGTGGCCCGGGAGCGGGCGCTGGACGCCGCCGAGGAGCTGTTCTACGGACGGGGTGTGCAGGCCGTCGGCATGGACGACGTCCGCGGCACCTCCGGGGTCTCGCTCAAGCGGCTCTACCAGCTGTTCCCGGCGAAGGAGCAACTGGTGGAGGCGTACCTGGAGCGGCGCGACGCGCGCTGGCGCGGGCAGCTGGCCGCGTACGTCGAGTGCCGCCAGGGTCCGGAGGAGCGGATCCTGGCCGTGTTCGACTGGCTCGGTGCGTGGTTCGGCGAACCGGGTTTCCGTGGCTGCGCGTGGCTCAACGCCTACGGTGAGCTGGGGGCCACCTCGGCGCGCGTGGCCGCCCAAGTACGGGCGCACAAGCGGGCGTTCCGGGAGTACCTGGCTTCGCTCGTGGCTGCGGCCGGGCTGCCCGGAGCGCTGGCCGGGCAGCTGTTCCTGCTGGCGGAGGGTGCCATGGTCACGGCGGGTGTCACCAGGAGCGCCGAGCCCGCTGCCGAGGCGCGCGAGGCGGCCCGGCGGCTCCTGGACACCGGTTGAGCTCCGGGGTCAGCCCACCGTCTCGGACACGGTGATGGCGCTGACCGGGCAGGCGCGGGCCGCCTCCCGCAGCAGCGGGCTGCCACTGCCCTCCCCGCCGGGCAGCAGGGCGCTGTAGCCGTCGTCGTCCTGGGTGAACACGTTTGGGGCGGTCAGGGCGCACTGGCCCGCGCCGATGCAGACGTCCTTGTCGATGTCGATGTGCATGTGCGGGGGCCTCTTACCAGGTCACGGGGAGTTCCAGCATCCCCTGGATCGTGTCGCCGGGTTTGAAGGGGATCTCCTCGGCCGGGGCGGCCAGGCGCAGGGTGGGCAGCCGGGCGAAGAGGCTGTGCAGCGCGATCTCCAGCTCGGCGCGGGCGAGGTTCTGGCCGAGGCACTGGTGGATGCCGAAGCCGAACGCGACGTGGTGACGGGCCGGGCGGTTCCAGTCGAGCGTGTCCGGGCCGGGGTAGACCGTCTCGTCGCGGTTGATGACGGAGGTCGCGAAGACCACCCCCTCGCCCTGCCGGATCGTCGTCCCGGCCACTTCGATGTCCTCGACGGCGAGACGCAGCATGCCGTCCGCGATGGACAGCATCCGCATCAGCTCCTCGACCGCGGCCGGCAGCAGCCCCGGGTCCGCGCGCAGCTCGGCGAGCCGCTCGGGGTGCTGGAGCAGGGTGAAGGTGCCGAGCGAGATCATGTTGGCGGTCGTCTCGTGGCCCGCGACCAGCAGGATGAGGGCCATGGCGATCAGGCCCTCCCGGTCGAGGTCGCCCTCGTGCAGCTGCCGTTGGACCAGGTCGTCCAGCAGGCCGGTGCCGGGGTCCCGCTGTTTGCGGTCGATCAGCTCGCCGAAGTACGTCTCCAGCCGGTCGCGCGCGTCGAGTACGTCGGCGGTCTCCGGGCCGCGCAGCAGCCGTCGCGACTGGGCCTCGAAGAAGTCGTGGTCGGCGTACGGGACGCCGAGCAGGGCGCAGATCACCATGGAGGGGACGGGCAGCGCGAAGGCGCTCACCAGGTCGGCGACGGGGCCCTGGGCGATCATCGCGTCGAGCCGCTCGTCCACGATCTGCTGGATGCGTGGCCGGAGTTCGACGGCGCGCTTGAGGGTGAAGTCCCCGACGACCATCCGCCGCTGGGCGCGGTGCTCGGGGTCATCGACGCCCAGCAGGGCCGTTCTGCGGTTGCGGATCCCGGCGAAGCGCCGGGTGGGGGCGGGGAAGCCGGGCCGGTCGCGGTTGGACGACAGGCGCGGGTCGGCCAGCAGGGTGCGGGCGGTCGCGTGGCCGCTGACCAGCCAGGCCTCGCGGCCGTCGAAGAGGGTGATGCGGGTCAGGGGGCGTTCGGTGCGCAGCGCGTCGTAGGCGGCGGGCGGGTGGTAGGGGCAGGTCCTGCTCTGGGGGAAGGCGACGGGTGCGGTCGTGTCCGTCATGAAGACCTCGCAGACGAGTAGTGCGTCGTGCCGATCTTCATTAGATGCCCCAGGCACCTATGGGGCGACGCGAAGTTCGGCCATGTCGCCGACGGCGCCAAGATGGCCGGGGAAGGCCGTATTCCTGTTCGAGGGGCGGGGACGGGAGACCCTGTCGCGGGGACGGTGCCCTCGCCCGGGCCACAGGTGCGGCGAGGCCGGTTCGAAAACCGGTTGTAGGTCCGGCGGGCAGGCCCCAGGATCCAGCCATGCCTACGTTCACCGTTCTCCCGCCGCTGCCCGTCGCCGCTCCCGCCGGCCGCCGACAGCAGCAGGCCGACCGCCGGGGAGGACCGACGCCGCCGCGGTCATGACCGCCGCGCTCGTCGCGGGGCTGCTCGCCGGGTACGGCATCGCCGTCCCCGTGGGCGCCGTCGGGACCTACCTCGTCTCCCTCACCGCCCGCACCTCCCTGCGCACCGGGGTCTGCGCCGCGCTCGGCGTCGCCACCGCCGACGGGCTCTACGCCCTCGCGGCCACACTCGGAGGGACCGCCCTGGCGTCCGCGCTGCGGCCGGCGCTCGGGCCGCTGCGGTGGGTCTGCGTGCTGGTGCTGCTCGCGCTGGCGGCATGGGGTGCCGTCACCGCCGTGCGCGAGTACCGGGGCCACCGGCTCGCGACCCGCACCGCCCCCGCGCCCCCGAGCCCCACCCGGGCCTTCCTGGGCCTGCTGGGCATCACCCTGCTGAACCCCACCACCGTCATCTACTTCGCGGCCCTCGTGCTCGGTTCCCAGGCCACCGGCCCGGCCGGTCCACTGGAGCAGGGCGTGTTCGTGCTGGCCGCCTTCGCCGCCTCCGCGAGCTGGCAGGTGCTGCTGGCCGGGAGCGGAGCGCTGCTGGGCCGGGCCCTGACCGGCCGGCGAGGGCGGCTGGCGACGGCTCTGGTGGCGAGCGGGGTGATGACGGCCCTGGCCGTGCGGATGGCGCTCGCGCCGGGGTGAGATCCAGCGCTTCCGGCCGGATCCCGCGGGGTGCGGATGATTCACGGGGGCACGGGTGTTGGAGACGGACGGCGATGAGCCGCGGACACGACGATGGGACGGATGCCATGCCTCTGGAAGGCGAGTACGAACCCAGCCCGACGCAGTGGGTGCGCAAGCAGGTGGAGTTGTACGAGAGCTCCGGCGGTACGGAGGGGACGACGCTGCAGGGCTCGAAGATGCCGGTCGTGATCCTGACCTCACGGGGCGCCAGGAGCGGCAAGCTGCGCAAGACGCCGGTGATGCGGGTCGAGCACGAGGGGCGTTACGCCGCGGTGGCCTCCCTCGGCGGGGCACCCAAGCACCCCGTCTGGTACTTCAACATCCTGGCTTACCCGCACGTGGAGCTCCAGGACGGGCCGGTGAAGCAGGACATGACCGCCCGTGAGGTCACGGGCGAGGAGAAGGCCGCTTGGTGGGAGCGGGCCGTCGCGGCGTACCCGGCCTACGCCGACTACCAGAAGAAGACTGACCGGGAGATTCCGGTGTTCGTCCTGGAGCCGGCCGAGGGCGGCTGAGACCGGGGCCGGCTGCCCGCCGCGGGCAGCCGGCGAAAAACCTTCCGCCCCGTGGGTGTGAACCGGCCGCGACGGGGCACGCGAGGTTCAGGCCCCGCCGCGCTCCCCCGTCGCGGCGGGGCTTTCCGCTGCCTCGCGGGCGAGGCGGTCGGTCACGTCGAGGAAGATCTGGTCGGCCTCGGGCACCGTCCGGGCTATGGACCGCTTGATGCGGACGGCGACCTCCTCCACGCGCTCACTGTCCAGACCGGGCACCAGATCGACGCGGGCCGCCACCAGGGCGGTGTCGAGTCCGGTCTTCATCGTGAACAGCGCTTCCACACTGTCGATCTCGGGCTGTGCCCGCAACAGCTCCCGGATCCGCCCGCTCGTCTCAGGATCGGTCGCCTCGCCGATCAGCTGGTCCCGGGCCTCACGGCCCAGCCGGAACGCCACGTAGACCAGCAGCGCGCCGATCGCGAGCGAGGCCGAGGCCTCCCACACCACCTGGCCGGTGATCATGTGCAGCGCCATGCCCACGATGGCCAGGGTGACGCCGAGCACCGCGGTGCCGTCCTCGGCGACGACCGTCCGCAGGGCCGGATCGCGCAGCCCGGCGCCCGCGCCGCCCTGCCGGCGCACCTGGTACAGCGCCCGCAACAGTGAACCGCCCTCCGCCAGGAGGGCGATCCCGAGCACGATCAGGCCGGCCACATAGCCGCCGAGTTCCTCCTCCGCACCGCTCGTCAGGGCTTCGAAGCCCTGGAAGAAGGAGAAGCAGCCGCCCATGACGAAGATCCCGACGGCCGCGAGGAGCGACCAGAAGAACCGCTCCTTGCCGTAGCCGAAGGGATGACGCCGGTCGGCGGGGCGGCGGCTGCGGCGCAGCGCCGCGAGCAGGAACACCTCGTTCAGGCTGTCGGCCACCGAGTGGGCCGCCTCGGACAGCAGGGCGGGGGATCCCGCCGCCAGGCCGCCGATGGCCTTGGCCACCGCGATCACCAGATTGGCCGCGAGCGCCACCAGCACGGTGACGCGTGTCTTGTGATCACTTCCTTCATCAGTCACCCACGCCGATTGCCCCGGTCGGGGGTACTCACACCGTGCCGTCGGCGGAAAACGGGGAACGCGTTCACCAGGGCCCACGTATGGCAAGGAGGTCATTCCCATGAGCCGCGACGACGGCGACGACGGCAACACCGGCTACGGAAGGAGGGCGTTCAAGCGGTCCAAGGCGCATTTCGCGGACCGGGTCACCGCGGACGGCCGGGACGGCTGGCCGGTGGAGGCCGGCCGCTACCGTCTGGTCGTCAGCCGTGCCTGCCCCTGGGCGAGCCGGTCGCTGGTCTCCCGGCGGCTGCTCGGTCTGGAGGACTCCCTGTCCCTGGCCGTGGCCGACCCGATCCAGGACGACCGCAGCTGGCGCTTCACACTGGACGAGGACGGCCGCGACCCGGTCCTCGGCATCCGCTTCCTGAGTGAGGCGTACGACCGCCGGGAGTCGGACTATCCGGGTGGTGTCAGTGTGCCGGCGCTCGTGGACGTGCCCAGCGGCCGGCTGGTGACCAACGACTACCAGCAGCTGACCCTCGACCTCGCGACCGAGTGGACGGCCCTGCACCGGGACGGCGCGCCCGACCTGTACCCGGACGCGCTGCGCGACGAGATCGACGAGGTGATGGCGGACGTCTACGAGGACGTCAACAACGGCGTATACCGCGCGGGGTTCGCCACCGGGCAGGAGGAGTACGAGGCCGCCTGCACGGGTGTGTTCCGGCGACTGGAGCTGCTCGCGGGCCGGCTGGAGCGGCAGCGTTACCTCGTCGGGGGCACGATCACCGAGGCGGACATCCGGCTGTTCACCACGCTGGTGCGTTTCGACGCCGTCTACCACGGTCACTTCAAGTGCAACCGCTGGAAGCTGACGGAGAACCAGGTGCTGTGGGCGTACGCCCGCGACCTGTACCAGACCCCCGGGTTCGGCGACACCGTCGACTTCGACCACATCAAGCGCCACTACTACCAGGTGCACACCGGCATCAACCCGACCCGCGTCGTCCCCCTGGGCCCGGACCTGTCCGGCTGGCTGACCCCGCACCACCGCGAGGAGCTGGGCGGCCGGCCGTTCGGTGACGGCACACCGCCCGGGCCGGTCCGTGCCCAGGAGCGGATACCGGCGGCGCACACCCCCTGACCACCTCACCCACCCTCAGCCATCTAGGAGTTGCCGTGGCAAAGAAGAAGAAGATGTCCCTCGCGTACCAGCCCGTCGGGTTCGTGCTCGGCTGGTCGGGCGGCTGGCTGGCCGGGCTCGCCTTCCGCAAGACGTGGATGGCGATCCGGCACGAGGAGGACGCGCCCGACGCGCTGGACAAGGACCGCAGCTGGGGCGAAGTTCTCCTGGCCGCCGCGATCCAGGGCGCGATCTTCGCTGTGGTGCGCAGCGCCGTGGACCGCGCGGGCGCAAAGGCCATCGAGCGTTCGACCGGCACCTGGCCGGTCGGCGAGAAGGGCGGCCGGGACTGACCGCCGCCGCACGGCTCCGCCCGGCGGCCGCCGGGCGGGGCCGGCCCGCCACCCGCTGGGCCAGGTCCACGTTCGACAGCCGGCCGTCCTGGTGCCGATGGAGCCGCTTTCCGGGACTGTGCCTCGGTGGGCCTGGGGATGGTGCCGCTCGGTCTCGCCTTCGGGGCCCTAGTGGTGCAGTCGGGCCTCGACCGGTGGTGGGCCGGACTGTCCGCGGCACTGATCTGCGGCGGTTCGTTCGAGTGCCTGCTCATCGGCATGGTCACAGCCGCCGCGCCCGTGGCGTCCATCGCCGTGGCCGCCTTCCTGGTGCAGGCGCGGCACGTCTTCTGCGCCCTGTCGTTCCCCTGCACCGCGCAGGGGACAGGCTCGCGAAGACGTACAGCGGCTTCGCGCTGACCGCGACCTGCCCGTCACCCAGCCGCGCGCGGCGGCCCCGTCGGCCGCCCTGGGCTTTCACCGTCGGCCTGCGCCTGCGGCGTCGCAACGCCCTGCTGAGCATGCTCGCCGGCACGGCCGTCCGTGTGACCCTGGCCAGCACCCTCTTCAGGGCCTGACGCGGGTCCGGCCGTTGCCGGCGGTCGGCTGAACCTCTCGCTCAGCCCTGCTTGGGGGCCGTCGGCGCGGTGCGGCGCAGGGTGAAGGAGTGTCCGGCCGGATCGGCGTAGCCGCGCTCCTCCAGGGGGCCCGAGGGCTCCTTGGCCTCCAAGGGGCGGCCGCCGAGGCTGATGACGCGGCGTTCCACCGCGTCGAGGTCGTCCACGACGAACTCCAGATGGGCCTGCAGGGAGTTCTCGGGTCGGGGCCAGCTGGGCGGGGTCGCGTTGACGTCCCGGCGCAGTGCGATCCGGAAGCCGTCGGCGCTCTTGATCTCCACCCGGTTGGCGGTTGCGTCCGACTCCTCCCCCTCCAGCAGTTCCTTGTAGAACACGGCGAGCTTCTCGGGCTCGGCGCAGTCGAGCACGAGGACCCCCGCTTTCACCAGTGCCATGTCTCCTCCGCAGGATTCCGGCCGCGGGGCGGTCGTGCCCCGCGGATCCGTACCTTGCGGATATCCCGGTCCGGCGGATTCAGTCGGCCTTCAACCACCGTCCGTCGCGCATGAGTTCACGGCCGTCGAGTTCGTCGGCCTCCCGCCAGGCCTGCACCCGCCGCGGCACGACGCGGAAGTAGAGGCACGGCGTGGCGAGCCGACGGGGGTCGAACCCGGTCTTGGCGGCGAAGAGTTCGGCGTCCTGCTCGGTCAGCTAGCCGGGCTGGACCGTCTCCACCGCGCCTTCCACCTCATTCTTGCGCTGCTCAGCGCTGCGTGCGGGTGCGGACGTCGTCGTCGGTGCGCCTCCTGGCCGGTCGTCGAACGGACTTTGACCAGTGTGGCGTTCCGCGGCTCCGGAGGCTCGGTGGACGAGCCGGTACCGGGTGAGGGACGAGGGAGTATACGCAGCTCATGCGCTTCGGGCAGTAACGGAGATCACGGCAGGGTCACGGAATGGCTCATTCACGTCGTGGGCAGCCTCGTACCGCTTCTCGGTTCAACTTTCGGACTACGAAGCCCAGTTCGAGTGTGCGGGCGGTCACGACACCGTCCGCCAGCAGGGGTGGGGGGACTCCGCGTTCCGTCTCCCGAAAGGAAACGCATGCCTCAGGACGTCCGGTTCGACCTGCCCTTCGACACCCCGGTCAGCTACCCACACGCCTCGGGCGAGGCAGCGCATCTCGGATCCAGGGGCCGCGCCACGCCTGACGGGCCGCGAGTGCTTCCTGATCAACACAGCTGAGGCGGCGATGCAGGTGTTCGCCTTGCAGCAACAAGATCCCCGGACACGGCCGGTCAACGACCACGGTCGATCGATTCCGTTGCCAGGACCACAGCTCATTGGGAGACCGGTGTGAAATCTCGAGTCGCAGGTGCTGTTCCGAAGGCGTCCGCCGACAGCTCGCTCCCGGCGCAGCCAAGCGCCCAGCTCCACCCCACGGAGGCGGGGGACACCCTGGCCCGCCTCTTGGTGAAACACATCAAGGGGAGCACGGAGCAGTACCGAAGGTCCCGGCACGCCGCTCAGCAGCGGCTGAACGCATTCGGCTCCCCCCACTCCAGTACCACGCTGGATGTGGAGGGAGCCCTCCATCTGGCGCGGCCGGCGTTCCTCCCGCCCGACCAGGAGGGCTCCGCCAGGTTGAGGCACCTCGACACCGGCCTACGCATGATCGAAGCAGCCTTCCCCCAGGTCAGCACCGACGTCGAGGTCTGCAGACTGGCCTGCACGATGCTGGAAGGGGCCTGGAGGAGCCGGGCACTCACCCCGCCGCGCGAGGAGGAGCAGACAAGCGTCTGCACCTGCCCTCTGTGCCGTCGGCTGCCCACGCCCCCCGCACGCACGCTGGACGACTACCGCTGGCGGCAGAGCGCCGGTCGTCCCCTCACCGTCAAGACCTGGCCACACCGCCGGGAACTCGACAGCGTCCTGACGGGTGGATGGTCCTGGACCCGGCAGATGAACGACCTCGAACGAGACCTCGGCCACCGCCACCGCTTCGAGGACGACATCCTCGTCTTCCACGAATACAAACGCGTGATCGACACCATCGACACAACGCGCCTCACCCAACACGTCGAAGGCCGCCTGGCCGAGAATTTCAGCACCAACAGCGCACGGGCCCTGGTGTCCGGACTTTTCGCAGCGCACAAGCGATCCGTCGACGAGTACTGGCTCCAACAGCACGACGCGGGCAGCGTCATACTCCCCCAGACCAACCCGCTCAGCCAGAGCACCTACTCAGCCCTGCAGATGCTGGACTGCCTGTTCTGGCACGTCGCCCCCGACACCGAACTCTGGCAGGAAGAGAACCTCGCCTCCCTGCTGCTGTGCCGCGTCATCGACGACATGGCCGACGTACGAGCCGACGCCCTCACCGGCGAGATCAGCAACTTCTGGCTCGCCGACATGCCCACCCACACCAAGGCGCTCTACGCTGCCTGCGCGATAGCCCTCGTCAAGTACGGCTGCATGCCCGAGGCCCACAGCCCGATGTGGAACACCTGGCTGATGACCACCACCATCGTCTGGATGGGGCTCACGGGCCGCCACGCCCTGTGGTTCGACGGCATCACCCAGGGCCTCCCCCCGGCCGAGGAGTGCCCGCTGTGTGACCTGCAGCCCAACCCGTGCACCGGCATCCTCACCGAGGGCACCACCCTCACCATCGCCCCGCGGCCCACCGCACCGGCGCTGAGCACCCGGGCCGCCGAGCTGTCCGCACGCTGTCGAGCCCAGTACCCCGGGGCATGGCCCCTCTTCGACGCCGAGCTCCATGCCTTCGAAGCACTGCACGGCCCCTGGTACGGCAATACGGACAGCACATGGGAGATCTTGCGCCGCACCTACATCGCCGCCGTGGAGGCGTCCAGCGCCGCACCATCGCCGGACCGCGCCCGTCATGTCCAACAAGACGCCGGCGTAGTCGGATCCGAGAGGTTCCACACCCTGCACGACCCTCGGACCGGGAGGGAAGACACCGCACTGCTCGCCTACATGTTCGGCTGTGCGCACCCGCATTTCCTCTGGAACGCCACGGGATACCGCCCCACGGACGTCGCAGGCGACTGGCTCGACGGCTGACTCAGCCACCCACGCACGGCGTTGCCCGGCCGGAAACCGGCCGGGCAACGGTCTGCCGGCGTGGCCTAGACGGCGAACTCGACCGGCAGGCTGTCCAGCCGGGACTCCCACGTGGAGGCGGTCGAGCTGAGTTCTTCCGGCGGTACGGCCAGGCGCAGATCCGGCAGCCGGTGCAGCAGGACGTCCACGCCGATCTCGATGATGGACTGGCCGATGTTCTGCCCCGGGCACTCGTGCGGTCCGGAGCTGAACGCCAGGTGCGACTGGTTACCCTGCACGGCGACGGCCGAGTCGGGCCGTACATCCGGGTCGAGGTTGCCGGCGGCCAGTCCCAGGATGAGCAGTTCCCCCTCCTGGACGTGATGGCCTCCGAGCTCCAGGTCGGCGGTTGCGAACCGGCCCGGCAGCACGGACAGCGGCGGGGTGTCCCACATGACCTCTTCCACCGCTGAGGAGATGTTCAGCTCCCCGCTGACCAGACCGGACAGCCGGGCGGAGTCGGTGAGGACCCGTTGCAGGACCCGGGCCAGCAGGTTGCTGGTGGTGGTGTGCGCGGCGATCAGCACCAGGCGCAGATGGCTGACGACCTCGTCGTGGTCGAGGCCGGCCGGGTGCTCCAACAGGGCCGTGGCGAAGTCGGAGCCCGGCTCGGCCCGCTTGCGCTCGGCGAGTTCCGCGAGGATCTGCATGATCCGGTCGTTGTGCTCGAGGGCGCCCTCACCGCCCTTGAAGACCTCGGCGCACGACTCGATCAGGCGTAGCCCGTCCGCCGCGGGAAGGCCCAGCATCCTGGTGAGCACGAGCATCGGCAGTTGCTCGGCGTAGTCGGCCACCAGGTCGGCGCGCCCGGCGTCGGCGAACGCGTCGACCTGCTTGTTCGCGAAGTACGTGACGTGCCGCCGGATGCCCCGGGCGGCCGCCGCCTGCAACCCGTCGGTGACGGCGCCGCGCAGCCTGCGGTGCGGTTCGCCGTCCTGGGACACACAGTCGGGGCGCCAGCCGACCATCGGCATGATCGGCGAGGTCTCCTCGATACGGCCCTCCCGCCAGTCCCGCCAGATCCGCGCGTCCCGGCTGAACTGGCGGGGGTTGTCGAGCACCCGCCGGTTGTCGCGGTATCCGAGGACCAGCCAGGCGGGGACGTCCCCTTCGAGCAGGACCGGCGCGACCGAGCCGTGTTCCTTGCGCAGCCGCTCGTAGATGCCCGCCGGGTCGGTCGCGGCGTCCGGGCCGTACAGCCTGGTCAGGTCAGCGCCGTGGTGGGCGACGGGGCAGCCCCGCACGGCCTGGAGTCCGGGTTCGGTCGAGTCGTTCATCGGGGCTCCAGGGCCACGGCCGAGCGTTCCTTCAGATGATGGATCAGTGCGACCAGGACATCCCGGCTGGAGGCCCGGTCGCGGGCGTCGAAGGCCACGACCGGGGTGTTCCCGGGGATGTCCAGGGCGTCCCGGATCTCCTCGACCGGGTAGTTCCGCGAGTCGGGGAAGACGTTCAGCGCGACCACGAAGGGGACCTCCAGCCGCTCCATCTCCTCGATCGCCCGGAAACTGGACTCCAGGCGGCGCGTGTCCACCAGGACGACCGCGCCGAGGGCCCCCTTGAACAGCCCGTTCCACAGGAACCAGAACCGTTCCTGCCCGGGCGTGCCGAACAGGTACAGCACCAGGCTCTCGTTGATGCCGATCTTGCCGAAGTCCAGGCTGACGGTGGTCTGCGTCTTGTCGGCGACGCCGATGAGGTGGTCGACGTCGGCACTGGCCTGGGTGAGGGTCTCCTCGGTGGTGAGCGGCTTGATGTCGCTGACCGACCGGACCATGGTGGTCTTCCCGGTGCCGAACCCCCCGGCGATCATCACCTTCACCGAGCGGGTGTCCCCGGCCGAGCCTCCGGGTTGGTCAAAGCCTTTCAAGTCCACTGAGTACCTCCTCAAGGAGCGCGAGGTCGGGCCCGCGGCCGGCGTCGTGCGCCGGGATGGGGTTACGGGCTTCGACGCGACCTGCGTCCAGCAGGTCCGACAGCAGCACCGCGAGAATGTTGAAGGGGAGCCCGAGGTGAGCGCCGAGCTCGGCGACGGACAGCGGGTCGCGGCAGCGGCGGAGGATCTCCTCGTGCTCGTGCTGCATGCCCGGTAACGGGGCGGCGCGGGAGACGACGAGGGTCGCCACGTCGAGGCTCGACGCCGAACCGCCCGGTCCGCTGCGCCCTCCCGTGAGGACGTAGTAGCGCTCGAGACCGGACGGGTCCGACGGTCTGCGGGGAGCACTCATCCAGAGTGCTCCTCCAGGCGCGGAGTGGTGCCGAGGAGCTCACCCATCCTGCGGGCCAGGTCCCTCATCTGGTGCCCGAGCAGGCCCTGGTCGAGGCCTTCCCTGGCGAGGACACCGAGGTACGTCTCCACACCCGCGCGCACCACGAAGAGGTGCCCGCCGTCCACCTCGATCATCGCCAGGCGCAGCTGCCCGGCGTACTTGGGGAACTGCTCGGCGACCGGCTGGGCCAGGGCCTGGAGACCGGCCACCACGGCCGCGAAGCGGTCGACGTCGTCGGGGTCTTCGGCGCCGTAGGAGGTGATGGCCTTGCCGTCGCTGGAGGCCACGAGGGCGAATCGGATCTCCTGGATGCTCTCGACGAGATCGCGGAGCGCCCAGCTCACATCTGTTCCTTGCTGTGTCATGGGACTAGTCGCTCTCTTCGGTGCGGTGCTCGGTGTACTCGCGGCCGGCGAGGGTGTCGTGGCCGTCGGCCGGCTCGGATGCCTCCGCCGCGTCGCGTCCGGCGGTGGCGAAGGCGGCGAGACCCGAGAAGGACGCGTCCGGTGGAACGGCGGCGACGGTGCCCCGGTCGGTCCGCTCGCCCGGCCTGGGCGCCTCCGTCTCGTTCCGCTTGCTGCGGCGCCGGGGCAGTCCGCCGGGCGTGGTCTCCCCGGTCTCTGCCTGCGCGGCCCGTGGTTCGGGCACGGTGGCCGTCTCGCGGGCCGGGGCCGCGGTGCGTACCTCCGGGGCGGGCGCCGCCGGTGCGGCCGCGGCCGTGGGCAGCGGGCTGAAGTACTTGTGCGGGACCACGACCACCACGGAGGTTCCGAGCCACGGCGAGTCCGCGAAGGTGACGCGGATGCCGTAGCGGCGGGCGAGGGCACCGACGACGCGCAGGCCGATGTTGGCGTCCTCGGTGATGCCGCCGAGGCCCGCGCCGGGCGCGGTGCCCGCGAGGGCGTGTTCGGCCTCGCGCTTCTTCTCCTCGCTCAGGCCCTTGCCGGAGTCCTGGATCTCGATCCCGACGCCGTTGGGCACCTCCTTGCCGGAGATGAGCACCGGCTCGGTGGGCGGCGAGTAGCGGGCCGCGTTGTCCAGGAGGTGGGCCAGGATCAGCGTGAGGTGGTCCACAAGACCGCCGTCGACGCCCAGTTCGGGCAGGTGGCGCACCTGGATCCGGTGGAAGTCCTTGATCCGGCCGATGCCGCCGCGCACCACGCTCAGCAGCCGCTGCGGCTCCTGCCACTGCCGGCCGGGCCGGTCGGAGCCGCCGAGCACACCGATGCTCGCGGCGAGGGAGTCGGCGGGGCCGAGCTCCTGGTCGAGCTCCATCAGGCCCCGGGCGACGGCCGGCAGCCGGCCGTGCTCGCCCTGCATCTCGTGCAGACGGCCGCGGAGCTTGCTCGTCAGCACGTGGATGCGGTTGCCGATGCTGATCACGGCCTGTTCGGCGGAGGTGGAACGGTCGAACTCCGCCTCCAGGCCTATCAAGGAGGTACGCAGCAGCTTGCGCAGCTCGGCCTGGAGGTCCGAACTGACCTTGGCACACTGGTTGACCGTGGGCAGCAGGTCGTCGATGGCGTCGCCGGCGCGCAGCTTCTCCATCGCGTCGGGCAGCTGCTCGTCGGCGAGCCGGGCGACCGCGGCGAGCTGGTGGGTGAGCTGTTCCTGCCAGACCTCGGCCTGGTCGGCGAGCTGGGTCTCGTAGGAGGTGGCCTGCTCGGTCAGCCGTTCCTCATAGGCCCGGGACCGGTCGCTGAGCTGTGTCTCGTACGTGGCCCTCTGGTCGGCGAGCTGCGTCTCGTACGTCGCGCTCTGGTCGGCCAGGCGCCGCTCGTACGCCGAGTTCTGCTCGTTGAGCTGGGATTCCAGGGTGGCGCGTTCGGCGGCGAACTTTCGTTCCAGGGCCGCCACATGCTGCTGCCACTGCTGGTTGTGCTCGGCCTGCGTGGTGCGGAAGGAGCCTTCCGCCCGGTGCAGTTGTGCCCGGGTGCGCAGCAACAGCCGTACGCACACGGCACCGGCCGCCGTCGCCGCGACTCCGGCGACGGCCGCGGTTATTCGATCCGAGCTCATGAACGTGGCGGCAACGGTCCCGCCTCCCAAGCCCAGCGGCATCAACCACCAGCTGTACCAGGCGACAGGGGCCCGCGCCGCCGGTGGCGGAGTGGCGAGTTCCATCTGCATCCTTCGAAGCAACACGATCGAACGGGGGGGTGTGTGAACCGCACTCATGAGTACGCACTGCGAGCCGACTGGACGCGATCGCGTCAACTCGCAGCGCCGATCGGAACCCTATCGGGTTTGGACCCGAAAGGATCAATCTCGCCCCCCTCCGGAGGTGAGGGTTCCATCACGCTCCGAAAGAAGGCAACAGGTCGACAAATGGCTTTGCTGTCAGTGGACTTGGCGCCGCATCAGGTAAAGCGTGCTGCGTGCCTCCGGTGTCAGCGGGCGGTCTGGAAGGTGCGGCGGTAGGCCTGCGGGGAGACACCGATCGCCGCGTTCAGGTGCTGGCGCAGGGAGGCACCGGTCGCGAAGCCCACCCGGCCGGCGATCTGATCGACCGTGAGGTCGCTGGACTCCAGCAGATGCCGGGCCCGCGCCACGCGCTGCTGGATCAGCCAGCGGCCGGGGCTGAGACCCACCTCGTCGTGAAAGCGGCGGGCGAAGGTGCGCTGGCTCATCCGCGCATGGCCGGAAAGGTCGGCCAGGGTGAGGGGTTCGCCGAGGCGCTCCAGAGCCCAGGCGCGGGTGGCCGCCGTGCTCGCGGCGCCCTGCTCGGGGACGGGCTGCTCGATGTACTGGGCCTGGCCGCCGTCCCGGAAGGGCGGGACGACGCAGCGGCGGGCGACGCTGTTGGCCAGGCGGCTGCCGTGGTCCTTGCGGACGAGGTGCAGGCAGATGTCCACGCCGGAGGCGGCCCCTGCGGAGGTGAGGAACGGGTGGTCGTCGACGAAGAGCACGTCCGGGTCGAGGTCGACCCGCGGGAACATGCGCCGGAACTCGTCGGCGACCTGCCAGTGGGTGGTCGCCCGGCGCCCGTCGAGGAGGCCCACGGCGGCGAGCACGAAGGCGCCCGTGCAGATGGAGACGATGCGGGTGCCGGGGCGGATGAGCGCGAGGGCGGCCAGGACGTCGCCGGGCATCTCGCCGGTGAGCCGGTCGGGCGCGACCGGCGCGATCACCACCGTGTCCGCCGTGGCCAGGGCCTCGGGGCCGTGCTCCACGGTGACGCCGAAGTCCGCGTTGGTGCGCACCGGACGGCCGTCGACCGAGCAGGTGAGGACCTCGTACCGGCCGTCGGCGGCTCCGAGGATCCGGCTGGGGATGCCCAGCTCGAAGGGGTACACCCCGTCCAGGGCCAGGACCACCACTCGCTCACGTCGCATGGCACGATCGTATCGAATGTTGGCAATCTTGCCATTGGCGCGAGGTCTGCGGACCGGCACGCTGGTTGACCATGAGCACACAGAAGACGATGCGAGCCATCAGCCAGGACGTCCTCGGCGGTCCCGAGGTCTTGAAGGAAGTGGAGATCGAGCGCCCGGCACCGAAGCCGAACGAGGTGCTGGTCCGCGTGCGGGCCGCCGGGGTCAACCCGACCGACTGGAAGCACCGGGCGACCGGCGGGTTCCTGGGCGAGCCGCCCTTCGTCCTGGGCTGGGACGTCTCCGGCGTGGTGGAGGCGGTCGGCATCGGCGTGGCGGCCTTCGCGCCCGGTGACGAGGTCTTCGGCATGCTGCCGTACCCGTACGGGCACGGCTCGCACGCCGAGTACGTCATCGCCCCGGTCCGCGCCCTCGCCCGAAAGCCGGCCGGTGTCGACCACACCCGGGCGGGCGCGCTTCCGCTGGTCTCGCTCACCGCCTGGCAGGCACTCACCGAGCACGCGGACCTCCGGCCCGGGCAGCGGGTGCTGATCCACGCCGCGGCGGGCGGGGTCGGGCACGTGGCGGTGCAGATCGCCAAGGCGCGCGGCGCGTACGTGATCGGCACCGCGAGCGCGGGCAAGCACGAGTTCCTGCGCGGGATCGGTGTCGACGAGACGATCGACTACCGCGAGACGGACTTCACCGAGGCCGTGAAGGACGCCGACGTCGTCCTGGACACGATCGGCGGCGACAACGCCCTGCGCTCGCTGCGTGTGCTGCGCCCCGGCGGCGTCCTGGTGTCGATCCTCCCGGGCGGCTCGGACGACCTCTACGAGGAGGCCGGGCGGCTCGGTGTGCGGGCGCTGCGGATGCTGGTGGACGCCGACCGCAGCGGCATGGAGGCGATCGCGGAACTGGTGGAGGCGGAGAAGCTGCGCGCCACGATCGCCGGCACGTTCCCGCTGTCCGAGGCCGCCGAGGCACATGCCCTCGGCGACACCGGCCGTACGACGGGGAAGCTGGTGCTGCTGAACGACTGAGCTGCCTTCCGGTACGACGGGCGACCCCGGCCCGGGGGCAGCCGGGGTCACGCCTTCGGCCGCAGGCAGGGCGGCTGGTGGGGCGCCTCATGGTGGAGGGGTTGCGTCGCCTTCAGCCCGCAGGCAGGCCGACCGGCGGCACAGTCGTGGCGGACGAGTTGGCAGACGGCCGGGTGACCATCCCACCGGCCCCCGGCCCCCGGCCCCCGGCCCCCGGCCGACGACCACCCCCGGCCGACGGGCAGCCGGAGTCCCGCCTTCGGCCGCACGCAGGCCGGCCGGCGGCACACGTCGTGGCGGACGAGTTGGCGGACGGCCGGGTGACCATCCCACCGGCCCCCGGCCCCCGGCCGACGACCACCCCCGGCCGACGGGCAGCCGGAGTCCCGCCTTCGGCCGCACGCAGGCCGGCCGGCGGCGCACCTCATGGTGGAGGGTTGCGTCGCCTTCAGCCCGCAGGCAGGCCGACCGGCGGCACACGTCGTGGCGGACGAGTTGGCGGACGGCCGGGTGACCATCCCACCGGCCCCGTTCCGGCGGGCAGCCCCGGCCGACGGGCAGCCCCGGGCTCGCCTTCGGCCGCACGCAGGCCGGCCAATGGCGCACCTCATGGCGGCGGAACGCCGGACCGCTGCGTGACCATCCGGCCAGGCCCCCTCCGGCCGACCAGCCCCGGACAACAGGCAGCCCGAGTCTTGCCGGCGGTCGCACGGAGACCGACCGGCGGCGCACTTCATGGCAGACGGATTGCCGGACCGCCGGCCGGGCCCCATTCCGGCACCGGTCGGCCGGTCCCCTCCCCCGGAGCGGCGGTGGGTCGCGCCCGGGTCGTCCCGGCGGCCGGGCCACCGCCGGGGGGCCTCACGGCGCTCATGCCCCGACCGGTCGCCGACGTCGGCCGCCGCTCACTACCGCCGCCCGGCGGGGTCGGTCAGAACGTCAGGACCGGCTTGATCGTCTTGCCCGACCTCATGTCCTGGACCGCCCGGTCGATGTCCCCGAAGGGGTACGTGCTGATCAGGCGGTGCAGCGGCAGGCGTCCGTCCTTCACCAGGCGGACCAGGGCCGGGATCATGGTCTGGGTCTCGCTGTCGCCGAGGGTGAGGCCGACGATCCGCTTGCCGCCGAGGAGGCCGTTGACGTCCAGGGCGACCTCGGTGCCGAAGGGAGGGGCGCCCACGACGACCAGGGTTCCGCGCGCGGCCAGCGCGTCGACGCCCTGCCGCAGGACGCCGACGTTGCCCGTGGTCTCGACGACCCCGTCCGCGCCCTGACCGCCGGTGATCTCGGCGAGGGCCGGGGCGAGATCCGTCCCGCTCGTGTCGACGGTGTGGGTGGCCCCCAGTTCCTCGGCCAGCGACAGGCGTTCGGCGACCCGGTCGACGGCGACGATCCTGGTGGCCGGGGTGAGGGCCGCCGCCATCACGGCCGACAGGCCGACCGCTCCGGCGCCCAGGACGACGACCGTGCCGCCGGTCTCCGGCTTCAGGACGTGCCACACGGCGCCCACACCGGTCTGTACGCCGCAGCCCAGCGGGGCGATCGACGCCAGCGGCACGTCCGGGTCGACCTTCACGAGGCTGCGCTCGTCGGCCAGGGCCAGTTCGGCGAAGGAGGACTGGCCGAAGAAGTGGCCGCCCAGGGCCTCGCCGCCACGGCTGATGGTGCTCGTGCCGTCGGCCCGGCTACCGCCGATCAGGTTCAGCGGCAGCCAGGTCGCGCAGTACGCGGGGTGGCCGCCACGGCAGTTGCGGCAGGCACCGCAGGAGGTGAAGGACAGCAGGACGTGATCGCCGGGCGCGACGCCGGTGACGGCGGAGCCGACGGCCTCGACGACGCCGGCACCCTCGTGCCCCAGGACGCCGGGCAGCGGGAAGGGCAGTCCGCCGCTCGCCACCCCCAGGTCGGTGTGGCACAGGCCGGCGGCGGCCATGCGGACCAGCGCCTCGTGCGGGCCGGGTGCGTCGAGGACGACGTCGGAGAGGGTGAAAGGCGCGCCGCCGGACTCGACGACCGCGGCACGGGTGGTAGTGGACATCGCGATGACTCCTGGACGGTTCTCAGTCGAGCGAGACGACGACGGACTTGACCTTGGTGTAACCGGCAAGGGCCTCGGGCCCGTACTCGCGGCCGTAGCCGGAGTCCTTCACCCCGCCGAAGGGAACCGCCGGGTCGAGCATCGCCCAGTCGTTGACCCAGACGATGCCGGCCTGGAGGCGGCCGGCGACCCGGTGCGCGCGGGCGAGGTTGCTGGTCTGGACGCCCGAGGCCAGGCCGTAGGGCGTGGAATTGGCGAGGGCGACGGCCTCGTCCTCGTCGTCGAAGGGCTGCACGGTGAGGACCGGGCCGAAGATCTCCTCCTGGACCACGCGGGAGTCGTTCGCCAGGTCGGCGATGACGGTGGGCTTGTAGTAGTAGCCGCCGTCGAGGTCGAGCCGCTCGCCGCCGCAGACGATGCGGCCGCCCTCCATGCGGGCCAGGGCGACGTACTCCTCGACCTTCTTCAGGTGCTTCTCGGCCGCCATCGGGCCGACGACCGTGGCCGGGTCGCGCGGGTCGCCGACCGGCACACCGGGCACGGCCTCGGCGAGGATCCCGAGCAGGGTCGGGTACACCGAGCGGGCCACCAGCAGGCGCGGGCCGCCCATGCAGAACTGGCCGGTGTTGAAGACGAAGCCCTTGATGACCGCCCCGACCGCCTTCTCCAGATCGGCGTCCTCGAAGACGATGTGGGCGGCGTTGCCGCCGAGCTCCATGGTGACGGGCTTGAGCGCCTCCCCCGCGACGCTCGCGACGTGCCGGCCGATCGCGGTGGAACCGGTGAAGGCGACCTTGTCGACACCGCGGTGGCGCAGCAGCGCCTCGCCGGCCACCGGGCCGGTGCCGGTCACGACGTTGACCACGCCGTCGGGGACGCCCGCCTCCTGAAGCAGCCGGGCCATGTACAGGGCGCTGAGCGGGGTCTCGTCGGCGGGCTTGTGGACGACGGTGTTGCCGGCCGCGAGGGCGGGGCCGAGCTTGGAGCCGGCGAGGATCAGCGGGAAGTTGAACGGGGTGATCGCGGCGACCACGCCGAGGGGCTCGCGCCTGGTGTAGGCGAGGGCGTTCAGGGGGGTCTCGCGCAGGGCGCCGTCCTGGCTCTGGGCGAGGTTCGCGAAGTACTCGTAGTCGTTGGCCGCGTTCGTCACGTCGACCGCGCCGCACAGCGTGATCGGCTTGCCGACGTCGAGGCTCTCCAGCGCGGCGAGTTCGTCGGCGTTCTCCCTGATCAGCCGGGCGACGCGGTGCAGCACCCGGCCGCGCTCGCGGCCGCTCAGGCCGGACCAGGCACCGTCGTCGAAGGCCTCTCTGGCGGCGCGTACGGCGGCGTCGACGTCGGCGGGGCCCGCCTCGGCGACGGTGGTGACGGCCGTGCCCCGGGACGGGTCGACCACCTCGGTGCGCGCTCCGTCGGCGGCTTCGCGCCATCGGCCCCCGATGAACAGCTGCCCAGGTGTGCTCTCGAAGGTGGTCATCGCCACTCCTCAGCGTCGTCGCCAAGATTTCAACAAACAGGATTCCTGTCTGTTCGCAGTCTCTTTACGGACAGGTTTCCTGTCAATGGTCTAGCCTGCTCCCATGCTCGACACACAGGTGACCAAGGCGCCCCCTTCCCTGCTCTACATGGTCAAGCAGGTGGAGCTCGTGGTGCGCTCCCATCTGGACGAGCTGGTCAGACCTTCCGGGATCACCGCTCTCCAGTACACCGCGCTGACCGTGCTGGAGCGGCACGACGGACTGTCGGCGGCCCAGCTGGCACGCGACTCCTTCGTCACCGCCCAGTCCATCGCGGACCTGGTCCGCTCCCTGGAGGGGCGCGGCCTGGTGCGCCGGGAGCGCAACCCCGGCAACCGCCGGGAGCTGCTGATCCTGCTCACCGACTCCGGCCGCGAGCTGCTCGCCCGGCACGCCGGACCCGTCCGGGAGCTGGAGGAGCGAATGGTGCGCGACCTCACGGCGCACCAGACGGAGCAGTTCCGCCAGGCGCTCACCAGGGCCTGGCACGCCCTGTCGTAGCCCGGAGCGCGCCCCTGCGGCGCCCCCCGCGTACGCCCCGGCGTGAACCTCGGCCAACTCGGCCGGAATTCAAAGACATATGTCAATCGAACATGCTCAAATTCACTCGTTGGAGGGTAACTTGCAGGGCGGGGAGCGGCGTTGAGCCGTGGCCCCTCCCACGCACGGAGCAGGCTGGAGGCGATCTCGTCGTGCGGCAGGAACCTGCACCGCTCACCCGGCACCTGCGCGTCCGCCAGGAACGTGGGCACACGGTGCTGGAGTTCCGCGGCGAGATCGACCTCGCCGCGGCCACGGAGATGGCACCGCACCTGGACCGGGAGACGGACCGCCCCGCCGCCCGCATCGTGATCGACCTCAGCGGGATCGAGTTCTTCGACTGCTCCGGACTGCGGCTGCTGTACCGGGCCCGCAGCCGGGTGCTGGACCGGCGGGGACATGTGCTCCTCGTCTGCGCGCACCCGCTCACGCTGCGCGTCCTGCGGATCACCGGCCTGTCCCGGATCCTGCCTCCGCAGCCGACGCTGGACGCCGCGCTGGAGCAGCCGGAGGCGACCTCCCGCCCGTGACGGGCATGCGCCCCGCGTACTTCCGCCGGGCCTGTTCACTCTTCAACTCGGCGGTCTGGCGCGGGTTGTGGCGGGCATCCGGACAGTAGGAAGGAGGGCCGTCGCATGACGACTCCCGTCAAACGCCTCCCCAGGCGCATGCCCGGCTGGGCGAAGGTGGTGGCCGCGCTGGTGCTGGTGCTCGTGGTGTTCTTCGCCGGGCTCCGGCTGAGCGTGATCCCGGGCCTGAAGGACCTGTTCGGCACCGAGACGCACGACCGGTCCGGTCCCGCGCTGCTGAAGTCCATCCAGGACATCAGCCGTTACGAGGCCGCTTCCGGCAACTTCCAGGTCGTCGTCGACCTGGAGAAGGACGCCAAGCTGCTGCCCGACGCCATCCGCGGCACCCGCACCCTCTACGTCGGCGCGGGCACCGTCGACGCCTATGTCGACCTGGGCAAGATCGGCGAGAACGACGTGAAGGTCAACGGCGACCGCACGTCCGCCACGCTCCGGCTGCCCCACGCCCGGCTGGGCAAGCCCGCCCTCGACCCCGACCGCTCCTACGCGGTCTCCAAGCAGCGCGGTCTCTTCGACCGCCTCGGCGACCTCTTCTCGGACAACCCCAACGGCGAACAGGCCGTGCAGAAGCTCGCGGTGCGGCACATCGGCGACGCGGCGAAGGAGAGCGAGCTGACCGCACGCGCCGAGTCGAACACCACCGGAATGCTCGAAGGTCTGCTGCGCTCCCTGGGCTTCAAGGAGGTGCGCGTCTCGTACGGGAGCTGACCGGCTTCCGTGCGCGGCGGAACCCCGCCGGGAGTGCTCCGGCCGAACGCGGGAATGGAGGGTGGGAGCGATCCCCGGCGAAGCGGTCCCCGGCAAAACCGCCGGGGGCCGTGGCCGGGAACGAACCCCCCACGGCATCGTCGGCCCGCCCGGGGGTAACCACCCTGTCACGCAGGGAAGTTGAAGACTGGAGGACCGAATGGCCAGTGCAGCCTCACGTCCCCGGACCACCGGGTCCGGGAGCGAGCGACGCCCGCTCCCGCTGCCCGTCCGGCTGCTGGCGATGCTCTGCGCGTTCATGTTCATGGTCGCCTTCGCCGTGGTGCTGGCCCGGCTGACCTTGCAGCCCTCGCCCGCCTCGGAGGCGCTGACCCACAGCAATCTGACGCCGGGCAGCTCCCTGAAGGCCTACCTCGACCAGCCCGAACTGCGCGACGCGCTCAAGCAGATCGGCGGCAACATCGTGCTGGGCATACCCTTCGGCGTCCTCGTGCCGGTGGTCGCCCCGCGCACCCGCGGCATCCTGCGCGTGCTGCTCCTGACCGCGACCGTGATGCTCCTGGTGGAGTTCGCCCAGGGCGCGCTGGTCACCGGCCGCGCCTTCGACATCGACGACGTGATCCTCAACACGACGGGCGCGCTCATCGGTTACCTGCTCCTGGGGCGCCGCCTCAGCAGGGCCGTCCACGCACGCAGGCCCCGCCGGGGCCGGGCGGGAGAGAAGTCGCCGGCCGGCAAGGCGTAGGGCGCGTCACGCGTCACGCCCTACGCCTCACGCCCTGCGCCTAGTGCACGGTCCAGGTGAACTTGTCTCCGCCCACCCACCGGACCACGTCCGGGTCGTCCATGTCGTGCACGGTGATGCCGAACGCGGCGGCGGCCGCCAGCACGTCGGTGACGGCCCGGGCCTCCCCGACCACCTGGCCGTCGATCTGCACGATCCGGAACGGCGGTGTGCCCGGTTGCACCCCGAGCACCAAGATCCGCGGGTGGGAGATGTACGGGCTCGCGCTTTCGGTCATGCATCGAGCGTAGAACGCAACCGGCGGCGGCGCGGGTTCAGGGACGGCGCCAGTCGTCACCGGTGAGGTGCGAACCGGCCTGCGGACCCATCCGGAGCATGCCGCCGTCGACGCTCCAGGACGCGCCGGTGACGTACGAGGCGTCCGGGCCGGCGAGGAAGGCGACGACGGCGGCGACCTCGCGGGCGTCTCCGGGCCGGCCGAGCGGGATGCCCGGGCGGCTCTCGGTGTGCGGGTCGGTGTCCTCCTGCCCGGTCATGGGCGTGGCGATCTCGCCCGGGGCGACGGCGTTGACGGTGATGTGGTGCTCGGCCAGTTCGAGCGCCATGACCTGGGTGAGCAGCCCGAGACCGCCCTTGGCGGCGCAGTAGGGGGCGGCGCCCACCCGCGGCTGGTGCTCGTGCACGGACGTGACGTTGATGATCCGGCCCCCCTCACCGTGGTCGATCATGTGCCGGGCCGCCTTCTGCCCGCACAGGAACGGCCCGACGAGATCGACGTCCAGGACCTCGCGCACGTCGGACAGCTCCAGGTCCAGGTAGGGCGTCATGGTGCCGGTCCCGGCGTTGTTGACCAGCACGTCGATGCGGCCGAGCCGCTCGCACAGGTCGTCGACGGTGTCGGCGGCGTCGGGCAGCCGGGTGAGGTCCAT
The DNA here is from genome assembly GCF_001611795.1 of Streptomyces qaidamensis. Lineage (NCBI taxonomy): Bacteria > Bacillati > Actinomycetota > Actinomycetes > Kitasatosporales > Streptomycetaceae > Streptomyces > Streptomyces qaidamensis. Next base: position 8,575,700 of record NZ_CP015098.1, on the reverse strand, counting down.
CCGGGCGACCTCGGCCCGCTGCCCGTGCGTACGCACCTCGTCGGCCGTCTCCTCGGCGCCCTTGCGGTCGCTGTGATAGGTGATGCCGACGTCCATCCCCGCCCGCGCCAGGTGTACGGCGGTGGCGCGGCCGATGCCGGAGTCGGCGCCGGTGATCACGGCGACCTTGCTGGGGGACGCGCTGGGGGCGGACATGACGAGCCTCCTCGTCGGCGGGGCCGGGACGAGGCATCGCAGTACCCGGGGGGACACCGGGCAAACCGTCCGCCCGTCGTGCGGCCCGCGAGGCACTGGGGAACCCTTGAGGTGGAGGTGGCGATGGACCCCGTCGAGGCACTGGACCGGATCGCCTTCCTGCTGGAGCGGTCCCTGGCACCGACGTACCGCGTGCGCGCCTTCCGTACGGCGGCCCGGGTGCTGAAGGACCTGGGCGGGGACGAGGTGCGCCGGCGGGCGGCGGACGGCTCGCTGGAGAAGCTCAAGGGGGTCGGCCCGAAGACCGCGCAGGTGGTGCGGGAGGCGCTGGCCGGCCAGGTGCCCGGGTATCTGGCGAAGCTGGAGGGCGAGGCGCACGAGCAGCCGGCCGTGCGGGGCGGGGAGAAGCTGCGGGCGCTGCTGCGCGGTGACTGTCATCTGCACTCCGACTGGTCGGACGGGGGCAGCCCGATCGAGGAGATGGGCCGGGCCGCCGCGGACCTGGGCCACGCGTGGGCGGCGCTGACCGATCACTCACCGCGGCTGACGGTCGCCCGGGGGCTGTCGCCCGAGCGGCTGCGGGAGCAGCTGGACGTGGTGGCGGAGCTGAACGAGACCTGGGCGCCGTTCCGGCTGCTGACCGGCATCGAGTGCGACATCAACGAGGACGGCTCGCTCGACCAGGAGCCGGAGCTGCTGGACCGGCTCGACGTGGTGGTGGTGTCGGTGCACTCCAAGCTGCGTATGGACGCCCGGTCGATGACCCGCCGGATGGTGGCCGCCGTACGCGATCCGCACTCGGACGTGCTCGGGCACTGCACGGGACGGCTGGTGACCGGGCGGGGGCGGCCGGAGTCGGAGTTCGACGCGGACGAGGTGTTCGCGGCGCTCGCCGAGACCGGCACGGCCCTGGAGATCAACAGCAGGCCGGAACGGCTGGACCCGCCCCGGCGGCTGCTGCGCCGGGCGGTGGACGCGGGGGTGCTGTTCGCCGTCGACACCGACGCGCACGCGCCGGGACAGCTGGACTGGCAGATCAACGGGTGCGGGCGGGCCGAGGAGTGCGGGGTGCCGCCCGAGCGGGTGGTGACCACCTGGTCCCTCGACGAACTGTCGGCCTGGACCCGTGAGCGGCGGCTGCCGTCCGGCGTGGCGGGCGGCTGACGTGGTACCCGCGCGGCCGGAGAGGAAGGGACTGCACCTATGGGAAGCTCGGGACGGGCGGCCGTGTTCGACGTCGACGGCACGCTGGTCGACACCAACCATCTGCACGTCGTGGCCTGGTGGGAGGCCTTCCGGCAGGCGGGCCACGAGGTGCCGATGCACGCCATCCACCGGGCCGTGGGCCTGCCGTCGACCGACCTGGTCGCCCATCTGCTGGGCGACGACCGGGACACGGACCAGGACGCCGACATCAGCGCCGGTCACAAGGCGCTGTACGGACAGTACTTCGACCGGCTGCCCCCGCTGCCGGAGGCCGGGGCGCTGCTGCGGCGGCTGCACCGGGACGGCTGGACGGTGGTGCTGGCCACCTCGGCGGGCGGCGCGGAGCTGAGCGCGCTGCGCCGGGCCATCGACGCGGACGAGGCCATCGCCGCCACGGCCTCCGCCGACGACGTCGACGAGGGCAAGCCCGCCCCCGAGCCGGTCGAGCACGCCTTGGAGCTGGCGGGTGTGCCGGCGGAGCGGGCGGTGTTCGTCGGCGACACCGTGTGGGACATGCGGGCGGGTAGCCGGGCCGGGGTGCGCTGCGTGGGCGTCCTGTGCGGCGGCATCCCGCGCGCCGACCTGGAGGAGTCCGGAGCGGACGCGGTCTACGCGGGCCCCGCACACCTCCTGTCCGCCCTCGGCGACGGGGCGCTCGCATGAAGAGACGTGAAACCGCCGGTCAAGCGGATACCCACAGCGCATGACGCGTGTAATGAATGCGGTACGGCGGACGGCGGGAGCCCTCCGCGGGCGGAGGGACAGAGACAGAAGCACGGGCGCGGGCACGGATGACCGCCCCCAGGGAGCACCGTCGGCTCAGGGGCGGATGCGCGGCCTGGAGCGGGGAGTGCGCACCGTACGGCCGGTGGATGCCGTGCGGCGCGACACGCGGGGTGCCTGGAGCGCCGTGCGAGCGGCGTGGCGGGGGCCCGGGCGGGAGCGGGATCTGGTCGTCCAGTCGCTGAAGGCGGCCGGGGCGGCGGTGCTGGCCTGGCTGGTGGGCGGCGTCTGGATGGGCGACCCGCTGGCCCTGATGGCGCCCTGGGTGGCGCTGGTCCTGGTGCAGGCCACCGTGTTCAGCTCCCTGGTGCAGGGCGCGCGGCAGTTCGGGGCGATCTGCGTCGGCACACTGGTGGCCTCGGGGGCGCAGGCGATCACCGACGACACGACCGGCGCGCTCGCCCTGTCGGTACCGGTGCTGATGCTGCTGGCGAACTGGCCGCGCTTCGGCGACCAGGGCATCTACGCGGCGACCACGGCCCTGTTCACCATCTCCTCGGGCATGGTGAGCCTGTCCGCCGTCGGGCACCGGGTGGGGCAGGCCGCGATCGGCGCGGTCATCGGCGTCGCCGTCAACGCCCTCGTCCTGCCGCCGATCCACCTGCGGGACGTACGGGAGAACCTGGCGGCACTCGCCCGGGAGGCGGGAGAGGTGCTGCACACCATCGCCGGCGATCTGCGCGAGGGCGAGTGGGACGCGCAGACCGCCGCCGGCTGGGTCAGTGCCTCGAACCGGCTGGACCACCGCCTGAAGGCACTGCGCTCGGCGCGCCGGTGGAGTCAGGAGAGTTTGCGCCTGACCTACGCCCCGCTGCGCACACTGCACCGTGTGCCGCACGACGGTGTCCTGCCGGCGGTGGACGAGGACGAACGGCTCAGCCGGGTCACCGGGCACGTCGCCACGCTGACCCGGGCGCTCGCGGTGTCCGTGGACGACAAGCGGACACCTGCCCCGCCCGAGGGTCCTGCCCTGCGCTCGTACGCGCGCCTGCTGGAGCTGATCGGGGACGCCCTGTGCGCGGAGGCCGACAGTCTGCTCGAGGGCGGTGTGACCGCCCGGCCGGACGCGGAGACCGAGAAGGCGATGCGGGAGCTGCACGAGGAGTTGCAGGAGAACCTGCGCCGGCACGCCGGGGAGGGGGCCGCCCACACGGCCGTGCTGGGCACGCTGCTGCTCCAGGCGGAGAACCTCTGGGCGGAAACCGTCCCCGGCGACCGCGACCAGGAGGAGTGACGCGGCTTCCGTCCGCCGTAGTGCTTTCGGCGCCCCCGGGGTACTCGGTCACGTCCCGGGGGGCCGCGGCCGAGAGGAGCACGAGGTGAGCAGCGCAACGGGCATGAGGATCGTGGTCACGGGTGCCACCGGCAATGTGGGCACCAGTGTGGTGCGGCTGCTGTCGGAGGACCCGGAGGTCGCCTCCGTGCTGGGCCTGGCCCGGCGGATCCCCGACTGGTCGCCGCCGAAGACGGACTGGGCCGCCGTCGATCTGGCGTCCGAGCGGTCCGATCTGGTGGAGCGGTTCACGGACGCGGACGCGGTGGTCCATCTGGCGTGGGCGTTCCAGCCGACGCACGACCCGGCCGCGACCTGGCGCACCAATGTGCTCGGCAGCATGCGGGTCTTCGAGGCGGTGGCCGCGGCGGGCGTGCCGGCGCTGGTGCACGCCTCGTCGGTCGGCGCGTACTCGCCCGGTCCGAAGGACGAGGCGGTGGACGAGTCGTGGCCGACGCACGGCTGGCCGGACGCCGCGTACTGCCGGGAGAAGGCCTATCTGGAGCGGGCGCTGGACACGTTCGAGCGCGACCACCCCGAGACGCGGGTGGTGCGGATGCGGCCCGCCTTCCTGTTCCAGCGGGAGTCGGCGAGCGAGCAGCGCCGCATCTTCGGCGGCCGCTTCCTGCCCGGCCCGCTGGCCCGCCCCGAGATGCTGCCCTTCCTGCCGGACATCCCGGGGCTGCGGATGCAGGCGCTGCACACGGACGACGCGGCGAACGCGTACCGGCTGGCGCTGCGCTCGGATGTCCGGGGCGCGTTCAACCTGGCGGCCGACCCCCCGGTCGACGCGCGGCTGCTGGGCGAGATGTTCGACGCGCGTCCGGTGCGGCTGCCGCGCGGCGCGGCCCGGTCGGCGATCGCCGCCGCCTGGGGCCTGCATCTGCTGCCCGCCTCCCCGCACCTGTTCGACGCGGTGCTGCGACTGCCTCTGATGGACTGCACGCGGGCGCGAGCGGAGTTCGGCTGGCGGCCGGAGCGTACGGCGCCCGAGGTGCTGGAGGAGTTCCTGCTGGGCCTCCAGCAGGGCGCGGGGGCGCCGACGGAGCCGCTGCGGGGACGCAAGGTGGGCTGATCCGACGAGCTCGCGAGCGGGCCGGGACATGCCCGAGGGCCGCAGCCGACCCCCACAGCCGGCTGCGGCCCTCGGTGGGATGCCCTCCTCAGGCGGAGGGCTCGTCCGGCACCGGGTGCTCGGTCTGAACCGTTCCCGAGCGCGGTGCTCCTTGCCGGCCCGTCCCCGCTTCGTCCGTGTCGGGGACGTCACCGGCGGGCTCGTCGGTCTCGTCGTCGCTCTGCTGCTCGTCGTCCTCCCCGGTGCCCGTGAAGCGCGGGGCGACCTCCCACGGGTCCTCGCCGTCGTCTGCCTGCTGGTCCGGCATGTCCCGCGGGATGGGGTCACCGTTCTCGCCGGGTCCTTCGAGGCGGTGGTCGGTCACGGCGTGCTCCCTTCTGTGGTCCGGGCGCCACGCGAGTACCTCCGCGGTGATCGGCGAAACCTCAGCGCGGGGTCCGCTCCTGAAGCGCCGTCCGCCAGGCGGGGAGCGGATACTCCGGAGCCGGGTCGGGGCGCCGCCCGCCGCGTGCGAAGAAGTCGGCGAGCGGCAGGATCGCGGCACCGACCGTGACCGCGTCGGGCCCCAGCCGCCCCAGGTCGACGGTCACCTTCCCGGCCGGGTGGCGCAGCGCGTACGACATGGCGTGGCGGCGCACGGCGGGCAGGAAGCGTGCGCCGAGCGCCAGGCCGGCCCAGCCGCCGATGAGGATGCGCTCGGGCTGGAAGAGGTTGATCAGGTCGGACAGGCCCGCGCCCAGGTACTCGGCGGTCTCCTCCAGGACGGCCAGCGCGACGGGGTCGGCCGCGACGCCCTCGGGCGGGTGGGCCGCGGCGAGCATCGTGGTGAGGGCGGTTTCCTCATCGGTGCCCTCCGGGGCCCGGCCGCCTTCCTCCCGCCAGCGGGCGAGCAGCGACTCGGCGCCCGCGTAGGCCTCCAGGCAGCCGAGCGCCCCGCACCGGCAGCGGCGGCCCCGGACCCGTACGGTCAGGTGCCCCCATTCGACGGCGCGGCCCTGTTCCACGTCCGGGGTGACGAGGCTCGCGCCGACGCCGGAGCCGAACAGGACGACGACGGCGTTGCGGGCGCCGCGTCCGGCGCCGAACCACATCTCGGCCTGGCCCAGGGTCTTGGCGCCGTTGTCGATGAAGTACGGGACGGTGTCCGGCAGCGGGGACCCGGTGCGGAGCAGGACCTCCAGCGGGACGGCGTCCCAGCCGATGGTCTGCCCGTGCACGAGCGCGCCGCGGTCGGGGGAGCGCTCGACGATGCCGGGGACGCCGATGCCGACGCCGAGGAGCCGCTCGGGCGCGAGACGCGCGGCGTCCAGCACCTCGGCGATGCCCTGGCGGATGTGGCCGACGATGACCTCGACCTCGTACCGCTGCGGCGTGAGCGGGTGCTCCGCGCGGGCGAGTTCGGTGAGGGTGAGGTCGAACAGCTCGACGCGGACCCGGGTCTCGCCGACGTCGACGCCGATCATGTGGCCGCTGCCGGGCGCGACACGCAGCAGGGTGCGGGGGCGGCCGCCGTCGGAGTCGACGCTTCCGGCCTCCTCGACCAGTCCGTCGGCGACCAGGTCGGCGACGACGTTGCTGACGGAGCCGGAGCTCAGGCCGGTCACCGGGCCGAGTTCGAAGCGGCTGAGCGGGCCGTCGAAGTAGAGCCGTTGCAGCACGGCCGTGCGGTTGGCCCGCCTGAGATCGCGTACCGTGCGCCCGTTCCCCGCCGCCATGAGGCTCCCTTCGCATCCCCTGTCCGACCTGCAACATACCGTCGGGTCCGGGCGTGGCGCGACCTTTCCCCACCCCTTATTTCACGATGTGAGCTAACCGGTGGGCCCGGCGGTCTCCGCGATCTCGTCCAGGGCTGCGAGGAGTTCCGGGGCGACCCGCTCCTGCACCCAGCGCTCCTGCTCCCCGGCGACCCGGCGGGGAATCGTCTCGGTCAGCATGATCAGGTACAGGTAGGCGCAGTACAGGGCGAGGCGCAGACGGGCCGGGGTGTCGAAGCGGGCCCGGCCCCCGGCCTCCCGGTACCCGGCCAGGAACTCCTCGTCGCTCCTGATGTCGCCCAGCAGCGCCAGGGAGACGAAGTCGGCCAGGGGGTCGCCCCAGAACATGCGCTCCCCGTCGATGAGGCCCCCGATGCGGGCCTTTCCGTCCGCGCGGTCGACGAGGATGTTGCCCCGCCACAGGTCGAAGTGGACCAGGCACGGGACGGTGACCTCGTCGAGGGCGCCGTACGCGGACGCGGCGGTCCCGGCCACCTCGTCGACGGGGCGGGGCAGCCGGGCGCCGTAGCGCCGGGCGTCGTCGAGGACGGCGTCGATCATCCCCGTGAACGCCGTCCGCCAGTCGGGGGCGAGCGGGCCGAGGGCGCCGGAGGGGTAGCCGAAGCCGGGGCCCGTCACGCGGTGCAGCCGGGCCACCTGGCGGCCCAGTTCCGTCCGCAGGGATGCGTGTTCCGCGTCGGTGAGCGTGCCGTCCCACGGGTCGCCCGGGCAGGCCGTCATCAGCAGGAAGCCGTCGCCCATGGACACCAGCTGCGGTGCGGTGACCTCGACGCGGGCGGCCGAGTGGTAGAACTCGGCCTCCGAGACCAGCAGCTCGCGCTCGTGCCGCAGGCCGGGGACGACCGCGGGGGGCGGGGTCTTCAGCACGTAGCGGCTGCCGTCGGTGAGGCGCAGTTCCTCGACGGTGTTGTACGTGCCGCCGGTCATCGGGGCGAGGCGGGCGAGGCGGCCCGGGTCCAGACCCGCCTCCTGAAGGACGTGCCGGGCCCGTTCCCAGGAGTCCACCACCGTGTGCCCCACCCCTCAACTGCGTCCGCGGTCAGCCGGCGGCGTACACGTCCTCGGTGTAACGCCCGTCCGCGATCAGCCCGTCGAGCCACTGCTCGGCAGCCCTCTCGTCGGCGCCCGGTGTGTGCTTCCGGAACAGCGTACGGAACGCCTCCCGCACCCCGGGCGCCATCCGCGAACCGTCTCCGCAGACGTACACCCGCGCTCCGGCGTCCAGCAGGGCCCAGACCTCCTCGGCCTCGGCGGCGATCCGGTGCTGCACGAACCGCACCTCGCCCTCGGGGGTCTCGCTGAAGGCGGGGCGCAGCAAGACGGCTCCGGCGGTTTCGGCGGCGCGCAGTTCCGCGGCGTGCAGGAAGTCGGCGTCGGGGGCGTCGCAGCCGAAGTAGCACACGGCCGGGGCGAGTTCGGCGCCCGCCGCGACGGCCGCCGTGCGGTCGGCGATGACGCCGCGGAACGGGGCGAGGCCGGTGCCCGCCGCGACCATGACGACCGGTGCCGGGTCGTCGGTGACGTCGATGCGGAAGGCCTCCCGGCACGGCTGCACGCGCGCGTACAGCGTGTCACCGGGTTCCACGGAGGCCAGGTGTCCGGAGCCGGTGCCGCGGTAGAGGCCCCTGCCGGAGCGGGCGGGTGCCTCCAGCAGCGAGACCATCAGGTCCACGTGGCCGGGGTCGACGGCCGGAGAGGAGGAGATGGAGTAGTGGCGCGGGCGCATCGGGGTGAGGAGGTCGAGAAGCTGCGGCCAGTCCAGGGCGCCGCGCAGCGCCGGGTGGTCCTCCAGGATCTCCACGAGGGTGCGCGGGTCGTCGGTGAGGGCGGCCAGGGCCGCGCGCTCCGGCGGGCACGGGTTGGCGGCGGCGAGCGCTGCCAGCTGCCCGGCGCTGGGCCGCTCCTGCAGCTCCACGTGGTGGGTGAGGAGCTGCCGTACCGTCACGGGCCGGTCCACGACGATGCCGTCGCGGCGCGGGCGGGTGGCGCGGATGTCGAGGACGGTGTCGAGGTCGGCGCCGAGCGCGGTGGCGGCGCGGGTGACGAGGTCGGGGTCGCCCGCGGGCAGCACGGTGAGGTGGTCGGCCGTGCGGTAGGTGACGCCGTCGGGCAGCGCCACACGGACGAACCGCTTGCGGCGCGGGTAGCCGGGCGCGGTGAGGTCGCGGGCCTCGGTGACGCGCATGGGGACGAGACCGTGCCGTTCGGCGAGGGCGTCCAGCGGGCCGCCGGTCAGGGTGCGGACCTCGTAGGCGGTCGTGGGCTCGGCGTCCGGCGTTGTGGCGTCCGGGTCGCCGTAGCGCTCCAGCAGGGCGGTGCGCAGGGCGGCCGTGAAGGTGCGGACGGTGCCGGTGAGGTCGCCGGAGGCGTCGGCGGCGGCGCGTTCCAGCAGCCGCCCGGCGCCGGATGCGGCGAGCCGCTCGTCGATGCGGGTGGGGACGTGCTGGTAGGTGGCGGCCCAGTTGCGGTCGCCGACGCCGAGAACGGCGTACGTCACGCCGGACAGGTCGTGGCTCTCGTCCAGCCGGGCGGCGAAGGCGGTGGCGTCGTCGGTGGGGCGGCCGTTGTAGGAGGCGGCGGTGATGACGACGGGCCGGTCGGTGGGCAGGTTGCCCGCGTAGGCGTCGAGGGCTGCCACCTCGGTGGCGCACCCGACGGCGGCGGCCTCGTCGGCGAGTTGTGCCGCGAAGTCGCGGCAGGTGCCGTAGTTGCTGCCGTGCAGGAAGAGGGCGGCGGTGCCGGGGCGGACGCGGGTGGGCAGGCCCTGCGGCTCGGCCGAGCCGGTGTCCTGGGCGGGGGCGGCTCCGGGCAGCGGCGTGTGGACGCGGTCGGCGCAGGTGCGCGGCGCGAGTGCGAGGGTGAAGCCCTCGGGCTTGAGGGTGAGGGTCTCCTTGACCGTGAGCCGGTAGTCGGCGTGGTCGCGCAGCCGGTAGCGGTGGACGAGCATGGCCAGCAGCATGGTCGCCTCGTGCAGCGCGAACTGCCGTCCGATGCAGGCGCGCTCGCCGGTGCCGAACGGCTTGAAGGCGTGCACCGGCCGCTCGGCCTCCGCCTCGGGCGTGAAGCGGGAGGGGTCGAACAGCTCGGGGTTGTCGCCCCACACGGGCTGCCGGTGCAGCATCGGCGCGAGGACCAGGGCGGACTGCCCGGCCCGCAGCGGGATGCGCCCGCCGAGCAGGGTGTCCTCGCGGGCCTGCCGGGAGAAGACGGCGGCCGTGGGCCACAGCCGCAGGGCCTCGTTGAGCACCTGGCGGGTGTAGGTGAGCCTGCCGACCTCGTCGTACGTGGGCTCGGGGTCGGCCTGGTCTCCCCACAGCTCGTCGGCCTCGCGCTGCACCAGCTCCAGGGCGGTGGGGTGCTTGGCGAGGTAGTACAGCGCGAAGGACATAGCGCCGGAGGTGGTCTCGTGGCCGGCGATCAGGAAGGTGATGACCTGGTTGCGGATGTTGGCCGTGTCGAGTGTGGTGCCGTCGGCCGGGTGCTCGGCGGTGAGCATCAGGCCGAGGAGGTCGTCGGCGTCGCTCTGGTCGGTGCCGGTGCGCGCGGCGATGACGTCGTCGACGACCCGGGCGAGGTAGGCGGAGTCGTCGCGGAAGGCCGCGTCCTGCACCGAGTAGTCCTGGCCGGGGACGCGTGCCAGGCGGGTCATGCTCCACTCCAGGCAGCGGACCATCGACTCGACGAAGGGATGCGGCTCGGCCCGCTCGAAGGAGCCGAAGTCGTAGCCGAACCCGGCGAGTCCGATGGTGTCGAGCGTCATGCGGGTCATGTCGTCGGGCACGTTCACCGGCCGTCCGGCGCGGGCGTCGCGGTCCCAGGACGCGATGAGCCGGCGGGCCACCTTCAGCATCACGGGGTGGTAGGTGCGCATCGAGCCCAGTGCGAAGGCGGGCATCAGGATGTCGTGCGCCTTGGCCCAGTTGGGCTCGTCGTTGTAGGCGGTGAACAGGCCGTCGGCGGCGAACTCGCGGACGTTCTCCAGACCGGGCCCGATGTGCTTGGCGAACCGCTGCTCGTCCGCGAGGTCGGTCACGAGATCCAGGTCGCCCACGAACAGGGTGTCCCGCCCGTACAGCCTCCGCACGAACACGGGCCCGTGCTCGCGCATCAGGTCCATGGCCTGCTGGACGGGCGCACCGCCGGGTCCGGTGGCGGAGATGTCGGCGACGGGGACGCCGGGGAGGGTGTCGGCGGTCGGGGGATTCTGTCCGGTGGGGGGCATGACGCGGCAACGGCCTTTCGCGGTACGGAAGTACTGCGCTCCAGCGTGATCCACCGGGCCCGGGGGTCGGCGCCGTGGCACTGCATGATTGTGTAGTGCGAGCAGACGTGCCGCTCTTGCGCGGGGGCGGCCCGGCGTGGCAGGAGAGGCTCGTGGATCTGGCCCGGCAGGAGGCCGTGACGTGGCGCAACCGCGCCCTGCTGCTGTTCGACCGGATCGCGATGCCGGTCGCGGTGTGCGACGTGTACGGGGCGGTGCTGCTGGCCAATCCGGCGATGGCCGCGGAGTGCGGTACGACGCCGGGGCGGCTGCGCGGCCGTGACGTGCTGGAGCTGTTCAGCCCGCGGGAGGCCACACAGGTGGAGCGCATCGCGGAGGCCCTGCGCCTGCGCCACCGCTCGCGCTACCAGGTGTCGGTGCGCTGGCGGGCCCCGGACGGCGTGGAGCGCTACGGCGAACTGACGGCGGATCCGGTCAGCGACACGGTGGAGGACACCCCCGCGCTGCTGGTGATGCTCCGGGTGGACGCCGAACGCGCCCCCTCCCCCGCCGCACCCGCCGAAGGGATGCCGGTCACCCCGATGGAGGCCCGCATCCTGGCGCTTCTGGCCGCCGGCGCCACCACGGCCCGGGCAGCCCGGGAGACGGCCCTCACCACGGACGGGGTGACCTACCATCTGCGCCGCCTGTCGTCCCGCTGGGGCGCCTCCAACCGCACGGAACTGGTGGCCCGGGCGTACGCCCTGGGGGTGCTGACGCCCGGCGTGTGGCCGCCGGGCGTCCCGGACGACGAGGCCTGACGGAAATCCGGTCGCCCTCGGCGGCCGACGCTGTCTACCCTGACCTGGCCCACGAAACCTAGGACCCCTAGGTTTTGCGACGACCACTCCCGAGGAGCCTCCCGTGCAGCCGCTCACCGAGCAGGACATCCGCGCCTCCTTCATCAACTGCTCGAAGGGCGAGGCCAAGCGCCTGGCCGTGCCCCGGGACCTCGACGCACGGCCCTGGGACGATCTCGACTTCCTCGGGTGGCGTGATCCGGGGGCGCCCGACCGGAGCTATCTGGTGACCGAGCGCGCGGGGCGGCTCGTCGGCGTCGCGATGCGGTTCCAGGCCGCGCAGCGCGGGTTCCTGCACCGCAGCATGTGTTCGCTGTGCCTGACGACCCACCCGCGGGGCGGGGTCTCGCTGATGACCGCCCGCAAGGCGGGGGCGGCCGGGCGTGAGGGCAACTCCGTCGGGGCGTACATGTGCACCGACCTCGGCTGTTCCCTGTACGTACGCGGGAAGAAGGCGCTGGAGACCGGAACCCGGTTCGAGGAGAGCCTCACCGTGGAGGAGCAGATCGAGCGGACCACGGGCCATCTGGCCGCCTTCCTCGACAAGGTGTACGCCTGAGCCCCTCGGTCGCCCGAGGTTTGCCCCGGCACTAACGTCCTTCGTGAGCGTCCTTCACGGACGTGTTCGACAGATGCGTTCGATGCGCCGGGGAAGGGGAACAGCCCGAGGATGCGAGAGGTACGTGAGTGGACGGCGCAGGCCGGGCGGATCGTCAGGAAGCGTCGTGATCCCGTGGTCGTCCAGACACTGCGGTCCGCGACCGCGGCGACGATCGCCTACGTCATCGCGCTGCGCCTGAGCCCCGAGGCGGCGCCCCTCACCGCTCCCCTGACGGCCCTGCTGGTCGTCCAGGTGACGCTGTACGCCACGCTCACCAACGGCTTCCGGCGGGTGAACGCCGTGGTGACCGGGGTTCTCCTCGCCATCGCGTTCAGCCTGCTGGTGGGCCTGACCTGGTGGAGCCTGGCGCTGCTCCTGGTGGCCTCGCTGGCCGTGGGGCGGCTGGTCCGGGTGGAGGAGTACGTACCCGAGGTCGCGATCAGCGCGATGCTCGTCCTCGGCGTCACCACCGTCGGGGACACCGCCTGGGCCCGGGTGGTGGAGACGCTGATCGGCGCGGTCGTCGGTCTCGCCTGCAACCTGCTGCTGGCGCCGCCGGTATGGGTGGAGGAGGCGGGCGAGTCGATCGGGGACCTGGCCCGGCGGCTGCGGCAGCTGATGCTGCGCATGGGCGAGGAGGCCGCCGGCGGCACGCCCGTGCACCGCGCGGAGAAGCAGCTGCACGAGGCGCGCCGCCTGGACCACGACATCGTCGAGGTGGACGCGGCCCTCCGGCAGGCCGAGGACAGTCTGCGGCTCAACCCGCGCGTGCAGGACAGCGTGCTGCACCGGGTCGTGCTGCGCACCGGCCTGGACACGCTGGAGATCTGCACGGTCGTCCTGCGGGTCCTCGCCCGCTCCCTCACCGACCTTGCGAAGGAGCGCGAACCCGAGCCACTGTTCGAGGCCGAGACGGGCGCCGCCCTGGAGCAGCTGCTGTCCGAGATCGCCGACGCCGTGGTGAGCTTCGCGGTGCTGGTGACCACCCACCTCAGCACGAGCGCCGAATCGGCGGAGGAGCGTCTCGCCGCGGAACTGCGCACCGCGGCGGGCACCCGCGACAAGCTGGCCCTGCTGCTGCGCGAGGAGGCGGAACGGGTGCCCGGGCACTGGCAGCTTCCCGGAGCCGTCCTGGCGGAGGTCAACCGCATCCTCGACGAACTCGACACCGAGCACCGCACCCGGCGTCTGTTCGAGGAACTGGACCGTGTGTCGCGCGAGCAGCGCGCCCGGATGCCCCGTCTGACACGGCTGCGGGAGCGGCTGGGCGTCACGGAACAGATGTGGCGGAACCGCGCGGGGTTCGGCGCGCGTTCTCGCTGAGGGGAACGCCGGCAGGGGCCGGCACCTGATGTGAGGAGCGGGCCGATGGCCGACACGAGCGTGCGGATCGACGGGAACACACTGCGGCTGCCGGGCGGGGTCGCCGTGCGGTTCATCCGCACGCTGCGCCTGCCGGAGACCGGCACCCATCCGCTGCCGCCGGGACTCGGCGAGTTCCCGGTGCGGCGGGTCGCGGACTACGAGGGCAGGGTTCCCGAGGCGTGGCGAGCGCGCGGCGGTGTGATGCTCCCGGTGTACCTGCGCGAGGCGATGTGGCTGAGCTTCGCGGGCACCTCGGAGCCGGCCGCGCTCCAGGTCGGGGTCGGCAAGGTGTGCGCGGTCTCGGGCCGGCCCTGGAGCGACCGTCTGGCCCGCGGCCCGCAGAACTACGTGGTGCTCCCCCGTCAGCCCTGGCTGGACGGCATCAACTCCGGCACGGGCACGGTCCGGCAGTTCGTGGCCGTCCCGCTCGGCCTGGGCGCCACCGTGGAGGGGCAGGTCACGGGCGAGGAGGTGTGGGGCGGGGTCCAGTTGCAGTCCTTCGCGCTGAACGACCGGGAGCTGGCGCGGTGGCGTGAGGAGGAGCGGGAGCGTGCGGAGCGGCAGCGGTCGATGCCGCCGCCGAGCGGGTACGGCGCCGCGATGCCCATGGCGGCCCCGCCCGTCTCGGCCGGCTTCGGCGCCCCGATGCCCATGGCGGCCCCGCCCGCGCCCGGGTCGGTTCCGGCGCCGGCCGGGGGAGCCGCTCCGGCGGGCCCGCCCCGTGCGGCCGCGGCGATGGGTCTGGGCGTCGGCGGTTCCATGCGGCAGGAGGTCTACCAGGACGACCGGCCGCTCCCGGACTGGTCGGAGCGGCCCGCGGGCCGGGTCTTCGTCCACCTGGTGACACCCCCGGAGTGGCGCCGCATCACCGGCGAGGCCGCACCGCCGTCACCGGTCGACCGGGCCGCGTACACCCGGGCGGGCCTGCCCTGGTTCGACTACTACGACGAGGACGCGCAGGACGTGCCTCCCACCGGCACGCTCCAGTCCGTGAAGCCGGTCGGCGACTGGCTGGGCGACGACCACGAGCCCTGGCAGCCGCCCACGCCGGGGCAGACCCATCAGATCGAGGACGCCCCGGGCAAACCGGTCGCGGACGGGGACTGGTAGGCGGCCGGGGCCTGCCGTTGTTGCACTCGGCGGCGCCGAAACGTCAAGGTGGCTGTCACGACGGGGACGAGTGACGACCTGAGGGGCGACATGGACAGTGGTGGCTGGAGCAGGCGCCGGTTCGTCGGCGCACTGGCGGGCGGGGCCGCCGCGGCGGCGCTGCCGGCCTGTGACAACGCTCCCGAGCCGGCGACGACTCCGGCCCCCGAGCCCGAGGCGGGCACCAGCGCGTCGCGGGAGGCCCGCCGCCCCTCCGGACCCCGCCCGCTGTACCTCGGCACCTACACGTCCGCCGAGGGCGGCGGCAAGGGCATCGGCCTGGCCACGTACGACGCGGCGACGGGCCGGATCACCGGCAGCGGCACCGTCACCGGCGTCGGCGACCCGTCGTATCTCGCGCTCCACCCGGACCGCCGCACGCTGTACGCCGTGGACGAGCGCGACGACGGTGCCGTGACCGCCGTCCGGCTCGCCGACCGGAAGGTCCTGGGCAGCCGGGGGACGGGCGGGGCGGCCCCTTGCCATCTGTCGGTGCATCCGGGCGGGCGCTGGCTGCTCAGCGCGAACTACGGGTCGGGCAGTGTGGCCGTGCATCCCATCGACGCCTCGGGCGCCCTGGGCGAGCGCACCGACCTCGTCCGGCACACCGGTCCGCCGCCCGGCCCCGGCCAGGAGGGCCCGCACGCCCACCAGTTCGTCACGAGTCCGGACGGGGGCCATGTCCTCGCCGTCGATCTGGGGACCGACACCGTCTACACGTACCGGCTGGACGACAGGGCCGGCACGCTCGCCGAAGTCGCGCAGGCGCACACCCGGCCGGGGGCGGGTCCGCGCCACCTCACGTTCCACCCCGGCGGCCGGTACGCGTACCTCGCCAACGAGGTCGACAACACGGTGGCGGTCTGCTCGTACGACGCGGCCTCCGGCCGGGTGGAGGTCGGCGAGGCTCAGGCCACGGGCACGGGTCCGGGCACGAACTACCCGGCGCAGATCCTGGTGACCGCGAACGGCCGGTACGCCTTTCTCGCCAACCGGGGCCACAACAGCCTCACCCGCTACGCCGTCGAGGCGGACGGCGCCCGGCTCAGGCTGCTCGGCACGGTGCCGGTGGGCGGGGACTTTCCGCGGCAGATCGCCTTCTCGCCGGAGGGCACGCTGCTGTTCGCGGCGGATCAGAAGTCCTCCACCGTCACCGTCTTCCACGTGGACGGGGCGAACGGCGAACTGCGGCGCGCCGGCGAAGCGTTCCCCTCACCCGTCGCCGTCTGTGCGCTGCCGCTGTAGGGCCCGTGGGCACGACGCCCCGGTGGCCTGGCTGAGCATGATGTGCATGCGCTCGGTGAGCTGTGCGACGTCGTCGGCGGGCGCGTGGAACGCGAGGCGTACGTCGCCGTGTGCGCGGGCGCGTTCGATGCGGAGTGTCAGCCCGTGCCGGTCGACGGCGAGGGGCTGGACGCGGACCGCGCCGTGCAGGCTGTCGGAGTCGACGAGCCGGGTGAGCCGCTCGACGGCGTCGGCGTGGCAGTCGGCGAGATGGGTCAGCAGCCGGGCCTCGGCCGTGGTGAGCGGGTCGGGCACGGCGGCGGCGAACTCGTCGAGGTCCACGACCACGGAGCCGGACGGCTGCCGCAGCACGACACGCGTGGGCGTGAAGGCGAGCCGCTCGCCCTCGACGGCGAACCAGCCCGCGAGCCACAGCCGGGCGCGGATCCGGTTGCGGACCGGGACGGGCGCGACGTCGGCGAACTCCAGCACGGCGGACGGTTCGCCGCGGGGTGCGCAGATCGCGGCCGCGAGCAGGGCGCTGTCCTCGGGCACGTCCACGTACACGCGGCCGTCCTCACCCGCGGTGTGCGCGCCGACCAGATCCTCCCGCGTGCCCTCCGCGGTCACGGAGCAGGACCACGCGGCGGCGAGCACCGAGCGCGCCCGCTCCGCGGCGGCGGGAGCCGCTGTCCAGCTGTGGCTGTCGTCACCCATCCCAGACCTCCTTAGGTAAGCCTCACCTAACCTACCGAAGATCGGGGTGCACGCCAACCACGTCGCACGGTCTTTGCGAGACCTTTCAGACGGTGAGGACGCCCAGCAGGGCCCGCGCGCACAGCTCACGCACCTGCTCCCGGCTCAACTCCGTGCCGCGCAGCCACTCCAGACAGACGGCCGTGGTGAACGCCAGCCAGCCGCGCACGGCCAGCCGGATCTCCGGCCGCTCCTCGAAGGCCGTGCCGAACTCGGGGTCCGCGGCCAGCGCGGCGAGGATCTGCCGCTCCTGCGCGGCCAGGGCCCGCCGGTAGACCCGCCGCACCGCCTGGTCCCCGGCCGCGTCGGCGCGGTGGAAGGCCCGATAGCCGTGCGCGTGCGCCTGGACGTACTCCAGGAACGTCTCAAGACCTGCCGCGAGTTGCTCACGCACCGGCACGCCCGGCACCGCCGCCGTCATGCGCAGCATGCGCTCGCTCTCGCGTTCCACGACCGCCGCGAAGAAGTCCCGCTTGGTCGGGAAGTAGTGGTACAGCAGCCCGCGCGACACCCCGGCGATCTCGGCGACCTGCTCGATCCACACGTCGTCGTAGGGACTGTCCGAGAACAGCCGCGCCCCGACCGACAGGAGCTGCTCCCGGCGCTCCTCGGTACTGAGCCGGCGGCGTGTGCGCCCGCCCTGGTTCGCGGCCATGCCCGCACTTTACTTGACGTCGGTTCAACAACGGGATCAGACTGAAGCACGCTATTGAACCCACGTACAACACGTGCGAACCCGCCGCCGTATCAAGGGAGATCGCGTCATGGCCCAGGCGCCTGTACGGACCGGGGAGCCCAAGGGGTTCCGCAGCGCCGAGCTGGGATGGCCGGAGCTGGACCGCATTCCGCATCCGCCGCGCAGGGTCCCGCTCCTCGGTGACGTGGTCGGCGTGAACCGGAACACCCCTGTGCAGGAGTCGATGCGCTACGCCCGCCGGCTGGGACCGGTCTTCCGGCGGAAGGCGTTCGGCAAGGAGTTCGTGTTCGTGTGGGGTGCCCGGCAGGCGGCCGACCTCGCGGACGAGTCGCGGTTCGCCAAACACGTGGGGCTCGGTGTGGCCAACCTCCGGCCGGTCGCCGGGGACGGCCTGTTCACCGCGCACAACCACGAGCCCAACTGGCAGCTGGCCCACGATGTGCTCGCGCCGGGGTTCAGCCGCGAGGCCATGGCCGGCTACCACCCGATGATGCTGTCGGTCGCGCAGCGGCTGACGGAGCACTGGGACCGGGCGGCGGCCGCGGGCCGGGCGGTGGACGTACCCGGCGACATGACCAAGCTGACGCTGGAGACGATCGCGCGCACCGGCTTCGGGCACGACTTCGGTTCGTTCGAGCGCTCCCGGCCGCATCCCTTCGTGACGGCGATGGTGGGCACGCTGACCTACGCGCAGCGGCTCAACACCGTGCCCTTCCCGCTGGCCCCGCTGCTGCTGCGGAGCGCGAGCCGGCGCAACGAGGCCGACATCGCCCACCTCAACCACACGGTCGACGCATTGGTCCGGGCCCGGCGCGCCACCGGCGGGGGCGACGGCGATCTGCTCGACCGCATGCTGGAGACGGCCCATCCCGACACCGGGGAGCGGCTGTCGCCGCAGAACGTCCGCCGCCAGGTCATCACGTTCCTCGTCGCCGGACACGAGACGACCTCCGGCGCGCTCTCCTTCGCCCTGTACTACCTCGCCCGCCACCCCGAGATCGCGGCCCGGGCCCGCGCCGAGGTGGACCGGGTGTGGGCAGACGCGGCGGATCCCGCCTACGAGCAGGTGGCCCGGCTGCGCTACGTCCGCCGGGTGCTGGACGAGTCGCTGCGGCTGTGGCCCACCGCGCCCGCGTTCTCCCGGCAGGCCCGGCAGGACACGGTGCTGGCCGGGGAGCATCCCATGCGGCGCGGGGCGTGGGCGCTGGTGCTGACGCCGATGCTGCACCGGGACCCCGACGCGTGGGGCCCGGACGCCGAGCGGTTCGACCCCGACCGCTTCGACGCACAGGCCGTACGGTCCCGGCCGGCGCACAGCTTCAAACCGTTCGGGACGGGCGCCCGGGCATGCATCGGGCGCCAGTTCGCGCTGCACGAAGCCACCTTGGTGCTCGGGCTGCTGCTACGGCGCTACGAGCTGCGGGCCGACCCGGCCTACCGGCTGCGCGTGACGGAACGGCTGACACTGATGCCGGAGGGCCTGCGGCTGCGCCCGGAGCGCCGCGCGTCGGTGCGGCAGCCGGATTCAGACCTGCGCCGTCCAGTGCCCGGGGCGGGTGACTGACCCGGGCAGCCGGGTCCCGGCACTCCCCCGCGCCGCGTTCAGCTGGGGCTGGGTGAGGAAGAACGCGCCGGTCAGATCGGCGTCCGTGAGGTCCGCGTCGCGCAGGTCGGCACCGATCAGGTCGGCGCCCCGCAGGTCCGCGCCGGTGAGGTCGGCAGCGATGAGGTAGGCGCCGCGGAGACTGGCACCGCGCAGGTCTGCGCCGCTGAGCCGGGCGCCCATGAGGTCCGCGCCCCGTCGGTCCTTCTTGCGGCCCTTGGTGCCGGCCCTGGCCAGCTCGCTCGTCCTGAGCAGCAGGACGTTGACCTCCTGGCGGTGCGCCGCCACGTCCAGCCCGGCGAGCTCCTCGGGCGTTCCGGCGGTGAGCTCCCGGGTCTTCCGCAGGGCCTTGCCCAGCTCGGCGCGGACGGGCCGGGCCGCCGGCAGGGCGAGCGCCTCGGTCAGGTACCACAGCAGCTCGTGCAGCTGCCTGACCACCGGGAACACCTCGAACATGCGGCGGGCGTCCTCCCGCGGCCCGGTACGCCAGTCCCGCCCGCCGAAGGTGACCTGCGAGACCTGCTGCCCGGCGCCGAAGCAGTCGTAGACCGTGCAGCCGGTGAATCCCTTCTGCCGGAGCCGGGCGTGGATGCCGCAGCGGTGGTCCTCCTGGAGGTTGCGGCAGGGCGTGCCGGCGGCCTTGTCGACCGCGAAGTCGGCCGAGGCGGCGAAGGGCAGGGCGACGCAGCACAGCCCGAAGCACCGCTCGCAGTCGCCGCGCAGGTCCGGCGGGTCGGACACGTGTTCTCGCATGGGGACCAGGCTACCGATCGGGGCGGCCTCCTCAGGACGGCCAGGCTTCCGGCCGCTCGGCATACGGACCCTGCCGCACCCGGTAGGAGATCCGGCCGCCGTGCAGGAACACCCCCTCGGGCCGGCCGTACGCGATGAGGTGCGACAGGCCGCCCTGCATCTGCCAGGCGGGGACCGCGGCGAGCACCAGCAGCACGTAACCCGGGAGTTCGGGGACCCACGCGACGGCGAGCACCAAGCCGCACAGAGCCGCGGTCCTGCGTCCCAGCCGGACTCCCGAGAAGTTCCGCCAGTGCCGGCCCAGCGCGGGGTGCTGGTAGGTGAAGCCGAACAGCAGCAGAGCGCACCGGGTGAAGAGGATGCCCGAGACGGTGAAGCTCAACGGCTCCCAACCGCCCGTGACCAGGTCACCCAGCATGACCACGCCCCCTGCGAGTCCGAAGAGCCAGCACCGCGTCACGTAGTGCGGCCAGTCCGCGACGCCACGGCGCAGCAGGGCGAGCGAGGCGGGCCCGTCATGCGCACGGCGCAGCACCCGCCATGCGACGAACCATGCGACGCACATCGCCGCCAGCGCGCCGGCGCTCCACGCCGGGGGCGCGAACACGGCCGCCACGGCGGCGGCACAGGCCGGCGCGAACGCGTACCACGTCGTACGCCGGCCGAGCAGGTCCGGCAACGTGTCCCGTACGCCCCAGGCCATCGGCACCAGCCTGAGCACGGCCCAGAGCACGGGCACCAGCAGAACCGTGGCCGCGGCCGCGCTCTGTGAGCCACGGCGGCTCGCCGAGGCACGTCGGCGTGTGGGTGGCGCGGCGGCCCGTCGTCCCGTCGGCTCCCGCCTCGACCACGCCGAAGCGGACCTTTCCCGACAGTCCGCCGCCCCGCGTGACTTCCACGCCGAGCTCCAACTCGACGTCGCCCAAGGCGAAGAGGAGGCCTTTGCCGCCGGTGTCCCGCATCAGCTCGGTGAGTTGTCCGCGGAGGGTCTCCAGGACCTCCGTCAGCGGCAGGCCGCCGTCCCCCATGGTGCCCCCAGCCGCGGTCGCGTGCGCACCCAGTATCGTACTCACTACCGGGAGTTACGGACCACTCGCGCTTCCGGGGCCACGCGCGGCCCTGGGCGACGCCCCTCTCAGCCGGCGAACCCGGGGGCCTCCAGGCGCTCCAGCCGCTCGGGGTCGGCCAGGATGTACAGGCCGGTGATGCGGCCGTCGGCGATGGTGACGCCCATGACCGACTGCACCCGGCCCTCGGGCGCGTGGATGACCCCGACCGAGCCGTTGACCAGCACCAGTTGAGCGGCCTGTGCGTAGCGGGCGAACATGAGCGCCTGCTCCGCCACCGTCTTCGCGCCCTGGACGACCTTGGACGCGGCCGCGCCCCGCACGAACGCCCCCGAGTCGGCCCGCAGCACCACGTCCGGGTGCAGCAGTTCCAGCAACGCCTCGAAATCACCGCCGCGCGAGGCGGCCAGGAACGCGTCGAGCACCCGCTTCTGCCGGCCGAGGTCCGGATCGGCCGATGGGGTGGCGCCCCGCACCCGGCGCCGCGCACGGCTCGCCAGCTGCCGGGTCGCGGCCGGGCTGCGCTCCACGATCGGGGCGATGGCGTCGAACGGCACGGCGAACATGTCGTGCAGCACGAAGGCGAGCCGCTCGTCGGGCGCCAGGTTCTCCAGCACCACGAGCAGGGCCAGACCCACGGAGTCGGCCTGGAGCACCTCCTCCGCCGGATCGACGACCTGCGCCAGGGGTCTGAGTACCGGGTCCGGGACGAAGGCGTCGCCCATCGGTTCCTCGCGGCGTGCGGCGCGCGAGCGCAGCAGGTCCAGGCAGATGCGGCCGGTCACGGTCGTCAGCCAGCCGCCCAGGTTCCCGATGTCGTCCGCTTCGGAGCGGCTCAGCCGCAGCCAGGCCTCCTGGACGGCGTCCTCCGCCTCGGCCAGTGACCCCAGCATGCGGTACGCGACCGCCTTCAGATGGCCGCGGTGCTCCTCGAACCGCCCTGCCAGTTCCTCGCTGCCTGTCATGGTCTCCCCCGTCGTGCGCCGGTCATCTGCCGAACAGTTCGAACGTCACCGCGGGCCTGCCCCCGAACCGCTCCCCCATGGCTTCGGCGTGCCCGGTCAGGAATCGGCGGACGTAGGTCTCCGGGTCCTCATCGGTCAACACCTCGATGTAACTGCGGTGTTCCAGCAGGGAGGCCACCGCGCGCTCCATGCCGGCCGTCGCGTCGACGGCGTGGGTGGGGGTGCTGGAGCCCGCGACCGCGACCCAGCGCACGCCGTCCCAGGGGTCGAGGCCCTGCTCCACGAGCTCGGGGAAGATCCACCGGTTTCCGGCGTCGCCGGCCGCGTCGAGCGTGGCACGGCCGACGGCCACGTGGTCCGGGGTGTTCCAGGCGACGCCGCCCCACGTGTCGCGGTGGTTGAGCGTGATGACCAGCTCGGGCTTGTGCCGGCGGATGGCGGCGGCGATGTCGCGGCGCAGGGCGGTGCCGTACTCGATGACGCCGTCCTCGTGGTCGAGGAACTCCACCTCCGACACGCCGACCACCGCCGCGCTCGCCCGCTGCTCCCGCTCGCGCAGCGGCCCGCACCGCGCGGGCTCGATGGTATCGATGCCCGCCTCGCCCCGGGTCGCGAGGACGTAGGCGACCTCGCGCCCCTCGTCGGTCCAGGCCGCGATCGCCGCCGAGCAGCCGTACTCGAGGTCGTCCGGGTGCGCCACGACCGCGAGGGCACGCCGCCACTCGCCGGGCATGGGCTGCAGTTGAGTGGTCGTCATGTCCGCAGACTAGTCGGCGCCGCCGGCCTCACGGGGCGTACGGCACGGCATCACGCCTCGTCCCGCACGAGGGCCAGCAGCCGGTCGAGGACGCGGGGGCCGCCCGTGCGGATCCCGTCGTGCTCGAACTCGTCCGTGATCCACGTGCGCAGCCCGCGGATCGTGCGGGCGGTGCGCAGGGAGTGGGCCGTGTCGACGTACATGTCGTCGTGGTAGACGGCCGCCACGACCGGTACCTCGTTGGCGGCGAGGCGGGCCGGGTCGTACAGGGGCTTCCAGTCGGTGCGGGCGGCGAGCAGGCCGGCGGTCTCACGCAGCGGGCGCAGGGCCGGGTCGCAGTCGAACATCCAGGGGTGAATCGATTCTCCCGTGAACAGGAGGGGCTCGTCGCCCGCGAGCGCCTTGGCGGCGTCGAACTGCGGGAACTCGGCCCGGACCCGCTCGGCCGACCAGTCGGTGGGCCGGGCGTCCTGGCCGTAGATCGACTCGTGGATCAGGGCGTACAGCGGGTGGCGGGCGTAGGAGAGCATGGCCTGCGCCTGCTCCAGGAACGCGTCGGAGAGCGTGAAGCCCTGCGGGGTCCGGACGAACGCGTTCTCCAGGAGGTAGTGCAGGCGGTGGGTGCCGTCGCCGGTGCCGAGGACGATGCCGAGGGACTGGAAGGCCTCGACGGTGAGCCGGTAGCCGTTGGCCAGGACCACGTCGTGGTGCAGCAGGTGGTCGGCGATGCGGCGGGCGCGTTCGGCGTCCTGCGGGTAGCGGGCGTAGTGGGCGGTGACCTTGCGTTCGATGCGCGGGAAGGCGGCGCGGTAGACGTCGTCGGCGTGGGCGTCCAGGGAGGGCAGCCCGCCGGTGATCACGGCCGTCGCCAGGCCCTCGGGGGCCAGGGAGAGGTAGCTGGTCACGCAGAAGCCGCCGAAGCTCTGACCGAGGACGGTCCAGGGGGTGCCGCCGGTGACCTCGGCGCGGATGGCCTCGCAGTCGCGGACGATCGCGTCGGCGCGGAAATGCGTGAGGTAGCCGGCCTGTTCGGCCGGGCCGCCGCGCAGCGGGAGCGTCTGGCGGTTGGCGGGTGTGCTGTGCCCGGTGCCGCGCTGGTCGAGCAGCAGGACGCGGTACTCCTTCAGGGCCCGGCCGAGCCAGCCCGGACGGCCGACGGAGCGGTCAGCGCCGAAGCCGGGGCCGCCCTGGAGATAGAGCAGCCACGGGAGGTCCTGGTGCGTCTTGTCGCTCGCGACGACCTCGCGGGCGTACAGCTCGATCGTCTCGCCGCCGGGGCGGTCGTGGTCGAGGGGGACGGTGAAGCGGCGGTCGGTGAGGAGGACTCCGGGCTGGCGGTAGCTGTGGGTCAACAGGGCTCCCGGGACGGACGGATTTTCGGGCCGCGTCCCAGTTCATCACAGCGAACGTCCGCTCGTGAGCCCTTCGATCATGAAACCCTGCTGAACGGCGGTTCAGAGTCAGCGGGCGGACAGGCTGGAGCGGCGGACCACCAGCTCGGGCTGGAGGACGACCCTGCGGTGCTCGTGTGCCCGCCCCGCGCCCTCCTCCTCCGTCTCCTCCAGGAGCAGGTCGGCGGCCATGGCACCCATGGTGACGGCGGGCTGCCGCACCGAGGTGAGCGGGACGGCAGCGGCGGCGGCGAACTCGATGTCGTCGTAGCCGACGATGGCGAGGTCGTCGGGGACTCCCACACCGGCCGCGTACATGGCCTGCAGGACGCCGAGGGCGAGCAGGTCGTTGGCGCAGAACACGGCGGTTGGCCGGTCGGCGAGGCCGAGCAGGCGGGCTCCGGCGTCGCGGCCGGCGGCGACGTCCAGCCGTTCGGTGGGCAGCTCGCGCAGCGCGTCGGGCCCGAGCCCGGCCTCGGCGAGCGCTTCGAGGGCGCCGGTGCGCCGGTCGCGGACCTGGTTCAGGCCGGGCGGGCCGCTGACGTAGGCGAGGGAGCGGTGCCCGGCGTCGACGAGGTGGCGTACGGCCAGGGCGCCGCCCGCCACGTCGTCGACGGAGACGGAGCACTCGGTGGTGCCCTCGGCGACCCGGTCGACCAGGACGAACGGGATGCCGTGCCGGCGGAACGCCTCGATGTTGCGGCCGGTCGCGTCGGCGGGCGTGAGCAGCACACCGCGCACCCGCTGCTCGGCGAAGAGCGACAGGTACTCGGCCTCCTCGCCCGGGTCCTGGGCGCTGTTGCAGACCATCACGCCGAGTCCGGCCCGGCGGGCGGCACGCTCGGCGCCGCGCGCCACGTCCACGAAGAAGGGGTTGCCCATGTCGAGGACGAGCAGCCCCATGATGCGGCTGCGGCCGGCGCGCAGCTGGCGGGCCGACTCGCTGCGGACGTAGCCGAGCCGGTCTATCGCGGACAGCACCCGGGCCCGGGTCTCGGTCGCGACCGTGTCCGGGCGGTTGATCACGTTCGAGACCGTGCCGACGGAGACTCCGGCGACGCGGGCGACGTCCTTGATACCCACCGACTGGGCCATCGGGCAGGGACCTCCAGAGGGAGACGACGGGGGGCGGCGGCCGGGGCGGCTTCACACTACCGGCACGCCGCCCCGGGAACCGGTCGCGGTCAGGCGGGCAGGCGGAAGTCGACGACGCGCAGCGCCGAGGGCGTCGTACCGCTGGACTTCTCCTGGTACATGAAGGACAGCACCCCGTCCTGCGCGACCCGTGTCTCGTCGGTGACGACCTCGCCGAAGGCGTTGAGGCCGCTGCCGTCGAAAAGGATCTTCCAGTCGGTGTACCCGGAGGCGGCGGAAGCCGCGGCGATCCGCCCGAACGGGAAGATGGCGTAGGCGTTGTCGTACTTGTCCAGGATCAGCTTGGTGCGCTGGCTGGAGTTGAGCGGGACCGGTATCTCGGTCTTCTGCCACGTGCCGGAGGCGTTCCTGCGGACGTGGAAGGCACGGCCGTTGGCGGTCCGGTTCGCGACGTAGTTCGTGGTGCACTGGCCGAAACGGCCCGGGACGTAGGAGATGATCGCGTGCGGCCGGCCCGCGGAGTCGGTGAACTGGCTCTCCTGGTTCATCAGGGAGTGGTCCGGGTTGAGCGGGTCCACGACCAGGCCGGCGTCGGTCACGGACACCTTGTCGGAGCCGCCGGTGACACCGACGACGGCGCCGGCGTTGTTGCGCCAGGTGCGGCCCCGGTCGTCGGAGTAGACGTAGCCGGTGTCGTGGTTGGTGATGCCGCCCCTGTTGCACATCACGGCGCCGTTCTGCTCGCGCCAGGTGAAGAAGGAGTGCAGCCGGCCGTTCCGGTCGTAGTCGATGCCGTGCAGGTACATGTTGCGGGCCGTCGAGGAGCCGTGCTCGCTGGTGTACGTGCCGGTGGAGGCGGACCATTCGCCGAGGTTGGTCCACCTGGTGCCGTCGTACTCGGCGAGGGCGTTGCGGCCGTTGCCCGAGACGGCGACGCGGTAGCTCAGCTGAAGCCTGCCGTCCGGCGTGGAGACGAACTGCGGGTAGGTGAACTGCGAGGTCAGCGCCAGCCCGTCCAGCGTCGACTGGGGCGCGCCGAAGCGGCTCGCGGTCCAGCTCAGCCCCGCGGGGTTGTCCATGAGCCCGGCGACGGACTTGACGTAGGTGAAGCCGTCGCTGTGGGAGTCCATGTTGAGGTGCAGCCGGCCGTCGACCTTGGAGACGCCCATGGAGATGACGTTGTGGGAGTCGTTGTAGCGAAGGGTGTGCCCGACCTTCACGGTGGACCAGGTGCTCGCGCCGAGGGCGCGGCGGCCGACGACGGCGTTGCGGTCGGCGGTGTACCAGACGGCGTACTGGTAACCCTTGTAGGTCAGCAGGCCGTTCTTCTGGAAAGCGTTGTTGTTGACCAGTCCGTCGTAGGACACGAAGAAGATGGCCTGGTTGTCGAGGGTGGTGGTGCCGGTCCGGGTGACCGAGGGGCCGGGGTCGGCGGCCCGTGCCGTACCGGAGGCGAGGACGGGGGTCACCACTGCTCCCGCGAGAGCGGCGGCCAGCAAGGTACGTCTGTGCATCTCGTGGACTCCATCGTCATGCGAGGTGGAACACTTCGGTGAGCGGTTTCATGGCCTCGTCGGGCCGGGCGCCGTCCAGCGACTCGAAGAACGGCGCCATCTCCGCCTGCCAGCGGGCGTTGACGTCGGTGGCTTCCATGCCGGCCTGGGCGGCCGCGAAGTCCTCGGTCTCGAGGTAGCCGACGAGCAGTCCGTCCTCGCGCAGGAAGAGCGAGTAGTTGTGCCAGCCGGTCTCCGAGAGCGCCTGGAGCATCTCGGGCCATACCGCGGCGTGCCGCTCGCGGTACTCGTCGAGGCGCTCCGCCCGGACCTTCAGCAGGAAACACACGCGCTGCATCAACTACCTCCCAGGGTCTAGAAGTTGAACTGGTCGATGTTCTTCGCGTCGAACACGGTCGGCTTGCCGAGGCTGATCACGCCGTCCTTGCCGATGGTGTACTCGCCCATGGAGCCGGCCTTGAAGGTCTCGCCCTCCTTGCCGGTGATCTGCCCGGAGGACAGGGCGACGGCGGTGCGGGCGGCCAGTTCGCCGAGCTTGGCCGGGTCCCACAGCTCGAACGCCTCGACGGTGCCGTTCTTGACGTACTTGCGCATGTCGTTCGGGGTGCCGAGGCCGGTCAGCTTAACCTTGCCCTTGTACTTGGAGCCCGACAGGTACTGGGCCGCGGCCTTGATGCCGACCGTGGTCGGGGAGATGATCCCCTTCAGGTTCGGGTACTCCTGGAGCAGGCCCTGGGTCTGCTGGAAGGACTGCTGGGCGTCGTCGTTGCCGTATGCGGTCTTCACCAGCTTCATGTTCTTGTACTCGGGCTTCTTCAGCTCGTCCTTCATGAAGTCGATCCAGGTGTTCTGGTTCGTCGCGGTCTGCGCGGCGGACAGGATCGCGATCTCGCCCTTGTAGCCGATCTGCTTGGCGAGCAGCTGCACCTCGGTGCGGCCCAGGTCCTCGGCGGAGGCCTGGGAGACGAAGGCGTTGCGGCAGTCGGGCGTGGTGTCGGAGTCGTAGGTGACGACCTTGATGTCGTTCTTCATGGCCTGCTTGAGGGCGGTGCACAGCGCGCCGGGGTCCTGCGCGGAGACGGCCATGGCGTCGACCTGCTGCTGGGTGAGGGTGTTGACGTAGGAGACCTGCCCGGCGGTGTCGGTCGCGCTGGACGGGCCGACCTCCTTGTAGCTGGAGCCGAGCTCCTTGAGCGCCTTCTCGCCGCCCTTGTCGGCGCTGGTGAAGTACGGGTTGTTGACCTGCTTGGGCAGGAACCCGACGGTGAGCCCCTTCTTCAGCTCGGCGTTGGGGTCGGCCTTGCCGGCGGTGGCGGCGGAGGCGCCCTCGTTCGCGACGTCCTTCTTGGTGGTCCCGCCGCAGGCGGTGAGCGCGAGCGCGAGGGAGGTGGCGGTGGCCAGGGCCGCGCAGCTGCGGCGCAGGGTTGACTTACGCATGGCGTTGGTCCTTTACGAGGAGGCTGGTTACGAGGTGGGAGTCGAGGCGGCTCTGCGGCCCGCCCTCGCTGTGGAGATCTGCCGCAGGACCCGGGGGCCGAGCACGGACAGGACGAGCAGGACGCCGGTGACGACGATCTGGGACTGGGCGGAGACGTCCTGGAGGCTCATCACGTTCTGCAGTGCGCCGAGGAGGAACACTCCGGCGATCGCACCGCCCAACGTGCCCTTGCCGCCGTCGAAGTCGATGCCGCCGAGCAGCACGGCGGCCACGACGGACAGTTCGAGACCGGTGGCGTTGTCGTAGCGGGCGCTGGCGTAGTGCAGCGCCCAGAAGATGCCGGTCAGGGAGGCCATCAGACCGGTCAGGGTGAACAGGATCAGCTTCTGGCGCTTGACCCGGATGCCGGCGAAGCGGGCGGCCTCCTCGCTGGCGCCGATCGCGAACAGCGACCGGCCGAACGGTGTGGCGTGCAGCGCGACCACGGCGATGGCGAGCAGGACGAGGAACGGCAGCAGGGCGTACGGGATGAACGTGTCGCCGATGCGCCCGGCCGCGAAGTCCAGGTACTGCGTCGGGAAGTCGGTCACCGCGTCGGAGCCGAGCACGATCTGGGCGATGCCCCGGTAGGCGGCGAGGGTGCCGATGGTGACGGCGAGGGACGGCAGCCCCAGCCTGGTCACCAGCAGCCCGTTGACCAGTCCGCACACGACGCCGAGCAGCAAGCAGATCGGGATGATCGTCTCGATGGTCATGCCCTGGTTCCACAGGGCGCCCATCACCGCACCGGACAGACCGGCCGTGGAGGCGACCGACAGGTCGATCTCACCGGAGACGACCAGCAGGGTCATCGGCAGGGCGATCAGCGCGATCGGCAGCGTGTTGCCGATCAGGAACGACAGGTTGAGCGCGTTGCCGAATCCGTCGACGAAGCCGAAGGAGAACAGCAGGACCACGACGAGCAGGGCGCCGACGGCGGAATCCCACCTCTTGAGGCCGGACCAGCCGGCCGCTCGGCTCCGGGAGATGTCAGCCATGGCGGGCGTTCCTCTTCTTCAGGGCGGAGGCCACGCGCAGCGCGACGACCCGGTCGACCGCGATCGCGAGGATGAGCAGGATGCCGTTGATCGCGAGCACCCAGACGGAGCTGACGCCGAGGGCGGGCAGCACACTGTTGATGGAGGTCAGCAGCAGCGCGCCGAGAGCCGCGCCGTAGACGCTGCCGGAGCCGCCGGTGAAGACGACACCGCCGACCACGACCGCGCTGACGACGGTCAGTTCGTAGCCGTTGCCGGTGCCGGAGTCGACGTTGCCGAAGCGCGCGAGGTACATCGCGCCGGCGAGTCCGGCGAGGGCGCCGCAGAAGGTGTACGCGGCGAGGATCCGCTTGCGGACGGGGATGCCGGCGAGGCGGGCGGCCTCGGGGTTGGAGCCGAGCGCGTACAGCTCGCGGCCGCTGGCGAAGTGCTTGAGGTAGTAGGCGGTGGCGATCAGCACCGCCAGCGCGATCAGCGCCAGGTACGGCACCGCGGAGATGCCGCCGGAGCCGAAGTCGACGAATCCGCCGGGCAGATCGGCCGCGGTGATCTGGCGGGAGCCGACCCAGATGGAGTCGATGCCGCGGATGATGTAGAGCGTGCCGAGGGTGACGACGAGCGCGGGCACCTGGCCGAGGCTGACGAGCAGCCCGTTGAGCAGTCCGAAGCCGATGCCGAGCAGCACGGCCATCGCGATCGCCACGACCGGGTTGCCGCCGCCCTGGAGATAGACGCCGGCGGCGAACGCGCTGATGCCGAGCGTGGATCCGACGGACAGGTCGACGTTGCGGGTGATGACGACGAGGGACTGGCCGGTGGCGACCAGGACCAGGATGGTCGCGTTCAGCAGCAGGTCCTTGATGCCCTGCTCGGACAGGAACTCGCTGTTGCCGGCCTGGGTGACGGCGATCATCACCAGGAAGACGAGCAGGATGGCGAGTTCGCGCATCTTGAAGACACGGTCGACCAGCCGGGTGCCGCTCGACTTGGGCACGTCGGCGACGGGGGCCTCTTGCGGGGTGACGACCGTCATGCGGCGGCCCTCCCGGTGGCTGCGGCCATCACGGTTTCCTCGGTGGCGTCGGTGCGGGGGATCTCGGCGGTGAGGCGGCCCTCGTGCATCACCAGCACGCGGTCGGCCATGCCGAGGATCTCGGGCAGGTCGGAGGAGATCATCAGGACGGCCACGCCGTCGGCGGCCAGCTGGGACAGCAGCCGGTGCACCTCGGCCTTGGTGCCGACGTCGATGCCGCGGGTGGGCTCGTCGACGATCAGCACCTTCGGGCCGGTGGCCAGCCACTTGGCGAGCACGACCTTCTGCTGGTTGCCGCCGGAGAGCGTGTTGACCGTGTCGGCGATCCGGGCGTACTTCACCTGGAGCCTGACGGCCCAGTCGAGGGAGCGGCTGCGCTCGGCGCCGCGGTCCATGAGCCCGGCCTTCACGGTCGTGCGCAGCCCGGTGAGGCCGATGTTCCGCTCGATGGACATGTCCATCACCAGGCCCTGGGCGCGCCGGTCTTCCGGGACCAGGGCGAGTCCGGCGGACATCGCGGTGGAGGGGGCGCCGTTGACCAGAGCCTTGCCGTCGACGGAGACCTCGCCGGCGTCCCAGCGGTCGATGCCGAACACGGCCCGGGCGACCTCCGTGCGCCCGGCGCCGACGAGTCCGGCCAGACCGACGATCTCGCCGTGCCGGACCTCGAAGGAGACGTCGGTGAAGACGCCCTCGCGGGTCAGCCGGCGCACGCTCAGGGCGACCTCGCCCGGCTCGACGTCCTGCTTGGGGTAGAGCTCGTCGAGGTCGCGGCCGACCATGCGGCGCACGAGGTCGTCCTCGGTCATGCCCTCCAGCGGCTCACTGGCGATCCATGCGCCGTCGCGCAGGGTGGTGACCCGCCGGCAGATCTCGAAGATCTCCTCCAGCCGGTGGGAGATGAACAGCACGGCGGCGCCCTGGTCGCGCAGGGTGCGCACGACGCCGAAGAGGCGGGCGACCTCGCTGCCGGTGAGGGCGGCCGTGGGCTCGTCCATGATCAGGACGCGGGCGTCGAAGGAGAGCGCCTTGGCGATCTCGACGATCTGCTGGTCGGCGATGGACAGACCGCGGGCGGGCCGGTCGGGGTCGAGTTCGACACCGAGGCGCTCCATCAGGGCGGCCGTCGCGTTGTGGGTGGCCTTGTGGTCGATCCGGCCGAGGGCGCGGCGCGGCTGGCGGCCCATGTAGATGTTCTCGGCGATCGACAGGTCGGGGAAGAGCGTGGGCTCCTGGTAGATCACGGCGATGCCGGCGTCGCGGGCGTCGCCGGGGCCGTG
Source organism: Streptomyces qaidamensis (assembly GCF_001611795.1). NCBI lineage: Bacteria > Bacillati > Actinomycetota > Actinomycetes > Kitasatosporales > Streptomycetaceae > Streptomyces > Streptomyces qaidamensis. Next base: position 8,544,607 of record NZ_CP015098.1, on the reverse strand, counting down.
GAAGGCGACGGGCGCACCGTCGAGCAGCACCTGGCCGGCGTCCGGGCGGTGTACTCCGGCGAGGGTCTTGATGAGGGTGGACTTGCCGGCACCGTTCTCACCGGCGAGTGCGTGCACCTCCCCGGGGAACAGCTCCAGGGAGACGTCCCGCAGTGCGCGGACCGCGCCGAAGGACTTGGAGACGTCCTTCAGTGCGAGAACCGGGGCCGGACCCGTGGTGGACGGGTGGGTCATGAGGGCTCCTCGACGACGCCGGCGGGTCGGCCCTCTCGACGTCGTGAAAGGTTTCAACTGGGTTGCCGGGACGTTAGGCGGGCCGCGCATGTCACGTCAATGGGTTCCGGTCGAAAAAGTTTCGAGGACAGAAGGTCACGCACGGGTCACGGGAAACCGTCTTGGCCGGAGGGGTTGACACCCCTACAGGGGGCCCATAGCTTCGCGTCCTGAATCGTTTCATTCAGTGGTCGTCACGACCCGATGTCACAGGAGCCTGACGTGACCGAGCTCGCCGCGGCGAAGGCCGCTCTCAAGACACAGGCCGTCGAGACGCCGTCGTGGGCCTACGGGAACTCGGGCACACGGTTCAAGGTGTTCGCGCAGCAGGGTGTGCCGCGCACCCCGTTCGAGAAGCTGGACGACGCGGCGAAGGTGCACGAGTTCACCGGGGTCGCCCCGACCGTGGCCCTGCACATCCCGTGGGACAAGGTCGACGACTACGCGGCGCTGGCCAAGCACGCCGAGCAGCGCGGGGTGAAGCTCGGGGCGATCAACTCCAACACGTTCCAGGACGACGACTACAAGCTCGGGAGCATCTGTCATCCGGAGGCTTCCGTGCGGCGCAAGGCCGTGGACCATCTGCTGGAGTGCGTCGACATCATGGATGCGACGGGCTCGGCGGACCTCAAGCTGTGGTTCGCCGACGGGACGAACTATCCCGGGCAGGACGACATCCGGGGGCGGCAGGACCGGCTGGCCGAGGGGTTGGCCGAGGTCTACGAGCGGCTCGGCGACGGGCAGCGCATGCTGCTGGAGTACAAGTTCTTCGAGCCGGCGTTCTACACGACGGATGTGCCGGACTGGGGTACCGCCTATGCCCACTGTCTGAAGCTCGGGCCGAAGGCGCAGGTCGTCGTCGACACGGGGCATCACGCGCCGGGGACCAACATCGAGTTCATCGTGGCGACGCTGCTGCGTGAGGGGAAGCTCGGTGGGTTCGACTTCAACTCCCGCTTCTACGCGGACGACGACCTCATGGTCGGGGCGGCGGATCCGTTCCAGCTGTTCCGGATCATGTACGAGGTCGTGCGGGGCGGTGGGTTCTCGCCCGAGGTGGCGTTCATGCTCGACCAGTGCCACAACATCGAGGCGAAGATCCCGGCGATCATCCGGTCGGTGATGAACGTGCAGGAGGCCACGGCGAAGGCGCTGCTGGTCGATGGTGACGCGTTGGGGACGGCGCAGCGGGCGGGGGATGTGCTGGAGGCGAATGCCGTGGTGATGGATGCGTACAACACGGATGTGCGGCCGTTGCTGCGGGAGGTGCGGGAGGAGATGGGGCTGGACGCCGACCCCATCGCCGCGTACCGGCGGTCCGGGTGGGCCGAGCAGATCGTGGCCGAGCGGGTTGGCGGGCAGCAGGCCGGCTGGGGGGCGTGAGCGTCTGCCGGGTTCTGTTTGATTTCGGGCTGCGGGCCGGTTGTGGCTGGTCGCGCAGTTCCCCGCGCCCCTGAACTACACACCCTCCGTTGCAAAGGAACTGTCATGGCTACCCATCCCGAAGCTGCCGCTCTGCTGGCCCGGTCGCACCGGCTCGGGGCCGATCCGCGTAACACCAACTACGCCGGCGGCAACGCCTCCGCCAAAGGAACCGAGACCGACCCGGTCACCGGCGGCGATGTCGAGCTGATGTGGGTCAAAGGGTCCGGCGGTGATCTCGGCACGCTCACCGAGGCGGGGCTGGCCGTACTGCGGCTGGACCGGATGCGGGCGCTCGTCGAGGTGTATCCGGGGGTGGAGCGTGAGGACGAGATGGTCGCCGCGTTCGACTACTGCCTGCACGGGAAGGGCGGGGCCGCTCCGTCCATCGACACCGCGATGCACGGGCTGGTAGAGGCCGCGCACGTCGATCATCTGCACCCGGACTCGGGGATCGCGCTCGCCTGCGCCGCCGACGGGGAGAAGCTGACCGCCGAGTGCTTCGGGGACAGTGTGGTGTGGGTGCCGTGGCGGCGGCCCGGGTTCCAGCTCGGGCTGGACATCGCCGCCGTGAAGAAGGCCAACCCGCAGGCCATCGGGTGCGTCCTCGGCGGACACGGGATCACCGCCTGGGGTGACACCTCCGAGGAGTGCGAGCGGAACTCGCTGCACATCATCCGGACCGCCGAGACGTTCCTCGCCGAGCGGGGCAAGCCCGAGCCCTTCGGTCCGGTGATCGAGGGGTACGCCGCGCTGGGCGCCGCAGAGCGGCGGGAGCGGGCCGCCGCGCTCGCCCCGTACGTGCGGGCCGTCGCCTCGCAGGACCGGCCCCAGGTCGGGCACTTCCACGACTCCGAGGCCGTGCTCGACTTCCTCGCGAGTGCGGAACACCCGCGGCTCGCCGCGCTCGGGACCTCCTGCCCGGACCACTTCCTGCGCACCAAGGTCCGGCCGCTGGTGCTGGACCTGCCGCCGAGCGCGCCGCTCGACGAGGCGATCGCCCGGCTGAAGGAGCTGCACGCCGAATACCGCGAGGAGTACGCCGCCTACTACCGGCGGCACGCCGAACCCGACTCCCCCGCCATGCGCGGCGCCGACCCGGCGATCGTGCTGGTGCCGGGCGTGGGCATGTTCTCCTTCGGCAAGGACAAGCAGACAGCCCGGGTCGCGGGCGAGTTCTACGTCAACGCCATCAACGTGATGCGCGGAGCCGAGGCCGTCTCCACCTACGCGCCGATCGAGGAGTCCGAGAAGTTCCGGATCGAGTACTGGGCGCTGGAGGAGGCCAAGCTCCAGCGGATGCCGAAGCCCAAGGCGCTGGCGACCCGGGTGGCGCTGGTGACGGGTGCCGGGAGCGGCATCGGGAAGGCCATCGCGCACCGGCTTGTCGCCGAGGGGGCGTGTGTGGTCGTCGCCGATCTCAACGCGGAGAACGCCGAGGCCGTCGCCGAGGAGCTGGGCGGGTCGGACAAGGCCGTCGCCGTGACGGTGGACGTGACCTCGGAGGAGCAGATCGCCGAGGCGTTCCGGGCGGCGGTGCTGGCCTTCGGCGGGGTGGACCTCGTCGTCAACAACGCGGGCATCTCGATCTCCAAGCCGCTGCTGGAGACCTCCGCCGAGGACTGGGACCTCCAGCACGACATCATGGCGCGCGGGTCCTTCCTCGTGTCGCGGGAAGCGGCCCGGGTGATGACCGCCCAGGAGCTGGGCGGTGACATCGTCTACATCGCCTCGAAGAACGCCGTGTTCGCCGGTCCCAACAACATCGCCTACTCCGCCACCAAGGCCGACCAGGCCCATCAGGTGCGCCTGCTCGCCGCTGAGCTGGGCGAGCACGGCATCCGCGTCAACGGGGTCAACCCGGACGGTGTCGTGCGCGGGTCGGGGATCTTCGCCGGCGGGTGGGGCGCCAAGCGGGCCGCCGTGTACGGGGTGGAGGAGGAGAAGCTGGGTGAGTTCTACGCCCAGCGGACCATCCTCAAGCGCGAGGTGCTCCCCGAGCACGTGGCGAACGCCGTGTTCGCGCTGACCGGTGGGGACCTCACCCACACGACCGGTCTGCACATCCCCGTGGACGCCGGCGTCGCGGCCGCCTTCCTGCGATGAGCGCCGCCGTGAAGTCGTACGCCGCGGTCGACCTCGGCGCGTCCAGCGGGCGCGTCATGGTCGGCCGCGTCGGCCCGGACAGCCTGGAGCTCGCCGAGGCGCACCGTTTTCCCAACCGGCCCGTACGGGTGCCCGAGGGGCTGCGCTGGGACGTGCTCGGGCTGTATGCCGGAGTGCTGGACGGGCTGCGGGCGGCGGGTCAGGTCGACTCCGTCGGCATCGACAGCTGGGCCGTGGACTACGGGCTGCTGGACGCGGACGGGGCGCTGCTCGGCAACCCCGTGCACTACCGGGACCCCCGGACCGAGGGGGTCGCGGAGAAGGTGTGGGCGACCGTGCCCGCCGAGGAGCTGTACGCCGCCACCGGGTTGCAGTACGCCCCGTTCAACACCCTGTACCAGCTCACCGCCGCCCGCTCCACGGCCCAGCTCGGCGAGGCCCGGCGGCTGTTGCTGATGCCGGACCTGCTGACGTACTGGCTGACCGGCGAGCAGGGCACGGAGCTGACCAACGCGTCCACGACCCAGTTGATCGATCCGCGCACCCGCGACTGGGCGTACGACGTCGCCTCCCGGCTCGGTATCGACCTGGGCCTGTTCGCGCCGCTGCGGCAGCCCGGCGATCCGGCGGGGCTGCTGCGCGGCGAGGTGCTGGAGGAGACCGGGCTCGCCGGTCCCGTGCCGGTGACGGCCGTCGGGTCGCACGACACCGCCTCCGCGGTCGCCGCCGTACCGGCCTCGGGCGAGCGGTTCGCCTACATCTGCACCGGCACCTGGTCGCTGGCCGGTCTGGAGCTGGACGCGCCGGTGCTGACCGAGGAGAGCCGGGCGGCCAACTTCACCAACGAGCTGGGGCTGGACGGCACGGTCCGCTACCTGCGGAACATCATGGGGCTGTGGCTGCTCCAGGAGTCCGTGCGGGCCTGGGGCGACCCGGATCTGGGGGCGCTGCTGCTGGAGGCGTCCAAGGCTCCGGCGCTGCGGTCGGTCGTGGACGCGGGGGACGCGGCGTTCCTCGCGCCGGGGCGGATGCCGGAGCGGATCGCCGAGGCGTGCCGGCTCTCGGGGCAGCCCGTGCCCGAGACGCCGGCCGAGGTGACGCGCTGCATCCTCGACTCCCTCGCTCTCGCCCACCGCAAGGCCGTCCAGGACGCCCAGCGGCTGGCCGGACAGGCGGTCGACGTCGTACACGTGGTCGGCGGCGGCACGCGCAACGCCCTGCTGTGCCAGCTGACCGCCGACGCCTGCGGGCTGCCGGTGGTGGCGGGGCCGACCGAGGCCGCCGCGCTCGGGAACGTCCTCGTGCAGGCGCGGTCACACGGGCTGGTCGGCGACATGACCGGGATGCGGCGGCTGCTGGTGAACACGCAGCCGCTCACCCGGTACGAGCCCCGGGGCGGGACCGAGCGGTGGCGCGCCGCGCAGGCCCGGCTCGCCGGGGACTGACGAGGTCTCCCCCGCCTCTTGTCCCCGGACTACGCTTCACTCATCCGATGACCGACCACAAGGAGCCGCGATGCGTGTCGCCCTGTTCCTGACCTGCGTCAACGACACGCTCTATCCGGACACCGGGCGTGCCGTGGTGAAACTGCTGACCAGGCTGGGCGTCGACGTCGACTTCCCGATGGCGCAGACCTGCTGCGGGCAGGCCCACTACAACACCGGATACCGGCACGAGGCCGAGCCGCTCGCCCGGCATTTCTCCGATGTCTTCGGCGAGTACGAGGCGATCGTGACACCGTCCGGGTCGTGCGGGGCGATGGTGCGGGAGCTGTATCCGCGGATGGGTGAGCGGGCCCGGGCCGAGGGGCGGGGCGACACCCTCGCGGCGACGCTGGCGCCGGTGGTGCCCAAGACGTACGAGCTGACCGAGTTCCTGGTCGACGTGCTGGGCGTGACGGACGTCGGGGCGTACTACCCGCACACGGTGACGTACCACCCGACCTGCCACGGGCTGCGCGGACTCGGACTCGGTGAGCGCCCTCGGCGTCTGCTGCAGGCGGTGAGGGGGCTGGAGCTCGTCGAGCTGCCGGGGGCCGACGAGTGCTGCGGGTTCGGCGGCACCTTCGCGCTGAAGAACTCCGACGTCTCGGCGGCGATGGGCGCCGACAAGGTGCGCAACGCCGAGTCGACCGGCGCCGAGGTGCTGTGCGCGGCCGACAACTCCTGTCTGATGCACATCGGCGGGACGATGGCCCGGCTGCGGACCGGCATGCGGCCGGTGCACATCGCGGAGATCCTGGCGAGCACGGAGGAGGAACCGGCCCCATGAGCGGGACATATCTCGGGATGCCGGCGTTTCCGGAGGCCGCGCGGGAGGCCGTGGCGGACACGACCCTGCGCGGCAATCTGCGGCACGCCACGCACACCATCCGCGCCAAGCGGGCGAAGGCCGTCACGGAGGTGTCCGACTGGGCCGAGCTGCGCGAGGCGGGCAAGCGGATCAAGGACCACACGCTGCGCCATCTCGACCGCTACCTCGTGCAGGTGGAGGAGACGGTCACGGCGGCGGGCGGCATCGTGCACTGGGCCGCCGACGCGGGCGAGGCCAACGAGATCGTGACCCGGCTCGTGAAGATGACCGGCGAGACAGAGGTCGTCAAGGTCAAGTCCATGGCCACGCAGGAGATCGGGCTCAACGAGGCGCTGGAGGCCGAGGGCATCCACGCCTACGAGACCGACCTCGCCGAGCTGATCGTGCAGTTGGGCAAGGACCGGCCCTCGCACATCCTCGTCCCCGCAATCCACCGCAACCGGGGCGAGATCCGGGACATCTTCGCCCGTGAGATGAGCGAGTGGGGCCGGCCCGCTCCCGAGGGCCTGACCGACACACCGGCCGAACTCGCCGAGGCCGCCCGCCTGCACCTGCGGGAGAAGTTCCTGCGCGCCAAGGTGGGCATCTCCGGCGCCAACTTCATGGTCGCCGAGACGGGCACGCTCGTGGTCGTGGAGTCCGAGGGCAACGGCCGGATGTGCCTGACCCTGCCCGACACGCTGATCTCGGTGGTCGGCATCGAGAAGATCGTGCCGACATGGCAGGACCTGGAGGTGTTCCTGCAGACCCTCCCCCGCTCCTCCACGGCCGAGCGCATGAACCCCTACACCTCGACGTGGACCGGCACCACGGACGAGGACGGTCCGCAGAACTTCCACCTGGTGCTGCTGGACAACGGCCGCACCGACACCCTCGCCGACGAGGTCGGCCGGCAGGCACTGCGCTGCATCCGCTGCTCGGCGTGCCTGAACGTGTGCCCGGTGTACGAGCGGGCCGGCGGCCACGCCTACGGCTCGGTGTACCCGGGCCCCATCGGCGCGATCCTCAGCCCCCAACTGCGGGGCACCGGCAGCGAGATCGACGCCTCGCTGCCGTACGCGTCCTCGCTGTGCGGGGCGTGCTACGACGTGTGCCCGGTCGCCATCGACATCCCGGAGGTCCTGGTGCATCTGCGGGAGCGGGTCGTCCAGGGCGGGGAGGTCACCCGCGAGGGCAACAAGGTGGTGCTGCGGCCGGCGAAGGGGCACGCCGCCGAGCGGGCGGCGATGCGTGCGGCCCGCTGGGCCTTCACCCACCCGGGCGCGCTCCGCACGGGCCAGCGTGCCGCCTCCAGGTCCCGCCGCTTCCATCCCCGGACGCTGCCGGGCCCGGGCAGGGCCTGGAGCGAGACCCGGGATCTGCCGCCGGTGCCGACCGAGCCGTTCCGGGACTGGTGGCAGCGGACTCGTGGCGGGAAGGACGGGGACAGGTGAACAGCAGGGAACGGATCCTGGGACGGGTGCGGCGCGCGCTGGCGGACGCGTCGGCCGACGAGGCGCCGATCGCGCGGGACTATCTGCGCGAGCACGGGCAGCGGACCGCCGCGCAGACGGTGGAACTGCTGGCCGAGAACCTGGCGGACTACCGGGCGGTCGTGCACCGCACCGACGAGGCCGGCCTGCCCGCACTGATCGCGGGACTGCTGGAGAAGCGCGGTGCGGCGTCGGTGCTGGTGCCGTCCGGGCTGGACGAGGGCTGGCTGGCGGCGACCGGCGTGACGCGGGTGGCGGACCGGGCCGAGAGCACCCCGGACGAACTCGACCGGGTGGACAGCGTCGTGACGGCCTGTGCGGTCGCCGTCGCGGAGACCGGGACGATCGTCCTGGACGGCTCGCCCGACCAGGGGCGGCGCCGCATCACTCTCGTCCCGGACCATCACGTCTGCGTCGTACGGGTGCCGGAGCAGGTCGTGTCGTCCGTGCCGCAGGGGCTCGAACGCCTCGACCCGGCACGCCCGTTGACGTGGATCTCCGGGCCGTCGGCGACCAGTGACATCGAGCTGGACCGGGTGGAGGGGGTGCATGGTCCGCGCACGCTGGAGGTGATCCTGGTGGGCGGCGCATGACTCAGGGCAGGATCGAGTCGACGTAACCGCCGTCGACCCGCAGGGCACCGCCCGTGGTCGCCGAGGCGTGGTCGGAGGCGAGGTAGACGACCATGTTGGCGATCTCCTCCGGCTCGATCAGCCGCTGAAGCAGCGACTGCGGCCGGTGCTGCCGCATGAACGAGCGCTGGGCTTCGTCCCAGGGCAGGTCGCGGTCGACGAGCTGGTGGACGAAGTCCTCGATGCCGCCCGTGTGGGTCGGGCCCGCGATGACCGAGTTCACCGTGACGCCGGTGCCGGCCGCCTGCTTGGCGAAGCCCCGGCCCACCGCGAGCAGGGCGGTCTTGGACATGCCGTAGTGGATCATCTCGGCGGGGACGACGACCGCCGAGTCGCTGGCGATGTACTGGACACGCCCCCAGCCGCGCCCGGTCATGCCGGGCAGGACGAGCCGGGTCAGGCGCACGGCCGACAGGACGTTCACGTCGAAGTAGCGGCGCCACTCCTCGTCGCTGATCTCCAGGGGGTCGGCGGACTCGAAGACGCCGAGGTTGTTGACGAGGACGTCGACCTGCCCCAGCGCGTCCACCGCCTGCCGGGCGCCCTCTTCGGTGGTGACGTCGGCGGCCATGGGCACCGGGGCGGCGCCGGGCACCTCGTCCCGCATCCGGTCCACGGCCTCCTGCACACGGCCGGGCGTGCGGCCGTTGACGCCCACCCGTGCGCCCGACCGGGCCGGCCCCGCGGCGATGGCGGCGCCGATGCCCTGGGTGGAGCCGGTGACCAGAGCGGTGCGGCCCTTCAGATCGATCCGCATGCCGTGTCAGCCCTTTCCGTACGGGAGCGACCGAGTACCCGCGGGGTGTCACTGGGTACACCCCGGAGCACGGGTTCTGCGGCCCGTGTGGCCGGGTCCCCTTCTCCGTAGCGTCGAGGGCGAGACACAGGGCGTGTCGGACGAGGGGGAGGACGACGATGTTCCGCACCGGACCACGACAGGACCAGGACCAGGGGCCGGCGGCCGAGGCGCTGCGGCTGGTGAAGGTGACCAAGACGTACGGGAGCGCCGACAGCGCCGTGACCGCCCTGGACGGGGTGACGCTCGGCCTGGAGCGCGGCACCTTCACCGCGGTGATGGGGCCGTCGGGCTCCGGGAAGTCCACCCTGCTGCAGTGCGCGGCGGGTCTCGACCGGCCCGACAGCGGGATCGTGCGGGTGGACGGCACCGAGCTGACGGGCGGGGGCGAGGCCGAGCTGACGAGGTTCCGGCGCGGCCGGATCGGGTTCGTGTTCCAGCAGTACAACCTGCTGGAGACACTGACCGTCGCGCAGAACACGGTGCTTCCGCTGAAGTTGGCCGGGCGGCGCGTGGACCGGCGGCGGGTCCGGGAGGTGCTGACGTCCGTGGGGCTCGGCGACCGGCTCGGGCACCGGCCCGGGCAGCTCTCCGGCGGGCAGCGCCAGAAAGTGGCGATCGCCCGGGCCCTGCTCACCGAACCGCGGGTGATCTTCGCGGACGAGCCGACGGGCGCGCTGGACACGCGCAGCGCGCGGGGTGTGCTGCGGCTGCTCCAGGACGCGGTGCGGGTGCACGGCCGGACCGTGGTGATGGTGACGCACGATCCGGTCGCCGCGTCCTACGCCGACTCCGTGCTGTTCCTCGCCGACGGCCGGCTGGCCGGGCGGATGGACGCCCCGACACCGGACGCGGTCGCCGAGCGGCTGGCACACCTGGGCGATGACGTGCCGGCGGGGGCGTGAGGTCATGTTCCTGCTGGCGATGCGGTCGATCCGACAGCGGCCCGGGCGGTTCCTCGCGACCCTGCTGTCCGCGTTCCTGGGCGCGGCGATCATCATGACGTTCAACGCGATGCACGACACGGCCGGGCAGCCGGGCGTGGACGCGGTCAGCTCGGAGACGCTCTCCACCGCCGCGGGCGTGGTCGGCGGTTACGGCACTGTGCTGGTGTTCTTCGCGATCGCTTCGACGCTGACGGTGAACGTGCGGCAGCGGGCCGCCGAGATGGAGCTGTTGCGCTGCTCGGGGGCGACTCCGGGGCAGATCAAGCGGATGGTCGTGGGCGAGGCGGTGGCCGTGGCGCTGACCGGCGCGGCGCTGGCCATCGGGCCCGCGATGCTCGGCGGCCGGGCCCTGCTGGAGGTGTTCCAGGACAGCGGTCAGGTCGCGCGGTCGGTCGAGTTCGACTTCGGGCCCGTGGCCTTCCTGACCGGCTTCGACATCACGCTGCTGGCCGCCGCGGGCGCCGCGTTCCTCGCCGTGCGGCGGGCGGGCGGCCGGAGCCGGCGGCGGAGCCGGGCGCGGACGGTGCCGGCTTACGCGGCGCTGGTGGCCGGCGCCGCGGCGGTGACCTCGACGTTCGCCTTCTCGGCGAAGGACGCCGCGCTGATGGCGCCGCCGGCGTACGGGGCGATCCTGCTGTCCGTCGGGTGCGCTCTGAAGGCGCCGCAGCTGCTGGCGGCCGTGCTGGACCGGCTGCCGCTGGGGGGTGCGAGCGGCTGGCTGGCGGTGCGCAATCTGCGGGAGCGGGCCGGGCAGCTCGCCGGGATCCTGATGTCGCTGATCCTGTTCACCTCGGTCGCCACGGCGACGCTGACCATGCAGGCGGTGGAGAGCGACGCCGTCGCGGCCTCGGGGGCGGTGAAGTCGGTCGACGCGAAGAACCTGGAGACGCTCAACTTCACGGTGGTCGGCGTCATCGTGGTCTTCGTCTGCGTCATGCTCGTCAACTCCCTATATGCGGCGACCAGTTATCGCGTGCGGGAGTTCGGGCAGCAGCGACTGGCCGGGGCGACTCCCGGGCAGGTGCTGGGCGTGGTGGGCGCCGAGGGGCTGGTCCTGACGGTCGTCGGTGTCTTCTTCGGCACGCTGGCGGCGCTGGCGGGGATCGTCCCGTTCACCGTGGTCCGTACCGACGCGGTGGTGCCGGAGCAGGCGTTCGGCGTGTGGCTCGCGGTCGTGGCGGTCTGCGCGGCCGTCACGATGGGAACGGGTCTTGCCACGGCCCGGCGGGCGCTGCGCACGCCGGCGGTACGGGCGGTGGCGACGGCCGCGTGAGTGACGAAGGGGGCAGTCGCTTCGGCGGCCGCCCCCTTCACCGCGTGCCGGAGGCGTCCAGCAGCGCGGTGACGGTCGTCGTGGTCAGGCCGTCCAGCGTCTCGATCCCGGCCCCGGCCCGGGCGCTGGCCCCGTCGAACACCAGCATCAGCTGACGGGCGAGCAGCTCCGCATCCCGCGCCCCGCCCTCCTCGGCCCGCGTACGGAAGAAGCCCAGCAGCCACTCCTTCGCCCCGCGGGCGACGACGCTCGCCGGGTGCTCGACCAGCGCGGCGAGACAGGGGCAGCCCCGGTAGGCGGGCTCGGCCGAGGTCTTCTCCAGCCGTTCGAAGACGTACAGGATCCGCTCGCGCGGGCTGCCCGGCTCCTGCGGGCCGGGCGCCAGCCGCTCCTCGTACTCCGGGAGCCGGCGGGCCAGGCTCGCCGCGAGGACCTCGTCCTTGCTCGCGAAGAGCTGGTACATGGACCGCTTCGAGACCCCGGCGCTCCGGCACAGCGTCTCGACACCGAGGGAGACGCCCTCGCGGTAGAACAGCTCGGCCGCCGCGTCGAGGATCCGGTCCCGGGTGGACGCGTTGTCGGTTGTGGCCATACGCGCGCGAGTACCTCGCCCCCACCGCCGGGGAAACCGATCGGTTTTACCGCCTGCCCGCTCGGGAACCCCGTGACAGCATCGGTGAACAAGCGCTTAGATAGCGTCGTGTCCGTCCCCGACGCCGCCGTCCTGGAGGCCCCGTTGTTCACATCCGTCGACGACGTCTCCGCGCGCCTCGCCGAGACCGGCTACCTCGCCTCGCCCGCCGTCGCCACGACCGTCTTCCTCGCCGACCGCCTCGGCAAGCCGCTGCTGGTGGAGGGCCCGGCCGGCGTCGGCAAGACCGAGCTCGCCAAGGCCGTCGCCGAGGTCGCCGGCGCACGGCTGGTCCGCCTCCAGTGCTACGAGGGCGTCGACGAGTCCCGCGCCCTGTACGAGTGGAACCACGCCAAGCAGCTCCTGCGTATCAGCGCGGGCCGCGACGAGACGTGGGACGAGGCCCGTACGGACATCTTCAGCGAGGAGTTCCTGCTCACGCGGCCGCTGCTGACCGCGATCCGGGGCGACGACCCGAAGGTCCTGCTGATCGACGAGACCGACAAGGCGGACGTCGAGGTGGAGGGCCTGCTGCTGGAGGTGCTCAGCGACTTCCAGGTGACCGTCCCGGAGCTCGGCACCATCACGGCGACGCGCCGCCCCTTCGTCGTCCTCACCTCCAACGCCAGCAGGGAGCTGTCCGAGGCGCTGCGCCGTCGCTGCCTCTTCCTGCACATCGGCTTCCCCGACGAGGAGCTGGAGCGCCGGATCGTCCGGCTGAAGGTGCCCGGCCTCGACGAGGCGCTGGCCCGCTCGGTCGTCCGGGTCGTGGGCGCGCTGCGGGCGATGGACCTGCGCAAGGTGCCGTCGGTCGCCGAGACCGTCGACTGGGCGCACACCCTGCTCGCGCTGGGGGCCGTCTCGCTGGACGAGACGGTCGTGCAGGCCACCCTCGGGGTACTGCTCAAGCACCAGGACGACGTCCTCAAGGCCTCGGCCAAACTCGACCTGGACGCCCTGTGACGACGTCGGCGGGCGTCGCCGAGCGGCTGACGTCCCTGGTCGGGGCGTTGCGTGCGCACGGCATGCGGATCGGCACCGGGGAGAGCGTGGACGCGGCCCGGGCGGTCGAGGAACTCGGCTTCGCGGACCGGGAGCTGCTGCGCGAGGGGCTGGCGGCGACGCTGCTGCACGGGCCCGGCCAACGGCAGGTGTTCGACCCGGTCTTCGACCTCTACTTCCCGCGCGGCGTCGGCGGCCCGGAGCAGCGGGCGGCGGGGCGGGAGGACCTGCGGGACCGGCTGGCCGACGCCCTGACCGCCGACGACCAGGCGATGCTGGGCCGGCTGGCGATCGAGGCGGTCGACGGTTTCGGCAGCTACGGTTCCTCGCCGGAGTCGGACGGCTGGTCGTCGTACCAGACGCTCGAACGGCTGCGGCCGCAGACGCTGCTGGCCCGGGTGCGCGACAGCGTCCGGGGCCAGGGCGGGAGCACGGGGTTCGCGGACCGGCTCCTGGAGGACGAGATCCGGCGGCGCATCGACACCTTCCGGGCCATGGTGGCGGCCGAGGCGCGGCGGCGGGTCGCCGAGCGGCGTGGCCGGGACGAGATCGCCCGGCGGGCGGTGGCCCCGACCGCCGACCGGGTCGACTTCCTGTTCGCCGGGCAGGACCGGCTGGCCGAACTGCGCAGGACGGTGCAGCCACTTGCCCGCAAGCTCGCGACCCGGCTGGCGGCCCGGCGCCGTCGTGCCTCCCGGGGCTCGATCGATCTGCGGCGGACCTTGCGCGGTTCGCTGTCGACGGGCGGGGTGCCGATGAAGCCGGTGCTGCGCAGACGGCGTCCCATGCGCCCCGAACTGGTGCTGCTGTGCGATGTGTCGGGGTCGGTCTCCGGCTTCTCCGACTTCACGATGCTGCTGGTGCAGGCGCTGCACGACCAGTTCAGCAAGGTGCGCGTGTTCGCCTTCGTCAACCGGATCGACGAGGTGACGGGGCTGCTGGAGCGCGGCAGGGCCGACCCGGAGGGGCTGAGCAGCCGCATCCAGGTGGAGGCGGCGGTCACGGGCTATCACGGGAGCAGCGACTACGGCATGGCGCTGGGCGAGTTCGCCGAGCGGTACGCGGACGCGGTCGGCTCCCGCACGACCGTGTTCGTCCTCGGTGACGCCCGCACGAACCGGAGCGATCCCAACCTGCCCGCCGTGCGGCAGATCGCCGAGCGCGCCCGCCGCGTCCACTGGCTCAACCCCGAGCAGCGCTCCCGCTGGGGCACGGGCGACTCCGTCGCGCCCGCCTACGCCGAGCTGGTCGAGATGCACGAATGCCGCAACGCCCGGCAGTTGAGCGCACTGGTGGCGCGGCTGCTGCCGGTGTGATCAGGCGGCGGTGAGCTGCGGGTAGAGGGCGGCCGGGTCGGCCGCAAGACCGGCCTTGACCTGCCGCGAGAGCTCGTCGGCCAGGACCTCGTAGGCACCGGACGCGATGCCGTCGAGGGCCTGGGCCGCGACGGAGCCGGCCGTGGACTTGGGGGCGTCGACTCCGACGGTCATGTCCGTGTCGACGTAGCCGACATGGAGGCCGGTGACGTCGATGCCGCGCGGCTTCAGGTCCAGGCGCAGCGAGTTGGTCTGCGACCAGAAGGCGGCCTTGGAGGCGCTGTAGGAGCCGGCGAGGCCGATCCAGGACAGCACGGAGTGGACGTTGAGGATGTGGCCGCCGCCGTTGCGCTCGATGACGGGGACGAAGGCCCGGGTCACCAGGAGCGGCCCGTAGAAGTTGGTCTCGAACTCGCGGCGGACGTCTTCGACGGGCGAGTCGAGGAAGTTCGCGTTCACCGACGCACCCGCGTTGTTGATGAGCAGGGTGACGTCCTGTGCCTGCTCGGCCGCGGCGGCGACGGACCCGGGGTCGGTCACCTCCAGGGCCAGCGGCACGGCGTCGGGGTGCGTGACGGTGCGCGGGTCGCGGGCGGTGGCGTACACCTTGCGCGCGCCCCGCTCGTACAGGGCCTCGACCAGCGCCCGGCCGATGCCGCGGCTGCCGCCGGTGACCAGGGCGACGGAACCTTCGATGGCGGTCATGGGAGTGCTCCTTCGTTCGCGCACAGCTCGGAAACCGATCGGTTTTCCATACCGGGAAGCGTAAACCGATCGGTTTCCGAACGCAAGGGGAACGGGGTCTCAGTAGCTGTCGTAGCCGGGCTTGCCCGCCGGCCGGTAGACGCCGACGACGGTGCCGCTCTTCGTCGTCGCGACACTGACCGGCTCCAGAGCGGTGGGGACCGCCCCGTCGGCGAAGAGCCGCTTGCCGGTGCCGATGATCACCGGGTGGATGGTCAGCCGGTACTCGTCGGCCAGGTCGTGCCGCATGAGCGTCTGAGCGAGGTCGCCGCTGCCGACGACGTTGATGTCACCGCCGTCGGACGCCTTCAGCTCGCGCACGGCGTCGGTGACGTCGCCCTCCAGCAGCGTGGAGTTCTCCCACTCCAGTGACGTCAGGGTCCGGGACGCCACGTACTTGCGCATGCTGTTCATCCGCTCGGTGAACGGGTTGCCGGGATCGGCGGTCGGCCAGTACGCCGCGAAGATGTCGTACGTCTTGCGGCCGAGCAGCATCGCGTCGGAGGACTCGTACCAGCCGGCGATGGCCGCGCCGACCTCGTCGTCGGACACCGGCTTCTGCCAGCCGCCGTGCTCGAAGCCGCTCTCGGCGTCCTCGTCCGGACCACCCGGCGCCTGCATGACGCCGTCGAGCGACAGGAACGTGCAAACGATGATCTTGCGCATGGTGCGCTCCCTTCATGTCGACGGGTGGACTGCGCGACCACCGGGAACTCATCGGGGCCGCGACCACCCCACCGGTCCTGTCACGTCACCGCTTGCGCTGCCCCGGCACGAACGGGCCGGTCGCGGGAGCCACGCACATGTCGACGACCGTCCTGGTGCCGGCCGCGGAGCCGGCCATGCAGAGCCGTCCTCCGCGGTCGCGCAGGTCGAGGGAGAACCGCGTGGTCGTGCCCGACCGCCGGAGGCCGTGGATGCGCTCGTCGATGTAGCCGAGATCGTTCAGAATCGTTCTGACCTCGGTGGGCGTGGGACTCTTCAGGTCCCAGAGGGCTTCGGTCACGCGCTGCTCATGGCGGTGCCCCGCGCACCAGTCACGGGCGTTCAGCTCCACCTCCGGACCGGCCGTGGGGGCGATGGGCACGACCGCGCCGCCCGGCGGTGTCTCCCCCGCACCGGACGGCAAGGTGGTCGCGGGCTCGGAGGTGGACGCACGCGTAGGGCCGTCGGCGGCGCAGGACTCCGCGACCTCGTCCAGCATCTTCGAGAAGGCCGCACGAGGCCGGTCCCCGACGCCGCCTGCGGGACGGTTCAGGTCCGCGTCGGTGCCGGCGCTCTCGGTGCCGCATGCGGCGAGTCCCACGGTGGCGACAACCGCCGTGACGAATGCGATGCGCGAGCGGCGCAGGGTGTGGGCGGCCGTGCCGACCAGCTCGGAAGGTCGTCTCATGTGCCAAGTATTCGAGCGGACGACGCCGGCATGAGTGTGCCTACCTAGGTGAGTGGGGGTAGCCACTCAGCCTCGGTCCGGCCGGTCGGCGGGCGCGAGCACGGGCACCGGTCCACCCGCCGACGAGGCACGCTCTAGTCCTTCTTGGCGTACTCCTTGGCCATGCTGCCCGCGAAGTCGTAGACCACGCACTGCTCGTCGCCGACGACCCAGGCGTCGTGGCCGGGTGCGCAGACGAACACGTCGCCCGGGCCCACCTCGGTCTCGGCGCCGTCGTCCATCCGGATGTGCATACGGCCCGAGACGACATAGCCGTTGTGGTGGATCCGGCAGCTGTCCGTCCCGGCGATGGGGGCCACGGATTCGGACCAGCGCCAGCCCGGTTCGAAGGTGGCCACGGCGAAGTCCAGTCCCGTCATGTGGACGGCTTCCAGGTGACCTCGGGGGTAGTCGCGCCGCTCGTCCGGCTTGTCGAGCGTCTTCACCTCAAGCATGACGCTCCTCCTCGGTGAGGGTGTGCTTCCATCGTCCGTCCGCCCGAGGAGCCGCGCCAATCAGCGCGCGCCGCTGCGGCACAGCTCGGCGAAGCGCCCGGCGTCGATGTTGCCGCCGGAGATGATCACGCCGACCCGGCGCGGCAGTGCGCCCGCCCGGCCGTTGATCAGGGCGGCCAGCGGGGTGGCGCCGCTCGGCTCGACGACGATCTTCAGGCGTTCGAAGGCAAAGCGCATCGCGTCCCGGATCTCGTCGTCGGTGACCAGCACGACGTCATCGAGGAGCCGCCGGTTGACCGAGAAGGTCAGCTCCCCGGGGGTGTGCAGGGCCTGGCCGTCGGCGATGGTGCGCGGGACCGGGATGCTGACGCGCCGGCCCGCCTCCAGCGAGCGCTTCGTGTCGTCCCCGGTCTCCGGCTCGACGCCGACGGCCCGGATGGCGGGGTACAGGCCCTTGGCGGCCGTTGCGCTGCCGGCCATCAGCCCGCCGCCGCCGACCGGCGTCAGCAGCGCACCGAACTCCCCGACCTCTTCGAGCAGTTCGAGAGCGGCCGTGCCCTGTCCGGCCATGACGTGCGGATGCTCGTACGGCGGGATGAGGGCGAGGCCGCGCTCGGCGGCGAGGGCCTCGGCGATGGCGACGCGGTCACCGGTGTAGCGGTCGTACGTGACGATCTCCGCGCCGTAGCCGGCGGTGGCCGCCCGCTTCGACGGCGGGGCGTCCTCCGGCATGACGATGACGGCGGTGGTGCCCAGCTCGCGGGCGGCCAGGGCGACGGCCTGGGCGTGGTTGCCGGAGGAGTAGGCCGCGATGCCCCGGGACAGCTGCTCGGGGGTGAGGCGGGAGGCGGCGTTGTAGGCGCCGCGGAACTTGAAGGCGCCCACGCGCTGGAAGTTCTCGCACTTGAGGAAGATCTCGGCGCCTGCGAGCGCGTCCAGGGTGCGGGAGCGCAGTACGGGCGTGCGGTGGGCGACGCCCTTGAGCCGGGCGGCGGCGTCCCGGACGTCGTCGAGGGTGACCGGTGGGGTGGTGGTCGTCACGCGGTTCCTCCGGGGGAAGTGTCGTGGGCCGCCCGGGCCCGGGACAGGTAGTTGTAGGCGGAGGCACGGGAGATGCCGAGCCGGGCGGCGACCTGCTCGACAGCGCCGCGCACGGCGAAGACACCGCGGGTGTCCAGACCGCCGAACAGCTCCACGCGCTCCTCCCGGCCGAGCTCCGCCCAGCTGCCCCGCTGCCGCGACTGGTGGGCGTCGAAGAGGGCGTCGACCACGGAGTCGATGTCGTTGCCGAAGGTGGTGGTCGGCAGCTCCGCCGGGGCGGCGCCGAGCCCGGCGAGCGCGCCGAGCAGACCGTGGACCTGGGTGACGGCACCGACGTCCACGTTGACGCAGAGGGCGCCGAACACGGCTCCCGTGGAGTCGCGCAGAACGATCGTCGAGGACTTCACCTGCCCCCCGTCACGGGTGCGGGTGACGTAGTTCAGTTCGTCGGCCGCCTCGTCGCCGCGGGCGAGGACGCGCATGCCGATCTCGCTCATCGCGCCGCCGACCGCCCGCCCCGTCACCGAACCGGCCACGGCGACCACCGACTTCTCCGGGTTCCGGTAGTCGTGCAGCACGACCTCGCACACCGGCCCGAAGGTCGCGGCGATGCCCTCCACGACCGGCGTCAGCGCGGCCAGGATCGCGTCCCGCTCGGCGTTCGTCCCGCTGCTCATCCCGTCTCCTCTCACACCCACCACCTTAGACCACAAGTCCAGCACTTGGATAGACAGTCCAATCAATCCCCAACAGTTGGCAATGGTTTTCACATGACTTCGGTCATGATGCGCTTCTGACATTCATTCCCATCTAGCGTGATCCCTGCCGAACCCCCGGTGCCCGCCCGTCCTGGAGGAGCCATGTCCCTGTCCACATCCCGCCGCCTCGCGCTGCTGACCAGCGCGTCACTGGCCCTGCTCGCGGGCTGCGGCAGCTCGACGGACTCCGCCGACGCCAAGAGCGCACCGGCCCGGGTGGCCGTGGTCGCCTCCACGAACGTCTGGGGCGACATCGCCCGGCGCATAGGCGGCGACCGGATCGACGTCACCTCGGTCATCGGCGACCCCGACCAGGACCCTCACTCCTACGAGGCCGACCCCCAGAACCAGCTGGCCCTGTCCAAGGCGAAGGTCGTCGTCGAGAACGGCGGCGGCTACGACGACTTCGTCGACCGCATGCTCAAGAGCGGGCACAACGACTCCGCCGAGGTGATCAACGCCGTCGAGGTGTCCGGCAGGACCGCGCCCGAGGGCGGGGAGCTCAACGAGCACGTCTGGTACGACTTCCCCACCGTCGCCAAGGTCGCCGACCGGATCTCCGCAGCCCTCGCCAAGGCCGACCCGGGCGACGCCGGCGCCTTCGGGAAGAACGCCGCCGCCTTCAAGGCGAAGCTCGTGCCGCTGGAGGCGAAGGAGGCGCGGATCAAGAAGGCGCACGGCGGTGCGGGCGTCGCCATCACCGAACCCGTGCCGCTGTACATGACCGAGGCGAGCGGCCTGGTGAACCGGACGCCCGCACAGTTCAGCGAGGCGATCGAGGAGGGCGACGACGTCTCCCCGCGCGTCCTCCGGGAGAGCCTCGCACTGTTCAGCGGCAAGAGGGTGAAGGTCCTCGTCTACAACGAACAGACCTCCGGCCCGCAGACCGAGAAGGCCGAGGCGGCGGCCAAGGCGGCAGGCATCCCCGTCGTGCCCGTGACGGAGACCCTGCCGAAGGGCAAGGACTACCTCGGCTGGATGACCGGCAACGTCGACGCGCTCGCGAGCGCGCTGTCCCAGTGACGCCGATACCCCGGCAGGACGGCACGCCGGTCGTCGCGCTGCGCGCAGCCGCCCTGTCCTACGGCGAGCGCGAGGTGTGGAGCGGTCTCGACCTGGAGGTACGGCCCGGGGAGTTCCTGGCCGTGCTGGGCCCGAACGGTGCGGGCAAGACCAGCTTCGTCCGGGCCCTGCTGGGCCGTCAGCCGCTGTCCGCGGGCACGCTGACGGTCCTCGGCGGGCCCCCGCGTCAGGCCGCCCGGCACATCGGCTACATACCGCAGCAGGCGGCGCTGTCCGCGCAGGCCATGCTGCGCGCCCGCGACCTCGTACAGTTCGGCATCGACGGCCACCGCTTCGGGCCGCGGCGGCGCACCGGCCCGGTCCGCCGCCGGGTGGACGAGATCCTGGAGTCGGTCGGCGCCTCGGCCTACGCCGACGTCCCGCTCGGCATGCTCTCCGGCGGCGAGCGGCAGCGTGTGCGCATCGGGCAGGCCCTGGCGACCGACCCCAGCCTCCTGCTGTGCGACGAGCCGCTGCTGTCGCTCGACCTGAACCGCCAGCGGGCCGTCACCGAGCTGATCGACGCCCGGCGCCGCTCCCACGGCACGGCGGTGGTGTTCGTGACGCACGAGATCAACCCGGTGCAGGGCCTGGCCGACCGGGTGCTGTACCTGGCCCGCGGCGGTCACCGCGTCGGCACCCCGGACGAGGTGCTGACCTCCGAGTCGCTGTCCCGCCTCTACGGCACCCAGGTCGACGTGGTGCGCGTCCGGGGCCGGGTGGTGGTGGCCGGAGCACCCGACGAGACGGCTGTCCCGCCGCACCACCCCGGACTTCAGGAGAAGGACGGAGTGCGCTCATGACACTCGCCGACGGGATCTGGCACCAGATCTTCGACTTCACCGACTACGGCGAACTCCTCGCCCTGGTCCGCAACTCCCTCGTCGCCGGCGTGGCGCTGGGTCTGGTGGGCGGGCTGGCCGGGGTGTTCGTCCTGATGCGGGACCTGCCGTTCGCGGTGCACGGCATCAGCGAACTGTCCTTCGCGGGCGCGTCGGCGGCACTGCTGCTGGACACGAACATCGTGGCAGGCTCGATCGTCGGCTCGCTCCTCGCGGCCGGCGCCATCGGCGTCCTCGGGACACGGGCCCGGGACCGCAACTCGGTGATCGGCATCATCATGCCGTTCGGCCTGGGACTCGGCGTGCTCTTCCTCGCCCTCTACAAGGGCCGGGCGGCCAACAAGTTCGGGCTGCTCACCGGGCAGATCGTGGCCGTGGACACCCCGCAGATGTCGTGGCTGCTCGGCACCTCCGTCCTGGTGCTGGTGGCCCTGGCGGTCATGTGGCGTCCGCTCGCCTTCGCCAGCACCGATCCGGACGTGGCCGAGGCTCGCGGGGTGCCGGTGCGTGGGCTGTCCTTCGCGTTCATGCTGGTCCTCGGGCTCGCGGTCGCCCTGTCGGTACAGATCGTCGGCGCGCTGCTGGTGCTGTCCCTCGTCGTCACCCCGGCCGCGGCGGCCGCCCGCGTCACCGCCTCGCCCGTGCTGCTGCCCGTGCTGAGCGTGCTGTTCGCCGTGGCCTCGATCGAGGGCGGCATCCTGCTGGCCCTGGGCAGCAGCGTCCCCATCAGCCCCTACGTCACGACGATCTCGTTCACGCTCTACGCGGTGTGCCGGGTGGCCGGCCGGTACCGGAACCGGCGGTGGGGGGCGCGGCGGACGGCGGTGCGAACGGCCTGAGCAGGGCTCACCGTTCGAAGACGACCTGCCCGTCGAACACCGTGAGATCCACCTGCACCTGCGTGATCTCGTGCGGGTCGAGATCGAGCAGCGGCCGGTCCAGGACGCACAGGTCGGCGGCCCGGCCCGGTTCCAGAGTGCCCTTCCAGCCGTCGGCGAAGTCCTGCCAGGCGGCGGTGGACGTGTAGGCCCGCAGGGCGTCGGCGAGCGGTACGCACTGCTCGGGGCCGCTCGGGCGGCCGCTGGCCTTGGACTCGCGCAGCATCATCGAGGCCACCCCCTGACGCCAGTCGGGCTCGGTGATCGGCGCGTCGGAGCTGGCGCAGACCCGTACCCCGGCGTCGAGCGCGGAGCGCACCGGCCACTGGTAGGCGGAGCGTTCGGGGCCGACGACCTCGTCCATCAGGTCGGAGATCGTCCACTTGATGGCGGGGTTCATGTTGACGCCGTAGCCGTGCGCGGCGAGCTTGGCGAGGCTGCCGGAGCTGATGAAGTCGCCGTGGATCACGTAGTGGCGGGCGTCGGGGCGGGGTGCGGCCGTGTTCGCGGCGAGGAATGCGTCCACCACGAGGTCGATGGCCCGGTCGCCGGTGACGTGCACGCCGAGCTGGAAGCCGGCCTCGTGGCCGAGCCTGATCATCTCGCGCAGTTCGTGCACCTGGAGTGCGGGCGTGTCACCGTGCACGCACAGGGCACCGTGACCGCCCTCCGGGTACGGCTCGCTCATCCAGGCCGTGCGGTTGGGCGGCACCCCGTCGGCGAAGATCTTGACCCCGATGGCCCGCAGCAGCCGGGGGTCGGCCGACTCGGGGCGGCGCAGTTCGGCCAGCCCCTTGCGGACGTCGTCGGCGGAGCCGCCCATGGGGGCGGGCAGCAGCAGGACGCTGACGCGGGCCTGGAGTTCTCCGCTCGCGGCGAGGTCGGCGTAGGCGGTCCAGTTGTCGGTGCTGAGGCCGCCGAAGAGGGAGCCGGCGCCGCCCGGGCCGAGGCCGGGCTCGGTGTAGCTGGTGATGCCGCGGGAGTGCAGCTCGCGGATCACGCCCTGGACGGCCCGGCGGCGCTGGGCCTGGGTCGGGGTGGGCAGTTCGGCCTGGACGAGCCGTCCGGCGGCTTCCCGCAGGATGCCGGTGGGACGGCCGTCGGGGTCGTGGTCGATGACACCGCCGGGCGGGGCCGGGGTGCCGGCGCCGAGGCCGCAGCGGCGCAGCGCCTCGGAGTTGACCCACACCATGTGCGAGGAGAAGTCGGTCAGGCAGACCGGGTGGCCGGGGGCCACCGCGTCCAGGTCCCGCCGGTGCGGGAAGCGGCCCGGGTCGGCGAGGCACTCGGCGAGGTAGCCGGGGTCCCAGCCCAGGCCGATGATCCAGTCGCCCTCCGGGGTCTCGTGTGCCGCTCGGCGGACGACCGCCGCGATGTCGGCGATGGAACCGACCGACGGGTGGCCGACGTCGAGGGCGAACGGCGGTTTCGTCATGCCGTAGGCGGCTCCGTGCAGATGCGAGTCGTTGATGCCGGGCAGCACGGTCCGGCCACCCAGTTCGACGATCCGGGTGCCTGGACCGGCCAGGGCGCGCATCTCCGCGTCGCTGCCGACGGCGAGGATGTCCCGGCCGCGCACGGCCACGCCCTCGGCGACGGAGAACCCGGCGTCGACGGTGAGGACCTGACCGCCGGTCAGAACGAGCGTGGGAGCGGTGTCGCTCACGGATGACCTCATTTCAGTGGGGTGGGTGGGTCAGCGCCCGGTGCGGGGTGCGAAGTACGCCAGGGCCGCGCCGGCCACCAGCGCGGTGCCCTGGGCCATCTGCTGCCAGAACGTCGGCACGTTCAGCAGGGTCAGGCCGTTCTGCAGGCCACCGAGGAAGAGCACGCCGAGCAGGACGCCGAGGATGGATCCGGAGCCGCCGGTGAGGGCGACGCCGCCGAGCAGCACCGCGGTGAGCACGGTCAGTTCGAACCCGGCGCCGGAGGTGCCGGCGACCACGCTGTCGAGCACCGACGCCTTGATGGCCCCGGCCAGGGCGGCGGCGACACCGGTGGCGACGAACAGCGCGAACGGGGTGCGGCGGATGTGGATGCCGGAGAGGTGGGCGGCCTCACGGTTGACGCCGATGGCGAAGACGTGCCGGCCGGCCGGGGTGATGGCGAGGAACAGGGCGCCCGCGGCCAGCACGAGCGCCGCGATGACGACCGGCGCGGCGATCCCGGCGACGCGGGCCCCGCCGATCCAGGCGAAGCCGGAGCCGAAGCCGCTGAGCGGCAGCGGGAACAGCTGCTGTGCCAGGCCGCGCACGGCGGTCAGCATGCCCAGGGTGACGATGAACGCGGACAGCCCGAAGTAGCAGCACAGGACGCCGTTCACCGCGCCGACCAGTGCCCCGGCCGCGAGAGCCCCGAGCAGGGCGACGGCGGGCGACTGGTGGTGCTGCCCGGCGAGCCAGCCCCCGACCAGCCCGCCGAGGGCGAGCGTGGAACCGACCGACAGGTCGAGGTAGCCGCTGATGACGAGCAGGGCCAGGGGGACGGCGACGATGGCGAGGGTCGCGGCGTCGGTGGCGATGCCGCTCAGGTTGGCCGGGTCGAGGAAGCTGCCCGTGGTCAGCTGGAAGACCAGCACCATCGCGACGAGCACGACGAGGAGCGGGTTGCGGCGTACGGCGGCGAGCCCGCCGGTGGTGATCGGGCGGGGCCGCGGGAGGGCCGGGTCGGCGGTGGTCATGCTGCTCCTTCGGCGGTCAGGGGGTCGTGAACGGCCGACAGCAGGGCCTGTTCGGTGAGTTCGGCGCCGGAGAGTTCGCCCACGATCCGGCCCCGGGCGACGATCAGGCAGCGGTCGGCGAGCGCCACGATCTCCTCGGGGTCGCTGGAGGCGAACAGCACGGCGGTGCCGCGTTCCTCGGCGTGTGCGGAGACGACCCGGTAGATCTCCTGCCGTGCCCCCACGTCGACACCCTGGGTCGGCTCGTCCAGCAGCAGCACGTCCACGTGCCGGGCCTCGTTGATCCACCGGCCGAGGACGAGCTTCTGCTGGTTGCCGCCGGAGAACGCGCCCGCCGGCAGCCGGGGCCGGGCCGGGCGCAGTCCGACGGCCGTGGCCAGCGCGCCGAACACCCGCCGCTCGGAGCGCAACGCCCGCAGCCCGTGGCGGGACAGGGGCTGGACGGAGGGCAGCAGCGCGTTGTCCTGCGCGGTCATCGAGGGGAACAGGCCCTGGGCCCGCCGGTCCGCGGGGACGAGCGCGATCCCGGCGGCGAGCGCGTCGGCGGGTCGCGCGGGGGTGACGGTGCGGTCGCCGACGCGGATCGTGCCGCCGGTGGCGCGGCGCCTGCCGTAGAGGGTCTCCAGGACGCGGGTGCGGCCCGAGCCGATGAGCCCGAACAGGCCGACGCGCTCGCCTGCGGCGACGGTGAGGTCGACGGGGCCGAAGCCGGGTCCCTGCAGCCCTTCGGCGACGAGCCGGGGCGGGGTGGGAGGTCGTCGCGACTTCCCCACGGTCTCCGTCGGCCGTCCCGCGATCGCCTCCACCAGGTCGCGCCTCTTCTGCCCCGCAACCGTCGCGTGGTGGGCCACCCGGCCGTCCCGCAGCACGGTCACGGCGTCCGCGAGCCGTTCCACCTCCCCCAGGAGGTGGGTGACGTAGACGATGGCCAGGCCCTGGGCGCGCAGGTCCTCGACGCGTTCCGCCAGGGCGTCGGTCTCCGCGCCGGACAGGGCGGCGGTCGGTTCGTCGAGGACGAGGACGGCGGCGCTGCGGCTGAGGGCCTTGGCGATCTCCACCAACTGGCGCTGTCCCATGGGCAGATCACCCACCCGGTCGCGCGGGGAGCACTTCGCGGCCACCCGCTCCAGCAGCCCGGCGGCGACCTCCTCCTGGGCGCGCCGGTCGATGCGGCCGTGCCGGGTCCACTCCTGGCCGAGGAAGATGTTCTCCGCCACGGTCAGAGCGTCGACCACGCTGAGCGTCTGGAAGATGATCGCCACGCCGGACGCGATGGACTCGCGTGGGGTGAGCCGGGTGTACGACGTCCCGCCGACCTCGATGGTGCCGGCGTCGGGCGGGTAGGCGCCGCCCAGGCACTTGATGAGGGTGGACTTGCCGGCGCCGTTGTGGCCGAGCAGGGCGTGCACCTGCCCGGCGGGGACGGTGAGGTCGACACCGTCGAGGGCCCTGACGCCGCCGAAGGACTTCGTCAGGCCGCTGATGCGGAGGTTCGTGGTCGTCATGGCGCCCGCCCTAGGCGTTCTGGGCGAGCAGGGCGTCGATCCGGGCGGTGTCGGCGCGCTGGACGAGCGTGATCGGCACCTGGGCGCTGGGGTTCGCCTTTCCGGCGGCGACCGCGCGCGGCACGTCGACGATGGCGGCGGCGATGTCCTTCGGCGCGAGGGCGGCGGAGGCCCGGTAGAACGTGCCCTGCTTGACGGCGAGGAGGGAGGGCGCGGAGCCGTCCTGGCCGCCGACGAAGGTCTTCGCGTCGTCCTTGGCCCGGCCTGCCTGCTGGAGGGCCTTGAAGCCGCCGTACGCGGCGGCGTCGGTGACGCCGAGGACGAGGTTGAGGTCGGGGTGCTTGGCGAGGATCGCCTTCGTCTTCGACAGGCCCGTGTCCGGGTCGATGGACTGCTCCCGCGCCACCACGTCGACGCCGGGTGCCGCTTCGGTGAAGGCGTCGATCATGCCCTGGGTGCGTTCGCGGCCCAGTTCGATGGTGCTGTCCGTGAGGAAGGCGATCTTGCCCTTGCCGCCGAGGTGTTCCTGGGCCCACTTCGCCGCCGCCGCGCCGAGCAGGGTGCCGCCCTCGCGGAAGCTGAAGCGGATGTCGGCGCTCTGGTGCTCCAGGGAGCCGCCGTAGGTGACCCAGATCAGGCCCGCGTCGAGGGCTGCCTTCGCGATGGGCTCGGCGGCCTCGAAGACCATGGGGAAGGACACGATCGCGGGGACCTTGCGGGCGACCCAGGTGTTGAGGTTGGTGGCCTGGGTGTCGGCACTGGCGTTGTCGCTCGTCGTCAGCAGGGAGATGCCGTGCCGCTTCGCCTGGGCGGTGGAGAGCTTCACCAGCGTGGAGTAGAGCGGGAGCTGGGTGAAGGGGTAGTCGAAACCGATCTTCGTCAGACGGGTGCCGCCGGACCGTGAGGGCTTGGCGGAGGCGGCCGTGTTCTCCGGTGCCGAGCATCCGGCGGCGGCCAGCGCGGTGGCTGCGGACAGGGCGAGGAAGTGTCTGCGCGAGGCGGTGTACGGGGCTGGGGTCATGGCGTGGGCTCTCCGAGGGGCGGGCCCGACTGGAGCGGGCGTCCGGCTGTGCCGAACAGGAAAGACCCGCCCGGTCCTCCGCACCATCCGTACAAATACCGACCGCGAGTTCGGCCGGCCTCCGGTGGACACCTTGTGCGACCCGGGCGGGCATCCTATCGTTAGACCCCAAACGACATCGCTGTCCGAGCCGCCCGGAGGCTCGCATGACCAGCCACCACCAGATCGCGGCAGCCGCCCGCATCGGCATGCTCACCCGCGAGCGCGACACCGCCTCGGCCTCCGCCCAGGCCCTTCGCGAACTCGCCCGCGCGCTGCCGCTGGACGCGGCGACCCTGCTCACGATCGACCCGCTGACCGGCTCCCACGTCCAGATCGCGAGCATCGGCTACACCGCCGAGGCCTCACAGGCCCTAGCCGGGGAGTTCGTCGCCACCCCGTGGTACCGCAACGTCGTACAGCGGGAGCTGCCGCCGTCCATCTCGGAGGACGCGGAGGACTCCGAGGACGCCGGTCCGCGCTTCCGGCACGGCTGGTTCTACGCCGAGCGGGTCCGCCCGGCCGGTTTCCGCGACGGCGTCACGGGGGCGCTGCGGCACCGGGGTCGGCTGGTGGGGCTGGTCCATCTGTCCACCGAGACCGCGGACGCCTACGACACCGACGCGCGACGGCTGCTCGCCTCCGTGATCCCCGCCCTGGCCGCCTTCGCCGACCCGCTGGCGCACGCCGGTGATCTGCACGGCCTGGCGGACACGGACGCGGCGAGCCTCGTCACCGGCGACGGCCGGGTCGTCGACCTGCCCGGGCGCGACCGGCCCCGGGTGCTGCGCGAGGAGGGCGGGTTCGGTGCGCTGCTGCACGCCTTCACCGGCACGGGCGGGCAGCGGCTGCGGCTGCTGTGGCCGGCCGGCGGAGGCTGGCGGCGGGTCGTGCTGCACCGGCATCCCGCCGGGCCGGGCCTGGCGGCGGACGCCGTGCTGGTGCGCGAGACGCCCACGGAACTGCCGTACGGGCTGAGCCCCCGGGAGCTGGAGGTGCTCACCCGGGCGGCCACGGGACAGACCAATCAGGCCATCGCGCAGGCGTTGTTCCTGTCGCCGCGGACCGTGCACAGCCATGTCGAGCACCTGCTGCGCAAGACCGGCTGCGCCTCCCGGGCCGAGGCCACGGCGCTCGCGGTGCGGGACGGGCTGTTGCGGCCGGACCCGGACCACCTGGCGCGGTTCGTCGAGCGGTGATCCGGGCCGGGGCGGTCAGGACGTCAGCGCCTCGACGCGCCGCATGACGTCGTGGCAGAACTCCCCCACGCCGCCCGGGTCGTCGATGAACTGGTTCGGCTTGACGCAGAAGGTCGTGAAGCCCTGCTCCAGCTGTTCCGGGATCACGGACAGGGCCACGCCGAGGTCCGCCGGGGAGCGGTCGTCGGGGAAGACGGCCTGCGTACCGCCGATCATCTCCAGGTCGGCGGCGTCCCGCCCGGCCGCGGACATCGCCTCCTTGAGCCCTTGCAGGTCCTCGGGCGTGGGCCGGCCGAGCGGGTGGAAGCCGTGGCCGTACCGGACGAGGCGGCGCAGGACCGGGCCGTGCAGGCGCTGGCCGCCGAACCAGAGCCGGGGGCCGTCGGGCCGGTGGGCCTTGGGTTCGAAGTACACGTCCCGGAAGGGGTAGTGCGGCCCGTCGTGGGAGATCGGGGACGGCCCCCAGGCCTTCGCCCAGATCTCCAGGTGCTCGTCGAGGAGCCGCCCGCGCCGGGTGAAGGGCACCCCGAGGGCGTCGTACTCGTCCTTGCTCCAGCTGACCGTCGGCTGCACGACGAGGCGGCCCTCGCTGATCAGGTCGAGCGTGCCGAGTTCACGGGCGAGCAGCAGGGGGTGACGCAGCGGGGCGAGGACGGCCGCGGCGGCCAGGCGCAGCCGGGAGGTGACGGAGGCGATGGCGGCGAGCAGCAGCAGGGAGTTCGGCCAGGGGGTGTGGGGGTCCTGGTTGCCGGGGAGGGCGTAGTCGCGGGGGTTTCCCATGATGCCCGCGGCCGCCGCGTCGGGGCCGAGGACGATGTGCTCGCTGACCATGACCGCGTCGAAGCCGGCGTCCTCGGCCTCGCGGGCCCAGCGGACGGCGGCGGGCAGATCGGCCCGGCCGCCGGTGAGGGTCCAGTTCTCGCTGAGGACGAGGAGCATGCGGGGAGGGCTGGGCATGACGGGTTTTCCTTTCGACTTCGTACAATTTGAGTCCGAACGACCGGACGGCCCGGGACGAGCCGCCCGTGCGTGAGACGCCGTGACCAGACGAAGGAGCCGCCCGTGCCGGGGCACCGATCCATCACCGAAGCCGAGAAGCTCGCCGCGGCGAAGCTCGGTGGCATCGCGATCCGCCGGGAGCAGATGGCGGCGGTGGCGAACATCTACCGGGCCGCGTCCGCGGTGCGGCAGCACCTGGAGAACTCGGTGCTGCGGGGTTCCGACCTGACCTGGACGGCCTTCGTGGTGCTGTGGGTGGTCTGGGTGTGGGGCGAGTCGGAGACCCGGCACGTGGCCGAGGAGGCGGGGATCTCCAAGGGCACGCTGACGGGTGTGGTGCGCACGCTGGAGTCCCGGGGCCTGCTGCGGCGGGACGGGCATCCGAGCGACGGGCGCCTGGTGCTGCTGCGCCTCACCGGCGAGGGCGAGGAGTTCATGGCGCGGGTGTTCCCGGCGTTCAACGAGGAGGAGGCCTTCGTCACCGCCGGGCTCAGCGACGCCGAGTGCCGCCGTCTCGCCGAAGGGCTGCGCAGTGTGGTGCTCCAGGTGGAGGAGCACGGCGAGGAGCGGCGGCAGTCCCTGCTCGGCGGCGCCGAGCCCGCCCCGCGGCGCAGCGGGCGGCGGCCCCGGGCCTGAGGCGCGCCGCGGCCTCACCGGGTTGCGGCCCGCACGAGCGCGTCGAACAGGCCCTGCTGGGCGGGGTCCTCGTGGGCGGTGTCCTCCGGGTGCCACTGCACGGCCGTGAACCAGCCGTCGGCGCCCGGGAGTTCGAGGGCCTCGATCGTGCCGTCGGCCGCCCGGGCCGTGACCCGCAGGTCCCTGCCCAGCCGGTCGACACGCTGGTGGTGGTAGCAGGACGCGTCGGTCTTCTCGGCACCCGCGGCCCGGGCGACGAGCGAGCCCGGTTCCAGGCCGACGGGATGCACCAGGTGCCGGTGTTCACGCTCGGGGCCGCCCATGTCCTGCTGCAGCGTGCCGCCGAGGGCGACGTTGACGACCTGGAGCCCGCGGCACACGGCGAGCAGCGGCAGCCCCGACTCCAGGGCGTGCCGGGCGACGTCGAGGTCGAAGGTGTCCTGGAGGGTGTCGACGTCGTAGACGGTGTCGTGGGTGTCGGTGGCGCCGTAGCGGGAGGGGGCGAGGTCGCCGCCGCCGGGGAGCAGGACGCCGTCGAAGCGGGCCAGCCGGGCGGCCGTGCCGGTGTCCGCCGGGTGAATGCCGGCCGGTTCGCCGCCGGCCCGCCAGACGGCCTCGACCAGGGCGCGGGCGTTGACCTCGGCGGCGTACCGGAGCGCGGAGGTCGTGGCCGAGAACCGGGCGGGGATCGCTATCAGGGGGCGGGTCACAGCTGGATCCAGGTGGTCTTGAGCTCGGTGTACTTCTCCAGGGCGTGGGCGGACTTGTCGCGGCCGTTGCCCGACTGCTTCATCCCTCCGAAGGGCACGGTCAGGTCGCCCTCCTCGTAGCAGTTGACCCAGACCGTTCCGGCCTTCAGGGCGCGCGACACCCGGTGGGCGGTGGACAGGTCGGAGGTCCACAGACCGGCGGCGAGGCCGTACTCGGTGGCGTTGGCCAGGCGGACCGCCTCGTCGAGGTCGTCGAAGGCGAGCACCGACAGGACGGGGCCGAAGATCTCCTCCCGCGCCAGTCGCGAGCCGGGGTCCACCCGGTCGAAGACGGTCGGCGCCAGGTACGTCCCACCCGTCTCGGCGAGGACGCGGTCGCCGCCGGTACGCAGCCGGGCGCCCTCGTCGACGCCGTGGCGGATGTGGTCGCGTACGCGGTCCAGGTGCGTCCGGCCGACGAGGGCGCCCATCTCCGTCTCCGGGTCGAGCGGGTCGCCCACCCGCAGTTCACGGGCCCGCCGGACCACGGCCTCGGTGACCCGCTCGGCGATCGAGGAGTGCACCAGGAGCCGGGAGGGGGCCGTGCACATCTCGCCCTGGTTGAAGAAGATGCCCCAGGCGGCGGTGGCGGCGGCCCGGTCGAGGTCGGGGGCGTCGGGCAGGACGATGTTGGGCGACTTGCCGCCGAGTTCCAGCCAGACGCGCTTGAGGTTGGAGTCGGCGGCGTAGCGCAGGAAGTGGCGGCCGACGGCGGTGGAGCCGGTGAACGCCAGGACGTCGACGTCCGGGTGAAGGCCGAGGGCGCGGCCCGCTGTGGGGCCGTCGCCGGTGACCACGTTGAGGACGCCGGGCGGAATGCCGGACTCGGTGGCGAGGCGGGCGAGCAGCAGGGCGGAGAGGGGGGAGTTCTCCGAGGGCTTGAGGACGACCGTGCAGCCGGCCGCCAGGGCCGGGGCGACCTTCCAGCCGGCCAGGGTCAGCGGGAAGTTCCAGGGGACCACCGCCCCGACCACCCCGGCGGGTTCCCGGGTGACCAGGGCGAGGGCGTCCGGGGCGGTGTGCGGGGACTCGTCGGTGAGCTTGTCCGCGAGCTGGCCGTACCAGCGGAAGGTGGTGATGGCGGCGCGCAGTTCGATGCCGTACGCGTCCGAGATCGGTTTGCCCATCTCCAGGCTGACCGTGAGGGCGAGTTCCTCGCGCCGCTCTTCGAGCAGATCGGCGAGGCGGAGCAGGGCCCGGCCGCGCTCGGCGGGCGCCAGGCGCGGCCACGGGCCGGTGTCGAAGGCACGCCGGGCGGCGGCGACGGCCGCGTCGACCTCGGCGGCGCCGCCGTCCGCGACATCGGCGACGACCCGGCCGTCCCGTGGGGACACGACCGGGAACACCGCCCCGCCGCCGGCCTCCTCGGCGCCGTCGATGTGATGGGCACCCGAGAGCTGGAACGCCTTGGCGCGGCGCAGCCACTCGTCGTGGGGGACGGCCGGCATGAGGGATCCTCCTTTGGTCTCAAACGACAGGGGCGGGGCTGTCCGTGGACGACCGCGCTCGTGGTCAGCCGTCGGTGGCCCTGCCCCGCACCCGTGCGGCGACGAGGCCCAGCGCCATGACGACCGGGACGGACAGCGTGAGCCACAGGGCGGTGGTGCGTTCGCCGCCGATGAGGGTGGTGAAGTTGGCCAGGATGAGCCAGATCGCG
Source organism: Streptomyces qaidamensis (assembly GCF_001611795.1). Taxonomy (NCBI): domain Bacteria; kingdom Bacillati; phylum Actinomycetota; class Actinomycetes; order Kitasatosporales; family Streptomycetaceae; genus Streptomyces; species Streptomyces qaidamensis. The sequence goes on along the minus strand of NZ_CP015098.1, from coordinate 8,512,727 downwards.
CCCGCGATGCCGAGCGCGCCCAGGGCGGGCGCGATCAGCGTGTTCCACGGGCGGGTGTCGAGACGGGCCCGGCGGAAGAAGACGACGACCGACACCGAGGTCAGCAGGTACAGCAGCATCATCGCCAGGACGGCGACGCCGCTGAACCAGGAGAACAGCGTCAGCACCGGGTCCTTGCCGGCCAGCGCGAAGGGCACCACCAGGAGCACGGCCAGGACCGTCTGGACGCACCCGGCGGTCCAGGGCGCGTGCCGGCGTTTGAGCCGGCACAGCCGCAGCGGCAGCAGCCGGTCACGGCCGAGGGAGAACAGGTAGCGGTTGGCCGAGTTGTGGAAGGTGAGGATGCCGGCGAAGAGGGAGGTGGCGAGCAGCACGGGCAGTACGTCGCCCACCCAGCCGCCGAAGTCGGCCGCGATGGGCGCGAAGACGAACCCGGCGCCGTCGCCGCCCTCCAGGGCCTCGCCCGCGGCCGCGGTGGCCTTGGAGGCGCCGTAGGAGGAGATGAGCATCCAGGAGACCAGCGCGAAGAAGCCGGTGACGACGACGACCGCGAGGTACGTGGCCCGCGGCACGGTCTTCTTGGGCTCGCGGGCCTCCTCGCCGTAGATGGCGGTGGCCTCGAAGCCGAACATGGAGGCCACGGCGAACATCACGGCCACGCCCGGGGCGCCGTCCAGGGCCGCGGACGGGGAGAAGCTGTCGGCGAGGCCGAGCCCCTCGGGTCCGCCGCCCTTGAAGAGGGTGACCAGGGCGAAGACCGACAGGATGCTGAACTCCGCGAGGACGAAGACGGCGAGGACCTTGGCGCCCATCTCGACACCGGCCGCCCCGAGCGCCTGGACGACGGCCATGGTGGCCAGCGTCCAGACCCACCACGGCAGATCGAGGCCGGTGTGCGTCGCGACCAGGCCGCTCACGATGGCGCCGTACAGGCCGTACATGGCGGCCTGGATGGTGCAGTAGGCGAAGAGCGCGAGACCGGCGCTGCCGGTGCCGGTGGTGCGGCCGAGGCCCTTGCCGATGTACGTGTAGAAGGCGCCCGCGTCCACCACGTGGCGGCCCATGGCGACGAAGCCCACCGAGAACAGCAGGATCACCAGGCCCGCCACCAGGTAGGCGGCGGGCACGCCGGGGCCGTTGCCGAGGGCCACGGCGATGGGGGCCGCGCCGGCGATGCCGGTCAGCGGGGCCTGGGCGGACAGGACGAAGAAGAGGATGCCCAGGACGCCGAGGGCGTTGGGCTTGAGCGTGCCTGCGGTGGGCGCGTCCGGTTTCGCCGCGTGCCGGGAGACCGTCTGACTGTCCACTCGGATCACCTGCCAGAGGGGAGGAGGATCGTTTCAGGCCAAACGAGTTGCCTCATCGTGGGGCGGAACTATCCGTTTGGCAAGGGGTGAGGGACGAGGAATTCCACCGCGGCGGAGCCGAAGGGGACCGGAGGAGGTCAGGCCTCGTCGCCGCGCCGCTCGGCGAGCAGGCGCAGCACCGAGCGCAGCTCGTCCAGGGCCTCGTCGATGATCTCGCGCTCGCCGAATACGAGCTGGTGCAGGACCAGTCCTTCCAGGGTGGCGAAGACCATCCGGGACAGGCCCTGGTCGACCGGGCCGGGCAGCATCTGGGTGAGTTCGCGCCGGGTCGCGTCAAAGTACTCGTCGTACAGCGACCGCAGGTGGGCCAGGAGCTCGGGGCGGCGCCGGGCCTCCAGCAGCAGCTCGTACTGGAACGCCTGGAGGTCCGGACCGGCCTCCACCATGTCCGTCAGCCCCACCGAGAAGTCGGCGGCCTCGCCCGTGCCCGGTTCGAGCGCGCTGCTGCTCAGGGAGGAGCGGATGGCGTGGGCCACGGCCTCCTCGATCAGCGCGTCGCGCGAGCCGAAGTGGTGCACGACCAGGCCGTGGGTGACGCCGGCCTCCTCCGCGACGGCCCGGTAGGTGAGCCTGCGCAGCCCGCCCCGGGCCACGACACGCACGGCGGCCTCCAGCAGGGCCTCACGTCCCGTGCCGTAGTTCACGCGCTTGCGGGGGCGCCGCCCGGCGGGCTCGGTCATGCCCGTGACCCTACCGGGGCGCTCGCGCCCGGCGACGGGCCGGCCGGGGCCCGCGTCAGCGGCGCGGGGGCCGGACGCCACGGAACTCCCAGTCGCCGCCGAGCGCGGTCGACAGGACTTCCTCCGACTCCGTGGGCTGGGCGCCCACGTCCGTGCGGACGGCGGTCGGGCCGGTCACGATGTGGTTGGTGAGCCGCCCCAGTCCCTCGACCTCCACCTCCACCACGTCGCCCGGCCGGACGGGCCGGGAGTTGGCGGGGGTGCCGGACAGGAGGACGTCCCCGGGGTACAGGGTGATGGTGCGGGCGATGTCGGCGACGAGGTAGTGCATGTCCCAGGTCATCTCGTCCGTGGAACCGTCCTGCACCACCTCTCCGTTGACGTACGTCCGCAGCCGCTTGCCGTGGAAGTCCCAGTCGGTGACCAGTCCGGGGCCGAGCGGGCAGAGGGTGTCGGAGCCCTTCACGCGGAGCATGGACCCGGCGTCTGTGTCGCGGAAGTCGTGCAGGCCGTAGTCGTTGGCGACGGTGTACCCGGCGATGTACTCCCCCGCCTCGGCCGGCGAGATGTTCCGCGCGGTCTTCCCGATGACGATGGCCACCTCGCCCTCGTAGTTGAGCCACTTGCAGCCCTCGGGGCGGACGATCGCGCCCTGGTGGGCGTTGAGGGCCGAGGTCGGCTTGTGGAAGTAGGTGGGGGTGTCGGGGAGCCCGATCCGGAACTCGTCGACCCTGCTGCGGTGGTTGAGGTGAACGGCGATGACCTTGGACGGCACGACCGGCGGCAGGTGCTGTGCCGTCTCGGTCTTGACGCGGCGGCCGTCCCCGGCGACGAGTTCGTCACCGTCGACGGTGACCTGGACGGCGGCGCCGTCGAGGAGGATGCGGCGGTACTCAGGCATGGGCGGACTCCTGCGCGGGGGTGTGGTCGCCGGTCCAGCCGCCGGCGGGGCGGTCGAACCAGAGGTGGGCCTGGCCGGTGCCGACGGAGTTCTCGTAGGCGCCGTACTGACGGGCCCGGGCGGCGCAGTGCCGCTCACCGAGGGCGCCGGCCATCATCAGGTAGTGGAAGAACTTCGCCTCGGGCTTGACCTTCCAGAACTCGTCCATCGTGTCGAGGACCTTGTCGTGGCGACCCTCCTTGAACCAGGCGATGCGCTCGTAGTCCGCCTCGCGGGCCTCGGAGGTGCGGATGTGCACCGGGTCGCTGGCCTCGTGGTCGCGCAGTTCGCGCAGCGGCCAGAAGGTGTGCGACAGGGCGCCGGAGGCGATGAGCAGCACCCGGCGGCCGGGCGTCGCGGCGATCCCGTCGGCGAGGGCCCGCCCGAGCCGCAGGTGGTCCTCCATGTCGCCGGTCTGGCAGACGCCGATGGTGACCCACCGCTTGTCGGGCAGTCCCTCCCCCAGGTACTTCCAGAGGTTGAGGGTGGCGTAGTAGATCGGCAGGTACTCGTCGTCGATCGGGGTGATCCAGGTGCCGTGCTCGTCGGCGAACGCGGCCACGTTGTGGGCGAGTTCGGGATCGCCGGGGAAGTCGTACGGCATCCTGCACATGCCGCGCGGGAGTTCCTCGGAGGTGAAGAGTCCGGCCCTGCGCGCCTGCGCGGTCACGACGAACTCGACGGTGGTCGCCCAGTGCGAGTCCAGGACGACGACGGTGTCGTAGTCGTCCCGCTCGAAGACGTCCCTGCGCAGCTCCCGCAGCCCGGTGACGAGGGTGATCTCCTTGCCCTCGTTGAGCTCCAGCCGGTCGGCCTCGGGCAGCACGATGGTGGGCACGTGGGCGAGCAGCCCGGCCCCGACGATCTCACCCATGATCCTTGTCCCATCCCTTCGGGGCGGTGACGGTGTTCTTCAGGTCGCAGTAGAAGTCGAAGCTCCAGGTCCCGCCTTCGCGGCCGACCCCGGACTGCCGGGAGCCGCCGAAGGGTGCCTGGAGGTCACGCACGAAGAAGCAGTTGACCCAGACGGTGCCGGCGACGAGCCGGGCGGTCACCCGCTCCGCCCGTTCCCGGTCACCGGTCGCGACGGTGGCGGCCAGACCGAACCGGGTGTCGTTGGCGAGCCGTACGGCCTCGTCCTCACCGGCGAAGGTCTGGAGGGTCAGAACGGGCCCGAAGACCTCCTCCTGCACGATCTCCGCGTCCTGCCCGACATCGGTGAGCAGTGTCGGCGCGTAGTACTGCCCGTCCCTCCGCTGCCCGCCGATGACCGCCCGCGCCCCGGCCGCGAGGGCCCGCTGCACGAAGCCTTCGATCTTCTCCAGCTGGCGCGGGTGGATGTTGGGCCCGATGTCGGTGCCCTCGTCACGCGGGTCGCCCTGCCGCAGGGCCGAGGCCTTCGCCACGAACCGGCGGGTGAACTCCTCGGCCACCGGCTCCTCGACGAGCAGCCGGGTCGCCGCCAGGCAGACCTGCCCGGCGTTGTCGTACTGCTCCACGGCGAGGTCGACGGCCAGGTCGAGGTCGGCGTCGGCGAAGACCAACAGGGGTGACTTGCCGCCGAGTTCGAGACTCAGAGGCGTGAGGTTCGCGGCGGCGGACGCCGCGATCCGCTTGGCCGTCGGCACCGACCCGGTGAAGCTGATGCGGCGCACGTCGGGGTGGGAGGTGAGCGCGTCGCCGATCTCGGAGCCGTACCCCTGGACGACGTTGAGGACACCGGCGGGCAGTCCGGCCTCCGCGGCGATGTCGGCCAGCAGGGAGGCGGTCAGCGGCGACCACTCGGCGGGCTTGAGGACGACGGTGTCGCCGGCGGCGAGGGCGGGGGCGACCTTCCACGTGGCGAGCATCAGGGGCGCGTTCCACGGCGTGATCAGCACGCAGGGACCGGCCGGGTCCCAGCTGACGTGGTTGGTGTGGCCGCGCGTCTCGAAGTCCTCGTGGCCGAGGCGGAGCAGCCAGTCGGCGAAGAACCGGAAGTTGTGGGCGACGCGGGGCATGACGCCCCGCCGGTGGGAACGGAGCAGAGCGCCGTTGTCCCTGGTCTCGACGATCGCCAGCTCTTCGATCCGCTTCTCGACGCCGTCGGCGATCGCGTGCAGGATGCGGGCGCGTTCGGCGCGCGAGGTGGCGGCCCAGTCGGGAAACGCGTCCCGGGCGGCGGCGACAGCGGCTTCGGCTTCGTCGGGCCCGCCCCGGGCGATCTCGCCGAGGGCGCTGCCGTCGATCGGAGAGTGATCGGTGAAGGTCCCGGCGGAGGCGACGCGACGCCCCCCGATCCAGTGCCGGGTGTCAACGGAAACGCCGGCGACGGTGATGGTGTCAGACATAGGAAGAGTTCCCTTCAACGCGGGGAATTGCTCGCACCCAGGGGTGCGGGGCTGTATCGATATGCGGCTCCGCCGCGTGGGCGCGAACAGCCACGACGAATCCGCACCCGACCACCGGCACTACGCGGCACCCACTCCGGACCTACCGCTCTCCAGCAGCCGCCCCCCATCCCAAACCACCCCGACCTGCCGGTAATACGCGGCGATCGGCTCCCGCACCTCCAGCCGAGCCAGCTCCTCCGTAGGCGCCTCGAAAAGCTCCAACTCCGCATCGCCCAACCAGGGTTGACCACCTTCGAAGGACGCGGCCCCGGACTCGATCAGCTCGTCGAGAGCGAGCCCCTTGCCCTTCTCGATCGACGGCAGCCACCGGTGATGGGCCATGGGGTGCGCGTTGACGAACCCGCCGCTCCCGGACGGCTCCCGCAGCGTCACCACGGCCTGCGCGAGCCGCCGGTCCGCAGCCGCCAGCGTCGCCCCGAACCGGGCCCCGGCCTCGATCCGCGGAGCGGGCCCGTAGGGATGCGGCCGCGTCTGGTGGATGGAGCCGAGCTTCTTCGGATACCCCTGGTGCAGCCCCCGCGCGATCGCGAAGTCCTTGTCCACCCAGATGTAGACGCACCGCGAGTACGTCTGCCCCCGGAACCGGCACCGCACCACCGCGAACGCCTCCTTGTACTGCGCCCGCACGGGGTCCAGCAGCTCCTCCCCCGACGCCGAGCAGGACTGCCAGTCGGCCCAGATCAGGGCGACCGCGCCCGGGTCCTCATCCGCCAACTCCAGTGGTTCGGGGAGCAGTTCACGTACGCGTGCGGGATCCGTCCGGTACTCGACGGTGAGCAGGTCACCGGAGTACCGCCAGGGCGGAGAGGGGACCAGCGACGACGCACCCGTCGCCGTCTTGGGATGGAAGTAACCACGAAGACCGGTCACGAGAGGGCTCCTTGCGGGGTGAGTGCGGGCTGCTTCAGCAGCTCGGCGCGGTACCGGGCGGCGGCCCGGGCCGCTGAGGGTCCGCCGAGCGCTACGACACCGACCAGCAGACCGTCGCGGTGGTAACCGACCAGCACGTCCCCCGCGGGGTCGCCGTCGAGCACCCGGACATCGCCGAGCCCCAGACCGGGCGCCCCGAAGGACTGCAACCGGAAGTCGTGCTGGTCGCTCCAGAAGGTGGGCAGCGGCGCGAAGGGCGGCAGACCGGTGTCGCCGCCGACGAGGACCTTCGCCGCGTGCTTGGCCGAGTCGGTCGGCACCGACCAGTGCTCGACCCGTCGCGGCACACCGTCGTAGCGGGCGTTCGGGAAGCGGGCGACATCGCCCACCGCGACGACCTCGGGCCGGCCGCCGGCGCGCAGGTGTCCGTCGGTGAGCACGCCGTCGCTCAGGTCGAGGCCGTTGCCGTCGAGCCACTCGGTGTTGGCGACCGAGCCCACGGCCTCCACCACCACGTCGGCGGGCAGCACGGACCCGTCGCTCAGCACGACGCCGGTGACACGGTCGCCGCCCCCGAACCCGGCCACGCCCGCACCGAGCACGAAGCGGACCCCGCGTTTCTCGTGCCGCGCGCGCAGTTCCCGCGCGAGCAGCTCCCCGAGCGGCCCGACCATGGGCAGGGGCAGCGGATCGACCACGGTCACCTCGGCGGCCCCGAGCCCGACGGCCGTGGCGGCGACCTCGCAGCCGATGAACCCGGCGCCGACCACGACGACCCGTACGCCGGGCCGGGTCAGCCCGTCGCGCAGCACCTGGGCGTCGTCGATGGTCCGGACCGTGTGGCGGCCTGCGACCGGCCCGGGGCAGCCCAGCCGGCGGGGCCGCATGCCGGTGGCGACGACCAGAGCGTCGTAGGGGAGCACCGCCCCGTCGTCGAGTTCGACGGTCCGGTCGGCGAGCCGGGCGGCGACGATCCTCGTGCCGAGCCGCCACTCCACGTCCGTCGCGGACGCCTTCGGCGTGAAGGCCAGCGAGGCGAAGGCCGCCTTGCCCGCGAGGACCTCCTTGGACAGCGGGGGCCGGTTGTACGGCGGGTGCGGCTCGTCGCCGATCACCGTGATCGAGCCGGTCCAGCCCGCGGCGCGCAGCTGCTCGGCGGCCCGCAGACCGCCGAGCGAGGCGCCGGCGACGACGATGCGCCCGCTCATGTCAGTCCTCGATCCGGATGGCCTGCAGCGGGCAGACGTCCGCGGCCTCCTCGACCTCGTCGCGCAGGGCGTCGTCGGGGTCGGGGACGTAGGCGAGACGGCCGTCGTCGTCCATCCGGAAGACGTCGGGTGCCGAGAAGACGCACTGGCCGTGGTCCTGGCACTTGTTCATGTCGACGACGACCTTCATGGCCGGTCCTCCTGAATGTGAGGGCGTCGAAGCGGTGGGAAACGGGGCCCGGCCGGAAGGGGCCGGGCCCCGGCCAACGGGGTGCGTGGAAAGCACCCCGAACTCGTTTGGCTTCAAACAAGGTAGGCAGGGGCAGAGGTCCGGTCAAGAGCTATCCGGATGGATAAATTCTTTCCCCGGGCCTCTTGCGGGGCCCCTCGCCCCCGCTTACCGTTTGGCGTCAAACAGCCCTGGGCGGTCATGGCTCCGCCGCGCCCGGACGCTCGCTCCCACGCCACCCGCCTCCCCGGCCCCGTGTCCCGGAGGTGTCCCGACGTCCGCCCGAGGAGACAACGGTGAGCGCTCACGATTCCGAAGAAGTCCGCCGCCACATGGACCGGCTCGCCGCCGACGGCATCGACGTGGTCCGGGTGACCTATCCCGACCTGATCGGCACCGACCGGGCGCGTGACGTGCTGCTCGAAGAGCTGCCCCGGGCCTGTGAGCACGGCCTGGCGTTCTGCCGGGCCGTCTACCACACCAGCCCGCAGGGGGACGTGGTCCCGGTCAGCGGCGGGCTGGACGCGGGGCTGCCGGACATCTGCGTCCGGCCGGACCTCGACACGCTGGTGCCGCTGCCCTGGGAACCGGGGGTGGCCGCCTGTCTCGGCGAGGTCGTCGACCCGGCGACCGGCGCGCCCGCCCCCGAGTCACCCCGCGATCTGCTGCGGTCCGTCCTCGCCCGGTGCGCCGAGCACGGACTGCGGCCGGTGGTCGGACCCGAGCTGGAGTACTTCCTGTGCGAGCCGGACGGGTCCGGCGGCTGGCGTCGCTACGCGCCCGACCCCGGGGTCGTCTACACCGCCGGTCTGCGCGCCGACCCGGACAACCACCTGCTGCGCACCCTGCGCCATGTGCGTGATCTGAAGGTCGGGGCGATCAGCGGCAACCACGAGTTCGACGGCGGCCAGATCGAGATCAACCTGGCCCACTCGGAGGCCGTGTCGGCCGCCGACCGCTCCTTCCGCTTCAAGGCCGCGATCAAGGAACTGGCCCGCAAGGAGGGCCGGCTCGCCACCTTCATGGCCAAACCCTTCAACGACGCGGGCGGCTCCGGCTTCCACCTCCATCTGTCCTGCGACGACGAGGAGGGCCGCAACTCCTTCGACGACCCGTCGGGCGCGTACGGCTTGTCCGCCACCGCCCGGCACGCCGTCGCCGGTGTCCTCGCGCACGCGCCCGCCCTCGCCGCGCTGCTCAACCCCACGGTCAACTCGTACAAACGCTTCGGCCCGGACACCCTCGCGCCCTGGCTGATCGACTGGGGGCTGGACAACCGCAGCGCCATGGTGCGCATCCCGCCCGAGCGGGGCAGCGGGGCCCGGCTCGAACTACGGCTGGGCGACGCGAGCGCCAACCCCTATCTGGCGATCGCCGGTACGGCCGCCGCCGCGCTGCTGGGCGTGCTGGCCGGCGAGGAGCCGCCCGCCCCGCTGGAGGGCTACGGCTACGACACCGCCCGCTCCGCCGTCCTGCCGCAGACCCTGTCCGCCGCGCTGGACGCGCTGGAGGCGGACACCGCCCTGACCGGACTGCTCGGCAAGGGCTTCACCACGTCCTTCCTCTCCTACAAGCGCGACGAGGTCGAACGCTTCCACCGGCACGTCACGGACTGGGAGTTCACCGAGTACGCCTACCACCTGTGACGCCCCCTGTGACGCCGAGGAGCACGCCGATGACGACCGAGACCCCGACCGACGCCGTGCGCGAGCCGCTGCCCCTGGCCGACGTGGACCTCGCCGACCTGGACCGCTTCACCGACGGGGTGACGCCCTGGCGGATGTTCCACACCCTGCGCCATGAGGACCCGGTGCACTGGCAGCCCGAGGAGGCCCCCAACTCCGGCTTCTGGGCGGTGACCCGGCACGAGGACATCATCCGCGTGGACCGCGACTCCGAGACGTTCACGTCGACGAGGTTCGTCAACCTGGAGGAGGTCGACGACGACCAGATCAAGAAGCGCGCCTCGATCCTCGAACTGGACGGGGTGCGGCACCGGGCGCTGCGCAGCGTCATCCAGCGGCAGTTCGGCGCGAACGTGATCAGCGGGTACACGGACTTCCTGCGCGGGCTGACCGCGAGGACCCTCGACGCCGCCCTCGCCAAGGGCCGCTTCGACTTCGTCGAGGACGTCTCGGCGGACTTCCCCATCAACGTGCTCGCGCGGCTGCTGGACGTGCCGCCGGAGGACAACCGGAAGCTCATCGACTGGGGCAACCGCATCATCGGGCACACCGACCCCGACTACGCGGACGTCCTGCTGCACAGCGAGGAGAGCGAGCGGTACCGCGATCTGCCCTTCCGCTCCCCCGCCTCGCTGGAGGTCTTCGAGTACGGCCGCGAGCTGGCCCGGCAGCGCCGCGGCGGCGACGGCACGGACCTGGTCTCCCGGCTGGTCAACACCACGCCCCGGGACGGAGTGCCGCTCTCCCCGCAGGACTTCGACAACTACTTCCTGCTGCTGGTCGTCGCCGGCAACGAGACGACCCGGCACACCATCTCCCACTCGATGCTGGCCCTCCTGCAGCACCCCCGTCAGCTGGCCCGCCTCCAGGAGGACCCGTCGCTGATCCCGGTCGCGGTCGAGGAGTTCCTGCGCTGGGCCTCCCCCGTCTACCACTTCCGCCGCACCGCCACGCGTGATGTCGAGCTGGGCGGCAAGCGGGTGAAGGAGGGCGACAAGGTGGTGATGTGGTTCGCCTCCGGCAACCGCGACGAGGAGGTCTTCGGCAACCCCTACGACTTCGACGTCGCGCGCCGCGACAACGACCACGTCACCTTCGGCAAGGGCAGCCCGCACCTGTGCCTGGGCAACCTGCTCGCCCGCACCGAGATCCGCATCATGTTCGAGGAACTGATCCCGCGCCTGGCGGACATCCGCCTGACCGGCGACGTGCCGCGCGTGCGCTCCAACTTCGTCAACGGCATCAAGAAGCTGCCGGTGGAGGTCACCCCGGCCTGACGCCCGCGATCACCACCCGAGTTGCGGCTCGCCCAGGACCTCGCCGCCGATGGACGCGGCGAGTTTCCGGGCGCGGGGCAGGTCGCCGAACGTGGTCACGTGCACGAAGACAGTGTGCTCCCCGGTCCAGCGGCCCCGCCGGGTCCGGTCGCCGTGGCAGACGACCTGGACACCGTCGTACGGAGGTGATCCACAGTGGCCCGCCGTCGGCTCGTCCGGCCATCTGCCGTGCCATTCGACGGCGGCCGCCCCGGCCGAGGGCGGTCGGGGCGGCCGCGCCCCGGCCGAGGGCGGTCGCGAAGCGCGCCACGACGCTCCCCGGCGGGACCTCCTCGATGATGTCGAGCGGCAGGTGCGCCTCCAGAGCCGCGTCGTCCGCCCTCGTCACGTCGAGGTCGCCCCCGGCACACCGGCCGGTCACCGGATCGGTGCACGTTTCGGCGTGCTCGGATTTGCCCATGGACCGTACCGTCACGCGCCCGAGTGCCGGACGCCACTAGGTTTCCGGCACCACCCGGCCCGGCGGCCCGCGTGCGGTGCCTCACCGCTCGGTCGCGGGCGCCCGGGAGACGGCAGAGGCTGCGGACATGCATCGTTGCGCGGTCGGCGGGAGGCTGGTGGTGTCGGCACGGTCACGCGGCCCGAGGAGATCGTCATGGACACAGCCACCCTGGAAGACATGCGGACCACGCTGCGGGGGCCGGTGATCGGCCCGCGGGACGCCGGATACGACCAGGCGCGCAAGATCTACAACGCGATGATCGACAAACGGCCCGCCGCCCTCGTGCCCTGCGCGGACGCCGCCGACGTGATGGCCGCTGTCACCTATGTCCGCGACCACGGTCTGGAACTCGCCGTGCGGGGCGGCGGGCACAGCGGTCCCGGCCTGTGCCTGGTGGACGACGGTGTGACGGTCGACCTCTCGCCGATGCGCTGGGTGCGGGTGGACCCGGAGGCGCGCACCGCCGAGGTCGGCGGCGGCAGCCACCTCGGCGACCTCGACCACGCCACGCAGGCCTTCGGTCTGGCCACCCCCACGGGCATCATCTCCATGACGGGCGTCGGAGGCCTGACCCTCGGCGGCGGCCACGGCTACCTCACCCGCAAGTACGGGCTGACCGTGGACAACCTGATCTCCGCGGACGTGGTGCTGGCCGACGGCGGCTTCGTCACCGCGAGCGAGACCGAGCACCCGGACCTGTTCTGGGCCCTGCGGGGCGGCGGCGGCAACTTCGGCATCGCGACCTCCCTCACCTACCGGCTGCACCCGGTGGGCACGGTCGGCGTCGGGGTGACCGTCTGGCCGGTCGACAGCACGCGCGAAGTCCTGGCGTGGTACCGCGAGTTCCTCCCCCAGGCACCCGAGGACGTCTACGGCTTCTTCGCCGTCCTCGTCGTCCCGCCCGGCCCGCCCTTCCCGGAGGAACTGCACGGCAAGAAGGTGTGCGGCATCGTGTGGTGCTGCACGGGCGACCTGGACGGGGTCGACGACACCCTCTCGGTGGTGAACGACGCGGGCCGGCCGGCCTTCCACTTCACGACGCCGATGCCGTACGACGCGCTGCAGGGCATGTTCGACGATCTGATCCCGACGGGCTACCAGTGGTACTGGCGGGGCGACTTCTTCGACAGCATCCCCGACGCCGCCCTGGACGTGCACCTCGCATACGGGCGGAACAACCCCACGCCGCTCTCGCTGATGCACCTCTACCCGATCGACGGCGCCGCCCACCGGGTCGGCCCGGACGACACCGCGTGGAGCTACCGCGACGCCCTCTGGTCCGGTGTCTTCGCCGGCGTCGACCCCGACCCGGCCAACGCCGAGACGATCAGGCGGTGGTGCGTGGGCTACCAGGAGGAGCTGCACCCGTTCTCGATGGGCGGCTCGTACGTGAACTTCATGGGCGCGGGCGAGGGCCAGGAGCGGGTCCGGGCGACGTACCGCGGCAACTACGACCGGCTCGCCCGGGTCAAGCGGACCTACGACCCGGACAACCTCTTCCACGCCAACCAGAACATCGAACCGGCGCGAGGGTGACGGCTATGGGTCGGACGGTCGACGCCGACGGCGTGGAACTCTGGGTGGAGCAGCGGGGCGAGGGACCCGACGTCCTGCTCGTCGCGGGGCTCGGGGACCCCGCCGAGGCATGGCTGCCACAGCTCGACGGGTTCGCGGACCGCTACCGGCTCACCGCGTTCGACAACCGCGGCGCGGGCCGCAGCCCGCTGCCCGACGGCCCGCCCTCCGTAGCGGGGATGGCCCACGACGCGGCGGCGCTGCTGCGTGCTCTCCGGGTTCCGACGGCGCACGTCGCGGGCTTCTCGGGCGGCAGTTTCATCGCCCAGGAACTGGCCCTGCGCCACCCCGGCCCGGTACGCAGCCTCGTCCTCATGAGCACGATGGCCCGCCCGGATCCCTACTTCCGGACCATGACGCGCTTCTGGAACTGGATGGTCGAACGCGCCCCGGACGAACGGGCCATGCTGGAAGCGTTCTACCTGTGGGTCTACACCCCGCGCGCCCACGCCGACGGCCTGGTCGACCGCCTCGTCGACGAGGCGCTGGCCTTCGAGCATCCGCAATCGGTCGAGGCTTTCCAGCGCCAGCTCGCGGCGTTCGCCGGCCACGACACCCTCGACCGCCTCGGCGGCATCCGCGCCCCGACCCTGGTGCTCGCCGGTGAACTCGACCTCGCCACACCACCGCGCCTCGGCCGCGCGGTCGCGGACAGCATCCCGGGGGCCGTGTTCGAGGTGCTGCCCGGGGAGGCGCATCAGCCCTTCCAGGAAGTACCGGAGGTGTTCAACGCGCGGGTCGGCGCCTTCTGGAGGGAGGTGGAGGCGCGCGACGGGAGGACAGCAGCCCGGCATGGCTGAGCATGTTGGGCGGCTGTTCACCGGCCGGTGCCCGCCGGGCAGAGGCGGCGGGCACCGTACGGTTCTCGATGGGTGTCAGGCCGCGGCGAGGGCGGGGTCCGGTTCCTCGGCCGCGGCGAGCAGGGCCAGCAGTGTCGCCCGGGCGCGGGCGACGCGGGACCGGACCGTGCCGACCGGGCAGTTGCTCAGCGCGGCGGCCTCCGCATAGGGCAGGCCGAGCAGCTGTGTGAGGACGAACGCCTCGCGGCGTTCGTCCGGCAGCCCGGCCAGCAGCTCCAGCAGCGCCACGCCGTCGTCGAAGCCGGGCAGGCCGCGCGGCTGGGCGAGTTCGGCCACCGGCTCCCAGTCCGGCAGGTCGGCCGGGCGGGGGCGTACGGCGGTGTGCCGGATGCTGTCGGCCACCGCGCGCCGGGCGATCGCCAGCAGCCAGGTCCGCGCCGAGGAGCGGCCTTCGAACCGGTGCAGGCTGCCGAGCGCCCGCAGGAACGTGTCCTGCGCCAGATCGTCCACCGCCTGCGGGTCGGCGCACAGATGGGCGACGTACCGGATGACGTCACGGTGCAGGGCGCGCACGAAGTGGTCGACGGCCGCGGAGTCGCCGCCGCGGGCGGCGAGCGCCCAGGCGGTTATCGACGCGTCGGCCGACGCCGATCTCTCGTGCGGAAGGGGCAGGGCAGGAGTGATCACCTGATGTCCTTGTCGGGTTCCGGGACCGCGAGGACGCGAGCGGGCAGGCCGTGAGGTCAGAGGTGCGCGCGTGGGTGCGCGGTCCGGTGAGCGGGGGCGCGGGCGTGGCCGTACCGCGCGTCGGGAGGAGTGACCTCTCGCGATGCGCAGCCACGGGGGTACGACCGCTGCCGGGGCGCGCAGGGGCAGCCCCGGTCGGCACCGGCTGCCGTCAGGCGGCAGCGGACCCCGCGGGTGGTCCCCGGGTGGTGATCGCGTGGACGAGAAGGAGGCGGCGCGGCGAGCGGTTCGTCGGCCGTCGCCGCCGGCGCGCGGGCGGGGGCGGCGGCACGGGCAGGGCGAACAGCAGCCGCAGTGGCGCGGCGAGCCGGCTGCCCACGGCACGCAGCAGCCGGAAGACGGCCCGTTCCCCATGGCCCAGCCACAGGCCGCACAGCAGCGCGGCCAGGAGGTGGGCGGCGAGCATGCCGAGGGACGAGTCACCGCCGGGGGCGTGCCCGGCGTGCGGGGACATGGCCTCCATGGCGCCCGCACTCATGTCGTGGCTCATGGAGCCCATGCCGTGGCTCATGGACGGCATGTCCGTGGAGTGGGCCCCGGGTGCGGAAGGTGCCGGCGGACCGAGGGAGAACGCCGAGTGCAGCGCCGTCTGGACGGCCACGGCGCCGCCGACGACCCTGCGCAGTCCGCGCTCGCGGCCCGCGAGGCACCAGCCCGCCGCGCCCGTCACGGCCCAGCCGGCCAGCAGTGTCGACAGGGGTACGTAGTCGCCGGACATCATGACGTGACCCAGGGCGGCGAGCACGACACAGACGGCCGCGAACACCGCGGCCCGTATCGCGCGAGCACACCACCCCACTGTCATGGCGTCTCATCCTCGCATCCGGCCCCGTTCCGCCACCCAGGAGTACGGACATCGGCCCGGCCGGGCACTCAATCCGAGCCATGTGATCCAGGCCACTGCCGTGGAGCCGGTGGCTCCGGTGGGGCCGCGGCAGAATCCACGGCGTGGACATCACCGCGCAGGAGCTCAATCGGGCCACTCTCGGGCGCCAGTTGCTGCTGGGGCGAGAGGTGCTGGAGGCCGGGGAGGCGGTGCGGCGTGTGGTGGCGCTGCAGGCGCAGCACGCCGCTTCGCCGTACGTGGCGCTGTGGAACCGGCTGGCCGGGTTCGCGCCGACCGAGCTGGACGCCGCGTTCACGGAGCGCGCGGTGGTCAAGGCGACCCTGATGCGGATCACGCTGCACGCCGTCCACGCGGACGACCACCAGGTGTTCCGTGAGGCGATGCAGCAGACGCTGTACGCCTCACGGCTCGGGTACCGCTTCGCCGCCGCGGGGCTCACGCCGGCCGACGGCGAGGCGCTCGTCCCCGAATTGCTGGACTTCGCGGACCGGCCCCGGACGGCCGCCGAGGTGCAGGCCTGGCTGGCGGAGCGGGTCGGCGAGGAGAAGGCGGCAGGGGCGTGGTGGGGGCTCAAGGCGTACGCGCCGCTGCTCCACGTCCCGACCGGCGGGCCGTGGTCGTTCGGCGCGCGGTCGTCGTTCGTCGCGGCGCGGACCGGCCCGGTCCCCGTAGGGCGCGAGACGATGACGGAGGCGCTGCGCCACCTCGTCGTGCGTTATCTGGCGGGCTTCGGACCCGCCTCGGTGGCGGACGTCGCGCAGTTCGCCATGGTGCCGCGGGCCCCTGTGCGCCGTGCGCTGCTCGCCCTGGACGACATGGTGGAGCGGCTCCGGGGGCCCGACGGGACCGTCCTGTACGACGTACCGGGCGCGCCGCGCCCGTCGGCGGACACACCGGCGCCGCCCCGGCTCATGGCCATGTGGGACAGCGTTCTGCTGGCCCATGCCGACCGCAGCCGCGTGATTCCCCCGGCGTATCGCCGTCTGGTGATCCGGGTGAACGGCGACGTACTGCCCACGCTGCTGGTGGACGGCCGGGTCGCCGGCGTGTGGCGCGCGGTCGACGGCGGTGTCGAGGCCACGGCGTTCCACGATCTGCCGGGCGCCGTGTGGGACGGGCTGGCCGCGGAGGCCGCGTCGCTGACGGCGCTGCTGGCCGGCCACGACCCCGAGGTCTACCGCCGCTACCACCACTGGTGGACGAAACTCCCCGACGGCCGGGTGCGCCTGCTCAAGGGCTGAGGCCCCGGAGAGTGACAGCGCGTCAGTGGTGGGCGTGCACCACGGCGTGCCCCCTGCCGCGGCCGATCATCCATTTGTTGACCGGGGTCGTGACCAGGAAGGCGACCGCGAAACCGCCCAGGAGCGCGGACCAGAAGAGGCCGTCCGACAGATGGGCGTCCATCGCGCCCGGGGTGAGCGCGATGATCGCGTTGTCCACGAGTTCCATCACGGCGATCGAGACCGTGTCCGCGGCGAGGGCGATCCTGATCGCGGCTTTGAGGCCGATGCCGGACCGCAGGACGGCGAACAGGGTGAACGAGTAGCCGAAGAGGAACGCGAGCCCGATCGCCAGGACCATGGTGGGCACGTTGGCCCAGCCCAGCGACGTGCCGATCACCATGCCGAGGATCTCGCCGATCGCACATCCGGTCAGGCAGTGCAGGGTCGCCTTCACGGCGGTTCCCCAGGACGCCGTCCCGTGCGCATGCTTCTCGTGTTCATGAGCGGTGTGGTCCATGACACTCGATTATATACCCCTAGGGGGTATGGGCGCGAGGAGTGTGGACGCGACCTAGAGTTGATCACCATGACGACACAGCCCGTTCCACGGACAGAACCGACTCCGCCGACCGGGGCGACTCCGCCCTCCCCGGCCGCACAGGCCTACCTTTCCGAGCTGTTCTCCCTGGAGGGCCGGGTCGCGGTGGTCACGGGCGGCAGTTCCGGCATCGGGCGCGCCATCACCGGCGCCCTCGCGCGTGCCGGGGCGAGCGTGGTGGTCGTGGCCCGCGGCGAGGCCGGTCTGACGGCGACGGTCGGGGAACTGACGGCCGAGGGCTGCCGTGCCGCGTGGGTGAGCGCGGACCTCAGCACCCGCGAGGGCGTGCGGACGGCCGCGGAGCGGGCGGTCGAGGCCTTCGGCGAGCCCGGCATCCTCGTCAACAGCGCCGGGATCAACCTGCGTCCGCCGATGGACGAGCTGGGCGAGGACGTCTGGGACGCAACGATGGCCGTCAACCTGGAGGCGCCGTTCCTGCTGGGGCAGCGCTTCGGCCCCGGCATGGCGGAGCGCGGGTACGGGCGGATCATCCACATCAGCTCGCAGCAGGCGCATCGCGCGTTCGTCCAGAGCGGCGCCTACGGCGCCTCCAAGGGCGCCCTGGAGGCACTGGCGCGCTCCCAGGCCGAGGCGTGGTCGCCGCGTGGCGTCACCTGCAACGTCCTCGTGCCGGGCTTCGTGATGACTCCGCTCAACGCGCGGCTGTCGTCGGACCCGGAGAAGGTGGCCGCCCTCGCCGCCCGCACGATGATCGGGCGCAACGGTCTCGCCGAGGACTTCGCGGGCGCGGCGGTCTTCCTGGCGAGCGCGGCGTCCGCCTACGTCACCGGGCAGTCGCTCTTCGTCGACGGCGGACTGTCCGTCCACTGAGGCCGCCCGGCATCCGCGCGGTGGTCCCCCGAACGGACAGCGGCCGACGGGCGATGACCGGTGCTCGGTGTCACGCTGGGCACACAGGACCCGCCGAAGGGAAGCATCGCCATGATCACGACGGAGTACGTCCCCGGTTCCCCCTGCTGGCTCGACCTGGGCGCTCCGGACGTCCCCGCAGCCGCCGCCTTCTACGCTGCCGTCCTCGGGTGGGACTACGAGTCCATGGCCGAGAGCGAGGACTTCGAGGGCGGGATGTTCAAGAAGGACGGCAAGATCGTCGCCGGGCTCGGCAGGCTCACCGAGGAAGGCGCGCGATCGGCCTGGATGCTCTACTACTGCGTCTCCGACGCGGACGCCACGACGCAGGCCGTGCAAGAGGCGGGCGGCACCGTGCGGGTCGCACCGATGGACCTCGACGACTGGGGCCGGATGGCGCAGTACAGCGACCCGCTCGGCGGTCAGTTCGCCGTCTGGCAGCCCGGCACGAACAAGGGCCTGGAGCTGGTCGACCAGCCGGGCTCCCTGTCGTGGACCGAGCTGTACACGAGCGACGCCGCGGGTGCGCGGGAGTTCTACGGCATCCTCTTCGGCTGGCAGTTCAGCGACATGCCGCTGCCGGGTGACGCCGGCACGTACACCCTGATCACCCCCTCCGGGCTCCCCGAGGACCGGATGCACGGCGGGCTGATGGAGCTCCGCAAGGAGGACCTGGCCCTGACGGGCGGGCGGCCGTACTGGCACCCGGTCTTCGCCGTCGAGGACTGCGACGCCGCGGTGGCCGAGGTCGCCGGGAACGGCGGCACGGTGCAGATGGGCCCGGAGGACATGGAGGGCGTCGGCCGCCTCGCCGTCTGCCTCGACCCGGCCGGCGCCGACTTCGTGGTGCTCACCCCGTCCGTGAGCTGAACCGGGCACCCCGCAGCACCGGCCGGCCCGACCACGGTCGCGACATGAACCGGAAGCCCGATCCCGAAGACACCCGTCAGCTCGCCCGTCTGGTGAGGGGCTGGGCCGAGGCGATCGTGTCCAACGACCCCGCGCGGATCGCCGGCTTCATGGCGGACGAGTGGGTCATCGTCTCCGATTCGGGGATCGACCCCAAGGACGAGTTCCTCTCCCTCGTCGAGTCCGGCGCGCTCACCCATGCGGCGATGGACCTCACGACGGATCCGCGGATCCGCGTCTACGGCGACACCGCCGTGGTGACGGGGCGGGTGACGAACACGGCCCACTACCAGGGCGAGCGCCACGACGCCGACGAGTGGACGACGGACGTGTTCGTGCGGCGGCAGGGCCGCTGGGTGTGCGTACTGAGCCACATCACACCGGCGGCCCCCGGCTGAACCGCGGAGTCCTCTTGCATATGATGTGCAAATGCGCGAGTACTGCATCAGGGAAGCCGCGGCGGCCGACATCGACGGGGCCCGGGCGGTGATGCTCGACGCCGTCTACCGCGACTTCGGCACGGGTTACGTGCCGCGCTGGCACGCCGACATCATCGACCCGGTGCCGTTCTATGTCACGCCGCCCCGGCACACCCTCCTGGTCGCCGTGGACGAACGGGACGGGACGGTGGCGGCGACCGCAGCCCTGGACGCGCGCGGCCCGGCGCACCCGCCGAACCCCCGCCGGCTGGCCGAGCGGTTCCCCTCGGGCGAGACGGCGCAGCTGCGGCGGGTGTACGTGCGCCCCGAGCACCGGCGGCGCGGCCTGGCCCGGCAACTCGTCGACGGCCTGCTGGAGTTCGCCCGGGCCGACGGCGGATACCGGTCCGTGTACCTGCACACGTACCCGCACTCCCCCGGCGCACTGGGCCTGTGGAAGGCGCTGGGCAAGGCGGTGTGCGACGAGCGGGAGGAAGTGCCCGGCGGGGGCAACGGGGTGGTGCACTTCGAGATACCGCTCTCTTGATGAAAATGGTATTCATATGCACTATGAGAACCTCTCGCCGGCTCATAGCCGGGCTGTTCGTGCTCCCCTTGCTCTCCGGTTGTTTCGCCTCTTCCGGTGACGACTCGTCCGCCTCCGCCGGCGCCGCCGGCGGTGCACGCCTGCGTGTGGCCCTGCCCTTCGCCCCCACGGAGAACTACTCGCCGTACGGCCAGGACGCGATGCTCCTGTCCCGGCTCGGTGTCAGCGAGGGGCTGACGAGGCTGGACGCCAACGGCACGGCGGTACCGGCACTGGCCGAGTCGTGGAGCAGGGAGAACGACGGCAGGAGCTGGGTGTTCTCACTGCGGGACGCGAAGTTCCAGGACGGCGGGGCGGTCACCGCCGAGGCCGTCGCCGCCGCCCTCACGGCCGCCGGGAAGGCCGACCCGGCACCGTCCGCGCTCTCCGGCGTGAAGCTGACCGCCACGGCCGAGGACGAGCGCCGGGTCCGGGTCACCACCGCCGAATCCGACCCCGTCCTGCCGCTGCGGCTGTCCAACCCGTCCCTCGCGGTGTTCGCGCCCGAGGCGTACGACAAGAAGGGCACGGTGAACGTCGTCGGCACCGCCACCGGTCCCTTCGAACTCACCAGGACCGACGGCGACACCGCCGCCACGCTGAACCGTTTCGACGACTACTGGGGCGGCCGGGCCCAGGCCTCCGGCGTCACCGCCAGGTTCGTCTCCGACGGCACCGCCCGCGCCAACGCCCTGCGCACCGGCGAGGTCGACATCGCCGAGTCCCTGCCCGTCGCCCAGATCGCCTCCCTCGACAAGGACGACGTCCACGAGGTCGACACCGCCCGCAACACCAGCCTTTACCTCAACACCAGGTCCGGCGCCTTCACCGACGCGGGGCTGCGGGCCGCCGCACGCGAGGCGATCGACACCTCGGTCATCGCCAAGGGCGCCTACGAGGGGTACGCCGTCCCCGCGCAGGGTCTGTTCGGTCCGGCCCTGACCTGGGCGGCCGGCAAGCGCGTCGAACCGGCCGGGCGGGCGCGCGCGACCCGCCCCGACGGCGAGAGCATCACCCTCGCCACCTACAGCGACCGGCCCGAACTGCCGGAAACCGCCCAGGTACTCCAGCAGCAGCTGCGGAAGGCGGGGTTCAAGGTGAAGCTGGAGGTCCGCACGTACGCGCGTCTCGAAGGCGACCTGCTGGACGGCACGTTCGACGCGGCGGTCTTCTCCCGCAACATGATGCTGGACACCGGGGACCCGGTCACCGTCCTCGCGAGCGACTACACCTGCGACGGCTCCAACAACCTGTCGTTCCTCTGCGACAAGAACGTGGACAAGCTGGTCGCCGCCGCGCAGGCCGAGTCCGGCACCGCCGAGCGGCAGGACGCCGCCATGAAGGCGGAGGCGGCCGTCCTCGGCACCGACTCGGTGATCCCGCTGGTGCATCTGAAGCTCGTCGCGGGCATCGCGACGGAGGTGCAGGGCGCGCTGCCCGATCCGTACGAGCGCACCCTCATAGGGACGGGAACCCGGCGCTGAGCAGCTCGAAGACACCCTCGATGAACGGAGCGGCCGCCGCGCTGCGCGCCCTCGCGCGCAGCAGCGCCCCGGCGCTGCTGTGGCGGACCGTGCTCGTGGCCTGCCTGGTGTGCGGGATCGGTCTGCTGCCGTGGCTGTCGCGCACCGACCCCGCGCTGACCGTGCTCCGCGCCCGGTCGGCGGACCGCGACCCCGATCCGGAGACCCTGCGCGCCATCCGGGACCAACTGGGCCTCGACGACGGCCCGCTGACGCTGCTCGGCCGCTGGCTGGGCGGTCTGCTGCACGGGGACGCGGGCACGTCCTGGGTGTCCGGCGGCCCGGTGCTGCCGGGCCTCGTACCGGCGCTCGGCGTGTCGCTGCTGCTGATGGCCGGGGCCCTGGCGGTCGCCGCGGCCACGGCCGCCGCCGTCTGCGCCCGTACGCTCCGGCTGGGCGCGCGGGGCAGGCTCGCCGACCGTCGTCCCGGCGGGACGGCGACGGCCGTGCTGGCCGCCCTGCCCGAGTTCCTCGTCGCCTCGGTGCTGGTCTCGGTGATCGGTGTGCAGCTGGGATGGCTGCCCGCCCTGGGCTGGTACGGGCCGCAGTGGATGGTGCTGCCCTCGCTCGCTGTCGGCCTGCCCGCCGGAGCGGTCCTGGGACGGATGCTCGACGACCTGCTGCCCGGCGCGTTCGCGGAGCCCTGGGCCGTGGCCGCCGCGGCACGCGGTGTCCCGCCGAAGTCGGTGGCGGGGCAGGCGGTGCGCCGCTGCGTGCCCGGACTGCTGCCCAATCTGGCACTGTTCGTGGTCGGACTGACCGGCGGCTCGGTCGCCGTCGAGCAGATCTTCGACATCCCCGGCATCGGCCGGCTCACCCTGCACGCCGCCCTCTCCCAGGACCTGCCCGTCCTGCAGAGCGGCACCCTCGCCCTCGTCCTGCTCGCGGCCGCCGCCGGCGCTCTCGCCCGGGTCGCCGCCCGGCTGCTGATCGGCCCGGCGCTGCGCGACGGCGCCCTGCAGTCCCTGCACCGGCCCCGGCCGCCCGCGCCCCGCACGCTCCCCCTGCTCTACGCGGGACTGCTGGTTGCCGTCATCGGGTTCGGACTGCCCCGCGACCCGATCGCCCTGGACACGCTGGCCCGGCTGCAAGCCCCCACGCCGGAGCACCCCTTCGGCACCGACGCCCTCGGCCGCGACGTGCTCGCCCGGATCTCCCACGGCGCCCTGACCACCCTCGGCACCGCCTTGGCAGTGAGCGCCGCCGCCCTCGTCGTCGGGCTGCTGCTGGGGCTGCTGCCGAGGCTGTCCAGGCCGCTGGTCGACACCCTCAGCGCCGTACCGCCCGTACTGGCCGGGCTCCTGGTCACCGGCATCACGGGCAGCGGGTCCTGGACACCCGCGTTCGCCGTGGCCGTCGTGGCCTGGTCCCCGCTGGCCGCGCACACCTCCGCCCTGCTGCGGCAGGAACGCGCGACCACCCATCTGACGGCCACCCGGGCGCTGGGGGCCGGCCGCTGGTACCTGCTCGTGCACGAACTGCTGCCCGCCGTCGCGCCCCCGGTCGCCCGGCACGCCCTGCTACGGCTCCCCGGCATCGCGCTGAGCCTGGCCGCACTCGGCTTCCTCGGCCTGGGCGCCCAGCCGCCGTCTCCCGACTGGGGCCTGCTGCTCGCCGAGAACCAGCCGTACGCCGAGCGTGCCCCGTGGGCCGTCCTCTTCCCCGCCGCCGTACTCGCGCTGCTCGGGGCGCTCGCGGTGACAGCCGCGGGCGGCGCACGGCTGCCCCGGCGGCGCACACGGCCCTCCGGTCCGGCCGGACCGCCCGCGGACCGGGTCGCACCGGCCCCGCCGCAGCGACCGGGACGCCCCACCGCCCACCTGACGTCCGTATCCGCCTCACCGACGGAAGAACGATGACCGACCTCATCTCCCGTGTGCTCTCCCGAGCCACCCGAACCTCCGACGCCGCCACGCCCAAGCGCCCGCAGGAGAGCACCTGGCGGCTCTGCAAAGAGCTGTCGCCGCTGCTGCGGCTGCTGATCCTCACCCAGCTCGCCTTCAACATCGGCTTCTTCGCCGTCCTGCCGTTCCTCGCCGAGCACCTGGGCACGGCGATCGGCATGGCGGGGTGGCTGGTCGGCTTCGTGCTCGGGCTGCGCACGTTCAGCCAGCAGGGGCTGTTCGTGGTCGGCGGCTGGCTCGTCGACCGGTTCGGGGTGCGGCCCGTCGTGCTGGCGGGCTGCGTGCTGCGGATCGCCGGGTTCGCCTGGCTCGGCTACGCGGAGGCGAGCTGGACGGTGATCGGGGCGGTGCTGGTGATCGGTTTCGCCGCGGCGCTGTTCTCCCCCGCCGTGGAGTCGGAGGTGGCCCGCCAGGCAGTGGCCTGGGAGGAGGACGGGCACGGGCCGCGCACCCGTGTCCTCGCCCTGTTCAGCGTGGCCGGCCAGGCGGGTGCGTTCGTCGGGCCGCTGCTCGGCGCGCTGCTGCTCGCCGTCGACTTCCGCACCGCGTGTCTCGCCGGTGCCGCGGTCTTCGTGCTCGTCCTCGTCGGGCACCTGTGGCTGATGCCGCAGCACATCCCCGGCCGGGTCCGCGTCCGGGAGC
This sequence comes from Streptomyces qaidamensis, assembly GCF_001611795.1. Taxonomy (NCBI): domain Bacteria; kingdom Bacillati; phylum Actinomycetota; class Actinomycetes; order Kitasatosporales; family Streptomycetaceae; genus Streptomyces; species Streptomyces qaidamensis. The sequence continues at coordinate 8,488,933 of NZ_CP015098.1, read as the reverse complement.
GGGGCGGGGCCCGTGCCCTGCTGCGCAACCGCCGCTTCCTCGCCCTGTGCTGTGCCTATGGCACCTATCTGCTCGCCTACAACCAGCTGTACCTCGCCCTGCCGGACGAGGTGCAGCGCGCGGCGGGCTCCCAGGCGCCGTTGTCCTGGCTCTTCGCACTGTCCTCGGTACTGGTGGTGTTCACCCAGCTGCCGGTGACCCGCTGGGCGGGCGACCGGCTCGATCTGCGCCGCTCCATGACCGCGGGGCTGCTGCTGATCGCGTCCGGTTTCGCGGTGGTGGCCGCGGCCCGGCCGGCCGGCTGGACGGGGGCCGCCGGACTGCTCCCGGCCGCCGGCTTCGTGATCTTGCTCACCGTGGGGCAGATGCTGGTGGTGCCCGCCGCCCGCGCCTGGGTGCCCGACCTCGCCGCGGAGGGCCGGCTCGGGCTGTACATGGGGGCGCTGTCGTCCGTCTCCGGGCTGATCGTCCTGGCCGGCAGCGCGGCCACCGGCTTCCTGCTCGACCTGGGCCTGCCGGCCGCCGTGCCGTGGCTGGTCCTCGCGGCCGTACCGGCCCTGGCGGTGGCCGTGCTGCCGCGCCGTGAGAAGGGGGCGGGCGCGGCGGCCTGACACGGGCGCCGGTGTCCCAGGGCAACCGGGCGCGCGGGAGCGTCACCCCGGCGTGCGAGGTCTTCGCTCCGGGATTTTCCGGAACCGCACCCTGGGAAGACACCGCTGCGGAGATCGGTGGTCACGCCGCGCCAGTATCCTGGGTCGGCTGCGGCACCCCCCACCAATCCCCGTGCGTAAGCGGGGAGTTCGGCCTGCGGCGACGACCTTCCCACACGCATGAGACGAGGACGAGTGCTGCTAGCGGGCCGCTACCGGCTGGAAGTTGAGATCGGGCGCGGTGGAATGGGAGAGGTCTGGCGTGCGTACGACGAGACGCTCGCCAGAGCGGTGGCCCTCAAGCTGCTGCTGCCCCAGGACACCGACGCCACGGCAACCTCCCGGTTCCGTCTGGAGGCGCAGACCGCCGGGCGTCTCAACCACCCCAACGTGGTCGGCGTCCTGGACTTCGGCGAGTACGACAACCGGCTGTACCTGGTGATGGAGCTGGTCGAGGGCGACAGCCTCGCCGGGGTGCTGTCCGGCTCCGGCCCGCTGCCCGCCGAGCAGGTGGCCCGGCTCGCCGCACAGGCGTCCGCCGGGCTCGCCGCAGCGCACGGGCAGGGCATCGTGCACCGGGACGTCAAACCCGCCAACCTGCTGCTGGACACCCACGGCACGCTGAAGATCGGCGACTTCGGCATCGCGCGGTTCCTCGACGACCCCGGCGCCGCGCTCACCGCCACCGGCCAGATCGTCGGCACCGGCCTCTACCTCGCGCCCGAACGGGCCCTGGGCAAGCCCGCGGGGCCCGCCTCCGACATGTACTCCCTGGGCTGCGTGCTCTACCAGCTCCTCAGCGGCCGCCCGCCGTTCCAGGCCGACACCGCCGTCGCCCTGCTGCACCAGCACCTCGACTCGGCGCCCGTGCCGCCCCGCGAGCTCGGTGTCGCAGGGCTTCCCCCGGCGTTCGAGAACTACCTCCTCGGGCTCCTCGCCAAGCAGCCCGAGGACCGGCCCACCGCGGAGCAGGCCGCCGAGTGGTTCGCCGGGGGCGCCTGGCGGGGCCTGCCCGAGCCGCTGCCCGAGGTCTCACCGCCGCTGCGGCCGAAGCCCCCGTCCGCGCCGGCGCACACCGGCCCCGGCCCGTACGCGGCTGCCGAGACCAGCCACCCGACCACGTACGCACTGCCCGCGACCACGGGACACCGCACCGCCGCCCGGGCGGCCCAGGCGGGACGGTCGGGCCGCTCCCGCGGGCGCGGCGGGCTCGGCAGCCGGTCGAGAGTGGCCGCGACGGCCGCCGCCGCGGCGCTCTTCCTCGCCGCGATGCTCCTCGGCATGCGCTGGTTCTCGCCCGACACGACCACCGAGGGCACCGACCCCGACGCGTCCCCGACCGCGAGCAGCCCCGCCGCCACCCCGTCCGACGACTCCGCCTCGCCCATCACCTCCGATCCGGCGGCCGGCCGGCAGATCGCCACCACGCCGACCACCGGCACCGTGGCCGACGTCACTCCGTCCACGCCGCCCGCCTCCCCGACCCCTTCCCCGCCGGCGTCCGGCGCCCCGACCCCGACGCAGGGGGCGGGCGACGCCGGGCCGGAGCAGCCGAAGCCGGAGCAGCCGGTCCAGGCCGGGGAGGGCGACGACGGCGGGGACGACGGGGGCGACGACTGACGGGGGTCCCCGAAGCGTCCTCGCACCACGAGCGCCCGAGCACGTGGATCAGCCGGGGATGCGCCGGTGTGCGAGCGGGCGCCCCCTCGCGCGCCCCTTGGGCGGCTTGTCATCGCCCTTACCCCGGCCTTATTGTCACCAGGCCTTGGTGAACGGGAAATCCGGTGTGATGCCGGTGCGGCCCTCGCCACTGTGAATCGGGAAGTCCGGCTCCGGCCCCTCAGGGGGCAGCCACTGGGTCCTTGCGGCCCGGGAAGGCGGAGTACGGGCGGTGGTACCCGTCAGCCAGGAGACCGGCCAAGGCACGTCAACCATCCACGAGGTGCTGGAGAGGGTCTGCTGAGCCATGCACATAGCCGAGGGTTTTCTTCCTCCGGCGCACGCGGTCGCCTGGGGCGTCGCGTCGGCGCCGTTCGTCGTCCACGGAGTCCGGTCGCTCACCCGTGAAGTGCGCGAGCACCCCGAGAGCACCCTGCTCCTCGGGGCGTCCGGCGCCTTCACGTTCGTCCTGTCCGCCCTGAAACTGCCGTCCGTCACGGGCAGTTGCTCGCACCCCACCGGCACGGGCCTCGGAGCCATCCTGTTCCGGCCGCCCATCATGGCGGTGCTGGGCACCATCACCCTGCTCTTCCAGGCGCTGCTGCTCGCGCACGGCGGCCTGACCACGCTCGGTGCCAACGTCTTCTCCATGGCGATCGTCGGGCCCTGGGCCGGATACGCCGTCTACGCACTGCTGCGGCGCTCCAACGCGCCGCTGATGGTCGCGGTGTTCGCCGGTGCGTTCGTCGCCGACCTGTCCACCTACTGCGTCACCAGCGTGCAACTGGCGCTCGCCTTCCCCGACCCGGGCAGCGGATTCCTGGGCGCGCTCGGCAAGTTCGGTTCCATCTTCGCCGTCACCCAGATCCCGCTCGCGGTGAGCGAGGGCCTGCTGACCGTGCTCGTGATGCGGCTGCTGGTGCAGTCGAGCAAGGGCGAACTGACCCGGCTGGGCGTGCTCCTGGCCAAGAAGCAGTCACGGACCGAGACCGAGGCGGTGGCCCGATGAGCAGGAACACGAAGATCAACCTGGTGCTGCTGCTCGCCGTGGCCGCGCTGGCCGTGCTGCCCCTGGCGCTGGGCCTCGGCGACCACAAGAAGGAGCCGTTCGCGGGCGCCGACGCCGAGGCCGAGACGGCGATCACCGAGCTGAAGCCGGACTACGAGCCGTGGTTCTCGCCGCTGTACGAGCCGCCGTCGGGCGAGATCGAGTCGGCGCTGTTCGCCCTCCAGGCGGCCCTCGGCGCCGGGGTCCTCGCCTACTACTTCGGTCTGCGCCGGGGCCGCCGGCAGGGTGAGCAGCGGGCGCTGGAGCGCGAGGCCGGCAGCGCGCTCACCGGGGCCGCAGGGAAGTCCGCGGCGGAACGGGACTGAGCCGGGGTGCTGCCGATCGACGCGGCGGCGCACAGCAGTCGCTGGCGCCGCCGCCACCCCGTGGACAAGGCCGTGCTCGGACTCGGCCTCACCCTGCTCGCGATCTCCCTGCCGCCCTGGCCGGGTGCGGCCCTGGTGCTCCTGAGCGCCCTGGTGGTGCTGCTGGGGCCGGCCGGCGTGCCCGGGCGGCGGCTGTGGCGGGCCTACCGGGTGCCGCTGGGCTTCTGCGTGACCGGCGCGCTCACGCTGCTCGTCCAGGTGGGCGGTCCGGGCGGCTTCGTCTCCCTCGCCGCTGACGGGCCGGTCCGGGCCGGGGAGTTGCTGCTGCGGACCTCGGCGGCCTCCCTGGGCGTGCTGCTGTTCGCCTTCACCACGCCCATGTCCGACCTGTTGCCCCGCCTGGTCCGGGCGGGGATCCCCGCGCCGGTGGTCGACGTGGCGCTCGTGACGTACCGGATGAGCTTCCTGCTGCTGGACTCCGTGCGCCGTATCCGGGAGGCCCAGGCGGCCCGGCTCGGTCACACCGGCCGGGCCGCGGAGTGGCGTTCGCTGGCCGGGCTCGGCGCCACCGCGTTCGTCCGGGCCTTCGACCGGGCGACCCGGCTCCAGGCCGGACTCGCCGGGCGCGGCTACGACGGCACCCTGCGCGTCCTGGTGCCCGAGGCCCGGGTCTCGGTGCGCTTCACGGCCGCCAGTTGCGCGCTGCTCGCGATGCTGGCCGCCCTCACCTTCGTACTGGAAAGGCCGCTGACATGAGCGAGCCCGCCCTCGTCGCCCTGCGGGGCGCGTCCTACGCCTACGAGGACGGCCCCACCGTGCTCAGCGGGCTCGACTTCGAGATCCGAGCGGGTCGCGCGCTCGCGCTGCTCGGGCGCAACGGCAGCGGGAAGACCACGCTGATGCGGCTGCTCTCCGGCGGACTGCGGCCGCAGGAGGGCCGGCTGACGGTCGAGGGGCAGCCGGTGGCGTACGACCGCAGGGGTCTGACCCGGCTGCGGACCACCGTGCAGCTGGTGGTGCAGGACCCGGACGACCAGCTGTTCGCGGCCTCCGTCGAGCAGGACGTGTCGTTCGGGCCGCTGAACCTCGGCCTGGACGACACACAGGTGCGGGCGCGGGTGGCGGAGGCGCTCGCCGCGCTGGGCATCACCGCCCTGGCCGACCGGCCCACCCATCTGCTGTCCTACGGCCAGCGCAAGCGCACCGCCATCGCGGGCGCGGTCGCCATGCGGCCCCGCGTGCTCGTCCTCGACGAGCCGACGGCCGGACTCGACCCCGACGGCCAGGAGCGGCTCCTCACCACCCTCGACGGACTGCGTACCGCGGGCACCACGGTGGTGATGGCCACGCATGACGTCGACCTCGCCCTGCGCTGGGCCGACGACGCCGCGCTCCTCACCCCGTCCGGCGTGCGCACCGGGCCGGCGGCCACGGCACTGGCCCGCCCGGACCTCCTCCGCGAGGCGGGGCTGCGTCTGCCGTGGGGCGCCGCGGCGGCGGAACTCCTGCGCGCCCAGGGGCTGCTGTCCGGCACGGAGCCCGGGCCGCGTACCCCCGACGAACTCGCCGCTCTCGCGACCGCACGGCAGGGGGCCTCCGGAGGCTGAGGGGCGCCCCCCGGGTCCGGTCCCCCTCGCCTGCGGCCGTCGGGACGGCTCGGTCAGTCGAAGTAGGACTGGAGCGAGCCGCGGCGCCGGACGTCCAGGGTCGCGCAGTGGAACGAGCCGCCGAAGGGGGCGTAGTGCAGCAGGTCGCACGGGATCGGCTCGAAGCCCCACTTCTCCAGCGCGCGCAGCATCCCCGTGTGGTGCCGCTCCGCTATCACCTGCTTCTCGTCCAGCATGAGCACGTTCATGCTGAGCCACTTGCCGCACATCGACGTGATCTTGAGCAGCCGCTCGTCGATCGGGTCGGGCTCGGGAGCGACCAGGACGTCCCAGGAGCCGAGGACGTCCGGCAGGCGGTCGGCGTCGATGTACTCGGGGTTGATCAGCACCTTGCCGGGCGCGAGCAGGACGAACGTCGTGTCGATGTGCATGGGCGTGCGGCAGCGGCTCTCGATCTCGTGGATGCGGTACTCCGGGCCGAGGTGGCGGCGCAGCCAGTCGATACCCATCGCGTTGGTGACGTTGCTGCGGGTGACGAACAGGTCCCGTCCCGCCCGGACGAAGTCCGCCGCGTCGAAGACGGGCTCGAACTCGGTGAGGATGTACCGCATGGGCTCGCCCGGCCCCGGAACGCGAAAGTCCGGATCGAACAGCTCGTCGGTGAGCTGCGGCCTGGGGGCCGCCGTCCAGCGCGCGCCGCGCCGGAAGTAGTCCTTGAGGACCGGTCGGTAGGAGTGCGTCTCGAAGTACCGGCAGGGCCACGCCATCGGCGTCTCGATGATCTCGTCGCCGATCACGAGCATGCTGTCGCGCGGGCAGGTGTTGCAGAAGCCGCGCGAGGTCCAGTCGGGGGTGCCGAAGCGGCGCCGGTGGTCGACCGCCTCCGGCCGCCGGACCGTGACGCCGAGGGACTCCAGCAGGGCGACGAAGGCGTCGATCTCCTGCTGCGCCTGCTCGACGAGCAGCCGCGGATACCGGAGGCCGGACGCGAGCCCCTGCAACCGCCCCGCCCACGGCGGCACGTTGCAGGTCACCACCGCATGGTCGGAGGGGATCGTCGCGCCCTCCAGGCGCCCGACGATGATCTCCTCCAGCGGATCCCACTCGGTGTGCGAACGGACCGGCGACACGAGCTGCTCCGCGCCCTCGCCGCTCGCGGGCGGTACTCCGGGAGTGTGCAGGAGGGTCATGCTCACCACCTCTTGGATCGCAAGCCATGTGATACGCCGCCGCAATGACCGGATCACTCGACGTGACCCACCGGATACGCACGCGTCAACGGTCCCGGTAACCCTTCAGGTGCCCGCAAATGCGCTTGTCCACGCTCGCCGCACCGCACTACGGTGCCGAGGTGGATCGCTTCACACGTTCATGGGACGCACTGCGCGCGGCGGTTGACGACCTGTCCGACGAGGACTTCGGGCGGCCCTCGGGATGTACGGGCTGGCTGGTGCGGGACCTGGTGTGCCATCTGATCGTCGACGCCCAGGACGTCCTGATCACGCTGGCCACCCCGTCCGACCGGGAACCGACCCGTGACGCGCTGACCTACTGGAACATCTCCGACACTCCGCCCACGGGGGACGACCCGCTCGACGCGCTGACCGTCCGGCTGGCCGCCGCGTACGAGGATCCGCACCTGTTGAAGTTCCATCTGGACGACGTCGGCTCCGCCGCCGGGCGCGCGGCCCTGCTCGCCGATCCGGCCGGCCGGGTCGGCACCCGCGACGAGATTCTCACCGTGGGCGACTTCCTCGACACGTACGTCATGGAGTGGACGCTGCACCACCTCGACCTGATAGCCCATCTCCCGACCGCGCAGCAGCCGCCCGCGGAGGGGCTCGCCCGTTCCCGGGAGATGCTGGAGCGGATCGCGGGGAGCCCGTTCCCGACGTCCTTCCACGACGTGGACGCGCTGCTCGTCGGCACCGGGCGGCGGTCGCCGACCGAGGCGGAGCAGGCCGGGCTCGGCGAGGCGGCCGCCAGGGTGCCGCTGTACCTGGGCTGACTCCGCGGTCGCGAAGAGGCTGCCTCCGGGCCCCCGTCGAAGGACTCCGTCCGAGGTGGGAGCATGGTCCGCATGGACATCCGCCGCAGGAACAACGTCAACGTCACCGGCCCCGAAGGCGCGCCGGTGCTGCTCCTGGCGCACGGGTTCGGCTGTGACCAGAACATGTGGCGGCTGGTGGTACCGGCGCTTGCCAAGCGCTACCGAGTGGTGCTGTTCGACTACGTCGGCTCCGGCGGCTCGGACCTCTCCGCGTGGAGCGAGGAGCGCTACTCCTCGCTCCAGGGCTACGCCGCTGACGTCGTCGACGTCTGCGAGGAGCTGGACCTGCGGAAGGCGGTGTTCGTGGGGCACTCGGTGAGTGCCATGGTCGGGGTGCTGGCGGCGCAGGCGGCGCCGGAGCGGATCGGGGCGCTCGTGATGGTGACGCCCTCGCCCTGCTACATCGACGACGAGGGCTACCGCGGCGGCTTCAGCACCGAGGACATCGACGAACTGCTCGCCTCCCTGGAGGCCAATTACCTGGGCTGGTCGTCCGCCATGGCCCCGGTGATCATGGGCAACCCGGAGCGTCCGGAACTCGGGCAGGAGCTGACCAACAGCTTCTGCGCCACCGACCCCGACATCGCCCGGGTCTTCGCCCGTACGACGTTCCTCACCGACAGCCGGGAGGACCTCAAGGGCGTGTCCGTGCCGACCCTCGTGCTGGAGTGCGAGCAGGACGCCATCGCGCCCCGCGAGGTCGGCGCCCATGTGCACGGGGCGATCCCCGGCTCCCGCCTCGTCACGCTCGACGCCACCGGGCACTGCCCGCAGCTCAGCGCGCCGGAGGCCACCACCGGGGCGATCCTCGATTTCCTGGAGTACCTGAAGTGATGTGCCGTACGGGCGGCGTCCCGGAGCCCGCCGGAACAGGCGGCGAGGCGAGCACGGACGCGGCGTTCACCGCGCTGCTGGAGGACAGCGCGGAGGACCTGTACGAGTCCGCGCCCTGCGGTTACCTGTCCACGATGATGGACGGCACCATCGCCAAGATCAACACCACGCTGCTGGAGTGGCTGGGCCTGGACCGTGAGGCCGTCGCGGGCCGCAAGCGCTTCGCGGACCTGCTCACCGTGGGCGGGAAGCTGTACCACGAGACGCACTTCGCTCCGCTGCTGCGCATGCAGGGCGAGCTGCGGGGCATCGCCCTGGAGATGCGGCGCCGGGACGGTGGCCGGCTGCCGGTGCTGGTCTCCGCGGTGCTCAAGCGCGGTAGCGAGGGCGAGCCGCTGCTGATCCGGATCACCGTCTTCGACGCCTCGGACCGCCGCGCCTACGAGCAGGAGCTCCTGCGCCGCCGCGAGGAGGCCGAGCGGGCCCGCGCCGAGGCGGACGAGGCCCGGCGGCAGGCCGAGGCGGACCGGGCCAGGCTGGCCGACGCGCTCGCCGTGCTGCAGCGTTCCCTCGTGCCCGACTCGCTGCCCGCGGTGCCGGGCCTGGAGACGGCCGTGCACTACCACACGGCCTCGCCGGACCAGCTCGGCGGCGACTTCTACGACCTGTTCCCGGTCACCGGCGACCGGTGGGCGTTCTTCCTCGGCGACGTGTGCGGCAAGGGCCCCGAGGCCGCCTCCCTCACCTCGCTGACCCGCTACACCCTGCGTGCCGCGGCCCACCACGACCCGGACCCGGCGTCCGCCCTGGCCACGCTGAACGCCGTCCTGCACGAGCGGTACACCGGCGACGGCAACCCCCGGTACTGCACCTGCATCTTCGGGATCATCGAGCCGGGCGGCGAGCACGGGCGGACGGTGGTGCGCCTCGCCTCCGGCGGCCACCCGCCGGCGCTCGTCCTGAGGTCCGACGGCCGCGCCGAGTACCTGCCCACCCCGGGCGGCCTGCTCATCGGCGTCGTCCCCGGCGCGCCGATCGGCACGGCCGAGACCGTCCTCGACCCCGGCGACACGGTCGTGCTCTACACCGACGGCCTCACCGAGGCCCGCACCGGCCCCGGCCGGGACGACCTGTACGGCGAGGACGCCCTGCACACCTTCGCCACCGACCACGCGCCGGGCGCGCCGCACGAGGTGATCACCGCCCTGACCGGGCTGCTGGAGAGCTTCGGCGACGGTCTGGACGACGACACCGCGCTGCTCGCGCTCGGCGTTCCCACCGCCCCTTCCTCCCCAGGCCCCGTAACGAGTCACACCTCATGAACCCGCTCACCGTCAGACAGCACGACACCGCGGCCGGCGCCGTTCTGCACGTGGCCGGCGACCTGGACTACGACCAGGCCCCCGTCCTGCGGGGCAGGCTCGACCAGCTCTCCCTGTCACCGGGGCAGTGCCTGGTCCTCGACCTGTCCGGCCTGGGGTTCTGCGACTCCTCGGGCATCACCGCGCTCCTCGCCGCCCGCCAGCACGCGCTGGCCGCCGGGGCCGACGTCGTCCTGGCCGCCGTACCGGCGAACCTCATGCGCGTCCTCACCCTCGTCGGTCTCGACCACGTCTTCACGCTCCGCCCGGGCTCCAGCGCCGCGTCCTGAACCGCACGGAACGCCCCGGGGGCGGCGACCGCTCCCCCGGCCCGCCCGCCGTGCCCCCGAGCGCTCCCCGCACACCACCGCCCGGCCGGAAAACGCTTGGACTCGGCGGTCGGTATCGCGGGACACTTCCGGACTCGACCCGAAACCTCACGCATCCGTTGCGGTGATGGCCCCTGCCCGCACGCGCGGCGCGGCGGGCGGCCACAGGACGACACAGGGGTGGGATGGAAACGCCGGAAACACACAGGGTTTTACCGGGCAGGCGCTCGGTGCTTCTCGCACTTCGCCACTACGGACGGGAGTTGTCCCGGCTCCGCCGGTGGTCGGCTCCCGCGATGCTGCTCTCGGCGCTGGGCAACATCGGAATCAACTACGTGGCGCCGCTGATCGTCGCCAAGCTCGTCGGCGACATCGCCGGGAACGAGGACGTCACGGCGGGCTCGACACTGCCGTACGTGCTCGCCTTCGCCGGTGTCCTGCTGACCGCGGAGGCACTGTGGCGCGTCGCCCTGCACTGCCTCACCCGTCTCGAAGCCCTGGGCATCGAGCACCTCTACGTGATCGGCATGGACGAACTGTTCGCCAAGGACGCCACGTTCTTCCACGACAACTTCGCCGGCTCGCTGACCAAGCGGGTCCTCAGCTTCGCCTCCCGGTTCGAGCAGTTCGTCGACACACTGACGTTCCAGATCGTAGGGAGCTTCGTGCCACTGGTGTTCGGCGCGGTGGTGCTGTGGCGTTACGAACCGCTGCTCGTCGTCGGTCTCCTGGTGATGATCGCCCTGACGGCGGTGCTGGTCGTGCCGCTCATCCGGCGCCGGCAGGCGCTCGTCGACCGGCGTGAGGAGGCGATCGCGCGGGTGTCGGGCCATGTCGCCGACAGCCTGATGAACATGGACACCGTGCGGGCGTTCGCCGCGGAGGAGCGCGAGGCCGCCGAACACCGGTCCCGGGTCGCCGTGTCCCGACGGCTCACCATGCGGTCGTGGGACTACGGCAACCTGCGCATCGACACGCTGGTCGCGCCGATGTCCGTCCTCACCAACGCGATGGGCCTGCTGCTCGCGGTGACGCTGGGCGGCGGCGCGCACGGCGTGGAGGCCATCGTGGTGGCCTTCGCCTACTACAACAACGCGACCCGGATCATGTTCGAGTTCAACCAGATATACCGCCGACTGGAGAGCTCGATGACGGAGGCCGCGCAGTTCACCGAACTGCTCCTGACCCCGCCGACGGTGCTCGACCCTCCGGCACCGGAGCCGCTGCGGGCCCCGTCGGCCGACGTCCGCTTCGAGAAGGTGACCTTCGCGCACCGGGGCGGCCGGCCGCTCTTCGAGGGGCTCGACCTGGCCGTGCCGAGCGGGGCGAAGATCGGTCTCGTGGGCCGGTCCGGCGGCGGCAAGACCTCGCTCACCCGGCTGCTGCTGCGGATGACCGACATCGACAGCGGCCGCATCCTGGTCGGCGGCCAGGACATCAGCCGGGTGCGCCAGGCCGACCTGCGCGGCCGGATCGCGTACGTGCCGCAGGACCCGGCGATGTTCCACCGCACGCTGCGGGACAACATCGCCTTCGCCCGGCCGGACGCCACCGACGCCGAGATCCGCCGGGCGGCCGAGGCGGCCCATGTCACCGAGTTCGCCGACGCGCTGCCGGACGGCTTCGACACCATGGTCGGCGAGCGGGGCGTCAAGCTGTCCGGCGGGCAGCGCCAGCGGGTCGCCCTTGCCCGGGCGATCCTGCGGGACGCGCCGATCCTGCTGCTCGACGAGGCGACCAGCGCCCTGGACTCCGAGAGCGAACTGCTCGTCCAGGAGGCGCTGTGGCGGCTCATGGACGGGCGGACCGCGCTGGTGGTGGCGCACCGGCTGAGCACGGTCGCCGGCATGGACCAGCTCGTCGTCCTCGACCGCGGCCGGATCATCGAGCAGGGCACCCACCAGGAGCTGCTCGCGAACGGCGGTGCTTACGCGAAGCTGTGGCAGCACCAGTCGGGTGGCTTCCTGGACGACACCCCCGGTCGGGCCGAGGTGCTGTAGCGCAGGCGCTCACCTCCGCTTGAGGGCCCGCGCCCGGGCCGCCAGAGCCTCCAGCAGGAGGTCCACGGCCGGTTCGAAGGAGCTGTCCGCCATCGCGGGCAGCTCCCGGCGGACCATGGTCAGGGACGGGTACGTCGCCGGATCCAGGCCCTGGTAGACGTCCCGCCAGGACCGGTGGTCGGCCTCGCGCTGCTGCGGTGGGAGGGCGTGGAACGCGGCCTCCGTGGCGGCGTGGCTGAGCACGGTGTCGATGAAGGCCAGGTAGAGCCGGGCGGCGTCGGCCGGCGGGAAGCCCGCGGTGAGCAGCAGGCCGATGCCCGTCTCCACGGCGCGGATCTCGTTCGGGCGCCGGGTCACTCGGTGGGCCGCCATGGCCGCCGCGCGGGGATGGGCGAGGTAGCCCGCACGGACCCTGAGGGCCATCTCGCGCAATGAGGCCACCCAGTCGTCCCCGGCCGTGAAGCCGACCATCGCGTCGCCGATGATCCGGTCGGCGATGGCGAGCACCAGGTCGTCGGTGTCGTGGAAGTAGCGGTAGAGGGCGGTCGGGTCGCAGCCCAGGGCCGCGCCGAGGCGGCGCACGCTCAGCGCCTCGGGCCCGTGCTCGCCGATGAGCCGCAACGCGGTCTCCACGATCAGGTCCTCCGACAGCAGGACCCCCGAACGGGTCGGCCGGCGACGCCGTCGTTCCTGCGGGACACGGGTGGTCATGACCCGGACTCCTCTCCTCGCACACGGACGGCTCCGCGCACCGGCGGCGCCTCGCGCACGGACGGTTCCTCACGTGACGCAGTGAACGGCCCCGTTCGCCTTACGTCAACAGGGTTGACCCAATGTGGACACCGGCTGTTCCATCACAGTCCCGCGCGGCTCTTCCCACCCCTCCCCCCGAGGAGCCCTTCATGTCCTCCGCACCGCCCTCGCCACGCCCCGCGCTGCGCCGTTCCCTCGGCGTCGTCGACGGCGTCGCCATCGCCGCGTCCAGCACCGCGGCCACCACCAGCATCGCCATCGGCATGGGCACGATCGCCACCATCGTGGGCCTGCAGGCCCCGGCGCTCCTGCTGCTGGCGTTCCTGCCGGTGCTGGGCATCGCCCTCGCCTACGCCCGTCTCAACCGCTCCGAACCCAACTGCGGCAACGGCTACACCTGGGTCGGCAGATCCCTCGGGCCCTGGCCCGGCTTCCTGACCGGCTGGGTGACGCTGGTCGGCTCGGTCGTCTTCTGCGCCTACACCAGCGCCATCATGGGCTCGGTCGTGCTGGCCTTCGCCAACAAGGCCGGTCTGCGCAGCCTGGCCGGCATCGCCCTCGACCCGACGTCCACCGGCGTCTGCACGGGGGTCGGGCTGGTGATCCTGCTCGCCCTCACCGCCCTGGCGGTCACCGGTGTCCGGGGCGCGACCCGGTTCCAGTTCGGGTTGCTGGTCTTCGAGTACGCGGTGCTGCTCGGCTTCTGCGGCTGGGCCCTGGTCACCGGCGACCACGCGGTCTCCCTGTCCTGGTTCAACCCGTTCGAGATCTCCAGCGGCACCGCCTTCGCCCAGGGCATGGTCCTCGCGGTGTTCTTCTTCTGGGGCTGGGACGCGGCGTTCAGCGTCACCGAGGAGACGAAGGACCCGGGCGACTCGGCGCGGGGCGGACTCATCGCCCTGTTCGCGATGCTCGGCCTGTTCCTCTTCGCGTCGGTGGCCTTCCAGCGGGAGATGAGCCTGGCCGAACTCGTCCGCAACGGCCCGCAGGCCCTCGGCCACCTCGGGGAGAAGCTGGCCGCCGAACCCTGGGCCACCCTGCCCCTGCTCGCCCTGATGTTCTCCGCCGTCGCCTCGGTGCAGGCCACCCTGATCCCCACGGCGCGCGGCCTGCTCGCCATGGGCCGCGACCGCACCATGGGCCCGCTGTGGACCCGGGTCCACCCGCGCTACGGCACTCCGGCCGCCGGGACGGTCGTTTTGATGTCCGTCGCCGCCGTGATCGCCGTGGGCGCCTTCGCGATCCCCAAGCTGAGCGACATGCTGCTGGCCGCCGTCAACGCCATCGGCCTGATCGTGGCCCTCTACTACGGCCTGACCGCGATCGCCTGCGCCGTGCGCTTCCGCGCCGCGCGGCACGAGGGGATGCGCGAGGCACTGCTCGCCGTCGCCGTGCCCGCCCTGTCCGGGCTGGTGATGCTGGGCCTGGGCGGCTACCTCGGATACTCGTACCTGACGATGAGCGATCACTTCGAACTGAGCCCGGACAACGGCTGGTTCATGTTCTCGCTGCCCGCCGTGATCGTGCTCGCCGGTCTCGTCATGGCCGCCGTGGCCAAGTACGTCCGGCGCTCGTCCTACTTCACCACCGGGCGCGGCACCGACGCCGAAGCCCTCACCCTGCCGATGGACCGCACGGCGGTCTGACCCTCCTTGGAGTTCACCCCGATGTCACACTCCCCTGCCCAGGGACCCGCGGACCTCGTCCTGACCGGCGGTCCGGTGCACACCGTCGACCCGGCCCGCAGCCGCGCCACCTCGGTGGCCGTGCGCGGCGGGCGGATCCTCGCCGTCGGCCACGACGAGGTGCGCGAGCTGACCGGGCCGCGCACCGAGGTCGTCGACCTGGCCGGGAAGCTGCTGCTGCCGGGCTTCCAGGACGCCCATGTCCATCCGATGGGCGCGGGCCTCGAACTCGGCCAGTGCCACCTCGGCGACACCGTCGACGCGGGCGAGTACCTGCGCAGGATCGGGGCGTACGCGAAGGAGCACCCGGACGTCGAGTGGATCACCGGGGGTGGCTGGTCCCTGGAGGCGTTCCCCGGCGGCTCCCCCACGGCCGCCGCCCTCGACGCGATCGTCCCGGACCGCCCCGTCTTCCTGCCCAACCGCGACCACCACGGCGCCTGGGTCAACAGCCGGGCGCTGGAGCGTGCGGGCATCGACGCCCGGACCCCCGATCCCGTCGACGGCCGGATCGAGCGCGACGCCGCGGGCAACCCCACCGGAACGCTCCAGGAGGGCGCGGTCCACCTGGTCGGCAAGCTGGTGCCGCACCCCACGCCGGAGGAGCAGCTCGCCGGTCTGCTGCGCGCCCAGGCCGTGCTGCACTCCCACGGCGTCACCGCCTGGCAGGACGCCATCGTCGGCACGTACGCCAACCTGACCGACCCGGCCCCGTCCTATCTGACGGCGCTGGACCGGGGTCTGCTCACCGCGCGGGTCGTCGGCGCCCTGTGGTGGGACCGTGAGCGCGGCGCCGAGCAGATCGCCGAACTCGTCGCCAGGAGGGAGGAGCTGAGCCGGGACCGGTTCCGCGCCGGGACCGTGAAGATCATGCAGGACGGCATCGCCGAGAACCACACCGCCGCCATGCTGTCCCCCTACCTGACCGGCTGCGGCTGCACCTCGGACAACAGCGGCATCAGCTTCGTCGAGCCGGGCGAGCTGCGGAAGTACGTCACCGAACTGGACGCGCACGGCTTCCAGGTGCACTTCCACGCGCTCGGTGACCGCGCGGTGCGAGAGGCGCTCGACGCCGTGGAGTCCGCCCGGGCCGCGGGCGGCCGCCGCGACACGCGGCACCACCTGGCGCACCTCCAGGTCGTCCACCCCGACGACCTGTCCCGTTTCCGCGCGCTGGGCGCGAGCGCCAACCTGCAGATGCTGTGGGCCGCCCACGAACCGCAGATGGACGAACTGACCCTGCCCTTCCTGGGGGCGCAACGCGGCGCGTGGCAGTACCCGTTCGGGGATCTCCTGCGCGCCGGTGCGACCCTCGCCGCCGGGAGCGACTGGCCCGTCAGCAGCCCCGACCCGCTCCAGGCCATCCACGTCGCCGTCAACCGCCTCTCCCCCGAGGCTCCCGAGGGCACCCCGGCCTTCTTCCCGGAGCAGCGCATCGACCTGGGCACCGCCATCGCCGCCTACACGGCGGGCAGCGCCTACGTGAACCATCTCGACGCCACCACCGGCAGCATCACCGTCGGGAAGGCGGCCGACCTCGTCGTCCTCGACCGCGACCCGTTCGCGGGTCCGCCCGAGGAGATCGCCGCCACCCGGGTCCTGGAGACCTTCGTCGACGGCCGGCGGGTCCACACCGGCACCTGAGGCGTGGTCCAATGCTCTGCGGGTTTCCGTGCGCGGAGGGGGATGAGACACGGTGGGGTCGTCGGGGCACGGAGTCATGCGGTCCGTGATGTGGGTGCTGCTCGCGGTCGTGGCGCTCGGCATCGGGGTGGCGTCCGCCTTCCAGATCCGTGGGGCGCTGGAGCGGGAGCGGGAGTACCGGGGCGCACCGGCCTGCTCCGCGGTTCCCGTCGAGGCGTCGGGGTGCGTGTGGGAGCAGGAGTTCACCGTGCGGCGCGCCGCCATGAACCGCGGTGAGCGGGGCGAGTCCCCGGAGGCGGAGCTGGTGCCGGCGTCGGGCGAGCCGTGGGAGGTGACGTTCCTGCGCACCGAGCCCGTGATGTCCGAGATGCAGCCGGGCGAGAGGGTCGTCGGTGTGATCTGGCACGGTCGGGTCGTCGAGGTACGGGACGCCGAGGGCCGGCGGCAGCAGACGTCCGAAGGGCCGGTGGGATGGCCAGAGGACCGTCTGGGCGGTGCGCTGGCCTGCACCTCGTTCGGCCTGGCGGCCCTCGCGGGCGGGCTGTGGCCCCTCTTCGCGCGCGGGCGGCCACGGCACGCGACCGCGGCGAAGATGGTGCGGTGGCACGGCGTGGCGCTGGGCGGCACGGCGATCCTGACGCTGTGGGCGCAGGCGGCCAACGAGTGGCCGTTCTGGGCCCTTCCGGCGATCTGGGGGCCGCTCGCGCTGCTGATCCTGACGTCCATGACGGCCTTCACCCTCGGCGCGCTGCGCGGCGACCTGGACGACGACGCGCCCGCCCCGCTGGAGCCCCGGCCGCAACCCTCGTGAGGGAATGACGCTCAGGTCTGCCGGGCGTGCACGGGGCTGTGGGCGACGTCGTCCGGGCAGGCGCGGTGCTGCTCCCCGGTCCGCCGGTCGCGCCGCCAGTCGTACGCCGCCAGGGCCAGCGACGCGGCCATGCCGACGAGCCCGGCGACCATCGCGAGGAAGAGGGCACCGCGGTAGTCGTCGCTCCTGCTGCCCAGCACCAGGTAGTAGAGGCCGGGCAGGGCGGCGGTGCCCACCGCTGCGCCGAGCCGCTGCCCGGTCTGCAGGGCGCCGCCCGCCGCTCCCGCCATGTGCACGGGCACGTCCCGCAGCGTCATGGTGATGTTGGGGGAGATCACGCACCCGCCGCCGACGCCGCCGAGGAACAGGACCGGGGCGGCGATCCAGGGCGCGATGTCGAGGGGCGCGAAGCGCAGCAGCAGCGCGGCGCCGCCGAGGCCCAGGATCACGCCCGTGAGCCCCCCCACGGTGAGCAGCCGGCCGAGCCGGTCCACCAGCCGCCCGGAGACGGCGGCCGCGAACGCCGAGCCGAGGGCGAAGGGCGTCACGGCGAGGCCGGATTCGAGCGGGGAGAAGCCGAGACCGTGCTGGTAGAAGAGGGCGAAGACCAGCCAGACGCCGCTGAAGCCGATGAAGTAGAGCGTGCCGACGCCCGCGCCGACCGCGTACCCGCGCACGGTGGTGAACAGGCGCGGGTCGAGCAGCGGCTGGGTACCGCGCTCCACCAGGCGGCGCTGCCGGCGGGTGAAGACGAACAGCAGCCCGGCGCCGGCCGGGAACATCCACCACAGCCGGACGAGGCCACCGGTCTCCGCCTGCACCAGCGGATACATGAGGGCGAGGACACCGAGACCGAGAAGCACGACGCCGGGCAGGTCGACGTACCCCCGGCCGGAGCGCCGGGTGCGGGGCAGCAGGCGGCGTCCGAGGAGAACCGCGAGGATGCCGATGGGGACGTTGACGTAGAAGATCCACCGCCACCCCTGGGCGCCGTCGGCCAGCGCGAGGATCAGGCCGCCGGCCAGGGGGCCGACCCCGGAGGAGATGCCCACGGTGGCGCCGAAGAAGCCGAAGGCGCGGCCGCGTTCGGAGCCCCGGAACATCTGCTGGATGAGCGCGGAGTTCTGCGGGGCCATGAAGCCGGCCGCCAGGCCCTGGGCGAGCCGGGCCACCACCAGCAGCGTGATGTTCGGCGCCGCTCCGCAGGCCGCGCTGAACAGCACGAAGCCGCTGAGGGCGACGAGGAAGATACGGCGCCGGTCCAGCGCGTCGCCGAGCCGGCCGGCGGTGACGAGGGCCAGGCCGAAGGAGAGGGCGTAGCCGGACACCACCCACTGCACCTCGGCCGCGGAGGCGTGCAGCTCCTGCTGGATGGTGGGCAGGGCGACCGCCACGATCGACACGTCCAGCAGGCTCATGAAGCCGGCCACCAGCGTGACCCACAGGGCCCGCCACCGCTTCGGGTCCGGCTCGTACCCGTCCTGTGTCCCGCCCCGGTTACGGCCGCCCGCCGCCGACGCTGTCACTTGGGCTCCTCTCACCAGGCACGCACCGGCGAATCAAGTTCCCCCGCCGGGGCACGGGCACACACCCGTCCCGCAGATCCTCCCGGACGGTGCGGCGACCCGCCTCTCACACCGAGCACCCGCACATCACGTTCCGTGGTCGGCCGGACGCCGCGCGAAGGGGCTCGTTTGAGCGCACGAGATCTGTGCAGGCGTTGTGCTTGGAGTTGCGACCGGCGAAAGGAACCACGTGATGGCTGCGACCGACAACGACGAGTCGGTGGACCCCGCGGCTGTGAGACGACACCGGGTGCTGTTCCGGGCGATCGAGAAACGCCGTCACCCGAAGCTGCGCCGCAGCGACATCACGGTGACCGACGACGCGGCGGTCAAGCGCGCCACCAAGGCCGCCGCCCTCGGCAACGCCATGGAGTGGTACGACTTCGGCATCTACAGCTATCTGGCGTCGACCATCGGGAGGGTCTTCTTCCCCTCCGGCAACGACACCGCCCAGCTGCTCGGGTCCTTCGCGACGTTCGCCGTGGCCTTCCTGGTGCGCCCCCTGGGCGGCATGGTCTTCGGACCGCTCGGGGACAAGGTCGGGCGCAAGCGCATCCTCTCCCTCACCATGATCATGATGGCGGTGGGGACCTTCGCCATCGGCCTGGTCCCCTCGCACGCCGCGATCGGTCTGTGGGCCCCGGCCCTGCTGATCTTCTTCCGGATGGTGCAGGGCTTCTCGACCGGCGGGGAGTACGGGGGCGCCTCGACGTTCATCGCCGAGTACGCGCCCGACAAGCGGCGCGGCTTCTTCGGAAGCTTCCTGGAGCTCGGCACACTGGCCGGCTACGTCGGGGCCTCCGGCCTCGTCGTCCTCCTGCAGACCCTCCTCAGCGACGACCAGATGCTGTCGTGGGGCTGGCGCGTGCCGTTCCTGGTCGCGGCCCCGCTCGGCTTCATCGGGCTCTACCTGCGGCTCAAGCTGGACGAGACGCCCGCCTTCCAGAAGCTGGAGGGCGGCCAGGCGAGGGCGAGCGAGGCCGCCGACGCCGTGGAGACCTCGGCCGCCGCCGACCTCGGCAAGATCTTCACCCGGTACTGGCGGCCGCTGCTGCTGTGCCTCGCGCTGGTCGCGGCGTACAACATCACCGACTACATGCTGCTGTCGTACATGCCGACGTACCTGTCCGACGAGCTGGGCTACGGCACCAGCCACGGCCTGCTGATCCTGGTCGTGGTGATGGTGCTGCAGATGTGCCTCATCAACCAGGTCGGGCGGCTCTCGGACCGCTTCGGGCGCAAGCCGCTGCTGATGACGGGGATGCTCGGGTTCCTGTTCCTCTCCCTGCCGTCGTTCTGGCTCATCAGGCAGGGCGACGTCGTCCTCATCACCCTGGGCCTGCTGTTGATGGGGCTCTCCCTGCTGCCGATGCTCGGCACGATGTCGGCGGCGCTCCCGGCGATATTCCCCACGCAGGTGCGCTACGGCTCGCTCTCGGTGGCCTACAACCTGGCCACCTCGGTCTTCGGCGGTACGACACCGCTGGTGATCACCGCTCTGATCAGTACCTTCGACTCGACGCTCATGCCGGCGTACTACGCCACCGGCGCCGCGGTCATCGGCGTCATCGCCGTGCTGTGCATGCGCGAGACCGCCAACCAGCCGCTGGCCGGTTCCCCGCCGTCCGTGGAGACGGAGGCGGAGGCGCGGGAACTGGTCCGGGCGCAGTCGCCGCAGCCCAAGTTCTGACCGGTGTGCGGGGCCCCGTCCGCGACCGCGCGGACGGGGCCTTTCGTGGTTGGGCACGGGCAGACCGGGAACGCGGTGCGCGCTACGACCCCCGAGGCGAGGCCGGTGAGGCGATGACCGAGTACGAACGTTCCCGCACGATGCCCGCACAGCCCGAGCACGTCTTCGACGAGGCCGCGAACGTCGGCCGGCTGGACAGCTGGCTGCCGGAGGCCCTGCACGTGGAGGCCGGGCGGCTGCCGGCCGTCACCGTGCACGAGGACCGCACCGACGAGGACACGTCCGCCCTGTTCCGAGCCCGGCCCGACCAGATGCGGCTCGAATGGGGCACCCGTGACCAGGGCGCGTACGCGGGCTGGCTCCAGGTCGCCGGGCTCGACGGCGGGGCCAGTGAGGTGACCGTGCACCTGTCGTTCTTCGACGACGGCCACGACCCGGGCGAGCAGGCCGTCACCGACGCCCTGGACACCAGCCTGCGGCGGCTGGAGGAGCAGGTGCGGCTGCACGTCGACCACGCGGCCGGCTGAGCCACCGTGGCGCGTGGCAAGCGGTACGCCGTCGCGGCGTCCGGGCAGTGGACCGACGAGGAGGAGGGGCGGCGCCGGCTGCCCTCCGGTGAGGTGCACGCCTGGGAGCCGGGCCGCAACGAAACGGTCTGCGGCCTGTCCCTCAGCCGTTCCCGGCTGGTCCGCTTCCCGCACGTCGCATGGCCGGACACCTTCCCCGAGTCCGGCGGCGCCGCGGACCGGGTGCGGCGCCAGTGCCCGCGCTGTGCCTCGGTGGCGGGCCGCCGCGGCCCCGACGCCCGCCCACGGTGGCACCGCACCGACCCCCGTCCGTGAGCGCCGCCGCGCCGGCGGTGCCCGGCGTGACGGCAGCCCCGGCGACCGTCCGCGTCGGCGGACGCGGAAATCTCAAGGGGCGCCGGCGTCCGCCCCGGGAGCAGGTCCGCGGTCGTGGCCGTCGCACATCGAGGCGGCGCCGCACGCGGCGGCCCGGGGGCGGATCGGGACGCCGTTGGTGCGCAGCACCTCCCGGACGTCCAGGATCAGGGGGAACACCTCGCGATTGCGGTCCTCGCCCTGCTCGTCCCAGGCCCGCTGCTCGGCCTCGACGGCCATCCGGTCCTCGGCGAACACCCGCTCGGTGAAGCGCCTGATGAGCGGCCAGGCCAGCTGCAGAGCACCGGGAACCCGCGGCTTCTCGATCATGAGCAGGCCGAAGGTGTGACATCTGCGCTGCTCGGCGTCCTCGGGCACATAGGCGGCCCAGAGCCGGAAGGCCGGCCGCTCGGCGTTCTCCGGGACCAGGTCGAGGGTCTGGTACGGGTACTCGGTGCGGATCGTCATGACGTCGCGGGAGTCGCTGCCGCCGATGCCCTCGGCGGCCAGCAGGCCGGCCCCGCGGTTCCGTTTGCCCCCGGCGTGGCTGAACAGGTACCTGGCCTCCACCGACCGCTCGTCGGTCCGGGAGCCGAGCAGTTCGGGACGGAGTCTGCCCACCACGCCCCGGTGGAGGAACTGGTGGTTCATGTCGAGGAGGTTCTCGTGCATGAACGAGTAGTGGCAGCGCACGGTCCGGGAGTAGGTCATCGCCTTGTACCGCGGTGATCCGAAGGCCGGCAGATCGGGCAGCGGGGTGACGGCCGCCTTGTCCGGGTCGCCGGGGAAGGCGAACACCAGCCCGTACGCCTCGCGGACGGGGTAGCCGCGCACGCCGCGCGGCGGCCTGCCGTCACCTTTGGAGAGGTACGGGATCTGCGAGATGCGGCCGTCGCCGCGATAGGCCCACGCGTGGTAGCAGCAGCGCAGCGCCTCGCCCTCCACGACGCCCATGCTGAGCGGCACCTGACGGTGTGCGCACCGGTCCTCCAGCGCGTACACGGTGCCGCTCTCCCCGCGGTAGAGCGCGATGCGCTCGCCGGCGAACGCCGTCGCGAACGTCCGCTTGCTGCGCACGTTCTTCGACAGTGCGACCGGGTACCAATGGTCGGGGTTCGCCCCGACGCGCCGGAGGTCGACCATGCCGGTACTCGGATCGCGGTGCGCCGAGGGCCATTCGGTCCCGGCGGAGAAGGCCCCGGCCTCGTCGGTCTCGGTCATACCTCTCCCTCGCGCGTACGGGCAGCGACAACCGCGCGTCGCATCGGGCAGCACCGAGCTGCCGACGCGGGCGCCCGGCACCGTCCATCCTCACCGCGGCGCGCGGTTCACGCCCTCTCCGGCGCGTACGGACGGGTGAGCCCCCTCCGGGCCGCACGACGGCGGAGCGCCGGATCACAGGTCGAGCGCGGGCAGTCCTGCCAGACCGGTGTCGAGCATGATGCGGTCGACGGACTCCCGCAGCGTGCTGTCGGGGCCGATGACGGTCTCGACGCCACCGGGCAGCAGGTCCAGCTCCCGGTACCAGTCACGCAGCTCGGCCTCACCGAACTCGTTCGCGATCGGCTTGGTGGCGTGGCGCAGGAGGGTCTGCTCGAAGGGCACGTGCAGGTAGTACGAGTGGGTCGGCCCCCGGTGGTCGGCCCGCAGCCGGGCGAGCATCTCCCCGTAGCGGTCGGCGTACAGGAGCCCTTCGACCACGACGTGGTACCCGGCATCGAGGGCGTATCGGGCCGTCAGGTCGATCAGGCCGATGTTCGCGGCGCCGGGCCGGTCCCTCTCCCGCAGCACGACGCGGCGCAGGTTGTCCTGCCCGACCAGTGCCAGCCCACGGCCGAAGCGCTCACGCACCCCGGCCGCCACGGACGACTTCCCCGCCGCACTGTTGCCCCGCAGCAGGACCAGCCGGGTCTGTTCGGTCCCCACCATCACGCGCGCCATCCTACGAGCGGCGGTGACGGCGTTCAGTCGCTGCCGGCAACCGGCGACGGCCTCTCCCCCGGTGCCGGTCCCGACGCCCACAGCCAGGTGCGCCTGCGGGTGCGGCCGACGACGTCCGTGCTGTGCGCGGCCGCCACCGCCGTCATGAACGGCCATGCGAGGAAGGTCGTGCCGAGCTGGGCGACGGCCCCGTCCGTGCCGATCGCGACGACCGCGAGCTCGGCGGGGAAGACGAGCGCGCCGAGCAGCGCTCCCGTGAGGGTGAGCCCCCACGGACGGGTGATGACACGCGCCGCGGTGGCCAGTCCCCCGGCGAGGATCAGGCCCATCAGGGCACCGGCGAGCAGGCTTCCCCCGGTGAGCAGCACGCCGTAGCGCACGTCGCGGGCGGCGAGCTCGGTGTCCCCTCCCCCGGAGGAACTCCACCAGGGCCACCCCCAGGGCGAGAGCAGCCCACGGGACGCCCGGAACGCACGCCATGAGCAGGCCCACTCGCACCGCGCCCCGCCGGGCCCCCTCCACGCTCGACGTCAGGGCCTCACCAGTCCGCCGACCCACCAGTCGTGAGGCTTGCCGTCGTTGGCGATGCCGCGGTTGCGCAGCGTCCCTTCGACGGTGAACCCCAGCCGCTCGGCGACGGCACGCGAGCCGGTGTTCCCGGTCATGGCCCACCACTCGATGCGGTGGACGTCGAGCGTGGCCCACCCCCAGTCGCAGAGCGCCCGCGCGGCCTCGACCGTGTAGCCCCGGCCCCGCTGCTCCTTGACCGCCCAGTAGCCGAGTTCGTAGACGCCCAGGCTCACCCTGGTGAGGCAGTACGAGCCGACGAGGGCCGAGGTGTCCTTGCGGAACGCTCCGAGGATGTAGTTGTCGTCGCCGGCCCAGCCCTGGGGCCACTCCTCGCAGACCCGCTTCTCGGCGTCCTGGCGTCCGAAGGGCACGGGAACCGGTGTGTAGAACTGGATGTCCTCGTCCTGGCAGGCGTTGTACACCGCGTCCGCGTCGCCCGGCCCGAAGGGCCTCAGCACCAGACGCCCGGTCTCAAGAGTCACTGGATCCACCGCGTCAGTATGAGCGCGGCCCGTCGCCCTTCACCATCGATTTCCGCGGCGGTCCGGGCCGCCTTGCGTTGCCTGCGGGTGCCGGAGCCGCGCGGCCCCTCAGGGTCGAGGGGATGTCCCGCGCCCGGCGGTCCCGTTCGCGGGCGAGAACACCCTCTTCGTCCTCGACCGGCATCCGCTGCGGGGTCCCGGCATCCGGATGCACGGCCTCCCGGCGGACTACGTCGTCTCGATCCGCAACGGCATGATGCTGACGAAGCTGGCCCGGATCGCGGTGCGCGAGCACCGCGACGGCGTGGGCAGCGCGGCGCCGAGCACCCCGGGCGGATGAGGCCCGGCGCCCGCGTCTCGCCGGTTCCGGGTCAGCGCTCGGGGACGCGCAGGGCCAGGAGGGCGACGTCGTCGTCGTTGCCGGAGGGGCGGACGCGGCGCAGGAGCTGGTCGGTGAACGAGGCGAGGGGGCGGTGCGCGAGGGCGGCGGCGTGCTGACGCAGTCGGTCGAGTCCCTCGTCGATGGTGTGGCGGGGCGCTTCGATGAGGCCGTCCGTGTACAGCACCAGGGTGGAGCCGGGCGGCAACTGCGCGGTGGCGTCCGGGCGGCGGGTGCCGGTCTGGGTGCCCAGGAGTATGCCGTGGCCTTCGGTGAGGTAGCGGGCCAGGCCGTCGTGGCTGATCAGCAGCGGCGGCGGGTGGCCGGCGTTGGTCCAGGACAGTTGCCAGTGGCCGTCTTCGGCCGGCTCCACCCGGGCGAAGATCGTCGTGGCCATGGTGACGTCGGTGATGTGCTGGATCGCCTCGTCGAGCCGTTCGACGATGCGGCTGGGGGGTTCGTGCTGGGACCAGGCGTAGGCGCGGAGCATGTTGCGGACCTGCGCCATGCCGGCCGCCGCCTCCAGATCGTGGCCGACGACGTCCCCGATGGCGAGGGCGGTGGACGCGTCCGACAGGGGGAAGGCGTCGTACCAGTCTCCGCCGACCTGTGAGGCGTCCGGTGCCGGCAGGTAGCGGACGGTCATCTGCAGGCCCGAGACGCCCGGCATCTGCGGCAGCAGATGGTTCTGCATGGTCTCGGCGACCTTGCGCTGGCGCTGGTAGAGGCGGGCGTTGTCCACGGCGAGGCCGGCCCGGCGTGCGATGTCCTCGATGAGGGGGAGATCGACGGGCGTGAAGGGCGCCTGGTTCTCGTCGCGGCCCAGGGTCAGCGCTCCCAGGACCGCGCGGGTGCTGCGGATGGGCGCGATGGCCGCCGAGTGCATCCCCGTGACGTCGAAGAGACGGCGCTGCTCGACCGCGATGCCGGAGTCCGGCGGCCCCTGGTAGGTCAGCGGACCGGCCAGGTTGGAGGCGACCCCGCGCAGGGCCCTCGACAGGGGCATCGGGGACTCCTCCGGGATCGGCGGCATCGGTCCCTGCAGATCCTCGTGATGCGTGATCGTGTCACCGTCGGAGTGGACCACGACGGCGCGCCACACCTCGTCGCGCTCGGTGATCAGGTCGACGACCGCCCAGTCCGCGAGGCGGGGCAGGACCAGGGTGACCAGCCTGCGCAGCGCCTCGTCGACATCGAGTGTGGACGTCAGCTGCGCGGTGGTCTCGGCCAGCAGCGCCAGCCGGTGCAGCTCCGACAGGGGCTGCGCCACCGGTTCCGGCCGCGGCTCCGTGGCCTGCGGGTGGTGGGGTGTGTGGAAGACGACGAGCGTGCCGGCGTGCCGGCCACCTACGTCGTACGGCGTGATCAGCCAGGAGATCCGCAGCAGGGTGCCGTCGCCGCAGACGAACCAGTCCTCGTCGGCCTGGGCCGTGCGCCCGGCGTGGAAGGCCAGCCGCATGGCGCACTGGGTTCTCGGCAGGGGTTGCCCGTCCCGGCCGCGGTGCAGCAGATCGTGCGCGTCATGCCCGAGCAGGTCGTCGGCGGACCGGCCCAGGAGCTGCTCGGCGCGAGTGTTCGCGGCGATGATGCAGCCCTGCTCGTCCACGACGTAGGCGCCCGCGCCGATGGCTTCCAGGGTCCCGGCCAGCACGACGGACGCTGTCGGCACGGACAGCCCGTGAACGGCCTCCGTGTGCTCCGGCCCCGTCATCGCGGCCTCCCTGCTGATCGGGCCGGCGTCCCTGTCGCCGGCATGCCCTGGTTACCTGCCCTCCCCGTATGCCCATACGACGCGAGATTCCACGTCACGGAGCGGCACCGGGTCCTTGCGCGGGGTCCGTGATCACCGGATGCGAGCCGCTGACCTGTGGTTACCGGGCATCGGGCAGAGCCGGCGAGGACGCCTGCTCAGGTCGGTTTCACATCGGTGTGCAGCAGGTGGTGGTCCGAGGACGGCGTCGGTTGCACGCGATGCCTGAGCGGGACGAAGCCGCGCAGGAACACGTAGTCGAACTTGCTCTGCCAGTCGGTGGTCGGCAGGCAGGTGCCGGTGGGCGACGGCCGGCACTGCGGGTCCGCGTCCGTGGCCAGCGCCCAGATCCGAGCGAGCTCCGGGGCATCCGGCACGGCGTTGAAGTCGCCGAGGAGGATCGCGCGATCGTGCCGGGCGGCCTCCGCTGCGAGGACGCGCGTCTGCTCTGCCCGGACCGCCTCCTGACGCCGTTGCGCGAGATGCGTGTTGAAGACCCGGACGGGCTGTCCGGCCACGGTGGTGGTGACGGCCATGTACCCGCGGTCCTCGGATCCACCGTCCGGATACTCGACGTTGACGGGGTCCGTCATCGGTGCGGCCGAGAGGATCGCCTGGCCGAAGGCCCCCGGACTCCACGGCGCTCCCCCGCAGCGGCCCCATTTGCGCAGCACGGACCCGTACTCGACGTGGTAGGCCAGCCCGTGGAGGTTCTCCAGATACTCCCGGATCCTCTCCACATCACGCACGCACGCCTCTTGCAGGCCGATGACCTGGGGCGCGTACGCGGCGATGTCCGCGGCCCGGTCGACGTCGCTCACCTCGCAGGGGTTGCAGATGTTCCACGTCATGACCCGGTTCGATACGACGTCCCCGGCGGCTG
Source organism: Streptomyces qaidamensis (assembly GCF_001611795.1). Taxonomy (NCBI): domain Bacteria; kingdom Bacillati; phylum Actinomycetota; class Actinomycetes; order Kitasatosporales; family Streptomycetaceae; genus Streptomyces; species Streptomyces qaidamensis. The sequence continues at coordinate 8,462,035 of NZ_CP015098.1, read as the reverse complement.
CGGCATGCCGCGGCCCGGCGAAGAGGCCACCGTTCGGTGCGCTGGGACCGACGAGCACCATGCAGACCGCCAGTACGGCGCCCACCAGCAACCGCGCACTCGTACCTCTGCCGAGCACCCTCGCCTCCTCACCGGTGGACACACCTGGCCTCTGATATCTCCAGCACGAGGTTATGGGACCGGGGCGTCGGAAACACACGTGTACTCCCCTTTCACCTTCCGGCTCACCGGTCCTGGCGCCTTCGCCCCGGAGGGATCAGGCTGTGCGTAGGGTGGCCGGACTGGTGATCGACCCGGGTGGTGGCGATGGAGTGGCAGAAGTTCGCCGAGGAAATGGCCCTGCTCGCGCGGACCCTGCTGAAGCAGGACTCCGTGCAGCAGACGCTGGACGAGATCGCGGCGTCGGCCGTGAAGCTGGTGGACGGCTGCGACGCGGCCGGGATCCTCGCGGTGCGCAAGGGCCGCGCCGTGACACTGTCCTCCTACGGGGACATGGTCGAGGAATCCGACCGTCTCCAGGGCGAACTGGGCGAGGGGCCGTGCTTCGATCTCGCCCGTCGCGCGGACCAGGAGCGCGTGTTCCGGGTCGCGGACATGACCCTGCCCCAGCCGGACTGGCCGCGGTACGCCGAGGCCGCGCGCGGACTGGGTATCGGCAGCATGACCGGGGTCCTGCTCTACACCCACGAGGAGGACTTCGGCGCGCTGAACCTGTACGCCCGCCGCCCGGGGGCCTTCACCGAGGACATCGCGACCGCCGGCTGGCTGCTGGCCTCGCACGCCGCGGTCGCCCTCGCGGACGCGCGCACGATCGACCAGCTCGAACACGCCCTGGAGACCCGGCACGCCATCGGCGAGGCCATGGGCATGCTCATGGAACGCCACGGGATGAGCGACGAGGACGCCTTCAGCGTGCTGCGCAACATCTCCCAGCACCACAACATCAAACTGCGCGACGTCGCCCAGCAGATCCGGGAGAAGCACACCGACGGTCCGGCTTGATCGGCTGCGGCTGGGGGCCGCTGAGTCGTCGGTCTTCCTCCCGGTGACGATGCCGGGGACGGCGGTGAACTCGTGGGCGGCGGCCAGATGTCGGGGGGCGGTGAGCGTGGTGGCGCCCTGGCGGGTGATGTCGCGGGCCCAGGTGCGCCGCTGGTGGGCGGCAGGCTCGATGTCGAACGCGGAGGTGGCGGCAGGCTCGATGTCGGGCGCGGGAGTGAGGGTGTAGTGGGCGCGTCGTGCCGTTCGTAGGCGTCGGACCGCGCGACGACCCCGAGCAGGTGAAGCTCTGCATCTTCCTCGGCTGTTCGTCCGGGAAGTCGTCACTGGCGATGGGGGTGCTGTACGCCGAGGGCTCACGGCGCTACATCGAGGCGCTGTCCACGTACACCCGCCGACGCATGGCGCAGGCACCGCGCGTGGCGGTGGACAGCGTCGAGCACGTGCCCGCGGCCCTCGCCCTGCGACTGACCTGCCCGGTGTGCGCGGTGACGTTCTACCCGCCGGGCGCGGAGTCGCTGACAGCGCTCCCCTCTCTCGGGGCCGGATTCAGCTTCCGGGGTACGCGGGGCGGGCCGCCATGCCCCCAGCCCGGTGTCGGGGGTCCCCCGCGGTGCATCCGACGTCGTCAGTGGCCTGCGCTGAGTTCGCCGGTGAGCTTGCCGTGGAGCTGGGCGCTGGGGGTGTTGAGACCGGTGATCTCGACGGTCTTGCCGCGCTGGGCGTACTTGTTTTCGATGGCGTCGAGGGCGGCGACGGAGGAGGCGTCCCAGATGTGTGCGGCGGACAGGTCGATGATGACGTTCTTCGGGTCGCCTGCGTAGTTGAACTGGCCGACGAGGTCGTTGGAGGAGGCGAAGAACAGCTCGCCGGTGACCCGGTAGACGACGGTGGTGAGGTCGGGGTCGGTGACGGCGGTGACCTCGGCGAGGTGGGCTACACGCTTGGCGAAGACGACCATGGCGGTGACGGAACCGGCCACGACACCGATGGCCAGGTTGTGCGTGGCCACGACGACCGCGACGGTGATCGCCATGACGGTGATCTCCCCGGCGGGCATCCTCTTGAGGGTCTTCGGGGCGATGGAGTGCCAGTCGAAGGTCGCGAACGACACCATGACCATGACGGCGACCAGAGCGGCCATGGGGATGTCGGAGACCACGGGGCCGAAGACGATGCACAGCACCATCAGGAACGCGCCGGCGAGGAACGTGGACAGCCGGGTGCGGGCGCCGGAGACCTTCACGTTGATCATCGTCTGGCCGATCATGGCGCAGCCGCCCATGCCGCCGAAGAAGCCGGTGACGATGTTGGCGATGCCCTGGCCGACCGACTCGCGGGTCTTGTTCGAGTGGGTGTCGGTGATGTCGTCGACCAGCTTGGCCGTCATCAGCGACTCCATCAGGCCGACCAGCGCCGTCGCGAACGCGTACGGCGCGATCGTCGTGAGCGTGTCCAGAGTGAAGGGCACGTCCGGAAGGCCTGGCACGGGCAGGGAGGACGGCAGGGCGCCCCTGTCGCCGACGGTCGGGACCGCGATGGCCGCGCCGACGGTGATCACGGTCAGGATCACGATCGAGACGAGCGGGGCGGGTACGACGGTGGTGATCTTCGGGAAGAGGACCATCAGCGCCAGGCCGCCGATGATCAGCGGATACACCGGCCAGGGAACGTTCGTCATCTCGGGGACCTGGGCCATGAAGATCAGGATGGCCAGGGAGTTGACGAAGCCGACCATCACCGAGCGGGGGATGAACCGCATCAGCTTGGCGACACCGAGCGCGCCGAGGATCACCTGGAAGACGCCGGCGAGGATGACGGCGGCGATCAGGTGGCCGAGGCCGTGCTCCCGGTTCAGTGGCGCGATGACCAGGGCGACGGCACCGGTGGCCGCGGAGATCATCGCGCGCCGGCCGCCGACGATCGCAATGGTCACGGCCATGGTGAAGGAGGCGAACAGCCCGATCGCGGGGTCGACACCGGCGATGATCGAGAACGAGATCGCCTCGGGAATCAGGGCCAGGGCGACGACCAGGCCGGCCAGCACCTCGGTGCGCCAGACCTTCGGATCATTCAGCCAGTCGGGCTTCAGGCCGCGCAGACGCGCGGCCGGGGACACAGCAGAAGCGGCAGAAGACAAGGGAGACGGAACCTGTCGTGCTCGGGCACGCGCCGTTCGGCAGGCCGAGGCGTGCGGGAAGAACGCGAGGTGGCCGGGCCGGCACCCCACGGACGGCCCCGCGAAGCCGCGGGCCGGAAGTCGAAGGAGGGAGCGGGGACCTGACACGAGGGCGCGGCCGGGCTCACATCCGAGGTCGAAATGTCACGGCGGGCAGACGGCGGCGCCGGGCGTCATGGGCTGGCGCACGCTTCTCCCCTGCAACAATCCGAACTTCGCCGGGGGCACCATCGGCCCCGACACGGCAACGGCGGGGCAGCGGCACGCCACCCTCACCACCAAGAACTCTACCCTAACGTTAGAGTAGTGATCGGCGGCGCCCACCCGGTCCCGCTGACAGCAGCTAGAGAGGCCAGGGGATCACCGGCGTGGACGGCAAGCACATGCAGATCGGTGAGGTCGCCGCACGGACCGAGCTCTCCTTGCGTACGATCCGCCACTACGAGGAGACCCGTCTGGTCGTCCCCTCCGCGCGCTCCCAGGGCGGCTTCCGCCTCTACACCGAGACCGACGTGCAGCGGCTCATGGTCATCCGGCGCATGAAGCCCCTCGGCTTCACCCTCGACCAGATGCGCGACCTCCTGGACGCCACCGACCGCCTCGACGCCGACACCGGCCTCGACGCCGACGAGCGCGAAGCCCTTCTGGAGCGCATCCGCGGCTACGAGCAGACCGCCATCGAGCAGATCGACAAGCTCCGCGTCCAGCTCTCCCGTGCCGAGGACTTCGCCACCACTCTCCGCACACGCCTTGAGGACAGGGCGAAGTGAGCGGGGCGTTTCCGGCAGGCGGGTCGTCGGGCTGTGCCGCAGCGACCGGGATCTCTTCCCGCACCTCCTGGTCGACCCCCAGCTTCCACGGCTGGAACCAGTGGCGGCCCTGCGCCCAGGGCCGCCACTGACAAAGACGAGGCCAGTACAACCACTCCTGACGTCGGCTTCTTTCGCGTTCCTGTCGCGGATGCCTCACCTTCGTATGTGTGCACGGATGCTCGGTGCGGACGGCGCGAACGGGGCGGCGTGCTGGTGTCGTGGCCCGTCAGACCGCGGCGATGCCCTCCATGCCGGACTCGGCGAAGGCGGGCAGACCCTCGGCCGTCGTGACCTTGGTGAGGGCGCCGTTCGCCTCGACGCGGAAGCCGTCTACGGTGCCGGAGACGGCGTTCTGGACGTAGACGAACTCCTCGTCCTCGGTCACGGCGAGGTCGATGACGCCCTGCGAGCCGGCGGAGGGCGGGGTGGCGACGCCCACGTCGTTGGTCAGGGAAAGCGTGCCCTGCTGGTCCATGCGGTAGCCGGTGACGGTGGAGTTGCCGGTGTTGCCGCCGTAGAAGTAGTCGCCGGCACGCACCAGCCAGCACAGGGTCTCCTGGCCGCTGGCCAAGGGTTCCTGAAGGACCTTCAGCTTGCCGTCGTGCTTCACCTTGTACGTGGTGACGGTGGACTTCTCCGCCTCTGCTACCAGCATCCGCGTCCCCGTCTTGTCGAAGCTGATCGCGAACGGGACCCCACCGGCCGACTTGTTGACGACCGGTTCGGCGACGGTCGGCAGACCGTTCCGCTTCATCGGGAAGACCTGGACGGTGTTGTTGCCCTTGGTGGTGACCACCAGGTTGCGTCCGTCCGGGGTGAACTCGACCTCGCCCGGTGAGGTGTCGAAGCGCGGGATGTCCTCGTTGTCGAGGCCCAGGGAACGGTGAGAACCCTTCAGCGGCTTCAGCCCCCTGCTCGTGATCTTGAAGCCCTGAACGCTGCCCGCACCGCCCGCGTTCATGACGTACGCGATCCTGCCGCGCACCGTGAGGCTCGCCGGGAACTCCCCGCCCGATTTCACGACACGCCGGTCCTTCAGCTGCTGCCCCTCGACGCGGAACGAGGTCACCGTGCCGCTGCCCGCGTTGACCGCCAGCAGCATCCCCGAGGCGTCGTCGTAGACAAGTGAGCCCTGGGAGGCGAGCGAGTCGGTGGGGGCGTCGACCTGATCGCCACCCCTCCCGCCGGTCGCATAGGTCCCCGAGGGGCTGAGCTTTCCGTCGTCGCTCCGGGCGAACACGTGGATGGTGTTGCCGTCCAGCTCGTTGCCCTGGACGAAGACAGCGTGGTCGGCGCCGGCGACGCTCCCGGAGTACTGACTGGCCGAGGCCAGAGACACCGCCACCGTGGCGGCCCCGGCGATGGCGAGGGCCCCGCCACCGATCACGATGCGCCGTGTTTTGGACCTCGCCCGGTGACCGCCGCGCGTCCCGGCAGGCTGGCTCGTGCGGTGGTGACCACTGCTGTGCATGTTCACGTCCCGTTCCTCGATGGGTGTGCGCCGTCTGTGCGCCCTGGATCCGCGACCGCGGACGGCAACAGCGTTGCCGAAGGGAACAGCGTGACGACGCGGAACGGCGGTCGCGTCAGACTCTCGTAAGAGACTCCTCCTGCACGACGCCACTCAGGAAAGGGGGTGGCAGGTCGCGCAGCATCACGCCGATCGCCAGGGGGAACAATGGCTGCAGCCTGGGGCGTACTTGGGGAAGATCGCGCTGAAGCTGGTTCCAGGTGGCCGCGCCCGGGGGGCTGCCGTGTCAAGCCTGGGTAAAGATCACAGGCCAGAACTGCTGTTCCGCCCGAGGAGTCTGCCGCACAAGGTGCAACAGGTCCGCCAAGAGCCATACTTGACCTTGCGGGGGACACTCCGTGGTGGCTCGACACGGGAGAGGCAACAATCGGGTGGGCAACAACAGCCAGGGAGTGGGGAAGGTCGAGGTACGGCTCAAGTGGGACCCGAGTCCCTGGGACCAGCCACCTCACCATCTCGACATCATCGCCACGACGTACTCGACGGATGCTCCCCACGGGCGACCTGTCTACGTCGTCCACTTCGACAGCCGCTCACCGGACGGCACCATCAACATGAGCCGGCACAGCCAGACCGGTCAGGGCCTCGGCTACGTCGAGGTGATGACCCTGGAGCTCGATCGCCTCGCTTCCTCCTTCGCACGGGTGGTCGTGGGCGTGGCGATCCACCAGGACAGCGGCCCCAAGACATTCGGCGACATGACGAACGCCGGAGTGCTCGTTGTCGAGGGGTACAGGGAGCTTTTGAAGGACGACTTCGCGCGGGTCGCCGGATCCACCGCCGTGACCGTCGCGGAGTTCACCCGGGACACCTCCGGAGCGTGGCAGTTCCACGAGATGGTCCGAGGGTTCGACAGCGACCCCGTGGTCTTCGCCGCAGAGATGGGCAACGCCCCGTAACGCACCGAAAGCGCCACCGGCAGCGAGGCGGGTGAGCCGGGAGGCCATCGGGGCTGACGCCCTCGGCCTGGGCCGCGTCGGCGAGGGCCGCGGCAGCGGCTCTTCCGCCTGAGCCTTGTCGTCGGCGGCCTGGGCAACCATGTCGTCCGGGGTACAGGCGACGAACCGAACCGGCCGGGTTTACCGCGCGGGAGGACCCGTGTGCACGCTGTGGTCGCTTCCGCCGGACCTTACTGTCGGGGGTCGGTTCGCCGTTGTCCCGCCGGATTTGTGGTGGCCTGTTCCGCAGCCCTGGCCTGGGGTACAGGACGAGTGATCCACCAGCAGGCCGCGGTCCAGGGCCCGGCCAGGACCAGCGAGGCCAGGACGTCACTGGGGTAGTGGGCGCCCGCGTACAGCCGCTCGAGGGCGACTGCGGTCGTGATCACTGCGGCTAGGACCACGGATGTGGCGCGCCACCCCGTGTGGCGGGTCGCCCTGAAAACGATGATCGCCGTGCAGGCGGTGAGGGCCAACGTCGCCGTGACGTGACCGGAGGGGAAGCTCGCGGTGGGCGGCAGATCGCTGCTGAGGTGCGGTACATCCGGGCGGTCACGTGCTACCAGAGCCACGGTGACGAGGAACAAGGTCACCTGACCCACCAAGGCCAGGCCGAGCAGTGCGACCGGCCGCCAACTCCGGGTGACGGCCACGGCGAGCGGACCGACCACCGCCACCGCGGCGGTGATTCCCAGCGTGCCGCCGAGGATCTGCAGGCCCGTGGCGATATCGTCCAGCCGCGCCTCGCGCGCACCCGCCAAGTCGTGCACCACGGACCGGTCCCAGCTCGCCGGGCCCGAGCCCGGACCCGCGTCCTTCGCCAGGAGTCCCAGCCCATAGAGGGTGCCGAGGGTCAGCAGCCAGACCACTCCCAGTTCGGCCGCAGCGACAAGCGGACGCGGCAGCACGGGATGGTGGCGTTCGGGTACCGGGCGCAGTCCGGCTGCCGAGCCGAGAACCGGAAGTCCGGACGGCACGCGGGAGCGCTCCATCCCACCGCCCTGAGCGCCCCTCGGCAGCGGGTGCCCGAGCAGGCGGTCATGCGGCCAGTGCCGGAAGGCGACAGCGGTCACCGCCAGCCAGACGGCACCCAGCAGCCAGCCCGCGACGACGTCACTGAGGTAGTGCACCCCTAGGGCCATGCGGGTGACCCCGACCAGGACGACGACCATGACCGCCACGACGGTGGCGAACCGGCGCGCCGTCCGGTTCATCGCAGGGAGGAACACCAGCAGCAGAACACCGTAGGACACCAGGGAACTCAGAGCGTGCCCACTGGGAAAGCTCAGGCCGGAGGATGCGACCAGGGGCTCGTCGACAACCGGCCGCAGCCGGCCCACCAACGCCTTGACCACTGAGATCAAGATCCAGGCGCCCACTGCGGCTACCGCCACGTACAGGGCGGCACGTACCTGACGCCGCAGCAACAGCCACACGACGCCGACGCTGGTCACCCAGGCAAGTGCCGGGCTGCCTCCCAGATCGGTGACTACCTGCAGCGCCTTCACCACCACGCCGTGATCGGCAACGGCGTCGTTGAGTCCGTCGGCCACCGCCTCGTCCGTCTGTCGCAAAGGCCCCCACTCGCCGCGCACCAGGAACAACAGCAGCACGAACCCCATCGTCGCCAGCAACAGCAGCAGCGCCGCCCCGGTGGTGGGACGCGTCATCGTTCGCCCGTCAGGCATCGCTGTCCTCCCGCCTCGCGACCGACGTACCCGAGTCCTCACGCGCCCTCCCGGATCGGGTCGGACGGGTGACGACGTCGAGGTGCCACTCAGAGCCGGCAGGGAAACATCGACGGGACGCAGCCCTTCTTCTCACTGATGCCGAGGAAACCACCGTGCTCTCCCGAAACCGTCCCGGTCCACGTGCCGGTCGGTCCGCTGTGGGGACGCCCGCAGGTCGGTCGATCACGCCGCCCTTCCTGGGCGGGGCTCGGTCGGGCCGGGGTGGTCGATGCGTACGCTGGGGCGCGTGCAACTGCTGCCAGAACCCGTTCGTCGGCTTGCCGCCTGGTGCACCGTGATCCTCTTGGTCGCAGGTGTCGCCTATGTCACGATCCAGGTGTTCGTGGCGCTCCGACTGGCCCTCGTTCCCGCACTGCTGGCCCTGCTCGGCACCGCGCTGCTCCGCCCCGTGCACCGGTCGCTGGTAGTGAAGGTGAAGGCCAATCGGTCCGTCGCCGCCGGTCTCACCTGCGCCGCTGTCCTCGCCGTGGTCGGCGGCGCCGTGTATGTAGCCACGGCCGCACTGGTCGACACCTGGGGCCAGATCGTCCTGTCAGTGCGGAGGGCGGTGCGGCAGCTGGCCGATCAGTTCGGTGCGTCGGGCACCTCCCTCGAGGATCTCGCCGATGACGCCCTCGACCTGCTGGGCAGGTTCGGCGGGACAGCCGCGTCCAGCATCGTGGCCGGGGTCGGAGCCGCCGCTCAGGTAATCGGTATGACGGTGCTCGCCCTGCTGCTGGTCTTCTTCTTCCTGCGCGACTCCGACCGCGTCGTCGGCGCCCTTCGCTCGCTCGTCCCGCGAAGCAGCGCCGACATCGTCGAGGCGATGGCCCGGCGGGCGTTCCAGGGCGTCGAGGGGTTCATGCTGGGCACCACCGTGGTGGCCCTCATCGACGCGGTCTGCATCACCGCCGGCCTGCTGGTCCTGCGCGTGCCGGGGGCCTTCGGGCTCGGCGCCATCGTCTTCATCGGTGCCTATGTCCCCTACCTCGGCGCACTCACCTCCGGGACCGCGGCCGTGCTGGTGGCCCTCGCCGACCGTGGGCTCGCCATTGCGCTGTGGGTGCTCGGGGTGGTGCTCGTGGTTCAGGTACTCGAAGGGAACATCTTCCAGCCGATGGTCCAGAGCCGGACCGTGCGCATTCACCCGGCAGTGATCCTGCTGGCGCTCACCGCGGGCGGGGCCGTGGCCGGGATCATCGGTGTGCTCCTCGCGGTGCCGGTGACCGCCGCGGCATTCGGCGTCGTGCAGGAACTCCATGAGCGATTCTCACAGCCCGAAGGGCCCGCTGAAACGGGGCCCTCCGCAAAGCCGGCCGCGGACTAGGGGGGGTGTCCGCCGACGAGCATCCGACCCACGCGCCGCGCTACTGCCGGCGTCCGGCTCCCATCTCACACTGGCAGAGGGAGGCTCCAGGTGGGCAAGGGCTCCGTGATCAGTCGCTGCTCGTTCGTTCCACCGCTGCTCGTTCGTTCCACTTTCCGGAAGGGCTGTGGACCAAGCCCCGGACAGCCCCGGCAGCGGGGGCACGGGGTTTGAGGAAGCGTGTGCGACGTGTTGGCGCCCGGCCGGGAGGGAACCCGTTGCAGATGCCGGCCGCCGAGCCTCGCCCGCTGCGCCTCACCGCCGACGTGGTCCGTCTGTCGGTGCTCAGCAGCGCCGTGGTCCTGGCCCTCGGCTCCCGTGACGGGGCCGTGATGCTGACCCTGCTCTTCCTGGCCCTCATGGTGCCGCGGATCACCCGGCTCCCGGCCCTCGTCGACCTCCTGGTGTGTGCCGTGCTGACCTGGGCGACCTGGTCGGCGGTAGGCCGCTGGTACCGGGTGGCCGACTGGTACGACACGCTCGTGCACTCGGTGACGCCCGGCGTAGTGGCCGTCGCTCTCCACCTGCTGCTGTCCCGCTGGCGGCTGTTGCCGGCCCCGGGAGACCGGACACTGCGTCGAGCCGCTGGTCCTGTGGTCACGGCCGCTGTGGGGGCCACCGTCGCTGTGCTGTGGGAGTTGTACGAGGGGCTTGCCACCCAGGTCTTCCACGCCGGCATCCCGGTCGGATACACCGACACCCTGGTCGACCTCGCAGTGGGCCTTGGCGGATCCGTCGTCGCAGGAGTCGTGCTGACATGGTGGGCGGCCCGACGCTCCTCGGCACCGTAGGTCCGCACCGGCAACCGTCAGGCAGGCAGGCGTTCGACGACCTTTCCCGTCGTGGCGTCGACGACGTGGACCGTCGCCTCGTCGTCGGCCACTCCGAGGACGCTCACCCTCCACACCGGCACGCCGTCGCGCTCTTCCAGACGGACGGCGGTGACGGTCTCACCGTGGTCGGCCGCCTCCCGAGCCGCTTCGTCCGGAAGGATCCGCGCTCTGTCCAAGCGCTGGGACAACGCCTGCCGTTCTGCGTCCGTGAGGGCAGGGGAGGAACTCGTCCCCAGCACCTCACCACGGGTGGCGCCCAGCCGCACGGTGTGAAGCTGTTCGTCCTTGCCCATGACCCGGCTCTCCCACACGGGTGAGTCCGACTCAGGTCCCCTGAGCTCCAAGGCGGCCAGTTCACCGGCGGGCACCTCGGCCACGGACAGCCGGATGGCCCGATCGTAGGGAACCTCCACCATCCCGAACCGCTCAACGGGTTCGTTCAGCGGATTGTCACGACCACAACCCACGAGCAGCGACACAGCGGTCAGCGGCACGCACAGGGCCAGGGCGAGCCGCTGCCACAGGCGCCCGCCGCAGAGGCGAGAAGTCACTCTCATCACTTTCATGCGTGCCGACTATCCCTCCTCGCCGGAACGAATCACGCCGTGCAGTGCCGACCGGTGGAACCGCGCGGCGCTGGTGATGACACCCAGGCCATGCGGGCCCGTGCAGGTCACGTACCGCGGACTCGGGCAACGCCGACGCGTTGTGCGGCTGAGGGCGGTTCAGGCAGCCGGGGACGTGCGGGTGCGGGCGACGGGTAGTGCGGCCAGGGAAACGATGGCCAGCAGAACGATCAAGCCCCCTGAGGTGACGTCGTTGAAGCGCGCGGCATCGGTCATCGAAGTGTCCCCATAGCCCAGTGCGAACGGTGCCCCTACCAGCCATGCGCCGACTGCGGCGATGAGCAGGTCGGATGGGATGCCGGGGGTTCTGACCAGACGGGTTGCCGCCGTCAGGAAGACGAGCACGCAGACGAAGATCTCGTTCAGACGGGCGTCGCTCGTCGGGTCCCCGGGCGGGTAGTCGAGCACCCAACCGGCCAGGAAAAGCCACACCGCTACCAGCAGGAGCACGACGCTGATGAGGAAGGCCCTCAGGATGTCGGCGCTCTCCGCCCGGGAAACACGCCGAGCGTGCACGTCGGAGCCGACGGAATGGTCCCGCATCGTCCATCCCCCTCTGCCACGAGTCGCCGAACAGGCCAGTGGGTGCCATGGCCGGAGGCGACCGCGGCGCCTTCTCCAGGCCGACCATGTCATGACCGCCGAGCAAGGCCGCCTCCGCGGGTAGCCGGTGCGCGCGGCCACAAACGGCATCGGACCGTCCACGCCCTCGCCGCCGAGGCAGAGCGTTGCCGCAGGGCAGCCGGCGAATGGCACGGCGGCAGTCGCAGGTCAGGCGGGCATCCGCAGGCGCGACGCTGCGGCGACTGAGTCGGGCGCCGCAGCGAAGGTGGTGTATCCACGAACGGCATACGCCCTCTCCTCGCCCTCGACGAAAAAGACATTCCCATGTTTCGCGACATAAGGCGCGGGATACTACGGGCTCGCCTTCTTCACCCGAAGGACCGGGCATGCCCGTACAACGGCCCCCGCCCCACACATGGCAGAGGTGCAGACATGTCTCACGCGCCCCGCGGCGACGCCGCGAACACCGTGTCCACACCGATGCGAGGGCCGGGGCCGTGCCCGTCACAGAAGCTTTCCGGCGGAAGCGGACGGCCACCCACGGCAGTCGTGACCGGCGCCTCCTCCGGCATCGGCGCGGCCGTGGCGCATCGCCTGTCCGCCGAGGGCTGGCGGCTCGTCCTCAACGGACGGGACACAGCACGCCTGAGGGACGTGGCCGTCCGGACCAGGGCCTCGCACTTCCCGGCAGATCTCAACGTGCCCGGCATCGAACAGCGGCTGACCCGGTTCGCCCTCGATCAGTCGGGGAGCGTCGACCTGCTGGTGGCCGGTGCCGGTGTCGGCTGGGCCGGCGACTTCGTGAACATGCCCCCGTCTGCGCTCACGGAGGTCATCGAAACGGATCTCCTCGCCACGCTGCGTCTGGTGCAGCAGGTGGTGCCCCATATGGTGGAGCAGGGCCGTGGGCGGATCGTACTCATCGGATCCGTCGCGGGGGTGGTGGGGGTGCGGGGCGAGGCCGTGTACTCGGCGGCCAAGGCGGCGGTGAACACCTTCGGCGACGCCTTGCGGTACGAGTTGCGCGGCACCGGCGTGGGACTCAGCCATGTGGTACCGGGCGTGGTCGACACCCCCTTCTTCGAGCGGCGCGGAGCCGCCTACCCGCGGTCCAGACCCAGGCCGGTACCCCCCGAACGGGTGGCGGACGCCGTATGGACCGCGGTCAGCCGAGGCAAGGACGAGATCTACGTTCCCGGCTGGCTTCGTCTGCCGGCGCGCGTGCACGGCGCCGCACCGGCCGTGTTCAGACGTCTCGCCTCCGTCTTCGGCTGAACGGCTGTACGGCGTGCTCACCGTGGTCCTCGCCCTGCTCGCGGCGCTGTGCAACGCCTCGGCCTCGGTGCTGCAGCGGCGGGCCGCGGCGGACGGGACAGAGGGCGCGACCGGGGCGCGGGAGGCCCTGCGGTGGCTCGGACAGGCGCTGCGGCAACCCTACTGGGTGGCGGGCGCCGTCCTGCTCGCGCTGACCACCGTTCTGCAGGCCGCCGCTCTGCGCCTGGGCAGTCTTGCCCTCGTCCAGCCGCTGATGGCGGCCGAGCTCCTGTTCACGCTGGTAGTCGGCAGCGTGATCTTCCGACGGCGTCCGGACACCGGGACGTGTCTGGCGTTCGTCGCTCTCGCCGCCGGGTTGGCCCTGTTCCTGACGGCCGCCGCCCCGGCGGCCGGCCGGTCCACGGCCTATCCGGAGCGGTGGCTCCCGGCCGCCGTGGGAGTGCTGGGTGTCGTGCTCGGCCTGACGGTGGCCGCCCGCCCGCTCCGGGGCGCATCTCGCGCGGCGCTGCTGGGGCTCGCGTCAGCCGTGTGCTTCGCCGCCACCGCCGCGCTGCTCAAGGAGACGACCGACCGCCTCCGGCACGGAGTGGGCGCTCTGCTCGCCGCCTGGCCCGCGTATGCCACAGTCGCCGCCGGAGTCGTCGCCTTCCTGTTGTTGCAGGGCGCTTTGCGGGCCGGGACACTGGCCGCCTCCCAGCCAGCCCTTACCCTCGGTGACGCCCTGACGAGTGTGACACTGGGGTGGGTGCTGTTCGGGGAGCGGATCGCACTGGGAGCGCGCGTGGTGCCGGAGCTGATCGGCGTGGTCCTCATGGGAGCGGGAAGCGTCGGGCTGGCTCGTACGCTGGCGAACACGGGGACCTGGGACACGCGGACAGAGGTGCGGGGAGTCCCGACACGGACGTCCGAGGAGCGGCGCGAGAGCCGTCCGGAAATCGACGGACCGGCCTGGAGCGACGGGCACGACTCGGACGAGGGGAGGCACGGTCCGTGACCGGCCGGCTCGGCTCCTCGGGCGCACGGACCGCGGCGACCGTGCTGACTCCCGCGGTCGTCGGCGCAGCGGCGCACATCGTCCCTGCGGTCACATGGATCCCCGCGGTGCGCCGCTGTTGTTTCCCCCGCCTGGCGGGCATGGGCCGTCCCGATCATGTCGCCCTCACGTTCGACGACGGGCCGGACCCCGCGTCCACCCCCCTCTTCCTCGATGCTCTGGATGCCCTCGGGGTCAAGGCGACCTTCTTCCTTCTCGGCAGCAGCGTCGTACAGCACCCTTCCCTGGCTCTGGAGACCGTCCGCCGGGGGCATGAACTGGGCGTGCACGGCTGGACCCACGAGCGTCCCTGGTTGCCCACTCCCGGTGCCGATGCACGCCTTGTGCGCCGCACGGCCGGCTTGCTCCACGACCTGACGGGTCGCTGTCCGTGCTGGTACCGGCCGCCCTATGGCATCCTCACCTCCGGCCGCTGGGCCGCCGCTCGCGCGGCCGGCCTGCGCTGCGTGCTGTGGACGGCCTGGGGCCGGGACTGGACGTCGGTGGCCACACCCGCGTCGGTGGTCACCACAGTCGCGGCCGACTTGCGTGGCGGGGGGACGGTGCTCCTGCACGACACGGATCGGGTGTCCGCCCCTGAGTGCTGGCGGGCAGCCCTCGCCGCCCTGCCCGAGATCGTCTCCGCCTGCCGCGCCGCCGGCCTCACGGTGGGGCCACTCGCGGAACACTGGGCGGAGAGCACCGGCATGCGGTGAGCCACGTGCCCTTCCGGACCCGTCGGAGGGTTCAGGAGGGCCTCCGTTCCTCTGACGCTCTCGCACCAGCGCCTCCCGCGAGGGTGTCCCGGGAGACCAGCGAGAACACGAGGCCGGCGAGAAGAGCTCCCACCATGCCCACCGCGACGTCAGCGAGGGTGTCGGTGTAACCGACCCTCATCGAACCCGGCGCGATCCTTTCGACGACCCATTCATACATTTCCCACAGAACGGCACCGACTGTGCCCGCCATGCCGACGAGAACGACGATCACCCACCACCGGGCTTCAGCCGCAGCGTCCCACAGCGGCGGACCACCGATTCTCAGCAGTGCGAAGAAGGCGACCACGGAGCCGGTAGCGGTCAGCAGGAAATGCACCAGCGCATCAAGCTCCGCGACCCGCCGGTAGATCTCACCGACGTCACACCACATGGCACCGACGACGACAAGAGAGAACGCCGCCTCGTAAGCGTGCGGCACCCGCAATGCGATGACCGCCAGGAGGAGGACGATCGCCAGCAGAAAGCGCAGCGCGGCCAAGTGACTCAGCACGACGACGGCGACCAGGGCACTGCCGGCCAGCATGAGAAGGGCCGACCAGGTCACTTTACGCGCCACGGCTCTCCTCCGACGTTCGGGTGGGTGCTCACCACCTCGCGCAGACATGGAAGGGCTGCCCGCATCGGCGGCCCCTCCATCGCAGTGCGCCTTCAGCCTTCAGCGCACGGTCCGGATCACTTGCGCTGCATCCGGGCGAGGGAAATCGTCACCAGCCCCAGCAGACAGGCGACGCCCCCCGTGATGACGTTGGTGACGACCGGCCCCACGGAGTCCGGCGCGTCGGACACGGCCCAGGGCGCGACGATGGTCCACACGCCGATGGCCGCAGCGACCCAGCTCAGACCGTGAGTTCGCTCGTAGGCCGAGCCGAAGCCCAGCGAGAGCACAGCCAGCGCAAGCCCGCTGATCAGGTTGCTCACCGTCAGCGCAGGGGCGTCGTAGAAGCCGACGGCCCAGGGGGAGATGGCAAGGTACAGGCCCGTCAGCAGGCTCAGTCCCTCGGTCGCCTGTGCGGCCGGCTTCGTCGACGCCTCGACGTAGCGTGCCTGCAGTTCCATCAGATCCGGGTGCTGCTCGATCCTCGAGGGTTGTGTGGTCACGTGAGCCACTCCCTTCGTGCGAGTTCTGGACAGCCCATGGAGTCACCCGCTTCGCCACCGGTGAATCGTCCGGACCCAGCGGAATGGTCGGCCCGGCACCCTACTCCGTCTGCTCGGCCTCACGACGGGGCGCGGGACGGCTGTGGACGTACAGTTCCTGACGGTTGCCGATCTCCAGGTGCTGGGGCAACGGAAGTTCGTAGCGCACGGGGCGGCGGTGGTCGGCCAGTTGACGGGCGGGATTGTAGACGCGGTTGAACTTCCACAGCATCCGGGCGAAGTTGGTCTGCCCGCGGGCGAGGTTGCCGCCCAGTACGCGCAGGGCGCCCAGCGCGGTCCGCAGCCCCAGGTGCTTGCGGTTGATGACCGCCTGGGTCCTGACCAGTTCGCGGTAGAAGACGTCCAAAGGCAGGGTGGTGGGCACCACGGCGTGCTGAATGTCGAACAGCCGGTAGTCGCGGGTGGTGAGTTTGCGCGACTCGGTGTGCCAGATCTCGGTGCCGGGGTAGGGCGTCATCACGGTGAGGTGCACGATCTCCGGGACGGCCAGGGCGAACTCCCGGACGAGGCGGAAGCGTTCCTCGTCCCATGCCGGGTCCACGATGAGGTTGATCGCGACGTTGATGCCGAGTCGGCGCGCCACCTCCAGGGCACGGAAGTTGTCGTCGGGGGTGACCCGCTTGCGGTAAAGGTCCAGTCCCTCGGCGTCGATGGCCTCCATGCCGAGGAACATGTACTGCAGCCCCAGACGGGTCCACCGCTGAAAGACCTCTTCGTTGCGCAGCAGAACGTCGCTGCGCGTCTCCAAGTAGTACTGCTTACGGATTCTGCGGCGCTCCAGTTCCGCGGCGATGGCGTGCCCGTGCTCGGGGCGGATGAAGGCGACGTCGTCGACGATGAAGACGTTGGGCTCCTGGATGCTCGCCATCTCCGCCCCGGCCGCCTCCGGGGAGGCCTTGCGGTAGCTGCGGCCGTAGAACGTCCAGGCGGAGCAGAACGAGCAGTCCCACGGGCATCCCCGGGTGAACTCGATGGATGCGCACGGGTCGAGTTCCCCGATGAAGTACTTGCGCCGATGGCGCATCAAGTCGCGTGCGGGCACAGGGCTGTCGATGCCGTGCAGCATCCGGGGTCCGGGTCCACGGCCCGCCGGTGTGACGATTCCCGGCACAGTTTCCAGACCGCCGTCCCGGACGGCCGCGAGCAGCAGGGGCACGGCCGGTTCCCCCTCGCCGCGTACCACCGCGTCCACGGCTCCTTCGCTCTGCGCGAGGACGTCCTCGGCCACGAAGGACACGCTGTGACCGCCGAAGAAGACGAAGCACCCCGGGTCGGTGCGCTTGGCCGCACGGGCGATGGCGATCGCCTCCGGGATGTTGGCGAGATAGTTCAGGGACACGCCGAGAGCGTCGGGCCGGAAGGAGGAGAACGTACGGGCCAGTTCCTTCTCGCCGGTCACCTGGAGATCCACGACTCTCACCTCGTGACCCGCGTCGCGGGCCGCTCCGGCCACCCTCTCCAGGCCGAGCGGCTCCAGGCGCAGGAAGATCTCCGAGTACATCAAGGCGCTGGGGTGAACCAGGAGCAGACGCATGGTCACCTCGGGATCCGGCTGGAGGGAAACGAGGGCGGGAACGCTGCCATCGGGCCGGCGGGTGCCGGACACGCGGCCGGAGCGAACGGTGCCGCGTCCCCGGCCGACGGACGCCGAGGCCCGCCGGCACAGGTGCCGGCGCCGAGGGCCAAGGACTCTTGTTCGACGGACTCGGTCATGTCGCTCCTTCGTACGTCCCGGTCGGCGTGGGCGGTCCCATGCCACTCCGGGCCGGCACCGACCCGCCGGTACAACAGGAGGGCACCAGTCCCCTCCACCTTCGCAGCAGCCCACCGGCCACGTCCCGCTCAGTGCATACGGAAGGGTGACCCCGTCCGCGGCCGTGCAGGGGTTCTAGCGGCGCGCCACGGCCACTCCGGCCGCGCCGATGGCGGCCCCCAGTCCGACGACGGCGAGGACACGCAAGGTCCGCTCCTTCAAAGGCGGGGTCGGTACCCGCAGTGCGCCCCGCTTGAGCGGGCGGGACGCGGCTCCAGCCCCCTCGCCTCGGGCCAGTTTCATGACCTCGGCGACGTGCAGGGCCTGCCGTCCGGTGCCGGCGTCCTTGATCTGCGTCTTGCAGGAGAATCCGTCGGCGACGACCAGACAGTCGTCGTCCGCGTCACGGACGGCCGGCAGCAGGGCCTGTTCGCCGCAGTCCATGGAGATGTCGTACTTGCCGTCCTCGAAGCCCCACGATCCGGCGAGTCCGCAGCACCCGCCCTGAAGGTTCCGCACGGTGAGGCCCATCTTCTCCAGCAACTCCTGCTCGGGGCTCATGCCGCCGGTCGCGCGGTGGTGGCAATGGCCCCACAGCAGCGCCTTGCCGTCGAGCTTCGGTGGCTCGATGCCGAAGCTCTGGAAGAACTCCGGGAAGTGGTAGGCGTTGCGGGTCAGCCGCCGGGCGTCGTCGTCATGGGGCAGCAGTTTGGGCAGCTCGTCCTTGAAGACGGCCAGGCAGCTCGGTTCCATGCCGACGATCGGGGTGCCGGCCCTCAGGTGCGGGCGCAGCGTGTCCAGTACACGGTGCAGGTAGCGCTCGGCGGCGCCCAGGAAGCCGTAGTCGTACAGTGGCCGTCCGCAGCAGATGTGGTCCTCGGGCATGACGATCCGCCAGCCGGCCGCCTCGATCGCCTCCACGCAGGCCACGCCGACACCGGTGTGGAAGTAGTTGTTGAAGGTGTCCGGGAACAGGACCACCGGACGTCCGGAGGGGTTGGCGGTGCCGCCCCGCCGGGCGAACCACTCCTGGAGTGTCATCGGCGCGAAGCGCGGCAGCGGGCGGCGGCGGTCGATGCCCGCTGCCAGCTTCGCGAGGCGGGCGAGCCCCGGCGTGTGCGTGACGAGGTTGGCCACCTCCGGCATGCGGGAGGCGATCCTGGCCGCCTGGTCGATGAATCCGAACGCGTAGGCGTGGCGGGGGCGCCACCGGCGGGCCGACTTGTAGTGGTGGTGCAGGAACTCCGCCTTGTAGGTGGGCATGTCCACGTTGACGGGGCAGTCGTTGGTGCAGCCCTTGCAGGACAGGCAGAGGTCGAGGGCGTCCTTCACCTCGGTGGACTGCCAGCCGTCGGTGATGACGTCGCCCTTGAGCATTTCGTACAGGAGCCGGGCCCGGCCGCGGGTGCTGTGTTTCTCCTCGCGGGTCACCTGGTAGCTGGGGCACATCGTCGTCTCGGCCCGCGGCACGCGGCACTTGCCGATGCCGACGCAGCGCAGGGTGGCGTGGGCGAAGTCGCCGCCGTCTTCTTGGTAGGCGAACTTCACCGGCTGCCGGGGCGGGTTGTAGTCGGTGCCGAGTTTGAGGTTCTCGTCCATCCGGTAGGCGTCGACCACCTTGCCGGGGCTCATCTTGCCCTGCGGGTCCCAGATCGCCTTGAACTCGCGCATGGCCTGGACGAGTTCCGGACCGTACTGCTTCTCCAGCAGTTCGCCGCGCTGCTGACCGTCGCCGTGCTCGCCGGAGAGGGAGCCGCCCATGTTCACGCACAGGTCGGCGGCCTCCTCCATGAACGCCCGGTAGGTGGCCAGGCCGTCGGCCGTACGCAGGTCGAAGCTGAGCCTGCAGTGGATGCAGCCCTGGCCGAAGTGGCCGTACATGGCGCCGGTGATGCCGTGTCGGTCCATGACCTTGCGCAACTCACGGACGTAGGTGCCGATGCGGTCGGGCGGCACCGCGGAGTCTTCCCAGCCGGGCCAGTGGTCCTTGCCGCCGGGCGGGAACGCGGTCGATCCGAGGCCGCTCTCGCGAATCGCCCACAGGTGTTCGCTGGTGCCGCCCTCCTGCTTGCTCTCGGCGATGCGGATGCGGTCGGGCGCGTACCCCTTGTCGTCGGTGAGCCACCGTGTGAAACCCTCCGCCCGGCTGACGGACTCCTCGGCGGTGTCCGCGCCGAACTGCACCACCAGCCACGCCCCGCCGCCCGGGCGCGGCAGCTCCTCGATGTCCTCCGCGTTCATGTTCTCCAGCTGCTGGTCCCGGATCAGCAGGTCGTCGAGCGCTTCGAGACCGATCGGCTTCCACCGTTCGACGAGTTCGGCGCAGTGCTCGGCGGCGTCGGCGAGGTCGTCGTACTCGACCACGACGGTGGTGCGCTGGAGCAGGCCGGGCGTGAGCATGAGCGTCGAGCGCAGCACGGTCGCGCAGGTGCTCTCGGTGCCGACCAGTGCGCGGGCGACGTTGAATCCGCGTTCGGGCAGGAGTTCGTCGAGGTTGTAGCCGGACACCCGGCGTGGCACCTGCTGTTCGGAGTGGAAACCCGCCCGGATGGCGTCGGCGTACTTGTCGCGCAGGTCGCGCAGCGCGGCGTAGATCTCGCCCTTGCGGCCTCCCTCGGCGATGATCTCGTCAAGGTGCTTCTCCTCGTCCACGCCGACCCAGAAGCGTTCGCCGTCGTAGGTGACGACCTCCAGGGCGTGCACGTTGTCGCTGGTGCGCGGGCCGGGGCCGTACAGCTGCGACTGCACCGAGTGGATGCCGCAGGAGTTGTTGCCGATGTTGCCGCCGATCACGCAACGGGAGTGGGAGGAGGGGTCGGGGCCGAAGATCAGGTTGTGGCGGCCGGTGTGGCGGTTGAGCTCCTCGTTGATGACGCCCGGCTCGCAGGTGACCAGGCGGCGTGGGACGTCCGTCTCGCCGATGCCGGTGAGGTACTTCGAGTGGTCGATCACGACGGCTTCGTTCACCGTTTCGCCGGACAGGCTCGTACCGCCGCCGCGGCTGAGGACGGGCGCGCCGAAACGGTGGCAGATCTTGTGCGCCGCCACCACGTCGTCGAGGGTGCGGGGCACGACGACCGCGATCGGGACCTGCCGGAAGTTGGAGGCGTCCTGGGCGTAGAGCGCGAGCGAGCCGGCGTCGAAGCGGACCTCGCCCTCGACCGCCTTGCGCAGGGCTTGTTCCAGTTTGCCCATCTCGACGGTGTGGCGGGCCCGCGGCGGTCCCGCGATCTCCGGATGCGTCCTCGCCGGGATGTCGCGCGTCGTGCGGCGTGTTGCCTTCGCCATCGGGTTCAGATCTCCTTAGTACGCCTGGTCAGACTGGTTGCGCCGCGTAGACACGGTGGGGCTCGGCGTCCGCCCACTTGATCTCCAGCCCGAGGCCCGGTCGCCCGGGGTCGGGGCGCAGGGCGCCCTCATCGGGGGACAGGGTGCCGTCGAACAGCAGTCGCTCCACGCGCACGTGGTCGTGGAAGTACTCAAGGTGCCGCAGTCGGCGTACGGCGCAGAACGCGTGGGCGGAGAGCGCGGGGGCGCAGTGGGCGGACAGGTCGAGGTGGCGAGTCGCCGACAGGCCCGCCACCTCCAGCAGCGCCGTGATGCCGCCGCAGCGGGTGATGTCCGCCTGGAGGCAGTCCACGGCGGGGGGTTCCACGAGATTGACGAAATCCCGTGCGGTGAAGGCGTATTCGCCCGCCACGATCTCCAAGCGCTCCGGGCCCCGGTCGCGGAGCATCCGCAGTCCTTCCAGGTCGGCCGAGCTGACGGGCTCCTCCAGCCACCGCACGTCCCACTCGTCATGGAACCTGCGTGCCCAGTACAGGGCTTCCTTGCGTGAGAGGGCCCCGTTGGCGTCCGTGAAGATCTCCGTTTCGTCACCGACCGCCTTCCGTACGGCCGTCAGGCGGTGCGGGTCCCATTCGGGCTCGCGGGAGGTCTTGAGCTTCACCCGGGGGATGCCCTGGCCGACCCATCCGGCGAGCTGGTCGGTGAGCCGGTCGATCGGGTAGTTCGTGAAGCCTCCGCTGCCGTACACCGGTACCCGGTCGTGGTGGGCGGGCAGAAGACGTACCAGCGGCAGGTCCAGCAGCCTCGCCTTGAGGTCCCACAGGGCGACGTCGACGGCGGAGACGGCCATGGCTCCGACACCCGGGCGGCCCGCGTTGCGGATCTGCACGCCCATGCGGTGCCACAGCGCAGGCGGCGCGGTGACCTCCTGCCCGTCCAGCAGCGGGGCGAGTTTGGACACCACGAAGGAGGCGACCGACACATCTCCGTAGGTGTAGCCCAGTCCGCTTCTCCCGCCCGCGTGCACCCGAACCAGGACCATGGTCGTGGAGCCCCACTCGAGCGTTCCGTCCTGTTCCCTGCCGTCGGGGCCGTCGGTGGGCACCTCGAAGGCGTGCACGTCGACCGCGTCGATCCGGCATCCGTCCAGATCCGCTCCGTCGGCAGGGGCACGACCGGTCACGGGTGCCTACCCGGCAGGTGCTCGGCCAGCTCGGTGATCTTCTGACGCGCTCCCTTGACGGCGATGCCCACTCCCTCCGGGTCCCGCACGGCCGCCTTGGCGGCCTTCTTGCCCTGCGTCTTGTTGATGTGCGGCGGGATGGGTGCGATCTCGGCGTCGACCTTGAACTCCAGCACCACCGGCCGGTCACTGGACAGCGCCTCGTCCCACGCCTTGCCGATCTTCTTCGGCTTGTCGCAGTAGATGCCCTTCAGGCCGATGAGTTCGGCGTACTTGGCATACGGGATGTCCGGGATCTCCTGCGAGCCCCGGAACTTCGGATCACCGGACATGGCGCGCTGTTCCCAGGTGACCTGGTTGAGGTCCTGGTTGTTGAACACGCAGAAGACGAACGGCGCCGGGCCGGACAGCCGGTCCAGGTACCGCTTGACGGTGATCATCTCGGCCATGCCGCTCATCTGGAACGCGCCGTCCCCGACGAAGGCGATGACCGGCCGGTCCGGGTGGGCGAACCGGGCGGCGATCGCGTAGGGAGTGCCCGGCCCCATCGTGGCCAGCGTTCCCGAGAGCGAGGCCTGCATGCCTTTGCGCAGCTTCAGGTGCCGAGCCCACCAGTTCGTGCCGGAGCCCGAGTCGGCGGTCAGGATGACACCGTCCGGCAAGCGGGGCGAGAGTTCCGCGGCCACGGCCTCGGGGTTGATGGTCCCCCCGAAATGCTGGCCGGCCCGCTTCCGGCAGAGGGCGTTCCACTCGGTGACGTCCTTCTCGATCTTCTCCCGCCATGACCGGTCCTCCTTGCGCCGCAGCAGAGGGATGAGCGCCTTCAGGGTCTCCTTGGAGTCACCCACCAGATGCGCTTCCATCGGGTAGCGGATGCCGATCATGCGCCCGTCGATGTCGATCTCCACACCTCGTGCCTGCCCCTCGTCCGGGAGCCACTCGGAGTACGGGAAGCTGCTGCCGATCATGAAGAGGGTGTCGCAGCCGCGGATCATGTCGTCGCTGGCCTTGCTGCCGAGCAGGCCGATGGGGCCGGTGACGAAGGGCAGGTCGTCGGGCAGCACATCGCGGCCGAGCAGGGCCTTGGCCACGCCCGCGCCGAGCAGTTCGGCCGCCTCCACGACCTCGCTCTCCGCGTGCGCCGCCCCTTGGCCGATGATCATGGCGATCTTGCTGCCGGCGTTCAGAATGCCCGCCGCCCTGCGCAGCTCCCCCTCGTCGGGCAACAGGCGCGGGCGGCTCCAGCCGACGCTGGAGAACACCGAGCCGTGCTTCTTCGGCGGCGAGGGCTGGGCATCCTCCTCCTGGATGTCGTTCGGGATGATGATCGTGGCGACCCCGCGCGTGGTCAGCGCGGTCTTGAAGGCCCGGTCGATGACGTGCCGGGCCTGCCCCGGGTGCACCACCATCTGGCAGAACTCGGACACGTCGGCGAACAACTGCTGAAGGGCGATCTCCTGCTGGTAGTGCGTGCCGAGGGACAGCCGCTTCTGCTGGCCCACCACGGCGACGACGGGCTGATGGTCCAGCTTGGCGTCGTACAGACCATTGAGGAGGTGGACGGCGCCCGGCCCCGACGTGGCGACACAGCAGCCCACCTCACCGGTGAACTTGGCATGCGCGCACGCCATGAACGCGGCCATCTCCTCATGCCGCGCCTGAATGAACTCCGGCTCACCCTCGGCCCGGTCGAAAGCACCCAGCAGACCGTTGATCCCATCGCCCGGATAACCGTAGACCCGCCGCACACCCCACTCGGCCAGACGTTGCAGCACGAAGTCGGCGACCAGTGTCATGACGTACTCCCTCCGGGCACCTCTGTGCCGTCACCAGTGGGTCACCCGTGCGCCGGACGCGTAAACGGTGGGCGCCGGTCCACCACTCGCACGGACCGGAACGGTGTCCTCACCCCTTCACTCCCCTGGCGGGCGGTATCTCGCGCCCCCCGCGCACGGCCTGTTTCATGGCGGCAGAGGCGGGTGACTCCATGGCGCGGAAGAGACAACACCGTCCTGCGAGGACGCGCTCGGACACGTCCGCGCGTCGTTGAAACAGCGGCGTCCGGTGCGGCCTTGCGGGCAACCTGCTGACCGCTCGCCCGGTGTTCAGTGACGGCGCCTCATGTGTGCCGCCGCACGTCCCTCGCCCGGCCCGACCCCCTATGAGGCTCATGCCCGCCACAGCCGCCGCCCCGCTCCCGCACAGCGACACCACCGCCGCGTCGGAGCCCTTCTCGGACCGACTCGACGCGCTGATGCGCGAACTCGCGCAGCAGCCCCCGGGACCGCGGCGGGACGTCCTGCGGGACCAGGTCATCCGTATGCTGTTGCCGCTGGTCCGCCGGGTCTCACACCGTTTCCGGCGCCATGGAGAGGACTTCGACGATCTCGTCCAGGTCGCCTCCGTCGGCTTGATCAAAGCCGTCGACGGCTATGACCCGGATCTGGGGCACGCCTTCCTCTCGTACGCGCTTCCCAAGCTGACGGGTGAGATCAGGCGGCATCTGCGTGACCGCACCACTGCCGTGCGCCTCCCCCGTTCCCTTCAGGAGGCGAGCGGGCCGGTCTTCCAGGCGGTCGAAGAACTCGAGCAGCGGCTCGGCGGCGGCTCGCCCACCCCTGAGCAGATCGCCGAGCACACCGGGCTGAAACCGGACCGGGTGCTGTCCACCCTGCGGGCGCTGCACGAGTGCCGCCCACGATCCCTGGACGAACCGGTGAGGTCCGACCAGGAGTCGCCGCTGGCCTTCTTGCTCGGCTCCGAGGACGCGGCGCTCGGCCGTGTCGTCGACACCGTCGCGCTGGTGACCCAGGTGAGACAGCTCCCGGAGCGGGACCGCCGAGTCCTCTACCTGCGCTTCTACCAGGAACAGACCCAGCAGCAGATCGCGGACGTCATCGGCGTCTCGCAGATGCAGGTCTCGCGGATTCTGCGGCGTTGTCTCGGTCGACTCCGAGAAGCTCTTCTGGCGTCCGAGTCCGAGTCCGAGCCGTGCCCGGGAGGCGAGGGGAAGGTGCGGCAGAGGCCGGTCCGCGACCGGGCCACCCGGCCACCGGGCCGGCCCGGTGGCCGACTCCGCACGGCGATGCCGGACCGTCTCACGCGGTCCGGTGGCGCGGCGCGTCCGGCGACTACGGGTGCGCCCGCGGCCTCCACGTCGGCTTCTGCCTCCGCTCCGGCTTCGGCTCCCACCCCGGCTTCGGCTTCTTCCCCATCTTCGGCTTCCACCCCGGCTTCTGGCCTGGCGTCGGCGGCACCGGGCCACCCCACGTCCGTCAGAAGGCAGCCCGTTCACGCCGCCGGAAGAGGCCGCCGAGCAGGTGGCCGCCACGGCGGTGGAGGACCCGCGCTACGGCAAGGTCACCGCCGTGAGGCTGACGAGGGGCAAGGAGGACAAGCCCGTCTGGTCGGTCGGTGTCACGACCATCCGTCCGGAAAACACGCACATCTACCAGGTCGACGCTGTGACCGGCGAGGTGGTCCGCAGTCGGACGACCAAGCCCGGCCCGCCGCCTTCGGCCACGGCTTCGCCCGTCGAACGAAGGTGACCGCGTCATGGTGTCCGAGCCCGTCGTCCGTGTCGTGTGGGGGGCCACGCTCACGCTGTTCCCCGACGTCCTGCTGCACCGCCTGCTGCGGACACCGCCGGGCCGGACGGGCCGGACGGCCGTTCGCGCGCTGGGCGTGCGCCATGTCCTGCAGGGAGCCGCCCCCACCCGAGGTCTGCTGTCACCCGCCTGGAGGACGGCGCTCGACGCGTCGCACGCCGTGAGCATGGCCGGCCTGGCACTGCGCAGCGAACGCTGGCGCGGCGCGGCCCTCACCGACCTCTGCGTGGCCTGCGCGTTCACGCTGAGCTCGGTGCGCGGTGCCCGTGCCGGACGCGTCGGCGACGGGCACGGGTGATGCCGACCGTTTCCGGCCATCCCCGCCGGGAAAGCCCCTGCTCCATGGTGGAACGACCCCGAAGGCGATCGCAGATGTTTGATGTGCCCAGCCCTCCCCGCGTCCTGCGGGAGTACTCCGTGCTCGCGGACGGCGAGCGTGGCGCCGTCGTGGATCCGGAGGGCAGGGTCGTGTGGCTCTGTGCGCCGCGCTGGCACAGCGACGCGGTCTTCTCGGCGCTGATCGGGGGCAGCGGACACTTCGCGTGGACGCCCGTGGATCCCTGGCACGTATGGGGCGGCACGTACCAGGAGGGCACGCTCATCCGGGTGCACCGGTGGGTGAGCGCGGACTCCGTGATCGAGTGCCGTGACGCCCTGGCCGTGCCGGCCTCGCCCGACCGTCTCGTCCTGCTCCGCAGGATGCGGGTCATCAGGGGTGCGGCGCGCACGCGGATGGAACTCGACCCGCGTCCCGGCTTCGGCACGCGGCACCTGCGGGAACCCCGCCTGGAAGACGGTGTCTGGACGGCGACGGGCGGCGGGCTGCGGATGCGGCTCCTGGGCGCACCGCGAGCCACGTGGGATCCCCGGGCCGGGTTGCGCGGCGACTTCCGCCTGGAAAACGGCGAACAGCACGACCTCGTGATGGAGCTGTCCACCGCTCCCACCGGGCAGCGGCTCAATCCGGACGAGCTCTGGGCCCGCACCGAGCAGGAGTGGCGACGCGCCGTCCCGGACTGCTCTGCTCTCGCCGCCCCACGCGACGCCCGGCACGCGTACGCGGTGCTGCGCGGGCTGACCAGCAGCTCGGGCGGCATGGTCGCCGCCGCCACCACGTCCCTGCCGGAGCGGGCCAACTCCGGGCGCAGCTACGACTACCGCTACACCTGGCTGCGGGACCAGTGCTACGCGGGCCTCGCCGTCGCCGCGCACGGGCCTCACGAGCTCCTGGACACCGCCGTGGAGTTCACCGCCGGCCGCATCCTCGCCGACGGTGACGGCGTGCACCCCGCCTACACGGTCACCGGGGAGCCGATGCCGAAGGAGAGCCCTCTGTCACTGCCCGGCTATCCGGGTGGTGCCGACCGGATCGGCAACAAGGCGGCCTCGCAGTTCCAGCTCGACACCTTCGGCGAAGCCCTGCAGTTGTTCGCGGCCGCCGCCCGCCACGACCGGCTGACCAAGGACGCGCTGGATGCGGTGCGCGTCGCGGTCGACGCCGTGGAGCGCCGGTGGCGGGAGCCCGATGCCGGCCTGTGGGAGCTGGAAGAACGGTGGTGGACGCATTCGCGGCTCAGTGTGGTCTGCGGACTGCGCCGGATCGCGGACGTCCTGCCCGGCACACAGGGCCGACGGGGGGCCGAGATCGCCGAGTCCGTCCTGGCCGAGACCCGCCGGCGCTGCCTGCACCCGGACGGGTACTGGCGCCGCGCGGCCGACGACGACGGCCCGGAGGCGGCTCTGCTGGTGCCGCTGGCACGCGGGTGCATGGCCGCCGACGATCCCAGTACCGGGCTCACCCGCGCCCGCATCGAGGAGCGGCTCGCCCAGGACGGCTATCTCTACCGTTTCGAGCACCCGGGAAAGCCGCTCGGCGAAGCCGAGGGCGCCTTCCTGCTGTGCGGGTTCCACATGGCGCTGGCCACGCACCACCTCGGTGACCGCGTCGGCGCCTTCCGCTGGTTCGAACGTACCCGGACGGCCTGTGGACCGCCCGGGCTGTTCGCGGAGGAGTACGACGTACGTCAGCGCCAGCTGCGCGGCAACCTGCCCCAGGCGTTCGTCCACGCCTTGCTGCTGGAGTGCGCCGTCCGGCTCAACGACGCCTCGGTCCTGCCCTTGTGAGGCTGCTGCCGCAGTCCGGCGGCGAGCGCCGAGCCGACGCCGCCGGCCAGGGCCGCGCCCAGTGCGATCGGCCTGCGGTGACGTGACAGCCACAACTGCACGCTGTGCTCGTGGGCCTCGTCGTCGAAGACGCCGTGCGCGCCGTGGTCGCGTCCGGCCGCGCTGTCGACGGGTTCCCAGAGGTTGACCGGGCGGGACGGGTCGACGGGATCGTCCGTCTGCTGCGAGTCGTACGCCGTTCGTGCAAGGTAGCGGTCCAGCAGTCCGGCGGCGAAGCGCTGCCCGAGCAGGGTGGCGACGGTGGAGCCGCCCACCCAGTGCTCACGCCGCGCCGCGTGGTCGGCCGCGTAGAGGACGCCCCGGGCGGCGACCTCCGGCTGGTAGACGGGAGACACCGGCCGCGGGTGCCGGGACAACCGGGACAGTACCCAGCTGAACTGCGGGGTGTTCAGGCCGGGCAGCTGCACCATGGTGACGCGCACGCCACTGCGATCGTGCAACAGCTCGCACCGCAGGGACTCGGTGAAGCCCCGGATGGCGCTTTTGGCACCGCAGTAGACGGACTGCAGCGGGACACTGCGGTACGCCAGCGCCGAGCCGACCTGCACGATGGTGCCCCGGTCGCGCGGCATCATCCGGCGCAGGGCCGCCTGGGTGCCGTGCACGAAACCGAAGTAGGTCACCTCGGTGGCCCGCCGGAACTCCTCCGGCTTGACCTCGGTAATCGTGGCGAAGACGGTCGAGAAGGCGGCGTTCACCCACACGTCGATCGGGCCGAGTTCCGCCTCGACCCGTTCCGCCGCAGCGTCGACGGCCTCGGCATCCGCGACGTCGACCACCAGGGGCAGCGCGCGGCCACCCGCTTCGCGCACGTCACGGGCGGCGCCCTCCAGGCCCTCCTCGCCGCGGGCGAGCAGCGCGACGGAGGCGCCGCGGGCGGCGAAGGCCCGGGCCGTGGCCCGGCCGACGCCGCCGCTCGCCCCCGTCACGACGACGACCTCGGTCTTACCGCGCTTGTCCGTCATGACTTCCCCCGGCCCGGCAGGTGCTCGGCGTACTGCGTCACCTTCTGGCGTACGCCCTTGGCCGTGATTCCCGCCCTCTCGGGGTCGTGCAGAGCGGCCTTGGCGGCCTTCTTGCCCTGCTCGGCCATGATGTGCGGCGGGATCGGGGCGATCTCCGCATCGACCTTGAACTCGAGCACGACCGGGACCTCGGAGGCCAGCGCCTCGTCCCAGGCGGCACCGATGTTCGCCGGGTCGTCGCACACGATGCCCTTGAGGCCGATCAGCTGAGCGTAGGCCGCGTAGGGGATGTCGGGGATGGTCTGCGATCCGGGGTACTTGGGGTCACCGGACATGGCGCGCTGTTCCCAGGTGACCTGGTTGAGGTCCTGGTTGTTGAACACGCAGAAGACGAACGGTGCCGGGCCGGACAGCCGGTCGAGGTACCGCTTGACGGTGATCATCTCGTTCATACCGTTCATCTGGAAGGCCCCGTCGCCCACGAAGGCGATCACCGGGCGGTCCGGGTAGGCGAACCGCGCCGCGATGGCGTACGGCGTGCCCGGCCCCATCGTGGCCAGGGTGCCGGACAGCGAGGCTCGCATGCCTTCCCGGAGTTTGATGTTGCGGGCCCACCAGTTGGTGCCCGAGCCCGAGTCGGCGGTCAGGATGGCGTCGTCCGGCAGCCTCTTCGAGAGTTCGGACGCGACGGCCTGCGGATTGATGGTGCCGTCGAAGTGCTGGGCGGCCCACCGCTCACACAGGTCGTTCCATTCGACGACGTTCTTTTCGATCTTCTCCCGCCAGCCGCGGTCCTCCTTGCGCCGCAGCAGAGGGATGAGCGCCTTCAGGGTCTCCTTGGAGTCACCCACCAGATGCGCTTCCATCGGGTAGCGGATGCCGATCATGCGCCCGTCGATGTCGATCTCCACACCTCGTGCCTGCCCCTCGTCCGGGAGCCACTCGGAGTACGGGAAGCTGCTGCCGATCATGAAGAGGGTGTCGCAGCCGCGGATCATGTCGTCGCTGGCCTTGCTGCCGAGCAGGCCGATGGGGCCGGTGACGAAGGTCAGGTCGTCGGGCAGCACCTCACGGCCGAGCAGGGCCTTGGCCACACCCGCGCCGAGCAGTTCGGCCACCTCGACCACCTCGGCCGACGCGCGGGCGGCGCCCTGCCCGACGAGCATGGCGACCTTGCTTCCCTCGTTGAGGATGTCGGCGGCCTTGCGCACCTCGTCCGGGTCGGGCAGGACGCGCGGGCGGCTCCAGCCGACGCTGGAGAACACCGAGCCGTGCTTCTTCGGCGGCGAGGGCTGGGCATCCTCCTCCTGGATGTCGTTCGGGATGATGATCGTGGCGACCCCGCGCGTGGTCAGCGCGGTCTTGAAGGCCCGGTCGATGACGTGCCGGGCCTGCCCCGGGTGCACCACCATCTGGCAGAACTCGGACACGTCGGCAAACAGGCGTTCGAGATCCACCTCCTGCTGGTAGTGCGTGCCGAGGGACAGCCGCTTCTGCTGGCCCACCACGGCGACGACGGGCTGATGGTCCAGCTTGGCGTCGTACAGACCATTGAGGAGGTGGACGGCGCCCGGCCCCGACGTGGCGACACAGCAGCCCACCTCACCGGTGAACTTGGCATGCGCGCACGCCATGAACGCGGCCATCTCCTCATGCCGCGCCTGAATGAACTCCGGCTCACCCTTGGCCCGGTCGAAAGCACCCAGCAGTCCGTTGATCCCATCGCCCGGATAGCCGTAGACCCGCCGCACACCCCACTCGGCCAGACGTTGCAGCACGTAGTCAGCGACTTGATTCATGGACGTCTCCTGGTCGGTTCATGCGGACAGTGCGCCTCTGGGTCCCTCCCCCCATCGGCCCATAAACCGGCTCGTGCCGGGCTGTTTCAGTGCTTTCAGGGGCATACGCGCAGGCCCAGGGGGCGGTCGCGCGTTCCGCAGGGAGGCAGCCGCTGCGCGGGCAAGCGCCGCCTCCCTGGGTCCCTTGCGCGCAGGCAAGCGCCGGCTCGGCTCCCTGCCGCTGCCACATTCACCGTGTTCTGCGACGCCGCCGACGTGATGAGCCAGTCGGGCGACTCGCCGAGCCGGCTGCCGCCGTCACCTCCGACCAGCCCTCCCCCCCCCGACCCCTGCCTTGCGCATCCTGCTCGCGGCACCGGGGTAGGGGTGCCGGTGCGCGACCCCGGGCCCCGGTGAACCGACCGGCTGGCTCAGCCACCGGAGCTCACTGCGCGCGGCCCATTCCGCGGCCGCCCGGCGACGGACGTCGACACCTGTTCACCCGGCACGGAAAGCGGCCGCCCCCGGCTGGGCCGGAGGACGTGGCTCCCATGGTGCACGGGGCCCCTACTCCTCCTCGTGACCACTGCGGCTTTCCCGCTCCTCCGTCTCGGTCTCCCGCTGTGTCTCGTCGCCGTGTGACGACGAGTCCTGGGCCCGCTGGGCCAGGCCCGGTTCCATCCCCGCCACCGCGCAGTAGACGACGGACACCAGGAAGGCGGTCACCGGCCAGGCGAGCACGCCCCGGACGAAGTGTGCGGCCGCCCCAGGCCTGCACCGCCGAAGAGCCCACGGAGACCAGGCTGAGCGAGACGCCCAGCGCCGTGACGCTCGGTTCCTTCTCCAGCGGCCTGCGGAAGCTTCTCGACGCCAGTAGTTCGAGCACGCTGAACGCGACGGCCGCGCCCAGCGCGAAGTACGCGAAGTAGAGGAGATGCGCTGTTCCGGGCACCTTGGCCTCGACGTTCAGGAGGCCCAGGGCGACAGTGATCGAACCCGAGAACCCGTAGGCTGCCCGTTGTTGCGGAGCAAGGCCCGCACCCCGTGTGCCAGGTACCGGACACGCATGTCGCTGGTCTCCTGATGAGCCGATCGACCGACGTGTACCGCCGCGGCCTGCTCATTCTGCGCACGAGGTCGACTCTTCACCGCGGAACCCGGCGTGCCGCACGGGCGAGTCGCTCGGCCTGGGCTCCCTGGTCCCGCACGGGCTCGCGGTGCCGGCGCGGCCCGGCCTACATCTTCTCCTTCCAGCCCTTGCGGACCAGCCAGGCATTGACCGGCCAGGCCGTGAAGAACCCGAACACCATCGACACCTGCATCAGCATCCAATAGGTCGCCGTCGTCTTGGGAAGCCCGGGCGCGAAGAACAGTTCCTGGTAGATCCACATCCCCAGGAACAGGCCGACCTGGAAAGCGATGATGGACAGCGTGTCCGCCTTGACCGCGGCCCAGATCCCCCTCGCACGGCCGATTTTCCGCATCGGCACAATGGTGAAGTACTGGAAGACCACGCCCAGGACCCAGGCGAAGACGAAGTCGAGCGCGAAGTCGGCGTAGAGCGCCTTGCCGGCGATCGTCAGGCCGGTGGCGAACACCAGCCACTCAGCGGCGATGTCGCCCAGGGTGCAGCCGGCACCGCAGTGGCTGATCGCCTTGGAGAGCACATTCCACCTGGGCATCCGCTCGGGATCCGGCGCTCCCCGCTTCTCCAGGACCGGCTGGGAGTTCCGCCGCCCGTGGACCACGTAGAACCACACTGCGACGGGTCCCCAGTACAGCGCGGTGATCGGGTAGACCAGATTCATGATCCACATCTTCTGGCGGTAACCACGGCCGAAGATGTCGACGGTGATGAACAGGGCGCCGGCGAACGCTACGGCAAGGCTCGTCCAGCCGAGCGCCTCCACCCAGGCCGCCGGTTGTGCGTGATGTTCCATGTCCCCGCCCTTCGCATCGGCTGGTGCTTACGGGCCCTGGGAGTACCCGGTGCACACCCGGAATCCCCCGCTATTTTGCATAGAGCAAATAAGGTGGGGCACCCGGGTCGTGCCAGAGGAACAGCCCGAGGTGCTCGCAAGCCCCGGCATCGCCTCCGTCGTGCAGGAAGCGGGATATGCCATGTTCACGACCCAGACTCACCAGGCAACCGAGGAAGAACTCGTCCGTCGGATGGCCGCCTGTCCCCCGGGTCCGGAGCGGGCGGAACTGCGAGAGGCCGTGATCAGAGCCTTCCTTCCGGTCGCCCGGCGGATGGCCCGTCGCTACGGCTCACCGATCGACAGTCGCGAAGACCTCTACCAGGTGGCCTGTCTCGGTCTGGTCAAGGCGGTCGACCGCTTCGACCCCGAACGTGGTCACGCCTTCTTGTCGTACGCCGTTCCCACCATCGACGGCGAGCTGAAACGGCACCTCCGTGACCACACGTGGGAAGTGCACGTACCCCGCCGTGTGCAGGAAAGGCACCGCCGGGTCCGCCTCGCCCAGGAAGAGGTCAGCCGGACCGGGCACTCCCAAGGTGACAGCATGCACGAGTTGCAGCGCGTGGCCGGCATCTCCGAGTCGGAGCTCAGACTGGCGCTCCGGGCCGACCAGGCGCGCAACCCCGTCTCCATCGACGAGCAGCGCGGCCCGGCGAGGAACCTGTCCCTTGCCGACACCCTGGGCGCCGACGACCCGGCCCTCGATCACGTCACCGATGTCGTGGCGTTGAACTCCCTCATCACCGAGCTGTCCGACCGCGAGCGTCGCGTACTGAAGCTCTACTTCCTCGATGCGCACACCCAGCGGGAAGTCGCGGCCATCGTGGGCGTGTCCCAGATGCAGGTGTCCCGGCTGCTCAGCCGATCCTGTGCCTTCCTTCGGCGTGCCATGACGGAATGCTGAGCGGGCGTACTGCGCCCTCGCTACTGGCCTCGGTCCGCCGCTCGACGCGATCGCCCTGGCGGGAGGGCGACGCCCCCGCCGCGGTGCTGGGCGTCACCGACCCACCGTCGCGGGGGGGGGCGGGACCTCATGGGCCTCCAGCATCGTCCCCCGTCCGGCGTATGGTCTCGCCACCGCTTCGGTGTACGAGGTTCCGCGCTGCAGACGGCCGGGCACCGCCGGGCGCAGCGCCTCGCAATGGCGAGCCAGTGGCATCTCGCCCATGGTGAGTTCCGGTCGGCACGGCACGGCCGCCCCCGGCGCAGGCCGTCGAACCAGTCGCAGGCCGGATGCGAACGACCTTCTTGCGTTGCTCTGAGCAGCGCCCTCGCACTGACCTGCGGTCCACCGGTGCGCAGCTGGGAGCAACTCGGCTGCCGTACCGGGCTCCAGGAAGCGGAGCTCCGTAGCGCCATCGCCTGGCCCAACAGCGTTTGAGGCACCGGACCGATCCCTGGCCGGCGGCTCGAAGCACCTCCACTTCCTCTCTCCCTCGCGCGGGATGGCTACGTGCCGCCTGTCCCCCCGCCACCGTTTCGGCGATGTGCGGCGGGGGGACCCATGCCAGGCTTCGGAACGGACAGTGGCGGATGAGCACGCAGCGCAGTCGCCGCAGTGGCTACAGGAGGGCGAAGACACGGTGCCCGTGGCTGACGACAACGGATCGCCCCGGTCCGCCACGCGCGGCGAGCGGCTGGTGAGCGTGCTCGACAAGCGCCTGCCGGTCGGCTCCGCGGGCAAGGAGTTCCTACGCAAGGCGTTCCCCGACCACTGGTCGTTCCTTCTGGGCGAGATCGCCCTGTACAGCCTTGTCGTCCTCGTGGTCACGGGTGTCTACCTGACCTTCTTCTTCGACCCCAGCATGGCGGAATCCCCGTACACCGGCTCGTACGTACCCCTACAGGGCGTGATGACGTCGGAGGCCTACGCCTCCGTCATGCACATCAGCTTCGACGTCCGCGGCGGTCTGCTGATCCGTCAGATGCACCACTGGGGGGCACTGGTGTTCGTGGCCGCGATCGGCGTGCACCTGCTGCGCGTCTTCTTCACGGGCGCCTTCCGGCGACCGCGGGAAGTGAACTGGACGATCGGCGTGACCATGTTCATGCTGGCGCTGCTGGAGGGCTTCTGCGGATACTCGCTCCCCGACGACCTGCTTTCGGGGACCGGCCTGCGCACGGCCCAGGGCATCATGCTGTCGATCCCGATCGTCGGGACCTACCTGTCGTTCTTCGTCTTCGGCGGCGAGTTCCCCGGTGACGAGATCATCCCGCGTCTGTACGTGGCCCACATCCTGCTGCTGCCCGGGGTGCTCCTGGCCCTCGTGGCCCTCCACCTGACCTTCGTCATCTACCACAAGCACACCCAGTGGGCCCGGCCCGGCCGCACCAATCGCAATGTGATCGGCAAGCCGTTCTTCCCGCAGTACACCGCCAAGTCCGTCGGCCTGCTGTTCACCGTCGGGGGCGTCCTCGCGCTGATGGGCGCCCTGATGCAGATCAACCCGATCTGGACGTTCGGTCCCTACCGGCCCGACAAGGTCTCCATCGACTCCCAGCCGGACTGGTACGTGGGCTTCCTGGAAGGCGCGCTGCGCCTGACACCCGCCGCGGAGACCGACGTGGCCGGGCACACCATCGTGTGGGACGTCTTCCTGCCCGGTGTGGTGCTGCCGACCGCCCTGTTCGTCATCCTCTACAGCTATCCGTTCTTCGAACGGTGGATCACCGGGCCGATGCCCGAGCAGCACCTGTGCGACCGCCCGCGCGATCAGCCCACCCGCACCGCCCTGGGTGTCGCCGCCGTGTCCGCCTACGCCATCCTGCTCCTGGCCGGCGGGCAGGACGTGATCGCGCTCGTCTTCCGCATCCCGCTGGAGGTGATCACCTACACCCTCCGCACCGCCCTCTTCCTGGTGCCGTTCCTGTCCTACCACGCCACGAAACGAGCCTGCCTGGGGCTGCAGGCCGCCGACCGCCGACGTCTGCTGGAAGGACTGGCGACCGCCGAGGTGCGGCAGAACACGGACGGTGGCTACCAGCAGGCACGCACGCTGCTTCCGTCGGCCGAGGCCTACCGCATCCTCGTGCGCGCCGAGCCACGACCACGGGCACACGGCACGGAGGTCTGGCGCTGGTTCCGCAAGCACCGCCTCCGCAACGCGCTCAGCCGGTGGTACTTCGGCGAGCGGGTCGAGATGCCCGCCACATCGTGGCAGCGGCGCCGCGTCGAAGCCGTACGGGCCGGCCCCGGCGAGGCGGACGAGACCGGCGAGTCGTGAGCGAGGAGTTCCAGTCCGGACGGACGAGACCGCCGCGGGCGGCAGGACCGGCGAGGGCCGACGGCCCGGCCTTCGGGGCCCGGGGACGCGAGGCCGGGGGCCGGCCCGCGGCAATCCGTTGACGGGTCCGCAGCGGGATGTGGCGGGAGCGACGGGACGCACCGAGGCCCCGCCCCGCCTGGGATTCTTCTCGGGCGCCTCCGTGGGAACCGGCGGCAAGGCATGCGAGGTAACACGCCAGGAGGGAAACTCCCTCATCGAGCAGCGCAAGCCGCTGGGCGGGCGGGAGCCGGAGGGGTTGGCTGAGGGGGTCGACGGTTCGCCCCGCAGGCGGGTTCCGCCCCTGCGGGCGCACCGGCCGGGGCGATCTCTCGACGTCGAAGACGAGCACACCCGAGGCCCGGATCACCGGATCAGCGGACGCCCGGGTCACCACCGCGCACCGCGAGGGGCAGGGCGTCCACGGCCTGGCGCTCCTCGCGTTGGATCCACGACCAGGTGACGACCGCCGCGGCGATGGCGAGGGGCAGCATGCCGACGATCATGGCGAGGCCCTCGGCCTGGTGCCCCGACGCGATCACCCCGAGGGCGGGAATGTCCAGCAGCGGTGCGGCGAGGAACAGGTAGAGACACCGGCCGGGATCACTGAGGCGGTGCCGGGTGCGGGCGATGACGGGCACCCAGAACACGAAGGCGGCCAGGAGCAGGGCCAGTTCCGACGCGGCGGTGACGCCGGTGGGCACGGGGAGCACCAGGCCGGCGAGGACCACCCACGCGTGCACCAGGACCAGCAGCGGCAGGGCGAGGCCCGGAGGCAGACTCACCCGCTGCCACAGTGGCGCCCGCCGGGTGAGCCGGACGACGCCGGGCACCACCGCGGCCAGCATGAGGCCCGACACGGCCATCATGGCCACGGCCGACAGGTGCGTTCCGTGGGTCGAGTGGTCCATCGCGCTCACTCCTCCCGCGCCGTCGTGCCGCGTACCGCCAGTGCCGCGGCCACCAGCAACACAGGGCCTGCCACGGCCAGCAGCCACCAGCCGTAGACGAAGGACAGGGCGACGAGCAGGAAGCCGAACGCTGCGGGCGCCACCGCGCCTGCCGAGCGGTCCGGCACCCGGTAGCGGACGTGCTGGTCGGGGCCGGCGCGGGAAGAGACGAGCACGAGGAGGGCGGCCAGTTCCAGCACCACGACGACGCTGCCCCACAGCCAGTACACCATCGTGTTCTCGCCGTACACCACGAGCACGGTGAGGAGCAGGGCGTTGAGCAGGCCCCAGCCGGCCACGACCACGAAGGACAGGTGCCGCTTCACGACCGGCTCCCGCCTGCCGCGGCCTCCTGCTCCCCGCGCTGTCGCAGGTCCAGCAGGGGCGCGAAGCTGGTGATGGGGGGCACCGGGTGCTCCGGGGTGAAGTTGAACCTGGGGGGCGGCGACGAGGTGGCCCATTCCAGGCTGTGGCCGCCCCACGGGTCGTCCGGGGCCTTCTCCGCGATCCCCAGCGTCCGTCGGCGCAGGGTCCACAACACGTTGACGGCGAACACGGCCATCGCAGCGGCGAGGAAGGCCGCGCCGATGCTGGACAGAAGGTTCATCCAGCCGAATCCCTCGAAGGCCGCGTAGGTGGCGACCCGGCGCGGCATGCCGAGGTAGCCGAGCGCGAACATGGGCAGGAAGGTCACATTGGTGCCGATCACCAGCAGCCAGAAGTGCAGCCGGGTCGCCCCGTGCCCCAGCATCACGCCGGTCACCTTCGGGAACCAGAAGTACACCCCGGCGAACAACCCGAAGGCGCTGCCCGCGAACAGCACGTAGTGCAGATGGGCCACCACGAAATAGCTGTCGGTCACGTGGTAGTCGATCACGGGTGTGCCGACCATGATGCCGGTGAGCCCGCCGATCAGGAACTGTGGGATGAACGCCAGAGCGAACAGCATCGGAGGAGCCAGTCGCAGCCGTCCGCCGACGATGGTGCCGATCATGGCGAAGTACTCCACGCCCGCGGGGACGAGCAACGCGATGGAGGCCAGGGAGTAGTAGTCGTTGGTCGCCTGGCCGGTGGCGAACATGTGGTGGCCCCACACGCTCATCGACAGCGCGGCGAACACGAGCAACGACAGCACCGTGCCCGTGTAGCCGAAGAAGCGGCGCCCGGAGAAGACCGCGAGCACCTCGGCCACCGCGGCCAGATACGGGAAGAACAAGACGTACACGACCGGATGGCCGTAGAACCAGAACAGGTGCTGGTATCCGATGTTCCACACGTTGTGGTCGAAGATCGACGGGTCGGCTCGCCCGGCGGCGAGCAGGACGAGCGCCGCCAGCAGTGCCGGGAAGGCGCCGATCACCATCAGGGCGCTGGCGATCATCGACCAGGAGAACACCGGAAGGCGCAGCATCGTCATGCCGTACGTGCGTTTGCGCAGCACGGTCCACAGCACGGTCCAGCCCATGATGATGGTGCCGGTGGTGGACAGGAACACTCCCGCGATCCACAGATCGGACCCCACGCCCGGCGAGTTGACGCTGTCGGCCATCGGCGGATAGGAGAACCACCCGTCGGCGTGGGCTCCGAGCGGGGTCGCGAAACCCGACAGCATGACCAGGGCGCCGAGCGCGTAGAGCCAGTAGCCCAGCAGTGTCGAGCGCGGCATGGCGATTCCGGGGGCCCCGATCTGCAGGGGCACGAGGTACACGCCCATCCCGAGCGCGAACGGGGTGACCACCATGTAGATCATGCCGGAGCCGTGGATGGTGAACAGCTGGTTGAAGGTGTGGGTGCTCACCAGATGCTGCTCGGGCTGGGCCAGCTGGGCGCGCATGGTCAGGGCGAGGGTTCCCATGGCCATGAGCAGCACCAGAGCGGTGCCCATGGTCAGCACGCCGATGCGCTTGTGGTCGGTGCTCGTCACCCAGCCCAGCCATCCGCCCGAGGACACCGGCCGCCCGCCGGTGTCCTCCTTCGTCGAGGTGGACGAGACCGTCATGCGGCGGCCCCTTGTCCGCCGTCCTGCAGCCAGCGGTCGTACTCCTCGGGCGAGACGGCCTTCAGCCAGAAGTGCATCTTGTAGTGGAGCTGGCCGCAGAACTCGGCACACTTGCCCATCCAGCGGCCTTCCTTGTCCAGGGTGACGGTGAAGGTGTTCATGTGGTCGGGGAAGGCGTCCATCTTGTAGCGCAGGTGCGGGATCCACATCGAGTGGATGACGTCACGGGAGGTCAGGTGGAACTCCACCGGGCGACCGGTCGGTACGACCACCGTCGGCAGGTCGTCTCCCCTGCACGTCCCGTCGACCTCGCGCGAGTCGGGCGCCTGGGGGTAGCTGAAGTTCCAGCACCACTGGAAGGCCGAGACGTCGACCCGAACGGGCCGCTCGGCCGTCTGATGGTGTTCCCGGTTGTTCTGCCAGGCGGTCCAGGCCACCAGGAACACGGCGAACGCGGCCAGGACGCCCACGTAGTAGGCCTCGAGACGCGGGCGTTCGGCACGCACGGAGGGGGTCACCCGTCGCGCTGCCCGGCGCATGACGAGCGCGTAGCCGAACAGGGCGGCGACCACGAGGAAGACCACGGCGGCGACGATCGCCTCCAAGGCGAAGGTGTCGCCGAAGACATGACGTTGCTTCACTGAGCCACCATTTCCGAGTCGTCGGCGGCGTTCCGTCGAACGCCTCTGCCCGGGCACGTCCACCGTTCGAGAGCGAGGCCATGCGGACATTACGGACAAGTCGTTAGAGCTGCGAGCTGACACACCGCCACCGGGGGTGCCCTGGGCGTTCACGCCTGACACCCGGCCGCCCGAGCACTTCCGCTCCGGGCGAGTGGCCTCGTAGGGCGCGGGTTCACCGGCCTCGCATGCCGGCTGCCGCGGTCAGTGCCGTGCTCCGCGGGGAGGTCCCCCGGCGTGACGGTCGCTACTCTGCGTCGCCGCGGTCCGGCTCCGGCAGGTGCCGCGACTCCTGGCGCCGGCCTGGAACCACCTCAGCCGGGCCGCCTCGGCGCCCTCAGTTCAGAACCAAGTGCAAAATTTGCCTGATGCAATGAAGGATCCCGCTCAGTCATGCGTACTCCCCTGTGATCAAACCGCCCTATCTCTGGAGGCACCATGGGCATATCCCGAGCCAAGGCCGGCAGCGTCTTCACCGTCGGCGCCCTGGGTCTGACCATCGCCGCACTGGCCTACCCGGCGATGCTCGGAGTGGAGAACACGGCCACATCGCCCGACCGGATCATCGCCAACACTCCTTATGGGCCCCTCACAGAAGCCGATCGCGACTTCGTGGCCAAGGTCCGCGCAGCCGGGCTGTGGGAACACCCGCTGGGCTTGCTGACGATGCAGCGGGGTACGACGCCGGAGATGAAGGAGGCCGGTGAGCACTTGGTCGTCGGCCATGGCCGACTGGACGCCACCTGCCGAAAGATCGCCCCGGAGCTGAACATAACCCTCCCGAACCAGGCCTCCCCCCAGCAGCAGCAGTTCGTGGCCACCGTGGACGGCAGCACCGGCAAGGAGTTCGACTCCCTGGCGGTGAACATCATGCGCGTCACGCACGGTCAGATCTTCCCCGTCATCGCCAAGATCCGCGCCAACACCAGGAACAGCCTGGTACGCCAGCTTGCCGACCAGGCCAATGACACGGTGCTCGACCACATCACCGTTCTGGAGAAGACCGGGCTCGTCAATCATGAACAAGTCAATCTGCAGCAGACC
Source organism: Streptomyces qaidamensis (assembly GCF_001611795.1). Taxonomy (NCBI): domain Bacteria; kingdom Bacillati; phylum Actinomycetota; class Actinomycetes; order Kitasatosporales; family Streptomycetaceae; genus Streptomyces; species Streptomyces qaidamensis. The sequence continues at coordinate 8,421,535 of NZ_CP015098.1, read as the reverse complement.
AGCCCAGCCAAGCTGCCCCAGGAGCAGACAACCCCGCCGCCCCCGCAACCGGGGTCACCGATCCTCACCCTGAAGATTCCCGAGGGCCTGGAGGACCTCCAGACCAACGCTCCGAGTGCTCCCACCCCCTCTCCCCCGGCAGGGGGCTGACAGAGAGCCGCAGCCTCGCAGGGCGGCGGCCGGTCGCCCTGTTCCCAAGCGAAACGGATGTACGGCCCCCCGCGGTACTGATCACCGAGCGCCAGGCCGGCCACGTGCGTCTCCCGTCGTGATCCCCGAGCCGATCCGTCTCAGCCCCTTGGTCGATGTCGTCGCGGCTGCGCTCCACCCGCACAAGCCCGCGTTTATCTCCCAGACGGCGGTGAAACCCATGTCAGCCGTCGGAACGCGAACGGGCAAAGTGTCGCGAAGCCGAAGGCGAGAGGGGCAAACATCGTGGGAAGAGTGACTGTGGCACTGTTTCGCAGGGGTTCCACGCGTGGCTGCGCGGTCCTGCTCACCTCAGCCGTCCTCGCACTGACCGGCTGCGGTTCGGACGAGGGCTTCGATCCCCAGCAGTGGGACGCGCCGGGGCAGAACGCGAAGGTCGGTTCAGTGCTGGTCCGCTACGCGCACATCGCGGAACCGCGCGGTGGGCCCTGGCGACCGGGAGACGATGTCCCCGTCTACATGTGGCTCTACAACAAGGGGCCTGAGACGGATCGGCTGATGAGTGCCTCGACGCCGGCGGCCCGCTCCGTTCAGATGGTGGACGGACAGGGCGAACCGCTGTCGGGCGGTTTCTCCCTCCCCGTCGACGACCTCCAGGAACTCGAGTCCGGCAAGACTCATCTCGTCCTGCGCGATCTGCGGCAGGTGGTACGAGGCGGCGACTTCCTGGAGTTCACCGTGCGATTCGAGAAATCGGGAAGCGTCTCCTTCAAGCTGCCTTCACAGATTCCGGCCTACGACTCCAGCCCTTCGGCCGCGGGGTGAACAGCGGTCAAGTGACCGCCGGCCCGACCGGTTCCGGACGTACCTTGTCGCTGGAGCAGGCATCGCGGTCATCCGTACGGCACTGAACCACGTCCTCGGACGCGAGATCGCCCAGGAGCGGGCGGAGAGCGCGGAGGGAAGGAAGCCTGCAGCCCGTCAGGTGGAGCCGTCGGTGAACAGGCCGGCGCACCGTTCGTCGTCGTCACCGGTCAGCAGCAGCACCTCGTCGCCCGCCCGCAGCTGCGTGGATCCGCTCACCGGGACCAGGCGGCCCTCCCGAACGACCACGCTGATCCATGTGTCCTCGCCGATGTCGAGTTCGTCCACCCTGCTTCCCTCGGCCGTGGAGTGCCGCTGGACCACATGGCGGGAGACGCCTTCCGGCTTGTCCCGCAGCCGGACGCCGAGTGCCCACGGTTCCAGTTCCACGGACCGCATCGGTACCCGGCACCCCCGGGCCACCGTGGGCACCAGTGAGCCCTGGACGAGGACGGAGAAGACGACGACCACGAAGATCACGTCGTAGAGGCGGTCGGCGTCCAGGGCGCCGGAGCTGACGATGTAGCTGCCGAGCAGGACCGGCACGGCCCCCTTGAGTCCGGCGAAGGCCAGGAACACCCGTTCCCCCACGGTCAGGCTCATCGGCCACAGCAACACGGCCATGACCACCGGGCGGACCAGGAAGGCGAGCACCACGGCCAGCACCAGTCCGTCCACCCACGCCCCTTCCCCGGCGAAGGTCCACAACGGCACGGTCAGACCGAGCATCGTGAACGCGACGATCTCACCGAGACTGCCCAGAGCGGTGTGGAAGCGCTCGATCTCCCTCTTGTACGGGGCGCGGACATCCCCCAGCAGCACACCGGCGAGGAAGACAGCCAAGAAGCCCGAGCCGTGCGCGACCACGGTCACCCCGTACACGGCGAACGCGCCTGCGAGCGTGCGCAGGGGGTACAGCCCCTCGGCGGGCAGCGGCACCTTCTGGATGAACCACTTCAGCGCCCAGCCGCCGGCCACGCCCATGACCCCGCCGATGGCCATCTCCTGCGCGAAGAGCACGGCGGTGTGACCGGCGGTGGTGAGGGCCGATCCGGACGAGCTGCCCAGCAGCCCGGCCATCAGGGCGATGCCGACGGGGTCGTTGAGGCCCGACTCACCGGGCATCAGCGTCCCTGTCCGGCCGGTGATCTTCCGGCGGCCGAGCACGGAGAAGACGACGGCGGGATCGGTCGGTGCCAGCGCCGTACCCAGCAGCAGGGCCGGTCGCCAGTCGAGACCCAGCAGATAGTGCGCGGCGGCGGCGAGCAGGCCGGCGGTGGCGAACGTGCCCAGTACGCCGATCGAGAGGGCGGCCCGCGCCTCCGGCTTGAAGCGCCGCCATCCGATCTCCATACCGCCCTGGAACAACAGCACCACCAGGGCGACGGTCACCACGTCCTGCACGGTTCCCATGGAGAGCCGCCGCAGGGACGGGAAGACGTCGACCGCGACGGCCGCGACCACGAGGAAGAACACCGGGGCCGGGACACGCGTGCGTTCGCTCAGCCGGTTGGAGAGCACGGCCGCAAGGCCGGCCACCGCGACGACCAGGATGGCCAGCCCGAACGACCACGTGCCCTCCACCTGCTGAGATCCTTCCTGTCCTGGTCCTCATCCGCGGCACCGAGCGGGGCAGAGCGCGGCGGTCCGGGCGTGCGGGGCGGTCAAGCCCGGCGTCCACGTCCGGAAGGGCTGCCGACAGGATCTCGGCCAGATGCGGTGGGATACGACCGGTTCCGGTCTGCTGCATCGACGACTTTGCCGTACGCCTGGGCCGTTGAGACGCGCGGGCAGCCGCGTCTTCCCTTCCTCCCAGGGTGTCTCCGGTCGGGCGGGGTCAGACGGGCGCGACAGCCGGTCAGGACCCCTTTCCGCGGCCGGTCAGAGCGTCCCTGACACGATCGACCATGCCCGCCCCCGGGGCCAGCAGCTTGTTGGCGGGCGGGGTGTCCGGAGCGGAGGGGTGCGGCCGGGTCGGTGCGGTCTTCTTGGCGTGGCGCACCTTGTCCCCCAGCTTCATCAGCTCCTCCTCGGACGTCGCCTCCCGCAGCCGGGGGAAGAGATCGTCCTCCTCGTCGCGGACGTGCGAGCGGATCTCGGTCATCAGTTCGCCGATGAGCCGGTCGAACTCCGGGTTGTCGGGCTCAACGCCTTCGAGTTCCTTCATGGTTCGTTCGGCCCCGGCATGGTCCTCGATCTCTTTGTCGGCGACGAAGTCGCCGTCCGGCAGGAACGCGCGCACTGCCGGGTACAGGTAGGCTTCCTCGGCCACCGAGTGCCGCACCAGCTCGATCACGGCCTGGTCCGCGTACTCCTTGCGCTGCTTCTCGCCAGGGGCCAGGGCCTCGATCTTCCCGAACAGTTCCTCGACCTCGCGGTGATCAGTCACCAGCTCCGCGATGACGTCTCCTCCATGCCCCATGGTTCGGACCTCTCTCGTTCTCCGGCAGGGCAACGCCCGGTGGGTATCCCTGCCGTCTCGCGGGCAAACGAGCCGGCGGCGTTCGGAGCGGGGAGCGGCCGTGCGGGCGCCCCGGCTCGCGCTGTAGGCGCTCAGCGTGCTGCGAGCACGGCACAGCTCGCTCCGGCGAAACCCGGCCGTCACGGTGCAATCGAGTCGCCCGCTCGCCCAAGCCTGCGGGGCTGGGCGTGCACGCCTGGTCTCCGGTACGCCGCGCGTAACACGGTCCTCCGCGCCAGCCTTGTCGCGGTCACAGGACGTCAGCTCATCGGTCGGCCCTCGGCGAACGCGTTCCGCGTGTGCGGCGACGTCTTCGAGGTGGGAGTGGTCCAGCCGGCTCGGTACCCCTGACCACCCCGGAGCAGCGGCCGGGCGCCGCGCTGGACCGGCGCTTGGACGCGAGGTGGGTAGCCCGCTCAGGTGTGCGCAGCGCCCAGGTGGATCCCGACGGGTAGGCCTCCACCTTCGCGGCGCGGCGACAGTGGGCAGTGTCGCGTAAGCACTGGTACCGGTTTCAAAATGACGGCCAGGGCTTTCGGTCCTTCGGATCCGCACCGTCGGCCCTCGCGCTCTGCGGGCTCGCCGATTTGCCGGCCGTCGAGGTCGAGCAGGGTGACGCCTGGGTGGCCGCGGAGAGAGCATGGAACTCGGACGGTGAGGTAGCAGGGGACGTCTCCGCGGCCCTCTCATCGCCGGTGCGTCCCGCGCCGCGTCGACGGAAACGAGGGCAGGGGCACCGCGGCCGTCGGGCGCACGAGGCCGGCCGGGTGAGCCGGATCTCCCTTCCGGAACGGCCCGGCGGGACCGAGGGAAGAAGCACCACTCCCCCATCTCGCCCGTGTGCGCCGCGCCGGAGGCCGAGCGCCGGTCCTGTGTCCGACGCACGTCCTCCCCTGGTTCTCGCGAAAACGCTGCGGGTGCCTCATTCCGCCTGCCACCCGCAGGGGAAGGCATGCTTCGGCGGAGCGGCGTGTGCGGACGTGGCTTTGGCGAAGGGCGAGTCCGCGCGCCCCGCAGGGAGGGGGCATGCTGCGAGGTGTCGAGTGGCGGACGGCCCTGGTCGCGGCGGGGCGGCCGGGGGTGACGCGAGGGTGACCGGGCCAGTGCCTGAAGGGCGACGGGCGGGCGCCGATGCTTCCGGGCGTTCGGTGCGGCGTCGCCGACAGCGTTCACCGAGGGGCGCGCGTCCCGGGTCTGCGGGTCCGGTGGGCCCTCTTCAGGGGCTTCTGGGGCAAACCCCGAAGCCGGGTCCGACAGCCCGGCGCGCAGTTGACTCAGACAGTGCTTCAGCAGCCTGGACACGTGCATCTGGGAGACACCGACGGCCTCCGCGATCTGCTGCTGCGTCTGTTCCCGGAAGAACCGGAGATACAGGATGTGCTGTTCTCTCGCGGGAAGCCGACTCAGGGCGTGCCGCAGTGACAGGCGGTCCACCACGAGGTCCAGTCGCGGATCGCTGTCACCGATCAGGTCGGCCAGGGCCGGGCCCGTCGTGTCGCCACCCTCGGGGCTCGAGTCCAGGGAACGTGGGTGCCGCGCCCCTTCCGAGCGCATCGCCTCCCGTACGGCTTCCTCGGACAGATCGCAGGCTTCGGCGATCTCCGCAGGCGTCGGCGCATTCCCCGGTGTGCGTTGTTGCAGTTCCTCCCGCGCCCACCACACACGCTGCCGGGCCTCCTGGACCGGGCGGGGCAGGCGCACCAGGCCACTCCTGTCCCTCAGGTGGCGCTTCACTTCCCCGGTGATGGTGGGCACTGCGTAGGACAGGAAGGCGTGCCCTCGGTGGGGGTCGTAGCGGTCGACGGCCTTGACGAGTCCCAGGCAAGCGACCTGGAAAAGGTCCTCCTGGTCCTCACTGCCGGTGATGCGGAATTTTCCGGCGATGCGACGGGCCAGGGGCATGAGCTGACCGGTGACCCGTTCGCGCGCCACCTGGCGCTCGGGCCCGGGGGGCAGAGTGGCGACGCTGCACACCAGTTCATCGATGCGCTGGGGGGAGGAGAGCATGTCGCTCTGCTCGATGGGTTCAGCGAGGATGCTGTCGGGCTTCATGCTGATCCCTCTGACTATGGAGGAGTGGTCGAACTCACGAGTCCCCCCTCTTATTTAGCCTATGCAAAGGTCATTTTGTGCGCTCGTCGCGCGACCCGCAGTCGGACAGCCGCCGGATGGGTGCCGCACACCGCTTGGCGCCCCCGCCCGAGGGGCCGCGTCAGGATCCGCCCGCGCGACGCGGGCCGGCAAGCACTGCCGAATCGAGTCAGCCTCACCCACGCGGCCCGCCGGTTTCGTGGCACGGCCATGGTGAAACCCGGCCTGTAGTACGGCCGCCCGCTCAACGGAATAGCGGGCGCCATGGCACACGACCACTGTGAGGCGATGAACGTGACCACTTCTGTGAAGGAAATGCTGGACACCTACCCCGCTGACCTGGGCGGTGTAGACCGCGAGGCAATGGCGAAGTGCATCCAGGAGTGCATCGCCTGCGCGCAGGCGTGTACCGCGTGTGCGGACGCCTGCCTGTCGGAGCGCATGGTCGAGGACCTGACCAAGTGCATCCGTACGAACATGGACTGCGCGGACATCTGCAACACCACGGCATCGGTGCTCTCCCGTCACACCGGCTACGACGCGAACATCAGCCGAGCCGTGCTCCAGGCGTGCGCCACCGCCTGCAAGGCTTGCGCGGAGGAGTGCGGTAGCCACGCGGACATGCACGATCACTGCCGGGTCTGCGCCGAGGCCTGCCGCAGCTGCGAACAGGCATGCAACGCACTGCTCGCGGAGCTGAGCTGAGGTCCCACGCCACTGTGGTCACCGGACGGCTGCGGATACGCCGCACCCTCCCCCTCAGCGGCTGTCCGTCGGCGTATGGTCGCCGGGCTGATCGGCCTTGCTTCGTCCACGAGAATGTCGTGTACAAGGTGCTGCTGGTCTCGTTGCTCACGCTCGTCTTTGACACGCACGCACTCTGACCAGCAACAGACAAGTCCTCAGTGGGCCGCCTGCGGGTCTACCCGTTCCGGCGCCGCAGGGCACCGAGGACCGGTCTGTCCGTGAGGAGCCGCGCCCCTTTCGGCCGCGATCACCTGGTGGACAAGGCGGCGAGAGCGGCCACTCGGGCCATCACGTCGCCTCGGAAAAGCTCGCGTCCGCGAGCGATACGGCGCTCCCGTTCCGCGCCGTCCGTCGACAACCGGCCGAGGGCTTCCAGCAGAGCCGTACCGTCCGCGGCGGTCTCCGACACACCGAGCGCTTCCATCCGTCGCACGCCGTCGGCCCCATGACCAGGAAGCGGACGATAACTCACCACGGGCAGCCCGGAGGCGAGAGCCTGTACGGCGGTCTGCCCGGCGGCGTTGTCGACAAGGACGCGGGCCGCACGCAGCAGGCCGGGCATGTCGGTGACCCAGTCCGGTACCAGAACTCCCGGAATGCCGCCCATACGGGCCCGCAGGCGCTCATTCCCACCACAGAGCACGATCGGCAGCAAACCGGCGGCGGCCAGCAGTCGAGCGGTTCCCCCCAGTTCCGAGGCGGCTCCCCATGCACCTGCGGACAACAGGACGGGAGGGCGCCCAGGACCGTGGGCGGCGAAACGCTGCCGCCATGCCGGGGCACCGGCGGCCGGAGCGAAGAACTCGGGTGCCACGACCGGACCTGTCGTCTCGACGGGCACCGTGATGCTCCGGCTCACTTCCCGCGTGGCCTCGTCGGTGAGGCACAGGTACAGGTCGTTGCCGGGATGGAGCCACTGACGGTGGACGGCGAAGTCGATCAGGAAGACAGCACTCGGCGACCGCAGTCGTCCCTGGTCCCTGAGGTGACCGGTCAGCTGCGCGGCAAGATGGAAGACGGGAACCACAACGTCGGTCCCCGTCCGCTCCGCCAGCGCCGTCAGACGGCCGCCCGCCAATCGGGCGAGGGGAAGACCGCTGGGGCGGTGTTGCGTGCCAGGGCGCAGGAACGCCTCGTACAGGCCGGCGTACGCCCAGGGGAAGTGCCGTACGGACGCTTGGTAGAAGAGGCGCAGCCCGGTGCCCAGGCCGCCCGGCAGCAACTTCAACAGGTCCACGATGTGCGCGTGATGACCCTGGCGTCGGGCTCGCCGGGCGAGTTCACGGGCCACCGTGTCGTGACCCGCTCCCATGCTCGCACTGACGATCAGTATCCGCAGCGAGCCGCCCGCCGACGCGCAGCGCCGGCGCGGTACCGGAGATGGTGAGTGCACGGCATGATGGGTCTCCGCCCGTTGCGCTGCTGAAACGCCCCTTGCCGTTCAGCCCTCGGCTGCCGCGCTGGGCCCGCCTGGGCGCTGCGGCCTCGCCTCGGCCCGAAGCCACCGGTCCCCTCACGCATCTCCAGTCCGGCGGTGTCATCGCTCAGGGCCGTCGGCCGCGCCAGGGGCGAGAGCAGCGGCCATGAGCGGCTACCCGTGCGCCAGCCAGAACGGGAAAGGCAAGGGCCGCCTCGCGTCACTGCTCGGCCGACAGGTGCCGTCGGACGGGCCCCGCGGGAGTGCCGCCTCGCTCACGCCGCGGGAACGGATTTCCCTTCCCCATGACTGTGGTAGCGCAGCAGGAGCATCGCGGCATCGTCGTGAGGCGGTCCGGCGGAGTGCTGTGCAAGATCTTTACGCAGAGCCTTCAAGGCGCGGTGGGCGTCCGGGGCGTCCAACAGGTGCGCCCGCTCACCGACGGGATAGAAGCCGCCCTCCTCGTCGCGGGCCTCGGTGACACCGTCGGTGTACAGCAGCAACTGCTCACCTGGGGCGAAGCCCACCCCGTAGGGAACCGGGCTCTCGCTCGCATGCGCACCGAGACCCAGCGGAAGCGCAAAGGCGAGCGGCTCTGGGAACTCGACCGCGCCGTCCCCGCGCACGACCATAGGGGCCGGATGTCCGTAGTTGAGGAAGACTGCCTCATGAGCCGTTCCTATCTCGGCGAGGATCGCGGTGACGAACTTCTCCCCCTCCAACTCCCGGGCCATGCTCCGCTCCAAGCGCTCACCCACCCCCGCGAGGTCGGGTTCGTCGTATGCCGCCTCCCGAAAGGCACCCAGCACCACGGCCGCTGTCTCCACTGCGACCAAACCCTTTCCTTGGACGTCCCCGACGATCACTCGCACGCCGTACGGGGAGGCCACCACCTCGTACAGGTCCCCGCCGATCCGCGCCTCGGCGACCGCCGAGGTGTACGACACCGCCACCTGCAGTGGGCCCGCAGTCAGGGGTACGGGCCGCAAAAGCACCCGCTGGGCGACCTCGGCGATCGACCGCACGCTGGCCAGCTCCGCCTCCCGGCGCGACCGCGACACCGCGGCCGCGACCCCGACACCGGTCACGCCCGCCACGGAGGCCAGCGCCGTGTAGCCCCTGCGCTCGTGAAACAGCCCGTCGTACAGCCCGAGGGCGACGCACAACACTAGGGCCGCGAGCCCGAACACCGCCGTACGGCGCCACCCCCCGACCAGCCCGGCGAAGGCCGGTCCGAGGGACACCAGTGGCAGAAATCCGACACCGGGGCCGGCCAGGACGTCCACCACAGCCACCACCGCCATCACCACGACCGGCATGCAGGACAGCAGCGTCCAACTCGACGGCGTCTTCTGGTCGGTCATGCGGTACTCCTGCAGGGTCGCGGCTGTCGAGAGCCGCCGGACTTCTCTGCAGGCGCCCCTCCTCCACTTTTAGACTATGCAAAGGCGGCTTCCGGGGGACGACTCTCACCCTGGGTCCTTTACCCAATCGAGTCCCAGGGCTGTTATTTCCGATGCACGAAGGCGGTCATGCCCGACCGGGACACCGCACCCTGCCGCCCCCGGCCCAGCACCAGTTGGCGACGACTGGCCCTGATCCTGCCGATCTACGTACCGGAAGCGGGACTTGCCCCCTCTCTTCGGCAAGCGACTCCTGCTGCGGCACCACCCCGGACGCGGGCCGACTGGTACCTCTCCGACTGGTACCTCATCCTGCGCGCCCGACCGAAAACGCTGGTCCAGTTCGGCAACCGCCCGGAGGCGGTCACCACCCGCTTCCTACCAGCCGAGGAAGGCCCATCCGCCAGTGAGTGCGCAATTTCTCTCGAAGACGTACTGGCGATCTATTTTTGCTCTGTGCAATGATCTGATCGCGGGGCTGACCGGCGGTCGGTCGGCACAGGACAACCCTCCAGCCGTCGGTCAGCCTCCTCGCACAGACAGAGCCGCGAGTACGCAGCACTTCCCGGGAGGAACAGGTGACGTGACCATCCCAGAGCCGGACAGAGAAGGAACGCCGGACGACCCTGATGCCATGCCATCCATCAGCGACGAGATCTGGCTGCAATTCCTGACGGACGACGAGCGAGCCATTCGCGAGTCCGCTCCCAGAGAGCCCTCCGCACAGGAGCGGGCACCCGCTCGGCACCCCAGCCGTCCCGACACCGGCCCGGAGGGCCGCTGCAGTCCACCTCCGGCCCACGCTCCGACAGACAACAGGGCGGACACGGTCGGTGACCTGTGGCACCCCGACGATCCACAACCGGCTTGGCGAGAACTCGACGGTCGCGGCAGGCTCCGCCGGTGCGGTCGCGTGATCGCCACGGCCGCGGCCATAGGTCTGGCCCTCGGGGCCTGGTCCTGGCTGTCCACCACAGCGGGCACGCCGCGTAACGAGCCGGGCGGCGGTACCGTCCAGGAACTGGAAACGGCGCCGAAGGCAGTGCCTACGCCAAGCCCCGCGCCGCCAGGCACTTTTGAGGGATCGTTGCAACAGTGATCACTGACGTGTGTCGGCGGGCAGTTCACACATGCGCTCGACCGGGGTCTCCCAGGCGAACGTCTTGCGTTGGCGGCTGTTGAGTCGGCAGCGACAGCACTCCATGCCTCAGCGGAAAGTCTTTCGGCACGTGTTGTCCGAGTCACCCGACGGTCCCGCCGGACCTCTCCCGTCGAAGGAACCCGGCCCGCCAAGACCGGACGTGCCGACCCTCGGCCGCGGCAGCATCAGGTCGGTCAGGGCCCTGAGGGCTGCGGACGTCACAAGGTCCGTTTCCGCCAGGCGGATGATGAGCTCAGCCAGGACGTGACACGGCTGATGTCGGAAGAAGAGACGATGCCGGCCAGCCGGCTCCCTTCCAGTACGAGGGCGCGGTGGGTGGGATTGGCCTGCAACTCGGGAACCAGCCGGGCGAGCGGGTCGTCGGGACGAGGAGTCGGCAGGTCGTCGACCGGCACCATCACGTGGGTGACGGGGACGGAGGGCCGTTCCTTCTCGGCGACCACGTCGGCGCCCTTGAAGGTGACCAGGCCGGCCGCGGTGTTGTCGGCGTCGACGACGGGGAAGGCCGAGTGGCGATAGCGGAAACGGGGGTCGGCCAGGAACTCGCTGATCGTGGTGGCGGCCGGGACGGTCACGGGGTCGGGTGTCATCGCGTCGCTCACCGGTATTCCGCCCAGCAGTTCCCGCAGTTTCGCCTGGCCGCCCTCCGCCGTGGCCACCGCGATGACGAACCAGCCGATGACCACCAGCCAGATGCCGCTGAAGAGGGCTCCGACCAGGACGAGGTACAGGCCGACAGCCACCAGCACCCATCCCAGGAACCGTCCCGCAGCCGTGGCCACCACGGTGGCGCGTAGCGGGCTACCGGTTTTCCACCACACCGCCGCTCGCAACAGCCGGCCGCCGTCCAAGGGCGCGGCCGGCAGGGCGTTGAAGACGGCCAGCAGGATGTTGATCCCCGCGAGCCAGGCCAGCGCCTCCCCCACGAGTCCGGCATCGGAGAACGCGGCCAGCAGTCCGGCGGCCAGAGCGAAGAGCCCGCCGAGCAGCAAGCTGACCAGCGGCCCCACGCCGGCTATGCGCAGCTCCGCTCCGGGGGTGGTCGCCTCGCTCCTGAGCCGTGCGAGTCCGCCGAGCAGCCACAGGGTGATGTCCTCGACGGACACTCCGTTGCGACGGGCCACCAGCGCGTGGCTGATCTCATGGGCCAGCAGCGACAGCAGGAACAGCGCCGCGGTCACCCCTGACGCGAGCCAGTACTGCCATGCCGGGCGGTCAGGATGGGCCTCACGGAAGCTGCCGCCTGCCAGCCCCAGCAGGATCAGGACGAAGATGAACAGGACGCTCCAATGCACCCCCACCCGGATACCGGCCACACGGCCCAGTGAGAATGTCGCCCGCACAGCAGCCACCTCCCGGTTCGCCCGCGATGTCCATGTGGGGAGGGCGGCGATGCCGATGGGCTCGTACCGTGAGCCTGCGTCCTGTCCCGCAGCGGTCGGCCACCTGGGCTCCCGGAAACAGCCGAACCTCTGATGGCACCTACGCGCGAGATGAGTACGTCAGTGCCCGAAGATGTGCCGACCGCGACGGCGGCGGCCTGATCGGGACGGCTTCGGGCGCCGTCCTTCTCGCTCTTCTGTCGCCGGGCCGGCCGACGGGGATGCGGAGACCTCATGCATGCGACGACGATGCCGTTTCTGTCCGGCCGCGAGCATCGCCAGTCCGAGACAGAAGATCAGCGTCAGTGCCACGCCCGAGAGGAAGACTCCAGGCGGGGTCAGCGTCGCGATCTGGTTGCCGAAGATCTCCACCGCGTAGTCGGGGCCGCCCGAGAAGTTCTCCACGACGGCGATGGCCGCGAACGCGCCGGTGGCCAGCACGAGCAAGAGCGCCAGCAGGAGCATTGCTCTTACCCTCCTCTGCCTCTTTGCCCCCTCCTCGTGTCCTTGTGACGGATTACCCCCGAGTCAGGCGCCTGACACAAGTTTCGGGATCCGCCACAGTTCGGCGCCGGTTTGCGCGGCTGTCGGGCGGGCACCCCGGCCGCATGAGCACGCGGGACGAGAGAGCGTCCGGCGCGAGACATCGGCGAAGTCCCCGCCGGCTCTTCGCGGCACTGGTGACCGCACCGTTGCTCGCGGGCTGCGTTGTGGTCGGGGACCGCGACGACCCGAGCGCGTCGCGGACTTCTCCGGGGGCCGCGCGCGACGTACCGCTCAGGGTCATCGAGCGGGACGGCAGGACGCTGGCGTTCGTCCCGGTCAGCATCGAAGGCCGGGGGCCCTTCTCTTTCGCCCTGGACACCGGGGCCTCCACGAGCGTCGTCGGCGAGGAGGTCGCCGACCGTGTGGGCCTGGAACGCACCGGCGAGCGACGCTCGGTGAGCGGGATCATCGGCACCGGGGAGGTTCCCGTCGCCCGGGTGGACCGGTGGGAGGTCGGCGAGATACGTCTCGACCCGGGTGAGGTCACGGTCATCGACCTGGGGCCGCCCAGGGGAAGCCGAGGCATTCAGGGCCTGCTCGGTTCGGATGTGCTCAGCGACTTCGGCTCGATCACCGTCGACTACGACGACGGCACCCTCACCCTCCCCGCCACGTGACGACGCCTACCGGCGCACGGCTGTCCCTGTCCGCTCGACACCGGAACATGTCCGGAGAGATCCTGAAAAAGTAGACGCACGGGGTTGCCGTCCGGGCGAAGAGGAGCACCGAAATGGAATGGTGGAGCTGGCTCATCATCGCGCTCGCGATCCTCGCCGCCGTCGCCGTCTGCGTCGCGGTGCTCCAAGCGCGGCGCCGGTCCGGTGGAGTGATAGCGCAGGGTCGCCGTCCCCCGGGCGAAGGGGAAGGACGGACGTCATGACCGTCTACATGCGAGCCGGCGAGATCGCCAAGAAGCCCGTGGTGACCCTGGCGGGGGACGACATCGGCCAGGTCAAGGACCTCGTCTTCGACTCCTCGACCGGCGACATCCGATGCTTCACCCTCGCCGGCCGCGGCCTGCTCGCCGGTCCGCTCCACCGCGCGTTGCTCTGGAGGAACGTCCACGCCCTGGGACCCCACGCGGTCATGGTCCGCGACGAGAACGCACTGGAGGAGGACGACACCGCCGCCGGGCCGGGCGAGGACGAGCGCGCCGGGGTCGACGTACTGGGTGTCGCGATCACGACCCGCAGCGGCACACGGCTGGGAACCGTCACCGACGCTGTCATCGCGACCGGCCGGAATCCGGCGGTGGCGGGCTACGAGGTGGAAACCGCCGAGCGCCGACGTGTTCTCCTGCCCGTCGCCGGCCCCGTCACCGTTTCCGGTGAACGCATCCTCGTCCCCGACGCCACCGCAGAGCACAGCGCGGGGGACCTCGGAGGGTTCGGTGCCGCCGCGGCGGGGCTGCGCGACCACCTCCCTCACGACCCGCAGGAGGGCTGACCGATGCTGCTCAGCAGAGCCCAGGGCAGGGCCGTCGTGGACCTGGCGACGGCCGAGACCATCGGAACGGTCGCCGCGTGCACCGTCGCCCCTTCGCCGTCGCGTATCTCCGGTCTGCGCCTGAAGACGCGGGGACGCGGACATCACTCTCTCCACTGGGAAGACGTCCAGTCCTTCGGACCGGACGCGGTGTCCATCGAGGAGGCCGACCGCATCCGCGACGAGAAGGACATGGACACCGGCGATCACGCCCACGCCGTTCACGACCCCGTCGGCAAGGCCGTTCTGACCGAAACGGGGCTCGAGAAGGGCACCGTGATGGACGTCGAGTTCGACGAGCAGTCAGGACGCGTCGCCCACCTGCTGACCGGTGAGGAGCAGATCCCGGGCGACCACCTCATCGGAGTCGGCAGCTATGCGGTGGTGGTCACCGCCCCGCAGTGACGCGCATCGGAATCTCCTGTTCTGCCGGCCGCACAGCGATGCCACCCTTGCGGCACTGCTCGACGGCTCATGCCCGGTGCCTCGCACATGCCAGGAGCGCCCACGGTCGATCGCTCTTGAAGGGCTGAGTTCGCACAGCTTCAGACAGCGGGCCTTCGCGGCGCGCCCCGGATGCAGGCCCAGGCGGTGGTGGCAGGGTCTCGAGGAGCGACTCTCCGGCCGCCAGTGCCGCGTCGAAGTCCCCGGTCGCCGCGATCGACGACGCGGCCTACTCCGTGGAAGAAGCTGTCGGCGTGGTTCTCGGCAGCCGTGATCGGCAAGGCTGCTCTCGCCCCCGCTCACAACGACCAGCCCAGCACGTCCATGACCGCAGACCGGCCGGGATGCCGCGGAGCACGGGCGCCTGCAGCCCTCGCCGTCTGTCCCGTTCCTCCGACCGGACCAACGGCTGAAGCACCACAGTGGTGGCGTGGCATGCCTGACAGCATCGAATGTGTGCCACCCGAACCAGAAGGAACGGCATGAAACTTCCCATGAGGACATCGAATCCGTGGCGCAGGGCGGTCACGTTCATGGTGGTGGGCTGTCTCGCCGCTGTCTGGGGCGTCACCGGGTGCAGCAGTGAGGAGAACGGGTACAACCCCCCTGGTGCCAACGCGCGTGTCGGTCCGGTCCTGATTCGTTACGCCCATATCGCCGAACCCCCAAACGGCCCGTGGGAGACGGGGGACGACGCTCCCTTCTACGTTTGGTTGTTCAACCAGGGGCAGAGCACCGGCAGGCTGCTCGGCGCGGAGACGACCGTCGCACGGTCCGTCGACATCGTGAACGCCGACGGCGCCGTACGAGGGCCGGTCGCACTCCCTTCCGGCAAACTCGTGGAGCTGGAGAAGGGGCGCGCGCACCTGGTGCTCAGAGACCTGCGCCGGCAGATCCGGGGCGGAGACTATGTATGGATCACCCTCCGCTTCGAACGCGTCGGCGAGATCGCCCTGCAGGTGCACTCCCAGATCCCCACATACGTCGACGACGACGCCACCGACGCACCGGGACTGACATCCCCGTCACCGGAATGACGGTTGCGCCGGTGCGATGGCCGAGGGGGATGAGCGAGCGGGTAACCGCCCGTACCGCGCAACGCTTCCATGAAGTGAAACCCAGGCGGCAACGACCGGCGCGGCGCGAACCCGGCCGGGGGCGACACAGGGCAGTGATCATCGCTTGGTACGCCCTGGGGCTGTCGGGGCTGGCACTGGCCGCGGTGTGGCTGGCTGTGCGGATCACCCCGCTGCAACCGGTGTCCGCGGCAGGCCAGACGGTGCGCGTGGGCGCCGCCCCGCTCGGGTGGAGCCTGTCCGGCCCCGGTCAGCTCGATCTGTTCGGCCAGACGATCCCGACAAAACCGCACTTCGACGGGCCGATCAGGCCCCGGCTGGAGCTGACCCGCATCAACGAGGACGCGGAGGTGGCCCGCCTCCTGCGGTCCGGCGATCACGAACGGCTCACCCTGGAGGTGGGCCGGAAGCTGGCATCGGGCTGGATCCGCTACGGCGCGTGGGAGACCGCGGTGGCCGCCGGGCTGGTTACGCTTCCGCTGCTCGCCTGGACGGGCCTGCGCCGCATACCGCCCGGCAGGACCGTCCTGGTCCTGGCCACCGGCCTCGCCCTGGTCACCGCGGTCAACACCGTCGGTCTCCACCTGATGGCCTCGGACACCCCGCAGGTGCTGCGCGAGGTACGGTCGCTGCGAGATCTCGTCGGCGCCAGCCCTTTGGCCCCGGTACCCAGGGCCGAAGGCCCGCCCCTGGGCGAGGTGCGGGCGGTGGCCCTGGGAGACTCGACCGCCGCGGGCACCGGCAACCGCCCTCTGCCCGACCCCAGCGACCTCGACCGGGCATGTCAGCGCAGTGCGGACTCGTACCCCCAGGCGCTGGCCCGTGCCAACGACTGGAAGGTACTCAACCTCGCCTGCTCCGGCGCCACGGTCCGCGACGGCGTCCTGGGTGTACAGATTCTCGGAGAACGGGTGGCCCCACCCCAGTTCGCCCAGGCGCAGCGAGCCACCGAGGCGTTCGCCGTCATGGTCAGTGTCGGGGCCAACGACGTGCGCTGGTCGGACCTGGTCCAGCTGTGCGCGATCTCTCCGTCGTGCGACGACCGTGCCTCAACGGCGTTCTTCCAGAACCGCCTCGCGCGCTTCGCCCTGGACTACCGCACGCTCCTGCGCCGCCTGGCCGCCCTCCCCCAGCACCCGACGGTGCTGGTCAACGAGTACTACGACCCCTTCGGCCCGGACGTCAGCTGCCTGAGCGATGAAGGTCTCACCCGGCGCAAAGCAGAGGTGCTGAGCTCACGACTGGCCGCCCTCAACTCGGTCCTGCGCCAGGGAGCCGAGACCGCGGGCTTCACCACGGTGAAACCGGACTTCGAAGGACACCGCCTGTGCAGTGCCCAGCCGTACGTCCAAGGGCCGGCGGACCGCGCCCCGCTGCACCCGACGGCCGCCGGAGCCCTGGCCATCGCCCTCTCCAATCAGCAAGCCCTCCCCGCGGACGCCCAGCTACTGCCGACAGGGTCAGCTTTTCCCCGTTAAGTCCAATAGGCCTAGAGTTTGAAGGGATGGCAACGCTCGCAAGCCAGCTCCGAGAGCGTGAGGTGACCACCATGCCGGAGACCACGGACCGCACCAGCGCCAACGCGGGGACGAGATCCCGCAACGAGGCGGGCGAGAAGGGGACGACGCTGAAAGGCCGCAGGGGTACCGACGCTCCTGGCGGGATGCGCGGGGACACCACTGTCGCGGACAGGGTCGTAGCCAAGATCGCGGGCATGGCCGCCCGCGAGATCCCCGAGATCCACAACCTCGGCGGAGGAATGGCCAGGGCGTTCGGGGCAGTGAAGGAACGCGTACCCGGCGCGAGCGGCGACATCACCCGAGGGGTCAGCGTCGAGGTGGGTGAGCGTCAGGCGGCTGTGGACCTGGACGTCATCGTCGAGTACGGCGCCTCCATCGTCGACACCGCCGGGGACGTACGCGCCAACGTCATCCAGGCAGTGGAGAACATGACCGGCCTGGAAGTCGTGGAGGTGAACATCGCCGTCCATGACGTCCATCTGCCCGACGAAGAGGAAGAGTCCGAGGGCGGCGGAGGGCGCGTCGCCTGATCGTCGCGCCCCTGGCGCTGGAGGACCGAGCCGCTTCGGTCAATCAGGAAGATCGAGTTGGCGCAGTGGGGTGCCGTCGTCAGCGGCATGCTCCGCTTCCCTGCGCAGGCGGGACCGCTCCTCGGCGCTCGGCTTGCCGAACCGCACCAGGGCCCGGGCCAGCACCTCCTCGTGCGGCTGTCCGTTCCCCGTGCCGTCGGTGCGGGGGTGGCTGCTGGTGGTCATCTCGGGATCGCCTCGTTCGCCCACTTCGGCGGGTCTCCTTGCATTTGCCGCTGCCCGGAAGGAGTGGGACAGCTCAGCTGGACGTGAAGGGTGCGGCCGGGCGGCTTCTGTCCGGAAGGCCAGCCCGTCGTTTCGGCGATGAGGGGCAGCCGTTCGCCTGCTCAGCCGGCGGGAGCCCCTTCAACTCCGTGCAGATTGCCGTAGCTCGGCAAACTGCACGGGCCCGAAACGGCCACCGTTGAACGGACGCGACACCCTCTTCGGCCGGACCGCAGGGGTATCCACTCGACAAGCGTCCGTGGCAGGGGCCGCAACGGTCAGGACGGGTGTCAGCGACAAGGGGGCCCGGCGGTATGCCCCGACTCCGCTCAGCGCCTGTGGTCCGGAGGGTCGTCGGGATCCTCCTGACAGCGCTTGCCTGCCTTCTGGCCGCACCGGCCATGAGCACGGCGCAGTCGTCGTCGGTGCTCGTCACGCGGGTCGACGGCACGATCACCCCCGTCATCGCTGATCACCTTGAGGAGGGGCTGCGCGCGGCCGGGCGGGAAGGGCACGCGGCCTATGTGATCGAGATGGACACCCCCGGGGGTCTGCTGCAGTCGACCCGGGAGATCGTGCAGGGGTTTCTCGCCTCGGACGTCCCCGTCATCGTGTACGTCACCCCGCCGGGCGCCCGCGCGGCGTCCGCGGGTGCCTACATCACGATGTCCGCGCACGTGGCCGCCATGGCCCCCGGGACCCATATCGGGGCCGGCACCCCGGTGACGGGCCAGGGCGAGGAGGCGAGCGAGAAGGTGGTCAACGACTCGGTCGCGTTCGCCGTGTCCATCGCCGAGCAACGGGGCCGCAGCACCGACTTCGCCCGGGACATGGTCCGTGAGGGCACCTCGGTGTCCGACCGTGAGGCCGCCCGCACCGACGTGGTCGACCTCGTGGCGTCCTCACGTGGGGCTCTGCTCGACGAGGTGGACGGCCAACGAGTCGTCGTGGGCGCGCAGGGCGCGGAGCACGAGGTCGTGCTGAACACGGCGGACGCCCGGGTCGAGACGCACGACCTCGGGTTCTTCGGTGAGGTCCGGCAGTTGCTGGCCAGTCCGGAGCTGGCGTTTCTCTTCCTGTCGATCGGGACCCTGGCCGTGATCTATGAGCTGGCGAGCCCGGGCGTGGGGGTGGGCGGCGTCATCGGTGTGGTCCTGCTCGTGCTCGGCTTCGTGGCGCTGAGCGTGCTGCCCTTCAACGTCGCCGGTCTTCTGCTGCTGTTCCTGGCCGCGGCCCTGTTCGCCGCGGAGGTGCTCACGCCCGGGGTCGGTGTCTTCGCCGCGGGCGGGGCCGTCGCCCTCGTCTTCGCCGGGATCCTGCTCTTCCGCGGTGAACTCGGGGTCGATCCCGCTGTGCTGTGGCCCACCGCGGTGGCGGTCGGCGGTGGCGCGGTACTCGCCGGGCGGCTGGCCTGGCGAGCGCGCAGGGCGCCCGCGACCACAGGGCACGAGGGCCTGCTGGGCCGCGTTGCCGTCGTGCGCCGGGTCGAGGGCGAGACCGGGCAAATGTTCCTCGACGGCGCCTGGTGGGCCGTCCGCGGGCGCACCGCCCCCGTCGCCGCAGGACAGCGCGTACGCGTCGTGGAAGTCGCGGGGCTCGAACTCCTCGTCGACGCCGACGACGGCCCCCGGAACGAACAGGAGGACAGACCATGGACACCGGATTGATCGGCATCATCATCGGCGCGGTCGTCCTGCTCATGCTGCTGATGGCCTCGGTGAAGATCGTGCCCGAGTACGAACGCGGGGTGATCTTCCGCCTCGGCCGGATCATCGGCGCCAAAGGGCCCGGCCTCTTCTTCATCATCCCCGTGGTGGACCGCATGGTCCGCGTCTCCCTGCGGACCATCACCATGGACATTCCCCCGCAGGACGTCATCACCAAGGACAACGTCACGGTCCGGGTCAACGCCGTCACCTACTTCAACGTCGTCGATCCCAACCGCTCCGTCGTGGCCATCGAGGATCATGTTCAGGGCACCTCACAGATCGCCCAGACCACACTGCGCAGCATCCTCGGCCAGGTCGATCTCGACGAGCTGCTGATCAACCGGGACGAGATCAACCAGCGGCTCCAGCGCATCATCGACGGCGTCACCGACCCGTGGGGCGTCAAGGTCACCCTCGTCGAGGTCAAGGACGTCGAACTGCCCGAGGCCATGCGCCGCGCCATGGCCCGCCAGGCCGAAGCCGAACGCGACCGGCGCGCCAAGGTCATCCACGCGAAAGGCGAGTACGAGGCCGCCGAGACCCTCGCGGACGCGGCCGACCGCCTCGAAGGCCACCCCGCGGCCCTCCACCTGCGGATCCTGTCCACCATGGCGGAGATCTCCGCCGAACGGAACTCCACCCTCATCTTCCCGCTGCCGATGGAGATCTTCCGCCTCGTCGACATGCTCCGACAGCCGAAGGAGCCGTCCGGTGCCGACCCCGTCACACAAGGGCCGAGGTGACGAGCATGAACCCCGAGATGAACGACGGACGCATCATCGCGCAGCTCGAACGGCGCCTCGCGCAGGACGATCCGTCGCTGGCCGCCGTCATGGACGCCCTCAACCAGCAGTTTCCCGACGAGCCCCGCGACGGGACCACCGACAGCCAGAAGGAAACCGACCGCCAGGAGAGAACTGACAGGCGGGAGGCGACCGACCGCCAGGAGGGAACCGACAGCCAGGAGGAAGAAGACGAGCGACACAATCGGTGGCTGATCACCATCACCGTGTTCGTCATCATCGTCTTCCTCGGCCTCTTCATCACCGCGGTGCTCAACAGCAATCCGCACCGCGCAGGGAACCCGGGTCCCCCGCAGGGGCTCGCTCAAGCCGTATCCGTACACACACCCGCCTGACGTGGAGCAGTCCCCTTGACAGCTTTTGCATAATGCAAAGGTATGGAAGGGGCAACAATGCGCAACAGCCAGGCGGTCACAGACCCCCAGCCCGCGAAGCGATGGACCGGGACCGCGCCGAGCGGTCTCCGACCCCCGCGCACCCTGGGGGGTTGGGGCTCCGCGCCCTGGGCCCTGATGGTCCTCGCCGTGGTCGTCGGCGCCGGGGCCGGCGGGGGCTCGGTCGTCTTCCGCTGGTGCATCGAGACCTTCACACGCCTCTTCTCCGGTCATGCCGACTACGCGGCCTCCCCCGGCTCCGGGAACCCGTACGTGCCGTGGCTGGGTCCCTGGTTCGTGCTCCTCGCCCCCGTCCTGGGCGGCCTGTTGTACGGGCCGTTGGTGCACCGGTTCGCCAAGGAGGCACGGGGGCACGGCGTACCCGAGGTGATGCTGGCCGTCGCCCAGCATGGAGGCCGGATCAGCCCCAAGGTCGCCGTCGTCAAGACGCTCGCCTCCGCGCTGACCATCGGATCGGGCGGCTCGGTGGGCCGTGAGGGCCCGATCGTGCAGATCGGCTCGGCGCTCGGCTCGACGCTGGGCCGACTGACGAAGGTGACCGAGGGGCGGATGAAGCTTCTGGTGGCCTGCGGCGCGGCGGGCGGCATCGCCGCCACCTTCAACGCTCCGCTGGCCGGCGTCTTCTTCGCCATGGAGCTGATCACGGGCACCTTCAACGCGGAGGCTTTCGGCGCGACGGTGCTCGCCAGCGTGACCGCAAGTGTGATCGGCCGGGCGGCCTTCGGGGACGTGGCCTTCCTGAACCTGCCCGACTTCCACGTCGACCACCTCGTCCAGTACGGACTGTTCGCTCTGCTGGGCATCGTCGCCGCCGTGATCGGAGTGGGCTTCTCCCGGTTCCTTTACGCGGTCGAGGACGCCTGCGACTGGCTCTGGCGCGGCCCGGAGTGGCTGCGTCCGGCGATCGGCGGGCTGCTGCTCGGCCTGGTGCTGCTCGCCCTGCCGGAGATGTACGGCGTCGGCTACCCGGTGCTGGAGAAGGCCACCGGAGGCGGCTACGCAGTCGGGTTCCTGCTGGTGCTGCTGGCGGGCAAGATGCTGGCGACGAGCCTGACCATCGGCATCGGCGGTTCCGGCGGGGTCTTCGCCCCCAGCCTGTTCATCGGGGCGATGTTCGGTGCCGCATACGGCATCGGGGCGCACGATCTGCTGCCCGGTACGGCCGGGCCGGTGGGCGCGTACGCGCTGGTCGGCATGGGCGCCGTCTTCGCCGGCGCCGCCCGTGCGCCGATCACCGCCGTGGTGATCCTCTTCGAGCTGACCGGCGAGTACTCGATCATCCTGCCGCTGATGCTGGCGATCGTCCTCGCCACCGCCACCAGCCGCCTGCTGTCGCACGAGACCGTGTACACGCTGAAGCTGCGCCGGCGCGGTATCGATCTCGACGGCCCGGCACCCGGGGCGCGCATCGGCTCCCAACAGGTCGGCACCGTCATGGAGCCCCTTCCCCCGCCCCTGCCGTCATCCACATCACTCCCCGACGCCGCGGACCTGTTGAGCCTGTCCGGCCACGGCGTGCTGCCGATGGTGGACGAGGCCGGAGCCTACGTCGGAGTGGTGACCGCCCAGGCCGTTGCCGAGGCCCTGGCCGAGCAACCGCAGGCCGCGCCCGCACGGGTCGGGCAGCTCGCCGAACCGTCGGCAGTCGTCGTCGCGGACCAGCCCCTCGCACAGGCGCTGCACGCCCTGCTGTCGGCGGCAGGCACCGGGGTTCCGGTCCTCGACCGCGCGCACGGCGAGCCTGTCGGCTGGCTCAGTCACCAGAGCGCCCTGCGCGCTGTGCAGGCGCACGCGGCGACCGCCTGATGGCGCGCCCGGCCGGCGTGGTCGGCAAGCCCCACGGTCACCCGACTCCGCGATCCGCGCGGCCAGAGAACAGCGGCGACGCGGCTCATACCGGCAGACAGCACAAGCGCTCCGACGACAGCGAGCACCGGAGCAACACGGCACAGCGCAGGGCCCCTTCCGGCAAGGGGGCGACTCCTGGCCGCCGCCATCGGCTTCGATTCCATAACGGTAAAGAATATGCAATGGTTCCGCGAAGCAAAGGTTGCATAGGCTCAAGGTTGGCCCCAAGGCCGGGGCCCGGCCCGAGCGAGTCGAGGGCCGACCGCGAACGAACGTCCGGAGAGGTCCACCGCGTGACGCACACCGACAGCGCGCCCCGCAGAAGATTCCCACCCGGAGGGCGGCGGCCCCTCCGATCTCCACGGAGCTGGGCGCCTGTCAACTGCGGTCGCCTGCAGTCGACTTCACCCCGCCCATCCCCGGCCTGAACGCGAGCTGCTCCTACCTGGCGAGCGCAGACACAGCGGGAATCGCACCGGCAGCCGTGCATGACTTTCCTCGGCTCGGGATCGAGACGCATTGCGAGTTCCGTTCCGAAAACTCCTCGTCGATCCGACACGGAAGCGCACCCAGGAATCCCGGGAATTCACCAAGACGGATCGCCGAGAATTCGACCGAGAACACTTGAACCCTCGAACAGCTCCGGCGGATCTCCCGCCGGAGTCATTCAGGCGTGCGCCCATTCACTGTCGGACGGAAACCCTGATCCTGCACCTTTCCATTCCCCATAAGAAGCGTGTCAAACGAGCGAATTTCCGGATCGTTATCGCAGCGTAACGCGACACGGAGATGCCTGAAATGTCGCCCCGCTATGCCCCTCTTTGGCTGGTTCCAGGCCGTCACCGGGCATCCCGGATATGAGTGTTGTGAGAGATTCATGCGCTGCGCATTTCAACTTCTCCATCTAGGTTTGTCGCACATGAAAGTCAGCAAGGAAACGGATTCGTCCTGCCAGGTATCGCCCCTCGGCTCTCCTGATACTGCAGACGGCGCCACGATGTGGCGCATCGCCCGTGATACGGGGGTCCTCGACCTCAACTCTTCCTACGGTTATCTGCTGTGGCGCCGCGACTTCTCCGGCCCTTCCGTCGTGGCACGTGACGCGCGCGGCCGCACCATCGGATTCATCACCGTCGGTCAGCGACCCGCAGCCCGCGGCGAGCATGAAGTCCTGTTCGACGAGGACCTGTTCACAGAGGGTCTCGGGCATGCGCCCGAGGTTCCGTACCTCATCGGCCCCGCGGCCCGACCCGCCTCCCAGAAGGACGTACCGCAGTGACTGTCACCCAGCCTTCCCTGTCCGTCTTCGAGACGCTGGAGTCCGAGGTCCGTAGCTACTGCCGTGGTTGGCCCGTCGTGTTCGACCGTGCCCAGGGCAGCCGTCTGCATGATGAGGACGGTCGCGCTTACCTGGACTTCTTCTCCGGTGCCGGAGCGCTCAACTACGGGCACAACAACCCGGTGCTCAAACGCGCCCTGCTGGATTATCTGGAGCGCGACGGTGTCACGCACAGCCTGGACATGAGCACGACCGCGAAGCGAGCCTTCCTGGAGCGCTTCCAGGATCTCGTGCTGCGCCCGCGCGGCCTGGCCCACAAGGTGATGTTCCCCGGCCCCACCGGCACCAACGCCGTGGAGGCGGCACTGAAGCTGGCGCGCAAGGTCAAGGGCCGGGAAGCGATCGTCTCGTTCACCAACGCCTTCCACGGCATGTCCCTCGGCTCGCTGGCCGTGACCGGCAACTCCATGAAGCGTGCCGGTGCGGGGATTCCGCTGGTGCACGGGACCCCGATGCCGTTCGACAACTACTTCGACGGCCGTGTCCCTGACTTCCTGTGGTTCGAACGGCTGCTGGAGGACCAGGGATCCGGGCTCAATCAGCCCGCCGCCGTGATCGTCGAGACGGTCCAGGGCGAGGGCGGTGTCAACGTGGCCCGCCCGGAGTGGCTTCGCGCTCTGGCGGACCTGTGCGAGCGGCGTGACATGCTGCTGATCGTCGACGACGTCCAGATGGGCTGCGGGCGGACGGGACCGTTCTTCTCGTTCGAGGAGGCCGGAATCGTCCCCGACATCATCACCCTGTCCAAGTCCATCGGAGGCTACGGCCTGCCCATGGCCCTGACCCTCTTCAAGCCCGAACTCGACGTCTGGGAGCCCGGCGAGCACAACGGCACCTTCCGTGGCCACAACCCCGCCTTCGTCACGGCGACGGCCGCCCTGGACGCGTACTGGGCCGACGGCGACAGCATGACGCAGCAGACGATCACCCGCGGCGAGCAGACCGAGGCCGTCCTGCGCGAGATCGTCGCCGAGCACCCTGGTACCGGCGCCCGCCACCGTGGCCGGGGGCTGGTGTGGGGCCTGGAGTTCGACGACAAGGGATGGGCGTCCCGGGCGTGTGCCCGCGCCTTCGAACTGGGCCTGCTCGTCGAGACCTCGGGCCCGCAGGACGAGGTCCTCAAACTGCTGCCCGCACTGACCATCACCACGGACGAGCTCGACGAGGGCCTGCGCATTGTCGCCCGGGCCGTACGCCAGACCGCCTGAGGAGACGACGACACCATGATCGTGCGATCGCTGACGGGCGTCGAAGGCACGGACCGCGACGTACCGCCGAGACCGGCGTCCACCCCTTGCTCACGGAAGGATCCTGACATGACCGACCTCTATCCGACCCGCGGTGCCGCCGAGGTGATGACGCCCCGCCAGGACCCCGTGCTCTGGGGCGAGCCCTCCGAAGACCTGCGCGGCTTCGAACGGGACGGCTTCCTCACCGTGGATCAGTTGCTCACCCCGGCCGAGGTACTGGCCTACCGGGCCGAACTGACGCGGCTGATCGCCGATCCGGCCGTGATCAACGACGAGCGTGCCATCGTCGAACCCTCCTCCAAGGAGATCCGCTCGGTCTTCGAGGTCCATCGCATCAGCGAGGTCTTCGCCCGGCTCGTCCGGGACCCCAGGGTCGTGGACACCGCTCGCCGGATCCTCGGCTCCGACGTGTACGTCCACCAGAGCCGGGTCAACGTCAAGCCGGGCTTCGGAGCCAGCGGGTTCTACTGGCACTCCGACTTCGAGACCTGGCACGCCGAGGACGGCCTGCCCCGGATGCGCACGGTCTCGGTGTCGATCGCGCTGACCGAGAACCGTGACACCAACGGCAGTCTGATGATCATGCCGGGGTCGCACCGGACCTTTCTCGGCTGCGCGGGGGCTACGCCGAAGGACAACTACAAGCGGTCGCTGCGGATGCAGGAAGCGGGTACGCCCTCGGCCTCGGGGCTGACCGAGATGGCCCTGGAGCACGGCATCAAGCTCTTCACCGGCCCCGCCGGCTCGGCCACCTGGTTCGACTGCAACTGCATGCACGGATCCGGGGACAACATCACTCCCTACCCGCGCAGCAACGTCTTCATCGTCTTCAACAGCGTCGACAACCAAGCGGTGGAACCCTTCGCCGCGCCGGTGCGGCGACCGGAGTTCATCGCGGCCCGCGACTTCCTGCCGGTGAAGTAGCTTCTCTCCCCCGGTTCGGCCGAGGGGGGCCAGAAGGCCGCTCATGGCCCGGAAGGCATCCGCCCGTCGCCCCTGTCGAACCCCGGGCCCTGGGACTGCTGTGCCACCACCTCGTCCGCGAGGCCGCCCTCATCACGGCCCTGCGGACCGCGTGTGCCGCCGTGGTCACACCGGTGGCCGACAGAATCTGATCCGTACCGTGGACCGTCGGGGCTGCCCGTTCGTGGCCCCGGCGACGGCCGTCGGGGGCAGGCCGTCCGCCGATTCGGACATCAACCGGCCGGGCCGACAGCCGGCGGTCCGGTGTCGGCAGAACCTGCCCCCGGCCCAGACGCCATCGGGAGCGCCGTGCACCTTGACGGCCATCCGGGCCACACCGCGTCCTCCTGCGGGCACCACAGCCCCTGTGCCCGCAGGCGGCCTGTGCCGTCGCCCGTCGCCGGCCGGTCACCGGCGCCCGAGGTGCGGACGACGGGTTCCGGTGACGACCGTTGCGGGCCGCCCAAGTTGCGGGCGCGCGGTCCAGGCACAGCCTTACCTCCAGGGGGGCGGGAGTGGTGACGCACAGGCCGGCCGGGCCGACTGGTGGCGTGGGTCGCCCACTCGGGCACCGGTGACCGCGCTCACCAATACTGTGCCGAGGAAGATGGCGGCCATGCCCTCGACGCCGCCGCCCGCACCGGCTCGGGTCCGCGAGGTCGCTGCGCGTCACAGCGAGCACGACGTGCCGTACGCCAAGAGCGTCCAGAATCTCCAGATGCTCCCAACGACTGCGGTTCCCCGCCCTGTCCGTCGGCCGCCACGAGCAGAACGGCCGGCACGGGTCCGCCGTCCGGCGTGGTGGTGACGAGCCGCTCGTACCCGGCGCGTCCACGAACGCGAGGTCCTCGCCACCCAGCGACCGCTCGTACGGGCGACAGCCCCCGGGCACGTCGGGCCGGTGCGGTCTACGTGTTTCGAATCGCTCCCGGCCAGGCAGCGAGGGTGCACCGGCTCCGCATTCAGGGAACGTCCCCCAAAGCCAGATGCGTGGTCAGACCGGCTCGGTCGGCAGCGGTCCGGAGCTCCGAGCTGGCGCTGGTGAACAGCACGTCGACATCAGCCAGCGGCAGGGTCTGGCGAAGAGCCAGCAACGTGTAGAGCCCCGGGGTGTCACAGAACGTGATCCCCGACAGGTTCAGCACCAGCAAGCCTGCGGTTGAGTGGGCGGCGAGTACCGTCACATCCTCACGCAGTCCCGGCGCGGTGTCGACATCGAGATCTCCCGCGAGGTGCAACACCAGTCGCGGCGGAGAACCTTCTCCGACCTCCCGATGGACGGACAGTCTCGACGACAATGCCGCCTCTTGGGGTTCTTGCAGCAAGGCCGACTCATCGCCACCCACCGGCACGGCATCGACTGTCTCGTCATCTCGCGGGGTGGGTCGAGGTGGTGGCATCGGCTTTCCTGACAGCTCGGCAACAGGTGCCGACCAGGCTTCCCGGCGCTCCAGGAAGCACCCAGCAGTGCCTCCACGCCGTCATCTTTGCACAGGGCAAAGACCGCATCAACCGCCTGCGGAAACTTTCGACCCGCAGGCGTGAGAGATCGACACCTCGGCCGGTCTGCTCTGGGGCGGGCACACCCCATGCCCCCCACGCAGAGTCCTCATCGCCGAACGGACAGCCTGCCCCGAGGTTCGCGAGGGCGGCGGGAAGCGGGCCACGGCACCATGCCGGTCACGAACGGGGCACCCGCATCAAGCCCGGACCCTGCGCATGCACATCGAGGCGGTCGCCGAGGAGTCGACGGGCATCACCGACACCCCGAGTGGCACACCGCGGTCGTTCTGAAGGACGAGGATGTTGCGGTGCCGACCGCAACCCGATCAACCGGCGCCGTCCCGTCGGCGGGTGGACGGGACGGTCAGCCGGTAGGAGCGCACGACCGCGACGACCGTCGCCGCGGCGAGAGCGGCGACCCACCCGGCGAGTCCGAGCAACGCACGCAACGCCCCCACGCCCGACCCGACACCGCGCGGCGGCACCCGTCCCTGCGGGTCGTAGACGACGGCAAGGGCGTCGCCTGGGCGGGTGGCCTGCCCACACCCGCGCCAGACTCGTACCCCCAGAGGCACCCCACGCCGGTCGGCCACCGAGCAGAGATAGCGGCCGCGGCCTCCCCCCAACGCCCCCGCATCCCGCACCGACGTCACCACCACGGACTGCACCCGACCCTGTTCCGCCAGGACGACACCGGCGGCGGCCTGCGGCGCCTGCGCCGCGAGGCACAGCGCGAGCACGACGACGACACCCACCAGCGCCCGGCCCGCCCGCACCACGATCAGGTAGACAGCGAGCGCGAGCGCACACACCAGGCCGACCACGCCGTCGGTCAGCCCCGGGCGCCCCGTCCAGGCCCCGACGACGGACGTGCCGACGATGCCCACGACGGCCGACAGCGCCACGAACACACCCTCTGCGACCAGCCACCACGGCGGGAAGCCGACGAACTCGGCAGGCCCCCACACAGTGGCACGCAGATGCCCCATCAGCTGGGGCTCGACATCGCGTGGCGAGCGACACCACCAGCGCATGTGTCACTCACCCTTTCCCGTCCCCACGCGGAGAACCGCGCTCACATTTCCCTTGCATTATGCAAAACGTGGAGGAGTCCGGGAAGAGCGGGCATGTCCGCCACTCGGCCAGCGCGGCGCGTAAGCGGCCGGACGCTTACGCCTCGCGTGCCCCTGCCACGTCCGCCCCCCAGCCGAGCGGATGCGGTTCCGAACCGTCCGCGTCGGGAGCGGGCGGCTCCCCTCCCGCCTCGTTGAAGGCGCCCAGCGCCTCGACGAGCGCCAGCCGCTGTGTCGGCCTGAGCCGTGCGACGATCCCGGCGATCTCCTCGCGTCGCCTGGCGGTGACCTCCTCGACGGTGCGCCGCCCCTCCTCGGTCAGCTGCAGCAGGGTCTCGCGGCGGTTGCCGGGGTTGGTCTGGCGGTCGGCGAGCCCGGCGTTGATGAGCCGGTCCACCATGCGCATGGCCGTCGAGGGTGCCACCTGGAGCAGGTCAGCGAGGACGACCAGTTTGGTCGCCCCGCGGCTGGAGAGGACGACGAGCATCCGGAACTGAGCGAGGGTCACTCTGTCCTCGACCGCGGCGAGCGAGCGGGCGGAGACGGCCACCAGCAACCGGGACGCGGTCAGCACCGCTCGGGTGACCTCGTCTACATCGTCCATGGCCCCCACAGGGGTCTCGTACTGCGGCATACGTCCTTTGTATCGCGTCGAAGCACCTGCTCACTCATACGTCGCGAACAGATTTTCCCTTCTCATGACCATGGAAGCGCAGCAGGAGCATGGCCCCGTCGTCGCGTGGAGGGCCTGCGGTGTGCCGTACCAGGTCCTCCCGCAGGGCTTCGAGGGCGCGCAGGCAGGCGGCTGCGGGAAGCCGACCGTGCTGTCCTGGCGTACCACCATGGGGTGAATGACCGTGGTTCAGGCCCTGCGCTGCGGGCCCGAGCGAGACCAGCGGCTGGAAACCCACCGCGCGGCCCGCCGCGACGTCCGCCACGGGCATCGCGCCCACAGGCAACACGGACAGGAGTCGGGCCCCGGACGCCTGGCGGCTCGTGGTCATGACGTCCTCATGAGGTGGCTCGGCGCTCGAGAGCCGCCTTCGACGTCCGACAGCCCCGCATTTAGACTATGCAATGGTTTCCTGGTGATGGCGCACCCCGCACCGGCCCTTCACCCAGTCGAGGCCGAAGACCGGAACCTCCGACGACACTCCTGGAAGGCAACGATGCCCCACAGAGAGACCCACGAGACCAGACCAACGCTTCCGACCGGCTGGCGGCGCCTGGCCGCGCGGGCACCACTCCTCCTCTTCCGTGTCGGGCTCGGACCGGTTTTCGGCAAACGGTTCCTGCTTCTGCACCACGTCGGGCGCAGGACGGGCCTCGACCGCCACGTCGTCCTCGAGGTCGTGTCACATGAGGCCGTACCCCTCGGCTGGACCGTCGCCTCCGGCTTCGGTCCCGGCTCGGACTGGTACCGCAACCTGCGAGCGCATCCGAAGACCGTTGTCCAAGTCGGCAACCGCTACCACGCAGTCACCGCCCGCTTCCTCTCCCCCGACGACGGCGCCCGGATCATGGCGGACTACTCCCGTCGACACCCCCGCACGGCCCGCCGTCTCTGGGCGTTCATGGGCCTGCCCGCCGACGGCAGCGAGACGTCGTTTCTCGACGCCGGCCGCGCCATACCGTGCGTCCGCCTCGAAGCTGCCGACGGGCACCGCCCGCAGAGCCGCGGACGCGAGTGACGTCTTGGCCGGAGGCACGCGGGGACCCGCATGAGGACGCCGAAGGGATCCCCGGCATACCAGCGGACCAGCCATCGGCCGCGGCAACCTCACGGGCGACATCTGATGAGGAGGGCCCTACGAGCACGGGATCTCGCCGATCCTCACCCCATCCAGGTGCCTGTCAGCGCAGTATAAAGAACGTGTAGGGTTCCCACTGGTGTGCCGGGAAGCCTGGTCGGCGATGTGAGGACAAGTCTCTTCGTCGGTCGGGGGTTTTGGTCATGGTTCTTGTCGTGGTTTTCGGGGTGGCGCTGCTGATCGCGGTGCTGCTGTCGGGGCTTGCCGCCCGGACTGTCTTGTCCACCTCGTTCCTCTTCCTGGTCGGCGGGGCGCTCGTCAGTGACGGCTTCCTCGGGCTGATCCACATCACGCCGGACAGCGACATCGTGTCCGTCACGGCCGATCTGGCGCTGTTCGCGGTGCTGTTCACCGACGGCATGCACGTCTCCTTCCCCAAGCTGCGGGAGAACTGGCGCAACCCGGCCCGCGCCCTCGCGCTGGGCATGCCGCTGGCGTTCGTCGGCATGGCGCTGATCACGCACTACCTGGTAGGTCTGGACTGGACGACGTCCTTCCTGGTCGGCGCCGTCCTCGCGCCGACCGACCCGGTGTTCGCCTCGGCGATCGTCGGGCGCAAGGAAGTCCCGTCGAAACTGCGGCAGTTGCTGAACGTGGAGAGCGGAATCAACGACGGGCTCGCCCTGCCGGTGGTCCTCGTCCTCATCGCCGCGGCCGGGCCGACCTCCGGGCATGCGGAGGCGTCGCTCGGGAAGATCGCGCTGGAACTGGTGCTCGGCCTCGTCTTCGGCCTGGTCCTGCCCTTCGTGGTGATCGAACTCGTACGGTTCAGGCTGCTGGGCGCCGAGCCCAAGCTTCAGCCGCTGCTGCCTCTGGCCATCGGCGTGACCCTGTACGCCCTGTGCCACCTCACGCACGCCAACCCCTACCTCGCGGCGTTCTCCGCGGGCGCGGTGCTCACCGCGCGGTCGCTGGAGGCGAAGGAGGCGTTCGAACCGCTCGGCGAGATGCTTGCGGAGCTGGCCAAGTTCGCCGCCCTGCTGGTGTTCGGGGCGCTGCTGACGCCGCAGTTGTTCGGCGACCTGTCCTTCGGCGGCTACGTCGCCGTCGTCCTCGCGATCGTGCTGATCAGGCCGGCCTCGCTGCTGCTGTCACTGGTCGGCACCCGGTTCACCCGGCAGGAGAAGCTGGTCGCCGCCTGGTTCGGGCCCAAGGGGTTCGCCTCCGTGGTGTACGGGTTGCTGGTGCTCCAGGCCGGGATTCCGCAGGGCGAGGAGGCGTTCACCCTCATCGCCGTGTGTATCGCCTTCTCGATCATCGCCCACAGCTCCACCGACGTACCGATCGCCCGCCTGTTCAAGGTCGAGGACATCGCCGGCATCCCTGGTGATGAGTCGGCTCCCGTTCCCGCTCGCGACACCCGCTGAATCGTCCGCCGGTTCCACTGACTTCGGGGAATCGGATCAGGTAGACACGATCTCGGAAGTCTCCGGCGGCAGCCGAGGCGGCACCGCCAAGGGCTCATCACAGCGCCCCGTGCGCTCGCTGCCACGCCCCGTCGGCGGGCCCCTCTCATCTCAGTCCCCACCACCATCCGGCACCGGCCGTGCCGCGTGCCGAGCCGCCGGGTTGGCGATCATGTGTCGTGGGTCGCCGACCCGGTTGATCGCCGACTCGACGGCTGCGATCCGGTCGGCCAGGAGGCCGAGGGCCCCCACGGCTCGGGTGAGCTGGTCGTCCTCGGGGCCGCCGAGCGACTGGGCTCGGACGTGGGCCGCCTTCAATTCCGTCCAGCGTGCCGACTGTTCGGCCGTGAGGGTGCCTCGCAGTTCGGCCAGCTTGAGCAGGTTGGCCTCGGCTCCCGTGGTGAGGGTCTGGGCCTCGGCCCGGTAGTGGTCCTCGATCAGCGCGGAGAGTTCGGCGTCGTTCATGACGGGCTGGACACGCTGGGCGATCTTGTTCATGGTGCGGTAGGAGCCCTGGAGCCGGAAGGGCGGTTCCGTGCGGGTCGTGTCCGACTGGGCCGCCGAGGCGATGTACGCCGCGTTCACGGCCAGGACCGTCTCCCGGGCGGTGAGCAGGTGCCGGAGCACGGCCAGGACCGGTTCCAGCTCCGCGGGGGTGTACGGGTGCGTCAGGCGGTCCGCGCGGGCCGCCGGGTCGTCCTGGGCGAGGCGGATCAGCAGGTCGAGGTCGGCGCGGTCGCGGCCGGCGAGCGGGGCGAGGACCGGGTTGGCGGTGAGGGCGTTCTCGACGAAGCTGAGCGCGAAGTGGTCGTCCTTGCCGGTCAGGACGTCGCCGAGGTTCCACACGTCGGCGCGGTTGGCGAGCATGTCGGGCACCTGGAAGCGGCTGCCGGACTCGGTGTAGGGGTTGCCGGCCATGCAGACGGCGAAGCGTTTGCCGCGCAGGTCGTAGGTGCGCGGCTCGCCGTCCCGCACGCCCTCGATGCGGCGGGTGGCGTCGCAGAGGGGGATGAACTTCTGGAGCAGTTCGGGTGAGGTGTGCTGGATGTCGTCGAGGTAGAGGAGGGTGTTGTTGCCCGCCGCCAGCGCGAAGTTGATCTTCTCGATCTCCTGGCGGGCGGTGGTGTTCGGGGCCTCGGCCGGGTCGAGCGAGGTGACGGTGTGGCCGAGTGCCGGGCCGTCGACCTTCACGAGGATCATGCCGAGTCGGTCGGCGACGTACTCCATGAGGGTCGTCTTGCCGTAGCCCGGCGGGGAGATGAGCAGGAGCAGGCCGCCGGTGTCGGTGCGCTTGGACTCGCCCGTGGTGCCGAGCTGCTTGGCGAGGCTGTCGCCGATGAGCGGGAGGTACACCTCGTCGATGAGCCTGCCGCGTACGAACGCCGACATCACGCGGGGCCGGTACTCGTCCAGGCGGAGACGGGCACGTTCGGCGTCCACCAGAGCGGCGCGGCGGTGCTGGTAGGCGCGGTGACCGGGGACGTCGTGCGTGCGGAAGCGCCGCGTCCGCGCCAGGAGTTCGTCGATACGGACCGTGAGGGCGCGGCCGGTGATGCGGGGGTGAATGCCGAGCAGGCCCGTGACGGTCTCCGTGAGCGGCGCGTCGGACTCGTAGCGGGTCAGGCCGGGGCAGAGTTCGGCGGCCACCGCCTCGGCCAGGTCGCCGGGGGTGAGGTCGGTGCCGGTGGCGGTGGTGTACGCCGTCAGCCATGCCTCGACCAGTTGCTCGCGGGCGGCCGGGTCGGTGAGGGCGGTGAGGTCGTCGTCGTAGGCCGATGTCCCCACGGTGCGCCGGAACTTGTCCAGCAGGGTGCGAGTGCCGGCGCTGATGACGAAGCCGTCGGGTCCGGTCGTGAGCTCCTCGAACAGGTAGGCGGCCGCCGCCTCTCCGCCCGCGACGTCCGCCAGCTCCCGCTGCAGGTCGGCGATGGCGGGGGCCAGGCCGAAGGTGTCCCGGGCACGGGCGAGGGACACCGCGCGCCGGGTCCAGCTCTGCCGCTCCTCGTCCGTCGTGCCGTGCGCCCAGAACAGCTGGGCGGCGGCCCGTGCGCCCGGTTCGTGACGCAGCGGACCGGCGCCCTCGTGCAGGCGCAGGAGCGCGGTGAGGATCGCTGTCGCGTCGTGGTCGTGGACGCCGCGCTCGTGGCCCTCGTCGTACGCCTTCTCCGCGGCCTGCCGTACGAGCGTCGGCAGGTCGGCCTCCGCCAGGGCCTCGGGGCCGTGTTCGTCCAGGAGGCGGGCGGCGAGGTGCTCGGCGCGGTAGACCTCCACAGACTCCGAGGGCAGGGGGCGGTCCCAGTAGGGGCGAGTGGTGGCGGTGAAGTCGGGGTCGGTGACCGGGGAGCGGTAGTCGGTGCCGGTCAGGGCGAAGGCGAGAGTGTCGCCGTGCGGGACGAGGGTGAGGTCGAGGGGCTGGGCGTTGACGGCGAAGTGGTGGGTGCCGAGGCGGATCGTGCGGCCGTCGTCGGCGTAGAGGTCGGTGCGGTCGCGCAGGACGCGGAACGCCTCCTGGCGGGCGGCCTTGAGGCGGCCGTCCAGTTCCTCGGCCCTCACGTGGTCGCCGAGGCCGCGTAGTTCGCCGGCGATGCGGCGGACCTTGGCGGGCATCGGGTCGGAGGTGAAGAACGTGGCGACCGCGTCCGCGTCCGGCAGGGCCGTGGCCCGGCGGACGACGGTCCGCAGGACGCGGGCCGCCGAGTCGGCCAGGCGTTCGGCGCGCCGGGCGCGGGCGTCGGCGAGGGTCTGTTTGCGGGCGGAGAACGCTTCGTGGACCTCGTCACGCTTGTCGGCGAGGGTGGCCAGGAAGTCGTCGAACTCGGCGAAACGGGACTCCAGGTTCTCCGTCTGGACGAGCAGGCGGGCGAGCTGTTCGTCGCATGCCTCCGGGCTGCCCGCGGCGGCGAGCGCTCCGGTGACGGCTTGGCCGAGCAGGGCGAACTCGGCGGCGAACTCGGCTCGTCCCTCACGCTCGAGGAGTGCGCGGCGACGGCCGTCGAGGGCGGCGCGGGCCCGGTTGACGCCGCCGAGGACCTCGGCGACGCGCTCCAGGATCGCGGTGCGGACGGTGGCGTCGGCGATGTCGAGGCCGGCGACGACCTCGGTCACCGTGCGCAGCCCGTCGGCGAGTTCGTCCATGCGGGCGGCCACGGGCACGGCCTCGGCCACGGTGGCGATCGACTCGGCGTCGGCGACGAGCCGCTCGACGTCCGCGTGGTGATCGGCGAAGGCGTCCTCACGGCCGAGGTGAGCCACCGCCCGACGGCCGAAGGCGTCGAGGTCCGACTCGGTATCGGCGGCGAGTTCCTCGATGCGGGCGGTGTCCGCGTACCGCATGTCCTTGAGGGTGAGCAGATGACCTTGCGCCTGGTGCAGTTCGGTCAGGCCGCTCACCCAGCCCGCCGCGCTGCGCGGAGACTCGCCACGCAGCCGTCGTACGACCCCGGCGACCCGCTCGGTGGCTTCGGTGAGGGCGTCCGCGGCCTGCCGGGTGAGGGCCTGGACGGTCTCGAACTCGGCCAGAACCTGTTGTGCCGTGTCGCGCAGTTGGGTCAGCGGCGTGCGGAGGTCGCCGAGTTCGGGATCGCTCAGCCAGTGGTGGGTGTCGGCCGCCCGCGCGCAGGCGGCCAGGAGCGCCTCGTACACCTCGCGCGTGGGGGTCGTATCGGCGACGGCTCCGGTGATGGAGAGGCAGTCGGAGATGCCACGCACAAGGTCGGCGTTGCCGATCCGAGCCAGGGGGCCGGTACCGACCGGCTGGGCGGCGGCGTAGGTGTCCGAGACGTACGGGGAGTTCCACAGCTGCACGGGGTGGACGCGCCGCGGTTCGGCGTTGTCGGCCCGGAGGACCGCGAGTGCGCCGTCGTCGAAGAGTGCCCAGCCGTTGCAGGGCAGGGGGTTCGCCATCTCCTTGCGGATCGTGTTGTACGGCAGGAGAAGGCTGCGGCCCTCCGCGCGCGCCTGGAAGGCGTAGAGCACGTCTTCGCCGTTCGGGGAGTGGATCTCCCGCTCGAACTCCAGCTCGGCCGTGTCGAGTTCGTACGTCTTGTGGGTGCCGGTGGCCAGGCAGTAGCCGCCGGGGAAGGCGATCCCCTGGTCCTCGGGCAGGCGGCGGCAGGACCGACCGATGCCGTCGAGTCGGACGACGGCCCTGGTGAGGGTGTTGAACACCAGGTGACGGTCGGTGTTTTCCTTGTAGGGGCGGACGCGCAGCAGGATCAGGGCGCCCACGCGTGCGTGCGCGATGTCCGCGTCCGCGAGGGACTGCAGCGGTTCGTCGACCGGCTCGGTGTGGACACCGGCCCCTGTCTCGGTGTCGTCGTCGACCTTGACGGTCAGCACGCCGCCGACCGTGGACACGAACACCTCGCCGTTGATGGAGACGTGTGGGTGGCGGCCGAGGATGTGGTCCTCGCGGGTGCTGTCGGTCCATTCGAGGTCCTGAGACGGCGGGAGGACGTGGTCGCGCTCGCCCCGCGCGTCGAGGAAGGTGGCTTGTCCCTCGTCCGACAGGGACCAGCGCAGCACCCGTGTGTCGTCCTCCCTCTCACCGGTTCGGAAGACGGCGAGCAGCTTCCCCTCGGTGCGCACGAGCCGGAGCAGGCCGGCCTGGCGGTAGTAGCGGTGCAGGGCGGCGAACTCGCGGACGAAGGCGGGGTCGTCGAGCAGGCCCGGGACGGCGTCGTCGGGCAGCCGTCCCAGGTCGCGGTCGTGCAAGGTCAGGACGTCGCCGACGCGCGTGGCCGCCTCCCGGCCCGGGACGGCGTTGGAGCCGACCAGCAGCACATCGCCCACGGCCACGATGTCCCGGAGTGTCGCCGCGTGCTCGGTGCGCAGCCGCTCCGTGCCGGCGAGTTCCAGCCGCGTCGAGCCGAACTCCTCGCTGCGGCGGGCGTTGAGCGCCTCGGCGCGGCGGGCGAGCTCGGCGGCCTGGGCGGTGAGGCGATCGCGCAACACCTCGTACGTGCCCGTGTCCACAGAGTCGTACGTGCGGGTGTCCGGGCCGATCGTCGTGCCGGTGTCCGGGCCGATCGTCATGGCATGCCTCTCAGGAAGTCGGTCAAGGCCGGTCCGGAGCCGCCGTCCCCTGTGCGGCGGCTCCGGACGCAAGGGGCGGGTCAGGCGTGGACGGCGCTGCCGTTCAGGGTGGTGAGCGGCTTGTCCGCCAGGCCCAGCTCGCCGGCCCGGTCGAGCAGTTGCTGGAGCTGCCCCGAGTCGGCCCCGCCGGTCTTCATCAGCTTCATCAGCAGGGCCGAGACGGTCAGGTTCTGCACGTCGGCCGTGGAGACCGGGCCGAGGATGCGGCCCAGGTCGTCGGTGAAGCTGGAGGTGCCGTCCAGCCAGGGCCGGGCCAGGGCCTGTGCGGTCTCACAGTGCTGGACGAAGCCGTCGACGCCCTTGCCGAGCGCGATGGAGGACATCAGCCGGTCGAAGAAGACGGACTCGCCGCCGACGATGCTGATGTCGGCGCTTTCCAGACCGGTGGCGAGCACGGTCGCCTGCGCCTCGGCGACCTGCCGCTGCACGTCGAGTCCGGCGAGGCGGATCTCCTTGTCCGCCTGCACGCGCAGCCGGTATTCCTCGTGTCCCCGCGAGGCGTCGTCGAGGGCGGCCATGGCGGCGGCCTTCTGGGTCAGTCCCTCGGCCTCGGCCTTGAGCTTCTCGCCGATGGCCGCGGCGTCCGCGAGTGCCTGGGCCTGCGCGCCTTCCGCCTCGGCCCGCAGCCGGGCCTCGGTGGCGGCGGCCTCCGCGCGGCCGGCCTTCTCGGTGACGTCGGCTTCCTTGTCACGGACCTGGACGGCGGCGAGCCCTTCGGCGGCGGCCTCGGCCTGGCTGCCCTCGGCGAGGCGGAGCTTGGCCTGCGCGTCGAGGTCGGCCGTCTTCAACCGGGCCTCGGCCAGCGTCAGTTCCTCGGCCGCACGGTGTGTGGCGGCCTGCTCGGCGGCCTCGGCGGCCTTGATGTCCTTGACCAGCTTCTCCTGCGCCTCGGCCTCGGCGGCGATGATCACGGCCTGCCGGTGGCGCTCCGCCTCCTCCACGGCCCGCAGCTTCTTGATGGACTCCTCCTGCTCGGCGACCGTCCGGTCCACGGCGACACGCTCGCGGATGACCTCGGCGATGTCCCGCTTCTCCGCCTCGACCTCCTTCTCGGCGGCGATCCGGGTCAGCTGCGTCTCCCTCTCCCTGCCGATGACTTCGAGGAGCCGGTCCTTCTCGATGCGCTCGCTCTCGATGGCGATGACCCGCTCACGGTTCTTCGCGGCGACGGCGATCTCGCGGGCCTGGTTCTCGCGCTGCACGCCGAGTTTCTCCTCGGTGGCCAGGAAGGCGCCCTGTGCCCGCAGCCGCTCCTCCTCCACCACCCGCGCCGTCTCGGCCTCCTCCCGGGCCCGAACGGTCGCGATCTCACGCTTCTGCTTGATCTCCGCATCCGCCTGCCGGCGCTCCAGCTCCAGAATCGCCTCGCGGGCGTCGACGTTCTGCCGGGTGATCTCCTTCTCCTCGTGGCGCTGGAACTCGTTGGTACGCACGTGCTCCACGGCCGTCAACTCGGTGATCTTGCGGATGCCCTGGGCGTCGAGGACGTTGGCCGGGTCGAGCTGGGCGACCGGAGTCTGCTCCAGGTAGTCGATCGCCGCGTCCTCCAGGTGGTAGCCGTTGAGGTCCACGCCGATGACCTCGATGATCCGGTACCGCAGCTCCTCACGCTTGGTGTACAGGTCGGTGAAGTCCAGCTGCTTGCCGACGGTCTTCAGCGCCTCGGAGAACTTCGCGTGGAACAGCTCCTGCAGCGTGTCCCGGTCGCTCGCGCGGGCGGTGCCGACGGCCTGCGCGACCTTGATGACGTCCTCGACGGTCTTGTTGACCCTCACGAAGAACGTGATCCGGATGTCGGCACGGATGTTGTCCTGGCAGATCAGCCCGTCCTTGCCGGTCCGGGTGATCTCGATGGCCTTCACCGAGATGTCCATCACCTCGGCCTTGTGCAGCACCGGCAGCACGACCTGCCCGGTGAAGGTCACGTCGACCTTCCGCAGCTTGGAGACGATCAGCGCCCTGCCCTGCTCCACCTTGCGAAACAGCCGGGAGACGAGCAGTACGGCGAACAGGGTGACGGCGACGAACACACCGGCGCCCAGGAGGATGACAGTCATGACGAACGTCCTTGAGGCGTGAAGGAATCGAAGCGTGAGAGGACCGGCGGCAAGGACCGACGGCGGCACTGCTCAGACGGCGCGGTCCACCTGGTCCCGTACCTGGCCGCGGTCGGGCGGGCCGGGTTCGTCGGGGAAGAGCCGATGCAGGGGACGTACGAACAGGCAGGTCAGTCGCCATGCGGCGGGCAGAGCCGCCAGGGGCAGGGCCATGCGCAGCAGCCCGGTCGCGGAACACGGCGGCGCGCACACGGCCAGCAGGAGGACGCCCCCGACACTCAGCAACCAGGCCACGGCCGTCAGCGTGGAGACGGCCACCGCCACCGGGACGCCGCCCATGCCCCAGGCACGGAGGTTCGCGTCCGCGTCGAAACTGCCGACCGAGGTGAAACCAGCGGCGACCAGGAGCCAGAAGCACAGCACCACGACGAGGGCGGTGGTCAGCAGGATCGTGGGCGGGCCGGTGGCTGCCGAAAGCAACATCCGCATGCCCAACCCCCCGTCTCTTCCGCACTGCCCGTCAACCGCACTCGGCGGCGCTCCACTCGCTCAGGCTCCCGGTGCCGGACACCTCTGCCGGTGTCCGGCACCAAAATCCCCCGTAGTGCCCCCCGCACCCCATCCTGCATCGCCGGCGCACGCCCGCGCATTGCCGGATTCCGGCAGTGTTGTCTAGGGTCTGCATGCCGGTCAGCTGCTAAGAAGCCGTCAGCGGCGCAGTAAGAACTCAGGGTCGACATGGCGGAGTTGGAAGTTCCGGTGGAATATCTGGAGGGTTATGCCCGGATACTGTCCGAGGCCGCGGCCATGCCGGTCGCGGGTGAGGACCGGGTAGACGACGGCGGCCGCGTCGCCATCGGCCGGCCCCAGCCCGGCCCCGGCGGTGTCGTGCACTCCGCCCAACGCGGCGGCCTACGTCGCCGACTCGGTCACCGCCGCGCCCTACCGCTACCGTGCCCGCATCCTGGTGCGGGCGCCGACCGCCACTGTCGCTGAGCGGATCTCGCCGAGCACCGGGACCATCGAAGCGGCAGATGGCCATGGCCGAACTCGTCGTCAACACCCTCGGCCCGCTCACCCCGAACCGGATGCCGGTCGAGCGGGGATCGTCGATGCGGCGCCGCCGTCGGCTTCGTCCTGGGCGGTGTGCTCACCGAGTACCTGGACTGGCGCTGGACGTTCTTCGTCAACATCCCCTTCGCGCTCGTCGCGGCGGCCGGCGCCTGCTTCGTCATCCGTGAGCCCGCGGGCGGGCGCAACCGGAGGGTCCCAACGGCGAGGAACTGTTCGACGTCCCGGGCGCACCGCACCCGGACGAGAGCACACCGGCGCCGCCTCGCCTGATGGCCATGTGGGACAGCATCCTGCCGGCCTACTCCGACCGCAGCCGCCTCATCCCGCCGAACTCGTGATCCGCGTGAACGGTGACGTACTGCCGACCATGCTGGTCGACGGATACGTCGCCGGCGTGTGGCGCCCCGCTCAGGAAGGGATCGAGGCGACCGCCTTCCACCCCCTACCGGACGAGACCTGAGCGCAACTCGCCGCCGAGGCCCGCTCCCTGACCACCTTCCTCGCCGACCGCGAACCGCACGTCTACCGCCGCTACGCCCACTGGTGGCACAAGCTGCCAAGCGCCCAGCCTCGGCTGCTCCCCGGGAAGTGAGACGGCACGCATGGATGGTGGATCGGCGGGCGTTGGGGCCGTCAGGCACATGGTGAGCAGAGGCAGGGGGTGACCTGCGTGCTGGGCCACAGACCTCGGGCTCCGCATAACGGTCCCATATCGCTCGCTGGCATTTTCGACCATAACTGCGAGTCATGTGACACGCATCACTAAAGACTTAGCAAAGAACGTGGTAGAACTACGCAACTCCGCAGGTGGCACCACTCGACGCCACAGTGCGGAGCGGTCGGCATGCACCGGCAGCACGACCAGGGTGATCACGATCCGCATCCACGGACAGCCCACCCAGCGTCGCCGATCGGACAACGGCGTTCGTTCCGAGACCGCACATCGACCGGCGGCACTTCCCCTGTGCCCCGGGCTCGCACCATCGAGGTAGCAACTGTGTCACTCGACTCCGTCACCCAAAACGTCGACGAAGCCGTCAGCGATTTCTTCGAACCGATAGCCAAGTGGCTCGGAGACGTCGTCTTCTAC
The DNA here is from genome assembly GCF_001611795.1 of Streptomyces qaidamensis. NCBI lineage: Bacteria > Bacillati > Actinomycetota > Actinomycetes > Kitasatosporales > Streptomycetaceae > Streptomyces > Streptomyces qaidamensis. Next base: position 8,380,578 of record NZ_CP015098.1, on the reverse strand, counting down.
GCTGTTCCCGTAGGCGGAACGGATCTTCCCCTCATCGTCGCCTGGCTCGTCGTCGCCGGTCTCGTCTTCACCGGCTGGTTCGGGTTCGTGCAGGTCCGCAAGTTCAGACTCGCGCTCGACGTGGTGCGCGGGAAGTACGACGAAAAGGGGTCGACCGGCGAGGTCAACCACTTCCAGGCCCTGACCGCCGCCGTCTCCGGCACGGTCGGCCTCGGAAACATCGCGGGTGTGGCCGTCGCCGTCTCCATCGGCGGCCCCGGCGCGACGTTCTGGATGATCCTGTGCGGCCTGCTCGGCATGGCCTCCAAGTTCGTCGAGGTCACCCTCGGCGTGAAGTACCGCGAGGTGCACGCCGACGGCACCGTCTCCGGCGGCCCGATGCACTACCTGCCCAAGGGCCTCAAGGAGCGCTTCGGCAGCGGCGGCGCCAAGCTCGGCAAGGTACTCGCCGTCCTCGCCTCGATCATGATCCTCTTCTTCGGTCTGTTCGGCGGCAACCTGTTCCAGACCAACCAGAGCTACGCGCAGATCTCCTCGACCTTCGGCGGCGAGGACGGCTTCCTGGCCTCCTCCGCCGGCGCCGTCCTCTTCGGCCTGGTCGTCTCCGCGCTGGTCGGTCTCGTGCTGCTCGGCGGCATCCGCTCCATCGCCTCGGTCACCAGCCGGCTCGTGCCCGCGATGGCCGCCATCTACATCGTGGCCTGCCTGGTCGTCATCCTGAGCAACGTCACCGCCGTGCCCGACGCCTTCCAGACCATCCTGCAGGGCGCCTTCGAAGCTGAGGGCGTCGCCGGCGGTGTGCTCGGTGCCCTGATCATCGGCTTCCAGCGCGCCGCGTTCTCCAACGAGGCCGGTCTCGGCTCCGCCCCGATCGCCCACTCCGCGGTCAAGACCAAGCACCCCGCGAGCGAGGGTCTGGTCGCCCTGCTGGAGCCGTTCATCGACACCGTCGTCATCTGCACGATGACCGCGCTGACCATCGTCATCGCCAACCCGGCCAGCTGGGCCGAGGCCCGCGCGGGCGAAAGCATCGGCGGCGTCACCATCACCTCCGACGCCTTCGAGACCGTGCTGCCCTGGTTCCCGGCCGTGCTCACGATCGCGGTGCTGCTGTTCGCCTTCTCCACCATCCTGACCTGGGGCTACTACGGCCTCAAGGCCTGGTCGTACCTGTTCGGCAAGAGCAAGGCCAGCGAGACCGTCTTCAAGGCCGTCTGGAGTCTGTTCGTGATCCTGGGCGCCCTGATGTCCCTCGACTCGCTGATCAGCCTCGCCGACTCCGCGCTCTTCCTGCTGTCGGTGTTCAACATCATCGGCCTGTACCTGCTCGCCCCGGTCGTCAAGCGCGAACTCAACTCCTTCCTGGAGTTCGTCCGCGCCCGCAAGGCCGGTGAGATCGGCGACGACGGCGACGAGGACCAGGAGTCGGTGAAGACCACCGTCTGACCGCCCCCGGCGGCCCGGCTCCAGCACGGGCCCGTACCCACCTCGCGCCTTGGTGGGTACGGGCCCGTACGTCATGCCCGTCCACTGCATTTCCGCAGTTGGACCTATCTCGCCGCCCGCTTCACCCGCGCCCGGCTCAATCCGGACCTGGCCTGGGCCGACGTCCTCGCCCTGGCGACCCTGGCAGGAATCGGCTTCACGGTCGCCCTGCTCATCGGCGAGCTCGCCTTCCCCGGCACGGCCGTCGGCGAGCACGTCAAGGCCGCCGTTCTGATCGCCTCACTCACCGCCGCCCTGCTGGCCGCCCTGCTCCTGCGCCGCAGGAACGCCGTCCACCGGCGCCCGTACGAGGAGGAAAACCTCGACGAGGACGCCGGCGGCATCCCCGACATCTACCAGCGCACCGAAGCGGGCGGCACCTGACCTGGCCACCGCCGTGCCGTCACGGAGATCGACACCGGCGAGGGCAAGGTCTACCTCGCTTCCGCCGTCAGCTCGATCGCCGACGACGGAGGACCCGGCCCGAGCGCCGGGCCCCAGGCACGGGCCAAGGTCTACTTCATTCCCGTGGTGGCGATTCCCTTGACGAGATAGCGCTGGCCGACGAGGAAGACGATGAAGACCGGGATCAGCGTGACGACGGACATCGCGAACAGGGATCCCCATGAGGCTCCGCTGGTGGCGTCCACGTAGTTGCGCAGGGCCACGGGCGCCGTCTGCAGTTCCGGCTTGGTCAGGTAGATCAACTGGCCCAGGAAGTCGTTCCACGTCCAGATGAAGGTGAAGATCGCGGTGGTGGCCAGGGCCGGCAACGAGATCGGCAGCAGGATGCGGAAGTAGATGCGCCAGTACCCGGCTCCGTCGATCTTGGCCGCCTCGTCCAGCTCGGTGGGGAGACTCCGGAAGAACTGGATCATCAGGAAGATGAAGAAGGCGTCCGTGGCCAGGAACTTGGGGACGATCAGCGGAAGGAACGTGTTCACCCATTCGATCTTGGAGAACATCACGTACTGCGGAATGATGAGTACGTAGATCGGCACCATCAGGGTCAGCATCATCATGCCGAAGAAGAACGCCCGTCCGCGGAACTTCAGCCGCGCGAAGGCGTAGGCCGCCATGGAGCAGCTGACCAGGTTGCCGAGCAGTGCCCCCAGGACGACGACCGCCGAGTTCATCAGGTACACCCCGAACGGGTGCGACAGCGCGTTCCAGCCGTCGGCGTAGTGCCCGAAGTCGGTCTCCGTGGGCAGCAGCGAAGGCTCACGGAAGATCAGGGCATCGGGTTTGATCGAGCTGGCGATCATCCACAACAGCGGGTAGACCATCACCAGCCCGGCGGCGATCAGAAGGGCGTGCCTGATGAGCGCGCGCACTCGAGGCACCCGCGTGCGACGGCGTGGGGCACGAGCAGGTGAAGGAGCGTCTTCGACCCTCGGGCGTGTCATCTCACTTACCGTCACCGTAGAACACCCATCTCTTGCTGAAGTAGAAGTTGATTGCGGTCAGAAGTCCGACGATCACCACGAGGAGCCACGCCATGGCCGAGGCGTATCCCATGTGGAGCCGGCCGAAGCCCTCCTGGTACAGGTACAGCGAGTAGAAGAGGGTGGAGTCCGAGGGACCTCCCGTGCCCCCGCTGACGACGAATGCCTGGGTGAAGGACTGGAAGGTGTTGATGACCTGCAGGACCAGGTTGAAGAAGATGATCGGGGTGAGCAGGGGCACGGTGACGTGCCAGAACTGCTGCCATCGGCCGGCGCCGTCGAGTGCGGCGGCCTCGTAGTACTGCTCGGGGATCTGCCTCAGGCCGGCCAGGAAGATCACCATGGAAGAGCCGAAGGTCCACACGTGCAGGACGATGAGGCTGTACAGCGCGGTCTCGGGGTTGGAGATCCAGCCGGGCCCGTCGATCCCGAACAGTCCGAGGAACTTGTTCACCAGACCATCGGTGCCGAAGACCTGTCGCCACAGGATGCCCACGGCGACCGAGGCACCGAGCAGCGACGGCAGGTAGTAGACGGACCGGTAGATCGCCAGCCCTTTGATGCCCCGGTTGAGGACCATCGCCAGGGCGAGGGCGACGGCCAGCAGCAACGGCACGCTGACGGCGACGTAGACGAAGGTCACGCTCAGGGATTGGCGCAACCGGGGGTCGTCGAGCATCTTGCTGTAGTTCTCGAACCCCACCCACTCGGGAGAACTCAGCAGGTTGTAGTCCGTCATCGAGAAGTACAGCGAGGCGATCATCGGGCCGAGCGTGACGCCGGCCATGCCGATGAACCACGGCAGAAGGAAGACCCAGGCGGCACGTTCTTCTTTTCTGGCCGCCTGGCTCACGGGTCTGCGGAGCACAGTCATCGTCCTCAGGTTCTTGGATCGGGGGCGGGGTTCAGTTGCCGCTCGGCGACGGCTCGGCGTGCTGTGACACGGCCCGGGAACTGCGCACGACGGCGACGTCCGCCGCGTCGAGGACGAGCGTCTCCCCCGCCTCCATGTGGCGTCCGGTGATCAGGTCGGTGCCGGAGCGGTCGAGGGTGACGGTCGTCTTGTCCTGGCGATGGTTCAGCAGGAACAAGTACGCGCTGGTTTCCGTCCGTCGCTCGGTGACCTCGACGCCGCGCGGAACGGCGTGCACCGGTCGCACTCCGGCATCGTCCAGCACGTGCCGCACCAGTGCCTCGAGGGCGTCGTCGTCCAGACGCGTGCCGAGGTACACGGCACGGCCCTGGCCGAGTTCGTGCTCGGTCACCGCGGCCTTGCCGGCGAGATGGCCCGTGCGGTAGACGGCGAGCGGGCGGGCGGTCTCCGTTTCAAGGTCGTCCTGCCACCCGGAGGCGGTCGCGAAGAAGCCGCTCAGCGCGGTGTGGCCGGCCGCCGCCTGGACCGGAACGGTGGCCTCGGCGGGCAGCGGGGAGAACTCCTGGACGTGCGCTCCGATGACCTCGCGCAGGGCACCGGGATATCCGCCTTCGACGATCCGGTCGTCCTCGTCGACGATCCCGGAGAAGTACGAGACGAGGAGATGGCCGCCGTCCTCGACGAACCTCCGTACGGCCGCGCTGTGCTGACGTGTCATCAGGTACTGGTTGGGGATGACCAGGACGCGGTACGGAGCCAGGTCGTCGTCGAGGGTGACGACGTCGACGGCGACTTGGCTGTTCCACAGGGCCCGGTAGTGCCGGGCCACGGTGTCCCGGTAGTCGAGGGTGTTGTCCGGGTGGGCGCAGCCTTCCACTGCCCACCAGTTCTGCCAGTCCCACACGATCGCGACCTGTGCGCCGGTCCGTGCCGTGGCGACCTCGTCGATGGTCCGCAGCTCGTTGCCGAGCGCCTTGACCTCCTGCCAGGTCCGGGTCTTCTCACCGCCGTGCGGGAGCATCGCCGAGTGGAACTTCTCCTGTCCCTGGCGTGAGGCGCGCCACTGGAAGAACATCACCGCGTCGGAGCCGTGTGCGACGGCCTGGTAGGAGCCCAGGCGCATCCGGCCGGGCTGTTTGACCTGGTTGGTCTTCCACTGGCTGACCGCGCCGGCCGCCTGTTCCATCAGCATCCAGGGCTGACCGCCGCGCAAGGAGCGCATCAGGTCGTACTGGAAGGCGGCGGTGACGAGCGAGTGGGGCTTGCCGGGGTCGGGGTAGCAGTCGAAGGCGACGACGTCGAGCTCCTTCGCCCACCTGCGGCTGTCGGTCAGCCGGCACTGGAAGAAGTTGGTGGTCGCCGGCACATCCGGCGTGATCGCGTGGAGCAGGTCACGCTCGGCCGTGACGAGTTCCAGCAGGTTGTCGGAGGTGAAGCGGGAGAAGTCCAACTCGCGGGAGGGATTGACGCTGCCGCGCACGGGCCCGGGCAGGTGCACCTGCGACCAGTCGCCGTAGCGCTGGCTCCAGAACGCCGTGCCCCACCGGTCATTGAGTTCGTCCAGCGTGCCGTACCGCTGCCGCAGCCACTCGCGGAAGCGGTCGTCGCACGTTCCGCAGAAACAGTCGGAGTGGTACTCGTTGCCGATGTGCCACATGGCCAGGCCCGGATGCTGCCCGTACCGCTCGGCCAGCTCGGTGGCGATACGCCGGCTGCGGTCGCGGTAGACCGGGGACGAGGGGCAGAAGTGGCCTCGGCTGCCGATACCGAGTCGCACTCCCTGCCGGTCCACCGGCAGCGTTTCGGGAAAGTCCGTGGCGAGCCACGGGGGTGGTGCGGCGTTCGGCGTCGCGAGGTTGACATGGATGCCGTTGGACCACAGCAGGTCCATGATCTCGTCGAGCCGGGAGAAGTCGAACCGGCCGTCGGCCGGCTCCAGCATGGCCCAGGAGAAGACGCCCAGGCTCACGAGCCGCACGCCTGCGGCTCGCATGAGCCGGACGTCCTCCTGCCACACCTCCCTCGGCCACTGCTCCGGGTTGTAGTCCCCGCCGTAGACGACTCCTGGCAGTCGACGGTGAAAGGTGGTCATGCGCGGATCGGGCACAGCGGGGTATCTCCTCTCGGAAAGGGCTCCTGCAAGCGGTCGCTCAGAGCTGGGACTTGATCTCCGAGATGAGCTTCTCGGCCGCCTTCTTTGGCGACAGGCGGTCGAACAGCACGTCCTCGTTGAGACGCTGGAAGATCTCGGGGACCGCAGGACCGGCCTTGGGGTTGGCCTTGTGCACCGGGGTCGGCTTCAGGGCGTTGGCACGCCCCAGGTAGTCGGCGATCCGCTTCTCCGCAGGAGACAACTCGGGCGTTATCGCCTTGAGCACGTCGGGGTTGACGGGCACACCACGGTCGAACTTCCCGATCTTGGCCGCCTCGGGTGAGTTGACCAGGAAGTCGAGCAGCTGCGCGGCCTCCTTGGGGTGTTCGGTCCGCGCGGAGGCGCCGTAGAAGACGCCGGGCTTGGTGTAGGCGCCGACCTGGGCGGCCCCGTCCTCACCGGGGAAGAGGAGCAGCTTGGTCGCGCGCCCGCTGGCGGTCTCGAGCGCGCCGAGCTGGGTGACGGACATCTCGGTCATGGCCGCCTTGTGCTGGGCGACCAGGTTCTGCTCGATACCGGCACCCGACGCCAGGGCCTCGACCGCGGCCTCCGGGCTGGTCGTGCCACCGCTGTCACGCAGCTTGAGGACCCATTCCCAGTAGCCGGCCATGTTCTTCTCGGTGAAACCGATCTCGCTGCCGTCCTCGGTCCACCAGTCCTCACCGTGCTGCCGCAGCCAGGGGCCCACCATGTTGGGGTAGAGAGGCAGCACACTGCCGACCAGCTTCGACTTCGACTCGGCTATGGCGGTGGCGGTCTTCACGTAGTCGTCCCACGACCACTTGGTGTCGTCCGGAACGGGCACACCGGCCTTCTTGAACGCCGCCGGGTCCACGGCGACACCGAACGCGCTGTCGCCGGCCGGGACGCCGTAGAGGCCGCCCTTCACGGTCGTCACGGCCATCGAGTTCGCAGGCAGCTTGTCGGTGTTCAGCACGTCCTTGACCTTCTTCAGGTCCATCAGCTGCCCGTTGTCGATGTAGGAGTACATGAACGGGTCGGTGATCTGCAGGACGTCGGGCATGTCACCGGCGGCGGCGCTGGTCGACAGCTTGTTCCAGTAGTCGTCCCAGTTGGAGTACTGGGGCTCGACGTCGATGTTCGGGTGCTCCTTCTCGAACAGCGCGATCATCTGCTTGGTCTGCTCGTGCCGGACGTCCGACCCCCACCAGTTGAACCGGATGACGGTCTTTCCGTTCTTACCGTTGCCTCCGGAAGAATCTCCTGCGCAGCCCGCGGACAGGACGAGGGCGAAGACCGAACAGGTCAGCGCGACCGCACGGCGTCGAGAGCGTCTGCTCGGACGGGACGAGTGGTTCATGGTGGGGCTCCTCTGCTGCCATCACTGGGCTGTGCGCCCAGACGGGGGAAACGCCGACTCAAGGAGCCGGCGCAGAACGCCGGCCGTCTCGCCGCATGGCGGCCAACTGCACATCTCGGCTGCTTTGCGGTCCGCGAAAGTTACTTGCGATCCGGTTGCCTGCCGCTGGCCCGGCTGATTGCGGAACCGGTTGGGCCGCAGCGGCTCAGACAGGGGTTTCTGTGAACGTGTGCTGGAGCCTTGGTTCGGTGTGCCGAGCTGCTCCGCAGGGTTGACCGCGAGCGTCGCGCCGAGTTGAGGGCTGTGTGCGTCAGCAATAGTGAACGTTCACGTGGTGAGCGTAGTAACCGGCCACATCTCGGTCAATAGTTCTCTACATAACACTTGGGCACTTCACGAGACTTCACCGGTTCCGGGCCGGTACGGGCGCGGAGCCGACCGCGCGGGAACATGCCGGGTCAGCGCGTTCCGCACGGTGCGGCGGGGGTTCGGGCGCTGCCGACCCACGAACGCCCGTTGACACGACGGCCGACTGATGGGGCCGACGCGCTACATGGTGTGGTTCGTCCTCGCCGGTCCGGACGACTCGCGCAGCACGAGGCGGCAGTCGAGGTCGAGACGCAGATCCGGTTCGGTCTCCTCGCGGATACGGGCGAGCAGGGCCCGCATGGCACGCCGGCCCATGGCCCCGCGGTCGAGATCCACGGTGGAGATGGACGGGTTGAAGTACGCGGTGAACTCCTGGTTGTCCCAGCCGAAGACGCTCACATCCTCCGGAACCCGCCACCCACGGTCCTGGAAGCCACGGATCACGCCCATGGCGACGTCGTCGTTGGCGGCGAGGACCGCGGTGACACCGGAGTCCGCCGACAGGCCCTGGGCCGCGTCGTATCCGGACCGCACGGACCAGTCACCGTCGATGACGGCGTAGTTCTCCAGGCCCCGCTCGGCGACCGTCCGCAGATAGACCTCGCGTCGCTTGCGTGCCGACATCCAGTCCGTGCTGCCGGCGACATGGACGAAACGCCGATGGCCCAGGGAGACGAGGTGGTCGATGATCATGGCGGCCGGCTCGCCGTCAGCCGTGATTCCGTGGGACCTCATCTGGTCGTCGTACTCGCCTATGACGACGGTCGGAGTGTGGTCCAGCCCCAGCTTCTCCAGGTCGCCGATGGGGGTGAAGGTCAGCACTCCTTCGGCCTGACCGGAGTCGAGCAGGGAGCGCACGCGGTCGCCCCTGACCCGTTCGTCGCCTTCCAGGCCGACGATGTCCAGCAGGTAACCGGCCGCCTGTGCCTCGGCGGACGCGCCCCGCAGGATCTGCGAGGGCACGAAGGTGGTCATGGCCGGCAGGACCACGGTGACGCGGTTGGACTTGCGGGTGCGCATCGACCGCGCCACCAGGTTGGGCCGGTAGTCGAGGTCGGCCACGGCCTGCTCGATGCGGGCCACCGTCTGCGGCTTCATGCCACCGTTGCCCCGCAGGAAGCGCGAGACGGTCTGATGCGACACCCCCGCGTGCGCCGCGACGTCGAGGATGGTGGGACGCTTTCTGGTCGGCGGCTTCGGCCGTTTCACGTCCCGCTCCGCTCTCTCCGGTCCCGCGTCCGCGTCCACCGTGCCGCCCCCCGCCGCATCTCCACGCCTCGCACGCCCATCGGTACTGTACTGCCGAGATCTCCATGGCAGGCCGGGCCCTTTCCTCTTGCCGTCTCACCGGAGCCGACCGCATCGGCCGGTCGAGCCCGGTTGTCACGCTGATCCTCCGGCCCGGCCGGCCGCATGGTCCCTGTCCGGGCCGTGCGGCCGGCCGCCGAGTCCGCCGTCTCCGGGCGGCACGCGTTCCTCATGTCAGACCTGCACAGTCCAGTGCTGGTTCGTGTGCGACTCGTCGTTCCAGCAGGTGTACTGCAGCAGCCGGGCACCGTCCGTCGTGAAGGCCCGGTCGACGTCGAGGCACTTGCCGGAGTGACGGGCGATGACTGCGACGTAGCCGGTGCCGGTGTCGCTCAGCCGCCACTGCTGGCTGGGGCGGCCGTCGCAGGTCTGCTGGACGATCGCGGCCGTGTTCGCCGTGGAGGAGCCGGCCACGTCCAGGCACAGTCCCGAGTGCCGGGAGAGGATCTGGAAGTAGCCCCCGCCGACTTCGTGCAGCTGCCACCGCTGGTCGTCGCCGTCCGAGCAGCCGGTCTGCTCGATCGCGGCCCCGGCCGCGGTCGAGGAGCCGACCGCCTCGGCGCACTTGCCGGAGTGCCGCGCCTTGAGCGTCGTCGTGTCGGCCAGCTGGGACAGTGTCGATGTGAGGACGGGCACGTAGAAGTCGGTCATGCCTGCGATGTTCGGGTGCGTCCCGGTGCCGCCACTGCCTGGGAAGGTGTTGACGAGGTTGTCGAACGTGTACGCCACCCGCTGGGCGTCAGCACGCGTGTCGAGGGTCGCGTCCGCGAAGACGTCGGCCACCGCGATGCCCCACTTCTGTGCGGCTTGCAGGTACACCTGCCGCAGGGCGAGTTGGGTGTCCCAGTCCCGCGAGCCCATTTTGTGCGCGGCCACGTACACGAGCTGGGCCGAGGGCCACTTCTGCCGCATCGTGCGGATGGTGGATTCGAGCGTTCCGGCGTACGTGCCGGTGTCGAACGTGGCGGGGTCCTGGGAGGCGCTGACGGTGCCGACCGTGTAGGTGTGGTTGTCGTGGATCTCGCCGGCGTCGTTCGTGCCGCCGTCGAAGACGACGAAGTCGGGCGCCTGCGCGTTGGCGTTCTGCACCTGGGTGAGGATCTGGTTGCCGGTCGGGCCCACGGTCGCACCGTTCACCGCGTACTTCGTCAGCGCCATGCCTTCACGTTCGGCGAGGAAGTTCATGAAGCTGCGGGAGTACTTGTGTCCCCAGACGATGCTGTCACCGAAGGCGTAGACGGACGAGCCGGTGAGGGATCCGTAGGCGGGGTTCGCGGGGCGGGTCAGGCGGAAGTTGTCGATGGACTGCACACCGGTGCCGTAGTAGTTGCAGGCCACGAACTTCGCCAGGTTGGTCCCCGTGATGGTTTTCGTGGCGGAGGCCAGCACGATCGGCGCGGCCTCCTTGCTGGTGATCGTGTACTGGACCTTGTGGAGGGTGAAGTCCAGGTGCAGATCGACCGTGTACCACTTGGTCCGGTCGAAGCTGATCTTGGTCCAAGTGGGATTGAGTGAGTCCGGGGCGGAGGCGGAGTCCGAGTCGGGTCCGGTCGCGGCGTAGCGGAGTTCCGCTGCGGTCGCGGCCAGCCCGAAGACGAGGTGTCCGGCGTCGTCGCGCAGTTCCAGACCGGTCTTCATCCCGGTACTGGTGATGGCCGTCTTCCAGTCGAACCGCAGGTCGAGCGTCTTCTCCTGGCTGATCGACGACGCGAACGGCCGCACCGACGTCGTGTAGTTGCCCATGCCCTTCGTGACCTCCAGTACGCCGTTGCCCAGGGCGGCCCCGACCGGGAAACCGAAGTTCGCGGGGGTTGTCTGAGCGTCGAACGTCTCGTTGATCAACGTCGCGCCCGGGGTTTCGGTGGCGGAGGCGCCCGGAGCTGTGAGGAAGGCCGCGAGGAGCAGGATGCCCGCGGTCAGGGAGCCGGCCCATCTTCGGGGCCGACGGCCCGTTCTGCGCATGACCGTATACACGTGATCTCCCTTGATCTCTGGTGATACCGACCGGTGCCCGGCGGGGAGGAAGGGGTCCGGCCGCGGCTCGGCCCGAGGGCGCACAGAAAAGCCGCGAAGTACCGGGAGCGATGAGGTGTCCGACAACAGCAGGGGCAACGTAGTGATCGTTCACCTGAGCGGTCAAGAGGTCTGCGGGTGATCGTTCACTTCGCAGGGATCTCAGCGGTATGACCGGAGCGGACCCGCTCTGGACTGCGGCGAAACTCTCCCCGTCCACACCATTGACACGCAAGCGTTACAGCCAGTCTTATGTGCGCCATCGTTGGTTTCGGCCAACATCTGATCGCCAGGGCTCCGCCATCGCCTGTCGGCTCGATCGCGCCGCGCCCGACACTCCCGCCTCGAAGGTGCCTGACGGGCACCGCCGAACCTTCAATCGTGATCGTTCACTATCCGGCAGAAGTCCCCCTGACACGGAGGTAGCGCAATGAAGTCGAACACCGGCCCTTGGTCGCGCCGCAGATTCCTCGCCACGAGCGGGGCGGCAGCCCTCGGGGGCATGGCGCTGAACCTCGTCGGCGGCCTGCCGAGGGCCGCCGCGGCCGGCAGTGTGGTGTCGTACGTCGACACCTCGAGGTCCACGTACGACAAGATCACCCTGATGGTGGACGACAAGCCCTTCTACCACAGCGGGGTCCAGTTCCGGTACGAGAAGCACAAGTACACGTTCGGCTGGACGGACGCGCAGCTGAAGCCGGTGCTCGGGATGATCCGCGACGACGGTTTCACCGTGGTGAACATACCGATCTGGTGGTCGCAGGTCGAAACCTCGAAGGACGTCTTCGACTGGACCGACATCGACAAGTACCTCGCCTGGTGCGGGGAGTTCGGCATCAAGCTGGAACTCCTGTGGTTCAGCCACGAATCGACCGGCTCCTCCCTCGCGGCCCGGATGCCGGCCTACGTGATGAACGACTACCAGGCCGTGGTGAGGTCCGACGGCACCAAGCTGACCCTGAACGGCAGCCCTCTCCTGGACAAGACCGATCCGAACATGCTCGCCAGGGAGAAGCACGTACTCGGTCAGCTCATGGCCCACATCGCGTCCGTCGACACCGCTCACACCCTCATCGGCGTCCAGGTGCTGAACGAACCGAACGTGGCGAAGCAGCAGGGCGGACAGTCCATCGACCGGAGCTACAGCACCTACAGCACCAACCTGTGGAACAGCGGCGGATACACCGACGCGACGAAGTTCCGCAAGGACGTGCTGCTGAACTACCTGACCCAACTGGGACAGGTGATCAAGCAGTCGAACCACTCGGTGTACACCCGGACCAACATCGCCGGCAGCGGGGACACGGTGCCGGTCGCCGAGAACGAGGTCCTCAGGAGCCAGGGAACGGCGACCATCGACTTCTTCGGGAAGGACCCGTACACCACGGGCCTCGACACGCTCTACAACTACGGCAGGGACGCCGTCTGGGCCCAGGGGAAGAACTTCCCCATGATCATGGAGAACTTCGGAGGGACCCCGGCAGCGGACGTCGAGAAGTTCAACGCGATCGCCGGCAACACCGCCCACAATCTGTACGCCGCCCTGGACCCGGACTCCAGCACGGGAAGCAGCAACCACGGCCTGTACAGCTACAACCCCACCACCAAGGTCGTCACCCGCAAGGCCGTCTCGGACAAGGTCGCCCGGCTCAACCACGTGCTGAACAAGATCCACAGGGACCTCGCCAGCAAGACTCCAGTGGAACGCGGCGGATCCAACCTGCAGACGTTCAACCGGAGCGCGACCGCCAGTACCACCACCACCAAGCCCGTGGGCGGCGCCGACATCACGTTCACGACGTCGAGCGGTGCGCAGGCATTCGGCGTCAGGCGCGGCGCGGCCGAGTTCGCCTTCACCACCACGACCCAGGCCACGTTCACGTTGCCGGGAACCATCGGCGTCGTACGGTCCGTAGAAGCCGGCCGGTACGACGCGAACGACAACTGGGTGAAGTCCGGCACCAAGGCGTACACCACCGTGTCCGGGAACACCGAGATCACCCTGGCGGCCGAAGAATGCGTGCGGGTCTCGTACCTCGTCAGCGGCGCCCGGTACAAGCTGAGGAACACGTCCTCGGGCAAGTACCTCGACACCGATGCGGACGGCGCGGTCATCCTCTCGTCCGGGACCGTCTACGACGACCAGGACTGGGTCGTCGCCAAGGACTCGTCCGGATCCTGGACCATCAGGAACGTGCGGACGGGACGCTTCTATCTGGAAGCCGGCGCCACCGGCAACAACGTCATATGGAACACCGGCACTGTCGCGGACGCCTCGCTCTGGAACCTGGAAGGGGTCGCGGCAGGCGGGCTGCGCGTCAGGAACACCCACACGGGAAGGGCCTACCTGTACGGGAATTCCGCGGGTGAGGCGAAGTGGAACACCGGAACGCAGGACGCGAGCACGGTCTGGGAGTTCCAGCCGAAGTAGCCGCCCCCGCCGTCCCCTCTCCCGCGAGCCCGGAAAGGCGATACACGCGGGAGAGGGACGGCGCAGGGTGCCCGTGTAATGATTGCTGCATGACTCAGGCCGACGTATTGCGGGCCCTGGACGCCAGGGCCGCCGGCCAGTGGGGTCTGGTGACCACCGCCCAGGCGAAGCTGGACGGTGTGCAAGGCGTCCAGCTCCTGCGGCTGGAGCGGTCCGGGGCGCTGGAGAGTGTCGGCCACGGGGTGTACCGCCTGGCCGCCTCTCCCCCGCCGGAGCACCTCAGGATCAAGGTCGCGTGGCTGCGGCTGGATCCCGGGATGCCGGCGCGGGACCGCCGGGCGGACACCCCCGGGGCGGGCGTCGTCTCCCACACCTCCGCGTGTGCGGTGCACGGCCTTGGGGGCCGGCCCGCCGACTTCGTGGAGCTGACGGTGTCGTCCCGCCGTACCACTCGTGACGAGACCGTCGTGCTGCACCGCGCCGCCTTGGACGCCGAGGACGTCACCGTCGTCGACGGGCTGCCCGTGACGACCGTGCCGCGTACCGTCGTCGACCTGCTTCAAGCCCGTGCCGACGCGGCCCGTACGGGCACGTTCGTCGCCGAAGCCGCCGCCCGTGGCCTCGTGCACGTCGACGACCTCGCGCCACGGGTCGCGGGCTTCGCCGGTGCCTACGCACTGCCCGCGGAGGCGTCCGGCGCGGAGCTGCTGGAGTTCCTGTGCGAGCAGGCGGGGCGCCCTCTGCGGGCGCGGAAGGCCGGTCGGCCCGCCGCGAAGGCCGCCGGTCCGGGGGCGGCCTCCACCCCGGAGAGGAAGCGGCCCACCATATGGGAGGTCGCCCAGCGGGCCGGCGTGTCGCACCAGACCGTGTCCCGGTTCCTGAAGAACGACAGCGGCATGAAGCCGACGACGCGAGCGAGGATCGAGCGTGCCGTCGCCGAGCTGGACTACCGGCCCAACCTCATGGCGCGGTCGATGCGCACGCAGCGGTCCCACCGGATCACCATCGTGCTGCCCGAGTTGAGCGGCTTCGTTCCGATCCCTCTGCTGAGGGGCGCCTCGGCCGCGGCGCACGAGGCCGGATACATGACCGACGTCGTCGGGCTGGAGGGCGGCGAGTCGCGGCGCGCCCGCAGCGTGGTGTCCCTGCTGGAGACCCGGCAGGCGGACGGGGTGCTTTCGCTGGTGCCGCTGGGGGATCTGGCAGGCGGCCAGGGCACCGGCCAGTGGCCCCTGGTGGTGCTGGGCGAGTACGACGACAACCTCCAGTCCCGGGGACGGCTGGCCGACGGACGGCCCGCCGAAGAGATCCTGCGTCACCTCGCGGACCAGGGGCACCGCCGGTTCCTCCACGTCGCCGGCTCGCAGGACTGGGCCTCGGCACGCAACCGGCGGGCGGTCTACGTGGAGGCGGTCGAGCGACTGGGCCTGGAGTCCTACGGCGTCGTCGACGGGGACTGGTCCGTGCGCTCCGGCTACGAGGCCGCGCGGGACCTGCCCGCCGATTCCGGCGTGACGGCCGTGCTGGCCGCCAACGACTATGTCGCCCTGGGGGTACTGCGCGGCTTCCAGGACCGCGGAACGCGGGTGCCCGAGGAGATGAGCGTCTTCGGCTGGGACGACGAGGAGTTCACCCGGTACTTCTCGCCGAGCATCTCGACGGTGCACATCAACAAGGAAGAGGTCGGCCGACAGTCGATGCTGTCGCTGCTCGCTCTTCTGCGCGGCGAACCCGAGCCGAAATCCGAGGTGACGGATCTGTTCCACCTCGTGCCGCGAGGGTCGAGCGGCCCGGTCAACCGCTGAATCGGGCCGGTGTTCCCGGTAGGGCGTCACGCAAAATGTGAACGATCACTACGCAACTCTTGACCCTGAAGGTGACCGTTCACTACGTTCGGGCTGCCGCCCTGTTCGTCTCGGCGAGAGCCCGTTCGCTCGACGGAGCCGTTCCCCTCGACCGCACGGTCACGCGTGCATGCCTTGGGCTGAGCAGGTCGAACCGAACTTCTTCGTCAGCGGTCGGCGAACCCCCGGTGCCGCGCCCAGGCACCGCCCGAGCTTCCACGAAAGAGCCACATGACTGAGTACAGCCAGCCCGCGCGGGTGGCGATCGTCGGTGCCGGAAACATCGCCGACGGCTGTCACATGCCCGCCGTCCAGGCCCAGAGCGGCGAGGCGACCGTCATCGCCGTGGTCGACGTCGACCTGCGGCGCGCCGAGGACTTCGCCGCCCGCTGGGGCATTCCCGCCGCCTACGACAGCCTCGACCGGATGCTCCGGGAGCAGCACCCGGACCTGGTCATCGTCTGCACGCCCCCGATCGCCCACGGCGAGGCCATCACCGCCTGTTTGGACGCCGGCGCGTCGGTGTGGTGCGAGAAACCCCCCACCCTCTCGGTCGCCGAGTACGACGCCGTCGCCGCCCACGAGCGCGAGGGCGGCCCCTACGTCTCCTACGTCTTCCAACACCGGTTCGGGTCCGCCGCCCGGGCCTTGCGGGAGCGCATCCGCACCGGCAGCCTCGGTGCTCCTCTGGTCGGTGTGTGCCACACCCTGTGGTACCGGGACGACGCCTACTTCGACGTCCCCTGGCGCGGCAAGTGGGAGACCGAAGGCGGCGGTCCCACCATGGGCCACGGCATCCACCAGATGGACCTCATGCTGGCCCTGATGGGGGAATGGACCGAAGTCCGCGCTGCCATGGGCACGTTGGCGCGGAACGTGGAGACCGAGGACGTCTCCATGGCGATGGTCCGCTTCGCCAATGGCGCCATGGTGTCCATGGTCAACAGCCTGCTCTCCCCCCGCGAGACCAGCTACCTGCGCTTCGACTTCCCCGAGGCCACGGTCGAGCTGTCCCACCTCTACGGCTACGACAACTCCCACTGGACGTGGACCCCCGCACCCCACCGGGCCGAGGCCACGGCTGCCGAGCTCGGGGCACCGCTCGACGACGAGGCCAGTTCGCACGCGGCGCAGCTGCGCGTGCTCCTGCGGTCGCTGCGCGCCGGGGAACGCCCCGAGGCCAGTGGTGACGACGGCCGCCGCGTCCTGGCGTTCATCGCCGCCCTGTACCAGTCGGCGACGACCGGACGTCCCGTCACCCCGGACATGGTCACGCCGGACAACCCCTTCTACCACTCGATGAGCGGTCGCCTCGCGGCCGCTCAGGACAACGCCGACAAGGAGAAGACCGGTGTCTGACACCCACTTCCGGATCGACCGCGACGACGCCGGGACCGAGTTCGTGGTGTCGGCCGCGGGCACGGAGCTCGCCACGTACGTCTACCGGCCGGACAGTCCTCTCGAGGAATCCCCCAAGCCGTATCTCTACCCGTTGAAGACCCTGTCCGGTGCGCCCGTGGGTGTCTACCGGCCCTGGGACCACCGCTGGCACAAGGGCCTGCAGATGACCTGGTCGCATCTGTCCGGCGACAACTTCTGGGGTGGGCCCACCTTCGAACAGGGCGCGCCCGGCCATGGCTACGTCTGGCGCGAGAACCACGGCCAGCAGGTGCACCGCGCCTTCGACCGGCAGGACGACAGCGGCAGCGAGGTGTCGGTCGTCCAGGTCCTGGACTGGTTCGCCTCCAATGACGAGGTGTGGATCGACGAGACCCGCACCCTGCGCTTCCACGGCGCCGACACCGGCGACGGTGTCTGGGCGCTGGACTTCATCAGCGCCCTGACCAACGTTCACCACGAGCCCCTGGAACTGGGCAGCCCCACCACACACGGCCGCCCGGGCGCCGGCTACACAGGACTGTTCTGGCGCGGACCTCGGGCCTGGACCGGCGCGGACGTCATCGCCGACGGGGGCCATGAAGGCGACGCCGTCATGGGCACCCAGGGCGCCTGGGCGGCCATCACCGGCGAGCACGACGAGATCGACGGCGGTGCCACCGTACTCGCCTACGCCGGTACCACCAGCGCCTCCGTCCCGGTGAAGTGGTTCGCCCGCAGCAGCGCCTTCGCCTGCCTCAACCCCTCGCCCGCCTTCGACACGGAGATCAAGCTGGAACCCGGTGAGACCCTGTCCCTGAGCCACCGCTTCGTGTTCATCGACCGCATGGTGGACCGCCGTGAACTCGAGCCGATCGCGCAGGAGTTCGCGCTGTGACCTCCTTCCCCGACTTCCCCGGAGCCGTGGGGCTCAGCCAGCTCGAGGTGTACCCCTGGCCCACGGCGGACGACGAACACGGCGGCTCGCCCCACATGCACCTCGCCTGCGCGGAGTGCTACGTCGTCGTCAGTGGCCGCGGCCGACTGGAAACCCTCAACCACCATGGGCACACGACGACCGAGCTTCACCCCGGAGACACGGTCTGGTTCACCCCGGGCACGATCCACCGCGCCATCAACGACGAAGATCTGCGCGTGATCGTCGTCATGCAGAACAGCGGCCTCCCCGAAGCAGGCGACGCGGTCATGACCTTCCCGTCCGAGTACCTCGCCCCCGAGACCTACCCGGACGCGGCCTCCCTCCTCGACGCCGACGGCAGCCCCAGCCCCGAGCGCGCGCAGGCCCGCAGGGACCTGGCCGTCGAGGGGTTCGGGGAGCTGACGCGGCAATGGCGGCGCGGCAATCGCTCGGCGTACGAGGAGTTCTGCACGGCAGCCGTGCGACTCGTCCAGCCACGACTGGACGCCTGGGAGGAGACGGTCAACGACGGTGCGCTGGCCGCCGCACAGGAGGCACTGCGGCAGATCAGCGCGCTACGGAGGGGCGACTTCAACCACCTGTCCGAAGCGGCCCTTTCGCGTATCGCCCAACCGCCCCGGCAGACCCTGGGTATGTGCGGTTTCCTGCGCGCCTACGACCCGGTCCGCCGGGCCGGCACCTCCGCCGCCCCTCAGTGACGCCCCCACCCCCGCTCGGTGCGCGTCGCGCACTGCCAAGCCGGTAGGTGGAGAGAGCATGTCCAACGGGTGCTGATGTGCCCGGGTTCGAACCAAGGAAGGCGTTTCGATGAGTTCGATGCTGCCGGAAGGCGATGGGAGCGCCGACGCGGCGACCACTCCGATCTTGTCAGGGATGTATCCCGATCCAACGGTATGCCGGGTCGGCGAGGACTTCTTCCTGGCGAATTCGTCGTTCGAGTACAGCCCTGGCGTCCCGATCTGGCATTCCCGGGACCTGGTGTCCTGGCGTCAGATCGGCAACGCCCTGACGAGGGACGATCAGTTCCCCGCGGGCCGGTCGCCGTCGAGCCGCGGCGTCTACGCCCCGACGCTGCGCCACCACGAGGGGCGGTTCTGGCTGATCACCACGAACATCGACGACGCTCGGGGTGGTCATCAGATCTACCACGCGACCGACCCGACCGGGCCGTGGTCCGCGCCGGTCTGCCTGACCGCACTCGACGGTATCGATCCGGACCTGGCCTGGGACGACGAAGGAACGTGCCTGGTCACCTACTGCTCGTGGTCCGAGACCGAGATCGGCATCAGACAGGTCGCGGTCGATCCGGAGCAGGGTGTGGTCCTCGAGCAGCCACGCTGGATCTGGCACGGCACCGGCCTGGCCCATTCCGAAGGGCCGCACCTGTACCGGCGGGGCGACTGGTGGTATCTGGTCATCGCCGAAGGCGGCACCGACCGGGGGCACGTGGTGTCGGTCGCACGCTCACGCAGCCCCCGAGGACCGTTCGAGGCCGCCGCGAACAATCCGGTCTTCACCCACCGCAGCACGGCTCATCCCGTCCAGAACGTCGGTCATGCCGATCTGGTCGAGCGCCCCGACGGGACGTGGGCAGCGGTGTATCTCGGCACACGGCCGCGAGGCCGCAGTCCGCGCTTCCACGTCAACGGGCGTGAGACGTTCCTCGCCGACGTCTCCTGGGTGGAGGACTGGCCACAGTTCGAGCCTGCGAGCCTACGCGTCCCCACCGGGCAGCGGGACTTCGAGGACGACCTCTCCTCGCCCGGACTGCATCTCAGGTGGGTTTCGCCGGGAGAGCGTCCCGACCGGTTCGTCCGCAGCGTGCCGGAAGGGGTGGTCGTGGGGCACGCACCGAGCGAGACCGGTGAGCCCTCGGGCCTGTTCACCCGGGTCGGCGGAGACCACTGGGAGGCCGACTTCCTCGTGGATCCGGGGGTGGGTGCGTTCACCGTCGCGCTACGGCTCGATGGTGCTCATTGGTACGGGCTGCGCGTCGCCGACGGCGAAGTCACGGCCGTCGCACGGATCGGACAGATCCAGACAGCTCTCGGCTCCCGCCCACTGCCCGACTCCCCTGTCACCCTCCGCATCCGTTCCACGGAGCCGACCTGGAACGGACCGGACGACATCGAACTGGGCATCGATGACGGAACCGGCACCGATGTCCTCGCCCGCCTGGACGGACGCTATCTCTCCACCGAAGTGGCGGGCGGGTTCACCGGGCGCTTGGTCGGTGTGTGGACCGAGTCTCGGGAGATCCTTGTCCGCCGGGTCCGGTTCGCCGAACAGCGTGCGTGAAACCGCCCCCGTGACGGACGTACTCTCCTCCCCCGGGTTCTGCCTCAGGAGGCGCCTTCCCGGTTCGGGATCCGGAACCGACATGGCCCAGGTGCTCATGGCGTCGAGGATGTCGCGCAGCCCCTCGCGGGCATCACGCTGAGCCGGCGGGTGCTTCTCCGAGTCCACTGCCGGATTCGGCGTGCCGCGCGGGATTGCGGTCTGCCGCGAGGCACGCACGTTCGCCGCGCAGCAGCACGCGGACCGTCACCGGGTATGTTCAGGAGGCCCGGCCGCACTGTCATGGTCCGGGCTTTCAGCGATCATGGAGTGCTCTAGTTCAAGCACATGCCACGGTTTCACGGCCACTGCGACGCGCGTTTCGCCGCCGGTGCGGACCGGATCCGAGGAGAACTTCCGGGAGCGGAGCGACCTTGGCGCCTCGGTGGCCGTCGACCCTCGTCCTGGAAAGATTCCTGTCCTGACACTTCCGGCTGTACCAGGATTCGCAGCCCGTCGCATGGATCGTGTCGTTCGCCGTGTCCGACGCGGACGCCGCCGCGCGGCAGGTGACGGCGGTCGGCGGGACGGTGCCGCTCGGGCCGATGGACGCGTGCGGCGTGGGCCGCTTCGCGGTGGCCGTCGCCCCGGCCGGTGCCGTCTTCCAGCTGTGGCAGGCGTGCGCCTTCCCGGGTGCCGGGCTGTTCAACGCGCCCGGCGCGCTGGGCTGGGTGGAGCTGCTCACCCGCGAACCCGAACGGGCCGTGGACTTCTGCACGGGGCGGGCGGCACCATGCTCAAGGCGTGTACCGGGCCGGCGACGAGGGCGAGGGCTGAGGCTCTACGGCTGTCGACGGTTGCGCGGCTCGCGCGGCGGAGCAGCTCGGCGATGCCCTCGACTCCTCGGCGTCCGCCGCGCCACCCCGCCGCCGCACGGTACTCGACGTGCTGTGATCCGCCCTCACGCCAGCGGAGTCACCGTCACCTGGTCGATGACCGGGGCGTTCGCGGAGCGCTGCCCGTGCGGGTTCGTGGTGACGCCGTCGAAGTCAAGGAGTTCGTCGGCGGTGAAGGTGACGGTGTTGGTGCCCCGCTTCAGGGTGACGGGGACGGAGAGGTCCCAGAAGTTGTTGAAGTGGAAGGTGGTGGGAAACAGGACCCGGCGCGGGGCGTGTCCGTCGACGGCGATGTCCACATGGCGGCAGATCGGGTCCGGGTTGTAGTGCGTGGCGGGCGCCTGCTCCCCGTTGGAGTAGCGGATCGTCAGCGCGTGCCGCCCCTCGCGCTCGGCCGTCACCGTCAGGGTGAGGGCGTTGTCCGGCCCGCCGCCGATCCCGTCCACCGCCTTGCCCCCGGTGGCGTACGGGTGGGCGCCGGTGACCCGCGCGGCACCGGTGAGGACGCCGGCCTCGGCGGGGTACGCGGTGACCGGCAGCAGCGCGCGCGACGGGCCGACCCGCAGCCGGTCCACGACGAGCCGGTCCGACGCCGCGGTGATCGTCACCTTGTTGACGCCTCCGGCCAGGAACAGCGCAACGGGGCCGCGGGCGACGCCCCCGACGTCCTCGCCGTTGACCGTCAGCCGGCCCTCCCCGGGGCCGAGCAGGTCGACGGTCACGGTCGCCTCGCCGTCGCCGTCCGCGTGCACCCAGAAGGTGACGGTGCCGCCCTTCGGCAGTACGGCGGCGCCGGGGCCCGAGACGCCGCGGTAGGCGTAGTCCACGCGGGCACCGCCGCCGAGGCAGGCGTATTCGGCCTCGTACAGGGCGGGTGCGGTGACGTGGTCGTCGCGCAGGGCCAGGTCGAGCTTGTCGATCACCGCGTCGCCCTCGGTGGCGCCGAGGTCGGGATCCTGCGCGGACAGGGTGATCCGGTGCCGGCCGGCGATCAGCTCCACGCGGGTGTCGGTGTGGCCCCACACCGCCCACTTGTAACCGAGCGGCAGCAGCAGCTCGCGGGGGTCCTCGCCGTCGACGCGCAGGAAGACGTTGGCGGGGCCCGGCTCACGCACCAGGTCGGCCTGGTTGTGGGAGTTGGCCTGGACCCTGACGTCGTACGTGCCATCCTGCGGAACCTCGACGTCGAAGGCGAGCACGCCGTCGGAGCCGGTGCGCAGGCCCCCCACGTGGTAACCGCCCGAGGTCGCGAACTGGTTGACGGCGGACGGTGATCCCTCGGGCCCGTTCTTCGAGTAGCCGCTGCCCGTGTACGTCGCGTCCTCGGCCTCGTACGTCCGCCGCCAGCCGACCGAGGGCGGCCTGAGCGGGGCTCCGTTGCCACCCGGCGAGAGGATCACGTGGTAGGCGGACATCTCGTCGAGGCCGGTCAGGTGAACGGTCGCCCTGCCGTCCAGGACGGGAAGTTCCTCGTCGCCGAGCCGCGGCGGCTGTGCGCAGGCGCCGAGCTGGCCCGTCCAGGGGATCTCCTCCAGCCGGACGTGGACGACCGTGCCGAGGACGTCCGGGTCGATGCCCTCGAAGACGAGCTCCACGGCCCCGCTCGTTCCGCCGAGCAGTGCCCTGGCCTGGCGCTTCTCCCGGTCGAGCGTGGCGAGACCCTGCAGTGTGTACTGCGTGTTGGGATGGGGCGCGGTGACCCGGACGGTGTTCCCGGTCATCCGGCCGTAGGCGTTGAACAGCCACCACTGGCCGTTGCCCTTGTTCGCCTCCACCACCGAGTCGTTGATGTTGCCGGCGATGTTCCAGTACGCCATGTCGGCGTCGACCTTGGACTCCTCGATCGCGGCGATCCACTGGACCATCTGCCCGGGCACGGAGAGGTGGTAGTTGTGCGCGTACTCGTTGATGTTGACGGGCAGCGGGCCGATGCCCAGCTCCCGCTCCATGGCGCGGTAGCGGGCGACGCTCGTACGCACCTCGGCCGGCGAGGACAGTTCGTGCCAGGTGATCACGTCGGGCAGGACGTCGTGGGCCTTGGCGAACTCCAGGAAGTCCCTGACTTCGGGGTGGAGGACGGAGGTGTTGGGACCGGCGATCCGTGCCCCTGGGTGCAGGCCCCTGATGAGGCGGCACGTGTGCTCCCAGGCCGCGAAGTAGTGCCGCGGGTCGTCGCGCCAGGAGACCCGGTCGTAGCTCCACTCCTCCGTGCCGAACATGTTGAGCTCGGGTTCGTTGAACGGCACGTACACGACGTGCGACTTGTGCGCGTCGAGCGCCAGTACCTGTTCGACCTGTCTTCGGATCCTCGCGGTGAAGTCGGCGAGCCGTTCCTCGCCCGTTGCGCCGGGCCACTCGTAGGGGAAGCCGCGGTAGATGTCCGTCATGTAGACGTAGACGTCCTTGCCACCGGACTCCACGAAGGCGGGGAGGACCTCCAGGGCGTCGGCGCCGGGGTGCTGGACGCCGTCCTGGGCCTTGGTCGCGAGCGTGCGGACGTACATGCCCTCGACGAGGACGCGGCTGGGCACACCGTCGCCGTACAGGCCGAAGAGCGAACCGCTCGCGCCGCCGTGGAAGGGGCCCGTCTCGGTGCCGAGGTCGATGGTTAGGGTCTCGGGGGCGTCGGCTGCCACTGCATCCAGCTTTCGTTCGAAATTTCGCATGCCAGTCGATGAATCGAACCGGTTCGCTAGAACGTAAGAGGACATGTCGACCACGTCAATGGTCTGCAGGCCCCCGAAACTTCCGAAACTCCGACCGGGGCGGCCACGCCCCCCAGGTCACCCGCTGCGCTCCGTCGACACCCTCGACTCCGAGGCACTGGCCGCGCTCGCCCCGGACGTGGTGCTCACCCAGGACCTGTGCGAGGTGCGCGCGGTCTCCTACAGCGGGGTGTCGGAGGCGGTCCGTGTCCTGGACGGCGGCGGGCCGAAGGTGCTGAGCCGGAGCCCCGCACCTTGGATGACGTGCTCGACTGTCTGGTGCGGGTGGGGGGCCTGCTGGGTGTTCGGGGCGTCGCCGAACAGCGCAGCCCGGCTGCGGAACCGGCTCGCGGCCGTACGGCGGCTGACCGCGGGGCGTCGGCGCGCCCGTGGGGTGGCCATCGAATGGCTCGATCCGCTGTGGCCGGCCGGGCACCGGGTGCCCGAACAGCTCGCCTGCGCGGGCGCTGAGCCGCTGCTCGCGGCGCCCGGCGAGCACACCAAGCCCATGGAGCGGGCGGCCGTACGCGCCGCCCGGCCGGACGTCGTCCTCGTGCTGCCGTGCGGCTTCAGCCCCGAGCGCACCCTGAGCGAACGCGAGTTGCTCACCTCGCTGCCGGGCTGGGACGAACTGCCCGCCGGGCGGGCCGGGGAGGTCTGGGTCCTGGATGGGCCTGCCCGTTTCAACCGGCCCGGGCCGCGTGTCGTGCGCGGTGCCGAGGTCCTCGCTCAGGTGCTGCACGGCGTGGCGGCCGGGGAGCCCGTGGGCGAGACTGAGGCGCGGCGGCGACGGCCCCGGCCGGCGCGCGAGCGGGTGCGGATGCGGTCATGTCTGCGTGGCCCCCTGCCTGGGTGCGGGCCGGCGGCCGGTCAGGTTGTGGCCGGTGAGCAGTGTCACCTGGGGCAGGCCGGTGCGGGGATGCTCGGTGACGTCCGCCTCGACGCGGTAGACGTCGGCCGGCAGGGCGGGAGCGAGGACGTCCCGTGGTGCGCCGTGGGCGACCACGCGTCCGGCCCGCATCGCGCAGAGGCGGTCGCAGGACGAGGCGGCGAGGTTGAGGTGGCGCAACGCGACCACGGCGGTGACTCCGAGGCGGCGGACGAGACGGAGCGCGTCGAGCTGGTGGCGCAGGTCGAGGTTTCCGACATTGCTTCGAGGTGGGCGAGCACGGACACGCTCAGTCGGCGCCAACGCCTCCTCATCTACTGAGGTCCATCAGGAGGATGCCGTCGCCCTCGCCCTCGGCACCGCCCTCCACTTTCAATCCGAAGGCCATTTGCGTGCCGTCGGGCGATACGACCGGGTTGTTGGCCCCGAAGCCCTTGTAGTGGTTGAACGTGGTCATCCGCTCGAACGTCCCGGAGCCATCCAGCGAAAGGCGCCAGATGTCGACCATGCCGGGGGACAGGGCGATGGCGAAGTCTCGCTCGACCATTGTGTAACGGCCGGCCGGGTCGGTGCCTTCCGCTTCGTCGAAGAGCAGCGAGGTCGGCGCGTAGTCCTTGATGGCGCCGGTGTCGAGGTTGACGCCCATGACCTGTCCGCCCTTGTGAAAGTAGGCGGAGAAGATCAGTTCGTCGTCGGGGTCGGCGTCCCCATCGGGCAGGGACCGGAAGTCCTGAGCCTCAACGGCGGGTGTGACCAGGGAGACATCGCGCTTGTCGAGGGCAACCGTCCGATCGGTGATCTCCGGCCTGCCGTTGCGGTAGACGATTCGACCCGTAAGGATCTTCGACTTGCCCACCAGGGCTTCGGTGATCACGTCCGGCATCTTGGTGAAGTCGATGGTCGACTGGTTCCACGCGATGCGGGTGGAACCAGATTGCTTGGACACCGCGACGCCCTCCCAGCAGCTCTCGCCGAGACGGACCGGGGCACGTGTGCCCAAAGGCCGCTGGAGCACCCACAGTTCGCCGCGGAAGCGGTCGCCCTCGGGGTCGTCGGCACTGCGCTCAGCCACCGCGCACATGACGATGTCGCCGTTGGTCAGGTGGTGCGCCCGTAGCACTCCCCCGTGGAGTGCAGACGTCGTGGTCAGATTGCGGCTCGCGCCGGTCGCCAGGTCGTATTCCCAGAGGTCACCGATCGGAGCGTCGAGGAAAGCAAGGCGCTTCCCGTCGGGAGACCAATCGGCCCGCTGCGGTGCGCCGCCGTTCGGAAGTTGGATGTCCAGCAGCCGGATGTGGTCGGGCAGATGGTCAACCGGTGAGCCGTCGAGGGTGCCCTTGTCCGGATCGAAGTTCAGCCCCGACCGCTGACTCGTAGCCACGACCGACGACGTGCTCGTGTCCGCTGCCTTGACCGGCAGTGCGTGAACCTGAACCGGCAGGCACGCCAGGACGAACGATCCCGCGAGCGTGGTTAAGTGACGGATTCTCATGTTTGGGCAGCCTGGCATGTCCACGACGTCAATGCAAGAACCTTCTTGCATTTCGCAAGAAGGTCACCTTGGCCCTGGGGCGCAGCGGCTCCCTCCGTCTCCTTACAATTGCACCCATGCCAGTGCCGACGCGGACGAGAATCCTTGACGCGGCGTGGGATCTGTTCCTGCGGCAAGGTTTCACCGGGACGACCGTGACGCAGATCGAGGCGGCCGCGGCCCTGTCGGCCGGGAGCGGCAGCTTCTATCGGCACTTCCGGTCGAAGAAGGAGGTGCTCCAAGCGGTCGTCGACCGCGAGGTCGACCGCGCCGACACCGAGCGGCAAACGGGCCCCGAGCCCGAGGAGACCGGAGGCGACGTGCGGATCGCGCTCGCGCTCGAGTTCGAACGCCGGCTCGCCAACCTGCGGCGGCTCCACCCGCTCATGGAGCTCGTCGCGCGCGAGCGCGACCATCTCGGAGCATCGGTCGACCATCTCGGCGAGCTCTTGGTCGCCCGCAACGTCAGTATCCGTTCGCAGCGCCTAGCCGGCTGGATGGCAGCCGGGGCGATCCCGACGCGCGACGCGGAGGCCCTCGCGGCGGTCATTACCTTCGCGCTCACCGGCTACCACCTGTCGGTCCGATTCTTCGGACACCAGCCCACCGGAGTCAGCGAGGAAGCCCTGATCACCACGCTCGTCGACCTCGTCGCAGGCGTATAGCACGCCACGCCGCCGTTCCATGAGGCAATGCCGGAAAGCCATGATGCATTCTGATTCGTCAAGCAGCTCTGCGGGTGGGCGTGTTCGTGGCGGTGAGCGGCCTCGTGGGGGCGGCTGCCACTGACTGTTCGGATGCGCTGGTAGTCCGCCGACAGCGCGGACTCGTCCTCCCCTGACGCCCGGTCCGGGGCCAGCCGCACCGCCACGGCCAGCTCGTCCCACTCGGCCCGCACCTCGGACAGCTGCTTGACCAGCTGCTCTTCGAGTTCATCCAGCTCCGCGCGGCGCGCGGTGATCCGCTCATACACCTCGGGGTGCACCATGCGCCGGAGCGTCCGAGCGCAACCCGAGACCGCGGATGAGGTACCGGCAACCCGCACCTGCCAGACGATCTACGCCCCAGACTGCCGCCTTGCCGAGCAGCCCCGGCGTCAGGCCGTCCGGATCCGGTCCCGCACCTCCGGCCGCACCTCGAACCCGGCCGCCTTGTACGTGGCGACGCCGCCGACGTTGGAACTCGGCGTGCACACACGTACGCTCGACGAGCCCATCTCCCGCAACGCGGCCGCCCCGGCCACGGTGATCGCCCGACCATAGCCGCGACCACGGTGGTTCTCGTGGACGCCCATCGGCTCGACGAGCCCCGGCTTCCCCGGGCCGGCCGACCACACCGTCACCACCGCCGCCACGCTGCCCCGGTCGTCATAGGCGCCCAGGCAGCGGGCGTCGGCGTAGAACGGTCCCGCCGACATCGCGTGCCAGTACTCGCGCGTAGGCCGAGAGGTGTTGAACGCCGACCGCAGGACGTCGGCGAAGTCCTGCGCCTGCTCCGGGCCGATCGACTCGATCCGCACGCCGGGGTCCTCCACCGGCTCGGTGAGGTCGCGGAAGAGCGGCGTCCACGGCTCGTCGACGCCCCAGCCCTCCTTGCTCAACAGGTCGTGAAGCAGCAGGCCCAGCGGCGCCTCGATGCACACCGCTCCTTCCCGCAGTACGCCGCGCTCAGGCAGCGACAAGTCCTCGACGAGCCGCCGCGCCAAGTCCTCATCCTGGAAAGTGTCCGGAGCGACCGTCATCCGCACCAGCGAAGGCGAGTCGAGCATCCCGACCGCGAGAATTCGCCCGTCCCGACTCCAGGTCCGGACCGCCGCGGCCGTCTCGGCCGTTCCGAACCGGTAGTTCCAGCCGATGTCCCCGGAATGCAACTGCATCGGTGCTTCGTCGTACTGCCACTCCCGCAGCGCGGCCATGGCCTCGCGTACCCCGTCGACGGTCGGCGTACCCAGCACAATCGTCATAGCCGGGATCAGACACTCCACCCCGAAGGTCCGCAACCGATTAACCGGGCCGACCGCTGCTCCCGCAGCGGCCCGACCAAGAGCTTCTGCTCCGCCCCTGCCGGACGATCTATACCTCAGACTGCCGCCCACGAGCCTGACAAGGCGTCAGCAAGGTCTGCATCAGGTCAGCAAGAGTCCTGCCGCAGCTGCCCAGGAGTTACCCGACCACCTCCCGCCACGCGGCCACCAACGCTGACCCGTTTCCGCAGGTCAGCGCACTCTTCCCCGCGGTTTCAACGGCACCGGCGGCAGCTCCGGCGCGGGCAGTGGAGCCCCGTCGTACCCCTTCACCTCGCCGAACCGCGACCCTGCCATCCAGCCCCGCCGCGCCTGTTCGATCTCCTCCTGCGTCCGCCCGACCAGTTCCAGAACATAGCGAATCCTGCGCGCAGCATCCGCGGTCGTGGTGGTCGAAGTGTCCCCACCCGTACAGGATTTGGTATCGGTCGGCGGCCGGGCGGCAGTTGGAGGAGTCCGGGTTCGCGGCACAGGATGCGGCCGTCGAGCGTTTGACGGAAATGCCGAGCTGTACGCGCAGCTGCAGGGCCAGGCCCCGCCCGGCTTCGGAGTGCCGGAGCCTGAGCCGGAGTCCGCGGTGTTTCACCGGATACGTCGCAGGGCCAAGGAGCCGAGCGAAGCTCAGAGAGCCCCCGACAGCCCGAAGCCCGGAAGCAGTTGGTAGGTCCACCGCAGGAATCCCGACCGGGTTACCCACTACGTGGACCTCGCGGCCGCCTACTGGCCGGCACCCCGGTCACCGCGATCGCTACCGACGGGGCCCTGGCACAGACGCAACGCCTCATCGACACCCTCCTCCAGGACCCCGGCCGCACGGTGCACTGGCCGCTGTACGGGCCGGCCGGAGTGCCTTTGGAGGTGGTGCTGGGCGACGTGAAGGCCCTGGCGACTCTGGTCCTCCACCACGCGGCGCCCGAGGAGCCGCCGCTCGCCGGGGTTCCCGGGAGTCCGTGATCGTCAACACGTCAGGCGATCAAGAGCGCAGGCAGCCACTCACAGCCAGCACGAGGGCACAATGGGACGAACCACACAGCCCTGCGCCCAGCCAATTCAGACCCGACGCCCGCTCGGGAAAGGCTGTGGGTCTCCGTGCTGCAAGTCCGGGCGAGCAAGGCCGCCGTGGCCCTGTCGCTACCACGTCCCCAGATATGGGCTCAGTGTGGGCTGCGGTGCGTCCAGAGAAGTGGTGAAGAGGGCGTGGCGCTGCCCGACGTGACTCCCCGGTCCGACCCATCTCGCCCTCGTCGAACGCACCCAATCAGCACCGAGCCGACGTGTATCCATTCGTGTCCTGTGGGCTGCCGTGATCGTTGCAGGACTGAGCCCGATCCAGGCATCGCCGGTCCTTGAGTGAGCTGGAGGACCGATGGAAGCCGAGAACGTGACTGCGTTCGGTCGGACAGAGGGCTCGAGAACTTCTGAGCCGGGGGGCGCAGCTATGTGGAGGGTGCAGTGGTGAGCTCGCTTGACCCGGTGCTGCGGGTGCGAGGTGTGCGGAAGGGCTACCGGCAGCGTCCTGTCCTGCGCGGAGTGTCGCTTGACCTTTCTGCGGGTCAACTGGTGGGCGTCGTCGGTGAGAACGGCGCCGGTAAGAGCACCCTGCTGCGCATCCTGGCCGGAGATCTCGTCGCTGATGGCGGTGTAGTGGAGCGGGCCGGCCTGCTGGGCTGTTGCCCGCAGGACACCGTGCTTCACCAGGCTTTCACCGTCGAGCAGCACTTGCAGTTCTTCCAGGCCGCCTACGGCATCAGCAGCCTGACCAGGTCCTTAGAGCTGTTGGAGCGGTTGAACTTCAGCGACTACCGGCACGAACGGGTGGGCGCGCTCAGCGGCGGCACACGCCAGAAACTCAACCTGGTCCTCGCCCTGATGCACGACCCTCAGGTGCTGCTCTTGGACGAGCCGTATCAGGGCTTCGACTGGGAGACCTACCTGCGGTTCTGGGATTTGGCAGCCGACTTGCGGGACCGGGGCTGCGCGGTACTGGTGGTCTCCCACCTTGCCTACGACGCCTCCCGCCTGGACACCCTGTACCGCCTTGAGGCTGGCGTACTGCAGGAGACGGAGCAGACCGAACCGGGGAGGGCAGCGGTATGACGCGGTGGTGGTCCTGCTTCCGTACGGCCTTGCGGTTCGCGCTGATCGAGCAGGCCCGTAACCGGCTGGCGCTGCTCATCGTGGTCTTGTTCGTGCCGCTGTGGACCACGCTGGCGTTCACGGTGGTGGAGTCTGCCCCCTTGCGGTTTCGGATTCGTCCGGTCGGCCGCACGGTGGTCATGGACGGCAACATCCTGCTCCAGATCAACGGTGCGCTGCAGGCCCTGTCGCTGGTCATCGCGTTCATGATGTTCGTCGCCACAGTCCGCTCCGCGCCGTTCGATCAGCGCCTGGTACGCGCTGGCTTTCCCCGGTCGGGTCTCGCGCTCGCCAAGTGCAGTGCGCTCCTTCTGGTCTCGGCCGTGGTCGCTGCCTACACCACCGCGTGGATGCATTTGTTCTGGCGGCCTGAGCAGCCCCTGGTGCTCGCCGCGGGTATGTTCACCGGCGCCCTGGTCTACGGCGGTATCGGGATGGTGCTGGCGGCCGTGGTGCGCAGCGAGCTGGCCGGCATGTTTCTCGCCATCATGATCAGTTCTATTGATCTGGTGCTGCAGAACCCGCTGATCAACCCGGACGCGGACAGTCTCGTGGTGCGTTTGCTGCCGGCCTACGCCGCGGTGCAGACCTCTGTGGCTGCCGCCGGTCTGCGGGTGGTGCCGGCCAGTTGTCTGCTGCTGGGGGGAGGCTGGGCGGTGGGCATAGCTGCGCTGGGCATTACCGTCTTCGCCGCCCGGACCCGCACCCGCCTCCCGCGCGCGGGGGCCAGGGCAGCGTCGACGGGCGTCGAGCATGCTGCGCCGGTGTCGTGACCGGCCCGGTGCGAGGGTCGTTTGGGCGATGAACGCCGCGCACGGCGACAGCGTGACCATGTGAGGGACGGGGGCTTTCAGGGTGCCGGACGACGAGGCTGCGGCTTCGGCTGCTTCACCGGTCGCATCAGCCGCGCCGCCCGGCCAAGGGCGCCTGGGGGTGCAGGAGTTGGTGCCTCGAACGGAGGCGCGCTGGGCGTGGCTGCTCAGTGACGGCGGCGAGCCCCGGAACTGGATGCTGCTCCTGGCCCCGCTGCTGGGCTGGCACGCCGACGGCTGGGCCGGCATCGGCTGGGGCGTGATCGCGGCGGTGTTCACCGCGGTGCTGCCTACGTTGATCCTTCGGTTCGGCGAGCACCGCCAGTACTGGGGAGACCGGCATGTGCGGCGGCGGCAGGACCGCATTGTGGCTGCCCCAGGGGTGATGGCCTCGGTCATCATCGGTACCGCACTGCTGTATGGGCTGGATGCTCCCGTCGAGGTGACGGCCCTGGTGGCGGCGATGGTCGCCGTTCTGCTCGCCCTGCTGGTGATCACCTTCTTCTGGAAGGTGTCGGTGCACTCCGCCGTCGCCTCCGGCGCCCTCGCCATTCTCGCAACGGTCTTCGGCCCCTGGTTGCTCGTGCTGGCTCCCGTGGTGGTGCTGATCGGCTGGTCCCGCATCCGGCTGCGCTGCCACACCGCCGGCCAGGTCAGCGTCGGGTTCCTCATCGGCGCGGCCGTCAGCTCACCCGTCTTCGACCTCGTGAGGTGATGGGCATGAACCCATTTCTGGCTCCCAGCCCCGCCGATCTCGTCCTGGTCAAGGCTGAAGAGCTTGCGGAGCATCCGGACGCCAACGCGAGGATCGGGGCAGTACTGCACCTGACCGGCGCTGTGCCCGATCTCGCCGGCCTGCGCGAGTACGTCACCGCCCATCTGGACGGCCTGCCCTGTCTGACGCACGTCCTGACCGGCAACGGACCGACCGCACGGTGGATGCCAGCGGACCCGGACATGACCCGGCACGTCCGCGCCCAGCACGCCGGCGGCGATCCGGAGGCTCTCGAGACGGCAGTGTGTCACGCGCTGAGAGAGCCGTGGCCGGAGGAAGCCCCGGCCTGGCGCATGATCCTTCTGCACGGTCACGTGCCCGACGGGTTCGCTCTGCTCTACCTCAGCCACCACGCCGTTCAGGACGGCGCCAACATCGTCGCGGTGCTGGATGCACTGTTCGGTCCGCGGGCGCTGCCTCACCAACTCCCTGCGCCCGCCCGGGACGCCTCCCGGCCCCCGCGGGCCGGCCTGCGCCAAACCGCCCGCAGCACCGTGAGCCTGCTGCGCCACGCGCGCCAGCACCGCCTGTGGCAATCGGCCTCGCATCCGCTGTCGAGCCGCCGCCACCTGCTGTGGGCCCAGGCTCCCTCCGCCGGTCTGCGCGCCGCGGCCCGCGACGGCGGGGCCAGCATCAACGATGTCTACCTCACCGCTGTGGTCCACGCGATCACCCAGTGGGCCAAGGACGCTTGGCCCCGCGCCACTGGCACGACGATCCCTGTGATGGTTCCCGTCAACGTGCGCACGCCCGACGAAGTCGCGGTCCCCGGCAACCGGCTGTTTCTGTCCCGGATCGATCTGCCCGGCGGCACCATGCCGGTGGAGCGGCGCCTGGCGCGCACGCGGGCCGTCACCTCTGTGCTGAAGTCCGCCGGACACAAGACGGTGCTGAGAGCGGCCCTCACCCGGCTTCCCCGACGACTGCTCCAGCTTCTCGTGGACGCGAGCACCGTCCCGGGCCGGCTCACCATCTGCGCCTCCTACCTCGTGGTGCGTCAGCCTCTGCACTACGGCGAGGCGGCAGTGCACCGCATCGACCCCATCATGTGCTGCCCGCCCGGCGTCCCCCTGGCCGTCGTGGCGGCGACGTACGAAGAGACCACCAGCGTCTCCTTCCGCATCGACACCGCCCTTCCCGGCGCCGACAGCCTTCCCGAACGCTGGCGCCAGGCCGTCACGGAGCTGACGCGCTCGGCCCCGCCACCCCAGGGCAGCACCCCGTAGGCGTCTGAACGGGCCGGTCACCGGGTGCGGTTGACGCTCCACAGCGGCAGGTGTTCGAAGAAGGTGACCGCTTCCTCCCGCCACCGTGACCGCCAGCCGGCGGCCACCTCGGTGGCCTGCTCCGCACAGCGGCGCATGTCCGCCTGCATCCTGCCCGGCACACCACGGCGCTCCCCGATCTCCCGAACGGCGGCGATGGTCTCCGTCAGGCAAGACGGATCGCCGAGCGCGGCCTCCACCACGCGACGCTCGGCGTCGTCGACGGCCGCCAGCAAGACACTGACCGTGTAGCTGTGCTTGCCGTCGCGGATGTCGGTGCCTGTCGGCTTGCCCATGACGGATGCGTCCCCGAACAGATCCAGGTAGTCGTCGCGCATCTGCCCGCAGATCCCCACCAGCCGCGCATACTCCCGCAGCTCCTTCTCGAAGAGCGCCGGCTGCTCGCCAGCGGCCAGGAGCCCGAGCTGCAGAGGCGCGAGAACCGAGTAGCGGGCGGACTTGTAGTCGGCCACGCAGTGCAGGACCTCCTCGCCCGGCGCGGCGGCGAAGTCGCGTTCCAGATCCACGATCTGGCCCACGAACGTGTCGGCCGCCGCCCGCGTCTGCACCTCGATCATCGCCTGCCGCACCGCCACAGGCACCTTCGCCTCCAGCAGCACCCGCAGCGACAGGGCGAGGGCAAGGTCCCCCGCGAGCACGGTCAGACCAAGGGCCGCCTGCGGCCGGGCAGGAAACCGCTCACGGTAGGCGTAGTAAGTGGACGGGCCGCCGCGGCGGGTGGGGCTGTCGTCGATGAGATCGTCGTGCACCAGGCCGTGAGTCTGCAGCAGCTCGACACTCAGCGCCGCAGCCTCCAGCCCCTCGACCGGCTCCTCCGTCACCAGACGCGCCGCCTCATGCAGCAAAACGACCCGCATCCGCTTCCCGCCCCGCAAGGACAACTCCCGCAGCAACCGCAGGCACTCCGGAGTGAAACGGCTGAACGACGGCGCACCCAGCCCGACGCTCAACGTGTCGAAGTACTCCTCGAAGAGCGTGTTGAACCAGCGCTCATATCCAGAGACACGATCGAGAACCTGCTCGGTCATCGCGAGTTCTTCCTGCTCGGGAGTCGGGTGACACCGCTGTAGACGTGCGACGATTGACGTTTGGTGCCCTAGGGCCGCGGTCGCAGCAGGGTCAGGAAGTGTACTGGGTGGCCTTGACCGCCAGCCCACGCAGAGCACGATCCGCGGACGGCGGGAAGCCGGCCCCGTCCAGGACGCGCAGGACGTGTTCGTAGCGGGAAGTGATCATCCGCTCGGTCTCCTCGCGCGCCCCCGTCGCGAACAGGATGTCCCGGATCTCCGCCGCGTCACGCTCCTCCAGGTCGGCCCGGCCCACCAGCCGATCAAGCCGCGCCCGCTGGACCAGGTCAGCATTCTGCAGGCCCAGGGCCAGCAGAACCGTCCGCTTGCCCTCCCGCAGGTCGCTCAGGCCCGGAGCGCATGCGCCGTCCGGGCTTCCGAAGACGTCCAGCAGGTCATCCCTCAGCTGGAACGCCTCCCCCAGCGGCAAGCCCAGCCCGGTGAAGACCTCCATCGTGGCGTCATCGGCCCCGGCGACAGCAGCCCCCAATTGCAGGGGCCGCTCGATCGTCGCGGTGGCGGTCTTGTAGCGGATGATCCGTAAGGCCGCCTCGACGTCATCAGCGCCACGGCCCGTGCCCATGACGTCCAGGTACTGCCCGTACATCACCTCTTCCAGCATCGCGTCATACAGCCCATGGACAAGCCGCTGCCGGCCGGACTCGATCGGAGCGGTGTGCAGCAGCTCCTGCGCCCACATCAGGGCCAGGTTGCCCACCAGCAACGCGCCGCCCGCACCCAGCCGCTCGGCCCGCTCGCCACCTCCCAGCCGGGCACGCATCACACGGTGGACCGCGGGCCGCCCGCGGCGGCTGGCCGAGTCGTCCATGATGTCGTCGTGGATGAGCGCGAAGGCCACGAACAATTCCAGCGACGCCGCCACCCGAACCGCCGATGTCACATCGCCATGGCCACCGGAGGCGTGCCAGCCCACCACGCACAAAAGCGCCCGGATCCGCTTCCCGCCGGCCGCCAGGAAGTCGCGCACGGTCTCCACCACCTCCGGCGGATGCCCCCGGCCGGCCGCCGCACGAACCTTCTCGGCCAAGAAGCTTTCAAGCACCGCATCAACCTGGCGCTGCACCGCGCACAGGTCGATCGCTTGCGCGTCGACCACACCCGACGTCACCACTCACCACTCCCAACCAGGGGAGCCAGCTTCATGCGGACGGACGACAATGGGCGATAGCTGTCCCCTGACTCAGGGCTCTGACGACAGCCGAGGCCGCTGACTGTCCGCGTCACCCATTTGGTCTGCATGATCCGTCCAACGACCCACACCGCTGAAGAGCACGCTCGGCGTGGTCACCTCCCTGACTTCGATCACCCACACTTGTGGGCGTTCCTCGGCAGCGGCTCGCCGAGCGTCGGGCCGCTCATGCTCTGCATTCATTTCGCCGAACTCGATCGAGTCAGGCCCGCGTAGCGGTGTGCCACTCCGCCGGGAAGCAGGTATTCGGCCAGCAGGTTGTCGGCGCGGCGGGATGGCAACCCCATGTCGTGCAGGAGTTCG
This sequence comes from Streptomyces qaidamensis, assembly GCF_001611795.1. Lineage (NCBI taxonomy): Bacteria > Bacillati > Actinomycetota > Actinomycetes > Kitasatosporales > Streptomycetaceae > Streptomyces > Streptomyces qaidamensis. The sequence goes on along the minus strand of NZ_CP015098.1, from coordinate 8,345,109 downwards.
TCCGCGCAGTGGATGTCGTAGGGGCCGAAGTCGTAGCCGCCGGAGCCTGGCAGTACCTGCTCCTGCCAGGCCAGGCGAGCGTCGATGGCCTCCCGCATCCCCTGCTCGTCCGGGGTGGTGCGCAGCGTCGCCCGGAAATGGCTGGTCAGCCAGTGCGCGGTGAGTTCCATGCCCATGATGTTGTTGAACACCTGCCGGAAACCGACGAACCCGAGCCGGTCGGCGCCGGGTGGCACGATGCCTCGGTAGAGCCGCAGCCGCCCGTCGTCATCGTGCACGCGCACGCTCGAGTCCAGGAACGGGAAGACTTTGTGGTGCCCTGTGGCGAACACGATGACGTCTGCCGCCACTTCCTCGCCGGTCGCCAGTCGGAGCCCCTTGTCGGTATATGCCTCGACGGCACTGACCTTGGGGGCGATCAGGCCGCGGCGGACGGCCCGCACGTAGCCGCGCGGCATCACTCCCGCGTGGGCCAGATGGAAGGGGAGCGCGTGAGCGGGCCGCAGTTGCCTCGGCAGCCGGTACAGCCCGGTGGAAAGCAGCACGTCGCGGGTGATGAGCCACCACAGAGCCCGCTTGACCCGCTCGTCGATGCGGTCGATCGGACGGACGCAGGCCGGATCGTGGTAGCGGGGCAGGAGCGCCTCACCGAGCCGGGTGAACAGGATCCACTTGTAGTTGACCAGACCGAGCAGGAACCGCTCGGGGATCATCCAGTTCACCTTGCGCTGCACGATCGTGGCTGAGGCCGCCTCGTGTGCGGCGCGGGTGATCAAGTCCAATGCGGACTTGCCGCCGCCCACGACGACCACGCGCCGGCCGGCGAATGTCCCGGCCCGCACCTCGTTGGAGTGCAGCACGGTCCTGCGGAACGACTCACGCCCGGGCAGCTCGGGCATTTGGGCATGATGATGAGCTCCACTGGCGACAACGACATAGTCGAATGTCTCGCGATGAACGTCCGCCGCCTTGTCCCCGGTGGGCCGGGAGTCGACCGACCAGCCGGAGGCGCCCACCCGCCCGGGCCCCTCCACCGGCCGGATGGAGATCACCTCGGTACCGGGCCGGACGCGGTCCAGCACACCGAAGGTCTCCGCGTACTTCTCCAGGTAGCGTTGCGTGTCCACCGCGCTGGCGAAGTGCAAGCGGTTGGGCAGGTCCGCGAACTCGAAGATGTGGAGCGCGGACTGGTTGGCCAGCCCGTCATAGCAGCCCTCTGATGACCAGATCCCGCCGACCTGCTGGTACTTGTCGAAGACCGTGACGTCGAAGCCGTTCTCCAGCAGCACCTTGGCGGCGACGATTCCCCCGGGGCCGGCCCCGACCACACACGCTCTCATCAGCTGTCACTCCCCATGGGCGATCGCCGTGTCCAGCTCGCTCATCATCCCGGTCGCGGGCCTCCCTGCCCAGGGCGCCCTCCGGTACCTGAGGCATCAGAAGCTGAACGAGCACGGCCACACCCCCGGGCACGACGTACGCGGTCAACGCCCACAGACGGAGACAGTCGCGCGCATCACGGTGCGTCAGAAACCTGGAACCGTATCCATTTGTCCCTGCGGCAGTCGGCGACAGGTGCCGTCTGGAGTCTGTAGCATCGCGGCTGTGCCCGACGTATGGATCGGTCTCGACGCCAATGCCCGGCGTAGGAACTGGTGGTGGACCGGCTTCCTGACCCTCATCTGCGCCGGCACAGCGGAGGCAACGGCACTGTCCGCGCCGGCCACGGAACGATGGTGGTGGGTTGCTGGCGTCGGCGTGTTCTGGCTGATCGCGCTCTTCTACATGGTCAACCGTGGATACGGACGCACGCTCCTCACGCCCAACGGGATGAAGTTCCGCACGTTCGTCAGTCGCAGATCGATCCGGTGGGACGAGATCACCCGGATTGAGAAGCGACGCCACCAAGCACGGAGTGGTGAGTGGTGGGATCTGTGCGCCGTCCGGGTTCATGGACGGTCACTCACGATTCCGGGTGCCTTCGCCAGCAGCCAGTGGGATGCCGACCTCGAGGAGCAGTTGGTGGTGATCCGCGAGTACTGGTCCCGCACGGTCGACGGCTGATGGCGCTCGGGCCGCGGTGGCTTCAGGCCGCTCCACGAGCAGGCCGCGTTCGAAGCGGGCTCCGGCGCGGACGAGGGCCACGAGGTGGGGTGCGTTGACGCCCTCCAGCGCGCCTGGGCGGACTCGACGAGCTTGAAGACCATGGCAAGCGCGCGGCCGCGCTGCCGGCACCCTTGGTGACCTTGGTCCTCAGTCGCACTGTCGCGAAGGTCGGGAGTTCACGTCGCAGCAACGGGAGGTACGGGAACCCCAGGAGTGGCGGTGACCGGGGGCACTGGTGCCGGAACACGAGAAACCACGGCCGGAGGGCCGTGGTTTCGTTCGCGGAACACGAGAGGGCGCATGGCGCCTGTGCGAGGTCAGGCCCGGTCGGTGGCTTGCTGAGAATTGGAGGACGCCCCATGTCACTCCGCCGGTGAACTGCCTGTGTAAACGGATGCTGGGCAGGCCAATATGAGGCTGGGGCCGGAACCAGTGAGGGCCTGGTGTGACTCAGGGCTTGAGGATCAGGCGTAGCGGGTTGCCCTCCTTCGTGTGCAGGCGCTCTACAGCGACGCTCGCCTTCTCCAGCGGCAGTACGTCGGTGATGGACCGGGAGAAGTCGAGCCGTCCGCCGCCCACGAGGTCCACGAGCTGCGGTACGGCGTCGAGCTTGGTGCCGAAGTGCCCGCGGATCTCGTGCTTCAGGTAGCTGAACATGGTGCTGTCGTTCACGACGAGCGGCCGGCCGGACAGTCCGGCCAGGATCAGGCGGCCTTCTGGCGCCAGGACGCTCAAGGCTTGCTCGTGCACGGGGGTGACGCCGGCGAAGTCGAACGCCGCGTTCAGAGCGCGTCCCTTGGTGACGGACAGTACCTGTTCCCTGAACGTGGGGTCGCCGGAGTCGAGGGCGAGGTCCGCACCGAGGTCCAGCGCCCGCCCTCGCGCGGCGGCAAGCGGGTCGACCGCGATGATCGGGAAGGCGCCGACGGCCCGCAGCAACTGCACGGCGTGGGCTCCCAGACCGCCCACGCCCCAGACACCGGCCGCCTCGCCCGGCCGGACGGCGGCGGTGCGTACGATGGCGTCCCACGGGGTCGACACGGCGTCGGGGATGATCGCCGCCTGCTCGAACGGAAGGGAGTCGGGCAGGGGGAACACGGACTCGACGCTCGCCAAGGCGTATTCGGCCCATCCGCCGTCGAAGTCCACCCCGCGGGTATGCATCTGACCGCCCCTGATGTCACCCGCCTGCAGAACCACCCGCTGGCCGAGGGTGAACTGAGTGACGCCGTCGCCGAGTTCGACGATCGTGCCGGAGACCTCGTGGCCGACGGTGACGGTGTCGCCCTGGAGGTGCGGAGGACGGCCGAGGGTGCCGTCGATGAGGTGGACGTCGGACATGCACACACCGGCCGCCGCAACCTCGATGAGCACGTGGCCGGGGCCGGGTGTCGGCCGGGGTACCTCCTCGATCGTCAGCGTGTGGGTGGGCAGGTGCAGGCGCGCAGCTCGCATGAGGGTCATGGATGTGTCTTTCCTCTGAAGGGTTTCCTCGCCGGTCCGATCGGACGACGGGTGACGGGAGGGAGCCGGATGGTGCGCAAGTGGCTCAGCCGTCGTGCGGGGCGCCGATGACCGCGCGGTCCCGCACGCGAGCTGGAACGAGGCGCCGTCGATGGCGCCGAAACGGTCGAGCACCGCGATCACGGCTGCCGCACCGTCGATGCCCGGCAGCGCCGGCCGATGGGTACTGCTCAGGCGGCGGGCGGCTTCGGCCCATGCCGCCCTCCGCGCCGGTGACCACCGTCACCGGTCGCTTGGTCCTGTCGTGCCACTCAGTCCGGGTCCGCCACCTTGAGGATCAGTTTGCCGGGCTGCTTGCCGGTGAACATCGTCGGCAGCAGGGCCGGGGCGTGCTCGAAGCCTTCGACAACGTGCTCCTCGACGTGCAGGCGGCCTTCCCTCACCCACTCTCCGAGCTGGGCCGCTCCCTCCGCGAGTCGGTCACGGTAGAAGAACAGCAGGATGCCCCGCACGGTGAGTTGGTAGGTGCAGATGCGCATGTAGTTGCTGGGGCCCTGCATCTTGACATCGCAGTAGCCCGATGACATGGCACCGCAGATCAGCACTCGTCCGAGCGGGTTCATGTGCAGCAGCATCGTGTCCAGCATGTCGCCGCCGACATTGTCGAAGTAGGCGTCGACGCCGTCCGGGCACAGCTCGCGCAGTCGTGCGTCGAGGTTGTCGGTCTTGTAGTCGATGGCCACGTCGCAACCGGTCTTCTCGACCACCCAGCGGCACTTCTCCTCTCCACCGGCTGTACCGATCACCCTCTTGGCACCGAGCGCCTTGGCGATCTGAACGGCCAGCGACCCGGTGGCCCCGGTCGCGGCCGACACGACCACGGTGTCGCCCGGCTTCACCTGAAGGCCGTCGGTGATGCCGAAGTAGGCGGTCAGTCCGCCGACGCCGAACACGCCGAGGTGCCAGGACAGTGGGTGGTCCGCAGGCGGCAGCACGCGCAGAGGCATGGGGCCGTCGCCGCGGGCGAGCACATAGTCCTGCCAGCTCAGGAAGCCCTCGACCAGGTCTCCCACCTGATAACCGGGGTCTCGTGAGGCGACGACCTGGCCGATTCCCATGGTCCGCATCGGCTCACCGATCCGGATCGGCTCCATGTAGCCGCCGTCGTCGGTCAGCCAGATTCGCTGGCTGGCGTCGTAGCCGAAGTACAGGGAGCGAACAAGCACTTCGCCGTCGGTGGGCACGGGGATGTCGGCTTCGTTGAACCGGAAGTCCTCGGCGGCGACAGCACCGACCGGGCGGCGTTCCAGCAGCCATTGGCGGTTGACGGTGGAAGGGGGCATGAGGTTCTCCTTGAGAGAGTCGCGGGCACAGGGGGTGGCTCCGGCCCAGGTCGTTACCGATCGCTTTGCGCGATCTCGTCGGACCCGGGGCTTGTCCGGTCAGGTAGCCGTGACCGCCATGCAGACGGAGGTGTGCGTCGAGTACGCCGTACCGGCCTCGGCGAGAAGGAAGCTCGGCGCGGCCCTGGTCGGGGACGTCCGAAGACTCGGTCGGGGCAATGGCACGGAGACGGGTCCCATGTCGGTGTGGAGAGTCGGACAGGCCACGACGCCTGGGCCGACGCAGGCGAGTTCCTCGGCAGCCGCCGTCACGCAGGCAGCCGACCCGCCGTACTCCTCGGGGACCCTCTGACCGTTCGCTAGATCTGCCGCTCGTGGCCGCGCCAGAACGGCTCACGGACGTCCTTCTTCAGGACCTTTCCATTGGCGCTGCGCGGCAGGACGTCCAGGAAGACGACCTGCTTGGGGGTCTTGATGCCGCCGAGCTGCGGCCGGCAGTACGCGATCAGCGCCTCCTCTGTCAGCTGGGCACCGGGGTTGAGCTCGACCACGGCGGTGACGGCCTCACCCCATTCCTCGTGCGGAACGCCGATGACGGCGCAGTCCTGCACGGCCGGATGGCTCCAGACGACCTGCTCGACCTCGCTCGGGTAGACGTTGAAGCCACCCGAGATGATCATGTCCTTCTTGCGGTCGGTGATGTGGAGGTAGCCCTCGGCGTCGAGGAATCCGACGTCTCCGGTGTGCAGCCACCCGTCGACGAGGGCCTCCGCGGTCTTGTCGGGGGCTTTGTAGTAGCCCTTCATGACCAGGTCGCCGCGCACGCAGATCTCACCCGTCTCGCCGGCGGGAAGGATCCTGCCGTCGTCGTCGAGGATCTCCACGCGCACCAGCGGAGCGGGGCGGCCTGCCGCCGACAGCCGGGAGTCGTCGGCGATCCTGCCGTCGGTGAAGTGCTCCTCGGGCCGCAGGAAGGCGATCGCGGCCGGTGCCTCCGTCTGCCCGTAGCCCTGGAACAGGACAGGGCCGAAGACCTCGATGGCCCGGCGCAGTTTCTCCGTCGACATGGGCGCGGAACCGTACATGAGGTACTTCAGTGAGGAGAAGTCCCGCTGCTCGATGCCGGGGATCTCCAGCAGCCGGTAGATCACGGTCGGGGGCAGGAAAAGCTCGGTGACGCGGTGCTTCTCCACCAGGTCGAGCAGCTGCACCGGATCCGGCCGGCTCATCACGACGACCGTGCCGCCGCGCGCCGTGCAGGGCAACGTGAGGGTGCCCGCCGTGTGCGTCATCGGTGCGGCGACGAGGTTCACGACGGGGTCGTCCTCCCGGTAGGAGGCGGCGAGCATCTGCTGCACGGCGCTGACGCTCAGACCCCGGTGCGTGTTCATCACTCCCTTGGGGGCGCCGGTCGTGCCGCCGGTCGGCATGATGCCGGCGACCGACGCCGGGGAGGGGGTGAAGTCGGGGCGGTCGGCAGCGGCGTCGCGGAGGAATTCCTCGAAGGTGACGGCGCCGGCGCTGGACGCGATGACCGCGTCGGAACCCAGCGAGACGACGGTGTGCAGCTCGTCCAGGTCGGGGCGCAGCTTCTCGACGACCGGCAGGAACGGCTCGTGGCAGAACAGCACCTCGCAGTCGAATCCCTTGAGCAGCCGCTGTATCTCCTCGGGCGGGCTGGCGGGGTTGACGGGAACCCACGCCAGCCCGGCCCGCCACAGTCCGAGGACACAGGCCCACGCGACCGGGTCGTTCCCGGCGAGCACCGCGCCCTTCGCCTCACGGCCGGTCGCCCGCTCCAGCAGGGCATGGGCCACGCGACACGAGAGCTCCCCGATCTCCTGGTACGTGAAGGACCTCTCGCCTGCGATGAACGCCACGCCGTCCGGGTTGGCTCGCCAGCCGCGATCGAAGAAGTCGGTCACTGCCATGGGGTGTTTCCTTTCGATCGTCCGCGGCTCATGGCCTGGCCCAGCCGGCGCGGTGCAGCAGCGCGGTGAGGTAGCCGAACTTCATGGTCAGCAGGTGGTTCTCGCCGTCCTCTATGCGGGCTGCCCGGGCGTCGCGGAAGAGCTTCTCCATCGGGTACTCGCGCGTGAGTCCGTAACCGCCGAACAGCTGCAGCGCCTCGTCGGCCACCTCGAAGGCGAGATCGGTGCAGGTCACCTTGGATCCGGCCGTGTAGTAGGGGTGCTTCTTCGGCGACAGGAAGGTGTAGTCGGTGGCCCGCCGGGAGACGGCGCGCATGGTCTCCAGCTTGCGGGCGATGGCGCCCAGCCGGTACTGCACCAGCTGGTGGTCGGCGAGCAGCGCGCCGCCCTGCCGCCGCTCGTGGCAGTACTCCAGCGCGTACTCGAAGGCCGCCCGGGCCAGCCCCGTCATGATCTGGCCCATGGCGACGCCGGCCGAGGACCAGGTCGACGCGTGACCGGGCCAGTAGTCGTCGCCGAGCGACAGGGCGAAGCGGGCGGGCACCTTCACGTCGTCGAAGTAGACCTCGCCCTGCGGCAGGGCTCGCTTGCCCAGCTTCTCCAGCGGCCTGCCCCGGCTGACCCCCGGCAGGTCGAGCGGCACGACGACCTCCACACCGCGCGGGTGGCCCTCCGCGTCGAAGAACCCCTCGCCGTAGTCGGCGGCGATCGTCAGGAGGCCGACCTGGGCGACCGGTCCGTTGGACACCCAGGCCGAGCTCTGCCCGCTGATCACGATCTCGCCGCCGGACACCCTCGCGGTCAGGTTGCCCTTGTTGCCCTGGCGGGCGGCGGCGTGCCGCTCCGCCGGGTACAGGCTCAGGCCGTCGGAGCCGCGGTCGGGCTGCGTGCCGATCCAGCAGCCGAGCCTGCCCTCGCACAGGTCGACCAGCTCCTGGTTGCCCGACCGCGCCGCCATCAGCCTGGGGAACGCTCCGGCCCCCAGGGAGACGGCCAGGCCGGCGTCGCCCCAGCCGAGTTCCTCGACGACAATGGCCTGCAGGCGGGCCAGGGCCTGGGGAGGCACCCCGTCGACCGTCGCGTCGAACTCGATGCCGGAGGCAGCCGCCGTCTTCAGGAACTGCCAGTACGGGGAGTCCGGGGCGACGACCTCCTCCGCGCTCAGCCGGTCGATCGCGATACCCGCCGGACGCATCACCTCGCGGGCGAACTGGTGCATCGCCTGCTGGACCGCGCGCTCGTCGTCGCCGAGCGGCGGCTCGAAGCCGGTCAGCTCCACGTGCGGCAGGCCGGGGCGCACCGCGGCGGAGACGTTCTCTTCGGTCTGCTGTGGCATGGTCAGCTCCCTCTCCGTCACTTGGCCGTGGTGAGGTCGCCCTGCGCCGCGATGGTGGCGGGCAGGTCCAGCTCGTGCTCGGCGTCCTGAAGAGCGGCGAACTTCTGCAGGTACTCCTGGACGGCGGGAATCACGAGCAGCGTCCGCATCGCGTTGTTCTCCACACCGAAGCCGGAGAACTGGGCGTCGACCGCTCTGTTGTAGACCTTGGTGAACACCTCGTTCACCGCCGCGACGGAGCCGGCGGAGCGGGCCGCGAGCCGCTGCGCGAGGTCGTCGACGTAGCCGCAGATGTCGTCTGCGGGCAGAGCGCGGTTGACGATGCCGTAGGCGGCCGCCTCCTCGCCGTCGAAGTCACGGGCGGACAGGATGACTTCGCGGGCACGGGCCGGACCGATCTGCAGGGCCAGGCGGGTGGTGCCTCCGCCGGCCGGGAGGAATCCGCCGGATGCCTCGGGGAAGCACAGGCGGCTCTCCAGAGTGGCGAAGCGCATGTGGGTGGCGAGGAGGAACTCCAGTCCGGCGCCGCGGCAGACGCCGTCGACCAGGCTGATGGTCACCTGCGGCAGCGCTTCCCACATGGTGGTGAGTGCCTGGACGACGTTGATGTCGTCGTACTTGCTCTGCGGCACGTCGGGGTCGCTCATCGTCCGGAACAGGTCGTTCAGGTCGAAGTGCGCGAGGAAGAACTCCGGGTTGGCGCTGCCGAAGACCACGACCGAGGTCTCGCGGTCGAACACGAGCTGTCCGGCCAGGTCGAACAGTTCGCCGACCATCTCGATCGTCATCAGGTTGATCGGTGCGTTGTCGAAGTCGACGTGGAGGATGCGGCCTTCGCGCCGCAGAGCGAGGGTCTTGTAGGTCATGGCGGGCTCCGTTCGGGGATGTCTCAACAGTTGGCGGTTACGCGCCGAGGACGGTGATCGCGGCTACGGCTTCCTCGCCGCCATACATGCCGCCCCCGTTCTCCGCCAGCGCGATGCGCGCGCCGGGGACCTGGCGGGCTCCGCTCTCACCGCGGAGCTGCTGCACCAGTTCGTGGATCTGCGCCAGGCCGGAGGCGCCCATGGGATGCCCCTTGGACTCCAGCCCGCCCGACGGGTTGACGGGGAGGAGTCCGCCCAGGGTGGTGGCGCCGGACGCGGCGAACGCGCCTCCGGTCCCGATCTCGCAGAATCCCAGCAGCTCCGTCTGGAGGAGCTCGCCGAACGCCGACGCGTCGTGCACCTCGGCGACGGACACGTCCTGCGGCCCGATCCCTGCCTGCTCGTACGCGTCCTGCGCCGCGAGCCTGCTGACCGAGTGCTCCCAGTCGGCCATGGAGCGCACGGTTCCGGTGCCGAGGACCGAGGACAGTACGCGGACGTGCCGGCTTCCCCCGAGGCGTGCCCGGCCCGCCTCGTTGCAGACGATCGCCGCGGCGGCGCCGTCGGTGAGGGGCGCGCACATCGGGACGGTCAGGGGTTCGGTGACCGTGCGCGCCGCGAGGATCTCGTCGGCCGACATGGCCTTGCGGAAGTGGGCGAGAGGGTTGGAGACCGCGTGTGCGTGGTTCTTCTCCGCGATCAGTGCCAGGTGCCGCTTCGTCGTGCCGAACGTCTTCATGTGCGATCGGGCGAGCGCCCCGTAGATGTCCATGAACATGCTGCGCGGCACGCCGGCGTCGTCGGGGACGTCGCCGCCGAGCTCGCGGAGCACCGCCCGTACGCCGTCGGGGTCGTGGACGTCCACGCCGCCGTCGAACAGGCCGAGCATCCTGCGCTTGTCGTCGACGTTGGTCTTCTCCACGCCGACCGCCAGCACCACGTCGGCGGCCCCGGAGCGGACGTGCAGGACGGCCTGGTGCAGGGCCGTCGCTCCCGTGGCGCACGCGTTCTCGACGTTGATCACGGGGATCCGCTCGAAGCCCATGCTGCGCAGCGCCATCTGGCCCGGGACGACCAGCTGGCCCTCCAGGACCGACTGGCAGGTGTTGCCGAAGTACGCCGCGTCCACGTCACCGAGCCGCCCGCCCGCGTCCTTGAGTGCCTCGGTGACGGCGTCCCTGGTCAGGTCCTTGACGGAGGCGTCCCGCCGGACACCGAAGGGGGTCATGCCGACGCCGGCGATCCACACCGGTGGCGCGCTCACGCCACGCTCTCCTCGGTGATGCGCGCGAAGCCGTAGGACTCCAGGGCGCCCATGAGCTCACGGTGACCGAGCAGCTCGGCCGGCGAGCGGAAACCGGTGCCGTGGTGAGTGGAGCCGAGCAGCCGGGAGGCCGCGTACGCCTGCATCAGGCCGGTCATCTGGTAGCCGGTGCTGCTGTGGATGACCACCCGCGCGGTGGCCGTGTTGCCCCGCGCCGTGCACCAGTCGATGGAGCGGTGGATCTGGCGGTTCTCACGGGGCGGGCTGCCCGGCGTCATGCCGGACGCCATCTTGTCCAGCACCGGGTACAGGGTCTCCTCCGGAAGCCATTGCAGGGACACCTTGAACAGGCGCTCCAGGTCGATGACCCGCTTGTAGATGTCCTCGTTCCGCATCGCGACGAACATGCGGCAGTTGCGCACCCGGCGGTCGTCCCGGAAGAACACCGGCATCGCGGTGCCGCCCCAGTTCAGCCCGGTGACGACATAGCCCGAACCGGGCACGACGAGGTCCTGGCGGGTCACCCGGTCGTACTTCTTCAGCCGGCCGTCCTCCAGGTAGTGGGCCTCCGCCCGCATCACGTCGAAGATCGACTGGGTGGAGCCGACCGTGGGGATGGCATTGGCGTACGAGCCGAGCTCCAGGGAGTCGACGCCGGGTGTCTCCAGGCAGATGCGGGCGGCGATGTCGTGCAGCGCGTACTGGATCGACATCGCGGACGAGGCGACTCGGCCGGCCTCGGCGAACCGCGGGCCCCACTCGTCGAGCAGGCGGAGGATGTGGGTCTGTTCACCGGCTGTGTCGAGGTAGTGGCAGCCGGCCCGGATCGCCGCCTCCACGACCGGGGCAGCGTAGCGCAGGAACGGGCCCACGACGTTGCACACGACGCTCCGGCCCTCGAACAGCCGGGTCAGGGACTCGACAGAGCCGTCCACCTCGGCGATCTCGTAGTCCGCGGTCTCGATCCCCGGGACCTTGTCCATGACTTCCTGGATCCGGGCCTTGTTCCGGCCGGCGGCCACGAAGGGGATGCTGTATTCACGCAGGTATTCGGCCACCAGTCGACCGGTGGATCCGCTGGCTCCGTAGAGGACGACCGGACGCAATTCGCTCACCGCTGGGTCCTTCCGTGGTGGCCGAGACTCCTCTCAGGAGGGCTCGGCGCGGGTGACGGTGAGGAGAACTCTGCGCAACGGGCGACGGCACCGCTTGTCCCAGAGCGCAACCCGGCTTGTACGTTCGTGCAGCCGGCCCCACTCCTCATGCCCCCCGGCACGGCCTCGCGGTCCGCAGGGCGGCACAGCCTGTTGCCCTCCCCGCGTGGCAGGAATGCACTGCACAATGGCGGTGGCACTGCTCGCGGAGGTGGTCGGGATGGTCGGTACCGGCACGTGGTCGACCGATGGACTGTCGCAGAACCGTGCGCCCGTCGCGTGGACGCGCAAGATGCCCGAGCTGCACCTCCCGTGGACGCTGACATTCCCCGAGCCCGACCGGTTCCGGGCCGCTGTCCGCTACCGCAGCCTGGACGAACTCACCGTCGCCGAGTTCCGGGGCGGACGCTACGCGGGCCGGAGGACCGACGACGCCGAGGGACGGCCTGCGCGCATCGGGGTGCTGATCAACCTCAGCGGCCGGCTGGTGTGCCGGTACGGGGACGGCGAGGTGGCCGTCGGCCCCCATGACCTGCTGGTGTGGGACAGCGACCTCGCGCGTGCCTTCGACGCGGTCGAGCCCCACCACGAGCTCTCCCTCCTGCTTCCGCGCGGCATGGTCCCGCAGGGGCTCGCGGCCGCGGCCGCCCGCGCCAGCGGCCCCGTGCCGGTCGGTGCGGGAGCCGGTCTGGCGGCGATCGCCGCCGATCAGCTACGCGCGATCGTCCGCGAGCTGGACCACCTCTCGGACGCGGGACTCGCCATCGCCTGCCAGAACTTCTTCGACACCCTGGACTCCGCGCTCGTACCCACCGTGGAGGCGTCCCCTTCTGCGAGCGCCCGCGCGGCCCTGCTGAACCGGGTCCGCCGCTACGTGGAGGAGCATCTCGACGACCCGGAGCTGTCCGCCTCGTCGGTCGCGGAAGCACTCGATGTCTCCGTGCGCACGCTGCACCTCGCGTTCGCCGGCACGGGCACGACGGTGGGGCGCTGGATCCGCGAGCGGCGCCTGAAAGTCTGTTACCGGGAACTCGCGCACGGATCCGGGGAGCGGACCGTCACGGACGTCGCCTTCCGGTGGGGTTTCAACGACGTGGCGCATTTCAGCCGGGTCTTCAAGCAGACGTACGGCATCACACCGAGCCGTGTCGTGGCGCTGGCGCGCCGCGCTTCGGCCGGCTGACCCCGAACCCGCGACGTGCCCGGCCGGGCAGCGCTCGGCAGCGGCCGGGCTCTTGGCACGACCGGAGCGCAGACGCATGGGGGCGGTCGGTGGGCATGCCGGTCCAGGGACGTGACACACCCGCCGGACGGGGTGGTTCGACGGCGAACAGGACCACGCACTCATCGGGCAGCTTGCCTTCCCCGAGCGGACGAATCCGCCAGCCTCCAGCACGGCCCGGGTGACCGTGTCGCTCTCGTCCGGTGCCGCGACGAACCGGCGGCAGCACGGGTCGGCGACGCATGGTCGTGGGCGCCGTACGGGCGGCAGGCGTGCGGCGGGTGGTGCGCGGCGCGGTGGACGTACAGCAGCACCGCAGGCCCCCGTCCGCCGAGGTCACCGGCCGTGCCACCCGTGCGAAGGTCACGGTGGCTCGTTGTCCAGTTGTTCGAGGATGAGGTTGGAGAGCCGTGCGAGGGTGGCGAGTTCGTCCGGGCCGAGGGCGTCGATGACCAGGCGGCGGACCGTGGCCACATGGTGGGGTGCGGCGGCCTCGATGGTTGTGCGGCCGGCCGGTGTGATGGCGACGAAGGCGCCGCGTCCGTCCTCGGCGCATTCTTCCCGGGCCACCAGGCCGCGTTTGGTCATCCTGGCGATCTGGTGGGACAGGCGGCTCTGTTCCCACTCGATGGTGTGGGCGAGGTCCTGGAATCGTTGCCGGCCGTCGGGGGTGTCGGTGAGGGCGACGAGGATCTGAAAGTCGGCGCCGGACAGTTTGTGCGCCTTCAGGTCACGCTCCAGCCTGGCCGAGAGTTTCTGGTGCAGGCGGATGAAGGCACGCCAGGCGTGCTGCTCGGCGGGGCTCAGCCATGCAGGTGTGTCGTTCATGCACAACGACTTTACCTGGGAGCTTGACACGTCATATACCTCTGCCTAACGTACATGACACATCATCTGACGCGTCATGCATCTTCGGGCGCCGAGGTAGATGATGTGACATGCAATGGGGGTGTGTCGCCCCCGACGAAAAAGAAGGAGAAGGCCGTGGCGGAGAAGAAAGTCATCGCGGTGGTCGGCGCGACCGGTTCCCAGGGCGGCGGGCTGGCCAGGGCGATCCTGGCCGACGCCGACGGTGGGTTCGCGGTGCGTGCGCTGACCCGTCACCCCGACTCGGACACCGCACGCGAACTCGCGGCCCTGGGCGCCGAGGTGGTGAAGGCCGACATCGGCGACCAGCGGAGCCTGACGGAGGCGTTCGACGGGGCGCACGGGGCGTTCCTGGTGACCAACTTCTGGGCGGACATGTCGCCCGAGCGGGAGAAGCAGGAGGCGGCAACCATGGCCCGGGCCGCCAAGGCCGCGGGCGTGGCCCATGTGATCTGGTCGACCCTGGAGGACACCCGCGACTACATCCCGCTCGACGACGAGCGCATGCCGACGCTGATGGGCAGCTACAAGGTGCCGCACTTCGATGCCAAGGCCGAGGCCAACCGGTTCTTCACCGACGCCGGGGTCCCGACCACCTTCCTGCAGACCACTTTCTACTGGGAGAACCTGCTCGGTCCGATGGCGCCGCGACGGGGAGACGACGGCCGGCTCGTGCTGGCCATGCCGATGGCCGACAGCCCGCTCGCCGGCATCGCCGTCGAAGACATCGGCAGGACCGCCTACGGCATCTTCCGCCGTGGCGGTGACCTCGTGGGCCGCACCGTGTCCATCGCGGGCGAGCACCTGACCGGCAAGCAGATGGCCGAGCAGCTCAGCGAGGCCCTGGGTGAAGACGTGGCGTACGTGCCGGTGCCCTTCGACGCGATGCGGGCGCAGCCGTTCCCCGCCGCCGCCGAGACGGGCAACATGTTCCAGTTCTACGCGGAAGTGCCCCAGTTCAACGCGGTCCGCGACCTCGACGTCGTCCGCGACCTGAACCCGCAACTGCAGACGTTCCAGCAGTGGCTGAACGCACACAAGCCCGCCTTCGCCGACGCCTGACGGGCGACCCGGCGGACCTCGTTCCCCGCACCTGACCCTCCAGGGCCCGGCGTTCCCGCTGAACGCCGCTCTCGTCCCGTCGCGACGGCTGCGGCTCACCCGACCTCGTAGCTGATCACGGCTGTTGGAGCCGAGGTCGCACCACCGGAGCACATCGGGACGCATCACGAGAACGTCGTGGCCCTGTCTGATACCCCCCTGATTGGTAACTCATGAACATCGTTTTGTGGATTCTGGCCGGCCTGCTCGCCGCGATCTTCCTGGGCGCCGGCGGCGCGAAGCTGGCCCAGCCGAAGGAGAAGCTCGTCGCCTCGCCGAACATGGCGTGGGCCGAGGACTTCTCTCCGGGCATGCTCAAGCTGATCGGCGCCTTGGAGGTGCTGGCCGCGGTCGGATTGATCCTGCCCGCCGCGCTGGACATCATCCCCGTCCTGGTGCCGCTGGCCGCCGTCGGTCTCGTGCTGGTGATGGCCGGGGCGGCGATAACCCACGCCAGACGCAAGGAGTCCAGCGCGATCGTGCCGAACCTCGTGCTGATCGTACTGGCCGGTGCGGTGGCATGGGGCCGCTTCGGCCCGTACTCCTTCGCCTGATCGCCACAGCGTCCGTACAGGAGTGCGCGCACTGCCCGCCATCACCGTCGAGGACGTCCTCGGCCTGCGCCGGCTGCCCACGCTCGCCCCTGTCAGGACCAGGATCCCCGCTGGCACCGGTGAGCCTGGGAACGCAATGGATCGCGGGTCGACCGAGGGTGTCGCACACCGTGCTGAACACGATGACGGCTTGTGCGGCTCCGCACCCGGCCGGAGGGGGCGCCGAGGCCGCGGTGGCGCGCGGGCGGGCGGGGGCGTCGTGGAGCCGGCCGAGTACCGAGAACCTCGTAGTCGGTCCGCGTCCAGGAACGTCAGGGAACTGGCTGAACGCGGACATCGCCTACGGCCCCCTCAAGGGCATGGCTCCGCACAAGTGCCGATCACACTGGGCCGGGACTTCGCCGGGATCGTCGAGGCCGTCGGTGAAGGCATCAGCGAGGTGGAGGTCGGCTGCCTGCCGTCTTCGGGGCCGCGCCGGCGGCCCCGAAGACAGGTTATGGCCCAGGCCGCACCGACGTCGTGCACCGGCCGTGCCCCGAGATCCTTGGGCGCGCGGCGAGGTCGCCCCGCAAGTCGCCTGAACCCGGCCCATCCCCCCTTCATCACTCCGTCTCCTTTCGAGCCGGGCACCAGGGAGCAACCATGACCGAACAGTTGACGGGTGAACGCACACTGACCCGCATCACCACCAAGCAGCAGCTGGGCCCCGACGCGCAGGTCGACGACAAGGCACTCGTCTTCGTGCCGACCGACCCGGCCCTGACCGACCCCTTCCTCGCCCTGGTCGAGGACTGGTTCTCCACCCCCGGCTTCGAGTGGCACCCCCACCGCGGCCTGGAGACCGTCACCACCGTCGTGGACGGCGTCCTGGAACACGGCGACAACCTCGGCCACACCGGGGCGCTGCAGGCCGGTGAGGTGCAGTGGATGACCGCCGGGCGCGGCATCATCCACCGTGAGCTCGCCTACCGCGACGAGCACGCACACGTGCTGCAGATGTGGCTCAATCTGCCCGCCGAGAAGAAGCTGACGCCGTCGCGCTACCAGGACCTGACCAAGGCCGCCATGCCACGCGTGCACGCGCCGGGTGTGACGATCGACGTCCACGCCGGCACCGTCGGCGGCGTCACCGGCGCGACCGACACCCATCACCCGGTGCAGGGCGTCGTCGCCACGCTTGACCCCGATGCCATCTACGACCTGCAAGTCCCCGCCGAACACCGGCTGTTCGCCCACGTCATGAACGGGCGCCTGCTGATCGGCGGCCGGGAACTGCACGCCGGGCAGACCGGCTGGTCCGACCCCGTCACGAGGAGGAGCGGGGACAACGGCGGTGCTCCGGCGGCCACCTCGCTGCACCTGGCGGCCGTCGACCCCGAACAGCCCGCCCGCGTCATGGTCTACAGCGGCACGCCCATCCACGAACCCGTCGCCATGGGCGGCCCGTTCGTCATGAACACCAAGCTGGAAATCACCAAGGCCTTCGCCGACTTCCACGCCGGCGCCTTCGGCCCGGTGCCCCGCCAGGCCCGCCTCGCCTACGACCGATGACCGGACATGTGCGATAGCGGGGGCGCAGCTCCGCCACTTCGCGTGCGCCCCCGCTGCACGGCCGGCCGGCGGTCGCCGGCTTGCGGCCTTGCCTGCTGTGTACGTCACCCCCGCTGGTCTGCGGGTCTGGCGGTTGCAGCCGGAAGCGGGCGGCGAGCTCCCGGTCGAAGGCGGGGTCGTCGAGCAGGCTCGGCACGGCGTCCTCAGGCGGCCGGTTCAGGTCGCGGTCGTACAGCGCGAAGACGTCACCCACCATCGTCTCCGGCTTGAGCGCGAGGAAGACGTTGCGGCCGAAGAGCAGTGTGTCGCCCACGGAGACGATGTCGCGCGGCACGCAGCTGCGCTCGGTGCGCAGCCGCTCGCTGCTCGTCAGCTCCAGCGGGGTGGAGCCGATCTCCTCGGTTCGGCGGGTGGCCGTCGTCAGGCGGCCGACCGGTGTGCTCACCTGCGACCGAGCGGTGCTCCGGCATCGTTGCCGCAGCACGCTTCTCGACAATGCTGCTGTGCGCGCCGAGACACCTCTGCCGCCCGGCGAACGGTCGATCGGGTACTTCCTGACGGTACGGCGGCGGGCGGAGACCGAGGCGGCGGTCTGGTTCAGTCGAGCCGCACGTTCAGCCAGTGCATCGCATCCAGCGCCAGACCCACGTTGGTGCCGTGCCGCGCGAGTGTCGTCGGGAGGAGCTGTTCGGCGCGGCGGACACGCTGCAGAACGGTGTTTCGATGCGTGTACAGCAGACGAGCCGTCTGTGACGCGTTGTACCGCTCCCGGATGAACACCCTCAGCGTCTGTCGCAGTTCGGCGGGGCCCGAGGCCAGGGGGCCGAGCGTCGTGTGGACGAATTCCCGAAGCCGGGCGCTTTCCGCGGCCAGAAGGAGCACGGCGGCGACATCGTCGTAGAAGACGATCCGCTGCTCGCCGTGGTCGCGGACCAGCCGCTGTGCTTCCAGTGCCCTGTGGTGGCTGCGTCTGAAGCCGTCCACCCCCTCGTCCCGCGGCCCGACGACGAGCCTCACGTCGGGGTGCTGTGCCGTGGCGGTTTCAAGGTCGTCCGGCGTCATGAGTGCCCGCGGCGTCACCCACAGCCAGAGCGACGACGTGCTGGCATGGACGAGAAGCTGATGCGCCGACTGGGTGAGTCGGCCGACGATGCCCGCGGCCTGCACGAGACGTGCGCGGTCCGCGAGTCGCGGCGGTGCGGAGACGATGACGCCCAGGTGGGAGGCCGACAGCGGGTATCGGAGGGCCTGCTCCAGGTGGTCCGTCGGCGCGGAGGAGCCTCCGAGCACGAGATTGACCAGTTCGAGCCGTCGAACCTGTGCGTCACCCGACAGGGCCGTGCGTTCCCTCTCGAGGAGGTCCAGCAGCGCGGCGGAGGTGTCCTCGACCCAGCGGGCGAGCGAACGGGAGACGTGGTCGAGAGCGGGCAGCAGGACCTCGGGCTCGTCGTGCAGTGAGAAGGCCAGCCGCATCCAGAGGGACCACATCGCCTGCTCACCGGCGCGATATGCCGTGCGGAGTGTCTTCTCCGTACCCCAGCGGAACCCTTCTCTCGCGACGCCGACGACCTGACTGCTCAAGGTGGGTGCGACCCGCAGCCGGGGGTGCTCGTACATCGACCGCGTCCAGTGGAGCGCGTTCTCCCGGGTCGCCTCGCCGAGCGCCTCGACAATGGACGGATCGGCAGCGAACCGGCCGCCCGCGGCGTCGACGACCGCCGCGTACACCGGCATGAGAATGCCCGGATCGGCGAGTATCGCTCTCGAGACGCCGCGAATGAGCTCCTCGGAGTCACCTCCGAGCGTGGTGCCAGTCACGGGCCTACTGTACTGACCTGTGCGCACTGCCCTGTTCGACGCCGATCCTGTGTGCAGACCACCATTCAACTCGCGAACCACGCCCGCAGAGGACTTTTAGCCTCGCTTTCACCAGGTGGGGTGTCCGAGGCTTGATCAAATAAGCGGATAGTACTCCTGACCTGCAACGATGGGACTTGTCTAGGGTCCTGTTGACTGCACGGAAAGAAGCACTCTCCAGGTGAAGAAGCGTATCGGGTCGTACCCGCGTGTCCGCATCGAGGGCGGCGGCCGGGCGGTGGTCTCGCAGGCCGGAGGCGTGCTGCTGGTCGAGACCGTCCGCAAAGCCGGCTTGGACACCGCGATATCAGCGGCGCTGACGTCGTGGCGGAAGGCTCGGGCGGTGCACGATCCGGGCAAGATCCTGCTGGACGTGGCCCCGGCGGTCGCACTGGGCGGGGACTGCCTCGCGGATGTCGCCATACTGCGGGCCGAGCCGGCCGTGTTCGGACCGGTGGCCTCCGACCCGACGGTCTCCCGCCTCATCGACACCCTCGCAGCCTCCGGGGAGAATGCCCTGCGAGCCATCCGTGCCGCGCTGGGCTGAAGTCCGCCGACATGTCTGGCGGTTGGCCGACCGGACAGCGCCTGATGCGGGCGGGACGGTGACCGTGGACCTCGACGGGGTGCTGGTGATCGCGCACTTGGACAAGGAGGACGCCGCACCCACGTGGAGGCGAACCTACGGCCACCACCCGCTGCGGGATTCGTCGACCACGGACCGGGCGGTACCGGTGAACCGGTCGCGGCCCTGCTCAGACCAGGCAACGCGGGATCGAGCACGGTGGCCGATCACATCACCGCCGCCCAACTGGCCCTGGCCCAGCTGCCGAAGAAGTACCGGCGCGGGCGCCGGCCCCTGATCCGCACCGACTCCGCGGGCGGCACCCACGACGTCGTCGCCTGGCTCGCCCGGCCGGGACGGTGGCTGTCCTGCTCGGTCGGCATGGTGATCACCGAGCAGGTCCACCAGCATGTGCTGCAGGTGCCGGCCTCGGTCTGGACACCGGCCGTCGAGGCGGACGTCGAGATCCGTGACGGGGCCTGGGTCGCCGAACTCACCGGCGACGTCCTGGACGGCTGGCCCGAAGGCATGCGGCTGATCGTCCGAAAGGAACGGCCGCACCCCGGGGCCCAGTTGCGGTTCACGGACGCGGACGGCATGCGGCTGACCTGTTTCGCTACCAACACCTCGGGCCGACCGATCGCCGAGCTTGAGCTCCGTCACCGTACAGGGCTGTGCCTCAGCTGTTGGAAGGGCTGGAACGAGTCGATCAAGCTGGAACGGTGTCGAGGAGGTCGGCTCCCGGGCACGCCCTGGACGGTCTGTCTGGCGGTCACCGGATCTGGGAACGACTCGGCGGCGGTGATCACCGAGCGGGCCATGAATCGCGACCGCCCCCAGGCTGTCCTTGTTATCGGTATCGCGGGAACGCCCGACTGTGTATTCGGGGCCACGCTGCCCACCACACCAGGCGGCACCAGTGTGCGGACGGTCATCTGACCTGAAGTGTCTTCAGATCAGATGGCGGCACCACATCCGGGATCACATCTGCGAGGCCCGGCGGGTGGCAGCGCAGTCGCCTCGATGTTTGGTCCGGCCTCATCGACGAAACCGGTGGGCCGAGCCGACACGCTGACCTGATCCAACGCCGGACATCACCACCTCGTCGAACAGCGTGACTGAGCGCCGCGGTCAGGAGCGCAGGTGTCGCTTGAGGATCTTGCCGGAGGGTCCCTTGGGCAGTTCGGACAGGAGCCGGATCTCCCGCGGGTACTTGTAGGCGGCCAGACGTTCCTTGCAGAACGCGATGATGTCCGCGCCGGAGACCTGCGTGCCCTGCTTCAGGGTGACGAACGCCAGCACCTCCTCGCCGAACTTCTCGTCGGGCTTGCCGACGACGGCCGCCTCGGCGACGGCGGGATGCTCGTAGAGGACCTCCTCCACCTCCCGGGGGTAGACGTTGTAGCCGCCCCGGATCACCAGGTCCTTCTTCCGGTCGACGATGAAGACATATCCGTCCTCGTCCCGACAACCCAGATCGCCGGTGCGGAACCAGCCGCCCCGGAGCGCTTCGGCCGTAGCCTCGGGCCTGTTGTGGTAGCCCTTGAAGATGTTGTGTCCCCGGATCACGATCTCTCCCACATGATCCCTGCCCGGCGGCAGCTCCTTGTCGGATTCGTCGACCACGCGCACCTCGACACCCCAGATCGGCTTGCCGACGGACAGCACCTTGCGCTGCTCGGCGCTCGTGTTGAAGGTGGTACAGCTGGCCGTCTCGGACAACCCGTAGCCCTCGAGGACGACCATGCCGGGGATCTTCTCCTCCAGGGCCCGGATCACCTCTCCGGGGATCGCGGAGCCACCCGAGATGCACCTGCGCAGGCTGGAGAGGTTCCGGGCGGTGACGTCGGCCCTGAGGAGCTCGACGTACATGGTCGGCACACCGTAGAAGTGCGTGCACCGGTGCTTGTCGATCGACTCCAGGACAGCGGTGGCCTCGAACCGTGGCAGCAGCACGAGCGTGCCGCCGCAGCGCACCGCCACGTTCAGGACACTGGACAGGCCGAAGACATGGAACAGCGGCAGCACCGCGACCCCGACGTCGTCGGGCCGGAAGCCGAGTACCTCCCCGACGATCGTGCAGTTCATGTAGAGCTGGAGGTGTGTCAGCTCCGCGCCCTTCGGTTTCCCGGTGGTGCCGCTGGTGTACAGCAGCACCGCGGTGTCGTAAGCGGTCGTCGGGTGGATCTCCCCCGTGTCCTCGGAGTACAGCTCGTCATAGTGCCTGGTACCACCCGGACGCAGGTCGCTTCCCGGGATGTTCACCACGAACGTCGTGATGCCGCCGACCAGGGCCGCGCCGCGGTGTGCCGCTTCGGCGGACTGCTCGAAGGTGACCAGGACCTTGGCGTCGCTGTCCTGCAGGTGGTAGGTGATCTCCGGCGCCGTGAGCAGCGGGTTCAGCGGCACCATCACCAGTCCGGCCTTGAGGATGCCGAAGTAGGTGAACAGGAACTGCGGCAGGTTCGGCAGTTGTACGGCCACCTTGTCACCCGGCTCCAAGCCGAGGCCCAGCAGGCCCGAGGCGACTCGGCCCGAGATCCTGTCCACCTCGGTGTATGTGAACGCCCTGTCGGCGAAGTGGATGAGAGGCCTGTCGGGGTTCATCCCGGCGGACTCACGGAGAGTGGTGGCGAGATTGAACGTCATGGCGGCGGGATTCACGGTCGGCTCGCAATCGGGGTCTGGCGGCTGCGCGATCTGAGGCCCGTGGGCGCCCGACGGCGCCGCGGGGGCCGGCCTCCGCGAGAGTCAGGGCTTGCCGCCGTGGGGGACGTCGACGCGGGTGGCCAGCAGCTGCGCCTCCCGTACCGGACGGCGCTCGTGCTCTAGGAACGACGGTGCCGCGCAGAGGAACAGGGTTCTGCCGTCGTCGCCGCCGAGCATGCAGGCGAACACGCCCGTACCACCGGTGGCGATCTCGTCGACGATCTCACCACCCTCCCGGACGCGGATGGCCCGGGCATGGATGGCGTCGGCGACCCAGATGGCGCCTTCGGCATCGGCACAGATTCCGTCCGGCACGACCTGGAGATGCCCCAGGGCCTCGGCGACGTTGTCGCTGCGCGGTGCCGGACCGAACTCCGCCCAGGGACGGCGGTTGGTCAGGCCCCCGTCCTCCGCGATGTCGAACGCCGTGAGCCGGTTGCCGAGGCTCTCGGCGACCACCAGGACGCCCTGCGGCAGGATGACCATGCCATTGGGGAACGCCAGATTGTCGGCCACCGTGCTTGCGGTGCCGTCCGGGTCGACCCGGACCAGGTTGGTCGGGCGGGCGGCACCGCCTCCCATGAGGTCGAAGCCGAAGTTGCCGACGTAGGCGCGGCCCTGGGCGTCCACGACCATGTCGTTGAGCTTCCACGGCACCAGGCCGGACAGATCGGCGTACTCGTCGAGCTGCCCCGACGCGTCGCGCACGAGCAGCCGGCGGTCGCGCGACGACGCGATGAGCAGCCGCCCGTCGGGCAGGAAGCCCAGGCCCGACGGCTCGTTCGACACCTCGGCGATCACCTCCGTGTCACCGCGGCCGTCAGTGGCCACCACCTGCTCGGTGTAGAAATCCGACACCCACAGCCGGCCCTCGTGCCAGCGGGGGCACTCCAGGAACGAGTAGTCCTCGAGCACGACCTTCAGTTCACGGGCAGCCCGATCGATGTCCGGCATCCTTCGTTCCTCCATAACTCGTCCGTCACGCCTGGACCGTCAGTCGTTCCAGCGGTTGGTGGGTCCGAGCATGAGGGAAGCCGAATCACGCGCCTATGGAGCCGTCACCAGAGTCGGTGCGTCCACCGTTGTGGAAATCTCCAAACACAGCCCTTGCTCCGCGACCGGTTTCTCCTTGCTCATTCACCTCGTTGTACGATTCACCAATGGGCGACGGATCCACCCGGCCGGTCCCTGCGGATCCGCGACACGGAGAACCCAGAGGGCGACTGATCGACTACGTATTCGCCGAGCGCGTGACATTGGCCGCTCGCTGCGTGGAAGGCATGCGCAGTGCCATCCCCGTCTACCAGTCGCTCGATCCTGACGATCTGACCCGAGCAAGCATTCGCAATATCGAACTTTTGTTCACTTCCGTTGCGCAGGGCCGGCCTCTGGAGCCGCAGGAGCTGACCGAGATCGCCGCGCACGGGAGGCGACGCGCGGAGATGGGCGTCTCGATCGACGACCTGCTGCGCAGCTGGCGGCTCAGCATCGGCACATTCACCGCGTCGATCAGGCAGTTCGCCCGCGAGCACGCCATCGCCGAACCGGTACTGCTGCAACTCGTCATCGACGCGCACACCCACTCCGACAGCGCCATGGTGGCTGCGGCGAGCGGACACCGCGAGGCCGAGCTCGAGATGGTGGGCAACGAGCGCCACAGGCGGGCAGACCTCGTCCGCGGTGTGCTGTACGGGACACTGAGCCCCGCCGACCTCCGAGTCCGCGCGCGGGCCTACGGGGTGGAGGTCACCGCGATATACCACGCCCTTCGAGCTCGCCCACGCGCAGGGCAGACCACCGCGAAACTGGAGCGCCACCTGGAGCTGTCCGGCATCCCCCACCACGGGCTGATCACGGTCATCGACGGCGACCTCGTCGGCTTCGTCGACCGGGCGCCGGGGCCCGATCTCCCCGGCTTCGTGGGTATCGGTCCGGCGAGCAGACTCGACAGGCTCGAAGAATCCTTCCGCAGCGCCACCCGTGCACTCGACACCGCCGCGGCCTTCGGTATGGAAGGTGTTCACGACTTGGAAAGCCTCGGCGTTCGCCCGGCGGTCGTAGCGGACCAGGAAGTCGGCGACATCCTCGTCCGGCGTTATGTCGAACCGCTCTCAACGCTTCCCCATGACATGGGAGACACGCTGGCCAGGACCGTCGAACGCTACCTCTCCAACGGCCGGCGAATCGATCCGACGGCCGAGGAGCTGGTCGTGCATCCCAACACACTGCGCTACCGCATCAGGCGGTTCGAAGACATCGCGCGGTGCGATCTGCGTGAGCCGGAAGCCGCGCTCGAAGTCTGGTGGGCTCTGCAGCGCCGGCGTCTCAACCCGGGTCCACCGGCATGATCCAGGAGTGATCATTCCTGGGGCGTTCGAGTGGTCCGGGGCTGGTCTGCGGTTTCGGGCACTGAGTATCCGCTGGGCGCCTATCGGCAAGCACAACACCACCCTCGCCCAACTCGCGGCAGGCTTCGGCATCTCCGTCGGAACCGCCCACGCCTAGTTGACCTCGCGCTTTCATGAAGCGTGGTGTCCGACGGGTGGTCAGACAAACGAAAAGTGCCTCTGACTAGCAATGCCGGTGAGTTGAGGGCATCAGTGCAGGCCAGGTGGGGTGTTTGGTGACTCTCAGTGTGTAGTGGACGTTACTGGGAGTGCGGGGCTGGTCCCGTTTTCTGACCTCGAAGGTGTCCTTGGACGGCCACTTGACGCGTTGGCACTGCCGGTTGCTCCGGGCTGGGAGGAGGGCGGCCAGGAGTTCGGTCACGGCCTCGTGGCGTGCGGTGCCCAGCGCGGTCACGTCGGCTGCGGCCTGGGCGGCGACGGCCAGCCGGGCGAGCTGCACGGTGACGGTGAAAGAGATCCGGTCGGGATCGATCCCGCCGTGTTCCGCGGCGTGTATCTGCGGCGGTCCGCCGACTCCGTCGGCGGACCGTCAGAAAGATCGAGGTTAGACGACCTTTAGACGTGGACTCTCATGGGGTCCCCTTGAGTGAAGACAATCTCGAGACGGACCTGCGTGAATCGCCAGCCGTCCTCTGTTCGTCGGGCGGTGACGTGAAACTTGCCACCAGCATCCTCGTGCTTCATCAGCTCCGCCGCATTCGGGAGGTGATACGCGATGACGTAGGCCACGCCCCTTGCCTCGTCTCCATCGAGGTCGACGTAAATCTGCCCAATGTGGTGATACGTCACCTCATAGGCGCGCCCGATAGTATTTCCAGGGGTGTCGACAATCGCTTTCCGACCGCGATGAATCTGCCCGCCGATCTCAAACACAGCATCGTCGGTGTACAGCGAATTTAATGCGTCGAAATTTGCGTCGTCGAGCGCTCGGTAATGCTCCTGAACAAGTTTTCGGACTTCCGACTCGTCAATCAGGCGCTGCAAATCTGCTTCATTCACCGATTACCTCCCATGCCACAAGTGCCATCACTCTTCGCCATGACCATACGTCCTGTTTACGCTTGGCGGTACTGTTTCCATTGTCACCAAGAGCGATCTTGACACCGTCGGGTCACCTGTGGACCCACTGAAATTCCCGCTGCTCAATTCTTGAGCGCATTGACGACGTCGCGCACGTGCGCGGCCCAGCCGTATGGAGAACTCGATTCCCTTACGGGGGATGAGGTGCTGAATACCGAGCTCGCGCAGTCATCGGCGCAAGTAGCCACTGCCGTACCCCCCGTCCGCGTAGAGCTTGGCGGGCCGTCTCCTGCACGGGCGGTCGACCCCGACCGGGCGGAAACCAGCGGCGACTGCCGCTAAGTGCACCCTGCTGTGGTCGCGAAGACGAGCGCGGCCGACGCCTCGCGATGCCCGTACCGACGCCGACCCGTCCGTCCGGTGCCATGCGCTTGCCACCGGACGCCATTCAAAACCGGCGGACGGAGCTGCGGAGCGTGGCTACTTCGCCGCCGCCCTGCGAAATCTGAGCCGGCCAGCGGCCAGGAGTCCAGATCACAAGTGCACAGTGCACTGCTCGCCCCCTGGTCAGTGTGCGTTGCAACATTGAGTACCGACGCCTCCGCGATGAGGATGTGCCGTGACCCTCCTGGGTGGCTGGCGACCGTGAGGCGCACGCCGGCCCGGTCAACGGCGATAGGAGTTCGTGATGGCTGACGCGGCGGTGTCCCGGCGGGATGTGCGGTTCCAGTCGGGCGACGGTGAGTGTGGTGGGTGGCTCTTCCTGCCCGCCGGCGCGGCGAACGACTCACCCGTGCCGATCGTCCTCTTGGGTCACGGCTTGGCCGGACTCAAGAGTCAGCGGCTCGACTCGTTCGCGCAGCGGTTCGCCGAGCGGGGGTACGCGGCCCTTGCCTTCGACTACCGTCACTTCGGCTCGAGTACCGGTGAGCCGCGGCAACTGGCCGATGTCGAAGAGCAGTTGGAGGACTGGCGCAGCGTTGTGGCGTATGCCCGGACTCTTGAGGGTGTCGATCCGCAGCGGGTGATCCTGTGGGGGACGTCGTTCGCCGGTGGACATGTGATCACCACGGCCGCGGGCGATCCCGGCATCGCCGCAGCGATAGCCCAGTGTCCGTTCTCCGACGGGCTGGCCGCCGCGAGGGCGATGCCGAAGAAGACGATCATGCGGCTCATGCGTGAGGCGCTCAAGGACCGGAAGGCGGCGAACCGGAATGAGCCGCCGGTGCGCGTGCCCATCGTGGGGCTTCCCGGTGACCTGGCGGTGATGACCTCGCCGGACTCGGTGAGTGGATTGCGGGCGATTTTCGAGGCGTCGGGCGAGCCGTTCGAGATCCCCGAGATTCCCGCCCGTTTCATGTTCCAGGTGCCGGTCTATCGGCCCGGCCGTGGGGCGTCCGAGGTGAAGGCGCCTCTGCTCGTCTGTGTGTGCGAGCGGGACAAGGTGACGCCGGCGCGCCAGACGGAGCAACTCGCCTCCCGTGCGGCGCGAGGGGAAGTCAAGCGTTACGACGCCAGCCACTTCGACATCTATGTGGGCGATTGGTTCGAGCGTGTCGTGGGCGATCAGATCGAGTTCCTCGAGCGGCACGTGCCCGTCGAGGCGACCGCCGTACGCTGAGCGAGCAGGAGCCAGACATGGAACCCTCGAGCACCCGTGTCGGTGAGGTGCTCGCCGGGCGCGCTGAGGACCCGCAGCGTTCGGCGATCCTGCGCCATGCCGAAGTCGTGACGATGGATCCGGACCGGCCGCGGTCGGAGCGGTCGGACGTGTTCATCCGGGGAAGCCGGATCGAGGCCGTCGGAGCGGATCTCGGCCACCTCGCCGATGAGAACACCGTCGTCGTGGATCTCACCGAGCACATCGTCCTCCCCGGATTCATCGACTGCCACGTTCACGCTTGGGAGGGGGTCTTCCGGGGTGCCGTGCCGGATGCGAGCTTCCCCGACTACATGGCTTTCGCGCACATGGCGTGCGCCCCGCTGATGACTCCGGACGAGATGCGGGTCGGGCAGCAACTCACCGCCGTCCAGGCCATCAACGCCGGCGTGACGACGATCGTCGACAACAGTCACAACGCGAAGTCCGTGGAGCACGCGCTCGCCGCTATGGACGGTCTCCGGTCGACGGGCATTCGGGCGGTCTTCGCCGTCGGGGCACCGGCCGTCGACACGGATCCGGAGAAGTTCCTGCGCACCTTCTCGGAACTGCGATCGGCATACCCGGACGACGACGAACTGCTGACCCTCCGCTTGTTCAGCCCGATGCCCTCGCGTGGAGTCTTCGAGTTCGCGCGAGCGACCGGTGTGGGCGTCTCAGCCGAGCTGGTCCTCGGAGTTCCCGTCCCCCAACTCGGGTTGCCTGCGGCCGTAGGCGACTTCTTCGGTGAGGGCCTGATCGGAGCCGACGACACGTTCAACCACTGCATCGGCGTGAGCGCGCGGCAGTGGTCGGAGTTGCGAGATGTGGGCGCGGGCGTGAACGTCACTCCGCGATCCGACCCTCACTTCGGTATCGGCCCCGCGTTCCCGGCCGTGCTCCAGGCGCAGGAGAGCGGCGCTGTCTTCGGCATCAGCTCGGACAACGAGGTCTGCTACGGACTGGACTTCTTCACCGAGATGCGGACGCTGCTGACACTCCAGCGCAGTG
This sequence comes from Streptomyces qaidamensis, assembly GCF_001611795.1. Lineage (NCBI taxonomy): Bacteria > Bacillati > Actinomycetota > Actinomycetes > Kitasatosporales > Streptomycetaceae > Streptomyces > Streptomyces qaidamensis. The sequence continues at coordinate 8,317,141 of NZ_CP015098.1, read as the reverse complement.
CCGCGTTCGCCCGGCTGAACTCCTCCTCGGGCGAGCAGGCGATCAGCCCGTTCGGCACACTCGACACGCTCCGGGCCGCCACGTCCGGGGGCGCGCCGAGCGCCGGCATGCCCGGTCGGCTCGGAATGCTCAAGGCGGGCCTGCCCGCCGACCTCATCGCGGTCAGCACCGAGCGGTTGCACCTGCGCCCTCGTGGCGACGCCGTCGGCACCGTCGTCAATTTCTGCACTACCAGCGACGTCGACGTCGTCTTCGTCAACGGCACACTCCGGAAATGGGGCGAGGGCATCATCGGCATCGACGTCGCCCGGACGATCGCGGAGGCAGAGCAGTGCCGGGAGCGTGTTCTCGGCGCAGTGAACGCGGTGTGAACAACAAGGGACAGGGACATCGCACTCCCCTGCGCTGGTCACGCACCTGGCGCCTTCCCAAGCTCGCCTCGCAGTCGTGGGGAAGCCGACCGGAGGCCCCACCGCATGGGGGCGACGGCCACGAGCTCCGCTGGAACTCACCGCGCCCCTCTGGGCTGGGCTCGACCGGAGTTCTGTCAGTACCCCGTCCCGTTCCTGACCGTGAGGGCGGGCCCTCGGCCTCACGCCGATGGCGGAACCACCCCTCCCTTCATGACGGTCGGACCGAACTGGCGGACCTGAGGGAGGGTGGTGACCACGTGGGCCACGACGCGTTCACTGAGGCAGACGTGGCGATGGGGTACGTCACCGGGGAAACGGACGAAGTCGCCGGCCGCCAGGTCCACCGCTTCGTTGAGCGGACCCGTGCGGAGCTTTCCGGTGATCACGTAGAGGTGATGCAGTGTGCCGGCGCTGTGTGCGGGGATCGGCTCGGGGTCCCGGTCGCCCCGTTCCAGGCGCAGGACGAGGGTACGTACGTAGCCGGAGCCGTAGGTCTCGTCCAGGAGGCGCTCGGTCCAGTTCGCCGCTTCGGACCACTCGCCCTCGCCCTGCCGCTGGACGTAGACCGGAGTGCCCCACTCCGTCAGCAGGCGGCGCGCGGGCACGTCCAGAGCGGTTCCCAGCAGCGACAGGGTCTCCACGGTGGGATTGCCCACACCCTGTTCGATCTTGGAGAGCGTCTGTTTCGACAGACCCGACCGGCGGGCCAGCTCGCCCAGGGACATCGCCCGCTCCAGCCGGAAGCGGCGCACGTTGCGGGCGACGAGCTCGTTCTCCCGGGCAAGGGTGTCACTTTTAATGTGCATGTCGTCATTATTGACGAACAGGCGACTGGCTCGCATCCTTGTCACGTAAAGCATGACAGGCGGTGCATTAAAAGTGACACCATTCCTCGAAGCCGAGGTGAACAACCATGACCGCAACCCTCGCCGGTTCCGCGCGTGACGACCGGGCCGCCGTCGACAAGGCCATCAGCCTCCTCGTCGCCCTCGGGGACAGGTCCAGCGGGGAATCCGGCGTCAGCGCACTCGCTCGGCGGGCTCAGATGAGCAAGTCGACCGCGTACCGCGTCCTCGGCATGCTGGAGCGCAACGGTGTGGTGGAGCGCGTCGGGACGGACTACCGGCTCGGTGAGCGCCTGCACCATCTGGGAAAGGCCGTCTACGCGCCCGGCTCCGAGAGCATCCGCGACGTGCTGCTGCCCTACCTGGCCGACCTGTACGAGGCGAGCCGGGAGACGGTGCACCTGGCGGTCCTGGACGGCCCGCACGTGGTGTACCTCGCCAAGCTCTACGGTCACCGGCCCGCGCCCGTGCCGTCCCGCATCGGTGGACGGCTGCCCGCCTACGCGACGGCGGTCGGCAAGGTCCTGCTCGCCTACGACTACGAGGCCGCGGAGCGGGTGTTGTCGCAGCCTCTGCGTTCCTACAGCGCGAGCACGATCACCGATCCCGACGAGTTGTCCGCCGAGTTGGACGGCATTCGCCGTACCGGTGTCGCCTTCGACAACGAGGAGTACCAGCCCGGACTGGCCTGCGTGGCGGTGCCGGTGCTGAACCGCGCCGGGCGAGCGGTCGCGGCCCTTTCGGTCGCCGGCCGGCTCGGCCAGATCGACACGCGACGGCTGAGCGTGCACGCCCGCCGGGTCGCCGCCGCCGCCTCGCAGGCAGCGGCGAGGGGGTTGGCCCGTACAGCATGACCCGTACCGCAGGAGGGGTGCCACCGCATGCGGTGGCACCCCTCCGTCGCGACCAGCTGCCGGTCAGGACGCCGCCGGAGCGGCCCGCAGCAGATCCAGCGCGATGTCGACGATCATGTCCTCCTGCCCGCCGACCAGTCCGCGCCTGCCCACCTCCAGCAGGATGGCGCGTACGTCGATGCCGTACTGCCGGGAGGCTGCCTCGGCGTGCCGGAGGAAACTGGAGTAGACGCCGGCGAAACCCAGGGTGAGCGTCTCGCGGTCGACCTGGACCGGACGGTCCTGCAGCGGTCGTACGAGATCGTCCGCCGCGTCCTGCAGGGCGAACAGGTCGCAGCCGTGCTTCCACTCGTTGAGGGTGGCGACGGCGACGAACGGTTCGATCGGGCAGTTGCCCGCCCCCGCGCCGTGTCCGGCGAGGGAGGCGTCCACCCTGGTGACCCCCTCCTCGACGGCGACGACCGAGTTGGCCACTGCCAGGGAGAGGTTCTGGTGGGCGTGGATGCCGATCTGGGTCTGAGGCCGCAGCGCGTCGCGGTAGGCGCGGACGCGTTCACGGACCCCGTCCATGGTGAGACGGCCTCCGGAGTCGGTGACGTACACGCAGTGGGCGCCGTAGGACTCCATCAGCCGTGCCTGCTCGGCCAGTTCCGGGGCCGGGGCCATGTGGCTGAGCATGAGGAAGCCGGAGACGTCCATGCCGAGGTCGCGGGCCGTGGCGATGTGTTGGGCGGAGACGTCGGCCTCGGTGCAGTGGGTGGCGATGCGGACCGAGCGGACACCGAGCGCGTAGGCCTGCTTCAGTTCGGCGATGGTGCCGATGCCGGGGAGCAGGAGCGTGGTGAGCGTGGCCCGTTCGAGGACCGAGGCGGCTGCTTCGATCCATTCCCAGTCCGTGTGGCTGCCGGCGCCGTAGTTGAGGGAGCCGCCGGCCAGGCCGTCGCCGTGGGCGACCTCGATGGCGTCCACGCCGGCCGCGTCCAGGGCGGCGACGATGCGCTGGACGTCGGCGGGGGCGATGCGGTGCCGTACGGCGTGCATGCCGTCCCGCAGGGTGACGTCCTGGATGTAGAGGCTGGTGGTCATGCGGATGCCCCCTGTCGTGCGTGCCGGGCGATGCGCTCGGCGGTGCGCAGGGCGGCCGAGGTCATGATGTCGAGGTTGCCCGCGTAGGCGGGGAGGTAGTGGGCGGCGCCCTCGACCTCCAGGAAGACCGAGACCTTGGTCGTCACCCGCGGTGCTTCGGCGGGCAGGAGGGTGTGGACCGGTTCGTCGGCCGGCACGGGCGTGAACTGGAGGTCCTGCTTGAGCCGGTAGCCGGGGACGTACTGGGCGACCTCGTCCACCATGGCGGTCACGGAGGCGCGGATGGCGTCGTGATCGGCGTCGCCGATGAGGCAGAACACCGTGTCCCGCATGATCAGCGGGGGCTCGGCGGGGTTGAGGACGATGATCGCCTTGCCGCGCGTGGCACCGCCGACGGTCTCGATCGCCGCGGAGGTGGTCTCGGTGAACTCGTCGATGTTGGCGCGGGTACCGGGCCCGGCCGACTTCGACGCGATGGAGGCGACGATCTCCGCGTACGGGACGGGGGTCGTACGTGCGACGGCGTGGACGATCGGAATGGTGGCCTGCCCGCCGCAGGTGACCATGTTGACGTCGGCGGCGTCCAGGTTGTCGTCGAGGTTGACCGCCGGGACGACGAAGGGGCCGACAGCCGCTGGGGTGAGGTCGACGAGCCGCTTGCCGAAGGGGGCGAGCCGGTCCGCGTTGGCGATGTGGGCCTTGGCCGAGGTGGCGTCGAAGACGATGTCGATCTCGTCGAAGCCGTCCATGCGGATCAGGCCGTCGACGCCTTCATGGGTGGTGGGCACCTTCAGACGGCGGGCCCGGGCGAGTCCGTCGGAGGCCGGGTCGATGCCGACCATCGCCGCCATCTCCAGTGTCTCCGAGAGACGGAGCACCTTGATCATCAGGTCGGTGCCGATGTTGCCGGAACCGATCACGGCCACTTTCGTCTTCTTCAGGGCGGTCATGACGGCTCCTTGTCGGTGAACGCGGCGGTGACGGTGCCCAGGGTGGAGATCTCCGCGAGGACGGTGACGCCTGGGGCGACGCTGACCATGGGGCCGAGCGCGCCGGAGAGGACGACCTGGCCGGCCCGCAACGGGTCGCCGTAGGCGCGCGCCGTACGGGCCAGCCACAGCAGGGCGTTCAGGGGATCGCCGAGACACGCGGTGCCGGTGCCCTCGGAGACGAGGACATCGTCCACGTACATCCGCATGGTCGCCTCACGGGGCTCGAACGCCTTGAGCGGGAGACGGGACTCGCCGAGGACGTACAGGCCGCTGGAGGCGTTGTCGGCGACCGTGTCCGTGATGGTGATGTCCCAGTCGGCGACGCGGCTGTCCACGATCTCCAGGGCGGGCACCGCGTAGGCGACCGCGGCGCGGACGGCGGCCAGGTCGAGATCGTCCCCGTCCAGGTCGGTGGCGAGGAGGAAGGCGATCTCCGCCTCGACTTTCGGCTGGAGCAGCCGTGCGGTGGGCACCGCGGCGAGGGCGGAGACGTCCATGTCGGCGAACAGGACGCCGAAGTCCGGCTGGTCGACGCCGAGTTGCTTCTGCACGGCCGGCGAGGTCAGGCCGATCTTCCGGCCGGTGCGGACGGCCCCGTCGGCCAGTCGGCGGGCGGTGAGACGGCGTTGGACCTCGTAGGCCGCGTCGATGTCGCCGGCGCCCAGCAGATCGCGGACCGGGGCGCAGGGTTCCCGCTCGAGTGCTGCAGTCGTCAGCCTGTCCGTCGCGAGGGTGATGGCTCGTTCGCGTTCGGTCATCGGTTCGGTTCCTGTTCTGCTGTGGTCACGGCGAAGCCCGCGATCCATTCGGGGATCGGTGCGTAGAAGCGGGAAGTCGTGCGGTACGAGCCGGTCGCCGCAAGGGACGCGAAGGCCGCGATCCAGGTGCGGACCTCGTGGGCCGAGCCACCGCCCTCGGCGCCCATCCACTCCACGGTCCAGGCGTCCACGTCGGTGAGCCGGCCGCTTTCCAGGGTGTCCAGGACGAGGTTGTCCCAGGCGGGGTTGATGGGCACCATGCGGGTCGAGCCGGCGGCGTAGTCGCGGCCTGCCTGGATCACCCGCTCCTCGCCCCGGGCCCGTTGCTCGGGTGTGGGCGGGTGCCCCTCGATGAGGGCGTCGGCGACCCGGGGCGGGGCGCCGTCGAGCACGGGGACGGGCGGGTCGTGGGAGAGCCCGCCGGAGCCGAGGAACAGCACACGGCGGTCCAGTACGGCGGCCGCTTCGCCGATCGCGGTCCCCAGTGCCCGGATACGGCTGACCGGGCCGAGCGGGGTGGCCACACCGTTCACGAACACCGGTACGACCGGCACCTTGTCGATGCCGCCGAAGAGGACTTCCAGCGGCTGGACGAAGCCGTGGTCGACGGTCATCCGGGCCGAGACGGTCAGGTCGACTCCTCGGTCGAGAACCCCGCGGGCCAGAGAGCGGGCGGCGTCGGTGTCGACGGAGAGGGCGCCGGCGGCGGAGCCGAAGTCGCCGACGGCGTTCGCCTCGGTGGCCAGGCAGAACGGAGGCATCTCCTTGTAGAAGAAGCCGTTGTAGTGGTCCGGGGCATACAGGACGACCAGGTCGGGGTCGAAGGCGCGGACGAAGGAGCGAGCCGTCTCGACGGCGTCCTCGACGGCCGCCAGGACGTCCGGGGCCGGGTCGTTCCTGCCGATGAGGGGAGAGTGGGACAGGCCGACGGCGGCGGCGGTCATCGCGGGGCTCCTTGCTCGTGCGGGGCGGGGGGATGGATGACGAGCTTGCCGGTGAGCCGCCCGTCGATCATGAGCTGGAAGCCCTTGTGGATCTCGTCCAGCGGCAGCGTGCGGTCGACGACCGGGCGCAGGCCGGTGGCGTCCATCAGCTTCAGCAGCGAGACCAGTTCGCCGCGGGTGCAGCCGGTCGAGCCGAGGAGGCGCTGCTGGAGATAGAAGATCCGGCCGAGGTCGGCGGGCGGGTTCTTCCCGCTGGTGGCTCCGGCGACGACGATCGTGCCGCCGGGACGCAGCGACTTCGTGGAGTGGGACCAGGTGGCCTCACCGACCGTCTCGATCACGACGTCCACGCGCTCGGGCAGCCGTTCGCCGGTGGGTACGGCCTTGCGCGCGCCCCAGGATTCGGCCTGCCGCCGCTTGTCCTCGCTGCGGCTGGTGGCGTACACGACGGCGCCCGCGGCCACGGCCAGCTTGATCGCGGCCGACGCGACGCCGCCCCCGGCCCCCTGGACGAGGACCCGGTCGCCCGCGCGGATTCCCGCCCGGGTGAAGAGCATGCGGTACGCGGTGCCCCAGGCGACCGGCAGACAGGCCGCCTCGTCGAAGGTGAGCCAGGACGGCTTGGGGATCAGGTTGCGGGTGGGGACGGCGAGGTATTCGGCGAACGCCCCGTGGTGCTGCTCCGACAGCAGAGCACGCCCGGGGTCCAGCGTCTCGTCGCCGAGACCGGCGTCCGGGTCGGCGATCACCGGGTGGACGAGCACCTCGTTGCCGTTCTCGTCATAGCCGGCCGCGTCGCAGCCGAGGACGATGGGCAGCCGCTCGGGCGGGTGACCGACGCCGCGCAGGGTCCACAGGTCGTGCATGTTGAGCGACGAGGAGACCACACGGACGGTCGACCAGCCGGGGCGGGGCTCAGGCTTGAGGATTTCCCCGAGGACGAGCCCCGACAGCGGATCGGTCGCGCTCTGGGAGATGGCGATGGCAGCAAGCATGCGTTGACGCTCCCCCGCGCCCGCCGCCTGCCGACAGCGCGCGTGCCGCCGTACGGAACGACGGATGGCACCCGGCCGCGGCGCTGCTGTTGCCTGGGCTCATGACCTCGACGATCGAACCTCAGGGCGCGGCCACGGCGGCCCCGCGCGGAGCGCTGCGGCGTCCGGCGGACCTGGCGCGGAACATCGACGTATCCGGGCTCGTCGACGCTGAGGGCGGGCTGCTGGATCGCGTCATCTTCACCGACGAGGAGCTGTACCGCCAGGAGCTGCGCCGCGTCTTCGCGCCGAGCTGGCTGTTCCTCGCGCACACCGACCAGTTCCACAAGCCCGGCGACTTCTTCACGACGTACATGGGCGAGGACCCGGTCATCGTGACGCTGGACCGTGACCGGCGTATCCGCGCCTACCTCAATTCCTGCCGGCACCGGGGTGCCCGCGTCTGCCGCGCCGACTTCGGCACCACCCGCAACTTCACCTGCACCTACCACGGCTGGTCGTACAACCTGGACGGTTCGCTGGTCAGCGTGCCCAACAAGGACGGCTACCCGGAGTCCTTCGAGACGGGGCAGTGGGGCCTCGTCGAGGTGCCGCACGTGCAGACGTACCACGGGCTGGTCTTCGGCACCTGGGATCCGGACCCGGTCCCGCTGCGGGAGTCGCTCGGCGACATGGCCTGGTACATGGACGCGATGCTCGACCACGACGACCAGGGGACGGTCGTCGTCGGCGGAGTCCACAAGTGGGTCCTGGAGGGCAACTGGAAGCTGGCCGCCGAGCAGTTCGCCACCGACTGGTACCACGTCAACATGAGTCACGCCTCGGCGCTCATGGTCCTCTCGCCGTCCGGCAGGAAGCCCAAGGACGAGGTCGTGCACCGTACCGGCCGCCAGTACGTGGACCCGAACGGGCACGGCGCCGGCTTCCCGGTCCATCCCAAGAACCGCTTCGACGCCCAGACCGTGCACGAGTGGACGGACTACGACGCGCTGCGGGAGCGGCTCGGCGAGGCCCGCGTCGAGGGACCGCTGACCACCGGACACGCCACCGTCTTCCCCAACTTCTCCTACCTGCCGGTCAACGGATCCATCCGGGTCTGGCACCCCAAGGGCCCCGACCGCATGGAGGTGTGGGCCTGGACCATCGTCGACAAGTCCATGCCCGAAGAGGTCCGTGAGGCCCAACGCCTGTACAACCTGCGGACGTTCGGACCCAGCGGGATCTTCGAGCAGGACGACGGTGAGAACTGGAGCGAGGTGCAGGCCATCTCGCACGGATTCATCACTGGCGGCGTCGCTCTCAACTACCAGATGGGCATGGGCAGCGAACGCGAGGACGGCCGCCACCCCGGCAGGACCAGCGAGCTCTACAGCGACGCCGCCGGCCGGGCCTTCTACGCACGCTGGCGCGAACTGATGAACACGCCCGCCTGGCACGAGGAGCACCACGCATGAGCAACGGCAGCGGTATTCGCGTAGCGGCCCTGGCCGACATCCCCCAGGGCGAGGGCATCGCCATCGACAAGGCGGTCACCGGCACCGCCGACGACATCGCCCTGCTGCGCGACACCGACGACAGTGTCTACGCGCTCGACGACACCTGTACCCACGAGACCGCCTCACTGGCCGATGGCTGGGTGGAGGGCGGATTCGTCGAATGCCCGCTGCACTCCAGCAAGTTCTGCCTGAAGAACGGCGAGGTCCAGGGCCTGCCCGCGACGAAGAACGCCTGCCCGCACCGCGTCGAGGTCCGTGACGGCGAGGTCTACCTCTTCCCCGGGGAGTCGCCGTGACCGAGCGTGTCGTCATCGTGGGCGGCGGCATCGCCGGCGTGAGCACGGCCGCCTCGCTGCGAGCGGGCGGCTTCGACGGTGATGTCACCCTCGTCGATTCGGGGGACTTCCCCTACGACCGTCCCCCGCTGTCGAAGGACTTCCTGACCGGCACGAAGGACGTCAAGGAGATCGCCCTCCAGCCTTCCCGGTGGTACGACGACCAGCGGGTACGGCTGATCAACCGGACGACGGTGACCGCGCTGAGGCCAGGGGACGGCGCCGTCGAGCTCGGCGACGGACGCCTGCTGCGCGCCGACCGTGTCGTGCTCGCGACGGGGGGTGCCGCCGCCCGCCTCCCGGTTCCGGGTGTCGGTGGCGAGCGCGTGCATGTCCTGCGCACGGCGGACGACGCCGACAGGTTGCGCCCGGCTCTCGCTCCCGGTGCCAGAGTGCTGGTCGTCGGCGCCGGGCTGATCGGTGCCGAGGTCGCCTCCACCGCCGTACGTCTCGGTTGCGAGGTCGTCCTCGTCGACCCGGTCGCCGTGCCGCTGGCCGCCGCGCTCGGCCCGGAGCTGGCCGCCTGGCTGCACGCACTGCACACCCGCCACCGGGTCACAGCCGTACAGGCCGCCGTGGAGTCCTTCGTCGACCGGCCCGAGGGCATCGAGGTCGGGCTCGGTGGAGTCACGCGGCTCTACGACGCGGTGGTGCTCGGTGTCGGCATGGTGCCGTGCACCGAGCTGGCGCGGGCGGCCGGGCTGGAGGTGGACCGCGGCATCATCGTCGACGAGCGTCACGTCACCTCGAATCCGGCGGTGCTCGCCGTCGGCGACCCTGCCCGGATGCGCCAAGTGCCCCGCACCGAGCACTGGGAAGCAGCCCAGCACGACGGTGCCAGGGCAGCGGCGACCCTCCTCGGCGCCCCGGACCCGGCGCCTGCCGCGCCCTGGTTCTGGACGGACCGGCACGGGCTCCACATCGAGGCCGTCGGGCACATGGAGGCAGCCGCGCAGACCGTCCTCAGGGGCTCCTACGACGACCCGTCCTTCGCCGTCTTCGGTCTGAGGGACGGGCTGGTCGTCGCGGCCGCCTCGGTCGACGACCCGGCCGCCGTCAGAGCCGCTCGCCGGCTGATCGACCGCCGTGTCCGCGTCGCCGCCGACCGGCTGGCCGACCCGGCCGTGAACCTGCGCGGCCTGCTGCGCGGCTGATGTGCCGCCAGACGGCACAGGCCATATCACCCGGGTCCGAGAAAGGATCGAATGACACCGTGAGCACAGGCACCGAGCAGATCCGGTCACGCGCGGGGGCACGCGCCGACCGAGACACCCACTTCGAGGTCGAGCAGTTCTACTACGAGGAGGCCGCCCTCCTCGACGACGGCCGCTACGCCGACTGGCTCGACCTGCTCGCCGACGATCTCGACTACTGGATGCCCACCCGCAGCAACCGGCTGCGCCGGCAGCAGGCGCTGTCCGTGGCCGCGCGGGGCGAGGCGGCCTTCTACGACGAGAGCAAGGAGAGCCTCGCCTGGCGCATCCGCCGGTTCGACTCCGGGATGGCCTGGGCCGAGGACCCTCCCTCCCGGACCCGGCATCTGGTCACCAACGTGATGGTCAGCCACATCGACCCCGCCGAGCACGACGGATTCACCGAGGACGACCTGTGGGTGCGCTCGGCCTTCCTCGTCTACCGCAACCGGCTGGAGCGCGAGGAGAACGTCTTCGCCGGCGGCCGCACGGACGTCCTGCGGCGCGTCGGGGACGGCGGGCTTCGGGTGGCCCGCCGGACCATCCTCCTGGACCAGAACATCCTCCAGGCGAAGAACCTCTCGACCTTTTTCTGATGGGACACCGCTGTGACCGACCTCGAACTCAAACACCACCGAGTAGCCACGTCCTTCGGTGAGATCGCCGTCACCGAGACCGGCGAGGGACCCGTGCTGGTGATGCTGCACGGCGGCGGCCCCGGCGCCTCCGGCGTCAGCAACTACCGTCAGAACCTCCCCGCCCTGGCCCGGCACTTCCGCGTCGTCCTGCCCGACCAGCCCGGCTTCGGCGCCAGTTACCGTCCCGGTGAGGCGGACCTGGAGACACGGTCCATCACCGAGATCACCACGGACGCGCTGTACCAGACCCTCGACTCGCTCGGCATCGACACCTTCCACCTGCTGGGCAACAGTCTCGGCGGCGCCGCAGCCCTCGCCATGGCCCAGCAGCGCCCGGAGCGTGTCACCCGGCTCGTGCTGATGGCCCCTGGCGGTGGCTGGCTCCCCTTCGGCCCGACTCCCACGGAAGGGCAGAAGGAGATGTTCCGCTACTACAACGGCGGCGGACCGAGCGAGAAGAAGATGGCGGCGTTCATCCGCACCATGGTCTTCGATCACAGGCAGTTCGGTGAGGACGTCGTCCGCGCCCGTTACGAGGCCTCGCTCGACGAAAGCCACATCGCCTTCTACCACCACTACAACGCGGCCTTCGGCAAGCGGGGTGGCATGGACCCCCTGTGGCGGGACCTGCACAAGATCAAGGCGCCCACGCTGCTGCTCTGGGGCCGCGACGACCGGACCATCACCCTCGAAGGTGCCCAGCTCATGCTCAAGCAGATCCGTGACGTGCAGCTGCACGTGTTCGGGCGGTGCGGCCACTGGGTGCAGCTGGAGCGGCAGCGCGAGTTCGACGCGCTGGTCACCGGCTTCCTCGGGGAGCGGTCATGACGGGCGGCTGGCTGGAGGGTGACGCGGCCCTGATCACCGGCGGCGGGTCGGGCATCGGTCGTGCCGTCGCCGAACGTTTCCTCGCCGAGGGCGCGTCGGTCACGATCCTGGGCCGCGACAAGAAACGGCTGGACGAGGTCGTACGCGATGCCGCCGACCCCTCGCGCATCCACGCCGTCGTGGCCGACGTGCGCGACTCCGGGAGTCTGCACCTCGCCGTCGCCGAGGCCGTCGACCGCTTCGGAAAGCTCGACACCCTCGTGGCGAACGCGGGGGTATGGGACTACCAGCGACAGCTCACCCGGCTCAGCGGTCAGGAACTGAACACGGCGTTCGACGAGATCTTCGCCGTCAACGTCAAGGGCTACGTCCTCGCTGCGGAGGCCGCGTGGCGCGAGCTGGTCAAGACGCGCGGAAGCATCGTCATGACGCTCTCCAACGCCTCCTTCTACGTCAACGGCGGCGGACCCCTCTACACGGCGAGCAAGCACGCCTGCCTGGGCCTGATGCGCGAACTCGCCTACGAGCTGGCACCCAAGGTCCGCGTCAACGGCGTGGCCTGCGGCGGCATGAACACCGACTTGCGAGGGCCACAGGGACTGGGGCTGGCCGACCGGTCGATCTCGGCGTCCTTCGCCAAGCAGGGCCCGGACACCCCGCCGCCGCCCATCCCGCTGCACGACTCCAGCACCGATCCACGTGACTTCACCGGGCCCTATGTGCTGCTCGCCTCCCGTGCCCAGAGCGGTCCGATCACCGGACACGCGATCAACGTCGACGGTGGCATAGGCGTACGCGGATTCGCCGGTGCCGCCGGCGGCGACCACCTCTGACGCCTGTTCTCCCGCGCTCGATTTCCGACGCTCAACGAGGAGCCGCTCGTGATCCCGCCATCAGCCACGACACCGCACCCATGCAACTCGGGCCTGAACGTGGACCTCAACCCGGCCGCCGCCGTCGCGTGCAACGCCCGCTTCCAGGGCGAATCCATCGCCGTCCGCTATCCGGGCGGCGACCTCACCTACACCCAGCTCGACGACAAGGCCGCCCGCCTGGCCACCGTCCTCGCAGACGGCGGCATCGGCGACGGAGACCGGGTCGCCCACCTCGGCCTCAACAGCAGTTCCTTTCTCGTCACGCTGCTCGCCGCGCACCGGCTGGGGGCCGTCTTCGTCCCGGTCAACTTCCGGCTGGCCGAGGCCGAGTTGGAGGCGGTGCTCGTCGGCAGCGGTGCCACCGCCCTCGTCTGCGAGGAGGGACACCGGGAAAGCGTCGACAAAGTACGCGACAAAACCGCCCTCGCGCGTTTCCTCCTGGTGGACGACGACTGCGAGGTGCCGACCGCTGGCGCATCGGGCTGGGAGCCATGGGCACCCCCCATCGCAGCCGCAGCGCCCACGGCTTCCATCGCCGTCAAGGGTGCCGATGACCCGGCCATCCTGATGTTCACCTCCGGCACCACCGGCACGCCCAAGGGTGTCGTCCTCACCCATGGAAACCTCTGGTGGAACTCCGTGAATGTCGAGCTCCGTCTCGACACACGTCGTGGCGACGTCACCTATGCCGCCGCTCCGCTGTTCCACATCGGTGCCCTGAACAGCTTCGTGCTCCGCACGCTGGTGCGTGGGGGCACGGTGGTGATCAGACGCGGGTTCGACCCGCAGACGTGTCTCGAAGACCTGGTCGCCCACCGGATCAACTCCATGTTCGGCGTCGCCCAGATGTTCGCCGCCCTGGCGAGACAACCCGGCCTGTTCGACGAGGACCTGAGCCATCTGCGGTCGATCGTGGTCGCGGGCGCGCCGGTGCCGCCCTCGCTCATCGAGTTCTACGCCCGGCAGGGCGTGTTGCTCCAGCAGGCGTGGGGGCTGACCGAGACCGCACCGTTCGCCACCCATCTGCCGGTCGAGCGCACCCTTGACAAGATCGGTTCCGCGGGCATCCCCATGCCGTTCACCGAAGTCCGGGTTGTCGACGCGGCCAGCAACACGCCCCTGCGGCCCGGGGAGCCGGGCGAGATCGTCGTCCGCGGCCCCAACGTCACCGCCGGCTACTGGAACACCCCGGAGGCGAACCGCGCGGCCTTCGACGAGGAGGGCTGGTTCCACTCGGGCGACATCGGCTACCTCGACGAGGACGGTTACCTGTATATCGTCGACCGGCTCAAGGACATGATCATCAGCGGGGGTGAGAACGTCTACCCGGCGGAGGTCGAGCGGGTGCTGGCCTCCATGCCGGGTGTGGTCGATGTCGCCGTCGTAGGGATTCCCGACGCGCAGTGGGGCGAGACCGTACAGGCCGTCATGAGCGTGGACGACACGGCGGCGATCACCCTGGAGGCCGTACACGAGTACGCGGCCGGACAGCTCGCCCGCTACAAGCTGCCCCGACGCCTGAGGATCGTGCCGGCTGTCCCCAGGAACGCCTCCGGAAAGCTGGACAAGGCCGGCGTCCGGCGGCTGGCCGACGAGGGGAACTGACGATGCTCACCGTCCCGGCCCTGCCCGCGCTCGACGTCCCCGGCCCCTGGCAGACCACCGTGGAGTCGTGGACGCGCTTCACGGGCAGTCTGCGCCTGCGCGGCCCGAACGGCGAGGCCGTCGTCGCAGTGGAACGCTGCGCTGCCGGCCGGCTCCGCGACGCCTATCCGGTCGGTGCCCGGGACGTGGAACTGCTGATCCACACCGGCCTGCGAGCCGAGAACCTGCCGGAAATCCTCCGGCCGCTGGTACGCGCCGTCCGGGCAGCAGATCCCGGCTGCCGCCGGGTGGTCTATGCCGTGACGGAGGGCGACCGGGCTGGTGTCGAGGCCGCTGAGGCGACCGGCTTCCGGTACGCCGTCGACGTCGATCTCCAGGACGAGCAGCTGAGCCTGCTGGTGGCCGAACCCGACTGGGTCACCGTCACGGACATGGACCTGGATCACGTACCGGGAACGTGACGAGCCGGGGCTTGGCTCGGCATCGGCAGATTCCGCAGTTGAGCGGCTGTTCCCGGTGCGGACGGGTCGCCTCGTCGCCCGGTCCTCCTCAGCCCTGGACGGGGGCAGGGCTCTGCATCCGGGCGAAGGGGCGGGGGACAACACCTGCGCTCGCTGGGCATGGCGGCGGCACACTATTCCCTGCTCATCGCCGTCCACGTCGATCCCGGCCTGGCCGGAGCGGAACTGGCCCGCCGCCTCAACGTCACCCCGCAGGCGGTGGCCCGCCTGGAGGGCCGGGGCCAACTGGAACGCCGGCCGCACCCGCGCCACCGACACGTGCAGGAACTCCACCTCACCGACGCCGGCCGCGACGCCCTGCGCAAGGCCGACTCCGTGATCGCGGAGATCGAACAGCAGATCACCGAGAAACTCGGCGCCAAGGACTCCACCCAACTGCAGGCGCTGCTCGGTCAGGTGACCGACGCGATACATCAGGTGCAACCCGCAGGCCCCCTCAGCAGACCGGTCACCCTGCGCAAAGACGGCACACCGGGGTGACCGCGCGAGCAGCCGGCACGTCACGATCACCTTGGACGAAAAAGCCCCGCGTCGTCACCGAACCAGCCTGAACCTGTCGAACGAGTCGTGGGAGCACCACATGCTCGGCCTGGAGCTGGCGGGTGCGATCCGCAGGGCCGGCCTGTATGCCGAACTCGAGGTGTCGACGGAAGACGGCTCCCGGCGCGGCGGCGTCATGGCTTCCTCGCCGGACGACAACCAGCGCATGGCGTGGAAGGGGCTCGCCCACTCTCGGCTTCGCTCGAGCGTGACCTGCCTGGGTGGCTTTGGCGATCGGATGGAAGCAGGCCACAGAGGCAGCATCGCCGGCGGCGCGCGGCGAGCTGTTCGGCTTCGGTGACCACTTCCTTTGACGGAGAGCCCCCCGGTTGAGCGGTCCTGCGTTCCGGCCGCACTGTCTGGTGCCCTCAGGGGTGCCAGTGGCGCACGGCGGGGGCGGCCGCCGTGAACGGCGGCCAGGGGGTGTCGGTGCTCGGGGTGCCGGTGCGGATGAAGCTGAGCCAGGCGGTGCGCAGGGCTCGGCCCAGGGTGTCGATGTCGTGCGGGTCGGCGCCGGCGAGCATCGGGGCGGTGGTCCAGTCGGCGTCGGTGCCGAACAGGAAGGGCAGTTCGATGCAGTGGGTGGCGCCGAAGAGGGAGGCGGGGGCGGCGTAGTCGAAGCGGTAGGTCCACACGCGGGCACCCGCCTCGGTCAGCCGGGCAGCCAGGCGGCGGGAGGGACGGTCGAAGAGGGCCGTACCCGCGACCCGTTCCACAGCGTCGGCAGTCGCCGCACCCAGTGCCGGGATGCGGCGCAGGCGGCGCAGCATCGGGTTCAGGGCGTAGAAGGCGCTCATCTCCCGCCCGGTGGTGCCGATGATGACGTCCAGACCTGGAGCTCGGCCTGCCAGACATGCGGCCCAGCGTGCTGCGTCCGGGAGCGGGCCGACTCCGGCGACCGGCCTGAACAAGGGGACCGCACGGAGCCCGAGTCTGCCTGCCGCTTCTCGCGCGAGCGCGGTCTGGGCGTCCAGGACATCGGCGACGGGGACGGTACGCGGGTCTGCGCCGAGCCGGGTGAGGAACCGTTCGGCAGCCTTCCGGGCGCTGCGGGCGCTCCCGAGGCCGAGAGCGGCGGGGGAACTTTGAACGACGGCCCGGCGGAACAGTCCCTCGGCGTCGGGCATGCCCAGCAGACACTGCACAGTGTGGGCGCCGGCGGACTGGCCGGCCACGGTCACCGCGTCCGGGTCGCCGCCGAACGCGGAGATGTTCTCGCGCACCCACCGCAGCGCGGCGAGCTGGTCGGCCAGGCCCAGATTGCCTTCGGAGATCCCCGGTGCGCGCAGATAGCCAAGCACGCCAAGCCGGTAACTGACGGAGACGACGACCACGTCTCCCTCGCGGGCGAGCCGGTGGCCACCGTAGAACTTCCAGGAACCGGCGCCCGAAACCCAGGCACCGCCGTGGAACCACACCAGCACCGGCCGGGACCGGTCGTCGACGCCGGGGGTGGTGATGGTCAGGTTCAAGCAGTCCTCGCCCTGTTCGTGCGGCTCGGGGACGCCCATCACCGGCTCCAGCCGGGACGGCCGCTGCGGGGCGATCGGGCCGTCGGCCGTGGCGTCCCTCTCTCCGCTCCAGGCGGGCACCGGGCGGGGCAGGCCGAACCGCTCGCAGGTGGCGTAGCGCACGCCTCGGAAGACGGTCGTACCGTCTTCGACCCGGCCACGCAGCACGCCGCTGGTGGTCTTCGCCGTGATGAGCATCAGCAGCCTCCGCAGGTCGCGTCCATCGCAAGTCGACTTGCGATAGAACCCAGTGAAGCTCGCCGTGGTGGTTTATCGCAAGTGCGCTTGCGATAATGGGAGGTATGACACCACCGCGCCCGGCCCCCGCGCACCGCCGTGGCGCGGCCGTACACCGAGCCGTCCTCAAGGCCACCACCGAACTCCTGGCCACCGAGGGCCTGGCGGGCACCCGTATCGCGGAGATCGCCGCCCGTGCCGGTGTGCACGAGACCTCGGTCTACCGGCGGTGGGGCACCCGGACCAACCTGATCCTCGAAGCCCTCTCGGACCGCCTGGACACGGAACTGCCCCTGCCTGACACCGGCTCCACGCACGAGGACCTGACCACCTTCTTCACCGCGCTCGCCGGGTTCCTCACCACGCCCACGGGCCAGTCGCTCGCCCGCCTCGCCCTCGCCGCAGCGGACGACGAGCCCCAGTCCGTCCAACTCCGCAACCAGTTCTGGACCGCCCGCCTGGACCGCGCCCGCATCCTCGTCCAACGCGGCATAGACCGCGGCGACCTCCCACCGGACAGCAACCCCGAGTTCCTCCTCGAAGCCCTGACCGGCCCCCTCCACCTGCGCATCATGCAACGCGACCAGCCCGCAGGGCACGCCTACGTGAGTCGACTCGTGGACCTGGTACTGGCCGGCGCCCGCTCAGCACCACCCGACAGCCACACCAGGTCAAACCGCTGAGGGAAAGAAGCAGAGCCATGCACGGGGCGTCGTATCCGATGTCGAAGACGATGAGGGTGTCGCGTCGCCCTCGCGCCACCGCCCGTCGGCGATCAGATCCCTGACGACGCGGCGCGCACCCGGACGGCGGCACCCATCATGGTCGGGCCGACGCTGATCCCCGACGACGACAGCCAGCCGATGGCACTGTTCGAGGAGCGCATCGTCCGTATCGACGCAGACACCGCTCGCCTGCGCTACTGACCGTACGAAGCCCTCAGCCAACACATGGTGTAACGCGGGATAACGTGAGCGGGAGACGGCCCAAACGACGAAACGACCCGGCGAGCGCGGTCACGCGCACCATCACCGCCGCCGGCGAGGCCTTCGCTCACGCTTCCGAGCACGACAAAGGCGGCATCCCCGCCATGGGCGCTCAGGAACGCAGGTAGGCCAGCACCGCGCGCACCCGGCGGTGGTGGTCGGTGTCCTCGACGTACAGGCCCAACTTGGCAAAGATGCTGCGGACGTGATTTTCCACCGCGCCGCCGCTCACCACGAGTTTGCGCGCGATGGCCTGGTTGGAGTGCCCCTCGGCCATGAGCGCGAGCACCTCCCGCTCCCGCGCGGTCAGCGCCGCCAGGGGGTCGTTGCCACGGCGCCGAACCATCAGCTGAGCCACTACCTGCGGATCGAACACCGTCCCCCCGGCGGCGACCCGCCGCAGCCCGTCAATGAACTCGTCGACGTCCACCACCCGGTCCTTCAGCAGGTAGCCCACGGCTCCCCTGGCGTCGGCCAGCAGATCCTCGGCATAGGAGACCTCCACATACTGCGACAGGATCAGCACCGGCGCACCGGGAACCCGCTTGCGTGCCGCAACCGCGGACTTCAGGCCCTCGTCGGTGAACGAGGGGGGCATCCGCACATCCACCACCGAGACGTCCGGGCGGTGCTCGACCATCGCAGAGACGAGGCTGTCGCCGTCGCCCACCTCGGCGACCACCTCGAACTCGAACTCCTCCAGCAGCCGGACCAGCCCTGAACGGATCAGCACGGCGTCGTCGGCGACCACTACCCGCACGGGACCTCCATCACCACCACCGTCGGGCCTCCCTCGGGGGAGTGCACCACGAAATCGCCCTCGACCGACCTGGCGCGGTCGGCCAGCCCCGTGAGGCCGTGCCCCTTGGCCAGGTGGGCGCCGCCGATGCCATTGTCGGACAGGGTCAGGATCAGCCGGTTCGCGGTCCGGGACAGGGTGAGGCGCGCGGAGTCGGCGCGGCTGTGCTTGGCGACGTTGGTCAAGGCTTCGGCGGCCACGAAGTACACGGTGTTCTCCACCGCGGCGGAGAAGCGGTCCGGGACCGGGGCGTCCAGCTCCACCGGCACCGGGCTGCGGGCCGCCAGGGACGCCAGGGCCTGGGCCAACCCGCGGTCGGTGAGCACCGGGGGCGCGATCCCGCGCGACAGCGTGCGTAGCTCCTCCAGGGTCTCCCGAGTCTCGGAAATGGCGCCCGTGATGGTGGCCTGTGCCGCGTTCGGGTCCTTGGCGAGCTGGCGCTGCGCCCGCGACAGCTCCATGGCCAGGTGCACGAGCCGCTGCTGGGGCCCGTCGTGGATATCGCGCTCCAGGCGCCGCATCGCGCCCGCCTCGGCCGAGGCGGCGGCGGCCCGCCCCTCGGACAGGTCAGCGATACGCTCGTGCAACTCGCCGACCGCCGTCAGCAGGACGCGCCCCAGGTTCGCCCTTGCCAGGGCGGCGCCGCGCACGACGAACGGCAGCGCGAGGGCGAACAGCACGCCGATCGTCACGTAGAACGCTGACGCAAACAGGTAGTTCTCCACCCCGACCAGCTTGGGAAGCTTCTGCAGGTTCTCGAGGCCCACCGCCTCGTGGATGATCCATCCGTACAGCGGCCAGGTGAGCGTGGACAGCGTCACCCACCACCACACCGCGGTGATCGCGAACATGATCACGGATACGGGAAGGATCACGATTCCGTACAGGAGGTCCAGCCAGTACTGGCCGCCGAAAAGCGGGGTGATGCTTCGCCGGAAGACACCGGATCCCGCGGCAGGCTTGTTGTACATCGGCCGAGCCACGGAATGGCCCAGGACTTCCGGCAGGGCGCGGCGCTCGACCTCGGCGAATCCGCGTGCGATCCGCAGGGCGAGCGCCAGGACCGGCAGTCCGATGCCGATGACCGACGTGACCACGCCGAGTCCCAGGACGGGGATGATCAGGGTCACGCTGATCAAGGCCAAGGGGAAGGTGGACAGCGAGTAGAGGGTGAAGGCGCCGACTCGGCGCGCTTTCGGGGGCATGCCCGCATATTAGGCGGTGGGTTGTCGGCGGATGATCCGACAAGCATGCCGGTTCGGGGTGGGGCCGGCGCTACCTCTGGCAACGGCGCGGTACCGGTGACGTGGCCGGGGCCGGCCCGTCACCGCGGCTCCGGCATCGGTGGGGATCGCATGAGGTGAAGGCGATCCAGCGCTCTTCGTTGTGCCGTTGAAGCCCACCTACCGGTGCGAGCCTGACAGTCCTCGGCCGACGGTGGTGCCTGCACCATCCCGCACTGGTGTGCGCGCGGGATGTCTGCTCCCCTGGCTCGACTCCTAGGTTGTTGCTGCCGGTCACGAGCGCGCCGGGCGGCGTGGCGCACCGGGGGCTGGATCGGGGCTCTGGCAGGTGCCTTCCCGAAGGTCCCGGGCCGACCACCGGCCGAGCCGGCCACATGACGACGAACGCCTTCACTCGTTCAAATTCTTCAGATAGGAACACCATGATCTCCGCGAAAGGCCTGCATAAGAGATACGAGAAGACGGTCGCGGTGGACGATCTGTCCTTCGAGGTCCGGCCAGGGGTGGTCACGGGCTTCCTCGGTCCCAATGGCTCGGGGAAGTCCACCACCATGCGGCTGATGCTCGGCCTCGACCACGGCGGGGGCGAGACCCTGTTCGACGGTGAGCGGTTCGCCTCGATCCGTCGGCCGATGAACCACGTCGGCACCCTGCTGGAGGCCAAGCAGTTCCACCCCACCCGCTCGGCCCGCAACCACCTGAAGATGCTCGCCTCCGCCAACGGCATCGCCAACGCCAGGATCGACCGGGTCCTGGACCTGGTCGGGCTCGGCTCGGCCAAGCGCAAGAAACCCAAGGGCTACTCGCTGGGCATGTCACAACGCCTCGGCCTGGCGCAGGCGCTGCTGGGCGACCCGCACACGCTGATGCTGGACGAGCCGACCAACGGCCTCGACCCGCACGGCATCCACTGGATGCGCGATCTGCTCAAGAGCCTGGCCGCCGAGGGCCGCACCATCTTCGTCTCCAGCCACCTGCTCTCGGAGATGCAGCTGATGGCCGACGAGCTGGTCGTCATCGGCCGCGGTCACATGATCTTCAACGGCGACGTCGACCAGTTCGTCCGCGAGTTCACCACGTCCACGGTGATCGTGCGCAGCCCCTTTGCCGACGCCTTCGTCCCCGCCCTCGAAGCCAAGGGCGCGAGCGTCACCAAGGGCGACGACGGCGAACTGGTCGTCTCGGAAGTGGAGATCGGCATGGTCGGGCACCTTGCCTTCACCGAGGGCATCGAGCTCACGGAGCTCTCCAGCCGCTCGGCCTCGCTCGAGGAGGCCTTCATGTCCGCCACCGGCGCCGCGGAGCAGTTCGTCGCCGAAAAGCCCATCCAGACCGCTCAGACCCCCGAAGGTGCCCAGAATGCTTGATGCGCTCAGATTCGAATGGACGCGGCTGCGCACGCTCCGCTCGACCTACTGGATGGTCTGCTCCGGTCTGGTGGCCTCCGCCGTGATCCCGCTGGTCCTTGGCCTCGGCGCCAGCGACGAGCCGCTCCATGCCGACGCCGTGAACCTCAGTGTCAACGGCGGGGCGAGTTTCGTGATCCCGTTCCTGGCGGTGTTCATGGCCGTGGTCGGTATCTTCGCGACCGGCCACGAGTACCGGCACGGCACGATCCAGCCGACCCTGACCGCGCTTCCGCAGCGCTCGCGCCTGCTCCTGGCGAAGATCCTGACCGTCACGGCGCTGACCGCCGTGGCCACGCTGGTGTCGATAGCGATCAACGCAACCCTGGTACTCGTGTTCTGGGGCGAGGTCCCGGGTCTGTTCGACGACCCCGTACGCTCGGCGCTGCTGGGATACCTGGCCTACAACCTCGTCTACGCACTGACCGGGCTCGGCCTGGGATTGCTGTTCCGCGGCGTGCCCTCGGCACTGGTGGTCATCTTCCTGATGCCGCTGATCATCGAGACCCTGATCGTCGGGCTCACCATGGTCCCGGCCCTGCAATGGCTGGCGCCGGCCGTGAAGTTCCTGCCGTTCACCGCCGGCGAGGAGCTGATGTTGACCAGCCCGGCGAACTTCGGTCCCGCAGCTCCGGACATCGACTTCTTCGACCGCTGGGCCTCGGGTGGCGTGTTCGCGGCCTTCGCAGCCCTGATCATCGGTGCCGCCTGGATCCAGTTCAAGAAGCGCGACGCGTAGTCCCACGACGACGAAGGGCCTGGAGCATCGCTCCGGGCCTGACGTCTGTGGTGGTACCAGCGGCGCGAGGCCAGACCGAGATGATGTCCGCCGGGGTCGGTGGTCCAGACGGTGCCGCCGAGGATCGTCCACGAGAACGTCGCCCGCGTCCGCGCGACCCTCGACCGGATCGAGAACCGCCGTCGACACCGGCGAGGTCGACATGGACGACGAACTCACCCGCCTCCTGCGGGGTGAATAGCAGTGGACAAGCGCTCCCCGACCGCGGAGCGCCACGCCGCCCTCGTCCGCACCGCTCTGCTCCAAACCGCGCCCCTTGGCATGCCCCTTCTCGAACTCGCCGCAGTATGCGGACTCAGCCGCCGGCAGACCCGCCGAGGGATCAGCATTCTCAAAGACGTCTGTGCTCAGAACGAACGGCCGCCCCTGGTGTGCACCATCCGCAACAACCTCGTGTGGTGGCACTACGGCCCCCACCACCCCAAGACGCAGAAGTCTGTGGAAGGCATCAACCAGCTGCACGCCTTCCACGCCAAGCGCTACCCGGGCAACTTCGCGCACCAGGAGGACCACGTCTACACCCTGGCCTTGGCGCGTTCGTCGTCGCCCAGAGTACGGTCGCGCAGGCCGGGGACGACCGCCGTCGCGTCTCGAAGCAGTGCCGAGGCCGTCATCGTCGTACCAGCGCAACATGCGAGCAGCGCTCATCACCACGAACCTTCGAACCAAGATCCGGACCATACCCGGGCCAGCCGTCCGCAGCTTGTGGCGATCGGAGCTGTTTTCGCTGGTCAAACTGCATCTGAGCCGTTTACCACCAGCAGACGAAGCTGAGGTTTCCTCGCCGGGCAACGTCCCCGTATCCGCCTCTTTCCTGTTCGGCGAGCCCATCTCCCCCGCAGTCGCCAGCCGGGCCGCCGGGCGCCCGAGGACCAGCGCGATCTTCTCCAGCGCCCGGTGCAGCGAAGCCGTGCGCCGGGCGAACCGCTCGGTGAGCCCGTCGACCTGCTCGAGAAGGTCCAGCGGTCACAGTCCCGGGCTGGGCATATGAACCGGCTCACCAGCAGGTCGATCACGGTCCGGTGCCCGGACACCGCCACGTCCGCCAAGCGCCGCCGGTACCCGCCGTGGACACGCCCCGACACCGTCCCGCACCCCGGACAAACGGCCTGCCGCATCGCGGTACGCGCCGAAAAGGTCATCACGCCCTCGTCCACCACAACCTCCTCCACCGTCAGCGTCGACAGATGGGAGAAGGCGGCCCAGAGCACGCTGAAGTCACACCAACACCCTTCCTTCCAGGCACCCGTGACGCCCAGTCACGGCTCCACAGAGAGTGGATCGGAACCCCCATCGGGAGTGTGCGAGCCCCTACCTGGCCCGGCATTCGCTGTTCCACGTGATGCAGTACAACCATCGACTTCGATGCGGTGCTGAACGTGCGGAAGCTGCTCGCGTGGATGGAGGCCACCGCGGAATGGGGCGCGCGCCAGGCGCTGCGCGACGACTCGAACGTGGACGCGGCGGCACGGCAGCGGTACGCATCGGAACTCAAGCGGTTCCTTCACGACCCGGGAGGCCAGCTTCTGAAGGGCACGATCACCGACCGACGCCCATACGGCGCCTTCATCTTCGCCTCCTTCCTCGAGGAGAGGCTCGCTGTCGAGGCGATCAGACGTACTTGGGAGCGGATCGACAACACCTGGTTCCCTGAGGCGGACGTGCAGATCACGGGGACCGTGCAGCAGACTACCGCCGCAGTATGGCCGCCGAACTGCGGGCCTTCTGGCTCGCCAACTACCAGTTGTGCGGCACGGCCACCAACGACGCGGACTACCGGGGCAGCTGGCACTACAGCGATCCGGATGTGGGAGCCTGGTGCGGCTTGCTGGCCGGCACGGGAAGTGACACCACCTTCCCAGCTGCCCGCCCCCAGCACGAGACCGTCGTTCTGCCTCCCGACGGCCGGGCGTCCGGGCAGGCCGTGATCCACGGGGGTGGTGCGTACTTCGTCGACCTGGTCGGGGACCGGGCGGCGGTCTGGAACTTCGCGGTCAAGGCGTTCCAGGGCGCGGGAGGCCAACTCCACGCCACCGTGGTGGCGTGGGATCTCCTGCCCCGTCGCTGCGGACCCGATGCGGGCATCCCCAGCCCGTCACCAGCACCTCCACTCGGGTCAGTCGGGAGCGCAGCGCGGGGTCGCCGAAATCGGTGACTACGCCCGCGGAGTCGATGTCGAGCAGCTCCCGCAGCCGGGCCAGCAGGTCCGGCGGGAAGAGCTGCGGCAGATTCGGTGCATCCATGGCGAACATGGCAGTGGGACGCCGGCTCATCGGGTGAACCCTTCTAGTCCGGGCCTGAGGCTTCGCCCACGTTGGGGCAGACCGAGTCGCGGACGACGATGTGCGTGCCCAGCAGGACGTGCTCGGAGGCCCCGGGTGTCTCGCTCTTCAGCGCGAGCCGCACGGCGGTGCGCCCCAGCTCCTCGTGCGGGATGTAAACGGTGGTGAGGTCGATGTCGGCGGCCGGGGGGAGGTCGTCGAATCCGACCATCGACACATCCTCCGGAATGCGCAGCCCGCGCTCTCGCAGCGCCTCGCGCGCGCCCGCGGCGATCAGGTCGTTGCTGGCGAAGACGGCGGTGAAGTCCCGTGGCCCTGCGTCGAGTCGCTCGCGCATCATGCGGTAGCCCTCGCGCCGCACCATTCTCGCGCCGTCGACCTCCAGCCCGGGATCATGCGGTACGCCGTGCGCGGCCAGGGCGGCACGGTAACCGGCGACCCGGCTCTCCGGCGTCGTGTACCCGGACCGCCGGCCGAGGAACAGGATGCGCTTGTGGCCCGCCGAGAGCAGGTGGCTGGTAGCGGCGAACGCGCCCCCGGTGTTGTCGTACTCGACCACGATGGCCGGTACGTCGGGGCCCAGCGGCGGGCGGCCGCACAGCACCAGCTGCGAGCCGGCCGCGGCCAGTGCGCGGGCATAGCCGGCCATGCGCTCGCGGTAGGCCTCGTCGGGGTTGACGTTTCCCACGAGAATGACCGCTTCGGCGTGCTCTTCGCGCATCAACTGGATCGCGGCCAGCTCGCGTTCGAGATCTCCGCCGGTGGTGCCGACAATGCAGAGCCGGCCCGCACGCGCGGCCTCCTCGTGTACCCCCTGCGCCACATGTGCGTAGTGCGGGGAGATGACGGAATTGACCACGATGGCCACGCTCTTGGGCCGCACACCCGCGAGTCCCCGGGCGTGGGCGTTGGGCACGTAGTCGAGTTCGCGCACGGCCCGCATGACCTTGCTGCGCGTGGCAGGGGCGTTGGGGTACGTACCGGAGAGGATGCGCGAGACGGTGGCGACCGAGACGCCGGCATGTCTGGCCACGTCCTTGATCGTCGCAGGGCGGGGCTTTCCGTCGCCGGAAGCGATCCGACGCGGCATCCGACCTCCCTGCATCCCGTTTTATTGCCTCAGCGTGTTAACCGTTTGAACTCGATGATGAGCCGATCGATGTGACACGTCAAGCACGAGAGAGGCGGGAACACACCGCTCTTGACATGCCCTCCTCACAGTGCTTGCATCGCGCCCCGTGTAAACGGTTCAACATGCGCTGAGACTCCGCACGTATACGAGCACGAGGACCTCCCATGGAGCACCGGCACAGACGTCGGAGCGGGTTACGCCGGGCAGGTTCCACCGCGGTGGCGGCGGCCGGGGCGATGATCCTCGTCGTCGGCCTCTCGCAGCTGGGCACCGCCTCCCCCGGCACCGGTACGGCTCAGGGCACGACCGCGGCGGCCGCGCGTCCGATGGAGAACCTGGGGCGCGGCGTGGTGGCCGTGCGCTCCGGCGAGAGCGACGTCCTGGTCTCCTGGCGGCTGCTCGGCCTGGACCCAGAGAACATCGGCTTCAACGTCTACCGCGCCACCGGCAACGGCGACTGGTCCCAAAACAACGACGACGTCCTCACCGATGGGACCAACTTCGTCGACTCCGGTGCCGACCTCTCGCAGTCCAACAGCTACCGGGTCACGCCCGTGGTCGACGGCAAAGAGGGCGAGCCCAGTGGCGCATTCACCTTGGACGGCGATGCCGTCGACGAACCGGTGGTCCGCGTCCCGCTGCGCGACGGCGGCCGGATCCAGTTCGTGTGGGTCGGCGACCTCACCGGCGACGGCGAGTACGACTACGTGATCGACCGCCAGACCTCCCCGCAGAGCATCGAGGCCGAGCGAAGGCGACTTCCTGTGGGAGGTCGACATGGGGCCGAACAGCACCGATCAGAACAACATCGAGGGCGGATCGGCCACGATCGACATCGGACACAACGACGGCGTCACCGTCTACGACTTCGACAGCGACGGCCGCTCCGAGGTCGCCGTGCGGATCGCCGACGGCGTCACCTTCAGCCACGACAACGACACCGAACAGTTCATCGCCATCCTCGACGGCCAGACCGGCGCACTTCGCTCGTCGGCCCCGGTCCCGA
This sequence comes from Streptomyces qaidamensis, assembly GCF_001611795.1. Taxonomy (NCBI): domain Bacteria; kingdom Bacillati; phylum Actinomycetota; class Actinomycetes; order Kitasatosporales; family Streptomycetaceae; genus Streptomyces; species Streptomyces qaidamensis. The sequence continues at coordinate 8,290,821 of NZ_CP015098.1, read as the reverse complement.
CCGACTACATCTCGGACGGCCCGATGTACGCCCGGTTCGCCGCCTGCTATCTCGACGGCGAAACACCGAGCCTGGTCAGCTACATGAAGAACCGCGTCGGCAACGGCGGGTTCAACCTCATGGTCACTGCCTGGAGCTTCGACGGCAGCAACGTCGACATGCAGTGGAAGTGGCTGCGCAACCGGAACCACCCCGACGGGCACAACAGCCGCTGCCTCGACGTGGACAGCGACAGCGACAACGAGTTCGCCGAGATCGGGTTCGTCCTGGACGGTGACGGTTCACTGCTCTACTCGATGGGAGGCCAGGGCATCGTCCACGGTGACCGCTTCCACATCGCCGACATGGACCCGTCGCGACCGGGCCTGGAGGGATACGGCGTGCAGCAGGACCTCCCCAGCGGCCTGCACGAGTACTACCACGACGCCGCGACCGGCGAGCTCATCTGGGAGCACTACGGCTCCGTCGCGGACGTGGGGCGCGGCATGGCCGGTGACATCGACCCGAACCACGGACCGGGCCGTGCGGTCCGTGGACCGTCAGCAGCGCGCCGGTGCCGGGGTCGGGCGGCGTTCCGGTGGTTGCACACCATCGGTGATGAGCTCCCCGACCTCCTTGCCGCCATAGGCCTCAGGTTGCCGCGGCGAGGGCCCTGATCGCCGACCCGGGGCGTGCTTCGCGTTCGTAGAGGGCATCTGTGATGACCTGGCGCACGTCAAGACGGCCGCGAGTCTCACCACAGCCGCCGACACAGCGTGGCACCTGCTCACGCTTCTCCGCCCGGTTCCGCGCGATGAGCTGCTCTGCAGCTCCTCCCGTCACTTCACCGCCGGCAACGGGATCACATCGGTCGCCGCCACGGCGCTGCTGTACGGGGCCGGCCAACAGGCGCAAGCAATCGAAAGTTTAACCGTTTGTATTGACACTATTCGGGCGTGAGGCTAGCTTCCGAGTCCCAAATGTTAAATCGTTTCAACACGCCCTTCGAGTGGAGTGCTCGTGCCCCAGCTTCCCCGCCGCACCCAGCTGATCGGCGCCGCTCCGGCCGGCGCCGTGAGCCAGTTCCCCAGGCCGCCGGCAGGCCAACACATCAGCCGGCGCCGCTTCCTCACCAGTTCGGCGCTTGCGGCCGGTGGCGCGTTATCAGTGCCGCTGCTCGGAGCCTGCAACGCCAGCACGGAGTCCGGCGACGGCAAGACCGTCCTGACCGTTATGTACATGGCCAACGAACTGACGAAGGAGCAGATCGCCGACTTCGAGGCCAAGAACCCCGATATCAAGATCAGGTTTATTGCGCACGACGGCACCCGGCTCAACGCGATGCTCGCCTCGAACGAGCCACCGGACTTCGTGCGCGGGCCGGCCGTCGGCAGTGCGCGGACCAATGCACAGGGGTTGGCCACCGAGCTGGACCAGTACCTGGACAAGAGCAGCGTGTTGAACAAGGAAAGCCTGCTGCCTGTCAACGACAGCTTTCGGTGGGACGGCAAGCAGATCGGCAGTGGCCCGTACTACGGGCTCGTCAAGGACTGGAGCCAGGACGCGACGCTCTGGTACAACCGGGCGCTGTTCAAAGAGGCCAAGATCGAGCCGCTGAGCACGACCGAGCCGATCTCCTACGACGAGCTGTTGGAGATCGGGAAGAAGCTGACCAAGAAGAGCGGCGGCAAGACTCAGGTCTACGGCCTCGGCCTGGAATGGGCATGGAACCTGTACGCGCCGCTCTCGATGATGATTCTCCAGCAGGGCGGCGAGGTCTACAGCTCGGACCTGACCGAGACCGATATGACCACGCCGCAGGCCCTGCGAGCGCTGAAGTGGTACGTCGACTTCGCCAAGGCCGGCGTCGGTCCCACCTCCCTCGACCCGGCGCCGGACGGCGCAGACCTGTCGCTGTTCCTCGCCAAGCGGATGGCGATCACCCAAGACGGTTACTGGTACGGCGGCAATTTCGTCGAAGAGTCCGACGAGATCAAGAACAACATCGCGATGGCGCCTGCACCGGTGATGGGCGACAAGCGGATCAGTCCGACGTACGCGGGCTGGGGCGCCTACATCCCCGCGAAGGCCAAGCACAAGGACGAGGCCTGGAAGCTCATGGAGTACTTCATGGCCGGGAAGCCGTCGGAGGACCGGGCCAAGAGCGGCTGGGGCATTCCGGCCTTGAAATCGCAGCTGGAGATGATGCCTCAGGAGCTGCCGTACCAGAAGCAGGTCTATCAGACGCAGCAGGCCGAGTTGGAGTACGCCGAGCAACTGCCCGACTCTCCCTACATCGGCGGCGCCACCGCATGGGACCCCGTACTCAACAAGCACCTTCTGCGGGCCATCAAGAACGAGGTCACCGTCGAGGCCGCAGGCAAGGCGATCACCGATGAGATCAACAAGCTCTTGCAGCAAGGCAAGGACCAGATCGGCTAGTGACCGCCATGACAACGAAAGGGACCCGGCGACGCAGGAAAGGCTGGCAGCGGTATTCCAGCCGGACGTTCTACCTGTTCGCCTCGCCGTGGCTGCTCGGCTTCGCACTGCTCACGGCGCTACCGCTCGGCTACGCGTTGGCGATCAGCTTTACCAACTTCGACGGTCGCAGCCCACGTTGGCGCTGGGTGGGCTTGCGCAACTACACCGAACTCTTTGACGACGCGGATGTCCTCGCCAGCATGGTCCGCACCCTCGCGTTCACTGCGATCGCGGTGCCGATCATGGTGGCCGGCGGGCTCGGTCTGGCAGTGCTGCTCAACCAGCGGCTGAAGGCGGTCGGCCTGTTCCGGGCGATCTTCTTCCTGCCATCGGTCGTCCCGATGGTTGCCGCGGCCATCATGTGGAAGCTGATCTTCAACCGGGACGTCGGCATCCTCAACGAGATCCTCGATGTGATCAGCATCCCTCCGGTCACCTGGCTGGTCGACCCGAACGCGTTCTACGCGCTGGTCATCCTCATCCTGTGGGGACTCGGCGGCGGGATGGTGATCATGCTTGCCGCCCTGCAGGGCGTGCCGGCTGAACTGGAAGAGGCGGCGATCATCGACGGCGCCAACCGCTGGCAGGTGTTTTGGAACGTCACGGTTCCGATGATCTCGCCGGTCATCTTCTTCCAGGTGGTGACCGGCGTCATCTTCACCTTCCAGATCGTCATTCAGCCGCTGTTGCTGTCGCAGACGCGCGAGGTCGGCCAGGTGACTCACGTGCCGGAGAGCACCCACCTGTTCATGGTGCAGGTGTACGAGGAGTACTTCGCCAACAATCGCTACGGTTACGCCTCCGCGATGCTGTGGGTGTTCTTCCTGGTCATCCTGGTCGTCACGCTCATCGTGCTGCGGTCCAGCCGGCTGTGGGTGCATTACGAGGTCGACAGCGAGGCTGACCGATGACGCAGACCACCGCGGCCACGCCGCCCGCCGTCAGCACACCGCCGACTGCCCGGCGTCGGCGCCCACGCCGTCGGGGCAACGCGGCGCGCACCTACCTGATCCTGATGGCGCTCGCCGTGCTGTTCGCCGGCCCATTCGTGTGGCTTGTGCTTGCCGCGTTGAAGACCAAGGCGGAATGGGTGACGATCCCGGCGAACATCCTGCCGGAGGATCCACAGTGGGGGAACTTCACTCAGGCCCTCACCGAGATCAACTTCCTGGCGTACCTGGGGAATTCGGCGTTCCTGTCGTTCGTGTTCGCGACTCTTGTGACGTTGTCCAGTGCGGCGGTCGGGTTTGCCTTCGCCCGCCTGCGTGGGCGCGGCAAACGCCCGCTGTTCGTGCTGGTGCTGTCCACCATGATGCTGCCGCAGATCCTCACCCTGATCCCGACGTACGTGCTGTTCGCCAGGGTGGGACTGGTCAACACGTACTGGCCATGGGTGATGTGGGGCCTGGCGGCCTCGCCATTCCTGGTGTTCTTGTTCCGCCAGTTCTTCGCCGCCATCCCCGCCTCACTGGAGGAGGCGGCGATCATCGACGGGTGCGGGTACGGCCGGATCTTCGTGCAGATCTTCCTGCCGCTGTCCCGGCCCGTGCTGTTGACTTCCTTTGTGCTCTCGTTCACCTGGACCTGGGGCGATTGGATCGCCCCGGCCCTGTTCCTCGATCCCGACCAGACCACACTGTCGGTCGCTATCGCCTCGTTGTACGTCGACCCTCATGGCAACCCCGACGCCACGGTGCAGGCTGCCGCCGCCACCCTCTACGTGGTGCCCGTCCTGGTGATCTTCCTGTTCGCTCAGCGCTACTTCATCCGCGGCGTCGTCAGTTCGGGCTTGAAGGGATAAACCTCGATACGCCTGGTTCTGGCGGTCGCGGATGGCGCGACCGTCTGATCCACCGCATCCGCCGTGAACGCGACCGCGGCCCATGCCACGGCCGCCGCAAAGGCTTCACCGAGTCCGAAGACGCCCGCCTGCTGGACACTGCCCACCCGACCTCACGCCGCCGTACCCCCGCTGATGAAGATCCTTATACCGGGTCGACGCCGTCAATGGTCGGCACGACCGGTCGGATGCTGCCTTCGGCATTGAAGTACAGGCGGTCGATCATGGTTTCGCGGTGGGTGCCGTCGCCGTTCGGGATGGCGAAGCGGTGGTAGGCGATGTACCACTGGTCGGTGCCGGGGACCTGGACGACCGAGTGGTGACCGGTGGCCTTGATGCCTTGGCTCAGGTCTTTCTGGAGGATCGTCCCGACGCGGTTGCCCCAGGGCCCGGTCGGTGAGGAGCCGGTGGCGTAGGCGACCCGGTAGTCCTCTGAGCGGGTGTCGTTCTCCGACCACATGAAGTAGTACGTGTTGCCGCGCCTGGCGACGAAGCTGCCCTCGTTGTAGTTCGCTGGCCGGTAGGTGCGCACCTGCGAGGAGTTGAGCGAGACCATGTCGCTGTTCAGCGGCACCTGGTGCGAGGAGCCCTGGCCCCAGTACAGGTACGATCTGCCGTCGGCGTCGGTGAATACGGCCGGGTCGATCATCTGGCCCGCATAGGAGCCGGCCGGCACGAGCGGCTTGCCGAGGGCGTCGCGGAACGGGCCGGTGGGTGAGTCGGCCACCGCCACACCCAGGTGCTTGCGGGTGTCGCCGCTGGCGCGACCGGCCGAGAAGTAGAAGTAGTACTTGCCGTTCTTCTCGGCGATGCCCGGGGCCCAGGCCGAGTTGTCCGCCCACGCGATGTCGCTGTCGACGTCCAGGATCACGCCGTGGTCGGTCCAGTTGACCAGGTCCTTGGAGGAGAAGGCCCGGAACTGGGTGCCCGACCAGCCGGCGAAGCCGTCGGTGGTCGCGTAGAGGTAGTACGTGTCGCCGAACCGCACGATGTTGGGGTCGGCGAACAGTCCCGGGATCGCGGGGTTCGACACCGTGTTCAGCTCCCACTGCTGGTTGGTCCCGGTGGCGCAGGTCTGCTGCCGGAGGCGGGTGCCGTTGGCGGTCGAGGCGCCCGGGACCTCGAGGCATTTGCCGGAATGCCGCGCCATCAGCCGGGTGTGGCCGGTGCCGGTGTTCTCGATCTTCCACTGCTGGTTGGTCCTGGAGGAGCACGACCACTGGATGACCGCCGCGTTGTCGGCGGCAGAGGCACCCGAGACGTCCAGGCACTTGCCGGAGTGGCGGGCGGCGAGCTGCACATACCCGTTACCGAGGTCGCGGATGCGCCACAGCTGATTCAGCCCGTCATTGCACGTGTACTGGCCGACCTCGGCGCCGTCGGCCGTCGAGGCGCTGACGACGTCGGCGCACTTGCCCGAATGCCGGGCGATCAGCTCGACCGAGGTCCCGTCGGTCAGATGGTGGGCGGCCGCCGCCGGGGAGACGGTGGTGAGGGCCAACCCGAGGCCGAGTATGCCGGTGAGCGCCGTTCTGCCTGCCGTTCGCATGACAACTCCTGAAGGTGTGATCGGAGGAGTGCGTGTGCTGTTCAGCCCGGGGCGTGTTCGACGTAGTCGAGGTTGGGCAGACCGCCGGCGCCGGTGGGGTTGAAGCGCATGATGTTGCTGCCCTCGCCGACGTTGACGGTCAGCGTCTTCGAAATCCACCTGGACCATGCGCCCGTGCCCTCGAACGACACCTGCTGGACTCGCGTGCCGTTGACGATGAGATCCGCGGGCCGGGCCGTCGTGGTGCCATTGGCGAACCTGACCGCGATGGTGGCGGTGCCCGCGCTGGCCGCGTTCACGGTGAACTGTGCATAGGCGCCGGCGGCGTTGTCACCGTTGCAGAATCCGGTGCCCGAATAGCCGGGCCAGTCGGCGTCGATGGTGCCGCTGCACACCGCCGGCGCCGACTCCGCCTCGTACCGCGAGGCGGAGTCGCTGTCCCGCACGACGTAGGTGACGGCCGACCGCGCCGGCACGGTTGCGGTGAAGGCACCATTCGACACCGCAGTCGCGGGCTGGGCCGTCATGCTGTTGCCGCTGTTCGTGAGATAGGGCGTTGCCGTGCCGCCGCCGATCCCGGTGGTCTGCAAGGAGAACGTGACCTGGTTGGCGCTCGTGGCTGCATTGAGCGCGACCATGACCACGCTGCCGTCGGTGTTGCGGAAGGAGGAAATGCGCAGATTGCTGTCCGAGGTGGACGCTGCGATGCGCGTTGCGCCCGGACGGATGAACCGGCTGTAATTTGCCATCGCCCACAGCCGCTTGGACACGCGGTAGGCATCACCGTTGAGCTGGATGAAGCCGCGGGTGGTTCCGGTGGATGCGCCGTACCAGTACACATAGCCGTTGACGTTGCCACCGGTCAGCGCCGTGTGAATCTCGTTGGCCACCCGGTATCCGTCGTAGCCGCTGCCGTCGTCCCAGGCTTCGTTCCATGTAGTGCCGTCCGGTGACCACTCGGACATCCACGTCGGTTTCGATGTGGCCAGGCGTGTGCTCGGGTAGCTGCCGTACGAGTGCCCGGTGTGCAGGTCGACCAGGCCGCGTGCTGTGCTGTCGGCCTCGATTGCATTGGTGTAGGTCTTCTGCCCGTCCCAGCCGACCACATCGCAGCAGGCCATGTTCAGCCCATGGGTGTCCGCCATCGGCCCGAGGACTTTGCTGAACTCCACCGCTTGTGCCGGCGTCAGCCGCATCGACGAATAGCCGGTGGTCCAGTTCGGCTCGTTGGTGAATCCCAGATCGGTGATGGGGATCCCTTCCTGGGCGTAGAACTTGGTGAACTGCACCAGATAATTCGCGTAGGCGCGCCGCCAGTCGCCGCTGGCGCAGGTGGCGCCCGACAGCCCGCACAGCGTGCCGCCGTTGGTGTCGGTGCCGTTGGTCTTCATGTACCCCGGCGCACTCCATGCGTCGGCATAGAACCGGTTCACGCCGTAAGCCTTGGCCTGTTGCGCAAGCCAGACCTGACCGTCGTCATTGCCGTTCCACACGTAACGCGGTGTTGCGTTCGGACCACCGGGATTCACCGGCTGGATGGAGCCGCTGCCTGAGGCGATCCCGAGCCGCAGGATCGACAGCCCCGCACCGCTGGAACGCGACAACAGCAGGTCCAGGACCTCCTTTTGCTTCTGGTCCGACAGTCCCTGCGAGCCGTGCATGATGGCCCCGCGCCCGAAGAATTCGGAGAAACCGAAACCGTCAATCTTCTGGTACCCGACAGCGCCGTTGACGGTCACCGTTGCGGCCCCCGGAGCCCAGATCGAATTCCCGGCTCCGGCGGTGCCCGCGACTGCCGTGATCATCGCGACCACCACGGCGAGCAATCGACGTTTCATGACCACCTCAGCATGTCGAGTTCGTTTGGGTGAGCAGGCCGAGCCGCCACGGCAGCATGCTGTACGGGTCGCTGGCATTCGGGTCTTTGCCCTGGTACAGGTACTGCATTCCGCACGGGCTGATGGGCAGTGTCTGGTCGATGCCGTTACGGATCATCTCGCCATGGCTGATGTCGCGCGTCCACGGTGTGCCGCTGAAGGTCACGTTGGCCGCGCCGGCGAACGGGCCGGCCTCCGTCGCGGCCAGCGCCGTCCACGGTCCGGTGATGGCCGGAGCCGTCCACGAGCGGAAGTAGCGCTTGCCGCCGGAGCCGATCGCCTCGACGATCAGCAGATACTGCGAGCTCGACACACGGTATACGCTGGCCGCTTCCCACAACGGATATCGAGCGCTGTCCTGCATGGCGATGACGGTGTTGCCGAAGCCGTTGGGGAAGTTCGACAGTGAGGTCTCCGACCGGTAGAGGTGGCCGTTGTCGTCGGAGGAGAACAAGTGGCATTTTGCGTTGTCGCAGATCACCCAGAAGTCGACCCAGTAGCCGTTGCCGATGTTGTCCCTGATGATCTGCGGCATTCCGTTGGCGTAGAAGGGCTTCGGTGCGGTCCATGACCGCGGGTTGCTGATGTCGGACGTGGTCGAGTACGCCGCGTTCGATCCGGTCTGGAAGACGAGATACCACTTTTGCTGCGGCGCGAAGTAGAAGACCTGGGGCGCTGCTTTGTAGCCGCTGCCGATCGCGGTTCGGTCGAGGTAGCGCTGTGAGGCGGAATTCGCCTGCGACCAGTTGGTGAAGTTCAGATACACCATGCTGTACGCGCCACTTTGGTTGGTGGTCGTGGCGAAGACGTGATACCGGCCGTTGTGGTACACGACCGACGGGTCCTTGAGCGCGCGGATGTTGTGCGTCGCATCGGATTTCGGCGAGATGAGTATCCCGCTGGAGCTCCACTGGAAACTGCCCGGCAGCCCTCCCCCGAGACCGAAGTCCAGATAGTCGATGTTGGACAGTCCGGTGGAGGCAGCCGGGCTGAGCCGGACGGTGTGGTCGCCGGCGCTCACCGAAACCGTGACGGTTTTCGTCATCCAGGTCGACCAGGAACCGGTGGGCTCGAACGACACACTTTGGACGGCCACGCCGTCGACAAGAACGTGTGCCTGGCGCGCAGTTGTCCCACCGTTGGCGAAGCGTATGCCGAGCGTGGCCGTGCCCGCCGACGCCGCGTTCACGGTGAATTGCACGTGTGCACCGACTGCGTTGTTCGCGTTGCAGAAGCCGGTGCCGGAGAACCCGGACCAGTTCGCATCGATGGTGCCGACGCAACTGGCGGCGGCGCTCTCCGCCTCGTACCGCGTCGCCGCCGCGTACGCCGCATGGCCAGGTACCACAACGAGCGCACTGATGAGCAGGCTTGCGCCCGCGAGGGCTGACTTCAGTCGCATGCCGGCTACTCCAGGTAGAAGGTGGCGTCCGCGCGGTCGGTGGCGGTGCTCAACGGCTGCACGTGGAGCGCGTAGCTGTAGTGGCGCAGATAGCGGCCCGGGGCGCTGACCGACTCGAAGCTCACCGCGGCCGGGTCGGCCTGGCCGGCCTGCCGGGTGAAGCTCGCAGCGTTCTTGAACCCCGTCGTGCCGTCGTTCTTGTCCAGCCAGATCTCGTAGTTCCGGTTCCGCAGGTAGTAGCCGGGATGGCTGGTCGACTCCAGCGACGCCGTGCCGCTTCCGGCCAGCCCGGTGACGATGCGGAACTGCGACTCGGCCAGGTTCGCCATGTTCGCGTCGATCCGTCCGCGGAACGAGACCTGCCGGATGTACCGGTCCGGGAAGTTGTACGACCTGAACCGGTGCGGCGTGCCCCCGTCCGGCACCGGGATGCCGAAGTTCGGTGTGCCGTCGGCGTTCCAGTACAGCTTCTGGATTCGGGTCCGCCGGTTCGGGTCGTTCAGCGGATCGCCGCTGATGTCCCGGTAGCTGCGGTCGTGGTACACCAGCACGTCGCTCTGCCCGTCCTCGGAGACCGTGAACGAGTTGTGCCCCGGGCCGTACTGGCTCGTCGCGGCGTTGGACCTGAACACCGGCTGCTGCCTCTTGCTCCACGACGCCGGGCTCATCAGATTGCTGGACGCCGACGCGGTCAGCATCCCCAGGCAGTAGTTGCTGTCCGTGGCGCTGGCCGAGTAGGTCATGAACACCTTGCCGTTGCGGATGAGCACCGACGGGGCTTCGTTGACCTTGTGCCCGATGGTCTCCCATGACAGCGTCGGCACGCTCAGCCGTGCCGGAGTGCCGGAGATCGTCCACGGGTTGCTCATCGGCGCCAGGTAGAGGCTGCTGTTGTTGCCGATCGTCGGGTCCTGCTGGGCCCAGGACAGGTAGCGGGTGCCGTTGTGGGTGAACGTGGTCGCGTCCAGGGAGAACGTGTCCGCGTGGGTGACGATGCGCCCCTTCTCGACCCAGGCACCGGTGAACGGGTCGGGGCTGCTGTTCTCCAGCACCCACATCCGGATCCGCCAGATGTCGTTGCTGCGGCCCGCAGCGAAGTAGATGTACCACTTGCCGTTGATGGAGTGGATCTCCGGCGCCCAGATGTGCGCACCCATGTCACCGCTGGCGTGCTTGCGCCAGATCACCGACTCGCTCGCGTCGGCCAGCCCTTGCAGCGTCGCTGCCCGGCGCAGGATGATCCGGTCGTACTCCGGCGCCGTCGCGGTGTAGTAGTAGTAGCCGTCAATGTGCCGGAAGATGTGCGGGTCGGCCCGCCGTGCGATCAGCGAGTTGGTGTACGTCACCGCCGGTGACGCCCACGCCGCTGATCCGGTCAGCAGGGTCGCTGTGGCCGCCGCGCCCAGTGCGGGGACGGCGAGGAAAGTACGTCTGCGCATCGCTAACTCCTCAGACGGGGCTGACTCCTTAGACGGGCTGCAGCCGCCACTGCTGGCAGTTGTTGTTGAGCCACCTCCACTGCCGTACGGCGGATCCGTCGGCCGTGCCGCAGCCGGGCACGTCGGCGACCTTGCCGCTGTTGACGTTGACCAGCCGCACCCAGCCATCCTGATCGGTGACGATCATGCGGAATTTCTGGCAGTTGTTGTTCAGCCACGACCACTGCTGGATGTTGGTGCCGTCGGCGGAGCCGCAGGCGTCGACGTCGAGCGCCTTGCCGCTGCGGACGTTGACCAGCCGGCTGGTGTCGTTGGCCAGATCCCCGATGCGCCACTGCTGGTTGGTGCTGCCGGTGCAGCTGTACTGGATGACGTCCGCACCGTCGGCGCTGGAGGCGCCGGACACGTCGAGGCATTTGCCGCTGTGGCGGTTGACGATTCGGTATGCCGACGGCGTGGCCGCGGTCTCGCCCGCCGGGCCGGCGAGTGTTACGCCGGTTGCCACCGGAGTGCCGAGGTTCGGCGTCCCGTTCGCGTTCCAGGTGAACTTCTGCGCCCGGGTGGTCCGCGCGTTGCCGCAGCCGCCGTTGGAGGCCGAGTTCGCGTGGTAGACGATCCAGTTCTCGGTGCCGTCCGGGGAGGTGAAGAAGCCGTTGTGGGCCGGCCCGTAGACCCTGTTGGCGTCGTTGCGCTGGAAGATCGGGCTGGCCGCCTTGGTCCAAGACGAGGCGGCCAGCGGGTCGCCCCCGTCGTAGGTGAGCATGCCCAGCTTGTAGTCGGCGGTCTGGCACGAGCTGGCCGAGAAGGTGACGAAGGTCTGGCCGTCGCGCTGCAGCGCCACCGGCGCCTCGTTGACCGGCGCGCCGGACCGCTCCCAGGAGTTGGTCGGCTGCGAGATGACGCTGAACGTGCGGCTGGCGAGCGTGTGCGGGCCGCTCATCGGCGCGATCACCAGGCTCTGCTCACTGCCGCCCACGAACCCGCTGCCGAGCAGGTAGAGCGAGCCGTTGAGCCGCAGCACGCTGGCGTCGATGAGCCAGCCGCCCGGGGTGAGATTGGAGCCGGTGAGCGCGTTCTTGTACGTGTACGGGCCCATCGGGTCCGCACCGGCGCTCTCCAGCACATGGGTGCGCTGGCTGTCGCAGCAGTTGGCGCCGACCTGGCCGGCGGAGTAGTACAGGTACCACCGGCCGTCGATGAAGTGGATCTCGGGGGCCCAGAAGTTCGTCCCACGCGATGCCGTGCTGTCCTCCCAGACCTGCACGCTCGGCGCGGTGGCGAGTCCGGCCAGTGTCGGCGACTTGCGCATCAGCAGCTTGTTGGTGAACGTCGTCGTGATCAGGTAGTAGTTGCCGTTGTAGTACTCCAGCCAGGGATCGGCCCCCTTCTGGGACTTGATCGGATTGGTGTACGGGCGGCCAGGTGCGGCGGAGGCCGGCTGCACGACGCCGACGGACAGCGCCACCCACAGCGCCATCACCGCGGCAAGGAAGACGCGAGAGCGAGTACCGGACATGACGGAACCCTTTCGGCAGTGATCGTTTCAGTCCAGTGGTCATACGGGTGGGGCACTCGGCGTATCGAGCAGTCAGCGGCTCCACCGCAAGGCGGCTCAGCCCCAGCGCTGCAGGAGCCGGTCGTACTCGGCCTGGGTGACCGGCAGGACGGTGCCATGGCGCGGTCGGCCGGGCATGGTGTAGCTGGAAACGGGTGACCACTGCCGGGAGTTGAGGTCGGTGGTCGTGAACGGGACGTAGCCCCGCCCTCCGTACTCGTCGATGAACATGTACCAGCGCTCGTCGGTGTTCGACTTGAAGACCAACGGACCTTCGCCCTGGCTGATCGCGTTGTTCCCGAGGCACTCAGCGACGAACGAGTAGCTGCGGTTGAGGATGGTCGTCGACTTCTCCGCGAGGATGAACTTGCCGCATGAAGTCTGCGACGCGCTCCGCTCGTCCTTCGTGAAGCGGTAGTACGTGCTGTCGTGCTTGATCAGCGTCGAGTCGATCGTCGAGTAGCCCTTGTCGACCCAGACCTGTGGGGCGCTGAAGGTCCGGAAGTCGGATGTGGTGGCGTACATCATTCGGTTGTAGCTGCTGCCGGTGTGGTTCGGATCGCCGGCCGAGTACAGCTTCGACGCCCAGAACACGACGTACTGGCCGAGCTCCTCGTCGTAGTACGCCTCCGGGGCCCACGTGTTGCCGGCCGTGTCCGGTGAGACGCGTGCCAGGCGTGGCGCGCTCCAGCTCACCAGGTCGGTCGACTCCCAGACCACGATGGACTTGCTGCCCGTCCGCTGGACCTGGTCCCAGTTGCCGTTGCCGTACATCCGCAGGTCGGTGGCGATCTGGTAGAACTTGTCGCCCTGCGGCGAGCGGATGATGAACGGGTCGCGCACGCCGCGGGTGCCTACGGTCGAGGACAGCACGGGCCGCCCGCTGTTCAGCTGCCGCCACCGGGTCGGATCGTTGCCCTGGCTGAGCGCGAAGTAGACCTGCTCGCCGGCGGAGGTGTTCTCGCCGGTGAAGTAGGTGAAGAGATAGCCGGCGTACTTCGGGACCGGAGCCGCGTCGACCCGGACCAGTTGCCACTGCTGGTTGGCGGCGCCCGTGTCGGTGTATTGGGAGATCCGCGCGCCGTCGGCAGTGGAGCGCTCCCAGACGTCCAGCGCCTTGCCGCTGTTACGGTTGATGAGCTTGACGTATCCGCTGTCGGTGTCCACGACGCGGAATTGCTGGTTGGTGCCGCCGGTGTCGGTCCATTGGATGACGTTCGCGCCGTTCGCCGTGGACGCCGAGGAGACGTCCACCACCTTGCCGCTGCGCCGGGCCCGGAGCTTGTAGTAGCCGCTGCCGGAGTCGACGAACTGGAACTGCTGGGCGGCCCGGTCGGCGCGGGTCTGCTGCTGGACGGCGGCGCCGTCGGCGGTCGACTGGTCGACGATGCCGATTGCTTTGCCGCTGTGCCGCGCCACGAGCTGGTAGTACGCGCCCGGATCGATCACGGCCGCATTCGCCGACGGTCCCACGATCGCCGCGAGGCAGCTGGCGATCAGTGCGCCGACGAGGACGAATATCGTGCGGCGGCGTAACGGACGTCTCGGTGCGGCCGGTGCGTGGAAAGGCTGTCTCATGGAACCCTCCTGGGTTGCAGATAGCTGACCAGGGACAGGTTGTGTTCGCGGACCCCCTCGACGACCAGGTCCGCCATCCTTCCGGCGCCGTACTCGGAGAAGTGGGTGTTGTCCTTGTATCCGTCCTCCTCTTCGCGCAGGTAGAGCCTGGCGGAGGCGTTCGGACCCAGCGACTCCACCAGTTCCTTGCTCTTGGCGGTCAGGTCGATCACCGGCACGTTGAGCTGGGAGCCGACCCTGTGCGTCTCCGCCGGCAGGTCGGCGCCCACGCCGTTGACATGTCGCGCGGTGGGAGTGAGCCGGTTGCCGTCGAAGTGCCGCCGTACCGGTGGCGTGACGAGAACGGGGCTGCCGCCCCTTTCCCGCACCTGGTTGATCATGGTGGTGAGGTTGCTGCGGAACGCCGGTGCCGACGTGGACTTGTCGTTGTGTCCGAACTGGATGAGTACCAGGTCGCCCCTCCTGATCAGCGGCTTCATGGTGGGGAACAGCGCAGAGTTGCGCAGGAAGCTCCCCGAACTCTCGCCGGAGTCCCCGTAGTTGGCGATGGCCGCGCCCGCCGTCACATGCGTGGGCAGGATCTGCCCCCAGCCGGTCCACGGCGCGAGCATCTGGTCACATGTCGTGGAGTCCCCCGCCAGGTACACCACCAGGGGGTCGGTCGCCGCCTGCACCGTCAGGCCGGACAGCTGCGGCGCCTTTCCGGCGAAGGTGATGTCCAGTCCGGGCCTGCCCGTCCCGCCTTGGCCCGTCGGCTGGCCCTCCGGCTGCCGGACGTTGATGGTGAAGGTGTGCTGGATGATCGTGCCGGCCGCGGTGTCGACCGCGGGCAGGACGCGGCGGCGGGCCTCCACCGACATCGAGGTGTTGCCCGCTGCGGCGCCGTCGCCGATCCATGCGGTGACGGTGTAGTTGCCGGGAGCGACGTCGAAGTGGCAGACGATAGGCGCGCCACCGGAACACTGCGGCGGCCGGCCAGGCGGCTCGGGCGACGTGCCGGCCTCGACGTCGAGGTAGTCCACGTTGGGCAGACCGCCGGCGCTGGTCGGACTGAGCCGGATCGTGTTGCTGCCTGGATTCAGCCGCACGGCCGAGGTTTTCGTGGTCCAGCTGTTCCATCCGCCGGTGGGCTCGAATGACGTCGACAGCACGGTGACGCCGTTCACCATCACGGCGGCGGGGCGTGCCGTGGTGGAGCCGTTGGCGTATCGGATCGCCAGCGTCGCCGTACCTTCCTCAGTCGCGCTCACCGTGAACTGCGCGGCCGCGCCGACCTCGTTGTCGCCGTTGCAGAATCCGGTGCCGGAGTAGCCGTCGTGGTTCGACTCGATGAGCCCATCGCATGTGGCCGGCGCGGTTTCCGCCTCGTACCGGGGGGCCGCGGCGGACGCCACCGCGGGGCTGACTATGTGGCCGGCGCCGGCCAGTATTGCGGCAAGTACGGCAGTGAGCAGCGCTCCGCGCCGTCTGGCTAAAAGCATGATCGACCTCCAGAAGCGTGTGGTGGGGCGGTGCCGGATCGGATCATCGGCCCCGCCCCACCACACGTCAGACGCGGCGACGGGCGAAGCGCTGGTTGGCGTTGCCGGAGTAGGTGTACTGGGTGATGCGAGCGCTGTTGGCGGTGGAGTACTCCCAGACGTCCATGGCCAGGCCGGACTCCCGGTTGACGAGACTGATCACGTCACCGCCGTGGTCGACGACGCGCCACTGCTGGCCGGTGGCGCCGGAGTCGGTCTGCTGAACGATGTCCGCGCCGGTCGTGGTGCCCGCGGGCTGGAGGAACAGGCCACTGTGCCGGGCCTTGACGCGGACGTGGCCGGCGCCGGCGTCGACGAACTCGAACTGCTGGTTGGGGCGACTGTTGGCGGTGTACTGGACGAGCCGGGCGCCGGCGGCGGTGGAGGCCTCGTAGATGTCGGCGGCCTTGCCGCTGTGCTGGGCCACCAGGCTGTAGACGGCCGGGCCGCCGGGGGTGTCGCCGCCCAGCTGGGCTTCCCACCTGGTGTTGGACCCGGACGCGTCGGCCGGGAGGCGGTCCCGTGCGGCGGTGTCGCCGTACATGGTCCAGCGGGCCCAGTCGACGACGGTCCTGGGGAAGCGCTGGTCGCTCCAGAAGCTGGTGTGGCTGCCGCCGACGAAGGTGAGGAACGCCTTGGGCCAGGTGATCTCCGAGTACGCCTGCCGGGCCGAGGAGTACTGCGTGGTCGAGTCCCGGTCGCCGTGGACGAACAGGACCTTGGCGTTGACGGAGGAGGACGGGTTGCCCATGTCCACGCAGGACTGGGGGTTGGCGGAGACGATCCGGCTGTCGGGCCAGGAGGTCAGCAGACCGTGAGTGACCATGCCGCCCAGGGAGTGGCCCGAGACGCCGACGCCGATGCCGGTGTTGATGTGCCCGGCCAGCGGTCCGCTCGCGTTGAGCGCGAGGGTGTTGGTGAGGATCTGCGAGACGTCCTTGGAGGTGTTGCCGTTGTTGACGTCGTTGAAGTTGTGGTTGAAGTGCGGGGCGGGGACGACGAAGCCCGCCGAGGCCAGGGCCCGGATGATGAACAGGGAGTTCTGCGGGCTGCTTCCCAAGCCGTGGGTCATGTTGTACACGGGGAAGACCCCGCCTGCGACCGGGGCGTCCGTCACCGGGTTGCCGCCGGCGGTGCCGGTGGCCGGGTAGTAGACGTAGGTGGTGCACGGGCGGCTGCCGCGGGTCCAGTTGTACCGGCGCACGCCGACCGCGAACGGCGTGGTCGGCGCCGTGCCCAGCGGGCTGACGGCTGCCGGTGCCGGTCCCGTGCCGAGCAGTGACAGACCCACGCCCGTCGCCCCGACGGCGCTGATGCGCAGGAATGTGCGTCTTTGCATGGTCATGGATGGCTCCTTGAGTACGGGGAATGGGGGCGCTCAAGACCTGTTTGCCGCTTTGGGGACGACGTCGACGACCGCCGTGACCGGTCCCTTGCCGGTCATCCAGGTGACCGTCACCTCACCCGGCTTGTCGGTAGCGCCGGGCGGCAGCGGCTTCCAGCGGACGGGGACGCCGGTGATCGTGTCGTCGGCGGTGGTGAGCATGCGGATGGAGGAGGGCAGCCTCGGGGCGGCACCCACCACGGTGGCGGTGTAGACGGTGTCCTGGAGGATGTGCTTGGCGCGGCTGGCGTTGAAGACGTTGATGGACGCGTGCGGCTCCCACGTGTTCGCCAGTCCGGGCACGGCCCGGAACATCGGCTGGTAGCCGGCCGGCTCCCACACCAGGACACCTGAACCTCGGTTGTCGACCATGTCGTTGGCGGCCTGGAAGACCCGCTGGATGGCATCTGCCTGTCCCTGAATCGTGCGCGGGTACGGTGAGTTGGGCACCGGCGAGCCGTCGCCGCCCGAGGCGGGGTAGGCGGTTTCGGCGACGTCGACTTCGTAGTCGGGGTAGGTGGTGGCGATGGTGTTGAGGTTGTGATCCAGCGCCTCGGGCGTGCCATGCCACTCCGGGTACTTCTCCTGACCATGTGACGGTGTCGTGGTCCGAGGCAGGCGGTGCCGCACGCTCTGCCGGTCGGAGAGGAGACCGGCAGAGCGTGCAGCGGGTCAGGCAGCCGGGGCAGCGGCATCGAGGTAGTCGATGTTGGGTAGTCCGGCTGCCGTGGTCGGATCCAGCCGGATGGTGTTGCTGCCGGTGTTCAGCGGGACGGTCAGGGTCTTGGTCGTCCACGTCGTCCACGCGCCGGTGGACTCGAACGAAACTGTTCCCACCGTGGATCCGTTGACGACCAGGTTCGCCGGCCTCGCGCCGCTCGTGGAGCCATTGGCGAACCGGACCGCCACCGTCGCCGTACCAGCGGCCTGCGGGGCCACCGTGAACTGCGCGTAGGCCCCCGCGGCGGCCGTGCCGTTGCAGAACCCGGTACCGGAATAGCCCGCTTGGTTCGAGTCGATCGTGCCCTGGCACACCGCCGGCGCGGTCTCCGCCTCGTAACGCTGTCCCGACGGCGCGTCGGCAGAGGTCTTGACCAGTGAGAGCTGGTCGACGGTGACGCCGCCCGAACCCGACGCCCGCACGGTGACGGTGGCGGTCCCGCCGGGCAGCGCTATGCCGGTGAGCTCGCGTTTGGCCCAGCCGCTCGACGACGGGATGCCGAGGGTGCGTTGGCTGCCGTCGGCGCCGGTGATGACGACCTGTCCGGCGCTGCCCCGAGCGTGCAGGGACAGGGTGTAGGTGCCTGTGGGAACCGACGCGATCCGCTGCTCGACGCCGCCGCTGTTGCTCACCTGGAGAGCGAAGCGAGAGCCGTTCACACCACCGTTGACGTTGGTCACCGAACCGCCGAGGTTCCGCCATCCCCGCACACTGGAGACGATGATGCGGTCGGCCTGGATGTCCGGGTTGAGGATGTAGTTGTTCGCCGGCCCGACACGCCACTGTCCGGTGGTGGCGTTGAACTGCCACTGGCTCACCGAGTGGAACTGTGGCCTCGCGCCGGTCTTGGTGATCGGCACCCACTGGTTGTACCCGATGCCGTTCCAGGCGAAGTCGGCCCAGCGGTCGCCGGCGTAGATCACCGTGTTCTGCTTGGTGCCGTTGACCGTCACGAAGAACCCGGTCTGGGTCACGTGGCTGTAGTCCATCTCGGTGCCGGCAAGGACGTACTCGCTGCTGTAGGAGCCCTGGACGTTGCTGCTGGTCGACTCATTGACGTAGTTGACCGAGGTGTTCCAGCCGTGCAGGTCCGACGCCGCGTGGTAGTACTTGCCGTCGAGCTTGAACATGGCGTTGCCCTCGCGGCCGGCGCCGCGGCGGATCTCCACGCCTGGCTCGATCCGCAGCGAGTCGGACTCCCGGAACTTGGCCACGAAGCCGCGCGAGCGTCCTTCGCGGTTGGAGAAGATCAGGTAGTCCTTGCCGTTGTCGTCGGTGAAGACGGTCTGATCCCCGGTGCCGGTCGTGGGCGAGTTGGTGATCTGGGTCTGGAAGTAGCCGTAGTCGAAGGTGTCGGTGGGTGAGTCGCCCTGCAGCAGCAGAACGCCGTGCCCGCCCCTGCCCGTGTGCCACATCTGCACGGCGAGCACGTACTTGCCGGTGTTCTCGTTGTACGAGACGCCGAGCCGCCCGACCCAGCCCGCACCACCCAGGTTGGCGCCGCTGCCCACGCCGGTGGAACGCGTCGCGACGCGGTTCTCGAACTTCCAGTTCACCAGGTCCTTGGACGAGTACACGGGGATCGAGACGAAGCTGACGTTGCCGTCGTACTTCCTCGTCGGATTGGCCCGGTAGAGCTCGGCGCCGGTGTAGTGCACGCCGTACCAGTAGTAGGTGTCGCCGAACTTGAAGACCCCACCGCCCTGCGAATAGATGGGGTTGCCGCTGGTGTCGTTCCAGAACGTGTTGTTCGTGATGGTCTGGAACGTGCCCTCGTCAGCGGCCTTCAGATCGGCGGCGGCGGTCATCAGTGCCGTCTTCGCGGCGGCGACCTCCGACGTGGTGGCCGACGTGTCGCCGGCGACATCGGCCGCGGCGGTCAACGCCTTGGCGAAGGGCTTCCAGGAGTCAGCCGTGTACTTCGACGGAGTCCGGGTCCGGTACTCGGACACGATGTGCTTCAGGCCGCGCTCCTTCGCCGGTGCGGCAGCGGCACGCCGGTCCTGGACCTCCCTTTCCGGCGCCTGCGCCGTCAGTTTTTCCTTTACCGGTGCCTCCGCCGCAGCGGTGCCCGCCGAGAGCGGGGCCGCCAACGCAATGGATAACACCGCGGCGGCGGCCCACTTCCAGTACTTCGAGACAGCACGCGATCTGTGCCTCACGATGTCACCTTCCATCATTCTCAAAGGCGCCGAGATCCGGCGCACTTCCGTTGAAGGGCAGTCCCACGTCGGTTCCCTTGTCGATCAGGGCACTGTTCGCCGCGGGACGGAGGTGGGGCAGCACGGGCAGGCTTCCGTCGGTCTGGCGGGGCGCGTCCCAGCCGGACGTCGACACACTCCGGAACTGGGAGTCCGACAGGGGCACGCCGAGGTTGAAGGAGTTGTACGCGGCGTTCGTGCCGGTCATGTTCGACGTCGGCGTTCCGGTGTAGGCGATGTTGTTGCGCAGATTGCCCCGGCCGACGGCCGCGCCGCGCGAGTCGACTCCCAGCATGTTGAAGTTGGGGCGGTTGCCGTAGCCGGTGTTGTTGAAGAAGTCGTTGGCCACCGGGTGGTGGTTGGCATAGAAGCCGGCCGCCTTGTTGAGGAACGCCACCGAGGAGCGGACGGTGTGCTTCGGCGCGTTGGCTTCGTAGTCACCCCCGTAACCACCCGACTTGAAGCCGGCTCCGTTGCCGGAGGGCGTCGTCGTCCCCGGCACGTACCCATTGCGCCACGCCCACGAGTTCTCGATGATCACAGGCGAGTAGGTGGAGATGAGGTCGAACCCGTCATCGGCGTTCCACCACGCGCGGCACCCCCGGAACACGTTCGCCTGACGGCCGGCCGGCGTGTAATGCGCACCGAACCCGTCGGCGTTCTCTCCGGGCCCGTCATTGCTGCGCAGGTCGTAGTTGTCATGCGAGTCCGAGTTGAGGACGAGGTTGCCACCCCCGCCGTTGACGAACAGGCCGGTGCCCATGTGATGGTGGGTGTCGATCTGCTCGAAGATGTTGCTGCTGCCGGAAACCCATATCCCCCAGGACTCGGCGTTCCGGTTGTTGTTCTGCGGAACACCCTTGACTTCCAGCCCCCTGAGGTGGATCCAGCTGCCGGTGACGTTGAAGCCCTTGATACGGCAGTTGTCCGTCATCCGCGAGAAGTCGAAGACCGGCTTCTCGCCCGGATGCGCCCAGTACCGAATCGGGTTGCCCGAACTGCCGCTCTTGTTCAGGGTGATCGCGTCGACTCTGGCGGTCTGGCTCGAACAAGCGCTGTTCGCCCGGGCGTAGGCGTAGGTGCCGCCGCGGAAATAGACTGTGTCACCCGCCTTGGCGACGGCCTGCGCTCGGGCGATCGATGCCCACGGAGCGGCCTGCGTACCCGCTGCGCCGTCACTCCCGTTCGGAGCGACGTAGTAGGTGTTCCCTGCCGCCGCATCACTGGCGGACGTCGAGCTGGGAACCACCGTGATGGAGCCGACCGTGACCGCCGAGACCAGGAGGGCACGGGTGACGAACTTCGTGGTTCCCACAGCGGGTTGCCTGACCGCCATCGAGATCCTGATGGAACGTTTCATTGATCCTCCGGTGCATGGACAGGGCAGGTGATCACCGTCGGTCATGATTTCGTCGGCACGGCCCAGCCCGCCGGTGTGGTGAGGGGCGATCTTCGCCGCGGAGTGCGGCGCCGACCGGGAGAGTGATGGGAGTGCTCGGGCATTGGCACCGTTGTCTAAGACGTGTTGAAACGTTTACTACTGCCGGTGACGTGATCGTGTCAAGCGCTACGGTCGTCTTCGTTGTCGACCCAGGTGATGATCGCGCGGCGATCCGGTCCCAAGTTCCAGCGACCACGCAAACGCTTTAACCCACGCTCCTCAATGGCGATCGGGGACGCGCTGAGCCCTTGCCCGCTTCCGTGCGACTGCGACCGCGAGGCCGCGGACTCCAACGCACTCAGCATCCACCGCTATAAACGATTCAGTGGCGCAGCCAGGGGGCAACCCGCCGGTCGGCGATCTCTGGCATGCCGTTGCGGTAGACGATCCGGCCCGTCAGAATCTTCGACTTGCCGAACAGGGCGTCGACGATCACGTCCGGGCTGGTGAAGTCAATGGTCGACTGGTTCCATGCGATGCGGGTGGAACCAGGTTGCTTGGACACCGCGACGCCCTCCCAGCAACTCTCGCCGAGACGGACCGGGCCGCGTGTACCCAAAGGCCGCTGGAGCACCCACAGTTCGCCGCGGAAGCGGTCGTCCTCGGGGTCGTCGGCGCTGCGCTCGGCCACCGCGCACATGACGATGTCGCCGTTGGTCAGGTGGTGCGCCCGTAGCACTCCCCCATGGAGCGCAAAGATCTTGGTCAGGTTGCGGCTCGCGCCTGTCGCCAGGTCGTGCTGCCAGAGGTCACCGATCGGAGCGTCGAGGAAGGCGAGGCGCTTGCCATCGGGATACCAGTCGGCCCGTTGCGGTGCGCCGTCGTTCGGCAGCTGGATGTCCAGCAGCCGGATGTGGTCGGGCAGGTGGTCGACCGGTGAGCCGTCGAGGGTGCCCTTGTTCGGATCGAAGTCCAGCAGCGACTGCCGGCCTGCGGCGGCGGCCGAGGACGTGTTCTTGTCCGTGGCCCCGACCGGCTGTGCGTGCACCTGAATCAGCAGGCATGCCAGGGTGATTGATCCCGCGAGTATGCGCAAGTGACGGGTAGTCATATTCGGCAGCTTGGCAGTCCGACGGTGCCGGTGCCGGTGCCGGTGCCGGTGCAAGAATCTTCTTGCACCGCACGAAGAGCCCAGGCCCCGGCCCGAGGGCAGCCCTCCTCTTATCCTTACAATCGCACCTATGCCAGTGCCTACGCGGACGAGGATCCTTGACGCGGCGTGGGATCTGTTCCTACGGGAGGGATTCGCCGGGACGACGGTGACGCAGATCGAGGCGTCGGCGGGCCTGTCGGCCGGGAGCGGCAGCTTCTATCGGCACTTCCGGTCCAAGGGGGAGGTGCTCCAGGCGGTCGTCGACCGCGAGGTCGACCGCGCCGACGCCGAGCGGGAGACCGGCCCCGAGCCCGAGGAGACCGGAGGCGACGTGCGGGCCGCGCTCGCGCTCGAGTTCGAGCGCCGGCTCGGCAATCTGCGGCGGCTCCACCCGCTCACGGAGCTCGTCGCACGCGAGCGCGACCATCTCGGAGCATCGGTCGACCATCTCGGCGAGCTCTTGGTCGCCCGCAACGTCAGTATCCGTTCGCAGCGTCTGGCCGGCTGGATGGCAGCCGGGGCGATCCCGACGCGCGACGCGGAGGCCCTCGCGGCGGTCATTACCTTCGCGCTCACCGGCTACCACCTGTCGGTCCGATTCTTCGGACACCAGCCCGCCGGGGTCGGCGAGGAAGCCCTGATCACCACGCTGGTCGACCTTGTCGCAGGCGCTTAGCACGCGCCTTGCCTTCGTCGGTCGTTTCCGTTCGAGTTTGATTGTTTGAGTTCGCCTCCTGGACCGGGGCTACGCCATGCATTGAAGTGTCCTCACCACTTCACGAGGAGAGCGCCATGGACATACCGGCAAGAATCAACCGCCGGACCCTGCTCACCGCCGCCGGCGGAACGCTCGTGGCCGGAGCCCTCGGCACGGGCGTGGCGCGGGCCGACGCTACCGTGGGCATCAGTCCCGCCGCCGACCAGGGCGCCTGGGAAGGCTGGGGCACCTCCCTGGCATGGTGGGCCAATGTGTTCGGCGACCGGGATGACTTCGCCGACCTGTTCTTCTCCACCAAGACGGTGAGCTACAACGGCGCCTCGCTGCCCGGCCTCGGCATGAACATCGTCCGCTACAACCTCGGCGCGTGCAGCTGGAACGACGTCGGCGGCGCGCGCATGGTCGTGTCGCCCAACATCCCGCGGTTCAAGCAGATCGAGGGTTTCTGGCAGGACTGGCGCAACGAGGATCCGGCATCCTCGGCGTGGAACTGGAGCGCCGACGCCACGCAGCGCGCGATGCTGGTCAAGGCGACCCAGCGAGGCGCGATGAGCGAGCTGTTCGCCAACTCGCCGATGTGGTGGATGTGCAACAACCACAACCCGTCCGGCGCGGCCGACGGCGGCAACAACCTCCAGTCGTGGAATCACCGCCAGCACGCACTGCACCTGGCCGCCACCGCCCGCCGCGCCCGTGACCAGTGGGGCGTGAACTTCCGGACGGTGGAGCCGTTCAACGAGCCGTCGTCGAACTGGTGGAAGGCCGACGGCAAGCAGGAGGGCTGCCACATCGACGCGACGACGCAGCGCAGCGTCATCGCCCACCTGCGCACCGAGCTGGACCGGCTGGGCCTGGACGGGGTGGCGGTCGCGGCATCCGACGAGACGAGCTACGACCTCGCCCGCACCACCTGGAACAGCTTCGACTCGGCCACCAAGGGCCGGGTGCGCCAGGTCAACGTGCACGGCTACCAGGGCCTCAGCGGCCGCCGTGACCTGCTGGGCAACGACGTACGCGCGTCGGGCAAAATCCTGTGGAACTCCGAGCACGGTGACAACAACGGCACCGGCATGATGACGGCCCGCTGCCTGCTGATGGACTTCCGCTGGCTGAAGCCGACGGCCTGGTGCTACTGGCAGGTGATGGACCCGACGGCCGGCTGGGGCGCGATCCGCTACGACGGCAGCTCGGGGCAGGCCGGGGCCGTGGAGACGAAGCTGTACGTCCTGGCGCAGTTCACCCGGCACATCCGGCCCGGTATGCGGATCATCAACACGGGCGTGAATTACGCGGTGGCGGCGCACGACCCGGCCGCGCAGCGCCTGGTGGTCGTTGCCGCGAACAACGGTGCCGCGCAGACCCTGACCTTCAATCTCTCGGCGTTCGGTACGGTGCCGAACGGCACGGCCACCCGCTGGTCGACGCTGACCTCGGGATCCGGTGACCGGTACACCCGGCGCCAGGACCTCACGGTGAGCGGCAAGCTCGTACGCGTGCCGTTCGCGGCCGGCGCCGTACAGACGATCCAGGTGGACGGAGTGGTCCGGTGAAGAGCGTAGTGGCGGCGATGGTGCTCGCCGCCTCCGTGCTCCAGCCCCAACTGCAGCCCCAGCCGACCGTCGCACAGACGGGGCCGAGTGTGACCTTTCTGGCGGATACCGTGCTGGACCAGTCCGCGCTGTACTTCGTGTCGTACGACGGGCTGGTCAACAACAACGCGTTCCAGGACGCGCTGGTCACCTACAACGGGTACCAGTACGCGGCCTGGTATACCTCCAGCCGCAACGCCGTGATCGCGCGGCGTGCGCTGAGCGGGGGCGGCTGGGAGAAGGCCGTGCTGCCGCACCGGCTGAGCGTCAACGATTCGCACAACGTGATCTCGATCGGCATCTCGCCACAGGACGGCACCCTGCACGTCGCGATGGACACCCACAACACCCGGCTGTACTACACGAAGTCGGTGGCGGGGCTCGCCACCCAGCCCGGCTCACACCAGTGGTCGCCGTCGGTGTTCGGCACGGTGCAGCGGACTCTTGGGGGCGCCGAGCTGGGGAACATGACGTACCCGCAGTTCGTCGTGACGCCCGAGGGCGCGCTGCAGTTCAGCTACCGGACCGGCGGGTCGGGCAACGGCGTGAACGAGCTGGCCGAGTACACGGGCGGCAGCTGGCGGAAGCTGGGCGGGTGGTCGTCCGCGACCGGGAACTACACCGGGCCCAACGGTGTCGTCTCCACGACGCGAAACATGTACCTGCACGGTCTCACCTACGACCGGCGCGGGCGGCTGCACGCGGCGTTCACCTGGCGCGAGGGCAACACCAGGGTGCTGTGCAGCCCCGGCGGTCTGAGCAACCACGACACCGGCTACGTCTACAGCGACGACCGGGGCCGGACCTGGCGCAATGGCTCGGGCACGGTCGTCGGGACCACCGGCGGCACCCGGATCTCGGTCAACTCGCCGGGCCTGATCGCCGAACGCCTGGACCCGAACCACGGCCTGATGAACCAGGAGGGCCAAGGCGCGGACTCCGCCGGCACACCCCACGTCGTGATCAGCTACGTGCCGGGCAGGTTCACCCAGTGCGTCTCGAACTACGCACAGCAGCGCACCCAGTACGGCCGCACCTTCCATGTCGTGCGCAACGCGAACGGCACCTGGACCAAACGCGAGGTCCCGGTCCCACCGGGCAGCACGCAGCGCACAAAACTGGTCTTCGACCGCAACGACAACGCCTACCTGGTGATGCCGCGCGGCCGGATCGTCTCGGCGAGCAAGGCCGAAGGCTGGAAGGACTGGACCCTGGTCTTCGACCGGCCGTCGATGAACGCGTTCGGCGAGGTCAGCGTCGACACGTCCAGAGTGGCGGTGGACGGCGTCCTGTCGTTCCAGTACCAGCAGCGCTCGACCGGCACCACACCGTCGCCGATCCGGGTGGTCGACGTTCGCCTCGGCTGATCGTCAGCCGCGAGTCGATGGGCTCCGTCCCGCCGGAATCAACGCTGTCCTGGCAGCGAGCGGCGCGGCGCCGACCGCTTCGCGTTGCCGGGCAGCGGGTTCGGCGAGCCCGGCAGCGACGAGGCCCGGATCATCAGCTCCGGGAGGACAAGGGCCCGTTCGACGGGCCGACGGCTGCCCTCGAGGAGGCGTGCCACCAGCATCTCCACGGCCATACGGCCCACCAGCGCCTTCGGCGGCCGCACCGCCGTGATGGCCGGATCGGCGAGGTGGGCGACCTCGTCGTCGTAGCTGACGAGCGCCATGTCGTCGGGAACGCGGATCCCTCGCTCCGTCAGGTACTGGAGCAGCGAGATGGCATCGGGATCGCTGTGGACGATGAGTGCGGTGGTGCGTGAGCGGCGGCAGCCATCGAGGATGTCGCTGATGATCCCGCGGTGCCCGGGCATGCTGAGCGCGATGCTCTCACGTATCAGGAAGTCGTCGGGGAGGCCGAGCTCGCCGCAGACGCGGTGCCAGCCGACGGCGAGGTGAGCCGACGTGGGGCTGCCCTTGGACAGGACGAGCCCGAGGTTGCGGTGGCCGAGCGCATGCAGGTGCCGGACCGCCATCTCCAGGCCGAGCGCGTGGTCGCTGCGCACCCATTCCAGCTGGTGCGGCGTCGGGGTCCACTCGGGTGTCTTGCGCTCCACGAAGACGACGGGGATGGGCAACTTGCTGATCCAGTCGATCATTTCGTTCGTCTCGCGCGGGTCGGGGTCGTCCAGGTTCGGCGCCAGCAGCAACCCCTGCACCTGGCCCGATTCAGTCAGCCGGACGATTTGCCTGCGGTCCTCCGCCCGGTCGTAACTGGAGCCGCGCAGCTGCATGTTCACACCGTGCGCGGCCGCGGCGTTACGCGCGCCGCTGACGATCTGCGGCCAGTAGAAATCCAGCGAGGGGACCACCATCCCGAGCGTGAACGCGGGCGTCTTGAGCCGTCGTCGGCGCACCGGCTCCCGCTCCAGCGCCGACGGCAGCGTGGCCCCGCCGTGCACCCGGGTCAGCAGACCGCGATCGGCGAGGGCGGCGATGTCCCGCCGGATGGTCAGCTCGCTGACCGACAGCTCCCGGGCGAGATCGCGTACGCGAACGGCCCCGTGCAACCGAAGCTGGTCCATCAGCCTCTCCCGGCGCTGCAGGGCGAACGTTTGCTGCGTTCCGATGGACCTCATGGGTCGTCCCCTCCCGTTCGGTACGGAGCTGGGTGCCATGTTCGAGTCTGGTCGGATTATGTCGTATGTGTTCGAGCTCTGGTGGCTGCGAAGGAAACGTTGTCCACTACGGGCAGGTACGACGACGGGTCGATGGTCGCGGACCGAATCCACGGCGCAGGGCGCAGGGCACAGGGCACAGGGCACAGGGCACAGGGCACAGCTGGAATCATCGTGCTGAGTCCCGGCTGAGGTCGCCACAAGCGTCTGCCGAGCCACGAGTTCGGCTGTGCGGGCCTTCTTCTCTGGCGCTGCTCCGGCCCGCTGTGCCGGGATATGAGTCTGCTGCGGCTGGGCTGACGCCGGGGCATGACCTCCGACTCCGCACGATCTTGGACCAGCCTACGGGTTCACCACCACCGCCTCGATCCCAGATAGCCGGCGTCCGGGCAGGCAACCATCTGCGCCGTCAAGTCCCGCTCGCTCCCAATCGCTCGCACTGCAGTCGCAGCATGAAGCGAACCGACACCTCCAGACCAAGATCCGGACCATGTCCGGACCAGCTCCCGACCGAAGGCTGCGCCAACTACCGTTTTGCCTGGTCAGTGTGGACTCAGCTGCTGTACCACCAGCAGACGAAGAACTCGCTCGTCACTCTCCGGCCCAGCGCTTCTCGGACCGGACCCGAGCGGCGCTGCTGACAGACCGCGTGCCACCAGAAGTGTGTGGAATCTCCACAAGACGGCAGCCTGGGCGACACCGCCCTTCCGTAACACCTGACTCGACCGCCAGCCAGGTCGGCATCGGTCCGGACACCACCGAACCTGCAAACGCCTCCGCAAGCGCCGAAGCTGGGAAAAGAGCCCCTCACCCGAGCCTGACGAGGCGTCAGCAAAGTCAGCATTAGGTCAGCAAGAGTCCTGCCACAGCCGCCCACAGACAGCCACACCGTGGAATCGCCAACCGCACCGGCCTGAGCCAGCGGGCCGCTTGGACGCCTTCCGGCAAGCAGGTGGAAGATGGCGAGAATCACGCGACGGCCTTCCGCCCGGCGCCACCAACGCTGACGCGTTTCCGCAGGTCAGCGCACTCTTCCCCGCGGTTTCAACGGCACCGGCGGCAGCTCCGGTGCGGGCAGTGGAGCCCCGTCGTACCCCTTCACCTCGCCGAACCGCGACCCTTCCATCCAGTCCCGCCGCGCTTGTTCGATCTCCTCCTGCGTCCGCCCGATCCAGTTCCAGAACATGATCAGTTCCTCCTCGAACGGCTCGCCGCCCAGGAGCATCAGGTTCGCGTCCGACTCCGCCCGCAGGGGCAGTTCGCCGCGGCCGCAGCCGAGGTAGAGCATGGAACCGGGGAGGACGGGGACGCCGTCGACATGGGCCTCGCCGGACATGGACAGGACGGCGTACTCGAAGTCCGGCTCCAGGGGGAGACGTACGTCCGCGCCCTGGGTCAGGGCCAGGTCGGCGCCGACGATCGGGGTGTACGCCGTGCCGGGTGAGGTCGCGCCGTCGAGGTCGCCGAGGATCAGCGTGGCCGTGAGGCCGGGTGCGGTGACGACCGGCAGACCGGCGTGGTGCTCGAAGCGTGGCTCGGTGTGGCGGTGGCTGTCGGGGAGCGCGACCCAGAGCTGCGCGCCGTGCAGGAAACGGGCGTGCGAGCGCGGGCTCTCCTCCGAGTGACTGATGGCCCGGCCGGAGGTCATCAGGCCGAGTTCGCGCGGGCGGATCGTCTGAAGGCTGCCGGTGGAGTCGCGGTGCAGCACCTCTCCCTCGTGCAGCCAGCTCACAGTCTGCAGACCCATGTGGGGGTGCGGCGGCACCTGCATACCGGGCTCGTCGGCGATGTCGTCGGGACCGTAGTGGTCGACGAAACACCAGGCTCCGATCATCCGGCGGCCGAGGTTGGGCAGCAGCCGGCGGACCTCACTGGACTCGCCCAGCTTCACCCGGCGAGGGCTGAGGAGTTCACGCACCGGCTCCGCCACCACGAAGCCACGGCCACCGCACAGGGAGGGGGCCGCTTCGCGCTCAAGATTGCTCATGGCGCACAACCTAGTCCGGCGCGAGGGCCTGCGTCAGCGTCACGTTCGGGCCGCGCCGCGGGGCCCGGAAAAATAGTAGCCATGTACATAGTAGCCAAGTACTGTATTCGCCATGAGCAACGGTACCGAAGGCGCGACGCCCGGCTTCCTGGTGTGGCGACTGTCGATGAAGTGGCGGGTCGCGGTCGACCGTGCGGTGGCCCCGCTGGGCCTCACCCACGCGCAGTACTCGCTGGTCGCCTCACTGCACGGCATGCAGCGCTCCGGCGAACGGCCCAGCCAGCGCCGCCTCGCCGACCACACCGGGCTGGAGCCGCTCTACGTGTCGAAGCTGGCCCGCGCCCTGGAGGGCGCCGGGCTCCTGGAGCGCACCCGGGACCCTCGCGACCCGCGCGCTGTGCAGCTCGCCCTCACCGAGCAGGGCCGCGAGGTCACACGGCGGGCGATCGAGATCGTCCACGGGCTGCTCCAGCAGCTCCTCGGCCCGCTCGGCGGCCTCGACAGCGCGCGCACACGGGCGTTCACGCGCGAACTGACGGCCCTGCTCGACACACCTCTTGAACCCTTCAGCGAGACCGAGACGGAGCAGTCATGACCACCACCACACCCCTCGTCGATCCCCGTGTCATCGCCTTGGCCCACTACGCCGGCCGCGCCCTCCTTCAGCATGTGCTGGACCGGCACGGCATGACCTTCGAGCAGTCCGTCACCCTCCGCCTCGCCGCGATCGCCGACGGCCCGGCCGGGCGCGAGCAGCTCGTCGACGGTGTCACCGAAGCGCTGAAGACCGACGCCAGGGAGGTGCACGGCGTGCTCGACGAGCTGATCGCCGCGCGGTTGCTGGCCCCGGACGGGGAGGCGGACGTACGGATCACGGACGCCGGGCGCGAGCTGTACGCCAGGACCTCCGGCGAGACGGCACCCATCACCGCGCGGATCTACGCCGGTATCCCGGCGGAGGACCTGGCCGTCACGGGCCGCGTACTCGCCCTGATCACCGAGCGGGCCGGCACCGAACTGGCCACCCTGACCCGCTAGGGGCTCTCCCCTGACACCTGCCGGCGGAATACGGGACGGGCGGGCTCGGTTGTCGGCCTCGAAGGAGGCCCCGAGTGAACAACACGCAGGACACCACGTACTACGCTCACGGAACCCCGGCCGAGCGCTGGGAGCGCGCGCAGCTCTTCTTCGACGCCAAGGACTACGCCGCCGCCGCGCGCGTCCTGGTCGGGCTGGTCGAGCAGGTGCCCGAGCAGACCGGGCCCCGCCTGCTCCTGGCGCGCTCCTACTACCACTCCGCCCAACTGCACCGCGCCGAGGGCGAGTTGCGGACGATCATCGAGCGGGACCCCGTGGAGCACTACGCCCGGCTGATGCTCGGCCGCACCCTCCAGCGGCAGAACCGGCACGAGGAGGCGGAGTCGCACCTGCGGATCGCCTCGGCACTCGCGGGTGACTTCGGGGAGCGCTGACCCGGGCCGTACCCGGAGGTGCCCGGCTCCGTGAGGAGCCGGGCACCTGTGTGCCGGGGGGCCGCTACCCGGCCGGCGTGCCGTACGACCGCTGCCCCCGCCGGTAGGCGATCTCCCCCAGCAGGATGTCGACGGCGAGGAACGCGGCCAGCGGGATGCCGAACAGGGGCAGGAAGTACCCGAGGACTGCGGTGCCCGCGAGCAGCGGTACCAGGATCTGCGGCGGGACCTGCTGCCAGGCGCCGCGCGGGACGGGGCGGCCGAAGGCGCTGCCGCGGCCGCGCTGCCACCACATGCGGTAGCCCCAGACGATCAGCAGGATCAGGGACAGCGCGAGCAGCATCAGGGCGATCTGGTTGGGCAGGCCGAAGAGGATGCCGGTGTGCAGGTCGATGCCCCAGCGGGTGAGCTTCGCGAGCACCGGGTAGTCGGCGAAGCGCAGCACGTCGACGACCTGCCCGCCGGCCGGGTCGATGGCGACGGTGTCCTGCTTGGACGGCCAGCTGCGCTGCACCTGTTTGACGACGTACGCCGAGTTCGCGTCGGCGGGCGGCACGATCTCCACCGGGTCGCCGAGCCCCTCGGCCCGGGCCGCCGCCAGGACCTCGTCCAGGCCCACGCCGTGCGCGGCGTCGCCCGCCTGCCCGGCGGCGGAGTCGTGGCCGTCGTGCTCTCCGCCGGCCGCGGCCGACACCGACGGGGTGGCCTGGCCCAGTGAGGTCCGCAGCTCATCGATGTGGGCCCCGGCGTACGCCGACCAGGTCAGACCGGTCGCCGAGAGGAAGAAGAATCCGGCCGCCGCCCACACGCCGACGCTGCCGTGCAGTCCGAGCGTGCGGCGCCGCCCCTTGGTGCCCCGCACCTTGCGCAGGGCACGGCGCCGGGAGAACCAGAGCACCAGTCCGCCCGCCGAGATGACGCCCAGCCAGCTGGCCGCCAGCTCGCTGTACAGCCGCCCCGTCTCCCCCAGGTGCAGGTCCCGGTGGAACTCGTCGATCCAGGTGCGCAACGGCAGGGCGCCGGTCGAGCCGTACTGTTCGAGGGAGCCGCGCACCGTCGCGGTGTACGGGTCGACGAACACGGCCAGCGTGTGGCCCTCGCCGACGCCCGGGACGCCGGACAGCATCACCCTGGTCGTCGCGTCGGCCTCCGGCGAGGGGCGTACGGCCGAGATCGCGCCCTCGGGGTGGGCCTTGCGGGCCGCGGCCACCTGCTCGCTGACCGGCAGCTTCCGCTCTCCGACGGGGACGGTCATCTCGTGGGCGTACACGAGCTTCTCGGCCTGGAAGGAACCGGCGTACAGAAGGCCGGTGACGGCGGCGACGAGGAGGAACGGCGCCACCAGCACCCCGGCGTAGAAGTGCAGGCGGAGGATCAGCGGGCGCAGGGGTGCCCAGGTGCTCTTCGACGGGGCCGGGGCGGCTGGTTGGGGGGCCTCGTCCGTGGTGGTCGAGGGAGCGGTGGTCATCGGCGGGCTTCTCCGGGTGATGTCTTCTGGGCCGTTGCGGTGTCAGCGGTGGCCGTTGCGGTGCAGTAGTCGGGGCGGAGGGGCGTTCAGTTCCCGGGGAAGCCGTGTGACGTGCATCACGCGGGGGTGGGGGGTGCCGTGCCATCCTGAAGCGATGGGAACTCCGGACGATCGCGCACCCCTGGCCGAGCGGGTCGGGCAACTCCTCGACGCGGGGCTGCCGTTGACCATCGTCGCGGCCGGTGACCCGGTGCTGCGGCGCGGCGCCGAGCCGTTCGACGGTCAGCTGGAGCCCGCCCTGCTGGCCCGGTTCGTCGAGGCCCTGCGGATCACCATGCGTGCGGCGCCCGGAGTCGGTCTGGCGGCGCCGCAGGTGGGCGTGGAGCTCCGGATCGCCGTGATCGAGGATCCGGCGCCGGTGCCGGAGGAGGTGCGCCGCGTGCGCGGGCGGGTGCCGCAGCCGTTCCGCGTCCTGGTCAATCCCTGCTACGAGCCTGTCGGTGACGCCCGGGCCGCCTTCTTCGAGGGCTGCCTGAGCGTGCCGGGCTGGCAGGCGGTGGTGGCGCGGCCCGCCGAGGTGCGGCTGACCGGACAGGACGAGCACGGGCGGGCCCTGGACGAGGTGTTCTCGGGCTGGCCGGCCCGGATCGTGCAGCACGAGACGGACCACCTCGACGGTGTCCTGTACCTGGACCGCGCCGCGTCGCGTTCGCTGTCGTCCAACCAGGCGATGGCGGAGCGCTGGGCCCAGCCCACGCCGGAGGAGGCGGCGCGGGCGCTGGGTTTCGAGCTGCCGTAGCGAGCAGATCCGTCCGGCCGCATACGGAGGCGTCCGTCGTGGCGCCTCGCTACCGTGACCGCATCGGCCTGGTCGGCCGCAACGGCGCCGGGAAGACCACTTTGGCTGCGCCTCCTCGCCGGGCAGGACACGCCCGACAGCGGCCGGATGGTCCACGGACACGGTCTGCGCCTGGGCTGCTTCGCGCAGGAACACGACACCCTGGACCCGGGTCGACGGGTTGCGAGCACCTGGCCGGGGGCCGCCCCGCACCTCATCGACGGTGAGGTCCGCCAGGTCCTGGGCGCGTTCCTGGTCACCGGCGACGACACCGGCAAGCGCGCCGGCGTCCTGTCCGGCGGTGAGAAGACCCGGCCGCACCGGCGAGCCTGGTCCACTCGGGCGCGAACGTCCTGCTCCCCGGCGAGCCCACCAACACCCTGGCCCCGTCCTCCCGGGCCGAGGTCCTGGCCGCGGTGGGCACCTGCCCGGGCGCGATCGTGATGGTCACGCACGACGCGGGCGCCGTCGACGCGCTGCGGCCGGACCGGGTGCTGCTCCTGCCGGAGGCGGAGGAGGGCCTGTGGGACGACGACTACCGGGAGCTGGTGGTGCCCGCGCACGCGTAGCGCAACCGTCGCCCCCGTCTCACCCCGGCCCGGACGGACCGCGGGTCACGCGTCCCGGTACGCCTCCAGCAGCCGCAGCCACACCTCGCTGATCGTCGGGTACGACGGGACCGCGTGCCACAGGCGGCTGATCGGGACCTGGCCGGCGACCGCGACGGTCGCGGAGTGGATGAGTTCGCCGACGCCGGGGCCGACGAAGGTGACGCCCCGCAGGATCTCGTCCTCGATGTCGACGACCATGCGGGCGCGGCCCTGGTAGCCGTCGGCGTACAGGCCCGCCCCGGAGACCGTGGACAGGTCCACGTCGACGGCCTTCACCCAGTGCCCCGCCTCTTCCGCCTCGGCCAGGGACAGGCCCACGGCCGCCGCCTCCGGGTCGGTGAAGACGACCTGCGGGACGGCCGTGTGGTCGGCGGTCGCGGCGTGGGCGCCCCAGGGGTCCGCCAGGAGGGTCTCCCCGGTGGCCCGCGCGGCGATGGCGGCGCCCGCGATGCGGGCCTGGTACTTGCCCTGGTGGGTGAGGAGGGCGCGGTGGTTCACGTCGCCGACCGCGTACAGCCAGTCGTGGCCGGTCACGCGGAGGCTGTCGTCCACCGGGAGCCAGGAGCCGGGGTCGAGGCCGATCGACTCCAGGCCGATGTCGTCGGTGCGCGGGGCACGGCCGGTGGCGAAGAGGATCTCGTCGGCCTCGATGCGCTCGCCCGTGCCGGTGACGGCCACGACGGTCCCGTTCTCCCGGGTCACCGACTCCACCGAGGTGCCCGTACGGACGTCCGCTCCGGCCTCCGTGAGCGCTTCGGCGATCAGTTCTCCGGCGAAGGGCTCCATCCTGGGGAGCAGGCCCTTGCCGCGGACCAGCAGGGTGACCCGCGAGCCGAGGGCCTGCCAGACGGTGGCCATCTCGGTGGCGACCACACCGCCGCCGATCACGATCAGCCGGCCGGGCACGGTCGGGGAGCTGGTGGCCTCCCGGCTGGTCCACGGCTTGACGGCGTCGAGCCCGGCGAGGCCGGGCAGGGCGGCACGGCTGCCGGTGCAGACGGCGACGGCGTGCCGGGCGGTCAGGACGCGCTCGCCGCCGTCGGGGCCGGTGACCGTGACCGTGCGCGGGCCGGTGAGGCGGCCGTGGCCGCGGTGGAGGTCGGCACCGATGGAGTCGAGCCAGGCGACCTGGCCGTCGTCCTTCCAGTTCGAGGTGTAGTAGTCCCGGTGGGCGAGGACCGCGGACGCGTCGAGGGGGCCCTGCACCGCCTGGCGCAGGCCGGGCACGCGGCGGGCGTCCGCGCGGGCGATGACCGGCCGCAGCAGGGCCTTGCTGGGCATGCACGCCCAGTAGGAGCACTCGCCGCCGACGAGTTCGCTCTCCACGACCGCGGTGGTCAGTCCGGCGGCGCGGGTGCGGTCGGCGACGTTCTCCCCCACGGGCCCGGCCCCGAGCACCACGACGTCGTACGCGTTGGTTTCCGTTTCCGTCATGGGGTCAGTCTGGTGGGTGGTGTGCGCCCTGGCCACATGGGTAGGGGCGCGGAATACGTGTCCGGTCGGCCGTGTTGTGCCGACGGCTTGACCCCACACCAGGAAGAGGGATTTACGCCATGAGCAGCACCGTGGAGCTCACCAAGGAGAACTTCGACCAGACGGTCACGGACAACGAGTTCGTCCTGATCGATTTCTGGGCCGACTGGTGCGGGCCGTGCAAGCAGTTCGCCCCGGTGTACGAGAAGGCGGCAGGGGAGAACCCGGACCTGGTGTTCGGGAAGGTGGACACCGAGGCGCAGCCCGAGCTGGCCGCGGCCTTCGGTATCCAGTCCATCCCCACGCTGATGATCGTCCGGGACCAGGTCGCCGTGTTCGCACAGCCGGGCGCCCTGCCCGAGGCCGCCCTGACGGACGTCATCGGGCAGGCCCGCAACCTCGACATGGACGAGGTGCGCAAGTCGATCGCCGAGCAGCAGGCCCAGGAAGGCCAGCAGGCGGGCTAGCGGACGCCCCGCCGGAGCGGACGGCCCCGGGAGCGGACGGCCCCGGGAAGGGGACGCCTTCTAGAAGGGGTACGGAGCCACGTCTCCGCGTACCGTCGTCCAGCGCAGTTCGGTGAAGGCCTCCAGGTTGGCCTCACCGCCGAAGCGGGCGCCGGTGCCGGAGGCGGCGACTCCGCCGAAGGGCGCCACGGCCTCGTCGTTCACGGTCTGGTCGTTGATGTGGACGATGCCGGTCGGGATGCGCTCGGCGAGGTCCAGGCCGCGGGCCGGGTCCCTGGTGACGATGCCCAGGGAGAGGCCGTACGGGCTCTGCGCGGCCAGGGCCGCCGCCTCGTCGGCGGTGGTGAAGGAGCGGACGGGCGCGACGGGGCCGAAGACCTCTTCCGCGTACGCGGGGGTGCGGTCATCGACGTGGGCGAGGACCGTCGGCCGGTAGAAGAGCCTGTCGTGAGTGCCGCCGGCGGCGAGCTTGGCGCCCGCGCTCGTGCTGGCGTCGACCAGACCACTGATCTTGGTGAGCTGGGCCGAGTCGATGATGGGGCCCAGGTGGACCTGGTCCCGGTAGGGGTCGCCGACGGCGAGTGAGTCGGCCTTGGCGGCCAGCCGCTCGACGTACTCGTCGTACAGGGACGCGTGCACCAGGTGGCGTCCGGTGGTCATGCAGATCTGGCCCTGGTGGAAGAACGAGCCCCAGGCGGCCGTGGAGATCACCGCGTCGAGGTCGGCGTCCTCCAGCACGATCATGGCGGAGTTGCCGCCCAGTTCCAGGTGGGCCCGCTTGAGGTGGCGTCCGGCCGCCTCGCCCACGGCCCGTCCGGCGGCGGTGGAGCCGGTGAAGGAGATGACCGGCACGCGCGGATCGGCGACCAGGGCCTGCCCGGCGTCCGGGCCGCCAGGGAGCACGTGCAGCAGTTCCTCCGGAAGGCCGGCGGCGGCGAAGACCGCGGCGAGGGACAGCCCTCCGCAGACGGCCGTGCGCGGGTCCGGCTTCAGCAGGACCGCGTTGCCCAACGCCAGGGCCGGCGCCACGGAGCGGATGGACAGGATCAGCGGGGCGTTGAACGGCGAGATCACGCCCACCACACCGGCCGGGACGCGGCGCGTGTACGACAGGCGGGGTGCCTCGCTGGGCAGGACCTGACCGGCCGGGCGGGAGGCGAGTGCGGCGGCCTCGTAGCACTCCTGGGCGGCCACGTGCAGTTCGAAGTCGGCCTTGCCGGGGACGGAACCCGATTCGCGGACGAGCCATTCCCGCAGTTCTTCGGCGTGCGCGGCGAACAGGTCACCCGCCTTGCGGAGCACGGCGGCACGGGCGAAGTGCGGGGTGCGTGCCCACTCCCGCTGTGCGGTGGCGGCCCGCTCGGCGGCGGCCCCGACGTCCTCCGGGGTGGCCAGGGCGAGGGTGCCGAGGGCCTGGCCGGTGGCGGGCTCGGTGATGGTGTACCCGGGCCCCGCGAGGCGGCGGGGCTGCCAGGTCCTGGTGTCGAGGAACGGCATGACGACTCTCCGATCGATCGTCACCGGCTGACGGGGTGGTCTGAACTCCCGTACGTGCGCGGCCGGTTCGGCGGTCACATGGCGGGACGCGCCGAGCGGGCGCAGCCGTGTGCCGCGCCGCCCAGGGGTACGCCCCCGTTTTTGTTGAGCATGCAACATCCTAGCCGTGCCGCGGCACGAAAGCCGGGTCCCCGGTCACGCGTCGGCCGGGCAGGTGCCGTGGCGTCAGCTCGATTCGCGGTGCAGCACCGTCGCCCCCAGCATCTTGTGCGTCTCGGGTTCGGTGGCGGGCTTGCGTACCGCGCGGTCGACCAGTTCGGCGAGTTCACGGCCGCAGGGCAGCTCCAGACGGACCGTACTCAGGCGGGGCCGCATGAGCCGCCCGAGCATCAGGTCGTCGGCGCCGACCACGGCCGTCTCCTCGGGGACGCGGATGCCCTCGTCCAGCAGGGCCCGCATGAGCAGCATCGCGTACTCGTCGTTGTAGGTGAACACGGCGTCCAGGCCCAGGGACCGCCAGCGGGCGGCGAGGCGCGCCGCGGCCTGTTCGTCGTAGGCGAGGGGCAGTTCGGTCACCGTGGCGTCCGTGCCGCGCACGGACTGGCGCACGCCGTCGAGGCGGGGCGCGGAGAACGTCTCCAGACCGGGCTCCTGCGGGACGACGACGCCGATCCGCCGCCGGCCGCGGTCGTAGAGGTGGGCGCCCGCGCTGTGGCCGACGACGTCGTGGTCCATGAGCAGGGCGTGCGCGCCCTCGATGGTCTCGGGGCCGAGGGTGACCACGACTCGCGCCCCCGAGCGCTTGAGCACCGCCACCCCGCGCGGACCGAGCCCGGAGCCCGGCACGAGCACGGCGACGGGCCGCAACTCGGCCCAGGCGCGGGCGGCTTCGTCGCCGTGCGGGCCGCCGGTGCCGTGCTGCACGACCGTGTAGTCCAGGGCGGCGAGCGCGTTCTGGAGGTCGGTGAGGAACCGGCTGTAGAGCGGGCCGACGGGGAAGGTAGGCGCGGGGATCAGGACCATGCGACTGTGCCCGGCGCGCAGGCTGCGGGCCGCCGCGTGCGGTACGTAGCCGAGCTCCTTCGCCGCCTCGTGCACACGGCGGCGGGTGGGTTCGCTGATCCGTACGGCGCTGGTGTTGTTGAGGACGTAGGAGACGGTCGCGCGCGAGACGCCGGCCAGGCGGGCCACATCGGCGCTCGTGGGCACGGAGCGCGACGGTGCGGGAGACGGGGGCGCGGGCGTTTTCGGTATCTGCACCATGACGTACGGCATCTTGGCAGAAGCCCCAATGCGCGCTTCCGGCGGGGGAGTTGTGAGGAAGCCGTGAGCGGTCACGGGGATCCGGGAACGGGTCTCAGCCGGTCGGGGCCGTACCCGTCACCCGGTCGACCAGATCGCTCCACGCCTCCTCCAGACGGGCCATGGGCAGACCGCGCTGCTTGGTCAGGTGGTGTATCAGGGCCGGGTCGAGCTGCCCCATCAGCGCGTGGGAGAGCAACTCGCAGTCGGCGTGCGGGACCGCCTGCCGCAGCAGCATGACGACGTGGTGGCGCAGCACGCTGCGGGCCGGGTTGGTGAAGCGGCGGGACGCGCACGGCTCGGCGGCCAGCTGGAGCTCCAGGTCCTCGGCCGACCGGCGCAGCATCGCACAGCCGAACGCCCGCAGCCGCTCCACGGGCGGCGCTCCGGGCCCGAGCGGTGGCGGGCCGCCGAGGAAGGAGGCCTGGAACTTCTTCTCCGAGTGGTCGAGCAGCGCCGTCAGGAGGCCGGTACGGTCGCCGAACCTGCGGAAGACCGTGCCCTTGCCGACGCGCGCCTCCGCTGCCACCGCCTCCATCGTGACGGCCTCCGCGCCGCGCTCCGCCACCAGCCGTCCGGCGGCCTCCAGCAGCCGGGCGCGGTTACGTGCGGCGTCGGCCCGCAGGCACGGCTCGTCTCCTTCCAGGGCGACCCCCAGCTGCACCAGCTCGGGGTGGCCGACGGGCTCCTGGGGCGTCGGAACGGGGGGCGGGACGGCGGACATGAAGCCAGCGTAAGGCATCGGGAACAAAACTGGACCGCGGTCCGGTTTGATGCTACAAAGTTAAACGGACCCCGGTCCGGATCTTCAGCAGTCGTCAGAGCAGCGCCTCAGATGTGGGAGTTCAGCATGTCCGTTCGTATCCTCGCCCTCGTCGGCAGCCTCCGTGCCGGTTCGCACAACCGCCAGCTCGCCGAGGCGGCCGTCAAGCTCGCCCCCGAAGGCGCCGAGGTGAACCTGTACGAGGGTCTGGCCGAGGTTCCCTTCTACAACGAGGACATCGACGTGGAGGGCAGCCTCCCGGCCGCCGCCGCGCGGCTGCGTGAGGCCGCGAACACCGCGGACGGCCTGATCCTCTTCACCCCCGAGTACAACGGCACCATCCCGGCCGTCCTGAAGAACGCCATCGACTGGCTGTCCCGCCCGTACGGCGCCGGCGCCCTCAGCGGCAAGCCGGTCGTCGTGGTCGGCACCGCCTTCGGCCAGTACGGCGGCGTCTGGGCGCACGACGAGACCCGCAAGTCCGTGGGCGTGGCCGGCGGCAAGGTCCTGGAGGACGTCAAGCTGTCCATCCCCGGCTCGATGACCCGCTTCGCCGAGACCCACCCGGCCGACGACGCCGAGGTCGCCCAGCAGCTGACCGAGGTCATCGCCCGGCTGCACGGTGATGTCTCGGAGGCCGCCGCGGCCTGACCGTCCTCACCCGGTGCCCACGAAGGGGCCGCGGCCGGCAACGGCCCCGGCCCCTCCTGCATGCCGGAGGCGGGGCCGCCGCTCAGGCGCCCGGGCCGTTCAGGCAACCGTCGTGGGCGCGAGGGCCCGCAGCTCCTCCAGTGCCGCCGCCACCGCGGGCCGGGCGTGCCCGCCGCCCCGGGTGCAGGTCAGGAGCTTGCGGTGGGGGTTGCCGGTGCAGCGCACCCGGGCGATCGGCAGGTGCGGGGTCAGATGGGCCAGGCGCGGGATGAGGGCGACGCCGAGCCGGTGGGCCACGAGGTGGGCGCTGACGTTCCAGTCGAGGGCGTGGTGGACGACCTCGGGGGTGAACCCGGCCGCGCCGCAGGCGGACAGGACGTGCGGACGGCAGGGACTGTCCTCCACCGGCGCGATCCACGCCTCCCGCGCGGCCTCGGCGAGATCGACCCGGGCCCGCCCCGCCAGCCGGTGCCCCTCGGGTACGACCAGGTCGAACGGGTCGTCGAGCAGCGGCTGCTGGTCGAACCGCGCGTCGCTCAGCGGCGGGTTGTGCGGAGTCGCCTCGACGACGGCCAGGTCGGTGCCGCCCTCGAAGAGCAGGTCGAAACTCGCCGGAACGCCCGCCTCGGTGATCCGGACGGACAGCCGCGGATGCCGCTCCCCCAGCCGGGCTGCCATCGGCGCCAGCAGTACCGAGACGGCCACCGGGAAGCCGGTCACGCGCAACACACCGGAGGGCGCCCCGTGGTCGGCCCGCAGATCCAGTTCCGCCTGGTCCCAACGGGCCTGGATGGCGTCGGCGTGCGCGAGCAGGCTCTCGGCGGCCGGGGTGAGCCGCACCCCGCGCCCCTGCGGCTCCAGCAGGTCGACGCCCAGGTCCCGGGCGAGCTGCCGGACCTGCTGGGAGGCGGCGGACGGGGTGAAGTGCAGGGCCCGGGCGGCCGCGGTGACCGTGCCGTAGTGGGCGACCGCCCTCAGGACGTGCAGTCGGCGCAGGTCAATCATGAAGGCCAGCCTTCACAGTGACGTTCGCAAAGTCAACCTGGACGTGTACGGACTCCCGGACGCACCCTGGCTGTGTCGCGACGGTCAACCAGCCACGACGTACGAGGAGTCAGCCATGCCCAGCACCGACACCACCGCCTGCCCGCACTGCGGCCGGCCGGACCGGGGCGAGCCGTTCCGGGTGCTGTCCCGGCACACCACCGCGACGGGGCACACGGAGTGGACGCGCTGCGAATGCGGCTCGCTGCAGGTCCGGGTGGCCGACGGCCGCGGCACGCGCGTCGTCTCACGCAGCGGGCCGGCGGCCCGGTCGGGTGCCGCGAGCCACTAGGCGCGGCACCCGGGCTTCCCGAAGCCGCCTCGCACCGCGACACCGGTCACGACCGGTCAGGGGCAGTCGTACGCGAAGCCGGTGGTGGCCGTGCGCACCGTCCCGGAGAGGATGCGCAGTTCGGCCCGTGCCGTGCGGTGTCCCGGGCCCTCGAAGGTCCAGCGCAGGTGGAGGCGAGCCTGCCGCTGGCCCCGGACCAGCTCTTCCTTCAGCACGCCCGAGGCAGTGCCGTCGCTCCGGATCCAGCGGTAGGACAGCGTGCCCGGGCGGCCGTTCGTGGTGACGAGGCCGACGAGGTCCGCGG
The DNA here is from genome assembly GCF_001611795.1 of Streptomyces qaidamensis. Lineage (NCBI taxonomy): Bacteria > Bacillati > Actinomycetota > Actinomycetes > Kitasatosporales > Streptomycetaceae > Streptomyces > Streptomyces qaidamensis. The sequence goes on along the minus strand of NZ_CP015098.1, from coordinate 8,249,662 downwards.
TGCCGTCACACCCCAGGGCCGTCGGCCGAGCCGTGACCGTCACCGTGTTCACCCTCAAGGGCGGGCCGAGACGCTGCCAGGCGAGGAACGCGAGGACGCAGACCAGGACCAGCGCGGGCAGGGCGTGCCTGCGCAGCCGACGGCCCCGGGGCGCGGGAGGCGGCGGTACGGCGGGGAGCGTCAGGCGGGTGCGCTGCCGAGCGGCGGCGGTCACGCCCGGGCCGAAGCGCAGCACGCTCCCCTCGACCCGGTCGGGGGGCGCCGGCCGCGCCGGTCCCTGCTCCGTGGCCGGCTGCCCGACGGAGGTCCCGTCCGGTCCGGGGCGCTGGATCCAGTGGCTGGCGAGCACGGTGGCGCTGTATTCCGCGTCGTCCGGGCCGGGTCGGTCACTCGGGGCGGGGCCCTCGGCGGGGCCGTGGGCGGGACCATCAGCGGGGTTGAGGACCCGAGTCCGCTCCCCGGCGGGGCTGAGGAGCCGAGTTCGCTCATCGGCGGGGTCGAGGATCCGAGTCCGCTCCCCGGCGGCGTCCAGCACCTCGGTCCGCTCGTCGGCCGACGCGGGTGTGCGGTCGTCGTCGTGTGTGGTCATCTCAGGTCGCACCGCCTGGTCAGGAGCTCCTGCGAGGCGCCGCCGTCGGCGGCGGCGGGGGTCGTGGTGGCCTGCACCGTCCAGTAGCAGCCGAGGGTCTGGAAGGTGTGGTCGACGGTGAGCGTGTACTGGGTGGCGCCGCTGCGCTCGAAGGTCTGTGACGCGCCGTCCGGGGTGCCCGGCTGCCCCGCCGCGTTTCCCGTGAACCAGGAGACGGTGATGGAGACCGGGCCGGGACCGTCCGTGGTGACGCCGAGGGTCGCCGTGGCCGTCGTGGGGCCCGTCTGCCGGAAGGCCGACACGGCGACGTTCTTGACGGCGGGACCGGCGGGCGGGGCCGCGGTGGTGGCCGTCGGCGTCGCGACGGTGGCCGTCGCGCCGGGCGCGGCCGTCTCCTCGCCGCCGGGCGGGGTGGCCGAGGCCGGAGGCGCGCCGGTTCCGGTGGCCGCGGGGTCCGGGGCCGACGGAGTGGGGGACGGCGACGCGCCGTCCGACGCGCTGGGGGTCGCGGACGGGGACGCGGGGGAAGGGGGCGGGGAGGCGGAGGCGGCCGGCTCCGCGCCGGTCCCGGCGCTGGTCGTGGCCAGGGCCCGCGCCGCCCGCTGCGCCGCGGTACCCGGGTCGTACGGCAGTCCGTACGTCAGGAGGGCCCCGATGAGTACGGCGGCGGCGGACACGATCAGCCCGGGGCGGCCGGGCAGCCACGGGTGCGCCGGGCCGGGGTCCGGGGTCCGGCTCAGCACCGTCCGGGCGGTGTCCGCGGTGCTCCGGGGGCCGGTGCGGGCCGAGGGCAGGAGCAGCGGCAGCAGGGCCACCAGCGCGGCGAGCCTGCCCCGGCCGCGTTCCTCCCAGTCGGGGCCGTAGGCGGTGCCGGCGATCGCCTCCAGCTCGGAGACGAACGCCTCGGCCTGTACGGGCCGCTCCGCCGGGTCCTTGGCCAGACCGCGCCGCACCAGTTCCCGCACCGCCTCCGGGGTCTCTTCGGCGGGGACGGGCGCGTCGACGTGTCGCAGCGCGAGCTCCGCGAGGTTGTCGCCCGCGTACGGCTTGTGGCCTGTCAGGCACTCGAAGAAGGTGGCCGTGGCCGCGTACACGTCGGCGGCCGGGGAGGCGGGTGCGCCGGTCCACTGCTCGGGGGCCATGTAGGACGGGGTGCCCGCCACGCCCGCGCTGGTGCCCGCGTCCACCGCGATGCCGAAGTCGACCAGCTTGGAGGATCCGTCCGGAGCGACCAGGACGTTCTCCGGCTTGTAGTCGCGGTGGACGACGCCGACGCGGTGTGCGTCGGCCAGACCGAGCAGCGATCCCTTGAGGACGACGAGCGCGGCCTCGGGAGCGAGCGGGCCTTCCCTCCTGAGCAGCGTGCGCAGCGGGACGCCGTCGACCAGCTCCATCACGATGGCGGCGCCGTCCGGACTCTCGACGTACTCGTACAGCCCGGCGACATGAGGGCTCCCCAGCCCGCCGAGCAGCCGCGCCTCCGCCCGGAAGTCGTGCACGAAGCCCGGCCGGGTGCGCAGCGACTCGCTGAGGTACTTCACGGCCACCGGCACACCGGTCTCCTCGTGCACGGCGAGGACCACCCGCCCGCTCGCCCCCGACCCGAGCTCCAGCGACTCGGTGTACCCGGGCACCGCCCATGCGTTCATTTCCCGTCCCCCCAAGGCGGCCGCTCCCCAGCGGCCGGTCACGCTCGGACCCCCATCTTTCGGCCACTGCGGTCGCGTGGCCAGAAGTACGCGCGAGGCGTACCCGGACCGTGACAGAGGCCGTACGGCTGTGACGGAGAGCGGGCCCCGCGAGGAGACGGCGCCCCGGGAGGGCAGGAGTCGCCGTCCCCTGCGGTGCGGGTCCTCCCGGCCGCTACGCTGACCGCCGAGCCGGCGGCGGGCGTGTGCCCGTGGACGTGTCCCTCCGGCGCCGTGCTCTGCGCGGCGCACCCCGCCCGGCCCCGCCGCGCCACCCGCCGAACGGCGGGCAGGTTCCGCCGCACGGCGGCGCCCGCTGCCGGGGCCACCGGGCCGACCATGGCTGCCCGAGCCGCCGTGACCTCGCGTGAGGAGACGCCATGACACACGTACCGCCCCCGTTCGACCCCGAACTCGCCGCCGCCCTGGAGCTGATCAAGGACATGATCAGCCCGGGGCTGGCCCCCGACGAGATCGCCGAGGTGCGCCAGGGCCCGGGCATCCAGATGCTGGCCGACCTGGACCTGACCATGGGCGGGGCGTTCGAGGTGGAGGACCGGCAGGTGCCCGGGCCGCAGGGTGAGCCGGACATCTCGCTGCTGATCTGCCGCCCGGCCGCGGCGGAGTCCGCCGGGCCGCGTCCCGTGATCTACCACGTGCACGGCGGCGGCATGGTCATCGGCAACAACCGGGTCGGGGTGGACGTACCGCTGGCGTGGGCGCAGGCTCTGGACGCCGTCGTGGTGTCCGTCGAGTACCGGCTGGCGCCGGAGCACCCGCATCCCGCGCCGGTCGAGGACGTGTACGCCGGGCTGCTGTGGACCGCGGATCACGCCGCCGACATCGGCGCCGACCCCGACCGGATCGTCATCGCGGGTGCGAGCGCCGGCGGCGGGCTGTGCGCGGCCCTGGCCCTGCTCACCCGGGACCGCAAGGGGCCCCAGCCGATCGGGCAGGTTCTGATGTGCCCGATGCTCGACGACCGCAACGACACGCCCTCCACGTACCAGATGGCGGGCCTCGGAGTGTGGGACCGCACCGCCAACGAGACCGGCTGGACCGCGCTGCTGGGCTCGCGCCGCGGTGGCCCCGACGTACCGGCGTACGCGGCTCCGGCCCGCGCCGAGGACCTGACGGGGCTGCCTCCGGCCTTCCTCGACGTCGGCTCGGCGGAGACCTTCCGGGACGAGGTCGTCGCCTACGCGTCGCGCATCTGGCAGGCCGGAGGGGTGGCCGAACTGCATGTGTGGCCGGGCGGCTTCCACGGTTTCGACGGGTTCGCGCCTCAGGCGGCGGTGTCGCAGGCGGCTCGCGGGGCGCAGGTGGCCTGGCTGCGGAGGCTGCTGGGGGTGTGACGGCCGGGGTCGGCGGGCCCCGGTGCGGCCGTCGAACGCCGACGGCCGCAAGAGCGGCCGCATACCGCACTATGGGCCTATGAAAGAGCTGGCCGGGCGGCTGACCGCCCTCGATCCGGATGCCGGTGCGGCGGTCCGGGTCATCGCCTACTTCGACCGCCTGGCCGAGTCCAGGGCCGGGGTGGAGGCACTCGTGCGCGGTGCCGCGGTCCTGGCCGGCTGTCCGGCCCGGCTGGTGGACCCGGAGCGGCGCGTACACGTCCGGGTGGAGGCCGACGGCGCTCGGAGTGACACCGACGTCCCGCCGGATCCGGCCTGGCCGTCGGCGGCCTTGAGCCCGGGCGGCGCGGGGGTGTTGTGGCTGGAGCGGGGAGGGGACGGAGCCGGGTCCGGCGGCCTCGCGGCGACGGGGCAGGGCGCGCGCGACGGCGCGGCCGCGCCCGTCGCCCCCAGCGTCGTCGACGCCGTGATCCTCGAACGGGCCGCCGGTGCCCTCCGGCTGGTTCTCGACCGCACGCGTGGGCGTGCCCCGGCAGACGACCCGGCCCTGGTCGAGACCCTCCTCGACGCCACGGCCCCCGAGCAGGCCCGCCTGCACGCCGCCCGCCGCCTCGGTCTGGACCCCACGGCCCCGGCCCGGGTCCTCGCCGCGCTGAACGGCCGGCCACAGGTGATACCCGCCGACGCGGAGACAGCGCCGCTCGCGGGCCGAACGGCCGCGGAAGCCCCCGCCCGGCCACACACCGGCGCAACGAACCCCGCAACCCCTCCACGCCCCGCCACCGTCCACGGCACGACAAACACCGACGCGGCCGACGCCACCGACGCACCGCCCCGGCCCGACCGCGCGGGCGGCGCGACGCCCTCGCGGTCCGGCGATCCAGCCCGCTCGGCCGCCCGGTCAGCGCCGGGACTCCGGACCGGCGCAGGGGTGCTCACCCCCGAAGCCCGCCCATCGGCCGCGCAGGCCGCCGCTCCCCGTCCCCGGACCGGACCGACCGCCGACCCGGCCTCCACCGTCACCGGTCTCCGGCCCGCTCCCCCGGACCCGCGTCTGCCCGCCGGGCGTCTCGGTGTCGGACCCGCCGTTCCCGTGCTGGAGTTGCCCCGGTCCTGGGCCGAGGCCCGGACCGCGCTGCGGTTCACCGCCGAGGGCACGCCGCAGGACCCCGGGCCTCAGGTCGTGCACGCCGACGAGCTGGGCGGGATCGCCCTCCTCGCCGATGTCGTCGCGCCGGGCTCCGAGCCGCCACCCGACGTCCGTGCGCTGGAGGCCGCCGCGGCGAACACCCCCTGGCTGCCGGCCACCCTGCACGCGGTCGCGTCGTCGGGGAGCCTGCGGGCGGCCGCCGCCGGGATCAACGTCCACCACTCCACACTCCAGGACCGGCTGACCCACGCCGAGCACCTCCTCGGCTGGCCGCTGCGCACCCCGCAGGGCCGGCTCCGGCTGCAACTGGCCCTGACGATGCGCAGGCTGGCCCGGCCGTGAACGCCGTACGCCCGACGTGATCCGGATCGCGCCGGCGGCCCGCCCGGCCGCTCGTTCCCTGCGGCAGACTGTCCGGGCGGCCTCTCTACACGATCCGGGAGCTTGAGGCATGAGCGTGCAGCGGTATCCCCTGGCCGGGGTCACGGTGGTCAGTCTGGAGCAGGCCGTGGCGGCGCCCTACGCCACCCGGCAGCTCGCCGACCTCGGCGCCCGCGTGATCAAGGTGGAGCGGCCGGGCGGCGGCGACTTCGCCCGCAGGTACGACACGACGGTGCACGGCCACTCCAGCTACTTCGTCTGGCTGAACCGATCCAAGGAGTCCCTCACCCTCGACCTGAAGGACCCCCGGGGCCACGAGATCCTGCACGACCTCCTCGACGGCGCCGACGTCTTCGTACAGAACCTCGCCCCGGGCGCCGCCGCCCGCCTCGGGCTGGACGCCGCCACCGTCACCGACCGCCGCCCGGGCCTGATTCCGTGCACGATCTCCGGCTACGGCACGACCGGCCCCTGGTCCGACCGCAAGGCCTACGACCTGCTCGTCCAGTGCCAGACCGGGCTGGTGTCGCTGACCGGCACCCCCGACGGGACCGCCCGGACCGGGATCTCCGTCGCCGACATCGCCGCCGGGATGTACGCCTACAGCGGCGTCCTCACCGCCCTGTACACCCGCGCCACCACCGGCGAGGCGCACCCCGTGGAGGTGTCCCTGTTCGAGGCGCTGGCGGAGTGGATGGGCCAGCCCGCGTACTACACCCGGCACGGCGGCACCCAGCCTCCGCGGCTCGGCACGCAGCACGCCACCATCGCGCCGTACGGGACGTACACCGCCGCCGACGGCCAGGAGGTGCTGTTCTCCATCCAGAACGAGCGGGAATGGGTGGCGCTGTGCGCCGAGTTCCTCGGCCGTCCGGAGCTGGTGGACGATCCGCGGTTCGCCACCGGCTCCGACCGTGTCGCCCACCGCGAGGAGCTGAACGCCGTCGTCGCCGAGCGGTTCGCCCGCTCCGGCTCGGACGAGATCCTGAAGGACCTGGAGCGCATCGGCATCGCCTGCGCCGGGGTCAACGACGTCGCCGCCTTCCTGGACCATCCCGTGCTGGCCGCCCGTGGCCGCTGGAGCGAGGTCGAGGTGCCGGGCGCCACCGTGGAGGCCCTGCTCCCGCCCGCCGACCTCGCGGGCCTGCCCGCGCGCATGGACCCCGTGCCGGCCGTGGGCGAGCACACCGATGCGATCCTGACGGAACTGGGCCGCACCGCCGAGGAGGTGGCGGCCCTCCGCGCGGACGGAGTCGTCTGAGAGCAGGCCCCCGGCCGGTCGCCTAGCCGGACTCGGCGGCCGAGCGGGCCGCCTCCTCGGCCGCCTGCTTGCGCGAGGCGCGCAGGCTCGTGAAGGTCGTCACCGCCAGGACCAGCACGATGAAGCTCAGCGAGAACGGGATGCCGATCTCGGGGACGTGGACACCCGACTCGTGCAGCGCGTGCAGCACCAGCTTCACGCCGATGAAGCCGAGGATGATCGACAGGCCGTAGGAGAGGTGGACCAGCTTCTTCAGCAGGCCGCCGATGAGGAAGTACAGCTGGCGCAGGCCCATGAGGGCGAAGGCGTTCGCGGTGAACACGATGTACGGGTCCTGCGTCAGGCCGTAGATGGCGGGGATGGAGTCGAGGGCGAACAGCACGTCGGTCGAGCCGATCGCGAGCATCACGACCAGCATGGGCGTCATGATGCGCTTGCCGTTCTCGGTGATGAACAGCTTCGTGCCGTGGTAGCGGTCGGCCACGCCGAAGCGCTGCTCCGCCATCTTCAGCAGCTTGTTCTCCTGGTACTCCTCCTCGTGGTCCTGCGTGCGGGCGTCCTGGACCAGCTTCCAGGCGGTCCAGATCAGGAACGCGCCGAAGAGGTAGAACACCCAGGAGAAGGTGGAGATGATCGCCGCGCCCGCCGCGATGAACACCGCCCGCAGCACCAGGGCCATCAGGACGCCGATCATCAGCACCCGCTGCTGGTACTGCGTGGGCACCGCGAACTTGCTCATGATCAGGACGAAGACGAAGAGGTTGTCGACACTGAGCGACTTCTCGGTGATGTACCCGGCGAAGAACTCACCCGCGGGCCCGCTCCCATCGAAGTACCACAGCCCCACGCCGAACAGCACGGCCAGGACCACCCACACCACCGTCCACGTCCCGGCTTCTCTGATCGAGACGTCGTGCGGCTTGCGGCCGACGAAGAAGTCCACGGCGACGAGTACGCACAGGGCTGCCACGGTCAGCAGCCACACGGACAGCGAGACGTTCACTTGTTGCTCCTGATGCAGATGTGGGGAAGGGACATCCTCGTCCGGCGTGGCTGGTTTCCGCCACTCCCGCCAGGTGAACAAGCGGTCAAAGCTGCACGTGCAACGCCTCCAGGACGTCCTGGTCCGTCAGTTGCCCGAAGTCCTCGTACCAAAGGCCCACGGCCATGAACGCGGCCGGCCGGTGCAGGCAGATCACCTCGTCCGCCTCGGCGCTCATCAGGTCGGCCCCCTCCGGGGAGCAGACGGGCGCGGCCAGGAGCACCCGTGCGGGTGCCTGCCGGCGTACGAAGCGCAGTGCGGCGCGGGCCGTGGAGCCGGTCGCCAGTCCGTCGTCGACGACGATCACGGTCCGTCCGCGCAGGTCCGGGGCGGGCCGGCCCTGCCGGTACAGCCGCTCGCGGCGCCGCAGTTCGGCGCGCTCCCGCTCGATGACGCCTGCGAGGGCGGCCTCCCCGATGCCGAGGTGGCGCAGGGCGTCCTCGTCGAGGAGCGGCACCTCGTCCCCGGCCATCGCGCCGACGCCGAGTTCTTCCTGGTGGGGAGCCCCGATCTTGCGTACGACGAGCACGTCGAGCGGGGCGTGAAGCGCCTCGGCGACCTCGCGCGCCACGGCGACACCGCCGCGGGGCAGGGCGAGGACGAGGGGATCGGGCAGGGCCCCCTCGCGCTGCCGGGCCCGCAGTGTTTCGGCCAGTTCCTCACCGGCCTGCCGACGATCACGGAACAGCATGACGGTCACCTCTGCTTCCCGCACGGAGAGGGCCCTCGGCCGGTCCGGCTCCCGCGTACCCCCGCGTCCGCCGGACGATGCACACCAACGGGTCACCGGCCATTGGCGGTCTCTACCTGCTGGTCGCACCACTGCCGGGCGGCCTGGGTGACCTCGTCCAGTGCGCCCGGTTCCTCGAACAGGTGGGTGGCGCCGGGCACCACGTGGAGGGTGGGCGGCGTGGGCAGCCGTCGTGCCGCCTCCTCGTTGAGCCGCAGCACGTGCGTGTCCCGGCCGCCCACGATCAGCAGCACCGGGGCCCGTACGGCGTCCAGGGCGTCACCCGCCAGGTCGGGCCGTCCGCCGCGCGAGACGACCGCCCGTACCCGGTCGGGCCGTTGGGCGGCGGCGACCAGAGCCGCGCCCGCGCCGGTGCTGGCGCCGAACAGGACCACGGGCAGGCCCGAGGTGCCGGGTTCCCGCGCCAGCCAGTCGAGGGCGGCCACCAGCCGGCGGCCCAGCAGGGGGATGTCGAAGCGGAGTTCGGCGGTGCGGGCGTCGAGCCGTTCCTCCTCCTCGGTGAGCAGGTCGATCAGCAGCGTGCCGAGCCCGGCGGTGCGCAGGCCGGCGGCGACCTCGCGGTTGCGGGGGCTGTGCCGGGAGCTGCCGCTGCCGTGCGCGAACAGCACGACCGCGCGGGCGTCCGGCGGCACGGTCAGATCGCCGGTGAGGGCTGCGCGGCCCGCGGGCAGGGTGACCGTCCGGGAGATCATCGTCAGCCTCCTCTCCCTCGGTTCCCGTGGTACCCACACCGCGGTGGACGTCCCATGGCGCGATCTGTGGGATGCGTGTCGTTGACGCCGTACGTCGGGCCGGTGGAGCGTGAGGGGCGTGACCGATCGCCGTATCGTCTTCGTCGTCTTCGACGGTTTCCAGCCGCTCGACCTCACCGGACCGCACGAGGTGTTCCACAGTGCGGTCGGGTACGCCTGTGACGTCGTGGCGCCCCGGGCGGGGCCGGTCCGGTCGGTGAGCGGGCTGCTCGTGCACGCCGGGCGCGGCGTCGCGGACCTCGATCCGGCCGGGACGGACACCCTCGTGGTGGTCGGCGGCCAGGGCGTCGACCAGGCTCGCAAGGACGTGGAGCTGGTCGCGTGGGTCGCCGCCGCCGCGGCCGGTGCCCGGCGGGTGGCCTCGGTGTGCAGCGGGGTGTTCCTGCTGGCCGCCGCGGGGGTGCTGGACGGGCGGCGGGCCACCACGCACTGGGCCCGTGAGGAGCAGTTGGCCCGGGAGCATCCCGAGGTGCGGGTGGACTGCGACCCGATCTTCGTCCGGGACGGGCGGGTGTGGACGTCGGCCGGGGTGACCGCCGGGATGGATCTGGCGCTCGCCCTGGTGGAGGACGACCTGGGCCGGGACGTCGCGCATGAGGTGGCCCGCCGGCTGGTGCTGTTCCTGCGCCGTCCGGGCGGTCAGTCGCAGTTCAGTGTGGCGCTGTGGTCGCGGCAGCCGGCGACGGACCCGGTGCGGGCCGCGGTCACCGCGATCCACGCCGATCCGGGGGCCCGGCACGACATCGCCGGCCTCGCCGCGCACGCCGGGCTGAGCCCGCGTCATCTGCAGCGCCGCTTCACGGCGGAGATGGGCGCGCCGCCGGCGGCGTACGTCGAGCGGGTGCGCGTCGAGGCGGCGCAGCGCGCGCTCACGGACGGGGACGAGCCGGTGGAGGCCATCGCCCGCCGCTGCGGCTTCGCCACGGCCGAGACCCTGCGCCGCACGTTCCACCGCCGGCTCGGGGTCACGCCGTCGGACTACCGCGCCCGGTTCCGCTCCACCATGGGACCCCTTGAACCTCCGGGCCCCCTGGGCCCCCTGCCGGATTCCGCAGAGGAAGGACGAACCGCATGACGACCTACGGCCTGCTGGTCTTCGAGGACGCCGAGGAGCTCGACTTCGTGGGGCCCTGGGAGGTCTTCACCGTCTCGGCCCGGCTCCGGGAAGCCGGCGACACGGCGGTGCTGGTCTGCGAGCGCCCCGGGCCGGTGCGCTGCAACAAGGGCCTGCGCGTCCTGCCCGACCACACCTTCGACGACCATCCTCCGCTGGACGTGCTGCATGTGCCGGGCGGGCTGGGCGCGCGCGAGAGCCAGCTGCACAACCCGGCCGTGACCGGCTGGATCGGGAAGACGGCGGAGCGGGCCGCGTGGGTCCACGGTGTGTGCACCGGCACGTTCCTGCTGCATGCCGCCGGACCCGCCCGGGGCCGCCGGGTGGCCACGCACTGGAGCCGGGAGGACACCCTGGAGGCGCGGGGGGACGTGACGGTGGTCCGGGACGTCCGCTACGTCGTGGACGGGAACCTGGTCACCAGCCAGGGCGTCTCGGCGGGGATCGACAGTGCGTTGTGGCTGGTCGGGCGGTTGCACGGACGGGAGCACGCGCGGGCCGTACGGCGCTACATCCAGTACGATCCGGCGCCGCCGTACCTCGCGGACGAGCCCGTCTGATCCGCAACGCGCGGGCCGGGCCGCATGGGAGGGCCGGCCTCGGGCAGGCGATGTTCATGGGCGGTGACACGGACGACGGCGGGCAAGGACGGCAGCCGGGTGAGTGCGGGCACTGGGCGGTGCCGCATCCGGGCGACATCCGGATCGAGGCGTGGGCGGCGTGCAGAGAGCATTGTCTGGCGGAGGCCGTCCTGGCGATGGTGGAGTGTTTCGCGGACGTCTCCGGGGTGCGGCCCACCGCCGTGGACCGGGTACGGCTGCCCGAGGCCAGCGACGACGACCTGCTCGCCGCGCTGCTGGACGAGGTCATCTTCCGGCTGGAGGCGTACGGGCAGGTGCCCGTGGACGTGGAGGCGGACGAGGCCGACGGCGGCCTGGACGTACGGCTGGCCGTCACCGGCATCGCGGACGTGGAGATCACGGGGGCGGTTCCGGTGGCGGTGGCGTGGAACCGGCTGCGGATGGGGCCGGACCCGTACGGGTGGTCGTGTGCGGTGACGGTGGACGCCTGACCTACCGTGGAGGGATGGGCGGCGGCGTCGTGACGCTGTTCCTGTGCGGTGACGTGATGCTCGGGCGCGGCGTCGACCAGATCCTCGCGCATCCCGGTGATCCGGCGCTGCGTGAGGCGTACGCCGAGGACGCCCGGGCCTACGTCCGGCTGGCGGAGTCGGTGCACGGTCCGGTGCCGGCGCCCGTGGCTCCGTCGTGGCCGTGGGGCGAGGCGCTGCGGGTGCTGGACGAGGCCGCCCCGGACGCCCGGATCGTGAACCTGGAGACGTCGGTGACGGGCGGCGGCACGTTCGCGCCCGGCAAGGAGATCCACTACCGGATGCACCCGTCGAACCTGCCGGCGCTGGCCGTGGCCCGGCCCGACGTGACGGTCCTCGCCAACAACCACGTCCTGGACTTCGGCCGCCCGGGCCTGCTGGAGACCCTGGACGTGCTGGCCCGGGCGGGGCTGCGGACGGCGGGCGCGGGACGGAACGCCGACGAGGCGTACGCGCCCGCGACGATCCCGCTCCCGGGCGGCCGGCATCTGCGGGTGTTCGCCCTCGGGGCCTACTCCAGCGGCATCCCGTCCGGCTGGGCGGCGACCGCGCACCGGCCGGGTGTGGCGTACCTGCCCGGCTTCTCGGGAGCCGCCGCCGAGGCCGCGGTCCGGCGCCCGGGAGAGGCCGGTGGCCTCACCGTCGTGTCCGTGCACTGGGGCTCGAACTGGGGGTACCGCGTCCCGCGCGAGCAGATCCGTTTCGCACACGCGCTGGTGGACGGTGGTGCCGACGTCGTCCACGGGCACTCCTCGCACCATCCCCGGCCGCTGGAGGTGTACCGGGGCCGGCTGATCCTCTACGGCTGCGGCGACTTCGTCGACGACTACGAGGGCATCTCCGGATACGAGGAGTACCGCGACGATCTGCGGCTCGCCTTCCTCGTGTCGGTCGAGCCGGACAGCGGGCGGCTGGCCGGGCTGCGCATGGTGCCGTTCCGGGCGCGGCGGATGCGGCTGGAGCCGGCGTCCGGGGAGGACCGTGCCTGGCTGCGCGCGACGCTGGACCGGATCAGCGGTGGGGTGGGGGTGGAGCGGGCGGCCGACGGTTCGCTGGTCCTCGCCGCGCCGGCCGCGTGACGTGGCAGGGCGTGGGAGGCCGGCTGGGCGGGAGGGGGAGGTCAGCCGGGCGTAGGACCACAGCCGGGCGAAGGAGGTCGGCCGGGCGTGGGAAGTCGGCTGGGCGGGAGGGGGAGGTCAGCCGGGCGTGAGACCACAGCCGGGCGAAGGAGGTCGGCCGGGCGTGGGAGGTCAGCCGGGCGGGAGGGGGAGGGCAGCCGGGCGTGAGACCACAGCCGGGTGAGGGAGCTCGGCCGGGCGTGGGGGTCAGCCCGCCCACGCCACCAGCCGTTCGCGGCTTCCCGGCTCCCGCAGCCGGGCGAGTGACTCCTTCTCGAGCTGACGCACCCGCTCGCGGGTCAGCCCGACGCGCCGGGCGACCTCGTTGAGCGTGCGGGTGTGCCCGTCGTGCAGCCCGTAGCGCAAGCTGAGGATCATGGCCTCGCGGGGCGCGAGCGTGCCGACGGCCTCGCGGAGTTCCTCGGCGAGCGCCCGGAACTCGGCCACCTCCGGGGCCTGGAGCACCTCGGTGTCGGCGATGAGGTCGCCGACGACGGTCTCGCCCGCCTCGTCCACCGGCGTGTCCAGGCTGACGGCGTCCCGCCCGACGTGGCGCAGCCAGCCGATCCGGTCCTCGGCGAGGCCGCTCTCCCGGGCCACCTCCCCGACGCTCGGTTCACGCCCCAGGTCGAGGCGGAGCCGCCGCTCGATCTTGGCGATCTTCTGCAGTTGCTCCACGACGTGCATCGGGAGCCGGACGGAACGCGCGTGCGCCGCGAGGCCCCGCTCGATCGCCTGGCGGATCCACCAGGTCGCGTACGTGGAGAACTTGAAGCCCTTGGTGTGGTCGAACTTCTCCACGGCCCGGATCAGCCCCAGGTTGCCCTCCTGGATGACGTCCAGCAGGGGCAGACCGCGGTGGGCGTGCCGTTTCGCCATCGACACCACGAGCCGGAGGTTGGCCCGGACCATGTGGTCCTTGGCCGCCTGCCCGTCCCGGACGGTGTCCTCCAGGTCCCGGCGCCCCTGTGCCGTGAGGTCGTGTTCCCCGGCGTCTGCCAGGTCCAGCCGCTCCAGCGCCCGCAGGCCGGTTTCCATCCGCCGGGCCAGCCGTACCTCGTCCTCCGCGGTGAGCAGCGGGGTCGCCGAGATCTGTGCGAGGTACTGGCCGAGGAGGTCCGGCTCCTCGTCGGGCTCGGGGATGCGGCTGCGCAGCCGGGCGGTGCGGGCCGGTGCGCGCCGGTCCTCACGGACACTCGCCGCGGGGTCTTCTGCCAGGGGAGACATCGTCGGGCTCCTCCCTCCCCCGCCTCGTTCCGGCTCGCCCCGGCGGGTACCCGGGGGAATCGGTCCGAACCGTGTGCCCCGGGGCCCACGGGGGTACTTCGGGCCACATGACCGGCATCGAACTGAGCAGCAACGCGTTCAACGACCACTCCTTCATCGCGCGCCGGCACGCGTACGAGGGACCGAACGTCTCTCCGCCGCTGACCTGGAGCGGTGTGCCGGACGACGCGGCCGAACTGGTCCTGCTGTGCGAGGACCCCGACGCCCCGTCGGGCACCTTCGCGCACTGGGTCGTGGTCGGCATCGACCCGCACAGCGACGGCGTCGAGGCCGGGCAGAGCCCGCCGGGCGGCACGGAACTCGTCAACGGCTACGGGCAGCACGGCTGGGGCGGCCCCCATCCGCCGCCGGGTGACGACGCCCACCACTACTTCTTCCGGCTCTACGCGCTGTCCGAACCGTGCGTCCTGCCCGACGCGCCGCGCGCGGACCAGGTGCACGAGGAGGTCGAGAAGCACCGCCTCGCGGACGGGACGCTGGTGGGGCTGTACCAGCGCTGAGCCTCCACCCCGCGCCACCCGCGCCACAACGGTTGGTTGTGGCGCGGGTGCGGGGCGGTTGTTTGCCCGGCCCGCCCGGTTCTCGCTTGGATGACTCCCGGACAACGCCGGGTTGTCCGGGAGAGCGGGGAGTGCGCCGGGTATGGCGGGCAGACGGTCGCTGGGGCGGCGGTTCGGATGGCTGTGGGGCGCGTACGCGGTCAGCACGGCCGGCACCTGGCTCGCGTTCGACGCGTTCGCCCTGATCGCGGTCCTGGCCCTGGACGCCGGACCGGCGCAGGTGTCGCTGCTGGCGGCGGTGGGGCCGGCGGTCGGCGCTGCGGTGTCGGTGCCCCTCGGGCCGTGGGTGGAGGTCCGCCGCAAACGGCCGGTGATGATCGCGACGGACCTGGTCCGGTGCGCGGTGCTGCTGAGCATCCCCGTGGCGTTCGCACTCGGCCGACTGAGCTTCGGCCAGTTGCTGCTGGTGTCGGTGGCCGTCGCGGCGGCCGACATCACCTTCAACGCGGCGGCCGGGGCGTTCCTCAAAGACCTCCTGCCGCGGCAGGACCTGCTCGTGGCGAACGGACGGTTCGAGGCGACGACCTGGACTGCCAGCATGGTCGGCCCGCCGCTGGGCGGAGCCGCGATCGGCCTGTTCGGCCCGGTGACGACGGTGGTGGCCGACGCGGTGAGCTATCTGCTGTCGGCCCTCGGCATCCGGGCGATCGGCGACGCCGAGCAGCACCCGGCACGACCGGAACCCGCGGTGACCCGGGCCCGCGACCTGCTGGCGGGCTGGCGCCACATCCTGGCCGATCCGGCACTGCGCCCGCTGTTCCTCAACACGCTCCTGGTCAACTCCCTGATCCTGGCGGCGTCTCCGCCGCTGCTGATCCTGATGGTCGACGACCTGCACTTCGCTCCCTGGCAGTACGCCCTCGCCTTCGCGGTGCCCTGCACCGGCGGCCTGCTCGGCTCCCGTCTGGCCCCGCGCCTCGTCGCCCGCCACGGCCGGCACCGGGTCCTGGTCACGGCGGGGGCGCTGCGGGCCTGCTGGCCGATCGGCCTGGCCTTCACCGGCCCCGGCACGCCCGGCCTGGTCCTGGTCATGCTGGTCGAGTTCGGCCTGATCACCTGCTGCGCGGTCTACAACCCGGTCCTCGCCACACACCGCCTCGACCGCACCCCCACGGGCCGGGTCACCCGCACCCTGTCCGCCTGGTCGGCCACCGGCAAGGCCACCACCGCGACGATGACCGCCCTGTGGGGCGTACTGGCCGCCCGGACCGGTCCCCGCACGGCCATCGCACTGGCCGGTGCCCTGCTCCTCGTCACGCCGCTGCTGCTCCCCCGCCGGGAGGACACCACGGAGGCCGGCGATGAACCGGCCTCCGTGGCAGTGCGGTCCGACGGCGGCTGACCGGACCGGGGCCTGGTCAGACCGCCCCGGGCACGTCCTCCGTGACCCCGTTCAGCTCGGAAGCCGGGTCGGTGCCGTACGGGCGGGTGAGGATCTCCAGACCGTGGCCCGCCGGGTCGGGGAAGTAGACGCCCCGGCCCCCGTCGTTGCGGTTGATGCGGCGGGGGTGGTTGCCGTGCGGGTCGGCCTGGATGGGGACGCGGGCCTCGACGAGACGGTCCAGGGCCCGGTCGAACTCGTCCTCGGAGACGAGGAACGCGTAGTGCTGCACGGGGATGTCGGCGTCGACGGTGGCGAAGTCCAGGGTGACGCCGTTGGCGGTCTTCACGGGCAGGAACACACCGGCCGGTGCGCCGACCTCCAGTCCCAGGATCTCTGCGAGGAAGTGAGCGGACTTCTCCCGGTCACGGGACAGAACGATGGTGTGGTTGAACTCGACTGACACGGTTGAATGCCTCCACGGGCATCTCCGCGGCGCCTCCATGCCTCACCCGGACGGTGACCGGCACGCGATGCCGCGCGGTGGATCGTAGACAGGGACCGCGGTGGCCGTCGAGCGGTTTCCGGCCGTGTTCGAGGCCGGCCGAACGGACCGTCCCGCCATGGGCGCCCGCGGCGGCCAGAAGACCGCGGGCGTCCCGGACTGCTGACGCACCGTCGTCCGGACACGCCTGCGGCGGACCACCGCGAGATCGGTGGTCCGCCGCAGGCGTGTGGCCCGTGGTGCGGCTCAGTACCAGGCGGTGTTCACCAGGTCGTGGCCGTCGCACGAGAGCAGGGCGCGCGAGACGCGGCCGTTGAGATTGTTGCCCATCTGCGTGTAGGCGTAGTTGATGCCGGCGTCCACGGTCTCGGAGACCCAGCCGTCGTTGCGGCCCGTGCCGTTGTTGGAGCGCTGCAGTACGGCCACGCAGCCGGGCCGGGAGTTCTCGATCCGGGCGAACGAGCCGCACTTGTCGGAGTAGAAGTACTTCAGGGCCATGCCCTCGGCGTACTGGGTGGGCCCGATCTGCCGGAACGTGCCCGTGCAGAACGAGGTGGTGGGGTACTGCCCCTCCATGCCGTAGAGACCGTAGTTGCCGCCCGAGTGCGCCTGGGCGTGGGCGGAGGTCGGAAGGAGCGCCATCACCGCGGCGGCGCCCCCCGCGGCCAGCAGTGTCGTGAGTGATCGGCGGCTCATGAGTCCTCTTTCGTTTCGTGTGCCGTGGGGTGGTCGGGTCGTGCGCGGCGACCGGCCCCCGTACCGGCCGCCGCTCGCTGTCGTGACCGTACGGGGCGTCACCCCACCGCCGACACCTGACATCTATCAGGGTCGAGGCCGCAGGCCGCCCGCTCCGCCGGAGCCCTGACATCCGTCAGGAGCGCCCGCCCCGCCGGGGCTCCTATCGTGGCGCCGCGGGCCGAGGTCCCGTCGGACAACCGGGCGATCCAGGAAGGGCAACCATGCGCATGCTCCTGCGCGGCGCCGCCGCGCTCGCGGCCGTCGTCACGGTCGCGTCACTCACGAGCGGTGCCGCGGCACACCCCCGAACGCAAGGGGCGGCCGGGACCATCCGGAGCTCCGCAGCGGCCCAGATCCCGCCCGGCGTCACCGCCGGCGTCGCCGTCTTCGACCGCCAGACCGGCACGTTCACCGAACAGGTCAACGACAGCGCGCAGTTCCGGTCCGCGTCGGTCGTCAAGCTCCTGCTGGCGCTGGACTTTCTGTGGGACCGCGGGCCCGACTACGTCATCCCCGCGGCCGACCGCGCCCGGCTGGAGCCGATGCTGCGCGGCAGCGACGACGACGCCGCGAACCACTACTGGTCGACGTACGGCGGCTCGGCGATCATCGAGCGGATGCTCGACCGGCCTGAGGTCGGTCTGCGCGACACGGTGGCACCGCCCGCCGAGTACGCGGGATTCTGGGGCTACACGGCCATGTCCGCCCGGGACACGGTGGCCGTCTACCGGTACATCCTGGAGAAGGCACCCGCGCCCGTCCGCACCTTCATCATGGACAACCTGCGCCGATCCACCCGTTGTTCCGCCACCGACCACTTCGACCAGCACTTCGGCATCGCCGGGTCGTTCGACCGGCCCTGGGCGGTGAAGCAGGGCTGGTCCGGGAAGTTCGCCAAGGGCACGTGCGGCTCCCAGGCAGCGCCCGCGGCGACGCCTGCGGAGTCGGCCGCCGCTCCCCGTGCCGCCGCCGTGGACCTCACCCGCCCCGCGCTGCACACAACCGGCACGGTGGGCACGAACGACCGCACGATCGTGGCCGTGCTGACCCTGCACGCGGTCGGCACGACGTACGGCAAGGCGTACACCGACATCGGCCGGCTGACCCGCTCGCTGAACGTGCCGGGCGGGGTTCGACCCGCCGGGACCTGGTTCGGCACGTGGGGCGAGCTCGTCAACGTCCGCAAGGGACCGGCCACGGGCGACGAGCGGATCACCCGGCTCCCCGCCGGCGTCGAGGTGCTGGTCGGCTGCCAGACCCGGGGCGAGGTGGTCAGTGTGCCGCCCTACACCAACGACTGGTGGGCCTATCTGCCCCAGTACGGGGGCTACATCTCCAACATCTACATCAGCTCGCCGGACAACCGGCTGCCGAACGTCCCGGAGTGCGGCTCGCCGCGGCCGTGACGGGAACGGGGGACGAGCGGTGGGCGGGGCTGCGGCTCCGCCCACCGCTCGCGTTCGTGCCGCTCAGCCCTCGTACTCGGCGAGGTAGCGCATCACCTTGTCCACGTGCGGCCGCACCCGTTCCGGCACGCCGCGTTCCTCGATGACCGTGCGGTCGCTGGTGCGGTACCCGGCCGCGACGAGTGCGGGGAGGTCCTTCTTCGGCAGCCCTGCCTGCTTGAAGCGCTGGTCGAGCCAGCACACGTACAGGCTCATGGTGGAGATCGCGTCCGGTGGTGACATGTGGTCCTTGTCGCCGTCGCCGTCCCCGTCGACGGCCCAGGCCCGGAACACCGACGGCGTCCACATGGCGATGCCGTACTCCTCGCTCTCCGGGCGGGAGGCCTTGGCGTCGAAGTTGCTCTCCGCCTTGATCAGCGCGGCGAGCAGAGCCGGGGTGATCTCCTCGTCGGTGCAGCGGTGGGCCGCGCGGGCGATGACGGGACGCAGCGCGTCGGGTACGTCGGAGTCCTCGGGAATCTCCCCGGGGGGCGCGCTGGGCGTGCTGGTGGCCGTGGGGGTGCCGCGGTCGCGTTCGTCGTCCTGGGTGAGGCCTCCTTCGCCTCCGCCGAGCAGGGCCGCCCCGGCGACAGCGGCGGCGGTCAGGACGACGACCCCGGCTGCGAGGGCGGGCATCCGTCTTCGGGGGCGGTGCGGACCGGCGGTGGCGGCCTCGACCCGGGCGGCGACGCTGCCGGCCGTGTGCGGGAGACGGGCGGCGTGGTCCGGGGCCAGGCAGTCGGCGATCAGCCGCCGCAGGTCCTCGTCGAGGCCGGCGTCGAGCCGCAGGGGGGCGGTGCCGCGGGCGTAGGTCTGGGCGGCGAGCGAGCGGGCCCGGGCCGTCGCGCCCGGGAAGGGGTGGAGGCCGCCGGTGAGGACCTGGTGGGCGAGGACACCGAAGGCCCAGATGTCGGCGGTGGGCCGGACGACGGCGCCCTGGGTACCGGTGCGCTGGGACCACCACTCGGGCGGCAGGTGGTCGAGGGTGCCGAGCGGCGGCAAGTGGGCGTGGGTACCGTCGAGTTCGGCGGCGAGACCGAAGTCCGCCAGCCACACCTCGCCGCCGGGGCCCAGCAGCACGTTGGCGGGTTTGAGGTCGCCGTGCACCCAGCCGGCCTCGTGCATGTGGGCGAGCCCGGCGGCGACTCCGCGCAGGACGCGGTCGGCGTCGGCGATCGGCCCGCCCGTCGCGGCGGCGTCCAGTACGTCCTTCAGGCTGGCCTCGGCCCGGTCCATGACCAGCGCGATCGCGCCGTCCAGGGCGGGCAGTTCCGGTGCCTCGACGGTGCACACGGCGTGGGTGCGGACGAGGTGGGGGTGGTCGGCCTCCGCGCTGAACCGGACCTCGCGCGCCACGAGTTCACCGAGCGCCGCGCGCTGCCCGGGCCCCAGGGCGCCGGTCGGGAGCACCTTCACCGCGACGGGCGTGCCGTCGGCGACCGTCCGGGCCTCGTAGACGGTTCCCCAGCCGCCGGAGCCGATGACCGCGCCCACTTCCCAGCCCTCGATGCGGAAGCCCTCCGGGAGCCCGGGCGGGCGGGGCGCTTCCAGATCGTCGTCCCGTTCCTCGGGCGTCGTCATGCGCGGGCCTCCTGCTGGTCGGTGAGGCGGCCCGCGCCGCGGGGCGGCAGCAGGCCGAGGTGCTCCTCGCCGACGAGACCGAAGCGCAGGGCGACGGAGGCGAGCCGGGTGCGCTTGGCGCCGGTACGGCCGCCGTCGGCCGCGGTCGTGGCTTCCTCCCCGAGGTCCAGGCGCAGTTTGGCGAAGGCCAGGTAGTCGATGTGGTAGTTGACCGCGGAGCGGGTCAGGTCCCGGCAGGACTCCAGGGGCCGCAGCCGCTCCACGATCTGGCCGACGCCGGGCAGTGCCGAGTCGGAGGGGTCGCGCAGGCGGGGTTCGCACAGGGCCACCAGGACGAGGAAGTACTTCGACGTCGGGTCCAGGGCGAAGGGGTGGACGGTCTGTTCGCCGCCACCGGGCACCGACTGCTCGCCGAGATAGGCGTGCTGGGGTGCGAACACCTTGAACGTGGCGGTGCCGGACAGGGCGGGCAGCACCACGCGGGAGAACTCGAAGGGCACGGGCGCCCCGAGCCGCCCGGGCGCGACGGTGAGGTACTCGCCGGCCCCCTCCAGGTTCTCCACCACGTACGACACGCTGCGGCTGAAGTTGGACAGCCGCCAGTAGTCGCCCGCCGCTTCCAGTTGCCCGGCCCGGCGGGAGATCCCGGGGTCGGTGAGCACGATGCGCACTCCCGCCCCGCCGCGTCCGAAGTCCGCGATGTCCCCCGGTCCCAGGTGGATCAGTTCGGGACTGCCCGACTCCTCCGCACCCCACTGGGTGGTGCCGGGCAACTGCACGATGATCGTTTCCACGCGGACTCCCCCGCTGATGTCGCCCCCGATTTGGTCGCGAGGATTGTACGGTCGGCTTCCGCTTGCCGCGGAGCCGGCCGGGCCGCCTCAGGGGCGTTTTCCCGGCGTCGTGCGACGAGCTCGGAGACGGTCGTACAGCGGTTCCGGTCCGGCGGGGCGGCTGGGCGCGGCCACCGGTTGGCGGCGGCCGCGTGCCCTCAGCCGAGGCAGATGACGAGCAGGCAGAGTTCCTTGGGCTTGCTGTCTGCGGGAGACGCCTCGGGCGGAGTGGTCGCCGCGGGCGGGGGTGTCGAGGGGGACGTCGGCTGCTGGGCGTCCGAGCCCGACCCGGCGGCGGGCGCCGTCGTCGGCTCGGTGGCGTCGGACGCGGTGGAAGCGGCGTCGCCGGTGGCCGTGTCGACGGTGTCGGTGACGGTCTTGCGCCGGGGCGGGGTCGTCAGCGGCAGCTCGCGGGGTGCGGCGGCCGCGTCCGTCCGCGTGCCGGCCGGCGCGGTGCGGGGGTCGGCGGCCCGGGACCGCTGGTGGCGCGAGGCTCGGTCGGCGTGCGGCGGAGTGGTGGGGGTGGCCTCGGAACGCGGGGTGCCGGCCTGCCTCGACGTCGGTTCGGCATACGTCGGCGCCTCCCCCACGGAGCCGCCCATGGTCGTGTCCTGCGGCGTCGTGGCCGCCTGCACACCGGGCTTCGCGTTCCCGTTCATCGCGGCGACGGTCAGACCGCCTCCGACGAGCGCGACCGCCGTCGCGACCACGGCCCGGCGCTGGTTCTTCTTCCAGCGGGCCAGCTGGCGACGCCTGGCCGCCCGCCCCTGCGGCCGGGCCTCGAAGCCCTCGGCCGTGTCCGCGTTCGTGTCCATGCCCGCGTCCGTGTCCGTGTCCGTGTCCGTGTCCGGGGAGTCGTACGCGTCGGACGAGCCGGAGGCGGGGCCTTCGTGCGTACGCGCGCGGGTCTCGTCCCACAGGGTGCCGTCGTGCCACGTGCCGGTGGCGGCCGGGTACTCCCAGGTGGCCGGTCCGCCCGGGGTCGTGACGGGCGCGGGGGCCGGGCCGGTCCGGCCGTCGACGACACAGGGGTCGATGTCCGGGGCGTAGGCGCCGCACCCCGGGCAGACCAGGGCGCCGTTGAGGTGCCGACGGCACGACGAGCAGTAATCCATGTGTGGTTTTCCCGATCTGGCTGTTCCGGCGGCTCGCCGGCCGCGCCTGGTCACGTTCGCACGTGGGATCGAGCCGTAACGCTAACGAGACTTTGAAAGGGTGGTGTGCAGTCTGTGTGACACCCCTGCACAGATCCTCGGGATCTCGCGTGTGCCCCAAGTGACTCGTGAGTAAAAGAATCGCAACGTGGGAACGCTCAGACCCCCACCGTCACGGAGCCAGCCCCTCCACTCGTGTCGCCCCTCAACTCCCCCTATTTTCCTGCCGACTGACGCACAACCCTTTGAACGCCCGGCGGGTCACACCATGCAGGAGCAACCACCTCGAAGAGTTGCATGGGGGAAATATGCGATTCACCCGTTCCATCCTGGCAGCGTCCGCCGTGGCGGCACTGTCCGTGGGAACCACGACCGCCCTGGCGTCGCCGGCCTCGGCCGCACCCAACACCACTCCGCAGAAGGTCTGCGGCAGTGGGTACAAGACGGTCAACTCGGCGAAGGTCGGCTCGCTGGGGACCGTCTACCTGACCTACAACGCCTCCAACGGCCAGAACTGCGTCACGACCATCCGCAACAACCCGGGCAAGGCCGTGAACATGTCCGCCTGGATCTCCGTCCCGGACACCGGGGAGAGCCACTACGACGAGGGTCTGTTCACGTCGTACGCCGGACCGACCCACGTCTACGGCAAGGGCCACTGCGTCGACTGGGGCGGCGGCATCGCGAACACGTATGTGCAGGTGTTCGGCTCCAACTGCGGCTCGCTGAAGGAGCACCGGGTCACGTTCACCCGCTGACCCCCTCCGGCCGGGCTCCACGGGCGACCGTGGGGCCCGGCTTCTCCGTGCCGACCAGGCACGGCGGAGCCGAAAGGTCCCGCAGGTCCAGGAAGGTCGCCGCGACCGGCACCATGACACGCCAGGCACCTGCTCACTCGTCCAGCAGCCGGCGCAGCCACTTCAGGCGTGCGGCCAGGGCCGTGCGGGCGAGGGGCGCCTGGCGGCCATGCCGAGCAGCTCAGTGAGCATCGTCGGCAGCTGCCGCCGGGAGGGCGCCATGGAGAGCGGCGGCACGACGCTCAGGTCCGGCCGTCCGGCCGTCCGGCGGTCGTGGCGAGGCCGCCACCGTGCCTCCGAGGACGGCCGGCCAGGTCCACTCGGGGGCACCGTGGGCGGCACGCCGGCAGTCCGAGGGGTTCAGTCCCCAGGCCTATCGGCTCTAATCCGTGCCTGCCCCGGCCCGGGATGGGGGACCGGCAGATCCGCAAGCCGCAGGGCGTCGACGGGGCCGGGCCGGTCGAGAACCAGAGCGCGCATGAAGGGTCTGTGCTCCTGGGCGAGTCGTCATGGGTATGTGGTGCGCCCTCTTCGCCGGGCACAGCGGCTGCCTTTCCGGATCCACGAGGACCCGGACGTGGCCGCATCCGCGTGCCGGCTCCGCCGAGAGGCCGAGGACCCCGGCGCCGCGGGGAGGCCGGCGGGCCGCGGCCGGGCGGGAAGCCCCGCCCGACTCCCGCCGCAGTGCCGCGCTGCGCAGGGCTTCGGTACCGCCCAGACGCGCGACGAGAGCGGACTCGAAGGGCCGGCCACTGTCACCATCAGGGCCTGATGCGGCATCAAGCCAAAGTTGTGCAGGCCGTCTTCCGGGATCGTTGCGCCGCCCATATCCTCGTGCGCCGATGTTACCGACGGTAAGGGGTAGCGATGAGCGGCACGACGCGCAGAACATTCCTGGGCACTGCCGCGGCCGCCGGCGGTGGCGGGGTCGCCCTCGGCATGCCCCGGCGGGCTTCGGCCCAGGACGGCGCGGCGGCGCAGACCGTGGCCGTACTGGGCGGGGGCGTCGCCGGGCTCACGGCCGCGCACGAACTCGCCGAGCGCGGCTTCCGGGTCACGGTCTACGAGCGCAAGGCGCTGGGCGGCAAGGCCCGCAGCATGGACGTACCGGGCAGCGGCACGGGCGGCCGCCGCCCCCTGCCGGGGGAGCACGGCTTCCGCTTCATCCCCGGCGTCTACCACAACCTGCCCGACACCATGCGGCGCATCCCGTTCCCCGGCAACCCCAACGGCGTCCACGACAACCTCGTCGCCCCCAAGGAGATGCTGTTCGCCCGGTCGGGCGGCCGTGAGGACATCCGGATCCCGCTCCCCTGGCCCGGCAACACCCCTGCCGAACTCACCCCCGACGAGATCCGCCGCGCCTTCACCTCGGTCCTGGACACGGCCTTCAGC
Source organism: Streptomyces qaidamensis (assembly GCF_001611795.1). Lineage (NCBI taxonomy): Bacteria > Bacillati > Actinomycetota > Actinomycetes > Kitasatosporales > Streptomycetaceae > Streptomyces > Streptomyces qaidamensis. The sequence goes on along the minus strand of NZ_CP015098.1, from coordinate 8,225,734 downwards.
CTCCCCCTCCACGAGGCCCTCTACTTCGCCAACCGTTTCCTGGTCTTCCTCACCAGCTGCGACGAGCGCCGTGACGACGTGTGGGAGCGGACGCCGTGGTGGGAGTTCGTACGGGCCGGACGGATGTCCGACGACTACCGACGGATCCTCGCCGTCGGCATCACCCGCAACATCGTGGCCACCAAGGCGGAAGAAGCCAGCACCCGTACGGTCGCCACCCTGATGGAGGCCTTCGTCTTCAACCTCCTCGGGCGGGGCGCGGACGGACCACTGGACCGGATCCTCAACGCACCCACCAACGAAGCCTGGATCGACCCTTGGGTGACGTACCTGAAGTCACTCGGGGTCGAGTTCCGCGTCGGCTGGACCGTACGGGACCTGACCCTGGGCGCGGGTGTGATCACCGGAGCTGTCGTGGAGGAACCGGGAGGCGCGCGCCGGACCGTCACCGCCGACCACTACATCTCGGCGATGCCGGTCGAGCACGCCCGCCGCACCTGGAACTCCGCCGTACGCGCCGCCGACCCCCAACTGGCCGAGTGCGACCGCCTGGAGACGGACTGGATGACCGGCATCCAGTTCTATCTGACCGAACGTACGCCGATCCTGCACGGCCATCTCAACCTCATCGACTCCCCGTGGTCGCTGACCGCGATCGCCCAGGCCCAGCACTGGCCTGGCCACGACTTCCCCGCCGACTTCGGCGACGGCACGGTCGCGGACTGTCTGTCCGTGGACGTCTCCGAGTGGGACCGTCCGGGCATCCTGTACGGCAAGACTGCCAAGCAATGCACCCGTACCGAAGTCGCCCGCGAGGTGTGGGCGCAGTTGAAGGCGGCGCTCAACGACAGCGGCCGTACGGTCCTGAAGGACTCCGTGCTGCACTCCTGGTTCCTCGATCCGGCTGTGGACGGACTGGGCACTCCGCACCCGGTCAACGAGGAGCAGCTGCTGATCCATCCGGTGGGGACCTTCCACCACCGCCCGCGGTCGGCCACGAGGATCCCCAACTTCTTCCTGGCCGGCGACTACGTGGCCGTGCCCATCGATCTCGCCACCATGGAAGGCGCCAACTGCTCGGCCCGGCAAGCCGTCAACGCCCTGCTGGAGCAGACCGGCTCGACCGCCGAGCGGTGCACCGTCACCCCCTTGTACCGGGCCCCCGAGCTGGAGGCGTTCAAGCGGCACGACCGCACCCGGTACCGCCTCCGCCTGCCGAATGTCTTCGACGTCGGCTGAGGCCCGTGGAACCGCTCAGCCCCAGGCCGTCACCGGCACGAACGACCTGTCCCGCCGGGAACGTACCGGCTGTTCCGTGGGCGCCGAGCGGCGGCAGAACGTGCTCGGCGACGACGGCCGGGACGTCCGCTGAGGTCAGGGCTTCGGCCAGCGCCGCGGCGAGTTCGCCCATGAGGACTGCCCGCTCGGGCTCGGCCACCCGGCCGAGGTCCGGCGGCGTGCCGGACATGCCCTCGCGGTGCGCGACGACCCAGGCGGCCACCGAACGCAGATAGAACTGCCGCCTCGTCGGGCTCGCCGGACTCCGCGGCGACGAGCACGGACAGCGCGCCGACCGGCCGCCCCCCGGAACCGATGAGGGGAACCGACGCCGTGCCGCCCGCCCCGACGCCGAGGTGATCCCCCTTCATCCTCCGCGATCCCCGGGGCGAGGCCGTCGGCCGCGGCCAGGCGGATGCGCCCGGCCACAGGACGCCACTGGATCAAGGCACCCAAGCCGCCGAGACACGTCGTCGCCTGATCGAGAGCGAGTGTGAGCTTTTCGCGTCCCAGGGTCCGGTCGGGGCGAACAGCCTCCCGCTGGACATCCTGTACTGCATTGCGAGACGACGTTACGCCTGTTGACTTGAACTCGTCCCTCTCATATCGTTGAAACACTTCTCGAAAGGACGGGACCAGCATGGAGACAGTCGCCCTGATCGGCGTTCTGCTCGTGTCGTGCGCTGGCCGCCGGACCTACGACGAGCCGCTCAGCTACTTCCCGCCCCGGGAAGGGCTGCGTCCCGGTACGGCCGCCGGCGAGCCTCAGACCCCCTTCTGAGGGTTCCGAGTGCGGTTCGTCACCCCGCGACGAACCGCTGCCGTACGAGCGTTCGTAGTCCGTCGTGTCCCCCGCCCAGGGGCTTTTCAGCACATTCTCGAGGAGCATCATCATGACCACCACTGCCGGTCTCCAGCCGATCTCCGGGCCGTCCGCCTGGCGCGGCGACGAGCTGTCGAAGTCCACCGAATGGATCTACGTGCTCGGCGACGCCGAGCGCGCCGAGCTTGAGGCCCTCGGACGCCGATTCGTCGCCGATGACCCCGATCTGCGTACCGTCACCGCCGCCGATTACCCGTTCGACGCCTGCCGCGCCCTCAACGACGAGTGCGCCGCGCAGATGGACACCGGCCGGGGCTTCGTCCTGGTGCGCGGCCTGCGCACCGAGGAGTACGGCGACGCCATGGCCGCGGCCATCTTCTTCATCATGGGCCTGCACCTCGGCCAGCCGATCGGGCAGAACCAGCGGGGGGACCTGCTCGACCACGTGATCGCGACGTCGAACAAGACGCTGTCCGACGAGGGGGCACTGCCCTCCCGCGTCCGGGACCGGCTGCCGTTCCACTCGGACAGCTCCGACGTCGTCGCCCTCATGTGTCTGCGCGGCGCCAAGGAGGGCGGAGCCTCCAGCCTGGTCAGCGGCACCACGATCTACAACGAGATGCTGCGCCGCCGGCCGGATCTCGCCCCCCGGCTCTTCGACACCTACCACTGGGACTGGCGGCGCCAGGACCCCGACTCCCCGGAGCTGACGTACACCTCGCCGATCATCGGCTACGTCGACGGAGTCTTCAGCACCTACGCGGGCAACTCGATGATCTTCAGCGCCCAGGAGTACCCCGGTGTGCCGCCACTGACGCCCGACCAGGTCGATGCCATCAACCTCTTCGACGAGATCTCGCAGGAGCCCGGCCTGCCGATCGACATGGACTTCCAGCCGGGAGACGTGCAGTGGCTGCTCAACTACGCCGCACTGCACTCGCGCACCAGCTACGTCGACCACCCGGAGCCGGAGCGTCGTCGGCACCTGCTGCGTCTGTGGCTGAAGCGGGACGTCGGCCGCCCGCTGGCTCCCCGGTTCGGCAAGCACGTCGTCGAGATGGGTGAGCCCACGAAGCCGCTCGTGCCCGGGGGCCGGTTCCGCATCGTCGACGCCGTCAGCGTGAACGACGACTGGGGAGTGTGACCCCACCCGGCGACTCCTGACTGCCGCAGCCATGCCGACGCATGGCTGCGGCAGTTGTCTGTGTGCCCGGGGAAAGAAGTCCGGCCCACTGCCGGGCAGAAGAGCGCGGCGCACCTCGGCATCGGCGGTCTCCGCCGTCACCCAGCCACAACGTGATGCGGCGGCGCGCAGGTGATCAGCGCGCCGCCGTATCAGCGACCGGAGTGCCGGTGGTGTCGTGCCGACAGCGTCGACGAGGTACTGCCCCGCAGGTCTACGAACCTGTCCGGTAAGGGATGAGCACCCTCGCCGCCGTCTTGCCGGCGACCTCCTCGGGGGTGACGCCGGGGGCGGTCTCGACGAGGACCAGACCGTCGTCGGTGACGTCGAGGACGGCGAGGTCGGTGATGATCCGGTCGACGCAGCCCTTCCCGGTGAGCGGCAGATCGCACTCCTGGACGATCTTCGGGCTGCCGTCCTTCGCGGTGTGCGTCATCGTGACGATCACCCGGCGGGCACCGTGGACGAGGTCCATGGCTCCGCCGATGCCGGTCACCATTCGGCCGGGGATCGCCCAGTTGGCGAGGTCACCCAACTCGGAGACCTGCATGGCGCCGAGGACGGCGGTGTCGATGTGACCGCCGCGGATCATGCCGAAGGACAGCGCCGAGTCGAAGAACGCCGCTCCGGGCAGCACCGTGACGGTCTCCTTGCCCGCGTTGATCAGGTCGGGATCGACCTGGTCCTCGTAGGGGAAGGGGCCGGTGCCGAGGATGCCGTTCTCCGACTCCAGCACCACATGGACGCCCGCCGGCAGATGGTTGGGGATGAGGGTCGGCAGACCGATGCCCAGGTTGACGTACTCGCCGTCGCGCAGTTCACGGGCCGCGCGGGCGGCCATCTCATCGCGTGTCCAGGCCATCAGGACCGTACCTCCCTGTCTTCCCTGGTGCTGACTGTGAGGTTCTCGATCTTCTTGTCGACGGCCTGCTCGGCGGTGAGGGCCACCACCCGCTGCACGAAGATGCCCGGCAGATGGACCTGGTCCGGTTCGATGCCGCCCGGCTCGACCAGTTCCTCCACCTCGGCGATGGTGACGCGGCCGGCCATGGCCGCCAGCGGGTTGAAGTTGCGGGCCGACTTGTTGAACACCAGGTTCCCGTGCCGGTCCCCCTTCGCCGCCCGCACCAGGGCGAAGTCGGTGGTGATCCCGCGCTCCAGGACGTACTCATCGCCGTCGAACTCGCGGACCTCCTTGGGCGGCGAGGCGACAACGACGCCACCGTCGGCGCCGTACCGCCACGGCAGCCCGCCGTCGGCGACCAGGGTGCCGACGCCGGCCGGAGTGTAGAAGGCCGGTATGCCGCAGCCCCCGGCCCTCAGCCGCTCGGCGAGCGTGCCCTGGGGGATCAGCTCCAGCTCGATCTCGCCGCCCAGGTACTGCCGGGCGAACTCCTTGTTCCCGCCGATGTAGCTGCCGGTCACGCGCGCGATCCGGCCCGCGGTGAGCAGCACGGCGAGACCGGACTCAAGAGCGCCACAGTTGTTCGAGAACACGTCCAGCCCTGTCACTCCGGCGTCGTACAAGGCCTGGATCAAAGCTTCCGGGACTCCGCTCAGACCGAACCCGCCGACCGTCAGGGAGGCTCCGTCCGGGACGTCCGCGACGGCTTCGGAGGCTGAGGCGACGACTTTGTCCATCCGCCCGCCACTTCCTTTCAGGGCGTCCGCCCTACATGAGTTGTGCACCCGCGGACTTCAGTTCACGGGTGCCTTGATGTCTTACGCAGCTCGACCGTCGGGATCACACCGGTGCACTCAGGAGCTTGCGGTACACGCGGGCGAAGGCGGTCAGCTCCGTCAACGACAGGGAATCGCGACGTGGTTCGTCGGCGGCCGGCTTCGCCTGCGGGCCGAGGCGTACGGTGTCGACGCCTCGGGCACGCAGTACGACGCCGTCGGTCGAGCCCGTCCAGCCGGCGATCGGCGGCGGCTGTGTACCGAACTCGTCGAGCCAGGCCGCGCGTGCGGCCGTCAGCAGCGGGGCGTCGGCCGGCGTGGCCGCGGCGGCTGCGACCGGCTCGGCCTCCACGTCGACCGCGCAGTGACGTAGTGCCGACCGCGCGCACCGCGCCCGCAGCCGGTCGGTCAGCTCCACCGCCAGCGCCTTCGGCTCCACCTGGTCACCGGCGACGACGTACAGATCGATCCGCAGCAGGGCCGGCAGCAGGTCCGGCTTGTCCGGCCATCCCCCGCTGATCGCGCCGATGCCGCATGCCCGGCCGGTCTGCCCCGCCCTGGGGTCGGCGGCCAGGTAGGACGTGCGCCAGTCGGCCAGCTCGTCCAGGACGACGCCGGCCGCGGCGACGACTCCCCCGGGCGGCGTGGCCGACTCCGCCATCATCGCGGCCCCCGACCGGCCCGTCACCCGGACCGTCAGGTAGAACGCGCCCGGCTCATGCCACAGCAGCGTGGGCGGGCCGCACTTGGCCACGATGGCCGAGGGCGGCAGCGGGCAGGTGTCGGCGTACGCCTCCAGGCCGGTGATCCCGCTCCCGCGGCGGTGCGTCCCGGAGCCGGCGAGCAGCAGCCGGCCGGCCCCCGCCTCGGCGAAGGCGACCAGGGCGGCGGCCGCGGGCCCTCGGGCGACGCCGAGGCCGAAGCCGGTCACCGCGTCGTCCTTCACCGCGAGCGGACCGACCGGCGTGGCGTCGCCGGTCACCAGCCGGTTGAACTCACCGCCGTTGTCCAGCGACGTGTCGAGGTGGGAGTACAGCAGCGGCCCGGCTCCGTGTGCGGCCACCAGGCTGCCGCCCGCGGAGCCGTGCTCCAGCACCTGCCACTCGATGTGCGGCCACCGCTCGGCGCACCAGGCGCGCAACCGGTGGGCCGCCGTGCGCTCCTCGCCGCGGGGGGCGGGGGTCGCGTCGAGCAGGTGCAGGACGTCGAGCAGCTGCTGTCTCAAAAACGGCCCCAGTCGTCGGAGGCCGGACGCCACACATCGATGTTGCGCGGGTCGGCCGGCATCCTGCGGGGCCGGTGCGTCTCGTGCTCCTCCGGCGTGAACACCCGGTGCCGGTCGCACAGTTCGTAACGCGGCCCGAAACGGGTGTCATGCATGTAGAACGCGATCGATGTCGACGCCGAGTGGTTGACGATGTCGGAGGCGATCGGCGCGCCCTTGTACAGCGCGCGGGCGCGCATGCGCATGACGTGGTCGAGGCTCTTCATCGCGAAGCACAGGTGGGCGACGTAGTGCTCGGTGTTGTTCTGGATCGCGAGGCTGTGGTGGTAGCGGTCCTCACAGCGGAAGAAGGTGGTCGAGCCGACGACGTGGTCCGAGGGCCGGAACCTCAGGACGTTCTGGTAGAAGTCCACCGACTCCTCGAACTTCGCGGTGGCGATGAAGGGGTGCACCAGGTCGAGCGGCCGGATCTCGAGGTGTGGCGGCTCGGCGTACTCCTGGAACTCGGTGAACAGCTCGACGATGAGGCCGTCGGGGTCCTTCACGGCGAAGCCGTTGTCGCACAGCGCCTTCTGCCGCTCCTGTAGCTCCAGCACCTCCAGTCCGGCGTCGAGGACGCTCTTGTGGAGCTGTTCGAGGACCTCCTCGCTCTCCACGCTGTAGCCGACCGCGGTCGTCCACCCGTCGGTGCGCTCGGGGGTGTGGATCAGCTCGATCGAGTGGTGCTCGATGTCGGCACGCAGGTACGCGTACTCGTCCGTGCGCTGCTCCAGTTGCAGACCGACGTGGTACTCCAGGAAGTCGATCGTGGCCTGCATGTCCGGAACTTCGATGCGGGCGTACTCCATGCCGTACGGGCCGTGCGGGCGTGTGCTCACCGGCGATGTCCTTCCTGCGGAGAGCGGGGAACGCTCGGCGAACTCGAACGAGGTGATGGCCTGCTGGGCGATGACCGGCCGCCAGCGCGTGCGCACGAAGCTCTCGTGGGACTCGCTGCCGAGATAGGCGAGCAGGTCGTCCTGACTGTCGAAGTCGACGGCCATCGTGTGGGTGAAGGTCTGGTCGCGGGTGCTGATGTTCTCGCCGAGGACGAAGCCGCGCATGGCCGGGTACCGGTCCGGGAAGGTACGCAGCTCGGCCAGCACGGACTCCCGCGTGGTCTCGTCGGCCCCGTCGGCGAAACGGAAGGACAGGGTGTGTCGGATCATCGGGTCACCATCCGTCGCCGGCTAGAGGATGAAGCTGAGCCGGGCGCCTGCCGCCAGCGACTCGTGGCCGAGGACCGAGCGCCGCAACCGGAAACGGAGTCCGTCCTCGGTCGGCACCAGGAGGTGGTCGTACCACCCGACGTAGGCGTCGAAGTGACCGTCGCGGGCACGGTGCACCACGAAGGACGCCGAAACCCGGAAGGCATCCTCCGTGTCCCCTTCGGACAGCCGCACGTTGGACACCAGCCGGTGCGTGCGCGAGTGGGGGTTCTCGGCATGTGCCTTGCGTGACTTCAGGCGCTTGACCCGCGCCCGGAGCAGGTCCCAGTCGTCGTCGACGAACGATCCGGTCTCGTGCGGCGACCAGCCGGGGCGGTGGTCGGTGGTCGGGATCTCGTAGCGTGCGCCGGGCTCGAAGAGGGCCAGCCAGCCGTCGTAGTCCCAGTGATCGAGGATGTCCGCCTCGGTGTAGAGGAAGTCCTCCACCTCCTGACGGGTGACGGTGTGTCCGGCGCACCGCACGGATGCGCTGTTGCTGATCATGGTCATCGCACGTCCCTCCCCGCCAGGAAGGACGCCGGACGCTCGCCATGGATCTCGAGGCCGTCGTCGAGCCCTATGGCTTCGACCCACTGTCTCCAGAAGCCCCGCATGGCGCCTTCGTCGATCGAGCGGCCCTGCACTCCCTTCACCTCGTCGGCCATGCCGCGCGACATGTCGCTGTAGTCCAGCTCGGGCTGGACGGTGCCCGCCGTGGCCTGGATGCCGCGCTGGACCGCCTCGTACGCCTCGATGTCGTCCGGTGTGGCGAGTCCGCCCGGGCCGACGAAGCTGACGACCGTCTTCATGCGCAGGGCTCGCGTGTCCGGGTCCTCCTCGCGGGGGACCAGCTGCCAGGCACGTACGTCGGTCTGGTCGGGTGCCACCGGCTCCAGCTGCCGGATCGACAGGCCCTCGATGTCGAACAGCAGCAGGTTGGGGAACACGAACAGGATGTGGCTCTCGTCGGCCACATGATGCGCCCGCTTCTCCCCCAGCCGCTGCGTCATCTCGGCTCGGTGGGCCTCGGTGCGGACCCTCTCGTCCTCGCCGAAGCGCGGTTCCCAGAGCATGCTGATGCGTCCGCCGTGCCCGGTCAGGACCAGGAGCCCGTGGCCGTTGCCGAGGTTGTACGCGTACTGGTTGTCGTCGGTGACGGCGTAGCCGCTCTCGCGCAGGTAGCCCACGAACGTGTTGTGCGTCGGCGCGAAGTGGTAGCCGTCCATGGCGTTCTCGACGGCGAGTTTCCAGTTGCCGCGCACGCTGTAGAGCTGTGTGCCGGGCAGTGTGGTCATGCCGCCGACGTGCTGCTGTTCGATCATCGTCATGTAGTCGGCCGCATCGCCGAGGTACTCCAGCAGCGGTGGAACGTCAGGATCGAAGGCGACGAAGACGAACCCCTCGTGGATCTCCAGGCGCGGCACGCTGCGCAGCCCCATCGAGGCTCCGAACTCCTCGCTCGACTCGTAGGCGCCGGCATCGGGGATCGCGGCGAGCTCGCCGTTGTTGCGGAACGTCCAGGCGTGGTAGAAGCACTGGAAGAGCCTGGTCGAGCCCTCGTTCTCGCGGCACAGCACGGTGCCGCGGTGCGGACACGAGTTCAGGAACGCGTGCACCTCGCCGGCACTGTCCCGGCAGAAGATCAGCGGCCGGCCGCCGAGGGTGCGGACCTTGAAGTCGTTGGGGTTGGGGATCTCGGTCTCGTGCCCGAGGTAGAGCCAGGTGTGCATCCACACCCAGCCGCGTTCCCGGGCAAAGATCTCCGCGTTGCGGTACGCCTCGCGGTTGACCCGGAAGGTGAGCTGGTCCCAGTCCTCGACGATCATCGGCGCTGGGACGGTCCGGGGATTGCTTCCCATGGGGAGTTTGCCTCTCACAAGTCCCGACCCGAGTGACGCCCCGTGAGACGCCATCTCGTATGTCGCATTAGCGTCCCCTAGCACACTCGACGCTGTCAAGCATTCACCGCACGGTTGACACCTCGACCCTGCACCGCCATCATTCCGTTCCACATTGAAATACACCGTCTCGCATTCTGTGCGACCGTGTGAAGGGCAACAAGCTCGTGCCGTACGTCATCACTCAGGCCTGCGTCGACGTCATGGACAAGTCGTGTATGGAGGAGTGCCCGGCCGACTGCATCTACGAGGGCGATCGGATGCTCTACATCCAGCCCGACGAATGCGTCGAGTGCGGGCGCTGCGAACCCGTCTGTCCGCAGATCTCCATCTTCCACCACGAGGACCTGCCGGAGGAGAGCAAGGGGTTCGAGCGCATCAACGCCGAGTTCTTCACCCTCGGCACCGACCCCCTGGGCTCACCCGGCGGGGCCCGCAAGGTCGGCCGGGTCGGCCACGACCACCCGGAGGTGGGAGCATGACCGGCCTCGCGGCCGCAGGCGCCGGTCCGGAACTGTCGGTCGACCTGCTCATCATCGGCGCCGGCCCGACCGGGCTGTACGGCGCGTACTACGCCGGGTTCCGCGGCATGAGCGTCGCGGTCGCCGACGCGCTGCCGGCGGTGGGCGGCCAGATCGCCGCGCTGTACCCCGAGAAGCTCATCTACGACGTGGCCGGCTTTCCGGCCGTCCGGGGTCAGGACCTGGTGGACCGGCTGGCCGAGCAGGCCTGGCGGTGGAACCCCACCTACCTGCTCGGACACGGGGTCACCCGGCTGGACGAGACGGGCGAGAGCATCGTCGCCACCACCGACGCCGGCGCACGGATCACCGCGGGTGCGGTGCTCGTCTGCGGCGGGATCGGTAACTTCATCCCCCGTGAGCTTCCGGTGGGTTCCGAGTACCTGGACCGGGGGCTGCGGTACTTCGTGCCGAGGTTGCACGAGCTCGCCGGACAGGACGTCGTGGTGGTCGGCGGCGGCGACTCCGCGCTGGACTGGGCACTGTCACTGGAGTCGCTCGCGTCGTCGGTGACGCTGGTGCACCGGCGTACGCGATTCCGGGCCCACGAGCGCAGTGTCGAGCAGGTGCACGCATCCTCCGTGCGGGTCCTGACGCCGTACGAGGTCGAGAAGATATCCGGCGACGGGACGGTGTCGGAGATCGTGGTGGCGAGCTCCGACGGAGATCGGATCACCCTGCCCGCCCAGTCCGTCGTGGCCGCGCTCGGCTTCATCGCCGACCTCGGCCCGATCGAGCAGTGGGGACTGGAGCTGCGCCGCAGGCGCATCCTCGTCGACCGTACGATGCGCACGAACCGGGAGCGCGTCTTCGCGGCCGGCGACATCTCCGACTTCGACGGCAAGGTCAGCCTCATCTCCATCGGCTTCGGTGAAGCGGCCCTGGCCGTCAATCACATCGCCGCCCTGCTCGACCCGGCATGCTCGGTCACGCCGGGGCACTCCTCCGACGCGTGAGATCGCCGCACGAGGCAGCGGTGAGCGGGAGTGATCTGCGGCCGTCGGCCGTCAGGCTCCCGTTCACCGCCGCGACGGCGCGGACCAGCGTCCCAGGGCTCTTTCACGCACCATGACCAAACCCTTACCATTGCTCTATTCAAGACGGCGTTTCATTTGACGTCTCAAACTCATTGACTGGGCACGGACAGGAGCGAGACATCCATGGCCACGAAGGCGCAGCACGGTATCGGCGAGCAGGACGGCCCGGACAGGACCGCGCCGACCATCCAGACGGTGCAGCGTGCGGCGCTGATCCTCGGCTCGTTCACGGTCGGCAAGCCGCACATGAGCCTCAACGAGATCACCGCGCGTCTCGGGGCGAGCAAGGCGACCGCGCACCGGTACACCAAGGCACTGCGGGCGGCGAACCTGCTCCGGTACGACGAGCGCACCTCGCTGTACTCCCTCGGGCCCCAGGTGCTCACGCTCGCCACGGCGGCCCGGGCCGGCCTGCCGATCGTCGCCGCCGCCGAGCCGTACATGGAGGAACTGGTCAGGCGCATCGACGAGACGATCGTGCTGTCGGTCTGGGACGGTGAATCGGCGACCGTGGTGCGCTCGGTGGACAACACCGACCACATGGTGCGCATCAGCGTCCGGGTCGGCTCACGCCTGAACCTCACGTCCTCGGCGCAGGGACGCGTCTTCCTCGCGTTCCTGCCCACGGAGCAGGTACCGACGCTGCCGCGTTCGGTCCGCAAGTCGGAGCTCAACGAGGAGCTCGAGGCCATCCGGAAGCACGGGCTGTCGGTCAACTCCCCCACCGTCAACGGGGTCCGCACCGTCGCGGCGCCGATCTTCGAAGGGGACAAGATCAGCGGAACGCTCGCCATCGTCGGCACGACGGCGACCGTGCCCGACGACGTCGCGTCGCCGATGGCCCAGGCACTGCTGGAGACCGCCCGCGCGCTGTCACAGCGGCTGGGCACTTCCGAGGACGCACCCAACGGCGGCTGATCCGGTCCCGACGACAGCTCGAAGGGCCCACCGCTCAGGCGGTGGGCCCTTTGACTTTCGGCTCCGGCCACCGGGGACGAGGTCGCCCCACGGGCAGCGCCATGTCACGGCGACTGAGCCATCGCCCCGGCTGCGGCGCTGTGTCAGACAACGCCCCCGGGTCGCCGTCCGGTCAGCGAGGGCCCGCGGAGCAGCGCGCCGGTATGCCGCTCAGGGAAGCAGGTCGGCCCGCGGCGGGACGAAGAAGTCGATGTTCACGCAGGGGCTCTCCGTCGGCTCCACGTAGTGCTCGCTGCCGCGGGGAACCAGCAGGAACGATCCGGCACGCATGTCGTGCGCGACACCGTCCACGTAGTAGTTGGCGCGCCCCTCGGCTATGTGGACCAGTTGGTCGAAGGTTTCGTGCCGGTGCGGGTTGAGGGTCATGCCGACGTCGAGCTCGTGGTGGCAGATCATCACCTCGTCCGTCGCGTAGACGCGACGGCGGACCCCCGGCCGCACCTGGGTCACCGGTAGCTCGTCCCAGTTGACGACGGTGTCGAACAGCGCTGCGTTGCGTGTGCTCACTGGTTCTCCTCTCGGACGGCCGCCCGCAGGCCGGCCGCCAACATCTGCAGGTCCGAGCCGACGACCAGGTAGTCGGCGTCGGCAAGGCCCAAGTCCTTCGCGGCCCCCCGGGCCGGTGCCCAGCCGCCGAACGCCACCGCCGCGGAGCGGGCGGCGTCACGAACCCGGTCCACGGCGCCGCGCAGCTCCGCCGGGTCCGCCGACAGGCCCAGGTCGACCGCGAGGTCCGTGCTGCCGACGAAGCACACGTCGAGAGCGGCGAGCAGATCCGGCAGAGGATCGGTGGACGCCGTCTCGATCTGGCCGACGAGCACCGGCGGGTCGTCCTGCTCGCGGCGGAGGAACCCGGCCAGCGGGGTCGCACCGAACCGGGCGGCCCTGTTGGCCAGGCTCACCGAACGGCGGCCGGATGGAGCGAACCGGGTCGCGGCGACGAGTGCGTCGGCCTGGGCGACGCGGGTGAGCATGGAGAGCTGGATGCCCGCCGCCCCGGCCTCCAGGAGCCGATTGACCGCGGCGGCGTCCACCTCCGGCACGCGGACCAGGGCCGGCAGCCCGCACACGTCGGCGTGGCGCACCAGGTCGACGGCGTCTCGTTCGGTGAGGGTGGAATGTTCGAGGTCGACGACCACGAACGCGAATCCGGCCGCCGCGGCCAGTTCCACCACGTCGGGCGACGCCAGCTTGACGAACGTGCCGACAGCGGGTTCCTCCGCCGTCAGGGCCGCGCGAAGGCGGCGCCGCAGCAGGTGGACGTCACCGGCGGTCATGGCTTCCTCCCGGGATGTGCGTGCTTGTCAGGCCGTCTTCAGCCCCCGCCACGGCACGATGTCGACCTCGGCGCCACCGTGCAGCACCACGGTCGGCTCCAGGCGCGGCGCGACGATCGTGTTGCCGGCGGCGTCGGGCAGGGTGACCTCGTCGGTCCAGTCGACGACTGTCACGTCGGCCCGCCCGCCGACCTCCAGGCGCCCGTAGCCCTCGGCATCGAGCCCGAGCAGCTGGGCCGGCGCGACGGTGGCCCGCCGGACGCACTCCTCCAGCGGCGCACCGAGCGCGACCAGCTTGGAGATGCTGGTGAGCAGGTCGAACACCGGGCCTCGCCAGTTGCGGGCGCTGGTGTCGGAGCTGAGGACGTCGGGCAGGAATCCGTCGGCGATCGCCCGGCGCGCCACCTCGAAACTGAGGTTGCTCTTGCCGTGAGCGGAGTCGAAGAGGACGCCCCGCTCACGAGCCGCGTTGACGGCGGGCTGCACCTTGTCGCCGTCGAGGATGCCGTAGGGCTTGCCGGTGTAGCAGTGCGCCACGATGTCGCCGGGGCGCAGGTAGTCCAGGACGACGGGCAGCGGCTCCGAGGTCTCGCCGATGTGCAGCATCAGCGGCAGCCCGGCCTGTTCGGCCAGCGCCACGGACTTCTTCAGCAGCGACTCCCAGTTCTCGCCGACGACGTCCTCGGACAGGCGGATCTTGAAGCCGCGCACGATGTCGGGGTGGGCCTCGGCGGTCGCGAGCGCGTCTTCGGGGACCAGGGTGTCGGGGTTCAGCAGCTCGCCGAACCTGAAGTCGATCAGGCCGAGCACCGAGACGTTGAGGAAGTTGACGATGCGCAGCGGGTTGGCCTCGACCACCAGCTTGCGGAAGGCCGCGAACGTAGAGGCGCCGGCCGTGCCCGCATCGGCCGCGGCGACCACACCGCGGCGCAGATGGGCCTCCTCGGCCGGGGCGCCGACGGCGGAGACGTACTGGAAGATGTGGGTGTGGCCCTCGACGAGGCCGGGCAGCACGGTGGAGCCGGTGACGTCGATCGTGCGGGCCGCGTTCGTCGCCAGGCCCTTCCCGATCGCGGCGATGCGGTCACCGGTGACCGCCACGTCGAGCCGGGCGTTGGTGTCCGACGCCGGATCGATGACGGTGCCGCCGGCCAGGACGAGGTCGTAGGACGGGGCGGAGGAGATGGACATCGATGTGCACTCCAGGGTGAGAGCGGTCAGCTGACCGGTTCGGTCAGTCGGTGGTCGCGCAGTGAAGCGTCCTCAGGACGCACGACGCGGGTGATGAGGGGCAGCACGCCGTCCACCTCGACGCGTACCTCGTCGCCGTCGGCGAGGAAGCACGCACGGTCCTGGCCGGTGCCGGCCGGGGTTCCGGTGAGGACGACATCGCCGGGTTCGAGCGCGGTGAACCACGACAACCGGCTCAGCAGATCGGGCACCGGGAAGATCATTCCGGCGCTCGTGTCGTCCTGCACCAGCTCGCCGTTGACCAGGGTCCGTACGCGGATCGTGTCGCGGTCAGACAGGTCGTCGGGAGTGCGGAGCGAGGGGCCGAGCGGCGTGAAACCCGGGTAGCTCTTGGCGAGGGCGGGCACGGACGTGGTGCGCATGACGTCCCGCGCCGTCATGTCGTTGGCCGCGGTGATGCCCGCGATCGCGGGCCAGACCTCGGACTCGTTCGCCCGGTACAGCCGGCGCCCGACCACGACCGCGATCTCGCCCTCGTAGTCGGGTTCGGCCGCGGCCTGCGGGATCACCACCTGCGCGCCGGGTGCCGACACACCGGACGACGCGGCCAGGTACAGGATCGGCTGCTCGGGCAGTCCCCGGCCGGTGCGGGCCGCCTTCGACACATAGTTGAGCCCGACGCCCCACACCGCGCGGGGACGGCCCAGCGGCGCCACGAGGGTGGCCTCGTCGATCGGGATGCGTCTGCGCACCGCGCAGGACGCCAGACACCGCAGCGAGCCCTCCTGTTCGAGGACCACTCCGATGTGCGGAAAAGCAGTGTCCAGCAGGGCGACAGCCCCGTCCTCGATCCGGCCCAGGCCGGCATCCGTCGTCACTACTCGCATGGCGAGCATCTTTCAATGCGAGATGGCATCGTGTCAAGCGATACGGACACGCCGGTGCGGACAGACCGGCAGCCCTCCCTGGAATCTTTTGACGAGTCGTCAAATACCTTCCACTGAAGCGTAGTTGTCGACGCGACCTCGACGATCTCCAACAGGACGGCCGGCCCTTCAGGATCGGGACGGGTCTCGAAGCAGGTAATTTCACCGTCGGCCCGGGGCACCACCTCCCGCTCCCCCGAGGCCGCCCGTGGGGCGTGCAGTCGCCCGAGGAAGCCGCCCGCCTCGCACGAGTCCAGGGAACCTATTGCGAGATGCCATCTCTTATCTCGTACAGTAGCTCCGCTCGACGCCGGGTCCGCCTCCGTCTCGGCTATTCAGTCAGTGGGCCGCAATGCATGCCCACCTCCCGATCGCGCCCGAAGTGAGCTCCCGATGCGTCGTACCGCCCTGCCCGTGACCATCGCGACGATCTCTGTCTCGCTCGTCGGCTGTGGCGGGCTCGACCCGACGGGGAGCAGCGCCGACGGACGCCCGGCCAAGGGGGACGACATCACCGTGGGGCTGCTTCTGCCGGAAAAGTCGAACCCTCAGTACGAGCAGTTCCACTATCCCGTCATCAAGGCGAAGGTCGAGTCCCTCACCCGCGGCCGGGGCCGGGTCGAGTACGCCAACGCCGAGGCCGACGCGGACGAGCAGACCCGGCAACTGCAGCAGATGATCGACGAACGGGTCGACGTGATCCTGCTGGACCCCGTCGACACGCATGCCATCGCAGGCGGGGTGAGGAAGGCCAAGGAGGCCGGCATCGCGGTCATCGCCTACGACCGGCTGGCCGAGGGCCCGATCGACGCGTACATCACCTTCGACAACGAGCTCGTCGGCGAGGTACAGGGCCGCTCCCTGCTGGAGGCCCTGGGCGAGGACGCCGGCCCCTCCGACAAGATCGTCATGATGAACGGCTCACCCACCGACCCGAACGCCGCGCAGTTCAAGGCGGGCGCGGTCCTCGCCCTCGACGGCAAGGTGACGATCGCCAAGTCGTTCGACACCAAGGACTGGAAGCCGCAGACCGCCGAGAAGAACATGGCCGAGGCGATCAACGAAATCGGAAAGGACGACATCAAGGCCGTCTACGCCGCCAACGACGGCCTGGCGGGCGGCATCATCGAAGCACTGAAGGCCGCGGGCGTAACCGACCTGCCCCCGATCACCGGGCAGGACGCCGAGCTCTCGGCGGTTCGGCGGATCATCACCGGCGAGCAGTACATGAGTGTGTACAAGCCGTACCCGGAGGAGGCCGAGAACGCCGCGGAGATGGCCGTGGCGAAGGCCCAGGGCAGAGACATTCAGTTCGAAGCCCTCACCTCCAGCAGAGTCGACAGTCCAACCCGTAAGGACATTCCCGCACATCTCGTGCCGGTCGTCGCCCTGACGAGGGACAACATCAAGGACACGGTCATCGGGAGCGGCATGTACAAGCTGTCCGAGATATGCACGCCCCGACTCGCGGCCGACTGTGCGGCGACAGGCCTGAAGAAGTAGTCCCGCTGAAGCGAGGGAACAGGGGCCGCGGGGGCCGTGCGGCGGCACCCCCCGATGGGCCGCATCCCGTCCGTGAGCCACCCGCGGGCGCGGCCCGACAATAGACATACAGCACCTTTCGGAGCACTCTTGCCACATGCCCCGATTCAGAACCTATTGGCACACAGCTGACGCGCTGCCGGATTCACGCCTCGTACAAGCCCGCTGGACTCCTGCACCGAGCGGCATCCGCAGCGATCATCTCCTCCTCGTGCGGCATGTACACCCCACGCTCTTGCGGGAACTGGACGAGTTCTGCCGGCACCTGGCGAACTCGGAACAGTACGTGCTGCGACCCGAGCTGGCGGCCACACCGCCGGAGTTCCGCGTCCAGTACGAGCGCGTGGCGCCCGACCTGTTGCCCCTCCGCACGTTCGGCATCAAGATCAGCAAGGACCGCAAGGACTACACGTTCTGCGTCCGCGCGGACATGATGTCGGCGGCCCTCGCCCGGGAGATCAACACCGAATTCCTGCCGGTCCAGCAGGGCGCGCTGCGCATGAGGGGCAGTGTCCCCGAGGCCGCGGAGCCGGTCGATCTCGAAACCCTCGGCGCGCTCTCCGGGCAGCACCGGACGGCGCACTGAACAGGCGGACCGGCCGACGCACTGAACAGACGGACCGGCCGACGCGCCGAACACGCCCGCCGTGGCCCGGCCGTACACCCGGGCCACCCTCCGGACACGGCCGCACCCGAGGCCGTATCCGCGGCTGCTCCACGGCGTCACGCCTGATTTCCTTAAATTGCGACCTGCCAGGTGTCAATGCTAGACAAAACGGGTATACAGCGCCGAAGCTGGGGCGCATGGATCGCTTCCGAGACCTGATACCCGACGAGACGCCGGACGGCAGGCTCACGTCCCCCTCGCTCGAGACGGGCCCGGCAACCCGGTGAACGGGCTGAACTCCGAGGCGTTCGCCCTGTTCGGCCAGCACATCCTGTGGTCCGACATGATCGGCAACATCCTGGGCCTGGCCGCCCTCGCCCTGGGCTGGCGCCGCTCCCTGTGGACCTGGCCGGTGCAGTTCCTGTCCGGCCTCATCCTCTTCGGGGCGTTCTTCGGCCACCTGACCGGCAGCGCCGGCAAGCAGGCCGTCGTCATGACCGTGGCCATGTACGGCTGGTGGCGGTGGAACCGCGACAGGGGCCGGTCCCGGGACGGTCAGATCACCCCGCGGTTCGCCACCTGGTACGAGCGCGCGGCGATGGCCGGCGCCGTTGCCCTCGGCACGGTCGCGGTGGCCCTGTTGTTCAAGGCCTACCCGACTCTGTCCTGGGACCCCTGGCCGGACGCCTACATCTTCGTCGGCACGGTCGTCGCCATGTACGCCCAGGCACGCGGCATGGTCGAGTTCTGGATCGCCTGGCTGCTGGTCGACCTGGTCGGCGTCCCGCTGACCTTCGCCAACGGCTACGCCTTCTCGGGCTTCGTCTACGTCATCTACGGCGCGCTCGTCCTGTGGGGCATGCGCGACTGGTGGCTGCGCTCCCGCAGCGGGCCGCAGCCCACTGTGGAACTGCCCGGTGCGCCCGCGTCCGAGGGAGTGTCGACGCAGTAGGGGGGCGGTCGAGACGCCGTACGCCGGGCACGAGCCGGCAACGGGCCCACCACAGCCCATGACGAACCACGCGGACACAGCACTCCGTGTCCGGCTCGGGCCCGCGGGACGGTCAAGCATGGGCCGCCATGCCCAGCGTCAAGTGGCGGTGCAGCCGGGACGGTGACGGTCCTGGCACTCGCCCGAGGTGCCCTTCTGCTCGCACGCTGGAAGCACCCGCCGGACAGCAGACGGCGCAGCGGGAGATCCCATCCGGTCTGCTCACCACGCTGAGCGAGAGCCCAGCGCCGGCGGTCCTCGCGACGCCAGGGCCGGGCCCCGACCCGGCCCCGGGCACGCATCCGACGACCGTCATTCCCCCCCGGCCGGGAGCGGCCAGGCTCCGCGGGGAACCGGCAGCGGAACGACCCACGTCCAGGCGCTTCCGGCGACGGCGCGGACACCCGGCCGATCTCGGGACCGGACAACACCACCACGACGAGCGAGACGGTCGGCAGAGCCAGGCGGCCGCCGCGAACGGCCTCGCCGACGCCGGGGACCGCCTGCAGCCAACTTTCGCGAGATGGCATATTGACATGCGAGATAGCCCATCCTACCGTCGGGGCATCCCTCAACAAAAGGCAAGCCTTGATGAGATCCACTTTCTCCCCGTCGGCTTCCCGGCCGACCTTCCTGCCCCATGCGGCGACACGACGGCCGTTCCGGATCGCCGTCGACGGCGACGCCCCCCGCGCACCCGGCCACATCCGCGAAGCCACCGGACCAACGGCCGGCGGCGTGCCGGAGTGTGCCGACGAGATGGCGGTGGTCTGACGTGCCCAGCTCCGCGAAGGACCAGACCGTCACGCCCCGGCCTGTGACCGGCTACGACCCGCAGGCGTACCGGGACGGGCTGTCCTCGATGGTCACGTCTGTCTGTGTGGTCACCACCGAAGTGGACGGAAAGCGGTACGGCTTCACCGCCAACTCGGTGACGAGCGTGTCGATGGACCCGCCGCTCATATCGGTCTGTCTGGCCGACAACGCCGACGTCCACCCGGCCTTCAGTCATGCGGAGTCGGTGGCCGTCAACGTCCTGGCCTCCGACCAGCGCCCGGTGGCGACGGCGTTCGCGACGCCCGGCGCCGACAGGTTCGCTGTGGCGGAATTCCGTCCGGGAAAGCTCGGTCCACCCCTGCTCGACGGTGCCACCGTGTCGCTCGAAGGCGTCGTTCACCAGCGCCTCACCGCCGGCGACCACACGATCATCCTGATCGAGGTGGCCGGCGTGGTGGTCGGCGAACCGGAGCCGCTCACCTATCAGGGTCGCAGGTTCCACACCCTGAACCCGCTGGAGCCATCCGCACTGCAGCCGGCCGGAAAGGACCCGGCGTGACCACGCGGACGGCCTCGGCGCTGTGCGGCCGCCCCCGGCTCCGCCGAAGCCTCGGCGGACCGTCCGGCACCCGACACGCTCACGGACCCCGGCCACTTCGCCGTCCGGGCGCTGACCAGGACCGGTCCGGGCGCCCCGCACCGGTACCGCACGACATCGGCCAGGTCGTGCCGCGCGGGGCGTTCGTCGGCCTGACCGGCCCGAGATGCCGCGCCGGCCGACGGTACGCGTAAGCGCCGCCCCGCCGACATGATCAACGAGTCGGCGGGGCGGCTCAGCACACGTCGGCGCGGCGTGGCGCGCCTTGCAGGGGGGTCCGGGGGGTGCCGACGCCGGTCCGCCTCGACGACGGCTCGGGCAAGTACCCCGGCGAGCTGTCCGAGGACAGGGCGGCAGCAGGTGGGACGCGCCTCGGCCTGCGGCCGAACCTTCTCTCGAGCCCTTCTCCGGGCTGAGCGAGTCCGCGCGCAAGGCGATGCGCCTGCGCCTGCTCGGCCTCCGGCAGCGGACGCGCATCACGGACGTCTTCGTCACCCACTCCGTGGCCGAGGCGGTCACGGTGCGGACCTCCTGCACGCATGGCAGCCCTGCGCGCCGCCCACCTGCCCCGTTGCCTGACCGGTCGTCCGGGGCTGGTCGCAGGCGTCGGCTGATCATCCCGGCAGACCCGCGTACGGCGGCCATGGCCCGGTCGACCCCCAGGTACCGCCCGGGTACCACTTTCGCGACGCAGCATGGTTGAGCCCGACGCCCACACCGCAGGGCCGGCCCCCGGTCCGGGCAGACACGGGCACCCCGTCCGCACAAGAGGCGGGCGGGGTGTCACGAGGGCAGGTTCCGCCGGCTCAGGGCGGCGATTCGGCACCTTCCGGCCGGGGGCCGCAACCGAGCTGTCGCTGCACCTCGCCGCTGTCCCAGTAGTCCGTGCGGCGCGTGATGAGACCGTCGGCGACGGTGAACACGAACACACCGCGGATGCGCACGGGGCGATCGCCCGCAGAGCGCATCCTGAATGTCATGACGTACGGCACCGCGGCCGATTCGCCGTCGATGACGATACGCTCCGGCGCGTAACGCAGGTCCCGGAAGTCCTCCAGGAACCCGGTCAGCGCCGCGCGGTACTCGGTGCGGCCCGTGCGGCTGCGTCCCATCGCCGACGTGTGTTCGTTGACGAAGTCCTCGGCCACACAGGCGGCCACGGCATCGGCGTCGTGCGCGTTCAGTGCCGCGAGGTATGCCTCGATCGCGGCACGGGTGTCTTTCAGGACGAACCCCACTTCTGCCGGACCGTGTCGAAGACACGCTGGTCGTGGGAGATCTCGACGACGTTGCCGTCCGGGTCCTTCAGAGCGCAGATGTAGCCGATGGGGTCGGGCATCTGCCGGGGCTCCCAGTGCAGGCAGCCCAGTTCACGGGCCCTGTCCGCGAGCGCGTCGACGTCCCCGCGCTCCGGCACCTCGATGCCGATGTGCGCGAACGGATGCAGCAGGCCCAGCTGGTTGCCCTTGTCCTTGTTGAACGACACCAGGACGAGCACGAAGGGCGTCTCGGCCTGCTTGTCGTTGGAGAGCCAGACGCTTTCGCCGTCGGCGTCCTTGAACCGCTCGACGACGACCAGGGGAGTCAGCGAGGTGTAGAACTCGATCGCCTTGTCGAGATCGCCGGTCGGCAGCGCGACGTGAGTCCAGCGGGCCGACGTGAGACCGGTGGCCACGGTACCTCCTGTGAGTGGTGCGGGTTTCCTCGAGCGTAGGTCCGCGCGACCGGCAGGTCGATGTGCTGCGGACACAACGCGTACGCCGGGAACGCTGACCCCGCGCGACATCGGATCCGGCCCTGCCGCCGTGCCAGTCTGCGGCATGACAGCGACGGGCGTCGCCGGGGAAGACGAGGGGAAACGTGCACTACCGGATTCTGGGCGGGACGGGCATCGAGGTGAGTGAGCTCTGTCTCGGGTCGATGATGTTCGGTGCCTGGGGCAACACCGATGAAGCGCAGTGCCACCGGATGGTGGCGACGGCGCTGGACGCCGGGGTCAATTTCGTCGACACCGCTGACGTGTACGCCTTCGGCGAGTCGGAGGAGATCCTCGGCCGGGCGCTGAAGGGACGGCGCGACGACGTCGTCCTGGTGTCGAAGTTCCACAACCGGATGCCCGGAAGGGCGCTCGACCGCAACCGGCGCGGCAACTCCCGGCTCTGGATCACGCGTGCCGTGGAGGACAGCCTGCGGCGGCTGCGGACGGATCACCTCGACGTCTACCTCGTCCACCGCCCCGATCCCCGGACCGACATGGAAGAGACCCTCGGTGCGCTCAGCGACCTGGTGCGGGCGGGCAAGGTGCGTGCGATCGGGACCTCCAGCTTCCCGGCCGAGGAGATCGTGGAAGCGCAGTGGGCGGCACAGCGCGGTGGCCGCGAACGGTTCACCGTGGAACAGCTGTCGTACTCGATCCTGGCCCGTCACGCCGAGGCCGCCGCCCTGCCCACCGCGCGGCGGCACCGCATGGGCGTCATGGTCTGGAGCCCGCTGAACGGCGGCTGGCTGTCGGGCAAGTACAGGGCCGGCGCCCAGCCGGCGGAAGACTCACGCGCGCGGTCCCACGGCGACCACTTCGACTACGCCGACGAGCAGATACGCGAGCGCAAGCTGGCAGTCGTCGAGGAACTCGTGCGCCTCGCCGCCGACGAGGGCTGCACACTCGTCGAGCTGGCCTTGCGGTTCGTGCTCGCCCATCCAGGCGTCACCTCGGCGCTCATGGGCCCGCGCACCCACGACCAGCTCCTGACGCAGCTGACCGCGGTCGACCGGCCACTGTCGTCAGAGGCGCTGGACCGGATCGACGAACTCGTCGCGCCGGGCAGCGTGCTCAATACCCGCGACGTCGGCCACACGCCTCCGGCGCTGGAGACGGTGGCGCTGCGCCGCCGCTGACGCCGGTGTTCCACGGCGGACGCCGGCCCCGCGCTATCGCGGGGCCGGCGTCCGCCGAGTGGTGCATTCATCCGGATATCGTTGGCTTTCTCCGGAAGGTACCGTCAGGCCGACCCCCGCTCGAAGGGCCGGCCGAGCGCGGCGGGTTCTCGGTGCTGGGTGGTGAACAGCAGCATGGCGAGGAGCGCGAGCAGATACGGCGCCGCGACGAGCAGTTGGGCGTTGAGGGTGACGCCGAGCGCGGGAAGGGCCAGGCGCATCGCGTCGGAGAGACCGAACACGAGGCAGCCGAGCATGGTCCGGCCGAGCCGCCAGGCCCCGAAGATCACCGCGGCGATGACGATGTAGCCGCGTCCGGCGGTCATGTTCTGATTGAACGAACCGACCTCGCCGACCGCGAGGTACGCGCCGCCGAGACCGGCCAGCGCGCCGCACCACAGCAGGGCCTGCCGACGCCGCACGTTCACCTTGATGCCCGTGACGTCGGCGGCCTGCGGGTTCTCCCCCACCGCCCGGAGTTCCAGGCCCCAGCGGCTGCGCTCCACCAGCCACCAGGTGAGCGGTATCAGCAGGATCAGCAGGTAGGCGGGCCAGCGTACGGAGAACAGCGGCTTGCCGATCAGCGGGATGTCCTCGAGCAGCGGGATCGACAGCACCCCGACCTGGTGCGAGGCGAACTGCTCGGTCGTGATCAGGTAACTCGTGAGCCCGAGCACCAGCGCGTTCAGCACGAGGCCGACGACGAAGGTGTTGATCTGGGCCCGGTGGGAGAGGTTGCCGTGCACGAAACCGACGACGAGGCCGGTCATGACGCCGGCCACGAGGCCGACGGTGGCACTGCCGGTCGCGCCGGCGGTGGCGACCGAGGTGAACGCGGCGCTGAGCATCATCGCCTCGACGGAGATGTTCATCGCGCCGGCGCGCTCGGCCAGGTACTCACCGCAGGCGGCGAAGGCCAACGGCACGGTCAGCCGGACACCGCTCGCGAGAATGGTCGTGGTGCTGTCCAGAACGCTCACGCGGCTGCCCCCGTCTTGGTCGGCACTACGGAAACGGCGGGCGCCGCCTGCGGTGTGGCACCGCGACGCCCCTGGAAGAGGTCGACGAGGACGGGCGGTGCGACGAAGGCGAGGACGAGCAACGCCTTGACGATGTCGACCAGGTAGGACGGCACGCCGGTGGCCGAGAGGAAATCGCCGCCCGCGCGCAGCACGGCGAACACGAACGACACCGGGATCGCGGCCAGAGGCCGGTTGCGAGCCACCAGTGCGACGAGGAGGCCGTCCCAGCCGACGTTGTCGGAGAGCCCGGCCTGCAGCCGGTTGGTGCTGACCGGACTGGCCAGCAGCAACCCTCCGGCCAGCCCGGCGAAGGCGCCGGACAGCGCCAGCGTGAGACCGCCGAGCGCGGCCACCCGGACACCGGCGTGCTTGGCCGTGCGCGGGTTCAGTCCGACCATGCGCACCTTGAAGCCCCACCGGCTGCGGCTCAGGAGGAGGGCGACCGCGACCGTGGCGACGAGCGCGAGGAACAGGCCCGTGTTCAGTTGCAGCGAGGGGTACTGCCCGAAGCTCGCGAGCTGGGCGTTGGCCGGCAGGGCGTTGGACTGCGCGTCGGCGATGTCCCCGGCGCCCTGCACGCTCTCCTGCAGGACCCACGGCGTACTGACCGCGAAGGTGACGAGCTGGATGGCGAGGAACGTCATCAGCAGCGTGCTCACCGGGACGTTGACACCGCGGAAGCGGAGCATCAGGGCGCTGAGCGCGGCCCAGGCGGCGCCGCCGACCGCGGCGGCACTCAGCACCACCACGACCAGCATCGGGCCGGGCATGGCCAGACGCAGCCCCACCCAGGCTCCGGCCAGGCCGCCGATGAGCACCTGTCCCTCCTGGCCGATGTTGAACGTGCCGGCGGACGCGCAGACGCACGCGCCGACGGCGACCAGCAGCAGGGGCGCCGTGTTGAGCAGCGTCGTGGTCCAGCCGGTGGCGTTGGCCAGGGACCCGGTCCATATCGCGTTCAGCGAAGCGCTCGGTGAGGCACCGGTCAGCGTGAGCAGCAGTGCGGACACGCCGCCGGCCGCACTGATGAGCACGGCGGTGAGGCCCGCCGTCATCCAGTCACGGCGCCCTGGCCGGAGCCGGGCCAGGATGCGCCTGCCGAGGTCGTCCGGATCCGTCAGTGCCAAGGCGCTCATGCGGCCTCACCGCCGACCAGCATGCCGAGCCGTTCGGGGGTCGCCTCGGAGACGGGGAGTGCTCCGGTGATCCGCCCGGAGCAGATCACCGTGATCCGGGTTGCAAGGGCCATGACTTCCTCGAATTCGGTGGAGATGAGCAGCACTCCGACGCCCTCGGCGGCCGCTTCGCGCAGCCGGGAATACATGTCCTCGATGGCACCGACGTCAAGGCCGTGGGTGGGCTGCGCGGCCACCAGGACCCGGGTGTCACCGGACAGTTCCCGGGCGAGTACGACCCGCTGCTGGTTGCCGCCCGACAGGCTGCGCACAGGCGCGTCCAGCGACGGTGTGACGATGTTGAACTCGTCAGCGAGGCGACGGGCCTGGGCGAGCATGGCGCGCCGCCGCAGCAGGAACCGGCCGCTGACCTTGTCGAGCGACTTCATCGCCAGGTTTTCGGCGACGCTCATGTCGAGGACGACGCCGCTGTGGTGCCGGTCCTCGGGCACGATGCCCAGACCGGCCTTCGACAGCGCGCCGGGCCGGGTCACGTCGACCCTGCGCCCGGCGACCTCGACGGTGCCGGCGGTCGGCGGGACCAGCCCGGCGAGAACATCACCGAGCGTCGCCTGGCCGTTGCCCTCGACGCCGTAGAGGGCGACGATCTCGCCCGCGCCCACGGACAGGTCGACGTCTTCGAGAAGACTGACCCCGCCCTGCTCGACGGTGAGTCCGGCGAGGCTGAGCACGGGTGGCCGCCGGTCGCGGCTCACGCCGTTGTCCGTGCGTGCCTGCCTCGTCGGCAGCATGCCGAGGGCGGCGGCATCGTCGCCCAGGGAGACCTCACGGCCGACCATCTGCCGGGCGAGCAGCTGTGGGGTGGTGTCGGCGGTGACCGCCCGGAAGGCGATACGGCCCTTGCGCAGGACCGTCACCCGGTCGGTGGCCTGGGCGATCTCGGCGAGCTTGTGGCTGATGAGGATGACAGCGCGTCCCTCCTCCTGCACCACCCGGCCGAGCACGGCGAACAGCTCCTCCGACTCGGCCTGGGTCAGCACCGAGGTGGGCTCGTCCAGGATCAGGATCTGGGGGTTGCGCCGAAGGCACTTGACCACCTCGACCCGCTGCCGCTCACCGGCCGAGAGGGCGTCGACGCGTGCGTCGGGGTCGATGGGCAGCCCGTACCGCGCGCAGACCTCGGCGATGTCGGCGCAGATGGCCTGCTTGTTCACCTTGCCGTTGTCGCCGAGGGCCACGTTCTCCCACACGGTCAGCCCGTTGATGAGGCTGAAGTGCTGGTGGACCATGCCGATGCCCAGCTCGGCCGCTTCCTGCGGACTGTCGAGCGCGACCTGTTCGCCGCGCACCAGGACGGTGCCGGCATCGCGCCGGACCAGCCCGAGCAGGACCTTCATGAGGCTGGACTTGCCTGCCCCGTTCTCACCCAGGAGGCCGTGGATCTCGCCGGCGTCGACCCTGAGGTCCACGCCGTCGCAGGCCTTGACGGGTCCGTATGACTTCGTGATGCCGCGCAGCTCGAGAATCGGAACCGCTGAGGTCGTCGGTGTCATCGCTGATCTTTCCTCGTCGCTGTCGGCGCGTCAGCCGAGGCGCTTGACCTCGGCAGCCGGATCGATCTTGTCGGTGCCGATCTTCTTCATGAACTCGTCGAGCCGCTTCGCCTCGTCGCCCTCGGACCGGCAGATCCTGACGGTCGGGTAGGGGTCGACGCCCAGCTTCCACACGCGGGTCGTGCCCATCTTCAAGTTGCCCTTGGCGAACTCCTCCAGCGCTGCGCGGAAGTAGTCACCCGGGCTGAAGACCACGGAGATGTCGTACTTCGGGCTGGTCGAGTCGCACCGGTCGGTGCCCGGCGTCAGGGTCAGCGCACCGCCCGCGTTCGCCAGTTGCGCCGCGGCGTCGGTCGCGCCGCCGAGGTAGGGGTAGATGACTTTGATGCCCTGGCTGATCTGCGCCTGAGTGGCCTCCTTGGCCTTCGCCGAGTCGTTGAAGTCGCCGGTGTAGGTGCTCGTGACGGTGGCCTTCGGGACGACCTCCCGGATGCCGGCCTGGA
The DNA here is from genome assembly GCF_001611795.1 of Streptomyces qaidamensis. Taxonomy (NCBI): domain Bacteria; kingdom Bacillati; phylum Actinomycetota; class Actinomycetes; order Kitasatosporales; family Streptomycetaceae; genus Streptomyces; species Streptomyces qaidamensis. The sequence goes on along the minus strand of NZ_CP015098.1, from coordinate 8,198,807 downwards.
AGGCCTTGGCGGCGGCGACGCTGAACTCGGCCTTGTTGCCGGTGATGAACCCGGCCTTGGTGTAGCCGGCCGCCTTCATCTTCAGGCCCGCGGCATAACCGGCGGCGAGCAGGGACTGGTTGGGGTCGTCGGCGGACAGCAGGACCCGCGGGTGCGTGTCGGTGCCCGACGCCGAGGGCAGGTACCAGGCGGTCTTGCTGCAGACCGGCTCCTCGGAGGCGGGTATCGCGGTCTTGAGCTCGCTCGCGCCGAGCGCGACCAGGTCGACGTGCTGCTGGCACATCGCGCGTGCCGCGGTGAGCGCGTCGCTCGGCGGCACACTGCCGCGCTTGATGATCGTCCAGCCCTTCTCCTTGGCGAAGGCGTCCGCCGAGTCGACGAAGCTCTGGTAGTAACCGTGGTCGTTGATGTCGCCGGGGCTGAGGACACCGACGACGACCTTGCCGTCGCCGTTGACGTCCGGCTCCTTGAGGGCGGAGTCACTGCCGCCGCTCGCCGCGGGGGTCGCCTGGGATGCCGTCGCCGCGTTGCCCGCGCAGCCGGAGAGCGCAAGGGCTCCCACGAGGGCTAGGCCGGCTGCGGCCCGACGACGCCAGAGCATGCTTGTCGTAGTCATGTGTGTGCTTTCGTTCGATGGGTGGCACCGCCCTCCGGGGCGGTGGAGACGCCGGGGGTGGTGGTGGGTGGTGATGCGGACGGCCTCTTCGAGCGCGATGGAGCGGGCCCGGGAAGCAGGTGCCGGGGTCGCCACGGTCGATCAGCTCGTGCCCGTGGCACTGCGGGTGGCGGGGCTGTCGGCAGGGCGCGTGTCGCCGGTAGGCGATGTCCCATGTCGTCGACGCCGCGGGGGGGTGATCGCGGGCTATCGGGTGGAGGTGAACGGTGATCCCGATGGTCGTGACGTTCGGGACGAACTCGCCGGTGCGTTTCGATGGTGAGCCAGGCCCCCTCCGGCTCCGGGGTGTCCGGCCTGCGGACGGCTGCGGTGACCACGATCGACGGCGGTTTCCCGCTGACCGGCAGGAAGTCTCCGTACGGCGCGATGTCGGCCCCTGTGGCACGGTCGCGCCGAATCGATCACGGCGGCCGGCCGCCGCGACAGTGGGCCCTGCTTCTTCGCCGGCGGAAGCCCGGACATGTCGATGGCGTTCAACGGCGCGTCTCCTTACCGGCCGGCCGCCGGCTCCGTGGGCCACGTCGGGCGGGGTGTGATGCCGGCGCGCCTCAGGAGGGCGGTGGAGCGTTCGGCGGCGGCCTCGGCGACGGTCGTGAGATCGACGCCGGTCGGTCGCCGGTCGCGGACGACCACGCGGCCGTCGACCAGTACGTCGCGGACGGTGCGCGACACGTGACCCCAGACGAGCTGGCGGGCCAGGTCGCCCCGGGGCGTCCAGGCGGGGTCGCGGGTGTCGAGCACGACGATGTCGGCGGCCTTGCCCACCTCGAGCGACCCGATGCGGTCACCCAGACCGATCGCCCGGGCCCCGTCGATCGTCGCGAGCGCGAAAGCCTGCTCGGCACGGACCGGGTCGGGAAGATCACGGTCGCGTTCCAGGCCGGCGAACAGGTAGGCGGCCAGCAGGACGTCCGGGCCGTCTCCGGCGTTGTGTGCGTCGCAGCCCAGTGCCACCCGGCCGCCCCGTCGGACCAGTTCGGCGTGGCGGGAGGCGCGTGTGTAGCCCTGGGCGAGACGGAGGTAGGCCCCCGGGCAGGCAGCGACCGCGGTACCGGTCTCGAGGATCGCGTCGACCTCCGCGTCATCGAGCCACACGGCGTGCCCCAGCAGCAGGCGCGGGCCGAGTACTCCCAGCTCGCGGAAGTGGACCAGCGGCCGCCGCGCGCAGCGCAGGGCGTATGCCTCGACATCGGCGGGCCCCGGCGAGATGTGCCAGGTCAGTCCGACGTCGAGCCTCTCGGCAAGGCTCGCCGCACCGGCGAAGAGGTCGTCGCTCGCGAGGTCGTGGCCGACGAGCGTCACCCATCCGGTGACCGGCCCGGTGGCCGGCAGGGACCGGACGATGTCCTCCTGCCGGGCGAGCACCTCGCCGGCGGGCGCCCCGAACGGCACACCCTCGGCGTCCCAGCCCCAACCGCCGACCCGCGCGCGGATGCCCGCGGAGCCCAGCCCCGCGGCGACTCGTTCCGGGTAGGCCACCGTGCCGGGCTCCAGCACGGTGGTGATGCCCCGGGACAGGCAGTCGACCGCGGTGACGGTCGCGGCCAGTTCGTCGTCGTCGCCGTCGGCGTGGGCGTGCAGGGGGACGATCCAGTCGAATATCGACTCCTGGGAGCCGATGTGGTCCGGGATCATGCTGCGCACGAGGGGGTCGACGGTCGTGTGCTGATGGGCGTCCACCAGCCCCGGAATCACGACACAGCCCGATGCGTCGATCTCCCGCGCACCCGGGAAGCGGGCCCGCAGGTCCTGGGCGGTGCCGAGCGCGGCGATGCTGTTCCCGGACACGGCGACGGCCGCACCGGTGAGGACCCGCCGTGCGGAGTCCATCGTGACGACGTCGCCGCCCACGATCAACAGGTCGGTCATGGCTCGATCACGACCTTGCCGATCGTCTCGCGGGCGGCGAGCACGTCCCAGGCATCGGCCAGATCCTCGAGAGGGAACCGGGCGGCGGTGGGCAGGTGCAGGCCGTCGGCGAAGCAGGCTGATGTGGCGGCGACGAAGTCGGCCGAGCTGTATCCACCGGCGCCCAGCAGTTTCAGGCCACGGTGGAAGACTTCTTGGAGCGAGAAGGCCACCTGGTCGCCGCTGGTGTTGCCCATCAGGAGCAGGCGTCCGCGGATGCCGAGGCAGTCCAGTGAGGTGCGCCAGGTCTCGGTGCCGACGTGATCCAGGACCAGGTCCGCGCCGGCGCCGTCGGTGAAGTCCGACACCGTTTTCACCGCGTCGCGGTCCCCGTTGGGCAGCACCAGGTCGGCACCCGCCGCACGGGCCGCGTCCCGTTTCGCGGCGCTGCCGGCGAACGCGACGACCGAGGCGCCGGCCCGCTTGGCCAGCGCGATGGCCGCCAGACTGACGGCGCTCGCGCCGGCGTGCACGACGAGGGTCTCACCGGCAGCGAGTGACCCGACCGTGTGCACGGCGTGCCACGCTGTCGCGGCGGCGGTGGGGAGGGTGACGGCCGCGGCGAGCGGCAGGGACTCGGGTACCTGCACGATCGATTCCGCAGAAGCCAGTACGTATTCGGCCAGGGCTCCGGGGGCGTTGCCGCCGAGAACCCTGGGGCTCGGGCAGTACGCCCGGTCACCCACGGCGCAGAGCGGGCAACTGCCGCAGCCTTGGGTGGGATCGGCGATGACCCGGTCACCGGGGACGACCGAGCTGACCGCGGACCCGGTCGCCACCACCGTTCCGGCGAAGTCCATGCCCGGCACGTGCGGAAGGCGGAAGCCGGGGATCAGGCCCGGCCCCTTGCGCTGCAGCAGGTCCAGGCGGTTCAGCCCGCAGTGGGCGACCTCGACGACGACGTCGCGTGGTCCGCACACCGGCTCCGGGACGTCCTGTAGGGACACGGCCTCGGGCCCGCCGAAATCGGTCTGCACCATGGTTCGCACCGCGCTGCCCTCCTCACCCTATGCGTCTCGCATTGCGAGTCAGTGGAACGTATTGCGAGAACAATGCCCCCGCGGCCCGGTGCTGTCAACGCTCCCGGGGAACATCTTGACTTCTTCGGTGTCTTGCCTGCTCAGAGGCTTACGGACCACGCCGCGGCAGGTGGGCGCGGGTACCGCGACAGGCCATAAGGCGCGTGCGCAAGGGCTCGTCGCCGCACCCCGCGGGGGCGCAGCGTGTACGGGCTCAACGCCCGGCCGGAACCGGTTCGTCGTCGCCGCGCAGCCGCAGGTCGTCGGCGGCTAGCAGGTCCAGGGCGGCGAGGGCCAGGTGGAGTTCCGCCGAGGCGGTGGGAAGCAAGGGGTCCGTGCCCAGGAGGTTCTTGATCTGACGTACCCGGTAGCCCACCGAGTTGCGATGCAGATGGAGCTGTCGGGAGACGCTCTGCCGACTGCCCCTCTCGGCCAGCCAGGCCCGCAGGGTCGCCATCAGCTCCGGACGCTGGCAGATGGGTCCGAGGTGCGCCTCGGCGAACGCCTCGAGCTGCGCGCGCGGGAGGGGCAGCAGCACCTGGACGACCCCGCAGCGGTCGAAGGTGAGCAGCGGGACCATCCGGGTCCGGGCCAGGCCGAGCAGCCGCTCGGCCTCATCGAAGGACCGGGCCAGGCCAGGGGATGAGCCGGGGTGGGAGCCGCTCGCCGCCACGACGTGGTCGGCCGGGTCGTCGCCGCCGGTCATCAGACGCAGCCGGTTCCGCAGGCGGGCGAGCGCGAACTCGTCCGGCACCACCGTCCACGCCGTGCGCCCCTCCTGCTGCACCGGGTGCTCGAGCCAGCTCAGGGCGGTGCGCCAGGCTCGCAGGCGGGAGCCGCTGTAGTGCAGTACGGCACCGGCCGGTGGTGACTGAAGATCGATCCCGAGCCCCGCGGCCGCCGCGCACACCGAGGGGCTCACCGTCCCGGACCGCAGCGCGGCGACGACGTCGGCCGGTGTGTGCTGCGACGAGACCTGGGCAGAGCCGTCCCTCGCGCGGACGGCATCGATGAGCAGCGGGGTGACGGCGGCGCCGGTCAGCGACCGCACGCGCGGGTCACCGGGGCCGACGGTCAGGAGCACGCCGGCCACCGTCGCCCCCGCACGCACGGGTAGCGCCGTGGCGCGCAGCCCGTCCAGCGTGTCGACCACCGGTCCGGTCGCGTCGGCGAGCACTCCGGCCGCCACCGCGGCCGGCACTCCGGCGCCGCCGTCGGTGCTCGCCAGCGGCGCACCCGCGACGGAGAGCAGGCGCACCTGCCGGCCGGTCGCCCGGCGAAGCGCATGGAGCACGTCCGAGCACCCGGCGCCGGCGAGAACGGCCTCGGTCAGTTCTCGCTCCAGTGCGGCAGCCGAGGCGTCCGGCCCCGTTCCGTCCCGGGCCGGTTCCGAGCGTGCCCCGGTGATGGTTTCCATGGTGTCGGCCTCAGCGGGCCAGCAGGCGGATGGCTACGCCCTTTTCCTGGGTGTACTCGCGCAGCGCCGTGTACCCGCCGCCTCGGCTGAAGCCGCTGTCCTTCTGCATGTTGAAGGGGAAGCCGATCACTCCGGCGTCGTGGAACTGGTTGACCGCCACCTGCCCGGAGCGTGCGTCCTTCGCCAGCCGCAGGGCCCGGGAGACGTCGTTGGTCCAGATGCAGGCCAGCAGTCCGAAGTCGGTGGCGTTCATCTGCTCGGTCGCCTCGGCGGTGTCGCGGAAGGACTGTACGGCCAGGACCGGGCCGAAAATCTCCTCGCGGGCGACGCGCATGTCCGCGTCCACCCGGTCGTAGACGGTCGGCCGGACGAACCACCCGTCGCCGACGGGCGCTCCACCGGTGACCAGCCGCGCGCCCTCGCGACGTGCGTCCTTGAGGAAGCCGCTGACGCGCGCGAACTGCGCGGCGCTGACCAGTGGCCCCATCTCCAGGTCGGCTTCCCAGGGCCCGGTCCTGATCGCTGCCATGGCTGCGGCCACCCGCTCCACGACCTCGTCGTGCACGGAGGCCTGAACGAGCAGCCGGGATCCGGCGTAGCAGTTCTGCCCCGCGTTCTCGGTGATCGAGGCGACGATCGCCGGGATCGCCGTGTCGAGGTCGGCGTCGGCGAAGAGCACGTTCGGCGACTTGCCGCCGAGTTCCAGCTTCACCGGGACGAGGTTCTGCGCGGCGGCCGACATGATCGCCCGCCCGGTGCCGGTGGAGCCGACGAAGCTGATGTGGTCGACATCCGGGTGCGAGGTGAGCGCCACGCCCGCCTCCGGGCCGAGGCCCGCCACGACGTTGATCACGCCCGGCGGGAAGCCGGCGCGGCGGGCCAGTTCGACGAGCGCGAACGGGGCCAGCGGCGCGATCTCGGACGGCTTGAGGACGACGGTGTTGCCCGCGGCGAGCGCCGGCGCGACGTTCGCGGCGGTGAGCACGGCAGGGACGTTCCACGGGATGACGACGGCGCACACGCCGTACGGCTCGGGAACCGTGTAGCCCAGGTAGTCGGGGCTGCGGGTCGGCAGCGTGACTCCGGTGAGCTTGTCGGCCGCGCCGGCGAAGTAGTCGATGATGCCGTGGGCGATATAGATGTTCGTCCGGCCGCCGGACAGTGGTTTGCCCACGTCCTGGGCCTCGACGGCCGCGAGTGCCTCGACCTCGGCGATGATCAGGTCGGCCCAGCGCCGGATCAGCGCCCCGCGCTCGCTCGGGTTGGTCGCCGCCCAGGCGGGGAAGGCGCGGCGGGCCGCTGCCACCGCGTCGTCGACATCGGCCGCGCCCGCCCGGGCCACCTTGGTGATCACCTGTCGCGTGGCCGGGTCGACGATGTCGAGTGTGCCGCCGTCGCGGGCCGCGACCCACTTGCCGTCGACGAAATGCTGATAAGGAGGGAAGTCAACTGACGCCATACAGCGAACCTTGACCCCCCATATCGCGCATGTCAAGATGCGGTCTCGCAATGCGAGTCACTGAGGAGGTCCTGTGCGCGCCACCGCCGCTCTGCTGGAACAACCCGGAGAGCCATTCGTCCTGACCGAGGTGGACCTTGACGAACCCCGCCCGGACGAGGTGCTCGTCCGTGTCGCCGGCGTCGGCATCTGCGGTACCGACCTCGAGTTCGCAGGCTTCTTCCCCACGCCCGCGCTGCTCGGACACGAGGGGTCGGGCATCGTCGAGAAGGTGGGCGCGCACGTCACCTCCGTGCGCCCGGGCGACGCCGTCGCCATGTCCTTCGCGTCCTGCGGCACGTGTGCGTTGTGCCGTACCGGCTCGCCCGCCTACTGCCGCAGCTTCGACGCGGTGAACTTCTCCGGCCGCCGGCCCGACGGCTCCACCGCGGTGACCCATGAGGGGCGGGAGGTCAACGCCCACTTCCTCGGCCAGTCGTCGTTCGCCAGTCACGTCGTCGCACCGGAGCGGGCCGTCGTGAAGATCGACCCGTCGTTGGACCTGCTGCGGGCCGGGCCCTTCGGCTGTGGCTTCCAGACCGGGGCCGGCGGCGTGCTCAACGTGCTCCAGCCGCGCCCCGGCTCGTCCATCGCGGTCTTCGGGGCAGGAGCGGTCGGTGTGGCCGCGATCATCGCCGCCTCGCTGAGCGGCTGCGAGGTCGTGGTGGCCGTCGACGTGAACCCGGCCAAGCTGGAAGCCGCCCGCGGTTTCGGAGCCACGCACGCCGTCGACTCCTCGGCCGGGGCGGTCGCCGGGCAACTGGCCGCCCTCGTCCCCCAGGGGTTTGACTTCGTGGTCGACACCACCGGGCGCGAGGACGTCCTGCGCACCGCGGTGGAGGCTCTCGGGCCGCTCGGTCGCGCCGGTGTCATCGGCATCGGCCCCAGCGAGTCGATGAGCTTCGAGTGGCGCAGCATCCTCAACGGGCGCACCGTCACCGGCATCATCGCCGGGTCCAGCCTGCCGCAGCTGTTCCTGCCGCGGCTGCTCGAACTCAACGCACGAGGCCGGTTCCCGGTCGAGAAGATGATCAGCTACTTCCCGTTCGAGCAGATCAACGACGCCGTCGCGGCCGTCAGGTCCGGCTCGGTCGGGAAAGCAGTGCTGACCTTCTGAAGGCCGTCCACGAAACGTTGTCACACGAGTCATCGGCGCCTTAGGGTGACCGACGCCCGATGAGGCAGCAGACATCCGGTGGCGCGGCCGGACAACACCGCGCACAGGTCCGAGCACGTGGAGCGTGCCAACCATGTCCGCCGACATCGACTTCGACCACCACTCCGACGAGGCCAACGCCGATCCGGTCGCCTACTACGCGCGCTTTCGCGAGACCTGCCCGGTGGGCCGCTCCGACGCCCATGGCGGCTTCCACTACACGACGCGGTACGCCGACGTGGCCCGCGTCGCCCGCGACGACGCGACGTTCTCCTCGGCCCGCAGCGACCACGGCGGGCAGGGCGTCGGGATCGTCATCCCCAAAGGACCAGGGCTGGAGCAGTATCCGATCGAGCTCGACCCGCCGCGTTCGACCGAGTACCGGCAACTGATCAACCCACTGCTGACCCCCGAGGCGGTCGAGCAGCTGGTCCCCATGATCGAGCGCCACGCCGCCCGCGTCGTGGACGACTTCGTCGAGCTCGGCTCCTGCGACTTCGTCCGCGACCTCACCAACCCGCTGCCGGCCGCGGTCACCCTGGACTGGCTCGGTTTCCCCGAGGAGGACTGGGCGAAGCTGGCCGGCCCGATCCACGACATCTTCGCCGCACCGGCCGGCAGTGACCGCGCCGTGCGCGGGGCCGCCGGACTCGCCTACATGGACCGGCGTATCCGCGAGCTGATCGCCGAGCGCCGCTCGGCACCGCGGGCAGACGCGGTCAGCACGCTGGTGGGCGGCCGGCGCGCCGACGGCGGCGAGTTCGGCGAGGACGAACTGGTATCGGTGATCGGCCTGCTCATCGCGGGCGGCGTCGACACCACCACGTCGCTGACCGGATCGACGCTCGTGCACCTGGCCCGCCATCCCGAGCAGCGCCAGAGGCTGATCGACTCCCCCGATCTGCTGGACACCGCGACCGAGGAGTTCCTCCGCGCGTTCGCCCCGTCGCAGTCGATGGCGCGCACCGTCACCCGGGACGTGGAGGTCGGCGGTTGCCCGATGCGCTCGGGCGACCGGGTGCTGATCCCGTGGGTCGCCGCGAACCACGACCCCGCCGTGTTCCCCGATCCCGAGCAGGTGCGGCTGGACCGCGACGCCGGCCGGCATCTCAGCTTCGGGATCGGATCGCACCGGTGCGCCGGCGCACACCTCGCGCGGGCCATGTTCCGCGCGATGATGTCGCAGGTCCTGACCCGGTTGCCCGACTACCGGGTGATCGAAGAAGGGCTCGTCCCCTACCCCACGCGCGGCAACCAGTCCGGCTGGGACGCGGTCCCGGCGCTCTTCACCCCCGGCCCCCGGGCGACCACGGCGGCAGGCCGGGTCCGCACACTGACCACGCCCACGCCGCTGCGGGTGACCGCGATGCGCGCGGCGGCCGAGGGCGTCCTGGCCGTCGACCTCTGTCTGCCCGACGGAGGGGAACTCCCCGCGTGGCGGCCCGGCGCGCACATCGAGCTGCGTCTGCCCTCCGGCAGGCTGCGCCAGTACTCGCTGTGCGGTGACCCCGCCGATGTCACGACGTGGCGCATCGGCGTCCTGCGCGAAGCACAGGGCCGGGGCGGGTCGGCCGAACTCCACCAACTCGCCCGCCCCGGAGTCACCTTCTCGGTTCGCGGGCCGCGCAACCACTTCCCGCTCATGGAGGCGCCGTCCTATCTGTTCCTCGCCGGCGGCATCGGCATCACCCCGATCCTCGCCATGGTCCGCGAGGCCTCCGGCCGCGGCACTCCCTTCACCGTCGTGTACGGCGGGCGCACGCGCTCGACGATGGCGTTCGCCGACGAGCTCGCCGCCGTCGCCGGTGACGCGCTCACCCTGCTCCCGCAGGACGAGGCCGGGCTGCCGGACCTCCCCCGGCTGCTGGGCGGACTGGACGCGGACACCGCCGTCTACGCGTGCGGGCCGGGACCGATGCTGGCGGCCGTCGAGCGCGAGTGCGCCCGCCTCGATCTCACCGACCGGCTGCACCTGGAGCGCTTCGCCGGCGGCGACAACCTCGAGACAGTGTTCGACGCCGCTCAGAACCGGCCCTTCGAGGTCCAGCTCGCGCGTGCGGGAACCACGCTCGCCGTACCTGCCGATCGCCGTCTCATCGAGGTCCTGCGCGATGCCGTCAGCGGCCTGTCCTACGACTGCGAGAAGGGGTACTGCGGCGCCTGCGAGACGCGTGTCCTCGCCGGGACACCCGAGCACCGGGACTCCGTGCTCAGCGACGAGGAACGTCTTGCCGGGCGCACGATGATGGTCTGCGTCGGCCGCTGTCAGGGCGACCGGCTCGTGCTCGACCTCTGAGCCCCGGTCGGCTTGCGGAGCGCGTTCCTCGGCCGGTCCCCGCTGCCCGGCACCGCGCGGGCGGCAGGACCGGCCAAGGCCCGGCTGCCCGCGCCGGGGATTGCCGCCGTGGATGACGACCACGGCCCCAAGCACAAGTTCGCCCGGACTCGTTGCCATCCGGCCTCCGTGGCAACCTCTGGGTGCGCCGTGTGGCGCGAGGCGAATGAATGGCTCTTTTCGCGCAGCTCGGCGCCGGTGTGCGTGACCCGAATCCGCACGAGAACCTCGCGGAGCACGCGGTCGCGCGGCTGAGCGCCGTCGACGGCGACAGCATGTCCGTCAACGATGCGGATGAAGCCGCCCAGAGCCGGTTCCATCAGCACCGCACCGCTCAGACCGAAGTTCAACCCGGTGCGATGGCTCGGAACACGGCCGCGTCCGTCCAGGTACACAGCCAGCATGAAGTCGCGCGCAAGGCTCGTCGTCGCACCCGCTGTCACCCCGTCCTCATCAGTACTGTGCTTCGGCTCGCTTCCGTGCGTCCAGACCGGGTGGCCGATACGGATCCGAAGGCCTGCGCAGCACTGTGGAGGTACGGAAACCGTTCGTCAGTGCAAGGCACCATCCCGTTATGCAGAATGGTCGTGATCAGGCCCAGGGCGTCACCGGCACGAACGAACTGTCCTGCCGGAACAGGTCCGTCCCGTCGGAGCGCTCCACGCGGAGCTGGTAGGCGTAGTGCCGCAGGTAGCGACCCGGGTAGTTGTACGACTCGAAGCGGACGGAACCCGACGCCGTCCCGGCCCGGAGGATGAACGTGGCGTCCTTGGCGAAGGTGCTCGTGCCGTCGTTCGGGTCGAAGCGGGCGCGGAAGTCCCAGTGGCGCAGGTAGTTCCCGGCGGCGTCGCGGAAGGAGCAGCCGCTGCCGTCGGCGAGGCCGGCGACGACCGTGAAGGTGGCGGCCTGCTTCGCGGCGGTGGTGCTGGAGGCGCTGACCACGGGCAGGTTGAGCAGTGAGGACTGCTGCTGCCAGTAGCGGGTGGAGTAGTTGGCCGAGCGGAAGGAGCGTGTGACGTTCCGGGCCAGGGCCGGGCCACCCGAGACCGTTTCCTTGACGACCGTGAAGTGCCGTGCCGTGCCGGAGATCGCGGGCAGTGCGGCCGGGGCGGACCAGGTGGCGAAGGTGTCGTAGCTGTCGCTGTAGTAGTAGTTCCCGTCGCCGTAGCCGTCGAAGAAGATGCGCCAGCCGTCGTTGTCGAGCCGGACCAGGGCGGGGCCTTCGCGGTAGCTGCCCCAGCCCGCCCAGTCACCGGTCCGGCGGATCGTGTACGGGCCGGTGAGGTTCGAGGCGGTGGCGTACTCGATGTACTTCGTCGTCTCGTTCTTCGGGAACGCGTGGTACGTCGAACCGGTCTTCACGATGAACGTGTCGATGTGATTGGCGCCGATGCCGGAGAGGGCGACGGGTGAACTCCACGCGGTCAGAGCCGAGTTCGTGGCCCGCAGCAGGTAGGGCGTGAAGATCCACTCGTCGTTCGTGGTGGAGCAGGACACGATGATGCTCACGCTGCCGTCGCTGTCGACGAACCACTCGGGCGCCCAGGCGCGGGAGAGGCGCGAGACCGGGACGGTGTAGTCGTACAGGAACGTCCAGTTGACGCGGTCGGAGCTGCGGGCGAATCCGATGGTCGTGCTGGGGTCCTGCCAGGTGTGGGTGGTGTAGGTGACGTAGTAGTAGCCGTCGGTGTGTCTGATGACGGAGGCGTCGCGGATCCGGTTCGCGGGCGGGGTATACGCGGAGGAGCGCAGCAGCCGGAAGTCGGTGGCGTCGTCCGACTGGTAGACGTTGACCGTGCCGTCGTTGCTGTTGAGGAACGGCACGATGGTGTACCGGGTGGCCGAGCCGTTCGGGGGTGCGGCGGCCAGGGCGGTGCCGAGGAGTCCGGGTGTCTCGCCGAGCAGGACCGCCGAGGCGGGCAGGGCGGCCAGGGCGCGCAGCAGCGTGCGGCGGGACGGGGTGGCGGGGTGTGAGGTCACGGACGGCTCTCCCGGGGGGCACCTGAATTCGACATACCGAACAGGGTTCGGAAAATCGATCGACAGTAGGGGCTCAGAAGGTAAGGGCGACAGGAAGGGCCGTCAATGGTTTGGACAGGGGCTGATGCGCCCGGTGAGGAAGCCGTGGCCGGTGGGTGGACTTACACTCCTGTCGTCGGCATTCCGCCACCGGCCACCGGACGTTACCGTTCGGTAGACAGCCGATTCCGGAGGTGTCCGTATGGTGCTCGACCGTTCCGAAGGCCTGGTGGAGACCGCCCGCGCGCTGGCCGCCGGGGAGGTGACGTCGCGGGCGCTGGTCGAGCGGACGCTCGCGCGGATCGAGGCGTCCCAGGGGAGTCTCAACGCCTTCCGGATCGTCCGGGCCGAGGCCGCGCTCGCGGAGGCCGACGCCGCGGACCGGCAGCTGGCGTCCCCGGGCGCACGGAGGCCGCTGCTCGGCGTCCCCGTCGCCGTGAAGGACGACATGGACGTGGCCGGTGAGCCGACCGCGTTCGGCTGCTGCGGGGAGTTCCCGCCGGTCGCCGAGGACGGCGAGGCGGTGCGGCGGCTGCGCGCGGCCGGGGCCGTGATCATCGGCAAGACCAACACCTGCGAGTTCGGGCAGTGGCCCTTCACCGAGGGGCCGGCCTTCGGTGCGACCCGCAACCCGTGGAGCACGGAGCACACGCCCGGCGGTTCCTCGGGCGGGTCGGCCGCCGCGGTCGCCGCCGGCCTGGTGCCCGCCGCGCTCGGCTCGGACGGCGCCGGCTCGGTGCGGATCCCGGCCGCCTGGACCCATCTGGTCGGCATCAAGCCGCAGCGCGGCCGGGTCTCGACGTGGCCGCGCGGGGAGTCCTTCCAGGGCATCACCGTCAACGGCACCCTGGCCCGTACGGTCGCCGACGCGGCCCTGCTGCTGGACGCGGCGAGCGGCAACCACGCGCAGGACCCGCACCGGCCCCCGGCCCTCGACGTGTCCGGGGCCGTCGGCCGCGATCCGGGCCGGCTGCGCATCGCGCTCTCCCTCAAGCCGCCCTTCACGGCCGTGCCCGCCCGGCTCCTGCCCGAGGTGCGGACCCGTGTGGTCGAACTGGCCGAACGGCTCGCCGCGCTGGGGCACTTCGTCGAGGAAGCGGATCCGCCGTACGGGCAGATCGGGCTGACCTTCGTGCCGCGTGCGACGGCCGGGATCGCCGAGCGGGTGGGCGAGGCGCCCTTCCCGGCGCTGCTGGACCGGCGCACCCGGGACGCGGCCCGGCTGGGCCGGCTGCTCGGCGGTGCCCCGCTGCGGGCGGCCCGGCGTGCGGAGACCGCGCTGCACCGGCGTATCGGCTCCTTCTTCACCTCCTACGACGTCGTGCTCGCGCCGACGACCGCCGCTCCCCCGCCCCGGATCGGCGCCCTGCTCGAACTCAGCGGGTTCGCCACCGACCGGGCGATGATCGCGGCCTGCCCGTACGCCTGGCCGTGGAACGTGCTGGGCTGGCCCGGCGTCAACGTGCCCGCGGGTTTCACGCCGGACGGCCTGCCGGTCGGCGCGCAGTTGCTGGGCCCGGCCCACAGCGAGCCGCTGCTCGTGCAGGTGGCCGCCCAACTGGAGGCGGAGCTGCGCTGGGCCGAGAAGTGGCCGTCGCCGCCGGTCACGGCACGTTCCGCCGCCGCCTGAGCGACCGTACGCCGTCCTCATGGCGGACGCGTCGAGCTGCTCGTGTCGATGGACCCCAACGGTCGGGCGCCGCAGGACGCCTCCGCCCTCAACGGTCAGGTCCAGAAGGCGCCGATGGACGACAAGTGACCCGGGCGGCTTCACCTCTTCGCCCTGACGGGCGGACCCGGAAAGCGCCGTGGGACGACAAGTGACCCGGGCTGCGTGCTCGCGGAGGCGGCCTCTAAGGTGCCTGCGTGAGCACGTTTGCCGACGAGAACGTCCCCGGCCGTCACGGCCCCTCCGCCACCGTCCAGGCCGACCCGCGCGAGGTGGGCCGGGTGCGGACGGAGTACTCCCCAGCGCACGACGGCGATCCCGACCCCGGGGAGATCGTCTGGACGTGGGTGCCCTACGAGGAGAACGACGGCCGCGGCAAGGACCGCCCGGTGCTCGTGGTCGCCCGCGAGGCCGGCGGCACCGTCCTGGCGGTGCGGTTGTCCAGCAAGCGGCACGACGGGGACCGCGAGTGGGTGCCGATCGGCAGCGGACCATGGGACCGGACGGGCCGGGACTCGTGGGTCGACGTGGACCGGGTGCTGCGCCTGCACGAGGCCGGCATGCGCCGGGAGGCCTGCGCCCTCGACCGCATGCGGTTCAACCTGGTCAGACGCCGGCTGCAGGAACGCTACGGCTGGTGCTGAACGTCTCCTGGAAGGCGCCCAGCACCGCACGGCTGGGTGTCCGGTCCAGGATCCCGAACGTCACGTGCTCGAAGGCCCCGGCGAACCGGCCGCCCGGCCCCAGCAGGGCCCGGAACGCCTCAGCCACCTGCGCGGGGTCGTTGCGGAAGACCCCGCAGCCCCAGGCACCGAGGACGAGCCGGCGGTAGCCGTGGGCGGCGGCCGTCTCCAGGACGCGCCCGGCGCGGACCGCGAGGGCCCGCGGCAGTTCGGAGGCCCGTTCGGGCGCCGTGCGCAGCACCACGCCCGCGTTGGGCGCGGGCGAGGTCAGGAAGCCGGCGGTCCAGGGCTCGGCCAGCAGGGCGCCCCGGTCGTCGCGGAAGACGGGCACGGCCGGTGAGTGGATGACACGGTCCGTGTAGAACGGGTCGCGGTGGGCCCGGTGGTGGTCGTAGAAGGCCCGGGCCTCAAGGAGGCACGTGTACAGCGCGGAGGCCCGGCACAGGGCCTCTTCCTGGGCCTGTGCGCCGTTCAGATAGCCGCCGCCGGGATTTCTGGCCGAGGCGAAGTTCAGCACGGCCACGTGCCCGCCGAGCCTGCGGGCGGCCGCCAGGCTGCTCTCGTCCGTAACCTCCACCAGCGTCTCCCGCGTCCCGGTCACCCGATCGGCGGACACCGGCACCGGTTCCGGCCCGTACAGGCGCGTGCCCTCGCGCGCCGCACGCAGCTCCGCCGCGATCGAGACCTCACGCCCGTTTGGCGCGCGGTAGCACCCGGCCGCGACGATCTGCTCGGTCTGCTGCGCGATACCGCGCAGGCGCGCGCTCACGGCGCCACCCCCGTAGTCGCCGTGACCGCGCACCGCGCGGCCCTTCTTGTCGTGCTCACGCAGGCATGGTGGGTGATGCCGGATCTTCGGGGCAACAGAGTTTTCGCCACCGGAAGAATTCCCGGGAAAGTCACTGGAAACTCGGGACCGGCCCGTATGACCGACCGGGAACGCCCCGGTTCGCCCCCTTGTGCCGAGCGACAGGAGCGTCTTGGGTGGGACGAGTGATCCCGGCCCGGGCCGCCGAAGAGCCCGGACCGGTGGCATGGTGGAATCTCAGGAGGATCCCGACATGTCCGATTCGGTACGTGGCTGTACCCGGCCACGCACGTCGATGTCCGAAGCCGAGGTCGAGGCTCTGGTCCGCGGCATCTGCTTCAAGACCGGCCCTCCACGCCGCCTCGGTGTCGAGGTGGAATGGCTCGTCCACGAGTTGCGCGCACCGCAGCTCCCCGTCACACCCGAACGCCTCGAAGCGGCCTACGCCGCACTGCGGACCGTGCCCCTGAGGTCGGCGCTCACCGTGGAACCCGGCGGCCAGCTGGAGCTGAGCTCGCCCCCCGCCGACTCGCTGACGGAATGCATCGGTACCGTCTCCGCCGACCTCGACGCCGTCCGCGCGGTTCTGCGCGACGACGGCCTCGCCCTCGTCGGCCTCGGCCAGGATCCCTGGCACGAACCCCGCAGGTTCCTGCGTCAACCGCGCTACGACGCCATGGAGGCGTGCCTGGACCGCACGGGCCCCGCCGGCCGCGCCATGATGTGCACCTCCGCCTCCGTGCAGGTGTGCCTGGACGCCGGTCACGAGGAGCCCGGGCCGCTCGGCCTGGTGCGGCGCTGGTGGCTGGCCCACCATCTGGGCGCGGTCCTCGTGGCCGCGTTCGCCAACTCGCCGCTCGCCGGGCACCGCCCGACCGGCTGGCTGTCCACCCGGCAGCTGATGTGGACCCGGATCGGCGCCGGACGGGCGGGCGGACCACGGCTGGACACCGACCCGCGCGGCGCCTGGGCGCGGCACGTGCTGGACTCCCCCGTGATGTGCGTACGCCGGGACCGCGGGCCCTGGGACCTCCCCGAGGGCCTCACCTTCCGGGACTGGATCCGCACGGGCGCTCCCCGGCCGCCCACCCGGGAGGATCTCGACTACCACGTCACGACGCTGTTCCCGCCGGTCAGGCCGCGCGGCCACCTCGAACTGCGCATGATCGACGCGCAGCCCGGGGACGACGGCTGGATCGTCCCGCTCGCCGTGACGGCGGCGCTGTTCGACGACCCGGAGGCCACCGAGACCGCCTACCGGGCCGTGAAGCCGCTGGCCGAGCGGACGCTGGGACTGCCCGCGCCGCACAACCCGCTGTGGCTCGACGCGGCCCGCGGCGGACTGGTCGATGCGGAACTGCGCGAGGTGGCCGTCACGTGCTTCACGACCGCACTGGACGCCCTGCCCCGGCTCGGCGCCGCCCCCGAGGTCATCGAGGCCGTCACGGCCTTTCTGGACCGCTACGTCGTCCTGGGCCGCTGCCCCGCCGACGACCTGCTCGACCGACAGCGCGGCACGGACGGTCGCGCCCACGGGAAGGACTTCCGCCCATGACCGACACCGAGCCCGCCGTCGACGCCCAGGCCGTCGACCCCGAGGTGCTCCGCGAGCGGGCGGTCGCCTCATTGGTCGTGGCCCGTGACCGCACGACGCTGCTGACGAGCTGCGTGGAGGATCCCGACCTGACCGCGCAGCACTCGCCGCTGATGTCGCCGCTGGTCTGGGACCTCGCGCACATCGGCAACCAGGAGGAGCAGTGGCTGCTGCGGGCCGTCGCCGGGCACGAGGCGATACGCCCCGAGATAGACGGCCTCTACGACGCCTTCGAACACCCGCGTGCGGAGCGGCCGAAGCTGCCCCTGCTGTCACCGGCCGAGGCCAGGACGTACGCGGCCGACGTACGCGGCCGGGCCCTGGACGTGCTGGAGCGGGCCGCGTTCCACGGGACGCGGCTGACGGAGGCCGGTTTCGCCTTCGGGATGATCGCGCAGCACGAGCAGCAGCACGACGAGACCATGCTGATCACCCATCAGCTGCGCACGGGCCCCCAGGCCCTGACCGCCCCGGACCCGGAGCCGGTGCCGCTGTTCACCGGTCCGGCCGAAGTCCTCGTCCCCGGCGGGCCGTTCACCATGGGCACCTCCGGTGAGCCGTGGGCGCTGGACAACGAACGCCCCGCGCACCGGCGGGAGGTGGCGCCCTTCCGCATCGACACCACCCCGGTGACGAACGGCGCCTACCGGGCGTTCATCGAGGACGGCGGCTACGACGACCCGCGCTGGTGGGCGCCCGAGGGCTGGGCGCACATCCGCAGGCACGGCATCGAAGCCCCGCTGTTCTGGCGGCGCGACGGCACGCAGTTCCTCAGGCGCCGGTTCGGAGTCACGGAGGTCGTCCCGCCGGACGAGCCGGTGCTGCACGTGTGCTGGTACGAGGCCGACGCCTACGCCCGCTGGGCGGGACGCAGGCTGCCCACGGAGGCCGAGTGGGAGAAGGCGGCCCGGCACGACCCGGCCGGCGACCGCTCGATGCGCTACCCGTGGGGCGACGCCGACCCGGGACCCGAGCACGCCAACCTCGGCCAGCGGCACCTGCGTCCGGCACCCGCCGGGAGCTACCCGGCCGGTGAGTCACCGCTCGGCGTACGGCAGTTGATCGGCGACGTGTGGGAGTGGACGGCGAGCGACTTCCTGCCCTACCCCGGATTCAGGGCGTTCCCGTACAGGGAGTACTCGGAGGTCTTCTTCGGGTCCGACCACAAGGTGCTGCGCGGCGGTTCGTTCGCGGTGGACGCGGTGGCCTGCCGGGGCACCTTCCGCAACTGGGACTACCCGATCCGGCGGCAGATCTTCGCCGGCTTCCGCACGGCCCGTTCGGAGGACGCCTGATGTGCCGTCATGTGGCGTATGTGGGGCCCGCGGTACCGCTGGGCCGGCTCCTCGTGGAGCCCCCGCACGGGCTGTACCGGCAGTCGTGGGCACCCCGGCACCAGCAGTACGGGACGGTCAACGCCGACGGTTTCGGCGTCGGCTGGTACGCGGAGGGCGACCCGGTGCCGGCCCGCTACCGCAGGGCGGGGCCCGTCTGGGCGGACCTGTCGTTCGCCGACCTCGCCCGGGTCGTGAAGTCCACCGCGCTGCTCGCCGCGGTGCGGGACGCGACCCTGTCGGGTGCCGACGCGGAGGCTGCGGCGGCGCCGTTCGCCGCGGGGGCCTGGCTGTTCAGCCACAACGGGGCGGTCAGGGGCTGGCCCGGCTCACTCGCCACGGTGTCCCGGACGCTCCCGCACGAGGACCTGCTGTCCCTGGAGGCCCGCAACGACTCGGCGCTCGTCTGGGCGCTGGTGCTGGCGCGGCTGCGCAGCGGCGACGAGGAGGGCCAGGCGATGGCCGACACGGTCCTGGAGGTCGCCGCCGCGGCCCCCGGTTCCCGGCTCAACCTCCTCCTCACCAACGGCGACACCATCACCGCCACCGCCTGGGGCGACACCCTCTGGTACCTCACCCGGCCCGGCGGCGGCACCGTCGTGGCCTCCGAGCCCTACGACGACGATCCGCACTGGCGGGAGGTCCCCGACCGCACCCTGCTCGCGGCGAGCCGCACCGACGTGCTGCTCACGCCGCTGAAGGAGCCGTCCGACGCCTCCGTGCCCTCCCCCTCGCCGAAGGAGCCCCGTACGTGAGCCCGTTCCACCTCACCCGCACCCTGCCCGAGGACGCCACGGACGCCGCGCTGCGCGCCGATGTCCACCGGGGTCTGACCGGCCGCCCCAAGACCCTGCCGCCGAAGTGGTTCTACGACGCGCACGGCAGCGACCTGTTCGAGAAGATCACGGAACTTCCGGAGTACTACCCGACGCGCGCGGAGCGGGAGATCCTCCAGGCGCGCGCCGGTGACATCGCCGCGGCGACCCGGGCGCGGACCCTGGTCGAGCTCGGCTCCGGCTCCTCGGAGAAGACCCGGCACCTGATCGACGCCCTCACGGAGCTGCATACCTACGTCCCGGTCGATGTCAGTGAGAGCGCCCTCAGCCAGGCCGGGCAGGCGCTCGCCGCCGAGCGGCCCGGGCTGGACGTGCATGCGCTGATCGCCGACTTCACCGCGGAACTGACCCTGCCGGACACGCCGGGCCCCCGGCTGGTGGCGTTCCTCGGCGGCACGATCGGCAACCTGCTGCCCGCCGAGCGCGCCGCGTTCCTGGCGTCCGTGCGTGCCCTGCTCGCCCCGGGCGACGCCCTGCTGCTGGGGACGGACCTGGTCAAGGACGAGGAGGCGCTGGTCCGGGCGTACGACGACGGGGCCGGGGTGACGGCCGCGTTCAACAAGAACGTCCTGGCCGTGATCAACCGCGAGCTGGGCGCCGACTTCGAGCCCGCCGCGTTCGACCACGTGGCGGTGTGGGACGCCGGGCACGAGTGGATCGAGATGCGGCTGCGCTCCCGGACGGCGCAGACGGTGAAGGTGCCGGCGCTCGATCTCGCCGTCGACTTCGCGGCGGGTGAGGAGATGCGGACCGAGGTGTCGACGAAGTTCCGCCAGGAGGGCGTGCGCACCGAACTGTCCGCGGCGGGGCTGGAGCTGGCCCACTGGTGGACGGACGACGCGGGCCGGTTCGCCTTGTCACTGAGCGTGGCGCGCTGACGCGCCGGGCCCTCAGCGGCGGCGACGGCGGGAGACGACGTCTCGCGCTTCGCCGCCGCTTGGGGCACGGTGGAATGACGCGTGACACTCCCGTCACAGGAACGTCATGGGAAGAGGAGCAGCGGCATGTCGAACCACACGTACCGGGTCACGGAGATCGTCGGCACCTCACCGGACGGCGTCGACCAGGCCATCCGCAACGGCATCGACCGGGCCTCGCAGACGCTGCGCAACCTGGACTGGTTCGAGGTGACGCAGGTGCGTGGCCAGCTCGAGGACGGGCAGATCGCACACTGGCAGGTGGGGCTCAAGGTGGGCTTCCGCCTCGACGAGTCGGAGTAGTGCTCAGGTCCGCCCTTCGCGCTCCTGCGCCGCCTTCATCTCGGCGGACCGGGTCACCCAGTCCGCCCGTACGACGGTGAACCCAGCGCGCCGGGCGTCCGCGCAGACCAGTTCGTCGTCGTCCACGAGGACGCGGATCTCGCGGGTGCGGGCGAGCCGCCGCAGGATCTCCAGCTTGGTGAAGCGGGCGGGGCGCCGATCGGCGTCCCGCCGCATGTGCACGCGCCCTTCGGGCAGTCCCTGGGCGGCGAGCCAGTCCAGCGTGTCGCGCCGGCAGCGCTCGGGCCGCCCGGTGAGGTAGACGATCTCGCACTCCCGCGCACTCTCCTGGACCAGCGCGATGCCCTCCGGGACCGGCGGGTCCTGGGGCGCGGCCGAGAAGAACCCGTCCCAGTCCTTCGGCCTGCGTTCCAGGAACCTCTGCCGGTGCGTGGTGTCGGCGAGGGTGTTGTCCAGGTCGAACACGGCCAGCGGGGCCTTGCTGCGGTCGTCGCTCACGCCGCCCAGCGTAAGGGGTCCTTGCGCTGGGCGCATTTGAGACAGCGCGCGTGAACAAGCCATGTGCGCCGGTCGATTCACCCTCACAGTTGATGGCTCAAGGACAGCACTGACATACTCCGCTCTCAGCCTCGCCACCACCGCGGCCGGGGCTGGTCGGGGAACTCCACACAGAACCCCGAGGCCGTCTGCGTGAAGCCGGGCAGTGCGTTTTTCCGGATTCACGCCCCCCCATATAGCCCGCACCCCCACCGCGCGTCCGGCACCCCTTCCCCCTGCCCGAAAACCGGACGCGTCCCCTGACCCGACGGGGTCGAGTGCGGGGCACGATGCAGCGAAGAAGGTGCGCCTGTGCCCGAATATTCACCGCGGCGGGATGACACTCCCACATTCCCGCTTCCGCACATCGAACATACTCCGCAGTCTCATATATCCGACCATCCCGAATTTCACTCTCTGCGTCGCGCGCAGCGCCGGTTCGGCATCCGCGCGACGGTCCTGTCCGTCGGTGGATTCCTGCTGTACGTAGTGCTGTCGAGTTTTGTGCCCGCGGTGATGAACCAGCCGCTGTTCGGCCGCCTCACCGTCGGACTCACCCTCGGTCTCGGGCAGTTCGTCATCATGGGCGTGACCGCCTGGTGCTATGTCCGGCACATGCGCACCCGGGTCGATCCGCTCGCCCGCGGACTGAGGTCCCGGCTGCACGAGACCGAGAGCCGCCGTGCCCGTACGACGGTGCCTCCGCAGGGGGCAGGGCAGCCGCTCCGGCACGGAACGAGGGGGTTCCGCACGTGGTGACCGCCGCCGCCATCGACGACAGCAGCCTGCAGCTGACGTTCGTCCTGTTCCTGACCGTGGTTGTGATCACCCTGTTCACGGCGCTGCTGACGGCTCCTCAGCGCGACGAGATCAGCGAGTTCTACCTCGGCAACCGCGCGATGTCGCCGCTGCGCAACGGCCTCGCCATGTGCGGCGACTACCTGTCCGCCGCCACGCTGCTGGGCAGCACCGGACTGGTCGCGCTGACCGGGTACGACGGGCTGATGTACCTCGGCGGCACCACCGTCGCCTGGATGATGGTGCTGCTGCTGATCGCCGAACCCCTGCATCGCACGGGCAGGTTCACGCTGGGCGACACGGTGGCGCTGCGCCTGCCGCGGCAGCAGCGGCCGGTACGCGTCGCGCTGTCGGTCTGCATCCTGGCCATCGCCACGCTGTACCTGGTGGCCCAACTCGTGGGCAGTGTGGCCCTGCTGACGCAGTTCACCGGTGTGCCGAGCGGCAGCACCCGCACCCTGTGCGTGGTCGTGATCGGCGCCTTCGTGATTCTGTACGCCTCCCTCGGCGGCATGCCCGGCGCGACGGTCATCCAGATCATCAAGGCTGTGATGCTGGTGGTGGGCGTGCTCTTCACCGCGGGCTGGGTGCTGCACCACTTCGACTGGAACCCCAACGCGCTGCTGGAGAGGGCGTCCGAACGCAGCGGTTCGGGTCTGAGCTTCCTCGAACCGGGCCTGCGCTACGGCGGCACCGTCAGCAACAAGCTGGACTTCCTCAGTCTCGAACTGGCCATCGTGCTCGGCCTCGCCGCCCTGCCGCACGTGCTGATGCGGCTGCTCACCCCGCGCAACAGCGGCGTGCTGCGCTCCTCCGTGCTGTGGGCCGTCGGCCTGGTCGGCGCCGTCTGCTTCGGGGCCGGCATCATGGGCCTCGGCGCCACCGCGCTGCTCGGCCGGGACACCATCGAGAGCACGGACCGCACCGGCAACGCCTCCGTCCTGCTGCTCGCCCACGAGCTGGGCGGCAGTGTCCTCACCGCGCTGCTGACCTGCCTGGCGTACCTGACGCTGCTGGCCGTGGCGGTCGGTCTCACCCTGGCCGCTGCTTCTTCTCTGGCGCACGACCTGTACAGCGAGGTGATCCGCAAGGGCCGGGCGAGTGAGACGGAGGAACTGACCGTGGCCCGGCTGTCCGGGGTGGTCATCGGAGTCCTCGGCATCCTGCTGGCCCTCGTCGCCTGGGGTGCGAACACCGCGACGCTCGCCTTCCTGGCCTTCGCCATCGCGGCGTCCGCGATCCTGCCGACGATCATCTACACCCTCTTCTGGCGGCGCTTCAGCGCGAAGGGCGCCCTGCTCAGCCTCTACGGCGGCCTGCTCTGCTCCGTCCTGCTGGCCGCCTTCTCCCCGGTCGTCTCCTCGGCCCCGGGCTCGTTCTACCCCGAGGCCGACTTCGCCTGGTTCCCGCTCCAGAACCCCGGCATCGTCTCCATCCCGGTGGGCTTCCTCCTGGGCTGGCTCGGCACGGTCCTGGACAAGGGGCCGGCCGAAGAGGCCTCCGCACATGAGGAGTTCGAGGTGCGGATGCTCGTGGGCGCGGACGACTGACCCGCATCCCGGGGCAGCGGCGGCCGGGCACCGGGGACGCGCATTGTTAATGGGATCCATTTTCATGTAGCGTCCTCGGTGCCCGTCCCACCGAGGAGGAGTCCATGGCTGTCCCGAAGCGGAAGATGTCCCGCAGCAACACCCGTCACCGCCGCGCCCAGTGGAAGGCGGCCACGCCGACCCTGGTCCCCGTCACCGTCGACGGCGTGCGTCACCTCGTCCCGCAGAACCTGGTCAGGGCCTACGAGCGGGGGCTGCTACGCCCCGACGGCTGAGCTCGCGCCCGCCGCCCAGCAGTGCGCCCGGACCCGGCGCAGCCAGGCCTCCACCGGCGCCTCGTCCGGCTCGTCCGGCAGCGCCGTGGGCCCCGCGCCGAAGGCCTCCTCGTAGTGTCTGAGCAGGGGCAGGGCCTGCGACGGGTCGGCGGCGACGCGCTCGCCGAAGGCGTGGTACTCGTCCGGGTTCCCGACGCGGATCGTCAGCCGCCCGGTGGTGTACAGCTCCAGGCCCTGCGCACACAGCCGTTTCAGATGCCGAGCGTGCTTCGCGGTGCGCTTCCGGGTGTCGGCGGAGAACGCCCCGTCGCCGCGCGTCTCCAGCCGCCGGAACTGCTGGGTGGCGTAGCCGAGATAGGCGTCCCTGACCCGCTTGGCGCTCAGGAACTCCGTACGGATGCCGATGAGCTCGTCGCCGAGCGGGGTGCGCACCTCGTACAGGTCGTCGGGGAGCCACACCAGCTCCATCGCGGTCGGGTTGCCGCCGAGGGCCAGCCGGCACCACTTGGCGGCCTCGTGCAGGGTGCGGTCCGGCGCCGTGCTGACGTGCGACTCCCTCGGCCGGTGCAGACCGTGCAGTTCCTCGGTGGGTGCGGCGAAGAGGCCGAGGCGGTCGATGTCCGATCCCGGGCGGGCGAGACCGTAGGCGGTCGATCCGACGATGCCGGAGAGCAGGATGTTGGGGACGGTCACGGCCGGCCGCCTTTCGCTTCTGGATACCGGCACATTGTGCTGACGTGCCGGGACGCGGTCACCCGGTTTTTTGGCGGTGATCGCCGAGGGGCCGTGGAATACCGGCGGCCCCGTCCGGCGTAGAACCTGGTATGGATTCCGTGCGCCTGTCCGTCCTCGACCGCTCCCGCACCCGCGAGGGGCACACTCACCCCGAGGCGCTGCGCGACACCGTGCGGCTGGCGCAGGAGCTGGAGCGGCTCGGCTACCACCGGCTCTGGGTCTCCGAGCACCACGGCGTGCCCGGGGTGGCCGGTTCCGCGCCGACCGTGCTGGCCGCCGCCGTCGCGGGCGCCACCCGGACGATCCGGGTCGGTACCGGCGGGGTGATGCTGCCCAACCACCGGCCGCTGGTCGTGGCCGAGCAGTTCGGGGTGCTGGAGTCACTGTTCCCCGGGCGGATCGACATGGGCCTCGGCCGGTCCGTCGGCTTCACGGACGGGGTGCGCAGGGCCCTGGGCCGCGACAAGGGCGACGCCGAGGACTTCGAAGCCCAGCTCGCGGAGCTGCTCGGCTGGTTCCGGGGCACCTCCCCCACCGGGGTGCACGCCCGCCCCGCCGAAGGCCTGACCGTGCCGCCGTTCGTCCTGGCCATGGGAGAAGGCGCCGGCATCGCCGCGCGTGCGGGTCTGCCCATGGTCATCGGCGACCTCAGGAACCGGGAGAAGATGCTGCGCGGCATCGGCCACTACCGCGAACATTTCCGCCCTTCCCTTTGGGCACCTGAGCCCTATGTCGTCATCTCGGGCACGATCGCCGTGGCCGGCACCCCCGAAGAGGCGCGGCGGCTGCTGATCCCCGAGGCCTGGTCGATGGCACACTCCCGCACCCGCGGCACCTTCCCACCGCTGCCGCCCGCCGAGCGCGTGGAGGCCCTCACGATGACCGGCAAGGAGCGGGACCTCTACGAGTCGGGCCTGACCGGGCACATCGCCGGCACCGAGGAGCAGGTCGCGCACGAACTGGAGACGGTGCTGAAGGAGACGGGCGCGCAGGAGGTACTCGTCACGACCAGCACGTACGACCGTGAGGCCCTGCTGGACTCCTACCGGCGGCTGGCCGCGATCACCTCCGGTTAGAGTCGTTTCCCATGCACGACCGCGACCCCCATGACCCGTTCGTCCGCGTGCGCGGAGCCCGCGAGCACAACCTCCGGGGCATCGACGTCGACATCCCCCGGGACGTGCTGGCCGTGTTCACCGGCGTGTCCGGCTCGGGGAAGTCCTCGCTGGCGTTCGGCACGATCTACGCGGAGGCGCAGCGGCGCTACTTCGAGTCGGTCGCGCCGTACGCGCGGCGGCTGATCCACCAGGTCGGCGCGCCGAAGGTCGGGGAGATCACCGGTCTGCCGCCGGCCGTGTCGCTCCAGCAGCGCCGCGCCGCCCCCACCTCGCGCTCCTCCGTCGGCACGGTCACCAACCTCTCCAACTCCCTGCGGATGCTGTTCTCCCGGGCCGGCACCTACCCGCCCGGCGCCGAGCGGCTCGACTCCGACGCCTTCTCGCCCAACACGGCGGTGGGGGCGTGCCCGGAGTGCCACGGGCTCGGACGGGTGCATCGTACGAGCGAGGAGCTGCTGGTCCCCGACCCCTCGCTGTCGATCCGCGACGGGGCGATCGCCGCGTGGCCGGGCGCCTGGCAGGGCAAGAACCTGCGGGACATCCTCGACGCGCTCGGATACGACGTGGACCGGCCGTGGCGGGAGCTGCCGGCCGACGAGCGGGAGTGGATCCTGTTCACGGACGGGCAGCCGGTGGTCACGGTGCACCCCGTACGCGACGCCGATCGCATCCAACGGCCGTACCAGGGCACGTACATGAGCGCCCACCGGTACGTGATGAAGACGTTCTCGGACTCCAAGAGCCCGGCCCTGCGGGCGAAGGCCGAGCGGTTCCTCACCAGTGCGCCCTGCCCGGCGTGCGGCGGCAGCCGGCTGCGCCCCGAGGCCCTGGCGGTGACGTTCGGCGGCCGGACCATCGCCGAGCTGGCGGCAGTGCCGCTGGCGGAGCTGTCCGCCGGTCTCGACGGGACCTCGGAGGCCGCCCGGGTCCTCACCGACGACCTGCGGTCCCGGATCGCGCCGGTCGTCGAGCTGGGCCTCGGCTACCTCAGCCTCGACCGGCCCGCCCCCAGCCTCTCCCCGGGCGAGCTGCAACGGCTGCGCCTCGCCACCCAGCTGCGCTCCGGGCTGTTCGGCGTCGTCTACGTCCTCGACGAGCCGTCGGCCGGACTGCACCCGGCGGACACCGAGGCGCTGCTCACGGTGCTGGAGCGGCTGAAGGCGTCCGGGAACTCGGTGTTCGTGGTGGAGCACCACCTCGACGTCATGCGGGGCGCCGACTGGCTGGTCGACGTGGGGCCGGCAGCGGGCGAACACGGCGGGCGCGTGCTGCACAGCGGCCCCGTGGCCGAGCTGGCGGGTGTCGAGGAGTCGGCGACGGCCCGCTACCTCTTCAGCCACTCCCCCGCCCCGGCCCGGGACGTGCGCGGGGCGACCGGGTGGCTGAAGACCGGCCCGGTCACCCGGCACAACCTGCGCGGCGTGACGGCGGAGTTCCCGCTCGGTGTGTTCACCGCGGTGACCGGGGTGTCCGGCTCCGGCAAGTCCACGCTCATCGGCGAGATCACGCAGGACTCGGCCGGCGTGGGCCGGCTGGTCTCGGTCGACCAGAAGCCGATCGGCCGCACGCCGCGCTCGAACCTCGCCACGTACACGGGCCTCTTCGACGTCGTACGCAAGGTGTTCGCGGCCACCGACGGGGCCCGCGAACGCGGTTTCGGCGTCGGGCGGTTCTCCTTCAACGTGGCGGGCGGGCGCTGCGAGACCTGCCAGGGCGAGGGGTTCGTCAGCGTGGAGCTGCTGTTCCTGCCCAGCACGTACGCGCCCTGCCCGGACTGCGGCGGGGCCCGCTACAACCTTTCGACGCTGGAAGTGACGTACCGGGGGCGGAACATCGCACAGGTGCTGGATCTGACGGTGGAGAGCGCGGCGGAGTTCTTCGCTGACATCCCGGCCGTGGCCCGCAGTCTGGCCTCCCTGCTCGACGTCGGCCTGGGCTACCTCCGCCTCGGCCAGCCCGCGACCGAGCTCTCCGGCGGCGAGGCCCAGCGCATCAAGCTGGCGAGCGAACTGCAGCGCGGCCGGCGCGGCCACACGCTCTACCTCCTCGACGAACCCACGACGGGCCTCCACCCGGCCGACGTGGACGTCCTGATGCGCCAGCTGCACGGCCTCGTCGACGCCGGGCACACCGTGGTCGTCGTCGAGCACGACATGTCCGTCGTCGCGCGCGCGGACTGGGTGATCGACCTCGGCCCCGGCGGCGGTGACGCGGGCGGCCGCATCGTGGCGGCGGGCCCGCCACGGGACGTCGCCCGGTCGCAGGAGAGCCGGACGGCCCCCTACCTGGCGCGCACGCTGTCCGGGAGCCGTTGAGGCCCGTCCGGTGCGGGCGGACGTGAGGGCGTCGCAGGCACACGGCACGCGGCCGCCGCCGCGGGCATCCGGCCTCGGCGGCAGCAACGCTGCCTGTCCGCCGCTGTCGGCGTCCCACCCGGCGACCGACTGCGGCCGGCCGCGCGGGGGCGGGCGAGACGCGCCGCGCTCGATGCCGCGTCGCCTCCCGGCCGGGAGGCACCCAGGCCCCAGGCCCCCAACACCGTGCGCGTCGATACGCAGTACGCCCACAGCCGCCGCCCCGCTCCGGCAACCCGCTGCCACCGGCCCTGCGAGGAGACCCCGTTCGACGGCCGGGCCGCGCCCCGGCTCCGGTGGCCCGCATCGTCCCGGGCGCGCCACGCGGCCGGACCGAACCGCCGCTGGGCGGGACGCCCGCCTTCGCTGCCGGGTCATCGCCCGGTCGGGACTCCCACGCCACCAACACCGTGCGCGTCGATACCCAGTACGCCCGCACAGCCGCCGCCGACGTCCTGCCCCGGCAACCGACTGCCGCCGGCCCCGCGAGGACACCCCCTTCGACGGCCGGGCCACGCCCCGGCTCCGGTGGCCCGCATCGTCCCGGCCGCGCCGCGTTCGATGCCGGGCCGACGCCGGCCTACGCCGAAGCGCGACCGTACGTGCCCGCAGCCGCCGCTGCCGACGTCCCGGCCCGCAACCGACTGCCCCAACCCCACGAGAACACCCCGTTCGACGGCCGGGCCGCGCCCCGGCTCCGGTGGCCCGCATCGTCCCGGGCGCGCCGCGCAGCCGGACCGAGCTCCCCGGCGGGGCCGGACGCCCGCGTTCGATGCCGGGCCGCCGCCCGGCCGGGACGCGTCTACGCCACCAGCACCGTGTGCGTCCAGGACGGCGCCGTCGTGTCCGGTGGCTGGGCCGCGCGGGCGAGGGCGCGGCGGTCGGGGCCGGCGTCCGGCGGGACGGGGGCCCGTACCTCGACCTCCGCGATCAGACCGCGGGCCGTCGCCACCCGCCACAGGGAGGCGAGCAGCGTGTCGTCGCCGACGTACGCGGGGGCCGTGGTGGCCGTGCCGTCGCTGAGCCGGTAGCCGATCCGTACCGGCTGGACCGGCACCCCGGCGTCCAGGGCCGCCTGGAAGACGGCCCTGCGGAAGGTGCCCTGAGCCCGGCCGCACCAGGTGCTGCCCTCCGGGAAGGCCGCGACCGCGGCGCCCTCGCGCAGGGCCCCGGCGATCCGGGCGACCGTGCCGGGCAGGGCCCGCAGCCGGTCCCGGTCGATGAACAGGGTTCGCCCGCGGGCGGCCAGCGCACCGGCGACGGGCCAGCGCCGTACCTCGGTCTTGGCCAGCATCCGGGCGGGCCGTACGGCGGCGAGCAGCGGGATGTCCAGCCAGGAGATGTGGTTGGCGACCAGCAGCAGTCCGCCGGTGGGTGCGGCGGCGCCGCTGATGCGGACCCGGACGCCGGCGGCCCGCACGATCCACCGACACCACCGCCGGACCAGCGACGCCGGTATCCGGCCGCCGAAGGGCGTCAGCGCGATCCCCGCGAGGAGGAGCAGAAGGACCGCGGTGAGCCGCAGCACGGCCCGCGGCACGGCCCGTGCCCGCACGGCCGCCGGCGCCTCGACGCAGGCCTGCGGCGTGCAGGGCGCGGCGGGCAGCCAGGCGCTCATCAGGCTGGTACGAGGGAGAGGAAGTGGCGCAGGTACCGGGCGTTGACACGGTTCATCGGCAGCAGCACGTACAGGTCGGCCACGCCGAAGTCCGGGTCGTGGGCCGGTTCGCCGCACACCCAGGCACCCAGGCGGAGGTAGCCGCGCAGCAGGGCGGGCAGTTCGACGCGGGCGGCGGGCGCGGGACCCGGCGTCCACGGCAGCAGCGGCCGCACCCGGAACTCCTCCGGCGAGAGGTGCTTGTCGCGCACCCGGTCCCAGGTGGCGGACGCGAGGGTGCCGCCGTCGGCGAGCGGGACGGAGCAGCAGCCGGCGAGCCACTCGTGGCCGCGGTCGACCATGTAGCGGGCGATGCCGGCCCAGATGAGGCTGATGACGGCCCCGTCGCGGTGGTCGGGGTGCACACAGGAGCGGCCGACCTCGACGAGCTGCGGCCGGATCCCGTCGAGCGCGGCCAGGTCGAACTCGCCCTCGGAGTACAGCCGCCCCGCGACCGCGGCGCGCTCGGGCGGCAGCAGCCGGTAGGTGCCGACGACCTGGCCGGTTATCTCCTCCCGGACGAGCAGGTGGTCGCAGTACGCGTCGAACGCGTCGACGTCGAGGCCGGGCTGCGGGCCGGCCAGCAGGGCGCCCAGCTCCCCGGCGAAGACGTCGTGCCGCAGCCGCTGGGCGGCACGCACGTCCTCCTCGTTGCGGGCGAGGGCGACGGTGTAGCGGGTGGGGGCCGTGGGCTGTGCGGGGCGGTCGACGGTCAGTACGCCGGTCATGGCTCTCTCCTGGTCACGGGCCGGTTCGGCGAGGCGGGGCGGGGCGCTGAGCGGTGTCGTGCGGTCCTGCGCCTCTGTTCTTCCGATGCCGACTGACCTGCGCGTGTCATGTGCAGAGAGAACGGGTGTGAGGTTGCTGAACGGCTCGCGCCCGCCGGCGCGGCCCGGATGGCCTAGCTGGGCACGCGTACACCGGCTCCTGCGGCGAGAGTGGGCTGCATGACAGAACCCGGAGCCGGCGGGCGACGCGGTGGCTCGGCCCCGTCCACCAAGCGCCGGCGCACCGTACGTGGTGCCGGTGAGGCCGCGCGGCGCGCAGCGGAGGCGCTGACGGAGCTGATCAGCCACCGCCTCGAAGGGGTGTCCGCGGTGTGCCCGGGCGAGGACGACGGCTGGGTCGTCGACGTCGACGTGCTCGAACTGGCCCGCATCCCCGACACCACCAGCCTGCTCGCGACGTATCAGGTGGAACTGGACTCGTCGGGCGAACTGGTGCGGTACCGCCGGATCGCGCGCTTCCGGCGCGGCGCCCAGGACCAGTGACCGGACCGCCGCACCCGCTGACCGGAAGGACCGCCGCATGACCGTCTACAGCGATGAGATCGTCTGTTCGCCGCGCGCCGGAACGCTCTACGACGTGCTGGAGCTGATTCTCGACCGCGGCATGGTGATCGACGTCTTCGTGCGCGTGTCGCTGGTCGGGATCGAGATCATCAAGATCGACGCACGCATCGTGGTCGCCAGCGTGGACACCTACCTGCGCTTCGCGGAGGCGTGCAACCGCCTGGACCTCGAGAACGACCCCCGCTCCAAGACCGTGCCCGAGCTGTTCGGCGGGCCGGTCTCCAAGGCCGTCGGCAAGGCGGGGGCCAAGCGTGCCGCCGGTTCCCTGACCGACAAGGTGCGCGACTTCCTCACCCCGGAGGACGACACCGAGGAAGACGTGGACGACGACGCGGCCGAAGCCCGCACCGAGCGCGCCACGCGGCCGGCCCGCAAGCGCCGCAGTGACGACGACAGCCCGCGGCCCCGGCGCCGCAAGGCCGAGGAGGAACGACCGTGACGGCCACCACAGCCCTCACCACCGCCGGCACGCTCGGCACCCTGTACGTGTACGGCATCGCCCCCGAGGGCGTTAGGACCCCGCGGGCGCCCGGGGTGGACGGCGCGGCGGTGCGGCTGCTGACCGAGGACGGGCTCTGCGCGGCCGTCTCGGACGCCCCGGAGTCCGTCCGGGCGCGGCGACGCGACCTGATGGCCCATCAGGCGGTGCTGGGCGAACTCGC
Source organism: Streptomyces qaidamensis (assembly GCF_001611795.1). NCBI lineage: Bacteria > Bacillati > Actinomycetota > Actinomycetes > Kitasatosporales > Streptomycetaceae > Streptomyces > Streptomyces qaidamensis. Next base: position 8,167,597 of record NZ_CP015098.1, on the reverse strand, counting down.
CGCACAGGGCCCCGTCCTGCCCATGCGGTTCGCCGTCCTGACTCCCGACGCGGAGTCGCTGCGCGGGCAACTGCGCACCGACCGAGTGCGCTTGGCGGCACAGCTCGACGTGGTACGGGGCTGCGTCGAGATGAACGTGAAGGGTGCCGTCGTGCACGGGTACTTCGCCGACCTCGTACGCCGGGACGACGCCCTGCGCGCGCTCGCCCGCCAGACCCGGCACCGCCCCGGCTACGAGGCGAACGTGCGGCTGGGCGAGGCGCTCGCCAAGGGTGTCACGCGCGAGGCCCGGGGTGCGGCACGGGAGGTGCTCGCCCGCCTGGCTCCACTCGCCGTGCGCACGGCGCCGGGTCCGGTCGACGACGAGCAGGTGCTGAGCACGTCGTTCCTGGTGCGTTCCGCCGACGAACAGCGCTTCCGGCAGGCGGTGGCCGCGCAGGCGCGCGAGGTCGGGGACCGGCTGGCGCTCAGTGTGACCGGTCCGCTGCCGTGCTACAGCTTCGTCGACGCGCCGTCCGCCACGGCAGGCCGGTGATCCGGTGGGACTCGTGACCGAGCTCTTGCTGCTGCCGCTCGCCCCGGTGCGCGGCACGCTCTGGGTCGCCGACCACCTGCTGCAGGAGGCCGAACGCCAGGCCGGCGATCCGCGTGCGGTGCAGGCGCGCCTGGCGGCGCTCAACCGGGCCTTGCAGGAGGGCACCATCGACGAGGCGGCCTTCGAGGCAGAGGAGGAGCGGTTGCTCGCCCGCCTCGACAGTCCGGTCCGGTACACAGGACATCGCGGGGGCGCTTCGTGACCGACCTCGGCACCTGGCCCGCGGGCCCCGGAGTACAGCCGGCCGGGCCCCCCTCCGGAAGCCTCGCGGACCTGCTCGAACGCGTCCTGGACAAGGGCATCGTCATCGCGGGCGACATCAAGATCGACCTGCTCGACATCGAACTGCTCACCATCCGGCTGCGCCTGTTCATCGCCTCGGTCGAGACCGCCAAGAAGGCGGGCATCGACTGGTGGGAGACGGACCCGGCGCTGTCCTCACGCGCCGCGCGTGACGCGCTCACCGAGGAGAATGCGCGTCTGCGCGCGCGTCTCGCGGCCCTGGAGGACGCCGACGCCGACACCTCCGAGGTGACCCGATGAGCACGCTGCCGGCCGACCGGGTGTCCGCGACCGGGCCGGACAGGCCGCACCCCACCGTCACCTGCGTGTTCGCCGTGACGGACACGCCTCCGCCGCACGAGGCGGTGTCGATGACACCGGGCCATGACGGCGGCGGTCCGCTGCGCGTCCTGGCCGCGGGTCCGCTGCACCTGATCGTGCAGGACGTTCCCGCGGCGACCTTCGGCGAGCGGGCGCTCGCGGAGCGGCTGAACCGGCCGTACGAGTTGGAGCGCTGCGCCCGCGCCCATCACCGGGGCGTGGAGACGGCCGCGAGCGCGGGCCCCGTCGTTCCCCTGCCGCTGGCGACGCTGTACCTGGACGACCAGAACGCGGTGCGGTCCGTCACCGCCCGGGCCGCGTCCCTGCGCAGCCTGCTGGACCGGCTGCGCCACCGCACCGAGTGGTCCGTGAAGGTGCACGGCCCAGGAATCGCGCGGGCGTCCGGCGCCGCCGGGGACGGGCCCGCCGACGGGCGGTCCTACCTGCGCCGGGTGAGCGAGCGGCGGCGCACCGAGCGCGAGGAGCGCGAGCGGGCCCTGGCGCAGGCCCACGCCGTCTACCGGGAGCTGCGGCGATACGCCGTCGCTGCGACACGGCACCGGCCGCAGAACGAGCAGTTGACCGGCAGGAGCGTCCCGCAGCTGCTCAACGCGGCGTATCTGGTCGACGACGCACGGCGCGCCGAGTTCGCCCGGGCCGTCGGCGAACTGGCCCGCGAAGCCCACCGGTCGGCCGTGGAGGTCACCATGTCGGGGCCCTGGATCCCGTACTCCTTCGCCCGCTCGGACGAGACGGGGCGCGACGCGCACGAGGAGGTCGGCGCATGACGGTACCCGTCGCCGGCGGGACCGACCGCACGGCGGTGCCCTGGGACGGCCCGGAGCCGTACGCGCCCATCGGGGTGCCGCTCGTGGACCTGCTCGACCGGGTGCTGGCGACCGGCGTGGTGGTCAGCGGCGACCTGGTGCTCGCCATCGCCGACGTGCCGTTGGTGCGGATCTCCCTGCACGCCCTGCTGGCGTCGGTCAGCGACCGGGTCCCCGCGCCCTGGCCGGACAGCGGGCCGCTGTGACCGCGCCGCGCACCCACACGCTGGATCTCGATCCCGAGCGCGTCACGAACGACCTGGCGGCCCTGGTACTGACCGTGGTGGAGCTCCTGCGGCAGCTCATGGAGCGCCAGGCGGTGCGCCGTTTCGACGAGGGGACGCTCAGCGCCGAGCAGGAGGACCGGCTCGGCACCGCGCTGATGCTGCTGGACGAGCGCATGGACGAGCTGTGCGCCCAGCACGGGCTGCGGCGCAGCGACCTCAACCTGGATCTCGGCCCACTGGGTCCCCTCCTGGCCGATCCCGGCCCGTGACGAACAGACGCGAGACGGGGCCGGAGAGCACCACTCCCGGCCCCGCCCGTCCGCACCTACCGGCGAACGTTCACTGCACCCCAGGGGCGCGGGAAACTGCGCGACCAGCCACAACCCACCCGCAGCCGCCGAACGACCGTCCCGGCAACGGCGCTGCGCTACCGCTTAGCCTTCCGCGCAGCGCGCAGCCACTCCTTGTTCATGCTCGTGATGGACATCAGCGGGATGCCCTTCGGGCACGCGGTGGCGCACTCGCCCGCGAGCGTGCACCCGCCGAACCCCTCCTCGTCCATCTGCTCCACCATGTCCAGCACCCGCGTCTCGCGCTCGGGCGCCCCCTGCGGCAGCACGTTGAGGTGGTTGATCTTCGCCGAGGTGAACAGCATCGCCGCCCCGTTCGGGCAGGCCGCCACGCACGCCCCGCACCCGATGCACTCGGCGTGCTCGAAGGCGAAGTCGGCGTCCGGCTTCGGCACCGGCGTGGCGTGCGCCTCGGGAGCCGCACCCGTCGGCGCGGTGATGTACCCGCCGGCCTGGATGATCCGGTCGAAGGCCGACCGGTCCACGACGAGGTCCTTGATCACCGGGAAGGCCGACGCCCGCCACGGCTCGACGTCGATCGTGTCGCCGTCCTGGAACGACCGCATGTGCAGCTGGCAGGTCGTCGTCCGCTCGGGGCCGTGCGCGTCGCCGTTGATGACGAGCGAGCACGCGCCGCAGATGCCCTCCCGGCAGTCGTGGTCGAAGGCGACCGGGTCGTCGCCCTTGACGATGAGTTCCTCGTTGAGCGTGTCGAGCATCTCCAGGAACGACATGTCGGGCGAGATCCCGTCCACCTCGTACGTGGACATCGTGCCGTCGGCGTCGGCGTTCCGCTGCCGCCAGACGCGCAGGGTGAGCTTCATGCGTAGCTCCGCTGGGTGGGGTGGACGTACTCGAAGACCAGGTCTTCCTTGTGCAGCACCGGAGCTTCGCCCGTGCCGGTGAACTCCCAGGCGGCGGCGTAGGCGAACTGCTCGTCCTCGCGGGCGGCCTCGCCGTCGGGCGTCTGGGACTCCTCGCGGAAGTGGCCGCCGCAGGACTCCTCGCGGTGCAGCGCGTCGAGGCACATCAGCTCGGCGAGCTCCAGGTAGTCGACGATGCGGTTGGCCTTCTCCAGCGACTGGTTGAACTCCTCGCCGGTGCCGGGCACCTTGATGCGCCGCCAGAACTCCTCGCGGATCTGCGGGATGCGCTCCAGCGCCTTGCGCAGTCCCGCGTCGGTGCGGGCCATGCCGCAGAACTCCCACATGAGTTCGCCGACCTCGCGGTGGAAGGAGTCGGGGGTGCGGTCGCCGCCGGCGGACAGCAGCAGGTGGAGGCGGTCCTGTGTGCCGGCCAGCACCTCCTGGACGTCGGGGTGTTCGTCGGTCACCGTGTCGTGGTGCGGGTGGCGGGCCAGGTAGTCGTTGATGGTCGAGGGAAGGACGAAGTAGCCGTCCGCGAGTCCCTGCATCAGCGCGGAGGCGCCGAGGCGGTTGGCTCCGTGGTCGGAGAAGTTGGCCTCGCCGATCGCGAACAGCCCGGGGACGGTGGTCTGGAGGTCGTAGTCGACCCACAGGCCGCCCATCGTGTAGTGCACGGCCGGGTAGATCCGCATCGGTACCTCGTACGGATCCTCGTCGGTGATCCGCTGGTACATGTCGAAGAGGTTGCCGTACTTGGCCTGGACCGCCCCCCGTCCCATGCGGGCGATGGCGTCGGCGAAGTCGAGGTAGACGCCCTGGCCGCCGGGGCCCACTCCCCTGCCCTCGTCACACACGTTCTTCGCGGCGCGCGAGGCGATGTCCCGCGGGACGAGGTTGCCGAAGGAGGGGTAGATGCGCTCCAGGTAGTAGTCGCGCTCGTCCTCGGGGATGTCGTTCGCGGGCCGCTGGTCGCCCTTGGCCTTCGGCACCCAGATGCGCCCGTCGTTGCGCAGCGACTCGCTCATCAGCGTCAGCTTGGACTGGTGGTCGCCGGTGCGCGGGATGCAGGTGGGGTGGATCTGGGTGAAGCAGGGGTTGGCGAACAGGGCGCCGCGCCGGTGGGCCCGCCAGATGGCGGTGGCGTTGGAGTTCATGGCGTTCGTCGACAGGTAGAAGACGTTGCCGTAGCCGCCGGAGGCGAGGACGACGGCGTCCGCGAAGTACGTGTCGATCTTCCCCGTGACCAGGTCCCGGGCGACGATGCCGCGCGCCCGCCCGTCGACGACGATCAGGTCGAGCATCTCGGTGCGCGGGTGCATCTCGATGTTCCCGGCCGCGATCTGCCGGCTGAGGGCCTGGTAGGCGCCGAGGAGGAGCTGCTGACCCGTCTGGCCGCGGGCGTAGAACGTGCGCGACACCTGCACGCCGCCGAACGACCGGGTGTCGAGCAGGCCGCCGTACTCGCGGGCGAAGGGCACGCCCTGGGCCACGCACTGGTCGATGATCTCGACGGAGATCTGCGCGAGCCGGTGCACGTTGGACTCGCGGGCCCGGAAGTCGCCGCCCTTGACCGTGTCGTAGAACAGGCGGTGGACGGAGTCGCCGTCGTTGCGGTAGTTCTTCGCGGCGTTGATGCCGCCCTGCGCGGCGATGGAGTGGGCGCGGCGGGGCGAGTCCTGGTAGCAGAACTGGACGACGTGGTAGCCCTGTTCGGCGAGGGTGGCCCCGGCGGAGCCGCCGGCGAGGCCGGTGCCGACGACTATCACGGTGTGCTTGCGCCGGTTGGCGGGGTTGACCAGCTTGGCCTCGAAGCGGCGCTTGTCCCAGCGCTCGTTGATCGGCCCGGCGGGGGCCTTGGTGTCGGAGACCGGTTCCCCGGTCGTGTAGTCGGCGTAGGAAGTCATGTTCAGCTCACCACTCCGGTCATGACGCCCACGGGTACGGCGATGAAGCCGGCCGTGAGCAGCAGCGCGAGGACGCCTGCGGCGGTCTTCAGGACGCGGTCGCGGGTGCGGCTGCCCACGCCGAGGGTCTGGGCCGCACTCCAGAAGCCGTGCCGGATGTGCAGGCCGAGGGCGAGCATCGCGACGATGTAGATGACGTTGCCGTACCAGGTGGAGAAGGTGTCCACGACGTTCTGGTACGGACGGCCCTCCTGGAAGCCGCCGGAGTGCACGGTGCCGGTCGTCAGGTCGAGGATGTGCCAGACGATGAACAGGCCGAGGATGACGCCGCCCCACCGCATGGTGCGCGTGGCATAGGAGGCCCGTGCCTTCTTGTGCACGTACTTGCTCGGCCGTGCCCTGATGTCGCGCCGGCTGAGCTGGTACGCCGAGGTGGCGTGCGCGACGACGGCGACGACCAGCACGATCCGGACGAGCCAGAGCGTCCACTCGTAGTGCATGAACGGCTCGCCGACCGTGCGCAGCCAGTGCGCGTAGTGGTTGAACTCTCCCGCCCCGAAGAAGATCTTCAGGTTTCCGATCATGTGGACGACCAGGTACAGCAGCATGATCAGACCACTGACCGCCATCACGGTCTTCTTGCCGACGGTGGAGTCCCACACGGTGCGTGCGAGGGACGGCCGTCGGTCCGTCCGCGTTGCCAGAGCCATGCGCAGCACGCTACGGACGCACGGCCGATCGGTCCAAGACATGGTCCGGCTTGAGTCCATAGGCTGGGGCTATCGTAGGAGTATGCAGTTCCAGCAGCTCCAGTACTTCGTGGCCGTCGCCGAGACCCGGCACTTCACCCGGGCCGCCGATCTGGTCCATGTCGCGCAGCCGTCGCTGTCGCAGCAGATCAAGGCGCTGGAGCGGGAGTTGGGTGCGGACCTCTTCCTGCGCGCCCGCGGCAACATCACGCTCACGGACGCCGGGGAGGCTCTCCTCCCGCTGGCCCGGCGCATCCTGGCCGACGCGGACACGGCGCGGCACGAGGTGCAGGAACTGGCGCAGTTGCGCAGCGGCCGGGTGCGGCTGGGCGCGACGCCGAGTGTGTGCACCGGTCTGCTGCCGGATGTGCTGCGGGCCTTCCACGACCGCTACCCGGGGATCCGCCTGCTGATCGAGGAGGGCGGCTCGCACGACCTCGTGCGGGAGCTGGCACGAGGCGCGCTCGATCTGGCCCTCGTCGTGCTGCCGCTGCCGACGCCGGCGCCGGCGCTGACCACGGTCGAGCTGCTGCGGGAGGATCTGGTCGTGGTCTCGTCCCCGGACGCGCCGCGCCCCGGCCAGGGGAAGCGCACGGTGCGGATCTCCGACCTGGAGGGTGAGCGGCTGGTGATGTTCCGGCACGGGTACGACCTGCGGGAGCTGACCGTGGCCGCCTGCCGCGCCGAGGGCTTCGAACCCGACTTCGCCATGGAGGGCGGGGAGATGGACGCGGTGCTCGGTTTCGTGCGGGCCGGGCTGGGGGTGGCCGTGGTGCCTCGGATGGTGGCGGCGAAATCCGGGCGCGGGCTGCGGGTCACCCCACTGGCCCGGCCCGGACTGCATCGCACGATCGCGCTGGCGCACCGCAGTGATGTGGCTCCGCCTCGGGCCGCTCGGGAGTTGCAGCGAATGTTGCTCGAGCGGTGAGATGGCCGGTTCCTTGAGCGCCGTTGGTGCCGAGCGCCGTGCGGGGGGGTCGTCGTGGTTGTTCGCGCAGTTGCCCGCGCCCCCCAAATGCGCAGTCCCCACGCCCCAAATGCACGGTTTCCCGCGCCTCCAAATGCGCGGCACCCCGCGCCCCCGAAAGCGCGGTTTCCCGCGACCCTGAAGGCCTTCCCCCTAGCCCGTTGCGTCGACCAAGGCCAGTTCGTGCAGCCTCTCCGGGGGGCCCGGGCGGGCGTAGTACCAGCCCTGAGCCGTGTCGCAGCCGAGTACGCGCAGCTGTTCGGCCTGGGCGCCCGTCTCCACGCCCTCCACCGTCACCGCCAGGTCCAGGCTGTGGGCCAGGGAGACGATGCCCTCGACGATCTTGAGGTCGACGGGGTCGGCCGGGAACTGCTGCATGCTCTGGGTGAAGGACCGGTCCAGCTTCAGGATGCTGACCGGCAGCCGGCGCAGGTTGGCGAGGTTGGAGTAGCCCGTCCCGAAGTCGTCCAGGGCGATGTCGACGCCCATCTCCGCCAGCCGCCGCAGCGGCTTCAGCAGATCGTCGTCCGCGCCGATCAGCGCCGACTCCGTGACCTCCAGGCACAGCGCGTCCGGCTCGACGCCCGTGCGCTCCAGGATGTCGACCGTGTCCTGGACCAGACCGGGATGCGTCAGCTGGCACGGCGACAGGTTGACGTTGATCCGCAGCGGCCCCATCTCCTCGGGGCCGCCGTGCAGTTCCCTCCACTCGCGGGCCTGGCGCACCGACTGCTCCAACACCCACCGGCCCAGCGGCACGATCAGGCCCGTGTGCTCCGCGAGCGGGATGAACCGGTCCGGCCCGAGCACGCCGTGCTGCGGATGCAGCCAGCGCACCAGGGCCTCGGCACCCCGGACGCTGCCGTCACCGAGGTGGACCAGCGGCTGGTACTCGATGAAGAACTCGCCGCGCTCCAGCGCCGTCGGCAGCGCCGTGGTCAGCCCGTGCCGGGTGATGGCCCGGGCGTCCGCCTCCGGGTCGGCGAGCTCGAAGCGGTTGCCGCCCGCCGACTTGGCCCGGTACATGGTGATGTCCGCGCTGCGCAGCACCTCCGCCGGGCTGCGTTCCCCGGCAGGGCCCTCGACGATGCCGATGCTGCCGCGCACGGTCAGCTCCCGGCCGTCGACGCTGATCGGCGCGAGCAGCGCGTTCATGATGCGCCCGGCGAGCTCGTCGACGTCGCCCTGGGTGTCGGGCCCGGTGGTCAGCGCCACGAACTCGTCGCCGCCCAGCCGGGCGACCATCTCGCCGGGCGCCGTGGCGCAGGACTGCAGCCGGTCGGCGACCTCCACCAGCAGCCGGTCGCCGGCAGCGTGGCCGAGGCTGTCGTTGATGGTCTTGAAACCGTCGAGGTCCAGGTAGCACAGCCCGAACCGCTGGCCTTCTCCGGCGCTCAGTGCCTTCTCCAGGCGCTCGAAGAAGAACGTGCGGTTCGGCAGACCGGTCAGCGCGTCGTGCGTGGCCTCGTAGCGCAGCCGCAGGTTGAGCAGCCGCCGCTCGGTGGTGTCCTCCATCAGGGCCAGCTGGTACTGGGGCTCGCCGTCCGCGTCCCGCAGCAGGGAGACCGTCAGGTTGGTCCACAGGACGGTTCCGTCGGGCCGGTAGAACGCCTTCTCCAGGTGGTAGTGCTCGCGGTCGCCCCGCACGAGTTCGTCGTAGAGCCGCCAGGTCTGCGGGGCGTCGTCGGGGTGGGTCCACTCGCGGACGTTGCGGCTGCGCAGCGTCTGGTCCGAGACCCCGAACATGCGCAGCAGCGCACCGTTGACCTGCAGTATGTTGCCGTCGAGGTCGGCCATGCCGATGCCTATGGCCGCGCCCTCGAAGACGGCGCGGAAGCGCGCCTCACTGGCGTGCAGGGCCTGGGCCACCACGCCCTGCGCCTGGAGGGCGGCCTGTGCGATGGCCTCCTGCTCGGCCAGGGTCCGCTCGCGCAGCGCCCGGGCGAAGCCGGCGGCCATCGCGTGCTGGAGCCGCGCGCACCGGGCCCGCAGGTCCTCCTGGTCGCCGTCGCCGCCGCAGTACAGGACCAGATAGGCGTCGACGCAGTCCAGGGTGCGGCTGAGCGCCTCCGGGTCGGTGCAGTGCGCGTCCACGAGGGCGGCGCCGACCGCCCTGCCCGCGTCGGAGTCGAAGGCCCGGGCCAGCAGGGCCTCGCTCAGCCGCCGGGCCAGGGGCAGCAGGTGCGCCTCGAACTCGGTGCGGGTCGACGACGTCGAGGTCACCGGGAAGACGGCCCGGCTCCAGATCGTCGCGAATCTGCGCAGTCTGTCCTCCGGCCCGTCCGGTTCCGCGGTCACGCCGTACGCCCCACGCCCGCGAACCCGGAGAACGCGTACGGATCCTCGTCCTCCGGTGCGGTGTCGGGGCGCCAGCGCGGCATCGCCACCAGTCCGGGTTCCACCATGTCGTACCCCTCGAAGAACCGCGCGATCTCCTCGCGCGAGCGCATGATCAGCGGGTTGCGGATGTCCCCGTACACGTCCACCGCACCCCCGGCCCGCTCCGGCGGCAGCGGGATCCCCTCGTAGGAAGCGTGGGTGAGCACGAGCAGGCTGCCGGGCGCGAGCGCCTCGCGCAGTTCCGCCACGGCCCCGTACGGGTCGTCCTCGTCTTCCACGAAGTGCAGTATGGCAACGAGGAGCAGCGCCACTGGCTGATTCAGGTCGATCAGCCGCTCCACCTCGGGGCTGCGCAGGATCTCCTGGGGCTTGCGCAGGTCCGCGGCGACGACGCCCGCGTCGTCGTTGGCCTCCAGGACCGCCTGGCTGTGCGCCACGGCCACCGGGTCGTGGTCGACGTACACCACGCGCGCGCCGGGGCGGGCGGCCTGCGCCACCTCGTGCACATTGCCGAAGGTGGGGATGCCGGAGCCGATGTCCAGGAACTGGGTGACGCCCTGGCCGGCGGCGTAGCGCACGGCGCGGCGCATGAACGCGCGGTTCGCCTGCATGATCTTGGGGAGCCCCGGCATGAACTCCATGGCCTTGCGGGCCGCTTCCCGGTCGACCTCGAAGTTGTGCGATCCGCCCAGGTAGTAGTCGTACATCCGGGAGACGCTGGGCACCGATATGTCGATGCTCCGTGGGGCCCAGGCGGGACGCTCCATCTATCTCTCCAAGGCGTAGGCGATCCGGTGTTCGAGCAGAGGCTACTGATCGCCCGCCAATGGAGCGACCCGAAACGGAAATTGACCATCCGTTCCCGGTCACTGCCTGCGGCACGTGCCGAATTGATACCCCTCCGCATGCCCTTCGAACATATGACGAACAGTGTTCGAGGCATTCCGGGGAGTTCCGGTCCGGAAGGGTAAAGGTGTTAGTAATTCGATGAGTTCAGGTGAAGCACGGCAAAACGGTCCGCCCCTCCGTGGGGCACGGAGGGGCGGACCGGGTCTGCGCTTCGGCTGGACGAGACGATCAGCCCTGGGGAGGTTCCTCTACTTTTCCGAGGCGCCGACCGGCTTCCCGTCGGGGCGGATGGCGTACCAGGTGCCGCCGACACCCTGACCGTTGGTGTCACCGGCCTTCTTGTCACCCGCGAAGGTGTAGATCGGGATGCAGTCGATGGTCTGCTGCTTGATGCCGTCAGGGCGGTCGAAGACGACGTAGCCCCGGTTGGGCGTGGACCCCTGAAGGTCGATCCCCTTGGTGTCCTTCTCGTCGACCGGCGCGATGACCGGCCACTTCTCCAGGCAGTCCCCCGTGCACGCGGTCTTCATCGGCCACTGCGAGTCCTTCATGAACCGGTAGACCGTCATGCCGTTCTTGTCGATGACGATCTCGCCCAGCTTGGGGTCGTTGCGGGTGGACAGCCCGGGCAGCGCCCCGACCTCCTCACCGCCGGCCCCGCCTCCCTGCGCCTTCTTGCCGTCGGGGGCCAGCGCGTACCACTTGCCGCCGACACCCTGGCCCTTGACGTCACCGGCGTTGACGTCCTTGGCGTAGCGGTAGGCCGGCCAGCCGGCGACGGTGAGCTGCTTGGTGCCGTCGGCGCGGGTGACCGAGCCGAGCAGCGCCTTGTCGATGCCCTCGCCGGCCTCGGCGTCGTCGGCCGGGACCGGCGGCCAGGTCTTGGCGCAGTCGCCGTCGCAGTTCGACTTGGGCGGCTGCTCGGTGTCCTGGTCGAACCGGTACAGGGTGAGGCCGAGGCTGTCGGTGACCACCTTGCCGACCTTCTCGGCGGTGGAGACGGACAGCTTGCCGGCGGGGTTGGACGGGCTGGAGGCGCTGGGCGCGGCCGGCTGACCGGTCGCGGCGCCGCCCGCAGCGCCCGCGGTTCCCGAGCCGATGCTTCCGTAGTCCCCGGGCGCGGCCGTGGCGCCCACGTTCTGGCTGGCCGCCGGTGGGCTGTCCTGACCGCACGCCGTCGTCAGCGCCAGGACCGCCGCGGCGCTCGCCACGAGTGAGGCGCTCCGCCAGGAGGTCTTCATCGTCAACTCCCCATAATCGCAAGGGTGTTGCAGCGCCCTGCTGCGCCGCCGCACGGTCATGAGTACGCACGGGGGCAGCGATTGTGTTCAACCCTCGGCCAAATTTCTTTCCGGAACCTCCGACGAGCCCCGCACGGAGTCGCACACACGTACACATCGAGCCCCCTGCGGGCTACCGCTGATCAAACCGGCGACACCCGAAGATCCCTCATTCGGGGCAATCCCCTTGCGCCCCGGCACGTCCTGGCGGCACAGGGCTCATGATCTTCGTCGTGCATGGACCCCTCTCGACTCAACCCGCCCTTGCGGCACGGGCCTTGGCGGCGGCGACGCTGACCTGGGCGCTCGTGGGCGCGCCGGCCGGGATTGCGGTGGCCGACGCCTGCGCGTACGCCTCGACGGGGCCGGACGGCACCGAGGCGGTGGCGTACGCCGGAAGCAAGAAGACCTGGCCGACCAAGCCGCCGTGCCCGACACCCACGCCGAGCCCCTCCCCCACGCCGAGCCCTCCTCCGAAACCTCCGCCGCCCAAGCCGACGCCCCCGCCGAAGCCGACCCCGACAGCGGAGCCGCCGCCTCCGAAGCCTGCGCCCCCGAAGCCGACCCCCACGGCCGAACCCGCGCCGCCGCCCGCGCCGCGACCGGTGCCGGCCACGCCCCGGCCGGCCCCGAAGCCCGTGCCGCCGGCACCCGCTGCGCCGGCACCCGCTCCCCCGGCACCCGCTGCCCCGGCGCCTGCTCCGCCGGCCACCCCCGCGCCGCGTCCGTCCGCGACGCCGGTGCACTACCCGCGCTACCGCGCCGCGCCGCCCCGGCCCCGGCCGGCGAACGGCACGCTGTCGCCGCTCACCTTCGTCCTGCTCGTCACGGTGCCCGCGGTGGTGGCCGTCGCCGCGCTGCGCGCGCGCTGATCCCTGAAGCCCTGGAGGTACCCCTTGCCGGAATGGCTTGTTCTCACCCTCGCGATGCTGGCCGCCTGTGCCGTGGTGGTCGTCATCACCTTCGTACGCCACCGCGCGGCGCCCGAGGACGAGGACCCCAGTGAGACTCCGGATGTCATCGAGTACATGACGATGTGGATCGGCGTGGTCTACGCCATCGTCCTGGGCCTGGCGATCGCCGGTGTCTGGGAGGGGCGCAGCGCCGCGCAGGACCACGTCCAGGCCGAGGCGACCGCGCTGCACGAGATCTCGGAGCGGGTACGGGTCTATCCGGCGGAGGAACGCGACCGCATCCGGGACGACATCCGCACGTATGTGAGCCATGTCGTGACCACCGAGTGGGACACGATGGCAGACGAGGGCGAGGTCACCGAGCGCGGCGCCCGGCTCTTCGAGCGGATCCGCCAGGACGTCACCGACTACGAGCCGGCGACGGACTTCGAGGCCCAGGCCTACCAGCCGCTGCTGGACCAGGTGACCGCGGCGAACCAGGCCCGCATCTCCCGGGCGGAGTCGACCGGGGAGACCATGCCGGGGGTGGTGTGGTTCGGGCTGATCGCCGGGGCCGTCGTCACCATCGGGATGATCTTCGCCCTGCAGATCCGCAGAACGACACGCGAGCTGGTCCTGGCAGGGCTGTTCTCGGCACTGATCGCCTTCCTGCTGTTCCTGATCTGGGACTTCGACTCTCCCTACAGCAGGGGCGTGACCGCCTCGGCCGACCCGTTCCTGAACCTCTTCCCGGGCGTCGGGGACTGACGCCGCCCCGCACCACGGATTCCGGCCGGGGGGCGCGCGACACACCGTCGCCGTCCCCCGGACGCGCGGCCGGTGTCCCCCGGCCGGCCCACGCCCGTGCCCCATTCGCACTACTGCGATCGCGCCGCCCCGCGCACGTTCTTAGCGTTTCAGGCATCGAGGTGCATTTGTGACGTGAGCGGAACAGGTCCGCGATTGCTCCTCGGGGACCCGGAGGATCCACCATGCGCGCGATATGCCTCGCTTCGGCCGTAGTGCTGGGCGCCGGCGCCCTCACCTCCTGCGTGCCCGCCGCCGACGCGGCGATCCGGACCGACTTCGGTTTCAGCGTCGAGCCCTCCACCGTCAGGGCCGGGGGCGACGTCACGCTGCGGGTGGTGCGCAACGAGGCGTGCCAGGGTGAGGCGGCGGTCGACTCACCGGTCTTCGACCTGGTCACCATCCCGCCGCAGGAGTCCTGGGCGACGGCCACCGTCGACTGGGACGCCAAGCCCGGTGCCGTGTACGACGTGGAGTTCGAGTGCGACGAGTCGAGCGGCACCGCGCATCTGACGATCGCGGGCGGCCGCCCGACCCACCACCCCACCCATCACCCGACGCGCCACCCCCACAAGGGGGTGCACGCCGGGGAGGGCGGCACCGTCGCCGGCTTCGACCTCAAGGAGATCGGCCTCGGCGCCGCGCTCATCGCCGGGTCGCTCGGCGTCGCCTACCACTTCGCCCGCCGCCGCACCGACGAGGACGCCGGCTGACACCTCCCGCACCGCAGGGGTCTTCGCCCCGGCTCTCCCTCATGAGGGAGAGCCGGGGCGAAGACCGTTTCACGTGCGAGGTGACGGCGCGTCGAAGATGCGTGCGGCGATGGCGTCAGATGTTCCGCTCGGTCCGGCGGCGCATCCAGAACACACCGCCGCCGACCACCGCCGCGGCCACGAGACCGCCTCCGATGGCCATGTCGGTCGGCGTCGCACCGGTGGTGCTGCTGCCGCCGATACCGCCACGGACACCGCCGATGACGGTGAAGGCCTGGGGCTTGGTCAGCGTCCCGCCGTCACAGGTGACCGTGACGTCGTACGGCCCCGGGCGGGCGTTGCTGTTGACGGTGGCGGTGCCCCGCGCGGTCCCGTTACCGGCGCCGCCCCGGTCGCCCTCGTTGCCCTTGCCGCCGCCGCTGACCGGCGAGAGCCGCGTCGGCGAGAACGCGTTGGACGTCGCCGTACCGCCGTTGCGGCAGCCGTCGACCGTGATGGTCAGCTGGCCGCCACGGGCGATCACACTGGGCAGGACGACGATGTTGCTGGGCTTGTCCCACGCGACGGCCGCGGGGGCGGAGAGGCCGAGGGCGGCGACCGCTGCGCCGGCGACCGCCAGGGCACGAGTGTTACGCATGTGAACCTCCGCGGAAGACGCCCCGGGACCCGTCCCCGGTCGATCGGCGAGAAAGCGCCTCCCAGAAAGACAGTCAGTTGCCGTGCCCCGAGCCGCATTTCGACAATGGTCCGTACCGGTGAGCGAAGGCCGTGCAGGGAAGGCTCCCATTCGGACATCACCGCAGGTCACGGGCCGTCAGAAATTTCCTCGCGACGGCAACTCGGATGGCGCACCACATGTCGCCGCACCGCCCCGTGCCTCCCCCGGCCACCCGTTCGCCGCCGCCCCGTCGCCGGTTTCCCGCACGCCACTTAGCGTGTCGCTATGCGCGATGGACACGGCGACGGCCGCGTCGAGAGGGGATGGCGAATGTCTGCGTCCGAGCTGGCCGAGGCGGAAGAGGAGGCGCGGCGGAAGAAGCGTGCCCCGTGGGGCGTGATAGCGCTGGTTCTGCTGACCGGCCTCGCGCTCATCCGGAACGGTTCGGGGGAGTTCGACGAGGGCCCGCCGCAGCCGGCGACGGCGGCCGCGGCGGACAGCCGGGTACCGGGCGGCACCTTCGCCGGGACCGTGCGGCCCTTGCCCTACGCCCTCCCGGACCGGGTCCGGATCCCGGCGATCCAGGTCGACGCGCCGATCGTCCCCGTCGGGCTGGACGCGGACGGCTGGGTCGGCGCACCGCCGCCGGAGGATCCCAACCTGGCCGGCTGGTTCACCGGGGCCGTCACCCCCGGGGAGAAGGGCACCGCGGTCGTGGTCGGCCATGTCGACAACCAGCAGGGCCCTGCCGTGTTCTACGGACTGGGGGCCCTGAAGCAGGGACATCGCGTCGAGGTCGCCCGGCAGGACGGAAAGACGGCCGAGTTCGAGATCTACGGCGTCGAGGTGTTCGAGAAGGACAATTTCCCCGGCGACCGTGTCTACGCGTCCAAGGGCGCGGCGGAATTGCGGGTCATCACCTGCGGCGGCGGTTTCTCCGAACAGGAGGGATATGCGGGGAACGTCGTCGCCTTCGCCCGCCTGGTCGAGGTGCGCTGAGCGTTCCCGGCCTGGCGGGCGAAAGCCCCGCGACGTCCTTACGCGTAATGCCGCCGGGGCACCGTGACGTGGTAGCCGGAGTCCAGCAGTTCGGGGAGGTAGCGCCGCAGGGCCCGCACGCTCTGTGAGCGGTCGCCCCCGGCGTCGTGCGCGAGCACCACGACGCCTGGGGCGGCGCCGCGTTCGACCCGGTTCGCGATGGACCGGGCCCCGGGGGTGGTCCAGTCGAGGGTGTCGACCGTCCAGGCGAGGGGTTCCATGCCCAGTTCGGCGCCGATCTGGAAGGCGGCGCGGTTCCAGGCTCCGTAGGGCGCGCGGAACCACTCGGGGCGCTCCCCGTAGGCGTCCTCGATGACGTCGGAGGTGCGTTCCATCTCGGAGCGGATCTGCCTGCGGCTGAGGCGGGTGAGCAACGGGTGGGACCAGGTGTGGTTCCCCACGACGTGGCCTTCGTCCGCCATCCGGGCCAGCATCCTCCTGCCGCCGGCGACCATCTCGCCGCACACGAAGAACATCGCGCGCACGTCGTACTCGGCCAGGGTGTCCAGGATGTCCGGGGTGTAGCGGGGATCGGGGCCGTCGTCGAAGGTCAGCACCATGGTGCGGCCCCGGCCGGACACGCGCAGCAGCGGTTCGCGGCGCACCAGGGTCCGCCGGGGCGCCGCGCGCGGCGGGCCGTAGCCGGTCAGGGGCTGCAGCCGGTACGCGGAGGACTTGACGAGGCGGCGGGTCTGCGGGCCCGCGGCCGGAGCGGAGGTGACGGTTCCGTCCCCGGTGACAGCCGTGACCACTCCGGCCGTGGCGGCCGCTCCCACGGCGCCGGCCCCCGCGATCAACGCCCGGCGCCGAGTGAGCAGCCGGGAGAGCAACTGATCCTTCTTCATGACTCATCAGTCGCCCGGCGGGAGGCCGACGCACGCGAGCAACACCGGTGTGGCGGCGCGCTTTCACCCGTTCGGCCCACGCAGGTGGGTCAGCGGCGGCGCACCAGGGGGAACGGCAGCGTCTCCCTGATGGTCAGTCCGGTGAGGAACATGACCAGCCGGTCCACGCCGATGCCGAGGCCGCCGGTGGGCGGCATGGCGTATTCGAGGGCGTCGAGGAAGTCCTCGTCGAGCTCCATCGCCTCGGGATCGCCGCCGGCGGCGAGCAGGGACTGGGCGGTGAGGCGGCGGCGCTGCTCGACGGGGTCGGTGAGTTCGGAGTAGGCGGTGCCGAGTTCGGTGCCGAAGGCGACGAGGTCCCAGCGCTCGGCGAGACGCGGGTCGGTGCGGTGCTGCCGGGTCAGCGGGGAGACGTCTGTGGGGAAGTCCTTGTAGAAGGTGGGCAGCCGGGTCTTCTCCTCGACGAGCCGCTCGTACATCTCCAGGACGACGTCGCCGTGGCCGTCGTCGGCGGTGTACGGCACGCCGGCGCGGTCACAGAGCCGCAACAGCCCGGGCAGTTCGGTGCCGGGGTGGATCTCCTCGCCGAGGGCCTCGCTGACGGCGCCGTAGACGGTCTTGACGGGCCACTGGCCGGAGATGTCGTACTCCTCGCCGTCCTTGTGGGCGACGGGCTTGCCGAACGCGGCGGTGGCGGCGCCCTGGATCAGTTCACGGACGAGGTCGAGCATCACGTCGTAGTCGGCGTACGCCTGGTAGGCCTCCAGGATGGTGAACTCGGGGTTGTGCTTGTAGTCCGTGCCCTCGTTGCGGAAGGTGCGGCCCATCTCGAAGACCTTCTCCATTCCGCCCACGCACAACCGCTTGAGGTACAGCTCGGGGGCGATGCGCAAGTACAGGTCGAGGTCGTAGGCGTTGATGTGGGTGGTGAAGGGCCGGGCGTTGGCGCCGCCGTGGATCTGCTGGAGCACCGGCGTCTCGACCTCCAGGTAGCCGCGTGCCAACAGACCCTGACGCACGGCCTGGACGGCGGTGGAGCGGGCGCGGACCACATCGCGGGCTGCGGGGCTGGCGGCCAGGTCGAGGTAGCGCATGCGGACCTTGGCCTCCGGGTCGGCCAGGCCCCGGCGCTTGTCCGGCAGCGGACGCAGGCACTTGCCGGTGAGCTGCCAGGAGGTGACGAAGACGGTGGGCCGGCCCTTGTCGCTGACGCCCGCCCGGCCGGTGACGGTGATGTGGTCGCCGATGTCGGTGTCGGCGGTGAAGCGGTCCAGGGCGGGGCCGGAGCGGTCACGGGTGAGGGCGAGTTGGTGGTCGCCCGACCAGTCGCGCAGGACGACGAAGACGATGCCGCCGAAGTCGCGGACCAGCATGATCCGGCCGGCGACGGTGACCTGCTCGCCCGGCCGGACCTCGGCGAGGGTGTGGGTGCGGGCCGGGACACCCACCGGGTAGGGGTCGGTTCCGTCGGCGCGCAGCCGGTCGAGTTTGCGGTGCCGGACGCGGACCTGGTCGGGCAGGCCGGAGAGGGGGTCGGCGGGCCCGGTCCCGTCCCCTCCGGCGAGGCCGAGCGCCGCCAACGACGGCAGCCCCTCGGTGGTGGCGGGCCGCTGTCCGCCCTTCGGGTGCCCCTTTCCCTTGCCCCACAACGTGCGCATCGACGGTACGGAGACGAAGCCCTCGGCGATGCCTGAGGCGAGACCGACCCGCGCGAGGGACGCGGCTTCCGCGTAGCAGAGGAAGCGGGGGTACCACTCGGGGTGGTACTTGGCGTTGGAGCGGTACAGGGCCTCCAGTTGCCACCACTTGGAGAAGAACAGCAGCAGGCGGCGCCAGAGGCGGAGCACGGGTCCCGCGCCGATGCGGGCGCCCTCCTCGAACACGGAGCGGAACACGGCGAAGTTCAGGGAGACCTTGCGCACGCCGAGTCTCGGGGCGGCTGCGCACAGTTCGGCGACCATGAACTCCACGACGCCGTTGGGGGCGGCGCGGTCACGGCGCATCAGGTCCAGGGAGACGCCGTCCTTGCCCCAGGGCACGAAGGACTGGATGGCCAGGAGCCGGCCGTCCTGGTCGAGGGCCTCGGCGAGGAGGCAGTCGCCGTCGGCGGGGTCGCCGAGGCGGTCCAGGGCCATGGAGAAGCCGCGTTCGGTCTCCGTGTCGCGCCAGGCGTCGGCCCGTTCGACGAGCTGGCGCATCTCCTCCTCGGAGAGGGTGGAGTGGCGGCGGACCCGGCAGGTGACGCCGGTGCGGCGGACCCGGTTGACGGCCTGGCGGGTGACGCGCATGTCGCGGCCGTCGAGGTCGAAGTCGAGGACGTGCAGGATCGCCTCGTCACCCAGCTGGAGCGCACCGAGCCCGGCACGGACGAAGGCCCGGGCGCCCTCCTCGGAGGCTCCCATCACGGCCGGCACCCAGGCGTAGCGACGGGCCACGTCCTGCCAGGCGGCGATCGCGTGCGGCCAGGCCTCCCGGTCGCCCACCGGGTCGCCGCTGGCCAGGCACACCCCGGCCTCGACGCGGTAGGTGACGGCGGCCTTGCCGCTGGGCGAGAAGACGGCGGCCTTGTCGCGGCGGGTGGCGAAGTAGCCGAGGGAGTCCTGGTCGCCGTAGCGGCCGAGGAGGGCGCGAATGCGGGCCTCCTCGTCGTCGTGCAGGGCGGCTTCCAGGCGCTGGGAGCGGAACAGGGTGGCGGCCGCGTTCAGCAGGGCGAGCGCGCCGAACAGGCCGAGCAGGAAGAACAGGGCGTGCGGCGGGCGGCCGTCGAAGGACCCGGCGGGGACCAGGCCGCCGCACACCCGGTTCGCGGCCCAGGCCAGGCGTTCGCCGCTCGGCAGACTGCCGGGGAACGCCTCGACCAGCGCCCAGCCGACCAGGATCGCCACGGCCAGGCCGGCCACCAGGACGGCCAGGGCCCGGCGGACGGCGGCGCGTCGGGAGGCGGCGTAGAACTCCTTGCGGGCGTAGATCAGCAGGATCAGGGCGAGACCGCACACCACGAAGGACGGGACGGACTCGGCGAACTCGCCGACGGCCATGCCGAGGATGTCGGTGAGGACGAGCAGGCCCAGGTAGACGACGACCAGCCACCAGGCGATCTTCTTGCGGGCGCCGGTCGCGGCGGCGAGCAGGAACAGGAAGACGGCGTAGGCGAGGTTGGCGCTGACCGGGACGAGCAGCAGGTCCAGGAAGCGGACGAGCGGGCGCAGCCCGGTGCGCAGCGGGGGGATCAGCGCCAGCAGGGCGCAGAGCAGACCGAGGGCGCCGAAGAAGACCGCGAAGCCCTCGGGTACCCGGCTCAGGAAGCCGTGCGCCCGGCGGGGCGGCCGTATGGCGCCTGAGGTGTCCTCGGCCGTCCCGGTGTCCGCGATGACGCTCATGCTTTCGACTCTAGGAACACCCGCGCCTTGTCGCGCGTCGAGCGCTCCCGCACCGAGCGGCCCAGGAGACCCGCGCATCCCGTCCGGCAACCGCGTGCGCAGATTCCGCGTCCCGCCCGGCCGGTGGGACGGGGGGTTCCGATAGCCTCGCGGCGTGACGGAACAGCACGCCCATCGGTTCGAGCGGGGCACGGACGGGCCCAAGGTGATCGTGGTCGGGGTGGACGGCTCCGACTCCTCCCTGCGGGCCGCGGCCTACGCCGCCGGTCTGGCCCGCCGGCAGCACGCGCTGCTCGCCGTGGTGTACGTGCAGCCGGTGCTGGCGGCGGGCGCGGCGCTGGGGGCGCCGGTGGCGGAGACGACGGACGAGATCGCCGAGGACCTGGTGGCGCAGATCCGGGACGCGGCCGAGCGGCTCAAGGGGATGTTCGAGGTCCGCTGGGAGTTCCACACCTTCCGCGGCGATCCGTACAACGGCCTGGTGGCGGCGGCCGACGAACTGAAGGCGGACGCGGTGGTGGTGGGCGCCTCGGAGCAGGCCGGCCACCGCATCGTCGGCTCGGTGGCGGTACGCCTGGTGAAGGCGGGGCGGTGGCCGGTGACGGTGGTGCCGTAGCACGGTGACGCCCGGGCGGGGCGGTGCGGCAGGGTGATCGCCCGGGGCCGTGCCGGGCCGCTGCCGCGCGGCCGGGCCGTCGTGAGCCACCGTCAGGTGTCCGCGGGGCCGTGGCAGCCGGAGCGGGGTTACTCCCCCATCACCAGTCCGTCCCCGGCCGCGCCGCGGCTGAGCACGACGTCTCGGATGCGGTCGCGGACGGCCCGGGCGTCGGCGCCCTGGGCGATCGCCCGGTTGAGGTTCACGACCCGGCCCGCGTCGACGTCGAACAGTTGCGGGACGAACTCCGCCTTCGTCACCTTCCAGCGCTCGCCCGGCCGTGCGGGCGGGGCGAAGGTGAAGCGGCCGAGGGTGGACTGGTTGCCCCGCGGATCCTTGGCGCCCTCGTGGTTGGTCATCTCGCCGGCGATCTGGTCCCCCATGCCGTAGATCACCCAGGTGCCGTTGACCTTCTCGTAGGCCTGCGGGACGTGTGCGTGGGTGCCGAGGATCAGGTCGATGTCGGGGCGGTCCCCGGTGCGTGCGGCGGTGAGGGTCCGGGCCAGGGTCAGCTGCCGGTCGTCGGGGGCGTCCTGCCACTCGGTGCCCCAGTGCAGGGAGACCGCGACGACGTCGGCGCCCCCGCGGCGCGCGGCCCGGGCGTCCTCGATGATCCTGGCCTCGTCGATGAGGTCGACGGCCCAGGGCTGCCCGTCCGGGAGGGGGAAGCCGTTGGTGTCGTAGGTGTAGGCGAGGTGGGCGACCGTGGCCGTGCCCGCCCGCAGGACCGTCGTCGTGCGTGCCTCCTCCTCGGTGCGGGCCGATCCGGCGTGCCGGACCCCTGCGCGGTCGAGGGCGTCGAGGGTGCGGCGGATGCCGTCGGCGCCGTCGTCCAGGGTGTGGTTGGAGGCGGTGGAGCAGCCGTCGTAGCCGGTGACGGCGAGGGCCCGGGCCACCTCGGGCGGGGACTTGAAGGCCGGGTAGCCGGTGTAGACGCCGTCCGCGCCGTAGACGGTCTCCATGTGGCACAGGGACAGGTCGGCGCGGGAGACGACGGAGCGGATCCCGGCGAGCATCGGCCGGAAGTCGTAGCCGTTGCCGCCGGCGTCGAAGCGGGCCCGGTCGATGATCGTGCTGTGCGGGAGGACGTCACCGGAGGCGACGAGTGTGAAGCCGCGGGGCCCGGCGGCGGCCGGTGCCGGGCGTCCGCGGTCGGGCTTGTCCTGGCCGCGGGCCTGGCAGGCGGCGCCTGCGGCGAGGACGACGGTCAGGGCCAGGGCGATCTGTCGACTGCGCGCGAGCATGCATTCACCCCACTGTGGGCGTTGTGGTCGTATTTACACACAATCAGGAAAGAAGGCTCTCGACGCCCCACGCGGCTCCGACACGCTCAACAGCCCCTCCGGCACCCACATGGCCGGGCACCCGACCGTTCGTCGAACCGTTCGTCGACGCGATCGACCGTCCGCCGCACAGCCGGGTACGTGCCCTGTGCCGGGGCCACGCCCTGCGGTGGCATACGGCCATGACGGCCGGATCCACTCTCACGAACGGAACGACCGCCGAGCACGAGCTCGCCGCACTGCAGCGGGAGCACGGCCGGCCCCTCTTCGCGCTGCTGCTGCGGCTCTGCGACGGCGACCGGCAGCGCGCGGAAGACCTGGTCCAGGAGACTCTGGTGCGTGCCTGGCAGCACCCCGAGGCCCTGCGGGCCGACGACTTCGACTCCGTACGGCCCTGGCTGATGACCGTCGCGCGGCGGCTCGCGATCGACGCCCGGCGGGCCCGCCAGGCCCGTCCGCCCGAGGTCGGCGACGCGGTGCTGGAGAACGCGCGGGTCATCTCCGACCACGCCGAACGGGCCGCGGCGATGCTCGACGTCCGCCAGGCTGTGAAGACACTCACTCCGCAGCACCGTGAAGTCCTGGTGCTCGTGTACTTCCAGGGGGCGAGTGTGGCGGAAGCAGCGGCGACCCTCGGGATCCCGCCCGGTACCGTGAAGTCCCGCGCGTACTACGCGCTGCGCGCCCTGCGCAGGGTGCTCCCGGGTTACGCCGGCGACCTGCGGTGAAACCAATGGATGGGTCAAGCCTCCGTAAAGCGCCTTGCCGATGACCCCGGTTGAGTAATCGGCTGTTCTCATCCGTGTTCCGGAGGGGGCCGTCAGCGTCCCCGGGGGCCCGGTGTCGGGCAACGCGCACGTACCGGAGGAAGGCAGGAAGGGATGCTGGACAGAGAGCAGGGGAGCACGGACGGCGCCGACGGCGAACTGACCGTCCCCATGGCGTGGTTGTACGCCGAGTACATCGCCGACGAGCTGCTGCGGACGGGCGATCTGATGCCGCCGACGTCCTTCGAGTTCCGCGCCGGGCGGGACGCCCTGGCGCTGACCATCTTCCTGTCCGACACCGACGGGGAGCTGTCCGGCATCCGGGTCGTCACCCAGCTGGAGACGTGGCTGTCGCTGACCGCGTACGACCAGCCGTGGCAGGAGTGGGTACGCGAGCGGCTGGCCGATCTCGCCGCGGGCGCCGCGCGGACGGGCGGCCCCGCGGCGGACCTGGACCTCGCGGAGGAGGCCTGGCGCTGGCTGCAGGAGACGGAGCTGCTCGCGCCCGACCTGAACGCGGTTCCGGGCGGCGGCCCGGTGGTCGGGGAGGACGACGGGCCGAAGGTCTGGACGCCCGCCTGGCAGCTCGGACTCCCCCTGGGCCACCTCGCCATCCATCTTTTTTAGATTTCTGCGGCCCAGGACCAATCCGGGAGCCGGAGGGCTCCGAATCCTTTGGTTGCGATTGTGTCACCGGCTTGAGTGATTCCGTTGCCTGGTCCGTACCGGTGGGAGCAAGGAGTAACCCCACCCGCACCCAACGGCACGAGGATTCGGCATGAGGTCCCTGGAGAGGCATCGCGACGTCGCGGCCTACGCGCTCGGCGTGCTGGACGAGGCGGAGGCCTTCCGCTTCGAGGACCACCTCATGGAGTGCCCTCGGTGCGCTGCAGAGGTGACGGAATTCGGCCCCACCACACGGCAGTTGATGCTGTACCGGCGCTCCACGCCCCGGTTCGTGCACCCGATGGCGCAGCCCGGTCCGCGCATGCTGGACGCGCTGCTCGCCGAGGTGGCGACCCGGCGCCGGGCCGGACGCAGACGCCTGCTGTTCGCCCTGGCCGCCTCGGTGGTCTTCGCGGCGTCCGTACCGGGCATCGCGATGATGGCCCAGGGCAGCAGCGCCGAGGAGCGCCGAACGGTCGCGGCGACCGACGCGCGGACGGGGGTCTGGGCGCAGGTCACGACGGCGGACGAGGCCTCGGGCAGCCAGGTCGAGCTGAAGGTGAAGGACGCCGCGGGGCCGCGCGCCTGCCACCTGGTCATCGTCGGACGCGACGGCACCGAGGAGACCGCGACCAGCTGGCACGGGCCCGGTCACGACGCCGACCCCGACACGATGATGGCCAGCTCCTCCATGCATCCGGGGCAGATCGCCCGCTACGAGATCCGCTCGGCCTCCGGCGAGGTCCTGTGGAGACTCCAGCCGAGCTGACCATCCGCCCGCCCCGGCCGCCGGGCGCTCCCCACGCCCCGGTGTGAGACTGCTGGACGACGCACCCGGGAGATCACCGGGTGCCCGCGGTCCCGGCGGAGGGAGACGAGGTGACGACGGCAGAGACCGGCGACGGTCGCCTGGAGGAGTTCCTCGCCGACCCGGAGGCCTCGGCGCTGGAACTGCCCGCCGCGGTCGCCCGCTGCACCGCGGCCCTCGGGCTCCAGCACTCCGTGGTGTACCTCGCCGACCTCCAGCAGCGCCGGCTCGTGCCGCTCACCGACGTGACCCGGTCCCTGCCCGTCGACGCCTCGCTCGCCGGCTGGACCTACCGCACCCAGTCGCTGCGGGTCGAGGAGTCCGAGACGGGCGGCATGACGGCCTGGGTCCCCCTCCTGGACGGCGCCGAGCGGCTCGGCGTCCTCGCCGTGCTGTCCCCGTCCCTGACGCCGGCTGTGCTGCGCCGCGGCCGGGCCCTCGCCGCCCTGCTCGCCATGATGATCACGTCGAAGCGGGCGTACAAGGACTCCTTCGTCCGGCGTACGCGCACCGAGCCGATGCAACTGCCCGCCGAGATGCTGCGGGCCTTCCTGCCGCCGCGCACCATCGGCACCGCGCACGTGGTGTCCACGGCCGTGCTGGAGCCGGCCTACGAACTCGGCGGCGACGCCTTCGACCACTCCCTCACGGAGTCGGCCCTGCACGCCACGGTCCTCGACGCCGTGGGGCACGACCTGGCCTCCGGGCTCACCACGGCCGTGGCGCTGGCCGCGTGCCGCAACGCCCGGCGGACCGGGGCGGACCTGCCCGAACTGGTCGAGTGCGTCGACGACGCCCTGGCGCACTGGCTCCCCGACCAGTTCTGCACGGGCGTCCTGGCCCAGCTGGACCTGGCGTCCGGAGTGCTGCGGTGGAGCAACTGCGGGCACCCCACCCCGCTGCTCATCCGCGACCAGCGGCTGCACACCGACGCCATGCTGCGCGAGCCCGATCCGCCGGTGGGGCAGCCGTCCCTGCTCGCCGGACGGCGGCGGCAGACGCACGAGATCGCGCTGAAGCCCGGCGACCGGGTCCTGATGTACACCGACGGGGTGACCGAGGCCCGGACCGGCGACGGCGCCGAGTTCGGCCTCGAACAATTCGCCGACTACATCATCCGGGCGATGGCCGCGGGCGAGCTGGCGCCCGAGACGCTGCGGCGGCTCATCCACTCCATCCTCGACTCGCCCACCAGCCGGCTGCGCGACGACGCGACCATCCTGATGTTCGAGTGGACACCGCCGACCCGCTGACGCGCCCCCGTCTCACTTGAGCAGGCGGGACATCCTGCGGTCCGCGAGCGGCTTGCCGCCCGTCTGGCAGGTCGGGCAGTACTGGAGCGAGGAATCGGCGAAGGACACCTCGCGGATGGTGTCGCCGCACACCGGGCAGGGCTCGCCGGTACGGCCGTGGACGCGCAGTCCGCTCTTCTTCTCGGCCTTCAGCCGCCCCGCGGCCACGCCCCGGGACCGCTCGACCGCCTCGGTGAGCGTGTCGCGCAGGGCCGCGTACAGCCGTCCGGTCTCCTCCTCGTTCAGGGACGCCGCCAGCTTGAAGGGCGACATCCTCGCCGCGTGCAGGATCTCGTCACTGTAGGCGTTGCCCACGCCCGCGATCAGGCTCTGGTCGCGCAACGCGCCCTTGAGCTGACGCCGTTCCCCGCCCAGGAGTTCCGCGAGGCGCCGCTCGTCGAAGTCGTCCGCGAGCGGATCGGGACCGAGCCGGGCCACGCCCGGGACCTCCTGCGGGTCGCCCACGACGTACACCGCGAGCCGCTTCTGGGTGCCGGCCTCGGTCAGGTCGAACCCGGCGCCGGTCTCCAGGGCCACGCGCAGCGCGAGGGGGCCCTTGCCGGGGCGGGGCGGGCCGTCGGGGAGGCGGTCCTTCCAGTGCAGCCAGCCCGCACGGGCCAGGTGCGTCACGAGGTGCGGGCCGTCCGCGGTCCGCAGGTCGAGGAACTTGCCGTACCGGCGTACGGCCGCGACCTCGTGGCCCTCCAGCGCGGACAAGGGCGGGTCGTACGTCTTCAGGACGCTGATCGCCACGGGCAGCACCCGTACGATCTCGCGGCCGACGAGGTGCTCGGTCAGGAAGTCCTTGAGCGCCTCGACCTCGGGGAGTTCCGGCATGGGTCCAGAGTGCCACGCCCGGTCAGCCGGAGTCGGGCACCACGAACTCGCACCACACCGCCTTGCCGCCGCCCCGGGCCTCCACGCCCCAGACGTCGGTGAGCAGCTCGACCAGGAGCAGGCCCCGCCCGGAGACGCCCGCGTCGCCCGCGTCCCGGCGGCGGGGCAGGGCGCTGGAGGAGTCCTCGACCTCGACGCGCAGCCGGCGCTCCGAGCCGGTGAACGCCCGCAGGGTGACGACCGCGGAGCCCTCGGTGTGCATCAGGGCGTTGGTGATCAGCTCGTCGGCGACCAGTTCGATCTCGTCGGCGCGCTCACCGGCTCCCCACCCGGTGACCGCGGTGCGGATCATATGGCGGGCCTCGGCGAGGGCCCCGGGGTCGCCGGGCGCCACGTGCCGCTGGAGCCGACGGCCGGACTGCGGGCCGTCGGGACCACGGCGGCGCAGCAGGAGCAGCGCCACGTCGTCGTCGCCGCCGCGCTCGGCGGCCACCTCGATGAGCCGGTCGGCGAGGTCCCGTACGTCCTCGGGGCCGGTGTCGACGAGCGCGGTGAGGGTGCGCATGCCGTCGTCGAGGTCGGCGCCGGGCTGCTCCACCAGGCCGTCGGTGCACAGCAGCAGGGTGTCTCCGGGGTCGAGCTCCAGGGTGCCCACGGGGTAGTCGAGGCGGCCGAACTCCGCGGACAGGCCGAGCGGCAGCCCGCCGGGGACGGTGACGCGGCGGCAGGAGCCGTCGGTGTGCCGCACCAGCGGGTCGATGTGCCCGGCCCGGACCATCTGGAGCACGCCGGTGGTCAGATCGGCCTCGGCGTAGAGGCAGGTCG
This sequence comes from Streptomyces qaidamensis, assembly GCF_001611795.1. Classification (NCBI taxonomy): domain Bacteria; kingdom Bacillati; phylum Actinomycetota; class Actinomycetes; order Kitasatosporales; family Streptomycetaceae; genus Streptomyces; species Streptomyces qaidamensis. Next base: position 8,140,573 of record NZ_CP015098.1, on the reverse strand, counting down.
CGGAGCGGTCGGTGTCGAGTTCGTGCAGGAAGACGGAGGCCCGGGCCATGACGGTGGCCGGGGGGTGCCCTTCGGCGGCGTAGGCGCGCAGCACGATGCGCAACTGGCCCATGACGGCGGCCGCGTGCGTGTCGTGGCCCTGGACGTCGCCGATGACGGCGCCGACCCGGCCGCCGGGCAGCGGGATCAGGTCGTACCAGTCGCCGCCGATGTCCCGGCCGAAGGAGCCGCCGATGGTGGCGGCGCGGTAGCGCACGGCGACGTCGGCGCCGGGCACGCTCGGGATGGTCCGGGGCAGCATGGCCTGCTGGAGGCCCTGCGCGAGGTCCGTCTCCTGCTCGTAGAACATGGCCCGCTGCAGGCTCTGCGCGATGCTGCTGCCGAGGGCGACGAGGATGTTGCGTTCCTCGGACGTGAAGCCGTACCGGTCGCTGTAGAGCAGCCCCACCGCGCCGATCGGCCGGGCCTGGACGATGAGCGGCAGATAGGCGGCCGAGGTGATGTCGAGGTCGGTGATGTGGGGCCACAGGATCGGGAAGCGCTCGGCGAACTCCTGCGGGGACTCGATGAAGCACGGGCGCAGGGTCCGGACGACCTCGCTCATCGGGTAGGGCTCGTCGATCCGTGTGACGCGGGTGCCGGGCACGAAGCTGTCGGCGGGCCCCTCGGCGACCAGGCGGATGCGGCCGGCCTCGACCAGGCCCATGACGAGGCTGGCGGCGCCCAGGTGGGTGAGGCCGTGGGTGTCCTTGAGGACGTCGATGACGTCCTGGACGGTGCGGGCGTGAGCGAGGGCGGCCGTGGTGAGTTCGACGACGCTGGTCTGCCACCGGCGGGCCTCGTCCTGGGCGGCCTGGTCGCGGCGGGCGGCGCTCTCTCCGAGTTCCTGGGTGGCGTCCCGGAGGATGCCGATGATGCGGCGGGGGCGCCCGGTGTCGTCGCGCCGGATGTAGCCCTGGGTGTGGGTCCAGCGCAGGGTGCCGTCGCGGCGCCGGATGCGGAAGTAGGCGCCGTAGTTCTCGCTGCCGTCCTTCAGGGCCTGGGAGACCGCGGTGTCCAGGCGCCGGGACTCGTCGGGCGGGACGCGCTTGGCGAGGGTCTCGGGGTGGTCGTCGTACTCGTCGGGGCGCACGTCGAAGACTTCGTGGGCCTGGGCGTCCATCTGCATCAGGCCGGTGTCCAGGTCCCAGTCGAAGCTGCCCATCCGGTTGAGCGCGAGAATCGGGTCCGGGTGGGCGGGCCAGTCGTCCGGGAGGGACAGGGCGCTCGCTCCCCGATCAGCCATGGGCCCACCTTGCCAGGATTCGTCCGATTCTTCGACCGGATGGATGTGCCGAGTCTACGAGCCGCTCCCCCGGACCGGCCCTCAGTCGGTGAAGACGTTTGTGGAGCTGTCGGGGATGCGTCGGGCGGCCCTGTCGTCGGGAATGAGCCCGGCGCCGTCGGGCGGGTCGGGGTTGTCCGGGACGGCGTCGGGTCCGGCCTCGTCCGGCTCGCCGGAATCCTCCGGTTCGGCCGGCCGGCCGGGAGGCGGGGTGGTCTCCACGGCTGGCGGTACGGGCGTGTCGATGTCCGTGTCCGTGCTGCCGGTGTCCGTGAGCGGGCCCGTGTTCGTGTTCGTGTTCGTGTTCGTGTCGGGGAGGCTCGCGTCTGCCGGGACGTCCCGGGGGGATGCGCTGCGCGTGCCGGGGCCCGGGTCCGGGTCGGGAGTCCGGGGCGGCTGCGGTGGGTGTGTCGCCCAGCTCGGCGGGGGCAGGGCCCGGTCGTGGCGTACGTCGTGGCCGGTGCGGCGCTCGATCCAGGCCCGGGTGGCGCTGTCGATGATCGTGAAGCCGGTGACGGCCCGCGGCGCGGGGGGCACCACGATCGCCTCGCCGGGGCGGTAACCGGGCCAGGGCGTGCCTGTGGTGACCGGTGTGCCGCGCGGCGCCACCGGAGGGCGGAGCGGGTTGCCGCAGGCGCAGCGCAGGCGCGGCAGGCCGCGGTCGTCGACCAGGACGGCGGTGCCGGCCTGGAGGACGGACTGGTGGCGGGTGATCCGTCCGGCCCGGAAGCCGTGGCCGGTGACGCGGGTGTCGGCGCGCAGGACGACCGGCGTCAGTGCGCGCACATGGTCGGGGAGGGACGCCGGGGAGATGCCCGCGGCCCCGGCGAAGGCGCGGCCCCGGACGGGGTCGCGGGTGAGCCGGCCGACCTGCCGGCCGATGTCGCAGCTGCCGGTCCGCTCGGTGCCGCCGTACAGGCCGGGCGTTTTGCCGGAGAGGGAGCGCGGCCCGCCCGAGGCGGTGGAGGCCCGGTCGGTGCCGGCCGGCGTTCGCGGGGCGGGGGACGGGGTAGCCGCCGTGAGGGCCGTGGAATCCGTGAAGGGGTCGGGCCCCGGATCGGCTGCCGGCTGGAGGAGGAGTTCACCACCGGCGCCCGCGTCGTCGCCGAGACCGGTGCTGCCGCCGCGACCGGTGGCGCCGCCGCAGCCCGAGAGGAGCGCCGCCGAGAGCACGCAGGCCAGGAAGGAGGCCCCGGTGGATGTCCGCACCTCGCCCTCCCGCTCACCTCGGCCCGTTTCCGGCCGTTCGTCACTATTGTTTGGTTCGCTCACTCGGGTTACGCAACCGGAGCGACGGCACACGGAGCGTGACAGCGGACTCATGCGCCGCGCAGGGAGGAGGAGCGCACGGCCGTGGAGTGGTTCACCGCATCCGACTACTGGCTGACCCGGCTGGTCTTCCAGCGGGCGTTGGCCGCCGTGTATCTGGTGGCGTTCCTGACAGCGGCCCTCCAGTTCCGTCCGCTGATCGGGCGGCGCGGCATGCTGCCCGTGCCGCGGTTCGTGGAGCGGGTGCCGTTCCGGCGGGCGCCGAGCCTGTTCCAGTGGCACTACTCGGACCGCTTCTTCGCGCTCTGCGCCTGGGCGGGCTGCGCGGTGGCGGCGGCGCTGCTGGCCGGGCTGGACTCGCTGCTTCCGCTGTGGGGCGGGATGCTGCTGTGGCTGGTGCCGTGGGCGCTGTACCTGTCGATCGTCAACGTCGGGCAGACCTGGTACTCGTTCGGCTGGGAGTCACTGCTGCTGGAAGTCGGGTTCCTCGCCGTGTTCCTCGGCAACGACGAGGTGGCGCCGCCGGTCGTGGTGCTGTTCCTGCTGCGGTGGATCCTGTTCCGGGTGGAGTTCGGCGCGGGGCTGATCAAGATGCGCGGCGACGCGTGCTGGCGCAAGCTCACCTGCCTGGACCACCATCACGAGACCCAGCCCATGCCGGGTCCGCTGAGCTGGTTCTTCCACCATCTGCCCCGGCCCCTGCACCGCGTCGAGGTGGCCGCGAACCACGTCACCCAGCTCGTGGTGCCGTTCCTGCTGTTCACGCCGCAGCCCGTCGCGACGGCCGCCGCCTCGCTGATGATCGTCACCCAGCTGTGGCTGGTGCTGTCGGGCAACTTCTCCTGGCTGAACTGGATCACGATCGTGCTGGCGCTGTCGGTGGTGCGCTTCCCGGCCGATCCGCCCGAGGTGCCCGAAGCTCCCCTGTGGTTCGTGGTGGTGGTCCTCGTGGTGGCCACACTGCTGGTGGGCCTCAGCTACCGGCCGGTACGCAACATGCTGTCCCGCCGGCAGGTGATGAACCGCTCCTTCGACCCGATCCATCTGGTCAACACCTACGGGGCGTTCGGCAGCGTGAGCCGGGTGCGGTACGAGGTGGTGGTGGAGGGCACCCGGGATGACGTACCGCGTGCCGGCTCGGACTGGCGGGAGTACGAGTTCAAGGGCAAGCCGGGCGATCCGCGGCGCTGGCCCCGCCAGTTCGCGCCCTATCACCTGCGGCTCGACTGGCTGATGTGGTTCGCGGCCCTCTCCCCCGCCTACGCCGACGCCTGGTTCGGCACGCTGATGGAGCGGCTGCTGGAGAACGACCGGGACACCCTGAAGCTGCTGCGCCGCTCGCCTTTCCCGCCGGACGAGCCCCCGCGGTACGTGCGCGCCCGCCTGTTCCGGTACCGCTACACGACGTGGCGCGAGCTGCGGGAGACGGGCGCGTGCTGGGAGCGGACGTTCGTGCGGGAGTACCTGCCGCCGACCCGTCTGGCGGGACCGGTTCACAGGCCGTAGACGCGGGTGGCGGTGGTCTCGAAGATCTGCGGGTGATCGTGCGGGTCGGTCAGCCGGCGCGTGGCGTCGAGGATGTCTCCGTAGGCCGCCCCGAGAGTGGACACCGGCCAGTCCGAGCCGTACATCAGCCTGCCGGGCCCGAAGGCCTCCAGGGCCGCGTCGGCGTAGGGGCGCAGGTCCTCGACGGTCCAGGAGGCGAGGTCGGCCTCGGTGACCAGGCCGGACAGCTTGGCCGCCGTGTTCGGCAGGGCGGCGAGGGCGCGCAGGCCGGACGCCCAGGGTTCGAGGGCGCCCGAGGCGATGGGCGGTTTGCCCAGGTGGTCGAGGACGAAAGTGAGGCCGGGCAGGTCCTCGGCGGCCCGGACGCAGGCCGGGAGCTGGTGGGGCAGGACGACGAGATCGTAGACCAGTCCGGCGTCGGCGACGGCGGCCAGTCCGCGCCGGACGTCCGCGCGCAGCAGCCAAGCGGGGTCGGACTCGCCCTGGACCTGGTGGCGGATGCCCTTGAGGTACGGCCCGCCGGGCAGTTCGCGCAGCCGGGCGAGTTCGTCGGCGACGTCGGGGCGGGTGAGGTCGGTCCAGCCGACGACGCCCGCGATCAGGTCGTGTTCCTCGGCCAGGGCCAGGAACTCCGGGGTCTCCCCGGGCACGGTGATCGTCTGGACGAGGACCGTGCGGCCCACTCCGGCGGCCCTCGCCTCGGGTTCAAGGTCCTGCATCGTGAAGGTGCGGCGCAGGGGGGCGAGTTCGGGGCCGGTGATCCAGTCCTGGTCCCGTACGGACAGGTCCCACACGTGGTGGTGGGCGTCGACGACGGTCATGACGGCAGCTCCCAGACGACGGGCAGGCCGGCGTCCGCGCCCTCGCCGGAGTAGTCGTGCACGACGTCCAGCAGGTCGGCCATGCGGGCCTGCCAGGCGACGTTGACCGGCAGTCTCTCCAGTTCGGCGAGGAGCCGGGCGTAGTCCTCGCACTCCAGCACGTGGAAGAGATCGGTTCCGCCGCGCCAGATCGTCCAGGAGGTGGCGCCGGCGGCGCGGATGGCGTCGGTGAGCTCCTCCGGCACCTCGCGGTGGGCCGCCTCGTACTCCGCGACGCGGTCGGCGCGGACCTTGGTGTGCAGGGCGACTCTCATGACGCCTCCTCGCCCGGAACCGGCGCGTCGGCGGGCAGCAGGCCGTTGTCGCGCAGGTCCTGCCAGAACCCGGCGGGTACCCGGGCGGCGAACTGGTGGGCGCAGTCGCGCACTTCGTGGGCCGAGCGGGCGCCGACGAGGACGCTGGCGACGGCCGGGTGGGCCGCGCAGAAGGCCAGGGCGGCGGCGCGCAGCGTGGTGCCGTGGCGGTGGGCGACGGACTTCAGCCGCAGGGCCCTGTCGACCAGCTCGGAGGGCGCAGCGGTGTAGTTGTACGTGGCGCCGGGTCTGGGGTTCGCCAGCAGGCCGGAGTTGAAGGCGCCGCCGATGACGACGGACGTGCCGCGTTCGTGGGCCGCGGGCAGCAGGCCGGTGAGGGCGCTCTGGTCGAGCAGGGTGTAGCGGCCGGCGCACAGGACCACGTCGACGTCGGTGTCCCGGACGAAGCGGGTGAGCATCTCCGCCTGGTTCATCCCGGCGCCGATCGCACCCACCACGCCCTCGGAGCGGAGCCTCTCCAGCGCGGGGTAGCCCTCACGGAAGGCCCGTTCGGCGTGGTCGTCCGGGTCGTGGAGGTAGACGACGTCGACCCTGTCGAGGCCGAGGCGTTCCAGGCTGGCCTCCAGGGTGCGGCGTACGCCGTCGGCGCTGAAGTCCCACACGCGGCGGTGGGTCGCAGGCACGGCGAAGCCGCCCCCGAGATCGTCGCCGGTGCCGCCCGAGGGCTCCAGGCGGCGGCCCACCTTCGTGGAGATCGTGTAGCGGTCCCGGGGGCGCTCGCGCAGGGCGGCGCCCAGGCGGCGTTCGGACAGGCCGAGGCCGTAGTGCGGTGCGGTGTCGAAGTAGCGGATGCCCCGCTGCCAGGCGGCGTCCACGGCCTCGTGCGCCTGCTCCTCGCCGACCTCGGTGTACAGGTTGCCGATGGCGGCGGCGCCGAAGGACAGGGCGCTGACCTCGACGCCGCTGGCGCCGAGCCGGTTCACCGGGCCACCGGGCGCAGCCGCAGGCCCTGCATGCCTCCGTCGACGGCGAGCGCGGTGCCGGTGGTGGCGCCGGAGTGGGGGCTCGCCAGGTAGGCGATGGCGCCCGCGACCTCGGTCGCGGAGACCAGCCTGCCGGTGGGCTGGCGGGCCTCCAGGGCGGCCCGTTCGGCGGCCGGATCGGGCGCGGCGTCGAGGAGGCGGCCGACCCACGGGGTGTCGACCGTGCCCGGGTTGACGCAGTTGACGCGGATGCCCTCGCGGACGTGGTCGGCGGCCATGGCGAGGGTCAGGGAGTACACCGCGCCCTTGGTGGCGCTGTACAGGGCGCGGTGCGGCAGGCCCGCGGTGGCCGCGATGGAACAGGTGTTGACGATCGCCGCGTGCCCGGAGGCGCGCAGGTGGGGCAGACAGGCGCGGGTGGTGCGCACCATGCCGAGCACGTTGACGTCGTAGACGCGGTGCCACTCGTCGTCGGGGTTGTCCTCGACGGTGCCCTGAGCGCCGATGCCCGCGTTGTTCACCAGGACATCGAGGACGCCGCCGAGGTCGGCGACCGCGGCCGTGACGGCGTGGCGCACGGACGCGTCGTCGGTGACGTCCGCGCGGTGGGCGAACAGCGGCTTGCCGACGGACGACGGGTCCAGGTCGAGGACGGCGACCCGGGCGCCGCGCTCGGCCAGGAGTTCGGCGGTGGCCCGGCCGATGCCGGAGGCGCCGCCCGTCACCAGGGCATTCAGCCCCTCGAAGTCGCTCATTCGGCCTGCTCCCTCTTCGTCTCGTCGAGGTCGGCGGCCCAGAACGCGCCGCCCGGGTAGGTGTACCGCGCCAGCGACTCGGGCCGCATGGCCGCCGAGAAGCCCGGCGCGGTGGGTGCCGTGTAGTGACCTTCGCGGATCACCACCGGGTCGAGGAAGTGGTCGTGCAGGTGGTCGACGTACTCGATGACGCGGTCCTCGGTGGTGCCGGTGAGGGCCACGTAGTCGAACATCGACAGGTGCTGGACGAGTTCGCACAGGCCGACGCCGCCCGCGTGCGGGCAGACCGGCACGCCGGACTTGGCGGCGAGCAGCAGGATCGCGAGGTTCTCGGGGACGCCACCGACGCGGGCCGCGTCGATCTGGACGATGTCGAGCGCACCGGCCTGGAGGAGCTGTTTGAAGACGATCCGGTTCTGCACGTGTTCGCCGGTGGCGACCTTCACGGGGGCGACGGCCCGGCGGATCGCCGCGTGGCCGAGGACGTCGTCGGGGCTGGTGGGTTCCTCGATCCAGTAGGGGTCGAACGCGGCGAGGGCCTTGGTCCAGCGGATCGCCTCGTCGACGTCCCAGCGCTGGTTGGCGTCGACGGCCATCCGGACGTCGGGCCCGATGACCGAGCGCGCCACGCGGCAGCGGCGGATGTCGTCGTCGAGGTCGGCGCCGACCTTCAGTTTGATCTGCCGGAAGCCGTCGGCGACGGCCTGGGACGCGAGCCGGGTCAGTTTCTCGTCGTCGTAGCCGAGCCAGCCGGGCGAGGTGGTGTAGGCGGGGTAGCCGCGCTCCAGCAGGCGGGCCGTGCGCTCCTTCGCGCCCTGCCGGCCCCGGCGCAGGAGGGTCAGGGCCTCCTCGGGGGTGAGGGCGTCGGTGAGGTAGCGGAAGTCGACCTGGCGGACGATCCATTCGGGTTCGGCCTCGGCGAGCAGCCGCCACAGCGGCAGGCCGGCGCGCTTGGCGGCCAGGTCCCACACGGCGTTGACGACGGCGCCGATCGCCATGTGCATCACGCCCTTCTCGGGTCCGAGCCAGCGCAGCTGGCTGTCGCCGATCAGGTCTCGGTTCACGGTGGAGGGGTCGGCGCACAGCTCGTCCAGGTCCCGGCCGACCAGATGCCCGCGCAGCGCCTCGATCGCGGCGACCTGCACCTCGTTGCCCCGCCCGATGGTGAAGGCGAATCCGTGCCCCTCGTGCCCGTCGGGCGCGTCCGTGCGCAGGACGACGTAGGCCGCCGAGTAGTCGGGGTCCGGGTTCATCGCGTCGGAGCCGTCGAGTTCGCGTGAGGTGGGGAAGCGGATGTCGTGGGTGTCGACCGCGGTGATGCGGGCGGGCGTCGGGGACACGGAGGGCCTTTCGGTCGGGTGCAGGAGGCGGGAGGTCAGTCCTGGGCGCGGCCCGTGGTGACCCGGGCGATCATGAGGGCGACCAGGATGATTCCGCCGTGGATTGCCTGGATCCAGAACGACGGCACCTGCGCGAGGGTGAGCAGGTTCTGTGCGACCCCCGGAAGGAGTACGCCGGTGAGGGCGCCGGACATGGTGCCTCTACCGCCGTCGAGGGCGATGCCGCCGATCACCGCGGCCGCGAAGGCGATCGCGGCGAGCCACACCGACAGCGGCACGGTGAGGAACGTGGTGGTGGCCGGCGCGTAGAAGCTGTCGGGCATGCCGAAGAGCGTCTTGCCCTTGGTGCATCTCAGGGAGCTCCCATCGACCGGCGTTCCAGCAGATGCCCGCATACTTATCAGACCAATCCCACGCCAGAACAGCCTCGGGCCGCGACTTTTCGCACCTTCGACCCGTAGTGGTCCGACCACCCTGATGGTTAGACTGCGCCGGAGCGCTGTGATCGGAGGAGTGGCGTGGACGACGAGTCAGCCCCGCAGAAGGGCACCGTGACGCAGCGCGCCATCGAGCGGATCAAGGCCATGATCGGCGAGGGCAGGCTGGAGCCGGGCCAGCGGCTGCCGACCGAACGCGATCTGGCCGCCCGGCTCGGCATCTCCCGCAGCTCGATGCGGGAGGCGATCCGCGCGCTCACGGTCATGGGCGTGCTGGAGGCCCGGCACGGCTCGGGCATCTACGTCACCCGGCTGGAGGCCGGCGACCTGCTGGAGACCTTCGGCGTCGTGGCGGACCTGTCGCGCGGCCCGCAACTGGTCGAACTCCTGGAGATCCGGCGGATCCTGGAGTCGACGGCGACGGCGCTGGCCGCCGCACGGATCACCGCGGACCAGCTGGCCGAGGTGGAGAAGCACCTGACGGCGATGAACGCCACGGACGATCCGGAGGAGATCCTCGCCCACGACCTGGCCTTCCACCGGGAGATCGCGGCCGCCGCGGGCAACGAGACCATGGCCGCCATCCTGGAGGGCCTGTCGTCCCGGACGTTCCGGGCCCGCGTCTGGCGCGGCTACCAGGAGGAAGGCGCCTTCGCCCGCACCCGCCGCGAGCACGCGGCGATCCACCGCGCCCTGGCGGCCCGTGACCCGGAGGCGGCCCGCGCGGCGGCGGCCGCGCACGTCGGCGAGGTGGAGGAGTGGCTGCGAACACAGCTCGGGCCCTAGGCGACGCCCAGGGCCCGGTGCTCCTTGTCTACTTGAACTGGCCGGGCTGGTAGTCCCCCGCCGGCTGCTCCAGCATGACGTTCAGCCGGTTCGCGGTGTTCATGAAGGCGATGAGGGTGACCAGCGCCATGAGCTGCTCCTCGTCGTAGTGCTTGGCGGCCCGCTCCCACACCTCGTCCGGGACCCCGCCGGCGCCGTCCGCGATGCGGGTCCCCTGCTCGGCCAGCTCCAGCGCGGCGCGCTCGGCGTCGGTGAAGACCGTGGCCTCCCGCCACGCCGCGACCAGGTGGAGCCGTACGGCGCTCTCGCCCGCGGCGGTGGCCTCCTTGCTGTGCATGTCGATGCAGACCGCGCATCCGTTGATCTGGCTCGTGCGGAGCGAGACCAGTTCCCGGGTCGCGGCCGGCAGCGGTGACTCCACGACCAGCCGTCCCACGGCGGTGAACTGCTTGACGACCTTGCTCGCGCTCGGGATGGCGAAGACGTCCAGTCGTGCGCTCATGGTGAGCTCCTCTGTCGTTGTCGGTGCGTACACCCCTATGAGGCAGCGGCTCGTCACGACGTGACACCGACGAATGTGACCTGCGTCTCCCACTGCCTCCAGGCGCGCCGCAGCCGGAGCGTCACCAGCTCGAACGGGCGCAGCCCCAGGGCGATCCGGCCGTCCGCGCCTGCGGTGCCGCCACGTCGGCGAGCGGGCGTTCCAGCAGGTCCGTCACCGCGACTCCGGCGACGTCGAACCCGGCGGTGAGCGTGGCGCGTGCCCGGCCGCCGAACGCCTGGTGGAAGCGGACGACCACGTCACCGCTGCCGTCGTCGGCCGGCTTGCGCCCGGCACCAGCGTGTGCCGGATGCGGTGCACGCCCTGGTCGGTCTCCGGGCCGGGGAAGCGCGGGGCGCGCAGCAGGGATACCCGAACCGTGGTGGTCGTGCCGCCGTCGCCGTGTTGGTGTGGGTCGGCCGGTGGAGGTGCGTCGAGTTCGGCCGCACGGCGGCGCGGGAACCGACCGCCTTGCCCGACGGCGGCCCGGCCCGGACGGTCCGGGTCCCCGTGCCGGGGCTGATCGAGCGGGACAGCACGGGGGTGGCACGGGGTCCGGCCAGGCGACACCTACCCTCCCGCACAGGTCGGGGTCACACTGGACCGTATGCGGCTCCGGGGCACCGCCTGCGCGGCCGCCGGACTGTTGCTGGCCCTGGTGACGGGCTGCACCGGCGGTGCGGAGGACGGCGCGCCCGCGACCTCCCCGGCGCCGGCCCGGACCACCGGCGAGAGCCCCCGCGCCACGCCGGCCCCCGGCCCTGCCGACCCCGTCTCCCTCCCGGCGTTGATGCGGCGCGAGCACACCGGCTCGGGGCTGCGTCTCGGCGACGTGCTCGACCGGAACTCCGCCTATACCCGCCACGCCGTCACCTACGAGGCGAACGGCCTGACCATCTCCGGGATCATGAACATCCCCGAGGGCAGGGGCCCCTTCCCGGCGCTGGTGCTGGCGCACGGATACATCGACCCGGACGTCTACCTCAGCGGCCAGGGCATGCCGCGCGAGCAGGACCGCCTGGCCCGCGGCGGCCATGTCGTCCTGCACACCGACTACCGCAACCACGCCCGCTCCGACAAGGACCCGGACAACGACGTGAATCTGCGGCTCGGTTACACCGAGGACGTCATCGGCGCCGCCCTGGCCCTGCGGAACTCCGGGCGCCCCGAGATCGACGGCGACCGGATCGGCCTGTTCGGCCGGTCGATGGGCGGCGGGGTCGTGTACAACACCCTGGTCGTGGCGCCCGGCCTGTTCGACGCGGCGGTCGCCTACGCGCCGGTGAGCGCCCGGCCGCAGGAGAACATCGACCATTTCCAGCGGCCCGACGGCGACCCCCTCGTCGCCGAGATCGAGGAGAAGCACGGCACGCCCGAGGAGGACCCGGCGTTCTGGCGCGGCGTCTCACCGCTGACCTACGCCGACCGCGTCAGCGAACCCCTGCTGATCCAGCACGGCACCGCGGACGACACCTGCCCCCTCGCCTGGTCACGGGAGGCCGCCGCCGCGTTCGGGGACGCCGGCAAGGACGTCGAACTCCGCACGGTCCCCGGCGAGGGTCACACGTTCGGGCCGCGGTGGGCGGCCGAGATGGACGTGACCGAGGCCTTCTTCGCGCGCCATCTGCGCTGAGCGGCCACATCAGGACCAGGTCCACGGCACTGATCCGGCATCGACATGCCCGGCGGCCTCGACGCGCGCTCCTGTCCGGGTGCAGAGTTCTCCCTACGTACTCGCCAGTAAGGACCTCTTGAGTCCGCGCAGTCCTTCCGAGGAGCCGCTGTGACCACCTGGACCGGCCGCACCGCCGCCGAGATATCCGCCGCAGTCCGCGAGAAGCGGGTCACACCCCGGGAGGTGGTCGCCGAGCACCTCGCCCGGATCGAGCGGCTCGACGGGCGTGTGGGTGCCTTCCGCGCGGTGCGTGCCGAGGCGGCCCTGGCCGAGGCCGACGAGGTGGCGGCCCGCGGCGACTTCGCCGAACTGCCGCTGGCCGGGGTGCCCGTGGCCGTCAAGGACAACCTCGCGGTGCGCGGCGAGTCCACCCGCGTCGGCTCGGCGGCGACACCGGACACCCCGGCCGCACAGGACCATGTGACGGTGGCCCGGCTGCGGGCGGCGGGCGCGGTGGTCGTGGGACTGACGCACGTGCCCGAACTGTGCGTCTTCGGCACGACGGACGGCGTGCTGGGCATCGCCCGCAACCCCTGGGACCCGTCACGTTCCGCGGGCGGTTCGTCGGGGGGCAGCGCGGCCGCCGTCGCCGCCGGGATGGTGCCGCTCGCCCTCGGCAACGACGGCATGGGCTCCCTGCGCATACCGGCCGCCAACTGCGGCCTGGTCACCATCAAGCCGGGCCGGGGAGTGGTCCCGGCGGGCGGGGGCAGCAACTGGTTCGGCATGGCGGAGCACGGCCCGCTCGCCACGACCGTCGAGGACGCGCGCCTGATGCTCTCGGTCCTCGCCGGTACCGCACCCGCACCCCGGTCCGAGCCCGGCACGCTCCGGGTCGCCGTGTCGCTGCGCAGCCCGCTGGCCGGCGTCACCGTCAGCCGCCCTTACGCGGCGGCCGCCCGGGACGCGGCCGGGTTGTTGATGCGGGCGGGGTACCAGGTCCGGCGCGCCGACCCGCCTTACCCGGTCTCCCTCGCCACGACCTCGCTGATCCACTGGACGGCGGGCACGGCCGCGGAGGCCCAGCCCCTCGACCCCCGCCTGCTGACCCGGCGCACCCGCGTCCACGCGAGAATCGGCCGCCCCTTCATCGCCGCCGCGCGCTCCGGGGCGAGCCGGGAGAAGCTCCGGGCACGACTGGAGCCGTTCTTCACCGAGTACGACGTGCTGCTCACCCCGGCGCTGGCACGCCGCTCCCCCAAGGCCGGGCCCTGGCACGAGCGGGGCTGGCTGAGCAACCTGCTGGTCAACACGAACTACTCGCCCCTGACACCCCCGTGGAACCTGACCGGCTGGCCCGCCATGGCGGTTCCCTGCGGAACTCTCCCCTCCGGCGCCCCCTGCGCCGTGCAGCTGGTGGGGCGGCCCGGCTCGGAGTCCCAACTCCTCGATCTGGCAGGCCGGCTGGAGGAACGTAATCCGTGGCAGCGCACGGCGCCGATGGACTAAGGTCGGCCGGGTGACTGCCGGGTCGGCCGTAGGCCATGCACGAGTGAGGCGCCCGGCCTCGACGTGAGCGCGGCGGGGGTGACCCCGCCCGGACTCGCCCGAGAGCCGGAGAGGGCACGCGCCCCGCCTCTCGTCTCCGTGTCTTCATCCCCTCGCGCCTCAGCGGCGCTTCACCACGGACCTCACACGACCGGAGACGAACCCACTCATGTCCCTTGCTCAGCCTGCCGTGCCCGCCACCGTCGCCCGCCTCGACCACACCGCCGTCTACGCCTCGGACCGCCGGTTGTCCGCCGAGTTCCTGGCGGCCGTCCTCGGTCTGGAGGTCGGCGCCCCCTTCGGCCCCTTCCTGCCCGTCGACCTGGGCAACGGCGTGACCCTCGACTACTACGAGAAGCGCGACGAGCCCATCCAGCCGCAGCACTACGCGTTCCTCGTGCCCGAGGAGCAGTTCGACGCCATGATCGCCCGGCTGGAGGCGATCGGCGTCACCTACTACGCCGATCCGAGCCACACCGCACCGGGCCGGGTCAACGACCTCTTCGGCGGCCGGGGCGCCTACTTCGACGACCCGGACGGCCACAACATGGAGATCATGACCCGTCCGTACGCCCGGCCCTGACGGCCGCTCCTGCGGTGCTCTACAGCGCCCGGTACATGATGTGCAGCCCCACCGGGCCGTGCCGGGGGTGTTCGAAGGCGTCCGGGACCGTGCCGAGGATCGTGAAGCCGAGGGACGCCCACAGGTGCACGGCCGGGTTGGTCTCGACGACGGCGTTGAACACCATGCCCCGGTAGCCGGCGGCCCGGGCTTCGGTCAGGAGGTGGCCGGCCAGGGCGCGTCCGTAGCCCCGGCCGCCCCTGCCCGGGTCGACCATGAAGCCGGCGTTGGCGATGCGGGCGGCCGGGCCACCGTAGTTGGGGGTGAGGTAGGCGGAGGCGACGACGGCTCCGCTGTCGTCCTCGACGACGTAGACGCGTTTCGCCGGGTTCAACCACAGGACCCGGGCCTCCTCCTCGGAGGTACCCGGGTCCCATGCGTAGGTCTCGCCCGCGGCGACGATGCGGTGCCAGAACGGCCAGATACCAGGCCAGTCGTCAGCCGTTGCTTCCCTGATCAGCATGGGTGCGAGTCTGGCACGCCCATGCTCTCGGCGATCGCGGTGGGGGCTGCCCGCAGTCAGTCGACGCTGGGCAGGATGTGGGGCTCCGCGAGGTCTTCCTCGTAGCCCGCGAGGCGGATCGGGGCCGAACGGGCCCACACGTCGAGGCTGCCGAGCTCGTCGACCCGTCGGCCGGCGCGCTCGCCGCGTTCCTTGGGGCGCTGATCGCGATTCGTCTTCTCCGGTGTCACCGCGCACTCCTTATGTGTCGGTCACCCTCGGGACGTACGCGCCGGTCCTGCTGCGCCTGACGCCCGCTCGGGCCTCTGTGTCAAATGCAGTTCGGACGCGGTGGCGCCGGTCGACTCACGGGAGAGCAGGCCGTGGTGAACCGGCTGGTCCCATGACGGACCGTGGGTGTGGGTAGGACCCCGTGCTGCTGTCCGTCCGGATCAGACTAACCAAATGAGCGGGACCCCGCTCGATGGGGCTGAAAACAGCCGGTAACGATCGTGCGTCAGACCGCGTTCAACTCCGGTTTGCGTACCGTTTTGTACGCCGACGGGGGTTTTGCAGTTCACCCGAACGGCGTATGTCGACGACGGCGCTTTCCAGACGGTCCCTGACAGCCCGTCACGGGACAGGGGCGACTACCACTTCCCGGGCGCGTAGTCCTTCAGGAAGACGCCGTAGAGGTCCTCTCCCACCTCACCCCGCACGATGGGGTCGTAGACCCGGGCCGCTCCGTCGACGAGGTCCAGCGGCGCGTGGAACCCGGCCTCGGCGAGACGCAGCTTGTCGTAGTGCGGCCGCTCGTCGGTGATCCAGCCCGTGTCGACCGAGGTCATCAGGATGCCGTCGGTCTGGAACATCTCCTGGGCGCTGGTGCGCGTGACCATGTTCATCGCGGCTTTCGCGGCATTGGTGTTCGGATGCCCGGCGCCCTTGTACCCGCGCCCGAAGACCCCTTCCATCGCGGACACGTTCACGACGTAGGCGCGGCCGCTCTCCGCCTTCCTCGCGGCCTCGGCCATGGCCGGCCGCAGCTTGCTGATCAGGATGAACGGCGCCGTGTAGTTGCACAGCTGGGTTTCCAGCAGCTCGACGGGCGAGATCTGCTCGATCGTCTGCACCCAGGTGTTGGAGTCGACCACGTCGGGCACCAGCCCGCCCGCGTCGATCGCCGTGCCGTCCAGGTGCCGTTCGACGCTGGCGTTGCCCGCGACCAGGGCAAGGTCGGCGACCTGCTGGGCGTCGAGCCCGCTCGTGCCGAGGGGCAGCGCGGCGATGCCGTCGACCGCACCGGAGTTGAAGGCGCCGATGACGTGATGGGCGGGGAGCTCTCCGGCGGGCAGCGGGGCGCTCTCCCCCTCGACCAGCGCGGCGTAGGCGGAGGGCAGGCGGCGCACGGTCTGCGTCGCGTTGTTGACGAGGATGTCGAGCGGGCCCGCCTCGGCGACCTGGTCGGCGAGGGCCACGGCCTGGGCCGGGTCGCGCAGGTCGATGCCGACGACCTCCAGGCGGTGCATCCAGTCCGCGGAGTCGTCCATCGCCTTGAAGCGGCGGATGGCGTCCTTGGGGAAGCGCGTGGTGATCGTGGTGTGCGCGCCGTCGCGCAGCAGCCTCAGCGCGATGTACATGCCGATCTTGGCCCGGCCGCCGGTGAGCAGCGCGCGCTTGCCGGTGAGGTCGGCGCGGACGTCGCGCTTCTCGCGGTTCACGCGGGCGCAGTCCGGACAGAGCTGGTGGTAGAAGTAGTCGACTTCCACGTACCGGGCCTTGCAGGTGTAGCAGGAGCGCGGGCGCTGGAGTATCCCCGCGATCCTGCCCTCCTCGGTGTTCGACGACGGCAGCAGGCCCTCGGTCTCGTCGTCGATGCGCTGGGCGGAGCCGGTCGCCGTGGCCTCCGTGACCGCCTTGTCGTGGGCGGTCTTGGCGGCCCGGCGCTCCTGGCGGCGGCGCTGCTTGACCGTGCGGTAGATCCCGGCCGTGGCCCGGCGGACCGCGATGGCGTCCGGGTGGTCGACGTCCAGCTTGTCGAGTTCCTCCAGCACGCCGAGGCAGACGGCCAGACGTTCCGGGTCGATGCCGGGTCCGTACGAGAGCCCGCTCGCCTCGTCCATGGCCTGCGGGCCGTCCTCTGTCACCGTCATCGCCGCTGTCGTTCCCTGCTCTGCCGTCGCGGCGCGCCGGTCGCGCCCGCATTCGAAGGGCGAATTCTACGGAGCGTCGGGCCGCACCGCCAAAGTCGCCTTGATCACGACCGGCAGGCCTTGATCAGCATCGCCACCTCCTTGGAGACGGCCGTGGCGAACAGGTCGAGATCCGGGACCGCCTCGGCGTCGGCGACGAGGCCGTAGTGGACGCTCCCCCGGTACGTCGAGACCGCGACGGCCAGGGAGTGGCCGGGGGCCAGCGGGGCGAAGGGGAAGACCGCGGTGAGCGGGTGGCCGCCGAGCTTCAGGCCCAGGCTGGGCAGGGGCACGCTGGTCACCAGGAGGTCGAACCAGATCCGGGCCGCCTGGCCGACCAGGGGGCCGCCGAGCCGGTGGGCGAGGGCGGGTACGTGGTCGGCGAGCAGGGCGACGGCGCCCGCGCCCCGGTTGGGGCCGGCGTCCTTGTTGCGGTCCATGGCGTCCCGGACCGAGGCGAGGCGGGCCAGCGGGTCGGGGTCGTCCACCGGAAGCCGTATCAGGTACCCGGAGAGCCGGTTGCCCTGCGGGTACGCGGTCCGGGGGCGGCGCTTGGAGACGGGGATCAGGGCTCGGGGGCTGACGCCCTCGCTGCCGTCGCCGCGCTCGTCGAGCCAGCGGCGCAGGGCGCCCGCGACGACGGCGATGAGGACGTCGTTGACGGTGCCGCCGACGGTCTTGCGGATGCGGTGCACGTCGTCGAGGTCGAGCACGACTCCGGCGGTGCGGCGGGTGCCGCTCGGTGCGCAGGTGAGCGCGGGGGTGGACCGCACGTCGAGGGAGGACCGGGCGACGGCGGCGCCGATGTCCAGGGCGCGGCTCATGTCGGACAGGGCGCCGCGCATCAGCCCGGGCAGGTCGCGCACGTCCGGCAGGACGCCGCGCGGGGTCTCGACGGGGCGGGGCCGGGGCGCGGGCATGTCCATCGGGTCCATGACGCCCGCCGCCAGGGTCAGCGCCCGCAGCCCGTCGGCCAGGGCGTGGTGGAACTTGAACAGCACGGCGAAGCAGACGCCGTCCTCACCCGGCAGCACATGGGCCTCCCAGGGCGGGCGGTCGCGCTCCAGGGGGCGCTCCATGAGCCGGCCCGCGACCGTCTGGAAGTCGGCGGTCGGGGCGTGCAGCCGGACGTGGTTCAGGGGGTCGAAGTCCGGGTCCGCCTCGCGGGCCGCGCCGCCGAAGGCGAGCGGCCGGCGCAGGGCGGCGGGCAGCGGCTGCCACACGTCGCGGATGCGCATCCGCAGTCCGGGGACTCCGGCGGCCCGGGCCGCGAGCAGGTCCGCCGCGTGGGCGCCCGCGGCGGGCGAGTGGGCCGAGAAGATCCCGAGCGCACCGAGGTGCATCGGGTGTTCGGCGGACTCGAGGTTCCAGAACGCCAGGTCGAGAGGAGCGAGCAGGTCAGCAGTCAAGGGCTTGCCTCGCGTCGACGACGGGTGGGTCAGCAGTCAACCGCCCCCGCCCGATTACGGTCAAGTACGATCAGGCTACGCACAGTTAACATCCGATTAAGGGGTCCTTTCACTATGAGCATCCGATCAGGACGTAGTGAGAGGACACCTAAGTCCCGCCCCGGCTGATAGGGGCGGGACTTATGGTGCATGTGCGGTCAGTCCAGCACAGGTCGCGCCGCCGGGCACCCGGTGGGAGTCACCCGGGAGGCGTCACGGATCAGCGCCTCGTGCGCGGCCTTCAGCCGGGCCGTGCCGGGTTTCAGCACCGCGCGGTCGTAGGTGAGGAAGCCGTTCAGCTCGCCCTCGACATCGGCGATCTGGGTGTACACGGCCCCGTTGCTCCCCTTGCAGACCAGCGCCCGGACCTCGTCCAGCTTCTCCAGGTAGTCCTCGGTGCAGGTCGCCGGGTCGAGGTCGACGTACGACTGCTGCACGGACCAGGCGTGGCCGGGCACCGCCAGGCCCAGGCCGCCGTACTCGCCGGTGACCAGGGCGCGCTCGCCGTCCGGCCGGGGCGGCAGCGCGGGGCTGGGGTAGCCGTGCTCGTCCATGAGGTCGCCGGTGCCGCCGTCGGCGCCGAGGTTCAGCCCGGACTGGCCGTTGACGAGGCGGGTGGGGTCCCAGGCCTTGGCCTGCTCGGCGACCCGGCCCACGTCGTACTGGCCCCAGCCCTCGTTGAAGGTCACCCACATGACGACCGACGGGCTGCTGACGTGCTCGTCGATCATCTCCTTCATCTCACGCTCGTAGCGGTCGCGGGAGGCGGCGGACGGGTTCACCCCGGCCGTCATCGCGGGCATGTCCTGCCACAGCAGCCCGAGCCGGTCGGCCCAGAAGAACCAGCGGTCCGGCTCGACCTTGATGTGCTTGCGGACCGAGTTGAAGCCGAGCCGCTTGTGCACCTTCAGGTCGTACGCCAGGGCCTCGCCGGTGGGTGCCGCGTGGAGGCCGTCGGGCCAGAAGCCCTGGTCGAGGGTGGCCATCATGAAGACGCGCTCGCCGTTGAGGACCGTACGGGGCACGCCGCCGATCTTCTCGACGGCGATGGAGCGCATGCCGAAGTAGCTGCCGACCCGGTCGGCGCCCACCTTCACCTCGAGGTCGTAGAGGAAGGGGTCGTCGGGCGACCAGAGGCGGGGGTCGTGGACGGTCAGGGTGAGCGGGGTTCCGGTGCGGCCGCTCGCCGTGGCCACCTTGCGCCGGCCGTCGTACGCCGTGGCCGTGACCGGTACGCCGTCCCGGACGCCCCGTGCCTCCACGGTCAGCTTCTCGCCAGGCCACGTCCGGAGTGAGCTTGAGGGAGTCCACGTGGTCGCGGGCCACCGGCTCCATCCAGACCGTCTGCCAGATACCGGAGGACGGCGTGTACCAGATGCCGCTGGGGTCCAGGCGCTGCTTGCCGAGCGGCGGGTTCTCGCCGGACGCCGCGTCGGTCGGGTCGTACACGCCGACGATCAGCTCCTGGGTGCGGCCCGGTGTGAGCGCGTCGGTGACGTCGGCGCTGAACTTGTCGTAGCCGCCCTCGTGCGTGGCGACCTTCGTGCCGTTGACGTAGACCTCGGAGCGCCAGTCGACGGCGCCGAAGTTCAGCTTGAGCCGCTTGCCGGAGCCGATGTGCCAGTCGGCCGGGACGGTGAACGTGCGGCGGTACCACATGCGGTCCTCGTGCCGTTCGATGCCGGAGAGCTGCGACTCCACCGGGTACGGGACGAGGATGCGCTCCTTCAGCGTCCTGCCGACGGGCGGCTGTTCGCCCGGCTCGGCGGCGGCGAACTGCCGGCGGCCGTCGAGGCTCCGCCAGGCGTCCCGGGTCAGCTGGGGGCGCGGGTACTCGGGGTGGGTGTTGCCGGGGCCACCTCGTCGGCCCAGCGGAGCGCGGCGAGCAGTAACGCGAGGCGGTTTCTGAGGCGTCGGGGACGCACGGAACCTCCATGCCAACGTTGCCATGTGCACGACTAGGGAGGACGAAGGCATGACAACACGGATCCCGAACTTCGTCCAGAGACAGGACAAAGCCCCCGGCGCCGCCGCGGCTCAGGTGACCAACTGCCCCTTCCCCAGGGCGATCACGCCGCCCTTGGACACCGTGTACAGCTCCGCGTCCCGCTCGGGATTGACGCCGATGGTCGCGCCCGGCGGCACCTCGACGTTCTTGTCGAGGACGGCGCCGCGCACCACCGCGCCCCGGCCGATGTGCACGTTGTCATGCAGCACCGAACCCTGCACCACGGCTCCCGGGTCGACCACCACCCCCGGCGACAGCACGGACCGTGTGACCTGCCCGCGCACCAGGCAGCCCGCGCTGATGATGGACTCGCTGGCGATGCCGCCCGCGTTGAACCGGGCCGGCGAGAGCTGGTACGAGTGCGTGTAGATCGGCCAGCTGCGGTTGTACAGGTTGAAGGCGGGGCGCTCGGCGATGAGGTCCATGTGGGCCTCGTAGTAGGCGTCCAGCGTCCCGACGTCGCGCCAGTAGCCCTGGTCGCGGGTGGTCTCGCCGGGCACGTGGTTGGCGCTGAAGTCGTAGAGCGCGGCCTCACCCCGGTCGGTGAGCTGGGGCAGGATCGAACCGCCCATGTCGTGCACGGAGGACTCGTCCTCAGCGTCCCGCCTCAGCGCCTCGATGAGGGCCTTGGTGGTGAAGATGTAGTTGCCCATCGAGGCGAAGACGCAGCTGGGGTCGTCCACGAGACCGGGCGGGTCGGCCGGCTTCTCCAGGAAACGCTCCACCGTCTGCCCGTCCGAGCCGGGGGTGATCACCCCGAAGGAGGAGGACTCGGTGCGCGGCACCCGGATCCCGGCCACCGTCACGCCCGCACCGCTCTCGATGTGCTGGGCGAGCATCTGACGGGGGTCCATGCGGTAGACGTGGTCGGCGCCGAAGACGGCCACGTACTCGGGGCGCTCGTCGTAGATCAGGTTCAGCGACTGCAGGATCGCGTCGGCGCTGCCGAGGTACCAGCGCGGGCCGAGGCGCTGTTGTGCGGGCACCGGCGTGACGTAGTTGCCGAGCAGGTTGGACATCCGCCAGGTCATGGTGATGTGCCGGTCCAGCGAGTGCGACTTGTACTGCGTCAGGACGCAGATGCGCAGGATGTCGGCGTTGACGAGGTTGGACAGGACGAAGTCGACCAGACGGTACGTGCCACCGAAGGTCACCGCCGGTTTGGCACGGTCCGCGGTCAGGGGCATCAGCCGTTTGCCCTCGCCGCCCGCCAGCACGATCCCCAGGACCGAAGGACCACCACCACGCATGGCCGCTCCCCTCACGCCGATTTCCCGATGCCTGCCCCTGAGCAGTACCCGCTAAGCCTGTTTGACGATCTCCTCGTAGAGCCGGACCGTGCGGCGGGCCACCGCGTCCCAGCCGAACTCGCCGACCGCGCGCTCGCGCCCGGCCTCGCCCATCCTCCGGGCGGCCTCCGGGTCGCCCAGGACGGCGTCCATGGCCCGGGCGAGCCCCGCCTCGAAGGCGTCGCCGGGCGGGACGAGCAGCCCTGTCGTGCCGTCGTCCACCACTTCGGGAATGCCGCCGACCGCCGAGGCCACCACGGGGGTGCCGCAGGCCATCGCCTCCAGGTTCACGATGCCGAGCGGCTCGTACACCGAGGGGCAGACGAACAGGGCGGCGTGTGTGAGGAGCTGGATCACCTCCGGGCGCGGCAGCATCTTGGGAAGCCAGAACACCCCGTCGCGGACCGCGCTCAGCTCACCGAACAGCTCGCGGAACTCCTGGTCGATTTCCGGTGTGTCCGGTGCGCCCGCGCACAGCACGACCTGTGCGGCCGGGTCGATGTCCCGCACCGCGCGCAACAGGTGGGGCACGCCCTTCTGCCGGGTGATCCGGCCGACGAACAGCACGTACGGGCGGGAGCGGTCCAGGCCGATCCGGTCCAGGGCGTCCGTGCCGTGGTCGGGCCGGTACAGGCTCGTGTCGATGCCGTTGTGCACGACGTGGACCCGCTCCGGGTCCAGCCCCGGGTAGCAGCCGAGGATGTCCTCGCGCATGGCTCCGGAGACGGCGATCACCGCGTCGGCGGCCTCGATCGCGGTGCGTTCCGCCCAGCTGGACAGTTCGTAGCCGCCACCGAGCTGCTCGGCCTTCCAGGGGCGCAGGGGCTCCAGGGAGTGCGCGGTCATCACGTGCGGGATGCCGTACAGGAGCTTGGCGAGGTGGCCGCCGAGGTTGGCGTACCAGGTGTGGGAGTGGACGAGCTCGCGGCCTTCGAGGGCGGCGGCCATCGCGAGGTCGACGGAGAAGGTGCGCAGCGCGTCGTTGGCGCCGTCGAGCGCGGACCAGGGCCGGTGGCGCAGCACGCCGTCGGCGCGGCCCTCCCCCCAGCAGTGCACGTCCAGGTCGACGAGCGGTCTGAGCTCGCGGGCGAGGAACTCCACATGGACGCCCGCTCCGCCGTACACATCCGGCGGGTACTCCCGGGTCAGCAGTCCGACACGCACCCGCAACTCCCTGCTCTCAGCGGCCGTTCCCTTTCATGGTCACCCAGAAGGGGCGCGTGGGGAAGAGCGGGGCGGCCGCGGGAAGCAGCAGTCGCCGCAGACGCCCCCGCCGGGCACCCGGTAGTACAGGCAGCAGCTGCGGCGCCGGAACGCGGTGCCGGTGAGGGTCCCGGCGCCGGTGAGCAGGGGGTGCGCGAGGAGTTCGGCGGCCAGGGACCGGGCCCGGGCGGCGACGTCCGTACGGTCGTGCCGCCCGGCCCAGCGGTCCAGTTCCCGGGCGGCACCGGCCAGGGCGGAGGCGGCGTTGCCGCGCAGCAGGCCCGGTGCGAGGCCGTGGTGGGCGCGCAGGGCCGCCGCCAGCGGGACGAGGTGGCCGTGCAGGACGACGTCCGCGAGGGACGGCGCGTCCCCCGGCAACTGCCGTACGTCCGTCAGCCACAGGTCGTCGGGGGCGCTGCCGTCGGCGTCCCAGTGCAGCAGCCGGGCGTCGAGGTCGGGGACGGAGCCGTAGAGCGCGGCGCAGCCGAGGGCGATCGACCAGAGCCGGGCCGCGAGTCCCTGGTGGGTCACGGACGCGGCGACGCGCAACTCCGGGGCGCGCAGGGCGGTCGCGACCTTACGGACACGAAAAATCAGGGGATTTACTGACACATCCGGTGACGTGGCGGCGTAGGCCTGTGCGAGAGTGGGAAGAGACCCGGCCGATGCTCGTTCCGTGCGCAGCACGAAGAAGCCGGCGAGCGGGCGGAGCGCGGCGAGGTCGGGGTCGAGGTCCACGAAGAGCAGTAGTACCAAGGCCCCTAAGGGACGCGACCCGGTGGCCCCCGACCGGACTCACCCACCCTGGGGATGAGGGGGTTCCTCGCGTACTCCACCGGCAGTAGGACCCAATGAGTGCTCAGGGACGACGACGGGAAGACCTGGACACGGCAGGGTGTTGGTCATGAAAGCCCACCTTTCGCCGCGCCGGGCCGAGCGCCCCCGCCTGACGCAGAGGAGCAGCCGATGAGCGCCCTCGCGTTGTCCGTCCTGCTGTCCCTCGTCTCCGCGTTCGCCTACGCGGGCGGTGCGATCGTGCAGGAGCGGGTGGCGGAGTCGTCGCCGGGCGAGCAGTACGCGCCGCTGCGGCGGCCGGGCTGGTGGGCGGCGGTCGGGCTGAACGGCCTCGGCGGTCTGCTGCACGTGGTGGCGCTGGCCTACGGGCCGCTGAGCCTGGTCCAGCCGCTCGGCGCGCTGACCATCGTGGTGGCCCTGCCGATGGCGGCGCTGTTCGTCGGCCGCAGGGCCGGTGCCACGGCCTGGCGGGGCGCGATCATGGCGACGGTGGGGCTCGCCGGTCTGCTGTCCCTGGTCGCCGCGTCCGACGCGCGGTCGCTGACCGCGCCGGAGCGGGTGGCCGTCGCCGTCGTGACGGCCGGTGTGGTGGTGGCGCTGATGATCGCCGCCCGGGCCGCGCACCGGCACCCGGCGGTCCGCAGCATGCTGCTGGCCACCGCCTCCGGCATCGCGTTCGGCATGTCCTCGGTGTTCACGAAGACCGTCGCGGTCGACTGGACCGGCGGTGTGTCGGCGGCGGACGTGCCGTCCCTCGCCGTGATCGGCGTCCTGGCCACGACCGGCATGCTGCTGTCGCAGGCCTCCTACCGGGGCGCCGGCCTCGCGGCCCCGCTGGCCACGCTGACGGTCGTGAACCCGGTGGTGGCGGCCGCGGTGGGCATCACGATGTTCGGAGAAACCTTCCGCTACGGCACGACGGGCACGGTGCTCGCGCTGGGCTGCGGTGTGGTCGCGGCGGGCGGCCTGATCCTGCTCACGACGGAGCGGCTCACGCACGAGCACACTGACGCGGTTCCCGCGCACGAGCACCCGGACGCGGTTCCCGCCGGGCGTGCGGAGGTGCCGGGCGGGGCGGGCGCGCGGGCCCTGCCGGCCGCAGGCCCGCGCCGGGTGCGCCGGGCGCCGGAGCGGGCGGGCCGGGGCGGCCTGCCCGAGCCGGTGGGAGAACCGGCGAGCCTCGGGGTCCCTGCCGGGGCGCAGGCCGGGCCGGCCGGGGTACGCGGGGCGGACGTGCTCGTACAGCGACCTGTGGCGACGGCGGTACTCGTGCCGGGGCCGGGCGCACCGACCACGGTGATCGTGCCGAGGCCGGACGAAACGGCGGGCGTGCGCGTACCGGAGCCGGTGGCCGCGGCGGCGGGTCCCGTGTCCGGGACGGACGCACCGGCCGCGGTACTTGTGCCTGGAGAGGACGCATCGCCCGCGGGGATCGCGTCTGGAGCGGACGAACCGGCCGCGGTATTCGTGCCGAGGCCGCGGGAATCAGCCGCAGCCCGCGTACCGCCACCGGATGCACCTGTCGCCGTGCTCGCGCCAAGGCCGCAGGAAGCGGTGGACCTGCGCGTGCCGGAGCCGGTGGCCGCGGCGGCGGGTCCCGTGTCCGGAGCGGACGCACCGGCCGCGGTACTCGCGCCCGGCCCGCAGGCGACAGCGGCATTCCTCGTGCCTGACACACCGGCCGCCGTGCTCGCGCCAAGGCCGCAGGAAACGGCGGCCGCGCGCGTGCCGGAGCCGGTGGCCGCGGCAGTGGGCGCCGTAGCCGTACCGGACACACCGGCCGCCGTGCTCCTGCCGGGGCCCGGAGCAGCAGCGGCCGGCGGGGCGGATGCCTCGTACGAGGGCGGGCAGTCGTCGGTGGTGGCGGCCTCCGACGACGATCGCCCGTTCTCCTACGTGCCCTTCTACGGCATCCCGTACGTCCCGTTGCCCGTGATCGACCGGCAGCGCATGCGGGTCAGATCCTGACGCCGCCGGCCCGGAGGTACGCCACCGGGTCGACGTCCGAGCCGAAGCCGGGCCCCGTCCGCACCTCGAAGTGCAGATGCGGGCCCGAGCTGTTGCCGGTGGAGCCGGAGCGGCCGATGCGCTGGCCGGCGCTCACCGACTGCCCGTCCCGCACGGAGATCGCGGAGAGGTGGGCGTACTGGCTGTAGCGGCCGTCGGCGTGCCGGACCACGACCTGGTAGCCGTACGAGCCGCCCCATCCCGCGCTGACGACGCTGCCCGACGCGACCGACTTGACCGATGTGCCGGTGGGCACGGGGAAGTCGATGCCGGTGTGGTAGCCCTTCGACCAGGAAGACCCCGCCTTGCGGTAGGGCGTCCCGAGGGAGGCGTTGACGGGGGCTACGAAACCCTGCCGGGTGGCCGTGGACCGGTCGGCGCGCTCCCTGCTCTCGTCCTTGGACCGCTCCTTGGGCCGCTCCTTGGCACGGTCCTGGGCCGGCTTCTTCGTCGCGGGCTTGGCCGACGGCGCGGGCTTGGCCGACGGCGCGGGCTTGTGCTCGGGCCGCGTCTTCGTGGCGCCCTCGCCGCGCAGCGCCAGGCGCTGGCCGGGCACGATCAGATCGGGGTCGGACCCTATGGTCGAGCGGTTGGCGACGTACAGGCCCCGCCAGCCGCCCCGGACGTCCTGGTCGTCCGCGATGCGGGAGAGGGTGTCGCCGCGGACCACGGTGTACATCTCGGCGTTGCCCGCCCGGGACTGCGGCGTGGACTGCGGCCGTACGTCCTCGATGGAGGTCTTCTTCTTCGTGTCCTTCTGCTGCGTGCGCTCGGCGGCCGGCCGGATGTCGGGCTCGGCGCCGCCCCGGGTCAGTCCGGCCCGTACGGAACAGACCGGCCAGGCGCCCGGCCCCTGCCCGTCCAGGACCTTCTCCGCGACGGCGATCTGCTGGTCCTTGCTCGCGAGGTCCGCGCGGGCCGCATAGGCCCGGCCGCCGTAGGCCTCCCAGGTGGACTGGGTGAACTGCAGTCCGCCGTAGAAGCCGTTGCCGGTGTTGATGCTCCAGTTGCTGGTGGACTCGCAGGCGGCGACCTTGTTCCAGGTGTCCACGTCCGCCGCCTGGGCGGCGCCGGTGCCCATGAACGGCAGTGCCATGCCCGCGCCGCCCGCCGTGACGGTGAGCGAGGCGCGGTTGATCCTGTTCGGCTGATACCGGCGGTGCCGGCCGCGTACGGCCATCGAAAGCCCCCCTAGACATGCGTCAGGAGGGGCAAAAGTAAGCGCTGCGAACCGGCCAGAACAAGACGGCTTTTCGCCGCCCAGGAGTCCAAATGGCCGGTATGAGGCCCCTGTTGCGCGACGCGCGCCACGGTGGTGCACCGTGTACGGCACACCGTGCGCCGGTGCGACGTGCGCGGGGCGCACCCGTCGGCTGAGTGCGACGGGGCTCTCGTCCGTATCAGCCTGCGCCACGCCGTGCGACCCGGGCGTGCGGTCGAAGTAGCGGCACGTCAGGATGGTCGACGGGGGATGCCCGTGGGCACCTCCCACCGGCAGCACCGATACCGAGGTCTTTAGGAGCGAACCGAATGAGCAGTACAGCGCAGATCGGCGTCACGGGTCTCGCGGTCATGGGCCGCAACCTCGCCCGCAACTTCGCCCGCAACGGCTACACGGTCGCGGTGCACAACCGGACGCCCGCGCGCATGCACGCTCTGGTGGAGGAGTTCGGCGGCGAGGGGGAGTTCGTGGCGTGCGAGAGCGCCAAGGACTTCGTGGCGGCGCTGGAGCGTCCGCGGCGGCTGGTCGTGATGGTGAAGGCCGGTGAGCCGACGGACGCCGTGATCCAGGAGTTCGCGCCGCTGCTGGAGCCCGGCGACATGATCATCGACGGTGGCAACGCGCACTTCGCCGACACCCGGCGCCGTGAGCGGGACCTGCGCGAGCAGGGCATCCACTTCGTCGGCATGGGTGTCTCCGGCGGTGAGGAGGGCGCGCTGAACGGCCCGAGCATCATGCCGGGCGGCCCGAAGGAATCCTACGACTCGCTGGGCCCGATGCTGGAGAAGATCTCGGCGAAGGCCGCGGACGGCTCGCCGTGCGTCTCCCATGTCGGTCCGGACGGTGCCGGGCACTTCGTGAAGATGGTGCACAACGGCATCGAGTACGCGGACATGCAGCTCATCGGCGAGGCGTACCAGCTGCTGCGGGACGTCGCCGGCTACTCCCCCGCCGAGATCGCGGAGATCTTCCGCACCTGGAACCAGGGCCGTCTCGACTCGTACCTGATCGAGATCACGGCAGAGGTGCTGTCGCACGTCGACGCGGAGACGGGCAAGCCGTTCGTGGACGTGGTGGTGGACCAGGCCGAGCAGAAGGGCACCGGCCGCTGGACCGTGCAGATCGCGCTGGACCTGGGTGTGCCGGTGTCCGGTATCGCCGAGGCGGTGTTCGCGCGGTCGCTGTCGGGCCACGCGGCCCTGCGGGAGGCCTCGCGCGGACTGGCCGGCCCGAAGGCGAAGCCGCTGAGCGAGGCGGAGGCCCGGGCGTTCGCGGACCGGGTGGAGCAGGCGCTGTACGCGTCGAAGATCGTGTCGTACACGCAGGGCTTCCACGAGATCGACGCCGCCCGTGGCGAGTACGGCTGGGACATCGACCTCGGTGCGGTGTCCGCGCTGTGGCGGGGCGGCTGCATCATCCGCGCGGCGTTCCTGGACCGGATCCGCGCCGCGTACGACGCCCGTCCCGACCTGCCGAGCCTGCTGTCGGACACGACGTTCGCGCAGGAGATCGCGGACGCGCAGGACGACTGGCGTGAGGTGCTGGTCGCCGCGACCCGCCAGGGCGTGCCGACGCCCGGTTTCGCGGCTGCTCTCGCCTACTACGACGCCCTGCGCGCGGAGCGGCTGCCGGCGGCGCTGACGCAGGGGCAGCGGGACTACTTCGGTGCGCACACCTACCGCAGGGTGGACCGGGACGGGTCGTTCCACACGCTGTGGGGCCAGGACCGGTCGGAGACGTCCGCGTAGGCGCTGCCGCTGAGGAACGCGTGCGGGGCGGTGGACGGCAGGAGATGCCGTCCACCGCCCCGTTCGCGTCCGGGGTCAGGACAGTGGAGGGCCCGGCTCCGGGTTCGGCACGGGGTCCGGTCCCGGGGGGATCGGGGACGGGTCGGGGCCCGGCACGGGGTCGGGGCCCGGGGGCGCCGGCGGGGGCGGGCCCGGTGGCGGCGTGGGCGCCGGCGGAGGCGGGGTCGGCTCCGGGCCCGGCGGGGGCTGCGGGTTCGGCACGGGATCGGGGCCCGGTGGCTCCGGGTGCTGGGGATCCGGGCCCGGTGTCGGCGCCGGCGGCACGGGGTCGGGAATCGGGTTCGTCATCAGGTCCTCCAGCCAGTAGGACGGCTCCGGCTCTGGACTACCCCCGCCTACCCGGCACCCGCCTCCGCAGTCACTCCCCCGCGGGACGGGGAGGGGACCAGGTGGGGTAATGGGACCGGGATGACGGGAACGGCCTTCGAAAGCGGCCGGGATCCTGAAAGCGGCTGAATTCAAAAAGCGGGCCGGGATCTCAAAAACGGCCGGGATGCGCCCTCAGCCAGTCCTTCGCCGCCGCGAGGAGGGCCTCGTCGGTCGGCTGCGCCTCGTCCGGGTGGCGTTCGGCCCACTTGGTGACGTACGGACAGAGCGAGGCGACGGCGCTGTGCTCGCGGCCGGCGAGGGCGTGGAGCTCGCGCGCGAGCGACCCGGCGATGCCCTGGCCCTCGTGGGCCGGCTCGACGATCGTGTGGACGGGCACGAGCGCGCGCTCGGGGCTTTCCAGCACGAAGTACTCGATGCGGCCGACGACTTCACCGCCGGACACGGCCTCCAGCCGGCCCGCCGCCCGGTCGTCGCGGATCTCCGGGTCGCTCATGGACACGCTCCTGTCCCCTGTACGTCGGTCAGGCCCGGACGGCCTGCGGGCTGCGCTGCTGGTCCGAGCCCGGTACCGGCTCGGACGGGTCGGCGCCGAGGGCCACGATCCGGTTGTCGTGGTCCACGTGCACGACCCGGGGGGTGAGTGCCCGCGCCTCGGCGTCCGTCACCTGGGCGTAGCTGATGATGATCACGAGGTCGCCGGGGTGGACGAGATGGGCCGCGGCCCCGTTGATCCCGATCACACCGGATCCGCGCTCGCCCTCGATGACGTACGTCTCCAGCCGGGCCCCGTTGGTGATGTCCACGATGTGCACGAGCTCGCCGGGCAACAAATCGGCGGCGTCGAGCAGGTCGGCGTCGATGGTCACGGATCCCACGTAGTGCAGGTCGGCCTGGGTGACGGTGGCTCGGTGGATCTTGGACTTGAACAGAGTACGCAGCACTTTGGACTCCTGGAAGACGGCTCCCTGCCTGCTTTGTGCAGGTCAAGGGCGGTCTTCACTCTACACGGGCACGCGTCGCAGTCGACGATTGTGAGGAACATCGCTTGTCATTGGGGGCAGGGCTCCCGGCCTGGGCTTCCGCGCCAATCAGCCCCCGACCACGTGCCTGTCCGGACAGCCTTTTCAGGATGCGCAGGAACTGATGCTGACCAGATGCCGACTTACCTGACGTCGCGTCAGGTGCATGCGGGTCACAGGACTCGCTGCCCGGGAGCGCGCACTGCAGCCCGGAAGATGCGCGAGGAGCCCGCACACGTACGGCCGCGCAAGGTATCCGGACCTGGCGCGCCTGCCCCGGCTTCTCGGCGCATCTGAGCGACTGCCTCAGCCGGCAGCTCAAGGCACGACTTCGGCCAGCGCGCACAGACTCGGCGGTGATACTCCTACCGACGGTACGGGCTGCGGCGTGTACTCGGTGCGGTAGCAGCCACTTTCCCGCCGTGGCGGAGCGAGCGTGGAAGCGCACCGGCGGGGCGGGCGGGCCCGGTTGCTCCCTCAACGCGCCCATCGCCCGGTCGAGCAGGACGGCCGGCGGGACAGTACCCTCGCAGGCCGCCCATCCCGTGGCGGCCACGTCAAGGCAGGCTAGTACTGCAACGGTGCTTGCCGTGACTGATGGCCAGGTTGGTCGTTGGTGTGTTCATGGGTGGGGACCTTGCTGATGTCAGGTTGTGGGCGGGTGAACTGGACGCTGTGCATGAGCGGTTCGTGCACCGTTTCAGCAGGTCGGAGCCGCGGGAGTCGGCACTGGCTTATATGCGGGGCCTGATCGCTCCGCTGCAGCGGAAGAACGGCTGGACGCTGGCGGAGGAAGCCGGCCACGAAGGCCCGGATCGTATCCACAGGATGCTGAACCGGATCGAGTGGGACGCGGATGAGGTGCTCGACGACGTGCGTCAGTACGTGGTCGACAACCTCGGCGACCAGGACGCCGTCCTGGTCGTGGACGACACGGGCTTCTTGAAGAAGGGGACGCGGTCGGCCGGGGTGCAGCGGCAGTACTCCGGCACCGCCGGGCGGACGGAGAACTGCCAGGTCGGCGTCTTCCTCGCGTACGCCACGAGCCGCGGGCGGACTCTGATCGACCGGCGTCTGTATCTGCCCGCATCCTGGACCGACGACCGTGAAAGGTGCCGCCGGGCCGGCGTCGACGACGAGGTCGCCTTTGAGACCAAGGTGGCCATGGCGAAGGCGATGGTCCGCCGCGCCATGGCGGACAGGGTCCCGTTTCGGTGGGTGACCGCGGATGCCGCCTACGGGTTCAGCAAAGGCTGGCGGTCGGAGCTGGAGCGGGCGGACGTCTTCCACGTCATGGCCACCACCCGCCACGACACCGTGGTCACCCGCTGGGCGATCGACCATCCCGTCCATGACTTGTTCAACGGTCTTGCCCGGCAGAAATGGAAGCGCCGTTCCTGCGGCACCGGGGCTCACGGCCCGCGGATCTACGACTGGGCACGCGTCGAGGTCCGGCCCTGGCACCGACCCGACCGCCGCCACTGGGTCCTCGCCCGCCGCAGCGTGAGCCGACCCGGGGAGATCTCTTACTACATCGCCTACTGCCCGGTTGAGACAACGCTTGACGACCTGATCCGCATCGCGGGCAGCAGGTGGGCCATCGAGGAGTGCTTCCAGAGCGCGAAACAGGAATGCGGCCTGGACGACTACCAGGTCCGCCGCTATCCCGGCTGGCACCGGCACATGACCCTGGCCATGGCTGCCCACGCCTGCCTGACCGTCCTGCGAGCCCGCGAGCTGGACGCCGGGAAAGCAGAAACGGATCCTCCCAGCTCATCCACCTCAGCCTCGCCGAGATACGACGGCTGATCACCCGCCTCACCGACCGCCGACCCACACCCGTCGAGCACATCCTGCACTGGTCGACCTGGCGCCGACGACGACAGCACCAGGCCCGCACCAGCCACTACAAACGACGCGGACACAGCCCCTGAACTGGCCATCAGTCACGGCAAGCACCGTTGCAGTACTAGGGCGGCGGCGGCCAGTGCGTTCGGCCTGGTGTCCTCGGGCCGGTCAGGGCTGACGCCCAGCCGCCGGGCGATCTCCGGCACCAGCAGTTCCTGCCAGCTCAGTTGCTTTTCGTAGTGCCCGGCGCGCAGCGACGGTGTCTCCTGCAGCATGCGCAGACAGGCGAGTGCCTGCTCGGGCGCTGCCTCGTTCATCCGCGTCAGGACGTCGAACGCCCGGCGCAGTGCCTCCCAGGGCCGCTCGTCGTCGGGACGGGCGGCCAGCGCCTCCGCGACATGGCGGCCGGAGCCCGCCAGGCGTCCCAGGACGATCTCTTCCTTGGTGCCGAAATACCGGAAGAGACTGGCGCGCGACAGGCCCACCTCGGCGGCGATCGGGTCGACCGTCGTCCGGTCGAACCCCTGCTCGGTGAAGAGCCGGTGCGCCACCTCGACCACCTCCGCCCGAACCGTCGCACGCATGCGCTCACGCAAGCCGGGCGGCTTGCGGGCGGGCTAGTCGGCAGTACGGGCGGGATTGATGACCGGGGAGAGGCTTGAGCATTCGGTCGGCTCCGGCGTAGCGACGGAACTAGACGGCTCACTGGTCGCGAGAGCGCCGGGGGGCCTCTCGGCCGCAGAACTGAAGATTCCGGAAATTTGCCGGTACGACGCGAATGCCGTGCGCCTGACGTCGGCGCCGGCTCCGTGCTGCGGGGGCTGGGCCCGGCCGCCGGGCCCAGCCCCCGCGGCTCTCACTCCCCCCGTGCCCCCGCCTGCCGGGTGACCGACCGCAGCAGGGGACGGCTCAGCCCGCCGGCCGCCAGAATTCCGGCGACACCGGCGGCGCAGCACACGGCGAGAACGATCACGCCGCGCGCGTCGAACGACGAGCCGCCGCCCGCCAGCATCGCCGATCCCCCGCACAGCAGCCCCGCCACGACAGCACCGCCCCCCAGCACCGTCACCGGGATCAGCGTCTCCCGGCTGCGGGCGGCGTCCAGGACCCGCAGTGGGGTCCCGGCCAGGTGCAGGAGGCCGTAGGTGCGGCGGCGGTCCAGGACGGCGGCGGCCGCGGTGATCCCGGCCGAGGTGATGGCGACCGCGAACGTCACCACGAGCACCATCCGGGTGATGGTGGTGAAGTCCCGGGTGAACCGTGCCTCGGACCAGTTCACCTCGGGCCCGGTGATCGGGTACTGGTCGGGGATCAGGCCCGTCAGCGCGGTACGGGCGCGGTCCAGGTCGGCCGGGCCGCCGGACACGGTGGCGGTGACCTGGCGGCTGTCGTAGGGGCCCTGGGCCACGTAGCCGTCGTCCACGCCGATCACCGCGGTCACCCCGGCGGCGTGCAGACGTTGTTCGGCCCGCGTCCGTACCTGCGTCACCTTGTTGTGAGGGACGGCGATGGCGAGCTGGTCGGGCCGTCCTCCCCACGAGGAAGTGGCGTCCAGGGTGAGCAGGGCGAAGAACCCGGCGACGAAACCGGCCAGGGTGAGCCCGGAGACGATCCGCCAGGCGGCCTTCGGATCGTCCAGCAGCCGGCGCCCGGCCAGCAGCGTCGCGGGCCGCTTGGCCAGGGCGGTGACGATCCTGCCGAGCAGCCGGACCACCCAGGGCCCGATCACGGCCAGCGCCAGGAAGAGCGCGGCGAACGCGAACAGCGCCATGGAGTCGTCGCTGCCGTACTTCTTGGTGATCCAGCCGTATGAGGCGACGACGGCCACGAAGACCACCGCCCGCACGGCGCTCGCTCCCCGGCTGCGCGACCGGCGTGCCACGCCCAGCGGGCCGACGACCACCTGACGCAGCCCGGCGAGCGCGCTGACCACGACCAGCGCGACCACCCCGGCTGTCACCGCCAGCAGCGGTAGTGCGCCGATCCACAGGTCGGCCGGGTACCAGGCGCCGCCAGCGAGCGGCAGACTCGCCGCCACCGGCAGCAGCGCCGCGTACCCCACGACGCCGAGCAGTGCCCCGGCCGCCGAGGTCAGCAGCGCCTCGGCGGCCGTCAGCCCGGCGACACGGCCCGGCGTGGCGCCGACCAGGCGTAGTGCGGCGAGCCGCTGGTCTCGGCGGGAGACCGACAGCCGGGCGGCGGAGGCCCCCAGCACCAGCAGCGGAACGACGACGAGGACGGTGGCGAGTCGGGCCAGGGACTCGTACGTCCCGCCCATGCCGTCCGTGAGCGGCGCGCCGGTGAAAGATGCGACGCGGGTGGGGGAGGCGATGTCGCCGACCCGGCGGGGATCGGGCTCGCGCGGGGTGGTGACCGCCGGGTCGGTCGAGCGGTGTCCGACCACCGCGACGAGTTCGCCGGGGTGCGCCAGCGCCTCGCGGCCCAGCGTTCCGGTGGGCGTGCCGGGGACGGGGTGACGGTCGGCGGGCAGCCGGTCGAGCAGCGCCCCGAGCGCCGGCGAGACCCACAGTTCGCCGGGGGCGGGGAAGCGGTCGAGGCCGGGCGGGGCGGGAGCGGTGCGTCCGGGCAACCGGGCGACGTCCACGACGGTGACGGGCGCTCCCCGGGTGAAGGTCGTCCCGACCGCCTCGACGGCCACCGGACGTGAGGACTCCGCCGGGTTCCGCCAATCGGCACGGTCCGAGCGGTGCTGGAAGCCCAGGTTCATCGCGACGCACAGCAGGAGCAGGGTGGTGGACACGGCCGCCGCCGCGACCGCGAGCCCGGTGGCGAGCAGGCCGGTGCGTCCGCCGGCCCGGGTGAGCCGCCAGGTCAGCGCCCAGGTGGTGCGATCCAGTGCCCTCATCGCCGGTGCCCCGCCTTCGCCTCGGCGCCGGTCGCCGTCTCAGCCTGGCCTCCGGCCAGCACGCCGTCGCGGACCTGCACCGTGCGGTCGCACCAGCGGGCCACGTTCGCGTCGTGGGTGACGACGACCAGGGCGGCGCCCTGGCTGCGGCTGACGTCCACCAGCAGGCGGATCACCTCCAGGCCGGTGGCCTGGTCCAGCGCTCCGGTCGGCTCGTCAGCGAAGATCACTTTCGGGCGTCCGACCAGGGCCCGGGCGATGGCGACCCGCTGAGCCTGACCTCCGGACAGCTGTCCGGGACGCCGGCTCTCCACGCCCTGCAGGCCGAGCGGCCCGAACCACTGCCGGGCCTGCTCGACGGCTGCCCGGCGCGCTGTGCCGCCGAGCATCAGCGGCAGGGCCACGTTCTCGTCGGCGGGCAGTTCCGGCAGCAGCTGGCCGGACTGGAAGACGAAGCCGAACGCGGTGCGGCGCAGCTCGCTGCGGACCGGTTCACGGAGCTGGTCGATCCTCTTGCCGTCCAGCAGGACTTCACCGGAGTCGGGCCGTTCGATCCCGGCCAGGCAGTGCAGCAAGGTGGATTTGCCGGAGCCGGACGGACCCATGACGGCCAGCGACTCGCCGGCCAGCACGTCGATGTCGACGCCGGCCAGGGCGCGGGTCATGCCGTAGGACTTGAACAGGCCGGTGCCGGTCAGGACGGCGGAGGGGATGTTCATCGGGCGGTCTCCCCGGAGAGGACGGTGATCATCAGTTGCATGCCGTCCACGATCGGGGCGCAGGGTGCCCGGCAGGCTCGGCCGGACGGCCGGTTGTGGCGGCCGGACATCGGCCATTCGGCCGAGTCCGCCGGGAATCGCCGCTTCCGTATCCTGCTGGGCGTGTACTCCGAAACTCCGCTGCTCCGCCGGGCGCTGATCGCCGCCGGCTGGATCTTCCTCGGCCTGCTGTGGTTGCTCGACGTGTTCGCCAAAGGGGCGCCCGACCACCGCTGGACGAGCTTGCTGCAGATGG
The DNA here is from genome assembly GCF_001611795.1 of Streptomyces qaidamensis. Lineage (NCBI taxonomy): Bacteria > Bacillati > Actinomycetota > Actinomycetes > Kitasatosporales > Streptomycetaceae > Streptomyces > Streptomyces qaidamensis. The sequence goes on along the minus strand of NZ_CP015098.1, from coordinate 8,105,221 downwards.
TGTCCGGCCCGCTCGCCTGCATGGCGCTGCTGTGGCCCTCTCGTCGGCCGAGCGTGCGGGTACGTGCCGTGCTCGTCGCGGGCGGCTCGCTGGTCCTCACGGCCGTGATCGCCACGTGGGCGGGCCCGGACATTGCCGCTACGTTCGGGGCGCTGGAGAGCGTCGCTCTGCTGGTGCTGCTGTCCCGCGCGGTGTGGGCGGTGCCGGGCCCGAGGACCGCGGTGGCCGTTTCGGCCGCACTGAGCGTGGCGGTCATCGTGATCCCGCTGCGCCTGCTGCCGGGGGACATCCAGAACGACAGCCAGAACGCCCTCAGCGGGTCCGTGCTGATGGCGCTCGGCGCCGGCCTGGCTCTCGCCTGGGGCCTGCGGGCACGGCTGACGGAGGAGCGGCGGGCCCGCGACATCGCCGCCGTACGCCAGCACCAGCGCCTGGAACTCGCCCACGACCTGCACGACTTCGTCGCCCACCACGTCACCGGCATCATCGTCCAGGCCAATGCCGCGCTGGCCCTCCAGCACACCGCCCCGGAACAGGTCCAACCGCTGCTGCAGAACATCACCCGGTCCGGATCGGAGGCACTGGACTCGATGCGCCGTCTGGTGCGGGTCATGCGCGAGGACGACCACGCGGGCGTGCGGCCCGGCGAGGTCTGGGTGGAACTCGCCCGTCTGGTATCCGCGTTCTCCGGAGACGAAGAGGACGCCCAGTTGCACGTGGCGGCGGCGGCCCGCGAGGTGCGCCTCGCCCCCGAGGTGGAGACGTCCGTGCACCGCGTGGTGCAGGAGGCGCTGACCAACGTACGCCGGCACGCGCCCGGCGCCGTGGTCGCCGTACGGATCGATGTGGACGGGCACCGGCTGCGGGTCGAGGCGTACAACACGGCACCGGCCGCGCCCCACTCCGGCCCGGTCGGCGGGCGCGGCGGCTTCGGCCTGATCGGCCTGCGGGAACGCGTCGAGGCGGTGGAGGGCACGCTGACCGCCGCACCCACCGACGACGGCGGCTGGCGGCTGACCGCCGCCTTCCCGGTGCTGGCCGCTGTGGCAGGATCACCGGCGTGAACGATGCGGCGATCCGGGTGCTGATCGCGGACGACCAGGAGCTCGTCCGCATGGGCTTCCGGCTGATCCTCGGCGCCCAGCCCGGCATCGAGGTGATCGGTGAGGCCCCCGACGGCGCCGCCTGCGTGGAACTCGCCCGCCGGCTGCGGCCGGACGTGTGCCTGGTCGACATCCGGATGCCCAAACTGGACGGCCTGGACGTCACCCGGGCACTGGCGGGCCCCGGGATCCACACCCCGATGAGGGTCGTCGTGATCACCACGTTCGACCAGGACGACTACGTGCACACCGCGCTGCGCAACGGAGCCTGCGGCTTCCTGCTCAAGGACGCCCCGCCCAGCCTGCTCGTCGAGGCGGTGCGGGCAGCCGCCCGCGGCGACGCGCTCGTCTCCCCCGCCGTCACCGTCCGGCTGTTGAAGGAACTGTCCGCCACGCGGCCCGAGCCGGCCGCCTGCCCGCTGACCGAACGGGAACTGGACGTGGCCCGGCTCGTCGCGGTGGGCCGCACCAACCAGGAGATCTGCGACCAGCTGGTGGTGTCACTGTCCACCGTCAAGACGCACCTGGCCAACATCCAGCAGAAGATCGACGCCCGCAACCGGGTCGAGATCGCCGCCTGGGCATGGGAGCGCGGCATGGTCCGGGAGCGGTAGGGGCGGCTGCACGGCCGCTGTGCCAGAGCTGTTCACGATGGCGCCCACGGCCTTGTTCACCCGGTGGCGACGATGACGCCCATCGCGGTGGTGCCGCCGGCCAGGACGAGAAGAGGCAGGACCGCCTCGCGGAGCCGGGCCGCGTTCAGCACCTTCGAGGCCCCGATTTCGGTTTGGGGTTGCACAAGAACGACCCGGCCAGCGAGCTGTCGAGCCACGTATCAAGCCTTCCCGAGCAGGGCGCAGGGCGGGGCAGCAGGCCCCCTGCCGCGGTGCAGGTCGCCCGTCCCTGCACAGGACGGGACGCGGCCTGGCGCCGTCCATCCGCGGTGCGAGCGGAGTGCCTCCCAAGGGCCGGTGCCTCTCCCACCCTTCAGGGTGAGTCCGTCTTCCCTCCTTTTTGGGTGTTCATGCGCTCCCACTCCGCAGCCCACCGCGTCATGCGGTGCCGCTCCAGTCCTTGGCGAGCCACCCAGCCAACAGCCAGCACTGCCCCGCCCGCCCCTGACGCGGTCAGCGCGCCTCCCGAGATCGCGTGCCACCGGGTCTCCTCATGGGTCAGGGGCTCAGCCGCGATCTTGCCGTTCCGGTCCGCCCACACGGTGACCGTGTGTCCGGCCGGGGTCCCGGACGGCACTCTTGCCTCGTCCGTGTGCGTGGAACCCTCCGGCGCCGTCCAGCGCACTGTTGCCCAGACGCGGTAGCCACTCGGTGCCCGTTCGGGCAACCGGTCCTCCGCGTCCTCGACGAGTACGGCCGTGACCTCACGCCGCTCCGCCCGCTGCCTCTCCGCCGACTCTTTCATGGCGGCTGCCGCTGCCAGACCCGCAAACAGGCCCCCGGCCAGTGCGACCAGCCACGAGGCGAGCAACAGCCACGCTTCGACGATGTCACTGCGCCGCCGCAGCGGATTCCGCCGCCACCGCCACCACCGCACCCTTCCAAGCTGTGACGCTCCCATCGACCGACACCCACCCCTGATGGCCGTTATCGACTTTCCGTGCCGCGGAGCGCCTGACGCCGGACGATCCGGGAGATGTCGTCCGCAGTGATCATGCCCGTCAGGTTCTGCCCCTCGGTGACGAGGACGGGCAGGGCGCGGCCCGGGGAGAGCTTTTCGAGCACGTCCTGCAGCATCTCGTCCGGCGCGCAGGTCGTACAGCGTGCCCAGGGGGTCGCCACGTCGCGGACACGAAGCGTGTCCCGTTGTTCGGCGGGAATCCTCGCGAGCCGCGGGAGGTGAACCAGACCGCTGGGGCGCCCTTCGAAGTCGATCAGGGCCAGTGCGGAGTGGCGGGTGTCCGCGGCCACGTCATCGATGCAGCGCTGCACGGTCAGCCAGTCCTGGCACGTCTCGACGGGGCTGGTCATGGCATCCGCCGCTCGCATGCCTCGCAGGGCAGGAGCGAGCCTCGCACGTTGGTGTTCCGCCCCGGCGACGATGACGACGAAGAAGCCGATGACCGTCAGCCACAGACCGCTCAGGGCTCCGCGCAGGACGACGATCCACCCGAGTCCGATCAGCACGACGCCGAGGACTTGACCGGCTCGTGCGGCCACTCGCTCGGCGCGGTCCTGATCTCCGGTACGCCACCACGTCAGCGCCTGCACCACCCGTCCTCCGTCGAGCGGGGCGGCCGGCAGCAGGTTGAACACGGCGAGGACCAGGTTCACCCAGCCGAGCCAGAGCAGGACGGCCGCGGGCACGGCTGCCCCGGACAACGTGTTCAGCCCGATGCCCGCCCCGAGCGCCAGCGCACTCGCGAGCAGGCTGGTGAGCGGCCCACTGACGGCTATCCAGAAAGTCGAGCCGGGCGTGCGAGGCCTGCCCATCCGGGTCATGCCGCCCAGGGCCCACAGGGTGATGCTCTGGACGGTGATGCCCTTCTTGCGAGCCGTGATCGCGTGGGCGGCCTCATGGGCCAACAGGCTCACCAGGAGAAGCAGAGCCCCGGCCAGGCCTGCGATGGTGTAGGTGGCGTTCGACTGATCCGGGATCATGGCCGGGAGGGTCTGACTGCCCAGGCTGTAACCGAAAAGCACCACGAGCAGGGGCACGGTCCAGTGGATGCGCAGTGGCACACCGAGAACGCGACCCATCCGTACCGAGTTGTTCATGACCTTCTCCTGCGGACCGGGGCAGGCGGCCCGACGCCGGGACCGACGTGTCGCGGTGTCCACGGGCCGGTACCTGCACGGCGTCCGTCTGCTGCCGGTGTCACTCGATGGGGGTGGATGACGGTGGACGTCGCTTTCCTGGTCATGGGCGGATCACTTTCGCTGGGCAGGTGGCAGAGAGGCAGCAAGACGGTGAGCCGCTGCCGGTTGCCACGTACGCCCGTACGGCAGAGGTTCTGACGGCGTCTCAGCCGGGCGGCGGCGGGCACGGCGACGACGTCGGAGTCGGCCACGAGGAACCCCGCGGTCGGTGGAGCCCGGATGCTCGCCCGGGCCCGGGAGCCGTCTGCCATGCGGGTTAACGGCTACGGCCGGAGCACGGCTGTTCAGTGGCCCGTGATTGTCGTCGGCCGAGGCCGACCGGTTGAAAACCGCCGTGAGGATCAGACCCGCCACCAGCACGACGGCGAACACCATGATGGCCTTCCAGCGCCAGTCGAGGCGCAGGTCGTCGGTTTCATGGGGCTCTGCCTCGTCGTGGGCGTCTACGTCCTCAAGGGCATCCCTGTCGGCCTGGGCGTCGGGAAACTGATGGTTCAGCGCGTCCATCAGCCCGACCAACTCGGGGTCCTCCTGGGAGAGGCGGCGCTCCATCTCGGCCAGGACGCTCCGGTCGTCCATCGAGGGGTTCATACCGATCACCTGTGCTCGGGGAACGCGGACTCGGTCGCGGAGTGCATCGCCGCTCCGGCACCTGAGGTACGGGCACCACCAGGGGCGGCCTCGGAGCCCCGGAGCAGGTCGATCACGGGCAGGATTTCCATGGGCAGGGGCCCCCTGGTCGCAGGGTCGTCCACCGGCGCGTCACTCACGGATTACCCGGGCGCATCGGCTGGACGCCTGCCGAGCAGGCACAAACATGGCCGTCTCGGCCCCTCACTCTTTGCCGTCCTTCGGCAAAATGGGAGCATGCCGACAGGAAAGCGTCCCCAAGCCCCGGATCCGGTGGCACCGTCCGCCACGGTTCCCGTCCGGGATGCCGCGACCGTCAAAGGAAAGGAACCCGCGGCGGCGGGGTTGGAACCCCACCTGAACCAGCTCGTGGTCGCCTCCCTCGGCAAACGGCGACTTCCCCCCGAGGACCTTGAGCGACTACGGCAGCTCGCCGCCACGGCGGCCGACCGCGGAACAGCCCTGCGCAAACTGGTCGCCGAGTACCTCACCTCCGTCCACCGGGTCTGGACGGATCTGTCAGGCACCGGGCGAGCTCTGGAGCCCGAAGACCTGAGGGAGGTGGGTTCCGCTCTGATCGGTGCGATCGGCGAGGCGACCGTGGCATTGACCGAGGGCTATGAAACCGCCCATCGTGCGGCCGTTCGGGGCGAGGAGGCGATGCGGCGGGAGTTCGTCGACGACCTCCTCGACGGCCGAACCGACCTGGGCCGCCTCGCCGAGCGGGCCGAACGCTTCGGGCTGCGGCTGGTCGGACCACACAGCGTGTCCGTCGCCCGGGCGGGCAAGCCGTTCGGCGCGGGCGACGACACCACGCGCTACGTCGAAGAGGCGCTGACCGCCCGGTTCACCACACAGGACGGGCTGATCACCACCAAGGACGGTCTGCTCGTGTGCGTATCGCCCGGCGCGGTGCCGGATGTTCCGGACTTCTTCGCCACCGCTGTGCGCAGTGCTGTCGACGAGCCCTGCCGCGTCGCCGTCAGCCGCCCGCGGCCCGGTCCCAGTGGCATCGTCCGCTCGTACCAGGAGGCACGCAGCACCCTCGACCTCGCTGTCCAGCTCGGTCTGACCGCCCCGCGCGTGGACGCCTCTGACCTGCTGGTCTTCCAGGTTCTCGGCAGGGACCGCGCCGCCATCACCGACCTGGTGGCCACCGTCCTCGGCGGCCTGGACGAGGCACGCAGCGGGCCCCGGGCACTCCTGGAAACCCTCAACGCGTACTTCAGCAGTGGCTGCCTGAACACGACCACGGCACGTCGGCTGGGTGTGAGCGTGCGTACCGTCACCTACCGGCTCACGCGTATCCGGCAACTCACCGGCCATGACCCCACCGACCCCGACCAGCGATACATCCTGCAGACCGCGGCCCTCGGCGCCCGCCTCCTGGACTGGCCATCTCGCCCGCTGCAACCCTCGGAGTGATCCGGCTCGCCTTCGATGGTTACTGGTCACGCATGAACGAGTGGGCGCCGGCACCGTCGGCGGGCTACTGCCGATCAAGGACCACGGCCTCATCGGCGACGGCCGCGCGTGCGCCTTGGTGGGCCGCGACAGCACCGTCGGCTTCATGTGCGTGCCCCGCTTCGACGCTCCGCCCCTGTTCTGCTCGCTGCTCGACCGGCACCGCGGCGGGTCTCCCGCAGGCACTCGACCACGTCGGGCTGCTGTCCAGCGCCGTCGTCCTCGCCCGAGCCGAGCGCGGCATACGCCCGGAACTCTCCACGCCCGCATGGTTTCGATGAGCACGGCAGCGGACGACCGCCCTGGTGGGCTCCTGAGCAGGCCAGTGCCGGTGAGCGCAGAGCCGTCCCGGTCAGCGGCCGTGCACCGGCATCGGGGAGACAGCCCCCCTCGCATGGCCCAGACTCGTTAGAAGACTGCCGGTCGATGATGCTGGAGAGGTCGGAGCCGTGCATGACGTGCCGCTGTGGATGTGGATGGCGTTCGCCGTCACCGTGCTGGTGTCGTTGGCGGTCGATCTACTCGCGCACCGGCGGGAACACGTCATCGGTTTCCGCGAGGCCGCCGCCTGGAGCGGTGTCTGGGTGGGCTTGGCGATCGTCTTCGGTGGCGTGGTGTTCGCGGTCGTCGGCACGACGGCCGGAGTCGAGTACACGACCGCATGGCTTCTGGAGAAGAGCCTGTCGGTCGACAACCTCTTCGTCTTCGCCCTGATCTTCGGCTACTTCAAGGTGCCGCGCGCCTACCAGCACCGCGTGCTGTTTCTCGGCGTCCTCGGCGCCCTGGTCTTCCGCGGCATCTTCCTCGCCGCCGGTGTAGCGGTGGTCAGCCGCTTCACGGCCGTCCTGTTCGTCTTCGCCGCGATCCTCTTCTACAGCACATACAAGATCTACAAGGAGGAGGACGACAGCTTCGACCCCGGCAAGAGCATCGCCGTGAAGCTGCTTCGCAAGGTGGTCCCGGTGCGGGACGAGTACGCGGGCCCCCACTTCTTCGTCAAGGAGGCCGGTAAACGCGTCGCCACGCCGTTGCTCGCCGTCGTTGCCGCGATCGAAGCCGCCGACCTCGTCTTCGCCGTCGACAGCGTGCCCGCCGTCCTGGCCGTCAGCAGCGACGCCTTCATCGTCTACACCAGCAACGCCTTCGCCATCCTGGGACTGCGCGCGCTGTACTTCATGCTCGCCGGGCTGCTCGACCGCTTCCACTACCTCAGCAAGGGCCTGGCGCTCATCCTCGCCTTCATCGGGGTCAAGCTCATCCTTCAGGCGTCCCACGAAACGATCAGCACCGCCGTGCCGGAGATTCCCTCACTCGTCAGCCTCGCCGTCATCGTCGTCGTTCTCGCCGCTTCCATCGGGCTGAGCATGGCTCGGCCCTTGCCGTCCAGCCACGCTGATGACCCATCGCGGACCGACGCTGACGCCATGCCCGCCTCTGCTGCCGCCGAGGATGCCTCTCATGCAGCTGACCGGGATCCACCGGGCAATCACCACGGTGCTGCGGAGCCACCGGACACCTGAGGACCCAAGCAACCACCACGGAGGAGAGCAAGGGCATGATCGGCGAGACCGAAGAGGGTGAGCCCTAACGGCGTTCGACCCTGCCGGGAGTCGAACAGGCGCCGACAGGGCTCCTGGTCCGGAAAATATGCGGCTCAGGTCCGCTCTCGCAGACAATTTTGCGGTCATCCATTGACCGGGGCCGAGGCGCACGGATAGAAAGATCACGACCAGGATCGCGATGGTGAGTCCGGTCCTCACAGCTCTGCCCCGGGGGATTTCGCTTTGCCGCACACAGATGCACTTCGTCCTGCCCGCGTCCTCGTGGTCGAACCCGCCTCCTCCGGAGGCGCCACCCTGATCGGCGTCGCGGCCGAGATGGGACTGCGGGTCGTCGTCGCCACCGCCGACTCCGGCGACCGCCGGCTCTCCGACGCTGTGCGCGCGGCGGCCGACTCGGTGCTGACGGTGGAGACCAACGACCAGGCCGCCCTCGAAGCGGCCGCGCTCGAACTGCACCGGGCCGAGCCGTTCGAGGCGGTGCTGCCGGGCTCCGACATCTATGTGACGGCGACCGCGCGCGTCGCCGCGGCACTGGACCTGCCCGGCCTGCCCGTGGCGACCGTCGACCGGGTCCGGGACAAGAGCGTCATGCGAGCCGCCGTGGCGGAAGCCGGGCTGCGCACGCCGCGCTTCGCCCAGGCGACCACCGACGCCGAACTGCGCGCCGCGGCCGAACGAGTCGGCTTCCCCTGCGTGCTGAAGCCGGTCGCCTGCTCCGGCAGCATCCACGTCAGCCGCGCCGACGACCTCGACCAGCTCACCGCCGCGTTCCAGCGGCTCGTGACCGACCCGGAGCCCGACATGGGCAAGCTGCACGAGCACCGGGTGCTCGTCGAAGAGTACGTTCAGGGCCCCGAGTTCAGCGCCGACGGCTACGTCCTGGAGAGCGGCGAGGTCACCGTCGTCGCCCTCAGCCGCACGCTGCTCGGGCCCGAGCCCGACTTCGTGGAGCTGGGCCACCTCACCCCGGCGCCGGTCGACGACGCCACCCTGAAGAACGTCGAGGCGTACGTCGGCGACGTCGTGCGCGCCGTCGGCATCACCAGCGGCCCCTTCCACTGCGAACTGCGCCTGACCGCCGACGGTCCGGTGCTCATCGAGATCGGCGCCCGGCTGCCGGGCGACCGGATCGTGGAGCTGCTGCGGCTCGTGACCGGCGTCAGCCTGCCCAGGGTGGCCGTCGCGACCGCGCTCGGCGTCGGCCTGGAGGCGGCCGGCGCCTTCGCGCGGCCGCAGGCCGAGAGCGCCGGCATCCGCTTCTTCTCCGCCGCGGGCCGCTCCTCGTACCGGGAGCTCACCGGGTGGATGGAGCTGGAGGCGCTGCCGGAAGTCACCGAGACCGCCGTGTACTTCGCGCCGGGCGAGACCATCCCGGGCGTAGAGGACTGCCGCTCGCGCCTCGGCCACGCCCTGTTCACCGCCGACTCGCCGCAGGGCGCCCTGGACCGCTGGCAGGCGCTCGGCGACCTCGTCGTCCCGGCCTGACCCGGCGGTTCCCACCATGAACACACACATACTCGACAACACACACATACGCGACTATGCGGCCGTCGGCATCGGCCCCGCGAACATGAGCCTCGCCGCGCTCGCGCATCCGGTCGAAGGGCTGCGCGGCGCCCATTTGGAACGCCGTGAGAGTTTCTCCTGGCACCCCGGACTGCTGCTGCCCGAGGCCACCCTCCAGGTCTCGCTGCTCAAGGACCTGGTGACGCTGGTCGATCCGACCAGTCCCTTCTCGTTCCTGTCGTTCCTGGCGAGTAAGGGCCGGCTCTACCGGTTCCTGGCCGCGGACTTCCCGGCCGTCCTGCGCGCCGAGTTCAACCAGTACCTCCAGTGGGTCGCCGGGCGGCTGCCGAGCCTGACGTTCGGGGCCGACGTACACAGCGTGGACTTCCACGACGGGGCCTTCCACCTCCGCACCGGCGAGCACGAAGTGATGGCACGTCACCTCGTGCTGGGCACTGGGCTCACCCCGTCCGTCCCCGAGCCGTTCCGTCCCTTACTCGGCCCCACCGTCTTCCACTCCGGGGAGTTCCTGCTGCGGGCCCCCGAGGTGACCGGACGGCGGGTCGTCGTGGTCGGCGGCGGGCAGAGCGGCGCGGAGATCGTGCGCCACCTGGCGGCCGGAGCGGCCCCCAGGAGCATCACCTGGGTCAGCCGGCGCTCGTCGTTCCTGCCGATGGACGACTCGCCGTTCGCCAACGACCTCTACACGCCCGACTACGTACGCCGCTTCCACGCGCTGCCCTCCGACCACAAGGCCCGGCTCCTGGAGCGGCAGAAGTACACCAGCGACGGCATCGACCTCCAAGTCCTCCAGGACATCTACCGGTTGAGCTACCGCGACGAGTTCATCGAGAACAACGCCGACAGGCTGCGCTTCCTGGCGGACTGCGCGGTCACCGCGATCGAGGGTGGCCCCGACGAATGGAAGCTCGCCGTCGAGTCCTCGGGCCCGGGCGACGCGCCCGCTGTGCTCGCGGCCGACATCGTGATCCTGAGCACCGGATACGCCTACGCGCTGCCGGACTTCATGGCTCCACTCGACGCTCGGCTGCGGCGGGACAGCGGGATGCTCGTCGTCGGCGACGACTTCTCGGTCGCTTGGGACGGGCCTGCGGAGAACCGGATCTACCTCCAGAACGGCGCCCGGCACTCCTGGGGCGTCGCCGATCCCAACCTGAGCCTGCTCGCCTGGCGCAGCGCGGTCATCCTCAACAGCATGCTGGGTGAGACGAGGTATCCCGTATGACCGCTCGTCAGGTCCCGCAGTTCCAGGCCGAGGCGGTCGGCGTCCTGGTCCCCTTCGGTCCGACCGAGGTGGAACCCGACGGAGTGACCGTCGCCGAGGCGGACTTCGCCCGTTCGGTCTTCCCCCGCGTGCCGTTCAAGGCGGCCCGCTTCACCGTGCCGCCGGGCGGGACCAGCTCCCCCGACCAGCACACGGTCCAGGAGATCTGGGTGGTCCACGCCGGATCCGGCACCCTGGAGGTGGACGGCGAACGGTCGCTCGTCGGGCCCGGCTCCCTGGTGGGCTTCGCCGCGCAGGCCGTCCACGAGATCTTCGCCGACCAGGGCGAGGAACTGGTGATCTACTCCTTCTGGTGGTCGGCGCCCGATGAGTGAGCGCACCACCGGGACCGGTGAGGCGCCCCACTACGACCTCGCCGTCGTCGGCGCGGGCGCGGTCGGCGCCCTCGCCGCGTACTACGCCGTGCGCCGGGGCCGCCGCGTCGCCGTGATCACGCACGCCGGACGGGGGACGGGCGCGACCCGTCTCTCGGCCGGGTTCGACACGCCCACGGGGCACAACCCGGCCCAGCGCGCCCTGGCCGCCCGCAGCACCGCGCTCTTCGGCGAGCTCGCCGCCGGACTCGGCGACGCCGGACGCGCGCCGGTCGACGTCCGCTGGCTGGTGACGCGCGAGAAAACGGCCGCCCTCGACGCGACCATGGCCGACGGCGGCCGCACCCGCCCGGTCACCGAGGAACAGCGGGCCCTGCTCGACCGGACGTTCCCCGGACTCGCCCACGACGACGACCAAGTTCTGCTGTCCACCGCCCCCATGACGGTGGGTCAGCCCCAGTGGCTCACCGACCGGCTTCTCGACGAGGTCCTCGGCCGCCCGGACAACACCCTCCTGGAGGGCTTCCGGGTCACCGAAGTACGCCGTACGGACGGGCGCGTCGAACTGGTCGCCGCCGACGGCAGCCGGATCACCGCCGCCAAGGCGGTCCTCGCGCCCGGCCCCTGGGTCCTCGACGGCCCGGTGGCGGCGGCGGCCCGCGAGCGCGGAGCCCGGGTCAAGAAGGTGGTGGCGTTCCACATCATGACGCCGCCCCCGCCGGGCGCCCCGGCACTCGTCCTGGAGGACGCCGACGCCTTCCTGCTGCCCCACCGCCCCGGCGGCCACTGGATCTTCAGCATCACCTCGCCCGACTGGGACCGCGGCCCCGACGAACCGCTCGCCATCGACGCCCGCGACCGGGAACTGGCCCGGACCCTGCTCGCCCGGCACGTACCGGGATTCCTGCCCCACCTGCTCGGCGGCCGGGTCTTCAGCGACTGCTTCACCCCCGGCCATCTGCCGGTCGTGGACACGGTCGGCGGCGGCGACGTGGTCATGGCCATCGGCGGCTCCGGCTCCGGCTACCGACTCGCCCCGACCATGGCCGAGGACGCACTGAACCTGCTCGACGGGAGACCGCGGACATGAGCCTGCTGACCGGGGACACGCACACCCCCCGGCACTACCTCCTGGTGCCGCCCGAGGCCACGCCCAACGGCCCCCTGCACCTCGGCCACATCGGCGGCCCGTTCCTGTGGTCGGACATGATCGCGCGGCACCTGCGGGTCCGCGGCGACCTGCCGTTGGTGATCACCGGCAGCGATGTGTACGAGTCGTACGTGGCGCTCAAGGCGCACGCCGAGAACTCCACGCCCGGCGAGGTCGCCGCCCGCTACGGACAGCGCATCCAGGACGACTTGACCGCGATGCGCATCGGCGTCGACGCGTTCATCGTCCCCGATCAGCAGCCCTGGCGGGAGCAGTTCGAGCAGGAGGTCGCCGCCTCGATGGAGCGGCTGACGGCCCGGGGCGCGGTGCTGACACGCACCGAGCGTGTGCCCCACTGCGCGGTGTCGGACCGCTGGGTGGTGGGCGGCTGGCTCCAGGGCCGCTGCCCCGAGTGCGGTGCGGGCATCGCCAGTTACTTCTGCGAGGAGTGCAGTGCGCACTTCCTGCCCGAGTCGGTCGTCGAGCCGCGCCCCCTGCTCGACGAGGGGCCGCTGACCTGGCGGGAGATCTCCAGCCTCTTCCTGCGGCTGCCGGACCGCGGCCTCCTGGACACCACGCTCGTGGACCTGGGCGTAGCCGACCGCTACCGGGCGACCGTGGCGCGCTTCCTGGAGCGCGACGGCCTGACCGTACGGCTGAGCGCCCCGCAGACGTGGGGGGTTCCGCTGCCCGGATCCGAGCCGGGCGTGCCGCGCGCCCTCTTCCCGTACGCCGGGATCTTCATGTTCGCCCGCGTCGCCGGCGCCGTCCACGGCCGGCTCTCCGGCACCGGCGTGAACGCCTTCGACCCGGACTCCGGGGTCACCACCCTCACCACCCTGGGGGTCGACAACGTGATCCCCACCCTGGTCTCGATCGTCGGCACCAGCCTGCTGCACGGCGACATGAAGCCGTACGACCGGTGCCTGATCAACAACTTCTACCGGCTGGCCGGGCGGAAGTTCTCCACCAGCGCCCGGCACGCCGTCTGGGCGGCGGACATCGCCGCGTCGCCCGCCATCGGCGTGGACACCGTCCGGTACCACCTCGCCGGGGCCGATCTGGAGTCCGGGGCGGCGAGCTTCGAGACGGCGGCCTTCCTTCGGACCGCGAACGCCACGCTCGCCGACGGCCTCGGCAAGCGGATCGACGCCGCCTGGAGCCGACTGCCCGAGGGGCTCCCGCAGGCGCCCGCCCCGGCCGTCGCCGACCTCCTGGAATCCCTGCTCGCCGAGCAGTCCGCGGCGCTCGACGCCGCCCGTGTCTCGACCCGGCGCGCGGTCGCGGCGCTCGACCGCTGGTGCGCCGACGACGCGGTCGCCCACGCGGCCGAGGACGGCGCCTACTGGTGGCTCAAGGGCCTGTCCCTGCTGGCGTTCCCGGTGATGCCGGATCTCGCCGAGCTCGTCTGGCAGCGCCTCGGCGGCGCCGGAGAGCCTCGTACGGCGGCCTTCCTGGCCAGAACCCCGGCCCACCGGGACCGGCCCGCGCCCGGCTTCGGCCGGGTGAGCGCCGCCGATCTGGACGCCTGCCTGCCCGACACCCTGCGACCGGGAGCGGACGCGTGACCGACCGGACCACACCCCTGTACGTCGTCCTCAACCGCTCCGGCGACGAGTTCGGCGAATACCACCGTTTCCTCGACGGGCACCCCTGCCGGACGGTGTATCTCACCACGCCCGGCGGGCTGCCCGCGCTCGACCAGGACGGGGCGACCGAGATCCATGTGTGCGACAGCCTCGCCCACGACGACCTGCTGCCCCTCGTACGGGAGATCGCGGACCGGCACGGCACGCCCGAGGCCGTCTTCGGCCAGTCCGAGTACGACATCCTGACGGCCGCCCGGCTCTCGGCCGCACTCGGCGTCCCCGGCGGCTACGGTCTCGACCTCGTCGAGCGGTTCAAGGACAAGCCCGCCATGAAGAGCGCGGTGGGCGCGGCCGGACTGCGGGTTCCCCGGTTCCTGCGTCTCGACGACGCACCCTCGGCGGAGGCGGTCGTCGACGCCCTCGGCGGTCTGCCGCTGGTCCTCAAGCCGCGCGCCGCGGCGGGCTCCCAGGGAGTCACGGTCGTCCGCGGCGTCGACGAGCTGCGTGACGCGCTGGGGGGCGTCGACCCCGAGGCGTACGAGTGCGAGGAGTACGTCGACGGGGACATCTTCCACGTCGACGGCGTCCGCCGCTCCGGCCGCCTCCACTTCGTCACCGCTTCCCAGTACGTCCACACCTGCCTGGACTACGCGCACGGCCGCCCGCTCGGCTCGGTCCTGCTCGACCCGGGCCCCGAGCGCGACGAGCTCACCACCTTCGCCGACCGCTGCCTGGGGGCGCTCGGGCTGCGCGACGGCGCGTTCCACCTGGAGGCGATCCGGCGTCCGGGGGGCGAGCTGGTGTTCCTGGAGGTCGGGCTGCGGCCGGGCGGTGCGCAGGTGCCGTTCCTGCACGTCGACCTCTACGGCATCGACCTGTTCGCCGAGGCGTTCCGTGCGGCCCTGGGTCTGCCCCCTTTGTGGCAGCCGTCCGAACCGGTCGGGCCCCGGGCCGGCGGCTGGCTCATCTACCCCGCTCCGCGCGAGCTGCCCGGACGGGTCGTCGCGCGCACCTCGCCCAGGTCTGCCGTCCCCGAGATCTACCACGAGGAACTGCCCGCGATCGGCCAGATCATGACCGGGCCAGGCAGTTATGACGAGGGCTGCGGGATCTTCCGGTTCCGGGGGCGGAGCGCCGCCGGGGTGCGCGCCGCCGTGCACACCGCGATGGAGGTGTACGGGCTGCGGACCGAGCGGGCCGAGGGAGCTGAGCCGCATGACTGAGGAACGCCGGTACGGCGCCGTACTGCGCGCCTGGTTCCGGGAGACCCTTCCGGCCGCCGGGAACGCGCGCAGACTCGGCGTCCTCACGCTCATCCAGTCCCTGGGGCTCGGGGTGTTCCTCACCTCCAGCGCCGTGTTCTTCACCCGGACCATCGGCATCCCCGCCCAGCGCGTGGGCCTCGCCCTGTCGGTGGCCGGGCTCTGCGGTCTGCTCTGCACCGTGCCCATCGGCCGGCTCGCGGACCGGCTCGGCGCGGGCCGGGTGCTCACCGTCAACTTCCTGCTCGCGGCCGCCTGCTTCACCGCGTACTGCCTGGTGGACGGCTTCGCCGCGTTCCTCGCGGTCGCCTGTGCCATCGCGGTCCTGGAGACCTCGGCGGGCGCGCTCCAGGCGTCCCTCACCGACGCGCTGGTGGGCGAGGCGGAGCGGGTCAGGGTGAGCGCGCAGATGCGCAGCCTGTTCAACCTGGGCTTCCTCGGCGGCGCCGCGCTGGCCGGAGCCGCCATCGCGGCCGGCACCTCGACCGCCCTGTACACCACGGTCCTCGCCAACGCCGCCCTCCAGTTGGTCTCCGTGGCCGTACTGCTCAGGATGCGGCTGCCCGCGGGCGCCGGGCTTCGGGCCCCTGCCGCCGAGGCGCCGGGCGGGGTGCTGCGCAGCGCCGCGCTGCGGGACGTGCGCTACGTGGCGGTCGCGCTGGTGTGCGGCGCTCTGGAGCTGTACCACCCGCTGCTGACGGTCGGTCTGCCGCTGTGGATCGTCACCAGCACCGACGCGCCCGCGCTGCTGGTGTCGGGGTTGTTGATCCTGGACACCGTCCTGGTGCTGCTGTTCCAGGTCGCGGTCAGCAAGGGCGCGCGTACCCCGGCGGGAGCGGCAGGAATGCTGCGCTGGGCGGGGTGGGCGCTGGGGGCCTCCTGCCTGGTCTTCGCGGTGAGCGGGGGGCACGGCGCGCTCCTGGACAGCGCGGCCCTGCTGGGCGGCGCGCTGGTGCTCGTCCTCGGCGAGCTGTACCAGGCGTCGGCGAGCTGGGGCCTGTCCTTCGGGCTCGCCCCGGCGGGCCGGCAGGGCGAGTATCAGGCGGTGTTCTCCCTGGGGCGCGGGCTCCAGCAGTTCGCCGGGCCGTGGCTGATGACCTCCCTGGTCGTCGGCGCGGCGGCGACCGGCTGGCTGGTCCTCGCGGCGCTCTTCATCCTGCTCGGGCTCGCCGCACCACCGTTGGTGCGCGGCCTGGAGAAGGCCCGCGCGCGGACGGAGCCGACGCCGGCCTGAGCGGACCGGCCGGCGCCCGTCCGGACCACATGTGTCACACCCGTCCGACCGAGACAAGTAAGCGAGCACCATGACCGTACAGCGACGACACGACCCGGACGAGCGCGGCTTCGCCAGCGACAACTACGCGGGCGCGCACCCGGAGATCCTTGCGGCGATCGCCCTGGCCAACGGCGGCCACCAGGTCAGCTACGGCGCCGACGTCTACACCGAGCGCCTCCAGGAAGTGGTACGTGGCCACTTCGGCCCGACCGCGCAGACGTACCCTGTCTTCAACGGCACCGGCGCGAACGTGGTCGCGCTCCAGACCATGCTCGACCGCTGGGACGCCGTGGTCGCCGCCGAGTCGGCCCACATCAACGTCGACGAGGGCGGGGCCCCCGAGAAGGTCGCCGGGATCAAGCTCCTGACGGTGCCCGCATGGGACGGCAAGCTCACCCCTGAGCTGATCGACCGTCAGGCATGGGGCTTCGAGGACGAGCACCGGGCCCGGCCCAAGGTGGTCTCGATCGCCCAGTCCACCGAGCTCGGCACCTGCTACACGCCGGACGAGATCCGGGCGATCTGCGACCACGCGCACGGACTCGGCATGCTCGTCTACCTGGACGGCGCCCGGCTCGCCAACGCCGCCGCCACCCTGGGCGTGTCCCTGCGCGAGATGACCACCGACGCGGGCGTGGACGTCCTCTCGCTCGGCGGCACCAAGAACGGGCTGCTCTTCGGCGAGGCGGTGATCGTGCTCGAGGCGGAGGCGGTGCGCGGCATGGCCCACCTGCGCAAGACGAGCATGCAGCTGGGCTCCAAGATGCGTTTCCTGTCGGTGCAGTTCGAGGCGCTGCTCGGCGGCGACCTGTGGCTGCGCTCGGCGGCCCGCTCCAACGCGATGACCCGGCGGCTGTACGAGGCGGTGCGCGACCTGCCGGGCCTGGAGATCGCCCGCCCGGTGCAGGCCAACCAGATCTTCGCCGTCCTGCCGCCGGCCGTCACCGAGCGCCTCCAGAAGCGCTTCCGCTTCTACACCTGGGACGAGCAGGCCGGCGAGGTCCGCTGGATGACCTCCTTCGACACCACCGAGGGCGACGTGGACGCGTTCGCGGCGGCGATCGCGGAGGAGCTGGCGGCGGAGCGAGGCCCGGGGCCGGCGGGTGCGCTGACCGCGGCTGAGCGCGAGGAACTGGTGCGACTGCGCCGTAAGGTCCGGGAGATGGAAGAGACGATCGAAGCGCTGGGGAAAGAGCCCGCCTAGGGCGGCGCCGAAGGCCCTGCACCTGGCCGTCGTGGGAGGTTCCGGCCCTCCGAGTCCGGTGTACGTCACCGGATGTGGGGGCCGGGAAAGGTGAAGGTGGCCGGGGAAGGAATCGCCCCGGCCACCCGTGCTCGTGCCTGCGCCTGAGATCAGGCCGCCTGCTTGCTCGCCAGTTTCTTCGCGGCCGTGATGCGCTTGGGGTCTTGGACGTTCTGGGTCCCGGCACCCTTGCCGGGAGTGATTCTCCACTGCCTGAGGGTCTGCGCGACCTGGGCCAGTTCCGCCGAGCCCGGGGGGACGTCGACGAAGAAGGTCGACTCCTTGGCCGGCTCCATGTCGCCACCCCACTTGATGACGCCCTGCAACTCGGCGAGGATGTCCCGGATCGCCGTGACCTGGTAGGGGAAGAGGTTCCCCTTGACGCCGAGCGGATAACTCTCCGGGTACAGCGCCAACGCGGTGCCTGAGAGATGGTTGGATTCGAAGTCCGCCTTCACGTGCAGGGCGTCGCTGTACCCGATGATCTGCCCGCGGCCCGCTTCCAGCTCGGCGACGTCGTAGTGGAAGCGTTGTGCCACATAGGACAGGACGGTCCCCACATCCCCTTCTCGCAGGGTGACACGGAGAGTGGTTCCCGGTATGTCGTAGGGGGCCGTGCCCGGGGAGCGCCCGGGGAGGACATTCCAGCCGTTCGCCGATCTGGATTTGTGCCACGAGTCATCGGCGGCTTGGGCGGTGAGGGGGGCGAGAAGGCCTTCCCCGGTGGTGAGCAGTGCCGCTCCGGCCACGACCCCGGTGAATTGTTTCAGCACGCTGCGGCGCGAGAACTTGGCGTTCATGACGTAGCTCCAGGAGATTGTCCGACACGCTTGCGCAGGAATACGGAGGTGCCGGCCGAGACGAGGCCGGAACCCGCCAGCAGGCACACGATCACGTTGATCGACATCGAGACGTACTCCACGGTGGACCCGTCGGAGTACAGGCAGGCACTGCGAAGGGGCCAGTACTGCTGCTTGATGGCCGCCAGTTCGGCTCCGGCGTCGTTCTGGCTCTTGCACAGTTCGGGAAAGGGGCCTCCCAGGCTGACCGAGAACCAGCCGTAGCAGTACAGCGCCACCGCCAGGGAGAACAGGATCAGGGCGATGAGCGCGTAGACCTTCGGCAGGGGCAGCGGCGGATGGCTCAGCAGGATGAGGATCACCACGACGCCCACCACCGCGGTGACCGCGCTGACGACGAGCAACGCGCCCATCAGGACCATGTGTGTTACCCCTTTTCCGCCTTCTGCGCGGCGAGGAACTGCGCTCGGCGGGCCACTTGCTGATCGATGAGATTCTGCAGCGTCTCGGTGAAACCCGCGTAGAACTCGCTCATGACGGAGTCGGACTCGTTCCACGGCTCCTTGCCCAGGGGGCAGTTCCGCTGGATGAGGAGCGCACGGGTGGAAGACAGCAGGGTGTCGTCGATCTGGTCCTCCAGGAACGCCTTCGCCGTTGTGCCGATGTTGCTCGTGGCACCACCGAACCGGTACAGCTTGAAGTCGCTGAACCGTGTCAGATGTCCAGTGCCGATGAGGATTCTCTTCAGTTCGTCGACGATGTTCGTGCCGCTGTTGTCCTTCAGGCGCTGAGCGACCAGGAAGCCGTCGATGTCCTCGATGAGGTCGCCCAGCGCGAACGTCGATGCCACATCGGGACGGCACAGCGTCTTGCGGCAGAAGTCCAGCGGTGAGGCGTTGTCCGAGCGACTCCACTCGCCGTAGAAGGTGAGCAGGTCTCCGCCCCAGCTCGCCAGTTCGGCGCGGTTCGCCTTGCCCACTCCGGCATTTCCCTTGAGGAAGTAACCACTGGCGCTCGCCACCAGGTGGTCCGGATTGATGACGACACCCATGGACGGGTCCGCGTACGCGAAGTTTCTCGACCGGCCGATCCCCCGGCCGGAGGCGTAGGTGATGAACGCGTCGTCGACCTCACCGAACAGCGCTCTCCACCGGGAGTCGGTGTACTTGTCCCAGCGCATGAACTGCAACGAGAGTTCGTCCGGATCGCCCTTGCCGTAGGAGACCGCGGCGTCGTAGACCTCCTGGACGTAGGCGATGAACTCTTCGACCGCCGAGGTGCCCGGGTCGTTGACCGACTTCTGCCCGAAGTCGGATCCGGGGCGGTGCGCCACCCGGTCCAGTCCGAAGGTGTCCGACCCGCTGGCGAAGTCGAACTCCTTGATCTGGTTGAACGTCCAGTTCTGCGGCAGCGGGAAGCCTAGGTTGCCGGAGAAACCGTAGGACATACCGGAGACGTACGCGTACGGCACATAGGCGCCCCCGGAAACGCTGGCGCACACGTTTCGTGAGCCGTAGACACCGGCTATGTACTTGCTGCCATTGCTCTTGAGGGCGTCGTTCACGCCCGAGAAGTAGTCGATGATCCGGTCCATGTCCGCCGCGGTGGCGTCGTAGTCGACCGCGAAGTAGATGACCGTGCTCCTGTTGAAGCCGTACCCCTCGGCCCGGCCGTGCGCCAGGCTGCCGTGCAGGTAGCCGTTGCCGTACTTGAAGTCGGCGAGACTGCTCGCGTCGTACTGCCAGATGGGTATGACGCTCAGCCCGGCGGAGAAGATGGCGTCCAGCTCGCCCGGCTGGATCTCCTTGTTGAGGGTGCTCGAGGCCGGCTCGTCCAGGTAGCGGCCCACGGCACGGTACCCGGCGTCGTAGAGGGCCGCTGCCCGCTCGGCGGTGATGGTGAAGCGGGTGTCGCAGGCGTTGACCGGGCGATCGGGGTTGCCGTAGGAGACCAGCAGCTGTGCCCAGGTGTCGAAGTCGGCCTTGCCGCTCTCGCTGATCGCGGAGAAACTCTGGAACTTCCTGACCCAGTCCGTGAGGTCCGCGTCGAAGGTGTTGCCGAAAGTGGCGATGTCACCACTGGTGTTTGAGGGGCCGTTCGCCACGCACGCGCCGGTGAAGAGCTGCACCCACGTGCCGCTGTCGCCCTGCGCGAGGGTGTGGGCCTTCAGACCGGCGACGGTGCCGGGACCGAACACACCGGTGGCCTGGTCCTCGGGAATGCCCGACTCGTACTGGATCCCCTTCATCAGCGCCTGCTGGGCGTCCCGGGAGAAGAATCCGTCGCACGGGCCGATGAAGAAGGTGGACTTCTCGAAGTAGCGGCCGTTGAGCCACTGCTGCATGAAGCGGATCTGTTCCAGTCCGCCGGACAGGAATATGTAGGCGTCCATGGTCAGCAGGGCCTTGAACACCTTGGGGCGTACGGTGCCGTCGAGGTAGACCGCCGAAAGACCCATGTGCTGCATCATCGTGTTGATGCCGGTCTGGGTCGCCTGGGACATCTGCCCGTCGATGGCGCCGGCACTGTAGCCCTTGCAGTACATCGCACACTGGATGATCTTGACGATGTTCTCGTTGGACTCGCCGACCTTGATGGAGCCCTTGGCCTGCAGCGTCGAAAGCGTCGTCGGCCCGAACGCGTTGGACAGTGCGGTGATGCCGAGTTCGTGTTGCAGCGCGCGCGTCAGGGAGTACATGGTGTTCCAGCCAGTCTTGCCGTCTTCCGTGACAAGGTTGTAGCCGGAAACGTTCTTGTAGGTGGCGTTGACCCATTTCTGAGCCTGCAGCACCATTTCGTCAGCCATGGCGACAAGCAGCCCTTCGTTCTGTTACCGGTCGGTGATGGGGGTGAACTCGTCGACGAAAATCTTCGGTTCCTGCGGAATCGGTCCCATGTCCCTGGAGCCGATCACCGCTTCGCCCCGGCCGGTTTTTCCCGGGG
Organism: Streptomyces qaidamensis; assembly: GCF_001611795.1. Lineage (NCBI taxonomy): Bacteria > Bacillati > Actinomycetota > Actinomycetes > Kitasatosporales > Streptomycetaceae > Streptomyces > Streptomyces qaidamensis. Next base: position 8,084,239 of record NZ_CP015098.1, on the reverse strand, counting down.
GGACGTCCTGAAGCCAGAAGCGGTTGTAGGCGGTCCAGCCCTTGCCGTCGGCGATGCTGATCTGGACCGAGTACGTCGTATCCCGCTCGTAGGTGTTGGCCACCTCGATCTCGGTACGCACACCATTGCTTCCCGGCGTGGCGCGCACGCGCAGGTCTCCGTACTCCAGGACCCGCGTACGGCCTTCGGAGTGGACCGAAGCCACCGGCGACGGGCGCGCCTGCGGACTGCTCTGCTCCGCGCTCGGAGTCGCCGGCCGCTGCGACGGGGTGGGGGCCGGGTCGGCGGCCCCGTCCGTACACCCCGCGGCCAGCAGGCCTGCCGCGATCAGGCACAGGGCCCGCACCAGGCGCGATGCGGGCGCTGCCGAGCTGGTCCTCACCGTGCGGAGGCCGTCATCTGCTTGCGCGCCGCGGCGACCTCCGTGCCGTGCTGCTGCTTGATGGCGGTCAACTGGCTCCGGTCGTCGGCGATCTGCCGGTTCTGGATCGCCGACTCCACTGCGAACCAGATCTTCACCAGGTCGGTCTGCTCCTTGCAGTCGATGTCGTCGACCGCGAGGGCGATGGACTCCTTCGTCGGCTCGCCGTCCGCCGTGACGCCCTGGTCCATCGCCTTGTAGGGATCGGCGAGTCCCGCGTGCCCCTTGCCGGCCATGCAGGAGGACCACGCGGCGATGGCCTTGACGACCTTCTCGTCCTTCATCGACTCCGTCAGGCTGTCCCCGGCGAGCTGCGCGACGACGACCGGGTCGGCGTCCTTCACACCGAGCCGGTCCTTGGACCAGCCGATGCAGCCGCCCGGCTTCAGCGCCTTCCCGTTGTACTCCGCCCGGGCGGGCTTCACGCCCCGGGCGGGGGCGGCGACCGGCTGACCCGCCTTGGCCACCGCGGGAGCCTCGGGCTTGGTGTGACCGGTCAGGACCTCGACCTCGGCACCGGACAGATCACGCATGGTCTGCTCGGTGTGCTCCCGCAGCGCCGGGGGCAGCTCGTAGCCGTACTTCTCGGCCTCGGCCCGGTCGGAAATGCCGTAACGGCGTTCGATGTTGGCATCGTTGTCGCTGGGCGGCGGGTTGGCGCCCGCCTTCGGCAGTGTCAGGTCGATGCCGTAGTCCTTCATACAGGACTGCTGGAGATCACCGGCGGCCTGCTCGACGGTGACCTGGTCCTCGTAGGAGGCCATGTACGCCTCCAGCGGCAGGGTCAGGTTCTTGGTCAGGCCGGAGGTGGGGACCTTCTCGGGCCAGTTCTCCTTGTTCACGATCGGTTTGCCGTCGGCCGCGTTCTGGGTGGTGTCCGGGGCGGCGCCGGAGGAGCAGGCACTGACCAGGAGGGCCGAGGCGGTCAGGGCGACCGCGGTGGCCGTCCGCTTGATGCGCTTCACGCGGGTTCCTTCTTATGCGAAGTGGGAGGAAGCGTTGTTGTTCTTCAGGGCGGTGATCAGGTTCGTGATGTTGCAGTCCCCGTACGGACCGTTTTTCGCGAAGTACTGAGAGGTGCCGCCGTAGCCGGAGCTGAAGTACACGCGGTAGTTGTCGTCCCGGGCGCAGTTCTGCACGGACGCCGCGTTGTTCTTCATGTACTGGCCGTTGCCGTTGCCGCCGTTGCCGAAGACGTACCGGTAGGTCGTCAGTGACGATCCCTGGTACTGGCTCGTGCCCCAGTGGTCGGACACGTTGCTGTAGAACGTCGTGTACGCCGACTTGATGTAGCCGTCCTGGATGGCGATGTCCTTGGAGTTGTAGAACAGCCACAGGTCACCGTAGGAGCAGGTGATCCACGGAACGTCACAGTTGTCCGTGACGGTGTACTCCGCCGCGTTCGCCGGGTGGGCGGTCGCTGTCACGGCCGCCACGGCCGCGAAGGACATGGCGACGGCGGCCGACTTGGCCCTGAAGCGGGCACTCCTCATCACAACTCCATCGATAGGTCGCGGATGTGAAGAGGATCGTGGCATTCCGAACACTGTCATGCCCATGAACTTTGCTTGATCTAGACCGGATGTACATTCTCAAGTTAGGTTAGGCTAAGTTAATTGACCCTCGGGCCGTCCGGACCGAAACGGAGTGACCGCGTGAGCGTGACAGCAGCCCGACAAGGGGATCCGTTCAGCTGGGCGCTGCCCTGGCCCGAGGGGTTGCGGGGCAAGGTGGTCGTCGTCAAGTTCGGCGGCAACGCCATGGTGGACCCAGGGCTTCAACTGACTTTCGCCCAGGACGTCGTGGAGTTGTGGCGCGCGGGCCTGCGGCCGGTCGTCGTGCACGGTGGTGGGCCGCAGATCAGCGCGATGCTCGACCGGCTCGGGCTGGAGACCCGGTTCGAGGCGGGGCTGCGGGTGACCACGCCCGAGACCATGGACGTGGTGCGCATGGTGCTGACGGGTCGCGTCCAGCGGGAGCTGGTCGGCCACATCAACGCCCACGGTCCCTTCGCGGTGGGTCTGACCGGGGAGGACGCGCACACGATGACGGCCGTGCGGCGGCCGGCCCGGGTCGACGGGCGGGCGGTGGACATCGGCCTCGTCGGCGACGTCGTCGACGTCAACCCGGCCATGGTGCGCGCACTGCTGGAGCAGGACCACATCCCCGTCGTCTCACCCGTGGCCCGTGGCGCGGACGGGCAGGTCTACAACGTGAACGCCGATCTCGCGGCTGCGGCCCTCGCCGTCGCTCTCGACGCGGAGCGGCTGGTGATGCTCACCGATGTCGAGGGCCTGTACGCGGACTGGCCGCGCAGCACCGAGGTCATCGGGCGTCTGACGGCCCGTGCGCTGGACGGACTGCTGCCCGGGCTGGCGAGCGGGATGCTGCCCAAGATGGAGGGGTGTCTGCGGGCCGTCCGCGGCGGGGTGCGCAAGGCGCACGTGGTGGACGGGCGCGTGCCGCACGCGGTGCTGCGCAGCGTCCTCGCCGAGACCAGCCCGGGCACCACCGTGGTGCCCGACGCCGTCACCAGGTCCTGATCAGGACGCGCGCGTCGCGCCGCGGGTCCAGGGACTGCGCCCAGGTCCGCGGCGCACGGTGCGCGGCGGTGGGCGTGAAGCCATGGCGGAGGAACAGTCCGGCGCTCCCCGTGGTCGCCGTGAACAGGGCGCCGAGCGACCGGGCGCGCGCCGTGACGAGCACCGCGCGTAAGAGCCCGGCTCCCGCTCCGCTCCCCTGCCGGTGTGCTGCCACGCAGAAGTTGTAGACGACGCCCGCGAGTTCGCCGTCCTCCCGCGCGTCCGCGGGGTAGGCGCGCAGGCCCACACAGCCGTCGAGTGTGCCGTCAGGGGCCTCCAGGACCAGGAAGTCGGCCGCGTGGGCGGCGTAGAGGGAGACGGGACGTTCGCGCAGCGCGCCCGAGCGCACGAAGGGCCGGGACAGGGCGGCCAGGGCGGTGGCCTCGTCCGGGCGGGCGGTGCGCGGGGCGGGTGGCGGTGTGTCAAGGGCGCGTGGCAGCGCGGCAGGGCGCGGCATGGCCGTGGTCAAGGGGTTCCTTCCTCGGTCCTGGACCGGGGATCAGTCGCGCGGGCGGCTCGGGCGGCCGTCCACGTACGTCTCCACCACCTCGATGTCGCCGATGCGCGAGGTGTCGACGCTCCGGGGGTCGTCGCCGAGGACGACCAGGTCGGCGTGTTTGCCGGGGGTGAGGCTGCCCAGGCGGTCGTCCCAGTGGCAGGCGCGGGCGCCGGCGACGGTGTGGGCGTACAGGGCCTCATCGACGGTGATGGCTTCGTCCGGGCCGATGAGCTGCCCGGAGGTCGAGGCGCGCTCGACCATGAACTGGACGGCGCGCAGGGGCGATCCGTCGGCGACCGGCCGGTCGGAACTGCCCACCAGGGGAATGCCGTGCTCCAGGAAGGCTCGGCCCCGGTACATCCAGGGGGCTCGTTCCTCGCCCATGACGGAGGCGTAGTCGTCGCCGAAGTAGCGCAGGAAGTTGGGCTGGACGACCGCGCTCAGGCCGAGTCGCGCCATGCGCGGGAGCTGGTCGGGCCGGATGAGCCCGGCGTGTTCGATGCGGTGGCGCGCCTCGGGGCGGGGCCGGATCCGCTGGGCGCGCTCGATCGCGTCGAGGGCGATGTCCGCCGCGCGGTCGCCGATCGCGTGCACGGCGAGCTGCCAGCCGGCGAGATGGCCGTCCACGATGAGGCCGGTGAGCACATCCGGGTCGTCCTGCAACTGCCCGGCGTGGTCGAGCCCTTCGTACGGGCTGGTCAGCGCGGCCGTCCGGGCCATCATGCCGCCGTCGGTGTAGACCTTCAGCGCGCCGACGGAGAGCCGGTCGTCGCCGAACCCGGTGCGCAGGCCGAGGCCGAGGGCCCTCGGGATGCCGTCGGTCTCATGCGCGGTGACGGGGCTCAGCCGGTCCGCCGACACCATGAGCTGGACGCGCAGCGGCAGCAGGCCCTCGTCCCGGGCACGTTGGTAGGCGCCGAGTTCGACGGGGCTGTGGCCGAACAGGGTTCCGCCGATGCCCGCTTCGGCGCAGGCGGTGACGCCCTCGGTGAGGCAGGTGCGCGCCGCGCGGCCGATCGCCTCGGCCAGGTCCGCCTGGGAGTGCGGCAGACGAAGGGCGCGGGCGGCGCCCATGGCCTGCTCGGCGAGGAAGCCGCTCTCGTGCGGGATGCCTGTGGGGAGCAGGTCCAGGACGGCGGTGTTGACCACGCAGCCGTGCCCGGAGTCGTGCAGCAGGTAGAGCTTGCGTCCGTCGCTGACCTTGTCGAGGTCGGCGGCGGTCAGATGGCGGCCCAGGGCGCGCTGGTCGTAGCCGGCGATGCTCACCCAGTCGCCGGGGGCGCGGGTGCGGGCGACGGCCTCGGACACGACCGCGAGGACGTCGTCGACGCGGGTGAGGCCCGCGATGCTCGGGGTGTTCTGCTTGAACCCGGTCCAGGCGAGGTGGACATGGGCGTCGATGAACCCCGGCAGCACCGTGGCACCGTGCAGGTCGACGACCTCCCGGGCGGGCAGGGAGGTCACGGCCTCGTCGAGGCCCACGATCCGGCCCTGCCAGATGCCCAGGTCATGAGCGACCGGATGGTCCGGATCCATGGTGAGGAAACGGGCGTTGGTCAGCCTGGCGCACAGCATCGGCGGTGTCAGGCGTCCTGGGACGCGGCGAGGGACCGGGGGCGCAGGTCCGTCCAGTGGGTTTCGACGTACTCCAGGCATGCCTCGCGGGTGTTCTCGGCGAAGGCGATCGTCCATCCCCCGGGCACTTCGGCGAAGGACGGCCAGAGGGAGTGCTGGCCCTCGTCGTTCACCAGGACCAGGAAACGGCCGTCGTTGTCGTCGAAGGGGTTGGTGCTCATGCGCTGCGCCTCCTCGGAAGGCCAAGATTAGGTTAGGCTCGCCTAATTGACGGAGCTTAGCCTTTGGCCCTTCCCTCTCACAAGGAGACGTTCATGCACGTGGCCGCGGCCGACAGGGAGGGCGCCTTCGCCGGGTTCGGGCTGCCGGGCGCGCCCGGCAGTGAGGTGTTCTGGGCCGCGGTGGGGGCGCCCTCATCGGTGCCCGCCGAGGGCGGCGGTTGGGTGACCCTGTTCCTGTGGCGCGGGTCGTCGCCGGTGACCGTCGAGTTCGAGAGCTGGTCGGAGCCGGTCGCCCTGCGCCGCTGGAAGGACACCGACTGCTGGTACGCCGAGGTGCGCATGCCCGCGCGGCTGCGGGTGACGTATCGGTTCGTGACGGGTGACGCGTCGCATGCAGACCCGTTCAACCCGGCCGGGGTGGGCGCCGACCGGTCCATCGTCGCGACGCCGGACGCCCCGGAGCAGCCGCACTGGCCCGTCATCGGGGCCGATGCGGTGCTGCCCGTGCCGCGTACGCGGATTCGCTGGGCGAGTGAGCGGCTGGGCGGCCGGCGTACGGTGCGGGTCCATCCGGCGGGGGGTGGCGGGCCGGTGGTGCTGCTGCTCGACGGGGACGACTGGCTGTATCTGCATCCGGCCGTGACCGCGTTCGACGCGGCCGTGGCCGCCGGTGAGGTGCCGCCGGTCACGCTGGTCTTCCTGCCTGCCAAGGACCGGGCGGCCGAGTTCACGTGCCGGCCGGAGTTGTGGGAGGCGGTGCGGGATGAACTGCTGCCGCTGGTGGCGGAGTCGGGCGTCACCGCCGACCTGGAGCGGCTGGTGGTCGCCGGCCAGAGTCTCGGGGGGCTGAGTGCGCTCTACGCGGCGCTGGAGTTTCCCGGGCTGGTGTCGCGGGTGGCGTGTCAGTCGGGGTCGTTCTGGTGGACGCCGGATGCCCTGCGGGCGGCTGATCCGCTGGGGGGTTCGGTCGGGGGTGTGATCGCCGAGCGGCTGCGGGCGGGTGTTGATCTGTCGGGGCTGCGGGTCGCGTTCGACGTCGGGGAGCACGAGGACCGGATGCTCCCCCACTGTGAGGTGACCGAGGGCTTGGTGGAGCGGGCCGGGGCGACCGTGCGGGTGTCCCGGTCCGCATCGGGGCACGACCGGGCGGGGTGGCGTCATGCGCTGCTCAGGGATGTCGGCTGGGTCCTGGGTTCGTAGTCGTGTGCGGGCCGGTGGGGGCTGATCGCGCAGTTCCCCGCGCCCCTGAAGACATGTTCCCCGGCCCCCCTTGAAACGTCAGCGTGCCACCGCCGAGCAGTAGTCCTGGTCTCTTGCCAGCAGGTTGCGGTGGGTGTCCTCGGCCGTGATCGTGCCGTCGTCGAGGACCAGGACCCGGTCCGCCGCGTCCAGGAACGCCGGGCTGCTGGTGATGACGATCGTCGTGCGGCCCCGGCGCAGTTTCGCCACGTTGCGGGCGATGAGCTGTTCGGTGACCGCGTCCACCGCCGTCGTCGGGTCGTGCAGGACGAGGACGTCGGTGTCGGCGGCCAGGGCACGGGCCAGGGACAGGCGTTGGCGCTGGCCTCCGGAGAGGTTGGCACCCCGGTCGCGGACGCCGTAGTCGAGGCCCTCGCGGTGCAGGGCCACGACGTCCGTCAGCATGGAGGCCTCGACGGCGTCGGGAACCGTCCGGCTGGTGCCCGAGGGGTCGATGTTCGTGCGGAGGGTGCCCGCGAAGATCTCCCCGTCGTACGGGTTGACCAGCATGTGCTCACGGACCGCCTCCACCGAGAGGTCCGCCAGTTCCCGGCCGCCGATCCGCACCGTCCCCCCGTACGCGGCGGGCGGGACACGCATGGCCAGGAGGGCGGCGAGGTCGGCCGCCGCGCGGGGCTGGTAGGGGGCGATGGCGACGAACTCCCCCGCCTTCACCTGGAACGTCAGGTCGGTCAGGGTGCCGTGGCGGACGCAGTCGATCTCCAGGTCGCCGCCCGGTGACGGGAGTTCGGAGCCCGGGGTCATGACCGGCGGGGCCGACAGCACCAGCGCCATCCGCTCGGCCGAGGCGCGCGCGATCATCACGTACTTGGGCATCTCCGAGAACAGCTTGAGCGGCTCCATGATGAACTGCGCCAGGCCCACGGCCATGACCAGTTCCCCTATGGTGATGCGGCCCTCGAACGCCAGCCAGCCCGCCATCAGGGTCACGGCGCCGGCGAGGACGGCGTTGAGGGCCAGCGCGGTACCCGCGTAGGCCCCGTTCACCTTGGCCACGGTGATCGACTGGTGCTTCGCCTCCGTGCTGACCTTCCGGTAGGACCGGAACGCCGCGTGGTTGCCGCCGAAGCCGTGCAGCGGGCGCAGGCCGGTGATCAGGTCGGCTACCTTCGCGCCCGCCCGCGCCACCCGGGCCTGCTGCTCCTGGGTGCTGCTGCCGATCCGCTTCGACATCACGCTGAGGATCGACAGGATGGCGACGGTGCCCACGATCACCAGCAGACCGAGCCGGATGTCGGCCAGGCCCAGCGCGACCGCCGCGACCAGCACCGCGACGAGGGAGCTGATCAGCAGCGGCACCACCTCGATGATGTCGGCGGTCTGGTCCGCGTCCTCGGTGGCGATGGTCAGCACCTCGCCGGACTTGAGGTCGACGTCCCGGGCCACGGGCTGCAGGCCGCAGGCCGCGACCTTCACCCGCCAGCGGTGCGCCTCGGTCGTGTTGGCCTTCTGCAGGATCCGCATGCCGAACCGCCACGACAGCGACACCGTCGTGATGATCACGGCCAGCGCGCCGATCGAGAGGGCGAGTGCCTGGAGGCTGCGGCCGTCCCGCATCGTGTGCTCGACGATCAGGCCGAGCACGATGGGGAAGGCCGTCTCACCGGCCTGGTAGAGGCCCATGAGGAGGGTGCCCCAGACCATGGCGCCGATGTTGCGGCGCAGGGCGGTGCGGAGGATGGCGGCCCCTTCGCGGGGCCGCTGCGTGTCAGTTGTCATCGAGGTGGCGGGCAATCGCTTCCGGGGTTCGCAGGGTGAACAGATCGCGGATCGTGATCACAGGACCGTACTCGCGGCGGAGCAGCCCGACGAGCCGTACCGCCAGCATGGAGTGTCCTCCCAGGGACACGAAGTCGCTCACCGCGCTCACCTCGTCGTCGTCCAGGTCCAGTGCCTCGGCGAAGTACTCGCACACCACGGTCTCGGTCTCGGTCTCGGGCCCCCGCTCCCCCACCGTGGTCAGCGCGCCCAGCGGCTTGGCCTCGGGCAGCGCCTTGGTGTCAGCCTTCCCGTTCACCGTGAGCGGGATGCTGTCGACCTGGGCGTAGTGCGTGGGCCGCAGGAAGTCCGGCAGTCCGGCGCCCACTTCGGCGGCGACGGTCGCCAGATCCGCCCCGTCCAGGACCAGGTAGGCGGCCAGCCGGTAGGCGCCGTCGACCTGCGGGTCGGGCTGGGCTACCGCGGCGGCGAACCGTACCGCCGCGTGCGCGGCGAACACGGCCTCGACCTCGCCGAGTTCGACCCGGTGGCCGCGGATCTTGACCTGCTGGTCGGTGCGGCCCAGGTACATCAGATTGCCGTCCGGCCGGCGGACCACCAGGTCCCCGGTGCGGTACATGCGCTCGCCTGGCTCGCCTAACGGGCAGGCCACGAAGCGGTGCGCGCTCTGGGCGGGCTGCCCGAGGTAGCCGCGCGCGATGCCGATGCCCGACACGTACAGCTCGCCGGGGACGCCGTCCGGCAGGGGCCGCAGCCACGGGTCCAGGACGTACACGTCCGTGTTGTCGATGGCGACGCCCACCACCGGGTCCTCGCACTCGAAGGTGCCGACGCCGAGGGTGTTGATGGTGTACTCGGTGGGCCCGTACAGGTTGTAGCCGACCGTGCCCTCGGTGTCGGCGAGCCGCTGCCACAGCGTCGGTGTGACGGCCTCACCGCCGAGCAGCACCAGCGCCGGCCGCCGGTCCGGGTTGTCGAGCAGGCCCTCGGCCACCAGCTGCTGGGCGTAGGTCGGGGTCACGTTGACGACGTCGATCCCGTGCTCCAGGCAGTACTCGACCAGCCGGGGCGCGTCCCGGCGCAACTCCTCGTCGCAGATGTGCACTTCGTGGCCGTCGGCGAGCCACAGCAGCTCCTCCCACGACATGTCGAACGCGAACGACACGGTGTGCGCGATCCGGAAGATCCGGTGGCCGTGCTCGGCCAGCACCGGCTCGAAGATCCGGCGCTGATGGTTGATCAGCATGTTGGTGAGCCCGGCGTACTCGGTCACCACGCCCTTGGGCTTGCCGGTGGAACCGGAGGTGTAGATCGTGTACGCGGGGTGCCGCAGCCGGTCGGGGTCGTCCGGCGCGAACGTCAGATACGGCTCGGCCTCGGGAAGCGGCCGGTCGAGTTCGATCAGCTCGCCGGTCAGCCGGGGCGACACGCCGCTCACGGTGAGGGTCACGTCGGGTCCGGCGTCCTCGACGATGGCGGCGATCCGCTCGTCCGGGTGGTCCAGCTCCAGCGGCACGTACGCGGCCCCGACCCGCAGGACGGCGAACAGGGCCACGATCCAGTCGAGGGAGCGCGGGATCGCGAGACCGACGGTCGTCTCGGGGCCGATGCCGCGCGCGGCGAGCACCCCCGCCACGGCCCGGCTGCGGTCCCGGAGTTCGGCGAATGTCATCGTCGCGCCGTGGGCGACGAGCGCCACGCGCTGCGGATCGCGGTCGGCGGCCCGGTCGAACCGGTCGACGACGGTGTCGGTGCCGACGTCGGTGCGTTCGCCCGGCTCGGGCACCGGCCCCAGGCCCGGCAGCGCGCCGACCGGCCCGGTCGCCCGGGCCACGTCCTCCAGCACGCTCAGGTAGTCGTCCAGGAGGCGGCGGGCGTTGCCCGTGTCACCGTCGCGGTACTCCAGCTTGACCGTGAGCCGGTCGCCAGGGGTGACGACCCAGGTGAAGGGGTAGTGCGTGGAGTCGTCCGCCTTGACCGAGGTGATGCCGTGCCGGGCGTTCATCTCGGCGAACGCGTCCATGTCCAGGAAGTTCTGGAGCACGAAGAGGTTGTCGAACAGGGTGTCGTGCCCGCTGGCCCGCTGGATCTCGCCGAGCCCGAGGTGCTCGTGCTCCATCGCCTCGACCCGGGACGCCTGGACGGCCGACAGGTAGGCGCGGACCGTGTCGTCCGGGCGGGCCCGGGTCCACATCGGCACGGTGTTGAGCAGTACGCCGACGATGCCGGACAGCCCCTCGCCGTCGCGGCCGGAGACGGTCACGCCGAACACGGCGTCGCCACGGCCGGTGTGCGCGCCGAGCAGCAGGCCGAACGCGCCGGTCAGCACCGAGTTCAGGGTGACGCCGTGCACCCGGGCCGCTTCCCGGACGAGCGCGGACTGCTCGGCGGACAGGGTGTGCACGAGGGCCTTCGGCAGGTCGTCCGAGAAGGACGGTGCCGGTCCGGCGAGCAGGGTGGGGCCGGGGAGACCGGCCAGGTGGTCCGCCCAGAAGCGCTCCGACACCGCCGGGTCCCTGGCGGCGAGCGCCCGGGCGTGCTCCTCGAAGCCGGGCGTGGCCGGTGCCGGATCGAGGGGCTCGCCCGCGAGGACGGCACGGTAGGCGTCGAAGAGGTCCCGCAGCACGATCTCCCGGGACCAGCCGTCCCACAGGAGCAGGTGGTAGCTGAGCAGCAGGCCGTCACGGTCGCCGGGCAGGTGCACGACGGTCAGCCGGATCAGCGGCGGCTCGCCCGGGTCGAAGCCCGTGTCACGGTCCCGGGCGCGCAGGGCGTCGACCTCCGCGTCCGTCGCCAGGGCGATGGTACGGACGTCGACCTTGCGGCCTGCCTTGAGGAGCTGCACCGGGTTTCCGTCGTCATCGGTGCCGAAGCCGGCGCCGACGACCGGGTGCCGTGCGATCACGTGGGCCATCGCCTCGGCCAGCGCGCCCGTGTCCAGGCGCCGGTCGAAGGTGAACCAGTTCTGTGCGACGTAGTGTCCGGCCGAACCCGCCATCTGGGCCTGGAAGAACAGGCCGCGCTGGAGCGGGGTGACCGGCGCGGTGCGCTCGGCCGTCGTCGCGGCGTCCGCGAGGTGCCGGAGCGCGTGCTGCCAGTGCTCGGTGATCTCGTCGGGGACGCCCTCGGCGAGGACGAACTCGGCGAGCAGGCTGCCCGTGGCCTCGTCGGTCCACGCGTTGACCTCGACGGCGTACGGGCTGCCCTGGTCTCCGCCGGTGAGGTGCAGCGCCTGTGACTCACTGCCCCGGCCGAGGTAGTTCAACAGCACCTGCGGGCGGGCGGTCAGCAACGGAGCGGTCTGCGGGTTGAGGTACCTGAGCCGGCCGTAGGCGATGTGCCCGTCCTCGTCCGGCTGACGCTCCACGACCTCGCGCGCGGCCGCGACGGGGTCGGTGTGCGGGGTGAGCCGTACGGGTGCGATGGAAGTGAACCAGCCGACCGTACGGGTGTAGTCGTGCTGTTCGAGGACGGGGGCCCGGCCGTGGCGCTCCAGGTCGATCGCCAGGTCGGTGGGTGACGGCTGGATCCGGGTCAGCGCGGTGCGCAGGGCGCCGCACAGCAGCTCGGTGAGGCCGACGCCGAGTGCGGCGGGCGCGGTGCGGGTGACGCTGCCGCTCACGTCCGGGGCGAGTACCACGGTCGTCTTGCGCAACGGCCCCGTGTACGGGAGCAGTTCGGGAGCCTGGAGGGTGGTGACCCAGCGGCCGAGGTCGTCGGGGTCCTGAGTCGCCCGGAGCGTCAGGGCGTCGGCGTACTCGGCGTACGAGGTGGTCGGCGGGGCGAGGGGCTCGCCGCGCAGGGCCGCTGCCAGGTCGTCGAGCAGGATCAGCCAGGAGACCGAGTCGACGGCGAGGTGGTGGACGGTGACGACGAGGGTGTGGCTCGCCTCCAGCCACGCGAAGGCGATCATCTCGCCGGACTCGGGGTCGAGTTGCCCCGCGGCCTCGTCGGCGACGGCTGTCGCGTCGGTGGTGTCCGGGCGTACGACGGTGATCTCGCGGGCGGGTTCGGTGCGGAGGGTCCACACGCCGTGCTCTGTGCGGAGCCTCAGCCGCAGGGCCGGGTGGGCGGCGACCACGGCGTTCGCAGCGCGTACGGCGTCGGCGTATCCCGTGCGTTCGGGGGCCTGCAGTGTTCTGGCCTGGGCGAAGCGGGTGAGGTGTCCGCCGAGTTCGCGCTGGCGGAGGATGATCGGGGTGGGGGTGAGGGGGCCGTCCTCGCGGTGGGTGGGGGCCTGAGGGCTCCGGGGAGTGTTGGTGCCCAGGTGTTCGGCCAGTGCGCGGGGGGTCTTGAGCAGGAAGACGTCCTTCGGAGCGATGGGCAGACCGAGCGTGCGTGCCCTGTTCACGACCGTGATGGCGATGATGCTGTCGCCTCCGGCGCGGAAGAAGTCGGTGTCGGCGTCTACGGAAGCGCCGGGCAGCGTCTCGGTGAAGATCTTGGTGAGTGCGGCTACCGCGGTGGTTTCGTCTGCGGGTGCGTTGTGGCTTGTCGCGCAGTTCCCCGCGCCCCTGCCGGGGCGCTCTGTCAGGGCCCTTCGATCCAGCTTGCCGTTGATCGTCAGGGGCAGGGCATCGATCGTCAGGAACTGGCCCGGGACCATGTGCACGGGAAGCCTCGACGACAGACCGGCGGTGAGGTCGGGCGGCACGCTGCCCACCACGTGCGCCACCAGATGGTCCCCGGTGTCCGCCACCGTCACGGCCACATCGGTCACGCCGTCCAGGTCCCTGATCGCGGTCTCCACCTCGCCCAGCTCGATGCGGAACCCCTTGAGCTGGACCTGGTCGTCGGCGCGGCCGGTGAAGCGGAGTTCGCCGTCGAGGGTGCGGACGGCGAGGTCGCCCGTGTGGTACATGCGGGAGCCGTCGGCCGTGAACGGGTTCGCCACGAAGCGGCCCGCCGTGAGTCCGGGCCTGCCCAGGTAGCCGAGGGACACCTGGTCGCCGGCGACGTAGATGGCGCCCTCCCGGCCCGGCGGCACCGGGCGGAGCCGGTCGTCGAGGAGGTAGGTGACCAGTCCGGGGATCGGGCCGCCGATGGGGCTGACGTCGTCGCCGGGGCCGAAGTCGTCGTCGGTCAGCACCCGGTGGGTGACGTGCACGGTCGTCTCGGTGATGCCGTACATGTTGACCAGCTCGGGGGCGGCAGTGCCGTGCCGCTCGACCCAGCCGCGCAGCCGCCCGAGATCCAGCGCCTCGCCACCGAAGACGACCCTGCGCAGCGCGGGCAGCGGTTCGCCGGCGAGCCGGTCGGCCTCGATGAACTGGTAGAAGGCCGAGGGGGTCTGGTTGAGCACGGTCACGCCCCGCTCCCGGACCAGCCGGTGGAAGTCCACCGGGGAGCGTGTCAGTCCGTACTCGGGCACGAGCAGCTCACCGCCGTGCACCAGCGCGCCCCACAGCTCCCAGACGGCGAAGTCGAAGGAGAAGGAGTGGAACTGGACCCAGACGTCGTCCGGGCCGAAGTCCATGTCCGGCCGGGTGTTCGCGAGCAGGGTCACCACGCTGGAGTGCGGGACGACGACGCCCTTGGGGCGGCCGGTCGATCCGGACGTGTAGATCACATAGGCGGGGGTGTGCCAGTCGGGCTCGGGAGCGGGCTCCGTGGCAGCGGCCGGGAGTTCTTCGCCCTGCACGAGCACGCGGGCGGGAACCCCCGCCCGGGTCAGGAGTTCCGTGCAGCGGTCGCGCTGGTCCCGGTCCACGAGGAGGACCTGCGGGGTGGCGTCGGCGAGGATGTACTCCAGCCGTTCGTCCGGGTAGGCCAGGTCCAGCGGGACGTACGCGCCGCCCGCGCTGACGATCGCGACCAGGGCGACGACCTGCTCCAGGGAGCGCGGGACGGCCACGGCGACCCGCTTGCCCGGGCCGATCCCGGCCGCGCGCAGGGCGGTGGCCAGGTCGTCCTTGCGGTCGGACAGTTCGCCGTAGGTCAGGGAACGGGTGACGCCGTCGAGGCCGCACTGGGTGACGGCGGTGGCCGCCGGGTCGCGGCGGGCGGCGGTGTCGAACAGTGCGCCCAGGGTGGCCGGGGTGATCGGTGCGGGACGCCGCTCGTTCTCGGGCCTCAGGTCGTCGACCGGGGTGTCCGGGTGGGTGAGCAGGCCGGTCAGGGTCCGGGTGAACGTGTACAGGATCGTCCGGGCGGTCGCCTCGCCCAGCAGTTCGCCGTCGTAGATGAGGTTGAAGCGCGGGCGGCCGTCGGGCGCGCGCTCGACCACCAGGGTCAGCGGGTAGTGAGGGGCGCCCTCGTTGACGAGGTCCGTGATGGTCAGGGTGTCGCCGGGACGCCGGAGGGAGGCCAGGTCGGTGGCCACGTCGAACACCACGAGCGTGTCGAAGAGGGAGCCGGCGCCGGCCTGGCGGCCGATGCGCGCCAGGGAGACGTGCTGGTGCGGCAGGACGGCGCTCTGGTGGTCCCGCACCGAGGAGAGCAGGTCGCCCGCCGTGGTGCCGGAGGCCCAACGGGCGCGTACCGGGACGGTGTTGATGAACAGGCCCACCATGTCCCCGATGCCGGGCACGTCGGCGTCGCGGCCGGAGACCGTGGAGCCGAGCACCACGTCCCGGCCCTGGAGGAGGCCGCCCAGGGTGACCGCCCAGGCGCTGTGCACGGCGACGCTCAGCGGCACACCGGCCTCGCGGGCGGCGGCGTCGATGTCGCCCTCGGGCTCCACGGCGGTGTCGGCGAACCGGTCGGAGGGAGTGTGCCCCTCGGCGACCAGCGAGGGGCCGGGCAGTCCGGCGAGTTCCTCGCGCCAGACGCGGTCGCTCTCGTCGGCGTCGCGTCCGGCGAGCCAGTGGACGTAGTCGGCGAAGCCGCCGGTCGGGTGGACGGTGCCCGGGGCGTGGTACTCGGCGAGCAGCGCGCGGAGCATGGGCGGCACGGACCAGCCGTCGGCGATGATGTGGTGCACGGTCTGCACCAGGACGTTCCGTCCGGAGCCGGCGCGGACGAGCGTGTACCGCATGAGGGGGCCGGTGGCCAGGTCGAAGCCGGTGCGGCGGTCCCGTTCGGCGAGGTCGCGTATCTCCTCGTCGGTGATGCCGGGGCGGTCCAGCGTGGTGAAGGGGGCCTCTGCGCCGTTCTCCAGGACGGAGACCACGCGGCCGTCGGCGAGGGCCGTGAAGCGCGCGGCCAGGTTCGGGTAGAGGGTGAGCAGCCGGGTGGCCGCCGCGGCGAGCCGGTCGGCGTCCACCTCGCCGTCCAGGGTGAGCAGTTGCTGTTCGACGTAGGCGCCCGCGGAGTCGTCGTCGAAGACCGAGTGGAAGTAGAGGCCTTCCTGGAGCGGGGTCAGCGGCAGGACGTCCCGCAGCGCCGGGCCGTCCAGGGTGTCGACGTCGGCCTGGGTGAGCGGGACGAGGGGGAAGTCGCTGGGTGAGTGGCCGCCTTGGTCGAGCGCGGCGAGTCCGGCCAGGGCCGTGCGGAAGTAGTCGCCCAGGGCCGTGATGTCGGCGTCGGTGAACAGGCCCTCGGGCCAGGAGATGGTGGTGACCAGCTCGTACGCGCCGGAGGCATCGGGTTCGGCGATCGCGTTGAACTCCAGGGGGCGCGGCAGGCGCATCCGGGGGTCGCGCTTCTCGCCGAGCTGGCCGGTGGTGCCGGCGAGTTGCCAGTCGCCGGGGGCGCCGGCGGCGAAGCGGCCGAGGTAGTTGAAGAGCACCTGGGGTGCGGGGGCGTCGAACTCGGTGTGGGCGAGGTAGCGCAGGGCGCCGTAGGAGACGCCGTTGTCCGGTACCTGTGCGAGGTCCTCCTTGACAGCCTTGAGCGCGGCGGTCAGGTATGCGGGCGTGGTGAGGTCGGGCGCCGTGCCGGGGTCCACGGTCACCGGGAAGAGGGTGGTGAACCAGCCGACCGTGCGCGACAGTTCCGGTTCGTAGCCGGCGGAGGCCGTCACGAACTGTCCTTCGCGGCCGTGGCCTTCGAGTTCGATGTGGGCGAAGGTCTGGTCCTGGCCGAGGTCGCGGCGCCGTCGGGCGAGGGCGACGGCGAGCGCGGTGAGCAGTACGTCGTTGACGCCGGCGTGGAACTTCGCGGGTATCTCGTTCAGGAGCGCGGCCGTGACCTCGGGGCCGACCGAGACGGTCCGCAGGCGTTCGTTCGCGACGGTGTCGGCCCCGGACAGGGCTCGGCGGGCCAGCGGCTGGTCCTCGCCGGGCAAAGGGCGCCGGTAACAGGAGCTGTCGGCGTCGAACGCGGCGCGCTCCAGCAGCTGGGTCCAGCGCCGGAACGACGTGCCCACCGGGGGGAGTTCGATGGGCTCGCCCGAGCTGAACTGCCGCCAGGCGGTGGCCAGGTCCTCCATCAGGACGCGCCAGGAGATGCCGTCGACGACCACGTGGTGGGCGACGAGGACGAGTTGCCGGGCCGAAGGGCGCCAGACGGCCCGCAGCATCACGCCGTTCGCGGGGTCCAGGCCGGCGGTGGCGAGGGCGACGCACTCGTCCAGCGGCAGGTCGCTCTGCTGCGGGGCGGGCACGGCCCGGCCGGCCTCGGGGATGTCGAAGCTCCAGCGCTCGCCGCGCACCAGCCGGGCGCGGAGCATGTCGTGCCGGGCGACGAGGGCGGTGAGGAGGGCGTCGAGGGCGTCGGCGGTCAGGTCCGCCGGGGTGTTCAGGACGACCGACTGGACGAAGCCGTCGACGGCGTCCGTGGTCTCACCGAGCCACTGCACGATGGGCGAGCCCACGACGGTGCCGGTGGCGACGTCGGCGTGGTCGATGGTGGAGACGTCCTCGCGGCTCGCGACCGCTGCCAGCGCGCCCACGGTGCTGTGGGTGAAGATCTGCCGTGCCGTGACGTGCAGGCCCTGTTCGCGCAGTGCGCTCAGCAGGGAGATCGCCAGGATGCTGTCGCCGCCGAGCTGGAAGAAGTCCTGGTCGACACCGACCTCTTCGAGGCGCAGCACCTCCGCGACCGCGGCGCACACCGCGCGCTCGTCGTCGGTGGCGGGGCGGACGAGGGAGCCCGTTTCGATCACGGGCTCGGGCAGGGCGTTGCGGTCGAGCTTGCCGTTGGCGGTGAGCGGGAACTCCTCCAGCACGACGACGTGGGCGGGCACCATGTACTCGACCATGTGTGCCGTGGCCCACGCCTTGACCTCGTCCGCCCGCAGCTCCTCCGCGCCGCCGGCGGCGGGTATGACGTAGCCGACGAGGTAGGTGCCGCCGGCCGCGTTCTTCTTCGCGACGACGCAGGTGTGCCGTACGCGGGGGTGTTCGGCGAGGCCGGCCTCGACGTCCTCGATCTCCAGCCGCATGCCGCGGATCTTGATCTGGTTGTCGGCGCGGCCGAGGAAGTCCAGCGATCCGTCGGGGGCGAAGCGGGCGAGGTCGCCGGTGCGGTAGAGGCGGGAGCCGTCGTTCGCGAAGGGGTTGGCGACGAAGCGGGAGGCGGTCAGGCCGGGCGCGCCCACGTAGCCGCGGCCCAGGAGGAAGCCGCCCACGTACAGTTCACCGCCGACACCGACCGGGACGGGGCGCAGTTCGTCGTCCAGGACGTAGAGCTGGGTGTTGGGGTTGGCCTTGCCGATGGACGTCGACAGGCGCTCCGCGGTGCCCCGGTAGATCACGTGGGAGACGCCGATGGTCGTCTCGGCGGGGCCGTAGCCGTGGTACATGGGGATGTTGTCGAGCTTGGTGCGGAACCGTTCGTACAGCTCGGGGGTGAGCACTTCGCCGCCGCACCACACGTGCCGCAGGCTGCCCAGGCGGCCGGAATCGCCGGCCATCTCCAGCAGCACGTCGAGCATGGACGACACCAGGTACGTGAAGGTGACGCGCTGTTCGGCGATGACGCTCAGCAGGTGGTGCGGGTCGCGTTCGCCGCCGGGCCGCAGGACGACGAGCCGGCCGCCGCAGACCAGCGGCAGGAAGATCTCGTTGATGGAGATGTCGAAGGACAGCGGCGCCTTGAACAGTGAGGCGTCGTCGGGTCCGAAGCCGAGGATCTCGTTCACCTGCCACAGCAGGCGCTCGCTGATCGCCTCGTGGCGGATCATGGCGCCCTTGGGGCGGCCGGTGGAACCGGAGGTGAAGATCACGTAGGCCAGTGCGTCGCCGGGGACGGTGACGGCGGGTCCCTCGGCCGGGTACGAGCCGTACCGCCAGTCGCCGAGGTCGACGGCCACGGCGTCCGGTTCGGCCGGGTCGTGCTCGCCCGAGGCGTTGAGCTGGAGGACGACCCGGGCGTCCTCGATGACGACGGACCGGCGCGCGGCGGGCCACTGCGGATCGAGCGGTACGAAGGCGCACCCGGCCTGGAGCACGGCGAGCAGCCCGACGACCATGTCGGCGGAGCGGGCCAGGGAGATGCCCACGACCTGCTCGGCGCCGAGTCCGCGGGCGAGCAGGTGGTGGGCCAACTGGCCGGCCCGCTCGGCCGTTTCACGGTAGGTCAGCGTGCGGTGCTCGTCGACGACGGCCACGGCTTCCGGTCGGGCACGCACCTGCTCGTGGAACATCTCCACGATGGTGGGGCGGAGCCGGTCGGCCCGGTTGTCGTTCCACCCGGCCAGGGTGCGGAGCCTGGCCGCGACGCTGGAGGGGCCGATGGTGCCGAGCGGCCGGTCCGGGAAGTCGGCCAGGTCGTCCAGCGCGAGCTGCGCGTCCTCGGGTGTGACGTCGCCGGGGACGGTGATGCCGCTGCCGTCGGGGGTGATCTCCCAACCGGCGGGCGCACGGCCGCCGTTGTCGACCCAGCCGAGGACGTCGGCGAAGAGCGTGCCCGGGGTGAGGCCGATGCCCTCGGGGCTGCGGCCGGTCGCCCAGTACGACAGGCCGATGGCGCAGGCCTCGGTGATGGTCCTGTCCGGGTAGTCGCCGATCCGCCGGCGGACATCGGCCAGGCGCGTGGGTGACAGCAGTGCGAGACGAGCGCGCGGTTCCATCATCGAAGACTCAGCGTCCCTTCCAGAATGTGGAGTTAGGCTAACCTAAATTAGGGTTGCCTAACTACCCTCTCGCCAGGCCCGCCACAGTCGTGCGTACCGGCCGCCCAGAGCCACCAGCTCCTCGTGCGTCCCCTGCTCCACGACGCGTCCCGCGTCGAGCACGGCGATCCGGTCCGCGGCCATCGCCTGGGTCAGCCGGTGCGCCACGAACAGCGTGGTCCGGCCGGCACACGCGGCCAGTACGGCACGCTCCAGCTCGGCGGCTCCCTCGCTGCCGGCCTCCGCGGTCGACTCGTCGAGCACCACCACCGGCGCCCGGCCCAGCACCAGCCGCGCCAGGGCGATCTGGGCGACCTTGGTGACGTCCAGGCGCTCACCGCCCTCGCCCACCGGGGTGTTCAGCCCGTCGGGCAGCGCGCTGACCCAGCCCTCCGCACCGACCGTGCGCAAGGCGTCCATCAGCTCGGCGTCGCTCGCCCCCGGCGCGGACAGCCGCAGGTCGTCGGCGAGCGGGCCGGAGAACACGTGCGTCTCCTGCGTCAGGATGCTCACCAAAGCCCGCGCCCCGGCCTCGTCCAGACCGGACAGGTCCGTCGTCCCGATGCGCACCGAGCCGGCCTCCGGGGTGCCGATACCGGCGATCAGCGCGGCCAGGGTCGTCTTGCCCGCGCCCGTCGCGCCGACCAGGGCGAGGGACCCGCCGGCCGGGATCGTCAGGTCCACGTCCCGCAGCACCGGTTCCTCGGAGCCGGGGTAACGGAACGTCAGCCCCTCGACCGTCACCGGGTACGCCCCGGCCCCGGCCGCCGTGACGGACTCGTCCCCGACCAGCCGCTCCTCGGCGGACTCCCCCAGGACCCCGACCAGGCGGGTCAGGCTCGCGCCCGACTTCTGCGCCTCGTCGAAGGTGAACATGATGGCGCCCAGCGGGGTGAACAGCCGGTGGAACAGCAGCGGGGCCGCCGACACCTCGCCCAGGCTGGCCGCGTCGGCCTCCAGCAGGGCGTACCCCACCACGAGGATCAGGACCAGGCCGATGAACTCGGCGCGGTTCTCCCGGCCGACGAACCGGCCGAAGAACCGGAACACCTCGATCCCGAGCTCGCGCACCCGCCACGACTCGGTGGTGACCTTCTCGCGGAAGGCACCCTCCAGTCGGTAGGCGCGCACCGTGTCGATGCCGTTCAGGCCGCTGATGAACGCCTGGGCCCGGTCGGCCTGGGCCACGCGCTGCTTACGGTAGAGCGGGGCGGACCGGGGCAGGTACCAGCGCAGTGCCAGCGCGTACGCGGGCAGCGCGCCGGCGCCGGCCAGGCCGAGCCGCCAGTCGAGGCCGAACATGCCGAGCGTGGCGATGACGACCAGCACGCCCGCCGAGAACACCGTGGGGACGGCCGTGCGGATGCCCTTGGAGATGACGGCCACGTCGTCACCGACACGGGAGAGCACGTCTCCCCGGCCGACCTGCTCGATCCGCGCGCTCGGCATGCCGAGCACCGCCCGGACGGCGCCTTCGCGCAGCAGCGCGAGCAGATCCGCGCCCAGCCGTCCGATCAGGTAGGTGGAGACCGCGGTGGCCGCCGCGCCGAGCAGCGCGGCGGCACCGATCAGTACCCCGATCGTGACCAGGACCGAACGGTCCTCGCCCCCGACGACCCCGTCGACCACCCGGCCGAGCAGGAGCACCGGGAGCACCTGGAGCGCCGCCCCCGCGACCGTGGTGAGCACGGTCGCGGCCGAGAGCCCGGGCATGGCGCGGCAGTGTCCCGCGACCCAGCGGGCTGCCTCGCGCCCGGTCGTCGTGCGCAGGGTCGCCGGGGCGACGCGCGTATCGGTGGTGCTCACTTCCCTACTCGACCGACTTGACGAGCTCGTCGATCGCGTACGGCATGGACAGCAGGGTTCCCTGGGAGATGGCCGCGCCGACCGCCGGTCCCTCGCTGTCGAGCAGGTAGGACACGTTGCCCTTCTTCACCGCGTCGAGGTTGGCGAACAGCTTGAACTTCTTCAGGGCCTCGGTGTCGGCCTTGTCGTTGATGACGAAGATGTGGTCGACGTCGACGAGGTCGATGCGCTCGGGCGAGAGCTTGGTGTAGAAGCTGCCGCCGGCGACCTTGTCGATACCGGTCTGGTACTTGAAGCCGATGCCCGAGACGAGCCGGCCGCGCATGTCGGTGGAGGTGAACGGCGCCACGGAGTTCTCGTACCAGGACAGCGCGACGGCGGTCTGCTTGCCGAGCTCCGGGTGCTCCTTCTTGGCCGTGGCCAGCTTGCCCTCGATGTCGTCGACCATCTTCTGGCCCTCGTCGGCCTTGCCGAGGGCCTTGGCGATGTGCAGGGCGTTGTCCTGCCAGGGGGCGCTGAAGGGCTCCTTCTCGGCCTTGGTGCGGGCCACCGTGGGAGCGATCTTGGAGAGCTTGTCGTAGCCGGCCTGGTCGATCTCGGAGTAGACCGCGACGATCAGGTCGGGCCGCAGGGCCGCGATCTTCTCGTAGTTGGGGCCCGAGTCGCCGTTCTTCATGATGACCTCGGGCTTGGTGTCACCCCACTTGTCCTTCACCCAGGGCCACTGGGTGTTGATGTCGGGGGACTTGCCCGGCGGGTTGGGGTACTGGTCGACCATGCCGACGGGCTTGATGCCGAAGGCCAGGACGGTCTGGTCGTCGGTGTAGCCGACGGAGACGACCCGCTGGGGTGCCTTCTCGACCTTCGTGGATCCGAACGCGTGCTCCACGGTGACCGGGAACGCGCCGGCCGCAGCGGCCTGGGTGCCCTCGTTCTTGTTGTCCGCCGTGTCCGCCGAGTCCGAGCCGCATCCCGCGAGGAGACCGACGCCGAGGGTGGCGGCGGACACGACCGCCGCCAGCCGCCGCCATGGCTTCCGGGACGTCGTTCGATGGAGGAGCATCCAAAACCCCTTGCTTTCGCGCTAGTTCGCTGCACCCTCGCCTAAAGGGCAGGCAAACCCTACCGTGACTAAGTGAGGTTAGCCTAGCCTTACCCTTGCTCCTTTATCGGGATGTGTCCCGGGCGCACGTGCGTACGTCCGATGGGCACGATCAACGGCCGGTCGCCCACCGGGTCGTCGATCACCTGGGCGCGCAACCCGAATGCCTCGTGCAGCAGTTCGGCGGTGACGATGTCGTGCGGATGGCCCTGCGCCAGGATGGACCCCTCCCGCATCACGACGAGGTGGTCGCTGTAGCGCACGGCGAGGTTGAGGTCGTGGAGCACCATGACGACGGTGCAGCCCGACTCGTGCAGATCGTCGACCAGGTCGAGGACGTCGACCGCGTGCGCCAGGTCCAGATAGGTCGTCGGCTCGTCCAGGAGGAGCAGATCGGTGCCCTGAGCCAGCGTCATGGAGATCCACACGCGCTGCCGTTGCCCGCCGGAGAGCGAGTCGACCGGGCGGTCGGCCAGGTCGGCCACGCCGGTCATCGCGAGCGCGCGCTCCACGACCTCCGCGTCGTCCGAGGACCACTGCCGCAGCCAGCTCTGGTGTGGGTGCCGGCCCCGGGCGACCAGGTCGGCCACCGTCAGCCCCTCCGGCGCGACCGGCGCCTGCGGCAGCAGGCCGAGCTTCTTCGCCACGTCCCGGGTCCGCAGCCTGCCGATGTCCTCGCCGTCCAGGACGACCGTCCCCCGGGTGGGCTTGAGCAGCCGTGACAGGGTCCGCAACAGGGTGGACTTCCCACAGCCGTTGGGACCGATGATCGTGGTGACGACCCCCGGCGGTATCGCCACGTCGAGGCCGTCGATGACGACCCGGCCGCCGTAGCCGACCGTGACGTCTCGGGCTGCCAGCCGCGAGGCGTCGCCGACCGCGGCCTCGGTGACGGACTGTGCGACCACGGGTCCCCCCTTGCTTAGGTTCACCTGACTCTTGTACATCTACCGGAGGTTGG
This sequence comes from Streptomyces qaidamensis, assembly GCF_001611795.1. NCBI lineage: Bacteria > Bacillati > Actinomycetota > Actinomycetes > Kitasatosporales > Streptomycetaceae > Streptomyces > Streptomyces qaidamensis. Next base: position 8,061,157 of record NZ_CP015098.1, on the reverse strand, counting down.
CCCGCACCAGCAGGTAGACGAGGAAGGGCCCGCCGATCGCGGCGGTGACCACGCCGACCGGGAGCGAGACCGGCAGCACCGCCCGCGCGACCAGGTCCGAGCCGATCAGCAGCAGCGCCCCCACCAGGCCCGAGGCGAGCATCGGCGGTGTCGGGCAGCGCGCCAGCCGCATCGCTACCTGCGGGGCGACCAGCGCGACGAACGGGACCGGGCCCGCCGCGCTCACCGCCACACCGGCCAGCAGCACCGCGCACAGCAGCAGGACCGCCCGTACGGCCGCGTACCGCACCCCGAGGCCGGCGGCGACGTCGTCGCCGAAGTGCATCGGCTTGAACTGGAACGCGACGGCGGCCACGACGACCAGCAGGACGAGCGTGCCCCACAGGGCCACCTGAACTTCGTCCCACGAGCGGTCGTCGAGCGAGCCGACCAGCCAGGCCTGTGCCTGGGCCACGTCCCTGATGTCGGCCGTGACGAGCAGCCAGGTGGTGATGGCCTCCATCACCGCGCTCACCGAGATGCCGATGAGGATGAGCCGGAAGCCGTCGATCCCGCGCCGCCAGGCCAGGAAGTACACCAGCAGCCCCGTGCCGAGGCCGCCGGCGAGCGCCGCCGCCGACAGGCCCACGGTGTCTGTCACGGCCGCGGCGGCTCCGCCCGACACGGTCACGAGGAACACCGCGACCGCGCTCGCGCCCGTGGTGATGCCCAGAACGTCCGGGCTGGCCAGGGGGTTCCGGGCGATGGACTGGGTGATCGCCCCGGACACCCCGAGCGCGATCCCCACGACGAGCCCGGCCAGGGCACGCGGCATCCGCAGGTCCATGATGACGAACTCGTCGACCTGTTCGCCCCGCCCGATGAGCGTGCGGATCACCTGCGGCAGGCCGATGGGAAAGTCCCCGACGCCGATGGACACGCAGAAGACCAGGAAGGCCGCCGCCGCCAGCAGCAGCGAGACGCCCACCAGCCAGGGCCGCCAGAAGAACGACACCCGGCCCAGCCGCACGCCCGGCGGCAGCGTCGGCTTCACTTCGGTCACGTTCATGCGCTCCTGAACTTTCCGCGCCAGACGAGCACCGCGAAGAAGGGGGCGCCGAGGAGCGCCACGACGACACCCGCGTCCAGCTCGCCCGGCCTGACGACCAGTCGGCCGATGATGTCGCAGACCAGCAGGACGACGGCGCCGAGCAGTCCGGCGCAGGGCACCAGCCAGCGGTAGTCCGGGCCGGTCAGGTGGCGGGCCACGTGGGCCACCATCAGTCCGAGGAAGGCGATGGGGCCGCACGCGGCCGTCGCCGCCCCCGCCAGCAGCGTGATGGCGGTGATGCCGACGGTCCGGCTCAGTGCGATGTTCACGCCGAGCCCGCGCGCCACGTCGTCACCGAGATTGAGCAGGTTGAGCGAGGGCAGCGTGGTCAGGGCCAGCACCAGCCCCACGGCGATGAACGCGGTCACCGGCCAGATGACGTCGAAGCCGACGCCGGCCACGGAGCCCGCGTTCCAGAACCGCAGCGCGTTCAGCGAGGCCTGGTTCGACAGCGCGACCGCCGTGGTCATCGCCATCAGGAAGACCGTGATCCCCTGCCCGGCCAGGGCCAGCGTCAGCGGGTTGCCGGCGCCCCGGCCGATACTCGCGAGTCCGAACACCACGACACCGGCGACCGCCGCCCCGAGGAAGGCGAACCAGACGTACTGGAACGGGTCGGAGAACCCGAAGACCGCGATCACCGACACCACGGCGAACGAGGCGCCGGTGTTCACGCCGAGCAGGCCGGTGTCGGCGATCGGGTTGCGGGTGAACCCCTGGATGAGCGCCCCGCCGACGCCGAGGGCGATGCCCGCCACGATCGCGAGAACCGTACGGGGCACCCGTACGGTCTCCACGATGAGCCGGATCTCCGTGAGCCGCTGGTCGGACGTCGGGGCCCCGAAGAGCCCGTGCCAGACCTCGGCCGGGCTCAGCGCCCGGGCGCCGACGGCGAGCGACAACGCCGCGGCGGCCACGAGGACCGCCAGAAGGGTGCCCAGACCCATGACCCGTCGCCGACGGGTCTTCGCCATGCCCCCGGGCGCGGGGCGCTCCATCACAGCAGTCGTGCCCATGTGGACGTACGTTATCCCTTGCCCCGGCGGTGAGTTGATCGAGCGCGGTGTTTACTGACGGGCCGTGCTGCCCGTGCCGTCGGCGAGCGTGCGGGCCTCGTCGGCAGCGGAGCCGCGTCCGAGGAGCGAGTCCAGGATCTCGCCCACCCTGATGGCGGTGTTGGACAGCAGGGACGAGGTGATGCCGTGCGTGTGCTCCGTGCCGCCCTGGAGGTAGATGCCGCAGCGCAGGGCCGGGTCGGTCGTGATGCGCCAGTCGCGCTCGACGCGGACGCGGCCCTCGTCGTCGCGGACGCAGCGGTCGGCGACCTCGCCGAGCAGACCGGTGGGATCGGCGGGGCTGTAGCCGGTGGCGAAGACGACGACGTCGGCGTCGAGGTCGGTCTCCTCGCCGGTGACGAGGGACTTCACGGTGGCCAGGGCGCTGGTGGGGGTCTCCTTGACGGCGGTGAGGCGGGAGACGTTGAGGAAGCGCAGGCGTTCGGTGCCGAGGACCTTCTCCCGGTACGACTGCCGGTAGAGGTCGTCGATCAGGTCGATGTCCACCACGGAGTAGTTGGTGTTGCCGTGGTAGTCCATCAGGCGGCGCTTGACGTCCTCGGGCGCCGCGAAGTACTCGTCGACGGCCTGGGGGTCGAAGATCCGGTTGGCGAAGCTGCTGTCGTCGGCGGGGCTGTAGCCGTAGCGGGAGAAGACGGCGCAGACCTCGGCCTCGGGGAAGCGGCGGTGCAGGTAGGCGACGTTCTCCGCGGCGCTCTGGCCGGCACCCACGACGACGAACCGGGACGGCGAGGTGCCTTCCAGTTCGTCGACCCGTGCCAGGAGTTCGGAGTTGTGCCAGACGCGTTCGCCGCGCTCCACGCCCTCGGGCATGAGGGGGCGCAGGCCGGTGCCGATGACGAGGTTGCGGGCCCGGTGGACCTCCAGGCCGCCGCCCGAGCGGACGGTCACCTCCAGGTACTCCACGACGCCGTCCCGGGTCACGGGCGCGACCCCGACGACCTCGTGGCCGTAGGAGACCATGTCGTCGACCTGGGACGCGGCCCACTCGAAGTAGTCGTGGAACTCCACGCGCAGCGGGAACAGATTCTTGTGGTTGATGAAGTCGATCAGCCGGCCCTTGCTCTGCAGATAGCACAGGAAGCTGTACTCGCTGGCCGGGTTCCGCAGGGTCACCAGGTCCTTGAGGAAGGAGACCTGCATGGTGGCGTCGTCGATGAGCATGCCGCGGTGCCAGCCGAAGCGGGGCTGCTGCTCGAAGAAGTGAGCGGTGATCGCCCCCTGCCTGCCGACGCGGGTGTTGTGCTCGCGGAGCGCTATCGCCATGGCCACATTGGACGGCCCGAAGCCGATACCGATCAGGTCATGGACCGGTGATGCGTCATCAGGAAGAACCTGCGACATGTCACTCCCATCGTGCGGGGCAGCCGCGTGTCAGGTGTGGAGGGAACGAAAGATGGGCATGCAGACGAAGCAGCACCCCATGGAACTTAGGTGAGCCTAAGCTAAACCCGCGAGGGTGTCGACAGGGCAAAACGGACGGCCGGATGCGCAAGGCCTCTCAACTGCGGCGGAGCGCCCACCCGTTGCGGACTAAGGTAAGCCTTGCTTTACTTGCGTCGGCCAACACCTTGCTCTGAGGAGGAACCCCATGCGGGTCGTCATGTTCGGTTACCAGACCTGGGGGCACCGCACCCTGCAAGCCCTCCTGGAGTCCGAGCACGACGTGGTGCTGGTCGTGACCCACCCCAAGAGCGAGCACGCCTACGAGAAGATCTGGAGCGACTCCGTCGCGGACCTCGCCGAGGAGCACGGCGTCCCGGTGCTGATCCGCAACCGCCCGGACGACGACGAGCTGTTCGAGCGCCTCAAGGAGGCCGACCCGGACATCATCGTGGCCAACAACTGGCGTACGTGGATCCCCCCGCGCATCTTCGACCTGCCGCGCCGGGGCACGCTGAACGTGCACGACTCGCTGCTGCCGAAGTACGCCGGGTTCTCCCCGCTGATCTGGGCGCTCATCAACGGCGAGCCCGAAGTGGGCGTCACCGCGCACATGATGAACGACGAGCTCGACGCCGGCGACATCGTCCGGCAGGAGGCCGTGCCGGTCGGCCCGACGGACACCGCGACGGACCTCTTCCACAAGACCGTCGACCTCATCGCCCCGGTCACCATCGGCGCGCTGGGCCTGATCGCCGCCGGGCAGACCGAGTTCACCAAGCAGGACCGCTCCCGGGCGTCCTTCTTCCACAAGCGGGCCGACGAGGACAGCCGCATCGACTGGAACTGGCCGGCCGAGGACCTGGAGCGCCTGGTGCGCGCCCAGTCCGAGCCGTACCCCAGCGCCTACACCTTCCACAAGGGCAAGCGGCTCGACGTGCTGGCCTCGTTCGTTTCCGAGGGCCGCTACGGCGGCACGCCCGGCCGCATCTTCTACCGCGAGGGCGACGGCGTGGTGATCGTCGCCGGCGCCGACGCCCGGACGGGCCGCAACCACGGCCTGGCCATCACGCGCGTCCGCACCGAGGACGGCCGGGAGCTGCCCGCCACCGAGTACTTCACCTCCATGGGCGGCTACCTCACCAACCGCCCCTGACGTGCCGGCCCCGGTACGGTCCCGGGGCCGGCCGGCATCGTCGCCGCGCGGCACCGTCCGCGCGGCGACGGTCGCGTTCAACGCCCCTGAACCCTCCAAGTGACCTGTACCCGGACGGCGTTCACAGGAAGGGCACAGCCGGGCTAACGTTCACGCATGACCCCGCCCAGCGTGCTGAACCTCAGCGCGTACCTGATGTACGCGACGGGAAAGGCCGCCCGCCGCACCCTGTCGGAGAAGCTCACCGCCCGAGGGCTGCGGCTGTGGCATCTGACCGTCCTGACCCTGGTCGCCGACCTCGGTCCGCAGCCCAAGGGCGTGCTGGCCGCCCGGCTGGACATGAACGCCAGTGACCTCGCGAAGATCGTGAAGGACCTGGCCGACGCGGGGCAGGTCACGTGCGTCCGCAGCCCCACCGACCGCCGCCGCGTCGACGTCCGCATCACCCCGGAGGGCAGGCTCGCCCTCGACCACCTCAGCGCCGACATCGCCTCCGCGGACGACGACCTCCTGACGCCGCTGAGCGAGGCCGAGCGGGAGCAACTCGCCTCCCTGCTACGGCGCGTGCACGCCCACCACGAGGACACGGGCCCCTCGGCCGGCTTCCGGCCGGCGGCTCAGGCCAGCCAGCCGTAGCGCCGTTCGGGCCGCCCGGCGGCGCCGTAGCGCAGGGACACCTCCGCGCTGCCCGTGCCGTGGAAGTACTCCAGATAGCGGCGGGCGCTGACCCGGGACACTCCGGTGAGGGCGGCGCACTCGCTCGCGGACAGCGTGCCGTCCGCCGCGCGCAGGGCCCGCTCCACCAGCCCGGCGGTCTCCACGCTCATGCCCTTGGGCAGGGTGGACGCCGGTGCGGGGGCGAAGGCACCGGCCAGGACCCGGTCCACGTCCGCCTGGCCCCGGACCACCGTCGTGAGCAGCCGGCCCCGCTGGGCGGCGTAGCGCTCCAGGCGCAGGCGCAGATCCTCGAAGTCGAAGGGCTTGAGGAGGTAGTCGACGACACCGCGCCGGACCGCGCCGCGTACGGTGTCGGCCTCCGTCGCCGCACTGACGACCATGACGTCGCAGTCGTGGCCGGCGGTGCGCAGCCGGGGGATGACGTCGAGCCCGAAGAGGTCGGGCAGGTACAGGTCGAGCAGGATGAGATCGGGGCGCAGTTCGTCGGCCGCCTCGATGGCCTGTGCGCCGGTGTGGGCCGTACCGACGACGCGGAACGGCTCGACGCGTTCGACGAACGCGCGGTGGACCCTGGCCACCATGAAGTCGTCGTCGACCACGAGGACGTCGATCGCGCCCGCCTTGTCGCTTGCCGCGGTCATCGGGCCGCTCCTTTTGCCACGGTGCCGGTGAGGTGACTGACGGTCATGTGTGCGGTGAACACGGCCCCTTCGGGGGTGTTGGCCACCGAGATCTCTCCCCCGTGCCGTTCGCAGACCAGCTTGGTCAGGGCCAGTCCGATGCCGCGCCCGCCCTCCCGCGCGGCCTTGGTGGTGAAGCCGTGGGAGAAGACCTCGTGGGCCAGTTCGGGAGCGACGCCCGGCCCGGAGTCGCGGACCGCGATCTCCACGCTGGAGGCGTCCTGCCGCAGCGCCACCTCCACCCAGGCGTCGTCGCGGGCGGCGGCGGCGTCCACGGCGTTGTCCACCAGGTTGCCCACCACGGTCGCCACATCGGCGGCGTCCTCCGGGGCCAGGCGCTCCAGTGCGGTGTCGTCCGAGATTCGCAGGCTGACCTTCCGTTCCGCCGCCAGGGACGCCTTCGCCATCAGCAGCGCGGCCACCGCGGTGTCCCGGACTCGGCGGCTGAGGGTGACGTCCAGGGACTGGCGGTGCCGGCTCAACGCGCGGATGTAGCTGACGACTTCGTCCTGCTCGCCGATCTGGATCAGCCCGGAGATGGTGTGCAGCTGGTTGGCGAACTCGTGCGCCTGGGCGCGCAGCAGCTCCGAGGAGCTGCGGAAGGAGCCGATCTCCCGCTCCAGGCGTGCCAGTTCGGTGCGGTCGCGCAGGGTGGTGACCGAGCCGAGGGACCGGCCGTCCTTGGTGACGGTCATGCGGTTCATCACCAGGACCCGGCCATGGCGGACGACGACCTCGTCACGCTCGCCGGCGGCGGTGCCGGACAGCACGTCGCACAGCCTCCCGTCGATGCCGAGGCCCGTGAGGCTCTGGCCGACGCAGTCCTCGGGCAGGTCGAGCAGCCGGCGGCCCATGTCGTTGACGAGGGTGAGCCGGTGCTGCGGGTCCAGGGCGATCACGCCCTCGGCGATCCCGTACAGCATCGCCTCCCGGTGCTCGGCGAGCCCGGCGATCTCGCCGGGCTCCAGCCCGAGGGTCTGCCGTTTCACCCGTCGCGCCAGCAGCCAGGAGCCGGCCACGCCCAGTCCGCTGGCGATGCCCAGGTAGGCGAGCAGGTAGGAGGAGGCACCGCTGAGCCGCTGCCACACCGTCGGATCGGCCTCGCCGATCATCACGGTGCCGAGGATCCGGCCCAGGTTCTCCTCGGTGGCCCCGAGGACGGGGACCTGGGCGGCCAGCTCGCGGTTGCCGTCCATCGTGAACGGCCCGGACCAGCCCCGCCCTCGCGTGGTGCCCGGCCCCAGCCACATCCGCTCCCCGACCACCGTGGGATTCGTGGAACTGACGATCCGCCCGGCGCTGTCGGCCACCGTCACCGAGGTCACCCCGGACTGCGCCTGTGTGGCGAGCACCAGCGGGGCGAGCGCCTCTCCGGACGCGGGGCGCATGAGCTGGCTGCGCACCAGGGGGTTGGCGGCCAGTCGTTCGGCGAGCGCGCTCACCCGGCGTCCCTCGACGCGGTTGAAGGTGGCCTGGGACTGGGCGAGGGAGACCGCGGCGACGGCCAGCAGCACCACCACGACGATGGCGAGCTGGAGCACCAGCATCTCGCCCGCGAGCGAGTGGCGACGGAAGGTGGCGACCACGACGAACTCAATCTCCGATGCCGCCGCCAGGAGGGCGGCTCATGTGCCGAGCCGCACCATCATGACGCCCACCAGCGGAAACCGAAAGGGAGCGGGCACTACTCGCCCGGCTTGGGCCCGATGCCCCGCAGCTCCCTGACCGTGCCGCCGAGCTTCGCGCGGAAGGACTCCAGCAGTGCCGGCTTCACGCTGACCACCCAGCGGGGGCCGACGAGGTACTTTCCCCCGTAGACGCGCGCCTCCTCCAGCCAGGTCTCCTTGAACTTCTCCTCGGGGAAGGTGGTGATGAGGTAGTCGGCCTTCTTGGTGCGGCACAGGCCTTGGCGCAGCTCGTCGGCGTCGATGCGGATCTTCGCCTTGCAGCCGGTCAGCCCGGCGATCACCTCCACCTTGGCCGGTGCGACGACTCCGGCGGCGGGAGCGGCCGTCACACTCGGCGCCGCCTTGCCGCCGCCGGCGTCCTTCTCGCCGCCGCAGGCTGTGACGAGAGGAAGCACGACCATGGCTCCGGCCGCCGCGAGGGCGCCCGGCCGGGGGACGCGGGACGGGCTGCGGCGGGTGGATCGTACGGGCGGTTGCTGCTGGGACACGTCGCCTCTCCGGTGCGGGCTGTCGGCGGGAGTACTGGAGAGGAGTACGCACAGGTCCGGGCGGGTGTTCAAGCCGTTACGCGGCCTCTTCGACGGCCGCGCCCCGGGTCCTGTCGGCCGGCCCGGCGAACTGGGTGCGGTACAGCTCCGCGTACCGCTGCCCCGCCGCCAGGAGTTCCTCGTGCGTGCCCCGTTCCACGATCCGGCCGGCCTCGACGACCAGGATCTGGTCCGCCGCGCGGACGGTGGACAGGCGGTGGGCGATCACGACGGCGGTGCGGCCTTCGAGGGCTTCGGTGAGGGCTTCCTGGACGGCGGCCTCCGAGGTGTTGTCGAGGTGGGCGGTTGCCTCGTCGAGGATGACGACGCGCTGGCGGGCCAGCAGCAGCCGGGCGATGGTCATGCGCTGGCGTTCGCCGCCGGAGAGGCGGTAGCCGCGCTCGCCGACCACGGTGTCGAGGTCGTCGGGCAGGGACCGTACGAGGTCGTCGAGACGGGCCCGGCGCAGCGCCTCCCACAGCTCGTCCTCCGTGGCCTCCGGGCGGGCGAGCAGGAGGTTGGCGCGGACGGTGTCGTGGAAGAGGTGGCCGTCCTGAGTGACCATGCCGATGGTCTGCCGCAGCGACCCGGCCGTGAGGTCGCGGACGTCGACGCCGCCGATGCGCACGGCCCCTTCGCCGGTGTCGTACAGGCGGGGCATCAGCTGCGCGATGGTCGACTTGCCCGCGCCGGAGGAGCCGACGAGCGCCACGGTCTGGCCGGGTTCGGCGCGGAAGGACAGGCCGTGCAGGACCTCGTCGCCGCCTCGCCCGTCCAGGGTCGCGACCTCCTCGAGGGAGGCCAGGGAGACCTTGTCGGCGGCCGGGTAGCCGAAGCGGACCCGGTCGAACTCGACCGCCACGGGCCCGTCGGGCACCGGGCGCGCGTCCGGCTTCTCCTCGATGAGCGGCCTGAGGTCCAGCACCTCGAAGACCCGCTCGAAGCTGACCAGCGCGCTCATCACCTCGACGCGCGCTCCCGCGAGCGCCGTCAGCGGCGCGTAGAGCCGGGTCAGGAGCAGCGCGAGCGACACGACCGCGCCCGGTTCCAGGGCGCCGCGCAGGGCGAACCAGCCGCCGAGGCCGTAGACCAGGGCCAGGGCGAGGGCCGAGACGAGGGTGAGGGCGGTGATGAAGGCCGCCTGGGCGGTCGCCGTGCGGATCCCGATGTCCGCGACCCGGCGGGCCCGCTCGGCGAACTCCTCCGATTCCTCCTCCGGCCGGCCGAAGAGCTTGACCAGCGTGGCCCCGGGGGCGGAGAACCGCTCGGTCATGCGGGTGCCCATCGCCGCGTTCAGCGTCGCCGCCTCGCGCTGCATCCGGGCCATCCGGCTGCCCATGCGCCGGGCCGGGATCACGAACACCGGCAGCAGTACCAGCGCCAGCAGGGTGATCTGCCAGGACAGCGTGAGCATCACCGCGAGCGTGAGCAGCAGGGTGACGAGGTTGCTGACCACTCCGGAGAGGGTGTTGCTGAACGCGCGCTGGGCTCCGATGACGTCGTTGTTGAGCCGGGAGACCAGGGCGCCCGTACGAGTGCGTGTGAAGAACGCGACCGGCATGCGCTGCACATGGTCGAAGACGGCGGTCCGCAGATCGAGGATGAGATGCTCTCCGAGCGTCGCCGACAGCCTGCGGCCGAGGATGCCCAGCGCCGCCTCCGCCACCGCGATCAGCGCGATGAGCAGGGCGAGACGTACGACGGTGCCTTCGTCGCCGTGCGACACGATCGTGTCCACGACCGACCCGGCCAGCACGGGAGTCGCCACGGCCAGCAGGGCGGTGCCGACACCGAGCAGGACGAAAAGGGCGATACGGCGCCGGTGGGGGCGGGCGAACCCGCCGATGCGGCGCAGGGTCGCCAGGGCGAAGGGGCGGCGCTCCCGTTCGGCGTTCATGACGCTGTGCAGCTGTGTCCACGCTGTGGTCTCCATGCTCATGGCAGCGACCGTAGAACCTCAAGCAATGTTGAGGTCAAGAAGCTCGCGCTCGGGCCCCGACATCCCGCACAATCAGCCCGATCCCCCTCTTCCCCGTCCCTTCGCGCAAAGGCCCCGATGACGCTCCCCACGCAGCCGCTTCCCGCGCGCAATCCCCAGTCCCCGCTCCCGCAACCCGCAGTTGGCCCGTCCTGGTCAGGCTCTGGGGATGTGACAGCGCTACACCTCCCCGAACTCAGCCCGGGACGACTCCCCCGTCGCGTCCCGGTGCGCCGCCTGCGGCAGATCCTGTGTCTGCTCCCGCTCCTGCTCGTCACCGTCGTCGCGGTGCAGCACCGGTCGGTGCTGGCCGCGGGTTTCGCGCATCTGCGCACCGCCGAGTGGCCCTGGCTGCTGGCCGCGGCCGCAGCGACCTGTCTGACCTGGGTCGCCGCCTCCTGCACCCGGCAGGGCGCGGTGGTCGAACGGCTGCCCCGACGGCGGCTGCTGGCCACGCAGTTCGCGGCGGGAGCGGCCAACCATCTGCTGCCGACCGGTCTCGGCGCGAGCGCGGTCAACCTGCGGTTCATGACGGTGTGCGGGCTGCCGCTCGCCCGCTCCTCGGCCGCTCTCGCCCTGTACCTGCTGGCCGAGAGCATCGGCCGGGTGGCGTTGCTGGGTGCCCTGCTCATCGCGTTCCCCGAGGCGCTGCGGCTCGGCACGCTGGTGCCGGAGACTGCGTTCGGCCCTCTGCTGGCCGGCGTCGCGGTGGTGCTCGTGATCGCCGCGGCCGTGCTCACCCTCGTCCGACGGCTGCGCTCGGCCCTGGTGTCCTTCCTGCGGACGGCCCTCGGCGAGGCACGTTCGGTGCACACCCGCCCGGCCCGGGCGATGGCGCTGTGGGGCGGGTCGTTCGCCTTCCCTGCGCTGCAGGCGTCCGTGCTGGTGCTGACGGGGCGGGCGCTGGGGCTGGACATCCCGCCCGCGCACATGGCGGTGGCCTACCTGGCGGCGACGGTCGCCGTGGCGCTGGTGCCCACGCCGGGCGGGATCGGCTCGGTGGAGGCGGCGCTGGTCGTGGCGCTGGTGGCGGCGGGCGGCCCGGCCGCGGTGGCCACCGCCGTGGTCCTGGCCTTCCGGGTCATCACCGTCTGGCTGCCGCTGGTGCCGGGCGCGCTGACCCTGGCGGCGCTGGTGCGGCTGAAGGTGATCTGACCCGGGCGGCGCTGGTGCGGCTGAAGGTGATCTGACCCGGGTGGCGCGCCGGCTCGGTCACGCGGCAGGAGCGCGCATGACAGTGCGTCATGTGCGCTGACTCACCCTGCGCTCACCCCCGTCCGCGGTACGGAACCCCGTGCGGGATACGGCAGGATGAACGATCGTGCCGACCGCAGGTCAGGGTGGTCGGGCACCTTCGAGCATCCCGGAAAACGAGCAGGTGACGACGTGACGAGACTTCACATCCGGCCGTTGGCGGCGGCGTTCGCCGCAGTTCCCCGCACCGGAGGTGACCGGTGAACCGGGACCTCACCGTGGACGATCTGCTGTTCGCCGGCATCGCCCTCGCCTCGGGTCTGCTGGCGGCGTTCGCGCTGCGTGTCCTGCTGCGCTGGCTGGGCGGGCACGCCGACCGGACGCGCTGGAGCGGGGACGACGTCATCGTGCACGCGCTGCGGGCCGTGGTGCCCTGGGCGGCGGTCGTGGGCGGCGTGGCGGGCGCGGCGGCCGTGCTGCCGCTGACCCGCACCGTGCAGCACACCACCAACCAGGTGCTCACCGTGCTGCTCATCTTCGTGGCGACGGTGTCGGCGGCCCGGGTGGTGGCCGGACTGGTGCGCACGGTCACCCAGTCCCGCTCCGGGGTCGCCGGCTCGGCCACGATCTTCGTCAACATCACCCGGATCCTGGTCCTGGCGATCGGCTTCCTGGTGGTGCTCCAGACCCTGGGCATCTCCATAGCCCCGCTGCTCACCGCCCTGGGTGTCGGTGGTCTGGCGGTCGCGCTGGCGCTCCAGGACACCCTCGCCAACCTCTTCGCGGGCATCCACATCCTCGCCTCCAAGACCGTCCAGCCAGGTGACTACATCAAGCTCAGCAGCGGCGAGGAAGGCTACGTCGAGGACATCAACTGGCGGCAGACGACCATCCGCAATCTGTCCAACAACCTCATCGTGCTCCCCAACGGCCAGCTCGCGCAGGCGAACATGACCAACTTCATGCGCCCCGAGGAGCAGCTGACCATCCTGGTCCAGGTCGGGGTGGCCTACGACAGCGATCTGGAGCACGTGGAGCGGGTGACCAACGAGGTCATCGCCGAGACGATGACCGAGGTCGAGGGCGCGGTGCCCGACCACGAGCCGATCATCCGGTTCCACACCTTCGGCGACTCCCGGATCGGCTTCACCGTCATCCTTGGTGTCGGCGAGTTCAGCGACCAGTACCGGATCAAGCACGAGTTCATCAAGCGCCTGCACAAGCGCTACCGCGCGGAGGGCATCCGCATCCCCGCCCCGGCCCGGACGGTGGCGTTGCAGCAGGGTTCGGTCGGCATCCCGCAGCAGCGGACCGGCGAGATCGAACCGGGCGGGCTGAGCCCCGCCCGGTTCGACTGAGGCGCTCCGCCCCCTACAGCGTCGCGGAGTTCTCGTGGTGGTGGCTGTCCCTCCGGTCGCGCGGTGCCGAGAGGGACGCCTTCGCCGGCGTCACGGTCCAGTCCGGGTGGCCCGGCATCCGGGGCGTCTTCGTGCCGTACAGCCAGTCCCGCAGGAAACCGGTCAGGTCCTGGCCGGAGACTTCCGAGGCGACGGCGATGTAGTCCTCGGTGGAGGCCGAGGAGTCGCGGTGGCGCGCGAGGAAGGCGCGCTCGACGGCGTTGAAGGCGGCCTCGCCGATCTGCTGCCGCAGCGCGTAGAGGACGAGGACGCCGCCGAGGTAGCGCTGACCGTCGAACAGGTTGGCCGCGTTGGGTGCGGCGACCGGCCCGGAGGTCTGGCGCCACTGGTCGCCGAGGGCGTAGGTGTCCTTCATCCGGGCTTCCATGGTGGTCATGCCCTTGGAGTCGGGCCAGCCGCGCTCGTAGCGGTACAGCAGGCCGTAGAAGTCGGCGTGGCCCTCGTTCAGCCACAGATCGGCCCAGGTGGCGGGGCTGACGCTGTTGCCGAAGTAGGAGTGGACCAGCTCGTGCATCATGTGCGAGCCGATCTTGCTCTCCTCCTGGAGGAGGTAGTTCGGCTTGTAGATCGTGAGGGTCTGGGTCTCAAGGCCCGTGAAGTCGAAGGCGTCCGGGGCGTCGTTGTTGCAGGGCAGCAGGCCGTACGTCTCGAAGGGGTACGCGCCGAGCCGCTGCTCGACCCAGGACACCAGCGCCGGGGTGAGCGCCAGGGCGGGCTCCAGGGCGGCGGCCCGGGCGACGGGGACGACGTCCCGCAGCGGCAGGCCGTGCGGGCCCTGCCGGTCCTTGATCACATAGTCGCCGACGGTGATCTGCACCACTTCGGTGGCGATCGGCGAGCGGGAGCGGTACGTGTACGCGGTCCGGTCGCCCTCCAGCTGTTCGGTGCGCACCAGCCGGCCGCTCGCGACGCCCCGCAGTCCGGCGGGAACGGTGAGGCGGAAGGTGAAATCGGCCTTGTCGGAGGGGTGGTCGTTGCAGGGGAAGACGGTGTGCGCCAGGTTCGGCTGGCAGCACACCGCGAATCCGTCCGGGGTGGCCACCCAGCCGCCGGCGGGCGGCGGGATCCGGCGCGGGTCGGCGCCGTAGGCCACGCACACGGTGACCCGGGCCTTCGCCGCGAGCTTGCGCGCGGGGGTGACCCGCAGCTTCTCGGCCACCTGCTCGAAGGCGGCGGTGCGACCGTCGACCCGGACGGAGCGGATGTCCAGGCCGAGCGCGTCCAGGGAGAAGCGGCTCAGGGCCTGGGTGGTGCGGATGGTCAGGGTCGCGGTGGCCTCGACGAGCTTGGTCGTGTCGTCGTACGCGAAGTCGAGGTGGTACGCCGAGACCCGGTATCCGTCATTGCCGAGGGCGGGGTAGACGGGGTCGCCGAGGGTCTCGGGGCCCGGGCCGGCGCCGGTCCTGCCGGCGGCCTGGGCCGGGATCCCCGTGGTCAGTGCCGCCGCCGTGCCGAGAAGGGCAACCGCCGGGGCCGTCACTCTGGTGCGATATCTCATGGTCCGCTTTCGCTCGGACGGCCGGGTGGTCAGATCCGGCCGTGGCTTGGAGTGAGTGATCTCTCTCCCAGACACGGGAACGGACCGATCGGTTGCACGAAACTGGTCGTGGACCCCTGTCGAGCCGAGGCCGGTCACGAGATATCTTGATGTCGAGCAATGTTGCAGACGTGGAGCGGAGCACCCGGTGACTGACTCGACCATCATCTATACGCACACTGACGAGGCCCCCGCCCTGGCGACGTATTCCTTCCTGCCGGTGGTCCGGGCGTACGCGTCGCAGGCCGGTGTCGCCGTGGAGACCCGCGACATCTCGCTGGCCGGGCGCATCATCGCCGTGTTCCCGGAGTACCTGACCGAGGACCAGCGCATCCCGGACGCCCTCGCGGAGCTCGGTGAGCTGGCCAAGACGCCCGCCGCCAACATCATCAAGCTGCCGAACATCTCGGCGTCCATCCCGCAGCTCAAGGCGGCCGTCGCCGAGCTGCAGGGCCAGGGCTACGCCCTGCCGGACTACCCGGACGACCCGAAGACCGACGAAGAGCGCGAGATCCGCGCCCGCTACGACAAGATCAAGGGCTCCGCCGTGAACCCGGTCCTGCGTGAGGGCAACTCCGACCGGCGTGCCCCGGCCTCGGTCAAGAACTACGCCAAGTCCCACCCGCACCGCATGGGCGCCTGGACCGCCGAGTCCAAGACCAACGTGGCGACCATGGGGCAGAACGACTTCCGCTCCACCGAGAAGTCCGTCGTGATCGCCGAGGACGGCGCCCTGCGCATCGAGCTCGTCGGCGACGACGGCACCACCACGGTGCTGCGCGAGTCCGTACCCGTGCTCGCCGGTGAGGTCGTCGACGCCTCCGTGATGCGCGTCGCCGCGCTGCGCGAGTTCCTGACCGCGCAGGTCGCCAAGGCCAAGGCCGAGGGCGTGCTGTTCTCGGTGCACCTGAAGGCGACGATGATGAAGGTCTCCGACCCGATCGTCTTCGGCCACGTGGTGCGCGCCTTCTTCCCGAAGACGTTCGCGCAGTACGGCGACAAGCTCGCCGCGGCCGGCCTCACCCCGAACGACGGTCTGGGCGGCATCTGGAAGGGCCTCGACTCGCTGCCGGAGGGTGCCGAGATCAAGGCCTCCTTCGACGCCGAGCTCGCCGAGGGCCCGGAGCTGGCGATGGTCGACTCCGACAAGGGCATCACGAACCTGCACGTCCCGTCGGACGTCATCGTCGACGCCTCCATGCCGGCCATGATCCGCACCTCGGGCCACATGTGGGGCCCCGACGGCCAGGAGCACGACACCCTCGCGGTCCTGCCGGACTCGTCCTACGCGGGCGTCTACCAGGCCGTGATCGACGACTGCCGGGCCAACGGCGCCTACGACCCGTCCACCATGGGCTCGGTGCCGAACGTCGGTCTGATGGCGCAGAAGGCCGAGGAGTACGGCAGCCACGACAAGACCTTCGAGGTCCCCGCCACGGGCACCGTCCGCCTGGTCGACGGCAACGGCACCGCGCTCATCGAGCAGGCCGTCTCGGCCGGCGACATCTTCCGCGCCTGCCAGACCAAGGACGCCCCGATCCGGGACTGGGTCAAGCTGGCCGTCACCCGCGCCCGTGCCACCGGCGACCCGGCGGTGTTCTGGCTGGACGAGACCCGCGCGCACGACGCCAACCTGATCGCCAAGGTCAACACCTACCTCGCCGAACACGACACCGAGGGCCTGGACATCCGGATCCTCAACCCGGTCGAGGCGACGAAGCTGTCGGTGGAGCGCATCCGCCGCGGCGAGAACACGATCTCGGTCACCGGCAACGTCCTGCGTGACTACCTGACCGACCTCTTCCCGATCCTGGAGCTGGGCACCAGCGCCAAGATGCTGTCGGTCGTCCCGCTGATGGCGGGCGGCGGCCTGTTCGAGACGGGTGCGGGCGGCTCGGCGCCGAAGCACGTGCAGCAGCTGGTCAAGGAGAACTACCTGCGCTGGGACTCCCTGGGTGAGTTCTTCGCCCTGGTGCCGTCCTTCGAGCAGCTCGCGAAGGTGGCGGGCAACGCCCGCGCCCAGGTCCTGGCCGACACCCTCGACCGCGCCACGGCGACCTTCCTCAACGAGGACAAGTCCCCGACCCGGCGCGTCGGCGGCATCGACAACCGCGGCAGCCACTTCTACCTGTCCCTGTACTGGGCGCAGGAGCTGGCCGGGCAGAGCGACGACGCGGACCTGGCCAAGGCCTTCGCCCCGCTCGCCGAGACGCTCGCCGCGAACGAGCAGAAGATCGTCGACGAGCTGAGCGCCGTGCAGGGCAAGCCGGTCGACATCGGCGGCTACTACCAGCCCGACCCTGCGAAGGCCGCGGAGGCCATGCGCCCGTCCACCACGTGGAACGAGGCCCTGGCCTCCCTGAGCTGAGGCCCCGGGCCCCTACGACCCACCCGCTCCGCCCCGTCCGGCACGACGCCCGGCCGGGGCGGAGCCGTGTTCGCCCCCTGTCGCGGTCCTCACCACTCCCGGGTGGCGATCAGCTCCTCCACGTCCGCGTCCGGGAAGCCGTACGCACGCGCCACGAAGCCGAAGTCCTCGGCTATCTCCTCCCGGGCCACCGTCTCGATCTCACTGCCCGCCGCCTCGAATGCGGCCTGGAGATCGTTGAACTCCTCCGTGGCCGCCTGCGTCAGCGCGTAGAGCGCGGCGAGGCCGGCGGGGCGCTCCCGTTCGACGCGCTCGCACAGGGCGAGCAGGATCGCGCGGCCTCGGTCCAGGACGTGGTCCGGGTAGTAGCCGTCTTCGTAGAGCGCCCGCAGAAACGGATGGATGCTCACTGGTGGCACGGGGGAACTCGTCGCCGGCCCATCTTGCCGCCTTGATCCCGGGTGAGGGAGCGGGCCGGCTCTGCGGGCAGGCCGGCGAAGGCGGGCAGGTCGCGGTCGTGCTCGGGGCCCCGTCCGCCGGGCAAGTGCAGGAGCTTTACACAGCGGGTGGTGCGGTCAGCCAGGGAGCCGGTGGCTGATCGGTCGCCCTGGCCGACGGTGAGGTCGCCCTCTCAGTGCCCGGCGATCTGACGGTCCTCGGCCTTCAGGGTGTCCTGCTCGGAATCACGCAGTTCTTCGGCTGTTCCCGGCCGGTGGGCCAGCCGATGCCGACGAACTTCAGCGTGCCGCGGCCCTCCCGCCCTGGGTCCAGTTCGACCACGGCGACCGGCTTGTCGTACGGATTTCCGCCGCTGGTGAGGCAGATCAGACCGCTCGTTCCCTTCACCCGGTGCCGGGACTGGAGCTTGGACCACTCCGTGCCGACATCCTTCAGGCCGGGTACCTGCTCGGCGTCGTCGCCCTGCACCTCGTGCAGGGCGGTGCCGATGGTGAGGAGACCGTCGTAGACGAGCATCGTCCGGGAGTCCTCGAGGTTCGGGACGGAGCCGAGATCGGTCCCCTCGTGGAGGGTGGCCTCGATCAGCTTGTTCAGGCTGTCCAGGGCCGCTTTGGGTTCGGTGAGGTACTGAGGGAGCTCGTCGGCGGTGGGCTCGCGGTCGCGGCTCGCGTCCCACCTCTTCCTCCATGCCTTCAACTCGGTGCTCCAGGCGGCCGGGTGCGCCGGAGCGGCGTACTGCACCGTCACCTTCGGTTCGCCGCCCGTGCCGCGCAGCTGCGCCCAGTCCTTCGCCGACATGCCCTGCCGCAGCGAGGCGGCGTCCGATCCGCTGATGATCGTGTAGTGCCGGTCCCCGCAGGGTTGCTGGGCGAGCTTGAGCGCGAATATCCGCAAGTGCAGGGTGCGGCCCGCGAAGTAGACGGTGTCGGCCGGCGAGTCACAGATGTTGTTGGCGATCTGGGTGAACTGATTGCCGGTCGAACCCGCCTCGTAGATCCCCGGGGACTCGAAGGGCATCGCGGCTGGCCCGGCCGGGCCGGCCTCCTCGATGCCCCGGAACGCGTCCGCCAGCGACTCGTCGTAGGCGTCCTGGCGGGTGTCGAAGACCATGACCGTTCGGGCGTCCTGCCGCCCGCGTTCACCGTTGAAGTCGGCCAAAGCCTTGGCCGCGCCGTTGTTGGTGGGGATGATCCGGGCCAGACCGGGGAATCGCTGTTTCGCCGCGCCGTCCGTGCCGTCCTCGTTCGCGATCCGGTCGCCGCTGATCCGGGAGGCGAGCACCGGGATCCCGTGCTTCGTCAGGCGTTCGACGGCCTTCTCCGTGGCGTCAAGGCTGAGGTTGAAGCCCGTGACGGCCCGCAGCCGGTCCTTCGACGAGCCTGCCATGCCGATCAGGGTGTCCACGACCTCGTTCTGCCGCCCGTAGTTCCGTCCTGGATTGGCCAGAACCAACCGGATCCTGGGCAGTTCGCCCTCACCCGCATTGGCCTGCCGCTGCCCCAGGTACGCGCCCTGGAGGTCGCTGCGCATCTGCCGGCGCAGTGTCGGCTGGTCCGACTGGAGCGGCAGCATCATCGCCACGGTGACATGGGGCTGCTGGGCGATCCGATCGTTCTCCTTCTTGATGGCCTGGGCCACGGCCCTGATCTCGCGTGTGCCGAAGTCGTATCCCTCGCCGCTGACACCGATGCACTCGTCGTCGATCCGCTCGACGCCGTCGGCGCAGGTGTCGGGTCTCTGCGCGGCGGATCTGCCGTACACGACGGCGGCCGCGAGCACCGTCAGGCCGAGCAGCGCGTAGAGGATCTGCCGCCACCTGGGCATCCCCGTCCATCTGGGTCTCGACAGCCAACTGGGCATCCCCGTTACCTCCGTCGCCCGAGCTGATCGGTGCAGGAACAGCGAAGCAGCGGCCGCTGGTTCGCCGCCAGGCCGCTCCACTCGCCGGCGGTCGGGCCGAGATCCCCTGCGCCGTCGAACTCCATGATCGACAGGCGCTCCAGCAGGCCGGCCAGCGTGCGGGCCATCTCGCTCCCGGTCGGCCTGGTCCGCTCCTCGCACAGCCACACCGCGTGCAGCAGCTGGTCGACGGTGCGGCGCAGCGCGGGTCCCTCCATGGACACCAGACCCTGGGCGCGCACACGGCGGGCGTCCGCGCCGCCCGGATACGGAGCCTGCGCGATCTCCAGCAGCTCCGCGCACCACTCCCGGGGGCGGCCGGGCAGCGTGGCGGCGAGGTGGCGGACCACGTCGTCCGCGCCGCCCGAGACCAGGTGGTGGTTCATCCGGTGCGCTGTGAGGGAGCGGAACGCCTCGCCGCCCGTCGCCCCGTCGTCCGCCGCGCGCAGGGCGTAGTGGTCGCGCAGCAGATGGTGGTCGGCGTGCCAGGCGGCGCCGTCGGGGCGCAGCCCGTAGAGCCGGTGCACGAGCAGCTGACGCAGCCCGAAGTCCCCGATGAAGTGCCTTTCACAGCCGGGCCACCCGGTTTCGGTGAGCAGCTTGGCAACCTGATGTGCGGTCAGGACCGAGACACGGTGGGCCTGATGGTGGAGCAGCAGGACGTCTGCGCATTCCGTGTCGTGGGCCACCGACAGATGGGTGAGCAGATCGAGCCACTGGCCGCGGTGCTCGTCCGGCAGCCCTACCGGCAGTTGGTCCAGGATCAGCTCCTCGAGCAGTACGTCTGTCACCGGCCGTTCGGCGGCGCCGTCCGGGTGGCGCAGCGGGGCGTCGAGGAGGTCCCGGTCGTTGGCGTCCGCCGGCATCCGGAAGGTGGCGGCTGCTGCGGCCAGCCGGATCACCGTGTGCGGACGCCCGCCGCTCAGCCGGGCCACGGCGGCGACGACACGGCGGCGGTTCGCGCCGCTCTCCGGCTCCGTGCGCCGCTGTCTTCGCAGGGTCTCGTCGCGGAGCTGGTCACCGGTGAGAAGGGGCATCCGCAGCAGGAGTACCCCGTCGGCCAGCGGCGCCCGGTCCGGCTGCGGGCCCGTTTTCCGGCACCATGTGGCCGGTATTCCGTCGGCAGGCCGGTACTCCGCCGGGTACCCCGCGTCCTCGGGTGACAGCCCTCCGTAAAGGAAGGCGCCGCCGTCCTCCTGGCGTGCCGTGCCCACGATCACCACGCGGTCGCGCTGTCCGTCGCGCCGGTCGGTGAGCACGGCCCGCAACAGTCGCTCTCCCAGCGGCGAGTCGGCGTGTTCCAGGAGCAGCGCCGGGCGCCCGACGCGGCTCAGCCAGCCGACCGTGCCCTCGTAGGCCGCCTCGATGTCCTCGCGCAGCGCCCGGAAGAGGAAGCGCTCCGCCACCTCCCGTGCCTCGCCGCCGGCCTTGAAGTCCGCTGCGAGATCGAGCAGCCCGTGCTCCGGCTGGTGGCCCGCGGTGGGATAGGCGCCGTAGATCCGCGTCAGCTCCCTCCTGCCCTTGGGTGCCGCGTTCGCGAAGAGGGCCTCCAGCAGGGCGCCGGCCACCGAGGCGCCGTATGCGCCGAGCAACTGTCCGGCGAGGGTGTTGAGCAGATTGCGGATGACTCCGGTGAGCACGTTCCGCCAGAATCCACCGGTTCCCAGTCCGCGCAGGCCCTGCTGCTGGGGCAGGTTCTCGTAGCGTTCGACTTCCGCCCTGACCGCTTCGGGGCTGCGATCCGCGGCGCCGGTCGCGATCATCGTGAGGCCTGCGAAGAACCGTGGAAAGACGAACGGGCCGCCCGTTCCCTGCCACGCGCGCAGCCGCCCTGCGACGTCGACCAGGGCCTCGGTGAGGTCCGAGCGGGCGCCCGGTTCCGGCCCCGCGTCGTCCTCGTACGTCCGTGACGCGCAGTCCAGATAGATCACCGGCACTTTGGAGGCGAAGCGGTCGCGCACCAGCCGCAGCAGCCGCCCCTTGCCCATCCCCGGGCCGCCGGTGAGCAGCACAACGGGAAGGTCGGGGCCGTACAACAGCTTGCTGCCACCGCCCGACGGCGACCGCCCGAGCAGGCGCGCGAAGAAACCTTCCTCCTCGAGAAGTCTCTCGAACCCCAGATCCTCACCCACGAATCCCCCATGGAGACTCTCCCGCCCCGGAGCGGGTGATCGATGTTACGGAGGGAGATCAGTGGAACACGAAACCCTCGCTGGAACAACGTCCCTACAGTGAAAGGACGTTGGTGATGAAGCGCGCCCAGACGCAAGGACTGCCCGAAGGAGTCGTTCCGGTTGGGCTTGGACGTCGGCGCCGGGGGGACTGCGGATCGGTCACGAGGCGCGGCATCTCGTGCAGCTTGCGCCGCATGGGTTTGCTGATACCCGCGCTGAGCCTGCCGATCACTCCGGCGATCACACCCTCGTACCCGGTGAGCGCGTCGGCGAAGAAGCTCTCCTCGTCCTGGTCGGACATGCGGGCCTGGCGGCGCCGTTGGAGGGTGACGACATCCGCCAAACCGGTCTCGATCGGACCTGAGCCCTCCCCCGCGGCACGGGCAGCAGCACGAGAGTGAGGGTGCGACCTTCGGAATCTGACACAAGCGAAGAGATACTGCAGTCTCAGCTGACTTCTCCGAGCCACCCGCACATTCCCCGAGATCACGAAACGGGGGGGCCACGCACACCGCTGACCTGCTGACGAGCACCTTCAACGCTCTCAAGGGCCCTCAAGGAACCTGCACGTCATCCACCAACCGACAACGCCCTGGAGCCTTCGTGACCGACGTCCCGCCCTCCTTCGAGCTGCTGCCCGGCGACCGGCAGTCGCCTGTGATCCTCCATGTTCCGCACTCCGCGCGGGAGATACCGGACGACGTACGGGCGGGCATCGTGCTGGACGACGGAGAGCTGGCGCGGGAGCTGGACCACCTCACGGACGCGCACACGGCGGAGATCGCCGAGGCGGCGGCCGGGCCGGCCGGCGTCACACCGTGGCGGTTCGTCAACCGGCTGTCGCGGCTGGTCGTCGATCCGGAGCGGTTTCCGGACGAGCGGGAGGAGATGCTCGCCGTCGGGATGGGAGCGGTCTACACGCGGACCACGCACGGCCGGGCGCTGCGGCCCGACGACGTCGACGCCACGCCCCTCGTCGAGCGGTACTTCGAGCCGTACGCGCGGGCGATGACGCGGGCCGTGGCGGACCGGCTGGAGGCCACCGGACGGGCCGTGATCATCGACGTGCACTCCTACCCGAGCCGGAGGCTGCCGTACGAACTGCACGGGGAGGGGCCGCGCCCGCCGGTCTGCCTCGGTACCGACCCCTTCCACACGCCTCCCGCGCTGCTCGCCGCGGCCCGGGAGGCGTTCGGGGAGACGGAGCTCGACACGCCGTTCGGCGGGACCTACGTCCCGTTGGAGTTCTACGGGAAGCAGCCCGAGGTGAGCGCGCTCATGGTGGAGATCCGCCGGGACACCTACATGACCGAGCCGGGCGGTCGCCCCGGGCCCGGCCTGGAGCGACTCGCCGCCGCGCTGGCGGGCCTCATCGACGCCGTGTCCGGCTGAACGGGTTCGGAGCGGCATCCCCTCCGGATCAGAAGCGCCTCCCCCACGAGCGTGAGGAGCAACAGCACAACGCAGCATCCGAAACCGAGCAGCCCGGCCGCGACCACGTAGAGCGAACCGGGGTCCGTACACGCCCAGCTGGACGAGCAGTCGACGGTCCGCGGGTCCGCCGGCGGCCCCATTGCGTGCCAGCCGATGACGACGCAGAGCACGGAGACGACGACCGCAGCGAACGGCAGGAACCACCGGACCCGCCGCGCACCCCACCACGACAGGACCCATCCCGCGACGATCACCGCCGGCAGGATGAACACGTAACCGGGGACTACGTCCACTGTGAATTGCTACGCGACATCGAGGTCAGGCCGGCCTGCCGCTGGGCGATGTGGTTGCCCATGTCGATCAACCCTACGGTCGGGTGTTTGACGGACGGCAGGTCACCGGAAGGCATCCGGGTCTTCACTCCAGCCCGAGGCCGAGCCGGGCGTGACCCGCGCCGGGCAGTCCCCACGGCGTGGCGACTCCGCCGAAGGCGTGCGGACGCACCCCCTACGCCCGCAGCCACTCCGTCACCACCACATCCCCGGCCGTACACAAGCGCAGGGCGAACGGCCCCGTCAGCGGCGTGTCGCCGGTGAAACGGCCCAAGTCGTCGGCCGTGAGCGGGGAGCCGGGCCGCGGCCCGCCGAGGACCTCGATGCGGGCCGGCTGCGGCGGCAGCACCTGGCCCATCAGCCCCTGTGCGGTCACCTCGACGTCGACGGTCACCTCACCCGCCCGGAAGGTCAGCATCCGGGGCGCATCGGTGACGCCCCGGACGGGGAGGGCGTCGACCAGCGAGTCGAAGGTCAGCTCGGCCACGCGCGCGTCGAGGTCGTGCAGCGCGTAGGCGTCGACCGCGATCTGCTGGAGCTCCGCCGGCACCGGGTCGAGGACGGCGGCGGCCTGCCGCAGCTCCTGCTCCAGCATCCCGGCGTCGAACTCCTCGTCGCCGAAGTCCCCTTCGCCGGACAGGTCGTCCTCGTACAGGTCGTGGTCGTACAGTCCGTCGTCGTACCGGTCGCCGTTCATGTCGCTCATATCGCCCCCCGTGCCTCCAGCCGGGACCGCAGACGCCGCAGACAGCGCTGGCGCAGCGGTCCGATGCTGCCCACCGCGATCCCGAGCGCGGCGGACACGTCCTGGTAGCTGGGCGGCGGCGTGGCCATCAGCACGCGCAGCAACTGCCTGCACCGCTCGCCGAGTTCCTCGAACTCCTGCCACAGCCGCCGGACGCGTTCGCTCTGCGCGGCGGCCTCCTCCGAGTCGAGCAGCGACTGTTCCGGCGTGCCGTCCTCGCTGACCCGGTCCAGCAGCCGCGGATCGTCCGTCAGGGTCACCCGCTGCGCACTCCGGATGACCTTGAGGCACTCGTGGCGCGCGGTGCTCGCCAGCCAGGCGCCCGCCTTGCCGGGCTCGCGGATCCGCCCGAGGTGCTGGGCGAAGCGGAACCAGGCCGTCTGGTAGACCTCATGGGCGTCGGCGTCGGAGAGCCGGTGGGCCCGGACGACGGACCAGACCAGCGGGCTCAGCCCTTCCACGAGCGCCTTCCAGGCTGCCGCGTCACCGTCGGCGGCTGCCTGGACGAGCGCGCCGGCATCAGTACGGTCCACGGCAGCCCCACCCCTCGAATACGGCACGTCATCGTACGCCGTGGAGGGGACGGCCCCGGCCCTCACAGCCCGGGGCCGAGGCGCACGACCGGGACCGGGCGCCAGGTGGGCGGACGCAGCGCCGGGACCTGCGCGCCCCGTACGTCCGCGAACTCCGCGTCGGCGGCCAGCAGTTGCCGCCGGGCCGCGCGCGGGTCGGTCTCCTTGTGCGCCGTCATGTGGGCGGCCACGAGGCCGGCGGTCACGGGGGTGGCGAAGGAGGTGCCGCTCCACTGCGCGTACCCCTCGAACATCACCTGGTCCGGCTTGACGGCGTCGCCCTCGTCGCTCAGCACGCCGCTGTGGCGGGGGTGCTGGCAGGTGCAGCCGTAGGAGAAGCCGTAGCGGCAGGCGTCGTACGTGGAGTGCTGGTACACGTACGGGACGGGTGCGTCGAAGCCGGTGAGGGCGCTGGTGAGGCGCTCTCCGGGAGCGTAGACCTTCACCCACGGGCCGTGGTTGGTGAAGCATGCGCCGGACTCGCCGTCGCTGCGCAGGGCGCCGACCGACAGCACGGAGTCCTCCCAGCCGGGCAGGTCGGCGTAGGCGGCGGGCCAGAACGGCGCGGCGCTCGCGTTGTTGCCCGCGGCGGCGACCAGCAGGGTGCGCTGCTCGCGCAGTTCCCGCATGAAGTTCTCGACGCCGAGCAGGCCGTCGGTGCGGCCGTTGGAGGTGCCGGCGGAAAGGCTGAGCACGTCGGGCCAGCCGCCGGCGTCGACGGCCTCGAAGAGCTTCTCGCCGAACTCGGACTCCAGGATGGCGCCCGCGTCGTTGAGGCTGCCGCGCACGGTGATGTCGGTGTTGGGCGCGACGGCCGCGACGAGCCCGGCGATGAACGTGCCGTGTCCGACATACTGCTGGAGGACGCCCCGGTCGTCGCACTCCTGGATCTGGGCGTCGCCGCCGGTGTGGGCGAGCAGGCCGCAGGAGCGGTAGTCGTGCATGAGGCCGGTGTCGACGACGAGGACGCCGACGGCCGTGTCCGGGTCGTGGGGCGTGCCGGCGGCGGCCGGGTTGGGCGGCTCGCTGAGCGGGGCGGGGACAGGTTCGTCGCCGGGGCAGGCGTTGACCGCGATGTGCACGACGTGGTTGCGGGCGACCATCCGGTGCCCGGCCCGGGACTCGTGCTCCCGGACGGAGCGCAGGGCGTGGGCGACGGCGCGGTCGGTGTCCCGGGCGCCCTCCCCGGGGTCGCCGACGCGGATGCGGGTGATGCCGCTGCGGTTGGTCTGCGGGCCCGCGCGGCGGATCTGCTCCTGGTCGAGGTCGGGTGCGGCCGTGAAGTGCGCCCGTACCGTGTCCTCGACGATCCGGGCCTCCTCGCCGTCGCGGACGAGGACCACACCCTTCTCGTACATGAACTCCGCCGATTCGTCCGGGCCCATCGCCAGCGGGACGTCCGGCATCGAGCGCTGGATCTGGTCGAACTGCTCGTGGAATCGCTGAGGTGCCATGGCGGGTCCTCCCGTTGGTGCGACGGCGTCGGCCGGTTCCGCTGAGCGGTCGTCAACATGAGCCGCCTCGACGTCTCTTGATACAGCTCGACACCTGTGTGGTGCGCTCCGGGACCACTACCATCCGAGGAGTGACAGCGGGAAGCGACTCGGTTACGGAACTGCTGCCGATGGTGTTCGCCGACCCGGGCGAGGCTCTCGCGAGGGCCCGGGCGCTGCTCGACGCCGACCCCTCCCCGCTGGACGCCTCCGTCGCCCACCAGGTGATCGGCATCTGGCAGCGGGACTTCGGCGATCTGCGGCTCGCGCTGCACCACCTGCGGCGGGCCCGGGAGTGCGCGGCGCGCGCGGACTCGGCCGACCGGGAGGCGGACGTGCTGGCCACACTGGGCGTGGCGCTGGTGCACGCGGGCCGCACCCGGGAGGGCCTGGCGGCGTTCGAGCGGGGTGTGGCGCGCGGCGGCGGGCACACCAGAGCGCGGGTGCTGTACCGGCGGGCGTACGTGTGGTGGGTCCTCGGTCACCATCGGGAGGCGCTGGAGGACGTGCGCCGGGCGGTGCCGGTGCTGCGGCAGGCGGACGACGTGATCTGGACGGCACGGGCGCTGACCCTGCGGGCCACCGTGCATCTGGCGCTGGGGTCGGTGGAGCGGGCGGAGGCGGACTTCACCGCGGCCGAGGCGCTGTGGGACACCACCGGCCAGGAGCACGACAAGGCCGACGCGGTGGAGAGCCGGGGCCTGGCCGCGTTCCGGTCGGGGGACGTGCCGGTGGCGCTG
The DNA here is from genome assembly GCF_001611795.1 of Streptomyces qaidamensis. Lineage (NCBI taxonomy): Bacteria > Bacillati > Actinomycetota > Actinomycetes > Kitasatosporales > Streptomycetaceae > Streptomyces > Streptomyces qaidamensis. Next base: position 8,034,536 of record NZ_CP015098.1, on the reverse strand, counting down.
CGGCTGCTGGACGAGGCGGAGGAGCGGTACGCCCGGCTCGGCACGCCGACGTTCATGCTGAACATCCGGCGCTGCGAGGTGCTGATGGCGGCCGGTCTCGCGCCGGAGGCGCTGGCCGAGGCGGACGCTGCGATCGGGAAGCTGGACGGGATCGGCGGGCAGTCCACCCGCAAGGCGGAGCTGCTGCTGGCCGCCGCACGGGCCGCGAGACTGGCCGGGGATGCGCACACGGCGATCGCCCGCGCGGCCCTCGCGGTACGGCTGTTCGCCGGGCAGCGGCGCACCTGGTGGGAGACGCACGCCCGGCTGGTGCTGATCGAGGCGCGGCACGCGGCCGGGCGCGGCTCGGGGCGGCTGGTCGCCGACGCCGCCGCGGTGGCCGGGAAGCTGGCCTCCTTCGGCGCCCCGGCCGCACCGGAGGCGTCGCTGCTCGCGGGCCGGATCGCGCTGGACCTGGGCTGGACGGCGGACGCGGAGCGGCACTTGGCCGTGGCCGCGCGCAGCCGGCGCAGCGGCCCGCCGCTGGCACGGTTGACGGGCTGGGCGGCGCAGGCACTGCGGGCGCAGGCCGGCGGGTCGGCCCGGGGCGTGCTGGAGGCATGTCGGCGGGGCCTGGACGTACTGGACGACCACCGGATGACGCTGGGCGCCTCGGAGCTGCGGGCGCGCGCCACCGAACAGGGCGCGGAACTGGCGGCGTTGGCGCAGCGGGCCAGTCTGGTCTCCGGCGGGCCGCGGCGGCTGCTGGTGTGGAGCGAGCGCTGGCGCGCCACGGTGCTGTCCACCCCGCCGACGCGGCCGCCCGCCGACCCGGAGCTGCTCAGCGGCATGACGGCCTTCCGTGAGATCGCCTCGCGTGCGGAGGCCGCCCGGATGGAGGGCCGGCCGGTCCCGGCGCTGGAGCGCGAACAGCGGCGCCTGGAGCGGGAGATCCGTTCCCGCACGCTGCACATGAGGGGCGAGGCGCCCGGCATCGGCGACCGGTTCGACGTCGGCCGGCTGCTGGAGCGACTGGGTGACGAGGTCCTGCTGGTGGAACTCGCCGTGCTCGGCGGCCGGGTGCAGGTGCTGCTGTGCGGGCGGGGACGGGTGCGCCGGTTCGAGGCCGGGCTGCTCGCCGAGGCGGAGACCGAGGCCGAGCACGTACAGGCAGGGTTGCGGCGGCTGGCCCACCCCGGGGCGGAGGCCCGGCTTGCGGTGGTGGAGGCGGCGGGGCGGCGGCTGGAGGAACTGCTCCTCGGTCCGGCCGCGGCGCACCTGGGCGGCGGTCCGGTGGTGATCGTGCCGCCGGGGCGGCTGCACCGGGTGCCATGGGCGCTGCTGCCGTCGTTGCGGGAGCGGGTGCTCAGCGTGTCGCCGTCGGCGGGCAGCTGGCTGCGGGCCCGGGAGACCGCGCCGCCGCCGGACGGCTGCCATGTGCTGGTGCGCGGCCCGGGCCTGGCGACCGGCGGTGCCGAGGTGCCCGAGCTGGCCGGCCGGTACGGCTGTGCGACGGTCCTCGAGGGGGACGGGGCGCGGGTGCCGCGGGTGCTGGAGGAGCTGGACGGGGCCGCGCTGGCGCACATCGCCGCGCACGGCACGTTCCGCGCGGACAGTCCGCTGTTCTCGTCCCTGCGGATGGCCGACGGGCCGATCGTCGTGCACGACTTCGAGCGGCTGGACCGCAGCCCCTACCGGATCATCCTGTCCTGCTGCGACACCGCCCGCCTGGCCTCGGTCGGTGCCGACGAACTGCTGGGCCTGGTCACTGCGTTGCTGCCGCTCGGCACGGCCGGGGTGGTGGCGTGCAGCGCACCGGTCAACGACGCCGCGGTGGTGCCGCTGATGCTGGCGCTGCACAAGGGCGTCGACGCCGGCCTGTCCCTGGCGGAGGCGCTGCGCGATGCCCGGGCCGCCCAGCCGGACGACGCCCTGCACCAGGCCACGGGGTGGGCGTTCTCGGCGTTCGGGGCGGCCTGACCCGTCCCCTGTTCGGGTCAGGCCGCCGGTCCTGAGGACCCGGCTCAAGCCGGCTGGGCTTCCGGCGCGGGGGCCGTCCACGCCAGAGCCCCACGATCGCTCGTGCCGAGCCGGACATAGGCGCTGAACAGGTCGACGCCAACGGCGCCGGCCAACACAGTGAGGCATTCGGGGCGGCCTGACCCGTCCCCTGTTCGGGTCAGGCCGCCGGTCCTGAGGACCCGGCTCAAGCCGGCTGGGCTTCCGGCGCGGGGGCCGTCCACGCCAGAGCGCCACGATCGCTCGTGCCGAGCCGGGCGTAGGCGCCGTACAGGTGGTTGCCGACGGTGCGGACGGAAAGGGTGAGGCGTTCGGCGATCTGCCGGTTGGTCAGGCCGGCCGCGGCGAGGGTGACGATCTGCCGCTGCCGGGCGGTGAGTTCGCCGAGGACCAGCCCGGACAGCGCGGGGGTGCGGGCGCCCTGGCAGCTCCGGGCCAGGGCGACGGCCCGGGTGCGGGAGTGCCGGGCGGCGCGCGGGTCGCGGTGGGCGCGTACGGCCTGGGCATGCGCTTCGGCCGCGAAGAGCAGGAAGCCGCGCCGCTCCAGTTCCCGGGCCACCTCGTCCAGGTCCGGGCCGTCGGCGCGGGTGAGGGCGTCGGCGTGCCGGGCGAACACGCCGTCGAGCCGGTCGATGACTTTCTCCGGGGCGCCGAGACGGACGGCGTCGTAGGGGTCGGTGACGGCCTCAGGGTCGAGGTCGCCCAGGTGGTCCACCGTCGCCGAGGCGCGGTGGAGTTCCGCCCGGCAGGAGGCGTGCGCGGGGTCGCTCCGCAGGCCTTCCCGAGCCCAGGCGGCGGCCTCCCGCACCTCTCCGCGCAGCCGCGCGTAGCGGGCACGCACCGCGGCGTACCCGCCCGGCAGGGGCCCGCCCTCGGCGGCCTGCCACTCCCCCACCGGGGCAGCCGTCGCCCGTACGTCGGCCCGGTCGATCCGGCGGGCCAGGGCCGCGCACTCGGCGTCGAGGGCGGCGGCGTACTCCTCCGGTGCCCGGGCCAGCCGGCGTGCCCGCAGCCGGCCCGCCGCGGCCCGGAGCACCGGCCCGTACAGGGGGTGGGCGAGTCGGACGGCACCGTGGTCGTCGACCTCGATCAGGCCGTCCGACTCCAGGGCTTCGAGGGCCCCGAGGTCCAGGTCGTCCATGTCCGGGGGCAGGGGCTCGGCGAAGGCGAGGCGGTCCAGGGTCTCCCGTTCGAGCGGGCGGCTCCGGCCGAGGACGGGGGCGGTGCGTTCGCGTACGGCCGTGGTCAGCGGGACCGGGCCCCGCCACGCGCGTTCGCCGGTGTCCGGGACCGGGGTCAGCTGCCCGCGCACCGCGCCCAGCAGGTCGCGCAGCAGCCCCAGGTCGCCCTGGCTCAGGCGGTGCAGCCGGTTGAGGGTGAGCGCGTCGAGAGGGCCGGCGCCGGCCGTGAGCAGCCGGCCGGTCTCCTCCTTCGGCAGTGTCTCCAGTGCGAGGCGCGGCAGGAGTTCACCGGTCCACAGCCGGGAGATCGCGCCGGGCACGGGCATGCCGTCGGTGGCGACGACCAGCAGCCGGGTTCGTCCGTGGACGGCGAGTTGATGGACCAGGGCTGCGGAGGCGTCGTCGAGAAGGTGCGCGTCGTCCACCAGCAGTGTGCGGACACCGGACAGCAGCCGGACCGCGCGGTGCAGTGTGACCGACTCGGGAAGCAGATGTGCGAACGCGGCGAACGGGACGGTCCGGCTCCCGGGCGTGCCGGCCGCCCGGGCGCAGTCGGTGCCGCGGATCGCCTCGGTGACGAGGCGGGTCTTCCCGCAGCCCGCCGGGCCCGTCACCACGATGCCGCGCCGCACGCCGGTCAACGACCTGCGGACCAGCTCCAGTTCGTCCTCCCGCCCGGCGAACGGCCAGGGCAGCTCCAGCGTCGTCGCGTCCCTCTCGTAAGTCATCACACAGACATGAGCGCGACTACTCACCTTTGATACAGGGCGACTTGAGTAGCCCCCGACTCAGGCGCCGGGGGCGGGCCGCAGGGCAGGCTGTGGCCCATGACCGCACGCTACTGCTCGCTGGCACAGGCGCCGGCGCCCGCCTTCGCACCGGGGCTGGCGGCCGAGCGGCTGAGCGCGCTCGCGAGCGGGCGGCGGATGTGGGTCAACGGCACCGTCCTGCACTACTGGTTCTTCGACGGCGACTCCGACGCGTCCGTCATCCCCGTGCCGGGGAGGGGGATGACGCGACGGGTGCCGTGGGCCGGCGCCGAGGAGCAGCGGGACGTGGTGCGCGCGGGTTTCCGGGAGTGGCAGGACCTCGGCATCGGGATCACCTTCGCCGAGGTCGGCGACCGCTCGGAGGCAGAACTGCGCATCGGGTTCCAGGCCGGTGACGGCTCCTGGTCGAGGGTGGGCCGGGAGGCGCTGCCGGCCGGCGGGCGGGACCGCACCATGAACTTCGGCTGGGACCTGACCGCGCAGGGGGAGCACGGGACGGCCCTGCACCGGATCGGCCACGCGCTCGGCCTGCTGAGGCCACCTTCGGCGACTGCGACGCCGTCATGGTGCTCTTCGAGGAGCGGGACGGGGAGCCCCGCTACCTCGCCGGCCGGGACGACGGGGGAACTCCGCACAACGCCACGATCGGCGCCCGGCTCGTCAAGGGCCGCCGTCACGTCGTCCGCGTACGCCTGTACTCCGCCTGGGGTGCCGGCGGGACGGCGGTGATGTGCTGGTGACGGCACGGATCCGCCGCGCGGACACCTGAGCCACAGTCCGGCACCGGGGGAGCGGTCGAGGACGTCGCCCATGGGGGTGGGTGACGTCCTCGACCACGCCATGTACCGGGGATACCGGCTCTCGCGGGTCGCGTGCGGCCCGCAGGCGCATGCGCCGCCACCCGCTCGTTCACGCCCATGTCGCGCCGGGGCGGGGGCGCACGAGCGACGTCCGTGATACCGCCGGGGGCGGGCGGTGACCGGACTGTTCCTGCGTACGCCGGCGTTCGCCCGCGCTCTCGCGCGGGCGGTCACCAGTGCCTTCTGCTCGCCGCGGCCCTGCTGGGCCTGTTCGTCGGCCAGGGGGTGTCGCTGGGGGCGCTGCTCGGCGCCTCGGCGTTCCTGGCGCAGGCGGTGGGTGGCCGTGCTGCTCATGCCGCTCTTCGTCCGCGGCCAGTCCGGACGGGACCGCGTCCTGCTGTGAATCGGCCGGCAGGACGGGCTCACGGCCGTGCTGCTGCTCTCACCCTCGAACGCGACTTCCCGAAGACGGTCGGCATCGTCGCCCCGGCCGCCGTGAAGTCGCTGATCGTCTCGCGGCGGTGGACCATGGAGGCGGAGCGGCAGGGGGGCTCTCGGCAGGAGACGCCGGTGGTGGACACAGATGTGCTGGTCGTGGGCGCGGGACCGGTCGGGCTGACCGCGGCGGCGGAGCTGCGGCGGCAGGGCGCCGCCTGCCGGATCATCGACAGACTGCCGGCCCGGCTGCCGTACGCCAAGGCGGTGGGCGTCCAGCCGCGGACGCTGGAGGTCTGGGACCGGATGGGCATGGTGCGCGCCGCGCTGGAGGCGGCCGTGCCGATGCGCGGGCAGGTGATGTACGCCGACGGCGTCGAGCAGGCCCGCTTCGAGCTGCGGCTGCCGCCGGAGGTCCCCTACGCCTTCGCGGCCCTGCCGCAGTACGAGACGGAACGGATCCTCGAGGAGCACCTCGCCCGCTTCGGCACGGGGATCGAGCGGGGCACCGAACTGCTGGACTTCACGCAGGACGAGAACGGAGTGGTGAGCCGGATCGTCACGGCGTCCGGTGCGCAGGAGGAGCTGCGGTCGCGGTTCCTGGTCGGCTGCGACGGGGCGCACAGCACCGTGCGCAAGAAGCTCGGGCTCACCTTCGAGGGGGGTGCGTTCCCGGAGGAGTACATGCTCGCCGACGTGGAGGTGGACTGGAGCCTGCCGGAGGGCTACGGCGTGCGGTCCCTGCACCACGACGCCGAGGGCCGTGTCGACGACGCCCTGGTCTGCATCCCGCTGCCCGGGGACCGCCGGTACCGCATGTCGATGCTGGTGCCGCCCGAGCTCTCGACGCGGGGTGAGAACGCCGCGCGGGGTGAGACGCCTCACGGCCTGGAGGGCGGGCGCGCACCGCGTGTGGAGCACATCCAGGCGGTCATCGACCGGCTGTCACCGGAGCCCGCCACCGCCTCCGCCCTGCGCTGGTCGTCGGTGTTCCGCATCAGTCACCGACTCGTCGACCGGTACGCGGCGGGCCGGGTGTTCGTCGCCGGGGACGCCGCGCACATCCACCCGCCGACCGGGGCGCAGGGCATGAACACCGGCATCCAGGACGCCTGCAACCTGGCGTGGAAGCTGGCCCTCGCCCTGGACGGCGGCGCCCATCCCCGGCTCCTCGACAGCTACGACGCCGAACGCCGCCCCGTCGGTGAGGAGGTGGTCGGACGCACGGTCCGCCATGCCACGGCGGGCGGCGTCCAGACCGCGAAGGAGGACAGGACCACGGTGATGCTGCGCGAGGCGCAACTGCTCGTCGCCTACCCGGACAGCCCCCTGACCGCGACCAACGGCGCGGGCCCCGCGGACGCGGACTCCCCCGCCCCGGGCGACCGGGCTCCGGACTGCCGCGGCCTCACCACCAGCCTGGCCACGACGCCTTTGCGCCTCTACGACCTGCTGCGCGACCGCGGACACGTCCTGGTCCTCTACGCCGGCTCGGCCGACGCGCTCACCGCCTGCCGCGACACGGCCGCCACCGCCGACCGGCTGACGGGCGGCACGCTGCCCGCGGTCCTCGTCGCCGCCGGGGATGCGTACACGGCGCCGGCCGTGCACGTCCCGGCCGGCGCGGGCGGCAGGCACCTGCCCGTGTTCCGGGACGAGGCGGGAGAGTTCGCGCGACTGTACGGCGCGAAGGGTGCTGCGGCCTTCCTCATCCGCCCGGACGGCTATCTCGCCGCCCGCCTGGCACCGCTCGCGGCCGGGGAGACGGAGTCCGCGCTGGCCGACGTGCTCGGGCGGGTCTTCCGCCTGTGACGGCACCGGACGGCCAGAGGCCGTGACACGCCTGCGAACGCAAACGGGTGGGTGGCACCTGCCACCCACCCGTTTGCGTCGGCGCGCCCGCAGAACCTCTCAGGACTGCGGACGGCTGCCGTGGTTCGCGCCGTTCTTGCGGCGGGCCTTCTTCTTGCGACGTCGCTTCGAGGACATCGGACCTCCTCTTTCCGGCTTTCGGTCACGTGACTACAGAGCCACTTTCCAGCCGGCGCGAACGCAAACACACACGCCGCGGATGCACACGGGTGGCCTATGTCACGGGTGGGAGCCCGGCTCGGCCACGGTCGAACCTGAACACGGAAATACTGACGGAATCACTGATGGGATCACTGACGGAAATACTGAAGGGCTGTTTCCGGATACCTCCGAAAACAGCCCTGCCTTGCGACTCGTACGAGTCGGGACGACAGGATTTGAACCTGCGACCCCTTGACCCCCAGTCAAGTGCGCTACCAAGCTGCGCCACGTCCCGTTGCGCATCGCGCGGGTGAACCGCGTGATCACGCAGGTCAACCCTACCGCATGGGGAGCCGCCCCCCGGCCCGTACCGACGGCCGGTCCGGGCGCCGGGTCCAGCCGGCGAGACCCACCGTCGAGACGGCGACGGCGAGGACGGCCCACCAGGGGAGGCCCGCCTTGGTCGCGTGACCGGCGCAGGCCGCCACGGCCAGGAGTGCCGTAACAACCCCTCCGGGCAGCCCGGCCCATCGGGCGGGTCGTCGCCCCGTCTCCTCCACGTCCTGCTCCCCCTTCGCCCACACAGCCGCATGCCCTCAGGCGTCTCAACTCCTGGGCATATGCCGCAAACAATACGCCAATCGGCGGGAACTCCCGACCAGGGCATAGGGGTTGAGACGGACAAAGGCAGTGTCTGCCGGGGGCCGTTCCGGCCCCGGCCTCAGGAGCAGGGACGACGGAATGTCCGCCCGGCCCGCCCGACACCCCACACTCTGTCCAGGCCGCTCCCCCGCTCACCAGGGCTAAGGTCGCCGCATGACGCACAGCTTCGTACTCCACATCCCCGACGCCGAGCTCGAACCCGAGCCCCTCGCGCCCGGGCAGATCGTCTCCGGGACGCCCGAGGTGACCGGGAAGGTGGTCTGGGAGTCGGAGGACGGCCGTCAGGTCCGGGGCGTCTGGCAGATCACGCCGGGGGTGGTCACCGACACCGAGGCCGACGAACTGTTCGTCGTGATCAGCGGCTCGGCGACGATCGAGGTCGAAGGGGGGCCGACCCTCACGGTCGGGCCCGGCGACCTGGCCGTCCTGCGCGAGGGCGACCGTACGACGTGGACGGTGCACGAGACCCTGCGCAAGGCGTACGCGATCAACCTCTGAGCGAGGCGGGCAATCAGGGTGCCGGGGCCGTCGAACCCCGGATCTCCAGGGTCGGCGTGGCCAGTTGGACCCGGCCCGCTCCGCCGGGGCCCTCGAAGCGCTCCAGGAGGCAGCGGGCCGCGCGGCGGCCGACCTCGTGGCTGGTGTTGTCGACCGTCGTGAGCCACACGTGCCGCAGCCGGGCGATGCTCGTGTTGTCGTAGCCGACGACGGACAGGTCGCGCGGGACGCGCAGCCCCAGCTCCTCGGCCGCCGAGAGCACGCCGATGGCGGCCATGTCGTTGACGGCGAAGACGGCCGTGGGCCGTTCGGGGCCGCTGAGCAGCCGGACGGTCGTGCGGTAGCCGCCTTCCTCGGTCATGTCGCTCGGCTCGACCAGCGCCTGCTCCGACAGGCCGTGCCGGCGCATGGTCGCCTCGAAGCTGTCGCGCCGCAGCTCGCCCACCGCGCCGTAACCCGCGATGTGCGCGATACGGCGGTGCCCGAGGCCGATCAGGTGCTCGGCGACCAGCCGGGCGCCCCGCTCGTCGTCGCCCGCCACCACGTCCACGCCCGTCGGCGCCGGTTCGCGGGAGCCGGCCAGCACGACCGGGATCCGCTCGGCCACCGCGCCGAGGGCGGCCGGGTCGGGCAGCGTGCCGACCACGACCAGGCCGTCGACGCGCAGGTCCAGCAGCGGGTCGGCCGGGTCCTGGCCGGTGCGGCGGTTGAGGCGGGCGTCGGCCAGCAGCATGTGCAGGCCGTTGGCGTGCAGCAGGGAGTTCAGGCCGTCGAGGAGGTCGACGAACCAGGGGTTGCGCAGGTCGTTCAGGAGGACGCCGACCGTGCGGGTGCGCTGCTCGCTGAGGCTGCGGGCGGCGGCGTTGGGCCGGTAGCCGAGCTCCTGGGCGGCCCGGAGCACGGCGTCCCGCTTCTCGGGGCGTACCTGGTCGGAGCCGCGCAGCACCAGGGAGACCAGCGACTTGGAGACACCGGCCCGTTCGGCCACGTCCCGGATCGTCGGCTGTCTCATGGGATGGACCGTTCCATGCGGCGCCACGGCTTGTCAAAGGGTTGACAGCGTCGGCGAACCCCGCTCAGGGTGGCCTGGACAGGTTCTGGAACGGTCCAAAGAGGGGCTCTCATGGTGGACACGCTCGGCATCGCCGTCGTCGGATTCGGCTGGATGGGGCGGGTGCACACCCAGGCCTACGCGCGTGTACGGCACCACTATCCGCAGCTGCCCCTCGTCCCGGAGCTGGTGACGGTCGCCGAGGAGGTGCCGGGCCGGGCGGAGGGGGCCGCCGCGCAGTTCGGATTCGCCTCCACGACCCGCGACTGGCGCGAGGTGGCCGCCGACCCGCGGGTCGAGGCGGTCAGCATCACCGCGCCGAACTTCCTGCACCGCGAGATCGGCGTCGCCATGGCCGAGGCGGGCAAGCACATCTGGATCGAGAAGCCGGTGGGCCTGACCGCCGAGGACGCCCGTGCGGTGGCGGACGCGGTGGCCGCGGCGGGAGTGCAGGGCACCGTCGGCTTCAACTACCGCAACGCGCCCGCCGTCGAGGCGGCCCGCGAGCTGATCGCCACCGGGGAGATCGGCACCGTCACGCACGTCCGCGTACGGCTGTTCAGCGACTACGCCGCCCACCCCGAAGGCGCGCTGACCTGGCGGTACGAGCGGGAGCGGGGCGGCAGCGGGGTGCTGGGCGACCTGGCCTCGCACGGCGTGGACCTGGCCCGGTTCCTGCTCGGCGACATCACGTCCCTCGCCGCCGACACGGCGGTCTTCCTCCCGGAGCGGGCCCGCCCGGCCGGCGCCACGGCGGGCCACAGCCGCGCCGCCGGAGGTGAACTCGGCCCGGTGGAGAACGAGGACTACGTCAGCTGCCTGCTGCGCTTCGCTTCCGGGGCACGCGGAGTCCTGGAGGCCTGCCGGGTCTCGGTCGGCGAGCAGAACAACTACGGCTTCGAGGTGCACGGCACCAAGGGGGCGGTGTTCTGGGACTTCCGCCGCATGAACGAGCTCGGCGTCAGCCGCGGCACGACGTACCAGGACCAGTCCGTCACCACGGTCCACGTCGGCCCCGGCCACGGAGAGTTCGCCGCGTTTCAGCCGGGCGCGGCGAACGCGATGGGGTACGACGACCTGAAGGTCATCGAGGCGTACCGCTTCCTGACGTCGGTCGCCGAGGGCCGCGCGCACGGAGCGACGCTCACGGACGCCGTGCACAGCGCGGCCGCGCTGGACGCGATGGCGCGGTCCGCGCGGAGCGGGAGCTGGGCGGAGGTGGCCGGACGGGCGTGAAGCGGTCCCGTCAGCCCGGAGCCTGATGCCGCCGGCCCAGGTAGACCTTCACCGGGACGAGGACGAGCCACAGCCACATGATGGCGGGGCCGGTGACGAAGACCAGCGGGACGGTGACGAGGAAGACCACCACGATCGTGGCGCTGTCGAGGAGGTACAGCGGGGTCGTCGCGTCGGTGGGCGTGCCGTGGCGCAGCCAGGGGCGCCTGGCCAGGACGGCGGCCACCGCCAGGTGGCAGGCGCCGAGCGCGGCGACGGCCCCGGCGTAGACGGCGACGGTCACGGACTGGTCGCCGTACTCGGCGAGCAGCCGGGTGGGGAAGGGCACGAGGGCCGCGACGCCGAAGCCGACGACGGACAGGGCGACCACCTGCCCGTCCACCTCCCGCACCCCGCGGAAGATCCTGCGGTGGTCGCGCCAGTAGCTGCCGAGCACCGCGACGCTGAGCGCGTAGGCCCCGAGGTCGGGGAGCACCCGGCGCAGGGCCTCCCGGTACTCGGCGGGCTCCAGGTCCCGGGGCACGTAGAGATCCAGGACGAGCAGGGTGATGGCGATGGCGAACACGCCGTCGGCGAGCGCCAGCAACCGGTCCGGCCCGCCGTCCGGGCGTGATGTCCACATGGGCCCGACGGTAGGCGCGGCGCGGGCGCCGCTTCCGGACCCACGCCCGGTCGGGCCGTCCGGATCACACGGCCGCCTGCGGTGGCATGTTGTACGGCGTCACCACCTGGATCGCCGACGGCAGGGTCGGACCCGCCGGCGGCAGCGCGTCGTGGGCGCGCATGACGGTGTGGCAGGCCTCGCGGACGTCCTGGCGGAGGTCGTGGTGGAGCACGGCGGACAGGCGGTGCTCGCGCAGCAGCCGGGTGTTGTCGTGGTCGAGGTCGTGCGCGACGAAGACCGCGCAGTCGCGCCCGAGGTCGTCGAAGGCGCGCAGCGTGGCGATGTTGCCGCCGCCGATCGAGTACACCGCGCGGATGTCCGGGTCGCGTTCCAGTGCGGCCCGGACGAGGTCGTACTGGGTGGCGTCCAGGCCCTGGCCCTCGGCGATCTCGACCAGCGTGCGCTCGGGGTGCCGTGCGCGCATCGCACTGCGGAAGCCCATCTCACGCTCTTCCTCATTGCGGAAGAAGCCGCTGCTGAGGCTGGTGAGAATGTTGCCCGGGCGCTCCCCCAGCCACTGTCCCATCAGGTAGGCGGCCGTCGCTCCCGCCGCCCGGTCGTCTATGCCGACGTAGGCACGGCGGGCACTGGCGGGCAGGTCGGTCACCAGTGTCACGACCGGGACGCCGGCGGCTTCGAGCCGGCCGACCGCGGCGGTCACCTCGGGGACGTCCGGGGCCTTGAGGATCACGCCCTGCGAGCCGCGCCGGGCGATGCCGTCCAGGGTCCGCACCAGCTCCCCGGCCGGGCCGGTCTCGCGGAAGTGGAAGCGGGAGCGCAGCACCGCCGGACGCAGGGACGGCAGTTCTGCCTCCAGGGCGGCGCGGATGGCCGTGGTGAACCGCTCGGGCGCCTGCATCACGATGTCGACCATGAACGTCCGGCCGACGAGCCGCACCTGTGTGCGCTGCCGGTCGAGGTCGGCGATGGCCTGGCGGACCTCCCGTGCGGTGCTCTCGCGCACGCCGCCCCTGCCGTTCAGCACCCGGTCGACGGTCGCCTCGCTCAGGCCCGCCTGACGTGCGATCTCCCGGATCGGGAACGGGTGGCCCATGCGCCGGCTCCTTGAGGGGTTTTTGATGGCTCACTGCTGGTTGTTCGAGGTGTTTGTACTGACAAGAATGACAGGGCTGCGTCGCTCCGTGACCCCGAAGGGACGACGATGTCCTTCACTTCCGTCCACCACCGTGCCTGGCTGTCCGAACAGGACTGCGATCTCGACGCGTTCCGCGCGCTGGTCGAGCAGGCCACCGACCCCGCCGACTATCCGCACGCCTCCGCCGTGGAGCGGAACGTGCTCGTCTACGACTGCGGCCTGCTCGAAGGCGACCGGGTGGTCCAGGCCGAGCTGGTGCGGGCGCTCGCCGACGGGCCCGGCATCGTGGTCTTCCGCGGCGCCTTTCCCGATCTCCGGGTCGTGGACCGGGCCACCGACGTGTTCGAGGCGCTGATCGCCGAGCAGCGCGCCTCGGGCGCGGCCGCCGGTGACCACTTCGCCCAGCCGGGCGCCAACGACCGGGTGTGGAACGCGCTGGAGAAGGCGGCCCTCTACGACCCGGAGGCGTTCGCCGACTACTACGCGAACGAGATCCTGGCCCTGGTGGCCACCGCCTGGCTGGGTCCCGGCTACCAGGTCACCTCCCAGCTCAACGTGGTCAACCCGGGTGGCGCCGCCCAGACCGTGCACCGCGACTACCACCTGGGCTTCCTGTCGAACGAGGTCGCCGCCGCCTATCCGGCGCAGGTGCACCGCCTCTCCCCCGCGCTGACACTGCAGGGCGCGGTCGCGCACTGCGACATGCCGGTGGAGTCCGGGCCGACGATGTACCTGCCGCACTCGCAGAAGTACGAGCCGGGCTACCTCGCCTGGCGCCTGCCGGAGTTCCGGGCGTACTTCGAGGCGCACCAGGTGCAGCTGCCGCTCGCGAAGGGCGACGCGGTGTTCTTCAACCCGGCCCTGTTCCACGCGGCCGGCACCAACCGCTCGGCGGACATCCGGCGCATGGCCAACCTCCTCCAGGTGTCGTCCGCGTTCGGCCGTGCGATGGAGACGGTGGACCGGGAGGCGGTGGCGGGCGCGGTGTACCCGGTTCTCCTCAAGCGCAAGGCCGAGGGTGCCGACCAGGCGTGGCTGGACCAGGTGGTCGCGGCGAGCGCCGAGGGCTACCCCTTCCCCACCAACCTCGACAGCGACCCGCCGGTCGACGGCCTGGCCCCGCCCTCGCAGGCGGATGTGATGCGACGGGCACTGCGCGAGGAGTGGACGCCGGAGGCGCTCCGGGCGGAGCTGCGGGCCGGTGCCGAACGGCGAGAGAGCTGAGCACGATGGGACTTCTCGACGACAAGGCCGTCCTGGTCAACGGCGGAAGCCAGGGGGTCGGCGCGGCCATCGCGCGGGCCGCGGTGCGCGAGGGGGCGGTCGTGGCCGTCACCGGGCGGCGCCCCGGGCCCGGCGAGGCCCTGGTGGAGGAGCTGACCGCCGCGGGCGGCAAGGCCCTGTACGTGCGGGCCGATCTGTCGGACGCCGGGCAGGCCAAGGACTCCGTGGCGCAGGTCGTGCAGGAGTACGGCCGCGTCGACTGCCTCGTGAACTCGGCGGGACTGACCTCCCGCGGGACGCTGCTCGACACCACGCCCGAGCTGTTCGACCAGCACATCGGGATCAACCTCAAGGGCCCGTTCTTCGCGATGCAGGCGGTGGTGGCCGACATGGTGGGGCGTCAGGCGCCCGGCACGATCGTCAACATCATCACCTCGTCGGCGCACGGCGGACAGCCGTTCCTGGCGCCGTACGTCGCCGCGAAGGCGGGTCTGATCGGCCTGACCCGCAACGCCGCGCACGCCCACCGCTGGGACCGGGTCCGGATCAACGGCCTCAACATCGGCTGGACGGCGACGGAAGGCGAGGACGCGACGCAGAAGGCCTTCCACGGCGCCGGGGACGACTGGCGCGAGGAGGCCGCCACGAAGCTGCCCATGGGCAAGCTCGGGCAGCCGGACGAGATCGCCGACTTCGTGGTCTTCCTGCTGTCGGACCGGTCCGGGGTGGTCACCGGGTCGGTCATCGACTGGGACCAGAACGTCCTCGGCGGACTGGACTGACAACTCTCCCCGACCATCCCTCCCCCTCTCTAGGAGCAACACCCCATGCGCATCGGAATCCTCGGCCTCGGCCGCATCGGCGCCTTCCACGCCGAGACCCTCTTTGGACTCGACGCCGTCGACTCCCTCGTCCTGACCGACCCGTTCGCCGATGCCGCCAAGGCCGCCGCCGAGCGGTTCGGGGCCGATGTCGTGGACTCGCCGGAGGCCCTGCTGGCCGCCGGTGTGGACGGCATCGTCGTCGCGGCCGCGACGGACGCCCACCCCGCGCTGATCCTGGCCGGTGTCGAGGCCGGCGTCCCCGTCTTCTGCGAGAAGCCCGTCGCCAGGACCATGGCCGAGGGTGTCGAGGTGCTCAAGGCCGTCCGCGGCCGGGACGTGCCGATCCAGATCGGCTACAACCGCCGTTTCGACACCGGTTTCGTCAATGCCCGCGCCGCCGTGCGCAGCGGTGAACTCGGCAAGCTGCACACGGTCCGCTCGACCACACTGGACCCGGCGCCCCCGCCGGCCGCGTACATCGCCGCGTCCGGCGGCATCTTCCGCGACTGCTCGGTGCACGACTTCGACATCATCCGCTGGGTGACCGGCCGTGAGGTGACCGAGGTGTACGCGGTGGGCGGCAATCGCGGCGCCGAGTACATCAAGGAGGCCGGTGACGCCGACACCACCGGCGCGATCCTCACCCTCGACGACGGCACCATCGCGGTCGTCTCCAACTCCCGCCACAACGCCCGTGGTTACGATGTCCGCATGGAGATCCACGGCTTCCAGGACTCCGTCGCGGTCGGCCTGGAGGACAAGCTGCCGCTGCGCTCCGTCGAGCCCGGGGTGACCTTCCCGGCGGGCACCCCGCACGACTTCTTCATGGACCGCTTCACCGAGGCCTACCGCGCCGAACTGACCGCGTTCACCGAGGTCGTGGCCGGCAGCCGTCCCTCCCCCTGCACCATCGAGGACGCGCTGGAGGCGGGCTGGATCGCCGACGCGTGCACCCTGTCGCTGCACGAGCACCGTCCCGTGACGATCGAGGAGGTACGGCAGGCATGAGCGAGAAGGGCCGGGAACCACTGCGCATAGGAGTGCTGGGAGCTGCGCGGATCACCGAGCGGTCCCTGATCGACCCGGCCCGGGCGACCGGCCACCGCCTCGTCGCGGTGGCCGCCCGCGACCGCGCCCGAGCCGAGGCGTTCGCCGCCGGGCACGGGGTGGAGCGGGTGGCGTCTTCGTACGCCGAACTGATCGCCGACCCCGAGATCGACGTCGTCTACAACCCGCTCGTCAACGGCCTGCACGGCCCCTGGAACCTGGCCGCCCTCGCGGCGGGCAAGCACGTGCTGTCGGAGAAGCCGTCGGCGAGCAACGCCGAGGAGGCGACGGAAGTGCGGCGGGCCACCGAGAAGGCCGGCACGGTCTTCATGGAGGCCTTCCACTACCTCTTCCACCCCGTCACCCGGCGCCTCCACGAGCTGCTGGCCTCCGGCGAACTCGGCGAACTGCGGCACGTCGAGGCCATGGTCGCCATCGCCGCGCCGCCGGACACCGACCCGCGCTGGTCGCTGCCGCTGGCCGGCGGCGCCCTGATGGACCTCGGCTGCTACAGCCTGCACGCGCTGCGGATGCTCGCCCCCTGGGCGGGCGGCGCACCGCGCCCGACCGCGGCCCGGGCCGGGGAGCGCGCGGGCGCGCCCGGGGTCGACGAGTGGCTGGACGCCGATCTGGAGTTCCCGGGCGGCGCGACGGGCTCGGCCCGCTGCCACATGGCGTACGACGGGCTGGACATGAGCATCCGGATCGTCGGTTCCCGGGGCGAGGCGACGGCCCCGAACTTCGTCCTGCCCCCGCTGGACGACCGCATCGTCATCCGCACCGCGCAGGGCGAGCGCACGGAGCACCTCGGCATCCGCTCGTCGTACGCGTACCAACTGGAGGCGTTCGCCGCCCGGGTGCGCGACGGCGCGCCGCTGCCGCTGGACGCGGACGACGCGGTGACGACGATGGAACTGATCGACGCGTGCTACCGGGAGGCGGGGTTCGAGCCGCGTCCGCGTACGGTGCTCACGGGCTGAGAGAGCGTAGGCGGCGACGATCGGGCGTGTGTTGAGGGCAGGTGACGGTGATGCCCTGGATCGGGCGGTGGGTGCCTGCCTCGCGGACCGGCCGTACAGCAGTCGACTCAGCCGGCAAATCCGAGTCAAACCCGAATACGCACTCCGAATCCTGGGTGTGACGGATATCCCGGACACTCCAGAAATTTAATCAAACCCTCCGGGGCGAATGATCCGAATCGGCGGACCTCCCTTCGAAAAGGCACCCGCAATCTTCCGAGGACCAGCCGCCCAGAAGATCATTTCATGTACCCTCCAACTGACCAGCGCGCCACAGGAAGTGGCGTCAGGGAGAACAAGGAGGCAGCAACGTGAAGGCCAGGAGACTGATCGGCGCCGGGGTCGCAGCAGTGGCGATGACGGCCATGGCATCCGCACCGGCAAGTGCCGATGAGACGGTCACCGGCGGCAACGTGGAGATGGTGATTTTCGGCAGCGGTACGCGCGTCAACTCCGTCACTATCCACGGGATCCCGGAACCCCAAGGCCCCGCCCAGTATCAGTTCACCTATTTCGCCACCACCTCGCCGACCAAGACGCACACAATGATTTGCGGCGGCAGCAGCACGGGGGGCAGCTGCAGTCACAAATTCACGATCAATGCCACATACGCCAAGGGAGTCGGAATCAGAAGCTGCGGGTCGATCAAGCGTGTCGACAACCAGCAGATCCTCGGAACTGCCTGCAAGAATTGGTGATGGAGTAAAACCTCGCCTGGCGCGGTGCACTCCACGATGCTTGCGGACTTTCCGCCCCGACCGGGAGTCGGGGCGGAAGTCGTAAGAGGCGTGAGACAGGGCTTGATCAAGCGGGACTCACCGGTACAGGGTGGGCTTCTCCACCAACGCCACCTCTACGCGGCCCCCGTCCTGAAGTGCCCGCACGCCCGCTTCGCACACCGCCGCCGCGGCATAGCCGTCCCACACGCTCGGGCCGGTGACCTCGCCGCGGCGGGTGGCGTCGATCCAGGTCTGGATCTCCTGGTCGTAGGCCGTCTCGAAGCGTTCGGTCCAGTCCTGTGCGATGGTGCCGCCCCAGCGGCCGGCCATGTTGGTGACCAGGGCGTGATCGTCGCCGATGCGGGCGGTGCCGCGTTCGCAAACCACCTCGGCCTGGACCTGGTAGCCGAAGCCGCAGTTGACGAAGATCTCGACGTCGCTGAGGGCGCCGCCGTCGGTCTCGAAGACGACGAACTGGGGGTCCTGGAGGGCGTCCGGGGCGCTGGCCGAGGGGGTGGGGCGCAGCACCGTGACGGCTGTGATCTCGTGGTCCAGCAGCCAGCGGGTCGCGTCGGCCTCGTGGGCGACGGAGTCGCTGATCAGCATGGAGCTGGTGAAGAAGGGCGGGCTGGCGACGTTGCGGTGCCGGTTGTGCAGCATGAGCGGACGGCCCAGCTGACCCGTCGTCAGCAGGGCCTTCAGCTTCGCGTACTCGGGGTCGTAGCGGCGCATGAAGCCGACCTGGACCCGGCGGTGGCCGAGTCGCTGTTCGGCTTCGAGGACGCGCAGCGCGGACGCCGCGTCGGGGGTGAGCGGCTTCTCGCACAGGACGGGCAGATCGTGCTCGAAGGCGGCGAGGAGAGTGGCCTCGTGGGCCGGGCCCGGGGAGGCGATCAGGACGGCGTCCACGCCGGCCGCCGCCATCGCGGCAGCCGGGTCGGTGTGGGCGGTGCAGCCGTCGACACGCGCGGCGACGGCCTTCGCGCGCTCCGCGTCGACGTCCACGACGGCCGCCACCCGTGCTCCGCTGGTGACTTCGTGGATGCGGCGCACATGGTCGGCGCCCATCCTTCCGGTACCGATGACCGCGACTCCCAGAGGGGCACGCTCCGTCATGGCCGTCCTTTCGGGTCGTCAGGCGCCGCAGGACCTCAGGAACTTGCGGGTGCGCACCGCGATCGGCAGCGGCTTGTCCGGCTCGCACGGGTACATGTCCTGCTCGACGATGGCGAAGAGGTCCACGCCCAGCTTCTGGGCGGCCGTCAGGACGGGGCCGAGCTCCGGGACACCGGCGGGCGGTTCGCACATGACGCCGCGCGCCACGGCGGGGCCGAAGGGCACCTCGTTCTTCACCACGTCGGCGAGGATCTCCGGGTCGACCTGCTTGAGGTGGAGGTAGCCGATGCGCTCGCCGTACGTCTCGATCAGCTTGACGCTGTCGCCGCCGCAGTAGGCGTAGTGCCCGGTGTCCAGGCAGAGGTTGACCGCGTCGGAGTCGGTCGAGTCGAGGAACTGCTCGACGTGCTCCTCGGTGTCGATGTGGGTGTCGGCGTGCGGGTGGACGACGATGTCCAGGCCGTACTTGTCCTTCACCTCGCGGCCGAGGCGCTCCATGCCCGTGGTGAGGTTGCGCCACTGCTCGGTGGTGAGCTCCGGGGGCTCCAGGATCTCGGCGGTCTTGTCGTCCCGCCAGAAGGACGGGATGACGACCAGGTGTTTCGCGTCCATGGCCTGGGTGAGGGCGGCGACCCGGCTGACCTGCTCCCAGGTGGAGTCCCACTCGGACGGGCCGCGGTGCAGACCGCAGAAGATCGTGCCGGCGGAGACCTTCAGGTTCCGCTTGGTCACCTCGTCGGTGAGCCGGGCCGGGTCGGTCGGCAGGTAACCGTACGGGCCGAGTTCGATCCAGGAGTAGCCGGCCTCGGCGACCTCGTCGAGGAAGCGTTCCCAGGGCACCTGCTGGGGGTCGTCGGGGAACCAGACGCCCCAGGAGTCGGGGGCGGAGCCGACCCGGATGCGGTCGAGCGCGTGGGCCATGTCAGGACTTTCCTTCCGAGGACGTGCCTACGGGAGCGGTGAGGTCCCCGTCTTCGGGGAGCTCTTCGACGTCGACGCCACGGACCTGCGCCAACTCGTGCTTGAGGGAGGCCAGTTCGGTACCGCCGGCCATGTGGTTGGTCAGCTCTTCGAGGCTGACCTCGCTGCGGGAGGCGGACAGTTCCATGGTGCCCAGGCGCAGCACGCTGAAGTGGTCGCCGACCATGTAGGCATGGTGCGGGTTGTGGGTGATGAAGATGACGCCGAGGCCCTTCTCGCGGGCGGCGGCGATGTACTTCAGCACCACACCGGACTGCTTGACGCCGAGGGCGGCGGTCGGCTCGTCCAGGATGAGGACGCGGGCGCCGAAGTAGACGGCGCGGGCGATGGCGACGCACTGGCGCTGGCCGCCGGAGAGCGTGCCGATGGGCTGTTCCATGTCGTCGAGGACGATGCCCATGTTGCGCAGTTCCTCGTCGGCGGTCTTCTTCATCTTCTCGATGTCGAGACGGCGCACCGGCCAGGGGCCCTTGGTCATCTCGGAGCCGAGGAAGAAGTTGCGCCACACCGGCATCAGCGGGACGACGGCGAGGTCCTGGTACACCGTGGCGATGCCCTTGTCGAGGGCCTCGCGCGGGGTGGAGAAGCGCACTGGTTCGCCGTCGACGAGGAACTCGCCCTCGGTGTGCTGGTGCAGACCCGAGATGATCTTGATGAGGGTGGACTTGCCGGCGCCGTTGTCGCCGAGGACGCAGGTCACCTTGCCGGGGTGGACTTCCAGGCTCACGCCGTGCAGGGCGCGGATGTTGCCGTAGGACTTGCCCGCGGCCTTCAGCTCGATCACGGGACGCTCGTCCGCGGGCCGGGTGTCCTTCAGAACGGCCCCGTGGGTGCCGGTGGAGTTGCTTGTCATTCCGATCACCTCCGGGTCGCTTGCTTGCGGACCCACAGATTGACGAGGGTGGCGCCTACGAGCATCACGCCGAGGAAGGTCTTGAACCAGTCGGGGTTCCAGGTGGCGTAGACGATGCCCAACTGGACCAGGCCGAACATGAACGCGCCGAAGACCGGGCCGATGATCGTGCCGTAACCGCCGGTCAGCAGACAGCCGCCGACCACCGCCGCGGCGATGTAGATCAGCTCGTTGCCCACGCCCTCACCGGACTGCACGGTGTTGTACTGGAACAGGTTGTGCATGCCGACGAACCAGGCGCCGAAACCGACCAGCACGAACAGCGAGATCTTGGTGAAGTTCACCGGGACGCCGACGGCGCGGGCGCTGTCCTTGTTGCCGCCGACCGCGAAGATCCAGTTGCCGTACTTGGTGCGCAGCAGGACCCACGTGGCCAGCGCCGCGAAAGCCAGCCACCACAAGACAGTGACCTTGACGTTGACTCCGCCGACGTCGAAGGACGAGGCGAACAGGGCCTTGGCCTGGTCGAAGCCGTCCATGTCGCTGATGTCGTCCGTGGCGACGTTGCCGGTGACCAGCTTGGTCACCGCCAGGTTCACGCCCTGCAGACCCATGAACGTGCCCAGGGTGACCAGGAAGCTCGGCAGCCCGGTCTTCACCAGCAGCCAGCCGTTGAAGAAGCCGATCGCAAGCGACACCACCAGGGCCGCGATCACGCCGACCCAGACGTTCAGGGTCAGCTCGAAGGCGGTCATGCTCGCCGTCAGCGCCGAGGCGACCGGCGCGACGCCGGAGGACAGGTCGAACTCGCCGCCGATCATCAGCAGCGCCACAGGCAGGACCATGATCCCGATGGTCGACGACTGGTAGAGGACCGTCGACATCGAACTGCCCTGGCGCAATGTCGGCGCCATGATCAGGAAGAAGACCAGGATGGCCAGGGCGCCGAGGAAGACGCCCACCTCGGGCCGAGCGAGCAGTCTCAGCACCAGGGAGCGCTGCTGGGTCCGCCCGTCCTTCTCCTTGCCCGGGCCGGAGACCGGCGGTGAAGTCACCGCCGGCTCAGCCTGCTGGGTCATGCTCATCACCGGGTACCCTTCGCGGCGAACTCGGCGATCTTGTCGACGTTGGACTTGTCGACGAAGGCCGGGCCGGTCAGCACGGGCTGCTCGCCGCCGCCGCTGTAGTTGCCGTTGTTCTTGTAGAGCCACAGACCGTCGACGGCCAGGTAACCCTGCAGGTAGGGCTGCTGGTCCACCGCGAACTGGATGTCGCCGCTCTTGACGGCCTGGATGAGTTCCTTGTTGAGGTCGAAGGTCGCGACCTTCGCCTTGCTGCCGGCATCGCTCACCGACTGCACCGCGGTCAGCGCGAACGGGGCTCCGAGCGTGACGACGTAGTCGATGGAGGAGTCCTGCTTCAGCTTGGCGGTGAGCGTCGACTTCACCGACGGCTTGTCCGCGCCGTTGACGTTCTGGACGTCGAGCTTGCCGTCGAAGGTCTTCTCCACGCCGTCGCAGCGCTGGGTGAGACCCACGTTGCCCTGCTCCTGGATGACACAGAGGGCGTGCTTCGCACCGACCTCGTTGAGCTTCTTGCCGAAGGCCTCGCCCGCGACGGACTCGTCCTGGCCGAAGAACTCCAGCATGTTGAACTGCTTCCAGTCGCTCAGACCGGAGTTGAGGCCGACGACGGGTATGCCGGCCTTGTCCGCCTTGCCTATGACGCCCTTCATGGCGTCCGGCTTGGCGAGTGTGACCGCGATGCCGTCGACCTTCTGGTCGATCGCGGTCTGGACCAGGTTGGCCTGGTTGCCGGCGTTCGGGTCGGCGGAGTAGATGAGCTTGATGTTGTCCTTGGCGGCCGCGGCCTCGGCGCCCTTGCGGACGGTGTCCCAGAAGGTGTCGCCGGGCGCCTGGTGGGTGACCAGCGCGACCGTCATGCGCGGGGTGGTCGCCTTGCCGGCCGACGCGTTTGCCGCGCCTTCCTCGGACTTCTTGCCTCCGGAACTGCTGGAGCAGCCGGCGAGGGTCAGGGCCGCTGCCGCGGCCACGGCGATGACGGGCGCGAACCTGCGGGAGCGGGGGTGAGAAGAGCGGTCCATCTTTCCTGGCACCTCACTGTGCTACTGCGGGGGAAAGGAAGGGATCACGAAGGGATCCGTGGTCCCGGAGCCTTACGGAGTCCGGATCATGATGCCGCAAACCGACTGTTGCGATGGCACGGGATACAAGTCGCTGCCAGGCCCGCTGTCAATACTTTGTTAAGACATCATTTCACAAGCAGGTCCGAATGTAAGTACAAACTATTGACAGCGCCGCCCTCCGAGACCTACACCTGGGGGGCGGCAGGTCCCGTGGATCCACGCCCCCACCGTGGCAGGGCGCCCCAGGACCCGCATCCCCAGCTTCCCGAGGAGGTCGCGCATGGCCGAGCCAGCCCAGTATTTCGATGTGATCACGATGGGCCGCATCGGGGTCGACCTCTACCCCCTGCAGACCGGCGTCCCGCTGGCACAAGTGGAGACGTTCGGGAAATTCCTGGGAGGTTCCGCGGCCAATGTGGCGGTCGCCGCGGCCCGCCTCGGACGCCGTACGGCGGTGATCACACGCACCGGCGACGACCCCTTCGGCACCTATCTGCACGAGGAGCTCAAGGGCTTCGGCGTCGACGACCGCTGGGTGACCCCGGTCGGCGCGTACCCGACGCCGGTCACGTTCTGCGAGATCTTCCCGCCGGACGACTTCCCGCTCTACTTCTACCGCCGCCCCAAGGCCCCGGACCTGGAGATCCACACCGACGAGCTGGACTTCTTCGCCATCCGCGGGGCCCGGATCTTCTGGATCACCGGCACCGGCCTGAGCGAGGAGCCCAGCCGCTCCGCCACCCTCGCCGCCCTCAAGGCCCGCGACAAGTCCGGCACCACCGTCTTCGACCTCGACTGGCGGCCCATGTTCTGGCGCGATCCCGAGGAGGCCCGCCCGTACTACCGCGAGGCCCTGCGGCACGCCACGGTCGCCGTCGGCAACCTCGACGAGTGCGAGATCGCCACCGGCGTGCGCGAGCCGCAGGCCTGCGCGGACGCGCTGCTGGAGGCGGGCGTGGAGCTGGCCGTCGTCAAGCAGGGCCCCAAGGGCGTCCTGGCCGTGCACCGCGACGGCACCCGGGCCGAGGTGCCGCCGGTGCCCGTCGAGGTGGTCAACGGCCTCGGCGCGGGCGACGCCTTCGGCGGCTCGCTCTGCCACGGTCTGCTCGCCGGCTGGGACCTGGAGAAGACCATGCGCCACGCCAACGCCGCCGGCGCCCTCGTCGCCTCGCGCCTCGCCTGCTCCTCCGCGATGCCCACCGAGTCCGAGGTCGCGGACCTCCTCGCCGGGGTGCCGTCGCCGAGCACGAGCCACTGAAACGGAGCCTTCCTTGAACATCGGCATCCCCGACCTCACCACGGTCCGGGCCCGCAATCCCGAGGCCGTCGCCGAGGCGGCGGCCCGGCGGACGCGGCGCCCGCTGCTCGGCGACAGCGGTCGCCTGATGATCGTGGCCGCCGACCACCCGGCGCGCGGCGCCCTCGGGGTCGGCGACCGGCGCCTGGCCATGGCCAACCGCGCCGACCTGCTGGAGCGGCTGTGCACCGCGCTGTCGCGGCCCGGCGTCGACGGGGTGCTCGCCACCGCCGACATCCTGGAGGACCTGCTCCTGCTCGGGGTGCTGGAGAACAAGGTCGTCATGGGCTCGATGAACCGCGGCGGACTCGCCGGCGCCGCCTTCGAGATGGACGACCGCTTCACCGGCCACCGCGCCGAGGACATCGCGCGGCTCCGCTTCGACGCGGGCAAACTCCTGGTCCGCATCGACTACGACGACCCGGGCTCGCTGACCACCCTGGAGTCCACGGCCCGGGCCATCGACGCCATGGCGGACCTGCGGCTCCCCCTGTTCGTCGAGCCGTTCATCTCCCGGCGGGTCGAGGGCAGGGTGCGCAACGACCTGTCCGCCGAGGCCGTCACCCGCTCCGTCGCCATAGCCTCCGGGCTCGGCGGCACCTCCGCCTACACCTGGCTGAAGCTGCCCGTCACCGACGACCCGGACGACATGGCCGAGGTGCTGGAGACCTCCACCCTGCCCGTCGTCCTGCTCGGCGGCGAGGTGGGCGAGGACCAGGAGGGCGCCTACGAACGCTGGCGCAAGGCCCTGCGGCTGCCCACCGTCCAGGGCATGGTCGTCGGACGGTCGCTGCTCTACCCGGCCGGGGGCAGCGTGGAAGAAGCGGTCGACACGGCCGTCGGTCTGCTGTGATCCGGAGGATGCCATGACGTACCACCTTCCCGCCGGCAAGGCCCTCGGCGGCCCCTACGCCGTCGACGTCACGCCCGAGAAGGCCGGCTGGGGACACTCCAGTCTGCGGGTCCTGGAGCTGCCGCCGGGCGGCGCGCACTCCTTCGACACCGGTGACAGCGAGTGGATCGTCGTCCCGCTGAACGGCGGCTGCACGGTCGCCGCCGGGGACGACTTCGGCCAGGAGACCTTCGAACTGAAGGGCCGGGCCGACGTGTTCAGCGGCGTCAGCGACTTCGCGTACGTGCCGCGCGACGCCCGCGTCACCGTGACGTCCGCCGGCGGTGGCCGCTTCGCGCTCACCGGCGCGCGCTGCACCCGCCGCCTGCCCGCCCGCTACGGCCCGGCCTCCGAGGTGCCGGTGGAGCTGCGGGGCACGGGGAACTGCTCCCGGCAGGTCAACAACTTCGGCGCGGCCGGGGTCTTCGAGTGCGACAAGCTCATCGCGGTCGAGGTGATCACGCCGGGCGGCAACTGGTCGTCGTTCCCGCCGCACAAGCACGACGAGCACCGGCCGGGCGAGGAGTCCGTGCTGGAGGAGATCTACTACTTCGAGTTCGCCGGTCACGACGGCGTCCCCGGCCTCGGCTACCAGCGCGTGTCCCCCTCCGGCCCGGGCCGGGACACCGACGTGCTGGCCGAGGTCCGCGACGGCGACGTCGTCCTCATCCCGGACGGCTGGCACGGGCCGTCGATGGCCACGCCCGGCCACCACATGTACTACCTCAACGTCATGGCGGGCCCGGAGGCCGAGCGCGCCTGGCTGATCTGCGACCACCCCGACCACGCCTGGGTCCGCGACACCTGGCCGGACCAGCCGGTCGACCCCCGCCTCCCCCTCTACACCGCCCCGGAGACCTCCGTATGAGCGCCCCCACCCGCCGACTGACGACCGCCCAGGCACTGGTGCGGTTCCTGTCCGCCCAGTACACCGAGCGGGACGGCGTGCGCCGTCGGCTGATCGCCGGAACCTGGGGCATCTTCGGACATGGCAACGTTGCCGGGGTCGGCCAGGCGCTGGTCGAGTACGCCGATGTGATGCCGTTCCACCAGGGCCGCAACGAGCAGTCCATGGTGCACGCGGCGGTCGGCTACGCCCGGCAGCTGAACCGCCTGTCCGCGCAGGCGGTGACGACCTCGATCGGCCCGGGCGCCACCAACCTGGTCACCGGCGCGGCCCTGGCGACGATCAACCGGCTGCCGGTGCTTCTCCTGCCCGGCGACTACTTCGCCTCGCACGCCCCCGACCCGCTGCTCCAGCAGCTGGAGCACCCGGTCGAGGCCGACGTGTCGGTCAACGACACGCTGCGCCCGGTGTCGAGGTACTTCGACCGGATCACCCGCCCCGAGGCGCTGATCCCCTCGGCGCTCCAGGCGATGCGGGTGCTGGCCGACCCGGCCGAGACCGGCGCCGTCACCCTCGCCCTGCCGCAGGACGTGCAGGCGGAGGCGTACGACTGGCCGGAGGAGTTCTTCGCCGAGCGCGTCTGGTACGTACGGCGCCCCGCGCCGGACCCGGTCGAGCTGAGCGCCGCGGTCGAGGCGATCCGGTCGGCCGGGCGGCCGCTGATCGTGGCGGGCGGCGGCGTCCACCACAGCGAGGCCGAGGCGGCGCTGAAGGCGTTCGTGGAGGCCACCGGCATCCCGGTCGCCTCCACCCAGGCCGGTAAGGGCTCGCTGCGCCACGACCACCCCGCCGACCTCGGCGGCATCGGGCACACCGGCACCGCGGTCAGCGACGAACTGGCCCGCACCGCCGACCTTGTGATCGGCGTCGGCACCCGCTACACCGACTTCACCACCGCCTCCGGCACGCTCTTCCAGAACCCGGACGTGCGGTTCCTCAACCTCAACATCACCGGCTTCGACGCGCACAAGCTGGCCGCGCGGACGCTGGTGTGCGACGCGCGGTCCGGTCTGGAGAGGCTGCTGGAGGCGCTCTCCGGCCACCGCGTGAGCCAGGCGTACGAGGCCGAGTACCGCGCCGGCAAGGAGCGCTGGGAGGAGGTCGTCGAGGCCGCCTACCGGGCCGACGACGAGAACGCGGTCCCGACCCAGACGCAGGTGCTCGGCGCCCTGGACGCGGCCGTCGGCGACGACGACGTGGTGATCAACGCGGCCGGTTCGCTCCCCGGCGACCTGCACAAGCTGTGGCGCTCCCGCAGCCCGCGCCAGTACCACCTGGAGTACGGCTACTCCTGCATGGGCTACGAGATCCCGGCCGGCATCGGCGTCCAGCAGGCCGCCCCGGGCACCCCGGTGTGGGCGCTGGTCGGCGACGGCACCTACCTGATGATGCCGACGGAGATCGTCACCGCCGTCCAGGAGGGCCTGCCGGTCAACATCGTCCTCCTCCAGAACCACGGCTACGCCTCGATCGGCGGCCTGTCGGAGGAGACCGGCGGCGAGCGGTTCGGCACCGCCTACCGCTTCCGGGCCGCCGACGGCACCTTCACCGGCGCCCCGCTCCCCGTCGACCTGGCCGCCAACGCCGCCAGCCTCGGTATGGACGTGCTGCGCGCCAAGACCGTGCGCGAGCTGCGCGAGGCGCTCGCCGCGGCCCGCGCCTCGGACCGGCCGACCTGCGTGTACGTCGAGACCGACCCGGCCCCGACCGCTCCCCCGGCCGAGGCCTGGTGGGACGTGCCGGTGGCCGAGACCGCCTCCCGCGAGGCGGCCGTTCAGGCCCGCGAGCGCTACGACCGCCAGGTCGCGGACCGCCGCCGCCACCTCTGACTCTCCTTGAACTCAAGCTCCACGAAAGGCCCTTGCGCACCATGAAGACCATCACCCACTGGATCGACGGCAAGCCCGTCGAGGGCACCTCCGGCCGGTTCGGCCCCGTCTACAACCCGGCGACCGGCGCCCAGGAGAAGCAGGTCGCGTTCGCGTCCGTCGACGAGGTCGACGCCGCGGTCGCCTCCGCCCGGGCCGCCTTCGAGAGCTGGGGCGAGTCCTCCCTGGCCAAGCGCACGGCGATCCTGTTCAAGTACCGCGAGCTGCTCGACGCCCACCGCGACGAGATCGCCGAGCTGATCACCGCCGAGCACGGCAAGGTGCACTCGGACGCGCTCGGCGAGGTCGCCCGCGGCATGGAGATCGTGGAGCTGGCCTGCGGGATCTCCGTCCAGCTCAAGGGCGAGCTGTCCACCCAGGTCTCGACCCGGGTCGACGTGGCCTCGATCCGCCAGCCGCTGGGTGTGGTCGCGGGCATCACGCCGTTCAACTTCCCGGCGATGGTGCCGATGTGGATGTTCCCGCTGGCGATCGCCTGCGGCAACACGTTCGTGCTGAAGCCGTCCGAGAAGGACCCGTCGGCCTCCTTCCGGCTCGCCGAGCTGGCCACCGAGGCCGGTCTGCCGGAGGGCGTCCTGAACATCGTGCAGGGCGACAAGACGGCCGTGGACCGCCTCCTGGAGCACCCGGACATCGAGGCGGTGTCCTTCGTCGGCTCGACGCCGATCGCCAAGTACATCCAGCTCAAGGCCGTCGAGCACGGCAAGCGGGTGCAGGCCCTGGGCGGCGCCAAGAACCACATGCTGGTGCTGCCCGACGCCGACCTGGAGCTCGCCGCCGACCAGGCCATCAACGCCGCGTACGGCTCGGCGGGCGAGCGCTGCATGGCCGTGTCGGTGGTCGTGGCCGTCGGGGACATCGGCGACGAGCTGGTGGGCAAGATCGCCGAGCGGGCGAGGAACCTGAAGATCGGCCCCGGCGACGACCCGGCTTCGGAGATGGGCCCGCTGATCACCCGCGAGCACCGCGACAAAGTGGCGTCCTACGTGACGTCGGCCGCCGAACAGGGCGCCGAGGTCGTGGTCGACGGCACGGGCTTCTCGGTCGACGGCCATGAGGACGGCTTCTTCCTCGGTGTCTCCCTGCTGGACCGGGTGCCAGTGACGGCGGACGCGTACCAGGACGAGATCTTCGGCCCGGTGCTGGCGGTCGTCCGGGCGGAGACGTACGAGGAGGCCATCCGGCTGATCAACTCCTCCCGCTGGGGCAACGGCACCGCGATCTTCACCCGGGACGGCGGCGCGGCCCGCCGCTTCCAGCTGGAGGTCAAGGCGGGCATGGTCGGCGTCAACGTGCCGATCCCGGTCCCCGTCGGTTACCACTCCTTCGGCGGCTGGAAGGACTCCCTCTTCGGCGACCTGCACATCTACGGCAACGACGGCATCGCCTTCTACACCCAGGGCAAGGTCATCACGACCCGCTGGCCGGACCCCTCCGACGGCGGTATCAACCTCGGCTTCCCCAGCAACTCCTGACACCCGTAGGGGGGTTCATCCATGGCGAAGACCGGTGACCGGGCCCGCACCACGGCGGCCTCCGCGCTCGGCTCGCTGGACTTCGCCCTGGACCGGGGCAGTCCCGTGCCGCTCTACCACCAGCTCGCGCAGCAGCTGGAGGCGGCGATCGCGCAGGGGGCCCTCGCCCCGGGGAACCTCCTGGGCAACGAGGTCGACCTGTCCGTGCGTCTCGGCCTGTCCCGCCCCACCGTCCGCCAGGCCATCCAGTCCCTCGTCGACAAGGGGCTGCTGGTCCGGCGGCGCGGGGTGGGCACGCAGGTGGTGCACAGTCAGGTCAGACGCCCGCTGGAACTGAGCAGCCTCTACGACGACCTGGAGACGGCGGGGCAGGGGCCGACCACCGAGGTCGTGCGCAACTCGGTCGTCCCGGCCGCCTGTGACGTGGCCGCCGCCCTGGGGGTGCCGGAGGGCAGCGAGGTGACCGTCCTGGACCGGCTGCGCCGCACGCACGGCCGGCCGGTGGCGCTGCTCCGCAACCACCTGCCGCTGCCCCTGCTGGACCTCGACACCGCCCGCCTGGAGTCGACCGGCCTGTACCGCATGATGCGCTCGGCGGGCATCACGCTGCACAGCGCCCGCCAGACGGTCGGCGCCCGCGCGGCCACCGCCCGGGAGGCGTCCCGCCTGGACGAGGAGGAGGGAGCGGCGCTGCTCACCATGCAGCGCACGGCGTACGACGACACGGGGCGCCCGGTCGAGTACGGAACGCACCTCTACCGGGCCTCGCTCTACACGTTCGACTTCCAGTTGCTGGTTCGGCCTTGACCGGACTCGGGGGTCGGGTGCAAAGTCGTACATATACACCGTAAACATACGGTATCGACCGCACCCGACGCGGGAGTCCAGGCATGGCCCGCAGGAACCAGATGCCGACCGCTCGAGGAGCCGGATCCCCATGGGCTCCCTCGACCGTCCTTGTCACCGGCGGGGCCGGTTTCATCGGCAGCCACACCTGCGTGGAACTGCTGGACCACGGCTACGAGGTGATCGTGGTCGACGACTACTCCAACAGCACACCCCAGGTGTTCGCCCGGGTGGAACGGATCGCCGGCCGGTTCGTCGGCGCCGTCTACGAGCTGGACATCCGTGATCGGCACGCCCTCTCGGCCGTCTTCGACCGCCACTCCGTGGACGCCGTCGTGCACTTTGCCGCGCACAAGGCCGGGGGCCTGTCGACACGGATGCCCGTCGCGTACTACGACACCAACGTCGGCGGCACCACCGCCCTGCTGCGGACCA
Source organism: Streptomyces qaidamensis (assembly GCF_001611795.1). Lineage (NCBI taxonomy): Bacteria > Bacillati > Actinomycetota > Actinomycetes > Kitasatosporales > Streptomycetaceae > Streptomyces > Streptomyces qaidamensis. The sequence goes on along the minus strand of NZ_CP015098.1, from coordinate 8,004,461 downwards.
TGCACGAGCACGGGGTGCACCGGCTCGTCTACCCGTCCTCCTGCTGGATCTACGGCGACGCGGGCGGCGGTCCGCTCGACGAGACCACGCCCGTCCGGCCCGGCACCCCGTACGCGGCCTCGAAGTGGATCTGCGAACAGATCCTCGCGGACGTCTGCCGCAGTCACCCCGAGTACGCCGTGCTGTGCCTGCGCTACCCCGTCCCGGCCGGGGCCCACCCGAGCGGGCTTCTCGGCGAGGACCCGCGCCACACGCCCGAGAACCTGCTGCCGTACCTCGCGCAGGTGGCGGTCGGCCGGCGCGACAAGCTCTCCGTCCACGGCGACGACTACCCGACCCGCGACGGCACCGGGATCCGTGACTACCTCCACGTCATGGACGCCGTCGAAGCACACCGCGTGGCGCTGGACCACCTGGCCGACGCGCCGGGCATGCAGGTGTACAACCTGGGTGCGGGCACGGGCAGTTCCGTCCTCGACGTCGTCGACATGTTCTCCCGGGCCTGCGGCAGGCCCATCCCCTACGACGTCGGACCTCGCCGCCGCGGGGACGTCGCCGAGCTGGTCGCCGACGCGACGGCCGTGGAGCGTGCCTGGGGCTGGCGCCCCACCAGGGATCTCGCCGACGTGTGCCGGGACGCCTGGCGTTTTCAGCTGCTCAATCCGCATGGTTACTCGGGCACCGCGCGGCCGCCGGAGACCGAGGACTAGGCCGCCATGCGGCGCCCGTCGGCCGACAGAGGCGGCCCGGCCGCCCGGCAGGCGGCCGGCTATCTGACGCCGGCCGGGCTCCTCACCGCGGTGTACGTGGCCGTGCCGGTGGTGCGCACACCGCTGTGGGCCTTCCTCGGGCTGCTGGGGGTCGCGGCCGTCCTGGCCGGAGTGCGGATCCACCGCCCCCCTCCCCGCGGTTCCCGGTCGTGGCTGCTGCTCGCCGCCGGACTGCTGGTCTTCACCGCGGCCGGCACCTTCTCCCACGCGCAGGAGGCGTACTTCTCCGCGTCGGCCTCGTTCCCCTCCCCGGCGGACGCCTGCCGGCTCGCCGTGTACCCGCTTCTCGCCTTGGGCCTGTCCGGTCTGCTGCGCTACCGCTGGACGGGCCGCGACCTGCCCGGGCTGCTCGACGCCCTGGTCATCACCTGCGGGCTCGCGCTGCCGCTGTGGGTCTATCTGGTGCAGCCGCTGGCCCGGCAGGAGGGGCTGAGCTGGCAGCAGCGCGCGATCAGCGTCGCCTTCCCGCTCGGGGACGTCCTGGTGCTGGCCCTGCTTCTCCGGCTGCTCGCGCGCAGCCCCTCCCCCGGCACCAACCGGGCTGCCCGGCTGCTCCTCCTGGGCGCCGTCACCCTGTTCGGCTTCGACATCGCCCGCAGCATCCTCCGGCTGAACGGCGCCTGGCAGGCGGACACCCTGCCGGCCGTCGGAGGCATCGTGTTCTGCACCGCCTGGGGACTGGCCGCGCTGCACCCCTCGATGGTCCGGCTGACCTCGCCGGACTCACCGCCCCAGTCGCTGCTGCCACCCCGGCGCCGGCTGCTGCTGCTCGGCATCGCGACCCTGATCCCACCGGCGATCCGCGCGCACGAGGAGGGCAACGGCCTGGACTACGACGCGACCGTGCTGGCCGCGTTCTCGGGCCTGCTCTTCCTGCTGGTGATCTTCCGGCTCACCCTGATGGTCATCGCCCACCGCAGGGCCATGACGCGGGAGCTGGCCCTGCGCACCGCGTCCGCCTCCTTGATGGGGGCCTCCTGGCCGGAGGAGATCGCGCGGGCCTGCGACACGGCGGTCACGTCCCTGTTCGGACCGCAGGCCCGGCACGTGACCCTCCTGCTGTCGGCGGAGGAGGCCCGTGGCCTCTACGACCGGCTGGAGCGCTGCACCACCGGGGCGGACGACGGCGGGTCCGCCGCGGCGGTCCGCAGCCGCACGGTCATCGTCCCGTCCGCCGCGCTGGGCCCGGGGTTCGCCGCGCGGCTCGGCAAGCTGCCGGCCGCTTTGCTCTGCCCCATGGTCCAGCCCGAGCAGCCGGCCGGCGGCGAGCTGCCGGGAGTGCTGCTGGCAGCCGGTTCCGAGCGGCAACTCGCCGAGATACGGGGGTCCCTGGAGCTGCTCGCCTCGCACGCGGGGCTGACGAGAGAGCGCATCGCGCTGCGGCAGGAGGTCATTCGACGGGAAAGCGAGACCTACTTCCGCACCCTGGTGCACAACGCCTCGGACGTCATCCTCATCGTCAACGACGACACCACCGTCCGCTACGCGAGCCCGTCCGCCGGGACCGTGTTCGGCCGCACCGACCTCACGGGCACACGCCTGCCCGACCTGGTGGACGCCCCGGAACGGGACCGGGTCGTCCGCACCCTGGCGGCCCTGCGCGGCGACGAGCGGCAGGAAGCGCACGACCACTGGCGGATGTCCCGGGAAGCGGTCCGCATCGAGGTGGAGGTGCGCTGCCGGGACCTGCGGCAGGATCCGACCGTGGGCGGCCTGGTCGTCACCCTGCGGGACGTCACGGAGCAACGGCAGCTGGAGCACGAACTCACCCAGCGGGCCTTCCACGACTCCCTGACCGGCCTGCCCAACCGCACGCTGCTGCTGGAGCGGACCGAACGGGCGCTGCGCCGGGGCCACCGGGAGTCCACGACCACCTGCCTGCTCTTCATCGACCTGGACGACTTCAAGATCGTCAACGACACCCTCGGGCACTCGGTCGGCGACCGGCTGCTGTGCGCCGTGGCCGAGCGCCTGTCGGGGACGCTGCGGCGCACCGACACGGCCGCCCGGCTCGGCGGCGACGAGTTCGCCGTGCTGGTGGAGGACGCGGACCAGCCGATCGACGCCGAGGTACTGGCCGCGCACGTGGTCCGGACGCTCAGCCGGCCGTTCCACCTGGCGGTGGAGTCGGTGAGCGTCTCGGCGAGCGTGGGCGTGGCGACGGCCAAGGACAGCACGGACGCCGGGGAACTGCTCGCGCTGGCCGACCTGGCCCTGTACGCCGCCAAGGCGTCCGGCAAGCGCACCTGGCGCCGGTTCCAGCCCCAGCAGCGCATCCGCGTCGTGGAGCGCCACGCCTTGCAGGCGCGGCTGGACCATGCCATCAGCAAGGAGCAGTTCGGGCTGCGCTACCAGCCGGTGGTGGACATCGCCGCCGGACGCGTCGTGGGCTTCGAGGCACTGGCTCGCTGGCCGGAGCTGGGGCCCGATCCTGTCCCTCCCGGCCAGTTCATCCCGCTGGCCGAGGAGACCGGGCACATCTCGACGCTCGGCGCGTGGGTGCTGCGCAGGTCCACGGCCGACATCGCCCGGCTCCAGCGGCGCACGCCGCACCTCGACCCGCCGCCGTACCTCAGCGTCAACGTCTCCACGCGGCAGTGGCGGGACAGGAACTTCCTGGATGAGGTGTGCGCCGCTCTCGACGCCACCGGGCTCGCCGCGGGCACGCTGCAACTGGAACTGACCGAGTCGGTGCTCATGCAGCGCACCGACCAGATCGACGCCCAGATCCAGGCGCTCAAGGACCGCGGGGTCCGCATCGCCGTCGACGACTTCGGCACCGGATTCTCCTCGCTGCGCTACCTCCGGGACTTCCCCATCGACGTGCTCAAGATCGACAAGTCGTTCATCGACGGCATCCCGCACGACCCCCAGCAGGTCGCCCTGGTCGAGGGCATCGTGCATCTCGCCGAGACGCTCGACCTCCAAGTGATCGCCGAGGGCATCGAGGAGCAGCCCCAGCGGGACCTGCTGGCGGACATCGGCTGCCGGTACGGACAGGGTTTCCTGTTCGCCCGGCCGATGACGGTGGAGCAGGGCGAGGCGGTGCTGCGCGAGCGCAACGGCCACGGGCGGACCGACCGCTGAGGGCCCGCCGGGCACGGCTTCAGCGCCGGACGGTCCCGGACCCCGGGCGGTCCCACGCGGATGCCGCCGACAGGCCGAACGCCGTCTCCACGAGCGCGATGTGGCTGAACGCCTTGGGCGCGTTGCCCAGCTGACGGCCCGTGTCCGGATCCCACTGCTCGGCCAGCAGCCCGACGTCGTTACGGACGGCGAGGACCCGTTCGAAGGCCTCCCGGGCCTGCTGCCGGTGCCCAGTGACGGCGAGGGCGTCGGCGTACCACAGGGAGCAGGAGACGAACGTGCCCTCGGCGCCGTCCGCGGCCCCGGTCCCGGGGCCGTCCGGCGCGTACCGGCGGACGAACCCGCCGTGCCCGAGACGGCCCAGGGCCCGCACGGTGCCGCGCACCCTTTCGTCGTGGGCAGGCAGGAACCCGACCCTGGGGATGAGCAGCGCCGAGGCGTCAAGGCCGGGTGCGCCGTAGGACTGCACGAAGGTGCTCCGGGCGGTGTCCCAGCCTTCCCGGCAGACCTGCCGGTGCACCTCCTCGCGCATGGCCTGCCACCCCCCGGAGGAGCCGTTGCGCCCGAGCAGTTCGGCCATGCGCAGGGCGCGGTCGGCGGCCACCCACGTCATGACCTTGGAGTGCACGAACTGCCGGCGCGCCCCGTCCTGCTGCCACAGTCCCTGGTCCGGTTCGCGCCAGTGCCGCAGCAGGAAGCCCATGAGCGATTCGACCAGGTCCCACACGTGGGCGGGCATCGGGACACCGGCGCGCAGCGACAGCCACAAGGTGTCCATGACCTCGCCGTAGACGTCCAGCTGGAAGGTGCTCACCGCCGAGGTGCCGAACCGGACGGGCCGGGAGCCCTCGTAGCCGGGCAGCCAGGGCGCCTCGGTCTCCGGCAGCAACCGCTGCCCCTTGACGCCGTAGACGGTCTGGAGATCGGCGGGATCGCCCGCGACGGCCCGTACCAGCCAGCCCAGCCAGGCCGCGGCCTCGTCCCGGTAGCCGCTGCGCAGCAGGCAGGACAGGGTCCGCGAGGAGTCGCGCAACCAGCAGAAGCGGTAGTCCCAGTTGCTCGCGCCGCCGATGCGGCCGGGCAGGGATGTGGTGGGGGCGGCGACGATGGCGCCCGTGGGGGCGTAGGTGAGGGCTTTGAGGGTGATCAGGGAACGCATCACGGCGTCCCGCCACGGCCCCTGGTAGGAGCATCGGGCGGCCCAGCGTCGCCAGAAGTCGGAGGTCTCCTTCAGGGCGGTCTCCGCCGGGACGGACATGGGCGAGGGCGGCGCGGACCGGTACGACGGCGTCCACCCCAGCGTGAGGCCCAGCCGCCGCCCGGCCGTCACGGTGAACTCCCAGACGGTGGCGTCCTCGTCGCCCCGATCACGGACATGGCCGTCACTGCCCAGCCAGACGGCGTCCGGGCCGGCGACGGCGACGGTGCAGTGGCCGACGTCCCGGACCCAGGGCACGACACGACCCTGGTGGAAGCGCAGGCGCAGTTCGCTGCGCAGCACCACAGAGCCGGACAGGCACTCGACCAGGCGGACGATGCACGGCACGTCGGCACGCGGCGGCATCAGGTCGGTGACCCGGACCGTTCCCGTGGGTGTCTCCCAGACGGAGTCCAGGACCAGGGTGTCGGCCCGGTAGGAGCGGCGGGTGCACACACCGCCGGACACCGGGGCGAGACGCCAGCGGCCGTTGTCCTCGGTGCCCAGCAGGGCCGCCAGGCAGGCCGGGGAGTCGAAACGGGGCAGACAGAGCCAGTCGACAGACCCGTCCCGGCCGACCATGGCGGCCGTCTCCAGATCGCTGATGAGCGCGTAATCCTCGATGGGTGCATTCATGATCGGGACTACGCCGTCGTGCACTTTGCCGCTGTCCACGTTACGCCGGTCGAACCCTTGACGGCCCTTGACCTGAGGGGTAAATCGGGCAAAATGTACGTATACACCGTAAATATATGGCGTCACCCCCAAGGCGCCACACGCGGAGATACCGGCATCATGAACCACACGCACCAGCTCCCCGAGCTCCCCACCCCGCACGCCAACGGCTCCGTGCACCCGATGCGCCGGGCGGGAGACCGTCCCCCGCCCGGGGCCACGGTGAGCCTCGTCGTCCCCGCCCGCAACGAGGCCCGCAATATCCCCTGGGTCTTCGAGCAGATCCCGGACTGCGTCGACGAGGTCATCCTGGTCGACGGGGACTCCGTCGACGCCACGGTGCACATGGCGACCCGGTGCCTGCCGACCGTCCGCCATGTCGAACAGAGCGGCCCGGGCAAGGGCAACGCTCTGCGCACCGGCTTTCTCTCGGCGACCGGCGACCACATCGTGATGATGGACGCCGACGGCAGCATGCTTCCCGGGGAGATCCCGCACTACCTGCACTTCCTCGACAACGGCTTCGACTTCGTCAAGGGCTCGCGGTTCATCGCGGGCGGCGGCTCCCTCGACATCACCCGCATCCGGCGGCTCGGCAACCAGGTGCTGCTGGCCGCCGTGAACCACCTCTACGACGCCAAGCTGACGGACCTCTGCTACGGGTTCTGCGCCTTCCGCCGTGACTTCCTGGACGACCTCGACCTGCACTCCACCGGGTTCGAGATCGAGACCGAGATGATCGCCCATGCGCTCCGCTCGGGGCTGCGCATCGCCGAGGTCCCGAGTCTCGAACTGCCGCGGCGCAGCGGGCGTTCCAACCTCCACGCCGTCTCCGACGGCCGCCGGGTGCTGCGCACGCTGCTGTCCGAGCGTCCAGGCGCCCGCTCAGCCGCGCGTGCCGGAGGGAGCGCGGCATGAGCATCGCCCGGCGGCCCGCGGAAGTCCCCCGGCCCACGGCGGCGGACCCCGGTCCCGCCGGGTCCGCGTACACGCCGGTCGAGGTCGTCGACATCGACCTGGCGCGACCGTACGAGTTCCGTCCGCCCGCGGCGGGCCCGGCCCCGGTGCGCGCCACGCCGCCGGTGCTGGCTCTGGTGCGGCTGCACGGCCGCCCCCTGGGTCTGGTCACGGTGGACGGCCGCGAGGACGGCACGCCCGAGGATCTGTGGCGATCCGTGGCCGGCACAGCCCGGCGGCGGTTCCCGCTTCAGCGCGCGGGAACCGCCCGGGCCACCCCGCTCTTCCCGCCGGCCATCAGCGTGATCATCGCGACGCACAACCGGCCGGGGATGCTCCGGGACTGCCTGGAGTCCCTGCTGCGGGTGGAGTACCGGGACTTCGAGGTGATCGTCGTGGACAACGACCCGGCGGACGACAGCGCCGAGCGGCTGGTCCGCGACGCGTACGGGAGCCGGGTCCGCTACGTCCGGGAGCCCGTGGCGGGCCTGGCCCACGCGCACAACCGGGGTCTGGCCACCGCCCGCGGCGAGATCGCCGCCTTCACCGACGACGACACCCTGGTCGACCCCGGCTGGCTCGCCGCACTCGCCGAGGGCTTCGCCCAGGGCCCCGGCGTCGGCTGCGTGACGGGGCTCATCGTCCCGGCCGAGCTGGAGACCGCGGCCCAGGCGGACCTGGAGAGGCACGGCGGCTTCGCCAAGGGGTTCACACCACGCACCTGGTCCCTTCGCCACCCGCCGCAGGACCCATTGTTCCCCTTCACAGCGGGACGTTTCGGGTCCGGCACCAACATGGCGTTCCGGGTCTCCGCGCTGCGCACGCTGGGCGGTTTCGACCCGGCCACGGGCACCGGGACCCCGGCCCGCGGCGGCGACGACCTGCTCGCCTTCTTCCGTATCCTGACGGCCGGTCACACCCTGACCTACCAGCCCGCAGCGATCGTCTGGCACCGCCACCGCCGCACCCACAAGGCCCTGGAGGCGCAGGTGTTCGGCTACGGGGCCGGTCTCGGCGCCTATCTCACCGGCGCCCTGGCGCGCGACCCCCGCATGATCCCGGCCCTGCTGCGCAGGCTGCCCGGGGGCGTGCGGTACGCCGTGACCCTGACACACCACAAGGCGGGGACGGACAGCACCCGGTCACGCCGGCTCGCGCGCCTGGAGCTGACCGGACTGCTGTACGGGCCGCTCGGGTATCTGCGCAGCCGCCGCCGCAACCGCGTCGGCCGCCACCCGGCCTGAGGAAGGGCCGTGACCGTGTCCGAGGAAACAGTCGAAAGGCCCGGGGGCACGGGCGCACCAGGCCGGGGGCGGATGCCCACGGTGGTGCGCACCGGCATAGGCCGCATCCTGCCCAGCGAGCCCCTGGTGCGCAACGGTCACCTGCTGGCGGTCAGTTCCCTGGTGAACGCCGGAGTGGGTGCGATCTTCTGGCTGTTCGCCACCCACTGGTACGACGACGAGGTCGTGGGCGTGAGCTACTCGGCGCTGTCCGCGTCGCTGCTGCTCGCCAACATCGGCCAGCTCAACCTCAACGACTTCCTGATCCGGTTCCTGCCGTGCTCGGGGCGGCAGACCCGCAAACTGCTGCTCACCTGCTACGCGGTGACCGCCACGTGGAGCGCCCTGGTCTGCCTCCTCTTCGTGCTCCTCGTGCCCACGCTGTCACCCGAACTGGCCTTCCTTCGGGACCCGTTGGTCGCGGTCTGGTTCGTGGCGGCGACCGCCGCCTACACCATCTTCGTCCTCCAGGACGGCGCGCTCACCGCTATGCGCCGCCCCGGCTGGGTGGTGGCGGAGAACATGGTCTTCGCCTTCGTCAAGATCGCCCTGCTGGCCGGCGGCGCCGTCCTGGCCCTGAAGACCGGGATCCTGCTGTCCTGGGCGGGAGGGCTGCTGATCTCGCTCCTCGTGGCCAATTACCTGCTGCTGCGGCGGGCGGTGCCGCACCACGAGCGGGAGAACCCGGAGGCAGTGCGCCCACCGCGGCTGGTGAGCTACGCCGCGGCCGACTACGCGGGCTCACTGTTCAGGATGGCCGCCTACACACTCGTGCCGCTGATGGTGCTCAACGTCCTCGGGGCCGAGCAGAGCGCCTACTTCTCGCTCGCCTGGATCATCGGCTACGTGCTGTTCCTGGTGGTGCGCAACATGGGCAGTTCCCTGGTCGTCGAGGTGGTGCGCCGGCCCGAACAGCTCACCGAGCACGGGCTGCGAGTGCTGCGCCACTCCGGGACGCTGCTGGCCGCCGGCGTGGTCGTGATCGTCGCCGGGGCCCCCTGGATCCTCCGGCTCTTCGGACCCGGCTACGCCGAGCACGGCACCACCCTGCTGCGTCTGCTGGCCCTGTCCGCGCTGCCCAATCTGGTGTTCAGCGTGGCCGTGGACGTGCTGCGGGCCCGCCGCCGTATGCGTCTGGTGGTCGGCTTGCAGGTCGCCCTCTGCGTGCTGGTGCTGGGCCTGGTGCATCTGCTGCTGCCGGTGTTCGGGGTGACGGGCGCGGGCATCGCCTGGCTGGCGGCGGAGTGCCTGATCGCCACGCCCCTGCTGATTCTGCGGTCCCGCTGGCTGACGTCCGCGTCCCGGCAGGACGTCCTGAGCACCGGGAGTACCTCATGAACACCGCACCGAGCCTCTCGGTCATCGTGTGCGCCTACACGCTGGACCGCTGGGAGGATCTCCAGGCCGCCATCGCCTCGGTCCGGTCCCAGCGCCGCCCGCCGGACGACGTCCTGCTGGTCGTCGACCACTGCCCGGAGCTCCAGCGGCTCGCCGGCCGCCTGCTGCACGGCGTCCGCGTGCTGCCCAACGAACACCGCAAGGGCCTGTCCGGCGCCCGGAACACCGGTGTCGAGGCGGCCGTGGGGGACGTGGTGGCGTTCCTGGACGACGACGCGACGGCCCACCCGGCGTGGGCGGCCCGGCTGCTGGCCGACTACCGCGACCCGCGGGTCGCCGGGGTCGGCGGGCTGGTCGTCCCCTGGTGGGAGACGGACCGGCCGGTCTGGTTCCCGCCGGAGTTCGACTGGGTAGTCGGCTGCTCGTACCGCGGCCTGCCCGAGGGCCGCGCGCCGATCCGCAACTTCATCGGGGCCAACATGTCCTTCCGCAAGGAGGAGCTCCGCGCGGCCGGCGGGTTCCGCACCGACCTGGGGCGGGTCGGCACCCGGCCTCTGGGCTGCGAGGAGACCGAGCTGTGCCTGCGGATCACATCCCGCCGTCCGGAGGCCGTGCTGCTCTACGACCCCTCGGCCGCCGTCCGCCATCGTGTCCCCGCCGCGCGCGCCACCTGGTCCTACTTCCGCTCGCGCTGCTACGCCGAGGGGCTCTCCAAAGCGCTGGTGGCCCACTACAGTGAGGGCGCCGCCGCCCTGTCCAGCGAGCGCGCGTACCTCACGTCGACCATCCCGCACGCCTACCGCGAGGCGCTGCGGCCCGGCCGGCCCGCTCCGGCGCACAGGGTTCTCGCCCTGACCCTAGGGGTCGGCGCCACCGCCGCGGGCTACGCCGTGGGCTCGGTGCGCGCCCGGCGCTCCCCGTCCCCCGCCCGCACCGCACCGGCCCGCCGCACACCCGCCAGGGAGCGCTCGGCATGACGTACCAGCCCGTCCCCGTCTTCCTGTACCACTCGGTGTCCGCCGACCCTCCCCCGTGGATCGCCCCGTTCACCGTGCGCCCGCGGGTCTTCGCCGAGCAGCTCGACCTGCTGGCGGACAACGGCCTCGACGTCGTCCCGCTGCGGCGCCTGGTCGCCTCGCTGCGGGGCGGCCCGCCGCTGCCGCCCCGGTCTGCGGTACTGACGTTCGACGACGGCTTCGCCGACTTCCACTCCACCGTGGCGCCGCTGCTCGCCGCCCGGGGCCTGCCGGCGACCCTCTACGTCACCACGGGTGCGCTGGGCGGCCTGTCCTGGCCGCCGGAGCGGGGCAGCCTCCTCCCGCCCGCCCCGATGCTGACCTGGCGTCAGGTGCGCGAGCTGGACCCGTTCGTCGAGATCGGCGGCCACACCCGGACCCACCCTCAACTGGACGCCCTTCCCCGGCAGTCCGCCCGGGAGGAGGTCCTGGGCTGCAAGGACCGTCTCGAGGACGCCCTCGGGCATCGCGTCGACTCCTTCGCCTATCCCCACGGCTACTCCAGCCGCACGGTCCGCAGGCTGGTGGACGAGGCGGGCTGGACCTCGGCGACGGCCGTCCGCTACGGCTTCAGCTCCGGCGCGGACGAACCCCTGCGCATCGCCCGGCTGATGGTGCGCGCCGACACCACCCGGGACCGCTTCCTGGACTGGGCGCAGGGCCTGGGCGCACCTGTGGCCCCGTTCCCCGAGCGGGCCCTGAGCAGGGCCTGGCGAAGCTACCGGCGGCTGCGGGCCGGCATCGACCACCCCCACCCGTCGCTGCCCCTGACCGCCCGGTGACGGCCCGTCACTCCTGCCAGACGCGCACCCAGTCCACCGTCATCCGGGCCGCATCCACCGAGGCGGGCGGCGACTGCGGCACCCCGACGGCGAGATTGACCAGCACCTCCATGGGCACGTGCGGCACCTGTTCGGGCTCGGTGACCCGGAAGCGCTCGACCCCGTCGACGTACCAGCTCACCTTGTCCTCGGTCCAGAGCATGCCGTATACGTGATGCTCCTCGGCGAACGGGACGGGTCCGTAGGTGCCACGGGCCCGTTGGTCGCCCTCGGGGCTGCGCCAGTGCGCGTACATGAAGACCCGGTCGGTGCCGCCGAGGAACTCCATGATGTCGAGCTCGGGGGGCGTGAACCTGGACGCCGGCATCATCCAGAACGCCGGGAACATGCCGGCCTGTTCGGGAACGCGGATGGACGCCTCGAAGTATCCGTAGGTGAAGACGTGCCGGGGGTCTGCGTACCAGTCGTCCCGGCCGGTGGAGATCATGCCGGAGCGCCAGGGGTACGTCCGGTCGTCGCTGCCCTGTGTCTCTTGCCGCTCGGCGTTCAGGCTGAGCAGGCCGTCGCGGACGGACACCTGACCGGGCAGGTACCACTGCTCCTCGTCGTTGCCGCTGTTGGTGCAGCCGTCCTGGTTCCAGTCGTAGCAGGTCGCCCAGCGGTCGGTGTCGAGTTCCGAGCCGTCGAACTCGTCGTGGAACGTCAGTGTCCAGCCCTGCGGAACGGGCGTCGGCCTGGGTGTGTCCGGCTCGGTGGCGCCGCAGCCGAACGCCAGCACCAGGGCCAGTGCGGCCAGAGCGGGACGCAGCCGTCGCGCGCGCACAGGGCTACCGCCCCTTCGCGGCTGTCACGGCGGCGGTGACGCGGCGGGCGGCGAACCCGGTGCCGGTGACGAACCGCAGCAGCGGCCCGAAACTCGGTGCCGCCGCGAGCCCGGTGAAGTACAGGCCCGGCGTCGAGGACTCGAACCCGTTGGTCAGCACCGGTGCTCCGGCGAAGACCCGCAGAGACCGCCGCAGGCCCGGATCGAGGACGTCCAGGCGGCGGATGTCGACCCGGTAGCCCGTGGCGGCCAGGACGTGGTCGACCACGAGGTCCTCCGGCCAGCCGTGCTCGTCGAGCAGCCGCAGCCGGACCACCCCGTACCCCGGCTCGGCGGTGATCAGCGTACGGCCGCACAGCACCGGGAACCGCCCCGCCGCCCGCTCCTTCAGCCACCAGGCGCCGGACGGCCTCGGCACGGCACGCAGCAGCTCCATACGCAGCGGCGCGGGGAGGCGGCGGTAGGCCGTCCCGCCCCGGCTGACGGCGCCGAGCAGCGGTCGCCCGCGCCCCAGTGGTGAGCCCGGCCCTTGCAGCCGGGAGCGGTCGGCCGTGCCACTCGGCGGCGGGGGGTCGAAGAGCACCGCCGAGGTGCGGGCCACGACGGTGGGCCGGGCCCGTGCCTCGTGCAGCAGGGTCGCGCACTCGAGGGCGGACTGCCCGGCGCCGAGGACGGCCACCCGCTCCCCCGTGAAGCGGCGCAGATCCCGGTGCCGGCTCGTGTGCGAGGCGAGTCCTTGGGCGGCGCACGTCCGCAGCACCCGGGGGACGTAGGCGTAGGGCACCGCACCGGTGGCGAGCACCACGGAGGCGGCGAACGGTTCCTCACCGGAGTCGAGGAGCAGCCGGAAGCCGCCCGCCGTGGCGCGAATCCGGCGCACCGGGCCCTGCTCGAGTTCGGGCACCAGGTGTTCCTGGAACCAGCGTCCGTAGTCGACGTATTCGGCGAGCGGAACCGGGCGGTCGTCGCCGGCCTCGGCCAGGCCGCGAGCCGTACGGAAGTCTGCGAGGGCGTAGCCGTGCCGCGGCGCCGCGATCGCAGAGGCGGCCGGGACGGTCTGCAGGAGCATGCCGTCGGGCATGTGGGCCCGCCAGGACTCCATGGTCCGCCCGAAGACGCGCAGCCGTACGCGGGCCGCCTGCAGGTGGCAGGCGGTGGCCAGGCCGTAGGGCCCGGCTCCGACGACGGCGACGGCGATGCGGTCGCTCGGCGGCGGACCGGGGCCGCGTGGCCGCGCGGGCGGGGTGGTGGGCGCCGTCCGTGCCGTGGTGCCCGGCTCCTGCGGGGTGTCGTCCGTCGTCGGGTCGGGTCCGGCATCGGGGGGCGGCGGTGCGTCGTCCGGGGCGGTGGGCCGCGCACCCTCCCGGCGGCTGCCCGGTGCCGGGAGCAGGGCCAGGAGCGAGGTGACGGCCGCGAGGGTGATGACCACGCGTGTGGTGGTGAAGGTCTCGGTGAGGTAGAAGGGCTCCACGGCGAGGACGGCCAGGCACAGACTGAACAGCACGGCGAGGAGCGCGGTCTCCACGGCGAACGGCCAGCCCTTGCCGTGCCAGGGCGTGGGCCTGGCCCACCGCGTGGCCGCGGCCCCCGGGCACAGCAGCAGGAACACGCAGACCGCCAGCATGCGCAGGACGCCCGCGTCGGGCAGGGCCAGAGTCGCGGCGAGCGCGAGCCAGCCGGACAGTGCGAGGCCGATGCGCAACGGCCATGTCCAGCGGGGCGGGAAGCTCATGGAAAGCGTGCTCATGACGCCTCCTCCGCGTCGGGGTTCTGGTAGCGGAACACCACGGCGTCCTGGTTGCGGAACACGCGTACGAAGCCCCAGGTCTCCGACATCGCCTTGTCCATGCGCTGCATGGTGTCGGCGGGCAGGGTCCCGTTGAGGTAGCACTCGGCGGCCTGGGCGCGGCTCAGCACGATGTAGGCCGGTTCGCGCACGGTGGCACCGTCGATGAACGGCTCCAGCCCCTCGACCGGGTTGTCCACCAGCCGCTGGCGTACCTCGAGGTCCTGTTCGTTGAGCTGGATCCGTGGATGCCTGTCGTAGTTCATCTCCAGGCCGGGAACGTCCGACGTGAGGGAGACGATGAGGGAGCCGGGAGGCGTGGTGGCCGTGACGAAGTACGTGGCCGCGACCTCCTCCTTGGTGAAGTAGTTCGCCGACTCCTTGCCGTAGTAGCCGAAGAGCAGTCCGCCGAGCATCGCCAGCAGCAGCGGGGCGACCAGGATCACGCGCAGCCGGGGGTGTCTTCGGGACTCGAACAGCAGGGCCGCGATGAGCAGGGCGGCGGCGGGCAGCGCGAACAGATAGGCGCGGAAGATCATCTCGCCGCCGTAGGAGTTCGCGATCAGGACCGGCATCGGGGCCAGGACGAGCAGCGGCATGCCGGTGCGGCGGGTCCAGCGGCGCCTGACGAACGCGAGGGCCGCCAGCAGGAACACCATGGCGGACAGGCCCCGGTCGATCCAGGAGACCTGCACCTGGCCGGGGGCGGCGGTGCCCAGGGCGGCCAGCCCGGAGACCACGTTGGAGTCCGGCTTCAGCAGCGCGCCGACGAACTCGCTCAGATTGGCCGAGACGAACGGCCGCGCGACCGTGGCGTCCCAGACCACGGTCAGCAGCACCCCGGCACCCAGCACCGGCAGCAGCACCCGCCGGTTGCGGCGCGGCAGGGACAGGGCGACCAGGGCGCTGATCATCATCAGCGGGGTCAGCGGGTGCGAGCAGACGATCACACCCATGATCAGCACGACGAGCAGGAATCTGCCGACGGGCCAGGCCCTGGCCACGTCGCCCGGTGGCCGCTCGGCGAAGGCCCGCAACTGTCCCATCACGAGGGCGATCAGGGTGACGAAGAGCAGGAACGCGAATGCCTGGGGCGCGAAGTAGTCCTGCCCGACCCACGAGCAGGAGTAGAAGATCCAGACGGCCCCCCAGATCAGCCTCCGGTTCGTGGTCACCGCCCGGTAGATCAGCAGCAGCGGGGCGAGCAGCAGGACGTTGTTGACGGGCGGGGCCCACACGGCGTATCCGAGCGCCGACTCCAGACCGGTGGCCTGCAGCACCAGCGCGTTGAGGTGGAAGAAGCCGGGCCACTGGTCGTAGACGTCGAGTTTCTCCGCGCCCGGCACGCTTCCGCCGTTGCGGATCATGGCGTCCACGACGGCGACGTGTTTCCACGCCCAGCCGTAGCGCAGGGTGGGGTACAGCAGCGCCGGGGTGGCGTGCAGGATCGCGATCAGACCGAGGACGTAGACGGCGAACCAGCCGCCCCGGGTCCGTCGGTCGGACAGGGCCACGCAGAATCCGACCGCGAGCAGCCCCAGGGCGACCCAGAACAGCACCGGAAGCACCTGGAGCAGCCCCAGGTCCGTCATGGCGTTCAGGTTCACGTGGCGCAGGGAGAGCAGCCACAGGACGAGCGCGACGGGGAGGGCGGCCCGCGCCATCCACTGGAGTGCCGTCGCGCGCCGCCCGCCCGGCGGCACAGCCGGTGCCCCTTCGGGTCGCCGCGTCTCCAGGGGAGCGCGCGGCGCCCACTGACCGATCGTCAGAGGCGAACGCTTGCCCATGGATATGCCTCCCGCACAGCGGGTGCGACGAGCGGGCCGGGGGAGGCCAACCGTGGCGCTTCCTCCATCGGCACACATCAGCGATCCATGCCGACCCATATGCGGCATAAGTGCTAAAAATTACGTTACTGCCGTTTGCTGCGACCGGCAGCGCAAGAAGAACCGACCGTCAGGGGAGAGCAGTGACACCACGAGTGAGGACGCCGTCCCGGCCGGTGCGCCGCAGGCGGAGGTCTCTTGTCGCCGCGTGCGGCGCCCTGGCAGCGCTCCTCCCGCTCGGGGGCTGCGGCTCGTCGGACAAGAGCAGCGGCGTCCCCCGGCCGGACCACATCGTGGTGGTCGTCGAAGAGAACCGGGGCTACGAGGACATCATCGGCTCGCCCGAGGCCCCGTTCCTCAACGAGCTGGCCCGCAGGGGCGCCAATCTCACCGATTTCTTCGCCATCACCTATCCGAGCCAGCCCAACTATCTGGCCCTGTTCTCCGGTTCCACACAGGGCGTCGACAACGACTGCCCGAACGACTTCTCCTCCCGCAACCTCGCCTCCCAGCTGCTGCAGGCCGACCTGAGATTCACCGGCTACGCGGAGAGCCTGCCGAGCGTCGGCTTCAAGGGCTGCACCAGCGGCCCCTACGTGCGCCGGCACGCGCCGTGGGTGAACTTCACCAACCTGCCGAACTCCGTCAACCGCCCGTGGACGGACTTCCCCGAGGACTTCTCGGATCTGCCGGAGGTCTCCTTCGTCATCCCGAACCTCGACAACGACATGCACGACGGCACCATCAAGCAGGGCGACGCCTGGCTGCGGGAGAACCTCGGGGACTACGCGGACTGGGCGATGGCCAACAACAGCCTGCTGGTGGTCACCTGGGACGAGGACGAGGGCGGCGAGGACGAGGACAATCACATCCCGACCGTCGTCGTGGGCGAGCAGGTGCAGCCGGGCGACCACGACCAGCCCAACAACCTGTACGGCCTGTTGCGCACCATCCTGGACGCCTACGGCCTCGCCCCGCTCGGCCACAGTGCCGACGCCGAGCCCCTGGACATCTTCAAGGACGGCGGCTGACCGGCGCCGTCAGGCGTCCCGGAACCGGATCGCGCGTTTGACGACCGTGCGCAGTCCGCGCTCGGCCGAGGAGACGGGCAGCCGTTCCCGCCAGTACCGGGGAGACGAGCGGCCGACCGCCCCGAAACCGGCCTTGAAGTGCTCCAGCGAGGATCCCGGGGCGGACTCCCCCAGGTCGAAGATCTGACAGCCCTGCTCGCAGGCCTCTTCGATGGCCAGCCGGTACAGCAGCGGGGTCGCCCGGACCGGATGGGCCACGTCCCGGTTCATCGCGGCCCGCCAGAACTTGGCGTGCGGGCCGTGCCGCAGGACGACGATGGACGCGGCGGGCTCCCCGGCGTGCCGGGCCACCCAGACCGCGCAGGACCCGCCGAACCGTGCGGCAACCGCGGCCAGCCGCCCGGTGGGGAACTCCCGCCTCCTGCGCCACCGGGCCAGCGCCAGCGGCTCGTGCTGCTGAGCGGCCCAGCGCTCGATGGACCGGTCGTAGAGCTCCTGGAAGACGGGCACGAGCCGGCCGGTGCGGTCCACCTCCACGTCCAGACATGCCTTCTCGGCCCGTTTGACGTCCCGCCGGACCCGCGTGTGGAAGCGCTGTTGCCACAGGGCGCCGAAGCCGCCGTCGAGGTCCACCGCCTGGGTCATGTGGGGTTCCAGCCGGAACGTGCCGGGGGCGGCCCGCTGCCACAGCCCGGCGCCCTGCGGCCGGAAGCGCACCCCGACGCGCAGGGCGGGCCGGTGCGCCAGGTCGTCGAAGAGCGCCCGTGCCTGCTCAGGGGTCACCTCCCCGGAGGCCAGCGGCCCGCCGACGCCCCAGCCGGCCGGCCAGGACTCCTCCGCGTCCAGGTACCGGGGACGCCGCCCCCGGCCGGCCAGGGGCAGCACGATCCGGCTGCCGTCGGGAAAGGTGTACAGCCGGCTGGCGTCCCGGTACGGCCCTGTCTCGCACAGACAGTCGAGCCAGGTGGGAATCTGGGTGACGGCGGTGTCCGGGTCCCGCGCTGCCAGGTCCCACCAGGTAGCGCGCGGGGCCGGGGTGGTGATGCGCGCGGGACCGGCCGCGGTGTGGATCAGACGTTCAGCGGGTGGGTTCACGGTGCTCTCCTGCCAGAACGTGCGCTCTGCGCCCCTTCTCGGGCGGGCACCTCGCCCTCGTGCGCCAGGACCTCCCCGAGCACGGACACGACGTTGTCCGCGACCCACCGGTGACTGCGCGCGTACCGAGCCGACTTCTCCAGGTTCCCCGCGACGTGCCACAGCCAGGTCAGCAGTGTCACGACCGTCTCCGCCCGCGGGCCGGAAGGCAGCGCCCGCACGCCGGCGAGCAGCCGCCGGTCCTCGGGCACGAGACCGGCCCGCCGCACCACATCGGCCACGACCCCGCCGAACTCCCGCCCCGTGAGCTGGTGCCGCATGGTCAGCACGAAGGTGTGGCAGTCGAGCAGCGAGGGGCCGTCCGGGACCGCGCCCGCCCAGTCGATCACCCCGGACA
This sequence comes from Streptomyces qaidamensis, assembly GCF_001611795.1. Classification (NCBI taxonomy): domain Bacteria; kingdom Bacillati; phylum Actinomycetota; class Actinomycetes; order Kitasatosporales; family Streptomycetaceae; genus Streptomyces; species Streptomyces qaidamensis. The sequence goes on along the minus strand of NZ_CP015098.1, from coordinate 7,986,397 downwards.
GGGTCCCCGGGCGCTCCGCCAGCAACACGTTGCCCGGGTGGAAGTCGCCGTGCGTCCACCCCACCAGCAGGCGGCGTCCGGCCAGCTCGCTCTCCACCATTTCGCGCACGGCCACCAGTGCTTCCGCGCCCTCGCCCCGCCGGCACCAGCCGACCTCCTCGGCGAGGACGGCCAGCCGGGGCGTCACCCAGTCGGCCAGCCGGGCCGTCACCTCTTCGGTCCGTCCCGTGGCGCGATGCAGCTCACGAATCGCCGCCAGGGCCGACTCGGTGACCCTGCGGGCCAGCTCCGGCGAGCGCCGCAGCAGCACGTCGGCCTCCACACCGGGCAGGCAGGTCTCCACCACCAGCGGCAGCGGACCGTCCAGGCGCCGTTGTTTCACCACGGGAAGCAGCCGCCGCCACGCGCCGAGGCGTTCGTCCCGGTGCAGCCGCCGTACGGCCTCGCACTCGTGCGCCAGCGAGGCGGCCGCCCGGGCGCTGCGGGGATGTTTGACCACGGCGGCCTGTGAACCGCCGTCGTCAAGCCGGAAGACGAGGAGGTCGGAGAAGGTCCGCCGGGGCCGGTGCGGGGCGCCCTGCGCGCCGAGCGAGTCCGTGAGTCTGCGGGCGGCCAGCGCGTCGGCGGGCCACGTCAGCGACGTTACGGGACGCAAGGGGAGGAGCCCCCGGAGCCCCCTCAGCTCCTCGGTGAACGTCACCCGGCGCTCCCTCCAGCCAGATGCCCATGAATGGGCTCGTATCACCTCTTTTCATCTTCAGCGCAGCTCGGCTGAGGTGCGACTCGGCGCCGATCGTGTATGTGTACGTCGTAGAAGGACCGGCTCCGCCGGCTCCGTCCTTGCGCACACCGAGGAGGCAGCATGGCGAACGGCCGTGGGCCGAGCGAAGCCCGTCGCGCCAGCGACCGCGGCCGCTACGGCCGGCTGAACCGGGAGCGGGTGCTGGCCAGCGCCCTGTCCCTGGTGGACCGTGAAGGGCTCTCGGCACTCAGCATGCGCCGCCTCGGCACCGAGCTCGGCGTGGAGGCCATGGCGCTCTACCGGTACGCGTCGAGCAAGGACGCCCTGCTCGACGGGCTGGTCGAGGCGCTGTACCTGGAGCTGGAGGAGCGGCTGGCCGCCGACACCGGCGAGGATCCCGACTGGCGGGCCGGGCTGCACCGGATCGCCCGCGCGACCTACGCCGTGTGTCTCACGCACCCCCAGGCGGTGCCGCTGCTCGCGACGCGTCTGCTGGCGGTCCCGCTGGCCCGCAGACCCGCCGCGGTCCTGCGCGATCACGAGAGGGTGCTGTCCCTGCTGCGGGGCGCCGGTTTCGACGACGCGGCCGCAGCCGACGTGTTCCGCGCCTTCACGGCCTGGCTGCTGGGCTACGTGTCCGTGGAGCTGCGCCCGACGGTGGACAACGCGGACGAGACCGACCCGGCCTTCCGCCTCGGACTGCACCGGCTGTCCGCGAAGGAGCTGCCGACGCTGCGGGAGACGGCGGCGGCGCTCGCCGAGCGGGGCGGCCCGGAGGGTCTCGCGGCCGGTCTGGACGCCCTGCTCGACGGCTTCACGAGCGGCTCCGCCTCCGCAGCATCCGGCTGAACGGCGTGTCCGGGCGTTCCAGGCGCTCGCCGTCCAGCGTGATGTCGACGACCTCGTTGAAGAACGCCACGCGACCCTGGATCGCCGCCACCGCCGGCAGCGGCTCGGGATACGTCCACACGAGGTTGGGCGGCACATCATCCCCGCCGCGCCAGGACCAGTACGACGCGGTGCCTTTGTAGGGGCATCCGGTGTGGTGGTCGGTGGCGTCGAACAGGTCGAGGCGGACGTCCTCGCGGGGGAGGTAGTACCGGGTGGGCAGCGAGGTCTCGAAGAGCAGGACGGGGGCGTGGCTGTCCGCGACGACCTGCCCGTCGATCTCGACCCGCACGTGCCGGCTGCTGGGCAGCGCGTCGACGCGTTTGTGCGGGTCCCGGGGGTGAACGAAGATCTCCTCGTCCTCCTCGTACCAGTGGTCGAGGCCCGTGTCGGTGCGCAGGAACCACTCGAAGGCGATGTGGTCGGCCAGGTCGTCGGCGGGGAACGTCCAGGCCGCGTTCCGGCGCACCTCGCCGTCGGCATCGAGGTCGTAGAAGATCCGGGAGCCGGTGTGGGCGCCCGTGGGCGGGCTCGCGGCCGGGCGGAGGAGGTCGGTGCGCACGTCCTCGCGGGGGAAGACGTACTGCGGAACGGGCAGGTGGGGCTCCCAGACGAGCACCGGGTGCCGGCTGTCGACGACGGTGACGTCGCCCTTGCGGCCGCGCACCCAGCGCTCGCCGGGCTCCCACATGAGGCCTTCCGGGGTGGTCCTGATCGAGCCGGCGGCCGGGTGGGCCGGGGGGGCCGGGTGGGTGGTCATGGCCGGTGCTCCTTCCGGAGGTCCGGTGTGCCGTTCCCCTCCACGGTCCCACGGTGTCAGTGCGCCGCGTCCAGCCGGGCGCGCTGCTCCGGGGTCAGCTCCAGGTCCACCGCCGCCAGGTTCTCCTCCAGCTGTGCGACCGAGGAGACCCCCGCCAGCGGCAGGACGGGCAGTTCGCCGCCGATCTGCCAGGCCAGCACGACCTGGTTGACACTCGCGCCCGTCTCCCGTGCCACGTCGCGCAGTACCGCCAGCCGGGCCGGGGTGCCGGGGTGGTCGAAGTCGGCGGGCAGCCGCTCCGGGCGGGTGTAGGCGCCCTTCAGCAGCGGGGAGTACGCGACCAGGGTCAGGCCGGGCTCGGCCCTCAGGTAGCCGAGCAGGTCGGGGCCGGCGTGGCCGAGGCTGCCGTCCGGGAACAGGGCGTCGGGGACGTCGGTGCGGGGGCGCAGGTGGGTGTGCGCGTACTGGAGGACCTCGTAGCCGGGCAGTCCGGCCGCGGCGGCGAGGGCCCGGGCCCGCTCCACGCGCCAGACGGCGTGGTTGCTCACGCCGAGCAGTCCGGCGGTGCCCTCGGCGACCAGGGCGGCGAAGGCCTCGACGGTCTCCTGGAGCGGGACGGTGTGGTCCTCTATGTGCGCGTACAGCAGGTCCAGTTTCTCCAGGCCGAGCCGTTCCCGGCTGCGCTCGGCGGATTCGCGCACGACCTTGGCGGACAGGCCCTCGGGGTTGTCGGTGTAGCTGGTGCCGGGGGCCAGGGGGCGGGCACCGAGCTTGGTCGCGACGACGATCTCGTCGCCGATGCCGCGGCTGCGCCGCCAGCGGCCGAGGAGCGCCTCGCTCTGGCCGCCCTGGCCGCCGTCGGCCCAGAACGCGTAGTTGTCGGACGTGTCGATGAAGTTCCCGCCGGCTTCGACGTAGCGGTCGAGCACGGCGAAGGACGTCGCCTCGTCCGTCACCGAGCCGAACAGCATCGCGCCGAGCGCGAGGACACTCACCTCGCGGCGGGTCGTGGGGTTCGTGCCGATCGTGCGGTACTTCATGGGTGTCTCCCTCCGGCGGGCCCCGGGTCCGGGGCACGCAGGGGAGTCTTCAGCTTGGAGTGCTCTTGAGGTCAAGGGCGTACGCACGACTCGCCCGCGCAACGTGTACGCACAACGAAAGGGTCCCGCAGGCATCGGCCTGCGGGACCCTTCGCACCGTCGGGACGACAGGATTTGAACCTGCGACCCCTTGACCCCCAGTCAAGTGCGCTACCAAGCTGCGCCACGTCCCGGTGCGCGCCACCCGCGGTGAACCGCGTGATCGCGCGAACAGCACTTTACCCCACACCCCTGGCCGCGCCGAAAGCGGGCCGGGCGGGACAATCGGCGTATGGGCAGCACAGGAGAGACCGACCCGGGCCGGCCGGGCGACGCACGGGACCGTGACGACGAGGGGCGGGCGCGCAACGCCCGGCCCCGGGACGGGCTCGGTCGGCCCCTTCCCTACGGCGCGGACGGTGTGCCCCGGCAGCCCGAGGGCATCGTCCGTACCCCGGAGGAGACCGTGGCGGAGGCGCAGCGGCTGCTGGACGAGGGCAAGCCGTTCCACGCGCACGAGGTGTTCGAGGACGCGTGGAAGTCGGGGCCCGACCAGGAGCGCGAGCTGTGGCGCGGGCTCGCCCAGCTCGCCGTGGGGCTCACGCACGCCGCCCGGGGGAACCTGACCGGCGGGGCCCGGCTCCTGCGGCGCGGGGCGGGAGCGGCCGAGTCCTGGGTGTCCGGGGCCGGGCAGGACCTGCCGCACGGGATCGACGTCGTGGGCGTGGCCGCGTGGGCGCGGGAGCTGGCCGGGGACGTGGAACGAACCGGCCGACCGGTCGACGCCGGGGCGCGGGCGCCTCGGCTGCGGGGTCCGGCAGCCGGGCGCTGAGCTGCGGCGACGGACGGTCGTCTCGCCGACTCCAGGGGGCGAGAGGCCGACCTCGGTGTACCCGTCCCGATCTCCGTGCGGCAGACTCGGGCCGTGCGAAAGATTCATGTCATCGGTATCGGCGCGGGCGACCCCGACCAGCTCACCCTCCAGGCGGTCAGGGCGCTGCGGAGCACGGACGTGTTCTTCATCCTGGAGAAGGGCGAGGTGAAGGCGGATCTCACCGGGCTGCGCCGGGACATGCTCGACGCGCACGTACCCGAGGGGACGTACCGCGTCGTCGAGGCGCGCGATCCCGAGCGGGACCGCAGTGCCGGTGGCGCGGCCTACTCCCCCGCCGTCGGGGACTGGCGCAGCGCCCGGGCCGACATCTACGAGCGGCTGATCACCGAGGAGCTCGGCGAGGAGCAGACCGGCGCGTTCCTGGTGTGGGGCGACCCGTCTCTGTACGACAGCACGCTGGGCATCCTGCAGGAGGTGCTGGAGCGGGGCGCCGTGGCGTTCGACTACGACGTCGTGCCCGGCATCAGCAGCGTCTCGGCACTCGTCGCCCGGCACCGCACGGGCCTCAACCGGGTGGCCCGGCCGGTGCAGATCACCACCGGCCGGCGGCTGGCGGAGGGCTTCCCGGAGGGCGTGGACGACGTGGTGGTGATGCTCGACGCCCACCAGACCTTCCGGCGGTACGCGCAGGAGGACGTCGACATCTACTGGGGCGCCTACATCGGCACTCCGGACGAGATCCTGGCCTGTGGCCCCATCGCCGAGGCAGCCCCTCGCATCGAGCGGCTGCGGGCCGAGGCCCGGGAGCGCAAGGGCTGGATCATGGACACGTATCTGCTGCGCCGGCACCCCCGCGGCTGAGGGGTCTGGCGGGGGACGGCTCCCTGCTGTCCCACACCGAGCGGGCGGGAGGGAGGCCGCGGTCCTCACCCGGGTCTGGGCCGACTGCCTGGAGGACCGGCAGGGGCGGGACATCGGCCGGGCCCCGGACAGCGACCTGCGCGTGGCGGTCGGCGCGATCGCGAACGGCTGCCGGTGGAGGACCTGAGCCACGGGCTGCCGGGCCGTCAGGAGAAGTCCCTCCCGGCCGGCTCGGTGTGAGCGTCCTACCCGAGTCCCAGCCGCTCCAGCACGCCCTCCACATCGGGGACGGCCGTCACACCGTCCGGCAGCGACGGCCGCCGTACGACCACGACCGGCAGCCCGAGGTCCCTGGCCGCGGTCAGTTTGGCCGCCGTCGCCGCTCCCCCGCTGTCCTTGGTCACGAGGACGTCGACGCGGTGCTCGCGCAGCAGGGCCGTCTCGCCGGGGACGGTGAACGGGCCGCGGGCGAGCAGTACATGGGTGTCGGGCGGCATCGGCGGCTCGGGGGGCTCCACCGACCGTACGACGAAGTGGAGCCGCGTCAGGTGGGCGAAGGAGGCCAGGCCGAGCCGCCCGGTGGTGAGGAGCACCCGGCCGCCGAGTCGCGGAAGCAGGCCGGCTGCCGCGTCCAGTGAGGGGACCGGGTGCCACTGGTCCCCGGGGCCGGGCCGCCACCCGGGGCGGCGGAGCACCACCGCGGGTACGCCGGTCTCGGCCGCGGCGCGGGCCGCGTTGGCCGTGATCGACTCGGCGAAGGGGTGCGTGGCGTCGACGAGCGCGTCCACGCCCTGCTCCCGTAGCCACCCGGCCAGTCCCCGGGCCCCGCCGAAGCCCCCGACGCGCACGTCCCCGTCGAGCACCCCCGGCCTCGCCGTACGCCCCGCGAGGGACGTCGTGACACGGACACCGGGGCGCTCGGCCAGCGCGGCGGCCAGGGCACGTGCCTCGGCCGTGCCGCCGAGGACCAGGACGTGAGGAGACACGACGTCGAGCGTACGAGGTGCCTCACGGCGGGCATGACGACGGGGGCCGACCGCCGGGGTGCCCGCGTCCGACCGGCGAGCGCGGCTCCCCCTGGCTATCGTCCTGGCATGGAGTCCGTGCGTGCCGTGCTCATCGACATCGACGGGGTGCTCACCGTCTCGTGGCGGCCGTTGCCCGGGGCCGTCGAGGCGTTGCGGGAGGTCAGGGAGGCCGGGTTCGCCGTCCTGCTGGTCACCAACACCACCTCCCGCACCCGGGCGTCGATCGCCGGGGCGCTGGCGGAGGCGGGGTTCCCGGTGTCCGCCGGGGACATCCTGACCGCGCCGGCCGCCACCGCCGCGTACCTCGCCGAGCACTGTCCCGGTGCCCGGTGCGCGCTGCTGAACAGCGGCGACATCGCGGAGGACCTCGACGGTGTCACGGTCGTCGAAGTGGGTGACACCGGGACCGTGCCGGAGGTCGTCCTGGTCGGCGGGGCCGGTCCCGAGTTCGGGTACGCGGAGCTCGACCGGGCCTTCGGGCATCTGCAGCGCGGGGCCCGGCTGGTGGCCATGCACCGCAACCTGTACTGGCGTACGTCCGAGGGGCTGCGGCTGGACTCCGGGGCGTTCCTGGCCGGGCTGGAGCGGGCCGCGCGGGTGGAGGCCGAGATCACCGGCAAGCCGTCGCGGGCGTTCTTCGCGTCGGCACTCGCCCTGCTCGGCGTCGGCGCACACGAGGCGGTGATGGTGGGGGACGACGTCGAGTCCGACGTGCTGGCGGCGCAGCGGGCCGGGGTGACCGGGGTGCTCGTGCGGACCGGGAAGTTCCAGCCGGAGACGCTGCGGGACGCCGACGGCACGCCCGACCACGTGATCGACTCCTTCGCGGACCTTCCGGCGCTGCTGCGGGGATCAGGGCAGCAGTAGCTGCAGGCCGCCCACGACGGTCGCCGCGATGACGAGCTGCTCGAACAGCCGCTGGTTGATCCGGTGCACGGCCCACTTGCCGAACAGCGCGCCGGGCACCACGAACGCCACGAGCGCCAGGTCCAGGAGCAGCGAACGGCCGTCGATCAACCCGAGGCCCGCGCTGAAGGGCAGCTTGGAGACGTTGACGATGAGGAAGAAGAAGGCCGAGGTGCCGAGGAAGCCGAGCTTGCGGAAGCCCGCGGAGAGCAGGTACATCGACATCACGGGGCCGCCCGCGTTGGCGACCATGGTGGTGAAGCCGCCGAGGACGCCGTAGGAGCGGGCCTTGAGGCGGCCCGGCCGGGTGGTGACCGACTCTGGTTCCTCCTCCTTGTCGGCCGTGCGCCGGCGCCACACCGTCACGGCCGCCATCAGCAGCAGGATCGCGCCGATCGAGGTCCGTACGACCGCGTCGTCCGCCCAGAGCAGGAACACCGTGCCGACGACGACACCCGCGGCGACCGCCGGGAACAGCCGCCACAGTGTGGGCCAGTGGGCGTGCCGCCGGTAGGTGGCGACGGCCAGGAGGTCTCCGGCGATCAGGATGGGCAGCAGCACGCCGGTGGAGGCGCGGGCGGGCAGCACCGCCGCGAAGATGGCGAGGCTGACCGTGTTGGCCCCGCTCACGGCGGTCTTCGAGAAGCCGACGAGCAGGGCCGCGAAGGCGAGGGCGGCGAACTCCCAGCCGGTGATGTGCCAGAGGGTCATGGTGTTCATGCGAACACTGATGCTATGTGCAACGAACAGATGCCCGTAAGCGCCGTCTCGCCTGGTGGGCCGTGCCGGGGCGTCAGGGCCGCTCGACCAGGACCGCGCTCCCCTGCCCGACCCCGACGCACATCGTGGCGAGCCCGCGCCCCGCCCCCGTACGCCGCATCCGGTGGAGCAGCGTCGTCAGGATGCGGGCGCCGGAGCAGCCGAGGGGGTGGCCCAGCGCGATGGCGCCGCCGCTGGGGTTGACCAGGTCGGGGTCGATGCCGAGCTGGTCCACGCAGGCCAGGGCCTGGGCGGCGAAGGCCTCGTTGAACTCGGCCTCCTCCAGGTCGCCGACGCTCCACCCGGCGCGGGTCAGCACCTTGCGGGTGGCGGGGACGGGGCCGATGCCCATGACGTCGGGGTGGACACCGGCGGAGCCGCCCGCGACATAGCGGCCCAGGGACTCCAGACCCAGTTCGTTCAGGGCCTCCTCGCTGACGAGGAGGAGGCCCGCTGCGCCGTCGTTCATCGGTGAGGCGTTGCCCGCGGTGACCGTGCCGCCGTCCCGGAAGACCGGCTTCAGCCGGGCCAGCTTCTCGACCGAGGTGTCCTCGCGGACGCACTCGTCGGTGTCGACGACCACGCCGTCGGGGCGCTCCACGGGGAGGAGTTCGTCGTCGAAGTGGCCGTAGTCGCGGGCCAGGGCGGCGCGCTGGTGACTGCGCAGGGCGAAGTCGTCCTGGCGTTCGCGCGGGATTCCGTACCGCGCGGCGACCTCCTCGGCGGTCTCGCCCATGGCCAGCAGGCCGTGCAGATCGCGCATCGCCGAGTTGACCAGTCGCCAGCCGAGGCGGGTGTCGGCGGTCTCCATGCGGTGCGGCAGGGCGTCGTCAGGGCGGGGCAGGACGAAGGGGGCGCGGCTCATCGACTCCGAGCCGCCCGCGATCACGATGTCCGCCTCACCGGCGGCGATGGTGCGGGCGGCCGTGGTCACGGCCTCCAGGCCCGAGGCGCAGAGGCGGTTGACGGTGGCGCCGGGCACGGAGTCGGGGAGGCCGGCGAGCAGCGCGGCCATGCGGGCGACGTTGCGGTTGTCCTCGCCGGCCTGGTTGGCGGCGCCCCAGTAGATGTCATCGATCCGGGCGGGGTCCAGGGCGGGCACGCCGGTGACCAGGGCGCGGACGACGGTCGCCGCGAGATCGTCGGGACGTACCGAGGAGAGGGATCCCCGCAGCTTGCCGATGGGGGTGCGGCGGGCGGCCGCGAAGTGGACGGGACGCACGAGAGGCTCCTCACGCCGCGCGCGAACGCGCATTAATTAGCACTGCTAGTTTCGGACTATAGCCCCTCGGCCCGCCGTCTGTGAAGATTCTGCGCCTTACAGACGTCCCGGCAGGTCATATCGCAGGCCGGACAACCTCGTGCGATGCGTTTGCACCAGGGCGCCCAGGGCACCCGCGCGTTCATGGAGTGGTTGCGGAGCGCCGCCTGCGTGGACGAGGACCCCGAGCTGTTCTTTCCGGTGGGCACCGCCGGACCCGCCCTGCGCGACGTGAGCGCCGCGAAGCGGGTGTGCGCCCGCTGCTCGGTGACCGACCAGTGTCTGGGTTTCGCGCTGAGCAGCGGTCAGGCCTCGGGCGTGTGGGGCGGCACCGGCGAGGAGGAACGCGACGCACTGCTCCGGACGACCAGGAACGACGCGAGAAGGAGAAGTGCCCTATGACGGCTGTGAGGAGCACACTGCCCGACGACGCCCGCAAGGTCTCCTGCGAGGCACTCCAGGACACCCTGGTGGATCTGCTCGGGCTCTCGCTGGTCGGGAAGCAGGCGCACTGGAACGTCGTCGGCCCCCGTTTCCGGTCCATCCACCTCCAGCTCGACGAGGTGGTCACGGCGGCACGGGACTTCGCCGACACCGTCGCGGAGCGGTCCGCGGCGCTGGGCGTCCCGCCGGACGGCCGGCCGGAGACCATCGCCAAGGCCTTCACGTTGCCCGCCCCGAAGGAGGGCTGGGTGCGCGACTCGGACGCCGTGCAGGTGATGGTGGAAGCGCTGCAGGACGCGGTCGGCCGGCTGCGCGAGCGCATCGACGCGACCGAGAAGGCGGACCCGGTCACCCAGGACCTGCTGATCAGCGTCACCGCGGAACTGGAGAAGCAGCGCTGGATGTTCGACGCCGAGAACTTCCCCCGCTGACCTGCGGGGCGACAGGCACAGGGCATCCGACGTACGTACGGAAGGGGCAGGCGATGACCGACGCCCTCGAACTCGACGCGCTGTGGGAGGACTTCCACCGCGTGGTGAACATGACCTCGCAGGAGCTCGCGGCCTGGCTGCGGGTCCGCGACGCCGACGAGGCCACCGAGCCGCTGCCGGACCAGGCCGGCTCGGCCACCGGGCAGCACGTCCTGGCGATCCTCCAGAAGCGGCGCACCGACCTGACCGAGGACGACCTGCGCGTGATGCGGAAGGTCGTGGACACGGTCACCGGCCAGGTGGACCTGGAGAACGAGCCCGAGCCGGAGGTGACGGCCGAGGACACCCGGCGCCGGCGCCGGCTGATGACGGTCGGGCACGACCCGCTGAAGGGGTAGACCGTGGGCCGCCCGGAGCGCGTCGTACGGGAACTCGTCGGCGCGCACGGCCGCACCTACGCCGAGGAGGCGGGCATCGGACTGAAGGACACCCCGCAGCCGCTGTACCGGCTGCTGGTGCTCTCCCACCTGCTCAGTGCCCGTATCCGCGGCTCGATCGCGCTGGCCACCGCCCGTGCCCTGCACGAGGCGGGGCTGCGCGATCCGCGGCGTATGGCGCAGGCCTCCTGGCAGCAGCGGGTCGACGCCCTGGGCCGGGGCGGTTACCGGCGCTACGACGAGCGCACGGCCACCCAGCTCGGCGACGCCGCCGGGCTGTTGAGCGAGCGATGGGGCGGCGATCTGCGGCGGCTGCGCCGGGAGGCGGACGGCGAGGTCTCCGAACTGCGCCGCCTCCTGAAGGAGTTCCCCGGAATCGGGCCTGCGGGTGCCGACATCTTCCTGCGCGAGGCGCAGGGCGTCTGGCCGGAGGTGGCCCCCTATCTGGACGCCAAGGCCCTCCAGGGCGCCGAGCGGCTGGACCTGCCGAAGGATCCGGAGCGCCTCACCGAACTGGCCGGTGACACCGACCCGGCCGTCCTCGCCGCCGCGTTGGTGCGGGCGGCGGTGGACAAGGAGGTCGCCGAGGACACGCTGCGGCGTGCCGGGTGACCGGCACCTTCGCCGGAAGGCCGCTCACCCGAGCAACCAGCCTCCGTCCACCGTCAGTTCGACGGCGTTGACCGACCGGTTGCGCAGCAGGAAGTCCACCGCGTCGACCACGTCCGCCATGGCGGCGAGCCGTCCCGTCGGGGTCTCGGTGCGCAGCGTGGCGAGCACCTTCTCCGGTTTGGCCTGCCAGTACGGGCTGTCGCCCACGATCCCGGGGTGCACGGTGTTGACCCGGACCGGAGCGAGTTCAACGGCCAGGGAGTTCATCAGGCCCCGCACCCCCGCGTTGACCGTCGCCACCGTCGTCGCGCCCGGGTAGGGGCGTTCCTTGGCCTGGCCGCCGAACAGCACGATGGAGCTGTCGTCGTGCAGCCGGCTCCGCAGCGTGTGCACCACCTCCGTGTAGCCGACCAGCTTCAGGGTGACCAGGCGCAGGGCGGCGTCGATGTCGTACTCGGTCACCTTGTTGTCGTCCCGGGTGACGCCCGCGATCACCAGATGGTCGACGCGCCCCAGGCCGGCCAGGGCCGCCGCGATCTCCAGCGGCCGGGCCAGGTCGAGGGCGAGTCCGCGGGCGCCGACCTCCTTCGCGATCGCTTCGGCCCGCCGGGTGTCGCGGCCGGTGAGGACGACGTCGTCTCCTTGCCCGGCCCGCGCCCGGGCGAACTCCAGCCCGATCCCGGACGTGCCGCCGACGACGAGCACACTGCTCATGACTTCTCCTCCAGTGCCGCGCGCAGGTAGTCCCAGTCCCGCGTGAACCGGTACGAGTGCCGTGACGGCGGTTGCGGCGCCTGTGTCTCCAGCCAGCGCAGTGTCCCCTGCCCCGCGTTGACGAATCCGTGCACGCATCCGGCGCCCGCCCAGGCCAGATCGCCGGGCTCCAGCCGGTACCGCTCGCCGTCCAGGGTGGCCTCGGCCACGCCCTCCAGGATCAGATAGGTCTCCTCGAAGGGATGGTCGTGGGTTCCGATGACCCCGTCGGACGCGTACTGCACCATGAACATCGTCGAGGCGACCGCGCCCAGATCGCCGTCGATCATCATCTTCACCGTGATCCCGCTGTAGACCAGCAGCGCCGTCCGCATGCTCGCCGTGACGGCCAGCAGATCCTGGGACTGCTTGCCGGGATCCATCTGGCCGGGCTCGAAGTGGCCGAAGAGGCGGGTGCGCGGGTCCCGGACGTCGACCCGGGCCGGCTCGCGCGCGGGCAGGTCCGGCACGGCCTGGGTGTCGTGCCCGTAGCGGGCGCGCGGCACCGGGGCCAGCATGTCGGCCCAGCGGCCGCCGGTACCCCCGGCCCCACGCCAGGCGTGCGGGACACCGGTCGGCAGCAGGCCGTAGTCGCCCGTCTCCAGCAGGTACGAGCCGTCCGGCAGGTCGAGGATCACGGCTCCGTCGAGGACGAAGAAGGTCTCCTCGTAGGAGTGCACATGGGCGGGCACCCGCCCGCCGAACCGCAGTTCGCACAGGCCGAAGCCGGTGTGGACGCTGCCGTCGTCCTCGCCGACCAGCGCCCGGCGCCGGTGACCGTGGCCGTCGCGGGGCGGCTCGGGCAGGTCGGCGGCGTGACGCACCAGGTGATTCGTCATGCCGGCGCCTTCGCCGCCTTGGCCTCCTTCGCGGCGAGGAGCCGGTCCCGGGATTCGCCGACGAGCCGCAGTGCACGGGCGGTGTCGCCGAGGAGCCGGCCGTCACGCTTGTGGATCACGCCGTCGACGAGGACCGTGTCCACGTTCGAGACGTCGGCGCACAGCGTCACCGCGGCCGTCGCGTCGTGCACGGGGGCGACGTTCGGGGCGGTGGCGTCGATCCCCACGATGTCGGCGCGCTTGCCCGGGGTCAGGGAGCCGGTGCGGTCCTCCAGACCGGCGACGTGCGCGCCGTTCACGGTGGCGATCTCCAGCATCTGACGTGCCGTCAGCATGGTGTCGGGGACCGGCATGTTGGCCTGCCAGCAGTCGGCGTTGACGCGTGCGCGCTCGGCGCCGAAGGCCGCACGGATCTGGGTGAACATGTCGCCGGGCACGGTGGTGACGACGTCGATGCTCAGCGACGGCCGCAGGCCGTGCTCGATGGCCTGCATCACGGGCGGCCAGCCGTGCCCCATCTGGAGCTCCACCTGCGGCGCGACCGACACCGTGCCGCCGCTGTCGGCGACCATCCGCCACTCCTCCTCGCTGAGGTAGCAGCTGTGGACGTAGGTGGTGTCCGGGCCGAGCAGTCCCAGGCCGTGAAGCTGTTTGACCATGCCGAAGCGGCCGGCGAGGCGCCCCATGGCCACGTGCACGGTGATGGGCAGGCCCAGCTCGCGCGCCATGGCCCATTCGGCGGTGACGACCTCGTCGACGCAGAAGCCGGGTCCGCGGGTGGCCAGGCCCATGGTGAGCAGGCCGTCGTCGGACGCGAAGTGCGCCGCCCGGATCCGCCGTACGTCGTCCGCCGGGATCGCGATCCTGCTCTCGAACCAGTAATCCGCGAGGGAGGTGTTGGCGCTGCCGTACGCGTACCGCGCCCGGATGCCGGACTCCGCCAGGCCCTGGATCGCCGCGTCGGGGTGCTCGGGGGTGTTGTTGATGTGCGACCAGTCGACGAGCGTGGTGATGCCGGCGTTGATGCACTCCAGGGCGCCCGCGAGGTTGCCCGCGTACACGTCCTCGGGGGTGTACAGCGGTGCGAAGGTGTCGAGGATGTCGACGAAGTAGTCGTCGAGGGTGGCGTCGGGGGCGACGCCCCGGATGGGGGCCTCCCAGGTGTGGCGGTGGGTGTCGACGAAGCCGGGGATCACGATGTGGCCGGCCATGTCGAGGACCTCGGCGTCGGCGCTGATCTCGGGTTCGACGGCCGCGATCCTGCCGTCCTCGACGAGGACGTCCCCCTGGGGCAGGTCCCCGATGTCCGGGTCCATCGAGATCACGTGACCGGAGCGCAGCAGTGTCCTGGTGGTCATCGCGCTTCCTCCCATGGGGTGTTCGGTGGCGGGTGTGCGGCTCAGTACGCGGCGAGCCTGCGGACCTCCGTGACGACCTTGTCGACGGTGGGGATGACCTGCTGCTCCAGCGTGTCGGCGAACGGCAGCGGGACGCACTCCCCCGCCACCCGCCGCACGGGCGCGTCCAGCAGGGCGAATCCCGCGTCGGCGACGACCGAGACGACGGTGGCGCCCCAGCCGCCCTGGTACGGGTTCTCCTCGACGGTGACGAGCCGCGAGGTCTTGCCCAGCGATGCGAGGACGGTCGCGGCGTCCAGCGGGACCAGGCAGCGCAGGTCGACCACTTCGGCCTCGATGCCCTCCCCGGCCAGGACGCCGGCGGCCTTCAGGGCCAGGGGGACCGTCGAGGCGAGCGCGACGAGGGTGACGTCGGCGCCCTCGCGGACGATCGCGGCCCGGCCGAGCTCGACGACGTGACCGGGCGGGGGCGGCGGCCCCTTGGTCGCGAGCAGCCCCTTGTGCTCGAAGAAGACCACCGGGTCCTCGCTGCGGATCGCCGCCGCCAGCATGCCGGTGACGTCGGCCGGTGTCGCCGGCGCCGCGATCTTCAGCCCGGGGACGGTCAGGGCCCAGTTCTCGGTGGCCTGGGAGTGCTGGGCGCCGAAGCCGAGGCCGCCGCCGTTGGCGGTGCGTACGACGAGGGGCACGGTCACCTGGCCGCCGGTCATGTAGCGGACCTTGGGGATCTCGTTGGCGAGGTAGTCCCAGCAGCAGGCCAGGAAGTCGGAGAACATGATCTCCGCGACGGGCCGCATCCCTGTCATGGCGGCGCCCATCGCCGCGCCCACGATGGCCTGTTCGGAGATGGGCGTGTCCCACACCCGGTCGGCTCCGAACTCCTCCAGCAGGCCCGTGGTCGTCTTGAACACCCCGCCGGCCGCGGCGATGTCCTCCCCGAGGCACACCACCGACGCGTCCCGCCGCATCTCGCGGGCGATGCCCTCGGCGACCGCGTCCCGGTAGGTGATCACGTCCGCCATGCGGCACCTCCGTCCGCCCACACGTCGGTCAGTGCCTCGCGCGGATCGGGCGGCGGCGCGGCCTTCGCCGCCTCCACGGCCCGCTCCACGACGTCCCGGGCCCGCTCGTCGGCACCGGCGACCGTCTCCTCGTCCACGCCCAGCTCGGTCAGGCGCCCCCGCGCCAGGTCCAACGGGTCGTGCTTCAGCCAGCGTTCGACCTCCTCGGCCGGGCGGTAGGCTGCCGGGTCGGCGCGGCTGTGCCCGAAGTGCCGGTAGGTCTCGGCCTCCAGCACGGCGGGCCCGTCTCCGGCCCGGGCCCGCCGCGCGAGCCGCCCCACCGCCTCCTCGACCGCCTCGACGTCGTTGCCGTCGACGACCTCGCCCGGGATGCCGTGGGCGGGGGCCCGGTCGGCGGCGGGGCGGGGCACGGCCGTGACGTCGGCGATCGGCGTGTACTCCATGTACAGGTTGTTCTCGCACACGAAGAGCACCGGCAGTTTCCACACGGCAGCGAGGTTGAGCGACTCGTGGAAGGCGCCGATGTTGGTCGCGCCGTCGCCGAAGAAGGCGACCGCCAGCTGTTCGGTGCCGCGCAGCCGGGCCGACCAGGCCGCGCCCACCGCCATCGGGAGATGGGAGCCGACGATGGCGTACGAGCCGAGCATGCCGGTGGCCGCCTTGGTCAGGTGCATGGAGCCGCCCTTGGCCTTGCACAGCCCCGTCGCCCGGCTCATCAGCTCGGCTAGGCACTCCTCGGGGGTGGCGCCCCGGGCGAGGGCGTGGTGGTGGCCCCGGTAGGTGGCGAAGACATAGTCGTCCGGGCGCAGGGCGGCGCTCGCGCCCACGGCGATGGCCTCCTGCCCGGCGGCCAGATGGGTGGTGCCCTTCACCAGGCCCCGCAGGAACAGGTCGTGGGCGGCCTTCTCCGTCCGGCGGATGACGTTCATCCGCTCGTACCGGTCGAGGAGTGCGGTGGCGTCCATCAGCTGTCCTGCTGCGTCGTTGGCCGGCGGTCCGTGGGGTGCGCGTGTGAGCGCTCCCCCCTGTCCGCCCTCGCGCGGTCCCCGGTGTTGAGGTGGGACTGTGCCTCGCGCCGGGTGTTCAGCTCGCCGCCCACCGTCCAGTACTTGCGCCCGGCCACCAGCAGTTCCTCGGCGGGGAACTTGGTGATGACCTCGCAGCCGTCGGCGGTGACGACCAGCTCCTCCTCGATCCGGGCGGCGGACCAGCCGTCGGCGGCCGGCCAGTACGTCTCCAGGGCGAACACCATGCCCTCTTCGAGGACTTCGGGGTGGTCGAGGGAGACCAGCCGGCTGAAGATCGGCTTCTCCCAGATCGACAGGCCCACGCCGTGGCCGTACTGGAGGGCGAACGCGGCGGTCTCGTCGGCGAAGCCGAACTCCTCGGCGCGCGGCCACACCCGGACGATGTCGGCGGTGGTCGCACCGGGCCGGACGAGCGCGATCGCCTCGTCCATGTACTCCCGGCAGCGCACGTACGCGTCCCGTTGCGCCCGCGAGGCGCTGCCCACGGCGAACGTGCGGTAGTAGCAGGTGCGGTAGCCGAGGTGGCTGTGCAGGATGTCGAAGAACGCCGGGTCGCCCGGGCGGATCAACCGGTCGCTGTAGACGTGCGGATGCGGTGAACAGCGTTCGCCCGAGATGGCGTTGACGCCTTCGACGTACTCGCTGCCGAGGTCGTAGAGCACCTTGCTGACCACGCCGACGCACTCGTTCTCGCGCACCCCCGGGCGCAGGTACCCGTACAGCTCCTCGTACGCCGCGTCGACCATGGCGCAGGCCTGGGTGAGCAGGGCGATCTCGTCGCCGGTCTTGATGCGGCGGGCCTCCAGGAAGACCTGCTGCCCGTCGACGACGTCGATGCCCTCGGCACGCAGCGCGGCGAGGACCGGCATCTCGGCGACGTCGACGCCGAGGGGTTCGCCCGCCAGCCCGTGGTCGCGCAGCTCGGCGGCGATCTTGGCGGCCACGTCCTCGGCGATCCCGGCGTCCGGGTGGAAGGCGCCGCGCAGCGTGGAGATGCCGGCCCGGGCGCCGGTGGGCGGGCCGCCCTTGCCGTCGCTGTAGTCGAGCCACGGGTTGTACAGCTGGTGGTGGCGGGCGGCGGAGCCGAAGTCCCAGACGACCGGTTCGCCGTCGCGCACCAGCAGGGCGAAGCGGATCAGCTTGTCCATCGCCCAGGTGCCGATGTGGGTGGCCGTCATGTAGCGGATGTTGGCGAAGTCGAAGCAGAGCACCGCGCCCAGGCCGGAGCGGTTCAGGGACTCGTGCAGCCGGGCCAGCCGCTGCCCGCGCAGCCGGTCCAGGTCGATGCGCTCTTCCCAGTCGACGGCGTTGGGGCCGTATGTGCGGATCGCCATGGCGACCACCCCCACTCCGGAGTGAACGCCCGTGCGCGATGGGTGTCAAGTGTCACTGAACATCGCCCGACACGAACCAGACGCCCACCGCCGGTACCTCTCCATCGTTGCGGTAGCGGTGGGGTGTCGTCGACTCGAAGCAGACGGAATCGCCGGGCCGCACCGTGTACTCCTCGAATCCGAGGGTGAGGACCAGCTCCCCGGAGGTGAGATAGCCGTACTCCGTGCCCGGGTGCCGCATCAGCGCGCCGGAGCCCGAGGAGGAGCCGCCGGGCCGGTACGTCACCAGCAGGAAGTCGGCCTGCGCGCCCGGCACCCGCCCGAGCCGCTCCCACACGACCCCCGAGTCCAGCTCCAGCGCCTCCCGCCCGCCCGCGCCGACCAGCGGCCCGATCCGCCGCCCCGGATCGGCGGCCAGGGCGGCCAGAGCGTGCGGCACGGTGCCCGGTGACGCACCGGGCGAGGACGCGACGGCGCTCTCCCGGATGTCGAAGAGGGACTCGACGGAGATGCCCAGGGCCGTCGTGATCGCGTACAGCGTGCTGACCGAGGGCTGGCTCTTGCCGGTCTCGATCTGCGACACGAGACTGGGCGACACGCCGACCTCCCGGGCCAGCGCGCGCAGGCTCGTACCGCGCTCCAGGCGCGCCTGCCGGATGCGCGCGCCGACAGGCGGCACGACGGCGGGTGACACGGGCGGCTCCTCCGCTCGAACGGCACGTGCAGTGTGTGCAGCCTCATTGAACAGCGGATGCGGGTGCCGGCGCCAGGAGTCGAGCCGTCCCCAGAGCCGTCCCCACGGCCGTCCCTGCTTCCCCGCCGGAAAACACAGCCCGCACCCGCCACCCGGCTCCCCCGCCGGCACGCGGCCCCGCGGGCAGCACGCCTCCCAGCGCCGTCACCCGTTCCGTGAGGCCGACGATGCCGAAGCCACCGCCGTGCGCGGCTTCCGGGACTGTCCGGCGTCCCGCTCAAGCCGGCCGCCCGGAACCGCGTCGGGATCGCGGCCCGGGCCTGGCAGAACGGGCACGCCCGGCCCGGAACGTGAGCCCCGGGCGCCCCGGCGGCGCTCACCCGAACGGTCCGGTGCCGGTGGTGGGCGCGCGGCGCCGGTGGTGCGCTGAGGACACGCGTCACGTTCTCAGGAGGCACTCCCGATGACCCGTCGTCCGTCCCGGCTCGTCCGCGTTCTCTCCCCCGCCCTGGCGGCAGGCACGCTGCTCTGCACCGCCGCCTGCTCGGACGACGGCGGCACGGACGGCTCGCGCGTCCGGGGCGTCACCGCGTCACAGGTCGCGGGAGAGCGGCAGACCCCCTCTCCCACCGCCACCCTCTCCACGGACGGCGCCCGGACCGCGCTGATCACCGAGGCGGACATCGAGGACGACTGGACGCAGGTGAAGGACACGGAGGCCGAGAACTGGCACGACAGCCTGCTCATCGGCACCGTCGACGTCTCCGACTTCCTCACCGCCAAGGCCCAGGCGTCCGACTGCCAGCGGCTCCTCGACTCGCTGTTCGACGACGATCTGCTGGGCAGGCCGTCGGGCGCGTCCGAGCTGCGCGGCTTCCAGCAGGGCGACTCCCGCCTGCTGTACC
This sequence comes from Streptomyces qaidamensis, assembly GCF_001611795.1. Lineage (NCBI taxonomy): Bacteria > Bacillati > Actinomycetota > Actinomycetes > Kitasatosporales > Streptomycetaceae > Streptomyces > Streptomyces qaidamensis. The sequence goes on along the minus strand of NZ_CP015098.1, from coordinate 7,967,421 downwards.
AGGTCGCCTCCTACGACCGGACCGACCCGCAGGACTCCCTGAACTGGCTGGGCACCCTGCCGGAGAAGTGCGACCGGTTCACCGTGACCGACGGCACTGAGAAGCGCACCGTCCAGGTCATCGAGATCTCCCTGCCCAAGGTGGGCGACGCCCGTCAGGGTCTGCGCGTGACGGTGCAGGGCTCGGCCGGCGGCGACGACGCGACGCTGACCCTGGACGTCGCCGCCGTGCGCGTCGGTGACGACGCGATCACCGTCACGGCGGGCGGGCTCGACGGGGACGAGAACGACTCCGCGCAGCAGGCCGTGCAGCAGGGCACCCAGCGGCTCAAGGACGTCCTGGCCGGGAAGTCCCCCGCCCCGAGCCCCAACTGAGCCGTCCGGCACGGCGATCGACCCTCTGCGAGCCGCCGGCGCCGACCGCCGTGCCCGCTCCGCCGATTCCCGGGACAGCGTGATCATCGGAGCGGCACAATGGCGGCGACGACCGGTTCCGGTCGGGCGTGCGAGGAGAGGACGAGTCGTGAGTGATGGCCACACCCCTTCGGGAGGGTCGGCGAGACTGAACACCGGTGTGGCGCACAACGCGCGCGTGTGGAACTACTGGATCGGCGGCAAGGACAACTACGAGGTCGACCAGCACGTCGGCGAGCACGTCGCCGGCATGTTCCCGATCATCCGGGACATCGCCCGGGCGGACCGCGACTTCCTCGGCCGGGCCGTGTCGTTCCTCGCCGGTGAGCGCGGGGTACGGCAGTTCCTCGACATCGGCACGGGACTGCCGACGGCGGACAACACCCACGAGATCGCCCAGCGGCTCGCGCCCGACTCCCGCATCGTCTACGTCGACAACGACCCCATCGTGCTGGTGCACGCCCGCACCCTGCTCACCGGCACCCACGACGGCGTCACCGCCTACATCGACGCCGATGTGCACGACCCGGACGCCATCGTCGAACGGGCGGGGCACACCCTCGACTTCACGCAGCCCGTCGCCGTGATGATGCTGGGCATCCTCAACTTCGTCCTCGACGTCGAGAAGGCCCGGGACATCGTGCGCCGGGTGATGGCCGCGGTGCCGTCCGGCAGCTTCCTCGTCCTCACCCACCCCACCTTCGACGACGAGCTCGGCGGCGCGGGCCAGATCCCGGCGATGAAGTTCTGGAACGAGAACGCCACTCCCCCGATCACCGCCCGCAGCGGCGCGGACATCGCCGCGTTCTTCGAGGGGCTCGAGGTGCTCGAACCGGGCATGGTGTCGTGCGGGCAGTGGCGCGCCGGGCCCGGATCGGCCGTGCTGGTGCCGCAGTACGGCGCGGTGGCCGTGAAACCCTGACGGCACCGCCTTCGCCGGAGAGGAACCAGGAGAACCGCGGAGGACGTATGACCACCCTGGCCGATCCTGTGCCCGGCGGCCGTCCCGGCGATGTCGAGCGGGCCACCGCGCTGAGCGGCGAGCTCGCCGGCCGGGGCGTGCACGGTGTGGTGCTGGCCTACGTCGACACCGCGGGCATCGGCCGGGTGAAGACCGTCCCGACGGCCCGGCCCGGCTCGCCGCCGCGGCGGCCTGGGGCGTCGGCATGTCCCCGGTGTTCGACACGTTCCTGGCGGACGACTCCGTCGTCACCACCGACGCCCTCGGCTCCCTTGACGGCGATCTGCGCCTGCTTCGGCCTGGACCCGGCCCGTCCCCCGGACGCGGAGGTCACCGAGGCGGCCCGGCGCTGGCTCGTACGGGGCGGGCGTCTCGACGACCCGGTCCTCGTGCGGCACCTGCTGTGGACGGCCGTCGATCTCGGCCTGCCGCTCCAGCTGCACACCGGGTTCGGCGACGACGACATCCGGCTGCACCGCGCCGACCCGGCACTCCTCACGGACTGGCTGCACCTCACCGCCGGCACGGTCCCCGTCCTGCTCCTGCACTGCTGGCCCTACCAGCGACAGGCCGCCTACCTGGCGGCGGTCTTCGAGCAGGTGTATCTCGACGTCGGCCTCACCCTGCACTACGTCGGCCCCGCCCGGGCCGGTGCGGTCCTCGCGGAGGCCCTGGAGATCACACCGTTCCGCAAACTCCTGTACAGCTCCGACGCCTACGGTGTGCCCGAGTTCCATCACCTCGGGGCGCTCGCCTTCCGGCAGGGCCTGGCGGGCCTGCTCCAGGAGCGGGTGGACGCCGACGAACTGGCCCTGCCTGACGCGCTGCGGATCGCCCGGTGGGCCGGGCGGGACAACGCCCTGCGGGTCTACCGGCTGCAGACCGACGGGCCGGAGGACGATTGAACAGGCGTGGGGCCGGTCACAGTTCTCCAGGAGCGGCTACCCAGGAAGTCCGAACGGCTGAAAGTATGATCAAGCAATGTCTGACATGACCGAAACCACGCCCGGCTGGCTGTCCTCCGACGAACTGGAGATGACACGCGCCCGCATGCCGATCCTGTACGTCGAGGCCGTCCCGGTCCGCGTCGACGACAGCGGCGAAGTCACCAGCGTCGGCCTGCTGCTGCGCATCGGCCCCGACGGTACGGTCAGCCGGACGCTCGTCTCCGGCCGCGTGCTGCACCACGAACGCGTCCGCGACGCCCTCCTGCGCCATCTGGAGAAGGACCTCGGCCCGGTCGCGCTGCCCCGGGTCCCGGCGTCGCTCCAGCCGTTCACGGTCGCGGAGTACTTCCCGACGCACGGCATCACGCCGTACCACGACCCGCGCCAGCACGCGGTGTCCCTCGCCTACATCGTGCCGGTGACGGGTGACTGCCGGCCCCGGCAGGACGCCCTCGACCTGGTGTGGTTCAGCCCGCAGGAGGCCGTCTCGGAGGCGGTGCAGAGCGAGATGCCGGGCGGGCACGGGGTGCTGCTGAAGCAGGCGCTGGCGCATGCGGGCTGCGTGATCTGACCGCCCCGGGCGGTCAGGAAAGGACCTCCGCCGATGCAGCTTCCCGACATGCCGCTGCACGACCCGTTCGTCGTCGCCGACGACGCGACGCGCACCTACCACCTGTACACGTCCAACGTTCCCTCGGTGTCGGGCGTGGACGGCACCGGCACGATGGTCTACCGCAGCCATGACCTGCGCGACTGGACGCCCCCGGTGGTGGTCTTCGTGACGGCCGGGCAGGAGGGCATCTGGGCCACGGACGGCGCGTGGGCACCGGAGGTGCACGCGTGGGACGGCAGGTACTACCTGTTCACGACGCTGCACAACGCGGACCGGCCGCTTCCGGTTCCGCCGCCGAACCAGTGGGGTGTGCCCTTCCGGACCCCGACCCACATGCGCGGCACGATCACGGCGGTCTCCGACTCCCTGCTCGGCCCCTTCCGGGTGCTCGACCCGTCGCGCCCGGTCCCGCCCGAACATCTCATGACCCTGGACGGCACGCTGTACGTCGACCCGTCCGGGCATCCCTGGATGGTGTACGCGCACGAGTGGCTGCAGACCATCGACGGAACGATGGAGGCGGTCCGTCTGACCCCGGACCTGTCCCGCACGGCCGGCGATCCGGTGTTCCTCTTCAAGGCCTCGGACGCGCCGTGGACCGCCGAGCAGATCCCCGCCGGTGTCCCGCACCAGCTCCCGCCGTACATCACCGACGGCCCTCAGCTGTACCGCACGCCCGAGGGCTCTCTGCTCATGCTGTGGTCGACCTACGAGAAGAACGTGGCCGGTCAGGACGGCACGGTCAGCGGCGGCTATGTGCAGACCTACGCCGTGTCCGGATCGGGGGACCTCGCGGGACCGTGGGAGCAGCGCCGTCCGCTGGTCCGCGACGACAGCGGCCACGGCATGCTCTTCCACACCTTCGACGGCCGGCTGATGATGATCCTCCACCGGCCTTTCGAGAACGCCCGCGGCAAGCTGTACGAGATGCGGCTCGACGGCCATGAGCTGGAGATCGTGCGCCGACGCGACGACCTGGACGGTGGCGGCTGACGTCGGCCGGCCCCCGACGCGATGAGCGGGCCCGCCGATACCGGCGGACCCGCTCATCGATTCTGTCGGGACGACAGGATTTGAACCTGCGACCCCTTGACCCCCAGTCAAGTGCGCTACCAAGCTGCGCCACGTCCCGTTGCCCGTCTGACCTGGGGATTCCCCCGGCCGAACGCGCAGGGAAACAATACCGCACTCGCACCGCTGATCGCGCATCCGTTTCCGGGGGACACCACTTGACCTCAAGTTTGATTGAGGTTGCACGCTCGTCGTCATGACCGACGCGACACTGACGCACACGTACACCTATGCCGATCTGCCGGGGCTGATGAGCCTGATGACCGGTGACGAGAAGCACGGCCCGGCCGCGACGTCCACGCTGGACGTGCTGTGGGTCCTCTACGACCGGGTGCTGCGGGTGAGCCCAAAGGGCCGGGAGGACCCGGGGCGGGACCGGTTCCTGCTGTCGAAGGGGCACGGCCCGATGGCGTACTACGCCGTGCTCGCCGCCAAGGGATTCCTGCCGGTGGAGTGGCTGCCCGGCTTCGGCTGCTACGACTCCCCACTCGGCCACCATCCCGACCGGACGCTCGTGCCGGGGGCCGAGATCGGCAGCGGATCGCTGGGGCACGGGCTGCCCATCGCCGTCGGTACGGCGCTGGGGCTGCGCGCCCAAGGGCTCGACGAGCCGCGGGTGTGGGCGCTGATCGGAGACGCCGAGCTGGACGAGGGCAGCAACCACGAGGCGATCGCCTTCGCCGGTCCGGCCGGGCTCGACCGGCTGCACACCGTCGTCGTCGACAACGCCTCCGCCGCCTATGCGCGGCCCGGCGGGATCGCCGCCCGCTTCGAGGCGGCGGGCTGGTCCGCGCTGACCGTCGACGGCCGTGACCACGACGCCCTGTACGCCGCCTTCACCGCGCCGCACCCGGGCCGCCCGCACGTGGTCGTGGCCCGGGTCGAGCCGAAGTCCGCCTGAACCCCGCACCGAAAGGAACCTCTCCCCATGGACACCATGCGTGACCGCTTCGCCCCTGTCGTCACCCGGCTCCTCGACGAGGATCCCCGTGTCGCCGTGGTCCTCGCCGCGATCGGCACGGACGGCTTCGCGGAGGCCGCCCGCCGCCATCCCGGCCGGGTCGTCGACGTCGGCATCCGCGAGCAGCTCCTGGTCGGGGCGGCGGCGGGACTGGCACTGACGGGACTGCGGCCCGTCGTGCACACCTTCGCCAGCTTCCTCGTGGAGCGGCCGTTCGAACAGGTCAAGCTGGACCTCGGACACCAGGACGCGGGGGCGGTGCTGGTGAGCGCCGCCGCCTCCTTCGACTGGCCGGCCGGGGGCTACACGCACATGGCGCCGGGCGACGTGGCGCTGCTCGACACCCTGGACGGCTGGACGGTGCACGTGCCGGGGCACCCGGACGAGGCCGAGACGCTGCTGCGGCACGCGGTCGCCGCGGGCGACGACAAGGTGTACGTACGGCTGTCCGTACAGGCCAACGGACAGGCGCTGCCGGTCGACGGCGAGCGCTTCCGTACGGTCCGCGAGGGACGCTCCGGCGTGGTGGTCGCCGTCGGGCCGATGCTCGACGCCGTACTCGCGGCCACCGAGGGGCTGGACGTGACCGTCCTGTACGCGACCACCGTCCGACCCTTCGACGGCGCCGCCCTGCGGCGGGCCACCGAGGCGGCCGGGACGGACGTCGTCCTCGTCGAGCCCTACCTGGCGGGCACCTCGACGGCCGCCGCGAACGACGCCCTGTCCGATGTGCCGCACCGGGTCCTCGGGCTGGGCGTTGGCCGTCAAGAGCTGCGGCGCTACGGGCAGTTGGAGGAGCACGTCGCCGCCCACGGTCTCGACGCCCGGTCGCTGCGGGAGCGCATCGGGGGCTTCGCCGGGGCAGCTGCCCGGGTGTGAGACCGGGCGGACGTCACTGCGCCGGCAGGCCGAGCCGGGGGTGGGCCTCCAGGAGCCGGGTCGGGGCCGCCTGGCGCCAGGAGTCGGCGAGGATGTCCCGCAACTCGCCCTCGTCCTCGATGGCTTCGAGCCTGGCCCGCACCCAGGCGAACTGGGATTCGTGGTCGGCGATCCAGAACTTCCCCGGCTCGGCGAGCACCAGTTCGTTCCGCTCCTCCTTGGGGCAGCGTACGGCGATGGAGGTCTCGTCCTCCGGCAGCGTGGCGAACATCTTTCCCGCGACCCGGAACGTGGGCATGCTCCAGGCGATCTTCTCCGTCGTGTCCGGCAGGGACAGGGCGATCCGTCGTACGTCTTCGGCATCCGGCATGGCAGGCACGGTATCGGTTCCCACCGACAATCACCTGGTGAGAGCGGTTGCCGGTACGTGCTTGTAGTAGATCGTCGTCGGACGCAGCACTCCGCCGGGGTCCGCCGCGTAGTCGGGGATCGCACCGGCCCGGGTCCAGCCGGCGGACCGGTACAGATGCTCGGCGGGGCTGCCGGTCTCGGTGTCCAGGTGCAGGAGGGTGATGCCGGCCGACTGGGCCGCGGCCTCCGCCGTGGCCAGGAGCCCGCGGCCCAGGCCGCGCCCACGGGCCTCCGGGTGCACCATCAGCTTCACGAGCTCGGCACGGTGACGGCTGTTGGCCTTGCCCGGGAAGGACAGGCTCACCGTGCCGAGCACCCGGTCCCCGTCGAGCGCCGCCCAGACGACGAGCCGGCCCGCCGCGACGTCCGCGGCCCGCTCCCGCCACCAGGCCAGGGCCTGCGCGCGGCCGAGCGGGGCGAGAAAGCCCACCGATGCACCACCGTTCACGGTGCCGGCCAGCAGATCGGCCAACTCCCCTGCGTGTTCGAGCAGTTGAGCTGCGTCCAGTCGGATCACGGCCGCACCACCGCCAGCAGGTACCGGACGCCCTCGGGATCCGCGCACCGGAACCGGGTCGGGCCCCACACCCGCATCCGCAGGCAGTCCCCGGTGCCGAGGCGGTGTTCGGTGTCCTGCTCGGTCACGTCGAGAGCCCCTTCCAGGATCCAGATGTGCTGCTCCAGCCCGGCCACGGGTGGACGGTCGTAGGCGATGTCGGCGCCGGGTGCGAGGCGGGCCTCGACCAGTTCGCCGCGCAGGGCGGGGTGCGGGGGTGACACGGACCGCCGGGCGAAGCCGGAGGTCCGGTCCTGCCAGACGGGCTGCCCGGCGGAGCGCACCACGGCTTCCGGTTCCGCCTCGACCTCGCTGAGCAGCTGGGACATGGTGCGCCCGTAGACGGCGCACAGGCGGTTCAGGAGCGCGGCCGTCGGGCTGGTCTCCGCCCGCTCGGCCCGGGACAGGGTGGACCGGCTCACCCCGCTGCGGTCCGCCAGCTCTCCCAGGGACCAGCCGTGTTCGGCCCGCAGCTCGGCCAGGCGTGCGCCCAGCCGCGCGTCGACGGGGTCCGCCTCGTCGTTTCTCACATCCGGGACGCTATCCCGGATATGAGACGAGCGCGTTACGCGCCGCTCACACCCGGGCCGCCGCGCCGAGCGCGTCCAGCACCGGGCGGATGAGGGGGTGCTCCTCGGCTCCCCTGCGTACGGCGGCGAAGACCCGGCGGGTGGGGGCCGTCCCGTCGACAGGGCGTACGACCACCCCGGTCAGGTCCATGCCGCGCAGCGCCGAGCGCGGCACCAGGGCGACGCCCGCGTCGGCCGAGGCGAGGGCGACGACCGCGCGGAAGTCGTCCGAGCAGTGCTCCATGCGGGGCTGGAATCCGGCGTTCTCGCAGGCCAGGATCACCACGTCGTGGCAGGGGTTGCCGGGGTACTGGCCGATCCACGAGTCCTTGGCCAGGTCGGCGAGCGACACCTCGCTGACGTCGGCCAGACGGTGGCTGAGCGGGACGACCGCGTCGAACGGCTCGGCGTACAGCGGTACGTGGGTCAGGCGGGGGTCGTCGGCCGGCGGAGCTCCGCGGTACTCGACGGCGACGGCGACGTCGACCTGCCGGTCCAGCACCATGGGCAGGCTGGCATCGCCCTCGGCGTCCTGGACGCGGATGCGGATGCCGGGCGCCGACTCGGCGAGGCGGGCCACGGCGGGCGCGACGACCAGGGCGATGCCGGTGGCGAAGGAGGCGACCGTGACGGTGCCGGCCGCACCCGAGCTGTACGCGGCGAGCTCGGCCTCGGCCCGCTCCAGCTGTGCGAGGACCGCGTTGGTGTGGCTGAGCAGGATCTCGCCGGCCGGGGTCAGCCGTACGCCCTTCGCGCCGCGCTCGACGAGCCGGTAGCCGGTCTCCTGCTCCAGGGCGGCGAGCTGCTGGGAGACGGCCGAGGGGGTGAGGTACAGCGCGGCGGCAGCCGCCGTCACCGTACGGTGGTCGGCCACCGCCCGGAGGATGTGGAGCCGCCGCGCTTCGATCATGCGATCGATTGTCTCAAATGTGCCGGGTGCTGCCGGTCAGCCCTCCAGCTCCGCCCGTGCCGCCACGAAGGCGTCGACGGCGCGGTTGACGTCGTCCGTGGAGTGCGCGGCGGACAGCTGGACGCGGATGCGGGCCTGGCCCTGCGGCACGACCGGGTAGGAGAAGCCGATGACGTAGACGCCGCGCTCCAGCAGCAGCTCCGCCATGCGTCCGGCGACCGCCGCGTCGCCGATCATCACCGGGGCGATGGCGTGGTCGCCGGGGAGGACGTCGAAGCCCTCCTCGGTCATGCGGCGGCGGAACAGGGCCGTGTTGTCGGCCAGTTGGACGCGCAGGTCGTCCGCCGCCTCCAGCAGGTCGAGGACCTTCAGCGAGGCCGCCGCGATCACCGGGGCGAGCGTGTTGGAGAACAGGTACGGACGCGAGCGCTGGCGCAGCAGGGCGACGATCTCGGCGCGGGCGGCGACGTAGCCGCCGGACGCGCCGCCGAGGGCCTTGCCGAGGGTGCCGGTGATGATGTCGACGCGGTCCATGACGCCGTGCAGCTCGGGCGTGCCGCGGCCGCCGGGGCCCACGAAACCGACGGCGTGGGAGTCGTCGACCATGACCATCGCGTCGTATCGGTCAGCGAGGTCGCAGATCTCGCGCAGCGGGGCCACGTAGCCGTCCATGGAGAAGACGCCGTCGGTGACGATCAGGCGGCGGCGCGCGTCGCAGGCCTCCTTGAGCCGGGCCTCCAGTTCGGCCAGGTCGCGGTTGGCGTAGCGCAGGCGGCGGGCCTTGGACAGGCGGATGCCGTCGATGATGGAGGCGTGGTTGAGGGCGTCGGAGATGACCGCGTCCTCGGGGCCGAGCAGCGTCTCGAACACGCCACCGTTGGCGTCGAAGCAGGAGGAGTACAGGATCGTGTCCTCCTGGCCCAGGAACGCCGACAGCCGCGCCTCCAGCTCCTTGTGCACCTCCTGGGTGCCGCAGATGAAGCGGACCGAGGCCATGCCGTAGCCCCAGCGGTCCAGGGCCTCGTGGGCCGCGGCGACGACCTCGGGGTGGTCGGCCAGGCCCAGGTAGTTGTTGGCGCAGAAGTTGAGGACCTCGCCGGGGCGGCCGCCCGCGGTGACGTTTACGGTCGCGGACTGCGGGGTGCCGATCACGCGCTCGGGCTTGTGCAGGCCGGCGGCGCGGATCTCGTCGAGGGTGGCGCGCAGGTCGTCGCGCACGGAGTCGAACATGGGAGAAGCTCCTGAGGTGCTTGCGGTGAGGGGGAGTTACGCGGTCCAGTCGAGGATGACCTTGCCGCCGCGGCCGCTCGCCGCGTCGGCGAACGCCGCCTCGAAGTCGCGGTGGCCGTAGCGGCCGGTGATCACGGGCGCGAGGTCCAGGCCACCCTCCAGGAGCACGGACATCGCGTACCAGGTCTCGAACATCTCCCGGCCGTAGATGCCCTTGATCGTGATCATCGAGGTGACGACGCGGGCCCAGTCGACCGGGAACTCCTGCGCGGGCAGTCCGAGCATCGCGATCCGGCCACCGTGCGTCATGTTGGCGATCATGTCGCGCATGGCCTCGGGGCGGCCGGACATCTCCAGGCCGATGTCGAACCCCTCACGCAGCCCGAGGGTGCGCTGCCCGTCGGCGATCGAAGAGCCGGAGACGTCGAGCGCGAGGCTGACACCGATCTTGCGGGCCAGCTCCAGCCGCTCCGCGCTGACGTCGGTGATCACGACGTTGCGGGCACCGGCGTGCCGGGCCACGGCAGCGGCCATCAGGCCGATGGGGCCGGCGCCGGTGATCAGGACGTCCTCGCCGACCAGCGGGAAGGACAGCGCGGTGTGCACGGCGTTGCCGAACGGGTCGAAGATCGCAGCCACGTCGAGGTCCACCGGGATCCGGTGCACCCACACGTTGGCGGCGGGCAGCGCGACGTACTCGGCGAACGCCCCGTCCCGGCCCACCCCGAGCCCCACGGTCGCCCGGCACAGGTGCCGGCGCCCGGCCAGGCAGTTGCGGCACTTGCCGCACACCAGATGACCCTCGCCGCTCACCCGGTCGCCGATGCCGATGCCGGTGACGTCCCGCCCGGTCTCGACGACCTCCCCGACGAACTCGTGCCCGAGCACGAGCGGGGTGTTGATCGCCTGCTGGGCCCAGCCGTCCCAGGCCCGGATGTGCAGGTCGGTACCGCAGATTCCGGTGCGCAGCACCTTGATCAGTACATCGCCGGGACCGACCTCGGGCTCCGGGACGTCCACGAGCCACAGCCCGGGCTCCGCCTTCTGCTTGACCAGCGCCTTCACCGCTATGGCTCCTGAGGGTGAGTCCCGGCTCCGGGCGTGCCGGAGGAACCCCTGGGCCGGGAGAGGAGTGGGATCGCACTGCAATCTGCCGTACGGCGGCCGACCGGTCCATCGAGGATTTCTTAAGCGCCGCCTCAGCTTTCCTTCACGCCCCCGGGGTCCCGCCGCCGGGCTTCAGTAGGGCGGCAGGCCGTCCCGGCTCTCCAGCTCCACGACGAGCAGCGCGGCGTGCTCCTTGATCGCCGTCAGGCCGGGCTTCCCCCACGGGCGCGGCTCGACGTCCGCGACGCTGACCGTGCCCAGCACCAGGCCGGTGCCGTCGATGAGCGGCGCCCCCAGATAGGAGCGGATGCCGAACTCGTCGACCACCGGGTTGCCCGCGAACCGCGGATAGTCGCCGACGTCCTCCAGGGCGAGGGCCTTGCGGCGTGCCACCACATGGGGGCAGAAGCCGTGGTCGCGGGGCAGGGCACGGCCGAGGCGCGGGCTGGTGCCGTCGCTGCGCACCACCGGCGCGACGGCCGGCACGAACAGACCCGCGTAGAACTGCCCGTGCTCGTCGGGGAGGTTGACCATGGCGTACGGCGCCCCGGTGAGCTCGGCGAGGCGGTGCGCGAAGGCGTCGAGTGCGGGTTCGGGGCGCTCCCCCAGTCCCAGTCGGCGCAGACGGCGAGTGCGGGCGGGAGCCTCCTTGTCCTCGGGGGTGAGCAGCAGACGACCGGCCGGGCGCGGCGGGTCGTAGGTCATGGGCGAGCTCCTGGGCAGTGGGCTTGCGTCATATATGAACTCCGTGGCGGGTGTGAGGGGATCACGTGTGGGCGCCATACTCCGTCGCGGGGGCCGGAGTATGTGCGATGAGATGGCGTACCAGGGTCAGCAGGGTCTGGACCCCGGAGCTGGAGATCCGAGCGTCGCAGCACACGACGGGAACGTCCGCGGACAGATCCAGCGCGCCGCGCACCTCCTCGGGGTCGTAGCGGTAGGCACCGTCGAACTCGTTGACGGCGACGATGAAGCCGAGGCCACGCTGTTCGAAGAAGTCGACGGCGGCGAAACACTCCTCCAGCCGACGGGTGTCGGCGAGGATGACCGCGCCGAGCGCGCCCTCGCACAACTCGTCCCACATGAACCAGAAGCGCTCCTGCCCGGGTGTGCCGAACAGGTACAGCACGTGTTCCGGGTCGAGGGTGATGCGGCCGAAGTCCATGGCCACGGTCGTCTCGACCTTGTTCTCGATGCCGTCGAGGTTGTCGGTCGCGGCGCTGACGGTGGTGAGCAGCTCCTCCGTGCTGAGCGGCGCGATCTCGCTGACCGCGCCGACGAAGGTCGTCTTGCCCACGCCGAACCCGCCCGCCACCAGGATCTTCAGCGCGGTGGGGAACGGGTCGGCGCCGTGGCCCGGTCCGTCGGTGTAGTCAGAGCTGTCGTCGTAGTCCATCGAGCACTGCCTCCAGAAGGGCCCGGTCCGTCGGGTTGTGGTGGAACGCGGGGGGCTTGGTGGTCAGCGCCCCGCAGTCGACGAGGTCCGCCAGCAGCACCTTGGTGACGGCCACCGGCAGTTTGAGATGGGCGGCGACCTCCGCGACGGCGACGGGCACCCGGCACCGTTCGAGCGCCTGCGCGTGTTCGGGGCCGAGATAGCCGAGGGGGGTCGCCCCGGTGGCCATCACCTGCGACACGAGGTCGAGCGCGACGGTCGGACGGGTGCGGCCGTTGCTGACCGTGAACGGCCGCACCAGCCGCCCGGCCGCGTCGTCGAGCCAGGGCCCGTCACCGGCCGCCGTCACGCTCAAGGCCTCATCGCCGGGGATTCGACGGACTGCCGGGGAGCGGTCACCAGGTAGGGGCGGACGCTCTTGACCAGCATGGCCATCTCGTAGCCCAGCACGGCCGCGTCGGCCTCGCGGCCGGCGAGCACGGCCAGGCAGGTGCCGGAGCCGGCGGTGGTGACGAACAGCAGGGTCGAGGCGAGCTCGACGACGACCTGCCGCACGTCGCCGCCGTCGCCGAAGCGGACTCCCGCGCTGCGGCCGAGGGAGTACAGGCCGGAGGCCAGGGCGGCCATGTGGTCGGCGCTGTCCGGGTCGAGGCCGTGCACGGATTTCACCAGGCCGTCGCAGGACAGCAGCACCGCGGCGCTCGTGTGCGGTACGCGCTGTACGAGGCCGCTCATCAGCCAGTCGAGATCGGAAACATGGGCGGTCGGCGCATCGCTCGCCATGGTGGATCGACTCCTTGGGGTACGAAGGTCTACGGGAGCGCTGGGGGGGGGGGTGGAGAGGGGGGTGGTCATCCGGCGGGTGCGCTCCCGTCCTGCCGGGTGGTGGTCGTGCGGTGGTCGGAACGGGACCCGGCCCCCGGCCTGGTCGAGGAGGACGGCTCCGAGGGGAGCGCCTCGAGGTGGACCGGCCGGACGGGCATCGGGTCCCGGTGTGCGGAGCCGGAGGAGACCGGGTCCGCGGGGGCGGAGTCCATGTTGGCGCGGCCCATGGGTGCGGAGCCCAGGTTGGAGGTGTCCATGGGTGAGGAGCCCATGTTGGAGGTGTCCATGGATGCGGAGCCCATGTAGGCGGACTCCGTGTAGGCGGACTCCGTGTAGGCGGACTCCGTGTAGGCGGACTCCGTGGGGGCCGCCTCCGTGTCGCCCCACTCCGTGTTCCCGGCCTCCATGTTCTGCTGGGCCTCCGCGAGACTGATGCCGCGTTGGAAGGCCGCCATCAGACCGGGGTCGTGTCCCACGAGGTGCTCGGGGTCCTGGCGTGGCGTCGGGCCGTCACGCAGCTGGGGCGCGATGTGCTCCTGGGCGCGGCGGCGGGGCAGTTGGGGTTTGCCCATGGTGCCGCGGACGGTGCCGTTGCGAGGAGTGGGCGGCTCGGTGACGTTCTCGGCGAGCACCCGCCGGTCGTCGGGACTGATACCGGGCCGTGCCTCGGCCGGGGTGGGGCGCTCCCTACGGGCCCCGCGCACGGGCAGGGGCGCGGGCCGGCCGCCGCCCTGCGCACTGTCGCCCGGACTGAATTCGGCATTCTGCTCGTGTCCTCGGGACGCCGCGGGAGGGGGGAGAGCGGCCGAGGTCCCTGCTCCGGACGCGGGCAGCGGCACGGACGAAACTCCGAAGTCGGCGCTCCCGAACGGGGCTTGCCCTCCGGACGCGCCCGGACCGGTGCTGCCGCCGGGGCCGCTCTCGGTCCCGTTTCGCCCGGGCAGGCCGGGCAGCCCGGCCTGCCCATCCGGCCGCCGCGGCGCGGCTGGATGCCCTGTACCGGCCGCTCCTGTCGCTCCTGCCGCTCCCGCCGTCGGCTGCCCCGCTCCCCCGGGCGTCCCCGCCCCCGGCTCCGCTCCCAGCAGCGCCTGCGGCACGACGAGCACCGCCTGCACTCCGCCGTAGATGTTGGTCTGGAGGCGGACGGTGATGCCGTGCCGCCGGGCGAGCTGGGAGACGACGAACAACCCGATGCGGCCGTCCGCGAGCAGCCGGGCGACGTTCACCTGGTCGGGGTCGGCGAGCAGCGCGTTCATCCGCGTCTGCTCCTCCAGGGGCATGCCCAGTCCGCGGTCCTCGACCTCCACGGCGAGCCCGGAGGTGACGAGGTTGGCGCGCAGCAGGACCTGGGTGTGCGGGGCGGAGAACACCGTGGCGTTCTCGACGAGTTCGGCCAGGAGATGGATGACGTCGGCGACGGCGTGGCCGCGCAGCTGCCCGTCGATCGGTGGCACCAGTTTGACGCGCGAGTACTGCTCGACCTCGGCGATGGCCGAGCGCAGCACCTCGGTCATGGAGACGGGGTTGCTCCACTGGCGGCGGGAGACGGCCCCGCCGAGCACGGCGAGGTTCTCGGCGTGGCGGCGGATGCGGGTGGCGAGGTGGTCGACGTGGAAGAGCCCCTTGAGCAGGTCGGGGTCCTCCATCTCGTTCTCCAGCTCGTCGAGGATGGAGATCTCGCGGTGCACCAGCGACTGAAGGCGCCGGGCGAGGTTGACGAACACCTCCAGCTTCTGTTCGCTGCCGGCCTGGCTGGAGAGCTGGGAGGCCTGCACCACGGCGGTGACGGCGCCGTCGTGCGCGCGGGACAGGTCGGCGGAGAGGAGGTCGAAGTCGTCGGCGTCCTCGGCGGGGCCGTCGGGCCGGCTCTGCAGTGCGAGTGGGGGCGGCCCGTCGCCGCGGCGCAGCGTCTCGACGAGGGTGCGCAGGTCGGCCTCGCGCCGGGCGGTGCTGCGGCGCAGCACACCGATGCGGTCGTGCACGGACCGGGCGGCCCGGTTGGCGGCGACCGCTGCGACCGCGATGCCGACGAGGGCCACGAAGACCGCGCCGCCGAGCACGGCCCACAGGATGAGGCCCGGCCGCGCTCCGGTGGACCGGACGGTGAAGAGGACGGCGGCGCAGCCGCTGAGAGCGACGGCGACCGGGGGCAGCACCGCGAGACGCAGCAGCTGGGGCCGTATGTGGGTCTCGGGCAGCGCGGGTGCGGTGCGGACGGCGGGCCGTCCGTGCCGCCCGCCCTCACGGCGGTCTGCGCGTGCGGCCGGGGCGCGGAGGTGAGACATCGGTGTCCTCGTACTGGTCCGTCGGGCCTGGGTGCCAGGGGGGCTCGCGGGGGTGCGTCCGGGTTCACGTGGCCGCTTGCGCGCGCCCCGGGCCGTACGCCCGGACTCCCCTCGCTTCCGCCCGGCCTCCGCGCCACCGGGGCCGGCGTGCCGGCCCGGGGCGTGGACCCCGGCACCACGAGCCCCGCCTTCCCCAACGCCCGCGCCACCGACGGCGGCAGCGGCCTCACCGGCCCGGCCGCCCGTGCCTGAGGCCTTGGCACCCAAGTCGGCGACCGCGCCCTGGTCGGCGTCGGTGGCGTGCGGGCAGCGGGGATCCCCGTCGCGTCGACTCCCTCGTCCGCCCTGCGCCTGCACGTGCCGGCCCCCGCTCCCTTGATCCGCCCTGTTTCCCGACGGCCACTGACAGTAGTCGCCAGCGCATCATGTGCGGTGGGCAGTTGACAAACTCATACGGTGAGCGTCCCGCTCTGGTATGAGGTCTCGTACGACAGACCGATAACACCGTCGTACATCCGACCGCGAACGAAGCGAGGTCGATCCGACCTGGTCAGAAGCGGTCACACAGAGGCGGCGAGGGCCGGGGAGCATCTCGCTCCCCGGCCCTCGCCACTGGCCCTTCGTACGCCCCGGGTCAGCCCGCCGGGAGCGTCTCGGGGTCCTCGGTGCCCCTGCCGACCCGACGAGTGTCGTCACTCAACGTGTCGGCTTGGGCCATGGCTGCCGCGTCCGGCGCGGTCTTGATGCCGGCTCCGGTCAGGGCCTGCGCGGCCGTGCGGCCGGCCGCCGGGGCGAGCGCCACCCCACGCCACCACGGCTCGGACGGGACGTTCTCCGCCGTGGGCTCGAAGGGCTCGCCGGGGCGGGGCAGGGCGACACCGGCGCCCACCGCGCGAGCGGCCGCGAGTGTCCCCTCGCCGGGGTCCGCCCACGGGTGCGTCGCCAGATTGAAGGTGGCCCAGTGGATCGGGAGCATCGGGCCGTGCTCCGGTCCGCCCTGGAGGTCGACGTGGGCGCGCATGCCCTCCTCGGGGGTCATGTGGATGTCGGGCCAGAAGTCGGAATACGCGCCGATCTGGATCATGGTGGCGTCGAACGGCCCGTGCTCGGCACCGATCTCCTTGAAGCCGTCGAAGTAGCCGGTGTCGCCGCTGTGGTAGATCCGGTGCTCGTCCCCGGCGACGACCCACGAGGCCCACAGGGTGTGCTGGGTGTTGCGCAGCCCGCGGCCGCAGAAGTGCCGGGCCGGGGTGGCGGTGAGGCTGAGCCCGTCGATCTTGGTGGTCTCGTGCCAGTCCAGCTCGCGCAGCCGGCCGGCGGACACGCCCCAGTGCTCCAGGTGCGCGCCGACGCCGAGGGGCACGGCGAACAGGGTGTCGGTACCCGCGAGCGCCTTGATGGTGGGCATGTCCAGATGGTCGTAGTGGTCGTGCGAGATGACCACTACGTCGACCGGGCCGAGCGCGGCCAGCGGCAGGGGCACGGGATGCAGCCGCTTGGGCCCGGCGAAGGAGAAGGGGGAGCAGCGCTCCCCCCACACGGGGTCGAACAGGACGCGCCGGCCGTCGATCTCCGCGAGGACGCTGGAGTGCCCCATCCAGGTCAGCCGCAGGCCGGTGGCCGGGGGCCCGGCGATGTCGGCGAGGGTGGTGGAGTGCACCGGGACGGTGCCCTTCGGGGTGCGGCGGGGCCGGGTGTCCTTGTCGAAGAAGACCTTGGCGAAGTCCAGGGTCGAGCCCGAGGGCCGGGTCCGCGCGGGACCGCCGGGGTTCTGGAAGACCCCGTCCTTGAAATGGGGCGATCTGCGGATGCGCGCCATGCGCTCACCGCTCGGGTCCGCGCCGAACGCCCCCGGCTGCAGCGCACGGAGCCCGGAGCTCAGGGTACGGAAACCGGCCACGGTACCTCCAGGTGGAGTCGGTCAGGCTTTCCATTATGGTCGGCCCCTCCGACACCACCGGATCACAGGGGCCCCACGAGAGTGGATACTGACCGATGATTCAGTATCCCGGCGGCGAAGGAACCCGTATGGCCACCCCCCTGCTGTCCCTGACCTGGACCGATCACCTCACGGGACGGCAGGGCTTCCTGGTCGTCGACCGGCTGGTGCGCGGGGTCGCCAGCGGCCGTCTGCGGATGCGCGCCGGCTGCACCCTGGACGAGGTCACCGGCCTGGCCCGCGGCATGACCGTGAAGGAGGCCCTGCACTACGACCCCGCGAGCCGCTACGTCCCGCTCGGCGGCGCCAAGGGCGGCATCGACTGCGACCCCCGGGATCCCGAGGCGTACCCGCTGCTGGTGCGCTACCTGCGCGCGATGCGGCCGTACATAGAGAGCTGCTGGACGACGGGCGAGGACCTCGGGCTCACCCAGGACCTGGTCGACCGGGCGGCGGCCGAGGCGGGGCTGATCTCCTCGATCCAGGCCGTCTACCCGCTGCTGGACGACGAGGCCGAGGCCCGGCGGCGCCTGCGGGACGCGTTCGCGGTCGAGGTCGACGGCATCGGCCTGGACGAGCTGGTCGGCGGCTGCGGGGTGGCCGAGGCGGCCCTGGCCGCCCTGGCCCGGGCCGGGGTGCCGTACACGGGGACGCGGGTCGCGCTCCAGGGGCTGGGCACCATGGGCGGGGCCACCGCTCGCTTCCTCACGCGCTCGGGGCTCACGGTCGTGGCCGTCGCCGACCTCAAGGGCACGATCGCCAACGGGGCGGGCCTCGACGTCGAGTCGCTGCTCGCCGCCCGGGACGCCCACGGCACGGTGGACCGCTCCGCGCTGCGCCCCGGTGACCGCGAACTGCCCGGCGACGCCTGGCTGTCGGCCGACGCGGAGGTGCTGGTGCCGGCGGCCGTGTCGTACGCGATCGACGCCGCGAACCAGGAGCGCATCACCGCCCGCTGGGTGGTGGAGGCGGCCAACATGCCCGTACGGCCGGAGGCGGAGCTGCTGCTGGCCGCGCGCGGGGTGACCGTGCTGCCGGACGTCGTGGTCAACTCGGGGACGAACGCCTGGTGGTGGTGGACGCTGTTCGGGGACATCGGCGCCGACCCCGAGGAGGCGTTCGCGTACACCCGCCGCTCGATGCGGGCCCTGGTCGAGCGGATGCTGGAACGCGCGCAAGTCGACGAGTCGACCCCGCGCGCCGCCGCCCACGCGATCGCGGCGGACCGGCTGCCGGTGATCGCGGAGCGGTTCGGCTGGTTCCGGTGAGGCACCCGCCCTCCGCGGCGGCAGCCGTCGCGGGCCCGGCCGGACAGGCCGAAACACCCCGTCGAGGGGCCGCACTCGCGTGGGTAGGGTGACGCCGTGACGAGAGTCCGGTTGAGTGTGGCCCAGCGGCGCGGGGATCTGCTGCGGGCCGCCATCGAGCAGATCGAGGCGCGGGGTGTGGCGGCGGTCAGGATCGCCGACGTGGCCTCGGCGCTGGGCGTGAGCAACGCACTGGTCCTCTATCACTTCTCGACGAAGGAGCAGCTGGTCGCCGCCGCGTTCCGGCACGCGGCGGAGGGCGACCTGGCGCATCTGCGCAAGCTGCTCGGCCGCCGTTCACCGGCGCTGCGCCGGCTGCGGTCGGCCGTGCGGTGGTACGCCCCGACCGGGCAGGCCAAGGGCTGGCGACTGTGGATCGAGGGCTGGGCGGCGGCGCTGCGCGACCCCGCGCTGCGGGAGGTCGCCCAGGATCTCGACCGGCAGTGGAAGGCGGCCCTCGCCGAGGTCATCGCGGAGGGCGTGGCGGCGGGCGAGTTCCGCTGCCCGGACCCGGCCGGCACGGCCCTGCGGCTCACGGCCCTCCTCGACGGCCTCGCCGTCCAGCTGACGTCCTACGCCGGCGCGGTGCCGCGGGCGCGGGTGCAGGAGTGGGTGGAGGAGGCGCTGGTCCGCGAGTTGGACCTGGCGGAGGAAGCGCGGCTGACGCCTTAGTCGCGGCCCCCGACCGGGATGGCGGGGCCGCCGAGGGGCTCCTGCCCACGGCTGCGACGCCTGCGGGCCGCGCCGGTTTCCGGCCGGCGCGGCCCGCAGGCGCAGGAGCCGTTCTCACGCCACCGGCGCGATCCGCATCCTGATGTCGTCCGGCGACAGCGCCCCCTTGGCCGTCACATGGTCACCCGACGACTCCCCGCGCAGCCGGCGCCCGATCCACGGCACGAGGAACTCGCGCGCCCAGGCGACGTTGTCCCGCCGTACGTCGAGAGCGCCGCGCGGGGGCAGCGCGGGCCACTCCTGCTCGGGGTCGGCCGGCACGTCGAGGCCGAGCACCTGGCCCGCGCGGAGCGCCACGCGCGTGTGCCCCTCGGGCGACAGGTGCAGCCGGTCGGCGTCCCAGGCCCTGCGGTCGCGCACACTGCGCAGGGACCACAGGTCGAGCACCGGGCAGCCGTACCGGTCGGCGATGGCACGGACGTGTCCGTTGTACGTGGCGATCTTGCCGCGCAGGTGCTTGAGCACGGGCACGCCACGGGTGTCGAAGCCGGTCGTCACCATGACCGTGCCGGACACGGCGGTGAGCCGGGCCAGAGCCCGCTCGAAGCGCTCGGCCACCTCGTCCGGGTCGGTGCCCGGCCGGATGATGTCGTTGCCCCCGGCACAGAACGAGACGAGGTCCGGGGCCATGTCGACGGCCCGCGGAACCTGGTCCGCCACGATCTGGTCGAGGAGCTTCCCGCGTACGGCGAGATTGGTGTACCGGAAGTCACCCTCGGGCCTGCGGTCGGCGAGCAGGACGGCGAACCGGTCGGCCCAGCCGACGAACGCCCCGTCGGGGCCGGGATCGCCGACGCCCTCGGTGAAGCTGTCCCCCACCGCCACGTACGACCCGATCACTGCTCTGCTGTCACTCTTCGAATCGTCTGCCACAGCAGCTCATGATTCACCTTCGAATGTGACCTACGCGACCGTAAGAAAGGGTTGACGGGCGGTGATATAGCCCACTCCTAAAGTGTTCGCCAACTCCGGAATACCCCGCTTGTCAGGGGTGTTCCGGGGTGAGCCGCCAGACCCGGAATCGACTGATCCGGAAATGGCTCCAGACGGTCCGGAAGGCGAAGTGGCCGCTCGTGTAGGGCTGCGGGTCGGTGTGGTCGAAGACGAGCCGCCCGTTGTTCCACCACTGGACCGTCGAGCCGTCGGAGACGATCCGGACCCGGTTGGGCTCGTTCGGGACCAGCAGCGGCTCGGTGTAGTCGAACACCAGGGGGCGGACGCCGGGCTCGCCGACGTAACGGCGCAGCCGGGTCGTGGTGTTGTAGTTGGCGCCGTATCCCGCGTAGTACGCCGTGAGGTGGTCGTACTCGTCGAGGGCGCCGCCGCGAGGAGTCGCGAAGAGGTCGCCCGGGGAGCGTACGTCGGTCGCGTTCCAGAAGTTGTTGAGATCCGAGACCCGGTCGTTGACCCCGCCCTCGGAGACGGCGGTCGCGGTGTACTCGAGGACGTACGGCCCTTCGAGCCGCTGCCTGAACCAGACGGTCGCGCCGCTCGGTACGTCGATCTCCAGGATGCCGCGGGAGGCGGTGACCGTGCCGCCGTCCTGGAGTTCGGTGGCCCACCGGCCGAGGCCGTGGCAGAAGTCGTCGCGGGCGACGAGGCGGCGGTGACGGGGCGCGGCGTGCGCGCCGGCCGTGGGGGCGAGGGCCGCCAGGGCGGCTCCGGCGGCCAGGGCTCCGAACGCTCTGCGGGTGGTCGGCACGGGACACAGCTCCTCGGGATCCGCCGGGAAGGCTCTGGAAAGCGCTTGCACTCCGGACGGGATCACTCTGTCCCAACTGCCGCCGCCTGTCGATCCCTTGACGCGGTCGGCGGCATGCGCACACACCGAAGGCCGGACCCGGGGATCGGGGTCCGGCCTTCGGCCGCGTGTCAGGCAGGTGGTCGTGCGGTCGGTCAGCCGACGGAGACGCCGTGCGAGCGCAGGAAGGCGACCGGGTCCACGTCCGAGCCGTAGTCCGGCGTGGTGCGGATCTCGAAGTGCAGGTGCGGTCCGGTCACGTTGCCGGTCGCGCCCGACAGGCCGACCTGCTGCCCGGCGGTCACGGTCTGGCCGGCCGAGACGGAGAGCTGGGACAGGTGGGCGTACTGGGCGTAGTGGCCGTCGTTCAGCTTGATGACGACCTGGTTGCCGTACGCGCCGCCCCAGCCGGCGGAGACGACGGTGCCGGCGCCGACGGCCTTGAGGGACGTGCCGGTCGGGACGACGAAGTCGACACCGGTGTGGTAGCCGCTGGACCACATGCTGCCGGACATCCGGTAGGGGGTGCCGACGGTGGCACCGGCCACCGGGAGGGTGTAGCCGCTCGCGTTGCTCTCGGCGGCGGGCTTGGCGGCGGCCGGCTTCGCGGCGGTCTCCGTCTTCGGGGCCGACTCGGCGGCGGACTGCTTCGCGGCCGAGGGCTTCGGGGCGGAGGCCTTCGGCGCGGACGGGGCCGAGGACTTCGGCGCACTCGCGGCCTGCTTGCCGATCGACAGCTTCAGGCCCGGGTGGATCAGCGACGGGTCCGAGCCGACGGCGTCGCGGTTGTCCGCGTAGAGCTTCTTCCAGCCGCCGCTGACGTTCTGGTCGTCGGCGATCTTCGCGAGATAGTCGCCGGCCCTCACGGTGTAGGTGCGGGCACCGGTGGCCTTTTCCGCGGCCTTCTTCTCGGCCGCGGGAGCGGACTGGACGGCCTTTTCCGGAGCCGCCTGCGGGGTGGCGGCATGGGCACCGGCGGCCCCCATGAGCGGCAGCGCGAGAGCGGCTCCGCCGGTTCCGGCGACGGCGATGGAGCGGGTGAAACGCTGGGTCTTGGGACGGCGGTGCTTACCCTTCGCGGGCATGGCGAATTCCTCTCCGTCGCCTGCGAGGTGAGCTGTCGGGTGCGGGCTGGAGATGCCCGGCCGCGCCGAGGCGCGGCTTAACCCCAAGCCGTTCCGGGAACCGGAACAGGCGTCTTACCTGTGGGTCCCCCGCTCCTGCCGTACGTCGGGTCAGTGTGTGCGGGCTCCGGTCGGCGGCAGGATTAGGCGTCCGTCCGGATTGGTGTGGAACGTAAGCGACCAGGACGCAGACGGACAAGCTTGCGGTTGCCCGTGACGGTGTTTTTCTTGACGCGTCGCCACATCTGCGGTCACCGAGCGTGGATTAGCGATCTCCCGCTTTCCTCAACCGACCTGAATAACGCCAGAATTACGTGAACATGGCGACAACACATCGTCACCAATATGACGATGGTCACGCACCCCGACCCCATCTCCTTTACGATCGGGGCACGTTATCCCTAAGCGGCTTAAGCGCCCCATTCGGACAGAACGGCTACTTCCGCTTAAGGCGGACGACCGCGGCGTCCAGATCCCCCCGCAGACCGACCCGCAGTCCGTGATGAAGCAGCACGGCCCCACGGTGAATTTCGCCGGTTTCGAGGCATTCGTACGATGCGACCGGGTCGAGGGCGCGCAAGCGGAGAGCCGGTACGGGCTCGCCGTAGCGCTGCGCCTGGAGCCAGGCGAGGACGACGGTCTCGTCGCCGAGGACGTACTGCACGGCGCTCAGTCCGCCCTGCGGGGGACGCAGCCGGTACTGGTCACCGCGTTGCACCACGGGCCGGATCTCCTTGTAGAGCTCCACCCACTCCCGCGCCTCGGCGAGTTCCTCCCGCGTCCACCGCGTGAGGTCGCCGCCGACCCCCAGCACCCCGGCCATGGCGCTGACGAACCGGAACCGCAGGGAGCTGGCCCGCTGGTTGAGCATGACGTTCGGGCTGTCGGTGACCCAGGCGGCCATGACCCGGGCCGGATGGATCTGACTGAAGCCGTGCTGGATGGCGAGCCGGTCGAGCGGGTCGGTGTTGTCGGAGGTCCACACCTGGTCCGTGCGGCTCAGCACACCGAGGTCGATCCGCCCGCCGCCGCCCGAGCAGGACTCGAAGGCCACGCCGGGGTGGGCGGCCCGCAGCCGGTCCAGCAGGGCGTACAGGCCGCGCACGTGGTCGACCCACAGCCGCTGCGGGTAGGGGTCGTCCGGCCACCCGGCGTCGGTGAAGCAGCGGTTGAAGTCCCACTTGACATAGTCGACGGGCGCGCTGGACAGAAGTCCGTGGAGCTGCTCCCAGAGGTACTCCCGGACGTCCTCGCGAGCGAGGTTGAGTACGAGCTGATTGCGGAACTCCGTCCGCTTTCGTCCCGTTTGATACTGCACCCAGTCGGGATGCGAGCGGTACAGGTCGCTGTCCGGGTTGACCATCTCGGGCTCGACCCAGATCCCGAACTGCATGCCGAGGCCGTGCACGTGGTCGGCGAGCGGCTTCAGCCCGCCCGGGAAGCGGTCGGGGTTCGGGGTCCAGTCGCCGAGCCCGGCCCGGTCGCTGGTGCGCGCCCCGAACCAGCCGTCGTCGACCACGAACAGCTCGACGCCCATGGCCGCGGCCCGCTCGGCGAGCGCCCGCTGCTGCTCCTCGGAGATGTCGAACTCGGTGGCCTCCCAGGAGTTGAAGAGCACCGGCCGGTCCCGGCCCGCGTCCGGGATCACATGCGCCCGCTGGTAGGCGTGCCAGGCGCGGCTCGCCCCGCCGAAGCCGCCGTCGCTCCAGAGCCCGGCGAAGACCGGGGTCGTGTACGACTCCCCCGTGCCCAGCGTCAGCAGGCCCGAGTCGTCATAGCCGGCGCCGCCGGTAATCTGCACGCGCGCGTCCGGGAGCTGGGCCACGGCGATGCGCCAGGACCCGGACCAGCCCAGGGCGCAGCCGTAGACCTCGCCGCGCTCCTCGGTGGCGTCGGTGTCCAGGGCGACCCACGGCAGGTGCTGGTGGGAGGTGTGGCCGCGACGGCTGCCGATGACCTTCTCGCCGTGGGTGAGGCCGGAGCGCGTCAGGCGGGACTCGGCGCCCCAGCGGCCGTGCAGCTGGGACAACCGCCAGGCGTCGCGGTCGGGCAGGGTCCAGGTCGCGGAGTCGGCGCGCAGCAGCTCGACGGCCGGCCCCCGGTTGTCCAGGGTCACCCAGCGCTCGACGACGTCCGTCGAGGAGGGCATCCGGTAGTGCAGCGTGACGGCCAGGCCGCCGTCACGGAACCGGAGCCGCAGCTCGCCGTCCTCGGCGTCGTGCCCCTCGAAGAGCCACTCGGTGCCGCGCCGCTCGGCCGTGCGCACGGAGAGGGCGGGACGGACGAAGCGGGGGCCGCCCTCGACCGGGTACTCCTCGCGTCCGTCGAGCGGGGACTCGAAGGGCCAGTAGTCCGGCAGCGGCCGGACGGCGAGGGCCTCGGCGTCGGCTAGGCCGATCCGGGGGCCCCAGTGCAGGTGCAGCAGCTCGTCCCGGTCGGTGACATGGACGGCGTAGCTGCTGACCGGCCCGGAGAGCACCCACGTACGACCGTCTTCGGAGATCTCCAGCATCATGCCCTCACAGATTCGAACAAGCCCGACCAGGTGCGACCAGGCGGCAACATCATCAAGGGCTGCGGGGGCTCCGGGCAACGCCTGTGGACAACTCATTGCCCCAGGCAGGCATGTCGTATCGTCGAGTGACGCCCGGCGACGAGCCGCGTCGGCGGCGCCGAAGGGGAGGAGCCCTCGTGACACAGCAGGTCCCGTCGACCGAGCCCGAGCTGGCCGGAGTGCGCAACTTCCGTGATGTGGGCGGACTTCCGACCGTGGACGGACGGCGGGTGCGCCAGGGAGTGCTGTTCCGCAGCGGCCACCTCGCCCACGCGACCGGGGAGGACGCCGCCTTCCTGAGCACTCTGAGCCTGCACACGATCTTCGACTTCCGCAACGCGGCCGACCAGAAGCTCGAGGGCCCGGACGTCGAGCTGCCCGGCGTGCGCAATGTGAACCTGCCGCTGAGCGACCCCGCCGACGGCGCCGAGTTCTGGAAGATGGTCCGCGACGGCGACCTGGAGCAGCTCCGCGCGATCCTCTCGGACGGCAAGGGCGCGGACCGGATGATCGCCTCGTACCGGATGATCATCAAGCACCGCACGGGTGAGCACTCCCAGGTGCTGCACGCGCTGGCGCAGGACAGCGTCCCCGCGCTGATGCACTGCGCGGCGGGCAAGGACCGCGCGGGTCTGTCCGTCGCGGTGACGCTGCTCGCGGTGGGTGTCGAGCGCGAGGCGATCGTCGACGACTACCTGAAGTCGAACGCCAAGCACCGCCGCTACAAGGTGCACCGCAGCAGCTCCGCCGCCTCGGCGTACTCCCCCGAGGTCATGGAGCTGCTCAGCCCCCTCTTCGACGCGCGCGCCGAGTACCTGACGGCGGCCTTCGACACCATCGAGGAGACCTGGGGCGGCGTCGACACCTACCTGGAGAAGGGGCTGAAGCTCACCCCGGAGACCCGGGAGCGGCTGCGCGAGCGGCTCCTCGACTGAGGCGAAACCGGGCGGGCGCTACTTCGCCCCGAGCTCGAACAGCAGGTAGACGAAGGCGGCGAAGACGTGGCCTGCGATGAGGTAGACGAACAGCCTCACCCACAGGGCGCGGGGGAACTTCTCCTCCATGTCCCTCATGACACGTCTCCAGGGGTGGGGCCCAGGCACAGGGCGGCCGTGGGGCTCTGCAGCAGGGTGTGGACGAAGAGCAGCTCGACGCCGTCGTGGTCCTCGGCGGCGATCCGGTGCGGGGTGAGCGAGTCGAAGTGGGCGCTGTCGCCGGCCGCCAGCCGGTGCGTGGTGTCCCCGAGCCGCAGCCGCAGCCGGCCGCGCAGCACATGGAGCCACTCCTCGCCGGGGTGGACGCGCACGATGTCGCCCTGGGAGCCGTGGGGGACGTGGACGCGCAGGGCCTGCATCCCGCGGCCGGGGGCGCCGGCCTGCCAGTAGGTCCAGCCGCCCGCCGCGGTGGGTTCCATGTCCGCCGCGCGGATGACGGAGTCCCGTTCGGCGACCGTCTCGCCGAGCAGCTCGGAAACCGTCGTACCGTAGACACGGGCGAGCGCGAGCAGCATCGGCAGCGAGGGCTGGCGCTGCCCGGTCTCCAGACGCGAGAGGTGGGCGGGCGACAGCCCGGCGGCGCGGGCCGCCGCTTCCAGCGTCAAGGAGGCCTGGCGTCGCAGCGCCCGCAACTGGGGCGCGACGGCAGGCAGCGCAGCGGCCGCCGGTTCGGCCGGCGCGGCGGCCCCGGAGGGCCGCTCGGTCTCGGAGGAGCTCATGCCTCCATTCAGCCGGAGCGTTGCCTCAGCGGCAAATTTCTTGCCTCACAGGCAAAACCGCCGTCTACCGGTTGTTGACCGCCTGCTTGACGAGCGTCTTCCCGAAGTCCCACACCAGCCCGCCGTTGTGCGCGTCGTCCATCACCGCCGTGAAGGCGTCAACGAACCGGTCCACCTCCCGCTCGCCGATGATCAGCGGCGGGATCAGCTTGATCACCTCCATGTGGTCGCCGGAGACCTGGGTGAGGATCCGGTGCCGCTGGAGCAGCGGCACGACAACCATCTGCGCGAACAGTCCCTTGCGGGCGGCCTGGAGCATGGCCCAGCGGCTGCGCAGCTTCAGCGACCTGGGCCGGCCGAACTCGATGCCGATCATCAGGCCCCGGCCGCGGACCTCGGCGAGCATCTCGTACTGGTCCGTGAGCGCGGCCAGCCGGGATCTGAGCCGCTCCCCGGTGGCCCGGGCGTTCGCGACGACCTGCTCGTTCTCCATCACCGACAGCACCGCGAGGCCCGCCGCCATGGCCTGCGCGTTGGACCCGAAGCTCGCCGAGTGGACCAGCACCCGGTCCATGGACGAGTAGACCTTCTTGAAGATCCAGTCCTTGCCGATCGTGGCGCCCACCGGCACATAGCCGCCGGAGAGCGCCTTGGCCACGCACACCAGGTCCGGTTCCACGCCGTCCTCGTGCTGGTAGGCGTAGAAGTCACCGGTCCGGCCGAGGCCCGTCTGCACCTCGTCGGCGATGAGCAGAGCCCTGTGCCGGTGCAGCAGCTCCTGCGCGGCCCGCAGCCAGCCGGGCGGGCCCTCCAGCACTCCCTTGCCCTGGATCGGCTCGACGATCAGGGCGGCGACGTCCCCCTTCTTCAGCTCCCTCTCCAGAGCGTCGAGGTCGCCCAGCGGTACGGCCGTGTCGGGCAGCAGCGGGGCGAAGCCGTCGCGGAAGCCGGACTCGCCGTTCACCGAGAGGGAGCCGGTGGTCAGCCCGTGGAAGGCGTGCGCGCAGTACAGGATCCTGGGCCTGCCGGTGACGAACCGGGCGAACTTCAGGGCGCCCTCGACGGCCTCGGTGCCGCTGTTGCCGAAGAACACCCGGTCCAGGTGGGGGCTGTGCGCGAGCAGTTTCTCGGCCAGCAGACCGGGCAGCGGCTGGCAGTCGAAGCGGGTGAGATCGGCCAGGCCGGCGTCCACCACGTCGTGCAGCGCCTTGCGCACCACGGGATGGTGGCGGCCCAGTCCCATCACCCCGAACCCGGCGAGCATGTCCAGGTAGTCGTTGCCGTCCGCGTCCCAGAAGTAGGCGCCCTCGGCGCGCTCGTAGACCTTGTCGAAGCCGATGGTGTGCAGCATGCGCGGGAGCTGGTGGTTGAGGTGGCGGGTGTGCAGCTCGTAGCGCTCTGCTCCGCGCTCGGCCAGCAGCTTGCCGACGTCGAACTCCCCGGCCTGCGACGACTGCGACGCGGACTCGGCGGTTGTCATTCCTGTGGCTCCTTGGACAGCTCTTCCTTGACGGCCAGGCTCGCGCTGATCCGTCCGGCGACCTCGACGGGTGTCAGGCCGATGTCGGCGAGCACCTCGCCGCGCTTGGCGTGCGCGAGGAACTGCTCGGGGATGCCGAACCGCCGTACCGGCACGTCGACATCGGCGTCGCCCAGGGCCAGCGCCACGGCCGAACCGACTCCGGCCGCACGGCTGTTGTCCTCGACGACGGCGACCATGCGGTGCTCGGCGGCGAGCCCCGGCAGCGCCGGGTCGACGGGCTTGACCCAGCGCGGGTCGACGACGGTGCAGCCGATGCCGCGCGCTTCGAGCAGCTCGGCGGCCTGGAGGCAGACCGGTGCCATCACGCCGACGGCCACCAGGAGAACCTGCGGCTCGGGGGAACGCCGCAGCACGTCCAGTCCGCCCACCCGGTCGAGCGCCGGGATCGACGGGCCGACGGACTCCTTCGGGAACCGCAGCAGCGTCGGCGCGTCGTCCACGGCGACCGCCTCCCGCAGCTGGGCGCGCAGCTGGTCGGCGTCCCGTGGCGCGGCGATCCTGAGCCCGGGCACGACCTGGAGGACGGACATGTCCCACATGCCGTTGTGGGAGGCCCCGTCGACGCCCGTGATCCCGGCCCGGTCCAGGACGAAGGTCACCCCGCAGCGGTGCAGGGCCACGTCCATGAGCAGCTGGTCGAAGGCGCGGTTGAGGAAGGTCGCGTAGACGGCGACGACCGGGTGCAGGCCGCCCGTCGCCAGGCCCGCGGCGGAGACGGCCGCGTGCTGCTCGGCGATGCCGACGTCCCACACCCGGTCCGGGAACCGCTCGGCGAACCCGCCCAGGCCCACGGGGTGCAGCATGGCGGCGGTTATCGCCACCACGTCCTGGCGCTCCTCCCCGATCCGGACGATCTCCTCGCCGAACACCGAGGTCCAGGAGGGACCGCCCGACGGGGAGAGCGGTGCGCAGGTCAGCGGGTCCATGACGCCGACGGTGTGGAAGTGGTCCTCCTCGTGTGCGAGGGCGGGCTCGTAGCCGCGGCCCTTCTCCGTGAGGCAGTGGACCAGCACCGGCCCGTGGAAGCGCTTCGCGCGCCGCAGCGCGGACTCCACGGCCCCGGTGTCGTGCCCGTCGATCGGCCCCAGGTACTTCAGCCCCAGGTCCTCGAAGAGGCCCTGGGGGGCGAACGCGTCCTTGAAGCCCTTCTTCGCGCCGTGCAGGGCTTCGTAGAGGGTGTTGCCGATCAGAGGCGTGCCCTGGAGCACGTCCTTGCCCCAGGCGAGGACCCGCTCGTAGCCGTCCGTCGTGCGCAGCGTGGCGAGGTGGTTGGCGAGGCCGCCGATGGTGGGGGCGTAGGAGCGTTCGTTGTCGTTGACGACGATGATCAGCGGCCGGTCCTTGGCGGCCGCGATGTTGTTCAGGGCCTCCCAGGCCATGCCGCCGGTGAGTGCCCCGTCGCCGATGACCGCGACGACGTGGCCCCTCTCGCCCTGCACCTGGCGGGCCTTGGCGAGTCCGTCGGCCCAGCCGAGGGCCGTGGAGGCATGGCTGTTCTCGATGACGTCGTGCTCGGACTCCTCGCGCGAGGGGTAGCCGGACAGGCCGCCCTTGCTGCGCAGCTTGGAGAAGTCCTGGCGTCCGGTCAGCAGTTTGTGGACGTAGCTCTGGTGGCCGGTGTCCCACAGGATGCGGTCGACCGGCGACTCGAAGACCCGGTGCAGGGCGATGGTCAGCTCCACCACGCCCAGGTTGGGTCCGAGGTGGCCGCCGGTTCTGGCCACCGCGTGCACCAGGAACTCCCGGATCTCTTCGGACAGTTCCCCCAGTTCCGCCTGGGACAGCGCCTTCAGGTCGTGTGGTCCCCGGATGCTCTCCAGAATCGTCACGCTCGGGCCCCCTTCGCATTCCGTGCTGCTCAGCTCACGGTGACGGCCGGCTCCCCCGACCCCACGCCGTCCTGCTCCATCTGCTCGGCGATCTTCATCGCCTCTTCGATCAGCGTCTCGACGATCTTGGATTCGGGGACGGTCTTGATGACCTCGCCCTTGACGAAGATCTGTCCCTTGCCGTTGCCGGAGGCCACTCCGAGATCGGCTTCCCGCGCCTCGCCGGGCCCGTTGACCACACATCCCATGACGGCGACCCGCAGCGGCACCTCCATGCCGTCGAGCCCGGCCGTGACCTCCTCGGCCAGCTTGTAGACGTCGACCTGGGCGCGCCCGCAGGACGGGCACGACACGATCTCCAGCCGCCGCTCCCTGAGCCCCAGGGACTGGAGGATCTGGATGCCGACCTTGACCTCCTCGGCCGGCGGCGCGGACAGCGACACCCGGATCGTGTCGCCGATGCCCCGCGACAGCAGCGCCCCGAACGCCACCGCCGACTTGATCGTGCCCTGGAAGGCCGGCCCCGCCTCCGTGACGCCGAGGTGCAGCGGGTAGTCGCACTGTTCGGCCAGTTGCCGGTACGCCTCGATCATCACGACCGGGTCGTTGTGCTTGACGGAGATCTTGATGTCGCGGAATCCGTGCTCCTCGAAGAGGGACGCCTCCCACAGGGCGCTCTCCACGAGCGCCTCCGGGGTGGCCCTGCCGTACTTCTGGAGCAGGCGCCGGTCCAGCGACCCGGCGTTGACGCCGATGCGGATCGGTGTGCCGTGGTCCTTCGCCGCCTGGGCGATCTCCTTGACCCGGTCGTCGAACTGCTTGATGTTGCCCGGGTTGACGCGGACCGCGGCACAACCGGCCTCGATGGCCGCGAACACGTACTTCGGCTGGAAGTGGATGTCCGCGATCACCGGGATCTGCGACTTGCGGGCGATGGTCGCGAGCGCGTCGGCGTCGTCCTGCGTGGGGCAGGCGACCCGGACGATCTGGCAGCCGGACGCGGTCAGCTCCGCGATCTGCTGCAGGGTGGCGCCGACGTCCGACGTCCGGGTCGTCGTCATCGACTGCACCGATACCGGGGCTCCGCCCCCGACCGCCACCGGACCCACCTGGATCCGGCGCGACGCGCGCCGCTCGGCGATCGGCCGGAGCGGCACCTCGGGGACGCCCAGCTCAATGGCGGTCATGGCGTCACTCCCGGTTCCCGGAGACCGTCTCGCGCATGGCGCGCAGGGACTCCTTCAGCGATCCCATGGTGGCGAGGACAGCGGTGGGCTCGTAGCCGCAGTGCGCCATGCAGTTGGCGCAGCGCGGGTCCTTGCCGCGGCCGTACTTGTCCCAGTCGGTGTCCTCGACCAGTTCCCGGTACGTCGGCACGTACCCGTCGCTCATCAGGTAGCAGGGGCGCTGCCAGCCGAAGAGCGAGTAGTTCGGGATCGCCCACGCGGTGCACGGGAAGTCGACCTTGCCCTCCAGGAAGTCCAGGAAGAGCGGCGAGTGGTTGAGCCGCCAGCGCCGCCGGTTGCCGCCGGAGAAGGCCTTCTTGAACAGCTCGCGGGTCTGCTCCACGCCGAGGAAGTGCTCCTGGTCGGGGGCCTTCTCGTAGGCGTAGGCGGGCGAGATCATCATCTCGTCGACCTGGAGGT
Organism: Streptomyces qaidamensis; assembly: GCF_001611795.1. Classification (NCBI taxonomy): domain Bacteria; kingdom Bacillati; phylum Actinomycetota; class Actinomycetes; order Kitasatosporales; family Streptomycetaceae; genus Streptomyces; species Streptomyces qaidamensis. The sequence goes on along the minus strand of NZ_CP015098.1, from coordinate 7,936,158 downwards.
CGTCGTTGAGGAAGTTCAGCACCTCGATGATGGTCTGCGGGGTGTCGGTGTTGAAGAAGGTCGAGTTGGTGGTGACCCGGAAGCCGCGCCGCTTGGCCTCCTTGATCGCCTCCACGGCCTCGTCGAACACGCCCTCCTTGGCGACCGACTCGTCGTGCCGCTCGCGCAGCCCGTCGATGTGCACCGCGAAGGCGAAGTAGGGCGACGGCGTGAACTGGTCCATCTTCTTGCGCAGCAGCATGGCGTTGGTGCAGAGGAAGACGTACTTCCGCTTGGCCACCAGCTGACGCACGATCTCGTCGATCTGCGGGTGCATCAGCGGCTCACCCCCGGCGATGGACACCATCGGGGCGCCGGACTCCATGACCGCCCCCACGGCCTGGGCGACGGGCATCCGCTGCTTCAGCACCCCGGCCGGATGCTGGATCTTGCCGCATCCCTCGCACTTGAGGTTGCAGGCGAACAGCGGCTCCAGCTCCACGATCAGCGGGAACTTGTCCCGTCGGCGGATCTTCTGTTCAGCCAAGTATGTAGCGACCTTGATGGACTGTCGGAGCGGCATGGCCATCTGGCTCACCTCCTGGGGAGCAGCAAGGAACGGTGCCATTCGAAGAAAGCGGGAAGGACGGAACGAAGGACACGGAAAGCTGATATTCCACCGCGCACCGTGCCGATCCGGACGAGTTCATGTTCAGGAGCGTCCACGACCACCCGGACGGCCGCAACCGGGCGCTCGCCCGCACGCACGGCGCTCAGAAGCGTGACGGCGGACTCCATGTCGACCGCGATCGCGCCGGTCGCGCGCAGAGCGGACCGTTCCGGGCCGCGCACGACGTGGCCGGAGCCGGTGAGCGGCCCGGTGTGCACGGTCCGCCCGGGCAGCGCGCGGGCCAGCTCCTTCACCAGCAGCTCGGTCCCGACGCAGGGCGTCGTGCCGCGCGCGTCGCGGGTCTCCTCGGCGACGACCAGATCACCGGGGTGCATGCCCGGCGCGAGCCCCGCGCAGAAGCCGGTGGCCAGGACGGCGGCGTCGCGCAGGGCCGGGTCGGCCAGCACGCGGGTGACGGCCCGCTCGGCGGCCGCAGGCCCCATGCCCGTCCGCAGTACCGTGACCGGCCCGCCGGCCCCGCCCCGGCCACCCGCGCGCAGGGCGAACTGCTCGATGCCGAGCGCGCAGGCGATCAGCAGCGGGGCCGGGGAGGGCTGCGCGCTCATCAGCTCCCCTTGAGCCGGTCGGCGAAGGGCTCCCCGTGGACGTACCGGCCGAGCGCCGTGAGCGGGAACACCTGCCGGTAGAGGTGGTAGTTGATCGAGAAGTCCCACGGGAAGCCCGTCCCCGTGAAGTACGGCTCGTCCCAGGAGCCGTCCTCGCGCTGGGTGGCGGCGAGCCACTCGACACCGCGTTCGACGGCCTTGGAGTCGCGCTCCCCCGCCGCGAGCAGGGCCATCAGTGCCCATGCCGTCTGCGAGGCGGTCGAGGCGCCCCGGCCGCTCCACTGCCGGGCGTGCTGGTAGGAGCGCAGGTCCTCGCCCCAGCCGCCGTCGTCGTTCTGGACCGACTCCAGCCAGGCGACGGCCCGCCGGATCGCCGGGTGCGCGGCGGGAAGGCCGGCCGCGGTCAGGGCGGGGACGACGGAGCCGGTGCCGTAGACGTAGTTGACGCCCCAGCGCCCGAACCACGAGCCGTCCGGCTCCTGCTCGGCCAGCAGCCACTCGATGCCGCGCCGGGTGCGCGGGTCGTGGGCGAGGCCCTCGACGGCGAGCATCTCCACGACGTGCGCGGTGACGTCCGCGGAGGGCGGGTCGATGACCTCGCCGAAGTCGCAGAACGGCAGCCGGTTGGGGAAGGGGCTGGTGTTGTCGACGTCGAACGCCGCCCACGCGCCGTTCTTCGACTGCATGCCGAGCGTCCAGCGCATGCCGCGGACGATGGCCCTGTCGAGCCGCTCCGGGTCGTGGTGGGCGATCCGGCGCAGCGCGAGGATCACCTCCGCGGTGTCGTCGATGTCGGGGTAGTTGTCGTTGTGGAACTCGAACGCCCAGCCCCCGGGCGGCAGTCCGGGCCGCTTCACGGACCAGTCGCCGGGCCGGACGATCTCCTCGCCCAGCATCCAGTCGGCCGCCTTCACCAACTGCGGATGATCGGGAGGCAGTCCGGCGTCGACGAGGGCGATCGCGGCCAGACATGTGTCCCACACCGGCGACTGGCAGGCCTCGATCATCCGGGCCCCGTCCTCGCGCCATACGGCGAACCGGTCCAGGGAGGCCAGCCCCTCGCGCATCACGGGGTGTCCGAGGTCGTAGCCGAGCAGGTGCAGGGCGATGATCGAGTACACGGCCGGGGGCTGGATGCCGCCCCAGCAGCCGTCGTTCTCCTGCCGCTCGATGATCCAGCGGGCGGCGCTGTTCATGGCGGCTCTGCGCAGCCTGCGCGGGGTGACCTTCCGCAGGGCGTGCAGACCTTTGTCCATCCGCTGGAACGCCCCGTCCCAACTGAAGGGTGAGGACGGCGGCTTGGGCGGATTGGGCCGGTCGGGGTCGGTGTGCAGCTCGTCGAGCGCGAAGGGCGCGGGGCGTACCGGCCGCTTCGCGGAGACGATCGTCAGCGGGACGATCGTCTGCCGCGCCCAGCAGCCGAAGTCGTAGATGTTGAGCGGCACCCACTTCGGGAAGAAGACGAGCTCCGGCGGGAGTTCGGGCAGGTCCTGCCACTTCCACCAGCCGAACAGGGCCAGCCAGATCCGGGTGAAGACCCGGGCGGCGGCGATGCCGCCCTGCGCGCGGATCCAGGCGGAGGCCTTCGCCATGTGCGGGGCGTCGGGCGCGTCACCGGCGAGGCGGAGGGCGACGTACGCCTCGATGGTGGCGGACAGGTCGCCCGGTCCGCCGTAGAAGGTGGCCCAGGTGCCGTTCTCGCCCTGCTCGCCACGGATGAAGAGGGCGGCGGCCTGTGTCGTCTTCTCGTCGCGGATGCCGAGGAACTGACGGAGCAGCAGGTCCTCGGCGTCCATCGTGACGTTGGTCTCGAGGTCGCCCTTCCACCAGCCCTGGGCGTCCTGGAGGGAGAGCAGGAAGTCGGTGGCGCGCCGGGCGGCGCGTGCGGCGGCTTCCGGTACCCCGGCCGCCCCGGGGGCGTGCGTGTCGGTGTCGCTGGCCGCGGCGGCGCGGGGTGGCAGGGCCCCGGTGCTTCCGTCGGTCGTCGCTGTCATGGCTTCCCCTTCTTGCAGTCCTGCATGGCGTGCATCTGCTGTGGGTCCGCCGTCGGCCGGTGCTCCGTGATGAACTCACGGCACCGGCCGGCGACTACGCGAGGGCTATTCGGCCGATAGTGATCATCTCTTTCGTACGACGACGAAGTCCGCGAGGGCCGTGAACTGTGCCCGCACCCGGTCGGGCATGTCGACGGCGTCGAGGGCTTCGATGGCGATGGTGTGCTGACGGCGTGCCTCGTCGGCGGTCCACTCGCGGCCGCCGGCCTCCTCGATGAGGGCGGCGCGGGCCGCGAACTCCTCCTCGGAGAAGGTCTCGACGTCGCTGCTCTTGGCGTCGGCGGCGAGGATCTCGCCGAGCCGCTCGGAGGCCGGGCCGCCAGCCGCGAGGGCGGCCACGACGGGCAGGGACTTCTTGCGCTGGCGCAGGTCGCTCCAGGTCTGCTTGCCGGTGGAGACCGGGTCGCCCCAGATGCCGAGCAGGTCGTCGACGGCCTGGAAGGCCAGTCCCAGGTGGTAGCCGTACTTCTCCAGGGTGTCGGCGGTGTGGTCGTCGGCGCCGCCGAGCACCGCGCCGATGGAACTGGCGCAGGCGAGCAGGGCGCCGGTCTTGTTGCCCTCCATCTCCAGGCACTCCTCGACGCTGACGCGGTCGCGGTGCTCGTAGGAGATGTCCTGGGCCTGGCCGTCGATCAGGGCCCGGGTGGCGGTGGTCAGGCGGCGGGTGGCGCGGCCGGCCTCGACGGTGCCGAGTTCGAGGAGGACCTCGTTGGCGAGGGCGAACAGGGCGTCGCCGACCAGGATGGCCTGGGCGGGGCCGTGCACCTTCCAGACCGTGTCGCGGTGACGGCGCTGCTCGTCGCCGTCCATGAGGTCGTCGTGGAGGAGGGAGAAGTTGTGGACGAGCTCCACGGCGACGGCGCCGGGGATGCCGGTCTCGGGGGCGGCGGACATGACCTCCGCGGACAACACCGCGAGGGCGGGACGCACGGCCTTGCCGCCGTCCCCCTCGGCGGGCCTGCCCTGGGCGTCGATCCAGCCGAAGTGGTAGGCGGCAACAGTGTCCATGGGAGGTGCCAGGCGGTCGACGGCCGCCCGCAGTACCGGAGTGGCCAGGGTCCGGCCGCGCTCCAGCAGCGCGGTCACGTCCACCGCCTCGGCAGTCTTCGAGGCCGGGGGCACAGTGGGCACAGTCTCTCCTCTTGTTGCGGTACCGGGGGTGCGGGGGCCGCCTGCCGCGCCGGTCTGAGCCGGCATCATGCCGCCTCCTCGAACTCGAAGAGGGCATGCGGACGGGGCCGGCCCAGGGCGCCCAGCACGGCGTCCGCCGCGCTCACACCACTGCGGACCGCACTCTCCATGGTCGCGGGCCACCCGGTGGCGGTCCACGCTCCGGCCAGGTAGAGGCCGGATGCCTTGGTGCGGGCGCCGGGCCTGAGCCGCCCGACGCCCGGGCTGGGAGCGAACGTCGCGGTGCGCTCCCGGGTGACGAAGAAGTCCCTCACTTCGGCGCCGCGGGCCGGCGGCAACAGCCGCTCCAGCTCGGGCAGGTACCGCTCGCGCAGCACCGCGACGGGCGCGTCGATCTCCTCCTGCGCCGCCGACTGCGACACCGCGAGGTACTGCCCCTCGCGCAGCCCGGACGCCTCGGTCCGGTCGAAGACCCACTGCACGGGGCTGCCGAGGGCGGTGAAGAACGGCCGGCCGAGGACCTTCCGGTCGTACACCACATGGATGTTGAGGATGGGCGCGGTACCGATCTCCAGGAGCCGTTCGGGCGCGTCGAGGGCGCCCGCGGGCAGCAGATCGTGCGCCTCGCGCTGCGGTACGGCGAGGACCACGGCGTCGGCCCGGAGCGTCTCGCCGGGAACCTCGACGGTCCACTGCCCGTCTTCGTCCGGGGAGACGGAGGTGACGCGGGTACGGAGCTCGGTGCGCACGCCCGCGGAGTCGAGCGCCTTGCGGGCCAGCCGGTCGTGCAGCTCACCGAGCGGGACACGCGCCCAGCCGATGTCGGCCGCGCCGGGGTCGGACAGCAGACCGGTCTTGAACACCATCGCGGCGAGCGCCAGGGAGGCGTCGCCCGCGACCGCGTTGAGGGTGGCGACCCCGACCAGGTCCCACAGGGCCTCGACGGCGCGCGCCGACTGGCCGTGCGCGGCCAGCCAGCTGCCGAAGTCCTGTGTGTCCAGCGCCGGGTCGGCGAGGTCGAGTCCCCTGAGCGCGAGCGCGGCCCGGCCCACCCTGGCCCGGTCGGCGAGCGACAGGTGCGGATAGGTGGCGAGGCTGCGCCCCAGGTGCAGCGGCACGGGGAGGGCGTCGCGGCGCAGCCTTCCCAGGCGGCGTCCCTCGGGCCGGGCGAGGTCCAGGACGGGTACGTCGAGCCGCTCCTGGAGCGGGGCGAGTGCCGCGCCCTCGACGCGGTCGAGGAACCAGCGGTAGGCGGTGCAGCAGCGCAGGTACACGTGCTGGCCGTTGTCGACGGTGAGAGCGCCGCGCCGGAACGAGAAGGCCAGGCCGCCCAGTCTCGGCCTGCCCTCCAGCAGGGTGACGCGCACCCCGGCGTCGGCGAGCGCGAGCGCGGTGGTGACACCGGCCAGCCCGCCGCCCACCACGACGGCGTGCCGCGCCTGTGCCGCCGGTCCCCCGGACCGTGTGCCGTGGGTCATCGCGCACCCTCTCCCATCGCCGGAGCGTGCTGCTCGAACGGTGCACGACCGGCCGTCTCCGTCAGGGACGCGGCCCCGCACCTCAGGGTTGCCCGCCGGTTGTCTCCGACGGCTCGGCCGAGAGGCGCCTCGCACCCGCGCCCGGCCACCCGCGCCGCACCGCCGGCGGCGGCCTCTGTGCCGTTCACACACGCCTCCTGACGGTCCGCCGGGTCGCATGCCGGGCGTCCAGGCCGGACAGGCCGCGCACGGCGACGTACGCCTTCTCCCGGCCCGGCAGGGAGACCCGGCCGCGCAGCACGGCCTCCGGGTCGCGTTCGATGCGGTCGAGGAGACGGCGGTAGATGCCGGCCATGGCGGCGACACAGGCGCCGCTGCGCCGGTCGAGCATGGGCAGCAGCCGGTAGCCCTCGGCGAACAGAGCGCGGGCCCGTCGCACTTCGAAGTGCACGAGGCCCGCGAAGTCGGAGCCCTCCGGTGGCCGCCGCCCGCTGAAGCCGGCCGAGCAGCCGAACTTGGCGAGGTCGTCGGCGGGCAGATACGTGCGCCCGCCCTCGGCGTCCTCGCGGACGTCTCTGAGGATGTTGGTGAGCTGGAGCGCGAGCCCGAGCGTGTCGGCATACTCCGGCGCGCGGTCCGCGCCGCGCGCCCCCGGTTCCGTGCCGAAGACTCCGAGGGAGAGACGCCCGATCGCGCCCGCCACGCAACGGCAGTAGACCTTCAGGTCGTCCCAGGTCTCGTACGTCTCGCCGCGGACGTCCATCAGGACGCCGTCGATGAGCTCGTCCAGGCCGCCGAGCGGGATCGGGAAGGCCCCGGCGGCGTGCGAGAGGGCGACGGCGACCGGGTCGGTGTCGTCGTCGGCGACCTCGTCCTCGCGGATCCGGGTGAGCAGCGCCCGGGTCTCCTCCAGCCTGGCCACCTTGACGTCGTCGTCGAGCGCACCGTCGCCGATGTCGTCGACCCGCCGCGAGAACGCGTACAGCGCCGACATCGCCCGGCGCTGGGGCGTCGGCAGCAGCCGGATGCCGTAGGCGAAGTTACGGGCCTGGCGCCCGGTGACGGCCTCGCAGTAGCTGTAGGCGGCGAGTACCGGTGGGGACGCGTGTGGTTCCGACTCCACTGTCCGGATCACCCCTCTCCTCGCAGAGTCACGCCCACCTCACGCAGCAACCGGACCTTGCCGGGCTTGGGCGGGCCGGGAAGTACGTCGTATTCGGCGGCGGCGATCGCGTCGACGGCCGCCCTTCCCCCCGCCACGAACCCCGCGAGCAGCAGTTTCAGCCTGCCGTGGACGCTACCCACCAGAGGGGCGCCTTCATTCAGCAGATCCCGGGCCCTTTGCGCTTCGTACGCAATCAGCGCACGGACCGACGCTCCGGCGGATGTGGTGGCGAGATCCGCTTCCTGGACGTGGAAGCGTTTCATGTCGGCCGCGGGCAGGTAGACGCGGTCGCGGGCGAGGTCCTCGGCGACGTCCTGGAGGTGCTCGACGATCTGGAGGGCCGTGCAGATCATGTCGGAGCGGCGGATCCGCTCGGGTGTCGAGGTGCCGGTGACGGCGAGGACGAGACGGCCGACGGGGTTGGCGGAGAGCTCGCAGTAGGCGAGCAGATCGTCGTAGGTCTCGTAGCGGCCGACCAGCTGATCCTGGCGGTTGGCGGCGATCAGGCCGAGGAAGGGCTCGGGGGTCAGCGAGCAGCGGCGCACGGTCGGCTGGAGGCGGCGCAACAAAGGATGGCGCGGGGTCGCGTCGAAGACCCGGCGCAGGTCGGCCTCGAAGGCGTCCAGCAGGACCAGCCGGTCCTCGGCCTCCCGCGGGGACACACCGAGCAGCCGGGCGTCGGCGCCGCCGGGGGCCAGGTCGCCGTCGCCGATGTCGTCGACCAGGCGGGCGAAGCCGTAGACGGCCATGAGGTCGGTGCGCCAGGCCCGGGGCAGGAAGAAGGGGGCCACCGGGAAGTTCTCGCCGGCGGCCTTGTCGAGCGTGCCGCGCTCCGGATCGAGGGGGCGCGCCGTGCCGGATCCCGTCACCGCCGGCTGCCCGGCGCGGGGACGGCACGTGCTGCGTGGAGCTGGGGAGTTTCCGAAGCCATCGCCGTCACATCTCCCGTTCTACACTGCCGACCCAATACGCACTATTTCGGACACGCCGCCCAGCCGTCCGCACGGTGGCCCGACGGGCGGTGTCGCGCATTATTACCCTGATTGCCGTGTTTCGGGACCGGTACAGCTTACGTTGTACAACGCGCCACGGATCGTCAGGGTGTACCGCACATCACGAGAACACACCGATTGACCCCAAGATTCCTGAGATGGGCCGGAGTTGACGTTTCCTTTGCAGACGCGGGGCCCCGCCGGAGCAGTTCCGTCGGGGCCCTGGCCGAATCGGGCTACTTGCCCGTGAACTTCTCGTACTCCTTGAGCACCTCGTCGGTGGGGCCGTCCATGCGCAGCTCGCCGCGCTCCAGCCACAGGACGCGGTTGCAGGTGTCGCGGATGGACTTGTTGTTGTGGCTGACCAGAAACACCGTGCCCGCTTCCTTGCGCAGCTCCCGGATGCGGTCCTCGGAGCGCTTCTGGAACTTGCGGTCGCCGGTCGCCAGGGCCTCGTCGATCATCAGGACGTCGTGGTCCTTGGCCGCGGCGATGGAGAAGCGGAGCCGGGCCGCCATGCCCGAGGAGTAGGTGCGCATGGGCAGAGTGATGAAGTCGCCCTTCTCGTTGATGCCGGAGAAGTCGACGATGTCCTGGTAGCGCTCCTTGATCTCCTCGCGGGACATGCCCATGGCCAGCCCGCCCAATATGACGTTCCGCTCGCCGGTGAGGTCGTTCATCAGGGCCGCGTTGACGCCGAGCAGCGAGGGCTGGCCGTCGGTGTAGACCTTGCCCTGCTCGGCGGGCAGCAGTCCGGCGATGGCCCGCAACAGGGTCGACTTGCCGGAGCCGTTGGAGCCGATCAGGCCGATGGCCTCGCCGCGGTACGCCACGAAGGAGACGCCGCGCACGGCGTGCACCTTGCGCACGCCCCGCTCCTCGCCCCGCTTGATGATGCGGCTGAGGGCGGCGGTGGCACTGCCCTTGCCGGTCTTGGCTCCGTTGACGCGGTAGACGATGTGCAGGTCGTCCGCCACGACGGTGGGGATGCGCGCGTCCTGCTGCTGCTCAGCCACGGCCGTACCTCTCCTCCGCCTTCCAGAAGTACACGAAGCCGCCCAGGGCGAAGAGCACGGCCCAGGCGCCGGCGGCCGCCCAGACGTGGTCGGGCAGGAACTTCTGGTCGTAGTCGTCGATGAGGGCGAAGCGCATCAGGTCCATGTAGATCGCGGCCGGGTTCCACTGCAGGACGTTCGCGATCCAGGCCGGCTTGTCCGCCAGGAAGATCGGGATGGAGAACATCACGCCGGAGGCGTACATCCACGTCCGCATCACGAACGGCATCAGCTGCGCGAGGTCCGGGGTCTTGGCGCCCGCCCGGGCCATGATCAGCGCGAGGCCCGTGTTGAAGCAGAACTGCAGGACCAGCACCGGCACGATCAGCAGCCAGGACAGGTCCGGGTAGTGGCCGAAGCCGATCGTGACGGCGAACAGCACGATCATCGAGAACAGCAGCTGCTGGAGCTGCTGGAGCGCGAAGGAGACCGGCAGCGAGGCCCGCGGGAAGTGCAGGGCCCGGACCAGGCCGAGGTTGCCGGAGATCGCGCGCACGCCCGCCATGACGGAGCTCTGCGTGAAGGTGAACACGAACACACCCGTGACCAGGAACGGGATGTACACCTCCCGGGACATGCCCCGGTCGGCCTCCAGCAGCAGGCCGAAGATGAAGAAGTACACGGCCGCGTTCAGCAGCGGCGTGGCCACCTGCCACAGCTGGCCGAGCTTGGCCTGGCTGTACTGGGCGGTCAGCTTCGCGCGGGAGAAGGCGAGGATGAAGTGCCGCCGGTCCCACAGCTGACGGACGTACTCGATGAGGGACGGCCGGGCGCCGCTCACGGTCAGCCCGTGCCTGGCGGCGAGTTCTTTCGCCGTGAGGCCCTCGTCGGGCGCCGCGGGCGCGCTCACCGCGACCGTGGCGTCGTGCGTTGTCTCACTCACTAGTGGAAACTTTCGTCTTCGAGATGCTCGGCCTGTGCCGGGGTTCCGGCATGAGCCGGGGCCAGGGTACGGCCCGGGGGCTCCCGGGTATCGCCGGATACGAGCTTGTCAGATGACGGGGGGCCGGCCCAGCCGGGTCAGCCGCCACACCGTACGCCACTTCATGGGCCGGCGGGGCCCGCACGAGGTGGTCCAGCCTTCGCGGAATCCGCCGAACCAGGCCCGCAGCGCGCTGCGGGAGGGACGGCGCAGCAGGGTGAGCAGCAGCCACACGCCGAGGTAGACCGGGACGAGCGGCGCGGGGAGGTTGCGGCGGGCCAGCCAGACGCGGTTGCGGGCGACCATGCGGTGGTAGACCGCGTGCCGTGAGGGAGCGGTCGTCGGGTGGTACAGCACCATGTCGGACCGGTAGTCGATCATCCAGCCCGCGTCGAGGGCCCGCCAGGCCAGGTCGGTCTCCTCGTGGGCGTAGAAGAACGCGTCCGGGAGGCCGCCGACGTCGGCGAAGACCCGGGTGCGGACGGCGTTGGCGCCGCCGAGGAACGTGGTCACGCGCGAGGAGCGCATCGGGTCGGAGGCGCGCAGCCGGGGGACGTGGCGGCGCTGGGTGATGCCGGTCTCGGGGTCGGCTATGCGAAAACTCACGATGCCGAGCTTCGGGTCGGCCTCGAACGCCTTGCGGCACAGCTCGGCGGTGTCGTGGCTCGCGAGCAGTCCGTCGTCGTCCAGGAAGAGCAGGATGTCGACGTCCCGGCCGGCCGGGCCGAAGGCCTCGATGCCGACGTTGCGGCCGCCGGGGATGCCGAGGTTCTCGGGCAGTTCGATGGTGCGGACGCCCTCGGGGACGTCCGGGACGGGCGAGCCGTTGCCGACGACGACCACCTCGACCCGGTCGCCGTCCTGCTTGGCGACGGAATCGAGCAGGGCGCGCAGCTCCTCGGGCCGGTTGCCCATGGTGATGATGACGGCGCCGACCTTCATGCCGCTCACTTCAGCCTGCTGGAGGCGAGGATGGACACCAGGTGCAGCAGGGTCTGCACCAGCGCGATGCCGGCCAGCACCGCGACGCCGAGCCGGGTGAAGAACAGGTCGCCGCGGGCCTGGTCGACGATCGCCAGCCCGAGGATCAGCAGGGACGCCTCGATGCCGAGGATGAGGCGGTGGAACTTCAGGGCGCCGGCGGCCTTGCGGGCCAGCGCCATGCCGGAGGAGCGCATCTCGGCGGCGGCCTCCTGGACGGGAGGCTTGCCGGCCTGGTGCCGTGCGACGCCGACGAGGTCGGTCTCCGCCTTGATCAGGATGGCGCCGAGGGCGGCCAGGGTGCCGAGGAAGGCCCACAGCCAGTCGATGCGGCCGCTGCCCCACAGGTCGGCGGCGCGCAGGCCGAAGCCGGTGAGCACCGCGGCGTCGGTGAGGTAGGCACCGACCCGGTCCAGGTAGACGCCGTTGAGGGAGTACTGCTTCTTCCAGCGCGCGATCTCGCCGTCGACGCAGTCCAGCAGCAGGTACATCTGGACACACACCACGCCGAGGACGGCGCCCGCGATCCCCGGCACGAGCAGTGCCGGGGCCGCGAGTACACCGAAGACGGTCATCAGGTAGGTGAGCTGGTTGGGCGTGACCCTGGTGTTGACCAGGTAACGGTCGACCCGCAGGGACACCTCACGCATGTAGAGGCGTCCCATCCAGTGCTCACCGCTGCGCCGGTCCTTCACCCCCGCGGGGTGAACGACGGGGCGGAGTTCAGCTACCGATGGCCTTGACATAGTCGGCGTATGTGTCCTTGATCTGTTCGGTGTTCAGGTCGAGGTGTTCGAGGATGGTGTAGCGGCCGGGGCGGGTCTCCGGGGCGAACTCGACGGCCTTGACGAACTCGTCCGTCGTGAAGCCGATCTCGTCGGGCAGCACGGGCAGGCCGTGCCGGCGCAGCACCTCGGCCATGTACGCCGACTCGTCGTGCGCGCCGCGCAGCCACATCGCGAAGGCCGCGCCGAGACCGCACTGCTCGCCGTGGGAAGCGGCGCGTTTGGGGAACAGCAGGTCGAAGGCGTGGTTGATCTCGTGGCACGACCCCGAGGCCGGCCGCGAGTCGCCCGAGATCGACATCGCGATGCCGGTGAGGACGAGCGCTTCGGCGAGGACCTGGAGGAAGTCGTTGTCGCCGACCCCGCCCGGGTGCCGGAGCACCGCCTCGCCCGCCTGGCGGGCCATGGCGGCGGCGAGTCCGTCGATCTTCTCGCCCTTGACGCGGCCCGCCAGTTCCCAGTCGGCGATCGCGTTGATGTTGGAGATCGCGTCACCGATGCCCGCGCGCACGTAGCGCACGGGGGCCTCACGGATGACGTCCAGGTCGATGACGACCGCGATGGGGTTCGGCACACCGTAGGAGCCGCGGCCCGCGTCGTTGTCGAGGGTGGCGACCGGCGAGCACAGGCCGTCGTGCGCGAGGTTCGTGGGCACGGCGACCAGGGGCAGGCCGACGCGTGCCGCGGCGAACTTGGCGCAGTCGATGATCTTGCCGCCGCCGAGGCCGACGACCGCGTCGAAGTGGCCGGCCTTTATGTCGCTCGCCAGCCGGACCGCGTCGTCGAGGGTGCCGCCGCCGACCTCGTACCAGGTGGCGCCGGGCATGCTCGGCGAGATGCGCTCGCGCAAGCGGGCGCCGGAACCGCCGCTGACGGCGACGGCGAGGCGGCCGGAGTGCGAGATGCGCTCGTCGGCGAGGACGCACGCCAGGTCGTCGAGGGCACCCGGGCGGATGTCGACGACGAGCGGGGAGGGGATCAGCCGGGTCAGTACTGGCACGCGATCTCCCGTCCGCGGGCGAGATCGTCGTGGTTGTCGATCTCCACCCACTTGACGTCGCCGATCGGCGCCACGTCGATACGGAAGCCGCGGTTGACCAGCTCCTGGTAGCCGTGCTCGTAGAACTGCTGCGGGTCGGTCTCCCACACGGCCTTGAGCGCGTCGGCCAGCTCGGGGGCGGCGTCGCCCTCGATCAGCGTCACGCCGATGTACTCGCCGGTGGCCTCGGCGGGGTCCATCAGCTTGGTGATCTTCGTCATGCCCTTCTCGGGGTCGACGACGACCTTCATCTCCTCGTCGGCCAGGTCCTTGACCGTGTCCAGGGCGAGGATGATCTTCTTGCCGTCGCCGCGGGCGGCGAGCAGCGTCTTCTCGACGGAGACCGGGTGGACGGTGTCGCCGTTGGCGAGGATCACCCCGTCCTTGAGGGCGTCACGCCCGCACCACAGGGAGTAGGCGTTGTTCCACTCCTCGGCCTTGTCGTTGTCGATGAGGGTGAGCTTGAGGCCGTACTTGGCCTCCAGCGCCTCCTTGCGCGCGTACACGGCTTCCTTGCGGTAGCCGACGATGACCGCGACCTCGGTGAGACCGATCTCGGCGAAGTTGCCGAGGGTCAGGTCGAGCACCGTGGGTTCGCCTTCTATGCCCGCGGGGCCCACCGGCACCAGCGCCTTGGGGAGGCTGTCGGTGTAGGGGCGCAGACGCCGTCCGGCGCCGGCCGCGAGCACGAGGCCGATCATGCGGTTTCTCCTTCATCGTGTACGGCGGGTGCGCCGCCCTTGTGGGCGGCGACCCAGAAGCGGATGCTCTCGACGAGCACCACCAGGGCCACGGCCACGGCCAGTGCCGTGAGCGCGACCGTGAACTGCGAGGCGGTGAGCAGCGCGGCGAGGACGGTGACGAGCAGCGTCCGCCCTTCGTGCCCCCCGATGGAGCGCACCAGCCAGGCGGGAGGCGCTCCGGCGTCGCCGCGGATGCGGTAGACCGTGTCGTAGTGATGGTAGGCGACCGCGGCGACCAGCCCGAAGGCCGCGGGAAGGGCTCCGTTCACGTCCGCCCCGGCCGCCAGGACCAGGACCGTCCCGTACTCGGCGGCGCGCAGGAACGGGGGGACCAGCCAGTCGAGGGCGCCCTTGAGGGGGCGGGCGACGGCGAGGCCGGAGGTGAGGACGTAGGCGACGGCGGCGACGATCGGCCAGGGGCCGCCGAAGCCGGTGAGGGCGGCCGTGAGGACGACGGCGAGGCCGCCCAGGAGGGCGACGGTGGGGGCGGTGAAGCCCGGCAGACTGCGGGCGGGCTTCTTGAGCGCCTGCGCGAAGCCCTGCGCGAGCGGGCCGCTGTCCGCGAGGTCGGCCAGGGCCGCGGCCGCCCGGTCGGTCCGCCTGGCCCTGCGGGTCAGGGAGCGCAGCACCCGGCCGGCCGTGGTGTAGGTGGCCGCGAAGGCGCAGCCGAGGAGCAGCGCGTAGAAGGTGATGCGGGGCGTCGTGACCGCCGTCAGCACCGCGATCATGGCCCAGCGCTCGCCGATGGGCAGGACGATCATCCGCCGGACCCAGACCGTCCAGCCGACGCTGTCGAGCTTGTCGGAGAGGGCCGCGGTGGGGCTGGTGTTGGCGGTGGCGTCGTGGTTGGCCTCGTTGAAGGAGAAGTCCACGACATGCCGGCAGGTCTGCAGGACCATGGCGCCGAGGGCCAGCGCCCAGACGTCGTCGCCGCCGCGGGCGGCTCCCAGTGCGAGGCCCGCGTAGTAGGCGTACTCCTTGGCCCGGTCGAAGGTGGCGTCCAGCCAGGCCCCGAGGGTGGAGTACTGCAGGGAGTAGCGGGCGAGCTGGCCGTCGGTGCAGTCCAGCACGAACGACGCGATCAGCAGGACGCCGGCCGCGACGAAGCCGCCGCGGGTGCCGGTGGCCGCGCAGGCCGCCGCTATGAGGGCGGTGAGCAGGGAGGCGGTCGTGACCTGGTTCGGGGTCAGGCCGCGGCGGGCGCACCAGCGGGCGATGTACCGGGAGTACGGGCTGATGCAGTAGGTGGTGAAGAAGCCGTCGCGCGACTTCACCGCCGACCTCAGGCGTACGGCCTCGTCGTCGACGTCCGTCACCGCCTGCCGGGCCTCGTTGCGGGCCTGCGGGCCGGCGGGGACGGCGGCGACGAGACTGCCCAGCTCGGGGCGGTGCACGGCGGTGCCGTCGGCGTCCAGGGCGGTGAGGATGCGGTCCGCGAGGCTGCTGCCGACCAGCGTGGTGCCGCCGCCTGCGGAGTTCTCGCGGGCCATGGCCCGGGTCAGGGCCTGGCGGCCGGCGGGCTGGGCCGTGACGGCGCCGGGGATCGCGGCGAGCGGGAAGCGGGGGTCGGTGAGGCCGAGGCGCAGTGCGTGCACGTGCCCCACGAAACGGGCGTCGACCAGGGCGACCCGCTCGTCGCCCGGCACCTCGGCGAGGAGGGTCTCGGCCTCGGCGGCGTCGGTCGCGATCCGGAGGTCGAACCCGAGGGAGCGCAGGTCGGCCTCGATCGACGATCCGGGGACCGGCTGGCCGGTGAGGATGGCGGTCGACAACCGAATTCACTCCCTGGGTACCGACGCGTCCGCGCCAGTGATGTACATGGTGGGGGCGCCCTCTCCGGTGGCTCCCGGGCGGCATGTCGGCAGAGGCTATCGGATGCCGGGACGGCCGCGTTCACCGCCCGTTCGGCGGATGGATCGACGTGGTTCGCACAAGCCGTTGCCGCGATCATCATCGTGGATCCGGGGCCCGCCCCACAAACCGCGCACCCCAAGCGGACATCGGGGACATTGCGGGGGCGGCTGCCGCGGCCGCATAGGGTGGGCGACCATGACGTGGCTGATCACCGGCGGTGCCGGCTATATCGGAGCACATGTGGCCAGGGCCATGGCCGAGGCCGGGGAGCGCGTCCTCGCGCTGGACGACCTCTCGGCCGGGGTGCCCGCACGGCTCCCTGCCGAGGTCCCGCTCGTGCGGGGCTCCTCGCTGGACGGGGAGCTGCTGAAGCGGGTCTTCGCCGAGCACGCTGTGACGGGTGTGGTGCATCTCGCGGCGCGCAAGCAGGTCGCCGAGTCCGTCGCGCAGCCGACGCGGTACTACCGGGAGAACGTCGGCGGCCTGGTGACCCTGCTGGACGCGGTGGCCGGGGCGGGGATCGAGCGGTTCGTGTTCTCGTCGTCGGCGGCGGTGTACGGCGACCCGGGTGTGGACCTCATCACGGAGGACACGCCCTGCGCGCCGGTGAACCCGTACGGCGAGACCAAGCTCGCCGGGGAGTGGCTGGTGCGGGCGGCGGGGCGGGCGCACGGGATCTCCACCGTATGTCTGCGCTATTTCAACGTGGCGGGCGCCGCCGCGCCCGAACTCGCGGACACGGGCGTCTTCAACATCGTCCCGATGGTCTTCGACCGGCTGACCCGGGACGAGGCGCCCAGGATCTTCGGCGACGACTATCCGACCCCGGACGGCACGTGCATCCGTGACTACATCCACGTCGCCGACCTGGCCGATGCCCACCTGGCGGCGGCGCGGCGCCTGGCCGCCGGCGGCGGCACGGGTGACCTGACGGTCAACATCGGCCGCGGCGAGGGCGTCTCGGTCCGCGAACTCGTCACGGTCATCGGCGAGGTCACCGGCGAGGGGCGTGCGCCGCTCGTCGAGGGCCGCCGCCCCGGCGACGCCCCGCGGGCGGTGGCCTCGGCCGCCCGGGCGGCCGGGGAACTCGGCTGGACGGCCCGGCGCGGGGTGCGCGAGATGACCGAGTCGGCCTGGCGGGGCTGGCTGCTGCACCACGGCTCCTGACCCGCTGGGGATGCCCTGACCTGCATATCGTTTCCGCAGGTCAGGGCACATGACAACGGTGTTCAGTGCCGCGTTGCGCATACCCCCTCCCCGTAGTTCACTGGGCCCCCCGAGCACGATCAGGCGGACACAGGGAGGCTGACTTCTCATGGGGGCTGGGCACGATCACGGGCACGCGCACGGCGCGGCGGCCGGCGGTACGGCGACCTCGGCGTACCGCGGCAGGCTGCGCATCGCGCTGGCGATCACGCTCGGCATCGTGGTGGTGCAGATCGTCGGCGGCGCCCTCGCCGACTCGCTCGCGCTCGTCGCGGACTCCGCGCACATGGCGACGGACGCCCTGGGCCTCGGCATGGCGCTGATCGCGATCCATTTCGCGAACCGCCCGCCCAGCGAGCAGGCCACCTTCGGCTACGCCCGCGCCGAGATCCTCGCCGCCCTGGCCAACTGCCTGCTGCTGCTCGGGGCCGGCGGGTACGTCGTGTACGAGTCGGTCCAGCGCTTCATCACCCCCGCGGGGACCGAGGGCCGGCTGGCCCTGCTGTTCGGTGCGATCGGCCTGGTCGCGAACCTGGTGTCGCTGGCGCTGCTGATGCGCGGCCAGAAGGAGAGCCTGAACGTGCGCGGCGCGTTCCTGGAGGTCGCGGCCGACGCCCTCGGCTCGGTGACGGTGATCGTCTCGTCCCTGGTGATCATGCTCACGGGCTGGCAGGCGGCCGATCCGATCGCCTCGCTCGTCATCGCGCTGATGATCGCGCCCCGGACGTGGAAGCTGCTGCGCGAGACGCTCTCCGTGCTGCTGGAGACCGCTCCCAAGGGCGTCGACATGGCGGAGGTGCGCTCGCACATACTCGCCACGGACGGTGTGGAGGACGTCCACGACCTGCACGCCTGGACGATCACCTCGGGCATGCCGGTGCTGTCGGCGCACGTGGTCGTCAGCCCGGAGGCCCTGAACGCGATAGGCCACGAGAAGATGCTGCACGAGCTCCAGGGGTGCCTCGGTGACCACTTCGACGTGGAGCACTGCACCTTCCAGTTGGAACCGAGCGGGCACGCCGAGCACGAGGCACGGCTCTGCCACTGACGCCGTGGCGCGCGAGGCAGGTGGGGCAGGTGGGGCGCACTTCACTGTGAGTGCGCCGGGGAACGCAACCCTCCGCCGTGCGCCCGCGTCCTGCGCCCCGCAGCTCCGGCATGGACGATTTTCCGCCTGCCTGGCCGGGCACGATCATCTACCGGGTCCCTTTCCCGGCGTCGGACCGGTGCCGGCCGCGGTCCGCGCCGCAGCGCGGGACATGCGGGCGTGCCGCGAAGTGCCGGGAGTGCCGGATTCGTACGGCAGACTTGGGGCGCGAAGACCGATGTGAAGGATGGGTATGCCGATCACACCTGCCACCGCGACGCACAGCCCGTCGAACGGCACCGCAGACGCGATTTTGCTGGAACTGGTCGACGAGGACGGCGTGACGATCGGCACCGCGGAGAAGCTCGCCGCCCACCAGCCGCCCGGACAGCTGCACCGCGCGTTCTCGGTGTTCCTCTTCGACGAGTACGGCCGGCTGCTGCTCCAGCAGCGCGCGCTGGGCAAGTACCACTCCCCCGGTGTGTGGTCCAACAGCTGCTGCGGCCACCCCTACCCCGGCGAGGCGCCCTTCGCGGCGGCTGCGCGGCGCACGTTCGAGGAGCTCGGCGCCTCCCCGTCCCTGCTGGCCGAGGCGGGCACGGTCCGCTACAACCACCCGGACCCGGAGTCCGGTCTGGTGGAGCAGGAGTACAACCACCTCTTCGTCGGCATGGTGCAGGCCGTGGTGCGGCCGGACGCCGAGGAGGTGGCGTCGACGGTGTTCGTGACGCCGCCGGAGCTAGCGGAGCGGCACGCCAAGGACACCTTCTCGTCCTGGTTCATGACCGTCCTGGACGCCGCCCGGCCGGCGATCAGGGAGCTGACGGGCCCGTCGGCCGGCTGGTGACCCCCGGCCCCGGCGGGGCGGGGCTCAGGCGAAGCGCGCGGGTTTGAGCGGCAGGGCGGCCCAGATCACCTTGCCGCCGCTCGCGGTGTACTCCACCTCGCACACGCCGCCCGCCTCCCGGGTGATCTCGCGCACCAGGAGCAGTCCGCGCCCGCCGGTCCGGCCGTGGTCGGTCTCCAGGGCGGTGGGCCGGTACGGGTGGTTGTCCTCCACGGACACCCGGAGCCACTCGGCGCCGACGGCCAGCTCGACGGCGATCGTCGGTGACAGCACCGCCGCGTGCTTCACGGCGTTGGTCACCAGCTCCGAGACGATCAGCAGCAGCCCCTGGGCCAGGTCGTCCGAGACCGGTACGCCCTGACGCAGCAGCAGGTCCCGTACGGCGTGCCTCGCCTGGGGGACCGAGGCGTCGACCGCCGGTGCGGTGAACCGCCAGACCCCTTCGTACGGCAGCGGATCCGCGGGCCCGGGACCGAGGGGCGCCGCGCCGCCCGCTGGGCGCGGACCGAACCCACGCCCGTCGTCGTCCATCGTCCGGTCGCCACCCTCGCGCTCGATTGTCGCCACACCCCGAGTGTTGGTAACGATGCGCCTCATACCCCGGGACTGAACAGAAGTCAGCAACTATCGAGCGCTTCTGACCGTTGGCGTATGACACGGTCAGTTGTGGGACTGGTCCTGTCCCTGTTGTGCCGTCTCGGCGAACTATTCGGGTTGTACGGGTTTGGCATCCGGATAGCATCCGGCGCATGGAGCCGCAGCTGGAGCACCGCGTGACCGACTCGGTCGCGACGGTCGTCATACGCCATCCCGAGAAGCGCAACGCCATGACGGCCTCGATGTGGCGCTCCCTTCCCGTCCTGCTGGAGGAGATCGCGGGGGATCCGGCCGTACGGGCGCTGGTGCTGACCGGTGAGGGCGGCACGTTCTGCGCCGGGGCCGACATCTCGACACTGCGGGGCTCGCCCGAGGAGGCGCAGGGGCTGGCCGTGCGCGCCGAGGAGGCACTGGCCGCGTTCCCGAAGCCGACACTGGCGGCGATCCGGGGACACTGCGTGGGCGGCGGGTCACAGCTGGCGGCGGCCTGCGATCTGCGGTTCGCCGAGGAGGGGTCGCTGTTCGGGGTGACGCCGGCGAAACTCGGCATCGTGTACCCGGCGTCCTCGACCCGGCGGCTGGTGTCCCTGGTGGGGCCGGCCACCGCCAAGTACCTGCTGTTCTCCGGTGAGCTGATCGCGGCGGAACGTGCGCTGCGCACCGGACTCGTCGACGAGGTCCTGCCCGAGGGTGAACTCGGCAAGCGGGTCGCCGAGTTCACCCGGATCCTGGTGTCGCGTTCACAGCTGACCCAGGCGGCGGCCAAGGAGTTCGCGGACGGGCGTACCGACCGGGACGCGCACTGGGCCGGACAGGCGCACGCGAGCGGCGACACCGCCGAGGGTGTCGCCGCGTTCCTGGAGCGCAGGCAGCCGCGGTTCGACTGGAGCGTGCCTACGTCAGGATGACGCCGGAGTGCGTGCGGACCAGTTCGACGAGGTGGGCGGGGGCCTTCTCGGGCGATCCGGCGTCGTAGGGCGGCTGCGGGTCGTACTCGGTGGCGAGCTGGACGATCTGCGCGTGGTCGTCGCCCGCGATCCGGCCGAGGAGCATCAGTCCCATGTCGATGCCGGAGGAGACGCCGGCGGCGGTGACGTACTTGCCGTCGGTGACCACCCGCTCGCCCGTCGGCTCGACGCCGTGGCGCTCCAGTTCCTCCAGGGCCAGCCAGTGGGACGTCGCCCGGCGGCCCTTGAGGAGTCCGGCGGCGGCGAGCAGCAGGGAGCCGGTGCACACGGACGTCGTCCAGGTGCTGGTCGCGTCGGCCGTGCGCAGCCAGGTGAGCAGGGGCCCGTCGGCCGCCAGCGGGAGGGGGCCCGGGCCGCCGGGGACCACGATGATGTCGGGGTGGGGTACGTCGGCCAGGGACCGGTCGGCGGTGAGCGCGAGGTTCCCCGAGTCGTTGCGCACGGGGCCGGCCTGCTCGGCGACGAAGACGGTCTCCGCGCCGGGCACCCGGCCGAGGGTCTCGTAGGGTCCGACGGCGTCGAGGGCGGTGAAGCGGTCGTAGAGGACGATGGCGATCTGCATGGGGTCCCTTCGGTCGGCTGATGTCGATGGGTTCAGGCTGTGGTGGCGGGGCGGAAGCGGCGGCGGTACTCGGCCGGGGGCGTTCCCAGGGTCCTGACGAAGGCCCGCCGCATGGCCTCGGGCGTGCCGTAGCCGCTGGTGCGGGCGATCTCCTCGACGCCGCGGGCGGTGTCCTCCAGGAGGCGCCTGGCGTGTTCGAGGCGGACACGGTCCACGTAGCGGCCCGGTGTCATGCCGGTCTCGGCGCGGAAGGCGCGGGCGAAGTGGCGGGGCGAGAGGCGGGCGCGGGCGGCGAGGGTGTCGACGCAGAGGTCCGCGTCCGGGTGGTCGGTGATCCACCGCTGGACGTCCCGCAGGGGCTCGCGCTGTGCGGTCTGGGCCGCGAGCTGGGCGCTGAACTGGGCTTGGTTGCCGGGCCTGCGCAGGAACACCACCAGGTGGCGGGCGATGGTGAGGGCGGCGTCCCGGCCCAGGTCCTCCTCGACCAGGGCGAGCGCGAGGTCGATGCCGGCGGTGACACCGGCCGAGGTGGCGATGTGCCCGTCGCGCACGAAGACCGGGTCGGGGTCGATCTCGACGGCCGGGTGCTCGCGGGCCAGCCGGTCGCAGTACGCCCAGTGGGTCGTGGCGCGGCGGCCGTCCAGCAGGCCCGCCGCGGCCAGCACGGCCGCGCCGGTGCACACGGAGACCAGGCGCCCGGCGCGCGGTCCCCGCTCGCGCACCCAGGTCACCAGACGCGGGTCGGGCCGCAGGCTGCCCGTTCCGCCGGGGACGAGGAGGATGTCCGGGTCCGGTGCGGTGGCCAGGGACTCGTCGGGGACGAGGGTCAGGCCGCTGGTGGTCCGCACGGGCGCGCCGTCCAGGGACGCCGTGCGGATCCGGTACGCGCCCGGGGAGAGCAGCTCCGCGCCCGCGAACACCTCCACGGGCCCGGTGACGTCGAGACTCTGCAGGCCGTCGAAGAGGACGGCGAGAACCGTGCGCTGGACCATGCCGTCGATTCTTCGCGGGTGCGGAGTATGGCGGCAAGGACGAGTACCCCACCTTTCCTGCCAGGAGGCGACGGGCCGTAGAGGACATACCAAGCGGTTGGTAACCTGCCGGGCATGACGACTGCCGCCCTGGAGCCGCGCGCCGGCCGACGCTGCCACAACGTGCTCAACTCCCTGCACGCGACCCACTACTTCTCGCCCGACCTCGGGCGGGAGCTGGGCGCCGTCGGGGTCACCGACCCGCGTGCCGTGAACCTCGCCGTGCGGTCCGCCGCCCTCGGACCGGTCGGGGCCGGGGCCGTCACGGCGGCCTTCTACAACTACAAGTACGAGCTCGTGGCCCGGCACGTGCCGGCGGTGTGGGAGACGGCCGCACCCGCGCAGGTCCTGGCGGCACGCGCGCGTGCGGTCGACGCGACGCTGCGCCGCCTGCTCGGCGAGGAGGCCCTGGCATCGGCGGAGATGGCCGAGGCCGCGCGGCTCGCGCTGCGCGCCGCCGAGGCCTGCTCGCGCGCGGCGCGCCCGCTGTACGCCGCGCACGCCGATCTGCCCGTCCCCGAGGAGCCGCACCTCGCCTACTGGCACGCGGCGACCCTGCTGCGCGAGCACCGGGGCGACGGGCACCTGGCCGCCCTGATGTCCGCGGGTCTGGACGGGCTGGAGGCGCTGGTCACCCACACGGCGACAGGCAAGGGCATGAAACCGAAGTGGGTGTGCGCCACCCGGGGCTGGAGCCGGGAGGAGTGGGACGCGGCGGCGGAACGGCTGCGCGGGCGTGGGCTGCTGGAGGCGTCCGGCGACCTCACCGGGCGGGGTGTCGCCCTGCGCCGGGAGATCGAGGAGGAGACGGACCGTCTGGACCGTGCCCCGTACGAGCATCTGGGCCCCGATGGGGTGGCACGGCTGACCGAGCTGGGCGGGGTGTTCGCGCAGGCTGCGCTGATGGCCGGGGCGTTCCCCGCAGACCTGATCGGAAAGGGTGACGCATAGTGACGCGTCGATGAGGTACCCGCTCTCCACCGGCCGGCGCGGCCGGGAGTGAGAAAGGGGATTTCCGTGTTCCGTGCTATCGCAGACGTGCTGCGCCAGATCGGCGGGGCCATCGCCACCGTCGTGACGCTGCCCTTCCGGGCACTCGCCCGGCTCTTCGGTGGGGCCTCGTCGTCCACCCGCAGCCGCAGGGCCTGACCGGGATCCCGACCTGCCGGGTGCCGCCCTGATCCCCGAGTGTCCGTGTCACCTGCCACAATTGCCGCGCAACCTCAGCGGAGAAGGCGGTACGGGATCGTGACGACACCCGGGTCCATCGGGTCCATCAACGCAGTGACCATCGAAGGCAGGATCGCCGAGGAGCTCGGCGTACGGGAGCGGCAGGTCAGGGCCGCCGTGGAACTGCTCGACGGCGGTTCTACGGTGCCCTTCATCGCCCGCTACCGCAAGGAAGCGACCGAGCTGCTCGACGACGCGCAGCTGCGCACCGTCGAGGAGCGGCTGCGCTATCTGCGGGAGCTGGAGGAGCGGCGGACGGCCATCCTGGAGTCGGTGCGCGAGCAGGGCAAGCTCACCGAGGAGCTTCAGGCGAGCATCCGGGGCGCCGAGACGAAGGCGCGCCTGGAGGACATCTATCTGCCGTACAAGCCCAAGCGGCGCACCAAGGCGCAGATCGCCCGCGAGGCCGGTCTCGAACCGCTGGCGGACGGCCTGCTGGGCGACCCGGGTGTCGAGCCCCTCGCCGCGGCCGCCGCGTTCGTCGACGCCGACAAGGGCGTGGCCGATCCGCAGGCCGCCCTCGACGGCGCCCGGGCGATCCTCACCGAGCGGTTCTCGGAGGACGCCGACCTGATCGGTGAGCTGCGCGAGCGCATGTGGGTGCGCGGGCGGCTGGCCGCCAAGGTGCGGGAGGGCAAGGAAGAGGCGGGCGCGAAGTTCGCCGACTACTTCGACTTCGCCGAGCCCTTCACCGAGCTCCCCTCGCACCGCGTCCTCGCGATGCTGCGCGGGGAGAAGGAGGAGGTCCTCGACCTCGTCCTGGAACCCGAGGAGCAGACGGACGGGCCCTCCTCGTACGAGGGGATCGTCGCCCACAAGTTCGACATCGCCGACCGGGGCCGCCCCGGCGACAAGTGGCTGAAGGACACGGTCCGCTGGGCGTGGCGCACCCGCATCCTCGTCCACCTCGGCATCGACATGAGGCTGCGGCTGCGCACGGCCGCCGAGGACGAGGCGGTGCGGGTCTTCGCGGCGAACCTGCGCGACCTGCTGCTCGCCGCCCCGGCGGGCACGCGCGCGACGCTGGGCCTGGACCCCGGCTTCCGTACGGGTGTGAAGGTCGCCGTCGTCGACGCGACCGGCAAGGTCGTCGCCACGGACGTCATCCACCCGCACGTCCCGGCCAACCGCTGGGACGAGGCCATCGCCAAGCTGGCCCGGCTCGCGAAGGAGCACGCGGTCGAGCTGGTCGCCATCGGCAACGGCACGGCGTCCCGTGAGACCGACAAGCTCGCCGGGGAACTGATCGCCAAGCACCCGGAACTGAAGCTGACCAAGGTGATGGTGTCCGAGGCCGGCGCGTCCGTGTATTCGGCGTCCGCCTTCGCCTCGCAGGAGCTGCCCGACATGGACGTGTCGCTGCGCGGCGCCGTGTCGATCGCCCGCCGGCTCCAGGACCCGCTGGCCGAGCTGGTGAAGATCGACCCGAAGTCCATCGGCGTCGGCCAGTACCAGCACGACCTGTCCGAGGTGAAGCTGTCGCGTTCGCTGGACGCGGTGGTCGAGGACTGTGTGAACGGCGTGGGCGTGGACGTCAACACGGCGTCGGCCCCGCTGCTCGCCCGGGTCTCCGGCATCACCTCCGGCCTCGCCGAGAACATCGTGGCGCACCGCGACCAGAACGGGCCGTTCAAGGCCCGCGGTGAGCTGAAGAAGGTGGCGCGGCTCGGCCCGAAGGCGTACGAGCAGTGCGCGGGCTTCCTGCGGATCCGCGGCGGTGACGACCCGCTGGACGCGTCGAGCGTGCACCCCGAGGCGTACCCGGTGGTGAGGCGCATGGTGAAGACCACCGGGCAGGAGGTCGCCTCGCTCGTGGGCAACACCGGGGTGCTGCGCTCGCTGAAGCCGCATGACTTCGTGGACGAGACGTTCGGTCTGCCGACGGTCACCGACATCCTGAAGGAGCTGGAGAAGCCCGGCCGCGACCCGCGCCCGGCCTTCAAGACGGCCGCCTTCAAGGAGGGCGTGGAGAAGATCTCCGACCTGTCGTCCGGGATGATCCTGGAGGGCGTCGTGACGAACGTCGCCGCGTTCGGGGCGTTCGTGGACATCGGTGTGCACCAGGACGGCCTGGTGCACGTCTCCGCGATGTCGAAGACGTTCGTGAAGGACCCACGGGACGTCGTGAAGCCCGGGGACATCGTCAAGGTGAAGGTGCTCGACGTCGACATTCCGCGCAAGCGGATCTCGCTGACGCTGCGGCTGGAGGACGAGGCGGCTGCCTCGCAGGGCCAGGGCGGGGGCTCCGGTGAGCGCCGGCAGCGGGGTGGGCGTCCGCCGCAGCAGCGGCAGGGTGGGCGTGGTGGTGGCCGTGGCGGTGGTGGCGGTTCGCGTCAGGCGCCGCCGCCCGCCAACAGCGCGATGGCCGACGCGCTGCGCCGCGCGGGGCTGGCGGATCCCAAGGGCGGCAAGCGCTGACTGTTCCGTCGGGGAGGCCGTGGGGAGCTGCGGGCCCGTTGTGGCTGGTCGCGCCCCGCGGCGGAGCCGCCGATCGACACAGCCCCGCGCCCCTGTGAGAGGAGCTTCGCTTCTTCCAGACCTAGGGTGAGGGCATGTCTGCCATCACCTGGGAAGTGTTCGCAAGCAGGGGGTTCGAGACCGCCTGGCCCGAACTCGGGGAAGGTGTGCTCCGGGCGCGGGGGCGGGCCGTCGGGTTCGCACCCGCGCCCTACTGGGTCACCTACGAACTCGACACCGCCGACCGCTTCGTGACCCGTCGGCTACGGGTCACGACCGAGTCCGCGGTCGAGGTCCGCACGCTCGATCTGCTCCACGACGGCGAGGGCGGCTGGAACGCGAACGGTGAGCCTCTCCCGGACGTCGACGGAGCTCTCGACTGCGACCTCGGGCTGTGCCCGCTCACGAACACCATGCCGGTGCTGCGGCACGGGCTCCACCGGACGCACGGCGAGCGGGAGTTCCTGATGGCCTGGGTCTCGGTGCCGGACCTGGCGGTGCGGCCGTCGCGGCAGACGTACACGCATCTCGGGCCCGGGCGGGTCCGCTTCGCCTCCGGCGACTTCCGGAGCGACCTGGAGTTCGACGAGAAGGGGTTCGTCGTCGACTATCCGTCCCTGGCCACGCGCCTGACGGCCCGTTAGCGCTCGGTCACCTTGCCGTCCGCCACCTCCAGGCGGCGGGTGACGTGCACGGCGTCCAGCATGCGGCGGTCGTGGGTGACCAGCAGGAGGGTGCCCTCGTAGGCGTCGAGCGCGGACTCCAGTTGCTCGATGGCGGGCAGGTCGAGGTGGTTGGTCGGCTCGTCGAGGACCAGGAGGTTGACGCCCCGGCCCTGGAGCAGCGCCAGGGCGGCCCGGGTGCGCTCGCCCGGAGAGAGGCTCGCCGCGGGGCGCAGGACGTGGTCCGACTTGAGGCCGAACTTGGCCAGGAGGGTGCGGATCTCGACCGGTTCGGTGTCCGGTACGGCCGTACGGAAGGCGTCGAGCAGGGACTCCTCGCCGTGGAACAGCTTGCGGGCCTGGTCGACCTCGCCGAGCAGGACACCCGAGCCGAGCGCGGCGTGCCCGGCGTCCAGCGGGACGCGGCCGAGCAGGGCGGCGAGCAGCGTGGACTTGCCGGCGCCGTTCGCGCCCGTCACCGCCACCCGGTCCGCCCAGTCGATCTGCAGGCTCACGGGGCCGAGGACGAAGCCGCCGCGGCGCACCTCGGCGTCCCGCAGCGTCGCGACGACGGCGCCCGAGCGCGGGGCCGACGCGATCTCCATGCGCAGGTCCCACTCCTTGCGGGGCTCTTCGACCACATCGAGGCGCTCGATCATGCGCTGGGTCTGGCGGGCCTTCGCGGCCTGCTTCTCGCTGGCCTCGCTGCGGAACTTGCGGCCGATCTTGTCGTTGTCGTTGTTCGCCTTGCGGCGCGCGTTCTTCACGCCCTTGTCCATCCAGGAGCGCTGCATCTGCGCGCGGTCCTGGAGGGCGCTCTTCTTGTCGGCGTACTCCTCGAACTCGTCGCGGGCGTGCCGGCGGGCGACCTCCCGCTCCTCCAGGTAGGCCTCGTAGCCACCTCCGAAGAGGTTGATCTGCCGCTGGGCGAGGTCGAGTTCGAGCACCTTGGTGACGGTGCGGGTGAGGAACTCACGGTCGTGGCTGACGACGACGGTACCGGCGCGCAGGCCGCTCACGAAGCGTTCCAGGCGCTCCAGGCCGTCCAGGTCGAGGTCGTTGGTCGGCTCGTCGAGGAGGAAGACGTCGTAGCGGGACAGCAGCAGGGAGGCGAGACCCGCGCGGGCCGCCTGGCCTCCGGACAGCGACGTCATCGGCTGGTCCAGGCCGACGGCGAGACCGAGGGTGTCGGCGACCTCCTCGGCCCGTTCGTCGAGGTCGGCGCCGCCGAGGCCGAGCCAGCGCTCCAGGCTGGTGGCGTAGGCGTCGTCGGCACCGGGCGCCCCGTCGACCAGGGCCTGGGTCGCCTCGTCCATGGTGCGCTGGGCCTCGGCGACGCCCGTGCGGCGGGCCAGGAACGCCCGGACCGTCTCGCCGGGCCGGCGGTCCGGCTCCTGCGGGAGGTGGCCGACGGTGGCGGCCGGCGGGGACAGGCGCAGTTCGCCCTGCTCGGGTGCGGTGAGCCCCGCGAGCATCCTGAGCAGGGTGGACTTGCCCGCGCCGTTGGCTCCGACCAGCCCGATCACGTCGCCGGGCGCGACGACGAGGTCGAGGCCGGTGAACAGGGAGCGGTCGCCGTGGCCGGCGGTGAGGTTCTTGGCGACGAGGGTGGCAGTCATCAGAGCGCCGATCCTAACGGTCGGGCCGCTCAGGGGTCCTTTCACCAGGCCCGTCCGATCCTGACGGCCGGACCCCTCAGTGGTTCACGGCCGCCACCAGGACGCTCCCGGCGGTACGGGCCACGACGAACGACCGGCCCCGGACCGCTTTGGCGTCGAGGGCGACGCGGTGGCGGCCCGGTTCGAGGACGCCGTCGAAGATCTCGTGGGTGTGGGTGCGGGAAAGCCGGTCGATGCGGTAGGCGGTGAGGGTGACGCGGCAGGCGGAGGTGACCTCGACGTCCGCGCCGCCGTCGGCGGCGGTCAGGCCGGTGAGGCGGCGCCGGCCTGCCGGGCTGCGGTCCAGCGCGTGTTCGATCTGGGCGACGAGGAGCGGGACGATCGGGGCGAGGCCGTCGACGTGGGCGACCGTGACCCCGGCCCGCTCGAAGGCGCGGCGGACGGCGGCACGTTCCTGCTCGCCGGCCGCGTGGCCGAAGGCGACGGCGCCGTAGCCGCGGAGTTCGTCCGGGGGCACGCCATCGGCGTCATGTGCGATGTCCGCGCCGACACCGATGGTGCGCAATGCCGCCGCGAGCTTGGCGAGGACGGCGACGCGGGCGCCGATCAGCAGCACGCGGCGCGGGGGGCCGGGGGCGGAGCCGTTCAGCAGGGCGCCCAGTGCCGTGCGGTATTCCGCGCCGCGGAACCGGAACGGGCCGATGCCGCGGTAGCCGTTGAGCTCCAGATCGGCGTGTTCGTCGGTCTGCCAGGCGAAGTCCCGCCAGATGAAGTCCTCGCCGTCGCCCTGGATGACCGCGGTGACGGCTCCGCAGGCCAGGTCCTCGCACTCCGGACAGCCGTAGACGACGTAACGGCCGCCGGGCAGCGGGGCCTCGCTCTCCAGAAGCAGGCTGCGGACCTGGGCGGTGAAGATGGCGGGAGGGACGTCGGAGGCGAGTGGAGAGACCGCGTCGAGGTCGGAGAGCTGGAACAGCAGCGGGCGTCCGTCGACGATGAAGTCCACGAAATCCCGGTGGACCTGGTAACCACCGTCGTTGAGGACTCCCCCGGCCCGCATCGCGGGAGCCAGGCCGAAGGTCGCATACTCGGCACACATGCTGTGAGTATCCCCACACTGCGCGTGATGTGAGCACGGCATGACACATTCCGCTACGGTCCGGGCATGGTGAACGATGCGAGGGGCGAGATCGTGGTGGTCGGGGGCGGGGGGGTCGGGCTGTCGACGGCCCTGGCTCTCGCCGAGGGCGGGCGGCGGGTGCGGGTGTGGACGCGGGACCCCGTCGAGGCGACCACCTCAGCCGTTGCGGGTGCGCTGTGGTGGCCGTACCGGATCGAGCCGGTCGCGACGGCGCGGAGGTGGGCGCTGCGGTCGCTGGAGGTGTACGAGGAGCTGGCCGCACGGGACGAACCGGCCGGCGTACGCATGGTCGAAGGGGTACTGGGCGAGACCGGTCTCGACGAGGCCGACGCGTGGCTGGCGGGCCGGGTGCCGGGGCTGCGGGCGGCCACGGCCGGCGAGTACGAGGGCACGGGCCTCTGGGCACGGCTGCCCCTGATCGACATGCCGACCCACCTGCGGTGGCTGCGGGAGCGGTTCGTCGCGGCAGGGGGTGTGGTCGAGGCGCATGCGGTGTCCGGGTTCGCGGAGGTGGACGCGGACGCCGTGGTCAACTGCACGGGCCTCGCCGCGCGGGAGCTCGTGCCGGACCCCTCCGTGCGACCCGTGCGGGGCCAGCTGGTCGTCGTGGAGAATCCCGGGATCGACAACTGGCTGGTCACCACCGACGCGGCCGGGGAGCACGCGTACCTGTTCCCGCAGCCGGGCGGGCTCGTCCTCGGCGGTACCTCCGAGGAGGACGTGTGGTCGCTGGAGCCCGACCCCGCGACGGCCGAGGCGATCGTCCGCCGCTGCGCGGCGCTCAGGCCGGAGATCGCCGGGGCCCGCGTGCTGGAGCACCGGGTCGGTCTGCGGCCCACCCGGCCGGCGGTCCGGCTGGAGCGCGACGCCCTGCCGGACGGGCGGCTCCTGGTGCACAACTACGGCCACGGCGGCGCGGGCGTCACCGTGGCCTGGGGGTGTGCGCAGGAGGCGGCGCGGCTGGTGTCCGGCTGAGGACACGCGGCGCCGTCCGCAGCGCAAGGGCGGCCCGGGTCGGATGAACCCGGGCCGCCCTTCGCCGGGCGGATCAGTGCTTGCCGATCGGGTCGCCCTCCACGTCCGGGCCGCGGCCCGGGCCGACGCGGAACTCGAAGTCGCCGTCGTATTTCTTGTGGCCTGCCATGACGGCCATTTCGACGGCTTCGGAGCCCATCTGCTCACGCACGATCACCGGGTCGCGGCGAAGGTCGCGCATCAGGGCGATACACATGAAGATCATCACGATGACGAACGGGGCCGCCGCGAGGATCGTGAGGTTCTGCAGACCGGTCAGGGCGTCGCCCTGCCCGCTGCCGACGAGCAGCATGATCGCGGCCACGGCACCGGTGACCACGCCCCAGAACACCACCACGAAGCGGCCGGGTTCGAGGGCGCCCTTCTGCGACAGGGTGCCCATGACGATCGAGGCCGCGTCGGCGCCGGAGACGAAGAAGATGCCGACGAGGATCATCACGAGCAGGCTCGTGACCGTGGCGATGGGGAACTGCTGGAGGACGCCGAAGAGCTGGCCCTCCGGGGTCGCCTCCTTGGCGAGCCGCCCGTCCTCCTGCATCTTCATCGCAGAGCCACCGAAGATCGCGAACCAGACCAGGCTGACCGTGCTGGGCACGAGGATGACACCGCCGACGAACTGGCGGATCGTGCGGCCGCGGCTGATGCGGGCGATGAACATGCCGACGAACGGCGTCCAGGAGATCCACCACGCCCAGTAGAAGACCGTCCAGCTGCTCAGCCAGTCGGCGACGCCCTCGCCGCCGCTCGCCTCGGTCCGGCCGGCCAGCTGGGGCAGATCGCCGAGATAGGCGAAGACGGAGGTGGGCAGCAGGTCGAGGACGATGATGGTCGGGCCCGCCACGAACACGAACAGGGCGAGCACCAGCGCCAGCACCATGTTGGTGTTGGACAGCCACTGGATGCCCTTCTCCACACCGGAGATCGCGGACGCGACGAAGGCCAGGGTCAGCACCGCGATGATCGTGACGAGCAGCCCGGTGCTCACCTCGTCCATCCACTTCAGCTCCTGCACACCGGAGCCGATCTGGAGCGCGCCGAGCCCCAGGGAGGCGGCGGAGCCGAAGACGGTCGCGATGATCGCGAGGATGTCGATGGCCCGGCCGATGCCGCCGTTGGCGTTCTTCTTGCCGATCAGCGGGGTGAAGACGGCGCTGATGGTCTGCCGGCGCCGCCTGCGGAAGGTGCTGTAGGCGATGGCGAGGCCCACCACGGCGTAGATCGCCCAGGGGTGGAGCGTCCAGTGGAACAGGGTGGTGGCCATGGCCGTCTCCATGCGATCGCCGGAGTCGGCCGGGTTGGATCCCGGCGGGGGCGTGCCGTAGTGCGACAGCGGCTCGCTCACGCCGTAGAACATCAGGCCGATGCCCATGCCCGCGCTGAACATCATCGCGACCCAGGACACCGTGCGGAACTCGGGTTCCTCGCCCTCCGCGCCGAGGTGAATACGGCCGTAGCGGCTGATCGCGAGCCAGAGGGCGAAGACCACGAAGCCGGAGGCGGCGAGCATGAACGCCCAGCCGCCGTTGTGCATCAGGCCGCTGAGCATGCTGGTGGAGACGTCTTCGAGCGAGTCGGTCGCCGCGGCGCCCCAGGCCACGAAGGCGAGGGTGAGCACCGCCGTGACGCCGAAGACGATGCGGTCGGTCTGCGGCCGGTCCCGACCGGGCAGGCCCGCTTCCGACCCCGGCAGCGCGACTCCGTCCGGGGAGCCCTTGTCGCTTGGTCGTTCTTGCGTCACAGGCGGCACCTTTCATCTGGGAAAGCAGGGGAGGACCAGGTCCTCCGTAACGCTGCTACCACGTATGGCGGAATTTCACCCCTCTCAGCATGCGGTTTCGGGTGAACCTCCGGTCAGGTGGTACTCGGCCCGGTCGTCGAGCAGCAGCGGTACGAGCGCCCGCAGGGGTTGGCGCAGGGGGACGAGCACGCCTGCGCTGTCCTTGCGCACGCGCACGCCGTGCAGGGCGAGTTCGTCGCCGACCTCGGCGTACTGGGCGGCGGTGAGCCGGTAACCGCAGGGTGGATTCTGGATGATTTCGGCCGGTTCGGGCGGATCGTTGTCGGCGCCGCCGACGTAGACCGGCCCGGTGGCGGAGTAGCCGGCGAGCCGGGCCCCGGTCGTCGCCGCCTCGATCCTGCCGCGGCGCTGGTCGGCGTATCCGAACAGGCCCTTGAGGGCATCGAGCTGGGAGGTGACCCGGCGCCGGTTGTTCAGGGCCTCGTCCGCCTTCTCCGCCTCCGTGAGCGGGTCCACGCGGCTCTCGATGAGCAGCCCGACGGAGTGCTTCACACCGGACATGTTGCGCAGAATGCGCTCCTGTCCGTCGCCGGCGACCTGTTTGACCGGCTCACCGGTCTCCGGGTCGGTCCAGATGCCATAGGTGCCGGTCGAGTGTCCGGCCCGCCGGGCGGCGGGCCGGACGTACGCCTCGGACAGGGTCCCGGCCTCGTCGTGGACCGCCTCGTGGGTGTTGAGGTTGCGCGGCCACAGGTCGAAGAGGTCCTTGTCGTAGTACGGCGGGGTGGCGCCGTACTCGTGCAGGTCGTAGACGACGTCGGGACGCTGGTCGCGGATGAGGGCGGCCAGGGCGCGGCCCTCGGCGGTCTTCAGGGCGAGGTGGTCGCGGTTGATGTCGACGCCGTCGCCGTTGCCGCGGGTGTCAGCGGCCCGGCCGTCCGGGTTGGCGGTGGGCACGACCAGGACCGTGGTGCGGTCGAGGAAGCGCCGGGTGCGGCTGTCCCGGGCGTACGCGAGGTCGCGGACGGTGGTCAGGCAGGCCTCGCGGCCGGAGGGCTCGTCGCCGTGCTGGCTGCACACGAGCAGCACCTTGCTGGGGCTCGGGCGGGTGCCGATACGCACCAGCCGGAGCGGACGGTCCTGCTTCGTCGTGCCGAAGCGGGTCAGGGAGACGCGGCCACTGGAGCGGTCGACCGCCCTGAGGAAGTCCTGCTCCTCGGACTGGGTGGTCCAGCGGGCGCCGTTGGACTGCTCGAAGCCGGTGCGGGGCGGGGAGTCGGTGACCGCCTGGGCCGGTGCGGCGACCAGGGAGGCCGTGAGGGCGGCGGTGGTCAGGACGAGGGCGCCGAGGCGGGTCACCGGTTTCCCCCCGGGACGCTGTGCGCGGTGCGCGGCTCCCGTACGCCGTCCAGGATCGTGGCGTCGGGGGTGGCGGACGCGGTCCCCGCGGTGGCGCGGGCGAAGGCGGTGGTTCCGCCGACGAACGGGACGCGCGCCGAGGTGCGGGACAGATCGAGCGTGAGCTTCGGCCGGTCAGTGGGAGGGTCGATGAGGTCCTTGTCCGTGCCCGCGACGATCAGCGCCAGGCGGTGGCCCTTCGGTACGACGTGGTCGGTGGCCGCCAGGTCGAGGGTGATCGTGTACCGCTTGCCCGGGGTGAGCGGGGAGCCCTTGTGGTCGGAGGCGTGGTTGCCGAGGTCGGCCCAGCCGCGGCTGACGACGGTGTAGTCGACGTCGGCGGTCTTCGCCTTCGTCTCCTTGAAGCAGGGGCTGTCGCCGGTGGTGTTCGCGCCCCAGCAGGTGCGGTCGGTGAGGGTGGTGATGCCTTCGCCGGCGTCGGCGTAGTCACGGATGGTGGCGGGGCCGATGTCCACGAGGACGGCGGAGAGGTGGGCCGTCGGCGTGGAGGGCGTCACGGTGACGGTGACCTCTGAGGAGCCGGACAGGCGCAGGCCGCGGGTGAGCGGTCCGGTGACGAAGCCGGCCTTCTCCGGTGTCGGCTGGTCGATCCGGGCGGCCCAGTCGGTCTCGCTCAGCTTCGGGTCGTCGGTGAAGCTCTCGGTGCCGTCGCCGCGCCGCAGGCCGAGGGTGCCGACACCGGCCTGGGGGCCCCGGTCGGGGCGCAAGGTGGCGGCCCGGGTGCCGCTCGGCGGCCAGACCCGGGAGGTGTCCCACCGGTCGGGCGCGCGTTCGATGTCGGCCATGGGCTCGCGGTCGATGCCGTTGTCGAGGCCCATGAGTTCGTGGTCGAACCAGCGGTGCAGCGTCTCGACCCAGGCGCCGCGCCGGAAGTCGAAGGGGTCGACGTGGCCGGTCTGGGACAGCCAGATCTTGCGCTTGACGCCGTTCTTCGCCAAGGCGTCCCACCACGGACCGACGTGCTTCATGCGGACGTTGAGGTCCTGCATGCCGTGGACGAGGAAGACGCTGGCCTTGACCTTGCGCGCGGCCTTCACGTAGTCGCGCTCGGTCCACAGCGGCGTCCAGTCGCCGGTGCGCGGGGCGCCATCGGTGAGCTTCTGCTGGACGGCACCGCACTTGGCGCGGGCGTCGGGGCTGTTGACGTAGTCCGACAGCCACGCGGGGCCGGAGTCGTAGAGGGGGGCGCCCTGCTGGAAGTAGTAGTCGTACCAGGAGGAGATGGCGCTGATGGGGACGATGGTCTTCAGGCCCTTGACGCCGGTGGCGGCCACACCGTTGGCGATGGTGCCGTCCCAGCTCTTGCCGATCATGCCGGTGCGGCCGTTGGTCCAGCCGGCCTGGGCGCGGGTGGCGCCCGTGCGGCTCGTGTAGGCCTTGGCGCGGCCGTTCAGCCAGTCGACGACGGCCTTGGCGGACTGGACGTCGGAGCGGCCGCCGACGTCTACGCAGCCGTCGGAGCGATTGGTTCCGGCCAGGTCGACGCCGACGAAGGCGTAGCCGCGCGGGACGAAGTAGTTGTCGTAGTACAGCGGCATCTGCGCGACACGGCCCTGCGCGTCGTACGTCTTCTTCTGGCTCTCGTTGCCGCGCCCGCAGCAGGAGTAGTACGGGCTGGCGTCCATGATGACGGGGATCTTGCGGCCCTGCCGGGCGGCTTCGCGGGGGCGGACGATGTCGACGGCGACCCGGTCGGTCTTTCCGTCGCGGTCTCCGTCGAGCCCGGTGTCCACCCAGACGGCCTCGCGGATGGCGTTCTTGTAGGAGTAGACGGGTTCGCTGCCGCTCGGGGCGGCCGGTGCGGCCGGTGCGGCCTGTACGGCCGCCGGGGTGATCAGGGTGGCCAAGAGGGCGGCCGTGGCCGCCGTCGCGAGCGGTCTCCAGGTCGTGAAGCGCGTGCGTTTCGGCATGCGCCGGACGGTACATCGGTGAACTGCCGTGCAGAAGAGGGCAGCTGACGGACCGGCGTGTCCGGAGCGGGCCTTCGGGGCGGGTGTCCCATGCCGGCTGTCTCACGTCGGCTGTCTCACGTCGGCTGTCTCATGTCGGCTGTCTCATGTCGGCCGAATGGCGATCGTGTGACAGCAGGGGCCATGGACATGATCAGAGGCACAGGGAGTCAATAGGCTCCGGACAGATCCCGGACAGATCCCGGACCTCGACCCTGGACAGATCCCCGACAGACCTCGGGACTCTACGACTTGGAGCCTTGCGTGCACCGCAGAATCATCGCGCCGGGAGCCCTGGCAGCGACCGTTCTCCTGCTGGCGATCCCGGCATCGGCCGCGCCCCACTCCCCCGGCGCGCCGGGCATCGGCGACCCGTACTACCCGGACTACGGCAACGGCGGCTACGACGTCTCCCACTACGACCTCCGGCTGAAGTACCAGCCGGCCACGGACGAACTGGAGGGCACGGCGACCCTCGTCGCCCGCGCCACGCAGGACCTGTCGAGCTTCAATCTGGACTTCCTGCTGGACGTCGGCGAGGTGCGCGTCAACGGGGTGAAGGCCTCGTTCCGGACCTCGGGCGAGCAGGAGCTGGAGATCACGCCGAGGACCCCGTTGACCGAAGGCGCGCCCGTCACGGTCGTCGTGCGCTACCGCGGGGTGCCGTCGTCGAAGCAGGCCCACGGTTTCACGAGCTGGCACCGCACCCCGGACGGGGGCGTCGCGGCGAACGAGCCCGAAGCTGCCGCTTGGTGGTTCCCGAGCAACGACCATCCGCTCGACAAGGCGACCTACGACGTGTCCGTGCTCGTCCCGGACGGCACCCAGGCCATCTCCAACGGCACGCTGCAGTCGACGAGTTCACGGCTCGGCTGGACCCGCTGGAACTGGCGGTCCGACCAGCCGCAGGCCACGTACCTCGCCACGCTCGCGGTCGGGAAGTTCGACATCACCACCGGCACCACCGAGGGTGGTATCCCGGTTCTCAACGCCTACAGCAAGGCTCTCGGCGCCCACGCCGGGGCGGCACGGGCGAGCCTCGAACGGACCGGGGAGGTCGCGGACTGGCTCGCCGGGTACTTCGGGCCGTACCCGTACAACGCGCTCGGCGGGTACGTGCCGAACACGAACACCGGGTACGCCCTGGAGACCCAGACCCGGCCGTTCTACAGCCCTCGGCAGTTCGCGAACGGGTCGAACGTGTCCGTCGTCGTCCATGAGCTGGCCCACCAGTGGTACGGCGACGAGGTGTCGCTCAAGCGCTGGAAGGACATCTGGATCAACGAGGGGTTCGCGCGGTACGCGCAGTGGCTGTGGTCCGAACACGAGGGCGAGGGCACGGCGCAGGAACTCGCCGACTACGTGTACGCCTCCCATCCGGCCGACGACCCGTTCTGGACGGTGAAGCCGGGGGACCCCGGCCCCGAGAACCAGTTCGACATCGCCGTCTACGACCGCGGCGCGCTGGCCGTCCAGGCACTGCGCAACAAGATCGGCGACGAGGCGTTCTTCGAGGTCCTCAAGGGCTGGCCGACGAAGTACGCCCACGGCAACGCATCGGTGGCGGACTTCCAGCGGTACGCGGAGGAGGTGTCGGGCAAGCCGCTGGCCGCGCTGTTCGACACGTGGCTGTTCCAGCCGTCGAAGCCGGGGGCGCCGGCGGCTCGGGCCGCGGCGGTGGCCGAGGGGGCGGAGGGAGTGAAGGGCGTGTCCCAGCCCAGGTCGTGGAAGCGGATCGCTGCGACGAACGGGGTGCACGGGCACGGGGTGCACGGGCACGGGGAACGCGGACACGGGGAGCCCGGACACGGGGCCGGGCGCCGCTGAGGGCTTTTGGCTTCGCCGAGGGTTGGCATACGTGGGGTGACGGTGGCCGGGGCGAGTCGGGTCCGGGCGGACGCGTCCGCTCAGGGTCGGGCACCGGGAATCCGCCGAGGTTGGGCAGGCCGGAGCCACCAGGACCGGACGGGCGGGTCCGCTCAGGGCCGGGCACCAGGAATCCGCCGAGGTTGGGCAGGCCGGACCCACCAGGACCGGACGGGCGCGTCCGCTCAGGGCCGGGCACCAGGAATCCGCCGAGGTTGGGCAGGCCGGACCCACCAGGACCGGACGAGCGCGTCCGCTCAGGGCCGGGCAGGGTGTTGCGGGCGAGGTGGACCGCCCTGCCCCGGGTGGCCCGCACCCAGCCCGCTCCCGCAAGCCGGGCGCCGCACCGCTGCCTCCCGGTCCCGCTCGGCTGCAAGTAGTCGCCTCGTTGGCTACCCGTCCGAGCGGGCCACACAGCGGCGGACAGTCCGGCGCTGGGGCGGCACGGGTGGGCGCGGCGT
This sequence comes from Streptomyces qaidamensis, assembly GCF_001611795.1. Lineage (NCBI taxonomy): Bacteria > Bacillati > Actinomycetota > Actinomycetes > Kitasatosporales > Streptomycetaceae > Streptomyces > Streptomyces qaidamensis. The sequence goes on along the minus strand of NZ_CP015098.1, from coordinate 7,898,869 downwards.
GGCGCCCCCCCCTGCGCCGGATGGTGCAACGCCCCCGCCGGCCCCCGGACAACGCGCTTCCCCTTGCCCCGCGGTCTACGGTTGAGCCCACGCACCGGGCGCCTCCGCCCGGCGGCTATGCCGGGCTGAACGAGGAGCCGGACGTGCGGAACGTGGCGATCGTCGAGGCACCGTCCGTGCTCGGGCTGCGCCCCACCGGTGTCGAGGAGCTGCCCGCGGCGCTCCTGGGGGCCGGGCTGGCCGAGGGGCTGGGGGCGGTGCGCGCGGGCCGGGTCGAGCCGCCGCCGTACGAGCCGGAGCGGGACCCGGCGACGGGGCTCCTCAACCCGGGCGGCATCGCCGCGTACTCCGGTGCGCTGGCCGACGCGGTGGGCGGCGTCCTCGACCGGGGCCGGTTCCCCGTCGTGCTGGGCGGTGACTGCAGCGTGCTGCTCGGCATCCTGCTCGCGCTGCGCCGCCGCGACCGGCACGGTCTGCTCTTCCTGGACGGGCACAGCGACTTCTACCAGCCGTCGGCGGAGCCGGCCGGTGAGGTGGCCTCCATGGAGCTCGCCCTGGCCACCGGGCGCGGCCCGCGCGTGCTGGCCGACCTGGAGGGCCGGGGCCCGCTCGTGCGGGACGAGGACGTCGTCGCCCTGGGGTTCCGGGACGCGGAGGAGTCCGCGTCGTACGGGATGCAGCCGCTGCCGTCCGCGCTGCACTCGATGGGGCTGGACACCGTGCGCGCCCTGGGGGCGGCCGAGGCGGCCCGGCGCGCGGTCGGGCTGCTGACCGGCGGCGGCGCGGACGCCGGGTACTGGGTCCATCTCGACGTCGACGTGCTGGACGACGCGGTCATGCCCGCCGTCGACTACCGGCAGCCGGACGGGCTGACCTGGCAGGAGCTGGAGACCGTCCTGCGCACGGCCCTGACCGGCGGCGGTGCCGTCGGCCTCACCGTCGCGATCTTCAACCCCCGCCTGGACTCCGAGGGCACCATCGCACAGCGCCTCGCCGGCTGCCTGGTGCGGGCCTTCGACAGCCAGGGCTGAGCCGGCGGGACGGGCCGCGGCCTCACTCCCCGTGGTCGTACACCGTCACCCGTATGCCCCGTCGCACCAGCCGCTCCTCGACCAGCGGCTCGACACGGGTCCACCGGCCGCCGGCCAGGCCGCAGCCGATGCGGGGCATGTGCACCGAGCCACCCAGTTCACCGGCCTTCCCGGCCAGGGTCTCCAGCGCCGTGTCGATCGCCTCGTAGCGGACGGGGACGCCCTTGCTGCCGGTTCTGGTGCCACGCTGGCCGATCATGTTGGCGACCCACACGTACCGTTCGACCTGGACGAACTGCACCGCGCCCAAGGCGAAGTCGTTCGCCGCGCGGTCCCGGTGCCAGGCCCGGTACGCAGCCTCCGGCTCGGGCCAGCGGCGCGATATCGCCAGGACGAACCCCTTGCCCCAGCCCCCGATGTCGTTGCAGACATGGGCGATGATCTTGACGCCCTTCACCGACGGAACGGTGGCGTCACCCCGCACATACGTGATCCCCGACATGACGCCACCGTAGGCGCAGCCTCTGACAATGGCTCCGGCCTGCTACTTCGTCAGCTGCGACAGTTCCTGGTCCGCCGTCCGGGACACCCGGCGGCGGATGCCGAACCAGCCCGCGACCAGCATGGCCGCGATCAGCGGGATGAGCAGGAGGGTCTTGCGGCCGACCTCGGGGTCGTTCCACATCATGCCGAGGCAGGCCAGCAGGAAGACGATCGTGGTGATTTCCGTGACCGGGGTGAAGGGGAGACGGAAGGAGGGGCGAGTGACCAGGCCCGCCTTGGCGCGGCGGACGAAGACCAGGTGACAGACCATGATGATCACCCAGGTGCTGATGATGCCGAGGGAGGCGACGTTCAGCACGATCTCGAAGGCCTGGGCCGGCACCAGGAAGTTCAGGCCGACGCCGAGCACGCACACCGCGCAGGTCAGCAGGATGCCGCCGTAGGGGACCTGGCTGCGGTTCATGCGTGCGGTGAACTTCGGGGCGGAGCCCGCCATCGCCATGGAGCGCAGGATGCGACCCGTGGAGTACAGGCCGGAGTTGAGGGAGGACATGGCGGCCGTGAGGACCACCAGGTTCATCACGTCGCCCGCGGCCGGGACGCCGATCTTCGACAGCACCGTGACGAAGGGGCTCTGGTCGGCGGAGTAGACCGAACCCGGCAGCAGCAGGGCCAGCAGGACGACCGAGCCGACGTAGAAGAGACCCACCCGCCACATGATCGAGTTCACTGCGCGCGGGACGACCTTCTCCGGCTCGGCGGTCTCGCCCGCGGCGACACCGACCAGCTCCAGCGCGGCGTAGGCGAAGATCACGCCCTGCATGACGAGGACGACGGGCATCATGCCGTACGGGAAGACGCCGCCGTTGTCGGTGATGACGCCCAGGCCCGGGGTCTGGCCGCCCACCTCGTGCTGCGTGGCGAGCAGGAAGATGCCGATGAACATGAAGCCGACGAGCGTGGCGACCTTGATGATCGCGAACCAGAACTCCATCTCGCCGAAGATCTTCACCGAGATCAGGTTCACCGCCAGGACGACCGCGAGGGCGACCAGCGCGAGCACCCACTGCGGGATGTCGGTGAACAGGCTCCAGTAATGCGTGTAGAGCGCGATCGCGGTGATGTCGGCGATGCCGGTGGTCGACCAGTTGAGGAAGTACATCCAGCCGGCGACGTACGCGCCCTTCTCGCCGAGGAACTCGCGCGCGTACGACACGAAGGAGCCCGAGGACGGGCGGTAGAGCACGAGCTCACCGAGGGCCCGGACCACGAAGAAGGCGAAGATGCCGCAGACCAGGTAGGCGATCGCCAACGCCGGGCCGGCGCTGTGGAGGCGGCCGCCCGCGCCCAGGAAGAGCCCGGTGCCGATCGCGCCTCCGATGGCGATCATGTTGACGTGACGGGCCTTGAGGTCCTTGCTGTAGCCGGCGTCACCCGCATCCGCGGGCACCTGCGCCGCGTCACTGGGGGATGCGGCTGCTGCCGTGTTCACGGCGTCCTTGCTCACGGTGGATCCACTCTCTGGTGCGCCCGAGCGGGTCGCGCTCGGCTTCCTGACGTACGTAAGGTCTGCGCCCTCGGTAAAGGCACAGACCAAGGGGCCACCTTCCCCACGCCGCGCGGCTCACGCGGTGGCCTACGTCACAGAGCGCTACTTCTCACACACCGGTCACCTGGGTCGCCGGAGGTTTCACAGCACTGGTGAGACAGCGATACTGCTGCACATGACGACGACCGACACCGAGGAGCCGACCCTCACGATCGACGAGCTGGCCGCCCGGGCCGGGATCACGGTGCGCACGGTCCGCTTCTACGGCACGAAGGGGTTGCTGCCCCCGCCGGTGCTCGGTCCGCGGCGCGTGGGCCACTACGGGCGCGAGCATCTGGCCCGGCTGGCGCTGATCGAGGAGTTGCAGCAGCAGGGCATGACGCTGGCCGGCATCGAGCGCTACCTGCGGCAGCTGCCGCCGGATCTGAGCGCGCACGACCTCGCCATCCACCGGGCCGTCGTGGCCTCCTGGGCGCCGGAGAGCGTCGAGACGGTCACCCGGGCGGAGCTGGAGCGGCGGGCCGGAGGGCCGCTGGGCGAGGAGGACGTCGAGCGGCTCGTCGCGATGGGCGTGGTCCGGCCCGCGGACGGCGGGTACGAGGCCGACCTCGGTCTGCTCCGGCTGGGCGCCGGGCTGCTGGACGTGCCGCTCTCGCAGGAGGCGATCTTCGCGGCGCGCAAGGTGCTCGTCGAGCACGCGCGCGCCGCGGCCCGGGAGCTGTCCCAGCTCTTCCGCGGTGAGGTGGCGGAGCGTGACGCCCGGGACGTGCGGTCCCTGTCGGCGCACATGCACCCGCTGGTGGTGCAGGCGCTCCTCACCGCGTTTCAGCGGTCGCTGAAGGAAGAGCTGGGCGAGTGGCTCACCGGGCCGTCGCAGTCCGGCGGGTCAGACGCGGGCTGAGTCGCTGAACCGCTCCCCCTTCTCCGCCTTCTCCACCAGCAGCGCGGGCGGGGCGAAGCGCTCCCCGTAGTGCTCGGCGAGTTCCCGCGCGCGTGCCACGAAGCCGGGCAGGCCACCCTCGTAGCCGTTGATGTACTGCAGCACGCCGCCGGTCCAACCCGGGAAGCCGATGCCGAAGATCGAGCCGATGTTGGCGTCGGCGACGGAGGTCAGCACGCCCTCCTCCAGCAGCCGGACGGTGTCCAGCGCCTCGGAGAACAGCATGCGTTCCTGCATGTCCCGGAACGGGATCCGGTGGCCGGGCTTGGTGTAGTGCTCGCGCAGTCCGGGCCAGAGGCCGGTGCGCTTGCCGTCGTCGCCGTAGTCGTAGAAACCGGCGCCGCCGCTGCGGCCGGTGCGGCCGAACTCGTCGACCATGCGGTCGATGACGGCCTCGGCCGGGTGGGCCGTCCAGGTGCCGCCCGCCTCCTCGACCGCCCGCTTCGACTCGGCGCGGATCTTACGGGGCAGGGTGAGCGTCAGCTCGTCCATCAGGGACAGCACCTTGGCCGGGTAGCCGGCCTGGGCCGCGGCCTGCTCGACCGAGGCGGGCTCGATGCCCTCGCCGACCATGGCGACGCCCTCGTTGATGAAGTGGCCGATGACGCGGGAGGTGAAGAAGCCGCGCGAGTCGTTGACGACGATCGGCGTCTTGTTGATCTGCCGCACCAGGTCGAAGGCGCGGGCCAGGGCCCCCTCGCCGGTGCGCTCGCCCTTGATGATCTCGACCAGCGGCATCTTGTCGACGGGCGAGAAGAAGTGCAGGCCGATGAAGTCGCCCTGGCGCTCGACGCCTTCGGCGAGGGCGGTGATGGGCAGCGTGGAGGTGTTGGAGCAGAGCAGCGCGTCGGGCTCCACGACGTGCTGGATCTCCTGGAACACCTTGTGCTTGAGGGAGGTGTCCTCGAAGACGGCCTCGATGACGGCGTCGCAGCCGGCCAGGTCCTGGACCTCGGCGGTGGCGGTGATGCGGGCGAGCAGCGCGTCGGCCTTCTCCTGGGTCGTGCGACCCTTGGCGACGGCCTTGGCGCACAGCTTCTCGGAGTAGCCCTTGCCCTTGAGGGCCGCCTCCAGGGACACGTCCTTCAGGACGACGTCGATGCCGGCGCGGGCGCAGGAGTAGGCGATGCCCGCGCCCATCATGCCGGCGCCGAGGACGGCGACCTTGCGGACCTGGCGCCGTTCGACGCCCTTGGGGCGGTTCGCGCCGGAGTTGACCGCCTGGAGGTCGAAGAAGAACGCCTGGATCATGTTCTTCGACGTCTGCCCGGCCGCCAGGTCCACGAAGTAGCGGGCCTCGATGACCTGCGCGGTCTCGAAGTCGACCTGGGAGCCCTCGACGGCGGCGGCGAGGATGTTGCGCGGCGCCGGGTAGGGGGCGCCGCCCGTCTGCTTGCGCAGGCTGGCCGGGAAGGCGGGCAGGTTCGCGGCGAACTTGGGGTGGGCGGGCGTGCCCCCCGGGATGCGATAGCCGGGCTTGTCCCAGGGCTGCTGGGACTCGGGGTGGGCGTCGACGAAGGCGCGGGCCTTGGCGAGCATGTCCTCCGGGCTGTCGGCCACCTCGTCGACGAGGCCGTTCTCCAGGGCGCGGCGGGGGTTGTACTGGGTGCCCTGGAGGAGGACCTTCAGCAGGGCGTCCGCGATGCCGAGCATGCGGACGGTGCGGACGACGCCGCCACCGCCGGGGAGCAGGCCGAGGGTGACCTCGGGACAGCCGATCTTGGAGCCGGGGGCGTCGAGGGCGACGCGGTGGTGGCAGGCCAGGGCGATCTCGTAACCGCCGCCGAGGGCCGCGCCGTTGAGGGCGGCGACGACCGGCTTGCCGAGGGTTTCGATGCGGCGCAGGTTCCGCTTGATCGCCATGCCGCCGTCGAACAGCTCCTGGGCCGTCTCGGGCGTGACGCGGATGAGGTCGCGCAGGTCACCGCCGGCGAAGAAGGTCTTCTTCGCGGAGGTGATGATGACGCCCCGGATGGAGTCCTTCTCGGCCTCCAGGCGGTCGGTGACGGCGGCCAGCGAGTCGCGGAACGCCTGGTTCATGGTGTTCGCGGACTGGTTCGGGTCGTCGATGACGAGGGTGACGAGGCCGGTGCGGTCCTGTTCCCAGCGGATGGTGGTGGACTCAGTGCTCATGTGGAGGTGCTCCGTGTGATCCGTCGGGAGGGGGTCAGATGCGCTCGACGATGGTGGCGACGCCCATGCCGCCGCCGACGCACAGCGTGGCGAGGCCGTAGCGCTTGTCCTGGCGCTCCAGTTCGTCGACGAGGGTGCCGAGGATCATCGCGCCGGTCGCGCCGAGGGGGTGGCCGAGCGCGATCGCGCCGCCGTTGACGTTGACCTTGTCCAGGGACAGGCCCATGTCCCGCACGAAGCGCAGCACGACCGCCGCGAACGCCTCGTTGATCTCGACGAGGTCGATGTCGTCGATGGTCAGCCCGGCCTTGGCGAGGGCCTTGCGGGTGGCGGGGGCCGGGCCGGTGAGCATGATGGTCGGCTCGGAGCCGGAGACGGCCGCGGAGACGATCCGGGCGCGGGGCGTGAGGCCGTAGCGCTCGCCGACCTCCTTGGAGCCGATCGCGACGAGCGAGGCGCCGTCCACGATGCCGGAGGAGTTGCCCGCGTGGTGGACGTGGTCGATCTTCTCCACCCAGTGGTACTGCTGGAGCGCCACCGCGTCGAAGCCGCCGAGTTCGCCGATGTCCGCGAAGGACGGCTTCAGCTTGGCGAGGGAGTCGGCGGTGGTGCCGGGGCGGGGGAACTCGTCGTGGTCGAGGACGACGAGGCCGCTGCGGTCCTTCACCGGGACGACGGACCTGTCGAAGCGGCCGTCCTTCATCGCGGTGGCGGCCCGCTCCTGGGAGAGGGCCGCGTACTCGTCGACGTCGCGCCGGGAGTAGCCCTCGATGGTGGCGATGAGGTCGGCGCCGATGCCCTGCGGCACGAAGTTGACCTGGAGGTTGGTCATCGGGTCGTTGAACCAGGCGCCGCCGTCGGAGGCCATCGGCACCCGGGACATGGACTCGACGCCGCCCGCGAGGACGAGGTCCTCCCAGCCGGAACGCACCTTGGCGGCGGCCAGGTTGACGGCCTCCAGGCCCGAGGCACAGAAGCGGTTCTCCTGCACACCGGCGACGGTGTCGGGCAGGCCCGCGGCGATGGCGGCGATCCGGGCGATGTCCGAGCCCTGGTCGCCGACCGGGCCGACGACGCCGAGGACGATGTCGTCGACGGCGGCCGGGTCGAGGTCCGGGAACCGGGCGCGGATCTCGTGGATGAGTCCGACGACCAGGTCGATGGGCTTGGTGCCGTGCAGGGCGCCGTTCGCCTTGCCGCGGCCGCGCGGGGTGCGGATCGCGTCGTACACATACGCTTCGGTGCTCACGAGGAGGCCTTTCACTGAGGGTTGCGGGACGACGGGAGCAGCCCGGGGATGTCCCAGTCCCGGGCGACGTCCGCGGTGTCGGCGCCCGGCCGGGCCGGGCCGGTGCGGACGGAGGTCGGGGTCGCGGAGAAGCGGGGGGCCGGGGCGGGCTGGGTGATGCCGCCGTGGTCGGTGAAGGTGCCGCGGGCGGCCAGGTGCGGGTGGTGCGGGGCCTCGCGCAGTGACAGCACGGGCGCCACGCAGGCGTCGGTGCCGTCGAAGACGGCCGTCCACTCGTCCCTGGTGCGGCTCTTGAAGCGGGCGGCGACTTCTTCGCGCAGTTCACCCCACCGGGCGACGTCCTTGCGCGCCGCGGCCCGGTCCTCGACGCCGAGGAGGGCGAGGAACTCCGCGTAGAACTGCGGTTCCAGGGCGCCGACGGCCATGTACCGGCCGTCGGCCGTCTCGTACGTGCCGTAGTACGGGCAGCCGCCGTCCAGGAGGTTGGCGCCGCGGCGGTCCTGCCAGCCGCCGGCGGCGAGCATGCCGTGGATCATCGTCGAGAGGTGGGCGGTGCCGTCGACGATGGCGGCGTCCACGACCTGGCCGGTGCCGGTCGCGCGCGCGTGGTGGAGGGCGGCGAGGACGCCGACGACGAGGTAGAGGGAGCCGCCCGCGTAGTCGCCGAGCAGGTTGGCCGGGACCGCCGGCGGCTCGTCCGGGCGGCCGATCATGCCGAGGGTGCCGGTGGGGGCGATGTACGCGATGTCGTGCCCGGCGCGCTGCGCGAGCGGGCCGTCCTGGCCCCAGCCGGTCATCCTGCCGTAGACGAGGCGGGGGTTGCGGGCGTGGCAGGGCTCGGGGCCCACGCCGAGGCGCTCGGCGACGCCGGGGCGGTAGCCCTCGACGAGGATGTCGGCGCGGGCGGTGAGGTCGAGCACCCGCTCCGGGCCGTCGGGGGCCTTCAGGTCGACGACCACCGAACGCTTGTTGCGGTTGGTGACGTCGCAGGCCGGGTCGATCGCGAGTCCGGGGCCGCCCGGGCGGTCCACGCGCACGACGTCGGCGCCGAGGTCGGCCAGGAGCATGGCGGCGAACGGGCCGGGCCCGATGCCGGCCAGCTCGACGACGCGCACGCCGGAGAGCGGGCCGTGTCCTGGCGTCCTTGCCGTGGTCATCCAGCCCCCAGTGCTGTGACACAACTGATGTAACACCAGTGATGCTAAGAACGTGTTCCACTCGGCACAAGCCCTGAACGAGCAAGCGCTTAGCAATCTGCCGGACGAGGTCAGTGCCCGTCCAGCACGACTATCAGCCGCTTCGGGGCGATCACCCGGTAGCTCTCCTCCACCCAGTCGCAGAGCACCTCGGCGGCCGGGGCGCCCTGCTGCTCCAGAGGGACGTACACCCAGCCCGCCTTGCCCAGGCCGTATCCGGCGGGCTCGGCGCCGGGGCAGGCCAGCGCGTGCGCATGTGCCGTCTCGTCCTTGAGCTTCACCGTCACCCCCAGGGGGTAACCGCCGTCCTGGACGCCGAGGAAGACGAACACCTTCTTGTTGACCTTCGCGACGGACTCGCCCCAGGGGAACTCCTCGACGGCATCCGGCAGCCCCAGTGCGAACGCGCGCACTTTCTCCCACTTCTTCAGGGCATTCCTGGGCACGGCCATCGTGGTCCTCCGGGCTCGTCGTCGGGCTCCGCACCCCTCACGCTAGCCTCGGCCACCGACAGCGGCACGGGCTGCACGACCGAGGGGTGTCATGAGCAGGCAAAGCAGGACGGACCGTCCGTACGACATCGTGCTCTTCGGAGCGACCAGTTTCGCCGGGGCGCTCACCGCGGAGTACCTGGCCGCCCACGCGCCCGAGGGGCTGCGCTGGGCGATCGCGGGCCGCAACGCCGGGAAGCTGGAGCGGCTGCGGGAACGGCTGCCCGTCGGCACCGGGGTGGGGGTGCTGCGCGCGGACGTCTCCGACCCGGCCTCGCTGCGCGACCTCGCGGAGCACGCGCGCGTGGTGGCCACGACCGTCGGCCCGTACGTGACCTACGGCGAGGAACTCGTCGCCGCCTGCGCGGACGCCGGAACGGACTACCTCGACCTGTGCGGCGAGCCCGAGTTCGTGGACCTGATGTACGTCCGGCACGACGCCCGCGCCCGGGAGACCGGGGCGCGGCTGGTCCACGCCGCCGGGTTCGACTCCATCCCGCACGATTTGGGCGTGTACTTCACCGTGCAGCAGCTGCCGGAGGACGTGCCGTTGAGCGTCGAGGGCTTCGTGACCGCCGACGGGGCGTTCTCGGGCGGGACCTTCGCCTCCGCACTGGGCCAGTTCGCGCGGCAGCGGGAGATGGCGGCCGCAGCCCGGGACCGGCGGCGGCACGAACCGCGGCTGGTGGGCCGGCGGACGTCGGCCCCGCTGGGCGGTCCGCGGTTCGCCAAGGAGGTCGGCGCGTGGGCGCTGCCGATGCCGACCATCGACCCGCAGATCGTGCGGCGCTCGGCGTCGGCCCTCGACCGGTACGGGCCCGACTTCCGCTACCGGCAGTACGCGGCCGTCCGGCACCTGCCGGTCGCCGTGGGCGGGGTCGCGGCGGTCGGCGCGCTGGTCGCGGCGGCCCAGGTGCCGCCCGCGCGGCGCTGGTTGTCGGACCGGCTGAAGCCCGGGGACGGGCCGAGCCCAGAGAAGCGGGCGAAGAGCTGGTTCTCCGTGCGCTTCGTGGGTGAGGGCGGCGGCAAGCGGGTGTACACGGAGGTCTCGGGCGGCGACCCCGGCTACGACGAGACGGCCAAGATGTTGGCCGAGTCCGCGCTGTGCCTGGCCTTCGACGACCTGCCGAAGACGGCGGGCCAGGTCACCACGGCGGCGGCGATGGGCAACGCGCTGATCGACCGGCTGCGCGCGGCGGGCATCCGCTTCCGCGTCGTGTCGGCCCGCTGAAGGTCCTACAGCGGCCACTCGGCGATGGTGTAGATCATCCCGGCGATCCAGCCGAGCCCGGCCAGCACGGCGAGGATCAGCCCTATGGTGACGGCCCGCTCGACGGTCTGGGTCGGGCCGGCAACTGGCTTGGGGGCGCGGTGCGTCGTCATGCGCCCCAGCCTGCCGACGGGCGGGGTGGGCGGGCATCCGTACAGGTACTCAGAGCCGGTACTCAGATCGCGCCGCCCGCACCGCCCCGGCCGGCTCCCCGACTTGAGGCTTTACGCACTCCGGCCTCGGCGGAAGCTCCAGAAGTGCCAAGAAGGAGTTCAATGAAACCATTGAAGGCATGAAGTTCCTTCTCGAAGTCACCATGGACGACGCGGCGTTGGCGAAGGATCCGGCCGGCGAGCTGGGCCGGATCCTGAGGTACTGGGGCGGCAATCTCCGGCACTACGCGCTCGGCCCCGGGGACGGGGCGGCCATTTACGACTCGGAGTACCGGGAGGTGGGCCGCTGGCACGTGGCCGATCAGACGGGGTAGGCCTCCCGCAGCGCCCTCCGGCACAACGCGTCCGCCCTGCGCGTGGTCTCCGGGAGGCGGTACTCGGGGGTCAGCGCGAGGGTGTGCGCACAGGCGTTGTCCAGCGTCACCCGGTGGCCGGCGGACACGAAGACCGGCTTGACGCCGTCCCGGGTGCGCAGGGCGCGGCCGACCTCCTCGGAGCCGGCGAGCAGCGGAGAGGTGCTGCCGCGCGGGGTGTCCGGGTCGTCGTGGGTGAAGGCGAACGGGTTCTTGGCGACGCCGATCGTGGGCAGGCCGGTCAGGACGCCGAGGTGGCTGGCGAGGCCGAAGCGGCGGGGGTGGGCGAGGCCGTAGCCGTCGCAGACGACCAGGCCGGGAGGGCAGGGCAGGGCGTCGAGGGCGGCGAGGACCGTGGGGATCTCTCGGAACGCGAGCAGCCCGGGCACGTAGGGGAAGGAGACCCGGCCCACGGCCGTGGCCTCGGTGACGACTTCGAGGCTCGACGCGTCCAGCACGACCGCCGCCGCGGCGACGACGTCCCGTTCGTCGTCGTACGCCACGTCGACCCCGGTCACCCGGCCTGTTCCGGGCGGCGGTCCGGGTTCGTGGAGGATGACGCGCTCGCGCAGTGCGTCCTGGACGGCGCGGGCCTGTTCCTCGGTGGCGGGCCAGTCTTCGGGGATGCGTACGGTCGTCATGGTGGCCCGAGCCTAAGGGCTTCCCGGTGGTGGGCCGGATGCCCGGGGGTAGGCTCCCGGTCATGTTCGTGCTGGAGCTGGCATACACCGCCCCGCTGGAAGCCGTCGACGCCGTGCTGGAGGAGCATGTGGTCTGGCTCGACGAGCAGTACCGGCAGGGGGTCTTCCTCGCGTCCGGGCGCAAGAACCCCCGCGACGGCGGGGTGATCATCGCCGTCGCGGGGGATCGAGCGCGGATCGAGGAGATCACCGCGGAGGACCCGTTCGTCACCGCGGGCGTGTGCGCGTACCGCGTCACCGAGTTCACGGCGACGAAGACGGCGCCCGCGCTGGAGGCCTACCGGGAGACCCTCTGAGGCGGCGTCCGGCTCACTTGCCCAGTGCGCGCTGCAACTGGCTCTTGTTCATGCTGGAACGGCCCTCGACGCCCTTGCGCTTGGCCTCCTGGTACAGCTGGTCGTAGGTGGGGCCCTGGGAGCCCTGCCCCGACCGCTGGCCACCGCGCTTGCCGGACGACATGTCCTTCGTGGAGGTACGGCTGGCCGTCTTCGACTCGCCGGAGCGGGCGCGTTCCTTGTTCACCGTCCGGGCGGCGATCTCCTTGGCGCGGCCGGTGCTCTCGCCCCGGTCCTTCGCGCTTTCCTTGATGTGCTCGTACTGGCGCTCCCGCTTGGAGCTCGAACCGCGTGGCATTCTCGCTCACTTCCTTTCACGATCAGTGAACGAGTACCCACCCTGCCAACGATCAGGGCCCCCCGCATGCTCAGTGCTCCAGGCGGGCAACCCGGCCCTTCTCGCCGGCGGCCCAGCACCCGTGGTCCGGGGTGCAGTCGACGGTGTCGTAGGAGCCGGTGTCGACGGTCCGCCAGGTGCGGCCGGCGTTCGTGGTGAGGTCGGTGCCGGTGGGGCCGACGGCGAGGGCAGCGGTGTGGCTGTGCGGGAGCCAGGCCACGCCGGAGCGGTAGGCGGGCGGAGGCGTGGCCGCCGGGCGCCAGGTGCGTCCGCCGTCGGAGGTCCGCGCGGCGGCACGCGGCGAGGGCTGGTCGGGCCGGTAGTCGCCGCCGACGGCGAGGCCCCGGGTGCGGTCGCGGAAGGCGAGCGCGAAGACGCCGCGGGCCGGGTCGCCCGCCGGGAGGGGCGTGTCGGTGGCCGTCCAGGTGCGTCCCCGGTCGGCGGAGTGCAGCACCCGCGCGCGGGCGGCCCCGCCGGTGGCGAGCCAGACGTCCTTCGGCCCGGACGTCACCAGGCACTGGCCGCTCGCCGCGAAACCGGCCTCGCCCTCCTGCGCGGTCGGGATGCCCTCGTCCGGCAGCACCTTCCAGGTCCGGCCGCCGTCACCGGTGGACAGGATGCGGAACTTCCCGTCCACCGGGTCGCTCATGGCGAGGCCGTGGCGGTGGTCGAAGAAGGCGAGGCAGTCGTAGAACGCCTTGGGGTCGGTGTTGCGGAAGGACTCCGTCCAGGTCGTTCCGCCGTCGTCGGTGCGGTAGACCCGGGACGCCTCGCCCTCGCCGATGGCCAGGACCACGGCCCGGCGGGCGTCGAACGCCTCGACGTCCCGGAACTGCAACTCCCCCGCGCCGGGCGGTGAGACGTTCCGCCAGGTCGCCCCGGCGTCGGTGGTGCGCAGGACGGTGCCGCCGGTCCCGGCGACCCAGGCAGTGGTCCGGCTGACTGCGGCGAGGCCCCGGAACCGTGTCTCCGGGGTGTCGGTGTCCTTGAGTTCCCAGTGCGGAACCCGGCGATCCGGTTCGTGCGCCTGTGCCGGTACGGCGGTCAGGGCCGCCAGTGCCGCCGCACAGGCCGCCATCGCGGTCGCCCTGCTGCGTGTTCGTCCCGTCCGTCGCGTGCTGCCCATGCGCCTCATGGCGGGGGAAGCTAGCCCACCGCCCGGGTGCCGTCCAGATGGCCTCACCGGCCCTCCGAGTGGTGCGGCGGGTGCCACAAGTGCCCTTCGGGGCACACGAGGAGAGCCACGTCACTCTGGTGCATGAACGCGGTGACAGAGGTCACTCGCATTTCGTGTGCACGGATTGGCTGATTCCGTCGTCTCTTCCAGTGCCCGGCCTCATCCGCCCGGAAGTGTCCGTCCAGCCGTCACAAGGGAGCAAGGCGTTGTCCATCGTCATCGAGCAGCCCGTGGAGGCCCGCCTCGTCGCCGCCGCGCCGCGTATGCCGAGCATTCCCGCGACGCTGCACTACGACCGGCGTGATCCTTTCGCCGTCCGCATGACCTTCCCCGCCCCGGCCACGCTGGAGGGCGTCGAGGTCTGCTGGACCTTCTCCCGCGAGCTGCTCGCCGCGGGCCAGAAGAACGCCGAGGGACACGGCGACGTGCGCGTGCGGCCCTACGGCTACGACCGCACCGTGCTGGAGTTCCACGCCCCCGAGGGCACCGCCGTGGTCCACGTCCGCTCCAGCGAGATCCGCCGGTTCCTGGAAGCCACGAGCGAGCTCGTGCCCGTCGGTCTGGAGCACCTCCAGCTGGATCTGGACGACGGTCTCGCCGAGCTGATGCGGGACGCGTGCTGAGCTGACGGGCCTGTTCGACAAGGGCGTTGACCTCACCGTGGGCGAGCGCGTCGGTCAGCGAGCCGTAGGTCCCGCGGTCCGGCGGCTCCCGAGCGGCCCGGCGGACCAGGGCGTGGGCGGCCTGGGCGATCCCCGAGCCGACGCCGATGCGGGCGACGCCCAGGGCGGCCAGGTCGGCGACCGGGGGTGCGCCGGGGCCGGCCACGACGTTCAGCGGTCCGTCGACGCCGTTCACGAGTTCCTTCACGGTTCCCGGGTCGACGGCCCCGGGGCGAAGATCCCGGCGGCGCCGGCCGCGCGGTAGGCGGCCGCCCGCTCCAGGGTGAGGTCCTCCCCCACTGCCCGAAAGGCGTGGGAGGTGCCCCCCGGCCCCGCTCAGGAAGGTGTCGATCCGGCGTCGACGAACAGCGGCACACCCGCCGCGTCGGCCGGACGGGGTCAAGCCTGATCGGCCCTGGCGGATGTCAGGGCGGGGACGCCACCGCTGCCCCGGCCGTCACCGCCGTGCTCAGCTCGCGCACGATCCCGCGCAGCCCGGGCGTCGCCGCCGCGGCCCTTTCGGTCAGCTCCTCGGCGCGCCGGCCGGGAGTGCTCTCGCGCAGGAGGCCGGCCGCGGCGGCGAGGACGGCGAGCGCGGCGTCCCGCTCGGAGATCCCGGCGACCGGCAGCGGCCCGCGCAGGACCTGCCGGGTCTCCTCCCTCAGCACCTCCACGGCAGCCTTGCGCTCCAGCGCGTACTCCACGGACGGGAACACACCGAGGACCCGTCTCTTCTCCGCCCGCAGATACCCCTCCGCCACCAGTTGCTCCCGTACGGCGTCGAGGGTCCCCCGAGCCCGCAGCGTCACCCAGGTCCGCCAGGGGTGCGGGCACGACTCGCGGACGAGTTCGAGCAGCCCGTCGAGAACCGCGTCCCCCGTGCTCGTGTCCAGGTCGGCCGGTGTGGCGATGCCGTCCTCGTCGGTGAGCAGGCCGCGACGGGCCAGCTCGACGAGGGCGCCGGCCCGGACCGGTCCGGGCCGGTGGGCGGCGCCGCCGGCTGCCGGCCGCGCGGCGTCCCAGGCCAGCAGGCAGAGCCGGGCGGGCAGCGTGAGCGGGCCGTTGGGCACGGGGCCTCCTCGGGGCCGGGAGATCGGGCTCCACGTTAATTCGTTGACAGCCTCAGAGCGCCCTCGTACGGTTTGAAGCGTCCCTGTTGCCGCCGATTGGAGAAGGACGTTGCTCGTCTGAGGTCCTGAGACACCGCGTCACACCCGACTGGTGTGCGCTGCGTGCGACCTCGGCGTTCGAGCCGTCCTCCGGTGCGGGGCATTTTTCATGTCCGTGGTGTGCCATGGAGCCTCCCCCCCCTGGTCGCAGGTGTCTCGACACGCGTTTGCCCCTGACCGCTTCGAGCAACCGCGAGTGAGGCCCCCATGTCTGCTTCCATCACCGTGACATCCCTCTCGTTCACCTGGCCTGACGGCAGCCCCGTCTTCGAGGGCCTGGACGTCGCGTTCGGCCCCGGCCGGACCGGCCTGGTCGGCATCAACGGGTCGGGAAAATCAACTCTGTTGAGGCTGGTCGCCGGTGATCTCGCACCGGCCGACGGCACCGTCCGCGTGGCCGGCGAGGTCGGCTACCTCCCGCAGAACGTCACGCTCGACACCACCCTGCGCGTCGACGAGGCCCTCGGCATCGCCGAACAGCGCGCCGCCCTGCACGCCATCGAGGCCGGCGACGTCTCCGAGACCCACTTCGACACCGTCGGCGACGATTGGGACGTGGAGGAGCGCGCCCTGGCCACGCTCGGCGAACTCGGCCTCGGGCACGTCGAGTTGGACCGCACCATCGGTGAGGTGTCGGGCGGCGAGTCGGTGCTGCTGCGCCTGGCCGCACTGCTGCTGCGCGGTCCCGACGTGCTGCTGCTCGACGAGCCGACCAACAACCTCGACCTGTACGCCCGCAGGCGGCTGTACGCGGCCGTCCAGTCCTGGCCTGGTGTGATGATCGTCGTCAGCCACGACCGTGAACTGCTGGACCTCGTCGACCAGATCGCCGATCTGCGCTCCGGGGAGATCACCTGGTACGGCGGCAACTACTCCCTCTACGAGGAGGCCCTGGAGATCGAGCAGGAGGCGGCCGAGCGCATGGTGCGCGTCGCCGAGGCCGACTTCCGCAAACAGAAACGCGAACTGACCGACGCCCAGGTCAAGCTGGCCCGTCGCAAGCGGTACGGGCAGAAGATGTGGGACAGCAAGCGCGAGCCGAAGATCGTCATGGGGGCTCGCAAACGCGCGGCCCAGGAGTCCGCGGGCAAGCACCGCATCATGCACGAGGAGAAGCTCGCCGAGGCCAAGGAGCGGCTGGACGACGCGGTGGAGGCGGTCCGGGACGACGACGAGATCCGCGTGGATCTGCCGTACACGGCCGTGCCGCCGGGGCGTACCGTCCTCACGCTGCAGGATCTCGGGCTCCGCTACGGCGCCCGGGTGAAGGGCGGCCTGGAGCTGCGCGGCCCCGAGCGGGTCGCGCTGATCGGGCGCAACGGCGCGGGCAAGACCACACTGCTGCGCACCATCGCCGGGGAGCTCGCCCCGGAGGCGGGCGAGGTACGGGCGCACGTCCCGCTGCGGTTCCTGCCGCAGCGGCTCGACGTCCTCGACGGCGAGCGGACCGTCGCCGAGAACGTGGCCCGGTACGCGCCGGGCGCCACCAACAACCGGGTCCGGGCCCGGCTGGCGCGCTTCCTGTTCCGGGGCGCCCGCGCCGACCAGAAGGCGGCGACGCTGTCCGGCGGCGAACGCTTCCGGGCGGCGCTGGCCGCGCTGATGCTGGCGGAGCCCGCGCCGCAGCTGCTGATGCTGGACGAGCCGACCAACAACCTCGACATGGCGAGCGTCCGGCAGCTCACCACGGCTCTGGAGTCGTACGAGGGGGCACTGGTCGTGGCCAGTCACGACCTGCCGTTCCTGGAGTCGATCGGCATCACGCGATGGCTGTTGCTGGAGGAGGGAGAACTGCGGGAAATCACGCCAGAGGCTGTCTGGTTTTCCGCCTAGCGTCGGCGGCATGACCGACTTCGCACACGATGCCATCACCCTGACCGGAGCACGCGAGAACAACCTCAAGGACGTCACCCTGCGCATCCCGAAAGGCCGGCTGACCGTGTTCACCGGCGTTTCGGGGTCGGGGAAGTCGTCCGTCGTCTTCGACACGATCGCGGTGGAGTCGCAGCGCCAGCTGAACGAGACCTACCCCTGGTTCGTCCGCAACCGGCTGCCCAAGTTCGAGCGGCCGCACGCGGACGGCCTGGAGGCCCTCACGCCGGCGATCGTCGTCGACCAGCGGCAGGTCGGCGGCCACTCCCGGTCGACCGTCGGCACCATGACCGACGTCTACTCGGTGATCCGGGTGCTGTTCTCCCGGTACGGCACCCCGAGCGCCGGACCGGCGACGGCGTACTCGTTCAACGACCCGTCGGGCATGTGCCCCGGGTGCGACGGCCTCGGCCGGGCGGTACGGCCCGACTGGGACCGCATTGTGGACCCGGACCGTTCCCTCGCCGAAGGGGCGGTCCGCTTCCCGCCGTTCGCCGCCGGGACCTGGCAGGGGCAGACGTACACCAACAGCGCCGACCTCGACCCGGACAAGCCGGTGGGACGGTTCACGGCCGCCGAGCGGGAGTTCCTGATGCGCGGGCGGCCCGGCAGCAAGGTCAACGTCAGCGGCACGGGCGGCACCTGGACCACGGAGTACGAGGGGCTGGCCGTCCGCTTCGAACGGCTGTACCTGAAGCGGGATCTGTCGGCCATGAGCCAGAAGACCCGGGAGCTGGTGAGCGCGTTCCTGGTGGAGGGCACCTGCCCGGACTGCCGCGGAGCACGTCTCAACGCGGCGGCCCTGGCGACCCGGATCAACGGCCGGTCGATCGCCGACTGCACCCGCATGCAGGTCACCGACCTGATCGCCGTGCTGAAGGAGATCGACGACGCGGTGGCGGGGCCGATCGCCTCGGCCGCAGTGGCCGCGCTGGAGCGCATCGAGGCGATCGGCCTCGGCTACCTCAGCCTCGACCGGGAGACGGCCACGCTGAGCGGCGGCGAGGGGCAGCGGCTGAAGACGGTGCGGCACCTCGGCTCCAGCCTGACCGGCATGACGTACATCTTCGACGAGCCGAGCGTCGGCCTGCACCCGCGGGACGTGGGCCGTCTCGGCGACCTGCTGCTGAGGCTGCGCGACAAGGGCAACACGGTGCTGGTCGTCGAGCACGACCCGGACGTCATCGCGCTGGCCGACCACGTCGTCGACATGGGCCCGGGCGCCGGAGCCGGGGGCGGCACGGTGGTCTTCGAGGGGACTCCGGAGGAACTGGCCGTGTCCGGCACGCTCACCGGGCGCTGCCTGCGCACGCGCACGGCGGTCAAGGACGAGGTGCGGGAGCCCGGCGGCGAGCTGTGGGTCAAGGGTGCGGACCGGCACAACCTGCGGGACGTGACCGTGCGTTTCCCGGCCGGTGTGCTCACGGCGGTGACCGGCGTCGCGGGGTCGGGGAAGAGCACCCTGGTCCGGGAGTTCACCGCGGCGCACGAGGAGGCCGTGGTCGTCGACCAGTCGTCGATCGGCATCTCGGGCCGCTCCACCCCGGCGACGTACCTGGGGATCATGGACATGGTCCGGAAGATCTTCGCCCGGGAGACGGGGGCCGGGGCGGGCCTGTTCAGCTTCAACTCCGGCGGGGCCTGCGGCACCTGCGAGGGCCGGGGCGTCATCCACACCGACCTCGCCTTCATGGACCCCGTGAGGACGACCTGCCACGACTGCGAGGGGCGGCGCTTCAAGGAGGAGGTGCTGCGGCTGACGGTGCAGGGCAGTTCCGTCGCCGACGTCCTGGAGATGACGGCCGAACAGGCACTCGACTTCTTCGACGACACGGGCGTACGGCGCCGGCTGCGCGCCCTGCGGGACGTCGGCCTCACCTATCTGACGCTCGGCCAGCCCCTCTCCACACTCTCCGGAGGTGAACGGCAGCGCATCAAGCTGGCCACGCGGCTGCACCGCACGGGCGCGGTCTACGTGCTCGACGAACCGACGACCGGCCTGCACATGGCGGACGTGGCAGGTCTCGTCGCCCTGCTGGACCGGCTGGCCGACGCGGGCAACACGGTCGTCGTCGTCGAGCACAACCTCGACGTGATCGCCCGCGCCGACTGGGTGATCGACCTCGGCCCGGACGGCGGCCGGGCCGGAGGCGAGATCGTCTTCGAGGGCACACCGCGCCAACTCCTGGCGGCCGAGGGATCGTTCACCGGAGAGCATCTGCGGCGGGCAGTCCGGGCGGACGTCATCGCGCCGGCGTGAGCTCCCCGGTGAGCGGCACGCCCGGGTGAGCGCTGTTGCTGACGACGGCGAGGCGGGCGCCGCGGGGAGATCTGCAAGACGGTTGATCGGGTACTCCGACGGGATACCGACGGCGCGGGCGTTGACACGTCAAGGAGCGGACCGCGCCGTGCACCGACGGGGTGGTTTGACCGCCCACAGGCCGACGATGCGTGCGGGCCCGCGAACACTGGAGGAGGAGGTGGCGCGGGCCACCGGCGAGGGGGATCGGCATGGCCGAGGGCACGGTTCTGGTGGCGGTGGCGGAGCGTCCGGAGGACGGGGGCGCCACCGCCGGACAGTTGACGCGCATCGCGGAGGGGATCCGGGCGCGCGGTTTACAGGTCCGTCGGGTGGTGAGCGTCGCCGATGCCGAGGCGGTGCTCAGGACGGAGGCCGGTCTGGCCGCCGCGGTGGTCGCCTGGGACCTTCCGTCCGCGACCGGGGACGGGCCGGGTGGTGCGACCGTGCTGCGCCGGATCGGGCGCCGGTTCCAGAACCTGCCCGTTTTCCTGGTGATGGCCGACGACGGGCTGCGCGAGCTGCCCTTGTGGGTGTCGCAGTCGGTGGTGGGCTATGTGTGGCCGCTGGAGGACACGCCCGCGTTCCTCGCCGGGCGGATCACCACGGCCGCGCGCGCCTACCAGGACGCGCTGCTCCCGCCGTTCTTCAAGGCGCTGCGGCGCTTCGACGACGCGCACGAGTACTCGTGGCACACCCCGGCGCACTCCGGGGGTGTCGCCTTCCTCAAGTCGCCCGTGGGCCGGGCGTTCCACGACTACTTCGGGGAGCGGCTGCTGCGCAGCGACCTGTCGATCTCGGTGGAGGAGCTCGGCTCGCTGTTCGAGCACACCGGCCCGATCGGCGAGGCGGAACGCAACGCCGCCCGGGTCTTCGGCTCCGCGCACACGTACTTCGTCCTGCACGGCGACTCCACCTGCAACCGTCTGGTCGGCCACTTCAGCGTCACCCGCGACGAGATCGCCCTGGTGGACCGCAACTGCCACAAGTCCGTCCTGCACGGTCTGGTCGTCTCCGGCGCGCGACCGGTGTACCTGGTCCCCACCCGTAACGGCTACGGTCTCGCCGGGCCCTTGCCGCCGGCCGAGATCGCGGCGGAATCGGTGGCGGCGCGGATCGCCGCGAACCCACTGTCGGCGGACGCCGTGTCGTCCCGTGCCCAGTACGCGGTGTTCACCAACTCCACGTACGACGGGCTGTGTTACGACGCGGTGGCGGCGGCCCGGGCGTTCGCCGACGGCACCCCCCGGCTGCACTTCGACGAGGCGTGGTTCGCGTACGCCCGCTTCCATCCGCTCTACGCCGGCCGCTACGGCATGTCGGTGGACGAGGATGCCTTCCCCGGCCCCGACCGGCCGACTGTCTTCGCGACCCAGTCCACCCACAAGCTGCTGGCGGCACTGTCTCAGGGCGCCATGGTGCACGTCCGGCCCGCGCCGCGGGCGCCGGTGGAGCACGACCAGTTCAACGAGGCGCTGATGATGCACGGCACGACGTCGCCGCTGTACCCGATGATCGCCTCACTGGACGTGGCCACGGCGATGATGGACGGCCCGCAGGGGCAGTGGCTGGTCGACGAGGCGGTGACCGAGGCGGTCCGGTTCCGCCAGGAGATGGTGCGCATCGGACGCAGGATCAAGGCCGCCGGTGACCGGCCGCCCTGGTTCTTCGGGGTGTGGCAGCCGACCGAGGTGCAGGATCCCGCGAGCGGGAAACTCCTGCCCTTCGACGAGGCCCCGGCGGAGCTGCTGCGGACCGAGCCGTCCTGCTGGCACCTCGCGCCCGACGGGGACTGGCACGGCTTCCCCGGGCTGACCGACGGCTACTGCATGCTCGACCCGATCAAGGTCACCCTGACCTGCCCGGGGCTGGACGCGACGGGGGTGATGTCCGACCGCGGCATCCCGGCCCGCGTGCTGACCGCCTATCTGACCACGCGTGGCATCGTCGTCGAGAAGACCGACAGCTACACCACCCTGGTGCTGTTCTCCATGGGCATCACGAAGGGCAAGTGGGGCACGCTGCTGGACGCCCTCATGGACTTCAAGGACCTCTACGACAGTGACGCCCCGCTCGACCGTGTGCTGCCCGCGCTGGTCGCGGAGCACCCGCGGCGTTATGCCGGGCTGACGCTGCGCGAGCTGTGCCAGGAGATGCACGACCATCTGCGCGAGGCCCGCCTGGTCGAACTCCTCGACACCGCCTTCCAGCACCTGCCGGAGCCCGTCGCACCGCCCCAGACGTGCTACCAGCGCCTGATCCGCGGCGGCACGGAACGGATCCGCCTGGCGGACGCGCCGGGCCGGGTCGCCGCGGCGATGGTCACGGTGACGCCGCCCGGCATCCCGGTCCTCATGCCGGGCGAGAGCGTCGGAGAGGCGGACGGCCCCCTGCTCCGCTACCTCGGCGCCCTGGAGTCCTTCGACCGCCGGTTCCCCGCTTTCGGCAGCGAGACCCACGGGGTGACCCGCGACCCCGACACGGGCGACTACCTGATCGAGTGCCTGCGCCCGGACGAGCAGCAGGACGCCGCCGACGCGGTGACGCCGGGACAGCGGCGAGGCTTGGAGGGGGCTGGATCTGTGGGGTGAGTTGAGAGGGGGCGCGGGGGCGACGGGTGGCGTGCGGGCGGTCGGCCGGGGGCTGGCGGCCGGTCGGCCGGGCGGTACAGGGGCCGGGCGGCCGGGGCGGCCGGGCGGACCAGCGACACTGGGGTCGGACAGACGGGGCCGGGCGGACCGGCGGCCGGGCGGACCAGCGACACTGGGGCCGGACAGACCGGCGGCCGGGCAGACCAGCGACACAGGCGCCGGACAGACCGGCGGCCGGGCAGACCAGCGGCTATGGGGTCGGGCAGACGGGCGGACCAGCGGCCAGGCCGTGACCCACCGCCCCGGGCCACTCCTTGAGCCGGCCGGACAGACCCCGCCCCCCGCGCCACAAACACCCACATCAGTCCGGCCCCGCCCACCTCCGCAGCCGAGACGCCCCCGTGGGCTCCCGCCCGCCGTCCGCCGCGCCGCCCCGGGCTCGCCCGGCTCCGCCATCCCCCTGTCTCCCTGGCGTCTCCCCGGCCCCTCCATCCCCTCGGCCCCGCCCCAGGGCTGTCCTCTCCCCCGTTCGCCCTGCATGATGGTCGGCCGACACCCGATGGGTTCCGGTCGATCCCGGACGCCCCGTCGGTACGGTCCAGACACGTCCATCCGATACGGAGTCACGCTCGTGCCCAGCAAGAAGGCCCTCGTCCGCCGTCCCAGCCCGCGTCTCGCCGAGGGGCTGGTGACCCACATCGAGCGGGAGGAGGTCGACGTCGACCTCGCCGTCGAACAGTGGGAGGCGTACGTGGAGGCCTTGCGCACGCACGGCTGGGAGACCATCGAGGTGGACCCGGCCGACGACTGCCCGGACTCGGTGTTCGTCGAGGACACGGTCGTGATGTACCGGAACGTCGCGCTGATCGCCCGCCCGGGCGCCGACACCCGGCGTGCGGAGACCGCCGGGGTCGAGGAGGCCGTGGCCGGTCTGGGCTGCTCGGTGAACTGGATCTGGGACCCGGGCACGCTGGAGGGCGGCGACGTCCTGAAGCTCGGCGACACCGTCTACGTGGGCCGGGGCGGGCGCACCAACGCCGCCGGCGTCCAGCAGCTGCGCGCCGCGTTCGAGCCGCTCGGCGCACGGGTCGTCTCCGTGCCGGTGAGCAAGGTGCTGCACCTGAAGTCGGCGGTCACGGCGCTGCCGGACGGTACGGTCATCGGGCACATCCCCAAGATGGACACGCCCTCCCTGTTCGCGCGCTTCCTGCCGGTCCCGGAGGAGGCGGGGTCCCACGTCGTCCTGCTCGGCGGGGACAAGCTGCTGATGGCGGCGAGCGCGCCGAAGACAGCCGAGCTGTTCGCCGACCTCGGGTACGAACCGGTCGTCGTGGACATCAGCGAGTTCGAGAAGCTCGAGGGATGTGTGACGTGCCTCTCGGTGCGGCTGCGGGAGCTGTACGTCTGACCGGACTCGCACATTCCCTCTCCGGTCCCTCGACCTGCAGGGCCCGGGGGGTTGACGCGCGTACGAGCGACACAGCCGATGAGCTGCCTTTACAGCACTCTTAACCTACGGCATCGTAACCTACGGAAACGTAGCCTACGATGCCGTAGGTTCACCGTACCCCGCTCATACGTTTGTCCCACTGGAGAGTCCATGACGATCACCACTCCCCACCTCGGCAGCCCGGCCGGCGCCTGGACCGACGCTCAGCTGCTGTACGCCCTGGAGGAAGTGGTCGAGAAGGAACTCAACCGGCATCTGACGGTCGCCAAGGACTGGATGCCGCACGAGTACGTGCCGTGGAGCGACGGGCGCAATTTCCCCGGCATCTTCGAGGACGGCGAGGCCTGGGGCAAGGAGCAGTCCAAGGTCACCGAGATCGGCCGCATCGCGCTCGTGGTCAACCTTCTCACCGAGGACAACCTGCCCAGCTACCACCATGAGATCGCCTCGCTGTTCGGCCGCGACGGCGCCTGGGGCACCTGGGTGCACCGCTGGACCGCGGAGGAGGGCCGACACGGCATCGTGATGCGCGACTACCTGCTCACATCGCGCGCGGTGGACCCGGACAAGCTGGAAGAGTTCCGGATGTCCCACATGAGCGAGGGCTTCGAGTCCGACAACCGGCACTCGATGCTGCACTCGGTCGCCTACGTCGCCTTCCAGGAGCTCGCGACCCGCGTCTCGCACCGCAACACCGGCCACCAGTCCGGGGACCCGGTCTGCGACCGCATGCTGGCGCGCATCGCCACCGACGAGAACCTGCACATGGTCTTCTACCGGAACCTGCTGAAGGCGGCCTTCGAGCTGGCGCCCGACCTGACGATGATGGCGGTGCGCGACGTCATCGTGAACTTCCGGATGCCCGGCCACGGCATGCCCGGCTTCGAGCGGGCCGCGGCGCAGATGGCGATCGGCGAGATCTACAACATGCGCATCCACCACGACGACGTGCTCCAGCCGGTGCTGCGCTTCCTGAAGATCATGGAGATCGACGACCTGGGCCCCGAGGGCCGCAAGGCTCAGGAGGAGCTCGGTCTGTTCATGGGCGGTCTGGACTCCGAGGCGTCGAAGTTCGACGAGAAGCTGGCCGCCCGCAAGGCCCGCATGGCGGCCCGGGCCGGCGCCTGACACCGCCCCGCACCCACGGCCGCGAGGCCCCGGCCGCCCCGAGCGGCCGGGGCCTCGCGCGTACCGGCAGCGGACGTGAGAAGGAACCGGGGGGCCACGCTCCCCGTGGCCTCTAGCGCGACACCCGCCGCAGCTCCAGCCGCTCCTTCTCCGAGAGACCGCCCCAGACGCCGAAGCGCTCGTCGTTGTCCAGCGCGTACGTGAGGCAGGCCGCACGGATCGGGCACATACCGCAGATCCGCTTCGCCTCCCGCACCGAACTGCCCGGTTCGGGGAAGAAGAAGTCCGCCCCCGTCTGCGCGCACAACGCCTCTTGCTGCCATTCGAGTTCGGGCGAGGTGATCGTGTCGATGTGCATGACCGGAAGCGTTGCGGGCGGTGAAAAACGTTCGATCAACGCGGGATCAACACCGCGTTCCCGGGCCCCCGGCCGCTTCGATGCTGGCCCGCCGGACCGGCCGGCGCACGGCGGCGCGCGGAAACACCGCGCAACCCGCCATGGTCGTCCTCCGGCGGCGGATGCCACCCGGCGGTGAAAGACTCGGCAGTGCGGACGACGGGCCCCTGTGCGAGGAGGGCGACGATGCTCACCACCCGTTATGTCACCGGCGCTCCGAACTGGATCGACCTCGGCACTCCCGACATCGACGGCGCCGCCGCCTTCTACGGCGGGCTGTTCGACTGGCGGTTCCAGCCGGGCGGCCCGGAAGTCGGCGGGTACGGCCTGTTCCAGCTGGGCGGCAGGACGGCCGCCGGGGGCATGCAGACCACCGCCGAGCAGGGCCCGCCGTCCTGGACGGTGTACTTCCAGGCGCCGGACGCGGACGCCACGGCGCGTGCGGCCGAGCAGGCGCGCGGCTCGGTGGCGGTGCAGCCGATGGACGTCCAGGACCTGGGCCGGATGGCGATCCTCGCCGACCAGGCAGGAGTGACCTTCGGCCTGTGGCAGCCGGGCCGCAACAAGGGCCTGGAGGTGGTCCAGGAACCCGGCTCGCTGTGCTGGGTCGAGCTGTACACGGCGGACGTCCCGGCCGCGGCCGCCTTCTACCACTCGGTACTGGGCCTGGAGACCATCGGCGCCGACTTCGCCGGCGGCACGTACACCACGTTCAGCCCCGCCGGACAGAGCGAGGACGCCATGTTCGGCGGAGTCGTCCCGCTGGCCGACGACCCGGCCGAGGAGGAGGCGTACTGGCTGCCGTACTTCGAGGTCGCCGACCCGGACGCCACCGTCGCCAGGGCCGGGGAACTGGGCGGCACGGTGCGCCTCCCCGCCACGGACCTCCCGTCCGTCGGCCGCCTGGCGAAACTCGCCGACCCGTACGGCGCCCGCTTCGCGGTGATCCGAAGCGAGCCGCAGCAGGGGTGAGGCGGGCCCGGGCCCGCAAGAGAGCGACGCCTGCCGATGCGGGCGCCCGGCGCGTCGCACCCCGGCCTCTCCCTGTCCGGCCGGCGCGCGCTCGCCGCTGCATCGCAACGGCGGGCCCACCGGCCCGGCTCTGCGGGCGGGGGCTTGCGGGCGCGCGGCTCCCCGACACCGGGCCGAACGCCCACCGGCACGGAGGCTCCCCGACACCGAGCCAAGCGCCCACCGGCACGAAGACTCCCCCACACCGAGCCAAGCGCCCACCGGCACGAAGACTCCCCGACACCGAGCCAAGCGCCCACCGGCACGAAGGCTCCCCGACACCGGGCCGCCCGCACACCGGGCGGACGACGCGGCTTCGCGGACACCCCTAGGCCGACCCCCGCCGCACCAGCGTCGTCGGCAGCACCACGCTGGAGGGCGTCGCCCCGACGCCGTCCCGGGGGGCGGCCCGGTCGAGGCCGCGCAGCAGCAGGCGGGCCATCAGGCGGCCCATCTCCTCTATGTCCTGACGGACCGTCGTGAGCGGCGGGTCGGTCTGTTCGGCGAGGGGCCGCATGTCGTCGAACCCGAGCACGGCCACGTCGTCGGGGACCCGGCGGCCGGACTCGCGCAGGACGCGCAGGGCCCCGGAGGCCATGAGGTCGTTGGCGGCGAACACCGCGTCCACGTCCGGGCAACGCTCCAGGAGTTCGCGCATCGCCCGCTCGCCCCCGGCCGGGGTGAAGTCGGCCTCGGCGATGAGCCGCGGGTCGGCGTCCACCATGACGTCCCGGTAGCCGTCGAGGCGGTCCGCGGCGGAGGTCTGGTCGAGGGCGCCGGTGATGTGCGCGATCCGGGTGCGGCCGAGGCCGGCCAGGTGGCGGACGGCGTCGCGGGCACCGCCGCGGTTGTCGCTGTCGACGTAGACCACCTCGCGCCGGTCTCCGCTCCAGCCGGGCCGGCCGCCGAAGACGGTCGGGACACCGGCCCGCTGGATCAGCTCCGGCAGCGGGTCGTCGAGGTGCAGGGAGAAGACGAGGGCGCCGTCGACATGTCCGCCGGCGAGGTACCTGGCGACCCGGGCGTGGTCGTCCCGGCCCTCAGTGAGCAGCAGCACGAGCTGGTTGTCGTGGGCGGTGAGCTCCTTGCTGATGCCGCGCAGCTGGAGCGCGAAGAACGGGTCGGCGAAGACCCGGGTCTCCGGTTCGGCGACGACGACCGCGACCGCGTCGTGCCGCCGGGTCACCAGGGAGCGGGCGGCCTGGTTGGGTACGTAACCGAGCTCGTCCACGGCCTTGCGGACCCGCTCCACCAGGATGTCCCGCACCCCGTCGCCGCCGTTGACCACGCGGGACACGGTGGCCCGCGAGACACCGGCCCGGGCGGCCACGGCCTCCAGGGTGGGACGCGGGGCTGTGTCGGTCACTTCGGGGCTCCTCACCTGCGGCTGCGGATCAGGATAGCCCTGGGTCCGCAGCACGGTGAGAGCGCTCTCGCGTGCCGCGCCGAACGGTCGCCCGTCAGTGCTCGTGGCCGCCGTCCGGCGGCTCCTCTCCGTGCTCGTGGCCCCCGCCCGCCGGCTCGTCGCCGTGTCCGTGCGGCTCGTACCCCGGAATGGTCCCGTCCGGCTTCTTCACCAGGAAGAGACCTACCATCCCCATGTCGGAGTGGCTCTGCACGTGGCAGTGGTACATCCAGGCGCCCGCGCCGACGCCCTCCCCCGCGATCACCTGGAAGCCGAACGAGTCGGCCGGGCCCGTGATCTTGTTGTCGATGACCTGACTGGGGTCCTCGGGGCCGGTCAGCATGCCGGTGCGGTTGTCCGCCCAGCGATGACCGTGCATGTGGAACGTGTGGTAGAACTCGCCGTGCGTGATCACGACGAACTCCACGCGGTCCCCCACCGTGGCCTCGAAGTCCGGCCCCGAGTGCGGCGGCTTGTTGTTGATCCGCATGTCGTTGAAGACGACGGTGTGCGTGCGGTCGGGCAGGACGTCGCCCTTGCGGCGGACGATGACCGGGCCGAACAGGCCCTTCTGCAGACCTACCGTGCCGTGCTCGGTGCCGACGACGTGGTCGTGGTAGTGCCAGTAGCCCGCGCTGCCCGCCCGCCAGGTGCCGTCCTTGCGGCGGCCGGGGGCGTGGGTGCGCCAGGTGTAGGTGCGGGTGCCGCCCGGTTCGACATGACTGCGGTTCATCTTCGTGCCGTCGCTGGTGATTTCGTAGTCCAGGCCGTGGACGTGCAGGCTCACCGCCACGTCCATGGTGTTCTCGAAATCGACGTGCAGCGTGTCCCCCTCGTTGAGTTCGATCAGGGGGCCCGGGACGGACGCCTTGCCCTTTTCCAGGCCGTAGCCCATCTGCCCGTCGCCCAGCTTCTCGGCGTACATCTTGATGCGCTTCACCTCGCCTCCGGCGGGCGCCGTCTTCGCGGGTCCGGCGGCGCTCACGGCCTCCGGCGCCACGGACAACGATGTCGCGACGGCCGCGCCGCCCAGCAGGACCCGCCGATTGAAGCTGCGTCTGTCCATGCGGAACTCCCCACCCTGGTAAGGCGTTTACGGAGGCGTACCTGGTATGAACCTGTGCGACGGTACCGGCCACGCTGTCGTTTATCCACACTCAAGACAAAGTTGATGCCGTCCCGGTCATAGGTATTGGCGTGACGCGCAAAGGGGTTTAGCTTCCTTGGCGGTGTTGCTGTGACCGAGGAGGTGCCCATGCACTTACGAGGGTTGAGCAAGTCAAGACGCGTCTGGGCGGCGTCCGTCGCCGCCGGGGTCGTGACCGCCGGGCTGCTGTCGGGCCCTGCCGCGAACGCGCGCCCTTACCCCGAACCCCCGTTGACAACGATGTCGATCAAGTCGCCGCCGGGCGGCGCGAACGTACGGGTGCTGATCTTCCACGGTTCCGCGGCGGCCGGGGAGGAGTCGCCGGTGGTGAACGCCGGGATCGAGGCCATCGAGGACATCGGCCTGACGGGCCCGGCGAACCGCCGCTTCAAGGTCCAGGCCACCGGTGACGCCTCGGTGTTCACCGACGAGACGAGGCTCGGCCGCTTCAACGCGATCGTGTTCCTGACCGGCGGGGGCGATGTCCTCGACGCGGAGCAGGAGGCGGGCCTGGAGGCGTACATGGAGGCCGGCGGCGGGTTCGTCGGCATTCATGACGCGGCGCGCGCGGAGCCGTACTCGGACTGGTTCACCGGTCTGGTGGGTGCCCGTCCGGCCGCGTCGAGCCCCACGGCCGTGCAGCGGGCGACGGTCGAGGTCGGCGACCGCAGGCACCCCGCCACCAAGGACCTGCCGGTGCAGTGGAAGCGCCCGGACCAGTGGCTGAACTGGGTGAAGAACCCGTCGGGAGAGGTGCACACGGTGGCCCGGGTCCGCGAGTCGACGTACCAGCCGGGTACGGGCTCCAACGGCTGGGACCATCCGGTCAGCTGGTGCCGTGACTACGACGGCGGCCGGTCCTTCTACACGGGCATGGGCGGGACGGTCTCGTCGTACGACGAGGCCGACTTCCGCGACCATCTGCGCGGTGCGCTGATGTGGACGACCCGCCTGGAGCAGGCCGACTGCAAGGCCACCATCAACGCCAACTACGCGGCGGAGCGGCTGACCAAGCCCAACCAGCCGGGGCAGAACGACCAGATCGGCGAACCGCACGGGATGGTCACCGCGCCCGACGGCCGGGTCTTCTACATCGGCCGGGGCGGCGCCGACTCCTCGCAGCCCGTGATCACGGACTGGAACAACCCCGACATCGGCAAGGGCAAGGGCGAGATCCACGTCTACGACCCGAAGACCAAGCAGGTCAGCCTCGCCGGTGCGCTCACCGTCTTCGGCAACAAGGGCGGCGGCGACGAGCTGGTCAAGGTCGAGGAGGGGCTGCTCGGCATCGAGCTGGACCCGGGGTTCGCGCAGAACGGCTGGGTGTATCTGCACTACACGCCGCACGATCGGATCGACCGCGAGACGCGGACGGCGGAGCGGCGGGTCTCCCGGTTCACGCTCGACCGGGCCACGAACAAGCTGGACCTGTCCAGCGAGAAGGTGCTGCTGAA
This sequence comes from Streptomyces qaidamensis, assembly GCF_001611795.1. Taxonomy (NCBI): domain Bacteria; kingdom Bacillati; phylum Actinomycetota; class Actinomycetes; order Kitasatosporales; family Streptomycetaceae; genus Streptomyces; species Streptomyces qaidamensis. The sequence goes on along the minus strand of NZ_CP015098.1, from coordinate 7,868,845 downwards.
GTGGCCGGTGCAGATCCACAGTTGCTGTCACGCGGGCGGCGGGATGGCCTGGGACTCCAAGGGCAACCTGTACATCGCCACCGGTGACAACAACTCCAGCGGCTTCAGCGCCGGTTACTCGGGCAACAACCCGGAGCCGAACTACAAGGGCGTCTCCTTCGCGGACGCGCGCCGCACCGCGGGCAACACCAACAACCTCAACGGCAAGATCCTGCGCATCCACCCGGAGCCGGACGGGACGTACACACTCCCCGAGGGCAATCTCTTCACCGGGAAGGAGACCGCCGAGGGCGGCGGCAAGACGCGCGGCGAGATCTACGTGATGGGCGTCCGCAACCCGGCGCGCATCTCCGTCGACAAGTCGACCGACGTGCTCTACGCGGGCTGGGTCGGGCCGGACGCGAGTGCGCCCTCGACGACCTGGGGCCCGGCCAAGTACGACACGTTCGCCGCCATCACCGAGGCGGGCAACCGCGGCTGGCCGTACTGCATGGGCAACAAGCAGCCCTACCGGGACCGCAATCTGCCGGACCCGTCCAAACCGCTGGGCTGGTACGACTGCGACCACCCGAAGAACGAGTCGCCGAACAACGACGGCCTGGTGAACCTGCCGCCGGTGACCGGCAACAACATCTGGTACTCACCGTCGGGCGGTGCGCCGGACTACCCGAGGGACGCGAACGGTGTCCCGTCGTACAAGCCGGCGGAGGCCACGTACCTGCTGCCCTGGCTGAAGGGCGGCGGGCAGGCCGCGATGAACGGGCCGGTCTACCGGTACGGCACGGCCGCGGCCGACAGCACCGTCAAGTGGCCGGCCTACTGGGACGGCAAGTGGTTCGTCGGTGACTTCTACGACGCCGACCAGCCGCGCAACGCGGTGCTGATGGACCCGAAGACGCAAGGCGACGGCGGTCTGCCGGTGCACGCGGAGTCGCTGAAGAAGATCGTGCCGGTCGGCAACGACGGCATCAAGAACCTCATGGACTGGAAGTTCGGTCCGGACGGCGCGCTGTACGTCCTCGACTACGGGCGCGGCTTCTTCACCTCGGACTCCAAGTCGGCCCTGTGGCGGGTCACCTACAAGGGCGGCGGGCCCACCCCGGCCGCCGGTCGGCTGGCGAGGGGGAGCGAGTGATCCGGCACCGAAGAGTCTGGGCCGCCCTGCTGGCCGCCCTGCTGATGCTGCTCGGCATGCAGGCGCTGCCCGCCGCCGGGCAGCCCGGGAAGGAGGCCGCCGACCAGGTGCTCACCTGGACGGCCGGCAACGACATCGACAAGTACCTCTCCGCACCGAGGACCGCGGTCGCCGGGACGGCCACGATCGTGTTCGAGAACAGCACGGCCACCGGGAACACCACGGGCATGCCGCACACGCTGACGTTCGTGACCAGCGATCCCGAGTTCAACAGCGATGTGCAGCTCAACATCCTGGCCAACCCGAACGACGCCCAGGGCGGCAAGCACACCGCCCAGGTCACGCTCACGCCCGGCCGGTACTTCTACCACTGCACGATCCCCGGCCACGGCCAGATGCAGGGCATCCTGACGGTGACCGAGGGCACCGGCGAGGACACCACGGCGCCCGAGGCGTCGGCGCACGTGAGCGGCACGCAGAACACGCAGGGCGAGTACGTCGGTTCGGCGAGCGTGGCGCTGCACGCCACCGACGAGGGCGGCTCCGGCGTCGACCGGATCGAGTACGCGATCGGCGAGGCGGGTGCCTGGCAGCCGTACACCGCACCGGTCGTCGTCGACCAGGTCGGCAGCCATCAAGTCCGTTACCGGGCGTTCGACAAGGCGGGGAACGTCTCCGCCGAGAAGAGCGCCGCGTTCACGGTCGTGGCACCCCAGTCGGACGACACCACCGCGCCGGAGACCTCGGCGACGGTGAGCGGTGAGCGCGACGCCGACGGGGCGTACATCGACATGGCGACGGTCACCGTCTCGGCCTCCGACACGGGTTCCGGGGTCAACACCATCGAGTACGCGGTCGGTTCGGGTGCCTGGCAGCCGTACACCGCACCCGTGATGGTGCACCAGGTGGGCGAGCACACCGTCCGCTACCGCGCCACCGACAAGGCGGGCAACGTGGCGGCGGAGAAGAGCGTGCGGTTCACGGTGGTCGCCGCGCCGCCGCAGGACACCACTCCGCCGGTGACGGGGGTGACCCTGGAGGGCACGAGGAACTCCGCCGGGGCGTACGTCAACAGTGCCCGGGTGACCGTCACGGCGACCGACGCGCACGGCTCGGGCGTCGAGAGGATCGAGTACTCCCTGGACGGCGGGCCCTACCTCGCCTACTCGGCACCGGTGCTGGTCGACCGGGCGGGTGCGCACACCGTGGCCTACCGGGCGACGGACAAGGCCGGGAACACCGCGGCGGCCCGCACGGTGACCTTCACGGTCGTCTCCGGGCAGGTCCCGGCGCCCGACTGCCCCGAGTACGACGAGCGGCTGACGGTGATCGTCGGCACGGTCGACTCCGGGGTCCGCAACCGGGTGACCGACAACCGGTGCCGGATCGGCGAGCTGATCGAGGACGAGAAGGAGTGGACGTCCCAGGCACTGTTCCTCAAGCACGTGACGTCCGTTCTCGACGCGCTGCTGAAGGAAGGGGTCATCGACCAGCGGGAGTCCAGGGCGATCCGGAAGGCGGCCCGCGAGTCGGGCATCGGCAGGCCGGGGCAGACCGAGGGCTACCGGGCGCTGTTCGACGGCACGGCGGACTCCCTTGCCAAGTGGCAGCACGTGGGCGGCGGTTCGTTCGGGCTGAACCCGGACGGGACGATCACCTCCAGCACCACGACGCCCGGCATGGGCATGCTGTGGTTCCCGCAGCGCAAGTACGGAGACTTCTCGCTGAAGCTCCAGTGGCGTGACGACGCACCCGGCGCCGGCAACGCCAACTCGGGTGTCTTCGTGCGCTTCCCGTGGGTCCACGACCACCCCGAGGAGTCCCGCCCGGAGTGGGTCGCCATCAAGTACGGGCACGAGGTGCAGGTGCTCGACCGGCCCGACGGCGACATGTACAAGACGGGGTCGGTCTACGGCTTCGACCGTGTCGGGCTCGCCGGCGCGGGCGTGACGCAGAAGAGCACCTGGAACGACTACGAGATCCGGGTGGAGGGCCAGCACTACTCGGTGCTCCGCAACGGTGTGCTGATCAACGAGTTCGACAACACCGGCGGTCAGGAGTTCAGCCCGCCACGCTCGGACGACCCGGGCACGGACGGGCGGCGGTTCGCCTCCGGCTACATCGGGCTCCAGGTGCACGGCACGACGGATGTGGTCTCCTACCGGGACATCCGGATCAAGGAGCTGTAGGAGGCTCCTTCTCCTTGCGGGCCCTGCTCGGCTGTACCCGCCTGGGCTCCCCCGGCATCTTCGGATACTCGGGCGGGTACGGCAGATCGCCAAGACCGTGGTCGTGCTCGTCGCGGCGGGCGAGGTCGAGCAGGGCTTCCAGGGAGTAGCGCTTGTCGTCCATGTCCGCGTGCACGTCGCCGAGTTCGGCGAAGCGCGCGGGCATGGTCGCGAGGTCGAAGTCCTGGGGGTGCGCGATGCCGACCTCGTCCCAGCGCAGGGGTGCGGAGACGGGGGCGTGCGGGCGGGGGCGTACGGAGTAGGCGGAGGCGATCGTGCGGTCGCGTGCCGTCTGGTTGTAGTCGATGAAGATGCGTCTGCCCCGCTCCTCCTTCCACCACTTGATGGTCACGTGCTCGGGCATCCGCCGTTCCATCTCCCGGCCGACGGCGATGGCGGCGCGCCGGACCTGGGTGAAGGTCCAGCGCGGTTCGATGGGCACGAAGACGTGCAGACCCCGGCCGCCGGAGGTCTTGGGGAAGCCGCGCAGCCCGCCGAACTCGTCGAGGACCGCGCGCAGTTCGTGGGCGGCTCGGGCGGCGTCGTCGTAGTCGGTGCCGGGCTGCGGGTCGAGGTCGATGCGCAGTTCGTCCGGGTGGTCGACGTCGTCGCGGCGTACCGGCCAGGGGTGGAAGGTGAGGGTGCCGAACTGGGCGGCCCACACCACGGCACCGGCCTCGGTGGGGCACATCTCGTCGGCGCTGCGGCCGCTGGGGAAGGTGATGTGCGCGGTCGGGATCCAGTCGGGCATGTTCTTCGGCGCCCGCTTCTGGAAGAAGTTCTCGCCGTTCACGCCCTCGGGGTAGCGCTCCAGGGTGGTCGGCCGGTCGCGCAGGGCGCGCAGGATGCCGGGACCGACGGCGATGTAGTAGCGCGCCAGGTCCAGCTTGGTGAAACCGCGCTCGGGAAAGAACATCTTGTCCGGGCTGGACAGCCGTACGGTCCGGCCGTCCACCTCCAGTTCCACCGCGTCACCCATGCCGCCACGGTAGGCGTCGCCCGCATACCTCGCACATCGGGCAACCGGTGGGATATCGGCGCAGAATCGATCCATGGATCTGCCGGTGATGCCCCCCGTCCTGCCGATGCTCGCCAAGTCCGTGGCGGCGATCCCCGCGGGCATGCAGTACGAGGCGAAGTGGGACGGGTTCCGGGCGATCGTGTTCCGTGACGGGGACGAGGTCGAGCTGGGCAGCCGCACCGGGAAGCCTCTGACCAGGTACTTTCCCGAGCTGGTGACGGCTGTGCGGGAGCGGTTGCCGGAGCGGTGCGTGGTGGACGGGGAGATCGTGATCGCGCGGGAGGGGCATCTGGACTTCGACGCGCTGACAGAGCGGATCCACCCGGCGGACTCGCGGGTGCGGACGCTGGCCGAGCGGACACCGGCTTCGCTCGTCGTGTTCGATCTGCTGGCGCTGGGCGACGAGTCGCTGATGGACGTCCCGCTGACGGAGCGGCGGGAGCGGCTGACCGGGGCGCTGTCCGGGGAGCGGGCGCCGGTGCACCTGGCGCCGGCGACCACCGACATCGAGGTGGCGCGGCGGTGGTTCGAGGAGTACGAGGGGGCCGGGCTCGACGGGGTCATCGCCAAGCCGCTGACGGTGCGCTACCGGCCGGACGAACGCGCCATGTTCAAGATCAAGCACGAGCGGACGGCGGATGTCGTGGTCGCCGGGTACCGCCTGCACAAGAGCGGCCCCGTGGTGGGTTCGCTGCTGCTCGGCCTGTACGACGACCGGGGCGCCCTCCAGCACGTGGGTGTGTCCGCCGCCTTCACGATGAAGCGGCGTGCCGAGCTGGTCGAGGAGCTGGAGCCGCTGCGCCTGGACGACGTGACGGGGCATCCGTGGGCGGCCTGGTCCGAGGAGGCCGCGCACGAGACGGCCCGGCTGCCGGGGGCGCCGAGCCGCTGGTCGGGCCGGAAGGACCTGTCGTGGGTACCGCTGCGGCCGGACCGGGTGGCCGAGGTGGCGTACGACCACATGGAGAACGGGCAGCGTTTCCGGCACACCGCCCGTTTCCGCCGCTGGCGCCCGGACCGGACCCCTGAGAGCTGTACGTACGCGCAGCTGGAGGAGCCGGTCCGTTACGACCTGGCGGAGATCCTCGGCGTCTAGCCGGGACCCGGTCAGGGCTGCATCAGGACCTTGACCGCGCCGTCCTGCTTGCGCTGGAACATCTCGTACGCGTGCGGCGCCTCGGACAGCGGCACCCGGTGGGTGGCGAAGTCGTCCACACCGAGGGGGTCCTCGTCGGTCAGGTACGGGATGATGTCGTCGCTCCAGCGTCGGACGTTGGCCTGGCCCATCCGCATCTGGATCTGCTTGTCGAACAGGGTGAGCAGCGGCAGCGGGTCCGCCATGCCGCCGTAGACACCGGACAGCGAGATGGTGCCGCCGCGGCGCACGAGGTCGATGGCGGTGTAGAGCGCGGCGAGGCGGTCGATGCTGAAGCGCTCGGCGATCGGACCGCCGATCTTGCGCGGCAGGATCGCCGCGGCGTTCTGCACCATGCGCGCGGCAGCGCTGCCGTGGGCCTCGGTGCCGACGGCGTCGATCACGGCGTCGGGGCCGCGTCCGTCGGTCTGGTCGCGGATCGCTTCGACGAGTTCCTTCTCGTCGTCGAAGGACCTCAGGTCGAAGGTCTCCACGCCCCGTGCCTTCGCCCGGCGCAGCCGCTCCGGGACCAGGTCGACGCCGAACACCCGTCCGGCGCCCTGCACCTGGGCGACACGGCAGGCCATGTCGCCGATGGGGCCGAGGCCGAGCACGGCGACGCTGCCGCCCTGCGGGACGCCGGCGTAGGCGACCGCCTGCCAGGCGGTGGGCAGGACGTCGGAGAGGTAGACGAAACGGTCGTCGGGCGGGCCCTCGGGGACCTTGATCGGGCCGAACTGGGCCTGCGGTACGCGCAGGTACTCGGCCTGGGCGCCCGGCACGGCGCCGTACAGGCGGGTGTAGCCGAACAGGGCGGCGCCCATGCCCTCGCCCTGCACCTGGGTGGTCTCGCACTGCGTGGGCAGGCCGGTCAGGCACATCCAGCAGTTGCCGCAGGCGATCTGGAACGGCACCACGACCCGGTCCCCCACCTGGAGGTCCGGGACACCGGCGCCGACCTCCTCGACGATGCCCATGGGTTCGTGGCCGAGGATGTCACCCGGGGTCATGAACGGGGTGAGCACTTCGTACAAGTGCAGGTCGGAGCCGCACAGCCCGGTGGAGGTGATGCGGATGACCGCGTCCGTCGGCTCCTGGATCGTCGGATCGGGCACGTTCTCCACCCGCACGTCCCGCTTGCCCTGCCAGGTCACTGCCCTCATCGCCTCGCGCTCCCTCCGTCAGCGTGCGCGTCGGTCGTACGGCCGGGTCCGGGTACCCGCACGCCCCGCGCTGAATCTTGAGCCGATCGACGGACGCCGCCGAGACACTTCCCTGCCAAGAACGATCAACTATGGCCATCGATGTTCAGATAAGCGCACAATCAAGGCAGATCGATGACATAAGGCGCGGTGGCGACGGTGGGCATGAGACGAGGGACGCGCGGACGACGCACCGCGACGGCGGCAGCACTGCTGGCCGCCACGGTGACGGCCGCCCTGGCGGCGGGCTGCACGAGCGAGGGCGGACCGGGCGACGACGGACGGGGCGCACCCAAGGAGTCGGAACAGGGGGCGTCCCCCTCGGCGACCGGCCCCTCCGCCCTCGCCGTCAAGATCGACAACGCCGCCGCGGCCCGTCCGCACACGGGTGTGGACGCCGCGGACGTGGTCTACGCCGAGCAGGTCGAGGGCGGACTGAGCCGGCTGATGGCGGTGTACGCGACCCGGCTGCCGGAGACGGTCGGGCCGGTGCGCAGCGCACGCGAGTCGGATCTGGAACTCCTGCGCCAGTTCGACCGTCCCACGCTGGCCTTCTCCGGCGCGCAGAAGAAGCTCCTGCCGCTGATCGACAAGGCGCCGCTGCGGCCGGAGACGCCCGGCAACGCCGCCGACGCCTTCTTCCGCGGCTCCGGCAAGCCCGCCCCGCACAACCTCTACCTGCGGCCCGGGCGGATCGTGCCCGAGACCCCCGGCCGGGCCGCCCTGACCACCGGTTTCCGCTACGGCCCGGCACCCGAGGGCGGCACGGCGACGGATTCCCGGGCGGTGCGCTACCCGGCGGCCCGTTTCACCTTCACCTGGTCGGACTCCCGCGACCGGTGGCTGGTCGGCATGGACGGCACGCCCGCGACGACGGCCGACGGGAAACGGATGACGGCCGCGACGGTCGTCGTGCAGTACGTGAACGTGCGCGAGTCCGCCTTCCGGGACTTCCTCGGCAACAACACGCCGTACACCGAGACGGTCGGCTCGGGCAAGGCGACGGTGCTGCGCGACGGGCGGGCCTGGGACGTGGACTGGAAGCGGGAGAAGGCCACGGACGGCACCTCGTTCACCACCGGCGACGGCACTCCGGTGAACTTCGCCAAGGGCCAGGTCTGGGTGGTGTACTCCAAGACGCCCTGACGGCCTGCTCGGGCCGCGTCCGTCAGCGGGGCGCCACCAGGGGCTCCCCGGGATTGCGGAGCCCCTCGGCCGCGTCCGCGACCCGCCGGATGAGATCGAAGAACACCGTCCGCTCGTCGGCCGTCAGCGGGGCGAGGAACACCTGGTTCATCCGGGCGGTGCGCACGGTCAGCCTGCGGTGCGTGCGCTCCCCCTCGTCCGTGAGGTGCAGCAGGGAGCGGCGGCCGTCCTGGGGGTCGCGGACCTTGTCGAGCAGTCCGCGCCGGCTGAGCCGGCTGATCACCTCGGCGATGGTGGACCGGTCGAGCCCCACCCGCTCCCCCACCGTGCGCTGGTCCAGGCCGGGCTCGGCGACGAGCGTGTTGAGGACCGCGAACTGGGGCGAGGTGATCTCCTCGGAGACCATCGCGTTCCACAACAGGTAGTGGGCCTGCTGGAGCCTGCGGGCCAGGTGCCCGGGGTGGGTGGTGAGGTCTGCGGCCGCCATGTGCACCCCTCGGTCGTTTTCGTCGGTGCACTGAACAATACTCACAGCACGAGGCGCTGTCTGCCGCGTGCACAAAGGACCGTAGACGTACTTGTTGAGGTCTTGACGCCCCTCGGTCCCGATGGCAGCGTGAGGGACAGCTCGCAGAAATACTCAGTGCCCTGATTAATTTGGTCGGGTCGCTCGGAAGAGATGGGGCTCCTCGGATGGACAAGGTGGTCGCCACAGCCCTGGAGGCGGTGGCCGACGTGCTGGACGGCGCGTCGCTCGCTGTGGGTGGATTCGGGCTGAGCGGTGTGCCGAACGTGTTGATCGGGGCGTTGTACGAGCGCGGCGTGGCCGGGCTGTCGGTGGTCTCCAACAACTGCGGGGCGATGGAGTCGGGCCTGGCGGTGCTGCTGGCCGCCGGCCGGATCGCCCGGGTCACGGGTTCCTACATCGGCGCCAACAAGGAGTTCGCCCGGCAGTACCTGGCCGGGGAGCTGGAGGTCGAGCTGATCCCGCAGGGCACGCTCGCCGAGCGGCTGCGGGCCGGCGGCGCCGGGATCCCCGCCTTCTACACCCCGGCCGGCGTCGGCACGCAGGTCGCCGACGGCGGGCTGCCCTGGCGCTACGACGGTGAGGGCAGGGTCGCGCTCGCCTCGCCGCCGAAGGAGGTCAGGGAGTTCGACGGCTCGGAGTACGTGCTGGAGCGGGGCATCCGCACGGACTTCGCCCTGGTGCGGGCCTGGAAGGGTGACCGGCACGGCAACCTGGTCTTCAACAAGTCCTCCCGGAACTTCAACCCGCTGGCCGCGATGGCCGGGCGGGTCACCATCGCCGAGGTCGAGGAGCTGGTGGAGCCCGGGGAGATCGACCCGGACGCGGTGCACCTGCCGGGCGTCTTCGTGCAGCGGGTGCTCGCGCTCTCCCCGGAGCAGGCGGCGGACAAGAAGATCGAGCAGCGGACGGTGAGGTCCTGATGGCCTGGACGCGCGAGGAGATGGCCGCGCGGGCGGCGCGGGAGCTGCGGGACGGCCAGTACGTCAATCTCGGCATCGGCCTGCCGACGCTGATCCCGAACCACCTTCCCGAGGGCGTCGAGGTCGTCCTGGAGTCCGAGAACGGCATCCTGGGCACCGGCCCCTACCCCACCGAGGACGCCGTCGACCCCGACCTGATCAACGCCGGCAAGGAGACGGTGACGGTCCTGCCGGGCGCCTCCTTCTTCGACTCGGCGCTGTCGTTCTCGATGATCCGGGGCGGGCACATCGACGTCGCCGTGCTCGGGGCCATGCAGGTGTCCGAGCGGGGCGACCTGGCCAACTGGGCCGTCCCCGGCAAGCTGATCACCGGCATCGGCGGGGCGATGGACCTGGTGCACGGCGCCCGCACGGTCATCGTGGTCATGACGCACACCGCCAAGGACGGCTCCCCCAAGATCCTCACCGAGTGCGCCCTGCCGCTGACCGGCAAGGGGTGCGTGAACCGGATCATCACCGACCTGGGCGTCCTCGACGTCACCGACGGCGGGCTCGTCCTGGCCGAGACCGCGCCGGGCGTGACCGCCGAGGAGATCGTCACCAGGACCGGTGCCGAACTGACCGTGCCGGAGGGCCTGAAGTGAAGGACGTCTACATCGTCGACGCGGTCCGCACGCCGATCGGCCGCTACAACGGGAGCCTGGCGAGCGTGCGTCCGGACGACCTGGCCGCGCACGCCGTCCGCGAACTCCTCGGTCGCACACCGGAGCTGGACCCGGCCCGGGTCGAGGACGTGTACTTCGGCAACGCCAACGGGGCCGGCGAGGAGAACCGCAACGTCGGCCGGATGGCCGCGCTGCTCGCCGGTCTGCCCACCTCCGTGCCGGGCGTGACGGTCAACCGGCTGTGCGCGTCCGGCCTGGAGGCCGTGATCCAGGCTGCCCGGGCCATCGCGCTCGGCGACGCGTCCATCGCGCTGGCCGGCGGTGTCGAGTCCATGACCCGGGCGCCGTACGTCCTGCCGAAGAGCGACAAGGCCTTCCCGGCCGGGCACACCGAGATGTACTCCACGACGCTCGGCTGGCGGATGGTCAACCCGCGCATGGAGCCGCAGTGGACGATCCCGCTGGGCGAGTCGGCCGAACTCATCGCGGACCAGCACAAGATCGGCCGGGAGCAGCAGGACGAGTTCGCCCTGCGCAGCCACGAGAAGGCGGCGCGAGCGCAGGCCGAGGGCCTGTTCGACAGTGAGCTGGCGCCCGTGGCGATTCCACAGCGCAAGGGCGAGCCGGTCCTTCTCTCCGCCGACGAATGCGTCCGGCCGGATGTCTCCCTGGCGGCCATGGCCAAGCTGAAACCGTCATTCCGCAGGGACGGCGGCACAGTGACGGCGGGCAACGCCTCGCCGCTGAACGACGGCGCGGCGGCGCTGCTGCTCGTCGACGACGAGGGGCTGAGGGCGACAGGCCGCGAACCGCTGGCCCGCGTCCGTGCCACGGGCGTCTCCGCGACCGACCCGCACTACTTCGGGCTGGCACCCGTGGCGGCGGTCCACCGGGCGCTGGCCAAGGCGGGCAGGGGGTTCGACGACCTGTCCGTGCTGGAGCTGAACGAGGCGTTCGCCGCGCAGGTCCTCGGGTGTGTGGCCGAGTGGCCCGAGTTCGATCCCGCGATCCTCAATCCGCAGGGCGGCGCGATCGCCCTGGGGCATCCGCTGGGGGCGTCCGGGGCCCGGCTCGCCGGCACGGTCGCCCATCAACTGGCCCGGCGCGGCGGTGGCGTGGGTGTGGCAACGCTGTGCATCGGGGTGGGGCAAGGACTCGCCCTCGTCCTGGAACGTTAGGCATTCGGCTGCGGGCCGTCCGTGGCTGGTCGCGCCCGCGCGGCGGAGCCGCATATCGATCCAGCGCCGCGCCCCTTCGGGACACGCCCTCCCCCTGTCGACGACAACCGGCCAAACCTTTCAGGGACCCCCATGACTCTCACGCAGTACGACATCGACCAGGAGATCGCGGCCAAGCACGCCGCGTACGACAAGCGCCTCGCCGACGGCGGGCCCGTCGAGCACCAGCCCCGGCGCGACTACGCGCCGTACCGCTCCTCGGTGCTCCGGCACCCCAAGCAGCCGCCGGTCACGATCGACGCCGGCAAGGACCCGGAGCTGGTGGAGCTGTTCTCCCCCGCCTTCGGGGAGCGGGACATCACCGACATCGACAACGACCTCACCCGGCAGCACGCCGGGGAGCCGATCGGTGAGCGCATCACCGTCTCCGGGCGGCTCCTGGACCGCGACGGCCGCCCCGTGCGCGGTCAGCTCGTGGAGATCTGGCAGGCCAACTCGGCGGGCCGCTACGCCCACCAGCGCGAGCAGCACGACGCCCCGCTGGACCCCAACTTCACCGGTGTGGGGCGCACGCTCACCGACGACGACGGCCGGTACCGCTTCACCACCGTCCAGCCGGGCCCGTACCCGTGGCGCCAGCACGTCAACGCCTGGCGGCCGGCGCACATCCACTTCTCGCTGTTCGGCACGGCGTTCACCCAGCGGCTCGTGACGCAGATGTACTTCCCGAGCGACCCGCTGTTCCCCTACGACCCGATCATCCAGTCCGTGACGGACGACGCGGCCCGGCAGCGGCTGGTCGCGACGTACGACCACAGCCTGTCGGTGCCGGAGTTCTCGATGGGCTACCACTGGGACATCGTGCTGGACGGCCCGCGGGCCACCTGGATCGAGGAAGGGCGCTGACCAGCCATGACGAGGATCGACACCAGCCGGCCGGACAGCGTGCTGCCCACTCCCTCGCACACCGTCGGCCCGTTCTACGGCCACGCCCTGCCGTTCTGCGGGGGCGAGGACATCGCGCCCCTCGGACACCCGGACGCCGTCACCTTGCACGGCTACGTCACCGACGGCGAGGGCAACCCGTTGCCGGACGCCCTGATCGAGCTGTGGGGCCCGGACCCCGACGGCAACCTGCCGACGGCCGACGGCTCGATGCGGCGTGACCCGGCCTCGGGCGGCTTCCTCGGGCGCAACGGCGTGGAGTTCACCGGCTGGGGGCGGATCCAGACCGACGCGAACGGCCACTGGTACGCGCGGACGCTGCGGCCCGGCGCCCGCGGGCGGAACGCCCCGTACCTCAGCGTGTGCGTGTTCGCGCGGGGGCTGCTCGTGCACCTGTACACCCGGATCTACCTGCCCGGCGACGCGGCGGTGCTCGGCGCCGATCCGCTGCTGTCCGGGCTGGAGGACGCTCGCCGCGACACGCTGATCGCCGCGGAGGAGAGGGACGGCACGTACCGTTTCGACATCCGCCTTCAGGGCGAAGGCGAGACGGTCTTCCTGGAGTTCCAGTGACATCTCCCTCTGGTGACACCGGCCTGCTCGCCCCCGGGTGGTCCGGTTCGGCGGCAGCGGCGGCCACCGGCGACCCCGCGTATCTGCGGGCGCTGCTGGACGCGGAGGCCGCGCTGACCCGCGCGCAGGCCGCCCTGGGGCTCGCCCCGGCCGAGGCGGCGACTGCGGTGACCGAGGCGGCCGGCGGCGCCTTCGACGCGGAATCCCTCGCCGGGCGGGCCCGGGCGGGCGGCAATCCCGTCATCCCGCTGGTCGCGGATCTCACGAAGGCCGTCGGCGACCCGTACGGCCCCTACGTGCACCGGGGCGCGACCAGCCAGGACATCCTGGACACGGCGACGATGCTGGTCGCCTCCCGGGCCCTCGGCCCGGTCCTCGCCGACCTCGGCCGTACCGAACAGGCCCTCGCCCGGCTGGCCGCCGAGCACCGCGACACCGCGATGCCGGGGCGGACCCTCACCCAGCACGCCGTACCGACCACGTTCGGTCTGAAGGCGGCCGGGTGGCGGTCGCTGGTGCTGGACGCGCGGGACCGGGTGCGGGCCGTCCGGGAGTCATTGCCCGCCCAACTCGGCGGTGCGGCAGGGACGCTGGCGGCCTTCGGGGCGTACGGCGGGAGCGATCCGGCCGCGCTGCCGGAGGCGTACGCCGGGGAACTGGGGCTGCGGGCGCCCGATCTGCCCTGGCACACCCTGCGGACGCCGATCGGCGATCTCGCCGGGTGCCTGGCCTTCGCCGCCGGTGCGCTCGGCAAGGTCGCCGTGGACGTCCTGACCCTGTCGCGCACCGAGATCGCCGAGGTCGCGGAGGGCAGCGGCGGGGGCTCGTCCGCCATGCCGCACAAATCCAATCCCGTACGGTCCACCCTGATCGCCTCCGCCGCGCGGCGGGCACCGCAGCTCGCGGCCACGCTGTACGGGTCCATGGCCGCCGAGGACGAGCGTCCGGCCGGGGCCTGGCACGCCGAGTGGGAGCCGCTGCGAGATCTCCTGCGGCTGGTCGGCGGGGCCGCCCGGGACGCCGCCGAACTGGCGGAGGGACTGCGGGTCAGGCCCGAGGCCATGCGGGAACACCTGGACCTCACCCACGGGTTGGTCGTCTCCGAGCGGCTGTCCGCCGAGCTGGCCCCGCTGCTGGGCCGCGCCCGCGCCAGGGAACTCCTCACGCGGCTGGCCGCGGAGGGGCGCCCGCTCGCGGAGGCGCCGGAGCTGGCGGACGTCGACCTCGACCCGACCCACTACACGGGCTCCGCCGGGGCCCTCACCGACCGTGCCCTGGAGCGACGTTGACCCTCCTGAACCACCGTGCCGAAGGCCCCTCCTCCGCTCCCCCGCTGCTGCTCGGCCCCTCGCTCGGCACGTCGTACGCCCTGTGGGACGAGGTGGCGCCCGAGCTGTCGATCAGCCATCGGGTGGTCTGCTGGGACCTGCCGGGGCACGGCGGTTCGGCGGCCGGCCTCATCACGGCGGGCGCGACGGTCGGCGACCTGGCCGGGCTGGTACTGGCGCTCGCCGACTCGCTCGGCATCGAGCGGTTCGCGTACGCGGGCGTGTCGCTGGGCGGGGCCGTGGGGCTGCATCTCGCGGTGCACCATCCACGGCGGCTGTCGTCCCTGGCCGTGATCTGCTCGTCGGCGCACTTCAACGGTTCCAGGCCGTGGGAGGAGCGGGCCGCGCTGGTACGACGGGAGGGGCTCGCCGGGCTGGCGGAGAACGCCGACGCGCGCTGGTTCGCCGGTGACTTCACCGTGCCGCGCCTGGTCCGGGACCACCGGGACGCCGACCCCGAGGCGTACGCCGCCTGCTGTGACGCGCTCGCCGCCTTCGACCTGCGGGACCGGCTCGCGGAGATCGCCGTGCCGGCCCTGCTGATCGCCGGCCGCGATGATCCCGCGACGCCGCCCGCGCATCTGCGGGAGATCGCCGACGCCGTGCCGGGCGCCACGCTCGTCGAGCTGCCGGGCGCCTCGCACCTGGCGCCCGCGCAGTGCCCGGAGGCGGTGCTGACGGCCCTGCGCGCCCACTTCGGCCAGGGCGCCTCCCGGGGCATGGCGGTACGGCGCGAGGTACTCGGCGACGCCCACGTCGACCGGGCGCAGGACCGGCAGACACCGTTCACGGCCCGCTTCCAGGACTTCATCTCGCGCTACGCCTGGGGTGAGATCTGGACCGACCCGACCCTCTCGCGCCGCGAGCGCAGCATGATCACGCTCACCGCCCTGGTCGCGCATGGCCACTACGACGAGCTGGCCATGCACGTCCGCGCGGCCCGCCGCAACGGTCTCACCCCGGAGGAGATCGGGGCGGTGCTGCTCCAGACGGCGGTGTACTGCGGGGTGCCGGCGGCGAACTCGGCGTTCGCGACGGCCCAGCGGGTGCTGGCCGAGGAGGACGGCACCTCTTAGGTGTCCTTTCACCATGGGCGTCCGATCAGGCCGCGCGACCCGGACGGGCACGGTGAAAGGACCCCTCAGGGCCGCAGGGTGACTCTGCCGGTCCTAGGCACGGCCAGGTCTCGCACCCGTCTGTGTCCCGTGCCTACCGTGGGGGCATGTCCACCATGCTGCTCACCGGCGCCACCTCGGGCCTCGGCCGCCACCTCGCCTTCGAGCTGGTCCGCGCCGGGCACACCGTCCTCGTCCACGGCAGGGACGGGGACCGGACGCGGCGGCTCGTCGAGGAGCTGCGGGCCGAGGGCGACGCCGAGGGGTTCGTCGCCGATCTCGCGTCTCTGGCGCAGGTGCGGGAGCTGGCGGCGCATGTCGGCGGCGCGCATGCCGAACTGGACGTGCTGATCAACAACGCGGGCCTGGGCGCCGGGCCGCCCGGCTCCGGGCGCGAGGCGAGCGCCGACGGCCACGAACTGCGGCTGGCGGTCAACTATCTGGCGCCGGTGGCGCTGACCGGCGCCCTGTTGCCGGTCCTGCGAGCCGGCGCCCCCGCCCGGATCGTCGACGTCGGCTCGGCCGGACAGGAGCCGATCGACTTCACGGACCCGGAACTCACCCGCCGCTACAGCGGCCTGTCGGCCTACTGCCGCAGCAAGTTCGCGCTCGCCGCCCACAGCTTCACCCTCGCCGAGGAGCTCGCCGGCAGCGGCGTCGCCGTGAACGTGCTGCACCCCGCGACCCACATGGACACCGCGATGGTCCGCGAGGGCGGCTTCACGCCCCGGCACACGGTCGCCGACGGCGCACCGGGCGTGATCGCGCTGGCCACCCGGGACCTGGGCTCGGGCCGCTACTTCGACGGCACCCGTCCCGCTCGGGCGCACGAGGCGGCGTACGACCGCGGGGTGCGCGAACGCCTCGCCGCGGTGACCGACCAGTTGCTCCGCGCCTGACCTACGCCGGTCCGACACCGGCGTTGAGGGCGGCGCGCGCCCGGTCGGCCAGCCCGTCGGCCCCGCAGGAGACCGCCAGGTCCAGGCCGCGGTGCAGGTCGGCCGCCGAGCGGGCGGCGATGCCGAACTCGATGCGGGCCGCCGCGTGTTCGTACTGGCAGGGCGAGGCCTCCAGGTACGTGACCGCCTGGGCGTAGAGCCGGACCGCTCGCTGGCCGGTCTCCAGGTCGGCGGCGCAGCGCAGGGCTTCCCCTATCGCCGTGTCCGTGCCGAAGCGCTCCGCCTGGCGGCGGACGTCGACGGCGAGCCGGGCGGCGCGGGCCGGATCCTCGGTGCTGAGGGCGCGGGCGAGGTCGGCCGCCCAGGGGACGAGCACCGGGTTGTGGTGGCCGCGGGCCGCCGCCGCCTTCTCCGCGGCCTCCAGTTCGTTGATGCCTTCCTTGGTGCGGCCGACGGCCAGCAGCAGCCGGCCGCGCACCGAACGGGGATCGGGCAGGACGATGGTGGACGGGTAGGGCGGGGCGAAGCCGTGCTCCTCGGCGACCTCCCAGGCCTGCTCGACATGGCCGCGGGCGAGCAGGGTGTCGACGAGGCTGCAGGTCGCGGACCAGTACAGGGGCAGGCCGCGGCCGACGCGCTCGGCGAGGCGCAGCGACTCGCGCAGGGACGCCTCCGCCTCCTTCAGACGGCCCCGCCTGCGGTGGCCGATCCCGACGTAGGCGTGGGCCAGGGCGAGGTGGCCGCCGCTCCAGCCGGCCGTCTCGTAGGCGCGCAGCGCTTCGTTGTAGAGGGTCTCGGCGCGGTCGAGGCGGTCGGTGAAGCCGTAAGCGTTGGCCAGCATCAGCAGCAGTTCGATGCCCCACTCGGTGTCGGTCCAGCCGAGTCCGGGGGCGAGGCGGCCGTTGACGAGGGCGCGGTCGCACAGCTCGGCGACCTCCTCGGCGTTCTCGCCGTGCATGAGGGCGTCGAAGCCGCGCAGGATGAGCAGGGCCCGTTCGGAGTTGTCCCGGCCGGTGCAGGGGCGGGCGAGGTCGGCGAGCCGCTGGGAGCGGCCGGGTGAGGCGGCCTCGCCGGCGTGCAGCCCCTCCCACATGAACTGCGCGGCCTGCAGCCGCATCCGGTCGGGGCCCGGCCGGAGCCGGGCGGCCTCCGCCTCGACCGTGCGGACGGCCTCCTCCAGCTGGTCGTTGTGGAGCAGCGCCTGGGAGAGGCGGAAGACGGCGTCGACCCGCTGGCCGCCGCGGAGGCCGGGCATGCCGAGCGCGGTCCGCAGATGGCCGATGGTGCGGGCGGGCGCGGTGAGGAAGGTGGCCTCGGCCAGTTCGTACAGCACCTGCGGGTGCGACTCGGGCCGGGGCGGTTCCTTCAGGGCGCGCTCCAGGCAGCGGCGGGCCGCGTCGGGGGCGCCGACGGCGAGGTGCTCGCGGGCGGCCTCGCGCAGTTGCCCGACGAGTTCCTCGTCGTCGTCCGGGTGGACCTCCAGGAGGTGGCGGGCGGCGGCCGCGGCGCCGTGTCCCTCGTCGGCGACGATCCGGGCGGCTATGCCGTGCATGGCGGTGCGCAGGGCGTCGGGGATGGAGTTGTAGACGGCGGACGCGATCAGCGGGTGGACGAACTCCAGGTCGCCGTCGGCGCTGCGGCCGGTCGCGGGGTCGGGCGCGGTGAGGATGCGGGCGGTGCGCAGCAGTTCGGCGCAGCGGCGGGCGTCGTCCGGGCGCAGCGTGGCGAGCTTGGCGACCAGGTCGGTGGAGATGTCGGTGCCGAGGATGGCGGCGGCCCAGGCGAACCGGGTGGCGTCGATGCCGAGTTCCTCCAGGCGGGCGACGAGGCCGCCGCCGCGGGCGGAGCGGTTCAGCTCGCGCAGTTCGCCGGCCCGGGCCTCGACCGGTTCGAGTTCGGTGTCCTGCACCTTGGCGAGGAGTTCGACGGTCTCGTAGGGGTTGCCGGCGGTGACGGCCCAGACCTCGCGGCAGAACGCGGCGTCGGCGTGTTCCCCCAGGGAGGCGCGGGTGAGCCCGGCCGTGGCGTCCGGGGTGAGGGCGCTCAGCGTCGTCACGGGGGCGTCCGCGGCTGCGGCTACGGTGTCGAGGTGGCGGGCGCTCGCGCCGGAGACCTCCTCGGGGCGGCGGGTGACGACGACCAGGACGGAGATCTCGTCGATGCGCTCGGCGAACCCCGCGAGCCAGTGCAGGGTCTCCTGGTCCGCCCAGTGGGCGTCGTCGATCAGCAGCACCAGCGGCCAGTCCCGGCGGGCGAGCCGGCGCACGGCCGCGACCAGGCCGTCGCACACGCCCTGCGGGTCGGCCTGCCGGTCGCCGGGTTCCGCGATGCCGAGGGCGGGGCCGGCGATGTCGTACCAGTCGCCGAGGTACTCGCGGGCCTCCTCCGGCAGCATCGACACCAGGGCCGGCTGCAGGAGTTGCCGTACCACGTTGAAGGGGACCGACCTGAGGGTCTCGCCGCCGCGCGCCGACCAGACCGTGCAGCCGCGGGCCTCGGCGATGCGGCGGGTTTCGGCCAGCAGGGCGGTCTTGCCGAGGCCGGCCTCGGCGCGGAAGACCAGCAGTCCGCCGGGCGAGGAACGGTCCGTGCACAGGGTCTCGACCGCCCGTGTGACGGCGGCGATCTCCTCGTCGCGCTCCCACAGGGAAGCCGAGGCGGCGGCCGTGGGCCGTACCTCCGTCATCCCGCTACCTCCCCAAGTCGCCCGAACGACGTACAGACATCGAGCGTAGCCGTCCGATTGCCCAAGTGGAGGGTGGTCGGGGCACCTCTTGCCGTGACGGGTGACACCGGGTGCGGCCGGGCGACGCGCCTGGCCCGTCACCAGCCGCATTCCGGTCAACGGCGGGCGAAGTCACGGGATATGACGTTCATTCAGCCATAGCCGGACGGCGTCTGCGGCGTCTGCGCCCATCGCCGTCGTGCTGTGGCGCGGCCCCGGCACGGCTGCCCCTGGAACAGCCGGTTCCGGGTCCTCTCATGCCTCTTTCACCGACGCCTCATACGGTGGGGGCATGACGCAGGAGACTCCTCCCGGGTGGTACCCCGACCCCGGACAGACAAGTGACGGGCCCGCCACCGAGCGCTGGTGGGACGGCAAGGCCTGGACGGACCGCGTCCGTCCGGTACAGCCGCTCGCGGCCTGGGGTCCCCCGGCCGGTCCGGCGGGCCGTCCGGCCGCTCCCGCCAGGACACCGTCCGGGGCCGGGACACCGGAGGCCGGGCAGCCGGCCGGGAGCGACAACCCGGCAACCGGGCAGCCGGCCCCGAGCGATGCGCAGGGAGCCGGGCAGCCGGCCGGACCCGAGGCGCCGACTGCCGCCGACGCGCCGGCAACCGGGCAGCCGACCGGCACCTCAGGCCCGGACGCCGCCGGGTACTCAGGTGCCACCGGGCAACCGGGGAGCGGCGCGTATCCAGGTACTGCCGGGCAACCGGGGAGCGGGACGCACCCCTGTCCAGGTGCCGCCGGGCAACCGGGAACTCACGGGCACCCCGGGAGCGGCGCCTATCCCGGGAGCGGCGCCTATCCGGGGGCTGCCGGGTATCCCGCCTACCCTGCCCGTCCCACCGCGCCTCCGGGCGGCCGCGGGCGGCGGCTGCGGATAGGCGCGGCCGTCGCGGCGGCCGTGGTCGTGCTCACCAGCATCGGTGTGGGCGTGTACGCCCTGACGGACGACGGCGGGGGCGGCTCGCCCACGTCGCAGGGGCAGCCCGGTGGGCCGGGTGCGCCCGGGGGCCAGGGCGGGCCGTTCGGCGAGCCGGGCGGCTCCGGGGGCTCCGGCGGCGACGGCGGGTCCGGGGGCGACGGCGGGTCCGGGGGCGACGGCGGGTCCGGTGGGCAGAGCCCGGGGCCCGAGCAGTCCGAGCCTCCGAAGATCAGAAGTGGGTCGGTGACCGACGCGGTGAGCGGGATCAGCCTGCCGATACCGAAGGGCTGGTACGGCCAGCAGGCACGGGCCGGCGCGCAGGTGACGTCCGACGACTCCTACAAGTGCCCCGGCGACACCTCCTCGACCTGCACCAAGGGCGGCGCCTACTCCGCACCGGCCCTGGCCCTCGGCACCAAGGGCGCCACCGCCGAGGAGATCGCCAAGGCGGACATCGGGAGGAACGCCGAGGAGTCCTACGGCGGCAAGTCCTACGGCGGGATCACCTCGCACGACGTGCTGGAGTCCAAGGCCGTGACGGTGGCCGGGCAGAAGGGGTACCTGGTCCGCTGGAAGGCCGTCACGAGCAAGGGCGCCGACGGCATCGTGGAGTCGCTCGCGTTCCCCTCCCCCGCGAACGCGAAGCAGATGGTCGTCATCCGGTTCGGTGTCGACGCGGGAGAGCAGGAGAGCGTGCTCGACGACATCACCGAGGGCATCAAGGCGGCGACGGGCAGCGGCAACGGTCAGGACGTCTGACCGGGAGCGGACACCCGCACACCGGTCGGCCGGGTGGGGCGCCCCCGCCGCTCACAGGGGAACCCCACCCGGCCGGGGGGTGCGCGCCGCCCCCGTCCCCACGGGTCGGCGCGGTCGGGTCACCGTCCGGTCATCCGGCGGACGGCGGCCCGGGTCTCAGGTGAGGCCCAGTGCCGGCAGTACGGCGGCCTCCACGAACCGGACCAGGTAGTCCGGGTCCGCGTACTCGCCCTCCAGGACGGGCCGGATGCGCAGAACACCGAACATCTGCGCCGGGATGTACTCCAGCGCCGGGTGGTCGGCCGGCACTTCTCCCCGCTCGACCCCGCGCCGGATGATCTCCTTCAACGCGGCGATCTCCGGCTCGACCAGCGCCTCGCGCAGGGCGCGCTGCAACTCCGGGTCCTGAGGGGCCGCGTGCGCGAGCGCCTGGAGGAGCTTGGTGTCCCGGCCCGACAGCTCTCCCGCAGCGCGGGCCGCCTCACGCAGGTCGTCCGCGAGCGAGCCGGTGTCGATGCAGCGCGTCCGCCGGTGGGAGCGCAGCGCCGCCGCCACGAACTGGGGCTTGGTCTTCCACTGGCGGTAGAGCGTGGACTTGCTGCACCGGGTGCTGGCGGCGATCCCCTCCATGGTGACGGAGTCGTAGCCGCACTCCCGGAGCTGCTCCAGCACGGCGTCGTAGAACTCCTGCTCACGCTCGGGCGTGATCTTGGAGCGGCGCGTGACACCGGACGGCTCGGGCCGGTCCGCAGCCTGCGACGTCATGGGCGGTGCTCCTGGCTTTCGTCGGGCGGCCGGAAATTCCCGGCCGGCGGTGTGTCGTACGTCTATCGATACGGCAGTGTACCGGTACGCGGCCGTATCGGTACACTGCCGTATCGGTACGCTCTCGTACCGATAACAGCGCCACCGTCACCGAAGGGGCCGGGGGATGAATGCCCGCACCGAGCCTGCGCAGGCGGGGTCCGACGCGATAGCGCGACCGCCGCTCGTCCGGGAGCTCCTGCTCGTCGCCTACTGGCTGCTCGTCGCCTACTGGCTGCTCGACGCCATCGTGGCGACGGCCCTGCTCGGTCTCGCGCTCGCGGTGTTCCTCCCCAGGACTCCGTCCGGGGGGACCCTCGTCTCGCTTCGCTCGGCGCACCGCACGTCCAGCACGGCCGGGCGCGCCCAGGGCGGCCTCGTACCGGCCCAGCGGGACGAGCACGCACTCGTGGGAGCAGGCCGGTGAACGCCGTCCTGGTCGCCGTCGCCCTGTCCCTCGTCTCCGCCGTCGCCTACGCGGCCGCCGCGGTCGCCCAGGAGCGGCTCGCGTCCCGCTCCCCCGGTGCGGGCACGCTGCGGCTGCTCGGCAGCGGCGCCTGGTGGTGGTCGGTCGGGCTGAACGCGTCGGCCGCGCTGCTGCACGTCGTCGCCCTCCGGTACGGTCCGCTGACCGTCGTCCAGCCGCTCGGCGCGCTCACCCTGGTCGCGGCGGTGCCCCTGGGGGCGCGGATGGCGGGACGGCGGGTGAGCGCGGTCGAGTGGAAGGGCACCGCGCTGACGCTGCTGGGCCTGGGCGCGGTCCTGGTCACGGCATCCGGTCCGGCGCCGGACGATGTGCTGAGCGTTCCCGAGGCACTCGCGGTGGCAGGTGCCACCGCGGCGTTGATCGGGCTGCTGTCCCGGCCGGGCGCCCGCCCCGGACTGCGGCACGCGACCGCGTCCGGGCTGGCCTCCGGTGTCGCCTCGGCCCTCACCCAGACCGTGACCGTGGCCGCCACGGACCGGACCGGACCGGTGCTGAGCGTCCAGGTGGCCGGCGTGGCGCTGCTCGTGGCGGCCTTCGCGGCCGGCGGACTGCTGCTGTCGCAGACGGCGTACCGGGGCGGTCTGGGCGGGCCGCTCGCGACGGTGACGCTGGCCAACCCGCTGGCCGCCGCGGTGATCGGCCTGTCGCTGCTGGGCGAACGCCTCCGGGGCGGCCCGGCGGGCGTCCTGCTCGCGCTCGCCGGGGCTGGCCTGGCGTCCTGGGGCGTGGTGCTGCTCAGCCGGGCGGCACCTGCGGCGGCCGGCCCGGTCGACGACGACCATCCGGTGGCCGCGGTCCTGGCCCTGGAGCCCGCCTCGGCCACGGCCGAACCGGCGCTGGTGCCCCGGCCGCACGATCCGGGGCACCTCACTCCCGCTACGCGGTGATGATCGCCGGGTCGCTCACCCCCGGCCGCCCGTTCTCGACGTGCCCGGCGAACCGCCGCAGGAACGCCGCGTCGCCCTCGGCGGTGACGGTCAGGTCGTACCAGCGGCGGCTGCCGGCCAGATCAACGGTCCGGCACACCCTGGCGCCCGGGCGGACGGTGACGGTCGAGGGCCGGCCGCCGTAGGCACTCGCGAGCTTCAGGCGGGCCGTGCCGGAGCCCTTGTTGGTGAAGGTCAGCTCGATGTCGTCGCCGGTGTGGCGCGCGGTGACCTCGCAGCCGGCCGCCTTGTTCGAGCCCTTGAAGACCCGCACGAAACCGTTCGGGCCGTGCACGGTCAGGTCGTAGGAGCCCCCGGAGTAGGCCGAGTTCCAGGTGTCGGAGAGCGCCTTGCCGGCCTCGGTGGTGTACATCCAGGGACCGTCGGTGCGGTTGCCGGAGGTGATGTGGAAGGCGCCGCCCGCCTTCGCCCCCGAGGCGAAGGTGAGGGTGAGCCTGCCGGCCGCGGCGTCGACCGAGGCGTCCACGTGCGGGGCGTACTTCAGCGGCCGGGAGCGGCGCAGGCCGCGTTCCTGGCGGGGCATGCGCGGGTCCGCGGGCGGGGTCGGCCTGTAGTCGGGGTGGCGCTCGCGGTCCTGCGGCTCGTACTCGTCGGTCCCGGGCAGCGGCGCGGGGCGGGCGTCCTTGCGGGAGAAGTCGAACGCGGACGTCAGGTCGCCGCAGACGGCCCGGCGCCACGGCGAGATGTTGGTCTCGCGCACGCCGAAGCGGCGCTCCATGAACCGCAGGATCGAGGTGTGGTCGAGGGTCTCGGAGCAGACGTAGCCGCCCTTGCTCCAGGGCGAGACGACCAGCATCGGCACTCGGGGGCCGAGGCCGTAGGGGCCGGCCGTCCTGCCGCCGTCGCCCGGGAAGAGGTCGAGGGAGACGTCGACGGTGGACAGGCCCCGGGAGGCGTCCTTCGGCGGCAGCGGCGGCACCACGTGGTCGAAGAAGCCGTCGTTCTCGTCGTAGGTGATGAACAGGGCGGTCTTCGACCAGACCTCCGGGTTGGAGGTGAGGGCGTCCAGGACCTGGGCGATGTACCAGGCGCCGTAGTTCGACGGCCAGTTGGAGTGCTCGGAGAAGGCCTCGGGGGCGGCGATCCAGGAGATCTGCGGCAGTTTGCCGGCCTTGACGTCGGCGCGCAGCAGGTCGAAGTAGCCGTCGCCGGCCTTGGCGTTCGTGCCGGTGCGGGCCTTGTCGTACCAGGGGTCGCCGGGCTTGGCGGCCCGGTACTTGTTGAAGTACAGCAGGGAGTTGTCGCCGTAGTTGCCGCGGTAGGCGTCCTGGATCCAGCCCCAGGAGCCCTTCGCGTCGAGGCCGTCGCCGATGTCCTGGTAGATCTTCCAGGAGATGCCGGCCTGCTCCAGGCGCTCGGGGTAGGTCGTCCAGCCGTAGCCGAGCTCGGCGTTGTCCAGGACCGGGCCGCCGCCGCTGCCGTCGTTGCCGGTGTACCCGGACCACATGTAGTAGCGGTTGGGGTCGGTGGAGCCGATGAACGAGCAGTGGTAGGCGTCGCAGACGGTGAAGGAGTCGGCGAGGGCGTAGTGGAACGGGATGTCCTCGCGGGTCAGGTACGCCATGGTCGTGGTGCCCTTGGCGGGCACCCACCGGTCGTACCTGCCGCCGTTGTAGGCCTGGTGGCCGTCGGGCCAGGAGTGCGGCAGGCCCTCCAGGAACTGCATGCCGAGGTCGTCGGCGTCCGGGTGGAACGGCAGGATCTCCTTGCCGTCCTTCTCCTGGTGCCAGACCGGCTTGCCGTTGCCGAGGGTGACCGGGCGGGGGTCGCCGAAGCCGCGCACGCCTCTCAGGGTGCCGAAGTAGTGGTCGAAGGAACGGTTCTCCTGCATCAGGACGACGATGTGCTCGACGTCCTCGATCGACCCCGTGCGGTGGTTCGCCGGAAGCGCGGCCGCACGCTGGATGCTGGCGGACAGCGCGCTGAAGGCCGAGGTGGCGCCCGCGAGTTGAAGGAAACGGCGTCGATTGACTTCGGACATGAAGGACAGACCTCTCATCCTGCTGTGCTGGATGGCCGGAACGTGACGGAATCTGCGCGGAAGGAGTGTTTCAGGGACACCAAACGACAAGGAAGGGGCCGATGACACTCATGTGAAAGTCGCCGGTACGCCAGGTGTGCCCGGGCGTTCGCAGGGGAGGGAACTACCAGTACGTGTCGACGACCGTGGGGCAGCTGGTCGCCTCCGGCATCGCGACCCTGCTGGTGGGCACGCTGGACGACGGGCGGATGAACGGCTGAGGCTGGCGGGTGCCGTTCGTGCTCGGGGCCGTGCTGAGCCTGGTCTGCTTCTGGATCCGGCAGGGCGCGCAGGAGACCCGCAGCGCCGAGCAGCGGCAGGGGCCGCGCCCGGGCCTGTCCGAGGCGCTGCGCCGGCATCCGCGCGAGTCGGTCCTCATCGGCGGCATCACGGCGGGCGGCACCATCGCGTACTGCATGTGGACGTCGTACCTGCCGACGTAGGCCTCACTCAACCCCGGGACCGAGAAGTCGGACGCGCTGCTCGCGGGCACGATCTCCCTGGCCTTCTTCGCCCTGCCGCAACCGCTCGGCGGCCTGCTCTCGGACTTCCCCCACGCTCGAATCGAGCTCCCGCGGGGGACCCCCATCGGCCGCCGCCCCCTGCTGCTCTTCTTCGGCCCGGGCTTCGCGCTGCTCGCGGTGCCCCGCTGCACGCCCTGCGCGACTCGTTCGCCGTGCTGCTGCTCGTGCAGTGCGCCGGCACGGTGCGTTGTTCCCCTGGTACGTCGCGGTGATCCGCCTGGTGTCGTCGGTGGTGTCCCTGCGGCTGCCGGAGACGGCTCACGCACCGCTGCGGCGGTGAGGTGATCCGCCGTCGGGGACCGGTTCGCCGTCTCCGCCGGGCCCGTGCGGCTCGTCGTGCGGTCCCGCGCCGTTGGGCGACCCGGCGGCGGACGCCGGCGGCCCTTCCTTGGCAGCGACTCTCTCGGGGTCGATCACGGCATCGGTGGGGTTGCGGACCTCCGACAGCGTCATCTGGGCACGGTCGTCCACGAGTCGCGTCACCAGGTGCTGTGCGGCGCCGAAGGCCGCGGCCCAGGCGAGGACCTGCGCCCTGCTGTCGAGGTCGCTGAGTCCGGGGACGAAGGCGCCCCGGATCAGCAGCAGTCCGAGGAAGGCCGACAGGGCGCCCGTGGGCAGCTTCAGCACCGCCGATGCCAGGGGCAGCATGTAGGGGGAGTCGGTGCCCCGGATGCGGCGCAGCGATGCGATGACGGTGAGGGCGGCACCGGCCAGTCCGGCGATCTCCACGGTGAGGATGTCCGTCGCGCCGGCCAGCCTGCTCGGGTCGGTGTCAGCCGGCTGGTTGTGATACTCAGCGGTGGGACACACGACGGTGACCGTGTCTCCGGAGCCGCCCTGGGGTGAGAAGCACAAGCTCAGCGAACTGGGCGAGAACCACCCGTAGAGGGCCAGGTTCACCACCCCGATCAGCACGAGGACGGTCGCGACCCAGAGGATGTTGCGCAGGCTGCGCACCCGGGCCAGTTCGTCGTCCAGGCTGCTGTACGCGGCGTCGAGCGCCCGGGCCATGAGATCCCGGTCGCTCGTGGTGATGTCGCCGGAGATGATGGGACGCAGTCGCAGGGCGAGCCGGACCCGGCGTGGGTCGTCCGCGTCCAGATGATCCTTGACCAGGGCCATGACCTCACTGGCGCGGCCCGCGATTTCCTCACCGGAAACCAGTTGAATCAGCAACACCTCGGCGCTGCGGATATTCGAGCACACGCCCTCGCGGGCAGCCGATCCCGACCACAACTTCCGCCATCCGAAATCCTCGTCCGCGGCCGCGCGGGCCTTCTCCAGATGACTTCGCATTCCCTCGATGAGCGCTGTCCGGTCGCCCGGATCCCGTCTGGCGCTCTCGTGTTCCAGCTCCGCCTCCAGATAGGCGATTCGGGCCCTGGCCCGTGCGCGCCACGCGGTCCGGGGCGCACCGGCACGCGGGCCCCTGGTGATCCGGCGGCGCGTACGGGCGGTGTCGGTCTCGGTCCCGGTCACTCGTACACAGCGGGTACGTGCAGCCGGTCCCACGACCTGCGGCCCGGGGTGCCGTCAGCGTCGTGGCCCGAGAAGCCGAGTTTGTGCTGCCACTTCGAGTACGACTTCCGGTCCGCCTCGCTCCACTGCGAGTCGGGTCCGCCGGCGTACGCCGAGCAGCCCTCCTCGATGAGGCGGTACCCCATGGCCTCGATGACCGGACTGGTCACGGACGACTGGAAGAAGTCGGCACCCGGGAACGGCTCGTACTCGCCGTGCATGTCCGGTGCGGAAACGCGAATCTTCTGGCCGGGGAAAAGGATGTCCGGATTCTCGATCTGAGGATTCCACTCCAGAATCCGGTCGAGCGTCACATGGAACATGGACGCGATCTTGGTGAGATTGTCACCGCGCTTCACCGTATAGAACTCCACTGTTCTTTCCATATGTCCACGATAAATGCATCACCCGTATGAGAGAAGTCGAGAATTCCGTTTCACTTTCACTTTTTGATGCGGAAACCAGAACGGACGCCTGCACGAGGCCGAAGCCCGTCAGACGTCGTCAGTTTCCTTTGCGCGTCACGGCACAGCGTCGGTTGCACCACCCGGGGCGATCAGACCCGTCTCGTAGGCGAAGACGACGGCCTGGACGCGATCGCGCAAATCCAGCTTCGACAGGATGCGGCCGACATGGCTCTTGACGGTGGTGGGGCTCAGGAACAGCCGGGAGGCCAACTCGGCGTTGCTGAGACCCGTGGCCAGCAGGCGGAGCACCTCCAGTTCACGCGGGGTCAGACCGGACAGGTCGCGGTGCGGTGCGACGGTCTGGGGTTCGTCGGGCACGGCGAAGCGCTCGATCAGCCGACGGGTGATCGTCGGCGCGAGGAGAGCGTCACCGGACTGCACCATGCGCAAGGCGGACACCAGGCGTTCAGGGGTGACGTCCTTGAGCAGGAAGCCGCTGGCGCCGGCCGTCAGCGCGGCATAGACGTACTGGTCGAGGTCGTAGGTGGTGAGGATGATGACCCGGGTCTCCGCCGGACCGTCACCGCCGAGGATGCGCCGGGTGGCCTCGATGCCGTCCATCACCGGCATCCGGATGTCCATGAGGACGACGTCGGGCCGCGTGCGGCGCACCGCTGCGACGGCCTCGGCCCCGTCGGCCGCCTCGGCCGCCACCTCGATGCCGTCCGCGGCCAGAATCATCCGGAAACCGGTGCGCACGAGGGCCTGGTCGTCGGCGATGACGGCGCGCAGCGGCGACTGGTCCCCGCTCATGCCGCGCTCCGCGGGATGCGGGCGGCGACCCGGTAGCCCCCGTTCGGCGTCGGACCGGCCGTCAGTTCGCCGTCGTACACGGCCAGCCGCTCCCGCAGTCCCATGTGGCCGCGGCCGTTGCTCTCCAGCGGCGGGGTGTCCTTCACGCCTCCGGTGTCCGTGACCTCGATCTCCAGGCAGTCGTCGGTGTATCCGATGGCGACGGACGCCTCCGCGCCGCGTGCGTGCTTGATCGTGTTGGTCAGCGCCTCCTGCACGACCCGGTACGCCGCGAGGTCCACCCCCGACGGCAGCGGTTCCGACGGCAGCGACACCCCGACGCTCACGGGCGTCCCGGCGGCCCGTACCCGGGCGACCAGCGCGTGGAGCTGCGCCAGCCCCGGCTGTGGCTCCAGGCCGTCGGGTCTGTCGTGGTCCGGAGCCGCCAACAGCCCCATCACGTGCCGCAGTTCGGCCATGGCGGCCCTGCCGCCCGCCTCGACGGCCAACAACGCCTCCTTGGACTGCTCGGGCACCACGTCCATCACTTTGCGGGCCGCGCCTGCCTGGATCACCATCACGCTGACATTGTGGGTCACGACGTCGTGCAGTTCGGCGGCAATGCGCGCACGCTCCTCCGCGACGGCCCGGCGCATGGCCTCCTCCTGCGCCTGCTGCAGTGCGGTGACCCGGTCCCGGCTGGACGCCAGCCGCAGTTGCAGGAACCGGACGAGGCTGGCCAGCATCCCGGCCACCAGCAGCACAAATCCCGGACTGGACCAGCCCGGGAGCAGGGGATCAGCGTTGCGGAACGCGTAGCCGGACAGCGCGGCGGCCATCACCAGCACGGCGATGGCCAGTATCCGGTAACGGCTGTACACGACGGCGCTGTAGGCGCCGACGACACAGGCCAGGACGGTGATCCAGGAGGCGGAGCCGCCGATGGCCAGCGCCGCGACCAGCACCGTCACGAACGTGGCCAGCGGGTACCGGCGCCTCAGTCCGAGCGGCAGTGTCGACAGGATGACCATCGCCCAGGGGACGGGCGGAGCGTCTTCCTCCGCGGGCGCCTGATCAGGGCCCGGCAAAGGCGGCGCCGGCACCCCGGTTCCCACGTCGATCTTGGGGGGGGTCACATCCACCGGCCCGTTACCCGGGTACCGCACCGCCACGTACAGTGCGACGGCGCTCAGCACGACCGCCAGCACCACGTCCACGCGCACCGCCCGCTTCGACTGCGGGGCGGACCTCGCCTCGGGGCGCAGCGCTTCGATGAGCTGGCGAAGCCGGCGGCGCCGGTCCTGCGTCTCCATCCGCCCATTGTGAGGCGCACGCCAACCGGTCCGCGTCCACCTGTCTGATCAAGGCGGTGTCTCCGAGGCCTACTCCTCAGGTAGGAGTCCCCGCCCGAATCATCCGCTGGGAGGGGGCAATGTTGGTTCCGCGGCCGACGCGCCGCGCGGGCGGCGGCCTCTACGTTCACAGGGTCGGCAGCGGCATGTGTCTCTCGCGATCGTAAGGACGGACAACCCGCATGAATCAAGTGATCGAGCTGGAAGGTGTGGCGAAGCGCTACGACACCGCCGGTGCGCCGGCGCTCGGACCGCTCACGCTCAGTGTCGCCAAGGGCGAGGCCCTTGCTGTGACGGGCCCTTCCGGCAGCGGCAAGTCCACGCTGCTGAACCTCATCGCCGGGCTGGACAAGCCGACCGACGGCTCCGTGCTCGTCGCGGGGCGGCGGATCGACCAGTTGAGCGAGCACGCCCTGGCCAAATTCCGTCGCGAGCACATCGGCATCGCCTTCCAGTTCTTCAATCTCCTCGACGACCTCACCGTCACCGACAACATCCAGCTTCCGGCCCAGCTGACCGGGGCGAGCCGGCGCGCGGCCGCCGCCCGCGCGGGTGAGCTCATGGAGATGCTCGGCATCCAGAAGCACGCACGGGCCTACCCGGGCCGACTGTCCGGAGGTGAGCGCCAACGGGTCGGTGTCGCCCGGGCGTTGATCAATCGCCCCGAGCTGTTGCTGGCCGACGAGCCCACGGGTGCCCTCGACTCCGCCTCGGGCGCGGAGGTCCGCAAGCTGCTGATCGATCTGCACCGCGGTGGCCAGACCGTCGTGCTGGTGACGCATGACCTGGCGCTGGCGGAGGCGTGCGCGAGCCGCACGATCCACCTGGTGGACGGTCACCTCGCCCTCGACACGTATGCGCAGGCCGTCCGATGAGCCTTTTCGGCAAGGGCGCGCTGGGCCGGGTCGTACGCTCCGGGGTCGGCCGGCGGCGGGTGCAGACTCTGGTGATCGCCGTGGCCACGATGATGGCCGTGGCCTCGGCCGTGGTGGCCGGGGCCCTGATGGTCGCCGCGGCCGCTCCCTTCGACAACGCCTTCAAGAAGCAGCAGGGCGCGCACATCACCGCGCAGTTCGATCCGGCCAAGGCGAGTGCGGCGCAGCTGGAGCGCACCAAGAAGCTGGCCGGTGTCACGGCGAGCGCGGGGCCGTACGCGTCCACGGCGTTGCGTCCGGTGGACCGGTCGGGCTTCCGGATGCCGACGCTGACCGTGGTCGGGCGGACCGGCGCGGACGCCGACGTCGACCGCTTGGAACTGAAGTCCGGCCGGTGGGCGCAGAAGCCCGGTGAGATCGTGATCGACGCGTCCTTCCAAGGGCCCTCCGCCGACATCGGATCCACCCTCAAGACGTCGGACACCCCGAACGCCCCGACCCTGTCGGTCGTCGGGTTCGCCGTGTCGGTCGGCGAATCCGCCGACGCGTGGGCGACCGCGGCGCAGGTCGACGCCCTGGCGGCGCTGGGCAACCCCCTCACGACCCAGATGCTCTACCGCTTCGACTCCGCGAGCACGAAGCAGCAGATCCTCGCCGACCGGGCGAAGCTCGCCTCCTCCGTGGACTCCGGGGCACTCCTGGGTACGCAGTCCTGGCTGGACACCAAGCGCGCCGCGGATCAGGGCGCGGCGGCGACCGTCCCGTTCGTGATGGCCTTCGGCGTGCTCGGCATCGTCATGTCGGTGATCATCGTCAGCAGTGTGATCAGCGGCGCGGTCGGCACCGGTCTGCGCAGGATCGGCGTCCTCAAGGCCATCGGCTTCACGCCCCGCGAGGTCGTCCGCGCGTATGTGGCCCAGGCGCTGATCCCGGCCACGGTCGGCATCGCCCTCGGTGTCGTGCTGGGCAACCTGTTGGCGGTGCCGCTGCTGGCGGACACGGAGTCGGTGTACGGCAACGTCTCGCTGTCGGTGGCCTGGTGGGTGGACGTCGCGGTACCGGCCGTCGCACTGCTCGTGGTGGGGCTCGCGGCGCTGATTCCCGCACGGCGTGCCGGACGGCTGAACACGGTCGAGGCCATCGCGGTCGGCCGGGCGCCTCGCCCGGGGCGCGGGCAGTGGGCGCACCGGGCCATGGGACGGCTGCCGCTGCCCCGGCCGGTGACGTACGGGCTCGCCACTCCCTTCACGCATCCGGTGCGTGCCCTCGCGATGCTGCTCGCGGTGGCGTTCGGCACCGTGGCGGCGACGTTCGCGGTGGGACTGACCTCGTCCCTCAACGAGGTCGGCACGTCGCAGGATCCCGAGAGCCGTGCCGCGGTCACGGTCACGACGGTCAAGCTGAACGACATCGCTCCCCCGCCGCCACCGCCGCCCGTGGCGAGCGGTGCTCCGGCGAGCCCGTCTCCCGTCGCCCCCAACCCGGCCGGCACGTCCAAGCCCGAGGTGGCCGACCCGGCGAAGGTGCGGGCCGCCGTCAAGTCCGAGGCGGGGCTGGAGTCGTACTACGGCAAGCTCCAGACGGAGGTCGCCGTGGCCGGGGTCTCCGGCGCGGTGGAGGCCGGCCTCTACGAGGGCGACTCGCGCTCCGGCAGCCACGAGATGCTCTCGGGGCACTGGATCACCGGGAAGGGCCAGGTCGTCGTGCCCACCCGCTTCCTGGAGCGGACCAGCACCAAGGTCGGGGACACGGTGCGGATGACGTTCGAGAAGGAGAGCGCCGACCTGCGGATCGTGGGGGAGTCCTTCGACACCTCGGGCAATGAGCTGGAGGTCCACGCGGACATGGCCAACTTCCCGTCGGCCCAGCCCGATACGTTCCTCGTCGACGTGAAGTCCGGTGTGGCGGCCGATGAGTTCGCCCGGAAGCTCGCGGCGGTGGTGCAGCCGATGGGCGGTGACGCCACGACCGCAGTGGAATCGGAACAGAGCGGCGTCATCCTCATCATGGACGCGATGGCGGTGCTGCTCACCCTCATGCTCATCGCCGTGGCCGGTCTCGGCGTGCTCAACTCCGTCGTCCTGGACACCCGCGAACGCGTCCACGACCTGGGCGTCTGCAAGGCGATCGGCATGTCGCCGCGGCAGACGGTGAGCCTCGTGCTCGCCTCGGTGTCCGCGATCGGCGTGGTCGGCGGGCTGCTGGGCGTGCCGGCGGGGTACCTGCTGCACGGCGTCGTCATGCCGGTGATGGGGCGCGCCGTGGGCACCGGTATGCCGTCCTCGGTCCTTGATGTGTACGGACCGGTCGAACTGCTCCTGCCGGGTCTGGGCGGCATTGCGCTGGCGATACTGGGCGCGATGATCCCGGCCGGGTGGGCGGCCAGGACCCGCACGGCCACGTCCCTGCGCACCGAGTGACGCCGGGCCCGGCGGAGACGGCATGAAAGGACGGCCCGGCCCGGGAAGGGCCGGGCCGTCCTCGTGCGTACCACCCGGACCGGCACGCAGAGTCATTCGGATGCGCCGCCGGACGGGCCTGGCCTCCGGCCGCTGGCCGCCCTGGCCGGCGAGCCGGCCCGCGAGTGCGGCCGGCGTGGGCGAGGTGAAGACCGAACGTTCGGCGGCTCCCCGCCCAGCACCGTACGCACTCGGCTGACCGGGCGCGTGGCCGGCAGCGCATGACCGCCGAGGGCGAAGAAGTCGTCGTCCACACCGACCGTCGGCAGGCCCAGCACCCGCGCGAACGCCTCGCAGAGGATCCGCTCCTGTTCCGTGGCCGGTTCCCGGCCGGCCCCCGCCGACGCCGCGACATCCGGTTCCGGCAGCGCCGCGCCGTCCAGCTTGCCGTTGACCGTCAACGGAAGCGCGTCAAGGACCACGACCGCCGACGGCACCGTGTACTGCGGCAGAGCCTGCGCGGCGTGATCGCGCACCGTCCGGCCGAGCGCGCCGTCATCGGCATCCGGCCGGTCGCCCGCCGGCACGACGCAGGCCACCAGAGGCCCCTCGCCCGAGGCATCCGCGCGCACGGTCACCGCGGCGCGAGCCGGCGCGGGGTGTCCGGTCAGTTCGCCCGCCACCCCGACCGGCACGGGGGCGAGCCATTCGTCCAGGACGAATGCCCGCACACCGCTGATCGGACCGCCGATGCGACCCGAGGCCGCTGGGCACCGATCTCATCCACCGGGCGACGGGGCCCGCAGGACGTCCTCGACCGCTTCAGCCGGTCGTGCGGCTTGTCGCGGCCCCCCACCGTGATGCTGCTCGACCTGGCCGTCGAGGACGCCCTGGCACGGGCCGGGGACCGGCGCGGCGGGAGCGAGTTGCACGAGACGGCGGGCCCGCTGTCGCTGGTCCGGCAGCATGACGAGACCGCTCTGGCCTGGCCGGCGCGAACCCGGCCGGAGGTCGCCGTCCACCGTGTCGACCGCCGCGGCCGCACTGCGGCCGAAGTGGCCGAGGCGGTCCGCGACGCGGTGGGCTCGACCGCGGCGAGTACCCGGACCCGCGGTGGACCCGACCGGTGCTGAGCAGGCGTTTCCGATCGGTCCTTCCACGGGGCGGAAGTGGTGTTGCGCCCCTGTGAAGCCTTCCCGACGATGGTCGCCACGACACAGAGACGGGAGCCGGAGCCCATGCCTCACATGACCGCGTTCGCCAGGAACCAGTGGTACGTCGCCGCCTACAGCCAGGAGGTGGGGCGGGAGTTGCTCGGCCGGACGATCCTCGGTGAGACGCTCGTGCTCTACCGGACGGAGGAGGACGGCACCCCGGTCGTCCTGCACGACCGCTGTGTGCACCGCCGGTACCCGCTGTCCCAGGCGCCGACGCGCCTGGACGGGGACCGGATCGTGTGCGGCTACCACGGCTTCACGTACGACACGACCGGCGCGTGCGTGTACGTGCCGGGGCAGAAACGGGTGCCGCGCACGGCCCGGGTCGCCTCCTACCCGGTCGTCGAGCAGGACTCGCTGATCTGGGTGTGGATCGGCGACCCGGCGCTCGCCGACCCGCAGACCATCCCCCGGGCCCGGCACCTGGACTCCCCCGGCTGGGTCACCGTGCGCGGCATGGAGCCCATCGACTGCGACTACGGTCTGCTCGTCGACAACCTCCTCGACCTGTCCCACGAGACGTATCTGCACGGCGGGTACATCGGCACCCCGGAGGTCGCCGAGACGCCGATCACCACGGAGGTCGACGAGGGCGCCGGGATCGTCCGGGTCAGCCGGCACATGGACGACGCCGCGTGCCCGCCCTTCTACGCCAAGTCCACCGGCATCGAGGGCCGGATCACCCGCTGGCAGGACATCGAATACCACGCACCCTGCCTGTATCTGCTGCACAGCAGGATCGCCCCGGTCGGGGTGCTTCCCGAGGCGGACGGCAGCGACCCGAACGGCTTCCACACCGAGATCACGTACGCCATCACCCCCTCGGGCGACGGCACGGTGTACGACTTCTGGGCCGTCTCCCGCGACTGGGCGACGGACGACGCCGAGGTCACCGAGTTCCTGCGGGGCAACAACCACACGGTCGTCATGCAGGACGTCACCGCGCTCAACCTGCTGCAGAAGACGCTCGGCACCGAACGCACCGGCTACCAGGAGCTGAGCATCAACATCGACACCGGTGGTCTGGCCGCCCGCCGTATCCTCGCCCGGCTGGTGGAGCAGGGCGCGAAGCCCGAGGAGAAGGTCCGGTGACCGCTCCGACCGGCGAGATCTACCGCATCGCCTGGCTGCCCGGCACCGACACCCTGCACGGCACGTGCCACTGCGGCCGTGAGCACACCGCGCAGGACCCGGTCGAGATGTGGGAGTGGATGCTCGCCCATCCGCAGGGGCACTTGGTCGACGAGCCACGAGGGACCAGTTGATGAAGGTGTACGAGACCGAACTCGTCGTGGAGCGGCGGGAGTTCGCCGCCGACGGAGTGCTCGCCCTCACCCTGCGCCATCCGCTGGGCGAGCCGCTTCCGGAGTGGGAGCCGGGCGCCCATGTCGACGTCGTGCTGGAGCCCGGTCTGGAGCGGCAGTACTCGCTGTGCGGTGATCCGGCGGACCGGTCGGCCTGGCGGATCGCGGTGCTGCGCGAGCCCGCCGGGCGGGGCGGGTCCGCCCATGTGCACGAGCAGCTCCGCGAGGACGCCAAGGTGCGGGTGCGCGGGCCCCGCAACAACTTCCGCCTGGAACCCTCCCCCCGCTACCGCTTCGTCGCCGGTGGCATCGGCATCACGCCGCTCCTGCCGATGCTGGCGGCGGCGGAGGCGGCGGGCGCCGAGTGGACGCTGCTGTACGGCGGGCGCACCCGCGCGTCCATGGCGTTCGGCGAGGAACTCGGCCGCTACGGGGACCGCGTGACCTTCGCACCGGAGGACGAGACGGGCCTGCTGGACCTGCCCTCGGTGCTGGACGACGTGCCCGAGGGCACGCTCGTCTACTGCTGCGGCCCGGGGCCGCTGCTGGACGCCGTCGAGGCCCGCTGCCCGTCCGGGGTCCTGCGCGTCGAGCGGTTCCAGCCGAAGGAGCAGGAGAGCAGTGGCAACACCGCGTTCGAGGTGGAGCTGGCGCGGAGCGGCAGGACGCTCACCGTCGCGCCGGACGTGTCCGTGCTCGACGCCGTGCGCGCCGCCGGGGTCGAGGTGCTGTACTCCTGCACCGAGGGCACCTGCGGCACGTGCGAGACGGACGTCCTGGACGGCGATCCGGACCACCGGGACTCGGTGCTGACCGACGACGAGCGCGCGGCGGGCGAGACGATGCTCATCTGTGTGTCCCGCTGCCGCGGCGGGCGGCTCGTGCTGGACCTCTGACCCGAAGGTGCCGGTTTCAACAAGCCTTCACCGCACGTGCATTGACCTTGGCTCCGGGTGGGCTCTAGGTTCCCGCTGAGCACTTCCGTACTGCCTGCGCACAGCCTGTCGGAGCACCTCAGCCGGTCCCACAGGGGGAGCCATGCGTCGCCTGCTCGTCGGTCTCATGGCCGGGTCCGTCCTGGCCGCCGTCACCGCCTGCGGCTCGTCCGACCCCGGCGGGAAGGACACGGCCGGCTCGTCCGGCGGAACCACCACCGTCAAGGTCGGCGTCGTCCCCGTGCTGGACGTCGCGCCCATCTACCTGGGCGAGAAGCAGGGCTTCTACGCCGATCGCGGCCTCGAACTGGAGCTGGTACCGGCCCAGGGCGGGGCCGCGATCGTGCCCGGAGTCATGTCCGGCCAGTTCCAGTTCGGCTTCAGCAACACCACCTCGCTGCTGGTCGCCCGGTCCAAGAACGTGCCCGTCAAGGCCGTGGCGAACGGTGCCGCGTCCACGGGCAAGGGCGGTGCGGACTTCGCCGCCATCACCGTGGGGAAGGGCTCCCCCCTCACCTCCGCCAAGCAGCTCGAAGGCAAGAAGGCGGCGGTCAACACGCTCAACAACATCTGCGACACCTCGATCAGGGAGTCCGTCCGCAAGGACGGCGGCGACCCTTCGAAGGTCGAGTTCGTCGAGATGCCCTTCGACAGGATGCCGGCCGCGCTGGACGGCGGGCAGGTCGACGCGGCCTGCACCCCGGAGCCCGCCCTGGCCACCGTGAAGGCCGCGGGCGGCAAGGAGATCGCGTCGAACTTCCACGACGTGTCGCCGGACCTCACCGTCGCCATGTACTTCACCTCCCAGCAGTTCGCCGGCGAGAACCCCGAACTGGTGAAGAAGTTCAAGGAGGCGACCGCCGAGTCGCTGAAGTACGCCGACAGTCACCCCGAGGAGGTCCGGCAGATCCTCACCACCTACACGAAGATCCCCACCACCCTGCTGGAGAAGCTGACCCTGCCGCGCTATCCGGCCGAGCCGGACCGCGCGTCGATCGAGCGGCTGGCCGAACTCGGCGAGCGGGACGGGCTGTTCGAGAAGGCGCCGGACCTGGACGAGCTGCTGCCGTGAAGGGCTCCGACGCGGCCCTCGGCGCGGCCGGGTGCGCGGTGTTCGTCCTCCTCGGCGAGGCGGTGCCGCGGCTCGGCCTGGTCGACGAGGACCATTTTCCGCCGGCCGACCGCATCGCCGGCGCGCTCGGCCGTGAACTCTCCGACACCGCCTTCTGGTCGGCGCTCGGCGACACCCTCACCGGCTGGGCGCTGGGCCTGGCGATCGCGGTGGGCGCGGGTGTCGTCGCGGGGGTGGTGATCTCCGTGGTGCCGTATCTGCGCGAGGTGACGGCCTCGACGATCGAGTTCCTGCGTCCCATCCCGTCGGTCGCCCTGATCCCGCTGGCCGTACTGCTGTACGGCACGGAACTGCGCTCGGTCCTGCTCCTGGTCGTGTACGCCGCGTTCTGGCAGGTGCTGATCCAGGTCCTGTACGGCGTGCGGGACGTCGACCCGGTCGCGGAGGAGGCGGCCCGCTCGTACGGCCTGGGCGCCTGGGCGCGGGTCCGGCACGTGCTGTGGCCGACGGCGCTGCCGTACGTCATGACCGGGGTGCGGCTGGCCGCTGCCGTGGCGCTCATCCTCGCCGTCACCGCCGAACTGGTCATCGGCGCTCCGGGGCTGGGGGCCCGGATCGCGGTGGCGCAGACCTCGCAGGCGGTGCCGGAGATGTACGCGCTGATCGTGGTGACCGGGATGCTCGGGCTGCTGATCAACGTGGGGGCGAGGGCGGTGGAGCGGCGGGCGCTGGCCTGGCACCAGTCGGTGCGCGGGGAGGTGGCGGTGTGATGGGGGTCCCCCCTGGTCGAGTGACGTCGGGAGCCTGGGGGAGGGCCCTGCTGCGGCTGGTCTTCGTGCTCGCCCTGCCCGCGGTGCTGGTGGCCGTCTGGTGGGCGGCGTCGGCCGGCAGCACGAACGTGTACTGGCCGCCGCTGCGGACCGTCTTCGGCGTCTTCCCGGACGTGTGGACGGGCGCGCGGCTGCGTGGGGACGTGCTGCCCAGCGTGCTGCGGCTCGCGGCGGGTTACACCACGGCGGCCGTCGCCGGGGTGGCACTCGGCACCGTCATCGGCTCCTGGCGGCGAGTGCGGGCGCTGTGCGAGCCGGTGCTGGAGTTCCTGCGGGCGGTACCGCCGCCGGTGCTGGTGCCGGTCATCATGCTCTTCGCCGGGATCGGCGACACGATGAAGATCGCGGTGATCGCGAGCGGCTGTGTCTGGCCGGTGCTGCTCAACACGGTCGAGGGCATCCGTGCGGTCGATCCGGTGCTGGCCGAGACGGCCCGCTCGTACGGCATCACGGGCGTGGCCCGGCTGCGGGACGTGGTGCTGCGCTCGGCGAGCCCGCAGATCTTCGCGGGTCTGCGACAGGCGCTGTCGATCGGGATCATCCTCATGGTGATCAGCGAGATGTTCGCGGCCAGCAACGGCCTGGGTTTCACCGTCGTGCAGTTCCAGCGCGGCTTCGCCATCCCCGACATGTGGACCGGGATCCTGCTCCTCGGTCTGCTCGGCTTCCTCCTCTCGGTCCTCTTCGGGCTGGCCGAGCGGCGGGTGCTCGGCTGGTACCACGGCCTGCGCGAGTCCGGCCGGCGGTCCCCGTGAGCCTCGCGAAAGGGCGGTCCATGCTCGACGTACGGGGCCTGCACAAGGTCTACGAGGGTGCGGGGCGGCGGACCGAGGCGGTGCGCGATCTGACCTTCAGCGTGGCGGTGGGGGAACTGGTCTGTCTCGTCGGGCCGTCGGGCTGCGGCAAGACGACCCTGCTGAAGTGCGTCGGCGGTCTGCTCGCCCCCACGGCCGGTGAGGTGCGGCTCGCGGGCCGCCGGGTGGACGGGCCGCCGCCCGGCATGGCGTTCGTGTTCCAGGAGTACGGCCGCAGCCTGTTCCCGTGGATGCGGGTCGGGCAGAACGTCGAACTGCCCCTGAAGCAGAAGAGGCTGAGCAGAGAGCGGCGCCGCGCGCTGGTCGCGGACGCGCTGGAGTCGGTGGGGCTCGCGGACGCCGCCGGGGCGTACCCGTGGCAGCTGTCGGGCGGCATGCAGCAGCGGGTGGCCATCGCACGGGCGCTGGCGTACGAGCCCGAGGTGCTGCTGATGGACGAGCCGTTCGCAGCGGTGGACGCCCAGACCCGGGCCGACCTTGAGGACCTCGTCCGGCGGTTGTGGCGGGAGCGCGGGATCACGATCCTGTTCGTCACCCATGACATCGACGAGGCCGTGTACCTCGGCGAGCGGGTACTCGTGCTGTCGGCCTCCCCCACCGTCGTCCAGGAGCAGTTGAAGGTCGATCTGGCGGCCGAGCGGGACCAGCTGCACACGCGCGTGGACCCGCGCTTCGCCGAGCTGCGGACCCGGGTGTACGAGCAGATCCAGGCGGCGAAGCGCGGCCGTTGAGCCGGTGGCGTCCTGCTGTTCAGGGTGCCGCCCACAGGCCCCGCACGTGCCCCAGGTGCCGGGTCATGACGGCCCGTACGGCCTCCTCGTCGCGGGAGAGCAGCGCGTCCAGGATCTCCAGGTGCTCCTCGGCCGACGCCTCCAGCCGCCCCTGTTCCGCGAGGGCCGTCAGACCGTAGAGCCGGGAGCGGCGTCTGAGGTCGCGTACGACGTCGACGAGGTGGCCGTTGCCGGCGAGGGCCAGCAGGCCCAGGTGGAAGCGCAGGTCGGCCTCGACGTAGGCGATGAGGTCGCCGGCCGCGGCGGAGGTGACGATCTCCCGGGCGACCGGGCGGAGCGCCTCCAGGGCCACCGGGTCGGCCGTGCGGGCCAGCTCCGCCGTGGTGGGGATCTCGATCAGCGCCCGGATGCGGGTGTACTCGTCGAGCTGCTGCTCGGAGACGGCGGTGACCCGGAAGCCCTTGTTGGGCACGGTGTCGACCAGTCCCTCCTTGGCCAGGTCGAGCATGGCCTCGCGCACGGGTGTGGCGGACACGCCGAAGCGGCCGGCGAGGCCGGGTGCCGAGTAGACCTCTCCGGGCCGCAGTTCTCCGGCGATCAGGGCGGCGCGCAGCGCGTCCGCGACCCGCTCCCGGTGGCTGGGCTTCCTGCTGCCGAGCACGGGCAGGGCGGGGGTGTGCTGCGCGGCCATGACGGTCGGGGTTCCTCTCTCGTGCCTCACGTGCGTGTCTACAGGACGAATCCCGCCGGGAACGGGTCCTCGGGGTCCAGCAGGTACTGGGCGGTGCCGGTGATCCAGGCTCGGCCGGTGAAGCTGGGCAGCACGGCCGGGTGGCCGGCGACCTCGGTCGTGCCGAGCAGTCTGCCGGTGAAGCGGGTTCCGATGAAGGACTCGTTCAGGAACTCGGTGTGCAGCGGGAGTTCGCCGCGTGCGTGCAGCTGTGCCATGCGGGCACTGGTGCCGGTGCCGCAGGGCGAGCGGTCGAACCAGCCGGGGTGGATGGCCATGGCGTGCCGGGAGTGGCGGGCGGTCGAGCCGGGGGCGGCCAGGTAGACGTGGTGGAGGCCGTGGATGGAGGGGTCCTCCGGGTGGATGGGCGGGTCCTCGGCGTTGACGGCGGCCATGAGGGACAGGCCGGCCGCGAGGATCTCGTCCTTGCGGGACCGGTCGAACGGCAGGCCGAACTGCTCCAGCGGCAGGATGGCGTAGAAGTTGCCGCCGAAGGCCAGGTCGTACGTCACCGTCCGGCCGTCGGCGAGGGTGGCCTCGCGGTCGAGGCCGGCGGCGAAGGAGGGCACGTTCCGCAGGGTGACCGAGGTGGCCGCTCCGTCCTCGACGGCCACCTCGGCGACGACCGGGCCCGCCGGGGTGTCCAGCCTGATGGTGGTGACCGGCTCGACGACCTCGACCATGCCGGTCTCTACGAGGACGGTCGCCACGCCGATGGTGCCGTGCCCGCACATGGGCAGATAGCCGGAGACCTCGATGTAGACGACGCCCCAGTCGCAGTCGGGCCGGGTCGGGGGCTGGAGGATCGCGCCGCTCATTGCGGAGTGGCCGCGTGGCTCGTTCATCAGCAACTGCTTGATGTCGTCGCGGTGTTCGCGGAACCACAGCCGACGTTCGTTCATGGTGGCGCCGGGGACGGTGCCGATGCCGCCGGTGATCACGCGGGTCGGCATGCCCTCGGTGTGCGAGTCGACGGCGTGCAGGGCGAGTTTGCTGCGCATGGTCCTCAGCCCAGTCCGGCCGCGAGGGCCTTCTCCGTGGCGGTGCGGACCGCCGCTTCCTGCCCGGGCAGCAGCGCGGCGCGGGGCGGGCGGCAGGGCCCGCCGCGGCGGCCTGCGATGTCCATGGACAGCTTGATGGCCTGGACGAACTCCACCTGGGAGTCCCAGCGCAGCAGCGGATGCAGTTGCCGGTACAGGGGCAGCGCCGTGCCGATGTCACCGCCGGTGGCGGCCCGGTACAGCTCGACGCAGGCGCGGGGCAGCGCGTTCGGGTAGCCCGCCACCCAGCCCTTGGCGCCGGCGACGGCCAGCTCCAGCAGGACGTCGTCCGCGCCGATCAGGAGGTCCAGTCCGGGGGCGAGTTCGGCGATCCGGTAAGCGCGACGGACATCGCCCGAGAACTCCTTGACGCCGCGGATGTACCCCTCGCCGTGCAGCCGGGCGAGCAGCTCGGGCACGAGGTCGACCTTGGTGTCGATGGGGTTGTTGTACGCGACGACCGGCAGGCCCGACCGGGCGACCTCGGCGTAGTGGGCGAGGACGGAGCGCTCATCGGCGCGGTAGGCGTTCGGCGGCAGCAGCATCACCGCGCGGCAGCCGGCCTCCCCGGCCTGTTCGGCCCAGCGCCGGGCCTCGGCGGACCCGTACGCGGCGACGCCGGGCATCACGCGCTCCCCGCCGATGGCGGCGACGGCCGTCTCGACGACCCGGGCCCGTTCCTCGGGGGTGAGTACCTGGTACTCGCCGAGGGAGCCGTTGGGCACGACGCCGTCGCAGCCGTTCTCGACGAGCCAGGCGCAGTGCTCGGCGTACTTGTCGTGGTCGACGGACAGGTCGTCGTTCAGGGGGAGCGCGGTGGCGACGAGGACGCCGCGCCAGGGGTGGTGGTCGGTCATGACAATCCCTCCTGGGTGTGTTGCCGGGCGAGGACGCCGAGCGGCACGGGACGGGCGAACGGGCGCTTGGCCGGGGTGGGTGCGCAGCCGGCGAGACCGGCGACGGCGGTGCCGCACATCCGGCCCTGGCACCAGCCCATCCCGGCCCGGGTGAGCAGCTTCACGGTGCGTTCGTCGCCCGCCCCGAGGTCCAGGGCCTCGCGCACGGACCCGGCGGTGACCTCCTCGCAGCGGCAGACCACGGTGTCGTCGGTGAGTTGCTCGGGCCAGTGCGGGGGCGGCGCGCAGGCGGAGCCGAGGGCGGCTGCGGACCGCTGGAGCGCCGTACGGGCCTTGAGGGCGGCGGGGGCCGGGCCGGGGGCGGTGCCGTGCAGGTGGGCGGCGGCGGAGCAGCCGGCGATGTGTCCTTCTGCGAGGGAAAGGGCGGCGCCGCCGATGCCGGTGGCCTCGCCGGCCGCCCACACGCCGGGCACGTCCGTGCGCTGTTCGGTGTCG
Source organism: Streptomyces qaidamensis (assembly GCF_001611795.1). Classification (NCBI taxonomy): domain Bacteria; kingdom Bacillati; phylum Actinomycetota; class Actinomycetes; order Kitasatosporales; family Streptomycetaceae; genus Streptomyces; species Streptomyces qaidamensis. The sequence goes on along the minus strand of NZ_CP015098.1, from coordinate 7,826,263 downwards.
ACGGCCACAGCGAGCCCGTCGAGGCGGCAGCCGAGGCTCTCGGCGAGGTCGGTGTGCGGCAGCATGCCGTGGCCGGCGGCGAGGGTGTCGCAGGGCAGGTGCCGTCCGGTGCCGGGCCGGACGTGCCCGTCGGCGTCGAGGGCGGCGACGGTGACACCGGTCAGCCGGTCGTCGCCGTGGGCGCGGACGACGGTGTGCCGGGTGAGGACCGGGACGCGGTGGCGCAGCAGCCCGGCGGCGTGTCCGACGCCCTCGGGGAGCTTGCCCGCCAGGGCGGGGGCATGCCGGGCGAGGCGCTTGGGGTCGGTGGACTCGACGAGCGCGGCGACCTCGACGCCTGCCGCCGCGAGCCCGGTCGCCACGGGCAGCAGCAGCGGCCCGGTCCCGGCCACCACCGCTCGGTGCCCCGGCACCACGAGCCCGCCCTTGAGCATGGCCTGGGCTCCCCCGGCCGTGACGACGCCCGGGAGCGTCCAGCCGGGGAAGGGCAGCACCTGCTCGTAGCCGCCGGTGGCCAGGAGCACGGCGCGGGCGTGCACCTCGACGGACTCCTCCTGCTCCGGTCCGAGCAGGGCGTGCACGGTGAAGCCGTCCGGCGTGCGCTCCACGCACCACACGTGGTGGTCCGTCAGGACGCGCACCGCACTGGCGGCGAGCCCGTCCCGCAGCCGCTCCCAGGTCCGCCACCCGTGGTGCAGCGCCTCGGGCCTCCTGGCGCCGAGTTCTGCGGCGGGCTGCCGGTAGAACTGCCCGCCGGGTTGCGTCGCGGCGTCGAGGACCGTGACCCGTACGCCGCGCGCGGAGGCCGCCAGGGCGGCGGCGAGCCCGGCCGGTCCGGCGCCGATCACGGCGAGGTCAGTCCCCATGGCGCGCCTCCTCGGTCTCCCCGTGGCCGGTACCGTCCTGAGCACCGTTCCCCCCGTGGCCGGTACCGTCCTGAGCACCGTTCCCCCCGTGGCCGGTACCGTCCTGAGCGCCGTTCCCCTCGTGGCCGGTACCGTCCTGGATACCGGTCTCCCCATACCCCGTGCCGTCCTGCGTGCCGATCTCGTCCCCCGGCCGCACCGGCACCAGGCAAGCCCGTTGGTTGGGGCGGCCGTTGACGGTCACCAGGCAGTCGAAGCAGACGCCGATCCCGCAGAACACCCCGCGTGGACGGCCCGTGCCCCGGGTGGAACGCCACGCGGTCGCCCCTGCCGCCCACAGCACGGCGGCGACCGTCTGCCCGGGCAGCGCCTCGACCGGCCGCCCGTCGAACGTGACCGTGAACGCGGGGCCGGGCCTGGCCCCGGCCAGCTCCAACGGGTTCACTCGGGCTCCTCGGTGAAGCGGTCGGGCCGGAACGGGCCGAGGTCCAGATCGGGCGTGCGCCCGGTCAGCACCTGGGCGATCAGATGCCCGGTGCCGGTGGCGAGCCCGATGCCCGCGCCCTCGTGCCCACAGGCGTGGAAGAGCCCGGGCGCCCGCGGGTCGGGGCCGATCGCGGGCAGGTGGTCCGGCAGATACGGCCGGAAGCCGGCGTACGTCCGCATCACACGGACTCCGGCGAGGAACGGGAACAGCTCGGTCGCCCCGGCCGCCAGCGCGCGCACCGCCGGGAGCGACAGCGACCGTTCGAAGCCGACCCGTTCGCGGCTGGCGCCGATGAGGACCGGCCCGGCCGGGGTGCCCTCCACGACCGGGGAGGTCTGCAGCGCCGCGGAGTCGCTCGCGACGTCGGCCACGTAGTCGGCGGCGTACACCTTGTGCCGGATGCGGGGCGGCAGCGGTTCGGTGACCAGGACGAAACCCCTCCGGGGCAGCACCGGAAGGGACACTCCGGCGCGGGCCGCGACCTCACCGCCCCAGGTGCCGGCCGCGTTGACGACCGCGGGGGCGTGGAGGTCGCCCCGGCCGGTACGCACACCGCGCACCGCACCGCCCGGGCCGCGCAGGACCCCGGTCACCTCCCGGCCGGTGAGCACCCGGGCCTTCGAGGCGCGCAGCAGGTGCGCCGCCGCGAGGGCGGGCATCACCTGGGCGTCCTGCGGGTAGTGCATGCCGCCCGCGAGGCCGGGGGCCAGATACGGCTCCAGGTCGGTGAGCCGGTCGGGCGGCACCGGGACCGCCTCGGCCCCGGCCGCGCGCTGCTCGGCGGCGAGCTTCTCCAGCCCGGCCAGGGCCCGGTCCGTGCCGGCGACGACGACACCGCCCTTGGCCTCGTACTCGACGGCCTCGCGCAGGCCCTCCCGGGCCAGTGCGGCCCACAGCCGGGCGGACAGCAGGGCCAGTTCGAGCTCCGGCCCGGGTTCCTTGTCGGAGACGAGGAGGTTCCCCTCCCCCGCTCCGGTCGTACCGCCGGCCACCGGTCCCCGGTCCACCACGACGGTGTCCAGGCCCGCGCGGGCCGCGTACAGGGCGGTGGCGGCGCCGACGACACCGGCTCCCACCACCACGACATCGCAGGTCAGCGACTCGCTCACGTCAGTACTATGTCACACACCACAGACTCTGGGAATGGCGCGGCACGGGTCGGCCGACCGCGCGGGAGCGGTCAGTCGGTCACGGGGACGACCCTCAGGTGGGAGGCGGTGCGGCGTGTGCGGCGCTCCCTGGTCGCGGAGCGGCGCGTCTCGCGCAGGACGAACGTGACGCGGGCGCAGCCCAGTTCTTCCAGCGTCCTGGACGTCTCGATGACGATCCGGCACTCGGTGGGGCCCCGGCGCGGGTCCGGGTGGAGCAGCGGCCGTACGGCGCCGTCCTGTTCGACGGCGTCCTCGCCGACCGCGCGGATCCAGTGCGGCAGGCCGTGCCGGTAGGCGGCCTCCATGATCGGGTCCTGGGCGATGTCGCGACGGATGGCCTGCAGGGCGTGGTCCGGGCCGTGGCTCTCCACCGTCCGTGCGAAGTGCGCGAGCATCGGCAGGCACCAGCTCGCCTCGTGGTCGCCGAGCACCGCGGGGGCGTCGGGGTGGAACAGCACGAAACGGAGGAAGTTGTCGCCCGGCATGGCCGTCGGGTGCGGGCCCGCCTCACGGAAAAGTGACCGGAAGGCGCTGTTGGTCAGCACCACGTCCCAGCAGTGGTCGACGACGAGCGAGGGGAAGGAGACACCTTCCAGGAGCCCGGCGTAGTCCTCCAGGTAGGCCTGGGCCTCGGGAGTCTCGGGGGCGGGCCGCGGTGCCGGCCGCCGCCCTCCTGCCTGATATGCCATCGGGAGGTCACCCCTCTTGCCTGTGCGGCCTTGACGCGGCGCCCCGATCCTGCTGCCCCGGGCTGAGGCGTGTCAACTATCGTGGCATTCCATGCCTGTTGACGGCTGAAATTGGCCACAGTTGTGGCGAGACCTGGATGTGAGTTCGAAGCACCGGCTACGCTCCGGGAAGTTCACGCCGGGGGTAGGTCACGGCATCCACTTGTGAGAAGCCTGTGAGACACGTAGGAGATCTGTCGGTGACGGGTGGCTTCGTCGAGGGTCCGGGCGCCACGCCGACGGCCGTGCTACCGGCCGTCGTCTCCCGTGTCGTCGCGCTCGCCGACCGGCTCGGCGTGCCGCAGGCCGAGGTCTTCGACATCGGCCGGCTCTCCGTCGCCTCCGGGGTCCCGGACCCGGTCGTCAAGGCCCTGCTCAGTGGCCGGCCGGCGGGCGAGCCCGACGTTCAGGCCCGGTTCCTGCAACGCCTGGACCTGCTGCGCCGGACCCGGCTCAAGCCCAACGGCCGCAAGTACACCCAGCAGGAGATCGCCGACGGTGCGGGCATGTCCCGCCAGCAGGCCGGCGCCCTCATCAACGGCGACCGGCGGCCGACCATGGAGCACTGCGACGCCCTCCAGCGGTTCTTCCGGGTGCACGCCGGCTTCCTGACGGCCGAGGACCCCGAGGCGCTGGTGAGCGCCCTCCAGCACACCGAGCAGGAGCTGCTGCAGAAGCTCGCCGACCGCGAGCGGGAGGCGGCCGCGGCGGCGGACGACCCGCTGGAGCGGCTGCTGCAGGACCACGGCGTGCGCGGCATCGCCTGGCGGGCCGCGCAACTGCCCACCGACCAGCACCGCGACAAGGTCGCGGAGTGGCTGGACATGCTCCTGGAGAGCGTCAAGCGGCCCGAGTCGTGACCGTGGGGAGAACTGTGGGCATCGGTAAGGAAATGCGCCGTCTGTGCGGCGAGCTGGTCGCGGAGCTGACCCTCCCCGCGCCGGCTCGGCCCGAGGAGCTGTACGCCGCCCTGTGCGACGGCATGAGCAGACGCCGCGGCCGCCCCGTCCGCTTCCGAACGGCCGCGTTCCCGCCCGGGACCGCCAGCGGGCTCTGGCTGGACATGGCCGAGCAGGACCTCGTCGTGATCGAGGAACGCACCGCTCCCGATCATCAGTTGGTGATCCTGGGTCACGAGCTGTGGCACATGAAGGCCGGGCACTGCTCCCACCACGTCGAGGGTGCCGCCGTCGCGGCCCGGCTGCTCGACGACGGTGCCGACCTGGAGGCGACCGTGCTGAAGGTCGCCGCGCGCACCCGCTTCGACCTCGACGACGAGAAGGAGGCCGAGAGCTTCGGCCTGCTGCTCGCCAGCAAGTGCCGGGCCTGGCTCGCCGGTTCGTCGTCGCGGGGGCCGGTGCAGCGGGATCATCTGGCGGGGCGGATCGAGGCGTCGCTGGGGTATCGCGGACCGCAGGGCTGACGGGGCGCGGTGCGCCTCCGCCGAGCGGGCGAACCGGAGGGCTGCGGGGCCGGATTGTCAGTGGTGGGCGGCAAGCTGGAGGGGCGCCACCGCTGTGCGGGGCGTGCGCGCCGCGAGGGCGCGGGACCGACGACGCCGACACGGGGAGAGCCGACCGATGCCCACCGCCGTCCTGACCGATCGTGAACGCACCGCCGTCCAGGCCTATCTGCGGCTGCTGCACACCGTCCGGGCCGCCTTCGACGTGGAGGGCGGCCCGCCGCTGGTCCCGCCCACGGTCCTCGCCGAGGCGGAACAGGCCCTGGAACGCGCCGGACTGACCGGCAACGAGGAGGCGTTCTTCCGCCTCCTGGAAAACTGGTGCCCGGAGCCGAGCCCCTGACCTGCTGCGGCGACAGCGGGCTCCGTTGCCGGACGGATGAGCCGGGCCGCGGGCTCGAACCCGGGCCCGCGCTCCGGCGCAGGGCCCGGGCCACGCCGGCGGGGACCGACCCGCAGGCCTGCCGAGCCGCCCGACCGCGACTTGGAAGCCGGCCCCAAGCCCGGCGGACAGCCCGGGCACGGGCAGAAGCTGAACCGCGCCCCCAGCGGACAGCTCTGGCCATATGGCGGAAACAGGCCCGGCCCCGGCGCACGGCCGTGTCCGTCCGCCGGGGTTCCCTGGGCCGAAGGTCCGGGCCCCCGCGCTGGAGTTGAAGAGAGTCCCGAAGGTCAGGCGTGTGGTACCGCTATCGCCGTCGCGATCAGACCCCGCCCTGCCGTCCAGCGGCCGTCGAAGCGGCCGACGCGTCGGTTGCCCACCCGTGGGCCGGGGACGAGCAACGTCGCGCGGAAGGTGCCGTCGGCGGTGAGTTCGATGTCGGCCTCCATGAAGTCCAGCCACTTCCCGGTGAGGGGGAACCACGCCTTGTAGACGGACTCCTTGGCGCTGAACAGCAGCCGGTCCCAGTGGATGTCGGGGCGTACGGCCGCGAGCCTGCGCAGCCGGTCCGCCTCGGCCGGCAGGGACACGGACGGCAGGACGCCCTCGGGCAGCGGGCCGTGGACCTCGGCGTCGATACCGAGGGACGCGAGGTCGGTGGCGCGGACCAGGGCGGCGGCGCAGTAGCCGTCGCAGTGGGTCATGCTGCCGGTCAGCCCGGCCGGCCAGCGGGGGGCGCCGCGTTCCCCGGGCAGAACCGGCTGCGGCGGCACGCCGAGCTTGTCCATGGCGCGGCGGGCGCAGGAGCGCACGGCGGCGAACTCCCTGCGCCGCTTGGCGACCGCCCGGGTCAGGAGCGCCGCCTCCTCGGGGAACAGCGGAGTGTCCGCGTCCTCGTGGCCGTAGGCCTCCACGGCGACCACGGTCTCCGGCAGCAGTTCCTCGATCACAGCTCCTCGCCCTCTCTCGGCAGGACGCGCCGCAGCCGCCCCGGCGGTCCGGACCGCTTGCTCCACTCACGCGGATAGCCCACCGACACCTCCTCGAAGCGCACGCCCTCGTGCCAGGTGGTACGAGGGATGTGCAGATGGCCGTAGACCATCGTGTGCACGCGGAACCTGCGGTGCCAGTCGGCGGTCAGGTCCGTGCCGCACCACATGGCGAACTCGGGGTGCCACAGCACGTCCATCGGATGCCGGTGCAGCGGGTAGTGGTTGACGGGGATCACCGGCAGGCCGTCCGGCAGTGCGGCGAGTCTGCGTTCGGTCTCGGCGACCCGGGCCCGGCACCAGGCCTCCCTGCTCGGGTACGGATCGGGGTGCAGCAGGTACTCGTCGGTGCACACGATCCCGGTGCCCTGCGCGTACTCCAGGCCCTGCTCCTTGGTCGTGCAGCCGGCCGGCAGGAACGAGTAGTCGTACAGCAGGAACAGCGGCGCGACGGCGACCGGCCCGCCGGGGCCCTCCCAGACCGGGTAGGAGTCCTCGGGTGTCGTCACGCCCAGTTCGCGGCACATCTCGACCAGATACTCGTACCGGGCGACACCGCGCAGGGTGACGGCGTCGCTCGGATGGGTCCACAGCTCGTGGTTGCCGGGCACCCACACGACCTTGCGGAAGCGGGCCGCGAGCGTCTTCAGGGTCCAGCGGATGTCCGCCACGGTCTCCGCGACGTCACCGGCCACGAGCAGCCAGTCGTCGTCCGTCCCGGGCCGCATGTCCTCGACGAGGGCGCGGTTCTCCGGGTATCCGATGTGCAGATCGCTGATGGCCAGCAGTTGTGCGGCGCCACCGGCCGTCGATGTCACCTCTCGCCCCCTCCGCGCGCACCCGGACGTCACCAAGAGATCACATCCGCGCGACGGGGAGCAAGAGCGGCCCGGAGCGGTGGCCGGAGAATTCCTTCACACGCGCGTTGCACGACGAGGCCCGCCGAAGCCGTATGATCGGGCCCAACACCACCGCTACGACTTCCCTTTCACAGGGGCGGTTTGGTGTCCCTCCCTTTTCCTGCCCGGGCACGGGCTGCTCAGCCCTGCCCGCGAACCGTGAAAGGCGGCCTGCATGGTCTCTCGCGTACGCGTCTGGCTCAACCGCACGTACGCGGAGAACGTGTTCTTCATGGATCAGCTGCGGAGAAATCCCAGCGACCGGGCCGTCGAGATCCACGCCACCCACGGCGACCCCGACTCGCCGGTGCTGGCCGCGGCCGACACCGCCGAGCTGGAGCCGGAGAACCTGTCTCCCGCCGGGTACGTCGAATACGCGCTCGACCAGTGTGCGCGGCGTGGCATCGACGTGTTCGTGCCCCGGCTGCACCAGTCGGCGATCGTCGCGCACCGAGCCGAGTTCGAGGCGGCCGGCACCGCGGTGCTGGCGCCACCGCCCGAGGCCGTGGCCGTCTTCCACGACAAGGTGATCGCCTACGAGGCGGTCCAGGCGATCGGCGTGCCGGTGCCGCCGTGGTACCGGGTCCGCTCGGAGGACGAACTCGTGGCTGCTGTCGAGGAGTTGGAGGCCGGCGGGCACAAGGCGTGCTTCAAGCCGGCGTCCGGGGCCGGCGGGGTGGGCTTCCGGGTGATCACGCGTACGCCCTTCTCGCTGATGCAGCTGAGCGGGTTCCCGAGCCCGTACGTGCCGCTGGACCTGGTTCTGGAGGCGCTGCGGCAGGCCGAGGAGCCGGTCGACTGGCTGGTGATGCCGCGTCTGGAGCAGCCCGAGGTGTCGGTGGACTGCCTGACCGGGCCGGACAACCGGGTCAGGCTGGCCGTGGGCCGCACCAAGAACGGCCGCCGCCGGGGCTTCACCCTGCACGAGCAGTGGCTGGACCCGGCCCGGCGGATCGCTGAGGGCTTCGGTCTGCACTACCTGTCGAACATCCAGTTCCGGATGTTCGGCGACCGTCCGGTCCTCATGGACGTCAACACCCGCCCGGCCGGCGGGCTGCACCAGCTGTCGCTGTGCGGGGTCAACGCCCCCTGGGCCGCCGTGCAGCTGGCCCTCGGCGAGGATCCGGGCGAGGTGGTTCCGCCGTTCCTGGGCCAGGACTACACGGTGGTGTCGGGGCTGCGTCCGCTGCGGCCGGTGACACTGCCGCAGCAGCGGCCGGAGGCGGCGGATCCGCTGCCGGCGGTACCCGCGCCCACGGCGGCCGAACCGGTCGGCTCGGTCGGGGCGGCGGCCCAGGCGCTGCCCCTCTGAGGTCTCAGGTCCTGGCCGCGAGCGCCGCGCGCCAGGCGGGGCTGTCGACGTAGTGGTTGTCGAAGCGTTCGGAGGAGTCCTTGATCTCCTGCGGGTCGGCCTCGCCGCGCATCACCCGGCCCAGCAGCCGCAGGTAGTCGAAGCGCCCCGCGCCCGGGGTGAAGACGAACAGCACGTCGGCCGTCGCGCCGGGCGCGGCGGCGAAGGCGTGCGGGGTGTGCGGCGGTACGAGAAGGAAGTCGCCGGCTCGCAGCACGGTGATCTCCTCGCCGACCAGTACCTGGAGCGCGCCGTCGATCACGTAGAACATCTCGGACGCCTCGGTGTGCAGGTGGGCGGGCGCGCCGACCGCGCCCTCCGCGAATGTCGACCGGTAGCTGGTGAGCCGCCCGCCGGTGTTCACGGAGTCGGCGAGCAGGGTCATCACGCTGCTGGGGTCGCGCGTCGTCTCGGCCTCGGCGGCGCGCGTGAGGACCGGTGCGAAGCCGCTGCTGTTCCCCGCTTCGTTCCGTGCCGTCGTCATGACATCTTCGTTCTGTGTCGTCGTCATGACGTCGACTTTAGGGAGCCGGGCGACCTACGGCAGGGGGCATTCCAACGCCGTGATCGTGGGTCAATTCGACGGGTCAGAAGCGGCCCCCGCCCCGGTACAACTCCAGTTCGCCGTCCAGTTCGACGGCCAGCACCGTGGCGTGCGGGTCGAGGTCGGCCGCGGGCGGCGGGGCGATCCAGAGGATGCCCGGTGTCTCGTGGAGGCCGCCGGTGACCTGGTGGGGCAGTTCGGTGCCGCTGCCCAGGACCGAGATCCGGCGGACCTTGTTCAGCAGGCCCCGGACGTTGATCTCGGCGCGCGGGGCGTCGAAGAGGGTCAGGTAGAGGGTGCGGCGGTCCTTGGAGAGGGTGCTCGGGCCGTAGTGGTGACCGGGCGGGAGTCCTCGTACCGTTCCGTAGACGGCTTCGGCGTGCCGGGCGATCCAGTCGCCGAGCCCTTCCAGCCGCCGCGCCTGCTCGTCCGTGATCGTGCCGTCCTCCCGCGGACCGACGCTGAGGAGCAGGTTGCCTCCGCCGCCGATGGTCTCGGTGAAGTAGCGGATGAGCTGGTCGACGGACTTGTGGTGGTGGTCGTGGTGCTGGTGGCCCCAGGAGTCGTTGATCGTGAGGCACAGCTCCCAGGGGCCCTCCGGCGGGAGGACGGGGGCGCCCTGCTCGGGGGTGGCGTAGTCGCCCTCGCTCAGCATGCGGGCGTTGAAGACGACGTCCGGTACCTCGGAGCGGATGAGGGCGGCCAGTTCGGGGATGCGCCACTGCTCCTCGCTGCGGTCCCATTCGCCGTCGAACCACATCAGGTCGGGCCGGTAGCGGCGGGTCAGCTCGCGGATCTGGCCGTCGCGGTAGGCGAGGAACCTCTCCCAGGCCTCCAGGTCCTCGAACTCGGCGGCGACCTCGGAGTAGCGGTTGTCCTCCAGCTCCGGCGGGCGGCCGGGCTTGCGGGTGGAGGCGTAGTCGGGGTGGTTCCAGTCGGAGTGGGAGTAGTAGAGGCCGACCTTCAGGCCCTGCTCGCGCAGGGCCTCGGCGTAACCGGAGATCAGGTCACGGCCCACGTTCAGCTCGCCGTGCGCGGTGTCCCACAGAGCGACCCCGTCGTGGTGGCGGCTGGTCAGGACGGCGTACCGGGCGCCGGCCCGCGCGAAGAGCCTCGCCCACTCGCGCGGGTCGTAGCGGGCAGCCGTGAACCGGTCGAGCTGGGACATGTACTGCTCGTGCGGGACGACGTCGTCGTAGAACGACCAGGACTCCTGGACGCCGTCGACGGCGTAGATGCCCCAGTGCACGAAGATGCCGAGCTTGGCGTCCCCGAACCACGGCTGCATGGGCATGAGGTCAGCCCCTCCGCAGCCGGAGGGTGAGGATCTGGAAGGGCCGCAGCGTGACGGCGACGGCGCCTTCGGTGATCTCCGCTTCCTCCAGCGGTCGCTCCAGCAGGTCGGTGATCTGGGCGCCGGCCAGCGGGAACCCGGTGCGCAGGGTGCCGGTGGCCCGGCCGCCGCGGGACTCGTAGAGCCGTACGACGACGTCGCCGGAGGCGTCGTCGGCGAGCTTCACCGCCTCCACGGTCACACCCTCGCCCTCCGCGGAGACGACCGGTTCGGGGGCGCCTGCCGCATCGGCCACCCGGAGCGGCAGGTTGAGGGAGTAGCCCTCGGCGACGGCGTCCTCGATGGTCGCGCCGGGCAGCAGGGCGTAGGTGAAGCGGTGGCGGCCCTGGTCGGCCTCGGGGTCCGGGATGCGCGGAGCGCGGACCAGGCTGAGACGGACGGTGGTGGTGGTGCCGCCGTCCTCGCGGACCGTGCGGGAGACGTCGTGGCCGTACGTCGAGTCGTTGATGACCGCTACGCCGTAGCCGGGTTCGCCGAGGTGCACCCACCGGTGGCCGGAGACCTCGAAGCGGGCCGCCTCCCAGCTGGTGTTGGTGTGCGTGGGGCGCTGGATGTGGCCGAACTGGATCTCGGCGGAGGAGTGCGGGGCGCGGATGTCGACCGGGAAGGCCGCCTTGAGGATCTTCTCGGTCTCGTGCCAGTCGATGTCCGTCTCGATGTCGATCCGGGGACTGCCGGCGCGGACGGTGATCGTCTGGGTGATCGTGGAGCCCTTGCCGAAGGCCCGCTCGACGCGGATGGCGCCGATCAGCGGGTCCTGTTCGACGACCGTGACGGACGAAACGTCCAGGAGGTCCGTGTAGCGGTTCTTGTAGTGCTTGTCGATGTCCCAGGCGTCCCAGTAGTTGGGCAGGTCCGTGTGCAGGCGGAGCAGGTTGCCCGGCTCGGCGAGCACCTCGCGGCCGGCGCGCAGGTCGCGGACGGACGACAGGGTGCCGTCCTCGGCGACCTCCACGCGGACCAGTCCGTTGTCGAGGACCAGGCCGTCCACCGTCACGGCCTGTGGGGGCGCGGTGTCGGCGAGGGGCGCGGAGCCGCTCGCGGGCACCTCCACGTACACCGGTGCGCCGTCTGCGGTGCGGACCACTTCGGCCCGGTCGTAGGGGCCGGCGTTGAAGACGCGGGGCGTCCCGGCGCCCAGCGCGGCCACCGCCTCGGCCGTCAGCGCGTGCAGCTCCCGCGCGACACGGGCGTACTCGGCCTCGGCCTCGCGGTGCACCCAGGCGATGGAGGAGCCGGGCAGGATGTCGTGGAACTGGTGCAGCAGCACCGTCTTCCAGAGCCGGTCCAGCTTCTCGTGCGGGTAGCTGTAGCCCGGCGCGTGCAGCGCGGCCGTGGTCGCCCACAGTTCCGCCTCGCGCAGGAGGTGCTCGGAGCGGCGGTTGCCCTGCTTGGTGCGGGCCTGGGAGGTGTAGGTGGCGCGGTGCAGCTCCAGGTAGAGCTCGCCGACCCATACCGGCGCGTCCGGGTACTCCTCGCGGGCCTTGGCGAAGAACTCGTCGGGGTGTTCGACGACGACCTTCGCGGAGCCCTCCAGGTCGGCCAGCCGGCGGGCCCGTTCCATGATCTCGCGGGTGGGGCCACCGCCGCCGTCGCCCCAGCCGAAGGGGGCCAGGGAGCGGGAGGCGCCGCCCTTCTCCTGGTAGTTGCGGACCGCGCGGGACATCTCCTCGCCGCTGAAACGGGCGTTGTAGGTGTCGACCGGCGGGAAGTGCGTGAAGATGCGGGTGCCGTCGATGCCCTCCCACCAGAAGGTGTGGTGGGGGAACCGGTTGGTCTGGTTCCAGGAGATCTTCTGGGTGAGGAACCACTCGTTCCCGGCGAGCTTGGCGATCTGCGGATAGGCCGCGTTGTAGCCGAAGGAGTCCGGCAGCCACACGCCCTTGGTCTCGATGCCGAAGTGGTCCATGAAGAACCGCTTGCCGTGGATGAACTGGCGGGCGACGGCCTCGCCACCGGGCAGGTTGCCGTCGGACTCGACCCACATGCCGCCGACGGGCGCCCACTGGCCGTTCTTGACGGACTCCTGGATGCGGGCCCAGACCTTGGGGTAGTTGTCGCGCACCCATGCGTACTGCTGGGCCTGGGAGCAGGCGAAGATGAAGTCGTCGTACTCGTCGGCGAGCGAGGTGACGTTGGAGAAGGTGCGGGACGTCTTGCGCTTCGTCTCGCGGATGGGCCAGAGCCAGGCGGAGTCGATGTGCGCGTGGCCGACGCCGGAGATCGTGTGCGCGCTGGCGTGCGCGGGCTTGGAGAGCACCGGCTTGAGCGCCTCCCGGACCGCGGCAGCCGAGCCGGAGACGTCGTCCAGGTCGAGCAGGTCCATGGCCCGGTCGAGGGCGTGCGCGATCTCGTGCCGGCGCGGGTCGTGCTCGCCGAGCTCCAGCATCAGCTCGCGCAGCACCTGCACGTCGAGGTCGAGGTGCCAGACCTCCTCGTCGAGGATCGCGATGTCGGCGGCGCGGAAGGTGTAGAGCGGCTTGTCGCCCGCGGTCAGCTTGTCGCCGAGGGGCGTGGTCTTCGAGAAGTTGTCCGCGAGGATGTCCGGGTTGGAGGCGGCCTCGACCAGGTAGTCGACCGTCTCGCCGCCGCGGGCGGGGTTGGCGATCGCCACGTACTGGTTGAGCGGGTTGACGGCCTTCAGCGGGGTGCCGTCCGTGAGGTGCACGAGGGCCTCGGCCTGGTTGCCGGGCCAGTCGCCGACGAAGCCGAGGTCGATGACGGCCTCGACGCGCTTCCCGGCCCACTCCGCGGGCACCTGTCCGCGCATGCGGAACCAGGTGGTGCCCCAGGGCGGGCCCCACGGGGTGCCCATCGCGAAGGGCTCGTAGGAGGCTGCGGCCGCCTCCTCGAACGGGACCGGCTCCCCGGGAGCCTGCCAGGCCTCCACCTCGAAGGGGACGGTGGCCGCGTAGACCGCGGTCTTGATGCGCTGGTCGTGAAGGCGCTGCACGCGCTCCTCGATGCGGCGGCTTTCGTCGTGCATGAGATGTCTCCAGGAAACGGGAAGAGCGAGCAGGCTGGAAGCGGTGAGGGAAAGCGCTTACCGAGCGGCGTTCACCTAAGGTACGCCAACCCGGGGTGGACCTCGGCGTAGCCCTCGACCAGCCTGCGGGCCACATGGACGGAGTCGACGAGCGGGTGCAGGGCGAAGGCCTTGACGGCGGTCGCGAGGGAGCCGGAGCCGGCTGCGGCCAGCACCTCGCGCTCGACCGCCTTGACCGCGCAGACCAGGCCGGTGGCGTGGTCGGGCAGCGGGTCGACGGTCACAGGGTGGGCGCCGTTGGCGTCGACGAGGCAGGGGACCTCGATGACGGCCTCGGCGTCCAGGACCGACAGTGTGCGCCGGTTGCGGACGTTGAGGATCAGGGTGGTGCGCTCGTCCCGGGCGATCGCCCGCATCAGGGCGAGGGCCACCCTCTCGTAGCCGCCCGACAGGTCGTCCTCGTCGCGTTCGCCGGCGCCCGCGGTCTCGCGGTTCTCGGCCATGTACGTGGCCTCGCGCTCGGCGCGGGTGCGGTCCCAGACCTTCAGGGCGGGGGCGTGCGGGTTCTTCATCTCGGCGTAGAAGCGGGCCTGCTGGTCGTGCAGGAACGCGCCGCGGGTCTTCTCGGCCTGCTGGTAGGCGCGTACGGCCTCGCGGTTGAAGTAGTAGTAGTGCAGGTACTCGTTGGGGATCGCGCCCAGGGAGCGCAGCCAGTCGGCACCGAAGAGCTTGCCCTCCTCGAAGGAGCCGAGCAGGTCGGGGTCGGCGAGCAGCCGCGGCAGCTCGTCGCGGCCGGCGACACGCAGAGCGCGCACCCAGCCGAGGTGGTTGAGGCCGACGTAGTCGATCCACGCCTCCCCCGGGTTCTCCACGCCGAGCACCCGGGCGATACGGCGGCCGAGGCCGACCGGGGAGTCGCAGATGCCGATGACCCGGTCGCCGAGGTGGCGGGACATGGCCTCGGTGACCAGGCCGGCCGGGTTGGTGAAGTTGATGACCCAGGCGTCGGGGGCGAGCCGGGCCACCCGCTGGGCGATGTCGACGGCGACCGGGACCGTGCGCAGGCCGTAGGCGATGCCGCCCGCACCCACCGTCTCCTGGCCCAGCACGCCCTCGGCCAGGGCCACGCGTTCGTCGTTGGCGCGTCCCTCCAGCCCGCCGACGCGGATCGCGGAGAACACGAAGTCGGCGCCGCGCAGGGCGTCGTCGAGGTCGGTGGTGGCGGTCACCTCGGGCGCGTCGGCCACTCCGGCCGCCTGCTCCGCGAGGACACGGGTCACCGCCGACAGGCGCCCGGCGTCCAGATCGTGCAGGACGACATGGGTGACGCGGCCCTCGGCGTGGTCCTGGAGGAGCGCTCCGTACACCAGCGGCACGCGGAATCCTCCGCCGCCCAGAATCGTCAGCTTCACCGGGTTCCTCCGATACGGCGGGCCGCGTGCGGCCTGTGGCGGGAACCGAACACGCGCCACCTCCTTGAGCGTGCTTCAGGACCCCGGGCTGGTGCCAGCCCGGCTGGTGTCGAGGATGGGGGACCTTGCTGTGCACCGAACGGCGGGGCGGCCTGAGCCGGCGGTCCTCCCGCCCCGGCCGGGGGTGGGTTCAAGCTTGCCCCTTTCCCGTCACGACCACCTCGACGCCCGCCTCCTGCAAGGAGGCCCGCGTCGCGGCGTCGACCGGCTCGTTCGTCACCACCGCGTCCAGTTCCTCGGGACCGCAGACCTTCGCCATCCCGTGCCCCGGGAACTTCGCCGCGTCGGCGAGCAGCACCACCTTCTCGCCGGCCTTGATCATGGCGCGCTTGACCGGCACCTCCACGACCGTCGTGTCCATGACCTGGCCGCCGGGCCGCACCCCGCTGGTGCCGAGGAAGAGCCAGTCGGCGTGCAGCTGGCGCAGGTTGTCCTCGGTGAGGAAGCCGACCAGGGAGCGGTACTCGCGGCGGACCATGCCGCCGAGCAGGACCAGCTCGATGCCCTCGTCGTCGGCGAGTTCCTCGTAGACCACCAGGTTGCTGGTGATCACGGTGAGCCGGCGGCCGTGCAGCTGCCGGGCCAGGCGGTAGGCCGTCGTCCCGATGTCCAGCAGCACCGACTGGCCGTCCCTGATCATCGCGGCGGCGTGTTCGGCTATGGCGTCCTTCTCGTTGACGCGCACCTCGGCGACCTCGGCGAAGGGCTGGTCGCCCTCCTCCACGACGGCGCCGCCGTGCACGCGCGTGAGCAGTCCGTCTTCTTCCAGTTTGACCAGGTCACGCCTGATAGTGGCGGGACTCACCCCCAGCTGCTCTGAGAGGTCGGTCACGGCCGCGGGCCCGCCGGCGCGCAGGGCCCGCAGGATGAGTTGGTGTCGTCGTTCTGCCAGCACGGCGTGCACATTACTCGTCATCTCCAATCATCGCCATGCTTATTTCTGCTCGGGTATTGACCAATCTCTCTGGATCAGCGCACGATTCCGGTCACCGAAATGAAGAGTTTTGACGATCTCCGTCGAAGCCGTGAGCGAGAGGACACATCCGTGGACGGTGACCGGCCCGATGTGCTGCTGACCGGCCTGCTCTTCTACGACCTCGTCCTGACGGGACTCGGCAAGCCGCCGACGCCGGGCGAGGAGATCTGGACCCGGGGTATGGGCTGCGGCCCGGGCGGCATCGCGAACCTCGCGGTGGCCGCCTCCCGCTTCGGCCTCAGGACCTCCCTGGCCACGGTGTTCGGCGACGACTTCTACGGCGCGTACTGCCGGGACGTCCTGGGCGACCAGGAAGGCGTCGACCTCTCGCTCTCCCGTACCGCGGACGGCTGGCCGACCCCGGTCACCGTCTCCGTCGCCTACGGCCACGACCGGGCCCTGCTCACCCACGGCCAGGAGCCGCCGTACTCGCAGGACGCGCTGGTGGGCGACCCGCCCGACGCGCTGAGCGCCCTGGTGCACATCGAGGCCCGGCCGCGCGAATGGCTCGCCAAGGCCGCGGCGAACGGTACGCAGATCTACGCCGACGTCGGCTGGGACCCCACCCAGAAGTGGTCGCCGGCCCTGCTGGAGCAACTGGCCCTGTGCCACGCCTTCCTCCCGAACGAGACCGAGGCGATGGCCTACACCCGCACCGACAGCGCGCTGGCCGCGCTCGGCACGCTGTCGGAGCTGGTGCCGGTCGCCGTGGTGACGCGGGGCGGGGACGGCGCCATCGCCGTCGACCAGATCACCGGCGAGTACGCCGAGGTCCCGGCCCTGGACGCCGGCGTCCTGGACGCGACGGGCGCCGGTGACGTCTTCGGCGCGAGCTTCGTCGCGGCGTCCCTCGGCGGCTGGCCGCTGGCGGAACGGCTGCGGTTCGCGGTGCTCGCGGCCGGGCTGTCCGTCGGGCACCACGGCGGCGCCCTCGCGGCCCCCGGCTGGCACGGCGTCGCACGCTGGTGGAGCTCCCTGAGCGATCCCGGGCTGCGCCGCGCCTACGGCTTCCTGGCCGACCGCATCCCGGCCGATCCCGGGCCGCCCGTGCACCACGCCCCCGTCACCCCGCCCGCCCCTGACACCCCCGTCGGTCCGCGCGCCTGAGAAGGGCCGCACCGACCCTCCCGCCCCTCTCCACGTCGAACAGGAACAACAGGAGTGACCCGTGGACCTTTCTCGTAGAGGCTTCCTCCAGGCCGCCGCGCTCACCGCGGCCGCCTCCGGTCTGACCGTCGCCTGCGGCGGCGGTTCCGGCTCGACCGGCAGCAAGAACGGCAAGAACCTCACCCTGTGGTACTGGGGAGGCGCGCTCAGCGACAAGGTGGTCGCCGATGCGAAGACGCACTTCAGCGGCCAGGTGAAGCTGACCGCCGCCTCCATCGGCGGCGACTTCAAGCAGAAGCTGACGACCACCCTCGCGGCGGGCGCATCCGTGCCCGACATCACCGGCATCAAGGGCGAGGACATGGCGTCCTTCCTGCCCAACGCGAACCGCTTCCTCGACCTGAACGACCTGGGCTTCGAGAAGCTCGCGCCGCAGTACCTGGACTGGAAGACGAAGCTCGCCCGGACCGAGGACGGCAAGCAGATCGGCTTCCCGATCGACATCGGCCCGACCGCGCTCTTCTACCGCGCGGACATGTTCGACGAGGCCGGGCTGCCCACCGACCCCGAGAAGGTCGCCGCCCGGGCCGGGACCTGGGAGGAGTACTTCGCGCTGGGCACCGAGCTGCGCGCGAAGGTGCCGGGCACCTACCTGGTCAACAACATCGGCTCGGTCTTCAATATGGCGGTCGGGCAGGGCACCGAGCGGTTCATCGACAGGGACAACCGCTTCATCGGCGACCAGGACCACATCCGCAAGGCGTGGACGACGGCGGTCCGCCCCTACACCCTCGGCCTCGACGCCAAGATCAACGACAACACCTGGAACGCCGCCGTCGGCAAGAACCTCAGCACCGAACTCGGTGCGGCCTGGCACGCCCTGGACATCGAGCAGGCGGCCCCGAAGACCAAGGGCAAGTGGCGGGTGTGTGCGATGCCCGGCGGACCGGCCAACCAGGGCGGCTCCTACCTGGCCCTGCCCAAGCAGTGCCGGAACCCCGAAGAGGCGTTCAAGATCATCAGCTGGATCCTCAGCCCGGAGAACGACGCCCGCGGCTTCGCCGACGCCGCCATCTTCCCGGCCGCGCCGGCGGCGTACGCCATGCCGGCCATGACGGGCGGCGACCCCTTCTTCGGCGGGCAGAAGGTCATCGAGGTGTTCGGCCCCGCCGCCAAGGCCATCCCGGCCGCCTACGAGGCACCCGCCGACGCCGCCGTCATGGCGCCCTTCATGACCGAGCTGTCCAGCATCGAGGCCAAGGGCAAGAAGCCCGACGCCGCCTGGAAGGACGCGGTCGCCCAGGCCCAGCAGATCGCCCGGCGACAGGGGGTGAACTGAGGTGTCCTCACCTCCGGTCACCGGTTCCGCCGCGGTGCCCCGGCACCACGGCGGGCCCGGCCCGGCCCGCTTTCGCCCGCGGCGCACGCCGCCCGCGGGCGCCGTGCGGCCAGAGCGTCGCGGGGTGCTGTCCCACTGGCGGCAGTACCTCGCGATCTCGCCCTTCTTCCTGATCTTCGGCGTCTTCTCGCTCTTCCCGGTCTTCTACTCGCTCTACCTCGCCTTCCAGCGCTGGGACGGCATGGGCACCGTGCAGTTCGTGGGACTGGACCAGTTCCGGTTCCTTCTGGACGACCCGGTCTTCTGGCTGTCGATCCGCAACACCCTGGCGATCTGGGTGCTGTCCACCGTCCCCACCCTGTTCGGCGCCCTGGTGCTGGCGACGCTGCTGCATTCGGTGCGCCGCTTCAAGGGCTTCTACCGCATCGCCCTGTACATACCGAACGTCACCTCGATCGTCGCCGTGTCGATCTTCTTCGGGGCGGTGTTCAGCAACAACTTCGGCCTGGTCAACGCGATCCTGGGCACGGTCGGCATCTCGCCGGTGCCGTGGCTGAGCAACCCGTGGCTGATCAAGCTGGTCATCGCGCTGCTGATGACCTGGATGTGGACCGGCTACAACATGATCATCTACCTGGCCGGCCTCCAGGCCATCCCCACCCAGATCTATGAGGCGGCCAGGCTGGACGGCGCCGGTCCGATCCGTACGTTCTTCCAGATCACCATGCCGATCATGCGGCCCATCATCCTGTTCACGGTGATCATCTCGACCATCAACGGCCTGCAGAGCTTCAGCGAACCC
This sequence comes from Streptomyces qaidamensis, assembly GCF_001611795.1. Classification (NCBI taxonomy): domain Bacteria; kingdom Bacillati; phylum Actinomycetota; class Actinomycetes; order Kitasatosporales; family Streptomycetaceae; genus Streptomyces; species Streptomyces qaidamensis. Next base: position 7,807,368 of record NZ_CP015098.1, on the reverse strand, counting down.
CAGGTCCTGTTCGGCAGCAACGCCGCCAACCCGAACCTCGGCGGTCCCGGCCAGGCGGGCCTGACCACGCTTCTGTACTTCTACCAGTCGGCCTTCGTCAACAACGACTACGGCTACGGCGCGGCCATCGTGTGGGCCTTCTTCGTACTGATCATGGTGCTGGTCGTCGTCAACTGGCGCGTCGTGCAGCGCGGGAGGAAGTCATGACCGCAGTGGTCCCCAGGCGGTCACGGCGTCCCAAGGGACTGACCGCGCACATCGTCCTCGTCCTGGCCGTCCTGATCTCGGTCTTCCCGTTCGCGTGGACGATCGTCATGGCGACGAACACCACCGAGGACATCTACAAGAGCCCGCCGAAACTGACCTTCGGCTCCCATCTGCTGGAGAACGTCCGGCACGTGCTCGACACCATCGACTTCTTCGGGTCGATGCTGAACACGGTCGTGGTCGCGTCCGTCACCACCGTGCTGGTCCTGTTCGTCGACTCCCTGGCGGCGTTCGTGTTCGCCAAGTTCGACTTCCCCGGCCGCAGGGTGCTGTTCGCGACGCTGGTCGGCTTCATGATGCTGCCGCTGCAGCTGGCCGTCCTCCCCCAGTTCATCCTCATGTCGGACATCGGCTGGGTCGGCACGCTCAAGGCGCTGGTCCTGCCCGCCCTCGCCAACGCCTTCGGCATCTTCTGGCTGCGCCAGTACATAGAGAACGGCGTCCCGGACGAACTCCTCGACGCCGCGCGCATCGACGGCGCGGGGTTCTTCCGCCAGTACTGGAACATCGTGCTGCCGATGATCAAACCCGCGCTCTCGTTCCTCGCCATCTACGCCTTCGTCGGCGCCTGGAACGACTACATCTGGCCGCTGGTCGTGCTCAACGACCCCGCCCACCTCACCCTCCAGGTGGCGCTGGCCCAGCTCCACGTCGGCCACACCACCGACTACAGCATGGTCATGGCCGGTGTGCTCATGGCGTCCGTGCCGCTGGTCGTGGTCTTCACGATCTTCGCCCGCGGGTTCATCGCGGGCGCCACGGAGGGGGCGGTGCAGGGCAGTTGACGCCCTGAAGGGGCTGCTCCAGGGGCGCGGGGAACTGCGCGACCAGCCACCGCGGACGCGCGCCCGGGACTCGACAGCCGGTCCCGAGCTCTTGGCCACCACACGAGAGAGGCACCCCAGTGACGGACGCCGACGCCAAGAGCCGACGCGCCAAGGTACTCGTCGTCGGCATGGACGGCCTGCGCTACGACCGGCTGACCCACTCACCGGCCAACGCCCCGGTCCTGCACGCCCTGATGGCCGAAGGCGCCGTCGGCACGAGCCTGCTGCCCTACGGCCGAGCCGACGACGGGCCCTCGGCCGGCCCGGCCTACACCGATTCCGGACCCGGCTGGTCGAGCATCCTCACCGGGGTGTGGCCCGACCGCCACGGGGTCACCGGCAACGATTTCAAAGGTGCCGACTACACCCGCTACCCCGACTTCCTGACCCGCGCCGGAACCGCCCGGCCCGGTCTGCGCACGGCGGCCGCCGTGTCCTGGCCGGCCCTGGTGCGCCGCGGCACACTCGGCCGGTCCATCGGCCGACGGGTGCGCCACAACGGTGAACGCCGGGGATACGGAACCGCGGACCGCCGCGTCGCCCGCACCGTCCTGCGCTGGCTCACCGAGGACGACCCGGACGCCCTGTTCGTGTACTTCGGCGCCACCGACGAGGCCGGCCACGCCACGGGCCCGCTCTCCCCCGCCTACGACCGGGCCCTCCTCGACCAGGACGCCCACCTCGGACGGCTGCTGGAGGCGATCGACGCCCGCCGCGCGGACCCGGGGCGCGCCGAGGAGCGCTGGACCGTGCTGGTCACCACCGACCACGGGCACCTCGACTCCGGTGGTCACGGTGGCGACTCGCGTGCCGAACGGGAGGTCTTCGTCATCCTCGCCGAGCCCGGCGGGCCCGCGGGCACCCGGCTCGACACGCCCCGCCTCATCGACATCGCCCCCACGGTCCTGGACCGTCTCGGCATCCCCCTCGACCCCGCCTGGGACCTGCAGGGCCGTGTCCTGCCCGGTCCCGCCGCACCGACTCCGGAATGGTCATGACCGACGCGCACCTCGACCCCCTGATCGCCCTCCGCCCCTGGCAGGCACCCGAGGTGACCTCCTGGGGCCGGCTGCCGATGAGCGCCGTCGACCGGCGCTCCGGAGCCGTCCCGCTCGACGGCGACTGGCGCTTCCAGCTGCTGCCCGCGCCGGACGCCCAGCCCGGGGAGGTCTGGTCGTCGTCGTACGTACCCGGCGTGTGGACCCTGCAGGGCACGGACGATCTTCCGCAGTACCTCAACGTGCGCATGCCGTTCGCCGAGTTCCCGCCGCACGTGCCCGCGGCCAACCCGACCGGGGTCTACGAGCGAGAGGTGGACGTGCCCGCCGAGTGGGCCGGGCGGCGGATCGTGCTTCAGGTCGGGGCCGCCGAGAGCGTGCTGCTGGTGCACGTGGACGGGCGGCCCGTCGGGATCTCCAAGGACTCGCACCTGGCCGCCGAGTTCGACCTCACGCCGGTGGTGCGCCCCGGGGACCGGGCCACCGTGCGCCTGACGGTCGTGAAGTGGTCGGACGCCTCGCACATCGAGGACCAGGACCAGTGGTGGCACGGCGGGATCACCCGCTCGGTGCTGCTGTACGCGACCGACCCGCTGCATCTCGCGGACGTCACCGTGCGGGCCCGGCGGGGCGGCGACCTGCTGGTGGAGTGCCGGGTGCGGGACGCGGGCGGGGCGCTGCCCGAGGGCTGGTACGTCAGCGGGGAGCTGGACGGGCAGCTGCTCACGCAGGACGCGGAGTTCGACCGGGCCAACGCCGAGGACGAGCGGGTCTCCGGCTTCCTCGGCGAGGCCCGGCTGCGCGCCGCCGTGCCGGGGGTGCGCACCTGGAACGCCGAGACGCCCGAGCTGTACGGCCTGACCGTCCGCCTGCACCGCGCCGACGGCACCGTCGCCGACACCTCACGGCACCGCGTCGGCTTCCGCGACGTCGAGATCGTCGGCCGGGACCTGCTGGTCAACGGCGAGCGGGTGTTCATCCGGGGCGTGAACCGGCACGACTTCCATCCGCTGACGGGGCGCACGGTGTCGTACGACGACATGCGCGCGGACCTCGTCCTGCTGAAGCGTTTCGGCTTCAACGCGATCCGCACCGCGCACTACCCGAACGACCCGGCCCTGTACGACCTGGCCGACGAACTCGGCTTCTACGTCGTCGACGAGGCGGACATCGAGTCCCACGACCACGCGCACGAGATCGCCGACGACCCGCGCTATCTGGGCGCGTTCGTGGACCGGGTCGCGCGGATGGTGCTGCGGGACAAGAACCACCCGTCCGTCGTCATCTGGTCGCTGGGCAACGAGTCGGACTACGGCGCGAACCACGACGCGGCGGCGGGGTGGGGGCGCCGGCACGACCCGACCCGGCCGGTGCAGTACGAGGGCGCCGCCAAGCGCGGCTGGGCGGATCCGGATCTGGCCTCCGACATCGCCTGCCCGATGTACGCGCCGCTGGAGGAATGCCTGGCGCACGCCCTGTCCGGCACGCAGACCAAGCCGCTCATCCAGTGCGAGTACTCGCACGCCATGGGCAACAGCAACGGCACGCTGGCGGACCATTGGGCGGCCATCGAGGCCACCCCGGGTCTTCAGGGCGGGTTCATCTGGGAGTTCTGGGACCACGGCATCCTCCAGCGTGTGAACGACGGCAGACCGGCCGGGCGTGGGGGCGCCGGGCTCTATGACAACGGTGTCGCCGCGCCCGGGCATCGCTGGGCCTACGGCGGCGACTTCGGGGAGACGGACCACGACGGCGCCTTCATCGCCGACGGTGTCGTCTTCCCCGACCGGACCCCCAAGCCGGTGATGTTCGAGCACCGCGAGATCGCCGCGCCGGTGCGCATCGCCTGCTTCCGGCACGAGGGCGTCGTGCTGGCCAACCACCAGCACTTCCGGGGCCTGGACTGGCTGTCCGGCGAGTGGGAGCTGTCCCTCGCCGACGGCACCACACGTACGGCGCCCGCCGAGCTGCCCGGGCTCAGGCCGGGTGAGACGGCCGCGGTGCCGCTGCCGTTCGAGCTGCCCGCGGAGGGCGGCGAGGCGTGGCTGACGCTGCGGGTCACGACGGCCGGGGACGAGCCGTGGGCGCCGCGCGGGACGGTCGTGTGCCTGCCGCAGGTGCGGCTGCGGGCAGCGCTCCCGTCGGCGCACACCCGGGTCCCGGACGGTGTGGTCGAGGTCGACGAGGAGGGGCTGCTCGTCCATCCGCTGCTGACGGCCGCGCCCGTGCTGTCGCTGTGGCGGGCGCCGACCGACAACGACGAACTGGGCGGCATGGCGGCCCGCTGGCGGGACTGGGGGCTGGAGGCGCCCGCCCGCAAGGTCGTCTCCGTGCGGCGTGACCCGGGCCGGGTGGCCGTGGTGTCCGAATACGTCTGCGCGGGCGGGACCGTCCGGCACGAGCAGGCGCTGACGGCCATGGACGGCGGGCTCATCGTCGACGAGAGCGCCGAACTGCCCGAGGCGCTGCACGACGTGGCCCGGGTGGGGACCGTGTTCGAGACGGTCCCCGGGCTGAACCTGCTGGAGTGGTTCGGGCAGGGCCCCTGGGAGTCGTATCCGGACCGGGCCGCCGGCGCGCCCGTCGGCCACCACTGCCTCCCGGTGGACGAGCTGTTCACGCCCTATCTGCGGCCGCAGGAGAGCGGCGGGCGGCACGGCGTACGGCGGTTCACGCTGTCCGCGCCGGACGCCACCGGGCTCGCGGTGCGGCTGGACCGCCCCCGGCAGGTCTCCGTGACCCGGCACCGCGCGGCCGGTCTCGCCGCCGTCGCACACCATGACGAACTGGTGCCGCGGGCCGGGTGCGTGGTGCACATCGACGCGGCGCACCGCGGGCTCGGCACGGCGTCGTGCGGGCCCGACACCTTCGCTTCCTACCTCGTCGCGGCAGGCGTGCATCGCTGGAGCTGGTCGCTGCGCGTTCTCTGAGTTCTCCCCTCTCCCGATCACCGTCTCAGTCACCTCCTGGAGCACCCGTGTGCACTTCGCATGACCACGACCTGGGCGAGGCGCCCCAGGCCGGTGCCGGAAGACGCGGTTTCCTCCGCGCCACCGCCCTGCTCGGCGTGACCGCCGCCGTGACCGCGCTGCCGGCCGTCACCGCCGGGGCGGCGGCCTCGGCGTGGCGCCCCGATCCCGACAGGCGCCGCTTCACGCTCGCGGTGATGCCGGACACGCAGTACCTCTTCGACGGCCCGAGCATCGACAAGGCGCCGGTCGAGGCCTCGCTGCGCTATCTGCTGGAGCACGGCCGGGAGGAGAACATCGTCTTCCTGTCCCACCTCGGCGACCTCACGCAGAACGGCGTGCAGGAGGAGTTCGCGGCGATCGGCGAGGCGTTCCGGCTGCTGGACCGGCGGGGCGTCGGCTACAGCGTCCTGGCCGGCAACCACGACGTGAAATCGTCGACGACCGACCAGCGCGGCGCGACACCGTACCTGGACGCCTTCGGGCCGCAGCGGTTCGCGGGGCAGCGGACGTTCGGCGGGGCCTCCCCGGACGGTTACAACACCGTCCACCGGTTCACCGCGGGCGGCCGCGAGTGGCTGGTGCTGGCCCTGGACTGGCGGCTGTCGCCGCAGGGCTACGCGTGGGCGAAGGACGTCCTGGCGAAGCATCCGAAGACGCCGGTGATCCTCACGACGCACGAACTGGTCATGGCGGACGACACCTTGTCGGACTACGGGCAGCAGCTGTGGGACCGGCTGATCGAGGACCACGACCAGATCTTCCTGGCGCTCGGCGGGCACTACTGGCCCGCCGGCCGCGCGACGCGGAAGAACGCGGCCGGGCACGATGTCCATCTGCATCTGACGAACTACCAGAACCGGTACTTCGGCGGCGCGGCCATGATCCGTCTGTACCGGTTCGACCTGGACCGCGGGGTCATCGACGTGGAGACGCTCTCGCCGTGGATCCTGGGCCGGGCCGCGAAGGGGCTCAACGAGCTGGAGCGGCAGGAGATGGAACTGAGCGGCGACGCCGACCGGTTCTCCGTCGAGATCGACTTCGAGCGGCGCTTCGCCGGATTCGCGCCCGTGCCCGCCCGTGCGGCCCGGCCCGTCTCGAAGCTGCTCGTCCCGGGCACGATGGCGTACTGGCGCTTCGACAAGCCCGTGGACGGCACGGCCGGCACGGTCCGTGACCTGTCCGGGCGGGGCAACGACCTCTCCCTCGTGTCGGTCGGCGGCGGCGCGCTGGGCTGGTCGGCCGACCACCACCCCGACCAGCCGGGCCACGGCAGCCTGGAGTTCCAGGGCCTGAAGTCCCCGCTGAAGGGCGCGTATCTGAAGACGGTCGACGGCGCCCCGCTCAACTCGGTGACGTTCCAGGACGGTTACACCATCGAAGCCTTCTATCGGCTCCCCGCCGACTGGGACCCGGACCACAACGCCTGGTCGGGTCTGGTCTCCCGCACGGGCACGGGCGGTGCCGCCGGGAAGACCGCCGACGACCCGGACGAGCCGCTGGCCACGCTGTCGCTGTCCAACGACCGGGAACCGCAGTGGGCGATGCGCCCGCTCAACCAGCAGGGCATCGCCACCAACTGGGGCCAGGAGACGCCGCTGGAGACCTGGTGGCACCTCGCGGTCGTCAACGACGGCAGACACACCACGCTGTACGTCGAGGGCTGCCCGGTGCTCCGCAACCCCAAGGCCCCCTCCGTCGGCATCACCTCCGTGGGGCTGCCGTGGCTGCTGGGCGGCTACGAGTACGGCGGGAAGATCGACCAGATCTTCCACGGCCGGCTCGGCGACGTCCGGATCGTCGCCAGGGCGCTGCCCGTCACCTCTTTCATGAGCCACTGACCTCACAGAACGCCGAGGATCCGTCATGACCGAGCAGCAACTGCCCGCCTGGGCCGACCCGTCCGTCTCCCCCGCCGCCCTCGATCCGCAGGGCGTGTCCCGCCGCGGGCTCCTGCGCCGCGCGGGCCTGTTCGGCGCGGCGTTCGTCCTGGGCCCGGCGGCGACCCCAACCCTGGCCGCCGACGGCAGCGGCACACGGCTGGGCGGCGAGGACCCCCGCCTCGTCTACCTCGTCGGCGACCACCACATCCACTCCGTCTACAGCCACGACGCCAAGTACACCTTCTCCCAGCTGGCCGCCCAGGGCGCGAAGTACGGCCTGGACTGGATGGTGTTCACCGAACACTCCAACTTCGGGCACGCCGACTTCGGGGCCGCGCTGGAGCACCGGGAGATCCTCGACGCGCGGGCGGAGAACCCGCGTCAGCTGATCTTCCAGGGCCTGGAGTGGTACATCCCGGCGGCCGAGCACTGCACGGTGTTCACCGCGCCCGGCCCGCACGAGGTCGACGTGCTGACCCGCTTCGAGAGCGCCTACGACGGCAAGCTCCTCGCCTACGACAAGGGCGGCGCCGCCGACGCGGACACCGCCCGCAACGAGGCGCACGCGGTGAAAGCGATCAAGTGGCTGGCCGAGCAGCGGCGTTCGGGCTACGTCGACGACGTGCTGGTACTGGCCAACCATCCGATGCGCCTGGGCATCGACTCCCCGCACGAGATGCGCAACTGGCGGGACGCGGCGCCCGGGATCGTGATCGGCATGGAGGGCGCGCCGGGCGCCCAGGGCGCCGCCATCCCCGGCTGGCGCGGCGCCACGTCCATCCGCGGAGAGTACGAGAACAAGCCGTCCGCGCAGTCCTGGCCGGGCTATCCGGCGGACGCCTACCTGACCTACGGCGGCTTCGACTGGGCGACCGCGACCGTCGGCGGACTGTGGGACTCGATGCTGGCCGAGGGCCGGCTGTTCTCGGTCACCACCAACTCCGACGCCCACCGGATCGTCTTCGACACCTGGAAGAACGGCGACTGGCAGCCCGGGCAGACCTTCGACAGCACCGGCAGGCTGCCCGACCCGGTGAACACCGACACCCCGCAGCCGGGCAGCGACTTCTGGCCCGGCCAGTTCAGCCGCACCCACGTGGGCGTGATGCGCTACGGCTACCGCGCGGTCATGGCGGGGATGCGCGCGGGCAGGGTGTGGCTGGACCACGGGCATCTGCTCGACGGGCTGGAGGTGCGCCTGACCCGCGACTGCGACCGGGGCCGGGGCGTGACGCTCGGCGGCCGGCTGCGGGTCCGCAAGGGTGAGAGGCTCACCCTGAACGTCACGGTGACGACCGCCTCCCGGCCCAACCCGCAGGGGATCCTGCCCCAGCTGGCGCATGTGGACGTCATCCGCGGCGCGGTGCGCGGCCCGGTCACCGACCGCGACACCTGGAAGGCCCCGGACACGCGGGTCGTGCGGACGCAGGACGTCTCCGGCCGCAAGGGCACCTACACCCTGCGCATCCCGCTGACCGCGGGCGAGGAGTCCTTCTACGTCCGGCTGCGCGGCAGCGACGGCAACCGGAACGGCACCGGGTACCTCGGCGCCTCGGTCGATCCGCACGGGCCGGTCCCGCACGCGCCCGGGGACGGCGACCCGTGGGCGGACACGTGGTTCTACTCCAACCCCGTGTTCGTCGACGTCGAGGGGGCCTGATCCCCGGGTACCAGCAGGTCACGGACTGATCGGGCGGAGGTACGGTGGGCCGCGTGACCGGTGAAGAGTCGCTGCGGCCCCAGTCCCTCATGCTGACGTTCCTGGGCGACCAGGTGCTCGGCCGTGACGTGTGCGTGTACTCCGGCAGCGTCATCGACGTGTTCGCCCGCGCCGGGATCGGCGAGCAGGCCACCCGCTCGACACTGACCCGCATGGTGGGCCGTGACCTGCTGCGCCGCCAGCGTGAGGGCCGCCGCATGTACTTCGGGCTCACCGAGCGCTCGGAGGCGGTGCTGCACGACGGCGCGCAGCGGATCTGGCAGACGGGTGCCGTCAACCGGCGGTGGGACGGCACCTGGACGCTGCTCGGCTTCTCCCTGCCGGAGTCCTGGCAGCGTCAGCGCCACGACCTGCGCTCCCAGCTGACCTGGAGCGGCTTCGGCCCGCTCTTCAACGGCCTGTGGATCGCCCCGGCCGAGGTCGACGTGTCGGCCCTGGTGGCCGAGCTCGGTCTGTCGGCCCACGTCAAGGTCTTCCGGGCGCACGCCGACACCGGCATGGACATCGGCCGGATGATCGAGGAGACCTGGGAGCTGTCCGAACTGGCCGACCGCTACCAGGGGTTCGCGGGGCGCTGGCAGCACTGGGAGGACGACCTGCCGGACGCCGACGACGCCCTCGTGCTGCGCCTGCGCCTCCAGACGGAGTGGCTGCAGATCGTCCGCCGCGACCCACGGCTGCCGGTCGAGCACCTGCCCGCCGACTGGCCGGCCGAACCGGCCGAGAAGACGTTCCGGACCGTGCACGAACGGCTCTCCCCCCTCGCCGAGGAGGCCTCGGAACGCCTTCTGGACCTGGTGCCGGCCCGCCAGTCCGGATGATCTGCGCCTGGTGGACCGGGCAGGCTCAGGCGTAGAACCGCGACAGGCTCTGCAGCACCGCGGCCGGCTTGGTGGCGCCCTCGATCTCGATGGCGCCCTCGACGGTGATCTGCACGCCGCCCGGTACCTCCTCGACCTCGGCGAGTTTCGCCGTCAGGCGGATGCGGGAGCCCACCTTCACGGGGGACGGGAAACGCACCTTGTTGAGGCCGTAGTTGACCTTCGTCGTCACGCCCTGGACGTCCAGGAGCTCGGTGAACAGCGGGATGAAGAGGGAGAGCGTGAGGTAGCCGTGCGCGATGGGGGCGCCGAAGGGGCCGTCCTTGGCGCGCTCGGGGTCCACGTGGATCCACTGGTGGTCGCCCGTGGCGTCGGCGAAGGTGTCGATACGCTCCTGCGTCACCTCGATCCACTCGCTGGTGCCGAGGTCGCTGCCGGCCAGCTTCTTCAGTTCGTCGAGGCCGTTGACGGTGAGGCTCATGCGGATCCTTCCTGGGTGCCGTAGCGCGTACGGACACGGGACTTGAGGAGTTTTCCGGAGGCGGTGCGCGGGAGTTCGTCCGCGAGGACCACCGACTTCGGGATCTTGTACTTGGCGAGGCGGCCGGCCAGTGACGCGAGCACCTCGTCGGGGTCGAGGTCGGCGCCCTCGCGGGGCACGACAACGGCGCGCGGCACCTCGCCCCACTTGTCGTCCGGCACCCCGATCACCGCGCACTCGACGATGTCCGGGTGGGCGAGGAGCTGGTCCTCGATCTCGGCGGGGTAGATGTTCTCGCCGCCGGAGATGATCATGTCCTTGATGCGGTCGACGATGTGGACGTAGCCGTCCTCGTCGATCTGGGCGGCGTCGCCGCTGCGGAACCAGCCGTCCGCGAAGGACGCGGCCGTCTCCTCGGGCAGCCCCCAGTAGCCGGGCATGACGTGCGGACCGCGCACCACGACCTCGCCCACCTCGCCCACGCCGGCCGGTGCCAGGTCGGGCCGGACGACGCGGACGTCGCTGAAGAAGTGCGGCACGCCCGCCGATCCCGCCTTGCTCACGGCGTGCTCGGCGTCCAGGAACAGCGTGCCGGGGGCGGCCTCGGTCATGCCGTAGCCCTGGAGGAAGGTCAGGCCGCGTTCCTGGTAGGCGGCGATGAGCGGGGTGGGGACCGGGGAGCCGCCACAGGTGAGGATGCGGAGCGAGGAGAGGTCGGCCCGCGGCCAGCGCGGGTGCCTGGCCACCTGGTCGAACATCGTGGGCACGCCGAACATGAAGGTGATCCGGTGCCGTTCGATGAGGTCGAAGGTGGCGTCCGGGTCGAAGGCGTCGACCAGGACGCAGGTGCCGCCCTTCAGCAGCACCGGCAGGGTCAGCATGTTCAGGCCCGCCGTGTGGAACAGCGGGGCGGAGACCAGGGCGCGTTCGTCGGCGATCAGGTCGGTGTCGACGAGGACGTTGACCGCGTTCCAGGTGAGGTTGCCGTGGGTGAGCATGGCGCCCTTGGGACGGCCGGTCGTGCCCGAGGTGTACATGATGATGCAGGTGTCGTCGGCGCCGACCGGTTCGTCGACCGGCTCCTCGGACGCCTCGGCGAGGGCCGCCTCGTACTCGCCGCCGACCTCCAGGTAGACGCGTACGTCGGTGCTGCCGGGCAGGCCCGCGACCAGACCGGCGTAGGACGGGCCGTAGACGAGGGCACGGGCGCCGGAGTCGGCGAGCTGGTAGGCGATCTCGGGCCCGGCGAGGCGGATGTTGAGGGGGACGAAGACCGCGCCGAGCGTGCCGGCCGCGAACAGGGTCTCCAGGTAGGAGGGGTGGTTCGGGCCGAGGTAGGCGATGCGGTCACCGCGGCGCACGCCCCGGGCGCGCAGGGCGTGGGCCAGGCGGCTGGTGCGGGTGTGGAGCGTGCCGTAGTCGGTGGCGTCCTCGCCGTGGATCAGGGCGGTGCGGTGCGGGGTCTTGCGGGCCCGGCGTGCGGGCCATGACCCCAGTCCCTCGTTGCGCATGTCACGCCCCTTACGGTTTCGTCAGCCCGAGCAGGCGGGCCGCGTTCTCCTTGAGGATCTTCGGCCGCACCTCGTCCTTGATCGTCAGCTTGCCGAAGTCGGCGAGCCACCGGTCGGGGGTGAGGACGGGGAAGTCGGAGCCGAAGAGGACCTTGTCCTTCAGCAGCGTGTTGGCGTACTGCACGAGCTGCGGCGGGAAGTACTTCGGCGACCAGCCGGACAGGTCGATGTGCACGCCCGGCTTGTGCGTGGCGACGGCCAGGGCCTCGTCCTGCCAGGGGAAGGACGGGTGGGCCAGGATGATCTTCAGATGCGGGAAGTCGGCCGCGACGTCGTCCACGTGGAGCGGGTTGGAGTACTTCAGCCTGATCCCGCCCCCGCCGGGGACTCCGGCGCCGATGCCCGTCTGGCCGGTGTGGAAGAGGGCGATCGTGCCCGTCTCCTCGATCACCTCGTACAGGTCGTACGCCACCGAGCGGTCGTTGGGGAAGAAGCCCTGGATGCTGGGGTGGAACTTGAAGCCCTTCACCCCGTACTCCTCGACCAGCCGCCTCGCCTGCCTGACGCCCGCCTTGCCCCGGAAGGGGTCGATGGAGGCGAAGGGGATGAGGACGTCGGCGTTGGCGGCGGCCGCCTCGGCGACCTCCTCGTTCGGCACGGGCGGGGTGCCGGTCGCGGACTCGGCGTCCACCGTGAAGATCACGGCGGCCATGTTCCGTTCGCGGTAGTAGGCCGCCGTCTCCTGAAGGGTCGGCTTCCGCTTGCCCTCGACCTTGAAGTAGGCGGAGGAGGCGTCGTGCAGGTCGTCGTCCAGGGAGGAGTGGCCCTTGGAGGACACCTCGGCGTGGGTGTGGACGTCGATCGCGACCAGGTCGTCGACGTTCATCGAGGGGTCCATCACGCCTCCGGGAACTTCGGCGCCGGGATGCCGACCGACTGGAGCTCGGCACCGACCGAGGTGGGCCAGGCGTCGGCCAGGGCTGCGGGGGTCCAGCCGCCGTCGGCGTAGGCCGCCCTGATCTCCTGCGGATGCGACCAGAGTGCCACCTTGTCGCCGCCGATGCCGATGGCCTGGCCGGTGACGCCGCGGGCGGCCTCGGAGGCGAGGAACGGGACCAGGGCCGCGCAGTCCTCGGGGGTGCCGAAGCCCTCGCCCTTGCGCAGGAAGTCCGGCAGCGGCTCGCCGCCGCGCATGGCCTCGATGTACGGGGCGAAGGCCGGGATGGTCTCGGTCATCGCGGTGGCGGCGACCGGCACGATGGCGTTGACCGTGATGCCCGCGCGGCCCAGCTCCATCGACCAGGTGCGGGCCATCGCCGCGATGCCCGCCTTGGCGGCGGCGTAGTTCGTCTGGCCGAAGTTGCCGCGCTGGCCGGCCGGGGAGCCGACCAGGATCAGCGAGCCGCCCTCGCCCTGCTCGCGCATCCGGACGGCGGCGGCGCGGGCGCAGGTGAAGGTGCCCTTGAGGTGGGTGGTGAGCACCGCGTCGAAGTCCTCGTCGGTCATCTTCCACAGGACCTTGTCGCGCAGGATGCCCGCGTTGGTGACGAGGACGTCCAGCCGGCCGAACTCCTCGACCGCGCGGTTCACCAGCCGCTCGGCGGCCTCGGTGGTGCCGACCGGGACGACCTCGGCGACGGCCTTGCCGCCCGCTTCCGCGATGGACTTCACGGCCGCCTCGGCCACGGCCTCGTCGACGTCGTTGACGACCACGGAGGCGCCGTGGGCGGCCAGGGCGTGGGCATAGGCGAGGCCGAGGCCCCGGCCACTGCCGGTGACGACGGCGGCCTTGCCGGAGAGATCGATGCTGGGCACGGGCGGGTCCCTTCACGAGCTGATGCGGGTGGTGCGGCTTCGAGATCGAAGCTAAGAGCAATAATTGTTGCCGTCAATAGTTGTTCGCGACCTGCCGGTGCGGGATGCTGGAATCACCGGCAAGCAGCACCGAGCACAGGGAGCCCGCCATCACACGCCAGAACGTCACCGCGAAGCCCATCGACGCCCACGAGCCGTGGATGCGCGGACTGCACGCCGACACGGGCTACCTCCTGTACCGGCTGGGCCTGCGCTCGGGGCAGCTCTTCAACGCCTGCCTCCAGGAGTCGGGTCTGCGCCTGCGCCACTACGCCGTGCTGCGCTACCTCGCCACCACGGACGGCGCCCTGCAGCGCGAGCTGAGCGCGCGGCTCGGCTACGACCCGAGCGCGATCGTCGGCCTGGTCGACGACCTGGAGAAACTGGGCTTCGCCGAGCGCCGCCCCTCCCCCGACGACCGCCGCAGCCGGATCGTCGTCCTGACCGAGAGCGGCAGCGGCTTCCTGCGCGACACCGACGAGGCCGGCCTGCGGGTGACCGGCGAACTGCTGGGCCCGCTGGACCCGGCCGAGCGGGAGACCCTGCACGCGCTGCTGTTGCGCATCGCCGAGGACGGCCTGAACTGATGTTGTGCAAATGATTGACGGCTGCACGATGGATGCATAACTTCACGGACCAACCGCGCCCCGTCCCCAGGGAGCCCACCGTGCAGCCATCCCCGCCCGTCCCCCAAGCCTCCTCCGATTCAAGGCAGTTGCGCCGCGTCGCCGTCTCCGGCCTGCTCGGCACCACCGTCGAGTTCTACGACTTTCTCGTCTACGGCACGGTCGCCGCGCTCGTCTTCGGCGAACTGTTCTTCCCGCGGGCCGACCCGGCGGTCGGCACCATCGCGGCGTTCGGCACCTTCGCCGCGGGCTATCTCGCCCGTCCGCTCGGCGGCATCGTCTTCGGGCACTTCGGCGACCGGATCGGCCGCAAGTCGATGATGCTGCTGACCATGGTCCTGATGGGGACCGGCAGCTTCCTCATCGGCCTGCTGCCGACGTACGACACCATCGGCGTCTGGGCCCCGGTGCTGCTGGTCGTCCTGCGCGTGGTGCAGGGCATCGCGATCGGCGGCGAGTGGGGCGGCGCGATGCTGATGGTCGTCGAGCACGCCGAACACGCGCGGGGTTCCCGGCGCGGCCTGTGGTCCAGCTTCACCCAGCTCGGCGCCCCGCTCGGTTCCGTGCTGTCGGCCGGTGTGGTCACCCTGGTCGCCACCCTGCCGGACGAGCAGTTCCGCTCCTGGGGCTGGCGGGTGCCGTTCCTGCTGAGCATCGTGCTGCTGGGCGTCGGCCTGTTCGTGCGGCTGAAAGTCGCCGAGAGCCCGCTGTTCACGCAGGTCAAGCGGGACCCGGTGGCCCGGCCGCCGATCGTGGAGGTGCTGCGCCGCCCGAAGCCGGTGCTGCTGGCCGCCTGCGTCGGCATCGGCGCGTTCACCGCGCAGTCCCTGCTGACGAGCTTCATGATCTCCTACGCCGTCGACGAGGGGTACACCCGCCCGCAGGTGCTGACCGCGGTCACCGTCGCCTCCTGCGTGGCCCTCGTCGTACTGCCCGCCGCGTCCGTTCTGTCGGACCGGGTCGGCCGCCGGCCCGTCGTGCTGGCCGGTGCCGTCGCCTCGGCGGCACTCGCCTTCCCGGTGCTGGCCCTGGTCGACTCCGGCTCCCCCGGCCTGCTGATCCTCGCCCTGGCACTCGGCCACGGCGTCGCCCAGTCCACGATGTACGGGCCTCTGGGCGCGCTGCTCACCGAGATGTTCGGCACCCGCGTCCGCTACACCGGCGCCTCCCTCGGCTACCAGGGCGCGACCCTGATCGGCGCCGGGTTCTCCCCGCTCATCGCCGGCAGTCTCCTGGCCTCCTTCGGCGGCGGCAGCACTCCGGTGTCGCTGCTGCTGTGCGCCGGCGCGGCCGTCACCGCGGTCACCGTGTGGCGGCTGCGCGAGACGCACACGGACGCGCTGGACTCCCCCGCCGCCGCCCCCGCCCTGGAAGGAACCCCGCGTTGAGGATCCGCCTCGCCTTGCTGACGACCGCCTGCCTGTCCCTGGCAGCGACCGCCCTGCCCGCGCAGGCCGCCACCGCGGACACCCATCTGGAGGGCCGGCTCCCGTCCGGCGCCGCCTACGTGATGGACGTCCCCGCGTCCTTCAACGGCACGGTCCTGCTCTACAGCCACGGCTACACCCCGGCCGGAGCCCCCAACCCGGCCCAGAACACCCCCGGTCCGGCCGCCCGCGACACCCTGCTGGCCGAGGGTTACGCCCTGATCGGCTCCTCGTACGCGACGAACGGCTGGGCGATCACGGAGGCGGTGCCCGACCAGCTCGCCACGCTGGACCTGTTCACCCAGAAGTTCGGCTCGGCCCGGCGGACGCTGGCCTGGGGCACCTCCTACGGCGGCTTCGTCACCAGCGTGCTCGCCGAGCGGCACGCCGGCCGGTTCGACGGTTCACTGTCGATGTGCGGACTGGTGCAGGGCGGTGCCGCCAACTGGAACAGCACCCTGGACCCGGTGTTCGCGCTGCGCACGCTGCTCGCCCCGGACTCCGGCGTGCGGCTCGCGGGGTTCGCCGACCAGGCCGAGGCGGTCGCCGCCGGCAAGGCGCTCACGTCGAAGGTGGACGCGGCCCAGCGGAGCCCAGGAGGCCGGGCGCGGATCGCCCTGGCCGCCGCGCTGCACAACATCCCCGGCTACAACGACCCTTCGCAGACGCGCCCGGGGCCCACGGACTTCGAGACGGCCCAGGCCAACCAGTACGCCGCCGTCCGTGGCCTGCTCCAGCTGCCCGCGTTCAGCTGGCGGCAGGAGGCCGAGAGCCGGGCGGGCGGCAACCCGTCCTGGAACACGGGCGTCGACTACCGCTCGATGCTCGCACGCTCCCCGCTGTACAAAGAGGTGACGGAGCTCTACAAGGAGGCGGGACTGTCCTTGCGCACCGACCTCTCGGCCCTGGACCGGGCGCCCCGGATCGCCGCCGACCCGTCGGCGGTGCGGTGGATGCGCAACACCAGCGTGCTCTCAGGCCGCCTCACCGACCCCCAGCTGAACATCCACACGACCGGTGACGCCCTGATCCCGGTGCAGTCGGAGAGCGCCTACCGGCGGGCCGCCACGGCGGCGGGATCCGCCGGGCTCCTCCGCCAGGCCTACGTCGACCGCCCGGGCCACTGCACCTTCACCCCGGGCGAGACACTGGCCGCCCTGCACACCCTGGAGCACCGCCTGGACACCGGCCGCTGGGACACCTCGCCGGGTGCCCTCAACTCCCGTGCGGAGGCGGCGGACCCGACGGCGGAGCCCCGCTACCTTCCGTACCGCCCGGCCGCCTACCCCCGCCCCTACGATCTAGGGGGCTCCTGATGGATTTCCGCGGCGTCACGGCGTCCGGCACGCCCGCTCGCCGCACGCCGCAAACGGACAGGTGGCTCCGCCGCATGACCGTTCACAGCGCACGCCGGTCGCACGCACCGGACGCCGCTCCTTCTTCCACGGAAACCCATCAGAAACCCCCTGCCCACCCGGGAGACGCCCGGCCATGACCGCCCCCACCGCGCCCGACCGCCTGCTGTCCGTGCTCGCGGCCTTCGACCACGAGCATCCGGCGCTGTGCCTGACGGACATCAGCCGGCGGGCCGGGCTGAGCCTGACCACCGCGCACCGGCTGGTGGGCGCGCTCACCGAGTGGGGCGCCCTGGAGCGGGACGAGTCCGGCGTCTACCACGTCGGACTGCGGCTGTGGGAGCTCGCCGCGCTGGCCCCGCGCGGCCTCGCCCTGCGGCAGATCGCGCTGCCGTACCTGGAGGACCTGTACGAGGCGACGCACGAGAACGTGCAGCTGGCCGTGCGGGACGGCCGGGACGTCGTCTACATCGAGTGGCTGTCGGGGCGGTCGGCGGTCGGCGTGCACATCCGCATCGGCGCCCGCTGGCCGCTGCACGCCACCGGGGTCGGGCTCGCCCTGCTGGCCCACGGCGACCCGGTCTTCCGGAAGGAGTACTGCGAGGGCGAACTCGCGTCCTTCACCCCGTACACCATCACCGAACCGGAGCGGCTGCGGCGGGTGCTGGCCGAGGTACGCAGGTCGGGGGTGGCGGTGAGCGACCGCCAGGTCACGGAGGACGCCCTGTCGGTGGCCGCGCCGGTGCGCGGCGCGGACGGCACCGTGACCGCCGCCGTGTCGATCGTGGTGCCCCACGCGGACGCCCAGGTGCCGGTCCTGGGCCCGGCGGTGCGGATGGCGGCGCGCGGGATCTCGCGGGCGCTGGGGTGGCAGCCCTGAGCGCTCAGGCCGCCCGGGCCGGGGTCATGGCCCAGCGGATGGTCCGGGTCAGGGCCCGGCCGGTGGGGCGTACCGCGAGGTCCTCGACGACCGGCACCCGGGGCAGCCACAGCATCCCGCGCGCCCAGGGCGGGAGCAGGGTGACGGCGTTCGCGGCCAGCCCGCCGTAGAAGGGCCGCACGGCCAGCGGCAGCGGGGGCTGGAACAGCAGGAAGCGGGCGGCTGCCCGGGCCTCGGGTGTGGCCCGCAGCTCGGGGCGGTAGGCGCTCAGGCGCTCCGCCAGTCCGCCACGATCGCGGGGTGGGTCGGTCACCCCCAGGGCCTCGGCGACGCGCGCGGTGTCGGTGACGTAGGCGTCGTAGCCGGCGGCGTCCAGGGGCCGGGCACCGTAGCGTTCGTGGGCCCGCAGGAAGCTGTCCGTCTCGGCGGCGTGCACCCAGCCGAGCAGATGCGGGTCGGCCGCGTGGTACGGCACACCGTCGGCCGTCGTGCCGCGGATCCGGGCGTGGATGCCGCGCACGTGGTCGACGGCCTGCTGGGCGTCCGCGGCGGTGCCGTACGTCGTCACCGCCAGGAAGGTGCTGGTGCGCTGCAACCGGCCCCACGGGTCGCCACGGAAGCCGGAGTGCCCGGCGACGGCCGCCATCGCGAGCGGATGCAGCGACTGCAGCAGCAGGGCGGTCAGCCCGCCGATGAACATCGAGGCGTCGCCGTGGACCGTGCGGATCGGGCGGTCCGGCTCGAACCAGCGCGGCCCCGGCGTGTGGTGGATCCGGGCACGGGTCGCGGGTCCGCCGGGGCCCGCGACCCGGCGGAACAGGGCCTGGCCCAGCTGTTCACGGACTCCGGTCAGCACGGTCGGCCTCCCTTCTCCTGCTGACCAGTGTCCGCCATGTCCGTGCCCGCCCGGGCCTGCCGGACCGCCTTCGTCAGGAGCCCGGCCCCGCCGCGGCACGGTCGGCCAGGCCACCGGCGCCGAGCGGCCCGGTGTAGCGGACCGGGCCCGAGGCCTCCAGGCGGGGCAGTTCGCGGCGTGCCACGCGCAGGACCACCGGGGGCATGGCCGGGCGTATCGGCTGCGCCAGCCGCAGCCACGCCGGTGCGTACACGGCCGTACGACGGCGCTCCATGCCCCTGACCAGGCGGGCGACGACCGTCTCCACCGGGTACACGCGGCGGGCCGGCGGGGGCATGTGCCTGCGCAGCTCCCGCAGGACGGCGTACCGGTCGGCGTCGCGGATCATGTCGGTGTCCGTCCAGTTGAGGTAGGCGATACCCACCCCGACCCCCCGGTGCGCGACCTCCGCCCGCAACGAGTGCGCGAAGGCCTCGACCCCCGCCTTGGATGCGCAGTAGGCGCTCATGAGCGGGGCGGCGCCGATCGAGGCCAGTGAGGCGACCTGGAGGAAGTAGCCCGCCGTGCCGATCAGGTCCGGCAGGAACGCCCGGGCTGTCTGGGCGCTGCCGGTGAGGTTGACGTCGATCACACGGCGCCAGGCGGCCGGGTCCGAGGCGAGCAGGGAGCCGCCCTCGGCGATGCCGGCGTTCGCCACCACGGCCGAGGGACGGCCGAGCCGGGCCCGCACGGTGGTCACCGCCGCCTCCAGCGCGGAGAGGTCGGTGACGTCGGCCTCCAGCGCGAGGGCCGGGCCGGGCAGCGAGGCGGCCACCGCGTCCAGGACGGGCTTCTCGTGGCCGACGAGAGCCACCCGGGCCCCGCGCCGGGCGGCCTCACGGGCCAGTGCCGCGCCCACGCCGCGGGCGGCTCCGGTGATGACGACGGTGCGCTCGGCGAGCGGGCTGCTGTTCATGGGCTGCACTTCCTTCCGGAGTCGGCCCCTTCCCGGCGGGGCCGGGTCAGCGTCTGGCTCCGGTGCGGTCGCGGTGTGCGAGGAGCCGCTGGGCGCGGGCCAGACCGGGGGGCCGGTTGCGGCGCAGGGCGGCCCGGGCGGCGTTGGCTCCGGGAGCACCGTGCACCCCGCCGCCGGGGTGGGCTCCGGAGGAGGCGAGGTACAGGCCGGGCAGCGGGGTCTCCGGGCGGCCGGTGCCGGGCAGGGGGCGGAAGACGAGCTGCTGGTGCATCGCGGTGGTGCCCCCGTTGATGGCGCCCCCCGCGAGGTTGCCGTCGAGCGCCTCCAGCGTCGGGGGCGCCAGGATGCGGCGGCCTCGGACGAGGGAGCGGAAGCCGGGCGCGAAGCGCTCCACCTGGCGTTCGACGCGGTCGGCCATGAGCTCCTGGTCCTTGGTGTCCCAGCGGCCGGTGATGCCCTCGTCTGCGGCGTCGGCGCGGATCTCGTGCGGGATGTGCGTGTAGGCCCAGGCCGATTCGGTGCCCTGGGGCGAGCGGGTGGCGTCGGAGGTGGTCATCTGGCCGAAGATCAGGAACGGCCGGTCCGGGACCTGCCGCATGGCGATCTGCGCGGTGAAGCGGGTCAGCTCGTCCATGCCGTCGGCGAGGTGCACGGTGCCGGCCCGGGATGCCTGCTCGGCCTGCCAGGGCACCGGGCCGTCGAGCGCCCAGTCGACCTTGAACGTGGCGAAGTCCCACTGGAAGCGCCGCAGGTCGTCCAGGAGCTGCGCGGGCAGGTGCTCGGGGTCGAGTAGCTCGCCGTACAGGGCGGGCACCGACACGTCGGCCAGCACCGCACGGCGGGCCGGCACCGCGTCCCCGCCCGCCGTGCGGACGCCGACGGCCCGCCCGCCGCGGACGACGACGTGCTCGACGCGCTGCCCGCAGCGCACCCGCCCGCCCCGGGTCTCCAGCCGCCGGACCAGGGCGGAGGTGAGCGCGCCGGAGCCGCCGACCGGGACCGGGAAGCCGTAGGTCTGGCCCAGCATGGCCATCAGCCAGCCGAAGCCGCCGCTGCCCGCCGACTCGGGGGCGAGGTCCGCGTGCAGGGCGTTGCCGGCCAGCAGCAGGCGGCCGCCCTGGCCGCGGAACTCCTCCTCTCCGAGGCGCCGCACCGGCAGCACCAGGGAGCGGGCCATGCGCAGCCCGCCCGCCGCCCGCAGCCGCAGCGCCAGCCGCGCCGTGGCGCGCACGGGCGGGAACGGGGTGAACAGGGCCTCCAGAAGGCCGGGGCGCAGGTTCTGCCACACGTCGTGCAGCCGCCGCCAAGCCGCTCCGTCGCCCGGCTCGAAGGTGTCGAGGGACGCGGCGGTGGTGCCGATGTTCCGGTCCAGGACGGCGCAGCTGCCGTCGGTGAGGGGGTGGGCCAGCACACCGGGGGCGTGGCTCCAGCGCAGTCCGTGCTCCTCGGGGTGGAGCGCGGCCAGGACGGGCGAGGCGGCCGCGAGGGGGTAGAAGGAGCTGAAGAGGTCGTTGACGAAGGCGGGGTCGACGCCCCGGTCGTGGCGGACGGCGCCGCCAGGTTCGGGCTGCTCCTCCAGCACCTCGACGCTCCATCCGGCGTCCGCGAGGACATTGGCGGCGACCAGTCCGTTGGGGCCCGCGCCGATCACCACGGCGTCAGGCACGGTCGGCTCCGTCCGCCTCGGATCCCACGGTCACCTGGCCCAGAGGGCGACGGCGGCCGCTGCCCGGGGTCTGTGAATCGGACTCGCAGAGCTTGGTCAGGCGGGCCAGCATCGTGCGGTGGCGCAGCTGGATCAGCGCTTCGAAGCCGACGTTGTGCAGCCGGCCGCCCGCGCCCCGCAGGGGATGCTCGTCCACGATCACCAGGCAGTGCTCGCCCCAGGGCCGCAGCTCGATGGCGATGCGTGCCGTGCCCAGCACACCGGCGTGGGCCTCCAGCTCCAGCACGCGGCCTTCCTCGCAGTGGCGGACGACCGTCTCGTTGACGAGCCGCAGGGGTCCGAGCCGGACCTCATAGCGGATGGCCGCGCCGGTGCGGGGCCACTGTCCGCGCACGGGGTGGGACCCGGAGGTCCCCACCACCCACTCCGCGTAGCGGTGGCCGTCGGCGAGGACGTCCCACACGGCGCCCGGACCGACTCGGATCAGGTGATGGCGTTTGGCCACGGATGCCTCCTGCTGCCTCGACCGGTAGTCCGTCGTCCACCCCGAGTGCCCCGCGACCCCGTGTTCAACAGCGCGGAGTGCCGAAGGCCCGGCCGGACAACCGTCGCGGCCCGCCGTGCGTCGGACTCTGCGGGGTGCCCGGCGGCACACGCGGCGAGGGGAGCCGGCGATGACACGGCCGGGCGGGGCGCGGTGGCGGCTGCTGGTGCTGCTGGTCCTCGCGGGGGCTGCCGGACTCGTCTTCGCCTGGGCCGAACCTCCGGAGTGGACCATGGGTGTGGCTGTCGTCCTGATGCTGATGGTCGACGACGTGCTGCGTCACTGGGCGAAGAAGCGCGAAGCGGGTCCCGGCGAACCAGCTGAGAGCGCTCTCGCAGGTACCCGCCTCCCGCACGCCGCCACCCCTAGCTCCCGCGCAGCTCACCGGGCGTTCAAGCTGTGCACACACCACAACCCCAGCACTTTTCCTGGCTTTACCTCTTGACGCCCCGGACGGCGTGGAGCACATTGACGACACTTTGAGAGCGCTCTCACCCCCTTCCCCGAGAGGCCCCACATGAGCGGAACCTCAAGCACCCTCCGCAGACCCCGTCCCTTCCGACGGGCCTTCGTCGCCGTCGTCAGCACCCTCGGCCTCGCGGCGGCCGCCTCAGCGGTCGCCACCCCGTCCGCGAACGCCTCCGCGCCTCCACCCCCGTCGGGCTGGACGCAGCTGTTCGTGGACGACTTCAACGGCGCCGCCGGCTCCGGCGTCAACACCTCCGACTGGCGGTACGCGACCGGCAAGGGCTATCCCGGCGGTCCCGCCAACTGGGGCACCGGCGAGATCGAGACGATGACGAACAGCACGGCCAACGTCTCGCTCGACGGCAACGGCAACCTCCGGATCACGCCCCGGCGGGACGCCGCCGGCAACTGGACCTCCGGCCGCATCGAGACCAACCGCACGGACTTCCAGCCCCCGGCCGGCGGCAAGCTCCGCGTCGAGTCGCGCATCCAGGTGCCGAACGTCACCGGGGCGGCCGCCAAGGGCTACTGGCCGGCGTTCTGGATGCTGGGGGCGCCGTACCGCGGCAACTACTGGAACTGGCCGGCGGTCGGCGAGCTGGACATCATGGAGAACACCCAGGGCATGAACACGGTGTTCGCGACGATGCACTGCGGCACCTCCCCGGGCGGCCCCTGCAACGAGACCAGTGGCATCGGCGGTTCGACCACCTGTCAGGGCACCTCCTGCCAGGCCGGCTTCCACACCTACCGGATGGAGTGGGACCGCTCCACGAGCGTCGAGGAGATCCGCTTCTACCTCGACGGCGTCAACTTCCACACCGTGCGCGCCAACCAGGTCGACGCGACGACCTGGAAGAACGCCACCGACCACGGCTTCTTCATCATCCTGAACGTCGCGATGGGCGGCGGCTTCCCCGACGCGTTCGGCGGCGGCCCGGACGCCGGGACGCAGCCGGGTCACGCGATGGTCGTCGACTACGTGCAGGTGCTGTCGTCCGGCGGCGGCACCACACCCCCGCCGACCGGGAACCGCGACGCCTACTCCGCCATCCAGGCCGAGTCCTACGACGGCCAGTCCGGCGTGATCACCGAGACGACGGCCGACTCCGGCGGCGGCCAGAACGTCGGCTCGCTGGCCAATGGCGACTGGCTGCACTTCAAGGGCGTGAACTTCGGTTCCTCGGCGGCCCGGCAGTTCAGCGCCCGGGTCGCGAGCGGAGCGGCGGGAGGCGTCAGCGGGCTGGTCGAGGTGCGGCTGGACAGCCGCAGCAACGCGCCCGTCGGGAGCTTCGCGGTGGGCAGCACCGGGGGCTGGCAGTCATGGCGGACCGTCCCGGCGAACATCAGTGGCGTGACCGGCACGCACGACGTGTATCTGACCTTCACCAGCGGGCAGCCGGCGGACTTCGTGAACGTCAACTGGTTCACCTTCGGGCACTGAGAACGCGCGAAGAGGGGCTCCACGCGCGCGTGGGGCCCCTTTTCACCGCCCTCAGCGCAGCTCCGCCCGGAAGGCCGCCGGGGTCTGGTCCGTGTGCATGTGGAAGAACTTGGAGAAGTTGGCGGCCTCGGGGAAGCCGACCGCCGCGCCGACGCGGCCGATCGGCAGTTCGGTGTGGGCGAGGAGCCGTTTGGCCTCCAGGACGACGCGCTTGTCGATGAAGGCCTTGGGGGTCTCGCCGGTCGCGGCGCGCACCGCGCGGACCAGCGTGCGGCGGGAGTAGCCGAGCGCGTCGGCGTAGGCGCTGACGCTGTGGTTGGTGGCGAAGTCCCGCTCCACGGCGTCCCGGAAGAGGGTGAAGGTGGAGTCGGTCCGCCGGGGCAGGGCCGGGGCCGAACTCGCCGCGAGATGGGCGAGCCGCAGCAGGAACGCCGTCAGCGTGTGGCGCAGGACGGCGGTGTGCAGGCTCAGCGGGAGGGTGGCCGCGTCCTCGTACTCACGCCGCACTTGTGCGAGCGCGGCTTGCAGACCGGCGAGTTGGGCCGCGTCGGGGCGCAGCAGCGGCGGCAGGTCGTAGCGGTAGAGGCCGGTGGCCTCCACGGTCGAGCGGGGCAGGAAGCCGGGTTGCATGGTCAGCGCGGTTCCGCGGTACTCGCCGGTGCGCGAGAAGCGGTGGACCTGCCCCGGGCGGATCCACAGCAGGTCCCCGGCCGTGGCCTCGTACTCGGTGAAGTCGACCATGTGCCGGACCGGGCCCGCGCCGAACAGCATCACGACATGGAAGTCGATGCGGTGCACACGCTCCAGGGGGGCGTCGGCGTGCCAGGTGCGGCCGGTCCCCATCGGCCCGACCTGCATGCCGACACCGCCGACGCTCAGCTCGACCGGGAAGGGGAACGTATCGATCCCGTCGCCGCCTTGGATGCTTCTGTCCGCCATGTCCGCCTCGCGCTGCCCGCCGGTGTCCCACTTTCACCACAGGCTGGCACACGCCGACCTTCCGCCGTAAAAGTCAGACTTTTAGTTTTGAACGCGTCAGACCAGCCACTCCGCTCCGATCGAGGACTTCTTGAAGATGAGCACGCAGACAGCGGACAGTTTCGAATGGACCGAACTCGACCGGCGTGCCGTCGACACCGCCCGTCTCCTCGCGGCCGATGCCGTACAGCGGGTGGGCAACGGACACCCCGGTACCGCGATGAGCCTCGCACCGGCCGCCTACACGATCTTTCAGAAGGTGATGCGGCACGATCCCGCCGATCCCGAGTGGGCCGGCCGTGACCGCTTCGTCCTGTCCCCCGGTCACACCTCGCTGACTCTCTACACGCAGCTCTACCTCGCGGGCTACGAGCTGGGCCTGGACGACCTGAAGGCCTTCCGCACGCGCGGCTCCAAGACGCCGGGCCACCCCGAGTACGGGCACACCGCGGGGGTGGAGACCACCACGGGCCCGCTCGGCCAGGGCGTCGCGAACGCCGTCGGCATGGCGATGGCCGCCCGTTACGAGCGCGGCCTGTTCGACCCGGACGCCCCGGAGGGCGACTCCCCCTTCGACCACACGATCTGGGCGATCGTCTCCGACGGCGACCTCCAGGAGGGCGTCTCCGCGGAGGCCTCCTCGCTCGCCGGCCACCAGAAGCTCGACAACCTGGTCTTCCTCTACGACGACAACCACATCTCCATCGAGGGCGACACCGCGACCGCCTTCTCCGAGGACGTGCTGAAGCGCTACGAGGCCTACGGCTGGCACGTGCAGCGGATCGAGCCGCAGGAGGACGGTGACGTCGACGTGCGGGCGCTGTACGCGGCCCTGAGGGCGGCTCAGGCGGAGACCGAGCGCCCCTCGATCATCGCGATGCGCACGATCATCGCCTGGCCGGCCCCGAACGCGCGCAACACCGAGGCCTCCCACGGCTCGGCGCTCGGCGAGGACGAGGTCGCCGCCACCAAGCGCCTCCTCGGCTTCGACCCGGAGCGGTCCTTCGAGGTCGCCGACGAGGTGCTGACCCACACCCGCCGGGCCCTGGACCGGGGCGCCGAGGCGCACACCGCCTGGGACAAGCGGATCGCCGCTTGGCGGGGCGACAACCCGGAGCGGGCCGCCACGTTCGACCGGGTCAGCAAGGGCGAGCTGCCCGAGGGCTGGCAGGACGCCCTGCCGGTGTTCGAGCCCGGCAAGGCGGTGGCCACCCGTGCCGCCTCCGGCAAGGTCCTCCAGGCGCTCGGCCCGGTCGTGCCCGAGCTGTGGGGCGGTTCCGCCGATCTGGCCGGCTCGAACAACACCACCATCGACAAGACCAGTTCGTTCCTCCCGAAGGGCAACCCGCTGCCGGAGGCCGACCCGTACGGCCGCACCGTCCACTTCGGCATCCGCGAGTTCTCCATGGCCGCGGAGATGAACGGCATCGCGCTGCACGGCAACACCCGGATCTACGGCGGCACGTTCCTGGTCTTCTCCGACTACATGCGCAACGCGGTGCGGATGTCCGCCCTGATGCAGCTGCCGGTGACGTACGTGTGGACGCACGACTCCATCGGCCTCGGCGAGGACGGCCCGACCCACCAGCCGGTCGAGCACCTGGCCGCGCTGCGGGCCATCCCGGGCCTGAACGTCGTACGCCCGGCCGACGCCAACGAGACCGCGGTCGTCTGGGCCGAGATCCTCGAGCGCCACAGCACCGCCCCGGCTCCGCACGGCCTCGCGCTCACCCGTCAGGGCGTGCCCACGTACGAGCCGGACTCGGACGCGGCGCGCGGCGGTTACGTGAGGTTCGAGGCGGAGGGCGGCGTGCCTCAGGTGATCCTGATCGCGACCGGTTCCGAGGTGCACGTCGCCGCCGGGGCGCGCGAGCTGCTCCAGGGCGCCGGTGTGCCCACCCGCGTGGTGTCGATGCCGTCCGTGGAGTGGTTCGAGGAGCAGCCGCGCTCCTACCGCGACAGCGTGCTCCCGCCGTCGGTGAGGGCCCGGGTCGCCGTCGAGGCCGGCATCGGCCTGACCTGGCACCGGTTCGTCGGGGACGCGGGACGCATCGTCTCCCTGGAGCACTTCGGCGCCTCCGCCGACGCGAAGACCCTGTTCGCCGAGTACGGCTTCACCCCCGAGAACGTCGTCGCCGCCGCGCGGGAATCCCTCGCCGCCGCCCGCGGCTGATCCGACCGCCCGAAAGAAGATGATCACTGTGACCGAAGCGACCGCGACCGCGGGAGCACTGAAGCGCCTGTCCGACGAGGGCGTGTCGATCTGGCTCGACGACCTGTCGCGCCGGCGGATCGAGTCCGGCGGCCTGGCCGGGCTCGTCGCCACGAGGAACGTCGTCGGCGTCACCACCAACCCGTCCATCTTCCAGGCCGCCATCGGCTCGGGGGTGGGCTACGAGGAGCAGCTCGCCGACCTGGCGGTGCGCGGTGTCACCGTCGACGAGGCCGTCCGGATGATGACGACCTCCGACGTCCGGTCCGCCGCCGACGTGCTGCGGCCGGTGTACGAGGCGAGTGGCGGCCAGGACGGCCGGGTTTCCATCGAGGTCGACCCGCGCCTCGCCCACGACACGGCGGCGACCGTCGCCGAGGCCCGGCAGCTGGCCTGGCTGGTGGACCGCCCGAACGTGATGATCAAGATCCCGGCGACGAAGGCGGGCCTGCCGGCGATCACGGAAGTGATCGGAGCGGGTATCAGTGTCAATGTGACGCTGATCTTCTCCCTGGAGCGCTACCGCGAGGTGATGGACGCCTACCTCGCCGGCCTGGAGAAGGCGCGGGCGGCCGGGCTCGGCCTGTCGGGCATTCACTCGGTCGCGTCGTTCTTCGTCTCCCGCGTGGACTCCGAGATCGACAAGCGGCTGACGCTGCTGGGCACGGACGAGGCCCTCGCCCTGAAGGGCCGGGCGGCCCTCGCCAACGCCCGGCTCGCCTACGAGGCGTACGAACAGGCCTTCGACGGGGAGCGCTGGCAGGCCCTGGAAGGCGCCGGAGCCAACCGGCAGCGCCCCCTTTGGGCCTCCACCGGTGTGAAGGACCCCGCCTACAAGGACACCCTGTACGTGGACGAACTGGTGGCCCCCGGCACGGTCAACACCATGCCGGAGGCCACGCTGAACGCCGTCGCCGACCACGGCGACGTCCGGGGCGACACCGTCACCGGCGGCTACGACCGGGCCCGCGCGGACCTGGCGGCCGTCGAACGGCTCGGCATTGCATACGACGAGGTGGTGCGGCAACTGGAGGACGAGGGCGTTGCCAAGTTCGAGGCGGCCTGGCAGGACCTGCTGGACGCGGTCACCAAGTCCTTGAACAACAAGGGAGTTGACGCGGAATGAGCGAGGGCATCGAGGGCATCCCCCAGACGGCCGAACAGGAGACCAAGGGAACCAAGGAGGACAAGGAGGCCCGGGCTGCGCAGGAGGCGGCCGGGGTCGAGCAGACCGGGGTGAGCGGCACGGCGGAGGCCGCCCCGTCCACGGACCGCGCCGACACCGGCACCGGCACCGACACCGACACCGACTTCGTCAACCCGCTGCGCGACCCGCAGGACCGTCGGCTGCCCAGGATCGCGGGCCCCTCCGGGCTGGTCATCTTCGGCGTCACCGGCGACCTGTCCCGCAAGAAGCTGATGCCGGCCGTGTACGACCTGGCCAACCGCGGCCTGCTGCCGCCGGGCTTCTCCCTGGTGGGCTTCGCCCGCCGGGACTGGGAGGACCAGGACTTCGCGCAGGTGGTGCACGACGCGGTCCGTGAGCACGCCCGCACCCCGTTCCGCGAGGAGGTCTGGCAGCAGCTCGCCGAGGGCATGCGGTTCATCCCGGGCGACTTCGACGACGACACGGCGTTCAAGCAGCTGCGCTCCGCCGTCGAAGAGCTGGACGCCTCGCGGGGCACCAGCGGCAACTACGCCTTCTACCTCTCGGTGCCGCCGAAGTTCTTCCCGAAGGTCGTCCAGCAGCTGAAGAAGCACAAGCTGGCGAGCGCCCCCGAGGGTTCCTGGCGCCGCGCGGTCATCGAGAAGCCGTTCGGGCACGATCTGCGGTCGGCCGAGGAACTCAACCGCATCGTGCACGAGGTGTTCGATCCGGAGCAGGTCTTCCGCATCGACCACTACCTGGGCAAGGAGACCGTCCAGAACCTGCTGGCCCTGCGCTTCGCCAACCAGATGTTCGAGCCGATCTGGAACCGGTCCTTCGTGGACCACGTGCAGATCACCATGGCCGAGGACATCGGCATCGGCGGCAGGGCCGGGTACTACGACGGCATCGGCGCCGCCCGTGACGTCATCCAGAACCACCTGCTCCAGCTGATGGCGCTCACCGCGATGGAGGAACCGGCCGCCTTCGACGCCGCCGCGCTGCTCGCCGAGAAGCTGAAGGTCCTCAAGGCCGTGCGGCTGCCGCAGGACCTGGGGCAGGGCACCGTGCGCGGGCAGTACGCGGCGGCCTGGCAGGGCGGCACGAAGGTGCGCGGCTATCTGGAGGAGGACGGCATCGACCAGTCGTCCACCACCGACACGTACGCCGCGGTCCGGCTCCAGGTGGACAACCGCCGCTGGGCCGGCGTCCCGTTCTACCTGCGCACCGGCAAGCGCCTCGGCCGCCGGGTGACGGAGATCGCGGTGGTCTTCCAGCGGGCCCCGCACTCCCCCTTCGACTCCACCGCGACCGAGGAGCTGGGCTCCAACGCCATCGTCATCCGCGTCCAGCCGGATGAGGGCATGACGGTCCGCTTCGGCTCCAAGGTGCCGGGTACGTCGATGGAGATCCGGGACGTCACGATGGACTTCGCCTACGGCGAGTCGTTCACCGAGTCGAGCCCCGAGGCGTACGAACGGCTGATCCTCGACGTCCTCCTGGGCGACGCCAACCTGTTCCCCCGTCACCAGGAAGTGGAAGAGTCCTGGAAGATCCTCGACCCGATCGAGCAGTACTGGGCCACGCACGGCCGGCCCGCGCAGTACGCCTCGGGCAGCTGGGGACCCGAGGAAGCCGACGAGATGCTCGCACGAGACGGACGGAGCTGGCGCAGGCCATGAAGATCGACCTGACCGACACCACGGCAAGCAAGATCAACAAGGCGCTGGTGCAGGGGCGCCGTGCCATCGGCACGCCTGCCGTGGGCATGGTCCTGACGATGGTGATCGTCACGGACGAGGAGAACGCCTACGACGCGATCAAGGCGGCCGAGGAGGCCTCGCACGAGCACCCCTCGCGCACCCTGGTCGTCATCAAGCGGCACGCCCGCACCCCGCGCGACCGCCAGTCCTCCCGCCTGGACGCCGAGGTCCGGGTGGGCGCCGACGCGGGCACCGGCGAGACGGTGATCCTGCGGACCTACGGCGAGGTGTCCGAGCACGCCGATTCGGTGGTGCTGCCGCTGCTGCTGCCGGACGCGCCGGTGGTGGTGTGGTGGCCGGTGGACGCCCCCGAGGTGCCTTCCAAGGACCCGCTCGGGGCGCTGGCCCAGCGGCGGATCACCGACCTGTACGCCGTCGAGAACCCCCTGGAGACGCTCCAGGCCCGGGTCCGCGCCTACGCGCCCGGTGACACCGACCTCGCCTGGACCCGGCTGACGCCCTGGCGTTCGATGCTGGCGGCGGCGCTGGACCAGGCCCGGGCGCGGATCACCTCGGCGGCGGTGGAGGCCGAGGCCGAGAACCCGGCCGCCGAGCTGCTGGCCCGCTGGCTGGAGGCGCGGCTGCACGTCCGGGTGGACCGCGTGGTCACCGCCGGGCCGGTGGTGACGGCCGTGCGCCTGGGCACGGAGAACGGGGAGATCGTCATCGACCGCCCGGAAGGACCGCTCGCCACACTGACCCTGCCGGGCCAGCCGTCGCGCACTCTCGCGCTGAAGGTCCGTGCCACCTCCGAACTCATCGCCGAGGAGCTGCGGCGCCTCGACGCGGACGAGATGTACGCCATCGCCCTGAACGGCGCGGCGACCGAGGAGACCCCTGCCCATGTCTGACTCCCCCGCCGGAACCCCCCGGCTCACCCTGCGGCCCGAGTGGACCGCCCTGGAGGACCACCGCAAGGACGCCCTGCCGCAGCCCGGTCTGCGTGAGCTGTTCGCGGCGGACCCCGGGCGTGCCGAGCGTTACGTCGTACACGTGGGCGACCTGCGGATCGACTACTCCAAGCACCTCGTCACCGACGAGACGCTGGCCCTGCTGCAGGAGCTGGCCGCCGCGGCCGACGTGTCCGGACTGCGCGACGCCATGTTCCGCGGCGAGAAGATCAACGTCACCGAGGACCGGGCCGTGCTGCACACCGCGCTGCGCGCCCCGCGGGACGCGGTGATCGAGGTCGACGGCGAGAACGTCGTGCCCGACGTGCACGCCGTGCTCGACAAGATGGCCGCCTTCGCGGACCGGGTGCGCTCCGGCGAGTGGACCGGCCACACCGGCAAGCGGATCCGCAACGTCGTCAACATCGGCATCGGCGGCTCCGACCTCGGCCCGGCGATGGCCTACGAGGCGCTGCGGCCCTTCACGGACCGGGAGCTGACGTTCCGTTTCGTGTCGAACGTGGACGGCTCCGACCTGCACGAGGCGGTGCGGGACCTGGATCCGGCGGAGACGCTGTTCATCGTCGCGTCCAAGACCTTCACCACGATCGAGACGATCACGAACGCCACGTCCGCGCGCTCCTGGCTGCTGGACGGGCTCGGGGGCGACGAGAAGGCGGTGGCGAAGCACTTCGTCGCCCTGTCGACCAACGCGGAGAAGGTCGCCGGCTTCGGCATCGACGTCGACAATATGTTCGAGTTCTGGGACTGGGTCGGCGGCCGCTACTCGTACGACTCCGCGATCGGCCTGTCCCTGATGATCGCGATCGGCCCGGACCGCTTCCGGGAGATGCTCGACGGCTTCCGCATCGTCGACGAGCACTTCCGCAACGCCCCGGCGGAGGCCAACGCCCCGCTCATCATGGGCCTGCTGGGCATCTGGTACGGCAACTTCCACGACGCCCAGTCGCACGCCGTGCTGCCGTACAGCCACTACCTGTCCAAGTTCACCGCCTACCTCCAGCAGCTCGACATGGAGTCCAACGGCAAGTCGGTGGACCGCGAGGGGAACCCGGTGGACTGGCAGACCGGGCCGGTCGTGTGGGGCACGCCCGGCACCAACGGGCAGCACGCCTACTACCAGCTCATCCACCAGGGCACGAAGCTCATCCCGGCGGACTTCATCGGCTTCGCCCGGCCGGTCGACGAGCTGAGCGACGAACTGAAGGCCCAGCACGACCTGCTGATGGCCAATCTGTTCGCACAGGGGCAGGCGCTCGCCTTCGGCAAGACCGCCGAGGAGGTGCGGGCCGAGGGCGTGCCCGAGGAGCAGGTGCCGCACCGCACGTTCCGCGGCAACCACCCGACCACGACGATCCTCGCCACCGCACTGACCCCGTCGGTCCTCGGCCAGCTGGTCGCCCTCTACGAGCACAAGGTGTTCGTACAGGGCGCCGTGTGGAACATCGACTCCTTCGACCAGTGGGGCGTCGAGCTCGGCAAGGTCCTCGCCAAGCGCGTCGAGCCCGCCCTGACCGAGGGCGCTGACGTCCCCGGTCTCGACCCGTCCACGGCCGCGCTGGTGGCCGCCTACCGCACTCTTCGGGAAGTGAACTGACATGCAGATCGGTCTTGTGGGTCTCGGCAAGATGGGCGGCAACATGCGCGAGCGCCTGCGCAACGCCGGCCACACCGTCATCGGCTACGACACCAACCCGGACAAGTCCGACGTCGCCAGCCTGGCCGACCTCGTCAACCAGCTGGAGGCGCCGCGCACGGTCTGGGTCATGGTCCCGGCCGGCGACCCCACCCAGCACGTCATCGACCGTCTGGCGGACCTCCTCAAGCCCTACGACACGGTGGTCGACGGCGGCAACTCCCGCTGGACGGACGACGAGAAGCACGCCGAGGAGCTGAGCAAGCGCGGCATCGGATTCGTCGACGCGGGCGTCTCCGGCGGCGTGTGGGGCCTGAAGAACGGCTACGCCCTGATGGTCGGCGGAGAGAAGGAGTACGTCGACCGGCTCCGGCCGATCTTCGAGGCGCTCAAGCCGGAAGGCCCGTACGGCTTCGTCCACGCGGGCAGCGTGGGCGCCGGGCACTTCGCGAAGATGGTCCACAACGGCATCGAGTACGCGATGATGCAGGCCTACGCCGAGGGCTGGGAGCTGCTGGAGGCCGTGGACTCGGTGGACAACGTCCGCGAGGTGTTCCGCTCCTGGCAGGACGGCACCGTCATCCGCTCGTGGCTGCTGGACCTCGCGGTCAACGCCCTCGACGAGGACGAGCACCTGGAGGGCCTGCGGGGCTACGCCCAGGACTCCGGCGAGGGACGCTGGACCGTGGAGGCCGCGATCGACAACTCCGTGCCGCTGCCCGCCATCACCGCCTCCCTGTTCTCCCGGTTCGCCTCCCGGCAGGACGACTCGCCGCAGATGAAGATGATCGCGGCGCTGCGCAACCAGTTCGGCGGACACGCCGTCGAGTCCGCGAAGAAGGCGTAGGACGTGGGAGATCTGCTGTTGGTCCGCCACGGCGAAACGGAGTGGAGCCGGAGCGGACAGCACACCAGCTTCACGGACCTGCCCCTCACACCGCACGGTGAGAAGCAGGCCATGTCCCTCGCCCCGCTCCTGGCGGGCCGTACCTTCGCGCTGGTCCTCACCAGCCCGCTCGCCCGCGCGGTGCGCACCGCCGAGCTCGCGGGCCTGACCGGGACCGTGCGGGACGCGGACCTGCACGAGTGGTACTACGGCGCCTACGAGGGCGTCACCACCGAGGAGATACACCGCACCCGGCCCGACTGGGACCTGTGGACCGACGGGGGGCCGCCCGGCCCCGACGGCCGGCCCGGCGAGTCCCCCGAGGAGGTGGGCGAACGCGCCGACCGAGTGCTGGCCCGGGCGGAGAGGTCGCTGCCCGAGGGCGATGTGATGCTGGTGGCGCACGGGCACTTCCTCCGCGTCCTGACGGCCCGCCGGCTGGGCCTGCCCCCGGCGCGGGGGCAGTTGTTCCGGCTGGAGACCGGCACGGTCAGCCGGCTGTCGACCGAGCACGGCCGGCCCGTGATCGCGGAGTGGAACTCCAGGGCGTAACGAGCCCCGGCCGGAGGTGAGTTGACAGCCTCCGGCCGGGCGCGTCAGAGTCCCCGCTGATGGAGATCACCGACATGACACCCGCCGAGGAGCGGGTGTGGCGTGCCTTTCCGCGCGGGCAGGACGTGGACTTCCGCAGCCCGGCCGGCGAGGACCCGGCGCGGGGCGCGGACTGGGGCCCCGAACGGACCGTGCGCGCGTCCGTGGTGCGGGCCCTGCTGCTGAACTCCCCGCAGGAGGACGGGGAGACCGCCTCCCTCCGCTTGGCGGGCGCCCGGATCACCGGGGTGCTGAACCTCCAGTACAGCGACATCGACCACGCCGTGCGGCTCAGTGACTGCTTCTTCGAGGACGTGCCCGTCCTGTACGCGGCCCGGCTGCGCCAGCTGAATCTGCGCCGGTCCGTACTGCCCGGCCTGGACGCCGCCACCCTGCGCGTGGACGGCGTCCTGCGCCTGTCGGACTGCCTCTTCGACGGGCCCGTCAAGCTCGGCGGCGCGCAGCTCTCCGGCGCCCTGTTCCTGGACGGGGCCGACATCGGCGAGCCGCCCCCGGGCCAGCCCGCGCTCCAGCTCAATCACGTCACCATCGGGGACGGCCTGTCCGCCCCGGGCCTGCGGACCCGCGGCGAAGTGCGGCTGACGGGCGCCTCGGTCGCCGGGACGATCGACTTCAACGAGACGCGGCTGGAGGCCGGGGCCGGAGAGATCGTCCTGGACGCGGAGACGCTCACGGCGGAGGGCGACGTCCTCCTGCGCAGCGCGTCCGTGCTCGGCTGGATCGGCCTGCGCGGCGCCCGCGTCGCGGGACGGCTCAACCTGTCGCACGCCCGCCTGGTGAACCCCGGGGGCCCGGCGCTGCGCGCCGGAAGCTGTGTCATCGGGGAACTCTGGCTGCGGGAGAGCCCTCCGTTGGAGGGCACGCTCAATCTGCGCCGCGCCCAGGTGGACGTCCTGTGGCTGGAGCCGGAGGTGATCCCGGAGAGGGTCCTGCTCGACGGCCTCGTCTACACCTCGCTCACCCCGCACGTGCCCGCCGGGCGGCGCCTGACGATGCTGGAGCGGGACGGCGACGGCTATGTCCCGCACGCCTACGAGCAGTTGACCGCCGCTTACCGGAGGATCGGCGACGACCACGCCGCCCGGCTCGTCCAGCTCGCCAAGCAGCGCCGCCACCGCGGCACCCTGCCCTGGTACGGCCGGCTGTGGGGCTATGTGCAGGACGCCACCGTCGGCTACGGCTTCCGCCCGCTGCGGGCGGCGGGCTGGCTGATGTCGCTGCTCGTGATCGGCTCCCTCGCCTTCGCGCTGCACCCTCCCCGGCCGCTGAAGGCGGACGAGGCCCCGCAGTTCAACCCGGTGTTCTACACGCTCGACCTGCTCCTGCCCGTGATCTCCTTCGGGCAGGAGGGCGCGTTCGCGCCCGCCGACCGGTACCAGTGGCTCTCCTACGCCCTGGTCGTCACGGGCTGGACGCTGGCCACCACCGTCGTCACCGGCATCACCCGGACCGTCAGCCGCCAGTGAGCGCCCGCACCGCGTGCTGCGCGGCCAGCCGCACCGGGGCGTTGGCGGCGCCGTAGCCCCGGTAGCCGCCGTCGCGCTGGACCAGTTCGAAGAAGACCCGGCCGACGGTGCGGGTGTAGCAGTGGCGGAAGACGCCGTGCGCGTCGCGGTCGTAGAGGATGCCGAGGTCGAGGTAGGTCTCCAGCTCGCCGTCGGCGAACTCGAAGCGGGCGGCGAGGTCGTCGTAGTAGTTCGCCGGGACCGGCAGCGGACTGCCGCCCGCGTCCCGGAAGCGGCGGGCCGCGGCGACCACGTCGTCGGTGGCCAGGGCGATGTGCTGGGCGTGGACGGTGTCGTCCGTGGGCGCGGCGCCGACGGTGAGGGCGATCCGGACGCTGCCGCCGGGATCGGTGACGGCACGGCTGCGCATCAGGCCGTAGGGGTCGGCGACGTCCACACTCTCCTGGGCGTGCAGGCCGAGCACCCCGCGGTGGAAGAGGGCCGCCTCGTCGAACTGGTGCCAGGGCTGGGTGAGGGCGAGGTGGTCGATGCCCCGGATGCCCTCCTGCCCCGGGGGCCGGCCCGTGTCCTCGAAGTCGGCCCGCCAGCCGGGCCGTTCCGGGCGATCGTCGGCGCAGAAGAACAGCTCCGTGCCGTCGGGGGCGGCGACCGCGTCCAGCGGGGCGTCCTGCGGCGCGCGGCGCCGCGGCAGTACGGGCGCGAGCAGCGCCTCGGCCCGCCGGGCCGCCGCGGCCGGGTCCGGTGACTCCAGGCCGATCGCGGCGAGCCGGGCGCCCTCC
Organism: Streptomyces qaidamensis; assembly: GCF_001611795.1. Lineage (NCBI taxonomy): Bacteria > Bacillati > Actinomycetota > Actinomycetes > Kitasatosporales > Streptomycetaceae > Streptomyces > Streptomyces qaidamensis. The sequence goes on along the minus strand of NZ_CP015098.1, from coordinate 7,771,426 downwards.
CGGCGGACGGCGGGCCCGGTATTGACCAGGATCCGGGCGTCGCCCTGCTCCCACAGGCCGACGGGTTTGCCGCGGTGGCGTGCGGTGCGGGTGAAGCCCAGGGCACCGAGCAGCGCGGCCAGGGGTTCGGCGTCGGGCGTGACCAGTTCGGCGAAGGCGACGCCGGTGGGGACGACGGGGCCGGGCAGGGACGCCTCGCCCACCTCCTCCTGGAGGAGCAGCAGGGAACGCCGGGCGTCGACGGCGGTCGGTCCGGCCTCGGACTGCCGGAACACGTCGTTGAAGACCTCCAGGGACAGCGGGCCGTCGTAGCCGGTGGCCAGCACGTGCCGCACCAGTCCCGCGACGTCGAAGCCGCCCTGTCCGGGGAAGCAGCGGTAGTGGCGGCTCCACTGCAGCACGTCCATGGCGAGCAGCGGGGCGTCGGCGAGCTGGAGGAAGAAGATCTTCTCGCCGGGGATGTCCTCGATGCCTTGTGTGCCGGTGCCGCGGGAGAGGATGTGGAAGCTGTCCAGGCAGGTGCCGAGCGCCGGGTGCCCGGCCGTCTCGACGATGCGCCAGGCGTGGTCGTAGGTGCTGACGTGCCGGCCCCAGGCGAGGGCCTCGTAGGCCACCCGGACACCGGACTCCCGGGCCGCGTCGGCGAGCCGGCTCAGCTGCTCGGCGGCGAGGGCGTCGTCGTCCACCGCCTGCGGGGAGACGCTGGAGCAGACGAGGACCGTGTCGGCGCCGAGCCGGCGCATCAGCTCGAACTTGTGCCGGGCCCGCCGCAGGTTCCGGGCGAACTCGGCCTCGGGGACGGCCTCGATGTCCCGCATCGGCTGGTAGAGGTCGATCCGCAGACCGAGGTCGGCGCAGCGGGTGCGGACGTCCTCGGGGGTGAGGGGGCTGGCCAGCAGGTCGTTCTCGAAGATCTCCACCCCGTCGAAGCCGGCCCGGGCGGCGGCGTCGAGTTTCTCGGTGAGGGAGCCGCTGAGGGAGACGGTGGCGATGGACGTACGCAACGGCGGTACCTCTCTCTAGTTCGAAGCCCCGACGGCGCCGGCCAGTTCGGTCAGATCCGTCAGCATCCGCGCGGCGTCGGGTTCCCGGCCGGTGAACAGGCGGAACGCGTCGGCGGCCTGGAAAGCGGCCATGCCGCCGCCGTCGAGGGTGGCGCAGCCCAGGGCCCGGGCGGTGCGCAGCAGCTCGGTCTCCAGCGGCCGGTAGACCACCTCGGCGACCCACAGACCGGAGTGGAGCAGCTCGGCGGGCAGGGGCAGGCCGGGGTGGGCCGCCATGCCGGTGGGCGTGGCGTGGACGATGCCGTCGGCGTGCGCGAGCAGCTCGGTCCGCCGTTCCGGGGGCGCGGCGACGGCGCGTCCTTCCCCGAAGGCGCGGTTGAGGGAACCGGCCAGGGCGGCGGCCCGCTCGGGCAGGGCGTCGACGAGCGTGACGCGCTCGGCGCCGAGGGTGAGCGTGGCGTGGGCGACGGCCGCGCCCGCACCGCCGGCGCCCAGCTGCACGACCCGTTCCAGTGGTGCGTCGGGCAGTCCGCGCGCGAAGGAGGCGGCGAAGCCGGTGACGTCCGTGTTGTGGCCGACCGCGCGGCCGTCCTCGAAGACGACGGTGTTGACCGCGCCCAGCGCCTCGGCCTGCGGGGCGAGCGCGTCCAGGTGCTCGATGACGAGCTGTTTGCAGGGGTGCGTGATGTTGAGCCCGTCGAAGCCCAGGTCGCGGGCGGCCCCCAGCAGATCGCCCACCGCCTCGGGCGGCACCCCGAGGGCGTCGATGTCGATCAGCCGGTACACCAGGCGCAGGCCCTGCCGGCCGGCCTCCCGCTCGTGCAGGGCCGGACTGAGCGACGGGCCGATGCCGGAACCGATCAGCCCGACGAGATACGACCTGTGGGGCACGCGCGCCTCCTGAGGGGCTCACTAATGTACGAACCAGTACGTTAGCTATATCAGCCGGAGACGGGCCCGGGAAGACCCCCGCGGCCGGGCGGGCCCCTGCTTCTAGAATCACCGGCACCGGCCCCTCCGCCCTAAGGAACCTGATGACCAGCGTCGAAGAACCGGCACGGCCTGGCGAGCGCATCCGTGACGCGGCCCGCACCCGGGCAGAGATCCTCGACGTCGCCACCCAGGAGTTCGCGCGGGCCGGCTACGACGGGGCCCGGGTGGACGAGATCGCCGCCCGCACCCGCACCACCAAGCGGATGATCTACTACTACTTCGGCGGTAAGGAGCAGCTGTTCACGGCCGTGCTGGAGCGCGCGTACGGCGTGATCCGGGAGGCCGAGCAGCAGCTCGACGTCGACCATCTGGACCCGGTGGCGGCCATCCGGCGCCTGGCGGAGCTGACCTTCGACCACCACGAGCAGCACCCCGACTTCATCCGCCTGGTCAGCATCGAGAACATCCACGAGGCGCACCACATCGCGGCCTCCGAGAAGCTCGCAAAGATCGGCTCCCCCGCCCTGGACGTGATCCGCCGGATCCTGGCGTCGGGCCAGGAGTCGGGCCTGTTCACGGCAGACGTCGACGCGGTCGACCTGCACGCGATGATCTCCTCGTTCTGCTTCTTCCGGGTCTCCAACCGGCACACCTTCGGCGCGCTGTTCGGCCGCGACCTCCTCGACCGGGCGCAGCGCGCGCACTACCGCGCCATGCTGGGCGACATGGTGATCGCGTACCTGACGGCGGAACGGACGACGGACTGAACGCGCGCAGCGCGACCCCTTGACACCGGCGGCACTCCGGCGCAGCATCACTGGCCATCCCCTGTTAACTACCCAGTGGGTTAATTAGCCGCGATCCGGCACACCCCCCTCTGCTCTCCGTTCATCTCACTCCGCCCAGGGTGGAGCCCGCCAAGGAGCCGCCGTGTCCGTCCCCGCCATGCCCTCAGGGTCCGCCGCCCCGCCCGGCCAGCCCAGGAAAGCCGCGACCGCCGCCTGGATCGGCAGTGCCCTGGAGTACTACGACTTCTTCATCTACGGCAGCGCCGCCGCGCTGATCTTCCCGGAGGTGTTCTTCGACGAGTCCGACCCGGCCACGGCGACCCTGCTGTCGCTGGCCACGTTCGGTGTCGCGTACGCCGCCCGCCCCGTCGGCGCGTTGGTACTCGGGCACTTCGGGGACAAGCTCGGCCGCAAGAAGATCATGGTCTTCACGCTGATGCTGATGGGCCTGTCGACGTTCCTCATCGGCTGTCTGCCGACCCGGGACCAGGTCGGCGGCCTCGCCCCGGTCCTGCTGGTGCTGTGCCGGGTGCTGCAGGGCATCTCGGCGGCCGGAGAGCAGGCCAGCGCCAACTCCATGACGCTGGAACACGCGCCACCGGGCCGGCGCGGCTTCTTCACCAGCTTCACCCTCAGCGGCACCCAGGGCGGCCAGCTGCTGGCCACGCTCGTCTTCATCCCGGTCGCCGCGATGCCCGAGGACCAGTTGCTGTCGTGGGGCTGGCGGCTGCCGTTCTGGCTGAGCGTCGCGGTCGCCGTCGTCGGCTGGATCATCCGCCGCAAGCTGGACGAGACACCGGCCTTCGCCCAGCAGGCCGCGGCGGAGGGTGTGGCCAGGATGCCGCTCGTGGTCCTGCTCCGCGAGCACTGGGCGGACGTGCTGCGGGTGATCGCGGCTGCCCTGGTCGCCTCGGTCAGCACGATCTTCACGGTGTGGGCGCTGGCCTACGCCACGAGCGACGCGGTCGGCATGTCGCGTACGGCCATGCTGTGGGTGGGCGCCCTGGCCAATGTCGTCGCGCTCGCCGCGATCCCGCTGTGGGCGACGCTGTCCGACCGGATCGGGCGCCGCCCGGTGTTCCTGATCGGCGCCGTCGGCAGCGCGGTGACGATGTTCCTGTACCTGTGGGCGGTCTCCACGGGCTCCTACCCGCTGACGTTCCTGACGGGCATCGTCTGCTTCGGTGTGGTCTACAGCGCCGCGAACGGTGTGTGGCCCGCCTTCTACGGCGAGATGTTCACGACCCGGGTGCGGTTGTCCGGCGTGGCCGTCGGCACGCAGATCGGCTTCGCGGCGGCCGGGTTCGCGGTGACGTTCGCGGCGCAGATCGCGGGGCCGGGCGGCGACGACTGGTCGGCGGTGGCCCTGTTCACGGCGGCGTTGTGCGTGCCGCCCGTGATCGCGGCGGTGTCGGCGCGGGAGACCCACCGGGTCCCGACGGAGTCACTGGGGGAACGCGCCGAACCCGGGGCTGTGCAGCCGGAGAGGGTGACGGCCTGACGCCACCGCTCCCCCCGGTTGCTGTCGAGGCCCGGCGGTGGGTGCTCCTCGGGTGCGGGTGCGTGGGGGCTGGTCGCGCCGTTCCCCGCGCCCCTGAGGAGCCTTGCCCCGGGCCTCGATGCGTTCAGCCACAGGACGCCGAGCCGAACCCTCCGTCCCGGAGCCCTCGCTCACGTGTCCCCCCACGATCACGAACCGTTCCTGCACCACGATGGGGGTCTGAGGCGGCCCGGGCGGGGTATGCCGGATCTCATCTCGACCAGCGCGACGGGAGAAGGTCCATGGCACAGCTGCGACAAGAGATCGATCCGGGTGAGGCCGGGCTGGATCCGCAGGTGCTGGGCCGCCTGGACCGGCACTTCGCCCGGCTGGTCGACGACGGGCGTCTGCCGGGCTTCCTCGTCTCCGTCGCCCGGGCCGGGCGCGTCGCGCATCTCGCCACGCACGGCCTGCGCGACATCGCGGCCGGGCTCCCGGTGGAGCCCGACACGCTGTGGCGGGTCTACTCCATGACGAAGCCGGTCACCGCGGTCGCCGCGCTGCTGCTGGTGGAGGAGGGCCGGCTCTCGCTGGACGACCCCGTCGCCGACCACCTGCCCGCCTTCGCCGCCCCGCGGGTCTACGTCGGCGGCTCCGGAGCGGGCGTCGAGACCCGCCCCGCCGAAGGCCCGATACTCGTCCGGCATCTGATGACCCACACCGCGGGTCTGACCTTCGGCTTCTACCACACCCACCCCGTCGACGCCCTGTACCGCGCGGCCGGCCTGGAGTCGTCGGTGCCGCCGGGCGCGGACCTGGCCGAGACCATCGAGGTGTACGCGAGCCTGCCGCTGCAGTTCGAGCCGGGCACCGAGTGGAACTACTCGGTGGCGAGCAACGTCCTGGGCCGGATCATCGAGGTCGTCTCAGGGCAGCCGCTCGACGCGTTCTGCGCCGAGCGGATCTTCACACCGCTCGGCATGACGGACGCGGGCTTCCACGTCACGCCGGCCCAGGCGCCCCGCCTGTCCGAGATGTACGGGGAGAGGGAGGGCGGTGGCATCGAGCCGACGCCGGGGCTCCCGCTGCACGGCCGGCCGCGGTTCCTGTCGGGCAGCGGCGGCATGGTGTGCTCGGCCCACGACTACCACCGCTTCATGGAGTTGCTGCGCCGCCGCGGCGAACTCGACGGCGTGCGGCTGCTCGCCCCGCGGACCATGGAGCTCATGACCCGCAACCACCTGCCCGGCGGCGCCGACCTGCGGGCCTTCGGCAGCCGTCCCGCCCACGACGAGCCCGGCAACGAGGGGCTCGGCTTCGGCTTCAACTGCTCCGTGGTGATCGACCCGTCCCGCACCCTGGTGCCGTCCGGGCCCGGCGCCTTCGGCTGGAGCGGCGTGGCCACGACGACGTTCTGGGTGGACCCGGGCCGCGACCTGACGGTGCAGTTCATGACACAGGTGCGGCCCAGGACCTCCCACTCTGTCTTCAAGGACCTGAAGCGGCTGGTTCACGAGGCCCTCTCGGACTGATGCCCGCTACTGGTCGACGCGCAGGGTGAACTCCACGCCGTCCCGGGCGAGTTCCCGCAGCCACTGCCCGGAGCGGGCGGCCGTTTCGGCTGCGCGGTTCAGGCCCGGCGGCAGGGAGCCGTCCAGGACGTGCCGGACGCCCAGCGCGAGGGTCCGCGAGACGCATCGGGCCATCGCGCTCTCCTCGGCGTCGCCCACCAGGTCGAGGAGGTAACCGCCCTGCCACGACCGCCCCGACGGGGCGCGCACGTCCAGCGAGACGGCCAGGACGACCCGGTCGTGGTCGTCGTCCGTGGTGGGGTGGGCGGCGGCCAGTTCACGTGCGAGGGCGGCGATGCGCCCGTCGTCGCCGGCCTTGAGCTCCTCGAAGACGCCGTCCCAGGCGCGCAGCCAGCCCTCGAGACGCAGCGTGCCGCGCACGAACGTCCGGGGCGTCCAGGCGTCCGGCAGCCCGTACTGCGCGACGAAGGGGACGCTGTCGCGGTTGGGGTAGACCTCGAAGGTCTCCCCGTCGACGACATGCCGCCGGGTGGCCTCCCAGGGCCGCTCGGCGAGCGTCTGCGCACCGCCCTCGATGTAGCGGGCCGGGGAACGCAGGGCGCCCAGGACACCCGCGGGTGCCCAGCTGAAGCGGTACGTGAAGTCGTTCGGAACGGCGGGGACTCCGCCGCAGTACGACGTGAGGGTGTACGAGGCGGGCGTCTCGTCGCCGATCGCCTCACGGGCCCGGGCGACCAGGTCATGGGCGAACAGGTGGTCGATGCCCGGGTCGAGCCCGGCCTCGGTGAGGACGACGAGCCCGGCCCGCTCAGCGGCCGGCACCTGCTCCAGCACCGCGTCCGACACATAGCTGGAGCAGGCGAAGTGCGCCCCCTGCCGTACGCACTCGGCGAGCAGCGGGGCGTGCTCCGGCGCGGGCAGCATCGACACGACGACGTCGCCCGGCGCGAGTTCGGAGGCGAGCGCGGGCAGCGTGTACGCGCGGGGTTCGGCCCGGCCGGTGAGACCCAGCCTGCCGAGGGCGTCTGCGGCACGGGCCTCGGTGCGGTGCCAGAGCCGGACGCGCTCGGCGGTGTCGCACAGCGCGGCGAGGCCGCTGCCCGTGGACAGTCCGGCGCCGATCCAGTGGACGGTGCCGCTCGCCGCCGCCGGTTCAGTGGTCATGGGGCTCCCCCTTGTCGAGGCCGAGTGCACGGGACGCGTCACGGAACCGGTCCAGGCAGCGCCCCCACGCTCCGGAGACGCCGAAGTCGAGCAGGTGGGGCAGCAGGGCGGCCGAGAAGTCGGCGCTGGACTCCAGCGGCAGCAGGGAGGGCAGGTTGTCGATGGCGACGAGGTCGAGCGGGGGCTCGTCGCGCAGTCGGCGAACCGGCTCGTCCCAGTCGGTGGTCTCGTCGTACACCGGAAGGACGTTGAGCGGGGAACCGACGTCGCAGGTCACGTCGCACAGGGTCCGCAGGCGGCGGTCGGGGGTGTCGAGGTCCTGCTCACGGAGGAAGGGCGGGACGGGGGTGGTGGCGAGCACCGCGTTCACCATCACGTCGTGCCGCAGCAGCGCGCGACGGTCCAGGTCCCGGGTCTCGGCGAGGTCCCAGCAGGTGGGGTCGACGCCGGCGGTGGCGAAGGCCGCGCGGGCGCCGCGGCCGCTGCGGCCCAGGGCGCCGATGACGAGGCCGGTGAACTCGGCGTCGTCTGCGGCGGGTTGCAGCGTCGCGTCCAGGTCTTCCTTGGTGGTCGGCGTCAGCGGTGCCCGCAGCCGGCCCCGGTGCCGGAGCACGGCCAGGGCGGCGCCGAGATAGCCGGCCCAGAAGCCGAAGGCGGCGAGGCGCCTCCCGGTGTCGTCCACCAGGTACTCCAGGTCGAACAGCGCCCCGCCTCCGGCGGCGAACCGGCCCAGCAGCTCCGCCGCTCCCGGCTGGCCCTTGTAGGCGTGGCCGAAGAAGACGTGCCGGTGCGTCAGCCCGGCGGGTTCCCCGGGCAGTTCCTTCAGGCCGAGCACGACGGCGTCCCGGGGCGCCGTCGCCCAGGAGCCCGCGGGGGCGACACGGCAGCCGGCCGCCTCGTACTCCTCGATCGGGAAGACCCGCTGCGGGGACTCCTCGACGGTCAGTTCCACTCCGTGCCCGACGAGCCGCCGGGCGTCGTCGGGCACGATCGGAGTGCGTCGCTCGGTCGTTCGGGCCTCGTGGCGCAGCCACAGATGGAGCTCGGTCATACCAGGTGGGCCTCCGGCGTGAGGCGTCGGCCGCCGAGGGCCGACGCTTCTGGGGCGGACGTCCACGAAGCGTACGCGGCCCGCCTGCGGGTCGCGCACGGATTCGCCCAGGTCACGTCGGGGAGCCCGGACCGGGCCGAGGTGGTCAGGAGGAGCTGACCACCGCGTCCAGGTGCGGCAGGTGATGGTCGAGGCGCTCCCGCTTGGTGCGCAGGTAGGTGATGTTGTTCTCGCACGGCGGGATCAGCAGCGGGACCTGCTCGGCGACCTCGATGCCGTGGTCCACCAGCGCCTCGCGCTTGCGCGGGTTGTTGGACATCAGGCGCACCGACCGCACGCCGAGGTCCTCCAGGATCCGGGCGGCGACACCGTAGTCACGGGCGTCGACCGGCAGGCCGAGGGCGAGGTTGGCCTCGACGGTGTCGAGCCCCTCCGCCTGCAGGGCCATCGCGCGCAGCTTGGCGAGCAGGCCGATGCCGCGGCCTTCATGCCCTCTGAGGTAGACCACGATGCCCGCGCCCTCGGTGACGACCGCGCGCAGGGCGGCGTCGAGCTGGTCGCCGCACTCGCAGTGCTGGGAGCCGAAGGCGTCGCCCGTCAGGCACTCCGAGTGCAGTCGGATGAGGACGTCGTCCGTGCCGATCTCGCCATGGACCAGCGCGACCTGTTCGTCGCCGCGGTCGTGGTCCATGTAGCCGATCGCCTGGAATTTCCCGTACACGGTGGGCAAGGGGGCATTCACGACGCGTTCCACGCCGGTCCGCTGCGGTGCCTTCTTGCCGAGTACGCCAATGTTGTCTGTCATGATTCTCGAGTTCCTAAGCAGAGACGAAAGGCCGTGACGTTATGAGTGATCTGGTGCCGGCGGACACCACGGAAGACGTACGGACGCGAGCTGCCGGCGTCTCACGGCAGGTCGCGGTGCTTCCCGTGGGGAGCTTCGAACAGCACGGCGCGTATCTTCCGTTGGCGACCGACACACTCGTCGCCTGTGCCGTCGCGCGGGAGATAGCCGGCGCGTACCCGGTGCACCTCCTTCCTCCGGTGACGATCTCGTGCTCGCACGAGCACGCGGCCTGGCCGGGGACCGTCAGCATCTCCTCGGTGACCCTTCATGCGGTGGTACGGGACATTGCGGCTTCGCTGCGCCGGTCCGGGGTCGACGCCCTGGTGGTGGTCAACGGGCACGGCGGCAACTACGTGCTGGGCAACGTGGTCCAGGAGTCCTCCGCGCGCGGCGAGCGGATGGCGCTCTTCCCGGCCGCGGAGGACTGGGAGGCGGCGCGCGAGCGGGCGGGAGTGGTCACCTCGCTGCTCACCGACATGCACGCGGGGGAAATAGAGACCTCCATCCTTCTGCACGCTCATCCCGAAATGCTCCGACCCGGTTATGAGACCACTGATTTCGTCGCTGACGACCGGCGTCATCTGCTCACCCTCGGCATGTCCGGCTATACCGATTCCGGTGTCATCGGTCGTCCTTCGCTGGGTTCGGCGGTAAAGGGGAAGGAACTCCTGGCGAGCCTGGCGGATTCCTTCGGGGCGTATTTCTCGATGCTGACCTCCGACGCGTAGTCACCCTGCGGCGCGGGAGCGGGTTCCTGGGCCTGTGCGGAGGCCCGGGACCCGGCCCGCAGGCCCGTGTACCAGCGCGCGACGAGCACGATCAGGCCGGGCAGGCTGGCCACGAGGCTGAGCACCCCGTAGACGACCGCCACGGCCAGCCCCCGGCCCGCGCCGAGCCCCGCGGCGCCGAACGCCCAGGCGGTGACGCCCTCTCTGGGCCCCCAGCCGCCGACGTTCAGCGGCAGGCCCATCGCCAGCAGGGCGAGCACCGCGAGGGGCAGCAGGACGGCCACGGAGGCGGCGGTCCCGGCGACACGGGCGGCGAGTACGAACATCGCGACGTAACCTGCCAGCACCACCGCGGAGGAGACAACCACTCCGGGCCCGTTCCGGCGCGACAGCAGCCCTTCGCGGGCCTCGGCGAGGACCGCGCGCAGCCTGCGGCCGCGGGGGGAGGGCGCCGGGCGGTTCATGCGCAGGGCGAGGACGACGGCGAGTGCGCCCAGGGCGGCCAGGACCGCGAGCGGGGCGATGTGCCGGGCCTCGTCCAGCACCGGGGACGGCATGACCAGCAGGACGACGGCGCCGACCGCGAACAACGCGATCTGCCCGGCGGTCCGTTCGAGGACGACGGCCTTCACGCCCCGCCGCAGGTCCCCCTCGCTCTGCCCGTGCCGCACGGCCCGGTGCACATCGCCGAGGACGCCGCCGGGCAGGGCCGCGTTCAGGAACAGCGCGCGGTAGTAGTCGGCGACCGCCGGCCCGAACGGCAGCCGGATCCTGAGCCCCCGGGCGACGATGGCCCACCGCCACGCGCTGCACACGGTGGTGACGAGCCCGATGCCGAGCGCGAGCAGCAGTGACACGCCGTCGATCCGCCGCAGCCCGTCCAGGAAGACTCCGGTACCGAGCCGCCAGAACAGCACCGCCAGGATGGCGATTCCGGCGACGGTGCCGAGATGCGTACGGACCGCGGGAGTGGCGAGCCGGGCGAGGGCGGTACGGATGGCTCCGCGCGGAGTGGGAGCGGGGTTGTCCGTGCCGGGGTCCTCCGTGCCGGTGCCGACCGGGCCGCCGCTGCCCCTGTCGGTAGCGGTCGGGCCCGTGCTGTCGGTGTCGGTGCAGGTCGTGCCGACGCCGTTCAGGGCGGTGCCGATAGAGCCGACGCCGTTCAGGCCGTTCAGGCCGTTCACGCCGTCCAGGCCGTCCAGGCCCTCCAGGCCGGTGGCCGGTGGTGGGACTTCGGTCGGCCGGGCCGGGCCGGACGGGGTCGAGGCGGCGGGGGCGCTGCTGCCGCCCACGGCCGGACGCGGCACGGCCGTGCCCGCCCGGGCCGTGCCCGCCGCACCGGACACCGGCACCGCGCGGGTGCCGCTGCCGGTCGCGGGACGGTTCTCGGCGGGCGTGGTGCGCGGGCGCGTTCCCGTCGCCTGGGGGGTCATGACGCTCCGCCCACCGGGCGGGTCAGGGCCAGGAGGTCGACGTGGTGGACGGTGACGCGCAACTCGCCCGCGGCCAGGGCCGCCAGCCGCTTGGTCAGGTAGACGTCGGCTTCGGCCCGCAGCTCGGGGCGCTCCTCGACGGCGGCGCCGACCCAGCCGCGCAGCCACTGCTCGGTGAGCGCGGCCTGCTCGGGGCCGAGCCGCCAAGGGCTCGGGTGCAGCCGTACGGTCGCGCCGTGCTCGGAGAACGCCTCGGCCGCCGCCGTGACCGCGTCGGGGCCGAGCAGGCCGTCGCGGCGCTGGTGGTCGTTGAACGCCTGGGCGAGCTCCGCGTCCAGCGGGTGCGACGGGGTCAGTTCCACGCGCCCGGCGACGGACAGCGTCAGCAGGGCGGGGCAGCCGGCTCCGGCGCACGCGGCGGCGAAGGTGTCGATCTCCTCGCGGGTGAGGACGTCCAGCAGGGCGGACGCCGTGACCAGGGACGCGCCCTGCAGGGCGTCCGGGGTGAGACGGGCGATGTCACCGCGCCGCGTCTCCACGGAGACCCGGCTGCCGTCGGCGGCCGAGCGCGGGGAGGCGACGGCGGCGAAGTGCAGCAGGTAGGGGTCGCGGTCGTGCAGGATCCAGTGCTGGGCGCCGTCCAGGCGGGGCGCTAGCCAGCGGCCCATGGAGCCGGTGCCGCAGCCCAGGTCGTGGATGACGATGCCCGACCTGCCCGGCAGGTTGGCGAGCCGGATCCGCAGCGGGTCGAGCAGGTCGTGCGCCCGCGCTGCCGCATCGGCCGGCTCCCGCAGTTCCAGCCACTCGGGCGCGTAGCGGGGCGGATCGTCCGGGTCCGCTTCGCGCAGTTTGACGGTCGGCCGCGAGCCGGGCTTGCCGCTGGGCCCTGCACCGGGGATGACGCCTCCGGGGGCCTGCCCCGGACCGAACTCGATGCTGGAGCCCAGGCCCGGAATCATGCCGTCCGTCACTCCCGTGACCTCCCTCGGCCCGGGCTGGGCCGGAATCGCCCCGCCCTGCTGGGTCGTCGTCGCCGGGTTCGTCATGCTGACCTCCGGGGTTCGGTCGGGAGCCGGCGCAGCACCGCCGCCAGGCTCTGTGCGGTCGTCGCCCAGCCGTCGAGGGCGGCGCGGCGGCTGCGGGCGGCGGCCTTCAGCCGGCGTCGCACGTCCGCCTCGCCGAACCAGCCGCGCAGTTCGGCGGCGATGGCCGCGGGGTTCTCCGGCGGGACGAGGATGCCGGGGACACCGCCGTCGGGCGCACGGCCGACGGCCTCCGGCAGCCCGCCGACGTCCGTGGCCATCACGGGGATGCCGCGTGCCAGGGCCTCGGTCACCGCCATGCCGTACGTCTCGGCGTAGGAGGTGAGGACCATCAGGTCGGCGGTGGCGTAGCTGGCGTCGAGCGCTGGGCCGGACTTCGGGCCGGCCAGCTCCAGCCGGTCCTGCAGGCCGTGCTCGGCGATGAGGGACCGCAGATGGGCGACGTACTCCGGGTCCTGGGTGAGCGCACCGACGCACACGCAGCTCCACGGCAGTTCGCGGACCGCGGCCAGCGCCTCCACCAGCCGGTGCTGGCCCTTGCGCGGGGTCACGGCGGCTACGCACAGCAGGCGCGACACACCGTCGGTGCCCGGCGCGAGCGGCGCGATGTCGGCGCCGGGGGCCGCGACGTGGACCCGCTCGGGCGGCAGGCCGTGGTGGGAGACCAGGCGGCGGACGGCCCAGTCGCTGGTGCCGATCACCGCCGGCACCGCCCGCAGCACCGTCCGCTCCTTGGCGTCCAGTTCGGCCGCGACCGCCGCGTCCAGTCCCGTCTCGTCGCCGAGCGGGAGATGGACGAGGACGGCCATGCTCAGCCGTTCCGCCTCGGGCACCACGATCTCCGGCACGCCGCAGGCCACCAGCCCGTCGAGCAGGACGGCGGCCCCGTCGGGCAACCCGCTCAGGGTGCGGGCGAGTTCCGTGCGGGCGTCGGCCCCCGGCCGGGGCCAGTCACCGGCCACGGCGTGCTTGGTCACCTGCCAGCCGAAGCCGGGCAGGTCCAGGCAGACCCGCCGGTCGTAGGCGTTGCCGCCGCTGGGCACCGCCGGGTCGTCGACGCCGCCCGGCAGCACGAAGTGCACGGTGCGCAGGGACATGGGGATGATCTCGGCGTTCTTCAGGGAAGCGTGCTGCACGGGAACATAATTCAGCCGCGCCGGCGCCGGACCCATGTGCTCGGGCCGCTCGATGGTCGTGTCGGTCACAACGCACGCTCGTAACTCGCCCAGGCGATGTGCGACTCGTGCAGCGTGACGGTGAGGCCCGCGATGCCCTTGGCCCCCTCGCCCAGCGCCCCCTTGTGGATGCGCTCGGCGAGCCGGTCGGCGATGACCTTGGCGAGGAACTCCGTGGAGGTGTTGACTCCGGCGAAGTCGGGCTCGTTGTCGAGGTTGCGGTAGTTCAGCTCGCTGACGACCGCGCCGAGTTCCTGGGTGGCCAGGCCGATGTCGACGACGATGTTGTCGTCGTCCAGCTGCTCGCGCCGGAAGGTGGCGTCCACGAGGAACGTGGCCCCGTGCAGGCGCTGGGCCGGTCCGAAGACGTCGCCACGGAAGCTGTGGGCGATCATGATGTGATCGCGGACGGTGATGCTGAACAACGGACGACCCTCCAGGTGCGGCGCGTCTGCTCCCCGCTCTCGGGTGCCGGGGATGCCGAGTAGTACGGCTCGTTGCCTTCCCCTGTTCAGCCTTCCGTACGTCTTTTCTCAGGTCAGGCGCTCTTGTCGTGGCGGAACTCGTACCGGATGGAACGAATCGTCAGCCGATGCGTCAATCGCTCTCGTCGTAACGGACCCGGTGGCACAGCGCGGGGACCTCGCCGGAGACCAGCTTGGGCAGCACGTCCGGCAGGTCCTCGAAGGGGGATTCGCCGGTGACGAGGGCGTCGAGCGCGGGGTCGGCGAGCAGGTCAAGGGCGACCGCGAGCCGGTCGGCGTAGGTGCGGTTGGGGCGGGCCGGGGAGACGGTGCCGACCTGGCTGCTGCGGATGACGAGCCGCCGGGAGTGGAAGGCCTCACCGAGCGGGAGGCTGACCTGCCGGTCGCCGTACCAGCTCAGTTCGAGGACGGTCCCCTCGGCGGTGAGGAGTTCCAGGGACCTGGCGAGGCCCGCTTCCGTGGCGCTGGCGTGGACGACCAGGTCGCGGTCCCCGTCGGCGTCCTCGGGGGTGGCGAAGCCGACGCCGAGCGCTTCGGCGATCTTCGCGCGGGACGGGTCGGCGTCGACCAGCTGGACGCGGACTCCGGGGAACCGGGCGAGGAGGGCGGCCACCGAGCAGCCGACCATGCCGCCGCCGACCACGGCGATCCGGTCTCCGACCAGGGGGGCGGCGTCCCAGAGGGCGTTGACGGCGGTCTCCACGGTCCCGGCGAGCACGGCCCGCTCGGCGGGCACGGTGTCCGGGACGGGGGTGACCGCGGTGGCCGGTACGACGTAGCGCGTCTGGTGCGGGTAGAGGCAGAAGACGGTGCGGCCGGTGAGTTCCCGGGGTCCTTCCTCCACCACGCCGACGTTGAGGTAGCCGTACTTGACCGGGGCCGGGAAGTCGCCCTCCTGGAACGGCGCGCGCATGGCGGTGTGCTGGCTGACAGGCACGCCGCCGCGGAAGACGAGCGTTTCGGTGCCGCGGCTCACGCCGGAGAACAGCGTGCGGACCAGCACCTCGCCCTCGCCGGGCGGGGGCAGGGTGACGTCCCGGATGCCGCCTCGCCCAGGCGAGTCGATCCAGAACGCCCGTGCGGTGTGCTTCATCGAAGTCCTCCTGAACGATCGGGAAGCTGCTTGCGTACCGAGGGGTGCACAGGCCGCGCACAAGGTAGCGGCGTTGATCGACTCTGTCACACGGCCGGAGGGTGTTCGGTGGCCCTGAACAACACTTACGACGCGAGGCTCCAGCAGGAGACCGCCCTGGGGGCGGGAGTGCAGGTCCTGCTGCTGGCCCTGATCGGCACGGCGATCGGGATGGGGCCGGCGGGATGGCTGACCGGCCTCGCGTTCGCGATCGCCACCTGGGCGGTGCTCTCGCGGGCCCTGCACCGCTCCCGGCTGCGCTCGTTCGGCGCGGCCAACCGCGTCACCCTCGGCCGGGCCACCCTCGTCGGCGGGGTCACGGCCCTGGTGGCCGACTCCTTCCAGAGCTCACCGCCCGTGTCGCTGTTCGTCGGTCTGACGGCGGTGGCGCTGATCCTCGACGGCGTCGACGGCAAGGTCGCCCGCCGCACCGGCACGTCGACGCCGCTGGGCGCGCGCTTCGACATGGAGGTCGACGCGTTCCTGATCCTGGTACTGAGCGTGTACGTGTCGATGCAACTGGGCCCGTGGGTGCTGCTGATCGGCGGCATGCGGTACGTCTTCGTCGCCGCCGCGCGGGTGTGGCCCTGGCTGACCGCCGCGCTCCCGCCGAGCACCGCCCGCAAGACCGTCGCCGCCCTCCAGGGCGTGCTCCTGCTGGTCGCGGGCGCCGATCTGCTGCCGTACGCGGGCAACTTCGGCGTGGCGGCCCTGGCCCTGGGCCTGCTGGTCTGGTCGTTCGGGCGTGACGTGCTGTGGCTGTACCGGACCTCGCGCGTCGAGGAGCCGGTGGCGCCCCGTCAGGTGCGGGAACTGGTCGCCGGCTGACGGCAGCAACGGCGGGGCGGTCAGTCGTCGAACCGGCCGCGCGCCGCCTCGATGTGGCCGAGGTACCGGTGGGTCCAGCCGCAGATCGCGTCGACCGTGGCGCGCAGGGCCCGGCCCGGCTCGGTCAGGGTGTACTCGACCCTGGGCGGCACGGTGGGGTACACCGTCCGGTCGACCAGGCCGTTGCGCTCCAGCATCCGCAGGTTCTGGGTCAGCATCTTGTGGCTGACGCCCTCGACCTCGTCGCGCAACTCGCTGAAGCGCAGGGTGCGTTCGCCGAGGGCCTCGATGATCAGAAGCGCCCACTTGTTGGCCACGTCGGAGAAGATCTCCCGCGCCAGGGAGTCCGCCCGCCGCAGGTCCGCGTTCTCGGGCAGGTCCCTCAACTGCTTGGTCACCATCTGGTTCCCCCGTTACCGAAAAGTGCGTTCTTCCAGGTCGGCGCTCACTCTCCTACGGTTTCCCAGTAACCGCAAGAGAGCGCAGATGCGCGCTCGACGGAAGGACACCGCCTGTGACCACCATCGACGTCTACGACCACGGCATCCCCGCCGAGAGCCACTTCGGCTACGCCCAGGCGATCAGGTCCGGTGACCTGATCCATGTCTCCGGACAGCTCGCGTTCGACGAGGCGGGCGGCTTCCGTCCCGAGGACGACCTCACCGCCCAACTGGAGCGGACCTACATCAACCTCGACAGGGTCCTGTCCCGCTACGGCGTGACGCGCAACCAGATCGTGTCCCAGACGCTGTACGCGGTGGACCTGGTGCGCAACGCCGAGGTCGTGGCGAAGTCGAACCGGGCGTACTTCGGCGCCCACCGCCCGGTCAGCACGGCCCTGGGCGTCACCGAACTGACGTTTCCCGGGCAGCTCATCGAGATCAGCTGCGTGATCGACACGCGGCTGCCCGCCTGAACGGGCCGGTCAGCGACGCGTCCCGGTACCGACCAGGGTCCGCTCGTACGGGTCGAGCAGCACACCCCGCACCTTGGCCGAGACGCCGGCGATGATCCGCTGGTGAGCCAGCGGCACGACCGCGTCCGTGCCGAGGATCGCCGCCTCGGCGGCCATGGCGGCGTCCTGCCGCTCACCGGTGCCGTCGGTTCCGACGGCCTCGGCGACGGCCCGGTCGGTCTTCTCGTCGCACAGCCGGGCCAGGTTGTAGCCGCCGTCGCAGGTGTAGTCGCTGCCCAGGACTCCGACGGGGTCGCCGGTGTCCAGGAGGCTGTTGCGGGCGCCGATGAACGCGTCGAACTTCCCGGCGAGCGCGTCGCTCTCCAGCCGTGAGTACTCGCGCACTTCCAGTTTCACCGCGAATCCGGCCTTCCGCAGCTGCTGTTGCACGACCTGGGCGACCTCGGGAAGCTCGGGCCGGTTGTCGTAGGTGGCCAGGGTGATCGACGTGCCGTCGGGCCGGGCGGGCTCGGCACGGCCGGCCGGCTCCACCCGCTTGCTCTCGGCCCAGGTGACGGCGGGTCCGAAGAGACCGGCGCCCGGGTCGGCGTACCCCTCGAAGACGCCTTTGACGAGGGCGGAGGGCGCGATCGCCGTGCGGGCGGCGGCGCGCAGCTCCGGGTCCTTGAAGGGCCCGGACTCCGTGTTGAGCTGCAGGCTGGTGGTCCGGGTGGTGCCGGCTTCCTTGAGCGTCGCTTTGTCGAGGGTCGCGGCCTGGGCGACGGGGATCGCCTCGGCGATGTCGACGTCACCGGTGCGGACGGCGTTGGCCCGGGCGGTGCCGTCCTTGACGAAGCGCACGTCGATACCGGTGGCGTGGGCGAGGCCGTCCCAGTAGTCGTCGTAGCGGTCGAGGGTGGCGGAGCCGCCGCCGCTGACCTCCGTGATCTCGAAAGGGCCGGTGGCGGTGCCGACCGGGGTGGGGCTGCCCTTCTTCCGGTACGCCTTCGGGGAGAGGATCGCCAGGCTCGGACCGGCCAGGCGCATGGGCAGGACGGGGTCGGGCTCCCGGGTGGTGATGCGGATGCCGCGCTCGCCGTCGGCCTTCGCGCCGAGGGTGACGCCGGCGAGGGCCGCGGGGGCGGGCTCTGCCCGGGTGGCGTGGGTGAGCGCGGCGGCCACGGCGGCAGGCGTGACGTCCGTGCCGTCCTGGAACGTGGCCTCGCGCAGGGTGAACCGCCAGGTGCGGTCGTCCTCCCGGTGCCAGGACCGGGCGAGCGCGGGGGCCGCGGCGCCGTTGGCGTCCAGGGCGGTGAGTCCCTCGGTGACGCCGAGGCGGCTGAGCAGGGTGGCGTCGGCTCCGTACGGCGAGAGATTCTCGGCGGGCGGGAAGGCGAGGGCGACGCGCAGCCGCGAGCCCGACGGCCCGCCCTGCGACGACGGCTCCCCGCCGGGGGACACGAAGCAGCCGGCCAGACACGGCGCGAGGGCGAGGGCGGCGAGAAACCGGAGGCGGCTCTTGATGCTCTGATGACGCACTTGCACAGCATATGCATCAAGCGGAACACGCCGGTCAACCGGGTGATCCACGTCGAGGACGCCTCAGATCCCGTACGGAGCAGGAGATTTGACATGGGTGCGGACCACTCCCTAAACCTATCCACATGACATCCATTTTCAAAAAGGTGGGACGATCGTGAGGGTCGCGTTCGTCGGCAAGGGCGGCAGCGGCAAGACCACGCTGTCCGCGCTCTTCTCCCGCCACCTGGCGCGCTCCGGCGCACCGGTCCTCGCCATCGACGGCGACATCAACCAGCACCTGGCCGAGGCGCTCGGCGGCTCGGAGGTTTCCGCCCCTCCCCTGGGCGCGCACGTGCCCGAGATCAAGACCCTCCTGCGGGGCGACAATCCCCGCATTCCCTCCCCCGAGGCGATGATCAAGACGACCCCGCCGGGTCGCGGGTCCCGCCTCCTGCGCCCGCTCGGCGACGACGAGCTGCACACGCGGCACGTCGGCCGGGCGGGCGGCGTCCCCCTCATGGTGACGGGCGAGTTCGACGAGTCCGACCTGGGCGTGGCCTGCTACCACTCCAAGCTGGGTGCGGTGGAGCTGTACCTCGGCCACCTGCTGGACGGCCCCGGCGAGTACGTCGTGGTCGACATGACAGCGGGCGCGGACGCCTTCGCGTCGGGCCTGTTCACCCGCTTCGACCTGACGTTCCTGGTGGCGGAACCCACCCGCAAGGGCGTCTCGGTGTACCGCCAGTACCGTGACCACGCGGAACGGTTCGGCATCCGCATCGCGGTCGTCGGCAACAAGGTGACCGGCGAGGACGACCTGCTCTTCCTCAAGGAGCAGGTGGGCGACGACCTCCTGACCCACCTGGTGCACTCCCCCTGGGTCCGCGCGGCGGAACAGGGCCGAGCAGGGTCCGGCCCGGACGCACTGGCGTCACTGGAGCCGCACAACCGCCACGCCCTCGCGATCCTGCGCGAGGCGGTCGACTCCGAGGTCCGCGACTGGAATCGGCTCCACCGCCACGCGGTCGAGTTCCACCTGCGCAACGTCCACGCCTGGGCGGACGCACGTACGGGCGGGGATCTGGCGGCGCAGGTGGACCCCGACTATGTGCCGGGCAGCGGGGCGGACGCCTGATCCAGGAAGGCCGCCAGGGCCGTCACAAACGCACCCGCCCCGTCCCGCCACGGAAAGTGCCCCGCTCGGCTCTGCACGACGAGTTCCGCCTGCGGGAACAAGGCGGCGTACTCCTTCATCACCCGCACGGGCGCGGCGATGTCGTACTCCCCGGCGAGGACGAGCACCGGTGAGGGCGACTCGGCGAGAGCGGCACGCGTGGCGCTGGGATCGAAGGCACCTTCGGAGGCGTAGCGGGCCGCGGCCTCGTCGTTGCGCTGCTGATGCTCCGCAGCGCGGAACCGGCGCGCCTCGTCGTCCCACCGGCCGAACCAGAAGGGGGCGACGGTGTCCCAGTCGGCGGGCTTCGCCCGGCCGGACGTGATCGCTTCCAGGGAAGCCTGCGCCGGTGCGAACCACGGTTCGTCCCGGCGCAGTCGGGCCGTCTCCAGCCGGTCCTCGGCGGTGACGTCGAGGCCGACGGCGAAGACGCTCGGTGTGACGACCACGAGCCGGCCCACCCGCTCCGGATGCCGGGCCGCGTACAGCACGGCCAGGTTCGCCCCGGCCGAGTGCCCGAGCAGGTCGACCCGCTCCAGGCCCAACTCCGCACGCAGCGCCTCGACGTCGCCGACCTGCCGGTCACAGCGGTATGACGCCGGGTCCCGCGGAACCGTGGAGCGGCCCGTGCCCCGGAGGTCCAGCCGGATCAGGGTACGGCGGGCCGTCAGACCGCCGAGGTCCCCCAGGTACACGGAGTCCTGCATGGGGCCACCCGGGAGGCAGACCAGGGGCGGTCCGTCTCCCGTCACGTGGTAGGCCAGGGTGGTGCCGTCGAGTGCGGTGAAGGCGGGCATGGGCGCGACCTTGTCAGGAGGTGACGTACCGGACAACGGGATTTCCGCGGGCGTCGGTCCCCGCCGACCAAGGCGTTCCACTACTCGATCCCCGTGGCGTCGAGCAGCCGGACCACGTCCTTGCGCCCGTATCCGAGCAGCCGGGCGCGGTCAGCGGCCATCAGCACGACATGCGCGACGATCTTCGCGGCGTACCCGTCCTTGCTGTCCGCGTCGAACCGTTCCTGGGGCTTCTCGACCCCCAGGCTGTTCATCACCAGCCCGTGCTCCCGGCGAACCTCCGCGACGGTACCGGCGACCGCCTCCAGGAGCGTCTTCCCAGGCCGTTCGCACTCCAGGGCGAAGCAGCCCCAGTCGACCGGCACACACCCCTCGGGCGGATGCGCCCGCAGTCCCGCGTACCTCTCGTCCTCGAAGCCGGAGGCCCGGAACTCGTCGTGCACCAAGGAGAACCTGTGAAACCCGGGCGGCACCGGGGGCGGTGGAGGCGAGTACTCCCACCCGGCGTCCTCGTACAACTGCCGCTTCACCTCTTCTTCTTCGGCATGCGTCACGGTGAAGCCGTTGGCCTCGTTGCGCCCGGTCGTCGTGCCGTCGGGGTTGCGGTGGAAGTGCAGGCCCATGGTGTGCTCCCGTCACCGTGCTGAGAATGGACGACAAGTCCCGTCACCAGGTCGAACGGCCCGCAGGCAGGGCAGGTGCCCGCTCCCCGAAGCACCATCCGATCGCGTGAAAAGGGCCGCTGCGGGAACTTCCCGGCTCAGCCGGACGAACGGTTGTTACGCTCCCCCGATGAGGATTCCGGGCCCCGCAGAGATCCGGGCGCTGCACGAGAAGTACGCGCCCACCACCGAGGCGTTCGCCCTCGTCCACACGCACTGCGAGATCGTCTGGGACATCGCCGAGCAGCTCCTGTCGGCGCCTCACCTCGCGCACCTCGACGCCGATCTGGTCCGCGCCGGCTGTCTCCTCCACGACATCGGCGTCTACCGCCTCTACGGGCACGACGGACGGCTGGACCACCGCAACTACGTCCGGCACGGCCTGCTCGGCCACGAGATCCTCGAAGCGGAGGGCTTCCCCGAAGCCCTCCGCCGCTTCTGTTCCCACCACACCGGAGTGGGACTCACGCGGCACGACATCGTGAGCCAGGGACTGCCCCTGCCTCCCGCCGACTACGTGGCGGTGACGGAAGAGGAGAGGCTCGTGATGTACGCCGACAAGTTCCACACCAAGTCCCGGCCGTCGGCATACCTCTCCCCCGAGGAATACGCCGCCCACGTCCGGCGCTTCGGCGAGGACAAGGTGACCGCATTCCAGGCGCTGCGCGCGGAGTTCGGCGACCCGGATCTCGAACGGCCGATGCCGCGCACGCCCGTCCGGCCGTGACCGTCGGAGTCGTTTCGCCGCCGTGATCAAGGACGGAAAGCGATCCCCTCCTCGCGACCGGCGACGCCCTTCCGTCGAAAGGAACACCGTGCCGTTGGTGCCGTCTCCGTCGTCGTGACGGCCGTCGAGCCCGGGTTCACCGAAACGGACGGCGTTGTCACCCGAAAGCCCTCACCCTGTGCTGTTTCATCCCCCCTCACCTCTGTGCCGCATACCGTGGACCCGCCACCCGAACACCTCTCGGCACAACGGGAAGCAGCGGTGACATGCAGGTCACGGAAGACGGAGGAAGAACGGGATGTCACAGGCCGCCGCAGGGAGCGAGCTGGACGAACGGGTGCCGGGGCGCCGGTGGACCGTGCGTCTGAACCCCGTAGGCCGAGGGAGCGCGGAGGTGCGCGTCTCGTGCAGCCGACCCGCCTGTGCCGAGCAGCGTCTGCCCTCCGCGGCGGCAGGCCGTACGGCCGCGGTCGCCCACCTGAAGGCGCACCTGCGCGCCACCCCCTCCCCCAGAGCCGATTCCTACTGCGCCTGCCTGGCCGACGGCTGCCGGGCCCACCTCCCCGGCACCGGCAGGCTTGCGCGTACCGAACAACCCTGGCGGTGCGGCGGACCGGTCGTCCTGACCGTGATCACCGACCGGGCAGGGCGCTGGTGGCAGGCCCTGGAGTGTTGTTCGAGGTGTGCCGCCGCCACTCCCGGGGCCCGGACCGCGGCCACCTCCCATCCGTCCGCGCCCCGGACCGCCGACCGCCCGGCCCCCGCAGCGGCAGGCGCCGGCGCGGACACGCCGCAGTTCTCCGACCAGCAGGCCACCACCCGGACGGGATGTCCGGCGCCCCTCCCCGTACCCGCACGGCGCCGCCGCCCGCCGGAGGCGAGGATCGCCCAGCGTGTCATTCCGCGCGACCTGCGGCCCGTGTCCCTGCGGGACGAACTCGCCGAGCTCGGTGACCTCTTCCGCGCCTACCAGAAGCGCCCCGAGCCCGACCTGGCGCTGCTGGCCGACCTCCAGGAACGTAAAGCCCTCGCCTTCCTCACCTGGTCCGACGTCAGCTGCGACGTCACCCTGCGGCTGGAAGCCCAGCGTGCCGAGCAGGCCGCCGCCGTCATCCGGCGCCAGCACCGGCACCGCACCGGCTGCGTGGCGGACGCCGACGAACCGGGCGTGGTGCGCCTGCTGACCGTACCGAAGCAGTGGGAGTACGCGCGCTCCGTCCTGGCGCACGTGGCCGGCCACGCACCGCTTCCCGGACCGGAAGCACGGCTGCTGGTGCTGCTGCTGACCCTGCGCGCCGCGCACACCGGCACCGGCAACCTCGTCGGCCAGGACGTCAACGCGCTGGGCCTGACCGACCCGGAGGACCTGGTCGAGCAGCTCACCGGCTGCGGCTGGCTGTCCCTCCCCGGCACCGTCGGCGAGCTGCTCGCCTCCCGGCCGGAGAACCCCACCCCGATCACCGTCCCCTCCCTGGTGCCCGGCGAGGACGGGACGGGCCCGTTCACGTTCGGCAGGAAGACTCGGCCCAAGCTCTCCGGCTGGGCCCGGAGAGTCGTCTCGGACAAGAAGCTCCGCAAGGCCAAGGCGCCCGCCGGCACCCGGCTGCTCGCCCTGACGCTGGCCACGTGGACGGACGGCGTGGGACGCCTCGGACCCGGCGGCCGGGGCGTCACCCTGAATGCCCTCACCACCCGGGTCCCGGTCGGCTCCGGCGAACTGCGGGACCTGATCGACCGGCTGACCGCTGCGGACTGGCTCACCGGCGCCGCCCTCACCGACACCCACCTCACCGGCCGGCTGACCGAACGCGTCCTACCCCTCACCTGCCCCCTGCTGAATTGAGCTCCGCCCTGCCCTCGTCCGCGACCGCGCCCGTGGGCAGGGCGGCCGTCGCCCCGCCCACGGGTTCACCACCACTCCGCCGAGCCCGCGGACACCTCCGCGCCGCTCAACGTTGAAGACCCAGAAATCAGGGAGTTGTCCGGCCGCGCACTGAACCCCTTCCGCACATTGCGCATCTTCAGGTGCGTAGGCGCGCGCTGACCTCGCGCGCCGATCCACAGGGGAGGGGAACCCTCATGATGAAGAACAAGCTGACCGTTGTGGCCCTTGCGGGTGTCGTCGTCGTGGGCGCTGCGGCTGCCGCCGTCCCGGCGTCGGCCGCCCCCGCCAAAGCGGAGCCGACCCGCTGTCACACCGCCGACCTGAAGGCCGGCTTCGCCACGGGGGGTGACGCGAGGCCGGAGATGGGACAGAGCGAGAAGCAGACCCAGGCGTACATCTGGTTCACCAACCAGAGCAAGCGCACCTGCACCCTGTCCGGTTTCGCCGGTGTCGACATGGTCGGTGCTCAGCAGAGCGACGGCACCTGGTCGCTGGCGCGCTCTTCCAAGGCGCCCGTGAAGATGACCCTGGAGCAGGGCGACACGGTGGACTTCAGCATCACCCTGCTCCCCGTGGCCGAGTCCACGCCGCAGAAGGAGAAGTTCGTGCCGGCGAAGTTCCTGGTCACTCCTCCGAACGAGACCAAGCACTTCACGCTGACGTGGCCGTTCGGCGGCCAGATCCTCAAGCAGGACGGCGCCACCCACCCGGCCACCTACCTCAACCCGATCGGTAGGTAACCGGTTGGACAGCTTCTGAGCTGCCTTCAGCCCGGTGGCCACCGCAGGACCCCGACATCAGTGGATGGCTCAGGGCGTGCGGTGGCCACCTCTGCTTGCCGCCCTCTGCTGAGGCCGGCCGCAACGACGTCACCGACCCACTGCGCTTGGACAGCGTCCGGGTGCGATACCTGCCGAACGCGGCGGGGGCAGGGCAAGGACGGCGTCCCATGCCGGATCTGGGCGTGAACCTGCGGATCGCTCGGCCGGGCCCGGCGCACGCCCCGGCCCGGGCGCTCAACGTCGCGTCACGGAGCAGGCGTTCGCCCACCTGTAGCGGTTCCGCCGCCTGCGGATCCGCTGATGGCATGTCTCGACACGCGACACCCAGGAGGCGATCGTCGCCTACTCCGCGCAACACAGCGCCGAAGAGCAGGCCCATCGCCTCATCGACCTCCTCATGGACGCGCTGACCAAGGACTCCCCCGCGAGCTGAACCCCGACTGCAACTGGCCGGCCGGTTCGTCGGGACAGACGCAGGACACCTGGTCGGTCGAGGTCTCGGGGCTGAACAGCGTGCGTCGAGTCGTCACCGACCTCCTCGTCCGCTCCGGGACACACGTCCACCGGCCAGAGGAATCACTCCGCGTCGCGATGCGCCACCCCGAGGGCGATGTCGCGATGCGCGTCGTGTTCGGCCAGCCGGGCGACGAGCGATGCCCGTACGTCCTCGAAGGTGTCGGACCCCAGGGGCAGACGCAGCGGCGCGTCTGCCGAGTCGACGAGGTCGATCATGGCCTGCGCGATCCTGTGCGGGTCGTTCGGCAAGGGGAAGTCGCCCGATGCGATGGCGCGCCGCACCTCGCCTGCCGGGGTGTTCACGTACTCCGGCATCACGGGTGCGGTGTCGAGAGCACCGGCGAACCCGGTCGGGGTGGCGCCGGGTTCGACAATGGTCAGGCCGATGCCGAACGGGGCGATCTCGCGAGCCACCGTCTCGCAGAAGCCCTCGATTCCCCACTTCGACGCGTGGTAGTAGCTGAAGTTCGGATAGGCCGTCTGGCCGCCGGCGGTCGACACCTGCACGATGCGTCCGTGCCCCTGCGCGCGCAGATGCGGCAGAGCTGCGCGGATGACGTGGATCGACCCGAGGAGATTGGTGTCGACCACACGTCGGATCTGCTCGTCAGTGGCCTCCTCCACGGAGGCGAAGACGCCGTAGCCGGCGTTGTTGACGACCGCGTCGATCGTGCCGAGCGCCTTGAAGGCGTCCGCTACGACTTGGTGGATCTGCTCGGTGTCAGTGACGTCGAGCCGGGCCGACCAGAGGCGCTCACCATACTGAGCACGCAGATCGTCCAGTACCTCGGGCCGACGTGCGGTGGCGGCGACCCGGTCACCGCGAGCCAGCAGCCTCTCGGTGAGCAGACGCCCGAAACCCGAGGAAGTACCGGTGATGAACCATGTGGTTGACATGGCGCTCCCTTCATCGATGACAGCCACGTCAGGAGTCCGGATGGGGGCGTGACGGCCCCAGCTGCGACCGACGCCGTGACCGCGTAGGTGACTTGCGGAACCGTTCGGCCGTTTCAGGGCGCGATGCCCACGCCCTCGATGCGGCTCCACGCCCGTTCCCGCGCCGCGGACATGGCGGGCCAGTGCAGGCCCCCGGGCCGGGGACGGACCCGGGAGGCGAGCGGGTCGGGGCCGAAAGCCGGATCGTGGAAGCAACCGCCACCGTGGGCGGTGTCGAACGCGCTGCACGAACGCGCGATCGACCTGGGAGTGGGCTTCTTCCCGGTGCGAGACCATGTGTCCAATGCCGCCAGGGAGTTGGCGTACTCCGCGTTGCTGAGCGCGCTGTGCTCGCTCTCCCTCGTGAAGGTCTGGACGAGGTTCCCGCTTCGGCCGGCGGCCTGGACCGTCGCGCGGTAGGCCGCCTCGTGCTCGACGAAGACCTGTGGGTCGTCGATCGCGTGCAGCGTGAGGACCGGCAGTGGTATCCGTCCGGTGAGGTCACTGTCGTAGGAGAGGTCGCGGCGCGCGGCGGGGTCAGCCGAGAAGCGGGCCACCCCTGCGTTGAGCGCCTTGTCGTCGTGTGAACCGTCGTAGCGGACCCCACGGTTGCTGAAGGGGTTACGGCCGTCGAGCCGCTTGTGCACGATGTCCTGGAGGAGGAAGGCCGCGTACTGCATGTTCGTGGCGAGCGAGTGTTCCGGGATGCGGGTGACGGACAGGATGTCGTCGAGGTTGCGCTGCTGTCGCGCCGTCCGGCCGGCCGGCTCGGAGTCGATGCCGGTGCACTCATGGAGTCGGGCGTGGACCTTGTCCGGTGCCATCGTGGAGTCGGCGGGCAGTCCTTGCCACAGCGGGTACTGCGTCTCGGTGGGACGGGGCAGGTTGCGGCAGTAGTACTGGTAGACCAACCGCAGGTCCACGCGCGTGTCGTAGCCGCGCGAGCCGCCGGCCAGGAAGCCGTTGGTCAGGAGCACCCCGTCGTAGGCGCCAGGCTTCCCACCGTAGGTCTCGGCGGCCTTGGCGGCGACATTGCCGCCCCAGGACTGGCCGTGGAGGTAGGTACGGTCGGGGCGGCCGAAGTGGCTGACGAACAGGCGGCGTACGTTCTCCGTGTCGGCGGCGGCCATCCTCACCCCGTAACCGCCGCGCCGGTACGAGGAACCCGCCCATGCATAGCCCTCGTCGGCCATCACCGCCCAGCGTTCCAGGTCCTCGGTGGGGGTGGACTCATCGTAGGAGAAGTCGGGACCGCCGTGGGCGTGGACGACGAGGGAACCGTTCCAGTCTTCGGGGACGGCCATGGTGTAGTAGGCGCCGTTGGCGTCCCGGCCGGTGTGGCACGTGGCCTTCTCCGCCAAGTGGCCCGGGCAGGTGGCGGCGGTGGGGTGCGGGGCGGCGGACGGGGTGGCGGGCGCGGCGCCCACGGTGCCCACGGCCGCGGCCACGGCCGCGAGCAGTGCCGTCAACTTTGCCGAGCGGCGTGCGCGGGCCCGGGGTCGGGCACGGGTAACCGGTTCGGGCACGGCAAGGGGGTTCAAGGAACTGCTCCTTCAGATGCTGGTGGGGAGGGTGAGTCTGTGAAGTGCCGCGTCCGGACGGTGTCAGGTGGCGGGCAGGGGCAGCACCGCCAACGGCACATGGTGCTGACCGGAGTGGACGTCACGGTCTCGCAGGGATGCCTGGCTGACAGGACGCGGGAAGGAGATCTTGACGACGTTCAGCGAGGGGATGCGGAACATCTGCACGTCGGCCTCGTCGATTCCGTAGAGCCGGGCGACGGTTCCCTCGTTGAGGAACGTCTCGTCGGCCGCGATGCGATAGCCGTCCGCGTCACGCAGGAACAGCTCCATGGTGACCCAGAACGGTCCGGCGTTCTTGGACCGGACCTCGTACGCCAGGTCTCCCAGGGTGGTGGGGGTGGCCTCAGCCATGGTGGGGGACTTCCTCGATCTCGGTGCGGAACATGTCGACGGGGGCGAGGGTGTCGACGACGTGGTTGAGTACGAACTCGTACGCCGGACCGCGCTCGACTTCCGCCGGTGAGGTGGCGAACGCGAGGCTCGGCAGGTGGTCCATGTCGGCCGTCGGCAGGTGCAGCATCAAGGGATTGGCGATTTTCGCGACGGCGGTGGCGGTGCTCTGGTCCGGTGCGTTGACGAGGAGCATGACTCCCACCTCGCGAGGCGGCCCCCATGCCGGATCGAGATCCCCGAGGATGGCGTTGTGCCCGTAGAGGCGCAGGTCGAAGGCGTATTTGTCCTCGCTCAGGCCGATCGTCTGTTCCACCCGCTGTGTGATCATCGTGCGCATGAGATCGGCCCAGTCGTCGATGTTCGCCAGGATGTGCGGGTCCCGGATCGCGCTGAACGACATGGTCTCGTAGCCGGTGATCCGGGCGCCTTCGAGCTTGATGGTGTGCTGGTCGGCGACCTGGAACTGCGAACCCTCGACTCGCACCGTGCGCTCGTCCAGGGCGGTGTAGACGGCGTCACGGACGTCCAGCGTCCCGTCCGGCTCCCGCATCTGAAACGGGTTCACCGTCTCGTACAGCATGTGGGCGGCCACCAGTATCGGGGTGCAGGCGACCGTCGGGTCGAGCGGCTCGATGGTGAAGCCGTCGGCGTCGATCGTGGCCAGCACCCCGCCCGCGCGCGGATCGCTGGTGCACTGCCCACCGCACTCGATGATTTTCGCTGCATGCCAGGCCGGCCCGGCGGGCATCCCCTTCATCAGCGGATGGGCGGCGGCGATGGCGGTGTCCGTGGCGCGCCCGGCGAGCACGACCTGTGCCCCGGTCTCGAGGGCAGCGACGATCGGCTCGTGCCCCATGGCTCCGACGATGTGTGTACAGCTCCGCAGCGTTTCCGGCTCCAGTTCGCCCAGTGGGGGCAGGGCGTGGATCCGCCCCTCGGCCAGGCGTTCCAGGAGTGCGCCGGTGTCCTGCTCGCTGTAGATCCGCGCCACCCGCAGCCGCAGTCCCTCGGCCGCCAGGATGTCGGCGACGATGCCGGCGACCCAGTCGACACCGGCATCGGTTCCACTGGTGCCGCACGAGCCCACGATCAGCGGAATACCGGCGCCTGCCGCGGCTTTGAGCAGGATTCGGAGGTCACGGGCGACCGCAGCCCGGGTGGTCTTGGGCTGTGACGCGCCGAGATAGTAGGGACCGGAGTCGGTGCTGCCCCCGTCGACGGAGATGACATCGGCGCCGAGCGCCAGGCCTCGCTCGATCGTGGCCTCGGGAAAGCCGGCTCCGAGCATGCCGGTCGGTGCCAGGACCTTGACCTGGTCAACCCGTTCGTTTTCCGTTTCGTTTTCCATGTTCCTCTTTCCTCTTGGTGCCGGGCGCGTGGCGGGTGGGTGTCACCCGTCGGACCGGGCGGTGGCCGTGCGGGGCAGCAGATGGGCGTTCACCGCGAAACGGGGGCGGCCCTCGAGGGCGGCCACCACCTCGGCGGCCCCTGCCAGGCCCGCGGCGGCACGGGCTTCGGCGGTCTGGCCCGCGAGATGGGAGAAGACGACGATTCCCTCGACGTCCCGCAGCGGGCTGTCGACCGGGAGCGGCTCCTCAGTCACCACGTCGAGGGCCGCCGCTGCGATCTCGCCGGTGCGCACGGCGTCGGCCAGGGCCCGTTCGTCGACGACGGCGCCCCGCGCGGTGTTGACCAGTACCGCAGTCGACTTCATCCGCCGGAAGGCGGAGGCGTCCAGGAGACCTCGTGTGCGGTCCGTCAACGCGGTGTGCACCGACACGTAGTCGGACGCCGCCAGCAGTTCGGGGAGCTCGACGAACCGCACCGACGGGTCCGGCCGTTGGTCCTCCGGCACACCGGTCGTGCAGAGCACCTTCATGCCGAAGGCCCGGGCCAGCGGCACCACGGCGCGCGCAGCCGACCCGTACCCGATCAGGCCGAGCGTGGAGCCACGCAGTTCGTGACCGTCCTCCCTCGGCCACCGGCCGGCAGCGACCCCCGCCGCGCTCTGCACCAGCCGCCGCGCGGCCGCCAGCAGCAGACCCAGGGTGTACTCGGCCACGGCGTTCGCGTTGATTCCCGGCAGGTTGCTCACCGTGATGCCGAGCCGGCCGGCGGCGGTGATGTCGATCGAGTCGTAGCCGACGCCGGTTCGCACGATGGCGCGCAGGCGAGGCGCCTCACGA
Source organism: Streptomyces qaidamensis (assembly GCF_001611795.1). Taxonomy (NCBI): domain Bacteria; kingdom Bacillati; phylum Actinomycetota; class Actinomycetes; order Kitasatosporales; family Streptomycetaceae; genus Streptomyces; species Streptomyces qaidamensis. The sequence goes on along the minus strand of NZ_CP015098.1, from coordinate 7,741,746 downwards.
AGGACCTGGGCGGTCAGGGACTCATGGCCGACGAGCGCGGCGTCGATCCCGTCGAGGGCGGCGACGAGTTGCTCGGGCCCAGGCCGTCCGATGAACGGCACGTGTACCGTCGTGTGGCCGTGCGCCCGGAGATGGTGATCGGCCTCGTCGTCGGGCCGCAGATGGTCGGTGGTGATCAGAATGCGGGGCACGGTTTCCTCGTCTCTGGCTGCGCCGGGCGCCGAATGGGCGCCGCGCTGCGTGGAGGGGCTGACTACTTCGCGAGGGTCGGGACGGCGCGCCGCTGCAGCACACCTATCCTGGCTACGACGACGATCGACAGCGCGGCGACGATGGCGATGTCCATGAGCATCAGGGGCCAGCCGCTGATGTCGACCATCCCGCCGACCACCGCCGGGCCCACGAAGCCGCCGCCGGCCCAGCCGACGGTGTACATACCGGCGTAGGTCCCGAAGACCCGCGCCGAAGGTGCCAGGTTCCACAGGACGACCACCGCGTTGACCAGGAAGCAGGCCGCGCCGGCGGCCGCGAGGCACAGGGTCACGGTGGCCCCCGTCGGCGTCTGGATGAGCGTCCCCAGGACCATGGCGCCGGCGAAGACCGACATGCCCAGGGCCATGACCCGGAGCCGTCCGTGACGCTCGGCGAGCACGGCCGCCGGGTAGGCCGCCAGGATGAAGGCGATGCCGCTGGGCAGGGTGATGCCGCCCGCGTCTCCTCGTGACATGTCCAGGGCTTCCATCCCGTACGGCGTGATCAGGGAGCGGGACGCGGCCCATGCACTGCCGAAGAGGAGGATCGCGAGGAGCAGTAGGAGCCGGCTGCGGTCGGAGTCCTTGACGATCTCGATGAAGGTGTCCCGGACCCGTGGTTCGATGCGCTCGGCATCGCCCTCCTCTTCGCACTCGGCCACCGCCGCCTGGTAGGCCGGGGACCGGTTGTCGCGCACGGTGGCCGCGAGCACCCCGATCGAGATCAGCATGATGACAGCGGGGATCGCGAAGGCCAGGCTCAGGTGGTTGTCGACCAGGAAGATGCTGATGAACGCGGCGACGATGGCCGTGACGCTCGAAGCGATCTTGACCACGGCGTTGGCCCGGCTCCGTCGCTCGGGTGCGATGAAGTCCGGTACGAGCGCCTCGGCGATCGGCTTGAAGGTGTTGGCGACGAGCGCGTACGAGAACAGCACCGCGATCAGGAGCGGCAAGGACCCCGCGCTGTGCGGGATGAGGATGAACAGCGCGGCAGCGGTCGGCATCCCGACCACCAGGTAGGGCATCCGCCGGCCCCAGGAGGTCCTCGTCCGGTCGGACCTGTTGCCGATCCACGGCTGGATGAAGATGCCGAGCAGGTTGTCCATCCCCATCAGCAGACCCACGACGGCCGCGCTGGTGAGGTGCTCCCGCAGGAGCGGCGGAACCTGGGATTCGTAGAAGTTCCAGGTCGACTCCTGTGCGAAGACCGCGAGTGCGACCAGGAACGTGATGCGCCGGGTACGCGTCGGCCGGCCTGCTGACACCGTCGTCATACGGGTCGTCCCTTCGCGCCGCCACCGTGCTGGACAGCTGCTGGACAGGTTGTGCGTGCTGGTGGCGTGGAACGTTCAGCGTCGAGTTCGTCGTGAAGGGCACCTGGGGAACCGCCGGTGCAGTCGATCCCGATCTCCTCGCCGCGAACGGTCACCGTGCAGTCGATGGGGGTGGGGTGGCCGTCGACGCCGTCCGCGTCCAGGGCTGCGCGATGGACACCGTCGGGCAGGTCTCGGACACCTGCCCGCATCGCGGCGTCGGTCACCGCGTGGACCTGGGCCGCGAACGCCTCGAAGTCCTGCTCACGGAAGTCGGTGAGAACTTCCCGGGCGCGTCGGCGGCACACGGCGTGCACCGCGGCCTGCGCCTCCAAGCCGCCCCAGACCTGGTCCGCCCGTCGCACGCTCGCCGACGGCAGGTCCTTGACCCCCGGCTCGACCCACCCGGCAGGGAACAGCCGCAGCGAAGGAATCAGGACGCCCTCGCAGAGCGGCTCGATGGCGTTCATCGAGGGCGTGCCGCCGATGCCCTGTGAGTGCGCCACGGTGCCCGCGAACGCGACGAGCCGTCCGCGGTGCAAGACCGGGGAGATCATGGCGATGTCGGGCACGTGCCCGGTGGCGATCCACGGGGCGTTCGTGATGACGCTGTCGCCGTCCTGCCAGTCGTCCGCCGGGAACCGTTCGAGGACCAGCTCGGTCAGTGAACTCATCAGGGCGGGGACGCCGGCCCGCGGCTCGGCCATCGCGCAATCCGCGCGGTCCATCAGGAAGACGGTGCAGCCGTTCGACTCCCGGGTGATCGCGGGGAACGCCGTGCCCAGCATCGTCGAGGCCGCCTCGTCGGTGGCGGCTGCGAGCCGGTCCCAGCACAGCTCAACGCCGACCGGGTCGGAGACAGATCTGGTCATAACGCCGGGATCCCTCCTTCGACCGCGCGACCGGCCGGGTCGCCGGCCGCCCCTCCCCCGCCATGGCCGGCGAGCGGCCTCGCCGCGATCCGGGCCGCGATGGCCTTCCCCAGCCCCACCGTGGTCCCCGGGCCCCCGAGGTCGGGGGTGACCACATGGGGCTGCTCGTCCAGGACGTTCTCGATCGCCGCCACGACGTGCGCGGCCGCCTGGTGCTCGCCGAGGTGGGCGAGCATCATGGCACCGCTCCAGATCTGACCGACGGGGTTGGCGACACCGAGACCGGCGATGTCCGGCGCCGAGCCGTGCACCGGCTCGAAGAGGCTGGGGAAGGAGCGGTCGGGGTTGATGTTGGCGCTGGGGGCGATGCCGATCGTTCCGGTACAGGCCGGGCCCAGGTCCGAGAGGATGTCACCGAACAGGTTGCTGGCGACGACCACGTCGTACCGGTCGGGCTGGAGGACGAACTTCGCGGACAGGATGTCGATGTGGTCCTTGTCGGCGGTCACGTCCGGGTATCGGGCGGCCATCTCGGTGGCGCGCTCGTCCCAGTAGGGCATGGAGATCGAGATCCCGTTGCTCTTCGTCGCCCAGGTCAGGTGCTTGCCCGGGCGCGACGAGGCGAGTTCGAAGGCATAGCGCAGCACGCGGTCGACGCCGGTCCGTGTCATGACCGTTTCCTGGACCACCGTCTCGCGGTCGGTGCCCTCGAAGATCCGGCCGCCGATGCTGGAGTACTCGCCTTCGGTGTTCTCCCGCACGACGTAGAAGTCGATGTCGCCCGGCCGGTGGTCACGCAGCGGACTGCGGACGCCGCGCAACAGCCGGACGGGACGCAGGTTGACGTACTGGTCGAAGCCCCGCCGCAGCTGGAGCAGGCTGCCCCACAGCGACACATGGTCCGGGACCACCTCCGGCCATCCGACCGCGCCGAAGAAGATCGCGTCGAACGCACCGAGTACGTCCCGCCAGTTCTCGGGCAGCATCGTGCCGTGGTTCAGCCAGTAGTCGGCACTGGCGAACTCGAAGTCCGTGACGTCGAGTTCGAAGCCGTGCGCCTCGGCAGCGGCTCGCAGGCACCGCAGTCCCTCCGGGACGACCTCGCGGCCGATTCCGTCACCCGGAATCGCCGCGATGCGATAGGTCTGCGGCACGACATCACTCCCCGTCCATGTGATTGATGCGCAAGTGAAGTGGCGGGCACTGCCTGCGGAGGCGTCCCGGCCACAGCGCGACTGGGTCCTACCTTGGCCAGCGGCGACAGCCGTTACAAGCCCGTAATCGGCAAGGTACGTTTTCCCCCATGGAAAGCTCTCGGCGTTCTGGCCGCCCCTGGCCCAAGAGCCGTTCAGTCGTGGATGACTTGCGGTTCTTCCACGTGGTCGCGTCGAGCGAGACGCTGACGGCCGCGTCGCGTGAACTCGGTTGCTCGCTGCCCGTCGTCAGCAAGCGCCTCAGCGCACTGGAGCACCGCCTGGACGTCCGGCTCGTGCAGCGCGGCGCCCGCCGGCTCGTGCTGACGTCGGAAGGCGAGCTGTACGCGGCGCGCGTCGAGGCGATCCTCGACCAGGTACGCGAACTGGAAGACACCATCACCGACACGGCCGGGGGGCTGCGCGGGTCGCTGGTCGTCGAAGCCACCCTGGGCCTCGGCCGTGCGCACATCGCGCCGCTGCTCGGCGAGTTCGCCGCGGCCCATCCCGAACTGCACGTCCGGATGCAGACGTCCGCGCTTCCGCTGCGGCCCCACCAGCGTGAGTTCGACGTGGCCGTCCACGTCGGCATGCCGCCCGATTCCTCACTGCGCATGAGGCGCCTTGCCAGGAACCGGCGGGTGCCCTGCGCGTCGCCGTCCTATCTCGCCAGGCACGGCACCCCGGCGGGGATCGAGGATCTGGCGCACCACGACTGCATCGTGCTGCGGGAGAACGAGAGCGATTTCGCGCTGTGGCGCTTCGGGGACGCGGACTGTCCCCGGCATGTGCGGGTGCAGGGCAGCCTGTCCAGCAACGACGGTGACGTGGTGACCGGCTGGGCGCTGGAGGGCCGTGGTGTGATCATGCGCTCCGAGTGGCACGTCGGACCACATCTGGAGCGAGGCGAGCTGGTCAGGGTCCTGCCGCACCTGCCGACACCGGCCGCCGACATCTATGCCCTGCTGGAGGAGGACGGGCACGTCCCGCGACGGGTCAGCGCACTCCTCGACCACCTCGCCGCACGGCTCCCGCTCCGGCTGGAACAGGCACAGGAGCGGCCCGCGGGGTCGCGGAGCGCCGACTAGAGCCCGGCTGCCCCAACGAGAACTACGACCTCCTCGAATGGGCAGAGAACCAGGCCGAAGACCTGGAAGACCTGTGGGAATTCGAGAAGAAGCCGACGCAACCGGAGGTCGCAGGGTCCCGGGTCATCCCATGGGCGACCACGGACAACGGAGAATGCCTCAACCGGCTTGTCCGACGCCTCTCGGCCTCGTTCCCCGTGCTGCGTTCCCCGTGCTGCACCTGAGTTCCGTCAGCTCGGTGGGAGGTTGGATCACTCTGTCGGACGGCCGGGTCACGGTGTACGGGGTGTGCCCGCCGGACAGATCGCAGCGCTGCCGGATCGAGCACTGTCTGGCGTGCTCGAAGCAGCCGGCGCCGGATCTCTGGCCGTGTCTGACGGCCCTGCGCGCGGAGCATGCCCGGGCGGCGCAGCGACGGACCGGTCCGGAACCGCCCCGCCCGCCGCAGGAGTGGCCCAACGCCGGGTAGACGCGGCTCACCCGTGTGGCGGAGCCGAGGGCGCGAAGGCCGGCCCGGGCCCTCAGAGGCCCGGGCCGGACCACTACTCCGGCGGAGTAGGCGTGTCATGGGTGCGGTACATAGCCTGGACGTCGAGCTCCAGTTGGACGGTCGGGCCGACCACGGCGATGCCCCGGGCGAGCATGGAACGCCAGTTGAGCGTGTAGTCCTCGCGGTGCAGTTCCGCCGTCGCCAGGGCCGCGCAGCGCAACTCCTGGCCGTAGCCGCCGTTCACGGTGCCGAGGTACGTCGTGTCCAGGGCCACCGAGCGGCTGACGCCGTGCATCGTGAGAGAGCCCTGCAGTGTCCACTTGCTGCCGCCCCGGTAGGCGAAGCGCGCGCTCGTGAAGTCGATGTGCGGGAAGCGCTCGACGTCGAGGAAGTCGGCGGACCGCAGGTGGTTGTCGCGGGTGCTGTTGCCGGTGGTGATGCTGGATGCGTCGATGCGGACGTGGACGCGGGAGTCGGTCATGTCCGGGGCTATCCGGATGCCGCCCTCGAAGCGTTCGAAGCGGCCGTGCACATGGGCCATGCCGACGTGCTTGGCGATGAACCGGATCGCCGTGTGCGGCGGGTCGAAGAGCCAGGTTCCGGGCGTCGGCAACTGGAGCGCCTCGGCGGGCTGCAGCCAGACGCGTTCGGTGGCCGGGGTGCCCGGGCCCGTCTCGATCGTCTCGCGGTGCGGCCGCAGGCCCTCCGCCGAGATGAGCAGGCTGTAGCGGCCGGGCGGCAGCGTCGCGAGGAAGTAGCCGTACGGGTCGGTCGTGCCGCGGGCGGCGACGCGGTGGGTGTCCAGGGCGGTGACGGTGACGTCCGCCGCGGCCAGCGGCGAGCCCATCGGGTCGACGACCTCGCGGGCGACTGCACCCGCGCCGGCGGGGAGGGGGAGGGCGAGGCCCGCCGCTGCGGCGGGGGTGCTCTTGAGCCACCGGCGCCGGAGCAGTGCGAGGGCCATGGTGGTCACCTTTCTTCGGGTGTGCGGCCGGCCGACGGCGGTTCATCGCACGCCTACGGCCGCACCTTGCTGCGGTCACACCCCCTTGTCGATCTTGACGGACCGGGCTCCGGCGCGGGTGTCTCAATACGAGACAGTCAGGACTGCCCCCTGAAGGCGTCCGCGTGTTCGGCGGCCCACTGGGCGAAGGTGCGCGCGGGGCGGCCGGTGACCTTCTCGACGGTGCCGGAGACCGTACGGCCCACCTCCGGTGTGTTCCCGTATGCCTCCAGCAGGAAGCCGATGACGTCCTCGGGGAGGCCCGCCGCCCGCCACTGCGCGAGGGCCTGCTGCTGCGTCAGCTCGATCAGGGTGACCTCCCGGCCGACGGCTGCGGCGATCGTCTTCACCTTGTCGCCGACGGTCAGCACCTCGGGGCCGGTGATCACGTACTCCTGGCCGCCGTGTCCCTCCTGCGTGAGCGCGACCGCGGCGACGGCGCCGATGTCGCCCTCGTGGACCATGGCGCTCAGCCGGTCGACGAACGGCTCTCGCACCTCGCCGGCTGCCACGATCCCGTCGGCCCACTCCAGGGCGTTGGCCATGAACTCGACCGGCATGAGCACGGTCCAGTCCACGCCGTCGTCGGCACGTACCGCGTCCTCCAGCGGGGTGGGACCGCCGCCGTGCAGCACGGTGACGCGGCGGACTCCGGCGGAGCGGGCGAGCTCCAGGAGCCGGGGGCCGGTCTCCAGCGGGCTGAAGGCCGCACCGCCGAAGGTGATCAGATGGAGGCCGGTGACACCCTCCAGGGCCGCGGCCAGGCCGTCCGGCTCGGTGAGGTCGCCCTCGACGACCTCGACACCGGCCGGAAAGGAGGCCTTCGCGGCGTCACGCGTCAGGGCACGCACCTCGTGGCCCCGGTCGAGCAGCTCGGCGACGATCTGACGGCCGACGGTTCCGGTGGCGCCGGTGACAAGAATCTTCTGCGTCTGGGTCATGTCGCGACCCTAGGAAGGCTTGCGGTCATCTTCTGTCCGTAAGTCTGAGAAGAGATGCCCCGTGTTCCCATACTGATGCGCAGGGGGTGGGCGCATTGGCGGAACGACGGCTCACGCGGCAGGACTTGGTCCGCCGTCGACGACGAAGCGGCTTCGTCGGAAGACGTGATGAGATCAGCACCTTCCGGACCAATCTCGGCCGGAATCCGGAGGCGGACGACTACCGGTTCCTCCACCATGTGCACGGCATCGCCGGTGTGGGCAAGACGTCTTTGCTGCGGCAGTGGGTCGCCATCGCCGACGAGCACGGCGCTGCCGCGGTGCACCTCGCCGATCCCGTTCACAGTGCTGTCGAGGCGATGGCGGCCATCAGCGAGCGGCTGAGCCGTCACGAGCTTCCGATGAAGAGGTTCGACAAGCGGTTGGCGCACTATCAGCAGCGGCTGCATGAGGCCCAGCAGGCGCTGAGAGCGCAGCCTCCTCAGGAGGAGAGCATCGGGGAACAGTCACCCCCGCCGTCCCTGCCCCGGACCATCGCGGCGCAGGTCGGTCTCGCGGGCCTCGGGATGGTACCCGTGGTGGGCGCGCTCGCCGGGGCGGTGGACGCGGCGCAGGTCGTCGAGGGGGCACATCGTTTGAGTTCCGCGGTCGGCGGCCGTCTGCGCTCCCCCGACGACGTGCGGCTGCTTCTGGATCCCGTCGGGGTGCTCACGCCGGTATTCCTGGCGGACCTGGCGGAGCTGGCGGAGCGGCGGCCGTGGGTCGTCCTCTTCATCGACGTGTACGAACGCACCGGCCCCGCACTGGATGCCTGGCTGCGCGACATCGCCTTCACCGATGTACACGGTGCGCTGGCGGCGAACGTGCAGATCGTGCTGGCCGGGCAGGGGCGTCTCGACACACGGTTCTGGGGCGACTGGCTGGACCTGGTCAACGACGTCAGCCTGGACGTCTTCACCGAGCAGGAGGCGCGGGCGCTCCTGGCCTTGCAAGGCATCACCGTCGAGCAAGTGGTGGAGGTGATCCTGCATCTGTCGGGCCGGCTGCCCGTTCTCGTCCACACGCTCGCGCAGGCGCGGCCTTCCGACGCGGGGGCGGTGGCTGACCCGTCCGGTACCGCGGTCGAGCGCTTCCTCAAGTGGGAGACCGACCCGGCTCGACGCACCGCTGCCCTGGCCTGCGCCCTTCCCCTTCGCTTCAACGAGGACGTCTACCGTTCCGTAGTCCCGCCGGAGGCCGTCGACCAGTATCCCTGGGTGCGCGGACTCGCCTTCGTGACCGACCGGGCCGGCCAGTGCCGGTACCACGACGTCGTCCGTACGCCCATGCTGCGTCTGCAACGGACGCAGTCACCCTCGCGCTGGCAGCAGGACCACACGTCTCTTGCCGAGCTCTACCGCTCGTGGCGAGTGCGGTGCGAGGAGGGGCTGCCCGAAGAGGACCGCTGGACCGATCCCCTGTGGCGTGACTACCGCTGCAACGAGACGTATCACCGGCTGTGCGCCGATCCCCGGCAAGCCCTTCCCGAGGCGCTGGAGGAGATCACCGAGGCATGTGAGCACGACGGAGGCGCGGTGCGCCGCTGGGCCCAGTTGTTGGCACAGGCGGCGGCGGACACGGCGGACGAAGCCCTGACCACGTGGGGGGACAGGCTGACGTCCGCTCCTGGGCAGGAAGCGTCGGCCGCGGTGGGCACGCTGGACGTTCTGCTGCGACATCCGGGGCTGCCCGCCCCCGGCCAGTTGCGGGCCAGACTCGTTCGTGGCCGGGCCCATCGCCGCGCTGAGCGATATGCCCAGGCACACGCGGACTTCGCCGCGGCTCTCACGCTGGCACCGGACCATGCGGTGGCCCACGTGGAGCGCGCCCTCACGTACCTGCTGACCGGCCGGCCGGAGCAGGCACGAGCGGACTACACACGCGCCATCGAGCTGGACCCGGAACTCGACTGGGCCTACGTCGGGCGTGCTCAGGCGCTGCGGATGCAGGGGCACGTCGCGGCGGCGCTGTCCGATCTGGACCGTGCCCTGGCGATCGACCCCGCATACGCGGCGGCCCACGCCGAACGCTCGCTGATCCTGTGGGAGACCCAGCGTCGGGACGAGGCCCTGCGGGGCATGACGCGAGCGGCACAGTACGCTCCGCCGGGCTCCTGGTACCGGCTGGCGATGCTTCAGTTCCTCGGCCAACTGGGCCGCCACACGGAGGTCGTCAAACACACCGACGGACTGCTGGCCGAGACCTTCCTTCCCTCCCCGCACCGGAGCGCACTCCTCGCCTACCGGGGCTGGGCACTGCACTGCCTGGGACGGGACGACGAGGCTCTGCCCCGGCTGGCACAGGCGACGGAGCTCGCCGAAGCACCGCCCGTCGCCTTCGCCCGCTACGGATGGGTGCTGTGGGAGGCCCACCGGCTGGAGGAGGCGGAGCAGTCGTTCAGTCGTGCCTTGGCCATGGCGCCCGACCACACATGGTGCCTCGGAGGGCGGGGCATCACCCGTCTCTACGACGGTCGCGCGGACGAGGCGATCGATGACCTCGCACGGTCGTTCGCCCTGCAGTTGGACCTCCCCGCCTCGACCGCGGAGGAACGGTGGGCGAGACCCCTCGTCGCACTCCTGCGCGAGCACATGGACACGGATCGTGCCGCCCTTGGCGCCGCGATCCGCCTTTCTGCCATCGTCTGTGTGCAACAGGAGTGGCCGGGACTGGCCCGTTCCGTCGCATCGGTACTTCTGCTGCGCCCCAGCCCGCGGCTCCTGGCGGGCGGCGTCAGGCTCATACGCCAGGTCGACGATACGGTTGCAGGCCATTCGGAAGACCGCCACGCCTGGATCATGAGACTCGCCGGGTCCGTCCTGCGTCTCATCGCCCGGCACTCCCCGGGTGGGAACGCGGCCGGCCCCACGGCGGGTCCGTAGAGCGGTTCCTGGCTAAGGGACGCTCCGTCGGGTGCGCTCCGGCGGGCCCCCTTCGTACGCGGCGAGCAGCACCCCCCGTACCCCCTCCGCCGTCACCTCCCGCGGGTTGGCGTACGGCTCGCCCGCGGCCCGGGCCGCCGCCGGGGTCACGTCGGCCTTCGCGAGGCCCAGTTCGGCGAGGGAGCGGGGGGCGCCGAGGCGGCCGGCCAGGTCCCAGAGGGCGCGGGGCACGTCGTCGGTGCCTCCGAGGGCGCGGCTCAGTACGGTCAACGCCTGCGGGGCGGCGGGGGCGTTGTGGGCGAGGGCGTGGGGCAGGACGACGGTGTGGGTCTCGGCGTGGGGCAGGCCGTAGGTGCCGCCGAGGACGTGGCACAGCTTGTGGTGCAGCCCCATCGTGGTCGTGCCGAGGCACGCGCCGCACAGCCACGCCGCGTACAGGGCCCGGCCACGTGCGTCCAGGTCCTCCGGGTCCGCGGCCAGCCGCGGCAGCGCCTCGGTCATCGCCCGGACGCCCTGCTCCGCCATGACCGAGACCAGCGGGGAGACGTCCGGGGCGTACAGCGCCTCGACGGCGTGCGCGAGCGCGTTGATCCCGCTGGTGACGGTCAGGGGGAGGGGCAGGGAGAGGGTGAGGCGGGGGTCGTAGACGACGCTGCGGGGCTGGACGACCGGGTCGCGGCCGGTGCGTTTGGCACCGTGCTCGGTCAGGCCCCACACCGGGGTCATCTCGGAGCCCGAGTACGTCGACGGCACGGCGATCAGCGGCAGTCCGGTGCGCAGGGCGATGGCCTTGCCGAGCCCGATGGCGGAGCCGCCGCCGACCGCGACGCTGCCGTCCGCACCGGCCGCCCGGACGGCAGCGACGGCCCGGTCGGCGTCCTCGACGGGCACGTGCATCCGCGCCCCGGGGTGCAGTCCGGCGCACCTGCCGCCGAGGGCGTCCGCCACCGTCCGTGCCACGGACCCGCCACGGCTGCCGCACACCACGAGCAGGCGCCTCAGGCCCAGGCGTGCCGCCTCGTCCGGGGTCGCCGTGACGGCCGCGCCGGGCCGGAAGACGACCCGCACGGGCCGGGTCTCGTACGTGAACTGCTCCTGGAACGTCATGCGGTCCGCTCCAGGACGAGGTCGAAGCTTGCGTGCCGGAAGGGGTTCGTCACGCCGAACTCCTGGGCCAGGGACGGGTCGTCGGTCTCTGTGAAGTCCTGGACCAGGCTCTGCTTGACGGCGAACACCGCGTCGGAGTCGAGGTAGTCGCCGCCGGCCACGAAGATGTGCGTGGTGACGGGCGTGTGGCCCTCGGCCTCGGCGATGAAGTGGATGTGCGCGGGGCGGTAGGGGTGCCGCCGTGTAGCGCGCAGCAACTCGCCGACCGGGCCGTCGGTCGGGATCGGATACGCCGCCGGGACGCAGGTGCGGAACCAGAAGCGGCCCTCGGCGTCTGCGGTGAACAGCCCGCGTCCGTTGCCCGCGGGCTGGACGCCGGGCTGCTGGACGTCGTAGTAGCCCTTGTCGTCGGCCTGCCAGACGTCGACGACGGCGCCGGGCAGGGGCGTGCCGTCTGCGGACCGCACCCGGCCGCTGACCACGCACCTCTCGCCGCCGCCCACCAGGTCGATGTCGTCGCCGAGCGCGCGGACCGGCGACTCGGTCAGGTGGAAGGGGCCCAGCACGGTCGACTCGGTCGCCTCCGCCGCGCGATCGCCGTTCAGGGTCTCCACCAGCATGGACAGGCCCAGGACGTCCGACAACAGGATGAACTCCTGCCGGGTGTCGGTGCAGGCCCGGCCGGTCGCCGTCAGGAAGGCGATCGCCCGCTCCCACTCCTCCCGGGTGAGCCGGGTCTCGCGTGCGAAGTCGTGCAGGTGGCGGACGAGGCCGGTGAGCAGCTCGCCCAGCCTCGGGTCCGCGGTCCCGCGCAGGCCGGCGAGGGCCTGCTCGGTGACATCGGCCCCGGTCGCGTCGGTGGTCATCCCGGCTCCTCGTCGTCGACGTCCGCTTCGTCCGGCACTTCCGAAGCAGCTTCCGGCTCTTCCGAAGCTCCCGGCTCTTCCGAGGCTTCGGACTCTTCCGAGGCTTCGGACTCTTCCGCAGCTCCCATGATGGCGCGCTCAGGCATGCCCGAGGATGCGCCGCAGCGCGTCGGTGAGCAGTTTTCCCGCGTCCTCGGCGAGCAGTTTCCCGGTGTCCGGACCGGCGCCGGCGTGCCGGAAGGCGACGAACCCGTCCGGGCGTACGAGGAGGGCGCCCGCGTCCGGGATCTCCCGCAGCCGCGCCCAGTCGCCGTACGGGTCCTCGTACGGCTGCCCGGGGCCGATCACCACCGTGGCGATCTCCACCTCCTGCGCCTCGGCCGCCCGCACCCAGGCCTCTCCCCCGATGCCGGTCAGCAGGGTGAAGCGGCCCCGGCCGATGGTGTCGAGGGTGGAGAGCGTGCGGGTGCCGGAGGTGATCCAGGCGTGGGGCAGCCGGGCGCCGGGCCGGGAGGACGACTGGTGGTACAGCTCGGGGTCCCGGGCAAAGCCGGGGTCGGGGGTGCCGTCCGGGACGATCGCGGCAGAACCGTCGGCGGGGTAGCGCTGGTTGAGGTCGACGCCGTGCGCGTTGAACTCGTAGACCTTGAAGGCGATCGCCTCGCGCAGCTTGGCCCGCTGCTTCTCGGCGGCCTCGGTGGCGTCCTTGCGGGCGGCGATGTTGGCCCACAGCTGCTCGGGGGTCTGCGGGGAGAGGCCGTCGAGGGCCTCGAAGACCGGGGCGGTCTCCCGGATGGACTGGTTGGCCCGGGTGACGATCTGCCGGCCGACCGGTGCGCGCTCGGCGGTGTAGCTGTCGAGCAGCCTGGGGTGGGCGGTGCCGTCGAGGACCAGTTTGAGCTTCCAGGCGAGGTTGTAGGCGTCCTGGATCGAGGTGTTGGAGCCGAGGCCGTTGGACGGCGGATGCCGGTGCACGGCGTCGCCCGCGCAGAAGACACGGCCGTTCGCATACGACTCGGCGTACATTTCGTTGACGGTCCACGCCGACGACGACCTGACGGTCACGGGGATGTCGTCGTCGCCGACGAGCTGCCGGACGACCGACTCGGCGTACTCGGTGGTCAGGTCGGGCGCCCCGGCGCTCACGTCGTAGCCCCAGACGATCAGCCACTCGTTCCACGGGCGCACGCAGCGCACCAGCCCCGCGCCGATGCCGCCGACCGTCGCGCCCGGGGCGAGGACCCAGTAGAGGGTGGACGGGCGGTGGGCGGTGTACTTGCTCAGGTCCGCCTCGAAGACGATGTTGATGCTGCCGGCCACACCCATCTGACCGCCCATCGGCAGCCCGGCGTCCGCGGCGACCTTCGACCGTCCGCCGTCGGCGCCGATCAGGTACTTGGCGCGGATCTCGTACGTGTCCCCGCGCAGCCGGTCGCGGACGGTGGCCGTGACGCCGTCGGCGTCCTGGGTGTGGGAGAGGTACTCGTTCTGGAAGCGGAGCCGGGTGCCGCGGGCGACGGCGGCGTTGACGAGGACGGGTTCCATGAGGTGCTGCGGCATGTCGCACATGCGGGTGGGGCTGGCGAGTTCGTGCTCGGCCTGCACGAGCGGGTCGTTGCCCCAGGAGCGCACCCGGCCCAGTTCCTCGCCCGCCAGGCTGGTGCAGAACGTCGTGTTGCCCATCAGGTGCTGCGGGGTGGCCTGGGCGACGACCTCCCGCTCCACGCCGAGGTCGCGCAGCACCTCCATGGTGCGCTGGTTGGTGATGTGCGCCCGGGGGGTGTCGGCGAGGCTCGCGTAGCGGGTCACCACGATGTTGGGGACACCGTAGGTGCTCAGGGCGAGCGCGGCCGAGGCACCGGCCGGGCCGCTGCCCACGATCAGGACGTCGGTCTCGACGACGGTGGACACGGGTGCTCCTGCGGAGGGGTCGGGCGGCGTGGAGTCATACGGTGGGGGAGTCGGATGTCCGTGATCATGGCGTGCTCCGGCGGGCCGCGGGTGTCTCATTACGAGACACCCGGTGCGGCGGGCCGTCTCCCTGCGAGTCCGCAAGTGGGGCGCGCCGTCCCTGCGAGTCCGCAAGTGGGGCGCGCCGTCCCTGCGAGTCCGCAAGTGGGGCGCGCCGTCCCTGCGAGTCCGCAAGTGGGGCGCGCCGTCCCTGCGAGTCCGCATGTGGGGCAGGCCGTCCCATCACGAGACCGTGCGGCGGGCCGTCTCCCTACGAGTCCGCAAGTGGGGCGCGCCGTCCCTGCGAGTCCGCATGTGGGGCAGGCCGTCCCATCACGAGACCGTGCGGCGGGCCGTCTTCCTCCGAGATCGCCGGTAGGGCGGGCCGTCCCATGACGGACACCGTGAGGCGGGCCGGACCCAGCAGTTGTTGCCCGTTCAACCGAACCCGCTACGGTGGTCCGTGCCGTGACCGCCACAGACCCCTCCCCCGCAGCCGCCGCCCGGCCCTCGCTGAGCGCCGCCCGCGAGCGGTTCCTGTCGGAGCGTCCGCTGCCCCCGGACGTCCCGGAGGAGGTCCTCGCGGCGTGGCGGCGGGCGCGGTTCTTCGGTGTGCCGCACGACTTGGCGGAGCCGGTGACGTCTGTGCCGCTCCCCGGGGAGTCGGTACTGCTCGATGCCGCCCGGCCGGTGCTCGACCGGATCGCCCCCGCACTGAGCCTGGACGGGTCGCTGCTCCTGCTGACCGACGAACGACTGCGCGTGCTGTGGACGGCGGGGAGCGTGCCCGGGCTGGATGGGTGCGCCGTGCTGTCGGAGCAGGAGGTCGGCAACAACAGCGCGGCCCTCGCCCTGCGCGCCCGGAGCCGGGCCGAGGTGCACGGGCCCGAGCACTTCCTCGACCGGTGGCAGGACGTGTCCGCGGTCAGCGTCCCGGTGCTCGGCCCGGAGAGCGGGCAGGTGCTGGGCACGTTGACGGTCGCGTCCCGGCTGTCCGCCGCGGGCCGGCCGCATCCACAGGCGGCGCTCGCCGAGGCGACGGTCGCCGCGGTCGAGACCGAGCTGCGGGCGCGGGCAGGGCGGGGCGAGCGGGTGCTGCTGGACGCCTACGTGCGGGCGGCGCGGGGGCAGAACCGGGCGGTGGCGGCCCTCGACGGCCGCAACCGGCTGGTCAGCGACGCGGCCCAGCGGCTGCTGACGCCCGAGGTCCTCGCGGTGCTGGAGCGTGCGGCGACCGGCGCCCGGGGCACGGACGTCACGGGCTTCGCGGAGCTGCCGGAGGGAGCCGGGTGCACCGCGCATGTCACGCCGGTACGCCTGAACGGCAGGACCCTCGGGATCGTGGCCGCACTGGACCCCCTCGACGATCCGGCGCCCCCGGCCCCGGCCTCGCCCTCGCCGGTCGCACTGACCGGCTCCTCGGTCCCCTGGCGGCACGCCGTCGGCCATGCCGTCGAACTGGCCCGCTCCCGGGAGCCCCTGCTGCTCACCGGCGAGCGCGGCACGGGCAAGTCGGCGCTGGCGCGGGAGCTGTTCGGCCCGGGCCCCGTCCAGGCCGCCGACGCGGCGCGGGACCCCGGCCTCGGCGAGGCTCTGCCCGCGTGGCAGCCCGGCCGCCCGCTCCTCCTCCGTCACGCCGAGCGCCTGGCGCAGCCCGGCGTGGCGGCGCTGAACTCCCTGCTCGACCAGCACCCGGACACCCGGCTGCTGATCACCTACACGCCCGGCGCACCGGTCGGCCCCTGCCTCGCGCGTCTGCTGGACAAACTGTCCGCCCGCTCGGTGACCCTGCCGCCGCTCCGCGAACGCACCGAGGACATACGGGAACTCCTGCCGGCCCTCGCACCCCGCACGGCGCCCGGGCAGCCGCCGCTGACCTGGACCCTGGACGCCCTGCGTGCGCTCCAGCAGTACCCCTGGCCCGGGAACGTCACCGAGCTGGCCCATGTCGTACGGGCCCTGGCGGAGCGGCGGCGGGCGACCGGGCCGGTGCGCCGGGCGGAGCTGCCGGACGCCGTCCGCGAGGGGCCGGCCGCGCGCCCGCTCAGCCCGATGGAGCACGCCGAGCGCGCCGCGATCCTGGAGGCGCTGCGCCGCCACGGCGGCAACAAGGCACGCGCGGCGGCCGCGCTGGGGATCGGCCGGGCGACGCTGTACCGCAAGCTGCGGGAGTACCGGCGCTGAGGTGCGGGAGGGATGACGCACAACAGCTCGGGCGGATCGAGAAGATCTCGACCCGCCCGAGCTGGTCTGTGTCCGAGGGGGGACTTGAACCCCCACGCCCGATAAAGGGCACTAGCACCTCAAGCTAGCGCGTCTGCCATTCCGCCACCCGGACCAGGTGTCTGCCGCCTTGCCAGGGGTGTTCCCCGCGGCGACACGGACAACAATACCAAGGTTTCGGAGTGCCTTTCACCTGCGTTTCCGTCCCCCTGGCGGGGGTCCCGGACCTCACGCTCCGATACCTCTAGGGTCGCACCATGAGTGACTGGATGGTTACGCAGAGCTCCTCGGCGGGGCGTCGCCCACGTGCGCTGTCACCGCTCAGGGAACATCTGCGGGACACGTTCTGGTTCGCCCCGACCGCTGCGATGGTGAGCGTGTTCGTGGTCTGGGTGGGGGCGCAGGCGCTCGACACGGCGATCGTCGACGCGCTCCAGGAGGACCGGGACTACGAGACGCTCGACGAGCTGCTGCGGTTCGCGGAGGACGCGAAGGCCGTGGTGAGCGCGGTCGGCTCGGCGATGATGACCTTCATCGGTGTGGTCTTCAGCATCTCGCTGGTGGCCGTGCAGATGGCGAGCGGGCAGTTCACGCCGCGCGTCGTGCGGCTCTTCGTCCGGAGCCGGATCACCAAGGCGACCTTCGCGGTGTTCCTGGCCACCTTCGTGCTGACCCTGCTGGTCCTGACGAGCTTCGACAGTGTCGAGGACCCCCGGGCCGTCACGTCGGTGCCCTTGGTGCAGTCGGTGCTCACCCTCTGCATGGTCGGGCTGAGCCTGCTGCTCTTCGTGCTGTACGTGAACTCCACGCTGAGGCTGATGCGGATCAGCCATGTGATCGCGCGGATCGCCTCGGAGTCGTTCCGGGTGATCGCCTCGACGCCCGTGCCGGCGGTCGGGCAGGAGACCCCCGGCCTGGACGCCGTGACCGCGTGGGTGCCGCACGAGGGCCGGGCCGGGGTGCTGCGGGACGTGCACGTCGCGCGGCTGGTGCGGGCGGCGCGCAGGCACGGGGTCGTGCTGCGGCTGATCCCGCGGATCGGGGACTTCGTCGTGCCGGGCATGCCCGTGCTGGCGGTCCACGGCGGCCCGGTCCCGCCGCGCCGGGTGCTGCGGTACGCGGTCTCGGTGGGGGTGGAGCGGACCTACCACCAGGATCTCGGTTTCGGGCTGCGGCAGTTGTCCGACATCGCGTTGCGCGCCCTGTCGCCCGCGATCAACGATCCGACGACCGCCGTGCAGGCGCTGGACCGTGTCGTCCAGTTCCTGGCAGCGCTGAGCCGACGGCCGCTGGACGCCGCCCTGCACCGGGACCGGGCCGGTGCGGTGCGACTCGTGCAGCCGGTGCCGGACTGGACCGAGCTGGTGGATCTCGGGTTCGCCGAGGTACGGGGATGCGCCGTCGACAGTCCGCAAATCTCCCGGCGCATGCTGGCCGGTCTCGACGACCTGCTCCTGCTCGCACCACCGGAACGCCGCGAGCCGCTGCTGCGTCATCGCGAACTGCTCCGGCAGGCCGTCGACCTGGCGGCCCCGACCGCGTCGGACCGGGACTTCGCCCTGCGCCCGGACCGGCAGGGCATCGGCTGAGCGACGCCTCGGAGCGCCGCGCCGCGTCGCGCCGCGCGCCCGGGACCGGTCCGGGGAGGCCAGGCCCGGGGGCCCGGCCGTGGAGGCCTGGCCCGCCGTGGCAGGCCGCTTACAGACAACAGGCCGCACAGATACGGCGGGCCACGCCCCGTCGGACCGCCACGGCGTCCGACGCCGGCTCCTCACAGCGAACCGCGGGGAACCGGCGCCGGACGCGCCCCCCTACGTCAGGGCAGCAACTGGTACTCCGGGAAGTTCCCCGGCAGCCGCTCCCCCTCAGGACCCCGCGTCACGGCGCGCACCAGCAGGTCACCGCCGACGAACGCGCCGCGCCACGAAGCTCCGAGCCCGCCGAACAGTTCGTCGCGGTCGCCCCGGGAGCGGGGCCTGCCGTGGCCGACCTTGAACGCGCGGATGTGCGGGGCGAGCCGGTCGTACGTCGCCCGGTCGTCCGTGGACAGCGTGGCGACCAGTGCACCGTTGGAGGCGTTCATCGCGGCCAGCAGCTCCGCCTCCGTGTCGACCAGGACGATCGTGTCGACCGGGCCGAACGGCTCCGCGTGGTGCAGCGGAGAGGACGAGGGCGGGTTGAGGAGCGTGACAGGCTGGACGTAGGCGGAGGTGTCCTGGCCGGGCAGGAAGCGGGCGTCGTCGGGCGTGGCGCGGTGCAGCGGTACGGCGCCGCGCTCGATCGCCTCGGCGACCTGGTCCTGCAGTTCCTTCGCCTTGGCCACGTTGATCACCGGCCCGAAGTCCAGCTCCGGGTGAGGGTCGTGCGGGTGCTCCACGGCGAGCGGATGCCCGACCCTGAGCGTACGCACCGCCGGGAGGTACGCCGCCAGGAACGCGTCGAACAGGTGCCGCTGGACGACGAAGCGCGGGTACGCCGTGCAGCGCTGCTTGCCGTAGTCGAAGAGCTTGGGAATCACCGCGGTGAGCGTGTCCCAGTCCGAGTAGTTCCAGATGCCCCAGGTGTTGAGTCCTTCCTGTTCGAGGACGTGTCGTTTGCCGAGGTCGGCGACGGCCGTGGCAACGTCGGCGCCGGTGTCACGGCCGCCGACGAAGGAGACGCAGCCGATCTCGGGCGCCCGCACCAGCGCCTGCGACAGCTCGCCTCCGCTGCCGCTGACGAGGGTCACGGGGATCCCCTCGCGGGCGGCGAGGGCACAGGCCAGGGTCAGACAGGCGACACCGCCGTCGGTCGGGGTCTTGGCGATGACCGCGTTACCTGCCAGTGCCTGGACCAGCACTGCGTGAACGAGCACGCTCATCGGGTAGTTCCAACTGGCGATGTTGGACACCGGGCCGTCCAGCGGGGCGCGCCCGGCGAGCATCGGTTCGATGCCGTCGACGTACCAGCGGACTCCGTCGATGGCCCGGTCGACGTCCGCCTGGGCGAGCCGCCAGGGCTTGCCGATCTCCCAGACGAGCAGCAGCGCGAGCAGACCGCGGTGTTCGGCGAGGGCGTCGAGGGTGGCCGCGACCCGGGCCCGGCGCTCCTCCAGGGGGAGGTGCCGCCAGGCGCGGTGCTGGTCGAGTGCGGCGCAGACGGCCCGGTGGGCGGTGGTTCCGTCCAGGCGTGGCGGGCCGGCGACCGGGCTGCCGTCGACGGGGCTGACGGCGGGCAGGACCCGGCCGTCGTCCTGCCAGGCGCCGTTCCAGAGGTTGAGCGCCCGGTCGTCGCGGAAGGCCTCGGGGGCGACGGCGAGACAACGCCGCCACGCGTCGGGCCAGGACGTGCCGGTCTTGAGGGTGAGGGTGGGTGCCATGCGTTGCTCCGCTCTCGGTGCACAGTCGGGGCGGGGAATTCGGCGGGGGTGGGTGGCCCGGCAATCGGCCGGGGAATCGGCGCGAGTGGGGCGGTGCCGGCCAGGGGGTCGGCGTGCGTGGGCTGGTAAGGGGCCGGGGAGTCGGCGCGGGTGGGCCGACCGGTCATCGGCCAGGGAGTCGGCGCGGGTAGGCCCACCGGTCATCGGCCAGGGAGTCGGCGCGGGTAGGCCCACCGGTCATCGGCCAGGGAGTCGGCGCGGGTAGGCCCACCGGTCATCGGCCAGGGAGTCGGCGCGGGTAGGCCCACCGGTCATCGGCCAGGGAGTCGGCGCGGGTGAACCGACCGGTAAGCGGCGGAGTCGGCGCGGCGGGCCTGCTAGCGACCTTCGAGCCGCGCGAGCACCAGCTTCGCCGTCTCGGTCGGTGTGCTGCCCACGCTCACCCCCACCGCCTCCAGGGCCTCCTTCTTCGCGGCGGCCGTGCCGGAGGAACCGGACACGATCGCGCCCGCGTGCCCCATGGTCTTGCCCTCGGGTGCGGTGAAACCGGCGATGTAGCCGACGACCGGCTTGGTGACGTGCTCACGGATGTACGCCGCCGCCCGTTCCTCCGCGTCGCCGCCGATCTCCCCGATGAGGACGATCAGTTCGGTGTCGGGGTCGTCCTGGAAGGCGGCGAGACAGTCGATGTGCGTGGTGCCGACGACGGGGTCGCCGCCGATGCCGACGCAGGTGGAGAAGCCGATGTCCCGCAGCTCGTACATGAGCTGGTACGTCAGAGTGCCCGACTTGGAGACCAGTCCGATACGGCCCGGCTTGGTGATGTCGGCCGGGATGATGCCCGCGTTGGACTGGCCGGGTGTGATGAGGCCCGGGCAGTTGGGGCCGACGATGCGGGTGCCCTTGTCCTTCGCGTAGGCGGTGAAGGCGACGGAGTCGTGGACGGGGATGCCCTCGGTGATGACGACTGCGAGGCCGATGCCGGCGTCGGCGGCCTCGACGACGGCCGCCTTGGCGAAGGCGGGCGGCACGAAGACCACGGTGACGTCCGCTCCCGTCGCACGCATGCCGTCGGCGACCGAGCCGAAGACGGGCACGGCCCGGTCGTCGAAGTCGACGGTGCGGCCCGCCTTGCGCGGGTTCACCCCGCCGACGACGTTCGTGCCGGCGGCGAGCATCCGCCGCGTGTGCTTCATGCCCTCGCCGCCGGTCATGCCCTGGACGAGGACCTTGCTCTCCTTGGTGAGGTAGATGGCCATGACGTTCCCTCTCCTCAGGCCGTGGTGGCGAGTTCGGCGGCACGGGCGGCGGCGCCGTCCATGGTGGTGACCTGCTGGACCAGCGGATGCGCGTGCTCGTCGAGAACGGCCCGGCCCCGGGCCGCGTTGTTGCCGTCCAGGCGGACGACGAGCGGCTTGGTCAGCCGGACGGTTTCCAGGGCCTGCACGATGCCGTCGGCGACCGCGTCGCAGGCGGTGATCCCGCCGAAGACGTTGACGAAGACGGATTTCACGGCCGGGTCGGAGAGGATGACCGACAGCCCGTCCGCCATCACCTGGGCGCTCGCCCCACCGCCGATGTCGAGGAAGTTGGCCGGCCGCGCGCCACACCCGGCGACCACGTCGAGGGTCGACATGACGAGGCCGGCGCCGTTGCCGATGATGCCGACCTCGCCGTCCAGCTTGACGTAGTTGAGGCCCTTCGCGGCGGCGGCCGCCTCCAGCGGGTCGTCGTGCCCGGTGTCGTCCGCGCCCCAGCGTGCCTGCCGGAAGCGCGCGTTGTCGTCGAGGGTGACCTTGCCGTCGAGCGCGAGGATCCGGCCCTGCGTCGTGCGGACGAGAGGGTTGACCTCGACGAGGAGGGCGTCCTCGCGGACCAGGACCTGCCACAGGCGGACGAGGACGTCGACGGCCTGGGGCGGCAGCCCGGCCGCGTCGGCGATCTCGGTGGCCCTGGCCGAGGTCACGCCCTCGGCCGGGTCGACGGGGATGCGGGCGACCGCCTCCGGCCTCGTGGCGGCGACCTCCTCGATCTCCATGCCGCCCTCGGCCGAGGCGATCGCGAGGAAGCGGCCCGCCGCGCGGTCGAGTACGTAGGACACGTAGAACTCGTCCGCTATGTCCACGGGTTGGGCCAGCATGACCTTGCCGACCGTGTGGCCCTTGATGTCCATGCCGAGGATCTGGCGTGCTGTCAGCTCCGCGGCGGCCGGGTCAGCTGCGAGTTTCACGCCACCGGCCTTGCCGCGTCCGCCGGTCTTCACCTGGGCTTTCACCACGACTCGCCCGCCGAGCCGGCGTGCGATCTCGCGTGCTTCCTTGGGCGAGCCGGTCACCTCGGCCGGCGGCACCAAGATGCCGTGTTCCTCGAAGAGTTCCCTTGCCTGGTGTTCGTACAGGTCCATTTCGGCTCCTGACTGCTGTGTCTTCTGGGGAACGACCCCCAGTCGCCCGAAAATGCCGCACGCCCCCTGGACACCACCCATCGGATGCGGGATAACAAGCTTCATACAGTATTCGTCGACTGTATGCAATGTACTGCGAGCCGCTCCAACCCCCTACGAAGGGACAGGACTTCGCCATGCCCGACGACACCCAGGACTTGATTTCCGGTGGTCATCTCGTAGCCAAGGCGCTGAAGGCCGAGGGAGTCGACCGCATCTACACGCTCTGCGGCGGCCACATCATCGACATCTACGACGGTTGCGTCGACGAGGGCATCGAGGTCGTCGACGTACGCCACGAGCAGGTCGCCGCCCACGCCGCCGACGGTTACGCGCGCATCACCGGCAAGCCCGGTTGCGCGGTGGTCACCGCGGGGCCGGGAACGACCGACGCCGTCACCGGTGTCGCCAACGCCTTCCGCGCAGAGTCACCGATGCTGCTGATCGGCGGCCAGGGAGCCCTCACACAGCACAAGATGGGGTCCCTCCAGGACCTGCCGCACGTCGACATGATGAACCCCATCACCAAGTTCGCGGCGACCGTGCCCGACACGGCCCGTGCCGCGGACATGGTGTCCATGGCGTTCCGCGAGTGCTTCCACGGCGCGCCCGGCCCCTCCTTCCTGGAGATCCCGCGCGACGTGCTGGACGCCAAGGTCCCCGCCGCCAAGGCGCGCGTGCCGCAGGACGGCGCCTACCGCGCCTCGACCCGCTCGGCCGGCGACCCCGAGGCGATCGAGAAGCTCGCCGACCTGCTGGTGCACGCCGAGAAGCCGGCCATCCTGCTCGGCAGCCAGGTGTGGACCACCCGGGGCACCGAGTCGGCCATCGAACTCGTCAGGACCCTCAACATCCCCGCCTACATGAACGGCGCGGGACGCGGCACCCTCCCGCCCGGCGACCCACACCACTTCCAGCTCTCGCGCCGGTACGCCTTCTCCAACGCCGACGTCATCGTCATCGTCGGTACGCCCTTCGACTTCCGCATGGGCTACGGCAAGCGGCTGTCGCCGGACGCGACCGTCGTGCAGATCGACCTCGACTACCGCACCGTCGGCAAGAACCGCGACATCGACCTCGGCATCGTGGGCGACGCCGGGCTGGTCCTGAAGTCCGTGACCGAGGCGGCCTCCGGGCGCATCAACGGCGGCGCCTCCCAGCGCAAGGAGTGGCTGGACGAGCTGCGGGCCGCCGAGCAGACCGCCCTGGAGAAGCGGCAGCCGAATCTGAAGTCCGACGCCTCACCCATCCACCCCTACCGCCTGGTCAGCGAGATCAACGACTTCCTCACCGAGGACTCCATCTACATCGGCGACGGCGGCGACATCGTCACCTTCTCCGGGCAGGTCGTCCAGCCCAAGTCGCCCGGGCACTGGATGGACCCGGGGCCCCTCGGCACGCTCGGCGTCGGC
The DNA here is from genome assembly GCF_001611795.1 of Streptomyces qaidamensis. Lineage (NCBI taxonomy): Bacteria > Bacillati > Actinomycetota > Actinomycetes > Kitasatosporales > Streptomycetaceae > Streptomyces > Streptomyces qaidamensis. Next base: position 7,718,312 of record NZ_CP015098.1, on the reverse strand, counting down.
GTCCCCTTCGTGCTCGCGGCCAAGCAGGCGCGGCCCGACAAGGAGGTCGTCGCGCTCTTCGGCGACGGCGCCTTCTCCCTGACCGGCTGGGACTTCGAGACGCTCGTCCGCTACAACCTCCCGTTCGTCGGCATCGTCGGCAACAACTCCTCCATGAACCAGATCCGCTACGGCCAGGCCGCCAAGTACGGCAAGGACCGCGACCGGGTCGGCAACACCCTCGGCGACGTCCACTACGACAAGTTCGCCCAGATGCTGGGCGGTTACGGCGAGGAGGTCCGCGACCCCGCCGACATCGGCCCGGCCCTGCGGCGCGCCCGCGAGTCCGGCAAGCCGTCGCTGATCAACGTCTGGGTCGACCCCGACGCGTACGCCCCCGGAACCATGAACCAGACCATGTACAAGTGAGGTGCCCCCGATGACAGCTACCTCCACCAAGGCCCTCGAAGGCGTCCGTGTCCTGGACATGACCCACGTCCAGTCCGGGCCGTCGGCGACCCAGCTGCTCGCCTGGCTCGGCGCGGACGTCGTCAAGCTGGAGGCTCCGACCGGCGACATCACGCGCAAGCAGCTGCGTGACCTCCCGGACGTCGACTCCCTCTACTTCACGATGCTCAACTGCAACAAGCGGAGCATCACCCTCAACACCAAGACCGAGCGCGGCAAGGAGATCCTCACCGAGCTGATCCGGCGCTCCGACGTCATGGTCGAGAACTTCGGCCCGGGCGCGGTGGACCGGATGGGCTTCACCTGGGATCGCATCCAGGAGATCAATCCACGAATCGTCTACGCCTCCATCAAGGGGTTCGGCGAGGGCCCGTACACCAACTTCAAGGCGTACGAGGTCGTCGCGCAGGCCATGGGCGGGTCGATGTCGACCACCGGTTTCGAGGACGGACCGCCGCTGGCGACGGGGGCCCAGATCGGGGACTCGGGGACGGGTGTGCACGCCGTGGCGGGCATCCTCGCCGCGCTCTATCAACGGGAGCGCACCGGGCGCGGGCAGCGGGTCAACGTGGCCATGCAGCACGCCGTACTGAACCTGTGCCGGGTGAAGCTGCGGGACCAGCAGCGCCTGGCACACGGGCCGCTCGCTGAATATCCCAACGACGACTTCGGCGACGAGGTTCCCAGGTCCGGAAACGCGTCCGGCGGCGGCCAGCCGGGCTGGGCGGTCAAGTGCGCGCCGGGCGGCCCGAACGACTACGTGTATGTCATCGTGCAGCCCGTCGGCTGGCAGCCGATCAGCGAGCTCATCGGCCGGCCCGAGCTGGCCGACGACCCCGAGTGGGCGACACCCGAGGCGCGGCTGCCCAAGCTCGGCAAGATGTTCCAGCTGATCGAGGAGTGGTCCTCGACGCTGCCCAAGTGGGAGGTGCTGGAGCGGCTCAACGCGCGCAACATCCCGTGCGGGCCGATCCTGTCCACCCGGGAGATCATCGAGGACCGTTCGCTCGCCGCCAACGACATGGTCGTCACCGTCCCCCACCCCGAGCGCGGCGACTTCGTGACCGTCGGCAGCCCGCTCAAACTGTCCGACTCCCCCGTCGAGGTGACCAGCTCCCCCTTGCTCGGCGAGCACAACGAAGAGGTCTACGTCGGCGAACTCGGCCTCGGCGACGAGGAAGTGCGCCTGCTCAAGTCGAACGGAGTGATCTGACGTGATGGCGGAAGACCGGGTCCTGCGGGTGCGGTCCCTCCTGCAGTCCGTGCGGGCCGAGGGACGGACCGCGCTGACCGCGCCCGAGGGCAAGGTGATCGCCGACGCGTACGGGATCGCCGTGCCGGGCGAGGAACTGGCGACGGACGTCGACGAGGCCGTGGCGTTCGCGGCACGCTTCGGCGGGCCCGTCGTGATGAAGATCGTCTCGCCGGACATCCTGCACAAGACCGACGCCGGCGGGGTGATCGTCGGGGTCGAGGGCGCGACCGACGTACGGGCCGCCTTCCACACCATCATCGACAACGCACGCGCCTACGACGCCGATGCCCGCATCTCGGGCGTGCAGGTGCAGGAGCTGCTGCCGAAGGGGCAGGAGGTCATCGTCGGCGCGGTCACGGACCCGACGTTCGGGAAGGTGGTCGCCTTCGGGCTCGGCGGGGTGCTCGTCGAGGTCCTGAAGGACGTCACCTTCCGGCTCGCGCCGGTGACCGCCGACGAGGCGCTGTCGATGCTGGACTCGATCCGGTCGGCGGAGATCCTGCGCGGGGTGCGCGGCCAGGCGGCCGTGGACCGGTGGGCCGTCGCCGAGCAGATCCGCCGGGTCTCGCAACTCGTCGCGGACTTCCCAGAGATCGCCGAGGTGGACCTCAACCCGGTGATCGCGACGGCGGAGGGTGCCGTCGCGGCCGACATCCGGGTGATCCTCGCCGAGTCGCAGCCCGCGCCGCGCCGAAAGTACTCGCGCGACGAGATCCTCGCGTCGATGAGCCGACTGATGCAGCCGGGCTCGGTCGCCGTGATCGGCGCCTCCAACGAGCAGGGCAAGATCGGCAATTCGGTGATGCGCAACCTCATCGACGGAGGGTTCGCCGGGGAGATCCATCCGGTGAATCCCAAGGCCGATGACATTCTGGGCCGCAAGGCGTACAAGAGTGTCACGGACGTTCCCGGTGAGGTGGATGTGGCGGTCTTCGCGATTCCCGCCAAGTTCGTGGCCTCGGCCCTGGAGGAGGTGGGACGCAAGAAGATCCCGAACGCCGTGCTCATCCCCTCCGGGTTCGCGGAGACCGGCGAGCACGAACTCCAGGCGGAGATCGTGGCGATCGCCGAGCGGCACGGCGTACGGCTGCTGGGGCCGAACATCTACGGCTACTACTCCACCTGGCAGGACCTGTGCGCCACGTTCTGCACGCCGTACGACGTCAAGGGCGGGGTGGCGCTGACCTCGCAGTCGGGCGGCATCGGCATGGCCATCCTGGGCTTCGCCCGCACCACCAAGACGGGGGTGTCGGCGATCGTCGGGCTCGGCAACAAGTCGGACCTGGACGAGGACGACCTGCTGACCTGGTTCGGCGAGGACCCGCACACCGACTGCATCGCGATGCATCTGGAGGACCTCAAGGACGGCCGCGCCTTCGTGGAGGCCGCCCGGGCGACCGTGCCGAAGAAGCCGGTGGTCGTGCTGAAGGCCGGGCGGACGGCGGCGGGGGCCAAGGCGGCCGGTTCGCACACCGGGGCCCTGGCCGGCGACGACGCCGTGTACGACGACATCCTGCGGCAGGCCGGGGTGATCCGGGCGCCGGGGCTGAACGAGATGCTGGAGTACGCGCGCGCGTTGCCGGTGCTGCCCGCTCCCCAGGGCGACAACGTCGTGATCATCACGGGCGCCGGCGGCAGCGGTGTGCTGCTCTCCGACGCGGTGACCGACAACGGGCTGTCCCTGATGGAGATCCCGCCTGACCTGGACGAGGCGTTCCGGAAGTTCATCCCGCCCTTCGGGGCCGCGGGCAACCCGGTGGACATCACCGGGGGCGAGCCGCCGTCGACGTACGAGGCGACGATCCGGTTGGGTCTGGAGGACCCGCGCATCCACGCGCTCGTCCTCGGCTACTGGCACACCATCGTCACTCCTCCCATGGTCTTCGCGGAGCTCACCGCGCGCGTGGTGGCCGAGTTCCGGGAGCGCGGGATCGAGAAGCCCGTGGTGGCGTCGCTCGCGGGGGACGTGGAGGTCGAGGAGGCCTGCCAGTACCTCTTCGAGCGCGGGGTCGTGGCGTATCCGTACACGACCGAGAAGCCGGTGGCCGTGCTCGGCGCGAAGTACCGCTGGGCGCGGGAGGCGGGGCGGCTGGGGGGCGGTACATGAGGTGAGTGAGCGGGGGCCGGCCGACGGTGCGCGTCGGCCGGCCCCGGGAGCCGCACGCGCACGAAAGGCATGGGACAGGGGGCGCTGGCCAGATCTTTCGACGCAAGGGGTGCGACACGACATGACAACGACCGATCTGCCCACAACGGTTCCCTACCGGGAGGTCACCGACGCGAACGGTCGCGTCTACCGCCTCGGTGAGACCGACATCGACATCATGGGGCGCAAACGCAAGTGGATGGTGATCCTGCCCTGGATCGGCATGATGGGCATCTCCTCCGCCGAGTACGCGTTCGCGTCGGCCGAGGAGACCCTGCACACGGCGCACAGCTGGAACAGCATGCACATCTTCTGGATGATGACCGTGTGGGTCTTCTTCCAGGCGGCAGTGGCCTTCCCCGCGGGCAAACTGCGTGAGAGCGGGAAACTGCCGGCCCGCTGGGCCATGATGCTCGGCGCCGTCGGCACGCTGCTGGGCTACCTGTCCCTCGCCTTCGCGCCGCACGTGGTCTTCGCCTACATCGGCTTCAGCATGTTCAGCGGCATGGGCGCGGGCATGGTGTACGCCACCTGCGTCAACATGGTCGGCAAGTGGTACCCGGAGCGCAAGGGCGGCAAGACCGGCTTCGTCAACGGCGGTTTCGCCTACGGCTCGGTGCCCTTCGTCTTCCTCTTCAACGGCTACATGGACCTGACCAACTTCCGCTGGGTGCTGGTCGCGGTGGGTGTGTTCCTGGCCGGGATGGTCGCGTTCTCGGGCTACTTCTTCAAGGACCCGCCGAAGAACTGGTGGCCCTCCACGATCGACCCGCTGAACCCGCCGGACGACCCGCGCGCGGCCCGTTCGATGCGCATGAACCCGCCGGCGGTGCGCCAGTACTCCCCGAAGGAGGCCTGGAAGACCGGCCGGGTCGCCCTGATGTGGTTCTGCCTGGCGTGCACGTCCGGCGTGAACATCTTCGGTATCGCCTTCCAGGTGGAGATCGGCGAGGAGGCCGGGTTCGCGGGCGGGATCGTCGCCACGGCCATGTCCCTGAAGGCCATCGTCAACGGCACCGGCCGCGGTGTCATCGGCTGGCTCTCCGACCTGTACGGCCGCAAGCGGTGCCTGCTCGTCGTCTGCGTGATCCTGGGCCTGTCCCAGTACGGCATCCTCTGGTCGGCGAACGCCGAGAACCTTCCGCTGTTCCTGGTCTTCTCCTCGATCTCCGGCTTCGGCGGCGGCGCCATCTTCCCGATGTTCGCCGCGCTGACCGCCGACTACTTCGGTGAGAACAACAACGCGTCCAACTACGGCATGGTCTACAGCGCCAAGCTCGTCTCCGGCCTGGGCGCCGGCATGGGTGCCGTGGTGGTCGGTGCCTGGGGGCACTCCGGTGCCTTCATCCTGGCCGGCTCCATCTCCCTCTTCGCCGGCTGCGTGGCACTGTTCCTGACCCCGCCGGGACGCGACAAGGAAACGCACATCTCCCCCAACCCGCAACCGCTCGGCGAGGACACGACCTGACATGACGTCGGATCCGACCGCTGCACGCAGTCCTTTCGCACCGTCCGCCGCCGTACACCGTCCCCGTCGTCGAACGACCGACAGCCACCCCCTCGTCCACCGCCTCGGCAGGACGCTCGGGGTCGTCCCGGGCCGGGTGCGGCCCGCGGGCTGACGACCTCCCGAACGTGAGGAGGCCCTTCCCCGGCCGGGGAAGGGCCTCCTCACGTTCGGGAGGTCGTCAGCACTTCTCCCTCAGGGAATGCAGGTGCGCGCTGGAGCGGCGCGCGAACGTGAAGGACTCGGCCGGGTTGTCGTGCTCGGCCTGCCAGTGGTGGGCCATGCGGTGGCCGCGCAGCCGGGTCACGGCGGAGATGAACCGCTGGTAGTCGATGTCGCCGTCGCCGACGTCGGTCATGCGGTAGCCGTACGGGTTCGACGGGTCGCTCTCGCCGTCCTTCACGTGGAAGAGCGGGTAGCGGTCGGGCTGTCGCAGGACGTAGTTCAGCGGTTCGAAGGGCGCGGGCGTGCCGTCGGGCCGCGTGGAGAAGCGGAACTGGCCGACGTACGCCCAGTAGATGTCCATCTCCAGGTACACGAGGTCGGGGTCGGTCTCCTTGAGCAGGATGTCGTAGAGGCGGATCTTGGGGTTGTCGGTGGCGAAGGAGAACTCCTCGGAGTGGTTGTGCTGGTAGAACTTCATGCCCCGGGCCTTCGCCGCCGCGCCGTACGTGTTGAAGTCCTCGGCGGCGCGCTTCCAGGCGTCGACGGTCGAGCCGTAGCGGAACGGGCCGGCGGCCGTGCCGATGTGCCGGAGGCCGAGGGCCTGGGCGTCGTCGAGGACCTTGGTGAGGTTCTGGGCGAACGTGTAGGCGCCCGGGTCGGAGGAGTAGTAGCCGACGTGGCTGCCGATCGGGTTGAGGCCGTGGTTGCGGGCCAGCCGCTTGAGCTGGGCGAGGGTGATGGGGCCCGCCGAGCCCTGCGTGTAGCCGGCGAACTCGACCTCGTCGTAGCCGTATCGCTCCAGTTCGGCGAAGACGGGGCCGAAGCCGAGGGTGGAGACCTTGTCGCGCAGGCTGTACAGCTGGATGCCGAGGCGGCCGGGCGGCAGGACGGGGCGGCCCCGGCCCTTGGCGCCGGACGCGGTGCCGGTGGATGCCGTCGCGGCGGCGGCGGTCCCGGGGGCCGCGGCGCCGAGCAGGGCAGCGGCTGTGGCACCGGCGGCCACGCCGAGCATGCCTCGTCTGCTGAGGCGGTGGCCGAGTTCGGGGTCGGGCTGGGAGAAGCGGCTCATGCGTGGAACTCCTCGTGATCGCGGGGCGTTGTCAGTGGTGAGTGCTTCACTTGTGACCAGTCGGTACTGAGGGCTGTGACCTCAGGCGAGACCGGCGAGTCGGAGCAGCAGTGACTTCACATCGGTGGCCGCGACGCGGTCGCCGACAGCACGGGGGGTGGAGCAGATGAGGAGCGGACCGTCGTCGTCGCTCGCCGGAAGGCGGCCGTGGCTGCCGCGAATAGGTGAGGGGTCCAGCGGCACGACCGCCATGCGGTAGCGCATGCCGAGCTTCTTGCGCGCCAGTGCGGTGGCCGCCTTGACCTTGACATACGGGTCGAGGGGATCCATGAAGAGTTCGACCGGGTCGTAGCCGGGTTTGCGGTGGATCTCGACGAGTTGCGCGAAGTCGGGCGCGCGGTCGTCGTCGAGCCAGTAGTAGTACGTGAACCAGGCGTCGGGTTCCGCCACGGCGACGAGCTCGCCGGCGCGCGGATGGTCGAGATGATGGCTCTTCTTGCCCTCGTCGTCCAGGAGTTGAGCGATGCCGGGCAGGCCGTCGAGTGCGGCCCTGGTGGCGTCGAGGTCCTCGGGGCGGCGCACGTAGACATGGGCGATCTGGTGGTCGGCGACCGCGAAGGCGCGGGACGCCATCGGGTCGAGGTACTCCATCCCGTCCTGTGTGTGCACCTCCAGCAGACCGGCCCTGCGCAGGGCACGGTTGATGTCGACGTGCCGGTTCACACGGGTGATGCCGTACTCGGACAGTGCGACGACGGTACGGCCTTCGGCGCGGGCGTCGTCGAGCAGCGGGGCCAGGGCGGCGTCCAGGTCGGCGGCCGCCTTCAGGGAGCGCGGGTCGTCGGGGCCGAACCGCTGCAGGTCGTAGTCGAGATGAGGGAGGTAACAGAGCGTCAGGTCGGGGTGCCGGGTGCGGATGATGTGGCGGGTTGCGTCGATGATCCACCGGCTGGAGACGAGGTCGGCTCCGGGCCCCCAGAAGTGGAACAGGGGGAATGTGCCGAACATGTCGGTGAGTTCGTCGTGCAGTGCGGCCGGCCGGGTGTAGCAGTCGGGTTCCTTGCGTCCGTCGGCGTAGTAGACCGGACGGGGGGTGACGGTGATGTCGGTGTCCGCGCCCATGGCGTACCACCAGCAGATGTTCGCGACGGTGTAGCCGGGGTGGGCGCGGCGGGCGGCGTCCCAGAGCTTGTCGCCGGCCACGAGCCCGTTGTGCTGGCGCCACAGGAGGACGTCACCGAGTTCGCGGAAGTACCAGCCGTTGCCGACGATGCCGTGCTCCGAGGGCATGGTGCCGGTGAGGAACGTGGACTGGGCTGCGCAGGTGACGGCGGGCAGGACGGTGCCCAGCGGGGCGCGGGAGCCGGACTGGCCGAGCGTCTTGAGATGGGGCATGTGGTCGATGAGACGGGGGGTGAGGCCGACGACGTCGAGGACGAGGGGCGGGGTGGGGCGGTCCGTGGCGGCCGGGAGCGTGGCGGCAGGGCCCGGGTGCTCATGGGGGCCGGTGCTCATGGCAGCTCCTTCAGGCCGAGGTCGGTCAGCAGGTCGCGGGCGAGGGTGAGTTCGGCGGCGATGCCCTCGGCGAGCTGGGTGCGGCTCCTGGGGCGGGACTCGGGCGGAAGGGCCTGCCAGGTGTAGGTCTCGACCTCCAGGTGGCGGGTGAGCGGGGCCGGGCCGCCGACGAGCCGGGTCAGTGCGGATTTCAGGACCGGGAGGGTGGAGGTGAGAGGTGCGGCGGGGGCCGCGTGCAGCGGGACGTGGAAGTGGGCGCGCCAGGGTGAGGCGTCCGGCAGGGCGTGTCCGGTGAGGGCTTCGTCGAGGTCGTCCGTGGCGCGCAGACCGGCCGCCGTGGCGGTGCGGGTCTGGTGCAGGAAGCGGGGTTCGGCGAAGGCGGCGAGGGCATCGCGGCCCTCGGGGAGATGGGGGTGTTCGGCGTGCAGGGCGGCGGAGAGCTGGGATTTGACGACGCGGACGCGCGCCTCGGTGAGGGCGTCGAAGGCGGCGTGCGGGTCTTCGAAGGAGGTGGCGAGATGGCAGGTGTCGACGCAGATGCCGATACGGTCGTGGCCGATCGCGGTGAGCGGGGCGATGGCGTCGCGGGTGGTCTCGACGACGCAGCCCGGTTCCGGTTCCAGGCCGACGCGGATGGAGCGGCCGGTCAGCTCCTCTATGGCGTCGAGGCGTTCGGCGAGGGTGCGCAGGGCGGTGCGGGCGGTGTCCGCGCGCTCGTCGTCGTACGCGGTGCGCCAGGCGAGGGGCAGCGTGGAGATGGTCCCGTCGGTGACGTCGTCGGGGAGGAGCCCGGCGAGGACGCGGGCCAGGGCGCTCGTGTGGTCGAGGCGTTCCGGGTCGGCCCAGTCCGGCTTGTAGACGCGGTACTTGACCTCCTCGGCCCCGAAGCCCTCATAGGGGAAGCCGTTGAGGGTGACGACCTCAAGGCCGCGCCGGTCCAGCTCCGTGCGCAGCCTGCGCAGTGCGGAGGGGTCGGTGACGAGGGCGTGGGCGGCGTCCTTCGCCAGCCACAGCCCGATGCCGAGCCGGTCGCGGCCCAGGCGGCGGCGGACGGGTTCGCAGTGGTCACGGAGCTGGGCGAGGACGCCGTCGAGGGTTTCGGCGGGGTGGACGTTGGTGCAGTAGGCGAGGTGGACGGTGGAGCCGTCGGGGTGGCGGAAGCGCATGGTTCACGCCTCCGCGGGGGTCACGCGGGCCGGCGTGCCGGGGCCGGTGACCGGCTCGTGCGGATCCCGCGGGGCACCACGCAGGACGGAGTTGCCTTCGTGGGTGGCCTCCGTGCCGGTGACGTCCAGATTCAGGCGGCCGCTGAGCCCGTAGAAGGCGACGGGGTTGCGCCACAGCACCTGGTCGACGTCGTCCTCGTCGAAGCCCTCGGCCAGCATCAGGTCGCCGACCTTGCGGGTCTTGAGGGGGTCGCTCTTTCCCCAGTCGGCGGCGGAGTTCACCAGGACCTGTTCCGTCCCGTGGGAGCGCAGGATCGCGAGCATGCGTTCCTCGTCCATCTTGGTGTCGGGATAGACGGAGAAGCCCAGCCAGCAGCCGCTGTCCCTGGCCTCCTTGACGGTGGTCTCGTTGAGGTGGTCGACCAGGACGCGGTCCGCGGGCAAGGCGGACTCCCGGACGACGTCGAGGGTGCGACGCAGCCCGGCGAGCTTGTCGCGGTGGGGGGTGTGCACGAGGGCGGGCAGTCCGTGGTCGGCCGCGAGCTGCAATTGCGCGGCGAGGGCGGTGTCCTCCGCGGGGGTCATGGAGTCATAGCCGATCTCCCCGACCGCCACGACGTTGTCCTTGACGAGATAACGGGGCAGCTCGTCGAGGACGGGCGCGCAGCGCGGGTCGTTCGCCTCCTTGGGATTGAGGGCGATCGTGCAGTGGTGGGCGATGCCGTACTGCGCTGCGCGGAAGGGCTCCCAGCCGAGGAGCGAGTCGAAGTAGTCGCGGAAGGAGGCGGGCGAGGTCCGGGGCTGGCCCAGCCAGAAGGAAGGCTCGACGACGGCACGCACACCGGCGGCGTACATGGCCTCGTAGTCGTCGGTGGTCCGGGACGTCATGTGGATGTGGGGGTCGAAGATGCGCATCAGGATTCCTTGCCGTGGGGGTGGTCCGTGCCGGGGGCCGGGGTGACGGACTCGGTCAGGTCCAGGACGCGGTACAGGTCCTCGGGGACGGAGCGGCCGGCGGCGGTGCGTTCGGCGGCGTAGTCGGCCAGCATGCGGGCGAGTTCGCCGTCGCCGGAGGCGCGCCGGGGCAGGTCCGCCACGTGGTCGACGGGGACGCCGGTGAACAGGCACTTCAGCACGGCATGACGCCAGGCGTGGGCCGCCAGGTGCCGGGCGGCGTAGGGGCCGACGGCGGCGCTGAGGAGCCGGGTGTCGTTGGTGCGCAGGGCGTCCTCGATCAGCGGGAGGGCTCCCGGGCCGGAGACGAGGTGGGGCAGGGCGTGCAGCACGGCTCGGCGCTCGTCGGCGGTGCCCTGGAAGTACACCCGGGTCAGCGCGTCGGTGCCGGCGCGGGCCGCGTCGAGGATCAGGACCCGTGCCGCGTCGGCGTGTGCGGGACCGCAGCGTCGGCCGGCTTCGGCGAGCCGCAGCTCCCATACGGAGATGGGTCCGTGGAGGCCGGGGTGGGCGGCCGCCTCGTCGAGGGCGTGGTCGAGCCAGGTGCGGGCGGGTGGGTCCAGCTGGGTGGTGAGGTGGTGGCGGAGGTCTGTGAGCGAGGGGCGGGTGGAGGTGGAGACGGTGCCAGGGATGGGTTCGCCGGCGCGGGTTCTGGCGCTCGGAGTGTCCTGGGCGCTCTCGGTTCTCGCCGTGGGAGTGGTGCGGGGGTGGCTCATCTGCTGCTCCCTTCAGGGGCGGTGGAGGGAGCGCCGTGGGGTGGCGCGGTCTGCTGGAAGGCCTCAGCGGGACCGGACGGCACGGTGGCCGCCGTCCGCTCGGCGTGGCGGAGGAACGGCAGGGAGTGCGCGGCGTAGTGAGGGCCGGCATGGGAGTGGCGGGGCAGTTCGACGACGGTCAGGCCCTGGTAACCGGTGGTGGCGAGGGCCGCGAGGACGGGCGGGAAGTCGATCTCCCCCTCGCCGAACGGGAGGTGTTCGTGGACACCGCGCCGCATGTCCTCGATCTGGACGTGCCGCAGCCAGGGGGCGGCTGCCCGCACGCAGTCGGCGGGAGAGAGCGGTTCGAGGCACTGACAGTGGCCGATGTCCAGGGTGAGGCCGAGGGGTTCGGGGTCACCCAGGGCACGGCGGAGGTGGTGGAAGTCGGCCAGGGTGGCGAGGAGGTGGCCCGGCTCGGGTTCGACGGCGAGCGGGGTGCCTGCGGAGGCGGCGGCGTCCAGGACGGGCGCGAGGGACTCGGCGAGGCGCTTCCAAGCGGTGTCGGTGTCGGTTCCCTCCGGCACGATCCCGCTGAAGCAGTGCACCGCGTGCGCGCCGAGGTCGGCGGCGACCCGGACGGCCCGGGTGAGCAGGTCGGTGCGGCGGGCCCGGTCGTCGGGATCGGGGTCCAGTAGGGACGGGCCGTGCTTGCGGCGGGGGTCGAGCACATAGCGGGCACCCGTCTCGACGGTGACGCCCAGCCCGAGGGCGTCCAGCCGCGCTGCGACCCGTCGGGTGCGGGCGGCGAGGTCGGGGGCGAGCGGGTCGAGGTGCATGTGGTCGAGGGTCAGTCCGACGCCGTCGTAGCCGAGGTCGGCGAGGAGCGAGAGGGCGTCGTCGAGCCGGAGATCGGCGAGACCGTTGGTGCCGTAGCCGAAGCGGAGGGAAGGGAGGGTGCCCGGCGGGGCGGTAGTGGTGGCGGCATCCGGCTGCGGGCCGGCGGGGGCTGTTCGCGCAGTTCCCCGCGCCCCTTGAGGCCGGTGGGTCGAAGCGGGCGAGGCAGCAGCCCGAGCGCTGGGCTCGGAGGAGGAGGAAGCGCCCTGGGTGGGGCTGGTGGGAGAGACAGCCCGGGTTGCGTGTGAGGCCCTGGCCTCGCTGGTCTCCGACGTCCGGGCTTCGGGGCTCATGTGACGCTCACCTTCTTCGCGAACCTCGCTCCGAGCGGGGCCAGGGCCGCGATGAGGAGGGCGGTGGCGGTGCCCCGGGAGCGGGCAGCAAGGGTGGCCTGGAGGGGGATGGTGGCGCGGATGCCGGCGCCGACAGCGCGTTGGGTGAGAGGGGGTGAGGGATTCAGGGCGGCGTGGAAGTAGGGCCGGGCGGCCGTCGCCGCGTAGGCGGCTCCGAGGGCGGTGGTGAGCAGCGTCGCGGACTCCTGCCCGGGGTGCCGGGCCGGCCAACGGGGACCCGTCAGCCGCTGGGCGGTCCCAGTCTCCGGCCGGCGGCCTCTCGTCGGCGGGGCGGAGCGACGCGTCACCTGTCGGGTCAGCAGGGCCGTCGTCGCGAGGGCCGCCAAGGGGGCCAGCGGTGAGCCGCCCCGGGCCTCCTGGCGGGAGACCGTGGTGACGGCCAGGGTGTGGGTGCCGAGGAGGGCCGCTGAGGGCAGGGCCGGGCGGGCATCGCCCGTCGTGGCAGCGGCTCCCAGGAGCAGGTCGAGGCCGCGGGCGGCGCCCATGGCCACGGGTCCGGCGGGCGTGTGCTTCAGGCCGAGGTCGTACGCCCAGACGGTTGCCGCCAGGGGCGCGGCGACGGCCAGCGCGGGGCGCCCCGCACGCGCGGCCAGGGCCAGTCCGGCGCCGGTGAGGGCGCAGGCCGCCGTGAGTGCGGCGGCGGGCCGGACGCGGCCGGAGGGCAAGGGGCGGTGCGGGCGTTCGACGGCGTCGAGGTCGCGGTCAGCCCAGTCGTTGAGGGCCATGCCGGCTTCGTAGAGGCAGAGGGAGGAGCCGATGGCGAGCAGGGTGCGGGGACCGGGTGCCGAACCGGCGGCGGCCGCGCCGGCCAGGGCGTCCCCAGGGACGCTGAACAGGGCTGGCAGACGGAGGAGTTCGGCCCAGGCGCGGCGAGGCCGTGAGCGGCCTGCGCCTGGGCAGGGGGCCGTGCCGTCGGCGATGCGACCGGCGGTGCCACTGACAAGGCCACGGGCGGTAACACTGGCGACGCCACGGGCGGTAGCACCACCGCCAGCACCACCGGCGACATCGCCGCGGGCGCCACCGGCAAGGGCACCGTGGGCACCACCGACGAGGCCACCGTCGGTGTCACTGGCTACGCCGTCCTGGGACCCACTGGCGACGCCATCATGGGCCCCACGCGCGACGCCATCATGGGCCCCACGCGCGACGCCATCATGGGCCCCACGCGCGACGCCACCATGGACCCCACAGGCAATGCCTCCAGGGGCGGGGCCCCCGGACGCTCCGTCGAGGCGTCCGCGGGAGTTCCGGCGCAGTGTCACAGCGCTTCCCCCGTCTCCCTCTCCCCGGTGTCCCTCTCCCTCGTCTCCCTCTCCCCGGTGTCCGTCATCGACCGCGCGCCAAGGCCCTCTCCGTCGGCCCGCCCGAGTCTGTGCCCGAACCGGACGAGTTCCTCGTACTGCCCGGACAGTCCCGCGGGCCCCTCCCCCACCGGGTCCTTGAAGTAGAAGCCGAGCGCGCCGAGCGGACCGGACAGCCCTGCCTCGTGGGCGCGGGCGGTCAGTCGGGCCAGGTCCAGCACCAGGGGTGCCGCGAGCGCCGAGTCGCAGCCCTGCCAGGTGGTCTGGAGGACCATGCGGGTGCCGAGGAAGCCGTCGAAGGCGATGTGGTCCCAGGCGGTCTTCCAGTCGCCGAGGGCCGGGACGTCGTCGATGTGGACCTCGCCCTCGGGGACGGTGCCGAGGGTGTCGGCGAGGACGCGTTCCTTGCCGGCGTTCTTCGCCGCCGCGGCGGCCGGATCGGCGAGGGCGGCGCCGTCTCCGCCGCCGAGCAGGTTCGTGCCGGACCAGGCCCGGACCCTCAGCGCCCGCTGCGCGAACATCGGGCCCAGCACGGCTCGCAGCAGCGTCTGCCCGGTCTTGCCGTCCCGGCCGGCGTACGGCAGGCCGCTGTGCTCGGCCTCTCGGGCGGCGACGGGGTGGTGCATGCCCTCGGAGGGGGTGAAGTTGACATAGGGGCAGCCCGCGCGCAGAGCCGCCAGCGCGTACAGGGTGCTGGCCGCGAGTGCGGCGCCGGGCCCCTGGGAGGCGGGTTCGGTGGAGGCGACGTTCACGACCACGGCCCGTTCCAGTGCGTGGCGGTGCACGAAGTCGCGTATGTCGTCGGCGAAGGCCGTGATCAGTTCGGCCTCGCTCCTGGTGTCCCCCGGTGTGGGGCCGCCGGGTCTGATCTCCCGGTCGGCGATGGCCAGTTCGGCCGAGACGGCGGTGGCGACGCCCGGGGGGAGGACGCCTCCGGCGGTGAGGGTCTCGGCGCGTTTGGGCAGGGGGCAGTCGAGCGTGTCGTGACCGCCGAAGACGAGGTCGGACAGCGCGGGCAGGCCGCTGTCGGTGAACGCCGGAGTCTCGGTGACCATGCCGGTGGGCGGGTGCAGGCCCGCGGTGACGGCGGCGCACCCCGTGACGACGGTGGTGGCGACGGAGCCTCTGGCTCCGATCAGCCACACCCCCACACGCGGTCGGGAGAGGGACGCGGACATGGGCAGCCTCCTGATCGTGCGCGAGCCCTGGGGGGAGGGACGGAGACGGCGGGCGGGGGTCCGGCGTCCCCCGCCCGCCGCCGTTCACTGGCCCTGGACGGGCAGTTCCTTGAGCTGGATGTTGCGGAAGGAGACATGGTCGGCGGCGCCGTGGTTCTGCAGGCCGATGTAGCCGTCGGTCAGGCTCCGCTGGGGGGCCTTGTTGGTGAAGTCGTTGATCTTGACTCCATTGAGGAACACCTGGAGGCGTTCGCCCTGGACCTTGATCTCGTAGGAGTTCCACTGGCCGGGCGGCCGCAGAACCTGGTCACGGGCCTTGATGTCGGCCGACTTGAAGGAGTAGACGGAGCCCGTGGTGCGGTCGGCGGCGTCGGTGGCGTCGATCTGGATCTCGTAGCCCTTGTTCACCGCGGACCAGGGGTCGTCGGAGGCGGGGAAGCCCACGAAGATCCCGGAGTTGTCGTCGCCCCGCATCTTCCAGTCGAGTTTGAGCGAGTACGACTTGAGTTCCTTGGCCTGGTACCAGAGCAGTCCCATGCCGCCCTCGGACTCCATCACGCCGTCCTTGACGGTGAACTTGCCGGGTCCGGCCTGCTTCCAGCCGTCCAGGGTCCGGCCGTTGAAGATCTTCCGGTAGTCCTTGCCCGGCTTGCAGTCCGCCTTCACCTGGCCGGTGGCGTACTGGAGGCCGCCGAGCAGGTGGGCGCGGAAGGCTTCCTCGGCGTAGGACTCCTTGGTGTGGCCGCCGCCGGTGTAGAAGGAACGGCCGCCGCCGTAGCTCTGGCACCAGGCGATCGGGTGGTCGCCCTTCATGGTGCCGCCCTGGTAGGTGGTCTCGTCGAGGGTGGCGAGGACCTTGGCCTTCTCACGCGGGTTGGTGCGGTAGTTGTACCACTCGTCGGTGCGCTCCCAGGCGTCGTCCAGGTGCCCGGTGGACGGGTGGTCGTGGTCCTCGACGCGGACGGTGGCCTTCTGGATGGCCGGGTGCGAGTCGAAGTAGGCGCCGACGAGACCGCCGTAGAACTCCCAGTCGTACTCGGTGTCGGCGGCGGCGTGGATGCCCATGTAGCCGCCGCCACCCGCGACGTACTTCTCGAACGCCTGCTGCTGGTCGGCGTTCAGCACGTCACCGGTCGTGGACAGGAAGGCGACCGCGTCGTACTTGGCGAGGTTGGCCGTGGTGAACTGCCGGGGCTCCTCGGTGGCGTCGACCGTGATGCCGGCCGGGCCGCCGAGCTCCTTCAGCGCGGCGATGCCGGCCGGGATGGAGTCGTGCCGGAAGCCTGCGGTCCTGGAGAAGACCAGGACCTTCTTGCCGCCCTTGAAGGGCTCCTTGGAGAACTCGAAGTCGTCCACGTCGAACAGCGCGCCCTCGCCGCCCTTGAAGACCAGGTAGATGTCCGTGGTCTTCTTCGGCAGCGACCGCAGGGGCACGTCGACGTTCTGGAACGTCTCCCAGCCGCCGGTCGGCGGAATGTAGGCCGAGCCGTGCAGCGGCCCGTCGGGCGAGCCGGTGCGCAGCTCGACGAAGCCGCCCGCGCCGCCGGAGGAGGCCCGCACGGTCATCTTCTTCTGCCCGTCGAACCGGTAGGGGGTGAAGGAGATCCAGTCGCCGTCGTTGATGTCGCCGACGGTCTTGCCGCCGTGGGCGCCGGTCTTGGTGATGACCGACACGCCCGCCTGGGTGGTGAAATGCTCGCCCTGGCGGTGCAGCGGCTGGAGGACGGTGCGGGCCGTGCCGGTCAGCTCCTCCTGACCGTTGGCCCCGCCGTCGGTGTAGCCGGCGCCGACGACGCCGTAGATGTTGGCGTTGGGGTCGTGGCCGCCGTCACCGGGGGGCGGGGTCAGGGTGCCCTCACAGCCCATCTCGCTGGTCAGTTCGTGGGCGTGGGAGTCGTGACCCAGGCTGTAGGTGACCTTGACCTTGGAGCAGTCGACGGTCTCCTCGGGGTCGGTGACGGTCACCTTGAACGGAACGGGCTTGCCGAATTCGGCCAGGGCGCCGTTGCCCGGGATGTCGATCCTCACCTTGGGTTCGGTGTTGCCGACGACGATCCGGATGCTGGCGTTGCCGGTGTTGCCCTCGGGGTCCTTGGCGGTGAAGGTCGCGCTGTAGGTGCCGACCTTCTTGTAGCGGTGGGTGGGGTTGAGCCCCTCGCCCTTGGTACCGTCGCCGAAGTCCCAGCTGTAGGTGAGGTTCGTGGAATCGGCGTCCTTGGCGGAGGCGGTGAACTTCACCTTCAGGCCGGCCGCGCCGGACGTCTTGTCGGCGCTGACCTCGGCGATCGGCGAGAAGCCGTCCTCGGCGTTCTCGATCCGGTACAGGGCGGAGTTCTCGTCGCCCTGGAACCAGGAGACACCGTAGTCGAGGACGTAGAGCGCGCCGTCGGGGCCGAACTCCATGTCCATGATCTGGGTGCCGGTCCACGGAAAGTCGTTGATCTTCGCGACGGAGCCGTCCGCGTTCTGCTCGATGCGCTTGATCCAGCGGCGGCCGAACTCACCGGCGAAGAAGTCACCGTCGTACGCCTCGGGGAACTTCACGCTGGAGTTCAGCTCGGGGTCGTAGCGGTAGACCGGGCCGGCCATCGGGGACTCGGAGCCGCTGCCGAACTCGGGCAGGGATCCGCCGTCGTACGGGATCCAGGCGGCCTGCGCGGGCGGCAGGTCGGTGAGGCCCGTGTTGTACGGCGAGGTGTTCTTGGGGGCTGCGCAGTCGAACGGTTCGCCGGACTCCTTGGTGGCGAAGTCGTAGTCGACGTAGGCGTCGTTGTCGCCGGTGCAGAAGGGCCAGCCGAAGTTGGCGGGCTCGGTCACCTTGGCGAACTCGACCTGGCCGCCGGGGCCGCGCTTGGGGTCGGCGGCGCCGGCGTCCGGGCCGTAGTCGCCGACGTAGACGGTGCCGGTCTTGTCGTCGACGCTCATCCGGAAGGGGTTGCGGAAGCCCATCGCGTAGATCTCGGGGCGGGTCTTCTCGGTGCCCGGGGCGAAGAGGTTCCCCTCCGGGACGGTGTACGAGCCGTCCTCGGCGACCTTGATGCGGAGGATCTTGCCGCGCAGGTCGTTGGTGTTGCCCGAGCTGCGGCGGGCGTCGAAGGCCGGGTTGCGGTTCGGCCGGTCGTCGATCGGCGTGTAGCCGTCGGAGGCGAAGGGGTTGGTGTCGTCGCCGGTCGACAGGTAGAGGTTGCCGTCCGCGTCGAAGTCGATGTCACCGCCGACGTGACAGCAGATGCCCCGGGAGGCCGCGACGTCCAGGACCTTCTTCTCGCTGGACATGTTCAGCGTGCCGTTGGCATTGAGCACGAAGCGGGAGAGGCGGTTGACGCCGTCGAACTTCTTGAAGTCCTCGGCGGTCCCGGTCTCCGGGGCGTCGCCCGCGGGGGTGTCGAGCGGCGGGGCGTAGTAGAGGTAGATCGCCCGGTTGTTCTTGAAGTCCGGGTCGATGCCGACGCCCTGGAGGCCTTCCTCGTCGTGGCTGTAGACAGGGATCTTGCCGGCGACCTTGGTGACGCCGCCCTGGTCGGTGAGGCGCAGCGTGCCGTCGCGTGAGGTGTGCAGCACGCTGCGGTCCGGGAGCACGGCGAGCGACATCGGCTCGCCCGTCTCGGGCTCGCCCTTGGCGAGTGGTACCTGCTGGAACTGGCCCTCGGCTGCTGCCGGTTCGTCGTGCTCCGGGTGGCCGGGGTGGGCACCGGCGAAGGTGGCCGGGGTGCCCACGGCGAGGAGCAGGCCGGTGAACAGGGCGACGGTGGTGCGAAGTCCGGGCCGCCTGGGGGCGGCGGTGCTTCTGGATCTGGTTCTGTGCACGAAGTCCCTCCGGGAACGGGGTGGGCCGTACGGGGTGGGTGCGAAGACGTGCGGTGCGGGCGCCGGGGTGCGCCGTCACCCCGGAGGTGCATGTGTCCTGAACACATCAAGGACGGTAACCGCGTCCGTCCGGGGCGAACACCCCTTGGGACGGACTCGGCCGTACTTTCTCCCAGCACGGGACAAAGCAGGATCCGTGCAGATCGGAGAGGGGACCGGCGGTGCTGCCGGTCCCCGTCCCCGACCTGCGCCGGGAGCGTGGTTCAGCTGTTGAACGCGGCGTCGAAGGACGCGCTGGGCGGCTCGAAGTCGAAGGCCTTGAGACGGGTCAGCGCCTCGGGCGCTCCCTGGAGGCGGTCCATGCCGGCGTCCTCCCACTCGACGGAGACCGGACCCTGGTAGTCGATGGAGCGCAGCATCCGGAAGACGTCCTCCCACGGCACGTCACCGTGCCCGGCGGAGACGAAGTCCCAGCCCCGCCGCGGATCGCCCCAGGGCAGGTGGGAACCGAGCCGGCCGTTGCGTCCGTCCAGGCGCTTGCGGGCCTCCTTGCAGTCGACGTGGTAGATCCGGTCGCGGAAGTCCCAGAGGAAGCCGACCGGGTCGAGGTCCTGCCACACGAAGTGGGAGGGGTCGAAGTTGAGACCGAAGGCCGGGCGCCGGCCGACGGCGTCGAGGGCGCGCTGCGTGGTCCAGTAGTCGTAGGCGATCTCGCTCGGGTGGACCTCGTGCGCGAACCGCACGCCCTCGGCGTCGAAGACGTCCAGGATCGGGTTCCAGCGGTCGGCGAAGTCCTGGTAGCCCCGTTCGATCATCGCGTCGGGGGCGGGCGGGAACATGGCGACCAGGTGCCAGATGGCGGAGCCCGTGAACCCGATGACGGTGTTCACCCCGAGGGCGGCCGCGGCCCGGGCGGTGTCCTTCATGCGTTCGGCGGCCCGCTGCCTGACCCCTTCCGGGTCTCCGTCGCCCCACACCACGTCGGGCACGATGGCCTGGTGGCGTTCGTCGATGATGGCGTCGCAGACGGCCTGGCCGACCAGGTGGTTCGAGATCGCCCAGCACTTCAGGCCGTACTTGTCGAGCAGGGCCCGGCGACCGTCGAGGTACCCCGGGTCGGAAAGCGCCTTGTCGACTTCGAAGTGGTCTCCCCAGCAGGCGAGTTCGAGACCGTCGTAGCCGAAGTCGCGGGCCAGGCGGCAGACCTCCTCCAGGGGCAGGTCCGCCCACTGGCCGGTGAAGAGCGTGAAAGTGCGCGGCATCGAAATGTGCCTCCTCAGACCGCGATCGGCGTGTAGACGGAGTTCTTCTCGGCGCTCTCCTCCACCGCCGCGAGCACGCGCTGCACCTGCAGCCCGTCGGCGAAGGAGGGTTCGGGGCGCCGGCCCTCGGCGATGGCGTGGACGAGGTCGCGGGCCTGGTGGACGAAGGTGTGCTCGTAGCCGAGGCCGTGCCCCGGCGGCCACCAGGCCTCCAGGTAGGGGTGCTCGGGTTCGGTGACGAGGATCCGGCGGAAGCCCGCTTCCGCGCCCGGCTCGGTGGCGTCGTGGAAGGACAGCTCGTTGAGCCGCTCCAGATCGAAGGCGAGCGAGCCGCGCTCGCCGTTGAGTTCGATGCGCAGGGCGTTCTTGCGGCCGGTGGCGTAGCGGGTGGCCTCGAAGGAGGCGAGGGCGCCGGAGGGGAAGCGGGCGGTGAACAGCGCGGCGTCGTCGACGGTGACCTGGCCGGTGCCGGCGGACGTGACGGCGGACAGCCCGCTCGTCGCGCCGGTGGGCAGGGGCCGTTCCCGTACGAAGGTCTCCGTCAGCGCGGAGACACCCGCCAGCGGCTCCCCCACCAGGTACTGCGCGAGGTCGACGATGTGCGCCCCCAGGTCGCCGAGCGAGCCCGAGCCGGCCTGCTCCCTGCGCAGCCGCCAGGTCAGCGGGAACTGCGGGTCGACCAGCCAGTCCTGGAGGTACGTCACGCGCACGTGCCGCAGCCTGCCCAGGCGGCCCTCGGCGACCATGCGGCGGGCCTGGGCGGTGGCGGGCACCCGGCGGTAGTTGAAGCCGACCATGGCCACCTGGCCGCGTGCGTGCGCCTCCTCGGCCGCCAGGACCATCGAGGTGGCTTCCTCGACGGTGTTGGCGAGGGGCTTCTCGCACAGCACGTGCTTGCCCGCGGCCAGGGCGGCCAGCGCGATCTCGGCGTGGCTGTCGCCGGGGGTGCAGATGTCGACGAGGTCGACGTCGTCGCGTTCGACGAGGGCCCGCCAGTCGGTCTCGGTGGAGGCCCAGCCGTGCCGGGAGGCCGCCGCGCGGACGGCGGCGGCGTCCCGGCCGCAGATCACGGCCTGCACGGGGTTCAGCGGCAGGTCGAAGACGCGGCCCGCGGTGCGCCAGCCCTGGGAGTGGGCGGCGCCCATGAAGGCGTAGCCCACCATCCCCACGCGTAGGGGTGGCTTGCCTGCCTCGGTCCCCTCTGGCTGCTCCTGCGGCTGTCCCATACGGGTGTCCTCCTCGTCCTGGTCGGGGTGGCGCACGTGGGGGGTGCGGGGTGGCTCACTTGAAGCCGGTGGACATGTACTGGTCGACGTTGGTCTTGTCGACGACGGCCGAGTAGAGCGTGAGCGACGACGGGATCTCGAACTCGGCGAGGCCTCCGATGCCCTTGCTCTGGCCGAGGGCGCGGGCGAGGTCGATCGCGGAGGCGGCCATGGTCGGCGGGTACAGCACGGTCGCCTTGAGCACGCCGTCGTCCTGCTTGATGGCCTGGAAGGCGGAGAGCGCGCCGGCGCCGCCGACCATCAGGAAGTCGTCGCGCCCGGCCTGCTCGATGGCGCGCAGCGCCCCCACGCCCTGGTCGTCGTCGTGGTTCCACAGCGCGTCGAACTTCGGCTGGGCCTGTAGCAGTTGGGCCATCTTGGCCTGGCCGGACTCGACGGTGAACTCGGCGGCCTGGCGGGCGACCTTCTTGATGTCGGGGTAGTTCTTCAGGGCGTCGTCGAAGCCCTGGGTGCGCTGCTTGGTGAGCTCCAGGTTGTCCAGGCCGGCCAGCTCGATGACGCGGGCGCCGGACTTGCCCTTGAGCTTCTCGCCGATGTAGTGCCCGGCGTTGAGGCCCATGCCGTAGTTGTCGCCGCCGATCCAGCAGCGGTACGCCTGCGGGGTGTTGAAGATCCGGTCGAGGTTGACGACGGGGATGCCGGCGCGCATCGCCTTCAGGCCGACCTGGGTGAGGGCCTTGCCGTCGGCGGGCAGCACGACCAGGACGTCGACCTTCTTGTTGATGAGGGTCTCGATCTGGCCGATCTGCTGGGCGGTGTCGTTGGAGCCCTCGGTGATCTCCAGGGTGACGTCGGAGTACTTCTCGGCACGGCTCTTGGCGTTGTCGTTGATGGCGTTGAGCCAGCCGTGGTCGGCCTGGGGTCCGGCGAAGCCGATGGTGACCTGCTTGCCGGGCTTGTCGTCGGCGGCCGGCTGGTTGTTGCCCGCCGGTTCGTCCTTGGAGTCGGAGGGCTCGTTGCTGGTGCACCCCGTGATGAGGGCACCTGCGGAGACGGCGGCGGCTCCGAAGAGCAGCCCTCTGCGGCTCGCGAAAGGCATGTGCTCTGGCATGGCGGTGAACCCTTTCCTCAGGTCGTGCTCGCGGTACGGCGCTGGACCAGCACGGCGGCGACGATGATCGCGCCCTTGGCGATCTGCTGGACGTCGCTCTGCAGGTTGTTCAGGGCGAAGATGTTGGTGATCGTGGTGAAGATCAGGACGCCGAGGACCGAGCCGGTGATGGTGCCCCGGCCGCCGGTGAGCAGGGTGCCGCCGATGATCGCGGCGGCGATGGCGTCCAGTTCGTAGAGGTTGCCGTTGGTGTTCTGGCCGGAGCCGGCCAGGACGATCAGCAGGAACGCGGCGATACCGCAGCACAGCCCCGACAGCAGGTAGAGGTAGAGCCGCTGCCGGCGGACGTCGATGCCGGCGAGCCGGGCGGCCTCCGGGTTGCCGCCGACGGCGACGGTGCGGCGTCCGAAGGTGGTGCGGTTGAGCACCAGCCAGCCGATGACCGTGACGACGGCGAACACCATGACCAGCGGCGGGATGCCGAGGACGTAGGCGTCTCGCTCCCCCAGGTCGAGGACGGACGGCACGGTGACGATCTGTGTCTTGCCGTCGGTGATCTGCAGGGCCAGACCGCGGGCGGAGGCCAGCATGGCGAGGGTGGCGATGAACGGCACCATCGCGCCGTAGGCGATGAGCACCCCGTTGACCAGGCCGCAGCCGACTCCGACGACGATCGCCGTGAAGAGGATGCCGGCGAAGCCGTACTCCTGGGTGGCGACGGTGGTGGCCCACACGGAGGCGAGGGCGACGATCGCGCCGACCGACAGGTCGATGCCGCCGGAGACGATGACGAAGGTCATGCCGACGGTGACGACACCGATCACCGAGGCCTGGGTGAGGACGAGTTGCAGGTTGCGGGTGTCGAGGAACTCGTCGGGCTTGGTGATACCGCCGATGAGGATCAGCACGGCGAGCACGCCGAGCAGGGACAGCGTGCGGACGTCGGCGCGGATCAGCAGGCCCCGCCAGGCGGGGGGCCCGGCCGGGGGCACCTTGTCGGTGCTGCTGTCCAGCGGCGGGGAGACGGGCTGCGTCATGACGCCGGGCTTCCTTCCATGACCAGGTCGAGTACGCGGTGTTCGTCGAGTTCACGCGCGGGTGCCGTGTGGACCACACGGCCCTCCCGCAGCACCAGGACGCGGTCGGCGAGGCCGAGGACCTCGGGCACCTCGCTGGAGACCAGCAGCACGGCGAGGCCCTCGTCGGCGAGTCGGCGGATGACCGCGTAGAGCTCGGCGCGGGCGCCGACGTCGACGCCGCGGGTGGGTTCGTCGAGCAGCAGCACCTTGCAGCCGCGCAGCAGCCAACGGGCGAGGACCGCCTTCTGCTGGTTGCCGCCGGACAGGGTGCGGACGGGAACGGACGGGTTGTCGGGCCGCAGCGACAGCTCGCGGGTCGCGGCCCGGGCGGCGCCGAGTTCGGCGCCCCGGTCGATCCAGCCGGCGCGTGCGAAGCGGGACATGGAGGAGACCGACACGTTGCGGGTGACCGACTCCAGCATCAGCAGGCCCTGCGCCTTGCGTTCCTCGGGGGCGAGCCCGAGGCCGGCCCGGACGGCCGCCCGTACGCTGCCGGGCTTCAGGGCCCTGCCGTCGACCTGTACCTGACCGGTCGTCGGTTTGCGGGCGCCGTAGACGGTCTCCAGGATCTCGGAGCGGCCCGAGCCGACGAGTCCGGCGAGGCCGACGATCTCGCCGGGCCGCACCTCCAGGTCGAAGGGCTCGAACTCCCCTTCCCGCGACAGCCCTTGGACCTTCAGCACGGGCTCGGCGGGCGGCAGGGAGGCGGGCCGGTCCGGGAAGACGTACTCGACGTTGCGGCCGGTCATCAGGGCGACGACCTCGCGGGTCGGGGTGGACTTGGCCGGGAGTCCGTTCGCGACGGCCCGCCCGTCCTTCAGCACCGTCACCCGGTCGCCGATGCGGCGGATCTCCTCCAGGCGGTGCGAGATGTAGACGACGGCGACCCCCGCGGCCGTGAGGTCGCCGACGATGCGGAAGAGGTTGTCGACCTCGTCCGGGTCGAGGGCGGCGGACGGCTCGTCCATCACGATGAGCCGCACGTCGTGGGAGAGCGCCCGGGCCATGGACACGATCTGCTGCTGGGCCGCGGACAGCTCCCCCACCAGCCGTGCCGGGTCGATCTCAGGGTGCCCGAGTCGCTTCAGCAGAGCGGCCGTTGACGCCCTGGCCGTCTTGCCGCGCACGACGAACCCGGCGGTGGTCGGCTCATGTCCCAGGTGCACGTTCTCGGCGACCGACAGGTGCTCCACCAGGTCGAGTTCCTGGTAAATGGTGGCGATGCCGAGGCGCATGGCGGCGATCGGCGAACGGAGCGTCACCTCCTCGCCCCGCCAGCGGATGCCGCCGGTGTCGGGCTGGTGTGCGCCGGCCAGCACTTTGATGAGGGTGGACTTGCCGGCCCCGTTCTGACCGAGCAGACAGTGCACCTCACCGGCCTGGACGTCGAGAGCGACGCCGTCGAGGGCCCGGACTCCGGGGAACGACTTGGTGATGCCGGACATGCTGAGCAGTGGTGGTTCTGGTGCCATGAGGTCCCCTTGGCGGGCGTGCGGGCCGGTTTCAGGGCAGGGCGGAGCGAAGCGGAGCAGGGCACTGCGCAGGGCGCGGTGCTGGTACGCCGTACTGGACTCGGTGCTTACGCGGGTGAGAAGAGGTGGTCGCTGATGAGCCGGGCGCCGCCGATGACTCCGGCGGTGGGGCCCAGCTCGCCCAGGACGATGGGCAGGTTGCCGGTCGCGAGCGGGAGCGACTGGCGGTAGACCTGGGTGCGGATCGCGGCGAGCAGGGTGTGGCCGAGGCCGGTCACCCCGCCGCCGATCACCACCAGGCCCGGGTTGAAGAAGCTGACCAGGCCGGCGATGACCTGGCCGGTGCGGTTGCCGCCCTCGCGGATCAGGTCGAGGGCGGTGGCGTCACCGGCGGAGGCCGCGGCGGCGACGTCGACGGCGGTGAGGCCGCCGTTCGTCTCCAGCCGCGAGGCCAGTTCGGCCGAGAGCCCCTGCTGGGCGGCTTCCACGGCGTCGCGGGCCAGGGCCGCCCCGCTGAAGTGGGCCTCCAGGCAGCCCCGGTTGCCGCAGGCGCAGGGGCGCCCGTCGGGGACGGCCTGGATGTGCCCGATGTCGCCGGCGCTGCCCGTCGTACCGCGGTACACCTCACCGCCGACGACGATGCCGCAGCCGATGCCGGTGCCGATCTTGACACAGAGGAAATCGGCGACGGTGCGGGCGACGCCCGCGTGCTGCTCCCCCATCGCCATGAGGTTCACGTCGTTGTCGACCATGACCGGGCAGCCGAGTTCCTGGCTGAGCGCCTCCCGGACGGGGAAGCCGTCCCACCCGGGCATGATCGGCGGTGCCACCGGGATGCCCTCGGGGAAGCGGACCGGGCCCGGGACGCCGATGCCGGCGCCGTCGAACCCTTCCGCGAGCCCGGAGGCCCTCAGTTTCGCGGCCATGGCGAGGACCTGCTCGAAGACCGCGACGGGGCCTTCGCGCACGTCCATGGGGTGGTTGAGGTGCCCGAGGGTCTCCAGTTCGGCGTTGGTGACGGCGACATCGACCGAGGTCGCGCCGATGTCGACGCCGAGGAAGCGCAGTTCGGGGTTGAGCCGGATGTTGTGGGACCGGCGTCCACCGCGCGAGGCGGCGAGTCCGTCGGCCACCACCAGCCCCGTCTCCAGCAGCCGGTCCACCTCCACGGCCAGCTTGGACCGCGAGAGGTCGACCTGGTCCCCCAGCTGGGCACGGGAGTTGGGGCCGCCGTCGCGCAACAGCGTGAGCAGCCGGGCCTGGTGGGCGTTCGCGGGTCGTGCGGTCATGCGTCTCACGAGCCCCTCCCCGCCTCGATCGGCCTGTGCGTGCCGGTTTTCCGCCACCCCCGGTGGCGTGCTTTCGGAGGGAACGTAGCAGCGGCTGCCGGAGGTGGGAAGAAGTCGCGCAGGAATTGCCCCCCACTTTTTCCACTCACAGGACAAAGCAGCGGTGACGGGTGCTCGCGCCGCAGGGCGGCTGCGGGGGTGCTACGAGGGCGAACGCGCGTGGTACGACCGGCGCGTGTGCTCCGTGTGGTCGCGCATCAGTTGGGTGGCGCGCTGTTCGTCCCGGCCGGCGACCGCGGCGATCAGTTCGCGGTGCTCGATCCAGGACTGGTGGCCGCGCTGCCGGGCCACCGGCGTGTAGTACCAGCGCACACGCCGGTCGACCTGGGCGGCGAGTTCGGCGAGGACCGCGTTGCCGGCCAGCTCCATGATCTTGGCGTGGAAGCGGGCGTTCATGGCGACGGCCCCGTCCACGTCGTCGGCCTCGACGGCCTTCTCGCCCTCCGCGCACAGCGCTTCCAGGGCGGCGATGCCCGCGCTGTCCGCGCCCGCCGCCGCGAGCCGGGCCGCCTCGGCCTCCAGGAGCGTACGGACCGTGAGGAGCTGGTCGGCCTCCTCCTCCGTCGGCTCGTGCACGAACGCGCCCTGGGCGGGCCGCAGATCGACCCACCCCTCGGTGTTGAGCCGCTGCAGCGCCTCACGCACGGGCTGCCGGGAGACCCCGAGGTGCCCGGCGAGTTCGCTCTCCACGAGGTGCTGGCCGGGCTGCAGCGCACGGGTGGTGATGAGTTCGAGCAGTGCCTCGTAGACACGGTCGCGCAGCGGACCCGGGCGTTCCAACTTGGGTACCGCCCCTTGGGGCAGGCCTGTCGACAGCATCGCGGTCCCCCTCCTCGGCAGGGCCGTGCACAGCGCGGCGCGAGCCGGTATCGCCGCAGAGTAAGTATCGATTGTCTTTCGTCTACAGTCTACGGCGCACAAGAGCCAGCGTTTCGGGGAGTTGACCGCGTCACACCGGCCCGGCTCAGGGGCAGCGCACGACCTGCCCCGCGTACGACAGGTTCCCGCCGAAGCCGAACAGCAGCACCGGGTCACCCGTGGCGACCGCTCCCTGCTCGATGAGCTTCGAGAAGGCCAGCGGGATGCTCGCGGCCGAGGTGTTGCCGGACTCGGTGACGTCGCGCGCGACGACGGCGTTGACGGCGCCGATCTTCTCCGCGAGGGGTTCGATGATGCGCAGGTTCGCCTGGTGCAGCACGACTCCGGCGAGGTCGGCCGGTTCCAGACCGGCCCGCTCGCAGGCCCGGCGTGCGATGGGCGGCAGCTGCGTGGTGGCCCAGCGGTAGACGCTCTGCCCCTCCTGGGCGAAGCGCGGGGGGGTGCCCTCGATGCGCACCGCGTTGCCCATCTCGGGCACCGAGCCCCACAGCACCGGCCCGATGCCCGGCTCGTCGGCGGCCTCCACCACCGCGGCGCCCGCCCCGTCGCCGACGAGCACGCACGTGGTGCGGTCGCTCCAGTCGGCCACCTCGGACATCTTGTCGGCCCCGACGACCAGCACCCGGCTCGCGCCCCCCGCGCGAACGGCGTGGTCGGCGGTGGCCAGGGCGTGGGTGAAGCCGGCGCACACGACGTTGAGGTCCATGGTGGCGGCCTGCGGGATGCCCAGGCGGGCCGCGACCCGGGCGGCCATGTTGGGCGAGCGGTCGATGGCGGTGGAGGTGGCGACCAGCACCAGGTCGATGTCGGCCGGGCTCAGACCGGCGGCGGCCAGGGCCTTGGCGGCGGCGTGGGCGGCCAGTTCGTCGACCGGCTCGTCGGGGCCCGCGATGTGGCGCGTGCGGATGCCCACCCGGCTCCTGATCCACTCGTCACTGGTGTCCACCAGGCCCGCCAGGTCCTCGTTGGTGAGCACCTTGGCGGGCTGGTAGTGGCCGACGGCGGCGATGCGCGAGCCGTTCATTGGGTGGGTCCCCCTCGTTGCCTTGGGTAGCGGATCCACCAGTCTGATCAGTGACTCACGGGTACGGCGGCAGCCAAGGCGACAGGAAACGGGGGCCGGGGTTGTAGCTTCTGTCAGCACCTCGGACGCCCGGGCACCTGTCAACCCCTACCCGGTGAACAGCTGCGTCGCCTTCCGCACCAGTTCGTACAACCCGTAGGCGAGCGGCACGCCCACCCACACCCAGGCGATGGCGATCAGCCACCGCCGGTCCGGGCTAGGCGGACTCTGACTGCTGTCGCTCGGCATGGGCGGCCTCCTTCGGGGCGGGGACGTGGTGGCGGGGGTCGACGGGCCGGACCAGTTCGTTGGCGACGAAGCCGGCGACGAGCAGCCCGATCATGATGACGAAGGACAGCCCGTACAGGGACGCGCCGTGCCGGCCCGCCTCCTCCTGCCGGTCGGCGATCCAGTTCACGATCAGCGGGCCGAGCACCCCGGCCGTGGACCAGGCGGTGAGCAGCCGCCCGTGGATGGCGCCGACCTGGTACGTACCGAACAAATCCTTCAGATACGCCGGAATCGTGGCGAAACCACCGCCGTAGAAGGAGAGGATGACCAGCGCGCACAGGACGAACAGGGGCTTGGAGGAGTCGCCGAAGAGGGCGATGAGCGCGTACATGATCGCGCCGACGCCCAGGTAGACGCGGTAGATGTTCTTACGGCCGATGAGGTCGGACGTCGACGACCAGCCGATGCGGCCCGCCATGTTCGCCGCCGACAGCAGTGCGACGAAACCGGCGGCGGCCGTCACCGACACCGGGGTGGAGGTGTCCGCGAAGAAGTCCGTGATCATCGGCGCGGCCTTCTCCAGGATGCCGATGCCGGCGGTGACGTTCATGCAGAGCACGACCCACAGGCACCAGAACTGCGGGGTGCGGATGGCCTGGTTCGCGGAGACCTGCGGGCCGGCGAGAACACTCGGCCCGCTCTCCACGGGCTTCTCGGCAGGAGGCACCCGGACCAAGAGCACACCCAGCAGCATGAACACGGCGTACGACAGCCCGTGCACGAGGAACGCGAGCGCGATGCCGGAGCTGTCGCCGCCGAACGACTCCAGCATCTGGGCCGACCACGGCGAGGCGATGAGCGCGCCGCCGCCGAAGCCCATGATGGCGATGCCGGTGGCCATGCCGGGCCGGTCCGGGAACCACTTGATCAGGGTGGAGACGGGCGAGATGTAGCCGATGCCGAGACCGATGCCGCCGACGAAGCCGTAGCCGAACACGATCAGCCAGTACTGCTCCAGGGACGCGCCCAGCGCGGAGAGCAGGAAGCCGGAGGAGAAGCAGATCAGGGCGACGGTCATCGCCCAGCGCGGGCCCTTGCGCTCCACGAGCGTGCCGCCGAACGCGGCGGACAGGCCCAGCATGACGATGCCCAGCTGGAAGGGCAGCGCGCTCTGGGTGCCGCTGAGGCCGAGCGCGGACTCCAGGGGCGGTTTGAACACGCTCCAGGCGTAGGCCTGGCCGATGGAGAGATGGACGGAGAGAGCGGCGGGCGGAACGAGCCAGCGGCTCCAGCCCGGGGGCGCGACTGGGGGACTCATGAACCCCGGACGGTAGGGATCCGCAGGGGAGTTGAGAAGACGGAGCGTCGACCGTATGCGGTGAGCGGTATCCAGCATGCGCCGAACGGTCGACGCACGGACCCTTGCCGCCCCAACCTCCATACTGTAGACAATATTTCGTCGACACAAGCCGTCCGCGAGCCATACGCGACCCGTCGGGCGGCCGGACGGCAGCCACCTCCGCGGTATCCCTCAAACCGAACGGAGTGTTCTCGTGAAAGTCGCAGTTCTCGGCGCCGGTGCCATCGGCGCCTACGTCGGCGCCGCGCTCCACCGCGCGGGTGCCGAGGTGCATCTCATCGCCCGTGGACCGCATCTGGCGGCCATGAGGCAGCACGGAGTCCGGGTGCGCAGCCCACGCGGCGACTTCACCGCGCACCCCCACGCCACCGACGACCCGGCCGAGGTCGGCCCGGTCGACCATGTCTTCCTGGGCCTGAAGGCCAACGCGTACGCGGCGTGCGGGCCGCTGATCGCGCCCTTGCTGCACGGGACGACCACGGTCGTCGCGGCTCAGAACGGCATCCCCTGGTGGTACTTCCACCGGCACGGCGGCCCGTACGACGGCCACCGTGTCGAGAGTGTCGACCCGGACGGCGCGGTCAGTGCGGTGCTCGCGCCCGAACGGGCCGTCGGCTGTGTCGTCTACGCGGCGACCGAGCTCGAAGGGCCGGGCGTCGTCCGGCATTTGGAGGGCACGCGGTTCTCCATCGGCGAGCCCGACCGCAGCCGCTCCGCCCGCTGTCTCGCCTTCAGTGAGGCCATGCAGGCGGGCGGGCTGAAGTGCCCGGTCGAACCGGACCTGCGCAGCGACATCTGGGTCAAGCTGCTCGGCAACATCTCCTTCAACCCGATCAGCGCCCTCGCCCGCGCCACCATGCGGCAGATGTGTCTGCACGGCGGCACCCGCAAGGTCATCGAGATCATGATGGCCGAGACGCTGGCGGTCGCCGGGGCCCTCGGCTGCGAGGTCGGGGTCTCCATCGAACGCCGGCTCGCGGGCGCCGAGCGGGTCGGCGACCACCGCACCTCCACGCTCCAGGACCTGGAGCGCGGCAAGCCGCTGGAACTCGACGTGCTGCTGGCGGCGGTGGTCGAGCTGGCGGAGATCACCGGCGTCGAGGTGCCCACCCTGCGCACCGTGCACGCCATCTCGGACCTGCTCGCGCTGAGGAGCGCCGCATGAGGAAACGCGACCGGACCCCCAAGACCTACACCCGGCTCACTCACCCCCTCGTCCGGGACTCCCGCGACGAGCCGTTCCGGCAGGCCACCTGGGAGGAGGCCCTGGACCGGGCCGCCCTGGGCATCGGGCGCAACCGCGACGCCTTCGGCATGTTCAGCTGCGCCCGCGCCACCAACGAGATGAACTACGTGGCGCAGAAGTTCGCCCGGGTCGTCATGGGCACCAACAACGTCGACTCCTGCAACCGCACCTGTCACGCCCCGAGCGTGGCGGGCCTGTCGGCGGCGTTCGGCTCGGGCGGCGGGACGTCGTCGTACGAGGAGATCGAGCACACCGACGTCATCGTGATGTGGGGCTCCAACGCCCGGTTCGCGCACCCGATCTTCTTCCAGCACGTGCTGAAGGGGATCAGGAACGGCGCCCGGATGTACGCCGTCGATCCGCGCCGCACCTCGACCGCCGAGTGGGCGGAGAGCTGGATGGGGCTCAACGTCGGCACGGACATCCCGCTGGCCCACGCGGTCGGCCGCGAGATCATCCACGCGGGGCTCGCCAACGAGGCGTTCATCCAGCGGGCCACCACCGGCTTCGAGGAGTACAAGGCCCTGGTCGAACCGTGGACGCTGTCGCTCGCCGAGAAGGTGACGGGCGTGCCGGCGGCGGCGATCCGCGAGCTGGCGCACGCCTACGCCCGGGCCGAACGGGCCCAGTTGTGCTGGACCCTGGGCATCACCGAGCACCACAACGGCACCGACAACGTCCGCGCCCTGATCAACCTGTCGCTGCTCACCGGGCACGTCGGCCGCTACGGCTCTGGCCTGCAGCCCCTGCGCGGGCAGAACAACGTACAGGGCGGCGGCGACATGGGGGCGATCCCCAACCGGCTGCCCGGCTTCCAGGACCTCCTCGACCCGGACGTGCGGCTCAAGTTCGAGTCGGCCTGGGACACGGTGATCCAGCCGCACTACGGCCTGAACCTCACGGAGATGTTCGAGGCCATGGAGGACGGCTCGTTGCGGGCCGTGTACTGCATCGGCGAGAACCCGGCCCAGTCCGAGGCCGACAGCGAGCAGGCCGTGCGGCGGCTGAAGGCCCTGGACTTCCTGGTCGTGCAGGACATCTTCCTGACGAAGACCGCCGAGCTCGCGGACGTCGTCCTGCCGGCCACCGCCGGCTGGGCGGAGACCGACGGCACGACCACCAACAGCGAGCGGCGGGTCCAGCGCGTCCGCAAGGCCGTCACTCCGCCCGGCGAGGCCCGCGAGGACATCGACATCATCTGCGACCTCGCCGCCCGCCTCGGCCACGACTGGAAGTACGCCGACGCCGAGACCGTGTGGAACGAGCTGAGGGCCGTCTCGCCCGACCACTACGGCATGACGTACGAGCGCCTGGAGGAGCACCAGGGCATCCAGTGGCCCTGCCCGAGCACGGACGGCATCGAACCCAGCTATCTGCACGGCCGGTTGTGGGAGACCGACCCCTCCAGGCGCGGCCCGCTCGCGCCCTTCGGCCTCGTGCAGCACGACCCTCCCGTGGACCTCACCGACGACCGCTATCCGATCCGGCTCACCACCGGGCGGCGGCTCGACTCGTACAACACCGGTGTGCAGAGCGGCGGTTACGCCTCGCCGCTCAGGCGCGGCGAGTTCATCGAGCTGAGCCCGGAGGACGCCGAGCGCTACGGGGTCGTGGTCGGCGAGCAGGTCCAGGTGACCTCGCGGCGCGGGTCGGTGACCGCGCCGGTGTGGGTGGACACCGCACTGCGGCCCGGGCTCGCCTTCATGACCATGCACTTCCCCGACGAGGTGGACACCAACGCCCTGACGATCGAGGCGAACTGCCCGATCGCCGGGACGGCTGAGTTCAAGGCGTCGGCGATCCGGATCGAGAAGCTGCCCATCGCGACCATCGTGGGGTGACGCACTGTGGACCTGCACTTCGGTGACAGCAAACCGACGGACGAGGAACGGGCGGCCGTCGACGCCCTGCTCGGGCCTCCCGAGTCCTCCTGGGAGGGCGCCGACCGCTCGGACGCCGACCTGCGGTGGGCCCGTGGCGGACGTGAGGCCCGGGACCGGCGCGACCTGCTGTTGCCGGGGCTGCACGCCGTCAACGACCGGATCGGCTGGATCAGCGAGGGCGCCCTCGACTACCTGTGCCGGCGGCTGACGGTGCCGCCGGCGGAGGCCTACGGGGTCGCCACCTTCTACGCCATGTTCTCGGTCAAGCCGCGTCCGGCGACCGTGCTGCACGTGTGCACGGACCTGGCGTGCGCGGCGGCCGGGGCGCCGGAGCTGTGTGCCGGGATCGAGACACGGCTGGGCCTGGGCAGCGGGGTCAGTGTCGAGCGCAGCCCGTGCCTGGGCCTGTGCGAACGGGCCCCGGCCGCGCTCGCGATCAAGGCCGGGGACCCCGTCCGTACGGCGGTCTCCGCGCCGGCGACCGTCGAGGAGGCCGTGCTCGCCGCCGGCTCGCCCGGCTCCGCGCCGGAGGAACCGCCCGCCGCGCTGGCGGTACCGCAGGCGGGGCAGGACGGTCTGATGCTGCTGCACCGGGTCGGCGTGGTCGACCCGTCGTCCCTCGACGACTACCGCGCCCACGGCGGCTACACCGCCCTGCGCCGGGCCTTCGAGCTGGGTCCGGCCGGGGTCATCCGCGAGGTCACCGACTCGGGCCTGGTCGGACGTGGCGGCGCCGCCTTCCCCACCGGCCGCAAGTGGCAGGCCACGGCGTCCCAGCCCGACCGTCCGCACTACCTCGTCTGCAACGCCGACGAGTCGGAGCCGGGCACCTTCAAGGACCGGGTGCTCATGGAGGGCGACCCGTACGCGCTGATCGAGGCCATGACGATCGCCGGGTACGCGACCGGCGCCCACCGGGGCTACCTGTATCTGCGCGGCGAGTACCCGCGCGCCCTGCACCTGCTGGAGCACGCGATCGGGCAGGCCCGTGCGCGCGGACTGCTCGGCGACGACGTGCTCGGGCAGGGCTACGCCTTCGACATCGAGATCCGGCGCGGCGCGGGCGCCTACATCTGCGGTGAGGAGACGGCCCTGTTCAACTCCATCGAGGGCTACCGGGGCGAGCCGCGCTCCAAGCCGCCGTTCCCGGTGGAGAAGGGCCTGTTCGGCAAGCCGACGGTCGAGAACAACGTGGAGACGCTGGTCAACGTGCTGCCGATCCTGACCATGGGCGCCCCGGCGTACGCGGCGATCGGCACCGGCCGCTCCACCGGGCCGAAGCTGTTCTGCGTGTCCGGGAGCGTAATGCGGCCCGGTGTCTACGAGGTGCCGTTCGGCGCGACGCTCGGGGACGTGCTCACCCTGGCCGGGGTGCGCGAGGGGCTGCGGGCGGTGCTGCTCGGCGGGGCGGCCGGCGGTTTCGTACGCGCCGACGAGCTGGACGTCCCGCTCACCTTCGAGGGCACGCGCGAAGCCGGCACGACCCTCGGCTCGGGGGTGGTGATGGCCTTCGACGACAGCGTGCCCCTGCCCCGGCTGCTGCTGCGCATCGCGGAGTTCTTCCGGGACGAGTCGTGCGGGCAGTGCGTACCGTGCCGGGTCGGGACGGTACGGCAGGAGGAGGCGCTGCACCGGATCGTGGAGCGCACGGGCGCCGACGCCGCCGGTGACATCGCGCTGCTGCGGGAGGTCGGCCGCGCGATGCGGGACGCCTCGATCTGCGGTCTCGGACAGACCGCGTGGAACGCCGTGGAATCCGCCATCGACCGTCTGGGGGCGTACGAATGACCGTCACACCGCTGGGGATCCCGCGCCGCATGCTGGAGTTCACCCTCGACGGCGAGGAGGCCCGGGTCCCCGAGGGCTCGACCATCCTGGACGCCTGCCGGGCGGCCGGGAAGGACGTCCCGACCCTGTGCGAGGGCGACACCCTGCGCCCCAAGAACGCCTGCCGGGTCTGTGTCGTCGAGGTCGAGGGGGCCAGGACGCTCGTCCCGGCCTGCTCGCGCAAGGCGGAGCCGGGCATGGAGGTCCGCACGGACACCGAGCGCGCCCGGCACAGCCGCAAGGTCGTCCTGGAGCTGCTCGCGTCCTCGGTCGACCTGTCGACCACCCCGAAGGTCGCCGGGTGGCTCAAGGAGTACGAGGCGAAGCCGGACCGCTTCGGTCCGGACGCGGCCCGGCTGAACGAGGAGCCGAAGGTCGACAACGACCTGTATGTGCGCGACTACGACAAGTGCATCCTCTGCTACAAGTGCGTCGACGCCTGCGGCGACCAGTGGCAGAACTCCTTCGCGATCTCGGTCGCGGGGCGCGGCTTCGACGCCCGGATCGCCGTGGAGCACGACGCACCGCTCACCGACTCGGCGTGCGTGTACTGCGGCAACTGCATCGAGGTGTGCCCGACGGGCGCGCTGTCGTTCAAGTCCGAGTTCGACATGCGGGCGGCGGGTACGTGGGACGAGTCCGCCCAGACGGAGACGACCACGGTGTGCGCGTACTGCGGAGTGGGCTGCAACCTGACGCTGCACGTGCAGGACAATGAGATCGTGAAGGTCACCTCGCCGCACGACAACCCGGTGACCCACGGCAACCTCTGCATCAAGGGCCGCTTCGGCTACCAGCACGTACAGAACCGGGACTGATCAGGACATGGGACGAGTCACGGAACGACGCAAGGTTCTCCGCATCCGCGACGGGGCGGTCTCCAGCCGCCCGGACACGCTCGTCGCCGAGGAGCCCCTGGAGATCCGGCTCAACGGCAAGCCGCTGGCGATCACCATGCGCACCCCGGGCGACGACTTCGCCCTGGCGGCGGGTTTCCTGGTGAGCGAGGGGGTGCTGGGCGCGCGGTCGGACCTGCGGAACATCGTCTACTGCGCGGGCGCCACGGCCGACGGGGTGAACACGTACAACGTGGTCGACGTGCAGACGGCCCCGGACGTGGTCGTCCCCGACATCACGCTGGAACGCAACGTCTACACGACGTCGTCCTGCGGGCTGTGCGGCAAGGCGTCGCTGGACGCGGTGCGCACCACGGCCCGCTGGCCCATCGCCGACACTCCCCCGGTCCGGGTCACTCCCGAACTGCTCGCGAGCCTGCCCGACCGGCTGCGCGCGGCCCAGCGGGTCTTCGACCGGACCGGGGGCCTGCACGCGGCGGCCCTCTTCTCGGAGGAGGGCGAGCTGCTGGACGTCCGGGAGGACGTGGGCCGGCACAACGCGGTCGACAAGCTGGTCGGCCGTGCCCTGCAGAACGGGGAGCTACCGCTGTCCCGGGCGATCCTGCTCGTCTCGGGCCGGGCCTCGTTCGAGCTGGCGCAGAAGGCCGTGATGGCCGGCATACCGGTCCTGGCGGCCGTGTCGGCGCCGTCCTCGCTGGCGGTGGACCTGGCGGCCGAGACGGGCCTGACGCTGGTGGGCTTCCTGCGGGGCAGCTCCATGAACGTGTACGCGGGTGAGGACCGGATCGCTCTGCGGGCCGCGGCCGCCCAGGGCTGAACAGGTTCCCCCGCGACACGGCGGCGGGGCCCCGACCGGCGGGGAGCGCCCCCTGCGCCGCAGGGGCCCCGTCTCGGCCTGCCCGGGGCGTCCCGCCTAGTCCGCCGCGGCGGATATCCGGAGCAGCATGGCCGTGAACTGCTCCCGCTCGGCCGCCGACAGCGGTGCGAGCAGTTCGTCGTTGGCGGCGCGGGCCGCCTTCTCGCATCGCTTCAGCAGCCGGGCCCCCCGCTCCGTGAGGGACACCGCGTTCTTGCGGCGGTCCTTCGGGTCCGGCTCACGTACCACCAGCCCCGCCGCCTGGAGGTCGTTGAGGACGCCGACCAGGTCCTTCGGGTCCAGCCGGACCCCGCGGCCGAGGTCGGCCTGTGCGACGGGGCCGAGGTCGCGGACGGCGGACAGCACCACGTGGTGCCACATCCTCATGTCCTCCTCGGCCAGCGCAGCGGCCACCAGGGCCCGGCCTCGGGCGGCGGCGCGGCCGAGGAGCCAGCTGGGCAGGGAGCGGATCGCGGGCAGGGGTGCTTCCGACATGGCCGCAGCCTAACCACAAAATCGTTGGTTCTTCCTATGATCCTCCTATACCGTTGGGCTTCCCCATGAATCCGTTGGGACCGCCAACGACCCCGGAGGTGCGATGCGCCGCGTCCGCTACGAATCCCGAGGCGGCCCCCTGTTCGTGGAAGAGGCCCCGCTCCCCGCGCCGGGGCCGGGGGAGCTGCTCGTGCGCACGGAGGCGATCGGCGTCACGCTCCCGGTCGTCCGCAAGGTCGGCGAGGCGGCCGAGCCCGGCCCACTCGGCGGTGAGATCGCCGGGGAGGTCACGGCCGTCGGCGAGGGCGTCACCCGCTTCGGCACCGGCGACCGGGTGACGGGCCTGTGCTTCGGCCACGGCTACGCCGACTTCGCGGTGCTGCACGAGACCATGACCTCACCGATTCCGGCACAGGCGAGCGCCGTCGACGCGGTCGCCCTGGTCCGCGGCGGCCTGGTGGCCCTCGGCACCCTGGAGGCGGCCCGCCCCCAGCCGGGCGAGGCGGCCCTGGTCACCGCGGCCGCCAGCGGGGTCGGCCACCTGGCCGTGCAGCTGGCCAGGACGCGCGGCGCCGGACGGGTGGTGGGAGCCGTCTCCGACCCGGCCAAGGCCGGCTTCGTCCGGGGCCTCGGCGCCGACCACGTCATCACGTACGGCGACAACGGCTGGGGCACACCGGTCGACTACGTCCTGGACGCGGTCGGCGGTGAGCTGCTCACCCCGGCCCTGCACGCGCTCGTCCCCGAGGGGCGGCTGGTGGCGTACAGCTCGGGCGGCGGCACCATCCAGGCGTACGACCTGCTCGTGGACGCCAAGTCGGTGATCGGGTTCCAGATGGCCCGTATCGCCCGCGGGAAGCCGGAGTTGTACGAGCAGTGGCGCGAGGAACTGTGGCGACTGTTCGAGGCGGGAGAGCTGAGGCCGGTCGTGCACGGGCAGTTCGCCCTGGAGGACGCGGCGAAGGCGCACGGGGAGATCGAGGGCCGGTCCAACCTGGGCAAGGTCGTCCTGATCCCCTGACGCACGCTGCTTGTGGGGGGTCTGTAACCCAAGTACCGTCTGTGACCCACACATTGGACATGGGATGTCCGGATGACCGGATGTCTGTTCCCATGTCCGGGTGGTCCAGCCGACCGACGCATGAAGGGCAGGTCGCACCATGCCGTCACGTCTTCGCGCACGTCTGAGATCCACCCTGACAGCCGCCGTCGCCGCCGGGGCGCTGCTCGCGCCCACCGCTCCGGCACACGGCCAACCCACGTCCGCATCCGACGGGTTCGACCAGCAGGTGCTCTTCAAGGCGTCCCAGGACCCGGGCTACGCCTGCTTCCGGATCCCGGCGGTCGTGCGCACCACCAGCGGCACGCTGCTCGCCTTCGCCGAGGGCCGCGTCCTCAACTGCGGTGACGCCGCCGACATCGACATCGTCGTCAAGCGCTCCACCGACGGCGGCCGCACCTGGGGGCCGCTCCAGGTCGTCACCGAGGGCGCGGGCGACACGCACGGCAACCCGGCCCCGGTCGTGGACCGCGGAACCGGCCGGATCCTGCTGGCCGAGACGTTCAACACCGGCCGCACGGACGCCGGCAACTGCTCCGTCCCCTGCGACCGCACCCCCCATCTGCAGTACAGCGACGACGACGGCCGGACCTGGTCGCAGCCGCGCGATCTGAGCGACGAGATCCTGCCCGGGCACTGGAACTCCTGGTACGCGACCGGGCCCGTGCACGGCATCCAGCTGACCCGCGGCAAGCACGCCGGGCGGCTGGTGTTCGGCGTCAACACCGAGACGTGGAACGGCAGCCACGTCTCCGCCAACCACGCCGCGCTCGTCGTCAGCGACGACGGCGGCGACTCCTGGCGGGTCGGCGCCACGGACACCTGGCCCATAGCGCAGGACGGCACGTTCCGGCAGAAGCCGTCCGAGGTGACGCTCACCGAGCGCTCCGACGGCGCCCTGCTCGTCAGCGGCCGGGAGCAGGACGGCACCGACCTGGGCCACCGCTCCCAGACCCTCAGCCTCGACGGCGGCGACAGCTTCGCCACCCCCTTCCGCGACCTTCCGGACCTGTACACCCCGCAGGTCCAGGGCGCGACCCTGCGTCTCGGTGGCCGGATGCTGCTGTCCGCCCCGGCCGACCCCGACCGCCGCCGGACGATGATGGTCCGCTCCTCCTACGACGGCGGACGGACCTGGGAGAGCGTGGACCGGGGCACGGTCGTCACCACGGACTGGTCCGGCTACTCCGACATGGCGGCCGTGGGCGGCGGGACGGTGGGCCTGCTGTACGAGGGCGGCGCGGTCGACGCCCGCGACGAGATCCGCTTCGCCCGCTTCACCGAGGACTGGCTGAAACCCCGCAGAGGCGCCGACCCGACCACGCGCGACGCGGCGGCGGGCGCCAGACCCGCGGCCGTGCTCGGCGGTGCCGCGCGGACGGCCGGTGTCCGCGGCGGTGCGCTGTCGTTCGACGGCACCGATGACGCCGTCCGGCTGCCCTTCCGGTCCCGGCTCCCACTCGGGGAAGGGGACTTCACGGCCTCGCTGCACTTCCGCTACACGGCCACGACCGGCGAGCAGCCCTTCCTGTGGATGGGCGGCATCGGCACCACCCAGCCGCAGATCTGGCTGCGGGGCGAACCGGCGAGCAACCGGGTCCGCGGGCTGATCACCACCCGGTCCGGCGCGACGACCGTCAGGTCCGCCTCGGTGTCGACCGACGGAGCCCACAACGACGGCCGCTGGCACCATCTGGCCCTGCGCCGCGGCGGAGGGCAGTTGACGCTCTTCCTCGACGGCGAGGCGCTCGGCACGGCGGACGTGGCGGGCTCGGTCAGCCGCAACTCCCCGTTCGGCGTGCACATCGGCCAGCGCATGGACAGCCGGGCGTTCCTGACCGGGGCGATCGACGACGTCCGGGTCTGGGACCGGGCGCTGAGCGACGAGGAGCTGGCCGCCGGCGCCTCGGGCGCGGCCTCGCGGGGCACGGTGCTGTGGCTGCCCATGGACCAGGTGAGCGGCAGCAACTAACGTCACACAGCGTGCCCGACGACTCAGGAGCATTACGAGCACGACAGCGCACGGGAACCGGGATCGGCCTGCTGCTGGTCCTGGTTCTCGGCGCCGCACTGCTCATCGCCCTGCCCGGCGACGACGGTCCGGACGACGACGCCTGCCGGGCGCTGACGGTCGGCTCCTGGAAGGCGGACGACGGCCTCACCGCCGAGTTCGCCCGCTACGGCGACGACGCGGGCCGCACGGACGACTGGACCGGCGGCGACGGCACCCACTCGGTGCGGCTGCCGGACGGCCGGGTGCTGTGGCTGTTCTCGGACACCTATCTGGGCCGGGTCCACGGTCCGCCCAACCCGCACGGCGAGTCCTACGCCTGGCGGGACGCCGGCACGCCGCTGGTGCGCAACTCGGCGGTGCTGATGCGCGACGGCCGCCTCGAAGCCACCCTGCCCGCCCCGTTGTTCGCCGACCCGGCACCGGACCAGTGGCGCTGGCCGGTCGCCGCCCGCGTCGAACCCCGCTCCCCCGGTTCCTCGGAGCAGGTCGTCCGGGTGCTGTTGTGGGTGCGCACGGCGGGACAGTCCCCCTGGATCTACGGCGTGCCCACCGCGACCGAGGTCGCCACCCTGTCGCTGCCCGGGCTGCGCCTGGAGTCGATCACCGAGGTGCTCGACCAGCGGCCGGTCGCCGACCCGTCCCGGCGTGTGCTGTTCGGCACCACGCTGGTCGAGGAGGACGGCTGGACGTATGTGTTCGGCGGCGACGACGGCCGGCCCGCCGCCCGCCCCGTCTCGCACGCGTACGCCGCCCGTGTCCCCAAGGGCGCGCTCGCGGACCCGGCGGCGTGGCAGTACTGGAGCGGCTCGGCGTGGGTGCCCCGCGCCCGGCCCCGGCCGGTGCTCGGGGACGGGCAGCGCAAGGGCGTGGGCAGCGCCTTCACGGTCGTCCGGGACGGCGGCACGTACGTGCTGTTCACGATGGCCGCCGGCGCGAAGGGGCTGACCACCGTGGCGTCCTACTGGGCCTGCTCCCCCGCCGGGCCGTGGCACGGTCCGGCGGGAGAGTTCAGCCCGCCGCTGCCGCAGGGGCAGGTGGCCGCCTACAACCCGCAGGCGCATCCGGTGCTGAGCGGTGAGGGACGGCTCGTCCTGAGCTACGACGTCAACTGGCTGGAGATGACGGGCGCCGCCGCCCAGCTCAGCCGGAACGTGTCCCTGTACCGACCGAGGTTCGTGTCGCTGCGGCTGGCTGCGGCGCGCTGACCTCCCCCGCCGCTTCCCGGGCGCGGCGCTTGGCGATCACCGCGCACACGATCAGCTGCATCTGGTGGAAGAGCATCAGCGGCAGCACGGCGAGCGCCGCCTGCGCGCCGAACAGGACGCTCGCCATGGGCAGCCCGGCGGCCAGGGACTTCTTCGAGCCGGCGAACTGGATCGCGATCCGGTCCGCCCGGCCGAAGCGCAGCGCCTTGCCGCCGTACCAGGTGAGCAGCAGCATCACGGCGAGGATGACCGCCTCGACGACGACCAGCCCGCCGAGCCGGGCGGGGCTGACCTGGTGCCAGATGCCCTGGACCACGCCCACGCTGAACGCGGTGTAGACGACGAGCAGGATCGAGCTGCGGTCCACCAGCGCGAGGACTTGCTTGTGGCGGGTGACGAAGCCGCCGATCCAGCGCCGCAGCAGCTGCCCGGCGAGGAAGGGGACCAGCAGCTGCAGCACGATCTTCAGCAGCGAGTCGGCGGAGAACCCTCCCCCGCTGCCTCCGAGCAGCGATGCGGCGAGCAGCGGTGTGGCGACGATGCCGACCAGGGACGAGAAGGACCCCGCGCAGATCGCGGCGGGCACGTTGCCGCGGGCCATCGAGGTGAAGGCGATCGACGACTGGACGGTCGACGGGACCAGCGTGAGGAAGAGCAGGCCCTGGTAGAGCGGGTGCGTCAGGATCACCGGCACCAGCCCGCGGGCCGCGAGCCCGAGCAGCGGGAAGACGAGGAAGGTGCAGGCCAGGACGGTGGCATGGAGGCGCCAGTGCCGCAGTCCGTCGAGCGCCTCGCGCGTGGAGAGCCTCGCGCCGTAGAGGAAGAAGAGGAGGGCGACCGCGGCCGTGGAGGCACCGGAGGCGACATCGGCGGCCGACCCGCGCGCCGGGAACAGTGCGGCGAGGCCCACCGTCCCGAGGAGGAGCAGGATGTAGGGGTCGATCGGCATCCAACTCGGCCAGTGCAGGCGTTTCACGGTGCTCCACTTGCTTGGTACTTCGGTCGGTCCGGGGCCGCAGCGGCCCCCTTCCATCCTGCTCCCCGGCCCGGCGATCGGGAATCCCGTATACGGCACTCACTGTCATCACGTTCCGCGATAACCTGGCGCCATGTACGACCCGTCCCAGCTGCGCACGTTCCTTTCGGTGGCGCAGACGCTGAGCTTCACGCAGGCCGCGCGGCGGCTCGGGCTGCGGCAGTCGACGGTCAGCCAGCACGTGCGGCGGCTGGAGGACGCCGCCGGGCGGACGCTGTTCACCCGGGACACGCACTCGGTGGAGCTGACGGAGGACGGCGAGGCCATGCTCGGCTTCGCGCGCCGGATCCTGGAGGTGCACGAGCAGGCGGCGGCGTTCTTCGCGGGCACCCGGCTGCGCGGCCGGCTGCGCTTCGGCGCCTCGGAGGACTTCGTGCTGACCCGGCTGCCGGAGATCCTGGAGGGCTTCCGGCACGAGCACCCGGAGGTCGACCTGGAGCTGACGGTCGAGCTGTCGGGCACGCTGCACGAGCAGCTGGCCGCCGGGAAGCTGGACCTCGTCCTGGCCAAGCGGCGGCCCGAGGACCCGCGGGGCGAGCTGGTCCGGCACGACCGGCTGGTGTGGATCGGCGCGGAACGCCTCCGGCTCGACCCGGACCGCCCGGTGCCGCTCATCGTCTACCCGCCGCCGGGCATCACCCGCGCGCTCGCCCTGGAGGCCCTGGAGCGGCAGGGCCGGCAGTGGCGGGTGGTGTGCACCAGCGGCAGCCTCAACGGCCTCGTCGCGGCGGCCCGCGCCGGCCTCGGCGTGATGGCGCACTCCCGCGGGCTCATCCCGCCGGCGCTGGTC
The DNA here is from genome assembly GCF_001611795.1 of Streptomyces qaidamensis. Taxonomy (NCBI): domain Bacteria; kingdom Bacillati; phylum Actinomycetota; class Actinomycetes; order Kitasatosporales; family Streptomycetaceae; genus Streptomyces; species Streptomyces qaidamensis. Next base: position 7,675,553 of record NZ_CP015098.1, on the reverse strand, counting down.
CGGGTCCCGGACCGGGCGGGGCTGCCGGAACTGGGCCAGGTCGACTTCGTGCTCGTCCGCGGCCGCCGCCGGCCCTCCGCCCAGGGCGCGGCGGACGCTCTGACGGCGGCGATCCTGGCGGGCGGGGACCGGCTGCACCGCAGCGGGCGCAAGGGGCTGTGACGAACCGGAGTGACACAATCCGCCGCTGTCCCGCTGACAGAAGAGGGCCCGCCTCACTGCCCGTCGCGCCGCGGCCGGACTCGTACAGATTCGGTGGAGATTACGGCACCGAAACTTACTCGACCGTCAGGATTGTGTCCGACCCTTCCCCATGTGAGCGCTTTTTCCCTCGCTGACCAGCGCGGCCCGGAGCGATGCCCGTCTTCGCACCCCCTCCCGCCCCCTGTCCGGGTGGGGTAGCTTTCCTGGCGCTGTGCGGGACGTCACTCGACAGGAGCGCTGAGGAGCGGGGAGCGGGGTTTGCGCGAGTTCACCATCCCGCCGTTGGCGTTGGCGCCTCCGGTGGGCGGTCTGGCCGACGTGGTCTTCGAGCATGCCCAGGAAGACCCGCTGCACATCGCGCTGGGCCGCAAGGACGAGTCCGGCCAGTGGCGGGACGTCACCAGCGCCGAGTTCCGCGACGAGGTGCTCGCGCTGGCCAAGGGGCTGCTGGCGAGCGGCATCCGGTTCGGCGACCGGGTCGCGATCATGTCCCGTACGCGCTACGAGTGGACCCTGTTCGACTACGCGCTGTGGACGATCGGCGCCCAGGTCGTGCCGGTCTACCCCACGTCCTCGGCCGAGCAGTGCTTCTGGATGCTGTACGACGCCGAAGTGACGGCCGCGGTCGTGGAGCACGAGGACCACGCGATGACGATCGCCACCGTCATCGACCGGCTGCCCCAGCTGCGCCGGCTGTGGCAGCTCGACTCCGGCGCCGTGCACGAGCTGTACGACGCGGGCGCGCACCTCGACGACGAGGTCGTGCACCGCCACCGGCAGGCCGTCACCCCCGAGTCGGTCGCCACGATCATCTACACCTCGGGCACCACCGGCCGCCCGAAGGGCTGCCTCCTCACGCACGGCAACTTCATGTTCGAGGCGGACACCGTCATCGAACGCTGGGAGTCGCTGTTCCACTCCCGGCGCGGCGACGAGGCGGCGACGCTGCTGTTCCTGCCGCTCGCCCATGTCTTCGGCCGGATGGTCCAGGTCGCCGGAATCCGCGGCAAGGTGAAGTTCGGCCATCAGCCGCAGCTGAACGCGGCGGCCCTGCTGCCCGACCTGGCCGCGTTCAAGCCGACGTTCTTCCTGGCCGTGCCGTACATCTTCGAGAAGGTGTTCAACGCGGCCCGCCGCAAGGCCGAGAAGGAGGGCCGCTCCGGCCCCTTCGAGAAGGCCGTCGAGGTCGCCATCAAGTACGCCGACGCGATGGAGGCCAAGGCCTGGGGCACCGGCCCCGGCCCGTCGGCGGGCCTGCGCATGCAGCACCAGCTCTTCGACAAGCTGGTCTACTCCAAGATCCGCGCCGCGATGGGCGGCCGCATCAAGCACGCCATGTCGGGCGGCTCGGCGATGGACCGCCGCCTGGGCCTGTTCTTCGCCGGGGCGGGCGTGCACATCTACGAGGGCTACGGCCTGACGGAGTCCACGGCCGCCGCGACCGCCAATCCGCCCGGGCGCACCCGCTTCGGCACGGTCGGGCAGCCCATCCCGGGCATGACCGTCCACATCGCGGACGACGGCGAGATCTGGCTGCACGGCGAGAACGTCTTCCAGGGGTACCTCAACAACCAGAAGGCCACCGACGCCACCCTGCACGACGGCTGGCTCGCCACCGGTGACCTCGGTGCGCTGGACGAGGACGGCTTCCTCACCATCACCGGCCGCAAGAAGGAGATCCTGGTCACCTCCGGCGGCAAGAGCGTTTCGCCCGGGGTGCTGGAGGAACGCGTCCGGGACCATCCGCTGGTCAACCAGTGCATCGTCGTCGGCAACGACCGCCCGTACATCGCCGCCCTGGTCACCCTCGACCAGGAGGCCGTGGAGCACTGGCTGGCCATGCGGGCCAAGCCGCAGATGTCCCCGGCGGAGCTGGTGCGCGACGCGGATCTGGAGACGGAGGTGCGCCGCGCGGTGGTCGCCGCCAACACCCTCGTCTCGCAGGCCGAGTCGATCCGCACCTTCCGCATACTGGCCCAGCCGTTCACGGAGGAGCACGGGTTGCTGACCCCGTCCCTCAAGCTGAAGCGGAAGGCGATCGAGAAGGCGTACGAGAACGAGGTCGAAGCGCTCTACCGGGCGTGACATGCGCCTCGCGGGGCAGGTGTGGCTTCGGAATTCTCCCGTCAGGAATGCATCACCGCCCGTGATCGTTGACGATGGGAGCACACCTGACCACTTACCGAAGGATCGAGAGCTCGTGAGCAAGGTCCCCCCGATCATCCTGAACAACGGCGTCGAGATGCCCCAGCTGGGCTTCGGCGTCTGGCAGGTGCCGGACGACGAGGCCGAGACGGCCGTCGCGACGGCGCTGGAGGCCGGGTACCGCAGCATCGACACAGCGGCGATCTACGGCAATGAGGAGGGCACCGGCAAGGCCATCGCCGGCTCCGGCGTCCCCCGCGAGGAGCTCTTCGTCACCACGAAGCTCTGGAACGCCGACCAGGGGTACGACTCCACGCTGCGCGCCTTCGACACGTCGCTGGAGAAGCTCGGCCTGGACTACGTCGACCTGTACCTGATCCACTGGCCGACGCCGGAGCGGGGTCTGTACGTCGACACCTACAAGGCGTTCGAGAAGCTGCACGCCGACGGCCGGATCCGGGCCATCGGCGTCTCCAACTTCCTCCCCGAGCACCTTCAGAAGCTGATCGGTGAGACGTCGGTCGTCCCGGCGGTGAACCAGATCGAGCTGCACCCGCACCTGCAGCAGGGCGCCTCCCGCGAGTACCACGCGGAGCAGGGCATCGCCACGGAGGCCTGGTCGCCGCTGGGCCAGGGCAAGGGCCTGCTGGAGGTCCCGGCGATCGTGGCCATCGCCCGCAAGCACGACCGCACCCCGGCCCAGGTCGTGCTGCGCTGGCACATCCAGCTGGGCAACGTGGTGATCCCGAAGTCCGTGACCCCGTCGCGGATCAAGGAGAACATCGACGTGTTCGACTTCAGCCTCGACGACGAGGACCTCGCGGCGATCAGCGCGCTGAACGAGGACCGCCGCATCGGCCCGGACCCGGCGGAGTTCAACGGCGCCTGAGCCGCACCGGCAGTGCCCCGGCCCGAAGCCCCTTGCGGGGCCGGGACCGGGGCGCCGTCGTTTCCGCCTTCTCAGACCGGTTGCCCCACCGGCCGTACGACCACCGTGTTGACGTCGACCCCGTCCGGCTGCCGCATCGCCCAGACGATCGAGTCGGCGATCTGGCCGGCGGTGAGGAGGTGGCCGGGCGGGAGGCTGCCGTAGGAGTCCCAGAAGGGGGTCTCCGTCCGGCCGGGCGCGACCAGGGTGACGCCCACGCCCCACTCGGTGACCTGCCGCCGGGTGTTCTCGGCGAGTCCGGTCACCGCCCACTTCGTCGCCCCGTAGATGTTGCCCGGCCCGTACACGAACCCGGCGACGCTGCCGACCAGGACGATCCGGCCGCGCGTCTCCTTCAGCGCGTCGATGGACGCCCTGATCAGCAGGGCCGGGCCGAGGACGTTGGTCAGCACCATGTCGGTCCAGCCGGCCGGGTCGCCCTCCGCGACCGTGTCGTGGGTGGCGAAACCGGCGTTGGCGACGACGGTGTCGAGCCGGCCGAAGGTCTTCACGGTGGTGTCGACCGCCGCCCGGACGTCCTCGTACACGGCGGTGTCACCGGCGAGCGTCAGCAGCCCGTCGGGCCGCCCCAGCTCCTCGGCGAACGAGCGCAGCCGCTCCTCCCCCCGCCCGGTGACGGCCACCCGGTGCCCGGCGTCCAGCAGTTGCCGTGCGACAGCGGCGCCGATCCCGCTGCCTCCGCCGGTGATGAGCGCGACCCGAGAGTCGGACATGGATTCCCCCTGTGGTGTGGGCCGGTGTGCGATGCCGGGGAGTCCATCACTTGGAGCACTCTCGAAGTCAAGTGCGGTCGTCGCTAGGCGGGCCGGACCGCGGTGTGGACCGTGTGGGCCTCCAGGACGAACACGTCCGGGCGGTGGTGCAGGCTCGCCTCGTCGTCCGGGTCGAGCAGGCGGTCCACGGTCGCCAGGTCCTCGGCGTCGAGCCCCTCGGCGAGCTTGTCGCGCATGTGCGACAGGGACGCCACGACATACGCACGCGCCCGGTCGGAGGCGGGCGCCGGGAGGTCGAGCAGGAAGCTGTGCGTCCTCGTGTGCTTCAGACCCGTGGCGGCGAGCAGGGCGGGCCAGTTCTCGGTCTCGGCCACGTGCCCGGGCAACTCGGTGCGCATCCGGGTGAACCACTCCGCCTCCACCGCGTCGATCCGCGCCTGGAGACCGGGCCGGCCGATGCCGAAGTCGCGCGGCAGGAACCGCAGGGGCAGACCGCCCTCCATGATGGCCAGCGTGCCGCCGGGTGCCAGCCGCTGCGCGAACGCGGCGAGCGCGGCCCGCTGGTCGCCGAGGTGATGCAGGCTGCGGCTCGCCCACAGCAGATCGGCGGGGTAGTCCAACTCTCCCAGTACGTCGGGGAGTTCACCCGTGATCGTGCCGAAGCGGTCGGCGACCCCCTGCCGCTCGGCGCGCGCCCGGGCCCGCTCCAGCAGCCCGTCGGAACCGTCCACCGCCACGATCCGCGCGCCCGGGAACGTCTCCGCGAACAGACACGACACGACACCCGGCCCGCTGCCCGCGTCGACGATCAGACCCGGTTCGGTCACCTCCTGCGCCAGCCAGCCCAGGGCCCGCTCGTACAGGGACGCGAACAGTTCCGCCGAAGCCTCCAGCGTCGGGCCCATCTCGGCCCAGTCGATGTCGGTGTGGCCGTGGTGCGGGCCGTGGCCCTGCTCGTGGTCGTGGTGGTGGTGCGCCATGGTGGTCAGCCTCTCGCTCGGATGCGGTCAGCGTGCGACGGCGCACCGTGCGGAGGCCACTGCTGTTGCCGGTCCCGCAAAATCCGCCGGGGCACGATGCCCCGGCGGATCAGCGGTTCAGCACGGACGGGTCAGGACAGCGGCGGGTACGCGTTCTGCATCAGCTGCCGGAACTGGGCGGAGAACCAGTGCCCGGAAATCGGCGCGTCCGGCAGGGCACCGGACATGTTGTTGTTGTTGCGCGGGTTGCCCTCGTAGGTCGGGTCGCACATGCGGTCGAAGCCCTTGCCCTCGGGGTTCGGGATCTCCTTGCTCGCCCCGTCGGACTCACCCGGCGGCTTCATCCACACGTAGGCGTCGATCCCGGCGGCCGGGCTGGCCTGCGGGCGCTCGCCGAGGCCGGCTCCGGACTGGTTGCACCAGTTGCCCGGGTTGATGCGGCGGTCGTAGCGGCCGCCGTCGACGTAGGTGTCGACGGACGTCTGGGCGCCGGGGCCGGCGGGCCGGGCGGTGCCGCCCCAGCCGTTGCGGGAGGTGTCGATCAGCATGCCGATGCCGGAGTTGAAGCCGACCGAGACCAGCTGATTGCGGAACGCCTGGGCGAAGGACAGCTCGTCGACGTAGCGGTTCCAGTCGACCCACTTCGACTCGCGGACGGACTTGCCGGCCACGTTGTCGCTGATGGAGAAGTGGTCCTCCTTCAGGGCGCTGTAGTTCGCCGTGTTGGTGATGAAGCCGTGGACGTCGTTGACGGTCGCGCCCTCGGCGGACGCCGCCTCCTTGAACAGGGTCGCCGAAGGAGCGAAGTTGTCGTCCCAGCCGATCCAGCCGTGGTGGCCCGCGTCGACGTAGTTGTAGACGTTCGGCACGTCGCCGAGCTTGTTCAGCGCGTAGCCGACGCCCTTGACGTAGTTGCCGTTGGCCTTCATCACGTCGCACTGCGGGGTGGCCGTCGCGCGGCTGCCGGTGTTGGTGACGAGGTTCGGCAGCGAGTCGATCTCGACGGTGGTGACGATCCGCAGCGAGGAGTACTTCGAGTCGGCGAGGATCGCCTTGATCGGGTCGATGTACTCCGTCTTGTAGCGGCCGATCTCGTCGGCCTTCAGCTCGCCGTTGGAGGCGAGGGCGGCGCAGTCACGGCCGGGCAGGTTGTAGATCACGAGCTGGACGACGAGCTCGCCGGAGCCCTTCTGCCGCAGCGCCTCGTCGAGGTGGGCGCGCAGGCCCATCTTGCCGCCGGCGCCGTTGATCGCGGCGATCCGGTCCAGCCAGACACCGGTCGGCTGGTTGGCGATCCGGCTGCCGCCCGGCTCGGCGGCGGCGTTCGCGGACCACTCGGGGTTCACGTACACCTTGGCGCCATCGTAGGGGTTGTTCACCCGGTTGCCCGGGCCGCCCGGGTCCGGCGGATCCGTGGGACCGCCGGGGCCGCCGTCGACGTTGCAGGTCACGCCGTCGAGAGTGAAGGTGGCCGGGATCGCGTTGCTGCCGCTGTAGCTGCCCTGGAAGCCGAAGCTGACCGAACTGCCGGTCGCGAGCTGGGCGTTGTAGGTCTCGTTGGCCGCGGTGACGGCGGCACCGCTCTGGCTCAGCTTGGCGTTCCAGCCGCTGGTGACCTTCTGGTTGCCGGCGTAGGACCACTTCAGCGACCACGACGACTTGGCGGCGCTGTTGTTCGTGATGGTCACGGCGGCGGTGAAGCCGGTGCTCCACTCGTTCTGGATCTTGTAGTCGACGGTGCAGGGGACGGCGGCGACGCCGGCGGCGCCCGGGTCGACGGCGAAGGCGGTTCCGGTCGCTCCGGCGACCAGGGCCATGGCGGCCAGTAACGCTGTTCTCGTACGGCTCATGAGTGCGGGTTTCCCTTTCGGTGGTGGGGGTGTCAGCCGTTCAGGGCGCGCTCCGACAACGACGTGAGGAACCCGGCACCGGCACTCGCGCAGCCGGGGACGACCGCATGGGCGGCGGCTAAAAGTACTGAACGCGAGGGGTGTCGCATGAGCGACTCCTTGCAGGCCGGGTGCGTCGTGACGGACGCGTCGACTGATGGAACCGCTCCCACTGGTGTCAAGGAAGGTAGCGCCAAGTGTCGGCAAAGAACAGGGGAGTCACTGACTTTCGCTCAACTCCCGGCGTCGAATGTTTTCGACTCTTCGAAGACCTTGACCGGTACCTGACGTGTCCGCACTATGGGAGCGCTCCCACTGGTTCAAGCCTTGACTTCTCCGAGCCGCAAGGAGGAACCAGCACCATGCATCCCCCACCCCGGAGACGCCGAGCGGTGCGGCGGCTGTGGACCGCAGCCCTCGCAGCTCTCGCGCTTCCGTTGACGATGCTCTCCTCAGGATCGACTCCCGCCCAGGCGGCGGCACTTCAGTGCAGTGTCGACTACAAGACGAACGACTGGGGCTCCGGTTTCACGGTGGACCTGACCCTCACCAACCGCGGCACGGACGTCATCGACGGCTGGACGCTGACCTACGCCTACTCCGGCAACCAGAAGCTGGGCAACGGCTGGAACGGCACCTGGTCGCAGTCCGGCCAGAACGTCACCGTCAAGAACGCCTCCCACAACGCGCGGGTCGCCGCGGGTGCCGCCGTCTCCACCGGCGCCCAGTTCTCCTACAGCGGCGGCAACACCGCGCCGACGTCCTTCTCCGTCAACGGCACCCCCTGCACCGGCGCGCACCAGCCGCCGATCGCCGTGCTGACCAGCCCGAGCGCGGGCGCGGTGTACACCCAGGGCCAGGCGGTGCCGCTGGCGGCCACCGCCGCAGCCGCGGACAACGCCACGATCAGCAAGGTGGAGTTCTACGACGACACCAAGCTGCTCGGCACGGACGCGAGCGCGCCCTACGCGCTCTCCGTCTCGGACCTGGCCGTGGGCAGCCATTCCCTGGTGGCGAAGGCGTACGACAGCATGGGCGCCTCCGCCGATTCGACGCCGGTCGGCATCACCGTCGCCGCCGGCCCGACCGTCGTGGCCTCGCCGCTGCAACTGGGCGTCCAGTCCGGCAAGTCGGGCACCTATGAGGTCAAGCTGTCCAAGCAGCCCTCCGCGAACGTGACGGTGACCTCGGCCCGTGCGAGCGGCAACTCCGGGCTCTCGGTCTCGGCCGGCGCCTCACTGACGTTCACGCCGCAGAACTGGAACACCGCGCAGAAGGTGACCGTCGCGGCCGCGAACTCCGGTACCGGGTCGGCCGTGTTCGAGTCGACGGCGGCGGGCCACGCCAAGGCCTCGGTCACCGTGACCCAGCTGGCGGCGGCGAAGGTCTACGACGCCCGTTTCCTGGAGCTGTACGGGAAGATCACCAACCCGGCGAACGGCTACTTCTCCCCCGAGGGCATTCCCTACCACTCGGTCGAGACGCTGATCGTCGAGGCGCCGGACCACGGCCACGAGACCACGTCGGAGGCGTACAGCTACCTCCTGTGGCTCCAGGCCATGTACGGCAAGGTGACGGGTGACTGGTCGAAGTTCAACGGCGCGTGGGACCTCATGGAGAAGTACATGATCCCCACCAAGGCCGACCAGCCGACCAACTCCTTCTACAACCCCTCCAAACCGGCCACCTACGCCCCCGAGCTGGACACGCCGAACGAGTACCCGGCCAAGCTCGACACCGGCGTCTCGGTCGGCCCGGACCCGATCGCGGGCGAGCTGAAGAGCGCCTACGGCACGGACGACGTCTACGGCATGCACTGGCTCCAGGACGTCGACAACGTGTACGGCTACGGCAACTCGCCCGGCAAGTGCGAGGCGGGCCCGTCGGACACCGGCCCGTCGTACATCAACACCTTCCAGCGCGGCGCGCAGGAGTCGGTGTGGGAGACGGTGCCGCAGCCGACCTGTGACGCCTTCAAGTACGGCGGCAAGAACGGCTACCTGGACCTGTTCACCGGGGACGCCTCCTACGCCAAGCAGTGGAAGTTCACCAACGCTCCGGACGCCGACGCGCGGGCCGTGCAGGCCGCCTACTGGGCGGACCTGTGGGCGAAGGAGCAGGGCAAGGGCGGGCAGGTCTCCGGGACGGTCGCCAAGGCGGCCAAGATGGGTGACTACCTGCGGTACTCGATGTTCGACAAGTACTTCAAGAAGGTCGGCAACTGCGTCGGGCCCTCGACCTGCCCGGCGGGCACCGGCAAGGACGCCTCGTTCTACCTGATGTCCTGGTACTACGCCTGGGGCGGCGCCACCGACACCAGTGCCGGCTGGGCCTGGCGCATCGGCTCCAGCCACGCCCACGGCGGCTACCAGAACCCCCTCGCGGCCTACGCGCTCGGCAACTACGCGCCGCTGAAGCCGAAGTCGGCGACGGGCGCGGCGGACTGGGCCAAGTCCATGGACCGGCAGCTGGAGTTCTACCGCTGGCTGCAGTCGGACGAGGGCGCCATCGCCGGAGGCGCGACCAACAGCTGGGCGGGCCGGTACGCCACCCCGCCCGCCGGGAAGTCGACGTTCTACGGCATGTACTACGACGAGAAGCCCGTGTACCACGACCCGCCGTCCAACCAGTGGTTCGGCTTCCAGGCGTGGTCCGTGGAGCGGGTCGCCGAGCTGTACCAGCAGACGGGGAACGCGAAGGCCAAGGCGGTCCTCGACAAGTGGGTCGACTGGGCGCTGTCCAAGACCACGTTCAACCCGGACGGCACCTACCGCATCCCGTCGACGTTGCAGTGGTCGGGCCAGCCCGACACCTGGAACGCCTCCAGCCCCGGCTCCAACAGCGGGCTGCACGTCACCGTCGCCGACTACACCAACGACGTCGGCGTGGCGGCCGCGTACGCCAAGACCCTGACGTACTACGCGGACCGCTCCGGTGACACGGAGGCCGCGGCGGCGGCGAAGAAGCTGCTGGACGGCATGTGGGCGAACCACCAGACCGATCTCGGGATCGCCGTTCCGGAGAACCGGGCCGACTACAACCGGTTCGACGACCCGGTGCACATCCCGAGCGGCTGGACGGGCACGATGCCGAACGGTGACGCGATCAACTCGTCGTCCACGTTCGACTCGATCCGGTCCTTCTACGAGGACGACCCCGCCTGGTCGAAGATCGAGAGTTATCTCGCGGGCGGCGCGGTGCCGTCGTTCACGTATCACCGGTTCTGGGCTCAGGCGGACATCGCCTTGGCCATGGGCTCGTACGCGGAGCTTCTCGAATAACCCCGCCGGGCGCTCCGCGGGTTGGGCCGCGGTGATCTGCGGGCCGTAGGTGACTGGTCGCGCAGTTCCCCGCGCCCCCGAAGCAGCGTCCGAAGCTCTGCGTACGTGGCCCTGCACCTGACGCGGGGCCACCACGGCCGGGCGGCTCCACCCGCACGGGAGCCGCCCGGCCCTCGCACGTCCCCCCTCACGGAAGGACCCCCACCGTGCGAAGAACCCGCATCCTCACGGCCGTGCTGGCACTGGCGGCCGGGCTGTTGTCGGGCGCGCCCAGTGCCCTGGCCGCCGATCCTCCGGCGCCGAAGCTCGCCGCCGACACGTACACCTGGAAGAACGCCCGGATCGACGGGGGCGGGTTCGTACCCGGCATCGTCTTCAACCGCTCCGAGAAGAACCTGGCCTACGCACGCACGGACATCGGCGGTGCCTACCGCTGGCAGGAGTCCTCCAAGACCTGGACGCCGCTGCTGGACTCGGTCGGGTGGGACGACTGGGGGCACACGGGCGTCGTCAGCATCGCGTCCGACTCCGTCGATCCGAACCGGGTGTACGCGGCGGTCGGGACGTACACGAACAGCTGGGACCCGAAGAACGGCGCCGTCATGCGCTCCTCCGACCGGGGCGCGAGCTGGCGGAAGGCGAACCTGCCGTTCAAACTGGGCGGCAACATGCCGGGGCGGGGCATGGGCGAGCGGCTGGCCGTCGACCCGAACCGGAACAGCGTGCTGTACCTGGGCGCGCCCAGCGGCAAGGGGCTCTGGCGGTCGACGGACTCGGGCGTGACCTGGTCGCAGGTGACGAACTTCCCCAACGTCGGCAACTACGCACAGGACCCGAGCGACACGAGCGGCTACTCGTCCGACAACCAGGGCATCGTCTGGGTCACCTTCGACGAGTCCACGGGCACCGCCGGGAACGCCACGAAGACGATCTACGTAGGGGTCGCCGACAAGGACAACGCGGTGTACCGGTCGACGGACGCGGGCGCGACCTGGCAGCGGCTGGCCGGGCAGCCCACCGGGCACCTGGCGCACAAGGGCGTCCTGGACGCGAAGAACGGCCACCTCTACCTCGCCTACAGCGACAAGGGCGGGCCGTACGACGGCGGCAAGGGCCAGATGTGGCGGTACGCGACCGGCACCGGGGCGTGGACGAACATCAGCCCGGTGGCGGAGGCCGACACCTTCTACGGCTTCAGCGGGCTGACGGTGGACCGGCAGAAGCCGGGCACGGTCATGGCGACCGCGTACAGCGCATGGTGGCCCGACACGCAGATCTTCCGCTCCACGGACAGCGGCGCGACCTGGACCAGGGCGTGGGACTACACGTCGTATCCGAACCGCGAGAACCGCTACACGATGGACGTCTCGTCCTCGCCGTGGCTGACCTGGGGCGCGAATCCGCAACCGCCCGAGCAGACGCCGAAGCTGGGGTGGATGACCGAGGCCCTGGAGATCGACCCGTTCGACTCGAACCGGATGATGTACGGGACGGGTGCGACGATCTACGGCACGGAGAACCTGGGGAACTGGGACGGCGGCGGCAAGTTCACCATCAAGCCGATGGTCCGGGGCCTGGAGGAGACGGCGGTCAACGACCTGGCCTCTCCCCCGTCCGGCGCCCCGCTGCTGAGCGCGCTCGGTGACATCGGCGGCTTCCGGCACACGGACCTGACGAAGGTGCCGTCGATGATGTTCACCCAGCCGAACTTCACGACGACCACGAGCCTGGACTTCGCCGAGTCGAACCCCAACACGGTGGTGCGGACGGGCAACCTGGACTCGGGACCGCACATCGCGTTCTCGACGGACAACGGCGCCAACTGGTTCGCCGGGACCGACCCTTCGGGCGTGAGCGGCGGCGGCACGGTCGCGGCGGCGGCCGACGGCAGCCGGTTCGTGTGGAGCCCCGAGGGCGCCGGTGTGCACCACGCGACGGGCTTCGGCACGTCGTGGCAGGCCTCCGGAGGGATCCCCGCCGGAGCGATCGTCGAGGCGGACCGCGTCGATCCGAAGACCTTCTACGGCTTCAAGTCCGGGAAGTTCTACGTCAGTACGGACGGCGGAGCGACCTTCAAGGCGTCACCGGCCACGGGGCTGCCGAGCGGTGACAGTGTCCGCTTCAAGGCGCTGCCGGGCGGGAAGGGCGACGTCTGGCTGGCCGGCGGCGCGACGGACGGCGCCTACGGCCTGTGGCACTCCACGGACGGCGGGGCGAGCTTCACCAAGCTGCCGGACGTCGAGCAGGCCGACACCGTCGGCTTCGGCAAGGCGGCACCCGGCGCCTCCTACCAGACCCTCTACACCAGCGCGAAGATCGGCGGCGTGCGCGGCATCTTCCGCTCCACCGACAAGGGCGCGAGCTGGACGCGCATCAACGACGACGCCCACCAGTGGGGCTGGACGGGCGCGGCGATCACCGGCGACCCGCGGGTGTACGGCCGTGTCTACGTCTCCACGAACGGCCGGGGCGTCGTCTACGGCGACAGCTCCGGGGGCGGCACGACCGACCCGGGACCGGGCCCCGACCCGGCACCGACGGGCGCCTGCAAGGTGACGTACAAGGTCACCAGCCAGTGGGCGGGCGGCTTCCAGGCGGACGTCCAGCTCGCCAACACCGGCACGAGCGCCTGGAACGGCTGGTCCCTGAACTGGGCCTTCCCCGACGGCCAGAAGCTGACCCAGGCATGGAACGCCGAGGCGGCACAGTCGGGTTCGGCGGTCACGGCGAAGAACGTCGGCTGGAACGGAAACGTGGCGGCGGGATCGTCGGTGAGCTTCGGCTTCACGGCGAACTGGTCGGGCACGAACACGAAGCCGACCACGTTCAGGCTGGGCGAGCAGACCTGCGCGACTGCCTGACCGGGCGATCCGAGGGCGTGTGCCGGAAACGGTATGCGCCCTCTCCACATGTCAGGACCGATCACGAACTGATCACCTTGCCCGCGCATTACTCACACTTTCTTCACACTTCCCGTTACGCTCACCTCCCACGAAAAACCCCAGGGGGGTCCATGTCGTACACCCAGCCGCCGCCGCCGCCCGGCTTCCCGCCGCAGCCCTCCTCGCCGGCTCCCCGGCCGCCCTGGGCCCGCAAGCGCGTCCTGATCCCCGCGGCCGCCGTCATCCTCCTCGTCGGCGCGGGCATCGGCTCCGCCGGGAACGGCGGTGACGGCGAGAAGACCGCCGCCGCACCCCGCCCGACCGTCACCGTCACCGAGAAGGCGCGGGCCGGCGGCGAGGCGGAACCGGCGCCTACGGTGACCGTCACCAAGACGGCCCCGGCAAAGGCCAAGGCCAAGGCCGAACCCAAGGCGGACACCGCGGACGACGCCGAGGCAGCCGACGTCGCCGCCGAAGGCAAGGCGGTGTTCAAGGTGTGGGGCTCCGCCCCCTCCGGTGTCGACATCACCTACGGCAACGACGGCACCAACCTCCAGGGCAAGGGCCTGCCGTTGAAGAAGACCCTGACCGTCAAGGACGACGCCCTCTACTACCAGGTGACCGCGCAGCTCATGGGCGGCGGCGACATCCAGTGCTCGATCACCATCGACGGCAAGACCAAGTCGGGCCGGGCGCAGGGGGGTTACAACATCTGCTCCGCCCAGCTCAACAGCGACTTCAGCGGCGGCTCAGCTAGTTTGGGGGTTGCCGTACCGTTCCACCAGCTCGGCCGCCGTCCGGGCGATCCGCTCGCGCAGTTCCGCGGGTTCGAGCACCTCGATGCCGCTGCCCAGGCGCAGGAAATCGCTGTGGGCGCGGTCGGCGGACTCGATGGCGACGGTGACCCGCGTCCAGCCGTCCTCCTCCACTACTGCGTCGGTCCGCGCCGGTCCGGGGAGGGGCACACCCGGCGCCAGCCGGACCACGGCCCGGGCCGCTCGGAGCCGGTGGTGGAAGTCGCGCTGGTACGCCGCCCAGTGGACGGCCAGATCGAAGTCGCCGGGCGGGCTGAACTCCTCGCCGGTGGCGTCCAGTCGCAGGATCTGGTCGACCCGGTAGGTGCGCGGGCCCGGGCCCGCGACGACGTACCAGCGGCCCGCCTTGAGGACGAGCCCGTACGGCTCCAGGCGGCGCTCCACGTCGGTGGGCTCACGCCACCGGCGGTACAGGATGTTCACGGCACGCCGGTTCCAGACCGCGTCGGCCACGGCCGGGAGGTACGGCGTCTCGTCGGCGTCGGCGTACCAGCCGGGCGCGTCGAGGTGGAAGCGGCTGCTGATCCGGTCGGCGTGCGGGCGCAGTCCGGGCGGCAGCGCGGCCCGGACCTTGAGCTGGGCGGCGGCCAGGACGGAACCGAGACCCAGCTGGGCGGCGGCACCGGGGGCACCGGCGAGGAAGAGCGCCTCGGTTTCGTCGGTGGTCAGCCCCGTGAGACGGGTGCGGTAGCCGTCCAGCAGGCGGTAGCCGCCGGAGTGGCCCGCGTCGGCGTACAGCGGGACACCGGCCGCGCTCAGCGCCTCGACGTCCCGGTACACCGTGCGCACCGACACCTCCAGCTCCTCGGCCAGCTGGGCGGCGGTCATCCGGCCGCGGGTCTGGAGCAGCAGGAGGATCTGGACGAGACGGCTGGACTTCACTGACACATGGTGTCAGTGAAGCGGCCCTAGCGTCCCCCTTCATGGGCTTCACCGAGAAACTGCTGACCGTGCCCCCACCCGTCGAGGTGGCGGGACGCCACATCAAGCGCTATCACGTCACCTCCGACCCGGCGGGCATCGAACCCGAGGTGGAGAAGGCGGCGTACGCGATGCTGCCGGAGCTGCTGCCGGAGCCGGACGGTACTCCCCCGGCGGCCTTCGTCGTCCTGCACCGGGGCGGTGACGACGGCGCCTACCTGAACGCGTACAGCTGGGTGTGGGACAACGTCCTGCACTTCCAGGGCGCGGCGGCGGGTCAGCCGGTGCTGGGCTGCCCGGACCGCGATCCGGCCCACTTCATCGCTCCCGGGCTGCCGTGGATCGGCTGCGTCTGGGAGCTGCCGCCGATCCTGCACGAGCGGGACGCCTGGGTGCGGCACCTGCTCGCACCCGAAGTCCCGGACCTCATGGCCTACTTGGCCGACTCCCTGCCCGAAGGAACCACAGGAGACCGCACATGAGCAGCCCGCACGACTTCGACTTCTTCCACGGTGACTGGGAGGTCCGCCATCGGCGCCGCACCGCATTCCTCGCCCCGGACAGCGACTGGGTGGAGTTCCCGGGGACCAGCCGCTGCCGGCCGCTGTTCGACGGTGCCGCGAACATCGACGAGGTCGACATGCCGCTGCTGTCCGCGAAGGGCGCGACCCTGCGGCTCTTCGACCCCGCCACCGAACGGTGGTCGCTGAACTGGGCCTCCAGTGTCAGCGGAACCCTGTTCCCACCGGTCTTCGGCCGCTTCGAGGGCGGACGCGGCGAGTTCCACGGCGACGACACCTACGACGGCGAGGACGTGCGGGTCCGGTTCGTCTGGTCCGACGTCTCCGCCGCGTCGGCCCGCTGGGAGCAGGCGTTCTCCGTGAACGGCGGGGACACCTGGCTGACCAACTGGATCATGCAGTTCACCCGGCCTTCCGGAACGACCGCAGGCTGAACACCGGGTCGGGGCGGGGGCGGTCCTGGTCGGGGAGGTGCGCCAGGCGGGTGGCGAAGCCGTCGGCGAGCGGGTCGCCCGGTGGCAGGGTGACGAACCAGCCCCGGCGCAGGTCGGCGATCGTGCGGCGGGGACTGCGGCCCTGGCCGAGGCCGGTGAAGCCGGCCCGCCCGGCCGGTGCCAGGCCGTGGGCCGCGGCGCAGGACTCGACATCCGCCGCCGCGTCCCGGACCGGGCTGGGCGGCCGGGAGGACAGGACGACATCGATGTCACTGCCCACGTTGTGGGAGGCGGCCTTGTCGACCGTGGTGACGTAGACCCCGCCGGGCCGCAGCACCCGGGCGCATTCGCCGACGATGGCCCGCACCTCGGCGGGCCCGGCGGCCAGGTGCAGCAGCCACACGCTGCACACGGCGTCGAACTGCCCGTCCCGGAAGGGCAGCCGGCGGCTGTCGGCGCGCACGACGGCACCGGGGAGCCGGGTGGAGGCCTGCCGGGCCATCGCCGGGGCGAGGTCGACGCCGGTCACCCGCAGGCCGTCGCGGGCGGCCGCGAGCCGGCGGGTCACGATGCCGGTGCCGCAGGCGACGTCGAGCAGACTGCGCGCGTCCGGCGGTACGAGGCTCAGCACCGCTTCCGCGGCGGCCGCGGCCCTGGGCTCACCGCCGCGCGAGGCGTCGTACCGCTCCGCTTCCTTGTCGTAGTCGAGCACCTCGTCAGTGTGCCCCGTGCCCTAGGGCCAGGTCCTCCACCCTGCGGGCGAGCTCGAAGTCCTTCTCGGTCACGGCGCCGCCCGCGCTGTGCGTGTGCACGGCCAGGGAGACGGTGTTGTAGCCGAGCGTGAGGTCCGAGTGGTGGTTCAGCTCCTCCTGGACCTGGGCGATGTGCACGACCATCGCCGTCGCCGCGAAGTGCGAGCCGAGCCGGTAGGAGCGGATGAGGTGGTCCTTGTCGAGCGACCAGCCCGGCAGCTCGGCCAGCCGGTCCTCGACCTCTTTCTGCGACAGCGGTTCGACGGGCATGGGCCGCGCTCCTTCCCTGGCTGCTGGTCCTCCCAGCCTGCCACAGCGGGGCGGCCGGGGCCCTGGTCAGAAGGGTGTGCCTGTCCGGCACGACCGGTTCTCGACTACCGTCCCGGCATGACCACTCACCCGTCCACCGCCGAGAAGGGCGCGGGCCCCCTGCTGCGGGCCTGGAGGGAGCAGCGGCGGATCAGCCAGCTGGAGCTGGCCCTGCGCGCGGACTCCTCGGCCCGGCACATCAGCTTCGTCGAGACCGGCCGCTCCCGGCCCAGCGAGGAGATGGTGCTGCGGCTGGCCGAGCATCTGGACGTCCCGGTGCGGGAGCGCAACGCGCTGCTGCTGGCGGCCGGTTACGCACCGCGCTACCCGGAGACCCCGCTGGACGACCCGGCGCTGGGCGCGCTGCGGGAGGGCATCGAGCGGCTGATCGGCGGCTACGAGCCGTATCCGGCGCTGGTGGTGGACGCGCTGTACAACGTGGTGGCCGCCAACCGGGGGGTCATGACGCTGGTCGACGGGGTCGGCGAGGCGCTGCTCGAACCGCCGCTGAACGCGATGCGGCTGGCCCTGCACCCGCAGGGCCTCGCGCCGCGCATCCGCAACCTGCGCGCCTGGCGGGGGCATCTGCTGGAGCAGATGGAGCGGCAGATCGCGCTGCACCGCTCGGAGCCGCTGCGGGCGCTGTACGAGGAGGTCGCGGCGTATCCGGTGCCCGACACGGATCCGGCGGACGAGCCGTCGGAGCCGGTGCCGTACTTCGCGCTGCCGCTGCGGATCGAGCACGAGGGGCGGACGCTGTCGTTCGTCTCCTCGATCTCCACGTTCAACACGCCCATGGACGTGACGGTCGCCGAGCTGGCCATCGAGACGCTGCTCCCGGCCGACCCGGCGACGGCCAAGTACCTTCAGACGGCGCTGCTCTGACGTGCCCTCAGCGCAAGGCGCTGGAGGACGGCGAATGCGGCCACGGCCAGGGCCTGGAGCACCGTCCACACGGCGCCCGGTGTACTCGGCGTGAGCCACAGCGCCAGGGCCGCGAGGCTCACCGCCGACCAGGCGAGGTTGGCCTCGACGACGGCCCGCACGCCGAGCGCCGGGGGCCGCCGGCGGGCTGCCAGCAGGCCGACGACCGCCGCGTAGAGGGCGAGGAAGGCGCCCAGGGCGAGCAGCAGCGTGGCATCGACTCCGAGGAACCGCCCCAGCGGGCCGGAGAACGCCAGGTAGGCGAGCGCGTTGGTGCCGGTGACGACGGCGTCCAGGGCGAGGAAGCGGCGCAGCATCGACTGCGGCTCCACGGTCCGGGCGAGTGCGGCGAGCTGGATGGCGGACATGGGGAATCACCCTCCGTGGGTCTGTGGTGCGGCGGCTGGGGCCGGGGCCCGGGCCGGAGTGCGCCGGCCCGGGACCCGGTGCGTTCACGATCCCGTTCCGGCGGCGTCCGGTCGATTACCCGCGGGGTAATGCCGCTGCCTCTCCTCCGCTTCCGGCGATCTTCTCGGTGCGAGCCCTGTGATGCGGCCGCCCGGACGTGACAGACTGATCGCAGGCTTGGGCACGTTGGGGAGGCGTGGCGTGAGTGAACGGCGGGCCGCACCCACCGTGGGCCAGGTGGTCCTGGGCAAGCGGCTGCAAGAGCTGCGCGAGGCCGCGGGCCTCAGCCGTGACGAGGCCGCCAAGGTGCTGCGGGTCGCCCCGGCGACCGTCCGCCGCATGGAGACCGCCGACGTCGCGCTGAAGATCCCGTACGTGCAGATCCTGCTGACGGCGTACGGCGTGGCCGAGGACGAGGTGACCGCGTTCGTCGACCTCGCCGAGGAGGCGAACCGGCCGGGCTGGTGGCAGCGGTTCCACGACGTGCTGCCGGAGTGGTTCAGCCTGTACGTGAGCCTGGAGGGCGCCGCGCGGATCATCCGGTCGTACGAGCCGCACTTCGTGCCGGGGCTGCTGCAGACCGAGGGGTACGCGCGGGCCGTGCTGCAGGCCGGGACCATCGCGAACGCCGGGCCGGAAGCCGTGGAGCGGCATGTGTCGCTGCGGATGGAGCGGCAGCGCCTGCTGGACCGCCCCGATTCCCCGCACCTGTGGGTGATCATGGACGAGACGGTGCTGCGCCGCCCGGTGAGCGTCGACGGCCGGGTGATGCGCGAGCAGCTGGACAAGCTGCTGGAGTACGCCGCGCGCGACCGGGTCACCCTTCAGATCGCCGAGTTCGCCGACGGCCCGCATCCGGGGACGTACGCCCCCTTCTCGCTGTTCCGCTTCGCCGAGCCGGAACTGCCCGACATGGTCTTCACCGAGTATCTGACCGGCGCGCTGTACCTGGACTCCCGCAAGGAGGTCTCGGCGCATCTGGAGGTGCTGGACCACATGACGGCCGGGGCGGGTTCGGCACAGCGCACGGACGAGCTGCTGCGGGAGTACCGGGAGCGGTACTGAGCCCCTCCCCCGCCCTGACGTCATGGCACGGGTTCTGACCCGTACGGGCCCCGTCGGCAGGTGCGCTCCCCGGCCCGGCCCTAGCGTCGGGATGGCGGGCAGGCCGGCAAGCGCACGCGAAGGAGGTCCCATGCCCGGATTCGAGGTGCTGTACCAGGCGGCCGCGCTGTGCCTGATGTACCCCGACGACGACTTCCGCGCCCGGCTGCCACTGCTGCGCGAAGCCGCCCCGCAGCTGCGGGAGTTCGCCGACCACGCGGCCGTCACCCCGCCGAGGGAGCTGGCCGCGCACTACGTCGAGGTGTTCGAGGCCGGGCAGGAGCACAGCCTGTATCTGAGCGCCTGGCGCGAGGCCGCTCCGGCGCCCTCCGAGGAGCTCTACCGCGCACACGGCCTGGAGACCACCGGCGAGGAGCCGCCGGACTTCCTGCCCGCCGTCCTGGAGCTCACGGCCCGCACCGGCAGCGACGGGCTGCTGACGGAGCACCGCGACGGCCTGGACCGGCTCAGGTCCAGGCTCACCGACTTCGGTACCCCGTACGCGACCGTCCTGGACGCGGTGTGCGCGACCTTGCCGCCCGCGCACACCGAGGCCTAGTACTGCAACGGTGCTTGCCGTGACTGATGGCCAGGTTGGTCGTTGGTGTGTTCATGGGTGGGGACCTTGCTGATGTCAGGTTGTGGGCGGGTGAACTGGACGCTGTGCATGAGCGGTTCGTGCACCGTTTCAGCAGGTCGGAGCCGCGGGAGTCGGCACTGGCTTATATGCGGGGCCTGATCGCTCCGCTGCAGCGGAAGAACGGCTGGACGCTGGCGGAGGAAGCCGGCCACGAAGGCCCGGATCGTATCCACAGGATGCTGAACCGGATCGAGTGGGACGCGGATGAGGTGCTCGACGACGTGCGTCAGTACGTGGTCGACAACCTCGGCGACCAGGACGCCGTCCTGGTCGTGGACGACACGGGCTTCTTGAAGAAGGGGACGCGGTCGGCCGGGGTGCAGCGGCAGTACTCCGGCACCGCCGGGCGGACGGAGAACTGCCAGGTCGGCGTCTTCCTCGCGTATGCCACGAGCCGCGGGCGGACTCTGATCGACCGGCGTCTGTATCTGCCCGCATCCTGGACCGACGACCGTGAAAGGTGCCGCCGGGCCGGCGTCGACGACGAGGTCGCCTTTGAGACCAAGGTGGCCATGGCGAAGGCGATGGTCCGCCGCGCCATGGCGGACAGGGTCCCGTTTCGGTGGGTGACCGCGGATGCCGCCTACGGGTTCAGCAAAGGCTGGCGGTCGGAGCTGGAGCGGGCGGACGTCTTCCACGTCATGGCCACCACCCGCCACGACACCGTGGTCACCCGCTGGGCGATCGACCATCCCGTCCATGACTTGTTCAACGGTCTTGCCCGGCAGAAATGGAAGCGCCGTTCCTGCGGCACCGGGGCTCACGGCCCGCGGATCTACGACTGGGCACGCGTCGAGGTCCGGCCCTGGCACCGACCCGACCGCCGCCACTGGGTCCTCGCCCGCCGCAGCGTGAGCCGACCCGGGGAGATCTCTTACTACATCGCCTACTGCCCGGTTGAGGCAACGCTTGACGACCTGATCCGCATCGCGGGCAGCAGGTGGGCCATCGAGGAGTGCTTTCAGAGCGCGAAACAGGAATGCGGCCTGGACGACTACCAGGTCCGCCGCTATCCCGGCTGGCACCGGCACATGACCCTGGCCATGGCTGCCCACGCCTGCCTGACCGTCCTGCGAGCCCGCGAGCTGGACGCCGGGAAAGCAGAAACGGATCCTCCCAGCTCATCCACCTCAGCCTCGCCGAGATACGACGGCTGATCACCCGCCTCACCGACCGCCGACCCACACCCGTCGAGCACATCCTGCACTGGTCGACCTGGCGCCGACGACGACAGCACCAGGCCCGCACCAGCCACTACAAACGACGCGGACACAGCCCCTGAACTGGCCATCAGTCACGGCAAGCACCGTTGCAGTACTAGGAGCCGGGCCGCCCGGCTAGCAGAAGCACGGCTCCACGCCCGAGCCCAGGAACGGGATGTCGTCGTCGGTCAGAGCGCCGGCGAAGGCGTGCACCTCGTCGACATCGCCGTGCAGGTACTCACCCCACCCGTCGCCCATCCGGGCCCGGCCGATCTGGAGCGGGCCGGATCCGCGCCAGCCGTCGGAGAGGTCCGCGGTCGCGTCGGCTCCGGCCCTGCCGTCGAGGTAGAGCCTGACCTTGTCGGTGGCGTCGTCGTACACGACGGCGAGGCGGTGGCCGAGGCCTTCGCCGCCGTCCGCCATCTCCAGCTGGGCCACCACGGTCTCGGGCGCACCATGCTCGTCCCTGTGCGGCATCACCAGCTGCCAGGCGTGCTGCTCGGGCTGGTATCGCACCTTGAAGGCGTCGGTGCGCTCACCGGGCAGTGACAGCACCGTCATGGGGCCCTCGGGCTCCGCGTCCGCCAGGCGTACGACCACCCCGATGGTGAAGCTGTCGGAGGTGTCGACCACGGGTCCCTCGGCGATCGCGTGACCGGTCTTGCCGTCGAGCGCCAGGTGGCCGTCTCCGACGAGCGGCGTCGGCACCGGCACACAGTCCGGGTCCAGCCACGGCTCACACGAGTCGTCCGGGACGCGGTAGAGCGTCGCACCGGATCCCAGCTTCAGGGGCGCGCCGCCGTTCAGCTCGGGGCTGGCACCGTCCCGGGCCGTCTCCAGCGACCAGTGGCCGAGCAACGACGGCTTGCGGTAGGCCAGTTCCGACACCTCGTCGGGCACGACCACCCGGTCGTGGACCCTGACGCCGCCCAGCTCGCCGTGCCAGCGGTCGTGGTAGCCGTTTCCGTCGCGGACCCGGCCGATCTGGAAGGCGCCGGCGGTGGCGGTGGGCGTGGCCCCGGCCCCGGTGCCGACCTCATGGCCGTTGACGTACAGCTGCGCCTTGCCCGTCTCGGCGTCGTACACGCCCAGCAGGTGGGCCCATTCGCCGGTCTCCGGAGCACCGCCCGACACGGTTGCGCCGCCGACCGTGAACGACCAGTCCGGAGTCTCGCCCCGGGCGCTCAGACCGAGGGCGAACGCGGCCGCCTGCCCCGCGTCCTGGCCGGCGACGGTCATGTTCCGGTCGGTCTCGGCCGGGCGTGCCCAGGCGCTGACCGCGAAGCTCTTGCGGGGGTCGGCGACGGCCGGGGCGTCCGTGGTGAGGTAGCCGTGACTGCTGCCGTCCAGGGCCGCCGACGCGGTGAGCTTCGTGCGCGCGGGGGCGGGGGCGCCGAAGGTGACGCCGGAGCCGGCGGCCGCGTCGGTGCCCGCCTCGGCGTCGGCGGAGGTGGCTCCCTTCGCGTCGGCCAGGGGCCAGTGGGCCACGGGCGCGCGGCCCGACTTCACCATGAAGTCGTACGACGACTGGCCGCTGCTGCGTCCGGCACGGTCGATGGCCCGGACGGTCAGGCTCTCGGGGCCCGAGTCGAGGGGGAGGAAGGGGATGGTCACCGGCCCGCCGGGGCGCTCGGGGCGGACGGTTCCGTAGGGGCCGCCGATGAAGCCGTAGGTGTAGGACACGACGTCGTCGGAGGGCGAGTCCATGGTGAAGTGGCCGTAGACGCCCACTCCGTCCACCCAGAACACGTTCTCCGGGTACTCGGGCGAGGAGATCGTCGCCTTCTCCGGGTTCTCGTCGTCGTAGACGAACTCGCAGACGGAGCCGTCACCCTCGGAGCTCCAGGGGGAGGTCGCCTTGCCGTCGTTCGCGCGGACGCGCCAGGAGATGACGGTGTTCGGCGGGACGGAGCCTTCCCGCATGTGCCACCGCTGCGGATCGCCGGAGTGTCCTTCGAGCGTCGTGCGCGTGAGGCGCTGTTCCACCCCGTCGGCGTCCGTCCACCACGCCTCGAACTCGCCCTTGACCAAGTTGGCCTCGGAGGGGTGGTTGTCCTCCGCCGGGTCGTGCAGGACCGCGCTCAGGACGGGCGGCTCGGAGACGTATGCCTTGTCGTCCCCCGTCGCGCACGCCTTGTGCCCCGTCTTCATGTCCTGGACGAGCGGCTGCTTCGGCGGCAGGTTGTCCGCGGCCTGTGCCACGCCGGTGCCGGTCGTCATCACGGCCGCCACCGCACACCCCACCGCCAGCAGTCTGTGTCCGCCGGATCTCTTCAGTGCGTCCAACTGTCCCTCCCCTGTGAACTTCCCTCGGCCCGCCGGTCACACGGGCTGCTGGAGGTTAACAGGGGGCACTGACTTCGCAGTAAGGGATTTCCGTTGCTGCCGCGGGGAGTCGGGCTAGTACTGCAACGGTGCTTGCCGTGACTGATGGCCAGTTCAGGGGCTGTGTCCGCGTCGTTTGTAGTGGCTGGTGCGGGCCTGGTGCTGTCGTCGTCGGCGCCAGGTCGACCAGTGCAGGATGTGCTCGACGGGTGTGGGTCGGCGGTCGGTGAGGCGGGTGATCAGCCGTCGTATCTCGGCGAGGCTGAGGTGGATGAGCTGGGAGGATCCGTTTCTGCTTTCCCGGCGTCCAGCTCGCGGGCTCGCAGGACGGTCAGGCAGGCGTGGGCAGCCATGGCCAGGGTCATGTGCCGGTGCCAGCCGGGATAGCGGCGGACCTGGTAGTCGTCCAGGCCGCATTCCTGTTTCGCGCTCTGAAAGCACTCCTCGATGGCCCACCTGCTGCCCGCGATGCGGATCAGGTCGTCAAGCGTTGCCTCAACCGGGCAGTAGGCGATGTAGTAAGAGATCTCCCCGGGTCGGCTCACGCTGCGGCGGGCGAGGACCCAGTGGCGGCGGTCGGGTCGGTGCCAGGGCCGGACCTCGACGCGTGCCCAGTCGTAGATCCGCGGGCCGTGAGCCCCGGTGCCGCAGGAACGGCGCTTCCATTTCTGCCGGGCAAGACCGTTGAACAAGTCATGGACGGGATGGTCGATCGCCCAGCGGGTGACCACGGTGTCGTGGCGGGTGGTGGCCATGACGTGGAAGACGTCCGCCCGCTCCAGCTCCGACCGCCAGCCTTTGCTGAACCCGTAGGCGGCATCCGCGGTCACCCACCGAAACGGGACCCTGTCCGCCATGGCGCGGCGGACCATCGCCTTCGCCATGGCCACCTTGGTCTCAAAGGCGACCTCGTCGTCGACGCCGGCCCGGCGGCACCTTTCACGGTCGTCGGTCCAGGATGCGGGCAGATACAGACGCCGGTCGATCAGAGTCCGCCCGCGGCTCGTGGCGTACGCGAGGAAGACGCCGACCTGGCAGTTCTCCGTCCGCCCGGCGGTGCCGGAGTACTGCCGCTGCACCCCGGCCGACCGCGTCCCCTTCTTCAAGAAGCCCGTGTCGTCCACGACCAGGACGGCGTCCTGGTCGCCGAGGTTGTCGACCACGTACTGACGCACGTCGTCGAGCACCTCATCCGCGTCCCACTCGATCCGGTTCAGCATCCTGTGGATACGATCCGGGCCTTCGTGGCCGGCTTCCTCCGCCAGCGTCCAGCCGTTCTTCCGCTGCAGCGGAGCGATCAGGCCCCGCATATAAGCCAGTGCCGACTCCCGCGGCTCCGACCTGCTGAAACGGTGCACGAACCGCTCATGCACAGCGTCCAGTTCACCCGCCCACAACCTGACATCAGCAAGGTCCCCACCCATGAACACACCAACGACCAACCTGGCCATCAGTCACGGCAAGCACCGTTGCAGTACTAGGCGGCACCGCCCTTCTCGTCCCGTCCGTTCTTCTCCTCGTCCACGATCTCCGCGTCCACGACTGCCTCCTCGTCCTGCGGCGCGGTGGAGGGCTCCTCCGTGGGGGTCTGCTGGGCCTGGGCGTACATCGCCTGGCCCATCTTCTGGCTGACGGAGGCGAGTTTCTCGACGCCCGCGCGCAGGGCGGCGGTGTCCGCCTGCTGTGCCAGTCCGTCCTTCACCTCGGCGACGGCCGACTCGACCTCGGACTTCGTGTCGGCCGGGACGCGGTCGCCGTTCTCGCGGAGGAAGTTCTCGGTCTGGTAGACGAGTTGCTCGGCCTGGTTGCGGGCCTCGGCGGCCTCGCGGCGCTTGCTGTCCTCCTCGGCGTACTGTTCGGCCTCGCGCATCATCCGGTCGATGTCGTCCTTGGGCAGGGCCGAGCCGCCGGTGACGGTCATCTTCTGCTCGCGGCCGGTCGCCAGGTCCTTGGCGGAGACGTGCATGATGCCGTTGGCGTCGATGTCGAAGGCGACCTCGATCTGCGGGACGCCGCGCGGGGCCGGCGGCAGACCGGTGAGGTCGAAGACGCCGAGCTTCTTGTTGTACGCGGCGATCTCCCGTTCGCCCTGGTAGACCTGGATGCCGACGGAGGGCTGGTTGTCGGCCGCCGTCGTGAAGATCTCCGAACGGCGCGTCGGGATGGTCGTGTTGCGCTCGATGAGCTTGGTCATGATGCCGCCCTTGGTCTCGATGCCCAGGGACAGCGGGGTGACGTCGAGCAGCAGGACGTCCTTGACGTCGCCGCGGATGACGCCCGCCTGGAGTGCGGCGCCGACGGCCACGACCTCGTCGGGGTTGACGCCCTTGTGCGGATCCTTGCCGGTGAGTTCCTTGACCAGGCCGGTCACCGCGGGCATCCGCGTCGAGCCGCCGACGAGGATCACGTGGTCGATCACCGAGAGCTGCACGCCGGCATCCTGGACGGCCTGGTGGAAGGGTGCCTTGCAGCGGTCCAGCAGATCGGCGGTGAGCTCCTGGAACTGGGCCCGGGTCAGCTTCTCGTCGAGGTGCAGGGGCCCTTCTGCGGAGGCCGTGATGTAAGGCAGGTTGATGGTCGTCTCGGTCGAGCTGGAGAGCTCGATCTTGGCCCGCTCGGCGCCCTCGCGCAGCCGCTGCACCGCCATCTTGTCGCCCGCGAGGTCGACGCCGTTCTGGCCCTTGAAGCGCTTGATCAGGTACTCGACGATCCGCTGGTCCCAGTCGTCGCCGCCGAGGCGGGTGTCGCCGTTGGTGGCCTTCACCTCGATGACGCCCTCGCCCATCTCCAGCAGCGACACGTCGAAGGTGCCGCCGCCGAGGTCGAAGACGAGCACCGTCTGGTCGTTCTCCTTGTCCAGGCCGTAGGCGAGGGCCGCGGCCGTCGGCTCGTTGATGATCCGCAGCACCTTCAGGCCGGCGATCTCCCCGGCCTCCTTGGTGGCCTGCCGCTGGCTGTCGTCGAAGTACGCGGGGACGGTGATGACCGCGTCGGTGACGTCCTCGCCGAGGTAGGACTCCGCGTCCCGCTTCAGCTTCTGCAGCACTCGCGCGGACAGCTCCTGTGCCCGGTAGCGGGTGCCGTCCACGTCACCCTCGGCGGGGAAGCGCCAGTGCGCGTCGCCCATGTACCGCTTGACCGAGCGGGCGGTGCGCTCCACGTTCGTCACGGCCTGCCGTTTGGCCACCTCTCCGACCAGCACCTCGCCGTTCTTGGCGAACGCCACCACGGAGGGTGTGGTCCTGGCCCCCTCCGCGTTGGCGATGACGGTGGGCTCGCCGCCCTCCAGCACGGCGACCACCGAGTTCGTGGTTCCGAGGTCGATCCCGACCGCTCGTCCCATCGCTGTCCCCTTCCGCCAGGGCGACGACTCTTCACACACTCCAGCACAAAACTTGAGTGGGCTCTTGTCAATGCCGCGATGGGGTGATCGGTCCGCGCAGGGACACCGCGCGCCGGGGCCGGTCGGTGACGAGCACGTCGACGCGCGGGTGGGAGAGGAAGGCCCGCATGAGGGTGTCGTCGTTGACGGTCCAGACCATGGTGAACAGGCCGTGCCGGGTCGCCTCACGCAGCACGTTGGTCCTGGCCAGCCGCTGGTGGACGGCGACGCCGTGCGCCCCGCAGGCCCGGATGCGGCGGGCGGGGAACAGTTCGCTGAGCCGCGTCCCGGGCAGCCGGGCCAGGGCGAGTTCCCTGCGGTCGCGCCCCAGGGACAGGGCGGTGCGCACGCCTGGGTGGCCCCGGGTGACGGCGGCGACGGAACGGTCCTCCAGTGTGGTCACGACGAGCCCGTCCATGCCGAGCAGGGCGACCGCCCGGTCGATCACCTGCCCCTCGTAGCCGACCTCCTTGAGGTCGAGGTGGGCCACGAGTTTCCCGGCGATCAGCGCCATGACCTCGTCCACCACGGGCACGGCGTACCCGGCCCGCTCGCACAGCCCGGCATAGGTGAGCGCGGACAGCGGAGGCCCGGCGGGGCCGACCCGGGGGTCGTGGTAGACGACGAGGACCCCGTCCCCGGTACGGCGGATGTCGAACTCGACGTACTCCGCGCCGGACCCGATCGCGTCCTCGTACGCCTCCCAGGTGGCGGGGCCGGCGCGCTCGGAGCCGCCGCGGTGGGCGGAGACGGCGGGGTGTGGCGTCATGGTCGTCGGTTCCCGGAGGGCGAGCGGGGAGGCGGGACGGGGGCGAAGGCGTCGTCGGGCGCGGGCAGCAGCGAGCCGGAGCGCGTGCTGACCCGTCTGAGCAGGGTCCAGCCGATCACGACCAGGATGACGAAGGGCAGCCAGGCCAGCGCGTAGGCGGTGCCGTAGGCGCGCACGTCGAGGATGGACCGGTGCTCGTCGACGTTCGTGCCGTTCACGCCGAAGAAGGCCAGCAGCAGCGTCGGCGGCAGGGCGATCAGCGTGGCCGCGGCGACCAGGCCGGAGACGGTGCGGTCGCGGCGGTCGTCGCGTTCGGCGAGTTCGGCGTCCAGGGTGGCGGAGCGGGCGCTGATCACCGAGGTCAGGCGCTCGACCATGCGGGCCGAGTTCTCCAGGCTGTCGCGGATGCCGAGGGCGTCACGCAGCGAGGACTGGAACGCCTCCGTGACCATCTCGGGGATCAGCAGGCTGTCGACGTAGGCCTCGACGCCGAAGGCCAGGTCGAGCTGGAGTTCGTTGACACCGGCGGAGAGTCGGGAGATCAGGGAGCGGATCTCGGTGGGCGAGTCGGTCAGGGCCTGCTCGTTGGCCTTCATCATGGCGAAGGCCGCCAGCCGGGCGCGCTGGAGCACGGACAGTGCGGAGATCATGCCGAGGGCGACGAGGACCAGGCCGTTCTCCACGTGCGGGGCCCAGCCGGTCTGGACGGAGACGCCCCGGCCGAGGGCGGACAGGGTGAGGCCGTGGTTCCTGACATGGGGCGCGAGGCTCGCGTCGTAGGGGGTGGCGGGGTTCCAGGGCATCCGGCCGCGGTAGACGATCTCGTTGAGCAGGATCGCCTTGCGGGCCTCGTCGGCGCTGAGCAGTTCGCGCTGTAACCGGCCGCCGGGAAAAACGAGTTGGTGCACGTTCTGGCCGAGGGCCGGCGGCCTGCCGCCGAGCTGTGCGGCCAGCGTCTGCAGGAGCGGGCGGTCGTCGAGCTCGATCCGCTCCCGGTCGAAGCAGGTCGAGGCCAGCCAGACGGCGAGGTCGCCGGCGGTGGTCTCGCCCGCGAAGACGCAGTCCACGACGAGGGTGGCGTCGCCGCGCGGGGTGGTGACGACGAGGATCCGCAACGACGCGAGGCCGAGGCCGTGGTCGCCGTGCGGCAGCCGCAGCCGCCGGGGCGCGACCTGCTCGTCGAGGACCGGGACGGGCAGCACGTCCTGGCTGGTCATCAGGTGGGAGGTGAAGCGGCCGTAGTCATAGCGGTCGACCAGGGCGCCGAGGACGGTGTCCGGGGGGCGGAGCCGTCCGGAGAGGCTGAACAGCAGCAGGACGCGGGTCCGGTCGCGGGTGGCGGAGTCGAGCACCGTGGCGTTCGTGGACGTTCCCGGCAGCATCGCGTTCCTTCCGGCCCGGCGGTTCGAGGCGTCTGGTTCCTACCCCGGCCGGGGGTGGTGAACCGACGACGCCGCGCGGGGCCGCCCTTGCCGGGCGGGCCCGCGCGGCGGGGGTGACGCAGGTCAGGCGAGCTTGGCGGTCAGCGTGATGGGCGTGGCCTTGAGGGCCTGGCTGACCGGGCAGCCGACCTTGGCCTCGTCGGCGGCGGCCTGGAAGGCCGCCTCGTCGATGCCGGGGACGGTGCCCTCGACGGTGAGGTGGATGCCGGTGATGCCCTCGCCGGGCTGGAAGGAGACGTCGGCCGAGGTGATGAGCTTGGTGGGCGGCGTCCCGGCCTTGTTGAGGATGTTGGAGAAGGCCATGGAGAAGCAGCTGGAGTGGGCGGCCGCGATCAGCTCCTCGGGGCTGGTCTTGCCGTTCGCCTCCTGGGCGCGCGAGGCCCACGTGACCGGCTGCTCGCCGATGGCGCCGGAGGAGTCGAAGGTGACGACACCGTTGCCCTCGAGCAGGTTGCCTTCCCAGACGGTGTGTGCGGAGCGCGTGGTAGCCACGAGTTCTTCCTTTCGCGTACGGACTCGCGTGCGGGCCCGTCTCCGGGCCCCGTGCCCCCCATCCGATCACACTACGGCTCAACTCACGCGAAAGACCTCCCCTCTGGCGGTGAACGGCAGCCGCGCTCCTCGCGGGATCAGGTACGCGTGCTCGCGCCGGACCCGCAGGACGTCGCACCAGCCGTCGGTGATGATCAGGACGGGCGCACCGGGCGGGAAGTCGTCGGCGCGGTGCAGCAGGTCGATGCCGGGCTGCAGGACGGTGCCGCCGCGGCCCTGGACGCGGACCCGGCCGGCGATCTCGGTGACGGGCAGGTAACCGGCGTCGTGCGCGGCGGCGTCGCAGAACACGACCCGGGCGGCCGGGACGTCCCGCGCCCCGGCGTAGGAGGCGATGGCGCCGAGGGCCTTGCCGAGCAGGACGCGGTCCATGGACCCGGAGGTGTCCAGGACGACTCCGAAGGTGCAGCGGGCGATCTCCTCGGGCGGGAAGTACCGTCCGGCGCGCGGGATGGCGGGGGTGGCCGCCTGGCGCCGTGAGGGGCGGGCGTAGGAGCGGACGGGCTCGGGGCGGGGGACGAACTCGTCGAACCAGCGGGCCAGTCGGGCGTCCCACGGCAGCGGCGGATGGCTCAGCGCGCGGATCTCCTCGACCAGGCCGCCGGGCAGGAAGCCGCGCTCCTGCCGCTGGTGCAGGTCGAGGCCCTGGGCGAGACCGCGGCGGTAGAAGGCGTCGAGGTCGACGTAGTCGCGGGGCGGGCCGAGCGGGCCACCGAGGATGTCACCGACGCCCTTGCCGCGCAGGGTGGCCAGCCGGCGTTTGCGGCGCAGGTCGCCGGTGATGCGGTCGTAGACCTCCTCGGCGGACAGGCCGGCGAGCTCGGGGTCGTACAGCAGCCCGTCGGGCATGCTTCCGACCTGCATCTCGGTCAGCCAGCCGTTGATGACGTAGTCGCAGGCGACGTTGAAGAGGTACGGGTCGCGGGTGCCGCAGCGGTCGCCGTGGCGCAGGGCGGCGTGCAGCATCTCGTGTGCGAGGACGAACCGCCACTCCTCGTCGTCGAACCCGCGCAGCGGGTTGATGTAGATCTCGGCCGCCTCGGCGTCGACTGCCGCGACGGCGATGCCGTGGGCGCGGGCGAGTTCGGCGTCGGCGACGAGCTTGATGCCGGACGCGATGCCGCCGAGCAGCGGGTAGGAGGAGATGAACCAGCCCAGGGCCCGCTGCCAGGGGCGCGGCCGGGGTGCCTCGCCATCGAGGCTGTCGCGGCGGCCGCCCGCCATGTCCATCGCTGCGGACACGGTCCGGGTCAGGGCGGTGGCGAAGGCCAGCTGCCAGTCCGGCGGCCGGCCCCAGCCCACCCACGGCACCAGCACCTGGTCGGGCTCGTCGCCGGCCGTGCCGCAGCGTTCGTACACGGCGGGCAGTCCGTCGCGGCGCCAGCGGGCGGCGAGCTGCTCCTCGTCGCCGTCCGGGTAGGAGGCGGGCAGGTGCTCGGGGGTCTCACCGACGGTGAAGCCGAGCAGGAAGCGGTTGACGACGACGCAGCGGGCGGCGAGGTCGTAGCGGTCGGGCTGGACGCGTTCGCCCTTGACCGCCGGAACGTGCCCGAATCCGAGGTGGAGGACGGCGTGGGCGAGCGCCCAGGCCCAGGCAGCGGGCTCGGCGAGACGCTGGGGGTGGACGTGCAGGTCGCCGTCGGAGTCGACGGCCACGAGCCCCTCACGGGGCGCGAAGCGGCACTCCTCGTGGCGGCAGACGTCGAACTCCACAGCCGCGAGGGCGGGGTTGGTTCTCATCAGCCGCATCCCCTCGGCGAAGGCCTCACCCGCGAGGTCCCGCTTCTTCTTCTTGGCGGGGCTCCGGCTCACCGGCGGGCCTCGACCAGCCGGGGCATGTCCCGGGCCGCCTCGACGAGGAACCAGGAGGGCAGCACGGGGTTGCCGTCGCTGTCGGAGGCGATGACCGTCTGTGCGACCTCGACGGAGATCTCGGCGAGCTGCACCAGCAGGGACTTGGCGCGGTAGGCGGTCTGCCGGCCGTTCGCGGACATGTGCTCCTTGCTCGCGGGCAGTTCCTTGACCAGGCGGCCGCGGAAGGACTCGGCGAGGTAGTAGAGCAGGTCGCGGTCCTGTGGCCGGTTCGGCCAGGGGGCGTCACCCTTGACGATGGCCTCGATGCCGTAGCGGCTGCGGACGATCTTGACGTAGCCGCAGAAGGCGGTCGCGTGCGCCGGGGTCAGCGTGCCGTGCGCGAGGACCTTCAGGGTCTCCTCGTCGAGGTCCCGGCCGAAGGAGTACAGGGCGTCGGAGAGCAGGTGCCAGGAGCGGGGCGTGGAGAACGGCTCCTCCGTCTTCGGCGGCTTGGACCACAGGTGGTCGGGCCGGTCGGTGAGGTGGTCCACGATCCAGGGGTGGATGCCGTTGCTCCCGGCCCAGGTCAGCCAGTCCTTCGCGGAGGCCTCCAGGTGCACGTGCGCGAGGCGGTTGACGAGCGCGGAGGCGATGGGCCGGGCGAGGGCGTTGTCGGTGGCGCGGTTCCCGGCGCCGATGACGATCGAGCCCTTGGGCAGCTCGTAGCTGCCGATCCGGCGGTCCAGGATCAGCGAGTAGAACGCCTTCTGCACGTCCGGCGTGGCCGCGTTGAGCTCGTCCAGGAACAGGCAGTACGGCTCGTCCCGGGCGATCGTCTCCGGCGGGCAGAACACCGAGCGGCCGTCGCGGATCTGCGGGACGCCGATGAGGTCCTCGGGGGCGAGCTGGGTACCCAGCAGGCTCACGCACTCCAGGCCCAGCGACTCGGCGAAGTTCCGTACCAGTGAGGACTTCCCGATGCCGGGGGCGCCCCAGATGAAGACCGGCCGGACGGTGGCCAGGCCGAGCAGCAGGTCCGGGATGCGGGCGGGCGTGACAGTGACGGCTGCCTGCAAAGCAGCGACTCCTCAGGGGTGTTCGATACGGACGCGCGGGTGTGCGGCGTCCGGGACGAACAGTGTGTGCGTACGGCCCCGGTGGGCGCAGCCGATTTTCAGGCGGCGCGCTCCTCCTCGGCAGCGGTCTCCAGCGGCACCTGCGGCCCGTTCGACTCGCGCAGCCAGCGCCGCAGGACCCGGTGCACGTGCTCGGCGCCGACGAGTTCCTCGCCTTCGCCGACCGGTGCGGAGACGCCGAGCGGGGACAGCAGGAAGGGTCTGCCCTGGGCGCCGCCGAGGCCGCCGTGCGAGCCGATCTGCTCCTCGAAGGCGAGGACTTCGCCGTCGGCCGGGTCGTACAGCGAGTTGACCATGATGTCGGCGGTGTGCGGGAAGGAGTGCGTACGGCGGACCGCGTCGGCGGCGCCCGGGCCGAACGGGGCGAGCGGGCCCGGGTTGTCGTCGAGGTCGGCCAGCGGGATCTCGGCGCCGTACGCGCCGAGGACGACACCGCCGTGCTCGTCGCTGCGGACCAGCAGGAAGCCGATGCCGGGGTGGTTGGCGAGGGTCGGCAGCAGCGCGGGGTGGCGGGCGTCGATCTCCTCCTTGCTCATCCGGTGCGTGACGTCCGGGAAGGAGATCAGGCCGAGGTTGCCGGAGGCCAGCACGATCGGCTCCTCGCGGCGCACGGGGAGGTGCTGCTCGCCGGCCTCCTCCACGGGTATGCGCAGCGCGGCGCGGACGGCGGCGCGGGCCTCCGCCCCGCTGCGGGTGCGCTCCGCCCGGCGCGGCACGGGCATGCCGCACCCGGCCCGCACCAGGTCGTCGAGGGTGAGGCCGTAGCGGGAGCGGAAGGTCTCGCCGGGGCTCTGGCCGTGGTCGGAGAGCACGACGATCCGATAGGGGCGCGGGGCGTGCTCGGCGACGTTCTCGACCAGGGCGAGCGAGCGGTCGAGGCGTTCCAGGACCTTCTGCGCGTCGCGGCTCGCGGGGCCGGAGTGGTGGGCGACCTCGTCGTAGGCCACCAGGTCGGCGTAGACGGCGGTGCGGCCGGCGAGCATGTCGCCCGTCACCGCGGCGACGACGACGTCCCGCTCGACGACGGTCGCGAAGGCGCGGACGAGTGGGTAGAGGCCGCCGCGGGAGACGCGCGGGCGTTGCCTGTGCAGGCTCGCCCGGGTGGACTGGCCGATCTCCCGGCCCACCTCGGCGATGAAGGAGAGCGCGGTGCGCACGGCGTTGGCCGGGTCGGAGAAGTAGGCGAAGTAGCCGTCCCGGGAGCGGTTCTCCCGGCTGCGGCGGCGGGCGGCGATGGACAGCACGAGGGCCTGCTGCTCGGCGCCGCCGCTGAACAGGTTGCCGCGGCTGGCGCCGTCGACGGTGAGCAGCCCGCCGTGCCCCGCGTACTCGACGGCACGGCGCTGGAGTTCGGCCGCGCTGGTCGGGCGGTTGCAGACGACCACTTCGCGGGTGTCCTTCTCGTACCAGCGGAAGGCGGGGACGTCGTGGTTGCTGCCGTGCAGGATGCCGAGCTGGCTGGCGCCGGTCTGGCTGGACCAGTCGGTGCGCCACGGGGTGAGCCGGTGGCTGGGGCGGCCGCCGTCGCCGATGTCGAGCCAGCGGGCGACGGTGGGCATCAGGCCCTTGCCGACCGCGTCCAGCAGGGTGTCGTGACCGACGCCGTCCAGTTGCAGGAAGACGGTGCCGGGGCTCGACGGGCAGGGCGGTCCGGACCGGCGGCGGCGGTCGGAGAGCCGGTACAGCCTGCGGCGGTAGGCGTCGTCGTCGCGCACGGCCAGGGCGGCGCCGGTCGCCGACGCCACGGCCGACATCACGGCGGCGACCACGACGGCGGTCTCCGGGGCGGCGGCGCCGCGCTCGGCGGGGTTGAGGTGCAGGGCGACCAGCAGCAGCGCCCCGTTCAGGAAGAACACCAGCAGTCCGAGCACGAGCGCCGGGACGAGGAGCAGGAGCCGCACGAGCAGCGGCCAGACCAGGGCGGACAGCAGACCGAAGGCGCCGGCGCCGAAGGCCGCCGTGACGGCGATGTCGGTCGCGCTGTCGCCGTTCTCCGAACGGAGCCGGAAGTCCGGGAGGATCCCGGCGAGGACGAGCATGGTGACGGTGGAGACCGCCCACACGGCGGCACTCCGCCCCACCTGACTGGCGGCCCGCCGCCACCGCACGCCCCGCACGCCCAGCCACCTCACGTCTCCCGCCCGCAGCCGTCGCGGGCCCTCCCCCACAGTGTCTCAACGCCCCGCCGGGCCGTTTCGTCCCCAGGTCACGCTACCGGCCGGGGACGGCGTCAGCGCCCGTCGTAGCCGGCCGTGGGCATCGACAGCCGCCGGTGCACGCACGCCTTCATCGCAGCGTCGTACGCAGGCTCCGCATGCCCCACCGTCTCGACGCGTACACCACGACGGGCGCACTCGGCGGTGAACTCCTCGACGGAGGCGAGCGCGCTCTCCAGTACCCGCCGGCTGGGCGCGACGAACACGTCGAGGCCGGGCCGGACGCCGTCCCACAGCGCGCCGTGGTCGGGACGCAGCCCCCGCACGAGTAACTCCCGGCTGACCACGTAGCCCCGCTCGGCGGCCCAGCGGGCGCACATCGCGTGCTGACTGCGGGAGTCGACCAGGAACGGGTCTTCGTCCAGTTCCTCCAGCGGCGTCAGACTCGCGATCGCCGTGACCCGCACCGGCACCATGGCGCCCCCTCACCTCCGGTTTCGCCGCCGACCCTACTCCTGCACGTACGCTTCGGGGGAGTCGCGCGAAGGAGGCAAAGAAGTGCCGGTGGAGATCACCTGGTGGGGTCACGCCACTTGCACCGTCGAGGACTCGAACGTGCG
This sequence comes from Streptomyces qaidamensis, assembly GCF_001611795.1. Lineage (NCBI taxonomy): Bacteria > Bacillati > Actinomycetota > Actinomycetes > Kitasatosporales > Streptomycetaceae > Streptomyces > Streptomyces qaidamensis. Next base: position 7,640,304 of record NZ_CP015098.1, on the reverse strand, counting down.
CGTGCTCACGGACCCCCTGTTCGCACGCCGGCTCGCACACCTGCGGCGCCGGCGCGGAGCGCTGCCGCCCCCGGGCGCCCCGCAGGCGGACGTGGCGCTGGTGTCGCATCTGCACGCCGACCATCTGCACGTGCCGTCGCTGATGCGGCTCGCCGCGGGCACCCGCCTGCTCGTGCCCCGGGGCGCACGCCGGGCGGTGCCCGGTCTGCGCCGGCTCGCGCACCTGCGGGTGAGCGAGGTGGCCCCCGGCGACGAGACCCCGGTCGGCGACATCGTCGTACGGGCCGTGCCCGCGCGGCACGACGGGCGGCGGCTGCCGTTCGGGCCGCACCGCTCCCCCGCCCTCGGTTACGTCATAGCCGGCGAGGCCCGGACGTACTTCGCGGGGGACACCGGCCTGTTCGACGACATGGCCAAGGAGGTCGGGCCGGTCGAGGTGGCGCTGCTGCCGGTGGGCGGCTGGGGGCCGTACCTGGGCGAGGGGCACCTGGACGCGGGCCGGGCGGCGCAGGCGCTGGAGCGGCTGGCGCCGAGCAGTGCCGTGCCGGTGCACTACGGCACGTACTGGCCGATCGGTATGGACGCCGTGCGCCCCCACGAGTTCCATGCGCCGGGGGACGAGTTCGTCCGGCTCGCGGCCCGGCACGCGCCGGCTGTGGCGGTGCACCGGCTCGGGCACGGGGAGAGCGTGCGCCTGGAAGTGGCGCGGTGAGCTGGTCGGCGCCCGTGGCGCTGGCCGGTGTGCCTTTGCTCGCGGCGTCGGCCGTCACACCGGCGAGCATGGTTCCGGAGTCCACGCAGCAGGCGATCGGGTATCCGACGCTCTTTGTGCTGGTGCTGGCCGGGGCGCTGGTGCCGGTGATCCCGACGGGGGCGCTGGTGAGTTCGGCGGCGGTGGTCGCCGTGCACCGGACGGCGCCGTTCTCGCTGGCGATGGTGTTCGTGACGGCGTCGCTGGCGGCCTTCCTGGGCGATGTGGCGCTGTACTGGCTGGGGCGGCGCGGGCTGAAGTCGAAGAACGGGTCGCGGTGGCTGGCGGCGATCCGGGCGCGGGCGCCGGAGGACCGGCTGGAGCAGGCGCAGGCGAAACTCACCGCGCACGGGGTGGCGGTGCTGGTGCTGTCGCGGCTGGTGCCGGCGGGGCGTATCCCGGTGATGCTGGCGTGTCTGCTGGCCGAGTGGCCGATGCGGAGGTTTGCCCGGGGAAATTTTCCGGCGTGTCTGGCCTGGGCCGTGACGTATCAGTTGATCGGGATTCTCGGGGGGGCGTTGTTCGACGAACCGTGGCAGGGCGTGCTGGCGGCGATCGTGCTGACCGTGCTGATCAGCGCGGTGCCGGCGGTGGTGCGGCGGGTTCGGTAGCGCCGTACCGGATGCGATCGTCCTCGGGGTGCGGGCTGTGGGCGGCTGGTCGCGCAGTTCCCCGCGTCCCTGGGCCGTCCCTCAAGGGCCCCTTAGAGCACCTTTGACGCGCCGACCGGCATGTCCCAGAGGTTCTCCCGGGGCAGGCCCGCCTTCTCCCATGCCGCCCGCACCCGCGTCAGGGGCTCCATGACCGGTTCCGCCGACAGGACGAACGTCGCCCAGTGCATGGGGGCCATCCGGCGCGCGCCCAGGTCCTGGGCCGCGCGGACCGCCTCCTCCGGGTCGCAGTGCACGTCGCGCAGCCACCAGCGGGGGTCGTAGGCGCCGATGGGCAGCAGGGCCAGGTCGATGCCGGGGTAGCGGCGGCCGATGCGGGAGAACCAGTGGCCGTAGCCCGTGTCACCCGCGAAGTAGACGCGTTGGCCGCTTTCGTCGGTGAGGACCCAGCCGCCCCACAGGCTGTGGCAGGTGTCGGTGAGGCTGCGCTTGGACCAGTGGTGAGAGGGGACGAAGTCGAAGCGGACGCCGTCCAGTTCGACCGCCTCCCACCAGTCGAGCTCCGTCACACGCGTGAAGCGGCGGCGGTGGAACCAGCGCGCGAGCCCGGCCGGGACGAACACCGGGGTGTCGCGCGGGAGGCGGCGCAGCGTGGGGGCGTCCAGGTGGTCGTAGTGGTTGTGGCTGATGACGACGGCGTCGACGCGCGGCAGTTCCTCCCAGGGGACCCCCACGGGGGTGATCCGGGCCGGGGTGCCGAGGATCCGGCGCGACCACACCGGGTCGGTGAGCACGGTCAGTCCGCCGATGCGCAGCACCCAACTGGCGTGTCCCGCCCAGGTGACGGCGATGGTGCGGGCGTCGACTCGGGGCAGCGGGGCCGGGGCGTAGGGCAGCCGGGGGATGTCGGCGAGGCCCGCCGGGTCCGGTCTCACCGCGCCCTCCCGGGCGAAGCGGGCCATGGCCTTCAGGCCCGGCAGCGGCGCGGTCAGCCGGTCGTGGAAGGTGCGCGGCCACACCCGCCGCTCGGCCAGCGGGCGGGGTTCGGCCAGGGGCGGGGACGGGGGCGCGAGGGGGGACGGGAGCGCGGGCTCGTCGGGTTCCCGGGTGGTCGTGCTGGTGGTCGACTCGGACTGCTGCGTCATCGAGGAGGCTCCCATCGCTGAGCTTCGTCGCGGAGATCGTCGAAGACCGACTTCAGTCGGCTCAACGCGCGGTTCACCTGCGGCAGTTCCAACGGCGTGGGTGAGGTGAGGCATTCCGCGCGTTCCGTGTCGGAACCGCCCGCCAGTGCGCCGGTGGCGAGCCGCACGCGCGGGGCTTCGAGGTCGTCGCCGAAGCGGTGCCCGCCCGGGGCGGGCATGCCGAGGCGTTCGGTGAGGAAGTCCTCCAGTTCCTGTGCGTCGCCGACGCCGTGCGCGGTCAGCGCGGGGCGCAGCGGGGCCAGGTCCACGTACAGGTGGCGGCCGGAGCGCGGGGGCCGGGCGAGGGCGCCCGCCGCGACGACGGTGGTGTGCGCCTCGGCGGCCAGGAGCGCGTGCAGGCGCACGGCGCCCGTCACGCGCGTGGTGACCGGTTCCGGCTCCCCCAGGGCGTACCCGGCCGCGGCGGCGACGGGCGCGGCGACGCGGGCGTCGAGGGCGGTGAGGATGTCGAGCACGCGCGCGTGCAGGCCCTGACCGTCCTCACCGGCCGGGAAGCGGGCCACGGCGGCCGGCCAGCCGGGCGGGAGCAGCGCCCCGGCCAGGTCGGTGACGACGGTGACCCGGTCGGGCACCATCTCGGCGGGGCTGAGCAGCACGGTGTCGTGCGGGTCGTGCAGGGTGTCGCGCCAGGTCTCGTCGCTGACGAGGTGCAGGCCCTCGCCCTGGGCGGCCTCGACGGTCTCGTGGAGCAGTTCGGGTGGGGCGACGGTCGCGGTGGGGTCGTCGGCGACGGACAGCACGAGCAGCCGCGGGTCGCCGCCCTCGGCGCGGACCCGGCGCACGGTCTCCAGCAGTGCGTACGGGTCGGGTACCCCGCCGCTCTCCGGCGGGGTCGGCACATGGAAGGCGGGCCGCCCCAGCAGGCGTGCGTACGGCCCCCACCAGGCGGCGCAGGGCCGCGGTACGAGGACGTCGCCGCCGAGGGCGGCGGTCAGCGCGAGCAGCAGGGCGGGCGAGCCGTGGGCGGCGGCCACCCGGTCCGGGTCGCAGTGCAGTCCGCGGCGGTCCCAGTAGCCGCAGGCGGCCTCGCGCAGGGCCCGGCCGCCGCCGACCGGCTCGTGGCCTCCCCGGGAGGCCGCGGCGGCGAGCACCGCGGACAGCTCCGGCAGGACGGGCAGCCCGTCGTCGGGGAGCGGCGGCCCGAACCGGACGGGGCCGTGACCTTCGGGGGCCGTGCGCCGCATCCGTACCTCCGCAGTGCCAGTGCCTGGTGCCGCCGTGTCGTGTCGCCGTTGCCCTCGGCACCTGAGTACCCAGAGTGCCGCCGCCGCATGGGCGCCCGGCCGGGTCGTGACGGTCACAGCATGAGCGGGGCCGGACCGGGGAAACCTGGTCGCGCCGGGGCGGTGGAGCGGGTCCGGAGGGTCAGCGGCCGGGGTCGCTCTCCCGGTTGCGCAGCCGGTGCACGGCGGCTGCGAACGCGCCCGCGATCAGCACCCCGCCGGCGACCAGGGCGGGCACCGAGTCGGTGAAGGCACCGCCGTCACCGGCCCGTACCCCGCGCTGGACCGGTGCCGCACCGCACTCGGTGTGGTGGCGTTCGCGGTGGTGCGAGGGTTCGGGGCAGGGCTTGTGGGTGGGCTGGTGCGTCGGCTGGTGCGTGGGCTGGTGCGACGGCTTGTGGGACCCGGCACCGTGCGCCACGGTGAACGTCGCGCTCCACTCCGTGCCCTCTCCGCCGGGAGCGGCCGGACAGATGCCGTCGACGGTCCACGCCGAGTCCTGGCCCAGGGCGTCCGGATCGCCCTCGAAGTTGTCCGCGGAGGCGATGAGGGCCGTGCCGCGGTAGGCGGGGCCGGACACCTCGTCGTCGTTGCCGGTGACCCGCTGCAACGGCACCGTGCCCTCGTCGAAGGCCTGTGAGGTGGCGTCGATGGTGTCGGGCGGCGGCCCCCCGGTCGGATCGCAGCTGACCGAGACGGTGAGGGTGCCTCCGGGTTGGACGGTGGCGGGACTGACCTCGGCGGCCGGCTCGGCGAAGACAGCCGGCGCGGTACCCACCAGGGCTGAGCCGGCCAGGACGGCGACGGACAGGGCGTGCAGGCTGCGGCGCATCGAGGGGACTCCTTCGGTAGTCATACCCCTCTGCCATGACAGCCCGCCCGCAGCGGGCCCGCGCGGGACCGGACCCCATTAGCGGGACAGCATCCGCCAACCGGGGGACAGCGAGCCCCGGCTCAGGCCACGTCCCGCATGACCTGCTCCCGCACCCGTCCGCAGCACCGGCTGATCAGCCGGGACACGTGCATCTGCGAGATCCCGAGCTCCTCGGCGATCCGGCTCTGCGTCATGTCTCCGAAGAACCGCATGTACAGGATCGCCCGCTCCCGCTCGGGCAGCGCCGCCAGCCGGGCCTTCACGGACTCCCGGTCGACGACCGTGTCCAGCGCCGGGTCGTCGGACCCCAGCGCGTCGCTCAGGGAGTAGCCGTCCTCGCTGCCGGGCAGCTCCGCGTCCAGGGACAGCGCCGTGAAGCTCTCCAGCGCCTCCAGACCGGCCCGGACGTCCTCCTCGCTCATGTTCGCGTGCTCGGCGAGCTCGGTCACGGTGGGGCGGCGCCCGGAGATGGTCTGGGACAGGTCCTGGCCGGCGATACGCACACGGTTGCGCAGGTCCTGGACGCGGCGAGGCACGTGCAGGGTCCACATGTGGTCCCGGAAGTGCCGCTTGATCTCTCCGGTGATGGTCGGCACCGCGTAGCTCTCGAAGGCGTTGCCGCGCTCGGGGTCGTACCGGTCGACGGCCTTGACCAGGCCGAGGGCCGCGACCTGGCGCAGGTCCTCGAAGCTCTCGCCGCGGCTGCGGAAGCGTCCGGCGAGACGGTCCGCCATGGGCAGCCAGGCCTCGACGATCTCGTCGCGGAGCGCGTCCCGCTCCGGGCCGGCGGGCATCGAGGTGAGCCTGCGGAAGGCCTCTGCGGTGTCGGGGGCGTCGTGGTGGGGGTGCCGTTTCGCGCTGGTTCGGGTCTGCATGATGCGTCGCAATTCCCTTGCAAAAGCTTTGGGTTGGACGGTCACCGTGGAAGCGCATCCGCTGTGGGACAGGGCCTCGGTGGCGGCACGCGACGCCGCTCCCACGGGCGTGCCTCCTGTCCGAAGCACTGAGGGGCGCCTGCCCCCGGCCCCCTCCCGCAAACCCGGAGAGGTTTTCCGCGGTCGCGCAGGGTGACTCGTACTGCCGGCTCTGTCCCCCTAGGTCCGGGAGGTCGTACATGAGCACCAAGGTCGCCGACCATGTTCTGCGGAGGCTGCGCGAATGGGGTGTGGAGCAGGTCTTCGGCTATCCGGGCGACGGCATCAACGGCCTGCTCGCCGCGTGGGGCAGGGCCGAGAACGAGCCGCGGTTCGTGCAGTCGCGGCACGAGGAGATGTCGGCGTTCCAGGCTGTGGGCTACGCCAAGTTCAGCGGCCGTCTCGGGGTGTGCGCAGCGACGTCGGGGCCGGGCGCGATCCATCTGCTGAACGGCCTGTACGACGCGAAGCTGGACCATGTGCCGGTGCTGGCGATCGTCGGCCAGACGCACCGCACCGCGATGGGCGGCTCGTACCAGCAGGAAGTCGATCTGCACACGCTGTACAAGGACGTCGCCTCCGATTTCGTGGAGACGGTGACGGTGCCCGAGCAGCTGCCGAACGTACTGGACCGGGCGATCCGCACCGCGTACGCGCGCCGCTGCCCGACCGCGGTCATCATCCCCGGCGACGTGCAGGAGCTCGACTACGCGCCGCCTACGCACGAGTTCAAGATGGTGCCCTCCAGCCTGGACCACGGCTCGTGGACGGCGGTGCCCTCCGACGACTCGGTGCGGCGGGCCGCCGAGATCCTCAACTCCGGTGACAAGGTGGCGATCCTGGTGGGCCAGGGCGCGGCCGGCGCGCGGGCCGAGGTGGAGCGGATCGCCGAGCTGCTCGGCGCGGGCGTCGCCAAGGCGCTGCTCGGCAAGGACGTCCTCAGCGACGAACTGCCGTACGTCACCGGCTCGATCGGTCTGCTGGGGACGCGCCCGTCGTACGAGCTGATGCGGGACTGCGACACACTGCTGACCATCGGCTCGTCGTTCCCGTACTCCCAGTTCCTGCCGGAGTTCGACCAGGCGCGGGGGATCCAGATCGACATCGATCCGCACATGGTCGGGATGCGTTACCCGTACGAGGTGAACCTGGTCGGTGACGCGAAGGCCACCCTGGAGCGGCTGATCCCGCTGATCGAGGAGGGGCGCGGGCGTGAGTGGTACGACACCGTGTGCGACAACGTCACGCGCTGGCGTGACGTCATGGAGCGCCGGGCGGGGCTCGACGCCGACCCGATCAACCCGGAGTACGTGGCCCGCGCGCTGGACCCGCTGCTGCCGGACAACGCGATCGTCGCCTCGGACTCGGGCTCCGCGGCCAACTGGTACGCGCGGCACCTGACCATGAGGCCGGGCATGCGGGGCTCGCTCTCCGGCACGCTGGCGACGATGGGCTGCGGGGTGCCGTATGTGATCGGCGCGAAGTTCGCGCACCCGGACCGGCCGGCGATCGCACTGGTGGGTGACGGAGCGATGCAGATGAACGGGATGGCGGAGCTGATCACGGCGGCCAAGTACCGGCATCTGTGGGAGGACCCGCGGCTGGTGATCGCGGTGTTCAACAACCAGGACCTGAATCAGGTCACATGGGAGCTGCGGGCGATGGGGGGCGCGCCGTCGTTCCTGCCGTCGCAGGAGCTTCCGGACGTGCAGTACGCCGCGTTCGCCCGTTCCCTGGGGCTGACCGGCATCCGGGTGGAGAAGCCGGAGGACGTCGAGGCGGCCTGGCGGGCCGCGCTGGAGGCGGACGGCCCCGCGGTGGTGGAGTTCCTGACCGATCCTGCTGTCCCACCGATCCCGCCGCACGCCACCTGGGAGCAGATGGAGGCGACCGCCGCATCGGTCCTGAAGGGCGATGCGGACCGGGGATCGATGGTCAAGCGGGGCTTCAAGGCGAAGGTGCAGGAGTTCCTGCCGGGGCGGGAGAAGAAGTAGCGGCGGCGGGGGGCACTCCGGCCGGTTCGCGCCGGCCGGCGTCCTCCTGCGGCAGCAGCAACTCCTCGTAACGCCCCAGCACCAGCACCACTCCGAGCATGAGCAGCGGGATGAGCACAGCGAGCATCGCCATGACGTGTCCTTCCCCAGAGAGGTGTGGGGGGTGTGATCCGGGTCTCCCGCAGAACATGGCGCAAACCAGTGCGGACGGTGGCGATCGGGTGCACGGAACCTGTGTCGCCGTCCGGTGTACGGGTACGCGGTGCGGGCCCCCGAACGTCTGGAGGGAGACATGCAGCGAGGCAGCGACCGGCTGAGCGTCCACCGGGACGACGAGATGAAGCACGAACTGCAGGGTCTGCTCAGGTCAGGGCACCCCACGCGCAGTGAGGAGTGGCACGACCCGGAGCCGGCCGCCGAGGACGACCCCGAGGTCGCCCACGGGCCGGTGACGCCGAGCCGTGCGCCGACGTCCCTGGAGTCGGTCCGGCTGGAACTGGCCCGGATCCTGGGCCGCAGGGCGTTCCCCGCGAACGCGCGCGACCTGGCCCGCGAGCTGCGCGGCCACCAGGCGCCCGACGCCTTGGTCGAGGCCCTGGAGGGGCTGCCGCGCCAGGAGCGCTACGGCAATGTCCAGGAGCTGGCCCAGGCCCTGATCCGGGCCCGTGAGACCGGGCCGGAGGAGTACGCGTAGGGACCGCGGCGGGGGCGCCGCGGGCTGCCGCGGCGCCCCCGCCGGCCTGGGAACGGAGGGAAGGCTTCCGTGATGGCCGAGTACGTCAAGGACGTGATGACAGCGGGTGTGGTCGCGGTGCGCCCGGACGCCTCGCTCGTCGAGGCGGCGCAGCTGATGCGTACGCAGAACATCGGCGACGTGGTGGTGGCCGAAGGCCAGGACGTGATCGGTGTGCTCACCGACCGTGACATCACGGTACGGGCCGTCGCCGAGGGAATCGACCCGATGACGGTCAGCGCGCGGATCGCGTGCACCCCGAATCCGGTGACGGTGACGCCGGACGACCGCGTGGCGACGGCGGTGACGCTGATGCGCGAGCACGCGGTGCGCCGGCTGCCGGTGGTGGAGAACGGGCTGCCGGTGGGGATCGTGAGCCTCGGCGACGTGGCCGAGGCCGAGGACCCCGCGTCGGCACTGGCCGACATCAGCCGCGCCGAGCCCGATGCCCGGGGCGGTGGGTGAACACAGACGAACACGGACCGGACGGACCGGTTGCGGTGGCCGGCGTGCACGCCGGCCACCGGAACGAAGAAGAGCGGGAAAGGACGTAGAACATCATGCGTATCGCGTTTCTGGTCGCGCCCGAGGGCGTCGAGCAGGTCGAGCTGACCGATCCCTGGCAGGCCGCGAAGGACGCGGGTCACGAGCCCGTGCTGGTGTCGACACAGCAGGGCGAGATCCAGGCCTTCAACCACCTCGACAAGGCGGACACGTTCCCCGTGGACGAGGTCGTTGGTGATGCCTCGCCGGACTCCTTCGGTGCTCTCGTGCTGCCGGGCGGCGTCGCCAATCCGGACTTCCTTCGGATGGACGACAAGGCCGTGGCGTTCGTCCGGGACTTCTTCGAGCACGGCCGGCCGGTGGCGGCGATCTGTCACGCGCCGTGGACGCTGGTCGAGGCGGACGTCGTGCGCGGCCGGGAGCTCACGTCCTGGCCGAGCCTGCAGACGGACATCCGCAACGCGGGCGGCACCTGGGTCGACAAGCAGGTCAAGGTCTGTGACCACGGGGCGAACAAGCTGGTCACCAGCCGCAAGCCGGACGATCTGAAGGCATTCTGCGAGGCCTTCCTGGAAGTCTTCGCGCAGGAGGCCGCCTGACGGCCCGGCGGCGGCGCTGAGCGTTCCGCGCGCCGCTCCGTTCCGGTCGTGTCCTCCGAGGGGGCTCAGGTGCCGGGGTCCACGGGAGTCTCCGACTCCCCGCTCCCCCGCTCCCGGGCCCCTTCGCGTGTGCGGCCCGCGGCCACCGGGCGGCGCGGGTTGCGGCGCAGGTACTCACCCTCCAACTGCGCCATGCGCTCGTTGTGGGCGTGCAACGCGTCGTTCGAGCCGTAGAGCAGCGCGTCGTGGCGCGTGCGGTGGATGGTCTCCAGCTCTTTCATGAGCTGCTGGTCGTCCAGCCGGTCAGGATCCACTCCGGTCATCGTGTCGCCCCGCTCGTCGTGTTCGTCTCTGCGGTCCGGGTACCCGCCCCCGGAGCAACTGAGCACTGCCCCCGAGCGGCATCCGGGAGGAACCATGGATCTCGCCTTTCTGCACCCACTGTACGAACACCCCGGGCCTTGGGCCTCCGTGTACGTCGACACCTCTCGGCACACGGAGGGCACTCCCCACGAGCGGGAGCTGACGGCCCAGGCGATGGCCGGTGCGCTGGCCGAGCAGGGAGCGGACGAGGCGACGTGCCAGGCCGTGCGGGGCGCGATCGAGGATCTGCGGCACTCCTCCGAGCCCCACGGCCGGGCCCTGTTCGCCCGCGCCGGCGAAGTCGTTCTCGACCCGCCGCTGGTCCGTCCCCCGCAGGGCGGCGACTGGGCCGAATGGGCGCCGCTGCCGCGGGTCGCGCCCCTGCTGGAGCTGGCCGGCGAGGACCCGGTGTGCGTAGTGGCGTACGTCGACCGCAAGGGCGCGGACTTCGAGCTGCGCAACGCGCTGCGCCGGGAGGACGCCGGGAGCGTCACCGGGCGGCAGTGGCCCGTGCACCGGACGAGCTCCGCGGACTGGTCCGAGCGGCATTTCCAGCTGCGGGTGGAGAACACCTGGGAGCACAACGCCGCGGAGATCGCCGACGCGCTCGCCGTGTGCCAGGAGGAGACCAAGGCCGACCTGCTGATTCTCGTCGGCGACGACCGGGAGCGGCGGTCCGTGCACGAGCGGCTGCCCAAGCGGCTGCACGCTCTGGTGGTCGAGGCACCGCACGGCACCGGCAGCCGGCTGCTCGACGAGGACGTGGAGCGGGCCCGGGCCGAGCATGTGGCGCGGCAGGCCGAGGCGGAGCTGGAGCGGTTCCGCGCCGCCCGGAACCCTGACGACGAGGGCCGGACCGGGGCCGCCGAGGGTGTGCCCGCGCTGGTCGAGGCGGCGCGGGAGCACCGCATCGACGAGCTGCTGATCAGGGTGGACGGGCCCGACGCGCACCGCGAGGTGTGGATCGGGGAGGACCCCGACCAGCTCGCGGTGCGCCGCACGGACCTGAAGGTCCTGGGTGAGCAGCACTCGTGGCCGGCTCGGGCGGACGACGCGCTGATCCGTTCCGCGGTGGCCACGGACGCGCCCGCGCTGTCGGTGTCCGAGCGGGAGGTACCCGTCGGAGGCCTCGGAGCGCTGCTGCGCTGGAAGTGACCGGGGTACTGCGCCCAGCCGTCGCGCGCGCCCGCACGCCTCGCGCGTGCGGGCGCGCGTTGGCTGATCGCGCAGTTCCCCGCGCCCCTGAGGGGCGCAGCCCACCAGCACTCGTGGCCGGCCCGGGCGGACGACGCGCTGATCCGTTCCGCGGTGGCCACGGACGCGCCCGCGCTGTCGGTGTCCGAGCGGGAGGTACCCGTCGGAGGCCTCGGAGCGCTGCTGCGCTGGAAGTGACCGGGGTTGCTGTGCGCCCGGCCTCCGTAGCAGTGCTTCACACCTCGCGTGTGCGGCCACGTCGTGGCTGGTCGCGCAGTTCCCCGCGCCCCTGAGGGGGCGCCCCCTAGCGGGCCCGTTCCACCCTGCGTTCGTCCCAGACCGGGTCCGGGGTCTCCCGGACCCGGCCGTCGCTGCCGAAGACCAGGAAGCGGTCGAAGGAGCGGGCGAACCAGCGGTCGTGGGTGACCGCGAGGACCGTGCCGTCGAAGGCCTCCAGGCCTTCCTGGAGGGCCTCGGCGGACTCCAGGTCGAGGTTGTCTGTCGGCTCGTCCAGCAGCAGCGCCGTCACGCCCTGGAGCTCCAGCAGGAGGATCTGGAAGCGGGCCTGCTGGCCCCCGGAGAGACGCTCGAACGTCTGCTCCGCCTGCTGGGTGAGCTCGTAGCGGCGCAGCCGCGAGGACGCGGCGCCGCGGTCCTGGGCGTGCTCCTTCCACAGGATGTCCAGGAGCGTACGGCCCTCCAGCTCCGGGTGCGCGTGCGTCTGCGCGAAGTGGCCTGGCACCACCCGGGCGCCCAGTTTCCAGTCGCCCGTGTGCGCCACGTCGTCGCCGGCGAGCAGACGCAGGAAGTGGGACTTGCCCGAGCCGTTGGAGCCGAGGACGGCGACGCGCTCGCCGTAGAAGACCTCCAGGTCGAAGGGCTTCATCAGGCCGGTGAGCTCCAGGTTCGCGCAGGTGACGGCCCGGACGCCGGTGCGGCCGCCCTTGATCCGCATCCTGATGTCCTGCTCGCGCGGCGGCTCCGGGGGCGGTCCGGCCTCCTCGAACTTGCGCAGGCGGGTCTGCGCGGCCGCGTAACGGGAGGCCATCTCATGGCTGACGGCCGCGGCCTGACGCAGATTCAGCACGAGCTTCTTCAGCTGGGCGTGCTTCTCGTCCCACCGCCTGCGCAGCTCCTCGAAGCGGGCGAAGCGCTCGCGCCGGGCGTCGTGGAAGGTGGCGAAACCGCCGCCGTGCACCCAGGCGTCGGCACCGGCGGGGCCGGGCTCCAGGGAGATGATGCGCTGGGCGGCGCGGGCGAGGAGTTCGCGGTCGTGGGAGACGAAGAGAACCGTCTTGCGGGTCTCCTTCAGCCGTTCCTCCAGCCACCGCTTGCCGGGGACGTCGAGGTAGTTGTCGGGCTCGTCCAGGAGGAGCACCTCGTCGGTGCCGCGCAGCAGCGCCTCCAGGACGAGCCGTTTCTGCTCGCCGCCGGAGAGGGTGCGGACCTCCCGGAACTGCGCCTTGTCGTACGGCACGCCGAGCGCTGCCATGGTGCACATGTCCCACAGCGTCTCGGCCTCGTAGCCGCGCGCCTCGGCCCAGTCGGCGAGGGCCTGGGCGTACGTCAGCTGGGCCGCCTCGTCGTCGACGGTCATGATGGCGTGCTCGGCCTCGTCGACGGCCTTCGCGGCCTCGCGGATGCGGGGCGTCGCCACGGACACGAGCAGGTCCCGTACGGTCGTCTCGTCGCGTACGGACCCGACGAACTGCCGCATGACCCCGAGCCCGCCACCGACGACCACGGACCCGCCGTGCGGCTTGAGCTCACCGGCGAGCATCCGTAGCAAGGTGGTCTTCCCGGCGCCGTTGGGCCCCACGAGGGCCACCACGGCCCCCTCCCCCACCCGGAACGAGACATCGCCCAGCAGCGCCCTTCCGTCGGGCAGGTAGTACTCCAGGTGCGCGGCTTCGAGGTGTCCCATGGGCGCGATTGTGTGGGGGCGCGGGGGCCGGGGGCAAACGGGTTTCGGGTGGCGCGGTGCCGGTCAGACCTTTTCCAGCGGCCGGTGCGGTCCGCTGGGGAGCTCCGCCTCGATCGTGTCGCCGGGGCGGACCACGCCCCCTTCCCGCACCACGCTCATGATCCCGGCCTTGCGCACGAGGGTGCCCGCCTCGTCCCGTCCGACGACCTGCTTGAGCAGCCCGTCCTGGAAGAGGTCGATCTGCAGGCAGGGGTTGCGCAGCCCGGTGACCTCCAGGACCGCGCTGTCGCCGATGCGCAGCAGGGTGCCCGTCGGCAGTGCGAGCAGGTCGATGCCCCGGGTGGTGATGTTCTCGCCGAGTTCGCCGGGCGCCACCTCGAAACCCTCCTCGCCGACCTCGGCGAAGAGCTCCTCGTGCATGAGGTGGACCTGGCGCAGGTTCGGCTGGGTGGGGTCCTGCGCGACGCGCGAGCGGTGCTTGACCGTCACGCCGGCGTGCACGTCCCCCTCGACACCGAGGCCGGTGAGCAGCGTGATGCTGTCCCGGTTCGGCTTGGTGAACGAGTACTCCCCGTTGCTGCTGACCGCCGACACGTGGCCGCTCATCGATCGGTTCCCCCTGTCTCGGTGATGATGATCAGCCATGAGCCTGCCCCGGGGCCGTCGGTGTGTCCACCCCCTCCGGGTACCCGCACGGCATGACGCCCCACGATCCGGACCTCACCGTCCCGAAGCGCGGGCACCGTCCCCTGCTCGACCGAGCCCTCACACTGGACCGCCGCCTGTTCGAGGCCGCCGCAGGCCGGCACCGGCCGGGGGCGGACCCCGTCCTGCCCGGCTGGGCCGCGACGCGAACCCACGGCGCGCTCTGGTTCGCGGCCGCCGCCCTCGCCGTGAGCCGGACGCCCCGCGGCCTGGCCTCCCCGGGCATCGCCTCCCTCGCCGTCGGTGCCCTCGGCAGGCGCTCGGTCCGCCGCCCCCGGCCGGTGCCGCACTCGGTCCCGCCGCCACGCGCACGGCGTCGCCCTGACGCAGCGCCCGGGCCAGGTCGCGCACGTCCTCCACGCTCAGGTCACAGGCGAAGTGGTTGAACGTGCGGCCGGGCAGCACCGCCAGGGGCAGGCCGCTGCGCAGGGCCACGCGGGCGGCGGTGTTCACCGTGCCGTCGCCGCCGCACACGCCCAGCACCCGGGCACGGCCGGCCGCCTCCTCCAGCCGCACGGACACCTCCCCGGGGGCGCACTCGACGACCTCGGCGCCCGGGAGGGCGTCCGCGCAGGGCACGGGCCCGGTCGGCGGTGCCCGAGGCGCTGTTCGCGACGAGGACGAGCCCTTCGCCCCGCAGCAGCGCCGGGGCGTCGGCCTGCGGGCGGGCGGCGGGGTGACCTGGCCGCGCGCTGGCACCAGGCCCCGTACGGCGAACGCGGCGCCCGCCACCGGCGTCGCGCTGGAGTCCCAGGCGTGGGGTGCGGTCGTCGCCCCGGTGGCCGCGTCGGTGGCCCTGTCCCGCGTGTACACCGGCGTCCATCACCCGAGCGATGTCCTGGCGGGCGCGGGCCCTGGGCGCGGAGCCGGTGCGCGAGCGGGAGCGCTGGGCGCACCGGATCGGCGGCCGGCCGGAGTGCTCGCGGCGCTGCGCGTGCTGCGGACCGGTCGGTATCCACCGGAGGCCGAGTCCCAGGGCCGTACGCGCCCCGTGTGGCTGCTGTTCGCCGGGAACGGCACCTGCCACCGCGTGGGGCAGGCCTCCGGGCGCCGGCGGGACCTCGCGGACGGGCAGCTCGACGTGCGGGTCGTGCACGGTGGCCGCCGGCCCGCCGCGCGGCTGCCGGCCGCCGCCCTCGCGGGCTCCCTCGCCGGTCACTGACGCTCCGTCAGTCCATATTGCAGGATACGTGTCTCAATATGCGGGTGGCTTGCGTACGGTGATCTCCTGCCGTCCCGAATCGGAAGGGGTGGGATCCGCCATGCCGGAACCCCGCGAGACCGCCGTCTACACCCACGGGCACCACGAATCCGTGCTGCGCTCGCACACCTGGCGCACCGCCGCCAACTCGGCGGCGTACCTGCTGCCTTCGCTCAAGCCCCACATGAAGATCCTGGACATCGGCTGCGGGCCCGGCACGATCACCGCCGACCTGGCCGGGCTCGTGCCCGACGGGCAGGTCACCGGCGTCGACCGGGTGCCGGAGATCCTGGAGCAGGCACGCGCCACGGCGGCCGGGCGGGGGCTGGCCAACGTCGACTTCGCGGTCGCCGACGTGCACGCCCTGGACTACCCGGACGACACGTTCTGCGTGGTCCACGCGCACCAGGTGCTCCAGCACGTGGGCGACCCGGTGCGGGCACTGCGCGAGATGAAGCGGGTCGTCAGGCCCGGCGGGATCGTCGCCGTACGGGACGCGGACTACGAGGCCATGACCTGGTATCCCGCCTCCGAGGGGCTCGACGCCTGGCTGGACCTCTACCGCCGGGTCGCACGGGCCAACGGCGGTGAGCCGGACGCCGGGCGCCGGCTGAAGTCCTGGGCGCTGCGGGCCGGGCTGACGGACATCACGGCGAGCTCGGGCACCTGGACCTACGCCGCACCGCAGGAGCGGGCCTGGTGGAGCGGCCTGTGGGCCGACCGCACCCTGGCCTCGACGTACGCGGACCGGGCCGTCGAGGGCGGGCACACCGACGTGGCGGGGCTGCGCCGCGCGGCCGCGGCCTGGCGGGAGTGGGGAATGCGGGAGGACGGGTGGTTCAGCGTGCTGCACGGAGAAATTCTCTGTCGCAAGGAAGTCTGAAACACAGTTTCCGGGACACCCTGAAAGCAGGAGGTTCGAATTATGGTTCCCATCCTGCTGGTGCTGCTTCTGGCTTTGGTTCTGTTCGGCGCCGGATTCGCAGTGAAGATTCTCTGGTGGATCGCTCTCGCGGTCCTCGTCGTGTGGCTGCTGGGCTTCTTCGTCCGCGGCACGTCGGCAGCCGGCGGCAGGGGCCGTTGGTACAGGTGGTAGGACGCACATGTTCCCCGGGCCTGGGTAAGGGCCCGGGGAAACGCGTGTGCGTCGGTCAGTCCCGCGGAAGCAGCGGTCCGAGCGGCCCGAGGTCCAGATTCAGGTCCTCGGGCCGCAGTCCGTAGCGGTCGCGCAGTTCCGTCATCCGCTCGTCGAGCAGCATGAGCGTGAGCCCGATCCGCTCCTCCTGCTCCTCGCTCAGGTCCCCCACGTCGAACCGGCGCAGCGCCTGGCGCTCCATGAGCTGGCGCAGCAGTTCCACCACCGTGAGCACGAGTTTGACCAAGTCGCGCTCGACCGTGTCGGGCTCCAGATCCATCCGGTTGGAGCGCGGCCGGGGGTTCTCGCGGGCGGTCACAGCAACTCCTCGAACGGCGAGGGCACCTGGGCGTTCACCGAGCTGATGAGCGCGTTGAGGTCGATACGGACGAGGTCGACGTCGGCGATGCGCAGTGTGATGTCCCCCGTGATCACGACGCCGCCGGCGAGCAGCCGGTCGAGCAGGTCCACGAGGGCGACCTCACGGCGTTCCACTACGGTCACGGATTCTCCCGGTCGGTCATGTGGTCTCCCCGGCGAACGAATAGGCCGCCCAGGGGCCGGTGAGTTCGATGCGCATTCCCGGCACCTCACCCTTCGTGCGGTCCACGAGCTCCACGAATTCCTCGGAAATGGCGCGCGGAACGAGGTAAGCGGCGTTCAGCACGTTCCGCCCGGTCGCCTTGGAGAGCGCGGGATTCTGCGGGGGATGCATGCGGGAGTCCTCCGCGAATGCGGAAAGCTCCTCGTGCAGTCGGGTCGAGAATGCCTCGGCCTTCTGCCACATCTCCTCGTGGGACCTGGTCTGCATGCGCCGCTGCCGCAGGTAGTCCCGGCCCGACGCGGCCTTCTGAGCGGGCCGGGCGCTCTCCTGCGGTTCGGACTCGGCGTACACCTTGACGCCCCACTCGACCCGGCCCTCCAGCCGCTCGAGGGTGCGCCGGAAGTCCTCCTCGCGCGCCTCCATCATCGTCCGTACGCCACTGTCGTCGTGGAAGACGGTGCCGAGCCGCAGCGGCAGCGGGGTCGTGACGGTGGTGAGCGCGTCGATCACGCCCTGGTGGGCGCGGGCGGTCTCGGTGAGCCAGTCCAGGTCCTCCAGATGGCGCCGGAGCGGCTCCTCGGCGAAGTCCCGCTCCGGCACGTGGCTCACCACGGCCACCAGGCCGTGGTGAGTCAGCGCTCTGGGCGGATCACCCGCCACTCCCGTCAACTGGGACTGGAGCGGGGTGCCGAAGGGGCGGCAGACGGCGTAGACGTACCGCAGTCCGGTCACGGTGCCTCCTTCTTCTCCGCGCGGCCGGGCTCCAGTTCCTCCAGCCGGGCCAGCCTCTCGCGCAACTCGGCGTTCTCACGGGTCAGTTCGTCACGGCGGGCCCGTGAGCTCAGGGCCGGGTCGGTCTCCCACCAGTCGATGCCCATCTCCTTCGCCTTGTCGACCGAGGCGACGATCAAACGCAGTTTGATCGTGAGGAGTTCGATGTCGAGCAGGTTGATCCGGATGTCGCCCGCGATGACGATGCCCTTGTCCAGGACCCGTTCAAGGATGTCGGCGAGGTTGGCACCGCTTCCCTGACCGTAGGGCTCGGGCATCCTGCTGGGC
This sequence comes from Streptomyces qaidamensis, assembly GCF_001611795.1. Taxonomy (NCBI): domain Bacteria; kingdom Bacillati; phylum Actinomycetota; class Actinomycetes; order Kitasatosporales; family Streptomycetaceae; genus Streptomyces; species Streptomyces qaidamensis. Next base: position 7,622,771 of record NZ_CP015098.1, on the reverse strand, counting down.
GTCGTCATCGCCGGCTCCCTGCCTCGACTTCCTCATCCTCGTCCTCGGCCTCCTCGTCCTCGTACTCGCCCTCGGGCTCTTCCTCCTCGCCCTCGGCCTCCTCGTCGTACTCGGCTTCGGAGTCGTCCTCGTACTCGCCTTCGGGCTCCTCCTCGCCCTCCTCTTCCGGCTCCTCCTCGTCGTACTCGTCCTCGGCCTCCTCGCCCTCGGGGCGCTCCTCCTCGGACTCCTCCTCGGACTCCTGCTCGGACTCCTCCTCGGCAACCGCGTCGTCGTGACTTCGGACGACCTCGCCGTCCCGGATCTCACCGCGCCAGCCGTCCTCCGCCTCGCCCTTGATCGTGATGAAGCGGACGAAGTTCTTGAGGTCGAGCCGGGCCCGGCGGCCCTGGGCGCGCCAGATGTTGCCGGTCTTCTCGAAGAAGCCGGAGGGGTAGTACTCGATGACCAGCAGGACGCGGGTCAGGCTGTCGGTGAGTTCGTGGAAGGAGACGACGCCCTTCGTGGTGCCCTTGGCGCCCTCGGAGGTCCACGCGATGCGGTCGTCGGGGACCTGCTCGGTGGTCTTGGCCTTCCAGCTGCGATTGGACCACCAGATCTTCGCCTGCCAGTCGGAGTGGGTGTCGTCGTCGCGGCTCGCGCTCTTGACGCCCTTGGCGAAGGTGCTGAAATCCTGGTACTTCGTCCACTGGTCGTACGCGGTGCGCAGCGGCACGCCGACGTCGATGTGCTCGATGATGACGGTGGGCTTGTTGCCGGAACGGCCCTTGCCCTTCTTGCCCTTGCCGCCGCCCAGGCCCTTGAAGGCGCCCGTGACCTTGTCCTTGAGGCGCGAGCCGCCCATCTCCAGTGCGGAGCGCAACGGTCCCTTGCCCTCGGCTACCTTGCGGCCGCCTTCGAGGGCGAGCTTGGCGAAGCCGGGGCTGTTGCCCTCGGCGATGTCGTTCAGCTTTCCGGTGGTCTCGCCGAGCTTGTTGCCCACGCCGGTCAGCATGCGCGTGGCCTGAGCGGCGAGGTACTCCTGCAGTTCGGCCTTCAGCCGGTCGGCGGCCTCGCTGTGCGCCAGGTCTGTGAGCGGGTTCTTCGTCGCTCCGTTGGCGGCGGACTTCGCCGAGCCGAGTGTGTCACTCATCCCTCACCGCCTCCCTTCTGCAGCCGGGACCGGGCGCCGCCGCCCCGGCTTCCGGAGGTCGCCTTCTTGGCAGGCGTGGTCTTCTTCGCCGCCGCCTTGCGGCCCGCCGTCTTCTTCGCGGGAGCCTTCTTCGCGGCGGCCTTCTTGGCAGGGGCCTTCTTGGCGGGAGCCTTCTTGGCGGGGGCCTTCTTCGCCGCCTTCTTCGCCGGCGCCTTCTTGGCGGGAGCCTTCTTCGCCTCGGGCTCCTCTTCCTCTTCCTCTTCCTCTTCCTCCTCGGCTCCGGAGTCCTCGGGCTCCTCGTCCTCCTCGGGCTCCTCTTCCTCCTCGGCTCCGGCGTCCTCGGGCTCCTCTTCCTCCTCGGGCTCCTCTTCCTCCTCGGCTCCGGAGTCCTCGGGCTCCTCGGGCTCCTCGGGCTCCTCTTCCTCGTACTCGGCGTCCTCGGCCTCGTCGTCCTGGCCGGGCACCACGCCCGACAGCTGGTCGCGCACCTTGGCGGTCCGGCCGTGCAGCCGGTCGGCGAGGGCGTCGATCTGCCGCTCGACCATGGCACCTGAAGCGGCCTTGCCGACACCGCGCAGATCCTGCCGCAGCTGGTCGCCGATCTCCTTGAACTGCGGGTTGTTCCGCAGCTGTTGCTGGAGCAGATCCGCGACCATGCGCGGGCTCAGGTTCAGCTTCTTCCCGGCGACCAGGCCGCCGACGGCCATCGCCATCTTCAGCTTCTTGGTCCGCCCCAGGAGATATCCGGCCCCTATGGCGAGACCCAGTCCCGTTCGGTTCATGGTGTTGTCCCGTTGCCTGTTCCCGCGCTCCCGCGCGAAGCGATCTCCAACCGGTCGAGGAGCTCGTCCTCAAGACGGTCGAACTCCTCCTCCGTGATCTCTCCGGCCTCCATCTGCTCCTCAAGGCGAGCCAGTTCGGCCCGGATCGTGGCAGGGTCGTAGTAGATCCGCTCGGCCTCCTGCACCACCTGCTTGATGGCCCAGGCGCTGCCGCGTACCGGTGCGAACGGCAGCAGCAGCACCTCAGAGATCAGGCCCACGTCGTCACCCCGCTCCGGTGTCCGTTCCGCTCGCCACGGTGCCCGCGGGCTCGGCCGGACCGGGCTCGACGAAGCTGTACGGCGGGAGCGGACCGTTGACCCGCACCTCCAGGTGCGGCATGTCCTTGCGGACCTGCTCGACCGCGGCGAGGAACGACTCGGCCGCATCCCGGTCGACCAGGAACGACACGTTGGCCAGCCAGCCGGTGGACTCCGGGCCCACGCTCACGTCGTCGGCGGCCGACTCCAAGGCGCGATGCACGGCGGCGCCGTCGTCGGCCTCCTTGGCCTTGACCGCGGCGGCGACCATCTCGCCGAGCCGGATCTTGTCGTCGTAACTGCCTCCGCCCGCCTGCCGGTTGGCCTCCGCGAGGCTCCGGATGTCGGGGCTCTCGGCCATCACCTGATGCAGGACGGCCTCTTCGACGTGGTTGGCTTTGACGTTGTACTCGACCCGGTTGTCCAGGGCCCGCAGCCGCTCCTTGTAGTGCTCGGCACGCTCGGCGAGCACCCCGGTGATGGAGGTGTCGTCCGGGGCGACGCTGCCGAACCGCATGGGCAGCACGCAGCCGGCCGCACCCGCCTCGCTGAGCACGTTCTGGTGGGCGAGCAGCTCCTTGCGCTTGGGCCGCAGCCCGTCGGGCGCCTCGCTGACGACGGCCGCCAGGTCACCCTCACGCAGGATGCGCACCGGGCGGGGCGGGTCGCCGACACCGCTCATGCCCTCGGGGAGGCCGGGGTGCGAGCTCGAGGCGATGCCGTAGACGTAAGTGCTCACTCCTGCTCCTCCTTACGGCGGGTCGACGTGCTCTTGCGGGCTCGCGGGCGCGACTCGGTCTCACGCTCGGAGCCTTCGGTCCGCGCCTGCTTGAAGGCGTCGGAAATGGTCTCGGCGGCGCCGGACAGCGCCCCCTTGGACTTGCCGCGAGCGCCGGACTCGGTCATCTCCCCGACCAGGTCGGGCAGGCCCGGGTCCTTGCGGGGCCCGGCCTCCAGGTCGAGCCGGTTGCACGCCTCGGCGAAGCGCAGATAGGTGTCGACGCTGGCGACGACGACGCGTACGTCGATCTTGAGGATCTCGATGCCGACCAGGGAGACGCGCACGAACGCATCGATGACGAGCCCCCTGTCCAGGACGAGCTCAAGCACGTCGTAGAGACCGCTGCTGCCGCCTCCGCCGCCGGACTGCTGTGCCGGTACGACTGTCATGCCGGGTGTTCCTCCTCGTGTGTGGGTACGGGTGGGGTCAGACTGCCTAGCGGCCGCCCCTGCGCGCGTCGGACCGACCGCGTTCGTAGCGGCGGACGCGCCGGTAACCCGTGAGCTGCCCCTCTGCGTCGAGCTCCACCTGGTAGCTCGCCATCAGGCTCATCGTGTCGGGCACGCGCTCGAGTTCGAGGACCTCGACCTCCAGCGCCCAGCCCTCCTCCGTCTGCTCGAAGGACGACACGGACTCGGCTTCCATGCCGGTGAGCTCCGCGAGCTGGCCGCGCGCCTGGCGCAGCACCTCCATCGGGCTCGGCCGGCTCTTGGCCGACTGGTTGTCGTTCGTCTTGCTCGTGCTCCGGGAGTTCCGGGACTCCTGTGAATCCTGTGACTCTTGCGTGTTTTTTGTGTTCGACATGGCCACCTCCCCCTCCGTGTGGCCGCAAGCGTGTTCGCCAAACCTCTACAGGCGCATGCATCTGCCATCCGTCCGGCCGACGGCGGGGGTGCCTCAGCCGCGCAGGGCGTTCAGCCGCCGCCGGGCCGGTCCCAGCGCCCGGCCCCGGTTCAGCAGGCCTGACCAGGGGTCCGTCCGGGCCTGCTCGACGGCGTCGGCAAGGGTCCAGCGGCGGGCGTGCAGCTCCGGGTCGTCCAGCTGGTCCCAGGTGACGGGGACCGCCACCGGCGCGCCCGGGCGGGGCCGGACCGTGTAGGGCGCGACGGCGGTCTGGGCGTAGGCGTTGCGCTGGATGTCGAGGTAGAGCCGCTCGCCGCGCTCCTTCTTGCGGGCGGCGGTGGTGAGCCGGTCGGGGTGGGCGTCGGCGAGGGTGTCGGCGACGTCCCGGGCGAAGGCGCGCACCTCGTCGAAGTCGTGCCGGCCGTTCAGCGGCACGATCACGTGCAGCCCGCGTGAGCCGGTGGTCATCAGCGCGGAGGGCAGGTCGAGCTCGTCGAGCAGCTCCCCGAGCTGGCGGGCGGCCTCACGCACGGCCTCGAAGTCGTCCCTGGGGGTCCCCCCAGGCCCTTCAGGCACTGGGGGAGGGTCGAGGTCGAACACCAGCCGGTCGGGGTGGTCGACGCTGTCGGCGCGGGACAGCCAGCGGTGCAGGGTGATGCTCGCCTGGTCGGCCAGGTAGAGGAGGGTCGCGGTGTCGTCGCACACGGTGTGACGGACGGTGCCGCCCTCCTTGGCCACCTCGACACGCGGGATCCACTCCGGGTAGTGGTCCGGAGTGTTCTTCTGCATGAACGTCGGGCCGTCGATGCCGTCGGGGTGCCGCTCCAGCATCAGCGGCCGGCCGCGCAGGTGCGGCAGCATGAAGGGCGCGACAGCCCGGTAGTAGTCCACCAGGTCGGCCTTGGTGTACTCCTTGGCGTCGCCGCCGCCGGGGAAGAGCACCTTGTCCGGCCGGTGCACCTCCACCGTGCGGCGGCCCGCCCGCACCCTGCGCGTGCCGTCGCCACCGCTCACCGCACGACCGCCTCCTCGACCAGCAGCCGTCCGGCCGCCGCGATGGACTCCGCGTCGATGCCCGAGGCGCGCAGCTGCTCTTCCGGGGACGCCGAGCCCGGCATCGTCCGGACGCCGAGCCGGACCAGGCGCGGTACGGGGCGCCCGTCGGTGAAGGCGTCCAGGACCGCGTCCCCGATGCCGCCCTCGGGGTGGTGGTCCTCCACGGTCACCAGGCAGCCGGTCTCCTCGGCGGCCCGGCGCAGGGTGGCCCGGTCGACGGGCTTCACGGAGTACAGGTCGATCACCCGCACCGCGATGCCCTCCTGCTCCAGGGCCTCGGCGGCGGCCAGCGCCTCGTGCACGGTGACGCCGGCCGCGACGAGGGTCAGCCGGTCCTGGCCGGAGGAGCGCAGCACCTTGCTGCCGCCGACGGGGAACTCCTCGTCGGGGCCGTAGATCACCGGGCTCTCGCCGCGCGAGGTGCGCAGGTAGCGGACGCCTTCCAGGCCGGCCATCGCGCCGACCAGCCGTGCGGTCTGGTTGGCGTCGCACGGGTACAGCACGGTCGAGCCGTGCACCGCCCGCATCATCGCCAGGTCCTCAAGACCCATCTGGCTGGGCCCGTCCTGGCCGATGGCGACGCCGGCGTGCGAGCCGACGAGGTTGATGCCGGAGCCGCTGATCGACGCCATCCTGATGAAATCGTACGCGCGGGTCAGGAACGCCGCGAAGGTGGCGGCGTACGGCACCCAGCCGCGGGACGCGAGCCCGACCGCCGAGGCGACGAGCTGCTGCTCGGCGATGTAGCACTCGAAGTAGCGGTCGGGGTGCTCCTTGGCGAAGAACTCGGCGCGGGTGGAGTCCCCCACCTCGCCGTCCAGGGCGACGATGTCGCCGCGGCCGGTACCGAGGGCGGTGAGCGCCTCACCGAAGGCGTTGCGGGTGGCGACCTCCTCGCCCTTGTCCCACCTCGGGAGTTCGAAGTTCCCGGTGTGGACGGAGTGCAGCATGCGGGCGGCGGGCGGCTCCTGCACCCGGACGCGGAGGTCGCGGGGGCCGCCGAGTGCGGCGATGGCCTCCTCGGCCTCCGGCAGCGGCTTGCCGTGCAGGCCTTCGCGGTCCTGGACCGCCTCGACGCCTTTGCCCTTGAGGGTGCGGGCGAGGATCGCGGTGGGCTGGCCCTTGGTGGACGCGGCCTCGCCGTAGGCGCGGTCGACGGCGTCCACGTCGTGGCCGTCGACCTCGATGGTGTGCCAGTCGAAGGCCTGGAAGCGGCGGGCGTAGGCGTCCAGGTCGTGGCCGTGCCGGGTGGGGCCGCGCTGGCCGAGCCGGTTGACGTCGACGATCACCGTGAGGTTGTCCAGGTGCTCGTACCCGGCGTGCTCGGCGGCCTCCCACACGGATCCCTCGGCCAGCTCGCTGTCGCCGCAGAGCACCCAGGTGCGGTAGCCGGTGCGGTCGAGCCGCTTGCCGGCCAGCGCGATGCCGACCCCGACGGGCAGTCCCTGCCCGAGCGAGCCGGTGGCCGTCTCGACCCACGGCAGGCGCTGCGGGGTGGGGTGCCCTTCGAGGCGGCTGCCGAGCTTGCGGAAGGTGAGCAGCTCTTCGTCGGCGATGGCGCCGGCCGCCTTGTACGCGGAGTACAGCAGGGGGGAGGCGTGGCCCTTGGAGAGGACGAAGCGGTCGTTGCCGGGGTGGGCGGGGCGGTCGAAGTCGTAGCGGAGGTGGTGTGCGAACAGGACGGCCATCAGGTCGGCGGCGGACATCGAGGACGTCGGGTGCCCGGAGCCCGCCGCCGCGGCGGCGCGGACACTGTCCACCCGCAGCTGCTGTCCGAGGTCGGTGAGTTCACCGGTGTTCATGAGTCTCCTTTCGCGGAGTCGTCCGGGGCGTCGGTTCGTTTGACGGGGCCGGGGGCGGGGTGGTCCGGGCCGGGCGGACGGGGCGGGGGCGTGGGGGCAGGCTGATTCTTGGCCGGCTCACCACCGGGCTGCTTCTTCGCCGGCTCACCACCGGGCTGGTTCTTCGCGGGCTCACCACCCGGCTGATTCTTCGCCGGCTCACCACCCGGCTGATTCTTCGCCGGCTCACCACCCGGCTGGTTCTTCGCCGGCTCACCACCCGGCTGATTCTTCGCCGGCTCACCACCCGGCTGATTCTTCGCCGGCTCACCACCCGGCTGATTCTTCGCCGGCTCACCACCCGGCTGATTCTTCGCCGGCTCACCACCCGGCTGATTCTTCGCCGGCTCACCGGCAGTCGCCGCAGCCGTCGCAGTCGCCGCAGCCGCAGCCGCAGCCGGACGGCCCTTCGCCGTCTCCGACTCCGACCGCAACTGACCGTGACCGGAGCCCGGCGGGCCCGCAAGCGGGCGGCCCTTCGCCGTTTCGGGCTCGGATCGCGGCTGCGCGGCCCCGGATCCGGGTCGTACCTGCGTCGTCCCGGATCCGGGCTGCCCCTTCGCGGGCTCATCGGGGGGTCCGGCCCGGCCGGGCCCACCCCCGTCGTCCGTGTCGGCCGCCAGCGCCGCCCCGGGCCCTGACCTGGCGTCCGCCCGCCGCTGTGGCCCGCCCGCCACGCGGGCCACCTCGGGCGACGACGTATCCAGCGGCACCGACCAGGACCGTACGAGCCCCAACTGCACGGCCTGGCGCGGCAGCACCGCGTCCAGCAGCCAGTCGGCTGCGACCCGGACCCGGTTCCCGGGCATGGCGGCGAGGTGGTAGCCCCGCGTCACCGCACCCGCCGGTACGCCGGACAAGGTCACGCCGAGCGGGTTGGCGGCGGCCTTCGCCCCGCCCAGGTCGACGACGAAGCCGAGGTCGCGGTGGCGGTAGGGCTTGCGCGCACCGCCGAGGCCGAGCGACGCGGCGACGTTCTCCGCCGCGATCTTGCCGTGCCGCCAGGCGTGCTGCGCGGTCATCGACGTATAGCTCCCGGGCTTCTCCAGATCGGGTACGGCCGCCACGTCACCGCAGGCGAACAGCTCCGGCCGGCCCGGCACCTGAAGGTGCGGGTCGACGAGCAGCCGCCCCTTCTCCATCGGCAGCCCGAGGGACTCGACCAGCGGGTCGGGACGTACGCCCACGCACCACACCAGCGTCCGGGTCTCGACGAACTCGCCGTCGGTCAGCACGACCCCGTCGTGCGTGGCCTCCTTCACGGAGGTCCCCATCCGCACGTCGACGCCCCGCTGCCGCAGTACCCGGTCGGCGGTGGCGGAGAGCTTCTCGTCCATCTCGGGCAGTACGCGCGGCGCCACGTCCAGCAGCATCCAGCGCGGCCGCATGCCCTGCCGCAGCGGGTGCTTGCGGACTTGCGCGTCGGTGAACATCTGCCCGTGCGCGGCGACCTCCGTGCCCGTGTACCCGGCGCCGACCACCACGAAGGTGCAGCGCGCGGCGCACGCCTTCGGGTCGTCGGCGGAAGCCGCGAGCTCCACCTGCCGGGTCACGTGATCGCGCAGGTACAGCGCCTCGGGCAGCCCCCGGAAGCCGTGCGCGTGCTCGGCGACCCCGGGGATGGGCAGGAGCTTGTTGACGCTGCCCGCGGCCAGCACCAGCCGGTCGTAGGAGAGCGAGCCCTCCTCGCCCTCGGGGCCGGTGTAGTGCAGGGTGCCGTCGTCGAGGTCGATCCGGTCGGCCTCCCCCAGCACCAGCCGCACCTCCGGCAGCGAGTCCGAGAGGGAGACCGTGACCCGGCGCGGCTCCAGGATGCCGGCGGCGACCTGGGGCAGCAGGGGCAGGTACAGGAAGTAGTCGGTCGGGTTGAGCAGGGTGATGTGGGCCCGGCCCCGGGTGAGCCGGGACAGGGTCTGGGCCGTGCGGTACCCGGCGAAGCCGGCACCGACGATCAGGATGCGGGGTCGACTCACAGTCGCTCGCCTCCGGGGCTGTCGCGTAGCTCGGGAGCCTTCCGCGTCCCCCTGGCCTGGGCACCCAAACGTCGGCCGGGCCCCACCGGCCCGTACGCCGCCGGTTTCCGGCCCCGCACCCGGGTAACCCGGTGCGGGATACGGACCGCCGACGTCGCGGAGGCACTCCCCCATGCCCGAGTACGGTTACTTCCTCTCGTGCGAGCAGTACGGACCCGCCGAACTGATAGAGCAGGCTCGGATGGCCGAGCAGGCCGGGTTCCAGGCGCTGTGGATCTCGGACCACTACCACCCCTGGAACGACGAGCAGGGCCAGAGCCCGTTCGTGTGGTCGGTCATCGGCGCGCTGTCGGAGGCGGTGTCGCTGCCGATCGAGACGGCGGTGACCTGCCCGACCGTGCGCATGCACCCGGCGGTGGTGGCGCAGGCCGCGGCGACCAGCGCGGTGATGACGAACAACCGCTTCCGGCTCGGCGTCGGCTCCGGCGAGGCGCTCAACGAACACATCCTGGGCGACCACTGGCCGCCGGCGCATGTGCGTCTGGACATGCTGGAGGAGGCCATCCAGGTGATGCGCCGCCTGTTCACCGGCGAGGAGGTCAACCACCACGGCCCGCACTACACGGTCGAGAACGCCCGCCTGTACACGGTCCCGGACGAGCCGATCCCGATCGACATCTCCGGCTTCGGTCCGGCCGCGACCCAGCTCGCCTCCCGCGTCGGCGACGGCTACATCACGGTCATGCCGGACGAGGCGATGGTGGAGCAGTACCGCAAGGGCGGAGGCGGCGGAAAGCTCGTCAGCGGCGGCACCAAAGTCTGCTACGGCACCGACAAGGACGAGGCCGTCCGGACCGTCCACCGGCTCTGGGCGAACGAGCAACTGCCGGGTGAGCTCGGCCAGGTGCTGCCCTCCCCCAAGCACTTCGAGCAGGCGCAGCAGCTCGTCACCGAGGACATGGTGCGCGCGAACCGGGTGTGCGGCGACGACGTGGACGAGCACGTGGCGGAGCTGAAGCAGTTCGCCGACGCGGGCTTCGACCGGGTCTATGTGAACCAGATCGGGCCGGACCTGCGCGGCTTCTTCGACTTCTACCGCACGAAGGTGCTGCCGCAGGTCCAGCAGGCCGCCTGACGCACGCCCCGGGAAATCCGGGGACGGCCCTGTACCGGGTCGCCTACAGTCACCGGCATGTCTGTACGTGTTCGTATGCGTGACGCCCTGCCGGAAGCGATGCGGGCCCGGGACAGGGCCGCCATGAGCGCCTTGCGCGCCACCCTGGCGGCGCTGGACAACGCCGAGGCGGTGCCCGTGGACGAGACCGCGCCGCGCGCCGCCGCTCTGGAGGCCTCACCGGCCGGTGCCGGCGCCACCGAGGCGGCCCGGCGCGAGCTCAGCGAGGAAGAGATGGTGGACGTCGTGCGGGCCGAGGCCGCCGAACGGCTGGAGGCGGCGGCGCACTTGACCGCCCCCGCACACGCGGACCGTGCCGAACGGCTGCGGGCGGAGGCGGCCGTACTGCTGCGCTTCCTCGACGGCGACGCCGAGGGCACCGCGCGGAGCGCCTAGGGGCCGGGGACCAGCTGCTGGCGCGGCCGACCAGCCGCGTGCGCGGCCGGCTAGCAGCGGGCGGGCGTGGTCAGCTTGCGGGCCGCCACGGCGGCGGCCCCCGCGGTGAGGACCGCGCCCATCCAACCGCGGTTCCGTGACAGCCACTGCTGCGGGCTGTTGCCGGTGGACTCGTCGTCGAAGCGCCCGTGCGCGCCGAAGTCCCGTCCGTGCGCGCCGTCCGCCGGTGACCACAGGTTCGCCGGGCCCTCGGGCCGGCCCTCCTCCTGCTGCGCGTCGACGTTGGTGCGGGCCAGGTAGCGCTCCAGCAGCCCGGGGGCGACCGCGTTGGCGAGGAGCGTGGCGGCCGTGGAGCCGCCCACCCAGTACTCCCGGCGCCGCGCGTGCGACGACGCGTGCACGATGGCCCGGGCCGCGACCTCCGGCTGGTAGACGGGTGCGACGGGCCGGGCCCGCCCCGGCATGCGGTTCAGCACCCAGTCGAACTGCGGGGTGTTGAGGCCCGGCAGCTGCACCATCGTCGTCCGCACCCCGCTGCGCGCGTGCAGCAGCTCGCAGCGCAGCGACTCGTTGAACCCCTGGATCGCGTGCTTGGCCCCGCAGTACGCGGACTGCAGCGGGATGCCCCGGTAGGCGAGCGCGGAGCCGACCTGCACGATGGTGCCGCGGTCGCGCGGCAGCATGTGGCGCAGGGCGGCCCGGGTGCCGAACACATAGCCCAGGTACGTCACTTCGGTCACGCGGCGGAACTCGTCCGGGTTGACTTCCGTGAACGGTGCGAACACTCCGGTGAAGGCGTTGTTGACCCAGACGTCGATGTGGCCGTAGGCGTCGACGACCTGCTGGGCCGCGTCGTCGACGGCCTTGGCGTCGGAGACGTCCACGCCGACGACGAGCGCCTCGCCGCCTGCTCGCTCCACCTCGTCCGCCGCGGCGGCGAGTCCCTCACGTCCGCGGGCGAGCAGGGCGACCTTGTCTCCGCGGGCGGCGAAGGCCCGGACCGTGGCCCGTCCGACGCCGCCACTGGCTCCGGTCACCACGACCACACGGCCGCGCTGCTGCGGGGTTCCTGCCGTGCGCACCCGGCATCACGCCCCTCGGTGGGGGACGTCCGGGGTCTCCGACGGCCGCGGGGGCACGGGGCCCGGGGCGGCCGTCCCGGCGGGCGGGGCCGGCGGCGCGGGCGGGTACGGCATGCCGCCGACCGCCCCGGCGGCGGTCTGCCGGGCACTGTCCCCGCCCCGCGCCGTGCCGGCCGCGTGGTCCGCTCCCGGGCGGGACGGCCGGGCCATGCCGCGCAACACGTAGGCCAGGGCTCCCAGGATCGCTGCGGTGATGAGTGCGGCGGCCCAGTCGGGCAGGCCGAGGGCGAGGGCCAGCCCCACGGCGAGCGCGAGGGCCGCGCCCGCGTACAGGGCGAGCGCGCCCGACGCGGCGTACAGGGCGGCCTTGCGGCGCTGCCCCCTCGCCTGCTCGCGCAGTTCGTCCCGTACGGTCTCCCGCGCCACCTGTGCCAGCTCGTCGACCAGGTGCTTGTCCAGATGCTCCAGGTGATCCAACGGCTTCATGCCCGGCCGGGTACCCTCGCCCCCCTGCGCGTAACTAGGCTTCGCCGCATGGAGATTCTGGGTGCCACACTGCGCGTCTGCGTCGACGACCTCGAGACCGCGATCCCCTTCTACGAGCGGCTGGCGGGCGGCAGAGCCCAGCGCTTCGAGCGGGGAGGTGTCCAGGTGGCGGCGATCGGCTGCTTCCTGCTGATGAGCGGCCCCCCAGCCGAACTGGAGGTGCTGCGCAAGGTCGCCGCGACCATCGCGGTGACGGATGTCGAGGAGACCCACAAGGTGCTGACGGAACTGGGGGCGCACATCGTGGCGGGCCCGATCGCCTCACCGGCGGGCCGCAACCTGATCGTCCTGCATCCGGACGGGTCGGTCTACGAGTACGTGGACCGCCAGGCGTAGAGGTCTTCGCCGGGGCTCAGTGCCGGCTCGGCGGGGTGATCATCTCGGTGGTGATCGCCCAGCGTTGGTGATCGCGCCAGGCCCCGTCGACGAAGAGCATCTTCGGCGAGAAGCCCTCCAGGCGGAACCCGCAGCGGCGGGCCAGGGCGATCGACGCGGCGTTGCCCGGCTGGACGTTGATCTCCAGCCGGTGCAGCCGCATCGGGCCGAGCGCGTACCGCACGACGAGGTCCAGCCCTTCGCGCATCAGCCCGCGCCCGGCGGCGTGCGCGAAGGCGCCGTAGCCCAGCGCCCCGGACTGGAAGCCGCCCTCGACGATGTTGTTGATGTTGATGAACCCGCCGATGGCCCCGTCGCTCTTCTCACAGACCAGGAACCCGGTCTTGGCCCGGTCCTCGATCAGGCGGCCCGCGTAGGCGGTGTAGGCCTGCGTCGTGGTGGGCGGGAAGAGCCACGGGTGGTGCAGGTCCTTGCTCTCCCGGGCGCGGGCGGTGAACTCGGCGCCGTCCTCGTAGGTGAAGTGGCGTATGCCCACCCGGGGGCCTTCGGCGAGGTGGCGGGATGCGTGGTGCGGCACCCCGCCACAGTAACCGCGCCGGCTGTTCCTCCCCAGTCGGGGCGTCAGGAGCCGGCGACCGGCAGCCGGAGTTCCCCGGTGTTCCGCGGCCCGCTGATCACGGTCACGGGCTTGATTCCCCGGTTGCCGAAGTACGCGTCGTCGCTCGCGGCGATCACGAACCGCAGCCGGTGCCCGGCCTGGTACCGGTGCACGATGCCGGGCAGGGTGACGGTGAAGCTCTTGGTGACGTCCGGGACGCGTACCGGCGCGACCAGGCGGCGCACCAGGGTGCGGGTGCCGTCGGGTGCGACGTCGTAGAGCTTGGCGAACAGGACGAGCTTGTCGGCCGCGTCGGCGGAGTGCTGGGTGCGCTCGGCCTTCGGGGAGACCACCTTGAGCGTGGCCCGGGGTGTGCCGACGACATCGAGGGGGCGCTCCAGCGGCTCGCTCGTCCAGTCGAGGTAGGTGCCCTTGGTGTCGCGCGGCGGCGTGTCCGGCAGGCCGATGAGGCCGGACAGCGAGCTCTCCGAATGGCTCGTGGGCGTCAGCCAGTTGGTGTAGCGGCGGCTGCCGGCGGCGACCTCGCCGCGCCGGTCGACGAGTCTGCCGTCGCCGGAGAGGTACAGGGTGCGGCCGGTGGCGGGGAGACGGCTCGCGGTGGCGTAGGTGCGGTCGGGGTCGGTGATCCAGTCGCGGTAGTAGGCGAAGGCCGGTCCGGTGTCGACGTGGGTCCGCCCCCGCAGATGGCGGTCGAACCAGGCGAGGACGCGCCGGCCGACGTAGCTGGTCTCGAGGTTGCCCTTCGACAGGTCGAGTTCACCGGCGGCCGGGCCGTTCAGTCCGCCGCTGTGTCCCCAGGACTGCCAGATCATCTTGACGGGCGTGCCCTGGGCCTTGAGTGTCCGGTACGTGGCCGTGGCCTCGTTGAGGTTGAACAGGGTGTCGGCCTGCCCCTGGACCAGCAGGGTGGGCGTGCGCACACGGTGGAGGTACGACGCCGGGGAGACCCGGTGCGCGAAGGCGAGCAGCTCGGCGGTGCGGTCCGCCGGGTAGCTGCCGGAGTTGAGGGTGTGGACGGTCCGGCAGGCCTCGGTGACGAAGTGCAGGCAGGCCAGGGAGTTGATGCGGGACGGGTCGAGACTCGGCTCCAGCAGCGGCTGGCCCTCGCCGATGAGGTAGAAGCCGTTCGTCCACTGCCATTTGAAGGCCCCGGGGACGCCCGTGCCGCTGGCGGCGTTGTTGGGGGCGAGCGAGTAGGCCAGGTCGTTCCAGGTGATCATCGGGACGAGCGCGTCGAGGCGGTGGTCGACGGCGGCCGTGGCCAGTTGCACGGCGCCGCCGTAGGATCCGCCGATCATGCCCACCCGGGGGTCCCCCGGGGCGTCCCGCGTGACGAAGTCGGCGGTGGTGCCGTCGTCGGCGGCGCGTTTGCCGCCGAGGAAGTCGACGAGCTGCGAGGCAGCCGCGCCGTCGATGTCCGGGTCGTCCAGGGAGACGAGGCAGCCGCTGCGGCCGAATCCGAGCCCGGAGTAGACGAGCGAGACGTAGCCGCGCTGCGCGAAGGCCTTGCCCATGGTGTCCGTGGAACCGTCCGACTTGCTGCCGCCGAAGCCGTTCGTGCCGAGCACGGCGGGTGCCGGGTGGTCGCGGTCCACGCCCGCGGGGCGGTACAGGTCGGCGTCGACGGTGCAGGTCCGGCCGCCGGCCCGGACGGTGAACTTCAGGGGCGTGAGGGTGTAGGCGTCGGCGGCGGGCGCGGGTGGGGCGAGGGGCACGGCCAGGGCGGCGCCCAGGGCGAGGGCGAGGAGGGCGCGGAATCTGGGCACGCGTCGGGACACTCGGACCTCCACGGTGAGGGCAACCCGATACCGACCAGTAGGTACTGGCCGGTTGTCATGGTGTGACACGTGTCAGAAGCCGTCAATCACCGAAACGAGGGTTTCTTGACGGGATTTCAGTACCGGACCACTCAGCTGAGGGCCGGTTCGTCCAGCGTCAACGTGCCCGTGCTCGCGTCCAGTTCGGCCCCGACCCCGAGGGGCATGGTCAGCGCACCCTCGCCGTGCCCGAACCCGAACTCCTCCACGACCGGCACGCCCAGGCCGCCGAGCCGGTCGGCGAAGACCGCGCGCAGCCCCTCGCGAGGGCCGCACGCCGCCCAGGAGCCGAGCACGATCCCGGCGACCCCGTCGAGCCAGCCGGTGCGCAGGAGTTGGGTCAGATACCGATCCACGCGGTACGGGCTCTCGCCGACGTCCTCCACCAGCAACAGCCCGCCCCGCGCCCCGGGGTGGGCGTGCGGGGTGCCGAGGTCGCTCGCGAGCAGGCTCAGGCACCCGCCCAGGGTGACGCCCCGGGCGCGGCCCGGAACCAGTGCGGTGCCGCCCGGGGGCACGGCCGTCAGGGACCGTACGGACTCCGGCTCGAAGAGGGTGGCCCGCAGATGGTCCTGAGCCCGGGCGTTCTTGAGGAAGTCGACGCCGGCGGCGGCGGGTCCGTACAGGGTGACCAGGCCCAGGCGGGTGGCGAAGGCCTGGTGCAGGACGGTGACGTCGCTGAACCCGGCGAACACCTTCGGGCCCGCCGCCCGCATCGCCGCCCAGTCGAGCAGGTCGACCATGCGCTGCGCCCCGTACCCGCCCCGGGCGCACAGCACGGCCGCGACGGACGGATCGCACCAGGCGCTCTGGAGGTCGGCGGCACGCTCGTCGTCCGCCCCGGCCAGGTAGTCCAGCTCTCCGTGGCGCCCGAGCACATGGGATGCCACGACGGGGTCGAGGTCCCAGCCGCGCAGGATGTCGAGCCCGGCCTGGAGGCGTTCCTCGGGCACGGGCCCGCTGGGCGCGACGACGGCGACGCGGGCGCCCGGGGCGAGCCGGGGCGGTCGGACGAGCTGGTTCACTTGCTGAGCTCCAGAGTGGGGACGCCGGACGGGTCCAGGCGGAACACCTGGGCGTAGAGGGAGAGTTCGGCCTCCAGGGCGCGCACCATGGTCTCCGCCTTCCGGAATCCGTGACCCTCCCCCTCGAAGGCGAGATACGCGTGCGGCACCTTCCGGCCCTCCAGCCGGGCCAGGAACCGCTCGCACTGGACGGGCGGGCAGATCACGTCGTCCAGGCCCTGGAGCAGCAGGAACGGTACGGCGAGGCGGTCGGCGTGGGCGGCGGGCGAGCGTTCCGCGTACCGGGCGGGCACCTCGGCGAGCGGCCCGATCAGGCCCTCCAGGTACTGCGACTCGAAGTCGTGGGTCTCCCCCGTGCCCCACCCGGCCAGATCCAGGATCGGGTACTTGATGGTGCCGCAGGCGTAGACGTCGGTCGTGGTGAGTGAGGCTGCCGCGGTCCAGCCGCCCGCGCTGCCGCCCCGGACGGCGAGCCGGCCGGGGTCGGCGGTGCCCTCGGCGGCGAGGGCCAGGGCGACCGCGGCGCAGTCCTCGACGTCCACCACGCCCCACTGCTCGCGCAGCCGCTCCCGGTACGGGCGGCCGTAGCCCGTGGAGCCGCCGTAGTTGACCTCGGCGACGCCGATGCCGCGCGAGGTGAAGTAGGCGATCTCCAGGTCGAGCACGAGCGGGGCCCGGCCGGTGGGCCCGCCGTGCGCCCAGACGACGTAGGGCGGCAGTTCGTCGTCGGGCGCGACGCAGCCGGGGTGGTGCGGCGGGTAGATGTGGGCGTGGATGTCGCGCCCGTCGGGGCCGGTGAAGGTGCGGATCTGCGGCTCGGGGTAGTACGCGGGATCGACGGCGTCGTCGTGCTCGGCGCCGACGACCCGGGCCCGGCCGGTGCGGGCGTCCAGCTCCACGACCTCGTAGGCGCTGCGCGGGCTGGCCCCGACGGCGACGACCCGTTCGCCGTGGGCGGCGAGGGTGGGGGTGAACTCGGTCCAGGGCCCGGCGGCGTCGACGACCTCGCCGGTCTCGGGGTCCAGGACGCCGAGGGCGGTGGCGCCCCGGCCGTGCACGACGGCGATCAGCCCGCTGTCGAGCGGGGTGAACCATCGCGAACCCAGCTCCCACAGCGCGCCGCCGAACTCCTCCTCGCGCGGGCACACCGGCTGTCCGTCGAGGTAGAGGTTCCACCAGCCGGTGCGGTCGCTCGCGTGCAGTAGACGGCCGTCGTGGGTCCAGTCCGCCTGGGCGATGGACTCGCCGGGGCCGCCGGCAACGGCCCGGGCGTCGCGCAGCGTGCCGTCGGGCGTGACCTCGGCGAGGAGCAGTTCGGTGCCGTCCCAGGGCATGCGCGGATGGTCCCAGGCGAGCCAGGCGGCCCGCCGCCCGTCGGGCGAGAGCTTCGGTCCGGTGACGAACCGGTGCCGGGCGTCGGTGAGTTCGCGTACGGCGCCCCGGTCCCGGGCCGCGGACCCGTCCAGCGGTACGGCGGCCAGGACGCGGCGCACGTCGGTGGGTCCGTCGCCCGTGAACTCCTCCAGCACGCACCACACCTCGCCCCGTTCGGGCAGCGGCAGCGGCTCGGCCCAGCGCAGGCCGGCGCCCACCGGTGACACGGGGGTGAGCGGACGGGGTTCACCGCCCGGCTCGCAGCGGTACAGCCGCTGGTCGGCGAAGTTCACGAACACCACCAGCGGCCCGGCCTCACCCGCGACGGCGGCCCACGGGTGCCCGCCGTACTCGATGACCCGGCTGCGCACGTTCCACGGCGCGGGCAGCAGGGGCTCCTCCCGGCCGTCGGCGTGCCGCCGTACCAGGGTGCGCCGGCCGCCTTCGGCGGGGCGCGGCTCGGTCCACCACACCTCGTCGCCGACGAAGCCCACGTACTCCGGGTGCCCGTCGTGCGCAGCGGTCAGGGCCGCGTCGATGGGCGAGGGCCACGCCCCGTAGGCCAGCGTCCGCACCGTCTCCCCCACTCTCCTAGGCCGTCCGCAGGAACCGGTCGAGTACGCGGACACCGAAGTGCAGCGCCTCGACCGGTACCCGTTCGTCGACCCCGTGGAACATGGCCGCGTAGTCGTAGCCGTCCGGCAGCTTCAGCGGGGTGAACCCGTAGCCGGTGATGCCGAGACGGGAGAACTGCTTGGCGTCGGTGCCGCCGGACATGCAGAACGGCACGACGTGTCCCTCCGGCGCGAACTCCTCGACGGCGGCCCGCATGCCCGCGTACGTCGGCGAGGCCACCGGCGACTCCAGGGCCACCTCGCGGTGGTGGAACTCCCAGTCCACGTCCGGCCCGGTGAGCCGGTCGAGGGTGCTGCGGAACTCCTCCTCGCCGCCGGGCATGTACCGGCCGTCCACGTGCGCCACGGCCTCGCCGGGAATGACGTTGATCTTGTAACCGGCCTCCAGCATGGTCGGGTTGGCGCTGTTGCGCAGGGTCGGCTCGACGAGCTTCGCAGCCGGGCCGAGCTTCTCCAGCAGCGCGTCGACGTCGGTGAGGTCGGTCTCGATGCCGTAGAGCGCGGCGAGTTCGGTGAGGGCGGCGCGGACGGTCGGGGTGAGCCGCAGCGGCCACTCGTGCGCGCCGATCCGGGCGATGGCGCCCGCGAGGTGGGTCACGGCGTTGTCCCGGTTCACCTTGGAGCCGTGCCCGGCGCGTCCGCGGGCGGTGAGCCTCAGCCAGGCGGTGCCGCGTTCCCCGGCGGCGATCGGGTAGATCTGCCGCCCGCCGCCGTCGTGGAAGGTGAAGGCGCCGGACTCGCTGACGCCTTCGGTGCAGCCCTCGAACAGTTCGGGGTGCTCGTCGGCGAGGAACCCGGATCCGTCCTCGGCGCTGGCCTCCTCGTCCGCGGTGAACGCGATGACGATGTCCCGGCGGGGCCGGACGCCCTGCCGGGCCCAGCCGCGCACGACGGCCAGGATCATCGCGTCCATGTTCTTCATGTCGACGGCGCCACGCCCCCAGACGACCCCGTCGCGGATCTCCCCGGAGAACGGGTGCACGCTCCAGTCGGCCAACGCCGCGGGCACGACGTCCAGGTGGCCGTGGAGCAGCAGGGCGTCGGCCGAGGGGTCGGTGCCCTCGATCCGGGCGACGACGTTGGTCCGCCCCTGGGTGCGTTCCAGCAGGACCGGTTCGATCCCGGCGTCGGCGAGCCGTGCGGCGGCGTACTCGGCGGCGGGCCGCTCCCGGCAGTCGCCGCCGCCCCGGTTGGTGGTGTCGATCCGGATGAGGTCGGACGTGAACGTCACGACCTCGTCCAGCGCGGGCCCGTCCACCTGCTCAGCCATACTGCTCCTCCACCGCGGCCGAGACGATCGTGGTGACCGCCTTGAAGGCGCGGATGCCGTCGTACATGGTCTCGCTCGTGTAAGCCACCTTCCGCTCCGCGATCCGGTCCACGCCCGGCACGACGGTGGCGGCCATCGCCAGGTGCTCCGCGTCGAACTCCACCGCCACGGTGAACGGGCCGCCGCTCACGGGTTCGTGACGGACCGCCAGCGCGGCCGCCTCCTTGGCCGCCGCCCGGATGTCGGCCGCGGTGCGGGCGGGTGTGCGGCACACCGCCGCGTAGCGCGACACGTGGTCCTTCACCGCGACCTTCAGCGCCTCGGGCGCGTAGCCGAGCGCGTCCTCACAGGCGACGTCGTCCCCCGTGACCAGCACGACCGGCACCCCGTACTCGGCGACGACATGGGCGTTGAGCAGCCCCTCGCTCGCCCGTACGTCGTTGAGCCACACGCCCGTGATGGAGTTGGCGAGGTAGGTGTGCGCGAGGACGCCCTCCATGCCGGCGCCCGCGTGGTAGCCGACGAACGCGATGCCGTCGACGTCGCCGTGCTGCACGCCCTCCACCATGGACAGCGCCTTGTGCCGGCCGGTGAGCATCTGGGCGCGGTCGTCGAGCTGCTCCAGCAGCAGGTTGCGCATGGTGGAGTGGGCCTCGTTGATGATCACCTCGTCGGCGCCGCCGTCGTGGAAGCCCTGCACGGCGGCGTTGACGTCGGAGGTGAACAGCGAGCGGCAGCGCTCCCACTGCGAGGCGCCCGGCATGACGTCGTCGGGCCAGGTGACTCCGGTGGCGCCCTCCATGTCGGCGCTGATGAGGATTCTCATGACGTGCCGTCCAGGGCGGAGATCTTCATGGTTCGTCACGTTACGCGCTGTGCGCGCAACGGGCTACGAGGTGGTCACCAACGGATCGGCAGGCCGGCGAGGAACGCGGTGAGGCGGTCGGCCAGCAGCCGGTGGTCGCGGGCCGAGTAGTGCCAGTGGCAGCCGGAGTAATCCAGGCCATTGGTGTCGAGGGGCCAGTAGCGGACCCCGCGGTCGCCCGCGGCGGTGCGCTCCTGGACGACGTGCTCGACATGGCCGGCGAACGGGCCCGTGCCCACGGCCAGGATGGTGGTCGCGGGGCCGTAGCGCCCCCGCAGCTTGGCGAGGAAGCCGCTGTAGGCGCTGCGGTAGGCGGCGGCGAGGCTCTCGTCCGTCCAGGGCTCGCCCGGGTTGACCGGGGTGGAGAAGTCGTTCGTGCCGAGGTGGACCACCACCAGCCGCGGTCGCCAGGTGCCCGGCTTCTGCCAGACGTCGCCCGGCACGTTCAGCAGCGCACGGTCGTAGAAGGTGCGGTAGTTCACCTCCGGGGAGCCGCCGTTGTAGTTGCGCACCATGCCCTGGCCCGAGTACGCGTTGATCTGGTAGTCGGCGCGCAGTCCCCGGGCGGTGAGGGCGCCGTAGCTCACGTCGGCGTTGGTGGTGCGCTTGAGCTGCTCTCCGTCGCAGTCACGGGAGGCGGAGAGGTTTCCGTAGCCGGCCGTGAGGGAGTCGCCGATGAACTCGATCTGGCGGCTGCGGGCGGCAGGCCGGGCCAGGACGGCGCCGCCGGGTGCGGCGACGAAGCCGCCGAAGGCGCTGGTGCTCCACGGGGTGTCGTTGCGCTTGACGAGCCGGACGGTGTGCACGCCCTCGCGCAGGCCCCTGACCCAGTGGGTGGTCCTCCCCGGCGCGGTGAGGGTCGCGACGGTGGCTCCGTCGACCTGGACGTCGTAGTCGGCGGCCGGGTCGTCGAGCACGACACCGACGCCGGTGCCCCGGATCCGGCCCTCGAAGTAGACGCCGGGCCAGCTGTACTGCAGTACGTCGCCGGCGTCCTTGACCCGTCCGGCGGTGTGCACGCTGTCCCGTACGCCGCGAGGCTCCGGCGCGGCGGCGGTCGTGACGGCGCTCGTACCGATCAGCACCGTCGACACCGCTGACGCGGCGAGCATCCGTAACCAGGGCATCGGCATGACCGTCCTCCGCGGGGGCGAGGGGATTGCAGGAGCGGGACAGGGTGACGGTACACCGACAAATCGGTCGCCCACCAGACCACGCCCGGCTCAGCGCCGGAGCCGGTCGAAGGCGAACGGCACGAGCGCCTCGGGCCGGCGCCCGGTGCCGACGTGCTCGGCGAGCCGGTGGCCGGTGACCCGGCGTTCTCGTGGATCTTCACGCCGTACCCTGTCTGGCCGACCGGCTGGGCGGCGGCGCGGAGGGCTGACCGCCGGCCTCAGGCCGTACGCCCCGCCACCAGCCAAGTGGAGGGCAGCTCGATGCGGGTGCCGTCGGGCCGGTACTCCGTGGTCTTCAGGGGCAGTCGGCCGCTCGCCAGGACGGTGAGGCCGGCCGAGCGCAGATACTCGGGCACGGCCTCGTCCGAGACCTCGCCGGGCGCGAGGCCGTGGCGGAACACCGGCGCGAGCTTGGGCGGCGGGCCGTCCGGGCCGCCCGCCAGGCCTTTCAGCACCTGCTTGGCGGCGCCCGAGAGCTCCACCAGGCAGGCGCGGCCGCGGTCGCCGACCAGCGTGGCGATGCCGTCGACCAGGGGCTGCCGGTCGTCCGGCTCGCACTGGTGCAGGACGCCCCGCATGTAGACGTTGGTGTCGCCGAGCTCCGCGTGCAGGGCCTGGGCCTCGTCCTTCCCGGCGGCGTCCAGCTGCCGGTAGGCGGCCTGTCCCGCCGGGTCGGAGCGCCGGGCGTGGTCGAGGGCCGCGGCGGACAGGTCGACGCCCAGGACCCGCGGGAAGCGGTCGGCGAGGTAGCGGGTCTGGGTGCCGTTGCCGCAGCCGAGGTCCACCAGCGGCAGTGCGGGATCGGTCAGGTACGGCTCGAAGAGGGCCAGATGCGGGCCCACCGTCAGGACCGGCTCCGCGTCCCAGAACACCGCCCCGGGTCCGGCGGACGCCTCACGCCAGAAACCCTCCCAGGCCTCCCGGTACCGACTCGTCACGCTCATGGCCCACTCCCCAGGGGTGCGTACGAATCCCGCCGTGCGACGGGCGAGTACGGTGTATCGCGCCCCGGCCCCGGCCACAAGCACGCGGCACGTACCTTCACGCCCCGTTCGGCCCGGGGGTGCTCAGCGGCGCGGCAGCGTCAGCTCGAACCACACCGTCTTGCCGGTCTTGGTCCGGCTGGTCCCCCACTCACGGGACAGGGTGCTGACGACGCGCAGACCGCGCCCGGCCTCGTCGAGCGGGCCCGCGCTGAGCAGCGTCGGCAGCTCGTGGTCGTCGTCGTCCACCTCGCACAGCAGGGTGTCGCCGCGGACCAGGCGCAGTTCGACGGGGCGGGCGTGGGAGTGCCGTACGGCGTTGGTGACCAGTTCGCCCGCCATCAGCTCGGCGGGCGCGACGAGCTTCGCCAAGCCCCACGCGTGCAGTTGCTCGCGGACCGCCGCGCGGGCCCGGCTCACTTCGGCCGGGTCGAGGGCGAGGCGCCATTCGGCCACGTCGTCCGGCTCGATGCCGCCCAGGCGGGCCATCAGCAGCGCCACGTCGTCCTTGCGGCCACCCCGCGTGTTGAGGGCTCGGATGATGGTGTCGCAGGCGTCGTCCATGGACGCGGCCGGGTGCGCGGCCGACTCGCAGAGGGTGGCGAGACCGACCCCGATGTCCTCGCCGCGCACCTCGACCAGCCCGTCGGTGCACATCACGAGCCGGTCGCCGGGTTCCACGCGCACGCGCACCGCCTCGAAGGGCACTCCCCCGACGCCGATGGGCGCACCCGTGGGCAGGTCCAGCAGTTCGCTGCGGCCGTCCGCGGCCCGGACCAGGACAGGTGGGATGTGGCCGGCGTTGGCGAGGTGGAGCTCGCCGGCGATCGGGTCGTAGACGGCGTAGAGGCAGGTCGCGAGGTAGGTGTCGCCCAGGCGCTGGGCGAGGTCGTCGAGGTTGCGCAGCAGCTGGGCCGGCGGGAGGTCGAGCCCGGCCATGGTCTGCACGGCCGTGCGCAACTGGCCCATCATGGCGGCCGAGTTCAGCCCGTGGCCCATGACGTCGCCGACGACGAACGCGGTACGCCCGCCGTGCAGCTTCACCGCGTCGAACCAGTCACCGCCGACCCGCCCGAGCAGCGTGCCCGGCAGATAGCGGGTGGCGATGTCGCAGCCCGCCATGCGGGGCGGGATGTGCGGCAGCATGCTGTCCTGGAGCGTCTCGGCGACGTTCTCCTGGAAGGTGTACATGCGCGCGTTGTCGAGTACGAGACCAGCGCGGGCGGCGAGTTCGGCGCCGGTGACACGGTCCATGTCGTTGAAGACGGGCCGCTCCGGGTGGCGCAGCAGGATCATGAAGCCGAGGACGACGTTGCGCGCCTTGAGGGGCACGACCAGCATGGAGCGGCCGGTGATGAGGGGCCGGATGTCGCGCTTGTCGAACTGCGCGGCGATGGCGTGCCCCATCTCCTCGCTGATGCGGGGCACGAGGACGGGTTCGCCGCTGGTCATGCACTGGAAGAACGGCGTGTGCGCCGGGAACGGCATGGCCTCGCCGACGGGGACGACGTCGTCCCAGCGACCGGGTTCGTCGGTGTGCTCGACGGCGACCCGGTGCCACATCGTGGTCGTGTCGGGCACGCCGTCCGCGAACTCCTCGCCCGCGACGACCTGTTCGCGCAGGTACGTCCCGGCGACGTCGGTGAAGCGGGGCACGACCGCCCTACTGACCTCGATGATCGTGCGGGACAGGTCGAGGGAGGTGCCGATGCGGCCGCTGACCTCGTTGAGGAACTCCAGGCGCTCGCGGACGGCGGAGTATTCGAGGTCCTCGCCCTCGTCCCGCAGCTCCTCCGGCACGGGTTCACCGGCGGCCAGGGCCCGCGCGGCCCGTTCGCGGCGCGCCTTGCGCTCGGCGCGCCGGGCCACGCCCCAGTCGGGGGTGACGGGAACCCGGTCGTTCTGGCTGAACTCCAGGATCGGGTAGCCCAGTTCGAGGATCTGTCCGACGATCCGGGCGCTCTCGCCGACGCTCATGCTGGGCAGGATCTCGGGGAGGCGGCGGGCGAGGTCCTGCGAGCCGGGGAAGTCGGTGTGCAGCGCGAAGCCGGGCGCGATCCGCTCGAACGCCCCGTCACCCGCCCGCAGCCCGTCCGCGTCGGCGGCCAGCACGAGCAGCCGCTCGGGCCCGGGGCCCACCAGCGGATAGGCCCACCACAGGACGTCGACGCGGCCGTTCCCGGGCGCCGTGATCCGGGCGCGGCCCGCCGCCGGGTAGGAGAGCCCTCCGTCGAGGGAGGATTCGAGGTCGGGGCCGAGACCGTCGCAGGCGGCGTACGAGGTGTCCTGCTCTTGGGGCAGGGCGCCGGAGACGGGGAGCAGGTCGAGGGCGGTGCGGCCGATCGCCTCTTCCTTGGGGGTGCCGAACAGGCGTCGTGCGCCGCGGCTCCAGTGGGAGACGAGGCCGTCGCGGTCGACCACGACGACGGCCAGGGGGACGCGGCCGGGCTCGGCGGGTTCGGTCGCCGTGCCCTGCTCAGCCCTGTCGGTGCCACGGTCCATGGCCCAGGCCCTCTCTCCCCACGGACGCAAGATCTGTGCCGGCGTCACCACCGTACGGCGCCCGCCGGTGGCGATGTGAGGCAATGCGGGAATTGCCCGCGCGGGGTGCGCACCGGCGTACGGCCCCGTGCGCCGGTGCTGTCCGTCCTCGGCCGGTGCCCGTTCAGTCCTCGTGGCTCAGCTGGAGATCCCGCTCGGTGCGGTCTCCTCCGGCGACCTGGAGCACGGTGGCGACGGGCGGGTAGCCGGCGGCGATGACGGTGTACTCGCCGGAGGACAGGTCGACGAAGCGGAACGTGCCGTCGGCTCCGGTGGTGAGGGTGTCGACGACGTTGCCCGCCACGTCGAGCAGCGTCACACGGGCGTCCTCGACGGGCCGGCCGCCGCCCGCCCGGACGGTGCCGCGCAGCACGGCGCCGCCGGCCAGTTCGATGTCCCGGCGGGTCTCGCGGGCGGCCTGGACGGTGACGGGGAAGGCGGCCGGGCGGAAGGCGGGCGCACTGGCGGCGAGGGTGTACTCGCCGGCGACCAGCTCGGTGATGACGTAGCCGCCCTCCCGGCCGCTGCGGGTGGTGGCCACGACCTCGCCGTGCACGTTGGTGAGCGTGACGGTGGCGTCCCGTACGGGCGTGCCGTCGGCGGTGACGACGGTGCCGATCAGGTTTCCGGCGCCGCCGAGGACGATGTCGATGTCGACGGGGCGTTCGCCGACGGTCACGGAGACCGCCTGCGGCTGGTGGCCGCCGGCCGTGGCGATCAGCACGTAACTGCCCGGGCCGGGGGTGGCCAGCGCGTAGCGCCCGTCCTCGCCGCTGGCGCCCCGCCCGGTCTGCTGCCCGGTGGCGTCGATGAGCGTCAGCGCCGCGCGGGGCACGACGGTCCCGTCGTGGTGCTGCACCGAGCCGCACACGGGCCCGCCGGCGGCGTACGCCCGGGCCTGCGGGATCGTCCCCGGCGCCGTGTCCGGGTCGGTGACGGAGGCGTCGTGGGACACCAGGGGTTTCTCCTTGAGGAAGAGGGCGATGACCAGTCCGAGGACGAGCACCGGCACCAGGTAGAGGAAGATCCGCGGCATGGCGTCGGCGTACGCCCGGATGTAGCTGTCGCGCAGGGCCGGGGGCAGTGCGTGCACGAGCTGCGGGGTGATGGACTCGGGGTCCGGCAGCCCGGTGCCCGCGCGGGCGGGCAGGCGCTCGGCGAGGGCGTCGGTGAGCCGGCCGGCGAAGAGGGTCCCGAAGACGGCGGCTCCGACGCTGCCGCCGATCTGCCGGAAGTAGTTGTTGGCGCTCGTGGCGGTGCCGAGGTCGGCGGGGCGCACGGAGTTCTGCACGGCGAGGATCAGCACCGGCATCACCATGCCGATGCCGGCGCCGAGGACGGCCATCCAGATGCTGTAGTGCAGCCGGGGCGTGCCCACCTCCAGGCGGGACAGCAGCCACATGCCGGCGACGGAGAGGGCGCCGCCGAGGATCGGGTAGACCTTGTAGCGGCCGGTGTGGCTGATGAGCTGCCCGACGATGACCGAGGCGCCGACGATGCCGGCCATCATCGGCAGCATGAGCAGGCCCGACTCGGTGGCGGAGGCCCCGTCGACCATCTGCAGGTACGTCGGCAGATAACTGGCGGCGCCGAACAGCCCGACACCGACCACCAGGCCGACCAGGCCGGTGACGTTGAAGACGGAGTCCCTGAACAGCCGCAGCGGGATGAGGGGTTCGACGGCGAAGTGCTCGGTGACGAGGAAGAGGACGGTCGCCGCCGCCGCTCCGGCCGCGAGGCCGAGGATCATGTGCGAGTCCCAGGCGTACTCGGTGCCGCCCCAGCTGGTCAGCAGGACCAGGCAGGTGGAGGCGGCGGTCAGCAGCAGCGCGCCGAGGACGTCCAGCCGGGCCCTGGCGGCCGGCTTGGGGAGTTTCAGCGCGACGGCGACGACGGCCAGGGTGACCAGGCCGAAGGGGACGTTGACGTAGAAGCACCAGCGCCAGGAGAGGTGGTCCGTGAAGTAGCCGCCGAGCAGCGGCCCGGCCACGGAGGCGAGGCCGAAGGCGGCGCCGATCAGGCCCATGTAGCGGCCGCGCTGCCGGGGCGGCACGATGTCCGCGATGATCGCCTGGACGCCGATCATGAGGCCGCCGGCGCCGACGCCCTGCAGGGCGCGGAAGGCGATCAGCTGGTCCATGGTCTGGGCCCGGCCCGCGAGCGCGGAGCCGACGACGAAGACGACGATCGCGAACTGGAAGACACCCTTGCGGCCGAGGAGGTCGCCGAGTCTGCCGTAGATCGGCAAGCCCACGGTGGCGGTGAGCAGGTAGGCCGTGATCGCCCAGGACATCCGGTCCAGGCCGTGCAGTTCACCGACGATCTTCGGGAGCGCGGTGGCGACGATCATCTGCTCCAGGGCGGCCAGGAGAAGGGCCGGCATGAGAGCGAAGAAGACCAGCCGCACCCGGCGCGGGCTCGGTCCGGTGTCCGGATCCGGCCGGGGCGCGGGAGTGTCGGGAGGCGCTACCGCCGGTTCGTCCTGCGCCAGAGTGATCCCGCCCACTCACCGCTCCCCTCGTCGCGCTGCCGCACAATTCCCGCGTAAAAGCGACAACTACGAGCAAGCGCGACGAGTTACGGCACAGGAGCGAGCGGTACGGAGATCACCCGAACCGGTGAGGGGCGGCAACGCCCCTCGGATGTCCGCGTCTTGAGCGGTGGGCTGCTACTTCTCGACCTCGGCGGCGAGCTTGGTGAGCATCGCGTCGTAGATGCGGCCGAGGCCCTTGGGCGCGAAGGTCTTCTCGAAGAAGCCGCCGATGCCGCCGGCGCCGGTCCAGGTGGTGGTCACCACGACCCGCGACTTGCCCTCGCCGGCCGGGGTGACCCTCCAGGTGGTGACCATGGAGGAGTTGCGGTCCTTCTCGACCAGCTCGCCGTCGGTGGGCTCACCGACCTCCAGGAGGCAGTCGCGTACGCGCTTGCTGGTGGCCTGGAGCTTCCAGTGGACGAGGGTGCCCTCGCCGTCGCCGCCCTCCCGGACCTCGTACTCGCTGAACTGCTCGGGCAGCAGCTTCGCGCGCGTACCGCTGTAGTCGGCGAGGGCATCGAACACCGTCTCCGCGTCCGCCGCGACGATCCGCTCCGTAGTGGCTTCGACCTGCGCCATCGCTTTCCTCCAGGACCTGGTTGCTCGGGGGTCGGGGCAAGCCAACCACCCCGCTGCCCGGCGCCCCAAATCGGGGTGGCCGAACCGGTCGAACGCGTTCGGAAAACACCCTCGCACGATCAAGGGAACATGTGTTCTATTCTGTGGCTCAGTGCTACCGAGGAGGCGTCATGCGCTGGGAGAACCTCACATCGGACTCCGAACACAGCCGGGCCGATGCCGCGCTGTTCGGCGCGGACGCGGTGACCACGCGTACCTTCGACACGCCGGAGTTCCGCGGGATCACCTTCCACGAGATCCGGGCCCGCTCGATCATCAACCGGGTGCCGGCGGTCTCACGGATGTCGTTCCAATGGACGGTCAACCCCTACCGGGGCTGCTCGCACGCGTGCGTGTACTGCTTCGCGCGCAAGACGCACAGCTACCTGGACCTCGACACGGGCCTCGGCTTCGACAGCCAGATCGTCGTGAAGATCAACGCGCCGGAGCTGCTGCGCCGGCAGCTCGGCTCGCGCCGCTGGCAGGGCGAGCACATCGCGATGGGCACGAACGTCGACTGCTACCAGCGCGCCGAGGGCCGCTACCGGCTGATGCCGGGCATCATCTCGGCGCTGCGCGACCACGCGAACCCCTTCTCGATCCTCACCAAGGGCACGCTCATCCTGCGCGACCTGGAGCTGATCGAGCAGGCGGCACAGGTGACCGACGTCGGGATCTCCGTCTCGGTCGGTTTCACCGACCAGGAGCTGTGGCGCACCGTCGAGCCGGGCACGCCCGCGCCCGAGCGGCGCCTCGACGTGGTGCGCACCCTGGCCGAACACGGCATCGGCTGCGGGGTGCTGATGGCACCGGTGATCCCGTTCCTGAGCGACTCGCCCGACCGACTCCGCGCCACGGTGCGGGCGATCGCGGCCTCCGGTGCCACGTCCGTGACACCGCTGGTGCTGCATCTGCGGCCCGGCGCCCGCGAGTGGTTCATGGCCTGGCTGGGGCAGCACCACCCGTACCTGGTGGCCCGCTACGAGCGGTTGTACGCGGAGGGCTCCTACGCCCCGAAGTGGTACCAGCGGCGGATCACCCGTCAGGTGCACGAACTGGCCGAGGAGTACGGCATCGGGCCCACGCGCCCGGAGGCGCCGCGGCGGATCCGGCCCGCCGAGCCGGCCGAGGAACCGCCGGCCGCCGGGCCGACCCAACTCTCGCTCCTCTAGGGCAGTTCGAAACCTGTCCCCTTCCGAGCATTCGAGCACATCCGATTGCGAGCATTCGAGCGCATCCGAAGATCCGATCGGGTCATGAGCTTTACGCAATGAGTTCTTCCGGGACCACCTTCCGGGACGATGCCGCGAGGACGGCGACCCTCGCGGTCCTTCATCGTCCTGGGAGGACTCCATGAGAAAACGCGCAGCGGCGCTGTGCGGCGCCGCCGTCGTCATGGCCGGCACCTTCACGGCCGTTCCCGCCGAGGCGAGCGCACCGGACACCGCGAACACCGTCCGGACCGCGAGGCTCACCTGGAAGAGCTGTGCCACCGAGGACTACCCCACGCTCCAGTGCGCGTCCCTGAAGGTGCCCCTCGACCACCGCAGGCCGCACGGGAAGAAGATCACCCTCGCCCTGTCACGCGTCCCGCACACCGCCCGGACCTACCAGGGCCCGCTGCTGGTCAACCCCGGCGGCCCCGGCGGCAGCGGGCTGACCCTCGCCGGGTTCGTCGCGTCGTCGCTGCCGGCGAAGGTGGCGGCCCAGTACGACGTCATCGGCTTCGACCCGCGCGGCGTGGGGGCGAGCAGGCCCGCCCTGGACTGCCGGCCTGGCCACTTCGACCCGGTCCGCCCGGACTCCCTGCCCACGACGCCCGCGATCGAGAAGGCCAACCTCGACCGCGCCAGGTCCTTCGCCGCCGCGTGCGGCAAGAAGTACGGGCACCTCCTGCCGTACATCGACACCACCAGCGCCGTGCGCGACATGGACGCGATCCGGCAGGCCCTGGGCGCCAAGAAGATCAACTACTTCGGCTACTCGTACGGCACCTACCTCGGCGCCGTCTACGCCACGTTCTTCCCCGAGCGGGTCCGGCGCCTGGTCCTGGACTCCGTCGTCGACCCGACCGACGTCTGGCACGAGGCCAACCTCAACCAGGACGTGGCCTTCAACGACCGCCACCGCGCCTTCCTGGCATGGGTCGCCGAGCACAACTCGACGTACGGGCTGGGCAGCGATCCGGAGAAGATCGAGGCCGAGTGGTACGCGATGCGCGCGGCCCTCGCGAAGAGGCCGGCGGGCGGCACGGTGGGCGCCGCGGAGCTGGAGGACACCTACATCCCGGGCGGCTACTACAACGGCTACTGGCCGAGCCTGGCGGAGGCGTTCGCCGCGTACGTGAACGACAAGGACCCCGAGCCGCTGGTCGAGGCGTACGAGGACTTCGGCGCGGTGGACGCCTCCGGCGACAACGGCTACAGCGTCTACACCTCGGTGCAGTGCCGGGACGCCCACTGGCCGCGCGACTGGCGGCAGTGGCGCAAGGACAACTGGGCGGTGTACGAGAAGGCGCCGTTCATGACCTGGAACAACGCCTGGTACAACGCGCCGTGCGCGTTCTGGCCGACGGACTCGCCGCGCTCGGTGAACGTGGCGAACGGCAAGCTGCCGCCGGCCCTGCTGTTCCAGGCGACCGGTGACGCGGCCACCCCGTACGAGGGTGCCGTCACCGCGCACCGTCTGCTGGCCCGTTCCAGCCTGGTGATCGAGGAGGGCGGCGGCAACCACGGCATCACCCTGAGCGGCAACGCCTGCCTGGACAAGCACCTGGCGGCGTACCTGACGGACGGCACCGTGCCGCGCGGATACGGCGAGGCGGACGCGGTGTGCGAGGCGCTGCCCGACCCGAAGCCCACGGCGACGACCGCGAAGGCGGCCTCGGCCTCCTCGAAGGGCTCGGCGCTGCACGGCCTGCTCGGCTTCCGTCACTGAGCGGCTGACGACCCGTCGGGGGCGGAAGCTGATGCTCCTATTGATCGTCGAGCGCTCTGAGGCGCGCGGCGCAAGGTTGCTTTTCACCTTGCCACCGCAACCCCGCGAGTGACACCACTTCTCACGAACAACTTCCCAGCTGACCAGCCGGTGACATCCACTCAGACGGACAACTGACAACCCGCAAACACCGTCAGAGCCATCCTTGCGAAAACCATTGGTGCCCGGCTTGCTCCGCTGATGGACTGACGTCCTACCGTGAGTCCGCCGCGTGACGGAGGTAGTGGTTGTGACAGGCTATGACGTGCTTGCCGAGGTGTACGAATGGCTCATCTCGGATGCAAAGTTGCCTCCAGCCGAGTTCGCTGCGTCGTTCGACGACGTCCTCAATCTCCTGCCGTCGAACGCTCACGTCCTCGACTGTTCGTGCGGAACCGGACAGTTGGCGGTTGGCCTCGCCGGTCGTGGCATGCAGGTCGTCGCAACTGACGCCAGCGAGGCGATGGTTCGTCGGACCGCAGAGTTGTCTGAGGAGTTCGGGGCATCCCTCCGGGCCGTACGGGCGAACTGGGAAGAGTTGCCCGACCATTTCCAGGACAACACGTTCGACATGGTGTTCTGCGTTGGCAACTCGCTTCACCATGCCGCGGGCGCGACAGGCAGGGGTGCTGCTCTGGAGTCGATGTCACGGCTTCTGCGCCCCGGCGGGCGCTTGGTACTCACATCCCGCACTTGGGAACTCGTGAGGGCCAGAGGTTCCCGGCTGGAGATCAGTGACCGACTCGTCCGCCGGAACGGTCGCGATGCCGTCGTGGTCTACCGCTGGGAGATTGCGCCGCATTGGGAGGAGGAGCACCACATCGAGATTGCGATCGCGCAAGTTGATGCGACCGGGTTGGTTCTTGTCCGCTCGGAACTGCTGTCCTGCTGGCCCTACCGGTACGAGGAACTCGAAGTCGAGCTGCACCGGGTCGGACTCCAAACGGAACTGAGCACGTTCGATCTTGAGGCCGAGAACTACATGATGGTCGCGAGCAAGGTATAAACACCGGACTCTCAGTCCCTGGCCGGACCGCGCGGTTGCCCGCAGGACGCAGGTCGTGTTCCGTCCGGCCGGAGCCATGAGAACAGGTCCCGGCGGCCGGACAGAACAGCGGCGGGGACAGCCCGGCAGGGCGTCAGTCAGTGCCCGAGCCACGGCCACCGGAACCTGAATTTCAGCATCAACGTCAGTGCCATGGTCCACCATGGGCCCAATGAGTGAGCTGACGAGGATCCCTGCCCCCGAGGGCGTCGCCGCCGCGCCCCAGTACAGCCATGTCGTCCTGGGAACCGGCCGTTTCGTGGCGATCGCCGGCCAGCTCCCGCTCGACGAGCAGGGGCGGCTGGTCGGCGCGGGCGACCCGGCGGCGCAGGCCGGCCAGGTCTTCGAGAACCTCCGGCGCTGTCTGGCGGCGGCCGGCGCGACCTTCGACGACGTCGTCAAACTCACCTACTTCGTCAAGGACATGGCCCACATGCCGGCCCTGCGCGCGGCCCGTGCCGAGCACATACCCGACGACCGGCTGCCGGCCGCTTCGGCGGTACAGGTCGCGGCGCTGGTCCGGCCGGAGTTTCTCATGGAGGTCGAGGCGTTCGCGGTGGTCGCGCCATGAGCGGGCTGCGGATACGGGAGATGACGCTCGCCGACTGCGACCCCGTCGCGGAGATCCGCGTCGGCGGCTGGCGCAGCGCCTACCAGGGCCTGATCCCGCAGTCGTACCTGGACGGGCTCAGTGTCGAGGAGGACGCCGAGCGCCGTCGCACCTACCTGTCGCAGGGCGACGGCAGTGCCGTGAACCTGGTCGCCGAGGACGCCTGCGGCGAGCTCGTCGGCTGGGCCTGTCACGGCCCGTACCGGGAGGGCGAAGTCCTCACCGGGGAAGCCGAGTTGTACGCCATCTACGTCCATCCGCGGCATGTGGGACAGGGCGCGGGGCGGGCGCTGCTCGCCCGGTCCGTCGCGGAGTGCTCGGCCGCGGGCCACGGCCGTGTCCTCCTGTGGGTGCTCAAGGAGAACGACCGGGCCCGCCGCTTCTACGAGCGGGCCGGCTTCCGGGCGGACGGCGCCGAGGAGCCCTTCGAGGTGGACGGGGTCGCGGTCCCGGAGGTGCGGTACACCAGAACGCTCCCCCGCTGACCTCACCGCTGCTTCGGGATCCGCCCCAGCGCCCGCACCGCCGCCTCGGCCAGCGCCGGATGGGCCAGGGCCTCGTTCAGGACGGGCCGGGCGCGGGTGTCGCCCAGCGCGCCGAGCCCGTCCACACAGGCGAGGGCCACGCGGCGGTACGGGTCGTGCGGTCGCAGGCGGCGCTGGAGCGTGGTGATCAGCGCGGGCACCGCCTCCGGGGCACGCAGCTCGACCAGGAGCCGCACCGGCTGCAGGGCGTAGGCGACGCGCAGTTCGTTGGTGGCGAGGGCGGCGGCCGCCCGGGCGGTGCGCGGGTCGCCAAGCCGGGCCAGGGCGTGGGCGGCGGAGGCGCAGCGCGGGGGGTCGCGGTGGTTGAGCAGCAGCACCAGGGCCTCGAAGGCCCGCCGGTCCCGCGCCACCCCCAGCCGGAACGCGGCCAGTTCCCTGGCCCACAGGTGCTGCCCGGGTTCGGTCAGCACGGCCGCCAGGGCGTCGAGGTCGTCGGTCGCCGCGAGCCGCTCGAACGCGGGCGGCGCCCCGGACTCCTGCCGTAAGCGCTCCGTGAGTGATCGCAACTCTTCGCTCATGCCTCAGAGGTTAGGGGCGGCGCGGCCTGCGCGGGACGTACATCACAAAGACGAGGGCTGGCGTGCTCGTTACCCGCCAGTTAAGCTCAGACGAGCGAGTTACCCACTCGCATTTCCTCGTGGCGGTCTGGTGACGCGGCTGCCGCGAGAGCAGTCGGTTCGGTGCCTCAGGTACCGCAGTACGGCTCGGCCCCGGGACAGGGCCGGCCGGACCCGCCGTTTCAACCCCGGGCGTGTGCACGCCCGCTGAGCGGCACCGGGCGTGTGCGCTTCGCAGCCCGGCCAACACCCGCACTTCATCACGCACCCGGTGCGCCCGTGGTCCGGCCCTGCCGGGCCGCCTCCGGCGCACCCGGAGCGCGTTCCCCGTCGTCACCCTCATCCTGGAGTCCCGCGATGGCCACTCCCCTTTCCGACCCGTCCCAGTCCCCGCTGCAGACCGTCGCCGTCGTCGGCCTAGGCACGATGGGCACCGGCATCGCCGAGGTCCTCGCCAAGGCCGGCCGCACGGTCATCGGCATCGACGTCAGCGAGGCCCAGGCCGCCAAGTGCGTCGCCGCCCTGGAGGCCTCCACGGCCCGTGGCGTCGAGCGCGGCCGGCTGACCGAGCAGGAGCGCGCCGGGATCCTCGGCCGTGTCCGCACCTCCGCCGACCTGCGCACCGCGGCCGACGCCGACCTGGTCATCGAGGTGGCCCCGGAGTCGTACGAGGTCAAGCAGCAGATCTTCCGGGAGCTGGACGGGATCGTGCGCCCGGAGGCCATCCTGGCGACCGGTACCAACGCCCTGTCCGTGACCCGGCTGGCCGCCGAGTCGTCTCGCCCCGAGCGGGTGCTGGGCCTGCACTTCTTCAACCCCGCCCCGGCCATGAAGCTGGTCGAGGTCGTCTCCTCGGTGCTGACCGCGCCGGCGGCCGTCACGGCGGTCACCGATCTCGCGCTGGACCTCGGCAAGGAGCCCGTCGCGGTCGGCGACCGTCCCGGTTTCGTGGCGGACGGCCTGCTGTTCGGCTACCTCAACCAGGCCGCGGCGATGTACGAGGCCAAGTACGCCTCCCGCGAGGACATCGACGCCGCGATGCGGCTGGGCTGCGGACTGCCCATGGGCCCACTGGCGCTGCTCGACCTGATCGGCGTCGACACCGCCCGCACGGTCCTGGAGGCCATGTACGCCGCCTCCCGCGACCGGCTGCACGCCCCGGCCCCGATCCTCAAGCAGCTCAGTGAGGCGGGCCTGACGGGCCGCAAGGCGGGGCGGGGCTTCTACACGTACGAGGCGCCGGGCAGCGCGGTCGTCGTGCGGGACGCCCTGACTCCGCCGGAGGGCGGCGACCTCGCCCCCGGCCGGGAGATCCACTCGGTCGGTGTCGCGGGCTCGGGCACCATGGCCTCCGGGATCGCCGAGGTCTTCGCCAAGGCCGGGTACGAGGTGGTCCTTGCCGCCCGCAGCGCGGAGAAGGCGCAGACCGCGAAGGCCCGGATCGGCAAGTCCCTGGCCCGCTCGGTCGACAAGGGCCGGATGACCGCGGAAACCGCCGCCCAGACCCTGGACCGCATCACCGCCACGGGCACCTACGACGACTTCGCCGGTGTCGACCTGGCCGTGGAGGCCGTCGCCGAGGACCTGGAGGTCAAGCGGCAGCTGTTCGCGGCCCTGGACAAGGTCTGCAAGCCGGGCGCGATCCTGGCCACCACGACCTCGTCGCTGCCGGTCGTCGCCTGCGCCCGGGCCACCTCGCGCCCCCAGGACGTGATCGGCATGCACTTCTTCAACCCGGCGCCGGCCATGAAGCTGGTCGAGGTCGTCCGTACGGTGCTGACCGCCGACGACGTCCACGCGACGGTCCGCGAGGTCTGCGGCCGGATCAGGAAGCACCCGGTCGACTGCGGTGACCGGGCCGGTTTCATCGTGAACGCGCTGCTGTTCCCGTACCTGAACAACGCGATCAAGATGGTCGAGGAGCACTACGCCTCACTCGACGACATCGACGCGGCGATGAAGCTGGGCGGCGGCTACCCGATGGGCCCGTTCGAGCTGCTGGACGTCGTCGGGCTGGACGTCTCGCTCGCCATCGAGAAGGTCCTGCACCGCGAGTTCCGCGACCCGGGGCTCGCCCCGGCGCCGCTGCTGGAGCACCTGGTGGCCGCGGGCTGCCTCGGCCGCAAGACCGGCCGTGGCTTCCGCGAATATGCCAAGCGCTGAGCGTCCCGGCGACTGGTTCCGGTCCGGCGCGGAGTGGGGCGGCCTGCTCGGCCCGGACCGGTTCCACGAACCAGGCCATGCGCAGCGAGCTGCGCACATGCAGTACGTTCAGGGCATGCCCCAGCCCGCCAAGTCCTCACGTACACCAGCCGCGACCGAGGCGCCGGAGAGTGCCGCCGGCTCTCGCGCCGCCGCCCAGCGGCTCAAGATGCGCCGGGAACTGGCGGCTGCCGCGATGGAGCTGTTCGCGGCCAAGGGGTACGAGGCGACCACCGTGGACGAGATCGCGGCCCAGGCCGGGGTCGCGCGCCGTACCTTCTTCCGCCACTTCCGCTCCAAGGAAGAGGCGATCTTCCCCGATCACGACGACACCCTGATCCGGGCGGAGGCGGTGCTCAACGCCGCGCCGGCGCACGAGCATCCGCTCGACACGGTGTGCCGTGGCATCAAGGAAGTCATGAGGATGTACGCGGCCCGCCCGGAGATCTCGGTCGCCCGCTACAAGCTGACGCGCGAGGTACCCACCCTGCGCGAGGCGGAGATCGCGTCGGTGGCCCGCTACGAGCGTCTCTTCACCCGCTATCTCCTCGGCCACTTCGACGAGCGCGCGCACGCGGACGACGCCAACGACGACCCGCTGCTGGCGGAGGTCGCCGCGTCGGCCGTGGTCACCGCCCACAACCACGTGCTGCGGCGCTGGCTGCGCGCGGGCGCCCAGGGGGACGTGGAGGCGCAGCTGGACCACGCCTTCGCGATCGTGCGGAAGACCTTCGGCACGGGCATCGGGGCCGGGCGCTCCACGGACGCGCAGCCGGCCGCAGCCACGGCTTCCGCGCAGGGCGAGGTGCTGGTGACGGTCGCCCGCACCGACGCGCCGCTGGACGAGGTCATGCGGACGATCGAGCAGGCTCTCAAGGAGCGCTGAGCGGCCCTTCGAGGCGCACCGAACGGCCCTTCGAGGAGGCACGGAGCGGCTCACGCCCGTGTGATGACGGCCACCCCACGGGGTGGCCGTTTTGGCATGTCAGGGGCCGTTTTGCAGGCCCCTGGAGAGCCCGTTCGATCGATCATCGCTCATTTGTTACGTAAAGATTTCACCTGAGGTCAAGTTCTGGCACTCAGTGCCTTGCGGGGTGACACGCGGTGTCATACGTTGAAGAGGTCCGGGCGACGTCCCAGCAAGCTCACCCGCTTGCCCGCCCGGGCGCCTGCGTCACAGGCAACCTCCCGCGCCACCCAGCGCTGCCGAACAGCACCACCGCCGAACCGACGGCACACCCTCAACCCTCAGCAGCACCGACGTAACCATCGGCGCCCCTCCCTCAGGGCGCTCACCGCCGGAGGCAACACCGTGACCGTTAAGGACATCCTGGCCGCGATCCAGTCGCCCGACTCCACGTCGGAGGACTTCGCCGCCCTCCCGCTCCCCGAGTCGTACCGCGCGATCACCGTGCACAAGGACGAGACGGAGATGTTCGCGGGCCTCGAAACCCGCGACAAGGACCCCCGCAAGTCGATCCACCTGGACGAGGTGCCGCTGCCCGAGCTCGGCCCGGGTGAGGCCCTGGTGGCCGTCATGGCCTCGTCGGTCAACTACAACTCGGTGTGGACCTCGATCTTCGAGCCGCTGTCGACCTTCGGCTTCCTGGAGCGCTACGGCCGGCTCAGCGAGCTCACCAAGCGCCACGACCTGCCGTACCACATCATCGGCTCCGACCTCGCGGGTGTCGTCCTGCGCACCGGCCCGGGCGTCAACGCCTGGCGGCCCGGCGACGAGGTCGTCGCGCACTGCCTCTCCGTCGAGCTGGAGTCCAGCGACGGCCACAACGACACGATGCTCGACCCGGAGCAGCGCATCTGGGGCTTCGAGACCAACTTCGGCGGCCTCGCCGAGATCGCCCTGGTCAAGTCCAACCAGCTGATGCCGAAGCCCGACCACCTCAGCTGGGAGGAGGCCGCCGCTCCCGGCCTGGTCAACTCCACCGCCTACCGGCAGTTGGTCTCCCGCAACGGCGCCGGCATGAAGCAGGGCGACAACGTCCTGATCTGGGGCGCGAGCGGCGGGCTCGGCAGCTACGCCACCCAGTTCGCGCTGGCCGGCGGCGCCAACCCGATCTGTGTCGTCTCCAGCGAGCAGAAGGCGGACATCTGCCGCTCGATGGGCGCCGAGGCGATCATCGACCGCAGCGCCGAGGGCTACAAGTTCTGGAAGGACGAGAACACCCAGGACCCGAAGGAGTGGAAGCGCTTCGGCAAGCGCATCCGCGAGTTCACCGGCGGCGAGGACATCGACATCG
This sequence comes from Streptomyces qaidamensis, assembly GCF_001611795.1. Classification (NCBI taxonomy): domain Bacteria; kingdom Bacillati; phylum Actinomycetota; class Actinomycetes; order Kitasatosporales; family Streptomycetaceae; genus Streptomyces; species Streptomyces qaidamensis. The sequence goes on along the minus strand of NZ_CP015098.1, from coordinate 7,584,882 downwards.
TCTTCGAGCACCCCGGCCGTGAGACCTTCGGCGCGAGCGTCTACGTCACGCGCAAGGGCGGCACCATCACCACCTGCGCCTCGACCTCGGGCTACATGCACGAGTACGACAACCGCTACCTGTGGATGTCACTGAAGCGGATCATCGGCTCGCACTTCGCCAACTACCGCGAGGCCTGGGAGGCCAACCGGCTCATCGCGAAGGGCAAGATCCACCCGACCCTGTCGAAGGTGTACTCCCTTCAGGACACCGGCCAGGCCGCCTACGACGTGCACCGCAACCTCCACCAGGGCAAGGTCGGCGTGCTGTGCATGGCCCCCGAGGAGGGCCTGGGCGTGCGCGACCACGAGAAGCGCGCCAAGCACATCGACGCCATCAACCGCTTCCGCAACATCTGAGACCCGGGGTCATAGATGACTGAGCGTCAGCCCGCCGAAGGCAAGCGGGAGAAGGACCGGCCGTGGCTCATGCGGACCTATGCCGGTCACTCCACCGCCGAGGCGTCCAACGAGCTGTACCGGCGCAACCTCGCCAAGGGCCAGACGGGTCTGTCGGTGGCGTTCGACCTGCCGACGCAGACCGGCTACGACTCCGACCACATCCTCGCCCGCGGCGAGGTCGGCCGGGTCGGCGTGCCGATCGCGCACGTCGGTGACATGCGCCGGCTGTTCCAGGACATCCCCCTGGAGCAGATGAACACCTCGATGACGATCAACGCCACCGCCATGTGGCTGCTGGCGCTCTACCAGGTCGTCGCCGAGGAGCAGGGCGCGGACATCACCAAGCTCCAGGGCACGACCCAGAACGACATCGTCAAGGAGTACCTGTCCCGCGGGACGCACGTCTTCCCGCCGGGGCCGAGCCTCCGTCTGACGACGGACATGATCGCGTACACGGTCTCCCACATGCCGAAGTGGAACCCGATCAACATCTGCAGCTACCACCTGCAGGAGGCGGGCGCCACGCCGGTGCAGGAGATCGCGTACGCGATGTCCACCGCGATCGCCGTCCTCGACGCCGTGCGCGACTCCGGCCAGGTGCCGCAGGAGCGCATGGGCGACGTCGTCGCGCGCATCTCGTTCTTCGTGAACGCGGGCGTCCGCTTCGTCGAGGAGATGTGCAAGATGCGGGCGTTCGGCCGTATCTGGGACCGCATCACCCGTGAGCGGTACGGCATCGAGAACCCCAAGCAGCGCCGCTTCCGCTACGGCGTCCAGGTCAACTCCCTGGGCCTGACGGAGGCGCAGCCGGAGAACAACGTCCAGCGGATCGTGCTGGAGATGCTGGCCGTCACCCTCTCCAAGGACGCCCGCGCGCGTGCCGTGCAGCTCCCCGCCTGGAACGAGGCCCTCGGCCTGCCCCGCCCGTGGGACCAGCAGTGGTCGCTGCGCATCCAGCAGGTGCTGGCGTACGAGAGCGACCTGCTGGAGTACGAGGACATCTTCGAGGGCTCGAAGGTGATCGAGGCGAAGGTGGAGCAGCTGGTCGAGGCGTCGTTCGCCGAGATCGACCGCATCCAGGAGATGGGCGGCGCGATGGCGGCCGTCGAGTCGGGCTACCTCAAGTCGCAGCTGGTCGCCTCGCACGCCGAGCGCCGGGGCCGGATCGAGTCCGGCCAGGAGAAGATCATCGGTGTCAACGCCTTCGAGGGCACCGAGCCGAACCCGCTGACCGCCGACCTGGACACCGCGATCCAGACGGTGGACCCGGCGGTCGAGGCCCGGGTCATCGCCGCGCTGCAGCAGTGGCGCGACAGCCGCTACCAGCCGCCGTTCAACCACCCGCGCCCCTGCAAGGCGCTGGAGCGGCTGAAGGAGGCCGCGCGCGGCAGCGAGAACCTCATGGAGGCCACCCTGGAGTGCGCCCGAGCCGGGGCGACGACCGGCGAGTGGGCCGGGGCCCTGCGCGAGGTGTTCGGCGAGTTCCGGGCGCCCACGGGCGTCTCCTCGGCGCCGGTGGCCGTCCCCGTCGAGGAGGGCAGCACGCTCGCCCTGGTGCGCCGCAAGGTGGATCTGACGGCCGAGGACATGGGCGTGGGCAAGCTGCGCTTCCTGGTCGGCAAGCCCGGCCTGGACGGGCACTCCAACGGCGCCGAGCAGATCGCGGTCCGCGCGCGCGACGCCGGCTTCGAGGTGGTCTACCAGGGCATCCGGCTGACGCCGGAGCAGATCGTGGACGCGGCCCTCGCCGAGGACGTGCACGCGGTCGGCCTGTCCATCCTGTCCGGCTCGCACGCCCAATTGGTGCCGGACGTACTCGAACGGCTCCGTGTGGCCGGTGCCACAGATATACCGGTGATCGCCGGTGGCATCATCCCGAACGGTGATGCCGAGCAGCTCAGGGAAGCCGGAGTGGCCGCGGTCTTCACCCCGAAGGACTTCGACATCACCGGAATCATCGGCCGCATCGTCGACGAGATCCGGAAAGCGAACAAGCTCGACCCCCTGGAGGTCCCCGCATGACCAGCCCTGCTCCGCAGGTCAACCGCCTTCGCCCCCGGCGTTCCTGCCTGGCGGTACCGGGCTCGAACCCGCGCTTCCTGGAGAAGGCCCAGGGCCTCCCCGCCGACCAGGTCTTCCTCGACCTGGAGGACGCGTGCGCCCCGCTCGCCAAGCCCGAGGCGCGGCACACCATCGTGAAGTTCCTCAACGAGGGCGACTGGACGGGCAAGACGCGGGTCGTGCGCGTCAACGACTGGACGACCGAGTGGACGTACCGCGATGTCGTCACGGTCGTCGAGGGCGCCGGCCAGAACCTCGACTGCATCATGCTGCCGAAGGTGCAGACGGCCGAGCAGATCGTCGCCCTCGACCTCCTCCTCACCCAGATCGAGAAGACGATGGGCTTCGAGGTCGGCAAGATCGGCATCGAGGCGCAGATCGAGAACGCCCAGGGCCTGAACAACGTCAACGAGATCGCGACGGCCTCCCAGCGCGTCGAGACGATCATCTTCGGCCCGGCCGACTTCATGGCGTCGATCAACATGAAGTCGCTGGTCGTGGGCGAGCAGCCGCCCGGCTACCCGGCGGACGCCTACCACTACATCCTGATGAAGATCCTGATGGCCGCCCGCGCCAACAACCTCCAGGCGATCGACGGCCCCTACCTGCAGATCCGCAACATCGACGGCTACCGCGAGGTCGCCCAGCGGGCCGCCGCGCTCGGCTTCGACGGCAAGTGGGTGCTGCACCCGGGCCAGGTCGAGGCGTCCAACGAGATCTTCTCGCCGTCGCAGGAGGACTACGACCACGCCGAGCTGATCCTGGACGCGTACGACTACTACACGTCCGAGGCGGGCGGCAAGAAGGGCTCGGCGATGCTCGGCGACGAGATGATCGACGAGGCCAGCCGCAAGATGGCCCTGGTCATCTCCGGCAAGGGCCGCGCGGCCGGCATGCAGCGCACCAGCAAGTTCGAGATCCCGGAGGGCTGAGCGCGATGCAGTTCGGACGCACCTACGAGGAGTTCGAGGTCGGGGCGACGTACAAGCACTGGCCGGGCAAGACGGTCACGGAGTACGACGACCACCTGTTCTGCCTCCTCACCATGAACCACCACCCGCTCCACATGGACACGAACTATGCGGAGAAGACGACGGACTTCGGCAAGAACGTCGTCGTCGGGAACTACATCTACTCGCTGCTGCTCGGCATGTCCGTACCGGACATCTCCGGCAAGGCGATCGCCAACCTGGAGATCGAGTCGCTCAAGCATGTGGCGCCGACCTTCCACGGCGACACGGTCTACGGCCAGACGACCGTGCTCGACAAATGGCCGTCGAAGTCGAAGAACGACCGCGGCATCGTCTACGTCGAGACCAAGGGCTACAAGCAGGACGGCACGCTGGTCTGCGTGTTCCGCCGCAAGGTGATGGTGCCGACCGAGACGTACATCAAGGAGCGCGGCGGCGAGCAGCCCGGCCGCCCCGAGCTCAGGGAGCAGGAGAAGTAGCCATGGCGCGACTCGCCCAGACCGCCGGTCTGACGGACGTCCAGCAGGAGATCCTGTCCACCGTCCGGGACTTCGTGGACAAGGAGATCATTCCGGTCGCCACGGAGCTGGAGCACCGCGACGAGTACCCGCAAGCGATCGTCGACGGGCTGAAGGAGTTGGGCCTGTTCGGCCTGATGATCCCCGAGGAGTACGGGGGTCTGGGCGAGTCGCTCCTGACCTACGCGCTGTGCGTGGAGGAGATCGCCCGCGGGTGGATGTCGGTGTCCGGCATCATCAACACCCACTTCATCGTGGCGTACATGCTCAAGCAGCACGGCACGCAGGAGCAGAAGGACCACTTCCTGCCGCGCATGGCGGCCGGCGACATCCGGGGCGCGTTCTCGATGTCGGAGCCGGGCCTCGGCTCGGACGTCTCGGCGATCACGTCGAAGGCGGTGAAGGACGGCGAGGAGTACGTCCTCAACGGCCAGAAGATGTGGCTGACGAACGGCGGAACGTCGTCGCTGGTGGCCGTCCTGGTCAGAAGTGACGAAGGTCACCCCGAGGGCACCGCGCCGCACAAGTCGATGACGACCTTCCTGGTCGAGAAGGAGCCCGGTTTCGGCGAGGTCCGGCCCGGCCTCACGATCCCCGGCAAGATCGACAAGATGGGTTACAAGGGGGTCGACACCACCGAACTCATCATGGATGGCCTGCGGATTCCTGCGGATCGTGTGCTCGGCGGGGTCACCGGCCGTGGTTTCTACCAGATGATGGACGGCGTGGAGGTCGGCCGCGTCAACGTGGCGGCGCGTGGTTGCGGCGTCGCTCAGCGTGCGTTCGAACTGGGCGTCCAGTACGCGCAGCAGCGTCACACCTTCGGGAAGCCGATCGCGCAGCACCAGGCGATCCAGTTCAAGCTGGCCGAGATGGCTACCAAGGTCGAGGCCGCCCATGCGATGATGGTGAACGCAGCACGCAAAAAGGACTCCGGGGAGCGAAACGACCTGGAGGCCGGGATGGCGAAGTACCTCGCCTCCGAGTACTGCAAGGAGGTCGTGGAAGACGCTTTCCGTATCCACGGGGGCTACGGCTTCTCCAAGGAGTACGAGATCGAGCGTCTCTACCGTGAGGCTCCGATGCTGCTCATCGGTGAAGGTACCGCCGAGATCCAGAAAATGATCATCGGCAGGCGGCTGCTCGAAGAGTATCGATTCCAGGGCTAGATGTCCGGATACGGGGTGTTTTCTTGGAGAAGAAGATCACACCCCGTCAGCACTCTTCTGCCGCCGACTCGGCTGCCTGGCTTACCCAGTTACGGCCCCGAGCCGCTACGATCGCCGGAAAGCCGCCGTCCCCCGTCAGAGTGCGGCATCATCTCCGCTACGAAGGTCATCCATGCCCCACAGCCAAACCTCTGCACCTCGCGACAGCCGGGCCGGCGTACGCCTCGCGCGCGGAGCATCGCCGTGGCTCCTTCCGACCGTCGCCACCGCAGCCCTCAGCCTGGCCCGGGCCCGCCGCTCCGGCGCCGCCAAGGCCGTCGCCGTTCCCGCCACCGCGCTCGCGGCGGGAATGCTGTGGTTCTTCCGCGACCCCGAGCGCGAGATCACCCAGGGCCGGGTCATCTCGCCCGCCGACGGTGTGGTGCAGAGCATCATGCCGTGGAAGGACGGCCGCACCCGCGTCGCGATCTTCATGAGCCCGCTCAACGTCCACGTCAACCGCGCGCCGCTGGCCGGCACGGTGACGTCCGTGGAGCACGTACCCGGTGGCTTCGTTCCCGCCTTCAACAAGGAGAGCGAGAACAACGAGCGGGTCGTCTGGCACTTCGACACGGAGCTCGGCGACATCGAGATGATCCAGATCGCCGGCGCGGTGGCCCGCCGCATCGTCCCCTACCTGCCCCAGGGCACGAAGGTGGAGCAGGGCGAGCGGATCGGCCTGATCCGCTTCGGTTCGCGTGTCGACCTGTACCTGCCCGAGGGCGTGGAGGTCGCGGTCGAGGTCGGTCAGAAGACGGTGGCTGGGGTGACTCGCATTGACCGTGATTGATCCGGATACCAAGGCCGGCTGGGTCCCGGAGGCGGACGAGGTCGACGAGGAAGAGGAGATGCCCCTCTCCCTCCGCCTGTCGATAGCGGACACCCTGACCCTCGGCAACGCCACGTGCGGCTTCATGGCGGTGTACTTCACCACCACCGGCATCCTGATCCCGCACCTCACGGGCAGCCAGGAGACCGGCATGGCCCGCCACAGCGCGGCCACGGCGGTCATCCTCATGCTCTGCGCGGCGGTCTTCGACCTCTTCGACGGCCTGGTGGCGCGCAAGCTGCGCTCCTCCCCCATGGGCGCGGAGCTGGACAACCTGTCCGACCTGATCAGCTTCGGCCTGGCACCGGCGTACTTCGTCCTCGTCTACGGCATGGTCGCGAACGACGCCCACCAGCGGGTGGCGGCGGTCGGGGCGATCGTGGTGCTGCTGGCGGTGGTGCTACGGCTTGCGCGGTTCTCGTGCGTGACGGTGAAGGACGGCACGTTCCAGGGCATGCCCTCGCCGTTCGGTGCGCTGACGGTCGTCGCGATCGTGCTGCTGGAGCTGCCGTTCGAGGCCACGCTGCTGGCGATCGTGGGGACGGCGTGGCTGATGGTGAGCCGCGTCGAGTACCCGAAGCCGCGTGGCTGGCTCGCGGTGGCGATGCTGACCTGGATCGTGCTGTCCATGGGTCTGCTGGCGGCCTGGGCGTTCGGCGCGCCCGGCGGGCAGCTCCTCCTGCAGACGGGGTGCGCGCTCCAGCTGGTCACGGGCGCGGTGATTCCGCTGTTCGCGACGGCTCGGCGGGTGAACAACTTCCGCGACAACCGCCGCGAGGCGCGGGCGGCGCAGCTTCCGTAGCGACCGTACGACGATGAAGGCCACGACGACGATGAAGGCCCCGAGCTGAGCTCGGGGCCTTCTTCATGCCTGCGGCGGCGGGAACCGCGCGGCTCAGGTCAGGAAATCCCTGGCGATGCGTTCCGCGACCCGTTCCAGGATCGGGCCCGCTTCGGCGATGCACTTGGCCACGTCCGGCTCCGCGTCCGTCAGGGGGTAGGCCCGGCGGAACCCTGCGCGGCCGAGCACCTGGGGCGGCAGGGCGAGGCGTCCGCAGACCGCCACGACGTCCTTGTCCGCGGCGCGGGCCGCGGCGGCGACCCCCGCCGGGGCCTTGCCGTGGAGGGTCTGCTCGTCGAGGGAGCCCTCGCCGGTGATGACCAGGTCGGCGCGGTCCAGGGCGCGTGCGAAGCCCAGGACGTCGAGCATGACCTCGATGCCCGGGCGGAACCGGGCGCCGAGCAGCAGGGCGCCGTAGCCGATGCCCCCCGCCGCGCCGGCGCCCGGCGCCGCCGCGTACGCGGCGGCCTTCGGACCGGCCGGGCCCTGGAGCACCTTCGCGAAGTGTGCGAGGGCGCTGTCCAGGGCCTCCACGTCCTCGGGTGAGGCGCCCTTCTGCGGACCGTAGACCGCGGGTGCGCCCTTCGGGCCGGTCAGGGGGTTGTCGACGTCGCTCGCGAGCACCAGCTCGATCTCGGCCAGACGGGGGTCGAGTCCCGACAGGTCGGCGGTGGCCAGCTCGGCGAGTCCGCCGCCGCCCGGTGGCACCGGCTCCCCGGCGGCGTCCAGGAACCGGGCGCCGAGCGCCGACAGCATCCCGGCGCCGCCGTCGGTGGTGGCGCTGCCGCCGACCCCGAAGACGATCGTGCCGGCGCCCGCGTCCAGCGCGGCCCGCAGCAGCTCGCCGGAGCCGTACGTGGACGCCGCGAGCGGGGCGAAGACCCCGGCGGGGAGCCGCTGCAGCCCGCTCGCCTCGGCCATCTCCACGACCGCGGTGCCGTCACGCAGCGCGAACGCCGCCGTCACCTCGTCGCCGAGGGGGCCGGCGACCCGTACCTCCCGGCGCTGGAACCCGGCCGCGACCGCCGCCGCCACGGTCCCGTCTCCGCCGTCGGCCACCGGAAGCGCCTCGACCTCCAGCTCCGGCAGGACCCGGCGCAGCCCGGCCGTGACCCGCTCGGCGACCTCCACGGCCGTCAGCGACCCCTTGAACTTGTCCGCGGCGACGAGCACCCGCTCGGCCTTCCGGGTGCCGCTCACTGCAGCGTCCGCCACTTGTACTCCCCTTGCTCTCCGGGCCCTCACGCACGTCAAGGCCAGTCGCGCCGCTGTGACCTTAACCGGAGGACGCCCCCGTCGTCAGCACGTGCCCAGCCCCTGGACCGGGGCTCCGGGGGCGCGGGGAACCGCGTGACCGGCCACGACGGCCCCGCAGCCACGAACGCACCGCACACCCCCACCCCCGTAGGCACCTCGTGAAACGGGTAGACAATCATCATGGGCCCCGCACACACCGACACAGACGTCACCGACCGCATCCTCGGCGGCTGGACGGGCCGCATCGCAGGAAACATGCTGGGCAAGCCGGTCGAGCAGGGCGAGCTCTGGACGCGCGAGCGCATCGACCGCTACCTCCGGCAGGCCGCCGCCCTCCCCCTGACCGACTACCTGCCCGAGCCCACCGGCGACCTGGAAGTCGCGCTGCGCCCCGAATGGCCCCAGTGCGTCCGCGGCCGCATCCACGGCAGCTGCCGTGACGACGACGTCGACTACGCGATCCTCGGCCTCGACCTGCTGGAGACCCACGGCTTCGGCTTCAGCACCGAGCAGGTCGGCGACCTGTGGCTGTTGCGGCTGCCGTTTCTGCAGACGTTCACCGCCGAGCGGGCCGCCTACCGCAACCTCGCCAACGGGCTGAAGCCGCCGCTGACGGCGACGTACGACAACCCGTACCAGGAGTGGATCGGCGCCCTCATCCGCGCGGACATCTTCGGCTGGGCCTGCCCCGGCGTCCCGCGCCGCGCGGCCCAGCTCGCCCGGCGGGACGCGGTGCTGTCGCACACCGGGAACGGCGTCTACGGGGCGATGTGGGCGGCGGCGCTGATCGCGGCGGCGTTCACGGCGCCCAGCGTGCGGCACGCCGTCGGCGAGGCCCTGGCCGTGATCCCGGCGAGCAGCCGCCTCGCGCGTACGGTGCGCCGGGTGGTCTCCCTGCACGCCACCCGGATGTCCTGGGAGGACACGCTCACCACCGTCGCCGAGGAGACCGGCGGCATGGGGTGGATCCACACCGTCCCGAACGCGGCCGTCCTCACCGCGGGCCTGCTCTACGGCGACGGTGACTTCACCCGCACCATCACCCTGACCGTCCGCGGGGGCCTGGACACCGACTCCAACGGAGCGACCGCGGGTTCGGTGGCCGGCGTGTTCGGCGGGGCGGCGGCCATCCCCGACCAGTGGAAGGCCCCGCTGGAGGACACGGTCCGCAGCGCGGTGTTCGGCTACGACGGGGTGCGGATCAGCGAACTCGCGGAACGGACGCTGCGGCTGGCGGAGCCGGCGGCCTGACCGCGGGGTGGCGAGGCGGGACGCGGTGGTTACCCTGCACTGATGACCTCCTCTCCTGACTACGCCGCCTACATCGCCTCCCTGCCCCGCGTCCTGGCCGGTGCCGCCGTGCTGTTCCGGGACGGCGAGGGCCGTGTGCTGCTCGTCGAGCCCAACTACCGGGAGGGCTGGACGCTGCCCGGCGGCACCGTCGAGTCCGACGACGGTGAGACACCGCGCCAGGGGGCGCGGCGCGAGACGGCCGAGGAGATCGGCCTCGACCGTGAGCTCGGCCGGCTGCTGACGGTGGACTGGGTGCAGGGCGCGGGCCGTCCGCCGCTGGTGGCGTACGTGTACGACGGCGGGGTCCTGAGCGAGGACGAGCTCAAGGCGATCCGCCTCCAGGAAGAGGAGCTGCTGTCCTGGCGGGTGGTTCCGCGCGAGGAGCTGGCCGACTATCTGCCGGAGGCCCACAGCCGCCGTGTCCTGACCGCCCTGGACGTCCTGGCGGAGGGCTCGGGCACGGCGGAGCTGGAGAACGGCCGCCGCGTGTTCTGACCGGCCCCGGCCGCTCTTCCCTCACCCCTCGGCGTCCTGGTCGATAACCGTTCGCCGCCGCCTCGCAGCCCGGCCTACCCCCGGTGACATGGCCAAGCCCCTCGTCGCCCCGCTCGACGGTGCCGGCATCAGCACGGCCTCCGGGATCCCGGACCACCGGGGGCCGGCTGCCAGATCTTCGTCGCCGTCGGCACGAGCCTCCAGGTGCAGCCTGCGGCCGGCCTGGCCGGTGTCGCCGCCGACCACGGTGCCCGGCTGATCATCGTCAACGCCGAGCCGACGCCGTACGGCGACCGTGCCGACGAGATCGTCCGCGATCCCATCGGCACGGCGCTGCCGGAGCTGCTGCGCGGACTCACGGCCGAAGCGAGCCCCGCAGGTCCGCCAGGCGCGTGAGCGCGTCACGGCCCTCGTCGCGTTCGGCCGCGGTGAGGTCGAGCGCGGCGGCCCGGGCGAGGGCGGTGGCGGTGGCCTCCCCGTCGTCGAGCCGTGCCGCGACGTCCGCGCGCAGGACGAGGAGCTGAAGCAGCTGGACACGCGTCGGCGTCTCGTCCGGCAGGTTCAGGACCCGGTCGACGACCTTGGCGGCGCCCGCCGGGTCCCCCTTGGAGTCCGCCAGGAGGGACGCGAAGTGCAGGGCCCGCGCGAACGTCTCCTCGGGGGCGGGCCCGTGGTGCCGTTCCCCGCCAGTGCGCTGCCCGACGCGGACGCAGTTGCCTCCGGGGTCGGTCAGGAGGAACTGCCGTACGCCGTACGTCATGTCCTTGAGCGGCCCGACCCGCGGCAGCCCCCGGGTGGGGATCCTGCCGTACGTCTTCTTGAGACCGGCCCGGAACGCCTGGTAGAGGCCGTCGACGTCGTCGGTCAGGACGTAGCAGGTGCTGACCGACACGGCCGGCTCGTACTGCTTCATCGCGAAGAACTGCAGCTCGATGCCGCCGCGTTGCACGACCGCGTACGGGTTGGGGCTGCGCTGCTGGTACGTCACCTCGAATCCGAGGGCGGTGTAGAAGTCGAGGACGGGCTGGAGGGCCCGGCAGGGCAGGATCGGGATCGTCGTCTCCGGCATGACCCCACTCTAGTCAAATTTGACGAGCCGTGGAGTCAGAAGAGTGAGGCTCCGCGTTCGAAGTCCAGCAGGCGCTGCTTGCGCTCCAGGCCGCCGCCGTACCCCGTCAGGCTCCCGTTCGCCCCGATCACCCGATGGCACGGCACGATGATGCCGATGGGATTGCGGCCGTTGGCGAGGCCGACCGCGCGGGAGGCGGCAGGGGCACCGAGGATGCCGGCCAGCTGGCCGTAGGTGCGGGTCTCGCCGTACGGGATGCGGCGCAGTGCGTCCCAGACCGTGCGCTGGAACGGGGTGCCGTTCAGGCGGAGTTCGACCGTGAACTCCTCCAGGTCACCCGCGAAGTAGGCCTTCAGCTGCTCCTCCGCCTCGGCGAAGAGGGTGTCGTCGCGGGTGCCGAAGGTCTCCTCGGGCGGGCGGTGACGCTGGTCGGTCATGTAGAGGCCGCACAGGACACCGTCGTCGGCGACGAGGGTGAGGGGGCCGTACGGGCTGTCGGTCACGGTGTGCTGTTTCATCGGACGTCCCTATACCGGAAGGAAGTTGATCGGGTGGCTGTCGGTCGCCCAGAGGTACTGGACCGCGTAGGCCCGCCAGGGGCGCCAGGCCCCGGCGCGTGCGGTGAGGGCGGCGGGGGTGGACGGCAGGCCCAGTTCCCGGGCAGCGCGGCGGATGCCGAGGTCGGTGGGGAGGAAGGCGTCGGGGTCGCCGAGCGCGCGCATGGCGATGACGTCCACCGTCCAGGGGCCGAAGCCGGGCAGGGCGAGGAGCCGCTCGCGGGTGCGGGGCCAGTCGCTCTCCACGCCGAGGTGGAGGTCGCCGTCGGCGAGGGCCCGGACCAGGGTGGTGAAGGTCGTGCGGCGGGTGCGCGGCATCGCGAGGGTGTCCGGGTCGAGCGCCGCGAGGGCCTCGGGGGCCGGGAAGAGGTGGGTGAGGCCGCCCTCGGGGTCCTCGACCGGGTCGCCGTACGCGGTGACCAGACGGGCCGCGTGGGTGCGGGCGGCGGCGGTGGAGACCTGCTGGCCGAGCACGGCCCGGACGGCGAACTCGGCCTCGTCGACCGTGCGCGGCACGCGCCGGCCGGGCGCCTTGTCGACCAGCGGCGCGAGGACCGGATCCGTGCGGAGCTGGTCGTCGATGGCGACGGGGTCGGCGTCCAGGTCGAGCAGGCGGCGGCAGCGGCTGATGGCGACGGTCAGATCGCGCAGGTCGCTCAGGGTGAGGCGGCAGGCGATGTGGTCCGGGTTGGGGGTGAGGGCCACGATGCCGTGGCCGTACGGGAGGCGCAGGGTGCGGCGGTAGGAGCCGTCGCGCCACTCCTCCACACCGGGTACCGCTGTCGCGGCGAGGTGGCCGAAGAGGTTGTCGGGGTTCAGCGGGGCGCGGAACGGCAGCCGCAGGGACAGCGCCCCGGGCGTGCTCGTGCCCTGCCGTTGCGGGGCGCGGGCACGCAGCTCACCCGGGGCCAGGGCAAAGACCTCGCGGACCGTGTCGTTGAAGGTCCGGATCGAGGCGAAGCCGGCGGCGAAGGCGATCCGGGCCATGGGCAGGGCGGTCGTCTCGATGAGCAGCCGGGCCGTCTGGGCGCGCTGCGCACGGGCGAGCGCGAGCGGGCCCGCGCCCAGTTCGGCGAGGAGCTGCCGCTCGACCTGCCGGGTGCTGTAGCCGAGCCGGCCGGCGAGGCCGGGCACGCCCTCGCGGTCCACGACCCCGTCGGCGATCAGCCGCATGGCGCGGGCCACCAGGTCGGCGCGCTGGTTCCACTCCGGGGAGCCGGGAGTGGTGTCGGGCCGACAGCGTTTGCAGGCCCGGAACCCGGCCTGCTGGCAGGCCGCCGCACTGGGGTGGAAGACCATGTTCTCCGCCCTGGGCGGCACCACCGGGCAGCTGGGACGGCAGTAGATGCCGGTGGTCAGGACGGCCGTGAAGAACCAGCCGTCGAAGCGTGCGTCCTTCGACCGGACGGCGCGCACGCAGCGCTCGGTGTCGGTGTGCATCCCCATCTGCATGGGTCCAGCATCCGGCACCGGGCGGCGCGGGGCTGGCGAGAATCCGACATCGACGTGCCCGCCCGGCACCGCCCCACGGGCACGGATGAAGATTCATTCATGTGTTCGCGTGGGGCCGCTAGGATGACGTCATGGGTCATGGAGCCGTCACCCCCGTGCAGGACGCCGGCGAGCGCGTACGCCTGGACGCGGACAACGTCGCGAAGGTCGCCACCACGCTCCAGGCCCTGTCCACGCCCTCCCGGCTGCTGATCCTGGCGCGGCTGCGCGAGGGCCCGCTGCCGGCCACGGAGTTGGCCGCCGAGGTGGGCATGGAGCAGTCGGCCTGCTCGCACCAGCTGCGGCTGCTGCGCAATCTGGGCCTGGTCGTGGGCGAGCGGCGGGGCCGTTCGGTGGTGTACGCGCTGCACGACCACCATGTCGCCGAGCTGCTCGACCAGGCCGTGTACCACGTGGAGCACCTGCGACTGGGCATCAGCGACGCCGCCGACTGAGGCGGCGCCGCTGACAGGGTCTACGCGGTGGCGGTCGGCCGTCGCGAGGCCTCCATCGCCTCGCTCACGCGCGTGTGCGGACGCAGCCGGTAGGTGTACGCGTAGTCGCGGCCCGCGAGCAGCTTGAACTCGTCGTGCGTGTGCGCGCCCCAGCTGTTGTCGCCGCCCACGCCCATCTGGCGGTGGTTGAGCCGCAGGACCACCGCGTCCCGGGGGGTGAGCTGGTAGTCGTGGCGGGCGCCGACCGACAGGTCCTCGGGGGTGAAGTGCGAGGCGTTGACCTCCAGCAGCGGCTCACCGGACACGAGCAGTCCGCGGCCCCTGCCGTCGGTCAGCGCCGCCCAGCGGACGTCGGTCTTGTTGCCGTTCTCCTGGGGGCGCAGGTACGGGGTCCACTGCCCGGAGACGGTGCCGGAGTACAGGCCGACGTCGGTGGCGTTGTTGCGGTCCCACATGTTCTCCTCGGGGCCCCGGCCGTAGTAGTGCAGCCGGTCCAGGCCCCGCGGCAGGAACAGCAGGGTGCCGACCTCCGGGATGTACGGCAGGTTCGCCGCCCCCGGGTGCAGGGTGTTGTCGACCTTGATCTCGCCGTTGCCGAAGACCGTGTACGTCGTGCTGTACGTGGACTCCGTGCCGGTGGGCAGCGTGCCGGTGCAGGTGACCTCGACGGCCCGGTCGTCCAGGGGCCGTACCCGTACGTCGGCCACCTTCCTCTTCGCTCCGGCGTCGCGCCACGTCTGGTTGCGGGTGTGCTGGCCGTTGCCGCGGTCGTTGTCGGTGGGCGCCCGCCAGAAGTTCGGGACGGGTCCGGAGGTGATGAGCCGGGTGCCGCCCGCCTCGTAGGAGGTGATGGTTCCGGTGCTCTTGTCGATGGTGACGGCGAAGCCCTTGCCCTTCACGGTGACGGTCTTGTCCCCGTCGGTGTGGGTGAGGGCGGGCACGGTTCGCAGCGGCGCGGGCGTCACGGCCGGGCTGCCCGCGTCGAGTTGGATCTGCCGCTTGGCCACCTCGAAGCCGGCCCTGGCCCACTTGGTGGCTTCCCTGGTGGTGAAGGAGAGCTGGAGGAAGTACTCCGTGCCGGGTTCGGGCTTCGCCGGGAGCCGCACCGGGATCTTGATGTCCTTGCTGCTCAGTGGGGCGACGGTCAGCTGGTCGCGGGTCAGCCGGCCGCGCTGGACGACCTTGCCGTCGGCGATCAGGGACCAACGACCCTCGAACTCACGGAGGTTGGTGAACAGGTGCTCGTTGGTGAGCCTGACGGCGCCAGGGCCTCCCGCGGCCGGGGTGGCGTCGACGGCCTGGTAGATCTGCTTGACCTCGGCGGACTTGCCGGTGAGGGTGCGGTCGGGCAGGACGATGCCGTCGCCGGCGAAGGCACCGTCGTTGGGGTTGTCGCCCCAGTCGCCGCCGTAGGCGTAGAACGTCTTGTCGCGCGGGCGCTTCTCGGTGAGGCCGGCGGTGGCCGCGTCGAACCAGAAGCGCACGCCCTCGTCGTCGGGCCCCCGGGTGTCCGAGGCCAGTTCCGCGGCGCTCAGGGCGCGGGCGTACACGCGGGCGCGGCGGATGGTGCCGCTGAACTCCCGGGTCGGGTTGTCGATGTCGGTGGCGAGTGACAGGGACGCGGTGTTGACGCCGGGGCGGCGGGTGGTGGTCCGGGTGCCGCGCACCTGGCCGTCGACGTACAGGGTGAGTGCCCCCGCGTCCGCGTCGAAGACACCGGCGATGTGATGCTCCTTGCCGGTCCAGCCGTCGGGCAGGGCCCAGCTCGCGGTGACCCACTGGCCGCCGCCGTGGATGAAGAACTCCAGGTTCTTGTCGGTCTGCTTCAGGGCGTACTGGGTGTCGCCCTTGGCGACGATGGGCTGATGGCCGCCGGTGACGCCCGGAGTGACCCAGGCCTCCAGGGTCAGGGAGCCGGTGAGGTCGAGGCGGGTGTCACGGGGGAAGACGGTGCCGCCCGAGACGCCCTTGGCGCGGTCGAAGGTGCCCGAGGGTGCCATGACCTCGCCGCGCAGCGCGCCCGGGCCGGACTCGGTCAGCAGTTTGCGCGCGGGGGTGGGCCAGCTCAGGGCCTGGTCGGCGAAGTCCCAGATCCAGCCGCCCTGGAGGACGTCGTAGCGGCGGACGATGTCCCAGTACTTCTTGAAGTTGCCGTTGGAGTTGCCCATGCCGTGGGAGTACTCGATCATCACGTACGGCCGGGTGTCACCGGTGTCCTTGGCGCGCTGCTCGACCCGCTGCGGGCTGTCGTACATCTCGGAGCGGATGTCGCTGATGCCCGGGCGGTCGTCGCCCTCGTACTGGATGACGCGGGTGGGGTCGTAGGAGCGGATCCAGTCGTGCATGGCGTTGAAGGTCGTGCCGCCGCCCGCCTCGTTGCCGAGGGACCAGATGACCACCGAGGCGTGGTTCTTGTCGCGGTGGACCATGTTCTGGGCGCGGACCACACAGGCCTCGGTCCACTCCGGGTGGCCGCTGCCGGGGAACTCGTCGCGGATGCCGTGGGTTTCGAGGTTGGTCTCGTCGACGAGGTACAGGCCGTACTCGTCGGCGAGTTCGAGCCACAGCGGATTGTTGGGGTAGTGCGAGGTGCGGACGCTGTTGATGTTGAGGCGCTTGATGATCTCGATGTCCTCGACCATCTGCGCGCGGGTGAGGGCCGAGCCCGTGACGGGGTGCATCTCGTGGCGGTTGATGCCGCGGAAGGAGACCGGCTTGCCGTTGATGCGCATCAGGCCGTCCTTCAGCGCGAACTCGCGGAGGCCGACCCGGTGCGAGAGGGTCTCCACCACCTTGCCGGCGGGGTCGCGCAGGCGGAGCACGGCGGTGTAGAGGTTCGGGTGCTCGGCCGACCACAGCTTCGGCGCGGGGACGGCTCTGGACGCCTCGACCGTCACCTCGTCCCCGTCGGGGACGTCGGCGGAACGGTTCAGGGGCCGGGACCAGACCGCGTGGCCACGGGCGTCGTAGAGCTGCGTCTCGACGGTGTAGCGGCCCCCGCCCTTGCCGTCGTAGTCGCGTACGTGGGCGGTGACCTTGAGGTCGGCGGAGGTGTAGCCGTCGCCGAGCGGGGTGTCCAGCTTGAAGTCGCGCAGGTGCACGCTGGGCGTGGAGTACAGGTGGACCGAGCGGAAGATGCCGCTCAGCCGGATCATGTCCTGGTCCTCCAGCCACTCCGCGTCGGAGTAGCGGTACACCTCCACGGCGATCTGGTTGGTGCCCGGCTTGAGGTGGGGGGTGATGTCGTACTCGGCGGAGGTGTAGGAGTCCTCGTGGTAGCCCACCAGCTCGCCGTTGATCCACACGTAGTGGGCGGACTTGACGCCCTCGAAGTGCAGGAAGGTGCGCCGGCCCCGCCAGTTGCGGGGCACGGTGAAGGTGCGGCGGTACTGGCCGACGGGGTTGTAGCGGGTCGGGGCGGCCGGCGGCTGGGCATCCTCGCCCCGGCCGTTGGGGCCCCACCAGGGGTACGTGATGTTGACGTAGATCGGGAAGTCGTAGCCGTGCAGCTGCCAGGCCGAGGGCACCGGGATGGTGTCCCAGCCGGAGTCGTCGAGGTCGGTGCGGTGGAAGTCGGTGTCCCGGTCGTCGGGGCGGTCCGCATAGGCGAACTTCCAGGTACCGTCGAGGCTCAGCCGGTACGGCGAGCGCTCGCGGTCGCCCTTCAGGGCCTGCCCGAGGTCCGCGTAGGGCATGAGGGTGGTGTGCGGCGGCTCGGTGCCCACCCGGTACACGCTCAGGCCGTCGTTCCACTCGGGAGGGCCCTCCGCCGCCGGGCGCCGGCCGGCCGCGTGTGCCGCGACGGGCGACGCGGACAGGGCGAGCGCGCCGAGCACGGCGGCTCCTGACTCCAGCAGTCGGCGGCGGCTGACGACCGGCCGGTCGGCGGGAGAAGGGTGCGAGTGGGGGTGCGGCATGACCGTGGCCTTCCTCGGTTCGACAGGGTGCTGCACGGACTGAGGGCGTGTCAGACGAGAGCCCCAACGCCCCGCCCCTGATGGGTGTTTCTGTTGGGACCCGTGCAACTGACGGTGACGGAGCAACTGCTGAGCAGGCACACCCTAGGACTCGAACACAAACGAAGCAATGACCCCGTCGGACTTTGTGCGATCCTGATGGTTCCCTGGGGTCAGAGGGCCTTCACGCCAAGCGGTCTGCAGGCCGTACCGTGTTCAGGCCACACCGTCCTCAGACCACACCGTCCTCAGGCCATGAGGAAGGTGAGCAACTCGCCCGTCAGCCGGGCGGGCGCGTCCAGCGGGACGAGATGACCGGCCTGCGGGACGGGCACCAATCTGGCTCCCGGGATCAGGGCGGCGAGTTCCTGCCCCCTGACGAACGGGATCCAGGTGTCCTCGGTGCCCCAGCACACCGTGACGGGCAGGTCGATCGTCGGGTAGAGCGGCTGGATCTCGTCGGTGTAGCGCTGGTCGGCCTGCGCGATCTGCCGGTAGAAGGCCCCCTGGCCCTCCTCCCCCGTCCAGGGCCCGACCAGGGCGTCGAGGGTGGCGGGACGCAGGCCGAGGTGGCTCGCGGAGGAGACGTACTCGCGCACCAGGGCCTCGTGCAGTGCCGCCGGGAGCTGCTCGAAGACCCGGCTGTGCTCCCCGACCAGCCGGAAGAAGGGGGAGCCCCAGGGCTTCAGCGCCACCGGGTCGACCAGCGCGAGCCGCCGGTAGCGGGCCCCGTGCAGCAGATGGGCGCGCAGAGCCACGCACCCCCCGAAGTCGTGCGCGACGACCGCCGGCTCCTGAAGTCCCCAGTGCGCGAGCAGCTCGGCGAAGATCCGGCCCTGGGCGCCCAGTGAGACGTCCTGGCCGGCGTGCATGCCGGAGGTGCCGTAGCCCGCCATGTCCCACACGTGCACGCGGTACCCGGCGGCGGCGAGGGCGGGCGCGATCTCGTGCCACACGTACGAGGAGAAGGGCGTCCCGTGCAGCAGCACCACCGGCTCTGCGCCGGGGTCGCCGAGCCGGTCCCAGCGCACGGTCCCCGACCCGGTGACCAGGCTCTCCCGCAGCGTCCAGTCCTCCACGATGCCGCTCCCTCCCACCGCGAGCACCCACCCGCGGCTTTTTGTCATTTCGGCGCGACAGTGCCGCTCCTCCGACCGTAATGTGACCTCATCGGACAGCCAGAGCAACAGATCATGGCGGTACCTTTGCCGCGCCGGAAGGAGCGGCTCGCATGAACGGGTATGCGACCTCGGACCGCGACGCCGTCACGGCCGCGCCCGGCGGGCTGCTGGATCTGCTGAAGGTCGCGGCCGTGGTCCTGGACGCGGGCGGGCGCATCGCGCTGTGGAGCCCCGAGATCGAGCAACTGCTCGGCTGGACCGCGGCGGAGGCCCTGCGGCAGCGCGCCGACACCCTCCTGGTCTCCCCCGAGAACCGGCCCCGCGGCAGGGAGCTCTTCGCCCAGGTCAGCACGGGGGCCCGGTGGGCCGGTGTCTTCCCGCTGCGGCACCGCGACGGCACGGAACGCGCCGTGGAGTTCCGCACGATGCGTCTTCTCGACCCCGAGGGGCAGCCCCACCTGCTGGGACTCGCCACGGACGCGACGACCGTACGGCAGGTGGAGCGCGACCTCGCCCTCTCGCACAGCCTCGTCAACCAGACCCCGCTCGGCATCGCCGTCTTCGACAACGACTTGCGCTGGGTCGGGGTCAATCCCGCGCTGGAGCGGATCAACGGCATGCCCGAGGAGGCCGTGCTGGGGCGCCGGGTGGGTGAGGTGCTGCCGGATCTGGACGTGACGGCCATCGAGGCCCGGATGCGGCACGTGCTGGAGACCGGCAGACCCCTCCTCGACCAGCAGACCGTCGGGCGTACCGCGGCGGATCTCCAGGACCGCGCCTACTCGGAGTCGTACCACCGCATCGAGGACACCGACGGCCGGGTGCTCGGGCTGGCGATGGCCGTGCTGGACGTGACCGAGCGCCAGCAGGCCGCGGCCGAGGTCGCGCAGGCGCGCCAGCACCTGTCGGTGATCGCCGACGCGGGCGTGAAGATCGGCACCACGCTCGACCTCCAGCAGACCGCCCGGGAGCTGGCCGGCGTGGTCGTGCCGCATCTCGCGGATCTGGCCGCCGTGGACGTCCTGGAGTCGGTCGTGGCAGGCGGCACCATCACGCCCGTGTCGGGCGGCGCTCCGGCCGAGTTCCGGGCGCTGGCCGTCGCCGCCGGTTATCCCACCGACGCCATCCACGCCGCCGACCCGGTGGGTGAGCTCGCCACGTACGGCTCGTCGCGGGTCATCATGCAGTGCGTGCGCAGTGCCCGCCCGGTCCTGGTCGAGCGCGTGGACGGCAAGATGCTGCGGCGTCTGGCCCGGGACTCACGGGCCGCCCAGGCCCTGCACGAGGCCGGTGCCCACTCCTACCTGGCGCTGCCGCTGGTGGCCCGGGGCAAGGTGCTCGGCACGCTCTCGCTGTACCGCACGGTCAACGAGCGCCCCTTCGACGACCGGGACCAGGTGCTCGCCTCCGAGCTCGCCGCCCGGGCCGCGATCTGCATCGACAACGCCCGCCTCTACGGCCGCGAGCGCGGCACGGCCCTGACCCTGCAGCGCAGCCTGCTGCCCAGCACGCCCGCCGAGCGGGAGGGGCTGGACATCGCCGCCCGTTACCGTCCGGCCCTCAGCGAGGTCGGCGGCGACTGGTACGACGTCCTGCCGCTGGGCCCGCGGCGCACCGCGCTGGTCGTCGGGGACGTCATGGGCAAGGGCGTCCAGGCCGCGGCGATCATGGGGCAGCTGAGCACCGCGACGCGGGCGCTGGCCCGGCTGGACCTCCCGCCGGCCGAGCTGCTGCGCCACCTCGACGACATCGCCGGCTCGCTGGGTGACGCGATCGCCACGTGCGTGTACGCGGTGTGCGACCTGGAGCGCGGCACCTGCGAGCTGTCCAGCGCCGGGCATCTGCCGCCGGTCCTCGCCGGGGCGGACGACAGCGCGAAGCTCCTCGACGTGCCGGGCGGTGTGCCGCTCGGGGTCGGCGGCGTGGAGTTCGGCACGGTGGAGGTGGATCTCCCCCCGGGCTCCCTGCTCGCCCTCTACACGGACGGGCTGGTGGAGAACCGCGCGGAGCCGATCGACACGGGTCTCGACACGCTGACCCGCCTGCTCGAAAACGCGGGGCCCAGCCTGCAGCGCGCGAGCGACAGTCTGCTCAGCGCGCTGAGTCCCGAACCGGACGACGACGTGGCCCTGCTGCTGGTCCGTACGCGGGCCTGAGCCGCGACGGCTCAGGCATCACCCCTGCTTGGGGTGCACAGGGCCCAGATGATGAACGCGGACATCGCGATCATGACCACCGACCAGACCGGGTAGGCCGGCAGGGAGAGGAAGTTGGCGATGATGACGAGTCCGGCGATGCCCACGCCGGCGACGCGCGCCCAGCCCGAACCCTGGAACAGGCCCATGCTGACGAGCACGGCGACCACGCCCAGGGCGAGGTGGATCCAGCCCCAGCCGGTGAGGTCGAAGGCGAAGACGTAGTTGGGGGTCGAGACGAAGACCTCGTCCTCGGCGATGGCCGCGATGCCGCGCATCACGGCGAGGATCCCGGCGATCATGAGCATGACGGCCGCGAAGACCATCATGCCGGTGGCCAGGCCGTGCTTCGCCGTCCTGCGCCCGTGGGTGGGGTGTGTGGCGGTCATAAGCTGCCTCGTTTCTGCTGCGTCCGGCGCGGTCAGCGACCGGAGGTGGAGGTGGTGTGCGGCGCGGGTGCCGACGGGCCGGCCCCGCTCAGGACCAGGTCCTTGGCCTTGCGGAACTCCTCGTCCGTGATGTCGCCGCGGGCGCGGATCTCGGACAGCCTGGCGAGTTCGTCGACGCTGCTGGGCCGGTCGTCGCCGCCCCGGGCGGTCTGCCGTATGTAGCTGTCCATGGCGTCCTGCTGCTCGCGGGCGTGCGCGATCTCTCTGCGTCCCATGTTCTTGCCGCGGGCGATGACGTAGACGAACACTCCGAGGAAGGGCAGGACGATGCAGAACGCCAGCCAGCCCGTCTTGGCCCAGCCGCTCAGCGAGTCGTCGCGGAAGATGTCGAAGACGATCCGGAAGAGCAGCACGAACCACATGATCCACAGGAAGAACCACAGCATCGCCCAGAAGGCGCTGAGCAGTGGAAAGTCGTACGCCAGGTAGGTCTGCGCACTCATGTCACTCCTCCGTCCCGGGCACCCGCCCGGCAGCCGTTGCGTGCCGTCCTCAGCGTGCTCGCGGCCCGGACCGGGCCGCCTCACCCGGGGCGGGTGATCGTGCGGCCGCCGCGCGGCCGGCGGCGGGCGTCGAGCACCTTGCGGTACCAGCCGGACGTGGCCACCGTCTCGCCGAGCGCCAGCCCCGAGACGGCCACCAGGAAGACCGCGATCAGCCACGACAGAAAGGTGAACACCGGCCCCAGCAGGCCGAACTCCTCCAGGCTGCGGTCCATGGCCGTGGGCATCAGCAGACGGGCCGCCCAGCTGAGGACGACCGTCCCCGTCCCCGCCAGGACCGCTCCCGGCAGCAGCTCGCTCCAGCCGACCCTGGCACTCAGCAACAGGTGCTGCGACCACCACCACAGCAGCGTCGCCCCGAGCAGGGACAGCACCGCTCCGAGAACCGGGCCGACGCCGAAGCCGCCACGCATCGGCGCCTGGAGGAGCAGGTGGACGAGCCAGACCAGCAGCCACAGCGGCCAGCGCCAGGCCGCCTCCCGCAGCGGGGCCCGGGGCGGGTTCCAGCACCGCTGGCACACCGCCTGGAGCGCCCGGCTGAAGGCGGTCGCCGAAGCGAGCGTGACCAGCAAGCCCACAGCCCCGACCGTGTTCGCGGTGGGCCCGGTCGCCTCGAAGGCGCGCCGCACCTCCTCCAGCGTGTCGCCCCGGACCCTGAACAGCTCCTGGAGCGCGTCGGCCAGCAGGTCCTGGACGCCGTCGGGTGCGAACGCCGCCACCGTCATCAGCAGGGGCAGCGCGGCTAGGAAGGCCTGGGCGGCCAGCCGGACCGCCCCTTCCACGATGTTGAGCGCGACCAGCCGGGGCAGCAGCCGGGCCGCGGGGCCGGACCTCAGGTGCGACGAGATCCGCTCGGCCCTCGACCTGCGGGACGGCGGATGCGGGGCGGCGGTGCCGGACATGGCTCATGGAGCCGCGGCCGGGCCCGTTCGCGTCGTGTCCGGGCCCTGTGCGGCAGCGGCGAGCGTCTCCAGGACGATCAGCACGACGACGACCAGGCCCGCCACGAGCGCGACCGCGCCGGCCGTGGGGTGGTTCCACAGGACGAGGGCCAGCACGCCCGAGCCGATGACGATGCCGGTGGTCCACGAGCGGTGCTCCGCCAGGGCGAGGCCGGCGGATCCGGTGCGCAGCCCGGCACGGGACAGGCCCCGGCCGACGGCCGAGGTGCCCCGGCGGGCGAGGTTCCGGACAGCCGGGCCCCGCGCCCGGGGCCGTAGAGGTAGGCGGCCAGTGCGGTGATCACGGCCACCACGAGGAGGGTGCGGGTGCTGTCGCGCAGGAAGCGGACGAAGGTGTCGTAGATCGCCGCGGCGGCGTCCGGCGGCAGCGTCGCGCTCGGCACGGCATCCAGGTAGACCCGCCGCAGGAGGGCGAGCGCCACCAGGAACACGATCATCATCACGCCGACGCCGACAGCCGTGACCAGCAGCATGCGCCGGTGCCGGGGAGCGGTCCACACGGCGAGGGCGGCCAGGGCGACGGTCAGCACGGGCAGCCAGGTACCCATGGTGTCCAGCAGCCTCATCGCATCCTTCGCCTTGCCCAGTTCCTCGGCTTGGAACAGCGTGATGGTCCGGTCGGTGTCCGGGATGGCCGCGGCCTTGTCGAAGCCCGCGTCGACGAGACGCTGTTGCACCTCGTCGACCACCTGGCCGAGGTCGAGTTGCACGGTGTCGCCCTCGGCGCGGAGCGCGCCCTCGCGCTCTCCGGTGAGCATGCTCACCACGGCGGCGTGCGCCCGCGTGTTGGCGCCCTCCCACACCTGCGCGAAGACATCGCTGGTCACGACGCGGCTGATGGTCCGGTCCACGACGTCGCGGACGGCGGAGCGCAGGGGCCCAGCGAGGGACTCGGACGCCTCCACCACGCGCGGCGGCGCCCCGGCGTCCGCCAGCGTCCGCGTGAGCGCATCCGTCACCGCCTCGACATCCACCTGGGCCACGACGCGGTCGGTCATCCGGTCGGTCACCACGTCCTGGACCGCCGGGTCCGAGGCGAGCGGTGCCACGGTCTGCACGTACCGGCCCGTGTCGGAGACCTGCTCGTCCACCCAGACGGCGACGACCGACAGCGGCGCGAGCAGCAGGGCCAGGACGAGCAGCACACCGGCGCCGGAGTAGCGCAGCCGGCGGTGGCGTACGCCGGCGTTCCGGCGCAGCCGCTCGTACTCCGCGTGTTCTTCCGTGCTCAGGAAGCGCCCCGATGCCTCACTCCCCTCGGCAGGAGGTGGCGGGACGGAGCCGTCGGTCGGGGCCATGGCTGCTCCTCGAATGCGGTGAACGGCCTGTCGCCGTCCCGTGTCCCGCCGGCTCAGACGTTCCCGGTGGAGCCGTGCGGAACGGCGGTGGACGATCCACCCAGCGCGGCCCGCCAGGCGAACGCGAGCCCCGCCTCGGCCAGTCCGAGCAGGACGAGCCACAGGCCGAGCAGCCGGGTCAGCGCGCGGGCCGACTCCGCGGGCAGGGCCAGCACCACGATGCCCGCGACGATGCCCAGCACCGCGGCGCCCAGGACGAAGCCGCGGTGCGGCAGGTCCCGGGCGGCGAGGGCGGTGTAGAGCGTGAGGATGCCGGACACCAGCCAGACGAGGCCGACGATCAGCGACAGCGCGGTGATGGTCTGCAGCGGATTCCTCAGGCACAGCACTCCGGCCAGCACGTACAGCACGGCCAGGAGCAGACTGGGCAGGCGGTGGCCCTGCTCCTGCCGGGCGAAGGTCGCGACGAAGCGGAACGCTCCGGCCGCCAGCAGGTACAGGCCCATCAGCACCGCCACGACGTGCAGGGTGGCCTCGGGCCAGACCAGGAGCAGGATGCCCGGCACGAGCGTCGCCACCGCCGAGGCGAGGATCCACGTCCAGGAGCGTCCGAGGGCCGCCAGGAGCTGCGCGGGGTCGCCCGCGGGGCTGTACGCCGGCCCTGCGGGATCGTACTCGGCTCCGGCACGTGGCCCCTGACCCGGTGACGTGGCCATGGCTCCTCCTCACCGGCGATCCGCCGGTCTGCGGGAACGCCCTTGTCGAGCAGCGTCGCGTGCCCCGGCGGCCTCGGGATCACCCCCCACGGGTGATCCCTCTCCCGCGCTGCCGCGGTGAGGTGGTGACGACCCCATGTGCCGGCAAGGAGCACGAGACACGAGATGAACGATCCAGCGGCAGCCCGGACCACGTCCCCCCGGCTCCGGCAGAAGCAGGACCAGGACCAGGACCAGGAGCAGCGTCGGCGGCCGCACGGTCCGCGGCGACGCGCGACGGCCGCGGTCCTCGTGCGTGCGGCGCTCATCGCGACCGGTCTCGTCACCGTCTACTACGTGCTGCCTCTGGACGGGCGGAGCACCACCGGCACCTCGGCGCTGCTCGCCTGCGGCCTGCTGCTGGTCATCGTGATCTTCTCGTGGGAGGTGCGGGCCATCACGAGATCGCCCTACCCGCGGCTGAAGGCCGTCGAGGCCCTGGCCGCCACGCTGGTCCTCTTCCTGCTGCTCTTCGCGGGCACCTACTACCTGCTGGAGCACTCCACCCCGGGTTCCTTCAGCGAACCCCTGACGAAGACGGACTCCCTGTACTTCACGCTCACCACGTTCACCACGGTCGGGTACGGGGACGTCGCTCCCCGCACCCAGACCGGACGCGTACTGGCGATGGTTCAGATGGCGGGCGGACTGCTGCTGGTGGGCGTCGCCGCACGGATTCTCGCCGGTGCCGTGCAGGCGGGCCTGCGCCGTCGGGGACGGGAGCCCTCGGACGACTTCACCTCGCAGCCGGAGGACTGAGCCATGACCGTACCGGGCCCCCTCACGACCTACCTGTCGCCGGCCGAGCGAGCGGCCGAGGGGCGGAACGTGCGCCGGCACGTCCCCCGCTCCTCCCACGGCTACTTCGACGCGGGCCCGCAGCGCTTCGACCCGGTCGAGGTGCTGGAACGTCAGTCGGCCACGCGCATACCGGAGTTGGTGCCGATCCGCTACGCCCGCATGCTGGAGTCCCCGTTCCGCTTCTACCGGGGCGCGGCGGCCATCATGGCGGCGGACCTCGGGGCCGTCGCGGACACCGGACTGCGGGTGCAGCTCTGCGGCGACGCCCATCTGCTGAACTTCCGGCTGCTGGCCTCGCCGGAACGCCATCTGGTGTTCGACATCAACGACTTCGACGAGACCCTGGCCGGCCCGTTCGAGTGGGACGTCAAGCGGCTGGCGGCCAGTTTCGCCATCGCGGGCCGGGCCAACGGCTTCGAGACCGAGGAGCAGAACCGGATCGTGGAGGCGTGCGTACGGGCCTACCGGCAGCGGATGCGGGAGTTCGCGGGCATGCGCACCCTGGACATCTGGTACGCGCAGGACGACGCCGACCAGCTGCGGGAACTGATGGCCGCGTCGATGAGCAAGGAGGCGAGGCGCCGTACCGCCGAGGCGACGGCGAAGGCCCGGACCCGCACGCACCTCCAGGCCTTCGAGAAGCTCACCCGGGTCACGGACGAAGGCCGGCGGATCGCCCCCGACCCGCCCCTGATCACGCCGCTGCGCGACCTGGTGGACGACTCCGCGCCGCGCGGGCAGGAGAAGGAGCTGCGCGCCGTCCTGGAGGGATACGTCCGGACCCTGTCGTCCGAGCGCCGGCATCTGCTGCGCCGCTACCGGCTGGTCGACATCGCCCGCAAGGTGGTGGGTGTCGGCAGCGTCGGCACCCGGTGCTGGATCGTGCTCCTGCTCGGCCGGGACGACGACGATCCACTGCTGCTCCAGGCCAAGGAGGCGCAGGCGTCAGTACTCACCGACCACACCGACGGCATCCGCTACGACAACGAGGGCCGCCGCGTGGTGGCGGGCCAGCGGCTGATCCAGACGACCAGCGACATCCTCCTCGGCTGGACGCACGCCACGGGCCTCGACGGGCACGAGCGGGACTTCTACGTACGTCAGCTGCGCGACTGGAAGGGCATCGCACGGCCGGACACGATGGACCCGGGCCTGCTGCGGCTGTTCGCCGGGCTGTGCGGAGCGAGCCTGGCGAGGGCCCATGCCCGCTCGGGCGATCCCGTAGCCATCGGGGCCTACCTCGGCGGCGGGAACAGCTTCGATCGCGCCCTCACCGCGTTCGCACAGTCCTACGCCGACCGGAACGAGCGGGACTTCGCCGCGCTGGGCGCCGCCGCCCGGTCCGGCAGGATTCGGACGGCGGCCTCGTGAGCCGGTCACTCCGGCAACTGGCGCATCTCCACGACCCTGAGCCCCAGTGACTGGAAGCGGGTCAGCAGCCCGTACAGGTGGGCCTCGTCCACGACCGGGCCGTACAGCAGCGTCTGCCCGGACACCACCACGTGGTCCAGTTCCGGGAAGACCTTCGCCAGTGTCTCCGACATCTGTCCGGCGATGCGGATCTCGTAGCGCATGAGCTGCTCTCCCGCGGGCGGCCCGAGAGGGGGAGGCGCGCCCTTCCTTAGCGATGGTCCGCCCCGGCGGCCCGCGCGCCCTCACCCGGCGCAGGTGAACCTCCGCCCGCCCCGCGGGCCCGCGTCAGTGCTTGACGACGAACTTGAAGGCGATGATCAGCAACCCGAGCAACAGGTTCACCGCCGCCGACCCGGCCAGCTGCCCCCGGGAGGCACCGGCGCGCAGCGACGCGGCCACCGACCAGCCGACCTGCTCCGCCACCGCCACGGCCAGCGCCAGCCACACGGCGCCCTGCACGTCCAGGCCGAGCAGCGGGCTGACGGCGACGGCGGCGGCGGGCGGACCCGCGGCCTGCAGGATCGGCCACTCCTCGCGGCACACATGCAGTACGGTCGCGCGGTCGACGTTCCGCTGCGCCAGTCGCGCCCCGAACAGTTGCGCGTGCACGTGCGCGAGCCAGAACACCGCACCGGTCAGCACGAGCAGCAGCACCAGTTCCAGCCGGGGCAGCGACCCCAGGGTTCCGGCTCCGATCACCACGGAGGCGGCGAGCATGGCCCCGTAGACGCCGCCGGTGTAGTCGGCATGGGCCCGGCGCTCGGCGCCCCGCGCCTTGCGTGCGGCACCGCGGTCCGTGGTCATCGGGCCCCTCCTTCGCCGCCGGGCCGCCGCGTGGAGTGCTGCCCAGCCGTCGGCAGACGCGAGGTGACCAGGAAACTGGCAAGGGTGATCCCGCCGGTGGCGAGGACGGCCGCCTTCAGCCCGTCGAGCTGGGCCGATGCGTAGGAGTCCGTGACCGCCTCAACCTCCGCGGGCGGCAGACCGGCCTGCTCGGCCGCCGAGCGGACCTGGCCCGTGGAGACGAAGCTGACCCCGGCCTCCAGGGCTACGCCGGTCTGTCTGCGGGCCTCGTCCGACAGCCGGGGGTCGGCCTCGACCTGGGCGCTGAAGGCGTGCACCAGGGCTCCGATGAGCAGCGACCCGATGAGGGCGGTGCCCAGTGCGGAGCCCAGGTTCTGGGCCGTGAACTGGAGTCCTCCCGCCTCGCTGCGCTCCTCTTCGCCGACGCCCGACTGGACGACGTTGCCCAGCTGTGAGGCGAGCAGGCCCATGCCCACGCCCAGCAGGGCCATGGCTCCCGCGAACTGGGCGTCGTCGATGGCCGGGTCGATCGTCGCCAGCAGCCACACGACCGCTCCCGCGAGGGTCAGCAGAGCCAGCCGCACGACCCGGCGCGGACTGAGCGACCGGCCGAGCCGCGCTGCGAAGAGGGAGGTCGCGAGCATGGTGAGGGACACCGGGAGCAGGCGCAGGCCTGTCTCGAACGCGTCGAAGCCCTGCACCACCTGCAGGTACAGCGGGATCGCGAAGAACAGCCCCAGCAGGACGAGGTTCTGGCTCACCAGCATCAGCAGGCCCGACCGCAGGACCGGTCTGCCCAGCAACGACAGGTGCACCAGGGCGTCGGCCCCCCGGGCGTCGCGCCGCCGCTCCCAGCGCACGAAGCCGTACAGGACCAGGGCTCCGGCGCCGACGACGAACAGGGTCGGGGCGAAGCCCAGGACGGTGAAGGGCGGGTTGCGCGGCTGCACCCAGCCCCAGGTGCTGCTCTGGAGCACTCCGAGCACGCCCAGTCCGAGGCCGGTGGCGGAGAGCGCCGCGCCCACGCCGTCGAGCCGGGGCCGCGGTTCTCTCGGGGCCGTCCTGGGGATCACCCGGTGGCAGAGCAGCACGGCCAGGACGATCACGACCTCGCCGGCGAAGACCAGACGCCACGTGAGGTATGTCGTCATCCAGCCGCCCAGCAGCGGCCCCACCGCGATACCGGCGCCGGCGAGGCCGCCTATCACTCCGTAGGCGACGGCCCGGTCCCGTCCCCTGTAGGACTCGGCGACGAGTGCCGCCATGGACGGCAGGACCATGGCGGCACCGAGACCCTCGATCACCGACCAGCCCAGGGCGAGGACCCACAGACTGGGCGCCACGGCGGTCAGGGCCGATCCCGTGCCGTAGACCATCAGCCCGAGGAGGAACATGCGCCGGCGTCCCAGGACGTCCCCGAGGCGTCCGCCGACCATCATGAAGGCCGCCATGACCAGGGCGTACAGGGTGATGACCGCCTGGATGGCGGTGACCTCGGTGTCGAAGTCGTCGACCAGCCGGCTGATGGACACGTTCATGACCGAGGTGTCCAGGACCATCAGGAACTGGGCGGTGCCGAGGATGAGCAGGGTGCGCCAGCGTGTCACCCGTCCATCGCAGCCGCCGAGCGGCCGTCGCGCCTCACCCTTCCCGGGCGAGGGGGGCCGGAGCGGGCCGCCTGGTCACAGGATCCGCGCGTCGCGAGCACGGCGTACCGCGTCGCCGCGGCGGCTCACCGCGAGCTTGCGGTAGATGCTCTTGAGGTGGGTCTTCACGGTGTTCACCGACACGTGGAGGTCGGTTGCGATCTCCTCCGTCGACCTCATCTCGGCCAGCCTGCGCAGCACGTCACGCTCGCGCGCGCTCAGTTCCTCCCCCACGGGCGTCGGCTGCCGCTGCAGCTGTCCCGGGAGACCGTGCCCGGGCCCGGGGACGAGCCAGCCGCCCGCCAGCTCCCGCAGGCGGCCGGTGCTCAGCAGCGGGCGGATCCAGGGGCCGGCTTCCAGGAACGGCAGGCGCAGCTGATCGCGCCTGCCGTCCAGGAGGGCCCGGCCGAGCAGGCGGTCGGCGGCGGCGCGGTCGCCGAGCTCGTGGGTGGCCTGGGCGCGGACCAGCGTGGCCCGGACGGTCACCGCCGGCCCGGGCCGCTCGGTCTCCGGGAGGCTGTGGAGCATCGCGAGCGCTGCGTCGGGATGTCCTGCCGCGAGCCGGGCCCGGGCGGCCTGCACGGTGCAGGCGGCCCAGCGGCCGGCCACACCCTCGACGGCCTCGCGGGCCGACTCGGGCTGCCCCTGGGCCAGGTAGGCGGCACAGGCTAGGGCGGCGGCCTGGTCCTCGGCCCAGGGTGAGCTCACGCCGGCCGGGACGATCGCGTCCGCCGCCGCCAGCGCGGCCCGGGCGTCTCCCTTGGCCAGCAGCAGCCGGCCGCGGGTGAGCACCCGGCCCGCTTCCTCGACGGGATCCGCTACGAGCGGGTGCGAGGCGGCGGCCTCGTCGAGAAGCGCCTGCGCCTCGTCGAGTTCGTCACGGTCGATGAGGACAGCGGCCCGGACCAGAGCGCCGAGGCCGGCGCCGGAGCGCTGGGGCAGGCTGTAGCGCTGTGCCTGGCCGGCCGCCGCCAGGGCCTTGTGCTCCGCCCGGCCGAGCCAGCCGTTCAGGTAGTCGATCAGAGCCAGGTGGCCCAGAGCCTCCCACCGGGGCAGCGCCATGGCCGCTCCGCCGGGCCGTCCGGCCACCGCCGACAGGACGGTCCGGGCGTCCTCGAAGCGCCCGGCCCACAGGCGGGCGGACCCCAGGTGGGTGAGCAGCAGGGCGTTCAGCTCCGGGTGCTCGTCGAGCAGGTGCCCGGGAACTTCAGGCCTGAGGGCCAGCGCCTGCTCCGCGGCGCGCTCCGCCCTGCCCGGCGTTCCGGTCAGCCGCGCTGCCAGCGCTTCCAGCAGGGCGCAGGTGAGCCCGGCCGCCGCCGTGTCCGTCGCGCCGTCCCGGGCCAGCTCCTCCTGGGCCCGGTGCAGGTGCGCCAGGCCGTGTTCGACGTCGCGGCCGGCCAGCTCGCGGGCCGCGCGGACGAGGTCCGGGGCCGGGCCCCTGGCGTCGGGGCCCATCCGCTCGAACAGCGCGGCCAGGTCGTCGGAGCGCAGGCCGGTGAAGAGCTGCCCGAGGGCGAGGTCGTCGACCGCGGCCCGTGCGGTGAACTCCCAGTCGTCCGCCGCCGCACCCTGGGCGAGCGCTTCGGGCAGGGCTCCGGAACGCCGTAGCCACTGGGCCGCCCGACTGCGCAGTTCCGGCTCCAGGCCGGGGAAGCGCTCGCGCAGGTGGGCACGGAGGATCTCGGCGAACAAGGGGTGCAGGCTGTACCAGGAGTGACCGAGGTAGTGGACGAATGCGTTCTCGCGCTGCAACGCGGCGAGGACGGTCTCCGCGTCCGTGCGCTGCGTCAGCGCGTTGACCAGGTCGGGGCAGCAGCGTTCCAGCACGCTGATGCGCAGCAGCAGGTCCTGTGTGCCGGGTGCCTGCCGGTCGAGCACCTCGGCCAGCAGGAAGTCGGCCATCGCGCTGCGGTCCGCTTCGAACTGCTTCAGGTAGGCCTGCGGGTCCGTGCCCTGCCGGGCGGCGAGCGCACTGAGCCGGAGACCCGCGGCCCATCCCCGGGTCCGTTCCACCAGGGCCAGGACGGCGCTCCCGGGCAGGTCCAGGCCGTGCCGTGTCAGGAGCTCATGGGCCTCGTCCGGGGTGAAGGCCAGCTCGGCGTCCCGGATCTCCGTCATCTCGCCCGACGCCCGGTAGCGGTGGAGCGGCAGCAGGGGTTCGGTGCGGGTGACCACGATCAGACGCAGGCCCCGCCCGGCGTGGTGCAGGACGAACTCCAGCTGTTCGGCGATCTCCCGGGAGACCACGCGGTCGAACTCGTCGAGGACGACGAGCGTGGAATCGTCCCTGCCTTCGAGATCGGCGGCGAGGCGGGTGAGCGTGCGCTGGTCCACGCGACCGGCCTCCGCGGGGCTTCCGACCTCGCTCGCCACCGGCACGCCGGCGGCCCGCAGAGCCTGCAGCACGTGCGCCCAGAACACGCCGGGTGCCTGATCGGTGCTCTCGGCGGTGAGCCACGCGACCGGGCGGCTCAGGTTCGAGGCCCAGTCGGCGACCAGGAGCGTCTTGCCCGCGCCGGCCGACCCGTTGACCATGGTCAGGGGCGTGGCCAGGGCCTGGTCGAGGTGTCCGGCCAGGCGCGGCCTGCGCACGAAGGTGGCGGGCCTGGCCGGCAGGGCGAACCGGGTGCGCAGCAGCGGGTCGCCGGTGGGGTCGGCGATCCCCTCCCCCGGAGTCTCATCGGTCGCGGCCATGGGGTCCACCCCTGCCTGCCTGCCGTCCGTCAGTCGTTTCTGACCTGGCGATCGTCTCGCTCAGCATCTCAGTGTTCGCTCTGCCGCGCACGCTCTGGCCCGAGCCCCGGGTGCGCCGGAGACCACCCGTGGCGGGCGATGCGGCCACCGCTGCGGCCGGGGTCTCCTGGGGTCACGCACCGCCGCCCGGGCGCGCCGGGCGCATCGGCGATCATCATCCAGAGGCCGGCCGGCTCGGCCGGGGCGGCCCGGAACGGGAGTACCGACCATGTGCCGCTGGCTCGTCTACTCGGGAACGCCCGTGCTGCTCGACGACGTCCTCTACCGCCCCGAGCACTCGCTGATCGACCAGAGCCTGCACGCGCGGATGGGAGTCGAGACCACCAACGGCGACGGCTTCGGCGTCGGCTGGTACGCGTGGCATCTGCGCACCCCGGCCGTCATCCGCGACACGGGTCCGGCCTGGAGCAACCGCAATCTGCGGGAGATCGCCGACCACGTCCGCTCGTCGCTGTTCTTCGCCCATGTGCGGGCCTCGACCGGCACCGCCGTGCAGCAGACCAACTGCCACCCCTTCCGGCACGGACGCTGGATGTGGATGCACAACGGGGCGATCACCGGGTTCTCCGCAATGCGCCGGGATCTGATGATGTCCATAGCGCCGGAGCTGTTCCCTTCTCTCGAGGGCACGACGGATTCCGAGGTGATGTTCCACGTGGCCCTCACGCTCGGTCTCGACGCAGATCCGCCGGGCGCGGTGGCCCGGATGGCGGGGCTCGTCGAGCGGCTCGGGCACGAACACGGGGTGCCGGAGCCGCTCCAGATGACGGTCGCGGTGACCGACGGCGAGCGGGTGTGGTTCTTCCGGTACTCCAGCGGCGGGGCCTCGCGCTCGCTGTACTACAGCAGCCGGGTGGAGGACGTGCGCGCCCTGCACCCCGATCTCGCCTTCCTGAACCACATCTCGGACGAGACCCGGCTGGTGGTGTCGGAACCGCTGGGCGATCTTCCCGGGGTGTGGAACACCGTTCCGGAGAACAGCTACGGCGTCGTCCAGCCCGGCAGGGGCCTGCTGCGGCACTTCGAGCCCGAGCCCGTCTGAGCGCCGCCGTCCCGCGGCTCAGCCGCCGTCCCGCGGCTCAGTGAAGGTGCGCGGCGAACGCCTCGTACGCGGGCCGGTCGAAGAGGACGAACCTGACCTGCCCGACCGTGGTGTCGGCCGCCCGTACGGTCTCGATCGCGATGCGGGCGCCGTCGTCCATCGGCCAGCCGTAGACGCCGGTGGAGATGGCGGGGAACGCGACGCTGCGGGCGCCGAGTTCACCGGCGACGCGGAGCGACTCGCGGTAGCAGGAGGCGAGGAGGGCGGAGCGGTCCTCCGTCGCGCTGAACACCGGGCCGACGGTGTGGACGACCCAGCGGGCGTCCAGGTCGCCCGCGGTGGTGGCGACCGCCCGGCCGGTGGGCAGGCCCTTGCCGAGGTGCGCCGCGCGGAGCCTGCGGCAGTCCTCCAGGATGGCGGGGCCGCCACGGCGGTGGATCGCCCCGTCGACCCCTCCTCCGCCCAGCAGTGAGGAGTTGGCCGCGTTGACGATCGCGTCGACGCTCTCGCGGGTGATGTCGCCCTGGACCAGTTCGATGGCCGTCATATCTGCCTCAGCCGCTTCCAGACGGCCTTCGCCGCGTTGTGCCCCGACATGCCGTGCACTCCGGGGCCCGGCGGGGTCGCCGACGAGCAGATGAAGACGGCCGGATGCGGGGTGTTGTAGGGGAACAGGGTGAGCCTGGGGCGCAGCAGCAGCTGGAGGCCGGAGGCGGCACCGGAGGCGATGTCCCCGCCGACGTAGTTGGCGTTGCGGGCGGCGAGTTCGGGCGGGCCGGCCGTGGCGCGGGCCAGGACGCGGTCGCGGAACCCCGGGGCGAAGCGCTCCAGTTGCCGCTCGATGGTGTCGGTGAGGTCGCCGGTCCAGCCGTGCGGGACATGCCCGTAGGCCCAGAAGACGTGCTTGCCCGCCGGGGCCCGGGTGGGGTCGACGACGCTCGGCTGCACGGTGATCAGGAACGGCTTGTCGGGCGCCCGGCCCTCCCGGGAGACCGCGCGCAGGGCCGCGCCGATCTCCGCGCTGCTCGCGCCGACCTGCACCGTGCCGGCGGCGCGGGCCTCCTTCGCGGTCCAGGGCACGGGGCCGTCCAGCGCATAGTCGACCTTGAAGACGCCCGGCCCGTAGCGGTAGCCGGCGTAGTGGTTGCCGAAGCCGGCGATGCGGGCCAGGGCGGTGGGCGAGGTGTCGAAGACGTACGCCCGGGCCGGTGGCAGGTCGTCGAGGCGCTTGACCTCGTAGTCGGTGTGGACGCTGCCGCCGAGGTCCCGCAGGTAGGCGGCGAGCGCGTCGGAGAGGGACTGGGAGCCGCCGCGGGCGACGGGCCAGCCGCGGGCGTGCGCCGCGAGGGCGAAGACCAGGCCGATGGCGCCGGTGGCGAAGCCGTCGAGCGGGGCCATGACGTGGGCGACGAGCCCGGAGAACAGGGCCTTGGCCGGTTCGTCGCGGAAGCGGCGCATCAGCAGCGTCGACGGGGGCAGCCCGGCCAGGCCGAAGCGGGCGAGGGTCACCGGGTCGCGGGGCAGCGCGGTCAGCGGCAGCGACATGAAGTCCCGGGCGAGGGTGTCCCACTTGGGCAGGAAGGGCTCGATGAACCTGCGGTACGCGCCGGCGTCGCGCGGGCCGAAGGAGGCGGCCGTCTCGCCGACCGTGCGGGCCAGGACGGCCGCCGTGCCGTCCGGGAAGGGGTGCGCCATGGGCAGCTCGGCGTGCAGCCACTCCAGGCCGTACCGCTCCAGCGGCAGGGCGCGGAATGCCGGGGAGTTGATGGCGAGCGGGTGGGCCGCGGAGCACGGGTCGTGCCGGAAGCCGGGGAGGGTGAGCTCCTCGGTGCGGACTCCGCCGCCCACGGTGCTGCGGGCTTCGAAGACGGCGACGGAGAAGCCGCGGCGGGCCAGCTCCACGGCCGCGGTCAGTCCGTTCGGCCCCGCACCCACTACGACGGCATCGAGCATCGACGGCACCTCGGACCCCTTCGTCAGCCGACGGCCACTGGGCATCAGGATATGCCCGGGGACTGACAGTCACCGGTCACCGGTGACTTCCGGCAGGGAAGGCCGCTTTGCGGCGGCCCAAACCCCCTGCGTGCGCACACTGTGTAGTCATCTGTGTGCACCATGCAACGCAGTGACGCTCATGCCCCGCCCGACAGGAGGCTCACCACCCGGCGGGCCGTGGCCGCGTCGCGGGCGGCGGTGAAGGGCAGGGCATTGCCGCCCGCGATGCGGAACGGCTCGCCCGCGAGCGTCAGGTGGGTGCCGCCGGCCTCCTCGACCAGCAGCAGACCGGCCGCGTGGTCCCAGGCGGCTTCCCAGGAGAACGCCACCGCGTCCGACTCGCCGCGGGCGAGGGCGAGATACTCCAGTCCGGCCGAGCCGCACGGGCGCGGTGCCACCCCGTCGGTGCGCAGGCCGAGCAGGGCGTGCTTTTCCTCGTCCGTCGTGTAGTCGGGGTGGGAGGTGGCCACGCGCAGGTCCCGGCCGGGCTCCGGCACTCCGGCGAACAGCCGCTCCCCGTCGAGGTGGGCACCCTTGCCCCGCTGGGCGGTGGCGAGCCGGTCGCGGGCGGGCGCGTACGTCCAGGACGCGAGCAGGGTGCCGCGGTGAGCCAGGGCGACCAGGGTGCAGAACCCCGCCTCGCCGCGGACGAACTGGCGTGTCCCGTCGACCGGGTCGACGATCCAGACCGGGGCGTCGCCCCGTATCGCCTGGTACGACGCCGGGTTGGCGTGGACCGCCTCCTCGCCGACCACGACCGAGCCGGGCAGCAGGGCGACCAGCGCCTCGGTGAGGTACAGCTCGGCCTTGCGGTCGGCGTCGGTCACCAGGTCGTGCGGGCCGCTCTTCTGGTCGACCTCGTGCGCGGCCAGCCGGCGCCAGCGGGGCATGATCTCGGAGGCGGCCGCCTTGCGGATCGCCTCTTCGACGTCGAAGGCGTGCTGTGCGAGAAACTCTTCGATGGTTTCGTTGCTGTCGTTCACCCCTCCATGACAACACGTGCCACTGACACGGCGCGCCCGCCGGGTGCACCGCGGGTGGCATCGCGATGAACAGCGGGGCGTCCGGGCGCGGCCGGAGGGCGGTGCGCATCGCGGGGTCGCGCTCCGGCGACCGTCCGACGGAGTCACCGGCCCACCGCGTACCCCTGCATCCCGCGCGGGTTCGCCGCGGCCGACAGGACGCCCGTCTCCGGGTCCCGCGCGACCGCGCACAGCCGGCCCTCCGACCAGGGGCCGCCCACGGTCACGTCGTGGCCGCGGCGCCGCAGTTCCCCGACGACGGCCGGGTCGGTGCGGGACTCCACGGTGACGCTGCCCGGGCGCATGCCGCGCGGGTAGAAGGAGCCGGGGAAACTGTCGTTGTGCCAGTTCGGGGCGTCGATCGCGCCCTGGAGGTCGGGGCCGCCGCGCACCTGGGCGCGCAGTGCGACCGCGAGGAAGAAGTGCAGCTGCCACTGGTCCTGCTGGTCCCCGCCGGGCGTGCCGAACGCCATGACGGGCACACCGTCGCGCAGGGCGATCGAGGGCGTCAGGGTGGTGCGGGGGCGGCGGCCCGGGGTCAGGGAGCCCGGCAGGCCCTCCTCCAGCCAGGTCATCTGGAGCCGGGTGCCGAGCGGGAAACCGAGTTCGGGCACGACCGGGTTGGACTGGAGCCAGCCGCCGCTGGGCGTGGCCGAGACCATGTTGCCCCAGCGGTCGACGACGTCGAGATGGCAGGTGTCGCCGCGGGTGGTGCCGTCGGCGAGGATCTCCGGTTCGCCCGGGACGGGGGACGCCGGGCTCTTGGCGACGGTCGGTTCGCCGACGCCCAGGGCGTCGAAGCCCTCCTGGACGCTGGCGGCCACGCGCGCGTGCGCGCCCAGGCGCGGGGTACGTCCGCCGGGACTGCCGGGCCGCAGGCCGTTCTCGGCCCGCTCGCCGACGAGGGAGCGGCGGGCCGTGTTGTACGGGTCGGACAGCAGGTCGTCGAGCGGTACGTCGGCGGCGTCCCCGTACCAGGCCTCCCGGTCGGCCATGGCGAGCTTGCAGTTCTCGACCAGGAGGTGGACGTAGTCGGCGGAACCGTACGGGGGCAGTTCGGGCGGGAGCAGGGCGAGTTGCTGGAGGAGGACGGGGCCCTGGCTCCAGGGGCCCGGCTTGCACACGGTCCAGCCGTTCCAGTCGTACGTCGCCGGTGTCTCGTAGGTCGCGGACCAGGCGGCGAGGTCGGCGACGGTGAGGGTGCCGGTGTGCCGCCGGCCGCTGGTGTCCCTGGTCGGGCGACCGGCCTGGCGGACGAGGGCGTCGGCGATGAACCCGCCGCGCCACACCTGCCGGGCGGCCTCGATCCGTGCCTCCCTGTCGCCCGCGCCGGCGGTCTCGGCGAGCAGGCGCCTCCAGGTGGCCGCTAGTGCGGGGTTGGCGAAGAGCTCGCCGGGGCGCGGCGCCTTGCCGCCGGGCAGGTAGACCTCCGCCGACGAGGTCCACTCCGTCTCGAACAGCTCGCGCACGGTCTCGACGGTCTCGCCGACGCGCTCCACGGGCGCGTGGCCGTGCTCGGCGTAGCCGATGGCGTACTTCAGGACGTCGTCGAGGGACCGGGTGCCGTGGTCGCGCAGCAGCAGCATCCAGGCGTCGAACGCGCCCGGCACGGCGGCGGCGAGCGGCCCGGTGCCGGGGACGAGGTCCAGGCCGAGGCCCTTGTAGTGCGCGACACTCGCCCCGGCCGGTGCGACGCCCTGCCCGCACAGCACCCGCACCTCTCCGCCGGCCGGGGCGAGCAGGATCGGCACCTCGCCGGCCGGGCCGTTGAGGTGCGGCTCGACGACGTGCAGCACGAAGGCGCCCGCCACAGCCGCGTCGTAGGCGTTGCCGCCGTTCTCCAGGACGGCCATCGCGGACTGCGAGGCGAGCCAGTGGGTCGAGGAGACCATGCCGAAGGTGCCCTGGAGGGTGGGGCGGGTGGTGAACATACGGCCTTCTCATCTCTCGTCGTCCGGGGCGCTCAGGGGCACGCCACCCGTCCCCCTCCCCTGGTCGGGGTCCTGGCAAAACCTCGGGAAAACCACCCACCGGCTGCTGAACCGACCGATTTCCGGGCGGTGAAAAGGGGTCCCCCGTCACCGCGCAGCCACGGAGCGAGTTCGCACTTCCGCACCACAGACACTCGTGTGAGACTGTCGTCCCGTCCGCCGTGCGGACCCGCTCCGCACCTTCCGTCCCACACGAGAAGGGCGCCGTGCGTTCCCTACCTCTGCCCCTCGCCCTGACCGCCCGCCTGTCCCCGGTGGTGGTGCTCGCCGCGGCGGGCTGGGCGCTGTCGTCCGGTCCGCTCGCCGCGCCGCAGGCCGCCGAGCACAAGCCGGCCCAAGAGAAGACCGAGAACCGGTCCGCGTCCGCCCCGTCGACGTCGACGGTGTCGAAGGCGTACTCGGCCGCGCCCGCCCCGTGCGAGAGCGTCGCCAAGAAGACGATCGAGTCGCTGGTGCCGGGCGCCAAGACGGCCGGCAAGGAGATCCCGTCCACCGACTCGGAGCTGCGCCGCACCTGCTCCTGGAACGCGCTCAAGGGGTACGACTACCGCTGGCTCGACGTGTCCTACGAGGTCATGGAGTCGGACGAGGCCGCGCAGAAGTCGTACGAGGCGCACCTCGACAAGAAGGGCGGCGGCGGGGCCGTCCCCGGTCTGGGCGACAGCGCCTACTCTGTCGTGAACCTCACGACAGAGGACAAGCAGGAGACCCGCGAGGGCGTCGTGATCGCCCGCGCCTCCAACGCGCTGGTGACGATCAACTACAACGGCAGTGACTTCGAGTCGAAGAAGGCGCCCAGCACGGACACGATCAACAAGGGCGCCATCAAGGCCGCGAAGGAAGCCGTGGCCGCGCTGGAGAGCGACAAGGGCTGAGCGGGCCCTCCAGCGCGCCGGGCTTCCTCAGACGGTGCTGCGGCCCCGCGTGGCCATCAGCACCAGGTACAGGACCATCGACGTGCCCAGGCCCACCGCCCAGCCGTAGTCGGCCAGATCGGCCAGCGCCGGGATGGGACGGCCGTCGGTCAGCGGCTTGAAGCTCGCGCCGCCGACGGCGAGGACACCGCCGACGGCGAAGGCGACGACGGCCCGCCAGTTCCAGCCGCCCTCGTACCAGTAGCGGCCGCCGGGGCGGTACAGGTCGGCGAGGTC
Organism: Streptomyces qaidamensis; assembly: GCF_001611795.1. Classification (NCBI taxonomy): domain Bacteria; kingdom Bacillati; phylum Actinomycetota; class Actinomycetes; order Kitasatosporales; family Streptomycetaceae; genus Streptomyces; species Streptomyces qaidamensis. The sequence goes on along the minus strand of NZ_CP015098.1, from coordinate 7,545,539 downwards.
GAGCCGGGAGCGGCGCAGGATCCAGTAGTCGGCGATGAGGATGCCCGCGACGGTGCCGAGCAGGCCGCCGACCAGGCCCAGCCAGGTGAAGATGTAACCCTGCGGGTCGGAGTACAGCTTCCACGGGAAGATCAGCACACCGAGGACGCAGGTGGCGAGGGCGCCCGCCCGGAAACTGATCCTGCGGGGCGCGATGTTGGAGAAGTCGAACGCCGGTGAGACCAGGTTGGCAGCGACGTTGACGGAGAGTGTCGCCACCAGGACGGTGACCAGCGCGAAGAGCAGGCCCACCGTGCTGTCGGTCTTGGCCGCAAGCTGCACCGGGTCCCAGATGGCCTCGCCGTAGACGGCCTGGGAGCCCGAGGTGACCATCACCGACAGGAACGCGAACAGGGTCATGGTGGTCGGCAGGCCGAGCGCCTGGCCCCGCATCTGCGCCTTCTGGCTCCTGCCGTAACGGGTGAAGTCGGGGATGTTCAGCGACAGCGTGGACCAGAAGCCGATCATGCCCATCAGGGCGGGGGCGAACAGCTTCCAGAAGTCCGCGCCCCAGCCGAGCTTGGAGGGCTGGTCGAACAGCGGGCCGAAGCCGCCCGCCTTGTCGCTCATCCACCACAGCATCACGAACGCGCCGACGAGCACGAAGGGCGCCGCCCAGTTCTCGAAGCGGCGGATCGTCTCCATGCCCCGGTAGATGATGACCACTTGCAGCGCCCAGAAGATCGCGAACGACAGCCACATCGTCCAGGCGTAGCCGCCGACCTTCGCCGCGTCCGTCCAGCCGGTGCCGATGAGCTTGCCGGCCAGGAAGTAGATGGCCTCGCCGCCGATCCAGGTCTGGATGCCGAACCAGCCGCACGCCACCAACGCCCGCACGACGGCAGGGAGGTTGGCGCCGCGGATGCCGAAGGAGGCCCGGGCGAAGACCGGGAAGGGTATGCCGTACTTGGGTCCGGCGTGCCCGGTGAGCAGCATCGGTATCAGCACGATGACGTTGGCCAGGGCGATGGTGAGCACCGCCTGCTTCCAGTCCATGCCGACGGCGATGAGCCCGGAGGCCAGGGTCCAGGAGGCCGTGTTGTGGGCCATGCCGACCCACAGCGCGGAGAAGTTGTACGTGGTCCAGGTGCGCTTCTCGACCGGGACCGGCAGCAGGTCCTCGTTGGCGTAGGGACCGGTCGGTGCGGGGGCGCCCGGGGCGATCTCCACCCGGCCGTCGGCGCGGGTGACTTGGGTGGGCGGCGGTGGGGCCGTGGGAGCGGTATCGGTCATGGGCCGGGCCAATCAGGGGAGGTGGGACGGGAAAGGCCGTGCGGTGGCGCCGATGGGGGGTGCGCTCCGGGTGCACCGGGGAGCGTCCTGGGCCCCCTTCCCGAGCCGCTGGGAAGGGGGAGCTCACAGGGGGTGGAACGGAGAGGTCAGCCGTTGACGGCCGGGATCACCTGGGATCCGTAGGTCTCGATCACGGACTCCTGCGCGTCGTGCATGTCGTAGACGGCGAACTGGTCCACGCCGAGCGCGCGCAGCGCCTCCAGCTTCTCGACGTGCTTCTCGACCGGGCCGATCAGGCAGAACCGGTCGACGATCTCGTCGGGCACGAACTGGGTGTCGGGGTTGCCGCTGCGCCCGTGGTGGGAGTAGTCGTAGCCCTCGCGGGCCTTGATGTAGTCGGTGAGTTCGTCGGGGACGGCGGCCGAGTGCTCGCCGTACTTGGAGACCAGGTCGGCGACGTGATTGCCGACCATGCCGCCGAACCAGCGGCACTGCTCGCGCGCGTGGGCGAGCGCCTCGGGCGAGTCGTCCTCGGTGACGTAGGCCGGGGCGGCCACGCAGACGGTCACCTCGGCGGGGTCCCGGCCCGCGGCGACGGCCGCGTCCTTCACGGCCTTGACCATGTACTCGGTGAGATAGAGGTCGGCCAGCTGGAGGATGAACCCGTCCGCCTCCTCGCCGGTCATCTTCAGTGCCTTCGGGCCGTACGCGGCCATCCACACGGGCAGTTCGGCGCCCTCCTTGATCCACGGGAACCGGACGACGGTGCCGCCGCCGAGGTCGGCCTCCCGTCCGCTGCCGAGGTCCCGGATCACCTTCATGGCCTCGCTGATCCGGGCCAGGGTGTTGGGCTTGCGGCCGGCCACGCGCATCGCGGAGTCGCCGCGGCCGATGCCGCAGACCGTGCGGTTGCCGAACATGTCGTTGAGGGTGGCGAAGGTGGAGGCGGTGACCTCCCAGGTGCGGGTGCCGGGGTTGGTCACCATCGGCCCGACCTTCAGGGTCGTGGTGTTGGCGAGGATCTGGCTGTAGATCACGAACGGTTCCTGCCACAGCACGGCGGAGTCGAAGGTCCAGCCGTAGGTGAAGCCGTTGCGTTCCGCCCGCTTCATCAGGCTGATCACCCGCGAGGCCGGCGGGTCGGCCTGGAGCACGAGTCCGAAGTCCATCTGCACCGCTCCTAGTTGAGGTACTGACAGGTGGATCGCGGGGTGAACACGCCGTGCCCGGCGTGGCCGGTGTACTCCCGCTCGGTGATGACGGGTTCGCCGCGCGAGAGGACCGTCTCGACCCGGCCGGTGGTCCGCCTTCCCTCGTACGCCGAGTAGTCGACGTTCATGTGGTGCGTCTCGGCGGACATGAGCTGCTCGGCCTGCGGGTCGTAGATGACGACGTCGGCGTCGGCGCCCGGCGCGATCGTGCCCTTCTTCGGGTACAGGCCGAACATGCGGGCCGGGGACGCGCAGGCGATCTCGATCCAGCGGCGGCGGGAGATGTGTCCGTCGACGACCGCCTGGTGGAGCAGGTCCATACGGTTCTCGACGCCGGGCAGACCGTTGGGGATCTTGGAGAAGTCACCGCGGCCCAGTTCCTTCTGGCCCACGAAGCAGAAGGGGCAGTGGTCGGTGGAGACGACCTGGAGGTCGTTCGTGCGCAGGCCGCGCCACAGTGCGGCCTGGTGTTCCCTCGGCCTCAGGGGCGTACTGCACACGTACTTGGCGCCCTCGAAGCCGGGCTCGGCGAGGTTGTCGGTCGACAGGAACAGGTACTGCGGGCAGGTCTCGCCGAAGACGGGCAGCCCCTCGTCGCGGGCCCGGGCCAGCTCGGCGACCGCCTCCGTCGCCGAGACGTGCACGACGTACAGGGGCGCGCCGGCCACCTGCGCGAGCTTGATGGCGCGGTGGGTGGCCTCGGCCTCCAGCAGGGCCTTGCGGACCTCGCCGTGGTAGCGCGGGTCGGTCTCGCCCCGGGCCAGGGCCTGCTCGACCAGGACGTCGATCGCGATGCCGTTCTCGGCGTGCATCATGATCAGGCCGCCGTTGTCGGCGGATCGTTGCATGGCCCGCAGGATCTGGCCGTCGTCGCTGTAGAAGACGCCCGGGTAGGCCATGAACTGCTTGAAGGAGGTGACGCCCTCCTCGACCAGGTGGTCCATCTCCTTGAGGGTGTGCTCGTTGACGTCGGAGACGATCATGTGGAAGCCGTAGTCGATCGCGCAGTTGCCGTCGGCCTTGGCATGCCAGGCGTCCAGGCCCTCGCGCAGGCTGTGGCCGACGCTCTGCACGGCGAAGTCGATGATCGTCGTCGTGCCGCCCCAGGCGGCGGCCCGGGTGCCGGTCTCGAAGGTGTCGGAGGCGAAGGTGCCGCCGAAGGGCAGCTCCATGTGGGTGTGGGCGTCCACGCCGCCGGGGATGACGTACTTTCCGGTTGCGTCGATGGTGCGGTCCGCGGTGAAGGTTTGCGCCGCCGGGGCGTTGGACGCGGCGAGGGCGGCGATGCGGCCGTCCTCGATCAGGACGTCGGCGTGGATCTCGTCGGATGCGGTGATGACGAGGCCGCCGCGGATGACTGTACGGCTGCTCATGTCGTGGTCGCTCCTCGCTGTGGATGCGTGCCGGTTGTAGGTGGTTGCTCGCGCCCGTGCGGCGGTAGCCGCATATCGAATACAGCCCCGCGCCTGTGAGGGCACGTCCCCCGCGGACGCCTCAAGGTGCTGTCAGTGGTCCGTACGCGCCCGGTGCGCGGTCCCGGTAGAACTGCCAGCGGTCGCGGACCTCGCGGAGTTTGGCCATGTCCAGGTCGCGGACGACCAGTTCGGGCTCCTTGTCGCTCGCCACCTCGCCGACGAACTGGGCCTCCGGGTCCACGAAGTACGAGGTGCCGTAGAAGTCGTTGTCCCCGTACTCCTCGACCCCGACCCGGTTGATCGCGCCGACGAAGTACTCGTTGGCGACGGCCGCCGCCGGCTGTTCCAGCTGCCAGAGGTAGCCGGACAGGCCGCGGGAGGTGGCCGAGGGGTTGAAGACGATCTCGGCACCCGCGAGGCCCAGGGCGCGCCAGCCCTCGGGGAAGTGGCGGTCGTAGCAGATGTACACGCCGACACGTCCGACCTTCGTGTCGAAGACGGGCCAGCCGCTGTTGCCCGGGCGGAAGTAGAACTTCTCCCAGAAGCCCCGCACTTGCGGGATGTGTGTCTTGCGGTACTTGCCGAGGTAGGAGCCGTCCGCGTCGATCACGGCGGCGGTGTTGTAGAGGACGCCGGGCTGCTCCTCCTCGTACATCGGCAGCACCAGAACGATGCCCAGCTCCTTGGCGAGTGCCTGGAAGCGGCGGACGATCGGGCCCTCGGGGATCTGCTCGGCGTACTCGTAGAAGGCCGGGTCCTGGACCTGGCAGAAGTACGGACCGTAGAACAGCTCCTGGAAGCACAGGACTTGGGCTCCCTGCGCGGCCGCGTCGCGGGCCGCCTGCTCGTGGACCTGGATCATCGATTCCTTGTCGCCCGTCCAGGCTGTCTGGAAGACGGCGGCACGGATCACTCGGCTCATCGGGACCTCCGGTCGCTCGGTGTGCCGTGAGCCTAGGGAGCGCGAAGGGCGTCTTTGAGTTGCAGCGTGTCACGTCCGAGGGCGTGCGGCGTGCCACCGTGTCACTCTTTCGTGGACCCATGTTTCACCGCCGTTTTCCCAGGTGGTCGCGTGTTTCACTGCTGTTGCGCGTCGTGCGCGAGGAGTGCGATGTGCACCGAGGCGGCCTGTTCGAAGTCGTCGAGGTCCACCCCGAGCCGGACCTGTATGGCCTCCAGGCGGCGGTAGAGGGCCGGCCGGGAGACGTGGTGGAGCTGGGCGGTGCGCGACTTGTTGCGACCGGTGGCGAGGTAGGTGCGCAGCACCGACAGCAGGTCCTCGTCGGTCTCGCGCAGCAGTCCGTCCAGCTCTCGCTCCGCGAAGGACTGCACGTGCGGGTCGTCGCGCAGGAGGCGGATCAGGCCCCGCAGGTGGACGTCCTTCAGGCGCACGACCGGCGGGAGGTCGAGGACGGCGGAGGAGTCGGCCACGGCGTCCGCGACGTGCTGGGCCTCGCGCAGGCCGGTGGGTACGTCGTCCCAGGCGGCGCGGGCTTCGGCCGCGGCCACGACGGTGTGGTCCGGGCCGGTCTCGGTCCGCAGCCGGGTCGCGAAGTGCGCGGCGAGGGCGCCCGCGTCCTGGTCCCGGGGCAGGCTGAGCAGCACGGCGGTGGCACCGTCGGCCAGTTCGGCGACCAGCCCGGGCAGGCCCAGCAGCCGCAGGAGGCGTTCGAGCCGGGCGGGGTCGCCGTCGCGGACGACCAGCGGCACGAAGGTGCGCCGGTTGACCGGCAGCCCTGCCGCACGGGCCCGGGGCAGCAGTTGCCGTGCCGGTACGACACCGCTGACCAGGTCGGTCAGCAGGCTCTGCGCGGACTGCTCCTCCCAGGAGCGGGCGGCGCCGCCGGCGAGCATGCGGTGCAGGACGAGGGCCTCGGCGGCCCGGTCGGCCAGCAGCCGTCCGGTGGCGGTGTCGCCCCGGTAGCCGCACAGCACGATCCGGCCCCACCGCTCCCCGCGTCCGCCCAGTTCGGCCCGGATCCAGCCGTCGCCCTCGACGCCGCCGGCCTGCCGGGCGATGCGCTCCCAGTCGCGCAGCACGTCGTCCACCGCGGGCCGCTCCCCCGCCGTGCCGAGGACGCGGTGGGCGAGGTTGGTGACGACGACCGGGCAGGCGCTGTGCCGGGCGACCTCGTCGAGCAGGCGTTGCAGCGGCGCGCCGGCCGTGATGAGGGCGGTGAGTTCGGTGCGGACGGCCTCGGAGAGGCTGACGGCGGCGAACTTGCGCCGCACGAGCCGCGACTGCACCTCCTCGGTCAGCTCGGCGAAGGGGAAGGGCCGGTGCAGGACGACCATCGGAAGCCCGCACCGCTCGGCCGCCCGGCGCATCACGTCCGGCGCCGCGGGGAAGGCACGGCCGAGTCCGAGGACGACGGCGGCGGCCTCCGCGCGGTGCAGCGACCGGACGTACTCGGCCTGCTTGTCCTCGTCACCGGCGAGCAGCACTCCGGTGGTGAGGACCATCTCGCCGCCGCTGAGCATCACACCGACGTCGGCGGCCTCGGCGACGTGCACCCAGCGCACCGGCCGGTCGAGGTGGCCCGCGCCGGCCACCACCTCGGGCTCCCCGGCGAGCACCCGCTCCAGGGTGAGGACCTGCCGGACCGACAGGGCGGGCTCCAGGGAATCCAGGGTGATGGTCATGATGGCGGGCCCCTTGCTCAGTGCACTGCTACGGGATGCTCCGCAGAGCGTTCTCGAGAATCGCGGCGCCCTCCTCGGCCTCCGCGACGTTGAGGGACAGCGGCGGGGCGACGCGCAGCGTACTGGTGTTGTGCCCGCCGCCCTTGCCGATCAGCAGGCCGCCCTCGCGGGCCGCCTCCAGGACGGCCGCCGCGGTCTGTGGATCGGCCTCGTCGGTCCCGGGTTTGGTGATCTCGATACCGATCATCAGCCCGCGTCCGCGTACCTCACGTACGGCCGGGACGTGCGCGGCGACGGCCCGCAGCCGTTCGATGAGCAGGCCGCCCACGCGCCGGGCGTTGCCCTGGAGGTCGTGCTCCAGCAGGTAGGTGAGGTTGGCGAGGCCCGCCGCCATGGTGATCTGGGTGCCGCCGAAGGTGGAGATGCTGTTGGAGTCGAGGCAGTTCATGATCTCGGAGCGGGCCACGACCCCGCCGACGGACATGCCGTTGCCGATGCCCTTGGCGAAGGTCATGATGTCGGGCGGCCCGTTGCGGCCGTGGGCCTGCCAGCCCCAGAAGTGCTCGCCGGTGCGGCCCCAGCCGGTCTGCACCTCGTCGGCGATCCACAGGATGCCGCGCTCGTGCAGCACCTCGCGGAAGGCGGCGTAGAGCCCGTCCGGTGGTGCGGTGAAGCCGCCGACGCCCTGGACGGGTTCGGCGATCAGCGCGGCCGGCGGGCGGGTGTGGCCGAGCAGGTCCTTCAGGTCGTCGACGCAGGCCGCGATGAAGGCGTCGTCACTGAGCGAGGCGAACGGTCCCCGGGTGCGCACGCCGCCGTGGACGTACAGCGTCTGGAGCGGGGAGAGCGACGTCGGGGACCAGCCGCTGTTGCCGGTGATGCCGACGGCGCTGAAGGAACGGCCGTGGTAGCTGTTGCGCATGGCCAGGATCGTGTTGCTGCGCCGGTACGCGGTGGCCAGCAGCAGGGCGGTGTCGTTGGCCTCGGTGCCCGATGTGGTGAAGAAGACGCGGGCGTCCGGGATTCCGCTCAACTGTGCGATGCGCTCGGCGAGTTCGACCATCGGCCGGTTGAGGTACAGGGTGGAGGAGTGGATGATCCGCCCGGCCTGCTCGCTCACCGCCTTGGTCACCTCGGGCAGCGCGTGCGCCGTCATGGTGGTGAGGATGCCGCCGAAGAAGTCGAGGTACCGGTTGCCCTGCGCGTCCCAGACGTGGCGGCCCTCGCCATGGGTGATCTCCAGGGGCTCCTCGTAGTAGAGGGCGAGCCAGTCCGGGAGCACGGCCCGGTGACGGCCCAGGAGGTCGTTGGTCACGGCTGAACCAGCCCTTCGTAGGCGTCGGGACGGCGGTCGCGGTAGAAGGCCCACGTCTGCCGCACTTCTTCGATGAGGTCGATGTCCAGCTCCCGGATCACGAGCTCCTCCTGGCTGTCGCTGGCGACGTCCCCCACGAACTGCCCACGCGGGTCGACGAAGTAGCTCGTGCCGTAGAAGTCGTTGTCCCCGTACTCCTCCTGCCCGACGCGGTTGATCGCGGCGATGTAGTAGCCGTTGGCGACGGCGGCCGCGGGCTGCTCCAGCCGCCACAGGTGGGACGACAGGCTCCGGTGGGTGGCGGAGGGGTTGTAGACGAGTTGGGCGCCGGCCAGGCCGAGTTGGCGCCATCCCTCCGGGAAGTGGCGGTCGTAGCAGATGTAGACGCCGACCTTGCCGACGGCCGTGTCGAAGACGGGCCAGCCGAGGTTCCCGGGCTTGAAGTAGAACTTCTCTCGGAAGCCCTTGAGCTGCGGGATGTGGTGCTTGCGGTACTTGCCGAGGTAGGTGCCGTCGGCGTCGATCACGGCCGCGGTGTTGTAGTAGAAGCCGGGCTGCTCCGCCTCGAACACCGGCGCGACGATCACCATGCCGGTCTCGCGCGCGAGTGCCCGCATGCGCCGGACGGTCGGCCCGTCGGGGACGGGCTCGGCCCAGCGGTAGTGCTCCGGCTCCTCGACCTGACAGAAGTAGGGGCTGTTGAAGACTTCCTGGAACCCGATGATCTTCGCGCCCCGGCGGGCCGCCTCGCGGGCGTGCTCCTCGTGTTTCGCCACCATGGACTCGGTGTCGCCGGTCCAGGTGGCCTGGACCAGGGCGGCACGTACGACGTTGGCCATGAGCTGCTCCTTCGACGCGACGTCTGCGCCTCTACGCCCGTAGAAGCGGGCCGTAGAGCCACGAACGTAAGCCTCTGGCACGGGGTTGCCAAGACCATCGTCGCCAACCCGCGGGGCATTGCGCGATTCGCACTCCTGTGGGTGAGTCGCCCGGGGTGCGACGTCGCCGGTCAGGCGGCGTATCCGGCGACCCGCAGGGCGTGCACGAGGTCCCAGCTGCGCTCGTCCGACACGCCTCGGGCAGCCTCCAGGAGGAGCGGCACGAGGCGCCGCGGGTCGGGTGCGGCGCTGCGGGCGGCTTCCTCGGGGGTCCGGGCTCTCACGTACGCGTCGAGCAGCACGCGCACCTCGCGGTGGCGCCCCTCGGCGGCCAGGCCGAGAACGGCCGCGCCCACCTCGCCCGGCGGCCGTGCGACGCCCTGCCGCAGCATCTGCTGCCCGTCCCCCGCCCGCCCGGCGGCGGCCAGTGCGTCGGCGGCGGCGACCAGCCGCCCCGCGGGCAGCGAGGCGGCCTCCCACAGCAGGGTCTGCCAGTCGGCGTCCAGGCCGGCGCGGTGCAGCCGCTCCGCGAGCAGCGGAAACCGGGCGGGCTCCCACGAGGCGACCTCGGTCAGCAGCGCGTGGGCCTCCCCGCTGCGCCCTTCGCTCCGCAGCCGGGCCAGCAGATCGACGGTCCGTCCGACCTCGGCCAGGTCCGCGGCCCCGGGCCTGTCTGCCTCCGGTGCCGCGCGTTCCACGACTGGCTCCTCGGCGGCCCAGGCGAAGCGCGCGCCGCGCGGGGTACGGCCGGGGGCCGTGGGGGCGGGCGCGGGCAGATCCGGCACGGCGGCGGCCGGCGGCACGGCGACGGCTGCGGCATCCTCGTCCACCATCCCGGCGAAGCGAGCACTGCCGCGACGTCGTTTGCGCTGCTTGGGGGCGGGAGGCTCCGGGGCGGCCGGGGTGGGGTGGGTGGTGGAGGGCCCAGCGGCCGGGCTGGAGTCGGCGGCTCGGGACCCCGGAGCGGCAGGAGTGGAGCCGGCGGTCGAGGCTCCAGCGGCCGGGCTGGAGTCGGCGGCGCGGGACCCCGGGGCGGCAGGAGTGGAGCCGGCGGTCGAGGCTCCAGCGGCCGGGCTGGAATCGGCGGCGCGGGACCCCGGAGCGGCAGGAGTGGAGCCGGCGGCCGAGGCTCCAGCGGCCGGGCTGGAATCGGCGGCTCGGGACCCCGGAGCGGCAGGAGTGGAGCCGGCGGCTGGGGCGAACGCGCCGGGGACGGTTGCGGCCGGGGCTGCGCCCCAAGGGGTGATCCCGCCGGAGTTACCGCGTGCGGCGGCTTCCCCGCGGGCGGTCGGGCTCGCGGGGTACTGCGGAGCGGACCGCCGAGCCGCCTGGCCTACGGCGTCATACCGGCCGACGGCACCGGTCCCGGCCGGGGCCGGGAGACCGTCGGACCCGGCACCTTCCCCCGGGGCGGTCCGGCTCGCGGGGTGCTGCGGAGCGGACCGCCGAGCCGCCTGGCCTACGGCGTCATACCGGCCGACGGCACCGGTCCCGGCCGGGGCCGGGAGACCGTCGGGCCCGGCACCTTCCCCCGGAGCGGTCCGGCTCGCGGGATGCTGCGGAGCGGACCGCCGAGCCGCCTGGCCTACGGCGTCATACCGGCCGACGGCACCGGTCCCGGCCGGGGCCGGGAGACCGTCTGGCCTGGCGACCCCGGCGGGCTCGCCCGGGCCGATCCGGCTCTTGGGGTACTGCGGGGCGGGCCGCCCGGCCTCCGGAGCCACGGCGTCGGCCTCGGCCGGGGCACGGGCTGGGAACGCGTCGGACCCGGCGGCCCGGGCGACGTCTTCCGGGGCGGGCCGGCTCGTCGAGTGTTGTGGAGTGTGCCGCCCGGCCCCCAGGCCTCCGGCACCGTATCGGCCGGCGGCACCGGTCCCGGCCCACCGGCCCCCGGGCTCGTACCCGTCACCAGTCGTGGACGGCCCGGCCGTGTCCTCCCACGCCCTCGGGAGGACCTCCTGGTCGCGTCGGTCCAGGTGGGCCATCCGCGCCCGGAGTTCCGCGCAGCGCGCCGCGGCCCGTTCGTGGTCGTCCTGGGCCCAGGCCAGGTCCAGGCGCAAGGCGTCCGCCTGCTCGCGGGTCGTGGCCGAGGTCAGGTGGCGGGCCAGGGCGGCCTGGCGTTCGGCGGCGTACTTCTGTTCGCGGAGCATGACGTCGAGGCGGTCGTCGAGGGCGTCGCGGCCCCCGGGCCGCCCGTCGTACGCGGCGAGCGCTGCGGCATGCAGGGCGCGGGCCCGGTCCGTCTCCGGGCCGGCTCCCCCCGGGCCGTACTGCCCGGCGAGGTCCCGCAGCAGGGCCTCGACCACGTCCCAGGGCGGCATCTCGCGCCCGTCGAGGCAGGCCCGCATGCCCTCCGGGTCACGCTGCCAGAACACCGCGCACCAGCCGCCGGACGGGTCCAGGCGCGCCAGCAGACCGTCCAGGTAGGTCGCGAACTTCCCGACTTCAGCCGGGAGTTGATCCGCCGCCATCGCTCAACTCCCGTGAGACCGGAGCACTCCGCCCCCTTAGGCAACACCAGTCGTGTTACGGGCACGCTACGGGGAGTTTTCACGCACGGCGCAGGAGCCTCAGAGGGGCACCGGCACGCACCGTCCGGCCAGTTCGTCCATGGACAGCCCGAGCACGCCGGCCAGCGCGGCCACCGTGAAGAAAGCCGGGGTCGGGGCCCGGCCGGTCTCGATCTTCCTGAGGGTCTCCGCGGAGATCCCCGCGCTCGCCGCGATCTCCGTCATGCTCCGGCCGCCGCGCGCCTCACGCAGCAGCTTGCCGAGCCGCTCGCCGCGTTCGCGCTCTTCGGGGGTGAGAGGGGTGCGCACCATGACCCCCATTCTAATACCGGTATAGTAATTGGCATGGTGGAGCTCAAGACAGACACTTCTATCGACGCGATGTACGAGGCGGGCCAGGTCGTGGCCCGAGCCCTGACGGCCGCCCGGCAGGCCGCCGCCGTGGGCGTATCCCTGCTGGAACTGGACGAGGTGGCACACGGCGTCCTGCGTGAGGCGGGCGCGACCTCGCCCTTCCTGGGGTACCGCCCGTCCTTCGCACCGACCCCCTTCCCCGCCGTCCTCTGCGTCTCGGTCAACGACGCGATCGTGCACGGCATCCCGGGCCGCTACCGCCTGCGCGACGGCGACCTCGTCTCCATCGACTTCGGCGCCGAACTGGGCGGCTGGGTCGGCGACTCCGCGCTCAGCTTCGTCGTGGGCACTCCGCGCGCGGCGGACCTCCGCCTGATCGAGACCGCCGAGCGGGCCCTCGCGGCCGGCATCGAGGCGGCCGTCGTCGGCAACCGCATCGGCGACATCGCCCACGCGATCGGCACGGTGTGCCGGGGCGCCGGCTACGGAATCCCGGACGGCTTCGGCGGCCACGGCATCGGCCGCCGCATGCACGAGGACCCCGGGGTGCCGAACGAAGGCCGCCCCGGGCGCGGCATGCGGCTGCGGCACGGCATGGTGCTGGCCATCGAGCCCATGGTCATCGCGGGCGGTACGGACGGCTTCCACGCGGCTCCCGACGGCTGGACTCTGAAGACGAACGACGGCTCCCGGGCGGCCCACGCCGAGCACACGGTGGCTATCACGGAGTCGGGGCCGAGGATCCTGACAGCACGCTGAACCCCGCGCGCGATCGCCTTTTCCTCCCGGTACACACCAAAGATGCCCCTCGCCCACGATCGTGCGAAGGTGTTCTACGAGCGCGCCCCAGGTGTAACCGGCTGCCACCCGGGTTACCCGACCCCGGCACGTCGACCAGCGAGGGCGTCCCCCGCCCGCGCGCCGGGGACGCCGGGAACGGAAGGCCCATGAGCAGCGGCTTCACCAGCCCGGAGGGCTACGGCTCGGATCCCTTCGGAGAATTCCTCGCACGCTTCTTCGGCGGACCGCGCCCCGGTCCTCGGCAGATCGATCTCGGGCGGCTGCTCAGCCAGCCGGCCCGGGAGCTCGTCCGCGGCGCCGCCCAGTACGCCGCCGAGCACGGCAGCCGGGACCTCGACACGCAGCATCTGCTGCGAGCGGCGCTCGCCACCGAGCCCACGCGCACCCTGCTCAGCAAGGCCGGTGCCAACCCCGACTCACTGGCGTCGCAGATCGACGACCGCTCGGGACCGGCCCAGCACAGGCCGGACGACGCCCCGCCACCGACCGCGCTCTCCCTCACCCCGGCCGCCAAGCGGGCCCTGCTGGACGCGCACGACATGGCCCGGGCCCGTGGCTACGGCTACATCGGCCCGGAGCACGTGCTCAGCGCTCTGGCGTCCAACCCCGACTCGGCCGCCGGGCACATCCTCAACGCGGCCCGCTTCGCGCCCTCCGAACCGCCCGAGGCGCAGGAGGTCCCCCAGTCGGAGCGTCCGCGCCCGACGAACACCCCGACCCTCGACAAGTACGGCCGTGACCTCACCGAGCTGGCCCGGCAGGGCCGGATCGACCCGGTGATCGGCCGGGACCAGGAGATCGAGCAGACCGTCGAGGTCCTCTCCCGGCGCGGCAAGAACAACCCGGTGCTGATCGGTGACGCGGGGGTCGGCAAGACGGCCGTCGTGGAGGGGCTCGCGCAGCGCATCTCCGAGGCGGACGTGCCCGACGTGCTGATCGGGCGCCGCGTGGTCGCCCTGGACCTCACGGGTGTGGTCGCGGGCACCCGCTACCGGGGTGACTTCGAGGAGCGGATGAACAACATCGTGGGCGAGATCCGCGCCCACTCCGACCAGTTGATCATCTTCATCGACGAGCTGCACACGGTCGTGGGCGCCGGTTCCGGTGGCGGCGACGGCAGCTCGATGGACGCCGGCAACATCCTCAAGCCGGCCCTGGCCCGGGGCGAGCTGCACATCGTGGGCGCCACCACGCTGGAGGAGTACCGCCGGATCGAGAAGGACGCGGCGCTGGCCCGCCGATTCCAGCCGATCATGGTGCCGGAACCGACGCCCGCGGACGCGATCGAGATCCTGCGCGGCCTCCAGGACCGCTACGAGGCCCACCACCAGGTCCGCTACACCGACGAGGCACTGGTGAGCGCCGTGGAGCTGTCGGACCGCTACCTCTCCGACCGCCGCCTGCCCGACAAGGCGATCGACCTGATCGACCAGGCCGGTGCCCGGGTGCGGCTGCGGGCGCGGACCAAGGGCACGGACGTACGGGCCCTGGAGCGGGAGCTGGAGCAGCTGACCCGGGACAAGGACCAAGCCGTCGCGGACGAACAGTACGAGCAGGCCACCCAGTTGCGTGACCGCATCGTGGACGTGAAGCAGCGGATCACCGAGGCCGGCGGCGACAGCGAGGTCGACGAGGGCCAGGACCTGGTGGTCGGGGCCGAGTCGATCGCCGAGGTGGTGTCCCGGCAGACGGGCATCCCGGTCAGCAGCCTCACCCAGGAGGAGAAGGACCGCCTGCTGGGCCTGGAGGAGCACCTGCACGAGCGGGTGGTCGGCCAGGACGAGGCCGTGCGGGTCGTCTCGGACGCGGTGCTGCGCTCCCGCGCCGGGCTGGCGGCCCCCGACCGCCCGATCGGCAGCTTCCTGTTCCTCGGCCCGACGGGCGTCGGCAAGACCGAACTGGCCCGGGCGCTCGCCGAGGTGCTGTTCGGCAGCGAGGACCGCATGGTCCGGCTCGACATGAGCGAGTACCAGGAGCGCCACACCGTCAGCCGGCTGATCGGCGCCCCGCCCGGCTACGTGGGCCACGAGGAGGCGGGCCAGCTCACCGAGGTCGTGCGCCGCCACCCGTACTCGCTGCTGCTGCTGGACGAGGTGGAGAAGGCTCACCCGGACGTCTTCAACATCCTGCTCCAGGTCCTCGACGACGGCCGGCTGACCGACTCCCAGGGCCGCACGGTGGACTTCAGCAACACGGTCATCGTGATGACGAGCAACCTCGGCTCCGAGGCCATCACCCGCCGGGGCGCCACGACGGGCTTCGCCGCGGGCGGCGCCGACGCGGACGAGGAGGCCCGCCGCGAACAGATCCTGCGGCCCCTGCGCGAGCACTTCCGCCCCGAGTTCCTCAACCGCATCGACGAGATCGTCGTCTTCCGCCAGCTCACCACGGAGCAACTGCGCCGGATCACCAACCTCCTACTGGACCGCACCCGGTCCCTCGTCCAGCACAAGGGCGTCACGGTGACCTTCACCGACCGCGCGGTGGAATGGCTGGCCGACCGCGGCTACCAGCCGGAGTACGGCGCCCGCCCGCTCCGCCGCACCATCCAACGCGAGGTGGACAACGAACTGTCACGCCTGCTGCTGGACGGCAGGGTGGAGGAGGGTGGCCGTGTCACGGTGGACACGGCGGACGGCCACTTGACGTTCCAGACACCGAGTTCGGCAGCGCCCTCTTAAGGGGCGTGGGGAACTGCGCGACCAGCCCCCCACCCACCCGCACCCGCACCCGCACCCGGCACTCAACGCACAGGCCGCACCACCATCGCCGACCCCCCGCCTCGCCGCACGGTCTCAGCGGCTGCCAGCCACTTACCGCCCGGCAGCCGCTGAACACCCGTAGCCGCACCGATCTCGGGGTTGACCTTGAAGGAGTGCCCGATGGCCTCCAGCTGCTGCCTCAGGGCACTGTCGTACAGCCCCGGCTCCAGCTCGGTCTGCGCGGCGTTGCGCTGACTGGCCCGGGGCGCGGCGATCGCGTCGACCAGCGGCAGCCCCCGGTCGACGAACCCGGTGAGCGTCTGCAGAACGGTCGTGATGATCGTCGCGCCACCCGGCGATCCCAGCGCCACCACGGGCTGATGGTGCCGGTCCAGCACGATGGTCGGCGAGATCGACGACCGCGGGCGCTTGCCCGGCCCCGGCAGGTTCGGGTCGTGCACCGCGGGGTTGGCAGGGGTGAAGGAGAAGTCCGTCAGCTCGTTGTTGAGGATGAACCCCCGCCCGGGGACGGTGATCCCACTGCCGCCGGTCTGCTCGATGGTGAGGGTGTAGGCGACGACGTTGCCCCACTTGTCCGCCACCGTCAGGTGCGTGGTGCTGTCGCCCTCGTACGTCGTCGGCGCGGCCGTACCACCGGAGCCACACCGCTCAGGATGACGCGGATCGCCCGGCGGTACCGGGCTGGAGAGCACGGCGTCGTCCTTGATGAGGCACTCGCGCGAGTCGGCGAACCGCTGCGACAGCAGTTCCTTCGTCGGCACGTCCTCGAAGGCCGGGTCACCGACCCAGCGCCCCCGGTCCGCGAACGCGATCCGGCTGGCCTCGATGAAGCGGTGCAGATAGCGGGCTTTGCTCGCCTTCGACAGGTCGGTCCGCTCCAGGATGTTGAGCGCCTCCCCGACCGTCGTGCCTCCGGAGGAGGACGGCGCCATGGAGTAGACGCCGAGGCCCCGGTACGTGGTCCTGGTGGGTGCCTGGACCTTGGTGCGGTAGGCGGCCAGGTCCTTGGCGGACAGGTCGCCGGGCCGGGCGTTCCAGCCGGAGCCGGGGTCCACCGGCGGCTTGTTGACGGTGTCGACGATGTCCCGGCCGAGCCGGCCGTGGTAGAGCGCGTCGACGCCCTTGCGTCCCAGCTCCGCGTACGTACGGGCGAGGTCGGGGTTCTTGAAGGTGGAGCCGACGACGGGGAGTTGGCCACCCGGCAGGAACAGGTCGGCGGTGTCCGGGAAGTAGCGGAAGCGGGTCTCGTTGGACGCCGTCTGCGAGCGGAAGGTCTCGTCGACCGTGAAACCGTCGCGCGCCAGCCGCTCGGCCGGCTTCAGGACACTCGCCAGCGGCTTGCTGCCCCACCGGTCGAGAGCCGTCTGCCAGGTGGCGGGCGTGCCCGGGGTGCCGACGCTCAGGCCGCTGCTGACGGCCTCGGCGAAGGCCAGGGGCTTGCCGTTCTCGGTGAACAGGTTCTCGTCGGCGGTCAGCGGGGCGGTCTCGCGGCCGTCGATGGTGCGTACCGTGCGGGACTTGGCGTCGTAGTACACGAAGTAGCCGCCCCCGCCGATGCCGGCGGAGTAGGGCTCGGTGACGCCGAGCGCGGCGGCCGTGGCGACGGCCGCGTCGACGGCGTTGCCGCCCTTCCTCAGGACCTCGATCCCGGCGGCGGAGGCGTCCGGGTCGACGCTGGAGACGGCGCCCCCGTAGCCGACGGCCAGCGGGGTTTTCCCACCCCCGGTGCTCTGCGCGGCGGGTGGCGGCGCCGCCGCTCCCACCGACACCACCACGGCGGCCGAAACCGCCAGGACCGTCAGATTCCGTGCGACAGGGCGACGCATCCGCACCTCCAGTCAAAGGCCGTCCGCGCAGCTTAATTCATCGCCATGGCCGCGTCAGGCAGGCGTCGAACACCGGTGCGTCGGGCCCGCTACCATGCGCGCCCATGAATGACGACGTGCGCAACATCGTTCTGGGTGTGGTCGCGGCGGGCATCAGTGCCGCGCTCGGCTGGGTGGCCCGCACCTACCTGTGGCGGCGCAAGCTCCGCCGGAAGCAGGTGTTCTTCGGACTTCCGGACAACTCAGAGTCCCTGCTGGTGGTGAACCGGGGCGCCACGGGCCCCGAACTCTCGGTGATGCGCTACGACGTGTTCGCCCTGCTCGAACTCGCCGCGCTGATCAAGGACTGCAACGCCCACGCCCAGATACTCCCGCACGACACGGCACGCCAGGGCTTCGGGGAGCGCACCGAGTTCTGCGTGGGCGGCCCGGCGTCCAACCGCCGGATGGCGGCCCATCTGTCCTCCCTGCTGCCGGGGGTGCGGGTGAACGTCGACTCCGAACCGGGCCCGGACCGGGGCGCGTTCCAGGTCGGTTCCGAGCGCTACCGCATGGAGAACGGCAGGGAGGAGTACGCGCTGCTGGCCCGGGTCACGGCGGAGCGCAGCCAGAACACCCGTCCCGTGTTCCTGTTCTGCGGCCAGACCTCGATCACCAACCAGGCGACCACGCGCTACCTGGCCCGCAACCACGAGCGCCTCACCCACAAGTACGGCAACAGCTCGTTCGTACTGCTGCTCAAGGTGATCAACTCGCAGGCCTACGGCCCGGACGTCGTCGAACTGGTGGAGGACGTGACGCGGGCGGCGCAGACCGCACTGCCCGCCGCGGCGACCGCTCCACGCAATACACACCGCGCCTCCTGAAGTCCTCCACTGCTCAACAATCGTTACTGGCACGTAACTTACCGACGGGTTACCTCTGGTAAGAGGTCGCGGTTACCGTTCCGTCACTTTGCACTGACACGAGTGAGGAGTGACCCGTGGGACCCCACCGCAAGGCTCTGCGCACCACCGCCGTAGGCGCCGTCTCGGCGACCCTGGTCGCCGGAACCGCCCTCGGATTCGCCCCCACCGCGCAGGCGGCGCCCAACCCCGTCCGCTTCGTCGACATCGCCGGCGACGGCGGCACCGTCCTCAAGGCCAACGTCGTGACCCCGGCCGGCGCCCGCGGCACCGACCGCTACCCGCTGCTCGTCATGCCCACGAGCTGGGGCCTGCCCCAGGTCGAGTACCTGGCCCAGGCACAGAAACTCGCCGACTCCGGGTACGTCGTGGTCACGTACAACGTGCGCGGTTTCTGGCAGTCGGGCGGCGAGATAGAAGTGGCGGGACCACCCGACATCGCCGACGCGTCGAAGGTCATCGACTGGGCGCTCACCCACACCCCCGCGGACGCCGGGCACATCGGCATGGCGGGCGTCTCCTACGGCGCGGGCATCAGCCTGCTCACCGCCGCGCACGACAAGCGGATCAAGGCGGTCGCCTCGCTCAGCGGCTGGGCCGACCTGATCGGCTCGATCTACGCCGGGCGCACCCAGCACCTCCAGGCCGCCGCCCTGCTGGACGGCGCGAGCGTGGTGACGGGCCGCCAGAGCGCGGAACTCCGGCAGACCTTCAACGACTTCTACGGCTCCAACCTGGCGAAGGAGCCGGAACTCGTCGCCTGGGGGAAGAAACGTTCCGCTGCGACCTACGTCGACCGGATCAACGAGAACGGCGCGGCGATCATGCTCGCCAACGCCTGGGGCGACAGCGTCTTCCCGCCCAACCAGTACGCCGACTTCTACGAGAAGCTGACCGGCCCGAAGCGGCTGGAGATGCGGCCCGGCGACCACGCCACGGCCGAACTGACCGGCCTGTTCGGGCTGCCCAACGACGTGTGGAAGGACACCGAGCGCTGGTTCGACCACTACCTCAGGGGCGAGGACAACGGCATCGACCGCGAGCAGCCCGTCCAGCTCAAGTCCCGTTCCACGGGCGGCTACGAGGGCTACCCGGACTGGAAGTCGGCCGGGGCGACGGACCGCAAGATCGCCCTCGGAGGCTCGAAGACGATCCGCGCGAACGTGAACTCGGGGGCGGACGGTGGTGTCGTCTTCCTGTCCAGCATCCTCGACCAGGTGGCTCAGCTGCCGCCCATGGCCTCGATCCCGCTGCTCCCCCGCCGCTGGGCCGCCGTCTGGCAGTCGGAGAAGTCGGCCACGGCCCAACAGGTGCGGGGGACGACCAGGTTGCACACGACCCTCACCCCGACCAAGGAGAGCGGCACCCTCGTCGCCTACCTGTACGACGTGGGGCCGCTCGGCC
The DNA here is from genome assembly GCF_001611795.1 of Streptomyces qaidamensis. Classification (NCBI taxonomy): domain Bacteria; kingdom Bacillati; phylum Actinomycetota; class Actinomycetes; order Kitasatosporales; family Streptomycetaceae; genus Streptomyces; species Streptomyces qaidamensis. Next base: position 7,526,282 of record NZ_CP015098.1, on the reverse strand, counting down.
TCGGCAAGCTGGTCACCCACGCGCCGTACACCTTCCACGGGCGCACCCCCGGAAAGCCGTTCGGCGTCGACCTGGAGCTGTACTCCACGGCCTATGACGTCCCGGCCGGGCATCGCCTCGCCCTGGTCGTCGACACGGTCGACCCGCTCTACATCGAGCACAACCCGTCCGGCGCGCAGCTGACCTTCTCCTCACCGGCGAACGACCCGTCGTACGTGTCGGTTCCGCTGCGCGAGCAGTGATCTCCGGCTGCCGCCGGACGGGCCTGGCCGATGTGAACCGCCGCCCCCGTGGCCCTCGGGCCGTGGGGGCCGCACCCGGAGGGAAGTGCCCCGCGGACGGGGCGGGCGGTCTGCTCACCCCCGTCGGGATCGGCGGTCTTCGGCGAAGTCCCCCTCTCCGACAGGGATGAAGGGCACATCGTAGTCGAGGTCCGATCCGATGAGCCGTCCGGTGCCCGCCCGTTCAGTGCTTGAGGATCTTGGAGAGGAAGTCCTTGGCGCGGTCACTGCTCGGGTTGGTGAAGAACTCGTCGGGGCTGCGGTCCTCGACGATCCGGCCGTCGGACATGAAGACGACCCGGTTGGCGGCCGACCGGGCGAAGCCCATCTCGTGCGTGACGACGATCATGGTCATGCCGTCGCGGGCCAGTTGCTTCATGACCTCCAGCACCTCGTTGATCATCTCCGGGTCGAGGGCCGAGGTCGGCTCGTCGAAGAGCATCGCCTTGGGCTCCATGGCCAGGGCGCGGGCGATGGCCACGCGCTGCTGCTGGCCGCCGGAGAGCTGCGCCGGGTACTTGTCCGCCTGGTCGGCGACGCCGACCCGGTCGAGGAGTTCATGGGAGCGCTTGTCGGCGTCCTCCTTCTTGCGTCCGCGGACCTTGACCTGCCCCAGGGAGAGGTTCTGCAGGACGGTCTTGTGGGCGAAGAGGTTGAACGCCTGGAAGACCATCCCGACATCGGCGCGCAGCCTGGCCAGGGGCTTGCCCTCCGCCGGCAGCGGCTGCCCGTCGAGGACGATCTCTCCGGACTCGATGGTCTCCAGCCGGTTGATCGCCCGGCAGAGGGTCGACTTTCCCGACCCCGAGGGGCCGATGACCACGACCACCTCCCCCCGGCCGACGGTGAGGTTGATGTCCTGCAGGACATGCAGCTCCCCGAAGTGCTTGTTGACGTCACGCAGCTCGATCAGCGGCTCGACGGCCATGCTCAGCCCTACTCACTCTCAGCTGTGTGGTGGTTGCCGCAACGTATCCAGGCAAGATCGGACTTGTCGGGCGACACGCACTTTTCGATCATTAGCCGTATTTAAGTCGGACTTTGGGCCAAAGGTTGCGGTCATGGGGCTCACGACTCCGCGACTTCGGCGTACAGCTGCGACAGCTCGGGGACCCCGTTCACCGCCCACTCGTGGCCGGAGTCCACGACGTCGAACTCCCGGCCGGAGACCAGTCGCACGACCGGTTGTCCGTCGGACCGGATCTCCCAGGCGGCTCCCGGCACCGTGCGCACGATGACGGTGCCGAGGTAGAGACCGGCGTCGTTGCCGAGCCAGGGCAGCGTCTCCTCGTCGTCCCGCCAGCGCGGCACGAGCTGGTCGAGCGCCTCCAGGGAGGCCGCCGAGTCGTCCAGCCGGACGCCCTCCCGGTACGCCTGGGAGCGGAGCAGTTCGCACTCGGCGAGGAGTTCCGCGATGCCTGCGGGGTCGGGGAACCCGACCTTCTGGCGCCGGTTGCCCAGGAAAGGGATGTTCATACTCCCAGCGTGTCATTCGTACCGCCGTACGCACCACAGGGCGCGCGGGTCCGCCGATCCCGGTCGAGTTCAGGCCGAGTTCACGCAGCGCGCGTTGACGGGTCACTCCCGTCTCCCTAACTTCACCGTGCGTCTTGTGTCCCGGCTGTCGTTGTCTCTTCGGTTTTCGTCTCTGCGTTTCGTCTGTCGCGTCGTATGTCGATGAGCGGGAGGAGTCGGCCGTGCGCCGATGTGTCCGGGGGATCCTGGTCGTCCTGACCCTGTGCGGGTCGCTGGTGCCGACGGTGTCGGCGCAGGCCGCCGAGCGGGGGCGGGCGGCACCGGTGCCGCTGGAGCGGCTGTTCGACAACGTGGCCGTCAGCGACGACAGCCGGCCCCGGGAGGCCGACTTCGACGGCTCCGGCGCCTCCCTGTCGGCGCGGGACCTCACGGCCGCGGGCTGGACGCCCGGCCGCGCGCTCACCGTGCAGGGCGCCCGGCTGACCTGGCCGAAGCGCCGGCCCGGCGAGCCGGACAACGTCCGCGCCGCCGGGCAGGACGTGCGGGTCACGGGGCGCGGGGACGCCCTGGCCTTCCTGGTGGCGGGCACCGCCGGCACGGAGGTGGGCGGCCCGGGCACGGTCAGGTACGCGAACGGCACCCGCTCCGGGTACCGGCTGACCGCGCCCGACTGGCGCACCGGGCCGCTCGCGACCAAGGCGGTGGCCCTGCCGCACATCAACACGCCCGGCGGCCAACTCGACCGGCAGGCCCGCCTGTACGTGGTGACGGTGCCGCTGGTGCGGGGGCACGCGGTGAAGTCGGTCCGGCTGCCGAGCGCGACCGGGCTGCACGTCTTCGCGGTGTCGGTGCGGTCCGCCACGCAGGGCTGGACGGGCAGCTGGACCACGGCCACGGGAGGCTACGCCGCCGTGGGCCCCTGGACGGGCCGGACGTTGCGGCTGGTCGTGCACACGTCCCTGGGCGGGCCCCGGGTGCGGATGCGGTTCGACAACACCTTCGCGGCCGCTCCGGTGCGGATCGGGAGCGCGACGGTCGCGGTGCAGGCGTCGGGCGCGGCCGCGCGGGGCACCCCGGTGGCGCTGTCGTTCGGCGGTGCCGCGGGCGTGGCGATCCCGGCCGGGGGCCAGGCGTACAGCGACCCGCTCGGCTTCTCCGTGCCGGCGGACGCCAATCTGCTGATCAGCTTCCACCTGCCCGGGACGGTGGCCGCGGCGCCGGTGCACGGGCTCGCCCAGCAGCGCTCGTACGTCAGCGAGCCCGGCGACCACGCGGTGGACGCCGCCGCCGGGGCGTACACCTCGGTGATCACCCGCTGGCCGCTGCTCGCCGGGGTCGACGTGAGCGGCGGTCCCGGCTCCGTGGTGCTGCTCGGGGACTCGATCACCGACGGCGACAAGTCCACCGTGGACGCGAACCGGCGCTGGCCGAACGTCCTGGCCGGCCGGCTCCTGAAGCAGGGCACCGTCCCGAGCTACGGCGTGCTGAACCTCGGGATCTCGGGCAATCGAGTGGTCACCGACCGGTACCCCGGCGACGGGGTGTCCACGGACACGGCCGGGGTGAGCGCCCTGCACCGCTTCGACCGGGACGTCCTCGCCCAGCCGTCGGCGCGTACGGCCGTCGTCTTCGAGGGCGTCAACGATCTGCGGTGGGGCACGTCGGCGGAGGCGGTGGTCGCCGGGCTGCGCGAGCTGGCGGCGCGGGGGCACGCCCGGGGGCTGCGGATGCTCGCTGCGACGATCCTGCCCTGCGAGGGCGAGGCGCGGTGCACCGCCGCCGTCGACGCCGAGCGGGTCGCGGTGAACGAGTGGATCCGCGGCGGCGGGGCCTTCGACGCCGTGCTCGACTTCGACGCGGTGGTCCGCGATCCACAGCGGCCGTCCCGGATACTCCCCGCGTACGACAGCGGGGACCGCCTGCACCCGGGCGACGCGGGGCTGGCGGCCTTGGCGGACTCGGTCGACCTGGGGCTGCTGCGGCCCTGAAGCCCCTAGGAGGGTGCTGAAGATCTTGGCCGGATCGGCGAGCGGCGCCTGGTGCGTGCGGCTGCAAGGCGCCGGAGCGTCCTCGTAGCGGAGCTACCAGGGCGTTTCGGCAACGCGGCAGACGTGCGTGCCAGGCGCCGGGAGCCCGGCCAAGATCTTCAGCACCCTCCTAGACGTCCAGGTCCACGACGACGGGGGCGTGGTCCGAGGCGCCCTTGCCCTTGCGCTCCTCGCGGTCCACGTACGCGTCGCTGACCGCCTTCGCGAAGGGCGCGTTGGCGTACACCAGGTCGATGCGCATGCCGCGGTTCTTCGGGAAGGAGAGCTGGCGGTAGTCCCAGTACGTGAACGGGTGGTCGTACTTGAGGGGCCGCGGGACCACGTCGGACAGGCCCGTCTCGCGCAGGGAGGCCAGCGCGGCGCGCTCGGCGGGGGTGACATGGGTGGAGCCCTCGAAGAAGGCGGGGTCGAAGACGTCGTCGTCCGTCGGCGCCACGTTGTAGTCGCCCATCACTGCGAAGGGGCGGCTGCCCGCCGCGTCACCGGCGACGGCCGCCTTGAGGGCCTCGAACCACTGGAGCTTGTAGGCGTAGTGCGGGTGGTCGACCTCACGGCCGTTCGGCACGTAGACCGACCAGACGCGGAGCGGGCCGCACGTCGCCGAGATGGCGCGGGGCTCCACCGAGCCGTCGAACCCGGGGTCGCCGGGCACGCCCTTGACGACGTCCTCGATGCCGACACGCGAGAGCACCGCCACGCCGTTCCACCGGCCGGTCGCGTGCACCGCCGACTCGTAGCCCAGCTCGCGCAGTTGCTCCGAGGGGAACTGCTCCTCGGCGACCTTGGCCTCCTGGAGGCACAGCACGTCCGTGCCGCTGCTCTCCAGCCAGGCCAGGAGCCTCGGCAGGCGGGCGGTGATCGAGTTCACGTTCCAGGTCGCGATGCGCATGCCCCACAACCTACCCGGCGGGTCCGACAACGCGTCCCGGTCCCCTCGGGGCCTCAGACCTCGGCGGACTCCCCCGGCGTCAGCCGCAGGTGCTGCGCGCCGCCGAGGTGCCCGATCTGGCGGTCGTAGATCGGACGGGCCAGGTCGGTGAGGAGGGCGTCGTGGATGTCGTAGGCGCGCTGCGGCCGCACCTCGCGGACGTAGTCGATGACCTCGGAGATCTTGCTCCAGGGGGCCATCACGGGGAGCATCAGCGTCTGCACCGGGTGGTCGGGGACGGTGAGGGCGTCGCCGGGGTGGAAGACCCTGCCGCCGTCGACGAGGTAGCCGACGTTGGTGATGCGCGGGATGTCCGGGTGGATCACCGCGTGCAGTTCGCCGTGGACCTGGACGTCGAAGCCCGCGGCGGTGAAGGTGTCGCCGTGGCCGACGGTGTGGACGCGGCCGGGGAAGGCGGCCGAGATCTTCTCCGCGACCGACTTCAGGGTCCAGAGCTCGGCGGCCGGGTTGTCCTCCATCGCAGCGCGCAACCGGAACTCGTCGAAGTGGTCGGGGTGCTCGTGGGTGACGAGGATCGCGTCCGCGCCGAGCGCGGCGTCCTCCTCGGTGAAGGCGCCGGGGTCGAGGACGAGGGTCCGGCCGTCCTTCTCCAGGCGGATGCAGGCGTGCGACTTCTTCGTGAGCTTCATGATTCCATCCTGCCTCCGCGCTCTCCCGCGGGCTCACTCCTGGGGTGTGGTCTCCTCGCGGATGACCTGCTGGGCCACCTTGAAGGCGCTGTTCGCGGCCGGGACGCCGCAGTAGACGGCCGCCTGGAGCAGCACTTCCTTGATCTCCCCCGGGGTGAGGCCGTTGCGCAGGGCGGCTCTGGTGTGGAAGGCGAGCTCGTCCAGGTGGCCGCCGGCGACCAGGGCGGTGAGGGTGACGCAGCTGCGGGTGCGCCGGTCCAGGCCGGGGCGGTCCCAGATCTCGCCCCAGGCGTAGCGGGTGATGAACTCCTGGAAGTCCCCGGAGAACTCGTCGGCCTGGGCGAGCGCCCGGTCCACGTGCGCGTCGCCCAGCACTTCGCGGCGGACCTTGATCCCGGCGTCGTACGGGTCGGGCCGGCCCTGGACCTGCGGCGGTACGGCGAGCGGGGCGATCTCGGCGACGGGCCCGGTCTGCAGGGGCTGTGGCGGGGCGGCAGACAGGACCGGCTTGAGGGCGGCCGCCGGCAGGGCGTTCTGGCCGGTGGAGGTCTCGAAGACGGGCTGCCAGGCGGTGGAGAAGTGCCGCACCAGCAGGTCGGTGACCGCCCCGGGCTGCTCCACCGGGACCAGGTGGGAGGCGCCGGGGACGACGGCGAGGCGGGCGTCCGGGATGCCGGCGACCAGCGTGCGGGCCTCGGCGGGGCCGGTGACCTGGTCGTCCGATCCGACCAGGACCAGGGTCGGTACGCCGACCCGTCCGAGCTCGGGGCGTACGTCGAAGGAGGCGAGCGCCTCGCAGGAGGCGATGTAGCAACCGGGGTCGGTGGTGCGCACCATTTGCACGGCCCACTCGGTGATCGCGGGCTGCGCGGCGGCGAAGCCGCCGGTGAACCAGCGCTCGGGCGCGCTGCGGGCGATCGGGTCGAGGCCGTTCGTGCGGACGATCACGCCCCGCTGCCGGAACTCGTCGGCCGTGCCGAAGCGGGGCGAGGCGGCGATCAGCGCGAGCGAGGCGAGCCGCTCCGGGTGGCGCAGGGCCAGCTCGATGCCGACGGCACCGCCGAGCGCGCAGCCCGCGTAGCCGAAGCGCTGCACGCCGAGCCCTTCGAGGGTGGCCAGCAGCCGCGTGGTGAGCTCACTCACCGATCCCGCCGGGTACGCGGGAGCGCCGCCGTGGCCGGGCAGGTCGAACCGGAAGACGCGCCACTGCTTGGTCAGCTCGGGGATCTGGCGGTCCCACATGTGCCATGTGGTACCCAGTGAGGGACCCAGGATCAGGACGGGAGCCTCTTCTGGCCCGTCAAAGCGGTATTGCAGGGTGTTCGGTGGTGTCGCGCTCACCCGTCTGAGCCTCTCATCTGTCACGAGATGTCACATCGCCGGGGTGGACCTAGCGGGCCTTGCCCGGCTCCGGTCCTGCCAACGAGAACCCAGGTATACATTCTCCGGCATGTACTCGTGGCCGTGTCGGCAGTGGGCCTTCCGGGCGCGTGCCCTCCTTCAGCCGCTACGAGCAACGCTTTCCTCTTTGATCACGGCCTCCAGGCGGTTCAGGAAGCAGCATCGAGTGTGGTGGCACGAACGAGGCTCGGCGTGATCCCAGGGCTCGATCAAGTTCCGTGGTTGCGGGGAAGGTTGGCGATCGAGGTCGGTAGGGGCGGGTAGCAGTGCAGGCACGGGGATCCGTGATCATTTTGGTGTCTAAGCCGATGATCACGGGGATGTCCCGTGCCTGCTGTTGCATCTTCCCCTATCCCCGCCGTACTGACGAAGCTGGGTCCGCTGGATCCCGACCGGATCGCTGACCTGCGCCCTTACCTCGAATCGGTGCCCGATCCGCGTTCCTGCCGGGGCCTGTGGTACTCGCTGACGTCGATCTTGCTGGTGTGTGCCTGCGCGGCCATCGGCGGCGCGAAGAGCATCGACGAGCTCGCCGAGTTCGGCGAGCGGGCCACGCCTGCGCTGCTGGCATCCCTCGGTGTGCGCCGTCACCTGCTCGGCTGGCGGCGCAGCCCGAGGCCGGTCACCATCGGACGCGTCTTTGCCGCACTCGACGGCGATGCCCTGGACCAGGCAGTGGGCGCCTTCCTGGCCGACACCCGCCGCACCACCACGGACGAGTCCGCCACCCGATCGCGGCAGGTCATCGCCGTGGACGGCAAGGGCCCTCAAGGGCTCCTCCCACCTGGGTACGCCGCGCCGGCACCTGCTCTCGGCCGTCACACACGCACCCGTGGCCACGCTCAACCAGGTTGAGGTCGGTGCGAAGACGAACGAGGTGCGCCACTTCAAACCCTTGCTGTCGCCGCTGAACCTGGCCGGCGCCGTCGTCACCTTCGATGCCCTGCACTCGGTAAAGGCCAGCATCACCTGGCTCATCGAGACGAAGAAGGCGCACTACATCGCCGTGATCAAGACCAACCAGCCCACCGCCTACGCCCAGCTCGCCGCCCTACCCTGGGCCGACATCGCCGTCCAGCACAGCGCCTCACAGACCAGGCACGGCCGCCGCGAGTCCCGCTCGATCAAGACCTGCGCCATCACCGACAACCTCGGCGGCATCGCCTTCCCCCACGCGGCGCTCGCCGTCCGCGTCCACCGCCGACGCAAGCCCGCCGACAAGCCCGAGAGCCGCGAGAACCTCTACGCCGTCACCAGCCTCGACGCCCACCAGGCCGGACCGGCCGCGCCGGCCGCCGCGATCCGCGGGCACTGGGGCATCGAGAACTCCTCGCACCACATCCGGGACGTGACCTTTGCCGAGGACGCCTCGACCGTGCACGCCGGCAGCGCACCCCGCGCCATGGCCGGCTTCCGTAACCTCGCCATCGGCATCCTCAAGCTCCTCGGAGCCGAAAACATCGCCAAGACCACCCGCGTCATCCGCCACGACCCCGAACAAGCACTCGCCATCCTGGGCATCACCAACAACCCGGACTACCACGGAACTTGATCAAGCCCTGCTCACGAAGGCGTCGGCATCTCACGCGACGTGTCGGAAGCGCGGCGTGTCGACGAGACCCGTTGAGTGCCGGACAAAGTCTGCCGGTGAGCAGATCCCCAGTCGGGGATCTGCTCACCGGCTCGGAACATCGGCCAGGACCGTGAGGGCTCAGGAGGAATCGCCGCGAATGAGCTCGAGAGGTCGCTGTCGAGAACGAGGTGGAAGCAGAATGTCCAGCTTGAGGTATCCGACCAACTCCGCGACGGCCTGGTCGATATAGGCGTCCATGTTGACGTCGATGCTGGTGATGCGAGGCGACACCAGCTGCATGGCGGGGGTGTTGTCGACTCCAATGATCGCGACATCGTCGGGAATCGCGAGCGTGAGGCGTCGGGCGACGGAGGCGACAGCGAGCGCGACGGTGTCGTTGTACGCGGCGACTCCGACCGGCGAGTCGGGGAGCATGGGTGCGAGGGCGTGGAACGCGCCATCCGCGTCGACAGGGATATCGACTCGAATGGGCTCGCTGAGTCCGAGGGCGCGAGAGATGTCCTGAAACATCTCGAACCGTCGATCGCTGAAAGGGTCCGGGCGTTGGTCGAGGAGTCCGGCGTACACGATTGGTCGCCGACCGCGCCGCTGCAGTTCAGAGACCTGCATCTCGGCGATATCAAGATCGAGGTGCACGGTTTGCGAGTTCTGATCAATCCGCGGCACGGTTGGCACACCCTGTTGGGCGAGTCTGTCTCGCGCCTCCTGGGGGAGCGCGCCCAGGTCGACGACAGCGAGTGGCCGTAGCCGCAGCAGGGACGACACCGTCGTGTCGGGATCCTCGTCCGCGAAGCGGAGGACCACGTTGCCAGAGAGAGAGCCGGCGTCTGCGATGAGGCGGTCGAGGGCGTCTTGCTGGTTCTGACCGATCGTTGAGTTTGGCGCCAGCGCGACGATGGTGTCGCCACGGCCTGTGACCAGGTTGCGGCCGGCCGGGGAGGGGCGGTAGTCGAGCTGGCGAGCAGCAGCGGTCACTTTCTCTCGTGTGCTTTCGCTGAAGCTGCTGGCCCGCCCGCCCAGGATGTGGCTGACGGTGGCGCGGGAGACTCCCGCGACGGCAGCCACATCCGCGGCTGTGGCGGGTCGACCGGCGATGCTCGTCATGCCCCCATCATGACACGTTGCGCCAGAGTTATCACGTGTGCATGATGACTTATCACGTGTGCATACGCGTGTGACCCGATCTCACCCGCTTGAACGACCAGACAACAATGGGGTTGAAGCATGACTAACGATGCCAACAATCCGGCAAGCGCCGGTCAGCCCCCGGTGGGGCTCCCGGCAGCTGCCGCGATCGCTGCGGAGCAGCTGAGTGATACGGCTGCTGTGCCCACGGTGAAGCTCCGCAAGGGTTACCTGTCGGTTCTGATCCTGAGTTACTGCGCCCTGTACGTGGCGTGGATCGCGCCGACGGCGTTCTCGCTGGCGATCCGAATCGAACAGATCGCACCCGACATCAAGGACACGGCGATTGCGATCGCGGTCGGTGTGCCCTCGCTGATCGTGCTCGTCACCGGGCCCTTGGTCGGCGTCCTCAGTGACAAGACCCGGCTTCGTTTCGGGCGGCGCCGGACGTGGATGCTGGCGGGAATGCTCATGGGCCTCCTCGGCTCGGTCCTCGTCGGGTTGTCGGAGAACATCGGCCTGCTGATCGCCGCGTGGACACTCGCCTTCATCGGCTATACGGCAGCGGGCGGCATGTTCGTCACGCACCTCGGTGACAAGCTGCCCGAGCAGCAGCGCGGCAAGGTCGCGGGTTTCACGGGAGCCGTGACGCAGATCGCCCCGGTGGTCGGTGTCGCCATCGCAGGGGCATTCAGCGCCATGCCACTGGCCATGTTCGCAGCGCCCTCCGCGATCGCCTTCATCCTCGGCCTCGCGTTCATCGTCGTGATGAAGGACGATCCTGCACCGGCAGACAGCTCGAAGATCAACTTCCGTCAGCTCGCACAGGGGTTCTACTTCAACCCTCGCCGCCACCCGGACTTCGCGTGGGTGTGGATCAGCCGGTTCTTCATCTTCCTCGCCCTGTCGATCATGTCCCTCTACACCGTGTATCTGCTCGGTGATCGCCTCGCGCTCGAGCCGGGCGCGCTCGCGGGCCTCGTTGCGACGGGCGGACTGCTCGGCATCGGCGTCGCGATCACCGGATCGATCCTCAGCGGTGCGATCTCGGACCGCATCCGGCGTCGCAAGCCGTTCATCGTCATCGCAGGCCTCCTCCTCGCGGGCGGACTGGTCGTCACGGCGACACTCACCTCCATCACGCAGTTCTACATCGGGTCGCTGGTCGCGGTATTCGGTGTGGGCATCTTCGGAGCCATCGATCAGGCCATCGGACTGGACACCCTGCCCAGCGACCAGGGACAGAACGGACGCTTCCTCGGAATCTTCAACCTCGCCAACCAGCTGGCACAGGGCGTGGGCCCGTTCCTCGCCGCGGCGATTCTGTCCCTTCTCGGCGGGGACTACACCGGCGTGTACATCGTTGCCGCAGCGTTCGCCGTGGTCGGTGGACTGCTGATCCTCGGGGTTCGACCCGGACGGCCCACCACCGTCGGCATCCCTGTCCCGAAGATCTGACCCGAAGACGACTCCGCGAGTTCGCCGCGGAATGGAGGAACACCTATGCCCGCAACGCTGTTCAACGACGACTGGACGGTCAAGCCGAAGACGAGCATCTTCGCTCAGATCGGACAATCCGCTGACTCGGGAAAGTTGGTCAGGCTGCCGCATGACGCACTGATCTCGGCCGAGCGCGACCCGGCAGGCTCGGGCAAAGGCGCGTACTTCCCGTCTGCGGCGAACTTCGAGTACACCAAGACATTCCTCGCGCCCGACGCGTGGCGAGATCGCAACGTCCGCGTCGAGTTCCAAGGCGCCTACCGTGACGCGGTGGTCTACCTCAACGACGAGTACGTGGGTCAACGCCCCTACGGGTACTCGATCTTCGAGGTCAATCTGGACGACCACCTGCGTTTCGGAGAGGAGAACACTCTGCGCGTTGAAGTACGCGCCCAAGACGACTCCCGCTGGTACACAGGCGTCGGCATCACGCGGGACGTGCTCCTACACGTGACGGACCCGTACCGAATCTCCTCTTACGGCGTGCAAGCGCGACTGGAGGACATCGATGAGGAAATGGCGACCGTGAAGGTCGATATCACCCTCCTCAACGGTCGACGCCATCGCACTACCGCACGAGTGGATGTGACCATCCGCGACGCCGACGGCCACGCGGTCGCCAACGCGACGACACCCGCCACGGTCAGCGGCGGGCAGGCCGGCACGGTATCGACACAGCTGTACCTTCCGGCCCCGCGTCGGTGGTCGACCGATGACCCTTACCTCTATTCGGTTGACGTGCACGTCCGCGAGGGCGACACGACGCTCGACCGATCCGAGGTCCCCTTGGGGCTCAGGACGATCCAGCTGGATCCTCAGCGCGGTCTGCGCCTCAACGGCACCCCGATCAAGATTCGAGGCGCCTGTGTCCATCACGACAATGGTGCTCTCGGCGGAGTCGCCCTCGCCGCCGCGGAAGAGCGCCGAGTGCGCATTCTCAAAGAAGCCGGCTTCAATGCGATCCGCAGCGCCCACAATCCGATCAGCATCCCGATGCTGGAAGCGTGCGACCGGCTCGGCGTCCTCGTCATGGACGAAACGTTCGACGTGTGGACCGAGAGCAAGTCCTCGTTCGACTACTCGCTCGATTTCCCGGAATGGTGGGAGCGAGACGTCGAATCCATGGTCCTCAAAGACCGCAACCACCCCAGCGTCATCTTCTACTCCATCGGCAACGAAATCCCCGAGATCGGGACGGCACCCGGTGCCGAGTGGAACCAGCGCCTCGCCGCGAAGGTGCGCCAGATCGACCCCACCCGCCCCGTCACCAACGGAGTCAACGGGTTCGTCGCCGCGCTGAAAGACGTCATGCAGATGATGCAGCAGGCCACCGACGCCGGAGCCGCCGGTGGCGTCAATGACGCCATGGGAAGCGCCGGCGACATGATGAACCAGATCAGCGCCTCCGACATCGTCTCAGAGAAGCTCGAAGAACCCCTCGCGGCACTGGATGTGGCGGGCATCAACTACGGAGACAGCCGCTACGAGCTCGACCGCACCGCCGCTCCGAACCGCATCCTCGTCGGCACCGAGACTTTCCCGGGCCACATCGATGTCCTGTGGCGCCTCGTGCTGGACAACCCGAACGTGATAGGGGACTTCACCTGGGCTGGATGGGACTATCTCGGCGAAGTCGGAGTGGGACGCACCCGCTACCTCGACGACAACGACATGGCCTTCGAAGCGCCGTACCCGTGGATCTCGGCATGGGTGGGCGACATCGACATGAGCGGACGCCGCCGCGCGATCTCCTACTACCGCGAAACCGTGTTCGGGCTTCGGGAACGGCCCTTCATCGGCGTCCACCGCCCACAGAATCACGGCCGCGCAGCCATGACCGGCGGATGGTCCTGGCCGGACACCCAGGAGAGCTGGACCTGGTCCGTGGACCCAGGATCCCCGATCCGCGTCGACGTCTACTCCACCGCATACGAGGTGGAGCTCCTGTGCAACGGGGAGTCTCTCGGACGCGCGCGCACGGGAGTCGCGAAACCCTTCATCGCCGAGTTCGATGTGACCTACGAGCCCGGCGTTCTCGAGGCCGTCTGCTACTCGCACGGCGAAGAGGTGTCGCGCTCACAGATCCGCTCGGCCGCAGGCGAGGCCATCCTGCACCTCACCCCTTCAGCGATGACCATCGCCGACGGGCCCGGTGACGCGGTGTTCATCGAGATCGAGATCCTCGACGCCAGCGGCATCCGGGTCACCGACGACGAGAAGGACATCCAGCTCACAGTCTCCGGCGCCGGTGAGCTGGTCGGCGTGGTGAGCGGCCGACCCAACCCGGAACATCCACTCACAGGGGATGTCTGCCAGACACTCGACGGGCGCGTGCTCGCCATCGTGCGCCCCCTCCACGCCGGGACCATCGAAATCGCAGCGACCGCCGGCACTCTCCAGGGAGGCGTAACGGTGCAGGTCGTCCAGGATTCCGATGACTGACCGCGTGGTCGAGGAGATCGCGGTCGCTGACCGGGAGTCTACGTTGCGCTGGGCCATCATCGGCACCGGCGCGATCTCCCACCACATCGCCCAAGACGTGACGGGCCTCATAGGTGCGGAACTGGTCGCCGTGGCATCGCGTAACGCCCGTCGAGCGGGAGAGTTCGCGCGGCTTCACGGCGCCGCCCATGCGGGATCCCTCAGTGAGGTGCTGAGGCTCGGCGAGGTCGATGTCGTGTACATCGCGACGCCGCACGCCACCCATCACGAGATCGCACGGCGGGCCCTGATGGCAGGCAAGCACGTTCTCATCGAGAAGCCGGCGACCATGGACGTGGCCGAGGCTGAGGATCTCCGCCAACTCGCTCAGGCCACCCACGCGTTCCTCATGGAAGCGATGTGGATGAAATTCAACCCGGCCTACCGCGCTCTGATCGACTTTGTTCAGTCCGGCGGGATCGGGGCGGTGCGCAGTGTGCGGGCGAGTTTCGGACTCCCGTTCCCGCGTGACGACTCGAGCCGCTGGAACGCGGACCTCGGCGGCAGCGCGTTGTTCGACCAGGGCATCTATCCGCTCACCCTCGCCTGCGACATGCTCGGCGCCCCCACGGAGATTACGGCGCGGGGCGTGCGCGAGGCAGGGGTGGATATCGCGCAGCACATGACGCTGGAGTTCGGCGACGGCCGCTACGCGCAACTCGCCAGCTCCATGAGTGAATTCGTCGAGCCGACCGCCGCTGTGAACGGCACCGACGGGTGGGTCGAGATCCCCTTCCCGTTCTGGGTGGCCACGGAGTTCACCACCCACCTGGCGGACCCGAAAACGTTCCTCACGTCTCAGACCTCGCAATTCGAGAAGCAGGGCAACGGATACACCCCCATGCTGCGAGCAGTGCAGCAGGCGATCCTCGACGGGGCGCGAGAGCACTCTCTCCACACCTGGAACGACACCACGGCGGTGCTCGCTCTCCTACAGAGCACCGCGACGCAGATCACTCAGAACCGATGACGCTACGGATGAAGGGCTTCTCCCTCATGCCCCGATCGCACAACGACTTCCTCTGGGGTGCATCCTCCTCGCCCCACCAGATCGAAGGGAACAACGTCAACTCTGACTGGTGGGTCTACGAGCAGCAGATGCCGAACTTCTCGCTGAGCGGTGACGCGGTCGACAGCTACCACCGGTACGCGGAGGACATGCGCCTGCTGGCCGAGGCCGGATTGACGTCCTACCGGTTCGGCATCGAATGGGCGCGCGTCGAACCTCTGCCCGGTGAATTCTCCATCGCTGTACTGCAGCACTACCGCCGGATGATCGACACCGCACACGACCTCGGCCTCACTCCCGTCGTCACTCTTCACCACTTCTCCAGCCCCCGGTGGTTCATTGAGGAGGGCGGATGGTTCGGGGAGACGGCGATCGCCCGCTTGTCCGCCTACGTCACCCGGGTCTGCGAGATCCTGCACGACGTCCAGTGGGTCGCGACGATCAATGAGCCGAACATGTACGCGTTCATGATGCTCATGGCAAGCGGCATCACCGGCTCCGTCGTGCCCGAGTTCGAGACCCCCACGATCCAACCGGAGAACGGCTTCGTGCTTCCGCGGCCGTTGCCCGAAGCGGTCGAGGTGCTCATCAAGGCGCACCATGCCGCACGGGAGATCGTCCGACAGAACACCTCCGCGAAGGTGGGCTGGACCGTCGCGAACCTGGCGATGTATGCCGACGCACCAGAGAACGAAGCGCGGTTCCTGGAGGAGCGGTACGCCCGCGAGGACGTCTTCATGGAAGCAGCCCGCGGTGACGACTTCATCGGCGTCCAGGCGTACACCACCCAGGCGGTCGGCGCGGACGGGCTCATCCCGCATCCGCCGCACGAGGACAACACCCTCGTCGGCTCCCCGTACCGTCCCGACTCGCTCGGCATCGCCATCCGCCACGCATGGGAGGTGACCGGCGGCGTCCCCATCCTGGTGACCGAGAACGGCATCGCCACTGCCGACGACAGCCGCCGCGTCGCCTACATCGAAGAAGCGCTGAAGCACCTGTTCGCCGCAGCCGACGACGGTATCGACATCCGCGGCTATCTGCACTGGAGCGCCCTGGACAACTTCGAGTGGGGGCACTGGGAGCCGACCTTCGGTCTCATCGCCGTCGATCGAACCACCTTCGAACGCACCCCCAAGCCCAGCCTCGCCCGCCTGGGTGAGATCGCTCGTACGCGCACCACCACGCCCAGCGAGGGATAGCGGGAGAAGACGCCCGCTCCGCTCCTCGGCACCTGACCTGGACGGTGGAGCGGGCGCCCTCGCCCGGAACCGGTCGTACCCAAGTACTACGAGACGGCGCCACACCTGATCGACTCACGTCCCCACTCGCCTAAAGAAAGAGACCGAACATGAAGGACTTCCCGATTCCCACCACCATCAGCCCAGAGGCGCAGAGCATCCTGGCGATGGTGGGACAACTTCCTCAGCAGCCCGACCCCACGCCTGACGATGTAGAGGGTTGGCGCGCTCTCGCGGAGGCGGCAGCTTCCGAGGACCCGGCGACGGTGGAAGCGCTGGCTCTGGCTACGACCGGAGCGGTCGCGACGGATGTCATCGCGACGGTCGAGCCCGCGGAAGTCGACGGGGCAAAGTTCTATATCGCTCAGCCAGAGGGTCTCGGCGACGACGACGAACGAGTGCTTCTCTACGTTCACGGTGGCTCGTTCACCTGGGGTGGCGGCGCCACCGCCCGTCGTTCAACGCAGCTCATCGCCGCAAATCTCGGCGTACGCACCTGGGGGATGGACTACCGGCAGCTTCCCCAGGACCCCTATCCGGCCGGCCTCGACGACTGCATTGCCGTCTATCGCCATCTCCTGCGAACGCACAAGCCACAGAACATCGCAATCGGCGGCCAGTCCGCGGGCGCCAATCTCACGGCAGCGCTGCTCCTGCGGGCGCGAGATGAAGGCCTGCCCCTCCCCGCCGCAGCAGTACTCATCTCTCCGTGCGTGGACTTCACCATGGCCGGTGACACGCAGACCACGAACAGCTTCGCGCTCCCAGGCCCGTTCGACAACACGCTCGAGCTGTACCGAAACGGGCATGAACTGACCGAGCCGTACATCTCGCCATTGTTCGGAACCTTCACGGAGGACTTCCCTCCAACCATCCTGACTGCCGGGACAAGAGACTTCCTTCTCTCGGACACGGTGCGACTCCACCGCAAGCTTCTCCGCGCCGGCGTCCGCGCGGAGCTCCACGTCTGGGAGGGCGCACTGCACGGCATGTTCATGGGGCAGGCCCCCGAAGATCGAGAGCAGATCGAACAGGTACGCGGCTTCCTCGAAGACGTCTGGACGAGTGCCTAGTCCTCCTCTGAACGCGCTAACCGGACGGCTCTCTCGGCGCCGATTCTTCTGATGTCGATCGGGGCGGTGCGAGCGATGACTCGCTGCTACACCATGTGGAGGGACACGGCCCTTGTGGGTGGTGTAGTTGTCGCAGATCAGGTGGACATCGAGGTGCTCGGGCACCTCCTTGCCGAGCTTGGTTGCGACGACGTCGCCCGCCGCGATCACCGCAGCAACGTCTCCCGTTCCTCGCCCGTCAGGACCAGCCCGACCGTCGGCCGACCCAAACGCGCCATGAGCACAGCCCACTTCTACTGCGAAATAGGGACTCAGGACACCAGGGCCGCAGACGTTCACCGTCAGCCGGTGAACAGGGTGCGGTGCAGCATGACGCGCACACGGCGGCTCAGATGCTCGCTTGCGGGGGAGTCGGACAGGGATGCCGCGGCCTCGGCCATTTTGAGCGCCGTCAGCACGTCATCCGCTTCCACGTCCGGGTGGACCGTGCCGCACTCCCGGCCCCGTGCCAGCAGTGGTTCGAAGGCTTCCGTGGTGCGGGTGGCGAGGTGGGTGAACCAGGCGACATCCGCCCCCGCGAGCACGTGGACGATGCCACGGTTGCGCGCGTGCATGTCCAGGACGAAGTCGAACAGTTCCGCGGCGCCCTGCGCCTTGCCCCGCAGTGCGGCGGCACGATCCTCGATCTGGACCACGCTGTCCTCGAAGACGGTCGCCGCGAGTTCTTCGCGGGTTGCGAAGTTCCGGTACAGCGTCGTCCGGCTCACCTCCGCGGCACGCGCCACCTCCTCCAGGGGCACGTCGGCGCCCTGCTCCGCGAACATCCGGCGTGCGGCCGCGAGCAGCTGTTCCCGATTGCGCGCGGCATCGCGCCGCAAGGGCCGGCCGGCTTCCTTCGACATGGCGGAAGAATATCCGCGGCCGCGCCGGAGGATGATCGCAGGGCACCGCTGAGCGGGGCTGTTCAGGAAACGTACATCGATGTACGGTTTCCATGTCACAGGCGGATCCGCCTGTGACCAGGCGCGCCCCGCGCCCTGATCCCCCCGCATCCACGCCACGGCAGTACGGCAGCATCCGGAAGGGAGCCGACATGGACGGACTCGAAGGCAAAGTCGTGGTCTTCGCCGGTGGCGGAGGGATCGCCCAGGCGACCGCGGAGATCCTCGGCGCCGGCGGCGCCAAGGTGATCGTCGGCGACATCGACGCGGACTCGGCCGGGGCGGTGGTCCAGGCCGCGAAGTCCGCCGGCGGTGAAGGTCTGGCGGTGACCGTCGACATAGCGGACCAGGAACAGGTCAGGAAACACATGGAGCTGGCCGTGCGCGAGTACGGCCGCATCGACGGCCTGTTCAACGTCGCCGCCAACATCCATCCGGACGAGGTGGCCAAGGACACGCACGCGGTCGACATCGACCTGGGCGCCTGGCAGCGGTCCATCGACGTCAACCTGACCAGCTACCTGCTCACGCTTGAGCGCGCGTTGCCTCACATGATCACCGGCGGTGGTGGCTCCGTGGTGAACATCCTCTCGGCGGCCGCCTATGCCGGAATGCCGGACAAGGTCGCCCACTCGGTGACGAAGGCCGGACTCACCGCGCTCACCCGACACGTCGCCGGCAAATACGGCAAGCACGGGATCAGGGCCAACGGCGTCGCGCCCGGGCGCGCCCTGACCGAGCAGACCAAGCTGAACCTGCCGAGCGAGTACCAA
This sequence comes from Streptomyces qaidamensis, assembly GCF_001611795.1. Classification (NCBI taxonomy): domain Bacteria; kingdom Bacillati; phylum Actinomycetota; class Actinomycetes; order Kitasatosporales; family Streptomycetaceae; genus Streptomyces; species Streptomyces qaidamensis. The sequence continues at coordinate 7,507,761 of NZ_CP015098.1, read as the reverse complement.
GACCTCGCCCTCCGAGCCACCCCCTCACCGCGCCAGGGAAAGCCCGAGGACATCGGCTCCATGGTGGCGTTTCTCCTGTCCGACCGATCCGCGTGGATCAACGGCCAGATGCTCTCGGTCGGCGGAGGCAGCACGATGCGCCCCTGACCGACCCCAGGACCGCATGGCGGCCGTCGCACCGGCGAAATCCAGAATCGAGAAAGGACCGAGCCCTCCCTCATGTCTGCCCCCCACACCTCGACGACCCTCACGACGCCCGGACTGCCGGAACCCGACTTCGACATCGAGGCCCTGCGCGAGAAGTACCGGGCCGAGCGCGACCGACGGCTGCGCCCCGACGGGACTTCCCAATACCACGGCGTCGGCGGAAGGTTCGGCTACTACGCACAGGACCCCTACACGGACCAGGAGTTCACCCGGGAGCCCTTGCACGACCGCGTCGAGGCGGTCGTCATCGGCGGCGGATTCGGCGGTCTGCTCGCGGCCGCGCGCCTGCGGCAGGTGGGCGTCGAGTCGATCCGGGTGATCGAGAAGGGCGGGGACTTCGGCGGTACCTGGTACTGGAACCGCTATCCCGGCATCCACTGCGACATCGAGTCCTACGTCTACATGCCGCTCCTAGAGGAGGTCGGCTACATACCGAAGTGGCGGTACGCGCCGGGCGAGGAGATCCGCCGGCACGCGCAGGCCATCGGGGAACACTTCAAGCTGCACAGCGACGCGTGCTTCCAGACACAGGCGACCGAACTGCGCTGGGACGACGCCGAGTCGGAATGGCTCGTCAGCACCGACCGCGGCGACGCGATGCGGGCCCGATTCGTGGTGGTGGCCACCGGAGTACTCAGCCAGGCGAAGCTCCCGAGGATCCCTGGGATCGAGTCCTTCCGCGGGCATACGTTCCACACCAGCCGCTGGGACTACGCGTACACGGGCGGCGACGCGAACGGAAATCTCCACAGGCTCGCCGACAAGCGCGTCGCCGTCGTCGGCACCGGCGCCACGGCCATCCAGGTCGTACCGCACCTCGCGGCCGACGCCCAGCACCTCTACGTCTTCCAGCGCACGCCCTCCACCGTCGACGTACGCGACAACCGGCCCACCGACCCGGAGTGGGCCGAGCGCCTCACCCCCGGCTGGCAGCGGCGCCGCATGGACAACTTCCTCAAGGTCCTCACCGGCATCCCGGTCGACGAGGTCGACGAGGACCTGGTGAACGACGCCTGGACCAGCTCTGCGCGACTGCACGAGAAGCTCATCCCCACCAACGTGTACGCGGAGATCCCGGCCAAGGTGCGCGAACGCGTCTACGAGATCACCGACTTCCAGAAGATGAACGAGCTGCGCGCCCGCGTGGACGCGGTCGTCGCGGACCCGGTGACGGCCGAGAAGCTCAAGCCCTGGTACCGGTACATGTGCAAGCGGCCCACGTTCAGCGACACCTACCTGCAGAGCTTCAACCGGGACAACGTCACACTCGTCGACACGGCCGATACCCATGGCGTGGAGCGGATCACCGAGGACGCGGTCGTGGTCGGCGGCACGGAGTACGAGGTCGACTGCATCGTCTTCGCGACCGGTTTCGAGGTCGGCATCTCGGGGATTCTGTCCGGCCGGCTCCCGGTCTACGGACGGGGAGGCGTACACCTCTTCGAGGCATGGCACGAAGGGCCCAAGACCCTTCACGGCTTCTACAGTCACGGTTTCCCGAACCTCTTCCAGCTCGGCCCGCTGCAGAACGCGAGCTCCGTCAACTTCGTCCACGTACTCGACGAACAGGCCACTCACGTCGCCGAGGTCGTGGCCGCAGCCCGCGAGCGCAAGGCCCGCTACGTCGAGCCGAACCCTCAGGCTCAGGACGACTGGGTGGCCGGCCTCCGGAAGAACGCGCCCGACCTGCACAAGTTCCAGGCCGAGTGCACCCCTGGCTACTACAACAACGAGGGCAAGCCACGCGAGCGCAACGAGACCTATGCCGACGGACCGGTCGCCTTCCACGCACTGCTCAGGGACTGGCGCGAGGGCGGCGGCCTGGACGATGTACTCGCCCCGGCCGATCAAGAGGGGGGCGAAGGGTGATCACCGACCGACAGGCAAGGACGCCCACCAGGTTCGACGAGCCCGGCAACCACCGGCCGAGAAGCGCTCGTTGGCGGGCCGAGCGGCTCAACCCGCCCCACCGGTTGTGGGGTTCCAACGGCATCGCCTTCGGCCCGGACCGTCGGCTGTACGTCGCCGAGTTCCTGGCCGGGCGCGTCAGCGCCGTCGATCCGGCCACGGGTGACCTGGAGGTGATCGTGCCGATGGACGGCCCGGTGCAGTCCCCGGACGACCTGGCTTTCGGCGCGGACGGCTCGATGTACATCGCCGACCTGGTCCCCGGCCGCGTATGGCGCCGCAGCCCTGACGGAACGTACACGCTGGTCTCCGACCAGGTGCAGGTACCGAACGGCATCACCTGTATCGGGGACCGGCTCTTCGTCAACGAAATGAAATTCGACGGCCGCCTCCTGGAGCTGTTCCCGGACGGCGGCGACCCTGTGGTGCTGACCGACGGTCTGGCCTTGGGCAACGCCATGCAGCGCGGCCCGGACGGTTGCTTGTACTACCCGCACATGGTCACCGGCCAGGTCTGGCGTATCCCACCGGACGGCGGGGAGCCGGAGGTGGTCGCGCATGACGTGCACGAACCGGTTGCCGTCCGCTTCGATCAGGGCGGTGTCCTGCATGTCCTGTCGCGTGGAGTCGAAGGCATCGTGACACGCATCGATCTGCACGGCAGCGGATCCCGGTCCCTCGTCGTAAGTGGCCTGGTGGGCTTGGACAATGCCGCCTTCGACGCCGAGAACCGCATGTTCGTCTCCAGCTACGCCGCCGGTGGCATCACGGAGTTGCACCCCGACGGTCGCACCCGCGAGATCGTACCGCGAGGGCTCGACGGTCCGTACGGCGTGACCGTCGCCCCCGGCGGCACGGTGTACGCGGCCGACCACTACCGTCTGGCCACCCCGGCGGCCACGCACGAAGGTGAGCCGGCCACCGTCGTCCGGGCCGGCGATCCGGGCGGGGGCGTCACTTCGCTCACCCTGCTGCCGCCCGCAGTCCACGGCGTGGCCGCCGCCGACGGCCTGGTGCACTGCACCTCGCAGTACGGCGACGTCCACACCTATGACCCCGAGCAGAACACAACTCGCCTGCGAGCAACCGGCCTTGATGAGCCCGGCGGGATAGCGGTGGGGCCGGACGGGTCACTCGTGGTCGCCGAGACCGGGGCGGGACGGATCGTGGCCGTCGGGCCGGACGGCACCATCACCGCGCTCGTCGAAGGCATCGACCATCCCGTGGACGTGACCTTCGACGACGAGGGGCGGGCGTACGTCAGCGACGACCGGCGCGGGACGGTGCTGCGGATCGACGACGGGAAGACGGTCACCGTCGCGGACGGACTCGGGGCACCACAGGGCCTGGCGGCCTCAGGGGACGAGCTGTTCGTCGTGGAGACCGACCACCGCCGAATCCGGGTGATCTCCCTCACCACGGGGGCGAGCCGCGTCGATGCCGAGGACCTTCCGCTCGGGCCGCCTCCGGGCGTCGTGCCGCGTGCAGAACCCGCCTTGTTCACTCCCGACGGCATGCCCGGCGTACCCCGCCGGTTCGCCGGCCTCGCGGCCACTCCTTGCGGCTCGCTCCTCCTCGCCGCCCATGGCGAAGGCACCGTACTGCGTTTCACGCCGGTACGTGACGAGTCCGACGACCAGGACGATCAGGGAAGTTCAAGCACACGGCTCGGTACCGCATGAGTGAGGGACGGAAGGGGCCGGACATGTCCAAGCCCGCAGTGAGCCACACCCTCGGCGTGGCGGTGCTGGCCTTCGGCGGCATCGTGGCCGCGACCATGCAGACCTTGGTGGTGCCGATCCTCGGTGAACTGCCGGAGATCCTCGGCACCTCCGCGTCCAACGCGTCCTGGGTCGTCACGGTCACGCTGCTGACCGCTGCCGTGGCCACCCCCATCGCCGGCCGCCTGGGTGATCAGCACGGCAAGCGCCGTATGCTGATCGCCTGCACGATCCCCCTCTGTTCGGGTTCTGTCCTGGCCGCCGTGGCCACCTCCCTGCCGCTGATGCTCGTCGGGCGCGGGCTGCAGGGCATGGGGGCGGGACTGGTGCCGCTCGGCATCAGCGCGATGCGCGACATCATGCCGCCGGAGAAGCTCAACACCGCCGTCGCGCTGATGAGCGCCTCGCTCGGAATCGGCGGCGCGCTCGGCCTCCCGCTGGCGGCGACGGTGGCCCAGTACGGCAGTTGGCGCGCGCTGTTCTGGGTGAGCGCGGTGCTCAGCCTGGTCGCGGCGGTGCTGATCCGCCTCATTCTCCCGGTTCCGGCGTCACCGGGGAGGGCCGGAAGCGGGTTCGACTTCGTGGGAGCCCTGGGGCTCAGCACTGGCCTGGCGGCACTGCTCCTCGCGGTGTCCAAGGGTGCCGACTGGGGCTGGAGCAGTGGCATGACGCTCGGGCTCTTCGGCACGGCGACCATCGTCCTGCTTACCTGGGCCTGGTGGGAGCTGCGCACCACGGAACCGATGGTCGACCTGCGCACCACGGCCCGACCGCAAGTCCTCCTGACCAATGCCGCTTCCGTCGTCGTCGGCTTCTCCATGATGGCCTCGTCGCTCATCGTGCCGCAGCTGCTGCAGCTGCCCGAGCGGACCGGCCACGGACTCGGCAAGTCGATGCTGGTCGCGGGCTTGGTGATGGCACCGGGCGGACTCGCGATGATGGCGGTGGCACCCGTGGCCGGCCGTATCTCCACGAAGTTCGGGCCGAAGGTCACGCTCCTCACCGGCTGCCTGATCGTCGCGGCAGGCTATCTGGCCTCGCTGTACCTGATGGACTCCGTGGCGACCCTGATGGCCGTGGTGATCGTCATCTCCGGTGGCATCGGCTTCGCGTACGGCGCGATGCCCGCACTCATCATGGGCGCCGTCCCGGCGACGGAGACGGCGGCGGCCAACGGCTTCAACGCCCTCATGCGGTCCATCGGCACCTCCGCCTCTTCGGCCGTGGTCGGCCTCGTCCTGTCCCAGATGACCGTCACGATCGGACCGATGAGCATCCCGTCCGAGGACGGTTTTCGCACCGGATTGCTCATCGGCGGGCTCGCAGCCCTGCTCGCGGCACTGATCACCCTCGCCATTCCCTGCCGCAGGCCCGCCGAACAGCCCTCGACCAGCACAGGCGTCTCCGCCGAGACCAGCCAGATCCCCACCCATGTGAAAGAGAGCAACTCATGAGCACCATCAAGGAATTCACGGACCGAGCCGTGATCGTCACCGGAGCCGGCTCCGGCATCGGCCGGGCGACGGCGATCGCGTTCGCGGCGCGCGGCGCACACGTGGCCGTCGCCGACCTCAACGCCGAGGGCGCCGCGGCGGTCGTCAAGGAGATCGAACAGGCCGGCGGCAGCGCGGTCGCCGTCGTCGGCGACCTGAGCGACCAGAGCGTCGTCGACGCGGTCGTCGACACAACCCTGAAGTCGTTCGGCAGCATCGACGTCCTCGTCAACAACGCCGGGATCATGGACAGCATGTCCGCGGTCGCCGACGTCAGCGACGCCGAGTGGGAACGGCTGATACGCATCAACCTGACCGCCCCGTTCCTCCTCACCCGGGCCGCACTGCCGCACATGCTGCAGGCCGGGCGCGGCTCCATCATGTTCACCGCCTCGGAGGCGTCCCTGCGCGGATCGGCCGCCGGCGCCGCGTATACGGCCGCCAAGCACGGAATCGTCGGCCTGACCAAGTCGCTGGCGGTCATGTATCGCTCCTCGGGCATCCGCGCGAACGCAATCGCCCCGGGAGGCACCATCACCGGCATCCAGCTCAGCGCGGACCCCGAGGCCCTCGGCCCGCAGACCCTGGCGTCGTACATGGGCAATGTCGGACAGCCGGCCGCCGCCGAGACCCAGGCCGCGGCCATCGTGTTCCTCGCCTCCGACGCGGCGAGCAACATCAGCGGTGTCGTGCTGCCCGTGGACGGCGGTTGGTCCGCGGTCTGAACCCGTTGGGACCGTCACCGAGCTCGGGCTGGCCGGGATGCGACGAGTACGGCTGGGCGAGAGGGGCCGGTCGGGCGTCTCGCCGAGCCGTCAGGCAGGCGCCTGCCGCGGTGGACGGGAAGGCCGTCCGCCCATGCTGGACCGCCGCACCACCAGCTCCGGCTGGAGCACGACGTGCTGGTGACGATGGTCCGCCGCCGAATCACCGGTCTCCTCCGCTCGCTGTCATCGCTCTCAACCTCACCTCCCCGCCCCAGAACCCCGAGGCCTACCTCTCCGCCTTCCAGCACACGCTGATCTTCAGCACAGTCCTGCTCGCACTCGTCGCACTGCTCGCGCTCACGCTTCCCAGACACACGGCTGCTACGGACTGGCAGCTTCCGTCAGCTCATATTCCGTAACGCATAGGGACTATCCTCATGGAACGGACATCCGGACCGCGTCCGAGCACACATCCCCCCCCCCCCCCCCCCCACGGGGCCTCCCGCACGTAACGGAACTACCAGGTCACGGCCTCCCCCTTAAAGCCCTGCTCGCCCCACACCCCGGAATCAGTGGCCCCACCCCCCCCCCCATCGGCCACGCTGTCCGTGGTCAGCCGAATTGCACGCGCCGCCGCCTCACGCGAAGGCACCCGCAGTACGTCTGACCAGCGGGCTTGCACGGCACGCGGCAAGATCCACTCAGTGGGGGAATCTGCCTGCGCAAACGGTGTCGTTCCGGACCGCGTGGACGCCCAAAGACGGTTTCCACGACATGTGCCATGTGGTACCCAGTGAGGGACCCAGGATCAGGACGGGAGCCTCTTCTGGCCCGTCAAAGCGGTATTGCAGGGTGTTCGGTGGTGTCTCGCTCACCCGTCTGAGCCTCTCATCTGTCACGACAGCCCCTATGAGCGGGGGGCTGGCTGTAGCTGTTTTACCAGGTGGAAGACCTCCGGGCCGCGTAGCTATTGAGGCAGCGGACGATTTCGCGCCGCGTCTTGCCTCCTTGATCCGCCGCTCGTAGTAGTCCTGAGTGCGCGGGTCGACCCGCAGGCGGGTGAACACGATGCGGTGAAGCGCGGCGTTGGCCTGCCGGTCGCCGCCGCGGTTGAGGCGACGGAATTGCCTGCGTCCCGAGGAACGCTCGACAAGCCCGACCTTCTCTACTGCCTCGGGGCCCATGGATACGGGACCGTCTGCCCCGGGTTCATGACCATCGTCGAGAAGAACGGCCGCTACCACGCCCGGCATGTCAGGGGCGAGGTGTCCGAGACAGCGGGCGAGAGCGAGCTGCACAAGGCGCTCAAGAAGCCGGGACAGCAGCGGCACGTCCGCATTGCGGTCCTGCACGCTCGCCGCCGTCACCAGCACCACGAGCAGCAGCAACCCCAGCGCGTCCACAGCCAGGTGCCGCTTACGGCCGCCCACCTTCTTCCCAGCGTCCCAGCCCGACGTGGTGCACGGCACGCTTGCCGCCGCCCGCAGCGACCGGGCGTCCACGATCGCCGCCGTCGGATCGATCTTGCGGCCCTCCTTGACCCGGACCGCATCGCGCAGCCGGTCGTGCAGTTCGGTCAGCAGCACGCTGACCTGCCAGCGGCGGGCGAAGGCATGCACCCGCCGAAACGGCGGAAAGTCCGCCGGTAGATTCCGCTTAATGTGGAATCGAGTCGGGCTAGGCGGTTTCGTTTGGATCAGCGGGCGGACCAGAGGAAGATGCCCGCGATGTGAAGTCCGGCGAGGTAGATGGTCGCGGTCTTCTCGTAGCGGGTGGCGATGCCGCGCCACTGCTTCAGGCGGTTGATGCACCGCTCGACGGTGTTGCGCTGCTTGTATGCCTCGCGGTCGAAGGCCGGCGGTCTGCCGCCCGCCTGTCCGCGCTGCCGCCGGCTGGCTGCTGGTCGGCGCGTTCCGGAATCACCGCGCGGATGCCACGTCTGCGCAGGTGGTCGCGGATCGCGCGGGAGGAGTACGCCTTGTCGCCCAGGACCAGGTCCGGCCGGGTACGGGGCCGTCCAGAAGGGCGGGGAACGCGCAGGCGGGACATGACGTCCGTGAAAGCGGGTGCGTCGCCGGCCTGACCGGCGGTGAGGACGAACGCCAGTGGTCGGCACCGGCCGTCGGCCGCGAGGTGGATCTTCGTGGTCAGTCCGCCGCGGGACCGGCCGATGGCGTGATCGTCCGGCTCGCCGGCCGGGGCCCCTTTTTGCGGGCTCCGGCCGCGCGCTGGTGTGCGCGCACGATGGTCGAGTCGACCGAGACGGCCCAGTCGAGGTCTTCGTCGGCGTCTGCCTGAGCGACCAGCGCGGTGAACACCCGCTCCCAGGTGCCGTCGACGGCCCACATTCGCAGCCGGTTGTAGACGCCCCGCCAGTTGCCGTACTTCTCCGGCAGGTGCACCCACTGAGTACCGGTCTGGAACTTGAAGGCGATCGCGTCGATCACCTCACGATGATCCCGCCAGCGGCCACCCCGCTTCGGCGTCCGGTCCGGGAGCAACGGCTCGATCCGCGCCCACTGCGCATCAGTCAACGGCACACCCGGACCAACGACCGTCTGATCCAAACGAAATGGCCTAGTACTGCGGCCGATTGCAGAGGAAGCAGCCGTCCCAGAGCGGGAGCGCGCTGACGACGCGGTGGCACACGCAGGAGGCCATCGCGGCCTCGTCCGGGCCGGGGAAGCCGCGTGCGGCGCTGCTGTCGGCGGGTGGGGTGCAGGACTCCACCATGGTCGTGAAGCGGTGCAGGCAGTCATGCACGCGGGGCGGGTGGTAGCCCAGCTCGCTCCAGCGATGTCCGCTCGCCGCGAGTGCTGTGGCACGTAGCACGAAGTCCTTCGCGCGGGCGCGTTCCCGCTCCGTCGCACCCCAGTCGAACTCCGCCAGGTCGAACCCGACGGCACCGCGCCCCATGACGTTCTGGTCCTGCAGGGTCAGCAGCGCCGCGAAGCGGAAGTCCCAGTCCTCGGAGGCGAGATCGGACACGGCCAGCATCAGCACGTCGATGAACACCGCGGTGGCGCCATTGGACAGGTCCAGGTCGTGGTTACCGCCGGAGAAGATGTTGCTCACCGACCTATGATGCGATCCCGGCCCTCCGCCTGCTTGGAGAAGACGCATGACGGATGCGAGCACCGGCAAAGTGGTCGTGAACAGGGTGATGTCCCTCGATGGGTTCATCGCCGGTCCCGGCCACACGATGGACTGGATCTTCGAGCACATGACGTCGACGACGTTCCCGGAGGTCATGGCGGCCACGGGCGCCATGCTCATCGGCCGGGGCACGTACGAGGTCGGCAAGCGCATGTCCGACGAGAACCCCGGCTACGACGGCGGGGCGCAGTTCGTCCTCACCCACCGCCCGCCCGACGAGCTGGACCCCAACGTCACCTTCCTCACCTGCGACATCGAGGAAGCCGTGGCCACGGCACGCCGCGCCGCCGGCGACAAGAACCTGGAGATCCTCGGCGCCGACGTGGCCGCCCAGTGCCTACAGCGCGGCCTCGTCGACGAGATCCTGGTGTACGTGCTGCCGGTGCTGCTCGGCGACGGCGTCCGCTTCGCGCCGCCGGGCCTCGACCGGATCGACCTGGAACCGTTCAGCAACGTCCAGTCGGGCGGGGTCACCATGCTGCGCTTCCACGTGCGCAAGTAGCCACGTTCGCAACTACTAGCTGTTGCGGGTCAGGACGTTGGTGACGGCGCATAGTGGTGGGCAAGATTGGTGGCGAGGTCGCGGAGGTGATCCCTGGCTTCGGTGGGGCCGTGCACAGTGATGGCGCTCCCGAACGGCAGTAGTGCTCGCACGTCCTCCAGATGCAGGAAGCGGATCGTCACCTTGTGGCCGGTGGCGGATTCTTCATGGTCGCCCCGGACGAGGCGTTGGCCGAAGATCCGTTGCGCTCGATCGATCTGCGTCTGGTCGATGGTGGCGCTGACCTCTATCGCGTGGTTGTGTTCCCACTGCTCAATGAGCGCTGCAGCGACGGTGGCCAGGGTCTGGTTCTCGCGGATCCGGCGTGGCTGGTCGACTTCTTTCCACGTCGTGATCCGTTCGAGTCGGTACATCCGTGGCACGCGGGCACAGTCGGCGACGAGGTACCAGGTGCCGGCCTTGGCGAACAGCCCGTAGGGATCCACGACCGGGTGGCGTGGGCATGATTCGCGTCGGCTGTCGTACTCGATCCGTAGTCGGCGACCTCGCCGCACTGCGCCGATCAGCGAAGCCGGAGTCGTGCCGGACGTATGTTCCTGGAGCCAGGGACGGCTGTCCACGTGCACTACGTCGGTGAGCGGCAGGAGCTCATGAACTCGACGTGACTGTGTAGCGACGATCTTGGAGAGCGCGCGCTGGCTTTCAACCGATACGTTGAGCTCCGCACGTTGCTTCTCATCCAGCCCGGTGAGCGACAGATGATCACGCTCGCCCGGTGTGAGCCGCGTGAGGTCGAGCCCGGACCCGGGCAGCATGGTCACGCCTCCGAGGCGACCCCGGTGTGCGGACACCGGCAGACCGGCGTCACGGAGCCAGTTCAGATCCCGGGTGATGGTTCGAAGGGATACCCCGAGCGCCGAGGCAAGTTCCTGTGTAGTCACGGCATCCCTCGATTCGAGGAGCAGCATCAGGGCGAAGAAGCGGTCTGGGGTCACACACCAACTTTTTCAGGAATTGCGACACGATGCGGCGCATATCCCGCTCAGGCTGGTGGATGCGTACCTACCACCTGTGAGAAGGAACAACCATGACCACATCCGTCGTGTCCATCGTCTACGTGAACGACGCTCCCACCGCAGCTCGTTTCTACGGCGACCTCCTCGGCATGAGCCCCTCGTTCGAGACTCCGGGATACATCACCTTCGACCTCGGGCCAGGCGCTGACCTCGGTCTGTGGTCTGGCCAGTTCGAGCATCTGTCACCGGACATCCCGCGCACCAGTGAGGTTTGCCTGGCCATCGACGGTGGACCCGACGAGCTCAACGCGACCTTTGAGCAGTGGCAGTCCAAGGGGGTCACGATCCTGCGCGAGCCTCATGATGCGGGGTTCGGGCTGACCTTCCTCGCAGCCGATCCGGACGGGAACCGTATCCGCGTCGCACCGCAGGACTGAAAGGCCGCAATGCGGCAGGCGCGCACGATAGGTGTCGCGCCTGCCGTCGTCTGACTTGGAGAGGACGACGAGTGCCCCACGCGAAGGCGACCGTGAGGCGGTCGCCGTCCTAGCGGAACGGCCCTGCGAAATCTGGAGGGGGACACGATCGAGCTGCGGGAGGCATCCGAGGAGGAACTGCGGGCAGCGATCGATCCGCCGCCCGACGCACAGGAGTGATCCCCTGCCAGGCAGGCTAGTCTCGCCGTTTCGCTTGAGTTCGGCGGCTGTTGACGCGGAAATACGAAAGTGCCTTCCTGACCTGGGACGATGAACCTTGCTGAGGGGTTCTGTCGGTCCAGGCGGAGGGCACTTTCTACGTGCAGGCTATCGGGTTGCGTCCCAAGGTTAGGTCAGTGCCGATGGTTCGGGGGTGGTCGGGCATGCCGGGGCACGGTTGCTGGCGGATCTCGCCGATGCCACCGGGCTGACCGCCGCGTACTCCGCCGCGCTCAGGCCGCTTCGGCCGCGCGGGACCGGACATGACCCGGGCCGGATCGCCACCGACCTGGCGGTGATGCTCGCCGACGGCGGCGAGGCCATCGCAGACCTTGCCGTACTGCGGGACCAGGCGGCAGTCTTCGGGCCTGTCGCCTCGACACCGACGGCCTGGCGGCTGCTCGCCGATGTCGACGAGACGGCCGCCGCCTCGCTGGCTTCTGCCCGTGCCCAGGCCCGGGAAGTCGCCTGGATGCAGGCCGCCGATCACGGTGAGGGCATCCCCGCAGCCCGGGCTGCGGCGCATGCTGCCCGGTCTGGTCCTGGACCTTGATGCCACGCTGGTCACCTGCCACTCCGAGAAAGCGCAGGCCGCACCCACCTATAAGGGCGGCTTCGGCTTTCACCCGCTGCTGTGTTTCCTGGCCAACACCGGCGAGGCGCTGGCCGGCCGGCTGCGGCCCGGGAACGCCGGCGCCAACACCGCCGCCGATCACATCACGGTGCTCGACCAGGCGCTCGCGCAGATCCCTGACGCCCACCGGCACGGCACCGACATCCTCGTCCGCACCGACAGCGCCGGATCCGCGAAAGCCTTCCTCGCGCACGTCCGCGACCTGCGGAAACGAGGAATCCGTACCTGCTTCTCGGTCGGATACGCCATCACCGGAACGGTCCGACGCGCCATCCGGGCCATGCCCGACCGCCTCTGGCATCCCGCCCTGGACCAGGACGGAACGCTGGGTGAGGGCGCCGAGGTCGCCGAGCTGACAGGCCTGATCGATCTGGACGGCTACCCCAACGGCACCCGCGTCATCGTGCGCCGGGAGCGGCCGCACTCCGGAGCCCAGCTGTCCCTGTTCGACCAGAACAAGGGCCGACGCCATCAGGTGTTCCTCACCGACACTCCCTCCGCCTCGCTCATCGGACAGCTGACGATCAGCCGCGTCTCATCACACCAACCGAAACGGCGAGGCTAGCTGGGGAAGCGCCCGCGATGTCACCGCGCAGTGTCCGTGGTACGCCTAGCGGGCCGTGATCCTCGGCTCCGTTCCTGGGCCGCTGTCCTGCCGGATCTGCCACCGCACCTGGCTGAGCGCCGAAGTCACGGCTGCCGAGTGCAGACCAGGCATCCATGTCGCCCTGTGCCCCGACTGCTACGAGACCGAGGTCCTGATCCACCTCGCTACCGTGGTCTCCGCCCCATGCAGCGGCAGACGGTGTGCTTCGCTGGCGGCACCGGATGCAACGCCCTGGAGGAGCGCGGAAGCTGCGAGCAGTGCTACTCCCCTAGGCAGGAAGAGGACGCCTGGCTGTGTCCAGACTGCCTGGTCGCTCGATCGCCCAGTGCTGACCGCCCGGCCCAGCTGATGTCCCCGCATGCCGAACACCCATACCGCCCCTGCCTGAGTATCTGGTTGTCGGCCTGTCCGCGGGCTACCTGATTGCCTTCCATCGCCACGGTGGTGCCCCTGCCCGGCCGCGCAGGCAGTCGATGCGGTATTGCGCCTCGCGCCGCCACTCCGGGCGTGTGGCGGCATGCTGCGCGGCGTACGTCGTCATCCGCAGCTCTCGCGCGCCAGCCAGAAGTTCATACCCTTCCCACTCCGTGACGTCAGCGCCGTAAGTCTCGCAGAACGCGGCGTACTCCTCCGCAGACACCGCGCCGGTCGTGGTGAGCTTCACTGCGGTCGACACGAGATCCCACTCCGGGGGGGCCGAACGAAGCGCGCTCGAAGTCGAGCAACATCGGGCCGGCCTCCGTGCGCGCCACGTTGCCGACCCATGCATCCCCGTGAACTACACCCTCCGGCAGGCCCTTCGGCCTCGAACCCCACTGGTCCTTGAGGTCCTTGAGCCGGCCGTGCAGCCACTGTCGGTCATCGCCAGGAATCGCGCTCGCTGCGTCAATGCGCTCAGCCAATCGGACGAACGGGTCCAGCTCGCCAAGGGGTAGGTCTGGTTTCGGCAGGGCGTGCAGTTTTGCCCGCAGGCCGGCGCTGAGGGAGATGGTGCTGCTTCCTCGACGCACTGCGGCCTCCGCTTCGGATCGGCGTGCGTAGCGACCCGAGTGATGTTCCTCCACGGTCCTGGGTCAGGCAGGAGCTGCACGTTCGTCTGCGGATATTTGCCTGTCAATGCCCACGCAATGACACGCCCAATCCCGTAGATATCTGCGGAGGGTGTGGCCTCGTGCGCCGCGACGAAGAGTTCAGGTGCCGCGAAGCCCTCAGTGCCAATCTCGAAGCGAGTACGTCCAGCCTTCGTAGTCTCGCCCCTCGGCCGCCTGACGATCCCCCAGCCGGCGAGAGTCCATTGACCGTCCAGCAGCAGGATATTGGAGGGCTTGACGTCGCGGTGAAGCCAGTCGTGAGTGTGAGCGATTTCCAGCACGTCCATTAGCGCCTCGACCAGACCGCGTAACGATGCAGGATCCCTGAGGTCGTCGTGCCGACCCTCCGCGGTCGCCTGTGCCATCGGCATGACGAGCCACCCGTCTTGTGGGCTGGAGTCGAGGATGGGCATGTAGTGGGTCTGCTGGCCCAGGAGGTGGGATACCTCGATCTCTCGCCGTATCCGTGCGATGTCGAGGAGCGCCAGGTCGACACCGACGTCCATGGCGGCGATCAGGTCGTTGTCCTCGGCGTTGAGGGCGCCCGGATTGGTGACCGTCAGGTGGGCCGCCTCGCCGACGCGCTCGACGTGCAACCGGCCGAGATCGACACTGCCGCGCCCGGTGAACTCCGGCAGCAGTGCCAGGGCCCGGTCCGTGGGCCGCAGCAGCGACTCCATCAGGTGGAGGCCGGCCCGCTCCTGCCGCAGCACGCCGGAGAAGAAGACGGCCTGGTCGATCTCCCGCCCTTCCTTGTCGGCCTGCGCGAGCCCGGCCTCGGCGGCCATCTGCTCGCGGGTGGGCACCAGGCCGTCCAACAACGCGGCGGCGTCGAGGAGTTCGTCCAGCCGAGGTAGGGGGGTGCTGTTCCCGATCAGCGCGTCGTACACGGCCTGCCCGTGCTCGGCCAGGAACGCGGTGCGCGCGCGTCGCGCGTCGTCCGTCGCCGCGTTCACGCGCGCCCGCTGTTCGGGAGTGCGATCGGCCTTGCGCGGCACATCGGCCAGGACTTCCTCGGCGCGCACCACCAGGGTGCGGGGCCCCTGCCAGGCCGCGGTCAGGGCGGCGGTCACCGCTCGCCTCCCGTCCTTGGGGCTCCGGCGGCGCGCAACGCCCGATCACAGGCGCCGAGATGGGTGCCGAGCGCATCCTCGGAGGAGGTGCAGGGGGCGTCGAGGATCAGGCCGCGCAGCAGCCGGGCCGCGACGCCGGAGGGACTGCCTGCCAGGGCCTTGGCCACGCGGTCGTCGAGCGCGTCGGTGATCTCGTCGACGATGCCCAGATCGAGCGCCTGGCAGGACTCCAGCACTCCGGTGCCCGACATGCACAGTGTGAGCCTGCGGGCGAAGGAGACACCGACGCGGTGGGTGAGCCGGTGGACGGCCATGCCGGGCCAGAAGTCCCCGGCCGCGGTGGGCAGGGCGATCCGCAGGTCGGGGGCGGCGATCCGGATGTCCGCGGTCATGAGCAGGTCGAACGCGGGCCCGCCGCACGCCCCGGAGGCGGTCACGAGGGTGACGGCGTCCAGGCGTTCCCACTGCCGCAGGGCGCGCTCCCACTTGTTCACCGTGTGGACGTCGACGGAGCCCGGCCAGTCCGTGTGGCCGGGGCCGAGTTCGATCACCGCCGCCGCGGCCCGCTCGTCCTCCGCCCGCTCACGGAACGCGGTGATCGTCCTGGTCGGTGGCGCCATGCCCTGCGTGGAATCGAGCCGTATGCGCAGTGTCGTCATCGTCTGTTCACATCCATCCGTGTCACCACCGCACCAGCGCGGTTTGGATGGTCGAGCCGGGCCCCATGCTCATCAGGACGCCGAGGTCGCCGGGGCGCACCACGCCCCCGTCCAGGAGCCGCCGATAGGAGAAGAGGAAGGAACCGCTGGAGAGATTTCCGTGGTCGCGCAGCACGCTCACGGTGTGCCGCAGATCGTGTCGCGTCAGGCCGAGGTTCACCATGACGGAGTCGATGACCTTCTTTCCGCCGGAGTGCACGACCCAGTGCGCGATGTCCGTGCGCCGCACTCCCGTGCCGGCGAGCAGCGTGTCGACGGCCTGCTCGGCGTGGGCTCCGACGACGTACGGGACATCACGGTCGAGGAAGAAGCTGAACTTCCCCTGGTCTTCGTCCCAGTCGTAGCGCATCGCCTCCAGGGCCTCGGTGATGAGCAGTCCGGCGAATTTCAGGATCTGCGCACCGCCGCCGGCGTGCCCGGACGGGTGGGTGTCGTCGTCGGCGCGCACCGCGAGGCGGCCGCACCGTCGTCGCCGAACAGGCTGTTGACCACGGCGCTGCGCATCGTGTCGTCGAAGACGTACGCGGCCGGGCACGCCTCGACGCAGAGCATGATGGCGAGCTGCCCGGGGTGGGTCGCGGCCCAGCCGGCCACGGCGGTCAGCGCGTTGAGCCCCGCGTTGCAGCCCATGCCGACGATGTCCGCGCGCGCAGGTCCTCGGCAGCGCCAGCTCGCGGATGATCCGCGCGGAGAATCCCGGTGTGAGCAGTCCCGTGCTGGTCACGCACATCAAGCAGCCGACGTCGCCGACGGACGCGCCGAGCTTCTTCAGACAGCTCTGCAGGGCCGCCGAGCCCATGACGATGCCGGTTTCCCGGTGTTTGGCGAGGAGTTCGCCCTGGCTCTCCGGTCGTGGCCTGCCGGTGTCCGGGTCGATCGGCGGCAGGTCAGGTGGCGCCGTTCTATCGCGCTGTTGGTGAAGAGCGACCGGACCCGGGGGCCCGAGATGCCGTAGAGGTCGAGTACCTCGGACTGGGTGTAGGACAGGGGTGGTGCGGCGGTGGCCAGTTCGAGTATGCGGGGCCGGGTTCGGGCCAGGAGTCCCGTGGGTGCTTCGGCGGTCGTCACCGCGCACCCACCGTGTCGGACAGCACCTTGTTCTTCCGTCCCTTCACTCGGCGGCTCCGTCTTCCGGGGGGGTGCCACTGCCGCCCAGGTGATGCGAGATTCTCGCCGCGATGTCGCGCAGCGGTCCGGGCTGCGTCATCTCCTGGTGGGCGCAGTCGATTCCGTACGTCGTCATCCGCCCGTCCACGTAGGGGGCGAAATCCCGCGCCGGTGTCGGAGCGGGGTTCAGGGCGAGGTCGGCGAGGGGCTCGAAGAAGAGGACGTCGCCGTGGAACACGTCGGGCCGGTGCTCGCGTGCGAGCCGCTTTCCGGCCAGTGTCAGCTCGACCATCGCGCGGGCGGTGTCCTCCTGCATCCCGGCGAACTCCGGGTCGCTGCGGATGAGGAAGCGGGCCGCTTCGGCGATGCCGCGGGCCGCGGCCGCGACCTCGGGTGTCTCCGCGTCGACGGCATGGCCGAGTTCGCGCAGCCCCTCGCGCAGTGCCGCCGGGATGTCGTCCGCCGGGCCGGGTTCCGTCGGCCCCGGTGCGCCGTCCGGGAGCCTGGCGTCGAGCAGCGCGAGCAGCTCCACCTCCTCGCCCTCCGCCTGGAGCCGGGTCGCCATGGCGTGGGCGAGCGTACCGCCCATGGACCAGCCGAGCAGCCGGTACGGTCCCGACTTCTGTACGTCGCGGACGCGCCGGACGTAGTCGCCCGCCATCGCCGCGAGCGAGGCCGGGGCCCCGCCGCCCTCCGACAGCAGTCGGGCCTGCAGCCCGTAGACGGGCACGTCGGGCGCGAGGTGCCGCAGCAGCCCCGCGTAGCACCAGCTGAGCCCGGCGCCGGGGTGCACACAGAACAGCGGTGCCTCGCCCGCCGCCTGCGTGCCGGGCTCCGGTTCGCGCAGCGGCAGCAGCACGTCGAGGGCGTCCCGTGCCGGGGGCGAGCCCGCAAGGCGCCGGGCCAGCGCTTCGACCGTGGGTGCCTCGAAGAGGGTCCGCACGCCCGCCTCGGCGCCGAGGACGGAGCGCAGGCGGCCGACGAGCCGCGCGGCGAGCAGGGAGTGTCCGCCGAGGTCGAAGAAGCTGTCGTCGATCGTGACGCTCGGCAGGCCGAGGATCTCGGCGAAGAGGCCGCACAGCGCCTGCTCACGTGTGGTGCGCGGGCCGCGGCCCGTCGGTGACGCGGCGTGGCCGGGAGCGGGCAGGCGGCGGCGGTCGAGCTTCCCGCCGTCCGTGCGGGGCAGTTCGCCGAGGGTGACGACGGCGCCGGGCACCATGTGCTCCGGGAGGGTGGCCCGTACCCGGTCCCTGAGCTCGGCTGCCTCGCACCGCGCGCCGGGCGCGGGCACGACGTAGCCCACGAGCCGGGCGTCGCCCGGGGTGTCCTCACGGACGACGACCGCCGCGTGCGCCACGTCCGGGTGGCCGAGCAGGGCCGCCTCGACCTCGCCCGGCTCGATACGGAAGCCGCGCACCTTCACCTGGTCGTCCACGCGGCCCGCGAACTCCAGCCGCCCGTCGGGCAGCCGGCGTGCCAGGTCACCGGTGCAGTACATGCGTTCACCGGGGTGTCCGTACGTCGCCGCGAACGGGTCCGCCACGAAGCGCTCCGCCGTCAGGCCGGGCCGCCGCACATAGCCGCGCGCCAGCTGCGCGCCCGCCACGTACAGCTCGCCCACCACGCCGGGCGGTACGAGACCCAGGCGCCGGTCGAGGACGTACACCCGGGTGTGCGGCACGGGGGTCCCGATGGGCACACCGCCCGGCTCCGGGTGGGACGTTCCGCGGCAGTCCCCCACCACCACGTCCACGCTCGCCTCCGCGGGCCCGTAACAGTTGGTCAGGGTCGCGTCGAGCGTGTCGGTGAATGCGGTGACGGTCCGGCGTGTGAGGGGTTCACCGCCGCTCAGGACCCGGCGCAGCGCGGTGCACTCGGCGGCCTCGCGCGTCTCCAGGAAGGCCTGGAGCATCGACGGCACGAAGGTCGCCGTCGTCACCGCGCGGTCGCGCGTCAGCCGGGCCAGGTACTCCGGGTCGCGATGCCCTTCCGGCCGCGCCACCACGAGCGCGGCCCCGTCGATCAGCGGCCCGAGGAACTCCGGCACGAACGCGTCGAAGCTCGCCGGTGTCTTCACCAAGGCGCGGTCGGCGCCGCTCAGCGGGGCCCGCTCCCTCATCCAGCGCAGGCGGTTGGCGATGCCCCGTTGCGGGACCATCACGCCCTTGGGGCGGCCGGTCGAGCCGGATGTGTAGATCACGTACGCCGGGTGGGCAGGGCGCAGCGGTCGCACGCGCTCCACGTCGGTGGGGTCGCCCGGGTCACGGGCCGGGTCCGCGTCCGTGTCGCCCGGGTCCTGGTCCGCGCCGCGCGGCAGGTCGTCCAGGACGAGGCACGGCAGCCCGGTCTCCGGGACGGCTGCGGCTGCCGACGGACGGGTCACCACACAGCCGGGGCGGGCGTCGGCGAACATGAACGCGGCGCGTTCGGCGGGCAGACCGGGCTCCACGGGCAGAAACGCGGCGCCCGCCTTGAGCACTCCGAGCAGCGACACGAGGAGTTCCGCCGAGCGCTCCATGACCACCGCCACGACGTCCTCGGGCCCCGTCCCGTGGGCGATGAGGCGGTGCGCGAGCCGGTTGGCCTCGGCGTTGAGCTGCGCGTAGGTCGAGGTGATGTGCTCATCGATGACGGCGGTGGCCCCTGGGGTCCGGGCCACCTGCTCCTCGAACAGCTCCGCGACGCGCCGGTCGGCCGCCGGCGCCCCGAGGGGCCCGCCGTCCCCGTCGGACGTCAGCCGTGCGCGTTCGTCCGCGGAGAGCAGGTCCACGTCGGCCACCCGCAGGTCCGGATCGCGGCTGACGGCGTCGAACAGCCGGGTGAGGCGGTGTGCGACGGCTTCGACGGTGATGTGGTCGAACAGATCGGCGGCGTACGTGATGCCGCCCTCGACACCGGCCGGGGCGCCGTCAGCCGTGAACCGTTCGGTGAAGTCGAAGGAGAGGTCGAACTTCGCGGCGCTCGCCCCGGGCGCCACCGGCTCGACCCGCAGACCGGGCAGTTCGAGGGCGTCACGGGCGGTGTTCTGCAGGGTGAGCATGACCTGGAACAGGGGGTGGCGGGCCGGTGACCGGACAGGATTGAGCGCCTCCACCAACTGCTCAAACGGCAGATCCTGATGCGCGAAAGCCGCCAGATCCACCGACCGCACCCGCCCCACCAGCTCACGAAAACCCGGATCCCCCGACACATCCGCACGCAACACCAACGTGTTCACGAAGAACCCGACCAGATCCTCCAGACCCTCATCCGACCGCCCCGCCACCGCCGTACCCAGCGCGATGTCCTCCCCCGCCCCCAACCGGGACAACAACGCCACCACCCCCGCCTGCAACACCATGAACACACTCGCGCCCGAACCCCGCGCCAGCCCCACCAACCGCCCATGCGTCCCAGCCGGCACCACCAACGGCACCACCCCACCCCGACCACTCGACACCCCAGACCGCGACCGGTCCACCGGCAACACCAACTCCTCCGGCAACCCCTCCAACTCCCGCTGCCAAAAAGCCAGTTGCCTCGCACTCACACTCTCCGGATCACCCACCTCCCCCAGCAACTCCCGCTGCCACAACGCGTAATCCGCGTACTGCACCGCCAACCGCTCCCACCCCACCACCCGCCCCTCACACCGCGCCCCATACGCCCGCCCCAGATCACGCGCCAGCGGCCCCATCGACCACCCATCGGCCGCGATGTGATGCACCACGAGCAGCAGCACGCTCTCGTCCTGCGCCACCTCGAAGAGCCAGGCCCTCAGGGGCACTTCGGAGCTCAGGTCGAAGAGGTGGTCCGCCCGGGCAGCCGACTCCAGGCCCAGCTCCGCCGGGGCCACCCGCGCCACCGTGAGCAGCTCGTCCACCTCGGCCATGTCGAGCACCCGCTGATACGGCACTCCTCCCGGGGCCGGCGGGAACACAGTCCGCAGGCTCTCATGCCGCTCGACCACATCCCGCAACGCCGCCACGAGGGCAGCCGTGTCCACTACACCGCCCAGCCGGACCACCATCGGGATGTTGTACGTCGCCGACGGGCCCTCCAGCCGGCCGAGGAACCACAGCCGTCGCTGCGCGTACGACAACGGAAGCCGGTGCGGCCGAGCCTGCGCGCCGAGCGTCGGCCACGCCGGGCCACCGGCCGGGAGCCGCCCGGCGAGCGCCGCGACCGTGGGGTGGTCGAAGAGATCGTGAATGCGTGGCTCGACTCCGAGCTCGGCCCGCACCCGGCTCACCAGACGGGTCGCGAGCAGCGAATGCCCGCCCAGGGCGAAGAAGTCGTCGTCGACGGTGACCGACGGCACGCCGAGGACATCGGCGAAGATCCCGCAGAGCACCTCCTCGCGCGGCGTCCGCGGCGGTCTGCCCGCCCTCGCGTGCCGCACCCTCGGCGCCGGCAGGGCCCGTTGGTCGAGCTTGCCGGTCACGGTCAGCGGCAGGGCGTCCACGGCCACCACGGCCGCCGGCACCATGTACTCGGGCAGGTGCCCGCCGGTCAGTGCCGCGGGGTCCAGGTCGTCGACGGCCTCGCGTGCCACGCCCACGGCCGGCACCACGTATCCGACGAGCCGCCGGTCGCCAGGGCGGTCCTCACGGACGACTGCCGCCGCCTGCGCGATGTGCGGATGGGCCAGGAGCGCCGCCTCGACCTCGACGGGCTCGATGCGGAAGCCGCGCACCTTCACCTGGTCGTCGACGCGCCCGACGAACTCGAGCCGCCCGTCGGGCGCCCAGCGCGCCAGGTCGCCGGTGCGGTACATGCGCTCACCGGGCGCTCCGTGCTCCGCCGCGTACGGGTCGGCCACGAATCGTTCCGCCGTGAGCCCGGCACGGTGCGCGTACCCGCGCGCCAGACCGGTGCCCGCCACGTACAGCTCTCCGGTGACGCCCGGCGGGACGAGGCCGAGGCCCGCGTCGAGCACGTACGCCCGTGTTCCGTCCATGGGCCGTCCGATCGGCGGCGACGCGGCGGTGAGGTCCGTCTCGGCGACTGCGCCGCAGGTGGCGAAGGTCGTCGCCTCCGTCGGGCCGTAGACGTCGATCACGGTGGTGGCGGGGCAGGCTCGCAGTACCCGTGCGAGGACCACCGAGGGCACCGGTTCGCCGCCGGTCCACACCTCCTGGAGTCCGGCGAAGCACTCCGGCGCCTCCTCGGCGAGGACCCGGAAGAGACCGATCGTGAGGAACAGCGCGGTGACGCCTCGCCCGCGGACGGCCCGCTCGACTCCCGCGGGACTCAGCTCGCCCGGCCCGGCCACCACGACCGTTCCGCCGCCGAGCAGGGGCACCCAGATCTCGTACGTCGACGCGTCGAAGACGTGCGCCGAGTGGAACAGCACACGCCGGTGCGCGCCGGCGCCGAACCGCCGGTCCCCGGCCAGGCCCATGACACCCCGGTGGGTGACGGCGGCCCCCTTGGGCCGCCCCGTCGAGCCGGAGGTGTACATCACGTACATCAGACCGTCGGGCCCGGCGCCGCGCCCGCCCGGCATGTCCCCGAGGGAGGCCGGCGCGATCCCACCCGCCCCCTGAGGGTCCTCGTGCATGTGGACGCGTACGAGAGGGCCGTCGGCACCGGGACCGGCGTCCGAAGTGCCGTCCGTGAGGAGGACCGTCGCTCCCGTGTCCCGGAGGATGAAGTCGATCCGCGAGCCCGGCCACCGGCCGTCCAGCGGCACATAGACGCCCCCTGCCTTGACCACCGCGAGCAGTGCGACGATCAGGCGCGCCGAGCGCTCCACGAGCACCGCCACCGGCTGCTCGGGCCCCGCACCCGCCGCGACCAGGCGCCGGGCGAGGCGGTCGGCGCGGGCGTCGAGTTCGGCGTACGACAGCTCGGTTCCGTCCGCGTCGACGACGGCCGTCCTCTCCGGGATGCGGCGGGCCCGGGCCTCGAAGAGATCCGCGACGTTCCTGTGCGGGAGTTCCTGGCGGGCGCCGTCCCCGGCGGTGAGCAGGCGGATGCGCTCGTGCGGGTCCAGGACGGGCAGGGCACCGAGCCGCCGGTCGGGGTCGGCGGCGGCAGCGGCGAGGAGGCGGGTGAGTCGCCGCGCCATGGCTTCGACGGTGGTGTGGTCGAACAGATCGGCGGCGTACGTGATGCCGCCCTCGACACCGGCCGGGGCGCCGTCAGCCGTGAACCGTTCGGTGAAGTCGAAGGAGAGGTCGAACTTCGCGGTGCCGGGCCGGACGCCGACGGACTCGGCGGTCACTCCGGCGAGGCTCAGCCCCGCCTGCCCGTCCGCGTGCTGGAAGCCGAGCATGACCTGGAACAGGGGGTGGCGGGCCGGTGACCGGACAGGATTGAGCGCCTCCACCAACTGCTCAAACGGCAGATCCTGATGCGCGAAAGCCGCCAGATCCACCGACCGCACCCGCCCCACCAGCTCACGAAAACCCGGATCCCCCGACACATCCGCACGCAACACCAACGTGTTCACGAAGAACCCGACCAGATCCTCCAGACCCTCATCCGACCGCCCCGCCACCGCCGTACCCAGCGCGATGTCCTCCCCCGCCCCCAACCGGGACAACAACGCCACCACCCCCGCCTGCAACACCATGAACACACTCGCGCCCGAACCCCGCGCCAGCCCCACCAACCGCCCATGCGTCCCAGCCGGCACCACCAACGGCACCACCCCACCCCGACCACTCGACACCCCAGACCGCGACCGGTCCACCGGCAACACCAACTCCTCCGGCAACCCCTCCAACTCCCGCTGCCAAAAAGCCAGTTGCCTCGCACTCACACTCTCCGGATCACCCACCTCCCCCAGCAACTCCCGCTGCCACAACGCGTAATCCGCGTACTGCACCGCCAACCGCTCCCACCCCACCACCCGCCCCTCACACCGCGCCCCATACGCCCGCCCCAGATCACGCGCCAGCGGCCCCATCGACCACCCATCGGCCGCGATGTGATGCACCACGAGCAGCAGCACGCTCTCGTCCTGCGCCACCTCGAAGAGCCAGGCCCTCAGGGGCACTTCGGAGCTCAGGTCGAAGAGGTGGTCCGCCCGGGCAGCCGACTCCAGGCCCAGCTCCGCCGGGGCCACCCGCGCCACCGTGAGCAGCTCGTCCACCTCGGCCATGTCGAGCACCCGCTGATACGGCACTCCTCCCGGGGCCGGCGGGAACACAGTCCGCAGGCTCTCATGCCGCTCGACCACATCCCGCAACGCCGCCACGAGGGCAGCCGTGTCCACTACACCGCCCAGCCGGACCACCATCGGGATGTTGTACGTCGCCGACGGGCCCTCCAGCCGGCCGAGGAACCACAGCCGTCGCTGCGCGTACGACAACGGAAGCCGGTCGGGGCGGTGCCGCACGGCGCGTACCGGCGGTCGCGGCCTGCCACCGGTCTCGGGGAGTTCGCGGGCCAGCGCCGCAACCGTCTGCGCCGCGTACAGCTCCGCCATGCCCAGCTCGACTCCGAGCTCGGCCCGCACCCGGCTCACCAGACGGGTCGCGAGCAGCGAATGTCCGCCCAGGGCGAAGAAGTTGTCGTCGATCGTCACCTCGGGCAGGCCGAGGAGCTCGGCGAACAGCGCGCACAGGGTGTGTTCGCGCGGGGAGCGGGGGGCACGGCCGCCAGGGGCCGCGGCTGCGGGTCCGGGGTGCGGCAGGGCCGCGCGGTCCAGCTTGCCGTTGGCGGTGAGGGGCAGCGTCCCAAGGAGCACGATCCCTGACGGCACCGCGTGGCCGGGGAGCACGGTCCGGGCGTGGCGGAGGATCGCCCCGGTGTCCACGGGCCGCGGGTGACCGTCGTGGGCCGGGCCCCGACGACCGCCGCGTTCCGGAACGACGTACCCGATCAGTTGCTTGTCGCCGGAGCCGTCCTCCTTGACCGCCGCGACCGTGCGCGCCACGTCCGGATGGCCGAGCAACGCGGCCTCGACCTCGCCCAGCTCGACGCGGAAGCCGCGCACCTTCACCTGGTCGTCGACGCGGCCCGCGAACTCCAGTTGTCCGTCGGGCAGTCGGCGGGCCAGGTCGCCCGTGCGGTACATGCGCGCGCCGGACAGGCCGTACGCCGCCGCGAACGGGTCCGCGACGAAGCGCTCGGCGCTCAGGCCGGGGAGGTTGGCGTAGCCGCGCGCGAGGCCGGTGCCCGCCAGGTACAGCTCCCCCACCGCGCCGGGCGGCACGAGTGCCAGGCGGTGGTCGAGGACGCAGGTGCGCATACCGTCCATCGGGCGACCGATCGGCACCGTGTTCGGAACGCGGTCCGGGTCCCCGGTGAAGGTGCTGAGCGTACTGAAGGCCGTCGTCTCCGTCGGGCCGTACGCCGCCGTGATCACGGTGTCCGGGCAGGCGCGCAGCACCCCGCGGACCCCGGCCGCGGAAACGACGTCACCGCCGGTCGTCACCTCGCGCAGCCCCGTGAAGACCTGCGGTTCCTCCTCCGCCCAGACACGGAAGAGGCCGGCGGTCGCATGGAGGCGGGTCAGACCGTGCCGGGCAATGTGCTCCGCCACGGCCGCGCCGTTCAGGGGGCCCGGCGGGGCGATCACCACGCGGCCGCCGTGGACGAGCGTGGCCCACACTTCGTAGGTCGACGCGTCGAAGGCGTGGTTGGCATGGAAGAGCACTCCGTCCTGGGCGCCGTCGCGCAGCCACGGCCGGTGGGCCGCGAACGCCGCCACGGCCGCATGCGGGGTCACGACGCCCTTCGGACGGCCCGTCGACCCGGACGTGTACATCACGTACAGAGTGCTGTCGGGATGGATGAGGGCGGGCGGTGGCGTCCGGTGCGTATTGCCCTCGTCGTGGAGGGTCGTCGCGTCGTGGCCCGCGGTGACGTCGAGGACCGGGATGCCGATGTCCGGTAAGAGTTCGGCGGTGCCGTCAGTGAGCAGGAGGACCGGGCGCGTGTCGTCGAGGACGAGACGGGTCCGTGCCGGGGGTGTGTCGCGTTCGAGCGGGACGTATCCCGCACCGGTCTTGAGGACCGCGAGGAGCGTCACGACGAGGTCGGCGGAGCGGTCCATGGCCACCGCGACCAGGCGTTCGGGGCCCGCGCCCCGGGCGCACAGGCGCTGGGCGAGACGGTCGGAGAGGGTGTCGAGGCCGCGGTAGGTGAGTTCGGTGTCCCCGAAGACGAGCGCCGTCGCGTCGGGGTGCCGCGCCACGCGCGCCGCGATCAGCCGTGTCACCGTGTCCGGCCGGGCGGCCGGGCCGTGGGTGCCGTCGCCTTCCGCCAGGAGGAGTGCGCGCTCGGCCGGGGCGAGGAGGTCCAGGGCGGTGACCGGCCGCCGCGGGTCGCCGGCGGCGGCGGTCAGGAGGCGGACGAGACGCTCGGCGATGCGACGGGCGGTGTCCTCGGTGTACAGGTCGGTGGCATGGCCGAGGGTGCCGGTGATGCCGGCCGCCCGGCCGTCGGCGTCGTGCCGCTCGGTGAGGTCGAAGGAGAGGTCGAAGTGAGCGGCGGGAGTGCCGAGCGGCAGCACATCGACCTGCAGGCCGGGGAGTCGGGGGGCGGCGTCGGTGAACTTCTGGAAGGCGAGCATCACCTGGAACAGCGGGTGGTGAGCCGGCGAGCGCGTCGGGTTCAGGGACTCCACGAGCCGCTCGAACGGGAGGTCCTGGTGTGCGAGCGCCGCCAGATCCGCGTCCCGTACACGCTCCACGAGGTCCGTGAACGTCGGATCGCCGCCGGCGTCGGTGCGCAGCACGAGGGTGTTGACGAAGCAACCCACCAGATCGCTCAGGGCGTCGTCGGTGCGGCCCGCCACCGGTGTGCCGATGGCGATGTCGTCGCCCGCGCCGAGCCGGGACAGCAGGGCCACCAGCCCGGCACGCACCACCATGAACAGGCTCGCGCCCAGCTCGTGGGCGAGCCGGGTGAGGCGGCCGTGCAGCTCCGGGCCGAGTTCCAGCGGGACCGTGCCGCCCCGCCGGCTCGCGACCGGTGGCCGGGCCCGGTCCGTGGGCAGGGCCAGTTCTTCCGGAAGGCCCGCCAGCCGGTCCCGCCAGAAGGCCAGCTGACGTGCGGCGAGACTGTGCGAGTCGCCCTCGTCGCCGAGCAGTTGGCGCTGCCACAGGGTGTAGTCCGCGTACTGCACGGGCAGCGCCTCCCAGTCGGGGGCCCGCCCCTCGCGTCGTGCCGCGTAGGCCTGGCCGAGGTCGCGCAGGAGAACGCCCATCGACCAGCCGTCGGCCGCGATGTGGTGCACCACCAGGGCGAGGAGATGCTCGTCGGGGCCGGTTTCGCACAGCCAGGCCCGGAGCGGTGCCTGTTTCGTGAGATCGAACTCGTACGTGGCGAACTCGTCCAGGAGCACGGCGGGTTCGGTCTCGCCACGGGCGCCCGTGGTGGTCGGTGTCGCGTCCGTCAGGAGCTCGCCCACGTCGTCGGCGTCGAGGATCAGCTGGCAGGGCTCGCCTTCGTGCCGCCCGACCACCGTCCGCAGACTCTCGTGCCGCTCGACCAGGTCCCGCAGCGCCGCCGCCAGAGCCGCCCGGTCCAGTACCCCGCTCAGGCGCAGGGCGAGCGGGATGTTGTACGAGGCCGAGCGGCCCTCCAGCTGCCCGGTGAGCCACAGACTCCGCTGTGCGAACGATAGGGGGATCACTCAGGGTTCTCCTCTGGGGCGGGTGCGGGGTACGGCGCCACGTGCTGTGTCCGCGCGGTCAGCGCATCCTTCGCAGAGCGGGACGCTGCGTCGCGGCCGCGGCGGGCTGTTTCAGCCGCGGCTCCAGGGCTGCCACCGTCGGGTGCCGGAACAGGAGCGGGAGGTCCAGGTCCACGCCCAGGACGGAACGGACCCGGCCCGCCAGGCGCAGGCTGGTCAGGCTGTCGCCGCCGAGCGCGAAGAAGCTGTCGTCGATGGTGACCTCGGGCAGCGCGAGCACCTCGGCGAACAGGGCGCACAGGGCGCGCTCACGCTCCGAGCGCGGCGCGCGGCCGCCGGCCGCCGTGGTCCGCCCGGGGGCCGGGAGGGCCGCGTTGTCGAGCTTGCCGTTGGCCGTCAGCGGCAGGGCGTCGAGGACGACGACGGCCGAGGGCACCAGATGGCCCGGGAGGCGTTCGGCCGCCGCCTCGGTCACCTGCGCGGGGTCGATCTCGGCGGGTGCGACTCCGCGGGCCGGCACCACGTACGCAACGAGTCGCCGGTCGCCGGGCCGGTCCTCGCGGGCCACGACCGCCGCGTGCCCGATGCGTTCCTGCTCGCCGAGTGCCGCCTCGACCTCGCCCGGCTCGATGCGGAAGCCGCGCACCTTCACCTGGTCGTCGGCGCGCCCCGCGAACTCCAGCTGCCCGTCGGGCGTCCAGCGGGCCAGGTCGCCGGTGCGGTACATGCGCTCACCGGACAACCCATACGTCGCCGCGAACGGGTCCGCCACGAAACGCTCGGCGCTCAGGCCGGGGCGCTGGGCGTAGCCGCGCGCGACGCCCGCGCCCGCCAGGTACACCTCCCCCACCGTGCCGGGCGGCACGAGGCCGAGGGAGCCGTCCAGGACGTAGACGCGTGTGCCGTCCAGCGGGCGGCCGATCGGCACCGCGTCCTGGACATGGTCACCAGGGGCGAACGTCCGGCAGGTGGCGAAGGTCGTCGTCTCGGTCGGCCCGTACACGGCGACGACGGTGGTGCCCGGGCACGCGCCCAGGACGGCGCGCAGTGGCTCGGGCGGCACCCGCTCGCCGCCCGTCCACACCTCCCGAAGCCCCGCGAAACAGCCCGCCGCCTCCTCGGCGAGGACCCGCAGCAGTCCGATCGTCAGGAACATGCCCGTCAGGACGTGCCCGGCGACCAACTCCTCGACGCGGGCCGCGGTCAGCGGACCCGGCGGTGCCACGACGATCCGGCCGCCGTTGAGGAGCGGCACCCACATCTCGTAGGTGGACGCGTCGAAGGCGTGGGAGGAGTGCAGCAGGACCCGCTGGTGCGCGCCGGAGCTCAGCCTGGTGTCGGCCGCGAGGGCGATCACGTCCCGGTGCGTGACGGCGACGCCCTTGGGCACTCCGGTCGAGCCCGAGGTGTAGATCACGTACGCGAGGGCGTCCGGGTGGGCGACCGTGGCGTGGCGGCGTGCGCTGGCAGGGCCGAGGGCGCGCGGTGACCGCGCCTCGGTGAGCAGGACGCTCGCGCCGGTGTCGGCCAGGACGAAACGTCGCCGTCGCTCGGGCCAGCGCGGGTCGAGCGGCACATAGCAGGCGCCGGTCCGCACCACGGCGAGGAGCGCCACCACGAGGTCCGCCGAGCGGTCCATCGCGACGGCCACCCGGCGCTCCGGGCCCGCGCCGCACGCGAGGAGCTCGCGGGCCAGCGCTGCGGCGCGCGCGTCCAGTTCCCGGTAGGTGAGGCGGGTGCTCCCCTCCTCGACGGCCACCCGTTCGGGGGTCCTGGCCGCCTGGACGGCGAAGAGTCCGGGCAGCGTGGGGGCGGGCTGCCACCCGGCGCGGACCGGGGGCGCGCCCCGGCCCCAGTCGGTGAGGGCGCGTCCGCGTTCTTCCTCGGTGAGGACGTCCGTTCGGGCCACGAGGCGACCCGGGTCCGTCGCCGCCGTCCGCAGGATCCGGACCAGGCGGTCGAGGAGGCCGCTCGCCGTCACGGCGTCGATGAGGTCCGTGCGGTGCTCCAGGCGCAGCCTCAGCCGGTCGCCGGGGTGCGTGATCAGGGCCAGCGGGTAGTGCGTGCCTCCTCGGTCCCGCGTGCCCGTGATGCGCGGACCCGGGACGTCCGGGTCCGCGGGCGCGAGGTCGACCGGGTAGCTCTCGTGGACGACGACCGTGTCGAACAGCTCGCCGGTGCCCGTGAGACGCTGGAGTTCGGCGAGCCCGATGTGCTGATGGTCTATCAGCTGTGCCTGCTGGGCGTGAAGTCGCGCGCAGACGGCGGCCAGGCTGTCGCCGGGTGCGGTCCGCACGCGCACAGGCACGGTGTTGATGAGCAGCCCCACCATGTCCGCGACGCCGGGGAGTTCCGGCGGCCGCACCGCCACGACGCTGCCGAACACCACGTCGTCCCGCCCGGTCAGCTTGTGCAGGAGAACCCCCCAGGCGCCCTGGACCAGGGTGCTCAGGGTGATTCCGTGCGCGGCGGCGCATGCGCGCAGTTCCCGGGTGAGCCGCTCGGAGAGGTCCGTGGTGAGGTGCGCGGGCGCCTGCGCGGGCCGGTCGGCGCGAGCCACCGGCCGGTCCTGCCCGGCTCGGGCCGCCGTCGACAGGCACGTGGGCCCTTCGAGTCCGGCGAGTACCGGGGCCCAGGCCGCCCGCGTGGCGTCCTGATCCCGTTCGGTGAGCCAGACGAGGTAGTCGCGGTAGGGGCGGAGCTTCGGCAACTGCGCCGGGTCACCGCGGTGCGCGTAGAGGGTGAGCAGTTCCCGTACGAGGACGGGAACTGACCAGCCGTCGAGAAGGATGTGGTGGTACGTGAGGGTGAACAGGTGTTCCTCGTCGGCGAGTTGCAGGAGGGTGAAGCGCAGCAGAGGCGGACGGCTCAGGTCGAAGCCGCGGTCGCGCTCCTCGGCGAGCAGCCGGTCCGCGGCCGCCTCACGTGCCCGCGGCGCGTCCGTGTCCCGGCCCGTCTCCCGCAGGTCCCGCTCCTGCCACGGGGTGTCCACGTCGGAGGCGACGACCTGGACGGGCCGGTCGAGTTCCTGGTGCAGGAAGCCCGCGCGCAGGTTCGCGTGCCGGCGCAGCAGGGCCCGGCAGGCGGCGCGCAGCAGGCCGTGATCCACGGTGCCCGCCAGCCGCAGGGTCAGCTGCACGCCGTAGCCGTCCACCGTGCCCGCGGGGCCCGCTGTGCCGTGCTGGGCGTGGTACAGCAGCCCTTCCTGCAGCGGTGTCAGCGGCAGGATGTCTTCGATGTCCGCGCTCACCGCGCTGTCCTCCAGGTGTGTTCGAGCTGCTCGATCTGCTCCTGGCTGAGGGAGACCAGGCCGAGGTCGGACGGGGACCGGCCGCCCGCACCCGGCCGCTCCGCGTGACGGGCGAGGCCCCGCAGAGCCTCCAGCCACAGCCGGGCCAGTCCGGCCACCTCCGGCTCGGCGAGCAGGCCGCCGGGCCAGGAGAGGGTGGCGCGCAGGCGCGGTCCCGTCCCGTGGTCCTCGACGAGCGTCGTGATCTCCAGTACGTGGGACAGGGCCGGGCCCGGTGTGCCGTGCGGCGGTCCTGGCGGGGCGGCGACGGGGCGCCAGGGGGTGGGGGCGAGGGAGTCGGCGACGGTGAGTCTGCCCAGGTGGTTGAAGAGGATCTGCGGACGGGCGAGCGCGGCGAGCGCCGGCGCCGTTTCACTGTTCAGATGGCGCAGCAGGCCGTGGCCGACGCCGTTGTCCGGCACCGCACGCAGTTGTTCCTTGACCCGTTTGAGCGCGGCACCCAGTGCGGGGCCCCCGGCCCGGATGTCGGCCAGGTCGGTTTCGTCGTCGAGGCCCGCGTCCAGGCGTACGGGGTGCAGGGTCGTGAACCAGCCCACCGTGCGGGACACATCGGCGCCCGGCACGAGCGACGCCTCGCGGCCGTGCCCCTCCACGTCGATCAGCACGCTCCCGCCCCGGGCCCGGCCGCCGTCCCGGTGCCACGCGGTGAGGGCGACGGCGAGGCCGGTGAGCAGCACGGTGGGCACGTCGGTGCGGAAGGCGGCGGTCACCCGGTCCAGCAGCGGTTTCGTGTCCGCCGCCCGGAGTGTCACCGTGTGGGAACGAGCGGTCTCGGTCAGATCGGTCCTCGGGTCCAACGGGCGCCCGCCCAGCGGTGGTTCGGCCTCCTTGAGGAGCGCGGTCCAGAAGGGCAGCTCCGCCAGCCGTTCCGGCGCCCGCGCGTGTGCCACGAGGGCGGCGGACCAGCTCCGCAGGGAGGTGGGCACGGGCGCGAGTGCCAGCCGGTGTCCCCCGGCGACGGCCTCCCAGGCGGCGGCGAGGTCGGCGAGCAGGATGCGCCATGACACCGCGTCGACCGCCAAGTGGTGGGCGGTCATGAACAGTTGACCGTGCCGCCGGCGGCCCGCGTCGAACCATACGGCCTGCAGTACGACCCCCTCGCGCGGCCTCAGGCGGCCCGCCGCGGCCTTGGCCTCCGCGGCGACGCGCTCGCGCAGTTCCACGTCCTCCGCCCCGGCCACGTCGACCCTGCGCAGACAGCGGGCCGTGTCGACGGTGCCCGCCTCGCGGATGTGCGGGAGCCACCGCGTGTCGTCGCCGCCCAGACGCATCCGCAGCGCGTCATGGTGGTCGAGCAGGGCCCGCAGCGCCGTGGTGAGGCCCGTCTCGTCGAGTTCCGGCGGGGTCCAGACCTGCACCGACTGGTGGAAGCCGTCGACTGTGCCACCGCGCTCGCGGAGCCAGTGCATGACCGGCGTCGGCAGCAGGTCACCCGTCCCCGGCTCCGGGCCGGGCCCGGTGGGCGTGCTGTCGGTCGTCAGCTCGCGTGCCACGTCGGCGAGTTCCGCGACCGTCGGGCAGCGGAACACGTCACCGGGCGTGAGTCTGATACCGGCCGCGCGTGCCCGGCCGACCAGGTCGATCGAGAGGATGCTGTCGCCACCGAGGTCGAAGAAGCCGTCGTCGACGGTGACCGAGTCCACCGCGAGCACCTCCGCGACCAGCGCGCACAGCGTCCGCTCGCGGGCCGTGCGGGGAGCGCGGCCGCCGGGCGCGGCAGTGAATCCGGGTGCCGGCAGCGCGGCGCGGTCGAGCTTGCCGTTCGCCGTCACCGGCAGGGCGTCCAGGACGACGACGGCCGCCGGCACCATGTAGTCGGGCAGCACATCGCGCAGGGAACGCCGCACGTCCACCGGGTCGCACGCGTCGCCGCCGGTCCGGCCGGCGCCCGCGGGCACCACGTAGCCGATGAGTCGGGGCTCCCCCAGGCCGTCCGCCCGGACCACGACCGCGGCCCGCGCCACCCCTGGGTGGCGGAGCAGGGCGGCCTCGACCTCGCCCGGCTCGATACGGAAGCCGCGCACCTTCACCTGGTCGTCGACGCGCCCGACGTACTCCATTTGCCCGTCGGGCCGTCGGCGCGCCAGGTCGCCGGTGCGGTACATGCGCTCACCGGACACCCCGTAGGTCGCCGCGAACGGATCCGCGACGAAGCGCTCCGCCGTGAGCCCGGGCCGCCGCACATAGCCGCGTGCCAGCTGCACGCCCGCCACGTACAACTCCCCCACCACGCCCGGCGGGACCAGGCCGAGGCGGTTGTCCAGGACGTAGAGCCGGGTGTTGGTGACGGACTCACCGATCGGCACGGGTCCGGCGTTCGTCGCGTCGGCGGGGCGGCAGTCCCAGGCGGTGACGTCCACCGAGGTCTCGGTCGGCCCGTAGAGGTTCGTCAACGGTGCGTCGACGGTGGCGAAGAAGGCCGCCTCCAGTTCCCGGGACAGGGCCTCCCCGCTGCAGAACACCCGGCGCAGTGGCGAGGGTTCGGCAGCGCGCGGCGCCCGCAGGTAGGCCTGGAGCATCGACGGCACGAAGTGGGTCACGGTCACGCCGCGCTCGCGGATCACGTCGGCCAGGTAGTCCGGGTCCTTGTGGCCCTCAGGTTCGGCGACGACCAGCGTCGCGCCCTGCGTCATGGGCCAGAAGAACTCCCAGACGGACACGTCGAAGCCGACGGGGGTCTTCTGAAGTACTCGGTCGCCGGGGGTGAGGGGGTAGCGCTGCTGCACCCAGGCCAGCCGGTTGGCGAGGCCTTTCCGGGTCACCACGACGCCCTTCGGCTGGCCCGTCGAACCGGATGTGTAGATCACATAGGCGGGGTGGTCTCCGGGCGGGGGGGGCGCCGGGGCGGGCTCGCGGGGACCGGCCGGTACCCCGGCTTCTTCGGGGCCGGGTTCGTCCGGTACGAGCAGCGGGCACACCGCGTCCGTCAGTCCCGCGACGAAGGGCTCGCGTGTCACGACGCACATCGGGGCCGCGTCCCCGACCATGAACGCGACGCGGTCCGGGGGAAGGTGCGGGTCCAGCGGCAGGAAGGCGGCGCCGGTCCTGAGGACCGCCAGGAGCGCGACGATCAGCTCGGTGGACCTCGGCAGCGCGATTCCGACGACGCGCTCGGGGCCCGCTCCGAGCCGGGCGAGGCGGCCGGCCAGTCGGTCCACGCGGGCGTCGAGTTCCTGGTACGACAGCTCGGTGTCGCGGAAGACGAGCGCGGTGGCCCGCGGCGTGCGGGCCGTGTGGGCGGCGAAGAGGTCCGGCACCGTGCCTGCGGGGAGGGGGCCGCGGGTGTCGTTCCAGTCGGCCAGCAGGCGGGTACGCTCGGCGGGTTCGAGGATGTCGATGCCACTGAGCGGAAGGCCCTCGTCGGTGGTCACCGCGTCGAGGAGGCGCACCAGGCGCCGCGCGACGGCGGCCGCCGTGCGCTCATCGAACAGGTCGCTGGCGTACTCGACGCTGCCGCTGATTCCGGAGGCCGCGCCGTCCGGGGCGAAGCGTTCGGCGAGCTCGAAGGAGAGGTCGAACTTGACGGCGGGTGCCGGGAGCGGCTCGCGCCGCACGCGCAGCCCGGTCAGTTCCAGCTCGGCGTCGGCCACGCTCCGGAAGGCGAGCATCACCTGGAACAGCGGGTGCCGCGCCAGCGACCGCGGCGGGTTGAGCGCCTCGACCAGCCGGTCGAAGGGCAGGTCCTGGTGCCCGAACGCCGACAGGTCGCACTCCCGGACTCTGGCGAGGAGTTCGCGGAAGGTCGGGTCGCCCGAGGTGTCGGTGCGCAGCACCAGCGTGTTGACGAAGAAGCCCACCAGGTCGTCGAGGGCGTCCTCCGTGCGCCCGGCCACGGGCACCCCGAGGGGGATGTCCTCGCCCCCGCCGAGCCGGGTCAGGAGCGCGGCGACGGCGGCCTGCACGACCATGAACACGCTGGCCCCGGCGTCGCGTGCCAGCCGCCCAATCCGGTCGTGCAGCCGCGCGTCGAAGACCAGCGGCACGGAGCCGCACCGGTGGGAGGCGGCCTGCGGGCGCGGGCGGTCGTAGGGCAGGGCCAGTTCCGGCGGCAGACCCCCCAACGCCGCCCGCCAGTAGGCGAGTTGCGATCCGGCCAGGCTGACCGGGTCGTCCGGTGCGCCGAGCAGTTCCCGCTGCCAGAAGGTGTAGTCCGAGTAGCTCACGGGCAGCGGCGGCAGGTCGGCGCGGCTCCCCGCACGGCGGGCCGCGTACGCCGCGGACAGGTCGCGCAGCAGCGGCGGCACCGACCAGGCGTCACCCGCGATGTGGTGGACGACCAGGAGCAGGACGTGCTCGCCGGGGGCGACGGCGAACAGCGTGGCGCGCAGGGGCACCTGGCGGGTGAGGTCGAAGCCGCGTGCGGCCTGCGCGGCGAGCAGCCCAGGCAGCTCGGCGGGGTCCGACTCGACCACGTTGAGCGGCGGCCCGCTCTCCCCGCCGTCCAGGACCCGCTGGTGCGGCAGGCCGTCGGGGCCCTGGGGAAAGACGGTGCGCAGGGGTGGGTGCCGGTCCGACACGTCGGCCAGCGCCCCGGCGAGGGCGGGCCGGTCGAGCGTCCCCGAGAGCCGAAGGGCCAGCGGCATGTTGTAGGTCGCGTTCGAGCCCTCCAACTGCGCGATGAACCACAGGCGGCGCTGGGCGTACGACAGCGGTGGCGGAACCCGCAGGGCCGCGGGGGACGCGGGCTCCAGCGGCGGCCGTACCCGTTTCGCCCCCGCCAGGTCCTGGGACAGCGCGGCGACCGTCGGCGTGTCGAACAGGGTCCGCATCTCGAGCTCCAGGCCGAGCCGCGAGCGCACCCGCCCTGCGAGGCGCGTGGCCGTCAGCGAGTGGCCGCCCAGGTCGAAGAAGCTGTCGTCGATCCCTGCCCGCTCGACACCGAGGACGTCGGCGAAGAGCTCGCACAGCACCGCCTCCAGCGGGGTGCGGGGCGCACGCCCCGGCGTCTGCGTGCCGAAGCGGGGCACGGGCAGGGCGGCGCGGTCGAGTTTGCCGTTCGCCGTGATCGGCAGGGCGTCCAGGACGACGACGGCCGCCGGCACCATGTAGTCCGGCAGCTGCCGGGCCAGCGCGGCGCGCAGCTCCCCGGGGCGCGGTGGGCCGCCGGAGCCGGCCGTGGCCGAGGGCACCACGTACGCGACGAGCCGCTTGTCCACCCCCTCCGGCCGCCGCGCCGGGCCGGATCCCGCCGTCGGCACGCCGAACTCTCTTACCAGGACGACCGCTTGGCCCACCCCGGGATGGCGTCTGAGCGCCGACTCGACCTCGCCGGGCTCGATGCGGAAGCCGCGCACCTTGACCTGGTCGTCGGCGCGTTCCAGGTACTCGAGCGTGCCGTCCGCCCGCCAGCGGGTCATGTCTCCCGTGCGGTACATGCGCTCGCCCGGTCCGCCGAAGGGGTCGGCCACGAACCGTTCGGCGGTCGGCCCGGGGCGCCGCCAGTAGCCGCGGGCCAGACCCGCGCCCGCCAGGTACAGCTCGCCCGGGACGCCGATGGGGACGGGGCGCAGCCGCGCGTCCAGGACGTGGGCCCGGGTGTGGTCCATGGGGCGGCCGATCGGCACGGCGTCGGGCACCGGGTCGGTGGCGGTGAACGGGATGTGAGTGGCGAAGGCGGTGGTCTCCGTCGGCCCGTAGGTGGAGCGGATCACCAGGTCCGGACAGGCCCGCTGCAGGGCGCGGACCGCGTCCGCCGAGACGATGTCGCCGCCGGTGGAGATCTCGCGCAGCCCGGCGAAGATGTGGGGCGCCTCCTGGGCGAGCACCCGGAAAAGACCGGCGGTCGCGTGGAAGTTGGTGGCCCGGTGGGTGGCGATGAGCCGCCCGATGTGCGCGGCGGTGGGTGGCCCTGCCGGCGCCACAACCACGCGTCCGCCGCGCAGCAGGGGCACCCAGAGTTCGTACGTCGAGGCGTCGAAGGCATGGTTGGCGTGGAAGATCACGCTTTCGGCGACGGCGTCGCTCCAGCACCGGTCGAGCGCGAAGGCGGCCACGCCCGCATGGGTGACCGCCACGCCCTTGGGCCGGCCGGTCGACCCGGAGGTGAACATCACGTACGCCAGGGCGTCCCCCGGCACGTCGATACCGAGGTCGGCCGAGGCCCCCTCCCCGGCCCCGTCGCACTCGCCGGTCTCGCCGGTTCCGCCGTTCTCGTCGTCCGGATCCGCCTCGATCACGGGCAGGTTTCCCGCAAGGGCCGCCCCGTGCCCCGCCGCCAGGGCGTCGACGAGGAGCAGGCGCGCCGCTGTGTCGTCGAGGATCTGCCGGGACCGCTCCTCGGGGTGGGCGTGGTGCAGCGGCACGTAGCCCGCACCGGCCTTCAGCGTCGCGAGGATCGCCACCACGAGCCGCGCCGAGCGCTCCATGAGCACCCCCACGAGATCGCCGGGCCGCAGGCCCCGCGCGACGAGGAGCCGGGCGAGCCGGTTCGCCCGCGCGTTCACCTCGCCGTAGGTGAGGGTCCGTTCCGAGTCGACGAGCGCCGTGTCCTCGGCGTGGAGCGCGGCCCGGCGCTCGAAGAGCCGCGCGAGGTTCTCCGTCGGCGGAGGTGTGTCCGGCCCGGGATCGCGCCATGTGCGGAGCAGTCGGCGCTCCTCCCCGACGAGCACGTCGACGTGGGCCAGGGGCTCGTCGGGGGTGCGTGCCAGGGCGTCCAGGTACGCGGTGAAGCGCTCGCGATGACGGGCGAGTTCCGTAGCGTCGTACACGGCGGGGTTGGCTTCGAATTCGATCAGGATGCCGCCGCTGCCGTCCTGTGTGCCGACGGCGACGATCGACAGGTCCTTGACCGGCCCCGTCATGACCTGGTGGCGGGTGACGCGCAGGCCGGCGAAGGCCGGTGTCTCCTCGAAGGCGACGGTGTTGACGGACACCGCGTACAGGTCGTGCGAGACGCCCAGCAGGCCCAGTTGCGCGCGGAGTTCCTCGCCCCTGTAGCGCTGGTGCCCGATCGCGTCGCTGACGCGTCCGCGGGTCTGGGCGACGAGCTGGGCGAACGTCGTCGTGGCGTCGAGGGCGAGGCGCAGCGGCAGCACGTTCACCGCCATCGACGGGGTGGCCGCGGCCGCCCGCCCCACGCGTGCCGCCAGCGGCAGCCCGACGACCACCTCGCGCGCACCGTCGAGCCGGTGCAGATACGCGGCGTTCGCGGCGACGACGAGCAACGACCAGCGGCCCGCGGCGCCCGGCACCGCGTCGAGGAGTCCGCTCACCCGCTCCCCGGACAGTCGTACGGCGCTGCGCAGCACGGCCGCCGAGGGCGCGGCGGTGCGTCCGGCGAGAGTGACGGGGGCGGGTGCCCCGCCGAACTCGCGCAGCCAGTGCGCACGGTCGCGCGCGTGGCGCGGGGAGAGACGGTACTCCTCGTCCTCGGCGAGAAGGTGATCCAGCGGGGCGAAGGGCCCGGCGCCGGGGTCACGGCCCGCCGCCAGGGCACTGTAGAGGTCCGCGAGGCGGCGCAGGTAGAGGTTCTGGCCGTAGCCGTCGAGGACGATGTGGTGGTAGCGCAGGTGCAGCCAGGCCCGGTCGTCGGCCAGCCTGAGCAGGGTGTGCGCGGCCAGCGGGTCGCGCCCGGGATCCATGGGGGTGGCCAGGTCGGCGTCGGTCCAGGCGTGGGCGGCGGCTTCGGCGCCGGAGGGCTCCGCGCGCAGGTCGACGACGGGCAGCGGCTCCTCGGGAACGTCGGCGATGCGCAGGCGC
Source organism: Streptomyces qaidamensis (assembly GCF_001611795.1). Lineage (NCBI taxonomy): Bacteria > Bacillati > Actinomycetota > Actinomycetes > Kitasatosporales > Streptomycetaceae > Streptomyces > Streptomyces qaidamensis. Next base: position 7,469,544 of record NZ_CP015098.1, on the reverse strand, counting down.
AGTTCGTCCCCGTACGTGACAAAGCGCGCCCGCAGGCTCTCCGCCTCCGTGAGCGCGCGCCGCACGGCCGCACGCAGCGACGGGATGTCCAGGTGGCCTTCGAGAGCCAGGCGGACACAGCAGTTGTACAGCGTGCTGTCGGGGTCCAGTTGGTGGGCCAGCCAGATGCCCTGGTGTGCGGCGCTCGCGGCCCGGTACGTGTTCGGGTCTGACACCCCGCCAGTCTCGGGGGGCCCGGCATGCGCGCCCTATCGGCGCGTTATCGCTCAGCCCTGCCCCTCCCGCCGGCCTGCGTGGAGCGGCTGCGGGGCGGCGCCGAGGGCCACCTGCCGCGCATCGACATGAGACGGGCGCGGTGGGACGGCGGTGGTCGCGCGGAGGGTCACACCTGACAGCTTCCGCCATCGGACGGCCTCCTGTGTGACCCGTGATCCGTACGGGGGAATCGGGGCACCCGGGGAAGCTCGAACCCATGCACGACCGTCCGGTCGGGCACGGCCCGCAGCGGCAGCGGTTCGGGGCCCCTTCCGGCGCCGAGCCGGCTGATCGACATGAGCGGGCGTGGTGTCGGCGGGCAGCCGCGCCCCGATCCGGAGCTGCGGGCGCCCTCAGCCGCGTCGGCCCCGGCGTCCCTGCGCTACGGGGCCACCCGTGCCGTCGTGCGTGTGCCGCTCGCCGTCAGCCGATCAGTTCCTTGATCGTGGCGCCGGGATCCACGGCCCGCATGAGCAGTTCTCCGACCAGGACCGCGTCCACTCCCGCCCGTTCCAGCTCGCGTGCGTCCTGCGCGCCGCGGACACCGCTCTCGCCGACCATGACCCGCCGGCTGCCCACCCGATCGCGCAGCCGGGCGGAGAGAGTCCGGTCGATCGAGAAGTCCCGCAGGTCCCGGTGGTTGACGCCGATGACAACGGCACCCGCCGCCAGAGCGGTGTCCACCTCGCCCTCGTCGTGCACCTCGACCAGCGCCTCCATGCCGTACTCGCGCGTGTACGAGAGGAGTTCGGCCAGCCGCTCGGGGGTCAGTGCGGCGACGATGAGCAACAGGGCGTCCGCACCCAGCGCCCTGGCCTCCACGATCTGGTACTCGTCGACGATGAAGTCCTTGCGCAGGACGGGGACATCGGACGCGTCCCGGGCGACCACGAGGTGGTCGGGGCTGCCCGCGAAGCCGTCCTCGTGGGTGAGGACCGACAGGGCGCAGGCACCGCCGCCCTGATAGGCGCGGGCCAGCTCGGCGGGGCGGTAGTCGTCGGTGAGCGGCCCCTTGGAGGGACTGCGGGGCTTCATCTCGGCGATGACGCCGAGGCCCCGCTGCCGCAGGGCGGCGGCGAAGTCCCGCGGCGGGGGCGCGGCCGCGGCGCGCATGACCAGTTCCGTCTCGGGGTGGACGGCGCGCCGCCGTTCCGTCTGCCGTTCGGCGTCTGCGACGAGGGTCGCCAGAATGTCGCTCACGCGGGAACCTCCAGTTCCATCCGCTACCGGGAGGCGCGGTCGCCGCTGGTCAGGTCGCCGGGGCAGGACCGCGGCAGCCCCTGGCCGGCGGGCGAGTGGCGCGCTTCGACGGGATCGGTGGCCATATCGCCTTCCCCGTCCCGGATCATTCCCCGGCGCCGAGCGGCAGAGAAATCACACGCGGCCGTGAATCCACCGTTCCGCACTTTATGGCTCGACCTTATGACTTCGCTATTGCTGGCATATTCATTGCGCGGCCTCGGAATGCCTTGACGCTACGTCACGCGCGCTGTTACTTTCCGGTGGATCCATCGCATGTGCTCGTCCAGAGTTGCGGCCCGTGTCTCCACCATCTGCCACGCATCAGCAACCGAGGGGACACGGTGGACATGGCGCACGCCCAGCACTCGCCCGAGACCGTCCGGACCTGGCTCATCACCTGTTTCGCCGGTCATGTCGGGCTCCCGGCACAGGAAATCGACCCCGGGCGGCCGTTCTCGGACTACGGCCTGAACTCCGTCGGTTCCGTGGGTCTGGCCGCCGATATCGAGGACCACTGGGGCGTCGTCGTCACAGCCGAGGAAATGTGGGAACACCCGAGCATCGACGCACTCGGCCTCCTCATCGCACGGAAACCGGCGGACAGACCGGCCGACGCCCTGGGCAGCGCGAACTGAGAAGGCGGGCAATCGGCCATGGATTTCAGCCTGTTGTACTTTGCGAACAGGACAGCGGACGACGCTCCGGCAGAGTACGACCTGCTCTTCGACAGCGCGCGCTTCGCCGATCGGAACGGTTTCACCGCGGTGTGGCTGCCCGAGCGGCACTTCCACCCGTTCGGGGGCGCCTACCCCAATCCGGCGCTGGCCGCGGCCGCCCTCGCGGCACAGACCGAACGGGTCCGGCTGCGGGCGGGCAGTGTCGTCGCCCCGCTCCACGACCCGCTGACCGTGGTGGAGGACTGGGCGTTCGTCGACAACCTCTCCCGCGGACGTGTCGACCTGGCCCTGGCCACCGGCTGGAACGCGCACGACTTCGTGCTGGCCCCGGAGCGCTACGCGGCCCGCCGCGCCCACACGCTGGACAGCCTGGCCGAGGTGCGGGACCTGTGGGCGGGCAGGACCGTCGAGCGCACCGACGGCAAGGGACGGCAGGCGCGGGTCACGACCTATCCGCGTCCCGTTCAGCCGGACCTGGACCTGTGGTTGACCTGCTCGTCGCACCCCGCGGGATTCGAGCAGGCCGGCACGCTCGGACTCAATGTGCTGACCGCTCTGCTCTTCCAGCGCGTGGAGGACCTGGTGCCGCGGATCCGCGCCTACCGTGCCGCGCGCGAGCGGGCCGGCCACGACCCGGCCACCGGCCGTGTGACGCTGATGGTGCACACCTTCGTCGGTGAGTCCGACGACGCGGTACGTGAGGTGGTGCGCGCCCCGTTCCTGGAGTACCTGGCGTCGTCCGTGGATCTGTGGCGGGACCGCTGGCCTGAGCTGGCTGCCCACAGCGGCCCTCAGCTCCTCGATCACGCCTTCGAGCGCTACTTCCGTACCTCGGCACTGCTCGGCTCGGTCGAGAAGTGCGTCCGCTTCGTCGAACGGCTGCGGGAGGCCGGTATCCACGAGGTGGCCTCGCTCATCGACTTCGGCGCGCCGGCCCCGGCCACCCTGGAGGCCCTGCACCGACTGGGCCAGGTGCGGCACGCCTTCGTCAACTGATCGGGTGCTGACGGGCCGTTGACCGGCCGGTGTGCGGTGTCGGCGAGACCGAGGAGCTTCCGTTCCCGCGCTGCCGACGGCCGGGGCGCCCCCGTCGAAAGTAAGGGCGAAGAGACACCTTTCGTGCCTGGTGACGACGGGAAGCGGGCTCCTACTGTCAGTGGGCGGAGAGAGATCCGACCGAAGTGCAGCGCGCGGAGCCGAGTCCGGAGGACGTCAGGGATGAAGAAGCAGTTGGACGAGTCCGGCGGCTCCGCCGCCGTGGCCCGGGGCACCGGCGGCACCCCGCCGTCCGGGACGCTCGTCGACGGGCCCGCCGGGCTGACGTCGGCCCAGGTCGCCGAGCGCGTCGCCGCCCGCCGCGTCAATGACGTGCCGACCCGGTCGAGCCGCAGCATCGGCGAGATCGTCCGGAGCAACCTGTTCACTCGCATCAACGCCATCATCGGCGTGCTGTTCGTCATCATCATGATCGTCGGCCCGGTGCAGGACGGCCTGTTCGGCGGCGTCATCCTCGCCAACACACTGATCGGCATCATCCAGGAGGTGCGCGCGAAGCGAACCCTCGACCAGCTCGCGATCGTCGGCGAGAGCCGTCCGCGCGTCTGGCGCGACGGGCGGCGGGTCACGCTCAGGGCCTCCGAGATCGTCATGGACGACGTCATCGAGCTGGGCCAGGGCGACAAGATCGTGGTGGACGGCACGGTCACCACAGCCGAGAACCTGGAAGTCGACGAATCGCTGCTCACGGGCGAGGCGGATCCGGTCGTCAAGCGTCCCGGCGACGCGGTGATGTCCGGCAGCTTCGTGGTGGCCGGGTCCGGTGCCTTCACCGCCACCCGGGTGGGACGGGAGGCGTACGCGTCCCAGCTCGCCGAGGAGGCCCGGCGCTTCAGCCTCGTCAACTCCGAGCTGCGCAACGGCATCGACCGGATCCTGAAGTTCGTCACCTACGCGATCATCCCGGCGGGCATCTCGCTGATCATCACCCAGTTCATGGTGAACGACGACGATCTGCCCGAGGCGATCCGCCGCATGGTGGGCGGCCTCGTACCCATGGTCCCCGAGGGGCTCGTCCTGCTGACCTCGCTCGCCTTCGCAGTCGGCGTGGTCCGGCTCGGCAAGAAGCAGTGCCTGGTCCAGGAGCTTCCCGCCATCGAGGGCCTGGCCCGGGTGGACACCGTGTGCCTGGACAAGACGGGAACCCTCACCGAGGCGTCCATGGACATCGACGAAATCCTTCCGCTGCTGCCGACCGTGCCCGCGGCGGAGGTACTCGGTGCTCTCGGCGCGGCCGACGAACGCCCCAACTCCAGCCTGCAGGCGATCATCGAGGCCTACCCCGCCCCCGAGGGCTGGCAGCGAACCGCGACCGCACCGTTCTCCTCGGCCCGGCGATGGAGCGGCGCCGCGTTCACAGAGCCCTCCGGTGCGGAATCGACCTGGCTGCTCGGCGCGCCCGACACCATGCTGCCGGCCGGGCACTCCGTGCTCACCGCCGCGGACTCGTACGGCGCGCGGGGCCTGCGCGTCCTGCTCTTGGCGCGCAGCTCACGGCCGCTGGAGGAGCTCCTGGACGACCCGGTGACCGTGCCCGACGCGGTCACGCCCGCCGCGCTCGTCGTCATCAAGCAGCGCATCCGGCAGGAGGCGCCCGCCACCCTGCGGTACTTCGCCGACCAGGGCGTCTCGGCCAAGGTGATCTCGGGCGACAACGCGGTGTCCGTCGGAGCCGTCGCCTCGAGCCTGTCCCTGCCCGGCGCGGACAGCCCGGTGGACGCCCGGTTCCTCCCGGAGCACCCGGAGGAACTGGCCGACGCCGTCGAGCAGAACGCCATCTTCGGGCGGGTCGGGCCCCAGCAGAAGCGGGACATGGTGGGCGCCCTGCAGTCCCGGGGCCACACCGTGGCGATGACCGGCGACGGCGTCAACGACGTTCTCGCGCTCAAGGACGCCGACATCGGCGTGGGGATGGGCTCGGGCAGCCCGGCCACCCGGGCCGTGGCGCAGATCGTGCTGCTCAACAACAACTTCGCCGCGCTGCCTTCGGTGGTCGCGGAGGGCCGCAGGGTCATCGGCAACATCGAGCGCGTGGCCAACCTGTTCCTCACCAAGACGGTGTACTCGGTGCTGATGGCCATCGTCATCGTGATCGCCCAGGTGCCGTACCCCTTCCTGCCGCGCCACATCACCCTGGTCGGCTCCCTCACCATCGGTGTCCCCGCGTTCTTCCTGGCGCTGGCCCCCAACTCGGAGCGCGCCAGGTCGAACTTCGTGGGGCGCGTCCTGCGGTTCGCCATTCCCGCCGGCGCCCTCGCGGCGACGGCCACCTCGGTCGCCTATCTGTTCGCCCGGTCCGTGTACGACGACAACCTGGACGCCGAGACCTCGGCGGCGACCCTTGCGCTGTTCCTCACGGCCCTGTGGGCGCTGGCCATCATCGCCCGTCCTTACACCTGGTGGCGGATCCTGCTGGTGCTGACGATGGCGGTGTCGTTCGCCGTCGTGCTGGTGGTGCCGTATCTCCAGGAGTTCTTCCAGCTGAAGCTGGTCGGTGTCGCGGCGCCGTGGACGGCGGTCGCCTGTGCCGCGGTCGCCGGGCTGGTGCTGGAGTTCGTGTGGGCCCGTATGCGTCGGCGGTCGGCCGACGACTGAACCAGCGGAGGCGGTGACATCCCCCGGACCGCCCTCGCGACAGGAAGGGACGCCCGGCCCCGTGCCGGGCGTCCCTTTCGTCTGTGCGCTTCCCGGATGCACATTGCGATTCAGCCAATCCACCGACGTGTCCGATCCGCCCCCGTCGTCCCCTGACCGCCGCGGTTTGAGCGCCCCGCCGGCCCTCGGTCAGGGGGGAGGCCTCCGCCGCCACCAGGGAGGATCATGCTTCGACGGCCGATGAGACGGCACCGCACCGCAGAGCGAGACGGGTCCCCGGCCGGGCGTTCCGGGAATAGAAAGCGGCGAACTATCGAAAGTGGGGGGCGATGCCTGCCGAAAGTTGAGTGTTGCGCTCAACGAAGATCCGTATCATTTAATAGAGACAGGGAGGAGTCAGCCACGATCGCTAAATCTCATGCATCAAACAGCCCGCACTCGCCACGCCCGCTCCCGCACACAGGTGCGGAGCCGAGTATTCCATTTTTCTCAGGAGGCTCACAGGCGAGAGGGATCATGAGGACCGGGAACTGCTGACTCCCACCGCGCCCTCCGTGCACAGCACAGCTGCGGTGCAGGCCTGACCCGCACATCGGGTCGGCACGCTCAGCACATTCCAAGATCCTCATCACAGGGACATCACTGAAACTTGACGGGGGTTCAAGAAATCATGAGTGTTCACCCAATATTTCCCATAATTCAAGGAGCCGGCAAGCCGAAGAAGAAAGAAGACATCGAATCCGGCCTCGAATTTCGAATACTCGGGCCGCTCGAAGTTCAGATGAATGGCCAAGGGCTCACGGTCGGCGGACCTCGACAGCGGGCGGTCCTCTCCGCATTACTGCTCTCCGTGAATCAGGTCGTGTCCTGCGATTCACTGATAGAAAAGGTCTGGAACGGCCGCCCGCCGAGAACGGCCCGCACTCAGGTGGCGATCTGCATCGCCACCCTGCGCAAGGTCTTCCGCAGCGCGGGCTGGGGCGAGGAAACGATCACCACGGCCACCCCCGGCTACATGCTCAACCTCGCCGGGCACTCGCTCGACTCCCTGCGCTTCGAGCAAATGGTCGCCAGGGCGACGGAGTGGACGGCGGAGGATCGTCCGGCGGAGGCGGCGGCAGCCCTGCGGGAGGCGCTGGCACTGTGGCGCGGTCCGGCTCTCGGCGGCGTGTACGCACCCTTCGCCGAGACCGAGGCGGCCCGCCTCGACGAACAGCGGATGCTGGCCGTGGAGCAGCAGATGGCGCTGCGCCTCCAACTCGGCGAGCACCAGGCCCTGCTCGGCGAGCTCCAGGCGCTGGTCGGCGCCTGCCCGCTGCGCGAACGGCTGCGCTACTACCTGATGCTCGCCCAGTACCGTTCGGGCCGGCGCGCGGAGGCTCTCACGACATTCCGCGACGGAATGCGGCACTCCATTGAGGAGATCGGCCTCGAACTGGGCGCCGAACTGCAGTCGCTCCACGACTCGATCCTGCGGGACGAATTCCCTCAGCCCGCGGTCCCCGGCATCGCCGCGCCACTAAGGGACAGGCCTCAGCCGGTACCGTGTCAACTCCCGGAAAACGACGCGTACTTCATCGGTCGTAGTCGCGAGCAGTGGCTTATGGATGACGCGTTGCTCAGCGATTCTCCGCAGCTTCCCTCCCCCATCGCCTACATCACGGGAAGCCCGGGAATCGGAAAGACAAGCCTCGCTGTCAACTGGGCGCACCGGTCGGCCCACAGATTTCCGGATGGACAGCTGTTCGCGGACCTCCGGCAGGACCGGACCTTGGACGTGCTCCATCAGTTCCTTCGCTGGCTGGGCGCCGAGGGGCCGCTGCCCACGGACGTCCCGGAGGCCGCCGAGCGCTATCGAGCGATGTTGAAGGGCAAGCGCGTCCTGCTGGTCCTCGACCACGCGTCGTCGTATGCCGGGCTGCGTCATCTCCTGCCCGGGAGGGGCGAGTGCCGCGTCATCATCACCGGACAGGCCGACCTTGATGAACTCCTGCAGAAGTACAGCGCCCTTCGGCTGCGCATCGGCCCGCTGTCCGACGAGGAGTCGCGGGAGGTGCTGACCAGCGTGCTGCGGGACTCCAGGGCCGAGGAGTCCCCCCGGGCCACCCGACGGCTCGCCGCGCTGTGCGGCCACACGCCGCCGGCGCTGCGCGCCGCGGCGACCAAGTTGCTCACCAAGCAGCACTGGCGGGTGTCCGACCTGGTACGCCGCCTGGAACGCTCTGCCGACCGGCTGGCGGAACTCAGCATCGGTGAGGACTCGCTGCGCGCCCGACTCGACCGCAGCGTCAGGGAGTTGGATCCACTGTCGGCGGCCGCCTACCGGGAGTTGAGCCGTCTCGACGGCGCCGACTTCGAGGCGGCGGAGGCGGCGAAGGTGCTCGGCACGGATCTGCTGGATGCCGAAGACCTCATCGAGACCCTGGTGGACGCGCAGCTCCTGGAAGTGGTGAGCCGCGGCCTCTCCGGCGAGATGCGCTACCGATGGCAGGAGTTGGTGCGACTGCACGCGTTCCACTCCCTGTGCGCCGCCCCCGGCTTGGCCAACTGCGTCGGCTGAGCCGAACGACCCGGTACCGCGCCCTGTCCCGGACCGCGCGCTCGACGACAGCCCGTACGACCCAGAGTGGTCGTACCGGCCGTCGCGTTCCGTGATCGCGCTTCAGGCGTACGCCGCGGGGTCGGCATCGAACCCGCACCGAGGGTCACACACCGCGGACCCGCGCCTGGCCCTTGATGAAGCGGGCCAGCCGTGCCGCCCCTTCGGTGGCCTGGTCGGTGGTGAGGCAGCTGCGCGAGAGCCGGATCTGCCGGTCCCCCGCGTCGTCCGGGTGGAAGTGACGCATCAGCCTCCAGATGACACCGTATTTCCTTGCCGAGATGTCCAGCGCGGCCCCGTCCGCGGCGAACGGGACGTCGAGCGTCAGGAAGAACCCGCCGTCCGGGTCGTTCCATCACACCCCCGCCGACTCCGGTGTCCCCGGGGGAAGTTCGGCGGCGAGCGACTCCCGCAGACACCTTATGGTGGACTGGTAGTGACGTGCCGCGGCCTCGTTCGCCGCCCGCAGCCCGCCGCCGTTCTGCAGAAGCAGCCCGGCGACCGCTGCCTGGCTCAGGCTGGAGGTGTTGACGGTGACCATGCTCTTGACCTTGGCCAGCTCATCGGCGAGCAGCCCCGGTGTCCGGCCGTCGGCGCCCGCCACCAGTTGGTCGGCGACCACGAACCCGACGCGCGCGCCCGGGAAGGCGGTCTTCGCGAAGGAACCGAGGTAGATGACGCGCCGGTGGGTGTCGAGGGACTTGAGTGTCGGCCGCCGCACCGTGCTGAACACACCGTAGGGGTTGTCCTCCAGGAGCAGCAGTCCGAGTCGGCCCGCGGCGTCCAGCAGGGCCGTACGAGCCTGACGGCTCATGCTGACACCCGCGGGGTTGGAGCAGTCGGGCACCACGTACAGGCACCTGGCGCGCCGGCCGCTCGCCTCGATCTCCCGTACGGCGCGTTCGATTCCCTCCGGACTCGGCCCGTGCGGGGTACCGGGCACCGCGACGACGGGGATCCCGAGCAGACTGGCCCGCCGGTGACGCCGACGTAGCTGTGCGCTCCGGGGGTCGTGCTCCCCGCGGCGGCCCCGGCCAGGTTGGCCGGGGTCACGTGGGCGGGGACCGCGAAGCCGTTGCGCAGGTCGCGCAGACGACGGCCGGTGAAGGGGGTGTCGACGGTGAGCACCAGGGCCTGGTAGCCGCTGTCGCGTGCACGGAGGGCGAGACGGAGCGTGGTTTCGGCGTAGCGGAAGCAGTACAGCTGGAGCCACAGGGGGGCGTCCGCCGCGCCGGCCACGTCCTCGAGGGTCCGCCCCGCGAAGGTGCTGACGACGAGCGGGAGCCCGAGCCGGCCCGCGACGGCGGCCGTTCCCGTCTCGCCGTCCGGATGAGGGAGTGAATGGTAGGCCACGGGTGCGATCCCGACCGGCGCCGCCCAAGAGGAGCCGAAGACCTCGACGGAGGTGTCCGGCTCCTCGATGCCGGGCAGTGCCCTGGGGCGCAGCCGCACGGTGCCGAAGGCGGCCTCGTTGGCGGCCAGCGTCCGCTCCCGGCCCGCGCCGCCCGCGATGAAATCCCATACGTCGGGCGGTAGTGCGCGCCGTGCGTGCTCGGCGAAGTCGTCGAGCGTGAGCGGCTCCCCGGCCCTTGGGGCGGCGGACGTCATCGACCGGCCACTTCCCGCTCCCTCTCGACGGCCTCGTAAAGCGCCTTGATGTTGGAACTGCCGAAACCTCGTGCGCCGTTGCGCTGGATGTACTCGTAGAAGAGGGTGTCGCGCGGGTGGGGCGAGCGGGTGAAGATCTGCAGCAGATAGCCCCACTCGTCGCGGTCCGCCAGGACGTTGGTCTCGCGCAGGTCGGCGATGGCGTCGGCCATGCCGACGACGCGCTCGGCGAGAAGGTCGTAGTAGGCGCCGGGGGTGCGCAGAAAGGTCACACCGCGGTCGCCGAGCGCGCGGACCGAGCCGACGATGTCGTCCACGAGGAAGGCCAGGTGCTGGACTCCCGGACCGTTGTGCACGTTCAGGAACCGGTTGATCTTGCCCGGCACCCGCGTGTCGTCGGGTTCGATGAGGGTGAGGGTGATGCCGCCCCCGGCATCGCGCACCACGATGGAGTCCATCGCCTTGTCGCCCACCTCTATGTACTCGGAGGAGTAGAAGGGCAGGTCGAAGGCGGCCTCGTAGAACTCGGCGGTGCGGCGCAGGGTGCCGGCTTCGAGACAGACCGCCACGTGGTCGAGGACCGGCCGGGGTGCCGCGGGGCCCGTGGCGGCCGGCAGAAGTGCCCAGTCCCGGTCGGACGGCAGCTGCCCCGCCCGGTCGGCGGTCGCGGCGATCAGGGTGTGCCGGACGTCCCCGAACCCGGAGACCGCCGCGAACCAGGTGTCCTGGCCGCCCCGGAGCGAAGGGACCGGCCGCTGCAGTGCCGTGGCGCCGGCGAGGATGGCCCGGTCGAAGCAGGACTGGACGTCGTCACAGCTGAACGCGAGGTCGGCGATGGAGTCGCCGTGCTCCTCGACGTGCCGGGCGACGGCGGTTCCCGGCCGCAGCGCCCGGGTGACCACGAGGGTGACCTCTCCGCTGCGCAGCACGGTCGACCTGTGGTCGTGGTCACCGGTGGCGGGGCCCGCCACGGCCAGGGGCACGAAGCCGAGACTGTCGATGAGGAAGCCGGAGGCCTCCCGGTCGTCCGTGACGTACAGCTCGGCGTACGCGATGGCACTTGGCGGCATGGCGGCTCTCCAATGAAGAGAAAGGGAGAAACGCGGGAGAACCCTCCAGCAATGGCGGTCCCCGAATCCTCGATCAGGAAAGGGAAGTGCGCGTGCCCGCACTCTACGGATCGCCCGTATGCCCTCGCTATCGACTGGACATCGGGCTCTCCGCCTGCCGTGTGAACGGAAGCGGGCCCGCCGGCGCCCGTCAGGTCACGTTAGGCCGGCGTCCCGCACGAGCAGCGCCACCTGCACCCGGTTGGACAGCCCGAGCTTGGCGAGGGCACGGCTGACGTGCGCTTTCACCGTGCCCTCGCTCATGGCGAGTTCGCGGCCGATCTCGGCGTTCGACAGACCGCGGGCGACAGCTCGTACCACGTCGTCCTCCCGGTCCGTCAGCACCGACAGGCGTTCCCTGGCGAGGGCCACGTCGGCCGACTCCAGCCCGGCGAAGGTGTCGATGAGTCGCTTGGTGATGCGCGGCGTCAGCATCGCGCTGCCCTCGGCGACCGTACGGACCGCGGCGGCCAGGTCGCGCGGGGAGGTGTCCTTCAGGAGGAAGCCGGCGGCGCCGCTGCGCAGCGCCGTGTGCACGTAGTCGTCGAGGTCGAAGGTGGTCAGCATGATGACGCGCGGCGGGTTCGGCGCGCGGCGCAGCTCCTTCAGCGCGGTGAGGCCGTCCATGCCGGGCATGCGCACGTCCATGAGGACGACGTCCGGGCGGTGCCGGGCGACGGCGGTCACGGCCTCGCTGCCGTCACTGGCCTCGGCCACCACCTCGATGTCGTCGGCCGGTTCGAGGATCATGCGCAGCCCCGCCCGTACCAGTGCTTCGTCGTCGACGACCAGGACCCGGATCACTCGTCTTCCTCCGTGGCTTGCGTGGAAAGGGGCAGGCGGGCGCGGACGGAGAACCCGCCGCCGGCGCGGGGGCCCGTGGTGAACTCGCCGTCGAGCAGCTCGACCCGCTCCCGCAGACCGACCAGGCCCATGCCGCTGCCGGGCAGCGCCTCGACGGGACGGCTGGGGGCGTCGTTGTGGACGGCGATCACCAGACCGCCGTCGTCGTAGCGGACCAGGACCTCCGTGCGGGCGGCCCCGGCGTGCTTGTGCACATTGGTCAGGGCCTCCTGCACGACCCGGTAGGCGGCGTGTTCCAGCAGCGTGGGCAGCCGCTGCGGGGTGCCCTCGTCGCGGCGGCTGACGGTCATGCCCGCGGCACGCGACTGGTTGAGGAGCCGCTCCAGGTCGACGAGCGTCGGCTGGGGGCCCAGTGCCACGCCCTCCCCGTCGGCCTTGAGGACGCCGATGACGTCCCTCAGCTGGCCCAGTGCCTCGCGTCCGATGGTGCGGATCAGCTCCGCGGCGACGGCCGTCGACTCGTCCTTGGCGTTGATCTCCAGGGCGCCGGCGTGCAGCACCATCAGGGACACCCGGTGGGCGACCACGTCGTGCATGTCCCGGGCGATGCGGGCCCGTTCCTGCGAACGGGCCTGCTCGGCGCGGGCCGTCTGCTCGCGTTCCAGCTGCTCGGCCCGCTCGTGCAGGCCCTCGACGACGTCCCGGCGGGCCTTGTTCCACAGGCCGAGGGCGAACGGCAGCCACACGAAGAGGGCGACGCCGCCGAGCGACGACAGCATGTCCTGCCACACGACCCCGGCCGCCCCGATAGCCAGTCCCGTGGTCGTCGGCAGCACCGTCAGCGCGCTCGCCGCCGCCACATAGGTGAGCTGCCGCAGCGGGCGGCGCACGGAGAACGCCACGACGTAGGAGGCCACGCACAGCGCGGCCCAGGTCGAGGTGAAGACCCACGCCGCGCAGCCGGTCACCGCCATGGGCCAGCGCAGCCGGGGCAGGACCAGCGCCGAGGCGGCTGACGCGACGGCCACGACGACGGCCAGCGCGAGGGCGAGGCCGTCCATGGAGGTCAGTCCGAGCTCCGTCTGCATACGGGACACGAAGGTGCCGTCGATCGGGACGAACGCGCCGGCGGCGAGGAGGACGGCCAGGAGCCACGGTCCCCTGCGGCCGAGCCATCGCCGCAGGCGCGCCACCCGCCCCGCTCCGGTGGTCGTATGGGTACGTCGGGTCACACACCGAGCGTAGTTGCTCGTCGAGGGCTGTTTCGTCCGACCGGAGTCTGCCCCTCCCCCCACGAAGGTTGGGTACGGCCGCGACCTAAGTGGGGCGCGATCGTGGACTTTTCGGCGACGTGGAGACGGCGGCCGTCGCTCCAGACTCGGTTCCATGACTGAGACCACAGACGCTGTCCGCGCCTCGGGGCTGGGCAAGCACTACGGGACCGGGGACGCCCGGGTGACCGCCCTCGCGGGCGTCGACGTGCGGTTCCCGCGCCAGGAGTTCACCGCCATCATGGGCCCCTCCGGTTCCGGCAAGTCCACCTTGATGCACTGCGTGGCCGGCCTCGACAAGGCCGACGAGGGCAGGGTCTGGATCGGCGATACCGAGCTGACCGGGCTGAGCGACGACTCCCTGACCGATCTGCGCCGGGACCGGATCGGGTTCGTGTTCCAGGCGTTCAACCTGCTGCCGACGCTGACCGCCCTGGAGAACATCCTGCTGCCGTTCGACCTGGCCGGGCGCAAGCCCGACCAGGAGGTGCTGGACCGGATCGTCACCACCGTGAATCTTCGGGACCGGCTCCATCACCGGCCCAGCCAGCTCTCCGGCGGCCAGCAGCAGCGGGTGGCGGTGGCCCGTGCGCTGGTGACGGAGCCGGACGTCGTCTTCGCGGACGAGCCGACCGGCGCGCTCGACTCCACGGCGTCGGCGGAGCTGCTGCGGTTCCTGCGGCGCAGCGTCGACGACCTCGGCCGGACGGTGGTGATGGTGACCCATGAGCCCAGCGCCGCGGCGTTCGCCGACCGGGTGCTCTTCCTGAAGGACGGCACCATCGTCGACGAGGTGTTCGCGCCCACCGCGGACAGCGTCCTGGAGCGCATGAAGTCCTTCGAGAGGGCTGTGTCCTGATGTTCAAGACCATGCTGCGCGACCTGCTCGCGCACAAGGGCCGGGTGCTGATGACCTTGGTGGCGATCGCCCTGGGTGTCACGGCGACGGTCGGCAGCTGGGTGGTGAGCGACTCCATCGCGGCCACCCTGACGCTGCGTGAGACGCGGGACGACGTCAGTGTCGCCGTGCAGAGTCCCGGCAAGGAGCCGGTGCTGGGTGCCACGGAGCGGGACCGGCTGGCGGCGCTGCCGGGTGTGGCGGCCGCCGAGGGTGTCGTGGTCGGCCGGGCGGGGCTCGTGGGCCCGGACGGCAAGCTCGTGAAGAGCACCACGGTCCTGGACCGGGCGGGTACCAACTGGAGCAGCGACGAGCGGTTCTCCCTGGACGCCGGCCGCAAGCCGGGGGGCACCGGCGAGGTCGCCCTCAACAGCACCGACGCCGAGACGGCCGGGGTCGGCGTGGGCGACACCGTGCGTGTGCTGCTCGCCGCCGGGCGCTCCGAACGGGCCGAGGTGTCGGGCCTGTTCACCTACCACCGGCTCGGCCCGCAGGCGGAGGCCGACTCCGACGAGGCGTCGGACGCCGTCCCCGTCGTCGCCTACGACGACGCCGGCGCCGCCCGCTTCCTCGGCACCCGCTACCACCGTGTCGAGCTGACCGCCGATCCCGGAGTGGCGGCGGACGCACTTGCCAGGACCGCACGGGGCGCCGTGCCCGAGACGTACCCGGTGGAGACCGGCCGGGCCCTCGCCGACGCCGCGGCCACCCAGTCGGAGGACGAGGCGCAGGACCTGCGGCTGACCATGCTGCCGTTCGCGGCGGTCGCCCTGCTGGTCGGCATGTTCGTCATCGCCAACACCTTCACGATGCTGGTCAGCCAGCGCACGCGGCAGTACGCGCTGCTGCGGGCCGTCGGCGCCCGCAGGCGGCAGGTCAGGACAGGCATCATCGTGGAGGCCGCGGTGCTGGGCGTGGCCGGCGGCACCGTCGGCACGCTCGCCGGCGTCGGCCTGGGCCCGCTGCTGATCGGCGTGATGCGGCCTGACGACAACGTGGAGTTCACCGTACGGCCCACGGCGATCCTGCTCGGCTACGGCGTCGCGTTGATCGTGACGGTGCTGGCCGCCTACACCTCGGCCCGGCGTGCCGCCGCCGTCCCGCCGGTGGCCGCGCTGCGCACCGACGCGGTGATGCCGCGGGAGACCAAGCGGCGGCGCAACCTACTCGGTGTGGCGCTGCTCGTCGTGTCGGCCGCCATGGTGATCGCGACGGCCGACCCCAGCTCCTCCAACCTGCTGCGCATCATCGCGCTGGTGGGCGCGGTCCTCGGGGTGGTCGGCGCGATCCTGCTGGCGCCGTTCCTCGCGGAGCGGGTGCTGCTGCCGCTCACCCGGCTGGTCGGCATGCGCGGCGGTGCCTCGGTGCGGCTGGGTCTGCGCAATGCCGCGAGCGACCCTCGGCGCACGGCGGGCACGGCGACCGCCATCACCGTGGGGCTCGGTCTGGTGTGCGCGTTCGCGACGCTGAGCGCGTCCTTCTCCGACCTGATCGCCTCCACGACCCGCGCCAATGTGCCGTTGACGACGACCGTGCTCCAGTCGGCGGCGGGCGGCGAGTCGACGCTCACGCCCGCCGAGGTGGAGCGGGTGCGCTCCGTGCCGGGCGTCGACCGGGTCGCCGCGAGCCGCGACGTGCTCGCCGATCTGACGTACGAGGGCGGCAAGACCGTACGGCGCATCTCCGCGATCGAGCCCGAGGCCCTGCGCACCGTGCTCACGCCCAGGATCACGGCCGGCTCCCCGGATCTGACCCGCGGTGTGGTCATCTCCCGGAACCAGGCCGACATGCTGCGGCTGGGCATGGACGACGAGATCACCCTGAAGCTGGACGCCAAGACGTCCGTGACCCAGCGCGTGGTGGGCATCTACGACGCGACGGAGCTCCAGGCGAGCATCTACCTGGACGCGGCGAAGGCACCCGAGGCGCTGCGCCGGCAGATCACCCTGCTGTACGCCACGGGCTCCGACCCGGACAAGGCGCGGGCCGGTATCGAGGCGGCGTTCCGGGACCGGCCCGATGTGACCGTCACCGACCGGGAGGGCCTGGTCGAACAGGGCGTCGACCAGCAGCGGTTCGCGTTCACGCTGATGTACGCCATGTTCGGGGTGGCGATCGTCATCGCGGTGTTCGGCGTCGTCAACACGCTGGTGCTGTCGGTGATGGAGCGGACCCAGGAGATCGGTGTGATGCGGGCGGTGGGGGCCAAGCGGCTCCTGGTGCGACGGACCATCCGGGCGGAGAGCATCGTCATCTCGATGTTCGGGGCGTTGCTCGGCGTGGTGGTCGGCGTGCCGGTGGGTGCCGTGATGCAGCACGCGATGTTCGGGCAGCTGCTGTGGGACTTCACGATGCCGTTCACCGTGGTCGGGCTGGCACTGGTGGGCATCTCGGTGGCCGCGGTGCTGGCGGCGATGTGGCCCGCCCGGCGGGCGGCCGCCACGAACATGCTGGAGGCGATCTCCGGCAAGTGACGACCGCGACATGAGCGGGGCGGGGCAGGTGGGTGTCCACCTGCCCCGCCCCCGTGACGAGCGCGTGGGAGGCGTCAACGGGCCGCGGGGACCTGCCGTACCGTCAGGTCCGGGTCGTCGCCCGGGCGCAGGACGGTCAGGGTCGCCCCCTGAGCCGGGTGCACCAGCGCGGCGCCGGGCCCGGCCGGCCGGGCCACGACCCTGCGGTGGGGCGCGGTGTCTCCGGGGCGGCTGGTCCACACCTCCGCGTCGCCGTCGACGCCGTGCCGCAGGGTGAATGGGCGGCCGTCGGCCGCGCCAACCCGGACCCAGCGAGTGCGGCCCGCGTGGCGCTCGGCGTCCACCACGTGCCCGCCGGGGGCGAGCAGCCCGGCGACGAGGACGTCCGGCCAGGCGTCGGGCACCGCGGGGAACACGTCCACGGCGTCGCCGCCCGCGCCGACGAGGAGCTCCAGAAGCGCCTGTCCCGCCGGGAAGGGGGCGGCGGCGCGCGGCGAGACGGCGTGCCGGTACAGGGAGTTGGGCGCCAGGACGTCCGCCTCGTCGCCGGTGGCCCCGGTGAGGTGGCGCAGCAGTTCCAGGGCGAGGGGCGCGTCGCGCAGGGCCGCCGCCATGGCCGCGGCCGTGGCGTACGAACCCGCGTGCCAGGCGTCGCGCATACCGGCCCAGTGGCGGAGGCTGCGCTGGGCGAGCGCCGGGTCGGCGTCCGGGTGGGGGGCCTGCCGCAGGGGCAGCAGCCAGTTGAGGTGCGACGGCTCGGCGCAGGATCGCGCGACCCGGAGTCCGGCCCCGATCATGATGCCCGAGGTGTCGGTGTGACACCGCGTCAGCCTGGCGGCGAGGTCTTCCCAGTGGGCCAGGCGGGGGTCCTTCTCACGGAGCCTGCGCGTGGCCGTGACGAGCGTGGTGACCGCCCAGCGCAGGAGCGACAGGTCGTGCGTGCAGTCGCTGACGTCGGCCTGGCCGGGCGAGTGCGTGACGGGCAGGTGCAGGCGTCCGTCGACCCCCTCCATGAGGAAGCCCGAGAAGTAGCCGACCACTCCGGCGAGGGCGGGGCGCAGCAGGTCGCGCACGATGCGCGGGTCGCCCGTGTAACGGTGGGCCTCCCACAGGGCCAGCGCTCCGGAGGCCCGCACGGGGTCGTCGGTGCGCCCCGCCTTGGAGCCGACCCCGGGCAGCGCGCCGGCCAGGTGCTCGTGGGCGGGCGACGGGCCCTGTTCGAGTGCCGCGGAGACGGGCCCGATGTCGAGGTGGCGCGAGGGTCCGAGCAGCGCTGGCGCGTCGGCCAGCCGTTCGGGCCCGGGGTCGGTCACGGCGGCCAGGGTGTACATCTGGGCCCGGTGGAACCGCTGCAGGGTCCGCTCGGGCAGCGACACGTAGCCGCGCCGGTGGAAGGCGTGCCACCAGGCCCGGTGCCGGGTCACGGCGGCGTCGGTGCCGGCCGCGAGGAGTTCACGGAGGGCGGCCTCGCCGGCGCCCGTGGCGTTCGCCGGTGAGGCGGCGAGCAGCTGCCGGTCGCCGTGCTCGCGGCTCACCGAACGCGGTGGCAGCCCGGAGCCCTCGGGGGGCGGGGCGGTGAAGGAGAGGCGTTCGCCGCCCTCGGTGCGTGCGCGCAGCAGCAGCGTGGGGCTGTGGCGGTCGACCAGGGCCGAGAAGGCGACGGTGCCGCGGGTCGTCGTGACGCGTCCGGTGAGTTCGGCGTCCCACAGGTCGAGGACGCACCTGACGGCGGTGGGGGTGCCCAGGGGCAGCAGATCCAGCACCCCGGCGGGAGGCTCCGCCGACCGGGTGCCCGGCCCGCCGACGAGCAGCCGCACCCCGCGTCCGCCGGGCGCGGCGACGGCCCGGACGACGAGCCGGCCGTTGCCGAGGTGGGGGGCCAGGCGCGGGTCCCGCGGAAGAGCGGCCCACTCCATACGGGCGTCCCGTACCGCCTGTTCGTAGGGGTCGTCGGCCGCGGCCCCCTCTCCGGCCGCCCAGGCGGCCGGCGCCTCCGCGGCCCAGGAGACTCCGGAGGCGGCGGCCAGGCCTCCCGCCGACGTGCGGAGGAAGGTCCTTCTGGCGAATCCCGCGTTCACGTCGGGGCTCCCGGTGGGTCGGGGTCAGTCGAGGTGGAGGTAGCGGCGGTAGGAGTCGGTGGGGCCGGCGAGCCCGGCCACGACAGCCGGTGCGGCGCGGCCGGCGGTACGCAGGACCAGTTCGGCGGCCCGGGCCAGCGCCGCGTTGTCGACGGGCGGTCCCGCGGCCACCAGGGCGCGCAGCTCAGCGCGGCAGCGGCGGCCGATCGAGGTGAGCGCGAGTGTCGCGTCGAAGCCGGCCCAGCCGGCGGCGTACCGCTCCGCTCTGGGCACCGGTCCCGCACCGGCGATGAGCGAGGCGCGCAGCAGTTCGCGGAGCGCTGTGCACAGCAGGGTGAAACCTCCGTACGCCTCCAGGCTGCGGCCCGCGCGGGCGTCGGCGTGGACGATGTGCAGGCGCACGAGCGTCTCGGTGAGGAGTTCGGCGGGGTCCCGGTCACGGCGGTGCTCGGCCGCCAGGAGGGCGGGCAGCGGGTCGTCGCCGGGTGCGTCGGCCGGTGCTCCGCCCTCGTGCGAGCGGTCCAGGAGGGTCCGGGAGCCGGCGGGCGCCTCGGCGGCGGGGGTGCCCGCCGGTACGGCGCGGACCCGCAGGCGAACGAGGTGGTCGTCCTGGGGGACGAGATGGACCGACTCCAGCGCGTCGGGGGCGGACCGGTCGCGCCAGCCGGGCAGGACCGCGCCGACCTCGCTCTGCACCAGCGTGTCGAGGACGTTCCAGAGGTCTCCGAGCCGGTCGCCGCGCACGGCGGCCTGGAGCAGCGCCTCGCCGTCGTGGTGCGGTTCGGCCGACGGTGGGACGGCGTGCAGCGCGCGCACCTCGGGGCTCGTGCCCAGGGTGGCTGCGACACGCTCCAGGCAGGCGAGAGCCGTGGGACGGCCGGTGCCGGGCGGATCCGAGACGAGTGTTGCGGTCACGGTTGCTCCTCGGTGCGGGTGGAGGGTGGGTCGAGGCAGAGCATGACGTTCTTCTTGGCCGCCCAGGCCGCCGCCCGCTCCTCGTCGCCGAGGCGCTGGTAGGTGCTGACGATCAGGTCGTAGACCGTGCCGTCCGGCATGGCGTAGCGGTAGAAGAGCCGCAGCAGTGAGTGCTCGGCGGCCTCGTGGTAGCCCATCCCGGCGAGCATGACGGCCAGGTCGAGGTGCTCGGCGAGTTCCTCCTTCGGGGGCTCCGGCAGCACGTCGACGGGGACGCCGTCGAGGCCCATGCCGGAGGTCAGTTCCTCGAACGCCTCGTCGCCGTAGCAGTCCATGATGATGTGCAGCCGGTCGGGGCCCGTGAGGTTGCAGGCGCCGTGCGCGTGGGTCGGCATCAGCCACCACAGGTGGCCGTGCGCCATGTGGACCCGCGCCCCGCCGGTGACCAGCGCACAGGAGCGGTTGGTCACCAGCGGGATGTGCAGCCGGTGATGCTGCCGCTCGTCGGTCAGCTCGTGGTAGTCCCTGTGCTCCCACAGGAAGGAGTTGGGCTGGAGGCGGGCGATGCGTGCCCACATGTAGCGCAGCCCGAAGGACCGCAGCAGTGCGCGCGTGGCGGGCATGCGCTCCAGGAGCGTCGTCTCCTTGGCCTCGCAGTCCCGGATGGTGGCGTCCATGGGGTCACCGCTGTCGTTGTAGAGCGAGAGGGTTTTCCAGCCCCCGCTCTGATACTCACCGTATTCCGTCGCCAGATTCCTCGGAACCGTCAGCGCCTCGCGTCCCACGAGATCCAGGGTGTAAGGGTCCAGCGCGCGAATACGGCCGACCTGTTCCGACAACACGGACAAGGCCTTCATGGAACGTCTTCCTTCCGGTCGGCCGGTGATACCGCGTGCCATGCTGGTCGATAACCGCCGTGAAAGTCACCGCTCTTAAGTCCCGGGCGAAAAACGCTCCATCTCGCACCGCGCCGCGGGGCCCGGGCGAAGGTACGGCGGGCCCGCCGGCGCCTCGACCGGAAGCGCGGCCCGCCCCCGACGAAAGTGGTAGACATCCGATTCCCATCGTCGGATGCACCGCGCCCCACCGATTTCTACGGTGGTCACATCGGCACAGCGACAGGGAGCGAGCATGATTACCCTCAGCGGGCTCACCAAGAGGTACGGGACGGTGACCGCGGTGGACGGCCTCGACCTCGAGATCACGCCCGGCCGGGTGACCGGCTTCCTCGGCCCCAACGGTGCGGGGAAGTCCACGACGATGCGGATGATCCTCGGTCTGGACCGGCCGACGGCGGGCCGGGCCCTGGTCAACGGCAAGATGTACGAGGAACTGCGCTATCCCCTCCGCGAGGTGGGCGCGCTCCTCGACGCCAAGGCCGTGCACCCGGGGCGGACCGCCCGGAACCACCTGACGTCCATGGCGCGCAGCAACGGCATCGCGCGGCGCAGGGTCGACGAGGTGCTGGAGGCAGTAGGACTGACCTCGGTGGCGAGCCGCCGGGTCGGCCTGTTCTCCCTGGGGATGGGCCAGCGGCTCGGCATCGCCGGGGCGCTGCTCGGCGACCCCGGCGTGCTGATCTTCGACGAGCCGGTGAACGGACTCGACCCGGACGGGGTGCGCTGGGTGCGCTCCATCGCGCGCTCGCTGGCCGAGGAGGGCCGCACGGTCTTCCTCTCCAGCCATCTGATGAGCGAGATGCAGCAGACCGCGGACCAGGTCGTCGTCATCGGCAAGGGCAAGCTGATCGCGGACACTCCGGTGCTGGAGCTGATCGAGCGCAGTTCCCTGGGCACCGTGCGGGTGCGGGTTCCCGACCCGGCGGACCGCACGGACCTGGTCCGGCGGATCGGGACGGCGGGCTTCGGGGCCGAACTCACCGCGGACGACGCGGTGATCGTGCGGAGCGCCACGCCCGAGCAGATCGGCGACCTGGCGCACGAGGCCGGGATCCGGCTGCACGAACTGCGCCTGCAGGAACCCTCACTCGAGGAGGCGTACATGGAACTGACCTCCGACAGTGTCGAGTACGGCACCGCGCGGAGCGCGAATGTGACAGGCGGGTGGGACGCATGAACGACACGACGGCCGCTCCGGCGGCGCCCTCGCGGGGCCGCGGCGGGCTGGTGGGGGCCGCCGCGGCGGAGTGGACGAAGTTGTGGGGGGTGCGCTCCACCTGGGTGTGCCTGGCGTCCACGGCCGCGCTGGTGGTCGCCTACACGGTGATCGTGGGGGTCTCCGCGCGATCCTCGACGTCGCAGACCGCCGGGGGCGAGCTGCCGACGGACCCGCTGGCGAACCTGGGCACCGGAGTCGTCTTCATGGGGCAGTTCGCGGTGCTCGCGCTGGCCACGATGGTCATCGCCTCCGAGTATGCGACCGGCAGCATCCGCGGGACGTTGCAGTGGGTGCCCGTGCGGTACCGGATGCTGCTGTCGAAGAGCGTGGTCCTGGTTCCCGTGCTGTTCGTGACGGGCCTCGTCGTCGCTCCGTTGGGGCTGGGCTCGGCCGTCGCCGCTCTCGGCGACGTCGCCGATCCGGTGACGGCCGGAGCGAGCGTGCGGCAGGCGCTGGCCGTGGGCGGGTACCTCGGCGTGGTCGGCATGATCAGCATCGGGATCGGCGCGGCCGTGCGCAGTGTGGCGGGGACCATCACGGTGGGCTTCCTGATCCTGCTGGTGCTGCCCATGACGCTGCAATCGGTCTCGGTGGAGTTCGTGCAGAAGGCCGCTGACTTTCTGCCGGGACCGGCCGGCATGGCCCTGATGGGCGTCTCCGAGTCCGACACCTACGGCCCCGGAGCGGCCGCCGCGCTGCTGGTCTTCTGGGCCCTCGCCGCCAACGCGGTCGGCTACTGGGTGCTGCGCAACCGCGACGCCTGACGGCACCGCCCGCCCCGGCCACGGGGCGCCCCGGCGTCCCGGGTCCCTACATCCCCCGGGGGGCCCGGGACTCACCACCGCCGACCGGAATTTAAGCGGTGGCGAAAAGAAACAGGCAGACCCCGGAAATCACCGGGTAATGCAGCACCACTCCGCACAATTCGAGAATGACCACGACTGACAGGGCAACGAGGCTGCGCTAGTCTCAAGTTGCCCTGTCAGCCGTTGAATTCTCATTTCTCTGCTGGAGTGACATGCTGCCTGCTGGGCCAGAAATGGAAGACCACGAGGCCCGCCCCCTCGACAAGGAAGTGGCGGAGTTCTATGCCTGGCTGACGCACCTGCAGCAGGACGGCCCGGTGATGTTCGACGAATCTCTGCGGGCCTGGCAGATATTCGGGTACGACGAGGCGCTGCAGGTGCTGTCCGACCCCTCGTTCTCCGCGGACATGCGCGCCGCGAGCCGGGCCGCCGGGGTGGAGACGCCCATCCCGCCGGTCATCGAACGCCTCACCTCAGCCAGCTTCTTCACGATGGAACCGGCCCGGCACCGGGCGTTCCGGGGCCTGGTGAGCCAGGCGTTCTCGCGGCGGCTGGTGAACACGCTGGCCCCGCGCGTGGCCGAGACGGCGACCGCGATCCTGGACGGCCTGGACGGCGCCGGCACCTTCGATCTGCTGGAGCGCTTCGCCTACCCGCTGCCCATGATCGTGCTGTGCGATCTGCTGGGCATCCCGCACGACGACCGGCGCGCCTTCCAGAGCTGGGCGTCGGCCCTGACCGACCCGGCCGCCGCGCAGGCCGCGGGCGCCGATCGGCTGGGCGAGGAACTGGAACAGCTGGAGGAGTACCTGCACGAACTGGTGCAGCGACGCCGCCGGGAGCCGGGCGGTGACCTGCTCAGCCGGCTGGCCGCCGCCGAGGTCGACGGGGAGCCGCTGACGGAGGACGAGGTGGTGAGCCTCGCCGCGGTGATGCTGCTGGCCGGCCACAACACCACGACGATGCTGCTGGCGAACCTGGTGGTCTGCCTGGACGAGAACCCGGCCGCCTCCGCCGCGGTGCGGGCCGACCGGAAGCTGCTGCCCGCGGCCATCGAGGAGGTCTTCCGTTACCGGGGCCCGCTCCCCCGCGCGCTGCGGCTCGCGACCCGCGACACCGAGGTCGGCGGACACACCGTCCCCGCGGGCGCGCCCGTCGTCGTGTGGACGGCCGCCGCGAACTGGGACCCGGCGCAGTTCCCGCACCCGGGCCGGTTCGACCTGCACCGGACGTCCAACCGCCATCTCGGCTTCGGGCACGGCATGCACTTCTGCCTCGGCGCGCCCCTCGCCCGGGTGGTCGCCGAGATCGCCATGTCCCTGCTGATGGACCGCTGTTCACAGGTCGCCGTCGCACGTGACGAACCACTGGCGTACCCGGCGCCGAGGGTCAACCTCGCTCCGGCGCGGCTCCCGGTGAACGTGCGCTGGGCCGCCCCGGCGGCCCGCTAGCTCCCCGGAGGGACGAACACCCCTTGTCGTACCTTGGCTTTCCCCGGCTGAACTTCGCCGGGACGATACAGACCGACGTGGCCACGGCCAACAACGTGCCGCAGTACTTCGACAACGACCTGTTCGAGCCGCGCTACCAGTGGCGGATGGACCTGCCCGACGTCAACGGGCTGTGGAACCCCCGCGGCCCCGGCACGCTGAGGCTGGCGGACGTGGCGGTCACCAGCGTCTGCATGCCGGACGGCCGCCAGCTCACCGACAAGCGGGGAGATCCCGTCGTCGGCGGCCGCCTCGTCGACGACGACCTGCGCACCGACGGCAAGATGGTCGACCTGGACCCGCACAACCAGATGGTCCCGGAGATCTACGGCTGGCGGCCCCGGCTGGTCGACGCGGACGGGGACGAGCTGCTGCGCGGCGACTTCCTGCCGTCCGCGGTGGAGGACCTGTGGCCGCGTGCCGACCTGCCCTCGGGGCGGCCGGACATGGCCGGCACGTACCAGTCGGTGCTGACCGACGTGACCTGGGCCGAGCGCCTGGACTCCCCCTTCCTGCGGGCCCTGCGGCGGCTCACCCAGGACGGGATGCTCTCGGTCAAGATGACGATGGACGCCGTGGAGGACGGCGTCGAGCGCTGGCCGGACAACCTCACCTTCGGCCGGGTCGTCGGCTCCATCGGCCCCTATTTCAAGGGCGAGCCGCGCCGGTTCCTCGCCGGGCGCAGACTGCGCAAGGCCGACGACCGCAGTCCGCTGTTCCACGCGCCGTGCCGGGTGGACGAACCCTCCTCCACCGTCTTCGTCGACCTGGGAAACAGCATCCGCGCCGAGGGGCGCGGCGGGCCGCTCAAGGACGTCGGCCCGCTCGCCCTGGCCGTGCTGGACGACGACGCCCGCCCGCAGGTCCTCGCCCCGCTCGACGGAATCGACCGCGGCTTCTACGAGCGCAGCGCGGGCATCGCCACGGTCCGCCTCGACCGCGCACAGCTGGCCTTGGCCGGCCGTCGCCGCCTGGCGGTGGTGTCGGCCGGCGACACACCGGCCACGCTGCTCTCCGAGAACGCCGACGCCTCGTGGGTGCACGCCGACGGCTCCGTGTTCCGCCTCCACCCGGACACCCCGCAGGAGAGCGCCGGCACGACCCTGTACGCGACACGCCACGGCCGCCCGGCGGCGGGTGTGCGGCTGTTCCTGGACGCCGGCTCGGCCCCTCGGCCGGTATCGCTGCCGGAGGAGGTGGTCACGGACGCCCAGGGCCGCGCCTGGGTGACACTGACCGGCACCGACCCCGGGAATCCGCGCAGGGTGATCGACGGGGCGCTGGCCGAGGTGGCGTACGGGCCGCTGCACCGCAAGGGCGAACCCGACGGGAAGCTCGCGGTCCGTGTGTTCGACGCCTACCGCGCTCCCGAGCGGCCGACCTGGCTGCGGGACGTCCGGCCGGTCTTCCAGCAGTACGCGAACCTCTATCCGGTGATGCGGGACGTGCTGGACCTCGGCAACTACAACGACGTACTGCGCTACCGCACGTACATCAGGCGGACCCTGCTGGCGCCGCCGGACTCCCCCAACCACATGCCGGTCACCCGGGACCTCTCTCCAGGAAAGCGAGACATGATCGTGAGCTGGCTGGACAGCGGGCCCCGCCCCGAACTGCTCGACATCACCAGCGTCGAGGAGCTGAGGGACGTCCTCCAGCAAGCGATGCTGGTGGAGTTGGCGACCATCCCGCCGTACCTGGCCGCCCTGCTGTCGGTGAAGCCGGGGCACAACGTGGAGATCGTCGGCCTGATCCGGGCCGTGGTGCGCGAGGAGATGCAGCACATGGCCCAAGTGTGCAACCTCCTCAACGCCGTCGGCGGGAAGCCGCGGATCGGCCGTCCCGGGTTGGTGCCCACCTTCCCCGGCGCGCTGCCCGCCGGTGTCCTGCCCGATCTGCGGGTACGGCTGCGCAAGCTGTCACTGGAGCACGTCAGGGACGTGTTCATGACGATCGAACAGCCGCAGCACCCCATGGTGGACGGCAAGCCGTTCAAGGGGCACGTGATCTCCCCGCAGAGCGTCCGCGTCACCCGCGACGGTGAGCTGCGGCACATCGACGACGACGACGTGGAGCGCCTGCGGACCTGGTTCTCGAAGGCGGAGTACGAACCGCAGACCATCGCCTGGCTGTACAACCGCATCGCCCGGGCCATCATCCGCCTCGACCGCGACGGGAAGCTGTTCACCGGCGATCCGGAGCTCCAGGTCGGCTGGCCGGACGCGCCGGGCACGCTCTACAAGGTCACCGACAGCCGGTCGGCGCTGCTCGCCATCCACCAGATCGTGGAACAGGGCGAGGGCTCCCCGCACGACCTGGACGGCGACGGTCTGGGCGACCCCGGGGAGCTCGGGCACTACTACATGTTCGCCGAGATCGTGGAGGGCCGGCAGCTCGCCCGCGCCTCCGACGGCACCTGGGGCTACACCGGCCCGCGGATTCCCTTCGATCCCGAGGGTGTCCACCCGGTGATCGACGACCCCGACACCTACCGGCTGCCCGCCGACTCGGTCGGGCGCCGGGAATCCCTGCGCTGCGACGCCTCCTACACCCGTCTTCTCACCGCCCTGAACCGGGTGTTCAACGGCCATCCCAAGGAGCTGGACGACGCCGTTGGGCTGATGTTCCAGCTGCAGGTTGAGGCCAGGAAGCTGATGGCCGTGCCTTCCGCGGAGGGCGCCCGCACCGTTCTGGGGCCCGCCTTCCAGTCGCCCGGCGTCGAGCTCGGAGGGTGAGCGGCCGCCGGACCGGGCAGCCGTTCGCGCGCCCTCGCATGCAGGCCCTTCCAGTCAAAGGAGACACCGTGAGCCGCCCACCGACAGTGCACTCCCTCCACCGTGAGCACGAGCGGGCCGACGGGATGCTGCGCCTCCACTGCAACGAGAATCCCTACGGCCCGCCCCCGGGGGTGATCGCCTCGGCCACCAAGGAGCTCGAGGGCCGGTGCTCCACCTACCCGGACAGCGAGGTCACCGCCCTGCGCGAGGCCCTGGCCGAACACGTCGGCGTCTCCACGGAGATGGTCGCCGTCGGCAACGGCGCCGACGAGCTGGTCCTGCTCATCACCCTCGCCTCGGCCGGGCCCGGTGACACGGTCGTCGTCACGGAGTCCACGTTCCCCGGGTACGCCACCTCGGCGGCGGTGGCGGGTGCCACCGTGCGCAGTGTGCCGCTGCACCGGGACCGGGTGTCCGCCACCGCCCTGGTGGAGGCCGTGGACGACGGCGCGCGCCTGGTGTTCGTATGCAACCCGCACAACCCGACGGGCACGGTGCTGTCCCCGGCCGCGGTCGAGGAGATCCTGACGGCCTGCGAACGCACGGGTGTGGTCCCGGTGTTCGACGAGGCGTACATGGAGTTCGCCGGGCCGGGCTTCGACCACGCCCTGGACGCCGTCCGTGCGGGCCGGCGGTTGCTGGTGCTGCGGACGTTCTCCAAGGCATGGGGCCTGGCAGCCCTCCGAGCCGGCTACGCGGTGGGTCCGGCCGACCTCGTGGCGGGGATCGTGGACGCGCGCCGCGCGCTGCCGTTCAGCGTCAACCGGCTCGCCCAGCAGGCGGCGCTGGCCGCGCTGGGCAGCCCCGACCACATCGCCGAGGTGTACGAGCGCACCACGCGGGAGCGGGAGCGGCTGTGCCGCACCCTGACCGCCCTGGAGGTGTCGTACGTGCCCTCGGTCACCAACTTCGTGATGGTCAAGACCCCCGGGAACAGCACCCGTTTCGCGTCGCGTCTCGCTGACGAGCACGGCATCCTGGTCCGCGACCTCACGCCGTTCGGCTACCCGGGGCACGTGCGGGTGACCGTCGGGACCGCGGAGGACACCGACCAGTTCTGCCAGGCGCTGGGCACTCTGCTGGCCTCGCCCCGGTCGCACGCCTCCAGCGGCCACGGCCTGGGCGCGGCCCATGATGTGCTGCCCGTGCCGACGCTGGACCCGGTCGCCCCCGAGGACCTGTTCAACGGCTACGTCGGCGCGCACGCGGTGTTCGCGCTGACCCGGCTGGGGGTCTGGGACCGGCTGGCGGAGCGGCCCGAGCACACCGTCGACGAGCTGGCCACGAAGGCGGGCACCGACGCCACCGGGCTGATGCCGCTGCTGCGGGTCGTGGCACTGCTGGGCTACGTGGAGCTGGCCGACGGCCCGACCCCCACGGTGATACTCACCGGGGCCGGCCGGGAGCTGGTCCGGATGCGGGGCTTCTTCACCTGGGGCGTCGGCGGCTACCACGAGGTGCTGCGGGGCCTGTCCGGACTGGCCCGCGGGACCTCCGTGTTCGAGCAGGACGTCGACCGGGACGGCGGGATGGTCGCCGTCGGCTCGGGCGAGGTGGGCCGGGAGCTGATGCTGCCGCTCGAGCAGGAGGTGCTGGCCACCGTCGACTTCCGCACGGTCGCCGACCTGGGCTGCGGGGACGCCACTCGGCTGCTGCGGCTGTGCGACGGCCACCCGCACCGGCGCGGCACCGGCATAGAGATCAACCAGGGGGCGTGCGTCCAGGCGAACAAGCGGGTCGCCGACGCGGGGCTCGCGGACCGCATCGACATCGTGCACGGGGACGTACTGGCCTTCTCGGGCCGTACGTTCCCCGAGGTCGACCTGGTGACCAGCTTCCTGATGATGCACGACCTGTTCGACGCCACCGG
Source organism: Streptomyces qaidamensis (assembly GCF_001611795.1). NCBI lineage: Bacteria > Bacillati > Actinomycetota > Actinomycetes > Kitasatosporales > Streptomycetaceae > Streptomyces > Streptomyces qaidamensis. The sequence continues at coordinate 7,440,902 of NZ_CP015098.1, read as the reverse complement.
CGACCCCGAGGGGGTCATGCGCACGCTGCGCAGGGTCTTCCCGGAGGCCCGGCGGTTCCTGATCGGTGACACGGTCGCCCAGGACTGGGAGGAGCGGCGGGAGACCCTGCCGATGTTCTCCGTCGGGTTCGAGCTGGTCCACGCGTTCATGGACACGCCCATCATGAACCGCAGGACGTACGAGGACGCCTTCGCCGGTGCGGGGCTGCGGGTGGAGCGGCGCGAGCCGCTGGGCGCGCCGTCGACGTGGCTCTGGCTGCTGACCACCGAGTGAGGAACCGTCGCAGCGAGAAGGGGCGGGGCGGTCGTGACGACCGCCCCGCCCCTGTGTTTCCGCCGGGGGTCAGCCCGCGTTGCCGAAGAACCCCAAGATGCTCTTGTTCACGGCCTCCGGGTTCTCCAGGTAGCCGTAGTGCCCGGCGTCCGGAACGACCTCGAAGCCGGCGCCCGGGATGATCCCGGCCAGTTCCTCCCCCGCGCGCGGCGGGGTCACCAGGTCGTCGGCGAACGAGATGACGTGGCAGGGGACACCGATCGCGGCGTACGCCCGGCGGCGGTCGGGCATCGGCTCCAGCCCGAGCTGGGCGCCCCGGCCGGCCTCGTTCTGCCCGGAGAGTTCCATGACGTCCAGCCAGTCGACGATGGACTGTTCGTCATCCAGGGTGCGGGGCGACAGGCTCTGCATGGCCTGGACGACGGCCTGGTAGCTGGCGGGGAGCCGCACTCCCGAGAGGTGCAGCTCGCGCTCGGCGCGTGCGAGCGCGGCGCGCAGGGCGTCGCTGCGGGCCCGGCTGGCCATGAGCACGGCCTGGCGCAGCAGGTCCGGTCGGGTCAGGGCGAGTTCCTGGGCGACGTAGGCGCCCATCGAGGTGCCGACCACGCGGAACGGGCCGAGCCGCAGCCGGGCGGCGAGCGCGACGACGTCGGCGACCATGTCGTCGACGCTGAAGCCGTCGGCGCACACGTCCGTGGGCGGTATGCCGCGGTTGTCGAAGGTGATGACCCGATAGCCGGCGGCGGTGAGCGCGGGCACCTGGTACATGTGCCAGGCGCGGCCCCCGCTGCCGGATCCCATGATCAGGACGACGGGTTCACCGGAGCCGCTGTCCTCGTAGTTGAGGCGGATGCCGTTGACGGTGGCGAGGGGCATGGTTCTCCTAGGGGGCGGTCAGGACGACGGTCCGCAGGTGCGGCGAGCGCAGGATCTCCGCCGGGGTGAAGCGTTCCGGCACCCATGTCCCGCGGGAGTAGAGCCGCGTCTGGTCGGCGTGGTGCGGGGAGGACGGGTCGGCGGACTGGGCGTAGGTCAGCAGGGTGGAGGCGCGCGGCGCACCCCGTTCGGGGAACTCCGTGACCTGGAGGAAGCTCGTACCGGTCGTGACCTCGGTGGCGCCGGCGGCGGGGTCCCAGCGGGGGGTGACGACGTTGAGGACACCGGCCTGGTGCGGACCGCCGTGGAGGGGGATGCGCTCGCCGTCGCGCACCACGTACTGGTGCGCCCCGAGGGGAGCGTCGAGGGCGATCCCGGCGGTGCGCAGTTCGGCGGCCGCCTCGCCGAACGCCCGTCGCACCTGTGGGTCGTCGACGGCCAGGGTGCGCGGGGTGTGCAGCGGGTCGGCGGGGTCGAACGGGGTGCGCCAGGGGCCGCCCGGCACCGTCTCGGCCTTGAGCACGAACCGTGCGAACAGCAGGGCGCCGCGGCTCTCCTGACGGAAGGTGCCGTCCCATGCCGCCAGCGCGGGGCAGGCCGCCGACACGTCCACGGGCCCCTGGGAGGAGGGCGCGAGGCCGCCCGGGAACGACCGGCACAGCCGGACCGCGTCGGCGCCGGCCAGTTCGGCGGCCCTGCTGTGGTCGCGGAAGAGGAGGCGCTGCGCCGCGCCGCGGGTGAGGCCGCGGCCGGGCAGTCCGTCCGTGCCGGCCAGCCGCCGTTCGGCGGTGAGGACGGCCTCCTGGGTGCGCAGGCTGCGCGGGGTGCCCTTGTCGCCGACGACCCGCGGGTAGTCGGTGAGCGGCGCCGCGGGGTTGGTCAGCCAGGGGCTGTTGTTGGCGTTGACGACGTAGTCGTCGCGGGCCAGGCCGGGGAGCCTCGCGGGTCCGAGCAGTCCGGGTTCGACGGCGTCGGGGTCGCTGCCCCAGGCGCAGTCGGAGCGTCCTCCGTCGAGGACGGGCACGCCGCTGACGGGGAACACACGCTCGCCGAGCGGCGTGGAGCAGCGCTCGGCCAGGTCGTCGGTGACGTGCGGCACGACCTGGAGGTCCGCGTACAGGGCCCGGCCCCGGCGGTCGGCGGCAACGGTGTTGACCCAGGGCAGGCCCTGGGTGCGGGCGAGGACCCGGCGCACGCCGTCGGTGTCGCGGGCCCGGCCGAGGCCGAGCCAGCTGTTGACGGCGCGCAGGTTGCCGGCGTTGGCGTCGCGCAGGACGTGGGCGCTGCGGGTTGTCCAGGGCAGCGGGGAGCCGCCGGGGCCCGTGCCGATGACGGGGCCGTAGCGGGTTTCCCAGAGTGTCCGTTCGACGGTGTCCTCGGTGCCGTCGGCGGCGCGGACGCGCACCGTGACGCGGTGGGCGCGCATCGGCTCGGGCACCCCGTCGACGAGGTAGCGGGTGGGGTCACCGGGGACGAGCGGCACCTCGTACAGCCCGTAGGTCGCGGCCGTGGACACGGTGTGGGTCCAGGCGAGGTCGCGGTTGTGGCCGATGAGGACCGTGGGAAAGCCGAGCAGGGAGGCGCCGGAGACGTCGAGGCGGCCGGGGACGGTCAGGTGGCTCTGCCAGAACCGGCGTGCTCCGTGCCAGGGAAAGTGCGGGTTGGCCAGCAGCACGGAGCGGGCCCCGCCTCCGGTGCCACGGCTGCCCGTGGCGAGGGCGTTGCTGCCCAGCTCGCCGTCTCCTCGGGCAGTGCGGACGGCGGCGCTCAGCCCGGACGCCGTGGCCTTCAGGGATGCGACGGACGGGCCGGACGTGGCGGCGGACGGTTTTCCGGGCGCGGGCGGACGGGCCGCGGTGATGCCGTCCATCATCGTCCCGGCGCCCGACATGGTGGCTACGGCGTGGAAGTGGCGGTACACGTCGAGCGAGGTGATGGGCCGCACCCACGCCTTCCCGCGGCAGGCAGGCCCGTCGGCGCCGGCCGCCCCGGTCTCGGCCACATACCGGTTGTAGCCGCGCACGTATCCGTCGACGAGCTGCCGGACCTCGGGTTCCGGACCGCGGGGAGGCGGCTGCGCGACCAGCCTCTCGACCGTGCGGGAGTCGTTGAGTCGCTGGAAGTACAGGTCACTGGTGAGGCTGTCGCCCGCGACGCCCAGGCCGGTGTCGGCGGGTGCGTCGGGGCCGAGGTGGCGGGAGCGTTCGGCGCGGACGGTGAGGTAGGCGTCCGCCAGGACGCACAGGTTGTCCGTGGCCGATGCGTAGCCGTAGCCGTAGCCGAGTCCCCGCCAGTCGCCTGCCGTGATGTGCGGGACTCCGTGCTCGGTGTACCGGATCACGACGGGCCGGCCGTGTCCGGCCGACCCGTCGGGTGGTGCCGGCACGGCCGGCGCGGCGGTGGCACCCACCAGCGTGATCCCGGCCAGTAGCGAGGCCAGTGCCCCGCGGGTCCGTGCGGGCAGCCGGGTCACGCGCGGCATGCGTGCGGCCCCCTTTCTGCTCGTTCGAATCGGGTGGGTCCCTCCGGGGGCGGCGGGGCGGCGTCCGTCAGGCGGCGCCGGCCTTCTCCATGGCCTCGATGAGGCTCTTGGGCCGCATGTCGGTCCAGTGCTCGTTGACGTAGTCGAGCGCCGACTGCCGGTCCGTCTCCTTGAGCGCGACCTGCCAGCCCGCCGGTACCTCGACGAACGCGGGCCACAGCGAGTGCTGGCCTTCGTCGTTGACGAGGACCAGGTAGGTGCCGTCGGGGTCCTCGAACGGGTTGGTGCTCATCTGGGTGTCCTCCTCGGGTGAAGCGCGGTCACACGGTTGCGCCACGCGTCTCGTGGTACTGGGCGAGTCCCGCCGGGTCCGGCTCGAAGCGCACGGGCAGCGAGCTGAAGCCGGTCAGGAAGTTGGAGTGGATGCGCCGGGCGGGCCCGGCGACCTCGAAGCCGCGGCTGAAGGTCCGCAGCGCGGAGAGCAGTTCGGACACCTCGACGCGGCCCAGGTAGGCGCCGAGGCAGAAGTGCGGGCCGTAGCCGAAGGTGATGTGCTTGTTGGGCGTGCGGCCCAGCGTGAAGGCGTACGGGTCGTCGAAGACGGACGCGTCGCGGTTGCCGGAGCTGTGCCACAGGGTGACGATGTCGCCCGCGGCGATGGGTACGCCGCCCACCTCGGTGTCGGTCAGGCAGGTGCGGCCGAAGTGCATGGCCGGCGTGGCCCAGCGCAGTATCTCCTCGGCGGCCGTGCCGAGGCCGACGTCGCCGTCGCGCAGCAGTTGCCACTGCGCGGGGTGGTCGGCGAGGGTGCGCACGGCGTCGATCATCGAGAGCCGGCTCGTCTCGTCGCCGCCGATGATGAGGCTGTAGCAGTTGAGGACCATCTCGTCCTCGGTGAGCGACTTGCCGTCGATCTCGCCGCCGGCGAGGACGCTGATCACGTCGTCGCCCGGGGACGCCCGGCGCTGTTCCACGAGCTCGCCGAAGTACAGCAGGATCTCGTTGCGGGCCATGAGGGCGTCGACCTCGCCCGCGTCCTCCGCGTCCGAGCTCAGCGCGGACTTGGTGAGCGAGAGCAGGAACTCCCGGTCCGACGCGGGGACTCCGAGCAGATCGGCGATGGTGCCCATCGGGATGTGGCTCGCGATGTCCTCGGCGAAGTCGCAGGTGCCGCGCTCGACCGCCTCGGCCACCAGTCTCCTGGTGTTCTCCCGCACCCGTTCCGCGATGCGTTCCAGGGCGCGCGGGGAGAACGCCGTGAGCATGATCTTCCGCAGTTCGCGGTGGCGGTGGCCGTCGGTGACGGCGAGCATCTGGCCGGCCGCGGAGTCCCCGCCGGCCAGCAGGGTCACCAGCAGGTTCCCCCGCTCCGACGTGAAGTTCACGTTGTCCCGGTAGACCGCCATGATGTCGGCGTGGCGGCTGACGGCCCAGAAGCCGGGGTTGTCCCCTCGGGGTGGGTGCCAGGCCACCGGGTTGTGCTCTCTGAGCCGTTTCCAGAAGTCCGTGAGATCGGAGTGGAACGTCTGCGGATCCGCCAGGTCCACGTCGTGGATCAGTTCCGTCATGCCGCGGATTACCCCGTTCGTCGTGGTCGCAACACCGGAGTCACCGGAGTTGCCGCAGTGGTGGGAGTCGACGGCCGATGCTTCGACGCTAGCACCGGCCGCCGAACAGGGGCATCGTCCTTAAGCGGCGGCTGAATGACGCACGGTCACCATCCGCCCGGAGCACTGACTCGGCCGTCGCGCCTGCTCACAGCGCGTCGGCCAGGGCCCGGCCGATGACGGCGACCGCCTCGGCGTCGGAGAGCATCCCGCCGTGCGTGGAGTCGACGTCGTGGTTGGCGATGGTGCCCTTGACGTACGGCCGCCAGGCCTCCGGCACGAGCCTGGCCCGGACCTCCTCGGGGTACTCCACGCCGGGCGTGGGGCGCGTGGCGGTGAAGAAGAGCAGGTCCCCGCCGAACACGCCGGCCTGGAAGGTGCCCATCAGCCGGTTGTTGTGGACGTAGGCGTTCATGCTCTTCACCAGGCCCTGTTCACCCAGCGCGGCGAGGCGGTTGTTCTCCTCCTCCAGGTACGCGGCGTACCGGGCGAGTACCGCGTCGCGGTCCACGGCCAGCTCCCGCATGTCGAAGGAGAAGCCGGACGCCAGCAGTGGGGCGATGATCTCGTGGTCGTCCCAACTGGGCGCCTCGGCCTCCAGATCGGGCGGGAAGGTGTCCATGATGCCCAGCGTCCGCACCTCCTCGCCCTGCTCCTCCAGCCGTACGGCGACGGCGTGTGCGACCAGGCCGCCGAAGGACCAGCCGAGCAGCGCGTACGGGCCCGCCGGCTGCACCGTGCGCATGCGGGCGATGTAGTCGTCCGCCATCTCCGCGATCGAGTCGGGCATCCGGTCCGGCTCGGTCAGCCCGCGGGCCTGGAGTCCGTACACGGGCTGCTCGGGGTCCAGATGTGCGAGCAGGCCGGAGAACGACCAGCTGGTGCCGGAGCCCGGGTGGATGCAGAACAGCGGCGGACGGTCGCCACGGGGGCGCAGCGGCAGCAGCGGGTCGAGCGGGTCGCGCGAGGTGTCCGAGCCCAGGGCGCGGGCCAGGCCCGCCACGGTCGGCGCCTCGAAGACGGTCCGCACGGAGATCTCCACGCCGAGGTCCGAGCGGATCCGTCGGACCAGCCGGGTGGCGAGGAAGGAGTGCCCGCCGAGCCGGAAGAAGTCGTCGTGGACGCCCACCGCCTCCAGCTCGAGCAACTCGGCGAAGAGGTCGGCGAGCACCTTCTCCTCGGGGGTGCGGGGGTGAGCGAGGGAGGCCGCCGCGGTGCGCGGCGCGGGCAGGGCGCGGCGGTCCAGCTTGCCGTTGCCGGTCAGGGGCAGGGCGTCCAGGGTGACGAACGCCGAGGGGACCATGTACTCGGGCAGGCCGGCCCGGACGTGCGCGGCCAGCGTCTCGTCGAGAGCCTCGGGGGCGGTGGGTGCAGCGCTCTCGTCCGGTACCACATAGGCGACCAGTCGCTTCTCGCCGGGCGAGTCCTCGCGGACGACCACGGCGGCCTTCGCGACGGCCGGGTGGCGGACGAGCGCCGCCTCCACTTCGCCGGGTTCGACGCGGAAGCCGCGGATCTTCACCTGGAAGTCGGCCCGGCCGATGTACCGGATCTGTCCCTCTCGGGTCCAGCGGACCAGGTCGCCTGTACGGTACATGCGTTCGCCGGGCGCCCCGAACGGGTCGGCGACGAACCGCTCGGCGGTCATGCCGGGCCGCCTGAGGTAGCCACGGCCGAGGCCGGCGCCGGCGATGTACAGCTCGCCGGTGCGGCCGGGCGCCACGGGTCGCAGCGCCGCGTCGAGGACCCGGAGGCGAGCGTTGTCCACGGGGCCGCCCATGGTGGGCGCGTTCTCCCACTCTGCCGGATCCGCGGGCAGCACCCAGCCCGTCATCACATGGGTCTCGGTCGGGCCGTACTGGTTGTGCAGGCGTCGGCCGGGCACCCGCCCGTGGAAGGCGCGCAGGGACTCGCCGACCACCAGTGCCTCGCCGGACTGGACGATGTCGCGCAGTTCCGGCAGGTCCAGGGCGCCTTCGCGGGCCGCGTCGGCCACCGCCTCCACGACGAGGTTGGGTGCGAACAGTTCCTGCACGCCGTGCCGGTCCAGCCACCGCACCAGGCGCTCGGAGTCGCGCCGCACGTCCTCGGGGCACTGCACCAGCGTCTTGCCGTACAGCAGCGCCGACAGGATCTCCTGCACCGACACGTCGAACCCGATGGGCGCGAACTGGGCGGTGATCCGGTTGCCCGCGAGGAGCCCGTCCTGCCAGGCGACCAGGTTGGCCGGGCCGCCCGCCTGCATGACCACGGGCTTGGGGCGGCCGGTGGAGCCGGAGGTGTAGATGACGTACAGCGGGTGCCGGGGCAGGGCCGGGGCGGTGCGTTCGGTGTCGGTGACGTCCGTACCGGGGAGCGCCTCCAGGGCGTCCCGGACGGCCGGGTCGTCGAGCAGGACGGTGCCCGGCCGCCCCGCGGGCAGGGTGGCGGCCACGTCGGCGGTGGTCAGGAGGACGGCCGGGTCGGCGTCGTCGAGCATGTAGGCGACGCGCTCGGCGGGGTGGGCCGGGTCGACGGGCACGTATGCGGCGCCGGTCTTGAGGATCGCGCAGACCGCGGTCACCTGGAGCGGCGAGCGGGGCAGGGCGATGGCGACGTACGACTCCGGGCCCACGCCGCGGCCGATGAGCAGCCGGGCGAGCCGGTTGGCCCGCGCGTTGAGCTCGCCGTACGTCAGCCGTTCGACGGGGCCGGACGCCGCGTCGTCCGTGACGGCTTCGTGCACCACGGCCGGGCTGTCCGGCCGCCGTGCGGCCCACTCCTCGAACAGCTCCGGCAGGGGCCGCCACGGGTGCTCCCGGGTGGTGGCGTTCCATTCGGTGAGGACCTGGTCGCGGTCCCGGTCCGCGAGGACGTCGAGGCGGCGCACCCGCGCGGCCGGATTGTCCACGACGAGAGCGAGGAGCCGCAGCAGCGCGTCCACGACGGAGCGGGCGGTGTCCTCGTCGAACAGGTCGCGCGCGTACTCCAGGGAGGCGATCATCCCGGCGGGTGTGCCGTCGGCGCCGCGCCGTTCCGCGAAGGAGAACAGCAGGTCGAACTTGGCGGTGTCGACGGTGACGGGCTCGTTGGCGACGGTGAGCCCGGGCAGCCGCCCCTGCACGTCGGCGGCGGCCTGCTGGTCGTTGTTGTCGAAGGCCAGCTGGACCTGGTACAGCGGGTGGCGGGCCAGGGATCGCTGGGGGTTGAGGATCTCGACGAGGCGCTCGAAGGGCACGTCCTGGTGGGCGTAGGCGGCCAGGTCGACGTCGCGCACCCGCGCCACCAGTTCGGTGAAGGTGGGATCACCAGACACGTCGGTGCGCAGCACGAGGGAGTTGACGAAGAAGCCGACCAGTTCGCCGACGGCGTCGTCGGTGCGGCCCGCTATGGGTGTCCCGATGGGGATGTCCGTGCCGGCGCCGAGACGGGACAGCAGCCCGGCGAGCCCCGCCTGGACGACCATGAACAGGGTGGACCGGGTGTCGCGGGCGAGCTTGGCGAGCCCGGCGTGCGTGCGCTCTGGCACGTCGAAGACGAGCATGCCGCCCTCGCCGCTGGACACCAGGGGCCGCTCGCGGTCGGCGGGCAGCTCCAGTTCCTCGGGCAGGCCCGCCAACTGCTCGGTCCAGTGGGCGAGCTGCCGGGACAGGACGGAATCGGGGTCGTCCTCGCTGCCCAGCATCGTCCGCTGCCACACGCTGTAGTCGGCGTAGTCGACCGCCAGCGGCTCCCACCTCGGGGCGTGCCCGGTGTGCCGTGCCGCGTACGCGACGGTCAGGTCGCGGCGCAGCAGCGGCATGGACCAGCCGTCCGCGGCGATGTGGTGCATGAGCAGCAGCAGGACGTGCTCGGTCTCGGAGATCTGGAACAGCCAGACCTTCAGCGGCGGTTGCTCCGACAGGTCGAAGCGGTGCCGTACGGCCTCGTCGAGCAGTCCGCGCAGCCGGCTCTCGCCGGTCGGGACGACCTCGACGGGGACGGGCGCGGGCGGCAGGGCCCGCTGGTACGGGCCGTTCGCGTCCTCCGCGAAGACGGTGCGCAGGGGCTCGTGCCGGGTGACGACGTCGGTGAGCGCGTCGCGCAGGGCCGCGTGGTCGAGGCGGCCGGTGAGGCGCAGCGGCACGGGCAGGTTGTAGCTGGGGTTGGGGCCCTCCACGCCGTGCAGGAACCACAGACGCTGCTGGGCGAAGGACAGAGGGACGCGCGGCGGCCGCGGGACCGCCGGGGTGATGCCGCCGCGGCCGTCACCGCTGCGGTCCAGGACGGCGGAGAGCGCGGCCACCGTCGGTGCCTCGAACAGCTCCCGGATGGCGAGTTCGGTGCGCAGCGTGGAGCGGATGCGGCTGACGAGGCGGGTGGCCAGCAGAGAGTTCCCGCCCCGCTCGAAGAGGTTGTCGTCGATACCGATCCGGGGCAGCCCCAGCACCTCGGCGAACAGTCCGCAGAGGATCTCCTCGCGGGGGCCGCGCGGGCCGCGGCCGAGGACGGCGGTGTCCCAGTCCGGGTCCGGCAGCGCCTTGGGGTTCACCTTGCCGTTCGGCAGCACCGGCAGCGCGTCGAGCACCACGAACGCCGTCGGCACCATGTAGCCGGGCAGCGTGTGCGCGGTGTGGGCGCGCAGCGCCTCGGGGTCCGGGACGCCGGTGCCGCCGCCGGCCGCGGGCACCACGTACGCCACGAGGCGCTTCTCCCCCGCCGGGTCCCGGCGGGCCACGACGACCGCCTGCCCGACGGAGGAGTGGCGGGCGACGGTGGCCTCCACCTCGGCGGGTTCGATCCGGAAGCCCCGGATCTTGACCTGGTGGTCGGCGCGTCCGACGAACTCCAGCACGCCGGCGGGGGTGCGCCGAACCTGGTCGCCCGTGCGGTACATGCGGGAGCCGGCCGGGCCGAACGGGTCGGGCACGAAGCGTTCCGCGGTGAGGGCGGAGCGGCCCGCGTAACCGCGCGCCACGCCGGCGCCGCCGACGTACAGCTCGCCGGTCACTCCCTCGGGCACGGCCAGGAGGCCGCCGTCCAAGATGTACAGGTGGGTGTTGTCCATGGCGCCGCCGATGGGGACCGTGGAGCCGAGCCCGTCAGCCGTGGTCACCGCGTGGTGGGTGGCGTTCATGGTGATCTCAGTCGGGCCGTAGAGGTTGGTGACCGTCAGGCCCGGGCAGTGCTCCAGGACCCGGCGGAACGCCTGCGCCGAGGCGGCGTCACCGCCCGTGGTGATCTCGCGCATCCCGGCGAAGACCTCGGGCCGCTCCTCGGCGAGCACGTTGAACAGCGCGGTCGTGAGCAGGGCACCGGTGACGCCGTGCCCGGTGATGGTGCGGGCCACGGCGTCCACATCGGTCTCGCCGGGCGGGACGACGACGATCCGGTTGCCCGCGAGCAGCGGTACCCACAACTCGTAGGTGGAGGCGTCGAAGGCGAGGGTGGCGTTCAGCAGGACGGACTCGTGGGCGCCGGTGTGCCAGCGGCCGTCGAAGGCGAGTTCGGCGACGCCCCGCTGGGTCACCACGACTCCCTTGGGCCGGCCGGTGGAGCCGGAGGTGAACATCACGTACGCCGCCTGGTCGGGGTGTACGGCCACTTCGGGGTCGTCGGCCGGCCACTCCCCCGCGTCCGGGTCGTCCACGACGATCACGGGGACGCCGAGCGCGTCGGCGAGTTCGTCGGCGCGCGGCGCGGTCGCCCGGTCCGTGACGACGGCCCGGGCACTGGCCTCCTCGGCGGCGTCGCGCATCCGGTCCATGGGGAAGCCGTGGTGGAGGGGCACGTAGTGGCCGCCCGCCTTGAGGACGCCGAGCACGGCGACCGGCACCTCCGGCGAGCGTTCCATCAGCAGCACCACCGCCGACTCGGGGCCGACGTCCGCGCCGGCGAGCCGATGCGCCAGCCGGTTGGCGCACGCGTCGAGTTCGGCGTACGTGAGGGTGCGGTCGTCGGTCACGACGGCGGGGGCGTCGGGCACCCGGCGGACCTGGGCCCGGAACAGCTCGGGCAGGGCGGCGTCGGGCACCTCGCGCGCGGTGCCGACCGAGCCCTCCGGCAGGGTCGGCGCCCCGCCCGGCTCGGCGGCGGCGGTGATCCGGGCGACGGGGCTGTCGGGTGCGGCGGCCACGGCCTCCAGGATCCGCACCACTCGGTCCATGATGTGCCGGGCCGCGGCCTCGTCGTACAGGTCGGGCCGGTGGTCCAGGCGCAGCCAGATCCGCTCGCCGGGCGCACCGATCAGGGACAGCGGGTAGTGGTTGGCGTCCTGGCTGTCGACTCGGGTCACCTTGAGGGCGGCGTCGGAGGCCCCGCCGCCGCCTCCGGAGGGGTAGTTCTCGAAGACGGTGAGGGTGTCGAAGAGTCCGCCGCGGCCGTCGGAGCCGATGGCCCTGCGGATGTCGGCGAGGCCGATGTGCTGGTGGGCCAGCAGCCGGGTCTGGGCGTCCTGGAGCTCCCGCAGGAACTCCGCCATGGGCTGCGCCGGCCGCAGCCGGGCGCGCATGGGCACGGTGTTGATGAACAGGCCGATCATGCTCTCGACGCCGTCAATCTCCGACGGCCGTCCGGAGACGGTGACGCCCGCGACCACGTCGTCACGGCCGGTGAGCCGGGACAGCACGATCGCCCAGACGCCCTGCAGGACCGTGCCCATGGTCAGGCCCTGCTCGCGCACCCATTCGGTGAGGGCGCGCGTGGTCCGCTCCGGCAGCCGGACGTCGATCTGCCCGGGGACCATGGACACCGTGCCGGCGTCGGGCGCGACCAGGGTGGGTCCGTCCAGGTCGCCCAGCGCCTCGCGCCAGGCGTTCTCGGCGGCGACCCGGTCCTGCCGCCGCAGCCAGGCGAGGTGGTCGCGGTACGGGCGCACCGCGGGCAGCCGCGACACGTCGCCCCGGCTGGAGTACAGCGCGAACAGCTCCCGCCACAGGACGGGCAGGGACCAGCCGTCGAGCAGGACGTGGTGGAACGTCAGGACGAGCCGGTGGCGGTACGCGCCGAGCGCGACCAGGGTGAACCGCATCAGCGGCGGTTTCGCCAGGTCCAGGCGGCGGGCCCGGTCCTCGGCGACGACCCGGTCGGCCTCGGCGGCCCGGTCCTCCTCGGCCAGGGCGGTGAGGTCGACGTCGTGCCAGGGCACCTCGACCGCGCGGTGGACGATCTGGAGCGGGCGGTTGACCCCCTCGTAGCGGAAGCTCGTCCGCAGGTTGGCGTGGCGGCGCAGCAGGCCGTCCGCCGCCGCGCGGAGGGCGTCGCGCTCCAGCGGGCCCTCCAGGTCCACCACGAGCTGCACCGCGTACAGGTCGGGTGCGGTCTCGTCGTAGACGCTGTGGAAGAAGATGCCTTCCTGCAGCGGTGACAGCGGAAGGATCTCCTCAAGTCCCGACTGACTCATTACGACGTCCTCCAGTCGTCTTCCAGCAGATCGATTTCGCTCTGGCTCAGCTCCACCAGAGGCATGTCCGAGGGGGTGTAGCCGCCGGTCTCCGGCCGGCGGGCGTGCTCCACCAGGGCTTCCAGCGCCCGGACCCAGGCGTCGGCGATACGGCCGACCTCCCGGGACGGGAGCAGGTCCGCGGCGTACAGCCAGTGGGCCGTGAGTTCGGGGCCGCGGGCGCTGTCCCGGGTGACGGCGGCGAGGTCGAGCGCGTGCGGCAGCCGCATCCCGGGCGCCTGGCCGCCGACGCCGCCGAGGTCGGCCAGCACCGACCAGTCGGTGACGGCCTCGGTGGTGTCCGACTCGGCGAACCTGCCCAGGTAGTTGAAGCCGATCTGGGCTCCGGTCCGGGCGGCGAGCCGGGGTGCCGTACGGGGGTTGAGGTAGCGCAGGGCGCCGTAGCCGAGCCCGTCGTCCGGTACGGCCCGCAGCTGCTCCTTGATCCGTTTGAGGACCTGTCCGGCGGCGTATCCACCGGCCATCGCCTCGGCCCGGTCGTAGCTGCCGGGATCGAGCCGCACCGGGTACATGACGGTGAACCAGCCCACGGTGCGGGAGAGTTCACTGCCCGGCAGCAGGTGTTCGGCGCGGCCGTGGCCCTCCAGGTCCACCAGGATGCCGGTGTCGCCCCCGCCCCGCAGTTCCGTCAGGGCCATGGCCAGCGCGGTCAGCAGCACCTCGTCGACCCCGGTGCGGAAGGCCTCGGGCACGGTGGTCAGGACGGCCTCGGTGAGGTCGGGAGACAGGGTCCGGGCGAGGGTCGCGCCCCGCTCGTTCACATCCAGGTCCGGGTCCAGGGGACGGCCGCCCAGCCGGGGCTCGCCTCGGCTCAGCACCTCTTCCCAGTGGGCCAGTTCGGCCTCTCGGGCGGGGTCCTGCGCCCAGTCGGCGAGCCGCCTCGCCCAGCCGCGCAGGGACGTGCCGACGGGCTGGAGCGCGGGCTGCCGGCCCCGGGCGACCGCCTGCCAGGCCTCTTCGAGGTCGGGCAGCAGGATCCGCCAGGAGACACCGTCGACGGCGATGTGGTGCACGCTCAGGAAGATCCGGCCGGGCTCGTCCGGGCCACGGTCGAACCAGACGGCCCGCACCAGCGAGCCGTCCCGGAGCGACAGCCGTCGGCGCGCGGCGTCCGCGTGCTCGGCCATCGCCTTGAGGAAGGCCTCGTCGCCCAGACCGGCGCAGTCCACCCGTTCCACAAACTGCCGTGCGCCGACCGTGCCGGGTGCGGTGACCTCCAGCCGCCAGCCGTCGCCCGCGCCCGGGCCCTCGCCCGGTGTTCCGGGCACGGTGGTGAGCCGCAGCCGCAGGGCGTCGTGGTGGTCGAGCAGTGCCTGCACGGTGGCGGTCAGCGTGTCCAGGTCGCAGTCGGCCGGGGCCTGTACGACCCGCCACTGGTGGAGCTCGTCGACGGGGCCGCCGAGTTCGGCGAACCAGTGGACGATGGGCGTGGCGGGAACGGGGCCGATGCCGGCGCCCTCCTCCTCGGCGGCGGCGCCGTCGGTCTCGGTGACGACGCGGGCCAGGGCGGCCGGGGTCTTGTGCTCGAAGACCTCCTTGGCGGTGAGGACCAGACCGCGCCTGCGCGCCCGGCTGGCGAGCTGGATCGACATGATGCTGTCGCCGCCGAGTGCGAAGAACTCGTCGTCGGCGCCGACCTGTTCCAGGCCGAGGACGTCGGCGAACAGTTCGCACAGCAACCGCTCGCGCGGGTCGCGGGCGGCGCGGCCCGGCTCGCCGCCGCCGAACTCGGGTGCGGGCAGCGCCCTGCGGTCGATCTTGCCGTTGGGGGTGAGCGGGAACTCATCCAGGTCCACCAGGGCGGCCGGGATCATGTAGTCGGGCAGGGCGCGGCTGAGGTGGGCGCGGATGTCCGCCGTGTCGATCTCGCCCCCGTCACCGACCAGATACGCGACCAGGCGCCGGTCGCCCGTCCTGTCCTCGCGGACCGTGACCATGCCCTGGGCCACCGAGGCGTGCCGGGCCAGGACGGCCTCGATCTCGCTCAGCTCGACCCGGAAACCGCGGATCTTGACCTGCTCGTCGGCGCGGCCGACGAAGACGACGCGGCCGTCGCCGGTGCGGCGCACCAGGTCGCCCGTGCGGTACATCCGGGTGCCCGGCGGGCCGAACGGGTCGGGCAGGAACCGCTCGGCGGTCAGGTCGGGCCGCCCGAGGTAGCCGCGGGCCACGCCCGCTCCGGCGAGGTATGCCTCGCCGGTCACTCCGGGCGGCACCGGGTTGAGTGCCGCGTCCAGCACGTGGAGGCGGTCGTTGGGGATCGGCCGGCCGGCGTCCGGGACGGTGTCGCCGCGCAGCGGGTCGCTCATGGTGGTCAGCACGGTCGACTCGGTCGCGCCGTAGACGTTGATGACCCGCACCCCGGCCCGCCACCAGCGCTGGGCCAGCTCGGCGGAGAACGACTCGCCGCCCATGAGCACGCCCTTCAGCGTGCGGGCGCCTTCGGGGTCGAGTGTGGCGAGCAGCGTCGGCGGCAGGGCCGTGTGCGTCACCCGCTCCCGGGTGATCAGCTCGGCCAGTTCGTCGCCGCCGACGAGGCCGGACACCGGGCCGAGGACCATGGTGGCGCCCGTGACCAGCGTCATCACGAAGTCGCCGATCGCGGCATCGAAGTTGGGCGACACCAGCTGCAGGACCCGGCTGCCGGGCTCGAGGCCGAGCTTGTCGACGTGGGCCTCGGCGAGCGACGCGAGTCCCGTGTGAGGGACGACGACGCCCTTGGGACGGCCGGTGGAGCCCGAGGTGTAGATGGCGTACGCCGCGCCGTCCAGCCGCAGCGGGGCGGTGCGATCGTCGTCGGCCGGGCGGTGGCCGGGGCTCGCGGCGACGGCGGCCCGGGTCCCCGGGCTGTCCAGCAGCAGCCGCGGAGTGTCGCCGGCGGGCAGCGTCCCGGCGGTGCCCGTGGTGGTCACCAGCAGCGCGGGCCGAGCCTGCTCCAGCATGTAGGCGATGCGGTCGGCCGGGTAGTTGGGGTCGATCGGCAGGTATCCCGCGCCGGCCTTGAGGAGAGCCACGAGGCCGACCACGAGGTCCTCGGTGCGGGGCAGGGCGACGGCCACGAACTGCTCGGGCCCCACGCCGAGACCGATGAGGTGGTGGGCGAGCCGGTTGGCCCTCACGTCGAGTTCCTCGTACGTCAGGGCTGTGCCGGCGTGCTCGACGGCGACGCCGTTCGGGGTGCGCCGCACCTGGTCCTCGAACAGCTCGGGCCAGGTGCGCTCGGGCAGGTCCAGCGCGGTGTCGTGCCACGCGCCGAGGATGAGGTCCCGCTCGGCGGGCGCGAGGACGTCGATGCGGTCCACCGAGGTCCGAGGGTCGGCCGCGACGGCCTGGAGGAGCCGCAGGTAGCGGTCGGCGACGGCCCGCACGGTCGCCTCGTCGAAGAGGTCGGTGCTGTACTCGACGGAGCAGTACAGGTCGCCGGGCGTGCCGTCGGCGGACGGCTCCTCGCCGAAGCCGAAGAGCAGGTCGAAGGTGGCGGTTCCGGTGCCGACCGGGTGCGCGGCCACGCGCAGTCCGTGCCGCCCGGCTGTGCCGCCGGGCACGGCGCGGGCCGTGTTGTTGAGCGACAGCACCACCTGGAACAGCGGGTGGCGGGCGAGGGTCCGCTCCGGGCTGAGGGCGTCCACGAGCCGCTCGAACGGCACGTCCTGGTGGGCGTAGGCGCTCAGGACGGAGTCCCGTACCCGGTCCAGGAGTTCGGCGAAGGACGGGTTGCCGGACACGTCGGTGCGCAGCACCAGCGTGTTGACGAAGAAGCCCACGAGGTCGTCCAGGGCTTCGTCGGTGCGGCCGGCGACGGGCGAGCCGACGGGGATGTCACTGCCGCCGCCCATCCGGTACAGCAGGGTGGCCAGGGCCGCCTGCAGCACCATGAAGACGCTCGCGTGGTGTTCCTGGGCCAGGGTGTGCAACCGGTCGTGCAGCCCGGCCGGCACCGGGATCTCGAAGCGGTCGCCCCGGTAGGACGGGGACGCGGGGCGCGGCCGGTCGGTGGGCAGCGGCAGTTCCTCGGGGAGCCCGCGCAGGGTGCGCGTCCAGTAGTCCAGTTGTGCGGCCGTCTCGCTGTCGCTGTCGTCCTCGCCGCCGAGCAGTTCGCGCTGCCACCGCGTGTAGTCGGTGTATGTCACCGGCAGCGCGGGCCAGTCCGGTTCGCTGCCGTCCAGCCGTGCGGTGTAGGCGCGGGTCAGGTCGCGTGCCAGCAGCGGGATCGACCAGCCGTCGGCGGCGATGTGGTGCATGAGCAGCAGCAGCACATGGTCGTCCTCGGCCAGGGCGAACAGCCGGGCCCGCAGGGGCGGTTCCGCTCCCAGGTCGAACGGGTGCCGGGCCTCCCGCGCCAGCCGCTCGTCGAGTTCGTCCTCCGTGACGGGGACGACGAGCAGTTCCACGTCCGCGTCGGCGGCGTCGGCCACCCGCTGGTACGACCCTTCCTCGTCCTCGCCGAAGGTGGTGCGCAGCGTCTCGTGCCGGGCCACGAGGTCACGGACGGCCGCGCCCAGGGCCGTACGGTCGAGCGGTCCGGCGAGCCGCAGCGACAGCGGCATGTTGTAGCCGGAGCCGGGTCCCTCGAAGCGGTTGAGGAACCACAGCCTGCGCTGCCCGTACGACAGGGGCGTCCGCTCGGGCCGGGGCCCGGCCGTGACGGGGACCCGGGTGCCGGTCGCGCCCGGCAGGGCGGCCGCCAGTCCGGCGACGGTCGGCGCGTCGAACAGGGCGCGGATGGCGACCTCGGTGTCCAGGACGGCACGGATCCGGCTGACGAGCCGGGTGGCGAGCAGCGAGTGTCCGCCGAGGTCGAAGAAGGAGTCGTCGATGGAGACCCGCTCCACTCCGAGTACTTCGGCGAACAGCGCGCAGAGGATCTCCTCGCGGGTCGTGCGGGGGGTGCGGCCGGTTCCGGCGGTGGGTGCGGGAGCCGGCAGGGCGCCGCGGTCGAGCTTGCCGTTCGCGGTCAGCGGCAGCGCGTCCAGCACCACGAACGCCGACGGCACGAGGTGGTCGGGCAGGGTCCGGGCGACCTGCTCGCGCAGCTCGCCGGGGGCCGGCGCGGCGCCGTCCACCGGGACGACGTAGGCGACGAGCCGCCGGTCGCCCGGCCGGTCCTCGCGCACCAGCACCTCCGCCGTGCGCACCTGTGCCAGGGCGGTGACGGCCGCCCGGATCTCACCGGGTTCGACGCGTACGCCGCGTACCTTGACCTGGTCGTCCGCGCGGCCGAGGAACTCCAGGTGGCCGTCGGGACTCCAGCGGGCCAGGTCGCCCGTGCGGTACATGCGCGCTCCGGGCTCGCCGAACGGGCAGGGCACGAAGCGTTCCGCGGTCAGGGCGGGGCGCCTCACATAGCCTCGGGCCACGCCGGCGCCGGCTATGTGGAGCTCACCGCCCACGCCCGGCGGCACCGGGCGCAGTCCCCGGTCGAGGACGTACACGCGGGTTCCGGGCAGGGGCCGGCCGATGTGCGGGACCTCGCCCTCGGCGAGCGGCTCGCTCATGGTGGCGGTGACCGTGGCCTCCGTCGGCCCGTATGCGTCGATGACACGGCGGCCGCCGCGGATCCAGCGGGCGGAGAGTTCCACCCCGAGCGACTCGCCGCCCGTCATCACGGTCCGCACGGTCGCGGCGCGGTCCTCGGGCACGGTGGCCAGGACCGGTGGCGGCAGCAGTACGTGGGTGGCCGCCTTCTCGGTCAGCAGGGCGGCGATCTCCTCGCCGGAGAGCCGGTTGTCGGCGGGGCCGAGGACCAGGGTGGCACCGGAGACCAGCGCCTGGACGACGTCGGCGACGGCGGCGTCGAAGCTGAGCGACACCAGCTGCAGGACCCGGCTGGAGGTGTCCATGGCCAGGTTCCGGATGTGGCCGGTGAGCATCGAGCTGAGCCCGTGGTGGGGGACGGCCACGCCCTTGGGGCGGCCGGTGGAGCCGGAGGTGTGGATGACGTACGCGGTGTGCGCCGGGTGCACGGGGGCGGCGCGGTCGTTGTCCGTGAGGTCGGTGCCGGGCAGGTCGGCCAGGCGGGCCCGGACGCCGTCCGCGTCGAGGTCGACGACCCGGGCGGCGGCATCCGCGCCCGGGCGGGTCTGCGCCGCCTCCCTGGCGTGGGAGTCGGTGACCACGAGGACCGGTGCCGCGTCGTCGAGCATGTAGGCGATGCGGTCGGCCGGGTGCGCGGGGTCCACCGGCAGCCAGGCGGCGCCGGCCTTGGCGACGGCGACCATCGCCACGACCCACGCGGTGCTGCGCGGCATGAGCAGGGCCACGAGCCGGTCGGGGCCCGCGCCCTCGGCGGCGAGCAGCCGGGCGAGCCGGTTGGCGCGGGTGTTCAGCTCCCGGTAGGTGAGCGGCCCGGTATCGCCCTCCACGGCGACGTGGTCCGGGGTGCGGGCCACCTGGTCCTCGATCAGGGCGTGCAGGGTCCGCGGCGGCAGGGCGGGGCCGCCGCCTGCCCACTCGTCGCGTACGCGGCGCAGTTCGGCGGCGTCCAGCAGCTCCGCGGCCCCGATGCGCCGGTCGGGGTCCGCGGACAGCGCGTCGAGCAGGCGGACCCAGCGGGCTGCGAGCGCGTCCGCCGTCGGCCGGTCGAACAGGTCGGTGCTGTACTCCAGGACACCGTGCAGCCCGTCCCTGGCGGCCTCCGCCCGCTCCTGCAGGGCGAACGTGAGGTCGACCTTGGCGGTGGAGGTGCCCACCTCGTACGGCGCGGTGGAGGCGCCCGGCAGCCGCAAGGTGTGCGACACCCCGGACTCCGCCGTGTTGTTGAGCGCCAGCGCGACCTGGAAGAGCGGGTGCCGGGCGAGAGACCGTTCGGGGGCCAGCTCCTCCACCAGCCGCTCGAACGGCACGTCCTGGTGGGCGTACGCGGCCAGGCCGGTCTCCCGGACGCGGGCGATCAGCTCGGCGAAGGTCGGGTCGCCGGAGGTGTCGGTGCGCAGCACGAGCGTGTTGACGAACAGTCCGACCACGTCGGTGACAGCGTCGTCGGTGCGGCCCGCGACGGGCGCGCCCACCGGGATGTCGGTGCCCGCGCCGAGCCGGGTGAGGAGGGCGGCCAGGCCGGCCTGGAGCACCATGAACAGGCTGGACCGGGTCTCGTCGGCCAGCTGCCGCAGCCGGGCGTACAGGCCGGCGGGGATCTCCAGGGGTGCCTGGCCGCCGTGGTGGGCGGTGGCGGCGGGGCGGGGCCGGTCGGTGGGCAGGTCCAGCTCCTGCGGCGCGCCGTCGAGCGTGTCGCGCCAGTACCGCAGCTGGCGGGCCAGCGGGCTGTCGGGGTCAGCGTCGTCGCCGAGGACCCGGCGCTGCCAGAGCGCGTAGTCGGCGTACTGCACGGGCAGCGGCCGCCGGTCGGGCTGCCGGCCTTCGCTGCGGGCCGCGTAGGCGGTGGCCAGGTCGCGGCCGACGAGGGGCATCGACCAGCCGTCGCCGGCGATGTGGTGCATGAGCAGGACGAGCACGTGCTCCTGCGCGGCACCGTCCGGTGTGTCCGTCACGGTGAACAGATGGGCCCGAACCGGGGGTTGGGTGCGGATGTCGAAGGGCCTGCGGACGGCTTCGGCGACCCGCTCGTCCAGTTCTCCGCGTGAGGCGGTCTCCACGTTGAGTTCCGGCGCGGTGCCGGCGTCGAGGACGACCTGGTGCGGCCCCTCGGCGTCCTCGGCGTACACGGTCCGCAGGGCCTCGTGCCGGGCCACGGTGTCGGCGAGGGCCTGCCGCAGCGCGGCGGTGTCGAGGTTTCCGGTGACGCGGAGCGCGGCGGGGATCGTGTACGTGGCGGAGGGCCCCTGGAGGCGTTCGAGGAACCACAGCCGCGCCTGGGCGAACGACAGCGGCAGCCGCGCGGGCCGCGGGACGACGGCGGTGACCGGGCTGCGGCCGCGGCCGGCGCCGTCGAGGACCGCGGCGAGCCCGGCCACGGTGGGGGCCTCGAAGACCTGACGGACCGTGACCTCCGCCGCCAGGGCGGCGCGGATCCGGTTCACCAGCCGGGTGACGAGCAGCGAGTGGCCGCCGAGGGCGAAGAAGTCGTCGTCGACGGTGACCGCGGGCAGGCCCAGTACCTCGGCGAACAGACCGCACAGCAGTTCCTCGTGCGGGGTGCGCGGGGCCCGGCCCGAGCCGGCGCCTGCCGTGTCGGCGGGGGCGGGCGCGGGCAGCGCCCGGCGGTCCAGCTTTCCGTTGAGGGTCAGCGGCAGGGCGTCGAGGGACACGAAGGCCGACGGCACCATGTAGTCGGGGAGCGCCGCCGCCAGGTGGCGGTGCAAGCCCGCCGGGTCCGGGGCCGTGCCGTCCGCCGGTACGACGTAGCCGACGAGCCGGCGGTCGCCCGGGGTGTCCTCGCGCACGACGACGGCGGCGCGGGCGACGCCGGGGTGGCCGGCCAGGCGGGCGGTGACCTCGCCCAGCTCGATGCGGAAGCCGCGGATCTTCACCTGGTCGTCGGCCCGGCCGAGGTACTCCAGGCTGCCGTCCTGGTTCCAGCGGGCCAGGTCGCCGGTGCGGTACATGCGCTCGCCGGGCTCCCCGAACGGGCAGGCCGTGAACCGCTCGGCGGTCAGGGACGGCCGGTCCCAGTAGCCGCGGGCAAGTCCGGCGCCGGCGATGTACAGCTCGCCGGTGGAGCCGGGGGGCACGGGGCGCAGGCGGGCGTCGAGCACATAGGCGCGGGTGTTGGCGACGGGGCGGCCGATGGGCGCGGTGTCGGTCCAGGCCGCGATGTCGCCGGGCATCGTGTGGGCCGTGACGACGTGGGTCTCGGTGGGCCCGGAGTGGTTGTACAGCAGGCGGCCGGGCCGGCGGACGTGATACCCGCGTATCGCGCCGCGCGGGGTCAGGGCTTCGCCGGCCTGCGCGATGTGGCGCAGGCCGGGCAGGTCGAGGCCTTGCTCGTCGGCGGCCCGGCAGACCGCGTCCACGACCAGGTTCGGGGCGTAGAGCTCGTTGACACGGACGCGGTCCAGCCAGGCGGCCAGGGCGTCGGGGTCGCGGCGTACGTCCTCCGGGCACAGGGCGAGCGTCTTGCCGTACAGGAGGGTCGACAGGATCTCCTGCGCCGACACGTCGAAGCCGATCGCCGTGAACTGCGCGGTGATGGTGCCGGTGGCGCCGCCGATGGTGGCGTGGTGCCACTCCAGGAGGTTCACCATGGCCCCGGTCGGCATCACGACGGCCTTCGGGCGGCCGGTGGAGCCGGAGGTGTAGATGGTGTAGGCGGGGTGGCCGGGCAGCAGCGGCGCGGTCCGCTCGGCGTCGGTGACGTCGCCGTCGGCCGGGCGGGCGCCGGGGCCGTAGTCGTCGGACAGCTCCGGTTCGTCGCCGGACAGCACGAGCGCGGGCCGGCTGTCGGCGAGCATGAACGCGGTGCGTTCGGCGGGCTGGTCGGGGGCGACGGGCAGCCAGGCGGCACCTGCCTTGAGGACCGCGAGGAGCGCCACCACCCACCGCTCGGAACGCGGCATGGCGAGGGCGACGCGCGACTCGGGCCCGACGCCCCGGCCGATGAGGTACCGGGCGAGCCGGTTGGCGCGGGTGTCGAGTTCCCGGTACGTGAGCGTGGTGTCCCCGTCGAGGACGGCGGGCGCGTCCGGGGTGCGGGCGGCCTGCCGGGCGAACAGGGCGGGCAGGGTGGTCCCGGGCACGTCCCGGCCGGTGGCGTTCCACTCCTCGAGCACCCTGCGGCGTTCGCCGGGGGCGAGCAGGTCGATCGTGTGCACCGGCCGGTCGCCGTCGGCGGTGACGGCCTCGACGAGTCGCAGCAGCCGCTCGGTGATCCGTTCGGCGGTGGCGCGGTCGAAGAGGTCGCCGCTGTACTCGAGTGCAGCGTCGATCCCGGCGGGGCCGCCGTCGTCGGCGCGCCGCTCGGCGAAGGACAGCAGCAGGTCGAAGCGGGCCACGCCGGCGTCGACGGGCACGGTGGTGGCGGTGAGGCCGGGCAGCGCGCGCATCCCGGCGTCCCGCACGTGGTTGTCGAGGACGAGCAGGACCTGGAAGAGCGGGTGCCGGGCGGGTGAACGCTCCGGGTTGAGCTCCTCGACGAGCCGTTCGAAGGGCACGTCCTGGTGTGCGTAGGCGGCGAGGTCCGTCTCCCGGACGCGGGCCAGCAGTTCGGCGAACGTGGGGTCGCCGGACAGGTCCGTGCGCAGCACCAGCGTGTTGACGAAGACGCCGACAAGGTCCTCCAAGGCTTCGTCGCCGCGGCCCGCGACGGGGCTGCCGAGCGGGATGTCGGTGCCCGCGCCGAGCCGGGACAGCAGCGCGGCGACGGCCGCCTGCAGGACCATGAACATGCTGCAGTTGTGGTCGCGGGCCAGCCGGTCCAGCCCGGCGTGCAGCCGGGCGGGCACGGCGAACTCCGCGCGGTCGCCACGGTGGGTGGGCGTGGCGGGCCGGGGCCGGTCCGTGGGGAGGGCGATCTCCTCGGGAAGCCCGGCCAGGGCGGTGCGCCAGTGGTCAAGCTGCCGGGCGACGGGCGTGTCGGTGGCGCCGGCAGGGCCGTCGGCGTCACCGAGGACGCGGCGCTGCCACAGCGCGTGGTCGGCGTAGCCGACCGGCAACGGCGCCCAGTCGGGACGGCGGCCCGCGCACCGGGCGCTGTAGGCGCGGTGCAGGTCGCGCGCTAGGACGGGCAGCGACCAGCCATCGGCGGCGATGTGGTGCACGAGGAGCAGCAGCACATGCTCGGGCGCGGCCGCGCCGTCGGGGTCGGGCAGCCGGAACAGCCAGGCCCGCACGGGGCGTTCGGCGGACAGGTCGAACCCGTACCGGGCGGCCCGGGCGAGGTCGGCGTCCAGTTCGTCCGGTGTCACGTCGACCGTCTCGGGGTCGAGGGGCTCGGTGTCGCGGACGATCTGGTGCGGCCCTTCGGTGTCCTCGGCGAAGACGGTGCGCAGCGGCTCGTGCCGGTCGACGACGTCGGTGAGCGCGGCGGCCAGGGCCCGCTCGTCGAGGGTGCCGGTGAGCCGCAGTGCCAGCGGCATGTTGTACGTCGCGGAGGGGCCCTCGTAGCGGTTGAGGAACCACAGTCGTGTCTGCGCGTACGACAGGGGCAGCCGCTCGGGGCGGTGGCCGGCCGTGACGGCCTCGCGGGCGCGGCCGGCGGTGTCCAGGCGGGGCGCGAGCCGGGCGACGGTGGGCGCCTCGAACAGCGTCCGCAGGGGCAGTTCGGTGCCGAGGGTGGTGCGGATGCGGCCGACGAGCCGGGTGGCCAGGAGCGAGTGCCCGCCGAGGGCGAAGAAGTCGTCGTCGACGGTGAGCCGCGGCACGCCGAGGACGTCGGCGAACAGGGCGCACAGGATCTCCTCGCGCGGTGTGCGCGGCGCCCGCCCGCCGCCGTCGGCGTCATACGCGGGTGCGGGCAGGGATCTGCGGTCGAGCTTCCCGTTCGGGGTGAGCGGCAGCGCGTCCAGGGTGACGAAGAAGGACGGCACCATGTAGTCGGGCAGGGCACCGGCCGCATGCTCGCGCAGTGCCGTGGCCTGCGGGTCCCGGCCGTCGGCGGGCACCACGTAGGCGACCAGGCGCCGGTCGCCGGGCCGGTCCTCGCGCACCGTGGCGGCGGCCAGCCGGACGTCCGGGTGCGTGGCCAGGGCCGCCTCGACCTCGCCGAGCTCGATCCGGAAGCCGCGCAGTTTCACCTGGTCGTCGGCGCGGGAGACGAACCTCAGACGCCCGTCCGCGGTACGGCGTGCGAGGTCGCCCGTGCGGTACATACGGGCGCCCGGGGCGCCGTGCGGGTCGGCGACGAACCGCTCGGACGTGAGGTCGCGGCGGTCGAGGTAGCCGCGGACGACGCCGGTTCCGGCGATGTACAGCTCGCCCACGACGCCCGGCGGGACCGGGCGCAGGGCGCGGTCGAGGACGTAGGTGCGCGTGTTGGCGATCGGGATGCCGATGTCGGGGGCCTGCTCGGCCCGCGCGTCGACGACGGAGGCGGTCGACCACACGGTGGTCTCGGTGGGCCCGTACACGTTGAGGACGGAGGCGGCGTTCCGGCGCAGGGTGCGGGCTAGGGCCGCGGGCAGTGCCTCGCCGCCGGTCAGCACGCGGACCCCGTTCAGGGCGGCGGGCTCGCCGTCGGCGGTGAGCGCCTGCCAGAGGCTGGGGGTGGCCTGCATGGCGGTGATGCCGTCGCCGGTGAGGAGCCCGCGCAGGGCGGCGGGGTCGCGCGCCTCGTCCCCGCCGGCGAGGACGACTTCGGCGCCGTTGAGAAGGGGGCCGAAGATCTCCAGGGCGGCGATGTCGAAGCCGACGGTGGTCACGGCGAGCAGCCGGTCGCCGGGGGCGAGACCGGCCCTGCGGCCCATGTCGTGCAGGAAGTTGACGAGCGCGCCGGACGGGACGACGACGCCCTTGGGGCGGCCGGTCGAGCCGGAGGTGTAGATCACGTAGGCCGGGTGGCCGGGGTGCGCCGGTGCCGTGCGGTCCGCGTCGGCCGGATCGTGGTCGGGCCTCGCGGCCAGTTCCGCTCGCGTGCCGGGTGCGTCGAGGGCGACGACACGGCCGGCCCCGTCGGCGGGCATGGCGTCGCCGAGCTCCTGGGTGGTCAGCAGGACTCCGGGCCGGGCCTCGGCCAGCATCAGGGCGATCCGGTCGGGCGGGAAGTCCGGGTCGACGGGGAGGTAGGCGGCGCCCGTCTTGAGCACCGCGAGCAGGGCGACGACCAGCTGCTCGGTGCGGGGCAGGGCGAGCGCCACGTACCGCTCGGGGCCGCAGCCGAGCGCGATGAGGTGGTGGGCCAGCCGGTTGGCTGCCTCGTTCAGCTCCCGGTAGGTGAGCGTGCGGCCCCGGGTTGTCAGGGCCGCGGCGTCGGGGGCCCGGGCGGTCTGCTCCGCGAACAGCTCGGCCGGGGTCGCCGCGGGGACGCCGGCCGTGGTGTCGTGGCCGCCGGTCAGCGCCTGTGCGCGTTCGGCCGGGTCCAGCAGGTCGAGGTCCGCGACGGCGGTGCCGGGCGCCCGGGTCGCGGCGTCCATGAGGCGTACGAGCCGGTCCGCGAGCAGGCGGGCGGTGTCCGCATCGAACAGGTCGGTGGCGAACTCCAGTGAGCAGCCGATACCCAGGGCGCCGTCGCCCCCGCGCCGCTCACGGAACGTGAGGTACAGGTCGAACTGCGCGGTGTGTGTGCCGACGGTGAGGGGCCGCGCGGTCACGCCGGGCAGCCCTGCCGTGGCCTCGCCGGTGCCGTCGGCGGAGGCCAGCATGACCTGGAAGAGGGGGTGGCGGGCGAGGGAGCGTTCGGGTTTGAGCTCCTCCACGAGTCGTTCGAAGGGCAGGTCCTGGTGGGCGTAGGCGGCCAGGTCGGCCTCGCGGACGCGGTCCAGGAGCTCGGCGAAGGTGGGATCACCTGAGGTGTCGGTGCGCAGCACGAGCGTGTTGACGAAGCAGCCCACGAGGCGCTCCACCGCCTCGTCGCCCCGTCCGGCCACCGGGGTGCCGATCGGCACGTCCGTGCCCGCGCCCAGCCGGGACAGCAGCGCGGCCAGCGCCGCCTGCATCACCATGAACACACTGACCCGGTGCTCGCGGGCCACCTCGGCCACGCGTGTGTGCAGTGCGGCCGGCACCTCGAACTCCAGGCGGTCGCCCCGGTTCGAGGCGACCGCCGGACGCGGCCGGTCCGCCGGCAGCGCCAGTTCCTCCGGCAGTCCCGCCAGCCGGTGCCGCCAGAACTCCAGCTGACCGCCCAGCAGCGACCGAGGATCGTCGCCCGAGCCCAGCACCTCACGTTGCCACACCGCGAAATCGGCGTAGTCGAGCGGGAGTTCCGGCCATGGGGGCGCCGTGCCCGTGCGGCGGGCGGAGTAGGCGGTGGCCAGGTCCTCGGCGAGGACGCGCACGGACCAGCCGTCGGCCGCTATGTGGTGCACGAGGAAGAGCAGGACGTGGTCGTCGTCCGCCACCCGGAACAGCCAGGCGCGGGCGGGGATGTCGCCGGTGAGGTCGAAGGGGTGCCGGGCGGCGCCGGCCAGTTCGCCCTCGAGCCGTTCGGTGTCCGTGGTGACGAGGGTCAGGTCGAGGGCGGCGTCGTCCCGGACCACCTGGTAGGGCCCGTCGGCGTCCTCGGCGAACGTGGTGCGCAGCGGCTCGTGGCGGGCCACGACGTCGTCCAGGGCGGCACGCAGCGCGTCCCGGTCCAAGTGGCCGGACAGGCGCAGCGCCATGGGCAGGTTGTAGGTGGCGCCGGGTCCCTCGAAACGGTGCAGGAACCAGAGGCGTTCCTGCGCCAGGGACAGCGGCACCCGGGCGGGCCGGGGCCGGGCCGGTGTGACGGAGGTGCGGGCCGTGGCGGCGGTGTCGAGCAGCGCGGCCAGCTCCGCGACGGTGGTGGTCTCGAAGACCTGCTTGATGGAGAGTTCGGCGCCGAGGACGGTGCGGATGCGGGAGACCAGCCGGGTCACCAGCAGCGAATGACCACCCAGATCGAAGAAGGAGTCATCGACTCCGACATCGGCAACCCCCAGAACCTCGGCGAACAGACCGCACAGGATCTCCTCACGCGGACCCCGCGGCAACCGGCCCGAACCCACCCGGTACTCCGGCGCAGGCAGAGCACGACGATCCAGCTTCCCGTTCACCGACACCGGCAACGCGTCCAGCACCACCACCGCCGAAGGCACCATCCCCTCCGGCAACCGCTCACCCACCCACGAACGCACCACACCCGCGTCCACCACACCACCGGCCGACGGCACGACATACGCCACCAGACGCACATCACCCGCACCCTCGTCCCGCACCACCACCGCACACTGACCCACACCCGGCGCAGAAGACACCACACCCTGCACCTCACCCAGCTCCACCCGCTGACCGCGCACCTTCACCTGATCATCGACACGGCCCACGAACACCAGCTCACCGCCGGCCGTCCACCGCACCAGGTCACCCGTGCGATACATCCGCGACCCCGACGCCCCCAACGGACACGCCACGAACCGCTCCGCCGACAACCCCGCACGACCCCAATAACCGTGCGCCAACTGCACACCCGCCAGATACAACTCCCCCACCACACCCACCGCCACCGGCCGCAGACCACCGTCCAGAACGAACACCGACGTGTTCCACACCGGACGGCCCATGGGCACGGGGACGGGGCCTCGCTCGTCGCCGCACTGGTAGTGGGTGACCTCGATGGAGGCTTCCGTCGGCCCGTAGAGGTTGTGCAGGCGAATGCCGAGGGTGTCGGCGAACCGGTCGCGCAGCTCGCCGGGCAGGGCCTCGCCGCTGCAGAAGACCCGGGTGAGGGTCGTGCACTCGCAAGCGGCGGGCTCGGACAGGAAGACACCCAGCATCGACGGCACGAAGTGCACGCTGGTGATCCGCTCCTGCCGGATCACGTCGGCGAGGTACGCGGGGTCGCGGTGGCCGTCGGGGCGGGCCATGACGAGCGTGGCGCCGGTGATCAGCGGCCAGAAGAACTCGGGTACGGAGACGTCGAAGCCGATGGGCGTCTTCTGGAGCAGTCGGTCGTCGGGAGTCAGGGGGTCCACGGACTGGAGCCACAGGAGGCGGTTGACGATGCCCTGGTGCGGGACGACCACACCCTTCGGACGGCCCGTCGAACCCGACGTGTACATCACATAAGCAGGCCCCTCGGGCACAGCACGCGCCACGAACTCCCCATCACCAGGCAGCGGTTCGTCCACACACAACACCGGCACCCCCACCGGCACCCGCGACACACCCTCCGCCACCGTCAGCACCACCGACGGAACCGCATCCTCCAACACATACCGGACCCGCTCGGGCGGATAACCCACATCCACCGGCACATACGCAGCACCGGCCTTGTGCACCGCCAGCAACGCCACCACCAACTCCACCGACCGGGGCACCATCACACCCACCCGGTCACCCACACCCACACCACGCCCCGCCAGCAACCCCGCCAACGCACACGCGCGCGCATCCAGCTCCGCATACGACAACGACACACCCTCGAACACCACCGCCGTCGCCCCCGGCGACCGCCGCACCTGCTCCACGAACAAATCCGCCAACGACACCGACGGCACCACCCGCCCCGTCGCGTTCCACTCCTCCACCACCCGCCCACGCTCACCCGCCGACAGCAGCTCCACGGAGGCCACCGGCTGGTCGGGGTCGCGGACCAGGGCATCGAGGACGCGGCGCAGCCGGTCGAGAACGGCTCGGGCCGTGTCGTGCGCGAGGGTGTCGGAGCGGTAGTCGAGCCGGAAGCCGAGCCGGTCTCCGGGAGCGGTGATCAGGGCGAGCGGGTAGTGGGTGGCGTCCCGGCTGGCGATCCGGGTGACGGGCAGTGAGCGGGTGTCGGCGGCGCCGCGGCGGGCCGCCCCGCTGGAGGGGTAGTTCTGAAAGACGCAGAGCGTGTCGAAGAGTTCGCCGGTGACGCCGGACCGGCGCTGGATCTCGGAGAGCCCGAGGTGCTGGTGGGGCAGCAGCAGGGTCTGCTCGTCCTGGAGGCGCCGCAGCATCGCCGTAAGGGTCTCGCCGCGGCGGACACGGTGCCGCAGAGGCACGGTGTTGATGAACAGGCCGACCATCGACTCGACACCGGCGACCTCGGGCGGCCGGCCGTTGACGGTGAGGCCGGTCACGACGTCGTCCCGGCCGGTGACGGAGGCGAGGACGAGAGCCCACGCGCCCTGCACGACGGTGCTGAGGGTGAGGCCGTTGTCCCGCGCCCAGCGGAGCAGGGCGGCGGTGTCCTCCTCGTCGAGCTCCGTCAGCAGCTCGTCGGGGACGACGGGTGACCGGTCGGCGCCGGGCGCGACGAGGGTCGCCTCGTCGATGTCGGCGAGGGCGCCGTCCCAGGCGCGCAGGGCCGCTTCGCGGTCCTGCGCGGCGAGCCAGGTCAGGTAGTCGCGGTACGGGCGCACGGGCGCCAGCGCGTCGGTGTCGCCGCCGTTCTCGTACAGCGCGAACAGGTCACGGGCGAGCAGCGGCTGCGACCAGCCGTCGTACAGCAGGTGGTGGCTGGTGAGCAGGAAGCGGTAAACACCGCCGCCGAGCCGCAGCAGCGTGCAGCGCATCAGCGGCGGCCGGGACAGGTCGAAGCGGCGGGTGCGGTCCTCGGTGACGATGCGGTCCGCCTCGGCCGCGCGCTCGGCCTCGGGCAGGCCACTGAGGTCGATCTCCCGCCAGTCGGGCTCGACGTGGCGCAGCACGAGCTGCGCCCATTCGCCGCTCTTGCGCTCGCGGAAGCAGGCGCGCAACGCGGCGTGCCGGCTCAGCAGCCCGGCGACGGCCGCGCGCAGGGCGTCCGTGTCGAGGGGGGCGGCGCCGCCGTGGTCGGTCAGTTCGAACACGGACTGCGCGGTGTAGACGTCGTCGCCGGAGCGGTCGTAGACGCTGTGGAAGAGGAGCCCCTCCTGCAACGGGGAGAGCGGCAGAATGTCCTCGATGGCCTTCGGCTGTCGGCTCATGTGTGTGTCTCCCACTCCTGCGTCAGCTCGTCTTCGAACTCGTCGATCTCGCGCTGGTCGATGGACGACAGCGCCACGTCGGACGGAGTCAGTCCGCCGGCGTCGGGGCGTTCGGCGTGTGCGGCCAGGGTTTCGAGGGCCCCGAACCACAGCCGGGCGAGCTCCTCGGCCCGGTCCTTGGTCAGCAGTTCGGCCGCCCAGGTCCACACGGCCACCAGCTCCGGGCCGTGGGCGGTGTCGCGGGTGGCCGCGTTCACTTCCACGGCGTGCGGCAGCGGCATGCCCGGATCGTGGTCGGATCCGGTGTCCGCGCCGACCACCACGGTCCAGTCGGCGGCGTCCTGGCCGGAGCCCACCGTGTAGCGGCCCAGGTAGTTGAACCCGATCCGGGGGCGGGGCCGGGCGGCGAGCCGCTGCGCCGTACGCGGGTCCAGATAGCGGGCCAGGCCGTAGCCCATGCCCCGGTCGGGGACCGCCCGCAGTTGTTCCTTGACCTGTTTCACCAGGGCACCGGCGGCCGGTCCCGCGGCCCAGGCGTCGGCCCGGTCCAGCGAACCGGTACCGAGACGCACGGGGTACAGGGCGGTGAACCAGCCGACGGTCCGCGACAGATCGGCGCCGCCGGCGAACTCCTCCTCGCGGCCGTGTCCTTCGACGTCGACGAGGATGTCCCCCGCCCGCTGCTGCCACTCCGCGAGGGCCAGGGTGAACGCGGCCAGCAGCACCTCGTCGGGGCCGGCCCGGAACGCGGCGGGGACGGCGCCCAGGACGGCCGAGGTGACGTCCGGTGGCAGGGTCAGGGTCAGGTGCCCGGCGGTCGCGTAGGTGTCGCGGGCCGGGTCGGGGGCCGGGAGGCCGGCCGGCGGGTCGGGGGTGTCGAGGACGGCCTCCCACCGGGCGAGTTCGGTATCGGGCCGGGTGGCGGCCAGTTCGGCCAGCCGTGTCGCCCAGCCGCGCAGCGAGGTGCCCACGGGCTGGAGCTGCGGTGCCTCGCCCGCGGCGTCCGCCCGCCAGGCCTCGGCGAGGTCGGGCAGGAGGATGCGCCAAGACACTCCGTCGACGGCGAGGTGGTGCACGGCCAGCAGCAGCCGTCCCTGCCGGTCGGGTCCCGCGTCGAACCAGACGGCCTGCACCATCCTGCCGTCACGGGGGGCGAGCCGGGTGCGCGCCGCGGTGCCCTCGCTCAGTACGGTCCTGCGCACTTCCTCGTCGTCGAGGCGGGACACGTCGACCCGGTGGAGGACGTCCGCGGCGCGCGGCCCGGGACCGTCGGGGATCTCCAGCCGCCAGCCGGCCGCCCCCGCACCGGTGACGTCGGTGTGGAGCGTCAAGCGGAGCGCGTCATGGTGGTCCAGGACCGCCTGGAGTGCCCGCTCCAGCCGCTCGCGGTCGGCCCCGGCGGGGGTGCGGATCAGCTGGGACTGGCTGAAGTGGTCGACGGGCCCGGCAAGTTCGGCAAGCCAGTGGGTGATCGGCAGGAGCGGCACGGGGCCGGTTCCACCGGGTTCGTCGACCCGACCGCCGGTGTGTCCGCCGGCCTCGCGCACGGTGTGGGCGAGCGCCGCGACCGTCTGATGCTCGAACACCTCACGGACGGTCAGTTCGAGACCGGCGCGCCGGGCCCGGCTGACCAACTGGATGGCCATGATGCTGTCACCGCCGAGAGCGAAGAAGCCTTCGTCGATGCCGAGCTCGTCCTGCCCGAGGACCTCGCCGAACAGCGCGCACAGGGCCTCCTCGCGTGCTGTGCGGGGGCCGCGGCGTCGGGTCTCGTCGCCGTACACCGGTCGGGGCAGCGCCCGTTGGTCGATCTTGCCGTTGGGGGTGAGCGGCAGGGTGTCCAACGGCACGATCGCCAGGGGCACCATGTAGTCGGGCAGGTCCTGCGCGAGGTGTTCGCGCAGATCGGCGGTGTCCGGGAGGGCGGTGGCGCCGGCGGCCGGCACGGCGTAGGCGACGAGCCGCTTGTCACCGGGCCGGTCCTCGCGGACCACGACGGCACATTGGCCGACGTCGGGATGACGGGCCAATGTCGCTTCGATCTCGCCGAGTTCGATGCGGAAGCCGCGGATCTTGACCTGGTGGTCCGCTCGCCCGAGATACTCCAGCCCGCCGTCCCGCAGACGGCGTGCCAGGTCACCGGTGCGATACATCCGCGTACCGTCGCCCGCGAACGGATCCGCGACGAACCGCTCCGACGTCAGCCCCGCACGATCCAGATACCCCGTCGCCGGAGCACGACCACCGACATACATCTCCCCCAGCACCCCGAACGGCACCGGACGCAACCACTCATCCAGCACATACACCCGCAGATCCGGGATGCCCTCACCGATCAGACTCCGCGACTGCCCCGCCGCCAGCTCCCCACCCATCGGCAGATACGTCACATGCACGGTCGTCTCGGTGATCCCGTACATGTTCACCAGCACCGGCGCACGATCACCATGACGCGCGAACCAGTCCGCCAGACGAGACGGCTCCAGCGCCTCACCACCGAACACCACATACCGCAACGCCAGATCGGCACCCGGCCGCTCCGCATCCACCTGACTCAGCTGATGGAACGCCGACGGCGTCTGATTCAGCACCGTCACCCGCTCCCGCACCAGCAAGTCCAGGAAATCAGCCGGAGAACGGCTCACATCATGCGGCACGACCACCAGCCGCCCGCCATACAACAACGCGCCCCACAACTCCCACACCGAGAAGTCGAACGCGAAAGAGTGGAACAACGTCCACACGTCATCCGGCCCGAAACCGAACCAGCCGTCCGTCGCGGTGAACAACCGCACCACGTTCTGATGCGCCACCACCACACCCTTGGGACGCCCCGTCGAACCCGACGTATAGATCACATACGCCGCATGCTCCGGCACCAACCCACCCCGACACCCGGCAGAACCAGAAACCGGCATCCCCGCCAGCTCCCCCACCACCACCGGATCATCCAGCACCAACACAGCACCACCGAAGGACCCGAGCCGCTCCACAACCCCAGCCGCCGTCACCAGCAGCTTCGGCCGGCAGTCCCGCACCGTGAACGCGATACGGTCCGCGGGATACGCCGGATCCACCGGCACATACGCCGCACCCGCCTTCAACACACCAAGAATCGCCACCACCAGATCCGCAGACCGCGGCAACGCCAACGCCACGAAATCACCAGGCCCCACTCCCCGACCCAGCAACACATGCGCCAACCGCTCAGCCCGCGCATCCAACTCCCCGTACGACAGCGCCTCACCACCGAACACCACCGCCGTACGCTCCGGCCCCTCAGCCACCCGCGCCTCGAACAACGCCGGCACCGTCGACCGCACACCCCCACCACCCAACCCACCAGCCACAAGCACACGCTCCTCAGCCAGCAGGACATCCACCTCGCCGATGCGCGCCGATGGCCGCTCGGCGACGGCGGTCAGGACGCGGACGAACCGCGTGGCGATCGCGTCGGCGGTGTGCCGGTCGAAGAGGTCGGTGCGGAATTCCACGGTGCCGCGCAGGCCGGTGGGTGCGCCGCCGTCCCCGTGCCGTTCCTCCACGACGAAGGAGAGGTCGAACTTCGCGGCGCGGGTGCTGACGGGGTGTCCGGTCACGGTGAGCCCGGGCAGCTGTCCGACGGTGTCCAGCGCGTCCTGCCGGTCGGAGCCGTCGACGGTGAGGGACACCTGGAACAGGGGGTGGCGGCCCAGGGACCGCTCGGGGTTGAGCGCGTCGACGAGGCGCTCGAAGGGGACGTCCTGGTGGTCGTAGGCCGCCAGGTCGGTGGTGCGCACCCGGTCCAGCAGTTCGGTGAAGGCAGGGTTGCCTGAGGTGTCGGTGCGCAGGACGAGGGTGTTGACGAAGAAGCCGATCAGGTCCTCGAGTGCCTCGTCGTTCCGGCCGGCGACGGGGGTGCCGATGGGGATGTCGTGGCCCGCGCCGAGTCGCGTCAGGAGTGCGGCGAGTGCGGTCTGCACGACCATGAAGAGGCTGGCTCTGCTGCTGTGGGCGAGCCGCAGCAGCCCCTCGTGGACCTGTGCGGGCACCTCGAAGGCGACCTCGTCACCGTCCTCGGACGCGACCAGGGGCCGCGGGTGGTCGGTGGGCAGGGTGAGTTCGGCCGGCAGCCCGGCGAGCGCCTCGGACCAGTGGGCCAGTTGGCGCGAGATCGCGGAGTCCGGGTCGTCCTCGGAGCCGAGGTGTGTGTGCTGCCACAGGCTGTAGTCGGCGTACTGGACGGGCAGCGGCGCCCAGTGGGGTGCCCGGCCATCGGCGCGGGCGGCATAGGCGGTGACGAGGTCGCGGGCCAGCGGCTGGAGCGACCAGCCGTCGGTGGCGGCGTGGTGGATCACCAGCATCAGCACGTGCTCGCGCGGGCCGACCGCGTACAGCCGGGCGCGCAGCGGTGCGTCGGCGGTGAGGTCGAGACCGGTGCGCGCGGCGTCGGCGAGCACGGCGTCCAGCCGGTCCTCGGTGACGTCCTCGACGGGCAGGCCGGGCAGGGCCTCGGCCGGGTGCAGGATCTGCTGGCGGGGTCCTTCGTCGTCCTCGGCGAAGACGGTGCGCAGCGACTCGTGCCGGGTGACGAGGTCACGCAGGGCCGCGCCCAGAGCGTCGCGGTCGAGGTCGCCGGACAGCCGGAGCGCGGCCGGGATGTTGTAGGCCGGGCTGGGTCCCTGGAGGTGCTGGAGGAACCACAGCCGCTGCTGCGCGTACGACAGGGGAATGCGCTCCGGCCGGGGCTCGGCACGGGTCAGCGCAGTGCGCGCCGCGTCGGCCGTAACGAACCGCCCGGCCAGTTCGGCCACCGTGGGCGCCTCGAACAGGGCGCGTACGGACAGTTCGGCGCCGAGGGCGGCACGGATGCGGCCGATGAGCCGGGTCGCGAGGAGCGAGTGCCCGCCGAGGGCGAAGAAGTCGTCGTCCACGGTGACCTGCGCGACGCCCAGGACGTCGGCGAACAGACTGCACAGGATCTCTTCGCGCGCTGTGCGCGGGGCACGTCCCTCGCTCGCTGCGCTGATCGGGTCGGGAGCGGGCAGCGCCTTGCGGTCCAGCTTGCCGTTGGGGGTGAGCGGCAGCGCGTCCAGGGTGACGAACTGGGACGGCACCATGTACTCGGGCAGTTCGGCCGCAGCGTGCTCCCGGAGCGCGCGGTGGTCCGGTGCGCCGTCCGCCGGGACGACGTAGGCGACGAGCCGCTTGTCACCGGGCCGGTCCTCATGGACGACGACGGCCGAGCCGGCGACCGCCGGATGCGCCACGAGAGTCGCTTCGATCTCGCCGAGTTCGATGCGGAAGCCGCGGATCTTGACCTGGTGGTCCGCTCGCCCGAGATACTCCAGCCCGCCGTCCCGCAGACGGCGTGCCAGGTCACCGGTGCGATACATCCGCGTACCGTCGCCCGCGAACGGATCCGCGACGAACCGCTCCGACGTCAGCCCCGCACGATCCAGATACCCCGTCGCCGGAGCACGACCACCGACATACATCTCCCCCAGCACCCCGAACGGCACCGGACGCAACCACTCATCCAGCACATACACCCGCAGATCCGGGATGCCCTCACCGATCAGACTCCGCGACTGCCCCGCCGCCAGCTCCCCACCCATCGGCAGATACGTCACATGCACGGTCGTCTCGGTGATCCCGTACATGTTCACCAGCACCGGCGCACGATCACCATGACGCGCGAACCAGTCCGCCAGACGAGACGGCTCCAGCGCCTCACCACCGAACACCACATACCGCAACGCCAGATCGGCACCCGGCCGCTCCGCATCCACCTGACTCAGCTGATGGAACGCCGACGGCGTCTGATTCAGCACCGTCACCCGCTCCCGCACCAGCAAGTCCAGGAAATCAGCCGGAGAACGGCTCACATCATGCGGCACGACCACCAGCCGCCCGCCATACAACAACGCGCCCCACAACTCCCACACCGAGAAGTCGAACGCGAAAGAGTGGAACAACGTCCACACGTCATCCGGCCCGAAACCGAACCAGCCGTCCGTCGCGGTGAACAACCGCACCACGTTCTGATGCGCCACCACCACACCCTTGGGACGCCCCGTCGAACCCGACGTATAGATCACATACGCCGCATGCTCCGGCACCAACCCACCCCGACACCCGGCAGAACCAGAAACCGGCATCCCCGCCAGCTCCCCCACCACCACCGGATCATCCAGCACCAACACAGCACCACCGAAGGACCCGAGCCGCTCCACAACCCCAGCCGCCGTCACCAGCAGCTTCGGCCGGCAGTCCCGCACCGTGAACGCGATACGGTCCGCGGGATACGCCGGATCCACCGGCACATACGCCGCACCCGCCTTCAACACACCAAGAATCGCCACCACCAGATCCGCAGACCGCGGCAACGCCAACGCCACGAAATCACCAGGCCCCACTCCCCGACCCAGCAACACATGCGCCAACCGCTCAGCCCGCGCATCCAACTCCCCGTACGACAGCGCCTCACCACCGAACACCACCGCCGTACGCTCCGGCCCCTCAGCCACCCGCGCCTCGAACAACGCCGGCACCGTCGACCGCACACCCCCACCACCCAACCCACCAGCCACAAGCACACGCTCCTCAGCCAGCAGCACGTCGATGGCGTGCAGGGGCAGCCCGGGTCGTTCGGCGACCGCGTGGAGCAGGCTCAGGAGGCGGGTCGTCAGGGAGCGGGCGGTGGCTTCGTCGAACAGGTCGGTGGCGAAGACCAGGGCGGCGCGCAGGCCGTCGGGGTCGCCGTCGGGCGTGCGCCGCTCGGCGAAGCCGAGGACGAGGTCGAATTTGGCGGAGCCGGTCGCCGCACCGTGTTCCGTGACGGTGAGGCCGGGCATGGCCGTACCGATCCGCTCGTGGGCCGGCCCGTCGGCGTCGAAGGTGAGGACCACCTGGAAGAGGGGGTGGCGGGCGAGGGAGCGTTCGGGTTTGAGCTCCTCCACGAGTCGTTCGAAGGGCAGGTCCTGGTGGGCGTAGGCGGCCAGGTCGGCCTCGCGGACGCGGTCCAGGAGCTCGGCGAAGGTGGGATCACCTGAGGTGTCGGTGCGCAGCACGAGCGTGTTGACGAAGCAGCCCACGAGGCGCTCCACCGCCTCGTCGCCCCGTCCGGCCACCGGGGTGCCGATCGGCACGTCCGTGCCCGCGCCCAGCCGGGACAGCAGCGCGGCCAGCGCCGCCTGCATCACCATGAACACACTGACCCGGTGCTCGCGGGCCACCTCGGCCACGCGTGTGTGCAGTGCGGCCGGCACCTCGAACTCCAGGCGGTCGCCCCGGTTCGAGGCGACCGCCGGACGCGGCCGGTCCGCCGGCAGCGCCAGTTCCTCCGGCAGTCCCGCCAGCCGGTGCCGCCAGAACTCCAGCTGACCGCCCAGCAGCGACCGAGGATCGTCGCCCGACCCCAGCACCTCACGTTGCCACACCGCGAAATCGGCGTAGTGCACGGGCAGCGGCTGCCAGGCCGGGGCGGCTCCGTCGAGCCGCGCCGCGTAGGCGGCGGCGAGGTCCTCGGCGAGCACGGGCAGGCTCCAGCCGTCGGCAGCGATGTGGTGGAGGAGGACCAGCAGAACGTGCTCGTCCCCGCCCGTCTCGAAGAGGGTCACGCGCAGCGGCGGTTCGGCGGTGAGGTCGAAGGGGTGCCGGGCGGCGCCGGCCAGTTCGCCCTCGAGCCGTTCGGTGTCCGTGGTGACGAGGGTCAGGTCGAGGGCGGCGTCGTCCCGGACCACCTGGTAGGGCCCGTCGGCGTCCTCGGCGAACGTGGTGCGCAGCGGCTCGTGGCGGGCCACGACGTCGTCCAGGGCGGCACGCAGCGCGTCCCGGTCCAAGTGGCCGGACAGGCGCAGCGCCATGGGCAGGTTGTAGGTGGCGCCGGGTCCTTCGAAACGGTGCAGGAACCAGAGGCGTTCCTGCGCGTAGGAGAGGGGGAGGCGGTTGGGCCGCGGGCGGGCGGTCATGGGGGGACGGGCCCGGTCGGCGGTCGCCAGTGCGTCGGCGACGCCGGCCACGGTCGGCGTGCGGAAGACGCGCTGGAGGGGCAGTTCGGCGCCGAGGACGGTGCGGATGCGGGAGACCAGCCGGGTCACCAGCAGCGAATGACCACCCAGATCGAAGAAGGAGTCATCGACTCCGACATCGGCAACCCCCAGAACCTCGGCGAACAGACCGCACAGGATCTCCTCACGCGGACCCCGCGGCAACCGGCCCGAACCCACCCGGTACTCCGGCGCAGGCAGAGCACGACGATCCAGCTTCCCGTTCACCGACACCGGCAACGCGTCCAGCACCACCACCGCCGAAGGCACCATCCCCTCCGGCAACCGCTCACCCACCCACGAACGCACCACACCCGCGTCCACCACACCACCGGCCGACGGCACGACATACGCCACCAGACGCACATCACCCGCACCCTCGTCCCGCACCACCACCGCACACTGACCCACACCCGGCGCAGAAGACACCACACCCTGCACCTCACCCAGCTCCACCCGCTGACCGCGCACCTTCACCTGATCATCGACACGGCCCACGAACACCAGCTCACCGCCGGCCGTCCACCGCACCAGGTCACCCGTGCGATACATCCGCGACCCCGACGCCCCCAACGGACACGCCACGAACCGCTCCGCCGACAACCCCGCACGACCCCAATAACCGTGCGCCAACTGCACACCCGCCAGATACAACTCCCCCACCACACCCACCGCCACCGGCCGCAGACCACCGTCCAGAACGAACACCGACGTGTTCCACACCGGACGGCCGATGGCGACGGCCTGGGTGCCCCGCTCGGCGGGCGTGCAGGGGTGGTAGGTGACGTCCACGGACGCCTCGGTGGGGCCGTAGAGGTTGTGCAGTTCCGCGTCGAGGGTGTCGGTGAACCGGTCGCGCAGCTCGCCGGGCAGGGCCTCGCCGCTGCAGATCACCCGGGTGAGGGTCGTGCACTCGCAAGCGGCGGGCTCGGACAGGAAGACACCCAGCATCGACGGCACGAAGTGTGCGGTCGTGATGCGCTCGTGCTGGATGAGTTCCGCCAGGTAGACGGGGTCGCGGTGGCCGTCCGGCCGTGCGACGACGAGCGTGGCGCCGGTGATCAGCGGCCAGAAGAACTCCCAGACGGAGACGTCGAAGCCGGCGGGTGTCTTCTGCAGGACGTGGTCGTCGGGGGTGAGCGCGTAGGTGTGCTGCATCCACAGGAGGCGGTTGACGATGCCCTGGTGCGGGACGACCACACCCTTCGGACGGCCCGTCGAACCCGACGTGTACATCACATAAGCAGGCCCCTCGGGCACAGCACGCGCCACGAACTCCCCATCACCAGGCAGCGGTTCGTCCACACACAACACCGGCACCCCCACCGGCACCCGCGACACACCCTCCGCCACCGTCAGCACCACCGACGGAACCGCATCCTCCAACACATACCGGACCCGCTCGGGCGGATAACCCACATCCACCGGCACATACGCAGCACCGGCCTTGTGCACCGCCAGCAACGCCACCACCAACTCCACCGACCGGGGCACCATCACACCCACCCGGTCACCCACACCCACACCACGCCCCGCCAGCAACCCCGCCAACGCACACGCGCGCGCATCCAGCTCCGCATACGACAACGACACACCCTCGAACACCACCGCCGTCGCCCCCGGCGACCGCCGCACCTGCTCCACGAACAAATCCGCCAACGACACCGACGGCACCACCCGCCCCGTCGCGTTCCACTCCTCCACCACCCGCCCACGCTCACCCGCCGACAGCACGGCGAGGGCGCTGACGGGGCGTGCGGGGTCGGCGCACGCCTGGTCGATGACGCGCAGGAGCCGTTCGGCGAGCAGGTGGGCGGTGCCGGGGGTGAAGAGGTCGGTGCTGTACTCGAGGCCGCCGTACATGCCGGCGGGTGAACCGTCGGCGGTGAAGCGCTCGCCGAAGTCGAAGGACAGGTCGAACTCGGCGGTGCCGGTGTGGCTGGGCAACAACTCGGCGTCGAGTCCGGACAGACGGCGCAGGGCGCCGATACCGTCGTGCCGGTAGGTGTTCTGGAAGGCCAGCATCACCTGGAACAGAGGGCTGCGGGACAGCGACCGGGACGGGTTGAGCGCACCGACGAGCCGTTCGAAGGGCAGGTCCTGGTGGGCGTATGCGGCGAGATCGGTCTCCCGGACGCGGGTCAGCAGTTCGGCGAACGTGGGGTCGCCGGACAGGTCCGTGCGCAGCACCAGCGTGTTGACGAACACGCCGACGAGCTCTTCGAAGTCCTCGTGGACGCGTCCGGCTATCGGGGAGCCGATCGGGATGTCGTCACCGGCGCCGAGCCGGGACAGCAGGGCGGCCAGGGCGGCCTGCATCACCATGAAGACGCTCACGTCGTGGGCCCTGGCGACAGCGGTGACCCGTGCGTGGAGTTCGGCGGGGACGTCGAAGGCGTGGTGGGCGCCCGCGCCGGTGGACACGGCGGGGCGGGGGCGGTCGCCGGGCATCGGCAGTTCGTCGGGCAGGTCCGCCAGGGCCTGCCGCCAGTGCGCGAGTTGGCGGTCACCGAGACTGTCGGGGTCGCCGGGCTCGCCGAGGTGGGCGTGCTGCCACAGGGCGTAGTCGGCGTACTGGAGCGGCAGTGGCGCCCAGTCGGGGGCGTGGCCCTGCCTGCGGCCGGCATACGCGGTGGCCAGGTCACGGACGAGGCGTTCCATGGACCAGCCGTCGGCGGCGACATGGTGGACGACGAGCAGCAGGACGTGTTCGGTGTCGGACGTGGCGAACAGCCGTGCGCGCAGGGGCGGTTCGGCGGCCAGGTCGAAACGTTCCCGGGCGGCCCCGGCGAGGGCGGTGTCGAGCTCGTCGGGGGCGACCGGCAGCACCGGCAGCAGGGGGTGTGCCGCGCCGGCGGGCAGCACGGTCTGGCGCAGGCCCTCGGTGTCCTCGGTGAGGAGGGTGCGCAGCGGCTCGTGACGGGCCACGACGTCGGCGAGGGCGGCGCGCAGTGCGTCCCGGTCGAGGTCGCCGGCGAGCCGGAGGGCGGCGGGGATGTTGTGGGTGGCCGAGTCCTGGGCCTCCAGGCGGTCCAGGAACCACCAGCGGCGCTGCCCGTAGGAGGCGGGGACGCGTTCGGGGCGGTTGCGGACGGGGACGGGCCGGGCGTCGTCGGCGCCGCCGGCGTCCGCCGACGCGATGTGGCGGGCCAGGCCGGCCGGGGTGGGGCTGTCGAACAGCTGACGGACGGACACGTCCGCCCGGAAGGCGGCGCGGATCCGGGCGGCCAGGCGGGTGGCCAGCAGGGAGTGCCCGCCGAGGGCGAAGAAGTCGCTGTCGGGGCCGACCTGGGGCAGCCCGAGGACGCGCGCGAACAGCTCGCAGAGCAGCTCCTCGTGCGGGGTGCGGGGGGCGCGGGCGGGGGTGTCGTCGGCGTACTCGGGGGCGGGCAGCGCCTTCCGGTCGAGCTTGCCGTTCGGGGTGAGCGGCAGGGCGTCGAGCAGCACGATCGCGGCCGGGACCATGTACTCCGGGAGCGTGTCGGCCAGTTGCTCGCGCAGCGAGTCGGGGTGTGCACCGCCGGACGGGACGGCGTATCCGACGAGCCGCAGGTCACCGGACCGGTCCTCGCGGGCGACGACGGCGGCCTGGGCGACCTCGGGGAGCCGGGCCAGCCGGTTCTGGACCTCGCCGAGTTCGATGCGGTGGCCGCGGATCTTGACCTGGCCGTCGGCCCGGCCGACGAAGACGAGGGTGCCGTCGTCGCGCCTGCGGACGAGGTCGCCGGTGCGGTACATGCGGGCGCCCGCGTCGCCGTGGAGGTCTGCGTGGGGGTCGGCGACGAAGCGTTCGGCGGTGAGGCCGGGGCGTTTCCAGTAGCCGCGGGCCAGGCCGGTGCCGGCGATGTAGAGCTCGCCTGCGACGCCCGGGGGCACGGGGCGCAGGGCACCGTCGAGGACGTAGGCGCGCGTGTTGGCGAAGGGCCGGCCTATGGGCACGGGGCCGTCGTAGCCGGGGGTGCCCGGTTCCAGTCGGTGGTCGAGGCAGTTGACGGTGGCCTCGGTGGGTCCGTACGCGTTGTAGACGACCGCGTCGGGGTGGCGGCGGCGCCAGGCGTCGAGGACGGCGCCGTGCAGGGCCTCGCCGCCGATGACGAGGGTGTCGCTCGGCGACGCGGCGCGGGGCAGGGCGTCGAGGAGCTCCAGGTGGCTGGGCGTGACCTTCATGAACGTGGGTTGTTCGCCGGTGTGCGCGGTGTCCTCGCCCAGTTCGGCGACGCGGACGGTGCCGCCGCTGACGAGCGGTGTGTACAGCGCCGTGACGGTCAGGTCGAAGGCGACCGGCGAGTGCAGGAGGGAGGTCCCGGCGGCGGCCGGGTACTCCTGCCGGGCGCGCTGGAGGTAGGCGGCCAGCGAACGGTGCTCCACCACCACGCCCTTGGGCCGGCCCGTCGAGCCCGACGTGTAGATGACGTACGCCCGGTGCCGCGGCAGCGGCCCCTGGGTGGACCGGTCGGCGGAGTCCTGCGGGCCGGCGGTCGTGTCGGGGTCGTCGACGACGAGGCGCCGCGACGCGGGCGCGGGGACCTGGTCGGCGAGCCGGCTGTCCGTCACGACGAGAGCGGGGTCGCAGTCCTGCAGTACGTAGCGGATCCGGTCCGCCGGATAGGTGGGGTCCACCGGCACATAGGCGGCACCGGTCCGCACCACGGCGAGCAGGGCGACCACCAGGTCGGCGGAGCGGGGCAGCACCACCGCGACGAATGTCTCCGGGCGGGCCCCGGCCCGGCGCAGCCGCCGGGCGAGACGTTCCGCGCGTGCGTCCAGTTCGGCGTACGTCACCACGGTGCCGTCGACGTCGAGGGCCGGACGGGTGGGGGTGCGCCGCACCTGCTCGGCGAACAGGGCGGGCAGGGTGGTCTTGGGCACCTCGCGGGCGGTGTCGTTCCACTCGACGAGGGCGCGCCGCGTGTCCTCGGCGTCCAGGACGTCGGCCCGTCCGACGGGCAGGGCGGGACCCTCCAGCAGCCCGGTGAGGAAGCCGAGGAACCGGTCGCGGTGGGCGAGCAGCTCGGAGTCCTCGTACAGGTCGGGGTGCGCGTCGAAGTCGACGTGGATGCCGCCGGTGCCGTCGGGGGCCCCACTGATGTGCACGGAAAGGTCCCTGACCCGTCCGGTGGACAGCTGGCGGGCGATGACGGTGCGGCCCGCGAGGTCGATGGACAGGTCCTGGGCGACGAGGTTGACGACCGGTCCGGTGAGCGGGAGCGCCGCGGTGCGGCCGAAGTCCCGGTGGAGGTCCTCGCCGCGGTAGCGCTGGTGCCGGACGGCGTCGCGCACCTGCCGGTCGGCCTGGACGACCAGGGCCTCCAAGCTGGCGGCGGGGTGCACGCGCAGCCGCAGCGGCACTTCGTTGGCGAGCATGCCGGGGGTGGTGAGGGCGGCGCGGCTGGTGCGGGCGGCGACGGGGAAGCCGAGAACGACGTCCCGCACCGAGGTGAGGCGGTGGAGGTAGGCGGCGACGGCGGCTAACAGGACGACGGTCCAGCGGGTGCGGGCCGTGCCGGCCGCCGCGAGGAGGGCGGCGACCTGCGGCTCGGACAGCCGGACCCCGGCGCGCAGTTCACTGTGGGCGGGCTGCGCGGAACCGGCCGCGAGCCGGGGCGGCTCCGGCGGGTCGGCGAGGGCGTCGCGCCAGTACGCCCCGTCCCGGTCGTGGGCCGGGGAGCCGAGGTAGGCGGCGTCGTCCGCCAGGAGGTCGTGCAGGGTGCCGAACGGGGTGGGGGGCGTGTCGGCGTCCTTGGCGAACGCCGTGTACAGCTCGGCGATCCGGCGGCAGTGGAGGATCTGCCCCCAGCCGTCGAGGGCGATGTGGTGGTAGCGGAAGGCGAGGATGTGGCGGTCCGGGGCGAGACTCAGCAGCGCGTGCCCGTAGAGGGCGTCGCGGGCCGGATCGACAGGGGTGGCCAGATCGTCCCGCATCCAGGCGAGGGCGGCGGCGTACGGGTCCGCTTCGCCGCTGAGGTCGACGTGGCGCGGGGGCGCCGCGTCGGGCACGGTCCGCAGCCACAGGCCCTCGTCGTCCTCGGCGAAGCGGACGCGCAGCGCCGCGGTGTCCTCGACGGCGCGGACGACGGCTCGGTCGAGCAGCCCGGAGTCCACCGGCGCGTCGATGTCGAAGAACACGCCGCAGTTGTATAGCGGGCTGCCGGGCTGCAGCTGCTGTGCGACCCAGATGCCCAGCTGCGCCGATGA
The DNA here is from genome assembly GCF_001611795.1 of Streptomyces qaidamensis. Classification (NCBI taxonomy): domain Bacteria; kingdom Bacillati; phylum Actinomycetota; class Actinomycetes; order Kitasatosporales; family Streptomycetaceae; genus Streptomyces; species Streptomyces qaidamensis. The sequence goes on along the minus strand of NZ_CP015098.1, from coordinate 7,396,622 downwards.
CGCCCGGTAACGCGGGGCTCCGTCCTTGGACATGCTCACATCCGCCCTTTCTCCGGCTCGTTCGGGACGTGCGCGCCGGTGCCCGGGACGTGCCGTCGTCCCGGGCGGGCGCTGCGGTGGTGCGGGTCAGTCGCCGTCGGCGATCCGTGCGGCGAGGTGGGCCGCGAGGAGCGCGACGGTGGGGTACTGCCAGGCGACGTCGGGGTCCACGGGCAGGCCCCAGCGGTCCTCGGCCTCCCCTGCCAGGGCGACCGCCTGGAGGGAGTCGAGGCCGTACTCGGCCATCAGGACGTCCGGCTGTATCTCGTGGCCGGCCCGGTCGAGGAGGATGCCGATGCGCTCGGCGAGCCAATGGCGGACCACGATCTCGGACACGGTGTGCGAGTGCGCGGTCATCGCGGCTCACCCGGGGTGATGACGGCGGCGTACTCGCTGTCCAGGCGTCCGGTGGTGAACAGGTCGCGCATCGCGGACCGTTCGATCTTGCCGCTGGTGGTGCGGCGGACGGCACCGCGGCGCAGCAGCAGCACCGCTGCCGGGACGACGCCGAAGTCGCGGGCGACGGTCTGCCGGAGGGCGGTGGCGAGCGCCGCGAGGCGGGGCTCGCCGAGTCCGGCGCGCACCTCGTGTGTGACGACGAGGGCCGCCTCGGGGTCGCGGGGGTCGCTCGGGTGGACGGGCGCGGTGAACACGGCGCCCACGTTGGCGAGTTCCGGATGGGAGGTGCGCAGTTCGTGTTCGATGTCCTGGGGGTACAGATTGCGGCCGCGGAAGATCATCACGTCCTTGATGCGGCCGGTCACGTAGAGCTCGCCGTCGTGGACGGTGCCGAGGTCGCCGGTGCGCAGGTAGCCGGTGTCGCCGTCGGCGGTGGTCGCGCGGAAGGTGACGTCGGTGGCGTCCTCGTCACCCCAGTAGCCCTGGGCGACGTTGGGGCCGCGCAGCCACAGTTCCCCGATCCGGCCGGCGGGCAGGCGGCGGCGGGTCTCCGGGTCGACGACGGCCACGTCGAAGCCGTGGGCCGTGCCGTTGCTCGGCAGGTCGCGGCCGCCCGCGGCGGTGGGCACCGGCCGGAATTCGCGTCGCGCCAGGGCGTCGCCGTCGATCGTGGTGACGACGGGCTCGCGGGGCGGGGCTCCCGAGACGAACACCGTCGACTCGGCCAGGCCGTAGCAGGGTGAGGCCGCCTCGGGACGGAAACCCGCCGCGGCGAACCGCTTGGCGAACTCGGTCGTCGTGCCCGCCTGAACGGGTTCGGAGCCGTTCACGGCATAGCGCCAGCGGGACAGGTCCAGGCCTTGGATCTGCTCGTCCGTCACCTTGCGGCAGCAGTAGTCGTAGCCGAAGTTGGGCGCGGCGGACCACACCACGTCGTAGGTGTCGATCATGCGCAGCCAGTGGTGGGGGCGCTTGAGGAAGGCCGTCGGGTCCATCAGGACGCAGGTGCTGCCGTGGAAGAGGGCGGGCAGCGTCTGTGCCATCAGGCCCATGTCGTGGAACTGCGGGGCCCAGCCGCCGAACCGGGCGCCCTCGGGGACCTCGAGGGTGGAGCAGAGGGTGGCCGCGTTGGTGAGCAGGTTGCCCTGGCTGATCATCACTCCCTTGGGGGTGCCCGTCGACCCGGACGTGTACTGGAGGAGGGCCAGGGTCCCGCGGTCGGCGGCCGGCGGCTTCCAGCCGTCGGGGGCCGGCAGGTCGGCGGCGTCCGCGACGAGCAGGGGCAGCTCGTCCAGGTCCTCCTGGTGCGCCCAGTCCCGGACGGCGGGGAGGTTGGCGGTGTCGGTCAGGACGGCGGACGCCCGCGAGTCGGCGGCGATCGCGCTGACCCGCCTGCGCTCGTGCGGGAAGCGGCCGGGCAGGGGGGCCGGTACGGCGACCGTCCCGGCGTACAGGCAGCCGACGAACGGGACGATGAATTCTGCGGGCTGGCAGAGCAGCAGAATGCGGGACCCGGCGGGAAAACGGCGCCGGAGCCGCACGGCGAGCTGCCGGGCGCGGGTGTCGAGTTCTGCGTGAGTGAGATGCACGGCATCCCGCCGCTCCGGATCGCGCACCCATATGAGCGCGTCCTGTGCGGGGCGTTCGGCGGCCCAATACCGAAGGATTTCCGTGGCATTGGCAGCGGTGCTGACTTCCGACATGACCGTCGATTCCTCGATTCTGCGGTCAGGAATTGATGCACGATCATCGACGGGCTGCGACGCTAGTCGGCCCGCGAAGTAGGCGTCAAGGAAAAAGATCTCGGTCGGGGGTCGCACCCACTGCTTTCCGTGGGTTCCCCGGATGGCTTCATACAGGGTTTTAAAGTCTGGACTTCAGTAGTCCCGCGACGGCCAGCAGGGTGTTTCACTCCCGCCTGAATGACCGTGGCGGGCCGGTCCGGGCGGGATGCGGGGCGGTTCATGCCGCGGGCTGCCGGAACTCACCCGTGATGCGCTGTTCACCATTTCCGGAACCGCGTCCGGATTCCCGTACGCGCATGCCCAGCAGGGCCATTCCGAGGGGGGTCACGGTGTGCAGGACGGTATTGCGATTGCGGTGCGTGGTGATGAGTCCGGACTCCCGGAGAACCGCGGTGTGCTGGCTGGCACCCGCGGAGGAAATGCCGAGCGCTTCGGCGAGTTCGGAGGTGGTGTGCGAGGCGGTGAGGGCTCGCAGGGCCGCCGCCCGGGTCCGGCCCACCAGCGCTCCGAGCGCCTGCCCGGTGTTGTCGGGCTCGTCCCACAATCCGGCGGCCTGGGGGAAGTCCGGCGACACGGCGAACACCAGGGCAGCCCCGCCGCTTTCCGGCAGGGAGCGGATCAGCACGGCGGGCTGGTGCACCAGGAACAGGGACGGCACCAGGACCAGCCCCCGTCCGTCCAGGTGGACGTCCCGGTCGGGTCCCGGCAGCTCCAGGACCGGGCTCTGCCATTGGATCTTGGAGTGCAGGGTCTCGAGGAGCCGGTCGATCCCACCGGTCATGGTGATGCGGCCGCGGGCGTTGCACTCGTGCTCCAGCTGGTTCAGCACCCGGTTCCAGTACGGGGCGAGGGCGTACCGCCACACGTCCCGCACGGCGGCCAGGGCCTCGTCACGACCCAGACCTAGGGCCCGCAGAGCACGGTCGCCCTCGTCGGGGGCCGCGTCGACCAGGCAGAGCAGATCCCCGGGCGCCCGTAGCCGGCCCTGGGGCGAGGCGACCAGCGCGGCGAGCGCGGTGCGCTGGCGCAGGTGCTGGGCCAGCCGGTGACGCCAGCGCAGGTGCGCGGCGCTGCCGGGGCGGCCGAGCAGCCCCAGGGCGAAGACCGTCTCCGCGACCTGGCCGAGTGTGGGGCTCAGCCGGGTCCGTGCCAGGTCTTCTGCCGTGAAGTGGATTCTCTGCACTGTCCGTTTCTCCCCCGGGACGGTCCGGTCGGTGTGCGACCGGTGCGGTACAGGCCTGTGCCGAAGCGTCGGTCGGGTCGCCGTCAGGCGGCCTTGCCGGTCTCCGCGTCCTGCAGCCCGAGGATCCGGACCGCTTCGTAGTACAGCGTCGCGAGGCTGTCGCACTCGGTGCGGCGCTCACCGCTGTAGGCGGCGCACACCCGCTTCAGATCCGCGTAGAAGGCGCTGTCCAGACGGTCCTTGTTCGCGGCGAACTGGCCGGCGGCCTTGTAGTTGCGATAACCGAAGTCGTGCCGGGCGCAGGACAGCGCGAACGGATACCCGTAGGGATTGTCAGGGGACGTGGTGCAGTAGTCGGTGGACCAGTCGAATCCGTACGCCGCCCAGGCCGCCTGATTCTGCCGAGCGGCGTTCCACGACTGATAGCTGGAGGCACTGGTCTGCGTCCATCTGGACAAGACTTCCGGTTTGTCGGCCGGAGCGGCATGCGCGGGAGCCGCGGTGAGAAGTGCGGCGGCCACCGCGGCCACAGCCGCACCGGCCGAAAGACGCATCTGACGAAGCATGCTGGACACCTCCGGGAGACAGGGAACGGCTCATCTGAGCCAGGCGGGCGGAAAGCGGAGTCGCCCGCGCCGACTCAGTTTGCGGAACCCGGATATGCACGCTTTATCGAGCGACTATGGCGGCGGCTTATTCGGCGGCCGGGAGGACTCGGGCCGATGACGGGGACGGCACCCCCGGGCCGGGTTCACCGGGCGCTGACGCGGGCGGTCGGAGCGTTGCGGCGGATGCGGTTGGTCAGCCGCAGGGTCGCCGCCTCCAGGGACTGCTCGGCCGGCAACTGCCCGGCGTGCAGCCTCAGAAGGTGTGCGTAGCGGTAGCTCAGGCAGCCGACGGAGCGCATCCGGCGGCCGGCTTCGAGGAGGTTGAGGTCGACGAGCCGTTCCAGCCGGTCCTCGGCGTCCGAGACGCTCGTGTGCAGCACCTCGGAAGCGGTGCGCACGTCGAAGTCGTCGCCGGGGATCACGCTGAGGGCCTGGTAGGTGGCGGCGATGTCGGGCGGCAGCCGGCGCACGGCCCGGTCGAAGCAGTCGCGCAGGGAGGTCTCGCCGTGGCTGAGCGTCTCCAGGCGGCGCTCGGGGTCGGCGAGTCGGTCCACCAGATCCACGATGCGCCAGTGCGGTTTGTTCTCCAACCGGACGCCCGCCGCCCGTATCGCCAGCGGCAGCCGGGCGCACAGCTCCAGCAGGCGGTGCACGGCCTCCGACTCGGCCGTGATCCGGTCCGCTCCGATGATCGAGGCGAGGAGCGCGACGGAGTCCGCGTGCCCGATGGGCCCCAGGCGCAGATCGGTGGCGCCCCGGCTGTGCATGAACCGCTCCAGGCCCGCGACCAGGACGCAGCACTGTCCGCCTCCCGGCAGCAGCGGCTCGACCTCGGAGAACGAGGCGGCGTTGTCGATGATGACGAGCACCCGCCGGTCGGCGAGGGTGCTGCGGTACGCGGCCGAGCACTCGCCGAGGTCCTGCGGCATGTGGTCGTGGTGGACGCCGAGGGAGCGCAGGAAGCGCTGGAGCACCGTGAGGGCGGTGCGCTCGGGCGAACCCGAGGCGGCCTCCCGCAGATCGACGTACAACTGCCCGTCGGGGAAGTGCCGTGCGTTCTCGCGGCCCCAGTGCACGGCCAGCGCGGTCTTCCCGATGCCGGGGCTGCCGCTGATGAAGCAGACGGCCGTACGCCGACGCGCGGTCTGGGCCAGCAGGTCGTCCAGCGCCCGCAGTTCCCTGTGCCGACCGGTGATGTCGGCGGCGTTCAGTGGGAGTTCGGAGGGGGCTACCACGGGTTCCGTGACGCTGTGCAGGTCGGCCGACGGAGCGGGAACGGTGTCGTTGAGGATGGCGTCGTGCAGCGCCTGGAGTAAGGCCCCTGGTTCGAGGCCGAGTTCGTCGATGGACAAGGCGCGTCCCTCGCGGAAGGTGCGTAACGCCTCGGCGCGCTGGCCGGCCCGGTACTGGGCGCGCATCAGGGTGGCCCGCAACTGCTCCCGCAGCGGGTGGGCGTGCAGAAGGGCACTCAACTCGCCGATTATGGCGCGGTGTTCTCCCAGCTCGGTGCGGATGGTCATGAGCTGTTCGGTGGCGAGGAGCCGCTGCTCCGACAAGTGCACCGCCGCTGTCTCGGCGAACTGCGCCGGTACGTCGCTCAACGCCGGCCCGCGCCATAGCCGCAGCGCTCCCTTGAGCACCTCGGCGGCCTCCACGAGCCGGCCCTCCTGCCCCAGGCTGTAGCCGGACTCCACCTCCCGGGCGAACTCCACCGTGTCGACGCGGTGCCCGGCGATGTTCAGCCGGTAGCCGGGCTGCACCGTCTCGATGACCTCGTCCGTGCAGCCGGCGCCGCGGAACAGCTTGCGCAAGGCGGCCACGCAGATCGACACTTGGGTGCGGGCCGTGCGCGGGGGCCGTCCGTCCCAGACCTCCGCCACGAGGGAGTCCACGGAGACCACGCGTCCCTGCTCCAGAAGCAGCCTGGCGAGCAGTGCGCGCTGGCGCACCCCGCGGACGGGCATCAATGTCCCGCCGACCCTGACCTCGAGGGAGCCCAGCAGTCTGAAATCCAGTCCCGTACCGGGCTGTTCTCTCCCGTCCTGTGCCTCGGTGAGACCGTGGCCGGATATTGCTCGTGGATCGTGCTCGGCGTATGCCACCTCGACAACCTTCCCCCGTCTAGCACACGAGACATGCGTTCACTTCACATGGATCACTGTGATGACAACGAGATCTTTACACCCCTCAGGCCACAACCATGCGCTGTTTCCCGCCACGTCCCGCACGGCACGACAGCCGGGTGTGGGGCGTCAACGCAGAGGACAGCAGTCCGAGTTGTCCACTCGATAACCGCCGGATGCACCGCGCATAGCTCCAGGGCGCATGATCGCCCGCAGAGTACGCCGCCCTACCGAAGTGGAGGAGCCCTTGCCCCGCTCGCCCTTCCCCCAGACCGGCTCCGTCGGCCCCGCGGCCTGGGCGGAACTGGTCCGTGCCCCGGCCGCGTTGACAGTCCCGGGGGACGTGATCGCCGGCGCGGTGTCGGCCCGCCGGCCTCTGGGCCGTCGCGTCGTGGGGCTCGCCGCCGCGTCCACGTGCCTGTACTGGGCCGGAATGGCCCTCAACGACTATGCCGACCGGGAGATCGACGCCCGCGAGCGGTCGCACCGGCCCGTCCCGTCCGGGAGGGTGCGGCCGGGCACGGCCCTGGCCCTGGCGGCTGCCGGCACGGCGGGCGGGCTGGGGCTGGCCGCACTGTCCGGCGGACGCCGCTCGCTGTGCACCGCCGTGCCGCTGGCCGCCCTGGTCTGGGCGTACGACCTGTCGCTGAAGTCCACGCCGCTCGGGCCCGCCGCCATGGCCGGGGCACGGGCTCTGGACGTCCTGCTGGGGGCCACCGCGCCCGGCCCCGGGACGGAGGCGGCACTGCGCCGGGCGCTGCGGCCCGCGGCGCTCATGGCTGCGCACACCGGTGCCGTCACGGTGCTCAGCCGGCACGAGGTGGAGGGAGCGCACCCGGCACTGCCCGCCGCCGCACTCGCCGTAACCGCCGCCATCACCGCCGCGGCCGCCGCACCCCGAGTCGCACCGCCGCACGCCACCCCCCACAACGCCCCGGCCCCGTCCTCGCACCCGCCCCGCGCCGCCCGCCGCCCCCTCTTCGGCACCCCGGCCCACGGCGCGTCCGCGGTGCTGGCCGGGCTGTACGGCGTGGTCGCCGGCGCCGCCCAATACGCCGCCGTACGGGACCCGCGCCCGGACCGGGTCCAGCTGGCGGTGCGAGGCGGCATCCACGCAATGGTGCCGCTCCAGGCCTCGTTGACGGCCCGCGCCGGTGCGGTCGCCGCGGCGGCCTCCGTGTCCGCCCTCCTGCCGCTGGCCCGGCGCCTGGGCCGGCGGGTGGCTGTCACATGAAGGCCCCCGGCGGGCCGGAGAGGGTGGCTCTCCCGGCCGGACCCGTGGACGCGACCCTGTTGCGCGCGGCGCTCGACCAGGACCTCGCCCCGCCGGCCCGCCACTGGCTGCGGGAGTCCCGAGCCCGGGTGGCCGCCGAACCGGGCGCGCTCGCGGGGCTGTTCCCCGCCGTGGGGCGCCGCTGCGGGCGCGGCGTGCTCACCGCGCTGCCCGAGTGGCTGACGGAGGACGCCGCGCGGACCGTTCTGCTGCTCGCGCTGCCGCCCCACGACGCGGGCCTGCCGCCCGAGGTGGTGTCCTGCTACCACGACGGGGACGCCGAGGAGCGCAGGGCCGTGCTCAGGGCCCTGCCCCTGCTGGACGCCGGCGACGGCGGTCTCCCCCTCGTCGAGGACGCCCTGCGGTCCCACGACACCCGGCTCGTCGCAGCGGCGGTCGGACCCTACGCGGCCCGCCGACTGCCCCCGGGGCCCTGGCGGCACGCCGTGCTCACGTGCTTGTTCACCGGAGTACCGCTGACCGCCGTCGCGGGCCTCGAACGGCGGCTGGACGCGGAACTGGTCCGCATGCTGCACGACCTGGCGCGGGAGCAGCGGGCCGCCGGGCGTCCCGTACCACCCGAGATCCCGCCCCTGCTCGAGCACTTCGCCAGGAGATGAGGCCCGATGCGCATCCTCGATCCGCACATCCATATGACCTCCCGCACCACGGACGACTACCGCGCCATGCGCGCGGCGGGGGTGCGGTGCGTGGTCGAGCCCTCGTTCTGGCTCGGCCAGCCCCGCACGTCCGTCGGCAGCTTCGCCGACTACTTCGCGTCCCTGGTCGGCTGGGAGCCGTTCCGGGCCGCGCGGTTCGGCATCGCGCACCACTGCGCGGTGGCGCTCAACCCGAAGGAGGCCAACGACCCGCGGTGCGCCGGGGTGTTGGACATCCTGCCCCGCTATCTGGCCAAGGACTCCGTGGTCGCCGTCGGCGAGATCGGCTTCGACTCGATGACGGACGCCGAGGCGAAGGCGTTTACCGCCCAGCTCGAACTGGCCGTCGCCGAAGGGCTCCCCGCCCTGGTGCACACCCCGCACCGGGACAAGGTGGCCGGCACGGCCGCGTCCCTGGAGCTGGTCGCGGCGTCCGGGATCGACCCGGGCACGGTCGTGCTGGACCACCTCAACGAGGTCACCGTCGATCTGGTCGCCGGCACCGGCTGCTGGATGGGGTTCTCCGTCTACCCCGACACGAAGATGGACCCCGTCCGCATGGTGCGCATCCTGCGTGAGTACGGCACCGAGCGCGTGCTGGTGAACTCCGCCGCCGACTGGGGGCACAGCGATCCGCTGCTGACCCGGGCCACCGGCGACGCCATGCTCGCCGCGGGATTCACGGAGGACGACGTGGACCGGGTCCTGTGGCGCAACCCGGTGGAGTTCTACGGGCAGAGCGGACGACTCCGCCCGCTGCTCGACGAGCCCGACGGCACTGCGCCCGCCGAGCACGAGGGCAACTCGATCGTGCGCGGACCGCGCTGAGGAGGGTTCGATGAGATTCCGGCACGCCGACGGCACCGCCGTCCACCTGTCGTACGGGACCAATGTCCACGACGCCGACGACCTCGGCGATGTCGTCGCGCTCCTGGACCGGTACGCCACGCCGGTGCGCGAGCGGCTGGGCGCGGACCGGCTCGGGCTGGGCCTGTGGCTGCCGGAGCCGGCCGCCACGGCGCTCGCCCGGGACCCCTCGGACGTGGACCGGCTGCGCGCGGAGCTGACGGCCCGTGGCCTGGAGGTCGTCACGCTCAATGGCTTTCCCTACCGGCACTTCCACGCCCCCGTGGTCAAGCGCGACGTCTATCTGCCCGACTGGTCGCATCCGGCCCGCCTCGGCTACACCCGCGATCTCGCGGCCGTCCTCTCCCGGCTGCTGCCGGACGACGCGGTACGCGGCAGCGTCTCGACCCTGCCGCTGGGCTGGCGTGCCTTCTGGTCGCCGGCCCACCGGGAGCGGGCCCTGGCCCACTTCGACGAGCTGGGCCGCGAACTGACCGCGCTGGCCCGGACGTACGGCCGCGCGGTGCGCGTCGGCTTCGAGCCGGAGCCGGGCTGTGTCGTGGAGGGCGCCGACGAGGCGGTCACCCATCTCTCCGGGCTGGACCCGGAGACGTTCGGCGTCTGTTTCGACACCTGTCATCTCGCGGTGGCCTTCGAGGAACCGGCGGACACCCTGGCCACCTGGGCCGGCGCGGGACTGCCCGTGGTGAAGGTCCAGGCGTCGTGCGCCCTGCACGCCGACGATCCGTCCGGCCCGGCGACCGCCGCGGCGCTCGCCTCGTTCGTGGAACCCCGGTTCCTGCACCAGACCAGGGAGGCCGTGTTGGGCTCCGGGCGCGTCGGCTGCGACGACCTGGACGAGGCGCTGCGGCCCGGTGCCCTGCCCGGCCGCGGGCCGTGGCGGGTCCACTTCCACGTCCCCCTGCACGCCTCCCCCGCCCCGCCTCTGCGCAGCACACGGCCGGTGCTGGAGTCCGCCCTGTCCGCGCTGTTCGCCGGGGAGCGGGCGCTCACCGATCACGTCGAGGTGGAGACGTACACCTGGTCGGTCCTGCCGCCGGAGCAGCGGCCCGACGGGCCGGAGGGCCTCGTGGAGGGGATCGCCGCGGAGCTCGACTGGGCCCGCCACCACCTCACCGGCCTCGGCCTGAAGGAGGTGTCCGGATGAGCCGGCGCCAGGTGGTCGTGCTCTGCACGGTGGGCGTGACCCGTCGGCTGCTCGCCCACATGCCGCACCTGCGGGCCGTCGGGGAACGGGGCTTCAGCGCCCCGCTCGACACCGTGTTCCCCGCCGTGACGTCGACGGTGCAGGCGTCCCTGGTCACCGGCCGGGCGCCGCGCGACCACGGGGCCGTCGCCAACGGCTGGTTCGACCGCGACCGCGCGGAGATCCGGTTCTGGGGACAGCACGCCGGTCTGGTCGCCGGCGAGAAGGTGTGGCAGGCCGCCCGTGCCCTGGACGACCGGCACCGTACGGCCTACCTGTGCTGGTGGTTCGCCATGGGCGCCGACGTGGACACCCTCGTCACGCCCCGGCCGGTCTACCGCTACGACGGCCGCAAGGAACCCGACTGCTACACCCACCCGCCCGGGCTGCGCGACGTCCTCACGCACACCCTGGGTCCGTTCCCGCTGTTCCGCTACTGGGGCCCGGCGGCCGACATCACCTCCACCCGGTGGGTGATCGACGCGGCCCGCTTGATCCTCGGCAGCGCGGCCCCGGACCTGTCGTTCGTCTACGTCCCGCACCTCGACTACGACCTCCAGCGGTACGGCCCCGAGGGGCCCGAGGCGATCCGCGCGGCCCGCCGGGCGGACGCGGCGCTGGCCCCGCTGCTGGCCGAACTGGACGAGCGGGGAGCGACGGTTCTGGCCCTGAGCGAGTACGGCATCCGCCCGGTCTCGCGCCCCGTCGACATCAACCGGACCCTGCGCCGCGAAGGACTGCTCGCCGTGCACGCCCAGCGCGGCATGGAGTACCTCGACCCGCACATCTCGCGGGCGTTCGCCGTCGCCGACCACCAGGTCGCGCACGTCTACGTGCGGGATCCGGCGGACGTGCCGCGTGTGCGGGCCGTCGTGGCGGGGCTGCCGGGCGTGGAGCAGGTGCTCGACCGGCAGGGTCAGGCGCGGCTGGCCGTCGACCACCCGCGGTCCGGGGAGCTCGTCGCGGTCGCGGAGCCGGACGCGTGGTTCACGTACTACTACTGGCTCGACGACGCACGCGCGCCGGACTTCGCGCGGGGCGTGGAGATCCACCGCAAGCCGGGCTACGACCCGGCGGAGCTGTTCTTCGACCCCGGCCGGCCCGCGGTCCGGCTGCGCGCCGGGCTGACGGTGCTGCGCAAGAAGCTCGGTATGCGTGCCCCGATGACGGTGGTGCCGCTCGACGCGTCCCTGGTGCGGGGCAGTCACGGCCGGCTGCCCGACAGCGACGACGACGGGCCGCTGCTGCTGTGCTCCGAACCGTCGGCGGAGCGCCCACGCTACCGGGCCACCGACGTCAAGCGGCTGATCCTGCGGCTGTCGGGGCTCGGCGGGCCGTGACGGGGACACGGGGAGGGCCGGTTCACCCGGCGGCGGCCAGTTTGGCGGTCACGGTGATCCAGTCGTCGAGGACCTGCGCCGCCGTACCGGAGTCGACCGCCTCGGCGGCCCGGTCCCATCCCGCGGCGAGCCGTTCGGTGACGGTCCGTCCGCCGGGTTCCAGTGCGGCCAGGCCGGCTGCGGCCGACAGCAGCACGGCGTCCCGTACCGGGCCGGGTTCGCCGTCCAGCACCCGGCGGGCGACGCGGGCGTTGTGGGCCCGGTCGCCGCCGCGCAGCGCATCGACCGGGGCGCGGGGGACGCCGATGTCCAGCGGGTCGAAGCGGCTCTCGTGGACCTCGCCGTCCTGGACCGACCAGATCGTGGAGGTGGTGGTGACGGTCAGTTCGTCGAGTCCGTCGTCGCCGCGGAACACCAAGGCCCGTGTGCCGCGCCCGGCCAGCACCCCGGCGATCAGCGGGGCCATGCGGCGGTCGGCCACGCCGACGGCCTGGGCGGTGGGCGCAGCGGGGTTGGACAGCGGCCCGAGGACGTTGAAGACGGTGGGGACGCCGAGTTCGCGCCGGACGGCGGAGGCGTGCCGCATCGACGGGTGGAAGAGCGGGGCGAAGCAGAACGTGATGCCGGCCCGGGCGACGGTCTCCGCGGCGTGGTGCGCCGGCAGGTCGAGCGGGATGCCCAGTTCCTCGAGTACGTCGGCGGAGCCGCAGGCCGAGGACGCGGACCGGTTGCCGTGCTTGACGACTCGTGTCCCGGCGCCGGCCGCGACGACGGCCGCCATGGTGGACACGTTGACGGTGTGCGCGCCGTCGCCGCCGGTGCCGACGATGTCGAGCGTGGGGCCCGGCACGTCCACGGTGTGCGCGTGCGCGGTCAGCGACCGCACCAGGCCGCTGATCTCCTCGACCGTCTCACCCTTGGCCCGCAGGGCGACCAGGAACGCCGCCATGCGGGCGGGGGTCACGGTGCCGCTCATCGTCTCGTCCATGGCCCACGCGGTCTCGTCGGCGGACAGGTCGCGCCGGTCCAGCAGCGTGGTCAGCAGGGCGGGCCAGCCGGGTTCATGCGTGCTTCGGGTCACGTCGGTTCTCCCTGGGGTCGGTTCGCCGCGCGAGCGCCGGCGGGACGGGGCCGGCGGTGCGTCCGGTCCCAGTCTTCGCAGGGCGGTGAGCCGTCCACCAGACCATTCGCAGTGGTCCCTTGCGGTCCAATCACCACAGGAGGGTGGAACATGAGCTGGCTGCCGTCGATCGAGGTGTCCCGCGCCGCGGGCGAGTCCCTGACCGCGCAGATCCAGCGGGTGCTGAAGCGGGAGATCACCGAGGGGGTGCTGCACCCCGGGACCCGGTTGCCGCCGAGCCGCCGGCTCGCCGACGACCTCGACGTCTCGCGCAGCGTGGTCGTCGAGGCGTACGGGCAGTTGATCGCCGAGGGCTATCTGGAGGCCGTGCAGGGTTCGGGGACGCGGGTGGCGCGCCATCTGGCGACGACGTCGGCGGCGGTCGTGCCCACGCTGCTGGACGAGGGCCGGGTGCCGGCCGTGCGCTGGGATCTGCGCTCGGGCCGGGCCAATGTGTCGCACTTCCCGTACCGCGAGTGGCTGGCGGGATACCAGCGCGTCCTGCAGACGGCCCGGCAGGGCGATCTCGACTATCCGCCGCTGTCCGGAGTGCCCCGGCTGCGTGAGGAGTTGGCCCGCCATCTGGGCCGGGTGCGGGGTGTGCGGACGGCGCCGGGCCAGGTCATGGTGGTGTCCGGGTTCGCGCACGGGCTGGGGCTGCTGTGCGCGGCGCTGCCCGGCCTCGGCATCGGCGAGCTGGCCATGGAGGAGCCGGGGCTGCTGCGGCAGCGGGAGTTCGTGCTGGAGGCGGGGATGCGCCCGCGAGGTGTGCCGGTGGACGACGACGGCCTGGACGTGGAGGCGCTGGCCCGCACCGGGGCGCGGGCCGTGCTGGTGACGCCGTTCCACCAGTTCCCCACCGGGGTGGCGCTGTCCGCCGAGCGGCGTGCCGCGCTGGTGCGCTGGGCCCGGGATGTGGACGGCTACGTCATCGAGGACGACTACGACGGCGACTTCTGGTTCGAGCGCCGCAGCCGGCCGCTGGCGCTCCAGCGGCATGCCCAGGACCGGGTGGTGTACGCGGGCACGGCCTCCAAGACGCTGGTGCCGGGACTGCGGCTGGGCTGGCTGGCGGTACCGGACCTGCTGCTGGCTCCGTTGGAGCGCGTGCGGGCCCGCCGCGACCTCGGTTCCGACAGCCTGACGCAGTTCGCCTTCGCCGAGCTGCTCGGCTCGGGCGCGTACGACCGGCACATGCGCCGGCTGCGGGGGCGCTACCGGCTGCGCCGGGACACCCTGGTGGAGGCCGTGCGGCGCTTTCTGCCGCAGGCCCGGCTCGGCGGTCCGGCCGCCGGTCTGCACGCGTATCTGCGGCTGCCGCGCGGCACCGACGAGGCCGCCCTGGTGGCGGCGGCGCTGCGCCGGTCGGTGCTGGTGCGCGGCGGGCGGGACTTCCACGGCCGCCCGCCGGGCACGGGCCCCGCGCTGGTGCTGGGGTACACGGCGCTGCCCCGGTCGGGTCTGACGGAGGCGGTACGGGCGCTCGGCGCGGCCTACTCGGAGATGGCGGGCCGGACGGCGCCCGCACCGGCCCGGATCGCGTGACGGCCGGTGGCCAGGTCCAGGAAGTTGTCCAGCATGGCGAGTCCGGCGTGGGTCTCGACGGACTCGGGGTGGAACTGCACGCCCTCGACGGGCAGGGTCCGGTGGCGCAGTCCCATGACGTAGCCGTCGTCCGTGGAGCGGGCGGTGACCTCGAGGACGTCCGGGAGGGGTTCGCGGACGACGAGGGAGTGGTAGCGGGTGACCACCGGTTCGTCGGGGGCGCCCCGGAACACACCGGCCCCGTCGTGGCGGAGGGTGCTGGTGCGCCCGTGCATCAGGTGCTCGGCGACCGTCACGTGTCCGCCGAAGGCGAGCGCGACGGCCTGGTGGCCCAGGCACACGCCGAGCAGCGGCACTCGTCCGGCGAAGGTGTGCACCAGCTCTACGTGGCCGCTGCCGGCGGGGTGCCCGGGGCCGGGGCCGAGCACCACGGCGTCCGGGGCGAGCTCCGCCAGCTCCCACGGGGAGCGGGTGCCGGAGCGCACCACCTCGGTGGTGGCGCCCAGGGAGCGCAGATAGCGGTCGATGATGTGGACGAAGCTGTCGTAGGCGTCCACGAGCAGCACCTTCACGACCGCTCCTCCCGTCCCTGGGTGTCGTGGAGTTCGCGGCCGGTCAGCGCCCAGTACGTGGCGGCCATCTTCGCCAGCGTCTCGGCCCACTCCGCGGCGGGGTCGGAATCGGCGACCATGCCGGCGGAGCTCTGCGTGGCGTAGGTGCGCCCGTCGTGCACGACGGACCGGATGCACAGGGCGAGTTCGCTCCATCCGCGCACATCGACGAGACCGACGGCGCCGGCGTAGGCGCCGCGCGGCTCCTCCTCCAGTCCGTCGATGATCTCCATGGCGCGGATCTTGGGGGCGCCGCTCATGGTGCCCGCCGGGAAGGTCGCGCGGATCGCGTCCCATGGGCCCGCCTGCGGCCGGAGCCACCCGGACACCGTGGACACCAGGTGGAACACGTGGGAGAAGCTCTCCACCGACATCAGCCGGTCGACGGGCAGTGTGCCCGGTTCGCTGACCCGGCCGATGTCGTTGCGGCACAGGTCGACCAGCATGATGTGTTCGGCGCGCTCCTTGCGGCTGTTCACCATCCGCGCGATGTTCCGCTCGTCGGCCGCGGCGTCCGGCCCGCGCCGGGTCGTCCCGGCTATGGGCCGCATGAGGATGCGGTCCCCCTCGATCCGCAGGTACAGCTCCGGGCTGGCCCCGATCAGGACGCTCCCGGCACGCGGTACGAGGTACATGTACGGCGACGGGTTGCGGCCGCGCAGCCGCCGGTAGACGTCGACGGGCGTGAGGTCGGTCTCGACGTCGATCCGGTGGCCGATCTGGATCTGATAGATGTCGCCGACGCGGATGTGCTCCAGGCACGTCGCGGCCCAGCCGAGGAAGGTCGCCCGGTCGACGCTGTCGCGCACCGAGCGGGGTTCCGGCGCCTCGGGGTGGCCGACGGCCGGCGACGCCTGCGCGCGGTGCGCCAGGGCGGGCGTGACGCGTGCCGGTACCCGCTCGAAGCCGGGGCCGTGCGCGCGCCGCAGCTGGACCGCGCCGGTGTCGCGGTCGTACCAGACGGTGTCCCGGAAGAGCGTCAGCGTGACGTCCGGTGTGGCGGACTCGGCGCGCGGGGGGAGTTCCTCCATGTGCCAGGCCGCCTCGTAGGAGAAGGTGGCGAGAAAGCCGAAGGCGTACGTGGTCGCGGACACGCCGGTGTCCAGCCGGAACAGCGTCCGCGCCCGTTCGAGGAGGTCCCACACCTGGGCGGAGGTGTGGAACGCGCGGCTCCCCGGTACGCCGTCGCCGGTCATGCTGGCCGTGTCGGCGGCGGCGAGGAGGGCCGCGCGGAGCTCGGGGAGCCCGTCCACCTCGATGCGGTGCGCGTACACCCGTACCTCGGCGAGCCGGCCGCAGCCGACGACGGCGGGCCTGTGGTCCTGTTCCGGGCCGACGGGGCTCTCGGTGAGGAACACGTCCTGCTCGCCCGCCTCCTGCCGCAGCAGCGCGTACAGGTCGAACGGGGCGTGCGGCGGCAGCTCGGCCGTGGTGACACGGACGTCGAGGCGCTGCGCGGATGATTCCCGGGATTCGTTCTCCGTCCGCTCGCCGGGCTCCGGCGGTTTCTCCTCCCGCGGTCCTTCCTGCGGGAGAAGTGCGTCCGCCGGTGTTCCTGTCCTCGCTGGCATTCCGGCCCCATCCGTCGTGAACTGCTGAATCGGCGTCATGAGACAAGCAGTTTCCGCCCGGCGGCGACCAGACCAATTCCGTGGAATGCGTGCGGTCCATTCCCTGCGCCGCTTGACCCTTTGTGAAAGCGAGTCTTGTATGGCGGCCATCCCCCACGCACTGGAATGGGAGCCACATGAATCCGACGCATTCACACGTCGTGGACGACTGGCGTGGTCTGCCCGCCGCCCAGCAGCCGGAATGGCCCGACCGGAAAGCGCTCCGCCGGATCACCGAGGAACTCGCCGCCGCTTCCCCGCTCGTGCTGGTCGAGGAGTGCGACCGGCTGCGGGAGCTGCTCGGGGCGGCCGCACGCGGGGAGGCGTTCGTGCTCCAGGGCGGCGACTGCGCGGAGACCTTCGCCGGGTCCACCGCCGATGCCGTGCAGGGCACGCTGAGGACGATGCTGCAGATGGCGCTGGTCCTCACCCACGGGGCCTCGGTCCCGGTCGTCAAGGTCGGCCGGATGGCCGGGCAGTTCGCCAAGCCCCGGTCCAGCCGCACCGAGACGCGGGACGCCGTCACGCTGCCGTCGTACTTCGGCGACGCGGTCAACGGCCTCGAGTTCGCGCCGGAGTCACGCCGTCCCGACCCGGCGCGGCTGCGTACCGCCTACGAGACGTCGGCGGCCACGCTCAACCTGGTCCGCGCCTTCTCCCACGGCGGCTCGGCCGACCTGCACCAGGTCCAGAGCTGGAACCGCGGGTTTCTGACGGACACGCCCGCGGCCGCCCGGTACGAGCGGCTGGCCGGCGAGATCGACCGGACGCTGGCCTTCATGCACGCCTGCGGGGTGGACCCGCGGCAGCTGCGCACGACGGAGTTCTTCACCAGTCACGAGGGGCTGCTGCTGGACTACGAGGCGGCGCTGACCCGGGTGGAGCGGGAATCCGGCCGGGTGTACTCGGCCGGGGCCCATCTGCTGTGGATCGGCGAGCGCACCCGTGACCCGGCGGGCGCTCACGTGGAGTTCTTCTCCCGGATCGCCAACCCGGTCGCGGTCAAGCTGGGCCCATCCACCACCCCGGACGAGCTGATGGCGTACGCCGACCGGCTCGACCCGGACCGGACCGCGGGCCGTCTGTCGTTCGTGGTGCGGATGGGCCGGGACCGGGTACGCGATCTGCTGCCCGTCCTGGTGGAGAAGGCCGCCGGCAACGAGGTCAAAGCCTGCTGGCTGACGGACCCGATGCACGGCAACACATTCAGCGCCGGCGGGCACAAGACGCGTCGCTTCGACGACGTGCTGGACGAGGTGCGCGGCTTCTTCGAGGTGCACCGGTCCCTGGGCAGCCGCCCCGGCGGGCTGCATCTGGAGCTCACCGGGGACGATGTGACGGAGTGCCTGGGCGGCGGCCGGGCCATGGGCGTCGAGGACCTGCCGCGCGACTACACGTCGGCCTGCGACCCGCGCCTGAACCACAGCCAGTCCCTGGACCTGGCGTTCCTGGTCGCGGAGATGCTGCGGGACGCGGGGGAGACCACCGGGCGGGACGCGACCGCGGCCATCGGGCGGCGGGACGCTCAGCCGGCGTCGGGGGGCCAGGACGCGAACCTGCGGCGTCCGTAGAGCAGCGGGAGTGCGTCGCCGAACTCGGTCAGGCGCACCACCTCCCCGAACACGATGCGCTGTCCCCCCACCCGTACGGTGCGGGCGACGGCGCAGTCGGCCACGGAGTGGGCGTCCTTCGTCAGATGGGGTCCCGCGGCTCCGTCGGGGAAGTCCCACGCCGTCGCGTGGAAACGGTCCTGCGCGCCGGAGGCGAACCGCTCCGCGGTGGGCCGCCCGGCGGTGTGCAGCAGGTTCACGGCGAACGCGCCGCTGCCCAGGACCGCGTCCAGGGTGGGGCTGCCCACCCGCATCCCGACCAGCAGCGTCGGCGGGTCGACGGCCACGCTGCACAGCGAGGAGCAGGTCATGCCCCAGGGGCGGTCCTCACCCGGATCCACGGCCGTGACGACGGCGACCCCGGTGGGGAACCCGGCCATGAACGCGCGGAATCGCGGCGACATCGCCTCGGAGACAGGGCCGCGCAGTTCACCGGGGGTTGAGATGGCGTCCATGTGTTTCACCGCCCGTTCGGGGTCGCGGGCGGTGCCCCGGCCATGGTGGCGGCGGGGACACGCCGATCGATGGCCCACAGCAGCGGGCCGCTGAGTGCCGTCGTGACGAGCGCCATGACGACCAGTGCGAGGTACAGGGCGGGGGCGAGGATGCCCGCCTGATAGCCGATCTGGAGGACGGCTATCTCCGTCAGGCCGCGGGCGTTGAGCAGCGCGGCCAGCTGCAGGCGGGTCCGGCGGGAGCGCCCGCCCAGCCACGCCCCGAGGTAGCTGCCCACGAGCTTCCCGGCCATGGCCAGCGCCAGAGCGAGCAGCACGGCCGTGCCGGAGAAGGTGCCGAGCGGCTCGGCCCCGAGGCCCACGCCCGTCACCGTGAACAGCAACGGCAGGACGGCCCTGCCCCAGCCTCCGACGGTCCTGGCGGCACGGGTCCACACGCCGTCCTCGCCGTCGGCGGGGAGGGCCAGGGCGACCAGGACGGCACCGAGCACGTCGGTGAGTCCCAGCCGTGCGGTGCCCAGCGCGGTGCCGGCGGCCACCACGGCGATGACCGCCACCGGCACCGCCGGGCCGACCCGGCCGGCCCAGGCGAGGGCGGGTCCGCTGCCGGCCGCGCGGCGCACCGCCCACGCCAGCAGCAGCCCGGCCACGAACACCGCGTACGGGGTCGTCCGGCCGCCTCCGGAGGCGATGCCGACGGCGATCGCCAGCAGCCCCCAGGTGACGGCGTCGATGGTGACGGCGACCGCCATCGCGAGCCGCCCGGTCGGGGTGTGCTGCAGGTCCCGGTCCTCCAGGATGCCGGCCAGCACCGGCACCGCTGTCACGGCCAGGGAGATCGCCAGCATCAGCACCAGCACCCCGGCGGGCGCGTCGCCCTGCAGGGCGGGGTCGCCGCTGTGCAGCACCCAGAGGGCGAACAGCGCCCCGCAGGCCATCGGCAGCAGCGCGGAGCCCGCCGCGGTCCACAGCAGGGCCCGGCCGGACTGCCGTCCCGCGGTTCCGCCGCGGATCTCGTGGACGGCCTTCACCAGGAACAGCGCGAGCCCCAGATGACCGGCCGTCTCCAGCAGCCGCCATCCCTCCACGTCGTGCGGCCACGGGCCGAAGGCCGCGGCGAGCAGCCCTCCGGCCAGCAGGCACGCCATGATCTCGCCGACGATCCCCGGCTGCCGCAGCAGCCGGGCTGCCCGCCGCCCGAGCAGCGTCGCGGGCACGACGACGGCGAGCGTGAGGACGGTCGGACCGTACGGAATGGTCTCCACGTCCGCCCCGTCAGTGCATCTGGGCGAGGTACTCGTACTGGCTGGGCAGCCGCGACACGAGTTCCTTGGACTGGTCGCGCAGCATCTGGAACTCCCGCTCCGCGCCTGCGCCGTCCATCAGGCGCAGCGCGGCCGGCGGCCGCAGCTCCAGTCCGCCGAGGCCCAGCAGCATGGCGTGGTAGGAGTACGCCTCGAAGCCGTGGTAGTGCGGGTAGATGTTCTCGGCGGTCGGCGTGCGGCTCTTCCAGATCTCCAGCCGCTCGGCCAGCCCGTCGGGCAGGACGCGCTTCTTGGCGTCACGCCAGTAGTCGTTGTCGGCGCGGGCGGCGCACCGGTAGTGCAGGACGAGGAACTCCCGTACACCGTCGATGGCGTCCGCGACCGTACGGTTGTACGAGGCCTGGACGCCCGGGTCCCAGCTCTCGTCCGGGAAGTGCTTGACCAGCTCCTCGATGCCCTGCTGGATGAAGAAGATGCCCGTGGACTCCAGCGGCTCGACGAACCCGCTGGACAGCCCGATGGCGACGCAGTTCTTGACCCACGACGAACGGCTGCGGCCCACCCGCATCTTGATGTGGTTGGCCTCGAGGCCCTCCGCGCCGGGGCCCGCGAACTCCCGGAGCGTGCGCTCCGCCTCCTCCGGCGTGGTGTAGTCGCTCGCGTACACGTAGCCGGTCCCGACCCGCCCGAAGAGCGGGATGGTCCAGATCCACCCGGCGTCCTGTGCCGTCGCCGTCGTGCACGGCCGCAGCCCGCGCTGCTCCATGTCCACGGGCACGCGCAGCGCGACGGCGCTGTCGTTGGGCAGCATGTCCTGGAACGACTGGAAGGGCACGTCCAGCGTCTGGTTGATCAGCAGCCCGCGGAACCCGGTGCAGTCGACGAACAGATCGCCCTCGACGTCCCCGTGCTCCCGCGTCCGTACGGCGCTGATGAAGCCGCGCTCGTCCTGTGCGACCTCCACGACGTCGTCCTCGATGTGCCGGGCGCCCCGCTCGGTGGCGTACTCGGTGAGGAACTCGGCGAGCAGGCTGGCGTCGAACTGGTAGGCGTACGGGAACTGCGTGTCCTGCTCGGCGAGCGTGCTCCGCTCGGCCTCGCTGTCGCCCCGCTCCTTGAACTCCTGCTCGAACAGCGTCCCGTCCAGGTGGCGGGGCGAGCGCTCGGCGTCACAGATCGCTGCCATGAGGAACACGTCCTGGTCGAACCGGTCGCCGGTCCTGCGGTCCAGCCACCAGTCGGTGATCGGGAACCCGTCCACCTTCCGCAGCCGCTCGAAGGGGTGGTAGAAGTAATGCCCCTTACGCCGCCAGTTCTCGAACCGGATTCCCAGTTTGTACGTGGCATTGCACCGGGGCATCCATACGTTCTCCGGCAGCCCCAGATAGCTGAAGAAGTGCCGTACCGTGCTGAAAGTCGCCTCTCCGACCCCGATCGTCTTGATCCTCTTGGATTCCACCACCGTTACGGAAATGCGCTCTCCGAACGCGGCGCGCAGATATGCGGCGGTCATCCACCCGGCCGTGCCGCCCCCGACGATCACAACTTTTTTCAGCACGCGATTCTCTCCCCGGTCGCCCGTCAATTGATGAGCTGAAGTCGCATGAGCCTAGGCAGATACTTCAGGAAGCCTCCACAGGGGCGCCAGGTTCTTAAGCCTCCGCGGAAAATCCCATGCCAGCACCGCGTTTCCGGCCCCCGCTGCGGTTGCTGGAGGCAACGATCCAGCCGTTTTTCCACCCCGTCCGGGGCCGGGGCCAAAGCCGGGGCGTCGTTCCCTCTCCAGAGCCCGACAGGCGCTCCGGCAGGCCGCGTCAGAGGTCGCCCGGCAGGCCGAGGCCCGTGAGGGCGCCCACCGGGTCCATCGGCGGGCGGCCGTGCAAGGTGCTGCTCGCCCACACCGACGCCCGTCACAGCGCGCCGCGGCCGACCGCGGAAGCCCCTCGCCGACACGCTCGCCCGCGCTGCGGAACGGTCCGCATCACGCACGATGACATCGCCCTGCTGATCACCCGTCGCCATTCGAGTTGTCGGGGGCTTTCAGCCGGGCCAGGTTCCGGTCAGGCGGCACGTGGCGGTGGCGTCGGGCGCGTCCTCGTCACAGCCAAGCATCTGCCACGCCTGCTGAGCGCCGCGCCGGCGATCATGCCGTTGTCGGCGGTCAGGGCGAGACCGACTGGCTTGTAAGCGATCGTCGGGGCTTTCCTCTGCTCACCGTTTCCCGCGGCGGCATGCCAGCCATACGAGCGCGGCACCCACGGCCGCCGCCAGCAGCACGGTTCGGTTGTCCCGCGCTGCCCGCGCCCCCTGGGCTGCTTTCTGCCGCACTGGTTCGGGCGCCTTCTCCTGGAGCAGGTGACCCGTCCGGGCAGCCTTGTCCCGTGCCTGCTCGGCGGCGTGAGCCGCCTTGCCCTTCACCGGATCCGGCAGCTTGTCCTGCACCTGATGTGCGGCCTCAGCTGCCTTGGCCTTCAGTTCCCCGGCCTTCACGGCTGCCTGCTGCTTGACGTCAGCGGCCTTCTCCTGTGCCTTGGTCGTCTTGACATCGGTCCTGGCTGCCAGCGACTCGATCGTCTTCCCGAGCCCCTGACGGGTCCCCTCGATCTGCTCGCGCAGTTCCTCGGGGCTGGAAGCGGTCTGCTCGTCGTGAGGCGGCTGGGTCATCGCTGTGCACTCTCCTTGATCTCGGCCACGTCGGCCTTGACGCTGTCGATCGTCTGCTGGGGTGCCGGTGGCGCACCCTCGCTGATCTGCTTCTTGCCGGTGAGGGCCATGAGCGCGGTGATCGCGCCCAGCACTGCGGTGATGATCAGCGCCGCGGCCCATACCGGCAGCGGCACGGCGAGGGCGGCGATGGCGGTGGCCGCGAGAGCCTGCAGGGTCAGGAAACCGACGATGCCGGCACCGCCGAAGAGGCCGCCGCCCTTGCCGTACCGCTTGCCCTTCTCCTTCATCTCCGCCTGCGCCAGCCTCAGTTCGCCGCGCACCAGCTCCGTCAGCTGTTGCGAAGCCCGTTGCACCAGCTCACTGACCGGCTCCGCACCGGAGTCCTGCGTCTGTCGGCTGGGTCCGGCGGAGTGCGACTGTGCACTCGACACGACGATCACCTCCCGTCCTTCCTGGTCCGCGCCGGGCGGGCCACGTTGGTGCCCGTCCGCCTGGCGAGGGCGCGAGTACCCCGAACGGGCCAGTAGGGACACTGCTACGACCACCCGCGTGAGAAGCCGCTCGTGTCCAGGCCGGCTGCCGTAGCGCTACCGTGCCCGTACGTCTACCCGCCGGCCACGGCTTCGCGCCGGTCGTGCCTGATCAGCAGGGGCGCTGACACCAACGCCGGTGGCGCAGCAGCAAGCGTGGGGTGGAGCGGGCCAACCAGGCGGCGACGAGGCCGACGGCGGCGCCGGTGGCGACGTCGCTCGGATAGTGGGCGCCGCTCTGGACACGTTCGACAGCCACCATCGTGGTCGGCACCGCGCACAGGGCACCGGCCAGTGGCCATGAGGGGGCCACGGCCGCCGTGAACGCGACCGCGGCCGAGGTGTGCCCGGAAGGGGACGACGACGACTCGGGACGGTCCTCGACCTCGTCGTGCGGGATCCACTCCCTCGGCGGCCGGGGACGCTCGGCCAACTGCTTGCGCACGCCGTTCGCGGCCACCTGGGCCACGGCCACCGTCGCCTGGCGGGGCGGCTGCCGCCGTGCCAGCGCGCCAGCCGCCCCGCCAGGCCATTACCGCGGCCGCACCGCACCACAGCTTGGTGCCCTCCGCCGTCTCCTCCACCGCCGACAGAGTTCTGTGGATGCTCGACGAGGTCCACGCGGCCACCCGCTGCGTCACACGGCGATCAGCCTCACTCACTTCTGCCAGCAAGCCCACGACCTGTGGGTATCCGCCGGATCAGCGCTCACACCCGGAGATCGCCGGCAGTACCCGACGCCATCAGGGGCCGCGCTCCTGGCGGCGCCTGTCCTCCTGCGACGGCCTGTCCCGGCCCATTTCGCCGGGCGCGGTCGCTCGTCGAGCGATCAAGCTCCGGAAGGGACTTCTACAGCAGTGTGGATACAGATGCGTGAG
This sequence comes from Streptomyces qaidamensis, assembly GCF_001611795.1. Lineage (NCBI taxonomy): Bacteria > Bacillati > Actinomycetota > Actinomycetes > Kitasatosporales > Streptomycetaceae > Streptomyces > Streptomyces qaidamensis. The sequence goes on along the minus strand of NZ_CP015098.1, from coordinate 7,372,909 downwards.
CGCCCCGGGAAGCCGGGGCGCTCGGGTCAGTGGTTGCCGTTACGCCGTCTGTGGCTGCAGGAAGCGCGCCAGCAGGTCGTCCAGGCTCACCATGCCGGTGAGTCGGCCGGAGTCGTCGCGGACCACGGCGAGCGAGGACCGGCGGCGACGCAGCAGGTCGATCGCGTCGGTGACCGTGGCGTCCTCGGTCACTTCGGGTACCGGGCGGGCCAGCGCACGAGCGGTGGTCGTCCGCCCCTGGGCACGGGCCACCACGGCGTCACGGGCATGCACCGAGCCGAGGACGGCGTCCTGCTCGCGGACCAGGAGCCGGGTACGGTCGCGGTCTGCGGCCAGGCGCAGGATCTCGTCGACGTCGGCGCCGGCGTCGACCGAGGGGATGTCGGTGACCGGGGCCTGCAGGTCCCGCACCGGGGTCTCGGACTCCGTCAGCGAACGTGTCAGCAGTTCCGAGTCCGTCTCGCTGATCAGGCCGAGCCGCTCGGACTCGGCCACGAGATGGGTGAGCTGCTCCCGGTTGTGGACGGAGGCGAGTTCGTCGCGCGGGCTGACCCGGCACATGCGTACGAGTCCATTGCTGATCGCGTTGAGCAGCCGGATCAGCGGCCTTACGGCCTTCACCACGGCCCGGAAGGGCGGTGAGAGCAGCATCGCGGAACGCTCGGGATGGGCGATGGCCCACGACTTGGGGGCCATCTCGCCGAGCACCATGTGGAGGAACACGACCACGATCATGGCGACCGCGAAGGCGACGCCGTAGCTGAGCGCGCTGGGCAGTCCCAGCTTGTGCAGCAGCGGGTCGAGTTCGTGCGAGATCGCGGGCTTGGACACCGAGCCCAGGCCCAGCGTGCACACGGTGATGCCAAGCTGGGCGCCGGCCAGCATCAGGGACAGCTCGCGCATGCCGGCCAGGGCTGCCTTGGCGCCTGCCCGGCCCTCGGCCGCGGCCTTCTCCATGCGGTGCCGCTTGGCGGCGACCAGCGCGAACTCGGCGGCCACGAAGAATCCGCTGCCGATCAGCAGCAGCACGGTGACGAAGAGCGCCATCGGGAAACTCATGCCTGCTCCTCCGTCTCCTGGATCGGTCGCTGAATCCACACGCGTTCGGGTACGTGCCGGTCGAGGGTGCGTACGTCGATCACGGCGTCGCCCCCGTCGGGCAGCGCGACCGTGAGCCGGTCCCCGATGGTCGGGAAGCGGCCGAGCCGGTCGACGATCAGGCCGGCCACGGTGTCGTAGTCCTCCTCCTCGGGCAACTCGATGCTGGTCGCCTCGGCGACCTCGTCCAGGCGGCGCCCGGCGTCCACAAGCCAGCCGTCGCCGTCAGCGACGGCGACCTCGGTGACCTTGTCGGACTCGTCGGCGATGTCGCCGACCAGTTCCTCGGCGATGTCCTCGTACGTGACGATGCCCGCAACCCCGCCGTGCTCGTCGAGGACGACCGCGAACTCGTCGTCCCGCTCCCTCATCTGCGTCACGGCGTCCGGCAGCGGGAGAGTGTCCGGCAGCAGCAGCGGTCGCCGGGCGACCGCGCCGGCCGTGGTGTCCGTAAGACGGCCTGCGGACAGCCGCATCAGCTCGGCCACTCCGAGCACACCACTGACGTCGTCGGGGTGGTCACCGAGCACGGGGTAGTTCGAGTGGCCATGCTTGGCGATCAGGCCGACCGCTTCGGCGGCGGTGGCGTCCTTGCGGACGAAGACCGCGTCCACGCGTGGCACCATCACCTCGTCCAGCGTCCGCTCGGAGAACTCCAGCGCGTGGTCCAGCAGGGCAGCCGTGTCCTTGGGCAGTGCGCCCTGCTCGTGGGACTCGCCGATCAGATGGCCCAGCTCCTCCAGCGTGGCGCCGTGGTGCAGCTCCTCCACCGGCTCGATGCCGACCTTGCGCAGCAGCTTGTTCGCCGCCCCGTCGAAGATACGCACGACCGGGCCGACGACCTTCAGATACGCCAGCGTCGAGGCGGCGAGCGCCTTCGCCAGCCGCTCCGGCACAGCGATCGCGAGGTTCTTCGGCGCCAGCTCGCCCAGCACCATCTGCACGACCGTGGCCAGCACGAAGGCCAGCACGACCGAGATGCCGCTCACGGCCGCGTCGGGGATACCCAGGCCCGACAGGGCCGGCCTGAGCAACGTGGACACCGAGGGCTCGGCGATGAAGCCGACCACCAGGCCGGTCACGGTGATGCCGAGCTGCGCGCCCGACAGCATGAAGGACAGCCGCTCCAGCACCTTCAGGGCGCGCGCGGCCTTCTTGTCCCCGGACTCGGCCTCACGGGCGAGGGCGAGGCGGTCGACGGAGACGTAAGCGAACTCCTGGGCGACGAAGTATCCCGTTCCGGCGGTCAGGACGAAGACGGCCAGCAGGCCCAGGAGGGCGTTCGCGGCGCTCATCGGCGCATCGATTGCGAGGGGGCATCCCGCCTCGTGCCGTGCTCAGGAGATGCCTGGCGGGATGGTCGGGGGCTGTGCCCCGAGGGGTCCGTCGAACTGGCGGACAACGGGTGGCTCCTCTTTTCTAGGTGTACGGACAGAAAACGATTCTGGCCGAAATCATGTTCCCGGCCGATGAGAGCGCCGCACGCAGCAGATCGAGGTCGTCGCCGATGGACGGCGACAGGGTGGCCAGCATGGCGATGGCGACACCCCTGTGTCCCCGCTCAACCTGCGCGGGTCCGGCGCTGCGAAGCCGGGCCGCTCCGTGCGGGAGCCCGCTCGTGGCGGCCCGGCGGTCAAGCTGCGGCCGGGGCCGCCGGTCCGACCAGCTCAGAGAGCACGTCCTCCATGGTCACGAAGCCGATGACCTTGCCGCCCTCCCCCACAACGGCGGCGAGGTGGCTGCCCTCGGCGCGCAGGGCGGTGAGCGTGTCGTCGAGCGGGGTGTCGATGCGCACCCGGGTGACCTTGTGCAACGTGGTGCGCGGGAAGGGGGCGTCGCGGTCGGTGACGCCGAGGGTGTCCTTGATGTGCAGGTAGCCCAGGACGGTGGCCTCGGGGCCGGTGACAGGGAAGCGGGAGAAGCCCGCCTCGGCGGCCAGCCGCTCCAGCCGGGCCGGGGTGATCGTGTGGTCGACAGTTCGCATCCGCTGGGCCGGGACCAGGATCTCGCCCACCGGCCGGGTGCCCAGCTCCAGGGCGTCGCGCAGCCGCTCTCCGTCGGCGGGGCTGAGCAGCCCGGCCTCGCTGGAGTCCACGACCATACGGGCGAGCTGGTCGTCGGTGAAGACCGACTCGACCTCGTCCTTCGGCTCCACGCGCAGCAGCTTCAGCAGCGCGTTGGCGAAGGCGTTGATGCCGAACACGAACGGCTTGAGCGCCCGGGTCAGCGCCACCAGCGGCGGTCCGAGCAGCAGCGCACTGGGCACGGGAGCGGCGAGCGCGATGTTCTTCGGCACCATCTCGCCGATCAGCATGTGCAGGTAGGTGGCGAGCGTCAGTGCGATGACGAAGGCGACCGGGTGCACGAGGCCGTGCGGGATGTGCACCGCCTCGAAGGCGGGCTCCATCAGATGGGCGATGGCGGGCTCGGCGACCGCACCGAGCACCAGCGACGAGACCGTGATGCCGAGTTGAGCGGTGGCCATCATCGCCGACAGGTGCTCCAGCGCCCACAACGTCATCCGGGCGCGCTTGTTGCCTGCCTGGGCGCGCGGTTCGATCTGGCTGCGGCGCACCGAGACCAGGGCGAATTCGGCGCCGACGAAGAACGCGTTGGTCAGCAGGGTGAGGGCGCCGATGGCGAGTTGCAGCGCGGTCATCGGGCCTCCTCCAGGAGCTGGACGGCCGGGGAGGTGGCCGGTTCGGTGATCCGTATGCGGTCGGCGCGGTGGTGCTCGACCTCCAGTACGTCGAAGTGCCAGCCGTCGAGGTCCACGACGTCCCCCTTGACGGGGATGCGCGTCAGGCGGGTGGCGATCAGGCCGGCCACGGTCTCGTACGGGCCCTCCGGAGCGGTGAGTCCTATGTCCGTGAGCTGGTCGATGCGGACGCTGCCGTCCGCCTCCCACACCGCGCGCCCGTCCTGCGTCGCCGGGGCGGGTACCAGGTCGGGCACCTCGACCGGGTCGTGCTCGTCGCGCACCTCGCCGACGACCTCCTCGACGATGTCCTCCACCGTGGCCACGCCCGCCGTACCGCCGTACTCGTCGATGACCACGGCCATGGTGCGGTGCTCACGCAGCCGCTCGAGCAGCCGGTCCGCGGTGAGGCTGTCGGGCACCAGCAAGGGCTCCGCGGTCAACTCAGTGACCGGCGTGACGGCCCGCTTCTGCGGCTCCAGGGCGAGCACGTCCCGGATGTGGACAGAGCCGACCACCTCGTCCAGGCTGTCGCGGTAGACCGGGAAGCGGGACAGGCCGGTCGCATGGCTGAGATTGGCCGCGTCGGCCGCCGTCGCGTGCACCTCCAGGGCCTTGACGTCGACCCTCGGCGTCATCACGTTCTCCGCTGTCAGCTCGCTCAGATGCAGAGTCCGCACGAACAGCTCCGCCGAGTCCGCCTCCAGAGCCCCCTCGGCAGCCGAATGCCGGGCCAGCGCGCCCAGCTCGTCGGCGGTGCGGGCGGAGGCCAGCTCCTCGGCCGGCTCCAGACCGAAGCGGCGTACGAAACGGTTCGCGGTGTTGTTCAGGTGCCCGATGAACGGGCCGAACGCGGCCGTGAACGCGCGCTGCGGGCCCCCGACCACCTTCGCCACCGCCAGCGGCCGGGAGATCGCCCAGTTCTTCGGCACCAGTTCGCCGACCACCATCAGCACGACGGTGGACACCATCACGCCCAGGACGGTCGCCACCGAGGAGGCGGCACCGCCCAGACCCATCGCACGCAGCGGGCCACGCAGCAGCGCCGCGAGAGACGGCTCGGCGAGCATGCCGATCACCAGCGAGGTGACAGTGATACCCAGCTGGGCGCCGGACAGCTGGAGCGTCAGGCGCCGTACGGCCTTCAGCGCACCCTCGGCGCCACGCTCGCCCGCCTCGGCGGCCCGCTCCAGTTCACCGCGCTCCACGGTGGTCAGGGAGAACTCGGCCGCGACGAACACCGCGCAGGCCAACGTGAGGAGGAGGGCCAGCAGGAGCAGCAGGACCTCGGTCACCGTGCCACCCCCGCTCCCTTGATCGCGAGAGGCCGGGGAATGGCACGGCTGGTACTGGGAGGCTCACCCATCGGGGGTACGTCGCTCCTTCTCGAATCACATGTGGACAGTGGGGTGGAAACAGGATTGCCTGCCTCTACACCAACTGTAAAGGAGTCGCAAAGCAGCGGGCCGGGGCGGGCAACAGGTCCGCCTGGCTGCCCTTCGGGGACTGATCGGCCCTGCCGGCGCCCGCTTCGGGGTCATCACACCGGTGGTCTCTTGTACCGGACCAGGGCGTGGCCACCGAAGGCGCTGCGGCTCGAGGCGAGCGGTGTGTGCCGAAGATCCGTGGCAGGGGCCCGCGCTGCTCAGGCCGCCCGTCCCCCGGGACCCGGCCACCACCAGCTCAGCGCCACGGGACTGGGCCTCCAGCACCGTCAGCGGCTCACCCGTCACCACGGCATGTGAGACCGGCACCGCCGGCTCCGTATTTTTGCGCGCTTCACCGCCTCGGCCACCAGGTGCTCGACCATGGTCCGGACACCGCCCGTGGGCGGGCCCAACAGAGATGGGCCCAGCGGTGGATGCATGGCGGGCCACAGGAAGGCGTGCACGACCCGCAGCTCCGCGCCTCGCAGCCGCGCCTCTCGCGCCGCCACCTCCACCGCCGCCAGACCCGAGGCCGACCCGTCCACACCCACTACCACCTGACCGGCCACGGTGCCTCCCGGATCCCGGATCCCGGATGCCAGACCTTGCATCTTCAGCTTCACGCCGACCTCATCTCACCGCCAGAGAACCCGGTGTCCACTGACGGGACCGTCCGGCCCCTCCCCTCGTGCCTGATCGCCGGTCACTCGGTCGGCCCCGCAGGGCATCCTGTGCCGCCCCCGGCGGCCTGCAACCACCGGGCAGAACCGTCACCGCTTGCACGGCACGGGCCGCCGACGGGGCAGTACCGGCGAGGAGCCGCTGGCCTGCATCCTTCGCGCACGGCCCCCGGAGCGGCGAACTCGTCGCCGCACTCGCCTCGCAAGAGCCCGTTTTCGGCCTTTCCAGGCGTGCCCGCGCCGACCGTGCCCCTCCCGGCCTGCGACAGCCCTATGCTTCTACTCGTTTGTAGAAGGCCCGCAGCAGGGCCGGGCCTCACGCACCCGGAAGAGGACACGCATGGCTTCGATCGACCTGGACAAGGTGCTCGACAAGGCGTGGGCGGACAAGCCCCTGCCCGAGATCCTGGCCGCCCCGGTGGGGGCACTCAAGGGCGTCTCCGACCGTGACGGCGAGCTGCTCCAGGAGGCGTTCGGGGTCAAAACCGTAGCCGACCTGGCCGAGTTGAAGTACGTCCGCTGGGCGCAGGCCCTCGCCGCGCTGGACTCGGCCAAGTAGCCCGCCCCGCGCACAGCCGTGGTGCCGCGTGCCCGCCCCGGTACGCGGCACCACACCTGAACGAGACACACGCACGCATAAGGAGTGGACGCCACCATGGTGTTCAAACGACTGCTCGGTTCACTCGGCGTGGGCGGACCCACCGTCGACACGGTCCTCGACCCGGGAGCCGCCCGCCCCGGCGGCGCGCTGACCGGCCAGGTCCATCTCAAGGGCGGGGACGCCGACTTCGACATCGAGCACATCACCCTGGAGCTCGTGGCCCGGGTCGAGGCCGAGCACAGTGAGGGCGAGAGCGAGGGGGTTGTCGCCTTCGAGCGGTTCACCGTCGGCGGCGGCTTCCGGCTCGGCGCGGGTCAGCAGCACAGCGTCCCGTTCACCCTGACGCTGCCGTGGGAGACGCCGATCACCGAGCTGTACGGGCAGGGCCTTGGCATCGTCCTCGGCGTGCGCACCGAGCTGGCGGTGGCCGGCGCCAAGGACAAGGGCGACCTGGACCAGCTGAACATCGCCCCGCTGCCCGCGCAGGAGGTGATCCTCGAAGCCCTCGGCCAGCTCGGTTTCGGCTTCAAGTCGGCCGACCTGGAGTACGGGCGCATCGGTGGCACCGGCCAGCGGCTGCCGTTCTACCAGGAGATCGAGCTGACCCCGGCACCGCAGTACGCGCACCAGGTCAACGAGATCGAGGTGACCTTCCTGGCCAACCCGGGCGGCGTCGAGGTCGTCATGGAGGCCGACAAGCGCGGCGGCTTCTTCTCCGGCGGCCACGACGCGCTGACCCGCTTCACTGTCGGCCATCACGACTCCCGTGACTGGAACACGGAAGTCGACGGCTGGATCCGCCAGCTGGTCGAGCACCGGGCGTCGCACGGCTCCCACGGCGCCTACGGTCACGGTGACCCGTACGCCGGGCACGGACACGGCGGACACCACGGGCACGGCGACCACCACCACGACGACCACCGCCGTTCCGGCCCCGGCATGGGCACCGCCGTCGCCGCCGGCGCCGCCGGGCTCGCGGTCGGTGTCGTCGGCGGCATGGTCGCGGCCGAAGTCGTGGACGAGGTCGGAGACTTCTTCGAGGGCGACGAGGAGGACGAGGGCTGATAGCAGGCCCCGGCAGACCGTAAAGGATGCACCGGCCGGGGGCATGGAGGGGCACATCTCCCCGCCCCCGGCTGATAACTTCTACTGTGCTGTAGAAGAAGCGCTGTCCGGAGCACCCCGGTCCGGGCATCCTCCCGACACGTACGGAGTTCTCATGGCCCTGTGGGACCGCCTCAAGGAGTCCGCATCCACGATGCAGACCCAGCTCATGGCGAAGAAGAACGACCTGAAGAGCGGCGCCTTCCGCGACGCCAGCATGGCGATGTGCGCGCTCGTCGCCGCCGCCGACGGCACCGTCGACCCCTCCGAGCGGCAGCGGGTGGCCCAGCTCATCGCCACCAACGAGGTGTTGCAGAACTTCGACGCCGACGACCTGCGCCGCCACTTCGAGGAGAACCTCAACAAGCTCACCGCCGACTTCGCCTTCGGCAAGGTGAGCGTCATGCAGGAGATCGCCAAGGCAAAGAAGAAGCCCGCCGAAGCACGGGCCGTCATCCAGATCGGCATCGTCATCGGCGGCGCCGACGGCGACTTCGACAAGGACGAGCAGGCCGTGGTCCGCGAGGCTTGCTACACCCTCGGTCTGCCGCCCCACGAGTTCGACCTCTGACCGACCCGGACCGTGTGGCGGGCCGGCGCTCCTTGGGCGCCGGCCCGCCACAAACACGGCGACAGCTGGAGTGGCAATGCGGGACGTCGGCCAATCCGTGAGGCGGAGCTCCCTGCGGCATCTGCGCACGGCAGCGGTCCTGGCCAGTGCCGTGATGCTGGTCAGCATCGTGCTCTCGGCCCTGCCCCAGGAAAAGATCCCACTGCCGTTCCGCGCCGGACACCGTCAGGACCGGCACACGAGCACCGCAACCGTCACCGATGAGGCCGAAACCGTCTTCCGTCTCGTGGAGGGGGCGGGACTCCCCGTCGAGAACGCGGTCCTCTACGCCCACCGCGAGGAGGATCCCGATGGGCTCCTGGGGGTGCAGAACAACTACCGCAGCAAGCTGACATTCGAGGATCGGCGGATCGACGGCGGCGCGGTCACCGCACCCGATCCCGGCAGCGTCCATCTCGGCGGTGCGATCGAGGTGTTCCCCGGCGCGGATGCCGCCCGATCCCGCGCCGAGCGCCTGCAGACCTCCGCGGCCCGATCACCGGCCCACGCCGAGCACGCCTACCTCAAGGGACGGATTCTGTTGCGCCTGTCCCCGTACCTGACCGAGAGCGCGGCCGACGCCTATGCCGCACCCCTCTACGCCACGGAGGTCGTCCGGCCGGGACCCGAAAGGAACACGGCGGACGCCTAAGGGGCCCCTCGTTCGAATCTCACGCTCTGCACGAGTCAGCCTCGTCCCGCTGCTCACCTGGGTGGGCGGTTCCTGGGCTGCCAGGCGGATCGGAGGCGCGCTTCACAGGATGACCTCGGGGTCGAGGTCAGTTCCGACCGTCAGGGTCACGGCGTCGGCGGTAACATCCGTGCCCTGCCCGGCCCGCGCATCGGCCAACCGGGAGGCGAGCACCTCGGCCTTTGCGTCCATGCCCTGCGGATGGCTGACCGTGGTGGTGCGCGTTGTCTCCGGGGCGTTGCCCGTGCCGACGACGGTGAAGCCGGCGTGGCGCAGCTTCTCGGCGACGGCGGCGGCACGGCCCGGGATGCCGGTGCCGTTGAGGACCTGGACGCGCACGGAGGAGGCGTAGAGGGGCTCCTCGGAATCCGCTTTGAGCTGCTTCTTGTCGACCTCCTCGTCCTTGGCCAGGGCCGTGAACAACTCGGCGGCCTGCGGGTACTGCCACACGATGTTCGCCTTGTCGGAGGGCACGTCGGCCTCGCGTGGGTAGTTGGGCACGGTGAGGAAGGTCAGGCGGTCGCTGGGGATGCCCTTGAGCTCGGAGGCGAGTCCGTACAGCGGCTTGATGCCCGCAAGGTTGTCGTCCGTGGTGAGGGACTTGGTGGCGGACTGAAGGAAGCCGTACAGCGCGTTCGGGCTGGTCAGCCTGGACTGCGCCTTTTCGGCCAGGGCCTGCATGAACTCCTGCTGGCGTCCGATGCGTCCGGTGTCGGAACCGTCACCGATGCTGTAGCGGGCGCGTACGTATCCGAGCGCCTCCTCGTCCCTGACGGTCTGGCAGCCGGCCTCCAGGTCCAGGTGAGCCTTCTCGTCGTGGATGGCCTGTTCCGGGCAGACCTCTATGCCGTCGAGGGCGTTGACCATGCCCTTGAAACCCTGGAAGTCGACGGACATGAAGTGGTCGATGCGCAGGCCGGTGTTGGCCTCGACCGTCCTGATGGTGCAGGCCGCGGCCTCGGCGACCTCGCCGCTGGTGCCGCCGATCGCGAACGCTTCGTTGATCTTGAAGTGGTGTGGCGCGGACTTGGTGCTGTCACCCTTGTCGCAGGCCGGTATCTCCACCCACGAGTCGCGGGGGAAGGACACGACGGTGGCCCACTCCCGGTTCGCCGGGATGTGCAGCATCATCAGCGTGTCCGACTGCATGGTGGTGAGACCCTTGCCGTACTTCGCATTGCCGCCGTCGCGGCTGTCGGAGCCGACGACCAGGATGTTCTTGGAGCCGGGGCTGAGGTTGACCGGTCGGTTGCCGCCGAGCTTGTTGTCGAGGTCGGCGCCCTGGATGTTGCCGTCCAGATCCTGGTAGAGCCAGGCGCCGACACCCGCGACACCGAGGACGAGCGCCGAGCACATGCCCGCGCTCCACATCAGGACCCGCCGCCCCCGCCGCGTCAGCCGAACCTTCCCCGCTCCGGCCGGAGCGCGCCGCCTTCCCATACCGCTCACTGACGCCCACTCCTCCGCCTGGGTCCCGCCGTCCGTTGCCCTCGGGCGGCCAGCCCTGTGTCCGCCGAACGACTGAACTCTACATCCATGTAGAGATACGGCGGGAAAGAGTGGGCCTCACCTCGACCGGGCTCTGCGTGGCCGTAACATCCCTTGCTCCGCGCGCATGCAGGACACGGAAGCCTTGGGGGATTGGGCGTGAGCAGCACCAACGACGCGCGGACGGCGGTCGGCGAGCCGGCGCGGACGCTCGGGGGACGGAACCGGGCGGCGAAGGTCGGTGCGTTCTTCGCGCTGGGCGGCGTCGCGTTCCTCGCGAACTTCGCCACCGGCATCGCCTGGATCAACCCCGGCATCTTCGTCGGGCTGGCCATGCTGTGCGCTCTGATCGCCATACCCGCCGGGCACATGGGCCGCTTCCGGGGACGCCGGGTGGACGGGGAAGGCCGCGGGCTGGCCTTGGCCGGCATCCTGGCGGGCTGGCTGGTGCTGGTCGTCTGTTTGCTCGCGCTCCTGGCCTACGTGGGGCTCGTCGCCGGACTCGCCGCGCTCACCGATCACGCCTGAGGCCCCACCCCACCCGGTTCAGAGGGGTGTGGCCGCGTGCAGGATGAAGACCATCGTCACGGCGGAGTTCGCCGACGACATCGCCGACACGGCAGCCCCCACCGCCGCGCCCCACGTCGCCGCACCCACCGATGTGAACAGCGGCGGCCAGCTGCGCACCGCCGGAGCGGGTCCGAGCAGGGCCGCCACCCGGCGCGGCACCGGTCCCGCCGCCAAGCCGGCCAGGGTCGCCACCGGAGTGCCGCGAGAGACCAGGGCCGCCTTGCCGATCGCGCACGCCACGGCCCGTCGGCTGCCGACTGTCTGGGCCGCGTCCTCGTCCGCCCACCGTTCCGCCGTGTACGACACCGCCGTCCGCAGCGGACGCAGGAACGGGTTGGCCCGCGCGGCCAGCTGGACCGCGAGAAGAAAGCGGTGGTGGCGGGCGGCCAGATGGGCGCGCTCGTGGGCGAACAGCGCCCGGCGCTCGGCCGGTTCGAGGCAGTCCAGCATGGCCGTGGTCACCACCACGCGATCCCGCCGACCGCCTCCCGGCAACGCGTACGCGTAGGGGACGTCATCCGGAAGCACGGCCACCCCCGTCTCCCGCAACCCGGCCAGCGCCCGATGAGCCCGACGGCGCACCCGCCCGTGCCGCCACAATGTCCGACCACACGCCACCAGCACCACGACGAGCGCGGGAATCGCCGCCTTACCGACGATCTCGTCGTACGGGACCGCCGCCCGCACCTCGGGGTCCGACCAGCCGTCGGGCAGCGGGTTCCCGGGAAGCTGGGCGGTGCCGACCACCATCACCAGGCCGAGGCACAGCGTGCTGCAAGCCGCCATCACCGCGGCCACCCCGGTCAGCAGCCGGGTCGCGGTCCGTGGATGCAGATGCTGCTCGGCCAGGCGCGCGATCGGCCACGCGGTCAAGGGCAGCACCAGCGGCAGAAAGACGAACATCCCCATGAGGATTCAGTCTTCCCCTTCGTTCCTCGCCTGATCCAGCAGGTCTCGCAGCAGCCGCTCGTCGTCCGGGCCCAGGCTCGTCACGAAGCTGGCCAGCACCGCTTCCCGGTCGCTTTCGGAGTCCAGCACCTTGCGCATCCTGTGGGCGGCCAGCCCCGCCTGGTCCGACGCGGATGTCCAGGCGAAGGAACGGCCCGCGCGCTCCCGCGTGACCGCCCCCTTGGCCAGCAGCCGGGTCAGGATGGTGATGACGGTCGTATAGGCAAGGTCTCCGCCCAGGCGTTCCTGCACCCAGCCGGCCGTCGCCGGCTCGTCCGCCTCTCTGAGCGCCGACAGGACCAGCGCCTCCAGCTCACCCTGCCCCCGCCGTCGGGGACGCTGCCGCTGCTCAGCCACGCCCTGTCTCCCTTCCGCCGCCGCCTGTTTCCCGCGCGGACATCGTATAGACGCCCTCAGGACCACCACACCGCCCGACGAGCCTCGACACCCCCGCCACATTCTCTACAGAATTGTAGAAGCTACGCCGCTCCGAGGACATGCCCGTGAACGCAAGCAGGATCATCGAAAGGAACTCGGGGACATGGGTGTCATCGCGTGGCTGGTGCCGGGACTCGCCGGAGCGATCGCCCAAGCCGTCCTGCCCGGCCGCGATCCAGGCGGCATCGGCACGACGCCCATCGGCATCACCGGCGCCTTCCTGGGCGGCTGACTGTCGGCGGAGTTCCTCGACCGGCCGAGCCAGCGCGAACTCTTCGACGCCGCGACTTGGGGCTCGGCCATCGCGGGCGCACTCGTAGTACTGATCGCCTATCGCCTGCTCTTCGGCAACTCACGGGACTGACAAGGAACATCACGCGACCGCGCCGAGCCCGAGGCACGGTCGCGTCACCCTTCCACTTTCTCTACAGTGATGTAGATTCTTGAGTCCGGGTCCGCGCCGCGGGCCTCGACCGCACCTGCCGAGAAGGAGTAGCAGTGGGAGTTTCCCTGTCCAAGGGCGGCAACGTCTCGCTCAGCAAGGAGGCACCGGGCCTGACCGCCGTTCTGGTCGGTCTGGGCTGGGACGTCCGTACGACCACCGGCACCGACTACGACCTCGACGCCTCCGCCCTGCTCCTCGACGCCTCCGGCAAGGTTCTGTCGGATCAGCACTTCGTCTTCTACAACAACCTCAAGAGCCCCGACGGTTCGGTCGAGCACACCGGCGACAACCTCACCGGTGAAGGTGAGGGTGACGACGAGGTCGTCAAGGTGAACCTCGCTGCCGTGCCCGCCGAGGTCGACAGGATCGTGTTCCCGGTGTCCATCCACGACGCCGAGAGCCGCGGACAGAGCTTCGGCCAGGTCCGCAACGCCTTCATCCGTGTCGTGAACCAGGCCGGCGGTGCCGAGATCGCCCGCTACGACCTGTCCGAGGACGCCTCCACCGAGACCGCGATGGTCTTCGGCGAGCTTTACCGCAGCGGCGCCGAGTGGAAGTTCCGCGCCGTCGGGCAGGGCTACGCCTCGGGCCTTGCCGGGATCGCCTCCGACTTCGGCGTGGGCGTCTGAAATCCCGCGGAGGCGGCGCCCGACCGACCCACCCCGGGCAGGTCCGGCGCCGCCTCCGCGCCGCTCCGAGAACGACACCGAAGCCTTCCCCCCTCAGGAGACCATGTGGCCGACCCACTGCGCCTTCGCCAGGAGGACAGGCCGGACTTCGAAGCGGTACTGCACCTGGCACTCACCACCACGGACATCCCTGCGGCCCTGAACGCCGATCCCACCGGCCAGGCCACGGCGCGCCTGCGTCTCCGCGCACTCGGGGACGCCGACGAGATAGCCGCCACGGCACGCGCGGAATACGGCACGTACCTCGCCTTGCGTACATCGGCGGAGCCCGACCCGCCCCCACACCGCGCCGCCGGCAGCCTGCTGCCGGCCCTGGCGGTACTCACCCCGCTCATCGCCGCCGCATCCGCGGCGGTCCTGCTCGTCCTCGGCTACCTGCTCCAACTGACCGGCACGGAAGACACGCTCCCCGGCTCACTGGTCACCGCCGGATGGGTCCTGACGCTGATCGCGGGCTCCAGTGCCCTCCTCGCCTTCGCCGCGATGCTGAGAACGGCGATACGCGGCGGCGACGGCACGGCACATGAGGCACGCGTGCAGCAGGCACGGCAGAACTGGCAGCGGGCCCTGTTGGACCGGGGCATGCTGCCCCACCTGCGACGCTGCCTCCGCGAGGATCCGTCCCTCCGTCCCACCCCGACCCTGGGCGTCCGCACCGCCCACTTCCATGACTCCCGCACCGCCACCAACCCGAAGGAGCACCCCTCCCATGTCGGTCAACCTGAGCAAGGGCCAGCAGATCAGCCTCAGTAAGTCCGACGGCACCGCCCTGACGTCCGTCCGCATGGGACTGGGCTGGCAGGCCGCGCCCCGCAAAGGCTTCCTCGCCAAGCTCACCGGGGCGCGGGAGATCGATCTGGATGCCTCCGCCGTCCTCTTCGCCGCCGGGCAGACCACGGACGTCGTCTTCTTCCAGCACCTGGTCAGCGACGACGGCTCGGTCCGGCACACCGGCGACAACCTCACCGGCGGCGCTGGCACGGGAGGCGACGACGAGGCCGTCCTGGTCGACCTGGCCCGCGTACCCGCCCACATCGACCAGATCGTCTTCACCGTCAACTCCTTCACCGGCCAGACCTTCGCCGAGGTGCAGAACGCCTTCTGCCGCCTGGTCGACGAGACGACCGGAGCCGAACTGGCCCGCTACACACTCACCGGGGGCGGCAACCACACCGCCCAGATCATGGCGAAGGTCCACCGCTCCGGCGGCGGCTGGCAGATGAAGGCCATCGGCGCACCCGCCACCGGCCGTACCTTCCAGGACCTGCTTCCGGCCATCACGCCCCACCTCTGAGCGCCACCGCCGCCACGCTCGCGCCGTCCAGGCCCGGGTCCCGGAGAAGAGAGAGCAGGACACCATGTTCGGACTGAGCGAACTCGCCGTCATCCTCATCGTCGTCATAGCCGTGATCCTCGCCAAGAAGGGCCCCGAGCTGGCCCGCTCCGCAGGCAAGTCGGCCCGCATCCTCAAGGCCGAGGCCCGTGCCATGAAGAAGGAGGAGAACGAGGCGGCGGCAGCCACACCTCACCGGATCATCCCGGGTGAGACCGCCGTACCCGACACCGGCGCGACCGCCCCCGGCACGGAACGGCCGTCGGCCCCCGCACCCGACCGGACCGGGCACACGGGCGGTACGCCGCCGCAGGACAGCACGCCGTAGGCCCTGGACACGTCGCAGGCCGAGGCGGGCGTCACCCGGGTACACAACGGACTGATGCACTTTCGAACGGGCACTCGTGTGCCACCAACGACTGAGGGGTGGCGAACCGACCATGGACAAGGTGCTGCGCCGTCTGGTCGTCACGGTCATCCGCCTGCCGCATGGTTGTGTTTCGGGGCGGCCGACACCTGCCTGGTCGGGCGGTCTTGACCGTGATGGTGCCTGATCGTCGGCAAGGCCCCCGTCAAAGCCACCCACCGGCCTCGTCGGATTGACCTCGATCACCTGGGCACGTTGAGTGCGCAAGCGGCCCACGCCATGCTGTGCGAGCGCTCGTATGCCCGGCCAAAGCCACCGCTCGTGATCACGGCGTATGCGATGCCGACGATCAACTTTCCCTGTCCGACCGGGGATGCGTTGCCATTCCGACCTCCGATTTGCCCTTTACATCCACTACGTGAAGGCAGGTACCCCTCAGGGGCGGGGTAACCATCACAGACCTCGGCGCGTCGGCGGACATGGGATACAGAGGAAACAGCATGCCGACTGCATGGCGAGCGACGGCCGCACGATCGCCCACGAGCGCCGCCTGACGGAGGCGGGACGTGCTCGCACCGATCTGGATACCGCCCCGACCAGGCAAAATGGGCAAAGTATGTGAGGTTGCGCAGACTCGGGGAAGAAGGTGCGGCAACCGACAGGAGGTTGCCGTGAGGGGTGGAGATCTGGAACTGGGCGAGTTGCTGGCCGCCGCGGAAGCGGCCCCGCCCGGTGAGTCAGTCGACGTGGTGGCACACGACCTGCAGAAGCGGTTCGGTGCCGAGGCCGTGTCCTTCCTGTTCGTCGACCTCATCGGCCAGCGGCTGGTACGCCTCGCCGCGGCCGGTGACGAGGCCGCCGACCCTGGCGAGCCGGTCGACCTGCAGGGCAGCGTCTACGACAGCGTTCTGCAGAGCCAGCGCCAGCATGTGGAACCGGACGGCCAAGGCGGACGCCGCGTCATCACGCCCGTCACCAACCGCGGCGACTGCATTGGCGTCCTGGAGGTGAGCCTGCAGTCCTCAGACGACACCGTGCTGCACCAAGTCCGCCACGCGGCCCATGCGCTGGCCTACATCATCGTCACGGACCGCCGCTTCACCGATCTGTACCACCAGGGCCGGCGCACCACCGAGACCAGCCTGGCGGCGGAGATCCAGCACCAGTTGCTTCCCTCGGCCTCCTGCTGCGAGGCGGCCCAGTTCACTCTGGCCGCCGGACTGGTCCCGGCCGACGACATCGGTGGCGACACCTACGACTACACGCTCGACCGCGACACTCTGCACCTGTCGATCACCGATGCCATGGGCCACGACACCAATTCTGCTCTGTTGGCCACCTTGCTTGTCGGTGCGCTGCGGCGGGCACGTCGCAGCGGCTGTGACGCCGTCAAGCAGGCCCGCCACGCGCACGATGCCCTGCTGAGCCACAGCCGCGGTCTGGCCACCGGACAACTGCTGTGCGTCGACCTCGAAACGGGGCTGTGCGAGCTGGTCAATGCCGGCCACCCCCGTCCCCTGCTGCTGCGTGACAACGCCGTCGAAGAGGTGAAACTCGCCGTCAACCTGCCCTTCGGTGTGGCGGCACCCACCACCTACCGCCTACAGGAACTACTCCTGAGACCCGGGGACCGTCTGGTCCTGCTCACCGACGGAATGCAGGAACGCGGTGCCGCGGCCGTCGACCTGGCCTCGGTCATTCACGACACCCGCGCGCTGCACCCACGAGAAGCCGTCCGGGCCCTGACCGCTGCGGTGCTCGACGCCTGCCACGGCAACCTCAAGGACGACGCCACGGTCCTGATACTGGACTGGCACAGCAATCGCAGCCGGCCGGTCTGACCGGCCCGCCCCAGCGCGTCGCGGCCGAGGAGGTGATCGGTCAGGCCCTCGTCGAGTCCGACCATCTGCCCGACCTCAAGGCACAGGTCATCGGCACAGGTCATCGCAGAACTGTGGCTCCGAGATATCGAGCTCACCGGCTGGCGCGTCCTGCATCGCAGGTCGGACGATCCGGCTGGGCGGGAAGCCTTCCTCGACGCCTGGACGAGCCTCTGAGCGTCGGCTCCTTCGAGCTGCACGTCAGCTGCGCAGGACATGCGGTTCCCGTGCCCGACGACGCTTGCAGCGACTGAGGTCGGGAGGTTTCGGGGCCGAAGTCGCATCAGCCGCGGGCCCTCCACAGATCAGGGGCCGCGCAGCCATGGCTGCGCGGCCCCTGATCCTGCCGGCCCGGCACGAGAGCAGGCGCCTTGGTCCGGGTGAGTGGCCGAACCCGCAGGAGCGGCGGCCACCTGGACGCGGCGTGCGCGATCTCCCGGGCAGGTCTGCGAGGTCAGGCCACGTTGATGTTCTCGGCCTGCGGACCCTTCTGGCCCTGGGTGACGTCGAACGTCACGGCCTGGCCCTCCTGGAGCTCACGAAAGCCGGTGGAGTTGATCGCGGAGTAGTGCGCGAAGACATCCGGGCCGCCGCCATCCTGCGCGATGAAGCCGAAGCCCTTCTCCGCGTTGAACCACTTCACAGTTCCCGTAGCCATGTCTCATGCCTTCCAGTCGATGAACGCCTCCCACTCCTTGTGGCAGACGGAGGTGATCGCCCTGGTTCCTGCGGCACAGCACAGCAAAACGCCCATACCGAAGGTGTGGGCAAGAGGGAATTCCGAACCACGACAGCTGACGCAGACGCTACACGCCTACACACCGCGTCACCACAGGAATGATCAAGCCGAACACCGAGACCGTGCGTGCGGTGCCCGCCGACACCGACGGGCACGCTCATCTCATGCTGCTGCCGTCGGGTTCGCTGATTCGGCGGCGCGGCGGTATTCGGCGTTGAGGCGTTGGGCTTCCTCGAGCTGGTCTTCAAGGATGACGATCCGGCAGGCGGCCTCGATGGGGGTCCCGTGGTCGACGAGTTCCCGGGCGCGGGCGGCAATGCGCAGCTGGTAACGGGAGTAGCGGCGATGTCCGCCCGCGGAGCGGAGTGGGGTGATGAGGCGGTGTTCGCCGATGGCGCGGAGGAAGCCCTGGGTGGTGCCGAGCATCTCGGCGGCCCGGCCCATGGTGTAGGCGGGGTAGTCATCGTCATCGAGACGGCCGAAGGTGTCGTCTGCTGTCATTGCACCTCTCTGCGGAACGCGTGGAGGGGCCCTGGCGCCGTACTGCCGCCAGGGCCCCGAAGGAACTACTACACCATCTGCCGGCCCTGATACTGCACCGGCCCTCTGTTTCCGCAGGCCCGACCGGGATGCTGTCGGGGCCGCGGGGATCGCGGTTGCTTGACCGGAGACCACCTCACTATCGATGTCCTGCGGTACCCGGGCCCAAGATTTCCGCCCGGGCGATCCTGATGGCGCTCGGCTCCTCCGATCTTCCCTCTTGATCAACTACTCACTGACGGAAAATGCGAACTGCTGGTGGCCTCGAACAGCGCCACTCTTCGGCAGCCAGCCCCGTCGCCCGTCCTGCGTCTGCTCTGGCTTGGAACCCCACTGCCGATCCTCCCGGTGCGCGCGTCCGCAGCCGACGCCTTCACCGAGGTACTGCTCACTGACTTCACTGCTGAGTACTGCGAACCTTCACTTACTGGTACTGCCACTGCCGTACTGCTCATGGCGGCCCCTGATCACTGCGGGCCGCCCGGTCCGGTCGTCAGTCCCGTCGCCGTCCTGCAACCGCTCTGGCTTCGGAACTCCACCACCGCACCGTCTTGCGAACTACAACTGCGTACTGCTGCCCGGCAGTTCATCTCTGCCGGGCCTCTCTTGATCTCGGCTACGAAAGAAACCTTAACCACACCGCCAGCCAATGTCTACTCCAGCGAGTACAGATTTCCGCGCGCTCGAAGAGGAGGTACTTCGCCTCGATCAGTCTGCCTCGACCGGTCCCATGGATGGTTCAAGCAGCTGCGAGGCTCTGTCCGGCGCTCACAGTGACCCACCGCCGCGTGGCAGGTCGGGCTGGGTGTGACGTCGCCGACTGCGCCACGGCGAGCGTCGGCGACACCGGCCAGCACTGCGTCTTACGACGGGGCAAACGCCCTGCGCCACGGCGGGGGCCGCTGCACCCTGGAACCGACCGCGCACCCCGACACCATCGAGGTCGCCGTTCACGGTCCCGGCCGACATGTGCCGCGCATGCGCACCCCTGACCTGAACGGCGGCACCCGGGGGCTTCGGCCGGCCCGTGGTCACCCGCCTCGTCCACGCCGCGGCGGTCACCCGCGGGGCCTCCGGCGGCACAACCATGAGCGCCTTCATTGCCCGGTAGCGTCACCGCTCAAGCAGCCGAATGGCCGGCGAACAAGGTCCGCCTCATGCCGCAGCCTGACGAGTTACCGGTTGACGTTGCCGCCGTGGTGGAGTCCGGCCAGAGCAACCAGATGTCCCTGGCCGTAGCCACCGGTGGCGCTGTCATCACCGGCCGGCCGGCTGCCGAAGCGGTGTGGAGGCAGAGGGTGTCGGATGTGCTGAGGGATTCCGCCCACTTGGGCGCGTTCGCCCGCCGTCTTCGACGCCCCCCGTGAAGGAGGACGGACCGCCCACGCGCCTGCACTTCCATGCCGCCCGGATCCTGCAGGGCGACGGTGACGGGAACCCGCTGCACGCAGTGTGGGCCCGACCGGCGTACCGGTCGGGCCCCTGCTGGTCAGATGTCGGCTGGTGTCTGATCACCTGGTCAGACTGTGACGGGGGTGCCGAGCATCGCGGAGGCGTGCTGCATCGGGCTGAGCATGCCCAGAGGCGCTGCCTTGGGAACGGCGCGGCAGGTGAAGCCGAGCTGAGCCATGGCCCGCAGGACTTCGGCGGCGCTGAAGTCACGGCGGTCCTGGCGCGTGATGACCTGGCCGACCTGCTTGGCGGGGTAGTGGCGGCGGCCGATGATCACCGATTCGCCGGTGACCGGTTCGGGCTTGATGCCCTTCATCGATTCCAGCACCCCGCCCTTGGTGAGCTCGAAGGGGAAGCGGGCGATGACGCAGCGCATGTGGCCTCACAGAGAGAAGGAAAGAACGGTCCGGCCAGGGGCGAGGTGTTTCAGCGGGAGAGGGCGAGGATGCCCAGGGCGCTGCCTTGTTCGTCGACCACCGGCAGGGCACCGAGCCGACGGGTGCGCATCGCGTGCTCGGCTTCGGCCATCGTGGTCACGGGTGAGGCGAACGAACCGGGGCCGCCGAGGATGTCGCGCAGGCGGACACGGTCCGTGTAGTCGGAGCTGTCACGGACGGCGGCGAGTTCGGTACGGGTGACCAGGCCGGTGCACTGGCCGTCCTGGTCGCAGACGACCAGTCGGCCCGTGCGGGCGGCGGCCATGACGGCCAGCGCCACCTCGACACTCATGTCGTCACAGACCTGCGGTCCGGCCGCATCCATGACCTCAGCCACCGTCCTGTGCACGGACTCGCCGTCCGCCGGGCGGGGCTGTGTCTGAACCAACGTCAAGGGTGCCTCCTGCAGAGATGGGCCGGCTTCCTGATCACGAGAGTTCTAGGCCACCGCGCCGAGGACGGACTGGCGTACGGGGGTGCGCCTGGTCGCGGAGGTGGGGCGGCGGCGGCCTCGGGAGGTGGCGCTGCGCTTGGGGCGTTCGGTCACCGGTGCGGTGATGACGACCGGGATGCCGGACGGGGCCTGGGCTCCGGTGATCCGGCTCAGTGCCTCGTCGCCCGAGCGTACCTGGGTGGTCTGCGGCCGGATTCCGGCGTCCGACATCAGACGGACCATGCCTCGGCGCTGGCTCGGCGTGACCAGGGTGACGACGCTGCCGGACTCGCCGGCGCGGGCGGTACGGCCGCCGCGGTGAAGGTAGTCCTTGTGGTCGGTCGGCGGATCGACGTTGACGACCAGGTCGAGGTTGTCCACGTGAATGCCGCGCGCCGCGACGTTGGTCGCCACCAGCACGGTGACGTGCCCCGTCTTGAACTGCGCCAGCGTGCGGGTGCGCTGGGGCTGCGACTTGCCGCCGTGCAGCGCGGCGGCCCGCACCCCGCTGTCGAGCAGGTCCTGGGTCAGCCGGTCGACGGCGTGCTTGGTGTCCAGGAACATGATCACGCGGCCTTCACGGGCGGCGATCTCGGTCGTGGCGGCGTGCTTGTCGGCGCCGTGAACGTGCAGGACGTGGTGCTCCATCGTCGTGACCGCACCGGCCGACGGGTCGACCGAATGCACGACGGGGTCGGTCAGATAGCGGCGCACCAGCAGGTCGACGTTACGGTCCAGGGTGGCGGAGAACAGCATCCGCTGCCCCTCCGGACGCACCTGGTCGAGCAGCGCGGTGACCTGCGGCATGAAACCCATGTCGGCCATCTGGTCGGCCTCGTCCAGCACCGTGATGCCCACGCGGTTCAGCCGGCAGTCGCCACGGTCGATGAGGTCCTTGAGCCGGCCCGGGGTCGCGACGACGACCTCGGCTCCGCCGCGCAGCGCGCTGGCCTGCCTGCTGATCGACATGCCGCCCACCACGGTGGCCAGCCGCAGCCGCACGGAGCGGGCGTACGGGGTCAGCGCGTCGGTCACCTGCTGTGCCAGCTCACGCGTGGGTACGAGGATCAGCCCCAGCGGCTGGCGGGGCTCGGCACGCTGTCCGACGGTGCGGGCGAGCAGGGCGAGGCCGAAGGCGAGGGTCTTGCCGGAACCGGTGCGCCCGCGGCCCAGGACGTCACGGCCCGCCAGGGAGTTCGGCAGCGTAGCTCCCTGGATCGGGAACGGTACGGTCACACCCTGCTTGCCGAGTTCGGCCAACAGCTGCTCGGGCATGTCGAGATCGGCGAAGCCCTCGACGGCGGGCAGTGCGGGGGTGATCGTCCTGGGCGGCGCGAACTCACGCTGCACTGCGGCGGGCCGACGGCCGTAACCGCCGGAGCGGACGGGCCCGCCGGTACGGCGCGGTGCCTGCGAGCCGTAGCCGCTGCCGCCCCTTCCGGCGTCGGCACGGCCGTCACGGGAGCGGGCGGGGCGGTCGTTCGTGTACGTGCGATTCATGCGGACCTTCCTCGATGTGGCACATACCAAGGAATTCCCGCCGCGATGAATGGCATGGAGAATTACAAGTATGGACCGGTGACAAGAGAAAACAGATCTGGCCTGCGAAAACATCCGTGGGAACAGATACTGAAATGGGTGACGCGATGGGGACCTTTCGATCCGGGCGCCGGCTGCGGTGCAGCGCTTCAGGATGCACCTGCGTCCCGAAGAAGGAACCACGTGTGGTGGTAGCGCGAATTCCTCCGGGGCGTCCCGCGGGTGAAATCCACTGCGGGTACGCGTACAGCTGGGGCCCGCACCCCGAAGGATGCGGGCCCCAGCTACGGATTGCGCGTGAGCGTCAGGCCGGAACGATGTTCTCGGCCGTCGGGCCCTTCTGGCCCTGCGCGATGTCGAAGTTCACCTTCTGGCCCTCGAGCAGCTCACGGAAGCCCTGCGCGGCAATGTTCGAGTAGTGGGCGAACACGTCGGCGCCGCCACCGTCCTGCTCGATGAAGCCGAAGCCCTTTTCCGCGTTGAACCACTTCACGGTACCAGCAGCCATGTCATATCTCCTTTGGGGCAGTGCATCGGCATCCGCACTGTGCGAACGCCGTGTCGCCGCGATGATCACCCCGCCCGGAAATGACCGGAAATACAAAAGCGCTCCCGACCGGCAGAAGCCTGGTGGGGCACTTGAAGTTTCGGGAACCACAACTGCAACTGAGATAGACAGTAGCACGCCGGAGCGGCCCGTGTGCGTTGGATAATTCCACTCTTCTCTTCGCGGCAAAAACTCCCGCTGCACGGCCCCCCAAAATCTGATCCCTCGGGAACAGATATTGATTACTCGGAGTTTTGACGTCTCAGGAAGAGTCGACCGGCATGCTGCGCGACAGCCGGGGAAAAACCGCTGCCCCCGCCTGGAAAACGCAGCTGCGAGACTGCGGTATGACCAGATGAGCGAGCCCATTTCTTCAGTGTGGGTGAGGCGTCGTTGAGCTCGGCACGGGGCGGGGTACGTGGAGTTGGCACAGGACCTGATGAGACGCTCCTCGCCACGATCAGCTACGTGCTGGTCAGCGGCTGCGCCTGGCGAACTCTGCCGCCGTGCTTCGGCATAGCGGAGTCGACCGCCAACCGCCGGTTCCTCATCTGGTCCAGAGCCGGTGTCTGGGGCCGACTGCACGAGGCCGTGCTGCCGTGACACACCTCCTGCCGTGACACGTCGCCGCCCGTGGAGCCACCGTACTCGCGGGACTGGCGGCTCGGCGCGGCGCGGGCCCGAAGGCCCGCGCCGCGCCGGGTCACGCCGGTGGCCTCAGACAACTGCCCGCTGCCTGCGGCGCCTGCTCAGGTACATCCCCGTGGCACCCGCCGCCAGCAGGCCGCCCGCGGCGATGCTCACCGGAAGGGCCGGGAAGGACGAGACGTCGGTGCTCGCGGCGGTGTTCTGAACGGCCGGGCCCGGGGTGATGGACGTGGTGACCGGGCTGACGTGCCGGATCCGGCCGACCGACTTCACCGAGCCGTCCGTGTTCAGCAGCACCTGCTTGTTGTTGGGGTGCCGGAAGTCGAACATGCCCGTGAGCGGGCCCGCGGTGGCGTCGAAGGACGCGTCGCCGATGCGGCCGGTGTGCCAGTTGTCCTCGATGAAGCGGGTGATCGACGCCTGGTCGGTCTGTGTGTGGTCGACCTTGTCGACCTTGCTGTAGGGGGAGATGACCAGCAGCGGCTGGCGGGTGCCCGGTCCGCAGCGGTCCTGGTAGCCGCCAGAGGCCGTGGGGCCGTCCTGGCAGGCCGGGCTGTCGGTGGCCTTGCCGTTGGAGCCGGGGGCGGTGTCCGTGGAGCCGTTGCGCGGTGGGGCGTAGACGTGGTCGTACCAGCCGTCGGAGTCGTCGTAGGCGACGACGATCGCGGTGGACTTCCACTGCGGCGAGCTCTGGATGGCGTTGATCTGCTGTACCAGGAAGTGCTGTTCGTCGATCGGGTCCGAGTAGCCGGCGTGCCCGTCCTGGTACTCGGCGGCCTTGAGGAAGCTGACGGAGGGCAGCTTGCCCGCCTTCAGCGCGGCGTCGAAGTCGGTCAGGTCGTAGTTGTGGTTGGCCTGGCCGTTGTGACCGATCTCGGTCACGCTCTTGGGCGGCAGGTGGTGCGGGTTGGACGTCGACTTGTAGTACGCGAACGGGTTGTGGTGAGGGCTGTAGTCGACCACGGAGGCGCCGCCCACGTTCGTGTGCGCGGTGTCGCACTTGGCGTACGAGCCGCCCGCGCCGTTCCACGCGGTGGAGGGACGGAAGCCGCCCTGGAACCAGCCCCAGCTCACCTTGTCGGCGTTGAGCAGGTCGCCGATGTTCTTGCCCTGCATCGCCGCGAGCGCGTTGGTGCTGGTGTGGTCCTTGCCGGCGCAGTCGTCGTAGGCCGGGTCGGGGTCGTTGACGACCGTGCCGACGCCCTTGGCGTCCGGGGACTTGACCGTGTAGGCGTCCGGGGTGGAAGTCTGCTTCGGGTTCTCGGTGCCGGTGGATGGGTCGACCGAGATGACACCGTGCGTCTGACCGGAGACCAGGTTCAGGGCACCGGGTGTGGAGGGGCCGTAGACCGAGCTGAATGAGCGGTCGTTGAGGGTGTAGTGCTGGGCGTAGTTCCACAGGCCGGTGACGGTGTTGCCGTCGTAGTAGTCCATCACCAGGCCCGGCTCGCCGAACAGGCCGCCGCTGCACTTGTCGACCTCGGTGTTCTGCACGAACTGGTCGGCCTTGCCACCGTTGTAGGCGTACTGCTCGGGCCCGTAGGAATGGTTCTGGTCGCAGGTCATCGCCTGGGACGGGGGCAGCCGCTTGGGCGCGTACTGGTTCGGGTTCTGCGTCAGCAGCCCGGCGTGCGCGACGGTGTCGATGTTCCTCGGGGTCTTCTTCGACGCCGTGAACTTCGTGCCGTCGGTGTTGGCGGCCTTCGGATAGGTTGCGAAGTAGTGGTCGAAGGAGACGTTCTCGTCGTAGATGACGACGACGTGCTTGATGGGCGTGGCCGTCGAGGAGCGGCCCTGGTGGTAGCCGGCGGGCACGGCGGCCCAGGTGGGTGCCGCGCCACCGAGGACCGTGAGCGCGGCGGCGCCCGCCAGTGCCCCCAGGCTCCGGATCGCTGTTCTGCTTGCCTTGCTGACCATGCTCGTTCACCCTCCGGGCGAGATCGTTATCGAGGCATACGGCCAGGGATCCTCCGCCGGGCGGACGGCGTGCCGACGGAGGGATGGTGGCGGCTGGGTGAACACCGGGTCAGGGAAACACGACCTGATTTTGACCGCTTGTTGACCGGTCAGGCGCGGAAGTTGTCCATACAGGTTTCAGGTGAGGAGGGCCCGCCCGTACCAGTCCGCCGCGTCCCGCACACCGGGCAGGGCGAAGAAGTAACCCCCGCCGAACGGCTTGATGTAGTCGGTGAGTGGCTCACCCTCCAGACGCTTCTGGACCGTCTCGAACTGCCGGACCAGATCCTGCTGGTAGCAGCAGAACAGCAGGCCCATGTCGAGGTTGCCGTTGCTGTCCATGCCCCGGTCGTAGTTGTAGGCGCGGCGAAGGATGCGCTGGCCGGCGGTGGCGGTGGTACGCGGATTGGCAAGCCGGATGTGGGCGTCCAGGGGGATGACGTCGCCCTTGGGGTCGTCGGCGTAGTCGGGCGTGTCGTGCTCGGCGTTGCCGTCCAGCGGCGCGCCGGACTCGCGGGCGCGGCCGAACATCCGCTCCTGTTCACTGAGCGACACCCGGTCCCAGAACTCCACCAGCATCCGGATGAGCCGCACGACTTGATAGCTGCCGCCGACCGCCCAGTCCGGCTCGTCCATACCCTGGCCCACCCATACCAGGCGGTTCATCGCGTGCGCGTCGGTGGCGTCCGGGTTGGCGGTGCCGTCCTTGAAGCCCATCAGGTTGCGGGGGGTGCCGGTCGGGCGGGGTGGGCTGCTGAATCCGTCCAGGCGCCAGCGGACCTGCATAGCGCCCCGGGTGTGCCGCGCGATGTCGCGCAGGGCGTGCAGCACGGTGTCGGGGTCGTCGGCGTGCAGCTGGAGGCTGAGGTCGCCGTGGCACCAGTCCGGCTGAAGGTCGTCGTCGGGGAAGGAGGGCATCGCGGTCAGGCGGCGGGGCCTGAGCCCGCCGAGGCCGAAGCGGGCGTCGAAGAGCGCGGCGCCGACGCCGACGGTCACCGCCAGTGCGCGGGAGGGCAGTTCACCGCCGAGGACGCCGGAATCAGCGGGCGGTCCGGTGATGCCGACCGGCTCCGGCATGCCGCCCGTGGTCAGGAAGCGGGCGCGGTCGGTGAGCGTGCGCAGCAGGTCGGTCAGCTCGGCACGGTTCTCGGCGGTGACGTCGAAGGAGGTGAAGGCGCTGACCCGGCGCGGGGCCGCGAGCACCGACTGCTGGTGCCGGCCGTGGAACGGAGCAACGGCAGGGGTCGCAGCGGCGGCGGCTGTGCCAGGAGCGGTCGCACCTCCCGCGGCGAGTCCCGCCCCCGCGAGCGCCGCGCCGCGCAGGAAACCGCGCCGGGCGACCCTGCCCTGCTGCCGGGCCCCGGCCTCCCGTTCTGCCGTACTCATACCGTCCTCCGGGGATCGCACAGGGTCGCGACCGACGCGAGCCGCTCCACCAGGTCGTCGAGGACCGCGTCGACGGTCTCCCGCTGCGGACGGCTCACATGGGCCAGCGGCGTCCATTCGTCCCCGTGGCGAAAGCCGTCGAGAGTGTCCTGCGCGGTGGCCAACTCCTTCTCCAGTCGAGGCAGATCGCCGTACCGGGTGGCGAGCAGGGGCCGCAGGCGGGACAGGACATCGCGGGTGCCGTCGAGGTTGGCGCGGGCGGTGGCGAGGTTGCTGCCGCTGCCGTAGTCGGTGCGCCCGGTCAGCTCGAACTGCACGGTGTTCTCCAGGATCTCGTGCGCCCGCAGCCCCAGTTGGGCCGGGTCCATGCGCGTCTGCGTCCAGCTGTCGTGCAGCGCGGTGACGGCCTTCAGCAGAGCGGCCGCCGGGGCGCCCAGCTCGGCGGCGGACTGGCCGTGCCACAGCCCGTACTCGATGCGGTGGAAGCCGGTGAAGTCGTTGTCGTGGACGCCGCCTGGCAGGCCCGCGTCGGTGCCGTTGATCTCCCCGTCGGCGTCGCCGAACGCGTCGTACGCGGCACCGAGCCGCTCGTACTCCAGATGCGCCGGCAGCCAGGCGGCGCGGGCCCCAGCCAGGTCGCCCCGGCCGATCGCCTCCCGCAGCCTCGACGTCAGCCGTACGACGTCATCGAGGCCACTGCCCACCCACTTCTGGTAAGCGAGCGCGGGCGGGATCAGATCGTGCTCGGTGACCGGGGCCGCCGCCGGACCACTGCGTCCGGCGGTGATGCGGACCGTGGGTCCGGTGACCGCGTCGGCGTCGTCGGGCACGCACTTGAAGGCGTACGCGCCCTTGCCGAGACGCACGGTCAGCGGGCGGGTCGTGCCGGGGCCGATGTCCTCCAGTTCGCCGTACACGGACTGGCTCTTCGGGTCCTCCAGGTAGACCTCGGCGGGCCCGTCGGAGGTGTTGTGCACCTCGAAGACCTGCAGACCGGACACCGGATGGTCCCAGCCGTGGCCACAGCGGCCCGCCGACACCTCCACGGTCGTGTGCGGCAGCCCGTCCGAGGCCGCGCCGGCCGGTCGGGACCCGTGTGAGAGGACCAGCACTCCGGCCACCAGGCACACGAGAGTGAGCCCGAGGACACCCCACAGACGCGGCGACCTCCGTCTGAGGCCGGACAACACCATCCCGGCCTCCCGGGTCGTACCGTACGTGACCGCCTCATGCTAGGCAGCGGACTCCGCCCGAACGGCCGTCCAAAGGAACCCATGACCAAGAGTTCCCTCCCGGTTCACCGGAGGGCGCCGCGAGCTGGTCAGCTCTGGCCGGCCGAACCACTCATACGCTGCACAGAGGCCAGGTCATGCTCCGCGAGCTTCTTCGCGGTCGCGGCACCGTTGTCGCTGCCGTCGGTGGACAGCACGCTGACGACTGCCGTGCCGGCGCCGGCGGCGATCAGCGTGGTGCCGCTCCCCCAGGGGCTGTCGGTCAGCGTGACGGTGTACGCCTCGTCCCCGAGCCCTGCCATGGAGGCGCCGGTGACCTTCACGGTGCTGTGGGTGTCGGAGTCGGTGTAGGTCGGGCACCCGGAGACGACCTTCGCCACGTCCTTCACCACGTCCGCGGCCGTCGTACCGCGGTAGACGTCGATCTCCTGGTCGAGCTCGGCGGACGTGTTCTTGTTGATGTGGGAGTCCTGCGCGAAGGACACGCCCTCCACGCCGGTGAGGCTGATCCAGCTGGTGGCTCCGAGATCGGCGCAGTGCGACTTTGCGGCGCCCTTGGTGGCCGGTGCCTGGCAGGTGTCTCCGGTGTCCCGGGCGAGACCGGGGTCGGCGGCGAAACCGGTCGGGAACTAGGACGCGGGAGCCAGGGCCTTCTTCAGCTGCGTGCCCGTCAGCAGACCAGTGTGATCAGCCAAGGGGCGGTCAAGAGCGGTGCCGAGCCGCACCGGCCACCTGACCGGCCACCTGACCGGCCGCCAGCCGCTGCCGTCGGCGTGCGGTAAGCGCCAGACCGCCGCGCCCCACGTGGCGGCGCGGCCTCGGCACCGCCTGGCGGCCGCGGCCTCGGCACCGCCCCGGTGACGCCGGTGGAACGGGCAGTGCCTCACCCGCGCTGTCGTGGCTGACGGCGGGTTACTCCCCGGTCAGCAGGTGGCGCACGACGTATCCGGCGGAGTCCACGCCGGATCTGCCGCCTTCGACCAAGGCCGCGACGGCGATGCGGGAGTCGTACGCGGTCAGCCAGCCGTTGGTGTGGTCGCCCTCCTCCGCGGTCCCCGTCTTGGCGCCCACGCCCGCCAGCCCGCCCAGCCGGGGCGCGGCGGTGCCGCTGGTGGCCACGCTGCGCATCATCGACTGCAGGTATCCGGCCGTGCGCGCGGAGATGGGGCGGGATGCGGCCTCTTGGTGCTGTCCGGGCAGGATGACCGGCTGCTCGAAGCCTGCGTTGCGCACGGTGGCCGCCACCGAGGCCATGAAGAGCGGTGTGGCCGTGACCTTGCCCTGGCCGATGAACTGGGCCGCCTGGTCGCCGCCCTGCGCGTCCGGCGGGATGCTCGGGTCGGTGGTGGCGACGCCGCCGCCGATGGACCAACTGCCCATGCCGAAGACGTTCACCGCCTCGTCGTGCAGGGCGGAGGCGTCGCCGTCATGCACGAGGTGGTGGAAGCCGTCCTTGATGAAGGAGGTGTTGCAGGACACGGTGAACGCCTGGGCGATCGTGGAGCCGGGGTCGGCCCTCACGCCGGGATCGTTGTGGAACGACTGGCTGTTGGCCATGAGCGAGTCCGTACAGGGCGCCGGGCTGTCCGGGGTGAGGCCCGCCTGGTCGAACAGGGCTGCCGAGGTGACGATCTTCATGGTGGAGCCCGGCGACTTGATGCCGTTGATGGCGATGTCGCCGTCCGCGCCCGTGTGGGCGATCGCGAGGATATGCCCCGTTCGCAAGTCGAGCGCTACCGTCCCGGCTGGCTTGCCCTGTAGGTGAGCGTCCTTCACCGCGGTCTCGGCCACCGACTGAAGAGGGGCGTCGATCGTGGTCCTGACGACGGCAGCCCGGCCCTTTGAGAAGACCTTCAGTGTCCTGACGCCCGCGCCGGTGCCGTCGATCACGGCCACGCCCGTGCCGGGGGTTCCACCAGTGGGCTTGGCGTTCTTCCGGATCGTCGCCGTGATGTCCCGCAGGGACGCGAAGGTGGACAGCTCTGTCTTTCCGTCGTCGGCGACCACCTTCACGGTGCTCGCGTCGGCCGGCAGCCTGCCCGCGGTCAGCGACTGGCCGTCGCCCAGGCCCGGGTAGAGCACCGAGTTGTTCCAGTGGACCGCCAGCACGCCGTCTGTACTCTTCCGCACCGCCACCGCGCTCGGGTAGCTCCAGGTGCCACCCGCGACCTGCGCGGTGACGTCGAAGGTGACCTTGGTGGCGCCCGGCGTGGCCGTTGAGGAACCCGCCGAGCGAATGTGATCAGACGACAGCTTCTTCACATGCAGGCCGTTTGCGTATCCCCGCAGTGCCTGTGATGCCGCGTCCGGCAGATCGGTGTCGCCCGCCGCGTCGCCGAGGTGCTGCTTGGACCAGTCGTCAAGGAACGCACGGGCCAGTTTGACGGCTTCGGCGTCCGTCGGCGGCGTACTCGATACGGCCGACGGGTCAAACGTACGCGCCGCCTTGGTCCGAGCGTCGCCCGCGGAACCGGTGGTCAGGGCATGAACCACGTTGTAGGCGCCGATTCCGCCGACGACGACCAGCGCGGTGCACGTACCGGCAAGGCCGATCTTCGCAGCTTTGTTCACATGCCGGATCGTATGCGCGTTCCCTCTACCTATTTACAGGTCATGGGTAGATCATTACCGGATCAACAGCATGAGGTGGGGCCCGCACCCGCGTCTCACTCTCCACAGCGCTCCGCCCCGCCGGATGAGATCAGCGGGGGGATTCACCAACAGCGTCGGAGCGCTCAGGTGGGGCTTCGTCTCGTGGCTCCGGGCAGACCCCGCCAGCATGCACCCAGCGGGCCTCGCCCTTTCACCGGGCCGTCACGGGCGCTGCCTCACGTCTGTCACCAACTACGCCCCCCGAACCGCGACACCTTGACCTCCCCTTACGCCCCGAGCCTGGAATTCGCCGCGGGGCAGGTCGCTGTCGGGCGATCACCATGCCGGGGCCAGAGGCGACGGCGCACACGGAGCGCGCGACGTCCAGCGGCTCCCGCAAGCCTGCCGCCCTGGAGGCGAAGCCGGTGTCCCGCCGACGGGCACACCGCGTCATTCCGCAGGAATGCGAAACTCGAATTCGGGACGGTCCCACGGCACGACGGGCGGGTTCGCGAACGCGGTCCCTGTCCGCACCGCACCGACACGGTGGTAGAAGTCCTCGGCGAGAACATGCGACACGACCTTGACACGGTCGATCCCGGCCGCACGGGCCGTGGACTGCATGTGCGCGACCAGCAGCCGTCCAATACCCCGTCCCTGCACGTCGTCGGCGACGAACAGCAGGTCGAGCTCCGGCGGAGCGAGGACGAGCGCGTAGAACCCGAGGACCCGGTCTTCATGCTCGTCGGCGCCGACGGCCACGAAGGTGCGGTGAGCCTCGATGTAGTCAGGACCGACCCGGTAGCCCGCGACTGCGGCTGCGTACTTGCCCTTGTAGGCGCCTGAGCCACGCACGAGCCGCGTGAGCCGTTTGGCATCCCGTGCGGCGGCCCTCCGGATCGTGATCGACCGGCTGATCGGGGAAGTGCGAGAACCCATCGGGAGAGTATGCCGCACCGGCGAATGCCGTCGTGTGGCGGATCGGCTGCTCTCGCGCAGGCACTCCCGGACGGGACGGCCATGACACGCTCACCGTCGGTTCCGGCACCGCCGACGCGGGTCCCGGGATCCTTACACCCGGCTCCCGGATATCACCGGTGAACCTCACACCGCCTTCCTTGATGTGCCCGGGGAGCGGGGGCGACGAAGCGGGGGTGCGCAGGCGCGGGGATGGGGGCGCCGAGGCGTGTTCAGAAGTCGCTCGGCAGACCGAGGCCAGTCAGGGCGCCCACCGGGTCCAGGTCGGGGGTGCCTCTCGGCCACCAGTCGTCGTGGCCCGGCTCGGACTCGTAGGCGTACCAGAGGCCGTCGCGGCCGAGGCGGAGCTGGAGGTGGCCCCGGGGGTGGGTGAGGTGGTTGCGCCAGGGGCGGAAGGCGGGCAGGTCGGCAGCGAGCAGGAGGGGGCGGGCACGGTCGAACCGCCCGGCCGGCGGGTCCCAGGGCTCCTCCAGTACGGCGAGGCCCTCCAGCCCTCCCTGACGCCAGGCGGCGACCGCACGGGCCAGGTCGGACGGGGTGCGGCCCGCCGCCGAGGCGAGGGACGAGTAGAGCGACCGGGTGCCGGCGGTGAGTCCCACCCCGGGGCGGGCGGCGGCCAGGCGGACCGCGTCCTGCCAGAAGGTCAGCTGCCCGACCGGGTCACGGCCGGTGCCGAGCAGGGCGTGGGCGCGGGCGGCGGCGTCCGTGGCGAGCTGGTCCAGCGCGAAGGGGTCCGGACCGCCGGGGGCCGCCGGGTAGGCCGGGGGCTGCGCGGGGTGCGCGGGCGGAGGCAGTGGTGCGGGCAGGGGCGGAAGGGCCCGCGACGCGAGGACCTCCGCGGCCCGCACGCCGGGCAGGGGCGCCGGGCCCTTGTCGCGGGCGGCGCGCGCCGCGCGGGTGGCACTCAGCCGGGACAGCGCGTCCAGCAGCTCCCGCTCGCCCCGGCCGCGCAGCAGGAGCAGGACGAAGGGGTCGGCGTCGAGCAGCCGGGCGGTCTGGTAGCAGAGGGCGGCCGCGTGCTTGCAGGGGTGACCACGGTCGGGGCAGCTGCACCGGGGCTCCAGATCACCGGGGCCGGGCAACAGCGGCACGCCGCACTCCGCGAGGGACTGGGGCATCTCCTTGTCGAGCAGCGCGGCGATGTGCCCGGGGCGGTCGGCGGCCGCATCCAGGAAACGGTCCCAGTCGGTGTCGTCGAGGGTGCGCAGGCGCACCTGGACACGGTACGGGCGGGGGCGGCTGCCCTGGACGTAGGCCAGCACGAGTCCGGGCGTCACGGTGATGGCGTCGACATGCCCCTGCCCGGCGTACCCCCGCCCGCGCTCCAGCCGCTTCACATCCAGCGCGCCCTGCTCCAGCGCCCCGATCCAGGCGTTCCCCCACCAGCTCTCGGCGAAGCGGTCGCCGTCCCGGGGCGGGAAGGGCGGGAAGGTACGGCGGAGTTCGTGGTCACGAGTGGGGGCGGCCATGGAACGGGCTGCCCGGGGCGTGCTGCTGACCGCGGAGGTCGTGGGCGAGGCCGAGGCCGGCGCGGGACCGGCGGTCACGGAGCTGGCCGGCGCGGGGCGGCGGGGCGAGGCGGGGCCCGAAGCCGGGGGCGGCGGGGCCGGGGCGTCGGCGCCTGCGGCGGCGCCGGGGTCCCGGAGGGCCGGGCCGCCGGTGTGCACGGCCGGGCCCGTGCTCCCAAGTCCCGGAGCATCGGTTCCGGCCAGGGCAGCGGGACCGGAGTCCGGGACGGCCGAACCGTCGGCGTGCGCGGCCCGGCCCGAACCCCCGAGTCCCGGGGCACCAGGCTCGACCGGAGCGACGGCGCCCGCGGCGGGACCGGAGTCCGGGACGGCCGAACCGTCGGCGTGCGCGGCCCGGCCCGAACCCGCGAGTCCCGGGGCGCCAGGCTCGACCGGGGCACCGGTGCCCGCGGCGGGACCGGAGTCCCGCAGAGCCGGACCCCCGGTGTGCTCGACCGGTCCCGCACGCCGGACTCCGGAAACGCCGGGCTCGACCGGGGCGTCGGTGGCGGGGCCGGGGTCCCGCAGGGCCCGACCGCCGGTGCGCGCGATCGGACCCGGATCCATGAGTCCTGGGGCGCCGGTTTCGGCCGGGGTGTCGGCGCCTGCGGCGGGGCCGGAGCCCGGGAGGGCAAGGCCGTCGGCGGGCGCGACCGAACCCGGATCCACGAGTCCTGGGGCGCCGGTTTCGGCCGGGGTGTCGGCGCCTGCGGCGGGGCCGGAGCCGGGGAGGGCCGGACCGTCGGCGGGCGCGACCGGACCCGGACCCCCGAGTCCCGGGGCGCCGGTTCCGGCCGAAGCGTCCCAGGGCTCGGGCCGGGAGCCCGGGCTTCCGGTTCCGTCCTGCGCCTCTGGACCCGGTTCGGTCAGGCTGTGCCCGCTGTCCGGCGTCTCTTGGCCCGCCCCGGCCAACCCGTGCCCACCCGGCACCTCCGGGCCCGACCCGGCCACCCCGTGCCCGCCACCCGACACCTCCGGGCCCGACCCGGCCAGCCCGGGATGGTCGTCGGAGGTCGGCTCCTGCGAGTCCGGCATCCGGAAGGCGTCGGACAGGAATCGCCGTATGTCATGCGCGGCCGAGCCGGGGGCGTCCGTGGCGGCGCGGCGCGCAGCCGCTGCTCTGTCGTCGACGTGGCGTTGCCGGGCCCGGCGCCTGCGGCGCGCACCTTCCCGTTCGGTCTCCTCCCGGGCCCGCCGCGCGTCGTCCCGTGCCGCGCGCAGCGCCTCACGCGCGACGTCCGCCGCCCGCGGCTCGGTACCCGCCCGGGCAGCGGATCGCGCGGGGGCCCCACCGGCCGGGGTGTCCCCCGTCGGGCTCGGCCGCGGGCCGCCTGCTGCCCGCGGCCCGGGCGTCGCGGCCGGAGAGCCCGTGTCCTCCGGCGCGTCGGCGACGCGGGGCGCGCTCGCGGCCTCCGACCCGCCATCCGCTTCGGTGGCGGCCATGCCGTCCTGCCCACCGGCCTCGTCGGGGTCTTCGGCGCCCTCGGCACCCCCGGCGGCCTCCGTGGCGCCGGTGACCCGAGGCGCACCCCGGTCACCTCGCCCACCAGCGGCAGCCTCGGGCGCATCCGCCTCCCCGGGTGCGCCGGCCCGCTCCGGGGAGTGAGGGGCCTCGAAGGCATCGGTGTCCCCTTGTCCGCTCCCCCGCTGCTCGGACACCGCCCTCCGCAGCGCCTCGCGGGCCGCGTCTGCCGGTCCGGGTGTTTCCTGGGCGGCGGCTCCCCCGGCCGGGGACGGTTCCGGACGGGCTGCGGATGCCCGGTCGGGGTCCTGGGCCGCCCGTTCCCGGGCCTCCCGCAGGGCCCGGCGGGCCTCGTCGGCCGGGCCGGGTGTCATGACGACCTCCGCAGGGACACCAGGTCGGACAGCTCCCGGTCCGTCAGTTCCGTGAGGGAGGACTCGCCGGAGCCGAGGATGGCGTCGGCCAGGGCGCGCTTGGACTGGAGCATCTCGGCGATGCGGTCCTCGACGGTGCCCTCGGTGATGAGGCGGTGCACCTGAACCGGCTGGGTCTGGCCGATGCGGTAGGCGCGGTCGGTCGCCTGTTCCTCGACGGCCGGGTTCCACCAGCGGTCGAAGTGCACGACATGTCCCGCCCGGGTGAGGTTGAGGCCGGTGCCCGCCGCCTTGAGCGACAGCACCAGGACGGGCGTCGAACCGGCCTGGAAGCGGTCCACCATGCGCTCCCGCTCGGGGACCGGCGTACCGCCGTGGAGGAGGTCGACCGGGACCGCGCGGGTGGCCAGGTGCGAGGTGATCAGGCGGGCCATCCCGACGTACTGCGTGAAGACGAGGGCGGATCCGTCCTCGGCCAGCAGCGTGTCCAGCAACTCGTCGAGGAGGGCGAGTTTGCCGGAGCGGGCGGCGAGCCGGTCGCCCGTGGCCGGATGCTCCTCCTTGAGGAACAGCGCCGGGTGGTTGCAGATCTGCTTCAGCGATGTGAGGAGCTTCAGCACCAGGCCGCGGCGGGGCATGCCCTCGGCGGTCTCGATGGCGAGCATCGACTCGCGCACCACCGCCTCGTACAGCGCGGCCTGTTCGCGGGTGAGCGGGACGGGATGGTCGGTCTCCGTCTTGGGCGGCAGCTCTGGCACGATGCCCGGGTCGGACTTCTTGCGGCGCAGCAGGAAGGGCCTGACCAGCCGGGCGAGGCGCTCCACCGCCTCCTCGTCCTCGCCGTTCTCCACGGCACGCGCGTGCCGGGCGCGGAAGGACTTCAGCGGGCCGAGGAGGCCGGGGGTCGTCCAGTCGAGCAGGGCCCACAGCTCCGAGAGGTTGTTCTCGACGGGCGTGCCCGTCAGGGCCACGCGCGCGGGAGCCGGGATCGTGCGCAGCGCCTTGGCCGTGGCCGAGTAGGGGTTCTTGACGTGCTGCGCCTCGTCGGCGACGACCATGCCCCAGGTGCGGTCGGCCAGGGCGGGGGCCGCCGAGCGCATGGTGCCGTAGGTGGTGAGGACGAAGCCGCCGTCCAGGTCGTCGAGGCTGCGGTCCGGACCGTGGAAGCGGCGGACCGGCACGCCGGGGGCGAAGCGGTTGATCTCCCGCTGCCAGTTGCCCAGCAGGGAGGCGGGGCAGACGACCAGCGTCGGCTCACGGCGGGCGCGCTTCAGATGCAGGGCGATGAGGGTGACGGTCTTGCCGAGGCCCATGTCGTCGGCGAGGCAGCCGCCGAGACCGAGGGTGGTCATCAGGTCTAGCCAGGCCAGCCCTCGGAGCTGGTAGTCCCGGAGGGTGGCCTGAAGGGCCGGGGGCGGTTCGGCCGGGCGGATCCCCGCGGTCAGGCGGTCGCGCAGGGCGGCCAGCGCGCCCACGGGGACGGCTTCGACCGTCTCACCGTCCACGTCGGCCGTGCCGGTGAGGGCCACGGACAGGGCGTCGACCGGGTCGAGGAGGCCCAGGTCCCGTTTGCGGGCCTTGCGGACGAGCGCCGGGTCGACCAGTACCCACTGGTCGCGCAGCCGGACGACCGGGCGGTGGGCCTCGGCGAGCGCGTCCATCTCGGTGTCGGTGAGCGGGTCGCCGCCGAGCGCCAGCTGCCAGCGGAACCGGAGGAGGTCCTCGCTCTCGAAGAAGCCGGTGCCGTCGGTCGCCGAGCCGGGGGCCGGGCGGACCACCGCCGCGGCGGACAGGTCCTGTGCGAGGTCCCGCGGCCAGTGCACGGCGACCCCGGCCGCGGCGAGCCGGGTCGCCGCGACTCCGAGCAGGTCGCTCAACTCGTCCTCGGTCAGGGCCAGCACGTCGGGCACGTCCTGGTCGGCGAGCCGGTCGAGCGGAGGCCAGACGCGGGCCGCGCGGCGGACGGCGAGGGCCGCGTCCACGCGGGCGCGGGGCCCGAAGGCGTCGTCGGCCTCCCCCGCCCACAGGGCCGCCGCGTCGGCCACGAGGGTGGGGTCGGCGAGGCTGTGCACCTGGACGATCGCGGCGCCGGCACTACGGCCGTCGGAGGCGTCGTCGAACAGGTCGTACGCCGACAGGTCCAGGCGGAGCGAGATCCGCACGCCGGCGTCCATGCCGGCGGCGACCTCGGCGGCCCAGTCGTGAGCGGCGGGCAGGTGCTGGGGTTCGCGCGCCGCGAAGGGCCTGCCGGAGGTGTGGGGCGCGGCCGGGGTGCGGGGCAGGGTGTCGGCGACCGCGTCCAGGAAGGCGCGCACCAGCGCTTCCGGTTCGGGCAGCCGGAGCGGGCCCGGGCCGGGCAGCGGGACGGCGTGGCCCTCGTAGGGCAGGGCGGCGGCGACGGCGCGCAGGTGCGCGATGTCGTCCGGGTCGAGGGGGCCGGCGCGCCAGGCGTCGTGGCCCGTGGGAGTGAGGCCGGGCAGCAGCCGGCCGCGGGCGGTCAGACGCAGGGCGTGGAGGGCGGCGGCGCCCCAGCAGGCGGTGGCGGGGTGGGCCCCCGGGTCGTGCCGGGCGCGCACGAGGAGCGGCAGGGCCACGTCGAGCGGGAGGGTCAGCGCGGGGGCGGTGTGCCGCCGGACCCCGGCGGCGCCGTGCCGTCGGACGACGGTCAGCTCGGTGGCGGCGGTGTGCTCCGGGTCCCCGGCGGGGAGGGGTTCGCCCTCGGGGTTCCAGAAGGCGACGCGTCCCTCGCGCGGGAGGGGTGCGGGCAGGAAGACGGCCGGGAGCCGGACCGGGACCGCGGGCGCCTCGGCCCGCTCGGCCACCGCAGTCGTGTCGCCCATACGTCCGGTCACCTCCCGCCCGTGTTTCGGATCAGCTGTCTCCGACTCTACGGGCGGGGTCTGACAATCGGCTCCGGGGACGGTCAGGGCACGGTCCGCGCGACCACGTACACCCAGGGGTACGCCGGGTTGGACAGGTCCACGACCACGTCGTGGGTGGGGGCCGGGTTCTTCTGCCGGTGGACGAAGCCGTACCAGGAGTCGGTCGTGGCGAACTTCCAGCCGGTGACCTTCCGGTCGCGGGCGCCGATGGTGATGTCGCCCTGTTTCAGGTCCTTCCGGGTCACGCCCAGGCCGGTCAGGTAGGCGTCGAGGCCGGCGGCGTTGGTCTCGAACTGGGTGTAGAGGCGGCTGGTCTTCCAGTTGTTGGTCTCGTAGTACGCCACGTGCCAGGCCGGGTGCGGGACGGGCACCTGGTAGATCCGGCGCTGGAGCTTGGAGGGCCAGCCCTCGGTCAGGCCGGTCGCCGAGTACTTCGCCTCCTTGTCCTTGCCGCTGTCGCGGCTCTGGTTCGCGGAGATCACGAGGTAGCCGGCCGGGATGCCGATGAGCAGCACGATGATCAGCAGGGTGAGGGCCCTGCGGCGGATCATGTGGCGGCGGTCCTCGACCGGGCGGTCCGGCTCGTCGGGCCAGGATCCCTGGTGGGGCAGGGAGGCGGTCACGGCGTCTCCTGGGTACTGCGGAGCGACTGCGTGTAGCGCTCGTACCGCTCGTGGCGCTCCACGCGGCGGCGCTTGGCGCGGCGGAAGCGGCGGGCGACCAGCCGGGCGAGGTCGGCGGCGCCGACCATGCCGGCCTCGGGGCCGAGCTGGGCCCGGACGATACGGGCCTCGGGGCGGTAGCCGCGGCCGGTGAGGTGCCGCTTGAAGGCGTCCCGGGCCGGGGCGATCAGCAGGTCGTCGGCGGCCGAGACGCCGCCGCCGATCACGAAGCAGGACGGGTCGAGGGCGGCGGCGAGGTTGGCGATGCCGACGCCGAGCCACTGGCCGATGTCCTGGAGCAGCTCGATGCACATGGCGTCGCCGTCACGGGCCAGCTCGGTGATCATCGGGCCGGTGATGTCGCCGATGCTGCCCTTGACGTGCTCGATGATCCCGTACGCGACGGGCGAGTCTGCGGCGGCCAGCTCGCGGGCCTCGCGGACCAGGGCGTTCCCGGAGCTGTACTGCTCCCAGCAGCCGCGGTTGCCGCACGGGCAACGGTGGCCGCCGGGCACGACCTGCATGTGGCCGAACTCGCCGGCGACGCCGTACTTGCCGCGCTTGACCTGGCCGTCCTCCAGGATCGCGCCGCCGATGCCGGTGCCCAGGGTGATCATGACGAGGTGGTCCTCGCCCCGGCCGGCGCCGAAGCGCCATTCCGCCCAGGCCGCGGTGTTGGCGTCGTTGTCCACGAGGACGGGGACGGAGAGCCGGCCCGACAGGCGGTCGCGGAGCGGTTCGTTGCGCCAGGACAGGTGGGGGGCGAACAGCACGCGGTTGCGGTCGGCGTCCACCCAGCCGGCCGCGCCGATGCCGACGGCGTGCACGTCGTGCCGGTCGGAGAGGTCCAGGACCAGCTCGGCGATGGTGTCCTCGACGACCTTGGGGCTCTTGGACTTGTCCGGGGTCTCCGTGCGGAGCATCTCCAGGATGTTGCCGTCGGCGTCGACGACGCCCGCCATCACCTTCGTACCGCCGATGTCGATGCCGACCGTGGGCACGCGAGGTGCCGTCAGGTGCGAGCGGCGCTCCCGGGTGCCGACGGTGCGGAGCACGGTGGCACGGCGGGAGCCGATGGGGGCGGTGAAGTCGCGGTAGGTGCTCATCGCCGCCGATTCTGCCTCACGGTGGGGGTGCGTGCGGAGCGGGGCAGGGGCGGGGTGGTGCGGGTCATTGCCGGGTGCGGGCGGGTCGGGGCTGAGTGCGCAGTTCCCCGCACCGCCGAGAACTCAGCTCCGCACCAGGAGCTGGAACTCGAACGAATAGCGCGTCGGGCGGTAGGTGTGTGTGCCGTATTCCACTGTCCGGCCCGTGTCGTCGAACGTGACGCGTTGCATGGTGAGCAGCGGCGCGCCCGTCTCCTCCGCCAGGCGTTCCGCCTCCTCCGTCGTCGCCGCGCGGGCGCCGATCGACTGGCGGGCGCTGTGCAGGGTGATGCCCGCCGCTCGCATCAGACGGTAGAGGCCGGTGGTCTCCAGCTGGTCCGTGTCGAGGTCGATGAGGCCGGGGGGCAGGAAGTTGCAGAGGTAGGCCATGGGCTCGCCGTGGGCGAGGCGGAGGCGTTCCACGCGGTGGACGTCGCTGTCCTCGGCGACACCGAGCGCGGCGGCGACCTCGGCGGAGGCGGGGACGAGCTTGTTGACGAGGACCCGGGTGGCCGGGCGCTGGCCCGCCGCTTCCAGGTCGTCGTAGAGGCTGCTGAGCTCCAGGGGGCGCTTCACCTGGCTGTGCACGACCTGGGTGCCCACGCCGCGGCGGCGGACGAGGAGGCCCTTGTCGACGAGCGACTGGATCGCCTGGCGGACGGTGGGCCGGGACAGGCCGAGCCGGGCGGCGAGTTCGATCTCGTTGCCCAGCAGGCTGCCGGGGGTCAGCGTGCCGTGCTCGATCGCGGCTTCCAACTGCTGGGACAGCTGGAAGTACAACGGCACGGGGGAACTGCGGTCCACGCTCAGCTCAAGCTGCACGGTCGGGTCCACTTCTGGTTTCGGCACGGGGCGAGCGTAGCTCCGTGCGTGGTTGACGGGAAGTCGTGTAGTCAGATTGTCCGGACATACAGATTGACAGCGGCGCGTCGGGCACGCACTTTGTTTTCATGCGCATCGGCGTCATCGGTACGGGCCGCATCGGCACCATCCACGCGAACACGCTCAGCCGGCATCGCGACGTCGGCTCCCTGATCCTCACGGACGCGGACGCCGCCAGGGCCCAGGAACTGGCGCACCGGCTGGGTGAGACGGCCGCGCCCGGCGTGGAGGAGATCTTCCGCTGGGGGGTCGACGCGGTGGTGATCACGACGGCCACGTCGGCCCACGCCGAACTGATCGGTCGGGCAGCACGCTCGGGGCTGCCGGTGTTCTGCGAGAAACCCATCGCGCTGGATCTGCCGGGGTCCCTGAGCGCGATCTCCGAGGTCGAGACGGCCGGGACGGTTCTCCAGATGGGCTTCCAACGCCGCTTCGACGCGGGCTACACGGGCGCGCGCGAGGCCGTGCGCTCCGGCCGGCTGGGGCGGCTGCACACCGTGCGGGCCCTCACCAGCGACCAGGCGCCGCCGGACGCCGCCTGGCTGCCGCTGTCCGGCGGGCTGTACCGGGACACGCTGATCCACGACTTCGACGTGCTGCGCTGGGTGACCGGCCGGGAGGTGACGGATGTCTACGCCGCCGGGTCCGACGCCGGTCCCCGGATGTTCCGCGAGGCGGGCGACGTCGACACCGCCGCCGCGCTGCTCACCCTGGACGACGGCACCCTCGCCACCCTCACCGCGACCCGGATGAACGGGGCCGGCTACGACGTGCGCATGGAGCTCGCCGGGGAGCGCGACCAGATCGTGGTCGGCCTGGACGACCGTACGCCGATCGCGTCCACCGAGCCGACCGGGCCACCGGCCGCGGACAAACCGTGGACGGGCTTCCTGGAGCGCTTCGGCCCCGCCTACGAGGCCGAGCTGAACGCGTTCGTGGAGGTCGTGCGGGGCGAGCGGGCCAACCCCTGCGACGGGCGCGAGGCGCTGCAGGCGCTGCGGATCGCCGAGGCGTGCGAGCTGTCGCGGCGGGGCCGCAGGCCGGTACACCTCGCGGAGATCGCCGGCGCCTCCCCCGCGTTCGCCTGACGGCGAGCCGCCGCGGTCAGTGCTCTTCCTGCTCTTCCTCCAGGAGCCCCGCGTCGTAGGCGAGCAGCGCGATCTGCACCCGGTTGTTGAGGTCCAGCTTGGCCAGGATGCGCGAGACGTGCGTCTTCACGGTGGCGACGCTCATGAACAAGCCGGTGGCGATCGCGGCGTTGGCCAGGCCCCGGCCGACCGCGACGGCGACCTCGCGCTCGCGGTCGTTGAGGGCGGCCAGGCGTTCGCGCGCGCGGGTGCGGCGCGTGTCGGCCGCGGTGCCGACGGCGTGCCGCATCAGCTGCCGGGTGACCGTGGGCGACAGGACCGGGTCGCCGGCCGCGACCCGGCGCACCGCCGCGAGGATCTCCGCCGGCGGGGTGTCCTTGAGGACGAACCCGGCGGCACCCACCCGCAGCGCGCGCAGCACCTGCTCGTCGGCGTGGAACGTGGTGAGCACCACCACCTGCGGGGCGTCCTCGCGGGCGCGCAGCCGCTCCGTGGCCGTGAGACCGTCCACCGTCGGCATCCTGATGTCCATGAGTACGACGTCCGGGCGGGTGCGGTCGACGAGGGCCTCCACCTCGGCGCCGTCCGCGGCCTCGCCGACGATCTCGATGTCGTCGGCGCCACCCATCATGAAGGACAGCCCGGCCCGCACCAGCGGATCGTCATCGACGAGGAGCAGTCTGATCGCAGTCATGGGCCTCACGTAATCACGGCCGGGCCGGTCTGTGGGGCACAAGCCGTCACCCCCAAGGCAGCCACGCCCGCACCTCGAACCCGCCCTGCGGGGTGGGTCCGTGCTCCAGCCGGCCGCCCGCGAGGGTCGCCCGCTCCGTGAGGCCGATCAGGCCCTGGCCGGAGCCGGGGACGGGTGGCACCTCGCCCTCGGGCGGCGGGTTGTGCACGAGGACGTCGAGGCCGGTGCCCGGGGCGCCGGTGACCGTCACCGTCACGTCCGTGCCCGGTGCGTGCTTGCGCGCGTTGGTCAGGCCCTCCTGGGCGATCCGGAAGGCGGTGCGGCCGACGGAGGACGGGACGGCGGCGGGGTCCTCGACGCGGTGGACGAGGGAGACCTTCATGCCCGCCTCGCGGGACTCGGCGACCAGGGTGTCCAGCGCCGCGAGCGTCGGCTGCGGACGGCCGGTGTCGTCGGGCTCGCCCGCCCGCAGCACACCGATGATCTCCCGAAGGTCCTGGAGCGCGTCGTGCGCGCTCTCCCGGATCACGCCCGCCGCCCGCGCCGTCTGGGCCGGGGGCGCGTCGGGCCGGAACTCCAGGGCGCCGGCGTGCACGCTCAGCAGGGTCAGCCGGTGGGCGAGCACGTCGTGCATCTCCCGCGCGATGGCCTCGCGGGCGAGCCGCTGCCCCTGCTCGGCCCGCAGCCGCGCCTCCGTCTCGGCGCGCCGGGCCCGGTCCTGGAGGCTCACCATGAGCTGCCGCTTGGCCCGTACGAACATGCCCCAGCCGACGACGGCCACGGTGAGCAGCCCGGCGAAGAGCACGGCCACCAGGTAGGGGAGGTCCGCTTCGGGGCGCACCCAGTAGTAGAGGGGCACCAGCGCCACGTTGACGCCGCCCACCCAGGCCACGTACCGGAAGGGGCGGTGCACGGCCAGGGTGAACAGGGCGATGAGGCCCGCGGCGCCCGAGGTGTCCGAGAAGACGTTGAGCGGGGTCAGCGCCACGGCCAGACCAAGGGGCCAGCGGCGCCGCAGCCAGACGGCCGCGCAGGCCAGCGCGCCGATCACCTGGTCGACGACGGCGAGTCCGTCCGGCACGTGGGGATTGTCGGCGAGCGCCTCGACGGCCGTCAGGCCCACCCCCACGGCCAGCAGGAAGCAGGAGAAGTCGACGACCCAGTCGCGGGCGGTGCGCCGGGGCCGCCGCCCGGCCCGTGCGGCGTCGGGGTCGAGTTCGTGCAGGAGGGCCGACGGGAAGAACCATCTGCGCCCGGTCAACGGCGCGGGCGTCTCTCCCACCGGTACCGGAGCTCCCACCGGTACCGGGGAGGCGTGCCCCACGTCGTCACCACTCACGAGGGCCAAATCTACGCAGCGCAGGCCCGTCGCACCCGCCCTCGCGCCGGATCGTCGACCAAAGTCGCCATGGCGCAGACTTTCGATGCCGTGGTGGCTCCGGAGCGGGGACTTCCGCTCCCGGCGGCCCGCCTCGCGGCCGATGTGCGTGGGGGCCCGCGGGGCGAGGCTGACGGCATGAAGCAGGTACTGGAGATTCTCGGCTTCCTCGCCCTGGTCCAGGGCGTGGCGGGCCTGGTGCACGAGTTCACCGACTGGAACTGGGGCCTGGTGCAGCGGCTGGGGTTCCTCGACGGCTACGAGGTCTACGCGAGCGTCGCGTTGCTCGTGCTGGGTGTCGCCCTGTTCGCGGCGGCCGGGAGCCGGAAGTCCGTCTGAGCAGCCCGACGGACGTCCGGCCCGCGGCCCCGTCCGGGCTCAGCAGCCGTAGTCGACCAGGTCGAACGACTCGTAGTGGTCGGCCGTGTAGTAGTCCTCCCGGTTCTGCTCACCGGTGACGATGCGCCGCGCTCCGCGGGTGGAGGAGCCCGGGGTGATGACCGTGTACTCGTGGTAGTAGCCGGACGACTGGCCGGGCAGGATGCCTTCCCGGTTCTGGAAGACGGTGCCGTCCTGGTCGAACGGGTAGGGGCCGCCCTGCTCGATCAGGTCGAGCGTGTCGTGGGCCTGGGACGGCAGGGCGCTGTAGCAGATGTCGCCGACGGCGGTGGGGGCGGCGTCGGCCGTGGTGGCGGAGACGGTTCCGCCGACGAGGAGGGCGGACAGGAGGGCGGCTGCTGCGCCGAGCCGCGAGGCGCGTGGGGGGAGATTCATGGACCTCATGATGACGCGCGTAGACGCTGGCATGTCAATGACAAGCATGGAGAATTTCCTGTGAAGCCCCGTGCGTTCGCGGGAAGTTCACCCACGCACCGGCGCCCTCACGCCTCCTCCGGCAGTCCGAACTCGCCGTACTCCGGGCGGCCCTTCAGGTCGTACGTCTGGACCGACACGCCCGCGCCGGTGACGCTCCCGCCGGTGTGCTCGAACGCGGTCGGTACGGCGCCCTCCGTGAACAGCCGGAACCCGGAGCCGAGCACGACCGGGAAGGTCAGCAGGTGCAGGGTGTCGACGAGGTCGAGCGCCAGCAGGGAGCGGACGAGGGCACCGCTGCCGTGTACCTGGACCTCGCCGTCGGTGCGCTCCTTCACGGCGGCGACCTCCTCGGCGAGATCACCGGTCAGCA
This sequence comes from Streptomyces qaidamensis, assembly GCF_001611795.1. Lineage (NCBI taxonomy): Bacteria > Bacillati > Actinomycetota > Actinomycetes > Kitasatosporales > Streptomycetaceae > Streptomyces > Streptomyces qaidamensis. Next base: position 7,328,102 of record NZ_CP015098.1, on the reverse strand, counting down.
CCGTGGTGCCCGCCCAGCCGGGATCCGTCAGGGTCGAGGAAGGCACGTACTTCGGCAGCGAGTTCAGCTTGGAGGCGACCGGGTCGGCGGGGTCGGTCACCTTGGGCCAGTACGTGGCGAAGATGTCGTAGGTGCGGCGGCCGAGCAGGAAGGCGCCCGGGCGGGCGAAGACCTCGTCGATGAACCGGCCGAAGTCCTCGTCGGCGTACGGGAAGCTCCAGCCGCCGTGGGTGAAACCGCCCCGGGTGTCCTCCTGCGGCCCGCCGGGGGCCTGGTAGACGCCGTCGAGGGTGACGAAGAGGGTGGAGACGAGCTTGCCCATGGCGGGTGCCTTCCTTCCGGTGGGCCGGGATCTGCTGTCATCGGTTCAGACCCCGCCGCCGCCCGCAACTCATCGCTGGGCCGTACGCCCGTCCCCCGGCACGACGCACGCCGCGGGCGGTCTCACCTCGACGTCCGTTCGCCGCCAGCGCCGGTGCCGTGCGGCCGCTGGGATGGACTCATGACCACTCAGGGAACTCTGTACGGCAAGGTGGCTCTCGTGACCGGCGGGAGCCGTGGGATCGGCGCGGCGACGGCGGTGCGGCTGGCGCGGGAGGGGGCGGACGTGGCCGTCAGCCATGTGAACGGCAAGGAGGCGGCCGAGGACGTCGTCCGGGAGGTGGAGGCGCTGGGGCGCCGGGCGGTGGCCGTGCGCGCGGACCTGGCGCAGCCTGCCGAGGCAGCCGCCGTGGTGGACGCGGCGGCCGAGGCGCTGGGCGGGCTCGACATCCTGGTCAACAACGCCGGTGTGGGGGTGCTCGGGCCGCTGGAGACCCTGTCGCTCGCGGAGGTGGACCGGGTCCTGGACGTGAACGTAAGGGGTGTCTTCCTGGCCTCTCAGGCGGCCGCGGCGCGGATGCCCGAGGGCGGGCGGATCATCACGATCGGCAGTTGCATCGCCCAGCGGGTGCCGGGGCCCGGCGGGACGCTCTACGCGATGAGCAAGGCGGCCCTGGCCGGTCTGACGAAGGCGCTGGCCAGGGAGCTGGGCGGACGCGGGATCACGGCCAACCTCGTCCTTCCCGGCCCGATCGACACGGACATGAACCCGGCGGACGGGCCGTACGCGGCCGGCCAGGCGGCGATGACGGCGCTGGGCCGGTTCGGGACGGCGGACGAGGTGGCGTCGATGGTCGCCTGCCTGGCGGGGGCGACGTACGTGACCGGGGCGGAGTTCTCGGTGGACGGGGGCCACGCGGCGTGAGGCGCGTGGGGCGCACCGGTGCCGTCCGGCGGGTGCGTCCCACGGTCCGGCGGGTGAGCCCCATGGTCCGGCGGGTGAGCCTCACGGTCCGGCTGGTGAGCCCCACGGTCACGGGATTGTTCAGCCACCCAGCTCCTGGTGGCGTGCCACCAGCCGGCTCGTGCCCTCCTGGGTCAGGGAGCCGAACAGGCGCAGCCGGGAGATGCCCCCGTCGGGGAAGATGTCCACGCGCGCGTGCGTGCCCACGGCCGGGGCCGGCAGGACGAAGCGGTGGTTGGTGTCGGGCTGGAGGCGGGTGCGGGGCAGGATCTCCTGCCAGTCGCCGTCCTCGCCGTCCCTGACCGACACCGACGCCCAGCCGGCGCTGTTGCCCTTGAGGTAGGCGGTGTCGATCTCCAGGGCCCGGATCTGCGCCTGGGCGGCCAGCCGGTAGCGGATCCAGTCGTGGCCCTGGTCGCGGCGGCGGCGGGTCTCCCAGCCGTCGTCCATCTTGAGGGAGCGGCCCGGCTGGATGGTGTTGGAGGCGGGCGAGTAGAAGCGGTTGGAGGCGTCCTCGGCCCGGCCGCCGTTCTCCAGGGCGACGACGTCGAAGGTGCCGAGCGCCTCCAGCCAGGCCGGGTCGGGGACGACCTCGCCGTGGACGCGCAGGCGCGCGATGCCGCCGTCGGGGTGCTGGTTGACCCGCAGGTGCGTGAAGCACTGCTCGACGTCGACGGCGAACCCGTTCGCCGCGTGGCCGCCGACCGGGGTGCGCGGGACGAGGGTCGTCCACTTCACGTCGTCCCCGAGGAGTTCCTCCGGCGACGGGGAGCCGATGACGCGGGTGCCCTCGACGGAGACGGCCTGCGGGTAGTTGCCGCGGAAGTGGGCGGTGTCGACGACGATCCCGCGGATCACGCCCGGGGCGCCGAGGCGGACCAGCGCCCAGTCGTGGTCCTCCTCGGTCGGCCAGGGGTGGCCGGCGGAGGCGCCCCGCCGGCGGCGCGTCTCCCAGCCGTCCATGATCTTGCCCTTGTGGCCGAAGTGCTCGGGGTCGAACTCGGCGGGCCCGGGCACCAGCAGGTTCTCGCGCTGGGCGAAGAACTCGTCGTTGGCGGCGATGACACCGGCACCGAGACGCCGGTCGGCGAGGTCGGTGTACTGGGTGAAGGGGAAGTCGGCGGTGCGGTAGTCCGCGTACGGGTCGCCGCCTCCGTAGGGGTTCGCGTCGCCGGTGAAGCTGGGGATCGCCGTCACGATGATCAGGTCTGCCTTTCGGGTGTCCGGGAGGGGATTCAGTGGGTCCGGGTGAGGAGCCGCCCCTTCGGTTCGGTGAACTCGCCGTCCGCGACGATGCGCTGCCCGCGCAGCCAGGTGGACTTCACGACGCCGTGCAGGGTCCTGCCGGCGTAGGCGGTGACGCGGTTGCGGTGCTGGAGGGCGACCGGGTCGACGGTGAAGGTCTCGTCGGGGGCGAGGACGGCGAAGTCGGCGTCGCGGCCCACCGCGATGGCGCCCTTGCGGTCGTCGAGCCCGACCAGTTCGGAGGTGCGCGCGGACATCCAGCGCACCACGTCCTCCAGGCCGTGCCCGCGCCTGCGGGCCTCCGTCCAGACCGCGGCCAGGCTGAGCTGGAGGCCGGAGATGCCGCCCCAGGCCGTCGCGAAGTCGTCGGTCTTCAGGTCGGCCGTGGACGGGGAGTGGTCGGTGACGACGCAGTCGATGGTGCCGTCGGCGAGCGCCTGCCAGAGCAGGTCCTGGTTGGCGGCCTCGCGGATGGGCGGGCAGCACTTGAACTCGCTGGCACCGTCGGGGACTTCCTCGGCGGTGAGGGTCAGGTAGTGGGGGCAGGTCTCCACGGTGATGCGGACGCCCTCCGCCCGCGCCTCGGCGATCATCGGCAGGGCGTCGCTGGAGGAGAGGTGCAGGACGTGCACGCGCGCGTGGAGGGCCTTCGCCTCGCGGATGAGCTGAGCGATGGCGGTGTCCTCGGCGTCCCGGGGGCGGGAGGCGAGGAAGTCGGCGTACTTCGGGCCGGGCTGCTGCGGGGCGGCGGCGAGGAGGCGGGGGTCCTCGGCGTGCACGATGAGCAGTCCGTCGAAGGCGGCGATCTCGGCCATGGTGCGGGCGAGGGGGTCCCGGTCCAGGTGCGGGAACTCGTCGACGCCGGACGGCGACAGGAACGCCTTGAAGCCGAACACACCGGCCTCGTGCAGCGGGCGGAGCTCCTTGATGTTGTCGGGCAGCGCGCCGCCCCAGAAGCCGACGTCGATGTGTGCCTTGTCGGCGGCCACCCGCTGCTTGGTGCGCAGGTGCGGGACGGTCGTGGTCGGCGGGAGGCTGTTCAGGGGCATGTCGACGAGAGTCGTGATGCCGCCGGCCGCCGCGGCGCGGGTGGCGGTCCAGAAGCCCTCCCACTCGGTGCGGCCCGGGTCGTTGACGTGCACGTGCGTGTCGACGAGGCCGGGCAGCAGGACGTGGTCGCCCAGGTCCTCCAGGCGGGCGCTCTCCGGTACGGGCGCGTCGTACGGGAGGACGGCCGTGATCGTGCCGGCGGCGACCGCGACCGATGCGGCGCGGGTCCCCTCGGGAGTGATGACACGCGTCGAGCGAAGCACCAGTTCAGCGTCGGACACCCGAACCCCTTACTTCCAATCACTTCCGCGTAACGGAATTCAACTTTCTGTTGAAGGAGTCTTCACTCCCTCTTCCGCGACGTCAAGGGCACACTGGACTGCGGCGCCCTTCGGTGCACACTCCTGGACGTTTCCACAAAGCGGAATTAAGCTTCCAGCACGCAGAACGTAGCTACGTACAAGCGGGGAGTCAACCGACTGCCGGGTAGGCTTCTGCCCTTCCCGCCCGCCCCGAAAGGAACGCCGTGCCGACGTCCAGCGCCAGCACCACCGACTCCGCCCGGTCCTCCGCCAACGGCGGCGTCCAGTCCCTGGAGCGCGCCTTCGACCTGCTCGAACGGATGGCGGACGCGGGCGGCGAGGTGGGCCTGAGTGAGCTGTCCGCAAGCAGCGGCCTGCCCCTGCCGACCATCCACCGCCTGATGCGCACACTGGTGGCCTGCGGGTACGTACGTCAGCAGCCCAACCGGCGGTACGCGCTCGGCCCGCGCCTGATCCGCCTCGGCGAGTCGGCCTCCCGGCTGCTGGGCACCTGGGCACGGCCGTACCTGGCACGACTGGTCGAGGAGACCGGCGAGACGGCGAACATGGCCCTGCTGGACGGGGACGAGATCGTCTACGTCGCACAGGTGCCGTCGAAGCACTCGATGCGGATGTTCACGGAGGTCGGCCGACGGGTGCTGCCGCACTCCACGGGCGTCGGCAAGGCCCTGCTGGCCGGTTTCCCGCCGGAGGAGGTGCGGGCGCTGCTCTCCCGTACGGGCATGCCCGCGGCGACGGAGAAGACGATCACGACGCCCGACGGGTTCCTCGCGGCCCTGGAGGACGTGCGCCGCCAGGGCTACGCCATCGACGACAACGAGCAGGAGATCGGGGTCCGTTGCCTCGCGGTCCCGGTGCCCGACTCCCCCACCGCCGCGGCCATCTCCATCTCGGGCCCGGCGGGACGGGTCACGGAGGCGGCGACGGACAAGATCGTGCCGGTGCTCCAGCAGGTCGCGGGGGAACTGTCCGTGGCGCTCGCGAGTCAGAGTCCCGCGTAACGGCAGGGACCGCAGCCGCGGCTGCAAGCCGGGGTCGCGACCGCACCCGGGCCCCAGGCGCTCGGATCAGCCCGCCGCCTCGCGGGGCCCGGTGCGCATTCCGGGCTTAGCCCTGGCCCCGCACCGGCCCCCCGAAGAGATCCACCGCCCGCCGGACCTCCCTCAGTTCTGCGGACAGCGCGCTCACCGAGCCGATCGCGCCCGCGATCAGCAGCAGAGAGCGGCGCAGGCAGGAGGTCTCGGGGATGCCATCGGCGGCCATGGCGGCCATGGCGGCCAGTTCCTCCTCGGCTATCGTCCGGTCGGCGAACTCGCCCGGATGGGCGGCCAGTCGGCGGCGCAACCGCGACACGGCGGAGCGCAGCTCCGTCACGCGCGGATCCTCCTCGCCGCCGGTCACAGGCCCCTGCCGCTTCTGCTCGACGCTCCGCAACACAGTCCTCCCCCTCGCACCTCGCCGTGCGCGTGCCCTTCCGACGCGAAGTCCCCCACACCGGGCAGCCGTCGGGCACCCGGCCGGTCGGTGCGGGCGACAGTAAACGACGCGGACCACCAGGCGCCAGTCCATTGCGTCATCGACTTGTTTCGCTGAGTGACTTTCTGGCCCGAGGCGCACGCCCGTGCGACGCGCACCCCGCGCCGTCGCACCCCTGTGCGGGGCGTGCGGTATGCAGGAGCCATGACGACACGGGAGACGACGGACGGGGCGCCGGCGGTTGCGGGACTGCTGCTCGCGGCAGGTGGTGGACGGCGGCTCGGCGGGCGACCCAAGGCACTGCTCCCGCACCGGGGACGGCCTCTGGTGGAGCACGCCGTGCGGGTGCTGCGGGAGGGTGGCTGTGCGACCGTCCACGTCGTGCTGGGCGCCCGGGCCGACGAGGTGCGCGCCCGGGCCTGGCTCCCGGGGTGCGTCCTGGTCGACAACCCCGACTGGGAGCAGGGCATGGGGACCTCGCTGCGCGCCGGGCTCGGCTCGCTCGCCGGCACGGGTGCCGGGGCCGCCCTGGTGTCACTGGTCGACCAGCCCGGCATCGGACCGGAGGCGGTGGCCCGGGTCCTCGCGGCCTGCACGGGCGGATCGTCGCTCGTTTCCGCTTCATACGACGGTGTGCGCGGCCATCCGGTGCTGTTCGGCGCCGCCCACTGGGCGGGCGTCGCCGCGACTGCGCAAGGGGACCGGGGGGCACGCGCCTATCTGAAGGAGCACCGGCCGGAGGTCGCCCTCGTCGAGTGCGGGGACGTCGCCCGGCCCTTCGACATCGACACCGAAGCCGATCTGACCCACCTGGAGTGAGCGGGGTGGCACGAAGCGCCACCTTGCCTCGACCCGGAGAATCTCGACATCAACAGACGATTGAACTTCCACTATGAGGAAACTAGTATCCACTGTTCAGAAGCGCCCGTCTGCTCCGCGGGCGCCGAACGCCGTATCCGGGAAGACTGGCACCCGGTGCCAAGCACGCCGGCTCGTCTTCACAGCTCGCTGAAGGAAGTGACCGTTCATGTCCGCTCCAGCGCCGTCCCCGCTGGCCATCGTCGACGCCGAGCCCCTGCCCCGGCAGGAGGAGGTCCTCACCGAAGCGGCGCTCGCCTTCGTGGCCGAGCTGCACCGGCGGTTCACGCCCCGGCGTGACGAGCTCCTCGCCCGCCGCGCCGAGCGCCGCGCCGAGATCGCCCGCACCTCCACCCTCGACTTCCTCCCGGAGACCGCCGCGATCCGCGCCGACGACTCCTGGAAGGTCGCCCCCGCCCCGGACGCCCTGAACGACCGCCGGGTCGAGATCACCGGCCCCACCGACCGCAAGATGACCATCAACGCCCTCAACTCGGGCGCCAAGGTGTGGCTCGCGGACTTCGAGGACGCCTCCGCACCCACCTGGGAGAACGTGGTCCTCGGCCAGGTCAACCTGAGCGACGCCTACACCCGCACCATCGACTTCACCGACCCGAAGTCCGGCAAGTCCTACGCCCTCAAGGCGAACGAGGAGCTCGCCACGGTCGTCATGCGCCCGCGCGGCTGGCACCTGAACGAACGTCACCTCGTCGATGCCGACGGCACCCCGGTGCCCGGCGCCCTCGTCGACTTCGGCCTGTACTTCTTCCACAACGCCCAGCGCCTGCTGGACCTCGGCAAGGGCCCGTACTTCTACCTCCCCAAGACGGAGTCCCACCTGGAGGCGCGCCTGTGGAACGAGGTGTTCGTCTTCGCGCAGGAGTACTGCGGCATCCCGCAGGGCACGGTCCGCGCGACCGTCCTCATCGAGACGATCACCGCCGCGTACGAGATGGAGGAGATCCTCTACGAACTGCGCGACCACGCCTCCGGGCTGAACGCGGGCCGCTGGGACTACCTGTTCTCCATCGTCAAGAACTTCCGTGACGGCGGCGCCGCGTTCGTCCTGCCGGACCGCAACGCGGTGACGATGACCGCCCCGTTCATGCGCGCCTACACCGAACTCCTCGTCCGCACCTGCCACAAGCGCGGCGCGCACGCCATCGGCGGCATGGCGGCCTTCATCCCCTCCCGCCGGGACGCGGAGGTCAACAAGGTCGCCTTCGAGAAGGTCCGCGCCGACAAGGACCGCGAGGCCGGCGACGGCTTCGACGGCTCCTGGGTCGCCCACCCCGACCTGGTGCCGATCGCCATGGAGTCCTTCGACAAGGTCCTCGGCGACAAGCCCAACCAGAAGGACCGGCTGCGTGAGGACGTCGACGTCAAGGCGGCCGACCTCATCGCCATCGACTCGCTCGACGCCAAGCCCACCTACGCGGGTCTGGTCAACGCCGTGCAGGTCGGCATCCGTTACATCGAGGCCTGGTTGCGCGGCATGGGCGCGGTCGCCATCTTCAACCTGATGGAGGACGCGGCCACCGCCGAGATCTCCCGCTCCCAGATCTGGCAGTGGATCAACGCGGAGGTCGTCCTCGACAACGGCGAGCAGGTCACCGCCGATCTGGCCCGCAAGGTCGCCGCCGAGGAACTCGCCAACATCCGGGCCGAGATCGGCGACGAGGCCTTCGCGGCCGGCAACTGGCAGCAGGCCCACGACCTGCTGCTGACGGTCTCCCTCGACGAGGACTACGCCGACTTCCTGACGCTCCCCGCCTACGAGCAGCTCAAGGGCTGACTCAGTCCGCGGACGGCTTCTCCGAGTGGCCCAGGGACTTCCCCGGGGCCACTCGGTCGCGTACGGCCTGCTTCACGGCCGTCGGCTCCGGGAAGCCCTGCTCGCGCCGGTCCCAGACGACCTCGTCACCGACGCGGACCACGAACACCCCGCCCGTGCCGGGCTTGAGGGCCAGTTCCGTGAGTTCGGCCTCGAAGGTCGTGAGCAGTTCCTGCGCCAGCCAGGCCGCGCGGGGCAGCCAGCGGCACTGGGTGCAGTACTCGATCTCGACCCGCCGCGCGGCGGCCGGCGAGTCCTCCGGCAGTTCGATCCCGACCCGCTGAACGTCCGTCATCCGAGGTGCACCGACCAATCCTGCTGAGCCGCGGGCTTGCCGTGCAGGTCGGGCACCTGCTTGAGCCACGCGGGGCGTCCTTGCTGGTTCTTCGCCGCCCGCAGGGCCTCCTCGGCGGCGAGTTCCTCCCGGGTGGGGAAGCCCGTGGGCAGCCAGTCCCCGGAGGCCCGCACGCGCGCGTGCAGGTACGTCACGTACGCCGCGCGCACCTCGTCCGCGGTGGCGAAGCCCGGCTCGTCGGCGAGCCAGGCGTCCGGGACCTCGGCGAGGATCCGCCGCAGCAGCTCCTCGGTCACCCGGGGCGCCAGCTCGGCGTCGGCGGCCCGGACGTCGGGCCCGTAGTGGCCGAGGGCGTGGTGCCGGAAGTCGTAGGCCTTGCGGGGGTCGGCGGCGTCCCAGCGGTGGTGGAAGACCAGGGCGGCGCCGTGGTCGATCAGCCACAGGCGCGGGGGTGCGACGCCCAGGGTGGGCCAGACCATCAGGTTGGAACTGTGGACCGTGCGGTCGACGTTCACGGTCAGGGCATCGAGCCAGACGATCTTCCCTGCCTCCAGCGGGCCCACGGGGAAGACCCGGGCGAGCTCCGGCGTGAAGTCCCGGGCGCCCGGCAGGTGATCCATGCCGAGGTTGACGCCCGCGCTGGCCGCGTGCAGGCCCCGCACCTCCTGGTGCGGCTCGTGGTCCGCGATCGCCGGGTCGAAGTGCACCAGGACCAGCTCCGGGAAGCGCAGCCCGAGGGCGCGGGCCAGCTCCCCCACGATCACCTCGGCGACGAGTGCCTTGCGGCCCTGCGCAGAGCCGGTGAACTTCACGACGTAGGTGCCGAGGTCGTCCGCCTCGACGACGCCGGGGACGGAACCGCCGGATCGCAGCGGTTCGATGTAGCGGGTCGCGGTGACCTCTCTCATCATCTTCTTAGGTCACCCGCCTCATCAGCCTTGCAATCCACGGCCATTCCCGGAGATGCTGAACAGTGGGAACTGGCCGTCGGCAGCCCTGGGGAGAATCTGGGGAGTTTCGACCGGCATGCAGATCTCCCCGCCTCCTCAGCAGTCCGTCAATGGCCGTCCGCCCCTTGCTTCCGGCCTCCGGCATGAAGTGAGCATAGTAACCGAGGGTGATCGCCGGCGAGGAGTGCCCGAGCCACCGCGCCACGGTCACTACGGACTCTCCCGCCTCCAGCATGATCGAGGCATAGGTGTGCCGCAGCACGTGGAAGCCGTCCTTCGGAGCCGCTTCCCACTGCCAGTCCTTTGCCCCCTTGGCACGTGGCGGGATGATGCCGGCCTTGGCCAACGCGGGCTTCCAGGTGTAGGTGTTCCACGTGTTCACCGCAATGGCGTTGCCGAATCGTGTGGTGAGTATGACGTCGCGGACTCGCAGCGCCATCTCCAGCGGCCACGCCTCGCGCCGCTCCTGTGAAGCCTTGGGCCACCGCACGGACTTCGCGTGCATGGGGTTCCTGGCGAGACCGCTTGTCATCGACCGCCGCCTCCAGAATGGAGGACAGCTCGGACAAGATGCCGCGCCGGTAGTCGACCGAGGAGACGGTGGCCTCCGACTTCGCTGTGTACGCGCGCGTGGCTGCTCGACGAAGCCACGCCTTGGCATCCTCCAGGGTCTCGAAGGAACGATCCCGGACCCCGGGTATGCCGGCGACCTGGCTGGCCCTGCGGATCGTGCGGGACACCCTGGGGTTGTTCCTGGAGTCCCGGGCGCGGTCGGGATCGCCGCGGCTCTGCGGCACGACCTGGGCGCCGCCTCGCTGGGAACGGTCCTCACCGGCGGCAACTTCTCGCCCGCGCTCCTGGGCGAACTCGCCCCGGATCCGTCACGGGCGGAAGGCCCGGCCTCGCCCGCCGCTGACCAGCGCGCCCGATGACCGCGCCCGGTGACGTCGGTCCAGGAGTGGGGGACAGTCCGCCGCCGTCCCGCGCGCCGTGGGGCTTGCGGCCGCCGGGCTGTTCACCGTACGGCAGCACCGCCGGGGACGCCGCCGACCGCCCACCGCCCGGTCACGGACCGCCGTCTTCGCAGACGGCTAGGCTGACCGAGTCGGCCCATCGGACCCCGCACGACATGGGCCGCACGCCCTGTACGCGGCTCGGAACGTCGAGGGAGGTACCCATGCGGCTGGCGCGCGTACTCGCCGCCGCCCTCACCGCGGCACTGCTGCTCGCAGGGTGCGGCGGAAGCGACGCGCCGCCCCGCCCGTCCGGGGAGATCAAGGTGGCCACCGGCAACCCGGGCGGTGTCTACGCGGACTACGGGGCCGGTTACGCCGACCTCATCGAGGGCCGGCTGCCGGACGTCTCGGCGCGGGTTCTGCACACCGGAGGCAGTGTGGACAATCTGCGCCGGGTGGCCGCCGACCAGGCACAGGCGGGCTTCACCCTCGCCGATTCCGCCGCCGACGCGGTCGCCGGGAGCGCGCCCTTCTCCCAGAAGCTGCCCGTGGTGGCGCTGGCCTCGCTCTACGACAACTATGTGCAGTTGGTGGTCCGCGCGGACAGCCCGGTCCGCAGCGCGAAGGCGCTGCACGGGCTGCGGGTCTCCGTGGGGTCCGAGGGCTCAGGCACGGCGCTGATCGCCGAGCGCATCCTGAAGGTCTCCGGGCTCTCCCCCGACGGTGACCTGACCTCGCTGCGGCTGGATGTGCGCGAGTCGGCGACCGCCTTGGCCGAGGGGCGTATCGACGCCTTCTTCTGGAGCGGCGGTCTGCCGACCGGAGCCATCACCGAACTGCGCCGCAGCACCATGATCCGCCTCGTCGACCTCGGCGACGTGGTCGACGAGCTCACCGGGTCCTACGGCGAGCTGTACACCGAGACCACCGTGCCGGCCGTCGTGTACGGAGCGCAGAGCGCGGTGACCACGGTGAGCGTGCCGAACTTCCTGGTGGTACGGCGGGACATGCCGGACGCGGAGGCGTACTGGCTGACCCGGCTGCTGTTCGAGGGGCAGTCCCGGCTGATCCGGGCGCACCCTGAGGCCCGCCGCCTCGACCGGCGTACGGCGATCGCCACCCACCCGCTGGAGCTGCACCCCGGCGCCGCTCGGTGGTACCGCGAGTCACATCCCTGACCGCTCGCAAGTACCGTCACCGGCTCCCCTCACAGCGGATCGGACAGGGGATCCCCGGGGAGTGCCGGCGCGGCGGGCAGCCGTACGGTGGCGGAGAGTCCGTGTGGCCGCGCGGCTGCCAGGAGCAGTTCACCGCCGCCAGCCTCCACCACCATGCGGGTGAGCGCGAGGCCGAGCCCCGTGCCGCGGACGTTCTGGTGACGTGTGCTGCGCCAGAACCTCCCGCCCGCCTGGGACAGTTCCTCCGCGGTCAGGCCGGGGCCGGCATCCCGTACCGTCACCTCGACCGTTTCCATCGCTGCCCCGGCCGGGGCGCGGTGCACGGAGACATCGACCGGTGCCCCCTCGCCGAACTTGAGGGCGTTGTCGAGCAGGGTGTCGAGTGCGTGGTCGAGACAGTCGGGCAGGGACAGCGCGCTCACCCCGTCGGGAATCTGCGTGGTGAGCGGGACACCCGCACCGGAGAAGGCAGCCCGCCAGGCATCGACCCGGTGCGTCACCACGGCGGTGACGTCGACCGGTCCCCTTTCCGCCTCCGACGCCTCCGCCCTGGCCAGCCGCAGCAGCGCGTCGAGCATCTCGCCGAACCGGTCGGCCTCCTCCACGGCGAAGTGCAGTTCGTTCAGACCGCGCGGGTCGTTCACGAACTCCTCCAGGTTCTCCACCCGCAGCCGGAGCGCGGTCAGCGGATTGCGCAGTTGGTGGGACGCCTGTGCCACGAACGCCCGCTGCTGCTCCTGGGAGGCGTGCATGCTGTCCGCCATCACGTTGAAGTGGTTGGCGAGGCGGCGCAGTTCCGGGGCACCCACCCGCTCCGACACACGGGTCTTCAGGCTCCCGAGGGCGACCTCATGGGTGGCACGGTCCAGGTCGTGGACAGGACGGAGCACCCAGCGGACCACCGGCGCCGCGACCGCGATCACCACCAGGACGAGTGCCGCGAGGCTGCCCAGCACCACCAGGGTCAGATGGTCGGCCACCTCGGAACGGGCCTGTTCGGTGGGTGAGACGATCAGCACGGCACCCAGCACACGGCCGTCGCGCCGGACGGGCTCGGCCAGCACGAAGGGCCGGTCGTCCCATGGCCACCACACGCCGGGCTGCTCGGGAGGCCGGTCGGCGAGGGCGAGCAGCAGCGCCGACCGCGCCTGCGGCTCCTCCAGGTCGACGGGGCGCGAGGCGATCACGGTCTCGCTGTCGGCGTCGACCACCGCGACGCGTGAGTCGTAGAGGTTCGCGTAGCGGTCGGCGGCGGCCTCCAGACGGCCGGTCCGCCCCGACTCCAGGGCGGTGGCGGCCAGGTCCGCGAACCAGGCGCCGTCCTCGACCCTCCCGATGAACGAACTCTGGACCGTACGCTCCGCGGTGGCCCGCACCAGGGGCAGGCTGAGCGCGACGATCAGACCTGCGACCAGGACGAAGACGATGAAGAGAAGTCGGCGGCGCATCCGGCGTCCTCACTCGCCTGCCGCCGCCGGACCGCCGGCCTCCGCGCCACCACCGTCGGCTCCCGGACCGGTGCCGCCCCCCGGATCGCGGGCCGCCCCCGGGCCCGCGGAGAGCCGGTACCCGAACCCTCGCACGGTCTGTACCAAGCCCCCCGCCCGCCCCAGCTTGCCGCGCAGGGTGGCCACATGGACGTCGAGGGTGCGTGACATGCCGTCGTACGTCGTCTGCCACACCTCCACCACGATCCGGTCGCGGGGTACGGCGGCACCGCCCGCGCGGGCCAGCAGGGCGAGAACCTCGAATTCCTTGAAGGTCAGGGCGACGCTGCGCCCGTCCACGGTGACCGTGCGCCGCCCGAGGTCCACCTCCAGGCCCTCGACGGCGACGAGCCGGTCCTCATGGCCGCGCTGGCTCACGCTGCGCCGGAGCACCGCCTCGATACGGGCCAGCAACTCCGCGGTGCCGAACGGTTTCACCACGTAGTCGTCGGCGCCGCTGCGCAGCCCCCGCACCCGGTCGGGCTCGTCTCCCCTCGCGGTCACCGCGATCACCGGTACGCCGCCGCGGGCGCGCAGTTCGCGGCAGACCTCGATGCCGTCCCGGTCGGGCAGGCCCAGATCGAGCAGCACGAGATCGGCAGGGGGTGCCGCCAGGGCGTCGGCGGCGTTCGCGGCACGCCGTACCTCGTATCCGTGGCGCCGGAGGGCACCGGTGAGGGCGTCGGCGACCCGGTTGTCGTCCTCGACGAGAAGTATCCGCACACGGCCTCCCGGTGGATGGAATCCGGCGGGCCCTGAGGCCCGGCGGCACAGGTGCCGAGGGAGCGCGCAGGTCACAGCCGGTGCGATGAGCGTAGAAGTGACCGCCGTCACTGAACCCTAAACCTACGTTAAGTCCTCGGTCGTGCTCTGTTGCACGCATGTGAACAGCTGCCACGGTCTGGGACACCACGAACCGCCTAGTCCCAGGAGAAGCCGCGATGAGCATGGCAACGGTGCCGCCCGAGTCGAGGCCGCGATCAGCGGAGGAGCTCGTGGCCGAGTTCGAGCAGGAGCGGCCGGCCCGGAAACTCTCCCCTCGGGTCTCCGCGGCCGTGTCAGTGGTGTGCGCCTCGCTGTCGGTCTTCGTGCTGTACGCGATCTTCTTTCCGGTTGCCAAGGGCACCCAGTACTACCTGACCCTCTTCCTCGCGGGGACGCTGCCGTTGATCTTCCTGACCCACCGCGGGACAGTGCGGGTACCGGCGCTGCTGCTGCCCTGGCGACGCGGTGACCGCACCGCGCCCGCCGACGGGGTGCCGGACAAGGCGGCCGTCCGCCACGACAAACCGGGGTGGCTCGACTGGCTGCTCGCCGCGGCGGCACTCGCCGTGTGCCTGTACCCGCTGCTGGAGTTCGACGCCTTCATCGAGCGGCGCCAGCTGCCGACCTCGCTGGACACGGCGGCCGGCCTCGCCATGATCGTGCTGGTCCTGGAGGCGTGCCGACGCACCACCGGCTGGGTCCTGCCGGCCTTCTGCGCGAGCTTCCTGGTGTACGCGTACTACGGCGGACTGCTGCCGTACGACTGGTCGCTGGCGCACGGCGGCTTCGACATCGACGCGATCGCGGCCCACTTCTTCATGGGCACCGACGGCGTCTACGGCGTGCCGCTGAACGTCGCCGGCACCTACATCGTCCTGTTCACCATCTTCGGCGCCGTCCTCGACATCTCCGGCGCGGGCAAGTTCTTCATCGACCTGTCGTTCGCGGCCTTCCGCGGCTCCCGCAGCGCGCCCGGACGCACGGTGACCGCCGCGGGCTTCCTCCTCGGCACCGTCTCCGGTTCCGGCACCGCGACCGCGGTCAGCCTGGGCTCGGTCGCCTGGCCCGTCCTGCGCCGGGCCGGTTACGGCAAGGAGCAGGGCGGCGGAGTGCTCGCGGCCGCCGGGATCGGCGCGATCCTCTCCCCGCCGACACTGGGCGCCGCCGCGTTCATCATCGCCGAGTACCTGAGGGAGAGTTACCTCACCGTCCTGCTGTACGCGCTGGTGCCCACGCTCCTGTACTACCTGGGCATCCTCCTCGCCGTCGAGATCGACGCCCGCAAGCACCACACCCAGCCCGTGGTGGACGACGAGCCCACCTCGGCACTGCGCCTGCTGGGCCGGTTCGGCTACCACTTCCTCTCCCTCTTCATGATCGTCGGCTTCATGGCGATGGGGCTGCCCCCCTTCAGGGCGGTGGTCTACGCGACGGCCCTGCAGTTCCTGCTGTCGTTCCTCGACCCCAAGCACAGGATGACGCCGCGACGGCTGTACCAAGCCCTCGCCGAGGGCAGCAAGTCGGTCCTCCCGGTCGTCGCCACCTGCGCCGCGGCGGGCATGATCGTCGCCGTCGTCACCCAGACCGGTCTCGGCCTGAACCTGGCCTCGGTCATCGTCGACGCGGCCGGGGCCTTCGGCGAGAACCCGACCGTGACACTGGTCCTGACCGTGCTCTTCGCCGCCGTCGCGGTGTCGATCCTCGGGCTCGCGGTCCCGGTCACCGCCTCGTTCATCATCGCCGCGGTGATCATCGCGCCGGCCCTGCTCGAACTGGGAGTCGCCACCCACGAGGCGTACATGTTCATCTTCTACTACGCCGTGCTCTCCGAAGTGAGCCCGCCGACGGCCATGGCGGCGGCCGCCTCCGCCGCGATCACCGGCGGCAACCCGATGCGCACGATGGTGGCGACCTGGAAGTACTCGCTGCCCGCGTTCCTCGTGCCGTTCGCCTTCGTCCTCACCGACAACGGCGCCCATCTGCTCGGCACCGGCGGCCTGTGGGGCGTCCTGTGGACCACCGCGGTCTCCGCCCTCGCCGTGGCCGCACTGGCCGCGGCCACCGGAGGCCGGCTGCTCGGCCCGGCGGGCCCGGTGGAGCGTGCGCTGTGCGCCGCCGCCGCCCTGTGCCTGCTGTACCTCGAACCCGTGGCGATCACCGCGGGTTGCGCGGCCCTCGTACTCGCCCTCGGCGTGCATCTCGTACGCCGTCGGCAGTCCACCCTCTCGGGTTCCACCACCGGTGAGAACCCCCAGGCGGACACCATCACGGAAGGACAGCTCTCCTCATGAAGCACCGGATGCGCACCCTGCGCCTCGCCACCGCCGCTCTCGCCGTAGGTCTGCTCGCCACCGCCTGCGGTGGCGGGAAGCAGACCGAGAACACGGCCGCCGACAGCGGCGGGAAGGGAGGCCGGCTCACCATCGCGACCGGCCCCACCACCGGCGTCTACTACCAGGTCGGCGGCGGACTCGCGGAGCTGATCTCCGACAACCTCGACGGCTACCGGGCCACCGCCACCACCACTGGCGCCTCCGTGCAGAACATCCAGGGCCTCGGAGCCGGCACCTACGACCTCGCCTTCTCCCTGCTCGACACCGCCGGCGACGCCGTCGAGGGCAAGGAGTCCTTCTCCTCCCCCCAGGACATCGAGGCACTGACCCGGCTGTACCCGAACTACACCCAGGTACTGGTCCGCTCCGACGCGGGGATCGACTCCATCGCAGACATGAAGGGCAAGAGAGTGTCCACCGGGGCCCCCGGCTCCGGGACGGAAGTGATCGCCAACCGGCTGCTGAAGGCCGCCGGGCTGGACCCCGCCAAGGACATCTCCGCCGACCGTCTCGGCCTCCCGGAAACCGTGGACGCCATGAAGGACGGCACGATCGACGCGCTGTTCTGGTCCGGCGGACTGCCCAGCGGCGGGATCACGGACCTCACCACCAGCCTCAAGAAAGAGGTCCGCTTCCTGGACGTGACACCGCACCTGTCCGCTCTGAACCAGGAGTACGGCGACGTCTACATGACGGCCTCCATCCCCAAGTCCGTATACAACCAGTCCAAGGACGTGCCCACGATCGTGGTACCGAACGTGCTGCTGGTGAAGAAGGGCTTCGACCCGGATCTCGCCGCCGAGATCGTCAACCTCGTCTACGAGAAGAAGAGCGAACTGGAGAAGGTGAACGCGGCCGCGGCCGACATCGATCTCGACATGGCCGAGATCGTCACCCCCGTCCAGCTGAACCCCGGCGCGGAGAAGGCGCTGAAGGCCCTCGCCCAGAAGTCCTGAACCACAGGCAAGGGGCAGGTGGCCGGTCCGTCCCGAAATGGACCGGCCACGCATCACAGACAGATCAACCTCTGCCCGGCGCGGGCGCACCAACGCGCGCGAACGACAAGCCGTACGACCGATCACGGGAACCGCTGCCGGCCCCTCCTTCATATGCCTGCTGCCTCACGCCCGCCGACCGTGTCCGCGGTGTCGCCGCCCGGTCCGCGCCGGGAGCGCACCTGTCAAGGGGTGATCATGGTGCACACCCACAGAGAGCCCCTGTGCCGCGACTTCACCCTCAGCACGGGGGACGAGACCGTTCCCACGGCGCGTCGGCTCGTCCTGTCGACGGTCGGCGACTGGGGTCTGGCGCTTCCGGACGAGACGCTGGATGACCTGGCGCTGCTCTCCGGCGAGGTGATCGCCAACGCGCTGCAGCACGCCACCGGCCCGTACAACGTCGTCGTGAGCTGGACGAGGGCCCGGCTGCGGGTGGAGGTGGCCGACACGGCTCGCCCTTTCCGGACCTCGCATGGTGGCGGGCCGTACGCCGAGAGCGGTCGCGGCCTGTTGCTGGTCGCGGCCCTGGCGGCCGATTGGGGCAGTACGCCCACGGCCACGGGAAAGACCGTTTGGTTCGAGGTAGCACCCCACGCGCCCACAAGCCATCTCGACCGGCCGGCGTCGTGACACGAGCGGCGCCGGAGACCCCCAGCCTCCGTATTCACTCCGACTGCATGGGAAAGACATGATCTTGAGGACATTCGGCTGGTCGTTCGCCGTCACGGCGGCCGGCCTTGCCTTCGCCGCATGGCAGTGGGGCTGGGAGGCGTTCGGGATCGTACTGATCCTGTCGATCCTCGAGATCTCGCTGTCCTTCGACAACGCGGTCGTCAACGCCGGGATCCTGAAGAAGATGAACGCCTTCTGGCAGCGCGTCTTCCTCACCCTCGGCATTCTGATCGCGGTGTTCGGCATGAGGCTGGTGTTCCCGGTCGTGATCGTCGCCATCAGCGCGAAGGCCGGCCCCATCGAGGCGGTGCAGCTCGCCCTCGACGACCCGAACCGCTACGAGGACCTGGTCACCGACGCCCACCCGGCGATCGCCGCCTTCGGCGGCATGTTCCTGCTGATGATCTTCCTGGACTTCATCCTCGAGGACCGGGACATCAAGTGGCTGGCCCGGCTGGAACGCCCGCTCGCCAAACTCGGCAAGGTCGACATGCTGTCGGTGTGCGTCGCGCTGATCGTGCTGCTGGCCACCGCGATGACCTTCGCCACCAACGCCCACGTCAGCACGGGCCACGCCGACAAGTCCGCCACCGTGCTGCTCTCCGGCGTCGCCGGCCTGGTCACGTATCTCGTGGTCGGCGGTCTCTCCGGCTACTTCGAGGACAAACTCGAAGAGGAGGAGGAGCACGAACACGAGGAGGAGGAAAAGGCCAGGGCAGAGGGCAAACCGGTCTCGGCCGTCGCCCTGGCCGGCAAGGCCGCGTTCTTCCTCTTCCTGTACCTGGAAGTGCTGGACGCGTCCTTCTCCTTCGACGGGGTGATAGGCGCCTTCGCCATCACCAACCACATCTTCTGGATGGCGCTCGGCCTGGGCATCGGCGCGATGTACGTGCGTTCGCTGACGGTCTTTCTGGTCCGCGAGGGCACCCTGGACGACTACGTCTACCTGCAGCACGGCGCCCACTACGCGATCGGCGCGCTCGCCGTGATCCTGCTGGTGACGATCCAGCACGAGATCAGCGAGATCATCACCGGCCTGGTCGGCGTGTTCCTGATCGCGGCCTCCTTCCTGTCCTCCGTGCGACGCAACAAGACACTCCAGGCGGCAGAAGGAACAGCCGCGGCCTCGGGCGAGAAGACTCAGGTCTCGGCCGGGGCCTGACCAGCCGACGAACCCTCGTGTGCCGTTCCACCACAGCGGGTCGCCCGGGGAGCGCCTCCCACTCTGCCCTTCCGCCCGCTCGACCAAGCCGTCGCTACACGCTCCGCCCACTGCATGGGGTGAACCCCCGCCAACGGCGCACAGCACACCCGCGTTGGCGGGGGTTCACCCCAGAACCTCCCCCCTTACGTGCCGGAGGATTTGCCTTTAGTCTCAGCTCTGCTTACGAGTTACCAGCCAGTTAACAAGCCTTTGGATGGGCGCATCCGGGCCCGGAGGTCGATGTGAGTACCGCGCAGTCCCTTCTTGAAAGCCGCCCGGTTTCCGTGGCGCACCTCTTCCTCTCAAGAGTCCGGGCCACACCTGACCTGGAGGCTTACCGCTACCCCGCACCGTCCGACGACGGCTCTTCCGGCACCGAGCAGTGGCACTCGCTGACCTGGGCGCAGACCGGCGAGCGGGTCAAGGTGATCGCGGCCGGCCTTCTCGCACTCGGGGTGCGGCCCGAAGAGCGTGTGGCGATCTCCTCCTCCACTCGCGTGGAATGGATCCTGGCCGACATGGGCGTCATGTGCGCGGGCGCTGCCGCCACCGCCGTCTACCCCAGCACCAATGCCGACGAGACGGCGTACATCCTCGCCGACTCCGGCAGCCGGGCGATCTTCGTCGAGAACGCCGCCCAGCTGGCCAAGGTGATCGCCCATGCCGACCGCCTGCCCGGGCTCGACCACGCGATCCTCTTCGACCCACAGGCGGACGCCATACCCGTGGACGGCCTGGAGGTGCTGTCACTCGCCGAGCTCGAGAAGCTCGGCACCGCGCACCTGGAAGAGCACCCTGACGCAATCGAGGCAGCCGTCGGCGCCATCGAGCGGGAACAACTCGCGACCCTCATCTACACCTCCGGCACGACCGGCCGCCCCAAGGGCGTTCGCCTCGTCCACGACTGCTGGTCGTACCAGGGCGTAGCACAGGAGGTCAGCGGGCTGCTGCGCCCCGACGACGTGCAGTTCCTCTGGCTGCCGCTGTCCCACGTCTTCGGCAAGGCTCTGATCTCCGGTCAGATCAGGACCGGACATGTGATGGCCGTGGACGGGCGTGTCGACCGCATCATCACCAACCTGCCCGCCGTCCGGCCCACCGTGATGGCCTCCGCACCGCGGATCTTCGAAAAGGTCTACAACGGCATCGCGAGCAGGGCGAGGGCCGAGGGCGGCGCCAAGTACAAGATCTTCCTCTGGGCGGCGCAGGTCGCCCGCGACTACGCCAGGGCGCAGCAGAACACCGTGGCGGCGACCGCGAGACGCCAGGTCCCCTTGTGGCTCTCCGTGCAGCACGCCCTGGCCGACCGGCTGGTGTACCGCAAGATCCGCGCTGCCTTCGGAGGCAATCTGCGCGGCAGCGTCTCGGGCAGTGCCGCGCTCGCGCCCGACATCGGCTACTTCTTCGCCGGCGCCGGCGTGCCCGTCCTCGAAGGCTACGGCCTGACCGAGACCAGCGCCGCCTGCACCGTCAACCCCGCCGACGACCTTCGCGTCGGCACCGTCGGCAAACCCCTGCCCGGGACCGAGGTCCGCATCGCCGACGACGGCGAGATCCTTCTCCGAGGGCCCGGCATCATGCGCGGCTACCACAACCTCCCGGAGAAGACCGACGAGGTGCTGGAGAGCGACGGCTGGTTCCACACCGGCGACATCGGAGAGGTCGACGGCGACGGCTTCGTCCGGATCACCGACCGCAAGAAGGACCTGTTCAAGACCTCGGGCGGCAAGTACGTGGCTCCTACGGAGATCGAAGGGCGCTTCAAAGCCATCTGCCCGTTCGTCAGCAACGTCCTCGTCATCGGCAACGGCCGCAACTACTGCACCGCTCTGATCGCCCTCGACGAAACCGCCATCATGCCGTGGGCGGCATCCCACGACCTCGGTGGCCGCGGCTACGCGGAGGTCGTCTCGTCACCGCAGGTGCACGAGTTGATCGACGGCTTCGTCCAGCGTGTCAACGGCGAACTGCAGCGGTGGCAGACCATCAAGAAGTTCTCGGTGTTGCCGCGCGACCTCGACGTGGAGCACGGCGAGCTCACCCCGAGCCTCAAGGTCAAGCGGCCTGTCGTGGAGCGCGAGTACGCCGAGGCCATCGAGGCCATGTACGAGGGTTCCCGCGAGGCGTGACCTCCATCGGTCCGGTACGGCACTTCCACATGGCCCAGGGCTCCACGGAGGGCAGAATCCGAAGGGCCATCGTAACCAGGCACGACAGCCGGTAAAGGAGCCTCGGCCGGCGGCCGGATCCCGGTCGGCCTCAGCGTGCCGCGGGCGCGGGCCCGTGAGCGGGTACCGGTGCCCGGACGGCGTCCAGGACGAAGCCGCTGCGGACCCGGGCCGGTATGCGGTTCAGCGGGATCCGCAGGTCCTGCTCGGGCACGTCGTACTCCAGCAGGGCCAGCCGGGGCCCGAGGGCGCGCAGCAGGGCGGTCGTGACGTCCTCGCCGGGGCAGCGGTGACCGGTGTCGCGGTCGCCGCCGCCCTGGGGGATCAGTTCGTCGAGCTGGGGCGGCCGCTGGAGGAAGCGCTGCGGTTCGAAGGTGTACGGGTCGTCCCAGAGGTCGGGGTCGTGGTTCTGCCCGTAGAGGTCCAGCAGGATCAGCGTGCCGGACCGGATGGGTTCGCCCCGCCACTCCAGATCGGTGGCGGCCCGGCCGCCGACGAAGGGCGCGAAGGGGTAGAAGCGCCGCAGCTCGTGGGCGAACGCCACGGCGTAGGCGGGATCGTCACCGGTCAGCCGGTCCCGCAGATCGGGCCTGAGGCGCAGTGCGTGACCGGCGTAGGTGACGAACCAGCACACCGCGACGGTCGGACGGATGACGTTGAGCAGTTCGACGGCGGCCGTGTGCGGGGCGAGGAGCCGGCCGTCGGCGTCCCGGTGCCGGACGATCCCCTCCAGTGCCGACCCGGCCGGCGCGGTGGCGGCCCCTGCCCGTACGTCCTCGACCAGGCGCCCCAGCCAGGCCTCGCAGCGGGCCCGTGCCCGGCGGGCCCGCCAGTGGCGCGGGCCGGGGCCGGCGAAACCGTCGACCATGGCGACGAGGTCCCGGGCCAGGGGGCCGGCGTCCTCGACGGCGAGTCCGGCCCACTGGCACACCCCCCGGGTGAGGACGCGGCTCGTCTCGTCGAACAGCACGACCCGGCGGCCGGACCACGACTCCACCGCCTCGTCCCACTCCGCGGCGACGCGGTCCACCAGGCCGGCGACCGCCTCCGCCCCGGTGAGCAGGGACACGAACATGTCCTTGCGTACGCGATGGTCCGGCCCGTCCAGGGTGTGCACGGCCCCGTGCCCGAAGAGCGTGCTCAGCACCGGTCCGGGCAGTGCCGTCCGGCGCTCGACGTGCCGCTCGTCGTAGAAGAACCGCACCGCCTCGGGGCCGTGCAGGGCGACCACCGGCTGTCCCAGGAGCCGGGTGCGTACGAGCGGAGCGGTGGTGCGGCGCCTCCGGTCGGGCAGCCATGCGTATCCCTTGGCCAGGAGAGCGAGCGAGCTGTCGGCGAGGGGTGCACGGAGACGGGGATCCATGGCGCGGCGAGTGCCCGCCGGCCCTGCCGGGAAACCGGGGACACGCCCGCGCGCCCGTGCGGCTCCGGCGGGGCGACTGACCAGGGCCGCCGCCGCACCGCGTCCGGTTTGCCGCTGGTGGCGGTGGGGACTCGGCGGGGCATGAGCGCAACCCCACGTCGCCGCGTGATGCGGCAGAACCGGGTCCTGTGGTTGCTGGACCGTCTGGAGCGGGAGCCCAGGGCCGACGCGCTGATCGACACGCTCCGCAGGGGCGTGCGGGCCCTTCCCCTGGGCCGTGGCCGGGACCTGCTGCACGGCAGGTGGCTGGGGCACCCGGTGCATCCGCTGATGGTGCAGGTGCCGATCGGAAGCTGGCTGTCGGCGGCCGTCCTGGATCTGCGCCCCGGCCGCTCACGAGAGTCGGGGCTGCTGGTCGGGGTCGGGCTGGGTACCGCGGCCCCCGCGGCCGTGGCCGGCTGGGTGGACTGGGCGGAGCTGCACCACCGTCAGCAGCGGGTCGGGCTGGTCCACGCCCTGTCGAACACGGTGGCCGTCGGTCTGTACGCCGCCTCGCTCGTCTGCCGCGTCAAGGGGCGCGAGGGGGCGGGCCGGGCCTACGGCTTCCTGGGGCTCACGGCGGTCGGGGTCGGGGGCATGCTGGGCGGCCACCTGGCCTACCGGCAGGCCTCCGGCGCCAATCACGCCGAGGAGGTCCCGAACGTCGTCTCCCCGGGCTGGCACCGGGTCGGGAGCGTCGACGAGTTCCCGGCCGGTGAGCCGGTGCGGCGCAGCGTGGACGACGTGCCGGTGCTGGTGGTGCGCGAGTCCGGCGGGGCGGTCCACGCGCTGGCCGAGCGGTGCAGCCACCTCGCGGGGCCGCTGTCCGAGGGCACCGTCGCCGACGGGTGTGTGCGGTGCCCGTGGCACGGCAGCGTGTTCCGGCTCTCCGACGGCTGGAACGTACGCGGACCCGCCACCGCGCCCCAGCCCTCCTTCGAGACGCGGATCACCGGCGGGCACGTCGAGGTGCGGCTGCGTCACCAGAACGGCGGAGAGCCGGCCGGACAGGGGAACAGGACACGATCGGGGGCTGCCCATGGGCACGGCGACCATGACTGACAGCCGCCTCGCGCGCCGGCTGCACGCAGCGCTCCGGCGCACCCGCCGGGACTACGCGGCGGGGCACGATCGCCCGTTGGGCGGCTATGTCGCGGCCATGGCCGGTTTCGCGGCCTGCACGGTGGCCTGGACCATCGCGGTACGGCGCAGCGGGCGCCCGCTGCCCGAGCGGCCCGAGCCGTGGGACGTGGTCCTGACGTCGGTGGCCACGTTCCGGCTCAGCCGGCTGCTGAGCAAGGCGGCGGTGACCAGCCCGCTGCGGGCTCCCTTCACCCGGTACGTCGGGCCGCAGGGCCCCGCCGAGCTGCACGAGGAGGCGCAGCCCGAGCAGGGGAAGCACACCGTCGGCGAGCTCGCGACCTGCCCGTTCTGTATGAGCGTCTGGGTGGCGTCGGGCCTGACCGCCGGGCGGCTGCTCTGGCCGCGCGCCACCCGGACGGCCATGGGCACGCTCACCGCCCTGGCCGGGGCGGACGCGCTGCAACTGGCGTACGGCGCCCTGGTGGACAAGGCGACGGGCGACTGACCGCGCGCCGGAGAACCCCTGGGCGCTCTCACCCTCACACCCCCCGCAGGACCGGATGGGTCCGGACGCGCCACCCCCTTGTCAAGGCGATATTAGGTTAGGCTAACCTTCGCCGCGTGAGATCTGGTGAAGAAACGGCCGGCGGACTGCGTCTGCGCGGGCAT
Organism: Streptomyces qaidamensis; assembly: GCF_001611795.1. Lineage (NCBI taxonomy): Bacteria > Bacillati > Actinomycetota > Actinomycetes > Kitasatosporales > Streptomycetaceae > Streptomyces > Streptomyces qaidamensis. The sequence goes on along the minus strand of NZ_CP015098.1, from coordinate 7,303,871 downwards.
CAGCTGTCGGCCACGGGCGTGACCGTGTCGTACGACGGCACGGACGTCGTGCACGACGCGGCGATCGCGCTGCGGCCCGGCGAGGTGACCGTCCTGGTCGGTCCCAACGGCAGCGGGAAGTCGACGCTGCTGCGGACGATCGCCCGGCTGCAGCCGGCCCGCCGGGCCGAGATCGGCATCGACGGTGACACCGACGGCCTCGCCCTGTCCGCCCGGGAGTTCGCCCGGTACGTGGCCCTGCTGACACAGGGGCGCCCCACGCCGAGCGGGCTGACCGTGCGGGATCTCGTCGAGTTCGGCCGCTACCCGTACCGGGGCCGCTTCGGCCGGCCGGATCCGGACGCGCCCGCCGCCGTCGAACGGGCGCTGGCGCTGACCGGCGTGACGGACCTCGCCGAGCGCGGCGCCGACCACCTCTCCGGGGGGCAGTTGCAGCGCGTGTGGCTCGCGAGCTGCCTCGCCCAGGAGACCGGCGTCCTGCTGCTGGACGAGCCGACGACCTATCTCGACCTGCGCTACCAGATCGAACTCCTCGACCTCGTCCGCGACCTGGCGGACGACCACGGGATCGCCGTCGGGGTCGTGCTGCACGACCTCGACCAGGCTGCGGCCATCGCCGACCGGATCACGCTGCTCGAAGCGGGCCGGATCGTCGCCGACGGCCGGCCCGAGGAGGTCCTGACCCCGGAGCGGCTGACCGCCGTCTACGGCATCCGGATCGACGTCGACACAGACCCCCACACCGGCCGGATACGGACCCGTCCGATCGGCCGGCACCACACCCGCTCCGACCGAAGCGAAAGGCTCGGCACCACTTCATGAGACGTCTCCTGCTCACCGCGGCCACCACCACCGCCGCGGCGCTCACCCTCGCCGCCTGCGGCACCACCGAGCCGGCCGCCGACAGCGCGCAGAAGAAGACCTCCGAGGCCATCAGCCTCACCGACTCCACCGGCGCGAAGGTGAAGCTGGACGGTCCGGCCAAGAAGGTCGTCGCCACCGAGTGGAACGAGGTCGAGAGCCTCATCACCCTCGGCGTCGACCCGGTCGGCGTCGCCGACGTCAAGGGCTACAAGACCTGGGACACCGCCGTCCCGCTGAAGAACGAGCCGAAGGACATCGGCACGCGCGGCGAGCCGAGCATGGACACCATCGCCTCGCTCTCCCCCGACCTGATCGTGGCCAGCTCCGACCTGCCGGACGCGGCCGTGAAGCAGCTGCGGAAGATCGCCCCGGTCCTGGAGATCAAGTCGGCGGACGCCTCCGACCAGATCGGGCAGATGTTCACCAACCTCGACCTCATCGCCAAGGCCACCGGCACCGCCGACAAGGCCGAGGCCGCGCGCAAGAGCTTCGAGGCCAAGGTCGCCGAGGGCAAGAAGACCCTCGCCGACGCGAAGCTCGCCGGCACCGACGTCGCCTTCGCCGACGGTTATGTGACGTCCAACCAGGTCTCCCTGCGCCCCTACACCAGCGGCTCCCTCATCGGCGCCGTCAACGAGCAGCTCAGCCTGAAGAACGCCTGGAAGGTCAAGGGCGACCCGGCCTACGGCCTCGGCACCACCGACGTCGAGGGCCTCACCGCCCTGCCGAAGGACGTGCAGTTCGCCTACATCGGCAACGACGGCGACAAGTCCAGCAACCCGTTCTCCGGCCAGCTCAAGAAGAACGCCGTGTGGACCTCCCTGCCGTTCGTGAAGGCGGACCGGGTGCACCGGCTGCCCGACGGCATCTGGATGTTCGGCGGTCCCGGGTCGATGGAGGCGTACATCGACGCCCTCGTCGGCGCGCTGACGAAGTAGCGAGGCCATGGCCGTCACCGAAGCACCCTCCGTCGCCCGTCCGCAGGCGGCCGCGTCCCGGACGGGTGCGGCCGCGGTGACGGCCGGGCTCGTCCTCCTGGTCGCCGCCCTCGCCGTCGTCGACATCACCCAGGGCACGGCCTCCGTCGGACCGGGCCAGGTCTTCAAGGCCCTGACCGGGCAGGCCGATCCGGGTGACGCGTCCGTCGTGATCGCCTCCCGGCTGCCGCGGATGACCGCCGGCATCCTGGTCGGCGTCGTCCTCGGCATCGCGGGCGCGGTCCTGCAGGCCGTCAGCCGCAATGTGCTCGCCTCGCCCGACACCCTCGCCGTGAACGCCGGTTCGTACCTGGCCCTCGGGCTGGTCGGCGCGACCGGTGTCTCGCTGCCCCTGCTCGCCTCCTCCGGCGTGGCCTTCGCGGGCGGGCTGGCGGCCGCCGCCGTCGTCCTGGCGCTGTCCGGCCTCGGCACGGGCACCGTGCGGCTGGTCCTCGCCGGCACCGCGCTCGCCCTGGGCCTGAACTCCGTCACCGAGGGGCTGCTCCTGCTGTTCCCGCAGCAGACGGAGGGCCTCTACCAGTGGAACCAGGGCAGCATCGGCCAGAACGGCTTCGACGGCGTCCTGCAGATGCTGCCCGTCGCCCTGGTGGGACTCGCCGGACTCCTGCTGGTCGCCCGCCGGGTCGACGCGCTCGCCCTCGGGGACGACGCGGCGCGCGGCCTCGGCGTGCCCGTGCGGGCCACCCGGGTCACGGTGGTGGTGCTGGCGGCGCTGCTGTCCGCCGCGGCCGTCACGCTCGCCGGGCCCATCGGCTTCGTCGGCCTGTGCGCCCCCGCGCTGGTCCGTCCGCTCGCCCGCCGGTTCCGGGGGTTCGTCCGGGCCCGGGCGGTGCTGCCCGTGGCCGGTCTGGCCGGTGCCGCGCTGGTGCTCGGGTCGGACGTGCTGCTGCGGACCCTCATCCCGGCGGACACGGCGGTCGCCGTCCCCACGGGCATCGTCACCAGCCTGGTCGGTGCCGTCTTCCTCGTGGTGACGGCCCTGCGCCTCAAGGACACCGCCGGGGCCGACGCGCCGGACCGGCTGCGCGTCCCGAGCCGGACGGCGTTCCTCGTCACCGTGGGCGCACTCGTCGCGGCGGTCGTCGGCGTCACCGTGGCCGGCGTCCTGCTGGGCGACAGCAAGCTCCTGCTCGGCGATGTCGCCAACTGGGTGCAGGGGCGGGCCGGGCAGACCGTCTCCTTCGTCCTGGACACCCGCGTGCCGCGGGTGCTCGCGGCGCTGTGCGCGGGCGCGGCGCTCGCCCTGGCCGGCACCCTGGTGCAGGCCGTGACCCGCAATCCCCTGGCGGAGCCCGGTGTACTGGGCGTCTCCGGCGGTGCCGCGCTGGGCGCCGTCCTGCTCGTCACCACCGTGCCCGCGGCCGGTTCCTGGGGGGTCGCCGGCGCGGCCTTCGGGGGCGCGGCGCTGGCCTCGGCCATCGTCTTCGGGCTGTCCGCCCGGGGCGGATACCGGCAGAACCGGCTGGTCCTCGTCGGCATCGGCATGGCGGCCGGTTCCACGGCCCTGATCAGCCTGCTCATCGTGCTCACCGACCCGTTCAACGCCACCAAGGCGCTGACCTGGCTGTCCGGTTCCACCTACGGGCGGACCATGGCCGACGTCCTGCCCGTCGCGCTCGTCCTGGCCCTGGGCCTGGCCGTCGCGTTCACCCGGCGCACCGAGCTGGACCTCGTCTCGCTGGACGAGGACACCCCGCGGCTGCTCGGTCTCGGACTGCCGCGGGCCAGGCTGGGCTTGTTGGTGACGGGCGTGCTGCTCGCCGCGACCGCCGTCGCCTCGGCCGGCACGATCGGCTTCGTGGGCCTGGTGGCTCCGCACGCGGCCCGCGCCCTCGTGGGCCGGCGCCACGGGCGGGTCGTACCGGTCGCCGTCCTGCTCGGCGCGACGCTGGTCTGCACGGCCGATCTGATCGGCCGCACCGTCATCGCCCCCGCCCAGCTGGGCGCCGGCCTGATGACGGCGGTGATCGGCACGCCGTACTTCCTGCACCTGCTGGTCCGCGGCCGGAAAACGACATGACGCCCGAAAGGGGCATCAATAGTTAAAGCGCTCCGAAAGTGCCTGTTGTATGGATGCACACACAACAGGAGCGAGGGAGCATGGCCAAGGACATCACGGACCCGGGCCCGCCCCCGGAAGCGAGCCTGAAACCCAATGCGATCGGGTTTCTCGACGCCCTGGTCATCGGGCTCAACGCGACCTCCCCCGCGTACTCCGTGGCGGCGGTCATCGGGCCGATCGTGGCGCTGGTGGGCATCTACGCCCCCGGGGTGATGCTCGCGTCGTTCGTGCCCATGCTGCTGATCGCGTCGGCGTTCTACTACCTCAACAAGGTCGACCAGGACTGCGGCACGACGTTCTCCTGGGTCACCCGGGCCATGGGGCCGTGGGCGGGCTGGCTGGGCGGCTGGGCCATCGCGATGACGGGCGTCCTGGTCGTCGGGTCGCTCGCGGACGTCGCCGTGACGTTCTTCCTGCTCGCCGTGGGCCTGGACGGCTGGGCCGACAACGACGCGGTGCGCCAGGTGCTGACGGTGCTGCTCATCCTGGTGATGACGGCCGTCTGCGTGATCGGCACCGAGATCTCGGCCAAGGTGCAGAACGTCCTCATCCTGGCCCAGGTCGCCTGCCTGCTGGCCTTCGCCGTGGTGGCGCTCTACCGCGTCTACGCCGACACCGGCACCCTCGACGCCGTCGATCCGGAGTTCGGCTGGCTCGATCCGTTCGGAGCCGGAGGGGCGTCACTGACCGCGTCCCTGCTGCTGGGTGTGTTCATCTACTGGGGGTGGGAGTCGGCGGTCAACCTCACCGAAGAGGTCGAGGACTCGGCCACCGCCCCCGGCCGGGCGGCCGTCTGGTCGACCGTGCTGCTGCTGGTGACCTACCTCGCGGTCGCCTTCGCGGTCGTGGCCTACGCCGGAACGGACTACCTCGCCGAGAACGCGGCGGAGGAGGAGTTCATCTTCGCGCTGCTCGCCGAGGAGGCGATGGGCGGCTGGGACTGGGTCGTCCTGCTCGCCGTCTCGACGTCGGCGCTCGCCTCCACGCAGACGACGATCATCCCGGCGTCGCGCACAGGTCTGTCCATGGCACGCCGGCACGCGCTGCCCGCGCACTTCGGCCGCATCCACCCGCGGTTCCGCACCCCCGACGTGAGCACCTGGTGGGTCGCCGGCATCGCCATCGCCTGGTACCTCGTGCTCTACCACGTCAGCGAGAACGCCCTCTTCGACTCCCTCACCGCCCTGTCCCTGCTGATCGCCTTCTACTACGCGCTCACGGGCCTGGCCTGCGCGGTCTACTACCGCCGCCAGCTGACCCGCAGCGCCCGCAACTTCTTCCTGATCGGCCTCGGCCCGCTGATCGGCGCGGGGCTGCTGGCGTGGCTGCTGGTGGAATCCGTGGCGGACATGTCCGACCCCGGGAACTCCTACAGCGGCGTCTCGTGGTTCGGGCTGGGTCCGCCGCTCGTCATCGGCATCGGCATCGTGGTGACGGGCGTGGTCCTCATGATCGTGTGGCGGCTGCTGGCGCCCGCCTTCTGGTCGGAACACCCGAGCGTGGTCGACCCGGACCTCGTCGACGGCAAGGAGTCCTGAACATGTCGGTGGTCCTCGGCTACGACGAGTCCCCGGGCGCCCTGAGCGCGCTGCGCGTCGCCATCGAGGTGGCGACCGCGTACGACGAACCGCTGGTGATCGTCCACGGCGTCGCCGCCCCGGGTGTCACGGGCGAGGAGTACGGCGCACATCACGAGGCCGTCCGCGAGGCCGGCAGCACCGCGCTCTCCCACGCGGTGCGGGTGGCCGACGAGGCCGGTGTGCGGACGTCCGTGGAACTCATCGACGAGCGGCCCGCGCAGGCGCTGATCGAGGCGGCGGCCCGGCACGGCGCCAGGGTCATCGTGGTGGGCACATGGGGCGAGAGCCCGGTGCGGGGCGCGCTGCTGGGCTCCACACCGCACAAGCTGCTGCACCTGTCGACCGTGCCCGTGCTGTGCGTGCCGGCCCGGTCATGAGCCGCCGGAGCGGCGTCGCCCGGGCGGCTTGAAGACGTACAGGCCGAGGATGTCGGGCAGGGGCGCGACACCGGGGCCGCCCTCGCGCACCCAGGAGACGACGTCCTCGGTGGCGGCCGGGTCGTTGACCAGTCCGAGCCACACCGGCCGGGCTCCGGCGGCCCGGCCCGCCGACGACGGCTGCACGACGACGACGTTGGCCTGGTCGCAGACGTCGAGGCAGTCGGAGACGCGTACCGGTGCCGCCTCGCGCAGGCGTTCGGTCTGGGCGGCGTGATCGACGCCTCTGATCTTGCGGGTGCCGCAGCAGCAGTCCCGGCAGACGACGAGGCGGCAGGGGACCCCTGCGTTCGGCGTCGCGGACATGCCGCCCCTCCCTCTCTGCGTATGACGATGATCATGTCACGCGGGCGCCGGGCCCGGACGGTCAGGTCCCTTCTCGGAGCGGGTTGGGCAGGGGCCGGTAGCGGGCGTCGGCGCCGTCGGCGCCCGTCCACCGCAGCAGCAGGTTGGTCTTCGCGGGGAGGGTCGGCGAGCTGAGCAGGGCGGGGATCTCGGGGAGGTCGTGGCGGGCGAGTTCGCGGCGGGCGGCGGGCCAGGGGTCGAACCCTGGGTGGCCTTCGGCGAGGGCGCCGGCGATCTCCATGAGGTGGTTGACGACCAGGCAGTACACGAGCCGCTCCCAGCCGGCCTGCCGCGACACCTCCGGCAGCAGCTTCACGCCCTCGGCGTCCCGGTACAGCGCCTGCACCGGCAGGCCGTCGACGTCCACGGCGACCAGGGTGTTCTGCAGGTGGGCCTCGATGACGACGCCGTGCTCGGCGAACGCCGCCAGCGCCGGGGGCACGACCCGGGCCAGGTAGGCAGCCCACCAGGCCCCCGGGTCGGCGGCGCGGTCGAGCGGGCTGCCGTCGAACCCCTCGACCAGACCGGCGGCGAGCAGCGGGGTCGCGCCGGGCAGGAGGCGGTCGCCGAAGCCGTCGCGGACGAGGACGGCCAAGGCCTCGAAGGCGAAGCCTGCGGTGCGGTACCCGCGGTCGCCGAGCCAGGCCGGAGGACCGTCGAACGCCGCGAAGGCGTCGCACACGGCCGCGTCCGTCCTGCGCAGGGCGAGCAGGTCGTGGTGCCAGAGCCGGCGGATGTCGTTGGTGATGCGCACGTCCAGGCTGAACTTGAGGAAGAGGTCGTGCCCGGGCGCGTAGAGCGTGCGGATCGCGGCCGTCGGCCAGGTGTCGAAGGTGGTCGTGCCGAGCCGGATCAGCCTGCCGTCCGCGAAGGCGGCGGCGAGTTCCCGGCCCGCCAGATCCAGCTGCCAGGGGTGGGCCGGGAGCAGGCGGTAGCCGGGCGGGGCCGTGCCGAGTGTGTCGAGGGCGGAGGTGTCGCCCTCCTCGACGACGGTGTCCTCACGCAGCCCGAGCAGGGCCATCGGGAAGCGGGCGTACGCCTCGGGCGCGTACGGCAGCCAATCGGCGGCGGGGCCGCCGCCGCGCGCCTTGGGGGCGGGGTGGTGGGTGTGGCCGGTGAGGAGGGACTGCTCGGAGCGCAGGTAGAGGTCGCCGGGCGGGGTGGCCCGGGCCCGGGCGGCGAGCAGGGCGGCCACGGTGTCCCGGCTGTCGAGCATCTCGGCGGGCAGTTCGTGGTTGGACAGCCCGGTGTGCCGGCGCAGTTCCTCGGCGACGAGCTTGACCAGCTCGGTGTGGCCGAGGCGGTGCCAGGCGCCCGCGATCTCGACCTCCGGTTCGGCGGGCCGTCGCGTGCCGCGCACCCGCAGCAGGCGGTCCCCGCCGGGCAGCCGGTAGACGCGATGGCCGCCCTCCCGGCGCACCGGCCGGGCCACCTCCCGCAGCAGGCAGTTCAGCAAGGGCACGGCGGCGTATGCGTCGGCGAGGGCCCCGGTGGCCGGGTCGGCACCGTGGGCCGAGTCGTCGTCGGCCGGCGGGGGCATGAGGTCCACGCGTTCCACTCGTCCCTATGGTCCTTCCAGCGTTCCGGGCGGAGATGATCAGTATGTCGGTCGTCGCCATTCCGCTGTGACGCCCCTATGCGTACCCGAGGAGCCCGCCCGTGCACCGTCCCCCCTCCGCCGAGACCGAGGTCGCCGACGAGCTGTCCGTCGTACGGCCCGGGCTGCTGCCGCGGTACGAGGCCGAACTGCCCGGCGCCCGGGCGGCCGTGCTGTCCCGGCTGTGGCGCGGTCTCGCCCACGATCCACTGCCCTGGGTCGCCCGCCGCGAGCAGGACGGGGACGGGCTGACGCTGTCCCTGTCCGACGGCCGCCGGCTGCACGGCCCCCGGCCGGATCCGTACGCCACCGGCGCGTACGTCACCGGCGTACGGCTCGACGGGACGGCCTACGCGGATCCGGCGCGGCTGATGACGGACCTCGCCGTACCGCACTCCGCCTCCTTCGCCGTCGAACTCGGGCACAGTGTCGCCTCGTTGGCGCTGTCGAGGGCGGGGCAGGAGGGCGAGGGGGACCACTGGCCGGAGAACGACTGGGGGTGGGAGCAGCGGATCACGGACGGGCACCCCTTCCATCCCACGTGCCGGTCCCGGCCCGGCTTCTCGGTGGCCGAGCAGCTGGCCTACGCGCCGGAGCACCGGCCGGTCGTGGAGCTGGGCATGGTGCCGGTGCGGGCCGAGGAGTGCCTGGTCACGGGTGGGTGGCCGCGGGAGCTGCGGGACGGGGAGCGGGTGGTGCTGCCGGTGCACCCGTGGCAGGCGGCGCACGTGCTGAAGCGGGAGTGCGAGGAGCGGCGGCCCGCGTATCCGCTGATGTCCCTGCGGACGCTGGCCCTGGCCGGCGGGCCGCATGTGAAGACCTCGCTGAGCGCCCGGCTGACGTCCTCGGTGCGGGACATCTCCCTGCCCTCGGTGGCCGCGTCGGCGATGCTGTCGGACTTCGCGGCGACTCCGGCGGCGCGCACGGACGGCCTGCTGCACATCACCCGGACCCTGGGCGCGGCGGCGGCCGGCTCTCCCGACTTCGCGGCCGTCCTGCGGGAGTCGCCGCAGACGTACGCGGGCAGCGGCGAGCGGGTGCTGCCGGTGGCGGCGCTCGCCACCACCGGCCTCGCCGGCTCCCCCGCCTGGCTGGCCGGTTTCGCCCGGCTCGCGCTGACCGTCGGACTGCGGCTGCTGGAGCTGGGCGTGGCCCTGGAGGCGCACGGCCAGAACCTCCTGGTGGTCCTGTCGGCGGCGGGCGATCCGCTGCGGCTGGTCTACCGCGACCTGGCCGACATCCGTGTCAGCCCGGCCCGCCTCGCCCGGCACGGCATCACGGTGCCCGAGCTGCCCGCCCGGATGGTCACGGACGACGAACGCGCGCTGCGCCGCAAGCTGTTCGGCTCGCTCGTGGCGGGCGCGCTGGCCGGCACGGCCGGGTCGGGCCCGGCGCTCGGAGCGGCGCTGGAGACGGCCGTACGGGACCTGCCGCGCACCGCGGACCTCGCGGCCCTGTGTGGGGATCCGCTGCCCACGAAGGCTCTGACGCTGATGCGGCTCTCGCCGCGGACACCCGGGGACCAGTGGGCGGAACTGCCCAATCCCTTTCGGTGAGAGTCGTTTTGGAAGCGGAGCCGGGTGATCAATAGGATCCGGCGATGATCACAAGAACACGGCTGGCGGCAGGGGTCTGTGCCCTGCTCGCCGCGCTGACGGCCGGGCTCGCCTTCCCGGCCGGAGCGGCCGCCGGCGAACCCACGGGCCAGGACGCCCCCAAGGTAGACCTCGTCCTCGACGTGAGCGGCTCGATGCGGGCGCGGGACATCGACGGCCAGTCGCGGATGGCCGCCGCGAAGCAGGCGTTCAACGAGGTGCTCGACGCGACGCCCGAGGAGGTCGAACTCGGCATCCGCACCCTCGGCGCGAACTACCCCGGGGACGATCGCAGGACGGGCTGCAAGGACACCGCGCAGCTCTACCCCGTCGGCCCGCTCGACCGCACCGAGGCCAAGACGGCCGTCGCCACGCTCACCCCGACGGGCTGGACGCCGATCGGCCCGGCCCTGCTGAAGGCGGCCGGCGACCTGGACGGCGGCGACGGCTCCAAGCGCATCGTGCTGATCAGCGACGGCGAGGACACCTGCGCCCCGCTCGACCCGTGCGAGGTGGCCCGCGAGATAGCGGCCAAGGGCATCGGCCTGACCATCGACACCCTGGGCCTGGTGCCCACCGCCAAGCTGAGCAGACAGCTGAGCTGCATCGCCGAGGCCACCGGCGGCACCTACACCTCGGTCCAGCACCAGGACGAACTGACCGACCGGGTCAACCAGTTGGTGGACCGGGCGGCCGATCCGGTGGTGACGCCGGTGCCGGCCGAGGGCGCCGGCCGGTGCGCCGGGGCGCCGACGCTGAAGTCGGGCCTGTACAGCGACCGCGAGGAGTTCGGGCAGCAGCGCTGGTACCGGGTGGACGTGCGGCCGGGGCAGGAGCTGCGCGCCTCGGTGAGCGTCGCGGCGGACCGGGCCGTGAACCCCGGCTACGGCCTGCTGATGCGGGCCGTGACGTCCAAGGGCCGCGAGATCGTGCGCGGCGAGGCGGCGGGCACCGGCCGTACGGACGTGATCTCGACGGGCCTGCGCTACCCGAAGGCCGGGAGCGACGACGAGGACGCTCCCGCCGAGGCGGTCTGCCTCGGCGTCTCGCACTCCTTCTCGGCGGCCCCCGGTGTGAAGACCACGCCCGGCCTGCCACTGGAGCTGACGGTGGACGTCGTGGACGCCCCGAGCCCGGCGGGCGACGTGGCCGCCTTCGGCCTCGGCCGCGGCTGGTGGCTGCTCGGCGTGCTGATCCTCACCGGCTTCCTCGCCGGTCTCGTCTGGGGCTGGCTGTCGCGCTGGCGGGTCGCGGTCTGGAGGACCAACTGATGCGAGTGGTACGAGCGTTGAGCGTGGCGTTGCTGACCCTCGGCCTGGCGGCCGCCCCGGCGGCGGCCGACGCCTCGCCGAGTCCGTCGCAGGACGGCACGTCCGCCCCCACGCGGGCCGGTACGTCGTTCCGCACGGCGGCGGAGATCGAGCAGGGGCAGCCGGCCACGGCGAGCGGCTCCACCGGCGACTACCTGTACTGGTCGTTCCCCGCCGACACCGGACAGCGCCCCACGGTCAAGGCGACGGTGAAGCTGCCGGAAAGCCACGCGCCCCAGACCTGGCAGGTCGACGTCTACGACGGTCTGCGCCGCCGCCAGGCCTGCCAGTACGGGGCGCAGACCCGCACCGCGGCGGCGGACGCCTCCTCCGTGGAGCTGGCCTGCGTGCTGCGCACGGTCCGTGCCTGGTCGGAGCCGTGGGCGAACGACCCGCTGCCCGGCACCTACTACGTCCGGCTGACGGCCACCGGCGTCGCCACCGCCGACCTCGGTCTCCCGGTCGGCAGCGAGGTGCGGGTGGACTCCCGGGACATCGGCGGATCCGCGGCGGTGGACGGCTCGCTCGCCGAGCCGCTGGTGCCGGGCGTCGCCACGAAGCCCGCAGAGGATCGGGAGGACGCTGCGGTGCTGGCCGGTCTCGAACCCGAGGACGGCTGGGCGTCCGGCTGGTGGTCGGACCGGTGGGTGTGGACCGCGGTCGGCGGGATCCTCGCGGCGCTTGCGGGGGTCGGCGGGTACGCGCTGACGCGCGGGACGGGACGGCCGTCCCGGGTGCCGCCGGCCTGACGATCCCCGACTCTCCTGATGGCACTCAGAAGGCCCGCTGACCGCGGGCCTTCTGTCATGCCTCGCGCAGCGCCTTGGCGAGCGCGCCCTCGCCGCTCACCTCGACCCGCCCCGCGCGCACGGCGTGGACGAGGCTCAGCTCACCGCACGCGATGGCCGTGCACGTGGCCGTGTCCAGGGCCAGCCGGGCGTCCGGCTCCCCGGGGGCGGGACCGTCGCCGTACACGGGCCCGTCCTCGGCACCGGCGTGCAGATGGAACAGGCCTTCCTCCAGGCGGACTTCGACGAGCCCATCCCCGTCCAGCAGACGCAGCAGGGGCAGGGCGAACCAGTGCGCCCGGACCGCGTCCGTCGGCCGGCGTTCCCCGAGCCCGGACCGCCCCCACTCCCCCAGCGCCTGCAGCACGGGCAGCAACTCCCGCCCGCGGGGGGTGAGTTCGTACACGAACGCCGCACCGGGCGGCGGCAGCCGGCGCCGGGTCGACAGGCCGTCGCGCTCCATGTCCTTCAGCCGCGAGGCGAGTACGTCGGTGCTGACCCCGGGCAGGTCCGCGTGCAGGTCGGTGTAGCGGCGGGGACCGGCGAGGAGCTCCCGGACGATCAGCAGGGTCCAGCGGTCGCCGACGACATCGAGCGCACGGGCGGCGGAGCAGTACTGGTCGTAGCTTCGGCGAGGTGGCATGCGACGCAGTCTAGACAAGTTGTTGGACTTTCCAAGCTCGCACTTGGTAAAACCAAGCAACACAGTTCGGCAGAGGAGAAGCGGCGCATGGAGTTCCGGCAGTCGAGCAAGCTCAGCGAGGTCTGTTACGAGATCCGCGGCCCGGTCATCGAGCAGGCCGACGCGCTGGAGGAGGCGGGCCACAGCGTGCTGCGCCTGAACACCGGCAATCCGGCGCTCTTCGGGTTCGAGGCTCCCGAGGAGATCCTCCAGGACATGATCCGGATGCTGCCGCAGGCCCACGGCTACACCGACTCGCGCGGGATCCTGTCCGCCCGCCGCGCGGTCGCCCAGCGCTACCAGACCCTGGGCCTGGAGGTCGGCGTCGACGACGTCTTCCTCGGCAACGGCGTCTCGGAACTGGTGTCGATGGCCGTCCAGGCACTCATCGAGGACGGCGACGAGATCCTGATCCCCGCCCCGGACTTCCCCCTCTGGACGGCGGTGACGACCCTCGCGGGCGGCAAGGCGGTCCACTACCTGTGCGACGAGCAGGCCGAGTGGTACCCCGACCTCGACGACATGGCGTCGAAGATCACCGACCGGACGAAGGCGGTCGTGATCATCAACCCGAACAACCCCACCGGCGCGGTCTACCCCAGGGAGATCGTCGAGGGCATCCTCGACCTCGCCAGGCGGCACGGCCTGATGGTCTTCGCCGACGAGATCTACGACCAGATCCTCTACGACGACGCCGTGCACCACTCGGCCGCCGCCCTCGCCCCCGACCTGGTGGTCCTCACCTTCTGCGGCCTGTCCAAGACCTACCGCGTGGCGGGCTTCCGCTCCGGCTGGCTGGTGGTCACGGGACCACGACAGCACGCCAAGGACTACCTGGAGGGCCTCACCATGCTGGCCTCCATGCGGCTGTGCGCCAACGCGCCCGCCCAGTACGCCATCCAGGCCGCGCTCGGCGGCCGGCAGTCGATCCGCGAGCTGACCACGCCGGGCGGCCGGCTGCTTGAGCAGCGGAACGTCGCCTGGGAGAAGCTGAACGAGATCCCCGGGGTGACGTGCGTGAAGCCCAAGGGCGCGCTGTACGCGTTCCCGCGTCTCGACCCGAAGGTGCACAAGATCCACGACGACGAGAAGTTCGTCCTGGACCTGCTGCTGCGGGAGAAGATCCAGGTCGTCCAGGGCACGGGCTTCAACTGGCCGGCCCCGGACCACTTCCGCATCCTGACCCTGCCGCAAGCGGACGACCTGGAGGCGGCGATCGGCCGGATCGGCCGGTTCCTCGGCGGGTACCGCCAGTAGGCGCCGAGTGTCTCCCGGAGCGCGCGGGGACGGCCTGAAAGGGTCTTTGAGCCGGATGGAGGCCGAGCGCAGGGCGTGAGCGCTGTGCAGGGGGGAACGTCGTCTTCGGTCCTTTCCCCCAGGCGAGAGCGGAGACGAGTGATGGCCACCACGCAGGGTGAAGCCCGGGCCGACACCGCACGGCCGGCGGACCTCCGCTTGCCGGGGATCGTGCTCGGGGTGGGGATGGGCGGGTTCGTCGACGGCATCCTGCTGCACCAGTTGCTGCAGTGGCACCACATGCTCTCCAGCACCAACCAGGACCGCATCGGGGTGAAGTACTACAACCCCCACACCGTCTCCGGCCTGGAGATGAACACCCTGTGGGACGGCGTCTTCCACACGGTGTGCTGGCTCTCGGTCCTCCTGGGGCTGGCCGTGCTGTACTCGCGGGTGCTCCACCACCGGCTGCGGGTGTGGACCTCACGGGTGCTGTGGGGCTGGATGCTCGTCGGCTGGGGCCTGTTCAACCTCGTCGAGGGCGTCCTGGACCACCACGTCCTCGGCATCCACCACGTCCACGCCGGGGAGGGTCAGGTCTGGTGGGACATCGGCTTCCTCGTCCTGGGCGCCCTGCTGGTGGCCGGCGGCCATCTGCTCCAGCGCAGCGGCCGGTTCTTCGACCCCGGTGCGCCCGCCGGCCCTCGTGAGGGCCGGCAGGGCTGATGGACCACCACCTGCCCGAGCACGGGCACGACGCAGCCGGCGGCACCCTGGACTGGCTGCCGCCCGCGCTCGTGCTGCTCGCCGCCGCCGGTGCCTACCTGCTGCTCGTCCGCCGGGCGCACCACCGCAATCCGGCCCTCGGCTGGAGCCGGTGGCGGACCGGCTTCTTCCTCGGCGGGATCGTCCTGCTCGGTGTCGCACTGCTGCCGCCCGTGGCCCCCTTCGCCCACGAGGACTTCCGCGGGCACATGGCCCAGCACCTCCTCATCGGCATGTACGCGCCGCTCGCCCTGGTCCTGGCCGCCCCCGTCACGCTCCTGCTGCGCACCCTGCCCGCATCCCGCGGACGGCGGCTGACCGCGGTGCTGCACAGTCCGCCCGCCCGCGTGATCGCCCACCCGGTCGCCGCGCTGGTCCTCTCCACGGGCAGCCTCGTGGTGCTGTACTTCACCCCCCTGTACAACGCGACCGCGGCCGGCCCGGCCGCGCACTGGCTGCTGCACGCGCACTTTCTGCTCTCCGGATGCCTGTTCGCCCACGCCATCGCCGGCCCCGACCCGGCCCCCACCCGGCCGGGCGTCCGGGCCCGGCTGGTCTACCTCGGCGTCGCGATCGCTGCGCACGCCGTGATCTCCCAGTTGATGTACGCCGGCTTCCGGGTCGACATCCACGCGCCGGTCGACCAGGTGCAGGGGGGCGCGGAAATCATGTACTACGGCGGTGATCTGGCCGAGCTGCTGCTGGCCGCCGCGTTGGTCGCCACGTGGCGGCCCGAGCCGCGGCGCGCGACGAGCCGTGGTGCGTCGCGGGGAGTCGTCCCGGCCCGCGATGTCAGTGGCGGGTCGTAGCCTTCGAGCAGGTGGGACGAGTGGCCCCAGCCCCCGGGGGCCTGTCCGAGGCCGGAGAGGAGCACGCCGTGACCCGACCGCCGACCGCCGCGCAGCGGCGTGTCATCGACGCCGCCGACCCCGTGACCGGGCGGCTCCGGGGCACGGAGTCGCAGCTGACGGCGCTGGTGAAGCGGGGGCTGGCCTTCCGACACCCGCGGCCGCCGCACGACCACTTCCTGACACCCGAGGGGCACCGGGTACGGCAGGGCATCACGCCGGTGCCCGAACCCGCCGGGTCCGGGGAGGCCCCCGCGTCGACGGGGGTGTTCGCCGCGCGCGTCGGCGGCGAGGAAGGCGCTGCGGATGCCGGGCCCGCCCGGCGCCGTGAGGTGCACAGCGCCTGGCAGGGGCTGCTGGAGCTGCGCCGGATGACCAACCCCGGCGGGGGCACGGACCGGCCGTGCGGCTGGGAGCGTGCGCATCTGGTGCGGGCCGCCGCGCTGGCTCTGGAGGCGGCCGGGCACGCTCCGGCGGGGCGGGGGGGCGGGGGCTACCGCGTGCGCGAGACCCCTCAGCCCGAGGCCGTCGCCGTGCACGAGCCGGACGGCGCGGCGCTCCGGGCCTGCGCGGCCACCCTGGAAGGCGCGGGCTGGCAGGTGAGCGAGCACCGTGAGCCGCGCACCGGGAACCGATATCTGCTGGCTTCACCGCGTCGGGCGTGATGGGCATGCCAAGATCGGTGGATCGTTGCGCAGTGCACGAGACCCGAAGGGGAAGCCGTGAGCGAGCCGTTTTCCGTCCCTGTGACCGTCCGCGGATACGAGACAGATGTCCAGGGGCACCTCAACCAGGCCGTCTACCTGAACTACGCGGAGCACGCCCGCTGGTCGCTGCTCCACGCCGCCGGGATCAGCCAGTCCGCCCTCATCGGAAGCGGCGTGGGCCCGGTCGCCCTGGAGACGACCATCCGCTACAAACGCGAGCTGATCGCGGGCGACGAGGTCGAGGTGACGTGCGCCTTCGAGTGGGGCGGCGGCAAGACGTTCCGGATCGAGCAGAGCGTCCTGAAGGCCGACGGGTCGGTGGCCGCGGAGATCACGGCGGTCGGCGGCATCCTGGACCTGGAGAAGCGCAAGCTGGTCGCCGATCCCGCCGAGGTCTTCAAGAAGCTGGCGTCGGACCCGGGGTTGTTCGGGCTCCCGTAGGGCCGTGGGCCGGATCCCCGGCGGGCGGTCGCGGGCGCGCGGACGGTCCGTGCATGCCGCGTTCCTCCAGGGCCGCTCTCAGGCTGCGCAGGGCGTAGTAGACGCGGGACTTCACCGTGCCCTGGGGGACGCCCAGCGCGGTGGCCGCCTGGTGCGTGGTGCGGTCGGCGAAGAAGGTGGCCTCCAGGGCCTCGCGGTGTGCCGGCGTCAGGGCCCGGAGGGCGTCGTGCAGGACGATGGACGTCAGCATGCGTTCGATGTCGTCGGCGTCGCTGCCCAGTTCGGTCAGCCAGTCGGCCCCGCCTATCTCCTGCGGGCGGGCCGCCCTCGTCCGGTGGGCGTCGATCACGAGGTTGCGGGCGATGCGGAACATCCAGGGGCGTACGGCCATGCCCTCGCCGTCGGCGAGCGTCTGCTTGTTCCAGCAGCGCAGCAGCGTCTCCTGGAGGACGTCCTCGGTGCGGTGGGTATCCCCGCCCAGCATGCGCAGCACGTACGAGTAGAGGGCCGGACCGTGCTCCTGGTAGAGGTTCCTCAGCGCCCGTTCCTCGGGCGACACGGCGCTCGCGGACCCGATCACCGTCACGTTCATGGTGTGCTCCTGCTCCTGTTCCTTGGGGCGGCCCGCCCGGCCATGGCGGCCGGAACCGGGGCCTCCGGTGGAACGGAGTGTGGTCAGGGGCGTTCCACGCTCGTTTGACGCTCGGTCCACGGCTCGTACATCGCCCGTCCGGTCACGCGCAGGCCGACAGCGACTCCACCTGGGCGCGCACCCGCCGGGCCAGCCGTTCGTCGGCCGGCGCGAGGCGGCCATCACCGCGCAACCGGTTCCACATGTGCAGCAGTTCGCTGCCGTGGATGACCGCCGCCCTGCCGTCCTCCAGCCGCTGCCAGGCGGCCGCCGCCCGTGCGATCGCCGCCGGGGCCCCTGGGGCACCGGCGCCGCACAGGATGCGGGCCACCGAGAGGGCCAGCACGGTCGCCTCCCTGTGGTCCCCGCGCAGGTGCGCCAGGTACGCCTCCATGGCCCGGGCCTCCAGCGCGTCCGGGTGCTCCGTGCCCGCCGACCGCGTCAGTGCCTCGCGCAGGGCGGTCACCTCGGCGGACGCCTCTTCGATCCGGCCCGCGGCCGTCAGCGCGTTGATGTGCGCCACCAGGTCCGCGAGTTCCGGCGCAAGGGGGCGGGACGGCTGTGGAGGCGGGGCAGGGGCGTGAGGGGTGGCCGCTGCGGCCCGGGCGCGGGCGACCGCCGCGGCGACGGCAGAGACGGGAGCGTGGGCGGGGGCGGGGGCGGGGGCCGCCGGCGGTTCGGGGGCGGGAGCCGGCAGCGGTTGGGCGGCGGGAGCCGGCAGCGGTTCGGGGGCGGGGACCGCCAGCGGTTCGAGGGCGGAAGCCGACAGCGGTTCGGCGGCGGGGACCGCCGGCGGTTGGGCGGCGGGAGCCGACAGCGGTTCGAGGGCGGGGACCGCCGGCGGTTCGGCGGCGGAAGCCGACAGCGGTTCGGGGGCGGGGCCCGTCGTCTCCGTCCGCTCCGCCGGGTCGAGGAGGCGGCTCGAGCCGTCGGGGGCCACCTGAAGCACAAAGGCAGCCCCGGAAGGGCCCTCGTTCACCGTGGCCTCGACCGCGGCGGCGCGCTCCTGCGCGTGGCGTTGCAGGCGGTCCAGCACTGCTTCGTGCACGGCCCGGCCCTCTTCGACGACCAGGAGCTCGCCGTTGATCTCGGCGAGTCCCTCACCCGGGATGCGCACCGCGAAGTGGGTCATGACTGCGAGTCCTCCTGATGCTCACGTGCGGAAGCGCCGGACGCGGACGGGGAAGCCGTGGGGTCCGGGTCCGCCCCCGGGGTGACTCCGGGGGTGGCACCGGGGGGCGGGGCGGCCACACCCTCGTACTTGGCGAACTGGGCCCGGACGGCGAGGACGTAGCCCTGCGCCTCGTTCGTCTGCGGCACTCCCTTGGCCGCGCGCACGGCATCCATCCCCACGTGGTAGCCGGCCAGCGCGAGGTCCAGGACGCTGCCGGTGGCCTCGTTCGCGTCGATCATCCGCTGGGCCTGACCGGCCAGATCGCACAGATGGCGGCCCTGGGCCATGATCGAGTCCCCGGCGTCGAACGCCGAGGTCTCGTCGTTGTCGTCGTCGTCCTCGCCGTACTTCTCGAAGACCGCGGGCGGCAGTTGGGAGATGCCCTCCTCACCGTTCTCGCCGACCAGTTCCTCGTTGAAGCCGGACTCCCGCTCGATCTGCGAGGCGATGACGACGGGGCCGATCGCCCCGCACAGGTCACCGGCCTCCTCGATCGGCTCCACCAGGTCGCCCGGCACCGTCGAGGGGTCCAGCTCGCCGCCGCCGTCGCCGTTGAAGACGGCGATCACCTCGTCCGCGTCGTCCGCACCGGCGGAACCGTCCCCGCCGCCGCCCGAGAACAGCAGGATCAGCGCGATGAGCGGCGCCAGCAGGACCCCGAACCCGCCGATGATGATGATCAGGACCAGGGTGCCGAGCAGCGCGAGCGGCGACAGCAGACAGCCGCAGCCGGTGCCGGCGGCGATGGTGTTCCGGACGGCGGTGGAAGTCCCGCCCTCCCCGCTTTCTCCCGTGCCCGCGCTCATGTGGGCCCGCCTTCTTCCTCTTGCCTTGAACCGTGACGGCTGGACGGCCCGTTGTGCTGTCGACGGGCTCGGGAGATCGAAACGGGCCCGGGAGCAATTCAGTTCAAACCAGTGGACATCGAATGATCCAGCACAGCCGAAGCGTGAGCGGAGAAGGAGGGCTGACCGCACATGAGCACTCCTGAGGAGACGCCGTCGAACCCTCAGTCATGGGTCCGGGGGCCGAAGCCCGGACGGCCGGCGGCCCGTGCCGGCGGTACCTCCGGCGCGGGCGCCCCGCCGAGCGCGGGGGTGGCCCCGGCCCCCTCGACGGGTCGTGCCACCACGACGGCTCCGCACGCCGCGCGGGCGCCCCGCCCGGGTCCCGCGCGAGGCCCTGGCCCCTCGCCGGGGCCAGGCAGGGGGCCGGAACCCGGCGCTCTGCCGGAGTCCGGCAGAGCGCCGGGGCCTGGCCTCTTGCCGGACTCCGGCAGAGCGCCGGGGCCTGACAGGGGGGCGGGGCAGGCCACCCGCGGGGGCTCCGCCGTCTCCGCCCCGCGGACCTCCGTCCCGGCCTCCGGTGGGGGCGAGGCCCCCTGGGGCGAGCCGGTGCGGCGTGCCACGGCGCGCGGCAGGTCACGGGACGAGATCGGGTGGGTCAAGACCCACGGAGGGGCCGGCGCCACCTCGCTCGCCGAGACGCTCGGCGGGGTCGACGTGGGCGCGCGCTGGCCGGAGCCCGCGCGGGGCGAGCCGCGCCGGATCCTGCTGGTCGGCCGGACGAGCGCGCGCGGACTGCGCGCCGTGTCACGGGCGTTGGGCGCGCTGCGGGACGGCAAGGCCCCTCAGGGGATCGACCTGCTGGGTGTCGTCCTCGTCGCCGACGCCCCCGGGCGGCTCCCGCTCGGCCTGCTGCGCCGCATCCGGGTCGTCCGCTCGGTCGCCCGCGTGCAGCGCGTGCCGTGGATCCCGGCCTGGCGGGTGGGCGGTCAGCCCGCGCGGCTGCCCCGGCAACTCAGCGTGCTCGCCGACCTGGTGGGCGCCGACGGTGAAGGAACCGAAGCATGACCTCCCCCCTCACGAGCCTCGCCCTGCCCTTCGGCGGGCGGCTCGCCGCCTACACCCCGACCCCCGACGCAGGCGCGATCCTCGGTGTCCTCGCCTGGTGCGCCTCGGCCGCGGGGGTCGCCGGACTGCTCATCGTCGGCATGCAGATGGCGATCCAGCTGCGGCGTGGCGAACCGGGTGAGGGCGGCACGTACTTCCGCGGCTTCTTCTTCGTCACCCTGGCCTGCCTGCTCGCCACGACGGCCGGTCCGATCGTCGCGTTCCTCGGTGATCTGTCCCTCCACTGAGGGCCGGGCTCCTCCTCCGCACCACCCACTCACCCGCTTCCCCGCGCCCGCCGCTCACGCGCGGCGCCGACCATCCGGAGAACCCATGTCCCTGCTCCTCGAAACCACCCACCTGCTCGCCGCCGGTGTGCCCCAGCCGCAGAGCAACGCCCCCGGCGAACTCACCAGCAAGGTCAACACCGTGCTCGGCATAGCCGCCTGGGCGGGCACCGCCGCCGGCGTGGCCGGGGTGCTGATCACCGGCACGATGATGGCCGTCTCCCTCAAGCGCGGTGAGAGTTCCGAGCACATGAGCCGTCTCGGCATGGTGCTCGGTGGCTGCGTCCTGGTCGCCACGGCCGGTCCGCTGGTCCGCTTCGTCTTCAACTGAACGCGGACGACGGGACGATCGAGATGTTCACGCGCAGGGAGTACCGGGAGCCACGCCGGTACCGCTCCGATCCGTCGGAGCCGTACTGGAAGCAGCGCGGCTGGCAGGTGTCGGCGGCGTTCCTCGGCGTCGTCGTCCTGCTGAGCGGGATCGTCGCCCTGACGGCCGGCCGGGGCACCGCGGACGACGGCGCGAGCACCCCGCCGTCGAAGGGGCCGCTGTCCGGTTCCCCGGCCATGAAGGACGGCCGGCCCGACGGGTGCCGCACCGACGACCGTAACGGCGACGTCATGCCCACGTCCCCGCCGGACGATGTCGACTGGCGCGCCCTCGGCGTCACGCGCGTGCCCGTCTCGGCGTCGGCGGGCCCGACCCTGGCCCAGGGTCCCGTGTGGTGGTGCTTCGCGCACACGCCGGCCGGGGCCGTACTGGCCGCCCACATCATTCCCTCGCACATGAGCGGACCCGACTGGCGGACGATCGCGCAGGAGCAGGTCGTGGCCGGCCCGGGACGGGACCTGTTCGTCTTCAAGCGATCCACCGTCCGGGACGACGCCCCGGGCGGCACGCGGAGCACCGGCTCCGCCTCCGGCTCCCGCCCGGACACCGGGTCCGGCGGCTCGTCCGCCGCCTCCTATGCCGGATTCTCGGTGCCCGCCTACTCCGGCGCGGCGGCGACGGTGGAGCTTCTGCTCAAGACCGGTCAGGGCTACGCCACGACCTCCGTCGCCCTGCGCTGGAGCGGCGGTGACTGGAAGGTCCAGCCCTCCGACAACGGTGCCCTGCACACCCCGGTGAAGGCGGTTCAGGGGACCAACGGCCATCTGCTCTGGGGGGTTTGACGTGGCCTGCCCGACCGGTAATCCCATCGTCGACATCGCGGTCGGATTCTTCAGCTTCCTCGGCGACCCCATCGGGACCATCGTCGAAGGCGTGGCCAACGCCGTACTGGCGGGCGCCATAGCGGTGTTCGGGGCGCTGACCACCGGCATCCCGACCCTCTCGGGGACCACCACCGCCCAGGACATCAACAGCCAGACCCAATGGATCGTGGTGTATCTGGCGGTCGGCTCGCTGCTGTTCGCGTCCGCCCGGATGGCGATCGAGCGGCGCGGCGCGGCCGGTACGACCGCCCTGAAGGGCATCCTGCGGGTCGTGCTCGTGTCCGGCGCCGCGACCACCGTGGTGACGGCCGCCGCCGCCCTCTCGGACGACTACTCCACCTACCTGTTCAACGCGGGCGCGGAGAAGCAGCTGAGCGCCGTGGGCGCCTGCTCCGACGGCAACGGCATCGAGTCGTTCCTGTTGCTGGTGCTCGCCTTCCTGCTGCTGATCGCCGGGATCATCCACACGATCCTGCTCTACATCCGCCTCGGCGTCATGATCCTGCTGCTGGGCACCCTTCCGCTGGCCGCCGCCGCCTCCATGACGGACTGGGGCGGCGGCTGGTGGCGCAAGCACCTCGGCTGGATGATCGCCTGGCTGCTGTACAAACCGGCGGCCGGGCTGGTGCTGTACGCGGGTTCGGCCATGATCAGCTCGGGTCGGGACGGCGGCAGCGACATCAACGAACGCATCGCCGGTATCGGCGTGATGCTGTTGTCCGCCGTCGCCCTGCCCGCCCTGCTGAAGCTCGTCGTGCCCGCCACCGCCGCACTCGGCGGGGCGTCCGCGATGTCCGGGGCGATGTCCACGGTCGGCGGGTCCCTCGCGTCCGGAGCCCGTTCGCTCGGCACCAGTGGCGGAAGTGGCGGGCAGAGTGGCCCGCGCGGCGCGTCGGGGGCGTCCGGGCCGGGCGGCTCGGGCGGTTCGCAGGGCTCGTCCGGAGCCTCCGGCACGCCGAGCGCGCCCGGTCCAGGGGGCGCGGGTCGTCCGGGCGCCTCGGGCGCCGGAGCGGGCGGCGGCGGGGGCGGGGCGGCCGCGGGCGCGGGCCGGGCCGCCGCGGCGGCGGGCGGTCCGGCCGGTGTCGCCATCGGGGCGGCGGTGACGGCGGCACAGATCGCCGGCCGTACCGCCTCCGGCTCGCTGGAGGGCGCCGACCCGGACAAGGGGCACAACACCTGACCCCTGCGGCGCGGGCGGTCCGACGTCCCTGCCGGACCGCCCGTCCCGTTCCACCCCGAACGGCCGCCGGGCTCCCGATCCCCCCGCGGAGCCCGGTGGTCCCCGCCCTCCTCAGTCGTTCCGCGCCCCGGCCCGTCACCGCACCACTCCGGCGCGCTCCACGAAGGGAAAACGGACCCCTATGTCCACGGAAGCCGTCACTCACCCGACCTACGGGAACTGGCGCCGCCCCCGGCGTCCCGGGCTCGGCCCGCTCGGTCTCGTCGGCACCTTCGGTGTCTTCGGCGGGCTCGTCCTCACGCTGCTCGCGTCACTGATCTCGCTGTACGCGGCGATGGTGGTGTTCACCCCCATCGCGGTGCTCCTGGTCCCGCTCGCCATCCGCACCCAGGACGGCCGCAACGTCTACCAGCTGATGGCCCTGCGCATCGGCTGGCGGCGGCGCAAGGCCAAGGGGGCGCACCTGTACGTCTCCGGGCCGCTGTCCGCCCGGCCCGGAGGCCGGTTCCGTCCGCCGGGGCTGCTCAACAAGGTGACCGCGACCGAGGGCCGGGACGCCTACGACCGCCCCTTCGGCGTGCTGCACCACCCCAGCCGCAACCTCTACACGATCGTGCTCGGCTGCGACCCCGACGGCGGCGCGCTCGTCGATCCCGACCAGGTGGACGTCTGGGTCGCGCTGTGGGGCGAGTGGCTGGCCCGGCTGGCCCACGAGCCCGGCCTGCGCGGCGCGTCGGTGATCGTGGAGACCGCCCCCGACCCCGGCACCCGGCTCGCCCACGAGGTGCTGCCCCGCATCCGGGCGAACGCGCCGGCGGCGGCCCGGGCCGTGATGGAGGAGGTCGTCGAGCGGTATCCCACCGCGTCCTCCGAGATGCACACGTACGTCAGCCTCACCTACGGCGTGCCGGCCAACCAGCGGCGGAAGAAGGAGGACGTGATCACCGACCTCGCCATCCGCATCCCCGGACTGCTCAGCGGCCTGGTGGCGGCGGGCGGTGGAGCGGCCTCCGCGCTGTCGGCGGAACGGATCGCGGAGGTCGTACGGGTGGCATACGACCCGGCGGTCGCCGCCGACGTCCTCGATGCCCGGGCCCGGCACGGCGGCACAGGCCTGGAGTGGGAGGACGCCGGGCCCGCAGCAGCCGTCGAGACCGTGGGCAGCTACCAGCACGACTCGGGGGTCTCCCGGACCTGGCTGATGACACTGGCGCCGCGCGGCACGGTCCGGTCCTCGGTGCTCCGGGGGATGCTGGAGGCGGCGCCCGGCACCCGGCGCAAGCGGGTCGCTCTGGTGTACCGGCCGATCGACCCGGCCACCTCGGCCCGGATCGTCGAGGCGGACCGGCGCAGCGCCCAGTTCATGGCGACGTCGGGCCGGGGCATGGTGCAGGCCCGCGCGGCCTCGGAGATGCGGGCGGCGGAGCAGACCGCGGCCGAGGAGGCGTCGGGTGCCGGGCTCGTGGAGTTCTCGCTCATGCTGACGGTCACCGTCGACACCATGGAGCAGCTGGCCGACGCGAGCGTCACCGTGCGCAATCTGACGGCCGCCTCCCGGGTGCTGATGCGGCCCGCGGACCGGATGCAGGCGGCGGCGTTCAGCTGCACGCTGCCCGCCGGGATCCTTCCGTGGGAGCAGACCTTGATCCCCCACGAACTGCAGGAGGCGCTGTGAGCCGCCGCGAGGAGAAGCGGGCCGAACAGGCAGACCGGCTGGCCGAGTTGCAGGTACGCGAGGAACTGGGCGCGCTGCGCGCCGGAGCGGGGGGCGCCCGGCCGGTCGAGCCCGGGCCGGGCGAGGACGGCGGCGGGCGGAGCGGAGGCCGCACGGGCCGGAGAAAACGGCAGGCGAGCGGGGGTTCCCGGGCGCGCGAGCTCTTCGTGCCGCCGCGCGGCTGGTACGGGCCCGGGGGCGGGCGGGTCGGTTATCTGGACCCGCCGACCATGTGGCGGGCCACCACCGTGCAGGCGTGCGGTATGTGGCCGTTCGCCGCCGGTTCCGGCTCACCCATGACGGGGGTACCGCTGGGACAGCACCTGTTCACCGGGGCCACGGTCTGCGGCGACCCGCTGAACTGGTTCACCCGGGCCCGCTACATCTCCAACCCGTCGCTGTTCATGCTCGGCATGCCGGGCCTGGGCAAGTCCACGCTCGTCAACCGCATGCTGATCGGTCTCTCCGCGACCGGTGTCGTCCCGCTGGTCCTCGGTGACCTCAAGCCCGACTACGCCGACACCGTCCGCGCCCTGGGCGGTCAGGTGATCTCCATCGGCCGCGGCCGGGGCGGCATCAACGTCCTCGACCCGGGCGCCATGGGCGCGGCGGCGGCCCGGATCGGCGGCGAGGCGGGCGAGGTGCTGAAGGCCGAGACGCACGGCCGGGTGCTGAACATGGTGGCCGCGCTGATCACCATCGTGCGCGGCCGGCCGATGGACGACCACGAGCAGTCCGTGCTCTCGGCTGTCCTGCATCACCTGCGCGAACGCACCCCGCAGGGCCGTACGGTGCTGCTGCCGGACGTGCTCCGGGTGCTCGCCGAGGGCCCCGACCGGGTGCGCGCGGTCACCCTGGACCGCGGTGACGACGCCCGCTACCGGGACGCCGTCGACCCGCTGCACCGCTCCTTGCTGGGCATCCTCGACGGTCCGCTGGGCGACACGTTCGCATCGGAGACCTCCACGCGCATCGACCCGGCCGCCCCCGCGGTGTGCATCGACATCTCCGGCATCGGTGAGGCCGACACCCAGCTGACCGCCGCCGCGATGCTCGCCGCCTGGTCCGACGGGCTCGGCACGGTGGCCGCCTCGCACGCGCTCGCGGACGCCGGGCTCGAGCCGCGGCGCTGGTTCTTCACGGTGCTCGACGAGTTGTGGCGCCCGCTGCGCGCCGCCTCCGGCATCGTCGACCGCATCGACGCGCTGACGCGACTGAACCGCTCCCTCGGCCTGGGGGACGCCAAGATCACCCACACGCTCAAGGACGCCGAGGCCCTCGGCACCGACGCCGACCGGGCCAAGGCCCGCGGGTTCGTGGAGCGGGCGGGCATGGTGGTGTGCGCCGGGTTGCCGAAGGCGGAGATGGAGGATCTCGGAAAGGTGGTGGGGCTGTCCCGGCGCGAGATCGAGCTCGTGTCGTCGTGGTCCTCCCCGCCCGGCTGGGGGGTCTCGGGGGAGCACGAGGAGCCGCCCGGCCGGGGCCGCTTCCTCATCAAGGTCGGCGGGCGCCCCGGCATCCCGATCAAGGTCGCGATCACCGACGCCGAACGCAGGCTGCACGACACCAACACCCGGTGGACGGCGACCGAGCAGACCGTCGAGCGGGCCGTCGAGCAGGAACTCGCCCGCACCGCCGCGCAGGTGGCCCGGGCCGCCCAGGAGGGGGCGTACGCGCTGCCCGGCACGCCCCAGGGCCCGGCGCTCGGAGGCGACGCGGGGAGGTGGACCGCGTGAGGGCCCCGGGCACCGGCAGCGCGCACGAGCAGGTGCCGTGGGCGATCGTGGCGCTCGCCGGGACCGGTCTGGTCATGTTCACCGTCGTCTGGTCCGGCGGGACCCTCGGGTCGGGGCTGACGGGCAACGGCTGGCACGGCCCGCCGTTCGCCCTGTCCACGGTGACGCGACTGGTGACCGGCGGGCCCGGCGGCCTGTGGCCCGGGACACCGGCCGCGGCACTCTACGGCGGCATGCTGGGGCTGCTTGCGCTCGTCGCCCTGCCCGTCGCCCTGCTGCTGCGCTTCCTGCTGGGCCGGGCCGGCCGCACCGAGGGCCTGGCCGGGCGGCGCGAACTCGCCGCGATGTGCCCCAAGGGCATCGAGGCCCGCGCCCGCGAACTACGCCCCACCCTGGAGGGCCGTGACCGGCTCCACCCGGACGAGACCGGCAACCTCCTGGGCGACCTCATGCCGAACGGGCCGGAGTTGCGCAGCAGTCACGAGGACGTGGAGCTCGACCTGATGGCGCCACGGGCCGGCAAGTCCACCGGCATCGCGGTCCCCCGGGTGCTGCGTGCCCAGGGCGCCGTCCTGCTCACGTCCAACAAGTCGGACGTGTACGCCGTCACCCGCGCCGAACGCGAGAAGGCGGGCACGGTCTGGACGTTCGACCCGCAGGGCATCGCGCACACCCCGCGCGCCCTGTGGTGGGACCTGCTCGGCGAGTGCCACACCATCGAGGGGTCCCGCCGCATGGCCGGTCACTTCGTGGCGTCCGTCAACGACGACACGGCGAAGAAGGACTTCTGGATCTCGGCCGCCCAGAACACCCTCACGGCTCTCTTCCTGGCGGCGGCCCGCAGCGGGACTCCCCTGCCCGAATTGCTCGGCTGGCTCGCCGACCCCGCCGACCGCACCCCGGTCGACCTGCTGCGCGACGCCGGGCTCGTGGCGATGGCCGAGCAGTTGCAGGGCACCGTCCGCGGTGCGGTCGAGACCCGGGACGGCATCTACGAGACCGCCCGCCAGACGGTGTCCTGCCTGCTCGACCCGGAGATCCTCGCCTGGGTCTCGCCCGACCCGCGGCTCCCGGAGTTCCGCCCCGACCGGCATGTCCTCGGCCGGGACACGCTCTACCTGCTCTCCAAGGACGGCGGCGGTTCCGCGGCCGGCGTCATCGCCGGCCTCGCGGACGCGACGATGCGGGCCGGTGTGGTCGCCGCCGAGCGCATGGGCGGCCGGCTGGATCCGCCGCTGACCGCGGTCCTCGACGAGGCCGCCAACGTCTGCCGGATCTCCGATCTGCCCGACCTGTACTCGCACTTCGGCTCCCGCGGCATCAACGTCGTCACGCTGCTGCAGAGTTACCGCCAGGGTGCCCGGGTCTGGGGCGAGGTCGGCA
This sequence comes from Streptomyces qaidamensis, assembly GCF_001611795.1. Lineage (NCBI taxonomy): Bacteria > Bacillati > Actinomycetota > Actinomycetes > Kitasatosporales > Streptomycetaceae > Streptomyces > Streptomyces qaidamensis. The sequence continues at coordinate 7,276,404 of NZ_CP015098.1, read as the reverse complement.
TGGACGCGCTGTGGAGCGCGGCGACGGTCAAACTCCTCGGCGCCGGTCTGGACGACGCCGACTTCGTGCAGAAGATCTCCACGCTCGTCGGCCAGCACGACGTCCGCACCCCCACCGTCTCGCGCGGCAAGGAGGGCACGTCCCGGTCGTACTCCTACCGCCAGGAGGCCGTTCTGCCGCCGGACCGCATCCGTGCCCTGCCCAAGGGCACGGCCCTGCTGCTCGCCACCGGCGTCAAGCCCGCGCTGATCCGGCTGCGCCCCTGGTACAAGGAGCCCTGGGCGGCGGGGATCTCGGCGGCGGCGAAGGCGGAGACGGCGGCCATCACGGAGCGGGCGGCACGCCGTCTCCCGGCTCCGCGCTCCGTCGCGGGTCCGACCGGGACGCGAGGGGTGCCGCTGTCCAAGCGGGCTTCGTGACCGGCCGCGGCGGGCCTCCGGGGCGGCGGCCCAGCGTCACGGCGCGCAGCACCCACTCGGCCGGCCCGTACCGCGTCCGCGCCGACAGCCGTGCGCCGAGCCAGAGCTGGGCGGCGTAGAGCAGCACGCAGTCGGCCAGGACCGCGACCGTGCCGGCCCGGTCGTACAGCCCCAGCCCGTACCCGGAGAAGACGCAGGCGAGGACGAGCGACTGGGTGAGGTAGTGGGTGAGCGCCATGCGCCCGGCGGCGGCGAGCACACCGGCCGCCGCCGGTACGCGGGCCCCGGCCCGGCCCGTGAGCAGCAGGAGCAGACCGCAGGCGTACGACGTGGCGAGCGCCGGGGCGGTCAGAACGGTGACCGCCTGCCCGACGAGGAACCAACGGCCGTCCAGCGGCCCGCTCGCGCAGCAGGCGGCGACCGCACCACCGCCGAGACCGAGCGGCAGCCGGCGCAGGGCGGTCCGGCGCAGCCACGCGCGGTCCTGTCCGCGTCGCTCGGCCAGCCGGGACTTCGCCGCGGCCAGCCCGCCCAGGAACGCGGCCAGCATGGCGGGCGCGTACAGCAGATTCGTACCGAGCACGGCGGGCAGGTCACGCAGGTGCGTGTGCAGCACCGAGGCGGCGTCACCCCGGTATGCGGCGGCCCGCGCGGCGTCCCCGGGCGTGTACGAGGCGTCGGGGACCGGTTCGGTGAGGGCGACGGTCAGCAGCCCGTACCCGAGCAGCAGCGCCGCCAGGAGCAGCAGCAGGGCGGCCGCCACCCGCAGCAGTGCCCGGACGCCGAGGCCGCTCAGCCCGTACAGCACCAGCGCGAGGACGGCGTACGTCGTCAGGACGTCCCCGGGGTACAGCAGGGCCGCGTGTGCCGCGCCCAGGACGAACAGGCCGGCCGTGCGCCGCAGATGGCGGGGGGCGAAGGCGGCACCGGCCCGGCGCGCGGACCGGGCCTGGAGAGCGAAGCCGTAGCCGAAGAGGAAGGAGAACAGGACGTAGAACTTGGCCGTGACCAGGGCGGTCACCGCCCACGCGGCGATGCGGTCCGCCCCCGACGCCCCGGGCCCGCCGCCGAGGACCGTGTACGGGCCCGCCATCAGCAGGGCGTTGACCACCAGGATGCCGAACAGGGCGAACCCGCGCAGCACATCGAGTTCGTCGATCCGCCGGGCGCGAGGCGGGCTCACCCCGCCGTCACGATGCCGGTGCCGAACGCCACGGTGGCGGACAGGAACCACCCGAACGACGGTGCCAGCAGATGCCGCGTCGTCCACAGTCCGGCCCGGGTGGGGTGCTCGCGCGCATGGACCACCGGCACGCTGCCGCCGACCGGCGGCACTCCGCACAACGGCCCGAGCGGCCCGGGATCGAGGACGAAGTCCCTGCCCAGATGGTCGGAGTACACCACCAGCCGGCCGCGCCCGCGGTCCGTCGCCGCACGTGCCGTCACCCGTCCCGTCACGCGACGGCCGCGCGCCCACAGGGAGGCGGCCGTCGCCAGCGACCGGACCGCGGCCAGCAGGCAGCCGAAGCCGAGCCCCGTGCACAGCGCGAGCAGCACCACCTGTGGGTCCACATCAATCCCTTCGCATAGGCCCTGCGGGCACAACGGCCCCCGGGGGCCTCCCGGTTCACATCGTCCTTGAACCGCCGCGGGGCACGGTCCGTTGTGCGGATGCCCACGTGACCACGAAGGAGCCACGAACCGCATGACACAGAACCCGGGCGCGCGCGGCCGCCGGACCGCGGCCGTCGTCACGCTGGCCCTGGCCCTGACGGCGACGCTCCACCCGCCCGCCGGCGCCGAACCGCAGACTCTCCCCGAGGTGCGCGCCGAACTCGACCGCCTCTACCACCGGGCCGAGGTCGCCACGGAGAGGTACAACGCCCTGGACGGCAAGATCACGCGGCAGGAGAAGCGCCTCGGCACGCTCCGGGCCCAAGTGGCCGCGGCCGAGCGGAAACTGAGCCGTCTGACCGCACTGGCCGGGGCGGCGGCCCGCTCCCAGTACCGCGGGGGCGGTGTCCCGGCCGAGGTGCAGTTCGCCCTCGCCCGCGATCCGGAACGCGCTCTGGACAACGCGTCCCTGGCCCGTCAGGCGCAGCTGGCCACCCGGCGGACGGTCGGCGCCCTGACCACGGCTCAGGAGGAACTGCGCACCCGCAGCGACGCGGAGGGCGAGGAGCTGAGGCGGCTGCGGAAGAACCGCGGTTCCCTCGGCTCCCACCGCAGGACGATCCAGTCGCGCATCCGGGAGGCCCGGAAGGTGGAGTCGGGGCTGGCGGAGAAGCAGCGCCGTGAACTGGCCGCGCTCGAACACAGGGCAGCCGACGAGGCCCAGGCGGAGTGGGTGCGGTCGGGCGTCCTCGACGGCGCGGGCACCGAGGGCAGCAGCGCGGGCCGCGAGGCCGTGGTCTTCGCGACCAGGGAGCTGGGCAAGCCGTACGTCTGGGGCGCCGAGGGCCCCGACTCCTACGACTGCTCCGGTCTCACCTCGCAGGCGTGGCTGGCGGCGGGCGTGGTCATCCCGCGCACCTCGCAGGAGCAGTGGCGGCTGCTGCACCGCGTCCCGGTGGCGAAGATGCGCCCCGGTGACCTGATCATCCACAACGCGGACGCCAGTCACGTCTCGCTCTACATCGGCGACGGCCGGATGATCCACGCCCCTCGCCCGGGGCGGAACGTGACCGTGGCGCCGGCCGGGTCGATGGAGATCCTCGGGGTGGTGCGGCCCGACGCCTGAGCGTGCGGCGGGGCGGGCCCGCGACAAGGACCCGCCCCGCTTCACACGGTCCCGCTATCGGGCTCCGCCTCCACCGCCTGCCCTGCGGCGGCCTCCCTGCCCGTGGCTGTGCGACGAGGAGTGCGACGGCGCGGAGGGCCGCTGGGGCGCCGAGCCGCCACGTGACTGGCCGGGCTGCTGGTACTGCTGTTGCTGCGCGAGGTATGACCCGACCTGCTGGTTGTACTGCGGCAGCGTCGGACCGTAGGCGTCCGTGGGCATCTGCTGCGGCCCGGGCTGCCGGGACGGGTCGTGCATGGGCTGCGGAGCCGCCACTGTCACCGCCGTCCCGACGGCCTGGGCCATGGCGCCGAAGCCCTGCATGCCCGGGTGGTTCATTCCGGCCCCGGCACCGTAGACGGCACCTCCGACGGTCGCGACCGTGGATCCCGCGATCCTGGTGTAGGAGGGGGCGGGCTGGGGCGTCGTGGGGTTGGTCGCGACGTTACGCGCGTAGTAGAGCTGCCGGGCGACCTCGGCCGCGTTGGCGGCCGCCGTCGCACCGACCGCGCCACCGTAGCCCTGCAAGGAGGCGTTGGGGTCGGACCCGTATTGCGTCCCGAGCATGGCGGCGCCCTGCCCTGCCAGGGGGGCCGCCGCGAGGGTGGCGTTGGCGGCACGTGTCCAGCCGCTGTCCCCCGTCTGCGGGGCAGCCGCCGTCTGCGAGGACGGTGCGTACGAGTACTGGGAGGACTGGGAGTACTGCGACTGGGAGTACTGCGACTGGGACTGGCGCGAACTGCTCGACGTGCTGGGCGGGTAGGGCCCGGAGCCGTCGCTCTCCGGGCTGGTGCTGCGCTCCCGCTCCGCGGAACCGCCGCTCTGCCGGCTTCGTGCCGTCCGGAAGCTGTCGTCCGAGTGGTTTCCTGACATGTGAAGCGCTCACTTCCTGCGAGATCGTCACGTGCGACTCCGTCGCGGAGTCGCCAGCACAACGGAAACGGGACGGCGGGGGTTCAGAGCGGATGAACCCCCGCGTGCCACGCGCGCGTTGTGGTGTGCGCCAGGACGAGACCCGACCCCGCACCGAGGAACGCCTCCATGAGCAGTCCCGAGTCCGACCCCCAGGAGCCCGCAGCCCCGCCGGGACCGCCCGGGCTCCCCGCACCGTCGTTCATCCTCTATTTCCAGGGCGCCCAATACGTCGAGGCGCTGCGGCAGCTGACCCTGTGGGCTCATCATGTGCTGCTGCCCGTCTACGGCCGGGAGGTCACCTCCGCCGCTCCCTGGTGCTCGCGCTGGTGGGAGCACCCCGAGGCGGTCGCACAGCTCCACGGCCTGTGGCTGGCCTGGATGGAGCTGACCGGCCCCGGGTCCGGCCCGAGCGGGCCCGCCAACTGGCACCGCGACTACCTGCTGCCGGTCATGGCGTCCCTTCGGGACCCCTCGGGCCCCTTCGCCGGCTGCAAGCCCGGCGCCCACCGGGGGAAGGAGACTCCCCCCGTCGATCTCCCCGACCCGTTCGGCCCGCCGCCGACCGCGGCGTGACACCCGCGAGGCCGGCCGAGCCGGGCGTTGAACCGGCCACCCTCCTCCGCCCGTTGTCGCCTCGCGTCCGCACCTTCCCAGCTGAGAGAGGCCGCGTGGCGGATGACAACCCCGCTTCCCCGGACCGGAACCGGAACCGGTCGGCCGAGGAGCGTCCCGAAGCCGCACCGGCGCGCGACCTGATCAGAACCGAGTACCGCCTGCGAGCCGGGCGAGAGAGGACGGCCATGACGTACGACGCCCCTGCGGGAGGCGCGGTCCATGCGTAGACCGCCCCTCCGCAGCCGCATCTCGTTCCTGCTCGCGCTGCTCCTGGTCGTGGCCGGTGTCACCGGCACCGCGCTGCTGATCCAGGACCAGCGCCCGGACGGCGTGAGCATCGCCGGGACACCGGCCGCCGGCGTCGGCTCCCCCGAGCACACCGTCACCTTCCGCAACACCACGGACCACCGCATCTGGATCGGCAGCACGGTCAACGCCGACGGTTCGGCCCCGCTCACCGGGCTGCCCACCCTGGACCCCGGCGCGTCGGCCACGGTCACGATCCCCGAGCACTCCGGTGCCGGGCACTGGCGCGGCAAGTTCTTCGCCCGCGAGGGCTGCACCGGCGAAGAGGGAAGCACGTTCCACTGCGCCGTCGGCGACTGCGGCCCCTACGCCGACCGGTGCTCGACCGGTGAACAGCCCACCGGTCTGGCCGAGTTCAACTTCGATCCGAAGGACGGCGCGGCACCCTGGTACAACGTCAGTTACGTCAACGCCGTCGCGTCGCCGGTCACCATCACGCCGGACGGCGTGACGCCGCCCAGGTCGGGCGAGTGCGCGCCGGCGGGGTGTGCCACGGACCTGCTGGCCGCCTGCCCGGCGGACGACCTGGTCGAGGACGGGGCCACCGGCCGCCCCCTGGTGTGCGTCAATCCGAACCGGGATGCCAGGACGCCCTACAGTGACGCGCTCGCCGCGCGCTGCCCGACGGCGTACAGCTGGTCCAAGCACGACACCGAACAGGGCAACCAGGTCGTGTACCAGTGCCGGGAGTGCACAGGCCTGACGGTCACCTTCCACGGCACCGGCGACGGCGCCGGCGCACCCGGGCCCGGCCCCGCCGTCACCCAGCGGCCCGGCAGCGACGGCGGCGCCCCGGCCGCCTCCCGCAAGGGCGTCGGCCTGAACTCCGTCGCGGGCGCCTCCGAGGCCCTGGCCGACTCCGGTTCGTCCTGGTACTACAACTGGGCCTCCTCCGCCGACGGCGTCACCGGCACCACCGGCGCCGAGTTCGTCCCGATGATCTGGGGTCCGGGCTCGGTCACCGACGCCGAACTGGGGCAGGCCGCCCGCGAAGGGAAGGCGCTCCTGGGCTTCAACGAGCCGGACCATCCGGACCAGGCCGACCTGTCACCCGAGCAGGCCCTCGACCTGTGGCCCCGGCTGGAGTCCACCGGCCTGCGGCTGGGTGCGCCCGCGGTCGCCTCCGGCGCGGACGTGCCGGGCGGCTGGCTGGACCGGTTCATGACCGGGGCCGCACAGCGGGGCCTGCGGGTCGACTTCATCCCCCTGCACTGGTACGGCGCCGACTTCGGGCCCGGCGCGGCCGACCAGCTGCGCGGATATCTGCAGGCCGTCCACGACCGCTACAAGAAGCCGGTCTGGCTCACCGAGTACGCCCTGACCGACTTCTCCCGGGGCGCCCCGCGCTACCCGAGCGAGCAGGAGCAGACCGACTTCGTCCGGTCCTCCACCGAGATGCTGGGCAAGCTGGACTTCGTCGAGCGCTACGCCTGGTTCGCGCTGTCGAAGGAGACCAGCCCGACGGGTCTGTACGACGGGGCGGTGCCCGGCGCGAGCGGGCGGATCTACCGCGAGGTGCGCTGAGGCACCGCCCGGCGGTGAGGACGGTCCCCCGGCGTTGAACCGTCCTCACCCCCGCACGCGTTGTGCGGATGCCTGCCTGCGCATCGCCGGCAGGCATCACCCTCGAAGGAGAGCCATGTCAGGCGGTCCGTCTCGGCGCGGCCTCGCGGGCGCGCGCGTCCTCCGGGCCGTCCGGCAGGCGGTCGAGCCGCTCCCGGACCTGCTCGGCGTCCGGGTGGCCGAACTCCGCGAAGATCGCGAGGGCGTGCCGCCAGCTCGCCCGGGCCGCCTCGGGCTCTCCGCCGTGGAGGTGGACGTCCCCGAGATGGCCCAGCGTGTGGCCCTCGCCCCAGCGGTTGCCGATGTCCCGGTGGGTCGCGAGCGCCCGGCGGTAGTGACCGACGGACTCGCCGTGGCGGCCGAGCCGGTGGTGGATCGTGCCGAGGATGTCCAGCGTGACGCCCTCGACCCAGCGGTTGCCGCCCGCCCGCAGCACGACCAGCGCCCGCTGCAGACAGTCGAGGGCCTCGTCGTAACGCCCCAGGCGCTGGTAGGCGTCGCCCAGGTTGCTCAGGGCGATGCCCTCGCCCCAGACGTTGCCCGCGATACGGTCGAGGGCCAGCCCGCGGCGGGCGTACTCGACGGCTTCGCGGAGCCGGCCCGCGTGCAGGTACGCGTCGCCCAGATTGGCGATCACCGAGGCCCGGGCCTCCCTGTCCCCGAGCTCCCGGCTCAGCGCCAGCGCTTGGTGCAGGTGCTCGACGGCCTCGTCGAACCGGCCGGCGTTGCGCAGTGCGGCCGCCGTGTCGGCCAGGCCCTGGGCCACCCCCTCCCGGTCCCCGGAGCCGCGGGCGGCGGCCAGACCCGTCCGTGCGGCGTCCAGCCAGTCGTGCACATGGCTGCGGAGGTAGAAGAACCCCCACAGGACGGCGGGCAGTCGCCACGCGGTGCCGGTGTGCCCGGCCTGGGCGGCCTGGTGTACGGCGACGATCAGGTTGGGCCGTTCGGTCTCGCACCAGTCCAGCGCCCGTTCGTGCGTGGTGAACTCCAGCGGGCGGCAGTCCTGCGGCCGCGGCTCCAGCGGGATGCGACGGCGGTTGGGGGTGATGTGCGGGTAGGCCGCGTCGGCGGTGTGCAGATACCAGGTCAGCAACCGGTGGAGCGCCAGATCCCGCTCCTGCGGGGTCTCCTCCACGCCTACGCGTTCGGCGGCGTACACACGGAGCAGGTCGTGCAGGGTGTAGCGCCCCGGGAAGTGCTCGGTGAGCAGGTGGGCACGGGTCAGTTCGGCAAGGAGCCCCCGCGCCTCACGCGGGGCGAGTCCGGCGAGGGCGGCCGCCGCCGGCGCGGAGATGTCGGGCCCCGCGTGCAGGCCCAGGAGCCGGAACAGACGCGCGGCCGGAGCGGACAGCGCCTTGTAGGACCAGGAGAAGACGGCCCGTACGTCGGTGGTGATGTCGTCGCCGCCGGTGAAGGCGTCCAGGCTGCCGTGGCTTTCGTTCACCTCGTCGGCGATGGCGCTGAGCGGGAATCCGGGGTGGGCGCAGGCGTGCGCGGCGACGATGGCGAGGGCCAGCGGCAGGCGTCCGCACCGTGCGACGATCTCGTCCGCGGCCCGGGGTTCCGCGGCCAGCCGGTCGCCGCCGAGGCGCCTGGCCAGCAGGTCGTGCGCCTCGGCCGGGGAGAGCTGGTCCAGCGTCAGGGGGTGCGCCCCCTCGCCGGCGACCAGACCCGTGAGCCGGTTGCGGCTGGTGACGATGACCAGGCAACCCGGGGACCCGGGCAGCAGCGGGCGAACCTGTTCGGTGTCGCGGGCGTTGTCGAGCAGGATCAGCACCCTGCGGCGGGCCAGCAGGCTGCGGTACAGCGCGACCTGGGCGTCGAGGCCCGCGGGTATGCGCATCGGCGGTACGCCGAGCGCGTCGAGGAAGCCGCGTACCGCTTCGTCCGGTGTCAGCGCGGAGCCGGTCGGGTCGAAGCCGCGCAGATTGACGTAGAGCTGACCGCCGGGGAACCGGTCGGCGACGCGGTGGGCCCAGTGCACGGCCAGGGTCGACTTGCCGATCCCGCCCATGCCGCCGATCGCGCTGATCACCACGGTCGACGGGGGGCTGCCGTCCCGGGGCAGCAGGTTGCCGATCCGGTCGAGTTCGGGGTCGCGCCCGGCGAACGTCGGCAGGTCCGCCGGGAGTTGAGCGGGGCGGGCCGGCTGGAACGCCGGACCGTGCGGGTCGGCGGGGCCGAAGCGGGCCGCGTCGTCCGGCGCCGTCCCTCCCGCCGTCGCGCCGTCGGCCGTCGTCCCGTCCTCCGGTGCGGCGCCGGACGGTGCCACCCGTACGGACGGTCCGGTCTGCCCGGGCACCGCCGGAGCCGGATGCCGGGCCGGGTGCGGCATCAGGGCCGGGTCGGCGGCCAGGATGCGCTCGTGGAGGTCCCGGAGCGACAGCCCGGGTTCGACGCCCAGTTCCGCCACCAGGGCGGCGCGTGTCCCGCGGTACGCGGCCAGTGCCTCGGCCTGCCGTCCCGACCGGTACAGGGCGAGCATGAGCAGGCGGGACAGCTCCTCACGCAAGGGGTGTCCGGCGGTGAGCGGGAAGAGCTCGGCGATCACCTCGTGGTGGCGTCCGAGCTCGATGTCGGCGTCCAGCCGGGCCTCCAGCGCGGCCAGCCACTCCTCGTCCAGCCAGGAGCGCGCCGTCTCGGGGAGCGGGCCCGGGAGTCCGGTCAGTGCGGCGCCCCGCCAGCCGCCGAGCGCGGCGTGCAGCAGGTCCGCGGCGCCGGACACGTCGCCCGCGGCGCGCGCCTTCTTGGCCTGCGCGACCCGGGACTGGAACCCGGCGAGGTCCAGGCCGTCGTCCGGAACGCGCAGCAGGTATCCGTCACCGACCGAGACGAGCACCCGAGGCTGCCCGTCCGGGCCGCGGTCGGGTTCCAGCACCTTGCGCAGGCGCGACACGTAGGTCCGCAGAACGGACACGGCGGCAGCGGGCGGCTCCTCTCCCCAGACGGCGTCGATGAGTTCGCCGAGCGGCAGAGGGCGCCCGCGTCGTAAGAGGAGCGCCGCCAGCACCACCCTCTGCTGGGGCGAGCCGAGGTCGAGTTCCCGCTCCCCACGCCATGCCCGGACCGGCCCCAGCACAGCGAAACGGAAGGTATTCACGTAGTCCACGTTCGGACTCTAGTGCGCACCCGCTCCGGTACGCCCACTTCAGCGGAACATGCCGTTCCGTCACCTGTCACCGCTGACGTGCCGCTCTTTCCCCTTTTCACCGGCGAGTTGAACCGTGGACGGCCGGTGTCCGTTGCGTACGCGGGCACCGCCGAGACCGCCCCGGCCGGGCGACCGGCCGGGAACAGCAGAGAGGAACGCCGATGAGCCCGGGCCAAGAGGAAGCGGACGAGCAGGTCACCGTGGGCGAACACGCCGCGCGGCGGGGCCCGTCCGAGCCGTCCCCGCACTTCACGGTGGTCATATCCGGCGACGGATCGGCCGCCGTCGACGGTGAACCGGTGCCGGTCGCGGAGGGAACGACGGTCGACGCCGCGATCCTCGACCTCCTGCACGGACACGCGCGCGACCGGGGCACCGCCGTCACGGCGGCGATCTCCGACCCCGGCGCCGGGTATGTGGCGCACGTCGAGGTCTTCCCGGACGGCTCCAGCGCGCTGCGGCACCAGGAGGAGGCGGCGGATCCGGTATCGCCTCTCGTCCACGAGGCCGTCGGCACGGGCGCCGCAGCGCAAGCCGGCGGCGCGAGCCCCACGCCCGCCGGGGAGGACCGGGACGATCCTGACGACGTCGACGAGGCGGCCTACGCGCTGCCCGAGCCCGAAGGGCCCCCGGCCACCCGCTCGGGACCACAACCCGTGGGGCCTCAGGGTGACGGACCACAGCCCGACGGGACACAGGCCGCCCGCCCCGTGTCGCGGACGGCGCCCACGCCCGCTCGCCGGCCTGGTTCCCGCCAGTCGGACGACGAGTTCGAGGGGCCCGGCCTGCTCGGCAGGCCCCTGGTGGTCGGGCCGGTGGCGCTCGGTGTGGCCGCGCTGGTCGTCGTGCCGCTGGTGATCCTGGGCAGCGGCGGTTCCGGCGACGGCGGAAGCCGGGAGGAGACCGCCGCGCGTGCGGGCGGCTCGCCGTCGGCCTCGGCCTCACCGGCCCTGTCACCATCGTCGCTGCCGGTCCCGCCCCCGTCGGCCTCCCCCTCGGCCGAGGACAGGGACAAGAAAAAGGACAAGGACAAGGAGGGGAGCGGCAAGAAGCCGAAGCCGAAGGACACTCCGGGGGCGAAGGGTGCGGGCAAGGTCACCGTGACCGTCACGGCCAGGCCCCCGGCGGCCACCACCACCGTCACCGCCGAGCCCGCGCAGGACACCGCGGCCAGTGCCGTGAAGCGGCTCGCCGCGAACGACCCCTCCGGACGGCACATCTGCTACCGCGCGTACGTCTCCGGGCAGGGCTGGCAGAAGCCGGTGTGCGACGGCACGATCGCCGGCACATCGGGCCGCAACCGGCCGATCAAGGCCCTCAACATCGCGGTGCACGGCGTCGGCGGATCAGCCGCCAACGCCTTCCGGCACACGGCGAAGCCGGTCGACGGCCGAGGCGAGTGGCAGCCCAGCTGGACGGCCGTCACCGGCGACGGCCGGAACTTCACCATCGGCAGCGCGAAACGGAACGCGCCGAACATGCTGGGCTTCGCGATGAACGTCGGTACCGGCGAGATCTGCAACACCGTCCGCCTGCGCGGCCACGACTGGGGCGGACGGGCGTGCAGCAAGCCCCGCCCCGACTTCACCTTCGGCGGCACCCTGGACAACGAGGTCTGGCTGGAGGCCGTGAAGCTCACGGTGTGACGCGCGGCGGTCACGTCGCCGAACGCCGCCAGATCGTCATGTCCATCGTGAGGGCGGCGAGTTCCGGCAGCGCCGTCGACTTCGTCTGGACGGTGAGCAGTGCGATGTCCCCGGAGTCGTGCCGGACACAGATCTGACCTCCCACCGGCACCGAGGCCAGCGGCCAGCGGCGTTGATCGGCATGCGCCAGCATGAGCCGGCACTCGTCGAGGGAGACGCCCTCGTCGGTGAACATCTGGACGAAGACGCTGGTGTCGCTCTCCACAGCACAGCCGGCGTTTTCGCAGTCGAAGCGGATGTCGCCCTCGCGGTCGTCGCGCTGGAACGGCTCCTCGAAGCTCAGCGAACTCTTCGCGTCCAGCCTCTGCAGAACCCGGCCGATGGGGCGCGGCGTCCCGGCGGCGGTCGGGGAGGACTCCGGGGCCTGCGGCGTCCGGCCCTCGGCATCCGCGGCGGGCCCGGAGGCCGACGGCGACGCCGTCGACGGGTCCGCCGACCGTCCGGACGTGTCCGGGCCCGGCGTCGACGGCGCACCGGCCACCCAGTCGTGGAACCTGTTCCCCGCGTCCTGTACCGCCCACAACAGGCCGCCCAGCGCCATGACCCCCGCCGTCACGGCCGCGGCCGTGATCAGCGCGGTGCGCCGTCGTCGGGTCCGCCGCTCCCTCGGCCCGCCCGGCAGCGGCTGGGGCTGGGTGACGACCAGCGGCTGAGGCAGGACCCGGGTGGGGGTGTGGAGCGGGGAGGGCACCCTCGTCTCCGGTCCCATGACGTCCCGCCAGACGGCCGGGCCCGTGCCCGCGTCGGCGTCCGCGCTCAGTCGCTCCCGGCACCAGTCGACGATCTCCGCCAGGTCCGCCCTGTCCTTCGGATCAGCGGCCAGGCATCGGTCGAACAGCGGTCGGAGCTGCTCGGGCAGCACGGACAGGTCGGGCCGGTCGTGCACGATCCGGTACAGCACGCCGATCGCGGAGCCGTCCCCGTACAGGGGGCGGCCCAGGGCCGCGAACGCGGCCGTCTGGCCCAGCGCGAAGACGTCGGTCGCCGCCGTGACCTCGCCCGCGGAGGCCTGCTCGGGAGCCATGAAGTGGGGCGTGCCGACGGCGGCGCCGGTGGCGGTGTGCGAGGTGAAGTCGGCGGCCAGCGAGATGCCGAAGTCGATCACGCGGGGCCCGTCGGCGGCGAGCAGCACGTTCGACGGCTTGAGGTCCCGGTGCACGATCCCGGCGGCGTGGATGGCCTGGAGTGCCTCGGCCACCCCCGCCACCAGCCACAGCACCGCGGGCACCGGCAGGGGTCCCCGGCGGGCGACCGCCTCCGTCAGGGACGGGCCGGGCACGTACAGCGTGGCCGCCCAGGGCGGTGTGCCGTCGGCGTCGGCGTCGATGAGCTCTGCGGTGTAGGCGCCCCGGACCCGCCGGGCCGCCTCCACCTCCCGGCGGAACCGCCGCCGGAAGCCCGGGTCGTCGGCCAGTTCCGGCCGGACGACCTTGATCGCCACCGGCCGGCCGCCCTGCGTGTGCGAGAGGTAGACCCGGCCCATGCCGCCCGCACCGAGCCGGGCGGCGAGGCGGTATCCGGCCACCACGGGCGGATCGTCGCCCCGCAACGGCTGGAACACCTCGGTCGCGTGGTTCATCGGCTCGTCTCCCCCTCGTCCCCTGATCCCCCGGTCAACCAGGAGTTGACCAAGGCAGAAGCCTAAGCGGAGTCCGGCGGGCTCATGGCGCGGCCGGCGCCTTGGGGGTGGTCGTGAGCTCCTCGCCCGCCTCCATCGGGTGGGTGACGTCATGGGCGTCGCGGCCGTCGCGGCCCAGGTGGTTGAAGACCAGGTTGAGCAGCACGGCCGCCACACAGCCCGTGGAGATGCCCGAGTCCAGGACGATCCGGGCCGTCTCCGGGAAGGCGTGGTAGAACTCCGGTGCCGTGATGGGGATGATGCCGACGGCCAGCGAGACCGCCACGATCAGGACGTTGTTGTCCCGGTCCAGGGCGGCCCGGACCAGGGTCTGGATGCCGCTGGCGGCGACCGAGCCGAACAGGACCACGCCCGCCCCGCCGAGCACCGGGCGCGGTACGACGGCGATCAACGAGGCCGCCATCGGACACAGGCCCATCAGCACCAGGAAGCCGCCGCCCGCGGCGACGACGTACCGGCTGCGGATCTTCGTCATGGCGACCAGGCCGATGTTCTGCGCGAAGGCGCTGCACATGAAGCCGTTGAAGAGCGGGCTGATCGCGGAGCCGAGGGTGTCGGCGCGCAGGCCGGCCGCGATGGTCTTCTCGTCGGCCGGGCGGTCGACGATCTCGCCCAGCGCCAGCATGTCGGCGGTCGACTCGGTCATCGACACCACCATCACCACGCACATCGAGATGATCGCGGCGAGCTGGAACTGCGGGGCGCCGAAGTGGAACGGGGTGGGGAAGCCGACGACGGCCGCGTCCGCGACGGGGCCGAAGTCCGTGGCGCCGAACGGGATCGCGATCAGCGTGCCGATCACGAGGCCGAGCAGCACGGCGATCTGCTTGACGAAGCCCGTGGTGAAGCGGCGCAGCAGCAGCACGATCAGCAGGGTGACGGCCGCGAGGCCCAGGTTGGTCGCCGAGCCGTAGTCGTGCGCCGTCGGGTCGGGTCCCTGCGCCCAGCCGAAGGCGACGGGGAGCAGCGATATGCCGATCAGGGTGATGACCGTGCCCGTGACCACGGGTGGGAAGAAGCGGATCGCCTTGCAGAAGACGGGGGCCGCCAGGAAGCCCAGGAGTCCGGCGACGATGACCGCGCCGAAGATGATGGGCAGGGCGTCGGACTTGTCCTCCGTGGAGGCGACGATCGCGGTCATCGGGGCGACACCGGCGAAGGTGACGCCGTTGACGAACGGCAGCCGGGCGCCGATCTTCCAGATGCCGAGGGTCTGCAGGAAGGTGGCGAGGCCCGCGGTGAACAGGCAGGCGCCGGTGAGGAAGGTCAGGTCGGTGGCGGTGAGGCCGATGGCCGCGCCGACGATCAGGGGCGGGGCGACGACGCCCGCGTACATGGCGGCCACGTGCTGCAGGCCGGTCGTCGCCATCTTGAGCGCGGGGAGTTTTTCGTCAACGGGGTGGTCGGCCACGGCGGCGTCCCTCCGGTCGGTTACACGGCTGTGCCCAGGGGCCGCCGTGGGTGTCAGGGAGGTGGTGCGGGTGGTCGTGCGGGACCGGACGTGCAGGTGACGGGGTGGGCCGTTCCGGGGCGCGCGCGTGTACGCGCGCCCCGGAGACGACCGCCGTGGACCCCGCTCGGGTCCACGGCCGCCGGCCGGGAGCCGTCCCTCCCGGCCGGAGTATCCGGGTGGTCAGGCCTCGGCGGCGATCCGCGCCAGGCGCTGGGCCTCGTCCCGCGTGGCGCCGGCGATGGCGTCCTCGTCGGCCGTGAGCAGCCGCCCGTCCTCGACGATCTGCCGGCCGTCCACGAAGGAGGCGGTGACGGGGGCGGCGGCGCCGAAGACCAGCGCGGTCACGGGGTCGGCGATGGAGGCGTGGGCGAGCGTGTCCAGCTTCCACAGCACCAGGTCGGCGAGCTTGCCGGGTTCCAGGGAGCCGGTCTCCGCGGCCCGGCCGAGGACCTGGGCGCCGCCGTAGGTGCCCAGGCGCAGGGCCTGACGGGCGTTCAGGGCGGCTTCCCGGTGGGCGCCGAGGCGGTTGATGAGGAGGGCGTTGCGCAGCTCGGTGTGGAGTTCGCCGGACTCGTTGGAGGCGGTGCCGTCGACGCCGAGGCCGACGGGGACGCCGGCCGCGAGCATGTCGGGGACGCGGGCGATGCCGGCGGCGAGGCGGGCGTTGGAGGAGGGGCAGTGCGCGACGCCGGTCCGGGACCGGGCGAAGGCGGCGATGTCGGAGTCGTTCATGTGGACGCAGTGCGCCATCCACACGTCCTCGCCGAGCCAGCCGGTGGACTCGAAGTAGTCGGTGGGGCCCATGCCGAACAGTTCGTGGCAGAACTTCTCCTCCTCCACGGTCTCCGAGCCGTGGGTGTGCAGCCGGACCCCGAGGCGGCGGGCCAGCTGGGCGCCGTCGCGCAGCAGTTCGGTGGAGACGGAGAAGGGCGAGCAGGGCGCGACGGCGACCTGGGTCATGGCGTCGAAGGAGGGGTCGTGGTGCTGCCGCACGGTCTCCTCGGTGGCGGCCAGCGCACCGTCGAGGGTCTCGACGGCGAAGTCCGGAGGCAGGCCGCCGTCCTTCTCGCTGCGGTCCATGGAGCCGCGGGCGAGGGTGAAGCGGACGCCCATGTCGCGGGCGGCGCCGATGATCGCGCCGGAGAGGTCGCCGGAGCCCCGCGGGAAGACGTAGTGGTGGTCCATGGCGGTGGTGACGCCGCCGCGGGCCATCATCGCCAGCGAGCCCTGGGCGGCCGCGCGGACCATCGGCTCGTCGATGCGCGCCCAGGTGGGGTAGAGCGCGACGAGCCAGTTGAAGAGGTTGTGGTCCGTGGCCAAACCCCGGGTGATCCACTGGTAGAAGTGGTGGTGGGTGTTGATCAGGCCGGGGGTCACGAGGTGGCCGGAGGCGTCGATACGGCGTGCGACGTTCTCCAGGCCCTCGGGGGCCGCGCCCGCGCCGAGTGACTCGATGCGGTTGCCGGCGAGGACGACGTGCCCGGAGGCGTATTCGGTGTCGTTCGCGTCGACGGTCGCGATCGCGCAGTTCTCGATGACGATGCGCCGCTCAGCTGCCATGGTTCGTCCCTTTTCACGAAGTGTGCTGAATCGAAGAGGGCACGGCAGGACCCTGGGAGTTTTGAGTGCCGTGGCCGGGAGGAGGGTTCCCCGGCCACGGGTGCCGAAAGGGGGAACGTCAGAGGTTGGTGAGGTCCTCGGGGATCCGCGCCTCGCAGCCGTCCCGCAGGATCGTCGCCTCGATCAGGCCGTACGGGCGGTCGGCGGCGTAGTACACCTCGTTGTCGTTCTTCAGCCCGAACGGCTCCAGGTCCACCAGGAAGTGGTGCTTGTTCGGGAGGGAGAAGCGGACCTCGTCGATCTCACTGCGGTGGTTGATGATCCGCGAACCCATTTGGTACAGGGTCTGCTGGAGCGAGAGCGAGTACGTCTCGGCGAAGGCCTGGAGCATGTGCTTCCTCACCTGCTCGTAGGACTTCTCCCAGTGGGGCATGCGCTGCTCGTCGTCGGTCCAGTTGAACCGCCAGCGGCCGGAGACCTCGGTGGCCAGGATGCGGTCGTAGGCCTCCTTCAGCGTCGTGTACTTGTCCTTGACGTAGCCCCAGAACTCGGAGTTGGTCGAGTTCATCACGACGAGGTCCTTGAGGCCGGAGACGACCTCCCACTTCTCACCGTCGTAGGTGATCTGGGTCAGCCGGACCTCCTGGCCCTTGCGGACGAAGGAGTGCTTGACCTCGTCGGCGCCGATGAACTGCGAGGTGGCGTCGGAGGCCTCGATCCGCTCCCAGGCGTACTCCTCGATGCGGATCCGGGCCCGGTGGATCGGCTCCTGGCTGGTGACGAAGTGCCGGGCGAGGTGGATGCCGAACTGCTCGGCGGACTCGATGCCGTGCTCCTTGGCGAACGCGTACACCGTGTTCTTGGTGGTGTCGGTCGGCAGCACGTTGGCGTTCGAGCCGGAGTAGTGGACCTCGTCCATGTCGCCGGAGAGGGCGACGGAGACGTTGAGGTCCTTGATGTGGTGGGTGGCGCCGTCCCGCGTGATCTTGACGACTCGGTTCTCGGCCTTGCCGTACTGGTTCTGTCCCAGAATGGTGGGCATCTCTAGCTAGCTCCCTCGGTATACGGAGTAGCCGAACGGGTTGAGCAGCAGCGGTACGTGGTAGTGCTCACCGGGCTCGACGGCGAAGGTGATCGCTACTTCTGGAAAGAACGCACCGCTGTCCCGATTCGCGGGGGCGTCCTGCTGCGCATCGGCTTGCTTCTTCGCAGATTCTTCGAAGTACGGCTCCACCGCGAAGTCGAGCCGTACGTGGGTGGTGCCCTCCGGCAGCGCCGGCAGGTCCTTGCACCGCCCGTCCCCGTCGGTCGCGGAGCCGCCGAGCGCCTGCCAGTACGCGGTCCGGCCGGTGCGGGCGGAGAGCTGGACGGCGACGCCCTCGGCGGGGCGGCCGACGCTGGTGTCCAGGATGTGCGTGGACACGGACGCGGTGGCGGAGGTGCTCATGCTGCTGTCAGTCCTCTTCGACGAGTCGGGCCAGACGGATGCGGTTGATCTTCCCCAGTTCGGTGCGGACGATCTCCCGCTCCCGCTCCGGCGGGTTGCCGATCCGTTCCCGGACCGCGTCGCGCATCTGCTCGCCGGTGCGGCCGGTGGCGCAGATCAGGAAGACATGGCCGAACCTCTCCTGGTACGCGAGGTTCAGTTCCAGCATCTCCGCCTTGAGCGCGTCGGAGGCACCGGCCATGCCGCTCTGCTCCCGCGCCGAGGTGGGGTCACCCGGCTTGGGGCGGCCGATGGGCGGATGGCCGGCCATCGCCTCGTCGAGGTCCCCGGCCGTCAGCTCCGCCATCGCGGCGTCGCTCGCGGCGTACAGGTCCTCGCAGGTGGCGTAGGGGCGGGCGGCCAGCAGGCGCTTCGCCCACGCCGTGGAGGCGCACGCCTCGCGGAGGGCGGTGTACGCCGCGTGCTCCTCGAGGGTGTTGAACCGGGTCAGGCCCGGCGGCGTGGAAGTGGACGTCACGGGAGCCTCCGTGGCCGGTGTCGGCCGTCGTGCTGAACGGGCGTGCCGATAGCTAACGCCCTCCCGCGACAGCCCGTCAACAGTTTGTTGAAAATTCGGGGGCGCGAAACCGGACCGCCACGGGGCCGGCCGGTCAGGCCCCCTTCTCGCGGTTGAGGTAGTTGTAGACGGTGAAGCGGCTGACGCCGAGGGCGCTCGCCACGGTCTCCACCCCGTGCCGTACGGAGAAGGCGCCACGCGCCTCGAGTATGCGTACGACCTCCTGCTTGGCCCTGCGGTCCAGATCGGCCAGCGGCACACCCTTGCGGCGCTCCATTGCGGCCAGGATGTGATCCAGGGAGTCGGCGAGCTGCGGCAGCCGGACGGCGACGGCGTCCCGGCCCTCCCAGGCCAGGACGACGTCGTCGGGACCGGCCTCGTCGGGCGGGATCATCTCGCCGCCCATGGCGTCGACCAGGGGTTTCACGGCCGCGATGAACGGCTCGTCCCCCGCGCCGCTCACGCCTGCCCCTCCTCGACCACGTTGACCTGGAGCGTGACCCGGGTGGCACCGGCCTCCAGGGTCTTGCGGAGCAGGGCGTCCACGGCGGTGAGCACCGCGTCGGCACCGCCCTCCGCGGTGTTGCCGAACGGGCCCACGTCCACGGCGTCCAGCTCGGCGGCCTCCACGACCTCGCGGGCCACCACCGCGTGCGCGGGCGCCTCGTCCAGGTCGAACGGCTCGGTCGTGAACTCCACTCTCAGTCGCACGCGCTCAACCTAACGCGCGGGGCGGACTTTCCGGCAGCCCCTCTTGACAGCCTTCGCACCCCACAGGCAATCTTCCGTTAAGCAGAAACATGATTCCGCAATACGGAATAAGCGCCATGGACCTGCACCATGGAAGACACGGAAGGGAGCGCCGCCCCGATGGGATTCGCAGACCAGCGCTTCAACGTCAACCTGTCGATCCTCTTCACGGAGCTGCCCCTCCTGGAGCGCCCCGCGGCCGCCGCCGCGGCGGGCTTCACCGCGGTCGAGCTGTGGTGGCCCTGGGTCGACGCGCCGGTCCCGGAGCCGTCCGAGTCCGACGCCCTCAAGCGCGCGATCGAGGACGCCGGCGTCCGGCTCACCGGCCTGAACTTCTACGCCGGACAGCTCCCGGGCCCGGACCGCGGCGCCCTGTCGGTTCCCGGTGAGGAGTCGGAGCGGTTCCGCGCCAACATCGACGTGGCCGCCGGCTTCGCCGCCTCCCTGGGCTGCACGGCCCTCAACGCCCTGTACGGCAACCGCGTCGAGGGCGTGGACCCGGCCGAGCAGGACGCGCTCGCCCTGGAGAACCTGACCCTCGCGGCCCGGGCCGCCGACCGGATCGGCGCGGTTTTGCTGATCGAGGCGCTGAACCGGCCCGAGTCGCCGCTGTACCCGCTGGTGTCGGCCCCGGCGGCCGTGGAGGCCGTCGACAAGGTCAACGAGGCGACGGGACTGGGCAACGCCCGCTTCCTGATGGACCTCTACCACCTGTCCATGAACGGCGAGGACCTCCCGTCGGTGATCGAGCGGTTCGCCGCGAAGACCGGCCACGTCCAGATCGCCGACAACCCGGGCCGCGGCGCCCCGGGCACGGGCTCACTGCCCCTCGAAGACCTCCTCGACCAGCTGACGAAGGCGGGCTACGACGGCTGGGTCGGCCTCGAGTACAAGCCGGGCGACCGCCCGAGCGCCGAGGCCTTCGACTGGCTGCCCCGCTGACCCCCGCACCGAAAGGCACTTCACCATGAGCACTCTTCCCACGATCGCCTGGATCGGTCTCGGCATCATGGGCTCCCCCATGTCCGAGAACCTGATCAAGGCGGGCTACCGGGTCACCGGCTACACGCTGGAGCAGGACAAGCTGGACCGGCTGGCCGCCGCCGGCGGCACCGCCGCCGGTTCGATCGCCGAGGCGGTTCGGGACGCCGACGTCGTCATCACGATGGTCCCGGCCTCCCCGCAGGTCGAGGCCATCGCCTACGGCCCCGACGGCATCCTGGAGAACGCGCGGTCCGGCGCGCTGCTGATCGACATGTCCTCGATCACCCCGCAGACCTCGGTCGACCTGGCGAAGGCCGCGAAGGACAAGGGCATCCGCGTCCTGGACGCCCCGGTGTCCGGCGGCGAGGCCGGTGCCATCGAGGCGGTGCTGTCCATCATGGTCGGCGGCGAGCAGGCGGACTTCGACGCCGCCAAGCCGATCCTCGAAGCGCTCGGCAAGACCATCGTGCTGTGCGGTCCGCACGGCTCGGGCCAGACCGTGAAGGCCGCCAACCAACTGATCGTCGCCGTGAACATCCAGGCGTGCGCCGAGGCCGTGGTCTTCCTGGAGAAGTCCGGCGTGGACCTGAAGGCGGCCCTGGACGTCCTGGGCGGCGGGCTCGCCGGCTCGACCGTGCTGACCCGCAAGAAGGACAACTTCCTCGGCCGGGACTTCAAGCCGGGCTTCCGGATCGACCTGCACCACAAGGACATGGGCATCGTCACGGACGCCGCCCGCAATGTCGGCGCGGCCCTGCCCGTCGGCGCCGTGGTCGCCCAGCTGGTCGCGTCCCTGCGTGCGCAGGGCGACGGCGGCCTGGACCACTCGGCGCTGCTGAGGGCCGTCGAGCGGCTCTCCGGCGCACAGATCTGATTCCCACCAGGGGCCCCGATCCCCGGGCGGTGCCGCCGCTGACATCTGTCCTGTCGCGCCCAAAGCGGCGGCGCCGCCCGGAACCAGCCATGCCCACTGCTTCAACAAATTGTTGACACTCAGCTCGCTCACCCCGACCCTAGGCTCCACAAAGCGGAAACGTATTTCCGCTGCCCTCTCGTACGGAAGGTCACGATGTCGCAGCGCGTGCTCACCACCGAGTCCGGCGCCCCCGTCGCCGACAACCAGAACTCCGCCACCGCCGGTGTCGGCGGCCCGCTCCTGCTCCAGGACCAGCATCTGCTGGAGAAGCTGGCGCGCTTCAACCGCGAGCGCATCCCGGAGCGCGTCGTGCACGCCCGCGGCTCGGGCGCGTACGGCCACTTCGAAGTGACCGACGACGTCACGGACTTCACCCAGGCCGACTTCCTCAGCGCGGTCGGCAAGCGCACCGAGGTGTTCGTGCGCTTCTCGACCGTCGCCGACTCGCTCGGCGGCGCGGACGCGGTGCGCGACCCGCGCGGTTTCGCGGTGAAGTTCTACACCGAGGAGGGCAATTACGACCTCGTCGGGAACAACACCCCGGTGTTCTTCATCAAGGACCCCATCAAGTTCCCGGACTTCATCCACTCGCAGAAGCGGGACCCGTTCACGGGCCGTCAGGAGCCGGACAACGTCTGGGACTTCTGGGCCCACTCCCCCGAGGCCACCCACCAGGTGACCTGGCTGATGGGCGACCGCGGCATCCCGGCCTCCTACCGGCACATGAACGGCTACGGCTCGCACACCTACCAGTGGACCAGCAGCCGGGGCGAGGCCTTCTTCGTCAAGTACCACTTCAAGACCAACCAGGGCGTCCGCTCCCTGAGCAGCGAACAGGCCGCCGAGATCGCGGGCAAGGACCCGAACTCGCACCAGACGGACCTGCTCCAGGCCATCGAGCGCGGTGTGCACCCGTCCTGGACCCTCCACGTGCAACTGATGCCGGCGGCCGAGGCGGCGGACTACCGCTTCAACCCGTTCGACCTGACCAAGGTGTGGCCGCACCGGGACTACCCGCTCAGGCGGGTGGGTCGGCTGGTGCTGGACCGCAACCCGGACAACGTCTTCGCCGAGGTCGAGCAGGCCGCGTTCTCCCCGAACAACTTCGTGCCGGGCATCGGCCCCTCCCCCGACAAGATGCTCCAGGGCCGTCTGTTCGCCTACGCGGACGCCCACCGCTACCGCCTGGGCGTCAACCACACGCTGCTGGCCGTCAACGCGCCCAAGGCCACGACCGCCCAGAACTACGGCCGGGACGGCCTCATGGCGGCCAACCCGCAGGGCCGGCACGCCAAGAACTACGAGCCGAACTCCTACGACGGCCCCGTGGAGACCGGCCGCCCGCTGTCGGCGCCGCTGGCGGTGCACGGCCACACGGGCACCCACGAGGCGCCCCCGCACACCAAGGACGACGACTTCTTCCAGGCCGGCGAGCTGTTCCGGCTGATGTCCGCCGAGGAGAGGTCCCGCCTGGTCGCGAACATCGCAGGCGGCCTGTCCCAGGTCTCCCGCGACGACGTGATCGAGAAGAACCTCGCGCACTTCCACGCCGCCGACCCCGAGTACGGGCGGCGCGTGGAGGAGGCGGTCCGCGCCCTGCGCGAGGACTGAACCCCCTGACCGTGTCCGACCGCCCGGGGCGACCCGGATGAGGGGTGGTCCCCCGGGCACGGACACGGTCAGGGCGGACCGCGGCGGCTGCGAGCCAGTGCGGTGGTGAAGGGCCCGGGCCGGCTTCTCGACCTGAGGGAAGCCGGCCCCGGCGCCCGTCGCACCCGCCGCGGTCCCAGCACCACCCACCCCTCTCCCCCGACCCCGTCCGGCGGCGCGAACGTCCTGTCGCGCCCAGCCTCGCGCCGCCGGACGGCCAGCCGTTCCCAGGGTGCGGATCGGTCCCGTTCGCAGCAGCCTGAAGGCATGGCACCTCCCACCGAGCATCCGCATGTCGTGGTTCACGCCCCCGCCCTGGACGGCTCGCGCCGGGTCACCCTGGGCGAGGAGCCGCTGGGCGTCGCGACCCACGCCGACGACGTCGCCGAGATCCTGCGCCTGGCCGACCTGTACGTCACCGACGTCGCGGAGAGCGACCTCGTCGAGTGGCAGGGCGGCGGGCCGGACGACTGGCCGGGGCTGTCGGAGCACCACGAGGCGTGAGCGCGTCTACGCCACCGGTCGTACAGCCCGTACGGAACCCTCAAATCAAGCTCTGAACCCGGCCCCGGAGGCTTCAACCGCCCCCGGGGCCGGGCACATTCCCGTCACACGGGGCCCGTCGGCACGGGGGCGGCGGGCCCCGGTACGGGGGTGAAGCCATGAGCGACGGTACGGCGGTCCGGCTGGAGCCGCACGTGAACGCAGCTGGGGGAAGGCCCGCGGGCCGCCGTCACCGTCGCCGTGGTGGATCTGCATCTGCGGGGGCCGGTGGAAACGGACCTGCCGGGGACGATCCGGACGGGTGCCGTGGACGACGCGCCGGCGCAGCAGCCGCCCTCTCCGCCGGCGGTCGCGGCGCGCGCCCGTCTGCGCGAGCCGGCCGCCCCCGAGTGCCTGGTGAAGTATCCGGACATCCGGCTCGCGGTGGCCCTCATGCGTATCCCGCTCGCGGAGGCGGGGCTGCTGCGCCGTCCCCTGCTGGGGCCGACCCGCGCCGCCCCGCCGCCACGTCCGCGGCCTGCGGCAGGACCACCCCCTGCCGGCGAGCAGGCACGGCCTGACCGACGGTGAACGGCTGCTCCCGGTCGCCCTGCACGGCGAGGCGGCCCTGCGGCTGCTCGTGCCGCGCTTCGCCCTGTGTGCGGGTCTGGTCCGCCGGGCCGAGGTGGGTGGCAGGAGCCTCCTGAAGAACTCACCGCGCGGCCGGGGTGGCGGGCGTCGCCACTCCTGCGGTGGCGGCGGGAGCGGCTGCGGAGGCGGCGGGAGCTGACCCCGTGCGGGCGTGAGCGGGCATGCGCGGGGGCGCGGTACGGGAATGCGTGAGGGGCGGCCCGTCCCCATGGACGGGCCGCCCCGCTGCTCCCGTGCGCGTCAGACCTTCAGCGTCCTGATCGAGGTCGGCGCGTGGCCGGGCTCGGTGGCGATCTCCTCGAACTCCACGACGTTGCCGATGTCGTTGGTCGTCGACATGGAGATGTTGGTGACGCGCTCCAGGATCGCCTCGACGACGACCGGGACCCGGTGCTCCGCGGCCAGCTTCCTGGCCTGCTCGAAGGCCTCACCCAGCTCCGCCGGGTAGGTGACGCGGATGGCCTTGCAGCCGAGGCCCTCGGCGACCTTGACGTGGTCGACGCCGTAGACGCCGAGCTCCGGGGAGTTGAGGTTCTCAAACTCCAGGTTGACCTGGAAGTCGATCTCGAACGCCCGCTGCGCCTGGCGGATCAGCCCCAGGTAGGAGTTGTTCACGAGGACGTGGACGTACGGGATCCTGTGCTGCGCGCCGACCGCGAGTTCCTCCAGCATGAACTGGAAGTCGTAGTCGCCGGAGAGGGCGACGACGGGCGCCTCCGGGTCGGCCTTGGCGACGCCGAGCGCGGCCGGGATGGTCCAGCCGAGCGGGCCGGCCTGGCCGCAGTTGATCCAGTGGCGGGGCCGGTAGACGTGCAGCATCTGGGCGCCGGCGATCTGCGAGAGGCCGATGGTGGAGACGTACCGGGTCTCCGGGCCGAAGGCCTTGTTCATCTCCTCGTAGACGCGCTGCGGCTTGATCGGGATGTCGTCGAAGTGCGTTCTCCGCTGGAGGGCCGCCTTGCGCTCCTGCGCGGCTTCGGCCCACACGGAGCGGTCGGGCAGCGCGCCGGCGGCCTTCAGCTCGCGGGCCACCTCGACGAACAGTTCCAGAGCGGCCCGGGCGTCGGAGGCGATGCCGTAGTCGGGGGCGAAGATCCTGCCGATCTGGGTGGGCTCGATGTCGATGTGGACGAACGTCCGCCCGGCCGTGTAGACGTCGAGCTTGCCGGTGTGGCGGTTGGCCCAGCGGTTGCCGATGCCGAGGACGAAGTCGGACTCCAGGAACGTCGCGTTGCCGTAGCGGTGCGAGGTCTGCAGACCGACCATGCCGGCGTTCAGCTCGTGGTCGTCGGGGAGCAGGCCCCAGCCCATCAGAGTCGGGACGACCGGGGTGCCGGTCAGCTCGGCGAATTCGACGAGGAGTTCGGCGGCGTCGGCGTTGATGATGCCGCCGCCCGCGACGATCAGGGGCCGCTCGGACGCGTTGAGCATCCCGATGGCCTTCTCGATCTGGGCGCGGGACGCCGCGGGCTTGTAGACCGGGAGCGGCTCGTAGGTCTCCGGATCGAACTCGATCTCCTTCAACTGCACGTCGATCGGCAGGTCGATGAGGACCGGGCCGGGGCGGCCGGAGCGCATCAGGTGGAAGGCCTGCTGGAAGACGCCCGGGACCTGTGCGGCCTCCAGCACCGTGACGGCCATCTTCGTGACCGGTTTGGCGATGGAGGCGATGTCGACGGCCTGGAAGTCCTCCTTGTGGATCACGGCGGTCGGGGCCTGGCCCGTGATGCACAGGATCGGGATGGAGTCGCCGGTCGCGGAGTACAGACCCGTGATCATGTCGGTGCCGGCCGGGCCCGAGGTTCCGATGCAGACGCCGATGTTGCCCGGGTGGGCGCGGGTGTAGCCCTCGGCCATGTGCGAGGCGCCCTCGACGTGCCGGGCGAGGGTGTGGGTGATGCCGCCGGAGGCTTTGAGCGCCGCGTAGAACGGGTTGATCGCCGCGCCGGGGACACCGAACGCGTCGGCGACGCCCTCACGCTTGAGGATCTCAACTGCCGCGCGGGCAGCGGTCATTCGAGCCATCGAGTACTCCTGCTTCGGCTGTCGGATTCGCACTCCCGTCGCGCCCCGCGGTGAGCTCTTCCGTATTGCGGAATTTGTTTTCTACTATCTGGAATGAATGTATGCGGGGTGGGTGAGGGGCGTCAAGAGACGCCAACCGCCGGACAGAGCGGGGCCCGGGGGAGCACGATGGGCACGCTGTCCCGACGCGACACGGTTCTGGAGTGGCCATGACCGAGACCGTTGCGGTGCGCTGCCCGGCCTGCCGCCGCGAGCACCGCTACACGGCTCCCGCGTACCCCTGCGCGTGCGGCGCGCCGGTCGCACCGCGACTGGACCGCGACGGCTCGCCGACGCCCGTCTCGCACCGGGTCTGGCAGGACGACTGGGTGACGGTGCGGTGCGGTTCCTGCGGGCGGCCCGGCGAGTGGCCGCGCCCGGAGGTCGGGTGCCCGTGCGGGGTGGTGCTGCGGGTGGCGGTGGTGAAGGGCCGGGGCGGGGGCGGGGAGGAGGACCCGGCGGCCGGCGGGTCGTCGCCCACCGGGACCGCGACGACCGGCCGGGGCGCGGTGGTGGGGCAGGACGAGACGTCCGCCCGGGAGACGACGACGGCTGAGGACGACGAGGACGGCCGGAAGCCGACGACGGCTGAGGACGACAGGAGCGGCCGGAAGACGACGACCACCCCGGACGACAGGAGCGGCCGGAAGACGACGACCATCCCGGACGACGGGAGCGGCCAAGAAGCCGCACCCCGACGCCGCCTGCCGACCGGCTCGCGCGAGCCCATGACCGCCGACGCGTCCGCCGTCGGCGACGCCACCTCCACCCCTACCTCCGCGGCCGACGCCGCGCCCCATCCCCGCCCGCCGGTCGGCCCGCGCGAGCCCGCCTCCGCAGATGCGTCCGCCGCGGCGGGCGAGGCGGCCCCCGCCGATACATCCACCACCGCAGGCGACGCCACCCCCGCCCGGCCCCCCTTCCGGTCCGTCACCATCCGCACCGCCCTCGACGCCGTCACCGCCACCGCGCTGTATCTGCGCTGGCTCGGATACCGGAGTGTCCGACGGGCGGACCAGCGGCCCCCGTCCGGTATCGGACTGGCCGCCCGCGGTGTCGTCGCGCAGGTGGACCCGGCCGTGCGCCCGGCGGATCTGCGGGACGTGGAGTGCCTGTGGCTGACGGCCATGACCGAGTCCGCGGACTGCCTCTACGTCTCCCTCGCCGGGTACGCCGACGACGCCCGGGCCCGCGCCGACGCCCTGGGCGTCCCGCTGTTCGTCCTGGACCTCACCGGCACACCGAGGCCGGTGAACGCCCCGGCCGAGACGCTGGCCGCGACCGGCCCCGGGAAGCGGTCCCCCTGACCACGCCACCGCGCCGCATACTCACCGCATGCGCATCCGCCCCGCGACCCCGGCCGAGCTCCCCGCCCTGCAGGACATCGAGCGGGCCGCCGGCACCCCCTTCCGCGACCTCGGCATGCCGGAGATCGCGGACGACGAGCCGCCCGCCCTCGACGTCCTGGAGCACTACCGCCGGGCGGGCCGCTGCTGGGTCGCCTCCGGCCCGCAGGACCGGCCGGTCGCCTATCTCCTCGCCGAACCGGTCGACGGCGCCCTGCACATCGAGCAGGTCTCGGTCCACCCGCGGGCCGCCCGCCGGGGCGTGGGCCGCGCCCTCCTCGCCCACGCCGCAGACCGCGCCCGCGAGGAGGGGCTGACCTCCCTGACGCTGACCACCTTCACGGACGTCCCGTGGAACGCCCCCTACTACGAGCGCCTCGGCTTCCGCCCGCTCCCCGAGGAGGAGCTCACGCCCGGCCTCCGCGCGATCCGCGCCACGGAGGCCGCACACGGCCTGGACCGCTGGCCGCGGGTGTGCATGCGCGCACCGCTGTGACGGGCGGGCCTGCGCGCCGCCCCTCAACCGCCCGCGAACCTCTCCCGCAGCTCCACCTTGCGCACCTTCCCGGACACCGTCATCGGGAAGGAGTCGAGGATCCGCACCCGGGCCGGGACCTTGTAGTGCGCCAACTGCCCCTCGCAGAAGGCCCGGAGCTCCTCCAGGGTCGGCGGGTCGTCCGGGTCGCGGGCGATGACGCAGGCCAGGACCTCCTCGCCGTAGCGCTCGTGCGGGACGCCGACGACCTGGACGTCCTGGATCTTCGGGTGGCCGTAGAGGAACTCCTCGATCTCGCGGGGGTAGATGTTCTCCCCGCCCCGGATGATCATGTCCTTGATGCGGCCGACGATCTCGACGTAGTCGTCCTCGCGCATCACGGCGAGGTCGCCCGTGTGCATCCAGCGGCCCGCGTCGACGGACTCGGCGGTCTTCTCCGGCTCGTTCCAGTAGCCGAGCATCACGCTGTAGCCGCGGGTGCACAACTCACCCGCCGTGCCCCGCGGTTGCGTGACGCCCGTGGCCGGGTCGACGACCTTGACCTCGATGTGCGGCAGGACCCGGCCGACCGTACCGGTGCGGTGCTCCAGGTCGTCGTCCCTGCGGGTCTGGAGGGACACCGGGGACGTCTCGGTCATGCCGTAGCAGATGGAGACCTCCGCCATGTGCATCTCGGCGACCACCCGCTTCATCACCTCCACCGGGCAGGGCGAGCCCGCCATGATGCCGGTACGCAGGGAGGAGAGGTCGTAGGAGGCGAAGTCGGGGAGGTTCAGCTCGGCGATGAACATCGTCGGGACGCCGTAGAGCGAGGTGCAGCGCTCCTGCTGGACCGCGTCCAGGGTGGCCTTCGCGTCGAAGGACGGGGCGGGGATGACCATGCAGGCGCCGTGCGAGGTGGCGGCGAGATTGCCCATGACCATGCCGAAGCAGTGGTAGAAGGGCACCGGGATGCAGATCCGGTCCTGCTCCGAGTAGGCGATCAACTCACCCACGAAGTAGCCGTTGTTGAGGATGTTGTGGTGCGAGAGGGTCGCGCCCTTCGGGAAGCCCGTCGTGCCCGACGTGTACTGGATGTTGATCGGGTCGTCGCAGGACAGTTCGTCGTACGCGGCGTCGGGGGTCGCCCGGCCGAGCAGCGCCTCCCAGCCCGGGTCGCCGAAGTAGACCACCTCCCGCAACTCGGGGCAGTCACCCCGGACTTGGCCGACCATTGCCCGGTAGTCGCTCGTCTTGTGGCCGAGGGAGGCGAACAGCAGGGACACGCCGGCCTGCTTCAGGACGTAGGCCACCTCGTGGGTACGGTACGCCGGGTTGATGTTCACCATGATCGCGCCGATGCGCGCGGTGGCGTACTGGACGAGCACCCACTCGGGGCAGTTGACCGCCCAGATGCCCACCCGGTCGCCCTTGGCCACCCCGGAGGCGTGCAGGGCGGAGGCCAGCTCGTCGACCGCCGCGCCGAACTGCGCGTACGTCCAGCGCCGGCCGGACGGCACGTCGACCAGCGCCTCGCGGTCCGGCCAGGCCGCCACCGCCCGGTCCAGGTTCGCCCCGATGGTGTCGCCGAGCAGCGCCGTCCCGCCGGTGCCGTGACTGTAGGAGGTCACCGGAAGTCCTCCTCGCGGTACTCGGCGTCCGACCCGGCCGCCGTGGCCTCACGCAGCTCGATCCGGCGGATCTTGCCGGAGACGGTCTTGGGCAGGTCGCCGAACTCCAGGCGGCGGATGCGCTTGTAGGGGGCCAGCACCTCACGTGCGTGCTCGAACAGGACCTTGGCGGTGTCGGCGCCGGGCTCCCAGCCCGCGGCCAGGACCACGTACGCCTTGGGGACGGCGAGCCGCAGCTCGTCCGGGGCGGGGACGACCGCAGCCTCGGCGACCGCGTCGTGCTCCAGCAGCGCGCTCTCCAGCTCGAACGGGCTGATCTTGTAGTCGGAGGCCTTGAAGACGTCGTCGCTGCGGCCGATGTAGGTCAGATACCCCTCGTCGTCCCGGGAGGCCACGTCTCCCGTGCGGTAGTAGCCGCCGGCCATCGCCTCCGCCGTGCGGTCGGCGTCGCCGTGGTAGCCGGTCATCAGACCGACGGGACGGTCCGACAGGTCCAGCGCGATCTCGCCCTCGGCCGCTCCCGGCGCGCCGGAGACCGGGTCGAGGAGTTCGACGCGGTAGCCGGGGCTCGGCCTGCCCATCGATCCGGTCTTGAGCGGCTGGCCGGGGCTGTTGGCGACCTGCACGGCCGTCTCGGTCTGGCCGAAGCCGTCCCGGATGGTGAGGTTCCAGGCCCGGCGGACCTGCTCGATGACCTCCGGGTTGAGCGGCTCGCCTGCCGCGACGACCTCACGGGGCGGGGTGCGCAGCTGCGTCAGGTCGGCCTGGATGAGCATGCGCCACACGGTCGGCGGGGCGCAGAAGGTGGTGACGCCCGCCCGGTCCATCTCCGTCATGAGACGAACGGCGTCGAAACGCGTGTAGTTGTGCAGGAAGACGGTCGCCTCGGCGTTCCACGGGGCGAACAGGTTGGACCAGGCATGCTTGGCCCAGCCGGGTGAGGAGATGTTCAGATGCACGTCGCCGGGTTTCAGGCCGATCCAGTACATGGTCGACAGATGGCCGATCGGGTACGACGTGTGGGTGTGCTCGACGAGTTTGGGCCGGGCGGTGGTGCCCGAGGTGAAGTAGAGCATCAGCGGGTCGTCGGCCCGGGTGGGGCCGTCGGGGGTGAAGTCGGCGGAGGCGCCGTAGGCGTCGTCCAGTGGCAGCCAGCCGTCCGGCACGGCACCGGCGGCGTCCGCGGCGATGCGCGTGTAGTCGCCCGGCACCTCGGCGAACTTGCCGGTGTCATCGGTGCGCGCGATGACGTGCCGGACCCGGCCGCGCTCGACGCGGTCGCGCAGGTCGGCGGGGCCGAGCAGCGGCGTGGCCGGGATGACCACCGCGCGCAGTTTCATCGCGGCGAGGGCGGTGATCCACAGTTCGGCCTGGTTGCCGAGCATGACGAGGATCCGGTCCTCGGCGCGCACGCCCCGGGCGCGCAGCCAGGTGGCGAACTGCGCCGACCGCACCGACATCTCCCCGAAGGACAGCCGGGTCTCGCGGCCGTCCTCCTCGACGAGGTGGAGGGCGGTGCCGGCGTTGCCGTCGGCGATCTCGTCGAACCAGTCGAGCGCCCAGTTGAAGTACTCGGGACGGGGCCAGCGGAAGCCCTCGTAGGCCGTCGGATAGTCCTCGCGGTGCTCCAGCAGGAAATCCCGCGCGTCGCGGAACAGTGCCGTCGCCGATGTCATCTGTCCTCCTGGGTGCCGGACCATTGCGGGCGGCTCCGAGCCATCGTGTAATCCGTGATGCAGGTCTCACTACCCCCGAACGGGGGGTGCGCCCGCGCAGAAGCCGTAGTGAAGGGGTGATCAGGTGACGACAGACGCGTCCGACGCGATCGAGATGCGCAACGCGCTGCTGCGTCTGCGGCGGGGTACCGGCCTTCCGATCGCCTTCGGCGGCCTGCTGGAGGCCGGGCAGCAGATGCGCATCAGCGAGCTGAGCGGCACGGCGACGCACGCCCTGCGGTCGCTGGTGGTGACGTCCGGCACCGGTCTCGGCGGCAAGACGGTGGCGCTGTCCCGGCCGTGCGTGGTGACGGACTACTCGGCGTCGCGGCAGATCAGCCACGAGTACGACGCCCCGGTGGCCGCGGAGGGGCTGCGTTCGGTGCTGGCCGTGCCGGTGGTGGTGCGGCACCGGGTGCGCGGGGTGCTGTACGGGGCGTTGCGCACGGCCCTGCCGCTGGGCGGCCGGATGCTGGACGCGGCGGTCGAGGCGGCGCGGGACGTGGAGCGGGCGCTGGTCGTCCGGGACGAGGCCCGCACGCTCGTCGCCGGGGCGGGTCCGGGGTGGGAGCAGGTGCGGGAGGCGCACGCGGCCCTGCGGGCGCTGGCCGGGCGGATCACGGACCCGGGGCTTCGGGCGGAGCTGCTCGGCGCGTGTGCGCTGCTGGCGCCCGAGGTAGCCGGGTCAACGGCCGAGTCCGCCGGGTCGGCCCGGGTCCGTCTGGCGCCGCGCGAGGTGGACGTGCTGGCGTGCGTCGCGGCGGGTGCGACGAACGCCGTCGCCGCCGACCGGCTGGGTGTGACGCCGGAGACCGTGAAGGGGTACCTGCGGTCGGCCATGCGGAAGCTGCGTTCCCGCACCCGTGGCGAGGCCGTGGTCGCCGCGCGCCGGGCGGGGTGGTTGCCGTAGGTTTGTGGTGTTTTCTGTCGCACGTGCCCGTTCGAGCTGCCGGAGGGTTCCCGACGGGGCACCGGCTTCGTGTTCCGCCGCATTCGGGAGACCGATGAATTCGCCCGCCGGCACCTGTTGTTATTTCCCTCACGACACCGTCCCTCCGAAATTCAAAGAACTGTTGCCTAATATTGGCCAGGACACGACACAGGGAGGGGAGCCGTGACCGTGCGACGGGACTTCCAGGAGCCTCCCAGGAGCCGCCCCGACCTGGTCATCGGCCGGGAGGAACTGTTCACCTCGGCCCGTGAGCAGCTCGGCCGGGGCGGCAGTGTGCTGCTCCACGGTCCGGCCGGAATTGGTAAGTCGACGGTCCTGCGGGCGCTGGCCGCGGATTACGGCGGTGCGGCGCGGACGGTGTTGCGCTGCTCGGCGACCGAGTCGGAATCCCACCTGCCCTTCCTGGCGCTGGCCGACCTGTTCGGGCTGGTCCTGGAGGACGTGTCGGGGGCGCTGCCCGGCGCCCAGCGCACCGCCCTGGAGTCGGCGCTGACCGGCCGCGGCGAGTCCACACTCCAGCGGGACGGGCTCGCGCTGCGCCTGGCGGTGCTGTCGGCGCTGCGCGCCCTCGCCGCGAAGGGCCCGGTGCTGGTGGTCGCCGACGACCTGCAGTGGCTGGATGCCGCCAGCGCGGAACTGCTCGGCTTCGCGGCCCGCCGGCTGGGGGACACGCCCGTGCAGATGCTGTGCGCGGTGCGGACCGAGGGCCAGGAGTACGACCGGCACCTGCCGGCGTCCCCGCCCGACACGCTCGCCGTCCGGCTCGGCCCGCTGAACCGTACGCAGGTCTCGGCGCTGCTCGACCACCGCGGCTACACGCCCCTGTCCCGCTCCACGATCCGTGACATCCACCGCACCAGTGGCGGCAACCCGCTCTTCGCGCTGGAGCTGGGCCGGGCCCTGGCCGAGAGCCCGGCCCGGCCGCGCCCGGGCGAGCCGCTGCCGGTGCCCACCTCGCTGCGGGCCCTGGTGCTGAGCCGGCTGGAGATGCTGTCCGACGAGGCGCGCCGCACCCTCCTGGTCGCCAGCGCCGGTGCCCGTCCCACGCTGGCGCTGCTGCACGCGGCCGGCCGGGAGCACGCCGAGGCCGAGACGGCCCAGGCGGCCGCCCTGGGGCTGCTCGCCACGGACCCCGAGGCACCGGCCCTGCGGTTCGCGCACCCGCTGATCTCGGCGGCGCTGTACGCGGAGGCCCCGGCGCAGGAGCGGCGGGCCGTGCACGCCGCGCTGTCCACGGCGGCCTCCGACCCGATCGAGCGGGCCCGGCACCTGGCCCTGGCCACCACCGGCACCGACCCGGACGTGGCGGCCCGGCTCGCCGAGGCCGGGGCGCTGGCCCGGGACCGCGGCGCCCCTTCCGTGGCCGCCTCGCTCGGGCTGCTCGCCGCCCGGCACACCCCGGCGGACAGCACCCCGGGCCCCGACGAGCGGCGTCTGCAGGCCGCGGAGGACGCGATCACCGCCGGTGAGGCCGATCTCGCCCGGGACATCGCACGTGACGTACTGACGCGTGCCACCGTGCCCGCGGAGCGGGTGCGGGCGTGGATGGTGGTCATCGAGGCGGCCGGGCAGGCCCTCGGCGAGGTCGACGCCGTCTTCCCGCAGGTCCTGGCCGACGCGGGCGACGACCCGCGCCTGCTCGCGCAGGTCTACTACCAGCTGGCCTGGCGCGGCCTGGTCGTCGAGGGCGACTTCGCCGAGGCCCGTCAGGAGGCGGCGCACGCGGCGGAGCTGGCCGCCCGGGGCGGGGACCGCCGGACCGAGCTGATGGCGCTGTCCTTCCAGGCCTCCACCGAGACCCTGATGGGCCACCCGGACGCCCCGGCGACCGTCAAACGGGCGTTGAAGGAACCCCAGGACCCCTATGTGGCCTGCCACCACAACGGCGCCGGGTCGGCCCGGTTCCGCTGGCTGATCATGAGCGACCAGCTGCCCGAGGCGCGGGCGACGATCACCGCGCTGCTGCGCGAGGTGCGCCGGCGCGGGATGGTCGAGAGCGAGGTGCACTTCCTGCGCTTCCTCGCCGACACGGAACTGCGCTCCGGGCACTGCGGCCGGGCCCTGGACCTGGCCCGCGAGAGTCTGCGGCTGGCCCGGGACTCCGGGATCGGCGAAGGCGCCTCGGCCATGCTCGCCTCCCTCGCGGAGGCCTCGGCCGGGGACGTCGACCGGGCCCTGGCCCTCGCCCGGGAGGCGGCGGACCACGCCGAGGTCGACGGCGACCAGATGTACCTGTCCCGGGCCCTCGCGGCGCTGGGCTATGCCCAGTTGGTGGCCGGCGACCCGGCCGCCACCGTCCGTTCGCTGCGCCGGGTGCGGGAGCTGGAGCAGGGACTCGGCATCAACGACCCCGGGCGCGGGCGGTGGCACGGCGACCTCGCCGAGGCGCTGGTCCGCATCGGCGAGCCGGGCGAGGCCCAGGACGTCATCGACACGACCCGGGCGCACGCGCTGCGGCTGGGCCGGCAGAGCGTGCTGGCCGTCCTCGACCGGGCCGAGGCGCTGGTGCGGGCGGCGCGCGGCGAACACGAGGCCGCCGTCGTCCGGCTGACGTCCGTGCAGGACCGGCTCGGCCGGCTCGGGTACGGCCTGGAGGAGGCCCGGGCCGCCTTCGCGCTGGCCCGCCTGCGCTCCCAGGCCGCCGCCCTCCCCCGCACCGGCGCGAGGCCCCTGCCGGGACCACCGTCGTACGACGAAGCCGCCCGGCTGTTCCGGCGCTGCCGCGCGCTGCCCTGGCTGCGGCAGGTCGACGCCGCCGCCACGGCCGGTCCCACCGCGGTGGGACCGCCCGCCGCCACGCCGGCCGTCGCCCTGGACGCGCTGGAGGGCCTGGCCGCGATGGAGCGTCAGGTCGCCTCGCTGGTGATGGAGGGCGCGACCAACCGGGAGATCGCGGCACGCCTGTTCATCAGCGTCAAGACCGTCGAGGCCACCCTCACCCGGGTCTACCGCAAGCTCGGGATCCGCTCCCGGGTGGACATCGTCCGGCTGGCCGCCGGCCGCCGAACGACCTGACCCCGCCTGGGTTTACGCGACCGGACCGAGGGTTATCCCTCCCCAACTCCCCTAGGGGGTTCCCTCATTGGGAGCCCCCTCGTCCGGGCTCTAGCTTTGGGGCGTGCCGCTCGCCGGGCACACGGAGATCCGAACAACGGCGTCAGGGTCCCCGTGCACGACCACCCGCGCGACCCCCCACCGGCCACTCCCCGAGGAGACCCATGTTCGGGCTCAACGCCGCCAAGAAGGCCGCCGCCGTCGCCGCGGCGACCGCTGCCGCCGCCACGACCGCGCTGCTCGCCGCCCCCACGGCCGCCGCCGCGCCCCAGCCGATCGTCGGCGGTACCACGACCACGACGTCCGCGTACCCGTTCGTCATGCAGATCACGGACGCCTCGCAGAACCAGTTCTGCGGCGGCACGCTCGTCTCGCCCACGAAGGTCGTCACCGCCGCGCACTGCATGGTCGGGGAGACCACCAGCAGCGTGCGCGTCGTCGGTGGCCGCACCTACCTCAACGGCACCAACGGCACGGTCAGCAGGGTCAGCAAGATATGGATGCACCCGAGCTACACCGACGTCTCCAACGGCGACGACGTGGCCGTGCTGACGCTGTCGACGTCGATGCCGTACACCCCGGCGAAGTACGTCTCCTCCTCCCAGACCTCGGTGTACGCGGCCGGCACCACGGCCCGCATCCTCGGCTGGGGCGACACCTCCGAGAACGGCAGCGCCTCCAACCAGCTGCGCACCGCGACCGTACCGACCGTGTCCGACTCCAGTTGCGCGAGCTCCTACGGCTCCGGCTTCGTGCGGAGCGACATGGTGTGCGCCGGAAAGACCTCCGGCGGCGTGGACACCTGCCAGGGCGACAGCGGCGGCCCCCTGCTCATCGGGGGCGTCCTGGCAGGCATCACCTCCTGGGGCGAAGGCTGTGCGCAGGCCGGCTACCCGGGTATCTACACCCGGCTGACCACCTTCTCCAGCCTGGTCACGACACAGGTCAACTCGTGATCGACCGCTGACTCCTGAGTACCCCTCAGGTGAAAGACCAGGGGGCGTTGCGGGCCTCCACGAGCGGCCCGCAACGCCCCCTCTCCATGTCGGGACGGCTCTAGCCCCGTACGACACCGAACCGGATGTCGTACGACGACTCCGGGTGCATGACCCGCAGCATCCGCTCCCCCTCGGCGGTGACCTCGTCCCGCTGAACCCGGGTGAGGCGTTCGAAGGGCTCGACCACGAGCGCGTCCTCCTCCAGCCGCCACAGCCCCGCGAGGAAGCCGTCGACGAGGAGCGTGCGGTGGGCCAGGTTCCCCTGCCACGAACGGCCCCGGTGCTCGGGCGGGACGACACGGGTGCGGTCGGCGTGCGAGAGCAGCAGGTTGTCGAACTCGGGCAGGAAGCGCGGCGGCGCTGGGGTCTCCGGGTCGGGGCGGGGGGCCTCCGGGAGGTCGAAGAGTTCGACGCCCGTCTCGTCCTGGAAGGTCACGAGCCGCGGACGGAGACGTTCGAAGGCGTCACGCAGCCGGGTCATGCCGGCCCAGGCCTGCATGTCCTTCACCGAGGCGGGGCCGAAGGCGGCGAGGTAGCGCAGGACGACCGCGTCGGGCGCGGGGGCGGGTCGCGCGGGCCGGCCGAGCCAGTGCTCGGCGGTGGTGAGACGGACCTGCCCGCTGCGCCCCCACAGCCCCCGGGGCGTCACCTGCACGAGCGGGAGGCGGCAGCGGGCGGCGACGGCAAGGGCCTGCGGATCGGCGTCGGGCCACTCCCGGAGCAGGGCCTCGCGCAGCTGCGTCATGGTGCGGGGCTCGGTCTCGACGAGGTCGCGGGCGAGTCCGGCGAGCCGCTCCAGGTCGACACCGGCGAGTCCCTTGCGGAAGGTGACGAGCTCCCGGTCCCGGGCGGGCTGCACCAGCGGTCGCAGGGTGAGGCAGTCGTCCGCGGTGTGGGTGTGGATGGTGGAGCGCATCGTGACGATCCGGACGGCCTCGCGGTCCGCCATCAGCCGGGACAGCGCCTCGGGGGTGAACCCGTCGAGGCGGGCTGCGAGCGCGTAGTACGGCGGCTTGACGTTCTGCGCCTGGAGCCCGACCAGATGCTCGACGGCCGCCGCGACGGACAGCCGGGCGGGGCGCAGGAGCAGCTGGCGGTCGAGGGTCGCGCGGTTCAGGGCACGCGTGCCGAGCAGGGGTGCCGTGCCGGTGACGCTCCGCTTGGTGTTCGTCATGTGAGGCACGGTAGCGACACTTGCGGACAGGTTCTGTCCGCGACTCCGGGGGCCCCGCCCGGCGACCGCTCCCGCACTTGCGGACAGGTTCTGTTCGCAACTCCGGGCCCCCGCCCGGCGACCGCTCCCGGCGGGGAACGCCAGGACTCCGCACTGCGGGAGCAGGCCGGGCCGCACGGGCACGGCAGGAAGGTGACCCGGCGGAGTACTCGTTGCCCGGGTATGCCCGGGACAGCCCCGGGCGGCAGGCGGCCAGGACGATCAGGCGGGCGCGCAGCTGAAGCCGCACCAGGTCAGGCGCCCAGAGCAGATGACGATCGGCGCCC
The DNA here is from genome assembly GCF_001611795.1 of Streptomyces qaidamensis. Lineage (NCBI taxonomy): Bacteria > Bacillati > Actinomycetota > Actinomycetes > Kitasatosporales > Streptomycetaceae > Streptomyces > Streptomyces qaidamensis. The sequence continues at coordinate 7,239,126 of NZ_CP015098.1, read as the reverse complement.
GTCCCGGTCGTGCAGGCGGGAAGATCCGGATATCCGTCGAATGTGATGCCCTGGCACGCGAAGTGGACGACATCCGCCTCAGCAGGGAACTCCGGTCAGTCGCCGTCCTCGGGGTCCACGACGAGGACGACCTGGCCGGCGGACCGGTTGCCCTCCTCCACCGTGACCCGGTACAGCCCCGGCGCCGGGAAGGTGACCTCGGCGACCACGTCCTCGTCGTCGTACCGGCGTACCACAGCCACGATCGACGGAGACAAGCCGTCGATGTGATCGCACCGGACAGGCACCTGCGACCGGGCACCGCGGACCTGGATCATGCAGCGCTGCCCGGCCTCCACGACGTCGGACAGGGACAGGGAAAGTTCGTGCCGATCGGACGAGGGCAGCCCGATGCCCCCGTCATCCGGCAGAGCTCGCGCGAGGCCCCGTCCGGACGAACCGGGGGCGGCCTCGGCCACGTGCCCCTCCGACAGCATGTCCCGCACCCAGGTCAGGACAGTGCGATGAGTCGTCAACGCGCCGTACTGGACAGGGACGAAGAAGTCCCCGCGCGTCGGCGAGCTCGCGGACCGGCAGGGCACCACACCGTCCCCGCCGAGGTCCCACCGGCTGAGGTTGCCGTGCTGGTCCCTTACGGGCTCCCCGTCGTTGTGCATCCGCACCGAGCTCAGCAGGGGGAGGACCGTGCCGTCGGACCTGAGGCGGACGCTCTGCACAGTGGGCTGCCCGCTGCCCACCACGGCCTGAACCGGTGACACCAAAGAAGCCGCGTCCGTGTCACGACGGGTGCGCATCGCATCCCTGGCGAGCGCCGTGTCACCGCCCAGCCATCCGATGTCGTCGAGCTCCAGGCGCCGTACCTCCCCGTCGTGGTGCTCGACGCAACGGTAGTCGGGCAGCAGGTCGTAGAAGCCGGGCAGGGTCCGCATGATCTGCCGCAGCGCCAGGGAAGGCACCGCCGCCGGGCCGGAGTTCCGGTAAGGACGCAGCACCTCCAGGGCCTTGGGGACCCCGCGGAAGGGCGTCCCCAAGCAGAGGACCTGCCGCGTGACTTCGGCGAGGCCGCGGGCCATCGCCGCGCGGACGACGAGTCCGCCCGTGGAGTGTGCGACGAACACCAGCCGGGGCTCGCGTGCGTCGTACCCCGCTCCGCCGCCCGTCCGGGCGACCTCCGGATGGGCTCGCCAGCGCTCCAGGTGGCGGGTGGCCGCCTGTGTCAGGAGGGCCGCGTTGTGTGCGGCGGACAGGCGCCAGTCGTAGGAAAACTCCAGTACGGCATCGGGATGGACCACGGAGTCCCTGACGGTCCGCAGCAGGCGGCCATACGGTTCCAGACCGCCGAAGAGGGGCGCCCAGGCGGGCGTGCGCAGGAGGCCGCCGGGACGGACGCGGCGGGTGTCGCCGGCGCGTTCGTCCGCCGTGAGCTCAAGGGCTCGGGCTCCGTTGCGCCACCACACGTCGAGCAGACCCGCGATGGCGTCGTGTCCCCACAGACGCCTGCCGGAGTCCGTGTCCTCCAGCGCGCTGCCCATGAATCCGGGGACCACGACCACGGCGTCCCGGCCGGCCCCGGGCATCGGGACGGCCGAGCCGGGCCGGCTGCCGCTCCTGCTCCTCGTGTACGAAGCCTGGTCGACCTCGTACTGGTAGGTGTTGACGAGGGCGTGGTGCCAGGACGGTTGCCGCTCGGCGCGGCTGTCGATGTAAGCGCCGACCACCTCACCACGGACGGTGCTGTTGTGGCCGGCCAGCCAGGTCGAGGAGTTGTCCTCCTGCCCGGTGTCCGCCTCGTCGTCGTCTTCCCGGCGGGCAGCCGGCTCCTTCTTCGCCGCCCGTGTCACCTCGGCGAGGTCTCGTACGTCGTCGTCGCTGAGCGACGTCCGCAGGATCTTGCCGGCAGCGCCCTGGACGTCGACTCCGAGCAGACGGGCGGCCTGTGACACCAGCTCCGGCACGTGATCGCCCACCTCCGCGGCGAGTTCACGGACGAGCGCGGGATGCCGGGCCCGCTCGCGTGAGCCCAGCCGGGAGACGCGCTCCACCACCTCGTCCCGCAGCCGCCGTGCCTCCACGCTGTCCGCGCGGTCCTCCCGCCGGTGCAGGCGCAGTTCGGCCACGGCGACGCTCAGCGGGAGTGCCTCGCCGAGCCCAGGGGGCTCGGCCGCCCGGCGCGCCTGGCGCAGAAGAGCACGCGCGGCACCGAAGCGTCCGAGGTCCTCGTCGATACGGGCGCCGCTCACGGCGATCTCCACGAACCCGCGGGCGTCGGAGAGCCGGGAAGCCAGTTCGAGCGCCGGCTCGACCAGCTCGCGTGCCTCCACCATCCGGCCCAGCACGGTCAGCGCCCGGATGCGCAGTGCTGCCAGCTCGACGTCCCCACCCACGTGGTCCGGACGTTCGTCCAACAGGAGCAGCGTCTCCTCGGCCCTGCCTTCCGCCAGGCAGGCGGTGCCGGCGCGCAGCGCCTGGCGTGCCCAGGTGTCGTCGTCGGCCTGGCGCAGCAGGTCGGGGGCGACGGTGATGCCGAGCCGCTCGGAGAGGTAGATCCGGCCGCGTACGGGCAGTTCTTCGAGGGCGGAGTCCAGCAGCTGGCCGGCTCCGCTCAGCCACCGGCGATCCAGCGTCCTGGCCGACTGACCCAGACACAGGCGGTGGTAGAGCTCCTCCGCCCGGTGCTCGACGGCGTTGACGGGGTCTCGCTCGGCCAGGTCCGCGTAGTAGGCGACCGCCTTGCGGTGAATGCGATGTACGAGGGTGCGCCCCTCGCCTCTCAGCATCGGCAGCATCACGCGGCGCACATCGGCGCGGTGGACGACGGCTTCCCGCCCCGGTGTTTCCTCGACGAGAGCCGCCTCTTCCCGGAGCCGCCGGAACAGGGTTCGGGCGCGTCGCTCGTCGACTTCTCCCAGACCGCACGGTCCGGCCAGTACGTGGCGGATCACGTCCGGGGTGACACGGCGGACGGTGAGCCCTGGGCTGGCGATGCGTCGCAGCCCTGGATCGTCCAAGTGGTCGAGGATGCGCCGGTAGAGGATGCCCTGACGTTCCTCCGGCTGGAGCCGCAGCTGCACTTGGCGGCGCAGCGACGCGTCGCGCAGGGCTTGTGGCCCTTCCCGGCGGAAGAGGTCGGCGGCCAGTTTCAGACTGAGCGGGTCGGATCCGACCGTCCGGATGACGGTCTGCAGCGCGGCCTCGTACTCCCGGCCACCGCCGGGCAGCAGCCGGCGCAGGTAGCTTTCCGCGGTGGCGGGATCGAAGCCCTCCAGCGGCACGTGCGCGAACCGTCCGTCGTCGACGGGTGCTCGGCCCGCGGCGATGATCCGCAGCCACGGGCACAGGTCTTGCAGGACTTCGAGGAAGTCCAGCAGCCGTGCCAGGGTGAAGGCCCCCTTGCGCTGGGCCTGTTCGAAGGTGTCGAGAACCAACAGGACCGGCCGGTTCCCGGGACGCAGCGCCCCGGTCACCAGATGGGCGAACCGGGCGACGAGGGCCGTCTCGTCGCTCCGCCGTCCCGTTCTCGGGCCTCTGGTGCCCCGCAGCTCGCTCTCCGCCCTGCTGTCCGCCTCCAGGGTGGTGCGCACCGCCCCCTGAAGCTCGGGTACCGCGGGTCCGTCGAGTGCGGGTAGCAGTATCGGCAGCTGCCGCAGCATTTCGCCCAGCACCGTGAGCGGCTGCTCCGGCACCAGGTCGGTGCGATCGAAGGGGAGATAGGCGTAGGGCCGTCCGTGCGACGGCCGGGCCCGCGTGACGCCGTCCAGCACGAAACGGGCGACGAGGGTGGACTTGCCCACGCCGCCGGGGCCGTGGATCAGCAGCCAAGGGGGCCGTCCCGGTGGGCCGTCCGCACCGGTGCGGACGTGCCGGGCCAGTTCCCCCAGTTCACGCTCGCGCCCGCAGAAGGTGGCATCGGCCAGTGCGTCCAAGGGCTGGAAGAGTCTCGCCAGTTCGATGTGCCGGCTGATGTCCTGTGTGCCGGGCAGGGTGAGGGATCGTGCGGCCAGGGCGGCGCGGGCGCGCGGCGCGTCGTCGAGCCAGCCGGCGACGGTGAGGGCGGCGTGCAGCTCTTCCAGGCGCAGTTCGCCGAGCGGCCGCGCGGTGCCCGTCAGGAGCCGCTCCGCGCAGTCCCGCGCGGTGTCCTGTCCCGTCCCGGCCCCCGAGCGCAGGGCCGCCAGCAGGCGGTCCGGGGTGCCCAGTCGCTCCAGCGTCGTCGTGCGCGCTGCCGGAAGCAGTCGCCAGCGCCGGCCCTGACGGGTGGTCACCCGCTCGCAGTCGTGCGAGAGGAACTCCCGCAGGGCCGCTTCCGCCGTGTGTTCGCCGGGCCCGTCTTCCTCCAGCTCGGCCGCGTCGAAGGCGCTCACCAGGGCCGTCTTCTCCCGCAGCGCCCACCGCCGCGGTCCCGCGTCATCGGCGCCGGGCAGGGCACCGGTGGAAGGGGCCGAGCGCAGGAGGTTCAGGACGTCGTCCTCGGTGACGTCCCTCCCGGGTGAGGACTCAGCCACCTGTTCCTCCGTACATCTGGTAGAGCTGCCGGCCGCGGAGCGCGGCCACATGGGAGATCCGTTCGAGGGGCAGGGGCAGGCCGGGGTCGTGGTCGCCGCCGGTGGCCTCGCGCAGCACCTCCTTGACGAGGAGATCGGCGACGGCCGGGTCGATCCGCGCCCCGGCGCTCGCCGCGATCGAGCAGAAGAACTCGTGCAGGTGCTCCACGCCGATCGGGCCCAGGCGCGTGCGCCACACATACGGGTCGGCGGACGGCTGGAGTTGTCCGTCGTAGGCGATGAGGACCATGTTGAGGCGGTCACCGGTCTCCCCGTCGACCACCGCTTCCGCAAGGCCCTCCACCATCCGCAGGGCGGATGGGGTCAGCGCCGTCCCCACCATGCCGTCGAAGACGAGCCAGTGGTCCTCCGACAGAGCGCGCATGTGCCGCTTGGCCACGTTCACCAGCCGTCTGACGTGGGTGGCTTCGGACGCGTAGGGGTCGCCGTGGCCCAAGTCCCAGCCGAGCTGGTCGGTGAGCGCGGCGGCGATGTCACTCACCTCGACGGGTGGCACGTACGCGGACAGATCGATCTTGTACGGGGTGATCCTGCGATTGCCGAGGACGTGGCAGAGCAGGAACCAGGTCCAGGTCTTGCCGCACCTGCGGTCGCCGTCGACGATCAGTACCCGGCCGCCGGGGGCGTCGAGCATCTCGCGCAGGGTCGCGCGCAGTTCGCCCCGGTCGATGAACGCCCTCGTGCGTCCGCCGCCGACCAGCAGCGCGGCACAGGGGTCGGTCTCCTTTGCGGGCGGTTCCTGGGACAGGAGCACCTTGAAGATGTCGTACTCGGCACTGTTCGGATGGTGTGCGACGACCTGGATCAGTTGCCGCAACTTGCGTGCGCAGGCCGCGTGTTCCAGCACGCGCGGCCAGATGTCGGTGAGGGGTCCTCTCCATTCGATGGCCGCGGGGAGGAGACCGACGGCCGCGACGAACTGCCGGACGGAGGCCTCTCTGTCGTGGACCTTCAGCAGCACGTCCAGGAGTTCGCGGGCTTGCGCGTCGTCGAACGCGAAGACGGTCTGGTCGAGCAGGAGCGCCACTGCGTCACCTCAGCCCCGCGTGCGCCATGCCCGCCGCGACCCGCTCGATCCTGACGCCCTCATTGCGGTACTCGGCCGGTGCGCTGAGCGGGCCGATCCGGGTCCAGCGGCGATGCAGGGCGACGAGCCGCCACCGCTCGTCGAAGACGGGCGAGCCCGACGATCCTCGGTCGGTGTCGGTCCAGTACTGGACGATCTCGTCGTCGACGTAGCGCACGACGTTGTGCCGCGCGGCGAATTTCTTCACTCCGCCGTTCGGGTGCTGGATGATGTAGAGGCGGTCGCCCACGTCCAGGCCGGCCCGCTCCGGCAGTTCGATCACGACCGCGTCGTCGGGCAGGGGTCCGGCCGCCTTGATGACGGCCCAGTCGTCCGTCTCGTCACCGACCACGGAGCCGGGATCGCAGGCGACGCTCACGTGCTCCAGGTCGCGGCCGTCGAGGTCCTGCTCGTAGCCGAACCAGGCATCCACCTGCTCCGGGCGGGTGCCGCCGCCGCACAGGACATGATGATTGGTCAGCAGCAGGTCGTGGCTCACCCGGAATGCCGTGCCGTGGTAGCGGCGCCCACGGTCGTCGGTGACGAGCAGTCGGCACACCGCCGTTGCCTGTTCCGTTCCCCGGCGCAGGAACGCCACGTCCTGGAAGGTGTCGGTGCTGAAGATCCGTCGTTCCAGGGGGTCCGGGTCGGAGAAGTCCTTCCACGTACCTGGCGGAGGATCCGCCGCGGGTGCCTCGAGAACCGGCCTGTCTCCGATCAGTTCCTTCAGACGCTCCGCCACCGCGAGGTCCGGCCCGCTCTCGATCACTGAGAGCAGTGCCCTCAGCTTGCCCTGGTTGCGGGCGGCCGGGATGAGGTCGAACCAGACGCCGTAGACCGGCTGCCGCCAGTCCACGTCCCAGGTCACGATGCCCGCCTTCCCCGCCATGGCCTTCACGGCCATCGGCTCGTCGTAGACGGAGACGAGCAGTTCCTGGAGTTCCCGGGCTCCGGGGGCGCTCCATTCGAAGGGTAGGCGGTCGAGGAAATGCGTCATCGCTGTCACCTTGCTGCGGGCGGACGGTCGGCAGGCGTCACTTCTGCGGCTGGAAGGACCAGTAGGACCCGTCGGCGTGCGGCACGGACACCAGCCCGAAGCGCCGGGACGGCGGGAGGGCCTGCCGCAGCAGGCCGTAGACGTCCGCGAGGACGGACGTGTGGTCGCCCACGTACGAGTGGCCCATCAGCCCGGTGTCGAGGGCGCTGGCGTCGACGGTGTCGAGCCCCGGGGCGACGACGATTCCGGCCCCGGCCTGGCCGGCGCGCGGTGCGGCCGCCAGGGTGCGGGAAGCGGCCAGGGCTCGGTCGACGGACGATGCGTAGAGGGTGCATCCGGCCGCCTGCCGGGCGATGCGGGGAAGGCGCCGACGGAACACCTCGGCGTCGACGTCGGGCGCGGCGAAGATCACCTGGCCGAGTCGGCCGGAGCCCTCGGGCAGGCTCGTGGTGTCGAAGTCGGCGAGTGCTTCGGTGAGCAGCCGGTTCCCCATGCTGTGGGCCAGCACATGCACCTCGCTCACGTTCGTCTCTGTCAGAACCAGGCGCAGGAATTCCTGGAAGTACGGCACCGCGCGGCTGACGGAGTTCTCGTCCGCCACGTAGCCACCGACCGTGCCTTTCGACGGCCAGCTGTAGAGCAGGGGGACGCCGGTGAAATTCAGGTCGTAGGCGATCTGGGCCGCACGCATCACGGCGTCGCGGAACGGGACGTTGTAGCCGTGGACGAACAGCAGTGCCTGGTCCACCTCGCACTCCGCGAGCCGTTTGCGGGTCAGCTCGGTGAACTCCGGGGCGGTGGACCTCGCCACGGCGCCGAGGGTCGCGACCCTGGCCGGATCGTCCCGGAAGCGCAGCCGCCACACACGGGATTTCTCCGCGGCGCCCATACGGTGGTCGTCCGGGATTCCCACCCGGGCTTCCCCGTACGTCAGTTCCCCGCGCCCCGCGCCGAAGCCGGCCCGCTTCCCGTCGAGCGCGCGGTCCGTGGCGTACAGCACCGGAACCAGCAGTGAACGCTGCCAGGCGACCCAGTGCGGCGGCGGCGCGGCGGGGCCGAACCGCTCCCGGCGGGCCGCAAGAGCGTCGAACTCGGCAGCCAGCATGGCTCCGAGCGGAGCGTGGGCTTCGAATGCCAGGGCCACTTCGCGCGCCGCCGAATCGATCGCCTCATACGTCTCGGGCGTCGGCGTCTCCTCCGTGCCGCCGGCTGCGGAGACGTGCTGTACGGCGTCCAGCTCCCGCAACGCCGTCAGAACATGTGACTCCAGGCGTTCGAGGTCGGCTCCGTGCACGAACTCAGCTGCTTGCGGCCACACTTGCGCGACTGCGGGAACGAGTGGTCCCCAGTCCTCCACGTTGCCCCCCATGACTCCGAGAAGACTGCCGATACGCGGACCGGATGACTCACGGCCCCCCGAGGCATCATAAGGCGCGGGTCGGCCGCCTCGGAGGCCAAGTGCGCGGGTACCGAACCACGGTTGTGGCCGCGGCGCAGGGGTGCCCCTGAGTACCCGGCCTCATCGGGCTTGAGCAGCCGCTCGGATATCCCACCGCAGGTCAGCAGGACAAGGTCGTCCTGGGCGACCCGGTCCGGATCCGTCCGAGGGTGGCGCTCAGAGGCAAGAGGCGGGGACATCCGATGAGCAACGCGGCCGAGCAGATGCACATGTGGGCACATCCGTTGGTGCAGCGCCTTCTGTCACCGGAACTCGACCCGGATCACTGCGCGGTCTTCGGTAGCGGCCCCATGCGGGCACATGGACTCAAGAAGTCGCTCGGGGACCTCGACATCGTCGCCCGAGGGGGTCGCCCGGCATCCGCTTCGTCCAGCTCCGGCACGTGCTCGCCTACAGGCGCCGGCTGCGACGGCCGAAGGACGTCCCGGACATCGCCGCACTGGAGCAGGCTCTCGGCGCACCTGCGCACGCCTGCGGCCCGCGAGCGGCCTGAGCGCGGTTCCGTGCGGATCGGACACCCGAGCGGCTTGTTAGGCCCACCGCACCCCCGGGTACTCAGCAGTACATTCCCGGAACCCGCACCACCCGCACCACTCGGGAGATCCGATGCTCCGACGTCCACCCCCACGGCATCCCGCCGCAGCCCATGAGTGACGACACCGGACGGGCGGTGGAGGGCATGGAACGAGGCGCGGACCCGGCGCGGTCGGCTCTGATCTTGATCGACATGATCAACACCTACGACCATGAGGACGCCGAGCTCCTCGTGCCGTCCGTCGAAGGGATCCTGCCGGTCCTGACCGAGCTGCTCGGCCGGGCCCGCGAGGCGGACGTTCCCGTGATCTACGTGAACGACAACTCCGGGCTGTGGCGCTCACACCACGGAGAGCTGCTGGACGCGGCCCTGTCCCAGCCGAACGCCCATCTGATCGAGCCCATCCGGCCCGACGACCGGTCGCTGTTCGTCATGAAGGCACGCCACTCGGTCTTCTTCGAGACACCGCTGTCCTATCTCCTGTGGAGCCTGGACGTCGGGCACGTGGTCCTGACCGGCCAGGTCACCGAGCAGTGCGTCCTCTACTCCGCTCTGGACGCGCACATCCGCCACCTGGAGGTGACGGTGCCGAAGGACGCCGTCGCCTCTATCCATACCCACCTGGCGTCGGCCGCCCTGGAGATGATGGAACGCAACATGGGCGCCCGGATCACCACGGCGAAGGAGACCGAGTTCGAGCCCCACAAGACCTGAAGGCCGCCTTGCCCCTCCTTTACTCCGACGCCATTACCTGACTAAGGTCAGAGAATGACATCGGAGCAGGTGGAACGCGTGCGGCGCTTCAACCGGACGGTCGCCGAGCGGGTGGGGGTGCTGCACGACCACTATCTGGGCGGGGCGCGCCCCTACGGCCAGGCCCGGCTGCTCTGGCAGATCGGCGACGGCGGCACGCACGACGTACGCGGCGTACGGGAGCGGCTCGGCCTCGACTCCGGCTATGTGAGCCGCCTGCTGCGGGCACTCGAACGCGACGGCCTCGTCACCGTCGAACCGCACCCCCTCGACCGGCGGGTCCGCACCGTACGGCTGACCGAGGCCGGGCAGCGCGAGCGCGCCTTCCTCGACGACCGCAGCGACACACTGGCCGCCTCGCTCCTCGACCCGCTCGACGCCCGGCAGCGGGAGCGGCTGACCTCCGCCATGGCCGAGGTCGAGCGGCTGCTGACCGCCTCGGTGGTCTCCCTGGAAGAGCTCGGCCCCGATCACCCGGACGCCGCGCACTGCCTGCGGTCCTACGCCGCCGAGCTCGGCGAGCTCTTCGACGGCGGTTTCGACCCCGCGAACAGCCTGCTGCCCGACCCGGGCGAACTGCGCGCGCCGCGCGGGCTGTTTCTCGTCGCCCGCTTGCACGGCGAACCGGTGGGCTGCGGCGGGCTCAAGCTGCCGGCCGGGGCTCCCGCGGAGATCAAGCGGTTGTGGGTCTCCCCCGGGACCAGAGGACTCGGCCTGGCCCGACGCCTGCTGTCCGAACTGGAGGCACGCGCCGCCCGGCACGGCAGGGACCGGGTGCGGCTCGACACCAACAAGGCGCTGACGGCGGCGACTCGTCTCTACCGCGACAGCGGCTACACCGAGGTCCCCGCCTTCAACGACGAGCCCTATGCACACCACTGGTTCGAGAAGCGGCTGTGAGACAGCGGGCCCGTCGGGCTCAGCCGCAGCGGCGGCCGGAGTTGATGCAGCCGACGGCCTGCTTCATCAGCGCACCGCCCTGGCTTCCGGTTGTGCCTGTGTCCCTGGTCCATGGTTGCCTTCCGTTCGTCTGTCACCTGTGACACCTGTTTCTGGTGTGTCTGGTGTGACCACGTGCCCGCTGGGACGAGGGCCGGCCACCGATTCCGCCGGGCGTCACCGTCGCGTAGGAACGCGGGCGCCCCACTCCTGCCGCGCCGGTCAGCGGTGCTCGGGGTTGTCCGCACCGGGGCGGCACCCGGCGTCCCACTGCGAGCGCTGGTTGCCGTGGGCGGGAACTCCTCCGGCGCGCTTCAGCAGGGCCGCGATGTGCATGAGGTTCCAGGTCATGAAGCTGGTGTTGCGGTTGGTGAAGTCGTTCTCCGGGCCGCCGGAGTCCGCGTCCAGGTACGACGGTCCGGGACCGGCCGCTCCGATCCAGCCGGCGTCCGCCTGCGGCGGGATCGTGTAGCCGAGGTGCTGGAGGCTGTAGAGGACGTTCATCGCGCAGTGCTTGATGCCGTCCTCGTTGCCGGTGATGAGACAGCCGCCGACCCGGCCGTAGTAGGCGTACTGCCCCTGTGGGTTGAGCAGCGAGGAGCAGGCGTAGAGGCGCTCGATGACCTGCTTGGTGACGGAGCTGTTGTCGCCCAGCCAGATGGGGCCGGCCAGGACCAGGATGTCCGCCGCCATGACCCTCTCGTACAGCGTCGGCCAGACGTCCGTGGCGAAGCCGTGCTCGGTCATGTCCGGGTAGACGCCGGGCGCGATGTCGTGGTCGACGGCGCGGATCAGCTCCGTGGTCACGCCGGCGTTGTCCATGATCGACCGGCTCTTGTCGATCAGGCCCTGGGTGTGGCTGCGCTGCGGGGACGGCTTGAGCGTGCAGTTGATGTAGAGGGCGGTCAGGTCGTCGAAGCGGTGGGCCGCATCGGGTGCGGAGGGGGCTGTCATGGGGGCAGGTTCTCGTGCCGGGTCCGGTTTGTTGCGCTCCGGCACACCCGTGCCCGTCTTACGGAGTCATGACGTACGGCCGCGTTCTGATGAGGCGGGGGCCGTGGGGCGCCTAGCGTGCCCGTATGCGCGTACTGGTCACCGGCGGAGCCGGGTTCATCGGGTCGCACGTGGTCTCCGCCCTGCGGGAGCGGGGGCACGAGGCGGTCGTGTTCGACGTGCGGGAGGATCCCGCGGCCGACGTACGGGACACCGCTGCGGTGCGCCGCGCCCTGGCCGGTGTGGACGCCGTGTGCCACCAGGCCGCGAAGGTCGGGCTCGGCGACGGGGTCGCCGACGCGGCGGACTACGTCTCGCACAACGACCTGGGGACGGCCGTGCTGCTCGCGGCCATGGCGGAGGCGGGCGTTCGGGCCCTCGTGCTCGCCGGGTCGATGGTCGTGTACGGCGAGGGCCGGTACGCGTGTGCGCGGCACGGGGTGGTGAGGCCCGGGCCGCGGGCCGTGGCCGAGCTCGACGCGGGCCGGTTCGAGCCCCCGTGCCCGGTGTGCGGGGACGCCCTCTCCCCCGGGCTGGTCCGCGAGGACGCCCCGGCCGATCCGCGGAACGTGTACGCGACGACCAAGCTCGCCCAGGAGCATCTGGCCGCCGCCTGGGCCCGCTGCACCGGCGGGTCGGCGGTGTCGCTGCGCTACCACAACGTGTACGGGCCCGGCATGCCCCGGGACACCCCCTACGCCGGGGTCGCCTCGTTCTTCCGCTCGGCGCTCGCCCGGGGCGAGGCCCCGCGGGTGTTCGAGGACGGGCGGCAGCGCAGGGACTTCGTGCACGTCCGGGACGTGGCGGCGGCGAACGCCGTGGCGCTGGAGGCGGCGGCCGCCCCGGGCGCGCTCACCGCGTTCAACACCGGCAGCGGTGACCCTCACACCGTCGGCGAGATGGCGCGAGCCCTGGCCGCCGCGTACGGCGGCCCCGAGCCGGTCGTCACCGGCGAGTACCGGCTCGGGGACGTACGGCACATCACCGCGGACTCGTCGCGGCTGCGGGCGGAGTTGGGGTGGAAGCCCGCGGTCGGCTTCGAGGAGGGCATGACGGAGTTCGCGCGGGCGGGGATGCGGGGCGCCTAGCCGGCCGGCCCGGGGCGGGGCGGGACCGGTGGCCACCGTGGCCGCCGGCGTCCCCGGTCGCGGCGAAGGCCGGTGGGGAGGGACAGCACCACGGCGGTGGCCGTCGCGGCCACCGCCGTGGTGCTGTCCCTCGACCGGCTGCCGAGCCCGAGAGCCCGCGGGAGCGGGCCCGAACGCCTCGCCTGCCCGCGGGTGACGGGGTGCGGCTCGACGGGCGGGCCGCGGTGGCGGCGCGGAAGCGAGGTGCCCATCCCAATGCCCCGGGGTACGGCGCGGCCCCCGCGCCCACGGCGCCGGTCCGCCGGTCCACCGGTCCACCGATCCGCCGATCCGCCGATCATGACCAAGCCGGAGCGGCCTGCGCGGAAGCGAGGTCCCCGCGGCACAGCTCCCGCCCACGGGCGCCGGCCCACGGCCGCCAGCCCACCGGTCGAGCCGAGCCACCGACGCCGATGCCGACGCAGACGCCGACGCAGACGCCGACGAGAAAGCAAGGTGCCCATGGACACCTGCCCGCCGATCACGGCCGCGGTCGCGGTGGCCGGCGCGGGGCCGGGACCCGGCGCGGGGCCACGGCTCGGCACAGCGCCAGAACCCGGCACACGGCCACGGCCACCGCCGATCACGGCCGCGGTCGCGGTGGCCGGCGCGGGGCCGGGACCGGCGCGGGGCCACGGCTCGGCACAGCGCCAGAACCCTGCACACGGCCACGGCCCGGCACAGCGCCAGAACCCGGCACACGGCCACGGCCCGGCACAGCGCCAGGCCCCGGCACGGCCCCCGGCCGATTCACGAAGCGGCCGCGGGCAGCACCACCTCGAAGCGGCAGCCACCGGGAATGTTGCGTACGTCGGCCCGGCCCTGGTGGGCCTCCACGATGCCGCGCACGATGGCCAGGCCGAGGCCCGCCCCCGCCGGGGGCGTCCGGGCGTGTGTGCCGCGCCAGCCGGTGTCGAAGACGCGCGGCAGGTCCTCCTCGGGTATGCCGCCGCAGCCGTCCGTCACCGACAGGACGACGCCCTCGGGGGAACGCTCGGCGGCGATCGCGACCGTGCCGTCGGCCGGGGTCCGGCGGATCGCGTTGACCAGCAGGTTGCCCAGCACCCGGCTCATCTCCTTGCCGTCCACCTCCACCGGCACCGGCTCGACCCGGCCACCCACCAGCCGCACCCCGTGCGCGCGTGCGAGGGGGTCGACGCCGGCGAGGGCGTCGCCGACAAGGTCGTACAGGGAGATCCGGGTCGGTGTCAGGGCCAGGGCCCCGGCGTGGATGCGAGAGAGCTCGAAGAGGTCGCCGACCATGTCGTTGAGGCGTTCGACCTCGGTCCGCATCTGCCTGAGATAGCGGTTCGGGTCGGCGGCGACGCCGTCCTCCAAGGCCTCCGACATGGCGCGCAGACCGGCCAGCGGGGTCCGCAGGTCGTGCGAGATCCAGGCGACGAGTTCACGGCGGGAGGTCTCCAGGGCGCGTTCCCGCTCCCGGGACTCGGCGAGTCTGGCGCTGGTGGCCGCCAGCTCACGGCTCACCGCGGCGAGTTCGGCGGTGGCGGGCCCGTCGGGTGCGGCGAAGTCCCCGCCGTCGCCGAAGGAGCGCGCGGCCACGGCGAGTTCACGGCTGCGGGCGACGACCCAGCGGCCCAGCAGCAGGGCGGTGGCCAGGGAGACGACGGCCGCCATGGCGACGACGGTCGTCACGACGGTCAGGTCGTGCGGCGACAGGAACATCGCCCAGGCGACGGCGAGCGTGCCCGCGAGCATCGCGACGACGCCGACCGCCGCCACCACCGCGAGCGAGACGGTCAGCGAACGGCGCCGGATCAGGCGCAGTACACCCGCTCCGGCCAGCCCCGTCACGGCGGCACCGGCGAAGGCGTACAGGGCGATCAGGAGGTTGTCGCGCACGGTCAGTCGTCCCCTTCACCGGGCTCGAAGCGGTAGCCCACGCCCCAGACGGTCTGGATCAGGCGGGGCCGGGCCGGGTCGTCCTCGACCTTGCCGCGCAGGCGGCGGACGTGGACCGTGACGGTCGACAGGTCACCGAAGTCCCACCCCCAGACCTCCCGCATCAGGTCCTCGCGGCCGAAGGCCCGTCCCGGGTGGCGCAGGAAGAAGGAGAGCAGGTCGAACTCCCTCAGGGTGAGGGCGAGTTCGGTGCCGTTCTTGGTGACGCGGCGGGCCGTGGGCTCGACGGTCAGACCGGCCGCTCCCAGCCGGTCCCCCGGGGTGGCGGGGCGGCTGCGCCGCAGCACCGACTCGACGCGCAGGACGAGTTCGCGGGGGCTGAAGGGCTTGGTGACGTAGTCGTCGGCGCCGACCTCCAGGCCCAGGATGCGGTCGTCCTCGTCGCCGCGGGCGGTGAGCATGATGACGGGTAGGGGGCCGTTGCCGCGGATCCGCCGGCACACTTCCAGACCGTCCATGCCGGGCAGCATCAGGTCGAGCACGACGAGATCCGGCCGGCGCGCGGCGGCGCGTGCGAGGGCGCTCGGGCCGTCGTCGGCGCGGTCCACGGCGTAACCGGCGCGGTCCAGATATCCGGCGACGACCTCGGCGACGGTCGGATCGTCGTCGACGACCAGGATCCTGGGGGTCCGGCCCGCGGCGTCGGGGGGCTCGTACGGCTGCTGCATGCCTCCAGCCTGGCATCAGGCCGCCCCCGGCGGGACCCGGGCACCGCTCCGGCCGCCCGACGTCCGCGTTTCGTAAGGAGTGATGGTCCGGTATGCCCGATTCGCGTTCGTAGGGTGAAGCCGTGACGATGACACCTCCGGACGTCGACGTGGTGCTGCCCTGCCTGAACGAGGCCGAGGCCCTCCCCTGGGTGCTCGAACGGATTCCGCCGGGCTGGCGCGCACTCGTAGTCGACAACGGTTCCACGGACGGCTCGGCCGGCATCGCCCGCGCGTGGGGCGCGACCGTGGTGCACGAGCCGCGGCGGGGCTTCGGCGCCGCCTGCCACGCCGGACTGACGGCCGCCACCGCCGACGTGGTGTGCTTCTGCGACTGCGACGCCTCCCTCGACCCGGGACTCCTGGCCCCCTTCGTACGCGAAGTGCGCGACGGCGGGGCCGACCTGGTGCTCGGGCGGCGGCGTCCGCAGGGGCGGGGCGCGTGGCCGCCGCATGCCCGGGCCGGCAATCTCGCGCTCGCACGGATGCTGCGCCGCCGCACCGGGCTGCGCCTGCACGACCTCGGCCCCCTGCGCGCCGCCCGCCGGGAGGAACTGCTCGCCCTCGGCCTCAGCGACCGGCGCAGCGGCTATCCGCTCCAGATGGTCGTCCGCGCGGCCGACGCGGGGTGGCGGATCGCCGAGCACGACGTGCCGTACCTGCCGCGTGCGGGGGCCTCGAAGGTGACCGGCACCTGGCGCGGTACGTGGCAGGCCGTACGGGACATGAGCCGCGTGCTGGCCGAAACGCCCGCGCCCGAGAGGGGAACGACCACGCACGAAGGGGGACCCGTCCGTTGACCACGCTCCTCGTCATCGCCAAGGAGCCGCGACCGGGCCGGGTGAAGACGCGGCTCACGCCGCCCTTCACGCCCGGGGAGGCGGCCGAACTGGCCGAAGCGGCCCTGGCGGACACGCTGAACGCCGTGGCGGCCACGCCCGCCACCCGGCGCGTCCTGGTGCTCGACGGTGCCCCAGGCCCCTGGCTGCCGCCGGGTTTCGACGTCGTGGCGCAGTGCGCGGGCGGTCTCGACGAACGGCTGGCGGAGGCCTTCGCGGGCTGCGCCGGCCCCGCCCTGCTCATCGGCATGGACACCCCGCAGGTGACCCCGGAGCTGCTCACCGTGGACTTCGCCGACTGCGACGCCTGGTTCGGCCCGGCGGAGGACGGCGGCTTCTGGGCCCTCGGCCTGGCCTGCCCGGACCCCGCTCTGCTGCGGGGCGTGCCCATGTCGACGCCGGTGACGGGTGCCGTGCAGCGGGAGCGGCTGGCCTCCGCGGGACTACGGGTGCGCGACCTGCCGCCCCTGCGCGACGTCGACACCGCCGCCGACGCCCACGCCGTCGCCGCACTCGCCCCGCGGGGGCGCTTCGCGGCGCGGCTGGCCCGGTGTCCGGCGGCCGGAGGACCGGTCACCGGGCCGGGCCCGGTCGGTCCCCGATGAGCGCCCCGTCCGCGACCGCCCTGGCGTGGGCCGCCGCCGACCCCTACGACGCCGCCCTGCGCGCGGGCCGCGGCCCGCTGTTCCTGCGGCGTACGGACGGCTGGCTGCTGCCGCTGGAGGTGGAGCGCTGGTGCGCCGGGGCCGACCCGGTCGACCGGGACGTGCTGGACCGGTGCGAGGGAGCCGTGCTGGACGTGGGGTGCGGGCCCGGACGCCTCGTGGCCGAACTGGCCGCCCGGGGGCGGGCCGCCCTGGGGATCGACGTCAGCGAGGCCGCGGTGGAGCACACCGCCCGGCTCGGGGGCCAGGCGCTGCGGCGGTCGGTGTTCGAGCAGCTGCCCGGCGAGGGCCGCTGGGACACCGTGCTGCTCATGGACGGCAACATCGGCATCGGCGGCGACCCGCGTGCCCTGCTGGAGCGGGTCGCCGGGCTGTTGCGCCCCGGAGGTCTGCTGATCGCCGAGACGGTCCCCGCGGACGTCGACGAGCGCGTGCGCGTGCACATCACCGACGCCCGTGCCACCACCGGCGACCCCTTCCCCTGGGCGCGGCTCGGCACCCGGGCGCTGCTCGGGTACGCGCGGGACTGGGAGCGGGCCGGTCAGTGGACGGCCGGCGGACGGCACTTCGCCGCCCTGCGCAGCCGCAGCAGCCGCACCACCAGCAGCAGCGCCGAGCCACCGAAGAGGACGGCGGTGATCAGCAGCCAGCGCGCGAGGAACACGTCGGCGGGCAGACCGGTGGCGGACCGGTAGCGCCGCTCCACCGCGCCGCTGATCAGCGGGAACCACACGAGGAGCAGCAGCCCGGAGAGGGCGGCCGGTACGCGCACGTACATCGCCCACTCCCGGCGGCGGACCGCGCCGAACCCGGATACCACCGCCCGGTCCGCCGCCGCGTACAGCGGCAGCAGCACGAGGTCGTGCAGCAGCGCCGCGCCCACGACCCACAGCGCCACGCCGAACCAGTCGCCGGCGAGCAGGCGCACCCCCGCGTAGACCGCGAGGGCGAACGAGCAGGACAGCAGCAGGAGGTGCAGGGGGCTGCCGAGCGGGAGCCGCGGTGCGCGCATCAGAGGTCTCCGAACGTCATGCGGGCCACCCACTTGGTGTTCAGCACACCGGGCGCCGCGGGCACGATGATCCGCGCCGGGTAGCCGTGGTCGGGGGACAGCTCCTCGCCGTTGACGTACAGGGCGAGCAGGGAGCGCGGGTCGGCCACCTGGTCGGCGCTCAGGGCGGCCTTGCGGAAAGCTCCGTGCCGCTGGAGGGACTCGACGAACACGTCCGGCGGGTCGTCCTCGTACCCGACGAGGGCCGCGAGGTCGCGCAGCCGCACCCCGCGCCACCACTGGTCCGGCGTGGACCAGCCCTCCACACAGGCGATGGGCAACGCCGAGCTGTGCAGGGCGAGCCCGGTGAGCCGGGCGCGGCTGAGGCGGACCGTGCCCGTACGCCCCGTCACCACGAGCCGCCACGCGTCCTCGGCCGTTTCCGCCGTGTCGATCCCGGCGTACGCGGCGGTCTTGTTGATCTGGAAGCCATTGGGGCCGCTGCCGGGTTCGGCGCCCCCGTGCGGGGCGAGGAGGGCGGTGCGCCGGAGCGGGCCCCCGAAGTTCTGTCCCACGGTCGTGGCGAACAGCAGCAGTGAGCCGCCCCCGACGAACCACAGGGCGCCCCGCCGGGAGACGGTCGGCTCGGCGGGACGGGGGGACACCAGGTCGTTCTTCTCCTCCCTCAGCCGCCGCAGATTGCGCAGGGCCGTGGGCGCCTTCAGCAGGGCGTGGGCCACGAAGGCGGCGAAGAACACCCAGGCGCCGTAGAAGTGCAGGGGGTAGAACGAGCCCGGGAAGACGTAGTCGAGCTGGACGTTGAGGACACCGGTCACGAACTCGAACAGTCCGCCGCCGACCAGCAGGAGCAGCGAGATCCGCTCCAGGGCGTGGGCGAGGGAGCGGGCCGGGGGCAGGGTGAACAGCCTCGGCACGACGGACCACAGCTTGGCGAGCAGGACGGGGATCAGGGTGATGCCGAGGGTGACGTGGACGCCCTGGTTCAGCCGGTACAGCCAGTGCGGGTTCGTCGGCCAGGAGAAGAGGTAGAAGCCGAGGATCCCCTTGTCCGGGGTCTTGTCGTTGACCGGCGACAGGTCCGGGTTGTAGGCGGCGTACGAGAGGAGTCCCGTCACGAACAGCACGGTGATGCCGGCGAGCAGGACCAGGCCCAGCACCGAGGTGAACCAGGGGCCGCGCAGGGGGCTGCGCCAGAAGCCGGGGGACGTGGGGAGCCGCAGGTCGCGTGGATCGTCTCGCATGAGCCGACGGTAGGCCGCGAGCACCCCGCGGGAGGGTGCGCGACCCATGACGAAACGCTGACGTCGGACCCGGTCGGCGGCCCGCGGCCGGTCGCGCGGCCTAGCGTGCCGGTGTGATGCGCACCCCGCCCTCCGCCCCGCCGTCCCTGGACCTGCGCCGTGACCTGTACGCCGTCGCGGCCGCCGTGCTGCTCGTGACGGTGTCCGTGGCCGTCGGCCGCCACATCGAGGACACCCGCCGGACGTTGTTCGTCGACTGGCCCCCACTGCTGGCCTCCTGGGCGCCGCACCTGGGCCCCGGCACGCCGGCCGCCGTCCTGGTGGCGATCGCCACCGTCGCCCAGGGTCCCGCGCTGGCGGCCCGCCTCCCCTGGCGTGCCCTGCTCCCGGCCGCCTGGGGCACGGCCATGGCGTGGATCTTCTCCCTCGCCCTGGTCGACGGCTGGGACCGGGGCATCGCACGCCGGCTCACCACCCGCCACGAATACCTCCAGGTCATCGACCGCTTCCATGACATCCCGGCGGCGCTGCGGGGCTTCACCGGGCACATCCTGCTGGACTCCCCCGACAACTGGCCCGCCCACATCGCCGGGCATCCGCCCGCCGCCACCCTCACCTTCGTGCTGCTCGACCGGATCGGGCTGCGGGGCGGGGGGTGGGCGGGGGTGTGGTGCATCGCCGTCGGGGCGACCGCCTGCGTGGCCGTGCTGGTGACGATCCGCGCGCTGGCGGACGAGACGCTCGCCCGCCGGGCTGCCCCCTTTCTGGTCCTGGCCCCGGCGGCCGTGTGGATGGGCACCTCGGCCGACGCGTACTTCGCGGCGGTGGCGGCGTGGGCGGTGGCACTGCTGGCCCTCGCGGTCACCCGGGGATCCCTGGGGTGGGCGGGCGCGTCCGGGCTGCTGTTCGGCCTGACCTGCTACCTGTCGTACGGCCTCACGCTCGTCGCGCTGATCGCCGGGGCGGTCCTGGTGCTCGGCCGGCACGGCATCCGGGAGCGCCCGGCCCTGTCGGTGCCGTGGCTCGCCGGGCTGGCGGTGGTCCCCGCGGCGTTCACGATCGCGGGATTCGACTGGTGGGAGGCCTACCGACTGCTGGTCACGCGCTACGGCCAGGGGGCGGGCGGCATCCGCCCCTACGGCTACTGGGTGTGGGCCAACCTGGCCTGCACGGTGCTCGTCACGGGACTGGCGACGGCGGCGGGACTGCGGCGGACGGCGGCCGCACTGGTCCGGCGTCGCACCGGCCCTCCAGCCGCCGTACGTCTGGCGTTCCTGGTCTCCGTCGCGCTCCTGGCCCTGCTGGTCGCCGACCTGTCCGGCATGAGCAAGGCGGAGACGGAACGCATCTGGCTGCCCTTCGCCCTGTGGCTGCTCCCGGCATGCGCGTTCCTCACCCGCCCCCGCGCCTGGCTCACCGCCCAGGCGCTGCTCGCGCTGCTCCTCAACCATCTGCTGATCACCGGGTGGTGACCCGCTGCCTGCGGCGTCAGGCGACCGGGTGGGTGTCGGTCATGGCGACGGTGTCGACGTCGGGGGCGACGTCCGGTGCCGTGCGCAGGTAGGCGGTGATCTGCTTGCCGGTGCCGAGGGGAGCGACGGCGACGTCCGCGCTGACCGTGTGCACCACGTGCATGCCGTGGCCGCCGAAGCGCTGCCCGTCGCGCTTCCTGACCACCGGCAGCTCGGCGGAGGTGTCCCACACGGTGATGGCCAGTCCGTCGTCGGAAAGCTGCAGGATCATCCCGCAGGCGCCGGGAGCGTGCCGGATCGCGTTGGTGACGAGTTCGCTGACGACCAGTTCGGCGTCGATCGCCAGCGGGGCCGGTACGGGCCTGCGGCCGGTACACGGTACGTACGCCAAGAACGCCTGCAGCGCCCGGCGCGCCTCGACGGCGCAGGCCGCGCCGTCGGCCCAGACCGCGCCGCAGCGCAGGGCGGCCTGCTCGTCCGTGCCCGGCTCATCTGCCGCCTGCTTCATAAGCGGGATGACCATGTGGGGCTCTTTCGTTGTGGTTCATGTTGCTCAGGGGTGCTTCGGTCGCTCGTCTACCCCGGAGCGGACCGGGCATACTGCCCTCCGCCCACCGTTGTGTTGCGCTCTGCGCCGCACTCGCCCGTCCGCGTGTCCCGCCACCTCCTCCGGCTGCGCCGAGCTGAGCTGTTCACTCCTTCGCCGGGAGGCCCTCGCAGGAGTACGGGCACCTGACCGCCGACGCCGCTCCTCTAGTACCTGACCAGACCTGACTCAAGAGCGGCAGGTGGAGATCAGGGCCACATTCTCGGCGAGGGAAAGGTCACAGCCGCGCCCACTGCTGCTCCTTCGTGTCCGTGACCTAGCATCCGAGCATGACGGTCCTGCCTGACGACGGGCTCGAGCTGGCCGGCGAATTCCCTGACGTGCCCCACGAGCAGTGGCAGCGCCTTGTGGCGGGTGTCCTGCGCAAGTCGGGCAAGGACGTGGAGGGCGCCGAGGCCGAGGAAGCCCTGTCCACCGCCCTGGAGGACGGGTTGCGCACCCGCCCCCTCTACACCGCCCGTGACTCCGCGCCGGAGCCGGGCCTGCCCGGGTTCGCGCCTTTTGTGCGCGGCGGCCGGGCCGAGGGGAACACCCTCGGCGGCTGGGACGTACGGCAGCGGCACACGGTGGCCGACAGCGGACCGGTGCTGACGGACCTGGAGAACGGCGTCACCTCCCTCTGGCTGGGCGTGGGCGGCTCCGGCATCCCGGTGCCGGAGCTCGGCCGGGTGCTCGACGGGGTCCATCTCGACCTCGCCCCCGTCGTCCTCGACGCCGGGCCCGACACCGAGGACGCCGCGCGGGAGTTGCTGCGGCTGCACGAGGAGCGCGGTGTCGCCCAGGACAAGGCGCGCGGCAACCTGGGCGCGGACCCGCTGGGCCACGAGGCCCGCAGCGGGCAGCAGGGTGACTTCGCGCCGGCGGCCGGACTCGCGCGGCTGTGCGCCGAGGGGTACCCGGGGCTGCGGGCACTGACCGTGGACGCGCTGCCGTACCACGAGGCCGGTGGCTCGGCCGCCCAGGAGCTGGGCTGCTCGCTGGCCACCGCGGTGGCGTACCTGCGGGAGCTGACCGGGGCCGGGCTCAGTGTCGAACAGGCCTGTGCGCAGCTGGAGTTCCGGTACGCGGCGACCGCCGACCAGTTCCTGACGATCGCCAAGCTGCGGGCCGCGCGCCGGCTGTGGGCCCGGGTGGCCGAGGTCTGCGGGGCGCCGCGCGCGGGGGCGCAGCTCCAGCACGTGGTGACGTCGCCGGTGATGATGACGCGCCGCGACCCGTGGGTGAACATGCTGCGCTCGACGATCGCCACGCTGGCCGCCGGCGCGGGCGGGGCCGACGCGG
This sequence comes from Streptomyces qaidamensis, assembly GCF_001611795.1. Taxonomy (NCBI): domain Bacteria; kingdom Bacillati; phylum Actinomycetota; class Actinomycetes; order Kitasatosporales; family Streptomycetaceae; genus Streptomyces; species Streptomyces qaidamensis. The sequence goes on along the minus strand of NZ_CP015098.1, from coordinate 7,216,951 downwards.
TCACCGTGCTGCCCTTCGACCACGCCCTCGGCCTGCCGGACGCCTTCGCGCGCCGGATCGCCCGCAACACCTCCACGATCCTCATCGAGGAGTCGCACCTGGCCCGGGTGATCGACCCGGCGGGCGGCTCCTGGTACGTGGAGCGGCTCACCGACGAACTCGCGCACGCGGGCTGGGAGTTCTTCCGGCGCATCGAGCGGCTCGGCGGCCAGGCGGCGGCCCTGCGCTCCGGGGACCTCGCGCGGGACCTGGCCGAGACCTGGCAGGCACGCACCGGCAGGCTGGCCAAGCGGCGCGAACCCATCACCGGTGTCAGCGAGTTCCCGTTCCTCGCGGAGAAGCCGGTCGTGCGGGAGAGCGCGCCCGAGCAGCCGTCCGGCGGACTGCCGCGGGTGCGCCGTGACGAGGCGTACGAGGCGCTGCGCGCCCGCTCCGACGCCCACCTCGCCGCGACCGGCTCCCGGCCCCGGATCTTCCTCGCCGCGCTCGGCCCGGCCGCCGCCCACACCGCGCGGCTCACCTTCGCCTCGAATCTCTTCCAGGCGGGCGGCATCGAGCCGGTCACGGAGGGCGGCTTCGAGGAGAGCGGTGCGAGCGAGGCCGTGCTGTGCTCCAGCGACGCGCTGTACGAGGAGCAGGCGGAGGCGGTGGCCGGGCGGCTGAAGGCCGCCGGTGCCGCGCACGTGTTCCTCGCCGGGCGGCCCGGGGACCACCCCGGTGTCGACGGTTACGTCTTCGCGGGCTGTGACGCCGTCGCCGTGCTGTCCGCCACCCTCGACCGCATGGGAGTGTCCTGATGGGAATCCCCGACTTCTCCGGGATCGAACTGGGGATGCCGGCCCCGGACGGCGGCGCCGACGAGTGGCGCACGGCGGTCAAGAACGCCTCCGGCGGGGACGACCTGCTGTGGGAGACCCCCGAGGGCATCGCGGTCAAGCCGCTGTACACGGGCCGTGACCTGGAGGGCCTGGACTTCCTGGAGACGTACCCGGGCGCTGCGCCGTATCTGCGCGGCCCGTACCCGACGATGTACGTCAACCAGCCCTGGACGATCCGCCAGTACGCCGGCTTCTCGACGGCCGAGGAGTCCAACGCCTTCTACCGGCGCAACCTCGCGGCCGGCCAGAAGGGCCTGTCGGTCGCGTTCGACCTGCCCACGCACCGCGGGTACGACAGCGACCACCCGCGGGTGACCGGTGACGTCGGCATGGCGGGCGTGGCCATCGACTCGATCTACGACATGCGGCAGCTGTTCGACGGGATCCCGCTGGACAGGATGACGGTGTCGATGACGATGAACGGCGCCGTGCTGCCGGTGCTGGCGCTGTACATCGTGGCGGCGGAGGAGCAGGGCGTACCGCCCGAGAAGCTGGCCGGGACCATTCAGAACGACATCCTCAAGGAGTTCATGGTCCGCAACACCTACATCTATCCGCCGAAGCCGTCGATGCGGATCATCTCCGACATCTTCGCGTACACCTCGCAGCGGATGCCGCGCTACAACTCCATCTCCATCTCCGGCTACCACATCCAGGAGGCGGGTGCGACGGCCGATCTGGAGCTGGCGTACACGCTCGCTGACGGCGTGGAGTACATCCGGGCGGGCCGTGAGGCGGGCCTGGACGTGGACGCGTTCGCGCCCCGGCTGTCGTTCTTCTGGGCGATCGGCATGAACTTCTTCATGGAGGTCGCCAAGCTGCGGGCGGCGCGCCTGCTGTGGGCGAAGCTGGTCAGGCAGTTCGACCCGCAGAACGCCAAGTCGCTGTCGCTGCGCACCCATTCGCAGACCTCGGGCTGGTCGCTGACCGCGCAGGACGTCTTCAACAACGTCACGCGCACGTGCGTCGAAGCCATGGCGGCGACCCAGGGCCACACGCAGTCGCTGCACACCAACGCCCTCGACGAGGCGCTCGCGCTGCCCACCGACTTCTCGGCGCGCATCGCCCGCAACACGCAGCTGCTCCTCCAGCAGGAGTCCGGCACGACCCGCGTGATCGACCCGTGGGGCGGCAGCGCGTACGTGGAGAAGCTGACGTACGACCTGGCCCGGCGGGCCTGGCAGCACATCGAGGAGGTCGAGGCCGCGGGCGGCATGGCCAAGGCCATCGACGCGGGCATCCCGAAGCTGCGCATCGAGGAGGCCGCGGCCCGCACCCAGGCCCGGATCGACTCGGGCCGCCAGCCGGTCATCGGCGTCAACAAGTACCGGGTGGAGACCGACGAGCAGATCGACGTCCTGAAGGTCGACAACTCCTCCGTGCGGGCGCAGCAGATCGAGAAGCTTCGGCGGCTGCGCGCGGAGCGGGACGAACGGGCCTGCCAGGACGCGCTGGACGCGCTGACCCGGGCCGCCGGCGGTGAGGGCAACCTGCTGGAGCTGGCCGTGCACGCGGCCCGCGCGAAGGCGACCGTCGGGGAGATCTCCGACGCCCTGGAGAAGGTGTACGGCCGGCACGCGAGCCAGATCCGTACGATCTCCGGCGTGTACCGCAACGAAACCGGAGAGTCCCCGAGCGTGGACCGCACCCGCACCCTGGTGTCCGCCTTCGAGGAGGCCGAGGGCCGCCGCCCGCGCATCCTGGTCGCCAAGATGGGCCAGGACGGCCACGACCGCGGCCAGAAGGTGATCGCCACCGCCTTCGCCGACCTCGGTTTCGACGTGGACGTCGGCCCGCTGTTCCAGACGCCGGCCGAGGTGGCCCGGCAGGCCGTCGAGGCGGACGTGCACATCGTCGGCGTCTCGTCGCTCGCGGCCGGTCACCTCACCCTCGTCCCGGCGCTGCGCGAGGCGCTGGCCGAGGAGGGGCGCGAGGACATCATGGTCGTGGTCGGCGGGGTGATTCCGCCGCAGGACGTGCCGACGCTGCTGGAGATGGGCGCGGCGGCCGTCTTCCCGCCCGGGACGGTGATCCCGGACGCGGCGTACGACCTGGTGCAGCGGCTGTCGGACGGTCTCGGGCACGACCTGTGATCGATGTCGACGCGTATGTGAAGGGCGTGCTCGACGGGAAGCGGGCGATCATCGCCCGTGCCATCACGCTCGTCGAGTCGACGCGGCCCCAGCACCGGGCGCTGGCCCAGGAGCTGCTGACCGCGCTGCTGCCGCACAGCGGCCGGGCCCGGCGGATCGGCGTCAGCGGGGTGCCGGGCGTGGGCAAGTCGACGTTCATCGACGCGTTCGGCACGCTGCTGACCTCGCTCGGGCACCGGGTCGCGGTCCTGGCCGTCGACCCGTCCTCCAGCCGTACGGGCGGCTCGATCCTGGGTGACAAGACCCGGATGGAGCGCCTGGCCGTGGACCCGGCGGCGTTCGTGCGCCCCTCCCCCACGGCGGGCACGCTGGGCGGGGTCGCGAAGGCCACCCGCGAGTCGATCGTGGTGATGGAGGCGGCCGGCTACGACGTGATCCTGGTGGAGACGGTCGGCGTGGGCCAGTCCGAGACCGCGGTCGCGAACATGGTCGACACGTTCCTGCTGCTCACCCTCGCCCGCACGGGCGACCAGCTCCAGGGCATCAAGAAGGGCGTGCTGGAGCTGGCCGACGTGATCGCCGTCAACAAGGCGGACGGCCCGCACGAGCGGGATGCCCGGGCCGCCGCGCGCGAACTGGCGGGCGCCCTGCGGCTGATGCACGGCAAGGACGCGTTCTGGACGCCGCCGGTGCTGCACTGCAGCGCCCGCGAGTCGACCGGTCTGGACACGGTGTGGGAGCGGCTGGAGCAGCATCGCACGCTGCTGGACTCCACGGGCCGGCTCACCGCGAAGCGCCGCGACCAGCAGGTCGACTGGACCTGGAGCATGGTCCGCGACGAACTCCTCGGTCGGCTGCGGGCCGACCCGGCGGTACGGGCTCTGGCGCCCGTGCTGGAGCAGCGGGTCCGGGAGGGCGAGCTCACCCCGACGCTGGCCGCCGAGCGGATCCTCGGCGCGCTCGGCGGCTTTGAGGCTGCGGGTTCCTGAACCGGAAGACCCCGGACGACACCGCAAGGCAACCGGGACAGCGATTTCGCATACCCGGCTTGCATGACTATGCAAAGTGATACATACTCTTTCTATGTCCAAGGTCCTCACCTCCCTGCCCGCCGGCGAACGCGTCGGCATCGCCTTCTCGGGCGGTCTCGACACCTCCGTCGCGGTCGCGTGGATGCGCGACAAGGGCGCCGTCCCGTGCACCTACACCGCCGACATCGGCCAGTACGACGAGCCCGACATCGCCTCGGTGCCCGGCCGTGCCAAGACCTACGGGGCCGAGATCGCGCGCCTGGTCGACTGCCGTGCCGCGCTGGTCGAGGAGGGCCTGGCGGCGCTGACCTGCGGCGCGTTCCACATCCGCTCGGGCGGGCGGGCGTACTTCAACACCACCCCGCTCGGCCGCGCCGTCACCGGCACGTTGCTGGTGCGGGCGATGCTGGAGGACGACGTCCAGATCTGGGGCGACGGCTCGACCTTCAAGGGCAACGACATCGAGCGGTTCTACCGCTACGGCCTGCTCGCCAACCCGCACCTCAGGATCTACAAGCCCTGGCTGGACGCGGCCTTCGTGACCGAGCTCGGCGGCCGCAAGGAAATGTCCGAGTGGCTGCTGGCGCACGGCCTGCCCTACCGGGACAGCACGGAGAAGGCGTACTCCACGGACGCCAACATCTGGGGCGCCACCCACGAGGCCAAGACGCTGGAGCACCTGGACACCGGCGTCGAGACGGTCGAGCCGATCATGGGCGTCCGGTTCTGGGACCCGTCGGTCAAGATCGCCGCCGAGGACGTGACGATCGGCTTCTTCGAGGGCCGCCCGGTGTCGATCGACGGCAAGGAGTTCGCCTCCCCCGTCGACCTGGTGATGGAGGCCAACGCCATCGGCGGCCGGCACGGCCTCGGCATGTCGGACCAGATCGAGAACCGGATCATCGAGGCCAAGAGCCGCGGCATCTACGAGGCCCCGGGCATGGCCCTGCTGCACGCCGCCTACGAGCGGCTGGTCAACGCGATCCACAACGAGGACACCCTCGCCCAGTACCACGCCGAGGGCCGGCGCCTCGGCCGGCTGATGTACGAGGGCCGCTGGCTGGACCCGCAGGCGCTCATGATCCGCGAGTCGCTCCAGCGCTGGGTCGGCGCCGCCGTCACCGGCGAGGTGACGCTGCGGCTGCGGCGCGGTGAGGACTACTCGATCCTCGACACCACGGGCCCGGCGTTCAGCTACCACCCGGACAAGCTGTCGATGGAGCGCACCGAGGACTCCGCGTTCGGTCCGGTGGACCGCATCGGCCAGCTCACCATGCGCAACCTCGACATCGCCGACTCGCGCGCCAAGCTGGAGCAGTACGCCGGCATGGGCCTGATCGGCACCGGCAGCCCCACCATCGGCGCCTCCCAGGCCGCCGCGACCGGGCTGATCGGCACCATGCCGGAGCTGCCGCAGGGCGGCGCCCAGGCCATCGCCTCCCGGGGCGAGGTCTCGGAGGAGGACGCCTGGCTGGACCGGGCCGCGATGGAGTCCGGCACGGACTGACCGCCGGCACCGCCGCGAGGTCGGCCCGACAGACGTCGGGCCGGCCTCGCGGCGTTTCGGATCCCGGTTCCGCTCTACCGGTCGAGGGCGGTCGCGCCTTCGGCGGACACCTCTTGCGGCAGGCACCCCTCGACCCCCAGCTCCTGCCCCATGGCGAAGGCGTCGACCCGCTCGGAGGCGCTTCCGTGGTCTCCCTCCTTCGTCCAGGGGGTCTTGTCGGCGTCGCGGACGAGGGCCGTATGCACCTCGTCGACATCCCCCGGCTCGAAGACGACCGTTCCGTCCTGCGCGGCACCCTCCAGTTCCGCACCGGCCAGGCAGTCCGCCTGCAATTCACCGTCCACCGACTGAAGTTCCGCGTCGAGGCGGTTCTGTATCGCATGACCCCACTCGTGCGCGACGACCAGGTACACGAAAGCGTCTCCGTACTCGTAGCCGAAGCGCATGAGGTCGGTGTCCCAGGCGACGTAGTCCTCGTCGTCCGTGCTGCAGTAGACGGCGTTGTCATCGGCCAGCGGTTCCCCGTCGCAGGTAGGGACGTTGGGAGAAGCGCCGTCGTACTCGCCCAGGACAGCGGGCGGAACGTACGTCTCCGTGAAGAACTCGGACCAGTGAGCTTCCCAGTAGGCGTCGACGCCCTGCACCGCTGTCTCGATGTCCTGGGTCATCTCGTCGTCCGGCGCGGAGAAGGCGTAGCCACCCGAAACGGCCAGTAAGGCGGCGGTCAGTCCCGCGCACACCCGCATCCGATACCGATGGACCATGGTTGACTCCGCAACAAGACGATGTCGCAACGCGGCTGCGCCAGTTGGCGCGTGCCGGGCGCAGCCCTGGTGCCTCCCCATCAGTCAACGCCGATACGTCGCCGACCGCATCCCCACACCCCGTGCCCCGCCGGCCCGTACCGGCGGGGCACCGCGCTCAGCGCGACGAGCCGGCCATCTCCGGAACCGGTGCGTCCAAGGCGTCGAGGCCGCGCAGGATGTCCTCGACGCGTTGCTTGGCGTCGCCGAAGAGCATCTGGGTGTTGTCGCGGAAGAACAGCGGGTTCTGCACGCCCGCGTACCCGGCGGCCATGGACCGCTTGAAGACGATCACGTTGGCCGACTCCCACACGTGCAGCACCGGCATCCCGGCGATCGGGCTGGACGGGTTGTCGGTGGCGGCCGGATTGACCGTGTCGTTGGCGCCGATGACCAGCACGACCGAGGTCGCGGCGAAGTCGTCGTTGATCTCGTCCATCTCCAGGACGATGTCGTACGGCACGTTCGCCTCGGCCAGCAGCACGTTCATGTGCCCGGGCAGCCGCCCCGCCACCGGATGGATACCGAAGCGCACCTCCACGCCCCGTTCACGCAGCTTGCGCGCCAGTTCGGCCACCGGATACTGCGCCTGGGCGACGGCCATGCCGTACCCCGGCGTGATGATCACCGAGGTGGCGTTGCCCAGGAGTTCCGCGGTCTCCTCGGCGTTGATCTCCCGGTGCTCGCCCTGCTCGCCCTCGTCTGCGGCTGCCGACGGGGTCCCGAAACCTCCGGCGACCACCGAGATGAAGGAGCGGTTCATCGCCTTGCACATGATGTACGACAGGTAGGCGCCGGAGGAGCCGACCAGCGCGCCGGTGACGATGAGCAGGTTGTTGGCGAGCAGGAACCCCGAGGCCGCGGCGGCCCAGCCGGAGTAGCTGTTGAGCATCGAGACCACCACCGGCATGTCACCGCCGCCGATCGAGGCGACCAGGTGCGCGCCGAGGGCGAGGGCGATCACGGTGACCGCGATGAGCAGGCCCATGTTCGGGCGTGCCACGAACGCGGCGGTGAGCGCGACGAAGGCGACGAGCGCGCCGATGTTGAGGACATGCTTGCCGGGCAGCGTCAGCGGGCGGGAGTTGATGCGCGCCGACAGCTTCAGGTAGGCGACGACGGACCCGGTGAAGGTGACGGCGCCGATGAACACCCCGATGAACACCTCGGCGTGATGGATGGCCAGCAGCGAACCGGACAGTTCGGCGTCGACGTCCAGGTAGCCGTTCCAGCCGACGAACGTCGCCGCCAGACCGACGAGGCTGTGCATGATGGCGATCAGCTCGGGCATGCCGGTCATCTCCACCACCCGGGCCCGCCACAGGCCGATCCCCGCGCCCAGAGCGGTGGCGACGGCGATCAGCACCAGCCCGGTCGTGGTGATGCTGCGCGAGGCGAGCCCGACCGTGGCGGCCAGGGCCACGACCATGCCCGCGATGCCCCACACGACTCCCGAACGGGACGTCTTGTGCTGGGAGAGGCCGGCGAGGCTGAGGATGAACAGCAGCGCCGCGACGACGTAGGCGGCCTGAGCGGCCGTGTCTGTGGTCATCCCTGATCAGCCCTTCGAGAACATGCCGAGCATGCGGCGGGTCACGGCGAATCCGCCGAAGATGTTGATGCTCGCCAGCAGGATCGCGGCGAACGACAGCACGGTCACGGCGGTGTCGCCCTGCCCGATCTGCAGCAGCGCCCCCACCACGACGATGCCGGAAATGGCGTTGGTCACCGACATCAGCGGGGTGTGCAGCGCATGGTGCACATTGCCGATGACGTAGAAGCCGATGACGATCGCCAGCACGAACACGGTGAAATGGCCCAGCAGTTCACTGGGCGAGAAAGCCGTCACCAAGAACAGCGCGAGCGCTCCGGCGCCGACCAGGGCGTAGGAGGACCAGGCCGGCCGGGGGGGCTTCGCCGGAGTCTGCGCAGGGGCCGGGTCCGGCTCCTTCGCCCCGGCGGGGGCGGGTGCGGCGGACACCTGGACCGGGGGCGGCGGCCAGGTTTTCTCGCCCTCGCGGACCACCGTCATCGACCGCTGCACCACATCGTCGAAGTCCAGCACCAGCCGGCCGTCCTTGCCCGGGGTGAGCAGCTTCATCAGGTTGACGATGTTCGTGCCGTACAGCTGCGAGGCCTGGGCCGGGAGCCGGCCGGGCAGATCGGTGTAGCCGATGATCGTCACGTCGTTGTCGGTGACGACCGCCTTCCCCGCGACCGTGCCCTCGACGTTGCCGCCCTGCAAGGCCGCCATGTCGACGATCACACTGCCGGGCTTCATACGCGCCACGTCCTCGGCGGTGATCAGCCGCGGCGCCGGACGGCCCGGAATGAGCGCGGTGGTGATGATGATGTCGACATCGGCGGCCTGCTCGGCGTAGAGCTGCGCGGCGAGCCGGTTGTAGTCCTCCGAGGTGGCCTTCGCGTAGCCATCGGTGCTCACCTCCTGCTCGGCGGTCACCGTCAGGAACTCCCCACCCAGGGAGCGCACCTGCTCGGCGACCTCGGGCCGGGGGTCGGTCGCACGGACCACGGCACCGAGGCTGCGGGCCGCCCCGATCGCCGCCAGCCCGGCAACGCCCGCGCCGGCCACCAGCACCTTGGCGGGCGGCACCTTGCCCGCGGCGGTCACCTGGCCGGTGAAGAACCGGCCGAAGGCATGTGCCGCCTCGACCACGGCCCGGTAACCGGCGATGTTCGCCATCGAACTGAGCACGTCCAGCGACTGCGCCCGCGAGATGCGCGGCACCGCGTCCATGGCGAGCACGGTGATCGGCCGCCGCGCCAACTCCTCGACCAGCTCCGGGTTGAGGGCCGGGCTGATGAGGGCGATCAGCGTCGCCCCCTCGCGCAGCCGGCCGGTCTCCTCGCTGGAGGGGCCGTTGACCTTGAGCACGATCTCCGCCTGCCACGGGTCGCCGAGTTCGGCGCCCGCCTCCTGGTAGGCCGCGTCGGAGAAGCGGGACGAGGCCCCCGCTCCCGGTTCGACGACCACGTCGTATCCGAGCGCGACAAGTCTCCCCACGGTGGCCGGCGTGGCCGCCACCCTGGTCTCGCCCGCAGTGGATTCGGCCGGTACGCCGATCCGCTGGGGTTGCGGTTCCGCTGGGACCATCGTGTGCCTCTCCCGTCGTTCGACTGCCTGTCCTCCTTGGTGCCCGCATCCTGCACGTTCGACGCGGCATCCGTGGCGGGCCGCGGTCACATGGCCGAGGAGGCCGTCCTCACACCGCCGAGGGGTTGCCAGGGAGAGCGATTCGGGGGTATCCGTGTGACCCCCGGGACGAGAGAGTCCTGTGATGCGAGGTAGGACCGCCGGGCGCAGACTGATGGCGTGAGCAGCACGCGCCCGGGGCGCGGCGACGCCGCGGCCCCCTCCCGATCCGCACCGCAGCAGACCGTCGCGCTGGCGGCGATGATGTTCGCCGTCGCCATGACCTTCATCGACCAGACCATCGTGTCGATCGCGGCCCCGGACATCGTCCGCGAACTGGGGCTGTCGTCCTCCGGTATGCAGTGGGTGGTCAACGCCTACCTGCTGGCCCTCGCGGCGTTCTTCGCCCTCGGCGGGCGCCTCGCCGACCTCTACGGGCCGCGCCGGGTCGTCGTCATCGGCACGCTGGTGTTCGTCGTCTCCTCGGTGCTGTGCGGCTGTGTGCCCGAGGGCGGCGCCGCACAGGCCTGGCTGATCGTCTTCCGCACCACCCAGGGGCTGGGGGCGGCACTGCTGTTCCCCGCGGCCCTGGCCGTGGTGGTCGCGGTGTTCCCCGTCGAGCGGCGCGGGCGGGCCCTCGCGCTGTTCTTCGGGGTCACCGGCGCGCTGACCGCCATCGGCCCGCTGCTGGGCGGCTGGCTCACGAGCTGGACCTGGCGGGCCGTGTTCTGGGTCAACGTGCCCGTGGCGATCGTGGCGCTGGTCCTCACGGCCATGGCGCACATCTCCGACCGGCGGCGCTCCGGCACCCTGGACGTCCCCGGCGCCGCCCTGATCGCGGCCGGCATGGGCCTGAGCGTGCTCGGGTTCCAGCAGGCCTGGTCCTGGGGCTGGGACAGCTGGGCGACCTGGGTGTGCATCGCGGGCGGCCTCGCGATCCTCGCCGGATTCGTCCGTTTCGAGCGGAAGGTGGAGCATCCGCTGATCGACCTGCGGGTCTTCCGGGACAGGGCGTTCACCGTGGACGTGGCGGTGCTGTTCTTCTCGATGCTCGCCTTCGTCCCGCTGTTCTTCTTCACCTCCGTCTACGCCCAGGTGTCCCTGAGCGCCTCACCGAACCAGGCGGCCCTGTTCCTGCTGTACTTCTTCGTCGGTTTCGCCATCGCCTCGCAGTGGGGCGGCCGGATCCTCGACAAGAAGGGCGCCCGCCCGGCCCTGAAGCTGGGCACGGCCGTGGGCTGCGTCGGCTTCGCCCTGTGGGCGAACAAGCTCACCGACCTGTCCATGCACGACCAGTGGCCCTACGCGGCCCTGGCCGGGGCCGGCATCGGCTTCGTCCTGGCGCCGGCCTCCACGGACGCCGTCAACCGGGCCATCGGCGCCTCGTACGGCGAGGTCACCGGCATCACCCAGACCGTGCGCAACTACGCGGCGAGCGTCGGCCTGGCCGTCTACGGCACGATCCTGACGCATGTGACGACGGACAAGGTGATGGGCACCCTGACGGGCAAGGGCATGTCCGCGGCGGACGCGGACACCGTGGCCCGCGACGTCACCGAGTCCATCACCGGCAGTGGCGACTCCCGTCCGCCCACCGGCACCGGCCCCGCCGCCGAGGCGACCCGGGAGTCGATGTCCGCGATCCGCATGGACTTCGCCGAGGCCAACCAGTGGGTGTTCTACGGCATGGCCATCGCCCTGGGCATCGGCTACCTGTGCGCACTGCGCCACCCGGGCGGCAAGGTGGACGCGAACGCGAAGGTGGAGGAACCGGCCGGGCAGGCCCGCTGACGCCGCGCGTCAGGTGAACGCCTCGTCCGTACGCGCCTGGATCTGTTCGGGGGTCAGGTCCTCGATCGTCTGGGAGATCATCCAGAGATGGCCGAACGGGTCGGCGAGCCGGCCCCCGCGCTGCCCGTAGTGCTGGTCGGCGACGGGATACACCACGGTCGCCCCGCCCCGCAGCATGGCCTCGGCCACGGCGTCGGCGTCGGACACGTCGAGGGCCATGATCACCGGGCTGCCGCCGAGGGACGCCGGTGCCGGGTCGCCCTCGTCGGCGTCCTTGACCGCGATCACCGAGCCGCCCAGCCGCAGCAGGGCGTGCACGATCCTCCCGTCCGGGCCGGTGTACCGCTCGATCTCCTCGGCACCGAGCGCGGCCCGGTAGAAGTCGATCGCCCGGGGGGCGTCGGGGACGACGAGCCGGGCGTAGAGCCGGGTGACGGTCTGCTGTGCGGATGTGTTCGTCATGCCTTCACGATCGCCGGGCCGGGGGAATCGTGGATTGTAGAAATCGGCCGGCCCGGGGCCGTTCACCCGTCCAGCGGCACGTGGTTGCGTTCGAGCGGCGAGCGCGGTGCGTACGCGGTCGGGGTGATCCCGGCCAGCGCGCGGAACTCGTGGATCAGGTGCGCCTGGTCGTGGTAGCCGCAGTCGGCTGCGAGCGCCGCCCAGTCCGGCGGCTGCGGCCCGGCGTTGACGCGGCGGAGGAGCCGCTGGAAGCGCCGCAGGCGGGCGTACCGCTTGGGCGCGAGTCCCAGCTGGTCGGTGCAGCGGCGGGCCAGCCGCCGGGCGGTCCAGCCCAGCCGGTCGGCGACCTCGGCGACGGGCGTGCCGCGGTCGAGCAGCGCGGCGGCGAGGCGGACCGCCGGGTCGGGCTCCAGGGGGCGTCGCGCCCGGGCCGCCAGGGCCGCCTCCAGCTCCCGCAGCCCGGCCCGCGGGCCCCCGGCGGCCATGGCCTCCAGCAGCCGCTCGCGCAGCACCGCGCCGTCCGTGCCCCACAGCTCGTCGAGCCCGACCAGGTCGTCGCGGACCGCGGAGAGCGGGGCGGTGAGGAAGGGGCGGGCGCCCGCGGGCCGGAACGCCACCCAGACGACGGCCCGCTGCTGCGCCGGGTCGATCAGGGCCGGCTCCGTGTACGGGCCGTGCAGGGCAGCGCCCCCGGTACGCCGGTCCGGGCCGCGCAGCGGGGAGGAGGACAGGGCGTCCCCGTCGAGGTTGACCAGCAGCTGTGCCCCGCCCGTCGGCAGGGCCAGCTCGGCGGTGTGCGCGAACCGCACCTCGGCATATCCCATCGCGCCGATCAGCGGAGCCAGGGCTCCCACGGACGGGCGGACGGTGAGCGAGACCGGCGTCCGCTCCGCCGCGGGAGCCGGGCGGGCCGGGCGGGTCATGGGTCCAGCGTACGGCCGGGCGACGCGGGTGCGGGAGCTACGCCGCCAGCCACACCGCCTGGTCCGGCTCCAGCACCCCGCCCTCGACGGGGCCGGCGGCCAGCAGCAGCGCGGTGTGCGCGGGCAGCTCGTACGGCGCTCCGGAGAGGTTGACCACGCAGACGAAGCCCGGCTCGCGGCGGAAGGCCAGCACCCCCTCGGGGGTGTCCAGCCAGGTCATGCCGCCGTCACCGAGGGCGGGGTGGTCACGGCGGATGCGCAGGGCCGCGCGGTAGAGCTCCAGCATGGAGGCGGGGTCGCCGGTCTGGGCCTCGACGCCGAGCCCCGCCCAGTCGTCCGGCTGCGGCAGCCAGGGCTCTGCTCCGGTGCCGAAGCCGTAGGGGGCCGCCGTGCCCGACCAGGGGATCGGGACGCGGCAGCCGTCGCGGCCGCGGTCGGTGTGGCCGGAGCGTTCCCAGATGGGGTCCTGGAGGGCGGACTCGGGCAGGTCCTCGACCTCGGGCAGGCCGAGTTCCTCGCCCTGGTAGACGTAGGCGCCGCCGGGCAGGGCGAGCATCAGCAGGGCGGCGGCGCGGGCGCGCCGGGTGCCCAGGGCGAGATCGAGCGGGCCCTCGGGTGCGTAGCGCGTGTCGACCGTCCAGCTGCGCTCCGCCGCCCGGCCGTAGCGGCTGGGGTGGCGCATGACGTCGTGGTTGGACAGGACCCAGGTGGCCGGTGCGCCCACCGCGCCGAGCATCGCGAGGGAGTCCTCGATGACGGCCCGCAGTTCCCCGGCGTCCAGGCGGCACATGAGGAAGTCGAAGTTGAAGGCGGTGTGCAGGCCGTCCGCCCGGACGTAGGCCGCGAGGCGCTCGGGGGTGTCCGCCCAGGCCTCGGCGACGAAGGAGCGGTCGCCGGGGAACTCGTCGGCGACCTTGCGCCAGGACCGGTATATCTCGTGCACCTCGTCGCGGTCCCAGTGCGGGTGGTCGAGGTGCCGGCGCACCTCCTCCCGGCGGGTGAGCGGCCCCAGCACCGCCGGTTCCGCGCGCGGCGGCAGGTCGGGCAGGTCCGGGTGCTTGATCAGCCCGTGGGCGACATCGATACGGAAGCCGTCCACGCCCCGGGCGAACCAGAACCGCAGGATCGACTCGAACTCCTCCCGTACCTCGGGGTGTTGCCAGTTCAGGTCGGGCTGCTGCGGCGCGAACAGGTGCAGGTACCAGTCGCCGTCGGGCAGCCGGGTCCAGGCCGGGCCGCCGAAGCAGGACACCCAGCCGTTCGGGGGCTGCGCCCCGTCGGGGCCGCGGCCGGGGCGGAAGACGTAGCGCTCGCGCTCCGGGCTGCCCGGGCCGGCCTCCAGCGCCGCGCGGAACCAGGCGTGCTGGTCGGAGGTGTGGTTCGGGACGATGTCGGGGATCACCCGGATCCCCAGCGCGTGCGCCTCCTCGATGAGCCGCTCGGCGTCGGACAGCGTGCCGAACAGCGGATCGATGTCCCGGTAGTCGGCCACGTCGTAACCGTGGTCGGCCATGGGCGACTTGTACCAGGGGTTGATCCAGACGGCGTCCACGCCCAGCGACTTCAGGTACGGCAGGCGCGAGCGGAGGCCGGCGATGTCGCCGACGCCGTCGCCGTTGCCGTCGGCGAAGCTGCGGATGTAGACCTGGTAGATGACGGCGCTGCGCCACCAGGGTGCGGTGAAGGACACGGTGGATCCGGCTCCTCGGGTGTGCGGTGTCTACTTGGCCGCGCCGGCGGTGAGCCCGGCGACGATACGGCGCTGGAAGAGCAGCACCATGACCACCAGCGGAATGGTGACGACGACGCCCGCGGCCATCTGGCTGCCGAACGGCGTCTGATAGGTCGTGGCGCCGGAGAACTTGGAGATGGCGACCGTGGCGGTCTGCATGCCGGGCTTGTTGGTCATCGACAGGGCGATGAGGAACTCGTTCCAGGCCGCGATGAACGTGATGATCGCGGTGGTGAAGATGCCCGGCGCCGCCAGCGGCACGATGACCTTGCGGAAGGCCTGGCCGCGGGTGCAGCCGTCCACCATCGCGGCCTGCTCCAGCTCGTCGGGCATCTGCCGGAAGAACGTGGTCAGGTTCCACACCGCGAGCGGCAGCGTGAAGGACATGCTGGGCACGATCATCGCCTGGTAGGTGTTGATCCAGCCGATGTCGGTGAACAGTTTCAGCAGCGGCACGACGATCGACACCACGGGGAACATCGACGTGGCGATGATCAGGGTGAGGATCAGCCGCTTGAAGCGGAACTCCAGCCGGGCCATCGCGTAGGCGGTGAACGTGGCGAGGACCAGCGACAGCGCCGTGGTGACACCGGCGACGGTCAGGCTGTTGAGGAGTGCCCGGGTGAATCCCTGGGCCGGGCCGAACACCGAGCGGTAGTTCGCGAAGGACACCGGGGACGGGAGCAGCGAGGTGCTGAAGACGTCGTTCGTGCTGCGCAGGCTGGAGACCAGCATCCAGTAGAACGGGGCCAGGCAGTAGGCGACCACCAGGGCGATGCCCAGATGGGGCAGCCACTGCCGCCACTTGGCGGTGAGGGTCATGCCGTCACCTCCCGTGCGCGGCGGCCGAGCATCCCGGCGGGCCGGCTCCTGCTCTTCTTCGTGCCGCCGGCGTCCCCGACGATGTCGGCGCCGAGCAGCCGTACGAAGGCGAGCGCGATGAGGAAGACGTACAGGAAGAGCAGGACCGCGTAGGCGGAGGCCGGGCCGAAGCGGACGTTGGACGCCTCGTTCTGGGCGAGCATCGACAGGGTTTCCACGGAGCCCTTCTGGGCGCCGATGAGGATGTAGGGCAGGTCGAACATGCGCAGCGCGTCGAGGCAGCGGAACAGCACCGCCACCAGCAGGGCGGGCTTCACCAGGGGCAGGGTGATGCGCCGGAACTGCTGGAGGGCGCTGGCCCCGTCGAGCCGGGCCGCCTCGTAGACCTCCCTGGGGATGACCTGGAGGCCGGCCAGGACGAGGAGCCCGATGAAGGGGGCGGTCTTCCACACGTCCGCGATGACGACGGCGACCTTGGCGGAGAAGCCGTCGGCGGTCCACAGCACTTGGTGGCCGAGGAGGACGTTGGCGATGCCGTCGGCGTTGAAGATCCACTTCCAGAGCAGGCCGGAGATGGCCGTCGGGATGGCCCAGGGCACCAGGATGCTCGCCCGGACCAGGCCGCGGCCCCGGAACGCCCGGTGCATGATCAGTGCCATGGCCACGCCGATCACCGTCTCCAGCGAGACCGTGACGACGGTGAAGCAGGTGGTGTTCCAGAAGGCGTTCCAGAAGCGGTCGCCGGCCTGAGTGAGGATGTCGGTGTAGTTCTTCAGTCCGACGAACGGCTCGGTGTCGCTGATGAACCCGGTCTTGGGGTCCAGGCCCTTGACCCCGTAGAGGGACTCGTCGAGCGCCATGAGCGTCGGGTAGAGGACGACGATCGTGAGGACCAGCAGCGTCGGGGAGACCAGGAGGGCGGCCAGGCGGCCCGCGCCGGCGGTGGCCCGGGGGCGGCGTCGTGGGCTCGCGGACGCGGGGGGCCGCCCGGGGCGGCGGGCGGCGGCCGTCCCGGGCCGGTGCGCGGTGGTGCCGGGCGGGATCGCGGTGTCGGCCATGAGCCACGCCCTCACTGAGCCGTCAGCTTCTGCAGGTCCGCCTGCAGGTCCTTCAGTGCCTGTCCGCTGCTCTTCTTGCCGGTGAGGGCGGCGTAGACCTCGTTCTGGACGGCGGCGGTGACATCGCCGTACTGCACGACGCGGGGGCGGGGCACGGCCTTGGTGATGGACTGCTTCAGGTCGGGCAGGTACGGGAACTGCTTGTCCAGCGCGGCGTTGTCGTACAGGTCGGCGTAGGGCGAGGCGAGGGAGGCGTTCTCCAGGAAGTAGGTCGAGCTCTCCTCGCTGGTGAAGAACTTCATGAAGTCCAGGGCGGTGGCCTTGTTCTTGGCGAAGGACGACAGGGCCAGGTTGGCCCCGCCGAGGCTGGAGGCGCCGGGGCCGTTCAGGCCGGGCAGGGGTGCGACGGCGAACTTGCCCTTGATGGCGCTCTTCTGCGCCAGGGAGTACACGTAGGGCCAGTTGTTCAGGAAGACCAGCTTGCCGGACTGGAACGCCTGCCGGCCGTCCTCCTCCTGGTAGGTGATGGCCTCCTTGGGGATCGTCCCGTCCTTGAAGGACTTGACGAGGAAGTCCAGGCCCTTCTTCGCCTGCGGGGTGTCGACGTCAGGCTTGCCGTCGGCGTCGACGATGCGGCCGCCGGCGGAGTTCACGGCCTCGGCGAAGTTCACGGTGAGGCCTTCGTACTTCTGGAACTGCCCGGCGTAACAGGACATGCTCTTCGCCTCGGGGAGCTTCTCCACCTTGGCGCAGTCGGCGGTCATCTGCGCCCAGGTGCTGGGGGGCCCGGTGACGCCGGCCTTCTTGAGCAGGTCGGTGCGGTAGAATAGCAGGCCGCCGTTGGAGCTGGCGGGGACCGCGTACAGCCTGCCGCGGTACTGGCCGGTCTCCACGACCGGCTTGAGCATCTTGCCGAGCGGGAACCGGTCCGCGGGCAGCGGCTCGATCCACTGGTGGGCGGCGAACTCGGACGTCCACACGACGTCGGTGGCGAGCACCGTGTAGGCGTCGGACTTCGTCTCCGCGTTCTGGATCATCTGCTGGCGCTGCGAGTCGGCGTCCGTCGGCAGCTGGATGAAGGTGACCTTCTCCTTGGGGTGGGCCTTGTTCCAGCGGTTGATGACGGTCTGGACGGTGCCGGTGGTGTCCTTGCCCGCGACGTAGGTGATGGGGCCGCGGCCCTTGAACGTGGCCGTCGCGGCCTGCGCCGACCCTCCCGAGCCGCCGCTGCCGCCGGACGAGCCGCAGGCGGTGAGGAGGAGTCCGACGGCGGTGAGCGCTGCGGAACACTGAATCGCTCTGGCGGTGCTGGTCTTCACTGTCGCTCCTGGTCTGACGAACCGAAGTCGTGTCTGTTCCCCCGGAATGGCTTTGGTCATGAGATTGCGTTGCCACGGCATTGCACTGCTAAAAACAGCAGTTCACAGCTGGTGTGAGGCGGCCCTCCGGGGCGACTTCGAACCTGTCGAGACAACGTTTGCACGCTAGAAGCGCAACCATCGAGAAGTCAATGCGGACCAACGTCGTAAGAAGGCAAGAATCCGGTGAGACAGCGCTGCCAACTGCAGCCGCCGGGTGCGGTGTCGGCGTGCTAGCGTTCGGCGCATGCCACCAGGTCAGCGGCACCCCACGATGGCTGACGTCGCGGAACGGGCCGGGGTGTCCACCTCCACCGTCTCGCGCACCCTGCGCGGCCTGTCCACCGTCTCCCCCGAGGTCCGCGCCCGGGTCGAACAGGCCGCCCGGGAGCTGGACTTCGCGGTCTCGCGCCATGCCGCGAGCCTGGTGACGGGCCGGACCCGCAACGTGGCGGTGCTGGTGCCCACCCTCAGCTCGTGGTTCATGGGCACGGCCCTGTCGGGCCTCGCGCGCGTCCTGCGGGCGGCCGGCATGGAACTGACGGTGTATGTGATCCCCGGCATGGCCGAACGCACCGCGTTCTTCGAACATCTCCCGGCCCGGCGCAACGCGGACGCGCTGCTGGTGTTCTCCTTCGACCTCACCGACGAGGAGACGGCCCGGCTGGACGACCTCGCCATGCCGGTCGTCTACGTCAGCCAGCACGTCGACGGACGCCCCAGCGTGTACGTCGACGACGTGGCGGGTGCCCTGCACGGCACCCGGCATCTGCTGAACCTGGGCCACCGCCGGATCGCCTACGTGCGGACCGAGGGCGCCTGCGGGTTCTCCTTCAGTTCGCAGGAGCGGCTGGTCGGGTACCGGCAGGCGCTGGCCGAGGCCGGCCTGCCCCTCGACGACGATCTGGTGGTCGCCACCCCGGCGGGCGACAAGCGGGGGGCGGCCGAGGCGGTCGGCCGGCTGCTCGGGCTGCGGGAGCCGCCCACCGCGGTCTTCGCCGAGCAGGACGAGGTGGCCGTCGCCGTGATCTGGACGCTGCGGGCGACACGGATCGAGGTGCCCGGGCAGATGTCGGTCGTCGGCTTCGACGACCAGCCGGTCGCGCAGTGGTTCGATCTGACCACGGTGGCCCAGTCGCCGTCGCGGATCGGGCAGGAGGCCGGTGAACTGGCACTGTCCCTCATCGACGACCCGGGCGCGGAGCGTGAGCGGCACCTCGTGCTGCCGACCCATGTCATCCCCCGGACCACCACGGCTCCGCCTCCCGCCCCGCGGGCGGAGCCTCAACTGCCGCCGGACTGAGGGAAAATCGCGGTGCCTCTACGGAGCCACGCCTAGACTCGGCCCGACACGAGGGGGCTGCCGTATGACCACCGGGGCGAACACCGTCGGAGACGTCTTCAGCGCGGGAGCGGAGGAGTTCCACCGCTGGTCCGGGGCTCTGTGGGACCCGGTGGGGGCCGCCACCGCCGAAGTGGCCGCTCCGGCCGCCGGCGAGTCGGTGCTGGACGCCTGCTGCGGGGCGGGGGCGTCGGCGCTGCCGGCCGCGCGGGCCGTGGGTGCGGCAGGGCGGGTGGACGCCGTGGACCTCGCGGCCGGGCTGCTGTCGATCGGCGAGCGCCGTGCGCGGGAGGAAGGCCTGGACAACCTCCGCTTCCATTGTCACGACGTCACCTCGTGGCCCGTGACCGGCGACGGCTACGACCTCGTGCAGTGTGCCCTCGGTGTGTTCTTCTTCCCGGACATGGACCGGGACGCCGCGGCCCTGACCCGGAAGGTGCGTCCCGGTGGCCGGTTCGTCGTGACGGTCTGGGAGAAGGGCGCGCTCGACGGCTGGCAGTCGGCGCTCCGGGAGGCCGTCCTGACGGAACGCGACCTCCCCCGCCCGCCGCAGCGGGACCAACTCGCCCGGATCGACACCGCGGACACCCTCGCGGCCTGGCTCCAGGACCTCGGCGGCAGCGTGCCCCGGGTCGTCCGGCGGCGGTTCGACACTCCGCTGTCCCCGGACACGGCCTGGGTCCTCGCCACCGGCAGCGGCACGCGCGGGATGCTCACCGGGCTCTCACCGGCCGCCGTGGAGCGGGTGCGCGCCGAGTTCACCACCCGGATCGCCGCGGCCGGGGTCACCGACCTCGACGTACGCATCCTCACGGGAACGGCACGCTTCACCGGCTGACCCGGTCGCCCCGGGGCCGGGCCGTTCGGCGTCCTCGTGCGTCACACCTGCGCGAACCGTTGACGACGGTGAGAGCCGCCCTTATCTTCTGACCACTTCTTGGCCGAATTCACGAACCATGTTCGAAATTACGCACAGAGGCGGCTCGCCCCCATCCCGATCACCCGCTGGAGAACCCCCTTGAGACGCATAGCCGTACGGCTGCTCCTGGCCGCCCTGATGGCCTTCGCGACCTGCCTGGCGTCGGCGCCCGCCCGGGCGGCCGTGCCCGACTCCCCCGCCGTCACCTACACGAACCCGATCGCGGAGAAGCGGGCCGACCCCCACATCTTCAAACACACCGACGGCTACTACTACTTCACCGCGACCGTCCCCGAGTACGACCGCATCGTGCTGCGTCGGGCGACCACCATCCAGGGCCTGAAGACGGCACCCGAGACGACCATCTGGACGAAGCACGCCAGCGGCGTGATGGGCGCCCACATCTGGGCGCCGGAGATCCACTTCATCGACGGCAAGTGGTACGTGTACTTCGCGGCGGGCGCCACCAACGACGTGTGGGCGATCCGGATGTACGTCCTGGAGGGCACCGGCACCAACCCGCTCACCGCCACCTGGACCGAGAAGGGTCAGATCAGGACCCAGTGGGAGAGCTTCTCCCTGGACGCCACCACCTTCGTCGTGAACGGCGTGCGCTACCTGGCCTGGGCGCAGCGCGACCCGTCGGTGAACAACAACACCGACGTCTACCTCGCGAAGATGGCCAACCCCTGGACGATCACCGGCACTCCGGTGATGCTGTCGCGGCCCACCTACTCCTGGGAGACCGTCGGCTACAAGGTCAACGAGGGCCCGGCCGTGATCCAGCGGGGCGGCAAGGTGTTCATGACGTACTCCGCGAGCGCCACCGACGCCAACTACTGCCTGGGCATGCTCACCGCCTCCGCCGGGGCGAACCTGCTCAGCCAGGCGTCCTGGAGCAAGAGCCCCACCCCGGTGTTCGCCAGCAGCGCCGCGACCAGCCAGTACGGCCCGGGCCACAACTCCTTCACGGTCTCCGAGGACGGAAAGAGCGACATCCTCGTCTACCACGACCGCAACTACAAGGACATCAGCGGCGACCCCCTCAACGACCCCAACCGCCGCACCCGCGTCCAGAAGGTCTACTGGAACGCCGACGGCACCCCGAACTTCGGCATCCCGGTGGCCGACGGCGTCACCCCGCAGCGCTTCTCCTCGTACAACTTCCCGGACCGCTTCGTCCGGCACTACGACTACCGGGCCCGGATCGAGGCGAACGTCACCAAGCTCGCCGACTCGCAGTTCCGCGTCGTGCCGGGCCTCGCCGGCAGCGGCACGGTCTCGCTGGAGTCGGCCAACTTCCCCGGCTACTACCTGCGGCACGAGAACTTCGAGGTGTGGCTGCGCAAGAACGACGGCAGTGCGCAGTTCGCGTCCGACGCGACCTTCCGGCAGCGTGCCGGGCTCGCGGACCCGGCGGGCGTGTCGTACGAGTCGTACAACTACCCGGGGCGATACGTCCGCCACTGGGAGTACCTGCTGAACGTGCAGGCGGTGAGCACCGCCACCGACCGGGCGGACGCCACCTTCTACGCCCAGTGACGGCACGGTAAATGCGCGTAATGCCCTGAATGTCTTGCCGAGAGGCGGGCACTCAGGGCCTGTGCAGACACAACAGGGCAAGCGACCGCGCAGGGTGCTGCTCACCGGCTGGTTCAGCTTCCGGGACAGGGAGGCGACCGCCGGGGACGTGCTGGCCCTGCGCCGGGTGGAGGACGTGCTTCTGGGGACGGGTATCCCCTACGACGTCGCCTGGAGTCCGCGCTTCCGTCCGGAGGCACTGCATCTGGACCGGCTGTGGCCCGAGGACTACACCCACCTCGTGTTCGTGTGCGGCCCGCTGCACGGACCGCAGGTGGAGGAGCTGCACCGGCGCTTCGCCCACTGCGTGCGGATCGCCGTGGGCACCTCGGTGATCGACCCCGGCAGCGCGGCCGTGACCGGCTTCCACCGGGTGCTGCCCCGGGACGGGCCGGACAGTGAGCCGGTGGAGGACCTCGCGGCCCGCGCCCCTGACGTGCCCGCGCGGCCCGTCGTCGGGGTGATCCTCGCGCACGGGCAGCACGAGTACGGGCAGCTGCGGCGGCACGGGCAGGTCGCCGAAGAGGTCACGCGCTGGCTGGCGTCCAAGGACTGCGGACGGCTGGAGCTGGAGACCCGGCTGGACACGCACGACTGGCATCTGAGCGCGACGCCCGCCCAGCTGCAGTCCGTACTGGCCCGGCTGGACCTCGTCGTCACCGACCGGCTGCACGGGCTGGTGATCGCTCTGCGGGTCGGGACGCCGGTGCTGGCCGTCGACCCGGTCGCGGGCGGCGCCAAGCTGACCGCGCAGGCCCGTGCCTGCGGCTGGCCCGCGCTGGTGCCCGCCGAACGGCTGGACGTGCGGCAGTTGGACCGCTGGTGGGACTGGTGCCTGACCGGCGGCCGGGTGACCGCGCGGCAGATCCGCGACGGATTCCGCGAGGGCTCCGTGCCCGACAGCGCGGACCGGCTCGTCGAGGCGCTGGGGCGGCCGGTGCCCGGTTAGCCGGAGGCCGCCACGGGGCACCCGCTGGTACGTCCCCCGCTGTACTTCCCCCGCCGCACGTCCCCCCGGGAGGAGAGACGGTCCGGCCGCCCGGAAGGAGAGAGCGTGTCCATCGGCCGACTTCCCGAGAACGAGCAGCGCATCCTCGACGAGATGGAACGCGCTCTGCGCCGCGACCGGCGCCTCGACCGCAAGCTGCGCAGCCACCGCGTGAGCCGCTGCCCCGACCTCGCCCATCTCCTGGCCCGACTGGCCTCCTACCGCCCCCGCGTCCGGACCGTGATGATCCTGCTCGCGGTGTCGGTCGGGCTGATGGTGGCCGGGATCGTCACCTCCGAGCCGGGCGTGATCTGGGCGTTCGCCGCACTGTGGCCCCTGACGATGTTCGCCGCGTTCCGGCTGATGTGCCGGTGCTGCGACGGCTGAGGACTGCCCTGCCCCCTACGCCCGCAGGGCGCCGGGCAGTTCGCCGACGGCCCTGACGACGTCCTCGACGGTGACGCGCAGGAGAGCCGGGTCGGGCCGGCCGCCGTGCGGGTCACCCTCCGGGCCGTACCACAGGGCGCGGTGCCGCGGGTCGGGCGGCGGGCCCCAGCGGCTCGGCGCGACCGGGCCGAACAGGGTGACGGAGCGTGTGCCGTGGGCGACCGCGAGGTGGGCGATGCCGGTGTCGCCGCTGATCACGACGTAGGCGTCGGCCACGAGAGCGGACAGCCGTTCGAAGGGCAGGCCGCCGTCGAACACGTCCGTGTCCGGCAGGCCGGCCTGCTTGGCGAGCCTGGCCACCAGGTCGCCCTCGGCCGGGCCGCCGGTGACCACGACCCGCAGTCCCCGGCCGCGCAGTTCGGCCGCGACGGCGGCGTACCTCTCGACGGGCCAGCAGCGCGCTGGTGACCCGGCGCCGGGGTGCAGGACGACCCCGCCGGGGGCCGGGGAGGCGGTCTTGGGGCTGGGCAGCAGCAGATCGCCCGGGTCGGCGTCGATGCCGTACGCCCGCAGCAGCCGGCACCAGCGGTCACGTTCGTGCTCCTCCGGGTACCAGGGCGGGCCGTCGATCCCGGGCAGGTCCGGATGGGCGAAGGCCAGCAGCTTTCCCGGGCGCAGGCCGAGGAGCAGCCGGTGGCTGGGCGGGCCGTTGCCGTGCAGGTCGACGGCGATGTCCGGGGGCGGGCCGGTCCAGTCGAGCGCTCGTGGGACGGCCCGGCCGGGGGCGCAGGCGGGCAGCAGCCGGTCCACGGCCCCCGTCGCCTCCGCGACCGGCGCGAGTTCGGCGGGGGCGGCCAGCACGAGTTCGTGCCCCGGATGGGCCCGCCGCAGGGCACGCAGCGCGGGGACGCCAGCGAGGAGGTCCCCGAGCCCGAGGGCGCGCAGGACGAGGAGGCGGGGTCGTGCGGGCTGCGCTGTCCGGTCCGGGGTCGTCATGCCAGCAGCCTGCCCCGCGCACGCGGCCTCCGCCGCCGCAGGCCCGCCCATCGGGTGCAGCACGGCCCGGCTGCGGCCGGGCCGGGAAACGACCTCGTGCGGCACCGGCCATCACCAGGCACCCGCCGGGCGGCCCGGGCAGGCGCCTCTCTGTCCGGGGCGGTGAGGGTGCGGCTCCGCCCCGGCACGGCTACCCGGACGCCCGGGCCCCCGGCACGGCTACCCGGACGCCCGGGCCGACGGCTCGGCTACCCGGACGCCCGGGCCGACGCCGACCACGCCCCGGCCCCCGGCCCGCACCGGCCGACACCGGCAGCCGCCCGATCCACACCACGGGGGCAGATCGGGGACCACCCAGCACGCCTGCGCCCCGCCCAAAGCCCACCAGGGCCCCGCACCGCACCGCCCTCGCACGACCGCCCCGCCCGATCCGCGACTGCGGCCAGGAAGTCGGCAGCCACCCAGCACCCCCGCGCCCGGGCCGGCGCCGACCACGCCACCATGCGGGACGGTTACCTTGCCCGGCCAGTACGGACCACCGCCCCGCCCCGCGGCGGCCGCCGGGCGGGTGCCTGCCCGGCGGCCGCTGCAGGTCAGCGCGGGCGACAGCCGCGTGCGGCAGCAGGCGTCACGGAGGGCCGTCCGGTTCGGGGCCGGAGGTGAACGCCCTCTGGATGGGGCGTTCGTCGGCCAGGACGCGGCCCTGGGGCGGTTCGTCGAGCACCGCTCGTACGGCGGTGAGCAGGTCCGGGGCGATGTGGTCGGCCTGTGCGGTCTCCTCGGGACGGGTACGGCCGTTCGGGACGAGGATGCCGTGGGCGCCCGCGCGGCGCGCGGCCTCGGCGCCGGCGGCGGTGGAGCCGATGACGACGAGTTCATCGGGGTCGGTGCAGATCCGCCCGCCGGCCCAGAGCAGCATGCCGGGCTGTGGCCTGCGGCAGTGGCAGCCGTCGTCGGGGCCGTGCGGGCAGACGGCGAACACGTCGAAGGGGCCGAGGAGTTCGTCGACGCGGTGGTTGACGCGGCGGACGTCGGCGTCGCTGAGCAGCCCCTGGGCGACGCCCGGCTGGTCGGTGACGACGCCGGTGCGGATGCCGTGCTCGCGCAGCAGGGCGAGTGCCTCCCGGGCGCCCTCGACCGGGCGTACGCGGTCGGGGTCGGCGGTGTCCGGGATGTCTTCGACGAGCGTGCCGTCGCGGTCGAACAGCACGGCCTTCACCGGGCTCACGGGGTGACCTCCTCCTGCCAGGCGGGGGTGTGACGGTGGCGCCAGGCACCTGCCAGCCGGTGCCAGGTCGCGCTGGGCGGGATGAGCACGCTGGTGGCCAGCACCGTCGCCACCTCGTGGCGGGTGCGCGGCCCGGGGACGATACGGGCGCGGGCGAACTCCGCCGTGCCGGCCGCCCAGCCGAGCGCGCAGGCCGTCGCGGCCCGGCCGTGCCCGGTGGCGGCGAGGGCGCAGGCCGCGACCCCGGCGCTCGTGATGGCCGCGTGGGTGCGTATCCGCCCGCGCGGCGCGACGGCCTTGTCCCACCAGTCGGGGCCGTGCAGATGCCGCATGAGGGCGTCGTCGGCGTTGCCGCGCTGCTGGCGCACGGACGCCCAGCGGGAGGCGGAGCGCACGGGGTGGCGGGTGGTGCGGCGGCCCTGCCGGATGCGCCAGCCCGAGTCGAGGACGCGCAGCGCCAGGTCGGCGTCCTCGCGGAAGGCCCGCCGGAAGCGTTCGTCGAAGCCGCCGACCTGCTTGAGGACCTCCGTGCGGTAGGCCATGTCGGCGGTGACCCAGTGGGCCCGGACGAGTCCCGCGGTGCCGCGTTCCCAGTCGGTGGGACGGCGTTCGCCGGGCAGCGGCACGGCGAGGACGCCCTGGACGCCCGCGGTGTCGTGGGACGCCTCGGCGAGGTCCTCGGCGAGTTGGTCGCACCAGCGGGCCCCGACCTGGACGTCGTCGTCGAGGAACACGGTCCACGGCGTGTGCACGGCGCGCAGCCCGGTGTTGCGGGCGGCGGCGGGCCCACGACCGCCGCCGCCCAGCACGGTGGTCCGCTCCCGCAGGTCGCCGAGGACGCTCAACGGGTGCTGCAGCGACCCGGGTTCGCGGTCGGTCCGGTCGTCGACGAGGACGATCTCCTCGGGGCGCGGTCCGTTCGCCGCGGCGAGCGCGGCGAGACAGTCGGCGAGGGTGTCCGGTACGAGGGTGGGGATCACGACGGCGTACGACGTCATGCGTGCGGCCCTCCCTCCTGCGGTGTGCGCGGACTACCGTGCTGGCGAGTGCCGCGGTACAGCTCCCTCAAACACCAGGTCAGGGCCGTCCGGGCACGCCTCGGTGACTATAAACCGCGCGTATACACGCGATATATAGTCCCGGCATGCCTTCTCTGACCAAGAAGATGACGAAAACGGGGACCGCGTTCCGAACGGCCGGAACACTCGTGGCGACCGCCGCCCTCACCCTCGCCCTGAGCGGCTGCACGGGGACCGACACCACGGCTCCCAGCGCCGTCCGGGCCCGCCCGGCCACGGACATGCAGCCGGCCCGCTTCGGCGCCGTCGACTGCCGCGAGGTCAAGTGCATCGCACTCACCTTCGACGCCGGACCGAGCGAGCACTCCGCGCGGCTGCTGGACATCCTGAAGGAGAAACAGGTCCCGGCGACCTTCTTCCTCCTCGGCAAGCGGCACATCGAGAAGTACCCGGAGCTGGTGCGGCGCATGGCCGACGAGGGGCACGAGGTGGCCAGCCACACCTGGGACCACAAGATCCTGACCGAGCTGAGACCCGAGGAGATACGCGAGGAACTGGAACGCCCCAACGAGGAGATAGAACGCCTCACCGGCCGCCGCCCGACCCTGATGCGCCCGCCGCAGGGCCGCACCGACGACACCGTGCACGCCATCTGCCGCGAGCTGGGCCTCGCCGAGGTGCTGTGGAGCGTGACGGCCAAGGACTACCGGACGACCGACTCCGACCTGATCACCCGCCGCGTCCTCGACCAGTCCTCCCGGGACGGGATCATCCTCCTGCACGACCTCTACGACGGCACGGTGCCGGCGGTACCGGGGATCATCGACGCGCTGAAGGAACGCGGCTACGTCTTCGTGACGGTGCCCCAACTCCTCGCACCGGGCAAGGCGGAGCCGGGCGAGGTGTACCGGTGACGCCCCGCGGGTTCCCTACGATCGGAGGGTGGCGAACTTCCTGATCGAACGCACCGTTCCGCTCCCCCTCGACGAGGCGTGGCGGCGGATCACCCGGTGGCAGCGGCACGGTCACGCGGTGCCGTTGACGGTGGTCAGGGTCGTGCCGCCCGGGCCGACACGCGAGGGCACGCTCGTCGTGGCCCGCTCGGGCGCCGGAGTGCTGGCCTTCGACGACCCGATGGAGGTGACGGTGTGGCAGCCGCCGCGGGACGGGGCCACCGGGTTGTGCCGGCTGGAGAAGCGGGGGCGCGTCGTCCTCGGGTGGGCGGAGCTGGAGGTGCGGCCCGGGCCGGGAGGGCGGTCCCGCGTGGTGTGGCGGGAGGAGATCCGGGTCCGGTTCGTGCCGTCGGCCTTCGACGCGGTGGTGCGGCGCTCCTCGCGGTACGTGTTCGGGCGGGCCCTGAACTGTCTGCTCAGGCAGGCCTGACGCATCGGCCGCCGGCCCGGCGTTCCCGGCCGGGGCTCAGGCCACCGACCCGATCCGGCCCATGGCCCGCGACTCCGGCTCGTGGTGGATCGGCGTGTGCGCCCCGGTCAGGGAGACCCCGCTGCCGCCACGCCGCGCGGCGACGATCTCCGCCGCGATCGACAGGGCCGTCTCCTCGGGCGTACGGGCGCCGAGGTCCAGCCCGATCGGCGAGTGCAGGCGGCTCAACTCCACTTCGGTGACGCCGACTTCGCGCAGTCGGTCGTTGCGGTCCAGGTGGGTGCGCCGGGAGCCCATGGCGCCGACGTACGCCACCGGAAGGCGCAGCGCCAGCTTCAGCAGGGGGACGTCGAACTTGGCGTCGTGGGTCAGCACGCACAGGACCGTGCGGGCGTCGACGTCGGTGCGCTCCAGGTAGCGGTGGGGCCACTCGACGACGATCTCGTCGGCCTCCGGGAAGCGCGTCCGGGTCGCGAAGACGGGGCGCGCGTCGCACACCGTGACGTGGTGGCCGAGGAACTTGCCGATGCGGACCAGGGCGGCGGCGAAGTCGATCGCGCCGAACACGATCATGCGGGGTGCGGGGACCGAGGACTCGACCAGGACCGTGAGGGGCGCTCCGCAGCGCGAGCCCCGCTCGCCGATCTCCAGGGTGCCGGTGCGGCCGACGTCCAGGAAGGCGCCGGCCTCGGCGGCGACCGTGCGGTCCAGTTCCGGATGGGCGCCGAAGCCGCCGTCGTACGAACCGTCGGGGCGGACCAGCAGGGCCCGGCCCGTCAGTTCGGGCGGGCCCGACACGATCCGCGCCACCGCCGCCGCCTCCCCTCGGGCGGCGGCGGTGAGCGCGGACGCGACCACCGGGCGGACCGGATCGGCGGCCCGTACCGGGGTGACCAGGATGTCGATGACGCCGCCGCAGGTCAGACCCACGGCGAAGGCGTCGTCGTCGCTGTACCCGAAGCGCTCCAGGACGGTTTCGCCGTCCCGCAGCGCCTGCTCGCACAACGCGTAGACAGCGCCTTCCACGCAGCCGCCGGAGACCGAGCCGATCGCCGTGCCGTCGGCGTCCACCGCGAGCGCGGCGCCGGGCTGCCGGGGCGCGCTGCCGCCGACGGCCACCACGGTGGCGACGGCGAAGTCACGGCCCTGCTCGACCCACCGGTTCAGCTCCTCGGCGATGTCCAGCATCTGTCTCGGTCTCCTTGGGGTTGCGGGAGGGCGGGCGTCAGTGGACGCCCAGCCAGCTCTCGATCGGGTTGAGGGCGAAGTAGACGAGGAACACGGCCGTGAGGATCCACATGAAGGCGCCGATCTCACGCCACTTGCCCTGGGCGGTCTTGATGGCGACGTAGGAGATGACGCCCGCGGCGACACCGGTGGTGATGGTGTATGTGAACGGCATCAGCACGACGGTGAGGAACACCGGGACGGCCGTGGCCCGGTCGGCCCAGTCCACGTGCCGGGCGTTCATCAGCATCATGGCGCCGATGACGACGAGGGCGGCCGCCGCGACCTCCGAGGGCACGATCGCGGTGAGCGGGGTGAAGAACAGGCAGGCCGCGAAGAACAGGCCGGTGACCACGGAGGCGAGGCCCGTGCGGGCGCCCTCTCCGACCCCCGTGGCCGACTCGATGAACACCGTCTGGCCGGAACCGCCGGACACGCCTCCGATCGCGCCGCCGGCCCCGTCGATGAACAGCGCCTTGGACAGGCCCGGCATACGGCCCTTGTCGTCGGCGAGCTTCGCCTCGGTGCCGACGCCGATGATGGTGGCCATCGCGTCGAAGAACCCGGCGAGCACCAGCGTGAAGACGATCATGCCCACCGTCATCGCGCCGACCTCGCCCCAGCCGCCGAACCGCACCTCCCCGAAGAGCGAGAAGTCGGGCATGGAGACGGCACTGCCGTGCAGTTCGGGTGCGCCGCCCGCCCACTGCTTGGGGTCGACGACGCCGGCCGCGTTCAGGACCGCAGCGACGACCGTGCCGCCGACGATGCCGATGAGGATGGCGCCCGGGACGTTCCGGGCCTGGAGCATGAAGATCAGCAGTAGGGTGCCGGCGAAGAGCAGGACGGGCCAGCCGGCCAGTTCGCCCGCCGGGCCGAGCGCGAGGGGGGTCGCCTCGCCCTGGTGCACGAAGCCGGACTTGTAGAAGCCGATGAGGGCGATGAACAGGCCGATGCCCATGGTGATGCCGTGCTTGAGCGCGAGCGGGATCGCGTTCATGATCATCTCGCGCAGGCCGGTGACGACCAGCAGCATGATGACCACGCCGTACATCACGCACATGCCCATCGCCTGCGGCCAGGTCATCTCGGGCGCGACCTGGGAGGCGAGGACCCCGGAGACGGACAGGCCGGCGGCGAGGGCCAGGGGCACCTTGCCGACGAAGCCCATCAGCAAGGTGGTGAAGGCCGCCGCGAACGCGGTCGCGGTGATCAGGGCCGGCTGGGCGAGCGTGTCCCCTGCGGCGTCCCTGCCGGACAGGATCAGGGGGTTGAGCAGCAGGATGTACGCCATCGCCATGAAGGTCGTGATGCCGCCGCGCACTTCACGGGCGACCGTCGACCCTCTGTGGGATATGTGGAAGTACCGGTCGAGCCAGGACCGTCCGGCCGGGACGCGGGTGCCTTCACCCGCATCCTCGGCTGTGGCCCTCGGCTCCAGTGATTGCTGGGTCATGGGTGCCGTCTCCCAAGTTTCAAAGGGGGTTGGGATGTTCACGACCCGGGGGACGGCCCGAGACGAACAAGGGACCTGGGGGACGAAGCCCCCCAGGGGATCGTGACTGCTCAGCCCTCGGAGAGCTGGGTACCCGTCAGGTGCTCGGGCCTCACCGGAGTCCGGTTGAGTTCGAGCCCGGTCGCGTTCCGGATCGCCGCGAGGACGGCCGGGGTCGACGACAGGGTGGGTGCCTCGCCGACGCCGCGCAGCCCGTACGGGGCGTGCTCGTCGGCGAGTTCGAGCACGTCGACCGGGATGGACGGCGTGTCGAGGATGGTCGGGATCAGGTAGTCGGTGAAGGAGGGGTTCTTGACCTTCGCCGTCTTCGGGTCGACGACGATCTCCTCCATGACCGCCACACCCAGGCCCTGTGTGGTGCCGCCCTGGATCTGGCCGAGCACCGACAGCGGGTTGAGCGCCTTGCCGACGTCCTGGGCGCAGGCCAGCTCGATGACCTTCACCAGGCCGAGCTCGGTGTCGACCTCGACGACGGCCCGGTGGGCGGCGAAGGAGTACTGCACGTGCCCGTTGCCCTGGCCGGTGCGCAGGTCGAAGGGCTCGGTCGGCCGGTGCCGCCACTCCGCCTCGACCTCCACGGTCTCCCCCTCCAGGACGTCGGCCAGGTCGGACAGGACCTCGCCGCCGTCGGTGACGACCTTGCCGCCCTCCAGGAGCAGCTCGGCCGTCGCCCAGGCCGGGTGGTAGGAGCCGAACTTGCGGCGCCCGATCTCCAGGACCTTCTCGCGGACCAGTTCGCAGGAGTTCTTCACCGCGCCGCCGGTGACGTACGTCTGCCGCGATGCCGACGTCGAACCGGCGCTGCCCACCTGGGTGTCGGCCGGGTGGATGGTCACCTGCGTGACGCCCAGCTCGGTGCGGGCGATCTGCGCGTGGACGGTGACACCGCCCTGGCCGACCTCCGCCATCGCGGTGTGCACGGTGGCGACGGGCTCGCCGGCGACGACCTCCATGCGGACCTTGGCGGTGGAGTAGTCGTCGAAGCCCTCGGAGAAGCCCACGTTCTTGATGCCGACCGCGTAGCCGACCCCGCGGACGACGCCCTCGCCGTGCGTGGTGTTGGACAGGCCGCCCGGCAGCTGCCGTACGTCGGCGCCCTCGCTGGACTCCCACTGGCGCTCCGGCGGCATCGGCATCGCCTTGACCCGGCGCAGCAGTTCGGCGACGGGGGCCGGGGAGTCGACGGGCTGCCCGGTCGGCAGGAGCGTGCCCTGCTCCATGGCGTTGAGCCGGCGGAACTCCACCGGGTCCATGCCGAGCTTCACGGCGAGCTTGTCCATCTGCGCCTCGTAGGCGAAGCAGGCCTGGACCGCGCCGAAGCCGCGCATGGCGCCGCAGGGCGGGTTGTTGGTGTAGAGGGCGATGGCCTCGATGTCGACGTCCTCGACCACGTACGGGCCGACGGACAGGGAGGAGGCGTTGCCGACGACGGCCGGGGAGGCGGAGGCGTAGGCGCCGCCGTCCAGGACGATCCGGCACTTGAGGTGGGTCAGCTTGCCCTCGCGCGTGGCCCCGTGCTCGTAGTACAGCTTCGCGGGGTGGCGGTGGACGTGGCCGAAGAACGACTCGAACCGGTTGTAGACGATCTTGACGGGCTTGCCGGTGCGCAGGGCCAGCAGGCAGGCGTGGATCTGCATCGACAGGTCCTCGCGGCCGCCGAACGCGCCGCCGACGCCGGACAGCGTCATCCGCACCTTGTCCTCGGGCAGGCCGAGCACGGGCGCGATCTGGCGCAGGTCGCTGTGCAGCCACTGGGTGGCGATGTAGAGGTGGACTCCGCCGTCCTCCTCCGGCACGGCGAGCCCGGACTCGGGGCCGAGGAAGGCCTGGTCCTGCATGCCGAAGGTGTACTCGCCCGTGACGATCACGTCGGCCCGCTCGCGCGCCGCCGCCACGTCACCGCGGACGATCGGCTGGCGGTGCACGATGTTGGGGTGCGGGACGTGGCCGGCGTGGTGGTCGTCGCGGTTCTCGTGGACGAGGAGCGCGTCCGGGGCGGTCGCGGAGGCCTCGTCGGTGATGACGGGCAGCTCGCGGTAGTCGACCTTGATCTTCGCGGCGGCGCGGCGTGCCGTCTCCGGGTGGTCGGCGGCGACGAGCGCGACCGGCTCGCCGTGGTGGCGGATCTTGCCGTGGGCGAGGACCGGGGTGTCCTGGATCTCCAGCCCGTAGTTCTTCACGTCGGTGGGCAGGTCGTCGTACGTCAGCACGGCGTAGACGCCCGGCGTGGCCAGGGCCTCGCTCGTGTCGATGGACACGATCTCGGCGTGCGCGACGGTCGAGCGGAGGATCTGGCCCCACAGCATGTCCTCGTGCCACATGTCGGACGAGTACGCGAACTCGCCGGTGACCTTGAGGATGCCGTCGGGGCGGAGCGTGGACTCGCCGATGCCACCCTTGGTCGGGGACCCCTGGGTGATCTTCGTGGGGGTTCCGCTGGGGGAAGCCATGATCAGACCGCCTCTGACTGCCGGGCGGCCGCCAGGCGGACCGCGTCCATGATCTTCTCGTAGCCGGTGCAGCGGCACAGGTTGCCCGACAGTGCCTCGCGGATGTCCGCGTCGGTCGGGGTCGGGTTGCGCTCCAGCATCTCGTCGGCGGCGACCAGCAGGCCGGGGGTGCAGAAGCCGCACTGAACGGCGCCGGCATCGATGAACGCCTGCTGGATGGGGGAGAGCTCGGTGCCCTCACCGGTCTGCGAGTCGGTGCCCTTGGCCTCCCACTGCTGGGCGTTCTGCAGGGACGTACCGCAGGCGCCGGACGCGCAGCCGCCCTCGGCGCGCTGCTTGGCGAAGTCGGCGAGCCCCTCGACGGTGACGACCTCGCGGCCCTCCACCTGCCCGGCGGCGACCAGGCACGAACACACCGGCACACCGTCCAGACGGACTGTGCACGAACCGCACTCGCCCTGCTCACAGGCGTTCTTCGACCCGGGAAGGCCCATGCGCTCCCTCAGCACGTACAGCAGGGACTCGCCCTCCCACACGTCGTCGGCTTCCTGCTGACGGCCGTTGACCGTGAAGTTGACGCGCATCAGGCAGCTCCCTCGTTGGTGCGGCGGGTGCCGCGGTAGGACTCCCAGGTCCAGGTCAGCGTGCGGCGGGCCATGACGCCGACCGCGTGGCGGCGATAGCTCGCGGTGCCCCGGACGTCGTCGATCGGGTTGCAGGCGGCGGAGCACAGGTCCGCGAACTGCTTGGCGACCGACGGGGTGATGATCTGCCCGTTGTCCCAGAAGCCGCCCTCCTCCAGCGCGGCGTTCAGGAACTCCTCGGCGGCCTCGGCCCGGACGGGCGTCGGGGCGGCCGAGCCGATCCCGGTCCGCACGGTCCGCGTCCCGGGGTGCAGCGCGAGCCCGAAGGCGCACACGGCGATCACCATCGCGTTCCTCGTGCCCACCTTGGAGAACTGCTGCGGCCCGTCGGCCTTCTTCACGTGCACGGCGCGGATCAGCTCGTCGGCCGCCAGCGCGTTGCGCTTCACGCCCGTGTAGAACGCGTCGATCGGGATGCGGCGCGAGCCGCGTACCGACTCGACCTCCACCTCGGCGCCCGCCGCGAGCAGCGCGGGGTGGGCGTCACCGGCCGGGGAGGCGGTGCCGAGGTTGCCGCCGACGCCGCCGCGGTTGCGGATCTGCGGGGAGGCGACCGTGTGCGAGGCGAGGGCGAGACCCGGCAGCTCGGCGCGCAGGTTCTCCATGATCTTCGTGTACGGCACGGAGGCACCCAGCCGCACGCTCTCCTCGCCGACTTCCCACTCGCTGAGGTCGCCGATGCGGTTCAGGTCCAGGAGGTACTCGGGCCGGCGGTGGTCGAAGTTGATCTCGACCATCACGTCGGTGCCACCCGCAATCGGCACAGCTGTGGGGTGCTCGGCTTTCGCGGCGAGCGCCTCCTCCCAGCTGGCGGGGCGAAGGAAGTCCATGACCGGCTCTCTTCTTCGTCTTCTCGTGGGGCGTTCGGTTTGAGCCAATCCGTGTGCGGCGGTCCCGGCTCGTTCATGTGCTGTTGACGCGTAGTGGCCTCAGTACACAGGGGGGTGCTCCGACTGAGTCAGTCACGGAAACCATGAAGGAGTTGGCTGGCCAGGACAGGCATCTTGTAGATTCGTATGAACAGAGGCCCTCAGAAACCTCCTCGTTCTCCTGTGGAAACGCGCGACGCAACCGCGTGACCTGGAACACAGCCGGGGCAGGGTTTGATTTCGAGACAAAGATCGGCGGCGACGAGAATGCGGCTGCGCGCACTGCTGGACACCGACGCGCTGGGCCTCAAGCTGCTCGGCGGCGAGGACGAGCTGGACCGCACCGTGCGGGGTGTGATGACCACCGACCTCCGCGACCCCAGCCGTTACCTGGCGGGCGGCGAACTGGTCCTCACGGGCCTGGCCTGGCGCCGGGACGAGGACGACTCGGAGCCGTTCGTCCGGATCCTGGTGCAGGCGGGCGTGACGGCCCTCGCCGCGGGCGAGGCCGAGCTCGGGGACGTCCCCGAGGACCTGGTCGTCGCCTGCGCCCGGCACCGCCTCCCGCTCTTCGCGGTGCACGAGTCGGTGGCGTTCGCGACGATCACCGAGCACGTCGTACGGCAGGTGTCCGGCGAGCGCGCCGGCGACCTCGCGGCGGTCGTCGACCGCCACCGCCGGATGATGACCTCGGGCCCGGCCGGCGGCGGCCCCGACGTGGTCCTGGACCTGCTGGGCACGGACCTGGACCTGCGGGCCTGGGTCCTCTCCCCCACCGGCCGCCTGATCGCCGGCTCGAAGGCGGCGGGCCCCGCCCTGCCGGCCGAGACGTGCGCCCGGCTCGCCGGAGAACACCTGGCCGCCACCCGCACGGGCCGCCGCGGCCCCCACCGCGTCGTCCTGGGCGCCACGACGTACTCGCTGTTCCCGGTCCGCTCCACGGGCCGCTCCCCGCAGCCCGCCCGGGACGTCCGCGAGACCGTCCTGTCGGACTGGCTGCTGGCCGTGGAGGCGGACGCAGGGGACTGGCCCGAGGAGCGCCTGGACCTGCTCTACGGCGTCACCCAGCTGATCGCGGTCGAGCGGGACCGCCGCGACGCGGCCCGCACGGTCCGCCGCCGCCTGGCCCAGGAGGTCCTGGAACTGGTCCAGACGGGCGCGGCACCCGCCGAGATCGCCGCCCGGCTGCGCGTGGCCGCGCCGGTGCTGCTGCCCGGCCTGGGCGCCGCGCCGCACTGGCAGGTGGTCGTGGCCCGTGTCGACTGGGAGGGCGGGGAGATCGAGGGCGGCCCGGTGGCGCAGGCCCTGCTGGAGGAGGTCCTCGTCGACCCCGCGGTCGCCGGGCCGGAGCACTCCGACCGCATCGCCGTGGCCCACACGGGCGACGAGGCCATCGCCCTGGTGCCCCTCCCGGCCGTCTCGACGGAGCACGACGGCACGGAGACGGGCGTCCTCGCGGACACCCTCCTGGCATCGGTACGGGACCCCCTCACGGCGGGCCTCGACGACGACGGCCGGCTCACTCTCGGCGTCAGCGCGGCCGTCCACTCGGCGGAAGGCCTGCGCGGCGCCCTGGAGGAGGCCCGCCACGCCAGGCGCGTCGCCGCGGCCCGCCCGGGCCGGGTCTGCGCGGCCGGCCACCAGGAACTGGCCTCCCACGTCCTGCTGCTGCCCTTCGTCCCGGACGACGTCCGCCGGGCCTTCACGGCCCGCCTCCTGGACCCGCTGCGCGACTACGACCGCCGCCACCGGGCCGAGCTGATCCCGACCCTGGAAGCCTTCCTGGACTGCGACGGCTCCTGGACCCGCTGCGCCGCCCGTCTGCACCTGCACGTCAACACGCTGCGCTACCGGGTCGGCCGGATCGAGCAGTTGACGAGCCGTGATCTGTC
Source organism: Streptomyces qaidamensis (assembly GCF_001611795.1). Classification (NCBI taxonomy): domain Bacteria; kingdom Bacillati; phylum Actinomycetota; class Actinomycetes; order Kitasatosporales; family Streptomycetaceae; genus Streptomyces; species Streptomyces qaidamensis. Next base: position 7,180,898 of record NZ_CP015098.1, on the reverse strand, counting down.
GCGGCTCGAGGACAAGCTGGATTTCTTCCTGGCCCTGCGCATGAGCTGAAACACGGGGTGTCCCGGCCCAAACCCGGAACGCCCCCGAGTCCCACGACTTTGTGAAATCCTTCACCCACCCTCTTGGCCCGGCCCGCCGATTCGTGCTGAGATGCCGCCACCACTCAACAGCTCGATGGCGTGCTCGGGGAGGGCAACGTGGCGCATACCGCCATGTCTGGTAACGGAACGACCGCCGGTGACGATCCCCTCCAGACCGCGGTATGGCGGCTGCGCTCCCGCGGATGCTGGGCCGACGCGGCCGCCCTGCTGCCGCCGACCACACCGGCGGCGGCGCTGCAACGCGCGTCGTTGCTGGTGGAACGGTGTCTGTACACCGAGCAGGGCTGGGAGGAGGCCGAGGACGCGCTGCGCACGGCCGAGGCGATGGCCCACAGCGACGACGAACGCGGCGCGGCCGCTTGCGAACGCGGTTACCTGGCCTACGCGGCGACGCTGCTCGCGGTGCGGGACCGGGCCGACGAGGCACGGGCCGCGCTCGGGCGGGCGGCGGCGCTGGTCCCTCCGGGGGCTCCGGCGCGGGCTCTGCTGGACTTCCGGCGCGGGCTCCTGGCGGAGAACCTGACGAGCGCGCCCCAGGCCGCCCGCGCGGCGTACCGCCGTGCCCATGCGGCCGCGACGGCGCACTCCGACCCGCTGCTGTTGTCGTTCACCTGGCGTCACCTCGCGGGACTCGCCCTGCGGGAGGGGGAGTTGGCGGAGGCGCGGCACGGTTTCACGGAGTCGCTGCGGATCCGGGAGGAGCTGGGCTATCTCGTCGGCACGGCTCCGGCGCTGGTGTCCCTCGCCGACACCGAGACGGAGCCGGAGGCGTCCCGGCTGCGGGAGGAGGCCCGGCGGTTGTTCCGGCTGCTCGGGGGCGTACCGACGTGGCTGTCCCGCCAGTTGGCTCCGCCCGTTCCGCCGGCTGCGACGGCTTGAGGGGGGTGGCGGGTACTCGGCTTCGTCGCTGAGGCGCGGGTGGGTCCGCAGCCCGGCGAAGCGGGGTGCCTCCCCCAAGCTCTCGGCTTCGCTCGAGCAGGGGGACCCTCATCGCCCCCAGCGGCACGCAGGCACGCAGGCCCGCAGGCCCGCAGGCCCGCAGGCTGAGCGGACCCGCACCCGCCGGACCACACAAGGGGCCGTGTCGGGGGGTGTCCGCCCGCAGCGGTTGGCGCGTCAACGGACAGTCAGTCGGTATGACACCCCATCGCGCCGTTTCCGAGGACGGACACCCCCCGGCGCGGCCCCGACCCGCCCCCCGGCGTCAGGCGCCGCCCGCACCCGCACCGGCGCCCGCGAAGTGCTCCCCCACCAGCGCCCGCACCACGTCCAGGTCCCGTGCGACCAGCGCGTCCAGCAACGCCGTGTGCTCGTGCGCGTCCGCGACCAGGTCGGCCCGCCCCCGGATCCCCGGCCCACCGCCGACCAGCGGCCACTGCGCCCTGCGGTGCAGGTCCTCCGCGATCTGGACCAGCTGCTCGTTGCCCGAGAGGGACAACACGGCCCGGTGGAACCCCCGGTCGGACTCCGCGTACGTCGCACGGCAGCCGGTGGACGCCGCGCGGACCGTCGCCTCGGCGAGGGGACGCATCTCGGCCCAGCGTTCGGCGGGCACGGTACGGGCCAGCCGCAGCATCACCGGGACCTCGATCAGCGCCCGGACCTCGGCCAGTTCGGCCAGTTCCCGCACACCCCGTTCGACCACCCGGAACCCGCGGTTCGGCACGACCTCGACGGCCCCTTCGAGGGCCAGTTGCTGCATGGCCTCCCGGACCGGCGTCGCCGAGACCCCGAACCGCTCGCCCAGCACCGGCGCCGAGTAGACCTCGCCCGGCCGCAGATCCCCCGCCACCAGCGCCGCCCGCAGCGCGGCCAGGATCTGCCCGCGCACCGAGGCCCGCTGGACCACCGGCCGGGCCCGCGGTACGACCGGCACGGCCGGCGCGGGCGGCTCGCTGTGCGTGTGCTCCCCCCGCGCCGCCCCGGCCTGCTGCGGGACCCGTGCCGACCCGGCCGGTTCCGCCGCTGCCGCCGCCACCGCAGCCGTCGCCGCCCACGGAGTCCCCGTGTCCGCGGAGCCCTGCGCTCCCTGTCTCACGGGTCCTCCTCCGGACGTATCGGTACTTGGGGTCATTACGGCGGGTTGTTACTCGTCCGTCAAGCACCATAAGCGCCCCGGCGCCCAGTTCACATCCCGGTTCGATTTCCGGAGATCTTGAGTAAGGTTAGGCTTACCTTCAAAAGCCCCGTGCCCCGATGGATCGGTGATCACATGCCTGCGCCCCTTTCGGCCGTCTCCGGCGCCTACGCCCGCCTGGCCGAGGTCCTCCCGGGGCTGGCCGTCACCGAACTGGACGCCGGCGACGAGACCCCGCACGGCGGCGGCTGGACCGCGGTCGCCGACCTCGCGGCCGCAGGGCCCGCCCTCGACCGCTACCTGGCGTGGGACGTGGACCAGATCCAGCGGGACTACGACCGTCAGGCCCGCCCCGACGTCGTCGCCACCTTCGGTCTGCACCGCTACGCCTGGCCCGCCTGCCTGCTGATCACCGTGCCGTGGTTCCTGCACCGCCGGGTCCCCCGCTACCCCGTGACACACGTCGCGTACGACCGCACCGCCCCGGGCCACGCCCTCGGACACCTGGCCGTCCGCCCCGCCGGCTTCGCCTGCCTGCCCGGCGACGAGGCGGCCGCGCTGCCCGGCGCCCGGGTCGTCCGCGACGAGGAGGCGCTGCGGGCGGAGGTGCGGTCGGCGGTCGCCGAGCACCTGGAGCCGGTCCTGGCCGGTTTCGGCCCCCGGATGCGGCGCCGCGGACGCGCCCTGTGGGGTATGGCGACCGACGAGATCGTCGAAGGACTCTGGTACATCGGCCAGTCGCTCGGCGAGATCGAGGAGCGGCGCGCGATGCGCGAGCTGGAGCTGCTCCTGCCGGGCGCGACCAAGCCGTACGTCGGCACGGCGGCGTTCCGCGAGCTGACCGGCCCCGGCGGCGAGCCACTGCTCACCCGCGACCGCGCGAGCTGCTGCATGTTCTACACGCTGCGCCCGGAGGACACCTGCGCCACCTGCCCGCGCACCTGCGACACCGACCGCGTCACCAAGCTGCTGGCCACGGCCAGTTGACGTAGGCACGGGGGCGATCCGTCCCGCCGTCCCGTAAGATCATCGCGGTACCGGTACACCCACACGCCCACAGGCGATTCACAACTTCCTCACGCGTCACGGGAACTTTCCGGAGAACCACTCGTACGGGTAGTCTTGTTCGAACTCAACTCCCGCCCCTCAAGCGGCAGTTCGAGCAGAACGCCGCCCTGACCAATCCCTTGCACTTCCTTGGCGGCCTCTTGCCCCGAAACCCCCTGAGGGCCGATGGGATTGGGCCACTATGGCGGGCGTTACGCCCTATCCCAATGCAAGGGACCACCCAGATGAGACTGACCGACATATCGCTGAACTGGCTGCTTCCGGGCGCCGTGCTTCTCCTGGGCATGCTGGCGGCGGTGGCGGTGCTCGCGCGCGGCAAGCGCTCCTCGGTCAAGGACACGAGCGCGGACGACTCCTGGGAGCGCAGCGAGGAACGCCGCAGACGCAAGGAAGCCCTCTACGGCACCCTCTCTTACCTCCTTCTCTTCTGCTGTGCGGCCGTCGCCGCCCTGCTCTCCTTCCACGGCCTGGTCGGCTTCGGCGAGCAGAACCTCGGACTGTCCGGCGGCTGGCAGTACCTCGTCCCGTTCGGCCTGGACGGCGCGGCGATGTTCTGCTCCGTCCTCGCGGTGCGCGAGGCCAGCCACGGTGACGCCGCACTCGGCTCCCGGATACTGGTCTGGACGTTCGCCTTCGCCGCGGCCTGGTTCAACTGGGTGCACGCGCCCCGGGGCGCCGGCCACGCGGGTGCCCCCCACTTCTTCGCCGGCATGTCCCTGTCGGCGGCGGTCCTCTTCGACCGCGCTTTGAAGCAGACCCGCCGGGCCGCCCTGCGGGAACAGGGCCTGGTGCCCCGCCCGCTGCCGCAGATCCGTATGGTGCGCTGGGTGCGGGCCCCCCGGGAGACCTACCGCGCCTGGTCGCTGATGCTCCTCGAGGGTGTGCGCAGCCTGGACGAGGCGGTCGACGAGGTGCGCGACGACAAGCGCAAGAAGGAAGAGACCCGGCAGCGGCGGCGCGACCAGCAGCGCGTGGAGCGGGCCCAGCTGAAGGCCATCAGCCGCGGTCACCGCGGCCATTTCGGCCGAGGCGGCGGACGGCAGCTCGAGGTGCAGGTGGAGCGCGGCTCCTCGCAGGTCTCCGCGGAGCCTGCCATATCCGCGCCGGAGCCCCTGCCCGTGCGCTCGCGTCCCTCCCTTCAGCCGGTACGCAAAGGAGCTGACCCGGTGACCGTCGACCTCACCGCGGAGGACGACACCATGGCGCTGCCGCGTCTGGACTCCCTGGAGCGCAAGCTCAAGGACCTGGAGCAGCAGTTCGGTTAGCCCGGCCGCATCGACGCGACGAGGGGGCGTGGCCTGCGGGCCGCGCCCCTTCGGCGTTCACGCCGCCCCGGCCTCCAGCTCGAACCAGACGGCCTTGCCCACGCCGTGCGGCCGGACCCCCCAGGCATCCGCGAGGGACTGCACGAGGAACAGGCCCCTGCCGTTCGTGCCGTCGTCGGCGACCGGTACGCGCAGCCGGGGCCTGCGGGCCACGAAGTCCCGTACTTCCACCCGCAGTCCGCGGGGCCCGACGGTGGCCGTGAGGACCGCGTCGTGGTCGGTGTGGACGATCGCGTTGGTGACGAGCTCGCTGGTGAGCAGTTCCGCCACGTCCGACTGCCCCTGCTTCCCCCACTGCCCCAGCAGTTCCCGCAGGGCCCTGCGGGCTTCCGGGACGGCCCGCAGGTCCGCCCGCCCGAGTCTGCGCCTCAACTGCGGTGCCGGTTCCCGCGCCGTGACGTCGTCGGTCCTGTCCTCCACCGTCTTCGCCGAGAAGCCCCCGATCGCTATGGGACCGCCTCGTCGTGCCTGCCTCTCCATGACCCCCGCCCGCGCGCCGATGTCGGTTCCCCTCCTGCTCGAACACGTTCACGGGGATCCATGCCCCATCGCGAACGCGGCAGTCATGCCGGATCGTCGACGACCGGGTGTTCGGCCACCGGAACGGCGCGGGCGGCCCGGGCGGCGGGTCGCCGAGCGGTACGGCGATGGAGGGGAGGGGGACAAGAGGGTAGCCGGTCATCGTCCCCGGACGGATGCTGACCGCCGGAGATCGGACGATGGGCCGACGGCCGGCTGCCGATCCCTGCGTACGCGGTGAAGGGTCGGGGCGGCGGGCCGGAGTGCGCGGCTCTCCGGTGAAGTTGGCCGAAGTACGACGGTCTTGACGGGCGCCGGGACGCGTGCGGGGCCGTCCTCCCCCACCCCCGTGGCGGGAGGACGGCCCCGGTCTTTCGGCGGCGGCGCGGTCAGTACAGCTTGTTGACGGCGGTGGTCGTCGTCTTCTTGAAGGCACCGACGGGGGCGTCCCCGAAGTCGCCCATCTGGCCCCACGACACGACGGTGACGGTCCTGCCGTCCCGTCCGACGGACAGCAGCGAGATGTCCGTGGCCCCCCAGGAGGTCTCGGTGTGCAGGCCGCGGACGCGGGCGCCCTCCTCGACCGGCAGTGAACCGTAGTCCCGGCCCTCGGCCCTGACGTCCGGGTCGTTCCTCTCGATGCGCTCGGCACAGGTGCGGATCAGGTCGTCGTAGTGCTTCGCCAGGGCCTTGGCCAGGGCGGCTGTGTCCGCCACGACGGTCAGCTGCACGGCGCCGGTGTCCAGGTCGGTCCGGAACTCCCGGTGCCGGTAGTCGTAGGAGAGCACGCCCTCCGTATCCACGCAGCCGAGTCCGTCCGGGAACCCTTCGGTGACCGGGCCGGCCGTCCAGGCGGAGGTCGGGTGCGGCGGCAGCTGGGACGCCGACAGGAACTTGGGGACGGCGGCCTTCGGCGCGGCGCCGGCGGCCGGTGCCGTGAGGACCGTGCCCGCCGCGAGGGCGGCGACGGTGAGTGCGGTGAGAGCGCTTGTTCGGATGCGCATGGACATGGGTGTTCCCCCGTGGATGAGTGCGTGGACGTGGAGGCCGCGGCGAGGCCGGCTGGTCGGCCCGGACCTGCTCGGTGCGACACCAGAAGCATCAGCGGTCCCACCGTCCGGATGCAACACCCGGCATCCGATCCGGCACGGTGGAACCATCCCAGCCCGTCTGACGTGCAGGTACATGGGGTGCCTGGGATGCCGTCCCGGGCGGGGACCGAGCAAGAGGACGGGGGAACGGTGTCGGCACAGGACGACGTCGACGAGGTCGGGGAGTTCGCGGCGCTGCTGAGAGGGCTGAAGGAGCGCACGGACCGCAGTTACGGTTCACTGGCCCGGCGTCTGGCCATGAACACCTCGACCCTGCACCGCTACTGCGCGGGCGACGCGGTCCCGCTCGACTTCGCGCCCGTGGAGCGCTTCGCCGCCCTGTGCGGGGCGTCCCCGGAGGAACGACTGGAGCTCCACCGCCGCTGGCTCCTGGCGGTGGCGGCGCGGCAGCGGCCCCGCGCGGCGAGCCCTGCCGACACGGCGGAGGCGGACACGGATACGGATACGGACGCCGCCACGGTGGGCACGGATTCGGACACCCCCGCGGTGGACACGGATACCGACACCACCACGACGACGGTGGACACGGATACCGACACCGCCACGGTGGACGGCCCTGCCGAAAGCCCCGCGGAAGCGGACCGGCTCCCCCGCCGCCCCTGGTACCGGCGCGGACGCGTCGCGGTCGGACTGGCAGCCGCCTGCGCGGTGCTCGCGGTGCTCGGGAGCCTCGCCGCACTGCCGGACGGGCGGAGTGCGTCCGCCGACGACCGTGCCCCGTCGGCGCGCCCGGCCCCGTCCGGCACGGCGGGGTCAAAGGCCCCGGACCGCGAGAGCGCCTCCCCCACCCCGAGCGGCAGTTCCCCCACCGCCAAGCCGTCCTCGCCCTCGGCCACTCCGAAGAAGAAGCCCTCCCCGTCCTCCTCGGCCCGCACCACCCCGCCCACCGACGTGGCCGGCCCCGCCGTCCCCCTCACCTGGTCGGCCGACTCCCAGGCCTGGAAGCTCGGCTGCGGTCACGACTACGTCGTCGCCCGGCCGCCCGGACAGGTGGCACCGCCGCCGGTCCCGCAGGACGCCGGCGTCTGGGCCGCCGCGCACAACGCGGTGCACGGCGGCGAGACGCTCGTGCGGCTGTCCGTGCAGGGGCGCACCGACACGGCGGTCGTGCTGGAGGCGCTGCGCGTGCGCGTGGTGGGGCGTTCGGCGCCGGCCCCGGGCAACGCCTATGCCATGGACCAGGGCTGCGGCGGTTCGATCACCCCGCGCTCCTTCGACGTGAACCTGGACAAGGACCGCCCCATCGCCCGCGCGGTGGCCGGGAGCGACGCGGGAACGCCGATCCCGGCGGTGCGCCTGCCCTACCGGGTCTCCGCCCGCGACCCCGAGGTGCTGCTGGTCAACGCCAGGACCCAGGGGTGTGACTGCCGCTGGTACCTGGAGCTGGACTGGTCCTCGCAGGGCCGCACGGGCACGGTCCGGATCGACGATGCCGGCCGCCCGTTCCGGACCAGCGGCATCAAGGGCCTGCCTCGCTACACGTACGACACCTCCGCGCGTGACTGGGCACCCGACAGGCCCTAGAACCGGGGGACGTTGCGCAGGTTGGAGCGGGCCATCTGCAGCATCCGGCCGACCCCGCCGTCCAGCACCATCTTCGAGGCCGACAGGGCGAAGCCGGTCACCATCTCGGCCTTGATCTTCGGCGGGATGGACAGCGCGTTGGGGTCGGTGACGACGTCGACGAGGGCCGGTCCCTTGTGTTTGAAGGCGTCCTTCAGCGCCCCGGGGAGGTCCTTGGGCTTCTCGACGCGCACGCCGTACGCGCCGCAGGCGCGGGCGACGGCGGCGAAGTCGGGGTTCCTGTTGGCGGTGCCGTACGACGGGAGACCGGCTACCAGCATCTCCAACTCGACCATGCCGAGGGAGGAGTTGTTGAACAGGACGACCTTCACGGGCAGGTCGTACTGCACCAGCGTCAGGAAGTCGCCCATCAGCATGGAGAAGCCGCCGTCGCCGGACATCGACACGACCTGCCGTTTGCGGTCGGTGAACTGGGCGCCGATCGCCATGGGCAGCGCGTTCGCCATCGAGCCGTGGGAGAAGGAACCGATGACACGGCGGCGGCCGTTGGGTGAGATGTAGCGGGCGGCCCAGACGTTGCACATGCCGGTGTCGACGGTGAACACGGCGTCGTCGGAGGCCACTTCGTCGAGCACGGACGCCACGTACTCGGGGTGGATCGGCGTGTGCTTCTCGACCTTGCGCGTGTACGCCTTCACCACCCCCTCCAGCGCGTCGGCGTGCTTCTTCAGCATCCGGTCGAGGAAGCGGCGGTTCTTCTTCTCCTTCACCCGCGGGATCAGACAGCGCAGCGTCTCCCGCACGTCGCCCCACACCGCGAGGTCCAGCTTCGAGCGGCGGCCGAGGTGTTCGGGCCGGATGTCGACCTGGACGATCTTGACGTCGTCGGGGAGGAAGGCGTTGTAGGGGAAGTCGGTGCCGAGCAGGATCAGCAGGTCGCACTCGTGCGTCGCCTCGTAGGCGGCGCCGTACCCGAGCAGCCCGCTCATGCCGACGTCGTACGGGTTGTCGTACTGGATCCACTCCTTGCCGCGCAGGGCGTGCCCGACCGGGGACTTGACCTTCCCGGCGAACTCCATGACCTCGGCGTGCGCGCCGGCCGTGCCGCTGCCGCAGAAGAGGGTGACCTTGCCGGCCTCGTCGATCATCTCGACGAGCCGGTCGATCTCGGCGTCGCCGGGGCGGACCGTCGGGCGGGAGGTGACGAGGGCGGTCTCGGCGGCCTGCTCCGGGGCGGGCAGGTCGGCGATGTCGCCGGGCAGGGTGACGACACTGACGCCGCTGCGGCCGACGGCGTTCTGGATGGCGGTCTGCAGCAGCCGGGGCATCTGCTGCGGGCTGGAGATCATCTCGCTGTAGTGGCTGCACTCGGCGAACAGCCGGTCGGGGTGGGTCTCCTGGAAGAAGCCGAGGCCGATCTCGCTGGACGGGATGTGCGAGGCGAGGGCGAGGACCGGGGCCATGGAGCGGTGGGCGTCGTAGAGGCCGTTGATGAGGTGGAGGTTTCCGGGGCCGCAGGAACCGGCGCAGGCGGCGAGCCCGCCGGTGATCTGCGCCTCGGCACTGGCGGCGAAGGCGGCGGTCTCCTCGTGCCGGACGTGGATCCAGTCGATGGCGGAGTTGCGTCGGACGGCGTCGACGACCGGGTTGAGGCTGTCGCCGACGACTCCGTAGAGGCGTTTGACTCCGGCACGGGTGAGGATGTCGACGAACTGTTCCGCGACGTTCTGTTTGGCCATGGCTCTCGTCTGCCCCTTCGGTCTCCTGGGATCCCTCCGGGTTCCATCAAGTCACACCGGTCGCGCTCACGCCTCCCACACGGCGGCGGCCGTACGGTCGTCCGCATAACCCTTGACCCGGACTTGGGAGTCGGCGAGGAAGGCCGCGAGGCCGGGCGGCTCGGGGCGGGACCAGCGCTCGGCGAGGTACTCGCCCAGTTCGGGCTCGCCGCGCAGGGGGTCGGCGAGGCCGGCGCTGCACATCAGGAGCGTGTCACCCGGGCGGGCGACGGAGGTCCGGAAGCGGAAGGGCTCGCGAGGCGGCTCCGGGGCCGGTTCGTACGGACTGGGCGGGGTCGGGATGCCCAGGTCCATGGTGAGCCGGTCGCCCTCGGGCGTCTCCGGGGGCGGTGAGCCGAAGCCCAGGACCGGTTCGCCCTTGGCCTCGGCGGCCTGCGGCTCGATGTCCTGCCACTCGCCCTCCCGCAACCGGAACAGCCCGCCCGGCCCGACACCGAAGAACACCCGCGTACGGCACCCGGGGTCGGCCGACAGCAGCAGGCAGCGCAGGCTGGCCGCGTACTCGCCGGGGTCGACGCCCTGCTCGGAGGCGCTGGCCCGGAGCTTGCCGAGGCTGCGGTCGGTGAGGCGGTGCAGCCCGGACTTCAGGTCACCGCGGCGGCCGTCCCTTATGTCCTCGACGAGCCGTGCGTGGCTGCGGCCGACGGCCCGCCCGATCCAGTGACAGGCCTCGGCGGCGGCCCGGTGCGCGCCCGGCGTGGCCCGGGCCCCGGTCGCCATCGCCACCAGCAGCAGCGCGTGCTCCCCCGTGCCGAACCGGGCGGTGAGCAGCGCGTCCCGGCGGGGCTCGCCCCGGTACCGCGCGGAGTCCCCCCGCACGGAAACGGCCCGCAGCGTGCATGACCCGTACCGGGCCCCGTCCAGCACGGTGTCCGCCACGAGATCGTCGAGATCGTCCGGATCGGCGGCCGGGAGGGCGGTGGGTTCGGCGTCGTAGGTGGGGGGCCGGGTGCCGACGTGGCCACGGGACCGGGGGGCGGGTGCGGGGCGCTCGATCCGGTCGGTGGCGGGTGGGTCCGGCGGCTCGGGCGTCCGATCAGCCGGGTTCGACGGCTCGATACCGGGGCCGGGAGGCACGGGCGGCCGCTGGTCGGTCGGGGGCGACGGTGCGGGCGGTACGGCGGGGCGCGGCGGCACGGGTGGCCGGTCGGCCGGGGCCGGGGCCGGGTACGGGGCCTCCCCGAAGCCGGCGGCGGGCGACGCGGCTCCGCCGGGCTCGGTGGCAGGGGCCGCGGGCGTGAGGTTGCCGGGTGGGTCCGCAGCCGCGGCCGGCCAGGCCGGAGGGGCCGCGGGGGGCGGAGGAACCGGAGCCGGCCGAGTGCCGGGGGCGGGGGGCTGCCCGGGGCTCTCCGGAGGCGTACGCGGGCCGGCTGAGGGCGGGGGCACGTCACCCGGCCACCCACCCGAGGGCCTGCCGGGGCCGGCCGCGGGAGGGCGCGCGCCCGAGGGCGCAGGAGGGACGGCTGAGGACGAGGGCCCACCACCTGCCCCCGCACGCGCAGGCCCACCGGAATCGGCAGCGCCCGGGCGCGCATCCGAAGGCGAACCCGGGCCGGATGAGGACGAGGGCCCACCACCTGCCCCCGCACGCGCAGGCCCACCGGAATCGGCCGCGCCCGGGCGCGCATCCGAGGGCGAACCCGGGCCGGATGAGGACGAGGGCCCGTCACCCGCACCCGCGCCCGAAGGCCCGCCGGGGTCGGCCGCGGGCGGGCTCGTGGCCGGAGGCCTGCGGGGACCGGTCGGCGGGACTGCGTCGCCCGGGCGTCCTTCCATGAGGGCGCGGCCGGGTGGCTGCCCGGTGTGCCCCGGCGGATTCGCCGCGGTCGGGAAACTCGTGGGGCCGGGGGGCCGGGCCGGCGGCGGCTCCCAGGGGGCGCGGTGCGGGGTCCGACCGCTCGGGCGCGGCGTGTCCCGTACGTCGTCGGCCCCGGTCCGGGGCGCCGGAACCGTCGGCTCCGCGCCGAAGGGCCGTCCCGCCGGCCGGTCCGGGGGCCGGGTTCGCTCCTCCGCCCCGTCTCCCACGGCTCCCGACGCCGACGCGAACCGGTCGTCGAGGGAATCGCGTGCCGGTGTGGGGCCCGTGTCGTCGGTGGAGTCGTCGTACAACTCCCTCCACCAGTCGTCCTCGTGACCGGTGGGCCTTCCCCCCTGCTGACTCATGCCCTGATTGTCCACCGCACGAGCCGGATGAAAACGGGGCTTGTGGAAAAAACCGGCCCGTCGCGGGGCGGTGAACGGCACGTCGAGTGAGCCGTAGAACGGTCATACGAAAACGTGGGCCCGGTCGGCGGCGGGCGGCTGACCTGCGGGTCCGGTCCCCTGACACGCTCCTGACCTGCGCGTTCCCTCGCCTTCCGGCAGGCTGGTCAGATGGGAGTGTGGGACCTCCTGCTGGTCGGGCTGGTCATCCTGCTCGGGCTGTGCGGAGTGCTGCTGCCCGCCATGCCGGGATCGTTGCTGGTGTGGGCCGCGGTCCTGTGGTGGGCGCTGAAGGATCCGCGGCCCGTCACCTGGTGGGTGCTGGTCGGGGCCACGGTGCTGCTGCTCGTCTCCCAGGCCGTCCGCTGGTCGTTGCCGCCCCGGCGGCTGCGGATGAACGCCACCACCCGCCGCATGCTGGCCTGCGCCGGAGCCGGTTCCCTGCTCGGGTTCGTCCTGGTCCCCGTACTGGGCGCGATCCCGGGATTCCTGGCCGGTGTCTACCTCTTCGAACGGGTCCGGCTCGGCCGCCACGCGGACGCGGTCGCCGCCCTGCGCACGGTCATGCGCGCGGGCGGCTCCGGCATCCTGGCCGAACTGTTCACCTGCCTGCTGATCGCGGCGGCCTGGGTGGGCGCGGTCTTCTGGGGCTGAGCCTCCTGGGCCGTGTCCTACGCGGTCAGCACACCCTCGTGCGTCAGCAGCCGCACCTTGCGGTCCAGACCCCCCGCGTAGCCGGTCAGCGCGCCGTCCGCCCCGATCACACGATGGCACGGGCGGACCACCAGCAGCGGATTCGCGCCGATCGCACCGCCGACGGCCCGCACGGCCGCCCGGGGCGCCCCGATGCGCGCGGCGATCTCGCCGTAGGTCGTGGTCGAGCCGTAGGGGATGTCGTCCAGCGCGGCCCAGACCTTCTCGCGGAAGGCGGTGCCCTCGGCCCGCCAGGCCAGGCGGAACTCCTTCAGTTCCCCGGCGAAGTAGGCGGCGAGCTGCTCCTCGGCCTCCCGGAAGGGGCCGGGGTCGCGCCGCCAGCCGTCCCGCACCTCGCGTCCGCCCTTCTGGCCGGGCACGGACAGGGAGGTCAGCTCGCCGGTCGGGGCGGCGGTGAGGAGCAGCGGCCCGAGGGGGCCGGTCACGCTCGTCCAGTAGGTCGGGTCGGTCATCGAAACTCCCACTCCCCTGCTGTGCGCAGGTGGTTCACGGCGTACGAGCGCCAGGGGCGCCAGTGGTCGGGGACGTCATGGCCGGGCGGCGCCACGTCCGGGTCGCCGAGGGCGCGGGTGCGGATCTCGGCCACCGTACGGGCGTCCAGGCCGGGCACGGCACGCAGGGCGTCCCGCGCGTCGTCCCGGTCGGCGCCCGGGTCGAGCCGTACGGCGTGGTCGGCGAGGGCGGCGGTGAGCGCGCCGAGGGTGCCGCCGGGTTCGGCCCCGGCGAGGACGGCCGGCTCGGGGAAGAGGTGGGTGAGGCTGCCGCAGGGGGCGTCGAGGGCCTTGCCGTAGCGGTGTACGAGCCGTTCCGCCTCCGTGCGGCCGGTCAGCGCGCGCACCGCGAGTTCCTGCGGGTCGGCGGTGCCCGGTGAGCGCAGCCCGGGCCGGGCGGCGACCAGGGGGGCGAGCCGCGGGTCGGCGGCGAGGCGCTCGTCGACGGCGTAGGGGTCGGCGTCGAGGTCGAACAGCCGCCGCAGCCGCTGGACGGCCGTGGTGAGGTCGCGCGGGTCGGTGAGGTGCAGCCGGGCGTCGAGCCAGCCGCCCGGGTGGGCGCCGGACCCGGTCCGGGCGGTGCCCGGACGTTCGTCGACGGCGACGATGCCGGTGCCGTACGGGAGGCGGAGGGTGCGCCGGTAGGTGCGGGTGCCGGGCGGGCCGCTCACGTCTTCGATGCCGGGTACGGCCTCGCGTTCCAGCAGGTCGAAGACGGGTCCGGCCTGGTAGGGGCCGCGGTGGGCGAGCCGGAGCGGGATGCCGGCGTCGGGGGTGGCCGCGCGGCGGCCCCGGCCGGCCTTAGGCGCGGCAGTGCGCAGCTCGCTCGGGGTCGACGCGTACACCGCCCGGATCGTGTCGTTGAACTGCCGCACGCTGGCGAAGCCCGAGGCGAACGCGATCTCGGTGATCGGCAGGTCGGTGGTCTGCACCAGGACGCGTGCGGTGTGGGCCCGCTGGGCCCGGGCGAGGGCGACGGGCCCGGCGCCGAGTTCGGCGGTGAGCTGCCGCTGCACCTGCCGTGCGCTGTAGCCGAGGCGTCCGGCGAGCCCGGCGACGCCTTCCCGGTCGACCACGCCGTCGGCGATCAGCCGTACGGCCCGGCCCACCACGTCCGCGCGGACGTTCCACTCGGCGGAGCCGGGCACGGCGTCCGGGCGGCACCGCCGGCAGGCCCGGAAACCCGAGCCCTGCGCGGCGGCGGCCGTGGCGAAGAACCGTACGTTGGATCGCTTCGGGGTGACCGCGGGGCAGCTCGGCCGGCAGTAGATGCCGGTCGTTTCGACGGCGAAGAAGAACACGCCGTCGAAACGGGCGTCGCGGCCGCGTACGGCCTCGTACCTGGTGTCTTCGTCCGTTCCCTGGTCCATCACCCGTCCAGTCTCCGCCGTCGGCCGGGCGGCCGCTGGCGGAAATCGGACACGGCGATCGGACACGGCGATCGGACCGGAGGCCGGGCGGTGGGACGGGGAGCGGTCAGGAACGCCAGTTCGCTCCCCGCTTGGCCTCCATCGCGGCCTTGCCCATCGCCCCCTTCCGCTTCCAGTCCTTGCGGATCTCGGCCCGGAGGCGGGCGTCGGTCTTGGCGACGATGCGCTGGTTCTCCCGCTGGAGCTTGCGGTAGCTCTGCAGCCGTCGCTCCGGCAGCTCACCGGTGTCGATGGCGGCCAGCACGGCGCATCCCGGCTCGGCCTCGTGGGCGCAGTCGTGGAAGCGGCAGCGCTCGGCCAGCGCGGCGATCTCGGAGAACACCTGACCGACGCCGGTCTCGGCGTCCCACAGGCCGACGCCGCGCAGGCCGGGGGTGTCGATCAGGACACCGCCGCCCGGCAGGGCGAGCAGGTTGCGGGTGGTCGTGGTGTGGCGGCCCTTGCCGTCGACGTCCCGGGTGGCCTGGACGTCCATGACGTCCTCGCCGAGCAGCGCGTTGGCGAGGGTCGATTTACCGGCGCCGGACTGCCCGAGCAGTACGGACGTCCCCCCGCCGACGATCGCGGCGAGGGTGTCGAGCCCCTCCCCGCCGACGGAGCTGACGGGCACGACCGCCACGCCGGGCGCGCTCGTCTCCACGTCCTGGACGAGGTACGAGAGGGTCACGGCGTCCGGCACGAGGTCGGCCTTGGTGAGGGCGACGACGGGCTGGGCCCCGGATTCCCAGGCGAGCGCGAGGAAGCGCTCGATACGGCCGAGATCCAGTTCGACCGCGAGGGACACGGCGATGACGGCGTGGTCGACGTTGGCCGCGAGGATCTGCCCCTCGGACCGCTGGGAGGAGGTGGAGCGGACGAAGGCGGTGCGCCGCGGCAGGCAGGTGCGGACGTAGCGCGGGTTGCCTCCGGGTTCGACGGCGACCCAGTCGCCGGTGCAGACGACGCGCAGGGGGTCGTGCGGGGTGACGAACGCGGTGTCGGCGCGCAGCGGCCCGTCGGCGGTGACGACGTCGCACTGCCCGCGGTCGACCCGGACGACCCGGCCGGGGAGCAGGCCTTCGGCCTCGTACGGGCCGAACTCGGTCTCCCAGCCCGCGTCCCAGCCGTACGGCTGGAGCGGATGCGAGGTGGACGAGGACGAACCCGGGAGAGAAGAGAAAGACAAGGGGTGACCCTTCACAAGGGTGGCCCCGGCACCGCGCTCGAAGGCGCTGAGAGGAGGAGGTCAGCCGGAGGCCACGGAGGTGGACTTGATGAACTTCCGGATGCGGGCAGCGCCCATCTCAGAGACAGCCATCGATCACACCTCCTGCTCGTCACACAGCCGACGGCGGCAGCAACAGGCTGCCGCGCGATTCGCCCCCACCATAGAGGCGTACGCCCGTCGGGCGCCACGGAATTAGGCCGGTACCAGGGTGCGGAAGAGGGCGAGCAAGTGCCGCTCGCAGCCTGACGGGCGGGTGGTCCGTCACTTGCTCTTCGCGCAGGCCTGGCCGTTCAGCTCGAAGTCGTACGGCGGTGAGTTCTTGCCCCGCCAGGAGGAGATGAAGCCGAAGGCCAGGTCGCCGCCCGCGGGGACCGACTTGTTGTAGTCCGCGGCGGTGGCGGTGACGCGGGAGCCGTCCTGGGAGACGGAGGCGTCCCAGATCTGGCCGACCCGCTGGCCGTCCCGGAAGGACCAGGCGACGCGCCAGGAGTCGAGGGACTCGGCGCTGGTGACGGTGACGGTGGCCTGGAAACCGTCGGGCCACTGGTTGACCAGGTCGTACTCGACCCGGCAGACGGGGTCCGCGCTCTCGCCGGGTTCGGTCCGGGCGGTGGGCGAGGAGGTGCCCTGCGGTTCGGTGTGGCGGTTCTCGCCCTCCGGCTTGCCGGACTTCTCCGGCTTCTTCGTGGCCTGGGTGGTCCGTTCGGCCGGCTTCGAGGTCGCGGGCGGCAGGGACGGGGCGGACGGCAGCGGCGGCGCGGGGTCGGCCACCGGCTGGCGGTCGGCGCCCCCGGTTGCGCCGAGGTCGTCGCCTCCGCCGCCGAAGGGCATCAGTGAGACGCCGAGGGCCAGCACGGAGACCAGGACCGCGGCGACGAGAAGGCTGTTGCGGGCGACGCGCGCCTTCTGCTCCCCGTCCTCCGGTGCTCCGGCCGTCTTGTCCGCGGAGCCGGGGCGGCCGGCGCCGAGCCGTACCTCGGCGGCGCGACGGCGGCGCTCCAGGTAGGCGAGGCCGCCCCAGCCGATCACGCCGCCGGCCAGCGCCCCGGGCAGGGCTCCGCCGTGCAGGCGCAGGCAGGCGGCGGCCTCGGCGCACTGCACGCAGGTGGCGAGGTGCCGGGAGAGGTCGCCGGGGGTCTCGGCGGCGGAGGAGCGGGTGACGGCGTCCAGGAGCCGGGCGTAGCTGCGGCACCGGGCATCCATCGGCGTGTCGAGGTGGTTGCGGTGGCAGCGGTCCCGGAACAGGGTGCGCACCTGCTGGAGTTCCTCGGCGGCGCCGGCCGGGTCGAGGCCCAGGCGGCCGGCGACCAGGGTCAGCGGCAGCGCCTCCACCTCGGTGAACCACAGCAGCTCGGCGTCCGCCTGCTGGAGGTCACGCAGACCGCGCAGCGCGAGCGGGCGCTGCAGGGGCGGGCCGGTGTAGCGGGCGGCCTTGTCCGAGTTGAGCCACAGGCGCAGGTCGGGGTCGAGTTTGTGGCCCTGCCCCTCCTCCTCCCAGGCCGCGGCGGTGGTGCGCACGGAGGTCAGCAGCAGGGGTATGCGGGGCAGCCGGGCCGGGCGGCGGCCGGTGCCGCGGGCCGGGCCGGTGTCGGCGGCGCGGGCCTCACGTATGCCGTGTGCGAACGCCTCGCGGCCCAGCTGTGCGGCGGCCGTGGAACCGGACGTGCACAGATCCGCGTACGCGAGGACCGCGTCCCAGCACTCGGAGAACAGCGCGGCCTCGGAGGCGTCCTGAGGGGTCGGCAGGTCGGGCATGAGTCTCCTGCGTGGACAGGCGAGGTCAACTCACCACATCGGCATTGGAGTTGGGGGGAACCTCGCGGCAGTGCAAGAGCTTTTCACGCCTCCCACACAACTGACAAGCGCCCTGTTCAGATATCAGGACAGGGCGGCCGCACCCCCATGGCTCCGGCCTCGGAGTGTCATACGGGTGCGGCCGCCCTGTGACTCAATGTCCTGCCGTCCCGGGCGACGACGTCATCGAACCGTTATCGGACGGCGGTGGGTTCGTCGGCCGGCAGGCTGTCCATGAAGGAGCTGACGGAGAAGACCGCGTTGCCGGCGCCGGGCGGGCCGTAACCGGGGGGCGAGGAGAGGCCGAAGTCCTCCATGGTCTGCCGGTACGCCTGGAGCAGGCGGATGTGGTACTCCAGCGGCGCGCCCTGCGGGTTGGCCTTGCCGAGCGGCGTCGTGGGCTCCGGGCACCAGGTGGTGAAGCGGGGCGTGATGCCGTGCGACATGAAGAAGCGCAGGCCCTCGGTGGTGGACGCGATGGCCTCGTCGACGGTCGTGAAACCGGAGGGCGCCGCCATCTCCACGCCGGCCACGAAGTTGGGGATGACGTTGCGGGCGCCGAAGACCTCGGCCGAGTCGAGGATGCGCTTGTGCCACTCGTCGCGGCCGACGTAACGCTCCTTGCCCGGGCAGTACAGCTCGAACAGGCGGCGGTCCCACACCTCGTAGTTGGGGTGGTAGATCTGCACGCCGTAGTCCTTGAAGCGCTGCACGTCGTCCTTGGGCAGCGCCTGCGCGACGACCTTGCCGATCCAGCGGCCCGGGAAGTGCTCCTCGATGGCCTTGGCGTACATGCCGTAGAAGTCGGCCTCGTCGCGGCCCTGCAGCTTGGAGGTGATGGCGCCGCCGGTGAGCGTGTACGCGGTCGACGCCTTCGCGGTGTCGTACCGGTTGATGATCTCCAGCGCCTCCAGGACCTCGTCGACCTCCTTCACGCCCGTGTACGGCCGCCCGGCCGCCTTGTGCTGGCGCCAGTTGTGGTTGATGTCGCAGTACTGGCACTCCTCCTTGGCGCCGAAGTACTGGCAGACCCGGAAGACGGTCAGGTAGATCAGGTAGCCCCACTGGATGGTCGGGGCGACCTCCATGACCGACTTCCCGCTGGCGAGGGTGTGCCGGTAGTACTCGGGCATCGGCGGCACGCCGACATCGGAGATCCGCTTGCCGTCGAGGTAGAGGCCGAGCACGCCGTCCTCGTTCGCCGCGACGCGGTAGGGCGAGGACGGGTTCACCCGCACCGAGACGACGGTGCGGCGCAGGTCGTACGGGCCGCCGGTGAGGATGATCTCCTCCGGCGGGCGGCGCAGCGCGGCCTCGCCCAGCTCGGGCAGGGTGCCGTGGTCGAACGAGAAGATGAAGTACGACTTCGGCTTGACCTCTCCGCCCTCGTTGTCGCTGAGCGCGGACGGGTCGAAGGCGACGCCGCCGCGGAGCAGGTCCTCCTTGAAGACGGCCTCCCGCGGCACGTGCGGGAACCGCTCCATCAGATCCTCGACCAGCGCGGTACGGCTGCCCATCCCGTTGCTCCTCCCGGTTCGGACGTACGACTCCTCACGGTATGCCCATCGGTGCACGCGGCCGGTACCGGGTCCCCCTGAGCCGACGGAATGCCCCGTTCGCGATGGTTTGGCAGGGGGCGTGGGTCAGGCTTCGCGTTCCAGCGCCGCCCAGTCGACCGCGTACGCCGGCTTCTCGCCGGCCAGCAGCCGTTCCGCCTCCTCGGCGACCGTCAGGCCGAGCCGGGCCAGCTCGTTGCCCTGGGAACCCGCGAGGTGCGGGGTGACGAAGGCGCCGGGCAGGTCGTAGAGGGGCGAGTCGGCGGGGAGCGGCTCCGGGTCGGTGACGTCGAGGATCGCGGTCAGGCGACCGGTGCGCAGCTCCGCCACGAGGGCGTCGTGGTCGACCAGCGCGCCGCGCGCGGTGTTGATCAGCACCGCCCCGTCGGGCATCAGGGCCAGCTCACGGCGGCCGATCATGCGGTGGGTCTCGGGCGTCTGCGGGGCGTGCACGGTGACGATGCCGGACGTGCGCAGCAGCTCGTCCAGGGGCAGCAGGGGGACGCCGAGCGCCGCGGCCCTGCGTTCGTCGACGTACGGGTCGCTGAGGACGGGCCGCAGGTCGAAGGGGCGGAGCAGTTCGAGGACGCGGCGGCCGATGCGGGAGGCGCCGATGACGCCGACCCGGCGGCCGTAGTTGCCGATGCCGGGGATGACGCCCCAGCCGGCGGAGGCGCGGGTGGTGCGCATCCGTTCGCGGGCGGCGAGGACGTCCTTCCCGGCGAGCAGGATCATGGCGAGGGTGTACTCGGCGACCGGCAGCGCGTTGGCGACGGCCGCCGAGGAGACGGCGATGTCGCGCTCCCACAGGGCGGGGGTGGCGAAGGACTTCACGGATCCGGCCGAGTGCAGCACCGCCCGCAGCCGGGGAGCGGCGTCGAGGACCGTCTCGTCGAGCCGGGGGCACCCCCAGCCGGTCACCAGGATCTCGGCCCGGGCCAGCGTGTCGAGGACGCGCGGGTCGGTGAAGTACTCGGCCACGAGGTCCGGTTCGATGTCCACGGACGTGCGCAGCCGCGCCAGCACCTCGGGCGGGAAGACCTGCGGCACGTTCTCGGCGGCCATGGCGAACAGTGCCTGGGGGCGCTGGCTCAAGGGGGTGACCTTCCGGCTCGGCGGACACGGGAGAAGCGGATGGGTGACTGCGGATGCGGTAGAAACCGCTCTCTACGATGGCCCACGGTAGGCCGGGCCGGGCCGCGGCGGCAATGGACGCCGGGGCCGGGGTAGGTTCCGGCGGGGACTTCCAGGTCCCCGCTGCCTCGGGGAAGGACGACGCGGATGCACGAGACCGTGACCAACTGGGCGGGCAACATCACCTACGCGGCCAAGGAACTGCACCGGCCCGGCTCGCTCGCCGCGCTGCGCGCGCTCGTCGGGGGCAGCGACCGGGTGCGGGTGCTGGGCAGCGGGCACTCGTTCAACGAGATCGCCGCACCGGGCCCCGAGGGCGTTCTGCTGTCGCTTGCCGACCTGCCACCGGAGATCGACGTCGACACGGCGGCCCGGACGGTCCGGGTCGGCGGCGGCGTGCGCTACGCGGAACTGGCCCGCCGGGTGCACGGCCAGGGACTCGCGCTGCACAACATGGCGTCCCTGCCGCACATCTCGGTGGCCGGGTCGGTCGCGACGGGCACTCACGGCTCGGGGGTGCTCAACGGGCCGCTGTCGGTGTCCGTGCGCGAGATGGAGCTGGTCACGGCCGACGGCTCGGCGGTGACCACAGGCCGGGACGAAGAGCGGTTCGGCGGCGCCGTCACGTCGCTCGGCGCGCTCGGGGTCGTCACCGCGCTCATTCTGGACCTGGAGCCGGCCTTCGAGGTCGAGCAGCACGTGTTCACCGAACTGCCGCTGGAGGGACTGGACTCCGGTGCGTTCGAGACGGTGATGGCGACGGGGTACAGCGTCAGCCTGTTCACCGACTGGCGGGAGCCGGGCTTCCGGCAGGTGTGGCTCAAGCGGCGTACCGACCAGCCGCTGCCCGCGTTCCCCTGGGCCGCCCCCGCGACGGAGAAGATGCACCCGGTGCCGGGCATGCCCGCGGTCAACTGCACCGAGCAGTTCGGTGTGCCGGGGCCGTGGCACCAGCGGCTGCCGCACTTCCGGGCGGAGTTCGTCCCGAGCAGCGGGGCGGAGCTGCAGTCGGAGTACCTGCTGCCGCGCGGGCACGCCGTGCGGATGCTGCACGCGCTCGACGCGATCCGGGAGACGGTCGCCCCCGTCCTGCAGACCTGTGAGGTGCGCACGGTCGCCGGCGACGACCAGTGGCTGAGCCCGTCCTACGGGCGCGACACCGTCGCGGTGCACTTCACGTGGGTCGAGGACGCACAGGCGGTGCTGCCGGTGGTCCGGCTGGTCGAAGAGGCGCTGGAGCCCTTCGAGGCACGGCCGCACTGGGGGAAGGTGTTCACGGTGCCCGCCCCCGTCCTGCGCGGGCTGTATCCCCGGCTGGATGATTTCCGGAGGCTGACGCGGGAGCTGGACCCGGAGGGGAAGTTCGCCAACGCCTTCGTGCGGGAGGTGCTGGCCCCGGCGTAGGGCCGCCGCCCCGGGGCGGGCCGCCGGGAGGTCAGGTCGTGGCGTGCGGCTGGCCGCCCGGGGCCGGGGCGCGGTCGGCCTCGGCCTGGATGAGCAGAGAGAGCAGTGACGCCACGGTCAGACCCGCCTCGGCCGGGTGGCGCAGCACCTTGCCGGGGTCGATCCGGTAGGTGTTGCTGCGTCCCTCCCGGGTGTGGGAGAGGTACCCGTCCTGCTCCAGGTCGGCGATGATCTTCTGCACCGCTCGCTCGGTGAGCCGGCAGTGGGCCGCGATGTCCCGGATACGAACACTGTGATCGTCGGCAATGGCGGCCAGCACGCGGGCGTGGTTGGTGAGGAACGTCCATCCGCTGTGTGGCTCCGGCACTCCATCCATGCCCCAACTCTAGCGACCGAACATTCATGCACCCAAAAACACGTACTCCGTTTCATGTATCGATTGACGTGTATGGGGTAGAGGGGCAACGCTGGAAGCGGAGGCAAGGCGAAAGAACGAGGGAGACCAGAGCCATGCCGGAGCCTGCGTACTCTGTGCGGTCATACCCGCAGGAGGACGCCGTACCCACGGCGGACGACAGTGCGCCGGCGGCGGTCCCGCCCTGCATGGCGACCATGGACGTCGTTCCGGACGGCGACCGCATGACCGTGTCGATGTGGGGCGAACTCGACCTGGGCAGCAGGCGGTTGCTGCCCGAGCTGTACGACATGCTCACCCTGTCGGGCGGCGGCGTCGACCTGCGTCTGGACGCCGTCGGGTTCTGCGACTGCTCCGGCCTCAACGCGCTGCTCGATCTGCGCACACGCGCGGTCGACCAGGGCAAGACGGTCACCATCCAGTCCTGCGGCGTCGCCGTCGAGCGCCTTCTCGACCTGACCGGCACGCGGGAGCTGTTCACCGACTCCGCCCGGCCAAAGCGCCCCGCACCCCCGGCGCGGCCCGACACCGGTGCGCCGGAGGAGAACAGCCAGGAGCTCCGCGCCGAAGTCGCCCAGCTGCGCCGCGCCATGCAGACCCGGCCCGCCATCGACCTGGCCCGCGGCATCCTGATGGCGTCCTTCAACCTGACCCCCGAGGCGGCCTGGAGCGTGCTGGTCAGGACTTCCCAGAACACCAACACCAAGCTGCACCACCTGGCGCAGGACCTGGTGGGCACCGTGGGCGGCAGCACCCTGCCGGAGCAGGTGCAGCGACAGCTGTCCGCCGCGGTCGCCGGCGCGAGCCGCCCGGGCGAGGGGGCCGCCCGCCCGACGGGCGGCTCCGTCGAGGACCGGGACTGACACACCGGTGAGGTCGGCGCACCCGACCTGAGGCATCATGAGCAGGCCACGCCCGGCCACCTCCACTCCTTCCAGGGCGAGCACTTTATAAAGCCCCTTTCCAAACCCCTTGTCGAAAGTCCCGGCAGCCCATAGCCTTGCGCCGCGCCGGTGCCGACGTCGACCCGGCCCGGCCGGTCTGGGAAGGAATGGGGCACCCCGGTGAAGCGCACATCACGTGACATCCGCACCGCCAACCGCTACGAGGTGCTGCGCCAGATCATCGCGGAGTCACCCACCTCCCGGCAGGAGCTGGCAGCGGCCACGGGCCTCAGTCTCGCGACGGTCGCCACCCTCGTCGGCGAGCTGCTCGACCTCCGCATGATCACCGAGGTCGGCTTCGAGGACTCGGCGGGCGGGCGCCCCCGGGGCCTGGTCGCGGTCAACTCCTCGGGTGGCGCCCTGATCGGCGTCGACATCGCCGAGACGTACGTCCACGTCGAGCTGTTCGACCTCGGACTGAACGTGCTGGCCCGCGCCGAGGAGGACGTCCGGCCCAGCGAGAGCCTGCCCGAGCAGGTGGTGGGCCATGTGGCCACGGCCGTCGGCTCGGTGGTCATGCAGGCCGGCATCGAGGGCGCCCGGGTGCTCGGGGTCGGCGTGAGCGTGCCGGGGCAGGTGGACCGCGCGACCGGCATCTCGGAGTACGCGCCCAACTGGGACTGGCACGACGTACCGTTCCTCGACCTGCTCACCGAGCACATCGCCTACCCGCTCTACCTGGACAACCCGCTGCGTGCCAGCGCGGTCGCCGAGCTGTGGTTCGGGGCGGCGCGCGGACGCGGGAACGCCGTGGTGGTCAACCTCGGGACCGGTGTGGGCGCCGGGCTCGTCCTGGGCGGCGGGCTGCACCGGGGCGTCAGCAACAGCGCCGGCGAGTGGGGCCACACCACGATGGTGCTGGACGGGCGCCTGTGCCGCTGCGGCAACCACGGCTGCGTGGAGACGTACGTGGGCGCGCGCGGCATCATGCTGAACCTGAGGGAGATCGGCCCCGACAGCGAGCTGCTGCACGCGGACGACCAGACGGCGACCATCAACGCCCTGGCCCGCGGAGTCGCGGCGGACGACCCGGTGGCACGCCGGACCGTCCACGAGACCGCCCGCTACCTGGGCGCCGGTGTCGCGGACCTGGTGAACCTGTTCAACCCCGAGATCGTCGTGCTGAGCAGCTGGGTCGCCCGCACCCTGGGCGAACCGCTGCTGCACGAAGTGCGCGAGGCCGTGACCCGGCACGCGCTGCCGCGGCCGCTGGCCGCCACCGAGATCGTCCTCTCCCCGATCCCCACCGACCCGGTGTGCCTGGGCGCGGCGACGTTCGCACTGGAGGGCGCTCTCCAGGTCGTCGGACAGAAGAACGGCAAACGCACCGCACCCGTGAGGAGCCGCACCACCGCCCCACCGTCGTAGCGACCTCGCGGCGGCGGAACCAACTCCTCCACACCCCCCGCGTGTTCGAAATCGCGAACCGGACACAACGCTTCGAACAGACTTCGTCCAACCCCTTGCCGAAGCCTTAGCCGAAGCTCTAGCGTCCCGCACCGCACCTCTCTTTGAGCCATCTGGCGCGAGCCCCTGGGCCGTGAGCCATCTGGCAGTGAGCCGCAGAGCCGCAGCCACACTCGAGACAAGGACGTCAGCATGTCGGCATCGAGCAACATGAACTGGGACCGCCGAAACGTACTGCGGGCCGCGATGGGCCTGGCCGCCGCGGGCGGACTCGCCGCGTGCGGCGGCAACACCGGACGCAGCGGCGGGTCGGGCGACGCCCTCGTCCAGTACTTCCACGCGTACGGCGAGGCGGGCGTCGAGCAGGCCGTCAAGCGTTACGCCAAGGCGTACAAGGACGCCAACGTCGCCACGCAGTGGATCACCGGTTCCAACTTCGAGCAGAAGCTCTTCGCCGCGCTGCTCACCAAGAACGCGCCGGACGTCTTCGAGTTCCACCCGCAGATCCAGCTCATCAAGAGCGGCCAGGTGGCCGACCTGACCGACATCGTCGAGCCGGTCAAGGACGACTTCAACCAGGCCGACATCAAGTCCCACACGGTCGACGGCAAGATATACGGCGTCCGGATGATCGACGACCCGCAGTTCTTCTTCTACCGGCCCTCGATGTTCGAGAAGGCGAAGGTCGAGGTGCCGACCACGCTGGAGGAGCTGATCGAGGCCGCTGACAAGCTCACGACCAGCAAGGTGAAGGGCGCCTTCCTCGGCAACGAGCTGACGGCGTTCCAGCACAACGTGATCTGGTCGGCCGGTGCCGACACGCTCACCGCCGACAACAAGCCCGCCTTCAACACCGACGGCGTCGCCGAGGGCCTGAAGCAGCTGCGTGGTCTGTTCACCAGCGGCAACCTGCTGCTCGGCGCCCCCGCCGACTGGTGGGATCCCTCGGCCTTCACCCAGGGCCTGACCGCCATGCAGTGGTGCGGCATGTGGGCCATGCCGGTCATGCAGAAGGCGCTCGGCGACGACATCGGCATCTTCCCCTTCCCGAAGATCGGTTCGGCCGGTAAGGAGTCCGTCTACAACGGCGGCTGGTCGATGTTCGTCAACGCCAAGGGCAAGAACGTCGAGGCGGCCAAGGAATACGTCAAGTGGCTGTGGATCGACCAGAAGGAGCACCAGGAGGACTTCGCCACCTCCTACGGCTTCCACATCCCGCCGCGCACCTCCCTCGCGCAGTCCGCCACCAAGCTCAAGTCCGGTCTGCCGGCCGAGGGCGTGAAGCTCTTCAACGAGTTCGGTCACTTCGACAACATCGGCTGGACGCAGGCCATGATCGCCTCGTTCAACGACGTCATGGCGAACTCGGTCCGCAAGAACGGCGACCCGAAGGCCCAGCTCGCCGCGTGCGAGAAAAAGGTCAACGCCGAACTCAAGAAGCTCTTCGGATAGACCGCCGGACGGATCTCGACATGTCGACCACCACCACGCGCGGGGTCGCCCAGCCCGCCCCGGCCCAGGCCTCCAAGCCTCGGCCGCGGCGGGGCCTGAGGGCGAGCAGCACCTTCAACTTCTGGCTGTTCACCGGGCCGTTCCTGATCGGCCTGATCATCTTCGTCTTCGTGCCCATCGGCTGGAGCGTCTGGCTCAGCTTCTTCGAGGCACGCTTCACCGTCACGCCGAGCGAGTTCGTCGGCTTCGAGAACTACCGGCAGGTCCTCACCGACGAGGACTTCCTGAACTCGCTGGTCACCTTCACCGTCTTCGCCGCGTTCATCGTGCCCGCCACCTGGGCCATGTCGCTGGGCCTGGCGCTGCTCGTGAACCGGTTGCGGTTCATGCGGGCGTTCTTCCGGTCGGTGTTCTTCCTGCCGACCGCGGTCAGCTATGTCGCCGCCTCGCTGATCTGGAAGATGTCCCTCTTCAACGGCGTGCGCTTCGGCCTGGCCAACACCGTCATCGGCTGGTTCGGTGTGGACAACATCGCCTGGCTGGCGAGCCCCGACCCGCCCTGGTACTGGCTGGTCATCGTGACCGTCCGCCTGTGGCTGCAGTCGGGCTTCTTCATGATCCTGTTCCTGGCGGCACTCCAGAACATCCCGCGGGAGCTGTACGAGGCCGCTTCCATCGACGGCGCCAAGCCGGGCTGGCAGACCTTCCGGCACATCACGCTGCCCCAGCTGCGGGCCACGTCCACCGCGGTGATCCTGCTCCTGCTGATCGCCGCCTACCAGGCCTTCGACGAGTTCTACAACCTGCTCACCAAGGCCACCTGGGGTCAGCCCCCGCTGGTCGAGCTCTACAAGATGGCCCTCGGCGAGAACCAGAACTACGGCGCGGGCAGCGCGGGCGCGGTCGTCCTGACAGTGCTCATCTGCGTCGTGACCCTGCTCCAGGGCAAGATCATGGGCTTCGGAAGGGGTGAGGAGTCCAAGTGACCATCACAGCACCCGACATCGACAAAGCCGCGAAGCCGGTCAAGGTCAAGCGCGGCGGAGTCATCGGCAACACCGGCCTGTACATCGCGACCGGCATCGCCGCCCTGCTCTTCCTGATCCCCTTCTACCTGATCGTCCGCAACGCGCTCATGACGGACCCGGAGATCACGGGCGAGGAATGGAAGTGGTTCCCCACCGCCATCCAGTGGGGCAACATCACCGAACCCTTCAACGACGTCACCGTCGATTTCGCCAGGTCCCTGTGGAACTCGGTCGTCGTCGCCGTGCTGCACACCGCGGGCATCCTGCTGATCTGCTCGATGGCCGGGTACGGACTCGCCCGGATCCCCTACCGGCACGCCAACAAGGTGTTCTACGCCGTTCTGGTGACCCTGATGGTGCCCACGGCCGTCACCTTCGTGCCGAGCTTCGTTCTGGTCTCGTCCCTCGGCTGGGTGGACAGCTACCGGGGTCTCATCATCCCGGGCCTCTTCAGTGGTTTCACCTGCTTCCTGTTCCGGCAGTACTTCCTCGGATTCCCGAAGGAGCTGGAGGAGGCGGCGCGCGTGGACGGGCTCGGCTACTGGGGCGCGTACTGGCGGGTCGTCGTGCCGAACTCGCTGAACTTCTTCGCGGCCATCGCCACGATCACCTTCATCAACGGCTGGAACGCCTTCCTGTGGCCCCTGGTCATCGGACAGGATCCGAGTGCCTGGACAGTCCAGGTGGCGCTGTCGTCGTATATGACGAACCAGACCGTCAACTACCACCTGATCTTCATGGCCACCGCCATCTCGATCCTGCCCCTGATCTTCGTCTTCCTCTTCCTCCAGCGCTGGCTGGTGCAGGGGATCGCACAGACCGGCATCAAGGGCTGAGCTAGGAGACCGATGTCTTTCCGCACGACCCCATCCGTCGACTACGTCGAGGACGTCTCCCCGGGCAGCGGTGCCCTGCCGCCCCGTGCCTGGTACGCGTCCTCGGACGCGCGGTCGCTGTCGCTGAACGGCAGCTGGCGCTTCCGGCTCTCGGCCACGGCCGGCGCCGAGGACGACTCGTTCGCCGATGAGGGCTACGACGCCGGGAACTGGGCCGAGGTCACGGTCCCCGGGCACTGGGTCCTCCAGGGCGACGGGGCGTTCGGCTCCCCGATCTACACCAACCACCTCTACCCCTTCCCGGTGGACCCACCGTACGTCCCGACGGAGAACCCGACCGGTGACCACCTGCGCGTCTTCGACCTGCCGTCCGACTGGCCGTCGGACGGCGGGGCGGTGCTGCGCTTCGACGGTGTCGAGTCCTGCGCCCGCGTCTGGCTGAACGGCACGGAGCTCGGCGAGTTCAAGGGGTCCCGGCTGGCGCACGAGTTCGCGGTCGGTGAGCTGCTGAAGCCGGGCGTCAACGTGCTGGCCGTGCGCGTGCACCAGTGGTCGGCGGGGTCGTACCTGGAGGACCAGGACCAGTGGTGGCTGCCGGGCATCTTCCGTGACGTGACCCTGCTGCACCGTCCGGCGGGCAGCGTCGCCGACTTCTTCGTGCATGCCTCCTACGACCACACCACCGGCGAGGGCACCCTGCGCGTCGACTCCGACGTCGACGGGCGGGTGCTCGTCCCCGCCCTGGACATCGATGTCGCGACCGGCGAGCCGGTGACGGTCGCGGTGGAGCCGTGGACCGCCGAGACGCCGAAGCTGTACGACGGTGTGCTGGCCACGGACGGGGAGCGGGTGCCGCTGCGGATCGGTTTCCGTACGGTCGTCCTGGAGGACGGGCTCGTCAAGGTCAACGGCACGGCCGTCCTCTTCAAGGGTGTCAACCGGCACGAGTGGCACCCCGAGCGGGGCCGCGCGCTCGACCTGGAGACCATGCGCGAGGACGTGCTGCTGATGAAGCGGCACAACCTCAACGCCGTGCGCACCTCGCACTACCCGCCGCACCCGGCGTTCCTGGACCTGTGCGACGAGTACGGCCTGTGGGTCATCGACGAGTGCGACCTGGAGACCCACGGCTTCACCGAGCAGGACTGGCGGGACAACCCGGTCGACGACGACCGCTGGACCCCGGCCCTGCTGGACCGCGCCGCGCGCATGGTCGAGCGCGACAAGAACCACCCGTCGATCGTGTTCTGGTCGCTGGGCAACGAGGCCGGCACCGGCCGCGGTCTCACCGCCATGGCCGAGTGGATCCACGGCCGCGACCCCGAGCGGCTGGTGCACTACGAGGGCGACTGGAACTGCCGCGACACGGACGTGTACTCGCGGATGTACGCCTTCCACGACGAGGTCGAGAAGATCGGGCAGCAGCTCGACGGCGGCACGCACAGGCGCCGCGAGCTGCCGTTCATCCAGTGCGAGTACGCGCACGCCATGGGCAACGGCCCCGGCGGGCTCGCCGACTACCAGGAGCTGTTCGAGAAGTACGACCGGCTGCAGGGCGGGTTCATCTGGGAGTGGATCGACCACGGCGTCAAGCACGCCGAGCTGGGCTACGCCTACGGCGGTGACTTCGGTGAGGAGCTGCACGACGGCAACTTCGTGTGCGACGGGCTGGTCTTCCCGGACCGGACGCCGTCGCCGGGCCTGATCGAGTACAAGAAGGTCATCGAGCCCGTCCACATCGAGGGCGACGGTGCCAACGGCATCGTGCGGATCACCAACAAGCAGGACTTCGCCGACCTGTCCGCGCTGGCCTTCGAGTGGTCGTGCCAGGTGGACGGCGAGACCGTCGAGTCGGGTTCGCTGTCGGTGCCCGCGTTGGCGCCGGGCGGGAGCGCCGAGGTGAAGCTGCCGGAGCCGCCCGTGGACGGCCGGGGCGGCGAGCGCCAGTGGACCGTGCGGGCCCTGCTCGCGGGCGACACGCTGTGGGCCGCGAAGGACCACGTCGTGGCCTGGGGCCAGTTCGCGGTGGGGGCGCGGCCGCTGCCGTCCTTCCCCGCGACCGACCGGCCCGCGCTCGACGACGGCCGGATCACGCTCGGCCCGGCCCGGTTCGACGCCCGCACCGGTGCGCTGCTCTCGATCGGCGGGGTGGAGGTCGGCGCGACGCCGCGGCTGGACGTGTGGCGGGCGCCGACCGACAACGACGACGGTGCCGAGTGGCAGACGGACACCCGCTACGGGGTGCTGTGGCGCACGCTCGGCCTGCACCGGATGCGGCACCGCCTGGTCTCGGTCGAGGCGGGCGACGACGCGCTGACGGTGCGGAGCCGGGTGGCGCCCGCGGCCCGCGAGGTGGGCCTGGACACGGTGTACCGCTGGACGTCCGACGGCGAGCGGCTGCGGCTGTCCGTGTCCGTGACGCCGGAGGGCGACTGGACGGTGCCGCTGCCCCGGCTCGGCGTCCGCTTCGGACTGCCGGAGGCGGACCGGGTGGAGTGGTTCGGCGGCGGTCCGGGCGAGGCGTACCCGGACAGCAAGGCAGCGTCCATGATCGGACGGTGGCAGTCGACGGTGGACCGGCTGCAGACGCCGTACGTCCGCCCGCAGGAGAACGGCGCCCGTGCCGACGTCCGGTGGGTGGAGCTCGGCGGTCTGAGGATCGAGGGCGACCCGGAGTTCTGGTTCACGGCGCGGCGCTGGACGACCGAGCAGCTCGACGCCGCCCGGCACCGGAGCGACCTCGCGGCCGGCGACACGGTGTGGGTCAACCTCGACCACGGGCTGCACGGCATCGGCTCGCAGTCCTGCGGCCCGGGCCCGCTGCCGCAGTACTTCCTGAAGGCGGAACCGGTGGAGTTCTCGTTCGTGTTCTCGACCACCAGGTAAGAAGCTGATTAATCGATTGACCGATTGATCGACATTCCGAGAGTGTCGGAATGTCATCCGCGGCCGGTCGGCCCTCGTGCCGACCGGCCGCTGCTGTGTTCACCGCAAGGGAGTTGGTGGGTCAGTTGAGTGTCGCCATCGAGGTCCGAGGACTGTCCCGTACCTTCCACACCACCGTCCGCCGCCCTGGCTTCGCGGGCGCGGTCCGGTCCCTGGTCAACCCCGAGCGGGTGGCCAAACACGCCGTCTGCGACATCACCTTCGACGTGGCCGCGGGCGAACTCCTCGCCCTGCTCGGGCCGAACGGCGCCGGCAAGTCCACCACCATCAAGATCCTCACCGGCATCCTCACGCCCACGTCCGGCGAGGCCCGGGTCGCGGGCGTGGTGCCGTACCGGGAGCGGGAGCGCAACGCCCGCAACATCGGCGCCGTCTTCGGGCAGCGCACCCAGTTGTGGTGGGACCTGCCGGTGCGCGAGTCGTTCGCGATCCTGCGGGACATCTACGAGGTGCCGAGGGCCGAACACGCCGCCCGGCTCAAGGAGTTCGACGACATCCTGGAGCTGTCGTCGTTCTGGGACACCCGGGTCCGCCATCTCTCGCTCGGCCAGCGGGTGCGCAGCGACCTGGCCGCCGCCCTGCTGCACGACCCGCCGGTGGTGTTCCTCGACGAGCCGACCATCGGCATGGACGTGGTGGTGAAGGAGCAGGTGCGGGAGTTCCTGCGGCACCAGGTGGAGCAGCGCGGCCGTACGGTGCTGCTGACCACGCACGACATGACGGAGGTCGAGCGGCTCGCCGAGCGGGTCGTGCTGGTCAACCACGGCCGGCTGATGCTGGACGGCTCGCTCGACGAGATCCGCCGGAAGTTCGGCTCGACGTGGCAGGTGCGGGCCACCCTGGCCGATCCGCACGCCGAGGTCGTCCCGCCGCCGGGCACCGCGCTGCTGCGGCACGCGGGCGCGCAGGTCGTCTTCGGTCCCGACGGGCCTGCCCCGCTCACCGTCCAGCAGGCGCTCAAAGCGGTGATCGAGCGGTTCGAAGTCACGGACATCGCCCTGGACGAGGCGGACCTGGAGGACGTGATGCGGGCCGCGTACGCGCACGCCGAGGAGGTCTGACGTGGCCGTGCTCCATGCCTGGCGCGCCGCCCGGGTCACCCCGCTCGGCGAGCTGAACGCACCGCCCCGGATGACCGCCGTCGCCCTCCGGCTGGCCGTGCAGGTGGTGCTGGTCTGG
Source organism: Streptomyces qaidamensis (assembly GCF_001611795.1). Lineage (NCBI taxonomy): Bacteria > Bacillati > Actinomycetota > Actinomycetes > Kitasatosporales > Streptomycetaceae > Streptomyces > Streptomyces qaidamensis. The sequence continues at coordinate 7,149,233 of NZ_CP015098.1, read as the reverse complement.
TCGCTGTGGCGGGGCCTGTACGCGCAGACCGGAACGACCGCGGGGCTGAGCCGCGACCAGGCGGTCACGTACGCCGTACTGGCCGTACTGGCGTCCCGGCTGCGGGAGCTGGACCAGTACGCGGGCCGTGACACGGTCCTGCAGCACATGCACTTCGGCACCATCGTCTACTGGTACCTGCGGCCGCTGCCGCCGCAGCGCTACTACGCCCTGCGGGCCGCCGGGGAGCAGTTGTACGGGCTGGCGTGGGCGCTGACCGGGTACGTGATCTGCCTGGCCGCGGGCGTCGTCGAACCGCCCGCGTCGGCCGGCGCGGCCGGGGTGTTCGTGCTCAGCATGCTGCTGGGCCAGTGGGTCCTGTACTACGTCATGCTGGTGCTGGACCAGTTGTGCTTCTGGACGGTCCGCAACACCGCCGCGATGCTCATCCTGATGTTCGCCCAGAACCTGCTGTCCGGGGTGTACGCGCCGCTGTGGTTCTTCCCGGACTGGTTCGTGACGATGAGCGCCTTCCTCCCCTTCCAGGCCACGCTGAGCGTGCCGCTGTCGCTGTACGTGGGGCGCATTCCGCTGTCCGACGCGGCGTTCCAGCTGTCCGTGCAGGCCGCGTGGGTCGTGGCGCTGGCGTTGTTCACCCGGTTGCTGTGGCGGCGGGCCGCCCGGCGCGTGATCTCGCAGGGAGGCTGAGATGTCGTTGAAGGCACTGCGGATCGTGTGGCGCGTGACGGCGCTCAACTTCCGCGCGCAGATGGAGTACCGCACCGAGTTCCTGCTGATGATCGCGATCGGCGCGATCTGGCAGGTGTCGGTGATCGTGTTCGCCACGGTGCTGCTGTCGCGGTTCGCCGGGATGGGTGGCTGGGACAGCTCCGACGTGCTGCTGATCCCGGCGACGCGGATGCTGGCGCACGGGCTGTTCGTGCTGTTCCTGGGGCGCATGCACTGGGCCGGCCGGCAGATCCAGGAAGGCCGCATCGACATCTACCTGATGCGTCCGATGCCGGTCCACCGCCAGATCCAGCTGGCGTTCTTCCCCACCAACGCCATCGGTGACCTGACGGTGGCGGCGGGCCTGATGGTGGGCGCGCTCTCGCGCAGCGACCTGGACTGGACGACGGGCCGCGTCACCTACCTCGTCGCGGCCGTGCTCGGCGGGATGCTGCTGGAGGCCGCCCTGTTCACGGTCGTGGCCAGCGCGTCCCTGCGCTTCCCGGCCGCCGACATGTGGGGCCGCTGGCTGGAGGAACTCCTCGGCACCTTCGGCAGCTACCCGCTGAACGTCCTGCCCAGGGCGGTGGGCGGTTTCCTCACCTACGGCCTGCCGCTCGCGTTCGTCGCCTACTTCCCGGCGGCGGTCCTGACGGGCCACGGCCACTCGACCGGCGTTCCGTACTGGTTGGCGGCGGCCTCACCCCTGCTGGGGCTGCTGGCGTATCTGGCTGCGCGGATGCTGTGGAGGTGGAGTCTGCGGCACTACAGCGGCATCAACGGCTGACGGTCCGGCCCGAGCCGCGGATCGGGGTGAGCAGGCCCGTGGCGGCCAGGGCGACGCAGGCCGCTCCGGCCACCAGGGCGACCGGGGTCGTGCCCTGCTCCTCCGCGGCCCAGGTGAGGACGGCCGCGCCGATGGGGGCCGCCGCGTACTGGAGGGTCCAGAAGGCGGAGGTGACGCGGCCCAGGAGGTGTTCGGGGGTCACCTCCTGGCGCAGCGACATCGAGCAGGTGCCCGCCATGCCGGCACAGGCGAGGAAGGCTGCGCTCAAAGCCGCGACGACGGGGACGTCGCGGGCCCAGCCGAGACCGGCGAAGGCCAGGCCGCACACCGCGACCGACCCGGTCCACGTCGGGCCGAAGCCGAGACGGCGGCGGACCCGGGCCACCAGCAGGGCGCCGGTGATGGCGCCGAGCGCGCCGACCGCCATGACCGTGCCGACCGTGCGGTCGTCATGCCCGAGGTCGTGCTTGAGGTGGTAGATGACCAGGTCGTTCAGACCGAGGGTGAGGAAGCTGAAGCCGAAGAGGAGGACGGTGAGGGAGCGCAGCACGGGATGGCCCTGGAGGAAGGCGATGCCGGTGCGCAGGTCCTGCCAGAGGCCGGTGCGGCTGTCCTGCCGGTCGTCGGGGACGCGCTTGCGGAAGCGGACGAAGAGCAGGCAGGTGGCGGAGAGCCCGAAGCTGGCCGCGTCCACGCCCACGGCCGCCGCCGGGCCGGACCAGGCGGCGACCAGGCCGGCGCACAGCGGGCCGAGGACACCCGCGGCGGCGGCCGTGGAGTTCAACCGCCCATTGGCTTCCGTGAGTTGCTCGGTGCCGACCAGCCCGCGCACGACCGTGACGTAACCGACCGCGAACAGCATGCCGACGGCTTCGCACAGCGGCAGCACCACGTACAGCAGCCAGAGCTGCGGGCCGAACAGCCACACCAGCGGGATCACCCCGTAGAGCGCCATGCGCACCAGGTCGCAGGCGATGAGCAGCCGGCGCCGGTCCACCCGGTCCACGACCGCCCCGGCGAACACCGCCGCCACGACCGCCGCCGCCCCTCCCACCGCCGTCAGCAGGCCCATCCGCGCGACCGATCCGGTGGCCTCCAGCACCAGCAGGGGCAGGGCGATGAGGGCGAAGGAGTCGCCCAGAACGGAGAGGGTCTGGGCGGCCCAGAAGACCCCGAAGTCGCGCTGCCGCCACAACGGGCGCCTACCGCGCGGGCCGCCGCCCGAGGGGGCGTCGGCGGAGCTGCCGGGTTCGTCCTCGCGCCGCGCCGCCCCGTGCGTCATGCCGCCTCCCCGCGCCCCGCCTTCCCTGTAACCCTAGGGCTGTTGGGCGACCGGGGGGCGCGCCACCCGCCTCCCGCCGCCCGCGCCGGGTCTGTCCGACGGGCTGGATCCACAGGCCTGAACGGGTAGCCTAGGCACCGTGAAGTGATCTCTCCGGCGGCGCTCCCCGGCGCCGCAGAAGCAACCGATCCGTCTCCGCGGCAGCCGCCTGCGCCTGCGCCGCGGACGTTTCCGCATGGAGAGATCATCATGGTGCGCGACAGCTACGCCCCCGTCCCCGGCCGGACCCCCGAGGAGACGCTGCACGCCTTCACCTCCCGGGCGACCGCGCATCCCGGCGTCGTCGGGCTCGTCCTCAGCGGCTCCCGGGTGCACGCCGGCATGCCGACGGCCCACTCCGACCACGACCTGCACGTCGTCGTGCGTGACGAGAGCGTGCCGGTCCTCGCCGCACTGGACCGCTTCCGCTCGGCCCACCTCGACCTCGTCGTCATCACCCTCGCTCAGTTCCGCACCCGTGGCATGCCCGGCCGCCCGGACAGCTTCGCGCGGTACTCCTACGTCCACGCCGAGGTGCTGTTCGACCGGCTCGACGGGACCATCGCCGAGATCCTCGACGAGAAGCGGACACTCGGCGCCGACGAAGCCCGGCATGCCGCCGCCGGCCGGCTCGACGCCTACGTCAACCAGGCGTACCGCTCCCTGAAGAGCTACCGCGACGACCGCCCCGACCTGGGCCATCTGGATGCCGCCGAGTCCGTCCCGTACGCACTGGAGGTGCTGTTCGCCCTGCACCGCCGGGTCCGGCCCTACAACAAGTACCTGCGGTGGGAACTGGAGCGGCAGCCACTGGGCGACCCCCGGTGGGGTGCGGACCGGCTCCTGCCGGTCCTGCGGCGCATCCTGGCCGACGGGGATCCGCACACCCAGCGGGCCCTCTTCGCCGGTGTCGAGGAGGCGGCGCGCCGGGCCGGTCTCGACGAGGTCCTGGACGCGTGGGGCACGGACCTGGGGCTCCTGCGCCCCCGGTGACGGCAAACGGCCCCGCCGGTCCGTGCCCCGTACTACGCTCGATCCCTCTGAACTGCGCCGATGAGCACCGGGGGAACGGGCGATGGCACGGGTCGTGGTGGTGCACGGGATCGGGCACGAGTGGTCGGGGTCGGCGCTGATGGGCCGGGACGTGGTCCCGGCCCTGCGTGACGGCGTACGGCACGGCTCGGGGCTGCGGCTCACCGAGGACGACATCGCCTGCGCGTTCTACGGCAACGTCTTCTTCGAGGAGGGCACGCGCAACCTCGGCGTACCGCCCTGGGACGAGCACGACGTCGAAGACGGTTTCGAAGCGGAGTTGCTCACAGCGTGGTGGGAGGCCGCCGCGGAGACGGACCCGGCGGTCACGGCCCCGGACGAGCCCGGCACCCGCGCGATCCCCGGCACCGGGACGGCTGCTGTCCCAGCGGGTCCGCTCCGCGCTGGACGCGCTGTCCGGGTCCCGGTTCTTCGGCACGTACTCGGACCGCATGATGGTGCTCGCCCTGAAGCAGGTGCGGCGGTACATGAACGAGCTCGTCGTCTGGCAGGAGGCCCGGCCCCGGGTGGCGGAGGAGATCGGCCCCGACACGCGCGTGGTCGTCGCGCACTCGCTGGGCTCGGTGGTGGCGTACGAAGCGCTGTGCGAGCACCCCGAGTGGCCGGTCACCGACCTGGTGACGGTCGGCTCCCCGCTCGGCATGTCCCTGATCTTCAACCGGCTGAGCCTCAAGCCGCACAGCCTGCTGCGCTACCTGACGGCCCGGAAGACGGGCCGGGCGGTCGCCGAGGGGCTGACGTGACCGACCCGGGGGCCGGGAGGCGGTTCCTGACCTCGGTCGGCGTCGGCGTCTACACGGACTCCGGCATTCCGGGACTGCCGGGTGCGGTGACGGACGCGGACCGGGTGGCGGCACTGCTCGCGCCCATGGCCACCGGGCACACCAACTTCGTGCAGTCCCTGTGCGCTTCGGACATGGACGGGCGCCCGCACGCCATTTCCACCGGGTACGACGGCACACTCCGTCTCTGGGGCCTGACCAGCGCCCGGACAGTCCCGTCCCGTGAGTGGCACACCGACTGGATCACCGACATCACGGAAGTCGTGATGGGCGGGCGCCCGCACGTTCTGACGGGCAGTTACGACGGGTCGGTCCGCCTCCGGAGAACCGCCACCGGTGAGTGCGTGTGCTCGCTGACACTGCTGGATCATGGAGAGGCCGTCGGCTGCGTCATCGTCGATGAGCGACCCCACGCCCTCACGGTCGATCATGACGGCACCACGCACCTCTGGGACGTGCGAACGGGACATCAGGTGCGCAGCTTCAGCGGAGGATCCGGCGAGCTCAGCGGCGAGGACGTCCTGACCGTCGACGGCCGCCCTCACCTGGTGACCGCCTCTGCCTACGACGGCACCGTCAAGCTGTGGGACGTGAGTAGCGGAGAGTGCTCCCATACCCTCCAGACCGAGGACCCGGACATCGAGCGGGTCGCCGGCGTGGTCATCGGCGATCGCCCTCACGCGCTCACCACCGCCTACAGCTCCGACGTACACCTGTGGGATTTCGGTACCGGGCAGTGCGTGCGCATCCTCACCGGGCATACCGCCTCCGTGGAGTTGATGTGCCGCATCACTCTCGGCGACCGCCCCCACCTGCTCACCGGCAGCCACGATCACACCGTGCGGCTGTGGGACCTCCACACCGGAGAAGCCGTCCTCCGTCTCACCGGACACAGCGCCCCGATCCACACGGTCAGCCGTGTCGCTCTTGACGGGGAGCCCCACGCCCTCACCGCCGCCGACGACCACACCGCCCGCCTGTGGAACCTCCGCACCGGTGAGTGCGCCGCGACCATCGGCCTCCCCCTCGTCGCCACCGCCGCCACCGCCGTCGACAATCAGCTCATCATCTGTTTCGCCGACGACATGGCCCTCTTCGAGAGGTAACCCCGAACTCCCCATGCCCAGAGCCGGACTCACCCCCGAGCGTCTCGTCGCGGCCGCAGCCGATCTCGCCGATGAGGCCGGTGTCGAGCACGTCACCCTTTCCGCGCTGGCCCGCCGCTTCGGGGTGAAGGACGCGAGTCTGTACACCCACGTCCGGAGTCTGAAGGACCTGCGGACCCGTATGGCCCTGCTGGCCGGTGGCGAGATGATCGACTGGATCGCGGAGGCGGTCGAGGGGCGGGAGGCCGGCAGGGACACGCTGGGCGCCTTCGCCGCCGCCTACCGTGCCTACGCCCTGGACCATCCCGGCCGGTACGCCGCTACCCAGATCCGCATCGACCAGGAACTCGTCAGCGGCTCCCCCGCGATGCGCCGCACGGCCGACGTCACCTACGGCATGCTCCGCGCCTACGGCCTGGAGGAACCCGACCTCACCGATGCCGTGCGCCTGGTGCGCAGTACCTTCCACGGCTACTGCGCCCTGGAGTCCACCGGCGCCTTCGGCGCGGCCCGTGACATGCAGGCGTCCTGGGACCGGGCGATCGACGCCCTGCACGTACTGCTCCTGAACTGGCCCCGAGAAGAGGACAGACATTGACCGACCGCACCCGATCCGATGACAGGGCCGGTGTCATAGCCGAGCTCTACGCCCTCGGAACCGGCCCCTGGACCATGGTCCCCGTCACCCGCGGCGCCCTCGGCCAGATCTGGAAACTCTCCGGAAACGGCCGCTCCTGGGCCGTGAAGGAACTCCTCTTCGGCTGCGACGAGGCCCAGGTCACCCGCGAGGCCGCGCTACGGGACTCCGCGGCGGACCTCGGCATCGCCTCCCCTCGCCTCCACCGCGCCCGGCACGGCGCCCACGTCTCCCGCGTCGACTCCCCGGGCGGCGGGTCCTGGGTGAAGCTGTACGACTGGATCGACGGCGCCGAGGCCGACCCCTCCGACCCCGCCGTCCTGCACTGGTTCGGCCGGACCATGGCGCTGCTGCACCGGGCCGGGGAGGGAGCCGTCGAGGGCCCGGGCGACTGGTACGAGCGGTGCCCGGGCGACGCCGAGTGGGAGGACGTCCGCAAGAAGGTGCACGAGGCCGGCCTGGCGTGGTCGGACGAACTGGACCGGTTCATCGCCACGTCCGTGCCCCGGCTCGCTCAGTGGGTGACGCCGTCGGCGCCCGGCGGCCTGGTGACCTCGCACCTCGACCTCCGGCCCCAGAACGTCCTGGTCGGCCGGGACGGACCGGTCCTCCTCGACTGGGACAACGCCGGTCCCGTCTCGGCCGAACGGGAGTTCGCGCGCGCCGTCCACGTCTGGTCCGGCGGCAACGACGTGGACATCGCGTCCGCGCGGCGCCTGGCCCGGTCCTACCGCGAGGCCGGGGGCCCGGCCGTCCTCACCGGACCGGAGTCCTTCTCGATGCTCTTCGCCACGGCCCTGAACTACGTCCACGTGCAGGCCGAGACGGCCGTCGACCCCGGAGTGACGCCCGAGCAACGCGACTTCGGGGCCCGGCAGGCGGTGACCTGCCTGCGTGAGGTGCCCGACCTCGGCGCCGTCTCCCGGCTGATCGCCGCGCTCGGCACGTAGGACCGGACGTCCCCGCGGTACGCCTCAGTGGTGCGCCGCGGGGTCGAACCCGGCGGGTGCCTGGTCGAGGAAGGCGGTGACGGAGGTGATCCGGCCGTCCTCGTCGAGGTGGATCACATCGGTCCCGGTGGCGAAGGACGCGCGGTCGCCGTCCTCGGTCAGGATCTGTCACCGGAGCCTGGCGCGGTGGTGGTGGACCCGGGGCCGCTCACGCAGGCGCAGCACGGCGCCGCCCACGTGGGCGGCGAACTCGCGCTGCTGTCCACCACGACGGTGTTCGGCTCGCCCCGGGACGTCACGCTCGACGAGATCGCCATCGAGACGTTCTTCCCGGCGGATCCGGGCACGGCGGCCGCGATGCGAGCGCTCGCCGCCCGCCGGCTCCACTCCGTCATCGGCTCCCGGCCGGCCGCGCGGCCCGCCGCGCGAGCCCCGCCACGTCGTCGTACGACGCTGTCGCGCCCGTCGGCGTCCGGCCGGCCCGAAGGTCCGCCGCCGTCTCCAGGGCCGCGCCCAGTGCCCGCCGGTACAGCAGCGAACCGAGGCTGACGCGGCGTACACCGATGCCGGCGAGGCGGGCGACGGGCGGGCCGCCGGGCGAGTAGAGGACGTTGAGGGGCACGTCCAGCCGGCGCACCAGGGCCTCGATGCCGCGCGGGTCCGTGAGGCCGGGCACGAACACCCCGTCCGCGCCCGCCTGCTGGTAGGCGTCGAGGCGCGCGAGGGTGCCGTCGCCGTCGCCCAGCCAGTGGGTGTCCGTGCGGGCGTTGACGAACAGGCCGGGTGCGGCCCGCTTGACCGCCGCGATCTTCGCCGCGTGCCGGGCGGCCGGTCCGAGGCCGTCTTCCAGGTTGATGCCGACCGCCCCGACCACGTACAGCTCCCGCGCGAACTCCGCCACCTCGTCCGGGTCGTCGCTGAAGCCGCCCTCCGCGTCGACGGACAGCAGGAACGGCTCGGACCCGAGGGCGACGGCCAGCCGCAGCGTCTCCTCCCGGGTCGCCGCCGCCCCGTCGGGCAGACCGGCCGCCGCGGCGACGCCGAGGCTCGTCGTCCCGATCGCCGGGAAGCCCTGAGCCGCGAGAGCCCGGGCGGATGCGTGATCCCAGGCGTTCGGCAGGAGCAGGGGCTCTCCGGCACGGTGGAGGCCGGCGAAGGCGGTCGCGGCCCGGTTCGACGGTGTCTGCTGCGGATCTGCGGTCATGCCGCCATGGTGGGCCCGGCTCGCTTCGGCGCGGGCCGAACTACGGCGCGGGCCGAACTACGGCGCGGGCCGAACTACGGCGCGGGCCGAACTACGGCGCGGCAAAACCGACCTGGCCGGGAAGACTCAGCCGACGTGCACGCCGGACCCGTCCAGCCGGACCCGCACCTCGTGCCCCGTACTCCAGCGGACCGTCAGCTCCCCGTCCGCGGAAGCGGTTACCGCGACGGTTTCCGGCAGCGGCACGGGGTCCGTCTCGGCGGTGAGCCGGGCCAAGGCGACGAACAGGGTGGCGTCCCCGGCGGTGACGCCGGTGAGGTCGTCGTCGAGGCCGACGGCGGGGAGCAGTTCCGCACGGAGACCGTCCGGCGCGCTCCAGCCGGTCACGCGGACCGCCGTCCCCGGCTCCGCCCCCGCGACCAGATGCGCCCGCACCTCCACCGCCCCGTGCGCCAGCACCACGGTCGTCACCCGGGCTCCCCCGCCCGCCATGTGCCGGGACGCCGCCCAGCCCTCACCCGCGCCGAGCGGTTCGATGCCGGTGCGGCCCGGGTCGCCGGCGACGAGGACGCTGTTGTCGTACGTCTGCGCCGGTGTGGTGACGGTGGAGTACGCCAGCCGCGTGTAGTACGGGTCGTAGCGGACGTCCTCACTGCCGTGGTTGTGGAGGCGGACCACGCCGTCGGAGCGGGTGGACTGGAGCAGCCAGTTGGGCGGGCCGACGGGGGTGACGAAGTCGGCTCGTTCGGCGGGGGCGGGTTCCTCCGGCGCCGTCCACACCTCGTGGTCCGGGGGCAGGAGCAGACCGAGGAAGCCCTTGCTCGCCCAGTACGGGGAGGCCGGTCCCGAGTAGCCCTGCAGGACGGACTCGTCGGGGCCGTGCCAGCCGAGGGTGAGCAGGCCCCGGTCGTCCACCGCGCCCCGGTCCAGGAAGTACTTCAGCGCGCCGGAGGCCAGCCGCCGGGTCCCGCCGGGCGGCAGGGGCGTACGGCCGGTCATCGCGCCCAGCCACAGCGGGGCGGTGGTGGCGAAGCGGTACGTCAGGGAGCGCCCCTGGTGCATGGGCGCGCCGTCGCCTCCGAACAGGCGGGCGTAGTCGTCGAGGTGCCGGGCGAGGCGGTCGCCGTACCGCGCCAGCAGTCGTTCGTCCTGCTCCAGCCAGGCGTGCAGCACCGGGTAGAGGTGCATCGCCCAGCCGTTGTAGTAGTCGTACTTGCGGCCGTCGCCGTCGGTGTACCAGCCCTCACCCACGTACCACTGCTCGATGCGTTCCAGGCCGCGGTCGATCGCCGCGCGGGAGGCTTCCGGCTCGTGGCCGATCTCGGCCAGGAAGCCGCCCACCGTGACCGGGAACAGTTCCCAGTTGCAGGGCCAGGGCTCCGCCGTGAGGGCGTCGCCCAGCCAGGCGGCCGTCCGCTGGCGTACGCCGTCGTCCAGGCGGTCCCAGAGCAGGTCCCGGGTCAGGCGCAGGGCCAGGGCGATGGAGGCCGCCTCCACCAGGGGCTGGCTGCGGTCCTCGATGCGGGGCCAGACGCCCGAGACGCCGGCGGCGAGGCCGGTCGCGTAGCGCTCCAGGGCCTTCTCGTCGCGGCGGAAGGCGGCGAGCAGAAGGGTGCGGGCGTACCCCTCCAGGCCGTCGGAGAGGCGGCCCGACCAACTGGCCCGGTCGCCGGGCAGGTGGTAGAGCGCCCGGTCCTCGCTCGCGTACGGCTCCACGGCGGTGAGCAGGGAGTCGGCCGCCGCCTCCCAGTGGGCGCGGGTGTAGCCGGTGAACGGGGACGTCGTGCGGTCGGCGGGAGGCAGTTGCATCGGATGTCTTTCGTGCTCGGGCCGGTGGATACGGATCGGACCTGGAGCGCCCCGGTTCCGGTCGGGGCGCCCCAGGGGTTCATCCCACCCTCACCTGGCCCTTGGGCACCAGATGCCGGGTGACGAGTTCGTCGCGGACCAGGGCCGCGTAGGCCGTCGCACCGCGCACGGAGGTGTGCGTGTTGTCCCGCGCCTCGTTGGTGAGGTAGAGCGCCTTGGAGCCTTCCACGCCGAGGGACTCCACCAGTGCCTTGGTCTTGGCCGTGAGGTCGATCAGCGGGACGTCCCGCGCCGCCGCGACCGAGCGGATGACGGCCGGGTGGTCGACACCGAGGCCGTTGACGAGGAGCGCGGTTCCGTTGTTCAGCGTGCCGTCGGGGCTGAACCAGCGCCGCACGATGGGAGTGACAAGGACCGGCTGTCCGCCCCGCTCCCGGACGCCCGCGACCAGGGTCTCCAGGTTGGCCCGGTAGGTGGCCTCGTCCGTGGTCTTGTCGTTGTGCGCCAGCTGGACGAGGACCAGGTCGCCGGGGCGGATCAGGGGCCGTACGGTGGCCCACAGCTGCGGGTTCCCCAGATACGAGACCGTACTCTCCCCGGAATCGGCGTAGTTGGCGACGGACACCCCCTTGCGGAGGTACTGGGGCAGCTGCTGGCCCCAACCGGAGTACGGGTCGCCCGGCTGGTCGCAGACGGTGGAGTCGCCGACCAGGAAGATCTGGCGGGCGTGCCGTGCCCGGGTGACCCTGATGTCGGCGAGGGCCGGGGCGGAGCCGCCGACCCGCAGGTCGAGGCCGGGGGTTCCCTCGGGTCCGGTGGGCTCGCCCTCGGGAGTGCGGACGTTCACCGTGAAGCTGCGGGTGATCCGCTCGCCGGCCGGTACGGCCGTCTCCGGCAGCAGGGAGCGGCGGGACTCACCGCTGACGCTCGTGCCGGACGCCGCCTTCCCGCCGAGGGTGACCCGTACGTCGTAGGTGCCCGGCGGGACGTCGAAGTGGCACGTGCCGTCCGTGCAGTGGGCGAGGCCGCGGCCGCCGCTCCCCCCGCCCGCGTGGGCGGGTACGGACGACAACGCGGTTCCCAGGGTCACGGCCGCCACGACGGCGATACTGAAACGTCTCACTCCGGGCTCCTCCCAGCGCACGACAAGACCTGGAGGGGGACCGTACCGCTCCGGACAAGCGCTTTCTAGACCCCGAGCAGCATTCACCAGATCTCCGGCCGCACACGAGTGAAAGCCCTTTCGCGAAATCGATTCAACTGTCACTCTCGCTCCCACCGCGTTCCCCCCACCTTTCGCAGGAGGCGCCCCCCATGCCCGGAGCCACGAACAGACCGGTCGGCCGTCGCACCGTCGTCCTCGCCGCCACCGCCGGTGCCGTCGGCGCGGCCCTCGCCCGGCCGGCACACGCCGCCGGTTTCGGCTACACCGACGACGGCTCGAACTACGTCGTCGACACCGGCGCCCAGCTGGTCTTCAAGGTCTCCAAGTCCACCGGCGACCTGACCTCCCTGGTCTACCGGGGCACGGAGTACCAGGGCTACGGCGGCCAGAACTCGCACATCGAGTCCGGCCTCGGCGCCTCCACGGTGAGCATCCGGCAGTCCGGTTCGACGGTCCTGATCTCCGTCACGCACGGCACGCTCAAGCACTACTACGCGGCCCGCAGCGGCGAGAACAACGTCTACCTGTGGACGAACAAGGCCGACGCGTCGGTCTCCGCGACCCGGTACATCGTGCGCGTGAAGAAGGGCGCCTTCCTCAACGACGAGCCCGACTCCTACACCTACGCGCCGACCACCATCGAGGCCTCGGACGTGTTCCGGAAGTCCGACGGGCAGACTCGCTCGAAGCACTACTCCAAGCGGCGCGTCATGGACTACGACCACGTCGGCTGGTCCGCGGGCGGCGTCGGGCTGTGGATGGTGCGCAGCAACCACGAGAAGGCCTCCGGCGGCCCCTTCTACCGCTCCCTGCTGCGCCACCAGAGCGCGGACGGCGGCGGCCTGTACGAGATCCTCTACTACGGGCAGAACCAGACCGAGGCGCAGCGCTTCGGCCTCCAGGGGCCGTACGTCATCGCCTTCACGGACGGCGGAGCTCCCTCCTCGGCGCTGTTCCCGGGCACGCTGACCACGCCGTGGGCCGACTCGCTCGGCATCGCGGGCTACGTACCGGCGAGCGGCCGGGGCAAGGTGGCGGGTGTTGGGATCTCCGGGCGGAACACGGCCTATCCGTACACGGTCGGACTGGCCAACGCGGCCGCGCAGTACTGGGGTTCCGCACGGGCTTCGGACGGCTTCTTCTCCCTGTCCGGGGTGTTGCCGGGGACGTACACGCTGACCGTCTTCAAGGGCGAACTGGCGGTGTACAGCACGTCGGTGAGCGTGTCGGCGGGCGGCACGACGACCCTGAACACGATCGCGATACCGTCCTCCAACGACCCGTCGAACGCGGGCGCGATCTGGCGGATCGGTGACTGGAACGGCACGCCGGGCGGGTTCAAGAACGCGGACCTGATGACGTACGCGCATCCGTCGGACGCACGGGCCGCGTCCTGGACGGGGAACGTGGTCGTCGGCAGTGGCGAGACGGCGGCCTTCCCCTGCTACCTCTGGAAGGACGTCAACAGCGGGATCCTGGTGTACTTCCGGCTCACGGCGGCCCAGGCGGCCGCCGCGCACACCCTGCGCATCGGCGTGACGACGGCGTACGCGAACGGCCGTCCCCAGGTCACCGTCAACGACACCTGGACCTCGGCGATCCCCGCCCCGCCCACCCAGCCGGACACCCGGTCGCTGACCAACGGTTCCTACCGGGGCAACAACCACACGTTCTCGTACAGCGTCCCGGCGTCCGCCTGGAAGACGGACGCCGGCCAGTACAACGTGCTCCGGATCGACGTGGTGAGCGGGTCGGGAACGACCGGCTACCTCAGTGCGGGCACGGCGATCGACGCGATCGACCTGCTCGCCTGAGCCCGGTCAGGTACCGCGTGTCCACTGCTGGTTGGTGCCTCCGTTGCACGTGTACGTGATGAGCGCGGCGCCGTTGGCGGTGGACGCGCCGTTCACGTCGAGGCACTCGCCGCTCGCGCGGGACTTGACGTTCACGTACGAGCCGGTGGTGGTCAGCGACCACTGCTGGCTCGTCGCGGAGGACGTGCAGTTCTCCTGCGTGACCGTGCTCGCGTTCTCCTGCACGCACAGGCTGCTGTTCCTGACCATCAGCTGGTAGTAGCCGCTTCCGACGGACTTGAACCAGTACTTCTGGTTGGTGCCGCCGTTGCAGTCGTACTGCTTGAGCTGGGCGCCCGCCCACAGCGACTGGCTCGTCACGTCCGCGCACTTGGAGGAGTGGCGGGCGATCAGCGTGTTGTACGTGGCGCCGGTGCCGGTGACGGTTCCGGCCGCCGTGTCGATGGTGACCTCCGGCGACCAGGACATGGACATGGTGGTCGAGTTGGAGAAGTTCAGCGGCAGCCACACGTACCGGGAGTCGTTGACGGTGCCGCCGAAGGAGTTGCCCCAGCGGTCGCCCAGGTACAGGTACGAGGTGCCCGAGCTGCCCTGTACGGGCAGGACGAACGCGGTCTGCGACCCGTACGTCGTCGAGTCGCCGATGTTCTTCATGGCGGACCAGGGCCCGGCGATGTTCGTGGCCGTGGCGTACTGCTGCTGGTTGGGGTTCCAGCCCGTGGCGCCCGAGGTCAGCATGAAGTACACGCCGCCCCGCTTGAACAGCGCCGGGGCCTCGCGGTGGCCGCCCGGCCAGGGGTTGGCGACCAGGCTCGCGATGCCGGTGTAGTCGGCGGTGAGGCGGTAGATCTGGAGGTCGTAGTTCTCCCGGGCGGCGGAGATCATGTAGCCGGCGCCGTCGGTGTCGGTGAAGACGGTGATGTCGCGGGACATGTGCTGGCCGAGCGGCCGGAAGCTGCCCTTCCAGGTGTAGTTGCCGTCGACGGTGTCGGAGACGGCGACGGCGGCGCGCGCCTCGCTGTAGTCGGTGCCGTTCTCCTTGTGCATCCACATGACGAACTTGCCGGTGGAGGCGTTGTACATCACCTTCGGCCGCTCGATGTTGGCGGTCGCGAGTTCCGGGTCACTGGCCTCGGTCAGGACGTGGTTGCGGAACTCCCAGTTCTTCAGGTCGGTCGAGCGGTAGGCGTCGACGTACCGGAAGGTGTTGTCGGCGTTGCGGTGCTCGCCGAACCAGTAGTAGTAGGTGCCGACCTTGAGGACACCGCCGCCGTGCGCGTGGACGGGGCTGCCCGAGGTGTCCGTGAACTGGCTGCCGGTGGTGATGGTCTGGGGCGCGGCCTGGGCGGGCCCGCCAGTGGCGAGGGCTCCGAACAGGCCCAGGCACAGGGCGAGGAGGGTGGCGTACGCACGTCTCATGTCATTCGCCCACCTTCACCGAGTCGGCGACCGGGACGCCGAAGTCTGGGGTGCCGTCGCGTTTCCAGCCGAGCTTTTGGACGCGGGTGTGGCGGTTGGGGTCGTTCAGCGGGTCGCCGTTGATCTCCTTGTACTGGCGGGCGTGGTAGACGAGGACGTCGGTGCGGCCGTCCTCGGCGACCGTGAAGCAGTTGTGGCCGGGGCCGTACTGCTTGGTCGTGTCGTTGCTGGTGAACACCGGGGTCGGCGACTTGGTCCAGCTCAGGGGGTCCAGGAGGTGGCTGTCGGCGTCGGCGGTCAGCAGGCCCACGCAGTAGTTGAAGTCGGTGGCGCTGGCCGAGTACGTCATGAAGAGGCGGCCGTTGCGCTTGAGGACGTAGGGGCCCTCGTTGACCTTGAATCCGATGCACTCCCAGTCGTACTCCGGGGTGGAGAGCCGCACCTGCGGGCCCTTCAGGGTCCACGGGTTCGCCATCTCGGAGAGGAAGATGCCGGTGTTGTTGTCCAGGCCGGGCTCGTGCTGGGCCCAGGCGAGGTAGCGCTTTCCCCGGTGGGTGAAGGTGGTGGCGTCCAGGGAGAAGGTCTCCCAGGCCGTCTTGATCTGGCCCCGCTCCACCCAGGTGCCCTTGAAGGGGTTGGGGTGGGCGTTCTCCAGCACCCATATGCGGATCGCCCAGACGTCCTCGGCGGGCGCGGAGGCGAAGTAGATGTACCACTTGCCGCCGATGCGGTGCAGTTCGGGCGCCCAGATGTGGGCGCCCATGGGGCCGGTGGCGTGGGCCCGCCAGATGACGGACTCGTCCGCCGTGCCGAGGCCGTTCAGGGTGCGGGAGCGGCGCAGGATGATGCGGTCGTACTCGGGGGCGGTGGCGGTGAAGTAGTAGAAGCCGTCCTTGTGCCGGTGGATGTGCGGGTCGGCACGGTTGCGGACGAGGGGGTTCACGAAGGGGGCCGGCCTGGGGCGCCCGGCGGGTGTTCCGGCAGCGGTTTCTCCCTGGGGCGCCGCCTCGGCGACGCCGGGGAGGGCGGGGACTGCGGCCAGGGCACCGGCGGCTGCGGCGCCCTTCAGCAGCAGTCTGCGGCTGGGGGGTTCGGGCAGAGCGTGGTCGCGGTCGCGGCTCATGCGGTGGGGCCTGCCTCTCACTGGGGGACACACGGCGTTGTCGTCCGATGCAGCGTCTGAGATTTCGAACACCATCTGTCATTACGAACGGTGGAAAGGTAAGGGGGTGACACGAGGAGGTCAACGGGTCCGACGGGACGAACCCGTCCGGCCTGTTCCGGAAACGACAGCCGCCGAAGTTTCTGTTATCGGCGGGGGCATGGCCCGTCTCCGGTGATGTGCCCAGCCTCACCCACACCACAGCAGCGGCCGCGGGCGTCCTCGCGGCGGTCGCCTCTCTGCTCACCGCTCCCCCGGCGGCGGCCGCCGGCCCCCGGGACGTCACGGCCGACGTGCTGGCCGGCCGGAGTGTGACGCTCGACGGCGACACGGTCGTCACCGTGCCGCCCGGGACGACGACGTACGACGGCGTCTTCCGCGGCGAGGGCACGCTCACGGTGCGCGGCAGCGGAACGCTGGTCCTCACCAAGGACAGCGACTTCACGCTCCCGAAGTCCCGGCAGCGGCAGCAGATACGGACGCCGGGCGGCAATCACCCGTACGTCACCGTCACCCGCCCCGACCCGCCGGCGGTCACGGTGGAGCGGGGCGCGACGCTCCAGTACGGCAACGGCGGTACGACGGGCCTGATCGGCCGCTTCCCTTACGACACCCCGGCGTTCCGCCTCAACCAGGACAACATCCGGGTCGACGGCACACTGCGGCTGTCGCTGAAGAGCGCCTACAACCTGGGCACGATCAGCGGCTCGGGCCTGATCACGCAGCCGAGGTTCCTGTGGGGCACGTGGGACCTGTCGGGCACCCACTCCTTCTCCGGGGTGATCGACAACGGCACGCAGGCCAACGCCGGGCGGCCCGAGTACGCGACCTCGCTCCCGCGCGTCCGCAAGATCCTCAACCAGGGCACCTGGACGGTCGACACCCCGCTGGGCCGGACCGTCACCATGGGCATGGACTTCTACCAGCGCGAGTACGGCAGCGACATCAACGTCCAGTCACGGCCGGGCGGGAAAGTCGTCCTGACCGGGCAGTACAGCTGGTCGGACCAGGGCGGTGACACGGACCCGTCGCTCAGCGACCCGGCCCTCAACTGGACGCCGGCCCGCAGACACGTCAACAAGCGCGGCACCAACATCAAGGGCGCGGACGTCCGGTGGGGCGACGGCACGACCGACCGGATCTTCATGCCGGGCACGGCGGAGACCGTTTACATCAACCTGCTGGCGGCCCGCTCGCGCTCCCGGCTCACCTTCGACTACAACGGCCCGGTGACGCTCGGCGCCCCCATCGGCGGCGGCCGGTTCCACGACACCCTGTCGGCCCCCGGCGCCGGCGACGTCGTCATCGCGGGCACCCCCGGCAACGACGTGACCTTCGCGGCCGTGCAGTACTACGACGGCTCCACCACGGTGGAGAAGGGCGCTGTCCTGCGCCTGGGCAGCGGCGAACGGGGCGGCGACAGCGGCCTGTACACCGGCGGCACCCACTACCGGCTCGTCAACGACGGCTCCCTGGTCCTGCGCAACACGGCCAGGCCCCTCACCCTGTCCCGCGTCGGCGGCAGCGGCTCCCTCACCCAGTCGGGCACCGCTACGACGACCCTGACGGGCCGGGCGGTCACGTACACCGGGCCGACGACGGTGTCCGAAGGCACCCTCGCCCTGCGCGGCGGAGCCACCCTCACCCACAGCAGGTCGATCCGGCTCACCTCGGCCGACGCACGGCTGGACGCGGGCCGGCCGGGCCTGCGCGTGGCGACGACGCTGACCGGCAAGGGCACGGTGAGCGGCAAGGTCACCAACGACGGCACCGTCACGACGGGCCTCACCGTCGACGGCTCCTACACCCAGAGCCCGAAGGGCACCCTGGTCCTCCGGGACGAGCCGCTGACGGTGACGGGCCCGGCCCGGCTGGCCGGACATCTCGACGTGCCGGCCACTGGCCACGCGGCTCGCGAGATCACCGTGCTCGACCACCGGGGCGAGAGAAGAACCTCGGGAACCTTCACCGGCCTGAGGGAAGGCGCCCTTGTGAAGCGGGCGGACACGGCCTACCGCATCAGCTACCGGGGCGGCGACGGCAACGACGTCGTCCTGACGGTCGTCACCTCCCCCAGCCGCTCCGCCACCGACCCGTCCGCCCCGGCCCCCGCGAACCCGCGCAGCACCGGCGCCTCGGAAGCCGTCGGCTTCGGCTGGTGGCCCTACGCCCTCGCCGCCGCCCTGACCGTCAGCCTCGCGGTACCGGTGGCGGCGCGACGGGGGCGGAACGGGCGCCGGGGCGGACGGCACGCGGGCCGCGCCCGGCGCTGACCCGCCCGGCGCTCACAGCTCCGACTCCCCCCACACCGTCACCGTCACCTCGTCCCCCACCGCCACCCGGCCGGGCCGGAGCACCGCGTACTTCGTGCCGAAGGCGACTCCGCCCTGGGCGGCGCGGCGGTAGGCGGCGAGGGTGCGCAGGGGTTCCGGGCCTGCCCGGGCGGCGGTGTGCTGGTCGACCAGGGTGACCGCGCAGCGGATGGCGAGTTTGGCGTAGCCGAGGTCCGTGTCGCCGATGCGGAGGCGGTGGGCACGGTCCTCCGTGTGGGGGTCGTCCCAGCCGTCGATGACGATGTTGGGGCGGAAGCGGTTCAGGGGGAGGGCGTGGGCGCCGCGGGCGGTCAGCCGGGTGTTGAGGAGGTCGAGGGTGGAGCGGGAGATGACGTGCAGGGCGCTGCTGTCGGCGTAGCCCGAGGTGCCGGGTGTCAGGCCGTCGGTCACCCGGTCGTGTTCCGGCGGTGTCCGGACCAGACGGCTCGGTGCGCCGAGCAGGTCCGTCAGCCAGTCCGCCGCCTCGTCGCCCTGGTCGATGCCCTGGTAAGCGGTTCCGAACAGGTCGACCTTCCGGCGGGCGCCGGAGATGTCCACCCGGAGGTGGAGGGACGCGGCCCCGGGTGCGGTGAGCGTGAGGTGGTCGCCCTCGGAGGTGATGAGGGGGCGGATGACGGCCAACAGCGGATCCCGGCGCTGCGTCCGGTACACGCCGTCCTCGCTGACGACCATGAAGCTGCGGTCGTGCGCCAGTCCGGCCGGCGTCAGCAACGCCTGGTCCGCCGACGTGCCGGCGCAGCCCTTTACGGGGTAGTACGACAACTCGACGACGCGTGCCATGACCTTCCGTTCCGTTGCGGGGCTCAGCGGCCGCTGGGGGCTTCGGGGAACCCGAGGCGGGGAGCCAGTTGTCGTGCCTCGGCCGCCCATTCGGCCAGGAAGGCCAGGGTCAGGCCCCGTTCCCGGTAGCGGAGTTCGGCCGGCACGGTGCCCTCGCCGCCGTAGGCCGGCTGCTCCTCGTCCGCCCGCGCCAGCATCAGTGCCGCGAGCCAGTCGTACTTCACGGCGGAGGCGCATACGCCGAGCCGCACGAGCTGTTCGTCGCCGCGCCAGCCGCTCTGGCGCAGTCCCTGCACGTAGGCGTCGTACGCCGCCTTGGCCAGGCCGGGCAGCTCGGCTGCGGGCACGAACAGGTCGAGGACGGAGTCCGGGAGGTAGTTGCCGAGGTCCTCGCCGAGGGCGCCGTCGCCGGTGAACGCCCAGTCGAGCAGGACGCTGGTGCCGGCGCCGCCGGAGCGGACGTTCGCCGGCCACTGGTCGAGGTGGCACAGGGTGCGGGGCAACGACTCCATGACGGTGAGGAACCACTCGCGGTCGTGGTGGAGGCGGACCATGTCCTCGCGCAGGCCGGGCGGGAAGTGCCGCTGGACCAGCGGGTGCTGCCACGCCTCGTCGTCGTCGAGCAGTGCCTCGTCCGTCGTCCTGTCCGACGTGTAGTCCCGCAGGAAGCCCTGCGAGAGCCACGGGGCTTCCTCCCCCGGGCCTACCGCGCCCTGTGCGGCGCCCAGGCGGTGGGCGTGGTCGACGTGGCGGCTGAGGGGCCAGGTCGTCGCCGGTTCGCCCGGTACGTCCTCCAGCCACAACGCCACGTCGCCGTCCGGGCGTTCGGCGCACTCCAGCAGCCGGGGCGCGCGGATGCCGTGCCACTGCCAGACCCGGGCGAGCCCGGACCGGTAGACGTACGCCTCGCGCCGCCAGAAGTTCCAGTGCCGCGGGTCGTTGGAGGCCGACCAGGCGACGCTGGTCTCCTTCGTGCGCGTCAGCACCTTCAGGACGGCCGAGCGGCCGCCGCCGGTGACCCGCCACACCCCGGCCGTGACACCGTTGGACGGGTTGTGCGGGAGCGGCTCGAACACCGCCTCGTGTGCCGGGACTCCCAGGACCTCACGGACTTCGGCATGCGCTGCGGCGACCTCGGGCATCCCCCGATGCTATGCCGCCGCCTCCGCCGTGTCCTTGCGTCCCCGCAGCCACACGTACACCGGGATCCCGGCGAAGAGGAACAGCACGCCCTGGTACACGGCGGCGTACCCCGCACCGGCGATCAGCCAGAACGAGAAGCCGAAGGACAGGACGGCGACCGTCAGGTCCCGGGCGAGTCCCGCGGGACGGACGCGGTCGCGGGTGCCGCGGGCCAGCCAGTACAACTGGGCGGCGGCCGACAGCAGGTAGGGAACGCAGCCGGTGAACGTCGTGATCAGGACGAGGACGCGGAAGGTGGTGTCCGGGCCGGCCGTGTAGTTGAGGCCGATGAGGAGGGTGCCGAGGACCGCGCAGGCCCACACTCCGAAGCCGGGGACGCCGCCCTTGCCGAGGCGGGCGAAGGGCGCGGGGAAGAGGCCGTCGCGGGCGGCGGCGTACGGCATCTGCGCGGCCATGAGGATCCAGCCGTTGAGGCAGCCGGTGATCGAGGCGACGGCGACCAGGGCGATGGCGATGCCACCCCAGGAACTGCCGGTGACGGCGTTCACGGCGTCGGCGAAGGGGGCGCCCGAGTCGACGAGCCGGTCGTGCGGGACCAGCCCGAAGACGGCGATGGTGCCGAGGACGTAGACGAGGGCGGAGGCCAGCGTGCCGAGGACGCTCGCCCGGCCCACCGTGCGCTCGGGGTCACGGACCTCGCCGGCGCTGACGGCGGCCGACTCGACCCCGAGGAAGCTGTACAGCAGCAGGGCGGCGGAGGCGGCGAGCGCCCCGGAGACGCTCTGACCGGATGCGTTGAACGGGCCGAAGTTGTCCGCGTCGACGAAGAACAGGCCGACCGTGGCGAGCAGGAGCAGCGGGACGAACTTCAGGATCGTGGAGACGACCTGGACCGTGCCGACCCAGCGCGTGCCCGCGAAGTTCGCGGCGGCGGGCAGCCAGAGGGCGGCCAGGGCGACGAGGGCCTGGAGGGTGTGGTCGCCGTGCAGGGGTATCAGGACGTCGGCGTAGCCCACGACCGCGACGGCCAGGGCGGCGATGCTGACCCAGCACATCGTCCAGTACGACCAGGCCGACAGGAACCCGGCGAACTCGCCGAAGGCGTCCCGTGGGTAGACGTAGAGGCCGCCGGTGACGGGGCTGCGCCGTGCGAGCTTGCCGAAGAGCAGCGCGAGCAGTACGGCTCCGACCGAGAGCACGAGGAAGGCGAGCAGGCTGACCGTGCCGTAGGGGGCGACGGTGGCGGGCAGGGCGAAGATGCCGCCGCCGATGATGTTGCCCATGACGAGGGCCGTTGCGGCGGCGAGGCCGAAGGTGCGGCGGGGAGCGGGTGCCGCGGGGGTCGCCGGCTCGGCGGGTTCGGCGGCCTCGGTGGGGCTGGGGACGGTCATGAGGGTTCCTGTACAAGCGGAAGGGGAGGGCCCTGATCGTAAACCGTCATCCCACATGCTGGTCGACCTGTTCATGTGATGGACACCTTCGGCTGGGGGCCGCGGGCGGATCTCGGCTACGGTCGTTCGCATGACGAGCACCATCACCCTCGCCGAAGCCCTTGCCGCCGGGACGGTCGTCCTCGACGGCGGCATGTCCAACCAGCTCGAATCGGCCGGGCACGACCTGAGCGACGAGCTGTGGTCGGCGCGGCTGCTCGCCGAACAGCCGGAGGCGGTGACCGAGGCGCACCTCGCCTACTTCCGGGCGGGGGCGGACGTGGCGATCACGGCCAGCTACCAGGCCACGTTCGAGGGGTTCGCCCAGCGCGGGATCGCTCGTGAGCGGGCGGCCGAACTCATGGCGCTGAGCGTGGAGTCGGCCCGGGAGGCGGCCCGGCGGGCGCGTGTCCCGCGGCCCCTGTGGGTGGCGGCCTCGGCCGGTCCGTACGGGGCGATGCTCGCGGACGGTTCGGAGTACCGGGGGCGCTACGGGCTGAGCGTGGACGAGCTGGAACGTTTCCACCGGCCGCGCCTGGAAGTACTGGCCGCGGCCGGGCCCGATGTCCTCGCCCTGGAGACGGTCCCGGACGCGGACGAGGCCGCGGCCCTGCTGCGGGCGGTGCGCGGGCTCGGGGTACCGGCCTGGCTGACCTACTCCGTCGCCGGTGACCGCACCCGGGCCGGGCAGCCGCTGGAGGAGGCCTTCGCCCTGGCCGCCGAGGCGGACGAGGTGATCGCGGTCGGGGTGAACTGCTGCGCTCCGCAGGACGTGGACGGCGCGGCCGCGACGGCGGCGCGGGTCACCGGCAAGCCGGTCGTCGTCTACCCCAACAGCGGGGAGACCTGGGACGCCGAGGCCCGCGCCTGGACCGGCCGGTCGACCTTCACCGTCGGCCAGGTGAAGGGCTGGCAGCAGGCCGGGGCCCGGCTGATCGGCGGCTGCTGCCGGGTCGGACCGGACGGCGTCGCGGGCATCGCGGGGGCGCTGGCGGCGGCGTAGCGCGGCCGCGGAGCCCGCACTCCGACAGTCCGCGCACACCCCTCCTCCACCCCGTCCCCGCACTGCTAGCCTCCGTCATGGGAACCGGTTGCTACGGCATTGCCGCAGTTCCCGCGGGGGTGGGCGCGGACCGGTGCCCGGGAGGGACGAGGCAGGCATGACGAGGAAGAGCGGGGACGCGGGCCGCAGCACCATCCGGGACGTGGCGGCGCGCGCGGGGGTCTCCGCGTCGACGGTGTCCCGGGTGCTGGGCGGCGAGTATCCGGTGAGCGCGGCGACCCGCGGGCGCGTGATGCGGGCGGTCCGCGAGCTGGACTACGTGGCCGACGCCCGGGCGAAGGCGATCGCCGGCGCCGGCACGCCCACCCTCGCCTTCGTCCTGGAGGACATCACCGGCCCGTCGTTCGCGCACATGGCCCACGGGGTGGAGCGCGAGGCGACCCGGCTCGGCCATCTCTGCCTGGTGTGCAGCACGGAGGGCGACGTCCGGCACGAGCTGGAGTTCGTCGAGATGATGCGCGCCCAGCGGGCCGCCGCCGTGATCCTGGTCGGCGGCACGGCCGACACCCCCGAGTACCGCGAACGCACCCACCGCATGGCCGACTCCCTCGCCTCGGCCGGCTCCCGCCTGGTCCTGTGCGGCCGGCCGCCGCTGGACCCGGGTGCTCCGGTGACGGTCATCGAGTACGACAACGAGGGCGGTGCCTACACCCTGGTCGCCCACGTGCTCGCGCAGGGCCACCGCCGGGTGCTGTACCTCGGCGGCCGGGCGGACCACACCACGGCCCTGGGCCGCGAACGCGGTTATGTCGCCGCACACCGGGCCCGCGGCCTCGACCCGGACCCGTCCCTCGTCCTGCACGGCGACTTCACCCGGGACGCCGGCCACCGCCTGATGCAGCAAGCGCTCAAGGACGGCCTGCAGTTCAGCGCGGTGGTGGCGGCCACGGACATGGTCGCGGCCGGTGCCCTCACCGCCCTGCACGAGGCGGGCCTGACGGTGCCGGACGACGTCTCCCTCGCCGGCTACGACGACATCCCCTTCGCCCGCGACCTGCACCCGGCCCTGACGACGGTGCACGTCCCCTACGAGGAACTCGGCCGCCTCGCCGTCCGCACGGCGCTGGAGCGGACCCCGGGCGCGCCGGACGAACACCTGCTGCTGGGCACGCACGTGGTGGTGAGGGGCTCGGTGGGGCCGCCCCGGGCACGCTGAGCCCCACGGCCTGCCCGGCGGAGTGAGCAGCCGTCAGTGGCGCCGCAGGGCGCCGGAGCGGCGCAGCCGCCGTACGGCCGACCGCAGTTCGGTACCGCGAGCGGGCGAGACGTCGGCCGGGACCACCACGGGTGCGGGTTCCGCAGGTCTGAGGGCGTCGGCCTGCCACAGGGCGAGTTCACGGTCCCGGGGACCGTACGCCGTATAGGCCACACCGTCCTCGGCGTCCGGTGCGCGGTCTCCGAAGACGCGCACCGGGTGGGCCGCGTCCCAGCGCTCCCAGCCCGGGTCGCCGTCCGCGGCGAACCGCACCCAGGCCGCGTGCATGGCGTCCGCCAGCTCCTGCGGCGCGCCCTCTCCCGCCAGTTTCCGGGACTCCGCGGCGTCCCCGGTGTCGAAGACGAAGCCCAGCTCCAGCGCGTGGCAGGAGCCGAGGCCGGGCAGGTTCGAGGGCCAGGCGAACTCGTAGAGGTACGACGGCTCCGTGCGGGCGTCGGCGAGGTGGTGCAGGGGGAGGCGGAGCAGGTGGTCGGTGACGAGCTGACCGACGATCTCCGCCGTGCCGGCCTCGGGGTGCAGGGTGCGGTAGCCGCGCGGGACCTCGCCGCCGCAGTGGCAGCGGGCCATGGCGCCCGCGACGGCGACGGCCCCGAGGCGGTCGACGCGCTCCAGGAGACCGCCCGGCACCAGCCACAGCCGGTACTCGTCACGGGTCCAGCCCAGCAGCAGCTCGACGCCGGGGGCGGCGCCGCCGTCCGTGAGGGCCTCCAAGGGGTCGCGGGGAACGACGTCGCCGTCGACGACGATGCCGAAGGCGGGGCCGCCGACCACCGGGCTGCTCCGCTTCCCCACCTCGGCCTGGGTGCGCAGCAGCAGCTCGCGGTCGACGGCGGCGAAGGCCTCGGCGGTGGCGGGGATCTTCAGCCGGGCGGCCATCCGGCGCACCATCCGCCGCACCCTGGCCCGCTCGGACGCCTCGGGCGGTCCGCTCTGCAGGACGGCCCGGCGCACCAGCCCCTGGGTCTGCGGGGCGGCGATGAGGGCGCCGATGCTGATGGCCCCGGCGGACTGGCCGAAGAGAGTGATGCGGCCGGGGTCGCCGCCGAAGGCCTCGATGGCCTCGTACACCCAGGTCAGGGCGGCGATCTGGTCCCGCAGGCCAGGGTTCGGGGGCGTGTCCGGGAACAGGCCGTAGCCCTCGACACCCAGCCGGTAGTTGATGGATACACAGACCACGCCGTCGCGGGCGAAGGAGTGGCCGTCGTAGACGGGTACGGCGGAGGAGCCTCTGGTCAGGGCGCCGCCGTGCAGCCAGACCAGGACGGGGAGGCGGGCTCCGGGGCCGGGCTGCGGGGTCCAGACGTTGAGGTTGAGGCAGTCGTCACCCGGCACGACCGGGTCGGACAGGTAGTGGGCGAAGGCGTCGGAATACGGCGGTTTCGGCGGGGTGGGGCCGAAGGCGCCGGCGTCGCGGACACCGTCCCAGGGCGGCAGCGGCACGGGCGGGCGGAAGCGGCGGGGTCCGAAGGGCGGGGCCGCGTACGGGATGCCGCGGAAGACCGCGACACCGCGTTCGTACCGGCCCCGCAGGGCACCGAAGGGCGTCCTCACCACGGGGTCTGCCTGGTCTGCCGTCATGCGTCCACCAGCCTCCTCACCGCGCTCGTGCACCGTGAAGATCAGAGCAACTCATTCTGTTCCGGTATTCCGGCGCACGGGCGGGTGGGAGGGCTGTTCGGGTTACTTGGCGTACATCAGCGTGCCGAAGCCGAGCTGGTCGAAGCCGCCGCTGGTGGTGCCGTAGTCACCTCCTCCGCCCTCGGGGGCGACGGAGAAGCACATCTGGGCGATGTACTTGTCGTCGAGGAGCAGGCGCCGCCCGTAGTGGTAGTGGAGCATCGCCCAGACCGGGCGGACCTGGCCGCGGGACGCGGAGCCGGGCACGGTCTGCGACTGCTGGGCACAGCTCTGGCCGGTGCCCCAGGTGTAGGTGGTGAACGGCACGTCCATGTTCAGGTTGTACTTGGCGACGTACTGGGCGGCCTTCATGAAGCGGCGGCCGTCGTAGGAGTAGAGGTCGTCGCCCTGGTTCCAGGCCATCTCGCAGAGCGCGCCCATCTGGCCCATGCCCATGACCGTGTGGCCCTGGTCGCGGCCGGACTCCTGCCACTGGCCGAGGTCGTAGCCCTCGACGTTGCCGTACAGGAACGGGACGGCGTGCTGGATGGAACCGTTTCCCGCTCCGGACTTGAAGTAGGTGACGGCCTGGTCGTACTTGGCGGCGTTGTCGGTGAGGATGCCGATGGCCATGACCGAGGCCATGTTGCACAGGTCCCAGTTGGCCCAGTAGTTGGTGATGCAGGCGTCGTTGTGGCCGGTGAGGAACTGGTTGTTGAGCGGGTAGAAGACCCTGACCAGCATGTCCTGGGCGGCGGCGAGGTCGAACGCCGGGTGGTCCCGCATGAGTTCGCAGGCGTTGGCGAACTGCCAGCCGTAGAGGCCGGCGGCGAGGAACCGGTCGGCGTTGCCGGTGACCGTGGTCAGGGTGCGCGACCAGGCGTTGAGGATGTTCGCGGCGCACTGTGCGTTGGCCTCGGTGCCGGCGACCTTCCAGCGCAGCGCGTTCTGGTAGGCGGCCGCGATGTCGTTGTAGAGCTGCGGGTAGTTCTCTCCGGTGCCGCCGCGGATGATCGTCGCTGTGGCCCGGTTGGTCCAGGTGGACCGGGAGTGGGAGTTGGCGGTCAGTCTGTTCCAGCCGGACAGCCAGGGGTCGTCGCCCGCGGCGACCCTGACCTTGGCGCGGTTGATGTCGCCGGCGTTGTGGAGCATGCCGGGGTGGGTGAAGGTGGCGGGTGCGGCGCCGGCCGTGGTGGCGGTGGCCGTGGTGCCGACGGCGAGGGCTGCGGTGAGGCCGCCGGCGGTCTTGAGCAGACCGCGGCGGCTCAACCCGCCGCCCTCGTGGTGCGTGTGGGGGGAAGTGCGGCTCATGTGGGGCTCTCCGATCCGTGGAGTACTACATGGGGGTGATGCTCACCTCGTCGAACTCGGTGGTGCTGCGGGTCAGGGGGCTGCGGGAGCAGACCACGAGACCCACGTGGTAGGGGGCGTCACCGAAGCCGGGGAGGTCTCCCTCGGCGAGGGGGGTCCAGGTGGCGCCGTCGTCGGACGAGACGGATGCGGTGAAGTGCGTGCCGGTGCGCTTCAGTCGCAGCAGGCAGGGAGCGGTGACCGCCGCGTTGCCCGTGAAGGTGGACTTTCCGGCGACGGTCGGGCGCAGCATCAGCTGGGCGCTCGTGCCGCCGGTGACGATCGCCCCGGCCGCCTGGTCGAACGGCGACAGGGACTTGGCCATGAGCAGGCCCACCCGGTCGCCGATGGCTCCGGCGCGGGAGACCAGGCGGGCGGTGACCTCGCAGTCGCCGCTGACGGGCCGCCGTACGAACTGGCCCGTCATGCCCTGGTTGTTGACGGTCAGGTCGGTCCCGGCGCCCCGCACCACGAAGGTCCCGTCCTCGTGGGCGGTGCTGCCGGGGGTCTGCACGGCGACCACGCCGAGGGTGCCGTAGGCGCGGTCGTCGAGGATGACGTCGCCCAGGTCACCGTGGGTCCAGGGCGCGGGCGGCGGGGTGCCGACGGTGAGGGTGAGTGTGCCGGTGGCTTCTCCGGCGGCGTTGCCGGCTGTGGTGGTGACCGTGAACCGGCCCGTCTGCGTGGGTGTCCCGGAGATCTGGCCGGTACGCCGGTCGACGCGCAAGCCGCCGGCCAGTCCGTCCGCGGTGAACCGGACCGGTTCGTGCAAAGCCCGCAGGAGATGTTTGAAGGGCGCGCCCTTGTTGGCGAACGCCGAGGTGGCGGAGATGAGTTGCGGCATGGACGGGGTCGGCATCACCGACGTGGCGGACTGCGACAGGGGGCCGCGTCCGGCGCAATTGGTCTTGGCGACGGCGTAGTGGTACGTCGTGCCCGGAGTGCCGGTGGCATCGGCGTACCGGACGCGGGTGCCGAAGCCGACCGCGCCGATGCCGGTGGCGATCGTCTCGTAGGGGCCGTCGGCCGCGGCGGCGCGCAGCACCGTGTAGCGGGCCGAGAGGTCCGGGTCGGTCCAGGCCAGCTCGACCGCGTCGGCGCCCGCGGTGGCCCGCAGGTCGCCGGCGGCGGTGGCCGGGCGGGGCACGGACCAGACCTCGCCGGCGGTTCGGGAGAACACGCTGACGTTGTCGAAAGCGCCCGTGCCGGTCTCGGCGTAGTCCTCGTCCACACCGAGGCAGGAGGTGAGGGTGAGGCCGACGTAGGCGGTGCTTCTCAGCGCGATTTCGCTGGAGCCCACTTCGGTCCAGCGGATGCCGTCCGGAGAGATGGCGCCGGTGCAGTGGGCGCCCCGGCGGGTCACGCGCACCCAGTACGGCATGCGCATCCGGTAGCCGTCGCCCGCGCCCTCGACGTACGGGGCTTCGAGCGGGGTCGCCGACTCGGGCAGCTCGCCGAGGGAGGAGATCGGGAAGGCGGCGGTGGTGGTGATCGTCTGTTGCTGGGAGGGCGGCACGGGCGTGCTGCCGGTGCCCTTGATCGCGGCTCCCGCCTTGGGCCGTACGGACCACACGCCGCTCCAGGTGTGCAGCGGCAGTCCCTGGATGAGCATGGCGGCGTGTGCCGCGTCCGCGTCCAGGCCGGCCCGTACGGTGACGCCGATCTTGGAGTACTGGGAGCTGAGCGGATACACGATCCGCGCGGTGATCACGCCGTCGCCGCGCAGCGGCAGGTGGACCAGACGGTGGGTCCCGGCGGTCCCGGACGCCTCCAGCACGAACCGCTCACCGTCGAAGACGGCCGACCCGGGGGTCTTCACATCCCCGACGTCGCGTGTCTCCCAGGGGCCGGGCAGCCCGGGGACCGCCGCCGCCCAGGCGGAACGAGCGCTGGTGCCCTGGGAGTTGGTGGCCGTAACCGTGTAGTAGGAGGGCCTGCCCGCGCGGGCGTCACGGTCGGTGTACGCCGGCGTGGCGAGGCCGGCCGCGACCTTCTCGTACGGTCCGTCGGCGCTCGTGGCCCGCAGGACGGTGTACGACTCCGCCCACGCCGACGGCACCCACGCCACGGTGACGGACTTGTGGCCGCCCACCGCCGTGACACCGGCCGGAGCCGTGGGCTCGGCCGGGGCGGGGGCCTCGGTGCCGGCGAAGGTGAGGGTGCCCCAGCTGGGCAGGTCGTCGTTGCTGCCCTCGACGAAGCGGGCGCCGCCGCTGCCTCGGAAGACGGCCGCCTTGGTGTGGGGGGTGTCGAGGCCCCGGACACCGGCGTAGTGCGCGTACACCATCTCGTAGATCGGCGGCAGGTTGCCACGGACCTTGTCGGCGACGGTCGTCTTGATGTACTTGCCGGTGCGGTCCAGGTCGGGGACGAAGGGCACGTCACCGCCGAGGTTGTAGCGGGCGGCGTACTCGACGTTCTTCAGCAGCCGGTTGCCGTCGAAGGCATACAGGTCGACGCCCTGGTTCCAGGCGACCTGCGCGGCGTCCGCCAGCAGGCCCACCGCGAGCTGCTCGTGGCCTTGGTCGCGCCCTGATTCCTGCCCCTGTCCGGCGTCGGTCACGATGCGGTGCCTGACGCTGCCGTTGCCGGCTCCCGCGGCGGCGAAGCGCAGCGCGTCCTCGAAGAGGGTGGGCTCCTCGCAGAACACGCCGATGGCCAGGATCGACTGGACGGACGTGAGGTCCCAGTTGCCGTTGGCGTAGAGCATGTAGCCGGAGATCGCGGGATACCAGACGCGCAGGAAGGATTCCTCGCAGCGGGCGATGTCCTCCTTCGCCCAGCCGTCGTAACCGGTGTAGCGGAGGAGCTCTGCCGCGTTGACGAACTTGAAGACCTGGAGTCCTGCGCCGAGTGGCCCGTCGGCACCGGTGACGGCCATGAGGGACGCCGACCAGGCGTTGAGGATGTCCCTGGACTTGTCGGCGTACGCCCTCTCGCCCGTGATGCACCACATCAGCGCGGTCTGGTAGGCGGCGGCCGAGTCGGCGACGGCCTGGTTCTGGAAGTTGGTGGGGCCGCGGCCCCAGGAGGTGATCTGGCCGGTGTTCTGGACGGTGTAGGTGGCCTTCGAGCGCGCGTGCGCCGCGAGCGCGAGGTAGCCGTCGTGGACCGGGGATTCCTTGGCGGCGACGGCGGCCTTCATACGCGCCAGGTCGTCGGCCGAATGCAGCAGGCCGGGATGGGTGAACCGAGTGCGACCGGTCTGGTGGCCGGCCGCCCGGGCGGTGCCGGGCGCGAGCAGTCCGCTCGCGCCCGCCACCAGCAGCAGGGCCGCCGTGCCGCCGAGGAAGTTCCGGCGGCTCGGAGCAGAGGTGATCATGACGCGGCCGCCTCGGCGGTGGTGATGAACTTGAGGTTCGTCACGTGCTCGTTGACGAACATGGGCACGCCGTCCGAGGCCAGATACCACGTCGGCTTGCCCGTGCTGTCGGCGATCACCCTGCCGTTGACGCGGAGGTTCTCGAAAGTGACGTCCTTGATCGCGTGCTCCGCGTCGAGGCCGGCGATGATCGAGAGGTCGGCGTTCTTGCCGTTGTAGCTGAGGTCCTTGAAGTAGACGGACTCGATGCCGCGGCCTGCCGACGTGTTGTACTTCGGGTTGTACTCGACCCGCATGTGGACGAGCTGGCCCCAGCGGAAGTCCTCCACGCGGACGTTGTCGAACCGGACGTCCCGGACGAGGTTGCTGTCGCCGACCATGAAGGCGATGGCGCCCTGGTAGGTCACCTGCGGCTCGCGGTGGTCGAGGATGTCGATGTTCTCGTAGCGCAGGTTCTCCAGCATCTCGGGGGTGTCGGAATTGCCGTGCACGCCGATGTTGATCGGGTGGGCGACATCGGCCCAGAGGGAACAGTTCTTGACGGTGATGTTGCGGGTGTCGCCGTAGAAGTCCCAACGGTGGGTATAGAGGGCGACGCTGTCGTCGGAGGTGCGCAGGAAGCAGCCGTCGATCGTGACGTTTTCCGAGCAGTAGAGCTGGATGCCGTCACCCCAGCCCTGGTGGCTGAAGGCGCGCAGATTCTTGATGGTGAGGTTTCTGGACTCGGCGACTCTGATGTTCTCGTACCGGGGGTTGAGGATCGTGACGCCGTCGATCGTGAGGTTTTCGCACTTGCGGACGAAGACCGCGCCGCCGGTCGTGTCGTAGACCACGCCGCGGCCGATCAGCCGGCAGTTCTCCACGCCCTCGAAGATCACGCTGGACGTGAGGACGGCGCCCGGCGCCAGGTAGACGGTGGTGCCGGTGGGTACCTTCAGGGTTCGGTCGGGGTGAGTGTGCAGACCGGGCCCGAAGTACATGACCTTCTTGTCGCCCTCGGTGGGCACGTCCTGCTCGATCGGGTTCGCGAACAGGTGCAGGCAGTCGAAGATCTTGTCGTCGATCTGGACGACGAGGTTGCGGGGCCGGTCCAGTGTGAAGCGCGCCGTGCTGCCGAGCACCTCGGGCTTGATGCCGTACGAGTCCGGACGGATGCGGACCTTCTCGCCGCCGCCCGGGTTGTACGTGACCTCGACCTCGACGGTGCCGGAGAAGTCGAAGGCGGCCCAAGAGGAGTTCTGGGCCTGGTTCCTGCCGGTGTTCGGGTCGATCAGTGCGAGCTTGGCGAGGTGGACGCCGAGCTTCTGCCAGGTGCCTCCGACCGGCCGGACCTTGACGGTGAAGGAGTTGTTGACAGGCACTTTCGGAAGGGGCGGGTAGATGACCACCCTGTCGCCGGTGGTGCCGTTCTCCTCCGCCGCGGCCGCCTGTGCGGTGCCCGCGATGCTGCCGGCCAAGCCGGCGGCAGCGATGACACCGGCGGCCTGGAGGGTGGTTCGGCGTGAAAGCGGCGTATTCATGTGCAACTCCTTGCGAAAGGTTCGGTAAAAGGTGCTACTTCAGGCCGGTCGTGGACATCCCGGCGACGAAACCGCGCTGCGCGATCAGGAAGATCAGCAGGATCGGGACGACGTACATCACGGAGGCCGCGGCCTGGAGGTTGGCGACCGGGGTGCCGGCCGAGGTGACGTATGTCGACATGACGGCGACGGCGAGCGTCGACTTGTCGGTCGAGAGCAGTAGCTGGGGCGCGATGTAGTCGCCCCAGCTCCAGGTGAAGGCGATCACGAAGCTCGCGGACAGCACCGGCCAGGACTGCGGCAGGAAGATGCGCCAGAAGATCGTGCCGTAGCCGCAGCCGTCGACGATCGCGGCCTCCTCCAGCTCCCGGGGCAGTCCGGCGAAGAACTGGCGGAACAGGAAGACGAGATAGGGAGCGGCGGCCAGGCCCCACAGCACCCACGGCCAGTACGTGTCGACCATGCCGAGCTTCGCGAAGATCAGGTAGGTCGGCAGCAGCGTGATCATCTGCGGCAGCATCATCGAACCGATGAGGATGCCGAAGAGCGTCTTCTTTCCCGGAGCCTCCAGCCGGGCGAAGCCGAAGCCGACCCAGGCGGAGCTGAGGGTGACGAGGGTGGCGTAGATGAGCGCGATGATCAGGGAGTTGCGGGCGTAGCCGAGGAAGTCGATCAGGTGGAAGGCGTCGGCGAAGTTGTGCCACTGGACGTGGCCGGGCAGCCAGTGCACGGGGGACGCGGCCAGTTCCGCGGGGGTCTTCAGGCCGCTGAGGACCAGCCAGCCGAAGGGGCCGACGAACAGGCCGGTGACGGCGACGAGGACCGTGTAGAGGACCAGGCGGTGGACGCGTATCCGCACCCGGGGCGCGGGGTCGGGGGGCAGACTGGTGGCGGTCACTTCTTCGCCTCCGGGTCGACGTTGTAGAACACCACGCCGGACGTGAACCTGAAGATGAGCCCGGTGGCGATGAGGATCAGGACGAAGAGCACCCACAGCAGTGCGGAGGCGTAGCCGTAGCGGCCGAGCGCGAAGTACTGCGAGAACACGTGCATCATGTAGAGGTAGTTGGACTGCGGCAGCGCGGTGACGCCCGCGGTCGTGCCGTCCG
Source organism: Streptomyces qaidamensis (assembly GCF_001611795.1). Taxonomy (NCBI): domain Bacteria; kingdom Bacillati; phylum Actinomycetota; class Actinomycetes; order Kitasatosporales; family Streptomycetaceae; genus Streptomyces; species Streptomyces qaidamensis. The sequence goes on along the minus strand of NZ_CP015098.1, from coordinate 7,116,433 downwards.
GGGTCAGCAGCAGCGGCATGATGGTCTGCACCGACGCGATCACACCGGTGACGGTCTGGAAGAGCAGCACCGGCGACAGCAGCGGCACGGTGATGCTGCGGAAGGTACGCCAGGCGCTCGCCCCGTCGATCCGGGCCGCCTCGTGCAGTTCGCGTGGCACGTCCTGGAGCCCCGCCAGAGAGATGATCATGACGTTGCCGGCGGCCCACAGCACACTCATCAACAGCACGTAGCGGGCGTAGGGGTCGGCGAGCCAGCCGAGGGCGTCGAAGCCGAAGAGGGTGAGGAAGCCGTTCGCGGCGCCCGAGTTCTGGTCGAAGAGCGCCTTGAAGGTGAGTCCCGCGCCCACCGGCGGCACCACTGCCGGCAGATACAGCAGCGTGCGGAACAACCCGCGTGCCTTGATCGGCCGGTTGACCAGGACGGCGAGCCCCAGCCCCGCGATGATCGACAGCGGCACCGACGTGATCGCGAACAGACCGGTACGGCCGAGGGACTTCCAGGTCTGCGGATCGGAGAACAGTTCGCTGTAGTTGCCGAGGCCGACGTACCGCCAGTGCGGCGAGATGCCGTCGTACGTGGTGAAGCTCAGCCACAGCGCGTACGCCATCGGCACGACGGTCAGCAGCAGGAAACCGATGATCCAGGGCGCGGTGAACAGGTAGAAAGCGCGATGCCTGCGGCCCGTCATGGAGATCCGGGGCCGCCCGGCCGGTGCCGTGCGGGCGGGACTCGGGGCGGGGCGGCGGCCCGGCCTCCCGGTGACGGGTATCTGCTCGACCGTCATCCCACCTGCTCCTTACCGCGCTTCAGCTGCTCGTTCATGACGGAGTTCAGGCGGCCCGCGAGGGCGTCGACGGACAGGTGACCGTTCATCGCGGCGGGCGCCTCCTGGTTGAAGAGGGCGTAGAGCGAGTCCGCCGAGGCGTAGGGCGTGAAGGCGATCACCGAGAAGTGCTTGAGCTCGGCGTTCTGCACCTTCAGCACCCGCTTCTGGTAGTCCTCCTGGGCGGGCATCAGCGGGCGCAGGGACTTCAGGGTGGGGATGCCCCAGCCGCCGGAGGCACGGGCCCGGGCCGGTCCCTCGCCGAAGAACCACTCGAAGACCCGCCAGGCCGCGTCCTTGTTCCTCGCCTGCTTCGGCATCCAGAATCCGGTGCCGGCCTGGCAGGGGCTGACCCGCCGGCCGCCCGCGAAGAGCGGGGCCGGCGCGAGGCGCGAGAGAGGCGCCAGCTTCTTGTCCGTGTTGATCAGGCCGCCGAGCCAGTAGCCCGAGTTGGACATGGCCATCCGGCTCGCCTGGTAGGTCGGACCGTCCCAGGCGTTGGGGTCAGGCTGGACGATGCTCGGCCCGACCCTGCTCCTGCCGTACTCGACGTACCAGTTCAGCGCCTTGCGGGCCTCGGGGGTCGTGAAGTCGATGCGGGAGAAGTCGTCGCTGAAGAGGCTGCCGCCGGCGGACGCCGTCAGGCTCGCCAGCAGGTTGGGGGTGAGCACGCCCTGGTAACTGCCGCCGAAGACGATCGTCTGGCCGTTCTTGCGCCGGGTGAGCCGCTCGGCGTTCTCCAGCCACTCCTCGTAGGTGACCGGCTCGGTCTCCGGCGGGTGGTCGACCCCCGCCCTGTCGAAGAGGGCGGTGTTGTACCAGTACATGGAGTCCTGGGAGAAGTCCTTCGCCATGCCGTAGCGGGGGCCCTTGCCCTGGGTGCGGCCGTCGTACCGCCACAGGTCGTTGACCGGATCGAGGTCACCGGCCTTGAGGACGCGGCTCCGGGCGAAGTAGGGGTCCAGGTCCTCCATCACGTCGCGGGCCGCGAAGTAGGGGGCGTCCGTGGCGCCGACGCCACGCACCAGATCGGGCGGCGCGCCGTTGGTCATCATGCCGATGAGCTTGGTGATGTCGTAGCGCACCGTGACGATCTTGACGCCGATGTCCTTCTGGGCCTGCCGGATCAGCTCCGGGGAGATGTCGTCGGGCTTGGCCATCACCGTGATGGTCTCGCCCGCGCCGCCGACACCGCTGGAGACCTGCATCGCACAGCCGCTCAGCGACGCCGCGCCGGTCGCGGCGCCGGCGGCCGAGAGGGCGAGGAATCGGCGGCGGCTCAGGGAAGCACCAGCATGTGGGTGCATGAACGCACCACCTCCTGCACTTGCTGTTCGAGATACCGGCCAAATGACGGATCACCGACCGGAGAAGGTCGCATGGCAACCGTGTGGCAACTGTCTGACAACCGGTTGTTGTGCGTGTGGCAGAGCTTCTTCCGGCCTGGATGACCCGTCAAGAGCCTGAACCGACTTTCGAAAAGACTTTGAGGTGGGGACGGACGGGAACCGGTTGCTACAGGGCTCTTCAGCACGGCAGTGACCCGAGGATGGGACACCCAGGGCTGACTCGTCGCCACCGAAACCGCAGTAATCGATTTCCGGAAACAGCGGCGGCACGGGGTCGCGGCCCGAGGGCGGACCCGCGTCGACGCCTGCACAGGTAGCCCCGGCCGGGCGATTGACCACCGCTTCCCGACAGATCTACGGTAGAAGACGCTTTCTGAAACTGTTTCTATCCCTCTGCTCCAGGAGAGTCATGCCCAGCCCTCAGCTGCCGCGGGCCGTGTTCGCGATGGACCCGGTGCACCTCCCGCTGCTCTTCCCTCCGCCGCTGATGGAGCGGCTGAGGCGCACGGCCGACATCGACCCCGGGCTGGTGGTGCGGGACTTCGCCGATCCGGCCGGCGCCGCCGCCCTGGCCTCCGCCGAGGTGCTGATCACCGGCTGGGGCTGCCCGCATCTGGACGCGGGGGTCCTCACGGCGGCCCCGGAGCTCGGCGCCGTGCTGCACGCGGCGGGCTCCGTCCGCTCCCTGGTCGGCGAAGCCCTGTGGGAACGCGGGGTCAAGGTGTCCAGCGCGGTGACGGGCAACGCCCTGCCGGTCGCGGAGTACACGCTCGCGATGATCCTGCTGCTGGGCAAGGACACCTTCGACCACCGCGAGCGCTTCCGCCGGACCCATGCCTACCCCGGCCCCGCCGAGACGGCGGCGACCGGCAACCTCGGCCGTCGCGTCGGCGTCATCGGCGCCTCACGCGTGGGCCGCCGCCTCCTGGAACTGCTGCGGCCCTTCGACCTCACCGTTCTGCTGCACGACCCGTACGTGAGCCCCGCCGAGGCCGCCGCCCTCGGTGCCGAGTCGCTGTCGCTGGAGGACCTCCTCCGACGCAGCGACATCGTGAGCCTGCACGCCCCGGACATCCCCGCGACCCATCACATGCTCGACCGCGACCGGCTCGCCCTGGTGCGGGACGGCGGCGTTCTCGTCAACACGGCCCGGGGTGCGCTGGTCGACCACGAGGCGCTCACCGACGAGCTGGTATCCGGCCGGCTGAACGCGGTGCTGGACGTCACCGACCCCGAGCCGCTGCCCGCGGGATCGCCGCTGTACCACCTGCCCAACGTGTTCCTCACCCCGCACATCGCCGGCTCCCTCGGCAACGAACTGGAGCGGCTCGGCCGCATCGTCGTCGAGGAACTGGAGCGCCTGGCGTCCGGCGTACCACCGCTCCACGAGGTGCGGCACGCGGATCTGGCGCGGGTGGCATGACATCGCCGCGGGGGGCCGTGACGCAGGTTGTCCACAGGCCCTCCAGCCTGGGGTAACGATGGGATACGGTTTCCGCACCGGTGGCTCAGGCGGCCGGGGTGATCGGCCTGATCGGTTCGATCGGCTCAGTGGGGCGTTGGCTCAGTGGGCGTTGGCTCAGTGGCGGTGGCTCAGTGGGGCGATGGGCAACGCCTCGGAAGGCGCTGGGGCGACGGGGTGGTCCGGTCGCGCACCGACGCGTCTGCGCGGCACGGCCCGGTGTTCCGGCACTCCCGGTCCGCCCGAGGCACCGCGGCCGGGCGCACCGAGGCGGGGCGACTGCCCCGGCCACCGGCCGCAAGAACCCGGCCCACCACAACCGGACACCGCACCACCCCGGCCGCACAACGGGCGGACCCCGCACCACCCGGCCGTCCCTCGGCCGGACCGCACCACCCGGCCCGCAAAGGACCGGTTCGCGACAACCGGACCCAACGGACCGGGTCACTACCGTGAAGGAGCCGCAAGGGTGAGTCAGCGCAAGGCGACGACGAGTGACGCCGGCCGGGCGACCATCCGTGACGTCGCGGAACGCGCGGGCGTCTCCGTGGCCAGCGTCTCCCGGGTGCTGTCCGGCAACTACCCGGTGTCGGAGGAGCTGCGCCGCCGGGTGATGAAGGTCGTCCGGGACCTGGACTACGTCACCAACGCCCACGCCCGTTCGCTGGCCGGCGGCGGCACACCGACGGTGGCGATCCTCATCAACAACATCACCGGTGCCGCCTTCGCCCACGTGGCGAAGGGCGTCGAGGGCGCCGCCACCCTGCGCGGCTGGCTCTCCCTGGTCGGCACGACCGGCGATGACCCCGAGCGGGAGCTCGCGCTGGTGAACCTCATGCGCCAGCAGGGCGTCGCCGCCGTGATCCTGCTCGGCGGCGCCTACGACTACGACGAGTACCAGCTGCGCATGGCCCGCTTCGCCCGCTCCCTGGACGCGGCCGGCTCGCATCTGGTCCTGGTGGGCCGGCCCCCGCTGGAGGGCGACGTCCCCGCGACGACCGTCGACTACGACAACGAGGGCGGCGCCTATGCGATGGCCAGCCACCTGCTCTCGGCCGGCCACCGCCGCGTCCTGGTCCTGCCCGGGCACGCCGAACTGACCACCGCCCAGGGCCGGTTGCGGGGCGCCCAGCGGGCCTTCGAGGCCTACGGGGTGCCGTTCGCCCCGGGGCTGGTACGGCACGGCCACTACGACTACGAGCACGGGTACGAGGCCGTCGAGACGGCGCTGCACGAGACGCCGGACTTCACCGCGGTGCTGGCCGGGACGGACGTGGTCGCCGCGGGTGCCATGCAGGCACTGCGCGCGGCGGGCCTGCGGGTTCCCGAGGACGTGTCGATCGTCGGCTACGACGACATCCCGCTGGCCTCGCAGCTCACACCCCAACTCACCACCGTGCACGTGCCGTACGAGGAGATGGGCCGGGTCGCGCTGCGGGCGGTGGCCGACCGGCGCGAGGGCGGCGCGGGCCGCCGCAAGAGCGCCGACGGCGACCATCTGGTGCTGGGTACCCATGTCGTGGTCCGCAACTCGGTCCAGCCGCCCGCCCCTCGCGGCGGATAGCCCCGCCCCGGGGGCGGCGGCTTCGTCCCCTGGGGCGAGGGGGCAGCCAGGAGCGGCTGGCCCCCCGGGTGGGGGGCTTTCGCCCCAGAGGTGACGACAACCCTCACCAGGAGTGGACGGTTACCCCCGCCCAGGCGCTTTCGTCTGCCTTAGCAGTAAGGGTTACGTAACCGGTTTCTCTCCCTCGTCGGGGCTCACACCGAGCCCCGTATCCACACCCCTCCGAGTCTCGGCACAACACGCCGACACCGCTCTGAGCTGCTCTGACGCGTCACGGCCCGAACCCCTTTCCCCCGCCCGCAGGGTCAACACCCCAGACCTTCCGCCATAACAAATTTCCGCGCACCTCTTGCTATGGACGGACACATCCGCCTACCGTCCCAGCAACCGCTTACTACAGCTTCCGCTTGGCCGAACCCCCCGCAACCGCGAGCCGACGTTTTTCCGGCCGCCGTTCCTGGCCGGCACCACGAGCCGCCGCCGTCCTCTCGCTCTGAGAACGCCCTATTCCGAAGGATCACGGTCAGATGAACTTCACCAGCCCCCGGAGAAGGTTCGCCTCCGCCGCTGTCGCGGGTATCGCGCTGACAGGTCTGCTCTCCGCCTGCGGCGGATCCGGCTCGGGCGACGACGCCGCGTCGAAGTCCGGCCCGGTCACGCTCCCCTTCTGGGGGTGGGCCAACGGCCAGGAGGCGGTCGTCAAGGCGTTCAACGCCTCGCACAAGGACATCCAGCTGAAGTACACGAAGGTCACCGACCAGCTGACCATGCAGAAGCAGCTGACCAACGCGGTCAAGGCCGGGAACGCCCCCTGTCTGGTGCAGAACACCGCCGAGTACGTCACGAGCTGGGTGTCGCAGGGCGCGCTCGCCGACATCACGAGTTACGTCGAGGGCGAGAAGGGCGAGTTCAACACCGGCGCCTGGGCGAGCGCGCAGGTGCAGGGCAAGCTCTACGGCGTGCCCACCAGCTCGGCGCCCCAGTTCACGATCTACCGCACGGACATCTTCGAGAAGTACGGCCTCGAGCCCCCGGCGACCTGGGACGACTTCATCGCCGCGGGCAAGGTCCTGAAGAAGCACAACATCAAGATCACCAACTACGCCGGTGAGGACCCGAGCACCCTGGAAGTACTCGCGATGCAGGCCGGGGCGCACTGGTACGCGATCGACGGCGACGCCTGGAAGGTGAACTTCCAGGACGAGGGCACCCTGAAGGCCGCGAAGGTGATCCAGGAAATCATCGACAACGACCTGAACGCCAAGCTGTCGTTCGCCGACTACGCGGCCGTGCAGCGCAGTTACGACAGCGGTGCCACCGCGACCCGGCAGATCTCCACCTGGCAGATGGCCGGCATGGTGCAGAACTTCACCAAGTCCTTCGGCGACTGGGCGCTGACCCCCTGGCCCGCGTACCGGGGCGAGGCGGCGAAGACGCCGGCCGGCACGAACCTGACCGGCGGCGTGACGCTGGTGACGAAGCAGTGCACGGACCAGAAGCAGGCGGCGCAGGCGGCCCTGTGGATGTCGACGAACCAGGACGCGGTCAAGACGATGGCGAGCCCGGAGACCGGCAACGGCGTGATGCCGGCACTGAAGGACAGCGGTTCCTACGTCGGCGAGTCGATCTCGCAGAAGCTGCTCGGCAAGAACTACGAGCCGGCACAGAAGGTCGTCACGGACAGCCTGGGGACCGTCACCACCGACTGGACCTTCGGGCCCAACTGGACGGCGATGTTCACCGAGCTCCAGGCGGGCTGGGCCAAGGTCGTCAACAAGGAGCAGAAGGTCACCGACCTGCTCGCGCACATGCAGGAGTGGACGGTCAAGGACCTGAAGTCCCGCGGTATCAGCGTCAAGGGCTGAGGCATTCGATGATTCGCTCCATGCGCTGGAAGGGTGCCGCGTTCACGGTGCCCTTCCAGCTCGGCTTCGTCTTTCTGTATCTGCTCCCGATCGGCTACGCCGTCTACGAGTCGCTGTTCACGGAGAAGCAGTCCGGGCTCGGTCTCGGAGGTGCGACGACGGAGTTCGTCGGGCTGGACAACTACACCCAGGGGCTGACGGACTCGGCGTTCATGAGCTCCATCCTGCGGGTGGTGCTCTTCGCCTGTGTCCAGATCCCGATGATGCTGCTGATCAGCCTGTTGCTGGCACTGTTCCTGGACGCGCTGACGTCCAGGGTGGCGAGCAGGTTCCGGATCGTGCTGCTGGTGCCGTACATGATCCCCGGCGTGGTCGCGGCGATCGTGTGGGTCAACCTCTACAGCCCGGACGTCGGCCCCCTCACCGCGATCGGCAAGTCCCTCGGGCTCGACTGGAACTTCTTCGCGCCGTCGATGGTGTGGCCGGCCATCGGCAACCTGCTGACCTGGCACGGCATCGGCTACAACATGGTGATCATCTACTCGGCGCTGCAGGGCGTGCCGCGGGAGCTGTTCGAGGCGGCCCGGCTGGACGGTGCCTCGGAGCTGCGGATCGCGCGGAGCATCAAGATCCCGTTCGTGCGCGGGGCGCTGGTGCTGACGGGTCTGCTGTCGATCATCCAGATGCTGCAGATCTTCAACGAGCCGGCGCTGTTCCGGAACATCACGCCGCAGACGGTCAGCGACAGTTTCACCCCGATCATGATCATCTACAACCAGGCGTTCAACGCGGGCAACTACAACTACGCGGCCGCCCTGTCGGTGCTGCTCGCCCTGATCCTGGGCGTCGCCTCCTTCCTCTTCTACCGGCTCACCTCGAAGGAGGCCGACTGATGACGCTGACCGAGCAGACCACCGAGCGGCCCGAAGTCCGCAGTGTCCGGAGGCTGACCCGGCCGGACCCGGCCTCCCGCGGGCGGGGCGGTCAGCGCTTCCTGCTCGTCGGGCTGGTGCTGGCCAGTTCCTACAGCCTGTTCCCGGTGTGGTGGCTGGTCGTGGCCGCGACCAAGGACCGTACGGCGCTGTACCAGAGCAACGGCCTGTGGTTCTCGGGCTGGCACCTGTGGGAGAACCTGCAGCAGGTGTTCACCTACCAGGACGGGATCTTCCTGCGGTGGACGGCCAACTCGTTCCTGTACGCGGGCGTGGGCTCGCTCGGCGGCACGCTGATCGCTCTCGCAACCGGATACGGTCTGGCCCGCTTCGACTTCCCCGGGCGTAACGCGATCTTCGCGTGTGTCGTGGGCTCGTTCCTGATCCCGATCGCGCTGCTGACACTGCCGCTGTATCTGCTGTTCTCCGCGATCGGCATGGTGGACACGCCGTGGGCGATGCTGATCCCCTGTCTGATCAACCCGTTCAGCGTCTACCTGGCCAAGGTGTACACCGAGGCGACGATCCCCTACGAGCTGCTGGAGGCCGCCCGGATCGACGGCGCCGGGGAGCTGCGGATCTTCTTCAGCATCGTGCTGCGGATGATGACGACGGGCGGCGCGACGGTGTTCCTGCTGGCCTTCGTGAACACCTGGAACGCCTTCTTCCTGCCGCTGACCGTGCTGCGCGGCAAGGAGAACTGGACGCTCAACCTCGGTCTCTACAACTGGACCGGTACCCGTCTGGAGTCCGGCATCGACCTGACCGGGCTGGTGCTGACCGGCGCGCTGCTGTCCATCGTCCCGATGGCGATCATGATGGTCGCGATGCGCCGCTACTGGCGCACGGGCGTGACGCTCGGCGCCCTCAAGTGATGCTCCTTCCCCCGTATCCCCCGACTCCTGGGGGCCGCAGGTGACCCTGACTCCCTGCGGCCCCCAGGGTGACCGACGCTCCGGGAGCCCTGGCGTGACCGTCCTGCGCAACCCCGTCCTCCGCGGCTTCGCCCCCGACCCGTCGCTGGTGCGGGTGGATGACTGGTACTACGTGGCGACCAGTTCCTTCGAGTGGTTTCCGACCATCCCGATTCACCGCTCCCGGGACCTGGCCCACTGGGAGTACGCGGGTCACGTCCGGGGAGCGGTTCCGCGGCACTCGCTGGCCGGTGTGCCCGACTCGGGCGGCGTCTGGGCCCCGTCGCTGAGCTGGGACGGGGAACGGTTCTGGGCGACGTACACCGTCGTGCGCTCGGTCGGCACCCCGTACTTCGACCTCGACACGTACGTCTCGACGGCCGCCCGGGTCGACAGCGTCTGGAGTGCTCCGCGCCGGGTCGCGAGCCATGGTTTCGATCCGGCCCTGTTCCACGAGGACGGCCGGCTGTGGCTGCTGAACCTGCAGAACGACCACCGGCCGGGGGGCGAGCGGTTCGCGGGGATCGTCGTGACGGAGCTGGACCGGGACACGCTGGAGCCCGTCGGCGGGACACGTCTGCTGCTCCGGCACGACCGGTTGATCGAGGGGCCGAAACTGCTGCGGCGCGACGGCTGGTACTACCTGCTGCTGGCGGAGGGCGGCACCGGCTGGGAGCACGGGGTGCGGGTGGCCCGCGGCAAGGAGCTGACGGGGCCCTACGAACTCGACGCACGGCCGCTGCTGACGACCCGGGACGACCCGGAGGTGCCCTTGCAGAAGGCGGGGCACGGCGAACTGGTGGAGACGCCGGACGGGCAGTGGCTGCTCAGCCATCTGACGGCCCGTCCGCTGCGCACCCCGCGGGGCCGCCGCTGCACGCTCGGCCGGGAGACCGCGATCCAGGCGGTGACCTGGGACGCGGAGGGCTGGCCCCGGCTGCGGCAGGGGGGCTGGCACCCCGCGGTCGAGGTCGACGTGGCGACGCGGCCGCACCCGCTGCCGCCGGCCGCACCGCCGGAGGATCTGTCCTGGCCGTGGAGCACCCTGCGCGAACCGCCGGACCCGTCCTGGGCCGACACCACGACCCGGCCGGGCTGGATCCGGCTGCGCGGCCGGCACGGGCCGGAGTCCCGGTGGGCGCCCGGCCTGCTCGCCCAGCGCGTCACCGAGCACCGTGCGGAGGCCGAAGTGACCGTCGAGGCACGGCCCGTCACCTTCACGCAGGCGGCCGGGCTGGTGCTCTGGTACAACCCCGAGGCGTATCTCGCCCTGGACCTGACGTGGGCGGAGCCGGAGGGCGAGCCGCAGCGCGGCCAGCAGTGGGACGGGACTCCCGGCCGTACGGTGCTCAGCCTCGTCGAACGCGACGAGGACGGCATGCGGCAGGCCGCTGTCGTCGACGTGTCGCCGGACGGGCCGGTGACGCTGGGGGTGACAGTGGAGGGGGCCGACGCGCGTTTCTGGTATGTACGCGACGGGGTGCGCGCGGCGGTCGGGCCGGCGCTGGACTTCGGCCGGCTGTCCGACGACCACGGCTCCCGGCTGCGGTTCACGGGAGCGATGGCGGGGATCCACGCCCGGGACCTCGTGGACGCGGCGTTCACGGCGGACTTCACCGGGTTTCGGCTGACCTGCACACCCTGCTGAGCGAGGTGTTCGGGGTTTCGAAAGTTTTGACCGGCGTCATGCGATGAATTCACTTCTCTTCCACCCGTCCTGTGCCGCACCTACAGTAGGAAGCGCTTTCTGCCCGGCGGTCCCCCGTGTCCGCCGTGCGCAGAGCTGGTCGAAACTTTCCACGGCCCTCGGGCGGGCCGGAGAGGTGGGTTCCCGATGGTCCGTACGGCGAGTGCGAGCGTGGCTGCCGGTCCGACGCTGGCGGTCGTGGCGCGCGAGGCGGGGGTATCGGTGCCGACCGCGTCGAAGGTGGTCAACGGCCGCGAGGACGTGGCACCGGAGACCCGCCGCCGCGTCACCGAGGCACTCGACCGGCTCGGGTACGTGCGCAGACCCCGCTTCGACGCGGCGAAGGCACCCCGGCTGGTCGATCTGGTCGTGCACTCGCTGGAGAGTTCCTGGTCGGGCGCGGTGCTGCACGGGGTGGAGGACGCGGCGCACGACGCGGGCCTGGAGGTCGTGGTGTCGGCGGCCCTGATCCGCTCCCGGGTCGGCCGCCCGGAGCGCGGCTGGCTCGACAAGCTGGTCGCCCGCGGTTCCTCCGGGGTCCTGTTCAACCTGGCCGAGCTCAGCGACTCGCAGTACGCGTGGCTGGAGCAGCACCGCATACCGTTCGTGATGATCGACCCGGTGCAGGAACCGCCGGAGGGCGTGGTGTCGGTGGGCGCCGCGACCTGGCAGGGCGGTCTGACCGCCACGGAGCATCTGCTGTCCCTGGGCCACGAGAGGATCGCGGTCATCGCCGGTCCACGGCGCACGATGTGCAGCAGCGCGCGGGTCGCCGGATACCGTTCGGCGCTCGCCTCGGCGGGGGTCCGGCACCGCGCCGAGTACGTCCGGCACGCCGGTTTCGACGAGAGCGTGGCCCACCGCCGCATGCTGGAACTCCTCGACCTGCCCGAGCCGCCGACCGCCGTCTTCGTCTGCTCGGACCGGATGGCGCTGGGTGTCTACGAGGCTCTGGCCGAAAGGGGGTTGGGGGTGCCGGACGACATCAGTGTGGTCGGCTTCGACGACCTGCCCGAGGCCCGCTGGGCCTCCCCCGCCCTGACCACCGTCCGCCAGCCGCTGTCCGAGATGGCCGCGACGGCCCTGCGGTCGCTGCTGCGCATGATGGACGGGCACCGTCCCGAGAGCACGCGCACCGAGCTGTCGACGCGGCTGGTGGAACGGGCGAGTACGGCGGCGCCGCGCGCGTAGCGGCTCCTCCCGGCCGCCTCGTCACCGACCGGCGCACAGGGCCGGCCCGTGGTCGTGCGGGCATCTGCCGCACACCCCTCGTGCGCGTCGCGCGCCCGCCATTGGGGGGAACTGGCCGGGACGGGCCGGCGTCGAACGGTGCGGTGGGGAGGGGCCGGTGTCCGGGGGCGGGGCGGCGGCGAGCTGTGGGGGGACGACCATGACACGCTGGCGGCCGCTTCCGGACGTACTGCCGAGGGAGGCGCGGCACCTGGTCGAGCAGCTGCGGGCCCTGAAGGACCGCACCGGGCTGAGCCTCGCCGAGCTGGCCCGGCGGACCGCTTACAGCAAGTCGTCGTGGCAGCGGTATCTCAGCGGGGCCAAGCAGCCGCCGCGGGGAGCGGTGCAGGCGCTGTGCCGGGTGGCGGGGGCCGACCAGGCGCGGCTGCTGGCGCTGTGGGATCTGGCCGACACGACGTGGCCCCACGGGGTGCCGGTGGCGGCCGGGCCCGCGGGGCCGATGGCGGACGCGCCGCCGGCCGGTGCCGAGTACCGGCGCTGGCGGGCGGCGGCCCTGGTGTCGTTCGGGGTCATCGTCGTGCTGCTGGCCGGGCTGTTGTGGATGCTGCCCTCGGGGAGCGGGTGACCGTCACGGCCGGCCGCTCCCCCGGCGGCGGTGCGGCTCAGCCGACCGTGCGGTAGTGGGCGTACTTCCACGGCCCGACGTTCTTCAGCTTCACCTGGTACTTGCCGCCCACGCGCTTGAAGTTGACGTTCCGCACGAGGCCCTTGTACTGGACGATGTTGCCCGGGAGGCTCTGGAGCCGGGTCTGGGCGAAGTCCCAGCTCTCGCTGTCGACGGTGCCGTCGGTCTCGGGGAGGTTGTGCCGGCTCTGCCACCACTGGGTGGCCGACTCGGTCTCCGGACCGAAGGAGCCGTCGATCCGGCTCTTCCTGAAGGGCTGCCACTCGCCCTCGTCGTCCTCCCACTCGGCGCCGTCCGCCCACAGCACGGTCTCCCACAGGGCGACGGCGTTGCCCCGGGAGTAGGCGTCGACGCCGAGGTTCTCCTCGTCCTCCCAGTCGTTGGTCACGGCACCCTTGCCGTCGATGCCGAAGTAGGCGGGCGCGGCGTTCGCCGCCGGAGCCAGGGCGATGCCCATCCCCCCGGCCCCCAGCATCATGGCCGTCGCCATCGCCACGGCCCGATTGCGCATGCTCATGCGATTGTCCTTTCCGAACCGCCGTCCCCCGGCGGGTTTCCCCTGGGGCGGCCCGTCTCGTCTGGCACGGCACAGCCTCACGGGCCGGCGGCACCCGCGGCGAGCCCTGCCGGCGTCCCCGGACCGCCCTGGGACGGTTCACGCGCGGTGCGGCGGCGTCCCGGCCGGGGGCGGGCCGCCGGGGAACCGCCCGGGCCGGGGGCCGACGGCGGTAGGCGCGGCAGCGGCGTCCTGGCGCGGTCAGGGCGGTGGGAGCCGGGCCGCCCAGGTGATGCCGCCCAGGAGGTGGGCGCGGAAGGCCGGGTCCTCGTAGGCCTCGCGGGCGTGGCCGAGGGCCGTGTAGAAGACCCGGCCCTGGCCGTGGTCGCGGCACCAGACCAGCGGATGGTCGGCGCCCATGCCGCCGCCCTCGTAGGAGGACTCGTCGGCGGTGGCCAGGACGCGGACCCTGCCGCGCGGGTTGGTACGGAAGTCGTACCACTCGTCGGTGAAGTCCCAGACGGCGGGCAGGTGCCGGGTCGCCGGATGGTCGTGGTCCTCGACGACGGCCTTGCCCGGCTGGTGGAGCGGGTGCCGGGCGAACCGCGCGCCCAGCAGTCCGCCGTAGTACGGCCAGTCGTACTCCGTGCAGGCGGCCGCGTGCACGCCCACGAAGCCGCCGCCCGACTCCACGTACGCGGCGAGCCGTTCCCGCCCGGCCGGGGTGAGGATCTCGCCGCTGGTGGAGAGGAACACCACGGCCGCGTAGGCCTCCAGGGGCTGTTCGAGGGCGGCCGGGTCCTCGGTGGCGTGGACCTCGAAGTCACCGAGGGTGCGCAGGGCGGCGATGCCGGCCGGGATGGAGTCGTGCCGGTAGCCGGTGGTGCGGGTGTGGACGAGCAGTCGCGGCGCCATGGGATCCGAACCTAGGAGATCGGGGGCCTGAGGGGAGGGCCGTGTGGCGACCGAAATTTTCGGGCCGGGCGCAGTGGGCGGGCACCCGAGGGGTCCGGTCGGGGCGTCCGTTTTCTTCAAGACCGGGCGATGCCGGCCTGCCTACGGTGGCTCCATGACTGCACGATTCGATGCCATCGGCCTGGTCGTCTCCGACATGGCCGCCTCCGTCGCGTTCTACCGCCGGATCGGGTTCGCCTTCCCGGACGGCGCCGAGAACCAGCCTCATGCCGAGGCGGAACTGCCCGGCGGGCTGCGGCTGTTGCTCGACACCGAGGAAACGGTCCGCTCCTTCCTGCCCGGTTGGCAGCCACCCGCCGGCGGTGGCCGGGCCTCGCTGGCCCTGCGCTGCGACGGACCGGAGGAGGTGGACGCGCTGTACGACGAGTTGGTCGGCTCGGGCTGTGAAGGCGAGCTCAAGCCGTGGGACGCCTTCTGGGGCCAGCGGTACGCCGTGGTGCACGACCCGGACGGCAACGGGGTGGACCTGTTCGCCCCGCTAGCCGCCGCGGCCGAGTAGCTCACCCAGCGGCAGACCCGCCAACTCCCTCACGTCGCGGGCCAGATGGGCCTGGTCGGCGTAACCGGCCCGGGCGGCCGTCTCCGCGAAGGGCACACCGGCCCGGGCCAGTGCGAGGGCGCGGCGCAGCCGCAGGATGCGGGCCAGGGTCTTGGGGCCGTAGCCGAAGGCGGACAGCGAACGGCGGTGCAACCGGCGGGCTCCCACGCCGAGTTCGTCAGCGGTGGCGGCGACCGGACGGCCCGCGTCGAGGGCGGTGACGATCTGCCGGAGCAGCGGGTCGGGGGATTCCGCACCGGCCGCCAGCCGCAGCGCCAGCTCCTCCAGGCCGCTCGCCGGGTCGGGGGCCGCGTTCACCCGGTCGGACATGCGCCGCACCTGCGGGGCCGGCCACAGGTCCGCGAGCTCGACGCGCCGGTCGCGCAGTTCGTGCGCCGGCACGCCCAGGAGCGTGGGGGCCGTGCTCGGGTAGAAGCGGACACCGGCCCAGGGGCCGGTCACACCGTCCGGGAGGTAGGCGCGGGTGTCGGGCCCGGCGACCATCAGCCGCCCGTCGTGCCACAGCAGATCCATGCACCCGTCGGGCAGGACCCGCCCCACCCCGGTCCGCGACGGGGTGTTGGTCCACACGACCGCCCCGGGCAGCCGCGACGCCCGCTCCACGTACACGAGGGCCAGGCTACGCCGTGCCGCGGCGACGGGCGCGAGGATCAGTGCCGGTGCCGCTACGCCGCCCGCCCCCGGTACTCCACCGGGCTCACCCCGTACACGCGCTTGAACGCCGTCGACAGGGCGAAGGCGCTGCCGTAGCCCACCCTGCGGGCCACCGCGTCGAGGGTGTCGGCGGAGTCGCGCAGGCGGTCGGCGGCGAGGGCGAGGCGCCAGCCGGTCAGGTGGGTCATCGGGGGTTCGCCCACCAGGGCGGTGAAGCGGCGGGCCAGCGCCGCTCGGGACACCCCGGCCTTCGCGGCCAGCGAGGCGACGGTCCAGGGGTGGGCCGGGTCGTCCTGGAGCAGGCGCAGCACGCCGCCGACGACCGGGTCGGCGAGGGCCCGGTACCAGGCCGGTGCCTCCGCCTCGGGGCGTGCGAACCAGGCCCGCAGCGCGGCGATGACCAGCAGGTCCAGCAGCCGGTCCAGGACGACCTCCTGCCCCGGCTCGTCCCGGACGATCTCCTCGGTGAGGTACGGAGTGAGCGGGCAGTCCCACACCTCGGACGTGAGGCTGAGCAGCGGCGGCAGGGCGTCCAGCAGCCGTCCGCCGGCCTCGCCCCGCATCGGGTAGGTGCCGATCAGCATCACGGTGTCCCCGTCGAGCCGCTCGCCCCAGGTACGCACGCCCAGGTCCATGGAGCCGTTGAGGGGCCGTCCGTCGGGGTAGCGGCACTCCTGGTGCGGCAGGATCACCGCCTGCGGTGCCGTGCCGGGGGCGTCGGCGCAGGTGTACGGGTCCGGGCCGCGGGCGATGGCGAGGTCCCCGGCCTTCAGGCACGTCTGCTCGCCCCGGTCGGGGACGATCCAGGCCTCGCCGCGGACGACGAGCATCACGGTGAGCGGGGCCCGGTCCTCCACGCGTACCGCCCACGGCGGGTCGAAGCAGGCCCTGATCATGAACGCGCCCCGCGCGCGGGGCCCCTCCAGCAGACCGGCAATGGGGTCCATGCGGCCAGCGTAGACGCGGGCGCATGGGAATGAGCCGTTCAGCGATGGTTCCGTGCGGCGTACGGCAGTTGACTCGACGGCATGACGAACACGGCGGACAACGCGACACGGAACACTGCACGGAACACACAGGTCAGGACGGTGGTGGTGACGGGGGCCACGGGGCGTACCGGGAGCCGGGTGGCGCGGGCCGCGAAGGCGGCCGGGCTCACGGTCCGGGCGGCTTCACGGGCGACGGGCTTCGACTGGTGGGACGCCTCGACCTGGGCGGACACCCTGCGCGGCGCCGACGCGGCGTACCTCGCCCACCCCTCGGACGTCGGCGCCCCCGGTGCCTCGGAGGTGGTCGGCGCGCTCGCACAGGAGGCGGTCGGGCTCGGGGTGCGGCGGCTGGTGCTGCTGTCCGCGCGGGGCGAGGACCAGGCCCTGCCCACCGAGGAGGCACTGCGCGCCTCGGGGGCGGCCTGGACGGTGGTGCGGGCGGCCTGGTTCGCGCAGAACTTCAGTGAGGGGCCGCTGGTGGCGGAGCTGCGGGAGCGCGGCGAGCTGGTGTTCCCGGCCGACGAGGTGCGCGAGCCGTTCCTCGACGTGCGGGACATCGCGGACGTGGTGGTGAGCGTGCTGACCTCCGGCGACCGGTATGCGGAGCGGGTCCTCACCCTCTCCGGGGCCCGGCTGCTGACCTTCGGGGAGGCTGTCGCGGAGATCGCCGGGGTGACGGGGCGCCCGCTGACGTACCGGGCCGTCTCGACGCGGGACTACGGCGAGGCGCTGGCCGGGTTCGGGGTGCCGCCGGAGGAGGTGGCGGGGATGACGGAGATCTTCGGCACGCTCCTCGACGGCCGCAACGCGCATCTCTCGGACGGCGTGCGTGAGGTGCTGGGCCGGGCGCCCCGGGACTTCGGCGACTTCGTGCGCGAGGAGGCCGCGGCCGGGACCTGGCAGGCCTGAGGGCCGACGCCCGTCACCGGTCCTCGGGCGGGGGCCCCTCCCCGTTGACCTGGGAGCTCTTCAAGTGGCTGTTCTTCACGTGGGTGCTCTTCACATGGGTGCGCAGGCGGGCCGACACGTCCTCCGGCGGCAGGAAGCGGGACCAGCGCTCCGGGAACTCGGAGGGCATGTCCGGGTCGGCCTCGCCCGCGGCACTGGCGCGGGCGACGTACTCGGCGACCTGGGCCTGCCGCAGCCGCTCGTTGGCCTCGCGGGCCGCGGCCGTCGCGGCGGCCGGCCAGACCCGGTCGATGGCGGCGTTGACCGCGGCCCCGACCAGGACGGCGAACGCGGACACACCGATCCACAGCAGCACGGCGACGGGCGCGGCGAGGGAGCCGTAGATCGTGGGGCCCTCGACGGTGCTGGTCAGGTAGATCCGCAGCAGGAAGCTGCCGAGCACCCACATGCCGAGGGCGACCAGCGCGCCGGGCACGTCCTCGATCCACGGGGAGCGGACCGGGACGGACACGTGGTACAGCGTCGTCAGGAAGGCGATCGACAGCAGGATCACCGTGGGCCAGTACAGGACCTGTACGACCGTCGTCGACCACGGCACGATCCGCACCACCGCGTCCGGCCCGGCCACCATCAACGGCAGCGCGACCGAGCCGATCAGCAGGGCCACGATGAACAGCAGGAAGGCCATCAGACGGGTCTTGACGATGCCCCGGACACCGTCGAGGCCGTACATGACGGTGATGGTGTCGATGAAGACGTTCACCGCGCGGGAGCCCGACCACAGGGCGAACAGGAAGCCGATGGAGATGACGTCGGGCCGGCCGCCCTTCATCACGTCGTGCAGGATCGGCTGGGCGATCTCGCGGACGCCCTGGTCGGACAGGACCGTGCGGGAAGCCTCCAGGAGGTTGGTCTGGAGGCTCTGGATGGTGTCGGCACCGGTCCAGGCGTCGACGTAGCCGAGCAGTCCGATCATGCTGAGCAGCAGCGGCGGCACCGACAGCAGGGTGAAGAACGCGGCCTCGGCCGCGAGGCCCAGGATGCGGTACTCGACGCAGGAGTTGACGGTGTCCTTGAGCAGCAGCCAGGCGGTCCTGCGCTTGGAGACGTTCCGGTAGAGGGCTCGCGCGCGGTGGAGGCGCCCGGAGGGTGTGTCGGAGGTTTCACTTGCTGGCTGCACCCCCTAACGGTATCCGCCGTGCCCGGCCCCACTCACCCACAGTCCGGGTCTTCGCGGGCCGGGCCGGGTCCGCTGGTGACCGAGGTGCTGCCGCGGGGTACTTTCGCAGCATGGCAGGCAGCACGCACACCGTGACGAACCAGGTCCCGCCGCTGGTCGGGTACGACGTCTTCTCCGCCGACCGGGCCCTGGCCGACGCGGTCGCCCGGCATCTGGATCCGGACCTGCGCGAGGAGGTCCTCGGCGAGCTGACGGCGCTGGGCCGCACCTCCGGCTCGGCGCAGGTGCAGGACTGGGGCAGGCTGGCCAACGAGAACCCGCCGCGGCTGCTGACGCACGACCGGTACGGCAACCGCTCCGACGAGGTCGAGTTCCACCCGTCCTGGCACCGGCTGCTCGGCAAGGGCGTCTCGGCGGGCCTGACGGCGGCGTGGGGCCGGCCGGCCGGGCATCTGCGGCGGGCCGCCGCCTTCGTGGTGTGGACGCAGGTCGAGGCCGGCAACGGCTGCCCGCTGTCGATGACGCACGCCGCGGTGCCCGCCCTGCGCACCGACCCGGAGCTGGCCGCCGAGTGGGAACCGCGGCTGACGTCCATGGTCTACGACCAGGAACTGCGGCCGGCGCACCACAAGGCCGGGGCGCTGTTCGGGATGGGGATGACGGAGAAGCAGGGCGGCAGTGACGTCCGGGCCAACCGCACGTCGGCACGGCCCCTGGCCGAGGACGGGACGTACGAGCTGACCGGCCACAAGTGGTTCTGCTCGGCGCCCATGTCCGACGGTTTCCTGGTGCTGGCGCAGGCTCCGGGCGGGCTGACCTGCTTCCTGGTGCCGCGGGTGCTGCGGGACGGCACGCGCAACGTGTTCCGGATCCAGCGTCTCAAGGACAAGCTGGGCAACCGGTCGAACGCCTCCGCCGAGGTCGAGTTCGACGGGACCTGGGCGCGCCGGGTCGGCGAGGAAGGGCGCGGGGTGCGCACCATCATCGAGATGGTCGCGGCGACCCGGCTCGACTGCGTGCTCGGCTCCGCCGGGCTGATGCGGCAGGCGGTGGCGCAGGCGGTGCACCACTGCACGTACCGCGAGGCGTTCGGCGGGAAGCTCGTGGACAAGCCGCTCATGCGCAATGTCCTCGCCGACCTGGCGCTGGAGTCGGAGGCGGCGACGGCCCTGGCGCTGCGGCTCGCGGCGGCCTGGGACGACGGCGGCGAGCAGGAGCGGGCGCTGCTGCGGATCGCGGTGCCGGCCGCCAAGTACTGGGTGACCAAGCGGTGCCCGCCGGTTGCCGTGGAGGCGGCGGAGTGCCTCGGCGGCAACGGGTACGTGGAGGAGTCCTTGATGCCGCGGCTGGTGCGCGAGTCGCCGCTGAACTCGATCTGGGAGGGCGCGGGCAACGTCCAGGCGCTCGACGTGCTGCGGGCGTTGCAGCGGGAGCCGGGCGCGCTGGACGCGTATCTGCGGGAGGTCGGGCAGGCGCGGGGCGCCGATCACCGCCTGGACGGGGCGATCAAGGACCTGCTGACCGAACTCGCCGACCTGGAGGGCGTGGAGGGGCGGGCGCGACGGCTGGCGGAGCGGCTCGCGCTGGTGCTCCAGGGCTCGCTGCTGGTCCGTTTCGCGCCGCCGCAGGTCGCCGACGCGTTCTGCGCGGGGCGGCTCGGCGGCGACGGGGGGGCCGTGTTCGGGACGCTGCCGCACACGCTGGATCTGGCGTCGGTGGTGGAGCGGGCGCGGCCGGTGTCCTGATCCGGGCGGCCGTCGCAACGCGGATGCGAAAGAGCGGGGGTGGTGCTGCGCCGACACGGCACCACCCCCGCCGCACTGGCCCGTTCGAGCCGCTGAACACCGCTCGGGACGGCGCCGCTCAAGTTTCGGACACGGCCGGGCCGTCCACCAGGGTTGCAGGGGGTTGCAACTTGCTGACTGTGTGCGGAGTGTGCGCGCGCCACCGGGGGCAGGCGGCACTATGAGACGCACAGTCAGAAGCGACTCCGGGGGGCGCACGCGTATGGACGTCACGCACTTGGCCGCCGTCGACAGCACGCGCGCGGCCCGGGTTCTCCAGCAGGTCCGCTCGGCGCGGCTGGCCGGGCAGCCCGCTCCGGTGGCGCCGCGTCCGGTGATCGAGAGGTCCTGGGAGCGGATGATGCGCAGCGGTGTGGATCCGGACCACGACGTGCGGGCGGATCCACTGTCCCGCGAGGAGGTGCAGCGCAGGCGCGAGACGTCGGTTTTGCGCCATGTGCTGCCGGTGCTCCGGGAGGGGCTGCTGGCGGCCGGGGACGTCGCCCACCACATCATGGTGGTGGCCGACGAGGACGGCCGGGTGCTGTGGCGCGAGGGCAGCCCGCCGGTGCTGCGCAAGGCCGACGGGCTGGGTTTTGGACTCGGCGCGGACTGGCGTGAGGACGTCGTCGGCACGAACGGTCTGGGGACCCCGGCGGTGGTACGCCGGCCCGTGCAGGTCTTCGCCTCCGAGCACTTCGTGCGCTCCCAGGCCGGCTGGACCTGCGCGGGCGCTCCTCTGACGGATCCGCGGGACGGCCGGCTGCTCGGCGTGGTGGACGTGAGCGGCCCGCTGGAGACGATGCATCCGGCCACGCTCGCCTGGGTGGGCTCGGTGGCCCGGCTCGCCGAGGCCCGGCTGCGGGAGATGCACTCGGAGTCGCTGGAGCGGCTGCGGGCGGTGGCGGCGCCGGTGCTGGCCCGGCTCGGCGGCCGCGCCCTGGTCGTCGATCCGGACGGCTGGACCGCCGCGGTCAGCGGGATGCCGTACGCGCGGCGGGTGGCACTGCCGAAGTCGCTGTCGCCGGGCCCGAGATGGCTGCCGGCGCTCGGGCTGTGCTCGGTGGAGCCGCTGGCGGAGGGCTGGCTGGTGCGGGCAACCGAGGACGAGCCGGTGCCGCGTGGCCCGGCCCGGATCGTGCTGGACCTCAGGCAGGCGCGGCGCTGGTCGGTGGAGGTGCTCGGCGGGGCGGGCTCCTGGACCCGGGAACTGAGCCCGCGGCACGCGGAGTTGCTGTACCTCCTGGCGGTCCACCGCTCCGGCCGCAGCGCCTCGGGCCTGGCCGGGGACGTGTTCGGCGACCCGGCCCGCACGGTGACGGTGCGTGCCGAGATGTCGCGGGTGCGGCGGTATCTGGGGGCGTTCCTGGAGCACCGGCCGTACCGGTTCGCCGAGGACGCCGAGGTGGAGGTGCTGCTCCCGGACGATCCGCGGGATCTGCTGCCGCACTCGACCGCGCCGGCGGTGAGCGGGCGGCGCGGATCCGCAGCGGCGCCCTGAGGTTCACCGCGAGTGCCGTACAAGGCGCCCCGAGGGGTGCATCTTTCGCATATTTGCAAGGTCTTCGTCCCGTGCGCCGCTCACCTGCCGTAGCATCCCTCTACGGGCCACCCCACCTGCTCCTCCGTCAACGTGCGGATCAACAGGCGCAGTTGGCCTGTCTCGGGAGGACGTTATGAAGCATCGCGGCAGACACCGGCGGCGCAGGCGGGGCAGGGCGCTGCGCGCGACCCTGGCCGGGACGGCTCTCGCGCTCACCGCCGCCGCCACCCTGATCAGCGCCTCGCAGGCCACCGTCGCCGACGCCCCCGGGGCCCTCAAGCCGGTCTCCGCGTCCGAAGGTGCCGGGCGGTTGCCGCTGGCCGAGCACCGGGTGCCCGGGCGGTGGCTGGACCGGCTGGCGTCCAAGATGGGCCGGCCCGTCGGCGTCGGCACGGTACTGGAGAACGCCGACGTCCCGCTGCGGGAGGCGGCCGACTGCCCGGCCCCCGCCAAACACGCTCTGCCGGTGGAACCGGCGGCCACCCGCGCGTACTGCTTCGGCGGCTCCGGCACCCGGGGCTGGCGGGCCGGCGCGGTCACGACCTCGGGCGACGCGGACGACGACGGCCGCTGGGGCGCGAACCGCGTGATCCTGTCCGGCTGGACCCGGGGCGCCGAGGGCGGCTCCCTGGACGGTCCGGCCCCCGGGCAGGGCCTGGCCAAGGTCGCCTTCGTCGACGTGAACGACCCGGGCGCGCCGCGCTACACGTGGGCCCTGCTGGCCGTCCCGGTGGACGGCGGGCGGGATTACCGGGGGCTGGTCTCCCCGCTCTCCGGCATGGTCTGGTACCAGGACAAGCTGCTGGTGACGACCCGTGAGGGCGACCGGAACGCGCTGTACGTGTACGACATGGACCGTATCCAGCGCGCGACCGTCGAGTCCGACGCGGTCGGCCGGGTGCGGGGCGGCTGGGCCGCGCACGGTTACCGGTTCGTGCTGCCGGCCGTCGGCTCGTACACGCTGCCCGGCGGGGACGACGCGGCCCGCCCGGCCACCGTCTCCCTGGACCGCAGCACCTCCCCCGACAGTCTGGTCGCGAGCGAGTGGGTGCCCGCGGACGGTGACCGGCGCACCCGGCTGTGGCGTTACGCGCTGAGCCGGGACCCGGACCGCTCCGGGCTGCTCGCCACCGACTCCTCCGGGAACGCGGACCCGGTCGAGGCGTACGAGACGAAGACGGCGGACGTGCGGGGCGTGCTGGCCCACCGCACCGGCTGGTACCTGGACCGGGCGTCGGGCAGTCCGGGCGGGCACGGCACGCTGTGGCGCCAGGACACGCACGGCGCACGGGCGACGGAGTGCGGCACGGACGAGACACGGCACTGCTGGAGCGGCCGGTCGGGTTCCCTGTCCTACTGGGAGGAGACCGGCGAGGTCTGGTCCCAGTCGGGGCGGATGCTGTTCGCGCTGCCGCTGACGTCGATCGACCGGGCGCTGGACTGACCGGGGCCGCCCGCGGAGCACGGAGCCGATCGACAGACGACCGGGTCGGATGATTTTCTGGCCCGCATGACCACCATCGCCGTGACCACCTGGTCCCTGGAGCAGACCGCCCCGACCGACCTGCTGCCGGCCGTCGCGCCGGACGGGGACGTCCGGGTCGTCCGCTCCGAGGTGCCCTCGCCCGAGTTCAGCCGGTTCCTGTACGCGTCGGTGGGCGGCGACATCCTCTGGACGGACCGGCTCGGCTGGCCGTACGCGCGCTGGGTGGAGCACCTGGAGCGGCCCGGGGTGGAGACGTGGGTGGCCTACGACCGGGGTACGCCCGCGGGATACGTGGAGCTGGAGGCGCAGGACGACGCCGTCGTGGAGATCGTCTACTTCGGGCTGCTCCCCGCCTTCCGGGGCCGGCGCATCGGCGGGCACCTGCTGTCGTACGGCACGGCCCGGGCCTGGGACCTGTCGGACCGCTGGGCGGGACTGGCGCCGACGAAGCGGGTGTGGCTGCACACCTGCAGCAAGGACGGCGAGCACGCGATGGACAACTACCTGCGGCGGGGCTTCAAGCTGTTCGACACCAAGGTCGAGGAGGAGGCGGAGGCCGCCGCTCCGGGACCGTGGCCTGGGGCGTTCCCCGTCTGACCTGGACGGACACCTCGGGGGCGCCGGATGTGACCTACAACACCCTTGTCTTGCTCTGCGAGACAAGGGTGTCCGCATCTTGGACGAAGCTGGACTGTGTCCAGATCGCCGTGACACGCTTCCGTCATGTCTGGAACTGGAATTGCCTTGGTGAGTCGGCGGCACGTCGACCTCGGCCGCATGTCCAGCGCCATCTGTCCGGCGCACTGAGCGTACTCAGCCCGCGCCCGACATCCCCTTTCTCTTCTCCTTTCCCGCGCAATGACGCGCACGTATGCCCATGCGCGCACGCGCAGGTCAGAGCCGCATTCCCGCCTGTCCGAAGGACGTATCAACCATGGCCGCCACCCCGCAGAAGCCTGCCGCCGCGACTCCCCGCCGCAAGGTGAGCCGTCACCGCGGTGAGGGTCAGTGGGCCGTGGGGCACCACACCCCGCTGAACGGCAACGAGCAGTTCAAGAAGGACGACGACGGTCTCAATGTGCGGACACGCATTGAGACGATCTACTCCAAGCGCGGTTTCCACTCGATCGACCCGAACGACCTGCGCGGCCGGATGCGCTGGTGGGGGCTGTACACCCAGCGCAAGCCCGGCATCGACGGCGGCAAGACGGCGATCCTGGAGCCCGAGGAGCTGGACGACGAGTACTTCATGCTGCGCGTCCGGATCGACGGCGGGGCGCTGACCACGCGGCAGCTGCGGGTCATCGGCGAGATCTCGCAGGAGTTCGCGCGCGGCACCGCCGACATCACGGACCGGCAGAACGTCCAGTACCACTGGATCCGGATCGAGGACGTGCCCGAGATCTGGAACCGGCTGGAGGGCGTGGGCCTGTCGACGGTCACCGCCTGCGGCGACACCCCGCGTGTGATGATCGGCTCGCCGGTGGCGGGCATCGCCGAGGACGAGATCATCGACGGCACCCCGGCCCTGGAGGAGATGAAGCGCCGCGTCCTGAACAACCCGGCGTACTCGAACCTCCCCCGCAAGTTCAAGACGGCGATCTCGGGCTCGCCGGTGCTGGACGTGGTGCACGAGATCAACGACGTCGCCTTCGTCGGTGTCGTCCACCCCGAGCACGGCCCCGGCTTCGACGTGTGGGTCGGCGGCGGCCTGTCCACCAACCCCAAGCTGGGCGTGCGACTGGGCACCTGGGTGTCGATCGACGACGTCCCGGACGTCTACGAGGGCGTCATCTCGATCTTCCGCGACTACGGCTACCGCCGGCTGCGCACCCGCGCCCGCCTGAAGTTCCTCGTCGCGGACTGGGGCCCGGAGAAGTTCCGGCAGGTGCTGGAGGACGAGTACCTCCAGCGCAAGCTCACCGACGGCCCGGCTCCCGAACAGCCGTCCCAGCTCTGGCGCGACCACATCGGCGTCCACCGGCAGAAGGACGGCCGGTTCTACGTCGGCTTCGCGCCGCGCGTCGGACGCGTCGACGGCGCGACGATCACGAAGATCGCCGACCTCGCCGAGGCGCACGGCTCGGGCCGGGTGCGCACCACCGTCGAGCAGAAGATGATCGTCCTCGACGTCGAGGAGAACCAGGTCGAGTCGCTCGTCGAGGCCCTGGAGGCGCTCGACCTGACCGCCCGGCCCTCCTCGTTCCGGCGCGGCACCATGGCCTGCACCGGCATCGAGTTCTGCAAGCTCGCCATCGTCGAGACCAAGCAGCGCGGTGCGCAGCTGATCGACGAACTGGAGCGCCGCCTGCCGGACTTCGACGAGCCGCTCACCATCAACCTCAACGGCTGCCCGAACGCCTGCGCCCGTATCCAGGTGGCGGACATCGGTCTCAAGGGCCAGCTCATGCTCGACGACCGGGGCGAGCAGGTCGAGGGCTACCAGGTGCACCTGGGCGGCGCCCTGGGTCTGGAGGCCGGCTTCGGCCGCAAGGTCCGCGGTCTGAAGGTCACCTCCGAGGAACTGCCCGACTACGTCGAGCGGGTCCTGAAGCGGTTCCAGGCCGAGCGCGAGGACGGCGAGCGGTTCGCCGCGTGGGCGGCGCGGGCGAGCGAGGAGGCCCTGTCGTGAGCGAGCGGGCGGCACCGTTCTACTGCCCCTACTGCGGCGACGAGGACCTGCGTCCGAGCGAGGCCGCGGAGGGCAGGCACGGCGCGTGGGAATGCGCGGCATGCAGCCGGGCCTTCTCGCTGAAGTTCCTGGGGCTGCTGTCCCGGGGGTTGCAGCGATCCGATTCCGGAGGGGCACAGATATGACGACCGCTCAGGAAGAGCGCACCACCGAAGACCTGAAGCAGCTCGCCGAGCAGGCGGGCCGCGATCTCGAAGACGCCTCCGCGCTGGAGATCCTCCAGTGGGCGGCGAAGACGTTCGGCAAGCGATTCTGCGTGACCTCCTCCATGGAGGACGCGGTGGTCGCCCACCTCGCCGCCCGCGCCATGCCCGGCGTGGACGTGGTCTTCCTCGACACGGGCTACCACTTCGAGGAGACCATCGGCACCCGCGACGCGGTCGAGGCCGTGATGGACGTCAACCTCATCACGCTCACCCCGGTTCAGACGGTCGCCGAGCAGGACGCCGAGTACGGCCCGAAGCTGCACGACCGCAACCCCGACCTGTGCTGCGCACTGCGCAAGGTCCAGCCGTTGGAGCAGGGCCTGAAGGACTACCAGGCCTGGGCGACCGGTCTGCGCCGCGACGAGTCCCCGACCCGGGCGAACACCCCGGTGGTCGGCTGGGACGAGAAGCGGCAGAAGGTCAAGATCTCGCCGATCGCCCGCTGGACCCAGGACGACGTCGACACGTACGTCGCCGAGCACGGCGTCCTGACGAACCCCCTGCTGATGGACGGCTACGCCTCCGTCGGCTGCGCCCCCTGCACCCGCCGCGTCCTTCAGGGCGAGGACGCGCGAGCCGGCCGCTGGGCGGGCCGCGGCAAGACCGAGTGCGGGCTGCACGGATGACGACGATTCAGGAGAGTGACGTGACGACCGGAGCCACCGTCTGGCTCACGGGTCTGCCGAGCGCCGGCAAGACCACGATCGCCTGCGAACTGGCCGGCCGGCTCCGCGAGGAGGGCCACCGGGTCGAGGTGCTCGACGGCGACGAGATCCGCGAGTTCATCTCGGCGGGCCTCGGCTTCAGCCGCGAGGACCGGCACACCAACGTGCAGCGCATCGGCTTCGTCGCCGAGCTGCTCGCCCGCAACGGCGTGCTGGCCCTCGTCCCGGTCATCGCGCCGTACCAGGACAGCCGGGACGCGGTGCGCAAGCGCCACCAGGCGAACGGCACGGCGTATGTCGAGGTGCACGTGGCCACACCGGTCGAGGTGTGCAGCGAGCGGGACGTGAAGGGGCTGTACGCCAAGCAGGCCGCGGGTGAGCTCTCGGGGCTCACCGGGGTCGACGACCCGTACGAGGCGCCCGAGTCGCCCGATCTGCGGATCGAGTCGCAGAACCAGACCGTGCAGGACTCCGCGGCTTCCGTGTACGCCCTGCTGACCGAAAGGGGACTGGCATGACGACCGTCGCCACCGTTTCCGAGGAGACCGACAGCCCGTACGCGCTGTCGCACCTCGACGCCCTCGAGTCCGAGGCGGTGCACATCTTCCGCGAGGTGGCGGGCGAGTTCGAGCGGCCGGTGATCCTCTTCTCCGGCGGCAAGGACTCCATCGTCATGCTGCACCTGGCGCTGAAGGCCTTCCGGCCGGCGTCGGTGCCGTTCTCGCTGCTGCACGTGGACACCGGGCACAACTTCCCCGAGGTCCTCGACTACCGCGACCGCACGGTCGAGAAGCACGGGCTGCGGCTGCACGTCGCCTCCGTGCAGGACTACATCGACCGCGGTGTCCTCAAGGAGCGCCCGGACGGCACCCGCAACCCGCTGCAGACGCTGCCGCTGACCGAGAAGATCCAGGCGGAGAAGTTCGACGCCGTCTTCGGGGGCGGACGCCGCGACGAGGAGAAGGCCCGGGCCAAGGAGCGGGTGTTCTCCCTGCGCGACGAGTTCTCCCAGTGGGACCCGCGCCGCCAGCGCCCGGAGCTGTGGAACCTCTACAACGGCCGGCACGCGCCCGGTGAGCACGTCCGCGTCTTCCCGCTGTCCAACTGGACCGAGCTGGACGTGTGGCAGTACATCGCCCGCGAGGGCATCGAGCTGCCGCAGATCTATTACGCGCACGAGCGCGAGGTGTTCTCCCGCAGCGGTATGTGGCTGACCGCAGGCGAGTGGGGCGGGCCGAAGGACGGCGAGAGGGTCGAGAAGCGGCTCGTGCGCTACCGGACCGTGGGTGACATGTCCTGCACCGGCGCGGTGGACTCCGACGCCGACACCATCGAGAAGGTGATCGTGGAGATCGCCGCCTCCCGGCTCACCGAGCGTGGCGCCACCCGCGCCGACGACAAGATGTCCGAGGCCGCGATGGAAGACCGCAAGCGCGAGGGGTACTTCTAGAGATGAGCACCATCACCACCGAGGAACTCGCGGAAACGACGCTTCTGCGGTTCGCCACCGCCGGCTCCGTCGACGACGGCAAGTCCACCCTCGTCGGGCGGCTGCTGCACGACTCCAAGTCGGTCCTCACCGACCAGCTTGAGGCCGTGGAGCGGGTCTCCGCGAGCCGCGGCCAGGAGGCCCCGGACCTCGCGCTGCTGACGGACGGCCTGCGGGCCGAGCGGGAGCAGGGCATCACCATCGACGTGGCGTACCGCTACTTCGCCACGCCCCGGCGGCGGTTCATCCTCGCTGACACCCCCGGCCACGTGCAGTACACCCGGAACATGGTCACCGGCGCCTCCACCGCCGAGCTGACGGTCATCCTGGTCGACGCCCGCAACGGCGTCGTCGAGCAGACCCGCCGGCACGCCGCCATCGCCGCCCTGCTGCGCGTCCCGCACGCGGTCCTGGCCGTCAACAAGATGGACCTCGTCGGCTACGAGGAGAAGGTGTTCGCGGCCATCGCCGAGGAGTTCACGGCGTACGCGACCGAGCTGGGCGTCCCCGAGGTCACCGCGATCCCGATCTCGGCGCTCGTCGGCGACAACGTGGTGGAGCCGTCCGCGAACATGGACTGGTACGGCGGCCCGACGGTGCTGGAGCACCTGGAGACGGTCCCGGTCGCGCACGACCTGAGCCACTGCCACGCCCGGCTGCCCGTGCAGTACGTGATCCGGCCCCAGGGCCCGGACCACCCGGACTACCGGGGTTACGCCGGTCAGATCGCGGCCGGTTCCTTCCACGTGGGCGAGTCCGTCACGGTGCTGCCGTCCGGCCGGGCCTCGAAGATCTCCGGCATCGACCTGCTGGGCGAGCCGGTGGACGTGGCCTGGACGACGCAGTCGGTGACCCTCCTGCTGGAGGACGACATCGACATCTCGCGCGGCGACCTGATCGTGCCGAGCAAGGACGCGCCCGCGACCACGCAGGACATCGAGGCGACCGTCTGCCATGTCGCCGACGCCCCGCTGACCGTCGGCCACCGGGTGCTCCTCAAGCACGGCACCCGCACGGTCAAGGCGATCGTCAAGGACATCCCGTCCCGCCTCACGCTCGACGACCTGTCCCTGCACCCGCACCCGGGACAGCTCGTCGCCAACGACATCGGCCGGGTGAAGATCCGTACCGCCGAGCCGCTGCCGGTCGACTCCTACGCCGACTCGCGCCGCACCGGCTCGTTCATCCTGATCGACCCGAACGACGGTCAGACCCTCACCGCCGGCATGGTCGGCGAGTCCTTCGCGGCCCCGGAGCCGGTCAGGGACGACTCCGAGGACGACGGGTGGGACTTCTGACATGACCACCCCCGGCTTCTACTCGATGTTCGCCAAGGAGGGCGGCCGCGTCGGCAGCGGTGCTCTGGGCAGCGGGCAGGGCGGAGTGGCGCGATGTGTGCGCTGACGTACGCGCACCGCATGCGCGCCCTCACCCCCCACCGCCGTAGACGCAGACCTGCCGACCTCCCGGCCACGACCTGAGAGACCGTGACCGCCGGGCCTCCGAGAGGAACACCTCCCGTGCCTGCTTCATCCGCTCTTCGCCGCAGCCTCGCGGTCATCGCCGCACTTCCCCTGCTCACGCTGGCCGCCTGCGGCTACGGCTCCCAGGCCAAGGACGACGGCACCGCCAAGGTCGCCGCCGGAGCGAAGAAGATCGAGGGTCTCGACTCCGTCAAGATCGGCTACTTCGGCAACCTCACCCACGGCACCGCGCTGGTGGGCGTGCAGAAGGGCTTCTTCCAGAAGGCGCTCGGCGCCACCGAGGTCGAGCCGGCCGTCTTCAACGCCGGCCCCTCGGAGATCGAGGCGCTCAACTCCGGTTCCATCGACATCGGCTGGATCGGCCCCTCCCCCGCCATCAACGGCTACACCAAGTCCGCCGGCAAGAACCTGCGCATCATCGGCGGTTCGGCGTCCGGCGGGGTGAAGCTCGTGGTGAACCCGGACAAGATCAAGTCGCTGAAGGACGTCAAGGGCAAGCGGATCGCGACGCCGCAGCTCGGCAACACGCAGGACGTGGCGTTCCTCAACTGGGCCGCGGAGCAGGGCTGGAAGGTCGACGCGCAGAGCGGCAAGGGTGACGTCACGGTCGTCCGCAGCGACAACAAGGTCACCCCGGACGCCTACAAGGCCGGGTCGGTCGACGGCGCCTGGGTTCCGGAGCCGACCGCGTCGAAGCTGGTCGCCGATGGCGGCAAGGTGCTGCTCGACGAGTCGACGCTGTGGCCGGACAAGAAGTTCGTGATCACGAACATCATCGTGCGGCAGGACTTCCTGAAGAAGTACCCGAAGGTCGTCGAGGCCGTACTCAAGGGCTCGGTCGAGACCAACAAGTGGATCAACGCCAACCCGGACGCGGCCAAGGAAGCGGCGAACAAGCTGCTGGAGCAGGAAACCGGCAAGGCGCTGCCCGCCGACGTGCTCGACCCGGCGTGGAAGTCGATCCGGTTCACCGACGACCCGCTGGCCTCCACCCTCAACACCGAGGCGGAGCACGCGGTGAAGGCGGGGCTGCTGGAGAAGCCGGACCTGAAGGGCATCTACGACCTCGCGCCGCTGAACGAGGTCCTCAAGGCCGCGGGTGAGCCCACGGTCGACGACGCCGGTCTCGGCGCGAAGTAAGCCCGCACCCCGAAGCCGCATTGTGAAGAGTTCCCAGGAGGTGACGACCATGGCCACGACCCTCGCCAAGGCCGCCGACGGCACCGGGACGGCCACGCACGCCGCCCGGATCGATCATGTGTCGAAGTCGTTCGCGGGCCCCGCCGGACAGCAGCTCGTCCTGGACGACATCACCCTCGATGTCGCGCCCGGAGAGTTCGTCACCCTCCTGGGGGCCTCGGGCTGCGGCAAGTCCACGCTGCTCAACCTGGTGGCGGGCCTGGACCGCCCCAGCGCCGGCGAGATCGCCACGGACGGCCGTCCGGCGCTGATGTTCCAGGAGCACGCGCTGTTCCCGTGGCTGACCGCGGGCAAGAACATCGAACTCGCCCTGAAGCTCCGGGGCGTGCCGAAGGCCGAGCGCCGGGAGCGGGCCGAGGAGCTGCTCGAACTGGTGCGGCTGAAGGGCGCGTACGGCAAGCGGGTGCACGAGCTGTCGGGCGGTATGCGCCAGCGCGTCGCCCTGGCGCGGGCGCTCGCCCAGGAGAGCAAGCTGCTGCTGATGGACGAGCCGTTCGCGGCGCTGGACGCCATCACGCGGGACGTGCTGCACGACGAGCTGACCCGCATCTGGCGCGAGACGCAGGTGTCCGTCCTGTTCGTCACGCACAACGTGCGCGAGGCGGTGCGGCTCGCGCAGCGTGTGGTGCTGCTGTCCTCCCGTCCGGGCCGCATCGCCCGCGAGTGGCGGGTGGACATCCCGCACCCGCGCCGTATCGAGGACACCGCCGTGGCGGAGCTGTCCGTCGAGATCACCGAAGAACTGCGTGGGGAGATCCGCCGTCATGGCCAGCACTGATTCGACGACCGTCGCCAAGGACGGCAGCGATCTCGCCGGGCTGGAGGCGGGCCTCGACGCGCTGGAGACGCGGCAGACGCTCCGCACGCCGTTCCGGCAGACCTTCGTCCAGAAGATCCTGCCGCCTGTCCTCGCCGTCGCGCTGGTGCTGGCGGTCTGGCAGGCGCTCGTCTCGTTCAAGGTCGTCGACGACCCGACCAAGCTGCCCGCCCCGTCCGCTGTGTGGGACGTCGTTCACACGGCGTGGCTCCAGGGCGAGCTGCTCGGCTACATCTGGACCAGCGTCTCGCGCGGCCTGCTCGGCTTCTGCTTCGCCCTGCTGATCGGCACGCCGCTGGGTTTGATCGTGGCCCGCGTGAAGTTCATCCGCGCGGCGATCGGACCGATCCTGTCGGGCCTGCAGTCCCTGCCGTCGGTGGCCTGGGTGCCGCCGGCGGTGATCTGGCTGGGTCTCAACAACTCGATGATGTACGCGGTGATCCTGCTCGGCGCGGTCCCGTCGATCGCCAACGGCCTGGTCTCCGGCGTCGACCAGGTGCCCCCGCTGTTCCTGCGCGCGGGCCGCACGCTCGGCGCGACGGGTCTGAAGGGCACCTGGCACATCGTCCTGCCCGCCGCCCTGCCCGGCTATGTGGCGGGCCTGAAGCAGGGCTGGGCCTTCTCCTGGCGCTCCCTGATGGCCGCCGAGATCATCGCGTCCTTCCCCGACCTCGGCGTCGGCCTCGGCCAGTTGCTGGAGAACGGCCGCAACGCCAGCGACATGGCCATGGTGTTCGAGGCCATCCTCCTGATCCTCATCGTCGGCATCGCCATCGACCTGCTGATCTTCAGCCCGCTGGAACGGTGGGTGCTGCGCAGCCGCGGCCTGCTGGTGAAGAGCTGAGGCCCGTGAACAGCAAGCCCGTCCTCCTCGTCATCGCCCACGGCAGCCGCGACCCGCGCCATGCCGCGACGGTGCACGCCCTGGTACGCCGGGTGCGCGCGACGCGCCCCGACGTACGGGTGGAGACGGGCTTCCTGGACTTCAACGTCCCCTCGGTGCAGGGGGTCCTGGAGTCCCTGGCGGTGCAGGGAGTGCGCGACGTCGTCGCCCTGCCCCTCCTCCTCACCCGGGCGTTCCACGCGAAGGCGGACATCCCCGCGGTCCTCGCGGACGCACCCCCGCAGCTGCGCATCCACCAGGCGGACGTCCTCGGCCCGTCCCCCCTTCTCATGGCGGCCCTGGAACGACGCCTGTACGAGGCGGGCCTGACCCCCGCCGACAAGTCCTCGACCGGGGTCGTCCTGGCCTCGGCGGGGTCCACCGACCCGGAGGCGATCGCAGTGATCGCAGACATCGCGCGGGAGTGGCGGCACACCGGTTGGTGCGCCGTGCGGCCTGCGTTCGCCTCCGCCGGCTCTCCCGCGGGGTTCCCGCGCACCGAGGACGCGGTCCGCGAACTGCGCGCCCTGGGCTGCTCCCGGGTCGCGGTCGCCCCGTACGTCCTGGCGCCCGGCTTCCTCCCGGACCGCATCGCCCGGGGCGCGGCGCAGGCGGATGTCCTGGCGGACGTCCTGGGCCCGGCGCCGGAGGTGGCGCGGGTGCTGCTGGAACGGTACGAGGCGGCGCGGATGCCGTTGCCGTCGGCCGTGAGCGCCTGACGGCTTCCCCACCCGGCCCACGACCGGCCGGTCCCCGTGCCCGTCTCGGGCCATCCGATCGGCCATGTGCCCGGCGGGTGATCGGCAACGTCGGAGAGCGACGCAGCCCCCTCGTCCCGGCGCCGATCCGCACCAGGCGCCTGGCAGGCCGGTGGGAGAGCGGGCCCCGGCAGCCCGCAGCTCCTGGCGTCACCGTGCTGTCGATCGGTGTGGGCACCTTCTACGACGGCTCCGACCTGGAGGAACCGGGTTTCGTTCCGGCACGGATGAGCGGACAGGAGGAGGCCTTCGACCGGCTTGAACTGGCCCGGGTGTTCCCGGGCGTCGAGGAACTGCCGGAGATCAGCCTCGCGCCTGACCGGCCGCACGGCGTGCGCGACTACCTGAGCCACCGCACGGTGGCTGCAACCGTCACGGCAGGGATGCGGAGGGAGTGACCCTCACGCCGCCGGTTCCTCGTGCGGTTCCGGCTGGAGGGCGAAGGAGTACGGGGCCCAGGGGCCGGTGATCTCCACGCGGAGGCCGGGGACGCCCTGGGCGGCCGCGAGGATGCCCGCGCGGAACGCGACGACGCGGTCGGCGGGGACGAGGTAGGCGTCGTTGGCGACGTTGGTACCGGGGGCCGTGCCCGCCAGGCTGCCGCGTTCGGGGGTGTGAGCGACGCGGTCGACGGCGAGGGCGCCGGCCGTGTCGGTGAGGCGGGCCGCGGCGTGGGCGACCGTACGCCAGGCCTCCTCGTTCCTGCGCTGTCTGCGGCGGCGGATCACCTGGTAGGCGCGGCCCACCCCGAGGCCGGTGACCGGGTCCTGCGGGGGCTCCGGGCCGGCCTCGGGCGGGGTGATGTCCGGGGCCGCGTAGATCTTGACGCCGAGTTCGACATGGCCCGTGAGACGGTCGAGGAGGGAGAGGAAATAGCCGCGGCGGGTGTCGAGGGCCTGCCGGGCGCCGTCCTCGTCGGGGTAGACGGTGGCCAGGCGCAGGGGCAGTACGGCGGCGCCGGACGCGACCAGGGCGGCCACCACGGCGTGGTGGGAGCGGACCGTGGACTCCAGCCAGTCCACGTCGGCGAGGTGGGCTTGGAGGGGAGCGTCGGCGTAGTCGCCCGGCGGGACGTGGCCGACGGCGAAGGCGAGCGGAGGGCTGGTGACCGCCGGGTCGACCAAGTGGATCGGCTCTCCGGCGACACCGCGCAGGTGGGCCGTGGCCGCCGTGGCCTCGGGGGTGCGGCGCAGGACCGCGTAGGTGTAGACGAGGTTCGTGTCGCTCATGACTGCGGGCTCCTGTCGGTGGCCGTGCGATTCCTCTCGCGAGACTCCGTTCTCGTGCCGTCCGCCCGTAGGTACGCAGGGGGCGACGGGCGCGTTCACGGGAACGGCCGACGGGTTGGCCTTGTCCCCAGGGCAGGACGGTCCCGGCATGAGCGACGCTGCGGACCACGATCCGCCCCACCTGGGGAGCCTCCGGGTCAGGTTGCCCGCGCGCTGAACGGGGTGGCCTGGTGGAAGTAGAGCAGCCAGCGGCCCTCCGTGCGCCACCACAGCGAACTGCGGTGGGCGCGGCTGCCTCCGTACTCGGTGTCGTAGGTGAGGTGGACCAGGTCCGGGGCGAGCTGCACGCCTCTCAGGGCGGAGACGGCGACCGGCTCCGCGCCGGGCTCGGCGGTGGCGGCCAGGGAGGCGATGATGGCGGCCCGGCTCCAGTGCCGGCCGGAGGCTCCGAACTCGTGGAAGTCGGGGTGCAGCAGCGCCCCGACCCGCTCGGGCGACCGGCGGACCTTCGGGGTGAGCAGGGCGAGTTCGCCCTCCATCGCGGACTCGACGGCCGGGTTGCGCTCAGGCACCTGTCATCTCCACCAGCTTGGCAACGGTGTTCCAGTTGCGGGTCGTGGCGGTCACGCCCTTGTTGATCCGCGGTTTCGACAGGTGTTCGGCCAGCTTGGAGCGGCCCAGACCGTTCGGGGCGTACAGGTACAGGGCCCGGTCGCCGAGACGGAACTCCTCGGGGAGGTAGGCGTCCTGGTCGATCTCCGCGAAGCGGTCGGGGGTGACGGGCTCGGAGAAGTAGGTGACGTGGAGCTGCTTGGGCTCCAGGTCGGCGGCCGGGAACGGGCAGGCGTCGGCGATCGCCCGCAGATAGGCGTGGTCGCGGACGATCACGTCGACGCCGAAGCCGAAGCGCTTCTCGATGGCCTGGGCGATCTCGCCGGCCAGGGACTCCTCGTTGCCGTGGCCGGAGGAGAACACGGCCTGGCCGCTCTGCAGGTAGGTGCGGACGTCGTCGTGGCCGAGGTCCGCCAGGAGTGTTCGCAGGTCCGCCATGGGGACCTTCCGGCTGCCGCCCACGTTGATGCCGCGCAGCAGGGCCGCGTATGTCGTCGTCATCCGCTCACGATAAAGCGGCCGTCGTGCCCCGTGGGGGTGGGCACGACGGCCGCCGCGGGCAGCTGCCCGGCCCCGTAAATTACTCACCCGTCTTCGCGGGGCACAACCGTCTGCTCAGGATCCACACACCCGAGGAGCCCGGAATGTCTGGCGATAGGTGTAAGGGACCGCAGTCCGTCGGGGTCCTCCCCAGTGGGGAGAGAGGTCGCTCCATGGGGATGAGCCCGGGCCCCGCCACTTCATCGGACAGCACGACGAGATGGCTTTATCCGGCCCATACCTTCGAAGCGAAAGGGGGCGGCAGGGGGCCGCCACCGCATCTCGAGGGGGCAAGCCCGTCATGGGGAACGGAGACATACGGGTGCGGGGCCTCGCCGCCCGGGCCGGCGGCTGGAGCGCCCGGCACCGATGGGCTGCCGTCGGTATCTGGGTACTGTTCGTCGTCCTGGCGATGGGGCTCGGTTCGGCAGCGGGCCGGGTCGACGTCAAGGACAGCGACCAGCTGAAGGGCGAGACGCACACCGCCGCGCGGATCATCGAGGACGCCGGGATCGACGAGCCGGCCAGTGAGAACGTTCTGATCCAGGCCAGGGGCGGGGACCTGAAAGCGACGGACGCCGCGTTCCGGGACGCCGTCGACGCCGTCGTGCGGGCGGTCGAGGGCACCGGCCGGGTCACCGAGGTGGCCTCGCCGTACGACACGAAGACGATCTCGAAGGACGGCCGCAGCGCTCTCGTGCAGTTCGACATGCGCGGCGAGCCGGACACCGCCGGCGAGCGGGTCGAGCCGGTGCTGAAGGCCGTCGAGGGCGTCCAGCAGGACCACCAGGCGCTGCGGATCGAGGAGATCGGCGGCGCCAGCATGATGAAGACGTTCGACGACGCGTTCGGCGACGACTTCAAGAAGGCCGAGTACTCCGCGGTGCCGGTGGCCTTCGGCATCCTGCTGATCGCGTTCGGCGCGCTGGTAGCGGCGCTGCTGCCGGTGGTGCTGGCGATCACCGCGATCATGGCGACGATGGGCCTGATGGGCGTCGTCAGCCATGTGATGCCGATGAGCGAGACCGCGAACTCCGTGATGCTGCTGGTCGGTCTGGCCGTCGGCGTCGACTACTGCCTGTTCTACCTGCGCCGCGAGCGCGAGGAGCGCGAGGCCGGCCGGGACGCGCAGACGGCCCTCAGGATCGCCGCCGCGACCAGTGGCCGGGCGATCGTCGTCTCGGGTGTCACGGTGTGCGTGGCGATGGCGGGCATGCTGTTCACCGGCCTCGCCGAGTTCGAGGCGATGGGACTTGCCTCGCTGATGGTGGTGGCCGTGGCGATGGTGGGGTCCGTGACGGTGCTGCCCGCGCTGCTGTCGCTGCTCGGCGAGCGCGTCGAGAAGGGCCGCCTGCCGTTCCTGCGCAGGCGCAAGCGGAGCGGCGGCGGTCAGGACAGCCGGTTCTGGACGGCCGTGCTGCGGCGCGTCCTCGCCAGGCCGGTGATCGCGGTGGCGGTCGCGACCGGAGCGCTGCTGGCCATCGCGGCTCCCGCGCTCGGCATGAAGACGCAGCAGCTCACGCTGGACCAGGAGTTCGGCGACTCGCTGCCGATCGTCCAGACGTACAACCGGCTCAACGAGGCCTTCCCGGGCGGTTCCGAGCCGGCCGAAGTGGTCGTGAAGGCGGACGACATCAACGCGCCCGAGGTGAAGTCCGCGCTCGCCGACTTCCGTGACCGGGCGATCAGTTCGGGCGCCTCGCGCGGCCCGGTGGAGATCAAGCTGCACGACGCGCAGAACATCGCGTTCGTCTACGTTCCGCTCGTCGGCGGTTCCGATCTGGACAAGGCGGGCGCGAGCCTGGACAAGCTGCGTGACGAGGTGCGACCGGCCACCCTCGGCAAGGTCGACGGGGTCGAGGCGCCCATCACCGGGCAGGTCGCGGGTTCCAAGGACTTCAACGACCAACTGGCGGGCGCTGTCGTCCCCGTGTTCGCGTTCGTCGTGGTCTTCGCCTTCGCGCTGATGCTGCTGTCGTTCCGCTCGCTGACCATCGCCATCACGTCGATCGTGCTGAACCTGCTGTCGGTGGGCGCCGCTTCCGGCATCCTCGTCGCCGTCTTCCAGCACGGCTGGGGCGCGTCCCTGGTGGGCGCGGAGGGCGTCGGCGCGATCATCACCTGGCTGCCGCTGTTCCTCTTCGTCATCCTGTTCGGCCTGTCGATGGACTACCACGTGTTCGTGGTCTCCCGGATCCGCGAGGCGCGGCTGCGGGGGCTGGCGACGAAGGACGCGATCCGGCACGGCGTGGTCACCACGGCCGGGGTGGTCACCAGTGCCGCGGTCATCATGGTCGCCGTGTTCGCGATCTTCGGGACGCTGTCCATGCAGTCCATGAAGCAGATGGGCGTCGGCCTCGCGGCGGCGGTGCTCATCGACGCGACGATCATCCGGGGCGTGCTGCTGCCGGCCGTGATGGCGCTGCTCGGTGAGCGCAACTGGTACCTGCCGAAGTGGCTGCACCGGCTGCCGGACCTCACGCACGACGAGACGCCGCAGGCGGTCACCGCACCGGCGGCGCGGGACGACGAGGGCGAGCCCCTCAAGGTCTGATCTCCGCGGCGGGGTCAAGGGCCCGTTGGTTGCCGAGGCAACCAACGGGCCTTTCGCTGCCGGAGATACCTCCCGTCAGATGCCTCGCGTCAGGCCCGTGTCAGCCGCCCCGCATCAGGTCAGGCGCCGCACCTGGAGGACGTCCGTGCCGCAGCGCACGATCTCCAGCTCCCGGTCCGGGCGGGCGCCCCCGAAGGTGATCTCGATGCGATGGTCCGGTACGAGCCGCCAGCGACCGGGCACGGCGCCGGGGGCGTCACCGCGTCCCAGCGGGTGGTCGACGAAGGTGCCGTCGGGCGCGAACTCCATGCCGCGGCGCCCGCGCGCGGGCGGGAAGGGGAAGTCGTCGGGCCGGTAGACCCGCACGTCCTCGTGGTCCTCCTCGTAGGAGTGGAGCCACGAGCGGAACAGGCCCGACGGGGGCTCTCCCATGACCCGGACACCTCACTCACCCAAAGCCGTCACATTGCCGCTTTTATCCCGAAGTGACTAGAATTACCAGTGTATGGGTTCGGAGGGAACGGGCAACCGAACGCTCCGCCCGACGTCGCCCGGCCCTCGCAGCGCGTGACACACGCGCAGTTCCGCAGCCGCGTGCGCGGCACACCCCAGCCCTCCCGAGGGACAAGCCATGTCCGATGCACAGGCATTCCTTCGCGCCACCTCGCCCGACTACAGCCGCTGGTGCGGCGCCATGGAGGTACACCGCAGACTCCTCACCCTGAACCCGGAGTACGCCGAGAACCGGGCCCTGATCGAGAACACCGCCTTCGCCTACGAGTCGATGGACCAGGTCACCGCCCGCCAGGGCCTCATCGACATCCCCGTCGTGGTGCACGTCGTGCACAACACCCCCGAGCAGAACGTGAGCGAAGCCCAGATCCACAGTCAGATCGACGTGCTCAACCAGGACTTCCGCGCGAGCAACCCGGACGTGAGCAAGGTGCCGGCGGTATGGCAGGACCTGGTCGCCGACGCCCGGCTGCAGTTCCACCTCGCCCGGACGGACCCGCTGGGCCGCCCCACGGACGGCATCACCCGGACCCGGACCACGAACACGGGCTGGGACACCGACGACCTGGTCAAGTTCAGCCTGAGCGGCGGTCAGGACGCCTGGCCGGCGGACATCTACCTGAACCTCTGGGTCTGCCAGCTGCGCCGCGGGCTGCTGGGCTACGCCCAGTTCCCGGGCGGCGCCGCCTCCACGGACGGCGTGGTCGTCACGCACACCGCCCTCGGGACCACCGGCACCGCCACGGCGCCCTTCGACGGCGGCCGCACGGCCGTGCACGAGATCGGGCACTGGCTGAACCTGCGGCACATCTGGGGCGACGACGACGAGGGGTGCAGCGGCAGCGACTTCGTCGCGGACACTCCCAACCAGGCCGGAGCGAACGCCGGTTCGCCGACCTTCCCGCATGTGACGTGCGGTAACGGGCCCGACGGCGACATGTTCATGAACTACATGGACTACACCGACGACGCCGCGATGTTCATGTTCACCAAGGGCCAGTCGGCGCGCATGGACGCCACGCTCGACAACGCCCGCCTGACCCTCACCCGTCAGGCCGTCGCGGTGTGACGACGGCCTGACGCGACAGCGCGAGGGCGGCTTCAGGGCCTGCGTGCGGCCAGTTCGGCCTCGATGAGGTCGGCGGCGCGCCTGGTGCCGCCCCCCTCGGCGGTCCGTGCCTGGAGTTCCTTGAGCCGGCGGGCCACCTCGGGGTCGCCGGTCAGGGCGAGGGCCGCCACGCGCAGGGTCTCGCCGGTCGCCTCCTCCGTGGGCAGATACCGGGCCACGCCGAGACCTTGGAGCATCTCCGCGTTGCCGAACTGGTCCACGGCCTGCGGTACGGCGATCATCGGTGTGGCGGTGGCGAGGCCCTCCTGGCTGCCGCCGGCGCCCGCGTGCGTGACGAACAGGTCGGCCTGCTTCAGGATCGCCAACTGCGGTACCCAGGTGCGCACCTCGACATTGGCCGGGACGTCCGCGAATGCGGCCTGGTCGACGTGCTTGCCGACCGAGAGCACCAGGTGCCAGCCGGGCAGGTCGCCGAACGCCTCGACGCACTCCCGGTAGAAGCCGGGCTGCTTGGTGAAGGCCGACCCGAGGGACACGAGCACGACCTTCTCCGCGTCGGCCGGCCGCCGCCAGTCGCCCTCGGCGGTGCGGTCGCCCTGACAGGCGCCGACGAAGGAGTACACCCGCTCGTCGACGCGGTCCGCGTTCGGCTGGAGCGCCCTGGGGAGCAGGACGATCGAGCGGTCGGGCCGGCCGGCGAAGTCGTCGGGGTGCAGGGTGATCCCGTTCTCCTCCAGCCAGGCGTGGAAGCGGGCGTAGTAGGCGCGCCCCCGCTCGGTCTTCTTCGGCTCCTCCCACAGGGGCCGGGCGACCTCCTCCTCGTACCCCTCCCAGGCGACCATGGCCGGCGAGAGGGAGACCGCGGGGACGCCCCAGCGGTGGGCGAGGACCCGGCCCGGGTAGGAGGCGATGTCGTGCAGGACGAGGTCCGGCTCGTCGCCCTCGTAGGCCGCGATCAGCTGCGGGAGGGCCTGGATCGCGTCGTCGAGGAACGGCTCCACGTTGTCCAGCAGCGTGTCCCCCCACGCCTCCGGGTCGTCGTCGGGTGAGGGCAGCGTCGACTTCCAGGGCTTCACCTCGGCGCCGGTGCCCGCGACCTTGTCAGCGAAGACGGGCGGGATGGCGTAGGTCACCCGGTGGCCGCGCGCCACGAGCTCGCGGATCACCTCCAGACTCGGGTTCACGTGGCCGTGGGCGGCGATGGAGAACATGGCGATGTGCGCGCGACTGGTCATGCATCCGACCGTATGCGAGACGAGACGTCTCGTGCAACCTTTGGTGTCACGAGGTCAGAACCTCGTGCAGGCGCAGCCACCGCGCCGGGGCCACCTCGCCCACCAGTACGCCCGGGTCCAGCCGTGCCGCCCGGAACGCGGCGTCCACCCGCCGCCTCGGATGGGCCCTGCGCAACGAGGCGTGCAGTGAGCCGCCCACCCCGGAGAAGCCCAGCTCGACGAGGGACCGCCAGCTGCGGCAGGCGCCGTCGTCGAGCAGCGGGGTCTCGCGCCGCTCCAGGCGGAGCACACCGGCGTCCACGCGCGGCACCGGCCGGAAGCTGCGCCGGCCGACCCGGCCGAGCAGCCGCCACTCGAAGCGGGGCCAGCTCCGGACCGTCAGCAGCGTCCAGCTGCCGTAGTCGCCGGTGCGTTTGCGGGCGTACTCGAGCTGGGTGAGCAGGGTGGCGTCGGTGAGGGCGGGGGCGCGCAGGCACCAGTCGACGACGTCCGCGGTCCGGGAGAACGGCACGTTCCCGGCGACCGAGAAGGCCGTACGGGGCGGACGCGCCGCAAGGAAGTCCCCCTCGAC
The DNA here is from genome assembly GCF_001611795.1 of Streptomyces qaidamensis. NCBI lineage: Bacteria > Bacillati > Actinomycetota > Actinomycetes > Kitasatosporales > Streptomycetaceae > Streptomyces > Streptomyces qaidamensis. Next base: position 7,074,866 of record NZ_CP015098.1, on the reverse strand, counting down.
GACCCGCACCCGCGGGGTGCCGGAGAACCGGGCGCGCAGCACGGACACGAGCCGCGGGTCGATCTCGTAGGCGCGCAGCTCCCGGCAGCGTGCGGCCAGCGGGGCGGTCAACGCGCCCTTGCCCGCGCCGACTTCGAGCAGCAGCGGGACAGTGCCGGGCCGTGGGACGGCGAGCCGGGCGAAGCGTTCCGCGGCGGCACGGTCGGCGAGGAAGTTCTGCGAGAGGGCGCGGGACAGCGCGGTGGGGCGGGCCATGGCCTGCGGGTCCTTGTCTTCCGGAGAGAGGGAGAAGGGCAGACGAGGGCCCTGACCGGAAGACAGGCGGGAACGAGGGAAGGCGGGACGCGGGACGCCGGGCTCAGTGGCTCAGCGGGCGTGGCTCCCCGGGCCGGTCAGGGCTCCGGGGCGGCGGCGCGTCCTGGCGGCGTGCGCGCAGCCCCGGGCGTGACCGGAGATGCAGATCGCGTTGATACCCACGAGCAGCACGCTAGGCGGACCGGGTGCGGACGGACAACGGGTTTTCCGCCGGGTCAGCGCTGATAGCGGGCGAGCACCAGGTTGCCGTCCTCCTCCAGCCGTTCGCGCAGTTCGCCGAGACCGATGGCTCCGCTGTAGTACTCCTGCAGGGCGGGGGTCGCCACCTTGTCCTTCCACTCGGGGTAGCCCCGGACCGTCTGCGCGGGGGCCGGGCGCAGGTGGGCGGCGAGGGCGGTGCCGGTGGCCCAGCCGTGCCGCGTGGTGCGCAGGGCGGGGTCCTCCAGCGCCTGCGTGCCGGTGGGCAGCATCCAGTCGCCGAGGGCGAGGCGGACCATGTTCTGCGGCCGCAGCAGGAAGTCGAGGAACGCCGCGGCCTCCTTCTTGTGCGGGCAGTCCTCGGCGATGGAGAGGGTCTGGGGGCTGACGCCCTGGGTGAGTCCGGCGGCGCCCGCCGGGGCGGGCAGCACCTGCCAGTCGAAGCCCTTCGGGGCCTGCTGGACGATCTGCTGGCGGTAGGAGAAGCCGAGCGGGACCATCGCGTACCGGCCGCCGAAGAAGCCGGGCAGCGTGTCGGAGCCGCCGCTGCCCAAAGTGGTGGGCGAGGCGCTGCGGTCGGTGTTCGCCTGGTCGTGGATGGTGCGCGGCACCGTCTGGTCGGCCGCCCCGAACCGGACCGTCACCTTGCCGTCCGGCCCGCGGTGGAAGAGCTGTCCGCCCGCCGACAGAGAGAGGTTGAGCGTGGCGGAGACGGGTTCCTTCAGCGGCCAGGCGACACCGTACGTCCCCCGGCCGCTGAGGCGTTCGGTGATCCGGCGGAACTCGGCCCAGCTCCACGGCTTGTCCGGCGTCGGGATCCGCACGCCGGACTTCCTGAGCCAGGTGGCGTTGGCGATCAGCACGCGCGGTTCCTGGAGGAACGGCACGCCGTAGATGCCGTCCCCGAAGGTCGTGGTCTCCCAACTGCGCTGCGGGATGGCCGACTTCAGCCTCGCGGGCAGCAGGCCGGTGAGATCGGCGAGGTAGCCGCCGTAGGCGAAGTCCGCGAGGTCGTCGGAGGCGTCGTGGATGATGTCGGGGGCCTCGCCGCCCTCGAACGCGGTGAGGAGCTGGTCATGGACGCTGTCCCAGGTGCCCCGCACGTACTCGACCCGGACGTCCGGGTGGGCGGCGTTCCACTCGTTCACCAGGTGCCGGTTGGCCTCGACGGACTCCTCCTGCCAGGCCAGGGACTGAAAGCGCAGGGTGATCCGGCCGTCGTCGCGGGTGCTGCCCGATGAGCAGCCGGCGAGCAGCAGCAGGAGGACGAGGGCGAGCAGGCGGGTGCGCATCAGCTCTTCACCGCCCCGGTGAGCATGCCGCCCGTGATCCGTCGCTGGATGAGCGCGAAGACGACCAGCGAGGGCAGGGTCGCGAGGAACGCCGCCGCCGCGAGCGGGCCGAGGTCGGCGACGCCCTCGGCGCCGATGAAGTGGGTGAGCACCACGGGAAGAGTTTGTTTCTCCGGTGTCTTGAGGAGCACGAGCGCGAAGAAGAACTCGTTCCACGCGGTGATGAACGCGAACAGCGCGGTCGCCACGATGCCCGGCGCGAGCAGCGGCGCGGTCACCGACACCAGTGTCCGCACCCGGCCCGCCCCGTCGACCGCCGCGGCCTCCTCCAGCTCGGGCGGCACGGCCCGTACGTACCCGGCGAGCATCCACAGCGCGAAGGGCAGCGCCCACACCACGTACACCAGCACCAGCCCCGGCACGGAGTTGATCAGCCCGAGGTTCTTCAGCACCAGGAACAGCGGGATGATCAAGAGCACGAACGGGAACGCCTGGCTGACCACCACCCAGCCGGTCACCGCCTTCGCGAGCCGGGTGCGGCGCCGGGCGACGACGTAGGCCATCGGCGTCGCGATCAGCACGGCGATGACGGCTGCTCCGAGCGCGGCGAGCAGGGAGTTGAGGGCGGCGTGCAGCAGCGGCTGTTCCTCGAAGGCCTGCCGGAAGTTGTTGAGGGTGGGGTCCTTCGGGATCCACGTCGGGTGCAGGCTGCCCAGCTCGCGCGGCGGCTTGAACGCGGTGGAGAGCAGCCAGAGGAACGGGAAGGCGAGGAAGACGAGGTACGCGAGCAGCGCGGTGTACTGGCCGATGCGTGCCGGACGGCTGGTCCTCACGCGTCGTCACCTCCCCTGAGGCGGCCGGCGAGGAACACGGCCAGGACGATCGAGATCACGGTCACCAGCACGCAGCCCATCGCCGCCGCGTAGCCGAACTGGCCGTAGCGGAAAGCCTCTTCGTAGGCGAAGAGCATGGGCAGCCTCGTCCGTCCGCCCGGGCCGCCGTTGGTCAGGACGTAGACCAGGGCGAAGGAGTTGAAGTTCCAGATCAGGTTGAGCGCGGTGATGGCGAGGGCGATGGGTCTGAGGGCCGGCCAGGTGACCGTGCGGAAGCGGCGCCAGGCACCCGCGCCGTCGACCGCAGCCGCCTCGTGGAGTTCACGCGGGGTGTTCTGCAGCCCGGCGAGCAGCGCGACCGTCGTCTGGGGCATGCCCGCCCAGACGCCGACGACGATCACGGCGGGCAGTGCGGTCGCCAGCCCGCTGAGCCAGTCCCGGCCGCCGCCCAGACCGATGTCGCGCAGGGTCTCGTTGAGGATGCCCGCGTCGGGGTTGTAGACGAGCCGCCACATGATGCCGACGACGACCTCGGGCATGGCCCACGGGATGATCGCGAGGGCGCGGGCCGGCCAGCGCAGTCGGAGGTCCTGGTTGAGCAGCAGGGCGAGGCCCAGGGCGAGCAGGAACTGCGGCACGGTCACGCCGACCGCCCACACCAGCCCGATCCGGAACGACTCCCAGAACAGCGTGTCGTGCAGCAGGTCCCGGAAGTTGAGGGCGCCGATCCACCGGGTGGGCTCGGTGCGGCCCGACTGGGCGTCGGTGAAGGCCAGCAGGATGCCGTACAGCAGCGGCCCGACGCTGAGGACGAGGATCGGGATCAGAGCGGGCAGCACCAGGAACCAGGCGCCGTGGTCGAGGGCCTTCCGGGGCCGGTCCCGGCCCGGTCCGCGGCCGGCCCGCTTCACCGGTGGCGAAGGGGGCGACGCCTCGGTCACCGATGTCACGGAATCAGCCCCTTTGCACGCTCGGCCGGCCTGGTCATGCTCGTGAAGGCCGTGTGCCTCGTCAAGGCACCGCGTACGCCGTCCGACCTGTGCCGATGGGACACTGACCGGTGGATGGCCGGAACCCGACGGTCGAGGCGTGGACGACGGAGGCGGACGATGGACGAGGCGCGGGCGCGAGACGTACTGGCGGCGGCAGGGGTGCTGCCGCCCGGTGCGGCCGGGGAGGCGCGGCTGCTCGCCCTGGGCGAGAACGCTGTGTTCGCCGCCGGTGACCTGGTTGTCAAGGTCGGCCGCGATGCCGAGCTCCTGGACCGGGCGCGCCGCGAACTGGACATCGCGGTGTGGCTCGCCGAGGCGGGTGTGCCGGCGGTGCGGGCCGCCGAGCCGGAGGCGCTGCTCGCCGACGGGCATCCGGTGACGGTGTGGCATCGGCTGCCGGACGCCGTACGGCTCGCGGAGCCCCGGGATTTGGCCGAACTGCTACGGGTCGTGCATGCCACGCCTCTTCCTCCCTTCGGCCTTCCGGCCCGTGACCTGCTGGGCGGTGTGGAGCGGTGGCTGCGGCTCGCGGGGGACGCGGTCGATCCCGCGGACGCCGCGTATCTGCGCGAGCGGCGGGACGGGTTCGCCGCTCGGGCCGCCGCGCTCACGCCGCAGCTGCCACCGGGGCCGATCCACGGGGACGCGCTGCCGCGCAATGTGCATGTCGGGCCGGACGGGCCCGTGCTGGTGGACCTGGAGACGGTGTCCGCGGATCTGCGCGAGCACGATCTCGTGGTGATGGTGCTGTCCCACGACCGGTACGGGCTCGGGGACGAGGCCTACGCGTCGTTCGTGCAGACCTACGGCTGGGACGTACGCGAGTGGGAGGGCTGCGGTGTGCTGCGCGGGGCGCGGGAGACGGCCAGTTGTGCCTGGGTCGCCCAGCATGCGCCGGGTAACCCGAAGGCGCTGGCCGAGTTCGAACGGCGGGTGCGGTCGCTGCGGGACGGGGACGAGACGGTGCGGTGGTATCCCTTCTGACCGTTCCGACCGTCCGCGTGAACGCCTGACCGCCTGGTCGTCCGACAGGCGCCTCAGACCGGCTCGTCCGCCAACTCCCGCATCGGCCACGTCCCGTCGACGGAGGCGGTCGGGTCGCCCTTGCCGCGCAGGAAGGCCTGGAAGTCCGCCGCCCACTGCGCGTACCACTCGATCTGGCGGTGGTGCAGTGCCGCCGGGCCGAGGGTGGCGATCTTGGGGTGGCGGTCGGCTATCGCCCCGGCCAGGCGGGCCGCCGCCAGGGCGTCGGCCATGGCGTCGTGGGCGGCGTCGAGGACGACGCCGTACTCGGCGCAGACCGCTTCGAGGTTGCGCTTGCCGCGACGGTAGCGGTCGACCCAGCGGTCGATGGTGTACGGGTCGACGACCGGGGCCGGGTCCACGCCGCCCAGGCGGTCGCGCAGGGACGGCAGGCCGTGCCGCCGCAGCTCCGCGGAGAGCAGGGTGAGGTCGAAGGCCGCGTTGTAGGCGACGACCGGCACGCCCGTCTTCCAGTAGGAGGTGAGGACGTCGGCCAGCGCGTCCGCCACCTGGTCGGCCGGTCTGCCCTCGGCCGCCGCCCGCTCGTTGCTGATGCCGTGCACGGCCACCGCGTCCTCGGGGATCGGCACTCCCGGGTCGGCCAGCCACTCCCGGCGCCCGATCGGCTCTCCGCCCCTGACCTCGATCACGGCTCCCGTGACGATGCGCGCCTCACGCGGATCGGTGCCCGTCGTCTCCAGGTCGAAGCCGACGAGCAACTCCCGGTGCCAGCCCATGGGCGGCCCCCCTTCTTGTGGTGCGTTCCCCCAGTGGTCCCCACCTTCCCACGCACCACTGACAATCAGAGGACCGCGTTCCGGTTACCCGCGGCTGCGGACCCGGGAACCACCGCGCGGCGCGGCACAGTTCAGGACACCGGCCGCGAATCAGCCCACATCACCTCGAACTCCTCGCGATAGGTGGGGAAGAGACCCGCTTCGTCCACCTCGCCCGACTTGACCACCTTGCCGCTGTTGCGCAGCACGAACACGGGTGCCTCCATACCCCGGGTGCGCCGCAGATAGCTCTGCACGACCGCGATGCCGTCCGCGCCGTCGCCGTCCACGAGATACGCCGTGAAGCGGGGCGTCTCGTCGAAGACCTGGATCTCGAAGGCCCCCGGGTCGCGCAGCCGGGCGCGCACCCGGCGCATGTGCAGGATGTTCATCTCGACGGCCCGGCTGAGCTCGCCGCGCTTGATGCCGAGCTCCCGCTCGCGGCGCTTGACCGCGCTGGAGGCCGGGTTGAGGAACAGCAGCCTGACCCGGCAGCCGGACTCGGCCAGCCGCACCAGCCGCCGGCCGGAGAAGTTCTGCACGAGCAGGTTGAGGCCGATGCCGATGGCGTCGAGACGGCGGGCGCCGCCGAAGATGTCCTCGGCGGGGAACTGCCGCATCAGCCGCACCCGGTCCGAGTGCACGGCGACCACGTCGGCGTACCGGTCGCCGACCAGGTCCTCGACCGCGTCGATGGGCAGCCGGCGCGCCGACGGCACGTCCCCGCCGGCGCCGAGCATCTCCAGCAGCCGCGCCGAGGCCCGCTCGGCCTGGCTCAACACGGCCTCGGACAGGGCCCGGTTGCGGGAGACGACGTTGCGGGTGACCTCCAGCTCGTCCAGGGCGAGCTCGACGTCCCGGCGGTCGTCGAAGTAGGGCTCGAAGCAGGGCCAGTGCTGCACCATCAGTTCGCGCAGCTGCGGCAGGGTGAGGAAGGAGAGGACGTTGTCGTCGGCCGGGTCGAGCAGATAGCCCTTGCGGCGGCTGACCTCGCGTACGGCCACCGCGCGCTGCACCCACTCCTGGCCGGCCGGTCCGGCGGCCGCTACCACCCAGTCCTCGCCGTGGACGGGTTCGTAGACGGGCCGCAGCACGGCGGCGACCACCGCGCGCAGCCGCTGTTCGACGAGGTTCAGCCAGATGTAGGCCCGGCCGGCCCGCTGGGCGCGGGTGCGCACCTCGCGCCAGGCGTCGGCGTCCCAGTCCAGTTCCGGGCCGATCGAGCCCGTCGCGTCCATCGGCCGCGCCAGGGACACGGCACCGGTCGGGACGTCTGTGGAGTTCCCCTCGTGACCCTCGTCACCAGGGGGCAGCTCCAGCCCTCCCGAGCCCACCCGCGCACCGCCTTCCGCTCCCCCGAGCACTCCCCTTGTCAACGATCAAGGAAGGGTACTCCGGGAGCGGTCGGCGGTGCAGCCGGATGGGCAGGGTCGTTCTCAACGACGGGGCTGCCAGTGCCCGTTCTGCCATCCGAGCTCGGCCGGAGTGAGCGGGTTCATCGCGGTGACGTCGCGCGGGGCGATGGAGAAGCCCTGCCAGTGGACGGGCATGGGCTGCTGGTCCTCGTCCCGGGCTATGTGGTGGAAGCCGATGTTCATCCAGACCACCGGGTGGGTCAGGGTCTGTCCGTTCACCCACTTGTCGACGGACTTCCCGGCTCCGGGACCGCAGTTGCCGGGATTGTGGCTGGCGAACAGTTCGCACTTGTTGTACTGCGTGACGTACAGGTCGCGCTTGGTGTAGCTGCGGCCCGGGTACTTGGTCGTGACCCCGGGGACGATCTCGTAGGAGCGCGCGTGTCCGTCCTTGTTCTTGCCGGTCGCGCTGACCATGCGCCACCAGCGGTAGGCCTTGCTGTCTCCGGCCAGTTCCTTGGTCACCTTGGTGCGGGTCGTCTTGGTGGTGGGGGCGCGCTGGCCCCGGGTGGGCGCGGTGACGGCGGAGTCGTACTGCTCGACCTTGTTCTTCGTGGAGCCGTCCAGGGCGAAGTCGAGCCGCCAGAAGGCGTTGTGGCTGTGGCTGGTGGACTTGGCGCTCGCGCCCTTGCCGATGGGCCAGCCGCGGCCGTCTCCGGCGTCGTAGTCGTCCCAGGACAGGCTTCCGGTGGCGCCGACGTTCATGGTGATCGCGCCGTCGTCCTGGAAGCGCCACTCGGTCATGTACTCGTACCAGCCGACCTGGTTGACCGTGTAGACGAGGAGGTCCTTGCCCTGGGCCTGGAAGACCTTGTTCGCGGTGTCGCCCTGCATGCGGTAGGCGTGGCCGCGGGAGCGGGTGGTGGTGCACAGGCCCTTGACGTTCGGGTCCTCGTTCCAGGAGTCCGGGACCTTGACGCTCTTGATGGTGCCGCCGGGGCACTCGCCCGGCGCCAGGTTCATCAGGCCCTGGGCGAAGTCGAAGCCGGTGAGGTCGTCGTACTCGACCGAGCCGTCGTCGTAGGGGACGTGGATCTGGCCCAGGCGGGCGCTGTTGAGGACCCTGATCGGTTTGGGCTCGCCCTTGGGCTGGTACGAGATCTTCTCCAGGACGAGGCCGGCCTTGCCGTCGTAGCGCCAGCACATCCGCCAGGTGGTTCCGGAGGACAGCTTCTGCTCGATGCGGTAGGCGGCGCTGCAGTCGGCGGCCGGTGCCGCCGCGGGGGCGGCCTTCGGCTGGGCGGTGGCCGGTCCCGCGCCGGCCGTGGCACCCGCGGCCAGCGCGGCCACGGTCAGGCCCGCGGCCGCCCGGGTACGGGCCTTGGTGTTGCTGTTCACGCGCATGACGAGATGACTCCCTGACGAGGAGGAGCGGGGTGGCGGGGTGAGCGAAGACGGCGGGTCAGCGGTCGAGCCGGGCGACCTTGCGGGCGCTCAGGTCGATCACCAGCTGCCGGGCGTCGACCCACGGGCCGTTCTTGATCTTCGGGAACAGCCGGACGCAGCGGTGCTCTCCGCACTGGTCGAGCACGGCGGGCTGGGCGCCCGGCGCGGCCCGGTAGACGGCTCCGCTGAGCTGGAGCTGGTCCGGGGAGGTGAGGGCCTTGCCGGTGGCGTCCTTGTAGTCGGCCTTCAGCCCCGAGCCGAGCGGGTCTGCGATCAGGAGACCGGCCGCCTCGGCCTTCTCGGCGCGGCTCAGGGGCGGCTGGACGCCGTGCTGGGTGCCGGTCGCCACCACCTCGCCGGTGCCGAGATCGACGGTCCGGGTGACGAGGGTGTCGTCCCGGTAGTCGTAGAAGGTCACGTCGGCCCGGCGGGGCGCGTCGGGGCGGCCCGCCTCGTCGGCCTCGGGTTCGGCGAGGTCGACGCCGAGGGGCTGCGGACCGCGGTCCCCGTCCACGCTCTCGCTGCTTCGGAACAGCTGCCGGCTGAGGGCGATCTTCTCGGCCCGCTCCAGTTCGTCGTCGGTCAGCGGATCGCGGCCCTTGCCCTGCTGCCCTTCCGCGGGCGCCGCCTCGACGACCCCCGGCGCCACGGCCCGGCCGCCCGCCGCCGCCTCGCCGGCCCCTGCTGCCCCTGCTGCCTGCGGGGCGGACTGCCCCGCCCGGGTCCCGCTGTCGTCCGCCCCCGCCGTGCCCGGCAGGGTCACCGCCACCATGACGGCGGTCCCGGCCACCGCGATGGTCGTACCGGCCACCATCTTGCCCAGGTGGCGGTGCACTATGTTGCGCACGTCTTCCCCCTACTCCCCCAACAGCCCCGGGAGTATGTGTTGGCCCCAATAGTTCGGCATACCGCGTATGCACTGGTCACTCGGTAAGAGGGAGATAAGTCATAGGAGGTTCCCTCACTTTCGGGGAGACTCGGGACCAAGGCGTCCCCACCGGCGCCGCACACCTGAAAGAGTCGTATCCATGCAGGTCTGGCCTGGCGAGGCGTATCCACTCGGTGCCACGTACGACGGCGCCGGTACCAATTTCGCGGTCTTCTCGGAGGCCGCGGACCGAGTAGAGCTGTGTCTGCTGCACGACGACGGCTCGGAGACGGCGATCGAGCTCCGGGAGAGCGACGCGTTCGTGCGGCACGCGTACGTGCCGGGCATCATGCCGGGGCAGCGGTACGGGTTCCGGGTGCACGGCCCGTACGCCCCGGAGCGCGGGTTGCGCTGCAACTCCGCGAAACTGCTGCTCGACCCGTACGCGCGTGCGATCAGCGGTTCGATCCGCTGGGGCGAGGAGGTCTACGGCTACCACTTCGACGACCCCGACCGGCGCAACGATCTCGACTCGGCGCCGCACACGATGACGTCGGTCGTGGTCAACCCCTACTTCGACTGGGGTGACGACCGGCGCCCGCGCACCGAGTACCACCACACGGTGATCTACGAGGCCCACGTCAAGGGCCTCACCATGCGCCATCCGGGACTCCCGGAGGAGCTGCGCGGCACCTACGCGGCCCTGGCGCACCCGGCGATCATCGAGCACCTCACCGAGCTCGGGGTGACCGCCCTGGAGCTGATGCCCGTACACCAGTTCGTGAACGATCACCGCCTGGTCGACATGGGCCTGAACAACTACTGGGGCTACAACACGATCGGCTTCTTCGCCCCGCACAACGCCTACGCGTCCTGGGGCGACCGGGGCCAGCAGGTCCTGGAGTTCAAGTCGGCGGTCAAGGCGCTGCACGAGGCCGGGATCGAGGTGATCCTCGACGTGGTCTACAACCACACCGCCGAGGGCAACCACCTGGGCCCGACCCTGTCCTTCAAGGGCCTGGACAACTCGCGCTACTACCGGCTGACGGACGACCCCCGCTACTACATGGACACGACAGGGACGGGGAACTCCCTGCTCATGCGGTCCCCGCACGTGCTCCAGCTGATCATGGACTCGCTGCGGTACTGGGTCACGGACATGCACGTCGACGGGTTCCGCTTCGACCTGGCGGCGACGCTGGCCCGGCAGTTCCACGAGGTGGACCGGCTGTCGTCGTTCTTCGACCTGGTGCAGCAGGACCCGGTGGTCTCGCAGGTGAAGCTGATCGCCGAGCCGTGGGACGTGGGCGAGGGCGGCTACCAGGTGGGCAACTTCCCGCCGCTGTGGACGGAGTGGAACGGCAAGTACCGGGACACCGTGCGCGACCTGTGGCGGGGCGAGCAGCGCACGCTCGCGGAGTTCGCCTCGCGGCTGACCGGCTCGTCCGACCTGTACCAGGACGACGGGCGCCGCCCGCTGGCCTCGATCAACTTCGTGACCTGCCACGACGGCTTCCCCCTGCACGACCTCGTGGCCTACAACGACAAGCACAACGACGCCAACGGTGAGGACAACCGGGACGGCGAGAGCCACAACCGGTCCTGGAACTGCGGGACCGAGGGTGAGACCGACGACCCGGACGTGCTGCGGCTGCGGGCCCGGCAGATGCGGAACTTCATCGCGACGCTGATGCTGTCCCAGGGCGTGCCCATGATCAGCCACGGCGACGAGTTCGCCCGCACCCAGGGCGGCAACAACAACGCCTACTGCCAGGACAACGAGCTCGCCTGGGTCGAGTGGCCCGAGGAGGGAGAGGACGCCGAGGGGACCCTCAGCAGTCAGCTGCTGGCCTTCACGCGCGCGATGGTGTGGCTGCGCCGCGACCACCCGGTCCTGCGCCGCCGGCGCTTCTTCCACGGCCGGCCCGTGGAGGGCACGCACGACGACCTGTCCGACATCGCCTGGTTCACCCCGGACGGCCGGGAGATGACCCAGCGGGACTGGGACTCGGCGCAGGCGTCCGCGCTGACGGTGTTCCTCAACGGCAACGCGATCTCCGAGCCGGGCGCCCGCGGGGAGCGCATCACCGACGACTCGTTCCTGCTGATGTTCAACGCCTCGCCGAAGCCGCTGGAGTTCGTGGTTCCGGTCAATCACGGGCGGCAGTGGGAGGTCGTGGTCGACACGGCGCTCCCGGAGGGTGTGCCCTCGGACACCGGCCCGAAGGTGCAGGCCGGGGACCGGCTGACCCTGACGGACCGGAGCATGACGGTGCTCCAGCGGCCCGTCTGACCGCCCGGCGCACGCGTCGCCCGGAAGCCACTCGTCCGGGCGACGCGCGGCGCACCTGGCGCGGGGGATGACACGAACGGCGGCGGGGCGGGTACGTACGTTCCATGACACCTGAGCGACTTGACCCGGTGGTGCCCACGGCCACGTACCGGCTGCAGCTGCAGCCCGAGTTCCCGTTCGGAGCAGCCGCGGCCGTCGTGCCGTACCTGGCCTCGCTCGGCGTCTCGCACCTGCACCTGTCCCCCGTCCTGGAGGCCGTACCGGGCTCGACGCACGGCTACGACGTCGTCGACCACGCGCGCGTGCGCGAGGAGCTGGGCGGCGAGGAGGGGCTGCGGGCACTGGCCCGCACCGCGCGCGAGCACGGGCTCGGGCTGGTGGTGGACATCGTCCCGAACCACATGGCCATGGCCCCCCGCCACAACCGCGCCCTGTGGGAGGTGCTGCGCGAGGGTCCGAAGTCCCCGTACGCGCGGTGGTTCGACATCGACTGGGAGGCGCAGGACGGACAGGTGCTGCTGCCGGTCCTCGGCGGCCCGCTGGGCGAGGTGCTCGACGAGCTGCGCGTCGACGGTGACGTGCTGCGCTACTACGACCACGCCCTCCCGCTGCGCGAGGGCACCGAGGACCTGCCGCTGCCGCATCTGCTGGACGCGCAGTGGTACCGGCCGGTGTGGTGGCGGCTGGCCCGGACCGAGCTCAACTACCGGCGGTTCTTCAGCATCTCGGAGCTCATCGGGGTGCGGGTGGAGGACCCGGAGGTGTTCGAGGCCACCCACGACAAGATCCTCCAGCTGCTGCACGAGGGCGTGATCGACGGACTGCGCATCGACCACCCCGACGGGCTCGCCGACCCCGACGGCTACCTCCGCCGGCTGCACGAGGCGACCGGGGGCCGCTGGACGGTCGTGGAGAAGATCCTGGCCGACGGTGAGCACCTCCCGGCGTCCTGGCCCGTCGCGGGGACCACCGGCTACGACGCCCTGCGGCAGGTGGACGGGGTCTTCACGGACCCGGCCGGGTTCGGGGACCTGCTGGGGCGCTACCGGCGCTTCGCGGCCCCGCAGACGGACCGGGGCGGGCAGTGGGACGCGACGGTCCGGCGGGCGGCGTACAAGGTCCTCACGCACGAGCTGGCGACCGAGACCGAACGCCTGACGCGGGTGGCGGCCCGGCTGTGCGCGACCTCGCCGGAGCCGGCGCTGCGCGACCGCGCGCCCTGGGCGCTGCGCACGGCGCTCCAGGAGCTCCTGGTCCGCCTGGAGGTCTACCGGCCCTACGAGTCCGCCGACGCCGCGTCCGTGGTCACCGAGGAGGCCGCTGCCGAGGCCCGGCAGGCCTTCGCCGTGCCCGAGGAGGCCGGTGCGGTGGACGTCGTACGGGACCTGGTGCTGGGGCGGTACGGCGACGGGCCCGCGCAGCTGGAGTTCCGGACGCGGTTCGCACAGACCTCGTCGGCGCTGCGGGCCAAGTCGGTGGAGGACACGGCGTTCTACCGGTACGTGCCGCTGCTGTCGGCGACCGAGGTGGGCGGCAATCCGGGCGCTCCCGCGCTGTCGCCGGAGGAGTTCCACGCGTACTGCGCGCGCGTGCAGCGCGACTGGCCCGCCACCGGGACAGTGGCCACCACGCACGACACCAAGCGCAGTGCCGACGTCCGGGCGGCGCTGCAGGTGCTCACCGAGTGCCCGGAGCGCTGGGCGGACGTCCTCGCGGAGGTGACCCGCACCGGGGAGGGCGTGCCGGACGCCCAACTGGCGTGGGCGGCCTGGCAGACGGTGTTCGGCCTGGGGCCGGCGTCAGGAGTGCGGGAGCGGGTGCAGGGGGCGCTGCTGAAGCACGTACGGGAGGCGGGCCTGTACACGAGCTGGACCGAGCAGGAGCCGCCGTACGAGGAGGCGGTGGAGCGGTTCGTGGCGGCCGGGCCGTGCGGGGCGCCGGGCGAGCGGGTCGCCGCGTTCCGGGAGTCCCTGGCGCCGCACATCCGGGCCAACGTGCTGGGCACGGCCCTGGTGCACCTGACGATGCCGGGCGTCCCGGACGTCTACCAGGGCACGGAGGCCGAGTACCGGGCGCTGGTCGACCCGGACAACCGGCGGGCGGTGGACTTCCCGCCCGCGGAGACCGGCGGCACGTCCGGGGAGAAGGCGGCGGTGACCCGGGCGGCGCTTGGGCTGCGGGCCCGGCGGCCCGACGTCTTCGGCGACACGGCGACGTACATGGCACTGCCGGCCGAGGGGCCGGCGGCGGCCCACTGCCTGGCGTTCGTCCGCTCCGGCGCGGTGCTGACGGCCGTGACCCGCCTGTCCCTGCGGCTCACGGAGTCGGGCGGCTGGCAGGACACCCGTCTGCCCCTGCCCCCGGGCCGCTGGGCGGACGCGCTGGATCCGGGGCGGGAGTTCACGGGGCACGCGCGCGTGGCGGAACTGTTCGCCAGGGTGCCGGTGGCGATGCTGGAGAGGGTGGACGACGGGGCTCAGGCGACCGCGGAACCGTCCTCGGGGCAGTCCTCGTAGGCGGGCAGCGGGGCTCGCGGGCGCGGCCAGGCCGTCCGCAGCAGGTCGACGAACCGCTCCGCCGCGCCGGTCGGCGGCAGGCGCGAGAAGACCGCCAGTGTGCGCCTCCAGGCCGGGTCGGGGGTGAGGACGACACACCCCCCGCCGACCGCGTCGCGGACCAGGTGGGCCGGCGCGGCGCAGACACCGACACCTGCCGCGGCCATCCGTACCGCCGTCGAGGTGTGCTCGGTGAACACGGCGGTGCGCGGGGTGAAACCCGCGCGGCCGCACGCCCAGTCGAGGAAGCGCTCGCCGTGCACGACGGGCTCCATGGCGCAGCGCACCCAGGGCCGGTCGGCCAGCTCCGGCAGTGTCACCGTCGCCCGGCCCGCGAAGCGGTCGTCGAAGGGCACCACGAGGACGATGTCCTCCTCGCCGACCGGCACGACGGTCCCCGGCCAGCCATCGGGCGCCGGGCCGACGGCGAGGTCGGCGGTACCGCGCTCGATCTGCTCCTCCAGCGCCTCGGAGGTGGCGTACTCGTGCAGGTGCAGCAGCACGCGCGGGTGGGCGGCGCGCCAGCGGGCGAAGACGTCCGGGAGGACGCCGACCGCGAGGGAGTGGACTGCGGCGACGTGGAGTTCGCCGCCCTCGGCACCGGCCGCGGCGCGGGCCGCGCGGCGGGCCTGGGCGGCGCTGCGCACGGCGAGCTCGGCGTGCGGCCGGAAGGCGCGCCCCATCGGCGTCAGGCGCACACCCCGCGGCAGGCGTTCCAGGAGGGCCCCGCCCACGGACCGTTCCAGGGCCTTGATCTGGTGGGAGAGCGCGGGCTGCGTGACGTGCAGGAGCTCCGCCGCGCGCGTGAAGGACGCCTCCTCGACGACCGTCAGGAAGTACTCCATCTGGCGCAGACTCACGGCCCCTCCCCCATGAACGCCCTGCATCGATTCCACAAGAACATTGCCTTGGACTCATGGCAAGAGTCGGGCGGAGGCTGGGGACATGGACTCACCGGACGTCATCGTCATCGGCGGCGGCACGGGCGGATACAGCACCGCCCTGCGCGCCGCGGCCCTCGGCCTGAAGGTCGTGCTCGTCGAGCGGGACAAGGTCGGCGGGACCTGCCTGCACCGCGGCTGCATCCCCAGCAAGGCGATGCTGCACGCGGCCGAGCTCGTCGACGGTATTGCCGAGGCCCGCGAACGCTGGGGTGTGAAGGCGACCCTGGACGCGGTCGACTGGCCCGCCCTGGTGGCCACCCGCGACGACATCGTGGCCCGCAACCACCGGGGAGTTCAGGCGCATCTCGCGCATGCGGGGGTGCGGGTGATCGCGGGGAGCGCGCGGCTGACGGGGCCGCGCACGGTGCGGGTGGCGGGCCCGGGTGGCACGGGCGGCCGCACGGGCGCGCACGGCGAACCCGGCGTGCATGACCTCTCCGCACGCCGTGGGATCGTCCTGGCCACCGGCTCACGGCCGCGCGCGCTCCCGGGGCTGGAGCCGGACGGGCGGCGTGTGGTGACGAGCGACGACGCCCTCTTCGCCCCCGGGCTCCCGGCGTCCGTGCTGGTGCTCGGGGGCGGCGCGATCGGCGTGGAGTACGCCTCGTTCCACCGCTCCCTGGGCGCCGAGGTCACCCTGGTGGAGGCCGCCGACCGGATCGTGCCGCTGGAGGACGCCGACGTCAGCCGTCATCTGACCCGGGGTCTGAAGAAGCGCGGCATCGACGTCCGAGTCGGCGCGCGGCTGCTGGACGCCGAGGTTCTCCGCGACGGGGTACGGGCACGCGTGCGCACCGCCCGGGGCGAGACCCTCACGCTGGAGGCCGAGCGGCTGCTGGTGGCGGTCGGACGGGCGCCGGTCACCGACGGCCTGGACGTGGCCGCCGCGGGGCTCGCCACGGACGCGCGCGGGTTCGTCGCACCGGCCGACTGGGACCGGCTGGAGACGGCCGTGCCCGGCGTCCACGTGGTGGGTGATCTGCTGCCGCCGCCGTCGCTCGGACTGGCCCACGCGTCGTTCGCGGAAGGGCTGCTGGTGGCCGAGACGCTGGCGGGCCTGCCGTCCGCCCCCGTGGACTACGCGGCCGTGCCACGGGTCACCTACTCCTCGCCGCAGACGGCGGCCGTCGGTCTGAGCGAGGCCGAGGCACGCGCGCGGGGGTACGAGGTGGAGACCAACACCCTGCCGCTGACCGCCGTGGCGAAGGGCATGGTGCACGGGCAGGGCGGGATGGTGAAGGTCGTCACCGAGCCCGGCGGGCGGGTGCTCGGCGTGCACCTGGTGGGGCCGCACGTGTCGGAGATGATCGCCCAGAGCCAGCTGATCGTCGGCTGGGACGCCGAGCCGTCCGACGTGGCCCGGCACATCCACCCGCACCCGACCCTGTCCGAGGCGGTCGGCGAGGCGTTCCTCACCCTGGCGGGGCGGGGGCTGCACCAGCAATAGGCGGCCGCCGGTGCTTCCGGGCGCCCCCCGGAGCCTCCCCCATCGCGCCCTTGACACCGCACCATGGCCGTGGGGTACTGCGATGGCGAACTCGGGCGGATGTGACGGGGGTGAGTGTCCTGCCGGAGCTGCGCTACCCGACGGTGACCGAACAGCTCATCGCTGCCCGGGCGTTGACCGCTCAGCGCCCCGGCGTGTGCACCCTGCGGCAGGTGGGTGCCTCGCGTGCGGGCAGGCCCCTGCACCTGCTGTCCGTGGGCCGCGCCCACCGCGCCGTACTGGTGGTGGCCGGTGCCCACGCCAACGAGCCGACCGGCTCCTGCACCCTGCTGGCGCTCGCCCGGCGGGTCCTGGAGCAGCGGGAGCTGCGCGACGGCATCTCCTGGCACTTCCTGCTCTGCGCGGACCCCGACGGGGCGAGCCTGCACGTGACGCCGGCGCCGCGCAGCCTGTACGACTACCACCTCGGCTTCTTCCGGCCCGCGGGCCCGGAGCAGCCCGAGTGGGCGCCGTCCGTGCTGCCGCCGGACCGGCTGCCGCCCGAGACCCGGGCCCTGACGGGCGTCATCGACGAGCTGCGCCCCTACCTGCAGGTCACCCTGCACGGCACGGACCTGGGCGGCAGCTGGGTGCAGCTGACCAAGGACGTGCCGGGACTCGCCGAGCCGTTCGCGAAGTCCGCGGCGGAGCTGCACATCCCGGTGGAGACGGGCGCGTCGGACGCCGCGGGCTGGCCCGCGTCCGGACCGGGCGTGCACGTCATGCCCGCGCCGGGGATCGGGCCGGCGTACCCGAGCCTGCCGGACGACGCGCGGCACAGCACCTGGTACCACGCCCACCGCTACGGCGGGCTGACCGCGGTGGTCGAGGTGCCGATGTGGGCGAGCGACCTGGTGGACGACCCGGCCCCGCATCCGGCTCCGGCGGCGGCGATCGGACGGCTGGCGGGCCGGCTCCAGCGTGACGCGCTGGAGGTGACACGGGTGCTCGACGGTGCGCTGCCCCGGCTGGCGGAGCTCGACGGGCCGTTGCTGCGGGCCGCCCGGTGGGGGCTGGAGCTGGTGCCGGGCCTGGCGTCCGACCTGGTCCACACCCCGCCCGCCGGCCTCACCCGGGCCTACGTCGGCAGCGTGGACGCGTTCGCGCGCCGCGTGCCGCTGCGGGCGGCGGCCATGCTGCTGCGGGTACTGCGCGGGACGGACGAGGCTGCGGCCAAGCAGCTGGAGGATCTCGTCTCGACCTGGAGCGACGCCTTCGCAGAGCGCTTCCGCGCCCGCTGGGTGCCCTTGGAGCACCAGGTGGAGCACCAGTCCCGCACGGTCGTCGCGGCGGCGCTGCACGCGCGCGACAGGGCGTGGTGAGCCTCAGTCCCGCTGCATCGGCACCGGCTCGCCCGAGCCGGAGCGGGCACGGGCGCGGCGCCCGGCCAGGTCGAACGCCGCGAGCACCACGCGGGCCTGGTACTCGGCCTGGCGGGCCACCGGGATCCAGCGCGCCCCGCAGCCGTCGCGGTAGTCGGCGCACCACTGGTCGATCAGCCGGTCCAGCTCCGGCAGCGCCCCGGCCGGGTCGCGGCCGGCGGCCCGTACCAGCTGGTGCAGCAGCCCCGCCGTGCGCAGCGCCAGCCGGCGCCCGGAGATGCGCAGGGCGACCAGGTGGGCGGTGCTCAGGGGCGGCAGGGGGTGGGCCGGGCTGTCGCCGGTGGCGGGGTCCCAGGCGTCGGCGAGGCCGGGGCACACCAGGAGGTAGTCGTCGACGGGGGCGAGCAGGCGGGCCGCGTCGGGGACGGTGGCGAGGTGCGGCCGGATCCGGGTCAGCAGGTGCCGCAGGAGGTCCGTGTCGTGGCGCAGGGTGCGGCTGACGGCCCGGAGCACGCCGTCCCGGTCCACGGGCGGGGAGCCGTCCGCCACGGCCGTCACGCCCCACATGGGCGCCTCGACCACCGCGGTGACGGTGCCGTGCCGGTACGGGTGGAACCACGTGGACTCGACGGCGGCCTCCGTGATGGCCGCGGCCAGACCGGCCCGGCGCGGTGGCGGGATCCGGTAGACGGCGGGCCCGAGGCCGGGCCAGTACAGGGCGTCGTAGGCGCCGAGTTCGCGGGGGATGCCGAGCCGGGCGGCGATGTGCGCCAGGCGCCGGTCCATGCCCGGCAGGTCGTGGGTGAGCTCGACGAAGCCGCCGCCGATGTCGACGCCGTGCAGCGAGCACTGGAGGAAGGGGCGCAGTTCGTCCTGGAGGCCGAGCAGGGCGCGGGTCTCCGGCAGGGCGGCGCCTGCCGCGCCGTCGGGCAGCCATTCGGGCTGCTCCAGGAAGCCGGGCCGGAAGAAGTTCCGGATGTACCGGCCGATCGTGTACGGGCCGGGCAGCCAGCCCTCGTTGCGGCGCGACCCGTCCGGGTCGAGGCACAGCAGCAGGTTCCAGGTGGCGTCGGCGCCCTCGGTGAGCCGCGGGTCGGCCAGGGTGCGCTCGGCCAGGCGCAGCACGGTGGCGCCGCCCACCGGTTCGTTGGCGTGCGGGCCGGCGACGACCAGGGCCTGACGGCTGCCGTGGCCGACGGAGAGCAGCCACATGGGGGTGCCGGCGCGGGAGGTGCCCACCCGGCGCAGCCGGGCGTCACGGGGGTGGCGGGCGACGAGGGTGGCGGCGCGGGCGCTCAGTTCGTCGACGGTCGGGTAGCGCAGGAGAGGCGGCAGGGCACACCTCCCCTATGGGTGTCGTCGGTTCACCAGGTGTAGATGGCGTACGCACAGTGAGTCACGACTTCGGGGGTACGTCAACACCGTGGACCGCACAGGGATTTCAGCCATCCTCGCGGGACGGACGATCGGTAATGCCCAGGCCAGAGTTGAGGCGTGGCTCCGTTTCCGGCCAGACGGAACACCTGCCGGGCATCAGCCGGACGGCGACCGGACCTTCAGACGGACGGCAGCCGGACTCTCAGCCGGCCGACAGCCGGAACGTCATCCGGCCGAAGCCCACCTGGTCGCCCTCGCGGACGACGGCCGCGCCGACGACGCGCCGTCCGTTCACCGTCGTGCCGTTGGTGGAGCCGAGGTCGCGCAGGACCCACATGCCACCCTGGTGACGGAGTTCGGCGTGCACGCGGGAGACGGTCTCGTGGTTGAGGCGCAGTCCGCTGGCGGGGTCGCGGCCTATGCGCAGCGGATGGCCGAGCGACGGGTGGGGCAGCTGCAGCTTGGGCAGCCGCTCGGCCTGCCAGGCCCGGCGCAGCCGTACGGAGAATCCGGAGACGGCTTCGACGGTGCCGAACACCAGGCGCGCGAGGCGGCTCTCCGTGCGCAGGTCGGCGGTGAGCGCGGCGAGTTCGTCCGGGCGGCGGGCGGCGAGCGCCAGTTCCATGCGGCGGACGAACGTGTCGTGGGACAGACGGCCCACGGCGACGCCGTCGCGGAGCACCTTCAGCACCCGGTCGCGCTCCGCGTCGGAGAGCCGCGCGGGGAACGTGTTGAACTCGAAGGACGACGTCACTGGGTGATTGTCGGGCAGCGCGGCCGGGCTGTCCAGAAAACGGGAAATCGGTCGCCACATGCGCGTAGCCGGTGAGACCCGCCGCAAATGGGTGGATGCGCCAGCGGATTGATCTCGTTTGCCGCACCATGGACGGGCTACATCACGGTGAGCAGACGAAGGGGAACCGTCCGTGCAGTTCGAGGTGTGGGCACCACAGGCCGGCCGAGTGACGCTCCGGTGCGACGACGTCATGCACGCGTTGGAGCGCGATCCGGAACGGGCCGGGTGGTGGCGGGGCGAGGCCGAGGCCCGCGAAGGGTCCCGGTACGGCTTCGCGCTGGACGACGGGCCCGTGCTGCCCGATCCGCGCTCGCGGCGGCAGCCGGACGGCCCGGACGGGCTGAGCGCGGTCGTCGACCACCAGCGCTACGCGTGGCGCGCGGCGTGGCGGGGACGGCCGCTGCCCGGCGCGGTGCTGTACGAGCTGCATGTTGGGACCTACACGCCCGAGGGCACCCTGGACGCGGCCGCCGGGCGGCTCGGCCACCTCGCCGAACTGGGCGTGACGCACGTGCAGCTGATGCCGCTGTGCCCCTTCCCGGGCACCCACGGCTGGGGCTACGAGGGTGTCTCGCTGTGGGCGGTGCACGAGCCGTACGGCGGGCCCGAGGCGCTGAAGCGCTTCGTCGACCGGGCTCACGAACTCGGCCTGGGCGTGGTCCTCGACGTGGTGCACAACCACTTCGGCCCGTCCGGCAACTACCTGCCCGTCTTCGGCCCGTACCTCACGGACACCCACCACACCCCTTGGGGTGCCGCGGTCAATCTGGACGCGCCCGGCTCGGACGAGGTGCGCGCGTACCTGATCGGCAGCGCGCTGGCGTGGCTGCGCGACTACCGGATCGACGGGCTGCGCCTGGACGCGGTGCACGCGCTGGTGGACACCCGCGCGCTGCACTTCCTGGAGGAGCTGTCGACGGCCGTGGACGCCCTGGCCGCGGAGACGGGCCGGCCGCTGTTCCTGGTCGCCGAGTCGGACCTGAACGACCCGCGGCTCATCACCTCCCGGACCGAGGGCGGCCTCGGGCTGCACGCGCAGTGGAACGACGACTTCCACCACGCCCTGCACACCACGCTGACCGGCGAGTCGCAGGGCTACTACGCCGACTTCGCGCGCGCCTCGCTCGGCGGGCTCGCCAAGACCCTGACCGGCGGCTGGTTCCACGACGGGTCGTACTCCAGCTTCCGTGAGCGGCACCACGGACGTCCGCTGGACCGTACACGGGTGGCCGGGCACCGGCTGCTCGGCTACGGCCAGACCCACGATCAGGTCGGCAACCGGGCCCAGGGGGACCGGCTTTCGGCCCTCGTCTCCCCGGGGCTGGCCGCCTGCGCGGCCACGCTGATCCTGACGGCGCCCTTCACGCCGATGCTGTTCATGGGCGAGGAGTGGGCGGCGGGCACGCCCTGGCAGTTCTTCACCGACCACACCGATCCGGAGCTGGCCGACGCCGTACGGCGGGGCAGGCGGCGGGAGTTCGCCGCGCACGGCTGGAAGGAGGAGGACGTGCCCGACCCGCAGGATCCGGCGACCCGGGACCGTTCCTGCCTCGACTGGTCCGAGCCGGAGCGCGAGCCCCACGCGCGCGTGCTGGCCTGGTACCGGCAGCTCCTCGCCCTGCGCCACGGTCAGCCGGACCTGACCGATCCCGACCTCGCCGACACCAAGGTGGCCTACGACGAGGAGCTCCGCTGGATCGCCTTCCGGCGCGGGGACGTCCTGGTCGCGGTGAACCTGGCCCCCGAGCCGGCCGTCCTTCCGCTCGGCGTGCCCCACGCGCGCGTGCTGGCGGCGTGGGAGCCGGTGGAGACGCCCGGGGCGGACGGTGCGGTGCGGCTGCCCGGGGAGTCGGCCGTGGTGCTGGCCCAGGACTGAGGGGTCCTGCGAGCCGAGCGGGGTCAGCCCGGTTTCGGGTCCTGCGCCGCGACCTGTGACAGCCGAGGCACGTCCCGCTAGAGGGCGTCGTCCGTGTCCCCCAGGTCCGTCACCCGTTCCAGCAGGATCGGCTCCCAGGCGCGGCGCAGCCGGGTCCGCAGGAGGGTGGCGTCCTTGCCGGTGAGGTCCTCGGCGAGGCGGACGACGGTGTCGCAGCGGGCGAGCCAGAGGCCGCGCAGGCAGGGGCGGGCGCCGTAGCCCGCGAGGGTGGCGGCGCGTACGGCGGCGGGCGATCCCACGGAGAGCGCGAGGCCCGCGATGTCCTCAGCCGGGTCACCGACGACCGCGCCGGCCCAGCCGAGGACGCCGCGCACCCGGCCGTCGGCGCTGACCACGAGATGGCTGCCCGTGAGGGCGTGGTGGGTGAGGACGGCCGAGCCGGGCTGGGCGGCGAGCTGGGACGCGGCGGGCGGGGTGAGCTGGTTCAGGCGTGCGGCGTCGAACTCGTCGGCCGCGGCGAGGCGTTCGGCGGCGCGTACGGCGGACCGGCGCAGCGCCTCCAGGGAGCGGGGCGCGGCGCGCGGCAGACCGAGCGTCTCGGCCTGCCGGACCGGCACCTCGCGCAGGCCCGTCAGGAGTCCGGCGAGGTCGGCCTCCCCGACGGCGGACACGTCGTGCTCCTCCCCCGAGCCGCCGGGCACCTTGGTGTCCAGCGTGTAGCCGAGTCCGGGGGCCCACTCGCCCTGTGCGACGCTCACGGGCACCGCCGTCGGGAGGTGCGGACGGACGAGGTCGCGCAGACGCAGTTCGCGCCGCTGGCGCAGGGTGGCCTCACGGTCGGGGGCGAGGCGCAGAACGTGGCGGGAGCCGACCCACCAGGTGACGGGTTCGGCGCCCTCGGTGGCGGGCCGGACGTCGGGGCCGGGGCCGCTCCCGCCGGGCCGGGCCTCTTTGCCGCCCCGGCCGGCTGCGGTGCCCTCGGCGGCCTTGCCGTCCTTGGTGTCCTTGCCGTCCTTGGTGTCTCTGGTGTCCTTGAGCAGGGACAGGACCAGCCGGCGGACCGTGTCCGCGGTGGGTGTGGGTGCCTGGGTCATGGTCGCGCCGTTGCCGTTCGGGAGGCGTGCTGGGGACATCGGGGCCTCACTCCACTATGACCAGCTCACGCGTGGTGGTGTTCAGGCGCCGCCCGCCGTCCTCGGTGACGGTCACGATGTCCTCGATGCGGACTCCGAACCGGCCGGGCAGGTAGATACCGGGTTCCACGGAGAAGCACATGCCGGGCACCAGGGGCCGTTCCTCGCCCGCGATCATGTAGGGCGGCTCGTGGGTGGTGACGCCGATGCCGTGTCCGGTGCGGTGGATGAAGTACTCGCCGTAACCGGCGTCGGCGATGACCCGGCGGGCGGCCCGGTCCACGTCCTGGCAGGCGGCCCCGGGCCGCACCGCGCGGAAGCCGGCCTCCTGGGCCTCGCGCACGATGTCGTGGACGCGGCGTTCCTCGTCGGTGGGCTCGCCGACGTGGACCGTGCGGGAGGTGTCGGAGCCGTAGCCGTCCCGCAGGCCGCCGAAGTCGAGGACGATCATGTCGCCCCGGGCGATGACCCGCTGCCCCGCCTCGTGGTGCGGGTTGGCGCCGTTCGGGCCCGAGGCGACGATGGTGAAGTCGACCTGCTCGTGTCCGTGCCTGCGGAGCAGCCGGTCGAGGTCCGCTGCCACCTCGGACTCCCGGCGCCCGGCGAAGGGGACGTTCCGGATCTCCTCGAACGTCGCGTCGGCGGCGGCACTCGCGGCCGCCATGAGGTCCAGCTCGGCCGCGTCCTTGACGGCGCGCAGCATCGGCAGGGCCTCGGTGAGCGAGGCGTAGGAGCTGCCCGGCAGGGCCTGCTGGAGGGCCAGCAGGTGCAGGGCCCAGGCGTTGTCGCTGATGCCGAACCGGCCGGAGGCGTCGAGGAGGGCGGCGGTGGCGGCGTAGGGGTCCTTGCCGTCGGTCCAGTCGCGCAGGGTCAGGGCGGCCGCGCCGGCCGCCCGGTGTGCGTCCGGGGCCTCCAGGGCGGGGACGACGAGGACGGGGTCCTGCCCGGCGGCGAGGACCAGCAGGGTGAGCCGCTCGGTGACCGCGGGGGGCGTATAGCCGGTGAGCCACACCAGGTCAGGGCCCGGGGCCACCAGCAGACCGGCGAGACCGGCCTCGGCGGCCGCCCGCGCGGCGCGCTCCATGCGGGCCCGGTAGTCGTCGGCGGTGAAGGTGGCGGCCGTGCTTCCGGTCATCCGGGCCTCCCAGGACGGACGAAGGGGCTACGGGCAGCATCCTGCCCGGCCGGAGGGGGCGGCGCGAGCGGTCTGCGGGCATTCACCCGGACAACCTGTCCGACGGCGCAGGGCTGCTCAGGCGCCCGCGCTCATGCTTGGTGTCGTCTTTCCATCGGTGATCGGTGCAGGGACGCCCGGAGTCCCGGGTCGTGCCGTGCGGGCGGCTTCACGCGGCGACGGCCGGTACGAGGGTCAGCTGCTCGTAGCCACCGCTGCGGTGGCGGACCGTCAGCCTGACCTCGGAGCCCGGGCGGGTGCGGGCGACGGCCCGGACCAGATCGGCGGCCGTGTCGATCCGGGTCGTGCCGAAGGCGAGGAGGACGTCGCCGCGCACCAGCCCGGCGGCCTGGGCCGGCCCGGGGACGTGCAGCCCCACGACCACGGCCCCCGGCTTCCGGGCGTCCATGACCTGCACGCCGAGGGTCGCGGCGGCGGGCACGGAGGCGGCGGCGGAGCGGGGAGGGCCGGGGGGCGAGGCCGAGTGCCACCCCCGCGGGTCGAAGCGCCCGCCCTTGCCGAGCACCGTGGCACCCATCGCCCCGAGGCCGATCCCGGACAGCACCAGGACCGCGCCGGTGCATCCGGCGAGCAGCACGTTGAGGAGCCGTCTCCCCCGGCGCCGGGCGGCGTGCGGGCGGGGCCGTGACGGGCCGGGGCCCGTCGCCTGCGCGGCCCCCTCGGGCTCCTGCCCCGGCATCGGCTTGGGTCGCAGCGCGGTCTGTTCCATGGCTCGCCTCCGGATGGTGCCGATCGCCTCCGGCGGATCCCGGAACGATCACGGCTGGTGCTCTACCCGGCACATCGGCGGCCGACGAGCCACGAACGAGTGAGACTGACCGGGCCGGGGCGTCCGGAGGCGAACCGGACGGCTGACCAGGACCGGCACGTCCGGAGGCGAACCGGACGGCTGACCAGGACCGGCACGTCCGGAGGCGAACCGGACGGCTGACCAGGACCGGCACGTCCGGAGGCGAACCGGACGGCTAACCGGGACCGGCACGTCCGGAGGCGGACCGGACACGGGCACGGCACGGGCACAGCCCGGACACGGGCACAGCCCGGACACGGCTCGTACCGCACCGGTCGCCGGGTGCGGTACGAGCCGTGGAGCAGGCGGGGCGCTCAGCGCAGGGCGGGGACCGGCCCGGCCGGCGGCCGGTCCGGGAGGAAGCCGTGGGCACGGCGGGACAGCCACGCGTCCTTGTAGCGGTCCACCTCGCGATGCCAGTTGAGGATGCCGGACAGCCAGTTCCGCAGGTCCGCCACGTACCTCCCCATCGCCGCGCGCGCCTCGCCCGTGAGCTGGAAGTCGTCGTACAGGACGGGCAGTTCGTGCTCGACGACGTGCTCGAACTGGCGCATGCGCTGGCTCATCAGGTCGTGCACGATGCCGAGCCCGGTCGGATAGTCGCAGCCGAAGAAGGTCTGCACGACGAGGATCGCGTTGTGGATCTCGCCCTCGAACTCGATCTCCTTCTGGTACGAGAATACGTCGTTGACCAGGCACGCGAAGTCCATCGCGGCGTTCTCCAGGGAGCGGACCGGGCCGCTGCGGTAGACCTCGGGCGGGACGGCCGGTCCGTGTCCCATCCGGCACAGGCTCAGGGTCAGCTCGGAGCCGAAGGTCGCCCGGCGCATCTCCAGGTAGTCGACCGGGTCGGGCACGCGGTTCTGGAGCTGGTTGGACAGCTCCCACACCCAGCTCTCGGTCATGACGTCGACCGCGGCCTTGAACGTGCGCCGCGCGTCGGGCGTCATGTCCGCGGTGGTGCGTGCCCACAGGTCGGCCAGGCCACGCTCCATGGCGTTGGCCGGAGGCGGCGGCTCCGCACCGTCGAGCGGCATGCAGTCGGACAGGCGGGCCGTGGTCAGCCGGGCGGCGGCGAGGTCGCGGCGGTGGCCGTGGACCAGCGGGTAGTAGTCGTCGCCGTAGGTGCCCCAGGCGAGCCACTGCGCGCTGAGGTCGAGGGCCTCGCGCGTGGCGTCCGGGTCGAGGCCGGCCGAGCAGAGCGCGAGGTCGTAGGCGCGGAGCTTGTCCTCGTCCCAGACGCCCTCGGCGAGGATGCCCATGCGCTCCACCCAGTGGCGCAGGCTCTGGCGGGCGTTGTCCAGGTGCGGGCTGAGCTCCAGCGGGAACGGCATGCGGATGTCGGGGATCCGCGCCGGTCCGACCTTCTGGTACGGCACGTGCGTGTACGAGCGCAGCCGCCGCTCGGCCCCGGCCGTCGCGAGCAGGGCGCGGACGTCGGCGGCGGAGGTGCCGATGCCGGAGCATCCGGGCCACGGGCCGTCGCCGCGCAGCGCGTTGTCGTTCATGTAGCGGCTGGAGCGCAGATGCCACTCGTGGCCACCGGACTGCCAGTCCTGCAGCCCCTTCGTGTACGCCGCCACCGCCGCGAGTTCGTCCGGCCCGAGGCCCTTCTCCAGGGCCACGGCGGGCACTTCGGTGAACGCCGTGTGCTCGAACTGGTGGAGGCGGGAGGTGAGGACGTCGTTGACGGTGTCGGCGGCCTCCTGGGTGGTGCAGCCGAAGAAGGTCTCCAGGACGAGCACGCCGTTGCTGTTCTCGCCCTCGTCCTCGACCTCGCGCTGGTAGGAGAACAGGTCGTTGCGCAGGTGCACGGCGTCGGAGAACGTCTCCATCAGCACCCTCAGCGGCCTGGACCCGGCTACGGCGGCGGGTACTTCGGCGGTCGCGTACTCCACGAGCCCCGCCGACCAGGGGGCGCCACCGACCTTGCGGCGCATCTCGATGTACTCGACGGGGTTGGCGATCCGCCCCTCGTTGATGTTGGACAGCTCCCACATCGACTCGTTGAGGAGGTGCTCGGTGGCCACGGCGAAGCGGCGCCGCCAGGCCTCGGACATCTTCGGCACCGTGCGGGCCCACAGGTCGGCGAGGCCCGCCTCGACCGGGTTCCTCGGTTCCGGCACGGGAGCGAACAGGTCCAGCGGCATGAACAGCGGCAGCCGGTCCAGGTGGGCCTTGCCGGCGGTGCGGTCCTGGCTGCGCTTGTACATCTCCAGGAAGTGGTCGTCGAAGAAGAAGACCCACACGTACCAGTCGGTGATGAGGGAGAGGGCGGGGCCGTCGCAGTCGGGGTGGGTGTAGGCGCAGAGCAGGCCGTAGTCGTGCGCGTCGAGGTCGGCCTGCTCCCAGACGCCGGATCCCTCCAGCATGCCCATCTCGCGCGCCCACCGAGTCGAATGGGCCCTGGCCTCGTCGACGTGCGGGTTCAGCCGCGCGGGATGCGGCAGGTAGAAGTGCGGGAGTTCGAACGGCTGCGTCATGGCCGGGCCCTACCCGGTGCCCCGCGACGGCATCCGCCGAGTGGCACATGATCACACCATCGCGTGAATCAGGGGACGTCCCGGACCTGGATCAGCGCGTGTGTGCCGCTGGTGCGCCAGCGCTGCTCCTCCGCCGCGACCAGGGCGGCCTCGGTGTGTGCGTCGAGGCCGGTGATCACGTCGGACTTCAGGGTGCGCAGGGCGGCGACCGGGCCAGGGAAGCAGGTGGCCACCTCGGCGAACGGCGTGGTCGGCTCCCAGAGCCGGTCGCCCACCAGTCGGCGGTAGTTGAGGTCGCCCTTGACGATCGTGAGGGTGGCCGCGGCGAAGTCGGCGCGCAGGTCGCCGGGCATCTCCGCGTACGGCAGCGGGGCGCTGGAGAAGGGGTGGGCGCGCAGGGTGAGACGCCCGTCGCCCAGGGCGGACCACAGGTGTCGCCCGTACGCGGCGGCCGCTCCCTGGGCCCCGGTCAGCCGGCGCAGGGCGTCGACGACGTCGGCGGTGGTGGCGTCGGAGACGTAGTAGGGGTACGGCTTGACGTGCAGGACCGCCTGTGCGATGAGGCCGCTGTGCAGGAGGTGTGCGATGAGGAGGAGATCGGGGACGAGTTCACGGCCCGCGTTGTCGGCGACCAGGTACAGCGTGCCCCCGTCGGCCTTGTCCAGCAGCGACCAGAGCCGGTCGCTGTCGTCGGCGACCAGCCCGGGCGCGGCGTCCGCGGCCCGCGCGCCCTCGGCGGAGAGGCGGAAGCCGAGGTCGGCGCGGTTGCCCCACAGGGAGCCGTGCAGCAGGGCCTGGGCCTGTTCGGCGGCGGGGCGGCCGGCGAGGCCGTCGAGTGCGGCGAGTTCCTCATCGGTCTCGGCGGAGTCGAGTTCGGCGACTTTGAAGGGGCGGAAGGGGTCGACGCCCTGCCACGGGCCGGGGCCGAAGTAGCCGACGGCCTGGAGCAGTCGGCGGTAGAACCAGCTCTCGGACCAGAGCCACGGCACGTCGAACCAGGAGCGGCCGGTGTACTCGCCGAGCCCCCAGGTCTCCCAGTGGTCCCGGTCGTGCGCGTCGGCGGGGAGGGGCTCGATCTCGCCCCCGGTGCAGTTGGCGAGCAGTTCGTCGAGGGCGCGGTGCTGCCCGGGTTCGTACGGGAAGGCCTCGCGGACCTGCTGGATGATCGCGGGGTGCCGCTCGGCCAGCACGCTGTGGGGGAAGGAGCCCGGCTGGTTGCCGAGGAGCAGGGGTGCGGAGGGGGTGTCGGGCATGGGCCTCACGGTAACGCGCGGGTACGCCGTGGTGATGCGCGTGCCCGCCGCACGGGCCCGACTGCCGGGCGCACCCCCGGTCACACCGGTGCGATCTCCCGCTCCAGACGGGCCGCCAGGCTCAGATAGCGGGCCCGGCGGGTCACCGGGACCAGGCCGCGGATGAGTATGTTCCACATCTCGGCCGTGCGGCGGGGCTGGCGCGCGACCGGCTCGCGGGAGCGGCCCACGACGCGGGTGCCGACGAAGAAGCAGACCAACGAGTGGGCCACGACGTCGATGTCGATGTCCGGATGGACGTCGGACTCCTTGACCGCGCCGACGAGCCGGGTCGTGACGATGTCCAGCCACTCGGTGAAGGGGTGGCTCAGGGGCGGCTTGGGCCGGATCCCTCCCGTGGCGAGCCGCAGCCCGGCCCGCAGCACCGGGTCCTCGACGGACATGCGGGTGATGCCGAACGTGAGGCGCATCAGCGCCTCCAGGGAGGTGTGGCCGCGGTTGTCCGTCTCCGTCGCCAGCCGGCGGGCCGTGTGGGACTGGAGTTCGAGGATCGCGTGGGCGAGGTCCTCCTTCGCCGCGAAGTGGAAGTACAGGGCGCCCTTGGTGACGTGGGCGTGCTCCACGATGTCGCTGAGACTGGTCGATTCGTAGCCGCGACGGTCGAACAGGTCAGCGGCGGCCGTGATGATCGTCGAGCGGGTCTGCTCGGCTCGCAACTGCCTCGCCATCGGCTGAACTCTCCCGGGACGGAAATGAACGGGTCATGCCGTTTGTTTTTACCCCCCGTACACGATAACTCACCCTGAGACGGCCCCCATCACACCAGTTTGCCGGAGTGCGGGTGCACATCCGGCAAAACAAGCGCAACTGGTGAAAGAAAACAGCGCGTTCGGTATCTAACTGTGGGGAATCCGGGGCCGGACGTAAAGGCGGGCCGGCCGGTGCCCCATCCGCACCGGCCGGCCCGCCTGCTCGCGGCCTGCCTCGTTCAGAGTTCCCGAAGGAGATTCGCAGGAATCAGAAGGTCAGCTTCCAGCCGTTGAGGGTGCCCGTGTCCTGGGCGGCGGTGTCCTGGACGCGCAGCTTCCAGGTGCCGTTGGCCACCTCACTGGAGGCGTTCACCGTGTAGGTGGTGTTCACGTTGTCCGCGGAGTCCGACGCGGCGGCCTTCAGGCGGTACGCCGAACCGTCCGGCGCGACCAGGTCGATGACGAGGTCACCTCGGTAGGTGTGGGTGATGTCGACGCCGACCTGGAGGGCCGAGGGGGCGTTGCCGCTGCGGCCGGTGACGCTGATCGGCGACTCGATCGCCGCGCCGGCGTCCGGGATGGCGACGGCAGTGGTGCTGGAGAACGTGGTGCCGGTGGACGTACCGCCCTTGACGGCCTGGACCGTCTTCGCTGCGTCCGCGAGGCCCGCGCCACAGCCGCCGGAGCAGGTGCCCGGCAGGGCACGGGCGTTGGCCTTGATGGCCGACTCGATCTGCGCCGGGGTGAGGGCGGAGTTGGCCGACTTCATCAGGGCGGCGAGGCCCGCGACGTGCGGGGTGGCCATGCTGGTGCCCTGGTAGTAGTCGTAGTTCTCGCTCGACGGCGTCTTGGTGCCCGCGTTCAGCGTGGACAGGATGCCGTTGGCCTTGGAGGTCCTGGTCTCGCCGCCGGGGGCGGCGATGTCGACGAGCGAGCCGTAGTTGGAGTAGGAGGCACGGCTGCCCGCGCGGTTGGTCGCGGCGACCGTGATCACGTTGTTGCAGTTCGCCGGGGAGGCGTTGGAGACGTTCTGGTTCTCGTTGCCGGCCGCGACGACGACCGAGGTGCCGCGGTTCACGGCGCCGTTGATGGCGCTCTGGGTGGCGCTGGAGCAGGCGCCGCCCCCGCCGAGGCTCATGTTGATGACCTTGGCGACGTTGGTGTTGGCGGGCACGCCCGAGACGCTGCCGCCGGACGCCCAGGTGATGGCGTCGATGATGTCGGAGTCGTAGCCGCCGCACTTGCCCAGCACGCGGACCGGGGAGATCTTGGCGCCGTAGGCGACACCGGCGACACCCTTGCCGTTGTTGGTGGCGGCGGCGATGGTGCCGGCCACGTGGGTGCCGTGCCAGGAGGAGGTGGACGCGGGGGTTCCCGGGCCGCACTCGCCCGCGTTGTTCCAGTCGCCCGGGTCGGCCGGGTTGCTGTCACGGCCGTTGCCGTCGACGGAGACTCCGGTGTCGGAGATGAAGTCGTAGCCGCCGACTGTGTTCGCGGCCAGGTCCGAGTGGGCGACGTAGCCGGTGTCGATGACGGCGACGGTCACGCCGCTGCCGGTGGTGGTGTCCCAGGCGGCGGGGACGTTCATGCCCGCGGTGGACTCGAACAGGTCCCACTGCTTGCTGTACTCGGTGTCGTTCGGGGTGACGGCCGTCGGCTTGTTCAGGCGGTCCGGGACGACGTAGGCGACCTGCGGGTCGGCCTGGTACTGGGCGACGACGTCGGCGACGTCGGCACGGGTGGGGTCGCTGCCCAGCTCGACGAGGGCGGCGCCGGTGCCGAGGCGGCGCTGGAAGTCGATCTCCTCGCCGGTCTTCTCGGCCTTGGACGCGGCGTCGGCGGCCGCCGCCTTGTTGGACTTGGCCT
This sequence comes from Streptomyces qaidamensis, assembly GCF_001611795.1. Classification (NCBI taxonomy): domain Bacteria; kingdom Bacillati; phylum Actinomycetota; class Actinomycetes; order Kitasatosporales; family Streptomycetaceae; genus Streptomyces; species Streptomyces qaidamensis. The sequence goes on along the minus strand of NZ_CP015098.1, from coordinate 7,043,650 downwards.
CGCTCGCGCCGGACTTGTAGCCGACGATGAGGCGCTCGGCCTGGACACCCGGGGCGGCCTCGGTCTGCGCGGCGGGAACGGCGGCCGGGCGGGGGGCCTGCTCCTGGGCGACGGCGACCGACGCGGGGGCGGCGGTCAGCAGGGCGGTGGAGACGACGGCGACGGATATCAGCTTCCGTCTGAGCTCTGGGGAGATACGCACGGTCGTTGCCTTTCGTGGCCGGACTCCGGGCTGGGCGGAGCGGCGGTGGGGTCGCTTCGTCCTCGAAGCGGAGGGGGGTCGTTCGAAAAGCGAACAGCGACGCGATGGCCGGCCAGGCGTGTGGGGAGCGGACCGTTCGGGGTTACCTGTGGGTCAGCTGTGGTCGAACGATAGGCAAAGGAAAGGTCAGCGGGATACGGGGGAAACCCTCGATCCACCGGCCCGACAACCCTCTATGGCGGGCGTACGGAGGGCAGTTGGGCGCTCAATGGCCCCTTTTGCAGCAGGTCGTGGCGCGATGAACGCGTCGGGCCGTTTTCCCGTACTGCACTACCGAACGTCGCCGCCCGGGCCGAGGAGAAGCAGACGGATGCCTCGTACGACCGCACACCGCACCGCACTCGCCGCCGCTCTGGTGACCCCGCTGCTGCTGCCGCTCGGGACGGCGGGGCCCGCCCGCGCGCACGGGGCGCCGACGGACCCGGTGAGCCGGGTGGTGGCCTGTTCCCCGGAGGGCGGTGACCGGGCGGGCACGGCGGCGTGCCGTGCGGCAGTCGCCGCGAACGGCGCGCCCTTCACGGCGTGGGACAACCTGCGGGTGGCGAACGTGAGCGGCCGGGACCGCGCGGTGATCCCGGACGGGAAGCTGTGCAGCGGAGGCCTGCCCGCCTACCGGGGTCTCGACCTCGCCCGCGCCGACTGGCCGTCGACCCGGATGGTGCCCGGCGCGACGCTGACGATGCGGTACGTGTCGACGATCCCGCACACCGGCACGTTCCGGATGTATCTGACGAAGCCCGGCTACGACCCGGCCGGGCCGCTGTCCTGGTCCGACCTGCCTCAAAAGCCCTTCGCCGAGGTGACGGACCCGGCCCTGAGGGACGGGGCGTACCCCATCGAGGCGACTCTGCCGTCCGACCGGACCGGGCGCCATGTGCTGTACACGGTCTGGCAGAACAGCAGCACGCCGGACACCTACTACTCGTGCTCGGACGTGGTGTTCCCGGAGACGGAGAAGGAGACGGAGAAGGCGCCGCGGAAGGAGGAGGCGAGCACGGAACGGAAGACGGAGGAGCCGGAGGAGAAGGAGCCCGAGCAGAAGAGGGAGCCGGAGAAGGAGGAGCCGGTGGCGAGCCCCGCCGCGGACTCCCCCGGCCCGCAGCCCCAGGGCGACCACACGCCGCTGGCCACCACGTCCGGCCCGTCCTCCGGCCCGTCCGCGCCCATGCTGGCGGGCGGCGCCGCGGCGGGGCTGCTGCTCGCCGGCGGCGCCGCCCTGGCCCTGCGACTACGGCGACGCTGAACTACCGCTGACCGGGCCTAGTTGACGACGACGGCGACGCCGCCCTTGGTCACCGGGGCGTACTTGGCGGTGAAGAAGGCGTTGCCGAAGCACAGCGACGAACCGGACACCTTGGTGAACTGCTGGTTGGTGAAGGAGATGCTGTTGTCGGTGTTGCTCGCCGTGCCGGTCAGGCCGGGGGCCTGGTAGACGCAGGTGATGGTGCCGAGCAGGGTGCGCAGCTTGACGGTGGACTGGACGGCGGAGCCCGCGGCCGGGGTCACGGAGACGGTGCCGCCGGAGGACACGCTGGTGGTGTAGGGCAGGTTGTCGACGGTGATGCCGCTGACGCCGAGCACCCCGACGACGTTGGTGGTGCAGCCGCTGGTGTCGAAGCTGTGCGAGGTCAGGGACTCGGTGGCGGTGCCGGGGGCGGCCGGGTTGTCGGTGACGGCGGCGGAGAACGCCGACTTGGTGCAGGAGATGCCGCTGGTGCCGGTCGCGCTGGAGTAGAAGGTGGCGGCGGTGCCGCTCGCCAGGGAGGCGTCGAGGACGTCGCCGACCGCGACGGCAGCTCCGTCGGCGGTGGTCAGGACGGGGGTGTCGGCCGCGGAGGCGGGGGCGGCGAGGCCCAGGGCGGCGACGGCGGCGGTGAAGGCGATGAGGGTGCGCGTACGCATGGGGATGTACCTCTTTCCGTAGCGGGGGGTGAGGGGTGGGGGGTGCGCCGGGCGTCCGCCGTTGCCTGCCCGTCACGCCTTCTCCGTACGTGACGGGCCGGCAACGGCAGGCCGGTCACCGGCCGGAGGTTCACACGGGAAGGGACCTCCGGCCGGGCCGGGCGGGGGGTGGCTGGTTGCACGGCTCCCAGGGAAGCGGCCGTGCCGTGGCGGGGGGATCGGGCGAGGGAAAGCCCGTGCGGACGCACCGGGCGACGAGATGCCCTGACGGGGGCGAGCGGGTCCGGGACACGCGGACGTGCCGCGTGGCGGATCCGGCGCCACGGATCCGGTGGGACGAGGAGAGTTGTAGACCTGCCCGTCCGTCAACGTCAAGGCCTTGCAGGGGAGTTGTGAGCATCGTGAGCGTTTCGGGAAACCGCCGACTCACCCGTGGCGCACAATCACCACTCTTTGTTCACACTTCCCTTGACCCTTCATGTAACCCCCGGTAACTTCCTCGACGGCTACTGCGGCGTAACGAGAAAGCCCTTGCAACCGCCGGGAGTTGCGGGAGACGTGCGTACGCGGTCGGTGTCCGCGCCAGGGCAACGTGCCACCGAAGTCCGATCCGCACCGACATGCACCTGGAGCAGACATGACCTCCTCCGCCGAGCACACCCCCGAAAGACCGGACGGCACCACCGCCCCGGACGTCAGTGACGCTCCCGCGCGACGCGGGCGGGTCCGGGCACGCCGGGCCGCGGTGATGGCGGTGCCGGCCACCCTGGCCGCCGCGGGCCTCGCGGTTCTCACCGCCGAGGGCGCCCTGGGCGTGCAGTTCGCCATCTCCGGCATGCCCTTCACGGTCACCGCGACCGAACTGGACGGCACCGGCTTCGCACAGTTCGGCGGCCTGGACGAGATGGCCGAGGGCAGCCCCAACGCGGGCGAGACCGGCGGTCAGGTGCTGGTCGTCACGTCCGTGATCAAGAACGCGACACTGACCAAGCTCTGCCAGAGCGTGGACCTGGGCGGCACGAACCTGGTCATCAGGGCGGGTGAGGGCTCGCAGAAGGTGCGCGCCAGCGATCTGACGACCGACTCGACCGACCTGTCCGGCGACGCGGCCTTCACCAACATCGAGATCGGCAACGACGCCAGCACCCTGAACAAGGCGGGCCCGAAGGGACGTGGACCGATCGGCGTGTTCAGCCAGCAGTCCGACACGGTGCACATCGCCAACCTGCGGCAGACCAACTACGCGACGACGGCCGGTGTGTTCAAGCTGCCGGGCCTGAAGCTGGGCTTCAGCGGATCGGGTTGCTGATGTCGCGCGGCCCGCGTGAGGGAGTCCGGCCCGCCTTCAGGCAGTGGCGGGCCGGCCGCCCGTTCTGGGGCGGGCTGCTGCTCGCCCTGGGCGGGGCGGAGATCCTGCTCACCCTGAAGGCGTCGCTGGACGTCATCCTGCACGTCGGCATGCAGGGCCTGGCGGGCTACCTGCTCCCGGTGGTGATGCTGCTGTGCGGCGTACTGATCCTCTTCAACCCCACCCAGCGCCTGTTCTACTCGGTCATCGGCGTCCTGGTCTCCCTGGGCACCTGGATGACGTCCAACCTGGGCGGCTTCTTCGTCGGCCTGCTGCTGGGCGTGACCGGCAGCTGCCTCGCCTTCGGCTGGCTCCCGGACCAGGAACCCCGCGTCAGCCGCAGACAGCGCCGGAAGCGGGCCCGGGCGGCCAAGACCCTGTCCCCGACGCCGGCGCGGCAGGCCTGAGGAGTCTCCCGTGGCCGATCCGGACGACGGGTTCTAGCCGGCGTCCGCGGGCGCGGTGGACCGGGTCTGCTCGCCGGGCGCCGCGCCCGAACCGCCCTCCCCCTTCAGCGCCTTGGCCTCGCTCTTGAGGATCCGCATCGAGCGGCCCAGCGATCGCGCCGTGTCCGGCAGCTTCTTCGAACCGAACAGGACGATCACGACGATCGCCACGATCAGCAGATGCCAGGGCTCCAGTCCGTTGCGCAGCATGTCCTGCCCTCCCTCTCGCCAACAGTTGCTACATTGCGCAACTGTACAACCCCCGGGCGAGAGGCAAGCAGACGCCGATGACGGTCACCAGCAATCGGAGGACGGACCCGCCGCGGCACCGGAGCGGGGGCGCCGCCCACGGCAACCGGGCCGCCCCGCGCGATCGCAGGCGCCGGCGCGGCCGCCGCGGCCGGGGCATACGCACCGCCCTCCTGGTCACCCTGGCCCTGCTCGTGCTCGCCGCGGGCGGCGCCGGCTGGCTGTACCTCAAGCTGGACGGCGACATCAGCACGTTCGACTCCGGCGGCCTGTCCGACAACCGCCCCGACGCCGGCTCGTCGAAGGGCGAGAACGTCCTGGTCATCGGGTCGGACACGCGCACCGGCGGCAACAACGCGCTGGGCGGCGGCGACAAGGACGACGTCGGCCGCTCGGACACCGCCTTCCTGCTGCACGTCTACGCCGACCACCGGCACGCGATCGCCGTGTCCGTCCCCCGCGACACGCTGGTCACCATCCCGCCCTGCAAACTCCCCGACGGCACGTGGACCAGGGCCCAGCCGAACACGATGTTCAACGCGGCCTACTCGGTCGGCCAGACGCCGAAGGGCAACCCGGCCTGCACCCAGAACACCGTCGAGCAGCTCACCGGACTGCGCGTCGACCACACCGTCGTCGTCGACTTCAAGGGCTTCGCGGAGCTGACGGACGTGGTGGGCGGGGTCCGGGTGTGCCTGCCGCAGGACGTCTACGAGAACGACCTCGACCCGCATCTCACCGCCCCGGGCAAGCTGCTCTTCCACAAGGGCGAGCAGACCGTGTCGGGGCGGAAGGCACTGGACTACGTCCGGATCCGGCACGGCATCGGGGACGGCTCCGACATCGGCCGGATCAAGCGCCAGCAGGCGTTCGTGGCGAGCCTGCTGAAGGAGGTCAAGAGCAAGGGCCTCACCCCAACAAGGCTGCTGCCGCTGGCCGACGCCGCGACGAAATCGCTCACCGTCGACCCCGGCCTCGGTTCCGCCGACAAGCTGATCTCCTTCGCGATGACCCTGAAGGACATCGACCTGCACAACACCAAGTTCGTCACCCTGCCCTGGCGTTACGAGGGGTCCCGGGTGGCGGTCGTCCAGCCGGACGCGGACGCCCTGTGGGCCGCGCTCCGGTCCGACCGCACGATCGACGGCGAGAACGCCGGCGGCAAGAAGACCGGAAAAGCCGGTTCCGGTGCCGCCGCCTCCCCCACGCCGCCGGTCTCCGGCGCGGGCATCGACGTCGCCGTCTACAACGGCACCGCCGTTCCCGGCCTGGCCGCCCGCGCCGCCGCCGAACTCACCGGCGACGGCTTCACCGTCACGGGTACGGCGACGGCGGCCGACCAGGGCCACACCACCACGCTGGTCGAGTACGGGCCGGGTCTGGAGGACCGGGCCAGGACCGTCGCCCGGGCCTTCCCCGGGGCCGAGCTGCGGTCCGTGACCGGCAGCGGGATCAGCGTCGTCCTCGGGCAGACGTACGCGGACAGCCCGGCGGCGGGTGCGTCCGCCTCCCCGGCCCCCTCCGCCGTGCCGTCCGAGGTGGCCGACGGGGCCCGGTCCGCGGACGACAACCCCTGCTCGAACCTCACCTACGGCTGACGGCGCCGGTGCCGGGTCCGGGCCGCCGCCAGGGCCAGCGCGTACAGGCCGAGGACGACGGCCGGCAGCAGGTAGTACGCGGCGGGCAGGGCCGTCATGCCGAGGGCCGATCCGAGGGGGCTCGGCGGGAGCAGCACGCCGACGGCGGCGAGACCGGCCGCCGCCAGGCCGACCGGGCCCGGCGCACGGCCCGGTCCGCCACGCCGGCCCGTGCGCAGGAGCAGCATGACCACGGCCTGGGTGAGCAGGTTCTCGGTGAACCAGGCGGAGTGGAACACGGCCTCGTCGTCCACGGCGGCGTCCGGGCCGTGCAGCGCCAGGGCGAGGACGGCGAAGGTGGCGAGGTCGGCCAGAGCGTTGAGCATCCCGAAGCCGACCGCGAAGCGGAGGAAGGAGCGCGGCCTCAGCACCGCCGGGCCGCGCAGGGCGGCCGCGCCGGGACGGTCGTGGGCGAAGGCGAGCTGGGCGGCGTCGAAGCACAGGTTCTGCGCGAGCACCTGGGCCGGGAGCATCGGCAGGAAGGGCAGGAGCAGCCCGGCGGCGAGCATGGCGACGACGTTGCCGAGGTTCGAGGAGAGCGTGACGCGCAGGTACGAGGCGATGTTGCCGCTCGCGTGCCGGCCGGCCGTGATCGCGTGGCCGATCGCCGTGAGGTCCTTGTCGGCGAGCACGACGTCGGCGCTCTCCCGTGCCACGCCGACGGCGGAGCGGGGCGCGATGCCGACGTCGGCCGCGCGCAGCGCGGCCACGTCGTTCACGCCGTCGCCGAGGAAGCCGACGGTGTGCCCTGCGGCCCGCAGGGCGGTGACGAGGCGGGCCTTGTCCTGCGGGGTGCAGCGGGCGACGACGGTCGCCCCGCCGGGGCCGTCGGGGAGTTCTGCGGCGGTCCGTACGTCGCCGGGATCCAGGCCCAGGTCGCGGCAGGCCCGGGCCGCCGTGGCGGGGTGGTCGCCGGTGAGGACCTTCACGGTGACGCCGCGTCCGGCCAGTTCACGCAGGGCCTCGGCGGCGGTGGGGGCGAGGGCGTCCCGGAAGGTCACCAGGCCCTGGAAGGCCAGGCCCCGGGGGTCGGCCGTACGGGCAGGGGCGCTGCGGGCGCCGACGGGGCGGTCGGCCGTGGCGACGGCCAGGACCCTGAGGCCGGCGTCCGCCTGCCGGGCGGCGAGGGCGAGCAGCCGGTCGCGCTCGCCGGCCGCCGTGACGCAGCGCTCCAGGACGGCTTCCGCCGCGCCGGTGACGACGACGGTGTGCCGCCCGAGGTCGCCTCGGACCACCGCAGCCGCCCACCGCCGCTCGGGGTCGAACGGCACGGCGTCCACCCCGTCGTACTCCTCGCCCACCGGCCCGGCCGCCTCCAGCAGGGCCTCGTCGAGGGCGTCGGGGGCGGGCAGTTCGGCGAGCTGGAGGGTCCACCAGGCGCCGACGGCGGCCCAGCGCAGTACCTCGGGGTCGTCCCGGCCGGCCGTGTCGAGGGCCCGTTCGACGACGGGGCGGTCCTGGGTGAGGGTGCCGGTCTTGTCGACGCACAGCACGTCGACCGCGCCCAGGTCGTGCAGGGCCGGCAGCCGTTTGACGATGACGGCGTGCGTGCGGGCCAGGAGGGCGGCGCCGCGGGCCAGGCAGGTCGTGACGATCACCGGCAGCATCTCGGGTGTCAGCCCGACGGCGACCGCGACGGCGAACGGCAGGGTCTCCAGGCCGCGGTCGCGCAGGGTCGCGTTCGCCATCAGCACGAGCGGCGGCGTCAGCAGCATGAACCGGATCAGCACCCAGGAGATGCCGTGCACGGACCGGTCGAAGGCCCCGCTCTCCCGCGGCGCGGGCGGGGTCCGGTGGGCGGCGGCGAACCGTGTCGCGGCCCCGGTCGCGACCACGAGGGCGGTGGCGCCGCCGGCGGCGACCGTGCTGCCCTGGAAGCACAGATGGGGTTCGTCGGGGTCGTCCTCGTCGACCGCCCGCTTCGCCACCGGCGCCGACTCCCCGGTCAGGGCCCCCTGGTGCACCGTGAGCCCGCGGGCCCGGAGCAGCCGTACGTCCGCCGGAACCAGATCACCGGGACCGAGCCGGAGCACGTCGCCGGGGACCAGTTCGCCGACGGGCACCTCCCGGGGTTCCGGCGGCTCGTCGGGTTTGGAGCGCCGCAGCACCGTGGCGGTGCCCGCGACCAGTTCGCGCAGGGCCGTCAGGGAACGGTCGGCCCGGTGCTCCCCGCCGGCCCGCAGCGCGCAGCTGACCATCACCAGGGCGAGGATCACCACGGCGGTGCCCCACGAGGCGACGGCGGCGGACACCAGGCCGAGGCAGAGCAGTACGGCGGTGAAGGGGTCGCGCAGGGCCCGTACGCAGCGGCGGGGCCAGGACGGGGTACGGCGGTCCGGCAGGGTGTTCTCACCGACGGCGGCCAGCCGCGACGCGGCCTGGGTCTCGGTCAGCCCCCGGGGGCCCGACTCCAGCCGCCGCAGCACCTCCAGGGTGGTGCCTCCGGCGGCCTCAGAGGCCATGGAGGCGGCGGCGCGCCGGCGCGGGGCGGTCCGAGAGCCGGTCCACCAGGAGGTGTACGACCTCGACGATGTCGGGGTCGTCGACGTAGTACACCTGCCGGCGGCCCTCGCGGCGGGAGCGCACGAGTCCGGCCAGCTTCAGCTTGGTGAGATGCTGGCTGACCGCGGGCAGCGCGCCGCCGACCCGCTCGGCGAGGCCGGTCACATCGCTCTCGCCGCGGGCCAGCGCCCAGACGATGTGCAGCCGGGCGGGCGAGGCGAGCAGCCCGAAGGACGCGGCCGCCCGGGCGAGCACGTCCGCGGAGGGGTCCTCGAAGCCACCGCCGCTCGCCGCCACCGTCACCGCCCCTTCCGTCGCCTCCGTCGCCCTGCGCGCCGCCCCAGTCTAGGCGGGCCTCCCAAGCCACCGGAGCAAGCGGTTCCTTGCCTGGCGGGGCGAGGAGTGGCCGAATCGCGTGTGGCGGCCAACTGCCGCCTCTTGCTGGTCCGTTGAGCACCGGGAGGCGGGCGACGCCATGTGCCGCGAGCGGCCCGCCCCGCCCGTCCACCTGCGGGCCAACCGCGACTTCACGCACCGGGCGGTGCGCCACCTGGCCCGGGAGATGGGGATACGCCGGTTCCCCGACATCGGCACCGGCATCCCGGCCTCCCCCAACCTGCACGAGATCGCCCAGGAAGCGACGCCCGGGGCGCGGGCCGTCCACGCCGACAACGACCCGCTCGTCCTCGCCCTGTCGCGGGGCCTGCTGTCCGGCACGCCGGTGGGCAGGACGGCGTACGTGGCGGCGGACATGCGGGATCCGGCGGCCGTCTTCGGCGCCCCCGGGTTCCGGGAGACGCTCGATCTGCCGGAGCCGGTCGCACTGACGGTGATCGCGTTCGTGCACTTCACGCTCGACGAGCACGACGCCGTCGGCATCGTCCGCCGGCTCCTCGAACCGCTGCCCTCCGGCAGCTGTCCGGCGATGTCGGTCGGCACCGCCGACTTCACCCCGGACGAGGTCGGCCGGGTCGCCCGGGAGTACGCGGCCCGCGGCATGCCGATGCGGCTGCGCACCCACGCGGAGGCGGCGGAGTTCTTCGAGGATCCCGACCTGGTGGAACCCGGTGTGGGCCAGGCCCACAAGTGGCGCCCGAACCGCACGGACGGTATGGAAAGCGGAGGTGAGAGCATCCGCGACGAGGACATCGCGAGGTACGGGGCGGTTGCGCGCAAGCCATAAGCGGAATCCCTCTGTTCGACCGGTCGGACAGATCATCACGATGCGGCAGCATCAACTCACGGCATGTGGCCGCTCACTTGACGTGCGGTGGTCACACACGGTTGGCTCCGGGCCAGCGAGAGTCATCAGGCCGGTGCACATCCAGCCGCCCCGCACGCACTCTCACCCTGCTCTTGCTCGGCCGCACAGCGAGGTCCGCCCCTCATGAACACTCCTCCCCCGCCGCACACTTCCGTCAGACGCATCCGTGTCGCCGCCCTGGCGTCCGTCCTGTGTCTGCTGGTGTCCGGCTGCTCCGTCTTCGGCGCGGCCGGCGACGGGACGGACGCGGCGGACGGAGCCGGCGACGGGATGAAGGTCACCCTGGTGACCCACGGCGGCAAGGGCGACGCCTTCTGGGACCTGGTCCGCAGGGGCGCCGAGGCGGCGGCCGCCAAGGACGGCATCGACCTGACGTACGTCAGCGACGCCGACCCGGCCGCGCAGGCCGATCTGGTGCGGGACGCCGTGCGCGCCAAGGCCGACGGCATCGCGGTGACCCTCGCCAAGCCGGCGGCGATGCGCGGCCCGGTCGCCCAGGCCAAGGCGGCCGGCATACCCGTCGTCGGGCTCAACTCCGGCATCGACGCCTGGCGGCCGACCGGGCTCCTGGAGTACTTCGGCCAGGACGAGTCCGTCGCGGGCCGGGCCGTGGGCGACAAGCTGGACGCCTTCAAGGCCCGGCACGCCCTGTGCGTGGTGCACGAGCGGGGCAACGTCGCACTGGAGGCCCGCTGCGCGGGTGTGCGCAAGACCTTCGGGGGCGACACCGACAACCTGTACGTGGACGGCAGCGACATGAACGCGGTGACCGCCGCGATCGTGTCCCGGCTGCGGCAGGACTCCAGCATCGACGAGGTCGTCACCCTGGGCGCCCAGTACGGGCTCAGCGCCGTCAAGGCGGTGCGGAAGTCCGGCAGCCGGGCGAAGGTCGCCACCTTCGACCTCAACAAGGACCTCGTCGAGGCGGTCCGGGACGGCGAAGTGCAGTTCGCCGTGGACCAGCAGCCGTATCTGCAGGGCTACCTGGCGGTGGACGCCCTGTGGCTGTACCGGACCAACGGCAATGTCAGCGGTGGCGGGACGGCTCCGGTGCTGACCGGCCCCGCGTTCGTGACCAGGTCGAACGTGTCCGCCGTGGCGCGGTTCGCGGCCGCCGGGACCCGGTGACCGGACACATCCTGTGACGGTGTCGCCAAAGATTCGGTCAGGCCCGGCCCGCACGCCCACTTGTACGGATAACATCCTGCGCATCCCATGTGCCGCGCCCGGGACGGCACCACCCCCGCGCCCGTCCCCCACACCCCCCGACCGCTCCGCCTCCCCGTTCCTCACCCCCCGCTGATCGCCCTAGGACGACGATGTCTCGACGGACAGGTGCCCGGCGCCGCCTCGGTTCCATACGCCTTTCCCTGGTGCTCCTGGCCCTCGTGCCCAGCGTCACCCTCGCCGTGATGTGGGGCGTGACGACGATCCAGATGTTCTCGGAGGGCCTCAGGCTGCGCGCCCAGACGGAGCTCAGCCGCTCGACCGGCGCCATGGGCACCGACGCCACGCTCGCGCTGCAGCGGGAGCGCAGTCTGTCGGCCGCCTGGCTGGCCTCGCCGAAGGGCTCCCGGGCCGCCCTCGACGCGCAGCGCGCGCAGACCGACGAGGCGGTCGCCAAGCTGGTCGGGCAGGCGGACGCGATCGAGAAGGCGCCCTCCCGCATATCCGACCGGCTGTACTCGGTGCTGGGCTCGGTGGGCAGCCTGGAGTACTACCGGGACCAGGTGGACGACCCGACCGACATCACCGCCCAGCAGGCGCTGGACCAGTACTCCTCGATCATCGACGACCAGATCCACGCCTTCCAGGAGCTGTCCCAGGTCGACGACGGCGACCTCACCTCGCAGGCGGGCCCGCTGGTCGGTCTTGAACACGCGGCGGAGCTGGTCTCCCGGGAGGACGCGCAGCTGACCCTGGCCTGGCCCACCGGGCATCTGGACGACAAGACGTGGACACAGTTCACGGAGCTCGTGAACACCCGGCGCTGGCTGGTCAAGGACCAGGTCGTGCCGCAGCTGACGGGCAGCGCCAAGGCGCAGACCGAGCGGATCCTGGCGAGCCGGGACTGGCAGACGCTGCAGTCCGTCGAGGACCAGGTGCTGGCGTCGCGCAACGCGGGCACAGCCTCCGACCGGATCGCCCTGCCGGACGCGCAGAAGCGGTGGTCCGGCGCCATGGAGACGCTGTCCGAGCAGTACGCGGGCCTCATCCAGCAGCAGACGTCGGAGCTGTTGCAGCGCAGCGCCGACAAGGCGGACGCCCTGCTGCTGAAGGCGGCGCTGCTGAGCGCCGGCGGGCTGCTTGCGCTGCTGCTGTGCGTCGGCATGTCGTGGCGGATCACCCGCTCGCTGTCCCGGCGGCTGCGCGGCCTGCGCCGGGCCGCCGTCAGCCTCGCGCAGGAGCGGCTGCCCGACGTGGTGGCGCGGCTGGAGCGGGGCGAGACGGTCGACCCGGAGTCGGCGACGACCGAGCTGGACTACGGCCACGACGAACTCGGCCAGGTGGCCAGGGCGTTCAACACCGCCCAGCGCACGGCCGTGCACACCGCGGTCGAACTCGCCGACACCCGGCGCGGCTTCCAGAAGATCATCCTGGGCATAGCGCGGCAGAGCCAGAACCTGGTCAACCTCCAGCTGAGCAAGCTCGACACGCTGGAGCGCGAGCACACCGACCCCGACGTCCTCAAGGGCCTGTACGAACTGGACTCCACGGCCAGCCAGTTGCGCCGCTACGAGGAGAACCTCGTCATCGTCAGCGGCGAACGGCCCGGCCGCAGCTGGGCCGATCCGGTCGCGCTGATGGACATCCTGCGCAGCGCGGTCGGGGAGGTCGCCGAGTACCAGCGGGTGGAGGTGCTCACCGAGGAGGAGGTGTACGTCGCGCCGCCCGCGGTGGCCGACGTCATCCATCTGCTGGCCGAGCTGATCGACAACGCGACCGCCTACTCCCCCGCCCCGAGCCCCGTCACGGTGCGGGCCCAGATGGTGGCCAAGGGCCTGGCCGTCGAGGTCGAGGACCGTGGCCTCGGCATGTCGGAGGAGGACTACACGTCCTTCAACGAACAGCTGGCGGTGCCGCCGCAGTTCGACGTGGTGGCGCTCGCCGACGACCTGCGCCTCGGGATGTTCGTGATCGCCCAGCTGGCCCACCGGCACGGCATCGCCGTCACCCTGCGCTCGTCGCCGTACGGCGGGACCACGGCGATCGTGCTGGTGCCGCACGAGATCGTGGTGCGGGAGATTCCCGGCGGCGCTGTGCAGGACCAGGACGCCCCAAAGGACGGGAAGGTGGCGGTGGACGGACGGGGTGCGACGGACGCCGAGGGGAGTGCGGTACCCCGGCGGGCCGAGGCGTCCCGGGGGACGGAACGCGCCGCCGGTCCCGCCCCGGAGCCCCGGCCCCTCGTCACGGCCCGCGTCGCCTCCGCCGCCCCCTCCGACGCTCCCTCCGCCGCCCGCGAGGTCGTCCCCCGGCGGGACGGTCTCGCACCGCTCCCCCGCAGAGTGCCGCAGACCAGCCTGGTGGAGGAGCTGCGCGAGGAATCCGCGCCCGCCGGTGACGACGGCTCTCTCGACGACTTCACAGCCGAGGCCGCCGCCTCCTCCCTGGCCGGTTTCCAGCGCGGCACGCTCCGGGCCCGTGACGACGACGCCGAGCCGCCCCACGACGAGGAGGCGGCCGCAGTACCCCGGCAGGCCGCCGCCGGCCCCGTCCCCTCGACTCCGCCCGCCGACCGCTGACGAAGGACACCGCAATGACACGCCCCATCCCCGCCACCCACACCCAGCTCGACCAGCTGCTGACCGGACTCGTGGAGCGGGTCGCCGACGTGAACCAGGCCGTGGTGCTCTCCGAGGACGGCCTGGTGGTCAGCAAGTCCACCGGGTTCCTGCGCGACGACGCCGAGCGGCTCGCGGCGACCGCCTCCGGACTGATGAGCCTCAGCAAGGGCGTCAGCATGGACTTCCGGGGCGGTCCGGTGCGCCAGGCCCTCATCGAGATGGCCAACAGCTATCTGATCCTGACCTCCGCCGGGCCCGGCGCCCACCTGGTCGTGCTGACCGGGCCGGGCGCGGACGTCGGGGTGGTGGCGTACCAGATGAACATGCTGGTGAAGAAGATCGGCGAGCACCTCAGCGCGGCACCGCGGGGCATGGCCGGACCCGTCGTCGATCCCGGCGTGTGAGGTGACCGTAGGGGATGCGGCGGGCCGGCTCGTCCGGCTGTTCGCTCTGACCGGCGGGCGGACCCGTCCCAGCCGCGCCGACTTCACGCTCATATCGACGGTCACGGCGGTCGATCCGCCGCCCGCCACGGCGGCCCGGTGTCAGCCCGAGCACACCCGGATCCTGCGGCTGTGCGCCGAGCCGGTCGCCGTGGCGGAGCTGGCCGCCCGGCTCGACCTGCCGGTGAGCGTGGTCGTGATCCTGCTGTGCGACCTGCTGGAGGCGGGCCGGATCACCGTCCGCCCGCCGCGCCTCGTCTCCCGTACCACTCCGGACCTGGACCTGCTGCAGAAAGTGAGGGACGGCCTTGGCCGGCTCTGACCTTGCCCCTGACGCGTCATCGGCACCCGACACGGTCAAGATCCTCATCGCCGGGGGCTTCGGCGTCGGCAAGACCACCATGGTCGGATCGGTCAGCGAGATCGTCCCGTTGCGCACCGAGGAGCCCCTGACCATGGCCGGTCTGGGCATCGACGACCTCGACGGCATCGAGGAGAAGCGGGCCACCACCGTCGCCCTGGACTTCGGCCGGATCACCATCAGCCGGGAACTGGTGCTGTACCTGTTCGGCACGCCGGGGCAGCAGCGGTTCTGGTTCATGTGGAACGACCTGGCGCTCGGCGCGCTCGGCGCCGTGGTCCTGGTCGACGTGCGCAGACCCGAGTGCAGCTTCGCCGCGATCGACTTCTTCGAGCGCCGGGGCATTCCGTTCGTCGTGGGCGTCAACGGCTTCCACGGCGAACACCCGTACCCGCCCGAGGACATCAGGGAGGCGCTCGCGCTGCCGGAGCACGTTCGGGTGCTGCTGTGCGACGCGCGGGACCGGGAGTCGTGCCGGGACGTGCTGATCGCCCTGATCGACCAGCTGATCGCGTCGGCGGTACAGGCGTAGCGGCCGGCCCGGGCGGTCGCGCGCCCGGGCCGGTGACCGTCAGTCCGTCAGCTCAGGCCCGCCGACTTCAGCCATGCCGTCGCCACGTCCAGCGGGTCCTTCTTCTCCAGCTGCACCTGCGCGTCCAGCTCCAGGAGCGTCTTGGTGTCCAGCTTCGCGGAGACCGCGTCGAGCGCGTCGACGCCCTTCTGGGAGAGGCCGCCCTGGTGGACCAGCGGGGTCACGTTGGCGAACCCGAAGAGGTTCTCCGGGTCCTTCAGGACGACGAACTTCTCCTTCACGATGGTGGGGTCCGTGGTGAAGATGTCCGCGGCCTGGACGGTGTTCCTGGTCAGCGCCGCCCGGGTCAGGGGGCCGCCGGCGTCGAGCGCCTTGAAGGACTTGAACTCCAGGCCGTACACGGACTTCAGGCCTTCCAGGCCCTGGTGCCGGGTCTGGAACTCGGGCGAGCCGCCGATCACCAGGTCCGGTGCGGCCTCCTTGAGGTCCGCGAGGGTGGACGAGGAGGTGAGCTTGTACTTCTTGGCGGTCTCGGCGTTGACGGCGACCGAGTCCTTGTCCTCGGCGGGCGAGGACTCCAGCAGCGTCAGCTTCTTGTCGAGCTTGGCCTTGACGGCCTCGTTCACCGCCTCGGCGGACTTCTGCTCGGCCTTGGGGTCCAGGTAGGCGAGCAGCGAGCCGTTGTACTCCGGCAGCACGGTGACGGAGCCGTTCTTCATGAGGCCGTACGTCGTCTCGCGGCTGCCTATGTTGTGCTTGTAGGTGACCTTGATGCCCTTGGCCTTGAGCGCCTCGCCGTAGATGTCGGCGAGCAGGGTGCTCTCGGTGAAGTTGTTGGAGCCGACGACGACGGTGCCCGCCTTCGCCTTCTCGCCCGCCAGGGGGTCGTCGGAGGTGTCGCCGGACGAACAGCCCGCGAGCAGTGCCGCAGCGGCGGTGAGCGCGGCCACTGCCGCGCCGGTGTGCCTCGTCCTGGACCAGCTGCTCTTCGCGGTAGAAGTCATCCACCGATCCAATCCACCCCCTTTACGATCAGTCAAGGGAGGCCTGGTCACGGTTTCTCACAGACTCGTCAGGACGTCAGCGCCGGCGCACCCCCGGTGACACGGCCAGGCGGCCCACCGCCCAGAACACCGCCAGCGTGACGAGTGCCAGGACGGCCACGAGGGTGGCGCCGCCGACCACCTTCTCGTAGTCGCGCTGGTAGAGCCCGTCGACGATGTACCGGCCGAGGCCGCCCAGGCTGACGTAGGCGGCGATGGTGGCCGTCGAGACGATCTGGATGGCGGCCGAGCGCAGTCCGCTCAGGATCAGCGGCAGCGCGACCGGCAGTTCGACCTGGAAGAGGATCCGCGACTCGTGCATGCCCATGCCGCGGGCGGCGTCCACCGGGGACGGGTCGACGGTGCGGACGGCCTCGTAGGTGGTCACCAGGATCGGCGGTACGGCCAGGATGACGAGGGGGATCATCACGGGCAGCAGCCCGAAGCCCATCATGATGACGATCAGCACCAGCAGGCCGAAACTGGGCAGCGCGCGGGCGGCCGTGGCGATGAACGCGAGGGTGTTGCCGCCCCGCCCGGTGTGCCCGGTGAGCAGGCCGACGGGCAGGCCGATCGCGGCGGCGAGGGCCAGGGCCAGGACCGAGTACTGGATGTGTTCGAGCAGGCGTTGCGGGATGCCGTCGTAACCGTGCCAGTGGGCGCTGTCGCTGAAGAAGGCGTTGACGAAGTTCAGTACGTTCACCGGGTCACGTCCTGGGGGGCGGGCAGCTTCTGCCGCGTGCTCGGCTTCGGGCGCCTGCGGGCGGCGTTCGGCATCCACGGGGTCAGTACGACGCGGAGCAGCACCAGCAGGGCGTCGCACAGGATGGCCAGGACGGCCGTCGTGATCACGGAGTTGACGGCCAGCTCGGGCCGGTCGTACTTCTGCGCGTCGGCGAGCAGGTTGCCGAGGGCTCCCTGGTTGCCGATGAGGGTGCCGACGCTGACCAGGGAGATGCTGGAGACGGTGGCGACCCTGAGCCCGGCGATGATGGCCGGCACGGCGATCGGCAACTGCACTTGGAGGTAGCGGCGTACGGGCCCGAATCCCATGGCGGTGGCCGCGGCCAGGGTCTCCTGCGGCACGGACCGCACGCCGTCGACGATGGCCGGCACGAGCACCACGAGGCTGTACACGGCCAGCGGGATCATCACGGTCAGCTCGGTCTGGCCGGTGTAGTCGATGAGGACCACGAAGAAGGCCAGTGACGGGACGGCGTAGAGGATGGTGGTGGCGCCGAGCACCGGCGGGTACAGCCAGCGGAACCGGACACAGAGCTGGGCGAGCGGCAGCGCGAGCAGCAGGCCGGCCAGCACGGGCAGCAGGGCCTCGCGCAGGTGCAGTCCGATCAGGCCCTGGTAGCTGTGCTGGAGGTCGCTCGGGATGTCGAAGAAGCCGTTCACGACGCGGCCTTGGCCTCGTCCGCGTGGCCGCCGGCGTGGGCGCTGCGGATCGCCTCGCCGATGGTCGCCTGCGAGACCACGCCGGTCACGCGGCCGGTGCCGTCGACGGCGACGGCGTGGCCGGACGGGGAGAGCACCGCGCAGTCGAGGGCGGCCCGCAGGGAGTCGGTGCCGGGGACGAAGGGCCGTCCGTGCGCGACGAGCCGGCCGGTCCTGATGTCACCGGCTGTCAGGTCGCGCCGCTCACCCCAGCCGAGGGGTTTGCCGTCAGCGTCGGTGACCAGCAGCCAGGGCTCGTCGGGGGCGGCGATCTGCTCGGCGGAGGCGTCCACCGGGATCACCGGGCCGGTGGACAGCGGGAGTTCGGCGGAGGGGAAGAACGACAGCCGCCGGATGCCGCGGTCGGCCCCGAGGAAGTCCTCGACGAAGGCGTCGGCCGGGTCGGACAGCAGCTCGGCCGGGGGTGCGTACTGGGCGAGATGACCGCCCTCGCGCATCACGGCGACCATCGTGCCGAGTTTGATCGCCTCGTCGATGTCGTGGGTGACGAAGACGATGGTCTTCCCCAACTCGTCCTGGATGCGCAGCAGTTCGTCCTGGAGGCCCTTGCGCACCACCGGGTCGACCGCGGAGAACGGCTCGTCCATGAGCAGCACGGGCGGGTCGGCGGCGAGCGCCCGGGCCACGCCGACGCGCTGCTGCTGGCCGCCGGACAGCTGGTACGGGTACCGCTTGGCGAGCGCGGCGTCGAGGCCCACGCGCTCCATCAGCTCCGCCGCCCGGGCCCGCGCCTTCTGCTTGCCCCAGCCGAGCACGCGCGGCACGGTGGCGATGTTGTCGAGGATCGTGCGGTGCTGGAAGAGGCCGGCGTTCTGGATGACGTAACCCATGGAGCGGCGCAGGGTGGTGACGGGCCGGCGCTGGATGTCCTCGCCGTCGAGGAGGATGGTTCCCTCGCTCGGTTCGACCATCCGGTTGATCATCCGCAGGGTGGTGGTCTTGCCGCAGCCCGAGGGTCCGACGAGGACGGTGATCGAGCGGTCGGGTATCTCCAGGGAGAGCCGGTCGACAGCCACCGTGCCGTCCGGATAGCGCTTGGTGACTGAATCGATCCGTATCAAGGCGCCGGAGCCCTTCGGGTTGGCGGAAGCGTTGGCCATGGTCGTACGGGCTGTTTCCGGACGAGTCTAGAGGGCGCCTCTCACCGGTCCGCCGGGTGTACGCCCGGCGCGGGCAGGCGCACCGTGAACACCGTTGCTCCCGGTGCGCTGTTCAGCTCGATCCGGCCGCCGTGGGCGCGGACCAGGGACTGGGCGACCGCGAGGCCCAGGCCGCTGCCGCCGCGGTCGCGGCTGCGGGCCTTGTCGACGCGGTAGAAGCGGTCGAAGACGCGCGCCCGGTCGTCGGGCGGGATGCCCGGCCCGGTGTCGGCGACCCGCACCTCGGCGGCGCCGGGCACGAGGGCGACCTCCACCGACACCTTCGTCCCGGCGGGGGTGTGCACCGCCGCGTTGGTCAGGAGATTGTCGACGACCTGCCGGATGCGCAGCGGGTCCATCGGCAGCCGCACCGGACCCGGCCCCGCGAGGACGGTCAGCGGATGGTCCGGGCGGCCCGCGCGGAAGGCGTCCGCGGCCTGGCCCACCAGCTCGGCCAGGTCGGCGTCCTCCATCCGCAGCGGCGCCTCCACCTCCGCCGCGTCCAGCCGGGCCAGCAGCAGCAGGTCGTCCAGGAGGATCCCCATGCGGGCGGCCTCGGCGCGCAGCCGGGCCAGGTGCCGGTCGCGTTCCTCGGGGGCGTTGGCGGCGGCGTACTGGAAGAGGTCGGCGTAGCCGCGCACCGACATCAGCGGGGTGCGCAGCTCGTGCGAGGCGTCGGCGACGAAGCGGCGCAGTCGCTGCTCGGCCTCGGCGCGCACGGCGAGGGAGTCGTCGATGTGCTCCAGCATCGTGTTGAAGGCGGTGCGCAGTTCGTCCACCTCGGGCCCGCCGTCCCGGCCGTCGGCGCGCAGCGGCAGCCGGGCCGCCGACTCGGTCAGGTCGTGCGAGGTGATGCCGTGCGCCGTGGACGCCATGTCGCTGAGCGGCTTCAGGCCCCGGCGCAGCATCCGGCGGCCGAAGACGACCAGCGCGAGGAGCGCGAGGGCGAAGGTGACGACCTGGATCGTGATCAGCTGCCCGACGGTGTCCTCGATGTCCTCCAGGGGTGCGGCGCTGACCAGGACCACCCCGGGTTCGACCTGGCAGGCGCGCAGCCGGTAGGGGCCGGCGCCCTTGAGGTGCTCGGTGCGCAGGAGTTCGGTGTGCGCGGTGGTCTGCGCCCGGGCCAGGGAGGTGAAGTCGTCGACGTCCTTCGGCAGGTCGGCCGGGTCCTCGGGCCTGCGGAGCGCGGGCGTGCCGTCCGACACGTCGTACACGGCGTAGAACCAGCTGTAGTACTTCTTGCCCGAGAGGGTGCCGTAGTCCGCGATGCTCTTGGACTGGGCGATCTGGGCTTGCGCCAGCTGGGTGTCGAGCTGGGCCGACAGATAGTCCCGCATGTACGTCGTCAGGGCCGTGCCGACGACGGCGAACACGACCAGGGACAGGGCGCCGAGGCCGAGGGCCATCCGGGTGCCCAGGCGCATTCCGCGGTAGGCCCGGCGCAGCCGGGCGATCACTCGGCGGCCTGTCGCAGCACGTACCCGAACCCGCGCACGGTGTGGATGAGCGGCGAGCCGCCCTCGTCGGTCTCGTCGAGCTTGCGGCGCAGCCGGCTGACGACCAGCTCGACGACGTTGGAGCGGCCGCCGAAGCCGTACTCCCACACGTGGTCGAGGATCTGCGCCTTGGTCAGCACGGTGGGCGACTTGCGCATGAGGTAGCGCAGCACCTCGTACTCGGTGGGGGTCAGCGACAGCAGTCGCTCGCCGCGCCGGACCTCCCGGGTGTCCTCGTCCATGGTCAGGTCGCCGACCTGGAGCACGGACCGCTGGAAGGCGGGCCCGGCGCTGCGCCGCAGCACGGTCCGCAGCCGGGCCATCAGCTCCTCCACGGCGAACGGCTTGACCAGGTAGTCGTCGCCGCCCCGGGTCAGGCCCGCGACCCGGTCGGCGACGCCGTCGCGGGCGGTGAGGAACACCACCGGCACCATCGTGCCGGAGGCGCGCAGCCGGTCCAGGACGCCGAAGCCGTCCACGCCGGGCAGCATCAGGTCGAGCACCACGATGTCCGGGTGGAACTCGGCGGCCCGCACCAGCGCGTCCTCGCCGGTGTACGCCGTGACCGCGTCCCAGCCCTCGTAGCGGGCGACGGTCGCGACGAGATCGGCGATGGGCGGGTCGTCGTCGACGACGAGAAGTCGTACTTTCTCCACGAGCTCATACTGCTGCACGGGCCGGGCGCCGCCATAGCCGCGTGCCCTCCCGCCGCGGGATCGATAAAAACCTGAAAGTTGAGCGACAGCTTCCCGACAGCTCCCCCGCGCCAAGCTCGGTATCCCAGGAGCCGATCAAGGAGCTGCCGACCGTGACGACCCTCCGACAACCTCCCGTGGCGGTGACCCGCCCCGGTGTGCGCCCCAGAGTGGTGGGCCGCGCCGGTCTGTACGCGGTGCTGCTGGCGAACGCGGTCGTCGTGGCCGTGTTCTTCGCGCAGGCAGGTTTCGCCTCGAACGCGCTGATCGTGCTGGGGCGGCTGACCGGGCTGTACGCAGCGCTGCTGATGGCGTTCCAGCTGCTGCTGGTGGCGCGGCTGCCCTGGTTCGACCGGCGGATCGGCATGGACCGGCTGACGTCCTGGCACCGCTGGACGGGCTTCTCGGTGCTGTGGCTGCTGCTGTCGCACGCGGTGTTCATCGTCTTCGGCTACGCGCGGGCCTCCTCCCTGGACCCGGTGAACCAGCTGGTGGATCTCGCCGGGACGGTCGAGGGCGTGCTGCGGGCGATCGTCGCCCTGGCGATCATCCTCGTGGTCGGGGTGGTCTCGGCCCGCTACGCCCGGCGCCGGCTGGCGTACGAGACCTGGCACTTCATTCACCTGTACACCTACGTGGCGGTGGTCCTGGCGTTCACGCACCAGGTCGCGGCCGGGACGACGTTCGCCTCGTCACCGGTGGCGACGGCGTACTGGTACGCCGTGTGGGGCGTGGCCCTGGCCTCGGTGGTCACCGGCCGGCTGGTGCTGCCGCTGTGGCGCAACCTGCGCCACCGGCTCCGGGTGACGGCCGTCGTCCCGGAGAACGATGACGTCGTCTCGGTCTACATCACGGGCCGCGACCTGGACCGGCTGCCCGCCCGGGCCGGGCAGTTCTTCCTGTGGCGGTTCCTGACGAAGGACCGCTGGTGGCAGGCGAACCCGTTCTCCCTGTCCGCCGCCCCCGACGGCCGCACCCTGCGTCTGACCGCCAAGCGGGCCGGTGACGGCAGCGCCGCCCTGCGGCATCTGAAGGTCGGCACGCGCGTCTTCGCCGAGGGCCCCTACGGCGCCTTCACCACCCTGCACCGCACCCGCCCCGACGCCGTGCTCATCGCCGGCGGCGTCGGTGTCACCCCCATCCGGGCCCTGCTGGAGGAGCTGCACGGCCACGCGGTCGTGATCTACCGCGTGGCCACGGACCAGGACGCCGTGCTCTACGACGAGCTGCGCGAGCTCGCGCTCGCCCGGGGCGCCGAACTGCACCTGGTCACCGGCCCGTCGGTGCCGGACCGGCTGGCGCCGCGGGAGCTGGCCCGGCTGGTACCGGACATCGCCGAGCGGGACGTCTACCTGTGCGGTCCGCCGCCCATGATGAAAGCGGTGCTCGGCAGCCTGCGCGAGCTGGGCGTGCCGAAGCCGCAGACCCACTTCGAACGCTTCAGCCTGGCCGGATGACGAGGAGAGATCCGTGAAGCGAGCCATACCCGTCCTCGTCCTGAGCGTCGCCGGGTTGATCCCGGTCTGGCGCTACGCACCCTCGCACGACACCGGGTCGTCGTCGGCCCCCGCGCAGGCGGCGGCGCCGGCGTCCACTCCCTCGGTCTCGTCGTCGGGCGGCACCACGACCACCGTCGTGTCGGGGTCGCTCGTCGACACCGAGAAGGGCCCGGTGCGGGTCGAGGTCACCTTCGACGGCGACGAGATCGCCTCGGTGCGGATGCTCCGGCAGCCGGACCACCCGCAGACCACGGCCGCCGTGCCGAAGCTGATCGAGGAGACGCTCCGGGCGCAGAGCGCCGACATCGACACGGTGTCCGGCGCCACGGTCACCAGCGACGGCTACCGGGAGTCCCTCCAGGCCGCCATCGACGCGAAGGGCTGACGGGATGCGGCGCGTCGAGCACGTCATGGGGTTCCCGGTGTCGGTGCGGATCGACGACGAGGACTTCCCCGGGGCACCGGTGGACGCCCTGTTCGCCTGGCTGCGCGAGGTCGACGCGCGGTTCAGTCCGTTCCGCCCGGACAGCGAGGTGTCCCGGCTGGACCGGGGCGAGGTGCGCGAGCCGAGCCCGGGGCTCCGCGAGGTCCTGGACCTGTGCGAGGAGTACCGGATGGCGACCGGGGGCGCCTTCGACGCGCGGCTGCCCGGTCGCGGCCTCGACCCCTGCGCCGTGGTGAAGGGCTGGTCGGTGCAGAAGGGAGCGGAGCTGCTGCAAGCGGCCGGGGCGAGGCGGTTCTGCCTCAACGCGGGCGGCGACGTGATCGCCTCCGGCGGGCCCTGGCGCGTCGGCGTCCGCCATCCCGAGCGGGCCGACCGGCTCTGCGCGGTACTGGACCTCACCGACCGGGCCGTCGCGACCTCGGCCCGCTACGAGCGCGGCGACCACATCCTCGACGGCCGGACCGGCCGCCCGGCGACGGGACTGCTCGGCGTGACCGTCGTGGCCCCGACCCTGACGGAGGCGGACACGGTCGCGACGGCGGCGTTCGCACTCGGCGTGGAGGGCGTCGCGTGGGCGGCGGCCCAGGAGCACTGCGAGGTGTTCGCGGTGGACGCCGGGCGACGGGTGCTGCGGAGCACGGGTTTCCCGGTGGCGGAGGGTCAGCCGCCGGGCAGGGCGTCGAGGAAGCCCGCGGGCGGGATGAAGAACAGGCTGCCGGTGACGGCACTCGAGTAGTCCAGCAGCGGGTCGGGCCCCGAGCCCGGGCCGCCCGGGAACATCTTGCGCAGCATCGTCTCGGGTATCGCCGGTGTGCGCGCGTAGGACACGAAGTACGTGCCGAAACTCCCCGTGCCCGGGCCTGCCGAACGGCATCGCCGAGCGCAGTATCTTCTGCTCCGTGCCGTCCGGGCCGAGGACGGAGTCGACGTCCTTGTGCGAACTGGGCGCGTCGAGTTCCAGGTTGGTGAGCTCGGTGCGGCCCATCACCTTCTCCCGCGCCTCGACGGCGAGGGCGCCCCAGGCGTGCAGGTACTTCTGCGCCGGCGCGTAACTGCCGCCCCGGAAGCCGGGATCCTCACCGACCAGCGCCGCGTCGGCCGCCGCCGGCCCGACCGGGTTCTCCGTGCCGTCGACGGGACCGAGCAGGTTGCGCGAGCCGAAGCAGGAGATGGCCTGCGTCTCGTCCCGCGCGGTGGCCGCCCCGCGCAGCCGCCGCACCAGTGCGGCGGCGAGCGCGAAGCACAGGTCGGTGCGGGCGGCCCTGATGTGGAGGAACAGGTCGCCGGGGGTGGACGGCGCGTGGTGCGGGGTCCCGGCCGGCTCGCGGAACGGATGCGGCTCGGCGGGCCGCGGACCGTCGACCAGCCGGCCCCACGCCCGGGACCCGACCCCGGCGACGCAGCCCAGCCCGCCGTCGGGACTGGGGAAGCCGACGGAGCACACCACGCCCGCGAGGGAGCCCAGCCCCTCCCTGCGGCGCTCTCCCCGCCCGGTGCGATCGCGGCGACCAGCGACACCGCGACCGATGCCGGCGGTCACGCCGATGCGCCGGTAGCGGCCGAGGAGCAGGGCCCGTGCCACGGTGTCGGGACGGTAGTCCAGGGCACGGACGGTCCTCAGCACCGGTCGCGCACCTCGGGTCTGACGTGCGGTTCGCCGTTGACGACCCGCGACACGGTCTTCTGCGACACCCCGGCGGCCCGGGCGGGCGGCGTCAACGCCCCGGACGGAACAAGAGTTCATGCATCACCCACTCGCACCCCATCGGCACCGGTTAACCTCGTAAGTCACCGAAGGTGAACGGGGGTTGCCCATGGTGAACGCCGATCGCACGCCGTCCGACTGCCCTGGGGGCCATGACGGCATGCCGGAGAGCGACGCCGGGCGCCACCTCCAGAACCAGCTCGAAATCCTCATCCAGGACTTCCGCCGCAGCACCGAACCACCGATGCCGGTGTTCGTCGTGCACGCGCAGGAGAACAGGGACGACGACGCGGTGGCCGGGCTGGTCCGGCAGCTGTACGCGGGCCAGGAGGCGCACGGCACGCGCTGCGCGGTGGTCCAGGACGCCTACGAGGGCCCCACGGAGGTCCGCCGGGCCGCCGCCCTGGTGCGGGCGCTGAGTGACCCGCGCAGGTGGGGCGGCCCGAAGGCGGTCTACCGGCGCTACGCGTTCCCGCGGCTGCGGCTGGTGCACGCCATCGACGACGCGGTCGCGGCCCTCGGCGACAGCTGGCCGGCACCCGTCCCGGGCAGCCCCGCGGCCGGGCAGGACCAGCGGCAGCGACTGCTCAACGAACTGGCGCAGCAGCGCTGGCGGCCGAAGAACACCGCCCGCTGGCGTTCGGGGCTGCCGCTGTTCGACATGGCGCACATCCTCCCGGCGAGCCTCGTGACCGTGCTCGCCGCGCTCCTCGCCCGCAGCGAGTGGTACGTGGCGGTGGGCGCCGGTCTCGCCTTCCTGCTGCTGCTGAGCGTCCTCAACTACGTCCTGCCGGGGCGGGCGCCGATCTTCCTGTGGCTGCGCCGGGAGAGCCGCTGGTTCATGACGACGACGTTCCTGAGGGCGGCGGACCAGGAGGAGTCCACCGAGGTGTCGCTGCTGCGGCCGGTGCGCTCCTGGAAGGCGATCGCGGCCCGGGCCTACGACGTGGCCGAGGCGCTCACGGCGGGTGGCGACTTCCACGTCCAGCTGTGCGTGCTGGCGCTGCGCGAGGACCTGCGGGACAACCACCGGCGCTGGAGCTGGGACCTGCGCGGCTTCAAACGGCCGCGCCCGCCGATGCTGTTCCTGCCGCACGCGGACGACCGCAACGGCGGCATCGAGCTGATCCGGGCCATCAGCGACGTCCGCAGCCGGCGCAGCGAGCTCGACCCGCTGCTCGTGGTCGCCGCGGTGCGCACGCACGACGTGCCGCGCCTGGAGCGCAGCGTCGTCCAGGCGGCCCCCGCCCCGGACACCGCGCCGCCCATGTTCGGTGTCCGGCTGCGCACCTGGTACCGCGAGTGGGGCCGCAACCTGCGCGCCGAGCAGTCACCCAGCCGGGAACGGTCCGTCCTGCCGTGGGTGATGAAGATCCCGCTGCCGCACGACCAGCTGGGTCCGGTCGAGGAGGGCCGTCACCATCTGCGGGCCTCCACACGTCCGACGCTCGCCCGGCTGGTGTGGGCCCTGCACACCCTGGTCCTGGTGATCGCCCTGCTGTCCGCGGGCACCGTCATGCGGGCCGACGCCCTGAACGACCGCTACTGCTCGGCGTCGGTGCTGACCGCCAACCGCGACTCCCGGCGCGCGCAGGGACCCGACGGCCGCACGGAGTGCATCGGCATAGCGACGGACGAGGTCCGCTTCGCCGACTGGCTGCCCGCGCCCGAGCCCGGCGACGACGACGTCAAGGCGCTCACGGCCGGCGACGAGACGCCCTGGACGGTGGCCGACCTGGAGGACCGCATCGCCCGGCAGAACGCCGGCGTCCTCGCCCGGCACGCCGGGAAGTACGTCACCGTCGTCTACGCCGGGCCGCTCAGCGCCGACACCTCGGCCGGCTCCTCCCTGGTGAAGGGCGCCGAGGAACTGGCCGGCGTGTATCTGGCGCAGGCCGTCATCAACGAGAACTCCAGCGTGAAGCTGCGCGTCCTGATCGCCAACGGCGGCGTGGACCTGGGCCACCAGGAGGAGATGGCCAAGGCGATCGCCGCGTACGCCGGCCACGACCCGACCGTGGTGGGGGTCGTCGGCACCGGCCGCGACCTGAAGTCGAGCAGGGCCACGACCCGCATCCTGATGGAAGCCGGCCTGCCGGTCGTCTCCGGCACGAACTCCGCGACGTATCTGCCCCGCGAGTTCGCCAACTGGTTCAGCCTGGCCGCCACGGACGAGTGGCAGACCAAGCAACTCGGCCTGATAGCCGCCCAGTTACGCAGACCCGAGGGGCGGCAGTACGCCCTCGTCCTGGCCCGCGACACGGCGAGGACCGACGACCTCTACACCGACGAGCAGGCGCGTTACGGTCAGGAGATGCTGCGGCGCCAGGGCTTCACCCCGCTGCCGCAGCGCCGCTACACGCTCAGCGGCGGCAAGCCCGAACTCCGCTCGCACGCCCAGGAGATCTGCCGGGGCGACCGGGTCCCGTCCGTGGTCTACTTCGCGGGCCGGGTGGAGGACATCGACCCCCTGATGACGCAGCTGGGCACCGAGCCGGGCTGCGCCGGGAAGCCCCTGGCCATCCTCACCGGCGACGACCTGTCCAAGGCCGACTTCGCCGGCGGCGGCCACTCCGTCGCGCCGAAGGTCACGCTGTACCACTCGGCCCTCGCGGAGCTGGAGAAGGCCGCCGCCACGACGGCCTTCTACCAGGACGCCGCCGAGCACCTGCCGGGGCTGCGGGGCCACCGCCTGCGCTACGACAGCCCGGCCCTGGCCAGCGGCCAGACCGCCCTCTCGCACGACGCGACCCGCGCCCTGTTCTGGGCGGCCACCCGCGGCGACCGGCCGCAGAGCCGCCCCTCGACCTGGGTGAACCTGCGCAGCGTCAAGATCGAGGGCATGGCGACCGGCACCATCGACTTCACCGGCGCCCCGCTCTACGGCGACCGCACCGGCCACAGCATCGTCCTCAAGGAGGTCAGCCGCGCCGCCGACGGCACGTCCGAGACCCGGGTGCTGTGCAAACGCACCGCGGGCGACACGAAGCGCCTCACCCAGCAGGAGTGCCGGATCCGCTGAAGCCGGGGCCTCAGCCCTGCTCGGGGGCCAGCCGCAGCGCGATGGAGTTGATGCAGTACCGCTGGTCCGTGGGCGTCGGATACCCCTCGCCCGCGAACACGTGCCCGAGGTGCGAGCCGCACCGGGCGCACCGCACCTCGGTCCGCACCATGCCGTGCGAGCGGTCCTCGATCAGCTCCACCGCGTCGGTGTCCTTGGGGTCGAAGAAGGACGGCCAGCCGCAGTGCGACTCGAACTTGGTCTCCGACGTGAACAGGTCCGCGCCGCAGGCCCGGCAGGAGTAGACGCCCCGGGTCTTGGTGTCGGTGTACTCACCGGTGAAGGCGGGCTCGGTGCCCGCCTGCCGCAGGACCGCGTACTCGCCCGGGCTCAGCTCCGCGCGCCACTGCTCGTCCGGCTTCTCGACGTCGTACGCCATGAGCTTCCAGCCCCTCAGTTCGACAGACGGTCCAGGATCTGCGGGCCGAGGTCGGTGACGTCGCCCGCTCCCATGGTGAGAACGAGATCACCCGGCTTCGCCATTCCCACGACGACCGACGGGACGTCCGCCTTGTCGTGCACCGGCGTCACGTCGGCGCCCGCCGCCCGGGCCGCCTCGATGATCAGCTCGCTCGTCACGCCCGGGATCGGGTCCTCACGGGCCGGGTAGATGTCGAGCACGACCGAGGCGTCCGCGAGGGCCAGGGACTGGCCCATCTCCTTGCCGAGCTCCTGCGTCCGCGAGAAGAGGTGGGGCTGGAAGACGACCAGGATCCGGGCGTCGCCGGCCGCGGCGCGCATGGCCTCCAGGTCGGCGGTCATCTCGGTGGGGTGGTGCGCGTAGGAGTCGATGACCTGCACGCCCGCGGCCTCGCCCTTCAGCTGGAGCCGCCGCTTCACGCCCGTGTACGCGGCGATCGCCCGGGCCAGCTCGGCCGCGGGGACGCCGAGGGCCACGCCCGCCGCCAGCGCGGCGACCGCGTTGTGCGCGTAGTGCCGGCCGGGGACGGAGACCGCGAAGGTCAGCTCCTGTCCCTCCAGCACCACGGTGACCTCGCTCTTCAGCCCCTGCGGCACCACCGACAGGATGCGCACGCCGGCGTCCTCGGACTCGCCGTACGTCACCACGCGCACATCGCGGCCGGCGACCCGGCGCGTCAGCTCCCGGGCGCCGTCGTGGTCGGCGGCGATCACCAGCGTGCCGCCCTCGGTGATCCGGTCCACGAACGTCTCGAACGACGCGTAGATCTCGTCCATCGAGGCGTAGTTGGCGTGGTGGTCGAGCTCGACGTTCAGGACGATCGCCACGTCGGGGGCGTATTTGTGGAAGCTGCGGTCCGATTCGTCCGCCTCGGCGACGAAGATCTCGCCCTCGCCGTGCAGCGCGTTGGAGCCGGGCGCGTCCAGGTCCCCGCCGATCGCGTACGAGGGCTTCAGGCCCAGCTCGCTCAGCGACACGGCCAGCATCGACGTCGTGGTCGTCTTGCCGTGCGTACCGGCGACGGCGATCGGCCGCAGCCCGTCCATCAGCGCGGCGAGCGCGTCGGACCGGTGGACGACGGGGATGCCGAGCTCGGCCGCGCGGGCCAGCTCGGGGTTGTCCTGCCGGATCGCCGACGACACGACCACACAGCTGGCGTCGTCGGCGAGGTGCTCGGCGGCGTGCCCGATGTGCACGGTCGCCCCCAGCGCCCGCAGCGCCTCGGCCGTGGCCGACTCCTTGGCGTCACTGCCCGCCACGACGGCCCCGCGCTGCGCGAGGATCTTCGCGATCCCCGACATTCCGGCCCCACCGATCCCGATGAAGTGCGGTCGGTCCATGGCGGGAGGAAGGCCGGCTGCCATGCAGATCTCCAAAAGCGAGCGACGACGGTGAGCGCCCCCAGCCTATTTCAGGAACGGGGAGTGCTGTGGCCGCCCCAGGGGCGCGGGGAACTGCGCGCGCAACCACCACCGGCCCGCACCCGACGAACCAGGACGACCCGCCCCTACGCCTTGCTGTGCGAGAACAGCTTCAGCACCGGCACCCCCACCTTGTGCCGGGCCCGGGAGGCCCAGTCCCGGTGGAAGAACTCCTCCACGTAGTGGGGATCGGTCAGCACGATGACCTCGTCGGCCCCGGCCTCCTCCACCAGCGACTTGAGCGCGTCCAGCGGATGGTCCTCGATCAGCCGCCCCTCGGCGGGACTGCCCGAGGAACGCAGCGCGGCGAGTGACACCTCCAGCGCCCGCTGCCCCACGCTCAGCGCCTCCTCCCCCTCCGGCGTCTCGCCCTCGCGGACGGCCTCGTCGAGCTCGCCGAGCGCCACGTCGTCGATGGCCCGCAGCAGGCGGTCCGCCTGCTCGCCGCGCGGCTGCAGCAGCACATGGAAGGAGACCTGCTCCTCCCCGTGCAAGGTGGTGACGAACTCCACGTCGGCGGACGTCAGCGCCTTCTCGATCATCAATACGCTTGTGAACACCAGGCGCCCCTTCTGCTCCGGGGCCCGTGGCCCCACTCCTCCGCGGGCCGTGCCGGGCCCTGCGGAAACCATCCTGCCCCGCGTTCGCACGGGTACTGCCGGATCCAGTGTGCCCTCCGAAACCCTAACGGAACGGCATATTCAGCCGGTGAACGGACCAACGGCGGCGTTTGCCCGCGCTTCCGGACGTACCGGAAGGCCGGCCGGCCCGGCCGCCGACACCTTGTACCCCGGGCCCACAGTTTCAGTACGCCTGCCGCTTCCGCCCGTACCGCGTGAACAGGAAGCCGTCCTCCTCCAGCATCGACACCAGCCCGAAACGGTGCGGGACCGTGACCGCCGGCCCCCCGGCGATGCGCTGCGCCTCGCCCGCCGTGAGCATCGGGGCGACGGTCAGGCACAGCTCGTCGAGCACGCCGGCCGCGACGATCTGCCCGAGCAGCCGCGGGCCGCCCTCGGTGAGCAGCCGGGTGTGGCCGAGGTCGGCGAGGGCCCGGACGGCGCGGGCGGGATCCACGCCGATGCCGTCTCCGGCGATCACCACCCGGGCGCCCGCCCGCTCGGCGGCGGCGACCCGGTCCGGGGCGGCCGAGGCGCCCGTGAGGATCAGGGTGGGCACCAGGGGCGAGGTGAACAGCGGCAGCGAGAAGTCCAGGTCGAGGCCGGCGGTGACCACGGCGATCGCGGGCGCGGGCCCCTGCCCGGCCGCCTCCCGCATCGCCGCGAAGTCCTCGCGCGCCCGGGCCGGCCGGTACCCCTCCCTGCGTACCGTCTCCGCGCCGACGACCACGACGTCCGCGAGCGCCCGCAGCGTGCCGAAGATCCGCATGTCGGTGGCGCTGGAGATGGGCTGCGAACGGCCGTCGTGCTGGGCGGCCCCGTCCAGCGTGGACACCATGTTGGCGCGCAGCCACGGGGCCGGGCCACCGGGCCCCGGCTCGGGATAGGCGTACGCGGCGGCCAGCTCCTCCAGGCTCCACTCCCGCCCGGCGCCCCCACCGGACGCGCCACCCGGCGCCGGAACTGCTGTTTCATCGGTCACAGGGAACAGACGTCGCATGCCGTGCAGTGTTCCACGCGCCGTAGCATGGTGAACCGTGTCCTCTCCCCTGGCCCCCTCCGGAAGCGGCCCCATAACCGACCCGGCCCCGCTGTCCCTGTGCGCGCGTGAGCCGCATGTCCCCGCGGACCGGCTGGTCGCCGAGATGGTGCCGCCGCCGCGGTTCGACTCGGTCCGCTTCAGCACGTACATCCCCGACCCGAACCAGTCCAGCCAGACCGAGGCGGTCCGGGTCCTGGAGGGTTTCGCGGCGGGCCTCGGCGCGGCGGCCGAAGGCTCCGGAAAGCGGCGGCTGTTCGGTTTCGGCAAGGCGCCCAAGAAGGCTCCCGTCGGCCCGCGCGGCGTCTACCTCGACGGCGGCTACGGCGTGGGCAAGACCCACCTGCTGGCGTCCCTGTGGCACGCCACCCCGGCCGAGCCCGGGCTGAAGGCGTTCGGCACCTTCGTGGAGCTGACCAACCTGGTCGGCGCCCTCGGGTTCCAGCAGACCGTCCGGACGCTGTCCGGTCACCGCCTGCTGTGCATCGACGAGTTCGAGCTCGACGACCCGGGCGACACCGTCCTGGTGTCCACCCTGCTCGGCAAGCTGGTCGACGCGGGCGTGGCGCTCGCCGCCACCTCCAACACGCTGCCCGGCAAGCTCGGCGAGGGCCGGTTCGCGGCGGCCGACTTCCTGCGCGAGATCCAGGGCCTGTCGGCACACTTCCGGGCCCTGCGCATCGACGGCGAGGACTACCGCCACCGCGGTCTGCCCGAGGCCCCGCCGCCGCACTCCGACGAAGAGGTGACCGGCGTGGCGCACGCCACCGAGGGCGCCTCCCTCGACGCGTTCTCGCCCCTCCTGGAGCATCTGGCCCGCGTCCACCCCAGCCGGTATGGCGCTCTGACCGACGGGATCAGGGCCGTGTGCCTCACCGGTGTGCGGCCGGTTCCCGACCAGTCGACGGCCCTCAGGCTGGTCGTCCTCGCGGACCGGCTGTACGACCGCGAGGTGCCCGTGCTGGCCTCCGGCCTGCCCTTCGACCAGTTGTTCAGCGACGAGATGCTGAACGGCGGCTACCGCAAGAAGTACTTCCGGGCCATCTCCCGGCTCACCGCCCTCGCCCGCGACGCGGCCAAGTTGGCGAACCACCGGTAACGACAACCCCAATACCGTGCCAACCGCCCGAGGGAAAGGGCCGGTTCAAGCCATCCCGCCCTCGGTTTTCAGGCTCTCTTCAGCTTGAAACGTTAAGTTAACCCTGCAAACGACCTTGCAGGGTTAACGTGTTTCTTGACCAGTCGTTGACCAACCATTGGTCCGCACTAGACGTGTGAAGAACCTGAAGGGGGGCGCATGTACCGAGGTACGACGGCACGGACCGTGGTTTCGCTCCTCGCCGCCGTCCTGCTCGCCCTTCAGTTCTTCGCACCGACCGCGTCCTTCGCATCCGCGCACACGCACAGTCAAGCCGAGGCCAACGCCCAGCCCGGAACCAAACCTTCCGGCAAGTCCTCGCGTCCCGGACACAAGTCTCCCGGGAAGGCTCTGCGCGACGAGATGGCCGACTGTCGCGCCGGACACCACGGGGACCCGACCGGTCCCCTGCGCACCCGCGACCGGTCCCACACCGCCGACCCGGCGCCCTCGGCGCCCGAGCGGCCGCTGCGACGGCACATCCAGCCGACGGAACAGGAACCGGTCAGACCCGGCGCCGCGCATCACCGCACGTCGAGATCCTCGACGTCGCACACCCCGGCGGCACTGCAGGTCTTCCGCTGCTGAGCGGCGGAGCAGTTCCCCCCACCCCCTGTCATGCCCGTCCGACGCGCCCCCACTGCGCGCCAGGAGGAGTCACCACACTCATGCAACCCCTCATCGACAACGCCCGCACCTTCGGACAGCGCCCTGAGGAGTTCGCCCACCTCGCCGAGGGCCAGTCCCCCGACGTCCTGTTCATCACCTGCTCCGACTCCAGGGTCGTACCGGCCCTGATCACGGGCGCCCGTCCCGGCGAGCTCTTCGAGCTGCGCACCGCGGGCAACGTCGTTCCCCCGCACTCCTTCGAGCACCCCACCTCGGAGGCGGCCACGATCGAGTACGCCGTGGAGGTCCTCGGCGTCAAGGAGATCGTGGTCTGCGGCCACTCGCACTGCGGCGCCGTGGGCGCGGTGGTACGCGGCGACGACCTCGCCGCCGTGCCGGCGGTACGCGACTGGCTCGCCCGCGCGGCCGACGAGCCCGCGTGCTCGGACCCGGCCGACCCGACGGTCACCGAGGCCGTGCAGAACCACGCCCTCACCCAGGTGCTCCGGCTGCGGTCCTACCCGTGCGTCGAGCGCCGGCTGGCGGAGGGCCGCCTCGGCCTGCGCGCCTGGTTCTACGAGGTCCACACGGGGACCGTGCGCGAACACCGCGCGGACACCGACACCTTCGAGAAGCTGTGAGGGGCACCATGACCAAGTTCCCTTACCTCAGGCAGGACTTCACCGCCTCTCTCGTCGTGTTCCTGGTCGCGCTCCCGCTGTGCGTGGGCGTGGCCGTGGCCTCCGGCGTCCCGGCCGAACTCGGCCTGGTCACCGGCATCGTGGGCGGTCTCGTCACCGGATTCCTGCCGGGCAGCAGCCTGCAGGTGTCCGGCCCGGCCGCCGGTCTGACCGTGCTCGTCTTCGAGGCGGTCCAGGAGTACGGACTGCCCGCGCTCGGCATCATCGTGCTGGCCGCCGGTCTGCTCCAGCTGATCATGGGCGCGCTGAAGCTCGGCCGCTGGTTCCGCGCGATCTCTGTCTCGGTCGTCGAGGGCATGCTGGCCGGAATCGGTCTGGTGCTCATAGCCGGCCAGCTGTATGCGACGGCCGGGCTGAAGGCACCCGCCTCCGGCATCGACAAGATCCTGGGCCTGCCCGGTGCCGCCGTCGACGCGGCCGGCAGCACGGCGGCGATCACGTCCCTCGTGCTCGGCGCGGCCACCATCGCGGTGATGGTGCTGTGGAAGAAGCTACCGAAGAAGGCACAGGCCGTGCCCGGCGCGCTCGCCGCCGTGCTCCTGGCGATCGCGGCCAACGCCGTCTTCGACCTGCCGGTCGCCACGGTCGAGGTCCAGGGTCTGCTGGACTCCATCCAGCCGCCCGGCCTGGACACCTTCGGCGGTGTGGGCGTCGGCATCATCGGCACGATCGTCGCCTTCACCCTGATCGCCTCCGCCGAGAGCCTGTTCAGCGCCGCCGCGGTGGACCGGCTGCACGACGGTCCGCGCACGCAGTACGACAAGGAGCTGATGGCGCAGGGCGCGGGCAACACGATCTGCGGTGTGCTCGGCGCACTGCCGATGACCGCGGTCATCGTCCGCAGCTCCGCCAACGTCAGCGCGGGTGCCAGGACCAAGGCGTCCCGGGTGATGCACGGTGTGTGGCTGCTGCTGTTCGCCGCGCTGCTGCCCTCCACGCTGGCCCTGATCCCGCTGCCCGCCCTCGCCGGCATCCTGGTCCACGCGGGCTGGAAGCTGATCCCGTTCGCCAAGATCGTGCCGCTGTGGAAGGAGCACCGCGGTGAGGCGCTCATCCTGGTCGTCACCGCCGTGTCGATCGTCGCGGTGAACATGTTCGAGGGCGTGCTCATCGGTCTGGCCCTGTCGGTCGTCAAGACCGCCTGGGAGGCCTCGCACCTCAAGATGGAGATCATCGACAAGGGCGCCGGCCCGATCCAGGCGTACCTGTCCGGCAACGCGACCTTCCTGCGCCTGCCGAAGATCCTCGACAGCCTGGAGAGCCTGCCGCAGGACCGCCCGGTCGAGCTGGACCTCTCCGGCCTGCACCACCTCGACCACGCCTGCCGTACGGCCCTGGAGAACTGGGCCGCGCGCCACAGCGCGACGGGCACGGAGCCGGTGAAGGTCACGGAGCCCGAGGTGGCCCCGGCGGAGAAGGTCACCGCCTAGCCGCCGGTCCCGGTCGCCCGGGCCCTGGTCCGGGGTGCGCACCCGCGCCCCCCGGACCACGTGCGTCCGCCCCCGTTCCGGCCGGGATCCAGGGGCATGGCCCCACGCCCCATTTCGGGCATATCGTTATGAGCAGACGGATTCGGACCTCTGAACAGGGAGGTCGGCATGGTCGAAGAGCTGGTCGGTGTGGTGGCCGCCGTCGGGGCCGGCGCGCTGGTGTACGTGGCCTCCGCGGCGCGGGTCGTCAAGCAGTACGAGCGCGGGGTCGTCTTCCGGCTCGGGCGCCTGCACGGGGACGTGCGGCGGCCCGGGTTCAATCTCGTGGTCCCCGCGGTGGACCGGATGCGCAAGGTCAACCTGCAGATCGTGACCATGCCGATCCCCGCCCAGGAGGGCATCACCCGCGACAACGTGACGGTACGGGTCGACGCGGTGGTGTACTTCAAGGTCGTGGACCCGGCGGCCGCGATCGTCAACGTCGAGGACTACCGCTTCGCCGTCTCACAGATGGCCCAGACCTCCCTGCGCTCGATCATCGGCAAGAGCGAGCTGGACGATCTGCTGTCCAACCGGGAGAAGCTCAACCAGGGTCTGGAGCTGATGATCGACAGCCCGGCCGTGGAGTGGGGCGTGACCATCGACCGCGTGGAGATCAAGGACGTCTCCCTGCCGGACACCATGAAGCGCTCCATGGCCCGCCAGGCCGAGGCCGACCGCGAGCGGCGGGCCCGGCTGATCAACGCCGACGCCGAGTACCAGGCCTCGAAGAAGCTGTCCCAGGCCGCCCAGCAGATGGCCGACACGCCCTCGGCGCTCCAGCTCCGGCTGCTCCAGACCGTCATGGCGGTGGCGGCGGAGAAGAACTCCACACTGGTCCTGCCCATCCCGGTGGAGCTCCTGCGGTTCCTGGAGCGAGGACAGCAGCCCGCAGCGCAGGCCCCGGGACACGCCGGGGCGGCGGAACAGGCGGAGCTCGCTGAGGGCGCCGTCGACCGCACGGAACAGGCCGAAGAGGCCATGGAGCAGCTGCGGCGCGCCGTAGAGCAGTGACCCGTGCTACGCGCGTGGTTCCCGCCGCCCGCACCAGGTGATAGACACAGCGGGATCACAGTTCCTGTCCGCCAGCAGGAAGGTTTCCCCATGACCGCATCCGGTCGCTCCGCCACACGACGTCAGATGCTCGCCGGAACGGGCGCCCTGGGCGTCGGGATCGCGTTCTCCGGCGCCCTGTCCGAACTCTTCACCGGCACCGCCGCCGCGCAGGGCCTCGGCCGCACCGGCTACGGACCGCTCGTCCCCGACCCGAAGGGCGTTCTCGACCTGCCGAAAGGTTTCGGTTACCGGATCCTCTCCCGCGAGGGAGACGAACTCCGCTCCGGGGAGGGCCGGGTTCCCTCCAACCACGACGGCATGGCGGCCTTCGGAGGCAGAGGCGGCCGGGTCCACCTGGTCCGCAACCACGAGAACCGCGCCGACGGCAAGGTCCCGGTCCCGGCCGTCGAGGGCCTCACCTACGACCCGGCCGGCAAGGGCGGCTGCACGGCACTGACGCTGGACTCCCGCAACAGGGTGCAGTCGGAGCGCGTCGCGATCGCCGGTACGGCCGTGAACTGCGCGGGCGGCCCCACCCCTTGGGATACCTGGCTGACCTGCGAGGAGACCGAGGACAGGGCCGGGACCAACGGCTACACCAAGGACCACGGCTTCATCTTCGAGGTCGACCCGGCCGACCCGCACCGCACCGGGGCCGTGCCGCTGACCGCGATGGGCCGCTTCGCGCACGAGGCGATCGCCGTCGATCCCCGCCGGGGCGTGGTCTACGAGACCGAGGACGCCTTCGAGAAGCCCTTCGGCCTCTTCTACCGCTTCCTTCCGGACCGGCCGCTGGGCGGCAGGGGTTCCCTGCGCGCGGGCGGCCGGCTCCAGGCCATGCGGGTGCCCGGGGTGCCGGACCTGTCGTCCATCCAGGACGTCGGCGCCGAGTTCGACCGCGTCGAGTGGGCCGACGTCCCGGACCCGCAGGCCGCGCAGACGCCGATCCGGTTCCAGGACTTCGGCCGCAAGGGCATCACGCACGCGCAGAAGCTGGAGGGCTGCTACTGGGGCGGCCGTTCGGTGTACTTCGTGTCGTCCTTCGCGCGCCGGTCGGACGGTTCGGCCGCCGACCACTTCGGGCAGGTCTGGCGCTACGACCCGGAACGCCGCCGGCTCACCCTCGTGATCGTCTTCGGCCCGGACACCGATGTGCAACTGCCGGGCGAGTCGCCGGACAACATCTGCCTGGCGGCCGGCGGCGGCCTCATGGTCTGCGAGGACGGCGACGGCGCCCAGCACGTCTACGGGGTCACCCGGCGCGGCGAGGTCTACGCGATGGCGCGCAACCGGCAGAACATCGGCACCGAGCAGGAGCCCGAGTGGGGCGAGTTCGCCGGGGTGACCTTCTCACCCGACGGCGACACGATGTACGTCAACTGCTACCGGCCCGGCACCACGTTCGCGGTGACGGGCCCCTGGCGCCGCTAGCCGGCGCTCCGCCCGGCCGGGGCGGCGGGTGCGACGCCCGGCGCCCCGCCCGGACCATCGAGGCACACGACCGCAAGGGGGCCCCGGTGACACACGAACGCAGCACCTCACTGCGGGACCGGCTGCGCCTGCCCATCGGCGAGCCGGTCGACCTGGCCCGCCACGACGCCGCCGGCACCCCCGCCGGCCCCGACGGCAAGGAGGCCGGCAAGGCCGCCACCGCCCGGACCGGCGAGCGCCTCGCCGTCCTCCAGGAACGCCTGTGGGCGGCCAGCACCAAGGGAGACCGGCGCCGCGTGCTGCTGGTCCTGCAGGGCATGGACACCAGCGGCAAGGGCGGCACGGTCAAGCACGTCATCGGCCTGCTCAATCCCTCCGGCTGCCGGATCACGGCGTTCAAGGCACCCACCGCCGAGGAGCGCGCGCACCCCTTCCTGTGGCGGGTCGAGCAGGCGCTCCCGGTCCGCGGCGAACTGGGCATCTTCGACCGCTCCCACTACGAGGACGTGCTGATCGCCCGCGTCCGGGAGCTCGCCCCCGCCCCCGAGATCGCCCGGCGCTACGAGCAGATCAACCGTTTCGAGCGGTCCCTCGCCGACGACGGCATGACCCTGGTCAAGTGCTTCCTGCACCTGTCCCCCGACGAGCAGCGCCGCCGGCTGCTCAAGCGCCTCGACAAGCCGGAGAAGCGCTGGAAGTTCGCCGCTTCCGACATCGACGACCGCGCCCTGTGGCCCGCGTTCCAGGAGGCCTACGAGATCGCCCTGGAGCGCTGCGGCACCTCCTACGCCCCCTGGTACCTGATCCCGGCCGACCACAAGTGGTACCGCAACTGGGCTGTCAGCACGCTGCTCCTGGAGCACTTCGAGGAGCTGGATCCGCGGTACCCGAAGGCGGACTTCGACGTGGCCGAGTTGCGCAAGCGGTTGCTGGAGCAGCCCTGATCCGTCCGGTCAGGGGGTTCAGGGGCCTCACCACCGACGCGACCCCGCCCCGTCTGTGAAGGGACCCGGCCGATCTGTGGAGCGAACCGCCCGACACTGAAGCGCACGGACCGGGGTACTCGGCGGTCATGAGCGAGAAGCAGCAGGTCAGCAGCTCGTACTGGCTGGAGACGGCCCCGGACGGCCGCCATCCGGCCCTCACGGAGGACCTGGACGTCGACGTGGCGGTGATCGGCGCCGGGATCGCCGGGCTGTCCACGGCGTGGGAGCTGGCGCGGGCCGGGCGGAGCGTGGCCGTGCTGGAGGCCGGGCGGGTCGCGGCCGGCGTCACCGGGCACACCACCGCCAAGGTCACCGCGCTGCACACGCTCGTCTACGACAAGCTGCGGCGCACCCGCGGCCCCGAGGGCGCGCGGCTGTACGCGCGTTCGCAGTCGGAGGCGATCGAGCACGCGGCCCGGATCGCCCGGGAGCTGGGCGTCGACTGCGAATGGGAGACCAGGAGCGCCTACACCTACGCCGTCGGCGCGAGCCGCGTGGAGGAGCTGCGCGCCGAGGCACGGGCCGCGGCCGAGGCCGGGCTGCCCGCCTCGTTCGTCACGGAGACCGGGCTGCCCTTCGAGGTGGCGGGCGCCGTCGAGGTCACCGGGCAGGCCCAGTTCCACCCGCGCAAGTACCTACTGGCCCTCGCCGCCGACCTCGTCGAACGCGGCGGGCGGATCTACGAGGACACCACCGTCCTCGGCCTGGACGAGGGCGAGCCGTGCAGGCTGTCGACCACGACCGGGGCGACGGTCCGGGCCCGGGACGTCGTCGTCGCGACGCACTACCCGATCTTCGACCGGGCCCTGCTCTTCGCCCGTCTCTCCACGCGCCGCGAGCTGGTCGTCGCCGGGACGATCCCCGCGGACCAGGACCCGGGCGGCATGTTCATCACGCCCGACGAGGACACCCGCTCGGTGCGCACCGCGCCCCACGAGGGCGACCGGCGGCTGCTCATCGTCACCGGTGAGCACTTCACTCCGGGCACGAGCGACCCGCGGGCCCGTTTCGAGCGCCTCACCGCCTGGGCGACCGGCCATTTCCCGGACCTGGAGGTCACCCACCGTTGGGCCACCCAGGACACGGAGCCCACGGACACCGTGCCGATGGTCGGCCCGCTGCACGCGGGCACCCGGCACGCCTACGTGGCCACCGGCTTCGGCGGCTGGGGCATGACCGGTGGCATCATGGCGGGCCGGCTGCTGACCGCGCAGATCACGGGCGAGGAGTGCGAGTGGAGCGGGCTGTACGATCCGCGCCGCGTGAAGCCCGCGCTGCGGGAGGCGCCGACGTTCCTCAAGACGCAGGCCAAGGTCGCGGGGCACTTCGTGGGCGACCGGCTGCGGCCTTCGCCGCCCGTGGAGTCCCTGCCACCCGGCGAGGGTGCGGTGGTCCGGGCCGACGGCCACCGTGTCGCGGTGTACCGGGACGACGACGGCGGGCTGCACGCCGTCTCCGCCCGCTGCACCCACCTGGGCTGCCTGGTCGACTTCAACGCCGCCGAGCGCGCCTGGGAGTGCCCCTGCCACGGCTCCCGTTTCGACACGGATGGCAAGGTGATCCAGGGCCCGGCGACAAAGCCCCTGGAACAGAGGGACCTCTGAGGGCTCGCCCCGGGCCTACGCTGGACGTATGAGCGAGGACGACTACTGCCTGATCGACGCGACCAGGCCGCCCCGGGCGGACGGACCGCCGTACGCGGAGTGCGTGCTGTGCCGGGAGCCGACGGAGTACCCCGAGTCGTACAAGGGCATCACGCTCTGCCCCGCCTGCGAGTGGCAGGAGGCGCAGCGCACCGCCTGCTCAGGGTGATCTGCGGGAGGCCAGCGCTCCGGCCAGGGCCAGTGCCGCGGCCGTGAGCAGTGCCGCCGCGGCCAGGGGCAGCAGCGGCAGCGGGACCTCGCCCTGCCGCGATCCGGTCACCAGGCCCTGTACGGCCGCCTGGGCGGGTGAGCCGGTGGCGACCAGGGAGAGCAGCGCCGCGAGCAGCAGGGCGGGGACGGCCCGGCCCGGCGACCGCAGCAGGGGCCTGCTGGTGAGCGCGCCGACGGCCGTGCCGAGCAGGGCACAGGCCAGGGCGGCGAGCAGCCCGGCCCCGCAGGCGGCGGCGAGCGGCACCCGGGTGCGGTGGTCGGAGGCGACCGGGTCACTGAGCAGCGTCACGGCGAGGATCGCGAGCGTGCCGAGCGCCGTCGCACCGGCCAGGGCCACGAGCAGACAGGCCACATGAGCCCGCGCGGGCCCGGCGGCCGCCGCCACACAGCCGCGAGCGGCGTCGGGTTCGCCCGTGACGCAGATCCGCGCCAGCCAGGCGGCGACGGGCAGCAGGGCGGCGGCCGTGTACCCGAGCGAGTCGAGCACCGGCTGCCCGGCCTGGATGCTGATCGCGAGGAAGGCCGCGTACAGCAGGAACGGAGGCAGCCAGCGCTGCGACCGCACCAGCAGAGCGGCGTGGTAGCGCATCAGGGCGGTCATCGCTGTCTCTGTGGAGCCGGCGTCCGCGGGGTCACGCTCACCACGTGCCAGGGCGGACGGGCCGTCAGCAGGGTGCGGAGCAGCACGTCGGAGTGCGGGGCGGGCACGCAGAGGCGGTAGCCGCCCGGCCCGGTCTCCTCGGCCGAGGTGGCCGTCCGGCGCACGTCCTCGGGCAGCCGCCCGTCCGGCGGGCCCTGCACCTCGACGAGCACGTGCGGACCGGACGTGTCCGGAACCTGTGAGGGCTCCTGCCGGACGATGCCCGCGTCGCGCACGGCGTACGTCGCGTCGGGCAGGCCCGCGAGGCGGCGCGGGTCGTGGTCGACGAACACCACGGATCCGCCTGCCGCCGTGCGCTCGGCGACCGCGCGCTCCAACTCGGCGCGGGCCTCGGTGTCCAGGCCGGTCCACGCCTCGTCCAGCACCAGCAGCTCGGGTTCCGCCAGGAGGGCCTGTGCGACCGCGACCTTCTGGCTGCTGCCCTTCGACAGCCGGGCCATCGGCGTCTCGGCGTACGCGGCGGCACCCAGGCGCTCCAACCACTCCCCGGCGGCCCGGGCGGCCGCCTCCCGGGCCAGGCCGTGCACGGTGCCGAGGTGCCTGAGGTAGCCGGCGGCGGTGAAGGGCAGGGCCGGCGGGAACCGCTCCGGGACGTACGCCGTGCGCGCCGGCCGGGCGGTGATCCGGCCCTCGCTCGGCGCGTCGATGCCGGCGACCAGCCGCAACAGCGTGGACTTGCCGCTGCCGTTGGCACCCTCGACGCGGACGAGCCGGCCCGGAGCCACCGCCAGGTCGACACCGCGCAGTACCCAGGGGCCCCGCAGACCGTAACGGCGGCCCGCGTTCCGCAGGCACAGGTCGGGTCGCATGCGGCCATCCTGCACTATCTTCCGGCTGGCACACTGGGATTCGTGAGCGAAGACCCGACGCCCGTGAGCGACAGTCCCTTCCGGTCCGAGCCCTCGGCTCGTGACGAGGCACCGCAGTTCGTGCTGCCGCTCGTCGTGCGGATCGAGAAGGCGGAGCCGCCGGCCCGCACGGACGCGCTGGAGACGGCCGCGCGGGCCGTGCTGACGATCCTGGCCGACGAGCGGTCGGCCGGTGCGGGCGAGTGGGCCGGGGTGATGCGGGACTGGCAGGACGCCCGGATCCGCAAGGTGGTGCGGCGGGCGCGTGGCGCCGAGTGGCGGCGGGCCGAGGCGCTGCCCGGCATCACGGTCACCGGCAAGTCGGCCGAGGTGCGGGTCTTCCCGCCCGTCCCGCTGGACGGCTGGCCCAAGGACCTGGCCAGGCTCCAGGTGTCCGGCACCGACCTGAACGACCCGGAGCCGCCGGTGGACGCGGACCCGGCCGCGCCCGTGCTGTGGCTGAACCCGGACCTCGGCATGTCGGCCGGCAAGGCGATGGCCCAGGCGGGCCACGCCGCCCAACTGGCCTGGTGGGAGCTGTCCGACGAGGAGCGGGCCGCCTGGCACGACGCGGGCTTCCCGCTCGCCGCCCGCACGGCCGATCCGGCCCGCTGGTCCGGACTGACCGGCGCCGGGCTGCCGTTGGTGCGCGACGCGGGCTTCACGGAGATCGCGCCCGGCTCGTGCACGGTGGTCGCGGACCACCCGGCGCTGCGCCGGGAGCCGCACGGGCCCGGCCCCGCGGCGTCCACCCGTTCGGAGTAGCCACAGGCGCGCCGGTCCCGGACGAATGCTCCAGTGGGGTTACCAGCCGAACCGACCCCCGGAGGCAGCCATGACCAGCGCCGCGCCCCCTCCCCCCGCCCCGCCCCCCCCGATGACCGGACGCCCGGCGGCTCCGGC
This sequence comes from Streptomyces qaidamensis, assembly GCF_001611795.1. NCBI lineage: Bacteria > Bacillati > Actinomycetota > Actinomycetes > Kitasatosporales > Streptomycetaceae > Streptomyces > Streptomyces qaidamensis. The sequence goes on along the minus strand of NZ_CP015098.1, from coordinate 7,001,189 downwards.
CCGGGCGGTTCCGGTGACCCGCTGGCGGCCGGGGGGATCGCCCTCGGCGGCATCCTGATGGTCGTCTACGGCCTGTTCGCGGTGCTCCAGGGCGTCGCGGCGATCGCCGGCGACGAGGTGTACACGAGCTTCGGCCAGTACTCGTTCGAGTTCGACCTGACCGCGTGGGGGTGGATCCACGTGATCGTCGGCGCGCTCGTGGTGGTGGCCGGGCTCGGCCTGTTCACCGGGGCCGCCTGGGCGCGGGTCGTGAGCGCGGTCGTGGTCGGCCTGGCGCTGATCGCGAACTTCCTCTGGCTGCCGTACCAGCCGTTCTGGTCGATCATCATGATCGTGACCGGTCTGTTCGTCCTCTGGTCGGTGTTCAACTACCGCCCGGCCCGCATGATGTAGGGCACGCCCCTCGGTCAGGGCGGCGGCGGGCGCCGCTCGCGCTCCGCGACCACCGCGTGCATCCGCCGGGACAGCGCGGTGGCCGCCGCCGTGAGGAAGACGAACGTGTACAGGATCTGGGCGACGGCCACCAGCCGGGCCTCCTGCCCGCGCGGGGCGATGTCGCCGTAGCCGACGGTCGCGAGGGTGACGACCGTGAAGTACAGCGCGTCGACCCGGGTGCGCAGGCCGGTGAACTGTCCCGGCTGCTGCGCGAGGGCGTAGTACCCGGACGAGAAGACCAGCACGGCCAGGCACATCAGCAGCGAGATCATGATGCCCGACCGGGCTTGCGGCTTCTCCAGCACGATGTCGCGCACATGGCGCAGCAGCAGCGCGGCCACGAGCGCCAGGCACAGTACGAACAGCGGCCAGCCCAGCCAGGGGCGGTCGGCACCGAGACCCTCCAGCGGCAACAGGAAGTAGGCCGTGACGCCTGCCGCGAGCAGGGCTCCGGCCGCGATCCGCAGCCGGCGGACGGCGGCCGCCCGGGATTCCGGTTCCCGCTCGCGCGCGGCGCGGTGCGGCTGCTCGCTGCCTCCGGACATAGGTCCGGTCTACGGCGTATCGGGCCAGGGCGCGAGTCTTGCGCCTCCGTCGGTGAGGGCGGGGGGCGGGACCGCAAACCTCAAATGTTGCTCTGAAGGAGGGCGGTGCGCGGTTCGGGGGCCGGCGGCTGGGCCATACCCCCCTCACGTTCGAGGAACGGGCCGGGTGGAGGAGGGGACGATGGAGCGACTGGGGACGGGCATCGGGTGGCGGCCGGAGATCGCGGACGCCGTGGAGCGGATGCCGGGGATCGACTGGGTCGAGGCGGTGGCCGAGAACGTCTGCCCCGGACACCTGCCCGACTCGCTGCGGCGGCTGCGCGAGCGCGGCGTCACCGTGGTGCCGCACGGCGTCTCGCTCGGCCTCGGGGGCGCGGACCGGCCCGACGCGGGCCGGCTGACCGCACTGGCCGAGCGCGCTGAGGCGCTGGGTTCCCCACTGGTCACCGAGCACATCGCGTTCGTACGGGCGGGCGGGCCGCTGACGGCGTCCCCGCACCTGGAGGCCGGCCACCTGCTGCCCGTCCCCCGCACCCGGGACGCCCTGGACGTCCTGTGCGAGAACATACGCATCGCGCAGGACGCACTGCCGGTGCCGCTGGCCGTCGAGAACATCGCCGCGCTGATCGGCTGGCCGGGCGAGGAGATGACGGAGGGCCAGTTCCTGTACGAGCTCGCCGACCGCACGGGCGTCCGCCTCCTCATCGACGTGGCCAACCTGCACACCAACCACGTCAACCGCGGCGAGGACCCCTCCAAGGCCCTCGCCGAGCTGCCCCTGGAGGCCATCGCGTACGTCCACGTCGCCGGTGGCTTCGAGCGCGACGGCGTCTGGCACGACAGCCACGCCCACCCGGTCCCCCGGCCGGTCCTCGACATCCTCACCGACCTCGCCTCCCGCGTCCGCCCGCCGGGCGTCCTGCTGGAACGGGACGAGAACTTCCCGGCACCGACGGAGCTGGAGCACGAGCTGAGCACGATCCGCCGGGCGCTGGAGGCGGGCGCTGTCGAACGCGTGAAGGCGGAACTCCGTGCGGCGGCCGGAGCGGCCCCGGAGGGCCGCGGCGATGAGCTGTTCCCGGCTGCCGGGACCGGACGGCGGGAAGCGGCCGGGGATGTCGGCGGCGGGCTGCTCGTGGAGGCCGGCACCGCGCGCCAGGAGGGTGCCCGAGGCGTCACCGGCGGGCCCGGGGCCGGGGCGGTACGGCGGGGCGATGAGACCGGGGCGGCCGAGGCGACACGGGGCGCCTTCGGCCGGCCCCACCAAGAGGACGTCGACGGTGCCCGGCAGCGGCTCGCGCTGGCCCAGGCGGCGCTGCTGTCGGCGCTGGTGGCGGGGACGCCCGTGCCCGAGGGGTTCGACCGGGTGCGGATCGGCGTACAGGCGAGGGCGCTCGCCGCGAAGCGGGCGGACGTCGTGGCGAAGGTCGCCCCCGAACTGCCGGTGATCCTCGGCGACGGGTACCGCACGGCGTTCCTCGGCTACGCCCAGACGCACCCCATGACCTCCGGCTACCGGCGTGACGCCCTGACCTTCGCCGAGCACCTGCTGTCCACCGGGCGCCCGGGGGACGCGGGGGCGCGGCGGGAGCTCCGGCAGTGGTGGCTGGAACGGTCGGGTCCGGCGCCGCGCTCCCGGCGGCCCGCCCACCGGCTCGCCCGCGTCACGCGCAGGGTGTTGTCACGGCGTTGAGGGGTGAGGGGCACGGGCCCCTCACCCCTGCCCCGGAGAGCCGGTCTTGTCCGGCAGGGCGTCCCCCGCGGGGGCGTCGCCGCGGCCGTAGTGGTGCGTGGTGAACATGTGGAGCAGGCCGGTGCCCAGCACGATCGCACCGCACAGCAGCACGATCCAGTTCTCCCACCAGGGCTTCTCCGGGGTGCGGGCCCAGCAGATGTTGACGATGGCGAAGATGCCGTAGGCCAGCGCCCGGATGTTCACCGCGAGGCCCGTCGGCCCAGGGTGACTCTCCCGTCGGACCCCTTGAGCCGGGCGGGCAGTGCCGGCCAGGACCACCGTCTGGAACGAGCCGTAGACGCCGAGGATCGCGAGCGAGACGATGTTGGTGAGGGCGTCCTCGGAGGCCGGTGAGGCGAAGGCGATGAGCAGCGGCACCACCGCGGAGACGAACAGGGCCCAGCTCCGCACCGCACGGGCGTGGACAAGGGCTTTTCGGCAACGCGGCGAGGTGCGGTGCCAGGCCGCGCGCCCCGGACGGGCAGAGTGAAAGGACCCCTCAGGGGCCCATGTCCTTGCGGAACTCGGAGCCCGGCTCGCCGCCGGGGACGCCGGACGCCGGTGCGGGAGGCCGCGTACCGGTCACCTCTGCGCCGCCCGTTCCGCCCGGATCAGGTCCGCGGCCCGTTCGGCGGCGAGCAGCACGGTCACCATCGGGTTGATGGTGGGCATCGTCGGGAACACCGACGCGTCGACGATCCGCACGCCCTCGAAGCCCCGCAGTCTCAGGTCGGGGTCGCAGACGGCCGCCGGGTCGTCAGCTGCGCCCATGCGGCAGGTGCCGGCCGGGTGGTAGACGGTGTGGGCCGCGCGGCGTCCGTACTCCGACAGGTCGGCGTCGGAGACGACGTCCGGGCCGGGCGCGACCTCGCGGACGAGCCAGTCGCGCAGCGGCTCGGTCGCGGCGACCTCGCGGGCCACCTTCAGCCCGTCCACGAGGGTGCGCTCGTCGTGGCCCTCGGGGTCGGTGAAGTACCGGAAGTCCAGGGCGGGATGCTCGGCCGGGTTGTTGCTGCGCAGCCACATGCGGCCGGTGGAGCGGGCCCGCGGCACGTTCGGCGTCATGCACACCCCGTGCCGCGGGACGGGGTAGCCCAGGCGTTCGGTGTTGACGGTGAACGGCACCTGGTAGAAGTGGAACATCAGGTCGGGGCGCGGCTGGCCCTGGTCGCGGCGCAGGAACAGACCGGCGTCGGAGTCCATCGCCGAGTTGGGCGGCAGCGGTCCCGCGGTCTCCCAGACGATCACGGACTCGGGGTGGTCCAGCAGGTTCTCCCCGACGCCGGGCAGGTCGGCCCGTACTTTGATGCCCAGGGCGCGCAGGTCGTCGGCCGGGCCGATGCCGGAGAGCAGCAGCAGGCGCGGGGTGTCGATGGCCCCGGCGCACAGCAGGAGTTCGCGCTCGGCGCGCACGGTCGCGGGTTCGCCGTCGGCGCCCCGGACCGCGACCCGGGTCAGCCGGCCCGACTCGTCGGGGATCAGCCGGTGCGCCCAGGTCTCCAGCTTGAGCGTGAGGTTGGGCCGGTCCAGCACCGGGTGGAGGTAGGCGACGGACGCGGAGGAGCGCAGGTTGCCCTCCGGCTGGTAGGCCAGGGAGAAGAATCCGGCACCGTCGGCGAAGGGTTCGGCGTTGAAGTCGTCGACGACGGGGACGCCGAGGGCGCGGGAGGCCGCGGTGACGAAGTCCCTGGCGATGGGATTGCGGTCGGCCTCGGCCACCGGGACGATCTGCGTGAGCAGCCGGTCGCGGTAGGGCAGGATCGTCGCCGGGTCCCAGCCGGCGCAGCCCTGGCTCACCCAGTCGTCGAGGTCCTGCGGCAGCGGCAGGAAGCTGATCAGCGTGTTGTGCGAGGAGCAGCCGCCGAGCACACGGGCCCGTGAGTGCAGGATGTGCGAGTTGCCGCGCGGCTGCTCGACGGTGGTGTAGCCGTAGTCGAACTCCGAGCCGAGCAGGTTGATCCAGTTGCGCAGGCGCAGGATGCGCTCGTCGCCGACGTCGCTGGGGCCGCCCTCGATGACGCACACGCGGCAGTCGGGGTCCTCGCTCAGCCGGGCGGCGAGTACGCAGCCGGCGGTGCCGCCGCCGACGATGACGTAGTCGTAGGCGGACTCGGCGCCGTGCGCGGGGGTGGTGGCCATGCCGTGCCTTTCCTGGTGGTGAGGTGTGGCGTGCGGGTCAGCCCTTGAACCAGCCGGAGGGGGCGGGGGCGAGGTTCTGGTAGATGTGCTTGGCCTCCTGGTACTCGCGCAGCCCTGTCGGGCCGAGCTCGCGTCCGACGCCGGAGCGGCCGAAGCCGCCCCACTCGGCCTGCGGCACGTAGGGGTGGAAGTCGTTGATCCACACGGTGCCGTGCCGCAGCCGCTGGGCGACGCGCTGGGCGCGGCTCGCGTCGGAGGTCCACACGCCGCCGGCGAGGCCGTAGCGGGTGTCGTTGGCCAGCTCCACCGCCTCGTCCTCGGTGCGGAAGCGCTCGACGGTGACGACCGGGCCGAAGACCTCCTCCTGGACGATGCGCATGGACCGGTCGCAGTCGGCGAAGATCGTCGGCAGCAGGAAGAACCCGCGGCTGAGGGCCGGGTCGTCGGGCCGGGCGCCGCCGGTGACGAGCCGGGCGCCCTCCTCCCGGGCGACGGCGATGTAGCCCTCGACCTTCTCGCGGTGCTCGGCGGAGCTGAGCGGGCCGCTCTCGGTGCCCTCCTCCAGGCCGTTGCCGAGCCGGATCGCCCGGGCGCGCTCGGCGTAGGCCTCGACGAACCGGTCGTGCAGGGAGTCCTCGACGAGCAGGCGTGAACCGGCCGAGCAGACCTGCCCGGAGTGCAGGAAGGCGGCGTCCAGGGCGTAGTCGACGGCGGCCTCGAAGTCGGCGTCGGCGAAGACGATGTTGGGGTTCTTGCCGCCCAGTTCCAGGGCGATGTTCCGCGGCCCGTCGGCGGCACTGGCCATGATGGCCCGTCCGGTGTTCAGGCCGCCGGTGAAGGAGACCAGGTCGACGTCGGGGTGGCCGGTCAGGGCCGCGCCGACACTCGCCCCGGAGCCGAGCACCAGGTTGGCGACGCCGGGCGGGGCGCCGGCCTCCTCGATGAGCCGGATCATGGCGATCGTGGTGAGCGGGGTGGTCTCGCTGGGCTTGAGGACGAAGGTGTTGCCGGCGGCGAGCGCGGGCGCGACCTTCCAGGAGGCCTGCAACAGCGGGTAGTTCCAGGGGGCGATGAGCGCGCACACGCCGACGGGCTGGTAGACGACGCGGCTGAGGACGTCCGGGCCGACGTCGACGACCCGGCCGCCGTCCTTGCCCGCGAGTTCGGCGAAGTAGCGGAAGGCGTTCGCCACGTCCTCCACGTCGATGCGGGCCTCGGTGAGTGTCTTGCCGGTGTCGAGCGTCTCGGTGCGCGCGATGTCCTCCCGGTCGCGCAGCAGCAGGTCGTGCACGCGCAGCAGGAGGTCGGCCCGGCGGCGCGAGGGGGCGTTCGCCCAGTCCTCCTCGGCGAAGGCGCGCCGGGCGGCGCGCACCGCGCGGTCGACGTCGGTGGCGTCGGCCTCGTCGACGGTGGTGACGACCGAGGCGTCATAGGGGTTGATCACGTCCCGGCGCCCGCCGGCCGCCGCCTGTGTCCACTCGCCGTCGATGTACAGCTCACCCACCGCGGGGCCTCCTTCGCGTCCGTCCGGAGCCCGATCGGCTCGACGGTCAGCAACATGGCCCATCGGAGGGGTGGCGGCCACGGGGCACACCGTCGCGACGACGTCCGGACGGCCCAGAGGACCCGGCTGGGCTAGTCGCCCGGCGCACGGCGCCGGCCGTCTACGGACCGCCACCGGAGAGAAACGGAACGTCACATACCGACAACACTGCGTCCGGATCGTGAACGAGGCATGGTGTTTTCGGGATCGTGTCACATACAAACAACATATGCTCTGGGTTCTTTTCCTGCTGGCGGCCTGGGCCGTGGCCGGCACCGCGTGTACGCGCCTGTGTCTGGCCGCCGTTCGGGCCGCGGCCGTGGACGCGGACACCGGCCGGGGTCGTGAACTCACGCTGTACGAGGCGGCGTTCCTCTCCGGCGGCCCCCGGCGGGTCGCCGACGTGACCCTGGTCGCCATGGCGCGCCAGCGCCGTCTGCTGCTGGCCCACACCGGCTGGGCCACGGTCGTCGACCCGCGTGGGCGGGATGAGATGGAGCGCTCGGTGATAGGGGCCATAGGCCCCGAAGGGCAGTCCCGTATCGCGCCGGTGCGGGCCACGGCCGCCACGGCGGAGGCGGTGCGCGGGATCGCCGAGGGGCTGGTCCGCGCGGGGCTCGCGGTGCCGGACAGCGCCCGTACGACGGTCACGGCGGCCGTACGGCAGGTGCGGGTCGCGGCCGTCGCCGTCCTCGGGCTGGGAGTGGCCGCGTTGCTGACGCCCGCTCCGCCGGACATGCCGCGGCACCTGGTCGCCCTGTGGTTCGCGCTGCCCCTGGCCCTGACCCTGAGCTGCCTGACCGTCGCGCGGGTCGAGATCCACCCCTACTCGCGCTGGGCCTCCCCGGCCGGACAGCGGCTGCTCGGCGGGCTGACCCGGACCGCTGACGGCGCCGCCGACGACCGCACGTACCTCACGTCGGTGGCCGTGCGGGGCGTCGGCGCGATCGGCGAACCGGATCTGCGGGCCGCGTTCACGCACCGCGAGTCGCACGACTGACGGACCGGGGGCGCACAGAGGCATCGGGCCCGACACCGGCCGACGGTGCTTGCCTTCCCCCCGCGCCGGACGAAACATCCCTTTCGTCGCCACCGTGCACCGAAGGGATACGCGATGAGAGCCGCCCTCCTCTACTCGGCCGCCGGGTCGTTGCTGCTGAGCACCCTCACCGCGGCGCCGGACACCGAGGACCGCACGGGGGCGGCCGAGCGACGCGGCACCGCCGTGGCCGCCGCGCGCGCGAAGGCGGCCGGTGTCGCCTTCGGCCCGTGCCCCGACGCGCAGGACCTGCCGGGCAGCATGCAGTGCGGCACGGTGAGCGTCCCGCTGGACTACGCCCGCCCCGACGGCCGGCAGATCGAACTCTCCGTCAGCAGGGCCCGGGCCACACAGAAGGACCCCCACAACAGCAAGCACAAGGTCCCCCGGCAGGGCGCCCTCGTCCACAACCCGGGCGGTCCCGGCGCCACCGGCCTGTACTTCCCGCTCATCGGCCTGCTCCCCGGGTGGAAGCGGATCGCGGCCGCCTACGACCTCGTCGGCTACGCCCCGCGCGGCGTCGGCCGTTCGGCGCCGCTGTCGTGCAAGGACCCGAAGCAGTTCTTCGGCGGGCCCTCGCAGGCGCCGTCCCACCCCTCGGAGTCGTACAAGCGGGGACGCATCGCGCAGGCGCGGGCGTACGCGCGCGGCTGCGCCGAGCGGACCGGCGAGGCGCTGCGGCACTACCACTCGCTGAACAACGCCCGTGACCTCGACGTGTTGCGCGCCGCGCTCGGCGAGCAGCGGCTGACCTTCATGGGCTCGTCGTACGGCACCTACTTCGGTGCCCTGTACGCGACGCTGTTCCCCGCGCACGTACGGCGGATGGTGTTCGACTCGGTGGTCCACCCCGGCCCCGGGCGGATCTGGTACCGCAACAACCTCGCGCAGTCGGCGGCGTTCGAGCGCCGCTGGGCGGACTTCCGGGCCTGGATCGCCCGGCACGACGACGTCTACGGGCTGGGCAGGACCGCGCGGGAGGTGCTGCGCAGCTACGAGCGGGCGAGCGCGAGGCTGGCCGCGGAGCCGGCCGGCGGGAAGGTCGGACCGGGACAGTTGCAGGGGGCGTTCCTGCAGGCCGGGTACTACGACGACCAGTGGCCGCACCGCGCGCACGCGCTGTCGGCGTACCTCAGGGGCGACCCCAAGCCGCTGGTCGAGCAGGCGGAGCAGCATCCGGAGGCGGCGGCCGAGGCGGAGAACTCACGCGCGGTCTACCTGGCCGTCGAGTGCAACGACGCCCCCTGGCCGACGGACTGGCGGGTGTGGGACCGGGACAACACCCGGCTCGCGCGGGTGGCGCCCTTCGAGACCTGGGACAACGTGTGGACGAACCTGCCGTGCGCCTACTGGAGGGCGCCCCGGCAGCGGCCGCTCGACGTCGGCACCGGGCCGGGCGAGCTGCCGCCGACGCTGATCCTGGCCGCCGAGCGGGACGCCGCCACGCCGTACGACGGCGCCCTCGAACTGCGCGACCGCCTCGCCGGCTCGGTGCTGGTGACGGAGCGGGACGCCGGCGCCCACGGGCTGGCGGGCGGGCCGAACGCCTGCGTCAACGGCCACATGGAGGCGTATCTGCTGGAGGGCCGGCTGCCGGGACGGCGCGCGGAGTGCGCCCCGCACGCCGAGCCGAAGCCGAAGCCGACGGTCCCGGAGCGGGCCGGGGCCGTCGAACGCATCCGCTGATCAGGCCAGAGAGGCGACCAGCTCGGCGATGTCCTTGCGGCGGCCCGTGTAGAACGGCACCTCCTCGCGGACATGCATACGGGCCTCCGAGGCGCGCAGATGACGCATGAGGTCGACGATGCGGTACAGCTCGTCGGCCTCGAAGGCGAGGATCCACTCGTAGTCGCCGAGGGAGAACGAGGCGACGGTGTTGGCGCGCACGTCCGGGTAGCCGCGGGCCATCTTGCCGTGGTCGGCGAGCATGCGGCGGCGGTCCTCGTCCGGCAGCAGGTACCAGTCGTAGGAGCGCACGAAGGGGTAGACGCTCACGTAATCGCGGGGCGTCTCGTCGGCGAGGAACGCCGGGATGTGCGCGCGGTTGAACTCGGCGGGGCGGTGCAGCGCCATGTTCGACCAGACGGGCTCCAGGGCGCGGCCCAGCTTCGTCCGGCGGAAGAGGTTGTACGCCTCCTGCAGCGCGTCGCTGGTCTCCGCGTGCCACCAGATCATGAGGTCGGCGTCGGCGCGCAGGCCCGAGACGTCGTACGTGCCGCGGATGGTCACGTCCTTGGCGGCGAGCTGGTCGAACAGCTCCTGAACCTCGCCGGCGTACCCGGCGCGGTCCTCGGGGAGCACGTCCTTCAGCTTGAAGACGGACCAGAGCGTATAGCGGATGACCTCGTTGAGGTCCTTGGCCAGCTTGCCCTTGTTCGGGATCCTGCCGGACTCGGGGGAGGGGGCGTCGTTGCTCATGGCCTCATTCTCCTGCTCCGCCGTGCAGACTCTGCACCGGGTGGGCGGTGAGCTCCTGCACACCGCGCAGGTCGCCCCGGATCTGGTCCACGGCCGCGTAGGCGCTCGCGATGCAGGCCGGGATGCCGACGCCGTCGTAGGGGGCGCCGCAGACCGCGAGGCCGGGGAGCCGGGCGATGTGCTCGCGGACGCGGGCCACGCGCGCGTGGTGGCCGACGGGGTACTGGGGCAGGCCGTCGTCCCAGCGGGTGACGCGGGTCGCGACGGGTGTGGCGTCGAGGCCGGTCGCCGCCTTCAGGTCCTGCCGGGAGACGTCGACCAGTTCGGTGTCGTCGCGCTGGAGGATCTCCGTCTCGCCGTACCGTCCGACGGAGGTGCGCAGGACGACGAGGTCCGGGTTCTCGTCGGCGATCCAGCCCCATTTCTGCGAGGCGAAGGTGGACGCCTTGATGGTGCGCCCGTCGACCGGCGGCACGAGGAAGCCGCTGCCGTCGGGCAGGGCCGTCCCGGAGCGGCGGTAGGCGAGGGTGATCAGGGCCATGGAGGCGTACTCGACGCCGTCGAGCTCGGCGGCGGCCGCCGGGTTCTCGGCGCGCAGCAGCCGGGCGGCGGCGGGGGCCGGGGCGGCGAGGACCACGGCGTCCGCGAGCCACTCCCGCTCCCCGGAGCGGACCTGCCAGCCGCCTTCGGGGGTGCGGCGCAGCTCCGTCACCGGCGTCCGGGTCAGGATCTCGCCCCCGCGCGCGCGGACCGACTCGGCGACGGCGAGCGGCAGGGTGCCGATGCCGCCGCGGATGCCCATGAACACCGGGCCGGTCTGCCGATCCGCGGCGGCCCTGGCCTGGAGCTCGCGGACCCCTTCCGTCAGGGAGGTGTGGGTCCGGGCCACCTGGAAGAGCTGCGGGACGGCCGAGCGCATGGAGATGCGGTACGCGTCACCCGCGTACACCCCGCCCAGCATGGGCTCCAGCAGGCGGTCGACGACCTCGCGGCCGAGGCGCTGCGCCACGTACTCCCCCACCGCCACGTCGTCGCCGACCTCGGTGCGGGGCAGCTCGGCGTCCCGCCCGATGCGGGCGAGACCCTCCTCGGAGACCACGCCGGCCAGGGCGGACGCGGTGCCCGGCACGCCCATCACATGGCCCTTGGGGAAGGGGCGCAGGGCGCCGCGGGTCCAGAGCGAGGCGGTCGCCGTGGCCGGGGGCCGGAGGCGGTCGGCGAGGCCCACCTCGCGCGCGAGCGCCACCGCCTCGGGGCGGCGGGCCAGCATCGACTCGGCGCCGAGGTCCACGCGCGCACCCGCGACCTCCCCGGGCAGCAGCTTGCCGCCGACCCGGCCGGAGGCCTCCAGCACGGTCACCCGCGCCCCGCGCTCCAGCAGCCGGTGTGCGGCTGCCAGCCCGGCGATGCCCGCCCCGATGACGACGACCTGCCCTTGAACTTCGCGCATGGCCCCAGCCTCTCAGACCCCACCGACAGCGCCGCCGCGCCCCGGTGTCCTTCACGAGTCCCGACCGTGACCGCATCGGAACCGTCCCGGGCCAAACGTCCGGCCCCGTCCGGGCGTCGAAGAAGCGTCAGCACAATCGACCCTCGGGGGATGCCGCATGCGCACACGACGATCCGTACGACGCCCCGCCCCGGCCCTGGCCGCGCTCCTGCTGGCCGCCGCTCTCGCGGTCACCGGGTGCAGCGCCCAGGACGACGACGGCGGCAGCGGTTCCGCCGCCGACCGCGGGGTCGCCGCGTCCCGGGCGGACGACAAGGCCGGCTCGGCGGAGGCGGCCCCCGAGGGCGCCAAGAGCGGCGCCGGGGCCCCGGCGCCGCCGAAGGTCATCGCGAGCCACATCATCCGCACGGCCTCCCTGACCGTGCAGGTCAAGGACGTCCCCAAGGCCCTGGAGCAGGCCCGCACCGGCACCGAGAACGCGGGCGGCTACGTCGGCAACGAGACCACCACCCGGGACGCCGAGGGCCGCGAGCGCACCCAGGTCGTGCTGCGCGTGCCCGTCGAGAAGTACGACGAGGTCCTCGCCGAACTGGAGGGCACCGGCAAACTCCTCGACCGCAGCGCGAAGGCCGAGGACGTCACCGACCAGGTCGTGGACGTGGAGAGCCGCATCAAGACCCAGCGCGCCAGCGTGGCCCGGATCCGCGAACTGATGGACCGGGCCGGCAAGCTCAGCGACGTGGTGACCCTGGAGGGCGAGCTGAGCACCCGCCAGGCCGACCTGGAGGCGCTGCTCGCCCGTCAGGAGTCCCTGAAGGACCGCACCAGCCTGGCCACCATCACCCTGTCGCTGTCCGAGACCCCGGTGCAGAAGGAGACCAAGGACGACGACCCGGGGTTCGTCGACGCGCTCGCGGGCGGCTGGAACGCGTTCGTGACGATGCTGCGCTGGCTCGCGGTGGCCTTCGGCGCCGTGCTGCCGTTCGCGGCGGTGGCCGCGCTGATCGTCCTGCTCTGGGTGAGGGTCGTACGCCCCCGCCTGCCGCGGCGTCCCGCGCCCGCGCCCGCGACGACCGCCCTGGGCCCGCTGCCGACGGCCCGGCCGGCGCCGGAGGCCGCGCGGCCCCGGACCCCGGACGAGCAGGACTGAGGCAGGTCAGGACTGAGGCGAGCAGGAATGAAATGCCGGTCTCCCGTAGCGTGTTCGCATGAACATGAGCCGTGCACGGGAGCGACTGGTCGTCATCGGCGGCGACGCCGCGGGCATGTCCGCGGCGTCGCAGGCGCGCCGTCTGAAGGGCCCCGACGAGCTGGAGATCGTGGCGTTCGAACGGGGCCACTTCACGTCGTACTCGGCGTGCGGCATCCCCTACTGGGTCGGCGGCGACGTCACCGACCGGGACCGGCTCATCGCCCGCACCCCCGAGGAGCACCGCGCCCGGGACATCGGCCTGCGGCTGCGCACCGAGGTGACGGAACTGGACCTCGACGGGCAGCGGGTACGCGCGCGTGACGTCGACACCGGCGAGGAGTCCTGGACGTCGTACGACCAGCTCGTGATCGCGACCGGCGCCCGGCCGATCCGGCCCGACATGCCCGGGGCCGACGCGGCCGGGGTGCACGGCGTGCAGACGCTGGACGACGGCCAGGCGCTCCTCGACACGCTGGAGGGCACGCGGGGCCGCCGCGCGGTGGTCGTCGGGGCCGGCTACATCGGGGTGGAGATGGCCGAGGCCCTCATCAACCGCGGCTACGACGTGACGGTCGTCAACCGCGGCAGCGAACCCATGTCGACCCTCGACCCCGACATGGGCTGCCTGGTGCACGAGGCCATGGAGGGCCTGGGCATCACGATGGTGAACGACGCCGAGGTCACGAAGATCCTGACGAGCGAGGACGGACGCGTCCGGGCGGTGGTCACCCAGGACCGGGAGTTCCCGGCGGACGTCGTCGTGCTCGGCATCGGCGTCCGCCCCGAGACGGCCCTGGCGCAGGCCGCCGGGCTCCCCCTGGGCCCGCACGGCGGTCTCCTCACGGACCGCTCGATGCGGGTGCGCGGCCACGAGAACATCTGGGCGGGCGGCGACTGCGTCGAGGTCCTCGACCTGGTCTCCGGCCAGGACCGGCACATCCCGCTGGGCACCCACGCCAACAAGCACGGCCAGGTCATCGGCACCAACATCGGCGGCGGCTACGCCACCTTCCCGGGCGTGGTCGGCACGGCGGTCAGCAAGGTCTGCGACCTGGAGATCGCCCGCACGGGCCTGCGCGAGAAGGACGCCCACCGGGTGGGCCTGCGCTTCGAGTCGGTCACCATCGAGTCGACCAGCCGCGCCGGCTACTACCCGAACGCCTCCCCCATGACGGTCAAGATGCTCGCCGAGCACCGCACGGGCCGCCTGCTCGGCGTCCAGATCGTCGGCCGGGAGGGCGCGGGCAAGCGGGTCGACATCGCGGCGGTCGCCCTCACCGCGGGCATGACGGCGGAACAGATGACGACCCTGGATCTCGGCTACGCCCCGCCGTTCTCCCCGGTCTGGGACCCGGTCCTGGTGGCGGCCCGCAAGGCGGCGGCGAAAGTGCTGGGTTCCCTGTGAGACGGGGTGGGTTCGTTGCCCCGGGGCGCGGGGAACTGCGCGAAGGCCACAGCGCACCCGCACCCGGCAACGAACGCCGCACCCCCGGGGCGACCGGCCTACGCGGTCCCGGCCGTACCGGTGATCCGGTCGATCGCCTGCCGCGCCTGCTCCGCCGGCGGCCGTGACGGCAGCGAGGACACGGAAGCCGGCGCAGCCGTCACCGCCGGCGGCTGCTCCCCCGCCGGCTTCGCGTGCGAGGCCACCCGGGTCGACCGCAGCCGATGACTCACCGCCTCCTCCAGCGTCACGGGCCGCCGCATCTGGGTCGCCAGCCGCCCGGCCTCCTGGCCGAGGCGTGCCACGTCCTCCCAGGGCAGCCGCACCACCAGCGTCAGCTCCGCCTCGCCGTCGGGCAGTGCGTGCATCGCGGGAGTAACTCGGTCGTTCATCGCCTGTTCCTCACGTCGGCCCCGCGACCCGCCTTCCCCGCGCCGCGGGCGGTTGCCGAGACATACGCACGCCTGGACGACTGCGTTCACCCACTCGCTCCGGCAGCGCGCAGGTGTCGGAAATCCTTCGGATCCAGCTCCTGGATGTCGATTCCCCGGGCTCCGCGGGCTGTGGCTGGCCCCTGACGTGGACTGGCTGAAAAGTGACACCGTGCCGGCGCCCCCGCCGCACCGGAACGGAGCAACTCGTGAACGTCGGAACAACGGCGACCGGACCACGGCAGAGTCCGAGAGCCACGCTGATCATGGCTTGTGCCGGGGGGTTCGTCGCCTATCTGCCGGTCACCAGCGTCTCGGTGAGTCTTCCTGCCATCCAGCGGGCCCTGCACGCCTCGACCTCGCAACTGTCATGGATATCCGACGCCTTCGTTCTGCCCATGGCGGCCCTCATCATGACCGCCGGTGTCTTCGGAGACGTGCACGGCCGCAAGAAGGTCTTCCAGGCGGGCCTGTTGTCCGCCGCCGTCGGGGCGACCGTGGCGCTGTGCGCGCAGTCGGTCCACGTGCTGTGGGTGGGGCAGGCACTGGCCGGGCTGGGTGCGGCCGCGCTGCTGCCCACGACGCTGGCGCTGATCAGCCACGCGGTGCCCGACCCGCACGAGCGGGCCAAGTTCGTCGGCCTGTGGGCCGCCTCCCTGATGGCGGCACTGGCCGTCGGCCCCCTCCTGGCGGGCGTGATCCTCGACCACGCCGCCTGGCGGTGGATCTACCTGCCGGCCATACCGGTGGCCGTCCTCACCATGGCGGTGGCGGCGCCCCTGGTGGCCGACTCCCGGGCGCCCGGCTCCCGTCGGCTCGACTGGCCCGGCCAGATCACCGCCGCCCTGACGATCACCTCGCTCGTCTACGGCGTGATCGAAGGCGGCGCCGGCTCCTTCTCCGAGCCCAAGGTCGTCGTCGCCCTCGTGCTGGCCGCCGTCGGCGCCCTCGCGTTCGTCCTGGCCGAGCGGCGCAGCGCCAGCCCCATGCTGGACCTGACGCTCTTCCGCAGCCCGGCGTTCAGCGCCACCACGCTGATCGCGATGATCACCTTCCTGGGCCTGATCGGCTTCTTCTTCGTCCTCAGCCTCTACTTCGGCATCGTGCAGCGGCTCGACACACTCGACGCGGGGTACCGGCTGCTGGCCGTGACGGCGGTGTGCCTGCTCGTCGGGGTCGTGGCAGGGCCGTTGATGCGGCACATCCCGGTACGCGTCCTGCTCCCCTCCGGTCTGCTCGTCATGACAGGGGCCCTGCTGTCCCTGACCGCAGTCGACGCCGGGACGCCGTTCGGCGCGCTGGCCTGGCGGCTGGCCCTGCTCGGCCTCGGTCTGGGCCTGGTCGTCACGCCCATGACCGCCACCGCCGTCGCCTCCGTGCCACATCACCTGGCGGGCATGGCGGCAGCGGGCAACAACGCCTTCCGGCAGGTCGGCGGGGCCCTCGGCCCGGCCGTGCTGGGCGTGCTGCTGACCACCAGGGCCACGGACACGCTGCCCGGTCACCTCGCGGACGCCGGCGTGGACGGCGTCACGGCGCAGCGGATCATCGCGGCCGTGGACGCCGGCGGGCTGGGCGTGGTGGCCCGGATGGACCTGGGAGCGGAGACCGGCAGGGCCCTGCGTGCCCTGTCCGACTCGTTCCTCGACGGCCTCTACCTGTGCCTCGTCATGGCCGCCGCGCTCACGCTGCTGGCCGCGGTCGTCGGGATGCTGCTGCTGCGCACCCCGCGGGCCTCGGCCCACGCGGCCCCCGGGAAGGCGAAGCCGCAGCGCGAACGCGAGCCGGAACCGGTGCTCGCGGGTGCGCCCGGCGGTCACGGTGCCGCCCCGGCCCCGCACCGGGGCCGGTGATACTGGGGCCCGGGGCAGTCGGATCCGGTGCGGCGCACGGTCGCGGGAGCGGGGCCCCAGCCGCAGGAGCAGGAGGAACCCGGTGCAGCCCCAGGCACTCGATCCACTCGACCGGAAGCTGCTGCAGGCGCTGCAGCTCGACGGCCGGGCGCCGTTCAACCGGATCGCGGACGTCCTGGGAGTGTCCGACCAGACCGTCGCACGCCGCTTCCGGCGGCTGCGCAGCAGCCTCCAGCTGCGGGTGCTCGGCATCACCGACGAAAGCCGGCTCGGCGGCAACACCTGGCTGCTGCGCCTGGGCTGTACCCCGGACACCGCCGAACAACTGGCGAGCGCACTCGCCCGGCGTCCGGACACCTCCCACATCAGCGTGATCTCGGGCGGCACCGAAGTGATGTGCGCCATGAAACCCCGCACGCGGCAGGCGAGGGACGACCTGCTCCTCGACCGCCTCCAGCGCAGCCCGCGCGTCACGTCGGTCAGCGCGCACTGCCTGCTGCACCGCTTCTACGGAGGCCCGCTCGGCTGGCTCAGCAAGATCAACGCCCTGTCCCCCGACGAGCGGGCCGCCCTGAGCCCGCCGCCCGTCGGTCCGGGCACGCACGGCGTCGTGCTGGACGATGCCGACGAGGCGCTGCTCGCCGTCCTCGCCCGGGACGGACGGGCCCCGCTCACCGAACTCCAGGCGAGCACCGGCCTGTCGGAATCCGCAGTGCGGCGCCGCCTGGACCGGCTGCGCTCCACCGGGGTCCTCTACCTGGCCGTGCAGTTCGACAACGAACACTTCGGCAACGACGTCGTCGCCATGCTGTGGCTCACCGTCGCCCCGGCGGCCCTGGCCGAGGTCGGCCGTGCCCTCGCCTCGCACGTCGAGGTGAGTTTCGCGGCGGCCACCACCGGCCAGGCCAACATCGTCGCCGCCACCCTGCATCCCAGCACCGGCGACCTCTACACCTACCTCAGCGACACCGTCGGAGCCCTGGACGGGGTCCGCTCCGCCGAGACCACCCTCACGCTGCGCCAGGTCAAGCAGCTCGCTTACGAGCCCGGTCGCTGACGGACGGCGAGGGCGACGGGGATGGTCGTCAGCGGGCCGTGCGCGTGTGGACGTACTCCACCAGCCGGGTCAGCGCGTCCGGGTCGGTGGACGGCATGACGCCGTGGCCGAGGTTGAAGACGTGGCCCTCCAGGTCCTTCGCCGAGTCCAGGACCTCGCGGGTCTTGGCCTCGACGGCCTCCGTCGGGGCGAACAGCACGGTCGGGTCGAGGTTGCCCTGGAGCGCCTTGCCGGGGCCGATGCGGCGGGCGGCCTCGTCCATCGGGACGCGCCAGTCGACGCCGACGACGTCCGCGCCGGCCTCGCTCATGAGCGGGAGCAGCTCGCCGGTGCCGACCCCGAAGTGGATGCGCGGGACGCCGTAGCCGGCCACGGCCTCGAAGACCTTCGCCGACGCGGGCAGCACCGAGCGGCGGTAGTCGACGGGGGCCAGCGCGCCGGCCCAGGAGTCGAACAGCTGCACCGCCGAGGCGCCCGCCTCGATCTGCACCTTCAGGAACGCGGCGGTGATGTCCGCGAGGCGGTCGAGCAGGTCGGCCCACAGCTCCGGGTCGCCGTACATCATCGCCTTGGCGTTCTCGTAGGTGCGGGACGGGCCGCCCTCGACGAGGTAGCTGGCGAGGGTGAAGGGGGCGCCGGCGAAGCCGATGAGGGGCGTGGCACCGAGCTCGCGGGTGAGCAGACCGATGGCCTCGGTGACGTAGGAGACGTCCTCGGGGGTCAGGTCGCGCAGCTGGGCGAGGTCGGCGCGGGTGCGGATCGGGTGCTCGACGACCGGGCCGACGCCGGGCTTGATGTCGAGGTCGACGCCGATGGCCTTGAGCGGGACGACGATGTCGCTGAAGTAGATCGCCGCGTCCACGCCGTGCCGGCGCACCGGCTGGAGGGTGATCTCGGTGACCAGTTCGGGCCGCATGCAGGATTCGAGCATGCCGATGCCCTCGCGCACTTTGCGGTACTCCGGCAGTGAGCGCCCGGCCTGCCGCATGAACCACACCGGCGTGTGCGGCACGGGCTCGCGCCGGCAGGCCTTGAGGAAGGCGGAGTCGTATGCGGCGGACGGCTGCTGGGCCCTGGGGGCGTCGTTGGCACTCACGGGGCCAAGTTTCGCACGCCGCCGAACAGCACTATTCAGCCCCTGGAGAGGCGCGGGGTGTCTAGCCCCGCACCCGGGCTCCGGTCCCCGTAATCTTCCCGCATGGCTGCGGCTCAGGGACGACTGTCGGACGGCGCTGGCGGTATGGACGAAGCGAAGGACACCGAGAACGACCGGCGGGAGGCGGACTCCGCCCCGCTGCCCTTCCGGGCCGCCGTCGACGCGCTGAGGGCGGCGCGGCTGCGGCCCCAGATCGAGGTCGAGCCGACGCCCGCGCCGAAGCGGCTCGCCCCGTACTCCTACGCGCTGGAGGCGGCGGTCGTCGACGGCGACCAGGACCTGGCCGACGGCCGGCTGGTGCTGCTGCACGACCCGGCCGGGCACGACGCGTGGCGGGGCACGTTCCGGCTGGTGACGCTGGTGCGCGCGGAACTGGAGCCGGAGATGGCGGCGGATCCGCTGCTGCCGGAGGTGTGCTGGTCCTGGCTGACCGGTGCGCTGCAGACGCGCGGGCTGACGTACGGGGAGCCGAGCGGCACCGTCACACGCGCGAGCTCCCACTACTTCGGCGGGCTGTCCGCGCGCCCGGCCGCCTCGCAGATCGAGATCCGCGCGTCGTGGACGCCGCGCGAGGGCCTGGGCGGAGCCCCGGACACGGCGGCGCACCTGGCGTCCTGGTGCGATCTGCTCGCCCAGCTCGCGGGGCTGCCCCCGGCCGGTCCGGGCGACGCGTCCGTGGTGACGCTGCCCCAGCGGCGAGGGCCGCAGTCCCGCTGACCGACCCCTGGAACAACCCCTGATCGACCCTTGACCGCCCCGCACTGATCGACCTTGTGCGGGGCGGTCAACCATGTCATGCCGACGATCACACCTGAGTACCCCTCTTGGCCGAATCACTTTGTCGATACGGCCACTTTCGACCGCGTACCGACGCAGACCGAAACCGTTCCACCTTCGAATGATCGACCGCGTGTCCGAATTGCACGGATTGTTATCACTGAATCGTGATCATTCTCTAAAGGCGGACGGGTTCGGTGCCGAAGACGACTGTGACCTTGAAAGCACGGTTCGTCCCGGCTTCACCCCCACGAGCCGGCCCCGTCCCGCACCCCAGGAGGCCTGGTGTCCGTTCTCCTCGAGCAGCCCGCAAGCCTGGTCGCCTACCGCCCGAACAAGCCGACCGCCATGGTGGTCGTGGCCGACCCGCGCGTCCGCTCCACCGTCACCCGCCACCTGTGGGCGCTCGGTGTGCGCGACGTCATCGAGGCCTCGTCCATCGCGGAGGCTCGTCCCCGCATCGGCAACCCCCGCGACATCTGTGTCGCCGACGTCCACCTGCCGGACGGTTCCGGCCTCACCCTCCTGTCGGAGACCCGCGCCGCGGGCTGGCCCAACGGGCTCGCCCTCTCCGCCGCCGACGACATCGGCGCCGTGCGCAACGCACTCGCCGGCGGGGTGAAGGGGTACGTCGTCACCGGCACCCGTACCAACGTCGGGCTCCCCACCCGGCCGGGCGCCGCCCCCATCGGCGCCGCCGCCGCACGACTGCACCGCCGCCCTCCGGGTGCCCCGAGCCACCCGGGCGGCTACCGCGAACTGTCCGGCCGCGAGGTCGAGGTGCTGCGGCTGGTCGCGGAAGGCCAGTCGAACAAGGCGATCGGCGTCTCGATGGGCCTGTCCGCCCTGACCGTCAAGAGCCACCTCGCCCGTATCGCCCGCAAGCTCGGCACGGGTGACCGGGCCGGCATGGTCGCGGTGGCGCTGCGGACCGGGATCATCCACTGAACCGCTCCGCCGTGACCCTTCGTGATCCTTCCTTCACGTGAACGGGACCGGCCGTCGGCCCCGTTCACGTCACGCACGGTTCGCGAACCCGCCGCTTCCCCGACATGACTGGTTTGCGACCCTCGGGCGCCCGCCGACGGAACGTTCCGTCGGCGGGCGCTGTCCATACATGGATACCCTTGACAGGTGACCGACGCCCACGACACCGCAGCAGACAGCTCACTGCGAACCACCGGAGGCGCTCCTCCGGACGACGGCGGATCTTCTGCTACGGAGGCGCCGATCCCTTTGCTGGAGCCACGTGAGGGCATTCCGCCCGTCATCGCGGACGAGACCGCCCTGGCCCGGGTGATCGCCGCCTTCGAGGCGGGATCCGGGCCCGTCGCCGTCGACGCCGAGCGCGCGTCCGGCTACCGCTACGGGCAGCGCGCCTACCTCGTGCAGCTGCGCCGCGAGGGCGCCGGAACGGCCCTGATCGACCCCGTGGCCTGCCCCGACCTGTCCGCCCTCGGTGACGCCCTGTCCGGCGTCGAGTGGGTGCTGCACGCCGCCACCCAGGACCTGCCCTGCCTGCGCGAGATAGGCATGGTGCCGACGCGGCTGTTCGACACGGAGCTGGCCGGGCGGCTCGCCGGGTTCCCCCGGGTCGGCCTCGGCGCGATGGTCGAGAGCGTGCTGGGCTTCGTCCTGGAGAAGGGACACTCCGCCGTCGACTGGTCGACCCGGCCGCTGCCCGAGCCCTGGCTGCGCTACGCGGCGCTGGACGTCGAGCTGCTCGTCGACCTGCGCGACGCGCTGGAGAAGGAGCTGGACCGGCAGGGCAAGCTGGAGTGGGCCCACCAGGAGTTCGACGCGATCGCCTCGGCTCCCCCTCCGGAGCCCCGCAAGGACCCGTGGCGGCGTACGTCCGGCATGCACAAGGTGCGCCGCCGGCGGCAGCTGGCCGTCGTACGGGAGCTGTGGCAGACCCGGGACCGGATCGCCCAGCGGCGGGACGTGTCGCCGGGCAAGGTGCTCGGGGACGCGGCCATCGTGGAGGCGGCGCTGGCTCTCCCGGTCAATGTGCACGCACTGGCCGCGCTGAACGGTTTCGGACACCGCGTGGGCAAGCGGCAGCTGGAGCAGTGGCAGGCGGCGGTGGACCGGGCGAAGGCGCTGAGCGAGGCCCAGCTGCCGCAGCCGGGGCAGCCGGTGACCGGGCCTCCGCCGCCGCGCGCCTGGGCCGACAAGGACCCCGCCGCCGCCGCACGGCTGTCCGCCGCCCGGGCCGGGGTGTCGGCGCTGGCCGAGCAGGTCGGCATGCCGCAGGAGAACCTGATCGCCCCGGACACGGTGCGGCGGGTGTGCTGGGAGCCGCCGGCGGTGGTGGACGCGGAGTCCGTCGCGGCGGCGCTGGCCGGTCATGGGGCGCGGCCGTGGCAGGTGGAGCAGGTGACGCCGGTGCTGGTGACCGCGTTGTCCGCCACGGCGCCATGAGGGGCCTTGGCGCGCGGCGGCCGCGAGTGTCCGTGGTGGTACGCGCCCACGCGGCGGAGCCCCACGTCGACACAGCCCCGGGCCCCCAGGCCCAGGGCGTCTACTTCGTGGCGCCCCGGGTGAAGCCGTTGTAGATGAACCGCTGGAGGAACAGGAAGACGACCAGCGTGGGGACGATGACGAGGATCGCTCCCGCCGAGATCGTCTCCCAGTGGGCGCCGAACGGGCCCTTGAAGCGGAACAGCGACGTCGAGATCACGCCAAGATCTTCGGAGGGCATGTAGAGGAACGGGATGTAGAAGTCGTTGTAGACGGTGATCCCCTTCACGATCACGACCGTCGCGATCGCCGGTTTCAGCAGCGGGAAGATGACCTTGCGGTAGACGGTGAAGGCGTTGGCGCCGTCGATGCGGGCCGACTCGTCCAGGGAGACCGGGATCGAGCGGACGAACTGCAGGAAGATGTAGATCGAGACGATGTCGGTGCCCATGTAGAGGGCGATCGGCGCCCAGAGGCTGTCGAACAGGCCGAAGCTGTTGACGATCTGGAAGGTGGCCACCTGGGTGGTCACCCCGGGGACCAGCGCGGCGATCAGGAACAGGGCCAGGACCCACGCGCGGAAACGGAACCGGAAGCGGTCGATGGCGTAGGCCGTCATGGAGCCGATCAGGACCGTGCCGCCGATGGCGACGACCAGGATGACGGCCGTGTTGCCGAAGGCCGACAGCATCCGGCCGTCCTCGAACGCCGTGACGTAGTTGTCGAGGTTGAACGGGTCGTCCGGCAGCGCGAGCGCGCCACTGCCGTCCGCCATCTCCTTCTCCGACTTCAGGGACGTCAGGAACACCGCTGCCAGCGGGAGCAGCACCAGCGCGGTCGCGGCGGTCAGCGACAGGTACACGAGGACGCGGGTCACCGCGCGGCGCGTCATACGAGGTCCACCTTGTCGTCGGGGGCGAGGCGCCGCTGCACCCAGGTCACCGCGAGGACGATCAGCAGCAGTACGACCGCGGCCGCCGAGGCGAGCCCCGTCTTGTTGAACTGGAAGGCCAGCTTCACGGTCTGGATCACGAACGTCTCGGTGCCGGTCGCGCCGCCGGTCATGATGTACGGGATCTCGAAGACCGAGAGCGAACCGGAGATCGAGAGGATCACCGTCAGGCTCAGGACCGGTTTGATGCCCGGCGCGATGATGAAACGGAACTGGTGCCAGCGGTTCGCGCCGTCCAGTTCGGCCGCCTCGTACAGCTCCCCGGGGATCGACTGGATCGCGCCGAGGAAGAGCACGAAGTTCAGGCCCAGGTAGCGCCAGACGGAGACGGCGGCGAGGGAGGTGTTCGCCGACGTCGGAGTGCCGAGCCAGGCGCGGTCCGTCTCCACGCCCAGCAGGCTCAGCACCGAGTCGAGGGTGCCGCCGTCCTGGAAGAAGTAGAGGAAGACGAACCCGATCGCCACGCCGTTGATCAGGTACGGGAAGAACAGCACGCCCTTGAAGAAGTTCCGGAAGCGGACGTTGAAGCTGAGGATGGTGGCGAAGTAGAGCGCGGCCACGATCTGGATCACGGACGCCGCCAGGTAGTAGCCGCTGACCCAGAAGACCTCGAACAGCTCGGAGCGGGTGAAGAGTTCGGCGTAGTTCTCGGAGCCCGTGTAGTGCAGTTCGGGGCTCACTCCGTCCCAGTCGGTGAAGCTGTACGCGACCATGTTGGCGATCGGCGCGTAGGTGAAGACGATCAGGAGGGCGAGCGGGGCGAGCAGGAAGAGCCAGGGGGTGGCCCCGCGCCACAGGCGTGCCGGGCGCGGGGCGGGGGCCGGGGCGGGGGCGGCGGCCGCCCCCGCGGCGGTCTTGACGGCCGCCGTTTCGGTCGTGCCCGTCATCAGTACCCCAGCGACTTCTGGGTCTCGGTCCACTTCTCACCGAGGCCGTCCAGGTAGTCGTCCGGGTTGCCCTTCCTGGCGCCGCGGGCCATGTCGACGAGTTCCTGGCGGTAGTCGGGCTTGTTGATGCCGACCTCGGACTGGTTCTCGATGGTCTTCACCTCGGCGCCCTTGCGGTCGTCGAGTTCGAGGAGCTTGACGCCCGCCTCCTCGTACGGCTTCAGGATGTCGGGCAGCGGGGCGTCCTTGAGCGGGGACAGTGCCAGGTTGTCCTGCGCGTAGCCGGACTTCTCGGTGAACCAGTCGATCCAGGCCCGGGCGGCCTCCTTGTGCTCGGAGTGGATGTTGACGGCCTGGTTGTAGTCGGGCGACGTCACCGCGCAGAAGGTGCCGTCCTTCTGCGCGGGGAAGGGCATGAACCCGATGTCGTCAGGGTTGGCACCGGCCTGCTTCGCCGCGCCCTGCATCTGGATGACCGCCCAGGAGCCGAGCCACATGGTGGCGATCTCGCCCTTGGCCAGCTTGGGCTTGGACGCCTCCCAGTTGGTGGTCGTGGGGTCCTTCTCGATGAGCCCCTCGTGCACGATGTCGTACAGCAGGGTGTCCGCCACCCGCAGATCGGCGCCCTCGGCCCAGGGGTTGCCCTCGGCCAGTCTGGTGGTGGCCTGCTCGTCGCAGCTGACCGAGCCGTTGACCCCCGTCCACTGGCTGAGCGGCCACTTGTCCTTGAAGTTGGTGTAGTAGGGGATCGCGTCGGTCTTCGACTTGATCGCCTTGAGGCCGGCGAGGAACTCGGCCGGTGTCGTGGGCCAGTCGGTGATCCCGGCCTCGGTCCACACCTTCTTGTTGTAGATGAACCCGGGGAGCGCGCCGAGCGGGCTCTGGCCGTAGGCCTTGCCGCCGACGGCGGTGAAGTCGGTGAAGCGGTACTTCTTGCTCCGCTCCTCCTGGCTGCCCAACGAGGCAAAGAACTTCGGGTAGTCCTTCTTCTCGATCACCGCGGGGATCATGAGGACGTCGCCGTAGTTCTCCGTGTTCATACGGATCTTGACTTCGCCCTCATAGTCGGTGATGCCGTCGAACTCGACCTTGACCTTCGGGTACGTCTTGTTGAACTCGGCGGCGTACTTCTTCATCGTCCCGTCCTGCACGAGGTCGGTCCGGTGGGTGAGGACGGTGATGGTCCCGCTGACCTTGGCGGGATCGTCGGGCGCCTCGGCGTCGGCACCCTTCGAGGAGCCTCCCGTGCCGGTGCAGCCGGAGGCCAGCAGGGCGGCCCCTGCTGCCAGGGCGAGGAGGGTACGGCGGTTCATGTGCATCAGCTCCGTTCGCGGAGGGGAACTCGGGACGGACGAGCACGTGCGGTATGGCTGGTTCGGAACTCTGACAGCGCGCACTCAACCGGTAAAGTCCCAATCCCGCCAACGATGCGAAACCGACACACGACTCTTCACTGAACCGGTTAAGGGAGTGCGCATGCTGGAGGCGACACCGCTCGGCGAGGGATGGATCCTGCGGCACGACTCGGACACGCTGCCGGCCGCCGTGCCCGGCTGCGTGCACACCGACCTGATGGCGGCCGGGCTCGTCCCGGACCCGTTCCTCGGCCGGAACGAGACCGAGGTGGCGTGGGTGGGGCGCCGGGACTGGACGTACGAGCGGGAGATCGGCGGCTCGTGGGGGCAGGAGCAGACCGACCTGGTCTTCGAGGGGCTCGACACCGTCGCCGAGATCTCCCTGGACGGGCGGCTGCTGGGGAAGGTGCGCAACATGCACCGCTCGTACCGGTTCGACGTGACGGGCCTGTCCGGGCGGCTGTCCGTGCGGTTCGTCTCCGCCTACGCCGAGGCGGAGGCCGTGCGGGGCCGGGTGGGCGAGCGGCCCGCCGCCTACGCCGAGCCGTACCAGTACCTGCGCAAGATGGCCTGCTCCTTCGGCTGGGACTGGGGGCCGACCCTGGTGACGGCCGGGATCTGGCGGCCGGTGCGCCTGGAGCACTGGTCGACGGCCCGGATCGCCCGGGTGCGGCCGCTGGTCACCGTCGAGGAGGGCACGGGCGTCGTCGAGCTGGCCGTCGACGTCGAGCGGACCCGGGTCGAGGCGCCGCTCGCCGTGGAGGCGACCGTCGCTGGGGTGCGGGCGCGGGCCGAGATCGAGGGGTCAGGCGGGGTCGTACGGCTGCGGGTGCCGGACGCGCGGCTGTGGTGGCCGCGCGGGTACGGCGAACAGCCGCTCTACGACGTGGAGCTGAAGCTGCTGCACGGCGAGGAGGCACTGGACGTGTGGCGGCGGCGGGTCGGCTTCCGGACGGTGGAGCTGGACCGGGGGCCCGACGCGCACGGCACCGGCTTCACCCTCGTCGTCAACGGCGAGCGGCTCTTCGCGCGGGGCGTCAACTGGATCCCCGACGACGTCTTCCCGTCCCGGATCACCCGCGAGCGCTACCGGGAGCGGCTGGAGCAGGCGGCCGGCGCGGGCGTGGACCTCGTGCGGATCTGGGGCGGCGGGATCTACGAGAGCGCGGACTTCTACGACGCCTGCGACGAACTGGGGCTGCTGGTCTGGCAGGACTTCCCGTTCGCGTGCGCGGCCTACCCGGAGGAGCAGCCGCTGCGCGGCGAGGTGGAGGCCGAGGCGCGGGAGAACGTCGTGCGGCTGATGCCGCACCCGTCGCTCGTGCTGTGGAACGGCAACAACGAGAACCTGTGGGGCTTCCGGGACTGGGAGTGGGAGCCGCGGCTGGCCGGGGATTCCTGGGGCGAGGGCTACTACCTGGGCGTACTGCCGCGTGCGGTGGCCGAGTTGGACCCGACCCGGCCGTACACCGCGGGCAGCCCCTGGTCCGGATCCTGGGACCACCACCCGAACGACCCGGCGCACGGCACCCACCACTCGTGGGAGGTGTGGAACCGGCAGGACTACGCGGACTACCGGCTGAGCGTGCCGCGTTTCGTCGCCGAATTCGGCTGGCAGGCGCCGCCCGCGTACAGCACGCTGCGCCGGGCGCTGCCCGGGGAGGAGCTCGCGCCGGACTCGCCCGGCATGCTGCACCACCAGAAGGCCGACGACGGCAACGGCAAGCTGGAGCGGGGGCTCCGGCGGCATTTCGCCGTGCCGGACGGGGACTTCGACCGCTGGCACTACCTCATGCAGCTGAACCAGGCGCGGGCGGTCGCGGCCGGGATCGAGCACTGGCGCTCCCACTGGCCGGTGTGCGCGGGCACGGTCGTCTGGCAGCTCAACGACTGCTGGCCCGTGACGTCCTGGGCGGCGATCGACGGGGACGGCCGCGAGAAGCCGCTCTACCACGAGCTGAAACGGCTGTACGCGGACCGGTTGCCGACGTTCCAGATGCGGGACGGCGCGTTGGTGCTGGCCGCCGTCAACCAGGGGCCGGAGGAGTGGCGGGGGACGCTGACCCTGCGGCGGTTGTCCGTCGAGGGCGAGGTGCTGGGCCGGAAGGACGTCGACCTGGCGGCCGGGAGGCGGGCCGTGGCCCGTGTCGGCGTGCCGCGGGAGCTGCTGCCCGCCGGGCCCGGGGAGTTCCTGGTCGCGGACGTGGACGGGCTGCGGGCGCTGCACTTCCCGGTGCCCGACCGCGAAGTGCCCTACCCCGCTCCGGAGTTCGACGTCGGGCTCGCGCCGGGCGGCATCACGGTGACCGCCCGCACCCTCGTGCGGGACCTGCTGCTCCAGGCCGACCGGCTCGACCCCGGGGCGCGGGCCGACCGGGGGCTGGTCACGCTGCTGCCGGGCGAAGAGGTGACCATCGGGGTGCGCGGCTGGAAGACTCCCGACGCGAAGACCGCCCGTTCGGCCCTGTACTGCGTGGAGCCCACCCGATGACGGCAACGCCGACCCCTCGCGTCACCATCAAGGACGTCGCCGCGCGCGCCGGTGTGTCCAAGGGCGCGGTGTCCCTCGCGTTCAACCACAAGCCGGGACTGTCGGAGGCCACCCGGGACCGGATCTTCCTCGCGGCACGGGAGCTGGGCTGGTCGCCGAGCCTCACGGCGCGGACGCTGGCCGGATCGCGCGTGGACGTGGTCGGGCTGGCCGTGTGCCGGCCGGCGCGGGTGCTCGGTCTTGAGCCCTGGTACATGGAGTTCGTCTCGGGCGTGCAGAGCGTGCTGACCGAGCACTCCAGCTCGCTGCTGCTGAGGCTCGTACGGAACATGGACGAGGAGGTGGGCGTCCAGGAGACGTGGTGG
This sequence comes from Streptomyces qaidamensis, assembly GCF_001611795.1. Lineage (NCBI taxonomy): Bacteria > Bacillati > Actinomycetota > Actinomycetes > Kitasatosporales > Streptomycetaceae > Streptomyces > Streptomyces qaidamensis. Next base: position 6,973,462 of record NZ_CP015098.1, on the reverse strand, counting down.
CGGGGGCGGCAGATCGGTGGGTCGATCCTCGTCGACTTCCGGGCGGACGATCCGCGGGTGGCCATGACGGAGCGGCTCGGGATGCCGGTGGTCGCCGTCGGGCACCCCTCGCTGACCGGGAGGCTCACGTCGGTGTGGACGGACGACGCCACGGCTGTGGCGGAGGCGGTACGGTACCTGGCCGCGCTGGGGCACCGGCGGATCGCCCGGGTGGGCGGGGCGGCGGACCTCGGGCACACGGCGATCCGGACGGCGGCGTTCGACGAGACGGCGGGGGCGCTGGCGCTAGCCGGGGCCTGGCAGGTCGCGACGGACTTCTCGGGGGACGCGGGGGCCCGGGCGACACGGTCGCTGCTGACGGCGGCGCCGGCCGACCGGCCGACCGCGATCGTGTACGACAACGACATCATGGCGGTGGCGGGGCTGTCGGTGGCGGCCGAGATGGGCCTGCGGGTGCCGGAGGACGTGTCGCTGCTGGCGTGGGACGACTCGCAGCTGTGCCGGCTGACGCATCCGACCCTGTCGGCGATGAGCCATGACGTGCACGGGTTCGGGGCGGAGGTGGCTCGGACGTTGTTCTCGGTGATCACCGGGCGAGGGGGTGAGTCGCATCCCGTGCCGACTCCCGTGCTGACGCCTCGGGGGTCCACTGCGCCGCCTCGGTGAGGGGTGTGACCTTCACCGCTCCCCCCGCCAGGACTGTGCTGCTACGTTACTCATAAGTAGCATGGGGCCTGAGCGCGCGCTCAGCGCATCGCAGCAGCAATGCAGATCCTGACCCTGGAGGAGAGCCATCGTGCCTCGTACCGTCAGGGACGTCGTCTTCGTCGACGGCGTCCGCACCCCGTTCGGCAAGGCGGGCCCGAAGGGCATCTACCACGAGACCCGTGCCGACGACCTCGTCGTGAAGGCGATCCGGGAGCTGCTGCGCCGCAACCCCGGACTCGACCCGAAGAAGATCGACGAGGTCGCCATCGCCGCGACCACGCAGATCGGTGACCAGGGCCTGACCATCGGCCGCACCGCCGGGATCCTCGCCGGTCTCCCGCAGTCCGTGCCGGGCTACTCCATCGACCGCATGTGCGCCGGCGCCCTGACCGCCGTCACCGCGGTCGCCGGTTCCGTCGCCTTCGGCGCCTACGACGTCGCCGTCGCGGGCGGTGTCGAGCACATGGGCCGTCACCCCATGGGCGAGGGCGTGGACCCGAACCCGCGGTTCGTCTCCGAGAAGCTGGTCGACGAGTCGGCCCTGTTCATGGGCATGACCGCGGAGAACCTGCACGACCGCTACCCGCAGATCACCAAGCTGCGCGCCGACGAGTACGCCGTGCGCTCCCAGGAGAAGGCCGCCAAGGCGTACGCCAACGGCAAGATCCAGGCCGACCTGGTGCCGGTCTCGGTCCGCCGCACCTCCCCCGAGGCCGGTGAGACGGGCTGGGGCCTGGTCACCGCCGACGAGCCGATGCGCCCGGGCACGACCCTGGAGAACCTCCAGGGCCTGAAGACCCCGTTCCGTGTGCACGGCCGGGTCACCGCCGGCAACGCGGCCGGTCTGAACGACGGCGCCACCGCCTCGCTCATCGCCTCCGAGGAGTTCGCGCGGGAGCACGACCTCCCCGTGAAGATGCGCCTGGTCTCCTACTCCTTCGCGGGCGTCGAGCCGGAGGTCATGGGCTACGGCCCGATCCCGGCGACGGAGAAGGCGCTGGCCCAGGCCGGCCTGTCGATCTCCGACATCGGCCTGTTCGAGATCAACGAGGCCTTCGCCGTCCAGGTGCTGGCCTTCCTCGACCACTACGGCATCGCCGACGACGACGAGCGCGTCAACCAGTACGGCGGCGCCATCGCCTTCGGCCACCCGCTGGCCTCCTCCGGCGTCCGCCTGATGACGCAGCTGGCGCGCCAGTTCGAGGAGCAGCCGCACGTCCGCTACGGCCTGACCACCATGTGTGTCGGCTTCGGCATGGGCGCGACGGTCATCTGGGAGAACCCGCACTTCGAGGGGGACAAGTGAGCACCACCGCCGAGCTTTTGAAGCAGGCTTCCGAGCTGTTCCCGGACGAGGTCGTCACGAGTGCGCACGTACGCCACTTCGACCTCCCCCTGGGCGCTGGCCGCTTCGCCCTGATCACCCTGGACAACGGCCACGACCACACCAAGCCGACCACCTTCGGCCCGGCCTCGCTGGCGAACCTGAACACCGCCATCGACCAGGTCGAGAAGGAGGCGGCGGACGGCGAGATCATCGGCGTCGGCATCACCGGCAAGCCGTTCATCTTCGCGGTCGGCGCCGACCTCAAGGGCGTGGAGATCCTCAAGGAGCACGAGCACGCCCTCGCCATCGGCAAGGGCGGCCACGAGGTCTTCAAGCGGCTGTCGAAGCTGGCCGTGCCGACCTTCGCGTACTACAACGGCGCCGCGATGGGCGGCGGTGTCGAGGTCGGTCTGCACTGCACCTACCGCACCGTCTCCGCGGCCCTCCCGGCGTTCTCCCTGCCCGAGGTGTTCCTCGGCCTCGTCCCGGGCTGGGGCGGCTGCACGCTGCTGCCGAACCTGATCGGCCCCGAGAAGGCCGTCTCGGTGATCATCGAGAACAGCCTCAACCAGAACAAGCAGCTCAAGGGCAAGCAGGTCTACGACCTCGGGATCGCCGACGCGATCTTCGAGGGCGCGGACTTCCTGGAGCAGTCGCTGATCTGGACCGCGGCCGTCCTCAAGGGCGAGCTGGAGATCGAGCGCCCGGTGATCGACCGCGGCGAGGCCTGGGACCAGGCCGTCGCCAAGGGCCGCTTCATCGCGGACTCCAAGGTGCACGGCGCCGCCCCGGCCGCCTACCGCGCCCTGGACATCATCGCCGCCGCCAAGAACGGCGACCTCCAGCAGGGTTACGACGCCGAGGACAAGGCCCTCGCCGACCTCATCATGGGCGGCGAACTGCGCTCCGGCATCTACGCCTTCAACCTGGTGCAGAAGCGCGGCAAGCGCCCGGCCGGCGCCCCGGACAAGTCCCTGGCCCGCCCGGTCACCAAGGTCGGTGTCGTCGGCGCCGGTCTGATGGCCAGCCAGCTCGCGCTGCTGTTCCTGCGCCGCCTGGAGGTGCCGGTCGTGCTGACCGACATCGACCAGGAGCGCGTCGACAAGGGTGTGGGCTACGTCCACGCCGAGATCGACAAGCTGCTCGGCAAGGGCCGCATCAACCAGGACAAGGCCAACCGCCTCAAGGCGCTGGTCTCCGGTGTGCTGGACAAGGCCGAGGGCTTCGCGGACGCGGACTTCGTCATCGAGGCCGTGTTCGAGGAGATCGGCGTCAAGCAGCAGGTGTTCGCGGAGGTCGAGGCGGTCGCCCCGGCGCACGCCATCTTCGCGACGAACACCTCCTCCCTCTCCGTCTCGGAGATGGCGTCGAAGCTGCAGCACCCCGAGCGGGTCGTCGGCTTCCACTTCTTCAACCCGGTCGCGGTCCTGCCGCTGCTGGAGATCGTGCGCGGCGAGAAGACCGACGACGCCTCCCTGGCCACGGCCTTCGCCGTCGCCAAGAAGCTGAAGAAGACCGCGGTCCTCACCAAGGACGCTCCGGCGTTCGTCGTGAACCGCATCCTGACCCGCTTCATGGGCGAGATCCAGAACGTCATCGACGAGGGCACGCCGGTCGAGGTCGCCGAGAAGGCCGTCGAGCCGCTCGGTCTGCCGATGTCGCCGCTGGTCCTGCTGGAGCTGGTCGGCCCGGCGATCGGCCTGCACGTCTCCGAAACGCTCAACCGGGCGTTCCCGGAGCGCTTCACGGTCTCCCCGAACCTCGCGGCCGTCGTCAAGGCGGGCAAGCGCGGCTTCTACGTCTACGACAGCGGCAAGCCGGAGCTGGACCCCGAGGTCGCCGCGCTGCTCAAGCAGGGCGACAGCGTCCTGACGGAGGAGCAGGTCCGCGACCGCGTCCTGGACGCGGTCGCGCAGGAGATCGGCATCATGCTCGACGAGGGTGTCGTCGCCGAGGCACAGGACATCGACCTCTGCCTCATCACGGGCGCCGGCTGGCCCTTCCACCTGGGCGGCATCACGCCGTACCTGGACCGCGAGGGTGTCTCCGAGCGCGTGAACGGCAAGCGGTTCCTCGCGCAGGGCGTCGCGAGCGTCCCGGCGTAACGCGTTACCCCTGAGGGGGGTGGGGCGTACGGTAACAATCCGTGCACCCGCCCCCCTCTCCGCATGCCGCCACAGATAGGATCCTCACACAATCCGACCATTGTTTACCTGACTCTGACGGTCTCCACCCCAGACCGCCGGGTGTCCTCGAAGGAGTCCTGCGTGGCGTCCCCTCGTCGCCGAACACCCCGACGCCGGGTCTGGCCCAAGATCAGGCTCCTGCTCCTCGTGGTGGTGGTCGCCGCAGGCGGCACGGCGCTGTATCCCGTGTGGAAGGCCGCCAACCCGGACCCGCCCGAGCTGAAGGTCCGCTACCGGACCGACACCCCGGCGACGGCGCCGGCGGCCAAGCCGTCGCTGGAGGTCTTCAACGACACGGACAAGCCACTGCCGTTGAGCGATGTGACGCTCCGGTACTGGTTCACCGCCGACGGTTCCGCGTCCTACGCCTTCAACTGTGTCAACGCCGTGTTCGGCTGTTCCAACGTCGCCGGTCGGATCGTCGCGATGGACAAGCCCACGGACACCGCCGACCACTATCTGGAGGTCCGGTTCACGGCCGCCGCGGGTGACCTCAAGCCCGGCGCCAACAGCAAGGGCATCGACCTCCAGCTCTTCCGCACCGACCACAAGAAGCTCAAGCAGTCCGACGACCGCTCCTTCGACGCTGAGATGACCAGCTACAAGGAGGCGGAGAAGGTCACCGCCTACAAGCGGGGCGTCCTCGCCTGGGGAGAGGAGCCGGACGGCACCAAGGCGAGCGACGAGAAGAAGACGGCGGCGAAGTCCACGCCCGGGCCGCTGCCCGCCCCGCCCGCCGGGGTGCTGTTCGACGACTTCACCTATCAGGGCCCCAAGGACCCGGCCCTGTTCAAGCACGGCTGGCTGGTCCGCACCAGCAAGGGCGGCCCGGGCGTCGAGAACACCTGGTCGGCGAAGGGTGTCAGCTTCCCCACCGCCGAGGGCGCGCACGCCGGCGGCCAGGTCCTGAACCTGCGGGCGAGCACGGACGGCACCAAGGCCGGGACGCGGCAGGCGAGCCTCGGCACCGCCGCGAGCAAGTTCCGCGACGGCACCTACGCGGCCCGGATCCACTTCAGCGACGAGCCGACCACCGGCGACGCCGGCGACCACGTCAACCAGACCTTCTACACCATCGGCGGCACCGGCTCGAAGTACAGCGAGCTGGACAACGAGTACATGCCGAACGGCGGCTGGGGCCGGCCCGGCCCCAAGCTCGACACCGTGACCTGGTACGACCACAAGACGAACGACCGGGTCTACGAGACCACGAACAAGAGCCTCGACAGCTGGCACACCGTGCTGATCAGGGTGAAGGACGGCGTCGTCGCCTACTGGCTCGACGGCGAGAAGCTCTTCCTCAGCAACGGCAAGTACGCCCCGCGCGCGGACATGTCCGTGAACTTCAACCACTGGTTCATCGATCTGCCGTTCAAGGGCGAGCGCGCCTGGGACATGAAGGTGGACTGGCTCTACTACAACGCGAACGACACCCTGTCGGCGAAGCAAGTGCAGTCCGCTGTCGAGGACTTCACCGACGAGGGTGTGAACTACTTCGACACGGTTCGGGAGTCCCGGTGAGGAACAGTCGGTCCGGTGCCCACAGGCACGCTGCCGAGGCAACGGAGAACAAGCCGGTGGTGAGCAGGCGCTCCGCGCTGCTGATGGGCGGTACAGGAGGCGTCGCCATGGCCGGCGGCGGCGCGTGGCTGGGCAAGGTGGTGGCGCAGCCCGCCGCCGCCCCGGCCGCCGGAGCCGGCATCGGAGGCCTCACCACGCCTCCCCTCTACGCCCCCTCCGGCCGCCGCCCCAAGTACCGCCGGGCCAGCTGGTCCCAGCAGTTCCAGTCGGGCCACGGCTGGACGCCCGGGGGCGCGGGCACCGCGTCGGCCGAGGCGAACGACAAGTCCGCCTTCGTCCGCGGCACCCAGTCGGTCCGGGTGACGACGAACGGCACCGGCAAGCAGAGTTACGTCCGCAAGACGGGCCTGCCGGCGATGAGCCTGACGGGCAAGATGATCCGGCTGGTCTTCCGCGTCGACGACGTGACGAACCTGGCCAAGTGCGTCTTCTACCTGGGCAGCGGTTCCCTCGCGAACCACTTCGCCTGGACGCACCACCTCCACTCCAAGACCTCGGCGAACTACGTCCAGTCCGGGGAGTGGGTGACCGTCCACCTCCAGTGGGCGGACGTCAACGCGGCGGCGGGCACGTACTCCATCGGCGCCAGTGGCAAGCCCTCCACGAAGACCGGCTTCACCGACATGTCGTTCGCCGTGTACGACAACGCGGGCGGTCCGGTGACCTACCGGCTCCAGGCCGTCGAGCTGATACCGGACACCGTCTCGGTGTTCCCCAAGGGCGTCGTCTCCATCACCTTCGACGACTCACACAAGTCGATCCACGACCTGGCGCGTCCGGTCATGGACCGCTTCGGCTTCCCCGGCACGGTCTACAACATCGCCGACGCCATCGGCACCGGCAGCTTCCTGACGCTCGACCAGATGCGGTCGATGCAGGACTTCTCCGGCTGGGAGATGGGCGGCCACTCGTACGCGAACGCCGTCCACACGGCCAGCTACCCCAAGCTCACCGCCGAGCAGGCCGACGACGACTTCCGCAAGCTGCGCGAGTGGCTGGTCTCCAACGGCTTCACCAGCGAGCACTTCGCCTATCCGCACGGCGCGTTCCAGAAGACCTCCGACGGGGTCCCGGTCGACCAGATCGCGAGCCGGCACTTCACCACGGCCCGGTCGATCATCTCCGAGACCATCGAGTCGTTCGCCCCGGCGATGCCCTACCGTCTCAAGGCGCTGACGGGCATCAACGACGGCACGGGCATCGGCGGTACGGCCCTGTCGAAGCTGACGGGCGCGGGCGGCAAGCTGGACCGGTGCGTGAACAGCGGCGACTGGCTGATCCTGTGTCTGCACAAGGTCGTCGACGGCGCTCCCAAGACGAGCACCGAGATCGGCACCGCGGGCCTGGAGGCGCTGATGAAGGCGATCGAGGAACGGGACATCCCGGTGCTGACGGTCGAGGAGGCCATGGCCTCCTACACCTGAGGCCCGAGGCCCGCACGCCCAACGCCCGAACGCACAAGAGAGGGGCGGCCCCCCGGCCGCCCCTCTCTCCGTTCCTCCGCTGCTCTACCAGCCGCCCTGGCCCTGTCCCCGGCCCTGCTGCCAGGACGGGTCCTGCGGCGGATACCCGCCCTGCTGCGGGCCGTGGCCCTGCCCCGGGTACGGCTGCTGCTGGTACGGGTCGTGGTGGCCGGGGTACTCGCCCTGCCACTGCTGCCGGCCGGCCGGCTCCGGCGCCCCCCAGCTGACGCGCTGCTGCGGAACGCCGGCGTGCTGCTCCTCGTCGTAGCCGGGGATCGGCTGCGGCTGGGAGGGGATGCCGCCCGCCGGGCGCGGCCGGGTGCGCAGCGCCACGCCCTCCAGACGCATCAGCTGGAGCGTCTCGGTGACCTTCTTGTCGGAGTACGGGTCCTCTTCCTCGAAGATCTCCGTCACATCGCTCTCGTGGTCCCCGGCCACCGACACCTCGACACCGCCCTGGCGGGTGCCCCAGCTGCCCTTGTGGAGTGTGAACAGGGCGTAGAAGCGCAGCGGGGTCAGCAGCGTCAGCTGGATCACGCCGTAGATCGGCGCGAGCAGGAACATGCCGAAGCGCTTGATGAAGCCCATGCCGCGGCGCGGGAAGTCGAGGTAGCGCACGTTGCGCAGGTAGCCCATCAGGACCATGAAGACCAGGTAGTCACCGATGTGGTTGACGAACTGCTGCGGCTTGATGATGGGCAGGATGACCATCGAGTAGAACATCGCCGAGCCGAAGACCAGCCACAGGGCGAGTTCCATGCAGGTCAGCCAGAAGGCCGGCCGGTACTTCTTCTGGTGCCGGAACGCCCAGAGCGACTCGCGGAAGAAGGACTTGTTCCAGCGGACCTGCTGGCGCAGGAAGTGCGGCAGCTTCTCGGGGACGGCCGTGTAACCGACGGCGGTCTCCTGGAAGACGACCTGGCCCTCCATCAGGCAGTAGTTGGTCATACGGCGGTCGTCGCCGAAGACGGCAGGCTTGCCCAGGAACTGCTGGTTGAGGAAGTCCGGCAGGTACTTGCGCACCAGCGTGCCGCGGTACGCGGAGAGCGCGCCGCAGCAGCACAGGACCGACTTCAGCCGCGAGTAGGCGGCCCGTTCGAAGAGGAACGAGTTGCCGTAGCGCAGGTCCTGCAGGCGCGTGAAGATGTTGCTGTCGTGGTTGAGCGCCAGCACCATGCCGGTGGAGGCCATGATCTTCTCGTCGGCGAGCGGCAGCAACAGCTCGCGCACGGTGTCCCGGGACAACACGGTGTCCGAGTCGACGCAGAGGAAGATGTCGGAGTAGGGCGCGGCCTCGAAGCCCAGCGCCAGCGCCTCGCGCTTGCCCTTGTTCTCGGGCTGGACGCTGACGGTGTACTTGACGCCCTTGGCCTCGAACTCGCGGCGCATCTTCTTCGCCGCGCGGATGCCGGAGTCGTTGGCGCTCGCGTCGTCGATGATGTGGATCTCGTTGGGCAGGCGGCTCTGCGCGAGGAGGCTGCGCATGCCCTGCTCGAACATCACCGGGTCCTCGTTGTAGATCGGGATGACCGCGGTGACCCAGGTGTTCTCCAGGTACTCCAGCTCCTCCCGCCCGGCCTTGGCCGGACGGTAGAAGAGGGCGCCGAACATCTTCAGGGCCAGCAGGCCCATGGCGCCCATCGAGTACAGGTGCAGCGAACCGGCGTCGAGCCGGGTGGCGATCAGCGCGGCCAGGCCCAGGAAGACGAAGTACGAGACCTTCAGATGCCGCCGCTTCCGGTGCGCACGACGCCCACCGGAGTCGACGGCACCGGGTATGAACGTATCTTCGGAAGTCACAGCTTGACCACCCGCGGGTGGTCGGCGGATTTGCCCCGGGTGTCGAAGAGCGCCCGGGCACGGTCGGCCAGCTCGTCGAGGTCTATCTCGCGGTGCGGCTGGAGCAGGATCGTGAGGTCCGCGGCCTCGGCGGCGGCGAGGTAGTCCCCGGCCCGCTCGACGGGGTCACCGCCGACGCGCCAGTCCTCGACGCGCGGGTCGAAGTAGACGAGTTCGGCACCCCGCGCGAGGAGGTTCTCCGCGACGGCCAGGGCCGGGCTCTCGCGCTGGTCGGAGATGTCCGGCTTGTAGGTCACGCCGAGCAGCAGGATCCGGGAGCCGCGCACGGCCTTGCCCTGGTCGTTGAGCAGATCGGCGGCGCGGTTGACCACGTGCACGGGCATGCGCTGGTTGATCTCCTGCGCCAGCTCCACGAACCGGAACGGGATGCCCAGCGAACGCACCTTGTACGACAGGTAGTTGGGGTCGATCGGGATGCAGTGCCCGCCGACGCCGGGGCCAGGGTAGAACGGGGCGAACCCGAACGGCTTGGTGGACGCGCACCGGATCGCGTCCCACAGGTCGACGCCGATCTCGCGGCAGAACATCGACATCTCGTTGACGAGGGCGATGTTGACGTGCCGGTAGGTGTTCTCCAGCAGCTTGGCCATCTCGGCCTCGCGGGTGCCCTTGGCCTCGACGACCCGGTTCACGAAACGCTCGTAGAGGGCGCGGGCGGCCTTGGTGCAGTCGGCCGTGATGCCGCCGACGACCTTCGGTGTGTTCTCCAGGCCGAAGGAGGGGTTGCCCGGGTCGATGCGCTCCGGGGAGAAGGCGAGGTGGAAGTCGATGCCGACCCGCAGGCCCCCGGCCTCCAGACGCGGCCGGACGACCTCGTCGGTCGTGCCCGGGTACGTCGTCGACTCCAGGACCACGAGCGTGCCGGCGGTGAGGTGGGCGGCGATGTCGTCGACGGCGGCGTGCACCGCGCCGAGGTCCGGGGCTCCGTGCTCGGTGAGCGGCGTGGGAACACACACGACGACCGCGGCGGCGCCGGCGATCACGTCCGCCCGGTCGACGGCCTCGAAGCCCTGCTCCAGCATGGCGCGCACTTCGGCGTCGGTGATGTCGTCGACGTGTGAACAACCGGCGTTCAATCCGTCGACCACCCGTCGGCTGCGGTCGAGACCGACCACCTTCAGGCCCGCGGCGGCGGCGGACCTGGCCAACGGCAGCCCCACGTAACCGAGTCCGACAACGACAAGATCCACCGTGGAGGATCTGCTCACGACATCATTCCCCAACCCCGTTGCAACGGCGTCGGCCAGACGCAGCTGCAACCGGCCCCCCGAGCAAATCGAACAAGTCCGAGGAGGTTAACAAGACCTTCACTTTTTGACCACGTTCACCCGAGGTGCGCCTTGTCACGCACACATCTGTACAACCCTTGACACGCCTCGTGTGTCTGGTGCGTCAAGAGTCTCAAAAGGAAGTGATCCGTTCCGGGTCTGACGGGGGTCAGATCTCTCGCCAGGCCTCCAGCGCGAGCCCCGGCTCGTCCTTGCGCCGGGTGAGCAGCACGGTGCCCGTGGAGGGCGACTGGGAGGCCGCGACGACTTCCCCGTGCTCGTCGAGCGCCACCGACACCACGGCGTCGGCGGGCAGCTGGGGTCCGGACTCCGTCCACCAGGCACCGGCCGACTCCTGCTCGGTGGGATACGCGGCGAAGGCGACCCTGCCGCTCGCCGACCGCTGCGCGAGCACGGTGCAGTCGTGCCCCCCGATCTCACACCGTACGGCGGAGACCGGGCCGGGGCCGGCGGACGTGAGGAGGGCCGCCGGCTTCTCACCGGGGCGCCATGCGTACAGGTCGCCCGATGTGTCGGTGAAGAAGAGGGTGGTGTGCTCGGCGGACGTGGCGAGGGCGCGCAGGGTCCCCGGGCGCACGGGTGCGTCGACGCCCTCGGTCCGCACCGGCCTCTTCCCGTCCCCCTCCTGCCGCCAGTGCAGGATTCCGCCGGGGACGGCGGCGTACATCTCCACCAGCCCCGACTCCCCCGTCACGGCGGCCAGTTCGCCCTCGACGTCATGCCCTTCGAGGTTCTGCCAGGAGCTCCAGCCGCCCTTGACCTTCTGGTTGCGCAGGCTGACCCCGCCGTTCGCGTTCCGGACGAAGACATAGCCGCGCCCCGCGCCGTCGACGGCGACGGCAGGCGGGCCCGTCCGGTCGCCCTTCTGGTCCGGGTGCCCGATCGGGACCCAGTCCAGGGCCGCGAGCCCGGGCCGGAAGTGCGTGGAGTGCACGAGCCCCGACTCCCCCGGCACGGTGGGCCGCCAGGCGGCCAGATGGGCGTACCCGTCCCGGCCCTGGCCGACCGCCGCGCCCGGGTGCAGCTTCTGGCTGCCGCCGACGGTGCGGGGGGCGTCCTCCCAGGGGCCGGCGGGGCCGCGTTCCGCACGGCACAGGACGGCGTCGCCGGAGGGCAGGTAGACGGTGAGGCGGCCGTCGCGGCCGCGGATGAGCCAGTCGCCGTTCACCTGTTCACTTTATGCGGAGGGCGGGGCCCGACGCGCCGCCCGGCCCCGCCGGGCGGCCATCTGCCGTGCGACCCTGGCCACATGAACGCCAACACGCCTGTCCTGGTCGTCGTCGACGCGGCGAACGTCGTCGGGTCGGTGCCGGACGGCTGGTGGCGGGACCGCCGCGGCGCGGCGGAACGGCTGCGGGACCGGTTGGCGTCGCAGGGGGTCCCCGCCGTCTCCGGCCCGGTGGAGATCGTCCTCGTGGTGGAGGGGGCGGCGCGGGGTGTGGAGTCCGTGCCCGGGGTACGGGTGTCGTCCGCCGCCGGCAGCGGAGACGACCACATCGTCGAGGTGGTGGCCTCGGCCGGTGACCGCGCCGTCCTGGTGATCACGGCGGACCGCGAGCTGCGGAGGCGGGTCGGTGAGCTGGGGGCGGAGGTGGCGGGGCCGCGGTCTGTTCGTCCGTAGGCGCTCGGCGCCGGGGCTGAGGCCGGGGTGTTGCGCAACTCGGCGCGACGAGGTGCCTCCCCCAAGCTCTTCGGGCAGGGGGTACCTCCAGCGCCCACCCTCCCCCAAGCTCTCGGCTTCGCTCGAGCACGGGGGCCCCAGCGCCCGCAGCGGCACGCATGCCCGCAGCGGGGGCAGAGCGCGCCCGCACCCGCAGTCGTAGGCAAGGGGTCGTGTCGGGGGGTGACCGCCGCCCGCAGCGGTTGGCGCGTCAACGGACAGTCAGTCGGTATGACACCCCATCGCGCCGTTCCGAGGACGGACCCCCCCCGCGCGGCCCCGACCCACCACCGGCGAGAAGGCGAAGCCGCAGTCGCAGCCGCTTACGGCGTGCCACCACCCACGCTCGGCTGCTCCTCTCCCGACTCGCGGCGTGCGAGGCGGCTGTGGGTGCGTCCGTACAGGAAGTAGACGAGGAAGCCGGCGGCCATCCAGATGGCGAAGCGGACCCACGTCTCGGCGGGAAGGTTGATCATCAGCCACAGGGACGCGCAGACCGACAGGATCGGGATCACCGGCACCCACGGGGTGCGGAAGGCCCGGGGCAGGTCGGGGCGGGACTTGCGGAGGATGATCACGCCGATGGCGACGACCACGAAGGCGAACAGCGTGCCGATGTTGACCAGGGCGGCGAGCTCGGTCAGCGGCGTGAACCCGGCGAGGACGGCGATGATCACGCCGAGCAGGATGGTCGGCCGGTGCGGCGTCTTGAACCGCGGGTGGACGCGCGAGAAGAACCGCGGCAGCAGTCCGTCCCGGCTCATCGCGAAGAACACCCGGGTCTGGCCGAGCAGCAGGATCATGCAGACCGTCGTCAGGCCGACCGCGGCGCCGAAGCTGATGAAGCCGGCGAACCACGGATGCCCGGTCGCCTTGAAGGCGTCGGCCAGCGGCGCGTCGACGGACAACTGGCTGTAGTGCTGCATGCCGGTGACGACGATCGACACGAGGACGTACAGCGTCGTGCAGATCAGGAGGGAGCCGAGGATGCCGCGCGGCATGTCGCGCTGCGGGTTCTTGGTCTCCTCCGCGGCCGTGGCCACGACGTCGAAGCCGATGAAGGCGAAGAACACGACCGAGGCGGCGGTGAAGATGCCCATCACGCCGAAGTTGGAGGGCGCCCAGCCGAACATGAGCTGGATCAGCGGGGAGTCGAGACTTGCCCCGGCCTCCACAGGCTGCTCCTTCGGAATGAACGGGTCGTAGTTGTCACCCTTGATGAGGAACGCGCCCGCGATGATCACGACGAGGACGACCGTCACCTTGATGGCGACGACGATCGACGTGATCCGCGCGGACAGCTTCATGCCGAGCACGAGGATGCCGGTCAGAACGAGGACGAGCGCGGCGGCGAGGATGTCGAAGCCGAAGGCGTCGGCGCCCTCGCGGCTGCCCAGGCCCGCGGGCATCGTCCAGCCCGCGTTGTCCATGAGCGACTGGATGTAGCCCGACCAGCCGACGGCCACCACCGCCGTACCGAGCGCGAATTCCAGGACGAGGTCCCAGCCGATGATCCAGGCTGGCAGTTCACCGAGGGAGGCGTACGAGAACGTGTAGGCGGACCCGGCGACCGGGACCGTGGACGCGAACTCGGCGTAGCAGAGGGCGGCCAGGGCGCAGGCGATGCCGGACGCCACGAACGCCAGGGCCGTCGCGGGCCCGGCGTTGTCCTTGGCGACTGTGCCGGTGAGTACGAAGATGCCGGTACCGATGATCACACCGACGCCGAAGACGGTCAGATCCAGCGCTGACAGGGACTTCTTGAGCGCGTGCTCTGGCTCCTCGGTGTCGAGGATGGACTGCTCGACCTTCTTCGTCCGGAAGAGGGTACTGCTCACGGGGGTACCTCCCACGCTTGTCGTCCTCGACATGATCGAGAGGGGGCACCATGCGTATGCCCCAGCGGGGGAGGATTCACGCCAATGGGCCGGTTTCACCACCCTTCACGGTGGTGGAACCGGCCCATTCAGCGGTGTCAGTCGCGCGCGGATTCCACGGCGTCCGCGGCGGAGCGCTCGTAGCGGCCGTCGAGCCGGGCGACCAGCCCGGTCACCTGCCGGGCGATGTCCGGTGCGGTGAGCCCGATCTCGGCCAGGACCTCGGCGCGGGAGGCGTGGTCGAGGAAACGCGGTGGGATGCCGAAGTCCCGCAGCGGCACGTCGACTCCGGCGTCGCGCAGCGCCTGGGCGATCGCCGAGCCGACGCCGCCGACCCGGCTGTTGTCCTCGACGGTGACGACGACCCGGTGCTGCTCGGCGAGCGGGGCCATCGCCTCGTCGACGGGCTTGACCCAGCGCGGGTCCACGACCGTCGTGGAGATGCCCTGCTTGTCGAGCAGGCCGGCGATCTCCAGGCACATCGGCGCGAGGGCACCGACGGAGACCAGCAGGACGTCCGGCCGGTCGGTGCCGGGCTCGCGCAGGACGTCCATGCCGCCGACGCGGCGCACGGCCGGGACGGCGGGGCCGACGGCGCCCTTGGAGAAGCGGACGACGGTCGGCGCGTCGTCTACGGCGACGGCCTCGCGCAGCTGGGCGCGCACCTGGTCGGCGTCGCGCGGCGCGGCCAGCCGCAGGCCCGGGACGACCTGAAGGATCGACATGTCCCACATGCCGTTGTGGGAAGCCCCGTCGGTGCCCGTGACACCGGCCCGGTCGAGGACGAAGGTGACGCCGCACTTGTGCAGGGCCACGTCCATCAGCACCTGGTCGAAGGCGCGGTTGAGGAACGTGGCGTACACGGCGAACACCGGGTGCACGCCGCCGGTGGCCAGGCCGGCCGCGGAGACGGCGCCGTGCTGCTCGGCGATGCCGACGTCGTAGACCCGCTTGGGGAAGCGTTTGGCGAACTTGTCCAGGCCGACCGGCTGGAGCATGGCGGCCGTGATGGCGACGATGTCCTCGCGCTCCTCGCCGAGCTTGACCATCTCCTCGCCGAAGACGGACGTCCAGTCGGCGCCGGAGCTGGCGATCGGCAGGCCCGTGTCGGGGTGGATCTTGCCGACGGCGTGGAAGCGGTCCGCCTCGTCCTGGAGGGCCGGCTGGTAGCCGCGGCCCTTCTCGGTCAGGCAGTGCACGATGACCGGCCCGCCGAACCGCTTGGCCTTGGCGAGCGCGGACTCCAGGGCCTCCAGGTCGTGTCCGTCGATCGGCCCGACGTACTTCAGGCCGAGGTCCTCGAACATGCCCTGCGGGGCGATGAAGTCCTTCAGCCCCTTCTTCGCGCCGTGCAGGGTGTCGTAGAGCGCCTGTCCGACGACGGGGGTGCGCTCCAGCACCTCCTTGGTGCGGGCGAGGAAGCGCTCGTAGCCGTCGGTGGTGCGCAGGGTCGCCAGGTGGTTGGCGAGGCCGCCGATGGTCGGCGCGTAGGACCGCTCGTTGTCGTTGACGACGATGACGAGCGGGCGGTCCTTGGCGTCGGCGATGTTGTTCAGCGCCTCCCAGGCCATGCCGCCGGTCAGCGCGCCGTCACCGATCACGGCCACGACGTGGTCGTCGCGTTCGAGGATCTGGTTGGCCTTGGCGATGCCGTCGGCCCAGCCGAGGACGGTCGAGGCGTGCGAGTTCTCGATGACGTCGTGCTCGGACTCGGCCTGTGAGGGGTAACCGGACAGGCCGCCCTTCATCTTCAGCTTCGAGAAGTCCTGGCGGCCGGTGAGCAGCTTGTGGACATAGGACTGGTGGCCGGTGTCCCAGAGCACCTTGTCCCGGGGCGAGTCGAAGACCCGGTGCAGGGCGATGGTGAGCTCCACCACGCCGAGGTTGGGGCCGAGGTGACCGCCGGTCTTGGAGACCGCTTCGACGAGGAAGCTGCGGATCTCCTCCGCCAGCTGGTTCAGCTCCTCCAGGTTGAGCCGGTCCAGATCGCGCGGTCCCCTGATACGGGTCAGCAGCGGCACCCGTGCCTCCTTGCAGTAGAGCTGTTGCCGGGCTTGTCGAGTCTAATGTTCCGCCCTTGCGGGCGGCGCCGAGGCTGTGCGTCGTACGTCACGCGTTCGGCTCTACCCATGGTGCGCCACCTCTACGACACAGCTGTGCCCGGTACCGGGGAGGTACCGGGCACAGGTGGGTGGTCGGCGCTAGGCGCGCCCTGCGGTCTTCTGCGTCTTACGGGTGACGGCGTCGATGACGACCGTGGCCAACAGCACACCACCGGTGATCATGTACTGCACCGGGGAGGCGATGCCCTCCAGGGCGAGGCCGTACTGGATCGACACGATCACCAGGACACCGAGCAGCGCGTTCCAGGTGCGTCCACGGCCGCCGAACAGCGACGTGCCGCCGATGACCGCCGCGGCGATCGCGTTCATCAGCAGGTCACCGCCGCCGGCGCCCTGGTTGGCCGCGGCGATCTTCGAGGCGATGAACAGACCGCCCACCGCCGCGAAGGTGCCGGAGATCGCGAACACCGAGATCCGGACCATCTCCACGTTGATGCCGGCCCGGCGGGACGCCTCGACGCTGCCGCCGAGCGCGAACACCTTCCGGCCGTACGCCGTGCGGCGCAGCACGAAGTCCGTGACCAGCAGCACCGCGATGAAGATCACCACGGCGAGCGGCAGGCCCTTGTACTGGTTGAAGACGATGGCGGCGGTGAAGGCGAGCACCGCCAGCAGCACGGTCCGCACGATGGTGTCGCTCAGCGGCCGCGACGGCACACCCGCCGCCTCGCGCCGCCGGTTACCGAGGAAGGAGCTGAGGAAGAACCCGGCGGTCACCACCACGGCCAGACCGTACGCGGCGGCCACGTCGGAGAAGTAATAGCTGGTCAGCTGGGCCACGACCCCGTCCGGGTCGAGGTTGATGGTGCCGTTGCTGCCCAGGATCTGGAGCATGAAGCCGTTCCAGAACAGCAGACCGGCCAGCGTGACGGCGAAGGCGGGCACGCCGATCTTCGCGAAGAAGAAGCCGTGCAGCGCACCGGCGACCGTGCCGGTGAGGATGGCCAGCACGAAGGCGAGCCACTCGTTCATGCCGTTGGTGACGTTCAGCACCGCGAAACTCGCGCCCGCCACACCGGAGACCGAGCCGACGGACAGGTCGATCTCGCCGAGCAGCAGCACGAACACGATGCCGACGGCGATCATGCCCGTGCCGACCATGGCGACGGACATGTCGGACAGGTTGCCCGCGGTGAGGAAGTTGGAGTTCAGGCTCGTGAAGATGATCCAGATGATCGCCAGGCCGATGACGACCGGGATGGAGCCCAGGTCACCGGACTTCATCTTCCGCTTGAACTCGCTGACGTAGCCCTTGAGGCCCTGCTCGCGCACCAGCAGCCGGGGGTCGACCACCGTGACGGCGGCCTTGGCCGCCTCGGGGTTCTCCACGACGTGGTCGTCCGGAGCCGCGGAGGTCTTGTCGATGCTCACTTGGAAACCTCCCCGTTCGTGCGCGCCGCACGGCGGGTCACGGCGTTGTCGGTGGCGCCGGTGATGGCGGAGATGATCTCTTCCTGCGAGGTCGACTTGACCTCGAAGACGCCGTTGTTGCGGCCGAGGCGCAGCACGGCGACCTTGTCCGCGACGGCCTTCACGTCGGCCATGTTGTGGCTGATGAGGATCACGGCGTGGCCGCGCTCGCGCAGCCGCTCGACCAGGTCGAGGACCTGTGCGGTCTGCTCGACGCCGAGGGCGGCGGTGGGCTCGTCGAGGATGACCAGCTTGGGCTCGCCGAGCATGGAACGGGCGATGGCCACGGTCTGGCGCTGACCGCCGGAGAGCGAGGCGATCGGGATGCGCACGCTGGGGATACGGATCGACAGCGTGTCGAGCAGCTCCCGGGAGCGGCGCTCCATCTCCACCTCGTCCAGGACGCCGCGCTTGCGGATCTCCCGGCCCAGGTAGAGGTTGCCGACGACGTCGATGTTGTCGCAGAGCGCGAGGTCCTGGTAGACGGTCGCGATGCCCAGGTTCTGGGCGTCGTGCGGCTTGTTGATCTGGACGGACCTGCCGTCCCATTCGATGACACCCTCATCGATGGGGTGCACGCCGGCGATCGTCTTGACCAGCGTGGACTTTCCGGCTCCGTTGTCGCCGACCAGGGCGACCACCTCACCGGCGTGGACCTCAAGCTCTACGTCGGTGAGCGCCTGAACGGCACCGAACCGCTTGGAGACCCCGCGCAACGCCAGCACGGGCGTAGCGGACACGTGAACCATCTCCTTCGCCGCCTGACCCGGCGGGAGGTTGTGCAGAAGGGTGGGAGGAGTGATCCGTCCGGCGCCCCGCGTAGCTTGCGGGGCTGATGTGGCGGGGCGCCGGAGGAACTCGGGGGCGAACCGGTCCCCGCATGGAGTCACGGGAGTCCGGTTCGGACTCCCGCGCTCCGCAGGGGACGTGGCGGTTGCCTAGTTGAGGCCGATCTTGTCGCAGGCGGCCTTGTACTTGCCCGTGCAGATCTCGTTCACGGTGTAGATGCCGTCCTTGATGACGGTGTCCTTGATGTTGTCCTTGGTCAGCGAGACGACCGGGACGAGGACGGAGGGGATGGCCTTGGTGGTCGGGCTGTCGACCTTGTCCTTGGCGATCGAGTCGAGCGACTTGCCCTGGGCGAGGGCGACGGCCATCTCGGCCGCGACGTCCGCCTCCTGCGGGTAGGGCTTGTAGACGCTCATGTACTGCTCACCGGTGACGATGCGCTGCACGCCCGCGAGTTCGGCGTCCTGGCCGGTGACCGGGATGTCGGCGATGCCGGCGGCCTTCAGGGCCGTGATGATGCCGCCCGCCATGCCGTCGTTGGCGGAGTACACGCCGACGATCTTGTCCTTGCCGAGGGCGGAGATGGCGCCCTCCATGTTGGAGTTGGCGTTCTCCGGCTTCCACTCCTTGGTGTCGTACTCGCGGCCGATCTTCACCTTGCCGTCGAGCACGGAGTGCGCGCCCTTCTTGAACTGGGCGGCGTTCGGGTCGGTGGAGGACCCGTTCATCATGACGATCTGGCCGTCCTTGGCCTTGTCACCCAGGGCCTTCAGCAGGGCCTCGCCCTGGGTCTTGCCGACGGTCTCGTTGTCGAACGAGGTGTAGGCGTCGATCGGGCCCTCGGCCAGGCGGTCGTAGGCGACGACGGGGATGCCCGCGTCCTTGGCCTTCTTCACCGAGCCGGCGATCGCCTTGGAGTCGACAGCGTCCACGATCAGCACGTCGACCTTGTTGGTCACCATCGTGTCGACCTGCTGGTTCTGCGTGCTGGCGTCCTGCTTGGCGTTGGCGTAGACGACCTCGCCCTTGCCGTTGGTGAGCTCCTTGACCTTCTCCTCGATGAGGGGACGGTCGAACTTCTCGTAACGGGCGGTCGCGTTCTCGGGAAGGAGCAGGCCGACCTTGATGTCGTCGCCCTTCTTGGCGGACCCGGTGGAGTCGGCGTTGTCGCCCGACTCCTTGGCGCTGCCACAGGCAGCAAGCGAAACAGCCATCGCACCGGCGGCAATAGCGACAGCGGCGCGACGCATACGCGTGTTCACTTCAGAAACCTCCCTGACGAGGCCGCGACATTGCGGCCGAGGTGGCTGGAAGTCAACTCGGCCACACGTGCGACGTCAAGAAGTAAATCCTTAACGAGATGGCAACGGTGCCATCCGTTCTCTAAGTGAAGGCAGGGGCCACTGCCTGCAGTGCACCCGGAGCCGTCCCGTCCAAAAGGGTCGAATCGCCCATCTCGCTGAGGGCTAGAGCGAGCGCTCCGAGCACTTCCGCACGGCCTCCGAGGGCGCCGGGGAGAACGGACAACTGGCGTGCCGCACTGGGGATGGCGTAGCGGCCGACGGACTCCCGGATCGGCCCGAGCACCAGCTCACCGGCCTCGGCGAGATCACCGCCGAGGACCACGCGGCTCGGGTTCAGCAGGTTGCAGAGATTGGCCACTCCACTGCCGATGTGGCGGCCGACGTCGGCGATCACCCGACGGCAGCCCGGGTCTCCGTCCCGCGCCAGCCGTACGACGCCCTCCATGGTCAGATCGGTGCCGTGACTGGACTGGAGGAGCGGGAGCACGTAGCGCGCGGCCGCGAAGGTCTCCAGGCAGCCGCGGTTGCCGCAACGGCAGACGGGGCCGGACTCGTCGAGTGTAATATGCCCGATTTCTCCTGCGGTGCCGCCGGGGCCGCGGTAGATCTTGCCGCTGATCACCAGGCCGGCGCCGACGCCGCTGGCGACCTTGATGTAGGCCAGGTCGCGGACACCCCGGCCGCTGCCCCAGACCATCTCGCCGAGGGCGCCGAGGTTGGCGTCGTTGTCCACGTGCACGGGGACGCCGAGGCGGCCGCGGAGCTCCTCGGCGGGCTTGGTGCCGGTCCAGCCGGGGAGGATGGCCGTCGAGCCGAGGGTGCCGGATTCGACGTCGATGGGGCCGGGGACGCCGAGGCCGACGCCGGCGATCTTGGAGCGGTCGACGCCGGTGGCTTCGATCAGGCGGGTGACCAGCTGTTCCGCGCGGTCGAAGCCCTGGGTGGACGAGGCGTCCACGTCCAGCGGCTCGGACTCCTCCGCCAGGACCTGGTGGGCGAGGTTGCCGATCGCGACACGGAGGTGGGTGTGGCCGAAGTCGACGCCGATGACGATGCCGGCGTCGCCGCTCAGCGACACGCTGCGGGCCCTGCGGCCGCCGGCGGAGGTCGGTGTGACCTCGACGGTGCCGCCTTCCTTCAACTCCCGGACGATGTTGGACACCGTCGCCGCGGACAGACCTGTCGTCCGCGCGATCTCGGCCTGGGTGAGGGAGCCCGCCAGGCGCACGGCTCGTACGACCCGCTCCAGGTTGGCTCGGTGCAGCGATGACTGCGACCCCGGAGTCTCCACGACGACCTCCTGCGCACGGGGCCGCTTCGATGAGACCCCGTCTATGTCCAACTAGTGAACTCTAAGCTGAGCCGTTCGGGTTGCCTCCCGTCAAGAGGTTGAACTGATTCCGCGGTGTGTGCGGGCGGTCGCGGAGCGCTATGTGGGGGTACGCGCTTTCTGCCTGCGGCGGCCTGTGTGGCTGTTGGGGGGGTACGCGCTTTCGCCTTCCGCCGGTGGGTGAGTCGGGGCCGCGCCGGGGCGTCCGTCCTCGGAACGGCGCGATGGGGTCGGACGCCGACCGGCTCCCCGTTGACGCGCCAACCGCTGCGGGCGGACACCCCCCGACACGTCCCCTTGCGCCGTCCGGCGGGTGCGGGTCCGCTCAGCCTGCGGGCATGCGTGCCGCTGGGGGCGTGGGGGTCCCCCCTGCTCGAGCGAAGCCGAGAGCTTGGGGGAGGCACCCCGCGCCGCCGGGTTGCGGACCCATCCTGCAGTTGCTCAACCGGCCCGGGCTTACTTCAGCGCACCAGCCGTGAGCCCCTGCACCACCTGCCGCTGGAAGACGATGTACGCGGCGAGCACCGGCAGCATCGCCATGACCAGACCCGCGAACAGGCCCGACCAGTCGCCCTTGTACCCCTGGCTGACCGCCAGCTGCACCAGACCCTGCGTGAGGACCCGCTTGTCGGGGTCGGTGTTGAGGACCGTCGGCAGCATGTACTGGTTCCACTGCCCCAGGAAGTTGAAGATGCCGACGCTGATCAGGCCCGGCTTGGCCATGGGCAGCATGATCTGGAAGAACGTGCGGCTGTGGGAGGCCCCGTCGACGAACGCCGCCTCGGCGATCGACGTCGGCAGCGTGCGGAAGAACGCCGTCAGGAAGAACACGGTGAACGGCAGCGAGTAGGCGATGTAGACCAGGATCAGGCCGTGAATGGTGTTCAACAGGCCCATGTTGTTCACGACGTAGAACAGCGGGACCAGCGCGAGCATGATCGGGAAGCTCATGCCGCCGATGAACAGGTAGTAGATGAAACGGTTGCCCGGGAAGTCGAAGCGGGCCAGGACGTAGGCCGCCATGGAGCCGAGGACCAGGGTGCCGATGAGTGAGCCGCCCACCACGAGGACCGTGTTGAGGAAGTAGTCGCTCATGTTGGCCTGGGTCCACGCCCGCGACCAGTTGTCGAAGTGCAGGGAGTCCGGGAGCGACCAGGGGGAGCTGAAGATCGAGCGGTCGTCCTTGAAGGACGTCATGACCGCCCAGAGCAGCGGCATGACCACCATGAACGCCCAGATGACCAGGACGCCGTGGGAGAAGACGTTGAGGACCGTGCCCTCCTTCTTCTCCTTCACGGGGGGCGGCGGCCGGACGTCCGTCTTGGTGACCGGGGCTCCGGACTCGGCCGGGAGCGGCGCGGGGGTTTCGGTCGTCTTCATCGGTCAGTACTCCAGCCGCTCGCGACGGCCCAGCCGCATCACCACGGCGGCGAAGGCCAGCGTGACGACGAGCAGGGCGACACCGATGGTGGTGGCGTAGGCGGCCTGCCCGTCACGGAACGCCTTCTGGTACACGTACAGGACCATGACGGTGGTCGAGTAGTCGGGACCGCCCGGCCCGGTCGTCATGATCTGCACGACCGCGAACGACTCGGCGCCCAGGGCGAGGATGCCCATGTAGACCCAGCCGGACTGCACCGTGTCCCAGAGGAGGGGCAGGGTGACCCGGAAGAACGTGGTGACGCGGTTCGCGCCGTCCAGGAGCGCGGCCTCGTACATCTCCGCCGGGATGGAGGCCATGCCCGCGGAGAAGAGGACGACGAAGAAGCCGACCGTCGACCAGACGAGGACCGCCATCACCGCCCAGAGGGCCAGATCGGGGTCGCCCAGCCACAGGGGCTGGACGTGGTCCAGGCCGATGCCGCGCAGGAGCGAGTTGAGCGCGCCGCTGTCCGGGTTGTACGCGAACGCGAACAGCAGCGCGACGATGGCGATCGAGAGGACCTGCGGGAAGAAGTAGACGATCTTGTAGAAGGAGGAGCCGCGGACACCGGTGATCACCGGGCCGTTCTTTCTCTTTCTGCCGCCCACGTTGATCATGAAGGCGAAGAACAGCGCGAGGCCGATCGTCACCACCGGCAGCAGGAGGGCGAACAGCAGGCTGTGCTGCAACGACTTCCAGAAGATGTCGTCGTCGAGCATCCGGCTGTAGTTGTCGAAACCGACCATCTTGAATTCGGGGCTCAGGCCGGTCCAGTCCGTGAACGAGTAATAGATGGACTGGATGAACGGCCAGATCACGAAGAGCGCGTACAGTCCCAGGGGCAACGCCAGGAAGCCCACGATGAACCGGTACTTGCCGTGCTGCATCGCCACTCCGGTGCCGTGTGCGGAATTTGGGTTTTCCAGTGCCGTTACTGGTGCTTGTAGTGCTTGATGGAGTCGTCCTTGGCGGTTTCGTCGGCGAAGGCCTGGATCTTCTTGATGGCCTCGGCCGGGGTCAGGCGGCCGGCCATCATCTCGCCCAGGCCGGAGACGCCGATCTTCTCCTTCTGCAACTGCACATACCAGTCCTGCAGACGGGGATTCACCACGTTCTCGCCGGCCTTGTCCAGCGCCGCGACGCCGGATTTCAGTCCGGGGGTGAGGGCGATGCCGTCGGTGCCGCCGTTGTACGCGGTCAGCGACTTCACCTTTCCGGTGAAGTTCTTGGAGGAGGCCTCGCTGAGCATGATGCGCAGCTGCTCCATGCCGCCGGCGGCGTTCTTGGCCTTGGCCGGGACGATGAAGGGCTCGCCGCCGGAGGCCCAGATGGTGCCGAAGGGCATCTTGTCGGAGGAGTCGAGGCCGGTGGGCGCGGAGACGGCCAGGTCGAAGCCGTCGGGGATGACGTTGGCCGACTCGTTCTCCACCCAGGAGCCGTTCGGGATGAACAGCGCCTTGCCCTCGGCCCACGCGGTCTGTGACTGGATGTGGTCCAGGCCCGGGGTGCCCTTGAGGACGTAACCCTTCTTGTAGAGCTCGTAGTACGCGTCGAAGCAGGCCTTGACGGCCGGGTGCTTCCAGGCGTTCGGCTCCAGGTTGTCGATCGCGTCGAGGACCTCCCGGCCGCCGACCTTGCCGATCATCGGGTAGAGCGAGAAGGGGAGGTAGTACGGGTACTTGCCCGCGTACGTCCAGCCCGCCATACCCTTCTTCTTGGCCTTCGCGCAGACGGCGAGCATCTGGTCCCAGGTCTCGGGGTACTGCTCGTCGAGCGAGTCCAGGGCCTTCTGCGAGTACCAGACGCCGTAGACCGTGTAGGCGTAGTAGAGGATCCAGACCTTCTCGCCGTCGAACTGGCCCATCTCCACGATGCCGGGGCGCAGCGTGTCGCGGACCTTCTTGTCCGGGTCGTCGTAGGAGGGCGCGTCCAGCAGCGGGGTGAGGTCGGTGAGCTGGTTCTTGCCGACCAGGACGCCCATGTCCATCTGCTCGGCGCCGGAGTTGTCGATGAGGTCCGGCGGGGTGCCCTGGTTGAAGCGGGGCTGGAGGGTGGACTGGATCTTCTGGGTGGCGGAGAACTTCACCTTCACCTGGGGGAAGTTCTTCTCGTAGATCTTCACGGCGTCCTCGGCGTACTCCTTGCCGAAGCCGCCGTCGAACAGGACGAATTCCATACCGGCCGTGTCGTTGACGGCGAGCGGGTTCTTCGCGGTCTTCTTGCCGGCCTTGGCCTTGTCCCCGCTGTCGTCGCCGCCGCTGCTGGCGCACGCGGACAGGAAGCTCATGGTGGGTACGGAGATCAGCCCGAGCGCGGCAGACCGTTTGATCAGATCACGGCGGCCGACACCCTCGGTGCCGTGGTTCTCGGCGGAAGTGGATCCCATGCTCAAGTCCTCGCCTTCTCCAGGACTCAGGCGGTGAACCGGATCCTCCCCGGCACCGCGATCGGGTCAAGCTGGGTCGTGCAGGAAAGTGCGGGTGGTGACGTGCAGGCGCTGAAGTGCGGATCGTGTGAAGCGTCCGACAGGTATAGTCCACTTCCCGCCGGCGGATCAAGATCGAACGCAAGGTTGGCCGTGGGTCTTATCCGAGTTGAGACCTCGCGGAAGTATGAGTGACCTGTGGGCGCTCCGCCGGAAATATCCCGGTCACCACGCCCGAATGCCACAGGCAACACCCTTGACACTCCCCGCCACTTGGGCAACTACTGGTCCTTGCGCATTGATGGTGACAACGTTGTCCACTGCGCAGGGAGGGTACCCGTTGATGCAGCGGAAAGCTCGGCACAGATGGGGTTCGGTGGTCGTGTCGGCGACCGCCTTTGCTTTGGCCCTGGGTTCGCAGGGCGTTGTGGTCGCACTGCCGCAGGCCCCCGGGAAACCCGATCGGGGGTTCGCGTCCTCGTTCGAGGCGGACGACCCTGTTCCGGACTGGTCGAACACCGTCGACACCGGCCCCGACGGGGGCAAGCGCGCCTCGGGCGTGGACGGCGGCTACAGCAGCGGCATACCGGGCAACGTGACCGACCAGGTCACCGATGTCCGGGCCAGTGCCGAGAACACGGGCGGCGGTGAGGTGAAGGAGAACCTCGTCGACGGTGAACCGAGCACCAAGTGGCTCACCTTCCAGCCCACCGGCTGGGCCGAGTTCGACCTGGACAAACCCATCAGACTGGCGCGTTACGCACTGACGTCGGCCAACGACCACGACGAGCGCGACCCGAAGGACTGGACCCTGAAGGGCTCCGCCGACGGCAAGGACTGGAAGACCCTGGACGCCCGCTCCGGCGAGTCCTTCTCCGAGCGGTTCCGGACGACGACGTACGAGCTCGCCGAACCCGGCGAGTACCGGCACTTCCGGCTGGACGTCACCCGGAACAACGGCGGCGGCATCCTCCAGCTCGCCGACCTCCAGCTGTCCACGGGCGGCGGCGAAGGGCCGGTCCCGCAGGACATGCTCTCCCTGGTCGACCGCGGCCCGAGCGGCTCCCCCACCGCCAAGGCGGGCGCCGGGTTCACCGGGAAACGGGCCCTGCGTTACGCCGGCCGGCACACCGCCGACGGGCGGGCGTACTCGTACAACAAGGTCTTCGACGTGAACGTGGCCGTCGGCCGGAACACGCGGCTGGCCTACCGGATCTTCCCGTCGATGGCGGACGGCGACCTCGACTACGACGCCACGAACGTCTCCGTCGACCTCGCCTTCACCGACGGCACCCACCTGAGCGACCTGCGCGCCACCGACCAGCACGGCTTCCCGCTCACCCCGCAGGGGCAGGGCGCTGCGAAGATCCTCTACGTCAACCAGTGGAACGACGTGGCCTCGCGGATCGGGTCGGTCGCGGCCGGGAAGACCGTGGACCGGATCCTGATCGCGTACGACTCCCCCGAGGGCCCGGCGAAGTTCCGGGGCTGGCTGGACGACGTGACCATCGAGTCCGTCACCCCCGAGCGGCCGAAGGCGCATCTGTCGGACTACGCGGTGACGACCCGGGGCACCAACTCCAGCGGCGGCTTCTCACGCGGCAACAACTTCCCGGCGACGGCGGTGCCGCACGGCTTCAACTTCTGGACGCCGGTGACCAACGCGGGCTCGCTGAGCTGGCTGTACGACTACGCGCGAGCCAACAATTCCGACAACCTGCCGACGATCCAGGCGTTCAGCGCGAGCCATGAGCCGAGTCCCTGGATGGGCGACCGGCAGACCTTCCAGGTGATGCCGTCCATCGCCTCCGGAACTCCGGACCTCGGCCGGGAGGCCCGGGAGCTGGCCTTCAAGCACGAGAACGAGACGGCCCGGCCGTACTACTACGGGGTGCGGTTCGAGAACGGGCTGAAGGCCGAGATGGCGCCGACGGACCACGCGGCGGCGCTGCGCTTCACCTACCCCGGCGACGACGCGAGCGTCCTCTTCGACAACGTGACGGACCAGGCGGGGCTCACCCTCGACGAGGAGAACGGGGTCGTCACCGGCTACTCGGACGTGAAGTCCGGGCTGTCGACGGGTGCGACCCGGCTGTTCGTGTACGGCGAGTTCGACAAGCCGGTGAGTGAGGGTTCGTCGGCCGGGGTGAAGGGCCATCTGCGCTTCGAGGCCGACGACCGGACCGTCACCCTGCGTCTGGCGACCTCGCTGATCAGCCTCGACCAGGCCAGGGACAACCTGCGCCAGGAGATTCCGGAGGGCAGGTCCTTCGAGGCGGTGAAGAAGAGCGCCCAGCGGCAGTGGGACCGGCTGCTCGGCAAGGTGGAGGTCGAGGGTGCGACGCCCGACCAGCTGACGACGCTGTACTCCGGCCTGTACCGGCTGTACCTGTACCCGAACTCCGGGTTCGAGAAGGTCGGGGGCACGTACCAGTACGCCTCGCCCTTCTCCTCCATGCCGAAGCCGGACACCCCGACGCACACCGGCGCGAAGATCGTCGACGGCAAGGTGTACGTCAACAACGGCTTCTGGGACACGTACCGGACGACCTGGCCCGCGTACTCGTTGCTGACCCCGTCCCGGGCGGGTGAGCTGGCCGACGGGTTCGTGCAGCAGTACAAGGACGGCGGCTGGACCTCCCGCTGGTCCTCCCCCGGCTACGCGGACCTCATGACGGGAACGTCGTCGGACGTGGCGTTCGCGGACGCGTACGTCAAGGGCGTCGACTTCGACGCGAAGGCGGCGTACGAGGCGGCGGTGAAGAACGCGACGGTCGTACCGCCGAACCCGGGCGTCGGCCGCAAGGGCATGGCCACCTCGCCGTTCCTCGGCTACACGGGCACCGAGACGCACGAGGGCCTGTCCTGGGCGCTGGAGGGCTACCTCAACGACTACGGCATCTCCCGCATGGGCCGCAAGCTCTACGAGGAGACCGGCGAGCGGCGCTACAAGGAGGAGTCGGAGTACTTCCTGGACCGCGCCCAGGACTATGTGAACCTCTTCGACGCGAAGGCCGGCTTCTTCCAGGGCCGGAACGCGAAGGGCGACTGGCGGGTGGAGTCCTCGAAGTACGACCCCCGGGTGTGGGGCCACGACTACACCGAGACCAACGGCTGGGGGTACGCCTTCACCGCGCCGCAGGACAGCCGGGGCCTGGCGAACCTCTACGGCGGGCGCAAGGGCCTCGCCGACAAGCTCGACGCGTACCTCTCCACCCCCGAGACGGCCTCCCCCGAGTTCGTCGGTTCCTACGGCGGTGTCATCCACGAGATGACCGAGGCGCGGGACGTGCGGATGGGCATGTACGGGCACTCCAACCAGGTCGCCCACCACGCCCTGTACATGTACGACGCGGCCGGGCAGCCCTGGAAGACGCAGAAGAACGTCCGCGAGGTGCTGTCCCGGCTGTACACCGGCAGCGAGATCGGGCAGGGCTACCACGGTGACGAGGACAACGGCGAGCAGTCCGCCTGGTACCTGTTCTCGGCGCTCGGCTTCTACCCGCTGGTGATGGGCAGCGGCGAGTACGCCATCGGCTCGCCCTTGTTCACGAAGGCGACCGTGCATCTGGAGAACGGGCGCGAGCTGGTGGTGAAGGCCCCGCGCAACAGCGCGAGGAACGTCTACGTACAGGGGCTGAAGGTCAACGGCCGGACCTGGTCGAAGACCTCCTTGCCGCACGCGCTGGTCGCCAAGGGCGGTGTCCTTGAGTTCGACATGGGCCCGCGGCCGTCGTCCTGGGGCACGGGCGGGCGTGCCGCGCCCGTGTCGATCACCCGGGACGACGAGGTGCCGACGCCCCGCGCGGACGTGCTGGAGGGCGACGGTGCCCTGTTCGACGACACGTCGGCGACGGACGCGGCGGTGACCTCCGTGGACCTGCCGGTCCAGAAGGGCGCCCAGGCGGTCCAGTACACGCTGACGTCGTCGGCGGACCGGGCGGAGGCACCGGACGGCTGGACGCTCCAGGGCTCCTCCGACGGCACCACCTGGCGGACGCTGGACCGGCGCTCCGGTGAGTCCTTCGCCTGGGACCGGCAGACCCGCGCGTTCACCGTGAGATCGCCGGGTACGTACGAGAGGTACCGCCTGGTCCTCGACGCCGAGGCCACCCTGGCGGAGGTCGAACTGCTTTCCTGAGCAGCCGAGTCGGGGGTCCCATGCCGCTTCCTCTACCCGTCCTGCCCGAGGGTGTCGACCCGGCCTGGCTGCCGCCCGCCGCCTTCCGCGCGGTCGGCAGCCGGAGGACGCTGATCCGCGGATCGGCTCCGCTGGTGGAGACGGTGCACGGGGAGGTGGCTCAGGCCTGCCGGAGGTTCGGGGGCCGGGTCGTGCGGGGCGTCGTGCCGGACGACGCGTACGACCTGGTCCTCGACCTCGGTACCGAGGGTCAGGAGTCCCTCGCCGACGAGGGCTTCACCTGCGCTCGGGAGCGCGGTACGACGACCGTCACCGCCTCCGGCGGACGCGGACTGCTGTACGGGCTGTTCCATGTCGTACGCCTGGGGGACGCGGCCTTCACCGGCGAACGGGCGAGGGAGACCCACCGTCCCGCACTCGCCCTGCGCATGCTCGACCACTGGGACAACGTGGCCGTGCACCCCGTCATGGGCCAGGTGGAGCGCGGGTACGCGGGCGGCTCGCTGTTCTGGCGGGACGGCAGGGCGCGGGGCGAACTCGACCGCGTGCGGGCGTACGGCAGGCTGCTGGCGGCGTGCGGGATCAACGCGGTCTCCGTCAACAACGTCAATGTGCACGCGGCCGAGGCGCGCCTGCTGACCGACCGCATCGGCGAAGTGGCCGACATCGCCGGGGCGTTGCGGCCCTACGGCATCCGCACCCACCTGTCGGTCTCCTTCGCCGCGCCGATCACACTGGGCGGGCTGTCCACCGCCGATCCGCTGGACGAGGCGGTGCGCGGCTGGTGGGCCGAGGCGACACGGCGGGTGTACGAGGCGATACCCGACTTCGGCGGGTACGTGGTGAAGGCCGACTCGGAGGGGCAGCCGGGGCCGTTCGCGTACGGCCGCAGTCACGCCGAGGGCGCGAACCTGCTGGCGGCGGCACTGGAGCCGTTCGGCGGCACGGTGCACTGGCGGGCGTTCGTCTACGACCACCGCCAGGACTGGCGGGACCGCACGACCGACCGGGCCCGGGCCGCCTACGACCATTTCGTGCCGCTGGACGGGGAGTTCGCCAAAAGCGCCGTGCTCCAGGTGAAGCACGGGCCGATGGACTTCCAGGTGCGGGAGCCGGTCTCGCCGCTGATCGGTGCGATGCCGCGGACCCGGCTGGCGGTGGAGCTGCAGGCCACCCAGGAGTACACCGGGCAGCAGCGGCATGTGTGCTGGCTGGGGCCGATGTGGAGTGAGGTGCTGCGGTTCCGGCACGAACACGACCAGTCGGTCGGCGAGTTGGCCCGGGGCGGGCTCGTCGCGGTGTCGAACGCCGGTGACGACCCCTTCTGGACCGGGCATCCGCTGGCGCAGGCCAACCTGTACTCCTTCGGGCGGCTGGCCTGGCGGCCGGACGCCGAGCCGCGCGCGGTGCTCGACGAGTGGATCGGGCTGAGCTTCCCCGACGCGCCCCCGCAGGTGGCCGACGGGCTGCACGCCGTGCTCGACGGCTCCTGGCGGACGTACGAGAAGTACACCGCTCCCCTGGGCGTGGGCTTCATGGTGCAGCCGGGGCACCACTACGGACCGAGTGTGGACGGGTACGAGTACAGCCCGTGGGGGACCTACCACTTCGCCGACCGGGACGGGATCGGCGTCGACCGCGGTGTGAAGAGTGGAACGGGCTTCGCCGGGCAGTACGGCGAACCGTGGGCCGGGCTCTACGCATCGCCGGACACCTGTCCGGACGAGCTGCTGCTGTTCTTCCACCACGTGCCGTACGGGCATGTGCTGAAGAGCGGGAAGACCGTGATCCAGCACATCTACGACACGCACTTCGAGGGTGTCGAGGAGGTCGAGGAGGCCCGGTCGGTGTGGGCGTCCCTGGCCGGGCAGGTGGACCCGGCGCGCCACGCGCGGGTGGCGGAGCGCTACGAGGAGCAGCTCCGCGGCGCCCGCGAGTGGCGCGACCAGGTCAACAGCTACTTCTTCCGCAAGTCCGGGGTGCCGGACGGGCGGGGGCGGCGGATCTACTGAAGGATCGCCACGCCGAAGGGGCCGAGGACCAGAGGTTCGCCCTGGTCCAGCCGCTTGCCGGTGAGCAGTAGTCGCCGCCGTAGCGGATCTTGTGGGTCATGCGGTGAAGTCCTTCCGCGTCTCGGCGATCACCCGGCGGCTGCCGTGCAGCAGGGACAGCAGCAGCGGGGCGGCCAGCAGGGCGGGCAGGGCCTCGGTCAGCAGGCGGGCCGAGGCGGCCGTCAGGACCAGCAGGGAGGCGGCGGCGAGGGTGGCGCGGCCCTGCCGGAACAGGAAGTACGCGGCGAGGCGGGCGGTGTCCCTGGCGCGGAAGGCGAAGAGCGAGGTGAGGACGAGGGCGTGTGCGCCCCACAGGAGGAAGCCGGCGCCGATCGCCGCGAGCAGCAGCGCCCACCAGCCGGGCAGGCCGGTGGCGGAGAAGTGCGTGAGAGTGAAGGCGATGACCGTCAGCCAGACCAGCAGGGGGGTCCACAGCTTCAGTGCCGGTACGGCGTTGAGCCGCAGGCCGCGCAGGTAGGCGCGGGCCGGGTGCAGTTCGGTGAGGTCGAGGCTGCGGTGGTGGAGGGCGTAGAGCGCGGCGGACAGGGCGGGCCCCAGGGGCAGCAGGCACAGGGCCGCGAGAGGGAGGTTGGCGGGGTCGGGGTCGAGCAGCAGCAGTGCGGCCAGCCCCGGGGAGGCGGTGAGGAGGAGCAGCGCCTCGACGGTCAGCAGGGTGTGGAGGAGGGCGGAGGCGCGGGAGAGGGTCCCGGTGCCGAAGTCGGAGGCGCGTACGGTGCTCATGCCGCGGCTCCCCGGCAGGGCACGTCGGGGACGCCGATCACCCGTTCTCCTTCCTGAACCGCTCGTACGCCTTGTTGTGCAGGTCGACGAGTTGCTGCATGTTCTTCGACTTCAGCTCGGCGAGGTAGGCGTCCCACTGGGACAGCGGGCGCTTGCCGAGGACGAACCGGAGGGTGTTCTGGATGACGGTGTCCTTCAGCGGGGTGTCCCAGAGGGTCGCCTGTTCCTGCTCGAACGACTGGAGCGGGTGAGCGGGGTCGATGGGCAGTTGCTCGCGCCGGGCCATGGCGGCCTGGAACCTCTGCTCGTCCGGGCCGAACATCGAGGAGACGAGTTCCCAGCTGCCGCCGTAGGCGAAGACGCCGTTGTAGAAGCCGTAGTCCTTCTGCATGTCCTTCGGGGCGTGGGGGGCGGAGCCCATGAGGCTGATGCCGGGCTTCAGCCTGTACTGGCTTCCCGAGCGGGTGTGGGTGACGCCCTCCACGCCCCAGCGGGCCAGTCGCTGGCCCTCGTCCGAGTACCAGAGCCAGTCCACGAACTGCATCATGGCGACGAAGCTGTCGCTCTTCAGCGCCTTGCTGGAGATCATCACGCCGTTCTCCAGGCGGCTGCCGCCCAGCACCACGGGTCCGGCCGGTCCGAGCGGCACCGGGACCATCTCGATCTTCGCGCCCTTGACCTGCCTCTCCAGGTTGTAGCGGTAGTTCTGCACCAGTTCCTGGGGGTTGGCGCTCATCGCGTAGCACTTCTCGGCGAGGAGTTTCTGCACGGCCTGGTCGTCGGTCTGGCTGAAGCTCTCGGGGTCCATGAGCTTCTCGGCGACGAGTCTGCGCAGGTACTCGACCATCTGGCGGTAGCTGTCCTGGGCGCCGGTGAAGACGTACTTCTGCGCCTTGTGGTCGAAGCTGATGTTGTCGTACGTCCAGCCTGCTCTGACACCGAAGGCCTGACCGAGGTAGCCGAACAGGGCGCCGCAGGGGAACGGGGTGTTGGTGCTCCAGCGGTCGGAGAAGGGGTACGTGCCGGGGTGTTCCTCCCTGAGCGCCTTGAGGACGTCGTACACCTCGTCCCAGGTGGTGGGCAGGGTGAGGCCGTGCTTGTCCAGGACGTCCGTGCGGAAGGACAGCGAGTAGCCGGCCTTGGCCTTCTCGTGCAGGCCGGGCAGCAGGTAGTACTTGCCGTCGGACTGGCGGATGGAGTCGAGCTCGGGCTCCAGCTTCCACTTGCGCACCTTGTCGCGGAAGTTGGGCATCAGCTTGACGTAGTCGCTGACCGGCAGGACGGCGCCCGAGGAGACGAAGGCGACCTCGGAGGGGTGGTACGTCTTCGGGATGAGGAACGGGGCGTCCCCGGCCCCGATGAGGACGCTGCGCTTCTTCTCGTAGTCGGCGAGCGGGACGTCGACGGGCTTGAGGGTCACGCCGGTACGCTCGGTGAGCTCCTTCCAGAACAACCAGCCGTCCTTCATGGGGTAGACCGGGTTGTTGTTGTGCAGCACCGAGAAGGACAGCGGCTCGGCGGCTTTGAACTGCTGTCCCGCCCGGTAGTTCTTCATGGCGCCGTGTCGCTTCTTCGACAGGTCCTTGCCGTCCCCGCCGTCGTCCCCGCTGCCGCAGCCGGTGACCGTGGCGAGGCCGATGAACCCGGCGGCGGCGAGGATCTGACGCCGCGAGAGCTGTCCTGCGTTCTGCACGGAGACTCCTTTGTTCCGTAGGCGAGCCGTAGGCGAGTCGGTGAGGCGGCGGCGTCAGCCCTTGACCGCGCCGAGCATCACGCCCGAGACGAAGTAGCGCTGGACGAACGGGTACACGCACAGGATCGGCAGGGCGGTGAGCACGATGGTCACGGACTGGATGTTCGCGCCGACCTGGCTGAGCTGCTCGGTGCCCGCGCCCGCGTTGCCGCCGCCCGTGGCACCCTGGATGAGGTTGCGGAGGTAGACGGTGACCGGCATCAGATCGGTCCGGTCCATGTAGAGGAACGCGCTGAACCAGGAGTTCCAGAAGGACACCGAGTAGAAGAGCACCATCGTCGCCACGACCGCCTTGGACAGCGGCAGGACGATCCTGAGCAGGACGCCGTACGTGCTCAGGCCGTCGATCTGCGCGGCCTCCTCCAGTTCGGCTGGCAGGTTCTCGAAGAAGGCCTTCATCACCAGCAGGTTGAAGACGCTGATCGCGTTCGGCAGGGCGATCGCCCAGACGCTGTTCTTCAGGCCGAGGCTGGTGACCAGGATGTAGTTCGGGATGAGGCCGCCGGTGAAGAACATCGTGAACACGGCGATGCCGACCAGCACGCCACGGCCCTTGAGGTGCTTCTTCGACAGCACGTAGGCGTAGCACGTCGTCAGGACCATGGCCACGGCCGTCGCCACGACCGTGTACAGCACGGTGTTGCCGTAGTTCCGCCAGAACATCGAGTCCTGGAACACGATCTCGTAGGTGGTGAGGTTGAACCCCTTGGGCAGCAGGGCCACCTCACCGGCCCGGATCTGCCGCTCCCCGCTGAAGGAGCGCGCGAGGATGTTGGCGAAGGGATACAGGGTCACCAGCACGACGAGGGTGAGGATCACCCCGTTGACGCCCTGGAAGACCCGGTAGGAACGACTCGGCTTCACCACAGGCTCGTCCCCACAGTGCGACGCGAGAGCTGGTTGGCGGACGTGATGAGGAACAGGCCGATGACCGCCTCGAACAGTCCGATGGCGGCGGCGTAGCTGAAGCTGTTGGACTCCACGCCGGCCCGGTAGACGTACGTCGAGATCACGTCGGCGGTCGGGTACGTCAGCGGGTTGTACAGCAGCAGGACCTTCTCGAAGCCGACCGCCATGAACGTGCCGATGTTGAGGATCAGCAGCGTGACCATGGTGGGCCGGATGCCGGGCAGGGTGACGTGCCAGATCTGCTGCCAGCGGTTGGCACCGTCGATCCGCGCCGCCTCGTACAGGTCCTCGTCGATCGTGGTGAGCGCGGCGAGGTAGAGGATCGTGCCCCAGCCGGCGGTCTGCCAGATCTCCGAGCCCACGTAGATCGCGCGGAACCACTCGGGTTCCTGGATGAAGCGGATCGGTTCGTGGCCCAGCCGGCCGAGGACGTGGTTGACGGGTCCGTCGCCGGCGAGCATCTGCATCGTGATGCCCGCGACGATCACGATCGACAGGAAGTGCGGAAGGTACGACACCGACTGCACGAACCGCTTCAAGGAGCGCCGACGCACCTCGTTCAGCAGCAGCGCCAGCACGATCGGGACCGGGAAGCAGAACAGCAGCGTGAGCCCGCCGATCCACAGGGTGTTGCGGAACACCTGCCAGAAGGTGGGGTCGTCGAGGAACATCTGCACATAGCGCAGCCCCACCCACTCCTCGCCGAAGATCGACCCTCCCGGTTCGAAGCGCCGGAAGGCGATCACGTTGCCGATCATCGGCAGATAGCGGAAGACGAGGAAGAACAGCAGCGGCAGGATCGCGAGCGAGTACAACTGCCAGTCGCGGCGCAGCGCCCGCCGCCAGCCGGTCCGGGCGGGCGTCCGTCTGCCGCGGCGGGGTGCGGCTCGGGCCGCAGGCGGGTCCTGGGTGCCCGGCGGGGCCGGTGTGGTGGACGTGCTCATTGCTCGGGCCTCCCGTGGGCATGGGACGCGGAACCGAAACTTTCGAGCTTCTACCGGTAACTTCGCGGCAACTTATGGGCAGCAGAAAGCGCTGTCAATGGGTGCTGCGGCACTCCGATGGGACACCTGAGACGCGTTGGAACACCGTCGAAGCCGGGTAGACCCCTGAGGCCGACCGCCCCGTCCTCGTCGCAAGTTTCCGGATGACCACCGACTCCTGCGAGGTGCCGCCGTGCCCGCCTTCGACCTGCCCGTGACCGAACTGGAGCGCCACCGCCCGGACATCGAGGAGCCCGCCGACTTCGACGCGTTCTGGACGAGCACGCTGAAGGAGGCCGGACAGACCAACGCTCTGGTGTCGGTGCGGCCGGTGGAGACGGGACTGCGGCTGACGCGGACCTGGGACGTGACGTTCCGGGGTTTCGCGGGCGACCCGGTGCGGGCGTGGTTCAGCCGGCCTGCAGAAGCCGGCGAACTGCTGCCGGCCGTCGTCGAGTTCGCCGGGTACGGGCGCGGACGGGGCCTGCCCCACGAACGCCTCACCTGGGTCAACGCCGGGTACGCGCACCTGCTCATGGACAACCGCGGCCAGGGCGGCCAGTACGGGTGCGGCGGTGACACGCCCGACCCGCACGCCCTCGCGCCGGGCGGGCCCGGGCCGGCGGTGCGCGGGCTGCTCTCCGCCGCGGACTACCACTACCGGCGTCTGATCACGGACGCGGTGCGGGCGGTCGCGGCGGTGCGGGGGCTGCCCGGCGTCGATCCGGCGCGGACCGTGGCGGTCGGCAACAGCCAGGGCGGAGGGCTGGCCCTGGCGGTGGCTGGACTCGTCCCGGACCTGGCGGCCGTACTGGTCACCGCCCCGCTCCTGTGCGGCATCCGCCGCGCCCTCGACCTCACCGACGCGGGCCCGTACGGCGAGATCGCCGCGTACCTGTCCGTCCACCGGGGTGCCGAGCACGCCGCCTATCGCACCCTGTCCTACGTCGAGGGCGTCTCCTTCGCCCGCCGCGCGCAGGCTCCGGCTCATTTCGGGGTGGGACTGCGGGACACGGTGTGCCCGCCGAGCGGGACGTACGCCGCCTTCAACCGGTATGCCGAGCTGACGGGGACGGACCCGCGCAAGGAGATCCACGCGTATCCGTTCAACGGCCACGAGGGAGGCGATGCGGTGCAGGTGCGGCGTCAACTGGACTGGCTGGAAGCGCTGCTGGACGGCCGACGCCGGTGATGGCGGCAAACGGCCGGAAGACCACACGGGCGCCACCGACGGCGCCGGTTCAGCCGGCACAGCGGAGAGGCGCAGCCCGCAGGCTGCGCCTCTCCGCCGGTCCTGCCTCGGTTCATCCCGTGATCGGGGACTCCGCGGTGCAGCCGCCGGCGGTCACCAGGCCGTCGGCGCTCTGCTCCTCAAGCACCTTGCCCTTGTGGATGATCTTGCAGGTGACCTGGGAACCGTCGGGGTCCGCGGCCACCGGCATGACCGCCGCGGGCATGATGCCGCGCAGCGTGACCGTCTTCTTCCACGGCAGCTCGGGCTTCGACACCGACTCGATCTTCGGCTCCATGGCCTTGCCACCGCCGCCGTGGAATTCGATCGAGTCGATGTTCTTCCCCGTGACCTCGTAGGTGACCTCGTACGTCTCGTCCACGGCCTTGTCGACCTGGTCGACCGCCTCGGAGCAGGAGCTGAGGCCGAACGCGAGACCGGTGACCGCGACGGAGCAGACGGCTGCGCGGATGGTGCGGTTCAAAGGGATCCCCCCGGATCTTGATGGTCGATTCCGCAGCCAACCCCAAAGGGAAGGTAAAGTCAATTTCCGCTGTACGGCGGTCTCGTGGGCCGAACGGGGCGGTTGAAGCCTCGCCACCCGGCCTTCAGGGTCCTTACTCCAGCAGCTCTTCCCAGTGCAGGCATTCGGTGTAGTCGAAGTTCCACTTGAGGCAGATCCGCGCCCTGACCACCGACTCACGGTCCTTGAATTCGGTGATGATGCTGTCGCCGTCGACCCGGGAGACGCCGACCTTCTCACTGAAGTCGATCTTCATCCGGTTCTCCAGGGCCAGGCTGGACAGCGCGTACTTGCCCTGCGCCTCGGGGTACCTACGGAAGACCTCCTTGATCGCGTCGTGGAACTCGACGTCCTCAGTCGGCATGCACGTCATGACCGCCTCCTGCTCTCCACTTGCCGGGCCGTGCGCTTATCCGCAGTCTGCGAGCAGCGCGACGGAAGCGCGCGCCGTCCATCACCCAAACGGACTTTCGCGCCGTTCTGGCCGCCGTACCGCCCAGAGACATGGGGCTTGCAACGACGCGCTTCGGCGAGGGCCGTTTACATCTGGGCCGCTGGACGCTAACTTCCGCAACAGGCGGGGTGGGAGCGCTCCCATGTCGGTGGACCGGAACCCGCCCTCGAGTGGCTCCCGCCCCGCGCACCGGCGCACATACATCCGCAGGTCCGTACCCCCACGAACGGACGGTGCTGTCATGATCCTGACAAGAAAGCCGGGAGGATCCACGATGCCCCGCTTATCACTTCCCGCCCGGACCAGAGCCCTCTTCCTCGTGCTGCTCTCCCTCCTCGTCACCGTCCCGGCCGTCGGCCTGGTCATGACGGCCGGGGGCGAGGCGGAGGCGCACGGCACACCCATGAAGCCCGGCAGCCGCACGTTCCTGTGCTGGCAGGACGGGCTGACCGACACCGGTGAGATCAAGCCGGTGAACCCCGCGTGCCGGGGGGCCCAGCAGGTCAGCGGCACCACGCCGTTCTACAACTGGTTCTCGGTGCTGCGCTCGGACGGCGCCGGCCGCACCAAGGGCTTCGTACCGGACGGCGAGCTGTGCAGCGGCGGCAACACCAACTTCACCGGGTTCAACACGCCCAGCAAGGACTGGCCGCTCACCCATCTCACCTCGGGCGCGACGGTCGACTTCTCGTACAACGCCTGGGCGGCGCACCCGGGCTGGTTCTACGTCTACATCACCAAGGACGGCTTCGACCCGACGAAGACGCTCACCTGGAACGACATGGAGGCCCAGCCCTTCCTCTCCGTCGACCACCCGCCGCTGAACGGCTCCCCGGGCACGGTCGAGGCCAACTACTCCTGGACGGGCAAGCTCCCCGACAACAAGTCGGGCCGGCACATCATCTACATGGTCTGGCAGCGCTCCGACAGCCAGGAGACCTTCTACTCCTGCTCCGATGTCGTCTTCGACGGCGGCAACGGTGAGGTGACCGGCATCAAGGAGCCGGGCAACCCGACCGAGCCGGTGCCCGGCACCTGCACGGCCACCCGCAAGACCACGGGCACCTGGAACGGCGGCTACCAGTCCGAGGTGACCGTCACCAACACCGGCACGGTCCCGATGCTCGGCTGGATGGTCGACTGGAGGCTCCCGGCGGGCCAGAAGGTCGAGAGCCTGTGGAGCGGCAGCGCGACCTACA
Organism: Streptomyces qaidamensis; assembly: GCF_001611795.1. Classification (NCBI taxonomy): domain Bacteria; kingdom Bacillati; phylum Actinomycetota; class Actinomycetes; order Kitasatosporales; family Streptomycetaceae; genus Streptomyces; species Streptomyces qaidamensis. The sequence goes on along the minus strand of NZ_CP015098.1, from coordinate 6,934,722 downwards.
ACGGCCAGGCGGTGATGGTCCACAACGCCAACTGGAACGGCTCCCTGGCCCCGGGCAAGAGCACGACCTTCGGGTACGTCGTCTCCGGGTCCGGCGGTGACAGCACGAGCGGCTTGCCCTGCCGGGTGGGCTGAGAGGCCGGACGGGGCGGGTCCGGTGACCGGGGAGTCCGGTGACCGGACCCGCTGTGGCATCCGCCAGGTCCCGGCGGGCCGCACCAGGGTGGGCGAGGGGCGTTTCGGGGTCGCGAGCGTGCGATCGGAACCCGCCGGACATTCCGACCAAGCCCATCCAGTCGCCCCATATGTCGCTGCTATCCAAGTATGCGATTCTGTTGTGTGGGTGCCCTGCCGCTCATGAGCGGCGTGGATCCGCCATGGGAGGCGCGACCCCGCGCCGCCGGTCCCGTGCCCGCGTCGTCGTCGCCTGAGTCCCGGGGACTCCCACCTGCCGGTGGCTGCGGCATGGACGGGAGGTGGATGCGGACATGCCCCGTTACGGCGATGCCCGGGCCGCGGTCCCCGGTCTCCGGGCGCCGGGGAACGGGGGCACCGGTCCGCCTCCTCCCGCTCCGGAACCGGCCGCCCGGGCGCGGCTTCTGGCGTTCGCGGGGGTGGCGCTGGCGGCGGTGTACGTGCGCAGTGAGGACGGGGCGGAGCTCCGCCTGGTGGAGTCGGCAGGGGCCGAGTCCGAGCAGCGGTACCGGCTGCCGGGGCGGGTGGCGGTCCCGACCGGGTCCGCGGCCACGGAGGCGAGCGCCTCCCCCGGGCCGTCATCACCTGCCGCCTCCCACGGCTTGCCCGCTCCGGTACCTCCGGGGGAGGCCGGCGCCCGGGGCGGTTGCCCCGCCGTCGCCGAGGCGTATCAGCGGGGGCGGGCCGTGTGGCTCGCGAGTGTGATGCTCGGGCGTGAGGAAGGCGCAGCCGCCTCCGCCCCGCTCGGGGCGTTGCCGCTGGGGGCCGCGGGCGGGTGGCTGGGATGCCTGGTCGTGGTGGGCGAGGCCGGGGAGGGGTTCGGGGCCGAGCAGGGGGAGTTCCTGGAGCGGTACGCCGAGGCCGTCGCCGAGCGGCTGCGGGGCGAGGCGGACCGGTCTGCGCCCTCACCGCTGCTGGATTCGGCCCTGCGTGCCATGGGGGTCGGGTCCTTCGCCCTGTCGCCCGGCACCGGGCTGGTCGAGACGGACCCGGCGCTGCTCGAACTCGTCGGCATCTCCGAGGGCGGTTTCGACGGCAAGACCGACACACTGCTCTCGTACAGCGTCCCGGAGGACGTCCCCGCTCTGATGTCGGTCATCGAGCCGTCCGCGCAGACCCCCGGCCGGCGTGAGCTGGAGTTCCGTATCCGACGGCCCACCGGTGAGCTGCGCTGGCTGCGGCTGAGCTGCCGGGTGCTGAAGGGGCCCGAAGGCGCCCCGGAGCGCGTGCTGGGCGTGGTGAGCGCGGCGACCGTGCTGCGCCGCAGTGCCAGCGACGTCGCCCGGATCCAGTGGCTGACGGCCGCGCTCGACGACGCCACGACCGTCCGGGACGTCAGCCGTGTGGTGGTCGCCGCGCTCCGCGAGCCGCTGGGTGCGGACCGGGTGGCGCTCGCCGAGCTGCTGGAGGACCGGCTGGCGGTCACCGTGCTCGATCCGCCGCGTGCGGGTGCCTGGCCGGAGCTATGGCGACGCGAGTGGCGCTCGGAGTGGCCGGACGCGCCGGTCACCGCGCTGCCCACGCTCCAGGCGGCACTGCGGGACGGCCGGGTGAGCCTGTGGCCGGTCGGTTCCGTGCTGGAACCTGGGCTCGCGGGGATCGGCTCCGGCGGGCTCGCGGTGCTGCCGCTGCCGGCCAAGAACGGTGTGGCCGGGGTCTGCCTGGTCGGCTGGGACGCCCCGCACGAGTTCGCCCCCGAGGAGCGGGCCCTGCTGACCGCCACCGCGGGCCTGGTCGGGCAGGCCCTGAAGCGCGCGCACGCCTACGACGCCGAGCAGGAACTCGCGACGTTGCTCCAGCGCAGCCTGCTGCCGCGCCGGCTCCCCAAGCTGCCCGGGGGCATTGCCGTGGCCCGCTATCTGCCCGCCCGGCGCGGTCTCCAGGTGGGCGGCGACTGGTACGACGTGATCGCGCTGTCGGAGAACAAGGTGGCGCTGGTCATCGGGGACGTGCAGGGGCACAGCGCCGGGGCCGCGACGATCATGGGCCAGATGCGTACGGCGGTCCGGGCCTACGCCGTGGAGGGGCATCCGCCGGACGTGGTCGTCGCGCACGCCAACCGGCTGCTCGTCGGCATGGAGACGGACCTCTTCGCCACCTGCTGCTATGTCGAGCTGGACCTGGAGGAGGGCAACGCGCTGTTCGTGCGGGCCGGGCATCTGGCGCCGCTGGTGCGGCATCCCGACGGTGGCACCGCGGAGATCGCGGTCGAGGGCGGGCCCCCGCTGGGCGTCCTCGCGGACGCGGAGTTCCCCCTCACCGCGCTCGCGCTCGCCCCTGGCTCGGTGCTCGCGCTGGTCACGGACGGCCTGGTCGAGTCGGCTGCTCTGCAGCTGGACGAGGGGATGCGGCTCGTACGCCGGGCACTCGCCGCGGCCGATCCCGCCGATCCGGGGCGTATGGCCGACGAGCTGCTCGGCGAGGACGGACGCCGTGAGGACGACGTGGCGGTGCTGCTGCTGCGCTACGACGGGATGCGGGTACGGCCCGTGCGGGCGGGCTGGGTGGTGTGGCGGCTGCCGGACGCGGTGATGCACGCCCGCCGGTTCAGTGCGCGCACGCTGCGTTCGTGGGGCATCTCGGCCGAGGCCGACACCGTCCTGCTGGTGGTGTCGGAGCTGGTCACCAACGCGCTGGTGCACACCCAGGGCGCGGTCCGGGTGGAGCTGACCCTGGCGGCGGACCGGCTGCGGGTGACCGTGAGCGACTCCTCGCCCCGGGCGCCGGCCAAGCCGGTCGTCGTGGACTGGGAGTCGACGGGCGGCCGGGGGCTCTTCCTGGTGGAGGCCGTGTCGGCGGCCTGGGGTTCGGTGCCGATGGGCGGCGGCAAGCAGGTCTGGAGCGAGATCGTCGTCACCCGTCCGGAAGAGGACACCGAACGCGGCGGGGAGCCGGACGAGGAACCGGAGGCGGAGCCGGAGGAGGAGCGGAAGCCGGGCCGCGGCTGGGGCCTGGGCCGGGACCGCGGCTGGGGCCTGGGCCGGAACCGGGACCGGGACCGCGACCGCCGCAAGTCGCGCGACCAGGGCCGGCGCCGCGGCGACGGCCGGGCGGCGGTCGGTCACGACGACCGTGCCGCGGCACGCGACGGCGAGCGGACGACAGACCGCAACGGCAAGCAGGCCACCGACCGCAACGAGGCCGACCAGGCCACCGACCGCGCCCCGAACCGACACGGCAAGCGGACGACAGACCACAACGGCAAGCAGGCCACCGACCACCACGCCGCCGACCAGGCCACCGACCGCCCCAGCGACCGCGCCCCAAACCGCCAGGACGACCGCCACGACGAGCAGGCGGCAGGCCGCAAGGGCGAGCAGGCCGTGGGCCGCAAGGGCGAGCAGGCCGTGGGCCGCAAGGGCGAGCAGGCCGTGGGCCTCGACCGGGCCATGGAGCACATCGGCGACGGCGTCGCAGACCCGCCCCCGCACCGGAACCGGCCCCACGAGGGAGGTCCCTGATGCGTGGCCTCGCTCTGCGCGGCGCCGCCGGGCTGCTGGCGCTCCTCCTGGCCGTGACCCTCGCCGGGTGTACCGACAGCGGCGGGGAGGGCGAGGGCGGGCTGACCATCGGGCTGCTGTTGCCGAGCCGGGCCGTGCCCCGCTGGGAGAAGTCCGACAAGCCCCTGATCGAGAAGCGTCTGAAGGAGCTGTGCCCCGACTGCACGTTCGTGTACGCCAACGCCGAGAACGACGCGGCGAGCCAGCGACAGCAGATGAACTCCATGATCACCCGGGGGGTGTCGGCGCTGATCCTGGACGTCGTCGACCCCAAGGCCCTGCGCTCGTCGGTGCGCGCCGCGGAGCGCGGGGGCATCCCGGTCGTCGCCTACGACCGGCTCGCCGAGGGCCCGATCTCGGGCTTCGTCAGTTTCGACGGCGCCCAGGTCGGCAGACTCCAGGGCCAGGCGCTCCTGGAGGGCATGGGTGCCAGGGCCGACGGCGGCGGTGTCGTCATGGTGAACGGCGACCCGTCCAGCCCCAACGCCGCCTGGTACGAGGGCGGTTCGCTGGCCGTCCTCCGGAACGAGGTGCGGATCCTGAAGTCGTACGACACCATCGGGTGGCGTACGGAGAACGCGCACGACCACATGTCCGCCGCGATCAGCGCCCTCGGCCCGAGCCGGATCGACGGGGTGCTCGCCGCCAACGACTCGATCGCGGCCGGTGTCATCTCCGCACTGAAGAGCGCCCGCGTCTCGCCGCTGCCCCCGGTCACCGGCCAGGACGCCGACCTGGAGGCGGTGCAGCGGATCGTCAAGGGCGAGCAGTACATGACCGTCTACAAGCCGTTCCGGCTGGAGACCGAGGCGGCCGCCGCGATGGCCGTCGCCCTGGCGCGCGGCAACGACCTCGGCGCCCTGGTCTCGGCGCAGGTGGACAGCCCTACGACCGAGGACATCCCGGCGGTCCTGCTCGACCCGACCGCCGTGACGCGCGAGACGATCGGCCGGACGCTCGTCCGGGACGGTGTCTACACGATCGACCAGATCTGCACCCCGGAGCTCCGCTCGGCCTGCGCCCGGGCCGGGCTCACCGGGTGAGCGAGGTGGTTTCCCGTGGTCCATCCCCCCGTCCTGGCGTTGCGCGGCATCACCAAGCGGTTCGGCGGCGTGCATGCGCTCGTCGACGTCGACCTGCAGGTCCGGGCCGGTGAGGTCGTGGCCCTGGCGGGCGACAACGGAGCGGGCAAGTCCACGCTGATCAAGGTGATCTCCGGGGTCAGCCCCGCCGACCGGGGCGTCATCGAGTGGGAGGGGCGCCTCGTGCAGATCAAACGCCCGCACGACGCCCACGCGCTCGGCATCGCGACCGTGTACCAGGACCTCGCCATGTGCGACAACCTGGACGTCGTCGGCAATCTCTTCCTCGGCCGCGAGATCGACCGGGTGGGCATCCTCGACGAGGTCGAGATGGAGCGCCGGGCCCGTGATCTGATGCGCACCCTGTCGATCCGCATCCCCGACGTGCGGGTGCCGGTCGCCGCGCTGTCGGCCGGGCAGCGGCAGGCCGTGGCGATCTCCCGCTCGCTCATGGGCGCGCCCAAGGTGCTGCTGCTCGACGAGCCCACCGCCGCCCTGGGCGTGGAGCAGACCAGCCATCTGCTCGATCTGATCGAGGAGGTGCGCGACCGCGGGATGGCGATCATCCTCATCAGTCACAACATGGGCGACATCAAGGCCGTCGCGGACCGGGTGGCCGTGCTGCGGCTGGGCCGCAACAACGGACTGTTCGACGTGAGCACAGTGGCCCAGGAGCAGATCATCTCCTCCGTCACGGGGGCGGCGGACAACGCCGTGGCTCACCGCTCGAAGGGCGACGAGGAGGCGTGGCCGTGAGCCGCGGCGGGCCGCACCGGGGCGGCGGGCCGGCCGGGCCGGACAGCGCCGGACCGGTCACCACCGGTGGCGAGCAGCGCACCCGTGGATGGCAGGACAACCTGCGGGAGTACGCCCTGGACGTCCGCGCCGGCGTGCGCGACGGGGAGCGGGGGCCGCTCCTGGTCATCGCCGGGCTCATCGTGATCTGGATCGTCTTCCAGGCGCTGGACGACAAGTTCCTCTCGCCGCGCAACCTGTCCAACCTCAGCGTGGACATCGTCGGGACCGGGCTGGTCGCCGTCGGCATCGTCTTCGTCCTGCTGATCCGGGAGATCGATCTGTCGGTCGGCTCGGTCAGCGGCCTGGCGGGGGCGGCGTTCGCCGTGCTGAACGTGAACCACGGGGTGCCGGAGTGGCTGGCGGTGATCGTGGCGGTGGCCGTGGGGACGGCCGTGGGCGCCTTCCACGGGGTCTTCCACGCCTGGCTCGGCGTGCCCGCGTTCGTGGTGACGCTGGCCGGGCTGCTGATCTGGAACGGCCTGACGCTCTACCTGCTGGGAGCCAGCGGCACGATCAACATCGACGAGGAGGGCCTGGTCGCCTCGCTGACCAGCCACCACTTCGGCGACGACCTGGCGGCGTACACGGTCGCGGCGCTCGGCACGGCGGGGTACGCCCTGGCCGCCCGCCGCCGCCGGAGCCGTCACCGGGCGGCCGGGATGCCCTACCGGTCCGAGAGCGAGATCTGGCTGCGCACGGGGCTCCTCGCGGTGGTGGCCTTCGCCGCGGCCGGCACCCTCAACCGGTTCCAGGGGCTGCCGCTCGCCCTGCTGATCTTCCTGGTGGTCCTGGTCGTCTCGGACTACGTCCTGCGCCGCACCCGCTACGGGCGGCGGGTGTACGCCCTCGGCGGCGGGGTCGAGGCAGCGCGTCGGGCCGGCATCGGGGTGGAGCGGGTGCGGGTCGCGATGTTCATGGTGTCGGGGACGCTGGCCGCGGTCGGCGGGCTGTTCGTGGCGTCGGGGCTGACCTCGGCCAGCCCCACGACGGCGCGTGCCGCCGGTTCCGGGATGCTGCTCATCAACGCGATCGCGGCGGCCGTCATCGGCGGGACGAGTCTGTTCGGCGGGCGGGGCTCGCCCTGGTCGGTGCTGCTCGGTGTGGTGGTGATCCAGTCGATCGCCTCGGGCATGGGGCTGCTGGGGGTCCAGGACGCCGTGCAGTTCATGATCACCGGCGGGGTGCTGCTGGCCGCCGTCGCGGCCGACGCGCTGTCCAGACGCGCCCAGGCCAGACGCGGCCGGCCGTGACCGCACGGTCCTCGAAGTCGGCACCCGAGAGCCATTAATCGTTTCATACGAAATGCCTAGTATTTGGCAAAGATGGGTAAGGGCCGAGATGTCATGAAACGCAGCCGCCTCACCCAGGCGGCCGTGGCCGGCGCGGTCGCCGCCGGTCTGGTCCTCGCCGGATGCGGTGACACCGATCTGCCCGCCGGCGAGGAGCAGGCCGACCTCAGCGTGCTCGCGACGGACGTGCCACAGATCCAGACCCTGAAGAAGCTCACCAAGAAGCACTTCACCGCGCAGACCGGCATCACCGTCGAGTACACCGTGCTCCCGGAGAACGAGGCGCGGGAGGAGATGAACCGCGAGTTCGCGACCCAGGCCGGCCGCCACGACGTGGCGAGCGTCAGCGCGTACGAGGTGCCGATCTACGCGGCCAACGGCTGGCTCGCCCCGCTGGACTCCTATGTGAAGGCCGACGAGGACTTCGACCAGGACGACGTCTTCCCGAACCTGGCGTCCTCGCTGACCGGGGAGGACGGCAAGCTCTACGCCGAGCCCTTCTACGGCGAGGGGTCCTTCCTGATGTACCGCAAGGACCTGTTCCGCAAGGACGGGCTGACGATGCCGCCGGACCCGACCTGGCAGCAGGTCGCCGACCTCGCCGCCCGGGTCGACGGGACCGACGGCGCGAGCGGCATCTGCCTGCGCGGCCTGCCCGGCTGGGGCCAGAACCTCGCCCCGATCAACACCGTCGTCAACACCTTCGGCGGCCACTGGTACGACATGGACTGGAACGCCCGCCTGACCTCACCGGAGTTCAGGAAGGCCGTCGGGTTCTACGTCGGCCTGCTCCGCTCCCACGGCCAGCCCGGCGCCGAGCGGATGGGCGTGCTGGAGATCCTGGACCGTTTCGTCCAGGGCAAGTGCGCCATGATGTACGACGCCACGTCGCTCGCCTCGTCGATCGAGGCCGACAGTTCCGCGGTCAAGGGCAAGGTCGGCTACGTCCCGGCCCCGCACGAGAGGACCGAGAAGGCCGGCTGGCTGTGGACCTGGGCGTGGGGCATCCAGCAGGCGGCCGAGAACAAGGACGCCGCCTGGGAGTTCATCTCCTGGGCCTCCTCCAAGGAGTACCAGGAGCTGGTCGGCCGGGAGGTGGGCTGGACCTCGGCCCCCGCCGGGAACCGCAAGTCGCTCTACGAGAAGCCGGAGTACCAGCAGGCGGCCGGCGCCTGGTACCGGCAGGAGTACACGGCGGCGACGGACTCCGCCGACCCGAAGGACCCCGGCGTCGGTCCCCGCCCCTACGACGGCATCGGCTTCCTGGGCATCCCCGAGTTCGCCGTGCTGGGTACGGCGGTCTCGGAGCAGATCGCCGCGGCCATCGCCGGGCGGCAGTCGGTGGACACGGCCCTGGACAAGGCGCAGGACCTCGCCCAGGCCGCGGCGGCGAAGTACCGCGGCGAGTGACCCGCCCGCGCCGCGAGAAGGCGAGGGCCGCGTGAACGGCGAGGGCCGCGCCCCCGGTCACCCGGGGACGCGGCCCTCGATCTGCCGTGGCGGCCCGCCTACTTGCGGATCAGGCTGCGCAGCACGTACTGCATGATGCCGCCGTTGCGGTAGTAGTCCGCCTCGCCGGGGGTGTCGATGCGGACGACCGCGTCGAACTCGACGCCGGTGTCGGTGGTGACCTTCACCGTGCGCGGGGTGGTGCCGTTGTTGAGCTCCTCGACGCCGGTGAAGTCGAAGGTCTCCTCACCGGTGAGGCCGAGGGACGCGGCCGACTGGCCCTCCGGGAACTGCAGCGGCAGCACGCCCATGCCGATGAGGTTCGAGCGGTGGATGCGCTCGTAGGACTCGGCGATGACGGCCTTGACGCCGAGGAGCGCGGTGCCCTTGGCGGCCCAGTCGCGGGACGAGCCGGAGCCGTACTCCTTGCCGGCCAGGACGACCAGCGGGATGCCGGCGGCCTGGTAGTTCTGCGAGGCGTCGTAGATGAACGACACCGGCGCGTCGGCCTGGGTGAAGTCGCGGGTGTAGCCGCCCTCGGTGCCCGGCGCGATCTGGTTGCGCAGGCGGATGTTGGCGAACGTACCGCGGATCATGACCTCGTGGTTGCCGCGGCGGGAGCCGTAGCTGTTGAAGTCGCGGCGCTCCACACCGTGCTCGGTGAGGTACTTGCCCGCCGGGGTGTCGGCCTTGATGGCGCCGGCCGGGGAGATGTGGTCGGTGGTGACCGAGTCGCCCAGCTTGGCCAGCACCCGGGCGCCGGAGATGTTCTCCACCGGGGCCGGCTCGTGGGCCATGCCCTCGAAGTACGGGGGCTTGCGGACGTAGGTGGACTCGGCGTCCCACTCGAAGGTGTTGCCGGTCGGGATCGGCAGCGCCTGCCACTGGGCGTCGCCCGCGAAGACGTCGCTGTAGGACTTGGCGAACATGTCCTCGCCGATGGCGCTGGCGACGACCTCGTTGACCTCGGCCTCGGTCGGCCAGATGTCCTTGAGGAAGACCGGGTTGCCGTCCTGGTCGGCGCCCAGGGCGTCCCGGGTGATGTCGACCTTCATGGAGCCGGCGAGCGCGTAGGCCACGACCAGCGGCGGGGACGCCAGGTAGTTCATCTTGACGTCGGGGTTGATGCGGCCCTCGAAGTTCCGGTTGCCGGAGAGGACCGAGGTGACCGCGAGGTCGTGGTCGTTGACGGCCTTGGAGACCTCCTCCGGCAGCGGGCCGGAGTTGCCGATGCAGGTGGTGCAGCCGTAGCCGACGAGGTTGAAGCCGACCTTGTCGAGGTAGGGGGTCAGGCCCGCCTTCTCGAAGTAGTCGGTGACGACCTTGGAGCCGGGGGCGAGGGTGGTCTTGACCCACGGCTTGCGGGTCAGGCCCTTCTCGACCGCCTTCTTGGCCACCAGCGCGGCGGCGACCATGACGTACGGGTTGGAGGTGTTGGTGCAGGACGTGATGGCCGCGACCGTCACCGCGCCGTGGTCGATCTCGTAGGTCGAGCCGTCGGGGGCGGTGACGGTGACCGGGCTCGACGGAACGACGGCACCGGTGCCGTCGGCGTGCTGCGGCGCGCCGGCGCCGTTCTCCTGGCTGCCGTAGGCCGGGGCGTCGGAGGCCGGGAAGGACTCGGCGCTCGCCTCGTCGACCGGGGAGGCGGACGCGCCGGGCTGCTGCTGCGCGACCGGGGCCTCGACGTAGTTGAGGACGTCCTTGGCGAACTGCTGGGCGGCCTCGGCGAGGACGATGCGGTCCTGCGGGCGCTTCGGGCCGGCGATGGAGGGGACGACCGTGGCGAGGTCGAGCTCCAGCTTCTCGGAGAAGTCGGGCTCGGCGGCCGGGTCGAGCCAGAGGCCCTGCTCCTTGGCGTACGCCTCGACCAGGGCGAGCTGCTGCTCGCTGCGGCCGGTGAGCCGCATGTAGTTGATGGTCTCGTCGTCGATCGGGAAGATCGCGGCGGTGGAGCCGAACTCCGGCGACATGTTGCCGATGGTGGCGCGGTTGGCCAGCGAGGTGGCGGCGACGCCCTCGCCGTAGAACTCGACGAACTTGCCGACGACGCCGTGCTTGCGCAGCATCTCGGTGATGGTCAGCACGAGGTCGGTGGCGGTGGTGCCCGGGGTGAGCTCACCGGTCAGCTTGAAGCCGACGACGCGCGGGATCAGCATGGAGACCGGCTGGCCGAGCATGGCGGCCTCGGCCTCGATGCCGCCGACGCCCCAGCCGAGCACGCCGAGGCCGTTGACCATGGTGGTGTGCGAGTCGGTGCCGACCAGGGTGTCCGGGTAGGCCTTGCCCTCGCGGACCATGACGACCCGGGCCAGGTGCTCGATGTTCACCTGGTGGACGATGCCGGTGCCGGGCGGGACGACCTTGAACTCGTCGAAGGCGGTCTGGCCCCAGCGCAGGAACTGGTAGCGCTCCTTGTTGCGGCCGTACTCCAGGTCGACGTTCTGCTTGAAGGCGTCGTTCGTGCCGAACTTGTCGGCGATGACGGAGTGGTCGATGACCAGCTCGGCCGGGGCGAGGGGGTTGATCTTCGCCGGGTCGCCGCCCAGCTCCTTCACGGCCTCACGCATGGTCGCGAGGTCCACGACACAGGGAACGCCGGTGAAGTCCTGCATGATCACGCGGGCCGGCGTGAACTGGATCTCCTGGCTGGGCTGGGCCTGCGAGTCCCATCCGCCGAGGGCACGGATGTGGTCGGCGGTGATGTTCGCGCCGTCCTCCGTGCGGAGCAGGTTCTCCAGCAGGACCTTGAGGCTGTAGGGCAGGCGAGCCGAGCCCTCCACCTTGTCCAGCCGGAAGATCTCGTACGACTCGTCGCCCACCTGCAGCGTGCTGCGGGCGTCGAAGCTGTTCGCCGACACGACAGTCTCCTTCATTGATGTGCGCGTACCACCACGATCCTGCCGCCACGGCATCTTGGCCGATCCGCTAAGGTAAGGCTAAGTTAGGTAACCCTTACCGCCGGACTCGATGGCGGCGTGCGGCTGCGGTGCTCTCTCGGCAGATATCTCGATGTCGAGATAACTCTAGTACACGAGCGCCGAATGGTCATGCCCGGCACCCGTGTCCGCTGTTATCCAATCGAGGCGTTTGACAGCGAACCCAGTCGTTTCGGGTTCCTTGCCAGCGAACCTAGTCGTACGAGGGGACGTACTGGGGGTGCTGGATGGCTGTACCGGCCGGGGTGGATCTTGCGGAGCCGTACGTCGAGCTGTCGTACGTGGATGCGGCACGGGAGTGTCGTCGGCGTCCGCTGCTGGACTGTGTGACGGCTCGGTTCGAGGATGTGACCGCGGTACGGCCGTTTCGCTGGTCGCGTGGTGAGCGTCACTTCTCGGGCTTGTACTGGGCGGCGACGACCGGGCGGCATGTCGGTTTCGAGTCGTGGCTGGAGCGGGACCGGCTTGTGCTGATGGACTTCGATCCCGGGGTGGTGGGGATCGCCTCGCAGCCGTTCTGGCTGCACTGGCACGACGGCGAGCGGGAGCGTCGGCATGCTCCGGACTACTTCGTACGCCGCGCGGACGGCTCTGCGGTGGTCGTGGATGTCCGCGCCGATGAACGGATCGAGGCGAGGGACGCGGAGGCGTTCGAGGTGACGCGCCGGGCCTGCCGTCAGGCCGGGTGGGGCTTCGAGCGGGTCGGGGTTCCGGAGGAAGTGCTGCTGGCGAACGTGCGGTGGCTGTCGCGCTACCGGCATCCCCGGTGCCGGCGCGGGCCGGTCGTGGACCGGCTCCGGGAGGTCTTCGCGACACCGGTCCCGTTGATGGCCGGCGCGGATGCGGCCGGTGACCGGCTTGAGACGCTCCCCGTTCTGTTCCATCTCCTCTGGTTGCGCGAGTTGGCCGCCGACGGGCTCGCGGTCGGGTTGCTGAGGCCGTCCACCATCGTGCGCCTGGCGGACGGAAGCGTTCGGTGACGGGGGGCGGGAAAGAACGGCGGGTGCCTCCGTCGGCCAGGATCGCGGAGTTCCCGAAGACCGCTGCGGAACAGGCCCGTTGGTGGGAGAGGCACATTCTGGAGGTGCTGGACGGCTTGCCGCCGGATGCTCCAGAGGGCACGGTGCCCCGGCCGGAGTTCGACCCGGAACGGAACTCGCTGGCTCAGCGGGAGCGGGCCAAGGCTGCCGAGTTGACGGCGGCCGGGCATGCGATGACGGCCAGCGGGGTCAAGCAGCGGCGCCAGCGCTATCAGCGGGACGGGCTGGTCGGACTGGCCGACGGCCGGTCGGCGAAGCAGATGCCGTCCTTCGGCCGGGTGGCCCCGGCGGTGGTGGAGGCGATGCGGCAGGCGATCGGTGAGACGGCCGAGGCGTCGTCGAAGACGATCGGCTTCGTGGTCTGGCGGGCGACGCAGATCCTGGCCGCCCGCGAGGATGTCAAGGACATCGAGGTGCCCTCACAGCGCACGCTCTACCGGCTGTTCGACAAGCTGGCCGTCGGCACTCACGCGACGGGCTCGGCGACCACACGCCGTTCGGCGAACGCGCGTCCGGCCGGGCCGTTCGGGGAAGTGCCGGCCTGCGCACCGGGCGAGTGGATGCAGATCGATTCCACACCGCTGGATGTCCTGGTCCGTCTTGACGAGGGCATTGCGGAGAAGGTCGAGCTGACCGCCATGATCGACCTGGCCACCAGGTCACTGACCGCCGCGGTCCTGCGGCCGACGACGAAAGCGGCCGACGCGTCCGCGCTGCTGGCCCGGAGCATCACCCCCGAGATGATGCGTCCTGGCTGGTCGGACGCACTTCGGATGTCGAGATCCGTGCTGCCGCACCGGCGGCTGATGTCCCTGGACGAGCGGCTGGAACACGCGGCTGCGAGGCCGGTGATCGTGCCGGACACGATCGTCTGCGACCACGGCAAGGTCTTCATCTCGAACAACTTCCGTGCATCCTGCCGCTACTTGGGCATCAGCCTCCAGCCGACACACAAGGCGTCGCCCTTCGAGAAGGGTGCGATCGAGAAGACGCTGGGTTCAGTGGCCACTTTGTTCGCGCAATTCGTCGCGGGTTACACCGGCCGGTCGGTGGACCGCCGGGGCCGGGGCCTGGAGGACGGACCGCTGTGGTCCCTGCCCGAACTCCAGGGCCTACTGGACGAGTGGATCGTCATCTGGCAGAACCGCCCGCACGACGCACTGCGGGACCCGGACTCACCGAAGCGCGCGTTCACGCCGAACGAAAAGTACGCGACGCTGTTGGAGTCGTGCGGCTACGTTCCGGCCCCGTTCAGCGGCGAGGACTACGTCGAGTTGCTGCCCGAGCGCTGGCAGGCGATCAACGCCTACGGCATCCGGATCAACCACGGCACCTACGACGACGTCGAGCTGACCCCGTTGCGCCGCCAGCACTCAGGGGTGACGGAGAAGAAGGGGCTGTGGGAGATCCACTACGACCCCTACGACGTCTCCCGTGTCTGGGTACGCGACCGCCGCAGCGAGCCAGCCCGCTGGATCACAGTGTTCTGGAAGCACCTGCACCGCGTCGGCGTCCCCTTCGGCGAAATGGCCTGGGACCACGCCCGCGAACAGGTCCCGGGAGGGACCGAGGAGCAGATCGCCGATGCCGCCGCTGACCTGCTGCGGCGGACGCACGACGGACCTGCCCAGCTGAAGGGCCGTGCAGCAAAACGATCCCGGCGCGTCGCCGCGCGGACCCGGGCCACTGCCTCCGACCGGCCGGTCCCCGATCCGACCACCGCCGAAGCGGTTCAGGACGACCAGGCGGACACCGAGTCCGCGAAGGTCATCCCGCTGGGTCTGTTCGACCCGCTCGCCAACCCCTGGAGGCGTCCGTGACCATCTCCGAACCAGCGATCGGACGCACATCGCTGCAAGAAGCCGATGCCGAGGCCAACCGGCAGCTGACCACCCTGGAGGGATGGCGGAGGTTCGCCGCCGGCCCACCCAGTCCTCCTGTTCTGTTGACCGCGGCCGAGCTGGACGATCTGTCTCCGGTCGAGCGGGCGCTCTACGACGAGGACCGGCTCGACCACCACGCCCGCATGCTCGTGGTCGCCACCTCGTTCGTCGAGAAGACCGTGGTCTGCGGCCGTCGGCTGGTCCTGCTCAACCGGCACGCGATCAGCGCCCGCCGCGGCCTGATGGTCTCCGGACCGCCCGGCACCGGCAAGACCAGCGCCCTCACTCAGCTCGGACTCGCCCACGAACTCCTCGACCGGGCCCGCCATCCAAACGTCGCCGACCGCATTCCGGTGCTCTACATCACCGTCCCGCCCGCGGCGACCGCGCGCATGATCGCCGCCGAGTTCGCGCGTTTCCTGGGTCTGCCGGTGAGGGCCAGATCGAATATGACCGACATCATCGAAGCGGTGGTCGGCGTCTGCACGGACACCCGCACCGGCCTGGTCCTGGTCGACGAGATTCACAACGTTTCGCAGGTCATACGGGCCGGCGCCGAGGTCTCTGACACCCTGAAGTACTTCTCGGAACGCCTCCCCGCGACGTTCGTCTACGCGGGCATCAACCTCGAAACCAGCGAACTGCTGGCCGGCACCCGCGGTGCCCAGAGATGTCCCGTCTCAGCCGATCGGTTCATGTTGGTGCTGTGTCGGTGGGGACGGCACGCGATCGTCTCTGTCACGGCTTACGATGCGGGCGACATCATGTCGTCGACTCCAGAATGCGGTCGAGCGTCTGGCGCCCCATTCTGCTCATCGTCGGATTGCTCTCGACGTAGTACCAGACAAGACCCATCGCCTGTTCGAAGGCCCATGCCTTGCCACGCTCCCACTCCAGATCGTCGCAGGCCAGTGTCCGCCGGAGCACTTCCCGCGGACCCGGTTGCAACAGGTGCCAGGCGCTGACCAGATCCAGCGCGGGGTCGGCCGGACCGAAGCCGCCGGTGTCGAGCACGCCGCTGAGCCGGTCTCCTGTGACCAGTACGTTGCCGGGAATCAGGTCACCGTGGCTCATCACGTCGGCACTCGTGCGCGGCAACTCCCGGTAGTGGCTCCACAGTCGGCGCAGCCGGGGCACGTCGAGCAGCCCCTGGCTCGCCTCGAAGCACTTCTCCATCCAGGCGTCGTGGTGAGCGAGAACGCCGCCGCGATTGTCGCCGCTGAAAAGCCGACCCCGCGTCTCGGCTTCCCGCAGGGCCGCGATGAAGGCGGCAAGGTCCTCGGCGAAAGCGTCCGACCCACTCGGGTCGGCATCGAAGGCGACGCTTCCCGGCAGCCACGTCTGGACCGACCACGGCATGGGATAACCCGCTCCAGGCTTTCCCAGGGCGACGGGTTCCGGAACGGGAAACCGAGACACCTGTGCCAGCTCCGCGCTCGCCTGGGCTTCCCGTTCCAGAACCGCCAGCGCCTCCGCGGCATCGGTCAGACGCAGCGGGAAGCGCGCGGAGAGGTCGTCCCCGATGCGGAAGATGGCGTGGACCGTCCCGGTCGACGACAGGAGCCGGATCGCCTTGCCGCTCCACTGAGGGAACTGTTCTTGGATCAAGGTCGCAACGATGTCGGTGGTCATGTCCACTTGGTCATCGTGCATGGTCAATCTCGCAGGCCCTTCGACTAGTCCAGTTCGAAACGACGGAAGCAGTCCAGATCAACTGAGACGACAGCCAGTATTCAGACGCCAGGTTCCAGATCAACTGAGATTTTTTCGGCCACCCAGGTGGCTCAACTGTTCCGGTCGCCCCAGGTCACAGCTGCGGCTTCGCACCAGATCACCTGAGACGGGACACGAGAGGCATCGACGGAGAGCGATCGTTTGCCATCGAACCTAGTCGCTCAAGGTCAGGGCATCGCAACCGACTAACTTCGCTGTCAAAGGACAACCCGCCATGCGGTCATGTGCGCCCTTTTCCCGGGTATCCGAACCAGGTATCCGAACCGGATTCCCCCGCACAACGGAGGAGGAGGCAGGCATGCCGCTCACGTTCCGCAAGAGTTTCCGGATCCTTCCGGGGGTGCGCCTGAACATCAACAAGCGCTCCTGGTCCATCACCACCGGCGGCGGAAAGAACGGCCCGCGCCACACCCGCAGCAGCACAGGACGTCGTACGACATCGATGGATCTGCCCGGACCTTTCGGGTGGCGGCGCACCACGAGGGCGCGCCGACACTGAGGGACCCGGGCGGGACTGACGTCCCGTCACCCGTTCGGACCCCCCGGGTCGGGCGTCATCTCATATCTGAGATAACCTCAGCCCCATGGCAGACGACTACCTCGTACGCATCGGCAAGCTCATCCGTGATGCCCGGCAACACCGGGGCTGGACGCAGTCGCAGCTTGCCGAGGCGCTCGGCACCAGCCAGAGCGCCGTCAACCGGATCGAGCGCGGCAACCAGAACATCAGCCTTGAGATGATCGCGCGCATCGGGGAGGCTCTCGACAGCGAGATCGTGTCGCTCGGGTACGCCGGTCCGATGCATCTGCGGGTGGTCGGCGGGCGCCGGCTGTCCGGTGCCATCGACGTGAAGACGAGCAAGAACGCGTGCGTGGCGCTGCTGTGCGCCTCACTGCTCAACGAGGGGCGCACGGTGCTGCGCCGCGTCGCCCGCATCGAGGAGGTGTACCGCCTCCTGGAGGTGCTCGGCTCCATCGGCGCGCGCACCCGGTGGATCAACGACGGCGTAGACCTGGAGATCGTGCCGTCGGCCGAGCTGAACCTGGAGGCGATCGACGCGGACGCGGCCCGCCGCACCCGCTCCATCATCATGTTCCTCGGCCCGCTGCTCCACCGCATGGACTCGTTCAAACTGCCGTACGCCGGCGGCTGCGACCTCGGTACGCGCACGGTCGAGCCGCACATGATCGCGCTGCGCCGCTTCGGCCTGGACATCGCCGCCACCGAGGGCCAGTACCACGCCCGGGTGGACCGTACCGTCAGCCCCGACCGCCCGATCGTCCTGACCGAGCGCGGCGACACGGTGACGGAGAACGCGCTGCTCGCCGCCGCCCGGCACGACGGCATCACCGTCATCCGCAACGCCTCGTCCAACTACATGGTCCAGGACCTGTGCTTCTTCCTGGAGGCGCTCGGTGTCAAGGTCGACGGCATCGGCACGACAACGCTCACCGTGCACGGCGTGCCGACCATCGACGTCGACGTGGACTACTCCCCCTCCGAGGACCCGGTCGAGGCGATGAGCCTGGTCGCGGCGGCCGTCGTCACCGAGTCGGAGCTGACGGTGCGCCGGGTGCCGATCGAGTTCCTGGAGATCGAGCTGGCGGTCCTGGAGGAGATGGGCCTCGACCACGACCGCACGCCGGAGTACTTCGCCGACAACGGCCGCACCCGGCTGGTCGACCTCACCGTCCGGCCCTCCAAGCTGGAGGCGCCGATCGACAAGATCCACCCCATGCCGTTCCCCGGCCTGAACATCGACAACGTCCCCTTCTTCGCGGCCATCGCGGCGGTCGCCCAGGGCCAGACCCTCATCCACGACTGGGTCTACGACAACCGCGCGATCTACCTGACCGACCTGAACCGCCTCGGCGGCCGCCTCCAGCTCCTCGACCCGCACCGCGTCCTGGTGGAGGGCCCGACCCGCTGGCGCGCCGCCGAGATGATGTGCCCGCCGGCCCTGCGCCCCGCGGTGGTCGTCCTGCTGGCGATGATGGCCGCCGAGGGCACGTCGGTGCTGCGCAACGTGTACGTCATCAACCGGGGGTACGAGGACCTGGCGGAGCGGCTGAACTCGGTGGGGGCGCAGATCGAGACGTTCCGGGACATCTGACCGGGAGCGCGTCCGCAGGTGTGGGCCCGCCGGAACGGGAAAGTCCGCCCCTGTGGACGCGCTTCTGCTGACGTTCGGGCATAGCACCGCCGGGCGGGACCGGATCGGTGAGCTGCTGCGTGGTGCCGGGGTGTCGGCCGTCGTGGACGTGCGGACGGCTCCCGGCAGCCGCCGGGATCCCGACCTGCTGCGGGAGCGGCTCGCCGCGTGGTTGCCGGGTGCCGGGATCGGCTACCGGTGGGAACCCGCGCTCGGCGGGTTCCGCCCCCTGCCCGCGGACAGTCCGGACGTGGTGTGGCGCAACGCGTCCTTCCGCGGCTACGCCGCCCACACCCGCTCCCCCGAGTTCGTCACCGCGATGGACCGCCTGTTGCACGAGGCGGCGGGCGCCCGCACGGCCGTGATGTGCAGCGAGGCCGTCTGGTGGCGCTGCCACCGACGATTGATCGCCGACTTCGCGGTGCTGGCCCGCGGCGTACCGGCCCACCACCTCATGCACGACGGCCGCCTGAGCGCCCATACGCCGACACCGGGAGCCCGTCTGCGCGACGACGGGCTCCTCGTGTACGACGCCCCCACCGAGCCGTCCCGGGGCTGAGTCCGTCAGTACAGCTTGTTCACCGCCGTGACCGTCGTGGCCTTGAAGTCCGCGACCTGCGCGTGCTGGAAGGTGCCCATCTGGCTCCAGCGGACGACGGTGACGGTCGTGCCGTCGCGGCCGACCGAGAAGAGGCCGATGTCGGAGGAGCCCCAGGCGGAGGCGGTGTGGATGCCGTAGACGTCGGCACCCTCCTCGACGTTCAGCCGGCCGTAGTACTTCTGCGTCGCCGTGATGTCCGGGTCCTGCTGCATCAGCTTCTTCGCACAGCCGGCGAGGTCCTTGCGCAGCAGTGCCGCGAAGTCCTTCGCCCGCTGTTCGCTGCGCTCCACGACCGTGATCTGCTGGGCGCTCGTGTCGTACTCCGTCCAGTAGTCCCGGTGCGTGGCGATGGACGGCAGCGCGTCGCCCACGCAGATCGGCAGCGGGTCGGGCTGACCGGCGGTGACCGGACCGGCGTACCAGGGCGAGGTCGGGTGCGGCGGCAGTTCGGCCGGCTCCAGGAACCGGGGCGTGTCGGAGGCCGGTGCGGTGGCGGCGGCGGCCGGGACGGCGGCTGCCGCGACACCGGCGACGGCCGCCAGCGCGGCCACGGTGGTGCGGATGCCTCGGTTCTGGCGCGTTCCTCGGGCACGGATCTTCATGGTCTCCCCCATTGGCTTCCCCCGGTTCCCCCGGTTCGAGTGCTCGGGCGTCTGCCCTTGCTCCCTGTACGACCCGTCACCGGCCGCATGCGTTGCCCTGCCGGCCTGCTACGGATCCGTCCCGAATGTCACCGGTCTGCTACCGGGGATCGAGTCCCTCACCGAGGGCGGCGACGGCGGCCGGTCCGTGGCCTGCGGCGAGGAGCGGGGCGCGGATGTCGTGCTCCAGCTCGGGGACGTAGCCGATCAGGACGTCGGCGGGGCCCTGGATGCGGACCTCGCCGAGAACGGCGGGGAGGAGGAGGGTGCGGGCGCGCTCCAGCAGACCGGTCCAGGGGCCGGCGGTGACGGTGACGGGGGCGCCCGCGTTGGTGAGGATCCGCACGGTGGAGAAGCGGTAGGACAAGGGCATCTCCGGACCGGCGGACCAGCGTTCGAGGGCGAAGTGCGGGCCGGCGCAGAGCACGGTGCGTACGACGCCGTCGCCCGAGGGAACGCTCAGGCCGGGGTGGAACTCGGGCCGGGGGCCGGGGCGCCACTCGTCGAGCAGACGGTCGAGGTTGGCGTGCCACTCGTGGTCGGGGACGGGCGAGCCGTCCTCCATGCGGCGGCGCATGGCGTGCTGCTGGATGTCGGACGTCTGCTCGATCTCGTGGACGAGGGTGCCCGGGCCGAAGCTGTGCAGGGTGCCGCCGGGGACGTAGGCGGTCTGTCCCGCGCGGACCGGCAGGCGGCGCATGACCGCGTCGAAGTCCTGGGCCAGCAGCGCCCGGTGCAGGGTGTCGCGGTCCACGCCGGACCGCACGCCGACCAGGGCGGTGGCTCCCGGTGCGGCGTCCAGGACGTGCCAGGCCTCCGTCTTGCCGTTGGGTTCGCCCTCCAGGCGCCGGGCGGTGGCGTCGTCGGCGTGCAGATGCACCGGGAGGGCGCCCCGGCCGTCGATGAACTTGGTGAGCAGCGGGAAACGGGGGCCCGACGGGAGCCGGGGGCCCAGCAGTTCGTCGGGGTGCTCGGCCGTGATCTGCCGCAGGGTGCGCCCGGCGAGGGGGCCGTCCAGGACGGTCGAGGCATCCCCCTCGACGTCGCTGACCTCCCATGTCTCGGCGACCGGCCCGTCGGGCAGGCCGCTGCGGCCCAGCCGCTCGGCGATGGCCCGGCCGCCGAAGACGTGCTGCTTGACGGGGGTGGTGAGCCGCAGCGGGTGCCAGTCCACGTCCCTCCTCGGACGGTTCGGTGCCGGTCTGCGGCCGGGGTACCCCCGGGGCCTCAGGAGCATGCGTGCCGCACGGGGCGTGCCCGGGACGAGCCGCTGAACGCGGATGCCGCCGCCTCGCGCCCGGCGCGCGCCGCAGACCGGCCAGTGATCCGCTTCACACCGGCCAAGGCCCGGGCCCAGGCCTTACGGGGCGTAAAGCGACCGAAGAATGGATATGGGCTATACGGCGATACGCGGGGAGTGTCCGACGTGCCCGGATGACGGGTGCGGCGGCCTCAGGAGGGGGAGCGCGCATGGACGGCCGGCCCTTGTATCTCGAACCGCGGCTGGAGCCACGGCTGAGGTCGCTCGTGGCGGCGCACGGCACGCTGCACTCCCTCGTCGACGCACTCGGCTCACCCCTGCACGTCGTGGTGCCGGACCAGATCGCCGAGAACCTGGAGCGGTTCCGGTCGGTGTACCGCTCGTACCACCTGTCGGGCCAGGTCTTCTACGCCCACAAGGCCAACCGGTCCAGCGCGCTGCTGCGACGGCTCGCCGCGACGGACGCGGGTGTGGACGTCGCGTCGCTGGGCGAGTTGCAGCACGCGCTGGGTGCCGGGTTCAGTGCCGGCCGGATCACGGCCACGGGGCCGAAGAACCCGGAGTTCCTGTGGCTGGCGGCCCGTGCGGGTGTCACGGTCAGCGTCGATGCCGTCGCCGAACTGGACCAGCTCGCCGCCCTGGTGCGCAAGCACACGCTCGCCCCGGTACGGGTGCTGCTCCGGCTGTCGGGCTTCGAGACGTCGGGTGTGAAGGTGCTGAGCCGGCGCAGCCGTTTCGGCACGCCCGTAAGGGAGTTGGAGCTGCTGCTGGAGGCGGTCGAGCGGCATGCCGACGCGGTCGATCCGGCGGGGGTGGCCTTCCATCTGGACACGACGAGCGTCGCGGAGAAGGCGATCGCCCTCGAAGGGAGTCTGGCCGCGCTGGAGTTGTGCCGGAGCCGGGGGCTGCGGCCGCGGGCCGTGGACATCGGCGGCGGGTTCGGCATCGGCTATCTCGCCGAGCGCGAGCAGTGGGAGGCGTACACGACCGCGCTGACCGCGGCCGTCCTCGGCCGGCGTCCGCCCCTGACGTGGGGCGGGCACGGCTACGGGCTGCGCAACGAGTCCGGCACCCTGCGCGGCACGCTCGGTCTGTACCCCGCGCACCGGTCCGTCGCCGGCGCCGCCTACCTGGACGAGCTGCTGTCCCAGCCCGCCGCCTCGCTGGGCGGGCGCCCGCTGGCCGCGCTGCTGCTGGAGCACCTGTACGACCTGCACACCGAGCCCGGCCGGGCGCTGCTGGACCAGTGCGGACTCACGCTGGCGCGTGTCCTGGAGGTCCGCACCCAGGAGGCCGGCGGGGAACTGCTCGTACGGCTGGCCGCGAAGGCGGACGACATCGCGCTGGAGGACCACGGAGTGCTGATGGACCCCGTGGTCATTCCCCGGGGCGGAGCCGGGCCGGGGGACGAGCCTGTCGCCGTGCACCTCTTCGGCAGCCTCTGTCTGGAGACCGACCTGATCACCCGGCGCACGGTGTTCCTGCCGCGCCGCCCGGAAGCCGGTGACGTGCTGGCCTTCGCCAACACCGCCGGCTACGCCATGGACTTCCACGCCACCCGCGCCCAGCACCAGCCCGCCGCCGGCAAGGTCGCCGCATGGCAGGACGGCGATGCCTGGCGCTGGTGCCTCGACGACCAGTTCTGGCCGATCACGCCCGCGAGGGGAGTTCAGTGAGGTACGACAGCATCACCGAGGCGATAGGCAACACCCCTCTGGTGCGGATAGACCCGGCGGTGCACGGCCTGCGCACCATCGATCTGTACGCGAAGCTCGAAATGCTCAACCCCTTCGGCTCGGTCAAGGACCGGGCCGCCTGGAGCATGGCGGGGCCCCTGCTGACCGGGGCGGTCGAACACGGCAGTCAGGTGGT
Organism: Streptomyces qaidamensis; assembly: GCF_001611795.1. NCBI lineage: Bacteria > Bacillati > Actinomycetota > Actinomycetes > Kitasatosporales > Streptomycetaceae > Streptomyces > Streptomyces qaidamensis. Next base: position 6,912,286 of record NZ_CP015098.1, on the reverse strand, counting down.
CGAGTTGTCCAGCGGCAACACGGCCAAGGCCCTCGCGGTCATCGCGGGCATGCACGGCCTGGGCTTCAAGAGTGTCACCAACCGGATGCGGGTCCCGGAGATCAAGGATCTCCTGCTGCTGCTCGGCGCTGAGATCGAGGAGCTGCCGGGGCAGAGCGAGTGCCTGGACCCCACCGCCACGGACGATCCGCTGACCCTGTTCCACCGCACGCTCGCCGCCTCGGGCAGTGCCTATCTGCACACCGACCAGTACTTCAACCCGCGCAACACCGAGGCCCATCTCACCGGCACCGGACCGGAGATCGTCAAGGACCTGGACGGCCGGGTCCCGGACTGGTTCGTCGCCTGCGTGGGCACGGCCGGTTCCTCCACGGGAGTCGCCCGCGCCCTGCGGGAGGAGGACCCGTCCGTGCGGGTGGTCGGACTGGTCGCCGCCAAGTCCGACTTCATCCCGGGGATCCGCACCATCGACGAGGTGCAGGAGGTCGGCCTGTTCGACCCGGAGACCTACGACACGATGGAGTCGGTCAGCGCCGACGAGGCGATCGAGGGGATGCTGACCCTGAACCGCCGCTGCGGCATCCTGGGCGGGCCCACCGGAGGGGCGGCCTACTTCGGCGCCGTCCGCCATCTGCGGGCGCTGGACGAGGAGTCGGAGGAGCGGCGGACCGCCGTGTTCATCGTCTGCGACCGGGTGGAGAGCTATCTGAGCTACGTCCGGCAGCGGCGGCCCGATCTGCTGGGCCGCCCGCCCCGGAAGAACTCGCCGGCCGACCTGTCCGACGCCGAGGTCGGCGGGGCGCCGTCGGTCACCGTGGCCGAGGCCCGGCGCTGGATCGAGACCGACCGGCCGCTCGTGGTCGACCTGCGCAGCCCGTACGCGTACGCGGCGCTGCACATCGACGGTTCGGTCAACATCGTCGACGAGCTGTTCGCGGAACTCGTGCGGGGCGGCCTGCCGTTCAGCCGCCGTCAACCGGTGCTGCTGGCCTGCCCGGTCGGTGAGCAGTCCGCCCGGTACGCGGCGCTGCTGACCCGGATGGGCCACCCGGACGTGCGCAGCCTGGCCGGCGGCATCATCGCCTGGCGGGACGCGGGCGCGCCCCTGGTGCGGGACTGACCGGCATGAGCACACCGAGCGGCCGCGAGGAGCAGGAGCGGTGGCAGCGGGCGCTGCGCGCCCAGTTCCCCATCGTCACCGGGCATCCGGAGCTGGCGTACCTGGACAGCGCGGCCACGGCGCAGAAGCCGCAGGCCGTCCTGGACGCCGTGCAGACGTATTTGACCACGTCCAACGCCAACTCCGCCCGCGGCACCTACACCTGGGCCAACCGGACCACGGAGCTGGTCGAGCGGACCCGCGGGCGTGTCGCCCGGTTCCTCGGGGACGACCGGCCCGAGCGCTCCGCCGTCCACTTCACCGGCGGCACCACCGAGGGGCTGCGCACCATCGCCCGCGACTGGCTGCCGGGCTTCCTGCGCGACGGTGACGAGATCGTCGCGCCGGACGCCGATCACCAGGCGAACATCGTGCCCTGGCTGGAGGCGCAGCAGTCGCTGGCGCGGCAGGGGGTGCACGTCCGGGTGGTGCCGATGCCGTACCAGAGCGGCTCGGGGGACTACGACCACCGGGCGCTGGCGGAACGGGCCGGGCCGCGCACCCGGTTCGTGGCCACCACCCATGTGCACCACGTCTACGGCGGCGACATGAACGTGCACCGCATCCGTGAGGCCGTCGGTCCGGACGCGGTCATCTGCCTGGACGCGGCGCAGAGTGTGGGTCATCTGCCGGTGTCCGTGGCGGAGCTGGACGTCGACTTCGTGGTGTTCTCCGGGCACAAGGCGCTGGCCCTGCCCGGTTCCGGGGCGGTGTGGGCCCGGCAGGCGCGCGGGCCGGAGTTCGTGCCCGGCGGGTGGAGCGGCACCCCGAACACGGTGGGCATCGCCTCGCTCGAAGCGGCCCTGGACTGGCTGGAGGCGGCCGGTGTCGACCGGATCGAGCGCTGGACGGCCGACCTGGCGGTCCGGCTCACGGAGGGGCTGCGCCGGCTGGACGCCTACGAGATCCTCGGCTGCCCGCTCAGTCTCGCCGCCGACTCGACCGTGCAGCGCCGCCAGGGCATCGTGACGCTGCGGCACCGGGCCATCGACTCGGGCGATCTGGGGTTCATCCTGTTCAGCCACGGGTTCATGGTGCGCTCCGACCATCACTGCCAGGGCGACGCGGGTGAGAAGACCGGTTCGGTGCGGGTGAGTCTGCATGTGTACAACACGGTGGAGGAGGTCGACCGGCTGCTGTCCGTTCTCACCTCACTCCCGTGACACCGCCAACTAGGCATAATGGGAACCGTTTCCACCTGTAGGCTCGGGTCGTAACGAGTCAGGTGCGAGACGGCGAGGTGGCGCGACCGGATGGGGCTGAGTCTGGCGACGGCGGAGCGATGGGTGGAGCGCTGGGAGCTCCAGCAGCAGCGGTACGCCGTCGACCGCGAGGAGCGGTTCACGGTGATCGCCGATGTCGTCGAGCACGTCACGGCGGGGCACGCGACCCCGCCTCTCGTGGTGGACCTGGGCTGCGGGCCGGGCTCGCTGGCGGCCCGGCTGATCCGGCGGCTGCCGGACGCCGAGATCGTGGCCGTGGACCGGGACCCCGTCCTGCTGGAGCTGGGCCGCACCCACCACCCGGACGCGGCCCGCTACGTCGACGTAGAGATCGGAGCGCCGGGCTGGGTGCGGGCCCTGGATCTGGACCGGCCTCTGGACGCGGCGGTCTCCACGACGGCCCTGCACTACCTGGACCGCGACACGCTGCTGGGCACCTACCGGCAGCTCGCCGGGCTGCTGCGGCCCGGAGGCGTCCTCGTCAACGGCGACCACCTCCCCCAGGGCGAGACGGGCCCGGCGGGGATCGCCGCCCATGTCGGGCGGTGCCGGGCCGACCGGCAGCGCGTGTTCACGCACGAGGACTGGGGCTCCTGGTGGGCGGCGGCCGGCGACGACCCGGAGCTGACCGACCTCCTCACCGAGCGCCGGCGCCGCGAAGCCCCCCTGGGCACGGCGCGCCCCGCCGAACTCCCCCTCCCCGCCCACCTGGAGCTCCTCCGGCAGTCCGGCTTCGCCCAGGCCGGCCCGGTGTGGCAGTACGGCGACAGCTGCGTGGTCGTGGCGGTGCGCTAGGAGGGTGCTGAAGATCTTGGCCGGGCCAAGATCTTCAGCACCCTCCCAGACCGGCGATTCACCCGTGCGCCCCGCTCGGCTGGCGGGTCGCGGCGGGTCCTCGGACAATACATGCAGGAATCGCTATATGTTAATGTCGCCATGTCCGGCCCAGGGAGACACGTCACGGCCGGCACCAGCACACGCAAGGAGCTCCACGATGACCACCGCCCAGCACATCACCCACGAGGACCACGCGCACGCCCACGGCGACGACTGCGGCCACCTCGCCTTCACCCACGGCGACCACACCGACTACGCCCACGACGGCCACATCCATCGGGCGCACGACGGCCACACCGACGAGTGCGCGACCGACGGCCACGCGGTGCACCAGAACCACGACCACGAGCACGGCGACGACTGCGGCCACCTGGCCGTGCGGCACGGCGACCACACGGACTACGTGCACGACGGCCACCGGCACGCCGCCCACGAGGGACACTGGGACGACCACTGACCGCAGCCACCCCGGGCCGGGCGAGGCAAACTGGGAATCGTTGTCATATGCTAATGTATGCATATGACAACGACGCCCTCTCCCCCGGCGGACGAGCCGGATCCGACCCTGCAGGCGGCCGGCGACCTGCTGCGCGCCTTGGCCTCGCCCGTACGGCTGGGCATCGTGCGGGAGCTGTCCGGCGGCGGGAAGTACGTCCATGAACTGGTGGCCGCCCTGGGCGTCAGCCAGCCGCTGGTCTCCCAGCACCTGAGGGTGCTGCGCACCTCCCGGATCGTCACCGCCCGGCGTCAGGCCCGCGAGACGCGGTACACCCTCACCGACGACCATGTGGCGCACATCGTGCTGGACGCCATCCGGCACGTGCAGGAGTAGTGCCTCAGGTCAGGCTGTCCCACTGGACGGTGCGGTCGCACCAGCGCCGGAGCAGGGTGCGGTCGTGGCCGACGGCCAGCAGGGCGGCGCCCGTCGCGGCCCGGTAGTCCTCGACGGCCGCAACGAGGGCGGCGGCCGTCGAGGCGTCGAGCATCGCGGTCATCTCGTCGCACACCAGCAGACGCGGGCGCAGCACCAACGCCCGGCCGAGGCAGGCGCGTTGCAGCTGCCCGTCGCTGACCTCGTGCGGCCGCCGGGTCAGCAGGTCCGGGGTGAGGCCGACGACGGGGGCCAACTCGGCGATGCGGCCCGCGACTTCCGCCCCGCGGCCGGTGGCGCGCAACGGCTCGGCGATCAGGTCGGCGAGCGGCAGCCGGGGGTCCGCGGAGAGCCTGGCCTGCTGGAAGACGACCCCGAAGGTGGTGCGCTTCTCGCGTGGGGCGCGGTGGCGCCAGTGCCGCACGGGCTCGCCGTCGAGGAGCAGGGTGCCGGAGTCGGGGCGGTGCAGCAGGGCCGCGACCCGCGCGAGGGTGGACTTGCCGCAGCCGCTCGGGCCGAGCAGGCCGACGGACTCGCCCGGCGCGACGGTCAGGGACACGTCCCGGACCACCGGGGTGTTCCGGGCGTATCCGGCGGTGATGGAGCGCAGTTCAAGCACGGACGTCCTCCGGCACGTGCGGGTGGTGGCAGGCGACCGTGCCGGAGGGCGGCTCGGTGGCGCAGGTTTCGGTGGCCCGGTCGCAGCGGGCGGCGAAGGCACAGCCGGCTGGGAGGTCGCCGAGTTCGGGCGGCATGCCGGGGATGGGGGTGAAGGCGCGGTCGGGCAGGGCCTGGAGCAGGCCGCGGCTGTAGGGGTGGCGGGGCCCGGGTGAGCCGAAGAAGGCCGCGGCGTCGGCGAGTTCGACGATCCGTCCGGCGTACATGACCGCGACCCGGTCCGCGATGCGTTCGGCGGCCGCCAGATCGTGGGTGATCATCAGCAGGGCGCGGCCGCGGCCGCCCTCGCCCGGGTCGTCGACGTGCCGCCGCAGCTCGTCGGCCGTACGGTCCACCAGGTCGCGGTCGAGTCCGGTGGTGGGTTCGTCGGCGAGCAGCAGGGGTGCGTCGCCGACCAGGGCGAGGGCGGTGGCGGCGCGCTGGGCGAGACCGCCGGACAGCTGGTGGGGGTGGCGGTCGAGATGGTCCGCGGGGAACGCGGCCCGTTCGGCGGCGGCCTCGGCGGCGGCCCGCAGAGCGGCGCGCCCCCGGGTCGCGGTCAACGCGGCGACCGTCTCCTCCAGTTGGGAGCGGACGGTGCGGACCGGGGTGAGGTGGGCGGCCGGGCTCTGCGGTACGAGGCCGATGAGCCGCCCTCGTACGGTGCGGGCGAGGGTCCGCTCGCCGGCCGTGAGCAGGTCCAGGTCACCGAGGAGGGCCGAACCTGCGGTCCGGGCGTTGCCGGGGAGCAGTCCGAGCAGGGCGGAGGCCAGCACGGACTTGCCGCAGCCGCTCTCCCCGATCAGGGCCAGGCACTCGCCGGGCGCCACGTCGAACCGCGCGTCGGTGACGGCGGCGACGCGGCGCCCGCCGGGCATGAGGAACCGCACGGACAGTCCGCGCACCGACAGCACGGGGGTCATGGGCTCCATACCGGCGCTCACAGCATCAGCTCCGATCGGTGACGGGGGTTGATCCGCTCCCGCCAGGCCCCGGCGAGTCCGGCGATGGCGAGGGTGGGGACGATGAGGAAGAGACCCGGGAAGAGGGTCGGCCACCACTGGCCGGCGAGGAGGGAACCGCGGGCGCTCTGGATCAGGGTGCCGAGGCTCGCCGTGTGCGTGGGCAGCCCGAGTCCGAGGAAGGACAGGGCCGACTCGTGCCACATGGCGTGCGGCACCATCAGCACCGCGGCGAGCGCGGCCTGGGGAAGGACGGCGGGCAACAGGTGCCGTACGGTCACCCGCCACCGGGACGCCCCACCGGAGACGGCCGCGTCGATGTACGGCCTGGACCGCAGCGACAGCACCTCGGCGCGCACGATCCGGGCCGTGGACAGCCAGTGGGTCAGCGCGACCGAGATGACCACCGGCCACACCCCGGGGCGGAACATGGCGACGATGAAGATGCCGAGCAGCAGATGCGGTACGGACGAGAAGGTGTCGACCACCCGCATCAGGGCCCGGTCGGCCCAGCCGCCCAGCGCCCCGGCCGCGGCGCCCACGGCCGTGCCGACCACGGTCGCGGTCAGCGCCGCCGCCACCCCGACGAGCAGCGAGACGCGCAGGCCGTAGACGCAGCGCAGCAGCAGGTCGCGGCCGACGTCGTCGGTGCCGAACGGGTGGGCCCAGGAGGGCGGTCGCAGTTTGGCGGCGAGGTCGACGGCCTGCTGGTCGAGCTGGACCAGCGGCGGCACGAGCAGCACGGCGAGGACGGTCGCGGCCACCAGCACGGCGGAGGTGCGCACGCGCAGGGTGCGGGTGGAGCGGCGCTCGGGCCCGTGCGAGCGCCACTCGGTCCGCTCCGGGGCGGCGGCGGGCGGCGGGGCGTCACATGTCACTGAGCTTCACCCTCGGGTCGAACAGTCCGTAGAGCAGGTCGGCGAGCAGGTTCCCGGCGAGCACCGCTGCGGTGGCCAGGGTCGTCAGGGCGGCGAGCAGCGGGAAGTCGACGGCGGTGGCCGCCTCGACGGTGGCCGCGGCGATGCCCGGCCAGCTGAAGACGCTCTCCACCAGCAGCGCCCCGGTGATGAGCTCGGGCACGCGGGAGCCGATGAGCGTGAGCACCGGAAGGAGCCCGGAGCGCAGGGCGTGGCCGAGCAGGACGGTGCCTTCGCTCAGGCCGCGGGCGCGGGCGCCGCGTACGGGGTCCTCCGCCAGCGCGTCGCCGACGCCCTGGCGTACGTACAGGGTGAACCACGGCAGCTGGGACACGGCGAGGACCCCGGCGGGCAGGAGGAGATGGCTCGTGACCTGTCCTGGCGTGACCTGTTCGCTGCCGGTGTCGGTCAGGCCGCCCGCCGGGAGGACGTCCCACTGGAGGGCGAACAGCCAGATGGCGAGCAGCGCGATCCAGAAGACCGGTGCCGCCTCCAGCGTGTAGGCGAGGGAGGTGACGGTCCGGTCGACGAGCGAGCCGGGGCGGCGGGCGGCGAGCACGCCGAGGACCGTGCCCACCAGCACGGCGGCGGCGAAGGCGACCGCGCAGAGCAGCGCGGACCACACGAGCCGTTCGCCGATGACCTCGGCGACCGGCTGCCGCATGACGCTGGAGTGGCCGAGGTCGCCGGTGAGGGCGGAGGTCAGCCAGTGCCACCAGCGGGCGGCGAAGGGCCGGTCCACGCCGAGGTTCTCGCGCAGCCGGTCCAGGGTCTGCTGGTCGGCGCCGAGCGCGGCGGTGCCGGCGTACGCCTTGACGGGGTCGAACGGGGAGGCGGCGGCGATGGCGAACACACCGAAGGTGACGACGAGCAGGACGGGGACGGCGAACAGGGACCGCCGTCCCGCCAGTCGTGCCATCGCTCCCCAGGGGAGACGGGTCACTTCTTCGGCTGCCAGTCCTCGATGTTCCACCAGGGGCCGCTGGCGAAGCCGTGCTCGTGCGGCTCCAGCTGGGTGTTCAGGTTCTCCCAGCGGTCGGCCAGCACGTAGAGGTGGTCGATGTGGGTGAGGAAGGTGTAGCCGGGGTCCTGCACCAGGGCGCGCTGGAGCTTGTCGTAGGCGGACGTGCGCTCGGCCGGGTCCTGGCTGCGGCGGCCGTCGTCGAGAGCGCGGTCCACGGCCGGGTTGTCGTAGCGGGCCATGTTGTTGAAGCCGTCGCCGGCGAGGGAGGAGTGCAGCAGGGTGTAGAGGCCGAAGTCGGGGTCGCCGGTGCTGCCGAAGCCCGCGAGGACGGCGTCGTCCTTCATGCGGGGCTCGATGACCTCCCAGGTGGCGCTCTCCACCTTCACCTCGATGCCGGCCTTCTTGGCGTCGGAGGCGTAGGCGAGGGCGTGGTCCTGGCGGACCTTGTCGCCGGAGGGGTAGAGCAGGGTGAAGGCCGCCCGCTGTCCGTCCCTGGTGCGGATGCCGCCCTCGCCGGGCTTCCAGCCGGCCTCGTCGAGGATCTTGTCGGCCTTGCCGAGGTCCTGGGTGCGCTCGATGCCCTCGGTGAAGGCCGGGTCGTCGACGGGCAGCGGTCCGTAGGCCGGGCGGCCGGCGCCGTCGAGGACCTTGTCGACCATGGCCTCGCGGTCCACGGCGGCGTCGAGGGCCCGGCGGATCGCGCGGTCGCCGGTGACCTTGTTCGCGGTGGGGAGGGTGACGGCCCGGAAGTCGTAGGACCGGGCCTCGTAGGTGCGCCTGGCGTCGTCGGCCTTGAACGTGGCGGCGAGGTTGGGCGGGAGGACCGCGCCGTCGAGGTCGCCGGAGCGCAGGCGGGTGGCGCGCACGTTGTCGTCGCCGATGACCGCCATGGTGAAGGTCTTCACCTGCGGCTCGCCGCCCCAGTGGCGGGGGTTGGCCTTGAAGGTGAGCTTCTCGCCCTTGCTCCACTTGGCGAGCACGTACGGCCCGGTGCCGACCGGCTTCGTGTTGAAGGAGCCGGTGTTGGGGTCCTGCTCCCCCGCTATGTGCTCGGGGACGATGGGCAGGACGGTGCGGGCGGCGAAGGCGGCGTAGGGGTACTTGAGCGTGAAGACGACCTTGTCGTCGCCGCTCGCCTCGACCTCCTCGACGGCGTCCAGCTCGCTCTTGAAGGTGTTGTTGGTCTTCGGGTCGGTGGCCGTCCGGTACGTGTAGACGACGTCGGCGGCCGTCAGCGGTTCGCCGTCGCTGAACTCGACCCCCTCGCGCAGGGTGTAGGTGTACGTGCGGCCGCCGTCGGTGACCTTCGGCAGTGCGGCCGCCAGCGCGGGCTTCAGCTTCAGGTCGGCGTCGCGGGCGAGAAGCCCGTCGAAGATCTTGGAATTCCCGTCCTTGCCGTAGCCGAGCAGCGGGCTGAGGGTGTCGGGCTCGGAGGCCACGCCGAGTACGACGGATCCCCCGGACTTGCCGTCGCCCGAGCCGCCGCCGCTGGGGGCAGAGCAGGCGGTGACCGCCGCGGCCAGCGCCGCCGTGACGGCGGCCCCTCGTATCCGACGGGTCGACATGTGACCTCACACCCTTGTTGCTCTCGTAAGGCTGTTGCAAAGACATCGCAATTAAACAGGATCGGCGGACGCCCCGGACCCGGGCCGCCCGCCGAACCGTTCACCGCCGTGGTCAGGCCTGGCTCAGGGTGATGTCCTGCCCCTGGACGGCGTGGAAGCTGGGCAGCGGCAGACCGCTGAAGGTGCGCAGCTCCATCAGGGTGGCCTCGACGTGGGCCGCCCCGGCCACGAGCGCGCCGGGCAGGGTCCGGCCCGTGTTCACCCAGCGGTGCTCCGCTCCGTCGCACACGGCCCGGGTGCCGCCGATGCCGTGACGGGTCGTGGAGAGTCCCTGACTGACGGAGGAACTGACGAAGACGGGGCCGCTGGAGCTCGCGCAGCGGTAGGTGCCGGACAGGGTGACGGTGCCGTCGGCGGCGATCCGGCCCACCGCGTCGACCGTCACACTGCCGGTCGGGGCGAGGACCGACGCGGTGGCGGGTGCCGCGCCGGCACCGGTGAGCAGGAGCAGCGCGGCACCGGCGGCCGCGCCGAGAAGAGGACGTACACGCATGTGGGGCCTCCCGAAATGAGTGGAATTGCGGCTCCCACTCGTACCGGCCCTCCGGGCCGGCGCCCGTGACCCTCACCCCTTCGGTGGCGAGTCCGCGCCGGCCGTCGTGGAACCGTCCTGGGAATGTCCTGGGCGTGTCACGCTTCCCGTCGGGCCGTTCCGATGAGTCCGGCGCGGGAGGATGGTCTGTCTGTACGAGTCGCCCGAACCCTTCGGACGGCCCTACCGACGTGGAGGTGCGCCATGTGTGCCCACCAGCCCCTGTGCCCCGCGACCGACTCCCCCGCCGCGCACGTCGTCGCGGCCCGCCCCGAACAGGGCTGGAGCCTGCTGTGCGACGGGACGGTCGTCTTCGACGACACCGGCGAACTGCTGCCGGACGGCCGCGTGGTGCAGCCGCGCCGGATGACCGCCGCGGGCCTGGCCGTCGCGGCCTGACGAGGGCGGCCTGACCGGGGCGGCGCCCCTAGGGCAGGACCGCGAAGCCGTCCAGTTCCACCATCGCCTCCGCGTCCCACAGCCGGACGACCTCGACGACCGCCATGGCCGGATAGTCGCGGCCGGCCAACTTGCGCCAGGTGCGGCCCAGTTCGGGCGCGTGCGTACGGTACGCCTCGACATCCGTGGCGTAGACGGTGACGCGTGCCAGGTCGCAGGGCGTGCCACCGGCCGCCGCGAGGGCGGCCAGCAGGTTGGTGAGGGCCCTGTCGAACTGCTCGGGCAGGGTACGGCCGACCACCTTGCCGTCGGTGTCCAGGGCGGTCTGTCCCGCGAGGAACACCACCCGCGAGCCGGACGCCACGACGGCGTGGGAGAAGCCGGCCGGCGGGGACAGCTCGGGCGGGTTGACGCGCTCGGTGCTCACCGGGCCTCCTGACGGGCGTACAGCTCCTTGGCGATGATGCTGCGCTGCACCTCACTGGCCCCCTCGTAGATGCGCGGGGCGCGCACCTCGCGGTAGAGGTGTTCGAGCAGATGGCCGCGTTGCAGGGCCCGGGCGCCGTGCAGCTGGACGGCAGCGTCGACGACGTACTGCGCGGTCTCGGTGGCGAGCAGTTTCGCCATGGCGGAGCGCCGGGGCACGTCCGGGGAGTCCGCGTCGTACGCCGATGCCGCCGCGTGGACCATCAGGCGGGCCGCCTCCGTGCGCAGGGCCATCTCGGCGACTTGGTGCGAGACGGCCTGCAGGTCCCGCAGCTTGCCCCCGAAGGCGTCCCGCCCGGCGGTGTGGGCGAGGGCCGCGTCGAGGGCGGCCTGGGCCATGCCGACCGCGAAGGCGCCGACGCTGGGGCGGAACAGGTTGAGCGTCCCCATGGCGACCCGGAAGCCGCGGTCGGCCTCGCCGAGCACGTCGTCGGCCGTCACGGGCACGGCGTCGAAGTCGAGGGCGCCGATGGGGTGCGGCGAGAGCATGTCGAGCCCGCGGCCGGTCAGGCCCGGGCGGTCGGCCGGGACGAGGAAGGCGGTGATGCCGCGGGCCCCGGCACCCGGGGCGGTCCGGGCGAAGACGGTGTAGAAGTCGGCCTCGGGGGCGTTGGAGATCCAGCACTTCTCGCCGGTGAGACGCCAGCGGGCGGGGCCGTCGGGGGCGGCGGTGAGCGCCGGGTCGGCCGTGCGTCCCGGCTCCGCCGTGGGCGCCGTGGCGGCGGTGGGCGCCGTGGCGGCGGTGGGCGCCGTGAGGGCGGTGGGCGCCGAGTTCGTCGCCGGCGCCGGGTCGGCGGTGGGCGCCGGGTCGGCGGCGGGCGCCGTGCCGAGGGCGGGCGCCGAGTCCGCCGACAGCGCCAGGCCGGGAGCGGCCTCCGGGTCCGGCGCGAACGCCGTGCCGGCGGTGGGTGCCGCGGCGGCCGAGGCCCGGTCCTCCCGCGTGGCGGCCTCCCGCTCCGCACGCAACTCCAGCGCCGCCGCGTCCGATCCCGCCCCCGGCTCGCTCAGCGCGAAGGCCGCGATCGCGGTGCCGTCGGCCACCCGGGGGAGCCAGCGGGCGCGTTGCTCCCGGGTGCCGTGCGCGTGGACGGGGTGGGCGCCGAGGCCCTGGAGGGCCAGGGCCGTCTCGGCCTCCGTGCAGGCGTAGGCCAGGGACTCACGCATCAGGCACAGGTCGAGCGCCCCCGAGGTGAACAGGCGCCCGAGCAGCCCGAGGCGGCCGAGTTCGGCGACCAGGGCCCGGTTCACATGTCCCGGTTCGCCCTTGTCTGCCAGCGGGCGGAGCCGTTCCGCGGCCAGGGTGCGCAGCTCGGCACACCAGGCGAGTTGTGCCGGTTCGAGCGAGAATGCGGTCATCGCCGGTCCCTTCTCCGCCACCCCGCCTTCCGGCCGGGCCACTCCGAGGCTATCGCGGACCGTTGACTGTCGTCACCAACACGATACGCTCCAGGGGCGAGCCCACCACGCCAAGGGGGCGAACCGTATGAATCCACGGGGCACGGCCCACGTCGACACCTTCGCCCGGGACCATCTGCCACCCCGGGACCAATGGCCCGAGCTCCGCTTCGATCTGCCGGAGCTGCAGTACCCCGAACGGCTCAACTGCGCCGCCGAGCTGCTGCACGGCCCGCCCGACGACCGCCCCGCGTTCCTGACACCCACCGGCGAGCCGTGGACGTACGGCGATCTGCGCGCCCGCGTGGACCGCGTCGCACACCTGCTCACCGGTGACCTCGGCGTCGTACCCGGCAACCGGGTGCTGCTGCGCGGACCCACCACCCCCTGGCTCGCGGCCTGCTGGCTGGCGGTGCTGAAGGCGGGGGCCGTGGCGGTCACGGTGCTCGCCCAGCAGCGCCCGCACGAGCTGAGCACGATGTGCGAGATCGCGCGGGTGCGGCACGCGCTGTGCGACATCCGGGCCGTCGACGACCTCGCCAAGGCCGAGGTCCCCGGCCTGCGGATCGCGACCTACGGCGGTGACGCCCCGGACGACCTCCTCAACCGCCCGGCGCCCGCGGCCCCGTACGAGGCCGTCGCGACGGCGGCCGACGACGTGGCACTGATCGCGTTCACTTCCGGCACCACCGGCCGTCCCAAGGGCTGTATGCACCTGCACCGGGACGTCCTGGCGATCGCCGACACCTTCTCCCGGCACGTCCTGAAGCCCGACGCGGACGACGTGTTCACCGGCAGCCCTCCCCTGGGCTTCACCTTCGGTCTCGGCGGGCTGGTGGTCTTCCCGCTGCGGGCCGGCGCGCGTGCGCTGCTGCTCGAACAGGCGGGCCCCCGGCAGCTGCTGCCCGCCATCGCCCGGCACCGGGTCTCCGTGTTGTTCACCGCCCCGACGGCGTACCGCGCGATGCTCGACGAGCTCGACGGGCACGACGTCTCCTCCCTGCGCCGCTGCGTCTCGGCCGGCGAGAACCTGCCCGCGGCCACCTGGCAGGCCTGGCACGAGCGCACCGGCCTGCGCGTCATCAACGGCATCGGCGCCACCGAGCTGCTGCACATCTTCATCTCCGCGGCCGACGACCGGATCCGGCCCGGGACCACGGGCGTTCCCGTGCCGGGCTGGCACGCGCGCGTGCAGGACACCGACGGCCGGCCCGTGCCCGACGGACAGCCGGGGCTGCTCGCCGTACGCGGGCCGGTCGGCTGCCGCTATCTGGCCGACCCGCGGCAGCGGGACTATGTGCGCGGCGGCTGGAACGTCACCGGCGACACCTACGTCCGCGACCCCGACGGTTACTTCCGCTACGTCGCGCGCGCCGACGACATGATCATCTCTGCCGGGTACAACATCGCCGGTCCCGAGGTGGAGGACGCGCTGCTGCGGCACCCGGACGTGGTGGAGGCGGCGGTCGTGGGACGGCCCGACGAGGCCCGCGGGCAGGTTGTACTGGCCTTCGCCGTCCTCAAGGAGGGCGCGGAGCGGGACGCCGATGCGCTGCGCGCCTTCGTCAAGAGCGAGCTGGCGCCGTACAAGTGCCCGCGCGAGATCGTCTTCCTGGACGCGCTGCCGCGCACGGCGACCGGCAAGCTCCAGCGGTTCAGACTGCGCGCCGACGGGGTACCGGGGGGCGACCAGGAGTGATCCGTACGACCTAAGATGATCAACGTGTCCGACCAGCATGCACCACGGTCTCTCATCGTCACGCTCTACGGCGCGTACGGCCGCTTCGTGCCGGGCCCCGTGCCGGTAGCCGAACTGATCCGGCTGCTGGCCGCGGCCGGTGTGGACGCCCCGTCCGTCCGCTCCTCGGTGTCGCGGCTCAAGAGACGCGGACTGCTCGTGCCGGCCCGCACCGCCCAGGGTGCGGCCGGCTACGAACTGTCCCCGGACGCCCGTCAGTTGCTCGACGACGGCGACCGCCGCATCTACGCCTCCGCCCCGCCCGAGGACGAGGGCTGGGTGCTCGCGGTGTTCTCCGTGCCGGAGTCGGAACGGCAGAAGCGGCACGTGCTGCGCTCCCGGCTGGCCGGGCTCGGTTTCGGCACGGCCGCTCCGGGCGTGTGGATCGCGCCCGCGCGGCTGTACGAGGAGACCCGGCACACGCTCCAGCGGCTGCGGCTCGACGCGTACGTCGACTTCTTCCGCGGCGACCACCTCGGCTTCGCCCCGACCGCCGAGGCCGTCGCCCGGTGGTGGGACCTGGCGACCATCGCCAAGGAGCACGAGGCGTTCCTCGACCGCCACGCGGGCGTGCTGCACGACTGGGAGAAGCGCGAGGACACCCCGGCCGAGGAGGCCTACCGGGACTACCTCCTCGCCCTGGACTCCTGGCGCCACCTCCCCTACACCGACCCGGGCCTGCCGTCCGAGCTGCTTCCCGCGGACTGGCCGGGGGTGCGCTCGGCGGCGGTGTTCCGGGGGCTGCACGAGCGGCTGCGGGACGCGGGGGCGGGGTTCGTGGGGCTCTGACCCCACGGGCGCCGCCCGGTGTGCGGCGTTTGCGTCGGCTGCGGAACGGTCAACGATGTCCGCGAGTGGACGGAGCGCGTACCAGGAGGCGGACCGAGGGATGACCGTCACCACATCACCGGGCACGGCGGGCACCCGAGCGGACCGGCTGCCGTGAGGCGGTGGGGGCGCTCGGCGCGCGACGGGTGGGAGCGGGCCGGTGCGCACACCCTCGTCCGGCAGGGCCGCGACGTGGAGCTGCTGCACCGGGCCATGGGGTTCGCCACGCTCGCGCTGGTCACACTGGCACCGCTGCTGATCGTGGTCGCCGCCGCCGACCCGCTGGGACGGGGCGGCTTCGCGTCGTGGCTGGCCGACGGCATGGGGCTGTCCGGGCGGTCCGCGCGGTTGCTCACCGACATCATCAGCCCACCGCGCAAGGTCATCGGCACCACGAGCGTGCTCGGCGGGGTCGCGCTCGCCGTCTTCGGTGTCGCGTTCGGCGGCAGCGTGCAGAACGGCTACGAGCGGATCTGGGGGCTGCTCTCCGGCCCCTGGCACCGGGTCTGGCGGCAGGCGGTGTGGATGATCGCGATGACCGCGTACCTGTACCAGGAGGTGCAGACCCGGAGCCTCACCTCGGGAGCCGAGCGGATCGCGCTGAGCTCGGCGTCCGGGGTGCTGTTCTTCTGGTGGGGGCAGCACTTCCTGCTGGGCGGTCAGGTCCGCTGGCGCTATCTGCTCCCCGGGGCGGTGGCCACCATGGCGGGGCTGGGCGGCCTGCGCATGTTCTCCTACTTCGTCTTCAGTCCCCTCATCGTCACCAACGCCATCAGCTACGGAGCAGTCGGCGTCGTCCTCGTCGTGGAGTCCTGGCTGATCGGCGTGGGCTACGTCGTCTACGGCGGGGCACTGCTCGGCCGCTGGGTCCAGGAGCACCACGGATTCCGGTACGGCCGGTAGCCCCGGGCCCGCCGCCCCTTCCGTACGAACGCACATGCCACCCTCAGGGAATCCGACCCCGGCTCATGCGAACTCACAGGGGGTCTCCCCCTGGCATCTGCGGCATTATCATCGGCGGATACCCGGCAGAGGGAGCAGACCCGTCATGACCCGTACCGTGCGCCGCATCCGCCGCCCGCTCCAGGGGGCCGCGGTGGGAGCCGTCGCCCTGCTGGCCCTGAGCGCCTGCTCGTCGTCCGGCCCGGACTCCTCGGCGAAGCCGGACTCCTCCGGGTCGGGCAAGCTGTCCGGGGAGGTGACCGTGTTCGCCGCGGCCTCGCTGAAGGAGAGCTTCACGACGCTGGGCAAGCAGTTCGAGAAGGAGCACCCCGGCACGAAGGTCACCTTCAGCTTCGGCGGCAGCGACTCCCTCGCCGCGAGCATCACCGGCGGCGCTCCGGCGGACGTCTTCGCCTCGGCCAGCCCCAGGACGATGAAGATCGTCACGGACGCCGGGGACGCCTCGGGCGCCCCCGTGACCTTCGTCCGCAACGAGCTGGAGATCGCCACCCTGCCCGGCAACCCGGCGAAGATCTCCTCGCTCAAGGACCTCACCGAGGCGGGCCTGAAGGTCGTGCTCTGCGACAAGGAGGTGCCGTGCGGCGCCGCCGCGCAGAAGGCCCTCGACGCGAGCGGGCTGAAGCTCACCCCCGTCTCCTACGAGCAGGACGTCAAGGCCGCGCTCACCAAGGTCGAGCTGAAGGAGGCCGACGCCGCCGTCGTCTACAAGACGGACGTGCGCGCGGCGGGTGACAAGGTGGAGGGCGTGCCGTTCCCCGAGTCCGCCGACGCCGTCAACGACTACCCGATCACCCTGCTCAAGGACGCGCCCAACACCGAGGCCGCCGAGGCGTTCATCGCGCTGGTGCGGTCCGCCGAGGGCCAGGAGGTCCTGAGCGGGGCCGGGTTCCTCAAGCCGTGACACCCCCGACCGACAAGCCCCGCGCGGCGGCCGACACCCTCCGGGGCGGCCCGCGGCGCCGGCGCGTCCGGACGGGCGTCCCGCTGCCCCTGCTGATCCCCGCGCTGACCGGCCTGGCCTTTCTGATCGTGCCGCTGATCGCCCTGCTGGTGCGGACCCCGTGGCACAGCCTGCCCGAGCAGCTGACCAGCGCGGATGTCTGGCAGGCCCTCAGGCTGTCCCTGGTCAGCGCCACGGCGGCCACCGCCGTGTGCCTGGTCCTCGGCGTACCGCTGGCCTGGCTGCTGGCCCGCGTCGACTTCCCCGGCCGCGGCCTCGTGCGCGCCCTCGTCACCCTGCCCCTCGTCCTGCCTCCGGTCGTGGGCGGTGTGGCGCTGCTGATGGCGCTCGGCCGCAACGGCATCGTCGGGCAGTGGCTCGACGCGTGGTTCGGGATCACGCTGCCCTTCACCACCGCCGGGGTCGTGATCGCGGAGGCGTTCGTGGCGATGCCGTTCCTGGTCATCAGCGTCGAGGGCACCCTGCGGGCCGCCGACCGCCGCTACGAGGAGGCGGCCG
Organism: Streptomyces qaidamensis; assembly: GCF_001611795.1. Lineage (NCBI taxonomy): Bacteria > Bacillati > Actinomycetota > Actinomycetes > Kitasatosporales > Streptomycetaceae > Streptomyces > Streptomyces qaidamensis. The sequence goes on along the minus strand of NZ_CP015098.1, from coordinate 6,895,271 downwards.
CCACCCTGGGCGCGTCCCGCTTCACCGCGTTCCGCCGGGTCACGCTGCCGCTGATCGCGCCGGGCATCGCGGCGGGCGCGGTCCTCGCCTGGGCGCGCGCGCTCGGCGAGTTCGGCGCGACGATCACCTTCGCCGGCAACTTCCCCGGCCGCACCCAGACCATGCCCCTGGCCGTCTACCTGGCCCTGCAGAGCGACCCGGAGGCCGCGATCGCCCTCAGCCTGGTGCTGCTGGCGGTGTCGATCGCGGTGCTCGCCGGGTTGCGCGACCGATGGATGAGCGCCGGATGACCCAGACCCACGCCGTCACCGGCACCTTCAGGGACGGACTCGACGCCCATCTCGTCGTGGACCGGGGCGGCTTCCGCCTCGACGTGGCACTGACCGTCGCGCCCGGCGAGGTCGTCGCCCTGCTCGGGCCGAACGGGGCCGGCAAGACCACCGCGCTGCGCGCCCTCGCCGGACTGACCCCGCTCTCCGGCGGCCATCTGCGGCTGGACGGCACCGAGCTGGACCGTACGCCGCCGGAGGCCCGTCCCGTCGGTGTCGTCTTCCAGGACTACCTGCTCTTCCCTCACCTCACGGCCCTCGACAACGTCGCCTTCGGTCCCCGCTGCCAGGGCGCGAGCAAGGCCGAGGCGCGTGCGCAGGCGGCCGAGTGGCTCGACCGCCTCGGCCTCGCGGCGCACAGCGGCGCCAAGCCGCGCCGGCTCTCCGGCGGCCAGGCCCAGCGCGTCGCCCTCGCCCGCGCCCTGGCCACCCGCCCCCGGCTGCTGCTGCTCGACGAGCCGCTGGCGGCGCTGGACGCCCGCACCCGCCTGGAGGTACGCGCCCGGCTCCGGCGGCATCTGGCCGAGTTCGAGGCGGTCGCCGTGCTCGTCACCCACGATCCGCTCGACGCCATGGTGCTGGCCGACCGGCTGGTGGTCGTGGAGCACGGCCGGGTCGTCCAGGAGGGCACCCCGGCCGGCATCGCCCGCCACCCGCGGACGGACTACATCGCGCGGCTGGTCGGCCTGAACCTGTACCGGGGAGAGGCGGACGGCCACACCGTCCGTCTGGCCGACGGGCCGCCCCTCACCACCACGGAGGTCCTGTCCGGCCCGGTCTTCGTGGCGTTCCCGCCGAGCGCGGTCACCCTCCACCGCGACCGGCCCTCCGGCTCCAGCGCCCGCAACCTGTGGCGCTGCGAGGTGGCCGGTCTGGAGACCCACGGCGACCAGATCCGCGCCGACCTCACCGGTGAACTCCCCCTCGCCGCCGACCTCACGACGGTCGCCGCGGCGGAGCTCGGCCTCCACCCGGGCGCGGAGGTCTGGGCGACGGTGAAGGCGGCGCAGACCCACGCCTACCCGGTCTGAGCCGGCCGGCGCCCCCACGGGTCAGGCCGCCGTCCTGACCGGCGAGCCCTCCGGGACGACGGCCTCGCGCACGACGCGGCGGCGCCGGGCCGGCACGAGCAGCGGGTGGGCGACGCCCCAGGCCGCGCCCTTGCAGATGATCTCCTTGTAGAGCGCGGCGAGCCGGCCGGTCAGGGCCGACGACACGGCACGGTCGTCCGCGGTGACGTACTGGATCAGACCGTCCCTGCGGCCCAGTGAGATGCACTGGTTGAAGTAGCGCACGGACACGGTCGGGACCTTGCTTCCGGTCAGCCGGGCCGCGATGGCGTCGGCGGCCTGCCACGCGCCGGGGACGCCCGAGGCGCAGGACATCCGCAGGGGCTTGTCCCCGGGGCCCATGGCCAGGGCCGCGTCGCCGACGGCGTACACGTCCGGGTGCGACACCGAGCGCATGGTCCGGTCGACGACGATCTGGCCGGTGCCGGTGACCTCCAGGCTGGTCGCCCGGGCGATCGGGTGGACGGCGAAGCCGGTGGTCCACACGGTGACCGCGGCCGGGACGGCCGTGCCGTCGGCGGTGGTGACGCGGTCCGCCTCGACGGCGGTGACGGCGGTGTGCTCGTGGACTGTGATGCCCAGCCCGTCGAAGACCTTCCGCAGGTGCCCGGCGCCCTTCTCCGAGAGCCAGTCCCCGAGGCCGCCGCGGGCGGCGAGGGCGACGTCGAGGTCCGGGCGGGCCTCGGCGATCTCGGTCGCCGCCTCGATGCCGGTGAGACCGCCCCCGACCACGACCACGGACTCTCCGGCGGCCAGGCCGGCCAGGCGCTCGCGCAGCCGGAGCGCTCCGGGGCGGCCGGCGATCTCGTGGGCGTGCTCGGCGGTACCGGGGACCCCCTGGTCGTTCCAGCCGCTGCCGAGGGCGTACACGAGGGTGTCGTACGGCAGGACCTCGTCGGCCCGCTCCCCCGCACCTTCCGGGGCGACGGTGACGGTCCTGCGGTCCACGTCGACGGCGGTGACCTTGCCCTGCTTCAGTGCGACGCCGGTGCCCTCGAACATCTCGTCGAAGGGCCGGGGCGCGAGGTCCTGGCCGACGGCGAGCTGGTGCATCCGGACGCGCTCGACGAAGTCGGGCTCGGCGTTGACGAGGGTGATGGCGACGTCGTCGCGGTGCAGTCGCTTGGCGAGGCGCCCGGCGGCGGTGGCTCCGGTGTAGCCGGCTCCGAGGACGACGATGCGGTGCTGCATGGCGTGGCTCCTGTCATGACGGCTGTCTTCAGCGGGTTCGCCTCTTGAACCGGGCGGCCCACCGTTTCCTGACAGGAACCCAATGTGATCCACGTCACATCACGGGAGGTCGGGGTCAGAAGACCGTGAGCAGGGGTTCTCCGTGGTCGCCGGCGGCCCACAGCCGGGTCACGCGTTCGAGCTTGTCGGGGTTGACCTGGTTGCGGAAGGCGGCGATGCCGTCCGCGGCGACCTCCAGGCACATGACGCCGACGACCCGGCCGTCGACGACCACCACGAGGGCGGGGTCGCCGTTGACGGTCCAGGCGTAGACGTCGGCCGAGCCGCCGACCAGGGCGCGCTTGGCCGCGCTGGGCTTGAACAGGCCCCGCATGAACTTGGCGACCGCGAGGGCACCCTCGAACGCCCTGGCGCGGGCCGGGACCTTCCCACCGCCGTCGCCGACCGCGATGGCGTCGCCGGTGAGCAGCTGCACGAGCGGCTCGGTCCGGCCGCTGGCGGCGGCCGCGAGGAACTCGTCGATGATGCGCCGCGCGGCGGCCTCGTCGATCTCGGTACGGGTGCGGGCCCTGCCGTCCGCGACGTGCTTCTTCGCGCGGTGGAAGATCTGCTGGCTGGAGGCCTCGGTGATGTCCAGGATCTCGGCGATCTCGCGGTGCGGGTAGTCGAAGGCCTCCCGCAGGATGTACACGGCCCGCTCGTTCGGGGAGAGCCGCTCCAGCAGGACCAGCACCGCGTACGAGACGGACTCGCGCTGTTCGGCGGTGTCGGCGGGCCCCAGCATCGGGTCCCCGGCGAGCAGCGGCTCGGGCAGCCACTGGCCCACATAGGTCTCACGCCGCGCGCGGGCCGAGGTGAGCTGGTTGAGGCACAGGTTGGTGAGCACCTTCGTCAGCCATGCCTCTGGAACGTCGATGCGGCCGGTGTCGGCGCCCTGCCAGCGCAGGAACGTCTCCTGCACGGCGTCCTCGGCCTCGCTCGCCGAACCGAGCAGCCGGTAGGCGACGGCCTCCAGGCGCGGTCGGAAGGCTTCGAACCGGTCCACGTCGTCCATGGTCATGACCATGCCCCGGATCCTAACCTCCGTGGGCGTCACCGCTTCCGAGACTCAGCCGCGGTTTCGGGGCGTCCGTGCGGCCCGTCTGGGGGCGGCGGCTGCCCGCGCGGTACGGGGCCGGCCAGGTCGCGCCCGGGCCCGTGTAGCCCTGCTCGGCCGCCGCATGCAGGGTCCAGTGGGGGTCGTAGAGGTGCGGGCGGGCGAGGGCGCACAGATCGGTGCGGCCCGCGAGGATCAGGGAGTTGACGTCGTCCCAGGAGGAGATCGCACCGACGGCGATCACCGGGATGCCGGTGGTGTGGCGGATCCGGTCCGCGAACGGCGTCTGGTACGACCGTCCGAACTCCGGCTGCTCGTCCGCCACGACCTGGCCCGTCGACACGTCGATCGCGTCGGCGCCGTGCGCGGCGAAGGCCCGGGCGATCTCGACGGCGTCCTCGGCACTCGTCCCGCCCTCGGCCCAGTCGGTCGCGGAGATGCGGACGGTCATGGGCCGCTCCCCCGGCCACACGTTCCGTACGGCGTCGAAGACCTCCAGCGGGAAGCGCAGCCGTTTCTCCAGAGAGCCGCCGTAGGCGTCGGTGCGCCGGTTGGTCAGCGGGGAGAGGAACCCGGACAGCAGGTAGCCGTGCGCGCAGTGCAGTTCGAGCAGGTCGAAGCCGGCCCGGGCCGCACGCACCGCGGATGCCGCGAACTGCTCCCGGATGTCGGTGAGCTGGGCCCGCGACAGCTCGCGGGGTGTCTGGCTGAACTCCTTGTACGGGAGCGCCGAGGGGGCCACGAGCGGCCAGTTGCCCTCCTCCAGCGGCTCGTCCATGCCCTCCCACATCCGTCTCGTGGAGCCCTTGCGGCCGCTGTGGCCGAGCTGCACGCCGATCGCGGTGCCGGGGGCCCGGTCGTGCACGAAGTTCGTGATCCGTTTCCAGGCCTCGGCCTGCCGGCCGGTGTAGAGGCCGGCGCAGCCGGGCGTGATCCGGCCCTCCTCGCTGACGCACACCATCTCGGTCATCACCAGCCCGGCCCCGCCCAGCGCCCGCGCGCCCAGATGGACGAGGTGGAAGTCGCCGGGGACGCCGTCGACGGCCGAGTACATGTCCATGGGGGAGACGACGACCCGGTTGCGCAGGGTCAGGCCGCGCAGCCGGAACGGGGTGAACATCGGGGGCGTGCCGGGCGGGCAGCCGAACTCGCGCTCCACCGTCTCCGTGAAGCGGGCGTCGCGCAGCCGCAGGTTGTCGTGGGTGACGCGGCGGCTGCGGGTGAGCAGGTTGAAGGCGAACTGGCGGGGCGGCTGGCCCAGGTAGAGGGCGATGTTCTCGAACCACTCCAGGCTGGCCCGGGCCGCGCGCTGAGTGGAGGCGACGACGGGTCGCCGCTCCGCCTCGTAGGCGGCCAGGGCCTCGGGCAGGGTGTCCCGCTCCTCCAGACAGGCGGCCAGGGCGAGCGCGTCCTCGACGGCGAGCTTGGTGCCGGAGCCGATCGAGAAGTGGGCGGTGTGGGCGGCGTCCCCGAGCAGGACGACGTTGCCGTGCGACCAGCGGTCGTTGACGACCGTGCGGAACGTCGTCCACGTGGAGTTGTTCGACTTCAGGGGGCGGCCGCGGAGCGCTTCCGCGAAGATCTTGGCGCAGCGCTCGATCGACTCGGCTTCGTCGAGCTCGTCGAAACCGGCCGCGCGCCAGACCTCGTCGCGCATCTCGACGATCACCGTCGAGGCGTCGGGGGCGTAGGGGTAGCCGTGGAGCTGCATCACGCCGTGCTCGGTTTCGGCGATCTCGAAGCGGAAGGAGTCGAAGGGGAAGTCGGCGGCGAGCCAGATGTAACGGCAGCGGTGGATCGTCACCCGGGGGCGGAAGACGTCCGCGTGCCTCGCGCGGGTGGTGCTGTGGATGCCGTCCGCGGCGATGACCAGGTCGTGGGTGCGGGGCAGGTCTTCCGGGGCCTCGGCGCGGAAGCGGAGGTCGACACCGAGGTCGCGGCAGCGGGTGTGGAGGATCTCCAGGAGACGTCGGCGGCCGAGGGCCGCGAATCCGTGGCCCGAGGAGGTGTGGTGGGTGTCGCGGTGGACGATGTCGATGTCGTCCCAGCGGGTGAAGTGCCGCTGGAGTGCCTCGTAGACCTCCGGGTCGGCGTGCTCTATGCCGCCGAGGGTTTCGTCGGAGAGGACCACGCCGAAGCCGAAGGTGTCGTCGGGCGCGTTGCGTTCCCAGACGGTGATCTGCCGTGCGGGGTCGAGGCGTTTGAGAAGGGCGGCGGCGTAGAGGCCGCCGGGGCCGCCGCCGATGATCGCGACGCGTAGGGGGTGGTTCGGCCCGGTAGACGGCTGCGGGTCGTGGGCGGCTTGTCGCGCAGTTCCCCGCGCCCCTTTGGGGACATCCACTATCGTCCGCTCCATTTCGGGGGGCGCTTCTCCGTGAACGCGGCGTGGAACTCGGCGTAGTCCTCTCCCGTCATCAGGAGGGCCTGGGTCGAGGCGTCCAGTTCGATCGAGGCCGCCAGGGGCATGTCCAGTTCGGACGTGAGCAGCGCCTTGGTCTGGGCGTATGCCAGGGCCGGACCCTCTGCCAGGCGGTGGGCCAGTCGTTGCGCGGCCTCGTCGGCGGCGCCCTCCTCCGTCAGCTCGCTGATCAGGCCGATGCGCTCCGCCTCCAGGGCCCGGACCGGGTCGCCCAGCATCAGCAGGCGGGTCGCGTGGCCCAGTCCGACGACCCGGGGCAGCAGGTAGGCCGCGCCCATGTCGCCGCCGGAAAGGCCGACGCGGGTGAAGAGGAAGGCGAAGCGGGCGGTGGGGTCGGCGACGCGGAAGTCCGCGGCGAGGGCCAGGACCGCTCCGGCGCCCGCCGCCACGCCGTGCAGCGACGCGACGACGGGGAACGGGCACTCCCGGATCGCCCGGACCACCTGGCCGGTCATCCGGTTGAAGTCCAGGAGCTGGGCGGTGTCCATGCCGAGGGTCGCGCCGATGATCTCGTCGACGTCACCGCCGGAACAGAAGCCGCGGCCCTCGCCGGCCAGCACCAGGGCCCGTACGGACCGCTCCCGGGACAGCTCGGCGAGCAGGTCGCGCAGGTCGGCGTAGGCGCCGAAGGTGAGCGCGTTGAGCTTCTCGGGGCGGGCCAGGGTGACGGTCGCGACGCCGTCGGCGACGTCGACGCGCAGATGCTCCCAGCCGGGGGTGCGGGCGGCGGAGCCGGTGAAGGGACTCATCACGTGCGGCCTCCTCGGGCGGGCACTGCCTCACTGAGCTCTACCCTCCGAAGCTATCACTCATCCGTGACTGTCGTCATGAGTGCGCGATAGACCGTCCGGGTAGGACTTCGGTGTGGGCCCGGCATGCCCCGGGCCGGTCACATCCGTCACAGATCGTCCACATCGGCGTAACGGCGGGATCAGCTGTGCGCGGCGCCGCGTTCACCTGGGTAAGCCGTCGGCAGGGAGGCAAGGGCGCCTCCCGACGGTGCCCCTCGGACGTCCCCGGAGAGCGGCGCCGTACCATTCATCAGGTTGAAAGCAGGATGTCCTGCTCCATGAACGGACCCGCCGTGTACGAACTCCCCTCAGCCCCCGCCTCCTGGCGCATCGCGCTGCCGCACACCGCAGCGGCGGTGCCCGTGGCCCGCGCCCTGGTCCGTACGGCGCTGGCCGAGCTGGAACACGGCGCGGACTGTGACACCGCGGAGCTGCTCACGGCGGAGCTGGTGGCCAACGCGGTGGAGCACACCACGGGCGAGTCGCCGATACAGCTGGTCGTGGAGCTGCTGCCGTCGGGCTGCCAGGTCGAGGTCCACGACGGTGACCCGGCCCCGCCCGGCGACCTCACCCGTCCGGCCGGCGGGCCGCCCGACCCCTGGCAGGAGCACGGGCGCGGGCTGCTGCTGATCCGCGCCCTGAGCTCCTCCTGCGGGCACCGGCCGACCGAGTCCGGCAAGGCCGTCTGGTTCAGACTGCCTCTCGTACCGGCTCAGCGGCGTCCGTCGGTGTGACCGCGGCCAGCCGGGAGCTCCGGCGCCCGTAGAGCAGGTACAGGGCGATCCCGACCGCGAGGAACCCGGCGAACTGGATCCAGGTCGTCGCGCCCGTCTCGTACATCAGGTACAGGCAGAAGCCGACGCCCAGCAGCGGGGTGACGGGGTAGAGCGGCACGCGGAAGGTGCGGGCGAGGCCCGGCTCGCGGCGGCGCAGGGCGATGACCGTGATGTTGACGACGGCCATGGTGGCGAGGGTGCCGATGGTGCACAGGTTGACCACCGCGTCCAGCGGGGCGAAGGCCGCGGGGAGCGCGAAGACGACCGCCACGATCAGCGTGCCGGCGACGGGCGTGGAGGTCTTCGGCGAGACCTTCTCGAAGACCCGCGGGATCAGCCCGTCGCGGGACATGGACATCAGGATCCGGGTCTGGCCGTACATCACGGCGAGGACCACCGAGGCGATGGCGACGACCGCGCCGAAGGCGATCACCCCGCCGCCGACGGTGGAGCCGGTGACCTGGTTGACGACGTAGGAGAGTGCCGCCGGGCGGCCGCCGACCGCGTCACCGCCGATGGCGCCGATCGCGGCGAGCGCGACGGCGCAGTAGAGCAGCGTGACCAGGCCGATGCAGACGAGGATCGCCACGGGGATGTCCCGGCGGGGGTTCTTGGCCTCCTCACCGGCGGTGGTGATCGCGTCGAAGCCGATGTACGAGAAGAAGGCGGCGGTCGTGCCCGCCCCGATGCCGGCCAGGCCCGTCGGCGAGAACGGCGTGAGGTTGCCGTCCTCGAACGCGGTGAAGCCGATCGCGATGAAGGCCACCAGGACGGCGAGCTTCAGCACGGCCATCGCCGCCGTGGCCCGGGCGCTCTCGCGCACCCCGCGGACCAGCAGGACGGCGGCCATGGCGATGACGATCACGGCCGGGAGGTTCACCACGCCGCCCTCGCCCGGACCGGCCGACAGGGCCGTGGGCAGGTGCAGTCCGACGAGGCTGTCCAGGAGCTCGTTGACGTACTGGCTCCAGCCGACGGCCACCGCGGACACCGAGACGCCGTACTCCAGCAGCAGGCACCAGCCGACGAGGAAGGCCGTGCCCTCGCCGAGACCGGCGTAGGCGAAGGAGTACGAGGAGCCGGAGACCGGGATCGCGCCGCCCAGCTCGGCGAAGGCGAACGCGGTGAAGACGCAGGTGGCCGCGGCGAGCAGGAAGGAGACGACGACGCCCGGGCCGGCCTGGGCGACCGAATCGGACAGTCCGACGAAGATGCCGGTGCCGACGATGGCACCGACGCCGAAGCAGACGAGCTGGAAGAGGCCCATCGTGCGCCGGAGGCCGTGGCCTTCGCGGTCGGCGCCGGACTCGGCCACCAGGAGATGGGACGACTTGAAGCGGGGCATGCGGGTGGTGCTCGTTTCTGGTGGTGCGGGATGCGACGGGTTCGTCGCGCGGTGGCCGCGGAGAAGGGGTGGTTCCGGGCCGCCGGTCAGCATAAGGCCTGTTCAGGCCAGGGTTGCCACCAAGACCGCCTTGATCGTGTGCATCCGGTTCTCCGCCTCGTCGAAGACGACCGAGTGCGCCGACTCGAAGACCTCGTCGGAGACCTCCAGGTACTCCAGGTCGTGGGCCGCGTGGATCTCCTGGCCCACCTTGGTGCCGAGGTCGTGGAAGGCGGGCAGGCAGTGCAGGAACTTCACGTCCGGGTTGCCGGTGGCGCGCAGGACGTCCATGGTCACGGCGTACGGGGCGAGGGCGGCGATGCGCTCGGCCCAGACCTCCTTCGGCTCGCCCATGGAGACCCAGACGTCCGTGGCGACGAAGTCGGCGCCGCGCACGCCGTCGTCCACCGTCTCGGTGAGCGTGATGCGGGCGCCGCTGCCGACGGCGAGGGCACGGGCCCGGTCGACGACCTCCTCGGCAGGCCAGTACTCCTTCGGCGCGACGAGACGGACGTCCATGCCGAGCAGGGCACCGGTGACCAGGTAGGAGTTGCCCATGTTGAAGCGGGCGTCGCCCAGGTAGGCGAAGGCGACCTCGGTCAGCGGCTTGGCGCAGTGCTCGGTCATGGTCAGCACGTCGGCGAGCATCTGGGTGGGGTGCCAGTCGTCGGTGAGCCCGTTGTAGACGGGGACACCGGCGTGCGCCGCCAGCTCCTCCACCTTCTGCTGGCTGTCGCCCCGGTACTCGATCGCGTCGTACATCCGGCCCAGCACCCGCGCGGTGTCCTTGACCGACTCCTTGTGCCCGATCTGCGAGCCGGAGGGGTCGAGGTACGTGGTCGAGGCGCCCTGGTCGGCGGCCGCGACCTCGAAGGCGCAGCGGGTGCGGGTGGAGGTCTTCTCGAAGATCAGCGCGATGTTCCGGCCCCGCAGGTGCTGGGTCTCGGCCCCGGCCTTCTTGGCGGCCTTCAGCTCGGCGGCCAGCTCGACCAGACCGCGGAACTCGTCCTCGGTGAGGTCCAGCTCCTTGAGGAGGTGGCGGCCGGCGAGGGCGGTCGGGACAGTCGCCATGAGGGCGCTCCAAGAATACGGGGACACAGACTTTTGGAATACTATACGAAAGCCAGCATGCCTATACAGATGCTGCGGGGAACTCGAAGCCCGGGGAACCCCAGAGGCCCTACCGCACCGGATCCCGTTCGACCGGGCAGCTCATACACCGCGGCCCGCCCCTCCCCCGGCCCAGCTCGCTGCCCGGGATCTCTATCACCTCGATGCCCTGCTTGCGCAGATGGGTGTTGGTGGTGGAGTTCCGCTCGTAGGCGACCACGACCCCGGGTTCGACGGCGAGGACGTTGCACCCGTCGTCCCACTGCTCGCGCTCGGCCGCGTGCACGTCCTGGGTGGCGGTCAGCACACGGATCTCGTTCAGGCCGAGGGCGGCCGCGATCGCGCGGTGCATGTGCTCCGGCGGATGGTCGGTGACCTTCAGCTCCTTCTCGCCGACGCCCGGTTCGATGGTGTACGAGCGGAGCATGCCGAGGCCCGCGTACTGGGTGAAGGTGTCGCCGTCGACCATCGTCATCACGGTGTCGAGGTGCATGAAGGCACGCCGCTTGGGCATGTCGAGGGCCACGATCGTCTCGGCGGACCCGGCGGCGAACAGCTTGTGCGCGAGCATCTCCACGGCCTGCGGAGTGGTGCGTTCGCTCATGCCGATGAGCACCGCCCCGTTGCCGATGACCAGCACGTCCCCGCCCTCGATGGTGGAGGGGTAGTCGGTCTGCCCCTCCGACCACTCGTGGAACGTCTCGTCGCGGAACAGCGGGTGGTGCCGGTAGATCGCCTCGAAGTGCACGGTCTCGCGCTGCCGGGCGGGCCAGCGCATGGCGTTGATGGACACGCCGTCGTAGATCCAGGCGGAGGTGTCGCGGGTGAAGAGGTGGTTGGGCAGCGGGCCCAGCAGGAAATCGTCCAGCTCCATGACGTGGAAGCGCACCGAGGTCGGCTCCGGGTGCACGTCGAGGAACTCGCGTTTCGTCATGCCGCCGATCAGGACCTCGGCCAGCTCCCGCGCGGGCAGGTTCTCGAAGGCGGCTCTGAGCGGGTCGGTGGCCAGCGGGCCGTACTCCTTCTCGTCGAAGACCCGCTCCAGGACGAGGGATCTGGCCGCCGGGACCTCAAGGGTCTCGGCCAGCAGGTCGCCGAAGAGGTGGACGGCGACGCCCCGGTCGCGCAGCACATCGGCGAACCCGTCGTGCTCGGCGCGGGCCCTGCGCACCCACAGCACGTCGTCGAAGAGCAGCGAGGTCTTGTTGCTGGGGGTGAGCCTTTTGAGCTCGAGATCGGGCCGGTGCAGGATGACGCGGCGCAGCCGCCCGGCCTCGGAGTGGACGTGGTATGCCATGCCTCCATCCTGACCATCGAAGGGCGTATTGACGCGCTCCTCGACCGTTTCCGTGACCGCCAGTTCTCGTCGCAGCGACGACAAGCGGGGCAGGGCCGGCTCACACCCGCGGCGACGGCTCCAGCAGTTCCTCGGGCCGGGCCAGCATCCGGCGGGCGGCCCGGCCGGGTTCGAGGATCGTCCGGGCGACGATCCAGCCCGCGAGGGCATGCGGCTCGGCCGGAGCGTCGGCCAGGACATCGGCGTACCGGACGAGCGCGGCGGCCGCGTCACCGGCGGCGAGGTGCTCGTCGGCGGTGCGCGGCACGGTGGGACGCGCGGCGAAGCCCTGGGTGCGTGTGTCCGGCCAGGACGTGCGGTCGGGGCGGAAGCGGAGGGCCGACGGCGCGGCGGCCGGGGCGGGCGTGACGTTGCGCAGCCGCCACTCGGTGCGGTGCAGGGCGGCGGCGGTGCGGGCCCGGCCCAGTGCGGCCGGCGGAACGTCCTCCCGCAGCCAGCCGTCCAGGGTGCGAGCGAGCCCCGACACCAGGGCGCGGCCCTGAACGGTCAGCCGGCCGCTGGTGAGCAGGGTGCGCACGGCCAGGCGGCTCTGCAGGCGGCGCAGGGCGAAGAAGTAGCCGGCCCGCTCGACCGCCTCGGCGCTCCGTGCGTTGACGCTCGGTGCGTTGACGCTCGGCGCATCGACGCTCTGCGCATCGGCCAGCCGGTCCCGCCAGAAGCCCGCGACGCCCGTGAAGGCGTACGCGCCGTGCAGCAGCCCGGTCAGGTGCCGGGGGTCGGTGCGCCAGGGGGCGTAGTAGCGCTCGGCCCGGTCGTCCTCCAGCAGCGGGAACAGGTGCAGCAGGGCCGCCAGTTTGCTGTGCTGGAGCTCGTGCACCAGTGTTTCGGCGAGGGCGAGCGCCGAGGCCGGGCGGACGATGAGCATGCCGCCGAAGGAGTCGCCGCTGGAGGCCGACACCTGCACGAAGGGCAGCGGGGGCGGACTGACGCCGGTGCGTCCGAACGGCACGATCGCCCGGATCATGGCGGGGTCGACCCGCCCGGGGCCCGGTCTGCCCGGGCGGGCGAGGATCCGCGCGGCCTCGCCGAACAGCCGCTGCCACTCCCGCGCCTCGTCCTCGTCGAGCCGGGCGGGGGGCAGGTGGTCGTCGAGATCGCGGTAGGGGTCGAGGTCTTCGAGCACCACGATGCCCGGGGCCGCACCGCCGGTGCCGGTGTGGGTCAGGGTGCGCAGCGGGAGCCAGGTGTCCCCGCCGGTGCCGGCGCGCTGCCGCAGCGGACGGCAGAGCACCCGCACCGAGCCGTTCGTGCGCCCCGGCCCCTCGACCGTCAGCTCTCCCCCGGCCGTCGTGGCCCGGCCGACCGCCAAACCCTCTCCGGCGTCGGGGAGTCGGACCATCCCGAGGCCGGGCAGCGGCAGCCGTCCGTCGGTGAGCGGAACGTCGAAGGCCGTCTCCGTGCCCGCGTGCAGGGACGCCGAGATGGCCAGCGCGCTCAGGTGGCCCGCCTCCGCCCACAGCGGCGGCCCGGTCGCGGTGCCGTGGACCCGGCGCAGCATGTGGGAGATCCAGCCGCCGGTCGGCGGGGCCAGCAGCAGGCGTTCGACCGGCTCGGGGGACTTCTCGGCCGCCTCCTTGAGCACCCGCCAGGCCTCGGCGACGGGTGTGAGGGGCGTGGGCAGGGCGTCGAGGTGGCCGAGGAGGGTGCGCAGGAGCAGCAACCGCCGCGCCCGTTCTGCCCGTTCGAGGAAGGCGACGGCCGCTGCCGAGCCGCCTCCGGCGGCCAGCTCCGCGAAGAGCCGGTCCGGCATGCGGAAGGGAGCGAGGTGCTGCTCGCTGGTCATCGTCGCGGACCTCCGGTCGGGTTGGCGGACATGCGCGGACCCCGGTGCGCGTACGGGTGTCGCACCGGGGCTCTGCCGTCGGGACGCGGTCGGCGGCTAGTCGGCTCGGGCGCCCCCCGGCCCTTCGCCGCTCCTCATGCTGCTGCGGGCACGCAGCACCTCGGTCAGCAGGCGCGTGGTGGGAGGAAGGGCGGGGAGACCGTCCACGGCGCTCAGGGGCAGCGCCGCGAGGTCCGCCAGATCGGATTCCCAGACATCGGCCCCCGCGGTGGCGACGACCGGTTCAGGTGCGGCGGCTCCAGTGCGGTGCAGAGCGGGCGGCTGGTCCAAGATGCTCCCCCTTCTCGCACGGTGGCACGCGATGCCCCGTGTCCTTCCATCATGGCCAATACCCCCCGGGGGGAAAACCGTACGATCACGCCACTGATCATCACCGGTCCTGTCGACGCGGCGACGTAGACGCCAACTCACCGATGGCGGCGCCCAGTTTCTCCTTCAGTTCCGGATCGTCGTCGACGGACACCACGGCGTCGAACAGGTCCCACAACGCCTCCGGGTTCCGGCGGACGAGCCCGCCGAGGATGTTGACCACGTCGGTGCGCGCACTGCTGTGGCGGCGGAGTACGCCTGTGACACGGGGGTTCAGCATTGCCACGACCGTCTGCCGTTCACCCGGGTCGTGCATCAGGGGGTAGGCGAGGAGTGCCTCCACGGCGCGGTGCAGCGCCGCGAGGGGGCGCGTCGGAGCGGGCGGTCCGGCCGGCGGCAGGGTTTCGCCGCGGTCGGGGCCCTGGAGCCGGATCTCGGGATGCTGAAGGGTACGGCCCTCTTCCCTGAGGGCCGCGATGCGCGCCCGAACGGCCGGAAACAGTTCCTCCGGATCAGGCGGCGCGGGCAGCCCGGCCCGGTCGGCCAGCAGACCGAGCAGGACGTCGGAGAACAGACCGGTGGCGCGGACGGGGTCGTTGGCGGCCGCCCTGCCCCGGCCGGCGGCCCGCAGCACGGTCTGCCGGTGCACATGGTTGGGCCGGCCGAGGGGCAGGGCGTCGGCGGGCAGCGCCTCCTGGAAGGCGAGGTCCTCTTCGAACGTCTCGCAGGCGTCCACGATCCACATCTGCTCGCGCAGACCGGGCACGGCGTCTCCCGCGTACCGGGCGAGCGCGGAGTCCAGGTCGATGCCCACCTTGTCGGCGATGCCGGCATCCGCGCAGAACAGCCGGAGCCGACCGGCCCGGTCCAGCACGCCGTGCCCGCCCCACCACACCCACAGCACGTCGCCCTGGGCCGCGGACAGTTCGCGTACGAGTACCCGGCGCAGGGTCGCCCGGTCCGCACGCGCGTAGGGGACGTGCGGGTCGTAGGGCGGCAGTGGGCTGAGGTGCAGCCGCAGTTGGGACTCGGGGACCCCGGCGTCCCGCAGCAGCCGCCAGAACCGGACGGCGTCCCGGGCGGGACCGGGCAGCCGCCAGGGGTCGCCGGCCTCGTACGCCTCGATCCCGACGACGAGGGCGTGCACCCGGACGGGGTCCACGGACGGCACGGGCCCGGCCCCGGTCACGGCAGTCGGTCCGCGATGTGGCGGTACACGGCCGGGTTCGTCCAGTAGGCGCTGTGCGCGGCGGGGAACGGCTGGCCGCTGTCGACGGCCACGTCGGTGACGCGGTCCGGGAAGAGTCCCGCACCGACGTGGCCGAGCAGATCGCGCGGGTCGTACAGGTTCAGCCAGGCGGGGACGTGCGGCGGCAGCGGCGCGGGGTGTTCGAGGGATGGCAGGGACCCCGACTCGTAGAGGAAGGGCCCTTGGGAGCCCGCAGTCACCAGGAGCCGGACCTGGGGCAGCGGGGCGGAGATCAGCGTGTCGAGGGCGATGATGCCGCCGAGGCTGTGACCGACCAGGGCGACGGGCGGCTCCAGTCCGGTGACGAGGGTGCGCAGGCCGTCCCGGCAGGCCGCACCCCGGCTCAGATAGCGCAGGATGTCGCCGGCGGCGGGATGGGCGGCCTCGGTGAGGGCACGCCGACGGCGCTCGACGGCGCGCGCGGCCACCGCTCCGGCCGTCCGCAGCAGGGTGGAGCGCAGCCCGCGCTCCGTACCCCGGGGCGGTGCGCCGAGGGCCTCGGCGATCCGGCCGGCGACGGCGTCCCGCGTCTCGGCGACGGGTATGAGCGGGGAGTCGGCGTCGAGGGCGTCGGCGACGAGGCGGGCGGTCAGGCAGCGCGCGGCGAGGACCGCGAGGCCCGCCGGGTCGAGGGCGTCGGCGGCAGGGCCGAGCAGGGGATGGGCGGCCAGATCGGTGGCGGCGCGGGCCAGACCGGGGCCCGCCTCGGCTCCTGGTTCGTCGCCTCGGGCGGCGAGTGCGGTGAGCTGCGCACGGATGCGCTGCTGCGGCGGTACGGTGCCGGGCGGGCGCTCGACGGGCGGGCCGGATCCGGCGGCGGCCAAGGCCAGTTCGGCCAGCGGGTCGGCGTAGAGGGCGGCCCATGCCGCGGCCGTCTCGTCACCGGGGGGCGGTCCTGGCGGGCCTTCGCCGATGCCGCGTGCGGTGCCGGACCGGGGCGGCAGGCTCGCCCCGCCGGCCGCGAGCGTGGCACCGTGTGCCGCTCCCCAGGCGTAGGGAACGACCCGAAGGCGGTCGCGCTGTTCGGTCAGTCCGGCCGTCACCCGGGCGACCAGCGCGGAGAGGCCCGGCTCGCGGACCCCGGTCCCATGGACGAACACGACCGTCGTCATGCGCCCCCCGTGACACGACTTTCCTGTGGCACCAACTTACCAGTACCACAGGAAAGTTGACCGTCGTCACATGGGCATGGGAGCGATGTCGCACTCGATGCGGCGGCGCTGGCGGGCGGCCTGGAGCCAGGGGTGGTCGGTGCGCAGCACTCCGGCGAAGCCCTCCACCGCCTTGCGCTGGAGTACGTCCGCCTCGTCGCCGCGCCCGAGCCCCCGCAGATCGAGTGCGAGGTTGGAGAGGCAGGAGAGGGTGAGCGGATGGTCCCCGCCCGCCACCTCGGTCAGCAACGGCAGGTTGGCCGAGTCGATCGAGTGCGCCCGCTCGAAGTCGAGTCGCGCGTAGGCGGTGTTGGCCTGGCCGATGCCGACGGTGAGGGTGATGACGTGCTGCTCTCCGACCGTGTCGCTCAGCCGGCGCACCACGTCGTCCTCCAGCTCCTGCGCGGCGTCCAGGGAACCCAGGGCCCGTTCGGTGGCGGCCAGGTTCGCCCTGGTCACCAGGGTGTGCGCGTGGTTCTGCCCGAGGCGCCGCACCAGCCTGGCCGCGGTGGACTCCGCGAGGCGCTGCGAGCCTTCCAGGTCCCCGGCCAGACGCCGGTCGACGCAGACGTTGGTCGCCGTGGTCAGCGAGTCCAGGTGCTCGTCGCCGTAGCGGGACTTGAAGTTGCGCAGGGTCTCCTCGGCCAGCTTGGCGCCCTCGGCGAGGTCTCCGTCCCTGCGGCGGCAGACTCCGAGGTCGCGGGCGATGCGCAAGGTCAGGGGGTGCTTCTCACCGAGGGCCGCGAGAGCCCGGCGGTAGACGTCCTCCTGCAGTTCGCGGGCCTTGGGGTACTGGCCCGCCTCCCGGGTGTCGATGCCGACGCAGTGGAGGGTGTTGAGCGTGAAGAAGCTGGCGTCACCGAACAGGATGTCACGCTGACGAGCGGTCTCCGTGTCCAGCGTCAGCGCTTCCTTGTACTGCCCGCACAGCCGTAGGTCGACGCCCCAGCTGTGCGCCCCGCGCAGGGTGGCCTGGTCCTCGGAACCGAACTGTGAACGGGCCAGTTCGGTGGCCTCCTTGCCCAGGTCCCGCGCCTGCTGGAACCGGCCCTGGTACCGGTGGGCGTCGGACATCTCGCACAGGGAGTCGATGAGTTCCTCCGGCTCGACCTGCACCCGGCGGGAGACCTCGAGGGCCTTCTCGGTGAGCGGGATCGACTCGGCGATCTGGCCGACCTGACGCAAGAGAAAGCCCAGGCCCTTGGTCATGCGGATGACATAGATGTCCTCCTCGCCGGAGGCGGCGAGCCAGGCGCTCCATGCCTGCCGGCCGAACACCGCGGCGCCCTCGTGGTCACCCCAGTAGTAGAGGAACCACATGGTGTCGTAGACCAGGTCGCGCACATAGGGGTCGGTGCTGGTCACCGCCTGGGAGGCGAGGACGTGGGGCAGCAGCGCCTGGTAGTCGCGCCACTCCTGGGAGGAGCCGTAAGGCCCCCGGTTGGCGGCGGACAGCAGCTGGTGCGCGGCGTCCCGCATCCGCTCGCGTTCCTCTTCGCTCAGCTTGGCGAGGAGCACGGTCTGGAGCAGGCGGTGCATCTGCAGGGTGCCGGCCCGCGGATCGACCCTGATCAGGGAGAACTGGCTGAGGTCGCGGATGGCCCGGTTCAGTTTGATCGGCTCGCGCAGCATCGGGTCGATCTCCGGTGTGATGTTCACGCCCCTGCTGCTGCGCAGGATGGACCGCGGGATCGGCTCGGGGGCCATGCTGGCGCAGATGTCGAGCAGCTGCCGGGCTCCGGGATTGTTCTCCCTGATGCGCTCCAGGGAGATGTCCCAGGCGGCGGCGACGGAGACCGGGTAATCGGGGCTCCGCTCGATCTCCAGGATCTCCGGGCTGCGCTGGGCCAGCAGTTCGAGGTACTCGTCCACCTCCATGCCGGTGACGCCGAGCCAGGCGCCCGACTGCTCCACGGCCAGCGGGAGGTCGCCGAGCGCTTCGGCGAGCCGGTCGGCGTCCTCCCGGGGCAGGTCCTTGGCGCGCTTCTGGAGCAGCTCGATGGACTCGTCGCGTTCGAAGACGTTCACCGGCAGGGAGGTGGCCACCCGTTCCCAGCCTCGGTTCCGGGAGGTGACGATGACCTTGCCCGGCCCGTTGTGCGGGAAGTAGCCGCGCACCGCCTCGATGTCCTCTGCGTTGTCGAAGACCAGCAGCCAGTTGTCGTACGGCGTCCCCGTGCGCAGCGCCTCCAGTACGGCGGGCACGGCGGTGTTGGCGGCGGCGGCACCCAGGCTGTCCTGGCCGGAGGGGGCGACGCCCAGCTGGGAGGCGAGGGAGGAGAGCGCGGCCAGGATGAGGCTCTCGCGTTCGGCGGGGATCCAGCAGATGATCCGGTAGTCACGCTGGTGGGTGTAGATGTACTCCAGCGCCAGCTGGGACTTGCCGACGCCGCCCAGGCCGTGCAGGGCGTTGGGCAGCACGGCCGCGGTGTCCTGGGCGGCGAGTTGCTCCTCCACGGCCCTCAGCAGCGCCTGCCGGCCGACGAACGAGGTGTTGCGCATGGGCACGTTCACCAGTAGGGCCGGCGTTGCGGTCGTGGTGCGCTGCATGAGCGGCTCTGCCTCCGGGGTCTGTTGTCGGTGCGCGCCGGCCGTCGAAGACGGCGCGGATTCTCCAGTCAGATCGGAAATTCCCGAATTCGGGTCACTGCCCGCTGGGCTGGATGGAGTCGGATCACCCGGTTTATTCACCTTTGGGGGTGGATGCGCGGGCCTGGTGCTGCCCTCCGGTACGGCCGCGGGAGGCGTGTACCTGGACAGGTTCGGTTCAATGCGTTTGGCCCGCTCGGAGTAGGGTCCCGACAGGGCTCGCATCACGGCCAGTTCGCTGCGCGCCCAGCCGGGCTCGGCCGGGTCGGGCAGCATGGTCCGCAGCGGGTCGTGCAGCGCGGCGCGCAGGGCGACGCCGCGCTCCCCCGCGGCAGGCAGCTCGCCCACCACGCTGACGGTCTGGGCGAGTTGACTACGGGTGGTGGTGGCGAGCAGCGCCTCGCGCACGCCCTCGGCGAACTCGGGGCGCCCCTGCTCCCCGCCCTCCCAGTCGATCAGCCCGCCCATGAGGATCTCGGCCAGATGGTCGGGGCCGGTCTCCGGCATGACGCGCCTGCGCAGCTGCTCCACGAGGTCGAAGTCGAAGGGGATGGCCGCCAGTTGGGTGGCGAGCCGGCGGGCCGATGGGGTGGCGAGGCTGAAGAAGCGCCGTACGGCGGCGCCGGCGGCGCGGGGCAGGCGCGGGGCGCGCAGACCGGGGGCCGGGGCGCCCTTGCTCAGGGCACCTGCCAGCACCACGGGCAGCGAACGCCGTACGCCGCGGCCGCCGGTGACCAGGTCGGACCAGGCGGCGAGGGAGGCGGGCTTCAGGGAGAGCACCGGGACTGCGACGGAGCCGTCGCCCGCTTCGGGCAGCGGCCGCATCGGATCGGGCCCGCCGGGCGGAGCCCAGTGCCCGAGGCCGTCGTTGGGGGCTCCGAACCCCCCGGCCTCCAGGACGGCCGGGTACGGGTAGAGCGAGGACCGGTGGCGCAGGTGCGGCGGCAGCAGGTGGACGAGCGCGGTGGGGCCGGCGTGGGCGAGGCGGCCGAGGAGTTCGTCGGCGGCGGTGGCGGCCCAGCCGTGGGCCAGTCCGTCGGTGACGACGAGGAAGATCCGGCTGCCCCGGCCGTCGAGCAGTTCGGCCGGGTCGGCGACGGCCCGGCCCGTGGGCCAGCGCAGGGTGGCGGTGCCGGTGCGGGGCACGGTCGCCCTGATCGTGCGCACGCTCCGGAAGGCGCCGCTGTGCTCGGCGGCCCGGGCCAGGCGTGCGGCGCTCTCCTCCCAGATGCGCATCGTGGGGGCGTCGTCGAACAGCAGCACCAGGTCGAAGGCGGAGACCCGGGCGGGCCGCAGGAACGGCATCCACAGCCCGTCGGCGAGGCCCTGTTCGGCGGTGGTCTCCTCGTCCAGCTCCAGGCTGCTGCGGGACGGGATGCGGCGGGCCAGGTGGTGCAGGGCGCGCGCGAGCAGCGCCGTGACGCGTCCGGGCCCGGACGGGTCGGGTTCGGGCCGGGGCAGCAGCGGCGGCCCGAGGTGCAGGGTGAAGGGGCCGTCGGGGTGCGGTAAGAAGCGGCCGTCGGGCCGGGAGACGGCCCGGTCGGCGGGAGGGAGCGAGACGGGGGTGCGGCGGGCCGGCGGGGGCCCGGGGGGAGCGTCGTCCTCGTCGGCCGCCGTGGGCCCGGCGGCGCGTGCGTCGTCGCCGGCCGCAGGCGGGGACGGCTGTCCCGTCCCGGAGTCCTGCGGGCGGACGACTTCCTCTTCCCGGGCCGGGGCGGGCGCCTCCTGGGCCGTGCCGCCGGGTACGCCGTACCGGCTCCAGTGCGCGGCCAGCCACACGGCGTCGGCGAACTCCTGCCAGCGCGGTACGAAGTGATCGGGAGCGGCAGGGACCCGGTCCCCCCGCTCGCCCGCGGGCGGCTCGGGGTACACCGAAGGAGGCGGCGACGATCCCGATGCGGGATCCCCGTCGCCGGGTCCGGATGCGCGCTCCCGGGTCATCAGCGGCCCTTCGCGAGGTCGCGGAGCAGCAGTTCGACGAGCTTACGCCCGTCACCGTCAGCCTGAAAACCACCCGCAGTAGTCATCTGGACAGCGTTCAGCAACTGGTCGAGGGAGTGGACGCCCCCCGCCTGGACCCGCTGAACGAACAGGTCGACGAGGTCTTCGGTGCCCTGCGGACGGAGCCCGAGGTGGCCCTCGACCATGGCCAGGAGTTGCTCCCGGGTCGGGGTGTGCATCTCCATGGGCAGGCAGCGGCGACGGAAGG
Source organism: Streptomyces qaidamensis (assembly GCF_001611795.1). Taxonomy (NCBI): domain Bacteria; kingdom Bacillati; phylum Actinomycetota; class Actinomycetes; order Kitasatosporales; family Streptomycetaceae; genus Streptomyces; species Streptomyces qaidamensis. The sequence continues at coordinate 6,874,398 of NZ_CP015098.1, read as the reverse complement.
CGGCGGGGAATTCCCGCTCCCCGTTGCTGGTGATCACCACGACCGGGAACTCCCGGCATTCGACCCGTCCGCCCCGCACCACGGCCCGGCTGCCCGGGTCGCCGGTGTGCACGCTCGCCGCGTCGGAGGCGTCGCGCACCAGCTCCGGAACCTCATAACTTCCATTCTCCAGAACGTGCAGCAGGTCGTTCGGCAGGTCGATGTCGCTTTTGTCGAGTTCGTCGACGAGAAGCACCCGGGGCCGGTCGTAGGGCAGCAGGGCGGTGCCCAGGGGCCCCAGTGTAATGAACTCGCCTATAACCGGCGCAAGTTGACGATCTTTTGACATGACCGATGAGTTGACGGTCTGTTCGGCGTCTTCGAACACCGGCTCCGCCCGTGCCGTCTCGCGCAGTCCGGCCTGCCAGGCGGCGATGGCCTGGGCGCGGCCCATGGCGTCGTGGACGTACAAGCCGTCCCGCAGGCTGGTCCGGCTCACGACGTTCCACTCCAGTACCCGGCCGAGCCCCAGCTCACGCGAGATCAGGTAGGCGAGCGTCGACTTGCCGACGCCCGGCGGGCCGGTGATCAGCAGCGGGCGGCGCAGCAGCAGGGCGGCGTTGACCGTCTCTATCTGCTCCTCGTCGAGTTGCGGGGTGAGACCGCCGGGGCCCAGGCGGCGCAGCGCGGCCTCGGCGTCGTCCGGGGGCGGGGCCTCGGCCGGGCCCCCGCGGAACCTCCGCCAGGGCGGCGGATCGGGCAGCGCGGGTGGGGCGTCCTGCGGGCGTCCGGTGGCGTGGAAGACACGCCAGTCGTCCGCGGCCGTCCGTTCCTGTGCGCTCATGCCGAAGCCTCCTAGCTCAGCTGGCGAGATCGCCGGGGTCGGTGGCCTGGAGGTCGACGACGCGTGTGGGGTCGTCCCACAGGAATCCGACGTTCCGGGCCAGGTACTGGACCGCGTCCTCCGCGCCGCTCTCGGCGTTCAGACGCATGCGGTGAATGACGGAAGGAAGCTGCACGGGCATCGTGACGGCCGCGAAGACCGCAGTCACCACCTCACGCCTCTCCTCGATGAACACACCTCGGCGGTCCCAGACGGCCAGCCCGATCCCCTCCGCGATCGCCGCTTTGAGTGCCTCCAGGGCCGGGGCCCCGGTCGGCGCGTCCAACAGCACTGCCGTCCTTGTGGATTCCCCGGCGAGCGCGATCTGCCACGCGCGCTGCCGCCGGGCGTCCGCTTCCCGCCAGGCGTGCACCGTGATCCCGTGCTGCTTCAGCGCCGCCCAACGCCGCTGCCACTGCTGCCGGACCACGGCGTTGTCCGTACGCATGCGTTCCAGGCTGCGTAGATGGACCCCGTACCGCAGGCTGAGCGGAATGGGCTCCCCGTCGCCGACGGCGAACGTCAACCCCGCCACATCGTGGTTCATCAGATCGTACGGAAGGAGGAACTCTACGTACGCAGGCGGCTCCTGGAGTCCGCGCGGCTCCGGTTCGCGTGGGACCAGCCACAGTCGGGTGCCGCGCCGGAGCGCCTCGTCAACGGCTCGGCCGAGGTCGTCCAGGGCGGTCGTCTCGGGTTCGCCGGGGCGGGGGTCCCAGCGCCCGGGGGTCGCGTTGGTCCAGGTCCGCACGACCACGTCCGTGCTGCCGTCCCGGGCCGGTTCGACGGCGATGACGAGGGTGCGGGGGATGTCGGGCGACCACACCACCGCCGCGCGTCTCTGCCGGCGTCTGCCCAACTCCGCGGTCAGGCCCGCGCGTGAAGTCCAGTCGTCGACCCAGCCGGTGAGCGCGAGGCGGTGCTCGACGGTTCCGGCGAGACGGGCGGCGTGGTCGAGGAGCAGGACGACGGGCGGCAGGCCGTCGTCCTGCGCGTTCCATTCGAGGAGGTGCGTGAAGAGCTGTTCGGGGGTGAGCCCGTCGGGGAGGTCCAGGCCGGCGAGTTCCTCGGCCAGACCGTCCCGTAACCGTGCGGCGGGCAGGTCTCCGCGGGAGAGCGCCACGCGTGCGCTCTTCTCGTCCTCCTTGGACAGTGGTCCGGCCAGGGCGGGGGCAGGAGCGATCAGCCGGTCGAGTTCGTCCCCGGCCGGGGCTCCTTCGAGGATGCGGACCACCCCGACCAGTACGTGCTCGCCGCCCGCCACGCTCAGCGCGGCGGTCACCAGACTCACCACGTCTTCACGGAGTCTGACGCCGCGGATGTCCACGGGCCGGTGGAGCTGGCTCCCCAGGAGACCGGCGAACTGCACCCGGCTCGGTGCGTCCTCCACGCAGCCCAGCTCGCAGAGGACGTCCGTGAGCCGTAAGAGCAGCTCTAAATCCGGCTGATGTCCGGACGTGCCGCCGAACTCGCCGGGCACCGTACCTGTCCGCACCGACTTTCCCCCTGAGTCGGTTCACCTGTCTGGGCAGACCAGCGAAGTTAGCACGGCAACCAGCGGTTAACCAGGGACGAATGGGACCGCAAGGGCGACGCCCGGCCAGGAGCGTCCCAGGCGGGACAAGCCTGGCCGGAATCGCGTGGCCTCCGGTTCACAGCCTCGGGTCGACCGGCTCCGACTCCAGGGCCAGCACCCCGAACACCGCCTCGTGCACCCGCCACAGCGGCTCGCCCTCGGCCAGCCGGTCCAGGGCCTCCAGGCCCAGGGCGTACTCGCGGATCGCCAGGGACCGCTTGTGGTTGAGGAACCGCGAGCGCAGCCGGGCGAGGTTCTCCGGGCGGGTGTACTCCGGGCCGTAGATGATCCGCAGGTACTCGCGGCCGCGGCACTTGATGCCGGGCTGCACCAAGCGGCCCCGGCCGTCGCGGACGACCGCGCCGACCGGCTTGACGACCATGCCCTCGCCGCCTCGGCCGGTCATCTCCAGCCACCAGTCGACGCCGGCCCGCACCGACTCCGGGTCGGCGGTGTCGACGTAGAGCCGCCGGGTGGTCTGGAGCAGGCCGCTGCCGTCGTGCTCGACGAGCCGGTCGAGCAGGGCGAGCTGCTCGTCGTGCGGCAGGCCGGCGAGGCTGCGTCCCTGGACCGCGAGGATCTGGAACGGTGCCAGGCGCACGCCGTCCAGGCCGTCGGTGGTCCAGCAGTAGCGGCGGTACGCCTCGGTGAACGCGGCGGCGTCGGTGGCGCGTTCGCCGGTGCGGGTCAGCAGGCCCGCCACGTCGACGCCGCGCGCCGCCGCGCCCCGGAGGGCGCTCAGGGCCTGCGGGAGCACCGCGCCGGAAGCGGCGCCCACGGCGGCGTACTGCGAGCGCAGCAGCCCGGACGCCTTCAGCGACCAGGGCATCAGCTCGGCGTCCAGCAGCAGCCAGTCCGTCTCCAGCTCGTCCCAGAGGCCGGCCTCGCCGGCCGCCGTGCGCACCCGGTCGAGGATCTCCTCGGTGAGGGCCTCGTCGTCGAGGAAGGGGCGGCCGGTGCGGGTGTAGAGGGACCCGCTGGGGCCTCCCCCAACGCCGAAGCGCTTGCGGGCCGCCTCCGCGTCGCGGCACACCAGGGCCACCGCCCGTGAGCCCATGTGCTTCTCCTCGCACACGACCCGCGCGACACCGTCGTCCTTGTACTGGGCGAAGGCCTCCTCGGGGTGCTCCAGGTAGCCCTCGACACGACTCGTGGCCGTCGGGGCCATGGTCGGCGGGAGGTACGGCAGCAGCCGCGGGTCCACCGCGAAGCGGCTCATGACCTCCAGGGCCGCCGCCGCGTTCTCCTCGCGGATCGAGACGCGGCCCTGGTGCCGGGTCTCGACGACCCTGCGGCCGCGCACGTCCGCAAGGTCCAGCGGACGGCCGTCCTGCCCGCCGGGGGCCTCGCTGCGCAGCGGCTTCGCCGGCTCGTACCAGACCTGCTCCGCCGGGACGTCGGCCAGCTCGCGCTCCGGCCAGCGCAGCGCGGTGAGCTTGCCGCCGAAGACCGCGCCGGTGTCCAGGCAGATGGTGTTGTTGAGCCAGGTGGCCTCCGGCACCGGGGTGTGGCCGTAGACGACGGCGGCCCGGCCCCGGTAGTCCTCCGCCCACGGGTAGCGCACGGGCAGGCCGAACTCGTCGGTCTCCCCGGTGGTGTCGCCGTACAGGGCGTGGCTGCGGACGCGGCCGGAGGTGCGGCCGTGGTACTTCTCGGGCAGACCGGCGTGGCAGACGACGAGCCGGCCGCCGTCGAGGACGTAGTGGCTGACGAGGCCGCCGAGGAACTCCCGTACCTCGGCGAGGAACTCCTCGCTCTCGCCGGCCATCTGCTCGATGGTCTCGGCGAGGCCGTGGGTGTGCTGGACCTTGCGGCCGCGCAGGTAACGGCCGTACTTGTTCTCGTGGTTGCCGGGGACGCACAGGGCGTTGCCGGACTTCACCATCGCCATCACGCGGCGCAGCACTCCGGGGCTGTCCGGGCCGCGGTCGACCAGGTCGCCGACGAAGACGGCCGTGCGGCCCTCGGGGTGCACCCCGTCGACGTAGCCCAGCTTGCCGAGCAGCGCCTCCAGTTCGGCGGCGCAGCCGTGGATGTCGCCGATGATGTCGAACGGGCCGGTCAGGTGGGTGAGGTCGTTGAAGCGTTTCTCGGTGACGACCGTGGCGTGCTCGACCTCCTGCACGCCGCGCAGGATGTGCACCTTGCGGAAACCCTCGCGCTCCAGGTGCCTGAGGGAGCGGCGTAGTTCGCGGGTGTGGCGGGTGATGACCCGGCGGGGCATGTCGGCGCGGTCGGTGCGGGCCGCGTTGCGCTCGGCGCACACCTCCTCGGGCACGTCGAGCACGATGGCGATCGGCAGCACGTCGTACTGCTTCGCCAGGTCGATCAGCCGGCGGCGGGCGTCGGACTGCACGCTGGTCGCGTCCACGACCGTGCGGCGGCCGGCGGCCAGGCGCTTGCCGGCGATGTAGTGCAGGACGTCGAAGGCGTCGGTGGTGGCGCTCTGGTCGTTCTCGTCGTCCGAGACCAGGCCGCGGCAGAAGTCGGACGAGATGACCTCGGTGGGCTTGAAGTGCCTGCGGGCGAAGGTGGACTTGCCGGAGCCGGTGGCTCCGACCAGCACCACCAGGGACAGGTCGGTGACGGGCAGCACGCGCCCCTGCTGTACGTCGGTCATGCCGCCTTCGCCTCCTTCGGCGTGGTCAGGGTGAATACGGCCATCTGGGTGGGCGGCCCCACCTCCGGGTCGTCGGGGCCCACGGGTTCGAACCCGACGCCGTAGCCGTGCCGTTCGGCGACCGCCTCGGCCCAGGCCCGGAACTCCGAGCGGGTCCACTCGAAGCGGTGGTCGCCGTGCCGGACGTGTCCGGCCGGGAGGGACTCCCAGCGCACGTTGTACTCGACGTTGGGGGTGGTCACGAGGACCGTCTTCGGGCGCGCCGAGCCGAACACCGCGTACTCCAGGGCGGGCAGCCGGGGCAGGTCGAGGTGCTCGATGACCTCGCTGAGCACGGCGGCGTCGTAGCCCTTGAGCCGGACGTCGGTGTACGCGAGGGAGCCCTGGAGGAGCTGGACGCGGGAGGCCTGCCGCTCGCCCATGCGGTCCAGCTTCAGCCGCCGGGAGGCGATGGTGAGGGCGCGCATCGACACGTCCACGCCCACGATCTCGGTGAACGCCGGGTCCTTGAGCAGTGTCTGCACCAACTGGCCCTGTCCGCAGCCGAGATCGAGGACCCGGGCGGCTTTGGACTGCCGGAGCGCCGTGACGATCGCCTCGCGGCGCTGCACGGCCAGCGGGGTCGGCTTCTCCTCGGTCTCGGTCTCCGCCTCGACTGCGTTGTCGATCTCCTCGACCTCGCTGTCGTCGGTCTCGGCCAGCCGCACCAGTTCCAGGCGCTCGGTGGCCTGCCGGGTCAGCGACCAGCGGCGTGAGAGGTAGCGGCTGGTGATCAGCCGCTGCTCCGGGTGCGCGGGCAGCCAGCCCTCGCCGACGCGCAGCAGCTTGTCGACCTCGTCGGGGGCGACCCAGTAGTGCTTGGCGTCGTCGAGGACGGGGAGCAGGACGTAGAGGTGGCGCAGGGCCTCGGCGAGGGTGAGCGCGTCCGATTCCAGGACCAGGCTCACGTACCGCGAGTCGCCCCAGTCGGGGAACTCCGTGTCCAGCGGCACGGGCTCGGCGGTGACGGTCCAGCCGAGCGGCTCGAAGAGCTTCCGTACGAGGTCGGGGCCGCCCCGGGCGGGCAGTGCGGGCACCTCGACGCGCAGCGGCCTGGCCTGGCCGGGCAGCTCCGGCCTGGCGTTGCAGACGCCCTTCATCGCGCTGGAGAAGACGCTGCTCAGCGCCACGGCGAGCAGGGAGGAGGCCGCGTAGGGGCGGTCGTTGACGTACTGCGCGAGTGCCGCGTCGGGGGCGCCGCCGCGGCCCTTGCCCTTGCCGCGCCTGACCAGTGCCACCGCGTCGACCTCCAGCAGCAGCGCCGCCGTGCAGCGCTGGGCTTCCGCCTCGGGGTAGAGGACGTGGGCCGTGCCGTAGGAGGTGGAGAACGCCTGCGCCTTGTCGGGATGCTTGTGCAGCAGGTAGCCGAGGTCGGTGGCGGGGCGCTCCGGCGTGCCGGTGGTAGTGATCGTCAGGAACATGCGGAGGGCCTCTCCGGCTGGGTGGATGCTTCGGTGCCGTACGTGCGCGAGCCCCCAGGATGGTGATCCTGGGGGCTCGGCAGGACGACGTCCACAGCTTCGCACACCTGTGCCCACCAGCGCCTTCGTTTATCGAGGCGGCTCGGCGGGCCCGGCTACGACAGCTGCGACTGCACCTGCGCGGAGATCAGCTCCAGGTGGTCGAGGTCGTCGAGGTCGAGGATCTGGAGGTAGATGCGTCGGGAGCCGATCCCGGCATAGCGGCCGATCTTGTCGACGACCTCGGCCGGGGAGCCGGCCAGGCCGTTGAGCTTCAGCTCGTCCACCTCGCGGCCGATCGCGGCGGCCCGGCGGGCGACCTCCGCGTCGTCCCGGCCGACGCAGACGACGAGGGCGTTGGAGTACGTCAGCTCGTCGCCGCCGCGGCCCGCTTCCTCGGCTGCTGCGCGGACCCGGCCGAACTGGCGCTCGCTGTCCTCGACCGAGGCGAAGGGCATGTTGAACTCGTCGGCGTACCTGGCGGCCAGCCGCGGGGTGCGGGAGGGGCCGTGGCCGCCGACGAGCACGGGGATCTTCCGCTGCGCGGGCTTGGGCAGGGCGGGAGAGTCCGCGAGGTCGTAGTACGTGCCGTGGAAGTCGAAGGTCTTGCCGGGCTCCGTCGCCCACAGGCCGGTGACGATCTCCAGTTGTTCTTCCAGGCGGGCGAACTTCTCCTTGGGGAAGGGGATGCCGTAAGCCTTGTGCTCCTCCTCGAACCAGCCCGCGCCGAGGCCGAGTTCGACCCGTCCGCCGGACATCTGGTCGACCTGCGCGACCTGGATGGCGAGCACGCCGGGCAGCCGGAAGGTGCCGGCGGTCATGAGGGTGCCGAGCCGGATGCGCTTGGTCTCACGGGCGAGTCCGGCCAGGGTGATCCAGGCGTCGGTCGGGCCGGGCAGGCCGTCCATGGTGCCCATGCGGAGGTAGTGGTCGGAACGGAAGAAGGCGTCGAAGCCGAGGTCCTCGGTGGCCTTGGCGACGGCGAGCAGAGTGTCGTAGGTGGCCCCCTGCTGGGGCTCGGTGAAGATGCGAAGATCCATGCTTCCATCCTGCACGCCGGCGTGCGCGATCACGGGATCGGTCCCCCGTCCACGCCGGTCCCCGGTCGGGTGAAATTACGTCAATACGGCAATCGCCGCCCGGCCCGGCCAGTGACCGGCCCCGGTGGTGATCGTTTGCTCGGGCGGAGCCGGAGCCACCGGCTTCCGCGCCGGGGGTGGACCGCCGGGGCGTCACCCGTGTCGGCCTCCCCGGGGGCCGGGGGCCGAGGAGGCCGTCATGTCCGAAGAGACCGTGCCGCAGCAGGGCGGGAGCGGGCAGCCGAAAGGGCTGTTGCAGCAGATGGAGGAGCTGATGGCGGCGCTGAACGCGGACCTTTCGGCGTTGGACGCGGACCTTCAGGCTGCGGGGGATGCCGAGCGCAGAGTCGTCGAGGAGGGGCAGGCGGGTTAGGGGACTCTCCCCGCCCCGCCTCACCCCGCCTCCCGCTCCGGCAGGGTCAGTTCCCGGTCCGCGAGTCTGCGGAGCATCTCCAGGACGCGGTCGCGGGACTCGTCCGCCGCGTCGATGGCCTCCATGCACTGCCAGTACGTGCCCTCGTCGTCCGCGGAGCTGGCCAGGGCGACGAGGGCGATGCCGACCTCGCCGAGGAGACCGCCGAGATACATCAGGGTGTGGCGGGCGTCGCCCAACTCGGTGAGCTGGCCCGCCCGCAGCTCACCGGGAGCCAGTTCCGGCGGGTCGAGGACGCCGCAGCCCCGGCCCGCCAGCTCCGTCAACCCCATTGCCTCGCCGCGCAGTTCGGGCGGTCCGGCGACCGCGAGGCGGCTGCCTATGGCTTGCGCGAGGGCCTGCGCCTGCCACACCTCGGCCAGGGTCTCCCGCGCGCCGCCGCCCGCCGCGAGGGACCGCCTGCTCGTCACGATGAGCCGCACCGCGTCCATGCGCTGCCCCCGTCTTGTCCGACGCGCTGCGCGCGTCCGTCTGCCCGCACTCCCTTGTTCACTACCCAGAGTGAAGGGGTGTGAGACGAAAAGCCAGAGGAAGGTGGAAAATTGCGGACAACGATTCGGATTCGAGCCGCGATTTGATTACGCAGTGTACAAGCGGACTTCTTCGTTCTGGAGGTTGGGACGGTGCCGCTAGATCGGGAACCTCCGCTCGTTCCGGTCGATCTTCGCGTCCAGCGCCGTCAGCGGGTCGATACCGAGCACCTCGCACAGCTGGAGCAGATACGCGAGCACGTCGGCGACCTCGTCGGTGACGCGGTGCGCGGTGTCCGGGTCCGCCATGACCCGGGCCGACTCCTCGGGCGTCAGCCACTGGAAGATCTCGACCAGTTCGGAGGCCTCGACACTGAGTGCGGCGGCCAGGTTCTTGGGGGTGTGGTACTGCTGCCAGTTCCGCGCGGCCGCGAAATCGGCCAGGCGACGTTGCAGTCCGGCCACGTCCAGGGGATCAGTCACGGTCCAGGTGTACCACCGTGGCTCCCTCCGTCCCGGTGGCCCAGGAGCCGTCGCTGACCGCGCCGACCAGCCGGATGTGCCCCCGCCCGCACATCCGGGCCGCCAGCCGCAGCAGTTCCAGCCGCTGCCGTCCGTCCAGGCCCCGGTCGAAGCCGTCGGCGAGGACGGTGAGCGTCTGGAGCGCGGCGGGCACCTCGCCGGCCGGGTCGACCTCCAGCACACCCGGTCCGGTGAGCAGAACCAGCGCGAGGGCCACGTAGCGCAGTTCGCCGTCGCCGAGCCGTCGCAGGTCCGTGCGGACGCCGTCGCCCCGGTCGAGTGCGGCGCTGATCGTTCCCGTGGCCTCCTCCGCCCGGGCGAGCACATCCGCCACCGGTCCCGCGCACCCCGCCCGCACCGCCGCCACGAACTGCGCGTGCCGCCGCCCGCACTCGGCGCGGGTCCGCCACAGCACGTCGGCGAGGTTGCCGCAACCGCCCAGCAGCCGGCCGGAGCCGGCCCTCACGGGGCCGCGCATGCGGGCGGGTTCGGGGTCGCAGGCGAAGGCGGAGCGCAGGGCGACGACCATCTGCTCGGCGGCCGCCAGCACCCTGCACTGCCCGGGTGTCTTGCCGGCCACGCGCAGCGGCAGCAGGGCGGTGCCGAGCCGGTCGTCCGGGAGCGGACCGCGGGTCACCGGTGTCGGTCCCGCCGTGTGCCAGGCCGCCTGCACGGCGCGCTTGCCCGGGTCACGCAGGGCGGTCTCCAGGAGGATCAGCCCGTCGGACGTCAACCGCTCGCCCACGACCCGCAGTTCGGGCTCGGCCTGCACGGCCACGTCGAGGCGGACCGGGCCTGCGGGGCCGTCGGCCGTGCAGCCGATCCGGAAACCGCGGCGGCGCTGGGCGTCGGGCCGGGCCCGTTCCGGGACGCAGGCGGTGGGGTCGGGGAACGCCTCGCCGAGCCGGGCGCCGCCCCCGAGCCGGGCGAGGGCCTCGTAAGCCCGCAGCGCGCTGGTCTTGCCGCTGCCGCTGGGACCGGCGAGGAGGGTGAGGGGCCCGAGCGGGAACGCGGCGCGGCGGTGGGCGGTGAAGGCGGCCAGGCGCAGTTCGGTGACGCGGGGGCGGCCGGGGAGGAAGGGCTGGGTCATGTCCGGACGGTAGGGCTCCGTCGGCAGGACGAACCGTTCCGTCTCCAGGGGCTTCCTACGATCGAGCTACGGCCGCGCCGGCGGTCACACCCCGGGGAGGCCCGCTCCCTCCATCAGCCCGGTCACCTCGGTCCCCGCCGGGGTCAGCAGGAACACGTTGCGGTCCACCCGGTGCATCCCGCTCGCCAGGCCGAAGACGACGCCGGTGCTGAAGTCGAGGACCCGCTTGGCGACCTCCGTCTCCGCGCCGGTGAGGTCGAGGAGGACGGGGACGCCCGCCATCAGCCGCTCGGCGACGTCACGGGCGTCGGCGAAGACGTTCACCCGCAGGACGACGAAACGACGGCGGGTCTCCGTCTCGGCCTCGGGTATGGAACGGTGGCCGACCGAGGACGGCCAGGCGTCCCGGCCTCGCAGCGGCACGACCTGAGCGAGCCCCTCCCACTGTTCGTCGGTGACATCGTGGCTGTTCACCGGCATGCTCCGTCCTGGCTCGCGCTCGCTGTCTGCATCGGGCAATTCTTGCGCAGAGTCACCCGTTCGGCCCAACAGCGACACGCTCCGCGACCTCAATGCACCTCACAACGGCCAAAAGGCGGCTGTGTGACGGGCGTAACTGCTCGTGATCAAGTGATGTGACACCTGCGTAACGGGATGTTCGTACCGTCGACGGCATGACCTCGACCCCCCGGCCGCAGCAGGAGACGCAGCAGGTGCGCACCGTCTGCTCGTACTGCGGTGTGGGCTGCGGCCTCGTGCTGGATGTCGGTGCGGGTCCGGACGGGCGGCGCAAGGTTCTGAAGGCGTCGGGTGACAAGGCTCACCCCGCGAACGCGGGGCGGCTGTGCACCAAGGGCGCGACCACCGCCGACATGCTCGCCGCGCCCGGGCGGCTGACCGGCGCGCTCGTGCGGGACGACCGGGGCGAGGAGGCGGTCCCGGCACCCGTGGCCGACGCGATCGCCGAGGCCGCCGCGCGGCTGCGGGCGATCGTCGACGAGCACGGGCCGGACGCGGTCGCCTTCTACGTCTCCGGGCAGCTGAGCCTGGAGGCGCAGTACCTGGCGAACAAGCTGGCCAAGGGGTTCGTCGGGACGAACCGGATCGAGTCGAACTCGCGGCTGTGCATGGCGAGCGCGGGCACCGGCTACAAGCTGTCGCTGGGGGCGGACGGGCCGCCCGGTTCGTACGAGGACTTCGACCGGGCGGACGCCTTCCTCGTCATCGGGTCGAACATGGCCGACTGCCATCCGATCCTGTTCCTGCGGATGATGGAGCGGGTCAAGGCGGGCGCCAAGCTGATCGTCGTCGACCCGAGGCGCACCGCGACCGCCGCGAAGGCCGATCTGTTCCTCCAGGTCAGGCCGGGTACCGACCTCGCACTGCTGAACGGCCTGCTGCACCTGCTGCTGGAGAACGGGCACACCGACCCGGAGTTCGTCGCGGACCACACCGAGGGCTGGGAGGAGCTGCCCGGGTTCCTCGCCGACTACCACCCCGCCGCGGTCGCCGCGATCACCGGCCTCGACGAGGACGGCCTGCGCGAGGCGGCCCGGATCATCGGCGAGGCGGGCAAGCAGTGGATGAGCTGCTGGACCATGGGGCTCAACCAGTCCACCCACGGCACCTGGAACACCAACGCCCTGGTCAACCTGCATCTGGCGACAGGAGCGATCTGCCGTCCGGGCGCCGGGCCGTTCTCCCTGACCGGGCAGCCCAACGCCATGGGCGGGCGCGAGATGGGCTACATGGGTCCGGGGCTGCCGGGGCAGCGGTCGGTGCTCGTCGCGGAGGAGCGGGCCTTCACCGAGGAGGTGTGGGAGCTGCCGCCCGGGACGCTGCGCGCCGACGGGGTCGGGCAGGGCACGGTCGAGATGTTCCGGCAGATGGCCGACGGGGAGATCAAGGCCTGCTGGATCATCTGCACCAACCCGGTCGCCTCGGTCGCCAACCGCCGCACCGTCATCGAGGGTCTTGAGGCCGCCGAGTTCGTCGTCACGCAGGACGTGTTCACGGACACCGAGACGAACGCGTACGCCGATGTCGTCCTGCCGGGCGCGATGTGGACCGAGGCCGAGGGCGTCTTCGTCAACAGCGAGCGCACCCTCACGCTGACCCGGCCGGCCGCGGACCCGCCCGGGGAGGCGATGGCCGACTGGCGGATCATCGCGGAGGTGGCGTGCGCGATGGGCTACGAGAAGGCGTTCTCGTACGACAGCGCCGAGCAGATCTTCGAGGAGATCAAGCGCTTTTGGAACCCGAAGACCGGGTGGGACCTGCGCGGGGTGTCCTACGAGCGGCTGCGCGAGACACCCGTGCAGTGGCCGGCCGCGCGGGAGGACGGGCCGGAGCGCAATCCGATCCGGTACGTGGGCGACGAGGGGCTGCGCTTCCCGACGGCTTCCGGGCGGGCCGCGTTCTTCGCGCGGCCGCATCTGCCCGCCGCCGAGTTGCCGGACGACGACTATCCGTTCGTGCTCAACACCGGGCGGGTGCAGCACCAGTGGCACACGCTCACCAAGACCGGGAAGGTCGCCAAGCTCACCAAGCTGAATCCGGGGCCGTTCGTGGAGCTCCACCCCGCGGACGCCACGGCGCTCGGCGTCGCCGACGGCGATCTCGTGGAGGTCGCCTCGCGGCGCGGGCGGGCGGTGCTGCCGGCGGTGGTGACGGACCGGGTGCGGCCCGGGTGCTGCTTCGCGCCGTTCCACTGGAACGACCTGTTCGGCGAGTACCTGAGCATCAACGCGGTGACCAGCGACGCGGTGGATCCGCTGTCGTTCCAGCCGGAGTTCAAGGTGTGTGCGGTCTCGCTCGCGAAGGTGGTGTCCCCGGCGCCCGCACCGGAGACACCGGCCCTGACGCCCACGGCCGTGACGCCGGGCGGCGCGAACCCCTTCGGCCTCGAACCCTCCCCTCCCCCGGTGCTCTCCGCCCAGGAGCGCCGGTACCTCACCGGCTTCCTCGCCGGGCTCGGCTCGGGTGCCCCCGGGGTGCCGGTGCTGCCGCCCGACGCGCCCTTCTCCCCCGAGCACGCGCTGTGGGTGAACGGGGTTCTCGCCGGCATGTACTCGCGGACCGGGGCCGCCGTGCCGCAGGAGCGGTCCGGGCGGGAGGTCGTCGTGCTCTGGGCCTCGCAGACCGGGAACGCGGAGGAGTTCGCCAACGCCACCGCCGAACGGCTGACCTCGACGGGACACCGTACGACCCTCGTCGGCATGGACGACGCCGATGTCGGGACGCTCACCCGCACCGCGGACCTGCTGTTCATCACCAGCACCTTCGGGGACGGCGACGCACCCGACAACGGCTCCGGCTTCTGGGACGCGCTCTCCGGCGAACAGGCACCTCGGCTGGACGGGGTGCGGTACGCCGTGCTGGCCTTCGGCGACTCCTCCTACGACGACTTCTGCGGGCACGGGCGGCGGCTGGACGCGCGGCTCGACGAGCTGGGCGGGGTGCGGCTGGCCCCGCGCACGGACTGCGAGCCGGACTTCGAGCCGTCCGCCGGGGAGTGGCTCGACCAGGTGCTGTCGGCGCTGGGCGGCACGGCCGCCGCCCCCGCCGCCGAGCCCAGGACGACGGCGAGGGCGAAGACCGTCACCACCGCCCGGCTGGTCGGCAACCGGCTGCTCAGCCGGGCGGGCGCGGGCAAGGAGGTCCGGCGGTTCACCTTCGACACGAGCGGGACGGACCTGGCGTACGAGGCCGGGGACGCGCTCGGGGTGCGGCCGGTCAACGCGCCCGCCCTGGTGGACGAGTGGCTGGCGGTGACCGGGGTGGACGCCGGGTCGGCCGTGGCGGTCGACGGTGTCGGCGAGGTGCCGTTCGGCGAGGCCCTGCACCGGCATCTCGACATCACCCGGATCACTCCCGACCTGCTCCGTTTCGTCGCCGAACGCGCCCGGGACAAGCACGAGCTGCGCAGGCTGCTGCGGCCCGACAACAAGGACGGGCTGGCACAGTGGAGCTGGGGACGGCAGGCCGTGGACGTGCTCGCCGAGTACGCGGTGCGGGCGAGCGCCGAGGAGTGGGCCGGGGTGCTGCGCAGGCTGCAGCCACGGCTGTACTCCATATCGTCCAGTCCGCTGGCCGATCCCCACCGGGTGTCGCTGACCGTGTCCGTGGTGCGGTACGAGAACCTGCACGGCCGGGCGCGCGGCGGGGTCTGCTCGCCGTACCTCGCGGACGCCGGACCGGACACGGAGGTGCCGGTGTTCGTGCAGCGCACGCCGCACTTCCGGCCCCCGGCCGACGCCTCGACGCCGATGGTCATGGTCGGCCCGGGCACCGGCGTGGCGCCCTTCGTCGGGTTCCTCCAGGAGCGGCGGGCGCTCGGCCACCGGGCCCCCAACTGGCTGTTCTTCGGGGAGCAGCACCGGGCGACGGACTTCTACTACGAGGACGAGCTGACGGCGCTGCGCGACGAGGGCACCCTCACCCGGCTGGACACCGCCTTCTCCCGGGACCAGCGCAACAAGGTGTACGTGCAGGACCGGATGCGCGAGCACGGGCCGGAGCTGTGGCACTGGCTGCACGACGGGGCCCGTCTCTACGTCTGCGGCGACGCCTCCCGGATGGCGAAGGACGTGGACCGGGCGCTGCGGGACATCGCGATGACGCACGGCGGACTGGGCGAGGCGGAGGCCGCCGCGTATCTGAAGCAGCTCGCGGCGGACAAGCGGTACGTGCGGGACGTGTACTGAGCCGGCGGGCCCGCTGGGGCCGCCGAGGGGCCCGCGGGGTCCTCAGGGGTCCTCAGGGGTCCTCAGGGGTCCTCAGGGGTCCTCAGGGGTCCTTTCACTATGCCCGTCCGGGTCGCGCGGCCTGATCGGACGCTCATAGTGAAAGGACCCCTTACCCGGATCACACCGGAATCCTCCCCTCCCTCCGGGTCCCGCTCACCGGCGGCGATTAGCGTCCTGCGGCGTGTACTCGGCAGAAACGACGCTGGTGGTGCCCGGTCCGCGCACCCAGTCGGCGGTGTCGGCGCCGCCGGCTCCCCCGGCCCAGTGGCACCGTGTCCTGACCCTGCTCGCCGACATCGGCCTGCTGATCGGCACCCGGGCTGTGTGGACGTCGGCGGCCGGTCACCGGCCGGCCGTGGCCGCGGTGATCTCGCTGTGCTACGCCTCGATCCTGGTGTGCGGCGTGCTGGCCCTGGTCGTCCGCCGGGCCCGGTCGCTGGCCCGGGTGGACAGGTGCGTGCTGGTGACGGGCGTGACGCTCACCCTGTGCGCGTGGATCATGCTCCACAACGGTTCCGACGAGGCCCTGCTCACCACCCAGGCGGCGCGGGAACTGGCCGCGGGGCACCCGGTGTACGGGCAGCCGTGGCCCTGGCTCTTCGGTCACGGCGTCGCCCTCACCCCGACGGTGACCGGCGGCTACGACCTGACGTACGGCTATCCGCCGCTGGCGCCGCTGCTGACGGTGCCGCTGCTGTGGCTGGGGCACGGCGGCACTCCGGCGACGGCGGTGAGCACGGGCGCGCTGATCACCGGAACGGTCACGCTGTGGCGGATGCTGCCGGCGCCGTGGCGGTCGGCGGCGACCCTGGTGTGCCTGGGCTTCGGGATGCTGCCGTCGTACGGGCGGCTCGGCTACCCGGCCATCGTGGCGCTGGCGCTGCTGGTGCCGGTGGTGGTGCGCTGGACACGGACCGGCGTGGGCGGACGGCTCGGGGCTGCGGGTCTGGCGCGAGCCGCGTGTCTGGGGCTGGCGTGCGCCGCGCAGCAACTCCCGTGGTTCCTGGCACCGTTCCTGCTGGCCGGGATCTACGCGGTGCGGCGCGGCGAGCTGGGCGGGCGGGCGGCGGCGCTGGTGGTGGCGCGGTTCGCCGGGGTCGCGGCCGGCGGGTGGCTGCTGGTCAACGCGTACTTCGTGGTGAGCGAGCCGGGGCGCTGGCTCACCGGGATCGCCCTGCCGCTCACGCAGGGGGCGGTGCTGCACGGCCAGGGCGTGGTCGGCGTCTCGCTGTATCTGACGGACGGCAGCGACCGGATCGACTGGTACTCCCGCGCGAGCCTGCTGTTGTTCGCCGGGCTGCTCGCGCTGTTCGTGCTGTTCGTCCGGCGCCTGGGGCCGGCGGCGACCGTGCTGCCCTGGTGCGCCTTCTATCTGGCGACCCGGTCGCAGGACGGCTACTACCTGCTCATGACGCCGCTGTGGCTGGCTGCGGCCGTGACCGCTCCGGCGTCGGCGTTCGCCGGGGCGTGGCAGCCGCGTCCGGGCCCGCTGCCGGGCCTGTGGTCGGGGCCGCGCCGCCGCCCGGCCCGCATCGCCGCGACGGTCCTGCTGCTGGCTCCGGCGCTGGCCGCGGCGGCGGTGGCGGCGACGGGCACACCGCCCCTGCGGATGCGGATCACGGCGGCCCGGCACCCCACCGCGGCGACCGTCTCGCGCCTCGCCCTCGAGGTCACCAATACCGGCGACGCGGCCCTCAGCCCGCACTTCACCCTGACCACCGGGCAGGGCATGGACCCGTACTGGCGGGTGGTCCGGGGCCCGCACACCCTGCCCGCGCACGGCACCGCCCGCTACGAACTCCGGCCGCCCGCGGGCCGCTTCACGCTGCCCCGGCCGGGCGTCCGGATCCGTCTGCGCGCGTTCACGGCGTCGCCGCAGACCCTGTCGAGCACGGATGTGCAGGAAGCCGTGCGCGGCGGGGCGGACTGACGGCTGTGTCAGGCCGCGGCCCGGATGAAGCGGAGGGTGGCGGCGACCGTGGCCCGGCCGCGGATCATGCCCAGCTGGTTCCAGCCCATGCCGAACTGCTCACGGTCCACGGTGAACTCGGTGTCCAGGGTGAGGCCACCGGCGTCCCGGTCCGTCACGCGGGCGTCCAGGGACAGCGGCCTGCTGATGCCGCGCACGGTGAGCTGCCCGATGACGTGCACCCGGTCCCCGTCGCGGAGCTCGGCGCTGCGGGCCGCGAAGGTGATCTCGGGGTGGTGGCCGGCGTCGAAGAAGTGCTCCGACCTCAGGTGGGTGTCGCGCTTGGCGTGCCCGGTGTCCAGGGAGGCGGCGTCGAAGGTCAGGGTGCCGGCGGCGGACCCGTCGGGGCGGACCTCGCCCGTGCCGCTGACGGCGCCGAACGTGCCCTTCACGGTGACCAGGCCCCACATGGTCTTGTGCCGGATGCCGACGGTCGAGGCGGTCGCGTCGAGCTGCCACTGTCCGGTTTCCACGGCGACGGTCATGGTCGTTCCCCTAGGTGTCGTTCAAATTTGGATGACTGCTGCACGGCACGCTAGCGGTTAATCCAAACTTGAACAACCATCTGCTCCAAATTTGGACGACAGGTAGACTCGACACCATGGCCGACCCCGAGGAGCACCCCGCCGATCTGCCCGCATGTCCGTCCCTCGGCGATGGCGGGCTGCTGCCCGCCGAACTGCGCGCCTGGATGCTGCTGCTGGCCGCGACGGGAGCGGTGGAGCAGCGGCTGCGCGCGGTCGTGAAGGAGAAGCTGGACGTCTCGCACGACGAGTTCCTGGTCCTGTGCCTGCTCGCGGAGCAGCCCGAGGGCGGTCTGCGCATGACGCGTGTCGCGGAGCTCCTGGGTCGCCCGAAGACCCGCCTGACCTACCAGATCGCCTGCCTCCAGCACGCCGGGCTCGTCACCCGCAGGTCGGTCTGCGGCGACAAGCGGGGCGTCGAGGTCACCCTCACGGACAAGGCGCGGGACCTGCTGAAAGAGGCCTCCGCCCCGCTCGCCGAGACGGTCACCGAGTCCCTGGCCCGCTTCATGGGCCCGGACCAGTGCGCGGCGATGCGGGGGCTGGTGCCGGATCTCACGGAGGAGTCCCGCCCGGAATGAGCCGGGCGGCTTGATCTACACGGTCGTAGAATCCGGGAACACCGGCGCGGTGACGCGCGTTGTACCGGAGACACACAACACCTGAAGGAGCACGTTCTTGTCCGCCAGACCGACGGACCCTCCGGGGCACAGTCCCCGACCATCCCGCCACGGCACCAGTGATCGCGGCACACGGCGGGGTGGTGTCGGATGAGTGCCGCTCAAGCCCTGCTGGGCCTGCTCGCCGTGTTCGTGCTCACCGCCGGCACCGGCTACTTCGTCGCCCAGGAGTTCGCCTACGTCTCCGCCGACCGCCTCACCCTCGCGCGCGAGGCAGAGGCCGGGGACCGCAGGGCGGCCCGCGCCCTCACGGTGCTGGAGCGGCTGTCGTTCATGCTGTCCGGCGCGCAGCTCGGCATCACCGTCACCGGGCTGGTGGTCGGCTTCATCGCCGAACCGTCGGTGTCCGCCCTGCTCAGGCCCGCCCTGTCGGGGCTCGGCCTGCCGGACGCCGCCGTGGGCGGCATCTCCGTCGTGCTCGCCTTCACGCTGGCCACGGTCGTGCAGATGGTCCTGGGCGAACTCGCCCCGAAGAACCTCGCGATCGCCGTGCCCGAGCGGCTGGCGAAGGCGCTGGCCCCGTCCACGCTGGCGTATCTGAAGGTCGTCGGCCCCGTGGTACGGATCTTCGACAGTGCGGCCAACCGGCTGCTGCGCAAGGCCGGGATCGAGCCCGTCGAGGAACTGCACCACGGCGCCACGCTGGAGGAGCTGGGCCATCTGATCGGCGAGTCCCACGAGCGGGGCGAGCTGCCCGAGGACACCGCCGCGCTGCTGGACCACGCGCTGGAGTTCTCCGAGCGCACCCTCGACGAGGTGATGGTGCCGCGCGCGGACGCCGTGTTCGTGCGCAAGGACGCCGGCGCCGAGGAGGCGGTCGGCCTGATCGCCCGGCACGGCCACTCCAACTACCCGGTGCTCGGCGACCACCCGGACGACGTCGCGGGCGTGCTGGGCGTGCGCGAGCTGATGGCGCTGCCCGCCGCCCGTCTGGCCGGCGCGCGGGCCGGTGAGGTGGCCCGGCGGCCGCTGCTGCTGCCGGACACCCTCGCGCTGCCCGACGCGGTGACGCGGATGCGGGAGCACGACGACGAGTTCGCGGTCGTCCTCGACGAGCACGGCGGGGTTGCGGGCATCGTCACGTACGAGGACATCGCCGAGGAGCTGGTCGGTGACATCGCCGACGAGTCCGACAAGGTCACCTTGCTCGCCGTCGCCGACGGCGACGGCTGGCTGGTGGACGCCGGCCGCCGGGTGGACGAGGTGGCCGAGGCCACCGGTGTCCGACTGCCGGAGGACGACGACTACGACACCGTGGCCGGCCTGGTCGTGGACCGGCTCGGCCGCTTCCCGACGGTCGGCGACCGGGTCACGGTCGGGCTGCCCGGCGGCGGCCGGGCCGTGATCGACGTCCGCACGCTGGACCGGCACGTGGCCGACCGGGTCCGGATCAGCCCGCTGGTGGAGGCCGTGGAAGCCGAGGAGATGGCGTGAGTTTCCCGATGGCGGTCTTCGTGACCGTGCTGCTGCTGATCGGCAGCGGTTTCTTCGTCGCGGCCGAGTTCGCCCTCGTCGCCGCCAAGCGCCACCGCATGGAGAAGGCGGCGGCCGACGGGCGGCGCGGTGCCGGAGCGGCCCTGGCCGGCATGCGCGAGCTGTCGCTGATGCTGGCCGGCGCCCAGCTGGGCATCACCGTGTGCACGCTGGGCCTGGGCTCGGTGTCCAAGCCGGCGATCTCGCACGAACTCGACCCGCTGCTGAACACGCTGGGCCTGCCCAGTGCCGTGAGCTACGGCGTGGCCTTCGCCGTGGCGATGGTCGTGGTGGTGTTCCTGCACATGGTGGTCGGCGAGATGGCGCCCAAGTCCTGGGCCATCGCCCACCCGGAGCGTTCGGCGATGCTGCTGTCGCCGCCCTTCCGGGCCGTGGTGCGGGCCGTGCGTCCGCTGATCCGGCTGCTCAACTCGGTGAGCAACGCCCTGGTGCGGCTGTGCCGGGTGGCCCCGCGCGACGAGCTGGCCTCGGTGCACAACCGGGAGCAGCTGACGCACCTGGTGGAGGAGTCGGAGCGGCTGGGCCTGATCAGCGCGACCGACTCGGAGCTGCTCACCCGCTCGCTGACCGAGCCGGAGACACCGGTCGCGGCGCTGCGCATCCCGGCCGCCGAGATCACCTGGGCCGAGGGAGGTGCGGACGTCGAGGCGCTGCTGCGCTTCGCCGCCGAGCACGACCGCACCCGGCTGCTGGTCCGGGAGAACGGCACCGTCCTCGGCTCGGTGCACGCCCGGGACGCCCTGGTGGCCCGGGCCCGGGGGCGGGCCACGACCGCGCGGGACCTCGCCCGGCCGGTGCCCGAGCTGGCGGAGACCGCCACGGTCGCCGAAGCGATCGAGCTGCTGCGCCGCCGCCGGTCGTCCCTGGCCGTGGTCCGTGACGACTCCGGCCGGCTCACCGGCCTGGTCACCCTGGACGACCTGCTGGCCCGCCTGATGCAGCCGGCCGCGGCGGCCTGACGGGGACCGGACCCGAACCTCCAGCACATCTGCACACCGCGGGCCGGGAGGCGGCGCGCCGCCCGGCCCGTCGGCGCATCCCGGCCCCGGCAGGGGGGCTTGGCGGCGAAGTGCCCGCTTCGGGAACGGGGGCGCAACACTCCCGCACCCGGCCGGGCGACGGGCTGTGTGAAGGAGTGGGCGCATCCGGTGACCCCGCGGTCACAGCGGTGAAGACGGCCGCCGGAAGGAACCGCGCATCGCCGCAGGGCGGTTGGCTCTCCTGTGCGGGGAGTGTTTTGATCCTGCGCACGGCGGGAGCAGCCGGGACGGGAGCTGGTCCCCGGATTCCGGCGTCACTCGCGCTCACCGCCATTGCGAGACATTCACGCGAAGGGAAACACCCCCATGAACCTCACCTCTCGGGTCGCCACCGCCGAGCTCTCCGACGCCGACCTGGACGCCGTCGCCGGCGGCAACGCGGGCGGCGTCGATGTCTCCGCGGGCCTCGTGGGCGGCCTCTCCGCCGGCCTGGTCGGCCCCCTGACCGGCGAGGCCTGCGCCGCCCTGCAGGCGACCCTGTCGCCGGCGGGTGCGGCTGCGGGCGCCGACGCGGGCGTCCACACCACGTCGCTCTGACGACCTGCACGCGCAAGGGCCCCGGGAAGCGTTTCCCGGGGCCCTTTCGCGTGCGGGCCGCGGCGGCCGGCCACGAATCGCAAACGTGAGGAATTTGCGAAGCACGTGACGGAAATCTGTACACCACGGGGGTGGGTAACGCGGTGAGGGGCGGTGACGCAGACTTACTCGGACCCCTCAGATCCCGGCTGCAAACCGATTGGAAGACCGCTGTGAAAACCGACTCGACCCGAACCGAAGAACTGCCGATCTACGCGAGCCTCATACGCGAACGGGGTGACGTCGTCGAAGAGGCCCGTGCCGTGGCCGAAGAGACCCAGCACCAGATGAGCCAGGCGCTGAACGGTGTCGCCGTGACCCCGCAGGAGAACGACGCGCACTGATCACGTGCCGAGCGGGTCTCGATCGCCGCGATCCGGCGGCCGGAGGCGTGCCCGGTGGACTCGCCGCCGTCCTGCTGTTGCCCGACGCTCTGTGAAGCGTCGGACTCCAGCCACTTCTCCAGGTCCGCCGGTGTCATGTTCACCAGCTCACGGAAGTCGTTCCAGGTCTCCTCGCGCTCCTCGTCGTCCACGCCGCCTCACTTCTTCTTGAGCGCGGACGGCTTGTGCACCGCGGTCCTGCCGGACTTGTCGCTGCGTACCTCGTACTGCGGGTCGTCCGGTGAGGCGTCGACCGTGCGGCCCGATGCCTCGGTCCGTTCGGTGATCTCCCTCTCCACCTCGCCCTCGGTGCGGCTGCCGTGACTGCTCCAGGTGACCTTGTCACCCTTCTTCGGCTTCCCGCCCTCGCTGCGGCCCTTCGCCATGCCGGTGCTCCCTCGCGGAAGAAGTGTGCTGTCTCTCCAGCGTGCGGGCTGTGCGGTCAGGGCGCAGCACGACGGGAACCGGTCCGGGTGGCGGCCGTGCCGCGGAAGGCCCACGCCATGCCGGGTTCCGTCACGGGGCGGAAGACCCGCCGTACGGACGGAGTGCACAGGGCGGTGACGACCACGCCCGCGACCAGGGTGGCGGCGACCACGCCGGCGGGCCCGCGGACCCAGGCCGGTTCGTACCAGCCCCAGTACTTCGCGGCCTGCGCGACGAACCCGTGCAGCAGGTAGCCGCACAGGGTGCCGGCGCCCAGCGCGGTGAACCACGTCCGGCGCCCGGGCACCCAGGCGAGGAAGCAGCCGACGAGGACGAGCGAGCAGCCGAAGGCGGCCAGGGTCATCACGGGCCCGTACCAGAGGGGGCCCCCCAGCTCCGGGGCGCTGTCGGCGTGGAAGAACCAGGCGTAGTCCATCCGCGGGACCGCCCAGTACGCCACGGCCAGGGCGCAGGCGGCCACCGGCACGGCGAGGATCCGCACGGCACGCCGTCGTACCAGCCGGAAGTGCTCCGGGCGCAGCAGCAGACCGAACACGAAGTAGGGCAGGAACTGCAGGGTCCGCTGCAGATCGAGGTCGTGGCCGATGGACGGTGCGGTCGTCGCCAGGATCGCGACGGCCAGGGCCAGCGGGAGCGGCCACCGCACCAGCTGCCACAGGGGCGTGGTCAGCCGCCAGACGAACAGCGCCGCGAGGAACCAGGTGAGGTACAGGGGGTCCAGCAGGCTGACCGGGCGGTCGGGGTCCTGGCTGGTCCAGCGGGTGAACAGGGTGTACGCCGTCTCGAACACCACGTACGGGACGACGACGCCGGTGAGCAGGCGCCTGAGCCGGGCCGGGCTGCCGTCGAAGGTGCGGGAGAAGTAGCCGGAGACGATGATGAACGCCGGCATGTGGAAGGCGTAGACGAGCATGTAGAGGGCGGTGACGGCCCTGCTGCCCTGGCGCAGTGGCTCCCAGGCGTGTCCCACGGCCACGAGGACGATCGCGAGGTACTTGGCGTTGTCGAAGAACGCGTCCCGCTGCCGGACCGGGCGGGGCGCCGCGTCCTGGTCCTTCGTCCCCGTCGCCCGTTTCACCGCGGCCCCGGGACGGGCCGCGGTCACCGTGTCACTCACGGGACCTCCCGAAGCGACGGGAGGCGAGGGTGCCTCTTGCGGCCAGGAGCGAAGGGGTGGGGTGCGCGCAGAACATCGCCCGCACCCTAATCACAGGGCCGTGCGTTCGTTCAACTCGTAATGGACAGGGCTCGCTTCGGTTCATGCCCGGGTGTACGTGCGGAGGCGGGCGTTCGTCTCCCGTGGGGCGGTGCTCAGGTCTCCTTCCAGACCAGCGCGGTCAGTACGGCGCTCACGACGGTGACGGGGACGGCGGCCTGGTTCAGCAGCCGTACGCGCATGCTGCGGCCCGGGGCGAGCCGCTTGGTCAGGGGGACGACCACGAAGGTGCCGCCGCCGGTCCCGGCGATCTCGTGGATCGGGTGGTCCGCCCGGAGCTCGTCGCCCTGGTACTCCGACATGCGCGCCTGCACGACCGCCCCCGCCGGCAGACCGTCGATGTGGAGGCTGACGGTGCCGCTGAAGCGGGCCGGGCCCCGGGCGAACACGCTGCCGCCGGTGGCGTGGTGGCCGGTCTCGTCGGTCCATTCCGCGGTGAACTCGACCGAGTCCCAGGCGCCGGGCCTGAGCTGGTACTCCCCGGCGACACCGAGGTTGACGTACTGGGGCATGGGGTCCTCTCCTTCCCACCGGCCCGCCGGGAGGGCCAGGGCGTCGGCGACGTCTCGGCGGAAGCCGGCCATGTCGAATCCGCGCGGGTCGACCTTCCAGTCGCTCCATTCCAGATGGCCGATGGCGCTCTTGTGGCCCCAGCCGTGCGCGCGGCAGATCGCGGCGGTGGCCTTGACCATCGCGAGGTACTGGGCGGGCGGCCACGGGTCCTTGCCGTCGCCCCTGTTCTCGCACTCCCAGCCGTAGAAGCGGGCGTTGCCGTCGACCGCGCCGGCCGAGCCGTCGTGCTCGTGCGTCGGGGGCGGATACGTGCCGTACGACTCGCCGATGACGGCGTCGAGCACGTCACGGTCACCGCCTCCGGCGTGGTTGGCCCGGCCGTTTCCGGTGAGGTGGACGACGCCGTCCTTGGTGATGCATCCCGTGGCGAGCGGGCCGGGCAGGGCACTGTGGCCGTGGAAGATCAGTCCGACGACGTCCGTGCCGGCGCCGGTGACGGTGTGGTGGATCATCGCGCCGTGCACTGGGCCCCAAGGGCCTTTGTGATTACGGTTGTTGGTGCGCCAGCCGGCGACTTCGCGAACGGCGCAGCCCTCGGCCTTCAGCGCGGCGACGAGCCGGGTGGCGGTGAGTGGGGTGGCCATGTGTCAGTCCTCCGTTCCGGCGCGTTCGTGCCGGTCTGAAGACGGTCCGATCACATCGGGGGAGCGTGCCTGATCTCGGAGCTCGCCCGGCGGCGGCGCGGGTTCGGCGGATCGTTTCGCCCGCGGGTTCCGGTGTGCCGCGCCAGGCCCTCACCATTCTCGCGCCGCTCGCCCCGTCGCTCACCTCGCCGTGGGCCACGTCCGCAAAATCGGCGCGATTACGACGCTGCCGCATCAGGGCGGTCCCGCAGCACGTCGTAGCCGACGAACTCGAACATGCGCAGTCCGGGGCGCAGCGGCCGGGGCGTGCCGGCGAACCGGTGCGCGCCCACTCCGCAGCCGGCGTCCGGCTCGGACAGCCACCGCGGTTCGAAGCCCTCCCTCTCGAACCGGCGGCAGATCAGCGGCACCCGGCCGGGCTCACCGCGGTGCCGGGCCCGGACGACGGCGCCGCCGGTCCCGCAGAGCTGGACGCAGGCGCCGACGGCCCGCTCGATGGCGGGGTCGGTGATGTTGCCGAACACCCCTCAGATGAGGACGAGATGCGCCGGGGCCAGGTCCTGGCACCGGTCGACGAGTGAGGCGCCACCGGTCACCACCTCGACCCCGTCCAGGTGCGCCCGGCGCGCCGCCTCCGAGGCCGCCTCGGCGTTACGGGCGTCCCGTTCGACCGGTCTCGCCCGCACGTCGTGGCGCCGGGGGTGTCCGGCGAGGACGTGGAGGAGGTCCCTGCCGTCCCCGGCGCTCAGGCTGATCACCTTCAGCGGCCCGGCCGGGGCGTCGTCGAGGGCCCGGCGGATCTGCTGCCGCACGGTCCGCAGCCGCCGTGCCGTCCAGGAGTCGGCCGTGTCGTACCCGCCGTGCCGGGCGCTCCAGTCCATGGCCGCACCCCAGGTCCGGCCGGCCGTCGCGGACGACCGGATTTCGACGGTCGTCCGCGGCTTCGACGGTCCTCCGCGGCGGGTCCGGGGTCAGGCCGGGTCCGTGGTGGGTTCCGCGCGGTAGGGGTCCAGGGCGGCGGCGCGTTCGTGGTACGGGATGCGGGAGAGCCGGGACACCATCGTCCACATGGCGCGTTCCGCGGCGAGAGTCTGTGGGAGGGCGAGGCCGAGGGAGGCCGCGAGGGGTTTGCGGCCGGTGTTGACCAGGGCGCGGACGGCGGCTGCCCACTCGTCGGTCGCTGTGACCGCCGACCGGTACCAGACCGGCACGAGCGCGGCGAGGACGCCGAGGGTGCCCAGAAGGGCGAGGCGGTCCGGCTTGTCACCGGCGGCGAGGGCGAGAGCCGCCGCCAGGGCGACGACGACATGGCCGGACAGCAGGGCGACGAAGAAGTCGACGCTGGCGCGGGCGAGTTCGCTCTGGCGGCGGATCTGGTCCGGGACGCAGCCGGTGAGTTCGTTCCACAACAGCTGGGTGTCGAGGCGGTAGCGGTCCCAGCCGTACTCCTCGAAACGGCGGATGGCGTTCCCGAGCCGGGTCGGGGCGATCTGGTCGTCGGCGATCGGGAACCGGGCGAACCGCTCCCGCAGCAGCCCGCGCTGGACGGCGGTCCGACGCCGGTCCCGCCCGGCGGCCCTTGCGAGGCGCGGGTCGGCGAGCAGCCTGGCGAGCTCCTCCTCGTCCTCGGTCCGCAGCGGCCCCTGCTCGGCCCGGCGGCGCTCCAGGCGGAGCACGGTCAGCCGGTCCGCGAGGAACGCCCTGCTGCGGCGACTGCGCCGGCAGCCCGCCTCGAAGGCCCGGGCGGGCCACAGCAGGTACCCCTCCAGGAGCCGGTAGAGCGCGTTCTGGCAGGCGTTGGCGACCAGGCCGAGCAACAGCGCTCCGGTCAGCAGGGTGAGGCCGGTGCCGAGTCCGCCCGCGCCGCGCAGCCGTTCGAGCGGGCCGAGGTCACGAAGGCTCGGGGCGACGGTGAGCAGGAAGACGGCCAGGTTCAGCGCGGTGGGCAGGATCCAGCCCACCAGCAGCGTCCAGGCCCCGCCCAGCACGCCCTTGGCGATGTCACCCATCGGCCGGGTCGGGCCATTCGTCGTCGTCGGAACCGGTGCTGGGGCCGGGCGGGGTGTGGCCCGCCGGTGGCCCGTACGCACCGGGACGCGCACGGCCGGAGGGCAGGGGCCGCATCGACGCCCGCTCTTCGGGTTCCGGATAGCTGAGGGTGCCCTCCACCAGGGCGAGCGACTGGACGAGACCGGCGACGGAGGCCAAGGGTGACAGGGCCGGTTGCGCTGCCTCCAGCCGGGTGCGGAGCCGGGCGACGAGACCCGGTGTGACGCGGCCTGTCCCCGAGATCTCCGCCATGGCCCCGTCCGACTCGTCCCGGAGCGCGGTGATCTCGTCCGTGCTCTGCAGGCGTTCGAGGTCGGATCGCACTTCCCGGAGCAGGGCGAGGAGTTCGGCGACGTGCCCGTCCGGGGACGGAGGCGGCACCGGGCCCCACCCGGCGCCGCCTCCGGTCGTGAAGTGGTGGGCATGCCCACTGGCGTGGCCCGCGGACGTGTTCTCCGTCCGCTCCCCCTCTGCCGCCATCAACTCTCCTCGGTCGCCCGCCTCGTTCAGCCGATGCGCTGATCCAACCGCACGGCGGGACGGCGGGGCAATCGGGCCGGGCGCGTCATCCGACGGCTCGAAGACCCGGCCGGAGGAGATCCGGCCGGGGTCAGGGGTGCGGCGGCGGGTCGGCCGCCCAGATGCGGCTGCTCAGGTCCGAGCCGCGCAGGACCTGGACACGCCAGGGGTCGATGCGCAGCAGGTGGTAGTCGGGGCTGTCGGGGCCGGCGCTCCAGTAGAGGTGCGGGTCGTAGCCGACGCCCGGGGGGCTGTTGCGGCGGTACAGCTCCCAGGCGCGCAGCTTGGTGTCCCGGTCGTGCACCCAGGCGGAGACGCTGTCGACGAAGACCGCGTCCTGGCGGGGGTGCCAGTAGGCGTACGTCGTGTGGGGGTTGCGCGCCAGGTGGGCGGCCTTCACCGGGGTGCGGAAGACGGCCAGCCACCCGACGGGGCGCTCCTCGACCGTCTCCCAGACGGGCTGGACGACACGGGCCCGGGGGCGGTTGTGCCGGTCGACGGTGACCATCGTGCAGTAGACGGTCTGCTGGACGTACTCGACGAAGGCGGCCTCGATCTCGGAGAACGAACGCACCCGTGCGGTGCCCATGGCGATACCTCGGATTCGCGGACGGAGGAGGGGCGGAGAGGGGACGGGACCGGCCGCCCGGCTGCTCAGGGTGAGCAGCCGGGCGGCCGGCCGGAGGTGTGCGGTGACGGACCTCACGGGTCAGGGGGCGGGCGGGAAGTGCCCTTCCTGGACGAAGAACTCCACGTACGTGGCGAAGAGTTCACGCGTCAGCGGCGGACAGGCGATGTCCGTGCCGGTGAGCGCCGCCTCGGTCTCGGCCGTGTCGATCGGCGGATAGAAGCCGTCGGTGTCGGACGTCATCATCTCGAACGCGTGCAGCAGCGGCAGCAGGGCGTTGTCCCGGTCGGACCGCACCGCGGCACTCCACCGCTCCCGGTCCGTCTCGTCGAGCCGGTACCCGAGTTCACGCAGGTACGACACGCAGTCCGCGAGGCTCAGGGAGCTGCGGTTGAACAGGTGGAAGGTGCCGCCGGCCGGTTCGCGCCGCGAGATGCCGACGATGGCGGCGCTGACGTAGTCCACGGGCAGCAGGTGGAAGCGGCCTGCGACACCGGCCGGCGCGGCCTGCGCCTGGAGGAGGCCCTTGAGGCTCAGCCAGACGAAATCGCGGGTCTGGCAGGCCCCGTTGCGGGTGTCGCCGGAGATGACGTCGACGCGGTGCACGGACACCGGCAGGCCCCGGTCCCGGGCGAGGCCGACGAGCTGCTCGGCCACCCACTTGGACTGGAGGTAGCCGCTGGGCAGGGCTTCGGCGGGGCCGGTCGGGTCGGTCACCTTCAGGGGGACGCCGGGCGTGACCGGGCCGTTGAAGACACCGACGGTGGAGATGTAGTGCACCGGGACCGTGCGGTGGCGGGCCGCCAGGCGCAGGATCTCCCGCGTGCCGTGGACGTTGGCCGCCCGCAGTGCCTCGTAGGGGTGGAGCCAGTGCACGGTGGCGCCCGCGTGGTAGACGGCGTCGACGGTGCGGGCGAGGCCGTCGAACTCCTCCTCGTTCAGGCCGAGTCGATCCTCCGCCAGGTCCCCCGCGCGGACGCGCAGCCGGCTCTCGTCGATCTCGTCCCAGACCCGGTACCAGGTGAGGCTGGAGCGCAGCCGCTCGTACGCCGCCGCGTCGTCGGCACCGCGCACCAGGCAGTGCAGGCGGGCGGTCGTGGTGCGCATCAGGTCGCGCACCAGGAACGCGCCGAGGAAGCCACTCGCTCCGGTGAGCAGGATGTCCGACGGGTCGGTGACGGTGCGGACGACCTCGTCGGCCGGTCGGATGTCGGCGGGCAGGTCGATGTCGGCGGCGTAGTCGACGGCCTGGTCCGGCTCGGCCGCGCCCTGGGGTGCGAGGAGTTCGTTGCGCAGGTGGGCCGCCAGGGCCCGGGGCGTCGGGTGGTCGAAGACCAGGGTGGCGGGCAGGCGCAGACCGGTGATCGCGGCGAGCCGGTTGCGCAGCTCGACGGAGGTGAGGGAGTCGAAACCGCTGCTCTGCAGGGGGCGTTCGGGGTCGACCGTGCCGGAGCGGCCGAGGACCCGGGTGATCTCGGACGACACGGCGTCGAGGACGAGCGTGTGCTGGGCGGCCTCGTCGAGTCCGGCGAGCCGGTCGGCGAGCGCGGGGCCCGCGTCGGCCGCGCCGTGCGCCGTGGCGCGCACCGGCACCCGCACCAGCGACCGCAGCAGCACCGGAACCTGCGGCTGGCTGCGCAGCACGGGGAGGTCGAGCGGGGTGGCCACGAGGTGGGGGCGGCCGGTGTCCAGGGCCAGGTCGAACAGGGCCGTGCCGAGTTCCTCGGGGACCGTGCGGAAGCCGCTGCGGGCGATCCGCTTCAGGTCCGTCTCGGTCAGCCCGCCCGTCAGCCCGGTCGCCTGCTCCCACAGGCCCCAGGCGATGGAGGTGGCCGGCAGTCCCGAAGCGGCGCGGTGCTGGGCGAGCGCGTCCAGGTGGGCGTTGGCCGCGGCGTAGATGGACTGGCCGGGGCCACCGACGGCGGCGGCCACGGACGAGAAGAGCACGAACGCCGTCAGGCCGGCGTCCCGGGTCAGCTCGTGCAGGGCCCAGGCCGCGTCCGCCTTGGGCCGGAGCACGGCGTCGAGCCGCCGCGGTGTCTGGGCGGCGATGACGCCGTCGTCGAGAACGCCCGCGGTGTGGACGACGCCGCGCAGCGGGTGCGCGGCCGGCACCGAGGCCAGGACGCCCGCGAGGGCGGTGCGGTCGGCGACGTCCGCGGCGGCCACGGCCACGGTCGCGCCCAGGGCCCGCAGTTCGGCGCACAGGCCGGCGGCGCCCGGGGAGTCCGGGCCGCGCCTGCTGACCAGCAGCAGGTGGCGGACGCCGTGGGCGGTGACCAGGTGGCGGGCGAAGTGGGCGCCGAGCGATCCGGTGCCGCCGGTGATCAGGACGGTGCCGTCGGGGTCCCACACCGCGCGGGCGCCCTCGGCCCCGGCATCGGGCACGGGGGTGCGCAGCAGGCGGGGCACATGGATCCGGAGAGCGCCGCCCGGTGCGGTGGCGCCGCGGATCGCGGCCTGCGGTTCGCCGGCGGCGACCACGGCGGACAGCGCGTCCGGACCGGGTTCGCCGTCCGCGTCCACCAGGACGATCCGTCCCGGCGTCTCCGACTGTGCCGAGCGCAGCAGACCCCAGGCGGCCGCGGCGGCGGGGTCGGTGACGTCCTCGTCGCCGGAGACGGCCACGGCGCCACAGGTCACGACGACCAGCGGCGTGGCGGCCAGGGCCTCCTCGGCGAGCCACTGCCGCGCCCAGGTCAGGGCGCGGCCCACGGTGTCCCTGACGGCGTCCTGCGCGGACTGCCCCGCGGGGGTGGTCAGATCGAGGCGTGCGGCCCCGATGCGCCGGCCTTCCACGGCGGCCCTGACGGCGGCCAGGTCGGGGTCCCCGGCGGAGCCGAGGGTGAGCCAGTTCCGGGAGGCGGCGGGCAGAGGCCGGGCGATCCACTCGACATGGTGCAGGGCGTCGCGGTGCCGGGAGCGGGCGGCCCGCAGCGCCGCGGCGGGCACGGGGCCGACGGTCACGGCGTCGGCCACCGCGACGACCTGCCCGGCCGGGTCGGTCAGGCGCACCGCATAGGTGTCGTCGGCGCCGGGGAGCGGGGTGAGGCGCACGCGCAGGGTGTCCGCGCCGACGGCGTGCAGACGCAGGCCGCGCCAGCGCAGGGCGGTGGACGGCAGGCCGGGCAGTCCGGCGGCGTACAGCGGTTGCAGGGCGGCCTCCAGCAGGACCGGGTGCAGCCCGAACCCCTCGGCGCGCGGGTCGGTGCCGGGGTCGAGGGCCACCTCGGCGAACAGTTCGCCGGAGCGCCGCCACATCCGGGTGAGCCCCCGGTAGGCGGTGCCGTAGTGCACCCCGGCGGCGGCGAAGCGGTCGTACAACTCGCCCGCGCGGTCCGGGACTTCGCCGCCGTTCGCGTCGGTGTCCGGGATCGGTTCGGCGCCGGCCGGCGGCCACGGTGTGGCCGGCTCGGTGTCCGCCGGCGGGGCGAGCGGTGTGTCGCTGAGCAGTCCGTGGGCGTGGCGCGTCCAGGACGCGTCGGGCTCGTCGGGCCGGGCGTGGACGGTGAGGACGCGACGGCCGGCGGTGTCCGGTTCGCCGACGCGGACCTGGAGGTGCAGGGCTCCTTCGCGGGGCAGCACCAGAGGCGTGTCGACGACGAGTTCGTCCACGGCCGTGCAGCCCGTCTCGTCTCCGGCGCGGACGGCCAGTTCGGCGAGGACCGTGCTGGGCACGACGGTCTCCCCGGCGACGGTGTGGGCGGCGAGGAGCTGGTCCGTGCGGGCGGACAGGCGGGTCGTGAACAGGGCCTCGTCGCGGTCGCCGGGGAACAGCGCGGCGCCGATGAGGGGGTGATCGGTGCTGTCGAGGCCGAAGCCGCCGGCGTCACGGCGGCCGGCCGCGAGGGCGTCGGTCCAGTACCGCTGGTGCTGGAAGGCGTAGGTGGGCAGCGGGACCCGCCGGGCCCCGGTGCCGGCGAAGAACGCCTCCCAGTCGACGGGGACGCCCCGGGCGTGCAGGGTGCCGATGCCGTCGGCCAGCGCGGCCGGTTCGGGCCGATCGGGCCGCTGGAGCGCCTGGACGGTGACGTCGTCCCGGTCCGCGAGGACGGTCTGCGCCAGGGCGGTCAGGACGCCGCCGGGGCCGACCTCGACGACGGTCCGCACCCCTTGGTCGTACAGGGTGGTGACGGCGTCGGCGTAACGGACGGCCTCCCGCACCTGCGTCACCCAATAATCCGCCGACCTCAGATCCTCACCCTCGGCCAACCGGCCGGTGACAGTCGAGACGACCGGGAAGCGGGGCGCCTCATACCGCACCTCCTTCGCCGCCGAACGGAACTCCTCCACCATCCCGTCCATCAACGGCGAATGAAACGCATGCGACACCTCAAGCCGCCGCGTACGCCGACCCGGCAGAGCAGCCAACACCACCTCCACCGCATCACCCGCACCCGAGATCACCACCGCCGACGGCCCGTTCACCGCCGCCACACCCACCACACCACCACGCTCACCGATCGCCGCCAGAACCTCACCCTCCGAGGCCTCCACCGCGACCATCATCACCCCCGCCGGCAACGCCTGCATCAACCCCGCACGCGCCGCCACCAACCGCGCAGCATCACCCAGACCCATCACCCCCGCCACATACGCAGCCACCAACTCCCCCACCGAATGACCCGCCACAACATCAGGCCGCACACCCCACGACTCCACCAACCGGAACAACGCCACCTCAAACGCGAACAACGCCGGCTGCGTCCACCCCGTCCGCGACAACAACGACCCCTCGACCGCGAACATCACCTCCCGCAAAGAACCGCCCAACAGCGGATCCAGCACACCGCACACCTCGTCCAACGCCCCCGCGAACACCGGAAACGCCCCATACAACTCACGGCCCATCCCCGCCCGCTGAGCACCCTGACCCGAGAACACCACCGCCAGAGCACCGGGACGCACCGGTGCCTCGAAGCTCGTGGGCGTCTGGGCGAGGTGCCGAAGGGCGTCGGACAGGTCGTCGCGGCCGGCTCCGGTCAGGACGGCACGGCGGTCGTGCAGAGCGCGGGTGGTGGCGAGGGAGTAGGCGAGGTCGGTGGCGGACTGCTCGGGGTGGGCGGTGACGTGCTCGTGGAGCCGCCGGGCCTGGGCGCGCAGGGCGTCCTCGTCCGGTGCGGACAGGAGCCAGGGCACGGCCGGGAGCGTCCGGGCCTGCTCGGGGGTGCCGTGCTCCGCCTCGGGGGCCTCTTCCAGGATGACGTGGGCGTTGGTGCCGCTCACACCGAAGGCGGAGACGGCGGCCCGGCGCGGGGCTGTTTCCCGGGCGGTCCACTCGCGTGCCTCGGTGAGCAGCTCGACCGCGCCGGAGCTCCAGTCGACCATGGGGGTGGGCCGGTCGACGTGCAGGGTCCGGGGCAGCAGCCCGTGCCGCATGGCCTGCACCATCTTGATGACACCGCCGACACCGGCGGCGGCGACGGTGTGGCCGATGTTGGACTTCAGCGAGCCGAGGAACAGGGGTCGTTCGCGGTCCTGGCCGTAGGTCGCCAGCAGGGCCTGGGCCTCGATCGGGTCGCCCAGTCGCGTGCCCGTACCGTGCGCCTCCACCGCGTCCACATCGGCCGGGGCCAGCCGGGCGTTCCGCAGGGCCTGCCGGATGACACGCTCCTGCGACGGACCGTTCGGCGCCGTCAGACCGTTCGACGCACCGTCCTGGTTCACCGCACTGCCCCGTACGACCGCCAGCACCCGGTGACCGTGGCGCACCGCGTCCGACAGGCGCTCCACCACCAGCAGGCCCACGCCCTCCGACCAGGAGGTGCCGTCGGCGGCGGCCGCGAACGACTTGATCCGTCCGTCGGGGGCGAGTCCGCCCTGGCGGGAGAAGTCGACGAACCCGCCCGGGGTCGCGGTGACCGTCGCGCCTCCGGCGAGCGCGAGGGTGGACTCGCCACGGCGGACCGACTCCACCGCGAGGTGGAGGGCGACCAGCGAGGAGGAGCAGGCGGTGTCGATGGAGACGGCCGGGCCTTCGAGGCCGAAGGTGTAGGAGATGCGTCCGGATGCCACGCTGCTGAGCTTGCCGGTCATGAGGTGGCCCTCCAGCTCGGCGGGCCCTTCGAGTCCGAGGTAACTCTGCTCGATCACGCCGGCGAACACGGCGGTGCGGCTCCCGCGCAGCGTGGCGGGGTCGATCCCGGCGTCCTCGAACGCCTCCCACGCGGTCTCCAGGAGGACGCGCTGCTGGGGGTCCATCGCGCGGGCCTCGCGGGGCGAGATGCCGAAGAAGTCCGCGTCGAACAGGGCGGCTCCGTCGAGGAATCCGCCCTCCCGGGTGTACGACGTGCCGGGCTCGTCGCGGTCCGTGCTGTACAGCGCGTCGAGGTCCCAGCCGCGGTCCGCGGGGAACGGGCTGATGGCGTCCCGGCCTTCGGCGGCGAGGCGCCACAGGTCGTCCGGTGACGTGACCCCGCCCGGGAAGCGGCATGCCATGCCCACGATGGCGACCGGTTCGGTGGCGGCCGACTCGAGCGTCTCGATGCGCTCGCGGGCCTTCTGCAGGTCGGCGGTGACCCACTTCAGGTAGTCGACGAGCTTCTGTTCCCTGGTCTGGGCCTGCTCCTGCGCGCGGGACACGTCAGCGGACATGCGGAATCAGTCTCTCCTCGGTACCGGAAGGGTGGTGGTGCGGGGGTGGTGGTGCGGGGGTGGCGGGGCGGCGGGCGGCGTCAGTCCGCGGCCCTGCCCAGCCGGCTGTCGATGAAGTCGAAGATCTCGTCCGCGGACGCGTCCGTGAGGTCCGTGGCATCGGCGTCGGCGGCCGGCTGGAACGGTGTGCCCGCCGGCCCCACGAGGCGGTCGGCCAGTGCCCGGAGCCGCGCGGACAGCGCCACGCGGGTCTCGTCCGGCTGCGTGCCGTCCGCTGCCAGGGCGTCCACGGACGCCTCCAGCCGGTCCAGTTCCTCGGTCGCGGAACCGCCCGGCCCGCGTCCGGAGGCGGCGGCCTGCTCCTGTACGTAGGCCGCCAGGGCGGCCGGTGTCGGATGGTCGAAGACGACGGTGGCGGGAAGGGAGAGACCGGTCTCGGCGCCCAGCCGGTTGCGCAGCTCGACGCCGGTCAGGGAGTCGAAGCCGAGCTCCTGGAAGGGGCGGTGGGGCACGACGGCAGTGGTGTCGGGGTGTTTGAGCACCTTCGCGACCAGCTCCGTGACCAGGGTGAGGAGGTACTGCTCCCGCTGTGCGTCGCCCAGCGGCGCGAGCCGCTCGGCCAGGGGCACGAGCCGGGCTGCCGGTGTCTCCTCCGGGATGTCCGGCGTGCCGCGCAGGACGGGGCCGGAGCCGTGGCTGCCGGCCGGGATTTCGTCGAGCCAGTACCGCTGGTGCTGGAAGGCGTAGGTGGGCAGCGGGACCCGCCGGGCCCCGGTGCCGGCGAAGAACACCTCCCAGTCGACGGCGACGCCCCGGGCGTGCAGCGTGCCGAGCGCTTCGGTCAGGGTCTCCGGCTCGGGGCGTCCCGCGCGGGTGGCGACCGTGGCGGTCAGGGCGTCGGGGTCGCGCACGGCCTGGGCGGCGAGGGCGGCGAGGACGCCGCCGGGACCGAGTTCGAGGAGGGTGGTGACGCCCTCCTTCTCCAGAGTGGTGACGGCGTCGGCGTAGCGGACGGCCTCCCGCACCTGCGTCACCCAATAATCCGCCGACCGCAGATCCTCACCCTCGGCCAACCGGCCGGTGACAGTCGAGACGACCGGGAAGCGGGGCGCCTCATACCGCACCTCCTTCGCCGCCGAACGGAACTCCTCCACCATCCCGTCCATCAACGGCGAATGAAACGCATGCGACACCTCAAGCCGCCGCGTACGCCGACCCGGCAGAGCAGCCAACACCACCTCCACCGCATCACCCGCACCCGAGATCACCACCGCCGACGGCCCGTTCACCGCCGCCACACCCACCACACCACCACGCTCACCGATCGCCGCCAGAACCTCACCCTCCGAGGCCTCCACCGCGACCATCACACCCCCCGCCGGCAACGCCTGCATCAACCCCGCACGCGCCGCCACCAACCGCGCAGCATCACCCAGACCCATCACCCCCGCCACATACGCAGCCACCAACTCCCCCACCGAATGACCCGCCACAACATCAGGCCGCACACCCCACGACTCCACCAACCGGAACAACGCCACCTCAAACGCGAACAACGCCGGCTGCGTCCACCCCGTCCGCGACAACAACGACCCCTCGACCGCGAACATCACCTCCCGCAAAGAACCGCCCAACAGCGGATCCAGCACACCGCACACCTCGTCCAACGCCCCCGCGAACACCGGAAACGCCCCATACAACTCACGGCCCATCCCCGCCCGCTGAGCACCCTGACCCGAGAACACCACCGCCAGAGCACCGCCCGAGGGGGCGACCGGGGTGAGGTGCCGGAGGGAGTCGAGGAGCTGGGCGGGCCCGCTGCCCACGGCCGCCGCCCGATGCGGGAGGGCGGCGCGGGTGGTGGCCAGGGAGTAGGCGATGTCGAGGGGGTCGGGGGCGCCGGGGGCCGAGGCGAAGGCGTGGAGCCGTTCGGCCTGGGCGGTGAGTGCCTGGGGGGTGCGCGCGGACAGGAGCCACGGCAGGGCGGGCAGGGTGCGCACGGAGGTGGTCTCGGCGGGCGGGACGGCCGGGGCCTCCTCGATGATCACGTGCGCGTTGGTGCCGCCAAATCCGAAGGAGGAGACACCCGCACGGCGCGGCGCGTCCTCACGCGCCGGCCACTCACGTGCCTCGGTCAGCAGCTCGACCGCACCCGCGTCCCACTCCACGAACGGCGACGGCTCGTCCACATGCAGCGTCCTCGGCAGCACACCGTGCCGCATCGCCTGCACCATCTTGATCACACCACCGACACCGGCCGCAGCCTGCGCATGCCCGATGTTCGACTTCAACGACCCCAGCAACAGCGGCTGTTCACGGTCCTGCCCATAGGTCGCCAGCAGGGCCTGCGCCTCGATCGGGTCACCCAGCCGCGTGCCCGTACCGTGCGCCTCCACCACGTCCACATCGGCGGCGGACAGGCCGGCCGAGGCCAGTGCCTGGCGGATGACACGCTCCTGCGACGGACCGTTCGGCGCCGTCAGACCGTTCGACGCACCGTCCTGGTTCACCGCGCTGCCCCGTACGACCGCCAGCACCCGGTGACCGTTGCGCAGGGCATCCGACAGGCGCTCGACGACGAGGACTCCGGCCCCCTCCGCCCACGCCACACCGTCGGCCCCGGCGGCGAAGGACTTGCAGCGGCCGTCGGGCGACAGGCCGCGCAGTCGGGAGAACTCCAGGAAGGCCACAGGGGTCGACATCACCGTGACTCCGCCGGCGAGGGCGAGCGAGCACTCGCCGCCTCGCAGCGCGTTCACCGCGAGGTGCAGGGCGACGAGCGAGGACGAGCAGGCCGTGTCGACGGAGACCGCCGGGCCCTCGAAGCCGTAGGTGTAGGAGAGCCGGCCGACGGCGATGCTGCCGGCACTGCCGCTGAACAGGTACCCCTCGAAGTCCTCCGGCGGCAGGTGAGGGCGTGAGCCGTAGTCGTTGTACATCTGGCCGGTGAACACGCCGGTGTCAGAGCCGCGCAGGGCGGTGGCGTCGATGCCGGCGTGCTCGAACGCCTCCCAGGCCGTCTCCAGCAGCAGCCGCTGCTGCGGGTCGATCGCCATGGCCTCGCGCGGCGACATCCCGAAGAAGGCCGGGTCGAACCGGTCGGCGTCGTAGAGGAATCCGCCTTCGCGGGCGTACGAGGTGCCCGTGCGGTCGGGGTCCGGGTCGTAGAGGCCGTCCACGTCCCAGCCGCGGTTGCCGGGGAAGCCGCCGACGGCGTCGGTGCCGTCGGCCACGAGGCGCCACAGGTCGTCGGGCGAGGAGACGCCGCCGGGGTAACGGCAGGCCATGCCCACGATCGCGATCGGCTCGCGTCGCCTGTCCTCCAGGTCGCGCAGCTGCCGGCGTGCCTCACGGGCATCGGCGACGGCCTTCTTCAGGTAGTCGCGGAGCTTGTCCTCGCCCGCCATGGTGTGTCAACTCCCGTGTGTCGTGTGGTGGTCGTCTGCCGAAGTGGCGGTGGCTCAGTTCAGCTCGTCGACGAGGGCGAACAGTTCGTCGTCGGTGGCCGAGTCCAGGTCGTCGTCCCGGTCGTCGTCCCGGTCCTGGGCGGGGGTCCCGGCCGCGTTGTCGGCTGCGTCCAGGAGCTCCCGCAGGCGGGCGGTGATCCGGCCGTGGGCGGAGGCGTCGGTGGCGGCCGCTTCGATGGCGGCTTCCAGCCGGGCCAGTTCCGCCAGGACCGGCTCGTCCGGCGCGGTCTCCTCGACGCTCAGCCGGTCGCCCAGATACGAGGCGAGCGCCCTGGGCGTGGGCTGGTCGAAGACCAGGGTGGTCGGCAGTCGCAGTCCCGTCTCGGCGGCGAGCTGGTTGCGCAGCTCGACGGCGGTCAGGGAGTCGAAGCCGAGTTCCTGGACCGGCCGGTCGGCGTCGATCGCGGTGTGGTCGGCGTGGCCGAGCACGGCGGCCACCCGGCCGCGGACGACGTCCACCAGGGTCCGTTCCCGCTCGGTCGCGGGCAGGGCGGCGAGCCTGTCGGCGAGGCCCTGGCCCTCGGGGCGGCCGGCGGGGGCGTCGCCCGCGGCAGCGGGGCGGCGGGCGCTGTTCCCGCGGACGAGTCCGGCGAGGAGGGGCGGCACCCGGTCGCCCAGGGCACGGATCGCCCGGGTGTCGAGCCGGGTGACGGCGAGTGCACTCTCGCCGGTGGCCGGGGCCTCGTCGAAGAGGGCCATCGCGTCGTCGGTGGCCAGCGGCAGCAGGCCGGAGCGGGCCAGGCGGCGCAGGTCCGCCTCGGCGAGGTGACCGGTGATGGTGCTGGTCTCCTCCCAGAGGCCCCAGGCGAGGGAGGTCGCCGGCAGACCGGCCGCCCGGCGATGCGCCGCCAGCGCGTCCAGGAACGCGTTGCCCGCCGCGTAGTTCGCCTGCCCCGCCGTACCGAGAAGCCCCGACACCGACGAATACAGAACGAACGCCCTCAGATCCATGTCCCGGGTCAGCTCGTGCAGATGCCACGCCGCATCCACCTTCGGACGCAACACGGAATGCAGCCGCTCGGGCGTCAGCCCCTCCACCGTCACGTCGTCCAGCACACCCGCCGTATGCACCACACCCGACAGCTCACCGACATCGGCCAGCAGTCCGGCCAGAGCCGACCGGTCGGTCACATCACAGGCCGCGAGCCTCACGACTGCACCCAGAGCCTCCAGCTCCGCCCGCAACTCGCCCGCGCCAGGAGCCGCCTCACCGCGCCGGCTCACCAGCACCAGTGAGCGGACCCCGTGAACCGTCACCAGATGCCGGGCCACCACGGCACCCAGACCACCGGTACCACCCGTCACCAACACCGGACCCTCGCCCCAGGCGACAGCACCACCGTCACCCGGCGCCGCCCGCCGCAGCCTCGGCACCACCAACCCGCCCGACCGCACCGCCACCTGCGCCTCACCCGAAGCGACAGCGGCCGTGAGGGCGGGTGTGCCCGCGGCGTCGAGGTCCAGGAGCTGGACGCGGCCGGGGCTCTCCGTCTGGGCGGTGCGCAGGAGGCCCCACAGCGGGGCGTGGGCCAGGTCGGTGACGTCCTCGTCGGCCGCGGTGGCCACGGCACCCCGGGTGGTGACCACGAGGCGGGCGTGCGCGAAACGGTCGTCCGCGAGCCACTCCTGCACCTGGACGAGCGCCTGGTGCGCTGCCTCCCGCGCGGTGCCCGGCAGCGTGTCGCCGGCGGGCGCGGAGAAGTGGGGAGCGAGGACGATCGCGGGCGCGGGTGCGCCCGTGTCGACGGCCCGTGCCAGTTCGCCGAGGTCGGCGTAGGAGCGGACGGTGCCGTCCGGCAGGCCGAGGTCCGGCACGGGGCCGAGGACCGCCCAGGTGGCGAGGTCTGCCGTCGCGTCCGTGATGGCCGGCCGGGTCCACTCGACCCTGAGCAGACCGTCGGCGGAGCCGGCGTCCGCGGTGCGCAGCGACTCGGCGGACAGGGGGCGCAGGGTCAGCTCCGCCACCTCGGCGACCGGTGCGCCCGACCCGTCGGCCACCGTGAGGGCGACCGTCGTGGAGCCGCCGCTCAGGGCCCCGGGTGCCGCTGCTCCGGCGAGCCGGACCCGCAGCACGGACGCGCCCGCGGCGGTCGCGCTCACTCCGGCCCAGGAGAACGGCAGCAGCGGGCGGCCCTCGTCGCCGGCGACGCCGGGAAGCAGCGGGTGCAGAGCGGCGTCGAGCAGTGCGGGGTGGAGGGTGAACCGGCGTGCCTCGGTGCGCTGGTCGTCGTCGAGGGCGACCTCGGCGCAGAGGTCGTCACCGGCCGTCCACAGCCGGCGCAGGTTGCGGAACGCGGGCCCGTAGGCGTAGCCCTGCTCGTCGAGGCGCTCGTAGGCGCCGGTGAGGTCGATCTCCCGGGCTCCGGCGGGGGGCCAGACGGTGAGCGTCTCGCCCGCCGGTGCGTCGGTGCCGGTGTTCAGGGTGCCGTAGGCGTGCAGGGTCCAGGTCCCGTCGTGGGCGGGGTCGCCGTGAGGACGGGCGTGGATGCGCACCGGTCGGGTGGCGTCGGTGTCCTCGGCGCCGACGGACACCTGGAGGTGCACGCCGCCGCGTTCGGGCAGTACCAGGGGGGCCGCCAGGGTGAGTTCGCCGACCGTGGTCGCGCCGAGCTGTTCGCCTGCCCGGAGGGCGAGTTCGAGCAGTCCGGTGCCGGGCACGAGCACGGTGCCGGCGACGGTGTGCTCCGTCAGCCAGGGGTGCGTGCCGCGGGCCAGGCGGCCGGTGAGGACGTGTTCGTCACGGTCGGCCAGCTGGACGGCCGCGCCGAGCAGCGGATGGTCGGCCGCGACGAGTCCGAAGCCCGCGGCGTCCGTGACGGTGGTGGGCGCGTCGAGCCAGTGGCGCTGCCGCTGGAAGGCGTAGAACGGCAGGTCGGTGCCGTGCGCGCCGGGGAACAAGGCGTCCCAGCTGATGTCGGCGCCGCGTGCGGCGAGCAGTCCGAGGGCGGCGGCGAACACCTCCGGCTCGGGACGGCCCCTGCGCAGGGCCGGGGTCACGACCCCGAGGGCCTGCTCCAGGGACTCGGCGACCAGGGCGCTCAGCACCCCTTCGGGGCCGAGTTCCAGCCACTCGGTGACCCCCGCCGCCTCCAGGAGGCGTACGCCGTCGAGGAAGCGGACGGTCTCGCGGATGTGGCGGGCCCAGTAGTCGGGCGAGGCGAGGTCCTCCGCCGTGGCCAGTGCGCCGGTGACGTTGGAGACGATGGGGATGCGCGGCTCATGGAAGGTGAGGTCCTCGGCGATCGCGCGGAACTCGTCCAGGACCTCGTCCATGTGCGGGGAGTGGAAGGCGTGGCTGACGGGGAGGCGCTTGACCCGTGCGCCCTCCTTCTTGAACCGGCCGGTGAGTTCGTCGACGGCGTCGGCGTCGCCGGAGATGACCGTGGCGCGGGGCCCGTTGACGCCGGCGACCGCGACCCGGTCGCCGTAGGGGGCGAGGGCGGCGCGTACCGCGTCCTCCCCGGCCTCGACGGCCGCCATGGCGCCGCCCTCCCGTGCGGCCTGCATCAGCCGGCCGCGCTCCGCCACGAGGACGCAGGCGTCGGGGAGGTCGAGGACGCCCGCGAGGTGGGCGGCGGTGACCTCGCCGATCGAGTGGCCGAGCAGGAAGTCGGGGGTGAGCCCGTGGTGTTCGGCGAGGCGGAACAGCGCGGTCTCCAGGGCGAACAGCGCGGTCTGGGTGAACGCCGTCTGGTCGAGCAGGGCGGCGTCCGCGCTGTCCTCGGCGGCGAAGAGCACCGACTTCAGCGGGCGCATGAGTTCGGGGTCCAGGTGGGCGCACACCTCGTCGAGGGCTGCCGC
This sequence comes from Streptomyces qaidamensis, assembly GCF_001611795.1. Lineage (NCBI taxonomy): Bacteria > Bacillati > Actinomycetota > Actinomycetes > Kitasatosporales > Streptomycetaceae > Streptomyces > Streptomyces qaidamensis. The sequence continues at coordinate 6,832,955 of NZ_CP015098.1, read as the reverse complement.
GAACACCGGGGAGGTTGCGTACAGTTCGCGGCCCATGCCGAGGCGCTGTGCGCCCTGCCCGGTCAGCAGGAAGGCGGTCTTGCCGCGCCGGGACGGGGAGGTGCGCAGCGCCGCCGGACCGGTCTCGCCACGGCTCAGCGCGGCGAGTCCGTCGAGCAGTCCGGCCCGCTGCCGGGCGACGACCACGGCCCCGCGGCTGTGCCGGGCCCGCCGGGTGCCGAGGGACCAGCCGAGGTCGGTGAGGGACTGCTCGGGGTGGCTGCCGAGGTGGTCGTGCAGGCGCTGGGCCTGGGCGCGCAGGGCCTGCTCGTCCCGCGCGGACAGCACGAACGGCACCGGCCCGGACGGCTCCGGCCGTTCGGCATCGTCCCGCGCGGTGACGAACTCCTCGACCACCACATGCGCGTTGGTCCCGCTGATGCCGAAGGAGGAGACACCCGCACGACGCGGCACACCGTCCCTCGCGGTCCACTCACGCGCCTCGGTCAGCAGCTCGACCGCACCCGCGTCCCACTCCACGAACGGCGACGGCTCGTCCACATGCAGCGTCCTCGGCAGCACACCGTGCCGCATCGCCTGCACCATCTTGATCACACCACCGACACCGGCCGCAGCCTGCGCATGCCCGATGTTCGACTTCAACGACCCCAGCAACAACGGCTGTTCACGGTCCTGCCCATAGGTCGCCAGCAGGGCCTGCGCCTCGATCGGGTCACCCAGCCGCGTGCCCGTACCGTGCGCCTCCACCACGTCCACATCGGCGGCGGACAGGCCGGCCGAGGCCAGTGCCTGGCGGATGACACGCTCCTGCGACGGACCGTTCGGCGCCGTCAGACCGTTCGACGCACCGTCCTGGTTCACCGCACTGCCCCGTACGACCGCCAGCACCTGATGACCGTTGCGCAGGGCATCCGACAGGCGCTCGACCACCAGCAGGCCCACGCCCTCCGACCAGGCCACGCCGTCGGCCGCCGCCGCGAAGGACTTGCAGCGACCGTCGGGCGACAGGCCCCGCTGGCGGGAGAACTCGACGAAGACGTGCGGTCCGGCCATGACGGTCACGCCACCGGCGAGGGCGAGGGAGCACTCGCCGCCCCGCAGCGCGTTCGCCGCCAGGTGCAGGGCGACCAGCGAGGACGAGCAGGCCGTGTCGACGGTGACGGCCGGGCCCTCGAAGCCGTAGGTGTAGGAGAGCCGGCCCGACACCACGCTGGAGAGGTTGCCCGCGAGCAGGAAGCCCTCGTACTCCTCGGGGCTCGCCGCGAGGCGGGAGGCGTAGTCGTCGTACATGGCGCCGGTGAACACGCCGGTGTCGGAGCCGTGCAGGCCGGTGGGGTCGATGCCGGCGTGCTCGAACGCCTCCCAGGCCGTCTCCAGCAGCAACCGGTGCTGCGGGTCCATGGCGGTGGCCTCACGCGGCGGGATACCGAAGAAGGCCGGGTCGAACCGGTCGGCGTCGTGCAGGAACCCGCCGTGCCGGACGTAGGAGGTGCCGGTGTGGGCGGGGTCCGGGTCGTAGAGGCCGTCCAGGTCCCAGCCCCGGTTGGCGGGGAACCCCGTAATGGCGTCCCCGCCCTCGGTGACCAGCCGCCAGAGGTCGTCGGGTGAGGCGACGCCGCCCGGGTAGCGGCAGGCCATGCCCACGATCGCGATCGGCTCGTCGTGGGCGGCGGCGGGCCGCGCGGTGCGGGCCGGTGCCGGGGCGGCGGTGTCCGCGATCCGGGTGAGCAGGTGGTCGGCGACCGCGTCGGGCGTGGGGTGGTCGAAGACGACGGTGGCGGGCAGCCGCAGTCCGGTGGCGTTGTTCAGGCGGTTGCGCAGTTCGACGCCGGCGAGGGAGTCGAAGCCGCTCTCCTTGAACGCGCGCTTGGGATCGAGGCGTTGCGGGTCGGTGTGGCCGAGGACGCCGGCCACGATGCCGCGGACGAGGTCGAGGACCGTCTCGCGGCGCCGCTCCTGCGGCAGGGCGGCGATCCGCTGCGCCCAGGTGGTGCCTTCGCCGCCCGCGTCGGCCCCGCGGACGGCGGTGCGCCGGGAGCGGGGTGCCGGGGCCAGGTCACGCAGCAGGGGCGAGGACTCGGCGCGCAGTGCCCGCGGTTCGAAGACGACGGGGACGCGCAGCGCGTCGTCGCCGGCCAGGGCCGCGTCGAAGAGGACCAGGGCATGGCCGGGGGTGAGGGTCCTGATGCCCTGGCGCGTCCAGCGGGCCAGGTCGGCGTCGCCGAGGGTGCCGCCCATGCCGTGGGTGCCGTCCCAGAGGCCCCAGGCGAGGGAGGTCGCGGGCAGACCGGCCGCCCGGCGATGCGCCGCCAGCGCGTCCAGGAACGCGTTGCCCGCCGCGTAGTTCGCCTGCCCCGCCGTACCGAGAAGCCCCGACACCGACGAATACAGAACGAACGCCCTCAGATCCATGTCCCGGGTCAGCTCGTGCAGATGCCACGCCGCATCCACCTTCGGACGCAACACCGAGTGCAACCGCTCGGGCGTCAGCCCCTCCACCGTCACGTCGTCCAGCACACCCGCCGTGTGCACGATGCCGGACAACATGCCCACGTCAGCGAGCAGTTCGGCCAAGGCGGACCGGTCGGTCACATCACAGGCCGCGAGCCTCACGACTGCACCCAGAGCCTCCAGCTCCGCCCGCAACTCGCCCGCGCCAGGAGCCGCCTCACCGCGCCGGCTCACCAGCACCAGTGAGCGGACCCCGTGAACCGTCACCAGATGCCGGGCCACCACGGCACCCAGACCACCGGTACCACCCGTCACCAACACCGGACCCTCGCCCCAGGCGACAGCACCACCGTCACCCGGCGCCGCCCGCCGCAGCCTCGGCACCACCAACCCGCCCGACCGCACCGCCACCTGCGCCTCACCCGAAGCGAGGGCGGCGGCCATGAGCAGGTCGTCGGCCAGGAGCAGGTCGTCGGTCGAGGTGTCGGCGTCGATCAGGACCACGCGGTCCGGATGCTCGGACTGCACGCTGCGCAGCAGGCCCCACAGGGGTGCCTGGGCCGGCTCGGGGACGCGGTCGCCGGGGGCGGCGGCCACAGCGCCCCGGGTGAGCACCGCGAGGCGCGCGTCGACCAGGCGCTCGTCGGCGAGGAAGTCCTGCACGAGGCGCAGGAACACGTCCGCCGTGTGGTGCGCACGGGCCGCCACATCGCCGTGTCCGTCACCGGCCGGGGCGCGTACGAGCACCACATCGGCCGTGCCGTCCACCTGCGTGAGGTCGGTCGCCTCCACAACACTCGGCGCATCGCCATCGGGCGTCGCGACCGGCGTCCACTCCACGGCGTACAGGGCGTCGAGGGGCCGCTGTTCGGAGCGGAGCCGGTCCTTGGCGACCGGGCGCAGGGCGAGGGACTCCACGCTCACGACGGGCGCGCCGACGGCGTCCGCGGCGTGCAGCGCGTAGGTGCCGGACCCGCCGGGCTCGATCCGCACCCGCAGGGTGTCGGCGCCCGCGGCGTGCAGGGTCGCGCCGGACCAGGCGAACGGCAGCCGGATGGTGTCCGCGGGGGTCTCGTCCCCGGCGGCGTGCAGCACGACCGGGTGCAGGAGCGCGTCGAAGAGGGCGGGGTGCAGTCCGAACCGGTCGGCGCCGTCCCGGTGGGCGTCGGGCAGGGCGACTTCGGCGTAGAGGGCGTCGGTCGCGTGCCACAGGCGTGTCAGGCCCTGGAAGGCGGGGCCGTAGGTGTAGCCGAGCGTGGTGAGGCGCTCGTACGCGTCGTCCAGAGGGACCTCGGCGGCGCCGGTGGGCGGCCACTGGCTCAGGTCCGGTCCGGTCGCCGGGGTGCCGCCGAGGGTGCCGGAGGCGTGTCGCGTCCACAGCTGCCCGGTGTCCGCGCGGCCGTCCGGACAGGCGTGGATCTCGACGGGCCGGCTGCCGGAGGCGTCCGGTGCGCCGACGGCGACCTGGACACGGACGGAGCCCTGCTCGGGCAGTTCGAGGGGGGCCTCCAGGGTCAGTTCGCCGACCTGGTCGATGCCGTACCGACCCGCCGCGGCCAGGGCCAGCTCCAGGAAGGCGGTGGCGGGCACGAGGACGGTGCCGGCGATGGCGTGGTCGGCGAGCCAGAGCTGGTCGGCGACGGCGAGGCGGCCGGTGAGCACCAGCCCGTCGCTCCCCGCCAGTTCCATCGAGGCGTGCAGGAGCGGGTGCCCGGCCGGGTCGAGGCCCAGGCCCCGGGCGTCGAGTGGCCGTTCGGGCGTGAGCCAGTAGCGCTCCCGCTGGAAGGGGTACGTCGGCAGGTCGACGAGGCGGGCGCCGGGGTGGAAGGTCTCGGCGGCGAGCGGCGCGCCGCCCGCCCAGGCCGCGGCGATCCCGGCGAGGAAGGTCTCGCCCTCGGGGCGCCCGGCGCGCAGCAGCGGGACGACGACCGCGTCGGTGTCGGCCAGCGCGGCACGGGTCAGCGGGGCGAGCACGGCGTCGGGTCCGGTCTCGACGAACACGGTGGTGCCGTTCCGGTGCAGGGCCCGGGCGGCGTCGACGAACCGTACGGGCCGGCGGATCTGCCGCACCCAGTAGTCGGGCGAGGTCAGCTCGTCCGGACCGGCGGGTTCGCCGGTGACCGTGGAGACGATCGGGATGCGCGGCGCGTGGAAGGTGAGGTTCTCGGCGACGGTACGGAACTCGTCCAGGACGTCGTCCATGTGCGACGAGTGGAAGGCGTGGCTGACCGTGAGGCGGCGGGTGCGTCGGCCCCGGGCGCGCCACAGTGCGGCCAGTTCCTCCGCCGCGTCCTCGTCGCCCGAGACCACCAGGGAGTCGGGGGCGTTGACGGCGGCGAGGTCGAGCCGGCCCGCCGCCTTCTCCAGGTCGGCGGCGATCTCGGCTTCGGTGGCCTCCAGGGCGATCATGGCGCCGCCCGCGCGTGCCGCTTCCATGAGCCGGCCCCGGGCCGCGACCAGCCGGGCCGCGTCGGCGAGGGACAGCACGCCCGCGACGTGGGCGGCGGCGAGTTCGCCGATGGAGTGTCCGGCGAGCAGGTCCGGTGTGGTGCCGTGGTGGGCGAGGAGACGGAACAGGGCGACCTCGACGGCGAACAGGGCGGGCTGTGTGTAGGCGGTGCGGTGCAGCAGACGGCCGGGCTCGCTGTCGGCATCGGCGAACATCACCGTGCGCAGGGGCGGTTCGAGGTGCTCGTCGAGGGCCGCGCACACCTCGTCGAGGGCCGCCGCGAACACCGGTGAGGAGGCGTACAGTTCGCGGCCCATGCCGGCGTGCTGGGCGCCCTGCCCGGTGAACAGGAAGGCGGTACGGCCCGCCCCGGCGGCGCTGCCGGTGACGACCTGGGCGTTCTCCTCGCCCCGGGCCAGGGCGGCGAGCCCGGCCAGCAGGGTGCCGGTGTCCGTCGCGGTGACCACGGCACGCTGCGGCAGCGCGGTGCGGGTGACGGCGAGGGACGCCCCGAGGTCGGCGGGGTGCGTGCCGCTCCCGGTGACGACGTCGTGCAGGCGCTGGGCCTGGGCGCGCAGGGCCTGCTCGTCCCGCGCGGACAGCACGAACGGCACCGGCCCGGACGGCTCCGGCCGTTCGGCATCGTCCCGCGCGGTGACGAACTCCTCGACCACCACATGCGCGTTGGTCCCGCTGATGCCGAAGGAGGAGACACCCGCACGGCGCGGCGCGTCCTCACGCGCCGGCCACTCACGTGCCTCGGTCAGCAGCTCGACCGCACCCGCGTCCCACTCCACGAACGGCGACGGCTCGTCCACATGCAGCGTCCTCGGCAGCACACCGTGCCGCATCGCCTGCACCATCTTGATCACACCACCGACACCGGCCGCAGCCTGCGCATGCCCGATGTTCGACTTCAACGACCCCAGCAACAGCGGCTGTTCACGGTTCTGGCCATAGGTCGCCAGCAGGGCCTGCGCCTCGATCGGGTCACCCAGCCGCGTGCCCGTACCGTGCGCCTCCACCACGTCCACATCGGCCGGCGCGAGACGGGCGTCGTTCAGGGCGTCGCGGATGACGCGCTGCTGGGAGGGGCCGACCGGGGCGGTCAGGCCGTTGCCCGTGCCGTCCTGGTTGATCGCGCTGCCCCGTACGACCGCCAGCACCCGGTGCCCGTTGCGGATCGCGTCGGACAGGCGCTCGACGACCAGGAGGCCGACGCCCTCGGCCCAGGAGGTGCCGTCGGCGGACGCGGCGAAGGACTTGGAGCGCCCGTCGGCGGCCAGGCCGCGCTGGCGGGAGAACTCCACGAACATGCCGGGCGACGACATGACGGTCGCGCCGCCCGCGATGGCCAGGTTGGTCTCGCCCGTGCGCAGCGAGCGCACCGCCATGTGCAGGGCGACCAGGGAGGACGAGCAGGCGGTGTCGACGGTGACGGCCGGGCCGAGCAGCCCGAGCTGGTAGGCGATGCGGCCGGACATGACGCTCGGCGTGGTGCCCGTGAGGAGGTGCCCCTCGACGGTGTCGGGGGCCTCGTGCATCCGGGGCCCGTAGTCGAGGGTGGTGGCGCCCACGAACACGCCGGTGCGGCTGCCCTTGAGGGCGGCGGCGTCCAGGCCGGCCCGTTCGACGGCCTCCCAGGCGGTCTCCAGGAGGAGGCGCTGCTGCGGGTCCATCGCGAGGGCCTCGCGGGGCGAGATCCCGAAGAACTCGTTGTCGAACAGGGCCGCGTCGTGCAGGAAGCCGCCTTCGCGGACCGTGCTGTGACCGCCGTGCGTGGGGTCGGCGTCGTACAGGTCCGCGTCCCAGCCGCGGTCGCCGGGGAAGCCGGTGATGGCGTCCCGGCCGTCGGCGACCAGGTTCCACAGCTCCTCGGGAGAGGTGACGCCGCCCGGGTAGCGGCAGGCCATGCCGACGATGGCGATGGGTTCGTGCGCCGTGTCGGGCCGGCCGGCCGGGCGGGCCTCGGGGTGGGCGGCGGGGTCCGCCCCCGCGAGGACGGTGGTGAGGTGGGAGATGAGGGCGGCCGGGGTGGGGTGGTCGAACAGCAGGCCGCTGGGCAGCGTCAGGCCGGTGGCGGCGGCGAGGGCGTCGCGCAGCTCGACCGTCATCAGGGAGTCTAAGCCGAGGTCCCTGAACGCGGCGTGCGGGTCGACGCGCCCGACGTCGGTGAGTTCCAGGACGGCGGCGACCTGCTCCAGCACCAGGGCGGTGGCGTCGGGGGCCGGGACGGCCGGGGCTGTGGTGACCTCGGCTTCCGGCAGGACCGGTTCCGGTGCCTGCGCGGCGGGGGCGGCCGGGCCGTCGATCCAGTGGCGCTCGCGCTGGAAGGCGTAGGTGGGCAGCGGGACGCGGCGGCCCGGGCCGCCGGCGTGCACGGCCGCCCAGTCGACGGGCGTGCCGCGGACGAACGCGGCGGCGACGCCGGTGAGCAGGGAGCGGACCTCGGGGCGTCCGGCGCGGAGCGTGGCGACGGGGGCGGTGGTCTCGCTGTCACCGGCGCTCGCGGCGGCCAGCGCGGTCAGGACGCCGTCGGGGCCGAGCTCCAGCAGGGTGGCGGCGCTCAGGTTCTCCAGGGTGCGTACGGCGTCGAGGAAGCGGACCGGGCGGCGTACCTGCTCGACCCAGTAGGCGGGCGAGGTCCACTGGCCCGGTTCCACGGCGGTACCGGTGACCGTGGACACGGCGGGGATCCGCGGCTCGTGGAACGTCAGCTCCTCCACCACGGCGCGGAACGGCTCCAGCATCGGGTCCATGAGCGGCGAGTGGAAGGCGTGGCTGACCGTGAGGCGGCGGGTCCTGCGGCCCTGCGCGGCGAGCTGCTCCGCCACGGCCGTGACGCTGTCGTGCGCGCCGGAGAGCACCACCGCCCGCGGCCCGTTGACGGCGGCGACCGCCACCGGCCCGTCCTGCGCCGCGAGCAGGGGCAGCAGCTCGTCCTCGGCGGCCTCGACGGCGACCATGGCGCCGCCCGCCGGGAGGTCCTGCATCAGGCGGCCCCGGGCGGCGACGAGCCGGGCGGCGTCGTCGAGGGACAGCACGCCCGCGACATGGGCGGCGGCGATCTCCCCGATGGAGTGCCCGGCCACGTGGCCGGGGGTGATGCCCCAGGAGGTGACGAGGCGGTAGAGGGCGACCTCGACGGCGAACAGCGCGGGTTGGGTCCAGGCGGTGTCGTCCAGGCCGTCCCCGGAGTCCACCACCTCGGCGAGGGGCCGGTCGAGCAGCGGGGCGAACGCCCGGCACACCTCGTCGAAGGCGGCCCGGAACGCCGGGAAGGCGTCGCGCAGTTCCCGTCCCATGGCGGCGCGCTGGGCGCCCTGCCCGGTGAACAGGAAGGCCGTCGTGCCCGGGCGGACGGCACCCGTGACGACCTGCGCCGCGGCCCGCCCCTCGGCCAGGGCGGTCAGGCCGGTGACCATGCCGGCCCGGTCGTCGGCGAGGACGACGGCCCGGTGGTCGAAGACGGTGCGGGTGGTGGCCAGGGAGCGGCCGATGTCCTCGGGGCGGGGCGCGGGTTTGGCGGTCGCGGCGGCGCGCAGCCTGTCCGCCTGTGCGGCGAGGGCGGCGGCGTCACGCCCGGAGACGACCCAGGGCAGCAGGACACCGTCCCTGTCCGATGCCCCGTCCGGGGCCGGTGTGGCCGGCCCCTCCCCCAGCACCACGTGGGCGTTGGTGCCGCCCATGCCGAAGGAGGAGACGCCGGCGATCAGCGGCCGGTGGGGGGCGGGCCAGTCACCGGTCTCGCGCTGCACCTCCAGGCCGAGTTCGGCCAGCGGGATCACCGGGTTCGGGGTGTCGAAGTTGAGGCTGGCGGGCAGGCGGCGGTGGCGCAGTGCCAGCAGGGTCTTGATCAGGCCGACGATGCCCGCCGCGCCCTCCAGGTGGCCCACGTTGGTCTTCGCCGACCCGACCCGCAGCGGGCCGGCGCCGGAGCGGGCCGTACCGAGCACCGCGCCCAGTGCGGCGGCCTCGACGGGATCGCCGACCGGCGTGCCGGTGCCGTGCAGTTCGACGTACTGGACGGCGTCGGGGTCGAGGCCGCCGCGTTCGTACGCCTCGCGCAGCACCCGTTCCTGGGTCTCCTGCCCAGGCACGGTCAGTCCGGGGGTGGCGCCGTCGTTGTTGACCGCGCTGGCGTGGATGACGCCGAGGACGTCGTCGCCGTCCGCGAGGGCCCGGGACAGCGGCTTGAGGACGACGGCGCCGCCGCCTTCGCCGCGTACGAAGCCGTTGGCGCGGGCGTCGAAGGTGTAGGTGGTGCCGTCGGGAGAGAGGCCGCCGAAGCGCTCCCCGGCGACCGCGGCCTCGGCGAGGATGTTGAGGTTGACGCCGGCGACGATGGCGGCGTCGGACTCGCCGGCGCGCAGCGACTCGCACGCCAGGTGCACGGCGACCAGCGAGGAGGACTGGGCCGAGTCGACGGTGAGGCTGGGGCCGCGCAGACCGAGGTGGTACGAGACCCGGTTGGCGATCACGCCGCGGTTGACGCCGGTCATGGTGTGCTGGGTGACGCTGCGGGCGCCGTGCTGGTAGAGCAGCGCGGCGTAGTCGTCGCGCAGGGTGCCGACGAAGACGGCGGTGCGGCTGCCGCGCAGGGTGGCCGGGACGATCCCGGCGTTCTCCAGCGCCTCCCAGGCCAGTTCGAGTACGAGGCGCTGCTGCGGGTCCATGACGCGCGCCTCGCGCGGGGCTATGCCGAAGAAGCCGGCGTCGAAGGTGTCGACGCTTTCCAGGAAGCCGCCGTGGCGCAGGCCGGGTGCGGTGCCCGCGGGTGCCGCCTCGCCGGACGCGGGCCGCAGACGGTCCGCCGGGACGGGAGTGATGGCGCAGGTGCCGGTGCTGAGCAGTTCCCAGAAGGCCTCGGGATTTCCCGCTCCGGGCAGGCGGCAGGAAAGGCCGACGACCGCGATGTCCTCGCTCCGTGAACGGCGCGTACCGATCGATTCGGACTGGTGCTGATTCGTCATCGCGCTCGACTGCCCTTTCGGCCGAATTACCGCAAGACTTCTGAGTGGGGGAATGTTCGGCCCGATCGTAGGCAGCGGGTCTCTCCCTCTCCTCAGTCCCCGTCCTCACTCCGGTAATTCGGCCGGGACGAAAGGAGGGGGAAAAGAAGAAGGCGCCATGACCGGGCGGTGGACGAGAACCGCACTTCCCGTTCTCCACCGCCCGGTCATGGCGCTGCCGTCGGTCAGCCCGCGAGGGTCGCGGCCTGGTCCGCGGCACGGAAGCCGGACTCCAGGGCGCCTTCGACGAAGGCCCCGTTCCAGCCGCTCGCTATGTCACCGCCCGCGAAGACGATGCGCCCGAACGGCTGCTGGATGTCCGGCAGCTGACGCAGGAGCTGCCCCGGCCTGCGCAGGCCCCAGCCGCCCCGCGCGTACGGGTCCTTGTGCCATTCCTTCGCCCGGTACTCGGCGACCCTGGCCTCCGGCAGCAGCCCGCGCACCGCGGCGCGCACCGCCTGCGGGTCGGACACGTCGAGGGCGGGTCCGGTGAAGGCCACGAAGATGCGGCCGTCGGGCAGCTGCTTCTGCGGGATGAGCAGCAGGATGGGGGCGCCCTCCGGGGCCTGGGCCGAGACCGCCTCGGAGGTGCCCTTCACCCGCAGCCACAGCTTGGTGGCGTGCGGGACGCCGAGGCCCTCGCGGGCGGCGTCGGTGTACACCTTGGGCAGGCCCGGCTCGAAGGTGAGCGTCGACCACATGTTGACGGGCGTGGCGAGCACCACGACCGGCGCCTTGTGCACCCGGCCGCCGCGGACCTCGACGTGGGTGAGGCCGCCGCGCTCGCGGATCGCCGTGACCGGCGAGTTGAGGCTGACGGTCGCGCCGGACTCGCGCAGCATCCGCTCCAGGATGGAGATCATGCCGCCCTGCGGCAGCTCGCTCATCACCGAGAGGAACTTGTCGTAGGTGCCGCCGGCGAGCTGGTACCACTGGGCGAGGCCGGTCAGGGAGCCGGTCTTGTTGCCGCCGGCGAAGACCGAGGTGGCGCCGCTCACCCAGTCGTGGTCGACGCCGGTCAGCTGGAGCTGTGCGATGCGGTCGGCGAGCGAGAGGCGGTCCACGGACGCCAGCAGGTCCTTGCGGTGCAGCGGCTCGTAGGGCCGCTCGAAGTACTGCTCGGACCCGGCGTAGAAGTCCGCGAACAGGCTGTTGAGCCGGGCGCCGGCCTCCTGCGGGGAGTGGCTGGCGTAACCGTTCGGGCCGGGCATCACCATGCGGGTGGCGTGCACGTCCTCGGTGGTGGTCAGCGAGTAGCGCTTCAGTTCGCGGGCCACGAGGTCCTGGCCGGGGCCGAACCAGCCGCCGCCCAGTTCGACGTGGTGCCCGGCCAGCGTGCCCGGCTCGATGCGGCCGCCGATCCGGCCGCGGGCCTCCAGGACCAGGACCCGCATACCGCGGGCGCCCAGCTCGCGGGCGACGGTGCCGCCCGCGTATCCGGCGCCTACGACGATGGCGTCGTAGGGCTTGTCGTCGGCCGCGGCGGGGGACGCCGTCGCGGCGACGGCGCCGGCGGTGAGCGCGGTGGCGCCCGCCGCCTTCAGCAGCGTTCTTCTGGTGACGCGTCCGTGGGCGCGAGGGGTCGTGCTGTCGCCGTTCTCGGTCATGGAACACACCTTTCGCGAAGAGCGGGAATTGCGGGTCGGAAACCGCACGGAATCGACGGGCGGAAACGACGGGCGGAAACGACGGTGAAAAGGCGCTTCCGATTCGGGTGCGCCGGTGTGCGGGCACGGGGAAGGGGCCGGTTCCGACGGGGGATTCGGAACCGGCCCCTTCGTCAGGGGGTGAAGCGAATACCGGGCCCGGTGCTCACTGGTTCGGGCGGCGGTACGCCTTCACGACGCTGGCGTAGCTGTTCTTGGCGTGGCCCTGGGCGATGATGCCCTCCATCAGCGCCTCGGAGTACTTGGGCAGTTCGGTGTCGACGCCGAGCGCCTCGGACTCCTCGACGAGGTGCTTGAGCGCGCCCAGGTGCGTCTCCAGGGTGGCGTCGTTGGCCGGGAACTTCTCGTCGCCGGCGTCGATCTGCGCGGCGTAGTCGGCCGTGAACATCTTGATGGCGTCGAGCCACATGTGCGCCCACGGCAGGAACTCCTGCGCCTTGACGCCGCCGGTCTCCACGATGGCCACACCGTGCAGGAAGCTGTTGAGGGCGCCCCACATCAGGCCGAGCAGCGACACGTCGAACAGGGCGGGCTTGCCGTGGTCGGTGCCGAGGTAGGTGGTGCCGCCGCCGAGGAGCTTCAGCACGGGCTCGTGCGCGTCGAAGACGGCCTGGTCACCGGCGTAGAAGAGGACGGAGGTGGCGGCGCCGATGCCGGGCGGGGTGATCATGATGGCGCCGTCGAGGTACTTGGCGCCGTTCTTCTCCGCCCACTCGGCGGTCTGCCGGGCCTGCTCGGAGGAGCCGGTGGTCAGGTTGACGACGGTCTTGCCGCGCAGGGCGTCGCCGAGCGAGCCGATGACGTCGTGCACCACGTCGTACGTCGACACGCACACGACCACGAGGTCGCTCGCGGCGACGGCGTCGGCGGGGTTCGCGGCGAGGACCGCGCCGTCCTTGACGAGGCCGTCGGCCTTGTCCGCCGAACGGTTCCACACGGTGGTGGCGTGGCCCGCCTTCAGGAAGGCGGCGGCCAGGGCCTGCCCCATCAGGCCGAGGCCGAGCACCGACACCGAGGTGTGGTTGTCACCCATGAATGTGTTCCTCCAGTACGAAGTGGTGTGCTGTACGGTCCGGCACGCGGGGCGCGCCGGTGAAACGGGACGGTCCGGGGCGTCGACTCAGAGGAAGACGGTGCCGGGCTCCAGGCCGACCAGGACGCGGCCCTGGAGTTCGAGGTTGACGTCGGCGTTGGCGAGGGCGTGCAGCGAGAAGCCCTGGATATCGCGGTGGAAGCGCTGCAGGTGGACGTCGCGCCGGATGACGGAGCCGCCGCTGGCGTTGTGGAGGATCTCCACGGCTTCCTTGGCCAGTTGGGCGGCGAAGCCGGTCTGGCCGCGCACGATCGCCTTCTCCTCGTCGGTGGGCTGCTCGCCGGCGTCGGCGCGCTCCTGGAGGAGGGTGAGCCAGCGGGCCGACAGCGCCTCGGCGGCGTCGATCTTGTTGGCGGCCGTGGCGACCTGGATCTGGGTGAGCGGGTGCAGCTTCTGGTCGGTCCAGTCGGTGTAGGTGATGCCGCGGCCGGGGAGGCGCTCCAGGAACAGTTCGTAGGCGCCGCGGGCGATGCCGATGAACACGGCGGCGCACTCGGCCATGACGAAGCTGAGCAGGCCGTAGTTGCGGCCGGTGGCGCCCGTGTTGGAGCGGTCGCCGGTGGCGCTGACCATGACCTCCTCGAAGGACACGGCGTGGTGGGCCGGCACGAAGACGTCCTCGGCGACCGCGGTGGCACTGCCGGTGGCGGCCCCGGCCGAGACGTCCCAGTCGTCGACGATCTTGAGGTCGGACATGGGGACGAGGGCCATGATCTCGCCCTCGGTGCCGTCCGGGTTGCGCACCATCGCGGCGGTGAAGTCCCAGTCGGCGCCCTTGCAGCCGGTGTTGAACTTCCAGGTGCCGTTGAGGAGGTAGCCGCCCTCGGTGGGGACGGCGACACCGGTCGGCGCGAACGCGCTGGAGATCTTGACGGAGCCGGACGCGAAGACCTCCTCCTGGGCCCGGTCGGGGTAGAGCGTCGCCGTCCAGGTGCTCGTCACCCACACCATCGTCACCCAGGCGGCGGCCGGGCAGCCGCGGCCGATCTCGGTGATGACCCGGGCCTGGTCGGCGAGCGGCAGGTCGAGCCCGCCGAACCGGCGCGGCACGGCCATGCGGAACACCCCGGCCTTCTCCAGGAGTTCGATGCTCTCGTCCAGCAGCCAGCCGCGGTCCTCGGCGGCGCGGCCGTTCTCGCGCAGGGTCGGGACGATGCTGTCCACGGCTTCCAGTACGGCTGCCAGGTCGTCGTTCGTGGCCATTTCCGGCTCCTCGATTGTGATTCCTACTGCCGGTCGAGAGGCGCGAGAACCCAACGCTCCCCGGCAGTTCGAAACCTTACTGAAGGGGTCGGAGAAATGAGTAAGAGCACACCCATCGCCCGGTCATCACCCCCACACCACCGGAAAAGAACAGGGGACTTGACGCACCATTACCGGGCAATTACCGGGCACTGACCGGGAAATGGTCGGGCGGTGCTCGGAGCGGCCCGTGTGGGAACATCCCAGCATGACTCTTTCATGGCCCGAACTCGTACGGACTGCGGCCGAGGACACCACCTCCGCACTGGAAAAGGGAGCCGATCAGAACTGGCGCGGAAAGGCGGGTGATCTGGACTGGAGCTGTCGTGAAACCCTGTCGCACATCGCGCTCGGGGTCGTGGGCTACGCCGGCCTGCTGATCGCCCGCCCCACCGACCGCTACATCACCCTGTTCTCCTCGATCGACGGTCACGCTCCGGTGCCGGCCGCCCTTGAGGGCATTCGGATCGCCGGCGCCCTGCTCGCCGGCACCGTCCGCGACACTCCGCCGGAGGTCCGCGCCTGGCACCCGTACGGGCACTCCGACGCGGCCGGCTTCGCCGCGATGGGCGTGCTCGAACTCGTCGTCCACGGGCGGGACATCGCGCAGGCGGTAGGCGTGGACTACACGCCCTCGGACGCCCTGGCGGCGCCCGTGGTCGAGCGGCTGTTCCCCGACGCGCCCACCGGCCACTCCCCCGCCGACACCCTGCTGTGGTGCACGGGACGCAGCACACTGCCCGGGCTGCCCCGCCGCGGCGCCTGGCGCTGGGACGGCCGGGTGCGCCAGGCCTGAGGCCGCTCCCGCACTCCCCCGCTCACCGGACCACCTGCCGCCGGGCGACTCCATCCAGTCGCCCGGCGGCATTGTCATGTCGCGCCCTGCCCGGCGGAGACCACGGCATTACCGCAGCGTGGCTGGAACGTTGAACCGGCCCGAATAGTGTCGGCCACGGAATGCACGAGCACCCGCACTGGTCGTGCAGACACCCGCATGGAACGTTCCTTTCTCCTGAACGTTCCCCTCAAACGTCTCTCCAGCCAAGAAGGCAGGTTGATTTCCGCCATGTCCGAGCTCGTCGCGGAACTGGAAAACCACACCGCCCGCTATGTCGAGGCCGTCAACGCCGGCGACTTCGAGACGGTCGAGAAGTTCTACACCGCCGACGCGGTCGCCGTCTGGGAACCGGGCAAGCCGCTCACCGGTGACGAACGCCGGAAGTACCAGCGGGAATTCCTTCAGGCCCGGCCGCGGATGGCGGCCAAGCCCCGCCAGGTGTTCGCGACCGGCGAGACCGCGCTGATGATCGTCGACTGGACGATCGACATCACCGGCGCCGACGGCACCACCGAACACCTGGCCGGCGTCGGGGTGGACGTGCTGACCCGGGGCGAGGACGGGGTGTGGCGCTACGCCATCGACGACCCGTTCGGCCAGGCGAGCTGACCGGCGCGAGCGCCGCCGCACGCACAACTGAAAGCACCTGGCCCATGAGTGACATGCCGGTTCCGCACGGCGGGCCCGCACCGAGTACACGGGGGACACACAGCACCATGCACACCACCGGACCCATCAGCGGGCGGCGGCCGACGCGCCGCACCCTGCTCAAGGCGGCCGGGGCGGCCGCCGTCGCGACAGCCGCCCTCGCCCCGGTCGCCCCGGCGGCCTCCGCCGCCACCGGCGGCGCCGCGGCGGACTGGGACGTCATCGTCATCGGCGCGGGTTTCGCCGGCATCACCGCGGCCCGCGAACTGCGCGCCCGCGGCAAGCGGGTGCTCGTCCTGGAGGCCCGCGACCGCATCGGCGGCCGCACCTGGACGGACACCTACGGCGGCCAGTTGATCGAGCGGGGCGGCACCTGGGTCGAGCCGACCCAGCCCTACCTCGGCGCCGAACTCACGCGCTACAAGCTGGCGCTGGAGGAGGACGAGCCGATCTCGACCACGTGGCTGCCGACGCCGAACGGCCCGCGGCAGTTCACGCCCGAGGACGGGTTCGGCCGGATGGGCACCGTATTCGAGCGCATGTTCGATGGCACGCGGACGTACTTCGAGAAGCCGTTCCAGCCCCTGCACCGGGCCGACCTGCTGCAGAGCCTGGACAAGCTGACGCTGCGCGACCGCCTGACCCAGCTCGCCCTCACGCCCGAGGAGGAACTCCTCGTCAACGGGCAGACGGCGGTCTACGCCGGCGGCGCGAGCACGGCCGGCGCCTTCACGATGTTCGCCCACTGGTGGGCCCTGGCCGGCCACACCAACGCGGGCTGGAACGACACCATGCGCTGGCGCATCGCCAAGGGCACCCAGGCGCTGCTCCAGGCGATGGTCAACGAGGCCAAACCGACGATCAAGCTCAGCTCGCCGGTCGCCTCGGTGAACGACACCGGATCCCTGGTGTACGTCACCACCACCTCCGGCACCGTCTACAACGCCACCGCGGTCGTGGTCGCGATGCCGGTCAACGCCCTGAGCACGGTCAAGTTCAGCCCGTCCCTGCCCCCGGCGCTCACCACCGCGACGAGCCAGGGCATCGCCGTGAAGAACGCGGTCAAGCTGTGGATCCACGCCCGAAAGGGAGCCGGCCGCGTCTACGGCCAGGGCGCCGAGGGCGGCTCGCCGATCCCCATGCTGCTGCCGTTCAAGGAAACCTCCGAAGGCATGCTCTACGTCGCCTTCAGCACCGATCCCGGGCTCGATCCGACGAACGCCGCCCAGGTGAAGAAGGCCGTGCAGCAGCTCGGCGTGAAATTGGACGTCATCGGCGTCAAGGCCCACGACTGGGGCCGCGACCCCTACGCGCGCGGCGGCTGGGCGTTCCGCAAGCCGCGGCAGCTCACCACGCTCTACCCGGAGGTCACCTTCACCAGCGGGCGGCTCTCCTTCGCCAGCGGCGACATAGCCAACGGCTGGAGCGGCTACATCGACGGCGCCATCGAGTCCGGTCTGCGTGCCGCCCGGCAGGCAGCGGGCGAGGAATGACCACCCAGGCATCACCCACCCCCCCCCCGGAAGGGAACCGCATCCCCATGTCAGCAACGCCGGCCACGTCCGCCACGTCCTTCACCGTCCCCTTCGACCCGGAACGGCCCGACCTCACCGCCGACACCGACATCCAGAACGAGATCTTCATCCAGGTCTTCAACTCCGGTGACGGCGAGCTGTTCAACCGCCTCTACCTCGGCGACTCGATATCGAACTTCTCCGGCGAGCCCCTCACGGGCGCCGACCGGCTGGCGTTCTTCAAGGAGTTCCTGGCGTCGAAGCCGACCCTGGAGGCGCGCGTCACCCACTCGTACGTCGCCGGGGACGTGGCGCTGATCGGCGTCGAGTACGCCATCGACAGCACGGGCCCGGACGGTGAGCCGGTCCGGCTGGAGGGCGTCTGCACCGATGTGCTCCGCAAGACCGAGGACGGCCGCTGGCTGATGGCCATCGACCGCCCGGTGGCCGCGACCGGTCTCGTCGCCGACCAGTGAGCCCCGCGAGCCCCCCTGGCGCGCCAGGGGGGCTCCGCCGTGCAGGACACCCCAGATGGCCCGACGAAACGACGGAGAGACAGTGACCGACCAGGAAGCCCTGGCGTCCGTGCTGGACGCCGTACGCGATGCCGTCCCCACCCTGCGCGCGAACGGCGCGGAGGCGGAGGAACGGCGTTGGATCCCCGAGGAGAACATCCAGCTGCTGGACAAGGCCGGGGTGTTCCGCGCCGCGGTGCCCCGCGCCCACGGCGGGCTCGACCTCGGCGTCGCCGACCAGTTCAAGGTCATCGCCGAGGTCGCGCGCGGCTGCCCGTCCACCGGCTGGCTGACCATGGTGTGGCTCACCAGCACCTGGTGCGCCTCCCTCTACCCCGACCGGGCGCAGCAGGAGGTGTTCGACAGCGGCAGCACCCGGGTGTCCATCGTCTTCGCCCCGACCGGCACCCTCGCCCCCGTCGACGGCGGCTACCGCCTCAACGGCACCTGGCGCTACAACTCCGGTGTGCTGGGCGCCGACTGGGATCTGCTCGCCGCGATGGTGGAGCGTCCCGACGGGACCACGGAGGAGCTCGTCGCGCTGGTGCCGGTCTCCGAGCTGGAGGTCACCGACGACTGGCACGTCAGCGCGGGAGCCGCCACCGGCAGCTGCACCACCACCGCCGAGGACGTGTTCGTGCCCGCGCACCGCGTGGTCTCCCTGGAGGAGGCCATGGTCAGCGCGACGGGCGACCGTGCGAACTCCGGCGCCACCGGCCGCAACTACGGTCTCCTCGGCTACGTCCTGTCCGGCGTGACGGCGGCGTTCACCGGCATCGCCCGCGGCGCGTACGAGCTGTTCCTGGAGCGCCTGCCGGGCCGGGGGATCACGTACACCGACTGGACCGACCAGAAGCTGCACCCGCTCACCCAGATCCAGGTCGCCACGGCCGCCAACAGGATCGACGCCGCCGAGGGTCTGGCGGACCTGTGTCTGGAGGTCCTGCAGACCCGGGCCGACGCCGGTGAGCAGCCCACCGACGAGGAGAAGGCCGTGATCCGCGGCCGGACGGCGTACGCGGCGCAGCTCGCCAAGGAGGCCGTGGAGCTGCTGTACGGGGCGAGTGGCGGCTCGGTCATCCGGCGCGAGGTCGCCCTGCAACGGTTCCACCGCGACATCCAGGGCTTCTCGCTGCACGCCCTGGTCCAGCGGGACGCCAACCTGGAGGTCCAGGGGCGGGTCCTGGTCGGCATGGACCCGGGCACGTACTTCCTGTGACGGCGGGCCTCCCGCGGCGGCGGGAGGCCGTGACACGCACAAGGGCGGCACCACCGGAGGGTGGTGCCGCCCTTCCGCGTCCGCCGGACCCGGCCTCGGTCAGCGGGCCGTGCCGGTCAGGGGGTCGTACGACCGGTCAGGGGGTCGTACGACCGGTCAGGGGGCCATGCCGGCCGTCAGGGAGCCGTGCCGGTCAGGAGGTGGTGGCGGGCTTCCCGAAGCGGCCGTTGACGAAGAGCAGCCCGTCGCTGGTCGCGCCCTCGCCCGCCGCCAGCACGGTGCCGATGAAGATGGTGTGGTCACCGAACGCGTGCGACTCGGTCAGCTCGCACTCCAGCCACGCCACCGAGTCGTCGAGCAGCGGCGCTCCCGTGTGCTCGCCCGCACGCCAGTCGACGCGCTCGAACTGGGCGGCACCCAGCGTGCGGCTCTTGTCGGCGAAGTGCCGGGCGAGCGGCTCCTGGTGGGCGCCGAGTATGTTCACGGCGAAGCGCCCGGCCCCCGTGAGGGCACCGTGCATGACGGCGCTGTGTCCGACGCTGCACAGCACCGACGGGGGGTCGAGGGAGACCGAGCTGAAGGCGTTCGCCGTCATGGCGTGCAGGTGCTCCCCGCCGACGGTGAGGACCGTGACTCCGGTGGCGAAGCGGGACATCACCCCGCGCAACCGGTCCGGGCGGACCGGCGGGTGACCGGCACGCACGGCAGCGTGATCGAGTTCGGCGGACGCGGAATTCATGCCACTCTCCGATGGGTCACGGGACACGACTGGGCCGTCCGCACGGAAGGGGCAGCCGGCGCAATCAACGTAACCGCGGCGTCTCGCGGTTCCTTCATGCCCGGGTAACCGGTGGGCCTTCTGTGACCAGGCGTCACCGATGACCTTTCAATGACCGGATGTTTACCCGGTCATCGGATTCTGATGACATGACTCAGACCTCCGCCGCAGCCGCGGAACGCGAACTCGCCGAGCCCTATCTGCGCCAGGTACTCGACACCGCGGGGCTGGCGGTGGAATACGTGCGCGCCGAAGGAAACACCCTGTACGTACGGGACGACGACGGCGCCGAGTTCCCGGTGGCCGACTTCGCCGGCGGTTACGGCTCGGTGCTGCTCGGTCACCACCACCCCGAGATCACCGCGTACGCCCGGCAGTTGCTCGCCGAACATACACCGATCCACGCCCAGTTCTCGCGCCACCCGTACGCCAACCGGCTGGCCGCCGAACTGAACCGCATCATCGCGCGTGAACTCGCTGAGGACGAGCCTTATTACGCCATCTTCGGCAACAGTGGCGCGGAAGCGGTGGAAGCCGCCGTGAAACACGCCGAGTTGGACCGGGGCATGCGCGTGGCCGAACTGCTCGGCTCCGTCGACGCCGGACTCGCCGCGGCACGCGCCGCGGTGGCCGACGGGTCCGCCACCGTCCACGGAGAGGCAGCCGCCCGTCTCGGGGTCGCCCTCGCCGCCGACGGCAACGAGGCCGTCCGTCTGCTGGAGGCGGCGATCAGGCGCCACAACGACGAGACCGCCGCGTCCCCGCCGCTGTTCCTCGCCCTGGAGGGCGGCTTCCACGGCAAGCTCGCCGGCAGCGTGCAGCTCACCCACAACGAGGGCTACCGGCTGCCCTTCAAGTCGCTCGCCGCGCAGGCGCGGTTCGTCCCGCACGACAGCCCCGAGGATCTGAACGCCGTCTACGCGCGTGAACGCCGGGTCCTGCTGGGCCTGACGGCGGAGGAGGGCAGGATCACGGTGACGGAGCACGCGTTCCCCGTGTTCTGCGCCTTCCTCGTCGAGCCCATTCAGGGAGAGGGCGGAATCCGCGTGCTGTCCCGCGCGTTCGCCCGGGAGATCCAGGAGTTCTGCGCCCGGATCGACTGCCCCGTAGTCGTCGACGAGATCCAGAGCGGAATGGGCCGCACCGGCGCGCTGCTCGCCAGTTCCCGGATCGGTCTGCGCGGTGACTACTACACCCTGGCCAAAACACTCGGCGGGGGCATCGCGAAGGCGTCCGTCATGCTGGTGCGCGAGAAGCGCTACCGCCGGGATTTCGAAATTGTGCACAGTTCAACTTTTGCCAAGGACAGCTTCTCCTCCCACATCGCCCTGAAGGTTCTCGAACTGCTGGAGCGGGACGGCGGCGCGGCCTACCGCCGGGCAGAGGAACGCGGAGCGGCACTGCGCGCGAAACTCGACGCGCTGCGGGCGGAATTCCCCGACGTGGTGGCGGACGTGCGCGGGCACGGGCTGATGCAGGGGCTGGAATTCCACGACCAGTCCGAGGCCTCCTCGCCGGAACTGCGTCAGATCGCGGCGAGCGGCCTCTTCGGCTACTTCCTGGCAGGCCATCTGCTGCGCCGGCACCGGGTGCGGACGTTCCCGACGGCCAGCGCGGTCGGCACGTTGCGCTTCGAACCCTCGATTTATGTCACAGACGCCGAACTCGGTCAGTTGTACGCCGGACTGCATGACGTGTGCACACTGTTGCGCAAGCAGGCCGGCGACGAACTCACCGCCGCGGGCCGCTGATCCATCCCTGGATCCGCCGCCTCCCCCCACCGGCGGACTCCCAGGGGCCTTCCGGTGAGGCGCCGGCCATGACCGGGCCGGCGCCCCGGCCGGACGCAGTACGGGCAGCAGACCGCGATGACATCCCGTCAGGCGGCACGCCGGTCCCGGGAAACGCAGCACGCCGGAGCAAGTGAGACGGGGGAGTTCATGCAGTTCCGCTTACTGGGGCCACTGGAAGTCGAGCCGGCGGGGGGACCGCCGGGCAGCCTGGTGGACCTGGGCGGGCACCGGCAGCGCGCCGTGCTGGCGTATCTCCTGCTGCACGCGAACCAGGTGGTGTCCACCAGCCAGATGCTGTCCGCCCTGTGGGCCGACGACAACGCGCCCATGACCGCCCGCAAGATCCTGCAGAACGCCGTCTGGAAGCTGCGCGGCGTCCTGTCGCGGCCGCCCCGGACCGAGCAGAGCCCCGAGCTGCTGACCCGAGCACCCGGCTATCTGCTGCGTGTGCCCCAGCAGCGCGTCGACCTGCTCGACTACGAACAGCGGGTGTCGACGGGCCGTGCCGCCCTGGCGGCGGGCGAGGTGGAACGGGCCCGCCGCTCCCTCGGCGCGGCCCTGGCGTTGTGGCGCGGGCCCGTCCTCTCCGACCTGGTGGAGGAAGGTGTCTGCTGGCCGGAGCTGACGGCCCTGCAGAACCGCCGGCTCGACGTCATGGAGGACCACTTCGAGGCCGCTCTCGCCTGCGGCCGGCACCAGCTGGTCCTGCCCGACCTGGAGAGTCTGGTGGCCGCCGAGCCGCTGCGCGAACGCGCCTCGGGGCAGCTGATGGTGGCTCTGTACCGCTGCGGACGGCAGGCCGAGGCGCTGGCGGTGTTCGGCCGGGTGCGCACCGCGCTCGTGGAGGGGCTCGGGCTGGAGCCGGGACGCGAACTGCACCGGCTGCAGCAGGCGATCCTGACTCAGGACCCGACGCTGGAAGCGCCTCGCACGGCGGGCGACCAAGAGCCGAAGCACCACGCCCCGGCTCCCCGGCCCGCACCGTCCCGGCCCCTGCCCGCCGCGGCCCTCGCGGCGGCGGCCTCCACAGCCGCTTCCGAACCCGGGCCCGCACCCCCGGCTACGGCGACGGCGTCCCCGGGGCCGGCCGCGCCTGCCGTACCGACCGTACGCAGGGGGCCGGGCGCCCGCACCGCACCGACCGCACCCAGCGAACCTGGCGCCCCCGCCACAGCGCCCACACCCACGGAACCAAGGACTCCCGTCACACCGGCCGCCCTGACAGAACCGGCCACACCCACAGATCCGACCGCACCCAGGGATCCGGCCACACCCACGGATCCAGGCGCACCCACGGATCCAGGCGCACCCACGGATCCGGGCGCACCCACGATTCCGGGTGCACCCACGATTCCGGGTGCACCCAGGGATCCGGGCGCACCCACAGAGCCAAGTGCACGCGCGGAGCCGGGTGCACGCTCGGAGCCGGGTGCACTCACCGCACCGGCCGCACCGGCCGCACCGGCGGCACCGGCGGCACCGGCGGCACCGGCCGCACGCGCGATGCGGGCCGCATGCTCCGATCCGCCCGCGCGCGGCGGGCCGGCCGTCCCCAGCGCCCCTGCTGTCCCCGCCGCCAAGGTCTCCTCCCCCGGAAGCCGGGAATCCCGTACCGCCAGCGTGGTCATGTTCCGCTTCGGGCTCGGCGCGGACCTGGGCCGGGTGCTGGCCGAGGACCGGGACCGGGTGGTCGACGCGCTGACCCAGATCGCCCGGGAGAAGACCGAACTCCACGGCGGCCGGGTCACGGCCGTACTCGGCTCGACGGTGCTCTCCGTCTTCGCCGAGGGGACCGACCCGGCCGACAGCGCCGAGCGCGCGGTCCGTACCGCGGCCGCCGTCCGCGACAGCCTCAGCGTCCCGACCGGCACGCTCGCACCGCCGCAGGCCGCCGTGCGCGGCCTCACCGTCCACGCGGCCGTGGCGTCCGGGGAGGCACTGCTGCCCCGGACGCCGTCGGACGACCCGCCGCCGCTGTGGAGCGGCGGGAGGCTCGTCGACACCTGCCGGACGATGCTGGCGCACGTACAGGCCGGGGAGATCCACGTCTGCGAGGAGACCCACCGGCAGGTCGAGCGGGCGGCGACGTTCCGGCGGGCCTGCGCGTCGGCCCTCGCCCCGTGGGAACTGCACGCCCTGCACGACGACGTCACGGACCTGGCGTGGGCGCCGCCCGGCGGCGGTGCCCACGTCGGCGAGCTGGAGCTGATGCAGCACACCCTGCTGCGCTCCCGGCAGCGCTCGACGGCACATCTGATCACCCTCATCGAAGGGTCCGGCCGGGCCAGGACGCGCCTGCTGATGGAGTTCCAGCGCCGGGTCGAGGAGAGCCACGGCGGCCCCGTACGGGTGCTGGCCGGCACGGTTCCGGCGCCGCACACCGCCTCCGCGCTGTCGGTGCCGGCGGAGATCCTGGCCGCCTACTGCGGCATCGACCCCAGCACCCCGGAGCCCTACGCCCTGGCGCGGCTGCGGGCCACGCTGAACCGTTTCGGCGGTGGCGTGGCGGCCGGAGCGGATCTGTACGCGCCCCTGGCCCGGCTGCTGTCACCGCAACGGGCGGCGCACGAGCGCGAGCAGCCCGGTGAGTTGCTCCGGGCCTGGGGCACGTTCCTGGCGCGGGCGGCGCGCGAGCAGCCGCTGGTGCTGATCTGGGACGACCTCCAGCACGCCGACGACGCGCTGCTGGACATGGTGGAGCGGCTGACGCAGACCCATGCGGGACTGCCGCTGCTCATCGTCGTCGGCGCGGACTCCCGGCTGCCGGACCGGCGGCCGGGATGGGCCACCGCGCATCCGCGCACGGTGACCCTCAGTCTCAGCCCGGAGACGGGCGACGCCCTGGACCGGCTACTGGAGTCTCTGCTTCCGCCGGTCCGGGAGTCCGAGGTCGCCTGAGCGCGTCCCGCCCGTGCCGGTGAGGCGTATGGCACGGGCGAGGGCGCCCAGGGCCCGGGTGGCGTCCGCGGAGTCCTCGGGCAGGACCTCCGCGGCCGATTCGACCAGCAGGGGCCCCGCCAGTGCCGCCCAGGGGGCCGCCACTCCCCCGCCGACCGGGCCGGCGGGCCCGGCCACGCCGAGGACCCGCCGCGCCCACGCGGTCATCCGGGCCCGTTCCGCCGCGGTGACGCCCGGGACGGCCCGGAGCCCGGTGCCGAAGCGGGCGAGTATCTCCCCGGCGTGCTCGGCGAGCAGGGCGTCCTGCGGCGCCGCCGTGCGCCCGGGCGGGCGGGCCAGGGGCTGGGAGTCGTCCGGCCGTGCGGGCCGGGCGTCCCGGGGGCGGCCGGCCCGGCTCAGCCCTTCGTGCAGGGCCGCGGCGAACTGGGTGCCGACGAAGACGGCCAGCGGGGTGTCCATCTCTCCGGGGGCGGATACGTGCCCGGGGCGGGGCGAGGGGTGCGCGGGGCGGCGAGTGCGTGGGGTGCGTGGGGCTGCGATGTCCATGCGGACAGCACATCAAGCCCCGTCCACGAGCCACCCATTCGCGACTCCTCGCCCCGGTCATCACCCGGCCCGGCCGAAACGGCACCGGCCCGGAAGTCACACGACCCACCACGCCCCGACGCGACCCCGACCGACCGGCCACCCCACAGCCCACCAGACCAAGACGCCCACAGACCGGCCCGGTCGTCACGCCATCCAACACACCAGGACGCCCCCGACCGACCGGCCACCCCACAGCCCACCACGCGAAGACGCCCCCGGCCGACCGTGTCGTCACGCCACCCAACACACCAAGACGCCCGACCAACCGGCCACCCCACCACACCAAGACGCCCACAGACCGGCCCGGTCGTCACACCGCCCGGCGCCCGGGGCGGGCCTCGACCGGCTCGGCGCCCTTGCCCCGGAACCCGGCGTGGATCCGGCCGGACGGCCTCGCCCGCTCCTCCTGCCGGCGCGGGCGGCAGTCCGGGAAGGGCAGCGTGCGCCGCGGCAGCGGAGCGGCGGCCGGCTCACGCAGGTGCGACAGGGTCAGCCGGCCGGCGTGCTCGCAGCCGCTGCCCCAGATGGGCCGGCGGCGCAGCAGGTCGGAGTGGCCGCACGCGACGACCAGCAGGGCCCCGGTGCCGGCGCCGCCCAGGCTCTCCGCCCAGTCCAGCACCACGTCGTCGGCGAGGTGCAGGTCGTCCAGGCACAGGACCACGGGGCGGTGGTGTGCCTCGTGCTCGATCACCTCGCCCCAAGCGGCGAGGAGGTCGGCCCCGGTCCCGGGCAGCCCGGGAGGGGGCGCGGGGCACAGCACGCGCAGCAGCCGCGCGGCGTCCACGTCGGAGTCGACGGCGGAGCGGACCACGGCTCTGAGCCGCTGCTCGGGCGGGTCGTGCCGCGCTCCGTGCGGCGGTGCCCAGGCGTCCAGCAGTGCGGCCGCGACGGCGACGGCGTCCTGGCCGCCCTGCGGGGGGCGCGGCCGCAGGACCCGCACCGCGTCGGTGTCCCCCACGACACGGCGCTCGAACTGGGCGAGCAGGTGGGTCTTGCCGACCCCGTGATCGCCGAGCACCGTCAGCATGGAGGGCACGTCGTGGTGGCGGGAGTACTCCAGCAGGTTCTCCAGCAGGGCGAGTTCGGGCCGGCGCCCGGGGTCGGTGCGATGCCCGGCTGGTTCCTCCGTGCGCAGGGTTCGGGCCCTGCGGATGCCGAGGGCGCCGTCGGCGGCGTGGACGGTCTCGTCGTAGCCCACCCACGCGCCGGTGTCGCCGGCCACGTCGTCGCTCACGAACAACTCGCCCTCCGGAACGCCGGAGAGCAGTCCGTGCGCCTTGTCGAGCAGGGTGCCCACCACCGAGACGGCGGCAGTCGGGTCGTGCGGGTCGTGCCGCACGATCGCCTTGCCGGAGATCACCACGGCGCGCATCACCATGCCCGCCCGCGTGGCCAGGCGTTCACGGGCCTCGAAGGCCGCGCGCACCGCGTTCAGCGATGCCTCGGGGCGCTCGGACCGCAGCCCGAACAGGGCGGCGCACAGCCCTCCCATGGAGCCGACGACCGTCCCCGAGCGGCTCTCGACGCTCTCGGTGAGCACGGTGACCGCGTCGTGCAGGGAGGTGTCCAGCTGTTCGCTCCCCATGGCCGCCGCGTCCCCGGCGGACTCGGTGCACACCACGAGCACGCACACGTCCCGCCGCTCGGCGACGGTGCCTCCGTCGGCGACGCCGAAGCCCGTTGCCCCGCCCGGCCGTTCATGACTCTCCACGACGCCGTACGAGGCCCCGTTGCCCACGCCCGAGGCGGCCCCGGCGATCGACGCCGAGGAAGCCCCCGCGATCGCTGCCCCGCGCGACCGGTCGCCGCCCTCGGGGACGCCGTACGAGGACACCACGGCCGAACGGCCGCCCCCGCCCGCGAGTCCGTACGAGGGCGCGCCACTCGAACCGCCGCCCCCCGCCGCGACACCGTACGAGGACGCCCCGCCCGGACGGCCGTCTCCGTCCGCAGCGCCGAAGGACGCCCGGCCGCTCAGCCGACCGCCCCCCTCGGCGTTCCCGGAGGACGCCCCCGCATGCGACCGGTCGGCACCCTCCGCGCCACCGGCGGACAGCGGCATGCGCAGCCGGTCACCGGCCTGCGCGCCACCGGAGCTCAACGGCAGGCGCGTCCGGTCACCGGCCCCCGCGAGCGCGGGCGCACGCAAGGGTTCCGGTGCTGCCGTGCCATCCGGCCCGGCCGGCCCGGCGGGCCCCGGGTGGGCGGTGATCCTGGCCGGTGCCCGCACGGGGTCCGCCTCCGCGACCCCGTGCCACCGCGGTGCGCCCGCTTCGGAGGCTCCCGGTTCCGCCCGGGCCTCCGTGGGGCAGGCCAGCGCCTGGTCGTGGCGCAGGATGCGGTGTTGCAGGGTCTGCAGGGCGGCGGACGGTTCCAGGCCGTACTCCTCGACCAGGGCCTGTCGCACCCTGCTGAACACGCTCAGGGCCTCCGCCTGCCGACCGCAGCGGTACAGGGCGAGCATCAGCTGCCCGCAGAGCCGCTCCCGCAGGGGCTCGGCCTCGGCCAGCGAGGTGAGTTCACCCAGCACGGCATGGTGCCGTCCGCACGCCAGCTCCGCCTCGAAGCGGTCCTCCATGGCGTCCAGCCGCAGCTGCCGCAGCGCCGTGAGCTCGGCCCACTCCACTCCCTGTTCGGCCAGGTCCGACAGGGCCGAGCCGCGCCACTCCCCGAGGGCCTCCCCCAGCAACTCGGCGGCCTCGGCCGCCTCATGGGCGTCCAGGCGCGCCCGGCCCGCGGCGACGGCGCGTTCGAAGCGGGTCGCATCCAGCTGCTCGGGATCGACGCGCAGGATGTAGCCCGGCGCCCGGGTGAGCAGCTGCGGCGGCTCGTGCCCTTCGCCGTCGCCGCTCTCCAGCAGGGCGCGCAGACCCCATACGGCGTTCTGCACCATCTTGCGTGCCGTGACCGGCCGCGCGTCCTCGGGCCACAGGGCCTCGAGGAGCTGACTGGTGGCGACCACCTGGTTCGCGTGGAGGAGCAGCAGCCCGAGCACCGCCCGCTGCTTGACGCCGCCCAGCGGCAGACTCCGCCCGCCGCTCACCACCTCCAGCGGCCCGAGAACCTTGAACTCCACGCCTACCCCCGTACGTCGGACACCGGTGTTCGGTCATGGCAGGCGCCATTGCCCGCCCGCGCGGCGCTCACCGAGCGGACGCCGCGCAGTACCACCTCGGCCACGTCATCGAGCCGCTGGTCCCCATAGAAGTGACCGCCGGGAAAGACCCGCACCTCGCTCTCGGCGCGGGTGAACGCACGCCAGCCGGCCGCCTCCTCGACGGAGACGACCGGGTCGGCGTCGCCGCACAGCACGGTGACCGGCGTGTGCAGCGGCTCCCGGGGTGTCCAGGAGTACGCGGCGAGTGCCGCGTAGTCGGCTCGCAGAGCGGGCAGCACCATTGCCACCAGCTCGGGGTCGTCGAACAGGGCCACGCCGGTCCCGCCGAGCCGGCGTACGGCGGCCAGGATCGCTTCGTCGTCCGGCAGCACGTCGTGCGGACCGGGCCGCGGCCC
The DNA here is from genome assembly GCF_001611795.1 of Streptomyces qaidamensis. NCBI lineage: Bacteria > Bacillati > Actinomycetota > Actinomycetes > Kitasatosporales > Streptomycetaceae > Streptomyces > Streptomyces qaidamensis. Next base: position 6,804,737 of record NZ_CP015098.1, on the reverse strand, counting down.
GGGCGCTCCCCTGGCCGACAGGAAGAGCCGCCCGGGTGCCCGGTCCCCGCGCTCCTCCAGGAGCCGGGCGGTCTCGTACGCCACCAGCGCGCCCATGCTGTGACCGAAGAACGCGAAGGGCGCTGCCGTTTCCCCGTCCGTCAGCTTCCCGGCGATGACGGCGGCGAGTTCCCCGATGTCCGTCACCGGGGTCTCCAGCCGGCGGTCCTGCCGGCCGGGGTACTGCACGGCCAGTACCTCGACGTGCGGTCGGAGCCGCCGGGACAGCGGCTGGTACGCGCTGGCCGCGCCCCCGGCGTGCGGGAAGCAGATCAGTTTGAGAGCGTCGGGCTCGGGATCGCCGAAACGTCGGAACCACTGGCCGTCCATGGCGCGTTGCGCTCCTGTCTGTTCGTCTGAGGTACGGGGTAGCCGCGTTCCGCCCGGGCCCGGTGCAGTACACCGGCCCACCAGCTGAGGCGGTCGAACATCAGCCGGGCCGACACGTGCCAGTCGTCGGAGGCGGCGAGGGTGCCGTCGGGCCCGAGCCGCTCCCAGTAGTTGTGGAAGCTCACGGTCTCGTTCACCGGGACGGCGTGGACCTCACCGAAGACCTGGCGCAGGGCCGCCACCGCGCACAGCCCGCTGGAGGCGCCGCCGTAGGAGAGGAATCCGACGGGCTTGGCGTGCCACTCCTCGTCGTACCAGTCGATCGCGTTCTTCAGGGACGCCGGGAACGTCTGGTTGTGCTCGGGGGTGACCACCACGAAGGCGTCGGCCGCCTCCAGCCAGGGCGCGAGGTCCTTGACGGCCTGGGGGCGGGGCGCCGTGGGGTCGGCGGACATCACGTCGGGCAGCCAGGCCGTGGCGAGGTCTATGACGTCGACGTCGAAGTCGGGCCGCAGCCGGGCCCGGGAGGCCAGCCATTCCGCCGCGACGTGCCCGAACCGGCCCTTCCTGATGCTGCCGATGATGATCGCCAGCCGCAGTCGCTCATTCTCGGCCACCTGCCCCCGCCCTCCGCGCCCCACCGAAACCGCATTCCTCGGGGAACCCTGGCATATGCCCCTTCGGATTCGCTTCGGACGGCTTCGGAAGCGCTTCGGAGGGGCCCTTCACAGGGGTGGCCGAGCCCTTTTCGTCGCACGTCGCGCCCGTCGTCGGCCGGTTACGCTGAGATCATGGAATTCGGGGTGCTGGGGCCGCTGGAGGTGCGCACGGACGAGGGTCGTGTCGTGCGGGTACCCGAAGTCAAGGTGCGGATGCTCCTCGCCGATCTGCTCGCCCACCACGGGCAGGTCGTCCCGGCGGCACGGCTCATCGAGGACCTGTGGGGCGGCTCGACGTTCACGGCCCGGCCGACGGCGTCGCTCCAGGCCAAAGTCTCCCAGTTACGGCGCGCGTTGGAGGACGCGGAGACGGGCGGCCGCGAACTGATCGCGCACCGGCCGCCCGGTTACGTCCTGGACGTCCCGGCCGGAGCGCTCGACGCCGGGCGGTTCCGTGAACTGGTCGCCCGGGCCCGCTCCGGTGCGGACCCGGTGACGCGGGCTGCGCTCTACACCGAGGCGCTGGCGCTGTGGCGCGGCCCCGCCTTCGCCGAGTTCGCGGACCAGCCGTCCGTGCTGCCGACGGCGGCGAGCCTGGAGGAGGAGCGGCTGACGGCGGTGGAGGAACACGCCGCCGTGCGGCTGGAGTTGGGCGAGCACAGTCTGCTGGTGGGCGAGCTGACGGAGCTGGTGGCGCAGCATCCGCTGCGCGAGGGTCTGCGGGGCGCGCTGATGTGGGCGCTGTACCAGGCGGGGCGCTCCTCCGACGCGCTCGACTGCTTCAACGACCTGCGGCGTCGGCTGGACGAGGAGGTGGGGCTGACTCCCGGGCCGTCCCTGGAGGCCCTGCAGCAGGCCATCCTGCGCCACGATCCGGTTCTGGCCCGGCCGGAGCCGCCCGCGCCGCCCGCCGTGGGGGTGCCGGCGGGGCCGGGGCCGGCCGGGTCGGCCTCGCCCCTGGTGGGCCGCGAGCAGGACGTGCGGGCGATCCGGACCCTGCTCTCACAGCGCCGCCTGGTGACGCTCACCGGGCCGGGCGGGGTCGGCAAGACCCGCCTCGCCCAGGCCACGGCGGAGTCTCTGGCGGGGGCGTTCGGGGACGGCACCTGGCTGGTGGAACTCGCGGACGCCACAGGCCTGGAGCGGTTCGCCGGCGCGGAGGCGCTGGCGGAGCAGGTCATGGCGACGCTGGGGATCCGGGAGAGCACCTCCGACGACGACGCCAAGGGCCCCACGGACCGCCTGGCGAACGCTCTGGCCGGCAGGAGACTGCTGCTCGTGCTGGACAACTGCGAGCACGTCGTGGAGGCCGTCGCACAACTGGCCGGTCTGCTGCTGAACCGGGCCCCGCAGCTGCGCATCCTGGCGACGAGCCAGGAGCCGCTGCGCACCCGTGACGAGACGGTGTATCCGGTGGCGCCCCTGTCCCTGCCGCCGGAGGACGGCCCGGACCTCGACGCCCTGACGAGCGCGGGGGCCGTACGCCTCTTCGTCGACCGGACCAGGGCGACGGATCCGGAGTTCGTGCTCGACGCCACCACCGCCCCGCTGGTCGCCGATGTGTGCCGGCGTCTCGACGGCATCCCGCTCGCCCTGGAACTGGCCGCCACGCGCGTGAGATCGCTGGGCATCAGGGAACTGCACGACCGGCTCGACGACCGTTTCAAAGTGCTCAACAGCGGCTACCGGGACGCCCCTTCACGCCACCGGACGCTGCAGGCCACACTCGACTGGAGCTGGGGCCTGCTCGACGACCGGGAACGGACCGTGCTGCGCCGGCTGTCGGTGTTCGGCGAGGGGTGCGGACTGCGGGCCGCCGAGGACGTGTGCTCCGGCGGCGGTGTGTCCCCCGCCGACGTCCTCGACGCGCTGAGCCTGCTCGTGGAACGCTCGCTGGCCGTCCGCACCGAGGGACCGCAGGGCCCGCGCTACCGACTGCTGGAGTCGGTAGCGGTCTACGCGCGTGACAAGCTCGCCGAGTCCGGTGAGCACGCCGGGACCGCCGCCCGGCATCTGCGCCACTGCGTCCGGCTCGCCGAGCGGGCCCGGCCGCATCTGCACGAGCGGGAGCAGTCGCGCTGGTTCCAGTACCTGGACCTGGAGGCGGCCAATGTGCAGCGCGCGCTGGCCGAGGCCGACCGGGCCGGAGCCGCGCAGGAAGCACTGCGCCTGGTCAACTCTCTGACCTGGTACTGGTACGTCCGCGGCCGGCTGGGCGAGGCCCGCAGGGCGCTGGCGACGGCCCTGGACACGCCGGGTGAGGCCGCGCCCGAGGAGCGCGTGGAGGCGGTGTTCTGGTACACGGGCATCCGGCTGCTGCTCGGCGAGCACGACCGGGAGTGCGACGCCCTGGAGGAGTACCCGCCGGAGTCCACCCTGGAGTCGACCAGGGCCCAGTGGTTCCTGGCGCACGCGCAGTGGACGGTGGGGGCGCTCGTCAAGGGCGAGCAGCGGGTCGAGCGCGTCCTGGTGCGCTTCCGCACCCTGCGGGACGCGTGGGGCACCGCCGCCGCGCTGACCACGCGCGCGTGCTTCGCCCTGGCCCGCGGGGACCTGGAGTCGCTGCGCGGCAACGCCGAGGAAGCCCGCGCCCACTTCGCTGAACTGGGCGACCTGTGGGGCCGGCTGAAGACGACGGACGTGCTGGGCAGGCTGGCCGAGATCAACGGTGACTACGACCTCGCCGCCCAGCTGCACCGGGAGAGCCTGCGCATCGCCCAGGCCCTGGAGACCTGGCCAGAGATGTCCACGAAGCTGTCGGGTCTCGGCCGGATCGCCCTGCTCACCCAGCGCTACGACGAGGCCGACGACCTGCACACACGCGCCCTGCGGATCGCGGAGGGGCAGGGCAACCAGCCGGCGGAGCAGTTCGCCGCGCTGGGCCTCGCCCTGAGCGCCCGCCGCCAGGGCCGCCTCGACGCCGCCGAGGAGTGGCTGCGGCCCTGGCTCGCCTGGAACCGCCGCCGCGGTGACGGCCCGGGACTGGCCCTGGTCCTGGCCGAGTTGGGGTTCATCGCCGAGCAGCGCGGCGACGCCGACCGTGCCCTGGCCTGTCATCGGGACGGCCTCGCAGCCGCCGCCACGACCAAGGACCCCCGCTCGGTCGCCCTGGCCCTGGAAGGCCTGGCAGGCGCCTACTCCCTGGCAGGAGCCCCGCACCGCGCGACCCGCCTCCTCGGTACGGCGGCGGCGGCCCGGGAACGGGCCGGCGCCCCGCACCCCCAGGCGGAGCGGGGGGACGTGGAGCGCATCGCGGCCCGTCTGCGCGCCGCGCTGGACGAGAAGACGTACACGAGCGAGTTCACGGCGGGCACCCGACGCACCCATGAGGCGGAGGTCCTGGCGGAGGCCCACCCGCGGACGACGTGAGCCGGTCGTGGACCGCCCTGCGTGTGACCTGGACGTGCACCGGGCCATCGTCTCGCCGCCGCCCTCGCCGAACGCCGGGCCAGGTCTGCTCGGTGGGATCGTCCACCCCCGCGAACGGTGCCACACTGGATGGCGTGGCGGAGACGGATCGGCAGCTCACTGAGCGGCTGGAGCAGGTCATCATGGACCTGCTGGAGCGACGTGCAGCCACTGCTTCGATCTGTCCGTCCGACGCCGCGCGCGAGCTCTACGAGGGCGACGACGGCGGCTGGCGGGCTCTGATGGAACCGGCCCGGCGAGCGGCCTGGCGTCTGGTGGCGGCCGGCAGGGTCGAGGTGACCCAGGCCGGCCGGCCCGTCGCGGAGACCGAAGCCCGGGGCCCCATCCGCATCCGTCGCGCGCATCGGTAACGGCCCGGCCGCGCATGCCCCGGGTCACCTGTGGCGGCTGCCCCCTCGGCTTCGTACGTCGGCGGAGTGAACGGCCAGGAGCAGGACGATGCGTACGCGCGGCTGTCTGCCTGGGAGAGTCTCTGCGCGCTCAGGTTCCACCACGACGCCGCGGACCTGACTTTCGCGGTACGCGATCCCACCCGGACTGGGTCGCGGTGCTGACGGCGACCGATACCGATGCCGGCCACGGCGGTCGCGGGGAGCCGAACCCCTCCTTGACACCTTCTTGACGATGGCCACGGGCCGAAGCTCGCCTCGCCTGCATCGTCCTCTTGAGAGTTTACTGCCGGAACCACTGTCGAAACCGGTTCCGGAACCGCTCTTCGAAGCATGCCGAGGCACACCCACGCCGCCCACCTCGAACCGCGACGCCCGGCGAACTGCCCTTCATATCCAAGCAATCACGCCCGGACCGTTGACGCGGCAGCCGGATGGGGCTTCATAATCGGGCACTCGCTGTCATCGATGACACATGTCAACGATGACACCCCGGGGCGACGGCACGGACAGCCGGCACCGGCCCGGGGTGCCTTTTTCGGTCCGTCGCGCAGAAGCCGCAGTCACCACTGCGCCGGCGGCCGCGGGACAAGGAGACACCATGAGCCCTGCACGCGTATCCCGGCATGCCCGCACACGGATGATGGCGGCGGTGGCGACCGTCTGTGCCCTGTCGGCAGCCCCGCTCGCTCCCCATGCCGTCGCAGCCGACACCCCGCCGTACACCGAGACCTACCGACCCCAGTTCCACTTCACTCCGGAGAAGAACTGGATGAACGACCCCAACGGCCTGGTGTACTACAAGGGCGAGTACCACCTCTTCTACCAGTACAACCCCAACGGCAACTCGTGGGGCGACATGTCCTGGGGGCACGCGGTGAGCAAGGACCTCGTGCACTGGGAGGAGTTGCCGCTCGCCCTGTCGCACGACGACGAGGAGATGGTCTTCTCCGGTGGTGCGGTCGTCGACTGGAACAACACCACCGGGTTCGGCACGAAGAAGAACCCGCCCATGGTGGCGATCTACACCAGCGCCTACAACAACGGCGGCAAGCAGGCCCAGTCGCTCGCCTACAGCACCGACCGGGGCCGCACCTGGACCAAGTACGAGGGCAATCCCGTCATCGACATCGGCTCCACCAACTTCCGTGACCCCAAGGTCCAGTGGTACGAGCCGACCAAGAGCTGGCTGATGACGGTGTCTCTGTCCGCTGAGCACAAAGTGCGGTTCTACTCGTCCAAGAACCTCAAGGACTGGGAGTTGCAGAGCGAGTTCGGGCCGCAGGGCGCGACGGGCGGCGTGTGGGAGTGCCCCGACCTGTTCCCCCTCGCCGTCGACGGGGACAAGAAGAACATCAAGTGGGTCCTGGTCGTCAACATCAACCCCGGGGGCATCGCGGGAGGTTCGGCCGCCCAGTACTTCGTCGGCGACTTCGACGGCAAGAAGTTCACCCCCGACGACAAGGGCACCTACACCCCGCCCACGGGCACGGTCGTGCAGGACTTCGAAGGCGCCGGCTTCGGTGACTGGACGGCGACCGGGGCCGCGTTCGGCCCGGGGCCGGCAGCGGGCGCGGTGGACGGTCAGGGGACCGTCTCGGGCTTCGACGGCAAGGGTCTCGCCAACAGCTTCCACGGCGGTGACGGTGCCACCGGCACCCTCACCTCACCCGAATTCACCGTGGACAGCCCCTACCTGAACTTCAGGATCGGCGGCGGGCGGCATCCGCACGAGGCCGGAACCGTCATGGACAGAACTCCGCCCGAGGGCACGGTCCTCGCCGACTTCGAAGGCGGCACCTACGGCGACTGGACGAAGACCGGAGACGCTTTCGGCACCGCACCGGCCGCCGGTACGCTCCCCGGCCAGCAACAGGTCTCCGGCTTCCTCGGAGACGGGCTGGCCAACACCTTCCTGAACGGCGACTCCACCACCGGCACCCTCACCTCGCCCGAGTTCACCGTCGACAAGAAGCACATCAACTTCCTCATCGGCGGCGGCAATCACCCCGCCGGCTCCGCCGACCCCACCGCCGTCGAGCTCCTCGTGGACGGCCGGGTCGTCCGCAGCGCCACCGGAAAGGACGCCGAGGCACTCAACTGGGCTTCGTGGGACGTCAGCGACCTCGCCGGCAAGCAGGCGCGGATCAGGATCGTCGACGACAACACCGGCGGCTGGGGCCACGTCAACGTCGACCACATCATGCTGTCCGACAGCCAGGCACAGCGCGTCTCCCAGGAAACCTCCGTCAACCTGATCGTCGACGGCAAGGTCGTCCGCAGCGCCACCGGCGCCGACAGCGAGACCCTGGACTGGGCGTCCTTCGACCTGCGCCCCTACGTCGGCAAGAAGGCGCAGATCCAGGTCGTGGACATGAACACGGCCGGCTGGGGCCACGTCATGGCCGACCAGTTCACCGCCGCCGGGAAGCCCGCCAAGTCCGTCGTGCAGCGCGCCGACTGGGCCGACTACGGCAAGGACTACTACGCGGCGGTGTCCTGGGAGAACGCACCGGGCGGCAAGCGCTACATGATCGGCTGGATGAACAACTGGGACTACGGCCAGTCCGTCCCCACCTCCCCCTGGCGCGGCGCACAGAGCATTCCGAGGGAGATGGCCCTGCGCACCGTCGACGGCCGAACGCGGCTGACCAGCAAGCCGGTGGGCAGCCTGGAGTCCCTCCGCCAAAAGCGCCCGGCAACAGCGTCCGGCGTCACCCTCAAGAGCACATCGAAGCCCCTGACCGGCCCCGGGGCCAAGGGCAAGGCGCTGGACATCGAGGCCACCTTCTCCCTCAAGGACGCCGACCGCTTCGGCCTGAAGGTGCGTACCGGAGCGGGCGGCGAGGAGACCGTCATCGGCTACGACACCACCACCCAGGAGCTGTACGTCGACCGCACCCGCTCCGGCACCGGGGACTTCCACAGCACCTTCCCCGGCGTGCAGACCGCGCCCCTGAAGGCCGAGAACGGCAAGGTCAAGCTGCGTGTCCTCGTCGACTGGTCGTCCGTCGAGGTCTTCGGCGGCGACGGCGAGGCCGTGATCACCGACCAGATCTTCCCCGACCCCTCCAGCACCGGCGTCGAGGTGTTCGCCGAAGGCGGCACCGCCACCCTCGACGCCCTGCGCGCGTGGCAGCTGGGGTCCGTCTGGCGGTGACGCGGCGGAGGCCGTGCGCCGGTCGGCCGGGAGCGGCTTGTGGCGCACGGCCTCCGACGAGGCAGGCGTTCAGGGAAGCGACGCGAAGCAGGGGGCCCGGTCGGAAGTGGGTGGTGATCCCGAACGCCTGCCGGAGCCGGGCCCTGTCGTGGCGTCAGCGGTGATCACGTGGACGGGCGAGTGGATTCATGCGCGGTCGATCTCATCGAGGAACGTGAGCACGGAGGCGTCCTCCTCGATCAGCGGCATGAGGGCGGCGTTGAACGGGGCGCCATACGGGGCGTTCAGGTGTGCCTGGAAGGCGTCCTCGTCCCGGTAGACCTCGAAGATCCAGTAGGCGCGGGGGATGGCCGCCTTGGTGTACACGTCGAACGCCAGGTTGCCTTCCTCCTCGCGCACCTTCAGGGCGTACTCCCGGATCAGGCGGGTGACCTCGTCCTCCGCTCCCTCTCGGGCGGTGAATTCGGCGAGCAGGGTTTTCGTCATGTTTTTCCGTCCTTGTCCTTGTCTGTTCGCGTCCGGGGGATTCAGGGGGTGGCGTCCAGGTGCCGCACGGCGGAGGCGTCCGTCGTGAGCGGCGCCAACCGGTCCTGCCAGGGCGGGTTGGGTCCGGCCACCGAGCAGGTCAGGGCGGCGACCTGCACGGCGAACAGGCAGGCCGCCTCGACGTCGCCGAGACTCAGGTCCGTCAGCCTGCCGCCGAGAAGTCCGTGGGCGCCGAGGTGGTGCAGCAGACCGGCGGTGAAGGAGTCCCCCGCGCCGACCGTGTCGACGACCGGCGTCGCCACCGCCGGCACCTGGACCCGCTCCCCGTCCAGTGAGGCCAGGGCGCCGTCGGCACCGCGGGTGATCACGACGAGCCGCGCCCCCGCCGCGTGCCAGGTGTCGCACGCCTCCTCGGGCGGTGTTCCGGGCAGGAGGAGATCCAGGTCGTCCTCGCTCAGCCGCAGCACGTCCGCGAGGCCGCACCAGTGCGCCAGCCGGGCGCGGTAGACCTCGGGATGCACCAGGAGCGGACGGACGTTGGGGTCGATGCTGATGGTGGCCCGGGGGGCGGCCGCCGCCAGGAAGTCCTCCACCACCGCCGCTCCGGGTTCCCTGACCAGGGCCAGCGACCCGGTGTGCACACAGGCGGTGTGGGCCAGGTCCACCCCGGCCAGCTCCGCGCCGGTCCACTGCCAGTCGGCGGTGGCCTGGGCGTGGAAGGAGAACGCGGCCTGGCCCCGGTCGTCCAGTTCGGCGACTGCGAGCGTGCTGGGCTCTGCGGCCTCCACGGCGTGCGAGAGGTCCACGCCGGATGCCGCGAGGTGGGCCCGGAAGAGGCGGCCGAACACATCGCCGGACAGCCGCGCGAGGAAGCGGGCCGGAGTGCCGAGCCTGGCCAGGGCCACCGCCGTGTTGGCGGGTCCGCCACCCGGCAGCACGCGGAGGGCGAGTTCGTTCCGGGCGGGCGCGGGTTCGGTGAACGCGTCGGCGACGCATTCGCCCAGGACGGTGATCTGGCGCGGGCTCATGGGCTGCTCTTCTCTGGGAACGCGCGGAGCGGAAAGCGGAGCGCAATCGGGCACGACCCGGGCATGCCGACGAACGACTTCGGGCGGGCGGCCGCCGAGAGGCGTTGCCGATTTGTGACGAGTGCAAGGCATTGACGTTGCCGGGGAACGGAGTCCATCATCCTCGCCAAGCAGTGTCAACGATGACATCAGTCAACGTTGACATCGCGGGACGGCAGGCCCCACTGCCGACCACCCGCCCGACATCCGCAGGAGTCGTTCATGTCACGCACCTCTCGTCTGCCCTCCTCCTTGCTCAGAGCCGCTGCGTGCACGGGTGTCGCAGCGCTCGCCCTGACCGCCTGTGGATCCGGATCGGGATCGGGCAGCACGAGCACCGGCTCGGGCGAGGTCAAGGTCGGCCTCATCACCAAGACCGACACCAACCCGTTCTTCGTCAAGATGAAGGAGGGCGCTGAGAAGACCGCGAAGGCCGAGGGCGTCAAGCTCATGACGGCGGCCGGCAAGTTCGACGGAGACAACGCAGGGCAGGTGACCGCCATGGAGAACATGGTCGCCTCGGGCGTGAAGGGCATCCTGATCACCCCCAGCGACTCCAAGGCGATCGTGCCCGCGATCGAGAAGGCCAAGGCCAAGGGCGTTCTGGTCATCGCCCTGGACACCCCCACCGAGCCGCAGAGCGCGGTCGACGCCCTCTTCGCCACTGACAACCTCAAGGCCGGCGAGCTGATCGGCGAGTACGCCAAGGCCGCGATGAAGGGCAAGACGGCGAAGATAGCCGCCCTCGACCTCGCGCCGGGCGTCTCCGTCGGCATTCAGCGCCACGACGGATTCCTCAAGGGCTTCGGCGCCACCGACAAGGACGTCGCCTGCGCTCAGGACACGGGCGGCGACCAGTCCAAGGGCCAGACGGCGATGGAGAACTGCCTTCAGAAGGAACCCGGCATCAACGTCGTCTACACCATCAACGAGCCCGCCGCGCTGGGCGCGTACACCGCCCTCAAGGCCAAGGGCCGGGAGAAGGACGTCCTGATCGTCTCCGTCGACGGCGGCTGCACCGGCACCCAGGCGGTGAAGGACGGCAAGATCGCCGCGACGTCGCAGCAGTACCCGCTGAAGATGGCCGCCGAGGGCGTCAAGGCCGTCGTGACGTACGCCAAGGACGGTAAGAAGGCGTCGGGTTACACCGACACCGGCGTCACTCTCGTCACCGACAAGGCGCAGGACGGGGTCGCTTCCAAGGACACCGCCTACGGCCTGGAGAACTGCTGGGGCTGAGCCACCGCCCCCGGCTGCCCCTGTGGCCGCCACCGTTCGACACCCCTCAGCGAGGCGGCCGGACCCACCTCCCCGACCGGGGACGGCCGCCCCCTCGTCCTCCTGCCGCCCGACAAGGACGGACAAGGACTTCTGTCTTCCGACAAGGACCTCGCATGACTGCCACGTCCACGCCGCCCTCCACGTCCACGCCGTACGCGGAGCTCAAAGCGCCGACCGCGGCCCGCAGACTGCTCACGCAACCGACCACGGGCCCGCTGGTCGCCCTCCTTCTGGCCTGTGTCTTCTTCTCCGTCTCGACCGACCAGTTCCTCACCGGCGGGAACTTCTCGCTGATCGTGCAGCAGGTCATGGTCGTCGGCACGCTGGCCATCGGCCAGACCCTGATCATCCTCACCGCCGGCATCGACCTGTCCTGCGGCGCGGTGATGGCCTTCGGCAGCATCGTGATCGCCAAGATGGCCGCCGAGGGCTCTCTGCCACCGCTCGCCGCCATCGCGCTGGGGCTGGCCGTCTGCGGCGGCTTCGGCCTGCTCAACGGGGCACTGGTGCAGAAGATCCCGCTGCCGCCGTTCATCGTCACGCTCGGCATGCTCAACGTGGCGTTCGCGCTGACCCACATCTACTCCGAGGAGCAGACGGTCACCAGCCTGCCCGGCCCGCTGACGGCACTGGGGCAGACCTTCCCGCTCGGCAAGACCGACATCACCTACGGCTCGCTGGTCACCATCGCCCTGTTCCTCCTCCTCGCCTACGCGCTGAGCAGCACCAGCTGGGGCCGGCACGTCTACGCCCTGGGCAACAGCCCCGAAGCGGCGCGGCTGAACGGCATCCGCACCTCCCGGCTGACCATCGGCGTCTACACCACGGCCGGTGTCCTCTACGGCATCGCCGCCCTGCTGCTCATCTCCCGCACCGGGGTCGGCGACCCGCAGGCCGGGCAGACCGACAACCTCGACAGCATCACCGCCGTGGTCCTCGGCGGCACCAGCCTCTTCGGCGGACGCGGGTCGGTCCTGGGCACGTTCATCGGCGTCCTCATCGTCGGCGTGTTCCGCAACGGACTTCAGCTGATGGGTGTCGCCTCGATCTACCAGACCCTGATCACCGGTGTCCTGGTGATCCTCGCGGTGACCGTCGACCAGATCTCCCGGAGGAAGGCCCGATGACGACCACCACCGAGACCCCCGTTCTGCAGGCGCGCGGTCTGGTCAAGCGCTACGGCCAGGTCACCGCCATCGACGGCGCCGACTTCGACCTGCTGCCCGGCGAGGTCCTCGCCGTGATCGGCGACAACGGCGCCGGCAAGACCAGCCTCATCAAGGCCCTCACCGGCGCGCTGGTGCCGGACGAGGGCGAGATACGCCTGGGCGGTGAGCCGATCCAGTTCTCCGGCCCGCAGAGCGCACGCGCCCACGGCATCGAGACGGTCTACCAGGACCTCGCCGTGGCAGCCTCCATGGACATCGCCTCGAACATGTTCCTCGGCCGCGAGCTGCGCCGCCCGGGCATCCTCGGCAGCGCCTTCCGCATGCTCGACAAGAAGCGCATGCGCCAGGAGGCCGCCGAGCACATGGCCGACCTGAAGATCGGCCTGCGCTCGCTGACCCAGTCGGTCGAGACGCTCTCCGGCGGACAGCGCCAAGCCGTCGCGGTCGCCCGTGCCGTCGCCTGGGCCCGCAGCGTCGTCGTCATGGACGAACCCACCGCCGCCCTCGGCGTCAAGGAGTCCGGCCAGGTCCTCGACCTCATCCGCCGCGTCCGCGACAAGGGCATGCCGGTCGTCCTGATCAGCCACAACATGCCCCACGTCTTCGAGATCGCCGACCGCATCCACGTCCACCGGCTGGGCCGACGCGCCGCCGTGATCAAGCCCTCCGACTACTCCATGGCCGAGGTCGTCGCCATCATGACCGGCGCGCTCAGCGTCGACGAGTCTGGAGATACTGTCGTAGCGGATTCCGAGGCCGCCAAGGCCGCCGGAGTACAGGCCACCTGACAGCGCAACCCGCTCTCGCATGTTCCGGCCGAGGCCGCGGCCCGGAACCCGGGAGCATCCAGGAGACGGTTTCCTCCATGGCAGCGAGCCGCCGCCCCACCTTGGCCGACGTCGCCCGAGAAGTAGGTGTCAGCGCCAAGACGGTCTCCCGAGTCCTCAACGGGGACGGGCCCGTCTCGGCGCGGACGCGGGAACAGGTACTCGCCGCGGTGGCCGAGTTGGGCTTCCAGCCGAACCTCATGGCCCGCAACATCCGCGTCGGCGGTCCGGACACGACCATAGGACTGGTCGTCCCGGATCTGGCAAACCCCTTCTTCGGAGCCGTGGCCCGCGGTATCGAGGAGACCGTCCGGGACCGTGGGCTGACGCTGCTCATGGGCTCGTCCGCGGACGATCCGGAGCGCGAACGCGCCCTGACGGCCCAGTTCCTCGCCCGGCGCGTCAGCATCCTGATCGTCGTGCCGTCCGTCGGCGCCGACCACTGCGACCTCAAGTCGCACCGTACGGCGGGGCTGCCCATCGTCTTCCTCGACCGGCCAGGGGTCGGCCTGTCCACGGACAGCATCGTCAGCTCCAACCGCGCGGGCGCCCAGGGGGGCGTCGCCCACCTGATCGCCCACGGCCACCGCCGCATCGGCTTCGTCGGCGACCTCCCCACCAAGCTCTACACCCGCCGCGAACGCCTCGCCGGATACCGGTCGGCCCTGCAAGAAGCGGACGTCCCCTACGACCGCTCGCTGGTCGCCAACGCCCACGACCAGTCGGGCGCCGAGGCCGCGACCTCCCAACTCCTCGCACTGGCCGATCCCCCCACGGCCCTGTTCGCCGGGAACAACATCATGGCGCTGGGCATCGTCGCCGAACTCGCCCGCAGCAAACGCAAGGACGTGGCCCTCGTGGCCTTCGACGACGTTGCCCTCGCCGAAGCGCTGGAGCCTGCCCTGACCGTCGTCGCCCAGGATCCCGAAGGAATCGGTCGCACCGCAGCGGCCACCGCCCTCGCCCGCCTCGACGGCGACCGCTCCCGTGCCCGCACCATCACCGTTCCCACCCAACTGATCGTCCGGGGCTCGGGGGAGCAACCTGCGCCCCACCCCAACTCCCGCTGACCGGCGAGGCTTCGGTAAGGGCGCCCGGCCCGGTCCAGCCCTCCCGGGGGCGGCGAGGAGGGCGCGATCGCCTGGCGGGCACGCACCACGCTGGGGGCCGGCCCACCGGTAGGCGGCTGGGGAACCGGTCACCTCCTTGAGCCGGCAACGGGTTCGGAGTTCCCTTCCGCCGCACGTGAGCGGGTGAGTGCCCGCCGCCCCATTGCCATGGCGATCAGCCCCAAGGGGACGGCCACAACGGCTCCCACCCTCCCGTTGCCGGTGCCGGGACCGCCACTGGAAGTGGCCAGATGCAGCACCGCGAGGGCCGTGCCGACCAGGCCCGCCGCCATGGCCGACCTGGCCCCGGTGCGTGCGTTGCCGGTACCGGTACGGCCGGTTGCACGGCCGAGGGCCGGCCAGCCGATGATCACGCCGATCAGCCCCATCCCGAGGGCCAGGTTGGCCCCCGTACGCCCGTCGCCGATGACGCCGCCCTCGGCTGCCACCGTCAGAACGTCTGCTGCACTCATGCCGCTCTCCTCACTCCGTGGACGGCCGCGGTCGGCCGTGCTCGGCGCATCCTTCGTGCGTGGGAACGCCCGGGATGCGCTGTACTTGGAGCGTGCCTGCCGACCGCACTGCCGGTCGTCCGGCAGGTGCGGTCTCTTCGGCCTGCCGCCTCCGCGGCAGGCGACTGCCGCGAAGGCGGCAGTCGGCGGGCTGCTACCGCGGGTGCGGTAGCAGCCCGCTCGTTCGCTGGTGGGACGCGCCCGCGTCGACGTCCCGGCTAGGGTGCGCGCATGGACACAGGGCGTTTTCGTGTCCCGGCCGGTGCCATGGACTGGGCGATCGCCGTCAGTGTGGCGGCACTGCTGCTGGGCACCGGGTTGTCCGGGTCGCACCCGGCCGGAGAGCGCGCGCTGCTGGGCTCCGTGCTGCTGGCGGCCGGCGGCCTGACGCTGATCGCGCGCCGCAGGGCTCCGATCGCCGTGCTGGCCGTCACCGGCCTGTGCGCGGTGGGCTACGAGGCAGCCGGGTTCGAGGTGCTCGCCGTGCCGTACCTGGTCGCGGTGTACGGGGCCGTGCGGGCCGGGCACCGGACCCTGACGGTGGTGGCGTCGGTGTCCCTGCTCCTCGTCCTCCCCCTCTCGGCTCTGGTCTTCGGCGAAGGGTCGGCACGCGATGCGTTCGCGCAGGCCCGGAACGTACTCGAAATCGCCTGGTTGATCGCCGCGTTCGCAGCCGGGGAGGCCCTGCGGCAGGCCGAGCGGCGGGCGGACGAGGCCGAGCGGACCCGGGAGGAGACCGCGCGGCGCCGTGCCGACGGGGAGCGGCTGCACATCGCGAGGGAGCTGCACGATTCGCTCACCCACCAGATCTCGATCATCAAGGTGCAGGCCGAGGTCGCCGTCCACGTGGCCCGCAGGCGAGGCGAGGAGGTGCCCGGGACGCTGCTGGCGATCCGGACGGCCGGGCGTGAGGCGACCCGGGAGCTGCGCGCGACCCTGGAGGCGCTGCGTGACGACGACACGACCCCACCACAGGGACTCGAACACCTACCCCAACTGGTGGAGCGCGCCCGTTCGATGGGCCTGGACGCGACGCTGACGGTCGTAGGGCAGCGGCACGACGTGCCGGCCGCGGTGGGCCGGACCGCCTACCGCATCGTTCAGGAGGCACTGACCAACACCGCCCGGCACGCCTGTGCCACCACCGCGGCAGTCCGGATCGAGTACGGGCCCGAGACGCTGTCCGTCCGGGTCGACGACGACGGCAAGGCCGCCCCCGACGACGCCCCTGCCCCCGGCCTCGGGCTGCTCGGCATGCGCGAACGCGTCACCGTCCTCGGCGGCCGGCTGCGCGCCGAGCCGCGAACCGGGCACGGCTTCACCGTCCAGGCGGAGCTCCCCGTGGGACGAGCGTCATGATCCGTGTCCTGCTGGCAGACGACCAGCCGCTCATCCGCAGCGGCTTCCGGGCGCTGCTCGATCTCGAGGACGACATCGAGGTGGTGGCCGAAGCCGCCGACGGCAGGCAGGCCGTGGCTCTCGCCGAGGAGCGTTTGCCCGATGTCGCGCTCATCGACATCCAGATGCCGGTCATGGACGGCATCGAGGCGACCCGGCGCATCGCCTCCGACCCGGCGCTGACCGGCGTGCACGTCGTCATGCTGACCAATTACGGCATGGACGAGTACGTCTTCGAGGCGTTGCGCGCCGGCGCCGCCGGGTTCCTCGTCAAGGACATCGTGCCCGAGGACCTCCTGCACGCCGTACGGGTCGCCGCCCGCGGCGACGCCCTGCTCGCCCCGTCCATCACCCGCAAGCTGATCCACCGGTACGTCGCCCAGCCCCTCCCCGCCGCCGGCGCCGCGCTCGCGGAGTTGACCGGCCGCGAGCGCGAAGCGGTCGCCCTGGCCGCTCAGGGCCTGTCGAACGACCAGATCGCCGACCGCATGGTGATCAGCCCGATGACCGCGAAGACCCACATCAACCGGGCCATGACCAAACTCCATGCCCGCGACCGGGCCCAACTCGTGGTCCTGGCCTATGAGTCCGGTCTGGTCACCCCGCGCAACGGCTGAAGTCGGGGCAACGCGCTCATGACGGGGCAGCTCAGTCATGCTCCTGAGCGCGCGCGAGCACGGTGCCGAGTTCACCGGCGCGGTCGCCGCTCGCAGCCGTCTGGTCACCCACCTCTCCCACCGCTGAGCGGCAGGGGTTACCGGGGAACCACCGCTGCACCGGTGCTTCGAGGTCCGCAGTCGCTTCCCCCGACGAGCAGGCCGCGCCGACGTGCGGTCATCGCAGCACGACGGCGATCACCCTGCCCGGACCCCCGCCCTGCGGGACAACGGGGAGCGGGAAGGGCGGTGGGTATGCAGAACGAGCAGGGCCAGGGCGCCGGTCGCCGCGGACCAGGTGAGGGAGAGCACGCCGTGGGGCCAGGGAATGTGCGCGGTGAGGGCTGAGCTCAGCGCCAGCTGGGTCACGCCGTACAGAGGAAGGGCGGACACGCCTGCCACATCCATGAGTGTGTTGAAGACGGGGTTCTGCAGTCCGGTGTCGACCAGGCTGAGCATGATGATGAGGAAGAAGCCCTCCAGCTCGCCGCGGACCAGAGAGCCGAGCAGAAGGCCGATGCCGCCGTAGGCGAGGCCCGCGCCCGCAAGGGCCAGCGCCAGGGGGACCGTGTGGCGCACGGGCAGGGAGATCCACAGCAGGCTCGTGGTGTAGAGGGCCAGCAGGGCGGCGGTGAGGGCGACGGCGGCGAGCTTCGCCAGCAGCATCGGCAGTCTGGGGTAGCCGGCCAGCAGCAGACGGCGGTCCATCTGCCGCGACTGGAAGGTCTCCGTGAAGGTGATGAAGCCGGCGACCATGGTGATGGCGCCCAGAGCGCTGGCCACCTGGCCCACCTGGCCGGCCGGGGCGGAGACGGAGGCGCTGATGGCATCCAGCCGGATGCGGATCATTTCGTCGGAGGTGCACAGGCGGGCCACGGCGATCCAGATGGGGATGAACGCGACCGCCAGAACCAAGGCCAGCCGGTGACGCAGGTGGCCCAGCAGAGTGCAGCGCAGCAGCTCGGTGAATGCCGTCCAGGAGAGCCTCAACGGTTGGTCTCCTCGAAGTGCAGACGGCCCTGGCGCAGGTGAGCGATCGCGTCGAAGTGGTTCAGTTCGTGCAGCAGGTGCGAGACCACGATGATCGACCGGCCCTGATCACGCAGGTCGGCGGCCAGGGTCCAGAACCGTTGATGGGTGTCCCAGTCGAAGCCCTGGTAGGGCTCGTCCAGGACCAGCAACTGCGGATCGTGCATGAGAGCGACCAGCAGGTTCAGCTTCTGTCGCGTTCCGCCACTGAGCTCGCCGACCTGCTGTCGCCGGCAACCGGTCAGTGCCAGCACCTCCATCAGCTCGTCGGCGCGCTCCAGCGTCGGCAGCCGGTAGGCCATCTGGAACAACCGCAGGTGCTGTCCGACGGTGAACGCGTCGTTCAGTACGGCCTGTTGTGGGCAGTACCCCACCGCCCCGGTACGTGTCACCGTTCCGCGGTCGGGCGCCAGGTGTCCCACGGCGATCTGCAGCAGAGTGCTCTTGCCCGCCCCGTTCTCGCCGACGACTCCCACCAGCGTCCCGGCCGGTACGTCAAGATCGACGTCCTGCAGTACCTGCCTGCCGCCGTACGCCTTGCGGACTCCGCTGATCCGCAGCCTTGGCCGGTGGCACGCCGTTGCTGCCTGCACATGAGCCCCTCAAGAAGATCGGACAGGTGTAGCGGGCCGGCCCGGAGCCCGCCGCAGAGGCCGGAGCCGCGCAGGCTCATGTCCCCTGACCTGTCCGGCTCATGGCCGCTCATGGGCCGGACGACCCGGGCCCGGGGCGGCCGCCCCCTGTGCGAGGCGGCGCGCTGCTGCCCGGTGTTCAACGATTCCGTACCGCCGGTGTAACGGCAGCCACCCGCGGTTCCGGCGAACGGTCGGCATCGCCGCTCCGGAGGCCGTGCCTTCCCGTCGAGCGTGACGTGAGCCGCCGTCCGCCGTTGTAGAAGCCGATGCCCCCGACACCACAGCCAGACCTCAGCGCTCCCACGATCGTGATCGGAGCCGGTCCCCACGGCCTGGCGGTCGCCGCGCTACTGCGCCGCTCCGGAGTACCGGCCGTGATCCTGGAACGGTCGGACCGAATCGGAGCGAGCTGGGCGCAGCGCTATGACCATCTGCGCCTGCACACCACACCCGGCACCTCGAAACTCCCCGGCCTGCCGGTGCCGCGGAAGGCAGGCCCGTGGGTGAGCCGGGACGACTACGTGCGCTACCTGGAGCGCTACGTCACCCATCACCGACTCGACGTCCGGGTGAGCACCCCGGTGCGGCGCATCGTACGGGCCGAGCCCGGTTCGGGAGCTCAGTGGCTGGTCCACACCCCGGAGGGCCTGGTGCGCACTGGTGCGGTCGTGGTGGCCACCGGCCGCTGCCACACCCCGAACGTTCCCCACTGGCCCGGGCGTTCGACCTTCACCGGCACTCTGCTGCACTCGGCCCACTACCGTTCTCCGGCCCCCTACCGCGGGCGGGACGTCCTGGTGGCCGGCGCCGGTAACAGCGGTACCGAGATCGCCGGTGCCCTGGCCGGGGCCGGAGCCGAGCGGGTACGGATCGCCGTGCGCACCCCGCCCAACATCCTGCCCCGCTCCAGCGCCCGATGGCATGCGGTCGGCCGGCTGACGGAGGCCCTCCCCCTCGCATGGCGCGACCGCACCTCCCTGCTCACCCAACGTCTGGCGGTGCCCGACCTGACCTCCCGGGGACTGCCCCGGCCCCGCACCGGCCTGTACACCCGCAATGCCCGCGAAGGGGTCAACCCGGTGCTCGACCACGGCTTCGTGGACGCCGTCCGGTCCGGTCGGGTCGAACCAGTCGCGGCCGTCCAGGCGTTCGACGGCCCCGACGTGATTCTGGACGACGGCACCCGGCTGCGACCCGACACGGTCATCGCCGCCACCGGGTACCGGCCCGGCCTGCATGACCTGGTCGGGTCCCTGGGCGTCCTCGACCAGGCTGGGCGACCCCTCGCCGCAGGGGCACAGACCCATCCCGAAGCCGCACGCCTCTACTTCGCCGGATACACCAATCCCCTCACGGGTGTCCTTCGTCAGGCGGGCATCGAAGCGCGCGCCATCGCCCACGCGTTGCGACGCGAGACGGCGCGGGTCCCCCTTCCCTCTCCCCGCGTCGGCGACCGCACGGCCGACACATCCCACAGCGGGCACGCGCCGAGCTGACGAGGTCTCGAAAACCGAACCGCCCGGAGGTGACGAGGCACTCGATGTGGCGACCCTCAGAGCAGCACCACCGAGCGCAGGACATCGCCGTGCTGCATGCGCTCGAACGCCTTCTCCACCTCATCGAGTTCGATCGTCTCGGTCACGAATGCCCCCAGGTCCAAGCGGCCTTGCAGGTGCAGGTCGATCAGCATGGGGAAGTCACGTGAGGGCGGGCAGTCGCCGTACCAGGACGACTTCAGCGACCCGCCCCGGCCGAAAACGTCCGGCAGGGGCAGTTCCAGCTTCATCTCCGGGGTCGGAACCCCGACCAGGACGACCGTGCCGTTGAGGTCGCGGGCGTAGAACGCCTGCCGGTATGTCTCCGGACGGCCCACGGCCTCGATGACCACGTCCGCGCCGAAGCCACCGGTCAGCTCGCGGATCGCCTCGACCGCCTCCAAGCGGCGGGAGTTGACTGTGTGGGTGGCGCCCATCTCACGGGCCTTGGCCAGCTTGTTGTCGTCGATGTCCACCGCGATGATCTTCGCAGCGCCGGCCAGCCGGGAGCCCGCCACGGCCGCATCGCCCACCCCGCCGCAGCCGATGACGGCGACCGTGTCGCCCCGGCCCACCGTGCCGGTGTTGATCGCCGCGCCGATGCCGGCCATCACCCCGCAGCCGAGCAGCCCGGCCACTTGCGGCGCCACCGACGGGTCGACCTTGGTGCACTGCCCGGCCGCCACCAGGGTCTTCTCCGCGAAGGAGCCGATGCCCAGCGCCGGCGACTCCTGGCCGGTCGAGGCGACGGAATCTTCTGCCGTGCGTTGTGGGTGTTGAAGCAGTACCAGGGCCGCCCGCGCAGACAGGATCGGCAATGTCCGCACACTGCCCGCCAGTTGAGGATGACGAAGTCCCCGGGCACCACATCGGTGACGTCCGCGCCGACCGACTCCACCACGCCCGCGGCCTCGTGGCCCAGCAGGAACGGGAAGTCGTCGCTGATGCCGCCTTGCTTGTAGTGCAGGTCGGTGTGGCACACCCCGCATGCCTGCACGCGGACCACAGCCTCTCCGGGGCCCGGGTCGGGGACGACGATCGTCTCCACCCGCACCGGATCGCCCTTGCCCGGAGCGATCACGCCCTGTACTTCCTGCGCCATGAGGTCAGTCGCCCTTCTCGGAGTAGTCGTGGAAACCGCGGCCGGACTTCCGGCCGAGCAGGCCGGCCTCCACCATGCGCAGCAGCAGGGGTGGCGGGGCGTGCTGTGGGTCCTTGAAGTCGGCGTACATCGCCTCGGCGATGGCCGTGAAGGTGTCCAGGCCGATCAGGT
The DNA here is from genome assembly GCF_001611795.1 of Streptomyces qaidamensis. Classification (NCBI taxonomy): domain Bacteria; kingdom Bacillati; phylum Actinomycetota; class Actinomycetes; order Kitasatosporales; family Streptomycetaceae; genus Streptomyces; species Streptomyces qaidamensis. Next base: position 6,783,754 of record NZ_CP015098.1, on the reverse strand, counting down.
CGGCCAGGCTCAGCGGGCCCATGGGGTGGGCGCAGCCGAGGACCATGCCGGTGTCGATGTCGCCGGCGGAGGCGTGCCCCGACTCCAGCATGCGGATCGCCGAGAGGAGATAGGGGACGAGCAGGGCGTTCACCACGAACCCGGCCCGGTCCTGGGCGCGGATCACCTTCTTGCCCAGGATGCCCGTGATGAAGCCCTCTGCACGCGACTGTGTCCGAGGTGCCATCAGCAGTGAGGGCACGATCTCGACCAGCTCCAACACCGGCACGGGGTTGAAGAAGTGCACCCCGATCACCTGCTGCGGGCGGGTGGTGGCGGTGCCCAGTTTCATGATGGGCAGGGAAGAGGTGTTCGTGGCCAGGAGGGCGTCTTCCCGGGTGACGATCCGGTCGAGTTCGGCGAACAGTTCGACCTTGACCTTTTCGTCCTCCGTGGCCGCCTCCACGACCAGGTCCCGGTCGGCCAGCTCCGTGAGGTGCGTGGTGACCCGGACCAGGTCAAGGGCGGCGTCACGTTCCGCGCCGCTCAGCTTTCCGCGCCGCACGCCCCGGTCGAGCGAGGCGGTGATCCGGGCGCGGCCGGCCTCGGCCGCGCCCGGACTCACCTCGTGGACGACAACGTCCAGGCCGCCCCGGGCGCAGACCTCGGCGATGCCCGCGCCCATCAGACCGCAGCCGACCACGCCGACCCGTGAGAGATCACTCACCGGAACGCCGCCTGCCCCGTCAGCGCCTGGCCGATCACGAGGGTGTGCATCTCCGCCGTACCTTCGTAGGTGAGGATCGACTCCAGGTTGTTGGCGTGCCGGATGACCGGGTACTCCAGCTAGATGCCGTTGGCGCCCAGCACGGTCCGCGCGGTGCGGCAGATCTCCAGCGCCGCCCGGGTGTTGTTGAGCTTGCCGCCCAGGGCCAGGCCATCACGGCGTACGGACCGTGGGGCATCAAGGGCGACTCCGGAGCCACGGCGCTCGGCGGGAAACCAACGGACCCCAGTGCGCCGGTAACGCACGAGGACATCGTGAACGGCAGGATTCCCGCCAAGGACGGCCGCTTCCAGCCTCCGGCGGTACAGATCAGATGAGGCAGTGATGACGACGAAACTGAAGTTCGACGGCGGCTGGTCCGCGACGGTGACGGACGAGCCGCTCGACCTCGTTCCCCGTCTCCTCGGTACTTTCCTGATCGTTTCCCCCTATGCGGACCGGGTGGAACGGGAGAAGTTCCTCGCGGACACGTTCGGCAGCCAGGACCTGCTGTGGGACCTCCCCGACGTTTTCCGCTTCGCCCCGAGCGACCGACAGATGGTCGGGGCTGAATTCCGAATTCCGGAAGAGTCCGCCTCAGCCGAGGACTCGGCCCGCCTTCCCGTCCCGCCCGAAGTACGCCCGGGCGGGCTCCGCGCGGACGAGGTCAAGGACTTCCGGCACGAGATGTGCACGGTGCTGTGCCGCGCTCCCGGCGATGCCGTGCTGACCTGCCTGCGCGACCTCGACGTCCTCGACGAACCGCTGGAAGCCGGCATCGGCATCGCCCCCGACGTGGCACTCCTCGTCCAGCACGGCACCGTCGTCGGCTGGAGCCTCACGAACCCCGCGCGCTACCTGACCACCAGCTTCGCCACCCCCGACCCTGCTCCCCCCGCCCCGGCCACCCGCCGCCTGCTCACCGAATGCCTGGACCTGGTCACCACGCCGGTGGTCGACGACCTGGTCGACGGTGAACCGGCCGCCCTGGCCCGCCTCCAGGCCGCCTACAAGGCCCTCCGCGAGCAACGCGAGGACCGGCACCGGGCCGACGCCCTGCTCGAGCTGATCGCCACCTACGTGGAGGACTACGGGAACTGGTGAACGAGGACGAAGACCAAGGAACCGGGGGGGATGGGTGCGGCGGTCTGTGCGGATCGACGGGCGGGCGCCGACCATGGCACTGCGGCAAGGTCCTGACGGCGTACGACCCGTCGGGCACGAGGAGTAACTCTGGCGCCACGGCGCTGGGCAGCCTCCCCACCGCTCCCCATTCCGGCTTAGAGGTCCTAACAGAAGCCGTTGATCATGTGACTGTCGGTTTGGTTGCTCGTTGGTCTGGTCGTGGGGAAGAGGCAGTCGCGTCCGTGGATTGTCTCGGACGAACTGTGGTCGCTGATCGAGCCGTTGCTGCCCAAGCCGGGTCCGAAGCTGGTCGAGGGCAGGCCGCGGGTCCCGGACCGGCAGGCCTTGTGCGGGATCCCGTTCGTGCTGCACACCGGCATCCAGTGGGAGTACCTGCCGCAGGAGCTGGGCTTTGGCTCGGGGATGACGTGCTGGCGGCGCCTGGCCGCCTTGAACGAGGCCGGCGTCTGGGACGAACTGCACCTGGTGCTGCTGAAGAAGCTGCGGGCGGCGAAGAAGCTGGACTGGTCGCGGGCGGTGATCGATTCCTCTCATGTCCGGGCGGCCCGCAGAGGCCCAAAGCGGTCCCAGCCCGGTCGACCGCGCACGTCCGGGCAGCAAGCATCACGTCCTCACCGACGGCCAGGGCATCCCGCTTGCGGTGTCGCTGACCGGCGGCAACCGCAACGACGTCACCCAGCTGCTGCCCTTGCTCGACAAGGTCCCGGCAGTCGCCGGTGTCGTCGGCCGCCCGCGCCGGCGCCCTGATGCCCTGCTGCTCCAGACTGAGCGATGAAAAGCGGAGAACACCTCCACTTGTTTTCTCGAGGGCGGAGGCATCTCCGGGGTAGTCAGAGGCCGTGCGGATGCCAGGGTTTGGGGCCGGCCGAGTGTCGGCCCCAAACCCAGGCACGGCACCGGATGGTTCCTGCGGGCGGAGGAGCTACGGCCTGTCGAGGACTCCGGGTGTGTCGTGCAGGACCACGCTCCGCTGCAGCGGAACCCGCTCTGTGCGGAGCGTGTTCACGGGTGCCGCCGGGTCAGCCATGCCGAAGGAGATGCCGAACAGCAGCTTGAGCTCCGCGGGGACACCCAGGAACTCGCGGACGGTGTCGGCGTAGACGCCGAGTACGGTCTGCGGGATGCCGGCCAGTCCCCGGGCCGCCAGCGAGAGCAGGAAGTTCTGCGCGTACATGCCGATGTCGCCGGCCGTCCGTACCCCGTCGCCGAGTGCCGGCATGAACAGGAAGGCGGCATGGGGAGCGCCGTAGAACTCCAGGTTCTCACGTACCGCCGCCCTCCTGCCGTCCCGGTCCGAGCGCTCGACGCCTCGGGTCCGGTAGACACTCGCGCCCAGGGCCCGCGACCGCTCGAGGTAGAGGCCGTCGCCGTAGCCGTCGGTGAAATCCGGGGAGGTCCACCCCTCCTCCTCGGCCCGGAGCAGCTCTTTGGCCAGGGCGTCCCGCGCCGCACCTGAGACGACGTGCACCGACCACGGCTGGGTGTTGCTGTTCGAGGGCGCCGTCTGCGCGTCTTCCAGCACGCCGCGGATGTCCGAAGGGGACAGGGCGGTGGGCAGGAAGTGCCGGGGGGAGCGTCGGGAGCGTGCGATCTCGGTGAAAGCTGATGTGGTGCCGGGCAAGGCGATTCCTCTCCATGGCGCGCAGTCGCCGCCACTGCGGCCGCGGCACAGCGCAGTACGGCAGGCCATGCGAGGCGGTAGCCGAAGTAAGGGCCGGACGCGAGATGCACTTTTGCGGGTACCTGCAGGCTTGCGGATGTTCGCAGGCAGCGGGGTGCCGAGGCTGCAGCGTGGGGGGACTGTGCGCTCTTCGTGTTCGTTATTGTGTGTTCGTGGCGCCCAGCGCTGCCGCCCTCGTGCCGTTGGGTGCACGAGAGCCGCGTCGGGTGTCTCAGCGGTGGGCGGCGCGGTTCATCTCGACGACGTCGTCGACGGTGGGGTTGGCCGGGAGGGCGGCGAAGCGTTCCGGGAGGCTGTCGCGGATGGCCGCGTCCTTGACGCGGTCGGCCGCGGCCAGGGCCGCCGGCAGCTCGTCGAAGCTCAGCTCGGTGCAGTAGGCGGGGCTGTTCGGCTGCTGGCGCCAGGAGTCGGCCAGCGTGCCGGCGTCGTAGGGGTCGAAGCCGGTGTCGTCCACGAGCCGCATGGCCACACGCCGCGCCTCCTCGGAGTCGCCGGCGACGGGGATGGCGAGGCGGCCGGGCGTTCCGGCCGGAACACCCTTGGTCCGCTGGGTCTCGGCCAGGGCGGCGTTCCATGCCTTGACCACGGGGCGCCCCAGCTGCTCGGCGTTCCACACGCTCTCGACCTCGCCGTTGTCCACGGCCTCGATCTGCCCGCTGAGGTGCGGATAGTAGTTCGAGGTGTCGATGACCACCGTCTCGGCGGGGACCGAGGCGAACAGGCCGGCCAGCTTCCCCGCCACCCCGAAGGGGGTGGCCAGGACGATGACGTCCCGGCCCTGGACGGCGTCGGCGAGCTCCGCCGCGCGGGCCCCGGACTCCAGCGCCTCCGCCCGGACGGCCTCGGGGCCGCGGGCGTCGGCCACCTGGACGTCGTGACCGGCCGTGCTGAGCTTGGCAGCGAGGTTCCCGCCGATGGCACCGGCGCCTATGACAGTAATTTTCATGATTTGTTCCTTGGAAGGTTGTGCCGCCCCTGAGGACAGCGCGATGTGATGGCCGTGTGCTGGTGCCACCTGGCCTTGCGGGGGGCGAGGCGCGGTGTCTGGCGGTTTACGCCTGGGTGTCCCGCTGGCGGTAGCCGCTCGCGATGAGCGTGCGGAGCCGGTCGAGCGACTCCTTTTCGGCGCCGTTGCCTTTGATCCAGGCAATGGAACAGGCCGCGAGGAACAGGTCGTACCCCCGCACCGACGGGCGCACGCGCCCCGCGAGCTGCGCGGCTCGCACGTATTGATCGGTGGCGGAGATGAGGATGTCGCAGGGAATCGTGAGCGGGTTGTCCGGCTCCTGCGCCCGAGCCGCGGCCATGAGCGGGTCGGGCAGCCCGCTGAAGGCGCTGAAGTACTCCTCCATCGCCCGCAGCCACTGCTCCAGCGCCTCGGCCGGGTCGCCGAGTTGCTCGATCTCCGCCTGGCGGGCCACCAGTTCTTCGGAGCGCGTCTGCAGCACAGCCGCCAGCAGCGCTTCACGGGTGGGGAAGTGCCGATACAGGGTGGCGGGCCCGACTCCCGCCTCCTTGGCCACCGCCTCGAGGGAGGTTCCGACCCCGTGCCGCAGGAAGTGACGCTGCGCGGTCTCCAGGAGGGCAGCGCGGTTGCGCTGGACGTCCGCGCGGGGCTTGCGTCCCCGCAGTTCACCGGCGCTCATGCGCCCTCCTACCTGCCATGATCCTGCGGCCGCACCAAAACGGATGCTGCCTCCGTACACGTTCGAGAGTAAAACGGAGGGAGCCTCCGGTCAAACGCGCGGCCCGACCGCGGTGCCAGGACAGAGCAGGGGGCCGACATGTCCGGCCGCAGAGCGCAGGGCACAAGCCGTGCGGAAAGCATGCAACTGCTGTCCGGTATTCCACGCCGAAAGGGAGCCACGCATTCCAGTACACAGCGCCCCATTCCGGCCTGACCTGAGCAGGGCCGGACCGCGCGTGAGGGCGGGGCACGCGCGTGCCCCGCCCTCACGTCGTCGAACGTCAGGAAGCAGGGAACCAGGCCGCCAGGCGCTTGGCGATGACCGGTACATCGATGTTGTCCTGCGCGACTTCCTCGACGAACGGGCCGGCAATGGAGACGGGCGGTGGGACGGTACTGGCGCTGACGCCGTTGAACCGCAGGAAGACGCGCATGGCCAGCCAGGCAGTGCGCTTGTTGCCGTCGATCAGTGCGTGATTGCGGGCGACGGAGTGCAGCAATGCCGCAGCCTTCTCGTGCAGCGTGGGATACAGCTCGGCTCCGAACACGTTCGTCCGGGGTCGCTCGATCGCTGACACCAGAAGGCCCATGTCACGCACGCTGTGCTCCGTACCGTTGACCGTACGGGCGATGGCCAGGATTTCGTCGATCTGGATGTAGCGCACGTCGGTCACTTCAGGTAGTCCAGGATCTCCGCATCACTGTCCATGAGCTCGACCAAGACGTCATTGACCTTCAGCTCGGCCCGGTTCTGGGCGTCCCGGATGGCCTCGATGGCGAGTTCCTGCTTGCTGCGGCCCTCCCGACGAGCCCGCTCGGTGAGCTTCGCGTCAAGGTCGTCGGGGAGTCGAAGTGTCATCGCCATACGACCATGATACCAGGCAGGTATCAATGGCGCTCTCAGCTCCGCGAGCGCGGAGCCAAGCGGTCGCTGGCACCACTAAACGTGATGGCGCGGTAGAGACGCCATTATGAGCGTCGTCCGAGCGTCAAGAATCCCCGAAGAGACATCTGAAGGCGTCGCCCTGGTGCAGCGCATTCCTCACGAACTCGCAGATCAGAGAGCTCTCAAGGATCGATCCGCCCGATTGAACCGCTGCGCGGAGGGAAACAGGTCGAGCAACCCACTAGAGCAACAAAACCGCAGGTCAAGCACCCTTATCCGCAGGCTCAAGAATCGCCACGCACTCCACGTGATGCGTCATCGGAAACAGATCGAACGCCCGAAGCGTCCGCACCCGATACCCACCGTCCCGGAAATACCCCAAGTCCCGCGCCAACGCAGCCGGATCGCACGCCACGTACGCGATCCGCCGCGCGCCCAGCGAGGCCAGGTGCTGGACCGTCTTGCGGCCAGCCCCCGCCCGAGGCGGGTCCAGGACGATCAGGTCGACCTCCGAGATGCCGGTGCGCGGGAGGACCGCCTCGACCTTGCCCTGCTCGATCCGTACGCGCTCGAAGTCCGCGAGGTTGTGCCGTGCGTCCTCCACCGCGCGCTTGCCGGACTCGATGCCGAGGACCGCGCCCTGGTCGCCGACGCGGTCGGCGAGGGCGCCGGCGAAGAGGCCGACGCCGCAGTACAGATCGAGGGCCATGTCGCCCTTGCGCGGGAGCAGGCCCTGCATCACAGCCGTGACCAGCGTGTCGGCCGCCTTCGGGTGGACCTGCCAGAAGCCGCCGTTGCCGACACGGTGCGTGCGGCCGTCGGCGCGTTCGCGGACGAAGGGGCGGCCGTGGACGCGGTGGACACCGCCGGAGCGCTCGTCCACGCGCAGGACGGAGACCGGGCGGTCGAGTTCGACCAGCGGAAGGCGCGCGCCCGGCTTCGGGGTGAGGATCACCTGGCGGTCCTGGGAGCCCGTCGCCGCGATCGCCTCGACGGAGTCCATGCCCGTCCAGACCCGCTTCTCGATGCCCAGCTCGCTGACGCCCTCCGCGGCGATCATGCAGTGGTCGATCGGCTCCACCTCGTGCGAGCGGTGCCGGCGCAGGCCCGCCCGGCCGTCGGCGGTGACGGCGTACTGGACGCGGGTGCGCCACGCGGGGACCTGGCCCGCGGGCACCTTGTCGCCCTCGGCGGGCAACACCGTGCCGTCCCAGCCGGCCTCCTCCGGGGTGAGCCCGGCGAGGTGCTGGAGCTGTTCGGCGATGACGTCGGCCTTCAGGCGGCGCTGCGCGCCCGGCTTGGCGTGCTGCCAGTCGCAGCCACCGCAGCGGCCGGGACCGGCGAACGGGCAGGGCTCGTCGATCCGGTCCTTGGAGGCGTCGAGCACCGTCACGGCGTCCGCGCGCAGGAACCGTGCGCCCTCTTCGCCCTCCGTCACCCGCGCCACGACCCGCTCACCGGGCAGCGCGTGCCGTACGAACAGCACCTGCCCCTCGGACGTACGGGCGACGCAGTGACCGCCGTGGGCGACGGGGCCGACCTCGACCTCGTACTCCTCCCCCACCAGCGACTTCCTCGGTTCTGCCTGCATGGCGGGGTGACTCCATAACGCGTGAGGGGGAAGGGCCGAACGAAAAACGGCCGGACAACAGCCCACCAGTCTACGTGGCTGCCACCCGGCCGCTTCACACGAGCCGTCGCATCGGGAAATCGTCAGGACTTGCGCTCGGAGGACTCCTTCGACGGCACCTGGGCGGGACCCCGGCGCACCGACCCCGGCGCGTTCCAGTCCTGCTGCCTGCGGGCCCGCCGCTTGGCCGCCTCGGAGGACTGCAGCTGGTACGGCACCGAGGTCACCATGATCCCGGGCGTGAACAGCAGCCGTCCCTTCAGCCGCAGGGCGCTCTGGTTGTGCAGCAGGTGCTCGTACCAGTGGCCGACGACATACTCGGGGATGATCACGGACACCGCGTCCCGCGGCGATTCCTTGCGCAGGCTCTTGACGTACTCGATGATCGGCCGGGTGATCTCGCGGTAGGGCGAGTCCAAAACCTTCAGCGGTACGTCGATGCCGCGCCGCTCCCACTCCTCGCGCAGGGCCTTGATCTCCGCCGGGTCGACGTTGACGCTGAGGGCCTCCAGCGTGTCCGAGCGCATCAGCTTGGCGTAGGCCAGGGCGCGCAGTGCCGGGCGGTGGATCTTGGAGATCAGTACGACCGAGTGGACGCGGGAGGGCCGTACGCTGTCGTCGCTCGGGCCCTCGGGGGCCGCGATCTCGGCGGCGACCCGGTCGTAGTGCTTACGGATGGCCGTCATCGTCGCGTAGAAGATCACCATGCCGAGCAGGGCGACCCAGGCGCCGTGCGTGAACTTGGTGACGAGGACGACCACCAGCACCAGGCCGGTGAAGAACGCGCCGAAGGCGTTGATGGCGCGGGAGCGGATCATGTGACGGCGCTTGGCCTGGTCCTTCTCGGTGGCCAGGTGGCGGTTCCAGTGCCGGACCATGCCGGTCTGGCTGAGCGTGAAGGACACGAACACGCCGACGATGTAGAGCTGGATCAGGCGCGTGGAGTCGGCGCCGTAGATCCCGACCAGCAGTCCGGCGGCGCCGGCGAGGAGCACGATGCCGTTGGAGAAGGCCAGCCGGTCGCCGCGGGTGTGCAGCTGGCGGGGCAGGTAGCGGTCCTGGGCGAGGATCGAGCCGAGCAGCGGGAAACCGTTGTAGGCGGTGTTGGCGGCGAGGAACAGGACCAGCGCGGTGGCGGCGGCCAGGATGATGAACAGGAAGCTGCCCTTGCCGAAAACCGCCTCGGCGACCTGGGAGATCACCGGGTTCTGGACGTAGTCGCCGCCGAGCGGGACACCGTTGTGGAACAGGTCCTTGGCCGGGTTCTCGGCCATGCGGACGTCGGTCGCGGCGGCCAGCGCGATGATGCCGCAGAACATGGTGACGGCCAGCAGGCCCATCATGGCGAGGGTGGTCGCGGCGTTCTTCGACTTGGGCTTGCGGAAGGCCGGGACGCCGTTGGAGATCGCCTCGACGCCGGTGAGGGCGGCGCAGCCGGAGGAGAAGGCGCGCAGCAGCAGGAAGACCAGGGCGAATCCGGCCAGGCCCTGGTGCTCGGGCTTGATGACGTAGTCCGCGGTCGGTGCCCGCATGGTGTCGTCCAGGACCAGTCCGCGGAAGGCGCCCCACGCGATCATGGTGAAGACGCCCGCGACGAAGACGTACGTCGGGATCGCGAACAGCGAGCCGGACTCCTTCACCCCGCGCAGGTTCATCAAGGTCAGCAGCACGATCACGCCGATCGCGCAGAACACCTTGTGCTCGACGACGAACGGGATCGCGGAGCCGAGGTTCTCGATGCCGGAGGAGATCGACACGGCCACGGTGAGGACGTAGTCGACGAGCAGCGCGCTGGCGACGGTGAGGCCGGCCTTGGGGCCGAGGTTGGTGGTGGCCACCTCGTAGTCGCCGCCGCCGCTGGGGTAGGCGTGCACGTTCTGCCGGTACGACGCCACCACGGTGAACATCAGCACGACGACCGCGACGGCGATCCAGGGGCTGAAGTGGTACGCCGTCACGCCCGCGATCGACAGGACCAGCAGGACCTCACCGGGCGCGTACGCCACGGAGGAGAGCGGGTCGGAGGCGAAGACGGGGAGTGCGATGCGCTTCGGCAGGAGCGTTTCGCCCAGCCGGTCGCTGCGCAGTGCGCGCCCGATCAGGATCCGTTTGGGCACGTCGGTCAGTTTGGACACAACAGAGGATCGTAGGCGTTCGATTGCGGGGGCGCCCACCCGCCACCCCCCATCGGCGTTCCCTCTGCTCTCCGAGTGAATTCAGAGGCCTGTGCGGCTGGGGATTCCGCAGGTCACCCGCTTCCCATGCCTATATGACTGAGCCCTGTCCGTCTCCCGGCCGTTGCCCCCCTGGAGGTCCCATGCACACGCCCGCCCAGCTGATCGGCGCCGCGGCCACCCTCGTCGCCCTCGGAATCCTGACGCTGGCGAGCGTCCGCAGCATCAGCCGCCGCAAGGACGCGCCGCCGGACACCCCCTAGGAGCAGGCTCGGACCGCTCCAGCCCCGCCACCCGCGCGCGCAGTTCCTCCCGTCCGATGGCGGCGGCCCGGGTCGACGGGATCGTGCAGGCGTAGGCACCGGCCACGGTGCCGTGCAGGGCGCTGCGCAGGGGTGGGGCGCCGTTCAGCCAGGCGTAGAGGAACGCGGCGGCGAAGGCGTCGCCCGCGCCGTTGGAGTCGACGACCGGAACCGGGGGCGGGGCGGCGGGTACGTGGGTGAGTTCATCGTCGGCCGGCAGGTAGGCGCCGTCCGCCCCGGCCGTGGCGACGACGATCCGGGCCCTGCCCCGCTCGGCGATCCGCCGCATGGTCCGCTCCGGGTCGCTCAGAGCCGTGCTGGACAGGAAGACCAGGTCGGCCTGACGGGCGAAGGGCTCGTGGTAGGGGTTGGAGCCGTCCCAGTCGTGCAGGTCGGTGGAGATCGTGAGGCCCGCCTCGCGCGGGCGCGAGCGCGGAAGGGCCTTCGGCGTGTTCGCCGGTGTCGGCGCGGGCGGAGCGGCCCTCGGGTCGTGGCGGGCGGGCTGCTCACCGAGTACGCCAGCTGGCGCTGGTGTCTTTGCATCAACATCCCCATGACCGCGATCGCCCTCTTCGACGTCCCGCTCATCCTGCGCGACCGCCCGGGCGGCAACCTGCGCAACCTGGACGTCCCCGGGGTGCTGCTCAGCGCCACCGGCCTCGTCTCTCTGGTCTACGGCTTCACCCGGGCCGAGCCCCACGGCTGGACCGACCCGACGGTGCTCGCCCTGCTCATCGGCGGTGCGCTGCTGCCGGCCCTGTTCGTGCTGGTGGAGGCCAGACCATCCTCGGCTCCTCGCCGGTCAAGGCGGGCATGACGCTGCTGGTGCTCCTGGCCGGCCTGCTCGCACGAGGCGGACGGCGAACTCCCCGTCCGGAAGCGGTGGTCGAGGCGCCGGCTGAGTCCGGCCCACCGGCCACGCCGACGCCCACCGGCCCCCGCCACACCCGAGGGTCCTGGTGGGCTGACTGGGCCTTGCCGATACGTTGGACACGGGCGATCGGCCGGGCGGGCGGACACCGAAGGGGATCACACCCGGCGTTCCCCGGCATGATGGTGCCTGGCGGCCCGCACAGAAGGCCGCGAAGTGCTGCCCGGCGAGCCGAGAGAGAGACATGAGCAGAACACTGACGCAGGCCGGAAGGTCTGCGGGAAGCGTGGTGTGAGGCCATGCACATCGTCATCATGGGTTGCGGAAGGGTGGGTTCCGCGCTGGCCCAGAACCTGGAGCAACAGGGGCACACGGTCGCCGTGGTCGACCAGGACCCCACCGCCTTCCGCCGGCTGGGCTCGGGGTTCGGCGGCCGTCGCGTCACGGGCGTCGGCTTCGACCAGGACACCCTGCGCGAGGCGGGCATCGAGGAGGCCGGCGCCTTCGCCGCCGTCTCCAGCGGTGACAACTCCAACATCATCGCCGCTCGCGTGGCCCGCGAGATGTTCGGCATCGAGAACGTCGCCGCCCGCATCTACGACCCCCGCCGCGCGGAGGTCTACCAGCGCCTGGGCATCCCCACCGTCGCGACCGTCCGCTGGACGGCCGACCAGATGCTGCGCCGTCTGCTCCCCTCCGGCGCGGAGCCGCTGTGGCGCGACCCCACGGGCGGGGTCCAGCTCGCCGAGGTGCACACCTCCACCGCCTGGGTCGGCCACAAGATCAGCCGGATCCAGGAGGAGACGGGTGTGCGCGTGGCGTTCCTGACCCGGCTCGGCGAGGCGGTCCTGCCCACCTCGCAGACGGTGCTGCAGGAGGGCGACCTGGTGCACGTGATGATGCGCACCGACGAGGTCGACAAGGTCGAGGCGGCGTTCGCCAAGGGTCCCGAACAGGAGGGCGGTCACTGATGAGGGTCGCCATTGCCGGAGCCGGCGCCGTCGGCCGCTCGATCGCGGGCGAACTGCTGGAGAACGGCCACGAGGTCCTGCTGATCGACAAGGCGCCGACCGCCATCTCGGTCGAGCGCGTCCCGCAGGCGGAGTGGCTGCTCGCCGACGCCTGCGAGATCACGTCCCTGGACGAGGCGGCGCTCCAGCGCTGCAACGTCGTGATCGCCGCGACCGGCGACGACAAGGTGAACCTGGTCGTCTCGCTCCTCGCCAAGACGGAGTACGGCGTCCCGCGCGTCGTCGCCCGTGTGAACAATCCCAAGAACGAGTGGTTGTTCAACGAGTCCTGGGGCGTGGACGTGGCCGTCTCCACCCCGCGCCTGATGTCGGCCCTGGTCGAGGAGGCGGTGAGCGTGGGCGACCTGGTCCGCCTGCTCCGCTTCAGCCACGGCGACGCCAACCTGGTCGAGCTGACCCTGCCGGAGGAGTCGGCCCTGGCCGGCACGCAGGTCGGCGACGTCGAGTGGCCGCAGGACACGTCCCTGGTGACGATCATCCGCGGCAACCGTGTGCTGACGCCCTCGCGGGAGGACTCCCTGGAGGCCGGCGACGAACTCCTCTTCGTGGCGGCACAGGCCCGTGAGGAACAGCTGGAGGACCTGCTGTCGGTGCGGCGGACCACGGCGGGCTGAGCGGTCTCCGAGCAAGCGGAAGGGGCGTCCCGAGTACTCGGGACGCCCCTTCCGTTTCCGTCAGCGCCTCAGGTTCACTGCTCCGCGGACCGGGCGGCAGCCTGCCGCTCGCGTTCCTCGGCCGCCTTCTCCTCGGCCTCCATCTCGGCGAACACGTCGATCGGCGCGGGCGCCTTCGCGAGGAACAGCCACGTCAGGTACACCGCGAGCAGGAACGGCGGGATCTTCAGGGCCACCAGGACCCAGCCCAGCTGGGTGGTGTCGGCCCACCAGTACAGCGGGAAGAGGATCGCGCACTTGGCGAGCAGGATCGCTCCCCACGCGTAGCTGGCCTTCGCGTAGGCCTTCTTGCGGCCGGGGTTGCGCGTGCGCCAGGAGAGGTTCTCCTTGAAGACCGGTCCGAGGATCAGCCCGATCAGCGGCACCCCGCACAGCGTGGTGATGATGTAGGCGAGGCCCAGTCCCAGCGTGTAGAGCATGCCGGGCAGGTAGAAGTCCTTGGCGTTGCCGGTCATCATCGCGAAGACGACACCGAAGGCCACGCCGAAGACACCGCTGAAGGCGTGCTTGACGGTGTCCTTCATCACCAGCCGGACCACGACCAGCACCAGCGACACCGCCAGCGCCGCGATCGCCGAGAGGTGCAGGTCCTTGTTGATCGTGTAGATGGTGACGAAGAGGAGGCCGGGCAGGACCGTCTCCACCATGCCCCGCACGCCGCCGAACGCCTCGAACAGGGCGGCCTCGGTCACCGCCCGGGCGTCGTCCGCAGATGTCTCTTCGGTCGGCTTGTCGAGCGACGTCACCGGCTACTCCCGTCCGAGGGGTCTCAGTTCGTACTTGGGATTGAACAGCACCCGGCGGCCCCGGCTCATCGAGATCCGGCCCGACGCGATCAGTTTGCGTCCCGGCTCTATCCCCACGATGGAGCGCCTGCCGAGCCAGACCACGTCCAGCGCGGCGGAGCCGTCGAACAGCTCGGCCTCCAGGGCCGGGACTCCCGCACGCGGCCGAAGGGTGACCGTGCGCAAGGTACCAGTAACCGTCACTATCTGGCGGTCCTGGCAGTCTCCGATCCGGATGCAGCCGGCCGTCTCGCTGTCTTCTCGCAGTTCCTCGGACTCCAGGTCCTCCTGCGACGAGGAGAGCCGGTCGAGCATGCGCCGGAAACGGCCCGCCGGCTTTTCGGAACGAGGGACAGCACTCATATCTGAAGCGTACCGGGGCCCGCTGACGAAGGGCGAGGAGCCTGTTTCCCGGCCCGAGACCCCTCACTTCTCGAAGCGGTAGCCCATCCCCGGCTCGGTGACGAAGTGCTTCGGGTGCGAGGGGTCCGCTTCCAGCTTCCGTCGCAACTGCGCCATGTACACGCGCAGATAGTTCGTCTCCGTCCCGTACGCGGGCCCCCACACCTCCTGGAGCAGTTGCCTCTGCCCGACCAGGCGTCCGCTGTTGCGCACGAGGACCTCCAGCAGGTGCCACTCCGTGGGGGTCAGCCGTACGTCCTTGCCGGCCCGGTTGACCTTCTTCGCGGCCAGGTCGACGGTGAACTCGCCGGTGTCGACGATCATGTCGCCCGGGCCGTCGCCGGCCGGTTCGGCCCGGCGTACGGCGGCCCGCAGCCGGGCCAGCAGCTCGTCCATGCCGAACGGCTTGGTGACGTAGTCGTCGGCGCCCGCGTCCAGCGCCTCGACCTTCTCGTCGGAGGTGTGCCGGGCGGACAGCACCAGGATCGGCACCCGGGTCCAGCCGCGCAGTCCCCTGATCACCTCGACGCCGTCGATGTCGGGCAGTCCGAGGTCGAGGACGACCACGTCGGGGTGGCGGGCGGCGGCGAGCCGCAGGGCGGTGGCACCGTCGTGGGCCGCGTCGACCTCGTACGCGCGTGCCTTCAGGTTGATCACGAGGGCGCGCACGATCTGCGGCTCGTCGTCGACCACGAGGACGCGGGTCATGAGGCCTGCCTTTCCGGTTGTGCCGCGGGACGGCGCTCCGGGCGGGTTCCCGCCGAGCGGAGGGTGAGGACCATGGTGAGCCCGCCGCCGGGGGTGTCCTCGGCGTCCAGGGTGCCGCCCATGGCCTCGGCGAAGCCGCGTGCCACCGCGAGGCCCAGACCCACGCCCGCGCCGCGTGGGGCGTCGCCGTGGCGCTGGAAGGGCTCGAAGATGCGCTCCTTGGCCTCGTCGGGCACGCCCGGCCCCTGGTCGACGATCCGCACCTCGACCCGGTCGGCGAGCGCGCTGCCGGCGACCAGCACGGGCGCACCGGGCGGACTGTACTTGACGGCGTTCTCCACGAGGTTGGCCATCGCCCGCTCCAGCAGCCCGGGGTCGACGGCGACCATGGGCAGCGTCTCGGGCACGTCCAGGCAGGCGCTGCCCTCGGGCACGCCGCCGAGCGCCACCGGCACCACCTCGTCGAGGTCGATCTCACGGATCAGCGGGGTGACGGTGCCCGTCTGGAGCCGGGACATGTCGAGCAGGTTGCCGACGAGGTGGTCGAGCCGGTCGGCGCCCTCCTCGATGCCCGCCAGCAGCTCGGCCCGGTCCTCCTCGGACCACTCGACGTCCTCGGAGCGCAGGGAGGTCACCGCCGCCTTGATCCCGGCGAGGGGGGTGCGCAGATCGTGGCTGACGGCGGCCAGCAGGGCCGTGCGGATGCGGTTGCCCTCGGCGAGCGTGCGGGCCCGGTCGGCCTCCTCCCGGAGCCGGCGGCGGTCCAGGACGACGGCGGCCTGGGCGGCGAAGGCGGCCAGCACCCGGCGGTCCTCGGCGGGCAGCACGCGGCCGGTGAGCGCCAGGGCCATGTGGTCGCCGACGGGCATGTCCACGTCCGCCTGATCGGGCCGGTCGACCGGGCGTCCGGGGCCCACGCGGCCGGCACAGGTCCATGGCTCGACGTCGCTCGCCCGTTCCAGCAGGGCCGCCGACTCCATGCCGAAGGTCTCCCGGACCCGTTCCAGCAGGTCCTCCAGGCCCGTCTCGCCGCGCAGCACGTTGCCGGCGAGGAAGGACAGGATCTCGGACTCGGCCCGCAGCCGGGCCGCTTGATGCGTACGGCGGGCGGCGAGGTCGACCACGGAGGCCACCGCCACACCGACCGCGACGAAGATCACGAGGGCCACGATGTTCTTCGGGTCCGCGATGGTCCAGCGGTGCAGGGGCGGTGTGTAGAAGTAGTTCAGCAGCAGGGAGCCCACCGCCGCCGAGGCCAGGGCGGGCAGCAGCCCGCCGAGCAGGGCTGCCGCCACCGTCAGCGCCAGGAACAGCAGCATGTCGTTGGCGAGGCCGAGGTCGACGGCGTTGAGCAGCGCGGCCAGCAGCGGTGGTCCGGCGACACCGGTGATCCAGCCCCACACCCGACGGGAGCGTCCGAGCCGCGCGCCCCGGGCGACCGGCAGTCCGCGGCCCTTGGCGACCTCGTCGTGGGTGACGATGTGCACGTCGAGGTCGGGTCCGGACTCCCGGGCGACCGTCGCTCCGACACCGGGCCCGAAGACGTACTGCCAGGTCTTGCGGCGCGAGGAGCCCAGCACGATCTGGGTGGCGTTCACGCCGCGGGCGAAGGCGAGCAGCGCGGCCGGTATGTCGTCGCCGACGACATGGTGGAACGTTCCGCCCAGGTCTTCGACCAGGGTCCGCTGCACCGCCAGTTCCTTGGGCGAGGCCGAGGTCGGTCCGTCGCTGCGGGCTATGTAGACGGCCAGCACCTCGCCGCCGGCGCCCTTCTCGGCCAGCCTGGCGCCCCGGCGGATGAGCGTGCGGCCCTCGGGTCCACCTGTCAGACCGACCACGATCCGCTCGCGCGAGCCCCAGATCTTCGACACCCGGTGCTCGCTGCGGTACCGGGTGAGGTAGGCGTCGGCCCGGTCGGCCACCCACAGCAGGGCCAGTTCGCGCAGGGCGGTCAGGTTGCCGGGGCGGAAGTGGTTCGACAGGGCGGCGTCGATCTTGTCGGGCCGGTAGATGTTGCCGTGCGCCATCCGCCGCCGCAGCGCCTGGGGCGTCATGTCGACCAGCTCGACCTGGTCGGCCCGGCGTACCACCTCGTCCGGCACGGTCTCCAGCTGCCGCACCCCGGTGATCGACTCGACGACGTCACCGAGGGACTCCAAGTGCTGGATGTTGACGGTCGAGACCACGTCGATCCCGGCGGCGAGCAGTTCCTCCACGTCCTGCCAGCGCTTGGCGTTGCGGGAGCCGGCGATGTTGGTGTGGGCGAGTTCGTCCACGAGCGCGACCCGGGGGCGGCGGGCGAGGACGGCGTCGAGGTCCATCTCGGGGAAGACGCCGCCGCGGTACTCCAGTTCCCTGCGCGGCACCTGCTCCAGCCCGTGCAGCAGCACTTCGGTGCGGGGCCGCCCGTGGTGCTCGACGACGGCCACCACACAGTCGGTGCCCCGCTCGACGCGGCGGTGCGCCTCGGCCAGCATCGCGTACGTCTTGCCGACGCCCGGTGCCGCGCCGAGGTGGATCCGAAGCTTGCCGCGTGCCATGGCCTCATTGTCTTCCGGTGGTCTGCCGACTGCGCAGCGTCGACCCTACGGCCGGAAAGCGCGGCAGCCGGGCGCCGGGCACGCCCGGATGCGCACTTTGACGGAACTCTGACGCGGCCGGTCGAGGGGTCAGGCGGGGTTGTCGCCGTGGGTGAGGGTCTCCCAGGCGACGAAGAGGTTGTTGCTCCCTGCCGGGCGGCCCCGCAGGGTCAGTGTCCCGGTGTTGGTCATGGCGTGGCCGAGCCGGTTGGCGAGGGCGTTGTGCCCGACCTCGGAGACCGGCCCGAGCCCGAGTTTCAGCGAGCCGCCGCACAGCCAGCCCTCGGCACCGGCGCCGAGCTGGTACCTGGCATGGAAGCCGAGCCCGTGCCGCAGCCGCTCGCCCACGTCGGTGCCGTAGAGGTCCTGCCCCTGGATGCGGCTGGTCTCGGCGACATGCGAGATGGCCGAGAGTCCGTAGCCGGTGTGCGTGAAGTCGCGGCAGGTCTCCTGGCTGAGTCCGTTGACGAAGGTCGTCTGCCCCTGCCAGTACTTGACGATCTTCTCGCGGCTGTTCAGGTTCTGGCTCGGCACGGTCTTCGGCAGGGCCCCGTCTGACTCCAGGTAGACGTAGGCGGCCGTCCGGGTCCGGAACGTCGCCATGGCCTTGTCGTACGAGGCCTTGTCCTCCAGGAAGACGGAGATGCCGACGGCGGCCTCCGTCATCGACAGCTCCCAGTTCCCGTTGGAGTTCGAGCCGTTGATGATCTCGGGCAGGTAGACGGTGCGGAGTATCGTGGCGAAGCGGCCGGAGTTCGCCCAGTTCCCGGTGTAGCTGTGCTTGATGATCTCGGCGGCCCGGGACCAGGAGGAGCCGGCCCAGCCGGTCTGCAGGGGCGCGTTGCTGTTGGTGTGATCGCGGATCACGGCGGACCAGGCGTCCATCAGCTCGATGGCCTTGCGAGCGTGCCGTTCGTCGCGGGTGATGTACCAGGCGAGCGCGTGGGTGTACGCGGCGATGGCGTCCTCGCGCTCGTCGGTGCAGCCGAGGTCGGGGTTGGAGTACGAACCGCATTCGACGACCGCCCGGGGCCTGGGCGCGCGGTTCAGGTCGGCGTACTTGCTCGCCGTCATCCGGTCGAAGGCGCCCTTCCAGGGCTGGGCACCGGCGTTGACCTTGGACCGGGTGAAGTCCAACTGGCCTTTGGATACGGTGACTCCGGGGTGGGTGAAGGCGGCGGGGGCGCTGGGAGCGGCGTCGGCGGGCCAGGCGAGAACACCCGCGACGAGGGTGGCCGAGGCCGCAAAGAGAGCGGTTCTGCGCATGCGTGGGGGCCTTCCGTTCTCGTATATGAACGTGAAGCGCCTTTATGAACAGACGCGTTGGACGGAGACGGTAGGTACAGACCAATGCACCGTCAAGGTTCCGCGCACGAGAAAGGGCCGCACCCCCGGCGGGGTGCGGCCCTGGTGTCTCTGGGGGTTCAGCGGACCTCGGTGATCTCCGGCCCGCGCTGGAGCTGGCCCATTCCGCCCGCGAAACGGGAGCCCTCCTCCTGCTGGACGCCCTCGGGGACCATCTGGGCGTCGTTGGGCAGCTTCAGGACGATCGGGTCGCGGGGCGCCATCGGGCCCTCCCCGCGGACCACGACCGTGTCCCGGAAGATCTGCTCCAGCAGCCCGGCGGCCTGCGGCTGCACCGCGCCCTGGCCCGAGATGACCCCGCGCAGGAACCAGCGGGGGCCGTCCACACCGACGAACCGCACGACCTGGAAGCCGCCGGTGCCGTCCGGCAGCTGTACGGGCACCTGGGCGCGCAGCTCCCAGCCCAGCGGCCCCTCGACCTCGTCGACGATGCCGCCCTGCTGGGTGATGCCGGTGCCGATCTCCTCGCGCACCTCGCCCCAGATGCCCTCACGCTTGGGGGCCGCGAAGCCCTGCAGCTGGATGGCGCTGTCGCGCAGCACGACCGTCGCCGCCACGATCGCGTCGCCCGCGACCTCGACCCTGAGCTCCATGCCGTCGACGCCCGGCACGAACAGACCGCCCAGGTCGACCCGGCCTTCGCTCGGGTCACGCACCTCGGAGCTGTCCCAGGGCCCGTCGGGGCGCGGCGCCGGCTCGAGCCTCAGGCGCCCGCCCTCGTCGTCCGCCTGACTGTCGACACCGTCGACGACCTGCTCGGCCTCGCCGGCCGCGTCCTCGGCGGCATCCCTCTTCTTGCGACGTCCGAACACGTCACTGTCCTTCCCGGTCGGATACGACCGAAGCGTATCGATTCCCACCCGCCTGACCGCCGACGGCGGCCTGACCGCTTGTGCCGCTCGTCCCGTCCACCGCCGCATGGCCTCCGGTGGACCCGAAGCCCCCCTCGGCCCGCGCGGAGCCGGGAAGCTCCGCCACCTCCTGGAAGCGGACCCTCTCGACCTGCTGGACTACCAGTTGGGCAATCCGGTCGAAGCGCTCGAACCGCACGGCCTCGCGCGGGTCGAGATTCACCACGATCACCTTGATCTCCCCACGGTACCCGGCATCAACCGTCCCCGGGGCATTCACCAGCGCGACGCCGCAGCGGGCGGCCAGGCCGGATCGCGGGTGCACGAAGGCCGCGTACCCCTCCGGCAGCGCCACAGACACCCCCGTGGGCAGCACGGCCCGCTCGCCCGGCCCCAGTTGGCACGCCTCGGTGGTGCGCAGATCGGCCCCGGCGTCACCGGGCTGCGCGTACGACGGAAGCGGCACGTCGGGGTCGACGCGCCGGATCAGCACGTCCAGCGGCTGCCGGCTCCCGGGAGGCATGGGGCTCGTGGGAGTCGCGGGGCTCATGGGACCTTCCGGGCTGACGGAGCTGGTGGGGCTTGCCGGTTGCAAGGGACGGCCCGTGCTCACGGGTTCACCTCGAACGCGCGGGCGCGCCGGACCTGGTCCGGGTCGCTCATGGCGGCCCGGATCTCCTCCTGGCGGCCGTGGTCGACGAAGTGGTCGACCTTCACCTCGATGAAGAGCGCGTTCGCGCGCACGGCGACGGGCCCGTCGGGGCCGCCGACGCGTCCGGTCGCGGTGGAGTAGATCTTCCGCCCGGCGACCGCCGTCACCTCCGCCTCCAGGTACAGCGTGGTGCCGACGGGCACGGGCCGCTCGAAGTCGGTCTCCAGCCGCCCGGTCACCGCGATCGTGCGCAGCAGCCAGTTCAGCGAGCCGAGGGTCTCGTCCAGGGCGGAGGTGAGCACGCCCCCGTGCGCGAGGCCCGGAGCGCCCTGGTGGGCGGGCTGGACGGTGAACTCGGCGGTGAGCGACACGCCCTCGCCCGCCCGCGCCTGAAGATGCAGCCCGTGCGGCTGGTCGTCGCCACAGCCGAAACACGCCCCGTAGTGCGCGCCGAGGAGCTCGCCGGGCGCGGGCGCGTCCGGGTGCCGCACCGGCTGCACGGCGTCGGCCGGAGGCTGAAGAGCTGCGGAAGTACGACTCACAGCCGGAGACCTTACCCGCGCGTCGGCCCCTTTCGGACACCGTGTCAAGCTTGGCCCATGCAGCTCTCCGCCGCCCCGTACGAAGAACGCCTCACCGCCCCGCGGACCTGGTGGCTGATCTCGTTCCTCGTGGGCGTCTCCATGGCCCTGATCCTGCTCCCGTTCGGCACGCTGCCGATGCTCGGCGGCCTGGCCGGGGGCACCGCGGTCGCGGCCGTCGCCGCGAGCTCGTACGGCTCGCTCCGCATCCGCGTGGTCGGCGACTGCCTGATCGCGGGAGAGGCGAAGATCCCGCTGGCGGCACTGGGCGAGGCGGAGGTGCTGGACGCGGAGGAGGCCCGCGCCTGGCGCACCTACAAGGCCGATCCGCGCGCCTTCCTCCTGCTGCGCGCGTACATCCCTACGGCCCTGCGGGTGGAGGTCACGGACCCGCAGGACCCGACTCCGTACCTGTACCTGTCCACGCGCGAGCCGGAGCGCCTGGCGGAGGCGCTGCGGACGGCGAAGCCGGCGTAGCACTCCTGAGCGGGACGTCACCCGGCCGCTGATCGACGCCCGGTCTCAGCGCCCGTCGCCGCCGTGGTGGCCCTCGTGACGGCCCAGGGGGTCATGGGTGATCTCGCCCATCTCCAGGGCGTCCGCCGGACGTTCCAGGCCGGGGAGTGCCTCCAGGGCCTCCCAGGGCACCTGGATCTTGCGCAGGTCCCCGCGGATCCGGCCGGCGAGCTTTCTCGTCTCGCCGCGGTTCATGACCGCGCCCACGGCGGCGCCCACCAGGAACGGCATCAGGTTCGGCATGCTGCGGACCATGCGCTTCATGATCCGCTGCCGCAGTTCGCGCTTCATGCGGCTGTTCAGCGCCGCGCTGAGGGTCGACGGCCTGGACGGGTCGACGCCGCGCTCCCCCGACCACGAATCGAGGTACGCGGTGCTGCGCTGCTTGAGATTGCCGGGCGGCCGTACGCCGTAGACCTCGTGGAGTTCGGCGATCAGCTTCAGCTCGATCACCGCGACGCCGGTGATCTCGGCGGCCAGTTCCGTCGGCATCGCCGGGGGCACGGGGAGCATCGCGGCCGCGCCGACACCGGCTCCGACCGTCGCCGTCGCCTTGGCGGCGCCCGCCACGAGCTTGTCGGCGAGTTCCTCGGGCCCCAGGCCCGGGAACTGCCTGCGCAGCGTCGCCAGGTCCCGTACGGGCACGCGCGGGGCCAGTTCGATGATGCGGTCGGCCAGGTAGGCCAGTCCGGCCCGGGCCCGGTCCCCGCCCTTGCGGGCGCCTTCCCTGGCCCGCTGCCGGAGCGTCCCCGCCCGCCGTCTCGCGACGGGTGCGGGGACGTCCACGGACGCCGGGAGGTCACCCCGGTCCGCTGCCGGTTCGAGCGAGGCCGCCCCCGTACCGGATGAGCCTCGCTCGTCGTCACGCGCGCCGTACCGCGGGCCGTCCGTCGGCCCTTCGTCCGCTGTCCGCTTGGAGAAGCGGCGCTTCCAGGGAGGGGTCGAACCGGTCACGGCCGACCCGCCCTCAGTCGCAGTCGCGGCAGATCGGCTGACCGTTCTTCTCCCGGGCCAGCTGACTGCGGTGGTGCACCAGGAAGCAGCTCATGCACGTGAACTCGTCCTGCTGCTTCGGGAGCACCCGGACGGCCAGTTCCTCGTTCGAGAGGTCGGCTCCGGGCAGCTCGAGGCCTTCGGCGGCCTCGAACTCGTCGACGTCCACGGCGGAGGCCGACTTGTCGTTCCTCCGAGCCTTCAGCTCTTCGAGACTGTCCGAGTCGACGTCGTCGTCGGTCTTGCGTGGAGTGTCGTAATCGGTTGCCATGGTCGCTCTCCCCCTCTGGGTGTCTGCGGTGTCTCCAGCGCACGTAACGCGTGAGAGGCCGGACTTGTGCCCGACCTGAGGCGGAGATTTTGCCTCACATCAAGGTCTGTTACTCAATCGACACCCAACCGGACCCCTCATGAGTGATCGGCTTGGATGGCGATGGGGACCGTACACGGTCCGAATGCTGCACGCCAAAGGCGTCTCACCGTGTACTTCCCGTGATCAAGACCCCCGAAAACCGGGATTATCCCGGCTTTCCGACAACGGGCATGATCACGGAGAGTAGATGTCTGGAAAGGCGTCCCTGTGATCGATCACACACAGTGCACGCGCGGTGAAGCTTCGAAAATTCCGCGCAAAGCGAACATCCCCGTGTGACGCCGAGTGGATCGGCGACATGATCTCAGATCGGCAGCGTGACGCGCATGACGAGTCCACCCCCCTCGCGCGGCTGGGCGTAGATGTGCCCGCCGTGTGCCCGGGCCACCGACCGGACGATGGACAGCCCGAGCCCCACGCCCTTGTCGCTGCCCGTCCGCTCCGTGCGCAGCCGCCGGAACGGCTCGAAGAGATTGTCGATCTCGTACGCCGGCACGACCGGGCCCGTGTTGGCGACGACGAGGACCGCCTGGCCGTGCTGGACGTCGGTGGTGACCTCGACCCAGCCGTCCTCCGCCACGTTGTAGCGCACGGCGTTCTGCACGAGGTTGAGCGCGATCCGCTCCAGCAGCACGCCGTTGCCCTGGACGACCGCGGGCTTCTGCTCGCCGCGGATGCTCACGCCCCTGCCGGCGGCCTCCCCGCGGACCTGGTCGATGGCCTGCTCGGCGACCTCGGCGAGGTCCACCGGCCCCCGCTCGACGATCTGGTTGTCGCTGCGGGCGAGCAGCAGCAGGCCCTCCACCAGCTGCTCGCTGCGCTCGTTGGTGGCCAGCAGCGTCTTGCCGAGCTGCTGGAGTTCGGTGGGGGCGCCCGGGTCGGACAGGTGCACCTCGAGGAGCGTGCGGTTGATCGCCAACGGCGTTCTCAGTTCGTGCGAGGCGTTGCCGACGAAGCGCTGCTGGGCGGTGAAGGCGCGCTGGAGGCGCTCCAGCATGTCGTCGAAGGTGTCCGCCAGCTCCTTCAGCTCGTCGTCCGGCCCGTCCAGCTCGATCCGCCGGGAGAGGTCGGAGCCGGCCACCGCGCGGGCGGTACGGGTGATCCGGCCCAGCGGGGACAGGACGCGGCCGGCCATGGCGTAGCCGAAGGCGAACGCGATGACCGCCAGGCCCAGCAGGGCCAGCAGCGAGCGGCTGAGCAGGTTGTCCAGGGCGTTCTGGCGCTGCTCGTTGACGCAGTGGTTCATGGCGTTGTTGAACTCGGCGGGCGATGCCTGGTCGGGCAGGTTGCAGATGTCGCTGGTGACCTTGCCCTCGACGATCTTGAACGGCAGCTCGCTGCCCACGTTCAGGGCCTGTGCCGCCAGCAGGTAGATGATCGACAGCAGCAGGATGCCCGCGATCAGGAACATGCCGCCGTAGAGCAGCGTGAGCCTTATGCGGATGGTCGGGCGCAGCCAGGGGAAGGGCGGCACGGGCCTTCTGGGGTCCCAGGTGGGCTTGGGAGGCGCCTGCGGGGGCGCGGGGGTAGCTGCCACGGGGTATCAGATCCGGTAGCCGGAGCCGGGGACGGTGACGATGACGGGCGGCTCGCCCAGCTTGCGGCGCAGGGTCATGACCGTCACGCGCACGACGTTGGTGAACGGGTCGGTGTTCTCGTCCCAGGCCTTCTCCAAGAGCTGCTCCGCGGAGACGACGGCGCCCTCGCTGCGCATCAGCACCTCCAGGACGGCGAACTCCTTGGGGGCGAGCTGGACCTCCTTGCCGTCGCGGAAGACCTCGCGGCGGTTGGGGTCGAGCTTGATCCCGGCGCGCTCCAGGACGGGCGGCAGGGGCACGCTGGTGCGCCGGCCGAGGGCGCGCACGCGCGCGATGAGCTCACTGAACGCGAACGGCTTGGGCAGGTAGTCGTCGGCGCCGATCTCCAGCCCTTCGACCCGGTCACTGACGTCGCCGGAGGCCGTCAGCATCAGCACCCGGGTGGGCATGCCCAGTTCGACGATCTTGCGGCAGACGTCGTCGCCGTGCACGAGGGGCAGGTCGCGGTCGAGGACGACCACGTCGTAGTCGTTGACCCCGATGCGTTCCAGGGCGGCCGCGCCGTCGTACACGACGTCGACGGCCATGGCCTCCCGGCGCAGTCCGGTGGCCACCGCATCGGCGAGCAGTTGCTCGTCCTCGACGACGAGTACGCGCACGTTCGTGGTCCTTCCTCATGTCCACCCGCGTAGCCCTCCACCGGGCGCACGCGGGCAGGGGGCTTCGACGGTGCCTTGGTGTGTTGCCCTCCATCCTGCCCTTTTCGGCCATAAGTCGGAGGTAAGGCGGGTGAGAGGGCGGTGACCCGAGGGGGAATACGAGATTTTCTCCTCCGGTTAGGTTTCCACGGAAGGGAGCTTGGGGAGGACGGCTTTACATCCCACGATCACGCTCTGCTGGCGCCGCACCACCATGCGGTGCGCATCAATCCGCTTTCCGCAGGGCGGGCATGGGTGTCCGGCACCGTCGCCGCCCGGCCGAGCGGCGCTGGGCATCCGCAGGCGGCGTGATCGTCCCTTCCGAACGGCACACCCCCGTGCCATCGACCCACGACCCAGGACGAGGGGGCGCAGCATGGACGCATTCACCGCAGGACTTCTGCAGCGCATAAGGGCGACCGAGTCCGATCTGTCCCGGGCTCGCGACGAGGGCGACGACTTCCTCGTCGATGTGGAGCAGGGCGAGCTCGACGACCTGCGCCGTCTCGCCGCCGAGCACGGTGTGGAGGTCAGCGCGACGAGCGTCTGATCCTGCCGCAGGAAGCGGGCCCCGGCGAATCCAGCGCCGGGGCCCGCTTCGTTGTCTCCCACTCAGTCGTGCCAGGCTCCGAAGTCCTCCAGGATGCGCTGGAGGGGCTCGAAGACGCCGGGGGTCCCCGCCACTGCCAGATCACCCGACGGACGCTCTCCGGGGCGTCCACCGGTCAGCGCGCCCGCCTCCCGGGCGATCAGGTCCCCCGCCGCGAGGTCCCAGGGGTGCAGACCGCGCTCGTAGTAGCCGTCGAGGCGTCCGGCGGCCACGTCGCACAGGTCGACCGCGGCCGAGCCGCCGCGCCGGATGTCGCGCAGCAGCGGGATCAGCCGCTGGGCCACATCGGCCTGGTGGGCGCGGACGTCGGCGACGTAGTTGAAGCCCGTGGAGACCAGCGCCTGGTCCAGGGGCGGCGCGGGGCGGCAGGCCAGCCCGCGCTCGCCGTCCCAGGCGCCGGTGGCCCAGGCACCCCGGCCGCGCACGGCGTGGAAGGTCTCGCCGCGCATCGGGGCCGCGACGACGCCGACGACGGTCTCGCCGTCCTGCTCGGCGGCGATGGAGACGGCCCAGGTGGGCAGCCCGTACAGGTAGTTCACGGTGCCGTCGAGCGGGTCGATCACCCAGCGGACGCCGCTCGTGCCCTCCGTGGCGGCGCCCTCCTCGCCGAGGATCCCGTCGTCCGGGCGGCGCTCGGCGATCAGGTCCGTGATCAGCTTCTCCGCCGCGATGTCCATCTCGGTGACGACGTCGATGGGGCTGGACTTCGTCGCGGCGACCGCGAGGTCGGCCGGGCGTCCGTCCCGCAGCAGCGCCCCGGCGCGGCGGGCGGCCTCCCGGGCCAGTTCGAGCAGGTCCGTGTGCAGGGGGTCGGTCACGGGGCTCCTCACGCGTAGGTGCTGTCGGCGCCCGCGGCGGCGGGCCGGGGGGCGCGGGCCGGGCAGCAGCCGACCGGGCAGAGGTCGTGGCTCGCCCCGAGGGCGCCCAGGGCGCACGGTGTGACGTCCTGCCCGCGTTCGGCGGCGGCACGCTCCACGACCAGCTCGCGGATCGCGGCGGCGAACCTCGGGTCCGCGCCGACGGTGGCCGAGCGCCGCATCGGCAGTCCGAGCTCCTCCGCCCTGGCCTTGGCCTCCGTGTCGAGGTCGTACAGGACCTCCATGTGGTCGGAGACGAAGCCGATGGGGGCGATGACGACGGCCGGGACGCCGGCCGCGTGCCGCTCGTCGAGGTGGTCGCAGATGTCGGGCTCCAGCCACGGGATGTGCGGGGCGCCGGAGCGGGACTGGTAGACGAGCTGCCAGGGGTGGTCGACGCCGGTGCGCTCCCGGACGGCGTCGGCGATCTGCTGCGCCACGTCCAGGTGCTGCTTCACGTAGGCGCCGCCGTCGCCGTGCTCCTCGACGGGGCCGGAGGTGTCGGCGGAGGCCGTCGGGATCGAGTGCGTCGAGAAGGCGAGGTGTGCTCCGTCCCGGACGTCGTCGGGCAGCTCGGCGAGGGACCGGAGCACCCCGTCGATCATGGGCTCCAGGAAGCCGGGGTGGTTGAAGTAGTGCCGCAGCTTGTCGACCTTGGGCAGCTCCAGGCCCTCCGCCTCAAGGGCCGCGAGCGCGTCGGCGAGGTTCTCGCGGTACTGGCGGCAGCCCGAGTACGAGGCGTAGGCGCTGGTGGCGAGGACCAGGACGCGGCGACGGCCGTCGCGGACCATCTCCCGCAGCGTGTCCGTCAGGTACGGTGCCCAGTTGCGGTTGCCCCAGTACACCGGCAGGTCCAGGCCGTGGTCGGCGAAGTCCTTGCGCAGGGCGTCCAGCAGGGCGCGGTTCTGGTCGTTGATCGGGCTGACCCCGCCGAACAGGAAGTAGTGCTGCCCGACTTCCTTGAGGCGTTCCTTGGGGATGCCGCGCCCACGCGTCACGTTCTCCAGGAACGGGACCACGTCGTCCGGGCCTTCCGGGCCGCCGAACGAGAGCAGGAGCAGGGCGTCGTAGGGGCTGGCATCGCGCGCGTCTGGCATGAGTCGATCCTGCCACCCTGCACTGACAGCCGGGAAACGGCGGGTGACCCCCGCGCGGCGACCGATCCGGGACGGGGCCGGACGGGTGCTGCCGGGCATTCCAGACGTAAGCTGTGTCGACTGCGTTCGCAGCTTACTGAGCCCTCGGAGACCTCGTGCCCAGCCCTTACCGCGCCCTGTTCGCAGCCCCAGGCTCCAAGGGTTTCTCCGTCGCGGGCTTCTTCGGTCGCATCCCCATCTCGATGATGGGCATCGGCGTGGTCACGATGATCTCCCAGCTCACCGGGAGGTACGGCCTGGCCGGTGCCCTGTCGGCCACCATCGCGCTGTCCGCCGCGGTGGCCGGACCGCAGGTCTCGCGGCTGGTCGACCAGTACGGGCAGCGGCGGGTGCTGCGCCCGGCGACGCTGGTCTCGCTGGCCGCGGCGGTGCTCCTGCTGTGCGCGGCGCACTACGGGTGGCCCGACTGGGTGCTGTTCGCGGCGTGCGTGGGCATCGGCTGCGTCCCGAGCGTCGGCGCGATGATCCGGGCCCGCTGGGCGGCCCTGTACCGGGGGACGCCGCAGCTGCACACCGCGTACTCCTTCGAGTCCGTGGTGGACGAGGTGTGCTTCATCTTCGGGCCGATCATCTCCATCGGCCTGTCCACGGCCTGGTTCCCGGAGGCCGGTCCGCTGCTCGCCGCCTGTTTCCTGGCGGTCGGCGTCTTCTCGCTGACCGCGCAGCGCGCCACCGAGCCCGCACCCCACCCGCGTGAGCGGCGGGGCGGCGGCACGGCGATGCGCTCGCGGGGCCTTCAGGTCCTGGTGGCCACCTTCGTGGCGACCGGGGCGATCTTCGGGGCGGTCGACGTGGTGACCGTGGCCTTCGCCGAGGAGGAGGGGCACAAGGCCGCCGCCAGCGTCGTCCTCGCGGTGTACGCGGCGGGTTCCTGTGTGGCGGGCATGGTCTACGGGCTGCTGCACTTCGCCGGGCCGCCGGAACGCCGGTGGCTGCTGGGCGTGTGTGCCATGGCCGTGAGTATGATCCCCCTCCTACTGGTCGGAAACTTGCCGTTTCTGGCCGTGGCGCTGTTCGTTGCGGGTCTGTCCATCGCTCCGACGATGATCACGACCATGTCCCTCATCGAAGAGCACGTACCACGCGCGCAGCTCACCGAGGGCATGACCTGGGTGAGCACCGGGCTCGCGGCGGGTGTCGCACTCGGCTCCTCCGTGGCCGGCTGGGTGATCGACGCGGCCGGGGCGCGTGCCGGGTACGGGGTTCCGGCGGTGGCCGGGGCCGTCGCGGTCGCGGTGGGTTTCCTCGGGTTCCGCCGGCTCAAGCGACCGGCACCGGGTCGGGGAGGCTCCGTTGAGCAGCACAGCGAACGGAAAGAACGGCACGTGGCGTAACTGGGGCGGCAACGTCTCGGCCCGTCCCGCGCGGGAGGTCACCCCTGCTTCCGTCGACGAGCTGGCCGCCGCGGTGCGGCGGGCCGCCGAGGACGGTCTGAAGGTGAAGGCCGTCGGCGCCGGGCACTCCTTCACCTCCATAGCCGCGACGGACGGCATGTTGATCCGCCCTCAACTGCTGACCGGCATACGCAAGGTCGACCGCGAGAACATGACGGTCACGGTGGAGGCCGGCACCCCGCTCAAGAGGCTCAACATGGCCCTCGCCCGCGAGGGCCTGTCGCTCACGAACATGGGCGACATCATGGAGCAGACGGTCTCCGGCGCCACCAGTACCGGCACGCACGGCACGGGCCGTGACTCCGGCTCGATCGCCGCCCAGATCAAGGGCCTGGAGCTGGTCACCGCCGACGGTTCCGTCCTCACGTGCTGCGAGAAGGAGAACCCGGAGGTCTTCGCCGCCGCCCGCATCGGCCTCGGCGCCCTGGGCATCGTCACCGCGATCACCTTCGCCGTCGAGCCGGTCTTCCTGCTCACGGCCCGCGAGGAGCCGATGCCGTTCGACAAGGTCCTCTCCGACTTCGAGGAACTCTGGGCCGAGAACGAGCACTTCGAGTTCTACTGGTTCCCGCACACCGGCAGCACCAACACCAAGCGCAACAACCGCAGCGCGGGTCCGGAGAAGCCGGTGCCGCAGCTCAAGAGCTGGTTCGAGGACGAGTTCCTCTCCAACGGCGTCTTCCAGGTGGCCAACTGGGTCGGCCGCGCGGTGCCCGCCACGATTCCCGCGATCGCCCAGATCTCCAGCAAGGCCCTGTCCGCACGGACCTACACGGACATTCCTTACAAGGTCTTCACGTCCCCGCGCCGGGTGCGCTTCGTGGAGATGGAGTACGCCGTTCCGCGCGCGGCCGTCGTCGAGACGCTGCGCGAGCTGAAGGCGATGGTCGACCGCTCCGGCCTGCGGGTCAGCTTCCCCGTCGAGGTGCGCACCGCCCCCGCCGACGACATCGCGCTGTCCACCGCCTCCGGCCGGGACAGCGCGTACATCGCCGTCCACATGTTCCAGGGCACCCCCTACCAGCGGTACTTCACGGCGGCCGAGCGCATCTTCACCGCCCACGAGGGCCGTCCGCACTGGGGCAAGGTCCACACGCGGGACGCCGAGTACTTCTCCCGGGTGTATCCGCGCTTCGGTGAGTTCACGGCGCTGCGGGACCGCCTCGATCCTGATCGGCTGTTCCAGAACGACTACTTGCGGAGGGTTCTGGGGGCGTAGACGACACACTGGGGTGGTGTACCCGGCGTCTTCACGCCCGCCGGCGCTCGGGGCGGGATCGTCGCTCACGTCTGAGCACGTCGATCCGCTGCGGCTTCTCCATAACCCTTAGTTCCGATTCTGGTGATTACGTGAAGTTCCCCACGTTCAAGATCACACAACGGGGGAATGGGCGTCCAAGTCCCACCCCTCGCCAGAAGTTGGGCGGCGCGCCAATCCACGCACGTGGCCCGAATGGAGTACTGTTGCGAACCCTGGGTCCGGTCTCCCATGTGGGTGTACAGGGCCTTTAAGGACCGCCGGGAGGGGGCTAGTTGCACAGGGTGATGGAGTTCGTCACTTAGCGTTGCGAATAGGTAACCGTGCCATAACGGCGATCCAGGGCCCGCGCCCGACACGCCGGGCAACTCGGCAAGGTTGTGGCAGGCTGCACCCGGGCAGGCCACACTCGACTAGCGGAAGCAGCGACGCACGTGACGTCGGCAGGCACCACCCGGGAGGTCCCCATGCCCGAACTGCGTGTCGTGGCCGTCTCGAATGACGGCACACGGCTGGTGCTGAAGGCTGCCGACTCTACGGAGTACACGCTTCCGATCGACGAACGCCTGCGCGCTGCCGTGCGCGGCGACCGTCCCCGTCTCGGCCAGATCGAGATCGAGGTCGAGAGCCACCTCCGCCCCCGCGACATCCAGGCGCGTATACGTGCGGGCGCGACCGCGGAAGAGGTCGCGCAGATGGCCGGCATCCCCGTCGACCGGGTCCGCCGCTTCGAGGGCCCCGTGCTCGCCGAGCGCGCCTTCATGGCCGAGCGGGCCCGCAAGACCCCGGTCCGCCGCCCCGGCGAGAACTCCGGTCCGCCGCTGGGCGAAGCGGTGCAGGAACGACTGCTGCTGCGGGGCGCCGACAAGGACACCGTCCAGTGGGACTCATGGCGTCGCGACGACGGCACCTGGGAAGTCCTGCTGGTCTACCGCGTCGCGAGCGAGCCCCACTCGGCGAGCTGGACGTACGACCCGCCCCGGCGGCTCGTCCAGGCCGTCGACGACGAGGCGCGCTCCCTGATCGGCGAGTCCGACGACCTGGCCGCCCCGGAGCCCAGCTTCCCGTTCGTCCCGCGGATCGCCCGGCTGCCGCGCGACAGACCGCTGGACCGCCCCGAGCGGCCCAGCCTGCCCGCGCAGGCGTCCGAGCCGGACGAGGAGATCACCGGCGAGCGGGATTCCCTGACCAGTCTGCTGGAGGCGGTGCCGAGCTTCCGCGGCGACCTCGTCGTCCCGGAACTGCCCCCGGCGGAGCCCGAGGAGGAGCCCGTCGTCGCCGAGGTCGAGGAGGAGGAGCCCCCGGCTCCCGCCGCCTCGGCCGGATCCGCCTACGCGGACGTGCTCATGCCGCGATCGGTGGGCAGCCACCGCGACCGGCTCATCGGTGCCACCGACCGCCAGGCCGAGGCGGACGGCGTACGCCCGGGCCGCAGAGCGGCCGTCCCGAGCTGGGACGAGATCGTGTTCGGGACGCGACGCAAGAAGCAGGAGTAGCCGGGTCAGCCGTCGGACGACGAGGGGCCGTGCCTTCCGGGCCCGGCCCTCTCCCCGTGTCAGGTCACTGCGGATCCGGCCCGACGGCGACCGGCCGGTCCGGGTCCGAGGACCACTCCGACCACGACCCCACGTACAGCTCGGCCGGAATGCCCGCGGCCGCCAGCGCCAGGACCTCGTGGGCGGCGGACACCCCCGACCCGCAGTACACACCGACCCGCGAACCCTCCCTCACGCCGAGTCCCTCGAAGCGCGCCCGCAGTTCCCCGGCGGGCAGGAAGCGCCCGTCGGCCCCCACGTTCTCCGTGGTGGGTGCCGACACCGCGCCCGGGATGTGCCCGGCCACCGGGTCGATCGGCTCCACCTCGCCCCGGTACCGCTCCCCCGCCCGCGCGTCCAGCAGCACACCGGACCGCGCCAGAGCCGCGGCGGCATCCGCGTCGAGCAGCCCCGTCACCCCCGGCTCGGGCACGAAGTCGCCCTCGGCCGGGGCCGGCACGGACTTCTCCAACGGCCCCTCCCAGGACGGCAACCCGCCGTCGAGGGCCCGCACGTCCGGGTGACCCGTCCAGCGCAGCAGCCACCACGCCCGGGCCGCCGCCCAGCCCTGGCCGCCGTCGTAGACGACCACCGGGGTGCCGGCCGACACGCCCGCCCGGCGCATCGCGGCACCGAAGCGCGCGAGGTCCGGCAGCGGATGCCGGCCGCCCTTGCCCGGCGCGGAGGCCAACTCCCGGTCCAGGTCGACGTAGACGGCCCCGGGCAGGTGCCCTGCCTCGTACGCGGCCCGGCCGTCGAACGGCGGCTCGCCGGCCGTCCTGGCGGCGGTGAGCTGCCAGCGGACATCGAGCAGGACCGGCGGGTGGGCGCTGTCGAGGTCCTTCGCGAGGTCGGATGCGGAGATGATGGCGTTCATGGTCCCCATCCTCGCGCACGGGGGTGGCCGAGCCGTCCGTGTCCGGCTACTCTGCTCGGCCGGAGCGGGTCGATCACACGGTGTACGGGAACAAGCACATGCTGTACAGCTGAACGACACCTTCCGACAAGCGCGCCGCGAGGGGCGAGGCCCGCACATCGGGCATTCTCCCGGACAGGGGACGCCCCACAGGGCTGACCCACCAGGCTGCGGAGAGCACGGCCACCGCGAGGCCGAGAAGAGAGTGACGATGACCGACGCACGGGGGTCCGCCGGGCCGAACGGTGACCCACCCGCCCGGCACGTGCCCGGCGCGCCCTGCTGGGTGAGCCTGATGGTGCACGGACTGGACGCGACCGAGGAGTTCTACGGAGCGCTGTTCGGCTGGGAGTTCCAGCCGGGCCCCCAGCAGCTCGGCCCGTATGTGCGCGCGCTGCTCGACGGGCGCGAGGTGGCCGGCCTCGGCCGACTGCCACCGGACCGTCACCTGCCCATCGCCTGGACGCCCTACTTCGCATCGAGGAACGCGGATCTGACGGCCGAAACGGTGCGCAGCCGCGGCGGAACGATCGGTGTGGGTCCGCTGGACGCCGCCGACGCCGGCCGCCTGGCGATCTGCTCGGACCCCTCGGGCGCGGTGTTCGGCATCTGGCAGGCCGCCGCGCACCTGGGCACCGCCGTCTCGGGCGTCCCCGGCACACCCGCCTGGAACGAGCTGCTGACCTTCGAGTCGGCGAGTGTCGCCAAGTTCTACCGGACGGTGTTCGGCTACGAGGAGGAGCCGGTGGTCTCCGCCGACTTCGACTACGTGGCCCTGCACCTGGGCGGCGAACCCGTCGCCGGCATCCACGGTGTGGGGCACGCCCTGCCCCGCGACCGGGGGCCGCACTGGGTCACGTACTTCCAGGTCGCCGATGTCGACGACGCCGTGGACCATCTCCTCCACCTGGGCGGGCAGGTCCTCAAGCCGGTGCACGACACCGCCCACGGGCGGGTGGCGGGGGTGGCGGACCCGGAAGGGGCACGGTTCGCGCTGGTGCAGCGGCCGGACTGACGGCCGGAGCGCCGGACGCGGGTCAGGCGGACGTCACCGGCAGCACGTCCGGGGACAGGGCCGCCGCATGGGAGGTCGCCGCGGTCATCCGGCGACGGTGGTGACGGCGGCACAGCACCTCGTACCCGACCTCGTCGACGGAGTGGGTGACGTCGCCGACGACCACCTGGGCTCCCTCGACGACCATCACCCCGCCTATCGTGCGGGCGTTGTGCGTGGCACGGGCTCCGCACCAGCACAGGGCCTCGACCTGGAGCACCTCGACCCGGTCGGCCAGTTCCACCAGCCGCTGCGAGCCGGGGAACAGCTTGGAGCGGAAGTCGGTCGTGATGCCGAAGGCGTAGACGTCCAGGCTCAGGTCGTCGACCACACGCGCGAGTTGGTCGATCTGCTCCGGCGCGAGGAACTGCGCCTCGTCGGCGATCACGTAGTCGGCGCGGCCGCCCTGCGAGAGATGGTCGACGAGGTAGCCGTAGAGATCCTGCCCGTCGCCGACCTCCACCGCGTCCGTCACCAGGCCGAGGCGCGAGGACAGCTTGCCCTCGCCGGCCCGGTCGTCGCGCGAGAAGATCATGCCCTGCAAGCCGCGCGCCGAGCGGTTGTGCTCGATCTGGAGAGCCAGCGTCGACTTTCCGCAGTCCATGGTTCCGCAGAAGAACACCAGCTCGGGCATGGGGAGTTGAGCACCTTTCGGCGTGGAGGTCGGCGTGGGGCTGTGTCAGGAGCGTACTTCGAGCAGGGGGACCAGCTGCTCGGCGGGGGTCATCGAACCGTGGTTGCCGACCATGGCCGACTCCTTCGGCTCCCGCTCGGAGGCGATGAGCAGGACGTCGTCCCGCGCGGCCGCGACCACGTCACCGATCCTGCCGTACACCCGTTCGTCGATCTGCGGGCCGAACCAGCCCGCCGCGATGGCCTCGTCGCGTGAGGCCACCCAGAACTGCTCGCCGAGCACCTCGCGCCAGCAGGTCAGGACGTCGTTCGCCGCGCCGGGCACCGCGTAGACGTGGCGGGCGCGGCCTTCGCCGCCGAGCAGGGCGACACCCGCGCTCAACTCCCAGTCCTCGTCGAAGTC
The DNA here is from genome assembly GCF_001611795.1 of Streptomyces qaidamensis. Taxonomy (NCBI): domain Bacteria; kingdom Bacillati; phylum Actinomycetota; class Actinomycetes; order Kitasatosporales; family Streptomycetaceae; genus Streptomyces; species Streptomyces qaidamensis. The sequence goes on along the minus strand of NZ_CP015098.1, from coordinate 6,749,069 downwards.
GATGCGGTGCTGCTCGTCGAACGGCACGTCGATCATGCCGTGGTCGGCGGTGACGTAGAGGGCGCTGCGCGGCGGCAGTTGTTCGGCCAGGCGCTGGACCAGGCGGTCGGCGTACATGAGCTGGCCGCGCCAGGCGTCGGAGTCGACGCCGAAGCGGTGACCGGCGCCGTCCACCTCGGCGAAGTACGTGTACACCAGGGAGCGGTCGCCCGCAGCCAGTTGCTCGGCCGCCAGGTCCATGCGGTCCTCGCCGGTGAGCCGCCCCAGGAACGTTCCGCCACTGAGCGCGACCCTGGTCAGCGGGGTGTTCTGGAAGGTCGGGGACGACACCTGCGCGGCGTGCACCCCGGCCGCGTGCGCCAGCTGGAAGACCGTGGGGTACGGCTGCCAGGCGCCGGGCTGCGTCCAGGGCTGCCAGCGCAGCTGGTTCATCAGCTCGCCGGTGTCCGGGTTGCGGACGGTGTAGCCGGGCAGGCCGTGCGCGCCGGGCGGCAGGCCCGTGCCGACGGAGGCGAGGGAGGTCGCTGTGGTCGCCGGGTAGCCGGCGGTGAGCGGACGCCCGGTGCCGCCGCGGGAGGTGGCGAGGAGGGACGTCATGAAGGGCGCGTCCTCGGGGTGCGCCTTCAGCTGCTCCCAGCCGAGACCGTCGATCAGGAACACGCAGTTCCGGTCGGCGGGGGTCAGCTCGGTGATCGCGGCGTTCATGTCCGGGACGCCGAGACCGGCGGCCAGGGTGGGCAGGAGGTCGGCGAGCGATCCGCTGCCGTACTCAGGGGCAGGTGCGGAGGCGACGGTCAGCGGTTCGGGGTGGGGGTCCCAGGCCGTCTCGGGCTGTGCCATCAGCGGGTCGTGTCCGCGGTCGCCTCGGAGAGGGCCTGCGCGAACGCGAGCGCCTCACGCACGGTCTCCGGTCCGTCCCCGGCCTCGCTGACGCGCAGGCTGAGGTCGTCCGCCGTCGAGTTGCCCGTGTAGCCGTGGTCCGCCTCGCAGTTGGGGTCGCCGCAGGCGGCCGGCTCCAGGTCGATGCGGGAGACGGCGCCCCAGCCGATGGTGAGGACGACCTCACGGGGCAGGGTGCCCGGCTTGTAGGACTCGGGGTTGGCGACCACCCGGCTGACCACGATCGACGAGATGCGGCCGATCTTCACGGACTCCGTCGACGTCGTGGCGTACGGCGTCGGGGAGGTGCTGTCGGCGGCCTGTTCGTCGGTGTGGCTGACGATGAAGCGGTTGTCCGTGAGGACGAGCACCGTCACGTGCCGCCGCACCTCGTTCTGGTCGAACGTCGTCTCCTGGTGGACCAGGAACGACCGCATGGGCTCACCGCCCACGGCGGCCTCCACCGCCTCGGCCACGAGGGCCGGGTAGTAGCCGCTGCGCTCGATCGCCGCCCGCAGCCCCTGGGTCGTCGTACTGGTCTTGGCCATGACGCCCATCCTACGGGGGACCACTGACTGCGAGGGACAGGTCGCCCCCTGTCAGTAGGCGGGAAGGGTCCGCGGGCCGAGGTCGTCGCGGGCGGGCGGGGGCGCGAGGCGGACGGAGGCGCCGAGGACGCTCAGGCCGTGCGAGGCGACGACCACCGGCTCCAGGGTGACCGCGACGACCTCGGGATGGTCGTCGACCAGCCGGGACACCCGCAGCAGCAGCTCCTCCAGGGCCCGGGTGTCCGCGGGTGCGGAGCCGCGCCAGCCGAACAGCAGGGGGGCGGTGCGGATCGAGCGCACCAGCGAGGTCGCCTCCCGGTCGGTGACCGGGATCAGCCGGTGCGCGGTGTCCCCGAGCAGCTGCGAGGCGGCCCCGGCGAGCCCGAAGGAGAGCACCGCTCCGGCCGCGGGGTCGATGACGGCCCGTACGACGACGTCCACGCCGCGCGGTGCCATCCGCTGCACCACCGGCCGCAGCTCCTCCGGCGCGCCGAACAGCTCGGTCAACTCGGCGTACGAGCGGCGCAGTTGGTCCTCGTCGGCGAGGTCGAGGCGGACGCCGCCCAGGTCGGCTCGGTGCCTGAGGTGCGGGGCGGTGGCCTTGAGCGCCACGGGGTAGCCGAGGGTGCGGGCGGCCTCGACGGCGGCGTCGGGAGTCGGGGCGGGCAGGGCGCGGTGGACCTGGACGCCGTAGTGGCCGAGGAGGTCGCAGGTCTCGTCCGTGCCGAGTGTGAGTCCCTGCCCGCGCGCGAGCAGGCCGTCGATCAGTGCCGCGGCACCCCTTTCGTCGATGTCGTCGTACTCGGGCACCTTGCCGGGGTCGGCGGCGTCGCGCCGCCACTGCGCGTAGGCGACGGCCTGGCCGAGGGCGCGGACGGCACGCTCGGCGGCGGGGTAGGCGGGGATGAGGTGGGCGCCTTCGGGAGCCTCGGTGGCGGGGAGGCGGTCCTCGGCGGGTGTCGAGCCGGTTGCGCTTTGAGGCTGTTTGCCCGACTCTGCGCGTGATGCCCGGCCGGGAGCTGATGGCCGGGTTCTGCCCGAGCCGGTCTGCGGTGCCGTGCTCGACGCCGCCGACAGGGCCTCCGCCAGGCCGCCGAGCTCCACGTGGACCACCAGGACCGGCTTGCCCGGGGCCGCGGCCGAGGCGGAGCGCAGGGCCTCTGCGAGGGCCGCGTCACGGACCGAGCCCTCCCCCACCGCCGGTATGGCGGTGACGACGACGGCGTCGCACCGGTCGTCGGCGAGCGCGCGGGACAGGGCGGCGTGGAAGTCCGCCGCGGAGGCCGCGGTGGTCAGGTCCTGCGGGGGGTGCGGCCGCAGGCCCTCGGCGAGGCACGCGTCGTACGTCAGCAGGCCGAGCGACTCCGAGTTGCCCAGGATCGCCACCCTGGGGCCCGCGGGCAGGGGCTGGCGGGCGAGCAGCAGGCCCGCGTCCACCAGCTCGGTGATGGTGTCGACGCGGATGACGCCGGCCTGGCGCAGCAGCGCCGACACGGTCGCGTGCGGCAGCCGGGTCGCCCGTACGGCGTGCCCCTGGGGGGCGGCGCCGTGCCGCGCGCCCTGGACGACGACCAGGGGCTTGGCCGCGGCGGTCCGGCGGGCGAGGCGGGTGAACTTGCGTGGATTGCCGATGGACTCCAGGTACATGAGGACGACGTCGGTGTCGGGATCCTCGTACCAGTACTGCAGGACATCGTTGCCGGAGACGTCGGCGCGGTTGCCGGAGGAGACGAAGGTGGAGACGCCGGTCACGCCCGTGACGCCGCCGCCGCGCCGGTGCAGCCGGGACAGCAGGGCGATGCCGATGGCACCGGACTGGGCGAACAGGCCGATCCGGCCGGGGCGCGGCACCTCGGGGGCGAGGGAGGCGTTGAGCCGTACCTGCGGGGAGGTGTTGATGATGCCGAAGGCGTTGGGGCCGATGATGCGCATGCCGTACGTGCGCGCGTGCCGGACGAGGGCGCGCTGACGTTCGCGCCCCTCGTGGCCGCCGCCCTCGGCGTACCCGGCGGAGACCACGACGAGTCCCTGCACGCCGTGTTCGCCGCACTCGGTGACGACCTCGGTGACCTGCTCGGCCGGTACGGCGACGACGGCGAGGTCGACCGGACCGTCGATGTCCCGCACCGAGCGGTGCGCGGGCACGCCGTCGAGCTCCTTCCGCCCCTCGGGGAGAGCCTTGTTCACGGCGTACAGGCGGCCGGTGAACCCGGCGTCGCGGATGTTGCCGAGGACGCTGCGGCCCACTCCGCCCGGGGTGCGCCCGGCGCCGATGACGGCGACCGAGCCGGGGGCGAGGAGCCGCTGCACGGAGCGTGCCTCGGCGCGGTGTTCGCGGGCGTACTGCACGGCGAGGGAGCGGTCGGTTGGTTCGAGGTCGAACTCCAGACGGACGACGCCGTCCTCGAAGCTGCGCTTCTGGGTGTAGCCGGCGTCCGTGAACACCTTGATCATCTTGGTGTTGGCGGGCAGCACCTCGGCGGCGAAGCGGCGGATGCCGCGCTCGCGGGCGACGGCACCGATGTGTTCGAGCAGGGCGGAGGCGACCCCGCGGCCCTGGTGGGCGTCCTGCACGAGGAAGGCGACCTCGGCCTCGTCGGCGGGTGCGGACGCGGGCGTTCCGTCCGGGCCGATCCGGTCGTAGCGTACGGTGGCGATGAACTCGCCGCCGACCGTGGCCGCGAGTCCCACCCGGTCCACAAAGTCGTGGTGCGTGAAGCGGTGGACGTCCTTGGCGGACAGGCGAGGGTACGGCGCGAAGAAGCGGTAGTACTTCGACTCGTCGGAGACCTGCTCGTAGAAGCTGACCAGGCGATCGGCGTCATCAACGGTGATGGGCCGGATGCGCGCGGTGCCCCCGTCGCGCAGCACCACGTCGGCTTCCCAGTGGGCGGGATACTCGTGCCGGTCCGGCGAGGTCTGCATGGGCCCCAGAGTACGGCTAGCGCCTGACAACGGCGCGAGGCAGTCTGTGGAGGGCATCAGTCGGGTCGAGGCCGCGATCCGACGGCGCCCCTGGAGTGGAACGCGAGAACCGCTCCTGGTGGGCTTCACGATATGGGAAACTGGTCTAGACAACCCTGAACACCGAAGGGCAGCAACACATGGCTGAGCGCCGCGTCAACGTCGGCTGGGCCGAGGGTCTCCACGCCCGCCCCGCCTCCATCTTCGTCCGAGCCGCCACGGCCGCAGGCGTCCCGGTGACGATCGCCAAGGCTGGCGGCACCCCCGTCAACGCGGCCTCGATGCTGGCCGTCCTGGGCCTCGGCGCCCAGGGTGGCGAGGAGATCGTCCTCGCCTCCGACGCCGAGGGCGCGGACGCCGCCCTGGACCGGCTGGCCAAGCTGGTCTCCGAGGGTCTCGAGGAACTGCCCGAGACCGTCTGATGTCCCGTGCGCCCTTTCCGGCGCACACCGAAGGGCTCGTCCGAATTCACCGGGCGGGCCCTTCGTCATTCCCGGTCGCCACGGGGCGGGAATTCTAGAATTCCCCGTTTCCAGGCAGGGGGAAATAGGCCGTCACGAATTGCCTGCTCTTTGTATACGGCCGTCGTGTTAATGCCGCGGGCTCGCCGTGTTTACGGGATGTTGCGAGTTCCTCACACGGTCGGCGGACTCCCTGCCCGAGCCGAATCGCAGACGGTGCGCGCCCGTCGCACGCTCGGCGTGCAGCGCCGTGACCGCCCGCGCGCGCTCGCCGTCCCCGCGCGCCACCGCGTCCACGATCGCGCCGTGCTCCGTCCAGGACTCCACGGGGCTGGCCGGCGCGTCCACGGCGTACATCCACGCGATCTTGTGGCGGAGCTGGGTGAGCATCGAGGTCAGTGCGGGGCTGCCGGAGGCCTGGGCGAGTGTTTCGTGGAACCAGCCGCCGAGGGAGCGCAGGTCGTCGCTGCTGCCGCGGCGGGCCCGCTCCTGGCCCAGCCGGACCAGTCCGCGCAGGACCTTCAGATGCGCCTCGGTGCGGCGCTGGGCGGCGCGGGCCGCACCGAGCGGCTCCAGGAGCATGCGCATCTCCAGCAGGTCGCCCGCCTCCTGCTCGGTGGGTTCGGCCACGCAGGCGCCGGCGTGCCGTCGGGTCACCACGAAGCCCTCGGCCTCCAGGGTGCGCAGCGCCTCCCGGACGGGCACCCGCGAGACGCCGTAGCGGCGTGCGAGGAGTTCCTCGGTGAGCCGGCTGCCGCGTGCGTGGACGCCCGCGACGATGTCGTCCCGGATGGCCGTGCACACCGAGTGCGCGGGAATACGCATGACCGACCTCCCCTTAATCCCCGAGAAACGCCGGCGAGCGGCGTCCGTTCCGTGACTCTATTGCAATGAGCCGGAATTTCCGACGGCCATCGGGAATCCAGGGATATTTTTTGGACAGGCTGCCGCCGTAAACGCCGAAAGCCCCGGCTCGGGGAGCCGGGGCTTCGGGAACAGCGCGGGGGTTCCCGTCAGACGCTCACGCCGTGCGAGCGGAGGTAGGCGACCGGGTCGATGTCCGAGCCGTACTCCTGGCTCGTACGGGCCTCGAAGTGCAGGTGCGGGCCGGTGACGTTGCCGGTCGCGCCGGACAGGCCGATCTGCTGGCCGGGGGTGACCTGCTGGCCCACCGAGACGCCGACGGAGGACAGGTGTCCGTACTGGGTGTACGTCCCGTCGTTCATCTTGATCACGATCTGGTTGCCGTACGAGCCGCCCCAGCCGGCCTCGACGACGGTGCCCGCGCCGACCGCGTGGACGGAGGTGCCGGTGGCGGCGTGGAAGTCGACGCCGGTGTGGCTGCCGGAGGACCACAGGCCGCTGCTGGCCTTGTAGCCGGTGGAGACGTACGAGCCGGAGATCGGGGCCAGGTAGGCGTTGAGGCGCTTGCGCTCGGCCTCGCGGGCGGCGCGCTCCTTGGCCTCGCGGTCCTTCTCGGCCGCTTCCTTGGCCCTCTCGGCCAACTCCGCGGCCTGCTTGCGCGCGGTCTCCTCGGCCTTCTGCTTGGCGGCGGCCTCGTCGGCGGCCTGCTGCTGCGCGATCGCCTGGGCGTCGATCTGCTGGGCCACGGTGTCGCCCATGGTGACGACCGGGGTGAGGCCGGTCTGCTCGGGGCTGGGCTCGGCGGCGAAGGCAGCGGGGGCCGCCACGGTGCCGATCACGCCGGTGGTGGCGAGGGCCGCGACGCCCGCCGCGCGGGCGGTGCCGCGCTGGATCCTGCTGGGACGACGGTGCTTCCCGGTGGCGCGAGTGAACGCCATGTAGTGGCTGGTCCTTTCCTTCCCTCTCGCCTACCGGGTTAGCTGACGGGTTCGGAGCAGGAAGGTCTCCTACGGACTCCCTCGCGACTCGCGCGGGCGCCCGATTCACCCCAGGGACTGCGATGGGTCCCCGGCTCCCCTGGCTCGCGCCGTACGGGGACTCGGCGATGACTGTCCGGTGCCGCGGGTGCGGCGCACTGCCTGACGAACAGCCCGGATGACGCTAAGCGGCGCCGCTTTCAATTCCCAAACGAATCCCGGTGTTTGTAGCGCATCCCACAGGGCAGACAGGCAACCTCCGTACCAATTCGGGCATAAAGGAGCCCTGGTGCCTTGGAAGACAACCAGGGCTCCTCCGCGCGCGTGCCGCTACTCGGCGGCGACGACGGTGACTTCGCCGATGCCCAGGGCCTCGACAGGCGCCTTGATCTGCGCCGCGTCACCGACGAGTACGGTCACCAGACGGTCCACCGGGAAGGCGCTCACGGCCGCCGCGGTGGCCTCCACGGTGCCGGTCGCGGCGAGCTGACGGTACAGCGTGGCCTGGTAGTCGTCGGGCAGGTGCTGCTCGACCTGGTCGGCCAGCGTGCTCGCGACCGCCGCGGCCGTCTCGTACTTGAGCGGAGCCACGCCGACCAGGTTCTGCACGGCGACGTCCCGCTCGGCGTCGGTCAGTCCCTCGGCGGCGAGGGTGCGCAGCACCGTCCAGAGGTCCTCCAGAGCGGGGCCTGTGTTGGGCGTGTCGACGGAACCGCTGATGGCGAGCATCGCGGCACCCGTGCCGTCCGGGGCGGACCTGAGGACCTGGCCGAACGCCCGTACGCCGTAGGTGTAGCCCTTCTCCTCGCGCAGGACGCGGTCCAGACGGGAGGTGAGGGTGCCGCCGAGGCAGTACGTGCCGAGCACCTGCGCGGGCCACACGCGGTCGTGCCGGTCCGGGCCGACCCGGCCGATCAGCAGCTGCGTCTGGACGGCGCCGGGGCGGTCCACGATGACGACCCGGCCGGTGTCGTCGGCGGTCACCGGCGGCACGGGGCGGGGCTCGGCCGAGGAGCCCGTCCAGGCGCCCAGGGTGTCCCCGAGCAGGGTGTCGAGGTCGATGCCGGTGAGGTCACCGACGACCACGGCGGTGGCCGTGGCGGGGCGGACGTGCTTCTCGTAGAAGCCGCGAACGGCCGCGGAGTCGATCGCGGCGACCGTCTCCTCGGTGCCCTGCCGTGGCCGCGACATGCGCGCGTCCGACGGGAACAGCTCCTTGGAGAGCTCCTTGGCGGCGCGGCGGGAGGGGTTGGCCAGTTCGTGCGGGATCTCGTCGAGGCGGTTGGTGACCAGCCGCTCGACCTCGCTGTCGGCGAACGCGGGCGCCCTCAGCGCGTCGGCGATCAGGTTCAGCCCCTTGGCGAGCCGGGAGGCCGGCACCTCCAGGCTGAGCCGGACGCCGGGGTGGTCGGCGTGCGCGTCGAGGGTGGCACCCGCGCGCTCCAGCTCGGCGGCGAACTCCTCGGCGGAGTGCTTGTCGGTGCCCTCGGAGAACGCCCGGGCCATGATCGTGGCCACACCGTCGAGACCGCCCGGCTCCGCGTCCAGGGGGGCGTCCAGCAACACCTCCACGGCGACGACCTGCTGGCCGGGGCGGTGGCAGCGCAGCACCGTCAGGCCGTTGTCGAGCGTGCCGCGCTCGGGGGCGGGGAAGGCCCACGGCCGGGCGTCGCCCGCCTGCGGCCGGGGGTGGAATTCCATCGTGGCGAGCTCGGTCACTTGGCCGCCTCCTCGTTCTCGTCGCCGGCCGCGGCTGCGGTGTCCTCGGTGGTGTCCTCGTCGGTGACGGGCTCGTACACGAGCACCGCGCGGTTGTCGGGCCGCAGGCGGGCCTTGGCGACCTCCTGGACCTCCTCCGCCGTGATCTCCAGCACACGCTGGACGGCGGTCAGGGCGAGCTGCGGGTCGCCGAACAGCACGGCGTACCGGCACAGTTCGTCGGCGCGGCCGGCGACCGTGCCGAGCCGGTCCAGCCACTCGCGCTCCAGCTGGGCCTGGGCGCGCTCCATCTCCTCGGCCGTGGGGCCCTCCTCGGCGAACCGGGCGAGCTCCTCGTCGATGGCGGTCTCGATGACCGGAACCTCCACGTCACCGGACGTCTTCACGTCCAGCCACCCCAGGGAGGGAGCCCCGGCGAGCCGCAGCAGGCCGAAGCCGGCCGCCACGGCCGTACGGTCGCGCCGCACCAGCCGGTTGTAGAGGCGGGAGGACTCGCCGCCGCCGAGGACGGTGAGGGCCAGGTCGGCCGCGTCGCACGCGCGCGTGCCGTCGTGCGGCAGCCGGTAGGCGGCCATCAGGGCGCGCGCCGGGACCTCCTCCTCGACGACCTCGCGCAGCTGCTCTCCGATGGTCTCCGGCAGCGAGCCGTCGCGCGGAGCGGGCTTGCCGTCGTGACCGGGGATGGAGCCGAAGTACTTCTCGACCCAGGCGAGGGTCTGCTCCGGGTCGATGTCGCCGACCACGGAGAGCACGGCGTTGTTCGGCGCGTAGTAGGTGCGGAAGAACGCGCGTGCGTCCTCCAGGGTCGCCGCGTCCAGGTCGGCCATGGAGCCGATCGGAGTGTGGTGGTAGGGGTGGCCCTCCGGGTAGGCGAGCGCGGTCAGCTTCTCGAAAGCGGTGCCGTAGGGGACGTTGTCGTAGCGCTGGCGGCGCTCGTTCTTGACGACGTCCCGCTGGTTCTCCATCGACTCGTCGTCGAGCGCGGTCAGCAGCGAGCCCATGCGGTCGGCCTCCAGCCAGAGGGCGAGCTCCAGCTCGTGGGCGGGCATGGTCTCGAAATAGTTGGTCCGCTCGAAGCTGGTCGTGCCGTTCAGCGAGCCGCCCGCGCCCTGGACGAGCTCGAAGTGGCCGTTGCCCTTGACCTGGGCGGAACCCTGGAACATCAGGTGCTCGAAAAGGTGAGCCAGGCCGGTGCGTCCCTTGACTTCGTGGCGCGAGCCGACGTCGTACCAGAGGCACACCGCCGCGACCGGGGTCAGGTGGTCCTCGGAGAGCACCACGCGCAGGCCGTTGGCCAGGCGGTGCTCGGTCGCTGTCAGGCCCCCGGAGCCTGCCTGGGCTGTGGCCGTGTGACCCATGGGCATGTACGTCCCTTCGATCGCGGAGCGGTCTTCACAACCGCGGATTCCTGCCGGTCCTGCCACTGTATGCAAGCGTGCGAAGCCCTGGTGAAGTTCCCGGGCGGCATACGCCGAGAGCGAGCACGGACGACCGTTCCCGACGGGCTGTCGGACGGCCCGGCAGGCGTCGGAGACCGGGCCCTGGTCCCGGTTGTCAGTGCGGCGGTCCACAATGGTCGGCGTCAGATCCGGATCGCAGCAACATGAGCGAGCCGCAGGGGCGGTCGGTGACGAGTGGGCGAGCGCGCGCAGGGCCCGAAGGGCCGGGCACGGTCGACGTCTCCTCACCGGCAGGAACGCCCCGTAGGCGAGCGACCAGTAACAGGAGGAGCCGGCAGCGATGGCCCGCCGCAGCACGAAGACGCCGCCCGACGACTCGTACGAGGAGCGGATCCTCGACATCGACGTCGTCGACGAGATGCAGGGCTCCTTCCTCGAGTACGCGTACTCGGTCATCTACTCCCGCGCCCTGCCCGACGCACGCGACGGACTCAAGCCCGTGCACCGCCGCATCGTCTACCAGATGAACGAGATGGGCCTGCGCCCCGAGCGCGGGTACGTCAAGTGCGCCCGTGTCGTCGGCGAGGTGATGGGCAAGCTGCACCCGCACGGCGACGCGTCGATCTACGACGCCCTCGTGCGCATGGCCCAGCCCTTCTCGATGCGGGTTCCCCTGGTCGACGGCCACGGCAACTTCGGCTCGCTGGGCAACGACGACCCGCCGGCCGCCATGCGGTACACCGAGTGCCGGATGGCCGAGGCGACGAGCCTGATGACGGAGTCGATCGACGAGGACACCGTCGACTTCAACCCCAACTACGACGGCCAGGAACAGGAACCGGTGGCCCTGCCCGCCGCCTTCCCGAACCTCCTGGTCAACGGCGCCTCGGGCATCGCGGTCGGCATGGCGACGAACATGGCGCCGCACAACCTGCGCGAGGTCATCGCGGCCGCCCGCCACCTGATCAGGTACCCGAACGCCGATCTCGACGCCCTGATGAAGCACGTCCCGGGCCCCGACCTGCCCACCGGCGGCCGCATCGTCGGCCTGTCGGGCATCCGGGACGCCTACGAGTCCGGCCGCGGCACGTTCAAGATCCGGGCGACGGTGTCGGTGGAGCCCGTGACGGCCCGCCGCAAGGGCCTCGTGGTCACGGAGCTGCCCTTCACGGTCGGCCCCGAGAAGGTCATCGCCAAGATCAAGGACCTGGTCGGTTCGAAGAAGATCCAGGGCATCGCCGACGTCAAGGACCTGACCGACCGCGCGCACGGCCTGCGCCTGGTCATCGAGATCAAGAACGGCTTCGTGCCGGAGGCGGTCCTGGAGCAGCTCTACAAGCTGACGCCGATGGAGGAGTCCTTCGGCATCAACAACGTGGCCCTGGTCGACGGCCAGCCGCTCACCCTGGGTCTGAAGGAACTCCTGGAGGTCTACCTCGACCACCGCTTCAACGTCGTCCGGCGGCGCTCGGAGTTCCGCCGCGGCAAGAAGCGCGACCGGCTGCACCTGGTCGAGGGCCTGCTGACGGCCCTGCTGGACATCGACGAGGTCATCCGCCTCATCCGCTCCAGCGAGAACTCCGCGCAGGCCAAGCAGCGCCTGATGGAGCAGTTCTCGCTGAGCGAGGTGCAGACGCAGTACATCCTCGACACGCCGCTGCGCCGTCTGACCAAGTTCGACCGCATCGAGCTGGAGTCCGAGAAGGACCGGCTCACCACGGAGATCGAGGAGCTGACCCGGATCCTCGATTCGGACGCGGAGCTGCGCAAGCTGGTCTCCTCCGAACTGGCCACGGTCGCCAAGAAGTTCGGCACCGACCGGCGTACGGTCCTGCTGGAGTCGGGCGGCGCGCCGGTCGCTGCCGTGCCGCTCCAGGTGGCCGACGACCCGTGCCGGGTGCTGCTGTCCTCTACGGGCCTTCTGGCCCGTACCGCGAACGGCGAGCCGTTCGCGGAGGAAGCCGGTGCCCAGCGCGTGAAGCACGACGTGATCGTCTCGGCGGTGCCGGCCACCGCCCGCGGCGAGGTGGGCGTGGTCACCTCGGCGGGCAGGCTGCTGCGGCTGAACGTGGTCGACCTGCCCCAGCTCCCGGAGTCGCTGACCGCACCGAACCTCGCGGGGGGCGCGCCGCTGGCGGAGTTCGTCTCCCTGGAGGACGACGAGACGGTGGTCTGCCTGACCACGCTCGACGAGTCGTCGCCGGGCCTGGCGCTCGGCACGGCACAGGGCGTCGTCAAGCGCGTGGTCCCGGACTATCCGGCCAACAAGGACGAGCTGGAGGTGATCACTCTCAAGGAGGGTGACCGGATCGTCGGCGCGGTCGAGCTGCGCACCGGCGAGGAGGACCTGGTCTTCGTCACCGACGACGCGCAGTTGCTGCGCTTCCAGGCGTCCCAGGTCCGCGCGCAGGGCCGTCCGGCCGGCGGTGTGGCCGGCATCAAGCTGACCGAGGGCGCGAAGGTCATCTCCTTCACCGCGGTGGACCCGGCGGTGGACGCCGTGGTCTTCACCGTCGCGGGCTCGCGGGGCACGCTGGACGACTCCGTCCAGACGACGGCCAAGCTGACCCCGTTCGACCAGTACCCGCGCAAGGGCCGCGCCACGGGCGGCGTCCGCTGCCAGCGGTTCCTGAAGGGCGAGGACTGCCTGTCCCTGGCCTGGGCGGGCCCCGTCCCCGCTCTGGCGGCGCAGAAGAACGGCACCCCGGCCGACCTGCCGGACATCGACCCGCGCCGCGACGGCTCGGGAGTGTCCCTGGCGAAGACGGTGGCCGTGGTGGCCGGGCCGGTCTAGGCCGGGTCCGCGAGATCCGCCTCGGGATCGCGCACGTACCGCAGGACGCCCCACATGCCGTGCTCGTCAGCGTGTGGGGCCTCGCTCCTGCAGGCCTCCAGCTCCTTGCCGAGGGCGGGGGCGTCGATCCCGGAGCCGATGAGGACCAGCTGGGTGAGGCGCTCACCGCCGCCCGGCCAGGGCTCCGGGTAGAAGCGCAGGAACCGCCCGACGGCGTGGACGGCGTAACGGTTGCGGACGTCGTGCGGCCCGAAGTCGATGTAACCCTTGATCCGGTACAGCCCCTCGGGCCTGCTGTCGAGGAACGTCATCAGCCGGCGCGGGTCGAGGGGCTCCCGGGAGACGAACGACAGGCTGTCGTACGCGGCGTGCAGGTGGCCGGTGTGGCCGTCGTCGTCACTGCCGTGCTCGTGCAGGTCGTCGAAGGACAGCTGCCCGATGCGCTCCTCGCTCGGGCGGCAGTCGAAGAGGAACTCGGGGTCGATCCGGCCGTAGGTGGCCGGGACGACGGCGGCGCGGTCGACGAGGGACCGGACCAGCCCGAGGACGCGTTCGCCGTCCGCCGTCCGGTCGAGCTTGTTGACCACGACGAGGTCGGCCAGCGCGAGATGCCGGTCGATCTCGGGATGCCGGGCACGGGTGTCGTCGAACTCGACGGCGTCGACGACCTCGACGAGCCCTCCGTACACGACCCCCGGATGCTCGCTGGCCAGCAGCATCCGCACGAGTTCCTGCGGCTCGGCCAGCCCGCTGGCCTCGATGACGATGACGTCGATGCCGAGGGAGGGCTCCGCGAGCCTCTTCAGGTACTGGTCCAGTTCGCTCGCGTCGACGGCACAGCACAGACAGCCGTTGCCGAGGGAGACCGTCGAGTCGCCGAGCGCTCCCGCCACCGCCATGGCGTCGATCTCGATCGCCCCGAAGTCGTTGACGATGGCGCCGATACGGCTGCCGCCGCTGCGGTGCAGGAGGTGGTTGAGCAGAGTGGTCTTTCCCGAGCCGAGGAATCCGGCCAGGACGACGACCGGGATCTGCTGCGGTTTCGGGCTCGGCTGGCTCACCGTGCGACCTCTCTCGCGCCGACGCGTGCACCGGCTCGCGTTCCCGGCACACGTGGGAAATGGGGATGCCGCACCAGGATACGAGCCGGAAGATCCACACCGAGTGAACGGCCGTCAGCAGCGCTCGCGGGGCAGACTCGGGCAGGGCCCGATGTGGGCGGCCCTCGCTTCCCTCTGTGCGCCCTCTCTCCGTCTTCCCGCCGATCAGAGCCGCTCGGATGGCCGTTTCACGCGTGGCACGCCTGAGGACGATCGCCTCGTATCGTCAAGCCCCCCACCCGGCGGCGCTTTCCCTCAGACCGGCACAGGCACCGGCGCCTCCGGCCCCACATACCGCGCCACGGGCCTGATGATCTTCGTGTCCTCCGCCTGCTCCAGGATGTTGGCGCTCCAGCCCACCGCCCGGCCGGCGGCAAAGGTCGGGGTGAACATCTCGCGAGGCAGACCGCAGAGTTCCATGACCACGCCCGCGTAGTACTCGACGTTGGTGTGCAGCTCCCGCCCGGGCTTCAGCTCCGCCAGAATCGCCTCGATGCGACGCTCGACCTCGACGGCGAAGTCCACCCGCGGCCCGCCGAACCCCTGTGCGACCTCGCGCAGCAGCCGGGACCGCGGGTCCTCCGTGCGGTAGATCGCGTGCCCGAACCCCATGATGCGCTCACCGGCGAGCACCCGCTGACGCACCCAGGGATCGATACGGTCCGGGGTGCCGATCGCGTCCAGCGTGTCCAGAGCCCGGCTGGGCGCACCCCCGTGCAACGGACCCGAGAGCGCCGCCACCGCCCCGGCCAGGCATGCCGCCACGTCCGCGCCCGTCGACGCGATGACCCGGGCCGTGAAGGTGGATGCGTTGAATCCGTGATCAATGGTTGAGATCAAGTATTGCTCGATCGCCCGCGCATGCCGCTCGGTCGGCACCGAACCGGTCAGCATGTACAGGTAGTTCGCCGCGTAGGTCAGGCCCTCGCACGGCTCCACCGGTTCCAGCCCCTTGCCCAGCCGGTGCAGCGCGGTGAGCAGCGTCGGTACGGCCGCGGCCGCCTCGATCGTGTCCCTCCGGCGCCGCTCGGCGTCGATGTCGTACACGGGGCGGAACCCCTTCGCGGCACCCAACAGCGACAGAGCGGTACGCATCCCGGCCAGTGGCCCGGAGCGCCCACCGGCCGCGGCGATGGCCGGCAGCGCCGCCCGCACGCCGTCGGGCAGGCGTCGCAGCGCGGCGGTCTCGGCGCTGAAGGCCGCACTCAGCTCGGCGTCCGGCAGTTCGCCGTGCACGAGCAGGTGCCAGACGTCCTCGAAGCCGCGGGTCCGCGCGAGGTCGACGGCGGAGTACTGGCGGTAGTGGTAGAAGCCCTCGCGGCCGCGTACATCACCGATCCGGGTGTCGGTGACTACGACACCGGCAAGCCCCCGAGGCGCTTCGACAAGAGTGGCTGCTGACCTGTTAACGGACATGACTTCCTCCCTGGACTTGATTTGACTGTCCATGATTGACTAAAGCCCTGTCAATATTGATTGAATCAATACGTCAGTCAATGGTCCGCTGGACGGATACGGTGACCCCATGCGCGATCAAGAGCCCGCCCCCCAGGACACGGAACGGCGGCTGAGCACCAAGGAGGCCGCCGAGCTGCTCGGTGTGAAGCCGGAGACCGTGTACGCGTACGTGAGCCGCGGCCAGCTCAGCAGCCGGCGGGTGAGCGGCGGCCGGGGCAGCACCTTCGACGCCGGTGAGGTCGAGGCCCTCGCCCGGCGCAACAGGCGGGAGAGCGTCGGCGGTTCCGGCTCCGGCGGCGAGCTGTCCGTCCGCACCCGCCTCACGCTCATCGGGAGCGACCGCTACTTCTTCCGCGGTGTAGACGCGGTCGACCTGGCCACCCGGCACACCTACGAGGAGGTCGCCGAGTGGCTGTGGACGGGCCGGATGCTCCCGGGCAGCACGTTCACCGCACCGTCCGCTTCCGTCGCCGTAGCCCGTCGCGCCGTCGCCGCCCTGCCCGAACACGCCGCTCCCGCCGACCTGTTGAGGGTCGCGACGATCGCCGCCGCGACCGCCGACCCCCTGCGGTTCGACCTCTCGGAGGGCGCCGTACCCGGCACCGCTCGCACCCTCATCCCCACGCTCGTGGCCGCTCTGCCCCCGGCGGGCCACCGGCGCCGCGACGAAGGCCCCCTGGCCCACCGCCTGTGGTCCCGGCTGTCGGTGCACAAGGACCCCGACGAGGCCTCCCTGCGCGCCCTGGACACCGCCCTCGCCCTCCTCGTCGACCACGACCTGGCCGCCTCCACCCTCGCGGTGCGCCTCGCCGCGTCCGCCCGTGCCCACGCCTACGCCGCGGTCTCCGCCGGGCTGGGCGTGATCGAGGGCCCGCTGCACGGCGCGGCCAGCGGGCTCGCCCACCGGCTGCTGCAGGACGTGCTCGACCAGGGCGACGCGGCACCCGTGATCGCGGACGAACTGCGGGCCGGCCGTCGTATCCCGGGCCTCGGACACCGGCTCTACCCCGGCGAGGACCCACGCGCGCGTGCCCTGTTCGCCCTCCTGGAGCAGATCCCGCGCGCGGAGCCCGCACTCCTCGCGGCCCGCGACATCGTCGAGACGACCGCCCGTCACGCCCCCCTGCACGCCAACGTGGACCTGGCCCTGGCCGTGCTCACCGCGTCCTGCGGCATGGCCCCGAGCGCCGGCGAGACGATCTTCGCCGTGGCCCGGACGGCGGGCTGGATCGCCCATGCCCTGGAGGAGTACGGCGAGCGCCCGCTGCGAATGCGCCCGAGCGGTCTCTACACAGGTCCGAAACCGCCGCAGCCACTGCCGGAGTAGCGCCGGCAGGGCCCGGACGTCGCCGCGGCGGAGGTCAGGTTAGGCTCACCTCTGTGAGTACGTGCTCAAGCGTCTCCCGGGACTTCGGCGAGCCCATTTCGGGAACCGCGGCCACAGCGACGACCTGGCTGTTGCTGGAACAGCCCGGTCCGTGGGGTGCCAAGGCGCTCACTTCGAGTCACCTGGACCCCGCACTGGGGCGTGCCCTGGAGGCGGCCGCCAAGGACACGGGCGTACGGATCGCGCTCATCCGCCGCCCCGGGCGCCACGCGGACCGCCGCATGCCCGCAGCGCGCCGGGTGTACGCCGCGCACGTCGTCCCGGGCAACGTATGGCTGTACAGCGCCTCTACCCCGGACCCCGGGGAGCTGCTCGGCCTCGACTTCGCCGCGCTCGGCCGGGGCGACCACCGCTCGTTCGGTGCGCTGCTCGGCGGCCGGCCCCACGACGGTGACCCGCTCGCCCTCGTCTGCACCAACGGCAAGCGCGACCGCTGCTGTGCCCTCCTGGGCCGGCCTCTCGCGGCCGAGCTGGCGACGTCGGGGGTCGAGGGCGTCTGGGAGGTCACCCATCTGGGTGGTCACCGCTTCTCCCCCACGGTGCTCGTGCTGCCGTACGGATACGTCTACGGCCGGGCCGAGGCCCATTCCCTCAAGGAGGTCCTGCACGGCGCCCGTGAGGGGCGGATCGTCGTGGAGGGGTGCCGGGGCAGCTCGGCCTGGGACCGGCCCGGTCAGGCCGCCGAGCTCGCCGTGCGTACCAGGGCCGGCGAATACGGCGCTCAGGCTCTGAGTGTCGTCCGCACGTCCGGCGCGGCCCCGCGCTGGGAGGTGACCGTCGACCACGCAGACGGACGCCGCTGGCAGGTCGACGTGGCCCAGGGCGCGGCCCTGCCGCCCCGCCCCGAGAGCTGCGGGGCGTCCGTCCTCGGCACCCCCGCCCGCATGGACGTGGTGGCGGTGCACGAGGTGAGGGTGACAACCTCATTGGCCAGCTGACCGTCCGGCTGACCTCGGGCACACATTGAGGCCGCCTCTGTACACATTGATCTGGAGATCCACGCCACACCCGTCTAGGGCAGGCGGCCGGCCGCACGTACGGTCTTGGGTATGAGCCCCACTCCCCCCCCACGCCGCCTGCGCCTCGGCCTGCCCCGGCGGGTGTTCTCGCAGGTGCTGCTGATGCAGGTGGCGATCGCCGCGGGAGTCGCTGTGCTCGCGACCGGATTGTTCCTCGCCCCCCTCAGCAACCAGCTCGACGACCAGGCCATGCGCCGCGCGCTCGCGATCGCGCAGACGACCGCGCAGCTGCCGGATCTCGCGAAGGACCTGCGGGACACACCGCCCTCGCCGGACGGCCCGGTGCAGCGGGAGGCGGAGCGGATCCGAAAGGCCACCAAGGCCGAGTACATCGTGGTGATGGACTGGCGGGGCGTGCGCTGGTCGCACACGGACCCGAAGCAGATCGGCGGCACCGTCTCGACCGACCCCGGCCAGGCCCTGGCCGGCAGGGAGGTCATGGAGATCGACAGCGGCACCCTGGGCCGCTCCGCCCGGGGCAAGGTGCCGCTGCGCGACAGCGACGGCACCGTCGTCGGCGCGGTCTCGGTCGGCATCGCCTACGACAGCGTCCGGGCCCGGCTGATCCACGCGATCCCGGGGCTGCTCGCGTACGCCGGCGGTGCCCTGGCCGTGGGCGCGCTGGCGGCGTGGCTCATCTCCCGGCGGGTCCACCGGCAGACCAGGGACCTGGCGTTCTCGGACATCGCGGCGCTCCTGTCGGAGCGTGAGGCGATGCTCCACGGCATCCGCGAGGGGGTCGTCGCCCTGGACCGCACCGGCCGCATCCGTCTCGTGAACGACGAGGCACAGCGTCTGCTGGGCATCGGGGAAGCGGTGGTGGGCCGTTCACCCGACGAGGCGCTCGGGGCGGGCCGGACGGCCGATGTGCTGGCCGGACGCGTCACCGGCACGGATCTGCTCACCGTGCGTGGCCAGCGGGTGCTGGTCGCCAACCGCATGCCCACCGACGACGGCGGCGCCGTGGCCACCCTGCGCGACCGCACCGAGCTGGAGCAGCTGGGCCGCGAACTGGACTCCACCCGCGGTCTGATCGACGCCCTGCGCGCCCAGGACCACGAGCACGCCAACCGTATGCACACGCTTCTGGGGCTGCTCGAACTGGAGATGTACGACGACGCCGTCGACTTCGTCGGCGAGGTCGTCGGTGACCACCGGGCCACGGCGGAGCAGGTCACCGAGCGGATCGAGGACCCGCTGCTCGCCGCCCTGCTGGTCGGCAAGGCGACCGTCGCGGCCGAGCGGGGCGTCGCCCTGGGGGTGTCGGACCGGACCCGGCTGCCCGACCGGCTGGTCGACCCGCAGGGGCTCGTCACCGTCCTGGGGAACCTGGTGGACAACGCCCTCGACGCCGTCGCCGGCAAGCCGCACGCGCGCGTGGAGGTCGAACTGCGCGCCGAGGGGCGTACGGCGATCCTCAGGGTGCGCGACACGGGGCCGGGAATCCCGCCGGAGCACCGGGAGTTGATCTTCACCACGGGATGGTCCACGAAGAAGCCGCCGGCTCACCGCGAGCGGGGCATCGGGCTCTCCCTGGTGCGCAGGCTGGCGGAGCGGCAGGGTGGCAGCGCTACGGTCGGCGAGGCGCACGGCGGAGGCGCGGAGTTCACCGTCGTCCTGCCCGAGGCACTGGCCGGGCCGCGTCCCGAACCGGCCGTATCGACCGTGCCGTCCGCACCGCAGACCGCCGAGGAGGGGTCGTGATGATCGAAGTCCTGGTCGTGGACGACGACATGAGAGTCGCGCGGGTCAACGCCGCCTACGTCGAGAAGGTACCGGGCTTCCATGTCGCCGGAGAGGCCCACAGCGCCGCGGAGGCGCTGCACCGGCTGGAGACGCTGCCCCGGCTGGACCTGGTGCTCCTGGACCACTACCTGCCGGACGCGACGGGGCTCGCGGTCGTCCAGGAGATGCGGCGGCGCGGCGACCAGACCGACGTGATCATGGTGACGGCGGCCCGGGACGTCTCCACCGTGCAGGCGGCGATGCGGCACGGCGCACTGCAGTACCTGGTCAAGCCGTTCGCCTTCGCCGGCCTGCGCGCCAAGCTGGAGGCCTACGCGGAGCTGCGCCGCACTCTGGACGGCGGTGGAGAGGCGGAACAGGCCGAGGTGGACCGCATCTTCGGGGCCCTGTCGGCATCCTCGGAACCCGACCTGCCCAAAGGCCACTCCCCCACCACCGCGGAGCTGGTCCGCCAGTCCCTGATGCACGCGGACGGGCCCCTGTCCGCCCAGGAGATCGCCGAGCGGACCGGAGTGAGCCGCCAGACCGCCCAGCGCTACCTGAAGCTCCTGGAACGCACGGGACGGGCCAGGCTGACCCTCAAGTACGGCGACGCGGGCCGCCCGGAACACCGCTATGTGTGGGCGACCCGCGCCTGAGGCGACATCCCGCCGGCGTTTCCACGATCTGGCGATGGCTGCCGCCCCGACCGTGGCATCGACGGCACCCCCGCTACGCCGCTCCCGCACCCGTCAGCGACCGCACCTCTGTCTCCGCGTGCTTGACCTCGTCCGGTACCTCCGCGGAGGTGACCGTGCCCAGCCAGCCCGCGAGAAAGCCGAGGGGGATCGAGACCAGACCCGGGTTCTGCAGGGGGAAGTACTGGAGGTCGATGCCCGGGAACAGCGAGTCGGGGCTGCCCGAGACCACCGGTGACAGCACCACGAGCACCACCGCCGGGACCAGGCCGCCGTAGACCGCCCACACGGCACCCCGTGTGGTGAAGCCGCGCCAGAACAGCGAGTAGAGCAGCACCGGCAGGTTCGCCGACGCGGCGACGGCGAACGCCAGGCCCACCAGGAACGCCACGTTGAGATCCCGCGCCAGCAGTCCGAGCGCGATCGCCACCGCACCGACACCGACGGCCGCGACCCGGGCCACCGTCACCTCGCTGCGCGGCTTCCCGCCCCGGCGCCGCAGGGACGCGTACAGGTCGTGGGCCACGGACGCCGAGGACGCGAGCGTGATGCCCGCGACCACGGCGAGGATCGTGGCGAAGGCGACCGCGGCGACGATCGCGAAGAGAACCGTCCCGCCGGTGGATCCCGCACCACCGCCCAGGTCGAGCGCCAGCAGCGGAACCGCCGTGTTCCCGGCCGTGTTCGAAGCGCGCACCGTGTCCGGCCCCAGGATGGCGGCCGCACCGAATCCGAGCACGATCGTCATCAGGTAGAAGCCGCCGATGAGGCCGACGGCCCAGACGACCGAGCGGCGCGCGGCGCGCGCGGTGGGCACGGTGTAGAAGCGGGACAGGATGTGCGGCAGCCCTGCCGTGCCCAGCACCAGAGCCAGCCCCAGACTGATGAAGTCGAAGCGGGCGGTCCAGTCCCCGCCGTACTTCAGTCCCGGCGCGAGAAACGCCCCGCCGTGCCCACTGCGCTCGGCTGCGGTGAGCAACAGCCGGTTCAGGTCGCCGTGGAAGCGCATCAGGACGAGCACCGTCAGTGCGATGGTGCCGCCGAGCAGCAGAACGGCCTTGACGATCTGGATCCACGTGGTCGCGCGCATCCCTCCCAACGACACGTAGATCACCATGAGCGCGCCCACACCGATGACGGTCCAAGCTCGGGCCGCGTCGCTCGTGCCCCCGAGCAGCAGCGCCACCAGGCTGCCCGCGCCGACCATCTGCGCCACCAGATACAGAACGGACACCGTGACCGAGGAGGTTCCCGCCGCGATCCGGACCGGCCGTTCCCTCATCCGGGCCGCCACGACGTCGGCGAGCGTGAACCGGCCGCAGTTGCGGACCAGTTCGGCGACCAGGAACAGCACCACCAGCCACGCCACGAGGAAGCCCACGACATACAGCAGCCCGTCGTAGCCGAACAGCGCGATGAGCCCGGTGACCCCGAGGAAGGACGCGGCCGACATGTAGTCACCGGCGATGGCAAAACCATTCTCCATGGGTGAGAAGAGCCGCCCGCCCGCGTAGAACTCCTCCGCCGAGCCACGCCGGTTGCGGCTGACCCAGGTGGTGATCCCCAACGTGACCGCGACGAACGCGCTGAAGAGCAGCAGCGCAAGCGTCTGATGTTCTTCCGTCATGACCCACCGCCGCTCACGCCGCGCGTCAGTTCCTGTGTGTCCCACCGCAGTTCGAGGGCGGCTCGGTCCCTGCGCAGCCGCGCGTGCCGCGCGTAGGCCCAAGTGAGAAGGAAGGTGGACAGGAACTGCCCGAGCCCCGCCACCATCGCGACGTTCACCGCTCCCGCCACGGGCCGCGCCATCAGCTCCGGTGCCGTCGTGGCAGTCACCACGTAACCCACGTACCAGGCGAAGAACGCCACGGATGCCGGCACCACGAACTTCCGGTACCGCCGCCGCACCTCCTGAAAAGCCGCACTGCGCTGCACTTCCAGGTACACGTCGGCCGCCGCGGCCCCCGTCTCGCCCTGCGTCCGTGCCGACGGAACCATCGGTTGAGCCTGCGCCCCGTCGCTGG
This sequence comes from Streptomyces qaidamensis, assembly GCF_001611795.1. NCBI lineage: Bacteria > Bacillati > Actinomycetota > Actinomycetes > Kitasatosporales > Streptomycetaceae > Streptomyces > Streptomyces qaidamensis. Next base: position 6,727,052 of record NZ_CP015098.1, on the reverse strand, counting down.
ACGACTCGCCCCAGCCGGAGGCAAGGGCGTCGTACCAGGGATCGTCGTACCTGAGCTGTCCGGCGGCCGGGACCGGATCATGACCGTCGAGAGGCTCGGTCCGGCTCTCCTGGTCGGCCCCGCCGCCGTGGGGACGGCCCTTGCTTGGCTGCATGCCCAAGGATGGACAGAACGGGAAGATCCCCGACTCTCCTTCCCTTCACACTTCACCCCATCAGGTGACTAACCCGCTGATGGCCGCACAAGTCCCTTTCTGTAGGCGTAACGCACCGCCTGCGCACGGTCCTTGAATCCGGTCTTGGTGACTGGGCACTGCCACGGACCTCGGCGTCGAGGCACAGGGTCTATCCGGCAAGGCCGAGGCCTACTTCGTTGACGGTGATCGTCAGCAGGTCGGCGTCGATGAGGGACCTGTAGGAGCCCAACGCCAGGTCCGCGAGCGCGACCGCGGGGTTCCAGCCGTGCCCGTGACCGCCGGCGAAGGCGCCCCACAGCAGTATGCACAGGACCAGGCCATGCACCGACCAGGCCAGTACGCACCGGGGGTCGGGAGTCCCTCGCGGCTGAGCGCTTCCCGGGAGGGCCAGTGGGCCCAGGCGTTCCCCTTCACGCGCATACCCTCCCCACGGGCCGGGGCGCGCCGTCACCGTACGCCCCGCTCAACGACGCGCCAGGGCGCAGGGACTGCCCGCGCCGGGCCAGGATTCCGGCCTGACGACCAGGGTGCCGGCGAGCCCCAGCAGCAACGCGGAGCTGTCCTGGTGCACACCCACCGCCGTGCCGAGCGCGAAGAGGCCGACGCGCAGACCGATACCGACGGCCCAGACGGCCACGCTCGCCGTGCTGCTCCTGCTCCGAGGCCGGACCCTGCCGACCGGGTGCGAGACCCCGGCCGGACCCGGCAACAGCCCGGCGCTCCGGCTAGGCGTCGATCCGCGACCGGTCCAGCGTCGCCGCCGAGTTGGAGATGAATTCCTTGCGCGGCGCCACGTCGTTGCCCATGAGCAGATCGAAGACCTGCTCGGCGGCCTCCAGGTCGGAGAGATTGATCCGGCGCAGGGTGCGGTGGCGCGGGTCCATCGTCGTCTCGGCCAGCTGGTCGGCGTCCATCTCACCGAGGCCCTTGTAGCGCTGGATCGAGTCCTTGTAGCGGATGCCCTTGCTCTGGAACTCCATGAGCGTGTCACGCAGTTCGCGGTCCGAGTACGTGTAGACGTACTTGTCCTGCCCCTTCTTCGGCTGGACGATCTCGATGCGGTGCAGCGGCGGCACCGCCGCGAAGACCCGGCCGGACTCGACCATGGGCCGCATGTAGCGGTGGAACAGCGTCAGCAGCAGGGTGCGGATGTGCGAGCCGTCGACATCGGCGTCGGTCATCATGATGATCTTGCCGTAACGGGCTGTGTCGATGTCGAAGGTCCGGCCCGAGCCGGCCCCTATGACCTGGATGATCGCGCCGCACTCGGCGTTCTTCAGCATGTCCGTCACAGACGACTTCTGGACGTTGAGGATCTTGCCGCGGATCGGCAGCAGCGCCTGGAACTCGGAGTTCCGGGCGAGCTTCGCCGTGCCGAGCGCGGAGTCTCCCTCGACGATGAACAGCTCACTGCGGTCGACGTCGTCGCTGCGGCAGTCCGCCAGCTTGGCGGGCAGCGAGGAGGACTCCAGGGCCGTCTTGCGGCGCTGCGCGTCCTTGTGCTGCCGGGCGGCGATACGCGTGCGTGCGGCGGCGACGGCCTTCTCCAGCACGACCCGGGCCTGCTGGGCGGCATCCCGCTTGGTGGACGTCAAGAACGCCTTGAGTTCCTTCGTGACCACGTTGTTCACGATGCGGCGGGCCGCCGAGGTCCCGAGGACCTCCTTGGTCTGGCCTTCGAACTGCGGCTCGGCGAGACGCACGGTGACGACCGCGGTCAGGCCCTCGAGGGCGTCGTCCTTGACGATGTCGTCCTCGGCGACGCGCAGGAGCTTCTTGGCGCGCAGCACCTCGTTCATCGTCTTGGCCACGGCCTGCTCGAAGCCCGCGACGTGGGTGCCGCCCTTGGGCGTGGCGATGATGTTGACGAACGACCGGAGCGTCGTGTCGTAGCCCGTCCCCCAGCGCAGTGCGACGTCGACACCGAGTTCGCGGGTGACCTCGGTGGGCGTCATCTGGCCGTGGTCGTCGAGGACGGGGACGGTCTCCTTGAAGGTGCCCTGCCCGGAGAAGCGGAGGACGTCGCAGACCGGCTTGTCGTTCGCCAGGTACTCGCAGAACTCGCTGATTCCGCCGTCGAAGCGGAAGGACTCCTCGCCCTTGCTGCCGCCCTCGCCGAGCCCGTACTCGTCGCGCACGACGATGGTCAGGCCGGGCACCAGGAACGCGGTCTGGCGGGCGCGCTGGTGCAGCGTCTCCAGATTGAGCTTGGCGTCCTTGAGGAAGATCTGGCGATCGGCCCAGTACCGCACGCGCGTGCCGGTGCGGGTCTTCGGGATCTTCTTGGCCTTGCGCAGGCCGCTCTTGGCCTCGAACTTCGCCTCGGAGCCGTTCCCGGCGAAGGCGCCGGGGACACCGCGCCGGAAGCTGATCGCGTGGGTGTGCCCACCGCGGTCCACCTCGACGTCCAGCCGGGCGGACAGGGCGTTCACCACGGAGGCGCCGACGCCGTGCAGACCGCCGGAGGCGGCGTAGGAGCCGCCGCCGAACTTGCCGCCGGCGTGCAGCTTGGTCATGACGACCTCGACACCGGAGAGGCCGGTCTTGGGCTCGACGTCGATCGGGATGCCGCGGCCGTTGTCCCGGACCTCGACGGAGCCGTCGTCCTGGAGGATCACCTCGATGTGGTCGCAGTACCCGCCCAGGGCCTCGTCGACGGAGTTGTCGATGATCTCCCAGACGCAATGCATCAAGCCACGGCTGTCGGTCGACCCGATGTACATACCCGGGCGCTTGCGCACGGCCTCGAGCCCCTCGAGGACGAGCAGGTGCCGCGCGGTGTAGTTGGAACCGTCCCGGTCGGCTCCTGCCAGCAGAGCTGTGGACGGCACGGACGTCTCGGCGGTCACGCGGTTCGCTCCTCGCTGAATTTCAGATGGGGCCCTCATGGGTAAGGGCGCGGCTTCGGTCACCGGTGAGAGGGTACCGAGGCCTGGTAGAGCCGTTGTAACGCCACCCTCGTCGGAAACTCACACTAGTCCACACTCGCATGCATGTTCGATCCCTCGATGGAGTGAAGTACACATCACGTTCCCTTCCAGGCATGAACCATTTAGGCTCCGGGCACGTCCTCATGAACAACCGGCAACCCAGCCGGGAGGACCGACCACCGATACAACGCGAAGCCCCGTAAGACACATAGACACGCAATACGGCACATTCGCCGCCAACCGGCAGCAGACAGCCGCCTCGCAAAGATTCTTTCGAGGAAAAGCCACGAGCGGGAACGTTTTGGGGCTGGTTGGATGTTGACCCTGGTACGACAGCTCGTCGAGCTAGAGAAGAGGCGACGTGACTACTGTTCTGACCCCTGCGAGCCAGTTGACGGCCGCTGATCGCTGCGACCGCTGCGGCGCCCAGGCGTACCTGCGCGTCGTCCTGCTCAGCGGCGGAGAGCTGCTCTTCTGCGCCCACCACGGGCGCAAGTTCGAGCCGGAACTCAAGAAGATCGCCGCTGAGATACAGGACGAGACGGAGCGGCTCACGTCCGTTCCCGAGAACGCCTCCGAAGAAGAGCGCTGACACCTCGCGTCCGACGACGAGCCAGCCCGGCACAGGCCGGTGAACGGGCGGCTGCCTCTGGTGACCAGAGACAGCCGCCCTTTCTCGTCCTCCGAACCGGTCCAGACTCCGCCGGACGCCTCACACACCTTCCGAGGCTCGTGTCCAGCCGAGCGTCCGCATGAGGTGGGACACCCGCATGTACACACCAGGGTTGCCGGCCCGGCCACAGCCGATTCCCCAGGACACGAGCCCGATCAACCGCCCCTGGGCCACCAGCGGCCCTCCACTGTCGCCCTGGCAGGCGTCCCGGCCCCCCTCGGCCTCCCCGGCGCACAGCATGCTCGCGGCGTCGTAGGTGCCGTCCATACCGCCCGGATACGCGTCCTCGCACAGCGCGTCGGGAAGCACGCGCACGCGTGCCGCCCGCAGACCGTCCGGGTACTCACCGGTGCCTGAGATATCCCCCCATCCGTACACCGTTGCGGTCTCACCGGCCGTGTACGCGGGGTCGCCGTCGGCCGCCATGCCGATGACCGAGTCACCCTGGAGCGGTTCGGCCAAGGTGAGCACGGCGAAGTCCCCGGCGTTGCTGCCACCGTCGTAGGCCGGGTTCACCCATGTACGGCGCACGGCGATCTCCTGGCCCCCACGGTCGGAGAGCAGGTCCGTGCGTCCGGCTATGACCTTGAGATCCCGTACGCGCTCCGGGGGCCCGCCCAGGACGTCCTCGTCCAGGCAGTGGGCCGCGGTGAGCACGGTGGTGGGGCCGACCGCCGCTCCTCCGCAGAACTGCCCCGCGCGCGTACCCCCGAACCGGTCACGACTCGACAGGGCCACCGTCCACGGGCTCTGGGACGCCTCGACGGGAAAGCCCCCTATGACCACGCTGTCGGCGGCCACAGGGGCACTGAAGCCCATGGACAGGGCAGGCATCGCGGCCGCCAGGGCCAGCGGCAGGACCAGAGCTCGAGCCAGTCGACGACGCATACGCACTCCTCACTCCGTGGTGTCGGTGGGACACCCAGAGTGATCCAACCCGTGGAACACCGCACCCGCGGCGGCACGGCACTGCGAAGGCCCGGTCCCCTCGGGGGAACCGGGCCTTCCGTGTCGTACGGCCTCGCTCAGTCGAGGTAGTCGCGCAGCACCTGCGAGCGGGACGGGTGGCGCAGCTTCGACATGGTCTTGGACTCGATCTGACGGATTCGCTCACGCGTGACGCCGTAGACCTTGCCGATCTCGTCGAGGGTCTTCGGCTGGCCGTCGGTGAGGCCGAAGCGCATCGAGACGACGCCCGCCTCACGCTCGGACAGGGTGTCCAGGACGGAGTGCAGCTGCTCCTGCAGGAGCGTGAAGCTGACCGCGTCGGCCGGGACGACCGCCTCGGAGTCCTCGATGAGGTCACCGAACTCGCTGTCGCCGTCCTCGCCCAGCGGGGTGTGCAGCGAGATGGGCTCACGGCCGTACTTCTGGACCTCGATGACCTTCTCGGGGGTCATGTCGAGCTCCTTGGCCAGCTCCTCCGGGGTGGGCTCACGGCCCAGGTCCTGGAGCATCTGGCGCTGCACGCGCGCGAGCTTGTTGATGACCTCGACCATGTGCACCGGGATACGGATGGTGCGGGCCTGGTCGGCCATGGCGCGGGTGATCGCCTGACGGATCCACCAGGTGGCGTACGTGGAGAACTTGTAGCCCTTGGTGTAGTCGAACTTCTCGACCGCGCGGATCAGACCGAGGTTGCCCTCCTGAATGAGGTCCAGGAAGAGCATGCCGCGGCCCGTGTAGCGCTTGGCCAGGGAGACCACCAGACGGAGGTTGGCCTCCAGGAGGTGGTTCTTGGCGCGGCGGCCGTCCTCGGCGATGATCTCCAGCTCGCGCTTGAGCTTCGGCGCCAGCTTGTCGGCGTTCGCCAGCTTGTCCTCGGCGAACAGCCCGGCCTCGATGCGCTTGGCGAGCTCGACCTCCTGCTCGGCGTTGAGGAGGGGAACCTTGCCGATCTGCTTGAGGTAGTCCTTGACCGGGTCGGCGGTGGCGCCGGCGGCCGCGACCTGCTGGGCGGGCGCGTCGTCCTCGTCCTCGTCGGAGAGCACGAAGCCCGCGTTCTCGGTGGTGCCCTCGGGCTCCTCACCGGCCTTGCCGGGGACTGCTTCCTCGAGCACCTCCTCCTCGAGGACCTCGGCGTCGTCCTTCTTGGCGCTGGTCTTCTTGGCCGCCGTCTTCTTGGCGACGGTCTTCTTCGTGGCCGCCTTCTTGGCGGTCGTCTTCTTGGCAGCCGCCTTCTTGGCGGGTGCCTCCTCCTCGACAGCGGGCTCGGCGGCCGGCGCCGGCGTGGCGGTGGCGGTGGCCTTCCGGGTGGTCACCGCCTTGGCCGCGACCGTCTTGGTGGCGGTGCGCTTGGCGGGACTCTTCGCTGCGACGCTCTTTCGGGTGCGCTTGGGCTCTGCGGCACTGACCATCAGCGTCACACCCTCTTCCTCGAGGATCTGGTTGAGGCTGCGCAGTACGTTCTTCCACTGAGTGGCCGGAATCTGGTCAGCTTCGAAGGCCCGACGCACGTCATCGCCGGCGATCTGCCCCTCAGCCTTTCCCCGCTCGATGAGCGCCATGACAGAGACGGACTCGGCGATCTCCGGCGGGAGCGTACGGGATGTGCTGGCCGACACGAACAACCTCTCGGAACGTTGGAAAACGGCTTCCGGCCCCGTCCATAGTGGACAGGAGCCGACCGCCGGCTTGGGGATGGGCCGACGGCGCGGGCTGGGGCCGGGAAGATGCACAGCGCCGTGAACGGCGTCCGTATTCCCTCCGCGGCTGTCACCTCTTAGGTCATCGCGTTCTTCCCGCGAGCGTTACGCCCAATCCGCGTGGCCCGAGTCACACCCCGTAAGCGAACGAAAACCGTCAGACGCTGACATAACAGGTCACATACGCTACCGACTCGGCCACCCCCACCGGGTTCGACCCCTTCGCGCCGTCGGACCCCGCAGGATCACTGGGATCCCACGAGGTCCGACGGGAGGCGGATCACCGATCAGGCACTGCCACAGGAGGGGGGTGGCGCACCCGGCCGCGCCGCCCGTGGAACTCGGTCAGTGCTCGCGCGGTGCGGGCACGACCCGTTCCACCTCGGGATGGACCGTGAGGAGTTGGCGCATGGCCGCCTCGGCCGCCGTCCCGTCACCGGCGGCGAGGGCGTCGCAGATACGGCCGTGGTGCGCCAGGGACGCCTCGTTCGGCCGGTCACAGCCCGTGACCGGGTTGCCCGAGACCTGGAGGGCCGCGGACACGATCCCGGAGAGATGCTCCAGCATGCGGTTGCCCGCGACCTGGATGAGCAGCGAGTGGAACTCCGAGTCGGCGCGGGAGAAGGTGAGCGCATCACCCTGGGCCATCGCGTGCCCCATGATTTCGACCATGTCCGCAAGGCGCTGCTGGACGTCCTCGCGCCCGTGCCCGGCGGCGAGGCGGGCGGCGAGCGGCTCGATCGTCCACCGCAGCTCGCTCAGCTCGCGGCGCTGGTCGTCGCGCTGCGGCCCGAAGGCCCGCCACTCGATGATGTCCGGGTCGAGGAGGTTCCAGTCGCTGACCGGACGCACGCGTGTGCCGACATTCGGACGGGCGCTCACCAGGCCCTTGGCCTCCAGGACGCGGAGCGACTCACGGACGACGGTGCGGGAGACCTCGAAGCGCTGGCCGATCTCCTCGGGCACCAGCGGGCGGTCGGCACCCAGGTCGCCGGAGACGATCATCTGACCGAGTTGCTGAACGAGCTGGCCGTGCAGCCCGCGTCCGCGGCTGCCCGCGGCGCGTCGGCCCACGCGGCCCAGCTCGGGGTCCCCGCCGTCCCAGACAGGGACCCCGATGCGGTCGACGGCGGGCGCCTCGGCGTACGGGTAGCGGTCGAGTTCGCCCGGGCTCGCGAGGCCGGAGTCAGCGGAGCGGGCGGCGGTCATCATGGTGTGCGCAAGGGTACTCACGCATCCTTTGTCGGCCTCCTCTCCAACTCCCTTGAGGTCTTTGGTGAAAAGCACACGAAAGGGTGATCGCTCACCCCGTCGCAATTGACGCCTTATCGGAAAGAAATGGGCGTTCTGCGGGGAGTTGTGGGCATGGCTGGACCAAGGGTTACGGACAGTCGTCACCGGATTCGGCTGCGCAGGCCGGTCAGCAGATACGCGCAGAGCAGCGCGGTCAGCGACAACGTCAGTGCCCCGCCCACGGGTTGGGAGATCACCTTGAACACGGCTTCCAGGTAGCGCTCTCCCCCGAAGGGCCATCGCGGCAGGAGCGCCTCTCGCAGCCGCATGGGCAGTCCGGCCGCGGTTCGCACGGACGGTCCGTTCACGAGCTGGTGCACGACGGGTACGACGAGGAGGGGGACGGCCGCGACGGCGGCGAGTCCGGCGGTGGTGGACCGGAATACACCGGCGGCGAGTACGCCGGCCCAGGCGCAGCCGACCACGAGTCCGATCCAACTCGCACTCATGGGAAGCCAGTCGGCGGGAACCTGTGCGAGCTCTTGTCCGTAGACGAGATAGAGCACTTCGGCGTCGCAGCCGACGGTCAGGACGGCCAGCACCAGCGCGGTGGCCGAGGAGACGAGCAGTTTGGCGGCCAGCAGCCCCAGCCGGCGGGGCACGGTGCCGCGGTCCGCCGCCAGCGCGGGATGGCGGAACTCGTCGCCGAAGGCCAGCGCTCCGAGCAGTCCCGCGCCGAGTGCCGCGGGTGGCAGGGGCAGCTCCCGCGGCCATGCGGCCAGCAGGCGCGGTTGAGGCGTGTGGCCGATGCGTGCGAGCACGACGGCGATCACCGCGGACACGGCGAGCACGACGGCCCCGGTCAGGAACCCGGTGCCGATCCCGGCGGCACGGCGGATCTCGTAGCGGAGGGGGCGGAGGGGGCTCGGTGCGGGGCGGACGGAGATGGGGGGGGGCAGAGGGGGCAGCGCGTCGAGCGTGCGGGCGGCGCGGGTGCCGGCAGGGAGCAGCGTTCGGGGCGGGAAGGGCGTGGTCTCCGCCAGAGGTCCGCGGCTTGACTGGCTGGTCTCGGAGGCGTCCAGGAGTTCTTGCGGCTCGGCGGCAGGGTGCGGGTGCCCGGAGGAAGGCGATGGCTCGTCCTGGCCCGGTTCCTGCGCGCCCATGCCGGATCGCGGCTCCAGCGTGGGCCGCGGCTCGGTGGAGAGGACCGCAGGGTCTGCGGAGGAGGGCGACGGCTCTGCGGTTTGCTTGGGTGCGGCTTGCTCTGCTGCGCCTTGTTTTGACGTGCCTTGTTCGGACGTGCCTGGTTCTCGCGCGCCGTGCTCTGGCGCGCCGTGCCCTGGTGCGCCGTGCCCTGGTGCGCCGTGCCCTGGTGCGCCGTGCTCTGGCGCACCGTGCTCTGGCGCGCCGTGCTCTGGCGCGCCGTGCTCTGGCGCGCCGTGCTCTGGTGCGCCGTGCTCTGGTGCGCCTGACAACGATCCCGGCTCAAGCGTGGACCGCGACCCAGTCGCAAAGGCCGTGCGATCGGTCACGAGCACTCTCGACGGGTCGAGAGACGACGCTGCTTCTGCGGGCCGCGGCGTACGGTCCGTCCGGTGCGTTCCGGTGACGTGCCGTGCTGCGGCGAGAGCCCGGTCACGCGGCCCACCTGTCCGAGGGGAGCCCGCCCCGGGCCCCATGTCTCCGATCTCGTCGGCGAGTTGGTGAACCACGATGCCGTTGCGGAAGGCGACCTCGCCGACGTCCGCGCAGGTACCGCCGTACACCGAGAGACGGTTGCCGCCCTCTCGGACGACCTCGACCGAACGCTGTGAGGTGCGGGCCTGCTTGGCGAGGAGAGCCGCCAGACGGGCCGCGTGCGGGCTGCGTACGGCGACCCGGGGGCGGAGGCGGGTGCGTGAGAACTCCGCGACGTCCTGGTCGGCCACGAGCCTGCCCTGTTCGAGAGTGACGACGTGATCGGCGGTGCGCGCGGCCTCCTTGGGTTCGGTCGTGGTGAAAAGGACCGTGCCGCCCTGGGCGGCGTGGGCGCGCAACATGCCGTGCAGCCAGGTGCTCTCGCGAGTGGACAGTCCGCCGGCCGGATCGTCGAGGACGAGGGTGTGCGGGTCGGCCAGGAGGACACAGGCCAGGCCCAGGCGCCGGTCCATGCCGCGGGAGAGGGTGCCTAGGCGTTCGTCGCGCAAGCTCACGAGCCCGACCGCCTCAAGGACTTCATCGGCACGCCGAACCGGGACCCCGGCGGCAGAGCACAGCATGCGCAGATGCCCGCGGACCGTGCGGGCGGGGTGCCCCGGCACGTCGCCCAGCAGCACACCGACCTCACGCGAGGGATGAGCGATCCGGTGCAGGGGACGGCCCCGGAAGTGGGTGACGCCGCGACCCTGTTGCAGTTCGAGCATGAGTCTGAGAACCGTCGTCTTGCCGGAGCCCGGCGCTCCGAGCAGCGCGGTGATGCGGCCCGCCCTCGCCTCGAAGGAGACGTCGTCGGCTGCGGGCGGAAGCTCCTTGCGGGGGTTGCTGGTCAGTCCGAAGGCGTGGATCACTCGCAGCAAGATAGCGCGCTATGTCCGTTTTTTCGGGCATGCAAGGCCTGCCTCAGGCTTGCCTCTCACCGTGACCGGGCTGCGGGCAGGTCGAGTTCCGGGGCCGGCGCAGCACGCGCCGGCCCGCCGCTCACACCTCGGGGCGCAGCATCGGGGGGTTGAGCAGCGTCGCGCCACCGGCTCGGAAGAGCTGGGCCGGGCGTCCGCCCTGGCGGGTGGTCGTCCCGCCGGTGGGAACGAGGAATCCGGGTGTACCCGTGACCTTGCGGTGGAAGTTGCGCGGGTCGAGCGCCACGCCCCACACCGCCTCGTAGACACGGCGCAGTTCCCCGACGGTGAACTCGGGCGGGCAGAAGGCGGTGGCCAGCGACGAGTACTCGATCTTGGAGCGGGCTCGCTCCACTCCGTCCGCGAGGATCTGTGCGTGGTCGAAGGCGAGCGGCGCGACCGTCTCGGTGTCCCGCCCGTAGCCGCCCTGCTGCAACAGTTCCTCGACCGGGGCCCACCGCGCGTTGCTGGCGTCCCCGCCGGCTCTGGGCGCGGGCAGGTCGGGGGCGAGAGCGAGGTGCGCGACACTGACGACCCGCATCCTGGGGTCCCGCTTGGGATCTCCGTAGGTGGCGAGCTGCTCCAGATGTGCGCCGTTGTCCTGCGCCGGGACGGACGGGTCGTGGACGCGCAGTCCGGTCTCCTCGGCCAGCTCGCGTTCCGCGGCCTGCGCCAGGTCTTCATCAGCCCGTACGAAACCGCCGGGCAGCGCCCAGCGCCCCTGGAACGGCGGTTCGCCCCTGCGTACCGCCAGCGCGCACAGGGCATGGCGGCGCACGGTCAGCACGACCAGGTCCACGGTGACGGCGAAGGGAGGAAACGCTGACGGGTCGTAGGGCATGCGGCGATCATAGTCGTCTGCCTGACGATAAACACAGCCTTCGCCAGTCCCGTCGCTTACTGATCCACTTCGGTCCGGTAGGGACCACAGCGCCTGCCATCCGGTCCGGAAATGGCACGTCGTCGCACGTCACACCCCCAGTTGCAGCTCGTCGGCAGCCTCCTCGACCATGGCGAGCCCCAGCCGGCTGACCCGTACGGAGAACGGAGCGCCCGCCACGCGCAGTCCCGTGAAGCCGACCTCCCCGAGGGGCGCACTGCGCACGGGACGCAGGGTGACCGTCCCGGCCGGGGCGTCGGGGCGGATGCCGGCGAGGGTGGTCAGCAGCAGGACTCCCGCAGCCGCCGCTGTGGCTGCGGGGCGGCAGGCTGCCGGGTGCGGGAGCGGGGCGCCGCCTTCCGTACGCTGCTCCCCCGCGTACATCTCGGGCAGCCGGTAGGAGAAGGTCTCGGCAGCCACGAGTACGCCGCGCAGAAGCGAGCTCGCTTCCTTCTCGTAGCCGGCGGCGGCCAGTCCCGCTACGGCGAGTGCGGTCTCCTGGATGCGTACGGCTCCTGCACGGTGGCCGAACGGATTGAATCCCGGTTCCTTCGCGCCCAGTCCGCGCAAACCCCACCCCGAGTCCATGACCGGGCTGCCGAGCAACCGCGCGAGATGCTCGGTCCGGACCTTGTCGAGCAGGCCGGGTGCCGGCTCGCCTCCGCCCAGCAGACCCGTGTCGAGAAGGTGCACGGCGGCCGCGCCCAGGTGGGGTACCGGGCTGCCGTCCGGCCTGCGGGCCGCCGCGGGTCGGCCGCCCCCGCGATCCTCGACCCAGAAGTCCTCTCGGAATGCGGTCCGTAGGGTTTGCGCCCGCTGCCGGAGTGCCGCTCCCCCTTCCCGGCCGCAGGCGTCGAGGAGGTCGGCGCCGAGCAGCGCGGCACGGTGAGCGTGGGCTTGTGTCTCGCAGCGGACGGACCCGCCCTCGTTCACATCGCGCAGGTACGGGCCGTCGCCCAAGGTGGTTCGCAGCCAGGCCAGGCAGCGCTCGGCGGCGGGCAGCAGCTCTTCCGTCTCCTGGTCGGGAAGACCCCAGCGGCGGGCCTCGGCGAGCAGAGCGGGAAAGAGCAGGGTGGCCTCTGTGCCGGTGCACTGCGGCGGAAGGTGCGGCCCGGCGTCCCGTCGAGGGCCTGGGATCATTCCGGCCTGTGCCCCAGAGCCGGGGAGTTGGGTCCGGGCGAGGGTCCTCAGCGTTCCCGCGGCGAGGCCGGTGCCGAGCGGCAGTGCCATCCGGGCGGCGGCGAGCGCGTCGGCGGGGGCCAGACCGCAGCGCCAGGGGGCCCCGGCTGCGAGATGAGTGTCGGCGGGGTTCGCGGAGTCACGCAGGAGGAGCGCTTGGAGGTCCTCGACGCTCGTCCGCAGGAGGGCGGGGACTCTCAGGTCGTCGCCCTCCGCATGCGCGGCGGCCAGCGGGCTGGTCGCTGCTCGTCCCACGGCTCGGAGGGGCCCTGCGCCGTCCGGCCGCACCCGCAGTTCGACGGTTCTGCTGCCGCCGGGTGGCAGGTCGAGCTCCCACCGCAGCAGCCCCGTCGAGGCAAGGGCGTCCGCGGGAGGCGGTTCGGCCGTGACGGACGCGTTGCCGGTGGCGCAGGACCAGCGCAGGCCGGAGCCGTGGACACTGGCGGGGAGTTCGGGCCCTGCACGCCCGGAGGCGATCGCCCCGAGATCGGCGAGGTCCGTGCCCAGGACGATCTCGACCGGCAGCCGCAAGGGGCGGGAAGCCGCACTGTGCAGGGTGATCCGCTCCGTGCCGTCAGCGAAGCGGTTGCGTTCCACGATCACGTCCGGGTCCGGGCCTGCCTGGGGTGACGTGCGGAGTGTGCCCACGAACCTGGCGCGGTCGGCCGTGACCATCCGGGCCTGGACCGCGAGGGGTTCTCGTCCGGCGACGCGGAGCTCGCACCGGGAGAGCACGCGCCGGCCGGCCCGGTAGAACCCCTCCAGCCCGCGGCCGGTCAGCTGCCCTTCCTCGGTCGAGATGGCGAGGCCGGGAAGGGCGACACAGATCATCGCGGTGTGGGCGGGGGGCAGGTCGGCAGACCAGCGCAGTCCGGGGATCGTGGCTCCCCGGGGCGAGGACGCAGACGGGTGCCCCCCGGGTGAGGGAGTCCGTCCTTGAGCAAAGGGCGGTGCGACTGAGCCATGTCCCGACCCCGCACCGGGGCGCCGGTTCTGGCCCGCCCACCGGGGAGACGATCGACCCGGGCCGGGCGACGAGGGCGGCCGCGAGTCGGGGCCGGTGGGTGCAGAGGGGAAGGACGTGCTGCCGGGGAACCGTGGTCCGTATCCGTCGAGACGTGCCGCCGGCCGTGGAGGGACGACCTGGTCCCCCGCCCTCGGCGCCCCGGCCCCCGGCGGGCCGAGACCCGATCCGAGAGGCGGTGGGGGGCCTCCTTGGGGGCGACGGTCGTCGGCGGCGGAGGGCGGAGTCGGCTGTTGCATGGGATGGCTTCCTCTGCGCTCGGTGCGCCTGGATCAGGTTCGGCGCCGGTGCCGGAGGGATCCGACGGGGCAGGGGCAGTGCGGCGTCATGGCCCGTCCGGCCGTTCCGCCACTCAGGTGAACGGTGGGACCGTCCTCCGAGTCACGCCCTGGGACCGGCCCATGAACCTCGAAGGCTCCGGACGAGGGCTCACTCCTCGCCGTCCTTGCCGTGGCCGGGCTGTGGACCTTCCTGGCCCGTGTCCCGGCCGGGCACGGCCGCCTTCTTCGACGTACGCGCCCGCGTGCCGCCCGTTCGCACGCTTCCCGATCGCGCGGTACTCGCCCTGGTCGCACGGCCGGGACGAGGACCGGTTTCGGTGGCCCCGGCAGGGTGTGTGGTGCGCACGGATGGACGCCGCCGGGGAGCCCGGGCACCCGTGTCACGGTCTTCCGCCCCGGTACGGCCGGAGGCTGAGCCGGCGGAATCGGCAGGAAGAGAGCGGCGGCGACGGCGTGACGGCATCGCTGCCGGTGAGGGCTTGTCGTGTGGCTCGACTTCACGCGCCACCGTCGTCTCGCGGCCGTCCGGCGCGTCACCGGCCGCCCGTGTTTCCATGAGATCGGCCACCGCGGATCCACGGCCTTTCCGCTCCGCTCGCAGGCAGTTGCGGATCGACTCCGGGTCGAGACCTTCGTTGCAGGCCTGGTGCAGAAGCCGGGCGAAGAGGTAGTCGGGATCGGCGCCCAGGGCCATGGCGAGGGCTTCGCGGGCCTCCAGTTCGTCGCCGGTGGACCAGGAGACCCAGCCGGCGAGGGTGAGCGGCGCAGCGGCATGCTCTCCGTAGGGTCCGACGCAGCGCCGAGCCAGTGTCCGCCAGAGGCGAAGGGCGTGTCCGGCTTCATCGCCCTCCATCCACTCGGCCGCGCGGTCACGGGTCGCTCGGTCCTGGAGGCCGAGGATCAGCCGGGCGGCCTCGTCGTACCCGAGCAGTTCGTCGTCGCGGAGATCCGCCAGGAGCATGCCGGTCACGGGCTGTGCCTCGGCGAAGCGGTCCAGGATCTTCCCAGCCAGTTCCAGCGTCTCGTCGGCCACGGCGGCACGGCCGGCGTCGTCCAGGATTTTCGGCACCAGGGCCATGCTGGCGGCGTCCAGGGCGGCCTCCTGCTCAAGGGCCGCGGCGTTCTCCCAGGGCAGCAGCCGGGCCCGGAGCTCCCGCAGTGTGCCGCGAACCTGGATACCGGCGTAGGTGGCCGCCGCGGCCAGCACGGAGGTGCCGGGCAGGCCCATGGCGGCTCCCTCGGGGGTGCAGCATGTCGCGTTGTCACAGCAGTACGACCAGTACCGGCCCTCGGAGATGCACAGCGCCTCGACCACCACCACATCGAGGGAACCGCACTCGACGCGCAGCCTCTGGGCCAGGGGCCTCAGCCGCTCCATCACCTGCCGGCCGGTCTGGCCCTTCTCCGGTTCCTGGCACAGGAAGGCGACCATCGACTCGGGCCGTGCGCCTCGGCGCTCGCTGCCCGTCACGAGGCCATGGGACAGTTGCCGCGCCGCGGACGGCCAGTCGTCAGCGTTCGCGGGGATACCGAGACGGGCCCGGCCTCCGAACCGCCCGCGTCCGTCGCTGTCGTGCAGAGCGACCAGGACGATGCTGTCCTCAGGGCGGTACCCGAGCAGGTACGGCAGAGCGTCGGCCAGTTCGGCCGGAGTGCGCAGTGTGACCTGGTGCTCGCCGCCGTGGCTGTCGTACGCGGGGGTGGAGGCGTGCAGCCGGGACGTGTCGCTTGCCTTCTTCTCCTCTTCACCGTTCTTCCGCCCGCTCTGCGCTTCGGGCCCGGTGATGTCGCCGTTCTCGGGGGATCCGGTCGTTTCGCTGTGGTTCGTCATGCGAAGACGATCTCGCGGAACCCAAACCTCCGCTTGACCCTGTGGATAAGTTCGATCAGGAACACGTCAGCTCAGGCCGGCGCGTCCACAAGCTCGCGGTGCGCCGCTCCGGATGTCAGTGCGGTCCTGTTGTATGGAACGCATGGAGCACACGAGCAACGCGGAACTCCGGGCGGCGGCCGACGCTGTCCTCACCCGTCTCGTCGGGGACGTCTCGGGGGAGGCCCGGCTGCGCGAGGACCAGTGGCGGGCGATCGAGGCGCTGGTCGCAGAAAGACGCCGTGCCCTGGTCGTCCAGCGCACGGGCTGGGGCAAGTCCGCGGTCTACTTCGTGGCGACCTCGCTGCTGCGGGCCCGGGGCAGTGGCCCGACCGTGATCGTGTCCCCACTGCTCGCGCTCATGCGGAACCAGGTCGAGGCGGCAGCTCGGGCCGGCATTCACGCCCGGACCATCAACTCCTCCAACACCGAGGAGTGGGAAGCCGTTCAGGACGAGATCGCCGCGGGCGAGGTGGACGTTCTGCTGGTGAGTCCCGAACGGCTCAACAACCCGGACTTCCGCGACCAGGTCCTGCCCCGGCTCGCTGCAGCCACCGGGCTCCTGGTGGTGGACGAGGCCCATTGCATCTCCGACTGGGGCCACGACTTCCGGCCGGACTACCGCCGGCTGCGCACCATGCTCGCCGATCTCCCACCCGGTGTTCCGGTGCTCGCTACCACCGCTACGGCCAACGCGCGCGTGACGGCCGACGTCGCGGAGCAACTCGGAACCGGCGGCAGCTCGGACGCCCTCGTGCTCCGGGGCCCGCTCGACCGGGACAGCCTGAGCCTGAGCGTCCTGCGGCTGTCGGACGCCGCGCACCGTATGGCCTGGCTGGCCGAGCACCTCGACGAACTGCCGGGGTCCGGAATCATCTACACCCTTACCGTGGCCGCCGCCGAGGAGGTCACCGCCTTTCTGCGACAGCGGGGGCACACGGTCGCGTCGTACACGGGCAAGACGGAGAACGCCGACCGCCAGCAGGCCGAGGAAGATCTGCTCGGCAACAAGGTGAAGGCGCTGGTCGCCACGTCAGCGCTCGGGATGGGCTTCGACAAGCCCGACCTGGGCTTCGTGGTGCACCTGGGTTCGCCCTCCTCCCCCATCGCCTATTACCAGCAGGTGGGCCGCGCGGGGCGAGGCGTCAAGCATGCCGAGGTGCTCCTGCTCCCGGGCAAGGAGGACGAGGCGATCTGGAAGTACTTCGCATCGCTCGCCTTCCCCTCCGAAGACCTGGTGCGCCGCACGCTCGACATCCTCGCGCACGCGGAGAAGCCCCTGTCGCTGCCCGCCCTGGAGCCACTGGTGGAGCTCCGCCGGTCCCGCCTGGAGACCATGCTCAAGGTCCTCGACGTGGACGGGGCGGTCAAGCGCGTCAAGGGCGGCTGGATCGCGACCGGGCAGCCGTGGACGTATGACGCCGAGCGGTACGCGTGGGTGGCACGTCAGCGCGACGCCGAGCAGCAGGCCATGCGCGCGTACGCGTCGACAGACGACTGCCGTATGGAGTTCCTGCAGCGCCAGTTGGACGACGAGGCCGCCAAACCGTGCGGTCGCTGCGACAACTGCGCCGGTCCGCGCTTCACCGCCGACACGTCCGAGGAGGCGCTCGACGCCGCGCGCGTGGACCTCGGCCGGGCAGGTGTCGAAGTGGAGCCCCGACGCATGTGGCCCACTGGACTGCCGGCGATCGGAGTGGACCTCAAGGGCCGCATCCCGGCAGGCGAACAGGCCGCGTCGGGACGCGCGCTGGGAAGGCTGTCGGACATCGGGTGGGGGAACCGGCTGCGGCCCATGCTTGCGCCCCAGGCCCCCGACGGGCCCGTGCCCGACGACGTGGCGAAGGCCGTGGTCGACGTACTGGCCGACTGGGCCAGGGGGCCCGGCGGCTGGGCCCCGGGCGCCCCGGAGGCCGGGCCTCGCCCGGCCGGCGTCGTCACCATCGCCTCGCGCACGCGGCCGCAGCTGATCGGCTCCCTCGGGGCGCGCATCGCCGAGATCGGGCGGCTGCCGCTGCTGGGCGCCGTCGAGTACACCGGCGACGCGCACTCGGGCTCCCGGAGCAACAGCGCCCAGCGACTGAAGGCACTGGACGGGGCTCTGGCCGTGCCGCCCGCCCTCGCCGCCGCCCTCGCCGAGGCCCAGGGCCCGGTCCTCCTCGTGGACGACTACACGGAGACCGGCTGGACCCTCGCGGTCGCGGCGCGCATGCTCCGACGCTCCGGCGCGCAGGGGGTGTTGCCACTGGTGCTGGCCGTGCAGGGCTGACGTCGACCCCGGGCCGGGGCGGCTGCCCCGGTGCACGCCTCTGGACGCCGTACACCCCCATGGCGTACGAACGTGTCGTGCTCGAACGCCCCATGGGTGGTCCGGCGACACATACGGTGGGGATATTAGCCGCGCATCATCTGATAACGGTCGGCTGCCTCAATTGCTCGTTGCCGCATTCAAGTTCGACAGGAAGAATTGAGGTCTGCTCCCGCACGGCTCGCCGGCCGCTCCGGTAGGGCTTCGCTGCGGTGCGCGCTCCCAGGAATCCGACCCCGCCCGCAGTGTGGGCGCGTAGCCGAAGGGAGGACCGTGACCTTCGGATTCGCTCCGGCCTCGGCAGCGGCGTCGACGTCCGCTGCTTCCGCCAACCGCTTGCTCGAACCCGCGGAATGGGCCGCCGCCGGGATCCCACTCCTGCGCAACCCTCGTGAGATCGTCAGCGGACTGCATGCCCGTCACCACCCGCAGCCCGCGACCGCTGTCGTCGCCGTGCTCGACCCGGACGAGCGGCTGCGGGCGAGCGCCTCGTTCGTGCGCCGTCCGGCCCCGGCCGACGGCTGGATGTTCCGCAACGCACTCCTTGCGCAGTTGCGCCGGGTCATCCCGCACGACCTGCGCCGCCGCACGCCGGTGCGCACCGCGGTACTGCTCTACTGCCGTGAGGGCGACGCGCGTTGGACGGAGGAGGACGGCGCGTGGATGTGGGGGCTGCGCGACGCGTGCACCCTGCACGGTCTGCGCTGCGGGGCGTACATCACGCTGACTCGTGACGGCTGGCAGGTCCTGGGCGAGGACCGGGGCGGACGCCGCCCTCACTCGGCCTCGGCACCGGAGCCGTTCGCCACGTCGGAGGCACCGCCACCCATACCGCGCACCGGCGGCGCCTCCGAGGTGCTGCGCCGCGCGGCGGCGGCACGCTGAGTCCCGGGCGGACCGTTCCGCACCGATCCGGGCTGTCGGCCGGTCGACCGCGCCCCCTCGCACGCACACGACGACGGCTGGGCGGGCGGCCGGAACCAGCACATCTGAACCCTGACCCGGCCGAACCGCCCGCACGGCGGTCTGCCGCAGCAACGGAAGCGCTTCCCCGACCGCCAGGCCTCACGCGAGCACGGCCTCCCGCCCGCCGGGCACGGTGAACAGCCCGCCGTGCGGCGCCGCCGCAGCGGCGCCTGAAGTCAGCCCCCAGCGCCCTACCGGGCGCCGTGGCATGGACTCAAACGCCCGCGCCCAGCACCGAGTTGATCCGCTGCGGGTCACCGCAAACGATCAGCAGGGCGCCGGCCCGGGAGTGAGCCGCGGACAGGGCACTCGCGGCTGCGTCCTCGGGACCGCCGTTGACGGCGACCACGACCACCGGACGCGACGCGGCACGGGCCGCGATGGTGACATCCGTGTAGAAGACGTCGTCGCCGGCGTCGTGCTGAGCCCAGTAGGAGGCTTCACCGAAGGACAGCTCGTGGGCGGCCCACGGGTGCTGCTCCCCGGTCGTGATCACCAGCACGTCACCGGGGGCACGACCGGAGTCCAGCAGCAGGTCCACGGCTTCCTCGGCGGCGTCGAGCGCCCCCTCCACGGAAGCCGGAATCAGCTGGATCTGCGGGGTGACCGGAGCGGTCGCGCCAGCGGCGGGACCCGACGGAGCGGGCTTGGCGGCCACGTCGCGCGGCGTGCGTTGCATCGGCGGCGCCGGCCGGAGAGGGCCGGGGCGACCGGGACGCGACGGAGCCGCGGGACGGGGGCCGGGTACGGGACGGGGGGTCGGCGCGGTACGGCCGCTGGCCGGCGTGGCGCGGGGACCCTGGGCACTCTCGTGAATCTGAGGCTCCTCGGGAATGAGAGGCATGAGTTGATATTTATCAAACGTTGGTACGGCCCGCGTCGGCGGGTGGCGCATGCGTGCGAACGAAACCGTCAGAAATCGAAGCCGAGCTGACCCTCGATCTCCGGAACACTTCCATCCGCCCAGTTGCGGACCTTCTTGAGGTGCCGCCACTGGGGCAGCGCATCAAGATACGCCCACGACAACCGGTGGTAGGGGGTGGGGCCCCGCTCCGCCAGTGCGGCCTTGTGCACGGGTGATGGATACCCGGCGTTGTCCGCAAAACCGAAGTCTGCATGGTCGATACCCAGTTCGGCCATCATTTTGTCGCGCTGGACCTTGGCGATCACCGAGGCCGCCGCGACCGCCACACAGGACTGGTCACCCTTGATCACCGTACGGACCCGCCAGGGCGCACCGAGGTAGTCGTGCTTGCCGTCGAGGATGACCGCGTCGGGACGCACCGGCAGTGCGTCCAGCGCACGCCCCGCCGCGAGCCGCAGCGCGGCCGTCATCCCCAGGGCGTCTATCTCCTCCGGGGAGGCATGCCCCAGCGCGTACGACGTCACCCAGGTCCGAAGTTCCTCGGCGAGGACGGTACGTCGCTTGATGGTGAGCAGCTTCGAGTCCGTGAGCCCCTCGGGGGGACGGCGCAGTCCGGTGATCGCCGCGCAGACGGTGACGGGACCGGCCCACGCGCCGCGCCCCACCTCGTCGACACCTGCAACGATCTTCGCTCCGGTCGTGGCTCGAAGGGAGCGCTCGACGGTGTGAGTAGGCGGTTCGTACGGCATGGCGCCCCTAGATTACGCCGCCCGGAACCGCCCGCGACACCCCGGTCCGCCGCGGCCCGCGAACAACCCGGCCTCGGGCATCGGCCGACCGGAGCGCGGGGCACGTCCGGCCGCGACGCAAGGCCCCTCGGCCCCGGCCTCAGGAACTGTGCGGCCGCAGCAGCGGAACCATCAACTTGTCGATCATTTCCTCGACTTCACGATCCTGCCATTCACAGCCGCACATTTTCGAGCGATACATCATCATCGCCGGTATGGCGTCGAAGACGTAACCGTTCGCAGCTTCGGGGCGCACCTCACCACGCTCGATCCCCCGCTCGACGACCTCCCGCAACATCCTCATGGTGGGCTCCACGACACCCTCGAAGATCACACCGTGGAAGCGTTCGACCTGCGCCGTGTCGCACTCGTGAATCACCGAGCGAAGTGCGAAACCAGGGCGGGAGAACATGGCGTCACGAGCTCGCATGCACAGCGCCAAGAGGTCCTCGCGCACGCCCCCTTCGTCCGGCGTGGCGTCGAACTCCGGCAGCCCTGCGCGCAGGGCATCGGCGACAAGGTCCTCCTTGGACGGCCAGCGCCGGTAGACCGCGGCCTTGCCGGTCTGGGCGCCGGCGGCGACGCCTTCCATCGTCAGGCCGTTCCAGCCGACCGTGCTGAGTTGATCCAGCACGGCCTCGAGGATGGCGCGTTCGAGTACCACGCCGCGGCGGCGGGCGGCTGTCCGAGCGGGGGCGTCCGCCCAGCCGGGGGTAACCATCTGACTCTCTCCAACGAGCAGAGGAAGCGGGCATTCCGGGGATGAGGCCACATCGGGCGGCCACACAAAGGGGACGTGCCGCACGACGACGTCGCAAGTGAACGCTTGCGTTCACTGTTCGGGGCGCCTCGCCCACCTTGCTGGCGCTCATCACCACCACGTTCCCCGAGGGTCCGGAGCGCAACCGGGCCTTCGGTGTCTTCGCCGCGGTCTCGGCGGGCGGTGGCGCCATCGGCCTGCTCGCGGGCGGCATGCTCACCGAGTGGCTCGACTGGCGCTGGGTGCTCTTCGTGAACGTGCCGATCGGCGTGCTGATAGCCGTGCTCACTCCGCTCTACATCAGCGAGTCCGAACGTCACACCGGCCGCTTCGACATCGCTGGTGCGGTGACCTCGACCGCGGGCATGGCGTCTCTCGTCTACGGCTTCATACGCTCTGCGGACGAGGGATGGCGGGACAGCCTCACCATCGGGTCCTTCGCCGCCGCTGTGGTGCTGCTGCTGGCCTTCGCGATCATCGAGGCGGGCCAAGGAGCCGATCACCCCGCTGCGGATGTTCGCCGACCGCAACCGCTCGGGCACGTACGTGATCATGCTGAGTCTGGCCGCGGCGATGTTCGGCATGTTCTTCTACATCGTGCTGTTCGTGCAGAACGTGCTCGGGTACAGCCCGATCGAGGCCGGGCTGGCCTTCCTGCCCGTGACGGTCGTGATCGCCCTGGGCGCGGGTCTGTCGCAGCGCTTCCTGCCGGTGCTGGGCCCCAAGCCCTTCATGCTCGTGGGCTCCGCGCTCGCGATGATCGGACTGGCCTGGCAGGCTCTCATCAGCTCCGACAGCACGTACGTCGGCGGGGTCCTCGGCCCGATGCTGGTGTTCGGCTTCGGCATGGGGCTGAACTTCGTCACGCTCACGCTGACCGCCGTCTCCGGTGTCGCTCCGCACGAGGCGGGTGCCGCGTCCGGGCTGCTCAACACGACACAGCACTGGGCGGATCGCTGGGCCTGTCCATCCTGACGACGGTCTTCGGCACGGCCACCAAGGACGAGGCGGAGAAGCAGCTACCGCAGTTCATGGCCGACGGGTCCGCGGAACAGAAGGCGGAGTTAGCCAGGACCCAGCAGTTGCCCGCGCCGTGGGGGCACGAGGTGTTGGCCCAGGGCATCTCGACGGCCTTCATCCCGGCCGCCGCGATGGCCGTACTCGCCCTGGCCACTGCATGGCTGGTGATCCGGGTCCGCAAGAGCGATCTGGAGGTGCTCTCCGGCTCGGCCGGACCGGGGCTCGGCTGACGCAAGAGCGCCGCGAACCGGCGCCGGCGGCCCGTCGGCGGGCACGACGCAGGACCGCCGACGGGCGCCGGGCCGGTTCGCCTCCGACTGCGGACGGCCGGGCTGCAGCAGGGAGCGCAACGGTGTGGGCGGCAGCGCGATCAAGCGTGCCCGTCCCCTACGACGGACGACAGCGCCCCACCAGCGGAGCAGAACGGCGAGCACAGCCTCCGTGACCACCCGCCACCCCCTTCACGCTCCCGGCCCGTACGCGCCCCGACGGCTCGCACAGCGGATGTCAGGACAACGGGCGGCCGGTCACGGAGAGTTCCCGAGTTGCACGGAGAGTTCCCGAAGCGGAGAGCATGGCCGTCAGACCGACGTGGGCACCCAGTCCGGAAGCGGCTCCGTCCGTTCCACCCACTCGGTGGGCGGAGTCCCCGCCTTGCCCGCGGCGATCACGCCACCGACGATGGCGCATGTGGTGTCGACATCCCCGCCCACCTGCGCGGTCGTCCAGAACGCCTGCTCGTAGTCGCCGAGACTTCTCGCGGCCGACCAGAGAGCGAAGGGCACCGTGTCATGGGCGGTCGTACGCCGCCCGCAGCCCAGCACGGCCGCGACCGTACCCGGGTCACCGTAGTCGAGCATGTCCCGGGCCCGGCGAAGCCCCGCGCCCACGGCGCTCTTGGGCACCAGGTCGATGACACCGTCGAGGAGGGCTTCGGCGCCGGGCGGTCCGTCGGGAGCGGCGGCGAACGCGGCAGCAGCGGCGACGGCCATGGCCCCGACGACGCCCTCGCGGTGCTGGTGGGTGGTGTACGCGGAGATCTCCGCCTGGTGGGTCGCCTGTTCCGGATCATCCGCGTACCAGGCGCCCAGCGGGGCGATCCGCATCGCCGCACCGTTGCCCCAGGAGCCCTGCCCCTTGAAGAGGGCCGCGGCGAGCTCCCGCCAGTCGCCACCCTCCCGGACGAGGCGCAGCAGGCGGTTGACCGCAGGGCCGTAGCCCCGGTCGAAGTCGTGGTGCTCGGCGAAGGAGCGGGCCAGGGCGTCCTGGTCGATGCGGTGGTGGGCGGCCAGGACGGCGACGACCGAGCCGGCCATCTCCGTGTCGTCCGTCCACTGCCAGGGCCCGGACGGCACCTCGCGGCGCTTCAGCAGCGGGTAGTTCACCGGCACGAAGTACTGGGAGCCGAGGGCGTCCCCGACGGACAGTCCACGCAGGCAGGCCAAGGCGCGGTCCAGGCGCACGTCGGGGGAGGAATCAGCGGTCATCGCCCTGCCACTCTATCCGGTGATCCCGTACGGCTCGGGATCTCGCCAACGATCGAACCGTCGCTGGAGGTAAGGGCACCGTTACCGTCTTCCCCCTGCTCCGCGAGAAGCACTTCCGGCAGGACGGTGCAGCGAACCTTGACCGTGACGGCGTCGTGGTCAGGGGGCGGTGTCCCCGGCATGCCCGCCAGACGCTCCATAACGGCCTCCAGACCACCTGCGGCGCCCCAGCGGATCCAGTGGTTCATGAGCGTGGTGTGCGGCACCCCGGCGTCCAGCTTCTTCCACGAGACCCCTGTGCGGGCCTTCGCCAGGAACGCCGCCAGGATGTCCCGGGAAGGGAAACGGGGCGAGAACACGGAAACGATGTCCGCAACCCTCGACCACGCCTCATCGGTCAGGCACGGCACCGTCAGACCGCGCTGCACGAAGAAGGCCCCAGCCTGACAAGGGCGACCCAACGGGCGACACGGTACGTTCCCCACGATCTCGACCTCGGCTTGCAGAAGGTCGAAGAGTTCCGCCTGCTCCTCAAGCGTCTTCTCGCCGAGTCGCACCTGCGCCTTCCCTGCCAGCGCCGCCAACTGTTCGGCGGTGTCCTCCACGGCCTCGGCCTCCTCCTTCCAGCTTTCGATGTCCATGCGCTGCTTCTGGAGGTCCGCCAGCTCCGCGTTCGGTTGAGCGGTCATTCTGGCGAGGTACTTCTCCGCCTCCGCCCGGCCCATGCTCCGCGCCGCCGCCTGCCGGGCGGCAGCCATCAGCATCAAGTCGATGGACTCTTCCAGCTCGGCAATGCGCTTGGTGAGATCCTTCAGCCGACTGTCGAAGTCGACACCGGTCTCGGGCCTGGCCTGTAGGGCTTCGGTCGCCAGGCGGTGAAGCTCCTCCGGGTCCTGAAGGAGCTTCTTCACCAGACGCCAGCTCTCGCGCTCCACGGGTTCCGCCCGGATGATGGGGCAATCACAGCGCTCGGTCTTGAGGATAGAGCCGGATGCGCCACTGCATCGCATGGCCTTGAAGGGGCTGCGGCCGTGCTTGTCGCCCTGGCGAGACTTTCCGTTGCCGACGTAGACGTGCCCGCAGGGACTCACGATCCGTCCGGCCAGGCTGTAAACGAATCTCTTCGGCGCCCGGCGGCGGGGGCGCTTCGCCTTCGCCTCGGCGAGGTCGGCCAGCTCCCGGGGTGTCAGGATCGGCTTCAGTTTGATCTCTACCGGCTTGCCGTAGCGGGGCTTGCCCGCCTTGTCCAGGACGACGTCCTTGGATCCGCGGTGGACCATCACGGCCTCCAGGGTGGTCCTGGAGTTCAGCAGGTTCCAGACGGACCCGTGGTCCCAGAGGGCGCCGTTCTTGCGCCGGAATCCGGCCTGGTTCAGGTCTTCCCCCGCCTTGTCGTAGGAGAGCGTGGCGACGAATCGCTCCACGGCCAGATGCATGCAGTCTGTCTCATGGTTCGTGGCGCATTCGCCCGCGCACTCACAGTCATCGGGGACGAGGTGGCTTTCGCCCGTCATGCCCTTGTTCTTGATCCGGTATCCGAAGGGGACGTTGCCGCCAAGGTAGGCGCCTTCACCGCCCATGAATTCGGCCTTCTCCTGAAGGCCGCCCTGGGTGCGGTTCCGAATGGTGACCAGCTCGTCCTCAGCCCGGTCTGCGGCCTTGCGCATCCGGGACTCGCCCTCTTCGGTTGTGTTGTCGTAGTCCCCCGCCACCACGGCCGTGAAGATGCCAAGGTCTTGCAGCTCCCAGACCCATGGCCAAAAGGCGCGGCCCTTGCGGCCGATAGCTCGGTCTTCGTACACCGCCACGACGTCAAACGGCTTGGGCGTCATGCGGGCCTGGCGCATCAGCTCCTTCACGTCCGGCCGCTGCGTGTGATCCAAGCTCCCGCTGAAGCCCTCATCGGCGAAGATGTTCGTCAGAGCCCAGCCTTTGTCGGCGATGTGCTTCACAACCCGCTTGCCGGTGTAGGCGATGCCGTACCCCTTCCGCTGGTCCTCGGTGCTCACCCGGGTGTACACAACGGCTCGGAGTTGTCCGGGCTTTGCCACCTGCGCCACAGCATCCAGAGCGCGGAAGAGCGCCTCGCGCCTCACCTGGTCATCGGTCATGTTCCCCCCTGGCCGCTCGGCAGTTCTACGGGAGCCGCCCGAACAGAATCTCCCTCAGCCGTTCGCGCGACCGGACATCCATGGCCTCGTCACTGCGGATGATCAGCTCACTCCGCCGCTCCGCCGCGTCCGTCATCGTCCTCCGGAGCCACTCGCCGGCCTCCTCGGCCCGTATCGCGCTGCCGTCCTGCATGGGGTGCTCCTCACCTGCCCGCACCGCGACCCTTGACCCACAGGGCCGGTCTGCCGACGCTTGATGGAACTTCACGAGGCCCGTCATCGCGTGGACTGCTGGCCGTGAACGGCAATGCGTCTGACGAACAATAGAAATGCTGCCACCCAATCGGGTGACAGCACAACTTTCGTTTGACTTCTTGGATTCCCTCCAGGATTTCTTGGAGGGATTAAGCGGACTGCTCAGCCCGCTTCGGCAGCTCTATCGTCAGGATCTGGTTGATAACGTCGCCCGGATTGAAGTCCCGGCGCTTCGGGTCGAACGTCACGAACGCGCAGTTGAGCTTGTCCTCGATGAGGACCCGCCTCCAAAACTCGGCCTCCCGGTCGAACCGCGAATCACTCAGCCGGTCGTACTCGATGACGACGCCAAGGCCGGGGCAGTAGGCGCTCACGACGTAGTCGCCGACCTTGCACTCTTCCTCAACCTCGATCGGCGCCAGAGCAGCTCTGACGATCCGGATGACCTCGGATTCCGAGGTGGGGACGACACACAACTCCATGCCGAGTTCCACCGCCAGGTCCCGGGCGGCAGCCCGCTTCGAGTTCGCCACCAGATGGCGCAGCCCGATGTCATTCACAGCAGTGGTCAGGGTCCGCGCCCGGGGCCCCTCCTCACCGAAGACCGCCCAGGGGACCCGTTTCCTGGCCTGCCGAGGGATCTTGCGGTGGGCCACGGCGTAGGAGTTGTAGCCCAGCACGCGAGTGGCGTCCCACAAGGAGTAGTGCTTCTCATCGTCTAGCTCTACCGTGCGAATACGGCTAAGATCGCCCACAGGTTTCCCCATATCAGGTGTTACAGCACCCGATCCGTCTCTCCCCAGAGATATTTAAATTCGAAGGCCCGCCTCTCCCCAGAGGCGGGCCTTCGTTCGTGCGGCCTCGACTATGTTAGCCGTTTGAAGTGACGGGAAGCGACCGCTCCGTTACTCGGGAATGCGTTCGCTCCAGCATTCCCGAGGGGTGAGGAATTTAAATTCCTGACTGGCGCACATCGGCGGTGAACGCATCGATCGCGAGGCACCGGGCGTACTCCCAGCGGCGCGGGTCAGAGGAGGCCAAGGCCAGTATCTGGATCGCCTCAGGGTCACCCTGGTCCCGGAGGATCAGCGCTCGCCGGGAGGCCTTCTGGTAGCCCGCCAGCGTCAGCTCGAAGCCGTCCTCGGTCTCCCCCAGGCCGTGGCGCCTCAGGGCCTCCTGGCGGGCTTCAGGGTTCACCGACGCTTCTCGTGGTCGGCGGGCTCGTACTCATCCTCAACCTCGACCAGCTTCCACTCGGGCTGGAAGTCGGGGTGGTCTTCGTACGCCGTAAGGAGTCTGGCGATCACCGGGCTACGGAAATACTCAGGGACAGCGGCGATCACGTCCACGATCCCCTTCTGCCAGAAGTTGAGGCCCTGGGCCTCCGCGTTCGCCTTCCATGTCGTCCCCTGGTTCGCCTCCACCCAGGCCACGAGTCGGCGCTTGGCCTTGACATCGGCC
Organism: Streptomyces qaidamensis; assembly: GCF_001611795.1. Taxonomy (NCBI): domain Bacteria; kingdom Bacillati; phylum Actinomycetota; class Actinomycetes; order Kitasatosporales; family Streptomycetaceae; genus Streptomyces; species Streptomyces qaidamensis. The sequence goes on along the minus strand of NZ_CP015098.1, from coordinate 6,699,526 downwards.
AGGGCCCGGTCCCGCAACACTGCCACGCCCTCGTCCTTGCCGGGCTTCACTGCGCGAGCAGCAGTTTCGTCCTCGCGAAGACGGGCCTTGAGGAACACCATCGCGGTCGCGAGATCTCTCATCGCCTACCCCCCCTTGTCGGCATTGCTGGAGGGCCATCATCCACCTGGATCACGGCACTTCAAATCTCTGCCCTGAGGTTCCTGTCTGCTGCGGACCTCACACCAGTAGGGGACGAAGGAAGACCATCCCCCGGAGGCATCGATGAACATCGCGCAGCACACCTGGCCCCTCTACTACCCGGGCTCCGACGAGCCGGTGCTCCCCGAGCTGCTGGAGGAAGCCCGCAAGGCCCGGGAGGAGGGCGGTGTCGTCGCCCTCCTCGGCTGCGAGACCTCCTGGCACATCCTCCGCGCGCGTCAGGCCGAGCCGACCCCGGACATCCTCCGACGCATGGCGGCCAGAGTCTCCTGCCGGTCCTGCTCGGAGAGGGCCATGAAGCGCTGGGCCCCCAAGAACTCCTGAGCCGGCCGGGATACCGCGGCCTCCTCCACGAGAACGGCCGGGGAGTCCGGAACGGGCCCCGCCTCGACCTCCTGGGCTTTGAAGTACTCGAAGAGCGCCATCTCATTGCCCTCGGCCACCAGGGCCTTGAACTCCTCGGAGGCGCTCTCGGGCAGCGGGCGGTCCGCGAGGTACTGCTCCCGCTTGGCGTTGGCCGTGGAGTGCAGGTACGCGATGTACCCGGGGCCGGTCCCCCGACGGGCCGAGGTCTCCTGGACCGCCTTGTCTTGGGCGGCCCGACGGTTCCGGATGTCGTGGCGGGCCACGCGCTCGTCGTACCGTTCCCCCAGGGCCTCGTCGAAGACCTGGGCCCAAGCGATCTCGTAGACGAAGGAACGGCCCTGACGGATCTTCTGGACCAGTCCGGGGAGCGCCTTGGTCATCCTGGCCACGAGGGCCTGGGCGCCCCGCTTCGAGAGCCCGGTCAGGTCCTGGATGTCGGCGACTGAGAGGGTCACGTCCCGCAGGCCGCACAGCACCGCGAGCTTCCACCCCTGACGCCCCAGGGCGAAGTCGGGGGCGTCCTGACCTTGCGTCTCACTCCAGACGTCCAGGGAGGCGTCGAGAGCCCGCAGGATCCTCGCCCCTTCCCCCATGCCCTTCATCGTGTCCAGTCGGGCGAGGGTCTTCAGGCCGTTGGCCAGGGCCTCCTGACCCCTCTCACTGATACGCGCACTCACTACCGCATTACCCTCCAAGATCTTCTCCTCTCCCTCCCCAAGGGCCAGGGCACCCCCCAGGGGGCCAGGGGCCTGAAGGTTCTTAGGTGAAGTACTGCGGTAGTCGGTGCGCGTATTGGAGTGGAACCGGAGCTGCATCTCCTCGCGCTCATCCACGGTGGCGGAGGAGTGGCCCCGGGTCCTGGTCCAGAGGAATTTAAATTCGGAGAGGCCACCGGTGGGACCTGCGACCTCCCGAACCGTCTTGTCGGAGAGGTTGGACCAGCGGGCGATTCCCCGAGAGCCGTCCAGGTACGGGCGAGTGACGAGCTGCCAGGAGATGACGGCCTCGGTGAGGGCCTGCGATTCGCGGGCCATGCGCTGGGCGATCTCGACGAGGTGGGCGGAGTTCACGGACTCCGAAGATTCCTGGGGAGCGATTCGACCCGAAGGCATCTGGCCGGTAGAATCGACGATAGCTTTCATTGGCGCTCCGAATGTGTAGAGGCGGACGGAGTACTGGTCTCGGAGGGGTGATGGCCTCTTGGACCAACCCGGCTTTTTAAATAAGCCGCTGACGAGCCCCGGTTCCTAGGCCGGGGCTTCGTCGTGTCTATGGGTCAGCATAGGCACGCAGATAGCACATCTGCCAAGGTCTGCGCTTACCCCAAGGATTCCCGTAGAGAGCATTACTACAAGAAATCCAGTAGTAAGCCTGCGCCCTCAATCACCTGACCCATACATTCCCCCAAGTGGGAATTCACTGCTATCATTGAGGCATCGCCGCAGAGGCGATACGACTCCGCTGGAGGCCCGCATAGGGACCTCCCTTATGCGTGAGTCGAAAGGGCTCCCGTGAGCACCGTTCAGCTCCCGAGCATCTTCCGGGCGATCCAGGAGATCTTCCCTGGCACCCCGCTCCGGATGGGATTCAGCACCCGCGAGCAGGCTTCCTTCATGGCCGCAGCCGATCTTCGGAAGGGCGTCGGCTACAAGGCCAACACTGAGGCGTTCGTCCGAGCCCTCGTCGAGACGCAGGCGAAGGAGGCGGGAAATTCCCGCCCCCTTTACGTCGGTGAGGAAGTCATCCAGACTCCCGGCGGCCCGCAGACCATGAAGGTCATCTACAAGCGCGGGGTCTTCCACCTGCTGATGCTGTCCCGTCTCCCCAAGGCGGTTGAGTTCCGCGACCAGATCTTCGACCTCCTGGAGGAGGTCGAGCGCGAGGGCTTCGTGATCAACGCGAGCGCTCCGGTCGAGCAGCTCAAGGCGATGAAGCCGCGTATCGAGCGAGACATCGACGAGTTGCTGGAAGCCCGCCTCCAGGAGAAGAAGGACTACCGCTCGATCGTCCGTGCCGTGAAGGAGGCCGGAGGCTACGATCGCGACTTCGCGGACGTCCAGAACATCATCTACCTCGGGCTGTTCGGCATGACGGCCAAGACCGTCCGGGACCGCCAGCCGCAGGTCAGCGGCGAGCGCTACAAGCGGGACTACCAGGGCAAGAAGGCCGGTGAGCTGCGGCCCTCCCGGTCCGCCAAGGACTACCTGACTGAGGAGCAGCTCAAGACCCTGGACAACGGGGTCCTGTTCATCACCTCGAAGCTCGCCCTGCGCCACCCCGACGGCCTGATGACCCTGGACGACATCAAGAGTGCGGCCATGGAGGTCGGCGCCGAGCTGCTCATCTCCCGGGCTCGCCTGACCGAGCCGGCCAACGTGGTGGAACTCTCCTCCCCGCTCGACCTCCGGACGCGCATCGAGGCCCTTCGCACGAAGCTCCAGAAGGGTGCCGCCTGATGACGCGCCTGAACCCCGAGCCGGTGAGCGCGAAGGAGATCCACGCGGTTCTGACGGACCCGGACTTCACCCACACCGCCAAGGTCGTCTGGGCGTACACCCGGGCCGTCGCCGACCCGCAGCGCATTAAACCGATGGCCGAGGTCCTCGGCATGGCCGAGAACACCGTCTGGAGGTCCCTGTCCGCCCTGGAGGCCAGGGGCCTGGTCCGCAAGGTCAGCGGCGTCTGGCTGGCCGAGGAGGCCCAGTGAGCATCTTCGACGACGTGATCGTGGGCTACGGCCCGGAGCAGATCGAGGACATCGAAGTCCACGAGCGGCCCGACGGGTCCTCCGTGATCGAGACGGTCACCTGCCGGCCCGTCCGGGTCTGGGAGAAGCGCCGCGACGGCTCCCTGGTGGAGCTGCACGACGAGGCCGCAGACGCCGCCTTGGATGCCTTCTGGGCGGCGGTCGACAACGACGAGATCAACGACGACGACATGGAGAACGACCGGTGACCATCTCGATCAACATCAACGACCTGATCGCGACCCGGCTGACGGAGATCGCCCGAGACGCCTGGCAGGCCCACCGCGTCATGCCCGTCTCCGACTGCGGAGGCCGCGTGCTCGATCTCGGTACGGCCGCCGTCCGGGAGTTCTGGTACTGCCAGGCCGATCACGGGACCGGCATCTGCGGTGAGCCGATGTTGACCTCCGACCAGGCCAACAGCCTCTTGGGCATGTACTCGGTCGACGAGCCGGTGCCCGACCCGCAACTCCCCATCGTGGAAGTCGAACTGCTCGACGAGGGCTTGGGCGGCTTCTTTCCCGGCTCCTTGATCCACTTCTCCGATGTCCGCCACGAGTTCCAGAAGACGCAGGAGGACCGGTGAGGTCCACCACGATCGACTACGTCAACTACGGCTTCCACCTTCTCGCCTTGGGCATCGTCACGGGCCTGATCGTCGCGGTCCTCCGACGGATCCGGAGGGCCCGATGACCGAATCCACCACGTGCGTGGTGTGCGACCGGACCGCTGAAACTCGCACCTGTGTCTCGTGCCAGGCCCGGCTCCGCGGGCTCCTCGCCCAGATCCCCGAGCAGTACGTCTTCCTCGCGATGTCCCGGCAGCGGGAGCAGAGGGGCGGTGACGGCAGGTCCTCCACCCGCCTCCACGCCCCTCTGCCGGGCCGCCTGGACACCCTGAACCTCGTGGGTCCGTACGCCCGTCAGAGCGTCACTGACGCCGAGGACCAGATCGGCGAGGCGCCTGTCCTGGCAGTGTTGGAGACCTGGTGCCAGGTGGTCACAGAGGAGCGCCGCCTGACGCCCGTCAGGACTCACGTCAGCACTCTGACGAACCGGCTCCTGACGCACCTCGGCTGGATCTGCGACCAGGTCTGGGTCGTCGACTTCGAGCTGGAACTCCGGGAGCTGATGCGAGCCGTCAAGGCCATCACCCGCACCGACCCCCGACGGGTGCCCCTGCCGGTGCCGTGTCCGAGCTGCGAGATGCTGACGCTCGTCAGGGAGGACCACTCTGGCTGGGCAGCCGAGTGCGTGCTGTGCAGCTCTGTGAAGCTCGACGAGCGGGACTACCAGCAGCTTGTCCGGGAGGCCTACCAGGCCGTCAGCAAGCCCCAGGAGGCCTGACGCTCGTGAGTCCCCGCAAGAGCCCCGCGTCCCCCAAGGGCGCGGGGTCTTCCCCGTCTTCGACCTGGTTGGTCCGCACCGCCACGACAGCCGGCCGACCCGCCGTGCTCACCGCAGCCCTGGCACTGTCGGCGCCGGGCGAGTACCGCCTGGCCCTCCTGGCCGGGTGGACCCCTCCCTTCGCCGCCGTCATGCCGCTGGTGATGTCCCTCTATGCCGGAGTGGCCGCCGCCATTGCGTCCAGCCTCACGAAGGGCAGTCCGGAGAGGCGTCAGGCCAACGTGGGTGCCGTGCTGGCCTTGCTGTTGGCGATGACGGCCCAGGTGATCGCCCACCTGATCGAGGCTGGGTATCTCGTCAAGGGCCCCGCCGTGGTGGTGGCCGTCAGTGCCGTCCCTCCGCTGGTCGCCGCGCACACCCTGCACTTGGCGGGCGTGACCGTCATGAGGCCTGTCGTCAGTCCCGAGCCGGTGCCGCCGACGGTGAACCTCAGCAGGACCAGTGCTCCCCCGTGGAAGCCCGCCGTGATCAAGGCGATGCCCGCTCTCCCACCGCCTACCGTCAAGGCCGTCAGCACTGCTCTGACACCCCGCCCCGAGGTCGTCACGGCCCGCGTCCCCGAGGAGCCGGAGAAGGCCTCCGAGAGTCCGCAGAAGCCCTCGGCGGATGAGATCGTCCGGCGGCTCTACGACGAGTTGAGAGGGAGGCCCGCGACCCGCCACATCCGTCAGGCCCTGGCTGACGCCAGCCTCCCCAACTCCGACGGCTCATGCCGACAGGCCCGGCTGAGGGTCGAGCAGAAGGAGCCGGAGCTGAAGGAGCTGCCGCCCGCCTGACGGCCGGAAGCACCCACAGGGACTTGACGGGATTAGCCCCATGCGGGTTGGTCCCGTCGGCATGATGATCTGTATGGAACCAGAGGTAGTGGCTGCTCTGTGGGGCTTCGGCGGTGCCGCCATGGGCGCGGGCGGAGCTTTCTTGGGCACATGGGTTCAGCAACGGCACCAGGCGCAGATGGAGCAGAAGAGGCGGGAGGAGGCCCGAGCCGACCTTCTGGAGGAGCGCGGTAGGACCGCAGCCGACAAGGCCCTCACCGAGCTGTACGACCTGCGAAGACATGTCTCCACGTGGAAGGTCGGCATGTCCGCTGAAGAGAGAAATCAGTGGTACCAAACGGGCTACGACCACACGTATAGCGCGGAGCTGAATGCCGCCCTCATCCCGGAGGCCAACGAGCTGAGGGAGCGCCTCCGGGACGCTCTGGAAGTTGTCCGTACATCTATGGACGTCGATGCATGGCAGTCGGAGCATGAGCCGTACTTGAGCCACTTCGATGCAGAACACTCGATCGCACTGCTCTCGGCCTACATGCGTGGAGACTCCCTGCCCACGCCCACATCCAGGGAGAAGAGGGAGACCACGCAGCGGGAGATGCGGGAAGAGGGGTGGGCGGAGGAGGATCGCCGTCGTTCGAATCCGTCATGACGCCCGTCACCTCGACTACTCGTGCGCCTTGGAGGGGGACGTCATGCAGACGGAAACACTGGTGGGGCTGATCGGTCTCGGGGGTGCGGTCTTAGGCGCCGGAGGAGCAGTCCTGGGCGGATGGCTCCAGTCGAGGACCGCAAAGACCGAGCGACTGGAGGGCTACCGGCGTGAAGCGGCCCAGGCCGCCCTGAGCGAACTGGTCCAGCTCCGGCACGAGTTGATGGTTCACTACCAGGAGCACCCCGCCGCGGACCACCAGTACGGCTTCAGCGGGCCCTTCCAGGACTTCATGCACGCCGGGCAGCGACGCCTCATGGCCATGAACGCCTCTGTCCTGCTGATCCCCCACTCGCAGCTCCGGGAGCGCCTGGAGGCCGTGTACGAGGTCGGCAATGCGTGGCTCCTGGTTCCCGGGCTCCGTGCTGGTGGCCAGATCCAATGGATGCAGTCCGCAGCGCGAGAGGGGACGGAGATCCTCGGGGCCTTCTTACGTGGCGATCCCCTTCCCCCCGATAGCCCGGGGTTCGCGGGCATGCGTCAGCACGTCGCGGAGCGGAACTGACGCCCATCAGAGCCAGTACTTGCTTTCCCTAACGAACGACCGCATAATCGAACGCAGCAGGCGAGGTGCGTCCTCGTGCAGGCCCCGACGCCATTGGCGGACCGGGGCCTTTCGCATGTGCGGGAGGGCCTCAGTGGAGGACGAAATCTGGCTGACGGCCCGAGAGGCCGCCGAGCTGACGGGCGTCAGCGTCGTGACGGTCTACTCGTGGGTCAACAGGGGCCATTTGAAAGTCGGGGGCCTCGATCACCGAGGCCAGAGGCTCTTCCGCCATCTCGACGTCGCGAGGGCCGAGAAGGCCACCCGGGCCAAGGCCAAGCGCCTCTTGGCCCTAGCGTCCCCTAGTTCAGTGACGTCGGAACAGTCGCTTCCGATCCGTTAGCCGTCGTCGCGCCATTCAGGTTGACACCGTTCAGGACAGGGATCTCTGCCTGGGCAAACTTCAGAATTAGCGCAGCCTGTAGCTGGGATTTCAGGGCTGAGTTCTGGACGTCGTCAAGGAGGGCAACGGCCTGCCGAGCATCACGCTCCGTCGCCATATCCGCCCTGAGATTCCTAGTCTGGTCCGTCAGATGCTCAAGCGCCTTGTCGGCACGGCGATGAAAGAGTGTCGCAACCACGGACATCACCAGACCCGCCACGCTGGTGACGATCGCGGCGTAGAACTCACCAGTCGTCTCTGCCTTCCAGATGGCAAGTCCAACGCCTCCCAGCAGTACAAGGCCGCCGAGAACCGAGAAGCTGACACTCGTCACTTGGTTGATGCGCGCCTGCGAGAGTCCATGTGCGTAGTACTTGCGCAGCATCTTCGTGAAGTCCTTTTCGAGCGTACGCGTACGCGAGTCTCCGCTCGAAGGCTCCGTCTCCGGCTCCATATCGAGCTGATCGACCTCTTTCTTGATCGAACGGTCGACGAGCCAGGACGAGATGCCGGAAACACCCATGGCGCTCACGGCGGCCAACAGGACCTGAACAATCTGCATGGCGCTGATGTTGTCAGGGCAACCGGGGCACCGTCAGCCGTTCTCGCTGACTGACCGGTCACCCGTCACCACACGCGTGCGAGGGGGTGAGCCGGCCGTGTCGTCCCGAACCTTCTCCGCACTGGACGAAGAGACCCTCCGTCAGCTCCACGCTGACGGCGTCAGCCGGAACGAGATCGCCCGTCAGATGGAGTGGTCCGTCGGCACCATCACGAACCACGCTCAGCGCCTCGGCCTCTCCTTCGACAGGGAGGCCGTCAGGGCCGCCACTGACGCCCGTCAGGTCGATCTGAAGGACAGGCGCCAGCGGCTCCAGGAGCAGTTCCTCGATCTCGCCGAGCACACGATGACGCGAGCCCGGAGCCGGTACCTCCTGACGGGCTTCAGCCACACCGGCGAGATCACCACCGAGTCCGTCCCGGAACCCCCGGCGAAGGAGACCAAGGACTTCACGCTGGCCGCCTCCAGTGCCATCACGAGCGCACTGAAGCTCGCCCAGGTCGACGCCGGGGACACGGGGCGGGAGAACGCCCGAGGGCTCCTCCAGAGCCTCAGTGATGCCATGGCGACCGCAGCCCGGGAGCTTGGGGGCGACGATGCCGACGAGTACGGCTCGTAGCACCCAGTTCCTCCTGGAGCGCTTCAGCCCGAAGCAGATCCGCAGCATCGCGGCAGCCAACCGACGGGTGAACCTCTGGGAAGGTGCGGTCTCCTCGGGCAAGACCATCGCCTCGGCGTGGGCCTGGATGATGTTCGTCCCCCAGGCGTCCACCACGGGCGAGCTGGTCATGATCGGCAAGACCCGGGACTCCCTGTACCGCAACGTCCTCCAGCCGCTGATGAACCCGGAGATCTTCGGGGAGCTGGCGGAGCAGGTCGACTACACCCCCGGTGCGCCTACCTGCCGGATCTTCGGCCGGCTGGTCCACGTGATCGGCGCGAACGACATCAAGGCCGAGAACAAGATCCGGGGCATGACGTGCGCCGGTGCGTACGTGGACGAGGCCACCCTGCTCCCGGAGGTCTTCTGGGAGATGCTCCGGACCCGCATGCGTGTAGCCGGGGCGAGGGTGTACGCCTCCACGAACCCCGACTCGCCCACGCACTGGTTGAAGGTCCGGAACATCGACGACCCGGAGCGCCGGGCCGCCATGAAGGTCTTCAGCTTCACGCTGGACGACAACACGCACCTGGACCCCGAGTACGTCTCCGACATCAAGCGGAGCAACGTCGGGCTCTTCTACAAGCGCTTCGTCCTCGGTCAGTGGGTCGCCGCCCAGGGCGCGATCTACGACATGTTCGACTCGACCACCCAGGTCGTCGACATCCTCCCGCAGATCCGCAAGTGGATCTCGGTGGGCATCGACTACGGCGCGACCAACCCGACCCACGCGGTCCTGATCGGACTGGGCGAGGACCGGCGGCTCTACGTCGCCTCCGAGTACCGGTATGCCAAGGACTCCGGGAGCCTCTCCCTGACCCAGGCGGAGGCATCCCGGCGGGTGGTTGGGTGGCTGGACAACGTGCCTCAGCACGGCCGTGTACGGCCTCAGTACGTCGTGGTGGACCCCAGCGCGGCGAGCTTCATCTCCCAGCTCCGTACGGACGGTCTGAACCCCACGGCGGCCGACAACGCGGTGATCGACGGCATCCGCCTCGTCTCCAACCTCCTGGCCAACCGTCAGCTCCTGATCCACAGCTCGTGCCGCGAGCTGCTGAAGGAGATGGATTCGTACACCTGGGACCCCAAGGCCGCTCTGGAAGGCCAGGACGCACCGCTGAAGCAGAACGACCACGGCGTGGACGCCTTGCGCTACGCCCTGCGGACCACCCGCCTCCTGTGGCAGCACCAGATCCGGCGGGCCGCCTGACGACATGAGGACGGGGGTGACCCCGGATGCCTCTGCCTGTCGGCGGGAAGACCCTCTGGCCCCCGCCCGAGCTGGACCCGGTGGCCCGCAAGCTGACCGAGTGGACCGCCTGGTACTCCGGTGATTCGGATGCCCTGACGAGCGTGTACGGGGGCACGAGCGGGCTCACGAGCCCGACGGCCCAGGCGTACTTCGCGAGCGACAAGGCCCGTGGAGCAGCGCCTACGGTCGTCCCCCGGACCTTCTGGGGCCAGACGCTGACGCCGGGCACCCTGCGGACCAAGCTCCACGTCCCTGTGGCCGCCGACATCGCCGAGCTGAGCGCCAGCCTCCTCTTCGCGGAGATGCCGAAGTTCACCTCCACGGACAGCACGACCCAGAAGGAACTGGACGCCTTCCAGACGGACGGGATGCACGCCGCCCTCCAGCAGGCCGCCGAGATCTGTGCGGCCATGGGAGGCGTCTTCCTGAAGGTCGTCTGGGATCAGAGCATGGGGGACCGCTCGTGGCTCGTCCCTGAGTCCCCCGAGCGTGCGGTGTGCTCCTGGGCCTGGGACCGCCTCCAGGGCGTGACCTTCTGGGACGTGAAGTACCAGGACGACGAGTGCACGCTCCGGCTCCTGGAGCTGCACGAGCGCGGCTCGATCTCCTACGGCCTGTACAAGGGCACGGCCGCCGAGCTGGGCGAACGCATCCCCCTGAGCGCCTTCGAGGGCACCGCGGACCTCGCCGAGCTGTACGGCGACGACGGTGTGGTCCTCACCAACATCCCCTGGATGACGGCCGCGTACGTGCCGAACGTCAGGCCCAACCGCATCTGGGCCGGCTGCCGGGCAGCGGTGAACCTCGGACGCTCCGACCTCGCCGGGGTCGAGCTGCTGATGGACGCCCTGGACGAGACGTACACGAGCCTGATGCGAGACCTCCGCCTCGGCAAGAGCCGGATCATCGTTCCGGAAGCGGCCCTTGAGATCGAGGGCCCCGGCAAGGCCGCGCGCTTCGACATGGAGCGCGAGGCGTTCGTGGGCATCCAGTCGCTGGACGCCACGGTCACGATGAACCAGTTCGACATCCGCGTGGAGCAGCACCTCGCCACGGCGGAGGCCCTGTTCGAGCAGATCGTCTCCAGCGCGGGCTACTCGGTGCAGAGCTTCGGCGGCAAGGGCGACGTGGCAGCCGTGACGGCTACCGAGGTCCAGGCCCGCAAGGAGCAGAGCCTGAGCACCCGGGGCCAGAAGATCCTGTACTGGCGTCCGGCCCTCCAGGGCCTCTTCCAGGCGCTCCTGGGCATCGACCGCGAGGTGTTCGGCACCCGGTCCGCCCCGGAGGCCGGGATCGACGTGGCGTTCCCCACGGCCGTCCAGCCCTCCCTGAAGGAACTGGCCGAGACCCTCACGGTCCTCGTCTCGGCGAAGGCCATGTCCCTGAAGCTCCGGGTGCAGACTCTGCACCCGACGTGGACCAAGACGCAGGTGGACCAGGAGGTCGCCGCGATCTTGGCCGAGGAGAGGCCGGCACCGGCGGCAAGGCCCGTCGTGGAGCCCGCTCCCCTCCCCCAGTGATTCCCCGCTCGGTCGCCAAGGCGTGGCCGGGCCCTTCGACGAGCGTCACAAGGAGGACGACGTCATGGCCACTCCCACCGAACCGCAGAACCCGCAGCAGGGCGCTGGAGACCCGGGCAAGGCCCCGGAGACCCAGAACCCGCAGGAGCCCGCGAGCGGCCCCACGGCCGGCTCACAGGGCCAGGGTGACGGCGGTACCGGCAAGGCCCCGAAGTTCGAAGGCGAGTTCGACCCCGCGAAGGCCCAGCGCCTCGTGGAGAACCTCCGTGCGGAGGTCGACTCCGAGAAGACCAAGCGCACTGCCCTGGAGACCCAGTTCTCCGAGTTCATGGGCAAGTTCGGCTCTCTCTTCGGCGGCGGTGAGGAGAAGAAGCTCACCCCCGAGCAGATCGCCCAGAAGGCCCAGGAGTCCGACCAGCAGGCCCGAGCGGCCACCGTGAAGCTCGCGGTGTTCCACACGGCCTCGAAGCATGGTGCGGACCCCGAAGCCCTCCTGGATTCAGCCTCGTTCGAGCGCGCGATCAACAAGCTCGACCCGACGTCCGACACCTTCGCGGCGAACGTCGAGGCGGCCATCAAGAAGGCCGTGGAGGCCAACCCCCGGCTGAAGGCCCAGGGCGCTCCCCCGGTGCCCGCGCGGGGCGGTGTCGACATGGCAGGCGGCACGAGCGGCAAGCGCCAGCTCACCGCTGCCGAGGTGGCCAAGCTCAGCCCCGAGGAGCTGGTCAAGGCCCGCGAGGACGGCCTCCTGAAGGACTACCTCGCCTCCTGACGAGACGCGATCAGGGCCCTGCGGCTGGGCCCGGCCTCGTCATCCCCGGCTGACGCACGAGGTGCGAGGCCGCGTCCACAAACCCCTCTGAGACCACAGGAGAACTCATGGTCTTCAAGCCCGAGGTGTGGGCCGCTCAGGCCCTCGTCTCCCTCCGCAAGTCCCTGGTCTACGCAGGCCCCGGAATCGTGAACCACGACTACGAGGGCGAGATCAAGAAGCAGGGCGACACCGTCCACATCAAGATGCTGGGCGACGTCTCCGTGTTCACGTACAACCGTGGCGACACGATCTCGTACGAGGACCTCGCCGACGCCGAGATGACCCTCAAGGTCGACCAGTCGGACGCCTTCGCGTTCAAGGTCGACGACATCGACAAGGCCCAGGCGGGCGACGAGATGGCGGCCCGCACCGACGCCGCGTCGTGGAACCTGAAGAACAAGGCCGACGCCTACGTGGCGAGCCTGTACACCCAGGTCCAGTCCTCGAACGTCAAGGCGGCCACCGCGATCACCGATGGCGACAAGGCGTACAACGGCCTGATCGACCTCGGTGTCCGGCTGGACGAGTGCAACGTCCCGGACCAGGACCGCTGGGTCGTCGTGCCGCCGTGGTACTACGGCCTGCTCCTCACCAACGACAAGTTCGTCCGCGTGGACGCCTCGGGCTCCTCGGCGGGCCTGCGCAACGGTGAGGTCGGCCAGGTCGACAACATGCGCGTCCTGAAGAGCAACAGCGTCCCGATCATCAGCGGCGACGACTACGCCGTCATGGCGGGCTACTCCGGCGCGATCTCCTTCGCGGACCAGGTCACCGAGGTTGAGGCCCTGCGCCTGGAGACCACCTTCGCCACCGGAGTCCGTGGCCTGCACCTCTACGGCGCGAAGGTCATCCGCCCCGACGGCCTGGCCGTTCTGACCGCGTCCAAGACCGCCGTCTGACGGCTCGTCCAGATCACCTGAGAGGTATCCACCATGGCGCGTACCGCCGTTCCGATCTCCAACCTGGTGGGCAACGGGTCCCTCGCGGACCCGGCCGGGACCACCCTGGACGCCACCAACGACCACGTCATCAGCCTCTCCTCGGTCCACGCCGAGGAGCTGGTGATCCGGGTGACCAACACCCACACCTCGGCCCACACCGTCACCCTCAAGGCCGGTGGGACCAACCCGCCCGCCTGGCGCGGCGGTCAGGGCGACATCACCGCCTCGGTCGCGGCCAACACCGGCGTGACCTGGATCGGTCCGGTCTCCAGCTCTCGCTTCCAGCAGGCGGGCAGCAACCTGTACGTCGACATCGAGTCGGGTCACACCGGCACGATCACGGCGTTCAAGGTTCCCCGGGGCGTCTGAGCATGGCCGAGACCGGGTTCTTTCGGGGCGAGGGCGGCCACGTGTGGGAGCTGGACCTCCCGCTGACCGAGTCCTTCGCCCGTCGTGAGCAGGAGGGAGGGCTCGTCCGCGTCAACGAGGACGGGTCCGCCTTCCAGGGTGAGGCCGAGGAGCCCGAGGCTCCCGGCACTGAGCCGGCCGCCCGGCCGAGCAAGAGCGCCTCGAAGAAGGACTGGGTGGCCTACGCGGTCTCCCAGGGCGCTGACGAGGCCGAGGCGGAGTCCCAGACCCGCGACGAGCTGGCCGAGGCGTACGGGGACACGGAGCCCCAGTAGGGGGTGTGCCGTGGCCTATGCGACGGAGCAGCAGCTCATCGACTATCTGGCCCCCGACCCGACACCGGCGAACGCCGCCAAGGTGCTCGACCGGGCCTCGGACGACATCGACGGCCTCCTGATCGGCGCCGTATACAACACGGACGTCAACGGGATGCCGACCGATCCGAAGGTCCAGACGGCCCTGCGTATGGCCACGCTGGCCCAGGCCGAGTACCTGGTGGCAACGGGCGATCTCACGTGTGCCCAGCGCCAGGGGGGCCGCGTCCAGGTCGGCGGAGTCGAGTACACGCGGGGCACCTCGGGAACCGAGCCGGGACGCATCGCTCCGGCAGCTCTCCAGGCGCTCCGGGTCTCTGGGGCCCTGAACCGCTGGGTGGTGACGTGGTGATCCCGATCCTCACGGGTTCCGTCACGATCACCCACCCGGACGGTGTGGATACCGGCACGTCCGTACAGGCGCATGTACAGCCGGAGACGGGCGGCAAACCGGCCGACGGGCAGGTGGACTCCAGCCCCACGTACCGGGTGTTCCTCCCCGCAGGGACGGACGTCCGCTTCAACGACCGCATCCGCTGGGACGGGCTGCTTCTCCAGGTACTGGAGCAGCCCGCTCGGTGGCCCTCACCGTTTGGCGGTGCTCACCACGTGGAGGCCATCGGCACCGTCATGCCGGAGGTCATCGTGGATGTCCTGCGCGGCTCCGTGGAGAACGAGTTCGGGGACCTGATCCCGGACACGACTCCCGTCCTGGCGAACGTCCCGGTGTGGCTCACCGAACAGTCCCAGACCACCTTCGTCCCCGCCGATCAGCGCACGACGGTGATCCGGAAGCTGATCGGCCTGGTGCCGCCCGACACCGACGTCAGGGAACGCGACCGCCTCCGCCTGGAGGACGGCGTCACGTACCTCGTGGAGGCCGTCACTCGGCCTCACAGCCCCGTAGAGCGGGCTGACCTCCGCCTGGATCTCCGCCTGGTCGAGCCGGGCCTCAACACCCCATAGGAGGCCGCGGTGACCCGAACACGCATCACCATCAACTCCGGCTGGGAGCTGGAGATCCAGCGGGAGGCCGACCGCAAGGCGGAGCAGATCACAGAAGAGGTGGCCGAGGATGCCCGGCGCCTGGCTCCGGTCGACACCGGGCACCTCCGGGCGTCCATCCGGCCCGAGGGCAACCGGGTCATTGCCGAGGCCGACTACGCGTCCCACGTGGAGCTGGGCACCGAGGAGCAGCGGGCACAGCCCTTCCTCCGGCCCGCGCTCTACCGGAAGCGGGCTTGATGCCCTACCCCTCCACCGAGCTGGTAGCCACCGCCTGGCTCCAGCAGGTCCCCGACATGCAGGCGGACGTGGGCACCGAGCTGCCCAAGGACCCAACGACCTGGCCTGACGGCTTCGTGCAGGTGATGACCGTCGGCGGCACCCCCGGCATCCATCTGCCCATGCGGCGCCCTGTCGTCCAGGTCGACTGCTGGGCGGCCACGCCCGGCAGTCCTGAGCCGCCCTGGGGCCTGGCGAGTCACCTCGGGGCGCTCATCCTCGCGGCCACGTACACAGCCGGCCAGCGCCTGACGGAGCTTCCCGACCTCTTCGGCACGGTGCGCGTGCAGTCCGCCTACGCGGTCTCCGAGCCCCGCCGCATCCCGTCGGACGAAGCCCGGTTCGCCCGGGTCCAGTTCGACCTGCAACTTCACTGGTCGGCGGCCTGACGCCCCGCAGTGCTTCCCGGGCCAGCGCGGCTGCCCGGCTGATGAAGGGACTTCCCCGATGAAGGTTCGCACCACCATGCAGCCGCACCTGGACATCGAGGTCACCGAGGCCGAGCGCCTGGACCTCCAACGTCAGGGCCTGCTGCTCCCCGACGAGGCCGAGGGCGACTCCGCCCAGGCCACCGACAAGACCACCGACGCCAAGGCGTCCCAGCGCAAGGGGGCCTGACATGGCCGTCACGACCACCGACCTGATCATGGGCCCGGCCGATCTCTACATCGGCGACTTCGGCGCCACCGAGCCCCTGGACACTGCGATCAACACCGCTCCCGGCGTGGCCTGGACGGATCTCGGCGGCACGCAGGACGGCGTGAAGCTCGTGATCGACCAGACGTACACCGAGCTGGAAGTCGACCAGATCGTCCAGGTCCCCGGAGCCCGGAAGACCAAGGAAGTCCTGACGGTCGAGACGAACCTCGCCCAGGCCACGCTGGACAACCTGAAGGTCGTGCTCAACGGCGGCACCACGGCCTCTGGCACGGGCTACAAGTCGTACGAGCCCGCCTACGCGACCTCGGCCACTCAGCCGACGTACCGAGCCCTGCTGATCGACGGCTACGCCCCGCAGGGCTTCCGTCGCCGCGTGATCGTCCGGAAGGTCCTCTCCAACGACAAGGTCGAGTCCACCTACAAGAAGGACGACCAAACCCTGTTCTCCGTGAAGTGGGCCTCCTTCTACGTCACCTCCTCCATCGCCCCGTACAAGGTCATCGACCAGACGGCCTGATCATCCAGAAGGAGCCACACCCATGGCTGCTGCCCGCACACCCCGGGCCAGTACCGCCAGGACCAAGGCGGTTCAGTACGAAGACAACGTCCAGGAGCCGGAGATCATCGAGATCTCCACCGGCCAGCGACAGGCCGAGGAGATCGAGCGCATCCCCGTCTTCTCGATCGACGGCACGGTGTACACGATCCCGAAGATCATCCCCCGCTGGATGACCATGCGGGTCCTCAAGGAGGCCCGAGCCCACGGCCAGGAGGTCGCCAGCCAGATGGGGATCGAATTGATCCTGGGCGAAGAGGCGCTGGAGGCTCTGAACGCCTGCAACGAGCAGGGCGAGGTCTCCGACGAGCAGTACGACGCGATCCTGGACAAGATCCAGAAGCGCGCCTTCGGCCAGGCCGCCCAGCAGGGAAAAGCCTCGAAGCGCTGAAGCGCTCGATCGTCGAGTGGGTCTGGGTCACCGAGCACGAGGAAGACCTCGATGCCGACTTCCTGGGCATCTACGGCATCGACCTTGAGCGGGACGAGATCAGCGGTCCCCGATTCCTCTCGCTGGCCCTTCGCACGCACGCCTTCCAGGGCGTGATGTCGGCCCGCGCGGCTCACGAGGAGCAGCGCAAGCAGGGCGTGAGCAGCACTTCCACCCCAGAGACGCACGTCGAGGACGTGAGCCTCCTGGACCCCGGCCTGGTCGAGAGGGTGGAGGTGTGAGCCCGTGTCGTTCCAGATCGCCAGCGCCTTCGTGGACGTCGATGCCGACACCACCGGCGCGATCCGTGGCGTCAACCAGTTCATCGCCAAGCTGACCCTCCTGGGCCCCACCGCCATGGCGGCCGGCTCAGGCGTGGCCATCGCGGCGGGCGGCATGGTTACGGCCTTCGCCTCCGCCGGTGCGGGACTGGCGGCCTTCACCCAAGCGGTGAAGCCGCAGTTCGAGGACGTCAGCGAAGCCGTCAAGCTCTACGACAAGGCACAGCAGGCAGCCGCCGAGGGTGGCGAGAAGGCTGCTGCCGCGCAGAAGGCGTACAACGACGCTCTGGCCAAGATGCCTCCGGCTACGAGGGACACCGCTCGGGCCTTCATCGGCCTGCGCGGAGACTTCGACAAGTGGTCGGACTCCCTGGCCAGCACCACGATGCCGATCTTCACCCAGGGGATCGGCATCCTGCGCAAGATCCTCCCCTCTCTCACGCCTCTGGTGAAGGCCACGGCCACCGCCTTGGGCGGCTTCATGGACGAGATCGAGGCCGCCGTGAACGGCGGGGCCGTCGACCGCTTCGCGAAGAAGCTCGCGGAGACGGCAGGCGGCAACCTCACGAACCTGCTGGAGGGCGCGAAGAACATCGCCAAGGGCGTGGGCGGCATCATCATGGCCTTCCTGCCCCTGAGTGGTCAGATGTCCGGCGGCTTCGCGGAGATGACAGCCCGCTTCGCCGAGTGGGGCCAGGGTCTCGGCCAGTCGCAGGGCTTCCAGAAGTTCGTCCAGTACGCCCAGGAAAACGGCCCTCGGCTGCTTGAGATCGTGGGCGACCTGGCCAAGGCCGTGGGCAACATCGTCATGGCCCTGGCGCCCTTCACTGGGGCGACCCTGCTCTTGGCCCAGAGCTTCGCGCAGATCATCGCGAACGTCCCGACGCCGGTCCTGTCCGCCCTGGCGGGCATCATCACCACGCTGGTCATCGCGATGAAGCTGTGGTCCGCAGCTCAGGCCATCGTCGCTCTGCGCAACGCCATCTGGACCACTTCCCAGTGGTCGCTGAACGCCGCTCTGTTCGCCAACCCGATGACATGGGTCGTCATCGGCATCGTGGCCCTCATCGCGGCGATCGTCCTGATCGCGACCAAGACCGACTGGTTCTCGAAGGCGTGGACAGCCGCCTGGAACTGGATCAAGGAGTCCACGGCCACCGTCTGGAACTTCATCCGCAACAACATCTTCCAGCCGGTCGCGGGCTTTTTCACCGAGACCATCCCGGGCTGGTTCAACACAGCCAAGGACGGCATCGCCAGCGCCTGGAACTCGGTGAAGACCAAGACCTCGCAGATCTGGAACGGGATCAAGGACTTCATCAGCAAGGCGATCGACTTCATCGTCAAGATCTTCCTGAACTTCACGGGCCCCGGCTTGATCATCAAGCACTGGGACAAGATCAAGAGCGCCACCAGCGCAGCCTGGACCTGGGTGAAGAACAAGGTCTCCGAGCTGATCAACGGCGTGAAGACCGTGATCTCCACCGTGACGGGAGCGATCTCCACGCGCATCTCATCGATCTGGGGAACGATCAAGAACGCCACGTCGACCGCCTGGAACTGGGTGAGGACGACGATCTCGAACGGCATCAACAACGCCAAGAACGCGGTGGTCAACGCCGTCGGCCGGATCGCCTCCACAGTCTCCGGGATCAAGGGCAAGGTCATGGGCGCGCTCTCCGGGGCGGCCTCGTGGCTGAGGGAGTCCGGCCGGAAGATCATCCAGGGCCTGATCGACGGCATCAAGAACATGGCGGGCAACGTCAAGGACGCCATCGGCGGCGTACTGAAGGACGCCCGCAACCTCCTGCCGTTCTCCCCGGCTAAGGAGGGCCCGTTCTCGGGCAAGGGCTGGACCCTGTACTCCGGCCAGTCGATGATGACCGGCCTGGCCGAGGGCATCGACCAGAAGGGCTACCAGGTCAAGCGGTCCATGGAGGGCGCTCTCGCGCCTGCCCAGGCCGCCGTGGGCCTCTCCGGTCCCGTCGGGGCCACGCCCAGGACCGGGACGCACATCGAGAACCTCTCCGTCCACGTCAGCGGCTCCTTCGACTTCACCAGCCCTGCCCAGCGCCGCAAGGTCGCCGAGCAGATGGTGGCGGAGATGAAGGAAGCGCTCCGGAAGTACGACAGGGAGCGTGTCTGATGCCCGAGTCCGGTGGATGGGGGACGCTCACGGTGGGCCGGCTGGCCCTCCGGGAGGTCTTCAAGGTCTCCGAGTCCGGAGGCGAGAAGCGCACGCTCTCCGTCTCCGGCCAGGAGGCGTCCCCGCCCCTCACGCGCCAGCAGCTCGTGGACCGTCATGACGACCTGCTGGCCCTGGAGGGCTCCGTCCTCCCGGTGACGTTCGAGGACAAGCCCGAGCGCAACGGCTTCTACCTCGTCACCGGGGTCACCGCGGATCTGACCGAGTGGAAGAACGAGGTCCTCCTCTCGGACTGGAAGCTCGACCTCACGAGGGCGGGCACCGAGAACGAGACGGACCTCCAGAGCCGCCTGACGGGTGCAGTGCGCCAGAACGACTTCTCCCTGACCGGAGAGCGCTGGCACGCCCCGCCCATCGGGCACTACGGGTACTTCACCGGCTCGACCGCTCCCAGCATCCTCACGAGGACCGGGGCCGACGGGGCGATCACCGTGTACCGGGGCATCCCCGCCAACGTCTCCCCGCGCTGGGGGTGCAGCCCCTCGGCCTACATGGCCGGACGGGTCCGCTTCACCACGAGCACGGGCCGGGAAGTCACCGGCACGGACCGCCTCCTGGCGGCCACCGGCTGGTCCCTGAGCAACGGCCTGGTCAGCGTCGGGCCGGGCTCCGGCTCGACCCTCGCCGTCCAGTCCTACGCGGGCGGATCGTGGTTCACGAAGCAGTGGAACGTGACGGCCGGCTCAGTGCTCACGGGCTGGGACAGCGCCTCCCTGCTCCGCAACGAGCCCGAACACGTCATCGTGCGGCTGGTGAAGTCCTCGGTGCCCGGCAGGGTGACCCTGGACCTCAGCCTCCGGCGCGGCTCCCGGCTGATCGAGGGCTTCCTGAAGACCGGGGCGTCCTCCACGCTCTCCGTGTCCCTGGCGACGCCGGAGGGGCCCACCTCCACGGCCTCCTCGGGGTACGTCTCGGCGGCCTCGGAGGACGCGGACGGCAACGCCTTCCTGGCGGGCTCTGCACGGACGTTCACGGGCCACGCGGACGGCGGGGTCACCCGGTCCTCCACAACGTCCCTGGACTTCTTCCTGGGGCTCGTGGGCGGCCAGCCCGTCCTGAACGCCAACCCGTACTTCGAGACGGACGCCTCCGGGTGGACGGCTTCGGGCGGGACCGGAGGACGCTCCACGGACTTCGCCCACCTGGGCGTGGCCTCGTACAAGCTCACCCCCGATGGCGTCACCGCCACCCCGCTGATCTCCATGACGGCCACCGGTTCCCCGGCCGTCACCGTGGGCCAGTCGTATACGGGCACCGGGTGGCTCTACTCGCCCGCCGGGCACGGCACGGTGAACCTGGCCATCGACTGGCTGGACGTGAGCAACGCCAACCTCCTGACCTCTCAGGGCACTGTCAGCGCCCTCGGGGCTGGGCTGTGGACCTTCTACTCGGTCACCGCCACGGCCCCCTCCAACGCGGTGAAGGCGAGCCTGAAGGCCCGGTTGCCCGGCACCCCGGCCTCCTCGGTCGTCCTGTACGCCGACGAGATGAAGCTCCGCACAGCGGTCCCGTCCGGCGAGGCGGCCACCGACCTTCGCAACCAGTACATCGCCTCCCTGCCGGAGGCGGTCTATCCCGTCCGGAGGTGAGCGGATGAGCGTCAAGGAAGTCCTCCAGGCCCCCGGCTCGTGGGAGCTGAACCTCTCCCCGGCCACTCCTCGGGACGTCCTGGACGCCATCCACTTCTTCGGCCACCTGGCGATCGTCCCGGGTCGGCTCGACCCCGCCCAGTACGGAGACGGCCTTCTGACGGCCGCGCGGTATGTCGGTGTGGTTCGGAACAAGGAGATCTCCGGCAACCGTGGCGCCCCCACGGACGGCCTGAACGCCTACCGGATCTCCGGTGCGAGCATGGCCATCTGGCTCGGGGACGAGGACGGCAAGGGAGCCGTCTACGAGGCTCCCGTGGCCTTGACGGCCCAGACCTTCGCCAACTCAATCCGGGCGCTCCTGCCGTCCTCTGGGGCCGTGGAGGAGGGCACCCTCCACACGGTCGG
Organism: Streptomyces qaidamensis; assembly: GCF_001611795.1. Classification (NCBI taxonomy): domain Bacteria; kingdom Bacillati; phylum Actinomycetota; class Actinomycetes; order Kitasatosporales; family Streptomycetaceae; genus Streptomyces; species Streptomyces qaidamensis. The sequence continues at coordinate 6,678,510 of NZ_CP015098.1, read as the reverse complement.
CGGGACGTACACGGGCACGCACCGCTTCGAGGACCCCCGGACCGCGATCACGTACGTCTGCGGGGTCTTCACCACCGACCGGGACAACCCGGTGGAGTGGCGGGTCAACGGGGACGGCACGCTGGACGCGGGCAAGGTCAGCGACCTCTACGTCTCCGTGCCCACGTGCGTTGTCGCCTCCCTGGCGAGCGGCTACGACATGGATCTGACGTCCCTGGGAGGGGACTTCGAGACCCAGCGGGACGTGGAGGACTTCACGACCCGGGTCGTACTCCTCGCCGAGGGCGAGGGCGAGTCGATCGCCACGGGCTCGGCGGACATCATCGCCAACCCGTACCTGGACCTCCACGGCAACGCGGTCCAGATGACCCGCCTGGTCTCCGAGTCGGACACCTCCACGGGCAACGCGGACGCTCGGGCACAGCTCCAGCTCAACCGCTTCACGAGCCCTCGCGAGGCCCTGACGTTGTCCGCCGCGGATTACGACATCCGGGGATCGTTCGAGGTCGGGGACTACGTCTATGCGTACGACCCCGACTCGGGCCTGGTCGACCTGGACAACGAGATCACGTTCCGGGGCCAGCGGGTCAACCCGGTGGCCATCCGGGTCTCCGAGACCTCCTGGCCCATCACCCAGGGCCACACCGTGGCCTTCCGGGCCCAGGACGGCACCTGGTACGACCTCACGGACTACGTGGAGTTCGAGTCCCCGGGCTCGACCTCGATCACCGTGGGTGGCATCTCCCGGACCCTGACGTCCTCCAGCGGCCAGCCGATCGGCTCCCGGCCCAGCGTGGACACCTCGGTCCCCGGGGCCCCGCCGCTCAACACGCCCTTCTCCACCTCGAACTATCAGGACGCCCAGGGCCGTACCCGCTCGCGGATCATCGTGCAGTGGGACCAGCCGCTGAACACCGACGGCTCCACGGTCATCGACGGCGACCACTACGAGGTGCGCTGGAGGACCTCCGGCGGCACGGTCTTCCAGTCCGCGTACGCAGCCTGGGGCATCGAGCAGTTCGCCATCGAAGGCCTGGAGCCGGGCGTCTCGTACGTCATCTCGGTCCGGGCCGTGGACTCCAACGGCAACAACGGGGCCTGGTCGGCGGACGAGACCACGGTGGCCCAGGGAGACGTCACTCCGCCGTCGACTCCGGCGGCTCCCACGGTGGCCGGCTCAGCGCTCAACATTCAGGTCGTCCACACGCTGGGCAAGGCCAGCGGCGGCACCTACAACCTGGAGAACGACCTCGCGGCCCTGGAGGTCCACGACGGTACGTCCTCGGGGTTCACTGCCTCCTCGGCCACCCTCGTGGGCACCATGACGGCCAACTCCGGGATGCTCGTCAACAGCGTGGCGGCCGTGGGGACCTTCCCGGTGCCCGACGCCACCACTCGGTACGTCCGAGTCATCGCCGTCGACCGCTCGGGCAACAAGTCCCCGGCCAGCGCCTCGGCCTCGGTCACAGCGCTGCTGATCGACACGGCGAACATCGCGGACGCCGCGATCACCAACGCCAAGGTCGCCAACCTCTCGGCCTCCAAGCTCACGGCGGGCACGATCTCCTCCCAGGAGATCGTCATCGCGGGCGGCTCGGCCGGGATCATCCGCTCGGACAACTACACGAGCGGCACCACGGGCTGGCAGATCAGCGGTGACGGCAAGATCGTGGCCCGCAACTTCCGCACGGGCCAGGGTGGCTCCGGCGCTCCCGGCATCGCGGTGGGAGACGTCCCAGCACCCGAGGACGGAAGTGCTCCGGCGACGGCGTTCATGTGGTTCTACACGGGCGACTCCTCGGAGCAGCGCGGCGGGTACATCAACGTCAGCGCGGCCCCCACCGGAGCAGCGAACCGCAGGGCGTCCATGACGCTCCGCTCCCCTCGGTTCACCAGCTCCACCAACGGCTCGGCCGTGATCAACCTGCTCTCGGCCAACCAGGACGCCTCGGGGACCGCGCGCATCCAGTTCCAGACCAGCGACGGCACCGTGGGCCAGGCCGAGTTCCTGATGCCCCTGGTCAAGATGACCGACGCCGTCCTGGACATCGGCTCCAACGGGAAGCTGATGTGGAACGCCTCCACGAACTCGTACCTGAAGCACGCCACGTTGGTCGGGGACTCGCTTGGCCTCTTCAAGTTCTACGAGGCCGACACGGGCAACACCCAGGTCGAGGTCGGCAAGCTGTACGCCAACCAGCGCCAGGTGCACTTCCAGAGCCGTCAGAACGAGTTGGACAACAACTCGGAGATGATCGAGTACAACGAGTCGAACAACCGGTATGACTTCTATGCCGACGGCTCCCGGGACTACTCCTCGATCCGTGTGGGCCCCGGTCAGATCGGGACGCTCCCGGCCCGGGACGGCTCGATTGTGCTGGCGCACTCCGACAACTACACCAGCTCGGCGTACGCCCTCCAGCAGCTCGCCAATGGCACCACGCACGTCAACGCCAAGAGCGGTCAGGACCTGATCCTTCGAGTCGCTGACGTCGTGTGTGTCCGGATGAGCAAGCCCTCGGGCAACACGATCTGGGCGTTCGAGACGCCGCTCCCCACCGGCACCGGCGCGGCCGTCGTCTCATCTTCGGGCCAGCTCGTGAGGGAGACCTCCTCCATCCGCTGGAAGGAGAACGTCGCCGATCTGGACACCTCGCAGGGCATCCCCCTGTACGACCTCCGACCGGTCGCCTTCGACTGGAAGCAAGGGGTCGTGACCGCCCGGACCCGCCAGGCGGGCCTGATCGCGGAAGAGGTCCAGGAGCACATCCCGGACGCCGTGGTCCTGAACACCGACGGCGAGGTGGAGGGCCTGAACAACAACGTCCTGGTCTCCCACCTGATCGCCGCCGTGAAGGACCTGAACGGCCGTCTCGCAGCCCTGGAGCAGGGCGACCACTGACCAGCGCCCACAAGGGCCTCCACACCCGTACAGAAGGACAGGAGGCCCTTGCATGGCCCTGCCCAGCGACTTCGACACGGTCACCGTCACCGGCCGGTACATCGACCTGGCCGGTAACGCCCTCGCGGGCACGGTCACCTTCACCAGCTCGACCACGGTGGTCGACTCCTCGGTCCCGGTGACCATCGTCCCGGTGCCGCTCGTTGCGACCTTGGACCCCAACGGAGCGTTCTCGATCGCTCTGCCCGCCACCGATGACCCGGATATCTCCCCCAACGGATACACGTACAAGGTGGAGGAGCGCTTCGGGGGCAAGCTCCTGCGGACGTACAGCATCCAAGTGCCGTACGACACCGTGGGGAGCGTCGACCTCGCCACGATCGCTCCGGTCCAGCCGGTGACGGCCTCGGTCCAGCTCCTCCCACTCTCCGGCGGGACGATGACGGGGCCGCTGACTCTCAGCGGAGACCCGACGGCGGATCTGGGAGCGGCCACCAAGCAGTACGTGGATGCCGTGGACCTCACGAACGGCGGAGAGATCAACGGGCCGCTGACGGTCAACGCCACCGAGGGCTCCACCTCGCCTCCGCTCGGCGTGAGCGGTGCCCTTCATAAGGGGATCAACCTGATCTCCTCGTACGCGGGCGGGGACGACGACGGAACGGGCACTGACTCCACCGGCCGGCTCAACCTGTACTCGTACCAGCGGGCCAACGTGCGCTCGTACGGCGAGAACATCCGGCACTTCCTGATGCGGTCGGACGCCAAGACGATGCAAGCGTTCTACATCCCGGTGCAGTCCTCGAACAAGAAGGGCGGGTACGACGCCACCACGCGTGACCCGCTCTCCTCGGGCATCGGGTGGAAGCCCGTGGTCTGGCAGGGCGCGCACTACGAGGCGAACAACCACGCGTCGATCCACGGCCACTGGGAGCTGGAGATCGCGGACTCCACCGGTGCCCTCCAGGGCCGCCTGGAAATCCCATTCATCGACCAGGCCGTGGACGGCGCCAAGCCCCTGGACCAGGCGGTCATCGGCGTTGACTACACGAACATCAGGACCAATCTGGCCGACTTCTCGATCCGGGCCCAGAACATCACGTCCGGTCCGTACGCCGGTCAGACCACCTGCCTGCGAGTAGGCGGCGGCAACGACCGCAACAAGGAGATCCACCTCTCGATCTCCTCGGACATGGGCACCGCCTCTCGCCGGTGGGTGCTGCGGGCCACCTCCGAGACCGAGTCCGGCAGCAATGCGGGCACGAACTTCCAGATCGCCCGCTACGACGACTCGGGCGCTCTCCTGGACACCCCGCTGGTCATCTCCCGGTCCACCGGCAACGTCACCCTGACACCCGGCCTCGTAGTCCGGCGAGCCAGTTCCACGGTGACCAGCGTGTCCCTAAACACCACGTCCCTCGGCGGAGGCGTCGGCGTACTCGCCATCGGCAACGCCACCACGGCCCCCGCCTCGAACCCCACGGGCGGTGTCGTGCTGTACGTGTCCAACGGGCGCCTGAAGACCCGGCAGCCGGACGGCACTGACCAGTTCGTCGCACTCACCGCCACCTGATCACACCCCGAACCACACCCTGGAGATCGTCATGCAGATGACCCCTGAGCAGCTCGTCGCGGAGTTCAAGGACACCGTCCTGGACCTGCACTTCGCGCGGCGCACCATCGCCGCCTTGGAGGCCGAGAACACCTCCCTGCGAGCCCAGCTCGCCCCCGAGGAGGAGCACGGCCACAGCCACCCCCACGGCGAGGGGCACGGCCACTCCCACGACGACTGACACAAGCCCCCGGCCCCCGGGGAGTTCCTGGGTGTGGTTCGCCCTGGGGCCGGGTCTCTCAATTCGATCGCACCTGTGATACGGGGGCGGTTACCGTCCCTGTATGGACGATTCGCTCTCATTCGAGAGCTTCTTCAAGGGCGCCAAGAAGGCGGCACACCGGGCCATGGACGACCATGCTCGTCGCGAGTACGACGAGTTCGCCCTTCACGCGGGGGTCGCCATCGAGCGCCTCGCCAAGGCGATCCTGGTGAAGATGAACCCGCTGTACATCGCCAGCGGCAAGGTGGCAGTCGTGGCAGGACAGAAGCAGTTCGCGATCCACACAATCACCATGTCAGAGGCACTGAAGCGCCTGGCACACCTCGACATCGTCAAGATGACTCAGCCTCTGCAAACGCTGATCGAACAGCGAAACGGCACGGTCCACGCATCTGGCGACGATGCGGCAAAGAATCAGATCCCGACGCTCGTTACAACCATCGCGGCCATGCTCAAGCACCTCGGCACCCCGATAGACGACTTCTGGGGTCGCTGGACGAGCGCGGTCAACGTCGCCGTCGACAAGCAGCGAAACGAGATCCAACGGGACGTCGAGATCCGGATCAAGCAGGCCCGGCACCTCTTCGAGGATCGTTTCCAGCGTCTTCCTCCCGAACTCAAGGAGCACGCGGTCAGCCTTGAACCGCACGTCATCACTGCGGCGTTCGATTACCTCGTTGAGATCGACGGCAAAATGCATCCCTCGTCGATCATGACACCGGGCGGTCCGTGCCCGTCCTGTACCGCTCAGACCACACTCCTCTTCGGCATGGTCGACCGGAGCGCTGACCACACCCAATACGCTCCGGACGGGATCAGTTGCCATGTCTGTGGCCTGTCCCTGGGCGGGTTTGACGAGATGGCAGCCCTGCGGGACATCCTCGGCCCTTCGAACGAGGCCTACGAACAGCTTCGGACGGAAGCGCTCAGCGCCTTTTTCGGAAGGGACTCGGACACGGACTGAGAACCACCTATGAAGCCCCGGTCATATGGCCGGGGCTTTCGCATGTCCAGACCCGCGCCGGATCTTCCTGCGCACACCCTCGCAAGGAGGTCCCCTTGACCCACAACATGCTCTGGGTCATAGCCGCAGCCGAGGAGGCGAGCAGCGGCCCCGACATCGGGAAGATCCTCGGCCAGTTCGCCCAGTACGGCGTCGTCGGCCTGATCGTGGTGCTGCTGATCATCGGCGTGCTCGTCCCGAAGTACGTGATGAACAACCTCATCACCGACAAGGACGGCTGGCGCGCGGCATACGAAACCGAACGTGACGCCCACCAGGCGACACGTCAGCAGCTCTCAGCCGCTCAGGCCAGTGCCGAAGTCGCCAACGAGCAGGGCCAGGCCATGGTCCGGCTCCTCGAAGAGTTCGGGCACCGACCCCAGACCAGCACCCGGAGCGCCTGATGTGGCCCTTCACCCGACGTAGCCACGTCTCCACCGAGTCGGAGACCGCGAAGAGGGCCGCCGAGAAGTCCCTCCAGGAGGCTCAGGCCCGGACCCCCGAGTCCGAGGCCCAGCTCACCGAGAGCCGCCGGGTGAAGGAGCAGCTCAGAGCCCACAACAGGGCGAACGCCTACTCGGACTTCATCGAGGGCATCGTCCTCGGCCGGCTCAACGACGGCCGATCGTAAGGAGGCGCCTGTGTACTCCCTGATCCTCTACGTCCTGCTGGGCGTCGGGCTGGCCGCCTCAGTCGGGTTCCTCGCCCTGCACCGGCCCCGGCGCTTCTTCCGGATGGTCGAGATCAACGCGTCCTGGTGGGTCATCATCATCGGCCTGCTGTACGCACGCTCCCTCGTGCTCCTGGCAATCCGCGGTGCCCATCCAGGGAGCTTCTGGGACGCGGTCATTGGTATCGGCTTCCTGGCCGCCATCGACGGCCTCCTCCTGGTCCGGTTCTTCTCGTATCTCCGATACCTCCGGGAGCACCCCCAGGGCCCGCCCACGGCCTCCTGAGCCGTCCCCCTGACGCCCCTCCGGGTAACGCGTAACGGCACCGGAGGGGCTTCTTCGTGTCCGAACACACCCACTGGAGGCCCACCGTGTCCGACCTCTGGATGCCCGGTGCCGAGAGACTCTCGATCGGCAGCACCGCCCCCACCGACGGGGGCCCGGCGAAGGCGGTGGCCCACATCACGTGGGACCGCAACGCCACCAAGGCCAAGCCCCAGGGCCTCGTCCCGTACGCCAACCTGCGGACGTACTTCGGCTCGAACCCCTCCGGCCGGGCCGTAGCGCCTCACGTCCTCTGGGACCCGTTCACCGGCAAGTTCGTCCAGTTCTTCCCGGCGAACTCCCGCTCCCTGTGCCTGAAGGACGGCCCCGGCGGGACACGGACCAACCGGGCCGGCTCGGTGGTCATCCAGGTGGAGGCGCTCTTCTTCCCCTGGTGCCGCGTCAGCGGGAAGACGTACGAGTCCCTGGCGGAGACACCCTGCAAGGGGTGGGACGAGCTGAATGCCTGGGTGGCCTCCTGGGGCGTCGCCAACTCGTGGCCGATGGGCAAGCCCAATGGCTTCGCAGGGAAGCGCGACGAGCGCATCTGGCGGATGCGGAGCGGCTGGTACGCCCACGCCCACGCCCCGGAGAACGACCACACGGACCCGGGAACCTGGCCGGATTTCACCGTCATCACGAAGAAACCTGCATTGGAGCCCTACCCCGGCGCCCACTTCTTCATGAAGGGCTCCCGGCCCGCCCTGGGCAAGTCCTCGCCCATCTTCACGGCCATGGGCAAGCGCCTGGTCGCCGTGGGCTGCGGGCAGTACAAGGTGGGCCCCGGCCCCGTGCTCGGGCAGGCGGACGTCGACAGCTACGAAAAGTTCCAGCGCAAGCTGGGATTCACCGGATCGGATGCCAAGTGGCCTCCCGGGCCGACTTCCTGGGCGAAGCTCAAGGTCCCCAACGTCTGACTCGCATACCGTGCCCCATGGTGTCTCTCTGGCATGAAACACCAGCGCCCCCGGTCTCCCTCGCGGAGTCCGGGGGCGCTTTCGTCGTTTCCCGGGCAGAATGCCCCCGTGGATGCAGGAGTTGCGGCCGTCGTGGGTGCGGCCATCGGTGGTGGCCTGGCGGGACTGACCGCCGTCGGGACGGGTCTGTTCGGCCTTCGGCAAGCGCGCCTCCAACTGAAGCACCAGGAGTCGGAGGCAGCGCGCCAGCGACGCTTCGAGAGTCTCACTGAGAGGCGTGGCCCGCGCTCACAGGCGTACGCGGAGTTCGTCGCCGCTGGACAGGATCTGATCGACGCGCTGTACGGGCAGGAGCGGGAGTTCCACGAGCAGTTCGAAGGTCTCTGGGAGAACATCCGCAAGCGCCGTTCGACCGTCGCCATCGCGGGACCGGACCCCGTGGTGAAGGCGGCAGGCGAGTTCGCCGACGAGGTCCGGTCTTTCAGGAACGACCTCATGCACCGACTACGCAGGGGCCACCCTTTCAACGAGAAGCACCGCTTCGAACGTCGATTGGACGCCTTCACCAAGGCGGCACGTACAGCGCTGGAGGACGAAGGCCACCCACCCGGAGGACCTAGCGCAACGGCAGCTCCGCAAGCATGACGGCGTAGAGCGGGGAGTCCGGGAAGGGCTGACGCTCGCCGACCTTCCGGAAGCCCCAGGACTCGTACTTGGCCTGGACGCGAGGGTGTTCGGTGTCGACGAGCAGAACCACGAGATCCTCGTCCCGCTCGTCCAGCAGCGCCCGGCTAACCAGCTCGGACACGCCCATCTTCCGGTACTTCGTCCGGACGGCCAGCTCCGAGTAGGAGAAGGTGCGGTCCTTCCCCAGGTCGGGGGCGGGCTTCAGGTACTCGCGCCACCACTCGCGGTAGGGGGTTGACGGGGCTCCATAAGCGAAGGCCACCGCCTCGTCACCGTCGTACGCGATCACGCAGTCGAAGTCCGGGTTTTTGCCCCAGTGGTCTACGAACCAGGGAAAGCGCTGGTTGAACTCGTCATCCATGGCATCCACGTAGGCGTCCCGATGGATGTCGATCAGGGCCTGACGAATCTGCGGGAGGTCCTTATGGGTGAAGCGGCGGACCACCAGCTCGGCGGCGTTCAAGCTCGGCTCCATTCGGCTCGGAAGCGGTCTCCCCACTCTCGGGCGACCGCCGCGTCCGGCGCAAGGGTGATCAAGTCCCGGTAGTAGTCGCCGAGGAGGGACCGCATCCTTCCGGGGATCGGGTAGCCCTTCATCAGCTCGAACACCGTGGAGGCCGTGACGCACGCCTGGTCAATGTCCCGCTGGTGGAGCTGGGCCATGGCGAGCCGTGTGGTGGCCAGAGCCCGGTTCCTGCGGAACTGCTGAGGGATCGCCCCGAGGGCCTTGTGGGAGGCCGCCTCGGCATCGGCTGGGTCCCCGATGCGGTCTCGGACGATGGCGGTCATGGCGGACAGCTCAGCCGGCCCGTAGAAGGCCATCCAGCTCGGGCGGGGGTTGTCCGGCTCGGCCTTGCCAAGGGCCTCCTGGGCGTACCCCAGGGAGCGAATGGCGGCCTGTCGGTCACCGAGGTTCGAGTGGCCGATGGCCGCACGGGCGTGGGCCAGGGAGGCGAAGAGGGGGTCTCGCTTGGTGATCGAGGTGGACTGGGCGGCCTGGGCCGAGTCGACGGCCTCCACGTGCTCCCCGCGCTGGTGGGCCAGCATGGCGTAGGAGTTCCAGACCCTCAGCTCCGCCATGGGGTCCTGGCCCATCCCGGCCAAGTACAGGGCCTTGCCCAGCAGGGCGTACGCACGGTCCGACTGACGGGCGTCCAAGGCGCTCCAGGCCGCCGTGGCGGTGGAGTCGGCGGCCACCGAGAAGAGGCGGAGGCGGACCCGCTGGGTGGCCCCGAGCTTCTGCTTCTCCAAGGCCTCGGCGGCTCCGGCCAACGCCGCCCGCTCCAAGCCCTCGTGGCCTCCCCTGGTGTCGTCCAGTGCCATCAGGGCGTCCAGGCCGGACCGGAGCCGGAGCACGTCAGACGTGCCGACCCGGGTAGGTCGGGAGCCCGGGACCACGACGGCGGTAGCCGTTCCGGTGGTTGCGGTGAGGAAGTTCCTACGCCTCACGGGAGACTCCGGTTCGCTGGCGGGAGGCCTTGCCGCTGGCGGGCGGAAGCCCAGCTCTTCGGCCGTACATCCGAATACTGCCTCTAACGCCTCGCGCTGACGCGGGTGCGGCCACCGAGTTTTTCCGGTCAGCCAGTTCCGGACGGTCCTGTCACTCACAGTCCCGTCGTAGCCGGAGGCCCGCAGTCGGTCGTTGACGGCCTCGGCCAACTCGGCCTGCTTGAAGCCCGCTTCCTGCATGGCGCTGATGAGGCTCGCGTTCCCCTCCACGTACCCACGGTAGCCACTGATGCCCCATCAGTGACGGCAAGAGCCGGGAAATTTCCGGTTGGCCGTGATGCACGCCCGGCCGACTTTTCCTCCTCGGCGCGGACGAGCGGTCGTTGACTGAACCAAGGCAGTCGTACACCGACACCCCTGAGGTTCAGATGATCGTGTCAGCGAAGCCGCACCACACGGGACACCCCGGATACTCCGAGACACTCCCGGGTCTGGAGGAGAGCGCCGAGACCGCCCGCAAGCTCGTACGGACGGCCTTGGCCGTCTGGCACCTGGAGGAGCTGACGGACACCGCGTTACTGCTCGTCTCGGAGTTGGTGGCCAACGCGGTCAAGCACACGAACAGCCGCGTGATCCGGGTCGTCGTCACCCGGCCGAGCGAACGGTTCGTACGGATCGGCGTCGTCGACAGGGCCCGCGTGCTGCCGAAGCTGGCCAAGCCCGACGACGACCTCCTCACCAGCGGCCGGGGCCTCCTCCTGGTCGACGCCCTGGCCGAGCGCTGGGGCACCGACCTCTACCGATGGGGCAAGCAGGTCTGGGCCGAGGTGTTCTGTGAGTCGGCCCGGTGAGCGAGGAGAAGCCCACGGCGTGGGTCGGTGACCAGGTGTACGACTCCGACGCGGGCAGGGAGGGCGTCATCAGCGACGTGAGGAATGGGACGTACGTCCTGCGTGCGGTGGACTCGTGGGCCCGCACCTGGACGGCCCCGAGCGCCGAGAAGCTGAACGTCACCGTCCCGCGCCTGGAGCGGGTCAAGAAGGAGCGAGAGGTGTAGCCGTGCAGAGCAGCGCCTTCCCCTGGCTGAGCGACCTCACGGACGAGCAGGCGTACGAGTTCCTGGACGACGTGATCACGGCGGCTCAGGAGGCCGGGACCCACACGGCCTTCCTCCACTCACTGGACGTCCTCGTGGGCCAGCACGCTCCCACCCCCGCACTCCCTCACGGGGTCATGCCGTAGAGGCTCCCCCGTCCCCCGTGAGGGCGCAGAAGAGCCCCGGCCGTCCCGTGCGGTCGGGGCTCTTCGTCAGAGGACGATGATCGTCCCGTCCTTCGCCATCTTCGCGTTCCACGGGAGATTCGATCCGTCGAGGTCGTTGACCGATCCCGTCCAGGCGGGGGCGAGAGACCATTCGGTTCCACCCCCTTGAAGGTATTGCTGGGCGTACATCGTGGACGGGTTGGCGACCGTGATCAGGCACCTGTCCGGGAATACCGAACTGAACCCGACGTGCACATAGGCAGTCGGGTTTTCGGCCTGTGCGGCGGTAGCCATCGAGGCCACGTTGGCCTTGTTCGTGTTGCCGTCATTCCAACTTTCCGCACACGCCTGGAGAGGCTCTTCCGCCGACTCCACGACGTCGGCCTTGCCATCCTCGGAGACGGAAGCCGAGGCGTCCTCCCCGCCTGACTGAGCTGCGATGGCACCTCCCACAGCGCCAGCAGCGGCAACGCACAGGGCGATGGCTGCGAGCTTCTTCCGGCCCGACATCACCCGCCAGAAACCTGGCCTCTTCGGCACCTCCGGAGGCCGCTCAGGGAGCGGAGGGATGCCCGGTGGATTCGGGAATGACATGAGACAGACCCTAGGAGGAGAGAGCCGAGAGCCCACATCAACGTCACGAACCTGAGGGATATACGCGCATACTCAGATGGCGTGCAGCGCATCCCGATACCCTGATTCGCAAACCCTCATTCTGTTCGGGACGTCAGCGCGCCAGACTCTCAACACTCCCTCGCGAGGCCTTCCACTGAGGCACCCCCCGCCCCCTGTGAGGCCAGAGAAGAGCCCCGGCGTCCTCAGGCGGTCGGGGCTCTTCGTGTGATCAGTCCTCGTCCAGCCACTCGATCTCGTCGTCCGCGAAGTCTTCGAGGTCCGGGACCTCACCCTTCTCGTAGGTGATCGGTTCCGGGTCCCAGTGCCGGTACTCCCAGCGCGCGAGAGTAGTGATCTGTTCGATGCTGTCTGTCGGCATCTCGGCCCGAGCCGCCTCCATGGCAGCGATCACAACCTCCCCGTACGTGTTCTCCAGACGGCTATACCGGGTCACCTTCTCGTTGACCTCGATCTCCAGCTTGATCGTCAGAATTTTCTTGACGCCCATGCGCCCCTCCCTCGTCAGTGGAGGACTAGTCTGCTCAGCCACACGGGCGGACCGGCGACGATCTCGGAAGTCGGGGCAGAAAACTCTCAAGTGGATACGTTGAGTGAACCCGTGGTGGGCCACCTTCGGGACGTCCAGGTCCGCCGGCTCAGAGTCGCCCCCGTGAAGATGTCCGGCGCTGGAGCCTCGCCCTTTGGGTAGGTGACCGGATCCGGGTCCCAGCGGAGTGCTCACCTTGACGCAGGCCGCCACAGCCGATGCTGGATCGTTTTGCGCAGGTCAGGCACCCAGCAGTACCGAGAATCTAAAGGGAGTCTTACTTCCAGCGGTCGAACGGCCGGTCCAGGGTGTACTTGCCGTCGTCCCCCAGAACGAGCATCCGCACCTCGCCGTTCCCGGGGTTCGACAGTGACTCGAACTCCGACACCGTCCAGTGGAACCACCGCATGCAGAACAGCCTCATGGCCAGGCCATGGGTGACGATGAGGACGTTCGGCGGGTGGTCGGGGTCCTCGAAGCTGCGGAACAGGCTCTCCAGGAAGCCGCCGACCCGGTCGTAGACATCGGCGCCGGACTCGCCCTGTGCGAAGCGGTAGAAGAAGTGGCCGTACGCGTCCCGGTAGGCCTTCTGAAGGCGGACCTCGTCCCGGTCCTGCCAGTTGCCCCAGTCCTGCTCGCGCAGCCGGGGTTCCTCGCGCACCCGTATGAGTCCGGGGTCGAGGTGGAACGCACGCAGGGTCTCGTGCGTACGACGGTACGGGGAGACGTACACGCTGACGTGCTCGTCGCCGAAGAGCTCGCGCAGCTGCTCGCCCGTAGCCTCCGCCTGCCGCCGCCCGCGCTCGGTCAGCGCCAGGGCGTGGTCGGGCTCACGCTCGTAGACGGAGTCATCAACATTGCCCGTCGACTCGCCGTGCCGGACAAGGACGATGCGCCGTGGTCGTGCCATGCCAAGACCCTAGATCGGGTGAGGGCCGGCGGAGCACTCCTACCGCACCCATACAGCGTAGGTCACACGATTCCTGCACCACAGGTCACATCGGTCGCACGCCTGCCCGAGTCGGAACGGTTCCGTCCGGGCCCCGCGGCGTCACACAGCGCCGCACCCCTCCGAGCAACCGCCGCACCGTCCGGGGCACCTGTGCTCCGCGCGAGCTCAGACCGTCCAGCCCGACTCCATGTCCACGACGTCCCCGGTGAGCGCCGCAACGTCCGCCTCCGTCTGGGCCCTCAGGGCGAGCCGCTCCACGCGTTCCGTGCGGTACTTGCCGTGCTCGGCGGCCGAGCGCCACATCGACAGCACCAGGAACTCGTTCCCCGGTGCCTCACCGAACAGCCCGCGCACCATGCCGGGCGAGCCCGCCATCGCCGGGTTCCAGACCTTCTCCTGCATCAGCACGAAGTGTTCGGCCCGCTCCTCGTGGATGCGGCAGAGCGCCACCCGGAGCAGGTCGGCGTCGGTGAAGCGCGGTTCGAAACCGGTCTTCACGTCGAAGCGATAGTCGAAGAGCCTCACCTGGGCGTCCTTGAACGTACCCGCCTGGGCCGACGCGAGCCGGTCGTGCGACCGTGCCATGAAGGAGTCGTAGAAGGCGCGGCTCTCCCAGAACGCGAAAATGTGCGCCACGTCCGGCCGTCCCCGGCTCCAGCCACCCCCCTGCCCGCGAAATCCCGGCTCCCCCAGAAGCCCCGCCCACTTCCGCTGCCCCCGCTCGAAACCGCGGCGGTCCACCACGGTGCAGCGAATCCACTTGACCAGCACCGCGCCATGGTAAGGCCCCCGAGCGTGGCGTCGGTCACTCTCGGGTGGACCACTCCCCCACGCGCTCACCCATGCGCGTGGCAGGATGGACAAACGGTCATGAGGGCCCGGCAGTTGGGTCCGACGGACGGGTCGGCACGGGGAAGGGGACTGTGGTGGACGGGCTCAACAAGGGGCTTCGCAAGGTCGAGATCGCGGTGCGGTGGGATCCCAGTCCGGCGGGGCAGCCGTCCACCGACCTGGACCTGGTCGCGGCTGCCTACCTGGCGGACGATCCGCACGGCGACCCCGCATACGTGGTGCACTTCGACAGCCGCTCGCCCGACGGCACGATCACTCTCAACCGGGACAGCAAGGACGGCCAGGGCTTCGGCTACGACGAAGTGATGACGCTGGAACTCGACCGGCTCGACGTCCGGTACGCGCGCGTGGTGGTCGGTGTCGTCATCCAGCAGCGCCCGGCGGAGCGCACCTTCGTCAGTGTGAGCAACCCCGGATTGCGTATCCGCGAGGGGTACACCGTCCTCGCGGAGGACGACTTCGGGAGTGTCCTCGCGGCGACGGCGGCGACGGTCGCGGAGTTCACCCGGGAGGGCTCCGGCCCGTGGGACTTCCGGTCCGGCCTGCGTGGTTTCGAAGGCGATCCCGTGGACTTCACCAGCACGATGGGCGCGGCACAGCGCCCCTGAGCCCGCCAGCGACGAGGCAGGCAGAACGACAGGGGCACCGCCCGCAGGCGGTGCCCCTGTCGTCATCGGCTCATGCGTTCGGCGTCAGCTGCAGCCGCTGGTCGAGCCGCAGCCCTCGCAGATGTAGCAGGAACCGGCGCGCTGCATCTTCGTGCCGCAGGAGAAGCACAGCGGGGCGTCGGCCTGGATGCCCAGTTGCATCTCCACCAGTTCGGCACTGGTGTGGGCCTGCTGCGGGACGGGCTTGGCCGCCTCCTCGGACTTCGGAGCGGTGACGGCCTTCAGCTCCTGAGCGCGCGGCGCCGACTGCGCCAGACCCTCGACGTCGACCTCGTCCTCGGACGGCTCGTACGAACCGGTCTCCAGGTGACGCTGACGCTCCTCGGCCGAGTGGATGCCGAGCGCGGAGCGCGTCTCGAAGGGCAGGAAGTCCAGCGCCAGGCGGCGGAAGATGTAGTCGACGATCGACTGCGCCATCCGCACGTCCGGGTCGTCCGTCATACCGGCCGGCTCGAAGCGCATGTTGGTGAACTTCGAGACGTACGTCTCCAGCGGCACGCCGTACTGGAGGCCGACGGAGACGGCGATGGAGAAGGCGTCCATCATGCCCGCGAGGGTCGAGCCCTGCTTGGACATCTTGAGGAAGACCTCACCGAGACCGTCGTCCGGGTAGGAGTTGGCCGTCATGTAGCCCTCGGCGCCGCCGACGGTGAAGGACGTGGTGATGCCGGGACGTCCCTTCGGCAGGCGCTTGCGGACCGGGCGGTACTCGACGACCTTCTCGACCGCGGTACGGATCGTGTCCTCGGTCTTCTCGGTGATCTCCGCCTTCTCCTTCTCCTTGGTCTTGGCGGAGAGGGGCTGGCCGACCTTGCAGTTGTCGCGGTAGATCGCGAGCGCCTTGACGCCGAGCTTCCAGGCCTCGAAGTAGATCTCCTCGACCTCCTCGACGGTCGCCGTCTCCGGCATGTTGACCGTCTTGGAGATGGCGCCGGAGATCCACGGCTGGATCGCGGCCATCATGCGGACGTGGCCCATCGGGGAGATGGCCCGCTCGCCCATGGCGCAGTCGAAGACCTCGTAGTGCTCGGGCTTGAGGCCCGGGGCGTCGATCACGTTGCCGTTCTCGGCGATGTGGGCGACGATCGCCTCGATCTGCTCTTCCAGGTAGCCCATGCGGCGCAGGGCCTGCGGGACGGTGCCGTTGACGATCTGCATCGAGCCGCCGCCGACCAGCTTCTTGAACTTGACCAGCGCGAGGTCGGGCTCGACACCGGTGGTGTCGCAGGACATCGCCAGGCCGATGGTGCCGGTCGGGGCGAGCACGGACGCCTGGGAGTTACGGAAACCGTTCTTCTCGCCGATGCGCAGCACGTCTCCCCAGGCCTCGCTGGCGGCGGCCCACACCGGGGTGTCCAGGTCGTCCATGCGGACGGCCTTGTCGTTGGCGTCCGAGTGCTGCTTCATGACGCGCTTGTGGGCGTCGGCGTTGCGGGCGTAGCCGTCGTACGGGCCGACGACCGAGGCGAGTTCGGCGGAGCGCCGGTACGCCGTGCCCGTCATCAGGGAGGTGATGGCGCCGGCGAGGGCGCGGCCGCCGTCGGAGTCGTAGGCGTGGCCCGTGGCCATCAGCAGGGCGCCGAGGTTGGCGTAGCCGATACCGAGCTGGCGGAACGCGCGCGTGTTCTCGCCGATCTTCTGCGTCGGGAAGTCCGCGAAGCAGATCGAGATGTCCATCGCGGTGATGACCAGCTCGACGACCTTCTGGAAGCGCTCGGCCTCGAAGGACTGGTTGCCCTTGCCGTCGTCCTTCAGGAACTTCATCAGGTTCAGCGAGGCCAGGTTGCAGGACGTGTTGTCCAGGTGCATGTACTCGCTGCACGGGTTCGACGCGGTGATCCGGCCGGACTCGGGGCAGGTGTGCCAGGTGTTGATGGTGTCGTCGTACTGGATGCCGGGGTCGGCGCAGGCCCAGGCGGCCTCGGCGATCTTGCGGAAGAGCCCCTTGGCGTCGACCTCTTCGATGACCTCGCCGGTCATCCGGCCGCGCAGCCCGAACTGGCTGCCCTGCTCGACCGCCGTCATGAACTCGTCGTTCACACGGACCGAGTTGTTGGCGTTCTGGTACTGGACGGACGTGATGTCGTCGCCGCCCAGGTCCATGTCGTAGCCGGCGTCGCGCAGGACGCGGATCTTCTCTTCTTCCTTGACCTTGGTCTCGATGAAGTCCTCGATGTCCGGGTGGTCCACATCGAGGACGACCATCTTGGCGGCGCGGCGGGTGGCGCCACCGGACTTGATCGTTCCTGCGGAGGCGTCGGCGCCGCGCATGAAGGAGACCGGGCCGGAGGCGTTGCCGCCGGAGGACAGCAGCTCCTTGGAGGAGCGGATCCGGGAGAGGTTCAGGCCGGCACCGGAGCCGCCCTTGAAGATCATGCCCTCTTCCTTGTACCAGTCGAGGATCGACTCCATGGAGTCGTCGACGGACAGGATGAAGCAGGCGGAGACCTGCTGGGGCTGCGGCGTGCCCACGTTGAACCACACGGGGCTGTTGAAGCTGAAGATCTGGTGCAGGAGGGCGTAGGCCAGCTCGTGCTCGAAGATCTCGGCGTCGGCGGGCGAGGCGAAGTACTTGTAGTCCTCACCGGCCTTCCGGTACGTCTTCACGATGCGGTCGATCAGCTGCTTGAGGCTGGTCTCGCGCTGCGGGGTGCCCACGGCACCGCGGAAGTACTTGCTGGTGACGATGTTGACCGCGTTCACCGACCAGAAGTCGGGGAACTCGACGCCGCGCTGCTCGAAGTTGACCGAGCCGTCGCGCCAGTTGGTCATGACGACGTCACGACGCTCCCAGGCCACCTCGTCGTAGGGGTGGACCCCAGGGGTGGTGTGGATGCGCTCGACACGCAGGCCCTTGCTCGCCTTGGGGCTCTTGGCGCGGGAACTCCGTGCCGGACCGCTCGCCGTCTCTGTCATGCCGCCTCCCTGTACGGGCGAAAACGCCCTGAAGTGCCCCGTTGTTCCCGTGGCACGGTGTTCTGTCTGGTGTTGCGGGCACCCACTCACATCGCCCGCAACAGGTCTTCTCGCCGCCGTCCGGCCGGGCCCGGAGCTGCCTTCCGGGTCCGGTCCGCCGGTCAGTCGGCGGCGCCGGCGGGCTGGGGGACCTGTTCCGCCCCTCCGGACCCGCGGTCGTCTTCTTGGCTCCCCGCGGCCGTGTCCTCGCGGTCTCCGTCGTCCGCGCCGGGGTGTCCCGTCTGCACCCTGAGCTCCTCGATGGCCGCCTCGAAGTCGTCCAGCGAGTTGAAGGCCCGGTAGACGGAGGCGAAGCGCAGGTATGCGACGAGATCGAGCTCCTGCAACGGGCCGAGTATGGCCAGCCCCACGTCGTGGGTGGTCAGCTCGGCGCTTCCGGTCGCTCGCACCGCCTCCTCGACCCGTTGGCCGAGCTGGGCCAGCGCGTCCTCGGTGACGGGACGCCCCTGGCACGCTTTGCGCACACCATTGATGATCTTCGTACGACTGAAGGGCTCGGTGACTCCGGACCGCTTCACCACCATGAGCGAGCACGTCTCCACGGTCGTGAAACGACGGGAGCAGTCAGGGCACTGGCGGCGCCTGCGGATCGACGTGCCGTCGTCGGTCGTACGACTGTCGACGACACGGCTGTCGGGGTGCCTGCAGAAGGGGCAGTGCATGGATTCCCAACCCTCCTCACAGCAGACTCAATAGCCTCGCGGGCCTCTTGCGCCCCACGAAGCAGCCCCAAGCATAGGCGATGACCATGGGCCTCAAGACCCGGGGGACCACAACTTCTGGGCTGCCGCCGCAATCCAACCACTAGATGTGGGGATTGGCTCATACATCCAGGCCGTTCCCGCGTGTCGCGCACGTAGGCGCAGGTGGCGTGCGGCGGGTCGAGCCGCACCGACCCCGCGCACCTCCGGAGGCACCGCCGCCGACGGCTCCATCCGGGACACGGCCGCATCCGTTCCGGCACAGCCGTATCGCCGCGGCACATGCGGAGATACCGTGGGCGCCGCGGGGAGGGGACGTGGGACTCCCGCACAGATGAGGGCTGCTCCCGGGCCAGGGGAATGCCGGATGGCAGACTGGGGCACCAGTCCACGAAGTGATCACCCCGGCGGTGAAGAGTACAGCAATGAGCCCTTTTGCCCGCCAGGTGGCACGGCTGCCAATACACCCGGACACATGATCGCGTCCGTTGATTCGCGATTTTTCACTCGAACGTGTGTTTGGCGCAACCTTTCGAAAGCAACTACCGTTGTCCAGCAGGGAGACCATCGAGAGGGGCCGACGTGACCACCACCGCAGACAGTGCCGCCATCGCTGCCCAGGACCACTCCCAGGGCCGACTGGAGCCGGTGCATGCGATGAACGAAGCCACGAACCCTGAGGGGCACAAGCGCTCCCTGCCGGGCCGACCTCCGGGCATCCGGGCAGACAGCTCCGGACTCACCGATCGCCAGCGCCGCGTGATCGAGGTCATCAGGGACTCGGTGCAGCGACGGGGCTACCCGCCGTCGATGCGGGAGATCGGTCAGGCCGTCGGCCTCTCCAGCACCTCCTCCGTCGCACACCAGCTGATGGCCCTGGAGCGCAAGGGCTTCCTGCGCCGCGACCCGCACCGCCCGCGCGCCTACGAGGTGCGCGGTTCCGACCAGGCCGCCTCGGTGCAGCCCACGGACACGGCGGGCAAGCCGGCCGCGTCATACGTGCCGCTGGTCGGCCGGATCGCCGCCGGTGGCCCGATCCTCGCCGAGGAATCCGTCGAGGACGTCTTCCCTCTCCCCCGCCAGCTCGTCGGCGACGGTGAGCTGTTCGTCCTCAAGGTCGTGGGTGACTCGATGATCGAGGCTGCGATCTGCGACGGCGACTGGGTCACGGTGCGCCGTCAGCCGGTCGCCGAGAACGGCGACATCGTGGCCGCGATGCTCGACGGCGAAGCCACCGTCAAGCGCTTCAAGCGCGAGGACGGCCATGTCTGGCTCCTGCCGCACAACGCGGCCTACGAGCCGATCCCCGGCGACGACGCGACCATCCTCGGCAAGGTGGTGGCCGTACTGCGGCGCGTCTGACACCGCGCACCGAGTCGGGCGGGCCGCTCGGGCCCGCCCTCAGACCGGGCCCCGGAACCCCTGCGCCGGTTCCGGGGCCCTGCGCTGTCCCGGGCCGTTGGTCGGACCGCGGTTCAGCTCCGGAGACGAGTGAGCTGTGGGGGTGGGCCGCGGCCCACCCCCACAGCTCACTCGTCTTCCGACTGCAGGGCAGCCGCGTCGATGGCCGCCAGCGACTTCCGTACCTGGTTACGGTCCGTGGTGAACCAGAAGTCGGGCAGTGACGCCTTCAGGTACCCCCCGTACCGGGCCGTCGCCAGACGCTGGTCGAGGACGGCGACCACTCCGCGGTCCCCAGACGCCCGAACGAGACGGCCGGCGCCCTGGGCCATGAGGAGTGCCGCATGGGTGGCGGCGACCGCCATGAAGCCGTTGCCGCCCGCCTCCTCGACGGCCTTCTGGCGGGCGCTCATCAGGGGGTCGTCAGGGCGCGGGAACGGAATCTTGTCCATGACGACCAACTGGCAGCTGGGCCCCGGGACATCCACACCCTGCCAGAGCGACAGCGTGCCGAAGAGGCAGGTCTTCGGATCGGCCGCGAAGTTCTTGATCAGCTCACCGAGTGTCTCTTCGCCCTGCAGAAGGATCGGATACTCGGGGATCCGGGAACGCAGCTCCTCGGCGGCCAGCTGGGCGCCCCGCATCGAGGAGAACAGGCCGAGGGTACGGCCGCCCGCCGCCTGGATCAGCTCCGTGAGCTCGTCGAGCATGTCCGCACGATCGCCGTCCCGCGCGGGACGGGCCAGGTGCTTGGCGACGTACAGGATGCCCTGCTTGCGGTAGTCGAAGGGCGAGCCGACGTCGATGCCCTTCCACTGCGGGACGTCGTCACCTTCGGTGCCTTCGGGGGCGAGGCCCAGGGAGGCACCAACGCCGTTGAAGTCGCCGCCCAGTTTCAGCGTCGCCGACGTCAGGACCACGGAGCGGTCCGCGAAGAGCTTCTCCCGCAGCAGTCCGGAGACGGACATGGGGGCGACACGCAGGGAGGCACCGAAACGGTCGTGGCGCTCGTACCAGACCACGTCCCACTCGGAGCCGTTCGTGATGCGCTCCGCCACGTCGTGCACGTTCTCCACGGAGGCGAGGGCCTGCTTGCGGACAGCGTCCTCGTCCTGGACGGATTTGTCGCGGGTCGCGCCGATCCCGGAGATGACCGTGCGGCACGCATCCCGCAGCGCCATGAGGGCATACCCAAGGTCCTCGGGAATCTCCTCCAGGCGGCCCGGCAGCGCCAGCTCCATCAGACGCTCGAAACCCTCGGCGGCGGTCTGGAGCTGGTCGGCGGCCTTCTCGTTGACGAGTTTCGCGGCACGGCGCACCGCGCGGTTGACCTGGCCGGGGGTGAGCTCGCCGGTGGCGACTCCGGTGACCCGGGAAACCAGTTCGTGCGCCTCGTCGACGATCAGCACCTCGTGCTGTGGGAGGACCGGGGCGCCTTCGATGGCGTCGATCGCGAGCAGCGCGTGGTTGGTGACGACGACCTCGGCGAGCTTCGCCCGTTCGCGGGCCATCTCGGCGAAGCACTCGGCGCCGTACGCGCACTTCGAGGCACCCAGGCACTCCCTCGACGACACCGACACCTGCGCCCAGGCCCGGTCCGAGATGCCGGGCGTGAGGTCGTCACGGTCGCCGGTCTCGGTCTCGTCGGCCCAGTCGCGCACCCGCAGCAGGTCCTGGCCCAGTTTGCTGGTGGGCGCGGCGGCCTCGAACTGGTCGAAGAGGCCCTCCTCCTCGTCCTGCGGGACCCCTTCGTGCAGCCGGTGCAGGCAGAGGTAGTTCGACCGGCCCTTGAGCATCGCGAACTCCGGACGGCGGCGCAGCAGGGGGTGCAGCGACTCGACCGTTCTCGGCAGGTCGCGCTCCACCAGCTGGCGCTGCAGGGCCAGGGTGGCGGTCGCGACGACCACCCGCTCCCCCTGCGCCAGCGCGGGTACCAGGTACCCCAGCGACTTGCCGGTACCGGTGCCGGCCTGGACCAGCAGGTGGGAGCCGTCGTCGATCGCTTCCTCGACGGCTTCGGCCATGGCCACCTGACCTGGGCGCTCCGTGCCGCCGACGGCAGTGACGGCAGCATGCAGGAGTTCGGGGAGTGAGGGCTTCGTCATAGCCCGACCACCCTACGACCCTGCACTGACAAACGGGTGATCAAGGCGAGGGTGGGGGCGGGGGCGGGGGCGGGGGACGGGATCAAGACCGTGGGCTCCTCGGGGGCATGGCGGGTGGGTGGGTGAGTGGCCGACTGCGAGGGCGAGGTCGTGGCGAAGCCGCTCCAAAGATTCGCGCGGCAGACGGGAACTGCGGCGGGACGGGCCGCGTTCAATGAGTGATGGCGCGGTTACACAGTGCTATTGGAAGGAGCCGGAGGGACCGGTCTCGGACCATGAGGGCGGCCCGCTTGGCGGGCAGGTCGACCTCGGCGGAGAGCCGGAAGCCGGCGGTCAGAAAAGCGGCGATGGAGGGGGTGTTGCGAATGTCAGGTTCCGCGATGACGCGTGCGCAGGAGGGCCGCCGCGCGAGAACGAGATCGGCCACGGTTCGCAGCAGCAGACCGCCGAGACCACGCCCCCGGTTCGCGACCGCACCGATCAGAAGGTGGATCCCGGTGTCATGAGGCCTGGCCGGGTAATGGCGGGCCAGCGGGTCGAGATCCGCCCGGTAGATCTCCCAGTAGCTCATCGGTGTTCCGTCCAGTAGACCGACGCACGGCACGCTGCGCCCGTCGCCGGCGAGCTGGGTCCGCAAGTGGTGCTCGACCACGTCCTGCGGTCCGGACAGCCCCCAGAACGCCGCGGCTATGGGGTCGTTCATCCAACGGCTGATGAGCGGAAGGTCGTGATCGATGCGCGCGGGGACGAGGTGGAACTCGCCTGCAGGCGTGTGGGCCGGACCCCATTCGGCGACACGGTCGAGGAGGTCGTCGAGGAGATTCTCGTGCCTGCCCGCTCGTGGCGGAGGCGTGCCGGGCACTGCGCCGGGAGCCGATGCGTCCCCGATGCCGGCACCGGGGACGGCACGGGACCGGGCACCGGAGACCACGTCAGTCGTGACAGGGGCGGTGATACCGGTCGCGGCGATCGGGTCGGAGGGAGGCACCAAACGCTCCTCTCGGTAGGTGGTGGGGCGTGTCCTCAGGGAGGAGATGAAGGAGGTTCAGTCGTGGTCAGCGTCGATCAGGGTGGTCAGGAGTGCAGGGGGTTGGCGATGCTCACGTAGACGGACTGGCTGTCGACCGGGCCGACCAGTTCGTCGAGGCCGTGCAGCCGGGTCAGAAGGTTGGCCTTGCAGCGCAGGACGGGCGAGTCGAGCAGCCGGGCGGGCAGCGAGCTGCGCAACCGGGCCGGACCGGAGGCCGCGTTTGAAAGGAAACGGCGGAAGGCGGCGAGCAGCAGCCGCTCGTCGGCCAGCCCTTGGGAGCCGAACCCGCCGATGAGGCCGAACACGTTGTTGACCACCAGGTAGTACACGAGGCGCTCGTCGGTGACCTCGTCACCTACGAATGTGTCGCTCCGCTCTCCGATCCCGGGCAACCGGGTGTCGAGCTCCACGCGCCGCGACTCGCGGAAGTAGTAGCCCTGGTTGTCGCGGTAGCGGCCTCCCGTGGGCCAGCCGTCTGGGTCCAGCAGAAGCAGGGTGTTCTGCTGGTGTGCCTCCAGGGCGATACCGGCCTCGCCGTCCAGCCAGAGGACGGGGCGCACCACATGGGCGAGGTAGCGCAGGAACCACTCGACGGCGACGGCTCCACGGGGGCGGCCGGTGCGCCGGGCAAGACGCGTGACGACCTCGGCGAGCCGGGATCGCAAGGCCGGGTCGTGCTCGGCCGAGTGTCCTGGCGGGTCCTCAGGCAGGGTCGGCGAGCACGGGCGTGGCGAGACGAGGCCGGCGACACAGGAGACATCGTCCGAGAGGCTGAACGGGTTGTGGCGGATCACCACGTCCAGGCCGGGCACCGGGGCTCCGTCGGGTGTGTCGACGGCGAGCCAGGCGGGGTCCCGAACGATGTCGAAGTCCGGGTGCGCGGCCCGCCACTGCTGTGCGAGGCCGCTGCGGAGCAGGCGGTGGACCTCGACGCCGCGATGAAGTTCCTTGCGGAGGTTCTCGCGACGGGAGTTGGTGATGCGCAGGCCCAGGGAGAGCTTGAGCATCGCGGGGGCATGGGTGCGGTAGACGGTTCGCACGGAGGAGGTGGGATGCCAGCGAGGGCCGCTGGTGCCGAGGTCTCGGAGCAGTCCGGCGTCGAGCAGGGCAGCTGTCTCCGGCCGGTGGCGGATCTCGTGTGCCTGCCAGGGGTGCAGGGGCAGCAGGACGTACTCGTCCGGCAGCGCCGGGGCGGGACCGGCGAGGCGGGCGGTGAGCCGGGGGGCGGCGACAGGGCGGCCGCGTTCGGTCCAGGAGGAGTCGGTGGCGAGGACGGAAGGAGCGACAGCCATCCAGTGCAACGGGAACGAGCCGCGCGACTCGGGTGAGTACAGGAGGGCTTGCGCCTCGGAGAGACCTTCGCGGCTCTTCGGGGTCGGGTGCAGGGGGTGTCCGAGGAGGAGTGCCTGCTCCGCTGACAGGAAGGGGTCGGGACCGTCGGCCGGTCGTTCCCGCCGGGCGGCGACGAAGCCGGCGACGCGTCGGAGGGAGTCGGCAACGCCCGAGACGAGCTCGGTGCCGTCGCCGAGGCCGGCGGTGATGGGGCTGGGGGTGGCCATGGGGAAGGAGTCGTGTGCGCGGTCGTCGCCAGGGCCGTCTGCAGACATCTCCCTGGTGAGCAGGGCGGCGAGCGTGAGGGCGTCGACCGGTGGGGCGCTGTCGGGAGCGTCGGCCAGACGAGGTGGGCCGAAGCGGTGCCAGCTCGTCGGAGACCAGTAGCGGACCGGGGCGGACAAGGCCGTGCCGCTGACGGGAAGGGGGATGCGCAGCAGGCCGTCGGCCGGGGCGTACTGGTTGGTCTCGCGCGCCCAGCAGCGGAGCAGGTTCTCCACGGTGGCGGCCTGGGCGACGGTGTGCGGGTCGGAATGCGTCAGAGGGTCAGGGCCATGGCCCTGGCTCAGCCCCTGGGCAAATTTCGCCATCGGCCGCTGATGAGGGACCCGCGGGTTCGGTGACATCCCAGACGGCCGGGCGCCGACGGAGCCTTGTCCAGGCGTCGGGGTGTGCGAGTCGGGGGGGGGGGGGGGGGTGGCGTTCACGGCGGGTACCTCTTGGGGTGGTCCGGATCATGCTGGCGTTGGCTGCGTTGGCTGCGTTGGCTGCGTTGGCTGCGTTGGCTGCGTTGGCTGCGGAGGAGCCTCACTCGGGGCCTGGCTGCGCGGCGCCAGGGAGCGGCGCGCGGGCTGTGATGGGGGGTTCTGGGCGTGCGGGCTTGTTGGTCATACGGGCTGTGGTCGTGCGGGCTTGTTGTCCGTGCCGACTGCGGGCGTGCGAGCTCATGGCGCGCCAGGCGGCTGACAGACGGGCTGCTGACATCCAGGCGGCTGACAGACAGGCGGCTGGCGAACAGACAGCCGGCAGGCAGACACAGGGCGGGCGGGCAGGCAGACACGGCAGGCAGGCAGGCGGCTGAGGGAAGACGCCTCGCGCGGGCACCGCGCGACTCCGGTGCCGTAGAAGCTCACCGCGGCTCAGGGTGCGGCTGCCGGGCCACCCCCACGGCATCGAGCCGCTGTCCGGACGGCGTCAGCCAAGCGGTCCAGTACGGCGGCCGCTTGTTCATCGGTGAGGGTCAGAGGGGGCAGCAGTTGTACGACGCTGGCGTGACGGCCGCCGAGTCCGACGATGAGGCCGCGCCGCAGGCACTCCTGCTGGACCGCAGCGGCCAGTTCGGGGGCAGCGGGCAAGGGGTGGCGTCCGCTGCGCGGCATGACCGATGCCGCCACGCCGCCCTCCACAGCACTAGGAGCGCCCGAGAAAACGGAGTCCCCCTCCGCCTCCGGATCCACCAGCTCGACCCCGATCATCAGTCCCCGCCCCCGCACATCCCCCACGCACGCCAACTCCGAGGTGAGTTCCTGCAATTGGCCCAGCATGTGCTGCCCCAGGGTCGCCGCGCGCTCGGCGAGGGCGTTCTCGCGGACGTGGGCGAGGGTTGCCGTGCCGGCGGCGACGGCGAGCTGGTTGCCGGGGAAGGTGCCGACGGGGGCACCGGGCTCCGCGATGTCGAGGTCGTCGCGGTAGACCACGACGGCCAGCGGCAGGCTGCCGCCGATGGCCTTGGAGAGCACCATCACGTCGGGGGTCACACCGCTGTGCTCCACCGCCCAGAAAGCGCCGGTCCGGCCCACGCCGGTGTGGATCTCGTCGACGATCAGCGGGATGGACCGGTCGGCGGTGAGCTGCCGCATGCGCCGCAACCAGGCGTGCGGTGCGGGGATCACGCCGCCCTCACTCTGGACGGGCTCGACGATCATCCCCGCGGGCAGCGGCACCCCGGGCCCGGGGTCGTCGAGGAGGGACTCGGTCCAGCGGGCGGCGAGGTCGGCGCCACGCTCGCCCCCGACGCCGAAGGGGCAGCGGTAGTCCTGCGGGTAGGGCAGGCGGGCGACCCGCGGGTCCGGGGTGTCCGCCAAGGTGCCGCCGAGGACCATGCCGGTAGTTCCGCGCCCGGAGCCGGTGAACGCAAGGAGGCCGCTCCGACCGGTCGCCGCGCGTACCAGCGCGTAGGCGGTCTCGACGGCTTCGCTGCCGGCCGGTCCGCAGAAGCGCACTCGTGCTCGCTCGGCGATGCCTGGCGGGAGGGTGAGGTACAGCTCGGCGAGGAAGGCATCCTTCGCGGGTGTCGCCAGATCAAGGGCGTTCAGGGGTGCGCCGGAGTCGAGGACCTTGCGGATGGCCTCCAGGACGACCGGGTGGTTGTGGCCGAGGGCGAGGGTGCCGGCGCCGGAGAGGCAGTCCAGGTAGCGGCGGCCGTCCGCGCCCTCGATCGTCAGTCCCCGCGCTCGCACCGGAACGATCGGCAGGGCCCGGGCGTAGGTCCGGGCGGCGGGTTCGCGCGCGGCTTGGCGGCGCAGGATTGCCTCGGGCCCGTTGCGCGATGCGAGCGCGGTGGCGTCAACGGCTCCGCCTGGGAGGGATTTCACCTGCGTACGCCCCACAGCGGCCTCCTCCGACGCACAACCCCCATGGGTGGACTCCGCCACGATTTCCCTGACCTCCCACTGGGCACGGGCACAGAGGACCGCGCACAGACAGCAGGCCCCCCACCGCTACCAACCCCGGATCACTCACCGGGTTACGGGTTGCCTCAAGATCCTTTCCGTAACGGAACTGTTGCGGACCCGTCGGATCGCCCCCACAGCCACCGCATAGTGTGTGGTGCCGTTCCCGGACGCCGTGCGCTCGTCCCGAACGTCCCGTGCGACAGCGGGAATCGGGGCTATAGCACCGGTTGCTCCACGTTCGTTCCGTATCAGGGGGAGTCAGATCATGCGATCCACACGGCCGTCGTCCCATGTCAGCCGAGGGGGAAGGGCGGGCCGCAGGAACTCCCCCGTACTGGCCGCCGTGGCACTCGCCTCGGCGCTCGCGCTGACCGCCACCGCCTGCGAGTCGGGCGACGCCACGGCGGGCGGTGAGGCCTCCGCGTCGGCCACCGCTTCCGACGACGGCAAGCTCAGGATCCCGGACGACATCAGGGACCGGCTCCGCGAGCACGGGATCGATGTCGACAAGTGGAAGAACGGCGCCTGGAAGAACTGGGACCGGGACGACTGGCTGCGCGAGGCCAACGAGTACATCAACCCGATCATCGAGGGGCTGTGGAACCCGGACCGGATGCGCGAGGCCGAGGAGCCCGACCAGGGCGTCGACGACAGCGACCTCTCCGGAGACCAAGGTGTGACCGACCCGACGCCCGAGCCGGTCGAGGCGCAGGCCCTGCCGCCGTCGTACCACGCCAACGCCCCGACGGCCGGGAAGGTGTTCTTCGATTCTCCCAAGGGCTCGGCCGTCTGCTCGGCGACCGTGGTGAAGGACCCGGCGCACCCCGGCAAGTCCAACCTGGTGTGGACGGCGGGCCACTGCGTGCACGCGGGCAAGAAGGGCGGCTGGTACCGCAACATCGCGTTCGTGCCGTCGTACAACGACGACGGCAGGCCGGTGGAGGAACTGCAGAACGCCACCCGTGAGGACGTCGCTCCCTACGGTGTCTGGTGGGGCGACTGGGCGCAGACCTCGGACCAGTGGATCGAGCAGGGCGGGTCGACGGGCGGCGACGGCGCGCCGTACGACTTCGCGGTCATCCATGTGACGCCGGAGAAGGGAAGCGGCGGCAAGTCGCTGGAGGAGATGGTCGGTTCGGCGCTGCCGGTCGACTTCAAGGCGCCCGCAGTGCCGCAGGCGAAGAGCCTCACGGCGATCGGCTACCCCGCCGCGCCGCCCTACGACGGGCAGAAGCTGTACCGGTGCGAGGACCGGCCCGGGCGGCTGTCCGTCACCGCGTCGGATCCGACGATGTACCGCATCGGCTGCACCATGACCGGTGGTTCGTCGGGCGGCGGCTGGGTCGCGACCGGCTCGGACGGCAAGCCGGCGCTGGTGTCCAACACCTCGATCGGTCCGGTGACGTCGGGCTGGCTGGCCGGACCGCGCCTGGGCGGCGTGGCCAAGGGCGTGTACGACTCGGTCAGCAAGAAGTTCGCCGGCCGGTGACCGCCGGCTCAACGGCACCGTCGGTGGGGCGGCACACCCCGCGGAAACCTTCACCGCCCCACCCCGGTACACCCTCAACTCCCCGGGCATAGTGGGGTGTCGCGCGGGCCGCCTACGCCCATGTTCATGACATGCGCACGTAGGACCTGCCCCCGCACCGCCACCAGGCCCAGCACCAGCACCAGCACCAGCACCAGCACCAGCACCAGCACCAGCACCAGCACCAGCACCAAATTCATACGCGCAACGGGGGTCATCTCACCATGCGTTCCACACGTACGCCCGCAGCCAGGCGCGGGCGGCGCACCGTCCTCGCCGCCACCGGGCTCGTCGCCGCCCTGGCGCTCACCGCCACCGCCTGTGGCGGTTCGGCGGACTCGGCGAGCGGCAAACCCGACGTCGCCTCCTCGCAGGCCGCGGCGAACGGCAGCGGCAGCGGCGGCAAGGTCAAGATCCCGGCCGATCTCGCGGGCAAGCTCAAGGAGCACGGGATCGATGTCGACCGCTGGAGGGACGGCGGCTGGAAGGACTGGGACAAGGACAAGTGGCTCAGTGACGCCAAGGACTTCGTCAACCCGGTGATCGCGGGCCTCTGGAAGCCGGAGCGGATGCAATCCGCCGAGGAGGCCGACAAGACGGTCACGACGAAGGACGCGTCGGCCGGCCAGAGCGTCAGCGACCCGGATCCGGCTCCTGTCCGGGCGCAGGCGGAGAAGACGCCGTACCACCGCAACGCGGCGCCGGTCGGCAAGGTCTTCTTCGACTCCCCCGACGGCCCGGCCGTCTGCTCCGGCACGGTCGTCAAGGACGTCAACCACCCGGGCAAGTCCAACCTGGTGTGGACGGCGGGCCACTGCGTGCACGCCGGCGGCAACGGCGGCTGGTACCGCAACATCATGTTCGTCCCGGCCTACAACGACCTCGGCAAGTCCGAGGCGGAGATCAGCAACGCGAACCCGGCCGAGGTCGCCCCCTACGGCAACTGGTGGGCGAACTGGGCCTCGACCTCGAACCAGTGGATCCAGGGCGGTTCGGAGAGCGGCGGTGACGGAGCCGCGTACGACTACGCCGTGCTGCACGTGAAGCCGGAGCAGGGCGCCAAGTCCCTGGAGGAGACGGTCGGCGCCGCGCTGGACGTGGACTTCTCCGCCCCGTCCGCGGCCGAGGCCGCCAAGATGGGCGCCTGGGGCTACCCGGCCGCGCCGCCCTACAACGGCGAGAAGATGTTCAAGTGCATCGACCTCCCGGGCCGGTTCTCGCTCAGCCCGTCCCTGCCGACGATGTACCGCATCGGCTGCGACATGACCGGCGGTTCGTCCGGCGGTGGCTGGTTCCGGGTCGTGAACGGCAAGTCGGTGCTGGTCTCCAACACCTCGATCGGCCCGGCCGACAACACCTGGCTGGCAGGTCCGCAGCTGGGCCGCGACGCCGAAGCCCTCTACCAGAACATGAGCAAGACGTACGGCGGTCAGTGACCCCTGCACGATGAAGGCCCGCTCCCCGGTAACAGGGGGCGGGCCTTCTGGCGGTCCCTCAGGTCACGGCGCCGACCGGGTCGTGCTCAGAGCGCCGGCGCCGGAACGTACGGCGTGAGTTCCGCCGCCAGTTCCTCATGTACCCGCACCTTGAGCAGGGTGCCCTCCGGGGTGTGCTCCTCGGAGATCACCTCGCCCTCGTCGTGGGCACGGGCGACCAGCTTGCCGTGCGTGTACGGCACGAGCGCCTCGATCTCGACCGATGGCCGCGGCAGCTCGTTGTCGATGAGCGCGAGCAGTTCCTCGATGCCCTGGCCGGTGCGGGCCGAGATGGCGATGGACCGCTTCTCGACGCGCAGCAGGCGCTGGAGCGTCAGCGGATCGGCCGCGTCCGCCTTGTTGATCACGACGATCTCGGGCACGTCGGTGGCGCCGACGTCCCGGACCACCTCGCGTACGGCGGCCAGCTGCTCCTCCGGGAACGGGTGCGAACCGTCCACCACGTGCAGGATCAGGTCGGACTCGCCGACCTCCTCCATCGTGGAGCGGAACGCCTCGACCAGGTGGTGGGGCAGATGACGCACAAATCCGACCGTGTCGGCCAGTGTGTACAGCCGTCCGCTCGGGGTCTCGGCCCGGCGCACGGTCGGGTCGAGGGTCGCGAACAGGGCGTTCTCGACCAGCACGCCCGCGCCCGTGAGGCGGTTGAGCAGCGAGGACTTGCCGGCGTTGGTGTAGCCCGCGATGGCGACGGACGGCACCTTGTGGCGCTTGCGCTCCTGGCGCTTGATCTCGCGGCCGGTCTTCATCTCCGCGATCTCCCGGCGCATCTTCGCCATCTTCTCGCGGATCCGGCGCCGGTCCGTCTCGATCTTGGTCTCACCGGGACCACGGGTGGCGAGGCCGCCGCCCTTGCCGCCGCCCATCTGCCGGGACAGCGACTGACCCCAGCCGCGCAGTCGCGGCAGCATGTACTGCATCTGTGCGAGAGCGACCTGCGCCTTGCCCTCTCGGGACTTGGCGTGCTGGGCGAAGATGTCCAGGATCAGAGCCGTCCGGTCGATGACCTTGACCTTGACGACGTCCTCGAGGTGGATCAGCTGGCCGGGGCTGAGCTCACCGTCGCAGATGACGGTGTCCGCGCCCGTCTCGACGACGACGTCGCGCAGTTCCTCGGCCTTGCCGGAGCCGATGTACGTGGCCGCGTCGGGCTTGTCGCGGCGCTGGGTGACGCCGTCGAGTACCAGTGCGCCGGCCGTCTCCGCGAGGGCGGCGAGCTCCGCG
Source organism: Streptomyces qaidamensis (assembly GCF_001611795.1). Classification (NCBI taxonomy): domain Bacteria; kingdom Bacillati; phylum Actinomycetota; class Actinomycetes; order Kitasatosporales; family Streptomycetaceae; genus Streptomyces; species Streptomyces qaidamensis. The sequence goes on along the minus strand of NZ_CP015098.1, from coordinate 6,647,357 downwards.
AGGGAGTTCTCCGCGTCCTGCACGGTTCCCGAGGTCCAGACGCCGACGAGGACGACCCGCTCCAGACGGAGCTGGCGGTACTCGACCTCGGTGACGTCCTCGAGTTCGGTGGAGAGGCCCACCACACGGCGCAGAGCCGCGCGGTCGGAGCGGTCGAACTGGTCGCCGTCCCGCTCTCCGTCGATCTCGTGGCTCCAGGCGACGTCCTCTTCCATCAGGGCATCGGCCCGAAAACCCTCGGGGTGGCTGTGCGCGAAGCGCTTGGAGTCCTGGGAAAAGGAAGAAGAGGAGGTCATTGGATCCTTACGTCGATGGGAAGCCGTTCACTGTCTGCAACGCGCGGGCGGTCCGGGAGATTCCCCGGCGCCCCGTACCGCGCCGACCTGAAGATGTTCGCACGGCACGGGGCGTCTCGTCACTGTGTTATCGGGCGGACGTCCTCACCGCGCTCGGGCCTGCTCCGCCTTGGCCTGCGAGTTCGCTGCCGGGGCCTGCGGGGCATCTGCCGGTGCTTGCGGCTTCGCTGCCTGGGCCTGCGGGCTAGCTGCCGGTGCTTGCGGCTTCGCTGCCGGGGCCTGCGGCTTCGCGGGCGTCTCCGGCTTCCAGTCCGGGTGCCCAGGCATCGGCGGGGTCTTCTCGCCGTACAGCCAGTCCTGGAAGAAGCCGTCGAGGTCGCGCCCGGAGATCTCGGAGGCGAGCCGGACGAAGTCTTCCGTGGTGGCCGTATCGTCCTGGTGGCGGACGACCCAGGCGCGTTCCAGGCGTTCGAAGGCCGGGCGGCCGATCTCCTGGCGCAGGGCGTAGAGGACGAGGGCGGCCCCGTCGTAGACGTTGGGCCGGAAGATGCCGGTCTTGCGGGCGGGGTCGGGGGCCTTGGGGGCGGCGGGGGGCCCACCGGCGGCGCGCCAGCGGTCGGAGGCGCCGTAGGCGGCCTTCATCCGGTCCCGCATCGGCTTGCCGGCCTGTTCCTCGGCGTACAGCGCCTCGTACCAGGTGGCGTGCCCCTCGTTGAGCCACAGATCGGACCAGGTCCGGGGGGTGACGCTGTTGCCGAACCACTGGTGGGCCACCTCGTGGACCATGATCGACTCGACGTACCACGGAGGGTAGACCGGCTCGGTGAAGAGTTCCCGTTCGAAGAGCGAGAGCGTCTGGGTCTCCAGTTCGAAGCCGGTGGTGGCGTCGGCCACGAGCAGGCCGTACGTCTCGAAGGGGTAGCGGCCGACCTTGCTCTCCATCCAGGCGATCTGACCGGGGGTCTTCTCCAGCCAGGGTTCGAGTGCCTCGCGGTGGCGGGTCGGTACGACGTCCCGTACGGGCAGGCCGTGCGGGCCGGTGCGGTGCAGCACCGTGGAGCGGCCGATGGACACCTGGGCGAGCTCGGTGGCCATGGGGTGCTGGGTGCGGTAGGTCCAGGTCGTCGAGCCGCCGGACTTCTCCACTCCGGCGGCCAGGCCGCCCGCGACGGCCGTGTGACCGTCGGGCGCGGTCACACGGAAGGTGAACATCGCCTTGTCGGAGGGGTGGTCGTTGCAGGGGAACACCAGGTGCGCCGCGTCGGCCTGGTTGGCCATGGCGAGGCCGTCGGCCGTGCGCACCCAGCCGCCCTCACGGCCCTCGGCGGGCACGGGATCACTGGTGTGCCGCACGGTGATCCGCATCCAGGTGCCGTCCGACACCGAGTCCTCCGGTGTGATCACCAGGTCCTCGCCCGCGGAGCGGAACTCCGCGGGGTCGCCGTCGACCTCGACCGACTCGACCTTGCCGTGGGCGAAGTCCAGGTTGACGCGCTCCAGGTCGGCGGTCGTCCAGGCGTCGATGGTGGTGACGGCCTGCAGCGGCTCGCTGTTGTTGCCCGGATAGGTGAAGGCGAGGTCGTACGACGCCACGTCGTAGCCGGGGTTTCCGAGGTACGGGAAGAGGCGGTCGCCGACGCCGAGCGGGACGACAGGGGCGCTCGCGGCGACGAGGCAGACGGAGACGGCCGAGGTCAGCAGGGCGGCTGCGGTCCGGCGACGGGTGGGGGTGTTGGCCTGGCTGTGGGGGGTCAGGAGCATGCCCCACGGCTATCAGCGCGCGGGCGGGCGGCGGGGACGGCGCGCTTTCGTCCCACCCGAACCGGGGACCGGGGCCTGCGCCGGGTGCCGCCCCGGCTGCCCGGGAGGCGCTCTTCGGAGTCGTCCTGCACTCCTCACGGAGGCCGTCCCGAGGCCGTCCGCACGCCCGGGCCGGTCAGCCGCCCTGCGGCTGCGGCTGCGCCCGGCTGACGTCGTACACCCCGGCCACGTTGCGCATCGCGCGCATCAGCGCGGGCAGGTGGCCGGCGTCCGGCAGCTGCACGGTGTAGGTGTGCCGCACCTGCTGCTGGGTCGGGGGCTCGACGGTCGCCGAGACGATCTCGGCGCCTTCGGAGGCCATGGCCTCGGTGAGGTCGGCCAGCAGATGGGGACGGACGAACGATTCGGCGACCAGCGTCACCCGGCACTCGGCGGTCTCTCCCCAGCGCACGCCGACCGCCGCACGCCCCGCGTCCTTCATGCGCGCCACAGCGGGGCACTCCACGCGGTGCACGGTGACCGCTCCCCCGCGTACGGCGAAGCCGGTGATCTCGTCGGGCGGTACGGGCGTGCAGCAGCGGGCGAGCCGGACGGTCGCTCCCGGCAGGTCGGAGAGGACGTGACCGGTGCCGGGGCGCCCGGCGGGCTGCTGGGGGGCCGCGTCCGGGTCGGGTGCGCCGACGGGCCGCGGAGCCGTCCGGTCCTCGGCGATCCGCGCCTCGCTCTGCTGCTGGGACTCCGCCTGAACCGGATGCGCGGTCAGCCACCGCTGGATGGCGATCCGGGCCGCGGGTGTGTGGGCATGCTCCAGCCACTCCCGGGAGGGCTCCGACGCCGGGTCCTGGCCCATGAGGAGCTGGACGGTGTCGCCGTCCTTGAGGACGGTGCTCAGCGTCGCCAAGCGGCCGTTCACCCGGGCGCCGATACAGGCGTGCGCGTCCTCGCCGTACTGCGCGTAGGCGGCGTCCACGCAGGTCGCGCCCTCGGGCAGGCCGAGTGTGCCGCCGTCCGGCCGGAAGACGGTGATCTCGCGGTCCTGTGCGAGGTCCTCGCGCAGGGTCGACCAGAAGTGGTCGGGGTCGGGTGCCGCCTCCTGCCAGTCGAGGAGCCGGGAGAGCCAGCCCGGGCGGGTGGGGTCGACGCGCTCACCGTCGGCCGGGTCCTCGGGGGCCGGCGCGTACGGGTTACCGAGGGCGACGACGCCGGCCTCGGCGACCTTGTGCATCTGGTGCGTGCGGATGAGGACCTCGACGACCTGGCCGTCCTCGCGCGCCACGGCCGTGTGCAGCGACTGGTAGAGGTTGAACTTCGGTACGGCGATGAAGTCCTTGAACTCGGAGACCACCGGCTTCATGCAGGTGTGCAGTTCGCCCAGGACGCCGTAGCAGTCGGCGTCCTCGTTCACCAGGACCAGGACGCGGCCGAAGTCGGAGCCGCGGAGCCGGCCGCGTTTGCGGGAGACGCGGTGCACCGAGACGAAGTGGCGGGGGCGGATGAGGACTTCGGCCTGGATGTCCGCCTCGCGCAGCACACCGCGTACTTCGTCGGCGACTTCGGCGAGGGGGTCGTCCGCGCGGGCGGCGTTGCGGACGATCAGCTCCCGGGTGTGCGCGTACTCCTCGGGATGCAGGATCGCGAAGACCAGGTCTTCCAGTTCGGTCTTGAGCGCCTGGACGCCGAGCCGTTCGGCGAGCGGGATGAGCACGTCACGTGTCACCTTGGCGATGCGCTCCTGCTTCTCGGGACGCATGACGCCGAGGGTGCGCATGTTGTGCAGCCGGTCGGCGAGTTTGATCGACATGACGCGAACGTCGTTGCCGGTGGCGACCAGCATCTTGCGGAAGGTCTCGGGCTCGGCGGCGGCGCCGTAGTCGACCTTCTCCAGTTTCGTGACGCCGTCGACGAGGTAGCGGACCTCCTCGCCGAACTGGTCGCGGACCTGGTCGAGTGTCACGTCCGTGTCCTCGACCGTGTCGTGCAGCAGGGACGCGGTCAACGTCGTGGTCTCGGCGCCGAGTTCGGCCAGGATCAGGGTCACGGCGAGGGGGTGCGTGATGTACGGCTCGCCGCTCTTGCGCATCTGGCCGCGGTGCGATGACTCGGCCAGGACGTAGGCGTGGCGCAAGGGTTCGAGGTCCGCGTCGGGGTGGTGGGCGCGGTGGGCCTCGACGACATGGCTGATGGCGTCGGGCAGCCGGCCACGGGCGGCGGGGCCGAGCAGGGCCGCGCGGCCGAGGCGGCGCAGGTCGATCCGGGGGCGGGCCTTTCTGCGGGGGGCTGTCGGCGTCACCGGTCCTGACACCGCGCCCGGCATCGGGCCTGGGGTCACGGAATTCGTGGCCTCCGCACTCATGGGCACCTCCGGCTGCGTCAACCGGCGGACGGGGTGCCCCAGAGCGGACACGGCTCAGGGGGCGGCTTCGGTCCCCGTCCGGGCCGGTGCTTGATGCTACCGAGCCCACCACGCTCGACTGACCGCCTCTCGCCGAGCGTGAAACTGATCACCCATTCGAGGGATGAATGTGAGGTTTGTACCCCTGTTGGTCACGACCTTCGCTGTGCAATTCCCGCCAAGTGGCCGGTTATCGACGATGGTTTCGGGTCGGGTGGCCGATGGGGCGCGGGTGTTTCAGGACGAGCGGTGCCGGCTCACGCGGACGTGGCGGCGTCCAGCCAGGCCGCGTCGATCTCGCCCTCGGCCACGATCACGGCCGGGCCCGTCATCTCGATCTCGCCGTCGGGCCGCTCGGTGATCACCAGGGTGCCGCCGGGGACGTCCACGGTGTAGGTCACGGGGGTGCCGGTGGCGGTCGGGTCGGCGCCGTCGCGGCGGGCGGTGGCCACGGCGACCGCACAGGCGCCCGTGCCGCAGGAGCGGGTCTCACCGGAGCCGCGCTCGTGCACGCGCAGCGCGACGTGCCCGGGGCCGCGGTCGGCCACGAACTCGACGTTCACACCGTCCGGGTAGGCGGCGGCCGGGCTGAAGGGGGGCGGGGAGAGCAGGTCGCCCGCGTGCGCCAGGTCGTCCACGAAGGCGACAGCGTGCGGGTTGCCCATGTTGACGTTGCGCGCGGGCCAGCTGCGCTCGCCGACGCTCACCGTGACGTCGCCGTCCGGGAGCACCGCCCGGCCCATGCCGACGGTCACGTCGCCGTTCTTGGCGAGGTGCACGGTCTTCACACCCCCGCGAGTGGCGACCGCGAGGTCTCCCTCGGTGGCGTGACCGGCGCGCTGGAGGTAGCGCGCGAACACCCGCACGCCGTTGCCGCACATCTCCGCGATCGAGCCGTCGCCGTTGCGGTAGTCCATGAACCACTCCGCCTCGGCCGCCATCCCCTCGGCCTCCGGGTGGGCGGCGGAGCGGACGACGTGCAGCAGGCCGTCACCCCCGATGCCCGCGCGCCGGTCGCACAGGGCGGCGACGGCGGCCGGGGGCAGGTCGATGGCGTTCTCGGGGTCGGGGACGATCACGAAGTCGTTCTCGGTGCCGTGACCCTTGAGGAAGGCGATCCGCGTGCTCATGCCTCGATCGTAACGGGGCACCCGTCCCCTACCGCAGGCGTGCCACCCGCCACACGGCGAGGACCACCACGAGGGCCACGACCAGGGCGTACGCGAGGACGACCCGCCAGTCGGGCCTGCGGCCGGAGCCGCGGGCCGGCAGGCCCGGCAAGGTGTAGCCGACACGGCGGGCGGCCATCATGCCCCAGCCTGCCGCGCAGGAGCAGATCAGCAGGCCCAGCATGGCGATGACGGCCCCGCTGTCGCCGAAGTCGAAGGCGAGCGGGAAGGCGAACATCAGGGAGCCGAGTGCCGCGAGCCCCACGATGGGGGCCAGCTGCCAGATGCGGAGCCGGCGCTGCGGGCGCAGCTCGACCTCGACCTCGTCGGCGAACATGTCATCGGGCTCGGGCCCGTCGTCCGTCACGCCCTGCGTCTCGTCGGGCCCGTCGGAGCTGAGGTGGTCCGCCTCCTGCTCGGGCGCGGCCGCGGGCTCCGGCTCATCCCGCTCGGCGGTGATGTGATCGGTGCTTCGTGCGGTGTCGCGAGGGCCGGCCTCCATCGCCACGCGCCCTCCCAACTAGGACTCAACTCGGTCGATCGAAGCTCGATGATGGCACGCCGTCGAAGGACCGGATGACGGCCTGTGCGTCCCGATGCCATGACGTGATCAGGCTGTAACCGGTCGTTCGACCAAGGACAGCGCGAGCTGCGGAAGTTCCGTGAGATCGGCTGCCGCCCCACTCAACCAGTGCACCCGCGGGTCGCGCCTGAACCATGAATCCTGGCGGCGCGCGAAGCGCTTGGTGGCACGGACGGTCTCGGTCCGCGCTTCCTCCAGGGTGCACTCCCCGGCGAGCGCCGCGAGCACCTGCTGGTAGCCGAGCGCGCGCGAGGCCGTACGCCCTTCACGCAACCCCTGCGCCTGGAGTGCGCTCACCTCGTCCACGAGGCCGGCGTCCCACATCCGGTCGACCCGCCGCGCGATGCGCTCGTCGAGCTCGGGGCGGGCCACGTCGACACCGATCTGAAGGGTGTCGTACACCGAGTCGTGGCCGGGGAGGTTGGCCGTGAACGGTTTGCCGGTGATCTCGATCACCTCCAGGGCGCGGACGACCCGGCGGCCGTTGCTCGGCAGGATCGCGCGAGCGGCCTCGGGATCGGCGGCGGCCAGGCGGGCGTGCAGTGCGCCGGGGCCGCGCAGCGTGAGTTCCTCTTCCAGGCGGGCGCGGACCTCGGGGTCGGTGCCGGGGAACTCCAGGTTGTCGACGGCCCCGCGCACATAGAGTCCGGAGCCGCCGACCAGGATCGGCCAGCGGCCCTCGGCGAGCAGGGCATCGATCCGTTCCCGGGCCAGGCGCTGGTACTCGGCGACGGACGCCGTGACGGTCACGTCCCAGATGTCCAGCAGATGGTGGGGGACGCCCCCACGTTCCTCGGGCGTCAGCTTGGCGGTGCCGATGTCCATCCCTCGGTAGAGCTGCATGGAGTCGGCGTTGACGACCTCGCCGCCGAGACGCTGGGCCAGGAAGACGCCCAGATCGGACTTTCCGGCCGCAGTAGGTCCGACGACGGCGATGACGCGGGGGGCGGGGGGTGCACTGCTCACCGCCCCAGTCTCGCAAACCTCGGGCCCTGGTCTCGAACGAGTTACGTGACGCCACGGCCGCGGGGTCGTTGCCCGTTGCGAGGTTCCTGCCGCCGGATCGCAGAGGCGGTGGCCCGGCCCGCGCAATCCGACGCACCGGGCAACGCGGGATTTCGCCCGCACGAGTAACGTATGGAGTGGATATGGGCGTTTTTGCACGACTTCTCCGGCGGTCGAAGGCCACGGCGGAGACGCCTGCGGCCGAGGCTCAGACCGACACGGCGAAGGCCGGGCCCGAGGAGGAGGAGGCCGAGGCCACGGAGGCGAAGGGCACCGACGGAGCCGGGGAAGCGGCGGAGCCGGCCGGTGAGGCCGCCGCCGAGGTCGCCGAGTCCGAGGGCGTCGAGATCCCCAAGCAGCAGTCCACCGAGAAGGCGGCCGACAACGAGGCCGGTGAGGGCGCCCGTACGTGACCGCCCGGCGGCGTGAGGGAAGGTGAGCCATGGGTCTCCTGCACAACGTGAAAGCCAAACTGGGCCCGGCCAAGGGCAAGGTCTCGGATCTCGCACAGCGGCACGAGGACAAGATCCACCACGGTCTCGACAAGGCCGCTCAGGCCGTCGACAAGAGGACCAAGGGCAAGTACAGCGACAGGATCCAGTCGGGCACGGGCCGGGCCAAGGGCGCCATGGGCCGCCTCGCGCACCAGGGCGGGAGTGGTCCGGACGGGGATGGCCCGACACCGCCGCCGGGCACAGGGGCCATGCCGCCGGAGGCGGGCCGCACGGCACCGCCGCGGGACCCGGGTGGCACCACGCCGCCGGACGACGCACCACCGTCTGCTTCCTGACGCGGACCTCGGCACTCTGAAGGGCACATCGGCGGACGGCCGCGGAGCACCTGCTCCCGGCCGTCCCCGCCGCTTGTCTCGTCCGCGACGCTGTTCGCTGCCCTGTCGGCCGGCCTCCCGCTCTACGACCAGCTGGCGACGATGTACCCCACGCCGTACGGAGCGTCCTCGTAGAGCAGCGATGCGCCGAGGTCCGCGCCCTCGGCCGCGCCCGCCAGGACCTGCCAGGGGGCCCGGCCGGACGCCTTCAGCTCGTGGGCCAGCCCGGTGTCGAGCGCGCTGAGCGCGGCCACGTCCGCCGCACCGAGTGCCCGTGCGACCTCCGCGTCGAACGGGGCCGCCCGTTCGTCCAGATAGCCCGGAGCCTTGAGCGTCCGGCACGCGCTGGCGTCCCCCATCACCAGCAGGGCCACTCGTTCGTCCCGGGCGGCGATGTCCCTTCCGGTGTCCGCGCACAGCTCGGGCGGGTACGACTCCCCAACCCCGAGGCCCTCGACCGGGGCGTCGGACCACCCGGTCCGCTCCAGCAGCCAGGCCGCCACCGCCAGCGCGTACGGCAGTCGCGGTCGCGGGTCCGCGCCCTCGGCCGCTCCCAGCCGTACATCGAGGCCGACGCCGAAGCCCCGGAAGGACCCCGCCGTTCCCTCCGGGTACGCCTCCGGCTCTGCGCCGTCCACCGGGCCGACGACCACGAGTCGGCCGGGTCGGGCGGCGGCGAGCACGCCCAGCGCGTCCGCGCAGGCGTCCCGCGCGGCGTCCAGTTCCGGGGCGGCGCCCGCGGCGACCTCGGGCACCAGCAGGGGCGGGCAGGGGCAGACAGCGGCGGCGACAAGCATGATCGGCAGAGTAACTCTCAGGAGCCGCTGCCACCGCACAGGGCGGCAGCGGTCCGGGTCAGTCGCAGCCGCACCCGCTCGCCACGGCCGACAGGGGCTCGGGGGCGCCGATCTTCGGCAGTCCCAGCATCACCCCGGCGGGCTTGGCCTTCTCGGCCGCGTTCCGCTTCTCCCAGGCGTCGCCCGCGCGCGTACGGCGCACGTCCAGCACGGTCCCCTCGGCCAGGAGGTGGTGCGGGGCGGCGTAGGTGATCTCGACGGTGACCACGTCGCCGGGGCGGACCTCCTGGTCCGGCTTGGTGAAGTGGACCAGGCGGTTGTCCGGGGCGCGGCCGGACAGGCGGTGGGTGGTGTCGTCCTTGCGGCCCTCACCCTCGGCGACCATCAGCTCCAGTGTGCGGCCGACCTGCTTCTTGTTCTCCTCCCAGGAGATCTCCTCCTGGAGGGCGACGAGCCGCTCGTAGCGCTCCTGGACGACCTTCTTGGGGATCTGTCCGTCCATCTCGGCGGCCGGGGTGCCGGGGCGCTTGGAGTACTGGAAGGTGAAGGCCTGGGCGAAGCGAGCCTCGCGCACCACGTGCAGCGTCTGCTCGAAGTCCTCCTCGGTCTCGCCGGGGAAGCCCACGATGATGTCCGTGCTGATCGCGGCGTGCGGGATGGCGGCGCGGACCTTCTCGATGATGCCCAGGAAGCGCTCCTGGCGGTAGGAGCGGCGCATCGCCTTCAGGACCGGGTCGGAGCCGGACTGGAGCGGCATGTGCAGCTGCGGCATCACGTTCGGCGTCTCGGCCATGGCGGCGATGACGTCGTCGGTGAAGTCCCGCGGGTGCGGGGAGGTGAAACGGACGCGCTCCAGCCCGTCGATCTTCCCGCAGGCCCGCAGCAGCTTGCTGAAGGCCTCGCGGTCGCCGATGTCAGAGCCGTACGCGTTGACGTTCTGGCCGAGCAGCGTGATCTCGGAGACACCCTCGGCCACCAGGGCCTCGATCTCGGCGAGGATGTCGCCGGGGCGGCGGTCCTTCTCCTTGCCGCGCAGGGCCGGGACGATGCAGAAGGTGCAGGTGTTGTTGCAGCCGACGGAGATGGAGACCCAGGCCGCGTAGGCGCTCTCGCGGCGGGTGGGCAGCGTCGAGGGGAACGCCTCCAGCGACTCGGCGATCTCGACCTGCGCCTCCTCCTGCACGCGGGCGCGCTCCAGCAGGACGGGCAGCTTGCCGATGTTGTGCGTGCCGAAGACGACGTCCACCCAGGGCGCCCGCTTCACGATGGTGTCGCGGTCCTTCTGCGCGAGGCAGCCGCCGACCGCGATCTGCATGCCGGGGCGGCTCGCCTTCTTCGGGGCGAGGTGGCCGAGGTTGCCGTACAGCTTGTTGTCGGCGTTCTCACGCACGGCGCAGGTGTTGAAGACGACGACGTCCGCCCCGTCGGCGCCCTCGGGGGCGCGGACGTAACCCGCGTCCTCCAGCAGTCCGGACAACCGCTCGGAGTCGTGGACGTTCATCTGGCACCCGTAGGTGCGTACCTCGTATGTGCGCGTGCCGCCCACTGACTGGCTCCGGTCGATGCTGCTCATGGGGACAAGGGTAGGCGGTCGGCGAAAGTGGCTCGGCCGCCTGTGGACAACCGCCGCCCCGGCCTCAGGGCTCGATGAGTCCCGCCCTGATCGCGTAGCGGGTCAGCTCCAGGCGGTCACGCATGCCGAGCTTCTGGAGGAGGTTGGCACGGTGGCGCTCGACCGTCTTGGCGCTGATGAAGAGGAGTTCGCCGATCTCCTTCGAGGTGTGGCCCTCGGCCACCAGCTTGAGGATCTCCTCCTCGCGTTCGGTGATGGCCCTCTCGGGCAGGCCGTCGCCCCGGTGCAGCCGCTCCAGGTAGGAGCGGACGAGGGCGCGTTCGGCGCCGGGGTAGATGAACGGCTCGTCGCGCACGGCCGCCCGGCAGGCCTCGACCAGGTCGCGGTCCGCGACGGACTTGAGGACGTAGCCGCTGGCCCCGGCCCTGAGCGCCTCGAAGAAGTACTCCTCGTTGTCGTACATGGTCAGGATCAGGATGTGCAGGCCGGGCAGCCGGCGGGAGAGTTCCCGGGCCGCCTGGAGGCCGGTCATGCGGGGCATGGCCACGTCCAGGACGGCCAGGTCGACGGCGGTCTCGCGGGCGCGTGCGACGGCCTCGGCCCCGTCGCCGGCCTCGGCGACGACCGTCAGGTCAGGTTCCCCGTCCAGGATGAGGCGCACGCCCCGGCGTACGAGGGTGTGGTCGTCGGCGAGCAGGACGCGGACCGGCGTGGACATCAGCGGGGTCCTTCCGTCGCCGGTACGCCTGTTGTCACCGGTATGCGCAGCCGTACGTCGGTGCCCCCGCCCGGGGCCGGTTCCAGGGCCAGGGCGGCGCCGATCAGCAGGGCGCGTTCGCGCATGCCCGTGATGCCGGCGCCCTCGACGGCGTGGCCGAGGCCCGTGCCGTTGTCCCGGACGAGGAGTTCGACGCCGCCGGGGACCGGCTGGAGGCGGAGTTCGGCGCGGTCGGCCGCGGCGTGCCGGGCGGTGTTGGTCAGCCCCTCCTGGGCGACCCGGTAGACGACGAGTTCCGCTTCCGGGGTCAGGGCGGGCAGATCGCCGGTGACGTGGTGGCGCACGGTCAGCCCGTGGGTCGTGAACTCGCCGGCGAGCGAGCGCAGGGCGCTGGCCAGCCCGAGTTCCTCCAGGACACCGGGGCGCAGCCGGCGGGCGATCCGGCGGATCTCGTCCAGGCCGGCCCGGGTCGCCTCCTGCGCCTGGCCGACCTCCTCGCGAAGGCCCTCGGGCGCCCGGTCGGCGACGCGCTTGAGCTGGAGGAGGACGGCGGTCAGGGTCTGCCCGACCTCGTCGTGGAGCTCGCGTGCGATCCGGTGCCGTTCGCTCTCCTGTGCGGACAGGGCCCGCGCGGCGCCCGCGGCCCGTTCGGCCTCCAGCCGGTCGAGCATGGTGTTGTACGTGGTGATCAGCCCGGCCGTCTCAGCCGGTCCCGCGACCACCGGCCGGGAGCCCGGACGCAGCAGGTCCGCGGTGGCCATGGCCCGGTCCAGCCGCTGCAGGGGCACCAGGCCGAACCGCAGCACGAGTGCGTTGCCCGCGAGCAGCACCACCAGGCCGCAGAGCAGGACTAGGGCCTCGCCCGCGAGAACGGGTGTGGACACGGTGACCGGGCCGAGCAGCAACGCCGTGGCCACGACCAGGCCGGCGGCGTTGAGCGAGAAGATCCGCCAGAACAACGACACGCTTCCGGATCCGCTCCTCCCCGCCTTCGCACCCTGCACGGCCCCCTCCACCCTCTCCGGCGGCCGGCCGCTGCGTATATCCGTCACGACACCCATGTCGCCACCGTACGACCGGATGGGAGCATGCGGACTTGACCCGTTCGATGATCGAGACCGTTCAGCAGACCGACCATGCACGACAAACAAGACGAACAAGGGGAAGTAACGTGTCAGCTCCGCGCCTGAGGGCGACGCCGCTGCCGGGTATCGGGGTCCAGTACGACCTGGAGACCCGTGAACACCGGCATCTGTCGGTGGTGGCACACCGCGACGGCACGCGCACGGTGAACGTGTACCGGCCCGACGACCCCGACTCCTGCGCCCAGTCCCTGAAGCTGACCAGCTCGGAGGCGGGGTCGCTGATCGACGCGCTGAAGCCGTCCCACCACAGCCCGAGCCTGCTGTACACCACGGATCTGGGACTGGTCGCCGAGCGGATCGAGGTGGCCGCGACCTCGCGCTGGAACGGGCGGCTGCTGGGCGACATGCGGATGCGGACGGAGACGGGCGCCTCGGTGGTGGCCGTGCTGCGCCGGGCCGAGGCCATCCCGTCGCCCGCGCCGGACTTCCGGCTGGCCGGTGGTGACACCCTGATCGTCGTCGGGACCCGTGAGGGTGTCGACGCGGCCGCGACCATACTCGAGCGGGAGTGAGCCGTTGCACTCCGCGGTTCTGCTCATCGAGTTCGGTTCCATCATTCTCGGCCTCGGCCTGCTGGGCCGGTTCGCCGGCCGCTTCCAGCTCTCGCCGATACCCCTCTACCTCCTGGCCGGTCTGGCCTTCGGTGAGGGCGGTCTGCTGCCGCTGGGCGCGAGCGAGGAGTTCGTCGCCATCGGCGCGGAGATCGGCGTCATCCTCCTGCTGCTGATGCTGGGCCTGGAGTACACGGCGACCGACCTGGTCTCCAACCTCAAGACCCACTACCCCTCCGGTCTGGTCGACTGCGCCCTCAACGCGCTGCCCGGCGCTGCCGTGGCGCTGCTGCTCGGCTGGGGTCCGGTGGCCGCCGTCGTACTGGCCGGTGTCACGTGGATCTCGTCGTCCGGTGTGATCGCGAAGGTACTGGGCGACCTGGGCCGGGTCGGCAACCGGGAGACGCCGGTCATCCTCAGTGTGCTGGTGCTGGAGGATCTGGCGATGGCGGTGTACCTGCCCATCGTCACGGCGCTGGTGGCGGGCGTCGGGCTGATGGCCGGGAGCGTGACCCTGGCGATCGCGCTGGGCGCGGCGGGGCTCGTGCTGTTCCTGGCCGTGCGCTACGGCAGGCTCATCTCGCGGTTCGTCTCCAGCGACGACCCGGAGAAGCTGCTGCTGGTCGTGCTGGGTCTGACGATCCTGGTCGCGGGTGTCGCGCAGCAGCTCCAGGTCTCCGCGGCGGTGGGGGCCTTCCTGGTGGGCATCGCGCTGTCGGGGGAGGTCGCGGAGGGTGCGCACACCTTGCTGAGCCCCCTGCGTGACCTGTTCGCGGCGGTCTTCTTCGTCTTCTTCGGGCTGCACACCGACCCGTCGAGCATCCCGCCCGTCCTGCTGCCGGCCCTCGGACTGGCCGTCGTCACCGCGCTGACGAAGATCGCCACCGGATACTGGGCGGCCCGGCGGGCCGGGATCTCCGTGAAGGGTCGCTGGCGGGCGGGCGGCGCGCTGGTGGCCCGCGGTGAGTTCTCCATCGTCATCGCCGGCCTGGCGGTCGCGGCCGGGATCGAACCGTCCCTAGGCCCGCTGGCCACGGCCTACGTCCTGATCCTGGTCGTTCTGGGCCCGCTCACCGCGCGCTACACCGAGCCGGTGGCGACCTGGTGGGCCCGGCGACGCGAGCCCAGCCGCCCCGAGCCCGCACCCCGGGCGGCCGAGGCCGAGGCACCGGTCGCCGACTGAGGAGGCGGTGGGCCGGGCGGCCCGGAGCGTGACCCCCTGGTCAGGCGCCCCCGCCCGGCACCCACCCCTGTCCGCGCAGCACCCCCCGTACGTCCGGCGCCTCGTAGTGCTCCCCCTTGAGGACCTTGCCGTCCTCGCGGCGGGAGACGGAGCCGTCGGGGCCGATCTTCGTCATGTTGGAGCGGTGGATCTCGGCGAGCACCGCGTCCAGGTCGATGCCGTGCACGAGGGCGGTGCCGTACGCGACGTAGACCACGTCCGCCAGTTCGTGCGCGAGCCGGTCGAGCGGACCCCGCACCGACACCTCGGCGACCTCCCGGGCCTCCTCCGCGAGAAGCTCACCCCGGTGGGCCGCCAGTTCCGGGGAGACCTCCGTGGGCGTGCTGCGGGCGTCCAGGCCGAAGGCCAGGTGGAACGCACGGACCAGGTCGGCGGGCGAAGAGCTCATGGGGGCGACTGTAGTGGCGACCACTGACAGTCCCCCGCCCCGCCCCTGTGACCCCTGCCCTGGTCAGCGGGCACCCCGGCTGGCAGGATCGCCCGCATGTCCAGAACGCTCCCCCCTGTCGGCAGGCGCCGGGCCCTGCTGGGCGGCACCGCCGCCCTCGTGGTCCTCGGCCTGCTGCTGTGGTGGCTGCGTCCCTGGGCGCAGGAGCCGCCGAGCGGGACGATCACGTTCAGCACGGGCACCCGCGCCGGGGTCTACCACGAGTACGGCGAACTCCTGCGCAACGAGATCGACAAGGACATGCCCGACCTGAAGGTGCGGCTGCTGACCAGCGCCGGCTCGCAGGAGAACGTCGCCGACGTGGCGAGCGGCGATTCCGACTTCGCGATCGCCGCCGCCGACGCGGTCGCCACGTACAAGCTCGACAACAGCCCGGGGGCCGACCGGCTGCGCGGCGTCGCCCGCCTGTACGACGACTACGTCCAGCTCGTCGTGCCGCCCGACTCGGACATCCGCTCCGTCGCCGACCTGCGGGGCAAGCGCGTGGCCATAGGGCTGCCCGACTCCGGCGTGCGGCTGATAGCCAAGGGTGTGCTCAAGGCGGCCGGCATCGACCCGGAGAAGGACATCGAGCCGTCCTCGGACGGCATCGACACCGGACCCAAGCGCCTGGGGCACGGCCTCGATGCGTTCTTCTGGTCGGGCGGACTGCCCACGGACGGTCTCAGCCGCCTGGCCAACAAGTCGGCATCGGCCTTCCGGTTCGTGCCCATCGACGCCACGCTCGTGGCCAAGCTGCACGACCAGGGCGGTGCCACGCGCTACTACCGCGCCACGAAGATGCCGGAATCGGCCTACCCCTCCATCCAGCGCGGCAAGCCGGTCCCCACTCTCGCCGTGTCCAACCTGCTGGTCACCCGCAGCGACATGGATCC
The DNA here is from genome assembly GCF_001611795.1 of Streptomyces qaidamensis. Classification (NCBI taxonomy): domain Bacteria; kingdom Bacillati; phylum Actinomycetota; class Actinomycetes; order Kitasatosporales; family Streptomycetaceae; genus Streptomyces; species Streptomyces qaidamensis. The sequence goes on along the minus strand of NZ_CP015098.1, from coordinate 6,631,972 downwards.
CCGGCTCACCGAGTGGCTGACCCGTACGGTGCTGGACAGCCGGGACCTCATCGGGGCGACCGTCCACTCCGCCCAGCTGGTCGACGTCCGCACGGCGATCTACACCGACCCGCTGCAACTGCATGCCGGTGCCCAGCGCTACTACCAGTCGGTCAAGCCGTAGCGCCCGGCCTCTCCCGATCCTCGCCCTTTGTCAGGCCGTAGGCGCCGACCGCGGCACCGCCACCGTCACCTTCAGCCCGTGCGGCTCGTGTCGGTCGTACGTGATCGAACCGCCGCCCGCCGCGAGCAGCGCCCGGGAGATGGACAGCCCGAGACCCGAGCCCTTGATGTTCTGATGCCGGCCGCTGCGCCAGAAGCGGTCGCCGACGCGGGCCAGTTCCTCGTCGGTGAGGCCGGGGCCGTGGTCGGTGACGACGACGGTGGTGGTGTCGCCGTGGGAGGCGACGCTCACCTCGACGCTCTCGTCCTCGGGCGTGAACTTCACCGCGTTGTCGATGACCGCGTCCAGCGCGCTGGACAGGGCGACCGGGTCGGCCCACGCGGTCGTCGGCGGGCAGTCCCCCACCAGACGCACCCCCTTGGCCTCGGCGGTGGGCGTCCAGGCCGCGAGACGTTCGGCGGCGAGCTCGCCGATGTCGGTGATCTTCAGATCCGCCTCGGTGTGCTCGGCCAGCGCCAGGTCGAGCAGGTCGTCCAGGACCTGCGCGAGACGCTTGCCCTCGGCTTGCACCGAGGCGATCTCCTTGTTGCCCTCGGGCAGCTCGAAGGAGAGCAGCTCGATGCGCAGCAGCAGCGCCGCGAGGGGGTTGCGCAGCTGGTGCGAGGCGTCGGCGACGAAGGCGCGCTGCTGCTCCAGCACGTCCTCGACGTTGTCGGCCATCTCGTTGAACGACCTTGCCAGGCGCTGGAGTTCCGGCGGCCCGCCGGCGGCTGCGACCCGGGACTTGAGCCGCCCGGTGGCGATGTCGTGGGTGGTGGCGTCCAGGACCCGTACGGGCTTGAGCACCCAGCCGGTCAGCCGCAGGGCGGCACCGACGGCCAGCAGCATCGCGGCGAACTCACCCGTGGCGATGACCAGCCAGCCGTGCAGCGTGCGCGAGCGCATCTGTCCGGTGGGCGAGTCGGTGACGACGACCGCGACGACGTCCCCGTCCCGGATGACCGGCGAGGCCACCACGAGGTTGCGGCGCTGCCAGGGCCACACCTGCTTCGGATCGTGGCTGCGGCGGCTGAGCTTCGCCTCGGAGAAGGCGTCCCAGACCTCGCCCTCCCTCGGCAGGGACCAGTCGGCCGGGGCGTGGGCCATGGCCACGCCGGTGCGGTAGAAGACACCGGAGCGGATGCCGTAGACCTCGTAGTAGCTGCGCAGCTCGCTGCTGAGGGTGGCCAGCCGCTCGTTCTCGAACGCGCCGGTGGTCCCGTCGGGCGAGTCGGTGACGAACTGCGCGAGGGCCGCGAAGCGGGCCGTGTCGTCGATGCGGTCGACGACGACCTTCTGCTGCTGCGCGCCCGCGAGGCTGACGGCGAGCGGGATGCCGAGGGCGAGCAGCACGGCGGCCATCAGGATGATGAGCAGCGGGAGCAGACGAGTGCGCACCCGGCCCCGCTAACCGGCAGGCGCGACGAGCCGGTAGCCGACCCCGCGTACGGTCTCGATGAGGGCCGGCATCCGCAGCTTGGCGCGCAGGGACGCGACATGCACCTCCAGGGTGCGCCCGGTCCCTTCCCAGCTGGTCCGCCACACCTCGCTGATGATCTGCTCCCGGCGGAAGACCACCCCGGGCCGCTGCGCGAGGAGGGCCAGCAGGTCGAACTCCTTGCGGGTCAGCTGCACCACCGACCCGTCCACACTGACCCGGCGGGTGGGCAGCTCGATGTGCACCGGGCCGAGCCGCAGCTCGGTCTCGATGCCGCTGGAGGTGTCCTCGTGGGAGGTCCGCCGGCTGACCGCGTGGATGCGGGCGAGCAGTTCCCCGGTGTCGTAGGGCTTCACCACGTAGTCGTCGGCGCCGAGGTTGAGGCCGTGGATGCGGGAGCGCACGTCGGAGCGCGCGGTGACCATGATCACCGGGGTGCTGGTGCGCTTGCGGATCTTGCCGCAGACCTCGTATCCGTCCTGGTCGGGCAGGCCGAGGTCGAGGAGGACGACGCCGAAGCAGTCGACCTCCGGGACGAGTGCCTGGAGGGCCTCCTCACCGCTGCGCGCGTGGGTGACGTCGAACCCGTGCCGCGCCAGAACCGCCGACAGGGCGGCGGCGACGTGGTTGTCGTCCTCGACGAGCAGCAGTCTCACGTGGGCCCCCTTCGGTTCACTGGCCGTACGATCTGAATGTGTACAAAAAACGTGTGCACGCGCGCGCGTGCACCTTGTGCAGTCACGCTGATGGATGAGGACGGCGTCAAGAGGGTTCCGGTTGCGGACCGCTTCCGTTACCCGGCTGGTATGAGCGCCGCTCCCAAGTGCTACGACACGTGTCCGATTGCTATCGGATCGTGATGCTCAGATTCCCCTCAGATGTAATGACGCAGGTCGTACGGGGTCACTACTGTCCTCCGAAACCGAGGAGGACGGAGCCTGAGAGCGATGACCGAAGTATCGGTGGCCAAGGAAGATGTGGCCGCGACCGGAGAACTGGTCGTCCTGAAGAGCGTCAACAAGCACTTCGGCGCGTTGCACGTACTCCAGGACATCGACCTGACGATCGCCCGCGGTGAAGTCGTCGTGGTCATCGGGCCCTCCGGGTCCGGCAAGTCCACCCTGTGCCGCACCATCAACCGCCTGGAGTCGACCGACTCCGGCACGATCACGATCGACGGCAAGCCGCTGCCCGCCGAGGGCAAGGCGCTCGCGAAGCTGCGCGCCGACGTCGGGATGGTCTTCCAGTCCTTCAACCTCTTCGCGCACAAGACCGTGCTCGAGAACGTGATGCTCGGCCAGATCAAGGTCCGCAAGAAGGACAAGAAGGCGGCCGAGGAGCGGGCCCGGGCCCTGCTCGACCGGGTCGGTGTGGGCGCGCAGGCCGAGAAGTACCCGGCTCAGCTCTCCGGCGGCCAGCAGCAGCGCGTCGCCATCGCACGGGCCCTGGCCATGGAGCCGAAGGTGATGCTCTTCGACGAGCCGACCTCCGCGCTCGACCCCGAGATGATCAACGAGGTGCTGGAGGTCATGCAGCAGCTCGCCCGCGACGGCATGACCATGATCGTCGTCACCCATGAGATGGGTTTCGCACGATCGGCTGCAAACCGCGTGGTGTTCATGGCGGACGGCCGAATCGTCGAGGAGGCTGCGCCCGACCAGTTCTTCAGCAATCCGCGCAGCGATCGTGCCAAGGACTTCCTTTCGAAGATCCTGCATCACTGACGGCGCGGGTCGCGTCCGAGGCGATCCGCGTCACCCGCAACGACGGTTTTCTCTTCACGGCAAAGGATGTTCACCATGAAGCTCCGCAAGGTCTCCGCTGCGGCCGCCACCGCTCTCGTCCTCGCTCTGACCGCCACCGCCTGTGGTGGCGACGACGGCGGTGACTCCAACGGCTCCGGCTCCGGCGGCGGCGACAAGATCAAGATCGGCATCAAGTACGACCAGCCCGGTCTGGGCCTGAAGGAGCCCGACGGTTCCTTCTCCGGCTTCGACGTGGACGTGGCGACGTACGTGGCCAAGGAACTGGGCTACGAGCCCAACCAGATCGAGTGGGTCGAGACCAAGAGCGCCGACCGTGAGAACGCGCTGTCCCGCGGCGACGTGAAGATGATCGCGGCCACGTACTCGATCACCGACGAGCGCAAGCAGAAGGTCGACTTCGCCGGTCCGTACCTGCTGGCCCACCAGGACCTGCTGGTGAAGGCAGACTCGGACATTAAGGAAGGCACCGACCTCAACGGCAAGAAGCTGTGCTCGGTGACTGGCTCCACCTCGGCTCAGAACGTCAAGAACGAGATCGCCCCGAAGGCTCAGTTGCAGGAGCTCGGCGGCTACTCGGAGTGCATCGCGGGCCTGCAGAGCGGTGCCCTCGACGCCGTGACCACGGACGACGCGATCCTCGCCGGCTTCGCGGCGCAGGACCAGTACAAGGGCCAGTTCAAGCTCACCGGACTGAAGCTCAGCAACGAGAACTACGGCATCGGTGTGAAGAAGGGCGCCACCGAGACCCTGAACAAGATCAACGACGCGCTGGAGAAGATGGTCAGCGACGGCGCCTGGGACACGGCCGTCGAGGACAACTTCGGACCTGCGAACTACAAGAACGAGGAAGCCCCGAAGATCGGTCAGATCGTCCAGTAACGCGGGACTCCGCCGACGCAGGATCCCCGCGATCACAGCGGGGATCCGCAGGCGCGCCGCCGCCCATCGCTTCTCCGGCGGCGGCGCGGCACGTCCGCCACCTAAGCCACACACCCGGAAGCGCGGGAGATCGTGTTCGACTTTCTTTCTGACTATGACAACCCGACCCTGCTGGGTGCCTTCTGGGTCACGGTGCAGCTCACCGTCTTCTCGGCCGTCGGCTCCCTGATCTGGGGCACCCTACTGGCGGCCATGCGGGTCAGCCCTGTCCCGCTCATGCGCGGCTTCGGCACCGCCTATGTGAACCTCGTCCGTAACATCCCCTTGACCGTTATCATCGTCTTCACCTCGCTGGGCCTCGCCAACATCTTCGGGGTGACGATGGGCACCGAGGAACTAAAGGTCAGAGCCTTCCGCCTGGCGGTCCTGGGCCTCGTCGCCTACACCGCGGCCTTCGTCTGCGAGGCCATCCGCTCCGGCATCAACACCGTGCCCGTCGGGCAGGCCGAGGCGGCACGGGCCATCGGGCTCAGCTTCAGCCAGGTATTGAGGCTCGTGGTACTGCCGCAGGCGTTCCGCTCCGTCATCGGACCGCTGGCCAACGTGCTCATCGCGTTGACCAAGAACACCACCGTGGCGGCCGCGATCGGCGTGGCGGAGGCCGCCCTCCTGATGAAGGAAATGATCGAGAACGAGGCACAGACGCTGCTCATCGGCGCGGTCTTCGCCTTCGGGTTCGTGGTACTGACCCTGCCCACCGGCCTGTTCCTCGGCTGGCTGAGCAAGCGACTGGCGGTGAAGCGATGACGTCCGTTCTCTACGACGCCCCCGGCCCGAAGGCCAAGCGGCGCAACGTGCTGTTCTCGGTGGTCTTCTTCGTCCTGCTCGCCCTGTTGCTGTGGTGGGTGTGGCAGACGCTGGACGACAAGGGCCAGCTGAAGTGGTCCCTGTGGGAGCCGTTCACCACGTCCGAGGCCTGGACGACCTACCTGCTGCCGGGACTGGCCGACACGCTGAAGGCCGCAGCTCTCGCCATGGTCATCGCCCTCCCTCTGGGCGCCGTCCTCGGCATCGCACGCATGTCCGACCACCGCTGGGTGCGCATCCCGGCCGGCGCGGTGGTCGAGTTCTTCCGGGCGATCCCGGTGCTGCTGCTGATGCTGTTCGCCAACGAGTTCTACGTCCGCTCCACGGGTATCCCCAGCGACGAGCGGCCTCTGTACGCGGTGGTCACCGGCCTGGTGCTCTACAACGCCTCGGTCCTCGCAGAGATCGTACGAGCCGGCATCTTGTCCCTGCCCAAGGGCCAGTCGGAAGCCGCCATGGCGATCGGCCTGCGCAAGAGCCAGACGATGTCGAGCATCCTGCTGCCGCAGGCCGTCACCGCGATGCTGCCCGCCATCGTCAGCCAGCTGGTCGTCATCGTGAAGGACACCGCGCTGGGCGGCGTGATGCTCGGGTTCACCGAGCTCCTCAACACGCGGAGCACCCTCGCGGCCAACTACGCGAACGTCATCCCCAGCTTCATCGTGGTGGCGGTCATCTTCATCGTGCTGAACTTCATCCTCACGTCCTTCGCCTCCTGGCTGGAGGGCAGGCTGCGCCGCAGCAAGCGGAGCACGGGTGCTGTTCTCGGTGCCGACAAGGTGGACGACGTGAACGCGGCCGAGGTGGGCGGCACCTACGGGACCGGTGCCGGCGGCTCCATCTGACAGCCCGACAACCTCTCCTTTTGTGGCCCGCCGGGTATCCGGCGGGCCACAATTGTGCCGGTGCAGAAGCCGGCCGCTGACCCCCTTCCCTGACACCCCCTCAAGTGACGAGCGTGTCGCCCCGCTACCCTTGTTGCGTTGCATGATCGCCACCAGCCCTCGTCACTTGACGCAAGCACCGGCAATGGGTTGCATACGTTCTGTGATCGTGCACCCTGCTCCAACTTCCTGTTCACCTACGTCTCTCAGGACACCACCGCGGGCAGGGGGCGCCACGCCGTGGACCCGGTGATCATCGTCGGAGCGGGGCCCGTCGGGCTCACGCTCGCCCTTGCACTGGCACGTCAGGAAGTCCCTTGCGTCGTCCTCGACGAGGGCCCGGGCAAGGACGAACCCCGGGCGGCACGCACCGTCGTCCTGCGCGAGGACACCGCCGCCCTCGTGGAACGACTGACCGGCATGCCGCTCGCCCGAGCCGGTGCGCGCTGGGCCGGATGGCGGTCGATGCGGCGCAAGCAGGTGATGCGCGAGATCGTCTTCGACGGCGCCGAGCCCGTTCCCCTGCACATCGCCCAGCACGTGCTGACCGGCGCTCTGCGCGCCGCCCTCACCGGCGAACGGCTCGTCAGAATCGCCGTGGAGAGCCGCCTCGACGGGATCGAGCAGGAGCCCTCCGGCGTCACCGCACACACTCGCGGTCCCAAGGGCACCTGGTGGCGCGGCAGTTTCCTGGTCGGCTGCGACGGCCCCCGCTCGACCGTGCGCAAGCTGCAGGACATCCGCTTCCCGGGCCGTACGGCGGTGGAACGTCACGCCGTCGCCGCGCTCCGTACGGAACTGCCCTGGCACGACGAGGCGTTGCTGCACCGCCTGCCGCCCTGGCGCATGTCCGGCCCCTCCGCCGGCGAAGTCACCGCCCGGCCACTGCCGGACGGCGTCTGGCGCCTGGACTGGCTCCTGCCGCCCGGCAAGGACCTGGTCACACCCGAACTGCTGCTCACCCGCATCCGGGAGACCCTGGCCGGCTGGGCGGGTGGCACGACCCCGCCGTACGAGCTGCTGGACACCGGAGTCCACACCGTCCACCACCGGCTGGCCCGCCGCTGGCGCGCCGACCGCGTTTTCCTCGCCGGGGACGCTGCCCACCTGCTCGGCGCGCTGGGCACCCACGGGCTGGACGAGGGCCTGCGGGACGCCGACAACCTCGCCTGGAAACTGGCCCTGGCCTGGCACCACGGCCCGCACGAAGCGCTCCTCGACAGCTACCAGACCGAACGCCGGGCGGTCGTCGCCGCCCGGCTCCGCGCCGCCGACCAGGCGCTGCCGCTGCTGCGCGGCGGTGCGGGGCTGCGCGCCGTCGTACCCGGCTCCTCCCGGGGCCACGACGCCCTCCTCACGGAGGGTCACCTGGGGCACGGCCAGCTCGGCGCGCCGGGGGCGTACGCCGACTCGCCGCTCGCGCCCCAACGCCTCGACGGGCAGATCCCGGTCGAGACACCGCTAGGCGCACCCGTCACCGACGTACGGGTCACCGCGGAGGACGGCACCTTCGTACGGCTACGGGACCGGCTCGGCCGCGGCGCGCTGCTCGTGGTGCTGATCGCGCCGGGCACGGGCGTCTGGGAACGCAAGCACTGGGTCGGCGCCGGCATCATGCCGCAGCTCGCGGCGGCGGTGACGGCACTGCCGCACCCCGCCGAACTGCTGGTCGCCGAGAGTTATCCGGGCGCGGCCGCGCACACGGTGCTTCTGGTGCGTCCCGACGGCCACCTCGTCACCGCGCTGGGCGGAGTGCGCCCGGCCGACCTGTACGCGGCGGCGGAGGCCACCGTGGGCGGGCCGCTGAAGGCGCAGGCAGAGGCCGGTGCTTCGGCAGGCTCGCACTGACATCGACCCCCCGGTGATCTGCTCACTGTCACGGTGCGTCCGCATGGTGACAGTGAGTTGACCCGTCCAGGCGGTCGTGGTGTACTCCGGTGCGTGACCGACACCTGTGTGCGCCTGTGGCGGAGGGTCCATATGGACCTCGTCCGCTATGCGGGCTGCGTGTGTCGACCGTCCTGCTGACTTCGCATTCCACTTCGCACGGTGCGCGCCGCGCTCTGGCCGCGTCGGCTTCCGCGCCTCCTTCGCGAACCCTCATCAGGACCCTCAGGACGGCAACCCGTGTCTGTATCCCCATCTGTATCCCCGTCTGTATCCCCATCTGCGGCCTCCTCCGCCTCCTCCTCCGCCGGTTCGGCTCCCACGCAGGCCGATCTCTACGACTTCGTCCGGCGCACGGCCGCCGACACCGAGCTGATCAACTCCCTGCCGCTCGACCCGGAGGGCCGCACCTGGGTGCGGCTGGACGGGCCGGGCGGCAGCGAGGCCTGGCTGATCGGCTGGCCGCCCGGCACGGGCACCGGCTGGCACGACCACGCCGACTCGGTCGGCGCCTTCCTGACCGCGTCGGGCGAGCTCAAGGAGAACTCGCTCGCCGCGCGGCTGCCCACCGACGGCTGGAAGACGCTGGAACTCACCGAGGACGTGGACCGGGAACGCCGGCTGCGGGCCGGCCAGGGCCGCGCTTTCGGCCGGCACCACGTGCACGAGGTGCTCAACGAGTCCCCCGACCTGCACGCGATCTCCGTCCACGCCTACTACCCGCCCCTGCCGCAGATCCGCCGCTACAGCCGCAGCGGTCCGGTCCTGCGCCTGGAGCAGGTCGAGCGCCCGGAGGACTGGCAGTGAGCGCCGGTCCCGCGCCGGCGAGCCGCGACCCCCAACAGCCCGTCGGCATCGACGCGTTGCTGGAGCGGGTCCGGGCGGGCTACGAGCGCATCGAACCGCAGGAGGCGCACGAGGCCGCCCGGGCCGGCGACGCGCTCCTGGTCGACATCCGCTACGCCGCCCTGCGCGAACGGGACGGCCTCATCCCTGGCGCCCTCGTCGTCGAGCGCAACGAACTGGAATGGCGCCTCGACCCCCAGGGCAGCCACCGTCTCCCCGAGGCCACCAGCCACGCCCTGCGCATCGTCGTGATCTGCAACGAGGGCTATGCGTCCAGTCTCGCGGCCCAGTCCTTGCACCAGCTGGGACTGCACCGGGCCACGGATCTGGTGGGCGGCTTCCAGGCATGGCGAGGGGCGGGGCTTCCGGTGGCGTGAGCCGGAGCCCCGGGAGCCGAGTCGTCGGTCGGCTGCCTGCCGCTGCTGCAGGCCGTCTTCAACACCGCCCCGCTCGGCTCAGAACCCCTCGTCCGCCAGAAACTCCGTGTCCTCGCCCTCTTCCTCCAGCGCCTGCCTCACCACGCGCAGCGCCATGCCCTCGGGGTAACCCTTGCGGGCGAGCATGCCCGCAAGGCGGCGGAGGCGTTTGTCGCGGTCGAGGCCGCGAGTGGAGCGGAGCTTGCGGTCGACGAGGTCCCGCGCGGTCGACTCCTCCTGCTCGGAGTCGAGCTGGGAGACGGCCTCGTCGATCAATGTGGAGTCGACGCCCTTGGTTCGCAGTTCCCGGGCGAGCGCACGCCGGGCCAGCCCCCGTCCGTGGTGACGTGATTCCACCCAGGCGTCCGCGAAGGCCCCGTCGTTGATGAGGCCGACCTCTTCGAACCGGGACAGCACCTCCTCGGCCGCGTCGTCCGGGATCTGCCGCTTGCGCAAGGCGTCGGCGAGTTGCTTACGGGTCCGCGGGGTCCCGGTGAGCAGGCGCAGGCAGATCGCCCGAGCCTGCTCGACCGGGTCCCCCGGAGGTGCCTCCCGCTCGGCCCTCGACGAGGAAGGGGCACCCCCGTCCTCGGCGTCAGGGGCCGTCTCGCCGAAGCCACGCCGACGACGACCGCGCCTGCCGCGTGGCCCGCCGTCACGCGAGCCGCTTCCAGGCGAGCCGCCCCCGTACGGCCCGGTGTCGTCCCCGTCTTCGTGCAGCCGGTCCCCCTCGGGGGGTGTTTCCCCGGAGCCGTCCTCCCTGCCCAGGGCTGAGCACATGTCGCCTCCGGTGCCCCTCCCCCGTGGGGCACCGGAGGCGGCGTACTCGTACTCCGCCCAGTCGGTTCGCCGTGTCACGGGTCAGCTCTTGGCTGCGGCGGCCTTGGACTTGGCGGTCTTGGCCGGTGCCGGGGCGGGGACAGCGGGTGCCGCGTCGTCCGGTGCGGAGACCGCGGCGTCCTTGCCCGGCTCGGCGGCCGGCTCCTCGGGGCGCACGCCGACGCCCAGCTTCTCCTTGATCTTCTTCTCGATCTCGTTGGCCAGGTCGGGGTTGTCCTTCAGGAAGTTGCGCGCGTTCTCCTTGCCCTGGCCGAGCTGGTCGCCCTCGTACGTGTACCAGGCGCCGGCCTTGCGGACGAAGCCGTGCTCCACACCCATGTCGATCAGGCCGCCCTCGCGGCTGATGCCGTGGCCGTAGAGGATGTCGAACTCGGCCTGCTTGAAGGGCGGCGCGACCTTGTTCTTGACGACCTTGCAGCGGGTGCGGTTGCCGACCGCGTCCGTGCCGTCCTTCAGGGTCTCGATGCGGCGGATGTCGATGCGCACCGAGGCGTAGAACTTGAGCGCCCGGCCGCCGGTCGTGGTCTCCGGGGAGCCGAACATCACGCCGATCTTCTCGCGGAGCTGGTTGATGAAGATCGCGGTGGTCTTGGACTGGTTGAGCGCGCTGGTGATCTTCCGCAGGGCCTGGCTCATCAGGCGGGCCTGCAGACCGACGTGGCTGTCGCCCATCTCGCCCTCGATCTCCGCACGCGGTACGAGCGCGGCGACGGAGTCGATGACGATGAGGTCGAGGGCGCCGGAGCGGACCAGCATGTCCACGATCTCCAGGGCCTGCTCACCATTGTCGGGCTGGGAGAGGATGAGGTTGTCGATGTCGACGCCGAGCTTCTTCGCGTACTCGGGGTCGAGTGCGTGCTCCGCGTCGACGAAGGCGACCTGGCCTCCGGCCTTCTGCGCGTTCGCCACCGCGTGCAGGGTCAGGGTGGTCTTACCGGAGGATTCCGGTCCGTAGATCTCGACGACACGGCCGCGGGGCAGGCCGCCCACGCCTAGGGCCACGTCCAGGGCGGTGGACCCGGTCGGGATGACCTCGATGGGCTCGTTGGTCCGATCGCCCATGCGCATGACCGCGCCCTTGCCGAATTGCCGTTCAATCTGTGCGAGTGCGGCATCCAGGGCCTTCTCGCGGTCGGTTCCTGCCATGGGTTCCACCCGATTTGCTTGAGTCGATCGCTTCACGTCAAAGACGCTAACGCCTGCCACTGACAATGCGCCCCGACGCACGTCCGGCCTGTGGATAACTCGGGCATTTACCTACCCAAAGTACGTCGAAATGCCCTTCGTTGAGCCTCGCCGGTGCCCCCATGAGAATGGATGTTCGATTTTCGTGTCAAGCGCACCCCTCGGCACGGCGCGTCCCGCACCACCGCACCCCACGGCCCGTGTCGGGTCTGCTCGTGCCGGAGTACCGTGTGCTTGCACAGACGATGCGCACACTCAAGGGGGAGATGGGATGTGCCGGATCACCGCGGCGGGCAAGGAAGCCGCCGTCGCACGGTTCCTGCAGGAGTTTCCGGAGGCACCGCACACCGGCCGGGATCACCCCGCACTGCGCGGCTGTGACGACATCGCCTGGGCAGACTTCCCCGGGTGCCCCACCGGGGTCCCCGCCCTCCTGCGCAGTCTGCTCGATCCCACCGCGGCCGCCGAGGCCGAGCGGGTGCTCTGCAACGTCCTGATGGACAGTGCCTTCGCCCTGGGCCCGGCCATGCCGGCAGCGCTTCCGTTCCTGCTCCGCCTCGCCGCCGATCCGGCGGTGCCGGTGCGGACCGAGCTGGTCGAGGTCCTGTTCGTCGTCGCGGAGCTCTCGCACCCCGTCGACGGAAGCAGTGAGCAGGCGATCCGGTTCCTGGGCAGCGACCGCGACCACCCGGAACGCGCACGATGCCGAGCCGTGTTCTCTGAGCATGCCGAAGTGGTGCGCGGTCTGCTGGACGACCGGTCACTGCCGGGCGGGCTCATCCCGCCCGACGAGCGGGCGAGCCTGTTGAAGGCCGCGGCCGCGTAGCAGCCGCGCGGTCCGTGCCGCTCAGGAAGAGCTCTCCCCCGAGCCCCCGCTCCCGGGCCAATCCGCCCCCGGCCGCCGTGCCCACAACCCCCTCGCCCGCGCGAGCATGCCCGCCCCGTCTCCCCGTCGGTGGTGGCCGTGCACCCGGGGATCGTCCGTGACGTCGTAGCGCCTGACATACGCCCCGAGGAACGCCTGGAGTGTGGCGATGGCAGGGATGGCAATGAGCGCACCGACGGCGCCGAGGAGGGCGGTGCCGGCGATGACCGAGCCGAAGGCGACGGCGGGGTGGATGTCGACGGTCTTGGAGGTCAGCTTGGGCTGCAGCACGTAGTTCTCGAACTGCTGGTAGATCACGACGAAGATCAGCACCCACAGCGCGTACCAGGGATCCACCGTGAACGCGATCAGCATGGGCAGGGCGCCCGCGAGGTACGTGCCGATGGTGGGGATGAACTGCGACACCAGGCCCACCCACACGGCGAGCACGGGCGCGTAGGGCACGTCCAGAGCCTGCAACAGGACGAAGTGCGCCGCACCGGAGATCAGCGCCATCAGGCCGCGGGAGTAGATGTAGCCGCCGGTCTTGTTCACGGCGATCTCCCACGCGCGCAGCACCTCCGCCTGGCGGGCGGGCGGCAGGACGGAGCAGATCGTGCGGCGCAGTCGCGGGCCGTCCGCGGCGAAGTAGAACGAGAACAGGGCGATCGTGAGCAACTGGAAGAGGCCCCCGATGACCTGGGCGGACACGTCCAGGACGCCGGTGGCGCTGTTCTGGACGTAGTTGCGCAGCCAGTCGGAGCGGAGCACGCCCTCCTGGATGTCAACACGTTTCAGGTCGGTCTTGAAGTGCGTGTTGATCCAGTTGATGACGGAGTCGAGGTACTCGGGGAAGCCCTCGATCAGCTTGATGATCTGGTCCGCGAGGACGGAACCGAGCACGGTGACGAAACCGGCCGACACGACCATCACGCCGATGAAGACGACGAACGCGGCGAACCCTCTGCGCATGCCTCGCGAGGCCATCCAGCTCACCGCGGGCTCGATGGCCAGGGCCAGGAAGAATGCGATGAGGATGTTGATCAGCAGGCCGGTGAGCTGGTGGAAGGCCCAGCTGCCCAGCTGGAACACGGCGACGAGGGCGAGCGCGAGCACCATGGCACGGGGCAGCCAGCGCGGCATGCGACCGTTCGCCCCGGCCCCGCCGACCGGGGGGCGAACAGGCGGCGTCGTGCCGGAAGCTGAGGACTGCTGGGCTGCCTGCCCGGTCTCGTCAGTGGGTGCCACGGTCCAAGTCTCGCCCACGCCCCCGACAGCCGTCTGCCCGCCCTGCGATCTTCGTGACCGGGCAGCGATGTCCGGCACCGGCCGACCGGTCCGGCTGCTGCTCCCGCCCGTCGGTCCAACACCTGACGCCTGACTCCTGCTGGCCCCGCCCATCGGCCCGACACCTGCCGGATGATGCTCCCGCCCGTCGGCCCGACACCTGTCGGCCGATGGTCCCCGGCGCTCGCCGGCAGCGGTCAGCGCCTCTCCCGGGGCACGTCCATCACCGAGCAGACCACCTGCCAGACCTCTTTGGCGCCCCAGCCGGCCTCCAGCGCCTCGTTCACCGTGCGCCCGCCCAGCTCGGACATCACGTGATCACGCGCGAAGGTTTCGGCGTAACCAGGACCGAAGTGCTCCGCCATTCGCTGCCAGAAGACCGTCAACCGCATGCCTCCAGTATCCCGCCCCTGGGGTGGGCCTGGGCCGTGACCGCCTGCCGGCGCCGCTTCGCGCCCTACGGTCTGACCCATGGCCGAAACAGGAGCTACCGCAGTCCCCCCGACGCCCCCGTCGCACAGCCCCGTCGCGCGCGCGGAGCGTTTCGTCTGGCTCACCGCGCGCGTGCTCGAGCAGCGCCGCTTCGCCCACCACTTCCGGGGCGCCGCCGCCGACCCGGTGGAGACCGCCCTGGACGCCTACCGCAACGAGGACGGCGGGTACGGCCACGCGCTGGAGCCCGATCTCCGCGGCCCGGTCAGCCAGCCCTTGCACACCGCGCACGCCCTGCGTGTGCTGGACGCGGTCGGACGCTGCGCCGGCCAGCGCGTGGAACGCATGTGCCGCTACCTGACGTCCGTGTCCATGGCGGACGGCGCCCTCCCGGCGATCCACCCCAGCCAGCGCGACTACCCCACGGCTCCCTTCGTGACGGTGGTGGACGACCCGCCCAGCGACCTCCTGGCCACCGGGCCGGTGGTGGGACTGCTGCACCGCAACGGGGTGTGGCACGCCTGGCTCTTCCGGGCGACGGACTTCTGCTGGCAGGCGGTCGAGTCCCTGGAGAAGTCGCACCCGTACGAGATCGAGGCCGCCGTGGCCTTCCTGGACTCCGCCCCCGACCGTCCGCGCGCTGAGGCGGCCGCCGCCCGTCTCGGCCGCCTGGTCCGCGCACACCGCCTCGTGGCCCTGGATCCCGGCGACCTCGACGCCTGTCCGGTGTCCCCCGGCTACGCCCCGGGGGAGCACCACTTCCCGTACGACTACGCGCGGACACCGCGCTCCCTCGCGCGCGCGTGGTTCACGGACGACGAGATGGCCCGGTCCCTGGACCATCTCGCGGCCCAGCAGCAGGAAGACGGCGGCTGGCCCGTCCGGTGGCGGCGCTGGGCCCCGGCCCCCGCCCTGGAAGCACGCCCGCTCGTGACGATCGAGGCCCTGCGCGTGCTCAGCGCGTACGGCCGCGCCATCGACTGATCATCCGGCCCCCATGGCCCGCACCCCGGCGGTCACCAGCACGGCCGCGGCGACGACCAGCAGGAACGGGGCACGCAGCATCAGCGCGACGGCCGCGGCGGCGAGTCCGGCGGCCCGCGCGTCCAGCACCAGCGTCTGCCCGTCGGCGAAGGTCTGTTGGGCGGTGAGGGCCGCGAGCAGCGCGACGGGCAGCAGCGCGGCGAGGCGTTTGACGAGGGGCCGCTCCAGGGCTCCCGCCGGCACCAGGAGCCCGGCGAGCTTGACGGCGTAGCACCCGAGGACGGTCACGCCGATCGCGATCCAGACGTTCACCGCGCGTCCCCCCTTCCCCGGCGCCGGCCGTCCGCCCACAGCACGGCCGGCGCCGCCAGCGCGGCCAGGAGCACCGGTACCCCGGCGGGCAGGACGGGCAGCAGCCCGAGTCCCAGCAGCACGGCGAGCCCGGCGACGGCCCGCTCGGTGCCGGTCTTCAGCATCGGCGCGAGCAGCGCCAGGAACACCGCGGGCCCGGCGGCGTCCAGGCCCCACGCGTCGGTGTCCCCGATGGCCTCGGCGCCCAGGGCGCCGAGCACTGTCGTGAGGTTCCACAGGAGGTACAGGGTCAGCCCGGTCACGACGAATCCGAGCCGTGCGGCGCGTCGCGTGGGCTGGGCGAGTGCGACGGCGGCCGTCTCGTCGATCACCCACTGGGCGGCGAACGGCCGTACCGCGCGCGGGAGGGCCAGCAGCTGGGACAGACGCAAACCGTAGAAGGCGTTCCGCACGCCGAGGAAGAGGGCCCCGGCGGCGGCGGTGAACGGGCCGCCTCCGGCCGCGATGGCCCCCACCAGGGCGAACTGGGACGCGCCGGTGAACACCAGAAGACTGAGCGCGCACGTCTGCAGCAGCGTGAGTCCGCTGCCGGCCGAGGTCACTCCGAAGGCGAACCCGGACAGCCCGACGGCCACCCCGACCCCCAGGGCGTCGCGCACGACGGCCCGGTCCGCCTTCCCACCGATGTCCACGTCTTCATCTTCGAGAGCTGTCCGATCTGCCACACCCGCACGCTACGGCCGGCGGCTACCGCTGGTCTTGTACGTTCTTGCGCTCCCTCTGGTACGCGCCCGGGGGCACACCGACCATCCGGGTGAAGTGCCGGTTGAGGTGTGGCTGATCGGTGAACCCGACGGCGACGGCGACCTCGGAGGGCGCCGTCCCCGCGTCCAGCAGCTGCCGCGCACGCCGTACCCGCGCGTCTGTGAGCCACGCGTGCGGCGGCATGCCGTAGACGTCGCGGAAGGCCCTCAGCAGGGCGAACGGGCTGGTCCCGAGGTCGGCCGCCAGCCGCTCCAGGCTCGGCGGGCATGCCATCCGTTCCTCCAGCACACCACGCGCGCGTGCCGCGATGCGGGCTCCCGCCGTCCGCACCTCCCGCCGTGGCAAGGGCCCGCCGTTCAACCGCAGCAGCCTGGTCACCGCGACGCGCAGCAGCGTGTCCGCGGCCAGCGCGTTGCCTTCCTCAGCGGCCCGCAGCACCTGGTGCACCAGGCCCACGGCGTAGGGATCGTCCACGACCGGGCTGACGAACCCCGGCGTCCCCCGCAGAGCCGTCGTCTCGGCCGCGATCTCCGCCACCACGCCGGGCGGCGGGTACACGGCCCCGTACCGCCACCCTTCGGGCACCCCGGCTCGCCCGGTGTGCGGCGTATCGGGGTTCACCAGGGCGAGGGCACCGGCCCCCGCGTACTGATCACCCCCGCCGTGGTGGAACACCTCCACCCCGTCGGCGATGGCGGCGATCACGAAGTTCTCGTGCGTGTGCCGGACGAACGTCTTGTGCACGTACCGGGCCCGCAGCAGATCGACCCCGGGCAGCTCGTCGTACTGCCAGTGGCGTGCGCGCTCGTTCATACGACCATTGTCCGCGGGGGCGATCGGGGCGCGGCACCGCCGGCCGGCACCGACGCCCGGAACGGCAGGCCGGGAGGCAGGCGCGGGCCCGTTGTCAGTGCCGAGGTGCACGATGGACGCATGCCCAGCAATGCGCACCGAGCCCTGGACGGCTTCTCCCCCGCGACCCGCGCCTGGTTCACGGGTGCCTTCTCCGCGCCCACCTCGGCCCAGGCCGGTGCGTGGCAGGCCATCCACGAGGGCTCGGACGTGTTGGTCGTCGCCCCCACCGGCTCCGGAAAGACCCTGGCTGCTTTCCTGGCCGCTCTGGACCAGCTGGCCTCGGCGCCTCCCCCCGCCGACCCGAAGAAGCGCTGCCGCGTCCTGTACGTCTCGCCCCTGAAGGCCCTGGCGGTGGACGTCGAGCGCAACCTGCGCAGTCCGCTGACCGGCATCCGCCAGGAGTCCGTGCGCCTCGGCCTGCCCGAGCCCGAGGTCAGGGTGGGCATCCGCTCGGGCGACACCCCCGCCGCCGAGCGCCGCGCCCTGTCGACCCGTCCGCCGGACATCCTGATCACGACCCCGGAATCGCTGTTCCTGATGCTGACGTCGGCGGCGCGCGAGGCGCTGGCCGGCGTGGAAACGGTGATCCTCGACGAGGTGCACGCGGTCGCCGGCACCAAGCGCGGCGCCCATCTCGCGCTCTCCCTGGAGCGGCTGGACGACCTCCTCCCGAAGCCCGCCCGCCGCATCGGCCTCTCCGCGACGGTCCGGCCGGTGGACGAGGTGGCCCGTTACCTCTCGCCGCGCGGCAAGGTGGAGATCGTCCAGCCGGAGTCGGGCAAGGAGTTCGACCTGTCGGTGGTCGTCCCGGTCGAGGATCTGGGCGAGCTGGGCGGCTCCCCGGTGGCGGACGGCCAGGAGGGCGCCGAGCGCCCGTCCATCTGGCCGCATGTGGAGGAGCGGATCGCCGACCTCGTCCAGTCCCACCGCTCGACGATCGTCTTCGCGAACTCCCGCCGCCTCGCGGAGCGCCTCTGCAACCGCCTGAACGAGATCGCGTACGAACGGGCCACGGGTGAGACGCTCGACGAGCACCACTCCCCCGCAGAGCTCATGGGCGGCTCGGGAGCGGCCCAGGGCGCCCCCCAGGTCATCGCCCGCGCCCACCACGGCTCGGTCTCCAAGGAGCAGCGCGCCCTGGTCGAGGAGGACCTGAAGGCGGGGCGCCTGCCCGCGGTGGTGGCGACGTCCAGTCTCGAACTGGGCATCGACATGGGTGCGGTGGACCTGGTCGTGCAGGTGGAGTCGCCGCCCTCCGTCGCCTCCGGCCTGCAGCGCGTCGGCCGGGCGGGGCACCAGGTGGGCGCGGTCTCCACCGGTGTGGTCTTCCCGAAGTACCGCGGCGACCTGGTGCAGGCGGCGGTGGTCACCGAGCGCATGCGCACCGGCTCCATCGAGTCCCTCAAGGTCCCCGCCAACCCCCTGGACGTCCTGGCGCAGCAGGTGGTCGCCATGACGGCCCTGGACACATGGCAGTTCGACGACCTCCTCGCCGCCGTCCGCCGGGCCGCCCCGTTCGCCTCGCTTCCCGAGTCGGCCTTCACGGCGGTCCTCGACATGCTGGCCGGCCGCTACCCGTCCGACGCGTTCGCGGAGCTGCGCCCGCGCGTGGTGTGGGACCGGGTCACCGGCGAGATCACCGGCCGCCCCGGCGCACAGCGCCTCGCCGTCACCTCCGGCGGCACGATCCCCGACCGGGGCCTCTTCGGCGTCTTCCTCGCGGGCGCCGACCCCAAGAAGGGCGGCGGCCGGGTCGGCGAGCTCGACGAGGAGATGGTCTACGAGTCCCGCGTCGGCGACGTCTTCACGCTCGGCACCAGCTCCTGGCGCATCGAGGACATCACCCGCGACCGCGTCCTGGTCTCCCCGGCCCCCGGCGTGCCGGGCCGGCTGCCCTTCTGGAAGGGTGACCAGCTGGGCCGCCCGCTGGAACTGGGCCGGGCCGTGGGCGCGTTCCTGCGGGAGGTCGGCTCGCTGCCCGAGGACGACGCCCGCCTCCGGCTCCTCGCCGCCGGCCTGGACGCCTGGGCGGCGGACAACGTGCTGTCGTACCTGGCCGAGCAGCGCGAGGCCTGCGGCCACATCCCGGACGACCGGACGATCGTCGTGGAGCGCTTCCGTGACGAGCTCGGCGACTGGCGCGTGGTCGTGCACTCGCCGTTCGGCGCCCAGGTGCACGCCCCGTGGGCGCTGGCGCTCGGCGCGAAGCTGTCCGAGCGGTACGGCATGGACGCGCAGGTCATGCACGCCGACGACGGCATCGTGCTGCGCCTGCCGGACGCCGACCTCATGGGCCTGGACCTGCTGGACCAGGAGCCGGTGAAGACGGGCCGGGAGTACGACGCCGAGCAGGCCCCCGTAGGCGCGGCGGACGTCGTCTTCGACAAGGGCGAGGTCGACCAGGTCGTCACCGACCAGGTGGGCAGTTCCGCCCTGTTCGCCTCCCGCTTCCGTGAGTGTGCCGCCCGCGCGTTGCTGCTGCCGCGCCGCAACCCGGGCAAGCGCACCCCGCTGTGGCAGCAGCGGCAGCGCGCCTCGCAGCTGTTGCAGGTGGCGAGCGAGTTCGGCTCGTTCCCGATCGTCCTGGAGGCGGTCCGCGAGTGTCTCCAGGACGTCTTCGACGTCCCCGGCCTCGTGGAGCTGATGGGGGACCTGGAGTCCCGCAAGGTCCGCCTGGTCGAGGTCACCACGGCCGAACCGTCTCCCTTCGCGCGCTCCCTGCTCTTCGGCTACGTGGCCCAGTTCCTGTACGAGGGCGACTCCCCGCTGGCCGAGCGCCGCGCCGCCGCCCTGTCGCTGGACTCCCGCCTGCTGGCCGAGCTCCTCGGCCAGGCGGAGCTGCGCGAGCTGCTCGACGCTGAGGTGCTGACCGAGCTGGAGCGCGAGCTCCAGTGGCGCACCGACGACCGCCGGGTCAAGGACGCCGAGGGCGTCGCGGACCTCCTGCGTCTCCTCGGCCCGCTCACGGAGGCGGAACTGGCCGAGCGGGGCGCCGAACCGCAGTGGGCGCAGGAACTCGCCGGTGCCCGCCGCGCCATCCGGGTCCGGATCGCGGGCCAGGACCACTGGGCGGCGATCGAGGACGCGGGCCGCCTGCGCGACGCGCTGGGCACGGCCCTGCCGGTCGGTGTCCCGGAGGCCTTCACAGAGCCCGTCAAGGACCCGCTCGGCGACCTCCTCGCCCGCTACGCCCGCACCCACGGCCCGTTCACTTCGGTCACGGCAGCGGCCCGCTTCGGCCTGGGTGTCGCCGTCACCGAAGGCGCCCTCCAGCGGCTCGCGGCGGCGGGCCGGGTCGTACAGGGCGAGTTCCACCCGGCCGGGATCGGCCAGGAGTGGTGCGACGCTGCCGTGCTGCGCCGACTGCGCCGGCGCTCCCTGGCCGCCCTGCGGCACGAACTGGAGCCGGTGCCCCCGGCCGCCCTCGCCCAGTTCCTCCCCCAGTGGCAGCACATCGGCAAGGGCCACTCCCTGCGCGGCATCGACGGGCTGGTCCGGGCCATCGAGCAGGTCCAGGGCGCGTCCGTACCGGCGTCCGCCCTGGAGAAACTGGTCCTGCCCTCCCGAGTCGTGAACTACACCCCGGCGATGCTGGACGAGCTGACCGCAGCCGGAGAGGTGGTCTGGGCCGGGGCGGGTTCCCTCCCCGGCAAGGACGGCTGGGTCTCCCTCTACCTGGCGGACGCGGCCCCCCTGCTCCTGCCGCCCCCGCACCCCCTGGAGCTGACCGCCCTGCACCAGTCCGTCCTGGACACCCTCTCCGGCGGCTACGGCCTGTTCTTCCGCCAGATCGCCGACCAGATCCGCGCCACCACGCACCCCGAGGCCACCGACCCCCAGCTGGCCGACGCCCTCTGGGACCTGGCCTGGTCCGGCCACCTGACGAACGACACGCTCACCCCCATGCGCTCCCTGCTCGGCTCGGGCCGCACCGCGGGGTCCACGGCCCACCGCGCGAAGCGCGCGGTCCCGCGCGGCCGCTACGGCTCCCTGACGGCCGCGGCGCGCACCGCGTCCCGCTCCGGCCCGCCGACGGTCGCCGGCCGCTGGTCCCTGCTCCCCGCCCATGAGCCCGACCCCACCGTGCGGGCTCATGCCCTCGCCCGCACCCTCCTCGACCGGCACGGTGTGGTCACCAGGGGTGCGGTGTCGGCGGAGGGCGTCGAGGGCGGCTTCTCGGCGACGTACCGCGTCCTGTCCGTCTTCGAGGAGAGCGGCCAGGCCCGCCGCGGCTACGTGGTGGAGGGTCTCGGCGCCGCGCAGTTCGCGATGGACGGCGCGGTGGACCGCCTGCGCGCGGTGTCCAACGCCCGTGACCGCGGCGAGAACCTGCCCGGCCCCCCTCCCGCCTCCGGACCCGCCCCGTTCCCCACCACTGGTCTCATCGGCCCGGACGACTCGGCCCTCGCCCACGACTTCGCCGGACCGGACGACTCAACCCCCTCCCACGACCACACCGACGCCCCCGGCCCCGACGGCTTCCCCGACTTCGACGCCTCCTACGACGCCCCGCGCCCGTCGCCCGGCGAGTGGGTCTCGCCCCGCGACTACGCCCCGCAGGTGGCACCCTCCTGGCAGAACGGCGGGCGCGCAGCGTACGACCAGGGGTTCGCGGGCCGGCGTACCCGCCCTGACGGCGCCTCCCGGGCCGTCGTCCTCGCCGCCGCCGACCCGGCGAACGCGTACGGCGCCGCCCTGGCCTGGCCCGAGCCCCCGACCGGCGCCGGACACAAGCCGGGCCGCAAAGCGGGCTCCCTGGTAGTACTCGTCGACGGTGAACTGACCCTCTACATGGAGCGGGGCGGCAAGACTCTGCTGGCCTGGGCCGCCGACCCGGACGGCGCCCCCACTGACGACCCCCGTCTGCGCAGCGCCGCGGAGGCCCTCGCCGCGGCGGCCCGCGCCGGCTCGCTCGGCACGGTCACGGTGGAGCGCGTCAACGGCGCCCAGGCCCTGACGTCCCCCATCGGGACCCTCCTGGAAGGAGCGGGCTTCATCGCGACCCCCCGAGGACTCCGCCTGCGCGCCTGACGCCCCGGCCACACAGCCGATCGGGCCCAGCAAGCAGCCGGCCAGCCCCGCACACAGCCGCTCGGCCGCCCACACGGCCGTCGTGCCACCCTTGACCCATGCCCGAAGGTGACACGGTCTGGCAGGCCGCGAGGCGGTTGCACGACGCCCTCGCGGGCACGGTGCTGACCCGCAGCGATCTCCGGGTCCCGCGCTTCGCCACGGCCGACCTCACGGGCCGAGCGGTCCTGGACGTCACCGCGCGCGGCAAGCATCTCCTCACCCGTATCGAGGGCGGCCTCACCCTCCACTCCCACCTGCGCATGGACGGCTCCTGGAAGGTGTACGGGCACGGCCAGCGCTGGAGCGGAGGTCCCGGCCACCAGATCCGCGCGATCCTCGGCAACACCGACCGCACCGCCGTCGGCTACCGCCTTCCCGTCCTGGAACTGCTGCGCACCACCGACGAGCACCGCGCGGTCGGCCATCTCGGCCCCGACCTCCTGGGGCCCGACTGGGACCCCGACCGGGCCCTCGCCAACGTCCTCCAGGACCCCGCCCGCGAACTCGGCGAGGCCCTGCTCGACCAGCGCAACCTCGCCGGCATCGGCAATGTCTACAAG
The DNA here is from genome assembly GCF_001611795.1 of Streptomyces qaidamensis. Classification (NCBI taxonomy): domain Bacteria; kingdom Bacillati; phylum Actinomycetota; class Actinomycetes; order Kitasatosporales; family Streptomycetaceae; genus Streptomyces; species Streptomyces qaidamensis. The sequence goes on along the minus strand of NZ_CP015098.1, from coordinate 6,609,629 downwards.
AGCGAGCTCTGCTTCCTGCTAGGCGTCACCCCGTGGCTCCCGGCCGGCGACCTTCCCCCCGACCGCGCCACGAAGCTGCCCGCGCTCGCCAAGAAGCTGCTGGAGGCCAACCGCGACCGCCCGATCCGCAGCACGACGGGCCGCCGCGGCCAGGACCTCTTCGTCTACGGCCGCGCACCCCGCCCCTGCCTGCGCTGCCGCACCTCGATCCGCGTCGCCGACCAGGGCGACGGCTCCCGCGAACGCCCCACCTACTGGTGCCCCACCTGCCAGCCCGGCCCTGCCCCAGCCTCGGCCCGGCGCAGCCACACCAATTGACGGACCGTCAGAAGCGCTCGTACGGTCCTCGTATGCCCGTCACGGCGTACGACCTCTCCGGCCGCACCGCGTTCGTCACCGGCGCCGCGAGCGGCATCGGCCGCGCCTCGGCGCTGCTGCTCGCCGAGGCGGGGGCGACCGTGCACTGCGCGGACCGTGACACCGCGGGTCTGCACGGGACGGCGGCCCTGATCAAGGACAGCGGCGGCACCGCCCGCACCCACACCCTCGACGTCACCGACCGGGCCGGGCTGCGGCAGGCCCTCACCTCCTGTGAACGCCTGGACGCCCTGGCCGCGGTCGCCGGGATCATGCACCGCAGTCCCGTGCTGGAGACCCGGGACGAGGACCTCGACCGGGTCCTCGACGTCAACTTCAAAGGAGTGCTGTACGCCTGCCAGGAGGCCGCCCGCCTCATGATCGACCGCGGCACCCGGGGCAGCATCGTCACGATGGCCTCGGGCGCCGTCGACACGGGCGGCCCCGGGCTGCTCTGCTACGGCGCGGCCAAGGCGGCGGTGGTGCAGCTCACGAAGACACTCGCGACGGAGGTCGGCCGGCACGGCATCCGTGTCAACGCGGTAGCGCCGGGCTGGATCCGTACGCCGATGACCGACCGCGGCGACAGCGGCTCCCAGGCACACACGGAGTCCGTCATGGCCCGGATGTCGCCGCTGGGCCGTGTGGGCGAGCCCGAGGACATCGCCCACACGGTCCTGCACCTGGTCTCCGACGCCTCGGCCTTCACGACGGGCCAGATCCTCCGCCCGAACGGAGGTGTGGCCATGCCGTGGTGACAGAGCCCCCGCCCGTCAGACACGCCCCGCGACCCAGACACGCCGCCGGGCCACCACCCCCTCGCAGCAGACTCCGCAGCAGCCGAAGCACCGCCTACCCTCCCCCCGACTTCGCCCGCGGCGCATGACCGCCTCCGGCCCGGGCCCCGACCCCGGCCTGCAGAACCCTCCGCCACCGCCCCGCCCCCACAACCCCCCGAGCCCGCCGCTTGGGCACGCAGTGCACGGGCAGCACGCTCAGCCCCCACCCCCCGGCCGCGACCGCCGCCTCCAGCGCCCCCGCCTCGGGCACGGCCACCACGCGCACCACGGCCCACCACCACAGCGCCCCCAGCCCCAGCGCGACCCCGTGAACCCCCCAGTGCCGGCTCCCCCAGCGCGCTATCCCCGCCATGGCCGCAACCCCCAGCCCGACGCTATGCAGCCACCCGGACCGGCGGACAGGGCGCACCACGGGCACACGGGCGCACCGCACACACCGTTCACGCCGCGCACGTCGCACAGACGGCGCACGCGCACACCGTGCACCGTCCCGCCAGCGCCCACCAGACCTGCACCGCACACCCCATCGGCCCCACGCACCCGACCCACGCCGCGCGGCCCTCCGCACAGCATGGGCATGGGTGCGGGACGCCGCGACGCGGTGGCGAAACTCGCGCCCGGCGCGTCACCCGCTCCCGCGCCCTCTTCCGTCACCCGTTCTCGGCCTGGAACATCCAGTGATGCTTCTCCAGGTCGGCCGTGATCCCGATGAAGATGTCCTGGCTCACCGGATCCGGCTCACCAGTCGACTCGACCCGCTCGCGCATCCGTGCGATCACCGCGCCCAGCGCTTCGACGAGCGTGCGCACGGCGGTCGTGTCGTCGACCCATCCTTCGGGGGTCACCCCGATCCCGCTGCCGACGGCCACCGTCGCGGCGCGCCCGTCAGGGGAGATCCCTAGGGCCGCGGCGCGCTCGGCCACGGTGTCGGAGTACTTCCGCGCGGTGTCGACGACCTCGTCGAGCTGGAGATGCACGGAGCGGAAACGCTGCCCCACCACGTTCCAGTGGATCTGCTTCGCCACGAGGGCGAGGTCCACCAGGTCGACCAGGGCACCTTGCAGCGCCTCGGACACGGTCTTCAGGCTCGCGTCCGACAACGGGCTCTTCACGACGTACATCCGCACCTCCGAGGACTGCCCCCGCCATCCCCTCAACGATGACCGTCGCACGCCCCACCGGCAAACGCACACACATCGGACAGGTCTGGGCGCGACGGCGACAGCCGGCCCCGGGCAAGCGAAAACCCCGGGCGGCACCCCTCCGGTTCTTCCGGAGAGGCCCGGCCGGGGCCTCGATCATGCCGTGGGAGCGCAGAGCCTCACGCGGCGACGACGTCCACCGCTTCGGCAGGCGCCTTGATGGTCACCCGTTCCGGTGGCACGCCGGTCACCGACACGGAACCCAGCATCGAGCGAACCGGCGTGGGTACAGGCTCGCTGGGGGTGGCCGCTGCAGACTGGGCCAGCTCGGCGAGGGCGAGCTCGTCGCTCACTTCCCGCATGAGCTCGGACATCCGTACGTCCAACGCGTCGCAGATGGCGGAGAGCAGCTCGGAGGAAGCCTCCTTCTGCCCCCGCTCCACCTCGGAGAGATAGCCGAGTGAGACTCGGGCGGACGAGGAGACTTCGCGCAGAGTACGGCCCTGGCGCTGGCGCTGCCGACGCAGCACGTCACCCAGCAGGCGACGGAGCAGAATCATCGGTGGCTCCCTCCTCGGACCGCGTAGCCGCATCCATTACGCCCCACCGTACCGCCTTGCGCCGCGGCCGTGCGGGGAGCGATGTCGTGTTCACTCAGGGCTGCAAACATCAAAACCCCCCGTTCCGTTCCGTATCCTGTGCCCGCTCATTCCCAGTCTGTTCGCTCGCAAGCTCCTTCAGAAGCAGTGCGAGTACGCTCCGTACACTCTCTCTACGAATTTCCGCGCGGTCGCCGTTCAACCGCAGAGCCTCCACTTTTCCGCCGCCGGCAGAACCGGAATCGGCTCGGGCAGGTCCGTCCACGGCGACGAAAACCGTGCCGACGGCCTGTCCGTCCTGCGGCTCGGGACCCGCGACACCGGTGGTCGCGATGCCCCAGTCGGTGCCGAGCGCCTTGCGTACGCCCGCCGCCATCTCGGCCGCGACCTGCGGATCCACGGCTCCACGCGCCGCCAGCAGGGCGGCGTCGACCCCGAGCAGGTCACGCTTCAGGTCAGTGGCGTAGGCGGTCACCGAGCCCCGGAAGACCTTGGACGCCCCGGGGACGGATGTGATGTCCGCCGCAACGAGGCCACCGGTCAGCGACTCCGCGACAGCGAGCGTCTCACCCTTCACCGTGAGTAGTCGCACCACGTCGGTGGCCGTGGAACTCACGCTTCCTTCTCCTCCAACGCGGCCTTGCGCTCGGCGATTCCCTGCCTGCGCAGCACAATGGCCTGTTTCACATAGTCGAGTCCGGTCACCACGGTCAGCACGACCGCCGCGGCCATCACCCACCACCTCAGAGTGGCCAGCCACCCCGTCAGAGCCAGCACGTACATACCGACGGCCACGCCCTGGGTGAGGGTCTTCAGCTTGCCGCCACGGCTGGCGGGGATCACGCCGTACCGGATGACCCAGAAACGCAGCAGGGTGACCCCGAGTTCCCGGCCGAGGATGACGCCGGTCACCCACCAGGGCAGATCGCCGAGCGCGGACAGGCAGACCAGCGCCGCCCCCATGATCGCCTTGTCGGCGATGGGGTCGGCGATCTTCCCGAAGTCCGTGACCAGGTTGTACGTGCGTGCCAGGTGACCGTCGAACAGGTCGGTGATCATGGCGATGGCGAAGGCGGCCCAGGCGAGGGACCGCCACGCCGGGTCGTAGCCGCCGTCGGCGAGCATCAGCGCGACGAAGGCCGGTACGAGGACCAGCCGGAGCATGGTCAGGAGGTTGGCGATGTTCCAGACGCTGGCCTGGTTGACGGCCGCGGCAGCGATCTTCCCGCCCCGCGGGGTCTTCCCGTCGCCCTGCGCGTCGAGGCCACCGTCCTCACCGGGCACGGCCTCGCCGGCACCGGACACCGCCCCGGCAGTCCCGCCGTCACCCACACCGGCCGAGGCTCCGGGCGCCCCGCCCTCGGCCGACCGCACGGCTGAGACAGCGGGCGTCGCAGCGGCCGCACCGGCCGCTGCCCTCCGCGCGCCGGAGGCGCCTCCCGCCGCGGATGCCGGGACACCGGTCATCTGCCCGCCTCCTCACTCCACGCAGGCGACGTGAGCGAGCCCTGGAGCGGCTCGGCCACCAGGTCGACACCCTCCGTACCGACCACCTTCGCTTCGACCATACGGCCGACACGCAGACCCGCGCCGCTCGTGAGGAGCACCTGGCCGTCCGTCTCGGGCGCCTGGTGCTCCGCACGGCCGTGCACACCGTCCTCGTCGACGGACTCGACGAGGACCCGCACGCTCTGGCCGACGCGGTCCTCGGCCCGCTGCGAGACGAGTTCCTCGGCCAATCGCGAGATGTGGGCCAGCCGCTCGGCGACGACGTCCTCGTCGAGCTTGTCGTCGTAGGTCGCCGCCTCGGTGCCCTCCTCGTCGGAGTAGCCGAAGACGCCGATGGCGTCGAGCCGCGCACCGTTCAGGAACCGCTCCAGCTCGGCGAGGTCGGCCTCGCTCTCGCCGGGGAAGCCGACGATGAAGTTGGAGCGCACACCGGCCTCGGGCGCCTTGCTGCGGATGGTGTCGAGCAGTTCCAGGAACCGGTCGGTGTCGCCGAAGCGACGCATCGCGCGCAGCACGCCGGGCGCGGAGTGCTGGAAGGACAGGTCGAAGTAGGGCGCGATCTTCGGGGTCGAGGTGAGCACGTCGATGAGACCGGGCCGCATCTCGGCGGGCTGGAGATAGCTGACGCGCACCCGCTCGATGCCGTCGACGTCGGCGAGCTCGGGCAGCAGCGACTCCAGCAGGCGGATGTCGCCGAGGTCCTTGCCGTAGGAGGTGTTGTTCTCGGAGACCAGCATGACCTCCTTCACGCCCTGCTCGGCCAGCCACCTCGTCTCGTTCAGCACGTCGCTGGGGCGGCGGGAGATGAAGGAGCCGCGGAAGGACGGGATGGCGCAGAAGGAGCAGCGCCGGTCGCAGCCGGAGGCGAGCTTGACGGAGGCGACCGGGGAGCCGTCCAGGCGGCGGCGCAGGGGTGCTCGCGGGCCGGAGGCCGGGGCGAGGCCCTCCGGGAGGTCCGCGGGCGCGACGGCGGGCTCGGCCGGGCCGTGCCCGGGCAGCGCGACGTCGGCCGCCGACTCCTGGCGCTCCGCCGGGCTGATGGGCAGCAGCTTGCGCCGGTCGCGCGGGGTGTGCGAGGCGTGGATGCCGCCGTTGAGGATGGTCTGCAGGCGGTCCGAGATGTCCGAGTAGTCGTCGAAGCCGAGCACGCCGTCGGCCTCGGGGAGGGCTTCGGCGAGTTCCTTGCCGTACCGCTCGGCCATGCAGCCCACCGCCACGACGGCCTGGGTTCTGCCGTGCCCCTTGAGGTCGTTGGCTTCGAGGAGGGCGTCGACGGAGTCCTTCTTGGCGGCTTCGACGAAGCCACAGGTGTTCACGACGGCGACGTCCGCTTCCTCGGCGTCCTCCACGAGCTGCCAGCCGTCCGCCTCCAAACGGCCTGCGAGCTCCTCCGAGTCCACCTCGTTACGGGCGCAGCCAAGGGTGACGAGTGCGACGGTACGGCGTTCAGGCATGGGCTCAAGACTACTTCGTCCCGCTGACACCCCACGTCGACGGGGTTGGCCGTTTCCCGGCCAACCCCGTATCAACTGGACCTTTCGGTCCGATCACCCGGCTTCGGGGTCGCCCTTCGTGTACGTCAGGCGTTCGACGGACCCACGCGGGAAGTTCTCCTCGATCTTCTTTCCGTTGACGAAGAGGTCGATCGCGCCGGCGTCTCCGAGGACGAGCTGGACCTTCGAGCTGTCCTGGAAGGTCTTGGTGTCGCCGTGCTTGAGAACACCGTCGAAGATCATCCGGCCGTTGTGGTCCTTGGCGGCGATCCAGCTGCGGTCTTCGGCGGCGACCACGCGGACCGTCACCTTGTCCTGCGGCACGGCCGCGATGGCACTGTCGGACGGCTCGGGCTCGGGGTCGGCGGGCTTCTTGGTCTTGGTGGTCGGGGAGGCGGAGTCGCCGGGGGTGGAGCCCTCGGCCACGTTCGCCTCGCTGCTGCCGTCGTCGCCGCCCTGGAACATCGTGAAGCCGACGAACCCGATCACGGCGACGATCGCGGCGACCATGGCCGCGGTCCAGTTGGGACCCCGCCGCTCCGGACGGATGCGTTCCGCCTCGAAGAGAGGAGCTGCCGGGGTCGGTGCCGGACGCCCGCCGTGCTCGTCGCCGTACTGTGCGAGCAGCGGAGCGGGATCGAGGTGGACGGCCTTGGCCAGGGTCCTGATGTGCCCACGGGCGTAGACGTCTCCGCCGCAGGGGGAGAAGTCGTCCGCCTCGATCGCGTGCACGATGTTCATGCGGACCCGGGTGGCGCTACTCACGTCGTCGACGGTCAGCCCGGCGGCGATACGAGCCTGCTGCAGGGCATGGCCGATGGAGGGGCGGGCTTCCTCGTGGTCTGCTTCGACGTGCTCGTTTTCGAACGGACGCTCGTCTTCAGGGGAGTTGCCGATGGACACGGGGGCGCCTTTCGAGCGTGTAGCCGCCTGTGCTGGAAGTTCAGTCTAGGGGGGTACCAAAAGGGTGGGGCAACCGGGCGGTGTCACTTTGTACGCCATCGGAATGGCCCGACATTCCGATGGTGGGCTCGCTGGTTGTCGCTTCCCTCAACTTGACGTACGCCGCAGGGAAACGGTTGCTCGATGATCCCTTACGGGTGAGTCACGATCCGGACACCCGTTTGCCGTAACGCCCCCGCGAGGCGATCACCGCGTCCCGTTTCCCTACCCTTCAGACTCCCCCCGGATCAGGGCGAGCACGCCATCCAGCTCGTCAGGCTTCACAAGAACGTCACGAGCCTTCGAACCCTCGCTCGGACCGACGATGTTCCGGGACTCCATCAGGTCCATCAGCCGGCCGGCCTTGGCGAAGCCGACCCGCAGCTTGCGCTGGAGCATGGACGTCGACCCGAACTGCGTGGAGACGACCAGTTCGGCCGCCTGGCACAGCAGGTCGAGGTCGTCGCCGATGTCCTCGTCGATCTCCTTCTTCTGCTTGGTGCCCACGACGACGTCGTCCCGGAAGACCGGCGTCATCTGGTCCTTGCAGTGCCGCACGACGCCCGCGATCTCCTCCTCGGTGACGAAGGCGCCCTGCATACGGGTGGGCTTGTTGGCCCCCATGGGAAGGAACAGCCCGTCGCCCTTGCCGATGAGCTTCTCGGCGCCCGGCTGGTCGAGGATGACCCGCGAGTCGGCCAGCGAGGACGTGGCGAACGCCAGCCGGGACGGCACGTTCGCCTTGATCAGACCGGTGACGACGTCCACGGACGGCCGCTGCGTGGCGAGCACGAGGTGAATGCCGGCCGCGCGCGCGAGCTGCGTGATGCGCACGATCGCGTCCTCGACGTCCCGCGGCGCGACCATCATCAGGTCGGCGAGCTCGTCGACGATGACCAGTAGGTACGGGTACGGCTGGAGCTCACGCTCACTGCCCTCGGGCGGTTTGGCCTTCCCCTCGCGCACGGCCTTGTTGAAGTCGTCGATGTGCCGGTAGCCGTAGGCCGCCAGGTCGTCGTAGCGCAGGTCCATCTCGCGTACGACCCACTGGAGCGCCTCGGCGGCCCGCTTGGGGTTGGTGATGATCGGCGTGATCAGGTGCGGGATGCCCTCGTACGCGGTCAGTTCGACCCGCTTGGGGTCGACCAGGATCATCCGCACGTCCTCGGGGGTCGCCCGCATCATCACCGAGGTGATCAGGCAGTTGATGCAGGACGACTTGCCGGAGCCGGTGGCGCCGGCGACCAGCATGTGCGGCATTTTCGCCAGCGAGTGCATGACGTAGCCGCCCTCGACGTCCTTGCCGAAGGCGACCAGCATCGGGTCGTCGTCCTCGGCGGACTCCGCCAGACGCAGTACGTCCCCGAGGTTGACCATCTCCCGGTCGGTGTTGGGGATCTCGATGCCGACCGCGGACTTGCCGGGGATCGGGCTGATGATCCGCACGTCCGGGCTGGCGACGGCGTAGGCGATGTTCTTGGTCAGCGCGGTGATGCGCTCGACCTTCACGGCGGGGCCGAGCTCGACCTCGTAGCGGGTGACCGTCGGCCCGCGCGTGAAGCCGGTGACGCTGGCGTCCACTTTGAACTCGGTGAAGACCGTCGTCAGCGACTCGACGATGAGGTCGTTGGCGGCGCTGCGCGCCTTGCCCGGGCCGCCGCGCTCCAGCAGGTCGAGGGAGGGCAGGGAGTAGGTGATGTCGCCGGAGAGCTGGAGCTGCTCCGCGCGCGGGGGCAGGTCGCGGGGTTCGGCGGGCGGGGACTTGGTGAGGTCGCGGACGCCCGCCCTCGGCTTCTGCGGCTCGGGCTCGTCCTGCTCGGGCCTGTCCTGCTTGGCCTTGCCCTGCTTGGCCTTGTCCTGCTGGGGGCGTGCGGCCGGGACGGGCGTCGGCGTGGTCGCCTCCTGGTCCCCCACCCGTACGCCCTGGGTCAGGTCGGCGACGATCGGGGAGGGCGGCATGCCGTGCAGCACGGCCCCGTCGAGCGCGGCAGCGGCCGCCGCGGCGACGTCCACGGCGTCCCTGCGCCGGTCCATGTCGGGCTGCGGCACCGCCGAGCGGCGAGGGCGGCCACGGCGCCGGGTGAGGGCCTCCTCCTCGGCGCTGTCCGGGTCGTACGCCGCGGGCGCCGGCGCGCGCCTGCCGCGCGGGCGCGCGGGCAGCGCCTCGCGCCACTGCTCCTCGTAGCGCTCGTCGTCCTCGGCGAAGGCGAACTCGTCCTCGGCCGGGTCGCGGAGGATGCCGAGACGCACCCCGAGCAGCCGCAGCCGCTGCGGAATGGCGTTGACCGGGGTGGCCGTGACGACCAGCAGCCCGAAGACGGTCAGCAGCACCAGCAGCGGCACGGCGAGCACGTCCCCCATGGCGTACGACAACGGCGTCGCCATGGCCCAGCCGATGAGACCGCCGGCGTCTCTTATGGCCTGCATGCCGTCACCGCGCGCGGGTGAGCCGCACGCGATGTGGACCTGGCCGAGCACGCCGATGACGAGCGCGGACAGGCCGATGACGATGCGTCCGTTGGCCTCGGGCTTCTCCGGGTGACGGATGAACCGCACGGCGATGACGGCGAGCAGTATCGGCACGAGCAGGTCGAGCCGGCCGAAGGCGCCGGTCACCAGGATCTCGACGAGGTCGCCCACAGGGCCCTTGAGATCGGCCCAGGTGCCCGCGGCGACGATCAGTGCGATACCGAGCAGCAGCAGGGCGACGCCGTCCTTGCGGTGGGCCGGGTCGAGGTTCTTCGCGCCCTGCCCTATGCCGCGGAACACGGCGCCGACGGCGTGCGCGACACCGAGCCAGACGGCCCGCACGAGTCGGTAGATGCCGCCGGTGGGACTGGGGGCCGGTTTGGGCGCGACCTTCTTGGCCGCGGCCTTCCTGGCGGGCGCCTTCTTCGCGGGAGCCTTCTTGGCGGCGGCCTTCTTCGCCGGAGCCTTGGCGGCCGCCTTCTTCGCGGGCGGCGGCTTCTTGGCTGCGGAGGGACGTGAGGCCATGGGTGTGAGGTTACCGGGGGAGACGACAGGGGACACGCGTGTCTACCGCTTCACCCGTTCGTGTCGCTCTGGGAGAGGCACCAAACTGACGCGCGGTCATGGCTGGACAATAATCCGGCCTGCGCACGCGTCAGTTCTGCGGGGACACCGAGGACGTGCTCCCGGTGCCCGGCTCCAGCGCGTCCAGCGCCCGCCGCAACCCCGTGAGCTTGCGCTCCAGATGAGCCGCCGTGGCCACCGCGGCGGCGTCCGTCGACTCGTCGTTGAGCTGCTTGGTCAGCGCTTCGGCCTGCTCCTCGACGGCCGCGAGCCGTGCGGAGAGCTCCGCGAGCAGCCCGGCCGACTCCTTGGCCTCGCCGCCCGCGTCCTTGCCGTTGCCCTCCAACTGGAGCCGCAGCAGCGATGCCTGCTCCCGCAGCTGGCAGTTCTTCATGTACAGCTCGACGAAGACGGAGACCTTCGCGCGCAGCACCCACGGGTCGAACGGCTTGGAGATGTAGTCCACCGCGCCCGCCGCGTAGCCCCGGAAGGTGTGGTGCGGGCCGTGGTTGATCGCCGTGAGGAAGATGATCGGGATGTCCCGCGTCCGCTCGCGGCGCTTGATGTGCGCGGCCGTCTCGAAGCCGTCCATACCCGGCATCTGGACGTCCAGCAGGATGACCGCGAAGTCGTCCGTGAGCAGCGCTTTGAGCGCTTCCTCCCCGGACGATGCCCGCACCAGCGTCTGATCGAGCGCAGAGAGGATCGCCTCCAGCGCCAGCAGATTCTCCGGCCGGTCATCGACCAGGAGGATCTTGGCCTTCTGCACCATGGCCCGCCCTCCTCGCCCCGGCGTGGGGCCTCCCCTGTCCGCAGGTCCTGCGGCAGCACCGGTGGGTGCCGCCCCAGGGGACGACTCCCTTGCGCCGCCCGTCCTTGTGCCGGTCATCGTAGCCGCACCCTGCCCGTCGCCACACCCTGTCACCGGGATGTCACTGTGCACGTAGCAGAAACGCAGCAGGAGACCAGAAGGTTCCCCAGATCTTGTACTTCTACACGACTATGCGCACACCGAGTCGGCGACTCCGCGTGAACACCGAACCTTCCCGGCATGGTCGCGCAACTGCCCAATCTTCCCCTCATTCCCCTCGCATCCACTGATCCATCACCGCCAGCAGGTGATCGGGGTCGACGGGCTTCGTCACGTAGTCGGAAGCGCCCGACTCGATCGCCTTCTCACGGTCGCCCTTCATCGCCTTCGCGGTCAGCGCGATGATCGGCAGCCCGGCGAACTGCGGCATCCTGCGGATCGCCGTGGTCGTCGCGTACCCGTCCATCTCGGGCATCATGATGTCCATCAGCACGACCGCCACGTCGTCGTGCTGCTCCAGGACCTCGATGCCCTCACGCCCGTTCTCCGCGTACAGCACGGACAGGCCGTGCTGTTCCAGGACGCTGGTCAGGGCGAAGACGTTGCGGATGTCGTCGTCGACGATCAGGACCTTCTGGCCGCCGAACCGGATGCCGCGGTTCGCCTTCGGCGCCGGCTCCTGCTCGGACGGGGTCCACTGATCCAGCTGCGCGGGGCGCGGCGGCAGCTCGGGCATCCTGCGGCGTCGCCGGAACAAGGCGGCGGGCCCGTTCTGCGTCTCGCGGTACGAACTCACCTCGGCCGGCGTCTCGGCCTCCACGTCCGACAGCTCCGACGTCGACGCCACCAGGTCGCCGGCCTCCAGGGCGGGCAGCTGCTGCTGGTAGCCCTGCGGCGGCAGTTCGCTGGGGTGCAACGGCAGATACAGCGTGAACGTCGAACCACGGCCGGGCTCGCTCTGCGCGTAAATCTCACCACCGAGCAACTGCGCGATCTCCCGCGAGATGGACAACCCCAGACCCGTACCGCCGTACTTGCGGCTGGTCGTGCCGTCGGCCTGCTTGAACGCCTCGAAGATCACCCGCATCTTGCTGGACGCGATACCGATGCCCGTGTCGGTCACCGAGAACGCGATGAGCCCGGCGTCCACATCGGTCAGCGACCCGGTCTCCAGCAGCTGCTCCCGGATCTTCTGCGGCACATCCTCCCGCGCCGGCCTGATCACCAGCTCCACCGACCCGGAGTCGGTGAACTTCACCGCGTTCGACAGCAGGTTGCGCAGCACCTGCAGCAGCCGCTGTTCGTCCGTGTGCAGCGTCGCCGGCAGCTCCGGCGAGACCCGCACGGACAGGTCCAGGCCCTTCTCCGCGGTCAGCGGCCGGAAGGTGGCCTCCACGTAGTCCACGAGCTGGACGAGTGCGATCCGTGTCGGGGAGACGTCCATCTTGCCCGCCTCGACCTTCGACAGGTCGAGGATGTCGTTGATGAGCTGGAGCAGGTCCGAACCGGCTCCGTGGATCGTCTCGGCGAACTCGACCTGCTTCGGGGAGAGGTTCCCCTCGGCGTTGTCGGCGAGCAGCTTGGCCAGGATCAGCAGCGAGTTGAGCGGCGTACGCAGCTCGTGCGACATGTTCGCCAGGAACTCGCTCTTGTAGCGCATCGACACCGCGAGCTGCTCGGCGCGCTCCTCCAGGACCTGCCGCGCCTCCTCGATCTCGGTGTTCTTCACCTCGATGTCGCGGTTCTGCTGGGCCAGCAGCTCGGCCTTCTCCTCCAGTTCGGCGTTGGAGGCCTGGAGTGCCTTCTGCCGCTGCTCCAACTCTGCCGAACGCTCGCGCAGTTGCTCGGTCAGCTCCTGCGACTGCGCCAGCAGCAGCTCGGTCTTGGTGTTGACGGAGATGGTGTTGACGCTCGTCGCGATCATCTCCGCGATCTGGTTCAGGAAGTCCTTCTGGATCTGCGTGAACGGCGTGAAGGACGCCAGCTCGATGACACCGAGCACGCTGCCCTCGAACAGCACCGGCAGCACGATCACCTGCGCGGGCGGCGCCTCACCGAGCCCCGAGGAGATCTTCAGATAGCCGCTCGGCGCGTTCTCCACGAGGATCGTGCGCTTCTCCTCGGCAGCCGTCCCGACCAGCGCCTCACCGGGCTGGAACGACGTCGGCATGGAGCCCATCGAGTAGCCGTACGAGCCGAGCATGCGCAGCTCGTACTGGTCCTCGTCCGTGGCGCTCATGTCCTCGCCGTCGACGAGCGGCATCGCCACGAAGAACGCCCCGTGCTGCGCCGAGACCACCGGCGTCAGCTCACTCATGATCAGCGAGGCCACGTCCTCCAGGTCGCGGCGGCCCTGCATCAGCGCCGAGATCCTCGCCAGGTTGCCCTTGAGCCAGTCCTGCTCCTTGTTGGCGATCGTGGTGTCGCGCAGGTTGGCGATCATCTTGTTGATGTAGTCCTGGAGTTCCTGGATCTCCCCGGACGCGTCCACGTCGATCTTCAGGTTCAGGTCGCCGCGGGTCACCGCGGTCGCCACGCGCGCGATGGCACGCACCTGCCGGGTCAGGTTCCCGGCCATCTCGTTCACCGACTCGGTCAGGTCCCGCCAGGTGCCGTCCACGTCCCGCACGCGTGCCTGGCCGCCGAGCTGCCCTTCCGTGCCCACCTCACGGGCGACCCGGGTGACCTCCTCCGCGAAGGACGACAGCTGGTCGACCATCGTGTTGATGGTCGTCTTCAGCTCCAGGATCTCGCCGCGCGCGTCGATGTCGATCTTCTTCGTCAGGTCACCCTTGGCGATGGCCGTGGTCACCATGGCGATGTTGCGCACCTGACCGGTCAGGTTGGACGCCATCTGGTTCACGGACTCGGTGAGGTCCTTCCACGTGCCGGCCACACCCGGTACGTGCGCCTGGCCGCCGAGGATGCCGTCCGTGCCCACCTCACGAGCCACCTTGGTGACCTGCTCGGCGAACGAACTCAGCGTCTTGACCATCGTGTTGATGGTGTCGGCGAGCTGCGCGACCTCGCCGCGCGCCTCGATGGTGACCTGCCGCGTCAGATCACCGTTGGCGACCGCCGCCGAGACCTGGGAGATGTTCCGCACCTGGGTGGTGAGGTTCTTGGCCATCAGGTTGACGTTGTCGCTCAGGTCCTTCCAGATGCCCGTGACACCCGGCACGTGCGCCTGGCCGCCCAGGATGCCCTCGGTGCCCACCTCACGGGCCACCCGGGTCACCTGCTCGGCGAAGGACGACAGCTGGTCCACCATCGTGTTGACGGTCGTGACCAGTTCGAGGATCTCGCCCTTGGCGTCGACGGTGATCTTCTTCGACAGATCACCCCGGGCCACCGCCGTCGTGACCTCGGCGATGTTGCGCACCTGGATGGTCAGGTTGTTGGCCATGCCGTTCACGGACTGGGTGAGGTCCTTCCAGGTGCCGGAGACGCCCTGCACCTCGGCCTGGCCGCCGAGGATGCCCTCCGTACCCACCTCACGGGCCACACGCGTGACCTCCTCGGCGAACGACGACAGCTGGTCCACCATCGTGTTCAGCGTGTTCTTCAGCTCCAGGATCTCGCCGCGCGCGTCCACGGTGATCTTCTGCGACAGGTCACCCCGGGCCACCGCCGTGGCCACCTGGGCGATGTTGCGCACCTGGCCGGTCAGGTTGGACGCCATGCCGTTCACGGAGTCCGTCAGGTCACGCCACACACCGGCCACACCCGGCACCTGCGCCTGACCGCCCAGCCGGCCGTCCGTACCCACCTCGCGCGCGACCCGGGTCACCTGGTCGGCGAAGGCCGAGAGCTGGTCGACCATCGTGTTGATGGTGTTCTTCAGCTCCAGGATCTCGCCGCGCGCGTCGACGTCGATCTTCTGCGACAGGTCACCCCGGGCCACCGCCGTCGTCACCTGCGCGATGTTGCGCACCTGGGAAGTGAGGTTCCCGGCCATCGAGTTGACGGAGTCGGTGAGCTCCTTCCACGTGCCCGACACGCCGTCCACCCGGGCCTGCCCGCCCAGGCGGCCCTCCGTGCCCACGTCCCGGGCCATCCGCGTCACCTGGTCGGCGAAGCTCGACAGCTGGTCCACCATCGTGTTCACGGTGTTCTTCAGCTTGAGCATCTCGCCGGAGACGTCGACGGTGACCTTCTGCGAGAGGTCGCCGTTGGCCACCGCCGTCGTCACCTGGGCGATGTTCCTCACCTGACCGGTGAGGTTCCGGAACGCCGTGTTGACGGAGTCCGTCAGGTCCTTCCAGGTGCCCGCCGCACCCGGTACCTGCGCCTGGCCGCCCAGCTCACCCTCGACACCGATCTCCCGCGCCACACGCGTCACTTCGGCACCGAACGCGGACAGCTGGTCGACCATCGTGTTGACGGTGTTCTTCAGCTCCAGCATCTCGCCGGCCACGTCCACCGTGACCTTCTGCGACAGATCACCATTGGCCACCGCCGTCGTGACGGCGGCGATGTCCCGCACCTGAGTGGTCAGATTCCGGAAGACCGTGTTCACCGAATCGGTGAGGTCCTTCCACGTCCCCGCCGCACCCGGCACGTTCGCCTGACCGCCGAGCTGCCCCTCGGCCCCGACCTCGTTGGCCACGCGCGTGACCTCGTCGGCGAAGATCCGCAGCGTCTCGGTCATCTGGTTGATCGTGTCGGCGAGCTGCGCGACCTCACCGCGCGCCGGCACGGTCACCTTGCGCGACAGGTCACCGTTGGCGACCGCGGTCGTCACCTCCGCGATCCCGCGCACCTGGGCCGTGAGGTTCCCGGCCATGGTGTTCACCGAATCGGTGAGTTCCTTCCACACCCCGGCCACGCCCGGCACCTGCGCCTGACCGCCCAGCGCGCCCTCGGTACCCACCTCGCGGGCCACCCGGGTCACCTCGGAGGAGAACGCGGAGAGCTGGTCCACCATCGTGTTGACGGTGTTCTTCAGCTCCAGCATCTCGCCGGCGACCTGGACCGTGACCTTCCGGGACAGATCACCCTTGGCGACCGCCGTCGTCACCAGCGCGATGTCCCTCACCTGGGCCGTCAGCCGGTACGCCATGGTGTTGACGGAATCCGTCAGGTCCCGCCACGAACCCGACATGCCCCGCACCCGGGCCTGCCCGCCCAGCTTGCCCTCGGTGCCCACCTCACTGGCCACACGCGTGACCTCGTCGGTGAACGTCGACAGCTGGTCGACCAGGTTGTTGACGGTCCGCCCGACCTTCAGGAACTCGCCCCGCAGGGGCTGACTGTTCCCGTCCGGCACCTGCGTCCGCAGCTCCATCCGCGGCGACAGGTCACCCTCCGCCACCGCCGACAGCACCCGGCCGACCTCGGAAACCGGCCGCACCAGGTCGTCGACCAGGGCGTTCGAGTTGTCGATCGCCGTCGCCCAGGAGCCCTCGCAGGCACCCGTCTCCAGCCGCTCGGTGAGCTTGCCCTCACGGCCCACCATCCGCCGCACCCGCGACAGCTCACCCGTCAGATGCAGATTGCGGTCGGCCACCTCGTTGAAGACAGCCGCGATCTCGGCCATCACGCCGTCGCCCGACACCGTGAGCCGCTTGCGGAAGTTCCCGTCCCGCATCGACACCAGGGCCGCCATCAGCCGGTTCAGGGCCGCCGTGTCCACCTCGGTCGTGCCACTACGCACCTTGCCCTGGTTGATCGGGGACTGTCCGCCTTTCGCGCGCGTCTTCTTGCCACGCGTCGCTGCGCCAGACTCCACTGTGTCCCTCCCGCAGGGGTCGACCGTCTCTGCTGTGCTCGGGTACCACGCTCGGCGTACCAGTTACTACTGCGTATTCTCTGCCCTGCATGCCAGGCCGTCTCCAGGGGGCTGCTGCCCAAGGTCACCTCCGGGCACACAGCCTGTCCCGACCTTCATCAGAAGCTTGCCCAGTGTTTCACCCTGGCCGAACCAGGCCATAACAGTTCGGCAGCTTCGCACATCGTCCGCACACCCTCCGGACGGAAACACTGCAGACCGGCATCCGCATGGACCGCGAAGGTAAGTAACCTTGCATCCGGCTGTCCAGCCGCGCCGGTCCGTCCGGCCTGGGCGGTGGCACGAAGACGAGCGGGCATCGGAGGGGCGGCCGCACACAACATGACCACCGGACTGATCCCGGGGGGACAGCCCCCGGACCCCCGGCCGACGGGCGCCCTGCCCCAGCAGCGGCGCGAGCCGGCCGGCCACGCAGCCCAGCACGTCGAGAACCGGTCGAGGAGTTCTGTGATCACCGCGCGCGCGGCCGCCAGTTTCGAGCCCGTCGGGCGCTCGGTCGCGAGCGCCCGCTCCTTCGTCCGCGACACCCTCCAGGGCTGGGGCTTCGCGGACATCGTCGACGACGCCGTCGTTCTCACGAGCGAACTGGTGACCAACGCCGTGGTCCACGCCGGCACCTCCGCCGACGTGCTCTGCCTGCGCAGCGACGACGGCGTCCGCATCGAGGTGGCCGACCGCTACCCCGAACGCGAGATCCCCCTCCAGGCGACGGCCGTCAACATGGGCAGCCCCGACCGGGAGGGCGGCCGCGGCCTCCAGCTGTGCGCGGCCCTCGCCGGCCGCTGGGGCGTCGAATACATCCCCACCCACAAGACCGTCTGGTTCCAACTGGACCTGCCCGCACGCGTGGTGGGCACCCGCTCGGCCGGACCGGCCCTCCCCTCCGACCTCCTCCCCCTCGCCGACAGCCGGGTCCGCGTGGCCGTCATCCAGGTCGACCGCACCGGCCACATCGCCGCCTGGAACGAGGACGCCGAAGACCTCTTCGGCTACGCGGCCGAGCAGGTCACCGGCAAGCCCCTCACCGACCTCGCGGCCTGGCCGCACACCCCCGGCACCAGCACCGGCATCGCGGAGGCCCTGCGCCTCTCCCGCTGGGAAGGCAGCTACGGCATCCGCGCCGCCACCGGCCGCGTCACCCCCGTCTACGCCTCCCACCTGCGCGTCCGCGACACCGGCGGCGAACCGTCAACCGTGTGCCTCCTGGTACGGGACCACGAACGGGCAGTTCTGCAGACCCCGCTGCGCGGCCCCGCCTCCGACACCTCCACCGGCTCCGAGGGCCAGAACACCGACCCCTTCGAGGTGTTCATCGGCTACCCCGCACCGGACGACCTCGACGGCCTCCTCCAGCGCACGGTGGAGCGCGCCCGCGACATGCTCGACGGCGACTCGGCGTTCCTCCTGCTGGCCACCGATGACGAGACGGAGCTGGAGGTCCGTGCCTCCACGGGCCTGCCCTCGGCCCGCCAGCGCTTCGCACGCGTCCCCGTCGAGGCGGGCCCCGGCCGCTACGGTTCGGCCCGCATGCCGGCCGTCCACGACGATCTGACGGCGGTCCCCGGCGCCGTACCGTTGCTGAACGGCACGGGCATGCGCTCGGTCGTCACGGTCCCGCTGAAGGTGGAGGGCCGCCTCACCGGCTCCCTCGGCGTCGCCGCGGAGGCGCCCGGCAGATACTCCAACGAGGAGGCCTTGCGCCTCCAGTTCGCCGCCGACCGCATCGCACTCGCCGTCGAATCGGCCCGCCTCGGCGAACTGGAACGCCTGCGCCGCGGCTCCCTGAACTTCCTCGTCGAGGCCTCCGACCTGCTCGCGGGCACCCTGGACCGCGACCAGACCCTGGCCCTGATGGCCCAGATGACGGTGCCCACCCTCGCCACCTGGTGCGCCGTCTACACCATCGCCCACCAGGCCTCGGAGCCGTATCTGTCGTACGTCCTGCATGAGGACGAGGAACTCATCGACGGCATCAAGTCCCTGCTGTCGAAGATCGCCCCGCCCGACCCGGTCCCCACCCCCGGAGCCCGCGTCTGGTCGGCCCCCGGCGAGATGGCCCACCAGGCGGCTCTGCGCAGCTCCATGCGCAGCCTCGGTCTCAGCGGCAGCCAGACCCGCCAGGTCACCCCCGGCATCGGCCCCACCCTCGCGACCGCCTCCGCCGTCGGCGGCGAGACCGTGGTCCTCCCGCTGGTCGCCCGCAACCGCGTCATCGGCATGCTGACCCTCGGCAAGCCCACCGACGAGCACTTCCGCCAGGAGATCCTGGAACTGGCCGAGGATCTCTCCCGCCGGGCCGCCCTGGCCCTGGACAACGCCCGCCTCTACTCGGAGCGCACGGCGATCAGCCAGTCCCTCCAGCGCAGCCTCCTGCCCCCGGAGCTCCCCGAGATCGACGGCGTCGAGGTCGAGGTCATCTACCGCGCCGCCGGCGAGGGCAACGAAGTCGGCGGCGACTTCTACGACGTCTTCCCCATCCGCGACGGCACCTACGGCTTCGCCATCGGCGACGTCTGCGGCACGGGCCCGAACGCGGCAGCGGTCACCGGCCTGGCCCGCCACGCCCTGCGCCTCCTGGCCCGCGAGGGCCTCACCGGCCCGACGGTTCTGGAGCGCCTGAACTCCGCGATCCTCGACGAAGGCGCCCGCAGCCGCTTCCTCACCCTCCTCTACGGCGAGATGCGCCCGCAGGAGGACGGCAGCGCGGAACTGAAGGTCGTCTGTGCCGGCCACCCGCTCCCGCTGCGCCTGCGCCAGGACGGCACGGTCGAACCGGCCGCGGAGCCCCAGCCCCTGCTCGGCGTCATCGAGGACCTGGAGCTCTACGAGCAGACCGTCACCCTCGACCCGGGCGATGTCCTCCTGTGTGTCACGGACGGCGTCACCGAACGCCGGGAGGGCGCCCGCATGCTCGGCGACGACGGCCTCGCCGACGTCCTCACCACCTGCACGGGCCTCACGGCCGGCGCGGTGGCGGCCCGCATCATGCGCGCGGTGGAACGCTTCGCGTCGGACGCCCCTTCGGACGACATGGCAATTCTCGCGATGCGCGTCCCCGGCCTCCACAAGGACTAGGAAATGCGAAAGGCCCCACCCGTGAGGGTGGGGCCTTTATGCTGGAGCCCCCAAGCGGAATCGAACCGCTGACCTTCTCCTTACCATGGAGACGCTCTACCGACTGAGCTATAGGGGCCTGTTGCTTTGCGAGGTCTCCCCCGCGGCAACGGAATAGATCATACCCCGAACAGACCCGTGCTCCCAACCACGTCAGAAGGCGGGCTGGAGAAGCCCTCCGAGGGCGTTGCAGGCCGACACGATCCGATGCATGTCCCGCTTGGTCAACGACGCATCCACGGGCAGCGCAAGAGTCTCATCGGAAGCCCGCTCGGTCTCCGGCAGCGCGACACAGCGACGGAATTCGGGCAGCCGGTGCACAGGCGTCTTCACCGGCACCCGGCACTCGACTCCCCTGGCCCGCACGGCCCGAGCGAAGGCGTCCCGATCGGGCCGCCCATTGCCCGGAACCCGCACGACGTACTGCTGGTAGGTGTGCCCGTCACCGTCGTCAGGCGTCCGCACACCCCTCAACTTGGCATCGAGATAAGCCGCGCGCTCCCTGCGCCGCGCTATCTCGTCGTACGGCGCCTCCGACTCTCCTTGCTCCAGCACCAGCAGCCCATGCCGCTGCCCGAGGGCGTGCAGCCGAGCGATGTCGGCGAGCCGGCCGAAGCGGTGGACGACGACCACGGCAGCGGTCCGCGAGGTGACCGCTGCTTCCACAGCAGCTGCGTCGAGACAGTAGGTGGCGGGGTCTATGTCGGCGAACACCGGCAGAGCCCCGGCCATGGTCACGGCTTCGGCGACCTCGACGTTCCCGAAGGCCGGCACGACGACCTCGTCACCGAGTCCGACCCCGGCAGCCCTGAGCATTGCAGCAGTACCCATGCAGTGGATGCTCGTTGCGCAACGTGAACTTCAAGTGACGCGCAACAAAAAAGGGTTGGACCCGGAACCGAAGTTCCAGGTCCAACCCTTTCAATGATTGTTCGGCGGCGTCCTACTCTCCCACAGGGTCCCCCCTGCAGTACCATCGGCGCTGTAAGGCTTAGCTTCCGGGTTCGGAATGTAACCGGGCGTTTCCCCTACGCTATAACCACCGAAACACTATGAAACTGTCGAACCATGCCACACCATACCGTGACCATGGCATGGGGCTGTTCGTGGTTTCAGAACCAACACAGTGGACGCGAGCAACTGAGGACAAGCCCTCGGCCTATTAGTACCGGTCAACTCCACACGTTACCGTGCTTCCATATCCGGCCTATCAACCCAGTCGTCTACTGGGAGCCTTACCCTCTCAAGGAGGTGGGAATACTCATCTCGAAGCAGGCTTCCCGCTTAGATGCTTTCAGCGGTTATCCCTCCCGAACGTAGCCAACCAGCCATGCCCTTGGCAGGACAACTGGCACACCAGAGGTTCGTCCGTCCCGGTCCTCTCGTACTAGGGACAGCCCTTCTCAATATTCCTACGCGCACAGCGGATAGGGACCGAACTGTCTCACGACGTTCTAAACCCAGCTCGCGTACCGCTTTAATGGGCGAACAGCCCAACCCTTGGGACCGACTCCAGCCCCAGGATGCGACGAGCCGACATCGAGGTGCCAAACCATCCCGTCGATATGGACTCTTGGGGAAGATCAGCCTGTTATCCCCGGGGTACCTTTTATCCGTTGAGCGACGGCGCTTCCACAAGCCACCGCCGGATCACTAGTCCCGACTTTCGTCCCTGCTCGACCCGTCGGTCTCACAGTCAAGCTCCCTTGTGCACTTACACTCAACACCTGATTGCCAACCAGGCTGAGGGAACCTTTGGGCGCCTCCGTTACTCTTTAGGAGGCAACCGCCCCAGTTAAACTACCCATCAGACACTGTCCCTGATCCGGATCACGGACCCAGGTTAGACATCCAGCACGACCAGACTGGTATTTCAACGACGACTCCCCCTGAACTGGCGTCCAGAGTTCACAGTCTCCCAGCTATCCTACACAAGCCGAACCGAACACCAATATCAAACTGTAGTAAAGGTCCCGGGGTCTTTCCGTCCTGCTGCGCGAAACGAGCATCTTTACTCGTAGTGCAATTTCACCGGGCCTATGGTTGAGACAGTCGAGAAGTCGTTACGCCATTCGTGCAGGTCGGAACTTACCCGACAAGGAATTTCGCTACCTTAGGATGGTTATAGTTACCACCGCCGTTTACTGGCGCTTAAGTTCTCAGCTTCGCCCAGACGAATCTGAGCTAACCGGTCCCCTTAACGTTCCAGCACCGGGCAGGCGTCAGTCCGTATACATCGCCTTACGGCTTCGCACGGACCTGTGTTTTTAGTAAACAGTCGCTTCTCGCTGGTCTCTGCGGCCACCCCCAGCTCACCGTGTAAAACGGATCACCAGACGTGGCCCCCCTTCTCCCGAAGTTACGGGGGCATTTTGCCGAGTTCCTTAACCATAGTTCACCCGAACGCCTCGGTATTCTCTACCTGACCACCTGAGTCGGTTTAGGGTACGGGCCGCCATGAAACTCGCTAGAGGCTTTTCTCGACAGCATAGGATCATCCACTTCACCACAATCGGCTCGGCATCAGGTCTCAGCCTCATGTGATCCGGATTTACCTGGATCACGGCCTACACCCTTACCCCGGGACAACCACCGCCCGGGATGGACTACCTTCCTGCGTCACCCCATCACTCACCTACTAACCGCTTGGTTCAGCGGCTCCACCACTTTCCTTTCCCCGAAGGGTCCGGAACGGCTTCACGGCCTTAGCATCACGATGCTCGATGTTTGACGCTTCACAGCGGGTACCGGAATATCAACCGGTTATCCATCGACTACGCCTGTCGGCCTCGCCTTAGGTCCCGACTTACCCTGGGCAGATCAGCTTGACCCAGGAACCCTTAGTCAATCGGCGCACACGTTTCTCACGTGTGTATCGCTACTCATGCCTGCATTCTCACTCGTGAACCGTCCACAACTACCTTCCGGTGCTGCTTCACCCGGCACACGACGCTCCCCTACCCATCACGATCCCCGTTGGGGGTATATATCGCAATGACACGACTTCGGCGGTACGCTTGAGCCCCGCTACATTGTCGGCGCGGAATCACTAGACCAGTGAGCTATTACGCACTCTTTCAAGGGTGGCTGCTTCTAAGCCAACCTCCTGGTTGTCTCTGCGACTCCACATCCTTTCCCACTTAGCGTACGCTTAGGGGCCTTAGTCGATGCTCTGGGCTGTTTCCCTCTCGACCATGGAGCTTATCCCCCACAGTCTCACTGCCGCGCTCTCACTTACCGGCATTCGGAGTTTGGCTAAGGTCAGTAACCCGGTAGGGCCCATCGCCTATCCAGTGCTCTACCTCCGGCAAGAAACACACGACGCTGCACCTAAATGCATTTCGGGGAGAACCAGCTATCACGGAGTTTGATTGGCCTTTCACCCCTAACCACAGGTCATCCCCCAGGTTTTCAACCCTGGTGGGTTCGGTCCTCCACGAAGTCTTACCTCCGCTTCAACCTGCCCATGGCTAGATCACTCCGCTTCGGGTCTTGAGCGTGCTACTGAAACGCCCTATTCGGACTCGCTTTCGCTACGGCTTCCCCACACGGGTTAACCTCGCAACACACCGCAAACTCGCAGGCTCATTCTTCAAAAGGCACGCAGTCACGAGAACAAGGCAAGCCTTGTTCCGACGCTCCCACGGCTTGTAGGCACACGGTTTCAGGTACTATTTCACTCCGCTCCCGCGGTACTTTTCACCATTCCCTCACGGTACTATCCGCTATCGGTCACCAGGGAATATTTAGGCTTAGCGGGTGGTCCCGCCAGATTCACACGGGATTTCTCGGGCCCCGTGCTACTTGGGTGTCTCTCAAACGAGCCGCTGATGTTTCGACTACGGGGGTCTTACCCTCTACGCCGGACCTTTCGCATGTCCTTCGCCTACATCAACGGTTTCTGACTCGTCCTGTTGCCGGCAGACAACAGAAGAGAGATCCCACAACCCCGCATACGCAACCCCTGCCGGGTCTCACACGTATACGGTTTAGCCTCATCCGGTTTCGCTCGCCACTACTCCCGGAATCACGGTTGTTTTCTCTTCCTGCGGGTACTGAGATGTTTCACTTCCCCGCGTTCCCTCCACACTGCCTATGTGTTCAGCAGCGGGTGACAGCCCATGACGACTGCCGGGTTTCCCCATTCGGAAACCCCCGGATCAAAGCCTGGTTGACGACTCCCCGGGGACTATCGTGGCCTCCCACGTCCTTCATCGGTTCCTGGTGCCAAGGCATCCACCGTGCGCCCTTAAAAACTTGGCCACAGATGCTCGCGTCCACTGTGCAGTTCTCAAACAACGACCAGCCACCCATCACCCCGCCCTCACAGGCGAGTTCACTGGGGCCGGCGACTGAGGAAGTTCATTCCCTCAGACACCCAACAGCGTGCCCGGCCAAGTCCCGTCCGGAGATCGTGCGTTCCACGCTCTTGCGAGCAGTACTAGCAGCCTCCGACCCGAGGTCCTGACCGAATAGTCAACGTTCCACCCATGAGCAACCAGCATCAGACATTCGCCGATGTACTGGCCTCTGACCTCACCCCGAAGGGATCGGTAAGAAGTGCTCCTTAGAAAGGAGGTGATCCAGCCGCACCTTCCGGTACGGCTACCTTGTTACGACTTCGTCCCAATCGCCAGTCCCACCTTCGACAGCTCCCTCCCACAAGGGGTTGGGCCACCGGCTTCGGGTGTTACCGACTTTCGTGACGTGACGGGCGGTGTGTACAAGGCCCGGGAACGTATTCACCGCAGCAATGCTGATCTGCGATTACTAGCAACTCCGACTTCATGGGGTCGAGTTGCAGACCCCAATCCGAACTGAGACCGGCTTTTTGAGATTCGCTCCACCTCGCGGTATCGCAGCTCATTGTACCGGCCATTGTAGCACGTGTGCAGCCCAAGACATAAGGGGCATGATGACTTGACGTCGTCCCCACCTTCCTCCGAGTTGACCCCGGCGGTCTCCTGTGAGTCCCCATCACCCCGAAGGGCATGCTGGCAACACAGAACAAGGGTTGCGCTCGTTGCGGGACTTAACCCAACATCTCACGACACGAGCTGACGACAGCCATGCACCACCTGTACACCGACCACAAGGGGGGCACTATCTCTAATGCTTTCCGGTGTATGTCAAGCCTTGGTAAGGTTCTTCGCGTTGCGTCGAATTAAGCCACATGCTCCGCTGCTTGTGCGGGCCCCCGTCAATTCCTTTGAGTTTTAGCCTTGCGGCCGTACTCCCCAGGCGGGGAACTTAATGCGTTAGCTGCGGCACCGACGACGTGGAATGTCGCCAACACCTAGTTCCCACCGTTTACGGCGTGGACTACCAGGGTATCTAATCCTGTTCGCTCCCCACGCTTTCGCTCCTCAGCGTCAGTAATGGCCCAGAGATCCGCCTTCGCCACCGGTGTTCCTCCTGATATCTGCGCATTTCACCGCTACACCAGGAATTCCGATCTCCCCTACCACACTCTAGCTAGCCCGTATCGAATGCAGACCCGGGGTTAAGCCCCGGGCTTTCACACCCGACGTGACAAGCCGCCTACGAGCTCTTTACGCCCAATAATTCCGGACAACGCTCGCGCCCTACGTATTACCGCGGCTGCTGGCACGTAGTTAGCCGGCGCTTCTTCTGCAGGTACCGTCACTTTCGCTTCTTCCCTGCTGAAAGAGGTTTACAACCCGAAGGCCGTCATCCCTCACGCGGCGTCGCTGCATCAGGCTTTCGCCCATTGTGCAATATTCCCCACTGCTGCCTCCCGTAGGAGTCTGGGCCGTGTCTCAGTCCCAGTGTGGCCGGTCGCCCTCTCAGGCCGGCTACCCGTCGTCGCCTTGGTGAGCCATTACCTCACCAACAAGCTGATAGGCCGCGGGCTCATCCTTCACCGCCGGAGCTTTTAACCTCCACCCAGGAGGATGGAAGTGTTATCCGGTATTAGACCCCGTTTCCAGGGCTTGTCCCAGAGTGAAGGGCAGATTGCCCACGTGTTACTCACCCGTTCGCCACTAATCCCCACCGAAGTGGTTCATCGTTCGACTTGCATGTGTTAAGCACGCCGCCAGCGTTCGTCCTGAGCCAGGATCAAACTCTCCGTGAATGTTTTCCCGTAATCGGGATGAACACCACGAGAGCGGAACAGTCAGGCGGAATAGGCCCGACCGTTCACAGCGTCCTCGCTGTGTTTTCTTCAAAGGAACCTCGCCCCAGCCGTTATGGCCGGAGACGGGGTATCAACATATCTGGCGTTGACTTTTGGCACGCTGTTGAGTTCTCAAGGAACGGTCGCTTCCTTTGTACTCACCCTCTCGGGCTTTCCTCCGGGCGCTTCCCTTCGGTCTTGCGTTTCCGACTCTATCAGATCTTTCCGATCCGATTTCCTCGGTGCTTTCCAGGTTCCCGCTTCCGCGTTTCCCTTTCCGGCGGTTCCGACTTTATCAGAAGTTCTGAGTCGGAATTCCCTCTCCGGCCGGACATGTTCCCTGGTGCCTGAGTTGGCCCGGGTGCCCCGTCGGGAGGAGTTGTAAACCTACTGGAGCGGGGCGCCTCGATGCAAATCGAGGCGCCCCGCTCCCAGTTGGCGTCGGCTCAGAGCCGACGGGCCGTCAGACCTCCACCACCACAGGCAGGATCATCGGCCGGCGCCGGTAGGTGTCCGAGACCCACTTGCCCAGCGTGCGGCGCACGAGCTGCTGGAGCTGGTGGGGTTCGACCACGCCGTCCTGGGCGGAGCGTTCGAGCACCTCCGTGATCCTGGGGATCACGTCAGCGAAGGCTGAGTCCTCGATGCCGGAGCCCCTGGCCTGGATGTGCGGGCCGCCGGTGATCTTCCCCGTGGAGGAGTCGATGACCAGGAAGACCGAGATGATGCCTTCGTCGCCGAGGATCCTGCGGTCCTTCAGGGCCGGCTCTCCCACGTCACCGACGGAAAGACCGTCGACGTAGACGTAGCCCGCCTGGACCTTGCCGGAGATCCTGGCCTTGCCCTCGACGAGGTCGACGGCGACGCCGTCCTCGGCGATGACGATGCGGTCGTGCGGTACGCCGGTCAGGGCGCCCAGTTCGGCGTTGGCGCGCAGGTGGCGCCATTCACCGTGCACCGGCATCAGGTTCTTCGGACGGCAGATGTTGTAGAAGTACAGCAGCTCGCCCGCGGACGCGTGGCCGGAGACGTGCACCTTGGCGTTGCCCTTGTGGACCACGTTGGCGCCCCAGCGGGTGAGGCCGTTGATCACGCGGTAGACGGCGTTCTCGTTGCCGGGGATCAGGGACGACGCGAGGATGACCGTGTCGCCCTGGACGATGCGGATCTGGTGGTCGCGGTTGGCCATGCGGGACAGGGCCGCCATCGGTTCGCCCTGGGAGCCCGTGCAGACCAGGACCACCTCGCTGTCCGGGAGGTCGTCGAGCGTCTTGACGTCCACGACCAGGCCCGGGGGGACCTTCAGGTAGCCCAGGTCGCGCGCGATGCCCATGTTGCGGACCATCGAGCGGCCGACGAAGGCGACGCGGCGGCCGTATTCGTGCGCCGCGTCCAGGATCTGCTGGATGCGGTGCACGTGGCTGGCGAAGCTCGCGACGATGATGCGCTTGCGGGCGCCGGCGAAGACCTGGCGCAGGACGTTGGAGATCTCCCGCTCGGGCGGGACGAAGCCCGGCACCTCGGCGTTCGTCGAGTCCGAGAGGAGGAGGTCGATGCCCTCCTCGCTCAGGCGTGCGAATGCGTGGAGGTCCGTGAGGCGGCTGTCCAGCGGGAGCTGGTCCATCTTGAAGTCGCCGGTGTGGACCGCCATGCCCGCGGGGGTGCGGATGGCCACGGCCAGCGCGTCCGGGATGGAGTGGTTGACCGCGATGAACTCGCAGTCGAAGGGGCCGATGCGCTCGCGGTGCCCCTCCGCCACCTCCAGCGTGTAGGGGCGGATGCGGTGCTCCTGGAGCTTGGCCTCGATGAGGGCGAGGGTCAGCTTGGAGCCGATCAGCGGGATGTCCGGCTTCTCGCGCAGGAGGAAGGGGACACCGCCGATGTGGTCCTCGTGCCCGTGCGTGAGCACGATGCCCTCGATGTCGTCGAGGCGGTCCCTGATGGACGAGAAGTCCGGCAGGATCAGGTCGATGCCGGGCTGCTCCTCCTCGGGGAAGAGCACTCCGCAGTCGACGATCAGGAGGCGGCCGCCGAATTCGAAGACCGTCATGTTCCGGCCGATTTCGCCGAGGCCGCCGAGCGGAGTGACGCGCAGGCCGCCCTCGGGGAGCGGCGGGGGCGTGCGGAGTTCGGGATGCGGATGACTCAAAAGACTCTCCTCACCACGCGCGCCACGTACCGGTGGGCACGTGGCGCGCGTGACGTTCGTGCAGAAGCAGTTGTCTGTGTGGGGTGTGCGGGCACCGGTGGCCCGCCTATTCAGTTGTGAAGCAGTTGCACGGAGATCCGCGCGAAGTCTGTTGTCAGAGCTGTACCCCGCCGGCGGCAAGATCGATCTTGAGCTGTTCGATCTCGTCGGGCGCGCACTCGACCATGGGGGCGCGCAGCGGCCCGCCGGGCAGTCCCTGCAGGGCGAGTGCCGCCTTGGTCGTCATCACGCCCTGGGTGCGGAACATCCCCGTGTAGACGGGGAGCAGCTGCTGGTGGATCTCGGTGGCCTTCTGGACGTCGCCGGAGGTGTACGCCTCGACCAGGGCGCGCAGCTCGGGGGTGACGACGTGGCCGACGACGGAGACGAAGCCGACCGCGCCGACCGAGAGCAGGGGCAGGTTCAGCATGTCGTCGCCGGAGTACCAGGCGAGGCCGGAGCGGGCGATGGCCCAGCTGGCGCGGCCGAGGTCGCCCTTGGCGTCCTTGTTGGCGACGATCCGCGGGTGCTCGGCGAGGCGGACGAGCGTCTCGGTGTTGATCGGGACGCCGCTGCGGCCGGGGATGTCGTAGAGCATCACCGGCAGGCCGGTGGTGTCGGCGACGGCCGTGAAGTGCCGGTAGAGGCCCTCCTGCGGAGGCTTGTTGTAGTACGGGGTCACGACGAGCAGGCCGTGCGCTCCGGTGCGCTCCGCCGTCCGGGCGAGCTCCATGCTGTGGTGCGTGTCGTTGGTGCCGACTCCGGCCACCACGTGGGCACGGTCTCCGACCGCCTCCAGGACCGCCCGTACGAGATCCGCTTTCTCCGCGTCGCTGGTGGTCGGGGACTCGCCGGTGGTGCCGTTGATGATCAGGCCGTCGTTGCCTGCGTCCACCAGGTGGGCGGCGAGCCGCTGCGCGCCGTCGAGGTCGAGTGCGCCGTCCGCCGTGAAGGGCGTGACCATGGCGGTGAGGACCCGCCCGAAGGGGGTCTGCGGAGTCGAGGTCGGAGCCATGGGTTACACGCTACTCGTTGCTCAGGACAGGGTCTGCCCGCGGGGCAGGCGACAAGTCGCGACAAAGGTGGAGCCCGGCACTGCCTGCTCGGGGGTTCAAGCAGTGCCGGACCCGTTTGATCAGGCTAGATGAACTTCTCCAAATGCCGCAATACGGACACTTCGCGCGGCTGAACCGTACATCTGTACCTGGCCGGGGGACGGGGGGGTGCGTGCGTTACGGCGCCACGCGTCCGTTCGCGTTGAAGGCGGCGTAGGTGAGCGGCATGAGCCGGGACCACTCGGCCTCCATCTTCTCGCCGACCATCTCGATCTCTCGCTGCGGGAAGGACGGGACCTTCGCCAGCTCGTGCTGGGTGCGCAGGCCGAGGAAGTGCATCAGCGAGCGGGCGTTGCAGGTGGCGTACATCGAGGAGTACAGGCCGACCGGGAGGACCGCACGGGCCACCTCGCGGGCGACACCGGCGGCGAGCATCTCCTGGTAGGCCTCGTACGCCTGCCGGTACGAGTCCTCCATCACACGGCCGACGAGCTCCTGCTGCGCCTGGGTGCCCTCCACGAAGACGTACTTGCCCGGGCGGCCCTCCTGGACCAGCTTGCGGGACTCGTCCGGGACGTAGAAGACGGGCTGGAGCTCGCGGTAGCGGCCGCTCTCCTCGTTGTACGACCAGCCGACGCGGTGCCGCATGAACTCGCGGAAGACGAAGATCGGGGCGCTGATGAGGAAGGTCATCGAGTTGTGCTCGAAAGGGCTGCCGTGCCGGTCCCGCATCAGATAGTTGATCAGGCCCTTGGAGCGCTCGGGGTCCTTCTTCAGCTCGTCCAGGGACTGCTCGCCGAGGGTCGAGACGCGGGCGGCGAAGAGGACGTCCGCGTCGGACGCGGTGTGCTTGACCAGCTCGACGGTGACGTCGCTGCGGTAGCTGGGTTTGAGGTCGTCGGCGGGAGTGTCGGTCACGGTTGGCAGGGCCTTCCCATCTCGTCGTGTGGCGACGCCACTCTACGGCCCGGCCAATTCAGTGCGATCGGTGGCGTGCCGCAATGAAGTCGGTGAAACAGGGCACCTCTGAGGGAGTTCGTTCGTCTCTACAGACGAAAGTGATCCGTTCCACCCTTGAAGGAGACGTACCCCTGATGTTCGGTCGGCGTGAACCCGTGCCGTTTGCCTTCGTAGCCGAGGCCGACAGGTTCCGCAGCAATGTCACTCCCCCACCGCGCGAGCGGTCGTCCGTCGGTGAAGTGGCCGGCCGCTGGCTGCTGGGGCTCACCATCGTGGCGGGTCTCGTGGGGTCCCTGGTCATCGGGACGCCCGCGCTGTCGCCCGGCAAGACGGCTGATCAGCCTCAGCAGTCGCAGGCGTCCGAGAGCCGCTGAACCGCACCGCTGCGGCGGTGACTCCATCCGGCCCCCCGCCAGTGGTGACCGGGGACACAGATCGGTAGCCTCACCGGGCACAGCCCACGCATGGATCGAGTGAGGACCAGCCGTGCCCCTGCCCTTCCTGACGGCCGACCGCGTTTTCGAGGCGGCGGACGACGTTCCGTTGCCCCACGACGACCGTGACCGCTGGCGGCGGCCGTACCGGCCCGGGCCGTGGCGCGTCGGAGTTGCGGCGCTCGCGCTGCTGCTCGCCTCGTTCGTGCTGTTCGCGGCGGTCATCATCGCCGCGACGGCCGAACTGACGTCGGCGGGAGTCGTGTTCGCCCTGGCGCTGCTCGTCATCGCCGCAGCGCTGCGGCTGCTGCGCATGGGCGTGTGGGTCAGCGCGCGCGGGCTGCGGCACGTGGGGTTCCTCACGACGCGTACGGCGTCCTGGGAGCAGGTCGCCTCCGTGCGTACGGTGCAGCAGCCGGTGCGCTGGCTGGGTCTGCCGCGGACCGTGCAGGGGCAGGCGCTGCTGCTCGGACGCCGGGGCGACACCGCCGGTCCGGTGCCGGTGATGACGACGCACAACGCGGACTTCCTGGGACGCGTGGTGGCTTTCGACCGGGCGGCGGACTCGGTCGAGGCGTGGGCCGAGGAGTACGGCCCGCGCTGATCTCCGCTACCTCATGCCGGCGGGGCCGGACCGTGCATACGGTCCGGCCCCGCCGGCATGTGTGTGGGCTGCTGTTCAGGCCGCTTCGGGCTGCTTGCCGTCGTGCAGGGCGATCGCGCGCTGCATCGCCTTGCGGGCGCGCGGGGTGTCGCGGGCGTCGTGGTAGGCGACGGCGAGGCGGAACCAGGTGCGCCAGTCGTCGGGGGCGTCCTCCGTCTCGGCCTTGCGCCTGGCGAAGACCTCATCGGCCGAGTCGCGGTCGATGCGCCCGCTGGGGGTGCGCCGCAGTTCGTCGACGGGCAGACCGCCCTCGGCGTCGAGTTCGGCGGCGAGTCGGCTCGCCTTGCGGGCGAACTGGGTGTTCTTCCACAGGAACCACAGGCCGATGACCGGCAAGATCAGCACGGCGACACCGAAGGTGACGGTGAGGGGCGTGCCGGTCTCGATGAGCAGGACGCCGCGGCTGCCGACCAGGACGAAGTAGACGACCAGGACGGCGGCCGTGAGGGCGTAGGTGAGCTTCGCGCGCATGACGGTCAGAGGCTCAGTTCAGGTCCAGGAAGTGTTCCAGGCCGAACGTCAGGCCCGGGGTGCTCACCACGCGGCGGGCGCCGAGCAGGATGCCCGGCATGAAGCTGCTGTGGTGGAGGGAGTCGTGCCGGACCGTGAGGGTCTCGCCCTCGGCGCCGAGCAGGACCTCCTGGTGGGCGAGCAGTCCGCGCAGCCGGACCGCGTGGACCGGGACTCCGTCGACGTCGGCGCCGCGGGCGCCGTCCAGGGCGGTGGCCGTGGCGTCGGGCGCCGGGGCGGTGCCGGCGACGCGGCGGGCCTCGGCGATGAGCTGGGCGGTGCGCGTGGCGGTGCCGGAGGGGGCGTCCACCTTGTTCGGGTGGTGCAGCTCGACGACCTCGACCGACTCGAAGTAGGGGGCGGCGAGCTGCGCGAACTTCATCGTGAGGACGGCCCCGATGGAGAAGTTCGGCGCGATGAGCACGCCCGTCCCGGGCGAGGCGGACAGCCAGCCGTTCAGCTGCGCGAGGCGCTCGTCGGTCCAGCCGGTGGTGCCGACGACCGCATGGATGCCGTGGCCGACGCAGAAGTCGAGGTTGGCCATCACCGAGTCGGGCGTGGTCAGTTCGACCGCGACCTGGGCGCCGGATTCGGTCAGCGTCTCCAGCTTGTCGCCCCGGCCGAGGGCGGCGACCAGTTCGAGGTCCTCGGCGGCTTCGACGGCTCGTACGGCTTCGGAGCCGATCCGGCCCTTGGCGCCGAGGACCGCCACGCGCAGCTTGCTCATCTCTTGTGCTTCCTTCACCGGGGAATGGTCAGGCGACGGCGTCGTTCAGGCGGGCCGCCTGTTTGTCCTTCAGCGGGCCGATGACCGACAGGGAGGGCCGCCGTCCCAGGATCTCGCGGGCGACCTCGCGGACGTCGTCCGGGGTGACCGACGTTATCCGGGCCAGCATGTCGTCGACGGACATCTGCTCGCCCCAGCACAGCTCGCTCTTGCCGATACGGTTCATCAGCGCACCGGTGTCCTCCAGGCCGAGGACCGTGGAGCCCTGGAGCTGGCCGATCGCACGCCCTATCTCGTCGTCGGAGAGGCCGTGCTCGGCGACGTGGTCGAGTTCGTCGCGGCAGATCTTCAGCACGTCGTGGACCTGCGAGGGCCTGCAGCCGGCGTAGACGCCGAACAGGCCGCAGTCGGCGAAGCCGGAGGTGTACGAGTACACGCTGTAGGCCAGGCCCCGCTTCTCGCGGACCTCCTGGAAGAGGCGGGAGGACATGCCGCCGCCGAGGGCGGTGTTCAGCACGCCCAGGGCCCAGCGCCGTTCGTCCGTGCGGGACAGGCCGGGCATGCCGAGCACGACGTGCGCCTGCTCGGTCTTGCGGTCGACCAGCTCGACGCGGCCCGCGGTGCGCAGGGCCCGCTTGCCGCTGCGCGGGGCCACGGGGTCGGCTGCGAGGTCCTTGAGGGCACCGGCCTTCTCGAAGGCGGCACGGACCTGTCGTACGACCTTGGCGTGGTCGACGTTGCCGGCGCAGGCGACGACCAGGTGCGTCGGGTCGTAGTGCTTCTTGTAGAAGCGGCGGATGCGGTCGGCGGTGAGGGCGTTGACCGTGTCGACCGTGCCGAGGACCGGGCGGCCGAGGGGGTTGTCGCCGAACATCGTGTGCGCGAACAGGTCGTGCACGCAGTCGCCCGGGTCGTCCTCGGTCATGGCGATCTCTTCGAGGATCGCGCCGCGCTCGACGTTGACGTCCTCTTCGAGGATGAGGGAGCCCGTGAGCATGTCGCAGACGACGTCGATGGCGAGCGGCAGGTCGGTGTCGAGCACGCGTGCGTAGTAGCACGTGTACTCCTTCGCCGTGAACGCGTTCATCTCACCGCCGACCGCGTCGAGCGCGGAGGAGATGTCCAGGGCGGACCTGCGGCCGGTGCCCTTGAAGAGCAGGTGCTCCAGGTAGTGGGTGGCGCCGTTCAGGGCCGGGGTCTCGTCGCGGGAGCCGACGTGCGCCCAGATGCCGAAGGTCGCGGAGCGGACCGAGGGCAGGGTTTCGGTGACGATGCGCAGGCCGCCGGGGAGGGTGGTCTTGCGGACCGTGCCGATGCCGTTCCGGCCCTTGATGAGGGTTTGGGTACGGGCGACGGCCCGCGCCTCCGAGGAGGTGCGGGCCGTCGCCTGGAAGCCGCGGGACGTCACTTGTCGCCGTCGTCCTTCTTCTCGTCGCCGTCTTCGCCCTCGATGACCGGGATCAGGGAGAGCTTGCCGCGGGAGTCGATCTCGGCGATCTCGACCTGGACCTTGGCGCCCACGCCGAGGACGTCCTCGACGTTCTCCACGCGCTTGCCGCCGGCGAGCTTGCGGATCTGCGAGATGTGCAGCAGTCCGTCCTTGCCCGGCAGCAGCGACACGAACGCGCCGAAGGTGGTCGTCTTCACGACCGTGCCCAGGTAGCGCTCGCCGACCTCCGGCATGGTCGGGTTGGCGATGCCGTTGATCGTGGTGCGGGCGGCCTCGGCGGACGGTCCGTCGACCGCGCCGATGTAGATCGTGCCGTCGTCCTCGATCGTGATGTCGGCGCCGGTGTCCTCCTGGATCTGGTTGATCATCTTGCCCTTGGGGCCGATGACCTCGCCGATCTTGTCCACGGGGATCTTGACGGTGATGATCCGCGGGGCGTTCGGGGACATCTCGTCCGGCGTGTCGATCGCTTCCATCATCACGTCGAGGATGTGGAGGCGGGCGTCACGGGCCTGCTTGAGGGCCGCGGCCAGGACGGAGGCCGGGATGCCGTCCAGCTTGGTGTCGAGCTGGAGGGCGGTCACGAAGTCCTTCGTGCCGGCGACCTTGAAGTCCATGTCACCGAAGGCGTCCTCCGCACCGAGGATGTCGGTGAGGGTGACGTAGTGCGTCTCGCCCTCGATCTCCTGGGAGATCAGGCCCATGGCGATACCGGCGACGGGGGCCTTCAGCGGCACACCGGCGTTCAGCAGCGACATGGTGGAGGCGCAGACCGAGCCCATGGACGTCGAGCCGTTGGAGCTCAGCGCCTCGGAGACCTGGCGGATCGCGTAGGGGAACTCCTCGCGCGTCGGCAGGACCGGCACCAGGGCGCGCTCGGCGAGGGCACCGTGGCCGATCTCGCGGCGCTTGGGGGAGCCGACTCGGCCCGTCTCGCCGGTGGAGTACGGCGGGAAGTTGTAGTTGTGCATGTAGCGCTTGCGGGTCACCGGGGAGAGGGTGTCCAGCTGCTGCTCCATGCGGAGCATGTTCAGGGTGGTGACGCCCAGGATCTGGGTCTCGCCACGCTCGAACACGGCGGAGCCGTGGACCCGCGGGATGGCCTCGACCTCGGCGGCCAGGGTGCGGATGTCGGTGACACCGCGGCCGTCGATGCGCTTCTTCTCCTTGATGACGCGCTCACGGACCAGGGTCTTGGTCAGCGAGCGGTACGCGGCGGAGATCTCCTTCTCGCGGCCCTCGAACTCCGGCAGGAGCTTCTCGGCGGCGAGCGCCTTGACGCGGTCCAGCTCCGACTCGCGCTCCTGCTTGCCGGCGATGGTCAGCGCGGAGGCGAGCTCCGGCTTGACGGCGGCGGTGAGCGCCTCCAGGACGTCGTCCTGGTAGTCGAGGAAGACCGGGAACTCGCCGGTGGGCTTGGCGGCCTTCGCGGCGAGGTCGGCCTGGGCCTTGCAGAGCACCTTGATGAAGGGCTTCGCGGCGTCCAGACCGGCGGCGACGACCTCCTCGGTCGGCGCCTCGGCGCCGCCCTCGACCAGCTTGATGGTCTTCTCGGTGGCCTCGGCCTCGACCATCATGATCGCGACGTCGCCGTCCTCCAGGGCGCGGCCCGCGACGACCATGTCGAAGACGGCGTCCTCGAGCTCGCTGTGCGTCGGGAAGGCCACCCACTGGCCACTGATCAGCGCGACGCGGACGCCACCGATCGGGCCGGAGAAGGGCAGGCCGGCCAGCTGCGTGGACGCGGACGCGGCGTTGATCGCGACGACGTCGTACAGGTGGTCGGGGTTGAGCGCCATGATCGTGGCGACGACCTGGATCTCGTTGCGCAGGCCCTTCTTGAAGGAGGGGCGCAGCGGGCGGTCGATCAGGCGGCAGGTGAGGATCGCGTCCTCGGAGGGACGGCCCTCACGGCGGAAGAAGCTGCCGGGGATCTTGCCGGCGGCGTACATCCGCTCCTCGACGTCCACCGTGAGGGGGAAGAAGTCGAGCTGGTCCTTGGGGTTCTTGGAGGCGGTGGTGGCCGACAGCACCATGGTGTCGTCGTCCAGGTACGCCACGGCGGAGCCGGCGGCCTGCTTGGCCAGGCGGCCCGTCTCGAAGCGGATGGTGCGGGTACCGAAGGCGCCATTGTCGATGACGGCCTCGGCGTAGTGGGTCTCGTTCTCCACTAGTGTTCTCTCCTCGTCCTCGTCTCCCGGCCCGTGTGGCAGGGGGACGGTTGCGGAGAAGCGCGCCGTGCTGTGCGGGCCGGTCTTCGATCGAAGCACCCGGGGGTCACTCTCCCGGGGGCCACTACCGAGGACCGGCGGCGGCTGGGTGCGCCTCTCCTCTTCTTGTCGTGCTGTGTCGTCTTCTTGTCGTGCTGTGTCGTCCGTATTGCGTTGTGCTACCACACTACAAAGCAGTGGTGACACTCCGCACGTACAGCAAAGGGAGCGGCCCCCATTCTCCGGGAACCGCTCCCCTCACGGCGTCTTACTTGGCGCCCGCCGCACCGCGGCGGATGCCGAGGCGGTCGACCAGCGCGCGGAAGCGCTGGATGTCCTTCTTCGCCAGGTACTGGAGAAGGCGGCGACGCTGACCCACGAGGATCAGCAGACCACGGCGGGAGTGGTGGTCGTGCTTGTGGGTCTTGAGGTGCTCGGTCAGGTCCGAGATGCGGCGCGAGAGCATGGCGACCTGGACCTCGGGAGAGCCGGTGTCGCCCTCCTTCTGGCCGAACTCGGTGATGATCTGCTTCTTCGTAGCGGCGTCGAGCGGCACGCGTACTCCTCGTAGTCTGTGATGGCCACCGAGTGCCCCCGGTCTGTGTCTCGGGGGAGCTTCCATGACTCGGAAGGCGGGGATCCGCTGGGCGCGGCCTCCAGAGCGGTGAGCTCCGGGGGTGCGTACACAAACGGCCGTCGACCAGGGTACCAGGCGGCCGGGGCCCTCTTTGCCCTGGTCCTTCGAACGCCCCGGCGGAGCGGAGGGGGCCACTAGGGTGGGCAGATTCGGATCGTTCGTACGTCGGGAAGGGGTCGCTGCGGCATGGCGGAGACGGCTGAGGAGATCAAGGCACGCAAGGAGCGGGAGCGGGACGAGCTCTACGCCCTCGACATCTCCGGTGTCGAGTGGCACAGCGCGCCGGGTACCGAGGGGCACGAGGAGCGGGTCGAGATCGCCTACCTGCCCGAGGGGGCCGTGGCGATGCGGTCGTCGCTCGACCCGGACACGGTGCTGCGCTACACGGAGGCGGAGTGGCGGGCGTTCGTGCTGGGGGCCCGGGACGGGGAGTTCGATCTTGAGCCGGGGGCGCGCAGTGGGGGGCCTGGCCCGGAGTGACGGGCGGGCACGGGAGGCCCTACCGGGTCGTCGGACAGTCCCGACGGCCCGGTCATCGAGTCGGCGAGTCCCTGTGCGGCGCTGCCTCGTGGCGGTCGGCGACGTGTCCGAGCGAGCGGGAAACGGGTTCCACGACGGCCCTGCCGCCGCCGCTGCCCCGCTGGACGGCGGACCGGCGCCCCGCGACGTCGGTCGACGCTTCCCGCAGGTCTGCTGGATTCGCCGCCCGGACGGACCGGGTGGACACGGATGGCAGCAGGGCGGGGCTCAGCTGGTCATCGAGCGGACTGCCGAGTACACGTCGAACACCGCCAGGGTCAGCGGCACCAGGGTCAGCAGCACGAAGCCCTCGGCGATCTCCAGGAAGCGTCCCCAGAACGGGGTGAGGCCACCGCGCGAGACGATCAAACCGATCGCCGTGAGGAGCGCGGCCGTCGCGGCGATCGCCGCGACGAGCCAGATGGTCCGGATGTCGAGGTCGCTGCGGTCGCCCGTGAGGGCCTCGCGGACGACCGAGTGCGGCGGATTGAGTGCCAGCCCCAGGCCGAGCAGTACGAGAGAGGCGAGACCGGCGGCCAGGACGGGGGCCACCTGGCCGGTGTACCGGAAGAGATGGGCGCGCATCAGCATGGCCAGGCCGGTCGCCAGGGCCAGGAGCTGGGCCCAGACATTCTCGGAGAACCCGAGGACCGCCGAGGAACCGACGGCGAGCAGTGCGCAGCCGCCCACCAGACCGACCAGGAGTTCGTGTCCACGCCGTGCCTGGGCGGCGACCCGCTCGGCGTCGACCGGCTCCTGGGGGGCGGGGTCTGTGTCGTACGCGCTGCGCGGGGCCGTGTTCGGGGTGTCGAAGCCGATCGGGAGCCGGGCGAAGCGCATCGACAGCCCCGGCAGGAAGGCCAGGCCTCCGACGGCGATCGGGGCGCACAGGGCGGCGATCTCGGAAGGCGACCAGTCGGCGAGGATCGCCGCGAACACGGCGATCAGACTGATGGCGGAGGCGACGACGAAGCCGACGAACGGGCCGTCCCCGCTCGGCGAGCACAGGGTGAGCAGGACCGAGGCCAGCAGCACCGCCGCACAGGCGAGGAGGAACTGGAGCCGGCCGATGCCCTGTCCGTCGGCGAGCGGCAGGAGCCCCGAGCCCGCCACGCCGACGTTGGGGAGCGCGCCGAGCCCCAGGGCGATGGCCGAGGCCCGGTCGTCGTAGACCCGGGCGCGCACGCAGGCCAGGACGACCAGGAGGACACCGGCGACGCCGGCGAGGATGCCGGGCAGGCTGTTCATGTCGTGCAGCGGGTCGCCCATCCAGGCCACGAAGGCCAGCAGGACAGGCAGTACGCCTCCCCCGACGAGACCCGCCGCGCGCGTCAGGTCGCCGCTCCACAAGGTGCGCTCGCTGGTCACGGCGGAGGCGACCGCCTCGGAGACGTCGTCGAAGACGGCGGGCGGCAGCGACTCGGCGAACGGGCGCAGCGCGAGGAGTTCGCCGTCGAGGATGCGCTGGGCGGCGAAGGAACGGGCACTGTCGAGGACAGTGCCGTCCCGGCGGACCAGGTGGTAGCCGACGGGCGCGCCCTCGGCGGGGCTTTGCCGGGTGAGTGTGAGGATCTCCGGATACAGGTCGGCGACCGGGATGTCGTCGGGCAGCGCCACGTCGATCCGGCTGTCGGGCGCGACGATGGTGACGCGGCAGAAACCGAGACCCGTGCCCGCCCCGGCGGGAGTTCCCGTTCCGGGTCCCCTTCCGGTGACTGCCGCGGAGGCCGTCATGCTCACCTGCTGCTCCCCCTCAGTGATGATTCTTTACCCACGGTACGAAAGTCCTGCGCGGTTTCCCGTCCCCTGTGACCGATCGTGCGGCGAGGTCGCGGGAACAGCCCTTGGTGCCGGTCGCCGGGCTTCCGCAGTCGGCGGGATCTGACGCAATGCCCCGTTCGCTCCGGCTCAAGTCGCGTGTGCCGACGAGAACTTCCGGCACCCTATCGCCCTTGCGTCCGAGGGAATCAGTAGGATCGCGCGGCGGCCTGCGTCCGCCTGACACGGGGCGGCGGACGGACTCTCGGGCTGGTCAAGGGAATGGATGCCAGTGAGCCACATCGTCGTGAAGCGCCCGCCTCGGGTGCTGCCGTCCGAAGTGTCCACGCAGGACATCATCCTGCAGCCTCCGCCGGAGCTTCCGCGGGGCCACCGGGAGAGCGTGCTGATGCAACTCCTGCCGACGTTGGGCATGGGTGGCTCGGTGGTCTTCTTCTTCACGAGCGGACAGCCGTTCATGAGGATCATGGGCATGGTCATGATCGCCTCGACCATCGCCATGTCCGTCGCGATGGTGATCCGCTTCCGTCGCGGCTCCCAGGGGGAGTTGGCGGACATGCGCCGCGACTACCTGAGCTACCTGGCGCAGACCCGGCGCACGGCCGTCGACACGGCGAAGGCACAGCGTGACGCGCAGTACTTCCTCCACCCCTCCCCCGAACAGCTGTGGGCCCTGGTCGCGGAGGGCAGCCGGGTGTGGGAACGACGCTCCGGTGACGAGGACTTCGGCCAGGTTCGCATCGGCCTCGGCGCGCAGGCCCTCGCCAGGGCCCTCGTCGCCCCCGAAACCGCCCCGGTCGAGCAGCTGGAGCCGCTGACCGCGGGTGCGATGCAGCGCTTCCTCGCCGTCCACAGCACCCTGGACGACCTGCCGATGGCGGTCTCGTTGCGTGCCTTCTACCACGTCACGATCAGCGGCGACCCGCACTCCGTACGGTCCTCCGCCCGGGCCATCACCGGCTCGCTGGCCGCACTGCACTCCCCGGAGGATCTGCTCATCGTGGTGGCGGCGGGACGCGAGGCCCTGCCCCACTGGGAGTGGGCCAAGTGGCTGCCGCACGTCCAAGCGCCCGGGGCCGTGGACGGAGCGGGCAGCCGCAGGCTGATCGACAGCGACAGCCGCGAACTGGAGAACCTCCTCGCCACCCGGCTGACCGGCCGCCCGCGCTTCCACCCGAACGGGGCGCCCCTGCCGGAGGAGCCCCACATCGTCGTCGTACTCGACGGTCTCACCCTGCCGCCGGACTCGGTCCTGGCCAATCCCGAAGGGCTCCAGGGGGTCACCGTCCTCGAGGTGATCCCCGGCGACCTCATCACGGGCGGCGGCGAGCTCTCCATCGTCGTACGGCCCGAAGCGCTGCACCTGGAGTCGGGACACGGCGTCGTCTACGAAGGGACCCCCGACGTCCTCTCCTACGAGTCCGCCGAAGCCCTCGCCCGGCAGCTGGCCCCGCTGCGGATGGCCTCCGGCGGTGACGACGACGAACCACTTCTCGCCAACCTGGAGTTCACCGATCTGCTGAACCTCGGTGACGCGGCGTCCGTCGACACCCAGCGCACCTGGCGGCCGCGGTCGCTGGCGGAGCGGCTGCGGGTGCCGATCGGTGTCGGCGAGGACGGCCGCCCCGTGATGCTGGACCTCAAGGAGGCCGCGCAGGAGGGCATGGGCCCGCACGGCCTGTGCGTCGGTGCCACCGGCTCCGGCAAGTCGGAGCTGCTGCGCACGCTGGTACTGGGCCTCGCGGTCACCCATTCGTCGGAGACGCTGAACTTCGTCCTCGCGGACTTCAAGGGCGGCGCGACCTTCGCCGGGATGGCGCAGATGCCCCACGTGGCGGCCGTCATCACCAACCTCGCGGACGACCTCACCCTGGTCGACCGCATGGGCGACTCCATCCGCGGCGAACTCAACCGCCGCCAGGAGATGCTGCGCGACGCGGGCAACTACGCCAACATCCACGACTACGAGAAGGCCCGCGCGGCCGGTGCCGCCCTGCAGCCCATTCCGTCGCTGGTGCTGGTCATCGACGAGTTCAGTGAGCTGCTGACGGCGAAGCCCGACTTCATCGAGATGTTCGTGCAGATCGGCCGCATCGGCCGGTCACTCGGTGTGCATCTGCTGCTGGCGTCGCAGCGCCTGGAGGAAGGCCGCCTGCGCGGTCTGGAGACCTACCTGTCGTACCGGGTCGGTCTGCGCACCTTCTCCGCCGCGGAGTCCCGCGCGGCGATCGGCGTACCCGACGCCTATGAGCTGCCGAACGTCCCGGGCTCCGGCCTTCTGAAGTTCGGTACGGACGAGATGGTGCGTTTCAAGGCGGCCTACGTCTCCGGCGTGTACCGCTCGGGCACGCAGCGAGCCGCGCTGGGCGGCGGCCCGCTGCCGATGGACCGGCGGCCGGTGCTGTTCACGGCGGCCGAGGTGCCGGTGCAGTACGTGGCTGTGCCACAGCAGCGCCCGTCGACTTCGGACGGTCCGGAGGTCGACGACGCGCTCGCCGACACCGTGCTCGACGTGATCGTGCGCCGGCTGGAGGCCCAGGGCCCGGCGGCTCACCAGGTGTGGCTGCCGCCGCTGGACAGTCCGCCGCCGCTCGACGAACTCCTGCCCGGCCTCACAGCGGTACAGGGCCGCGGCCTCACACAGCCGGGCTACGAGGGGGCTGGCCGCCTGGTCGTGCCCGCGGGCCTGGTGGACAAGCCCTACGAGCAGCGCCGCGACCCGCTCTGGGTCGACTTCTCCGGCGCGGCCGGCCACATGCAGATCATCGGCGGCCCGCAGTCCGGCAAGTCGACACTGCTGCGCACCCTGATCTCGGCGTTCGCCCTCACGCACACGCCGTACGAAGTGCAGTTCTACGGCCTCGACTTCGGCGGTGGCGGCATGGCGGCGGTGGCCGGCCTGCCGCACGTGGGCGGGGTCGCCTCGCGCCTGGATCCGGAGCGGGTGCGGCGCACGGTGGCCGAGGTGTACGGCGTGCTGAACCGTCGCGAGGAGTACTTCCGCTCCGCGGGCATCGCCTCGATCGCGGACTTCCGGGCCAGGCGGGCCCGGGGCGAGATCCCGGTCACGGACCAGCCCTGGGGCGACGTGTTCCTGGTCATCGACGGCTGGGGCAACTTCCGCGCGGACTACGAGGCGATGGACCAGGTGATCCACGACATCGCGGCGCGCGGTCTCGGCTACGGCGTCCACCTGATCCTCACGGCCTCACGCTCGATGGAGGTCAGGGCCAACCTCAAGGACCACCTGATGAACCGCCTGGAGCTGCGGCTCGGCGACACGATGGACTCCGAACTGGACCGCAAGGTGGCCGCGAACGTGCCGGCGGGGGTGCCCGGCCGCGGACAGGCGCCGCAGAAGCTGCATTTCATGGCGGCGGTGCCGCGCATAGACGGTCTCACCTCCGACACGGACCTGGCCGACGCCACGGCCGCCCTCGCAACCGAGGTCTCCCGGCACTGGCAGGCCCCCGGCGCCCCCGAAGTCCGTCTGCTGCCGCGCGAGTTCCCGGCCGATCGGCTTCCTCCGGGCGATCGCTTCCCGCGCCGCGGCGTCGCCTTCGCCCTCGACGAGGACAACCTCGAACCGGTCTTCGTGGACTTCGAGCAGGACCCGTTCTTCCTCGTCTTCGGCGAGAGCGAGTCGGGCAAGTCGAACCTGCTGCGGCTGCTGATCAAGCAGCTGACGCAGCGGTACTCGGGCGACGAGGCCAAGCTGTTCGTCATCGACAACCGGCGCTCGCTGCTGGACGTGACGCCGTCGTCGCACCTCGCCGAATACATCCCCATGTCCAATTCCATGGACCACCACATGGCCGCCCTGGCGGACCTGATGAAGCGCCGCACACCGACCGCCGACGTCACCGCCCAGCAGCTGCGGGACCGGAGCTGGTGGCGCGGACCCACGGTGTACGTCGTCATCGACGACTACGACCTCGTGGCCACGTCGAGCGGCAACCCGCTGGCGGGACTGACGGAACTCCTGCCGTTCGCCCGGGATGTGGGGGTGCGGTTCATCATCGCGCGGTCTACGGCGGGCGCGGGGCGGGCGTCTTACGAGGCGTTCATGCAGCGGGTGAAGGAGCTGGGGGCGCAGGGGGTTGTGCTGGCCGGCGATCCGGGTGAGGGAGATCTGCTGGGCGGGGTTCGGCC
The DNA here is from genome assembly GCF_001611795.1 of Streptomyces qaidamensis. Lineage (NCBI taxonomy): Bacteria > Bacillati > Actinomycetota > Actinomycetes > Kitasatosporales > Streptomycetaceae > Streptomyces > Streptomyces qaidamensis. The sequence goes on along the minus strand of NZ_CP015098.1, from coordinate 6,566,614 downwards.
GCGTCCTATGCCTGCGGGGCGGGGGGTCTTTGTGTCTCGGCGGGGGGGGAAGCCGTTGGTGCAGGTGGGGTTGAGTCCGGAAGGAGCGTTCTGATGGTTGGGGTAGGGATCTTCCTGCTCCCGTTGGCTCTGGTGCTCGTCGGGCTCGGTGCGGCCGATCAGCGGGCGCTGTGATGGTGGATTTCTGGAGCGTTCGCTCTGGGATCCTGAGGTGAACGACCCGTCGAGCTCGAGGTATCGGTGGCAGCGGATCGTGGCGTTCGTCTGGGCAGTGGCAATGATTGAGGATGGTTGCGCGTAGGTTTGCGATCGCGGCTCAGATGTGACTTGAGGGGAAAGTGTGTGGGGTCCGAGACTCGCTTGAACGGGCTCACGAGCCCGGTCTGTTACGCGTTCGACAGAGTGACCGTGCATCGGACGGTATTACGGGGACACGGGGAAGGGGTCCGACGCCATGGCGTGGGATGAATGGGAGCAGCTGAAGTCGCAGGCAGCTCAGGACGGCTCAACGCGGATGCAACTGAACCAGCTGGACCCTGGCGACGGCGGACGACCTGCGGCGGATCCGAGCCACTATGGCGACCTGAAGGTCAGCCAGAAAGACCTGGCGAAGATCGGCCAGAACGCCTTCGACCTGTACGACGATCTGTGGAACAAGGGGCGCAGAGCGGTCCCCACCAGCGAGAGCGCCGCTGGAACCCTGACAAAGGGCGGGTTCGCCCTCGGCAGCGCACTCCAACACGTGGCGCTCCGCTGGGACCAGCAGCTGTCCTCCCTCCGTGACGCGTGCGCACACATCTCAAACCACATGCGAGTCACCAAGAATTTGCACGCCGACGACGACGGCTACATCCGCCGGCAGATGAGCAGCATCGACCTGCTGGACGCGGGCTTCGACGAGCGCGTCGGCCCTCCTGGCAAGCAGAACTCGGTCTACGGCGAACCCGATGACAAGAAGGGCAAGGACTAATGGATCTCGACGCCCTTCGCAAAGCCGACTTCAGTTTGCTCGACGATGCCGTTGACGACTGGTCGACGATGGTCAAGGACCTGGAGACACTGAAGGAAGAAGCCGAAAAGGGCCTTCGAGGCACTGCCAACAAGGCCGAGTGGGCGGGTGTCAACGCCGACGTCTCCAAGGAGTTCATCGGCAAGACGACCGAGGAGTTCAAGGACGCACACGGCCAGGCGGACTCCATCTACAAGATCCTCAGGGACACCCGGAACGAGCTGAAGGGCTACAAGGGGCAGCTCCTCGACGCCATTGAACGGGGCCGTCAGAAGAAGCTGACGGTGATCGGTTACGAAGGGGGCTTCACCGTCACCACGGATGTCCCGCCGGAAGGCCGCGTCCAGGAGGACAAGGACAACAAAGGCGAAATCACCGCGCTTCGAGACGAGCTCCAAAAGATCCTCGACAAGGCCACGGAGAGCGACAAGTCAGCCAGCACGGTCCTCAAAGCCATTGCCGACCAGAGCAGGCTGGGCTTCTCGGACGCCAACTACAACAGCCGGGACGAGGCGGCCGACGCGATCAAGAAAGCCGACGAGCTGGCCAGGCTGGCGAAGAAGAAGCCCGAGGACCTCACCCCCGCGGACTTCGACCGGCTCAACAAGGGGCTCAAGGACTACGCGGACGACGAACTGTTCGCGGAGCGCTTCGCCACGACCCTCGGACCGAACGGGACGCTCAACTTCTGGACCGGTGTCAACGATCCGCACAGCGCCTGGGAACTGGGCCATAAGCGGTCCGACAAGTTCGACGACCTGCAGAAGAACCTCAGTCTCACGCTTGCTACGGCATCACAGAGCGACAGCGCCGACATGTCGGACTGGAAGTACAGAATGACCGACCTGGCGGACAAGCCCGTGGGTCGCAACGGCGGTTTCCCCCTCGGGGTGCAGGTCATGACCAACCTGATGCGGTTCGGCAACTACGACGACCGATTCCTCGCCGACTACGGCGACAAGGTGATCGAGACGGAGAAGAAGTTCACGGGCAACGGGCGCCACGGGGCTTGGACCCGCACGGGCGGCGACCAGCTCCTCAACCGCACCGGCACCGACTCGGGCTGGGACCCGATGACTGGGTACCTCAAGGGGCTGTCCAATAACCCGGATGCGGCTACGGAGTTCTTCAACGGCACCTTCGTTACGAAGGATGAGGATCACGATTTCACGCACGACACTGACGGGGACGGGAAGGAGGGAAAGAGGACTCTCAGCAACTTTGACTACCTGTTCGAAGAGCGCGACTGGCCACAGGACACGGATAACAAGGGCGAGGACAGCATCGCCGGGCGGAACTATCTTGCTGCTGCTTTGGAGGCGGCTACTACGGGGCATCCGGCGGGAGAGATTCCTACAGTGGATACGCCATCGCACAATGCCGAGCAAAGCAAGCTCATGCAGAGCTTGGTTTCATCCATCGGAGAAGACCCCGAGCGCCTGACCAAGTACGGCTATATGTCCGACAGTGTCGGTCAGATCACTTCGGAGTATCTGCCGGACATGAACCGGGCCATGAGCGACGTTCCAAGGGACTCCACGTCGGAAAAGTGGCAGAGTATCGAGAGGCTGTACCCGGTTGCCGGCTTCGAGGCCAAGCTGGAGCACACAGACGTAACCAAGCTCCTTTTTGCTGTCGGTCAGAACGAACAGGGGTACGCCGCTGTCGAGGTCGGCCAGAAGGCGTACATGGGAAAACTGATGGACCACCACTTGGACCCGACCCTGCCGGCAGATCAGCGGGTCTCCGACGATCACAAGCTCGTCATCGAACAAATCGCATCGCGGTCGGGTGAAGTATCTGGGACCCTCAACCTCGGTGTGCGGGAAGCCATCGGGTCTGAAGCCTCAGACAAGGACAAGGACTACGAACACTCGGTTGCCCAGCGTAAGAACATGATTTCCGGCGGGGTTGGCACCGTCGTTGGGGTGGGAACCTCTTTCGTTGCAACCCCTTGGGTGGGAGCAATGGTTGGCGGGGCCGCGGGAACAGCGACCAGCACGGTACTGGAGTCGGTATATAAGGACGCTGAAGGTCACGCCCTAAGCGATGCCCAGAAGACCGGTGGGCAATTCTGGACTGAAGGGCAGGTAAGAAATGGCACGATCGCAGAGGATGGAGCGCGAGCCGCGGCGAGAGAACATGATTCGCTAGACGTCGACGATGCTGGAATGATTGCGCGCGAGGCCGCACGTCAGGGCTATCTAAATTCACAAGCAATTGTCGAAGGGCAAGCCCCCGGAAGCTTGACCGATTTCTGATCACTTCGACCTGATAGAGGACCCAGCATGACGCCCGACCGAACGACCCTTCGGAAGTTCCGTCTGATCTCAGCAGCCATACTCACAACCCTCACCTTGGCGATTACGGGATGCGGCGGCGATGAGCAGAAGCGCGAATATGCGATTCCTATCACTCTGTGCGGAACTGCTGTAGACAGCGACGCTCTTACTCCCTTCCTTCCCGCAGGACAGAAGATCACCGTGAAGGATAAATCCTACTCTGGAGCTAAGGGGTGTCAGGTCACTGTAGACAGCAAGTTGATTTTCACCACCAGCCAGGTATGGCTAGAAGAGGGTAATACGACGGCCTTCGTAGCGGCCAGGCAGTCCCTCAACAGGGCCAGCCATTCCGCAGAGTCAGGAAGGTTCCGGTACTCCGAATACGAAGCATTTGGAAAAGCCCGGGGCTGCGTCGACACCAAGTACAAGCAAGAGCTCTATACCATCATGCAAGCATCGGGCTCAAACCATAGGGACGCCGAAGCCATGAAACGCCTCATCATTTCATATACCAACGAAGTCGAGAAATCAGCTGAATGCAAGGCAGGAGCCTTGTAGCGAAGCAGCCAATCATTGCTGCCGTTGAAGGAACACTGGCCGATCACATCCTGAGGAATCGGATCACCCACCCGAAGCCGCACTCCTTGGACTTGTCGGGCAATATGAATACTCCAGACGTGTCGACGCGGCCGTCGAGAAAACGACCCTGCAGAGCATCTCCTAGTTTCTGGATCGTGTGGATCATCCGCTTGGGGCGGGAGTTGACGCGGCAACACCACCGGGCGTGAAGCTGGCGAACTTCAGAGGGCCTGAGGTGACCACCGACGACACATTCACCTAGCTACGCCAGCTCCATCGTTGAAAAATGGCCGCGCCATCTATCAGCAGAACTGACTGCATTACCCACCAACGCCCAAGTCATCGGGGATGTTCGGCTCATTGGTACATGCCAGCTCATCCCGCAGCGTGCGAGCCAGCTTGACGGCCAACTGCCGGTGGAACGCCTCCGAGACTCTCGGGGGACCCGGCGCGCTGACCCTAATTTCGAGAAGCACCTGGGCCTGCTCACTTGCGCCCTTGATGGCACAACGAAAAACAAGATCGACGTCCCGGCCCACGCCTGAGGGGTCAGCTGCGTAGACGTCCGCGGCTGCACGATGCCAGCGTTCGGTGTTGGTCTGCACGGCCTTCAGGGAGTCTGCTGCCCACCTCGCCGTCGAAGTAAAACGGCCGTTGCCCGAAATCCCACAGGCGTCGTACTCTTCGAATCCCATGAATTTGTCGTAGGGGTCAATCGCTTCTTGAGTCAGACCTTCCTTGAGCTGCTCAACAGAAAGAGCGCTATTGGAGAACTTGAGATCGCCGGAATCAAGAGTACCCCGCAGAGACTCCATGTTCTTTGCTCCGAGCAGGCCGTTACAGGTTTTCCACTGCGTGGGGTATTCTTCGCTCAGCTCAGCTCCGGAGCAGCCGGAAAGCACGACACCTGCGACAACGACGCTGAAAACCGGAAAGAGTTTGCTGCCGATCACGCCAAATCACCTTCCCTCCCATCCCAGAGGCGTCAGCCTGTTCCGGCCTACAGTTCGGGCGGCATCTTGAAGCCGGGCCGGAAGTCCCGCGTTGGACTTACAATCGAGCAGATCGGAAAAGCGCGGCTTGATTCGTAGATAATGCGCTAATTGTCCTCCTGAGCCACCTTCTCGGAATCGGAAACTTCAACTTTGGATCGGGATTCCCCCGCACCAACACCGTCGCTCCGGTGCCTGGATTGAACCTCTGCTGGAGCACTGGAAGTAGAGCAACTGATCAACGCAGTACAGGGTGGGCACCTCCCGTGCGTGCCCACCCTGGTTCTGCGATTGCGCGCTCCTACTGGAAGTAGCTGGCGCCCTTCAGGTCGCCGCCTCGGTAGTCACCGCCGGCGGTGCTGACTCGCTGTGAGATGTTGACCAGCGCCTGGTGGATGCCCCGCGCGTGTGTGTCCCACTGCTTGGACTTCTTCTGGAACTCCTCGTACGCTTCGCCGCCCCAGCCCGCGGACACGTTGAGCACGGCCTGCTTCAGGGCCTCGAGGTCCTCCTCGAGCTTCTTTGCCTGATTGCCGAGCTCGGTGGCGAGCGCATCCATGGTGCCGTAGGTGACGGCAAGTTCGTCGTAGTGGGCTCCGGACATCTTTCCCTCGTTTCTATGCAGATTTCAGCCGGACTGCGCAGCCCGGACCGCGGTGCGGCTCGCTGCCGCCGATGGCTCGTCAGCAGCCTCAGTAGCTGTTGAGCGCCGAAGTCTTGCCACCGAGATCGTCTACCGAGATCTGCTTGAGGTCGGCTTCGATCTGGTTCTCGAGGTTGCGCTTGTCGGTCTTGTTCAGGTTGATGCCCTCGAGGAAGTCGTCGAGCATCTTGCCGATCGCGACCATGTGCTGGTTGATTTCCGTCTGCTTCGTGTTGAACGCCTGGGCGCCCTGTCCCCTCCAGGCCTTCTCGATCATGTCGATCGTGCCCTGCAGCTTCGCGAGCGATCCCCTGATGTTGTCGTATCGATCGACGACCTCGGTCTGAAGCCTCTGTACGTCGCCTTCATTAAGCTTGCGGTCGACCATTTCGGCACTCCCCTTCGTAAGAGCTGTGGTTCGCTTCCGAGCGCGTCATCGCGCCGGAGAGGTCGTGTGTGACCGGTTGACGTGCGTGAGTTGTCATGCTTTTCGCCGCGAGCGGATCACCGCGAAGGCACCGCCGCCGATCACCAGGGCCGCCCCTGCGGCTCCGAGAGCGACCCACGTCGTGGTGTTGTCGGACGACTCCGAGGTCGATCCTGACGCCGAAGTCTGGCCGCCAGAAGTGTTCTTGGGGGCCTGTGACGAGCTTGATGCGGGAGCGGAGGGGGAGGCGGTGACGCCCGTGACACCGGTTCCGTTCTCGAAGCTGAGGGGGTCGGTTGCGGCCGACCCGGGGCTGATGTCGCTGTTCTCCAGCACCTTGCGGGGGCGGACCAAGCCGTAGCCCAGATAATTGCTCGGCTTATTCTTCGGCCAGTCGCGGCTCGCTGTGTCGATCAGACAGCGGAGAACCTGGTTGGCGGTCCAATTGGGGTGGGCGGACCAGATGAGGGCGGCTGAGGCGGAGGCGATGGCAGTGGCCATACTCGTTCCTCGTCCGTCGCAGTAAGAGCGAAATCTGGCGTCGCACCACGTGGGCACGTTGAGACCAGGAGCTGCCAGATCGACATAGTTGCCGTGCTCCGAGAATTCGCCCACTTTCCCCTTATCATCTGCGGCAGCCACCCCTACCACGTAGGGGTAGGCCGCAGGGTAGTCGATGAAGTTCTTGGATTCAGCATCGTTGCCGGTGCTGGCAAACATCAACTTGCCCTTGGAATGGGCGTACTTGATGGCCTTCTCCTCGTCCGGGTCGATGAAGCGACCGCCGTAGGACATGTTGATGATCTGAGCATCGCTGTCCGCAGCCGCCTTAATCGCATCCGCCGCGGAGGGGGTCTTCTTCTTGTCGGTCTCGTTCTTAACACCGTTGACGAGCATCCGAATGGGGATGATCTTCGTCCCAGGGGCCAAGCCCTGCATACCCCCTCCGGCACCAGTCCCGGCAATCAATTCCGCCATGCTGGTGCCGTGGCCGTCATAGTCCTCGGTAGCGTTGTACGAGACTGCATCCGGTACCTCGTCTCCGAGCACCTGACCCTTCAGGGAGGGTGTATCGGGATTCACACCGGTGTCCAGCACGGCAACCTTGACGCCCTTGCCGGTGCTGATCTTCCACATGCCTTCGGCGTGCATCGCGTTCAAGTACCACTGCTTCGACTGGGCGTCTGCGGCGGCCGCACTCGGAGCCAGCCCCGAAGACGCGACTGCGAAAGCACCGAGTGCCGCGTACACGGTGGACACCCGTCCTCCGGCACGTCCTGCGAAGAACGCCGTCAATCCACCACGTGGGCTGGTCCCTGTCATGCCTCTGTAGATCCTCGCTCTGATCAGTCAGTCACTGGTGGCGTGTTGCGTCGCGAGGTCTCCGGTTGGGACTCACCCTCACGATCCCTGCGGTTCGTGTTGCGTCGATTTCCCGTGCGGTCGTGCGGCGCGCCTGCGGCGCCTCCGGCCGGTCCACCGCTTCTCCCTGCTGGGGCTCGGCCCTTGGGTGTACCAACGACGCCGTCGGCATTGCCCGCGGCTAGACGCGCAGTCTGGCCCGGAGGAGCGCCAGGAGTGTTCGGCGCCCCGATCACTCCGCGCTGCCCGATTTGGCCGACGGGTGCACGGGAGCCGGTGTTGCCGCCGGCGCCGACGACCGGACCGCGCGGGACCTGGGAACCGGTCACCCCTTGAGGACCTGTGGCGGGTCTTCCTCCGACGATTCCATTACCGCGCGCCGCACCTGTGGAACTCGCACCGCCCACGCGGTCGCTCGTCGGTCCCCCGACGGTGCGTGGCATCCCGCCGGAGACGCCTCGGCCCACGGGGGAAGCGCTGCCACCTCGAGCACCTGACTGCCCCGGGTTGGTGGCGTGACCCATCGGGCCGGTCGTACCGCGACCGCCGACGGTGCCGCTCGAAGCACCTGTACGACCCTGAGCCGAGATCGGGGCCCTGTTGCCGTTCGCTCCGCCGAAGCCCGAGGTGCGGCCGGCCAACCCGCTCTTGGCAGGTGGAACCGTGCCGGAGGGGAAGGGTGGGGTGATTCCACCATTGCTGCTCGGACCCGTCACCGTATGTGGCGCATTGGTAAGCGGCCTTGTGGTTTCCTGGGGCGGCAGGGTGCCTACGCTGTCGATCCTCGTGCCAACGTTTCCATCCTGCGCAATGGCCGAGTCGTCCACTTTCCTCAGCGGCGGCGTGGTGTCTCCCGAACGCGGGTGTTCTGATCCCCTGTTCGGAGTGTCATGTCCGGCAACCATGGACTCACTAACGGCCGCAAGTCCACCGGAGCTTTGCGCTTCCCCAGCGTCGCGGGGGGACCGGTAGTTCGGATCCGGCTTAGGCACTCCCACATCCGGCATAGGCTCGAACGTCGGCGGCTCCTGCCCCGCCATGATCTCTTCCGACACTGCGTAGAAGGACGCCAGCCGGTTCATCTGGTTGATCGCCTCTTGGCGGTCCTTCTCGGCCTTGACCGCAGCCGCGTACTCCGCGTTGCTCTCGGTTTGCTTGGGCGTCGGAATGTCCGCGACCGCCTTGGGGTCCTCTCGGGTGTCGCGGGGCGGCATGGCGCTGCGGACGGAGGCGAGGCCCGTGGCCGCTGCCGTGATCTGGGTGCCGGCGGCGTCGGCGAAGGCGGCGAGTTTGCGGGCGTGGATGACGAGATTGGCGCCCCACTTGCGAAAGGCCTCGCCCGACTCGCCTTCCCAGTCGACCCGGGTGATGTGGCCTTCGAGTTCCTCGGCGGCGTCTTCGATGGCGGTCTGGGCGTTCAGCAGGGCAGTGCCCGCAAGTTCCAAGTCCTCCGGTTTTGCGGACTCGACCATGTCGATCATGGCGTTCAGGGCGTGGCCCTCGAAGTTCGTCTTGCCGAAGACACGGGGGACTTTCCAGCCGAAGGGGAGAAGCTGGGCCACGCCCGTCGCACCACTCACCATGTCGATGACGTTGACCTGCGCCGCGGCCTGTTCCCTCTCCGCCTGGTGCGGTACCGGGTGTTCCTGCTCTTCACTCATCAGTACAGGTCACCTGCCTGGTCGTCATCAGAACGTTCTGGCGCGGTCTTGCCCTGCTTCGCAGCCTCCGCAGCTTCCCTCTCCTGCTTCGCTTCAAGCTGCTGACGGCCGATCTCAGTCCTGATCTCCCAGAACCGCCGCCGCTCCTCCTCGTCGATGTTGCTGAAGTTTCCGCCCGCGCCCATGACGGCGATCTGCATCGCCTCGATCTGAAGGCCCAGGTTCTTGGAGAGTGCGGTGAGGCGTTCGTGGACGCGCTCGTACTGGCTGTGGAGACCCTTGGCCTCGGCGAAGCCGCCCGAGCCGCTGAAGGAGGCCTCGGAGAGGGCGTGCGCCGCGATCTTCTGCGGGCTGCCGGGTGAGCCCTCGAATGTGGAGAGCACGGCATCGACACGCTTCTTGAAGGTTCCCAGTGCCTCCAAGCCGACTTTGAAACCCTCCGCAGGCAGCATGCCTTCCCTCCCCGTTCCCCGTTTGTTAAGTCGTTGAGCGGTGCACAGGTGATCACCGATCGGCACACTCGATCACCACTGTAGTCAACGTGTGTGACACAACCAACTGAACTTCGTGGTATGCGAGTTGCCAGGGGGACCAGACCGGCTGAGCCACGAAGTCAGCAACCCCCCTGCCGCGTCGTCACCGCGAAGTCGTACGAAGGGACCGTCACCGTCCCCTCACCTCCCCCGATTCCCGGCGGCTCATAGTCCCCGTCCTTCGACCGGGTGCGTGTGACCTGCATACAGAAGGCCGAGTCACCGCCGGTGACCGTGTAACGCGCCTCGGAGGGCGTATTCGAGTCGGCGGGTGTCGCATTCACGCCGTACTGCGGGGCGTCGCCACCGCCGTGCTCGACGACTTCCTGCTCGATTTTTGTCGCGTATTCGTCGATCCAGCCGGTGTCGTCGTCCTCGGCATAGATGTCGCCGAAACCGGAACTGCCGTCCAAGGCGTCCGTGGCACCCTGCACCGCAGTCGTCAACTCGGTGTCGTCCCACGCCGTGTCATCGGAGACCTTGAAGCCCTGCACACACAGGTAGATGCCGACGCCGGCCAGGGCGACGAACACGACACGAGCGGCGATGAAGGAGGCGTCGGACAGTTCTTCGGCCGACGGGTTGGTGCCGGCGCGCCACGCCCGGACGCGGTCCGCCTTGACGCAGGCCATGGCCAGCAGCACGGCGGACAGGATGAGGCCGAGGACATTCAGTTCGGTCAGCGCGTCCATGGTCCGCCGCCCTCCACCCGTCGCTTCTGCCTGCGTCGCGCGTCCCGGATTGCCACCGCCGTGCCGCCCATCCCCGCGACGAGGACCACCGCGCCCACGGCCACGTAGGTGGCGAGGCGGGCGTTGCGTTCCTCGGCGGTTTCGCCGATCTGGAACTTGGCCGGGGTGGGGGCTTCCGGTCTGCCCAGGCCTGCTTGGGGGTTGGGGGACTCTATGGGGCGTTCGTCCTGCGTCAGGGCTCGTACGGGGTCGACCACTCCCCAGCCGACCAGACGGTCGTGGCCCGCGGTGGTGCGCTCCGCGGTCTGCTCGATCTGGGCGACGATCTGCCGGGCCGTCCAGTCGCGGTGTTTCGCCTTGATCAGAGCCGCGAGGCCGGCGACGTACGGCGCCGAGAAGCTCGTACCGTTGTCGGAGCAGTGGCCGCCCTTGGGGACGGTGGAGATCATGTCGACACCGGGGGCCGCGACGCCGACGAACTCGCCGGACTGGGAGAAGGCGGCGCGCTCGTTGTTGCGGTCCGAGGCGGCGACGGCGAGGACGCCCTCGTAGGAAGCCGGGTAGGTCTCCTTGACGTTGCCGCCGAGGCCGTCGTTGCCCGCCGAGGCCACGACCACGATCTTCCGGGCCAGAGCTTGGTCGATCGCCAGCTTCAGATCGGACGTCGACGTCATCGGCTTCGTGGTGTCCTGGGAGATGTTGATGACGTGGGCCCCGGCCTGAATGGCGTAGCGGATCGCTCTGGTCAGGGTGCCGACGTCGCCGTTGCCCTCCGCGTCGTTCTGCTGGATCGGGATGATCGTCGCGTCGGGGGCCAGGCCCACGAAGCCGGTGCCCTTGGCGGGGCGGGCCGCGATGATGCCGGCGACCTTGGTGCCGTGGCCGACCGTGTCCGTGGTGCCGTTCTCCTTGCCCCGCTCGATCGGGTTGCCGTCGTCGTCCTTGAGGTTCTCGGGCAGGAAATTGCGGCCGCTCTTCACGTCGACCGCGTCGGTGAGTTGGGGATTCGTCACGTCGACGCCGGTGTCGATCACCGCCACCCGCATGCCCTTGCCCGTGGACTGGCTCCACAGCTCGTCCAGGAGGACGCGCTGCAGGGACCAGGGGCGGCCCGGGTACTTGCCGTTGGGGAACGCGCACTGGTCCGAGTACGGCAGGTCGGCCGCCGTCGCCGGGGGCGCGAGGACGACGGGGGCGGTCGTGAGCAGAGTCGCCGCCGTCACCGCGGTCGCCCTGCGGAGGAAGGAGGGCACGTGTGGCATGTCCGGACCCCTCAGGAACCCTGCGGCTGGCGTGCCGCCGTCGTCGACAGGCGTGGGCCGGTCGGCAGGAACTCCGACCAGGCGACGGGGATCGGCGCGGGGTCCACGTCCTTGTAGCCGAGCCGGGTCTGGGCCTGCTGGGCCTCCTGCTGGGCCTGCCGGCGGTCCTTGGCCGTCGTACCGATGCCGGCGTCGTCCGCGCCGCTGTCGGCGTTGGACTGCAGGACGTAGCGCAGGCCCGTGTCGGTGACGAGGAAGACGGGGCCGGCCTTGGTCTCCCTGCCCTGGAACTGGCGGTAGAGCTGGCCGGAGCCGGGCGTGACGTAGGCGCTGGAGGAGCCGGTGGGGAGCTTGGCCGGGAAATCCGTGCCGGCCCAGGTGCTCAGGGTCGTGGCCCCCGAGCCGGCGTCGACGCCGCGCAGGACGTTGCAGACGGTGCCGCGGCCTCCTGCGGTGCCGGAAGCATCGTTGACGGGCTGGGGGTCCTCGGTGGGCCAGCGGTGCTCGGTACCGAAGGGCTTGCCGGGGACGATCGCACCCGGGCTCATGTCCTTGGCTGCACCGGCCTGGCCGAGGGAGGCCAGGTCCTCGCTGAACAGCAGGAGTTGGGCCACGAAGGCCGAGACGGGGGCGACCCGGCCGGGCAAGACCACGTAGTACTGATCGCTGTTGAGGTCGGACGCCTTGAGGACCATGCCGACCTTGTTGGTCTTGTCGTCCAGTTGGCCTGGGGCGTCGGCCGCGACACCGATCTGATCGGGGATCTTCGGGAAGGAGATCGGGTCGCCGGTGTGCAGGGTCTCCAGCCACTCACGGGAGACCTTCTGCGGCTTGCGTCCGGAGCCGACGACGGCGCGCAGCAGCAGTTCGTTGCTCTTGTCGACGGGGTACGAGCGTCCGCTCGCGTCCACCACGTAGTGCTTCCCGTCCGGGGCCACCACGTAGAGCAGTTGCCCGCCCGTCAGTTTCTCGCCCTTGCCCTCGGTCGCCTTCAAGTCGCGGGAGGCGAGGACCAGGGCGGCCTTCTGGATGGACTCCCCGCCCGCGCTGGGGCGTTCACAGACCGCCCAGCGCTTCTCGCCGCCCGCCTCGGACGCCGAAGGGAGACGGTCGGGCGCGTACGGGATGCCGATGGTGGCTCCGTGGGGGATCTTGCCGTTGTCGAGGACGGACTCGGCGACGGTCACCACATCGCCCTGGCCTTCGTTGAGGAGCAGCTTCGCGGAGGCCATGTTGAGGACCGGGTGCAGCTGGACCTGTTTGCCGGTCTTCAGGACGACGTAGCGCGTGGTCGAGTCGCTGGCGACGATCACCTTGGCGTTGGGTTCGTCCCAGCCTTTGGGCGCGGTGGGCTTGAACATGCCCCAGGCCCCGAAGACGGCCATGACGACCACGGCCACGATGGCGCCGGGGATGACCGCTCGCAGTGGACGCGGTGCCCCCTCGTCCGAACCGTCGGGCGACGACTGCAAGAAGGCCGCGAGCATGCGGCGCTTCGCGAAGGTGTAGGCATTGAGCTGGTCGCGCCGAGATGCCATCTCTGCTTGTCTCTCCCCGTGTTCAGATGTGCCGCGCTCGCCTGGTGTGTCATGGCCGACCGCCCCGGTGTCAGAGCGGCCCCCTACTATGCCTGGTATCCGCGGGGACTTGTGTTGCGGGTAGGGTGCCCGGGCCTTCACAGGCGTGGTGCGGTGCTGAGACACCAGCGAGTCGTCAGCAGAACGGGGGGATGGAGTGATGGTTTCCGGAACGCGCGCCCGGTCCCGCGACCGATCGCGGACGCGGGGTGCTTCGGCGCCCGGGCAGGGACCGGTGCAGCAACCGGCCTCGCCGGGGGCGCTCCACTCCAAGGTGCGTTCGGGTCAGGTCGGGGCGTTCCGGTTGCAACGCCTTGTCCTGTTCGAGGTCGCGGCCGCCGCCGTGCTCGTCGGATGGGTGATCGATCCCGTGGCCGTGGTGCCTGCGGCTGTCCTCGCCGGCTGTCTGGTGCTGCTCTCCTTCCTCCGTCGCCGCGGGCGTTCCCTGCCCGAGTGGTTGGCCACGGCTCAGGCGTTGCGTGCACGGCAGCGGCGGGCCGCGAGTACGCCGATACCGGAGGGCACGGAGCCGGGGCTGGCGCCGGCCGTGGAGTGCGACCCGAGTCTGCGGACGTACACGTACAGCGGCCGCGACCGTCGCCCCGTCGGAATCGTCGGGGACGGTACGTTCGTCACCGCGGTCCTGCATGTCGAGGCCGACGCCACCGCGCTGCGGGCCGAGCGGAACAAACAGCCGTTGCCGCTCTCTCTGGTGCACGACGCCTTGGATGTGGACGGTATCCGGCTGGAGTCGGCTCAGGTCGTGCTCCACACCCAGCCCGCGCCGGCGATCCATCTGCCCCGGCAGTCCGTGGCAGTCGCCAACTACGCTCCCCTGCAGGAGCAGACGGGTGCGCCGGCCGTACGCATCACGTGGATCGCGTTGAAGCTCGATCCGGAACTGTGCGCGGAAGCGGTGGCCGCCCGCGGGGGCGGCCTGGTCGGAGCGCAGAAGTGCGTCGTGCGTGCCGCCGATCATCTCGCGAGCCGACTCACCGGATCCGGATTCCGGGCGACCCTCCTCGACGAGGAGCAGCTGACCGCCGCCATCGCCACGTCGGCCTGTGCCAACCCGCTGGTGACGGCGGAGGCCGGGCGGACGGACACGCGGGAGCGGCGGACCGAGGAGTCGGGCCGGAACTGGCGCTGTGACAACCGCAGACACACCACGTACTGGATTCGCCGGTGGCCCGCCCTGGGTGGGGAGAGGGCGCCGTCGCTGCCGCAGCTCGTCGCTCTGGTGACGGCCGTCCCCACCCTCGCCACCACCTTCAGCCTCGCGCTCAGGCGGGGGGAGCGGAACGAGGTGTCCGTCTGCGGGCACCTGCGGGTGACCGGGCGCAGCGACGACGAACTCGTCGCCGCCCGGCGCGCGGTGCAGGCTGCGGCCCGGCACACAGGCATGGGGCTCTCCCGACTCGACCGGGAACAGGTGCCCGGCATGCTGGCCACTCTGCCCCTCGGAGGTGCCCGGTGACGGCGACGACCCCGCGCGTAGGACAGGCGGCGGCCACCGGACGGGGCGAACCGCAGTCCTCTGCCCCCGAGCGGGCGCGTGAACTACTGCGCCGCGGCTTCGGATTGATCGGTCCGAGACACCCTCGGCACTCCGTGACCGTCGACCAACTGGACACCCTCGCCCTTCCCGTCGCCGACGACGGCGTCGTCATCGGCGTGGACGCGGAGAACCGGCCCGCTGTACTCGGGCTCAACCGGCCGCTGCCGTACGACGTCGTGCTCATCGGCGGGCTGTGGACCGTGCAGGTCATCGCGCTCAGGGCGGCGGCGACGGGGACGCGGGTCGCCGTGGAGACGGCGCGGGCGCAGGTCTGGATGCCGATGGTGCACGCCATGGGGGGCGGTCAGAACGGGATGGCCGTGTACGACGTCGGGCGGGTGCCGCCTCTGGGTGCCTCGGCCGGTACGCCGGTGCTGGTGGTGCGGGACTGCGGGATGCGGCCACCCCGTGGTCGCGTGGTCTCCGGGCCCTGGCAGTCGGTGCTGACCCTGTTGCCGTACGTCAGCCCGGTCGCTCCGCGGCTCCTGCGGCAGGCGCGGCTGGTGGGCATTCAGAGGGTGTCGCCCGACGAAGCCACGGAACTGGGCCGCACGATGGCGCTCACCCGGGCCGAAATGGACTCCCTGCCGGGGCTCTCCGACGGCCTCACCCTGTGGTGTACCGACCGCGATCGGCAGTACGTGATGACACAGCCCACGGATGCGGAGACCGGGTTGTTGGGTACGCCACGTCGGATGGACTGACGGGCCTGGCAGCGAAACCGTTCACAGCACCCGGTTTGTCGACTGTTGCGCCAGCAATTGCGTCGCATTTGCCTGGTTTTCGAGGTCCAGCGTTGCTGTGGAGGGGCAGACAGGCCTGCCGGGTCGGGGCGTGTGGTGATTAGGCTGGGACAGGGATCGACGTCGGACCGCGTGGAGTAGGCGTCGGCGTCCCAGGGCAAGCGGGGGAGCCTGTGGAGCGGACGACCTCGGACGACCTCTGACACGCCTCAAACGACTTCGCACGACGTCGGACGACAAGCAAGGGTCGCCCCAGCACGGCATGAGGGTGCTCGACCACACCAGGAGGAACACTGTGAGCAGCGATCGGGACGGGAACCGCGGGGGCTGGGCGACACCCGGCGATGACCAGCC
Source organism: Streptomyces qaidamensis (assembly GCF_001611795.1). NCBI lineage: Bacteria > Bacillati > Actinomycetota > Actinomycetes > Kitasatosporales > Streptomycetaceae > Streptomyces > Streptomyces qaidamensis. The sequence continues at coordinate 6,550,940 of NZ_CP015098.1, read as the reverse complement.
CGACGCGGAGTCCGCAGCGGAGATGACGGGCGAGTTCACCATCGACTACGCGCCGCCCGCCTGGTACACGCAGAACGCATCGGGGAACTCGTCCTCGGGACAGGGGGCGGGGGCGGGGGCGCCCGAGGAGTCCAGTCCTTCGGCGGCTGCCGGAGGGCCCGGGGGTTCCGGGGCGCCCGGGGGCTCAGGAATGCCGAAGGGGCCGGTGCCGCCGCTGCCCGGGCTGACTCCGCCGCCGCATGCCAATCCGTCCGGTGGGGCCTCGGCCTTCTCGGCGCAGAGTCCCGGTCAGGGACCGGCCTCGGCGTCGCAGCCGGCTCCGGCGCCCGGTGTGCCCTTCACGCCGCCCGCGCCGGCGCCCGCTCCGGGTGCTCCGTTCACGCCTCCGGCGCCCGCGCCGGGTGCGCCCTTCACTCCGCCGGCTGCCGGAGGCCCGGCCGGTGTGCCCAGGTTGCCGATGGGGAGCGGTTTCGAGCCGCAGGCGTCGCAGCAGGCGCAGTCCGAGGCGCCCCAGGCGGGCCCGGCCTCTCCCACCGCTGTGCCGCACATCCCCGTGGGTGGGTATCAGGCGCAGTGGACGCCGTCGGCTCCACCGGAGACGGCCCCGGCTGCTCCGGAGGTGGCTCCTGCCGCTCCGCACGCTCCCGAGGCTCCGGCCACTCCTCCTGCCACCCCTCCCGCCGCCTCCGGGACTCCCGAGGCTCCGGCTGTGGCTGCCGGTGCGGCAGAGCCGTCGGCCGGTGATCTGGAGAGCGGCGCCACCATGCGCTTCTCCGCCGTCGCCCTGAAGCGGGAGATCGAGGAGCGGGCCGCCGCGGAGGCGGTTTCCACGCCCGACGTGCCCGGCACCCCCGACGCCAACGACACCTCCGACACCTCCGACGCTTCCGACGCCCCCGAGGTGCCGGGTGTCGAGGACAAGGGCGAAGGCGAGATCGAGGCTGAGGGCAGCGCTGTCCGCGCGGATGACACGGAGGACCACGGCCCTGACGCGGAGACCGACGACGCCTCCGACAGGGTCTCGGAGTACGCGCTGGACGCGGACGCCTTCGCAGACGTGCCGTCGGCCGAGGAGGCCGAGCCGGAGGAGACGCGGCCGGAGGGCGCAGACGCGGAGCCCGTGGTTGTCGAACCGCCTGCCGTGGCAGCCGACGACAGCGAGTCCGACGACGCCGCCGTCCAGGACGGGGCGCCCGCCGACGACGCCCGTTCGGAAGAAGCCGAAGACAAGGACGCCGAGGCGGACAACACTTCGCTCGAGGACGCCCCGTCTCAGGCCCACGCACCCGAGGACGTCCGGCCCGAGGATGCCCTGCCGGCCGGCGCCGAACCCCCGCGTGAGGACGCCGTCGCTGCTCCTGAGGAGCCCTCCGACGCGCCCCACGCCGACCTCGCGTCCTCGGAGGGCGAGCCGGAGGACGCCGTACCGGCCGCCCCGGCCCCCGAAGCCCCGGCTCCGCAGAGCACGCCGTCCGACTCGGTTCCCCCGATCCCGCAGGGTGTCCCGCCGTTGCCGCCGTCGTACCAGCCGGCGGCCCCGGCGCCCGCGCACCAGTGGCCCGTGCAGCCTCAGCAGCAGCCCCAGCCGGAGGCGCGGCCCGCCGATCCGCAGGTGCCGGTGCAGGGTCAGGCGCCGGTGCCGCCGCAGCACTCGGTACCGGGCCAGCAGCCGCCGTTCCAGCCCCAGGCTCCGCAGCCCGCGCCTGCCGCGTGGAACCAGCAGCCCGCACCGACGCCGCCCAACCAGCCGCCGGCCCAGCCCGTACCGCAGCCCGGGGGTTACGGCTTCCCGCACCCGGGAGCCCCGGCCCCGGCCGCGCCGAACGCACAGGGCGGCTACGGCTTCCCGCACCCCGGCGGCCCCCCCCCGGCCGCGCAGCCCCCGGCCCAGCAGCCGGACGGCCCGCACGCGCCCCACGCGCAGGGCGGCTACGGCTTCCCCCAGCAGGGCGCCCCCGCCCCCGCCGCACCGCAGCCCCCGGCCCAGCACCCCGCCACTCCGCCCGCCCCCGCACCGACCCCTCAGGGCGGCTACGGCTTCCCCCGGCAGGGCGCCCCCGCCCCCGCCGCACCCACCCCCCGGGACGGCTACGGCTTCCCGCCGCCCGGCGTCCCCGACGCCCAAGGCGGGTACGGCTTCCCCCAGCCGCCGGTCCGGCAGCCACAGCCCCAGGCGCAGCCCGGCGTACCCCCGCAGGCCCAGCCGCAGCCCGAGGCCCAGCCTCCGCACGCCGGGCAGCCCGGCCCGTCGGGGCAGCCTCACCCCGGGCAACAGCCGCCGCAGCAGCCCGTGGACCCCCGTACCGGTGCCGCCTGGCCGCAGCCCATGCAGCACGACCAACGGCAGCCGACCAACCCCGGAGCGGCGCCGCTCGGTTACACCGCCGCCGTGGAGCTGTCGTCCGACCGGCTGCTCAACAGCAAGAAGCAGAAGGCGAAGAGCAGCCGTCCGGCGGCCGGTGGCGGCCGGTTCAAGATCGGCGGCAAGAAGGAGGAGGCCGAGCGGCAGCGCAAGCTGGAGCTGATCCGCACGCCCGTGCTGTCCTGCTACCGGATCGCCGTGATCAGCCTCAAGGGCGGTGTCGGCAAGACGACCACGACCACCGCGCTGGGCTCCACGCTCGCCACCGAGCGGCAGGACAAGATCCTCGCGATCGACGCCAACCCGGATGCCGGCACCCTCGGGCGCCGTGTGCGGCGCGAGACCGGCGCGACCATCCGTGACCTCGTCCAGGCGATCCCGTACCTCAACTCGTACATGGACATCCGGCGGTTCACGTCTCAGGCGCCCTCCGGTCTGGAGATCATCGCCAACGACGTCGACCCGGCCGTGTCCACGACCTTCAACGATGAGGACTACCGGCGCGCGATCGACGTGCTGGGCAAGCAGTACCCGGTGATCCTCACCGACTCCGGTACCGGTCTGCTGTACAGCGCCATGCGCGGTGTGCTGGACCTCGCCGACCAGCTCATCATCATCTCGACGCCGTCTGTGGACGGGGCGAGCAGTGCGAGCACGACCCTGGACTGGCTGTCCGCGCACGGGTACGCCGACCTCGTCTCGCGGTCCATCACCGTCATCTCCGGGGTGCGCGAGACCGGCAAGATGATCAAGGTCGAGGACATCGTGACGCACTTCGAGACGCGCTGCCGTGGTGTCGTCGTCGTGCCCTTCGACGAGCACCTCGCCGCCGGTGCCGAGGTCGACCTCGACATGATGCGGCCGAAGGTGCGGGAGGCGTACTTCAATCTCACGGCGATGGTCGCCGAGGACTTCATCCGCCACCAGCAGGCGCACGGCCTGTGGACCTCCGACGGCAACCCGCCGCCGGTCGCGGCCCCGCCGCTGCCCGGGCAGGCCGTGCCGGGTCAGCCCGGGCCCGGGCAGCCCTACGCCCAGCCGGGGCAGCCGCCGTACCCCGGGCAGCAGCAGCCGGCACCTGGTCAGCCGGGCCCGTACCCGCAGCAGCCACAGCCCGGCCAGCCCTACGCCCAGCCGGGACAGCCCTACGCCCAGCCCGGCCAGCCCTACGCCCAGCCGGGACAGCCGCAGCCGTACCCGCAGGCCGCGGGCCAGCCGCCCTACCCGCAGCCGGGGCAGCCGGGGCAGCAACCCGGGCAACCGGCGGCCCACCCCGGCCAGCCGTACCCGCAGCCCGGGCAGCCCCCGGCCGCTCCCCCGCAGCCGGGCTACGGCTACCCCCAGCCGGGACAACCCGGCCAGCCCGGCTACCCGGCCCAGCCCGACGGGCAGACCCCGCCGCCCCCGCCTCCGACGCAGTAATCACCTCACCCGATCGGCCCCTTCTCAGGGGCCGATCCCTGCCCGGCCCGCGCCGTTCCGACTCGGCGCGGGCCTCGGCGCGTTCAGGGGCGGAATTCCGTTGCCAGGCCCTGGCCAGGGGCGCGTCAGTGGTCTCCACCAATGAGTGCGAAAAGCTCGCCAATTCGTTATTTCCGCAGGCCACAAGGGGTGAACGCGCCGTTGACGGGTGGAGACGGCCGCTGGTACACACACATCACGCATCTGACAGCTGATCAACCCGTCCTTCCCGTCCGAGCGATGACGCGAGGTCCGACCATGGGCACGAACGATCAGAACCGCAGCCTCCCGCACGGCCTCCGGCTCGTCGCCCTGGCCGGGGCCGCCGCGCTCACCCTCACCGCCGGTCTCGCGACCCCGCTCGACCCGGCTCCCCAGCAGGCCCGGGCGGCCGACGACGGCAAGAAGGTGCTGACCGTCGCCGTGGCGCAGAGCGTGGACTCGCTCAGCCCGTTCCTCGCGGTCCGGCTGCTCAGCACGAGCATCCACCGGCTCATGTACGAGTACCTGACCAACTACGACCCCAAGGACAACCACGCCATCGCGGGCCTGGCCACCAAGTGGGAGCCGTCGCCGGACAAGCTGACCTGGACCTACACGATCCGCTCCAACTCCAAGTGGTCGGACGGGCAGCAGGCCACCGCCGAGGACGCGGCCTGGACCTTCAACAAGATGATGACCGACACCGGCGCTGCCACGGCGAACGGCAGCTACGTCGGGAACTTCCGGAAGGTGACGGCCCCGAGCCCCACCAAGCTGGTCATCGAGCTGAAGAAGCCGCAGGCCACGATGGCCGCGCTGGACGTGCCGATCGTGCCGAAGCACGTGTGGGAGAAGGTCTCGGACTTCTCCGAGTTCAACAACGACAAGAGCTTCCCCGTCGTGGGCAACGGGCCGTTCGTGCTCAGCGGCTACAAGGCCGACAGCTACGTCCGGCTCAAGGCCAACAAGAGCTTCTGGCGCGGGTCGCCGAAGTTCGACGAGCTGGTCTTCCGCTACTACAAGGACCAGGACGCGGCCGTGTCGGCGCTGCGCAAGGGCGAGGTGTCCTTCGTCGCCGGGTCCCCGTCCCTGACGCCCGCTCAGGCGGAGTCCCTGAAGGGCGCGGACGACATCCAGGTCAACGACGCCCCCGGCCGCCGCTTCTACGCCCTCGCCACCAACCCGGGCGCCAAGGCCAAGAACGGCGAGAAGTTCGGCGACGGCCACCCCTCCCTGCTGGACCAGCGGGTGCGCAACGCGCTGTTCCGGGCCGTGGACCGCGAGGCCATCATCGACAAGGTGTTCCGGGGCCACGCCGTCGAGGGCGAGGGCTACATCCCGCCGCGCTTCCAGGACTACTTCTGGAAGCCGTCCGCGAGCCAGAAGCTGGCCTACGACCCGGCCGAGGCGGCCCGGCTGCTCGACCGGGCGGGGTACAGGAAGAACGGTGACGGCAAGCGCGTCGGCAAGGACGGCAAGCCCATCACCTACCGCGTGCTGTGCCACGCCACCGACCCGAACGACAAGGCGGTCGGCAAGTACCTCCAGGAGTGGTGGGGCGAGCTCGGTATCGGCGTCCGGCTCAACTGCCTGGACAACGTGACGGACCCGTGGCTGGCCGGCAAGTACGACCTGGCGTTCGACGGCTGGTCGGTCAACCCCGACCCGGACTTCGTACTGTCCATCCACACCTGCGGGGCCCTCCCCGCGACGCCCGAGGAGACGGGCGCGACGGACAACTTCATCTGCGACAAGAAGTACGACGATCTCTACGCCCGGCAGCTGACCGAGTACGACCCCGCCAAACGGGCGGACATCGTCAAGCAGATGGAGTCGCGGCTGTACGACCTCGGGTACATGAACGTCATGGCGTATCCGAACGCGGTCGAGGCCTTCCGGACGGACCAGATCAAGTCGATCACGACCATGCCGGCGAAAGCGGGCAACATCTACGGCCAGGACGGCTACTGGAGCTGGTGGTCGGCGGTCCCGGCGGACTCCGGCGGATCCTCCGACAACGCCTCGTCGACCGGGGTCGTGGTCGGGATCGTCGCGGGTGTCGTGATCCTCGGCGGGCTAGGCGCCTTCGCGGCGATGCGGCGGCGGGCCACCGCCGAGGAACGCGAGTGAAGCGGCGAGCGGGTACTCATGACCGCTGACGCGACCCCCGCGCTGGTCGAGGACGAACAGCGGACGGCGGCCGGGCCACGGGTACGCAGGAGTTCCGCGTACCCGCGGTACCTGGCGGGGAAGGTGGCCGGTGCCGCCGTCTCGCTGCTGGCCGTCCTCGTGACCAGCTTCTTCCTCTTCCGGCTGATTCCCGGCGACCCGGTGAAGACCATGACGGGCGGCCGTCAGGTGTCGGCGGAGCAGCTGGCCGCCTACCGCGAGGAGTTCGGGCTCGACCTGCCGCTGTGGCGGCAGTTCACGGACTACTGCGGCAAGGCCCTCACGGGTGACTTCGGGACGTCGTACCAGTTCCGCGCCCCCGTCGTCGACAAGATCACCGAGGCGCTGCCGAACACCCTGCTGCTCACCGGTACCGCCTTCGTCCTCTACACCGCGCTGGGCATCTTCCTCGGCACCCGGTCGGCGTGGCGGCACGGCAAGCTGGGCGACCGCGTCAACACGGGGCTCGCGCTGACGCTGTACTCCATCCCGTCCTTCTGGCTGGGGCTGCTGCTGATCATCGTGCTGTCGGTGGGCATCGGCCCGCTGCCCGGGATGTTCCCGACCGGCGGCATGGAGTCGGGCGGCGAGGAGGGCTTCGCGTACGTGCTCGACGTGGCACACCATCTGGTGCTTCCGGTGGTGACCCTGGTGGCCGTGGAGTACGGGCAGACGCTGCTGGTCACGCGGTCGGCGCTGCTGGACGAGATGGGCAGCGACTATCTGACGACCGCGCGGGCCAAGGGGCTGCGCGACGACCTCGTCCGCCGCCGGCACGCCGTGCCGAACGCGCTGCTGCCGACCGTGACGCTGATCTTCATCAACCTGGGCCGGACGGTGGCGGGCGTGATCCTCGTGGAGACGGTGTTCTCCTGGCCCGGCCTCGGCGGGCTGTTCTACCAGGCGCTGAGCGTGCCCGATCTGCCGCTCGTGCAGGGCCTGTTCTTCGTGTTCGCCGCCGCGGTGATCCTGATGAACACCCTCGCCGACCTGGTCTATCCGCTGCTCGACCCCCGGGTGGCCCGATGACGACGTCGACCGGCACGGCCCCGGGCCCGCGCGCCCTCGCCCGGCAGCGCCGCAGGGCGTCCGTCGCCCGCTTCTGGCGGCAGTACCGCTCCGAACGGGCGGGGCTGTACGGCCTGACCGCGCTCTCGCTGTGCGCGCTGCTGGCGCTCTTCGCACCGCTGTTCGTCGGCTCCGACGTGAGCAGTGTGACGGACGCGCCGGGGCGTCCGATGCAGAGCCCGAGCGCCGAGTTCCCGCTCGGCACCGACCAGTTCGGGCGGGACCTGCTGGGCCTGGTGATCTGGGGCTCGCGGGTGTCGCTGCTGGTCGGGCTGCTCGCCGCCGTGCTGTCGGTGGCGATCGGCACCCTGATCGGTGTGACGGCGGGGCACTTCAAGGGCTGGTACGCGACGGTGATGATGCGGATCACCGACTGGTTCCTGGTGATGCCGACGCTGGTGCTGGCGATCGCCCTGGCGACCGTGATGTCCCGGTCGCTGACCACGACCGTCGTGGCGATCGGCGTGACCACCTGGCCGACCACTGCCCGGCTGGTGCGCGCCCAGACCCTCGCCGTGGAGACCAGGCCGTACATCGAGCGGGCGCAGGCGCTGGGCGGCGGCCACTGGCACATCATGTCCCGGCACGTCCTGCCGAATGTGATGCCGCTGGTACTGGCCCAGACGACCCTGATCATCTCCTCGGCCATCCTCGCGGAGGCGACCCTCGCCTTCCTCGGCCTGGGCGACCCCACGGTCGTGTCGTGGGGCGGACTGCTCCAGGACGCGCGCGAGGCGGGCGCGGTCAGTGCCGGGGACTGGTGGTACCTGGTGCCGCCGGGCATCGCCATCGCCGTGGTGGCACTGGCGTTCACGCTGTGCGGGCGCGCCGTGGAGTCCGTCCTCAACCCCAGGCTGGGGGTGTCGCGTTGAGCCTGCTCGACGTCAGGAACCTGACCGTGACGTACGCGGGCGGGGTGGCCGCCGTGCGCGGGGTCGATCTGCGCCTGGAGGCGGGTCACAAGCTCGGCCTCGCCGGGGAGTCCGGTTGCGGCAAGTCCACGCTGGCGCTGGCCCTGCTGCGGCTGCTGCCGGCGGGCGCACGGATCACCGGCGAGGTGCTCCTCGACGGCGAGGACGTGCTGGCCATGAAGTGGGGCCGGGTCCGGGCGGTCCGCTGGGCCGGGGCCTCCGTCGTCTTCCAGGGCGCGATGCACTCCCTCAACGCGGTGCACCGCATCGGCGACCAGATCGCCGAGCCGATCCTGCTGCACAAGAAGGCCACCGCGGCCGGGGCGAAGAGGAAGACCGGTGAACTGCTGGAGCAGGTCGGTCTCCCGGCGGCCCGCGCCGACGCCTATCCGCACGAACTGTCCGGCGGCCAGCGCCAGCGGGTCATGATCGCCATGGCCCTGGCCTGCGATCCCCGGCTGATCATCGCCGACGAGCCGACGACCGCACTCGACGTGATGATCCAGGCCCAGATCCTCCGGCTCATCGAGCAGCTCGTCGCGGACCAGGACCTCGGCCTGATCATGATCAGCCATGACCTGGCGGTCCTCGCCGACACCTGCGACCGGCTCGCGGTGATGTACGCGGGCCGGGTGGTCGAGGAGGGCCCGGCCGCCCAGGTGTACGAGGACGCCCGGCACCCGTACGCCCGGGCCCTGTCGGCCGCGTTCCCGCGCATCGGCGACCCGGCGTCCCGGTTCGCGCCGCAGGGACTGGCGGGCGACCCACCGGACCCGGCCGCGCTGCCGTCCGGCTGCACGTTCCATCCGCGCTGCCCGGTGGCGCTGGAGTCGTGCCCGGAGGAGGACCCGCTGCTGCGGACCGCGGGGCCGGAACGCCGGGCGGCGTGCGTGCTGGTCGGGCCACCGGCGGATGTACCCCGCGGTGCCCGAGAGGAACCAGAGCCCCTGGAGGAAGCGAGGCCCGGCACGCCATGACCACATCGCCCACCGCCCCCGAGGTCACCACGGCCCCGCTGCTGAGCGCCCAGGGCCTCTACGTCACCTTCCCCGGACGGCACGGCGGCCCCCGGGCCCGCGCGGTGGACGGCGTCGACCTGGACATCCGCCCCGGCGAGATCGTCGCTCTGGTCGGCGAGTCCGGCTGCGGCAAGACGACCCTGGCCCGCAGCCTGCTCGGTCTGGTCGAGCCGACGGCGGGCCGGGTCACCTTCGACGGTCGCCCCCTGGACTACTCCGGCCGGTCCCTCAAGGCCTACCGCAAACGCGTCCAGCTGGTCCTCCAGGACCCGAGCGGCTCGCTCAACCCCCGGCACACGGTCTACGACGCGGTCGCCGAGGGACCGCGCATCCACGGCTACGGCGGCGACGAACGCACGGCGGTCGCCGAGGCCCTGTCCCGGGCGGGCCTGCGCCCCCCGGAGCGCTTCTTCCTGCGCTACCCGCACGAACTGTCCGGCGGGCAGCGCCAGCGGGTCGTCATCGCCGGGGCGCTCGTCCTGGAACCCGAACTCCTCGTCGCCGACGAACCGGTGGCGTCCCTCGACGCCTCGGTGCGCGGCGAGATCCTCGCCCTGCTGCTCCGGCTGCGCACCGAACTGGGCCTGTCCGCCCTGGTGGTCACGCACGACCTCGGTCTGGCGTGGAACATCGCCGACCGGGTCACCGTGATGTACCTGGGCCGGATCGTGGAGACGGGCGCGGTGGAGCAGGTGCTGACGGCCCCCCGGCACCCGTACACCCAGGCCCTGCTGTCCGTCCTCCCCGAGGCCCCGGGCGCCCCGGTGGTCCTCACGGGCGAGCCCCCGGATCCGTCCCGCGTCCCGTCGGGCTGCCGCTTCCACGCCCGCTGCCAGATCCTCGCGAGCGGCGAGGCGGAACGGGCGGGTGTCGCGGACGCGTGCCGCACCCAGGATCCGGAGATCCTCGACGGCGACGGCACGGCCCAGGTGGCATGCCACTGGGCGACGCGCTGAAGGCCAAGGGCCCCTGAGCCATGCGGACAGCCCGGCTAGGTGTGAGACCCCCCGGCGTGGGCGAGGGCGCCGGGGGTCCGGCAGCCGACGATCGCCGGGGCCTCCTGGACGAGCGTGTCGTCGGTGAGCGCGTGCACCATGAACAGGGCGAAGTCCACCCGCCGCGTCAGGTTGCCGGCCAGTACCGGGTCGCCCACGTGCCGGCTCCACACGGGCAGGCCCTGGCTCTCGCCCTCCTCCAGGGAGCTGCCGCGCACCACGGTCCACCGGGTGTCGCTGGCGAACACCCGCCGGCACGCCTCGACCTGGTCGTCGAGTTCGACGGCGCGGACGAGCTTGGCCAGCACGGTGGCGATCCGTACGCCCAGTACGAACAGCCGTGAGTACGTGTCCTTGCCGTCGCGGCTGATGTGCCAGCCGCAGGAGAAGACCAGGCGCGCGCCCGGCCGTGCGTGGTCGAGCACCGCCTGCGCCGTGCCCGACGCGTACTGCCGTACACCCCACGGCACCAGTACCGTCAGCACCCCGTCGCACCCGGCGACCGCCCGCCGGATCACCTCCGGGTCGTTCGTGTCTCCGGGGACGACGGTGATCCGGCCCTCGAACGCGGCCAGCTTCGGCACGCTGCGTTCCCGGCACACCCCGACCACTTCGTAGCCGCGCTCCAGCGCGTGCCCGACCATGTACTGCCCGAGCTTCCCCGAAGCCCCGATGACGCAGACCTTCTTCACACGTTCCGTGTCCATGGCGCAGTCCCCTTCGCCGGGATGCCTACCTTATGTTGTAAGGCAAGCTAGCCTTATGCTGTAAGGCGGTCAAGGGGAGTGCACGGCGAAAAGCGAGCAGGAGGGCCGGATGGGCGCGGGGAACAAGGGCCGGCGGGGGGCGTCGGAGCGCACTCCGCTCAGCCGCGAGCGCGTGATCCGCACGGCGGTGGCGGTGGCGGACGAGAAGGGGGCGAACGCGCTCACCATGCGGGCCATCGCCGGACCACTCGGCGTCGAGGCGATGTCGCTCTACCACCACGTCGCGGGCCGGGAAGACATCCTCGACGGCATGGTGGACGCGGTGTTCGGCGAGATCGACCTACCGCCGCGCGACACGGACTGGAAGAGTGCCCTGCGCCACCGCGCGGACTCCGCCCGTGCCGTACTGCGGCGCCACCCCTGGGCCGTCGGCCTCATGGACTCCCGCTCCCAGCCCGGCCCGGCGACCCTGCGCCATCACGACGCCGTCATCGGAACGCTGCGCGCCGGAGGATTCTCCGTCCCCATGGCCGCGCACGCCGTCTCGCTGATCGACAGCTATCTGTACGGGTTCGTGCTCCAAGAGCTGAGCCTGCCCTTCACAGGCGCCGCCGAGCTGGACGAGGTGGCGGGCGCCATCGTGCGCGACATGCCCGCCGACACCTACCCCCACCTCACCGAACTGGCCACCGAGCACGTCCTCAAGCCCGGCTACGACTACGCCGACGAGTTCGCCTTCGGCCTCACCCTCATCCTCGACGCCCTCCACCCGGACGAGGCCGCGAGCGCGTAGCGAGTCGGCGGAGGTGCCAAGGAGGTGTAGCGAGTACGCGGAGGTGCCGGGGAGGTCAGGCGGATCGCTCGGCCGCCGCCACCAGCTCCCGGCAGCGCTTGACGTCCTCGGCCATCTGCTCCAGCAGCGCGTCCAGCGTGTCGAACCTGGCCTGCCCTCGCACGAACGACAGGAAGTCGACGGCGACATGGAGGCCGTACAGGTCGAGCCCCACCCGGTCGATGGCGTACGCCTCCACCGTGCGCTCGGTCCCCTCGAACTGCGGATTGGTCCCCACGGAGATCGCGGCCGGCATCGCCTCGCCCTGGGCGTGCAGCCAGCCGGCGTACACACCGTCGGCCGGGATGGCCGTGTGCGGCAGCGTCTCGACGTTGGCCGTCGGGAAGCCCAGTTCGCGCCCGCGCTGGGCGCCCCGGACGACGACGCCCTCCACCCGGTGCGGCCGGCCGAGGATCTCCGCCGCGCCCTCGACGTCACCCTCGGCGACCAGCCGCCGCGTCAGCGTGGAGGAGAACGGCTCACCGCCGCCCGCCGCACCGGTCACGTACAGGTCGACGACCTCGACCTCGAAGTCGTAGGTCTTGCCCTGCGTGGCGAGGAACTCCACGTTCCCGGCGGCCTTGTGGCCGAAGCGGAAGTTGGGGCCCTCGACGACCGCCTTGGCGTGCAGCTTGTCGACCAGGACCTTGACGACGAAGTCAGCCGGGGACAGCTTCGAGAACTCGGTCGTGAAGGGGAGGATGAGCACCGCGTCCACGCCCAGGTCAGCCATGAGTTCGGCGCGGCGGTGGTGCGGCGCGAGCAGCGGCGGGTGGCTGCCGGGGCGCACGACCTCGCTGGGGTGCGGGTCGAAGGCGACGACGACGGCGGGCACGCCCAGCTCCCGGGCGCGGTCCACGGCATGCCGGATGATCAGCTGGTGCCCGCGGTGCACTCCGTCGTAGGAGCCGATGGTGACGACGCTGCGCCCCCAGTCCTGGGGGATGTCCTCCAAGCCACGCCAGCGCTGCACTGTGCCTGCTCCTTGTCGAAAGCTCGTCGAACCCGTGTCCGGTCGTTGTCCGTGGTTGCCTCGTGCGCAGGACTAAGGGTGCCATGCCGGGTGTCTCCTGCCCGCATCGGCATGGGGGCTGTGACAGGGCGCACGACACCGTACTGCCGCCCGGCGCCTGGAGGCGGTCACGCGGGGACGCCGGCGCCCGCCAGGTTCTCGATCATCCGGTGGGAACTCGGCCCGACCAGCGCCGCCCACTCCTCGGGCGCCTCGGCCAGCCAGGCGGCCGCGCGGGCGGCGAAGCCGGGCACGTGCCGGCCCAGGTCGACCAGGGCGCGGTCGAAGCGGGTGGCGCCCTCCGGGGTGCGCACGAGGAGCAGTCCGATGCGGTGGACGAGGTCGCGCAGGTCGTCCCCGCTGTTGCGGGCGGCGGCGTGCAGGAGGGCGTCCAGGACGTCGGTGTCGTGCTCGCGGGCGAGGAGCGCGTCGCGCAGTTCACGGCGCAGCGGACGCGAGGCGGGGATGCCGGGCGGGGTGAGGACGGCGGCCAGGGCGCAGCGCAGCCGCACCGGGCCGTCCTCCAGCAGGCCCGTGATCAGCGGCAGGAGCACGGGCCGGGCGGCGGGGCCACGGTCGAGCCGCTGGTCGGCGTACGCGGCGGTGTACCCGGCGAGTTCCGGCCGCAGCGAGGCCGCCCGGCACACCAGTGCGGCGACCCGCCGGGCCAGGCCGGGCGGGGCGGCGTCGGCGAGTGCCCGCAGGGCCTCCTCCGCGTCCGGCCGCTCCAGCCGGGCCGCGAAGGCCCCGAGGACCGGCTCGGGATCGGTCAGGAGGGCTCCGGCGAGCGCGTCCGGTGAGAACCGCGGGTCGCCCGCCGCGAAGTACTCCAGCGCCCGCGGGAGGTAGCGGGCCCGGGTGTGCGGGTCCTGGACGAGGAGGGCGAGCGCGCCGCCGTGCAGGGCACGGTCGGCGGGGCGGGCGAGCAGGGTGAGGGCCGCATAGCGCAGGAGGGCGCGGTCGCCTCCGGTGTTCACGTGGGGTGCGACGCGCAGTCCGTGCACCACCGCGGCGCTCCGGCGCCCGGGCCGCTCGTCGCGCGCCCACCGGTCGACGGCCCGGCACACGACCGACGGCTCCTCCTCCGCCAGCACGGCGAGCAGTTCGTCGGCCCGCCGGTGCGCACGGTCGACGAGCACGTCCGTCAGACCGTCCAGCGCGCCGTGCCGGTGGGTGTGCAGGAGCGCCTGGGCAGCCGTGGCCACGGTCGCGTGCGGGGTGGCGGGCAGCGGCTGCTCGTCGTCGAACCAGCGGGCGAGCTGCGGTTGCACGGCGGCGGGGTCGGCGGCGAGGAGTGCGGCGACGGCGTCCAGGAAGCGGGGTCCGGACTCGCACGGCGGCCCGTCGGCGTGGACCAGCCGCCGCAGCAGGGCGCAGCGCGCCTCTTCCGGGAGCCTGACGCCGGTCCAGAAGGGGGGCCCGAGCTCGTCCGGCACGGGCCGCTCCTGCCGCCGCCAGGCCACGATCCGGTCGGCGAGCAGCCGCAGCACCTCTGTGTACGGTGCCGCGTCGGGCAGGGCCGACAGCGTCCCGGCGAGCAGCCGGGCGGCCCACCAGGAGCGCGGATCGGCGTCCAGGGCGTGCACCAGGTCGGCCAGACGGGAGGTCAGCCGACCGGGGCCGTGCTGGCGGCCGAGGCACAGCAGGGCCTGGACGACCGGCCCGATGCGGTGGTGCGGCACGGGGTCGGACGGGGCGTCCTCGGCGCGGTGGACGAGGGCGTGCAGGGCTTCGTCGAGGTCGAGGTGCATGCCCTGGAGCCAGTCGGCGAGCCCCTCGTGCGCGAAGCGGTAGCCGGGTCCGGCGGGCACGAGCAGGCCCTCGGCGAGCACGGCCGACGCCCAGCCGCTGCCGCCGCCGAGCCGCTCCGGGGCGGTCCCCCACGGGAACACGGCCGCGAAGGCCTCCGGGTCCAGGTCCCCCGGCCCCGGTCCGAGGCTGCGCCGGGCGGCCTCGTGCACCTGCCCGGCGACCTTCGCGGCCAGGCGGCGTACGGCGGTGCCGTGCAGGCCGTCGCCGGCGGCCAGGCGCTGGGCGATCCGCAGGGACATCAGGTCGAGGTAGGCCGCGAAGACGTCGTCCCGGTCGGCCGCGGCCGCCTCGGGGGGCTCGGTGAGGGCCGCCCGGACCTCGGCGAGCAGACCGAGGGTGAGGGGATGCCGGGCGTCGGCCGGGGCGAGGGCGTGATCGGCGAGGCCGTGACGCCGGTACGCCTCCCGCGCCTCGCCCTCGGTGAGGTCGCCGAGACCCACGCACGGCTCCGCGGGGAAGGGCGCGGTCTCCCAGTACTCCGCCCGGCACGCCACCACCAGCCGGGCTCCCGTCTCCCGCAGCCACCGCGTGGTCCCGTCCGTCCAGTCGGTCAGACGGCGGGTCAGCGCCGGGGGCATCTCCTCGGGGCCGTCGAGCAGGAGCAGCAGCGGGCGGCCCTCGGACCGGGCGAGGTGGGCCAGGCGCTCGGGCGTGATGTCGCCCGGGCCGGACGGGGCGGAGGCGGCCACGGCGGGGGCGGCCCGGTTCAGCGCCCGGTGTGCCGCGTCCGCCACCGACGCGTCGCCGTCCCGCAGTTCACTGCCGCGCAGCCAGAGCGTGGGCTGCCCGTCCCGCCGGCGCCGCGCCGCGAGCGCCGCGAGTTCCGTCGTACGACCGCTGCCCGGGGGGCCGACGAGGCCGAGCACGGCGGCCGGGCCGCCGGTGAACGCGCTGATCCCGGCCGTCACGGCCGCCCGTTCGACCGGGTGCGGGACGCCGGTGCCGCCGGGCGGTCCCTCCAGCGCCACCGAGGCGGCGGTCAGGTCCAGTACCCCGGCCAGATTGAGGTCCGCGCCGTACGCGGGAACCGTCGCCGCGTTCTCGTCGAGCACGTCGGCCAGTGGCTGTGCGGCACCGGGGAGCCGGGAACGCAGCGGTACGGCGAATCCGACGTCGCGGTGATCGGAGCTGAGGGCGGTGCCCAGCACCCCGATCACGGCACCGGTCCCGGCGTCGAGCACGGGGCCGCCGGCCGCTCCGCCGCCCAGCCGCAGCGCGTCCCGCCCTGCCGTGCCGACCGCCAGTTCCAGCGCGTCGTCGAGGCGGTGGAAGCGGTCCGTGGCCGCGTAGGTCACGGAGGTCGAGCCCAGCAGCCGTGCCTCGCGCCAGCCGCCGGCGGCGATCCGCACGTAGGTGCCGGTCCTGGCCCCTTCCCGCACGGTGACGGGCAGCGGCGGCACGCCGAGCCCCTCGGTCCGTACGAGGGCCAGGTCCAGCGCGGGCAGCGGGGTGACCGCGTCGGCGGACACGACCCGGCGGCGGTCCCCGGCGCCGTACAGGACGAGCCGGGGCAGGCCGTCGACGGCCTCGTGGCTGGTGATCAGCGTGCCGTGGTGGTCGGCCAGGAAGCCGGTGCCGCGGGGGCGGCCGACCAGGTCGTGGATGCGGACGAGGGCGTTACCGGGGACCGCCCCGTCCTCGTGCCGTGCTGGTCCGGGGAGGTCCGGGGAGCCTTGTGGGCTGTCGTCCGTCTCCCGGGACCGGTTCCGCGACGCCATCGTCGAGCCTCCCCGCCGTACACCCGTGCCCTTGTGTTCGACAGTAGGGGCGGGATGATCAGCGGGACAGATCGCTCTGCGAAAGCGCCCCCTTCCGCTCCCCCGGTTCACTCCGAGCGCCCGCACGGACGGGTGAAGGAACGGGGGAGCCTGGATACACCCTAGGGGTGGGGGAACCGAGGGGGACCGTGGAGCGGCGGCAGTGGAGGTACCCCGTGGCTGCCGCTCCACGGGCGGACCGGCCCCGGTTCCTCCCGTCAGGCGAAGACGGCCAGGCTCTTGGCCTTGCCCCGGTGGTCCTCCACGAGCGCGAGGAAGCGGCCCTCCGGGTCGAAGACGGCGACGGGGCCGGAGCCCGCGTACGTCTCGGGCATGTCCAGCCGCACTCCGTTGGTGAGCAGCTTGGCCCGGCGGGTGTCGACGTCCCAGCGGGGGAACGCGGCCGTGGCGGCCTCGGCGATCGGCATCACCGTCAGCTCCTGCTGGAGCTGGTCGAGGGTGCGGGCCGCGTCCAGCTTGTAGGGGCCGACGCGGGTGCGGCGCAGGGCGGTGAGGTGACCGCCTACGCCCAGGCCGGCGCCCAGGTCACGGGCGAGGGCGCGGATGTAGGTGCCGGAGGAGCAGACGACCGAGACGACCAGGTCGAGGACGGCAGTGCCGTCGTCGGCGACGGCGTCCCGGACGTCGTACACACCGAAGGAGGCGACCGTCACGGGCCGGGCCGGGATCTCGAACTCCTCGCCCTCCCGGGCCCGCTTGTACGACCGCACGCCGTTGATCTTGATGGCGCTGACCTTGGACGGCACCTGCATGATGTCGCCGGTCAGGGCGGCGATGCCGGCGTCGATGGCGTCGCGGGTGACCTCGGAGGCGTCCGTGGAGGAGGTGATCTCCCCCTCGGCGTCGTCCGTGAGGGTGTTCTGCCCGAGCCGGATGGTGCCCAGGTACTCCTTCTCGGTCAGCGCGAGGTGGCCGAGAAGCTTGGTGGCCTTCTCGACGCCGAGGACGAGGACGCCCGTCGCCATCGGGTCGAGGGTGCCGGCGTGCCCGACGCGTCGCGTTCTGGCGATGCCGCGCATCTTGGCGACGACGTCGTGCGAAGTGAAGCCCGACGGCTTGTCGACGATGACAAGGCCGTCGGGCGTGGTGTGCTTCTGGGTCATTCTGCGCCGGTGTCCGTCTCGTCGTCCTCGTCGGGCTTGCGGTACGGGTCGGCGTCGCCGGCGTACTTCGCGCCCGCGGACGCCTCGCGCACCTTCTCGTCGGACATGCGCGCCTTGTCGAGGAGGTCCTCGATGGCGCGGGCGTTGTCCGGGAGGGCGTCCATGACGAAGGCCAGGGTCGGCGTGAACTTCACCCCGGCGGCCCGGCCCACCTCGGAGCGCAGGATGCCCTTGGCGCTCTCCAGGCCGGCGGCGGCCGCCGCGCGCTCCTCGTCGTCCCCGTACACCGTGTAGAAGACGGTCGCCTCCCTGAGGTCGCCCGTGACCCGGGTGTCCGTGATGGTGACGTGCGAGCCGAGCCGCGGGTCCTTGATCCCGCGCTGCAGCTTCTGCGCCACCACCTCTCGGATGAGGTCCGCCAGCCTCTTGGCACGCGCGTTGTCGGCCACTGGTCCGTCTCCTTAAGTGCTTACTTGTTGCTTCAGTCTTCGTCGCTGTGGAGCCTGCGTCGAACCGAGAGCAGTTCGACTTCGGGCCGCCCGGCGACGAGCCGCTCACAGCGGTCCAGGACGTCGGTCAGGTGTCCCGTCTCCCCTGAGACCACCGCGAGCCCGATCTCGGCCCTGCGGTGGAGGTCCTGGTGACCCGTCTCGGCCGCGCTCACCCCGTACTTGCGCTGGAGTTCGGCCACGATCGGACGGACCAGAGAGCGTTTCTCCTTGAGCGAGTGGACGTCGCCGAGGAGCAGATCGAAGGACAGAGTCCCCACATACATGTGTGTATCCGGATGTCCCGCCGGTTCGGGGTACGGGCGCCACGCTTCGACGCCGATACGGGAACCGTACACGCAACGGCCGGGGCCGATCGACGGAATAAGTCCCGCCGATCGGCCCCGATCGTGACTCAGGTCAGACGCGCGGCTTCTCGCGCATCTCGTACGTCGCGATGACGTCGTCGACCTTGATGTCGTTGAAGTTGCCGAGGTTGATACCGCCCTCGAACCCTTCGCGAATCTCGGTGACGTCGTCCTTGAAGCGACGCAGACCCTCGATGTTGAGGCTCTCCGCGACCACCTTGCCGTCGCGGATGAGGCGCGCCTTGGTGTTGCGCTTGACCTCGCCGGAGCGGATGAGAACACCCGCGATGTTGCCCAGCTTGGACGACTTGAAGACCTCGCGGATCTCCGCCGTGCCGAGCTCGACCTCCTCGTACTCCGGCTTGAGCATGCCCTTGAGGGCCGCCTCGATCTCCTCGATCGCCTGGTAGATGACCGAGTAGTACCGGACGTCGACACCCTCGCGCTCGGCCATCTGCTGCGCACGCCCGGCGGCGCGCACGTTGAAGCCGATGACGATGGCGTCGGAGCCCATGGCCAGGTCGATGTCGGACTCCGTGACCGCACCGACACCACGGTGCAGGACGCGGATGTCGACCTCTTCGCCGACGTCCAGCTGGAGCAGCGAGGACTCGAGCGCCTCGACCGATCCGGAAGCGTCACCCTTGATGATCAGGTTCAGCTGCTGGACCTCGCCGGCCTTGAGCACCTTGTCCAGGTCCTCCAGCGACACGCGGCGCGTGCGCTTGGCGAACGCGGCGTTCCGCTCACGGGCGGCGCGCTTCTCGGCGATCTGACGGGCCGTACGGTCCTCGTCGACCACCAGGAAGTTGTCGCCCGCGCCCGGGACGTTGGTCAGGCCCAGGACCTGAACCGGCGTCGAGGGACCGGCCTCGGCAACGCTGTTGCCGTTGTCGTCGTGCATCGCCCGGACTCGGCCGTACGCGTCGCCGACCACCATGGTGTCGCCGACCCGCAGCGTGCCGCGCTGGACGAGGACCGTCGACACGGCACCACGGCCGCGGTCGAGACGGGACTCGATCGAGATGCCCTGCGCGTCCTGGTTCGGGTTGGCCCGCAGGTCGAGCGAGGCGTCGGCCGTGAGGATCACGGCCTCCAGCAGGGAGTCGATGTGCAGACCCTGCTTGGCGGAGATGTCGACGAACATGGTGTCGCCGCCGTACTCCTCGGCCACCAGGCCGTACTCGGTCAGCTGACCGCGCACCTTGGTCGGGTCGGCGCCCTCGACGTCGATCTTGTTGACCGCGACGACGATCGGGACCTCGGCCGCCTTGGCGTGGTTGAGCGCCTCGACCGTCTGCGGCATGACGCCGTCGTTGGCCGCGACGACCAGGATCGCGATGTCCGTCGACCGGGCACCACGGGCACGCATGGCGGTGAACGCCTCGTGACCCGGGGTGTCGATGAAGGTGATCTTGCGCTCTTCTTCGTTGACCTCGGTCGCGACCTGGTAGGCACCGATGTGCTGGGTGATGCCGCCGGCCTCGCCCGCGATGACGTTCGTCTTGCGGATGGCGTCGAGGAGCCGGGTCTTACCGTGGTCGACGTGACCCATGACGGTGACGACGGGCGGGCGGACCATCAGGTCCTCCTCGTCGCCCTCGTCCTCGCCGAACTCGATGTCGAAGGACTCCAGGAGCTCGCGGTCCTCCTCCTCGGGGCTGACGATCTGAACCGTGTAGTTCATCTCGTCGGCGAGGAGCTGCAGCGTCTCGTCGGAGACGGACTGCGTGGCAGTGACCATCTCGCCGAGGTTCATCATGACCGCGACGAGCGACGCCGGGTTGGCGTTGATCTTCTCCGCGAAGTCGGTGAGGGAAGCACCGCGCGACAGGCGAACGGTCTCGCCGTTGCCGCGAGGCAGCATCACACCGCCGACCGACGGGGCCTGCATGGCCTCGTACTCCTGGCGCCTCTGCCGCTTCGACTTGCGGCCACGACGCGCGGGACCACCGGGACGACCGAAGGCACCCTGCGTGCCACCACGGCCACCGGGACCGCCGGGACGGCCACCGAAGCCGGGACGGCCACCGCCACCGGGACCACCCGGACGGCCGGCGAAACCGCCGCCACCGCCACCGGGACCACCGGGACGGCCGGCGAAACCGCCACCGCCGCCACCGGGACGGCCGGCGAAGCCGCCGCCACCCGGACGGCCGGCGCCGCCACCGGGACGACCACCGCCGCCACCGGGACCGCGGCCGCCGGGGCCACCGCCGCCGGGACGCGGACCGGCAGCCGGACGCTGCGGCATCATGCCGGGGTTCGGACGCGGGCCACCGGGACCGCCGCCGGGACGCGGACCGCCGCCCTGCGGACGGGGCATGCCGCCCGGGGTCGGACGCGCGCCGCCCGGAGCCTGAGGACGAGGACCGCCGCCGGCACCCTGCGGACGGGGGCCGCCCTGGCCCTGGCCCTGCGGACGCGGGGCGCCACCGGGCGCACCGGGGCCGCCCGGACGCGGGGCACCGCCCGGACGGGGCGCCTGCGGGCGCGCCATGCCGGTGGAGCCACCAGAGGTGAACGGGTTGTTGCCCGGGCGGGGACCCGCCGGACGGGCACCGGGACGCGGAGCGCCGCCGCCCGGACGCTGGGCGCCGGGACGGTCGCCACGGTCACCGCGGCCCTGGCCGGGACCGCCCTGGCGCGGAGCACCCGGACGCGGCGCCTGGCCGGCCGGACGCGGGGCGCCCGGACGCGGGCCGGAGCCCTGGCCCTGGCCCTGGCTCTGGCCTTGGCCCTGGGAGGCGGCCGGTGCGGCGGGAGCCGCCGGGGGTGCCGTGAACTCGGGCGTGGTCGGAGCCGGGGACGCCGGGGCGGGCCGCGGCGCGGGCTTCGGGCCCGGGGTGGGACGGGGGCCGGGAGCGGCCGGCGCGGCGGGAGCCGCGGGCTTCTCTGCGGCGGCCGGCTTGGGGGCCGGCGGGCGCGGGGCGGCCGGACGGGCAGCCTGCGCGGGTGAGGGGGCGCCCGGCTTCGCCGGGGCAGCCTTGCGGGCAGGGGCGGACTTGCCGCCTCCGCTGCCCTGCTGGAGGGCGTCCGTCAGTTTGCGTACAACAGGCGCTTCGATCGTCGAAGACGCCGAACGGACGAATTCACCGAGTTCCTGGAGCTTGGCCATGACGACCTTGCTCTCGACGCCGAACTCCTTGGCGAGTTCGTAGACCCGGACCTTAGCCACTTCGCTCCTTTGAGGTCCGGGTTGCGTCCGGACCGTCGCTAGTTCATGGGCGTACTCATCGCGTACTCATCGAGTGCTCATCGCAATCTCGACCTGCTTTCGACTCGCGAGGTACCTAGCCGCACGGGGTTCCGTACGGCACGTCTTACGTTGTTGCCTGCTCGGCAACTGTTGTCTGCTCGACGTATCGGCGCAACGCCTTTGTGTCGAGCGGCCCCGGGACGCGCAGTGCCCGCGGGAACGCCCGGCGGCGTACCGCCTGGTCGAGACAGACCGGTGCGGGGTGAACGTACGCACCCCGGCCGGGCAGCGTACCGCGTGGATCAGGGACGCACTCGTCCTTGATCGCCACGGTCCGCAGCAGTTCGGCCTTGGCCGCTCGCTCCCGACACCCCACACAGGTGCGTTCAGGGCATGCGCGGGCGCGCGTCCGGCCAGACACTGTTAAGTCTACCTCCCCGTACGCCCCTCACCCCTTTGGGGCAGGGATCGAACAGTTGCCGCGCGTGAAGCTGTCGTGATCTGAACGACGCGCGGCTTGGATCTATTCCTCGGAGCTGTTCCCGGCCGGTTCGGTGTCCGGGCGGATGTCGATGCGCCAGCCGGTCAGGCGGGCCGCGAGGCGGGCGTTCTGCCCTTCCTTGCCGATGGCCAGGGACAGCTGGTAGTCGGGCACGGTTACCCGGGCCGACCGGGTCGCCATGTCCACGATCTCCACCTTGGAGACCCGGGCCGGGGACAGCGCGTTCGCCACCATGTCGCCCGGGTCCTCCGACCAGTCGACGATGTCGATCTTCTCACCGTTCAGCTCGCCCATGACGTTGCGCACGCGGCCGCCCATGGGGCCGATGCAGGCGCCCTTGGCGTTCAGGCCGGAGCGGGTGGACCGTACGGCGATCTTCGTGCGGTGACCGGCCTCACGGGCGATCGCGGCGATCTCGACCGAACCGTCGGCGATCTCCGGCACCTCCAGGGCGAAGAGCTTCTTCACCAGGTTGGGGTGCGTGCGCGACAGCGTCACGGACGGGCCGCGGACGCCCTTGGCGACCCGGACGACGTAGCTGCGCAGCCGCATGCCGTGCTGGTAGGTCTCCCCCGGCACCTGCTCCTGCACGGGCAGGATGGCCTCAAGCTTGCCGATGTCGACCAGCACGTTCTTCGGGTCGCGGCCCTGCTGGACCACGCCGGTGACGATGTCGCCCTCGCGGCCGGCGTACTCGCCGAGCGTGGCGTCGTCCTCGGCGTCGCGCAGGCGCTGCAGGATGACCTGCTTGGCCGTGGTGGCGGCGATACGGCCGAAACCGGACGGGGTGTCGTCGAACTCGCGGGGCTCCTGGCCCTCCTCGAGGTCGTCGGGGTCCTCCTTCGCCCACACGGTCACATGGCCGGTCTCCCGGTTGAGCTCCACGCGCGCGTGGCGGCGGCTTCCCTCGGTGCGGTGGTAGGCGATGAGGAGGGCCGATTCGATCGCCTCGACCAGCAGGGGGAAGGAGATCTCCTTCTCCCGTACCAAGCCCCGCAGGGCGCTCATGTCGATGTCCACGGCTACGCCTCCTCTTCCTTCTTGTTGTCCTTGCGGCTGAACTCGACCTGGACACGCGCCCGGACGATGTCGTCGAAGGCGATTCTGCGCGCGGTGGCCCTGCGGCCGTTCACTCCGGGCACCTCGGTGTCGACACCCTCGTCGTCGACCTTCAGGATCCTGGCGACCAGCTCGCCGCCCTCGGCCAGCTGGAACTTCACCAGCCGCTCCGTGGCGCGGACGTAGTGCCGGTGTTCCGTGAGGAGGCGCTCCGCGCCCGGGGTGCCGACCTCGAGGGTGTACTCGCCCTCGCCCATCGCGTCCGTCTCGTCGAGCTTCGCCGAGAGCACGCGGCTCACATCGGCGATCTGGTCCAGGTCGGCGCCCGTGTCCGAGTCGACGACGACGCGGAGCACACGCTTGCGTCCGACGGAGTCCACTTCGATCTCTTCGAGGTCCAGGCCCTGAGAGGTGACGAGCGGCTCCAGCAGTCCTCGCAGCCTCTCGCTCTGGGTGGTGCTCATCCGGGTGACTCCTCGGCCGCGTGTGCTGTTGTGGGATGGGTCGCGTGTCTGGTCAAAGGGTATCCGGTCGCAGGGAGTGTTGCCGTCCACCCGGTCACGAACGGTGCCGCTGAGTGATGCGGGGCGGGGGCCCGGGTACCGTGATCACGGGCGTGCAGCCCTCGCAGTCCCTTCTTTCTCGAATGTTTCTCGAAACGAGCCCCGAGGACGTCTGACGTGCCGTTCCCCCCATCGCCGCGTGCCCGCTCGGGGCCGCGCAGAAGGAGTCTGCTCGCCGTCGCCCCGGCAGCTCTCGCCCTGGCGGGCTGCACCGGCGGGGATTCCGGTGGCCCGGCCGGGGACGGCCTGCGGG
This sequence comes from Streptomyces qaidamensis, assembly GCF_001611795.1. Taxonomy (NCBI): domain Bacteria; kingdom Bacillati; phylum Actinomycetota; class Actinomycetes; order Kitasatosporales; family Streptomycetaceae; genus Streptomyces; species Streptomyces qaidamensis. The sequence continues at coordinate 6,527,297 of NZ_CP015098.1, read as the reverse complement.
CCGCCGACCGGGCACGCGCGCGTGCGGCCCGCGACAGCGAGGCTCTGGCAGAGCGCTACGACGCGGTGATCGCCGCCCGGCCGGGACTGGCGGGCCGGCTGCGGCCGCTGCGCGAGGAGGTCGTACGGCACGCGCGGGCCCTCGGCGGTGGCCGGAAAGCGTCGCCTTCGGCGTCCCCTTCGGCACCGGTGTCCTCTTCGGCACCGGTGTCCTCTTCGGCCTCGCCCTCGCCCTCCGCGGCCGTGCCGGACAACGACAAGGACGCCCTCGCCCACCTCGCCACGGCGGAGAAGGAGCTCGCCGACCGGCGGGCCAAGGCGCTGGGCGGGGTGCCGGGCGAGCTGGCGCGGCTGCTGGCGTCGGTGGCGGCGGCCGGAGCGGTGCACGTGTATCTGCTGACGGAGGGGGACGCGTGAGCGAGGAGAAGGACCGGGAGCTGCGGGCCCTGCAGGCCGCGCTGGCGGCCGAGCACGCGGCGGTGTACGGCTACGGCGTCGTCGGCGGGAGGATCGCCGAGGGCCGCCGCACCGAGGCGGTCACGGCGTACGACGCGCACCGGGCACGCCGGGATGCGCTGGTGCGTGAGGTGAAGGACCTGGGGGGCCGGCCGGTGGCCGCGTCCGCCGGTTACGCGCTGCCGTTCCAGGTGCCGGACTCGGCGGCGGCCGTGCGGCTCGCCGCCGAGCTGGAGGACCGGGTGGCCGGGGTGTACGCCGACCTGGTGCGCGCGGCGGGCGGCGGGCGGCGGGCCCTGGCCGCCGAGGCACTGCGGGAGGCGGCGGTACGGGCGGTGCGCTGGCGCGGCGAGAGCGTAGCCTTCCCTGGGCTCGCGGAGCGGGCCGGCACGGCCCCGCCCTCGGCGGCGCCGACGGCGTGACCCGCACGGGGCACGCACCGAGGACGGCACGAAGGGAACGACTCGCTCATGGTCTTCGAACCGCCGAAGCGCCTGGTCAGGGCGCTCGGTGAGACGGCGCCGGACGGTGACGACTGGCTGGAGGAGCTGCCCGGGGCGGCGCAGCGGGCCGTCACGCTACGCGAGTTGACCGTGGAGCGGGTGCAGGTACCCGGCGGGCGCAGCAGCCTGGTCGTGCTGGTGCGGGCGGCGGACGGGACGCCGGCCGTGCTCAAGCTGGCGCCGGGCCGGGCCCGCCCGGAGGCGGAAAGGGCCGCGCTGGCGCACTGGGCCGGGCGGGGTGCGGTGCAGCTGCTGGAGCCCTTCTCCGCGGAGGGGGTCCTGCTGCTGGAGCGGCTGCATCCGGACGTGTCGGTGCGGTCGCTGCCGGAGGCGAAGGCGCTGCTGGAGGCGGCGGGGACGTTGCGGCGGCTGTGGGTGGAACCGCCCGCCGGCTTCCCCTTCGAGACCGTGGCCGAGCGGACCGGGCGGCAGGCGGCGGCGATGCGGGCGCGCGCGCAGGCCGCTCCCGAGGTGGCGCCCCTGGTCGGCGTGGCGCTCGCGGCGCGCGAGGAGCTGCTGGCCGCGCCGCCCGAACACCGGCTGCTGCACGGCACGTTCCGGCAGAGCAAGGTGCTCGCCGGGGAGCGGATGCCGTGGCTGGCCGTGGGACCCGACCCGGTGGTCGGCGAGTGCGCCTTCGATCTGGCCCGGCTGGTCCGGGACCGGGTGGAGGACCTGATCGCCCAGCCGTCCGGCGCGGCCACGACCCGGCGCCGGGTGAAGCGGCTCGCCGAGTCCCTGGACGTGGACCAGGAACGGCTGCGGGGCTGGACGCTGTTCCGGGCGGTGGAGTCGGGCGTGCGCGCCGGGCGGGTCGGACGGCCGCGCGATGCGGAGCTGCTGCTGGAGTTCGCGAGCTGGCTGTAGGGCGTGGGGCCGCAGGGCCCGCGTGCTGCGCCCCGGGCCGCCGGCTCGGACCGTGTCGTCGGGCACCGGGCGGACTGATTCGGCCAGTCCGCCCGGTGCTGCCGGTGCTACGCCGTGAGGCGGGCGACGGCCTCCTCGACGGTCAGTTCCTCGCGCTCGCCGGTGCGGCGGTCCTTCAGTTCCACCACGCCGTCGGCCGCGCGCCGGCCGGCCACCAGGATCTGCGGTACGCCGATCAGCTCGGAGTCCGTGAACTTGACGCCCGGGGAGACGCCGGGGCGGTCGTCGACCAGGACGCGGACACCGGCGGCGGCCAGCTTCTGGGAGATGTCCAGGGCCAGTTCGGTCTGGAGGGCCTTGCCGGCGGCGACCACGTGGACGTCGGCCGGAGCGACCTCGGCGGGCCAGCAGAGCCCCTTGTCGTCGGCGCTCTGCTCGGCCAGGGCGGCGACCGCGCGGGAGACGCCGATGCCGTACGAGCCCATGGTGACGCGGACCGGCTTGCCGTTCTGGCCGAGGACGTCGAGCTTGAGGGCGTCGGCGTACTTGCGGCCCAGCTGGAAGATGTGGCCGATCTCGATGGCGCGGTCGAGGACGAGGCCCGTGCCGCACTTCGGGCAGGGATCGCCCTCCTGCACGACCACGACGTCGACGTACTGGTCGACCTCGAAGTCGCGGCCCGCTACGACGTTCTTCGTGTGCGTGCCGGCCTTGTTCGCGCCGGTGATCCAGGACGTGCCGGGTGCCACGCGCGGGTCGGCGATGTACGTGACCTTCTCCAGGCCCCGCGGTCCGACGTAGCCGCGGACCAGGTCGGGGCGGGCCGCGAAGTCCGTCTCGGTGACCAGTTCGACGGTGGCCGGGGCGAAGTGCGCCTCGACCTTGTCCATGTCGACCTCGCGGTCCCCGGGGACGCCCACGGCGACGATCTCGCCGTCGACCTTCACGAGGAGGTTCTTCAGCGTGGCCGAGGCCGGGACGCCGAGGGAGGCGGCGAGGGTCTCGATGGTGGGGGTGTCGGGGGTCGGGATGTCCTCGGCGGCCGGCACGTCCGAGGCGTCGACAGACGTCAACTCGTACGTGATCGCCTCGGTGTTGGCGGCGAAGTCGCAGTTCGGGCAGTCGGCGAAGGTGTCCTCGCCGGCCTCGGCGGGGGCGAGGAACTCCTCGGACTTGGAGCCGCCCATGGCGCCGGCCGTCGCGGCGCAGATGCGGTAGTCGAGGCCGAGGCGCGCGAAGATCTTCTGGTAGGCCTCGCGGTGCAGGGCGTAGGACTTGGCGAGGCCCTCGTCCTCGGTGTCGAAGGAGTAGGAGTCCTTCATGAGGAACTCGCGGCCGCGCAGGATGCCGGCGCGGGGCCGGGCCTCGTCGCGGTACTTGTTCTGGATCTGGTAGAGGATCACCGGCAGGTCCTTGTAGGAGGACGCCTGGTCCTTCACCAGGAGGGTGAAGATCTCCTCGTGGGTGGGGCCGAGGAGGTAGTCGCCGCCCTTGCGGTCCTGGAGGCGGAACAGCTCGGGGCCGTACTCCTCCCAGCGGCCGGTGGCCTCGTAGGGCTCGCGCGGGAGGATGGCGGGGAGCAGGACTTCCTGGGCGCCGACGGCGTCCATCTCCTCACGGACGATCCGCTCGACGTTGGCCAGCACCTTCTTGCCGAGGGGCAGCCAGCTCCAGATGCCGGCGGCGGTGCGGCGTACGTAGCCGGCGCGGACGAGGAGCTTGTGGCTGAGGACCTCGGCGTCCGCCGGGTCGTCGCGCAACGTCTTCGCCAACAACTGGGACATGCGCTGGACCGGTGCGTTCGCCATGGTTCCTCTGCTCCTGCTGCTGGGGGTCCCCCGCTCGAGCGGAGCCGAGAGTGGGGGAAGGTGATGGCAGGAGGTTATCCGGGGGGTGCGCGGCGGTGGAAATCGGTTAACGACGGAGGAGCGGGAGCGGGGCTCCCATCACGGCGTACGGCTTCGGGGCACTCGGGAAGAGGACCTGGCGGGCGAGGTCCTGGTAGCCGAGGGAGCGGTAGAGGGCGCGGGCGGGGCTCTCGGTGTCGATCGCGGAGAGGATCGAGCGGGGTTCGGCGGCGTCGTCGGTGATCGTGGTGATCAGGGAGCGTCCGAGGCCGCGGTTCTGGTACGCGGGGTGGACGTGCAGTTCGGTGATCACGAAGCTGTCGTCGAGCCAGTGGTCGTTGTCCTGGGCGCGGAGGTAGGGCTCCACGACGGTGGACCACCAGTGGGTGCGGTCGTTGGGCATGCCGTAGACGAAGCCGACGAGGCTGCCGTCGGCTGTGGCGCCGAGGGCGCGGGCCCCTGGGTACGTCATGTGGCGCAGGACGATCTGGCGTCGGACGGCTACCTCGTCCGGGCCTAGGCCGAAGGCCACGGCTTGGACGGCCAGCGCCTCGTCTACGTGGGCGGAGAGGTCGAGTGGGCCGATCACCAGGTCCATGGCGGGGAGCCTACAGGGGCGGATTCGGTTGGCGTACGGGTGCGGGCCGCATGTGGTTGCTCGCGCCCACGCGGCGGAGCCGCACAGCGGATACAGCCCCGCGCCCCTGAGGGCCCTTCAGAACAGGACGCTCATGAACGCTCCCACTTCCCGGAAGCCCACCCTCTGATAAGCCCTTCTGGCCGCCGTGTTGAAGTCGTTGACGTAGAGGCTGACCACGGGGGCGACGTCGGCCAGGGCGTAGCGCAGTACGGCCGCCATGCCGGGGGCCGCCAGGCCGGTGCCCCGGTACTCGGGGGCCACCCACACACCCTGGATCTGGCAGGCGCGGTCCGTCGCGGCGCCGATCTCGGCCTTGAAGACGACCTTGCCGTCGGCGTCGAAGCGGGCGAAGGCGCGGCCGGAGCCGACGAGTTCGGCTACGCGGGCCTGGTAGAGCAGGCCGCCGTCACCGGCCAGCGGGGAGACGCCGACCTCCTCGGTGAACATCGCGACGCACGCCGGCATGATCCTCTCCATCTCGTCCTTGCGGACGCGACGGACGTAGGGGTCCGGGGTGAGGTCGGCCGGGAGGCGGTCGGTGACCATGAGCGGCTGGTGCCGGCGGACTTCGCGGGCCGGGCCCCACTGCGGTTCCAGCAGCCGCCACAGGTCGGAGGTGGCGCCGGAGGGGCCGACGATGGAGGAGCAGCGGCGGCCGGCCCTGCGCGCACGGTCGGCGAAGGCGCGAATGGCGCGCGGGCCGGCGCAGATCGGGACCAGGTTGGCGCCGGCGTAGCAGAGGGAGGTGAGGATGCCGTCCTCGTACCAGCCCCACATCTCGCCGCCGAGCCGCCACGGGTCGAGTCCGGCGATCTGCACACGGGACGTCACGAAGGCGTTCGCGACCGGCTCGCGGTCGAGGACGGCGAGCGCCGCGTCCAGGTCGCTCGGTTCGAGGACCCGTGAGGTGGTCTGCGTCAACACGTGCGGGCCTCACGAACTGGGGTTGCTGGTCTCCGCACTATAGCTGCGCTGCTTGAGCGGGACGCCTCCGAGCTCGGGGCTTCTGGGCCGGCGGGCGGCTGCGGGTCGTCTGTGGCTGGTCGCGCAGTTCCCCGCGCCCCCAGGAAAGGGCGCGGGGAAACCGGCGACAACAACATCAGCCCGCGACCGCCACCGACGGCTCACCCGAGGTCACGCCGTCCTTCTCCATCTGCTCGGCCAGCTTCATGGCCTCTTCGATGAGGGTCTCCACGATCTTGGACTCGGGGACGGTCTTGATGACCTCGCCCTTGACGAAGATCTGGCCCTTGCCGTTGCCGGAGGCGACGCCGAGGTCGGCCTCGCGGGCCTCGCCGGGGCCGTTCACGACGCAGCCCATGACGGCGACGCGGAGCGGGACCTCCATGCCGGTGAGGCCGGCGGTGACCTCTTCGGCCAGCTTGTAGACGTCGACCTGGGCGCGGCCGCAGGACGGGCAGGAGACGATCTCCAGGCCGCGCTCCTTGAGGTTCAGGGACTCCAGGATCTGGATGCCGACCTTGACCTCCTCGGCCGGGGGCGCCGAGAGCGAGACGCGGATCGTGTCACCGATGCCCTGGGAGAGGAGCGCGCCGAAGGCGACGGCCGACTTGATGGTGCCCTGGAAGGCCGGTCCCGCCTCCGTGACGCCGAGGTGCAGCGGGTAGTCGCACTGGGCGGCGAGCTGCTTGTAGGCCTCGATCATGACGACCGGGTCGTTGTGCTTGACGGAGATCTTGATGTCGCGGAAGTCGTGCTCCTCGAAGAGGGACGCCTCCCACAGGGCCGACTCGACCAGGGCCTCGGGGGTCGCCTTGCCGTACTTCTGGAGGAGACGCCGGTCGAGGGAGCCCGCGTTGACGCCGATGCGGATCGGGGTGCCGTGGTCCCGGGCCGCCTTGGCGATCTCCTTGACCTTGTCGTCGAACTGCTTGATGTTGCCGGGGTTGACGCGGACCGCAGCGCAGCCGGCCTCGATGGCCGCGAAGACGTACTTCGGCTGGAAGTGGATGTCGGCGATGACCGGGATCTGCGACTTGCGGGCGATGGTCGCGAGGGCGTCGGCGTCGTCCTGGGTGGGGCAGGCGACCCGGACGATCTGGCAGCCCGAGGCGGTGAGTTCGGCGATCTGCTGGAGCGTGGAGCCGATGTCGGAGGTGCGCGTCGTGGTCATCGACTGCACCGAGACGGGGGCGTCTCCGCCGACGGCCACGGATCCGACCTGGATCTGGCGGCTCTTCCGGCGCTCGGCGAGCTTGGTCGGAACGGACGGCATGCCGAGAGAAATCGCAGTCATCTGCTGTGCAACCCCAAGTCGTGGATCAAGGTCCGGTCCCGTGAGCAGCGGGCTCCGAGCTTCGAGATTACGGCACATGCCTCGGGGCGGGCACATCCCACCCACCGTGCCACCCGATGGGAGGCGGCCCGGCGAAAAGCATGCCGGGCCGCCGCGAACGCCGTATGACTAGGAGATTCTCACCGGGTTGACCACGTCCGCGATCAGGACCAGGATCGTGAAGCAGATGAAGATCCCCGCGACGACGTAGGCGACCGGCATGAGCTTCGCCACGTCGAAGGGGCCCGGGTCGGGCCGGCGCAGCACCTTGGCCGTGTTGCGGCGCAGCGACTCCCACAGGGCTCCCGCGATGTGGCCGCCGTCGAGCGGCAGCAGCGGGAGCATGTTGAACAGGAACAGGGAGAGGTTGAAGCCGGCGACCAGCATGAGGGCCATGGCCAGCTGCTGGGTGGGCGGGATGTCGAGGGTGAAGATCTCGCCGCCGACGCGGGCCGCGCCGACCACGCCCATCGGGGAGTCGGCCTCGCGCGGGGCGCCGTCGAAGGCCGCGTTCCACAGGGCGGGGACCTTGCCGGGCAGGGCGGCGAGGGAGTCGACGGCCTCGCCGATGCGGTCGCCCATCCAGGTCACGGAGTCGCCGAAGTCCTGCTTGACCACGCCCGTGGCGGCGCTGAAGCCGAGGAAGCCCGCCTGGACGTACTGGCCTTCGACGATCTGACCGGAGGAGTCCTTCTTGGCGACCTGGTTCGTGGCGATCTTCGCGTGCAGGGTGACGTCCCGGCCGTCCCGCTCGACGACGAGCGGCACCTCCTTGCCGGGGGTGGCGCGGATCAGGTCGGAGAGCTTGTTCCAGTCGTCGGTCTTCACCCCGTCGAAGGAGACGATCTTGTCGCCCGCCTTGAGGCCGGCCGCGGCGGCCGGGGCGGCCGGGTCGCCCTTCTCGCACTTGTCGCGGTTCTCGTTCTGCGCGATGACGCACTGGGAGACCGAGCTGACCGTGGTGGTCTGCTGGGTGATGCCGAAGCCCATCAGGACGGTGAGGAACAGCGCCACCGCGAGGACCAGGTTCATGAAGGGGCCCGCGAACATCACGATCACGCGCTTCCAGGGGGAGCGCGTGTAGAACATGCGGTTCTCGTCGCCCGGCTTGAGCTCCTCGTAGGCGGCGGTACGGGCGTCCTCGATCATGCCGCGCCACGGGGAGGTGGAGCGGGCCTCCATCCGGCCGTCGGGCCCGGGCGGGAACATGCCGATCATGCGGATGTAGCCGCCGAACGGGATGGCCTTGATGCCGTACTCCGTCTCGCCCTTGTTGCGCGAGAAGAGGGTGGGGCCGAAGCCGACCATGTACTGCGGCACGCGGATGCCGAAGAGCTTGGCGGTGGACAGGTGCCCCAGCTCGTGCCACGCGATCGAGAACAGCAGGCCGACCGCGAAGAGGAGTATGCCGAGGATGAACATCAGGGTCGTCATGCACGGGCCTCCGCCGTCTGTGCCGCCAGTTGCCGGGCCCGGGTCCGCGCCCAGGTCTCCGCTTCGAGGACGTCCGACACGGTGAGTGAGGTTCCCGTACGCGGGGTGCCGTGCTCCTCGACGACCCGGGTGACGGTGTCCATGATCCCGTCGAAGGGCAGTGCGCCCTGGCGGAACGCCTCCACGCACTCCTCGTTGGCCGCATTGAACACCGCCGGGGCGGTGCCCGCGAGCTCGCCCACGTGCCGGGCGAGGTTCACCGAGGGGAAGGCCTCGTTGTCGAGCGGGAAGAACTCCCAGGTCGAAGCCTTGCTCCAGTCGAAGGTGGGCGCCGCGTCGGGCACGCGCTCGGGCCAGCCGAGGCCGATGGCGATGGGCCCGCGCATGTCGGGCGGGGTCGCCTGGGCCAGTGTCGATCCATCCGTGAACTCAACCATCGAGTGGACATACGACTGGGGATGCACGACGACCTCAATGCGGTCGAAGGGAATGTCGTAGAGGAGGTGCGCCTCGATGACCTCCAGGCCCTTGTTGACGAGGGTCGCGGAGTTGATCGTGATGACCGGGCCCATGGCCCAGGTGGGGTGCGCGAGGGCGTCCTCGACGGTGACGCCCGCGAGCTCGGCCTTCGTGCGGCCGCGGAAGGGGCCGCCGGAGGCGGTGACGACCAGCTTGCGGACGTCGGCGCGGGTGCCGGCGGCCAGGGCCTGGAAGAGGGCGGCGTGCTCGGAGTCGACCGGGATGATCTGCCCGGGCTTGGCGAGGGCCTTGACCAGCGGGCCGCCCACGATGAGCGACTCCTTGTTGGCGAGCGCGAGGGTGCGGCCCGCCTCCAGGGCGGCCAGGGTCGGGGCGAGTCCGATGGAGCCGGTGATGCCGTTCAGGACGGTGTGGCAGTCGGAGGCCGCGACCTGGGACGCCGCGTCCGGGCCGGCGAGGATCTCGGGGAGCGGCCCGCTCGTGCCGTACTGCGCGGTGAGCGCCTCACGCAGGGCCGGTACGACGTCCTCGCGGGCCACGGCGACCGTCCGCACCCGTAGCCGGTACGCCTGCTCGGCGAGGAGGGCGACCCGGCCGCCGTTGGCCGAGAGGCCGGTGACCCGGAACCGGCCGGGGTTGCGCAGCACGAGGTCGATGGCCTGGGTGCCGATGGACCCGGTGGAGCCGAGGATCACCACGTCCTTGGGGCCGTCTCCCGCTACGGGGTCGTAGACCAGATGCGGATCGGCGAGGGGGGCTGGACTGTCGCTCATTGCTCCATTGTTGCCGTAAGGCCGGTGTGTGAGGACAGCGCATCCCCCTCACGGGGGCGCGCGCCATACCGGCGCACGCCCCTGTGAGGGCCGGGTCTACCTGATGGGCCGGTGGACGTTCTCCCGCTGCGACGGTCCCGGTGTCGCGTCCGCGATCCAGGGCCCCTCGCCCGACGGGTCGACGATGCCCTGCTCCAGCCACTCGTACGTGCCGGACAGGACGCCCTTGACGACCTTGCGGTCGAGGTCGTCGGTGTTGGTCCACAGGCGGGTGAAGAGCTCCTCGACGCGGATCCTGGCCTGGCGGCAGAAGACGTCGGCGAGCTGGTAGGCCTCGCGGCCGTGGTCGCCCTGGCTGCGCAGGAGCTCGGCCCGCACGCAGGACGCGCTCATGGCGAACAGCTCGGCGCCGATGTCGACGATCCGGCCGAGGAAGCCCTGCTTGGACTCCATCCGGCCCTGCCAGCGGGACATGGCGTAGAAGGTGGAGCGGGCGAGCTTGCGGGCGGTGCGCTCGACGTAGCGCAGGTGCCCGGAGAGGTCCACCTCGTGCTTGAACTCGCTGTAGGAGGCGGGCAGCCGGCCGGGGCCCGCGACCAGCTTCGGCAGCCACTTGGCGTAGAAGACGCCGGCGTTCGCACCCGCCCTGGCCTTGTCGCCGAGGGACTTCTCGGGGTCGATGAGGTCGCCGGCGACCGAGAGGTGGGCGTCGACGGCCTCGCGGGCGATCAGCAGGTGCATGATCTCGGTGGAGCCCTCGAAGATGCGGTTGATGCGCAGGTCGCGCAGGAGCTGTTCGGCGGGGACGCCGCGCTCGCCGCGGGCCCTCAGGGACTCGGCCGTCTCGAAGCCGCGTCCGCCGCGGATCTGGACGAGCTCGTCGGCCATCGTCCAGGCCATCTCGGAGGCGTAGAGCTTGGCGAGGGCGCCTTCGATGCGGATGTCGTTGCGGTCCTCGTCGGCCATCTGCGAGGCCAGGTCCGTCACGGCCTCCAGGGCGAAGGTGGTGGCCGCGATGAAGGAGATCTTGGAGCCCACCGCCTCGTGGTGCGCGACGGGCTTGCCCCACTGCTCGCGGGCCGCCGACCACTCCCGGGCGATCTTCAGGCACCACTTGCCGGCCGCGACGCAGGACGCCGGCAGGGAGAGCCTGCCGGTGTTGAGCGTGGTCAGGGCGATCTTGAGGCCCTGGCCCTCCTCGCCGACGCGGTTGGCGGCGGGGACGCGGACCTGGTGGAAGCGGGTGACGCCGTTCTCGATGCCGCGCAGGCCCATGAAGGCGTTGCGGTTCTCGACGGTGACACCCGGCGCGTTCGTCTCGACGACGAAGGCGGTGATGCCGCCGCGGTGGCCCTCGCTCTTCGGGACCCGGGCCATGACGACCAGCAGGTCGGCGACGACGCCGTTGGTGGTCCACAACTTCACGCCGTCGAGGACGTAGTCGTCGCCGTCCGGGATCGCGGTGGTGGCGAGGCGGGCCGGGTCGGAGCCGACGTCGGGCTCGGTGAGCAGGAAGGCGCTGATGTCCGTGCGGGCGCAGCGCGGCAGGAAGCGCTCCCGCTGCTCCTGGGTGCCGAACAGTTTCAGGGGCTGGGGCACGCCGATCGACTGGTGCGCGGAGAGCAGCACGCCGATCGCGGCGCTGGCCGAGCCTGCCAGGGAGAGCGCCTTGTTGTAGTACACCTGCCCGAGGCCGAGGCCGCCGTACTTGGTGTCGATCTTCATGCCGAAGGCGCCGAGCTCCTTCAGCCCGTCGATCACCTCGTCGGGGATGCGGGCCTCGCGCTCGATGAGGGCCCCGTCGACCTTCGTCTCGACGAAGTCGCGGAGCTTGGCGAGGAACTCCTCGCCGCGCTGGGCCGCCTCGTCGTCCGGGAGGGGGTGGGGATGGATGAGGTCGAGCCGGAAGCGGCCGAGGAACAGCTCCTTGGCGAAGCTGGGCTTGCGCCAGTGCTGTTCCCGGGCGGCCTCCGCCACCTCACGGGCCTCCCGCTCGGTGACGGCGGGACGGGAAGAAGGGGTGGTGGAAGCGGACATGAGGGGCACCTCGCCGCAACTAGAAGATGGAGGACCGTTTCGTTACCGACCAGTGCTACTGGATCGTTGGTACCCGAATCCGGACGCTCCCACCAGTCCTCGCGCGTCCGTTCAGCCGAAGGGGGCGCGGCACGCCCGGCACTTGTCGCGCGCCCGACGACGGTGTTGCATCGAGGTGCCGTCCCGGTGGACGAGTCCTGCTCTGAGAGCGCTCCGGAAAATCCGCATCGAAGCGCTTCGACAACCTATGGACACCCACTCCTGCTGGAGCTACTGTCGAACCACCCTCCCCCACCCTTATCAGCTACGCGCACTGTCGAAGCGCTTCACAAGAGCTTGGAGAGCTGGATGGTCACCCTCGCCGAGGTCGCCCAGCACGCCGGAGTCTCGGCGAGCACGGTGAGCTATGTCCTCAGCGGCAAGCGGTCCATCTCCGCGAACACCCGGCAGCGGGTCGAGCGGAGCATCCGCGAGCTCGGGTACCACCCGAACGCCGGGGCCCGTGCCCTGGCCAGCAGCAAGTCGAACATCATCGCGCTGATGGTCCCGCTGCGCACGGACATGTACGTGCCCGTGATGATGGAGATCGCCATCGCCGTGGCGACCTCCGCCCGCGCCCACGGGTACGACGTGCTGCTGCTCACCGGCGAGGAGGGCCCCGACGCGGTGCGCCGCGTGGCGGGCAGCGGGATCGCCGACGGGATGATCCTGATGGACGTCGAGCTCGACGACGAGCGGCTGCCGCTGCTGCGCGCGACGGACCAGCCGTCCGTGCTGATCGGGCTGCCCGCCGACACCGCGGGGCTGACCTGCGTCGATCTGGACTTCCGGGCGACGGGCGCGCTGTGCGTGGAGCACCTGGCCAAGCAGGGGCACCAGGACATCGCCGTCGTCGGGGAGGCTCCTGCCGTCTACGAGCGGCACACCGGCTTCGCCGAACGCACCCTGGACGGGCTCAGGACCCGTTCCCGGGAGCTGGGCGTGCGGCTGCTGCACCGGCCGTGCGAGGGCGGGTACGACGCGATGGCGGTGACGCTCGCGCGGATCCTCGACGAGCGCCCGGACACCTCGGGGCTCATCGTGCAGAACGAGTCGGCGGTGGAGCCGCTGCTCGCGCTGCTGCGGCAGCAGGGCCGGGCCGTGCCGGAGGACGTGTCGGTGGTCGCGGTCTGCCCGGACCAGGTCGCGATGCAGGCCTCGGTGCGACTCACGTCGGTGGCCATCCCCGCGCAGGAGATGGGGCGGCACGCCGTGGAGCACCTGGTGGCCAAGCTCGACGGGCGCGGCAGCGACGACGTCGTGCTGATCGCGCCCGAGCTGACGGTCCGGGGGAGCACGGGGCCGGCGCCGAGCCGGTCGTAGTCACTCCCTGCCATTGAACAGCGCCCCTTCCGGGGCACCCCCATGTCTGCTTCCGCACAGGAGCCCGCCTCGTGAACAAGCCTGCTGAAACCCAGCCCCAGGTGAGCCTGGCGCAGTCCTCCCCGACCGTCGGCACGTTCCGCGAGCGGGACGGCGCGCTGGAGTGGAGCGGCCGCCAGGAGACCCTCCGGATCGAGCCGTGGGGTCCGGACGCGGTCCGGGTACGTGCCCGGCTCGGCGGCCCGGTCCTCGAAGGACTCCCGGGCGCCCTGCTCGACGAGGCTCCCGCGACGGCGGCCACGGTGAAGATCGAGGACGGCCGCGGGCAGCTGACCGTCGGCGCGCTCACCGTCGAGGTGAGCGCCGAGGGTCTGATCCGCTTCCTGCGCACGGAGGACTCCGAGGAGATCCTCGCCGAGGACCGCGCCCACTTCTGGTGGCCCGGCTCCCGCCTCTACACGGCCGTCGGCAACGGCCACCACCGCCTGGAGCAGCGGTTCGCCGCCTACGACGACGAGAAGCTGTACGGCCTCGGCCAGCACCAGCACGGGCGCCTCGACCAGAAGGGCCTGGTCCTGGACCTGGTCCAGCGCAACGCCGAGGTCGGCATCCCGGTGCTCAGCTCCAGCCGTGGCTACACCCTGCTGTGGAACAACCCGGCGATCGGCCGGGTGGAGCTGGCGCACAACGGCACCCGCTGGGTCGCCGACTCGGCCCGGCAGATCGACTACTGGATCACGGCGGGCGATCCGGCCGACGGCCAGCGCCGCTACAGCGCGGTGACCGGCCGCAGCCCGATGCTGCCGGAGTGGGCGGCGGGCTTCTGGCAGTGCAAGCTGCGCTACCGCACCCAGGACGAACTGATGGCGGTGGCCCGGGAGTACAAGCGGCGGGGGCTGCCCATCTCGGCGATCGTCTGCGACTTCTTCCACTGGACGCACCTGGGCGACTGGAAGTTCGACCCGAAGGAGTGGCCGGACCCGGCGGCGATGGTGCGCGAGCTGGAGGAGCTCGGCATCAAGCTGGTGGTGAGCGTCTGGCCATCGGTGTCGCCGCTCAGCGAGAACCACCCCGTCCTGGAGCAGCGCGGCTGGTTCATCGGCACCCAGTACGGGCCGATGGCGCACGCCGACTGGCCCGACAAGGAGGTCGCCTCCACCGTCCAGGTGGCCTTCTACGACGCCACCAACCCGGAGGCCCGGGAGTTCGTGTGGTCGAAGGTGAAGGAGAACTACCTCGACCCGTACGGCATCACGGCGTTCTGGCTGGACGCCTGCGAGCCGGAGCTGAAGCCCGGCTTCCAGGAGAACCTGCGCTACTGGGCGGGCCCGGGCCTGGAGGTCGGCAACGCCTACCCGGCGGAGAACGCCCGCACGTTCTACGAGGGCCTGGCCGCCACCGGCGAGGAGGAGATCGTCACCCTCAACCGCTCGGCGTGGGCGGGCAGTCAGCGCTACGGCGCCGCCCTGTGGTCCGGTGACATCGGCACGGACTTCCCGACCCTGCGCCGCCAGATCGCGGCCGGCCTCAACACCGCCCTGTCGGGCATCCCGTGGTGGAACACCGACATCGGCGGCTTCCACGGCGGCGACCCGGACGACCCGGCCTACCGGGAGGTGATGGTCCGCTGGTTCCAGTTCGGCGCGCTGTCCCCGCTGATGCGGCTGCACGGCTTCCGCGACCCTGGCATGCCGCTGGGCCCGGAGATGACGGGCGGCCCGAACGAGGTGTGGTCGTACGGCGAGGAGGCCGGGGCGATCCTGGAGCGGTACCTGCGGCTGCGCGAGCGGCTGAAGCCGTACGTTATGGACGTGATGCGGGCGGCCCACGAGGAGGGCCTGCCGGTGATGCGGCCGCTGTTCCTGGAGTTCCCCGACGACCAGGCGGCCTGGTCGGTCGACGACTCCTACCTGTTCGGCCCCGACCTGCTGGTCGCCCCGGTGCTGACGGCCGGCGCCACCGCCCGTACGGCGTACCTGCCGGCCGGGGCGTCCTGGACGGACGCGTGGACGGGTGAGACGTACGAGGGCGGCCGGGCCGTGACGGTCGACGCCCCGCTGGACCGCATCCCGCTGTTCCTGCGGGACGGGGCACGGCTGCCTGTAGCGGAGTAGCCGTGCGGAGGGGACGGCCGGGGCGCGGGCCGCAGTCGGGTTCCGGCCGTCTCCCCAACTCACCTGCGACAAGGAGCAGTTCGGTGGATAGGGTCTTGGCGTGGCCTCTTCACCGCTCGCCCTCACCGTGGCCGGTCTGCTGCTGCGGCCGGCCTTCGGGTCCCGTCATGATCCCGGCCGGGTCTTCGACCGCATCGTGGTGGAGGCCGGTGAGGCGCCGGGAGACCGGGAGTTCGTCGACGGCTTCCGGGCCCTGCTGGGCTGGTGGGCGAAGGCGGAGCACCTCACCCCGGTCGGCTGGCAGGCCGCGCAGGGGCACGTCCGGCGGCATCTCGCCAACCGGGCGCGGGTGCGGCGGCTGATCGCCGAGCACCCGGAGATCGAGCGGGAACCCGTCGAGAAGCCGGTGTTCGTCGTGGGGCTGCCCCGCACCGCGACCACCGTCACGCACTCGGTGCTGTCGATCTCCGAGGAGCACCGCAGCCCCCTGCTGTGGGAACTGCTGGCGCCGGACCTGGAGTTGCCGCCCCGGGAGCGGCGCAGGGCGATCGCGGCCGGGCGGCGGATGGTCCGGGGCACGGACCTGTTCGCGCCGCGCTTCCGCGACATCCACGCGATGGCCGCCGAGGGCCCGGAGGAGTGCACGTTCGCGCTGCCGCACGCCCTGATGCCGTTCTCCCAGGCGCGCATCCCCGAGTACCGGGCCTGGCACTGCGCGCGGGACTTCACCGCCGACTACCGGTACCTCAAGCAGGTCTACCAGGTGCTCCAGCACGGCCGTCCGCGGCGGCGCTGGATGCTCAAGTCCCCCATGCACCTGGAGAACCTGGACGCGCTGCTGACGGTGTTCCCCGACGCGACGATCGTGTGGTGCCACCGCGATCCGGTGACCGTCGTGGCGTCCTTCTGCTCCCTGATCGAGCACGGCATGGCCGTCAGCACCCGCCCCGTCGACCTGGCCGGCATCGGAGCCACCTGGCTGGAGCTGCTGAGCCGGGCCATGACGCGCGGCCTCGCGGCCCGGGCGGCCATCCCGCCGGAGCAGTTGGTGGACGCCCCGTACGCCTGGCTCGGTTCCGACCCGGCGTCCGGCGCGCCGAAGCTCTACGCCGCCGTCGGCGCCCCGTGGACCGAGACCGACGCGGCCCGCCTCCCCGCGGCCGTCGACCGCCCCAAGGGCACCCGCAAGCACACCTACGACCTGTCCCGCTACGGCCTGACCCGCGACGAGGTCGAGTCGGCCTTCGCGGACTACAACGTGCTGCGGGCCGGGGTCGACCGCGCCTGACGGCACGGCCGGCCCCGGCCCCCGCGACGGATCAGCTGCTGCTGACCGTCAGGTTGTTGGTGGTGAAGTTCAGCCCGCCGGACGACGAGGTGACCTCGTAGCCGAACTGCACGTCACCGATCGTCTCGTTGCCCATCCACTTCTTCGTGTCCTTGATCCACTTCAGGATCGGCAGGATGTTCACGGTGCCGGAGCTGGAGTTGGAGGTGCGGATGAACGAGAACACCTCGTTGGCGCCGTTGGTGCCCTTGAAGACGTTCCAGGAGTGGCCGCCGAGGCTGACGCTGCCCTGCGAGGAGCCGATCGGGCCGACGGGCCCGGTCTTGTTGACCCAGAGCATGATCTCGTAGTCGTGGTCGGTGTCCCAGATGTCGTACGACGTGTTGTACGCGCCGGACGACGGGACGCTGACGTTGTAGCTGCTGGAGAGCGAGCGCAGCGAGGTGATCGACTTGTTGATCGCCTTCGTCTGGTTCGGGTAGGACTTGATGCCGCCGGTGTTGGGGTGGTTGGCCCAGACGCCCCAGTTGGTACCGGAGTTGGCCCAGATGCACTGGCTGCCGGCGCCACTGCCCCAGATGTTGTTGTAGAGCGTGTAGCCGTTCAGGTTGGTCTGGCCCCACTGGTCGCAGGAGTTCCAGACGGCGGCGGAGGCGGGGGCCGAGGCGAGGCCGACGGTGGCGCCGAGGGCCAGGGCGGGGGCCAGCAGGGCCTTGGTGACCCTGCTCAGCGTGCGTGATGCCATGGTGTCCCTTCCATGGGGGGGGGGGATGGGGGGAACTACCACGTCCTCAGGGTGAGGAGGTGGTCTTCTCCGGCGACCAGGTGGAGGGATTCTGCGCCGGAGGAAGTCCGAAGTTCGACGCGGTGGGTGCGGCCGGGCCTGATGACGGCGGTGGCACCGTCCCGCGTCCAGGTGAGGTCGAGCTCGGCCCCGAACCGGGTGCGCACCCCGCGCAGGGCGCCCTCGGGGTACACCGACGGCAGCGCGGGCAGCAGGACCAGCCGGTCGGGGGTCGACTGGACGAGCATCTCGATGAGCACGGCGGGCAGGGTGTGCGCGGCGTCGGCGTTGTAGACGTCGCGCTTCGGGTAATGGGCGCTCATCAGGGAGGCGTGGAAGAAGTCGCCGTCCAGGACCTGGCCGAGGGCGTGGGCGACGCGGTCCGTGTCCCGGAGCCGGGCCGCGACGAGGGCGTGGTGGAGGTGGCCGTGCGCGGAGTCGTTCTCGGCGCCGCGCAGTTCGAGGGCCCGGTGTGCGGCGGCGGCCAGTTCGGGGGTGTCGTAGGGGGTGATCTCGTCGAGCGGCCAGACGCCGTAGAGGTGGCTGAGGTGGCGGTGGTCATAGGAGTCGGCGAGGCCGGGCCAGGCCCATTCGGCCAGGGCTCCGTCCTCGTTGATCCGGTACGGGGGGAGCCGGTCGGCGAGGGCGTTCCAGCGGTCGGCGTCGGGGCCCGGGTGGTGGGCGGCGGCCGTGCGCAGGGCGTGGCGGGCCGCGGAGAGGTCCATGGCGGCGTTGATCGTGCCCCAGCTCCCGCCCGCCGGCCGGTTCTCGGGCGAGTAGGACGGGACGACCACGAGGTGGCCGTTCTCGTCCGTCCTGGTGAGGAAGTCCTCGTAGAACAGTGCGACTTCGGCGAGGGCGGCGGCGGTGCGGGGGTCGCGGGTGCCGTGCGTCTCGTCGTGGTCGACGAGCGGCTTGAGCAGCCAGTCGGCGCCCGCGGTCCACAGGTGCAGCGGGTACTCGCGGTTGTAGTGGTAGGAGTGGCCGGACTCGCCGTCGGTGTGGGCGGGGGCGACGACGCCCCGGGTGCCGAAGATCGCGCGGGCGTTGTCGCGCCAGTCGGGGAGCTGGCGGTGTACCAGGTTCGCGAGGGCCTCGGTGACCTCGGGAAGGGCGGCGGCAGCGGCCGAGGCGGTCTGGAGGTTGAGGTTGGCGTCGTTGGTGAACGCACCCGACCAGGCGGTGTCCCAGTCGCCGGTCCACAGTCCGGTCAGACGGGGTGGGAAGAGGCCACTGGAGGACAGCAGGTGGTAGCGCCCGGCGGCGAAGAGACGCTCCAGCAGGGCCGCGCTGCGGGGCCTCGTCAGCAACTCGGATCCCGGCAGGGCCCGTTCGGCGGGGTCGGCGGCGAGGTCGAGGGTGACCCGCTCGTAGGCGGTGCGGTGCAGGGCGGTGTGGCGGTCGAGGAGCTCGTCGTAATCCGTGGGCAGGTCGCGCAGGGCCCGTCCCTCGGCGACCACGTCGAGCTCGCCGGTGTGCCGGTGCACCCGGGTGAGGAGCAGCACGGACCGGGCGCCCTCGATGCGCACGCCCGGAGGCACGAGGGCGGCCGTGCCGCCGGTGACGGTGACCTGGGTGACACCGGTGCAGGCCCGGTCGCCGTCCGGGTAGCGGACGCGCAGGCTGAGCAGGGCGCCCTCGGGGGTGAGGACGGCCCCGTGGCCGATGCCCAGCCGGACGGGGGCGCCGGGCAGCCGGGGGTCCAGGTCGATGTCGAGGGTGAGGCCGGGCCCGGTGACGTGCTGGACGATCACGTCGTCGGCGCGGGAGACGAAGACGCGGCCGGCCCACCCGGCACAGGTCGTGCTCACCACTCCGGTGGTGAAGTCGACGTCCCGCCGGTAGTCGTGGCCGCCGTCCCCGGGCCGTACCAGCCGGACCTGGAAGGCGGGGTGGAAAGGCTGCACCCACTGGTGGGGGCGCCCGTCGGTGAAGCCCTCGGCGGCGGTCGTGTCGCCCGCCAGGAGACGGTCCTGGAGCCCGGGCAGGTCAGCGGCGAGCTGCGGGGGGCGGGGATCCCGGCCGTTGGGCCGCACCAGCGTGTGGTGGGTGACGACGACCCGCTCGGCGTGCGGATCGCCGAAGACCAGGGCGCCGTGCCGGCCGTTGCCGCTGAGGAAGGCGTCCTCCCAGCGGGCGGCCGGGTGCGGCTCCCAGGTGCCGTGGACGGGGGCGGAGGCGGTCATGGCCGGAGCACCGCCGCCTCGTAGCGGCCGAGGGTGACCCGGTCGGTGACGTCGGTACCGGTCAGCAGGTCACGGTGGGTGCCGGGCACCTCGACGGTCACCGGCTCGCGGCCGTGGTTGAACACGAACAGCACCTCGCCCCGGCGTACGGCCTCGACCTGCTCGGGGAGCCCGTCGAGCACCGGCCGGACACCCGCTTTGGCGGCGATCGAGGCCAGCAGGCCCCGCAGCGCCCCGGGCTCGGGGAGCGTGGAGACGTACCAGGCCCGGCCCTTGCGCAGGACGGCGGGCAGTCCGTCGAGTTCGCCGCCCTTGTACGGGACGGTCTCCTCGGCGGTGCCGTCTCCCTCCAGTTCCTCGGACCACAGCGTTCCGCTGAAGCCCTCGCAGGCGACGGTCTCCCCCTCGTCCAGGGGCCACCACTCGTGCAGCGTGCGGATGCCGAACAGTTCGCGCAGCCGGGCGTCCATGCCGCCGGGGCGGACCCGGTCGTCCTCGTCGGCGACACCGGTCTGGAACCCGCAGACGAGGGTGCCGCCCTGCCGTACATAGGCGAGGAGGTTGTCGGTCGCGGTGTCGGTGAGGGCGTACAGCTGCGGCACGACGACCAGCGAGTACGGCGTCAGGTCGTGCTCGGGGTGGGCGAAGTCGGTGGTGAGGTGTGCCTGCCACAGGGCCCGGTGCCAGGCGCGCAGGACGTCCGGGTACTCCACCCGGCTGGACAGGCGGCCGTCCTGGGCGCCGGCCCACCAGGCGTGCCAGTCGTGCAGGACGGCGACGTTCGCGGTGAGGTGCCGGCCGCTCACCTCGGGCGCGATCCGCTCCAGGTCGGCGCCGAGCCGCTTGACCTCCTGGTACGTCCGGCCCTCCTCCCCCGCGTGGCTGACCATGCCGGAGTGGAACTTCTCCGCGCCCTGCCGGGACTGGCGCCACTGGAAGTAGCAGACGGCGTCGGCGCCCCGGGCCACGGCCTGGAGGGACCAGAGCCGGTTGAGGCCGCGCGGCTTGGGGTGGTTCACGCCCCGCCAGTTGACCGGCCCGGCCGCCTGCTCCATCAGCATCCAGGGCCCGCGCGCCTGGGAGCGGGTCATGTCCTGGACCAGGGCGCCGTTCTGCGCGCCGAGCGGGTCGCGCGGGTCCGGGTAGAGGTCGACGGAGACGACGTCCTCCTCCTCGGCCCAGCGCCAGGCGTCCTGTCCGAACCACAGCGGCATGAAGTTGCTGGTGACCGGCAGGTGCGGGGTGTGCCGCCGGACGATGTCCCGTTCGGCGGTGTAACACTCCAGGAGCATGTCGGAGGTGAAGCGGCGGAAGTCCAGGACCTGGCCGGGGTTGCGCAGGTAGTGCGGCAGGCGGGGCGGCAGGATGCCGTCCCAGGTGTCGTAGCCCTGGCTCCAGAAGGCGGTGCCCCAGGCCTCGTTGAGGGCGTCGAGCGTGCCGTACTTCTCGCGCAGCCAGCGGCGGAAGGCGGCGGCCGCCTCGTCGCCGTAGTCGTAGGTGCAGTACTCGTTGTTGATGTGCCACATCGTCAGGGCCGGGTGGCCGCCGTAGCGGGCGGCCAGGTCCTCGGTGATGGCGGCGGCGTAGCGCCGGTAGGTGGCGCTGGAGTGCGAGAAGTGCTGCCGGCCGCCCCACCACTCGGTGCGGCCGTCCTCGGTGACGGGAAGGGTGTCGGGGTGCAGCCGGCCCATCCAGGGCGGGGGCGAGGAGGTGGGGGTGGCGAGGACGACGCCGATGCCGCTGTCGTGCATCAGGTCCATCAGCGTGTCCAGCCAGCCGAACTCCCGCGCTCCCGGCTCCGGTTCGAGCGCCGACCAGGAGAAGACGCCGAGGGTGACCGAGTTGACGCCGGCGGCCTTCATCAGCCGGACGTCCTCGTGCCAGGTCTCCTCGGGCCACTGCTCGGGGTTGTAGTCGCCGCCGTAGAGGAGACGGCCCCGGGTCGCATCGCTGAGGGCGGGCACCGTCGGCTCCGGCATCAGACGGGCTCCCCGTACTGCACGCCGCGGCCGTTTGTGGCGATGTAGACCCGGCCGTAGACGCGCGGGTCGCCGGTGACGGCGGCGCCGATCCAGCCCCACTGGTGCTGGTCGTCGTTGATCCGCGTCCAGGTCTTCGCCTCGTCGTCCGAGCGGTACACGGCGGTGATGGTCTCCGTGGAGCCGACCATGTAGATCGCCGGGTAGGAGGCGCCCTCGGCCGCCTTGCCGAAGCCGAGGGTGTACGAGGCCCAGCAGCTGGCGACCTTGGTGAAGGTCGCGCCGCCGTCGGTCGACCGGTACAGCCCGTTCCACTTCAGGCTCAGCCACAGGTGACCGGAGCGCCCGGGCGTGACGGCGAGCTGGAATTCGGTGTCCCCCGAGTTCAGGCCGGTGGCCCGCGCGGTGAAGGTCCGGCCGCCGTCGGTGCTGGCGTGGAGCGTGCCGGTGGTGGTGTCGAAGGCGTAGAAGCGGGTCGGGTCGACGGGGTCCGCGACCGGCGCGGCACCCTTCGGGTAGGAGGTGACCTCGGTCCAGGTGGCGCCGTTGTCCGCCGAGCGGTGGGCCGGGTACTTGGTGCCGTCCCAGTGCGCGAAGGACCACAGCAGCACGCTGCCGTCGGCGTTGGTGACGATCGGCCCGGGCGCGTCCTTGGCGATGGCGGGCTGCGCCTTGAAGGGCGCCCAGGTCTTACCGCCGTCGTTCGAGAAGGCGCCGTTGCCGTTGTCGCCCCAGCCTGACCGGACCACGTACGACGGCTTGGCCGCGGCCAGGGACAGGCCCGTCGCCGAGCCGAACACCGGGTTCGACGCCATGCCGCGCGACGGCGATGCCGTGAGCCGCTCGTGGTACATCACGCCGACGTCCCCGGAGCCGCTGATCAGATGCGCCTCGCCGCTCGGAGGCGAGACCAGCTGGCGGACGGACGCCTCCTCCAGGCCGCGGATCTGCGGAGCCCAGTGCTTGAGGTCGCGGGTGCCGTAGAGGGTGGCGCCGGTGCCGTAGACGACGTGCCGGGAGTCGTACGGGTCGAGGCCGACGGCCTGGATCCACCAGCCGAACTTGGGCTTGTCGGCGCCGAACGTGAGGAAGGGCGTCTCGGAGACGTCGAGGACGGCCTTGTCCTTCAGGGACTTCCAGGTGCGGCCGCCGTCGGTGGTGCGGTACAGGGTGTCGATCAGCGACCAGCGGTTGTTGGTGGACACGACGACGGTGCCGGGGCGGCGGGCGTCGACGGCACAGCCGCCGTAGCCGAAGGAGTCGGTCCCGCCGTCGCCCGTCGGCCCGCCGGGCTTCACGGGTGTGACCTCGGTCCACTTCCCGGTGGTCGTACGCAGCTTGTGCACGCTGCCGTCGGACTGGCCGTTGGGGCCCGGCGCGTTGGCGTACGTCACGTACAGCTCGCAGGTGTGCCGGTCGTACGCGGCCCGGACCGGGACCTTGGCGGCGGTGCCCTTGGGCTGCCCGGGGACGGCCTTCCAGGTGGTGCCGTCGGCGGTTGTGTAGAGGTTCGCGGAGGTGCCGTCGGAGTCGCCCCAGCCGGCGTAGACGGTACGGCCCGCGGCGACGAGGAGTGTGATGCCCTGCCCGGTGGCGCTCGGGGCGGCCGGGAAGCTCACGGCCTGCCAAGTGGCTCCCCGGTCGGTGGACTTGAGCAGCCCGTCGTGGCGGGTGCCGAGCCACAGCGTGTCGCTGTCCCGGGGGTCGACCAGCAGTCGCTCACCGCAGCCGCGCCCGTCCTCGTTGGCTCCGAGCTTCACGGTGAGGTCGGTGCGCTTCCAGGTCGCGCCGCGGTCCTCGGACCGCAGCACGGCACCGTTGCCGGCCCAGGACTGCGCGTACGTACCCAGAGAGAGGTACAGCCGGTTCGGATGGGCCGGGTCGACGGCCATGGCCTCCACCCCGAGCAGGTTCCAGTCGTCCCAGCCGATGTGGTCGGTCAGCGGGACCCACCGGTCGGTCCGGTCGTCCCAGCGGTAGGCACCGCCGATGTCGGTGCGGGCGTAGGCGAGGCCGCGGACGGAAGGGTGGAACAGCACCCCGGTGACGAATCCCGTGCCGCCCTGGACGGCGTTGCGCCAGCGGTAGGCGGTCTCCGCGGAGGCGGCGGCCTGCGCACGCCCCTGGGTCATCGGAAGGGCGGTGACGGCGGCGGCGGCAGCGGTCCCGGCGAGCACGGCTCGTCTGCTGAGGTGGAACGTGCGCATGACATACCTCGGTTCTTGCACAAAGGGGAAGTGGATGCCCCTTCTCGGGGGCGCGGGGAACTGCGCGAACAACCACGACGAAGCCGCGCTCGACACACAGACCGACAGCTACGGCGAGCACTCATCCAAGGGGCATTACCCCTTGACGGCCCCCGTGAGCATGCCCTTCTTGAAGTGCTTCTGGACGAACGGGGAGAGGACGGCCACCGGCAGCAGGGCCAGCACCATCACCGCCATCTGGATCGCGAGCGGCGAGAGCTGGCCGGTGTTGATCTGTGCCTGGAGGCCCACCGGACGCTGCTGCATCTGCACCAGCTGGATCATCACGTTCTGCAACGGCATCATCTCCTGGTCGGTCAGGTAGATCGACGCGTTGAACCAGGCGCTCCAGTAGCCGACGGCGTAGAAGAGGCCGATCACGGCGAGGACCGCGCGGGAGAGCGGCAGAACGATCTTCCACAGGATCCGCCAGTCGCCGGCCCCGTCGATGCGGGCGCTGTCGATCAGCTCCTGGGAGATGTTCATGAAGAACGCGCGCAGCACCAGGATGTTGAAGACGCTCACGGCGCTCGGCAGGATCAGCGCCAGATAGGTGTCCGTCAGGCCGAGGGCCTGCACCAGCAGATAGGTGGGGATGAGGCCGGCCCCGAAGAACATCGTCGCCAGCAGCGTCATCAGGATTCCGCGGTGTCCGAGCGAGCCGCTGCGCGACAGGCCGTACGCACACAGGACCGACACCGTCATGCTGAACAGCGTGCCGACCACGGTCACACCGATGCTGACCAGGGTGGCCTTCTGGACCTGTCCGCCGCTGAGGAGTTCCTGGTAGGCGATGAAGGTGATGCCCTGGGGGATCACCACCAGGCCGCCGGCCTCGTCGATGGTCTTCTTGGACTGGAGGCTGGTGACGATGACGATCCACAGCGGGAAGAGGATGGCCAGGCAGGCAAGGGTCAGGGCGATTCCCTTGCCGGCCAGTCCGGCCTTGTTGGGCGGCTCCTCCCAGACGGGGCGGGGCGGGGCCGCCCACCGGCTCGGTTTCCTGACGCCATGCGCGTCGTCGGGCGGAGTGTCGAGGACGGCGGTCACTTCTTGTACACCCCCTGCTCACCCATGAGATGGGCCACCTTGTTGGCGATCAGTACGAGCGCCAGCCCGACCACGCCCTTGATGAGCCCGGCGGCGGCGGCATAGCTGAAGTCCTGGTTGCGGATGCCGTTCCACCACACGTAGGTGTCGAGGACCTCCGAGGCGTTGACACCCACGGCTTGTCGTTGGAGGAGCAGTTGCTCGAATCCGACGGTGAGGGCGTCGCCGACGCGCAGCACGAGCAGGAGGGCGATCACCGGCCTCAGGGCGGGCAGCGTGATGTGCCACATGCGCCGCCAGCGTCCGGCCCCGTCCATGGCGGCGGCCTCGTACAGGTCGCCGGAGACCGAGGAGAGCGCGGCGAGGAAGACGATGATGCCCCAGCCCGCGTCCTTCCAGACGGTCTGGGCCGTGACCAGGTACTTGAAGACCTCCGGGTCGGTCATCACGTCGAAGCCCTCGTAGCCGTGCTGGCGCAGGGTCTGGGCGATGATCCCGGCGCCGCCGAAGATCTGCATGAAGACGGTGACGACGAGGACCCAGGAGAAGAAGTGCGGCAGGTACATGACCGCTTGGGCCACCGCCCGCACCCGGGGCCTGACCACACTGTTGATGAGCAGCGCGAGCAGGATGGGGATCGGGAAGTAGAGCACCAGCTGCAGGAAGAACAGGACCAGGGTGTTCTGCACCGCGTGCCAGAAGGCCGAGTCGGCGAAGATCCGCTCGAACTGCTCGATGCCGATCCAGGGGCTGTTGAAGATGGCGACGAAGCCGTTGTCACCGGCGTACGGGTCGTAGTCCTGGAAGGCCACCACATTGCCGAGGATCGGTATGTAGTTGAAGACCAGGATCAGCAGGACCGCCGGCAGTGTCATGAGGATCAGCGTGCGGTCACGCCTGAATCTGAGCTTCAGGCTCAGCTTGCCCGGGTTCTTCTTCCCGCCGCGGGCCCGGCGTCCGGCGGCGCCGCCGGACGCCGCCGGAGTCCTCGCGGGGGTCTTCGCCTCGGTCGTCGTCCGAGGCACCGTGCTGTTGGACACGGCCTTCTCCTTGCCTGAGCCCCGGATCAGTTCGCCGAGCCGTTGTCGTCGAGCAGCTTCTTGTACCAGTCGCGCAGGTCGTCGCCGCCCTTCTTCTTCCAGTCGGCCACGGCCTGCTGCACGTCGCTGATCTTCTTCCGGCCGCGCACCACGTCGTCCTCGAGCTGCTCGAAGTCGTCGGCGAGGTTGGCCCAGCGGGTGGGCTCGGTGACGGTCAGCCCGTAGAAGGTGGACTTCTTGGTGAAGGCCCCCATGCGCTGCTGCCACTCGACGATGCCCCGGGTGATGTCCGGGAAGTCGGGGTAGGCGACGTACGGTGCGGGGTTGCCCGTGAGGTCGTAGGTGCTGCTGACCTCGTTGATGCCCTGCTGCGTCTTGGTCGGCAGGCCGTTCTTCACCGTGTAGTCGGTGCCCTCGACGCCGTAGGCGGTGAGCATGAACTCCTTGGTGCCGTAGGGAGCGGCGCAGAAGTTGCAGAGCGCGAGGAAGTCCTTGATCTGCTGCTTGCTCGCCTTCTTGCTGATGAAGGTGAACATGCCGCCCGGCTGGCCGGCCCAGAGCGTGGGATCGCCCCCGTCGGGCCCGAAGATGTCGAACACGCCCATCTCGAAGTCGGGGTTCTGGGTCCGCTGTTCGGCGGTCTTGCCCCACCAGTCGGAGATGTTGTTGTTGTAGACCAGAACCTGTCCGGCGGTGAAGCGGTTGGCCGCGCTGCCGCCGGCCTTGCCCGAGACCGCGTCCGGGTGGACCACCTTCGCCGCGTAGAGCTTGCGCGTCCACTCCAGGGCTTCCAGGTACTGCTCGGTCTCGATGCGGTTGACGAGCTTGCCGTCCTCCATGTTCCACCACAGCGCCTTGTCGCCGCCCGGCTGGACACCGAAGATCTGCAGGGCCGACCACTTCATGTCGTCGCAGGCCCACACCTTCGACTTGGCCCGGGTCGCCTCCTTCGCCCAGGACAGGAACTCCTCGGGGCTCTTCGGGACGGCGTAGCCCTCCTTGTCGAAGAGGTCCTTGCGGTACATGGCCGCCATGCCGGTGACGTAGGAGCTCGGCATCGGGATCGCGCGGAGCTGGCCGCCGAAGATCCCTCGCTGCCACGCGTCGGTGGGCACCGCCGCGAGGTTCGGGTAGTCCTTGACCTTGTCGCCGGACAGGTACGGGCCGAGGTCGGCGAACTTGGCGTTGATCGCGCTGGGTATCCGGCCCGTCAGGTTCCAGTCGGGCACCACCACGGCGTCGGGGATGTCGCTGGAGGCGAGGATCGCGCCGAGCTTCTGGTCGTAGGTGACGCCGTCCTGGTTCTGCCAGGTGATGTCCACGCCGATGGCCTTGTTCATGGCCGTGTAGTACGGGTTGTCGCCCTTGGGCGGGGCGCCCCAGTAGGGGGCCATGATGGTCAGCTTGCCGCCGCTGCCCAGCTTCTGCGCCACCGAGGTCTTCAGCTCGGCGGCCGGGATCGCCTTGGTGAAGCCGACCGGCGAGCCGTTCTTCGAGGGGATGTCCGGGGTCACGACCTGCGACGCGACGAAGGCCGGGAGGATCTTCGCGGCCTTCTTGCCCGACGTGGCCCCGTCCTTCTGTCCCTCCTGCCCGCCACCACAGGCGGCGAGCAGCGGCATCCCGCCCGCCACGGCCGCGGTGGCGACCGCCGTGGAGGCGAGGAAGCTTCTCCGGCTGGGTCCGGAGGAGGCGGAGGCGGCGTTCGTCATTGCGTCAACCCTTCATGGCGCACCAGGACACCCGGCGGAGGGCCGTCGGCTGCGGTGTCTCGAGTGGAACTGGCTGAGCCGAAGCGATACTCCGACGCGTGACGCGGAATGTGCACCACCGGGTGGCGGACTTCACAGTCGAAGCGCTTCGATGTTGCTGCGAGGTTAAGTGAACACCCAGGGGCGCACAAGGGGCGATTCCAAGATTCCTCCGAGGTGTGCACGATCGAAACCAGCCGCGCTCGCCGCTTGGAATGCCACCGAAAGCCCGGAGTTGTTGCACCGGTGTGTCTTGACACCCACCCCCACATCCAATGAGCATCGAAGCGCTTCGAAAGGGTCTTGCCGCTCCATCGCAAAGGGATTCCCACGTGACCGCACACCCGCCGCCCATGCCGCCGTTCCGCGATCCGCGCCTGCCGTTCGCCAAGCGGATCGACGACCTCCTGTCGCGGCTCACGATCGAGGAGAAGACCGCCTTCCTGCACCAGTTCGCGCCCGCCGTGGAGCGGCTCGGTATCGCCGCCTTCCGTACCGGCCAGGAGGCCCTGCACGGCGTGGCGTGGATGGGCCCGGCGACGGTGTTCCCGCAGGCGGTGGGCCTCGGCGCCACCTGGAACCCGGAGCTGGTGCGGCGCGTGGGCGACGCGGTGTCCAGGGAGGTCCGCGCGATGCGCGCCAAGGACGACCGGGTCGGCCTCAACGTCTGGGCCCCGACGGTCAACCTGCTGCGCCACCCCCTGTGGGGGCGCAACGAGGAGGGCTACTCGGAGGACCCGAAGCTCACCTCGGCGATCGCCACGGCCTACACGCACGGTCTGCGCGGTGACCACCCCACCTACTGGCGCACCGCGCCCGTGCTGAAGCACTGGCTGGCCCACAACAACGAGACCGACCGTTCCACTGCGTCGAGCTCGGTGCGCCCGCGCGTGCTGCACGAGTACGACCTGCGGGCCTTCCGCGAGACCGTCGAGGCGGGCGCGGTGGCCGGGGTGATGCCGGCGTACAACCTGGTCAACGGCCGTCCCAACCACGTCTCCCCGTACCTGTCCGAGCATCTGCGGACCTGGACCGAGGAGGACCTGCTGGTCTGCTCGGACGCGGGCGCGCCGAGCAACCTGGTGGACTCCGAGCACTACTTCGACACCCACGAGGAGGCCACCGCCGCCTCCCTCGTCGCGGGGGTCGACAGCTTCACCGACCACGGCACGGACTCCTCGCAGATGACCGGGCGGCTGCGCGGCGCCCTGGAGCGCGGTCTGCTGACCGAGGCCGATGTCGACACGGCCGTCCGCCGCCAGCTCTCGGTCCGTTTCCGGCTCGGCGAGTTCGACCCGGAGTACGACCCGCACGACGCGACCGGCGAGTTCGACACCCCGGCGCACCGCGCCCTCGCCCAGGAGGCCGCCGAGCAGGCGATCGTGCTGCTCAAGAACGACGGGGTACTGCCGCTCGCCCCGGACACCCGGATCGCCGTGGTGGGCCTGCTCGCCGACGAGTGCAAGCTCGACTGGTACAGCGGCAGCCTCATCCACCGTTCGACCCCGCTGGAGGGCCTGTACGAGCGGTTCGGCGCGGAGCGGGTGGAGTTCGCGGAGGGCGTGGACCGGGTCCGGCTGAAGACCTCCACGGGTGCGTTCCTGCACGTGCCGGTGGCCGAGGGGGCCGCCGCCGAGGCGCGCGGGGCCGAGGGCGCGCTCGACCCGGCCCTGCTCACGGGCCGCACCGACCTGCCCGCGCTCACGACCGACGCCGACGGCACCGAACTGGCGCTCGCCGACTGGGGCGGGGGCGTCCTCACTCTGCGCGCCCCCGACGGCCGCTACCTCTCGGTGGCGGACGACGGCTACCTCCGCGCCTCCGCCGACCAGCCGGGCGGCTGGATCGTGCAGGAGACCTTCCGCCTGGAACCGCACGGGAACGGGCACCTCCTCAAGCACCTGGGGACAGGTCGCCACGTGTGTGTCTCCGCCGACGGCGTGAAGGTTGCCGACGAAGGTTCCGAGGTCTTCGAGCTGGTCGTCGCCGAGCGGGGCGAGGATGCGGTGGCGCGTGCCGCCGCGGGGGCCGACGTGGTCGTGGTGGTCGCGGGCAACGACCCGTACATCAACGGCCGCGAGACCGAGGACCGTACGACCCTGCGCCTGCCGGAACACCAGGAACGGCTGTTGCGGGCGGCCCGCGCGGCGAACCCGGCCACCGTGCTGGCGCTGGTCTCCGCCTACCCGTACGCCGTCGACCCCGCCGGGCTCCCGGCGGTGCTGTGGACCGCGCACGGCGGCCAGGCGGCCGGCACCGCCCTGGCCCGTGTCCTGGCCGGTGACGTCTCCCCCGCCGGCCGCCTCCCGCAGACCTGGTACGCCGACGACGCCGACCTGCCCGGCCTCCTCGACTACGACGTGATCGGCTCCCGCCAGACGTACCTCTACTTCGAGGGGACGCCCCTGTTCCCCTTCGGACACGGCCTGTCGTACGCCCGGTTCGGGTACGGCGACCTGACGGCCCGGGCCGGCGAGGAGACCGTGCGCGTCTCCTTCTCCGTCACCAACACCGGTGACGTCACGGCCGACGAGGTGGCCCAGCTCTACGCCCGGGCGGTCGACGCCTGCGTGCCGCGGCCGCGCCGCGAGCTGCTGGACCACCGCCGCGTCACCCTCGACCCGGGGGCGACGGCCGAGCTGGGCTTCGACGTCCCGCTGAGCGCCTTCGGGTGCTTCGACGTCGCGCAGGACCGGTGGCGCGTGGCCCCGGGCGCGTACGAGCTGCTGGCCGGGGCGTCCAGTGAGGACGTCCGGCTGCGGGAGGTGATCACGCTCGACGGCGAGCCGGCCCTGCCGCGCGCGGTCGTCGCGAACGGCCTTCCCGCCGCCGGGTTCGACGAGCACGACGGCATCGAGATCGTCGACCGGACGAAGGTGTCGGGCGACGCGGTGACCCCGGCGGGCCCGGCGACGGGCGAACTGGTCTACCGCGCCTGTGACTTCGGGCGGGGCATCTCCGAGGTGACGGTGGAGGTGGCCGGCGAGGGAACGGTCGAGCTGTCCCTCGACGGCGGCCCGGTCCTGGCGGTGCTGTCGCCCGCCGCACCGACCCCGGGCCCGTACGACTACGTCTCACTGAGCGCGTCCGTCGTCGCCGCGGGCGTCCACGACGTGCACCTCAGGCTGCGCGGCCCGCTGCGGCTCGCGCACGTCGGCTTCTCCGGTTGAGGGTCCGGAGCAGGCCGGCGTAAAGAAGGGGCCCGGCACCGGAAGGCATCGGTGCCGGGCCTCTTCATGGAGCTTACATGAAAATGGTTCTCATCAGCTAGAGGTCGATGCCGGTGAGGACCAGCACCCGCTCGTACGTGTAGTCCTCCATGGCGAACCGCACGCCCTCACGGCCCACGCCGGACTGCTTGACGCCGCCGTACGGCATCTGGTCGGCGCGGTAGGACGGCACGTCGCCGATGACGACACCGCCGACCTCCAGGGCCCGGTGGGCGCGGAAGGCGGTCTGCAGGTCGTGGGTGAACACGCCCGCCTGGAGGCCGTACTTGGAGTCGTTGACGGCGGCGAAGGCAGCGGCCTCGCCGTCCGCCTTCTGCACGGTGAGGACCGGTCCGAAGACCTCCTCGCAGGAGATCGTGACGTCGGCGGGGACCTCGGCCAGGACGGTCGGCGCGTAGGAGGCGCCGTCGCGCTTGCCACCGGTGAGCAGCCGCGCCCCGGCGTCCACGGCCTCCTGGACCCACGTCTCGACGCGCTTGGCGGCGTCCTCGCTGACCAGCGGGCCGACGTCGGTGGCGTCATCGCCCGGGTCGCCGGTGACCTGGGCCTCGACGGCGGCGACGATGCGCGGCAGCAGCCGGTCGTACACCGAGGCGTCGGCGATGACCCGCTGCACGGAGATGCAGGACTGGCCGCCCTGGTAGTTGGAGAACGTGGCGATGCGGTTCGCCGCCCACTGAAGGTCCTCGTCGCTCGCCCAGTCGGCGAGGACGACGGCCGCGCCGTTGCCGCCCAGCTCCAGGGTGCAGTGCTTGCGCGGCACCGAGTCCATGATCGCGTAGCCGACCTTCTCGGAACCGGTGAAGGAGATGACGGGCAGCCGCTCGTCCTGCACCAGGGCCGGCATCTTGTCGTTGGCGACGGGGAGGATGCTCCAGGACCCCGCGGGCAGCTCGGTCTCGGCGAGCAGATCGCCGATGATCAGGCCGGACAGCGGGGTCGCCGGGGCCGGCTTGAGGATGATCGGGGCGCCGGCGGCCATGGCCGGGGCGATCTTGTGGGCGCAGAGGTTCAGCGGGAAGTTGAAGGGCGCGATGCCGAGCACGACACCCTTCGGGAAGCGGCGGGTCAGGGCGAGCCGGCCCTGGCCGCCGAGGTCGGTGTCGAGCCGCTGGGCCTCGCCGCCGTTGAACCGCCGGGCCTCCTCGGCCGCGAACCGGAAGACGGACACGGCCCGGCCGACCTCGCCGCGCGCCCACTTCATCGGCTTGCCGTTCTCGGCGGAGATCAGCCGCGCGATCTCCTCGGTGCGCTCGACGAGGCGCTTGCTGACGTGGTCGAGCGCGGCGGCCCGGACATGGGCGGGGGTGGCGGCGAACTCGTCCAGAACGGCGTGCGCGGCGGCCACGGCCTCCTCGACCTGCGCGTCCGTCGGCACGCTCACCGTGCCGACGAGCCGCCCGTCCCAGGGGGAGGTGACGTCGAAGGTGTCCTCGCCGGTGGCCTGGCGGCCGGCGAGCCAGAAGGCGTGGGTGGAGGTCATGGGTTCCGGCCCTTCGGCGTTGGGGGTGATCCTGTGCTGCGGGATCAACGGTAGGGGCGAGGTGACCGAACGGCGTTTGTCCGAGCCGTAGCAGTGCGGGACGCGGACACTCCGGTTTGGCTACTCGGTGGTGGCCGCCTTCAGGGCCAGCCACAGCTCCATCCGGACGTCCGGGTCGTCCAGGGACCGGCCGAGGATCTCCTCCACCCGGCGCATGCGGTAGCGCAGGGTGTGCCGGTGGACGCCGAGGTCGGCCGCCGCCGCGTCCCACTGGCCGTGCTTGGACAGCCAGGCGCGCAGGGACGCGACGAGGTCGCCGCGGCCCGTGGCGTCGTGCTCGTACAGCGGCCGCAGCATGCCGTCGGCGAAGGCCCGCACCGCGTCGTCCGCCAGCAGCGGCAGCACCGATCCGGCCGCCATCCGCTCGTGCTCCACGAGGACGCGCCCGCGCCGCCGCGCCACCGACAGCGCCTGTTCGGCCTGCTTGTACGCGGCGGACGCGGCGATGGGCCCGGCCGGTGCCGACAGGCCCACGACCAGTTCGTCCTCCTCGCCGCCCGGCACCTTCTCGCGTATCCCCGCCCGGGCCGTCTCCAGGGCGGCCGCGTACTCCCCGCAGGCCGCCGCGGCGGCGCCGCCGTCCGCGGCCAGCACCACCAGCCGCTCCCCCTCCGGCACCACCAGCACGGCCTCGCCGGCCCGGGCCGCCGCGGACTCCACGACGTCGGCGAGGGCCGCGAGGGGGTCGCCGCCGGGGTCGGCCGCGGCGAGCGCGGCGGCCGAGTGCCGCTCGGCGGGGGCAGCGCCCTTGTGGACCTCGGCGCGGGCCAGCGCGGCCGACGCCGACACCGGCACCCGCTCCGCGACCAGCATCCGGAACGGCGCGTCCAGCAGCCCGCCGTACAGGTCACCGGCGACCGCACGGGCGTGGTCCGGCTCTCCGGCCAGCAGCATGCGCAGCACCGCCGTACCGACCCGCTGCTCGGCGGCCTGGAGGGACCGGGAGCGTTCCGTGGTCAGGGTCAGCAGCGCGATGGCCGAGTGGACGGCGTAGCGCTCGGCGGTGCCCGGGGCGGCGGCCGTGCCCACGGCCAGGGCCGCCCGGGGGCGGCGGCCGGTGCCGAGGGTGTGCAGCTCGACCCGGTCCTCGTTCTCCGGGCCGCCGACCACGGAGGAGGCGGGCGCGGGACGGTCCCGCAGCTTCTGCACGTCACCGGTGAGGCGCGCGGCGCGCCGCGCCGCCCACTCCGGTGCCGTGGCGACGACCGCGCCCGAGGCGTCGTACAGCGCCGCCCAGCCGTCGACCTGCGCGGCCAGCGCGGCCAGCAGCCCCTCCGGCCCGCCGGCCTGGGCCTGCCGGGTCAGCTCGCGCTGGGCGGCGAACCCGGCGGTGACGGCCCGGTACTGGTCGGCGGCGATCGCGGCGGAGACGGCCTTGCTGATGGCGAGGAAGGGGGTGCGGCGCGGGACCTCCAGCAGCGGCAGGCCCTCCTTTTCGGCCGCGTCGACGAGCGCGGCGGGGATCTCCTCGTAGTTGACGCCGACGGCGAAGCCGAGCCCGGCCACTCCGGCCCCGGCCAGCCGTCGCACGTAGCGGCGCATGGCCTGAGGGTCCTCGGCGTCCAGCTTGAGCGCGGTGATCAGCAGCAGTTCCCCGCCCTCCATGTAGGGGACGGGGTCGGCGAGCTCGCTGGGGTGCGCCCAACGGACCGGCACGTCGAGGCGGTCTGCGCCCGCCCGCACGGTCAGCTTCAGCGCGGAGTGGTGGACGAGCGAGGCGAGCGTCGGGGGCATGAGGCCTTCTGCGTCAGGGCTGTGTGATCACTGTGTCTTTTGGCCGCCGCGTATGAACGACCTGTGACGATTCTGCCTCACCGTACGGTCCCTTCGTGCCCGCACGGGTGGGAAGGGGCCCCACGGTCCCTGCCTTCCACCCCGGCGGGAGGAGGGGTCAGCCCCGCAGATTCACCAGCAGCGGAGGCGCGTGCTCGCCCTTGACGTCGGTCAGCGACAGCACCGCGTGCCCAGCCGGTACCCCGTGCGCCAGCTCGGAGGCGGACCAGCGCTCCCGCTCGACCTGCCGCACGGTCACCGCCCGCGCGGTCGCGGCCTTGCCGGTGATCACCCGGCGCAGCATGTGGACGGCCTTGCCGGCCGGGGTCTCCGCGATGATCTGCCGGTCGGTGACGTCGCGGGCCTCGGTCCACTCCTTGCCCCACACCTCGGCGAAGTCCTGCCCGTCCCACGGGGTGAGCCCCGACAGCGCCATCCGGCAGCCGGTCGCGCCGAGCAGCGGCCCGCGCAGCGGCCGGGCCACGTCGTCCAGGGTCCGCAGGGTCAGCACGACCCCGGCGTTGCCGGACCGCAGCCGCTGGATGCCGCGCACGGCCTCGGGCGTCACCACGCCGGTGGCGTCGTCCAGCAGCAGGCAGGCGAACAGCGACCGGTCCTCGCGCACGGCGACACTGGCCGTGAACTGCGCGAGCACCAGCCGGGCCAGCATCTTGGAGGCGTCGGCGTGGCCGCGCTGGGGCAGGTCGACGCGCACCCGCACCGGGTGGTCGAGGGCCTTGAGCGTGAAGGGCCGGGACTGCCCGGAGGTGTCGAAGAACCCGGCGAAGGCCGGCCGGTCGAGCAGCGCGACACGGTCGCCGAGCACCCCGGCGACGTCACCGGGCTGCCCCATCTGCCGCTCCCGGGCGTCGAGTTCGCGCAGCAGCGACTCCTGCCCGGCTTCCTGGAGTCCCTGCCGCAGCGCGGCGAACGGCCCCGGCGCCCCGTCCAGAAGCTGCCGCAGCTCGGGTACTGAGGGGAAACGCCCGTGCACGGCCCGGAACGGCCCGAGCAGCTGGGCGAGGACGGTGGTGGAGCGGCGGCTGTCGCTGCCGGGGTGCGGATCGGCGAGGTCCCCGACGAGCGCCTCGGCGAGCACGGCCGCGGCCTCGTCCGGGTCGGTGCTGCCGCCGTAGAGATCGAGGTCGTACTCGGAGTCCTGGTTCCCGATCCGTACGACCACGTCGTACGCGTCGGCCGGTCCGAGCCCCGCGCCGGCCGCCCCGACGACGACCACGGCGGCGCGCCCGGCGAGGGCGTGCAGGCAGAGCGACTCGGCGAGCGGGCGGACGACGGTCCCGGTCTTGCCGGATCCGGCGGGGCCGACGACGACGAGCGAGGTGCCGAGCAGGTCGGGCCCGAGGGCGAGCCCCGTGCCGCGGTAGGCGTACGGGTTGCGGGCGTCGTCCACGGTGGTGCCGAGCCGCACCTGCCCGGTGACGAGGTCGTGCCGGGCGAGCCGGGCGGGCAGGTCGCGCTCCCCGGAGGGGTGCAGGCACGCGGCGGCGCCGTCCTTGAGGACGGCGCCGCTGAAGGTGGCGAGGCTGTGCCGTCCGGTGCGCACGCCCTGCCAGGCTCGGAGGATCCGGGCGTGGTCGACGTCCCGCATCAGCCCGGTGCGGGCCTCGGCGGCGAGGCGCTCGGCGGCGTCGGCGGCCCCGGCGGCGCGCAGCTCGTTCCACTGGGCCGGGTCGTCCTCGGGCGCGGTACGGGTCTCCTGCGGCTGAGACCGGCGGAAACGCGGGGTGACGAAGCGGCGCCACAGCTCGCCCCAGCGGCCGAGCCGGGCCGCCCCGACCATGATCGCCAGGGCGACGAGCAGCTCGTAACCCTGGTAGACGATGAACGTCCCGGTCTCCCCGAGATCGCTGTCGCCGCCGCGCCAGGCGTCGGGAACGATCAGGTCGAACGGCACCCACCACCAGGTGCCGAGGTAGCCGTTCTGCAGCAGCGACCAGACCAGCCATCCCACGAGGAAGGCGATCAGCGCCCCGCTCAGCAGCTGCCGGGTAGGGATCTCCTCGGGTTCCTCCGCGGGCCGCGGCCGGTGGCCGAACCGCCACACGCCCGGCGCGGCGTCGGGCCGAGGCGCGCGCAGCCAGGCGAGGAAGGCCGACCCGTCCGGCAGCGGCGGTGTCACCGGCGCCCGGGGGGGCAGGGGAGGCATCGCGGGCACCTCCGGAGGCCCCGCCGGGCGCGGTACGGGACTCGCATGCGTACCCCGCGCGTCCTGCGTCCCGTCGCTGTCCATCGCCCTTGCCCCCTGACCAGCCGCTCCGTCCACCATCAGCGAGCCAATCTAACGCCCTCCCCTGGGGAGTTCACCGCTTACACGGCCGGGTCGTGGGCACCGGGTCCACGAGACTGCCATGTCCACCCCGGACAAGGCGCTCCGCCGACAACGCCCACATGGAGCATGCCCACCCCCCTGTCCCCGCCCTAGCCTGCGAGAAAAGAAGCCAAGCGTCCGTCGAGACCATCCGCACCACCCCAGGAGCCCCGCATGACCGCACTTCCGCAGGAGCGCCGCGTCGTCACCGCCATTCCCGGCCCGAAGTCGCAGGAGCTTCAGGCCCGCCGTACCGCCGCGGTCGCGCAGGGCGTGGGGTCCGTGCTGCCCGTGTTCACGGCGCGTGCCGGTGGCGGGATCATCGAGGACGTCGACGGGAACCGGCTGATCGACTTCGGGTCGGGCATCGCCGTGACGTCCGTGGGTGCCTCCGCCGAGGCCGTCGTACGGCGGGCGTCGGCGCAGCTCGCCGACTTCACCCACACCTGCTTCATGGTCACGCCCTACGAGGGGTACGTCGAGGTCGCCGAGGCGCTCGCCGAGCTGACCCCCGGTGACCACGCCAAGAAGAGCGCCCTGTTCAACTCCGGCGCCGAGGCCGTCGAGAACGCCGTGAAGATCGCGCGGGCGTACACCAAGCGCCAGGCCGTCGTGGTGTTCGACCACGGCTACCACGGCCGCACCAACCTCACCATGGCGCTGACCGCGAAGAACATGCCGTACAAGCACGGCTTCGGCCCGTTCGCCCCCGAGGTGTACCGGGTGCCGGTGGCGTACGGCTACCGCTGGCCGACCGGGCCCGAGAACGCCGGCCCCGAGGCCGCCGCGCAGGCCATCGACCAGATCAGCAAGCAGGTCGGCGCCGAGAACGTCGCCGCGGTCATCATCGAGCCGGTGCTCGGCGAGGGCGGCTTCATCGAGCCGGCCAAGGGCTTCCTGCCGGCGATCAGCAAGTTCGCCGAGGACAACGGCATCGTCTTCGTCGCCGACGAGATCCAGTCCGGCTTCTGCCGTACGGGCCAGTGGTTCGCGTGTGAGGACGAGGGCATCGTCCCGGACCTGATCACGACGGCGAAGGGCATCGCGGGCGGTCTGCCGCTCGCGGCCGTCACCGGGCGCGCCGAGATCATGGACGCCGCGCACGCCGGCGGCCTGGGCGGCACCTACGGCGGCAACCCGGTCGCCTGCGCGGGTGCGCTCGGCTCGATCGAGACGATGAAGGAGCTCGACCTCAACGCCAAGGCGAAGAACATCGAGGCGATCATGAAGGCCCGCCTCGGTGCCATGGCCGAGAAGTTCGACATCATCGGCGACGTGCGCGGGCGCGGCGCGATGATCGCCATCGAGCTGGTCAAGGACCGCGCCACGAAGGAGCCGAACCCGGAGGCGACCGGCGCGCTCGCCAAGGCGTGCCACGCCGAGGGCCTGCTGGTCCTGACCTGTGGCACCTACGGCAACGTACTCCGCTTCCTGCCCCCGCTGGTGATCGGCGAGGACCTGCTGAACGAGGGCCTCGACATCATCGAGCAGGCGTTCTCCCGTATCTGAACCCCCTGACGCGCGCATCTGAGCCCCCGTCGGGGCAGGTGAGCCGCCCCGGTTCCGCTACCGGGGCGGCGAGCGGCAGAGCGTGTGAAGAAGGTGTGCGAGGTGGATGACAGGGGGCCCCATGGCCTGTCCTGCGCCCCGCCCCTGTCGTAGGTTCTACCCAGATGAGAGATACACCCCGCCCGCAGGGGACTGTGGGTGACATCAGGCCGGGGCCTCCCCAGCTTCGACCTGGTCGTGCCCTCGCGCACACAACCGGAGCCTGAGGCTCTGGATCTCCTCACCGATCGGACAGTCGCCCGCCCCAAACCCCCCGGGGCGCGCGACGTTCCGGTCCGTACGGCCGCCCCGGAACCACCCCCCCTGTTCCGGGGCGGCCGACCTCCGTTTCCGCCCCCTTGTACGGCATCGCGACTTCTGGTCAAGCCTTCGCGGGCTCCGGGCGGTGAATCCCCCGCGGGCGGTAGCCCAGGACGTCGGCGACGCCGACGACGTCCGCGAGCAGCCAGATGATCGCCAGCCACATCTCCGTGCCCTGAAGCCCGGGTTCACGTCCCGGGCCGGTGCCGTCGGACGTGGGGCCGAAACCGAAGCCCTGGCCGGGGTGCCAGCGGCCCAGGGCGGCGGAGAGCCGGGACGCCGCCCAGGCGCGGGCCTCCTCGCCCCGGTGGGTGGTCTGCCGGGCACAGAGCCACAGGGGGTGGATCACGTCCAGGACGTTGCAGGCGTTGTCCCGGCCCGGGGTGAAGTGGCGGGGGTCGCGCGCGTGGTCGAGGACGGTGTCGATCACCCGCTCCGGGTACGGCACGGGCAGGCCGAACTGCGCGAAGGAACCGCGGGTGAGCCGGTAGTAGCCGTTGACCATCTGCAGGCGCCCGGACTCCCGGGTGGGTGAGCCCCACATCCCGGTCCACGGATCCGCGTGGGTGTGCAGCCAGCCGAACAGCGCCTCCAGCGCGCCCGGCGCGGCCGCCTCGCCTCCGGCGCGCAGGTTCCAGTGCGCGGCGGTGGCCCAGGAGTCGACCCACGCCCCGGCGTGCCAGGCACGGTCGGTCCAGGGCAGTTCGCCGAGGTGCCGGACCAGCCGGCCGGCCGTCGTGGTCCGCACCGCGTGGACCGGGTGGGCGAAGGAACTGCCGAGCAGGTCGAGCGCGTAGCCGACGCACAGCACGTGGTAGGCGCAGTCGCCGTCCGGCGGCCCGGCGGGGCCCGGGAGCGGCGCGGGGGCACCGTACTCGGGGACCAGGCCGGTGGCGGGGTCCTGCAACGCCCGGAGCCGCTCCAGGTGTTCGGGGGCGGTCAGGTGCGGCGGTACGTCGCCGAGGAGCAGGTCGGCGATCTCGACGGCGTCGCAGTGGGCCCGGACGGTCGGCGCGGTGCCGGGCCGGTCGGCGTAGCGGCCGGTGTCCGGGCGCCAGGAGCGGTCGAGGAGGTCGGTCGCCTGGGCCCGGGCGGTACGGGCGAACGCCCTGAGTTCCTCGGCGAGCGCTTCGGGGCGGGCCGGGCGCTGCGCTCCGCGCGGCTCGCGCCGGTCACGGAGGCGGCGTGCCGGATTGCCCGCCGCCACCGACCACGCCGGCAGGTCCTTGGTGACGACCGCCCCCGCGCCGATGACGCAGTGGTCGCCGATGGTGACCCCGTCCACGACGACCACGTGCGAGCCGATCCACACGTCGTCCCCGACCGTGATCCCCCGGCAGGTGACCGGCTGCCGGTGAACCGGCAGGTCGGGCGCGGAGCCGTGGTTGAAGCCGAGGAGCGCGGTGTGGGCGCCGATGCGCACCCCGTCCCCGAGGGTGACGGTGCCCCGCACCACCGTGAAGGGGTTGACGGTGCAGTCCGCTCCCGTGCGTATCTCGCCGGTGACATAGGCCTGGGCCGCGATGTACGAGCGGTCGCCCAGGTGCAGGACGTCCGGGTGCACCGCGGCGCTCTCCGCGACGAAGCAGTCCTCGCCCAGTCGCACCTCCCCGGGCCCCGTGAACAGCCGCTTCTGCCGCTGCTCCTGGGCCGCCCGCTGCCGTTCCGAGGCCTGTCCGGCGAAGAGCCACGGACAGTGCTCGAAGAGGCCGTCGTCGGGTGACGGGTGGTTCACGTGATCCTCCGCAGGGGCCGCGAGTGGACGTCGGTGCTCGTGCCAAGCTGTGCCCCATGCCGATCGCCGCGAACCAGGAACGCACCGCGCTCCCGGGCTCCGTCGCTCTCCTGCTCGCCCTTCCGGCCCTCCTCTTCGCCGTGATCACCTGGCAGGTCGTCACCGACGGCCCGCTCGTGCGGCTCGACGAGCGGCTCAGCCGTGTCCTGGTGAACCCGGACCGCTGCTCCGAACTCCTCGCCGACCTGGGCAACGTCCAGGTCGCCGTCCCCGTCCTCGCCGTCGCGCTCGGGTACGTCGCCGTACGCCACCGCCGCGCGGGCGGAGACCGGTGGTGGCTGCCCGTCGCCGCGGGGGCGCTGCTCATGGCCCTGGTCCCGGCGCTGGTCGTCCCGCTCAAGGAACTCACCGACCGCCCGGGCACCCCGGTCGTCCCGCCCGGCACCGGCTACTACCCCTCGGGTCACACCGCCACCGCCGCCGTCGCCTACGGCTGCGCGACCCTGCTGCTGCTCCCCTGGCTCCGCACGGCCCTGGCCCGCCGCACCCTGATCACCCTCTGCGTCGCCCTGGTCTTCGGCGCGAGCTACGGCCTGGTCCGCCGCGGCTACCACTGGCCGCTGGACGTGGTGGGCAGTTGGTGTCTGTGTTCGGTGCTGCTGACGTCGCTGTGGCTGTCCGTCCGGGCGGTGACCATGCCCGGCCGGTCTCAACCACCAGGTCCCTGACCGTCGTTCTCCGTCGCCAGCCCTGCCGCCGCCTCGTGCATGGCCAGTTCCAGCAGGGCCGGGTCGGTCAGCAGTCCCGAGCCGTCGGGTGGTACCAGCCAGCGGACGCCACCGGGGGAGGAGCGGCCCGGGTACGGCACGACGATCCAGGTGCCGGCGCCCGCCGTGCGGATGCCGGTGCCGAGCCAGCGGGCGGCGGTGCCCGGGGGCACGAAGAAGCCCATGCGCGCGTCACCGAAGTCGACGAGCACGGGCCCCTGCCGGTCCAGGACACGGCTCAGCACGTCGAGCGTGGCGTAGCCGAGTTCGCCGGGCAGGATGAGCACGTCCCAGGCGCTGCCGGCCGGCAGCAGCGCCACCCCGAGCGGGTTGCGCTCCCACTCCCAGCGGCAGGCCTCGGGATCGGGTGCGACGGATGCGAGCCACTCCACCGCCGTCTTCGCACCGGTCATCGGAAAGACCCCCTTCTCTCTCGCGAACCTCACGGACGCGCGGGGCGTCCGGAGGGCATCACGAGGGAGAAGGGGGTGTCCCTCCGGCCATTACGCGGGTTCCGGCACCTCGTTGGAGTGAACCGGATCACACCCGGTCGGTCAGCTGTCGAATCCCAGCCCCAACCGGTCCATCGTGCGCAGCCACAGGTTGCGGCGGCCGCCCTGGGCGTCCGCGCGGGCCAGTGACCACTTGGTGAGGGCGATGCCCGTCCAGGCGAACGGCTCCGGCGGGAACGGCAGGGGCTTCCTGCGGACCATCTCCAGCTCGGTGAGCTCGGTGCGCTCCCCCGCCAGCAGGTCCAGCATCACCTCGGCGCCGAACCGGGTGGCGCCGACGCCGAGGCCGGTGTACCCGGCCGCGTACGCCACCTTGCCGTGGTGGGCGGTGCCGAAGAACGCCGAGAAGCGGGAGCAGGTGTCGATCGCGCCGCCCCAGGCATGGCTGAAGCGGACGCCCTCCAGTTGCGGGAAGCAGGTGAAGAAGTGCCCGGCGAGCTTTGCGTAGGTCTCGGGGCGGTCGTCGTACTCGGCGCGGACGCGGCCGCCGTAGGGGTAGATCGCGTCGTAGCCGCCCCAGAGGATCCGGTTGTCTGCGGACAGCCGGAAGTAGTGGAACTGGTTGGCGCTGTCGCCGAGGCCCTGGCGGTTCTTCCAGCCGATCGAGTCGAGCTGTCCTGAGGTGAGCGGCTCGGTCATCAGGGCGTAGTCGTAGACCGGGACGGTGTACGAGCGGACACGTCTGACCAGGTTCGGGAAGATGTTGGTGCCGAGGGCGACGCGGCGGGCGCGGATTTGGCCGTAGGGGGTGCGGACGGCCATGCCGGGGCCGTACGGCTTCAGGTTGAGGGCGGGGGTGTGCTCGTAGACGCGTACGCCCAGTTCCACGCACGCCCGCTTCAGGCCCCAGGCGAGCTTCGCCGGGTTCAGCATGGCGACGCCCCTGCGGTCCCACAGCCCCGCCTGGAAGGTGGGTGAGTTCACCTGCTCCCGTACGGCGTCGGCGTCCAGGAACTCGACGCCGTCGGCCAGGCCCTGCCGGGCCGTCTCCTCGTGCCACTCGCGCAGCTCACGGGCCTGGTAGGGCTCGGTGGCGACGTCGATCTCGCCGGTGCGTTCGAAGTCGCAGTCGATGCCGTGCCGGGCGACCGCGGCCTCGATCCCGTCGAGGTTGCGGGCGCCCAGCTCCTGGAGCCTGTGGATCTCGTCGGGCCAGCGGGTGAGGCCGTTGGGCAGGCCGTGGGTGAGGGAGGCGGCGCAGAATCCGCCGTTGCGGCCGGAGGCGGCCCAGCCCACCTCACGGCCCTCCACCAGCACCACGTCCCGCTGCGGATCGCGCTCCTTGGCGATCAGCGCCGTCCACAGCCCGCTGTAGCCGCCGCCGACGACCAGCAGGTCGCAGGTCTCGGAGGTGGTGAGGGCGGGTTCGGGGCGGGGCCGGCCGGGGTCGTCCAGCCAGTACGGAACCGGCTGGGCGTCGGAAAGCGAACGGGTCCACTGGTTCATGGCGCTCGGGGCCATGATGTCAACTCCCTACGGTTATGCCTTGTGCCTGTTGCGGCGGTTTCCGGCGATCATGGAAACCAGGACGAACAGTACGGCGACGACGAACATGGTCGTGCCGATGACATTGATCTGAACGGGCGTTCCGCGCTGCGCCGAGCCCCAGACGAACATGGGGAAGGTGACGGTCGAGCCGGCGTTGAAATTCGTGATGATGAAGTCGTCGAAGGAGAGCGCGAAAGCGAGCAGTGCGCCCGCCGCGATTCCCGGCGCCGCGATCGGCAGGGTGACCCGGACGAAGGTCTGGAACGGGCCCGCGTACAAGTCCCGTGCCGCCTCCTCCAGTTTCGGGTCCATCGACATCACACGCGCCTTGACGGCCGTGACCACGAAACTCAGGCAGAACATGATGTGGGCGATGAGAATCGTCCAGAAGCCCAGCTGAGCGCCCATGTTGAGGAACAGGGTGAGCAGCGAGGCGGCCATGACGACCTCGGGCATCGCCATCGGCAGGAAGATCAGCGAGTTCACGGCACCGCGGGCGCGGAACCGGTAGCGCACCAGGGCGAAGGCGATCAGGGTGCCGAGGAGCGTGGCGCCGAGGGTCGCCCAGAACGCGATCTGGAGGCTGAGGGACAGCGAGTCGCACAGTCCGGAGACGCCGCACGGATCTTTCCAGGCGTCCAGGGAGAACTGCTGCCATTCGTAGTTGAAGCGCCCCTTCGGTTTGTTGAAGGAGAACACCGTCACGACGACGTTCGGCAGGAGCAGATAGCCGAGGGTCAGCAGTCCCGCCAGGACGACGAGATTTCTCTTGAGCCAGTTGACGAAGGGCATTTAGACCAGATCCTCCGTCCCGGACCTGCGGATGTAGAGGGTGACCATGAGCAGGATGGCCGCCATGAGGATGAAGGAGAGCGCCGCGGCCGTCGGATAGTCGAGGACTCGCAGGAACTGTGTCTGGATGACGTTTCCGACCATGCGGGTGTCGGTGGATCCGAGCAGATCGGCGTTCACGTAGTCACCGGCCGCCGGAATGAAGGTGAGCAGCGTGCCGGAGACGACACCCGGCATCGACAGCGGGAAGGTGACCTTGCGGAACGTCGTCGAGGGCCGCGCGTACAGATCCCCGGCGGCTTCGTGGAGCCGTCCGTCGATGCGCTCCAGCGAGGTGTAGAGCGGCAGGATCATGAACGGCAGGAAGTTGTACGTCAGACCGCACACCACCGCGAGGGGCGTGGCGAGGACGCGGTCACCGGCGGTCATGCCGAGCCAGTCGGTGACGTCCAGGACGTGCAGCGTGTTCAGCGCGCCGACGACGGGGCCGCCGTCCGCGAGGATCGTCTTCCAGGCGAGGGTGCGGATCAGGAAGCTGGTGAAGAACGGCGCGATCACCAGGATCATGATCAGGTTCCGCCAGCGGCCCGCGCGGAAGGCGATCAGGTACGCGAGCGGGTAGCCGAGCAGCAGGCACAGGATCGTCGCCGTGCCCGCGTAGAGCACCGAGCGGACGAACTGCGGCCAGTACGCGGACAGCGCGTCCCAGTAGGCGGCGAAGTGCCAGGTGACCTTGTAGCCCTCCTCCAGGGAGCCCGTCTGCACGGACGTGGAGGCCTGGTAGATCATCGGCAGCGCGAAGAAGACGACCAGCCAGAGGATGCCGGGCAGCAGCAGCCAGTACGGCGTGAAGCGGCCTCTGCGTTTCGGCGGCTTCGGTTCGGGCGCCCCGGGCGCGAGCGGCGGTGGCGCCTCGGTGAGTGTGCTCATCAGACCGCCTCTTCCACTCCGGCGTCGGCGTCCTGGGCGGCGTCCAGACCGAAGGTGTGGGCCGGGTTCCAGTGCAGGACGACCTCGGCGCCGGGCACCAGGCGGGGGTCGCGGTCGATGTTCTGGGCGTAGACCTCGAAGTCGGAGCAGACCGGGCTGTCGACGACGTACTGCGTGGAGACGCCGATGAAGCTGGAGTCGGCGATCCGGCCCGTGATGCGGTTGCGGCCCTCGGGGATCTCACCGGCGTCGTCCGCGTGG
Organism: Streptomyces qaidamensis; assembly: GCF_001611795.1. Classification (NCBI taxonomy): domain Bacteria; kingdom Bacillati; phylum Actinomycetota; class Actinomycetes; order Kitasatosporales; family Streptomycetaceae; genus Streptomyces; species Streptomyces qaidamensis. The sequence goes on along the minus strand of NZ_CP015098.1, from coordinate 6,482,936 downwards.
CTGAGGGAGATCTTCTCCGGGCGGACGCCGACCAGCACCTTGCCGCCGGTCGCGGTGGGCGCGGAGCAGCGCGCCCCGGGCAGGACGAGCTTGCCGCCGCCCGCCTTCAGCACGATCTCCTCGCCGCTCCTGGAGTCGACCTCGGCCTCGATGAAGTTGGAGGTGCCGAGGAAGTTCGCGACGAACGTGGTGCGCGGGTTCTCGTAGAGGTCGGTGGGGGCGCCCAGTTGCTCGACGCGGCCGGCGTTCATCACGGCGACCGTGTCGGCCATCGTCATGGCCTCCTCCTGGTCGTGCGTGACGTGGATGAAGGTGATGCCGACCTCGGTCTGGATGCGCTTGAGCTCCAGCTGCATCTGGCGGCGCAGCTTGAGGTCGAGGGCGCCGAGCGGCTCGTCGAGCAGGAGCACCTTGGGGTGGTTGATCAGGGCGCGGGCGACGGCGACGCGCTGCTGCTGGCCGCCGGAGAGCTGGTGCGGCTTCTTGCGGGCCTGCTCGCCGAGCTGGACGAGCTCCAGCATCTCCTCGACCTGCTTCTTCACCGACTTCCATCCGCGTCGGCGCAGGCCGAAGGCGACGTTCTCGAAGATGTCGAGGTGCGGGAAGAGGGCGTAGGACTGGAAGACCGTGTTCACCGGCCGCTTGTACGGCGGGAGGGTGGTCACGTCCTGGTCGCCCAGGTGCACGGTGCCGGCGGAAGGTTCCTCCAGGCCGGCGATCATGCGCAGGGTGGTGGTCTTGCCGCAGCCCGAGGCGCCGAGCAGGGCGAAGAAGGAGCCCTGCGGCACGGTGAGATCGAGCGGGTGCACGGCGGTGAAGGCGCCGTAGGTCTTGGCTATGCCCGTGAGGCGGACGTCGCCGCTGGGACCGGTCTGGTTCGTCATGGTGGTCACGCCCCCGTCAGCTTCGCGAACTTCGCTTCGAACTCGGTCTCTTCCTTCGAGCTCAGCGAGCGGAAGGCATGGGACTTGGCGGCCATGGCCTTGTCGGGAATGATCAGCGGGTTGTTCGCCGCGTCCTCGTCGATCTTCTCCAGCTCGGCCTGCACGCCGTCGACGGGGCACACGTAGTTGATGTACGCGGCGAGTTCGGCGGCCGCCTTCGGCTCGTAGTAGAAGTCGATGAGCCGCTCGGCGTTGGTCTTGTGGCGGGCCTTGTTGGGGATCAGCAGGTTGTCGGTCGACGTCACGTAGCCGCTGTCCGGGATGAGGAAGTCGATGTCGGGGCTGTCCGCCTTGAGCTGGACGACGTCACCGGCCCAGGCGACACAGGCCGCGAAGTCACCGCTGGTCAGGTCCGAGGTGTAGTCGTTGCCGGTGAAGCGGCGGATCTGGCCCTTGTCGACGGCCTTCTGGAGGCGGGCGATGGCCGCGTCGTAGTCGTCGGCGGTGAAGTCGGCCGGGTCCTTGCCCATGTCGAGCAGGGTCATGCCGATGCTGTCGCGCATCTCCGACAGGAAGCCGACCCGGCCCTTGAGCCTGGGGTTGTCCAGCAGGTCGGATATCGACTTCACCTCGACGCCGTCGAGGGCCTTCTTGTTGTACGCGATGACGGTCGAGATGCCCTGCCAGACGTACGAGTAGGCGCGGCCCGGGTCCCAGTCGGGGCTGCGGAACTGGGCCGACAGGTTGGCGTAGGCGTGCGGCAGGTTGCTCGGGTCGAGCTTCTGCGCCCAGCCGAGGCGGATGAGGCGGGCGGCCAGCCAGTCGGTGAGGACGATCAGGTCGCGGCCGGTGTCCTGGCCCGCGGCGAGCTGCGGCTTGATCTTGCCGAAGAACTCGTTGTTGTCGTTGATGTCCTCGGTGTACTTGACCTTGATGCCGGTGCGCTCGGCGAACTGGTCCAGCGTGGGGTGGTGCTTGCCGCTGTCGTCGACGTCCATGTACTCGGTCCAGTTGGAGAAGTTCACCGTCTTCTCCTTGGCCGAGTGGTCCTCGGCCGAGACGCCGCCCTGCGCCTTGCCGGCCGCAGGGATGCCGCAGGCGCTCAGCGCCCCCAGTCCGCCGGCCGCGAGCGCCCCGCCCGCGGAGGCGCGCAGCAGGGACCGCCGGGTGAGGGCGGCCCTGCCGTTGGTGAAACTGCGCCTCATGGCGGCCCTTTGGGCCGCTGACAGGCGGTCGGGCTCGTACTGCTCCATGCGCGTGGTGCCCTTTCGGAGGATGGACGGCCGGTGGTCAGGCGGCCTGCATACGGCTATCGGTCCCCGAACACGGTGCGGTGCCAGTCCTTCGCGGCGGCCGCGGTGTTGTCGAACATGACGTGCTTGATCTGGGTGTACTCCTCGAACGAGTACGCGGACATGTCCTTGCCGTAGCCGGAGGACTTGTAGCCGCCGTGCGGCATCTCGCTGATGATCGGGATGTGGTCGTTGATCCAGACGCAGCCGGCCTTGATCTCACGCGTGGCCCGGTTCGCGCGGTACACGTCCCGGCTCCAGGCGGACGCGGCCAGCCCGTACGGGGTGTCGTTGGCGAGTGCGAGTCCCTCGTCGTCGGTGTCGAACGGCAGCACGACCAGGACCGGTCCGAAGATCTCGGCCTGGACGACCTCGCTGTCCTGGGCCGCGTCGGCGATCAGGGTGGGCCGGTAGTAGGCGCCCTTGGCGAGCTCCCCCTCGGGAGCCTCGCCGCCGGTCACCACGCGCGCGTAGGCCCGCGCCCGGTCCACGAACCCGGCGACCCGGTCCCGCTGCACGTGGGAGATCAGCGGGCCGAGGTCGGTGCCGGCGGCGAAGGGGTCGCCGAGCCGGACCGTCTCCATGAGCGCCGCGGTCCGCTCCACGAAGGCCTCGTACAGCGGCCGCTGCACGTACGCGCGCGTGGCGGCCGTGCAGTCCTGCCCGGTGTTGATGAGCGAGCCCGCGACCGCGCCGTGCGCGGCGGCCTCCGGGTCGGCGTCGTCGAAGACCACGAAGGGCGCCTTGCCGCCGAGCTCCAGGTGGAGGCGCTTGACCGTGGCGGTGGCGACCTCGGCGACGCGCTTGCCGACGGCGGTGGAGCCGGTGAAGGACGTCATGGCCACGTCGGGATGGCCGACGAGGTGCTCTCCGGCCTCCCTGCCGGTGCCGGTGACGATGTTGATGACGCCGTCCGGGATCCCGGCGTCGGTGGCCGCCTGGGCGAAGAGCAGCGAGGTCAGCGGGGTGAGCTCGGCGGGCTTCAGGACGATGGTGTTGCCCGCCGCGACCGCCGGGAGGATCTTCCAGGCGGCCATCTGGAGGGGGTAGTTCCAGGGCGCGATCGACCCGACGACCCCGATGGGCTCGCGCCGCACGTACGAGGTGTGGTCGCCGGAGTACTCGCCGGCCGACTGTCCCTGCAGATGCCGTGCGGCACCGGCGAAGAAGGCGGCGTTGTCGATGGTGCCGGGGACGTCGAACTCGCGGGTCAGCTTCAGCGGCTTGCCGCACTGGAGCGACTCGGCGCGGGCGAAGTCCTCCGCCCGGTCGGCGAGGACCGCGGCGAACCGGTGAAGGGCGTCGGAGCGCTCGCCGGGGGTGGTTCCCGCCCAGCCGGGGAAGGCCGCGCGGGCGGCGGCGACGGCCCGGTCGACGTCGGCCGTTCCCGCCAGTTCGTAGGTGAGGACCTCCTCGCCGGACGCCGGGTCGACGACGGCGTGCGTACGGCCGGAGGTACCCCTGGTCAGGCGCCCCGCGATGTACTGCGCGCCCTGCGCGAAGCGCTCCTCCGCCGGGAATCGGTCCGGGGTGGCAGTGCCCGGGTTGTGCATGTCGCTCTCCTCCGTGTCCCCTGATGGGGCCGGCGTGGCTCAGGCTCGATTTGAGTGCCGATCCTGACAGAGGTACGGCATGCCAACAAGTGATTCCGTTGTTGATTTTTGGTTACGCGACGGAATCTGTCGACCAGGTGTCGAGTTCGCCGCGAAAAGGCAGGACGCTGTGTCAGTGGTGCGTGCCAGACTCGCGTGCATGGAGAGGATCACGGGGGCGGTCGGCTCGCAGGAGGCCCTGATCAGGGCGGTCCGCGACGGGGCAAGGATCAGGTATCTGCACTTCTGGGGGCACCGGCCGCGGCCGGACGGCCGGATCGGGGCGAGCTGTCTCAGCCAGTGGTGGCCGGCGCCGTTCACGGTCGACGGCGTGGCCTACGCGACGGCCGAGCACTGGATGATGGCGGCCAAGGCCCGGCTCTTCGAGGACGCGGCGGCGGAGCGTGCCGCGCTGGCCGCGGGGCATCCCGCCGAGGCGAAGAAGGCCGGGCGCATGGTGCGCGGTTTCGACGAGGCGACCTGGGCACGGGAGCGGTTCCGGATCGTCGTCGAGGGCAGCGTCCACAAGTTCGGCGCGCATCCCGAGCTGCTGGCGTACCTGCTGGGCACGGGTGACCGGGTGCTGGTGGAGGCCAGCCCCGTGGACCGGGTGTGGGGCATCGGGCTGGCCGCGGACGACGAGGCGGCGATGGATCCGGAGCGGTGGCGGGGGTCGAATCTGCTGGGCTTCGCGCTGATGGAGGCGCGGGAGCGGCTGGGGACGGCGAGAGCATGAGTGAGGGACCGGTCCCGTGGACCGGCCCCTCACGAACCCCGGGAGCTGCCTTCAGGCCGCCGCGCCGAGCCCGCCCATGATGCTGGCGAACAGCAGGAAGCCGAGCAGCGGCAGGATCACGGTGGCGATGATGCCGCAGACCAGGCCCGCGGTGGCCGCGCCCTTGTTGGTGGCCTCACCCCGCGTGGCCTTGCCGCGGCCGACGGCGCCGAAGATGATCGCGAGGATGCCCAGGATCACGCCGAAGAACCACAGGATGAACGTCACGCTGCACACCACGCCGATGATGCCCAGCACCAGTCCCGTGGTTCCCATGCCGTTGCTCGGCTGCGCGGGCATCCCGTAGCCGGGCGCCTGCGGGTAACCCACGGGCGGCGCCGCCGGGTAGCCGGGGCTGCCCTGGGGGTAGCCGTAGCCCGGGCCGGGCTGCTGCGGATAGCCGTACCCCGGGGCCGGCTGCTGCGGCGGCTGGGCGGGCGGGCCGAACCCACCCGGGGGCGGATTGGTGTTGGACATGACGATCTCCCCTCCGTTGTCAGACCAGGGCATCGTAGTGGCCAAGTCGGCCCGCAGAGCCCGTGTTTCAGCGGTGGGACGGAGCGGTGGCCACCGGCCCGAGGGTTCCGTAGTACGGGTCGTCGTCGGGGTCGTCGCTGTTGATCGCGGCCGTGATGCCGACGGCGATCAGGACGATCACCGTGATGCCGAGGATGATCCCGATGATGCCCATGATCAGCCCGGCCTGGGCCTGCCCGTGGTTGGTGGCCACCCCGGCCTCGGCGCGCTTGCGGCCCTTGATGCCGAAGACGACGGCGAGGATCCCGGTGACCAGGGAGACCACGCCGTACAGGCAGAAGAGGGTGCAGGAGATGATGCCGAGCACCATCGCGGCGACGCCCATGCCGTTCTGCGGGGCCATGGGCATGCCGGGCCAGCCGTAGCCGGCCTGGGGGTAGCCGCCCTGGGGGTAGCCGCCCGGGTACCCGTAACCGCCTGGCGCTCCCGGGCCGGTGGGAGCCACGGGCGGGGGCGGGACGGCTCCGGTGCCGGCACCGGACGGGTCGAACTGCGGTGTGCCGGTGGGCGGGGTGAATCCCGGCATGGAGGTGACCGTGGCCTGGTCGTGCACGGACGGTGGCTGTGGCGCCGGGTTCTTGTCGAGCGAGGGCTTGCTCTCCGGTGGCGCCCACGGGTCGTGGCTGCCTCCGTCGGGCTGCGTCGCGTCCGTCATCGTGCGTCCCCCCTGGGTCGATCGTCCCGTCATGCTACGGGGCCGCCCGGTGCGGGCCGCAGGGCGGGTGCGCCGCGGCCTCCGATGCCCGTGGCCGCGTCCACCGGCGTCGGGTCGACCCCGCGCGGCCCGACGCGGCGGAGCCGCAGATCGCTGCGCCACCGCACCCCGGGAAGGGGCGCTGCGCCGCGGCCTGCCGGGAAGGGGTGCTGCGCCACGGCCTACGATGATGCCGAGTCATCGATCAGCCGATCACCCGCGCCCGCCCGCCCTGCGCCGGCCGGAGCGCCGTTCCGGGGAGGAACCTTGACCCAGCATCTCGTCGACCCGCACGCCCCTCGCGACCTCAGGGCTTTCATCGCCGATCTGCCCAAGGCCGAACTGCATGTGCACCACGTGGGATCCGCCTCCCCCCGGATCGTCTCCGAACTGGCCGCGCGGCACCCCGACTCGAAGGTGCCGACCGACCCCGAGGCCCTGGCCGACTACTTCACGTTCACCGACTTCGCGCACTTCATCGACGTGTATCTGTCGGTCGTCGACCTGATCCGCACGCCGGAGGACGTCCGGCTGCTGACGTACGAGGTGGCCCGGGACCTGGCCCGGCAGCGGGTGCGCTACGCCGAGCTGACCATCACGCCCTTCTCGTCCACCCGGCGCGGCATCGACGAGCGCGCCTTCATGGACGCGATCGAGGACGCCCGCAAGGCCGCCGAGGCCGATTTCGGGACCGTGCTGCGCTGGTGCTTCGACATCCCCGGCGAGGCAGGTCTGCAGGCCGCCGAGGAGACGGCCCGGCTCGCCACCGACGACCGGCTGCGCCCGGAGGGCCTGGTCTCCTTCGGTCTCGGCGGTCCCGAGGTCGGCGTGGAGCGGCCGCAGTTCAAGCCGTACTTCGACCGGGCGATCGCCGCCGGGCTGCACTCCGTACCGCACGCCGGTGAGACGACCGGCCCGCAGACGGTGTGGGACGCGCTGACCCACCTGCGGGCCGAGCGCATCGGACACGGCACCAGCTCCGCGCAGGACCCGAAGCTGCTCGCGCACCTCGCCGAGCACCGGATCCCGCTGGAGGTGTGCCCGACCTCGAACATCGCCACCCGCGCGGTCCGCACCCTCGACGAGCACCCGATCAAGGAGTTCGTGCGGGCCGGGGTCGTCGTCACCATCAACTCCGACGACCCGCCGATGTTCGGCACCGACCTCGACAACGAGTACGCGGTCGCCTCCCGGCTGCTCGACCTCGACGAGCGGGGCCTGGCCGAGCTGGCGAAGAACGCCGTCGAGGCGTCCTTCCTGGACGCGGCGGGCAAGGCCCGGATCGCCGGCGAGATCGACACCTACACCGCGCAGTGGCTCTCCCGGTGACGTCCGCGCCGGTCGCCGTCGCCCACCGGGGCGACCCCTACCGCGTCCGGGAGAACACCGTCGCCTCGCTGCGTTCCGCGCTGCGCCGGGGCGCGGACGCGGTGGAGATCGACGTACGGCTCACCCGCGACGGCGTGCCGGTGCTGCTGCACGACGCGACGCTGAAGCGGCTGTGGGAGCACGAACGGCCGGTGCTCGCGCTGTCGTCCGAGGAGGTGCGCGGGCTGACCGGCGGCGGGGTTCCGGCCCTGGCCGAGGCCCTGCCCGCGACCGACGGGCACCGGGTGATGATCGACCTGCCCGGGTCGCCCGATGTGCGGGCGGTGCGCCGGATCATGGGCGTCGTGGCGGAGTCCGGAGCGGCGGACCGGGTCTACTACTGCGCGGGCGCCGACGCCATGCTCGCCGTGCGCGCGGCGGATCCGGCCGCCGAGATCGCCCTCACCTGGACGACCCTGGCCCCGCCCCGGCCCGTGCTGCTGGAGGCGATCCGCCCGCGCTGGCTCAACTACCGCTTCTCGCTGGTGGACCGCCCGCTCGCCGAGCGCGTGCACGCCGACGGCTACCTGGTCTCCGTCTGGACCCCCGACACCCGCCGCTCCATGCGACGACTGCTTCGGGCGGGCGTGGACTCGATCACGACGAACCGCGTCGACGTGCTGTGCGCTACACGCGCGAGCGCTGCGGCACCGTCGCCGGATCGGCCGGGGCCGAGCGCGTGAGGTACTGCGGCACCGGCGCGCTGTCCGTGCCGGTGTCGCGGACGAGCCCGTAGCGGAGGGCGCCGTCGGCAGGACCCTCGTTGACGTCCTTCACCACCGCGTCCCGGTTCGACGGGGAGACGGCGATCCCGTAGTCGCAGCCCCGTTCGTTCTGGTTGAGGGTGACGGTGCCGTCGAGGTAGAAGTACTCGTTCTGCCACATCTGCTGGGTGCCGGGCGGGAGGACCGCGTAGCCGATGTCCGGGCCGCCCATGCCGGTGACGTAGCCGTTCGGGGCGCCGGGCAGCGGGTCGTCCATGCGGCGCGAGCCGCCGGAGGCCACGTGGAACAGCTTGCCCTTCAGACCGGTCCAGGTCGGCATGACCACCGCGCCGGGCCGGGCGTGCGGCGAGATCTGCCAACGGACCAGGACATAGCCCTGACCGCTCAGCGTCACACTGTCGCCACGGTGCTGCATGACGGCCCTCGGGCCGCCGGTGCTGGTGATGCCGGACTCGGGGCGTCGGGGCAGGGCGGCGGGCCGGGCGTCCGGGTCGGGGGCGCGGTCGACGGCGTCGACGACCGTGCCGTACGGGTCGGTCTTCCTCTTCGCCGACGGGGAGGGCGTGGAAGTGGGCGTGGAGGTGGGCGTGGAGGTGGGGCCGGCGGAAGGCGGCGGTTCGGACGTGGCCGTCGCCGTGGGCGTGACCGCGGCCCGGGGCGGCGGGGCGTCCGGCGGCTGGGTGACGACGAAGGCGCCGCCCGCGACGATCGTCGCGCTCGCCGTCACCGCGACGGCCGGCTTGGTGAGCGCGCCGAGCAGCTTGGACCAGCCGGCGGAGGTGGCGGCCACGGCCGTCTTGCCGCCGAAGGCGAGCGACAGGGTGAACCCGACGGGCAGCGGGACGAGGGCGATGCCGACCAGGAGGCGTTCGGCCGGGACGACGGCCTCGCGGGTGTCGCCGCAGTAGCCGCAGCCGCGGATGTGCCGGGCCAGCCGCTTGCGCCACACCGAGTCGGGCCGGCCGTCCCAGCGGCCGGTGACCTCGCGCAGGCCGGGGCAGGCACCGTCGAGGGCGCGGACGATGCCGCGCGAGGTCTCCAGGCGCTCCTTCATCCGCTGGACGCGCACGGCGGCGTGCTGCCGGGTGATGCCGACGGCGGCGGCCAGTTCGCGCCGGGTCAGCTCGCCCGCGACCTCCAGCCACCACAGCGACAGCAGCCGGCGGTCCTCGTCGTCGAGCCACCGCACCGCCTCGGCGACCTCGCGCCGCTGCCCTTCCAACTGGAGCCGCAGCACGGTCAGGTCGGCGAAGTCGGAGGCCGGTGCCTCCTCCAGCCGGTCCGGGGTCTTGCGCCGGGCCCGGTCGCGGATCTGCCGCATGGCGATCGCCACCAGCCAGGACCGGAAGCTGTCGGGGTCGCGCAGCGAACCCAGGTTGCCGACGGCGCGCAGCATGGTCTCCTGCACGACGTCGTCGACGTCGGCGTGACCGTTCAGGGCCCGGCCCACGATGTTGTAGACCAGCGGCAGCCAGCCCGCGACCAGTTCGTCCAGCGCCCGCCGGTCGCCGGCCTGCGCCGCCGTGATGACGGCGCGCCATTGCTCACTGTCCACGGGAGCCTCTCGCCTGCCGGGATCGGTACTTCTCCGCACGCACCCTCTCAGGCAGGACGGGGGTCTTGACCATGGGGGGGATCACATGCGGGGAGACGGCGTGAAGGTTCTCGGGATAACAGTTTTTCTCAGCCGCCGAACGCCGGGGCGGCCGGGGGCGCGGTCAGCGCCTCCAGCCGCTTGATCCGCTGCCGGACGACGTACAGCGGGATCACCCCGAACACTCCGAAGGCCATGTCGATCACGGACCACCAGAAGGGGATTCCGCGGAGCGGCCCGCAGATCAGGGCGAGCGGGATGATCCCCGCGCAGGCGATCATGCCGAACTCGACGACCCAGATGTTGCGGACGGGGTCGCGGTAGGGCCCGTAGAAGGCGACCGCGATCACCAGGTGCGCGAAGGCCAGCCAGTCCGTGCCGTAGAGGAGGAACGGGTACTCCGCGTCGGCCTCGTCGAGACCGGCCCGCACCCGCCCGATCCACTCCGTCAGCCCGGGCAGGTACTCCCCCACCGACAGCTCGCGCAACAGGTCCTCGGTCCAGCGCACTTCGTGCACCAGCGGGAAGGCCGTGGCACCGCTGAGCACCAGGCACACGACGAAGAAGACCAGCCACGCGCGAATGCCCTTCAGCAGGGCGGCTCTGTCGCTCATGGGGGGGCACTCTACGCTCGAAGTTGAACATGTTCAAAAATGCCCCTGCGGGCAGCACAACGGCCCCGGGCGAGGCGGAGTGCCGCCCGGGGCCGTGAGAACGAACGTGTGACTACGCGTCCAGCGACGTCATCACGTGCTTGATCCGCGTGTAGTCGTCGAAGCCGTAGCCCGAGAGGTCCTTGCCGTAGCCGGACTTCTTGAAGCCGCCGTGCGGCATCTCGGCGACCAGCGGGATGTGCGTGTTGATCCACACGCAGCCGAAGTCGAGCTTCTTGGACATCCGCATGGCGCGGCCGTGGTCCTTGGTCCACACGGAGGAGGCCAGCGCGTACTCCACGCCGTTGGCCCACTCCACGGCCTGCTCCTCGTCGGAGAAGGACTGCACGGTGATGACCGGGCCGAAGACCTCCTTCTGGATGATCTCGTCGGTCTGCTTCAGCCCCGAGACGACGGTCGGCGCGTAGAAGTAGCCCTTGTCGCCGACCCGCTTGCCGCCGGCCTCCACGCGCGCGTGCGCGGGCAGCCGGTCGATGAAGCCCTCGACCTGCTTGAGCTGGTTGGGGTTGTTGAGCGGGCCGAACAGCACGTCCTCGTCGTCCGGCTGCCCGGTCTTGGTCTCGGAGGCGGCCTTCGCGAGCGCGGAGACGAACTCGTCGTGGATGGACTCGTGGACGAGCACGCGCGTGGCGGCGGTGCAGTCCTGGCCGGCGTTGAAGTAGCCGGCGACCGAGATGTCCTCGACGGCCTTGGCGATGTCGGTGTCCTCGAACACCACGACCGGCGCCTTGCCGCCCAGCTCCAGGTGAACGCGCTTGACGTCCTTGGAGGCGGACTCGGCGACCTGGATGCCGGCGCGCACCGAGCCGGTGATGGAGGCCATCGCCGGGGTCTCGTGCTCGACCATCAGACGGCCGGTCTCGCGGTCGCCGCAGATGACGTTGAAGACGCCCTTGGGGACGATCGAGCCGATGATCTCGGCGATGAGGACCGTCGAGGCCGGAGTGGTGTCCGACGGCTTCAGCACGACGGTGTTGCCCGCCGCGATCGCCGGGGCGAACTTCCACACGGCCATCATCATCGGGTAGTTCCACGGCGCGACCTGCGCGCAGACACCGACCGGCTCGCGGCGCACGATGGAGGTCAGGCCCTCCATGTACTCACCGGCCGAGCGGCCCTCCAGCATCCGCGCCGCTCCGGCGAAGAAGCGGATCTGGTCGACCATCGGCGGGATCTCCTCGGAGCGGGTCAGCCCGACCGGCTTGCCCGTGTTCTCCACCTCGGCCGCGATCAGCTCCTCGGCGCGCTCCTCGAAGGCGTCCGCGATCTTCAACAGGGCCTTCTGGCGCTCGGCGGGCGTCGTGTCGCGCCAGCCGGGGAAGGCCTCGGCGGCCGCCGCCATCGCGGCGTCCACGTCCGCCTGCCCGGACAGCGGAGCGGTCGCGTACGCCTCGCCCGTGGCGGGATTGACCACGTCGGTGGTCCGTCCGTCGGCGGCGTCCTTGAACTCACCGCCGATGTAGTTGCGCAGACGACGCAGCTCGGTGCTCACTGCCGGCCCTCCAGTTCGGATGTCCAGTACTTGAGACACCCACCCTAGTCGGCCGACCCACGTTTTCAACACCCCCGCTCCCTTCGATCGTGCGGAATCCGCAGGAGTATGGCACTCAAACAACGAATTTCATCGATCCAGGCTTGCGGAAGTGTCGAGACCTCGTGCACAGTGACCTCGTGGCCAGTCGAAGCGCAGACCAGAAGGGCTCGCGGGAGCACCGCGAGCCCTCCCGCGAGTCCAGGAACGGCAGCTCGCCGCAGCTGGACGCCGTGTCCCTCGCCATCATCGAGCAGCTCCAGGAGGACGGCCGCCGGCCGTACGCCGCCATCGGCAAGGCCGTCGGCCTGTCGGAGGCGGCCGTGCGCCAGCGCGTCCAGAAGCTGCTCGACCAGGGCGTGATGCAGATCGTCGCCGTCACGGACCCGCTCACCGTGGGCTTCCGCAGACAGGCGATGGTCGGCGTCAACGTCGAGGGCGACGTGGAGGCGGTCGCGGACGCGCTGTCGGCCATGTCCGAATGCGAGTACGTGGTGATGACCGCAGGCTCCTTCGACCTGATGGTGGAGATCGTCTGCGAGGACGACGACCACCTCCTGGACGTCATCAACAAACGCATACGGGCGGTGCCCGGAGTGCGCTCCACCGAGAGCTTCGTCTACCTCAAGCTCAAGAAGCAGACCTACATGTGGGGAACCCGATAACCGTGAGGACCCGATAGCCGTGAGCAAGGACCTCTCCCAGTCCGCGTACGACCACCTGTGGATGCACTTCACGCGCATGTCGTCGTACGAGAAGGCCCCCGTCCCCACCATCGTCCGGGGCGAGGGCACGTACATCTACGACGACAAGGGCAAGCGCTACCTGGACGGCCTCGCCGGCCTCTTCGTGGTGCAGGCCGGGCACGGCCGGGTCGAGCTCGCCGAGACCGCCTTCAAGCAGGCGCAGGAGCTGGCGTTCTTCCCGGTGTGGTCCTACGCCCACCCCAAGGCCGTCGAACTGGCCGAGCGTCTCGCCGGGCACGCGCCGGGCGACCTGAACAAGGTCTTCTTCACCACCGGCGGCGGTGAGGCGGTGGAGACCGCCTGGAAGCTCGCCAAGCAGTACTTCAAGCTGACCGGCAAGCCCACCAAGCACAAGGTCATCTCACGCGCGGTCGCCTACCACGGCACCCCGCAGGGCGCCCTGTCCATCACCGGCCTGCCGGCGCTGAAGGCCCCCTTCGAGCCGCTGGTCCCGGGTGCGCACAAGGTCCCGAACACCAACATCTACCGCGCCCCGATCCACGGCGACGACCCCGAGGCCTACGGCCGCTGGGCCGCCGACCAGATCGAGCAGCAGATCCTCTTCGAGGGCCCGGACACCGTCGCCGCGGTCTTCCTGGAGCCGGTGCAGAACGCGGGCGGCTGCTTCCCGCCCCCGCCCGGCTACTTCCAGCGGGTCCGCGAGATCTGCGACCAGTACGACGTGCTGCTCGTCTCGGACGAGGTCATCTGCGCCTTCGGCCGCCTGGGCACCTACTTCGCCTGCGACAAGTTCGACTACGTGCCGGACATGATCACCTGCGCCAAGGGCATGACCTCGGGCTACTCCCCGATCGGCGCGTGCATCATCTCCGACCGCCTGGCCGAGCCGTTCTACAAGGGCGACAACACGTTCCTGCACGGCTACACCTTCGGCGGCCACCCGGTCTCCGCGGCCGTGGGCCTGGCCAACCTCGACCTGTTCGAGCGCGAGAACCTCAACCAGCACGTCCTGGACAACGAGGGCAGCTTCCGCGCCACCCTGGAGAAGCTCCACGACCTGCCGATCGTCGGCGACGTCCGCGGCAACGGCTTCTTCTACGGCATCGAGCTGGTGAAGGACAAGCACACCAAGGAGTCCTTCAACGACGAGGAGACCGAGCGCGTCCTGTACGGCTTCCTCTCCAAGGCGCTGTACGGCAACGGCCTGTACTGCCGCGCCGACGACCGCGGCGACCCGGTCGTCCAGCTCGCCCCGCCGCTGATCTCCGACCAGTCGACGTTCGACGAGATCGAGCAGATCCTGCGCGCCACCCTCTCGGAGGCGTGGACCAAGCTCTGACCCGCGTCGCTCCGATCGTCTGCCTGGATGATCAACAACGGCCCCGGTGCCGCCCGTTCGAGTGAGAAACGGCGGCCCGGGGCCGCGTGCTGTCCGGCGCCCCGCCGCCTTCTGCCTAGCGTGCCCAGTGACCGATCGGCCCTGCCTTCGTTCCCCCGCACGGGGGATGGACACGGGAACTACGGATCTGAACCGAGGTGTACGCGCATGGAGGCCCTGCCGGACGACGACGTGCTCTGGGCACGCGCCCTGCACTTCCAGCACGACGACGGCTCGCCCGCGCTCTGCGGCGTCTCGCTCGGCGTGCGCGAGGGGGAGATCCTCGCCATCGGCGGACCGCGCGGCAGCGGCAAGACGACCCTGCTGCGGTGTCTGTCCGGCCTGGTGCCCGTCCGGCGCGGCGAGGTCTGGTTCAACAGCGTGCCCGTGCACACCATGGGCCCCCTCACCCGCGAGCGGTTGCGCCGCGACCGCTTCGGCTGGATCGACCCGGCCCCCTCCCTGGTGCCGGAGCTCAACGCCTGGGAGAACACCGCCCTGCCGCTGATGCTGCGCGGCACCAGCAGGCGGCGCGCCAAGACCGCGGCACTGGAGTGGCTGGAGCGCCTGGACATCGGCGACAGCGCCCGCAAACGGCCGCACCAGCTGGTGCAGGCCGAGCGGCAGCGGGTCTGCATCGCCCGCGCCCTGGCCCCCGCCCCGTCGGTGCTGTTCGCCGACGAGCCCACGGCGCCCCTGCACCGCGCCGACCGCGCCCATGTGCTGCGCACCCTCACCACGGCGGCCCGCTCCCACCGCATCACCGTCGTCCTGGCCACCCACGACGCCGAGACGGCGGCCCTCGCCGACCGCACGGTGTCGCTGCTCGACGGGCGGCGCGTGCAGACGGTCCACCTTCCGCCGGTCGCCGAGACCAGCGAACCGGAAGGCCGGGCCGCGTGCTCGCTCTCCGTCTGACCCGCGGCGCCCACCCCGCCGTCCAGCTGCGCCGCCTGATGGTCACGGCGGCCTCGGCCGGCACGGGCTTCCTGCTGCTCTGCGCCCTGGGCTACGCGCTGGGCCACCCCGGCTCCCCCGGCTCCGCCGCGCTGCGACTGGCCTGGTGCGCGGCCCCGCTGGCCGCCACGGTGTACTTCGCGGTCGCCGTGGCCCGTACCGACCCCGGCACCAAGCCCCGCTCCGGCCTCTCGGCCATCGGCCTCGGACCGGTCCGCATGATGGCCCTCTCGGCGACGACGACGGCCCTGTCCTGCACGCTGGGGTCGATGCTGGCCCTGCTCGCGTTCCTGCACCTGCGGGGCGACCTGACGGGCATGCCCTTCGACGGCGCCGCCGCCGAGTCCCTCGCCGCGGGCCGGCCCCTGCCGCTGCCGGGTGCCCTGACCCTGCTGGCGTTCGTGCCCGTCGGCGCGTCGGTGGCGGTGGCCCTGGCCGTGCGACCGCGCGAGGCGGGGCGCGCCGCGCCCCGGGCGGCCCGGACGTACGGCCGCTTCGGCGCCTACCGGCGCACGAGCACCCGCGAGACCTTCGGGGCGTACGGCCGGTTCGGCCGGCAGATCGTCCGGCCTACGGACGGCCGTGCCGCAGACCCCGCCGCGAAGAGCGGTCCGCCGGCGGCCCGGACCGGCGGGTCGGCCCCGGCTGCGGCCGCGGGCCCGGCCGGGACCGTGAGCGTGGTCGCGGACCCCGCTCGACCGCCCGCGGTGGACCCGGGCGCCGTGGACCCGGGCACCGTGGACCCGGCCGCCGTGGACCCGGCCGCCATGGACCCGGCCGCCGTGGACCCGGGCACCGTGGATCCGGGCACCGTGGACCCGGCCGCGGGAGTTGCTCCGCCCGCCACCCCGCACCCGGCCGGCGTGAGGGGTCAAGCCGGCGATCCCGCCCAGCGGCTCAGCGCGCACGCGGCGGCGCCGGACGCGGCCGGAGCCATCAGCCCCGCCGGAGCCCTGGCCCGGCACCCGGTCCCCGCGGCGCCCGACGCTCCCGACGAGGCCTCCGACGCGGCCCTGCCGGACACCGTCGCCGCTCCCTCCGGTCTGCCGTGGGGCATCACCGTGCTGGCCGCGGGCCTCGCCGTGGTGAGCTACACGAGCCGTACCGCTCCGACACCCCCCGACCTCTCCTTCTCGGGCGCCTCCCCGGGCGTGCTGGCGGGCTGGGTGCTGGCCGCCGTCGGCCTGACCCTGGCCGGTCCGGGCCTGACCCATCTGTGCGGACGGCTGCTCCAGTCGGCCCGCCCCGGCGCCCTGCGGCTCCTCGCCGGCCGCATCCTCATGGCGGAGGCCGTCCGCATCGGGCGTCCCCTGGGCGTCGTCTGCGCGGTGCTGTCCGCCGCCTGGGCGATGGTGCTGCTGCACGCCCCGGACGGGCTCTCGCTCGGCCCGCTCACCACCCTCGGCGTGCTGCTCGTGACCGGGTGCACCACGGCGACGCTCCTCACGGCGGCCGTCGAGGCCCGGCAGGCCCGCGCCGGCACCACCGCCGCCCTGATGCGGCTCGGCGCCCCCACCACGACGCTGCGCAGCGCCGCCGCCCTCCGCGCCGGCGCGCTGCTCGCCGTGTTCGGTCCGCTCACCCTGACGGTCGCGGAACTGGCTGCGCTCCCCCTAGCGCGCTGAGTCCGCGGCCGCCGCGGGAAGGTCCGCCGGAAAACTCGTACGAAAAAGATTCCCGTAGGGCGATGAGTTCCGGACGGGCGCCCGGTCTATCCCCGCGTAACGACACGGACTTGATGGGAGAGACCTCGCATGTACCAGCAGATGATCTTCGTGAACCTGTGCACCGGCGACCTCGGCGCCTCGAAGAAGTTCTTCACGGAGCTGGGCTTCACGATCAACGAGCAGTTCAGCGACGACACGACCGCCTCGGTCGTGATCAGCGAGACCATCGTGGTGATGGTGCACACCAAGGAGAAGTACGCGCAGTTCACGAAGAAGGACATCGTGGACTCGACGAAGACCAGCGAGGTCCTGATCGCGCTGAGCGCCGAGAGCCGCGAGAAGGTCGACGAGCTGGTCGAGAAGGCGGTCGCGGCGGGCGGTTCCGTCTCGGGCGAGACGCAGGACCACGGCTTCATGTACGGCCGCGCCTTCGACGACGTGGACGGCCACACCTTCGAGGTCGTGTGGATGGACCCGGCGGCCGTCCAGGGCTGACGGCGGCTGTGCCAGCATGGGCGAGTGCAGACGATGCCCGCCCATGCGGCCCACCACGACGACCGTGAGATAGAGACCCTTCAGGAGTTCGACGCCACCGTCTCGGCGCGCGGCACCCTGGCCGGACACCGCGTCCAGGCCGTCGACCTGACGGACCGTACGCGCGAGCTGCTCACCACGGACACCGCGGGCGCGGTCTTCCTCGGCTGCGCGATGCGCGAGGACGCGGACGCGAAGGTCCGGGCCGACGGCGCCCTGGTCTTCCCGCCGGTCCCGGGTCTGCCGTTCGACCCGTACCGCGGCCTGGTCTACTCGCCGGACGAACTCTTCGCGTCGCTGGCCGACGGCTACGAGGCCACCCCCGACGCCCTCGCCTACGCCTGGTTCCAGCGCACCAAGGCCGACCGCGACATCTACGCCTCGATGCTGCGCTCGGTCCACGACGACTCCGTCTCGGACGCGCTCGACGAACTCCTGTCCGGCGCCCGGGTCGTGGGCGTCATGGGCGGCCACGCGATGGCCCGCGGCACCGAGGAGTACGCGGGCGCCGCACGGCTCGGCCGGGAGCTGGCCCGCGCCGGCTTCACGATCGCCACCGGCGGCGGCCCGGGCGCGATGGAGGCGGCGAACCTCGGCGCGTACGCCGCCCCCTTCGGCGACGAGATGCTCACCGAGTCGCTCGAACTCCTCGGCAAGGCGCCGCACTTCACCCCGTCGATCACCCAGTGGGCCGCGGCCGCCTTCGAGATCCGCACGCGCTGGCCGCAGGGCGGCCGCTCGGTGGGCATCCCGACCTGGTTCTACGGCCACGAGCCGCCGAACGCCTTCGCCTCCCACATCGCCAAGTACTTCGCCAACGCCACCCGCGAGGACGGCCTGCTGGCGCGGTCCAATGCCGGTGTGGTGTTCCTGCCGGGCGCCGCCGGGACCGTACAGGAGATCTTCGACAACGCGACGCCCAACTACTACGAGTCGCGCGGCGAGCCGACGCCGATGGTGCTGGTGAACCGCGTGCACTGGACGGAGAAGCTGCCCGCGTGGCCGCTGCTCCGGTCGCTGGCCGGGGGCCGCTCGATGGAAGCGAGGATCGCGCTGGTGGACCGGATCGAGGAGGCGCCGGAGGCGTTGAAACGTCTCGGCGGTTAATAAGAAGGCAAAGCAAGTGCTTGCAAGCTGCATATGCGTTGACACTGCTTATGCAGCGCTTATAGACCTGTGAGCCTCCCGGTAGTGCTGACGCCCGGTCAACACTGCCTCAACCCCCCGCTTGAGCAATCCTGTAAAGGACAAACGTGGCAGTTCTGTCCGTATCCCGCCGCGCCCGTGCCGTGCGCGTCCTCGGTGTCGTCTCCGCTTCGGCCGCGCTCGCGCTCGGCGCCTCCGGCAACGCGCTCGCCTGCGACATCAGCGAGTTCTCCGCCGAGGCGAAGTGCGATGGCGACAAGGGCGTCATCACCGTCACCGACGTCGACCCCGCCGGCATCCCGGCGACGGTCACCGTGTACCTGGAGAACAACGGCGCCGACGTGAAGAAGATCGGCGAGCAGGAGGTGAAGGGCTCGCGCGAGGGCACCACCATCACCTTCGCCGAGAACTGGAAGCCGGACGCCGAGTACCGCATCCACGTCAAGGCCGCCGGCTACGTCGACGAGGACATCAAGCCGAACCTCGTCACCCCGGCGACGGCCTGCAAGAAGGAGGAGGAGCCTCCTTCGACTCCTCCGGCCTCGACTCCCCCGGCGACGCCGACCCCGTCGGCCTCCCCCTCCCAGCCCGCCGAGGAGAGCGAGAGCCCGGCTCCGGAGCCGTCGGAGAGCCAGAGCACTTCCCCGGCGGGCAACGTGCCCGCCCCGGCCGGTGACTCCAACCTCGCCGAGACCGGTGCCGACTCCAACACCGGCATCATCGCCGGCATCGCGGCGGCCCTGGTCGTCGTCGGTGGCGGTGCGGTGTTCTTCGGCATGCGCCGTCGCGGGGCGAACCACGACAGCTGACGCCCGCGGCACCCACCCTGATGTGGCCCGTCCCCTCCCGGGGGCGGGCCACGTCCCGTCTCAGCCGAAGGTGGCCCGCTCCAGCCAGAACTCCAGCAACTCCCGCTCGCCCAGGACCTCCAGCTCCTTCGCGTCCAGCGGCAGCCGACGGTAGAACGCGAGCAGCACGAAGGTGAGCGGTCCGCGCAGGGCGACCGTGGCCTTCTCGTGGCCCCGCCGCCAGCGGACACCGTCCTCGGTGAGCTCGACGACCCACTCGGCGTTCAGGTCCGGTCCGGTGTCGGTGGCGTGCAGATGGATGCTGCTGCCCGGGCCGACCAGCTCCCCCACCACGTCCTGCGGCTCCGTCCGCTGCACGTACTCCACGATCTGGAGCCACTCGTCGATCGCGTCGGCGGCGACCTCGGGCGCGACCTCGTAGGGCAGCCCGGCGGCCAGTGCGGCGTCGGCGCGGTGCACGGTGATCTCGTGCGTCATCCTGCGGGCCCAGAACCCGGAGCTCTGGATCCCGGCCCAGCCCCACACCTTCGCGTCCGGCCCGGCCTTCCGCAGCGTGGCGACGATCCGCTCGCCCGTCTCCGCCAGCCAGGCGTCCAGTGCGGCGGCGTCGCCGACGGCCTCGGGACCGGCCACGCCCGGCACCTGCTCCTCCGGCACCTCCTCCTCGGCCCCGGTCCGCACCATCAGCTCCGCCCAGCGCAGCGCACCGCCCGTGTGCCGGACGAGTTCCTCCAGCGACCAGTCGGGGCAGGTGGGCACGGTGCCGGACAAGTCTGCCCCGGAGGTCACCACCTGCCGCAACAGGACGATCTGGTAGGCGATTTCGTCGCAGTAGCGGTCGTGCGCGAGTGGCGTCATACCTCGCACCCTAGGCAGAGGACGATCAGCCGAGCACCACCATTTCCGCGGCGTCGAACTCCACGCCCACCTCGTCCCCGACCTCCGGTGCCGCCCGCAGCGCGCACGCCGCCTCCAGGCGCGGTGCGCCCTCGGGCTGGAGGTGCACGGCGACATGCGTGCCCCGGAAGGTACGCGCGGCCACCGTGCAGCGCAGGCCGGAGTCCGCGGGCACCAGGTGCACCCCGGCCGGCCGCACCAGCAGGGTCCGGGTGCCCTGCGGCGCGCCCTCCGGCACCGGCACCTTGCCCCAGGGCGTGTCCGCGGCCTCCGCCCCGACCGTCGCCTCGACCACGTTCTCGAACCCGAGGAAGCGGGCGACGAACGCGTCGGCGGGCCGCTGCCATACCTCCAGAGGCGTACCGGACTGGGCGATCCGCCCGTCCCGCATCACCACGACCCGGTCGGCCAGTGCGAAGGCCTCGCCCTGGTCGTGCGTCACGGCGAGCACGGTCGTGCCCAACCGGCCGAAGAGCTCCCTCAGTTCGACGACCAGCCGCTCGCGCAGCGACCGGTCGAGCTGCCCCAGTGGCTCGTCCAGCATCAGCAGCCGCGGGCTCGGCGCGAGAGCCCGGGCCAGCGCCACCCGCTGCTGCTCCCCGCCGGACAGCATCGCGACGGACCGGCGGCCCGCGCCCGGCAGCCCGACCAGGTCCAGCAACTCCTGTACCCGCTCGGCCTGTTGCCGCTGCGGCTCGCCGTGCATCCGCAGCCCGAAGGCGACGTTCCCGGCCACGTCCCTCTGCGGGAACAGCTGATGGTCCTGGAACATCAGCCCGACGCCGCGCCTGTGCGCGGGCACGCCCGCCTGGTCGCGGCCGTCGAGCACCACCTGCCCGGAGTCCAGGGGTTGCAGCCCGGCCACCGCCCGCAGCAGGGTCGACTTGCCGCTGCCGCTGGGCCCGAGCACGCACACGATCTCGTGCTCGGCGACCTCCAGATCGACGGCGTCCAGCACCGCCGGCCCGCCGAATCGGACCGTCGCGCCCCGCAGAGCCAGCAGCATCAGAACTCCCCCGTCCGGTCCGTGCGAAGCCTCTCCAGCACCAGCAGGGCCACGGCGCACACCACCATCAGAATCGTCGAAAGGGCCATCGCCTGGCCGTAGTTGAGGTCACCGGGTCGCCCCAGCAGCCGGGCCACGGCCACCGGCAGCGTCGGGTTGTCGGGCCGTGCGATGAACACCGTCGCGCCGAACTCCCCGAGGGACACGGCGAAGGCGAACCCGGCCGCGATCAGCAGCGCCCGCCGTACCATCGGCAGGTCCACCTCCCGCCACACCCGCCAGGGCGAGGCCCCCAGCACCGAGGCCGCTTCCCGCAGCCGGACGTCCACCGCCCGCAGCACGGGCAACATGGTCCGCACGACGAACGGCACCCCGACCAGGGCCTGCGCGAGCGGTACCAGGATCCAGGAGGACCTGAGGTCCAGCGGCGGCTCGTCGAGGGAGATCAGGAACCCGAAGCCGACGGTCACCGCGGACACCCCGAGCGGCAGCATCAGCAGCGCGTCGAAGCCGCGCACGAACCGCCCGGCGTCCCGACGGGTGAGCGCGACCGCGGCGAGACCGCCGATCACCACGGCGATGAGCGTGGCGGCGACGGCGTACGACAGGGAGTTGCCGACCGCCTCGATCGGCGGGACCAGGAAGACTCCGCCGTCCTCTCTGGTCAGCGCCCGGTAGTAGCCGAAGCCCGGGGCGCTCAGGGACCGCTGCACCAGCACGGCGAGCGGCAGCACGAGCAGCACGGCGACGGTGACGAGCACCCCGCCCAGCAGCGCCCACTGCCCTGCGCCGCGCGGCCGGCGCGCGGTCACGGACGCGTCCACCAGTCGCAGCGCGGTCTCCCGCCGCCGCACGGTCCAGGCGTGCACCGCGAGAATCGCCCCCACCGCCACGAACTGGATCATGGTCAGTACGGCGGCGGTGGACAGGTCGAAGATCTCGGACGTCTGCCGGTAGATCTCCACCTCCAGGGTGGAGAAGGTGGGCCCGCCGAGGATCTGCACGACGCCGAAGGAGGTGAAGGTGAACAGGAAGACCATGAGCGCCGCGGCGGCCACGGCCGGGGCGAGGGCGGGGAGCGTCACCTGCCGCCAGGCCCTCAGCTCAGACGCCCCGAGCATCCGAGCGGCCTCCTCCTGCCGCGGGTCGAGCTGTGCCCAGAGCCCGCCGACCGTCCGGACGACGACCGCGTAGTTGAAGAAGACGTGCGCGAGCAGGATCGCCCACACGGTGGTGTCCAGGCGTACGCCCCACAGTTCGTCGAGCAGCCCGCCCCGCCCGACCAGCGCCAGGAACGCCGTACCGACGACGACCGTCGGCAGCACGAACGGCACGGTCACGACCGCCCGCAGGACTTGCTTGCCCGGGAAGTCGAAACGCGCGAAGACGTACGCGCCGGGAAGCGCGACGATCAGCGTGAGCACCGTGGAGACCAGCGCCTGCCAGGTGGTGAACCACAGCACGTGCCGGACGTCGGACTGCGCCAGCACCTCCCCGATCCGCCCGAGGTGCCACGTCCCGTCGGTTTTCAGGCCGCGCGCGACGATCGCGGCGACGGGGTAGGCGAAGAAGACCGCGAAGAACGCGACGGGCGCGGCCAGCAGACCGAACCGCGCCGCCGCGCTCCGCTTGCGTGCGGCTACTTCAGTACGAGTGAGGTCCACGACTTGACCCACTGGTCACGGTGTTCGGCGATCTTCGCCGGGTCCATGGTCTCCGGGTCCTTCGCCTGCGGCCCGTACTTCACGAACTCCGGCGGCACCTGGGCGCCCTCGGTCACCGGGTACACGAACATGTTCATCGGCATGTCCTCCTGGAACCTCTTGCTGATGAGGAAGTCGAGGAGGGCCTTGCCGCCCTTGGTGTTCTCGGCGTTGCTGAGCAGTCCGGCGTACTCGACCTGCCGGAAGCAGGTGCCCTCGGCGACCCCGGTCGGGGCCGTGCCCGGCTTCGGGTCGGCGAAGACGACCTCGGCGGGCGGCGAGGAGGCGTAGGACACCACGAGCGGCCGGTCGCCCTTGGCCTTCTTGCCGCCGGCCGAGCCGGAGAACTCCTCGTTGTAGGCCTGCTCCCAGCCGTCGACGACCTTCACACCGTTGGCCTTGAGCTTCTTCCAGTACCCCTCCCAGCCGTCGTCGCCGTACTTGGCGGCGGTGCCGAGCAGGAAGCCGAGGCCGGGCGAGGAGGCGGAGGCGTTCTCGGTCACGAGCAGGTTCTTGTACTGCGGCTCGACCAGGTCGTCGAAGCTCTTCGGCGGCTCCAGCTCGTGGTCGGCGAAGTACTTCTTGTCGTAGTTGACGCAGATGTCGCCGGTGTCGATGGGCGTGACGCGGTGCTTGTCCTGGTCGACGCGGTACCCCGTCTCGATCTGCTCCGACCCCTTCGCCTCGTACGGCTGGAAGAGGCCGTTGTCGAGGGCGCGGGACAGCAGGGTGTTGTCGACGCCGAAGAGGACGTCGCCCTGCGGGTTGTCCTTGGTCAGGATGGCCTTGTTCACGGCCTGCCCGGCGTCGCCGTCCTTGAGGACCTGGACCTTGTACCCGGACTGCTTCTCGAAGGCCGCGATGACGTCCTCGGACGCCGCCCACGAGTCGTGGCTGACGAGCGTCACGGTCTTGGAGTCGCCGGACCCCTGGCCGCCGTCGGACGACCCGCACGCGGCGAGCGTGCCGGCCATGCCGAGCCCGACGACCGCCGCCGTCAGCCGCTTTGCGTTGATGCTCACTGGATTCCTCCTGGAGTGACCAGGAGAAGACGCGGCCCCGCCCGGGACTTCCGGGGTCCCGGGCAGGGCGCAACAGCTCGAGTGATGACCGATCTCCCTACCCAGAATGACCTGGGCCAGGTTCGGAGGGTCTGCGACCGTGTGCCGCACTCTCAGCGCTGTGGCGCTCCCCTGTCGGAATATGCAGATGTTCTTACGGCGGTCAGACTACCGTTCGGTGGCCGCTAGCTGACCACACGCCCCGTCGATCTCCTGACCACGGGTGTCCCGGATCGTCACCGGCACACCATGAGCGGCGATCGCCTCCACGAACGCCTTCTCGTCCTCGGGCCTGGAGGCGGTCCACTTGGAGCCGGGCGTCGGGTTCAGCGGGATCAGGTTCACGTGCACGGGCTTGCCCTTGAGCAGCCGCCCGAGCCGGTCACCCCGCCAGGCCTGGTCGTTGATGTCCCGGATCAGGGCGTACTCGATGGACAGCCGGCGCCCGGACTTGGCGCTGTACTCGAAGCCGGCGTCCAGCACCTCCCGGACCTTCCAGCGCGTGTTCACCGGCACGAGCGTGTCGCGCAGCTCGTCGTCGGGGGCGTGCAGCGAGATGGCGAGGCGGCACTTGAAGCCCTCGTCGGCGAACCGGTGGACGGCCGGGACGAGCCCGACCGTCGAGACGGTGATGCCGCGCTGCGAGAGCCCCAGCCCGTCGGGCTCGGGGTCGGTGAGCCGCCGGATGGATCCGATGACCCGGTTGTAGTTGGCGAGCGGCTCGCCCATGCCCATGAAGACGATGTTGCTGAGCCGCGCGGGACCGCCGGGGACCTCCCCGTCGCGCAGCGCCCGCATGCCGTCCACGATCTGATGGACGATCTCGGCGGTGGACAGATTCCGGTCGAGACCCGCCTGCCCGGTCGCGCAGAACGGGCAGTTCATCCCGCACCCGGCCTGGGAACTGATGCACATGGTGACCCGGTCCGGGTAGCGCATCAGCACGGACTCGACGAGCGTCCCGTCGAACAGCCGCCACAGCGTCTTGCGGGTGGTGCCCTGGTCGGTCGACAGATGCCGCACGACGGTCATCAGCTCGGGCAGCAGCGCCTCCTGCAGCCGCCCCCGGGCACCGGCCGGAATATCGGTCCACTGCTCCGGATCATGCGCGTACCGCGCGAAGTAGTGCTGCGAGAGCTGCTTGGCACGAAACGGCTTCTCCCCGACAGCGGCAACGGCCTCCTTGCGCTCGGCAGGAGTGAGATCGGCGAGATGCCGCGGCGGCTTCTTGGCTCCGCGGGGGGCTACGAAAGTGAGTTCTCCGGGTGCAGGCATAACCCATCCAGTGTGGCAGATCAACTCCGGTTGCCCAGGCCAGAGTGGGGTGGGGGTGGTCACCTGTGGGTGCCGTCTGTCGGCGTTGGTCGGCTTCGGACGGCCCAGGGACGGCCCAGGCGCCGCCTCGCACACTCACCGTCCCGCGAGAACAGGAGTCAAGTCCAGCAGCTTCACACGCAAGGCAACGCGGAATTCGCGTGCGCCGAAAGTGACCTGCGTGACAGCATCTCAGCAAACAAAGGTAGAGGAGTGTTGATGCCAGACAACAATCGATCGCTAGTTCGCTTTTTCATTACACTGCCCGACCCCTTCCCCGTACCTGATGGATACATCTACAAGGGTGCACCCGTAGTCCCTGAGCCGTATGCCTCCCGATCAATGAATCACCTTTTCGTTCATCTGCGATTCATGCAATCGCGTAACACATCAAGGCGCCACGGTTCATTCTCCTCTGCGGCCGAAGCAATTAAACGTCTCGGACAAGTAGCAGATGACGACAGCGAGAGCATGCCGTCGAATCTAGATGGCAATTACACCACCGTCATCGCGACCACTCTAAGCAACGCCGAAATTGCATCAGATGACGAATGGATGTCCCCCCAAGACGTCCCCATTGAACATGACGCCCTAAATAGATGCATCTATACGCTACAGGAAGTAATCCGCGCATACAGGGCGGCTTTTGAGGTTCCCTGCACACTCCCCTCGTATGAGCTGCTGGACATCTTCATTCCATTCCAAACGACTCAATCAGTCGTTATGACGCAAGAAGAAGAAGGATTCTCTCTGGATTCCTCTGAGTGGGGTCCCGTCAACGCCCTCATGCTGGATCACGTCAACATTCCAGACGTTACGGACGGGCCGGAGATAAGCCAGGAGAACATAGGTCGCCTAGAGTTCTTTGAAAATCTCAGGCATGCAGGAGCCCCGCTCTTCGTTTGGCGGGAGCGATTCGTCGAGGCCCACAGGGCACTGAAGATCGAAGGCCAGTATGGCGCGGCTGTGACGTTGAGTAATACCGCCAGCGAAGTACTACTCGACTCCCTCTTGGCAACTCTGCTATGGGAGGCAGGGAACGATGCAGAAGACGTGGCGGAGGTTTTCGCCGAAGGGCGGCTAGCACGGCGAGTCAAGTCGCAGTTTGCAAGCCTTCTCGGAGGAAAGTGGACTCTGGACGGGAACACGCCGGTAGCCGAATGGTTTCATCGGTGTTACCGACTGCGCCACAGAGTAGTCCACGGCGGGTATAGCCCCACCCGTCTCGAGGCGCAGACCGCTCTGGAATCAGTACATTCGCTATCCTCATACTGCTGGGATCGCCTCGCCGCCAAGAGGAAAAGTTCCCCGAGGACTGCCCTGCTATTTTTGGGAGAGGAAGGACTAAGGCGGCGCAATAAATGGTGCAGCTTCATGCAACACTTCTCGTCGGACGTTGCACCGCACGAAGACTCCTGGTTGCGACAGTCTCAAAAGTGGCGGGATGACGTGCAAGCCAAACTCATGTCAAGCGAGTGAAGCTTCTGCAAGAATGCAGGCAGGGCGCATAGAGCCAGGTCGGCGGAGCGGCTTTGGGCTGGAGCTGCTTTGGGGCGAGTGATCATGGCCCCGTAAGCTTCCGGCGAGTCGGGCAGTCTGTGGACCTGCCCGCTAAAGCACGACGTTGGGGCCATGATCTTAGAGGCTCGCCCCAAAGTGGCTGCCTAACTGGCCGTTCTCTATCCGTTCGTGTGCTCGGTCTGCTTCGAACAGCGCGCTGGATCGGGTGAGTTGGCCGACGTGGGGGCATGAAGGAAGGGCCTCTTGGTAGCTCGCGGTTGTCGAGTCCAGCGAGAAGCAAGAGGCCCTGTTGTCGAAGTGTCGCGTGGTCGTGGTTGCCGGGTCCAGTCCGGCCACTCCCAGGTGTGACTGTCTCGCCCATCGGTTCGGGAACGCGGCCGACCGGCCAGAGCGTCGGCCTCGGTATGGCTCGGACATGAGCGATGCCGAGTGGGCTCTGGTGCGGGATCTGTTGCCGGTGCCGGGATGGCTGGCGGGCCGGGGCGGGCGGCCGGAGGGCTACTGCCACCGGCAGATGATCGACGCGGTGCGCTATCTCGTTGACAACGGCATCAAATGGCGGGCGATGCCGTCCGACTTCCCGCCCTGGCCGCGGGTGTATGCCTTCTTCGCCCGCTGGCGGGATACGGGGCTGGTGGCCGAGCTGCATGAACGGCTGCGCGAGGGCGTCCGCCGGGCTGAGGGCCGTGACCAGGAGCCGAGTGCGGCGGTCGTTGACTCGCAGTCGGTGAAGGCGGACGCCACTGTTGCTCACCACTCGCGGGGGTTCGACGCAGGGAAGAGGATCAACGGGCGCAAGCGGCACTTGCTGACCGACACTCTCGGGCTCCTGCTGGCCGTGCTGGTCACGCCGGCTTCCACGACCGACCGGGATGCCGCCCGCGTCCTGCTACCCGCAGCGAAGAATCACTTCCGGCGGCTGGCGCGGATCTGGGCCGACGGCGGTTACACCGGCCACCTCACCGACTGGACCACCCAGCACCTCGGAGTCGTCCTCGACATCGTCCGCCGCAGCGACGACGTCCAGGGTTTTCAGGTCCTGCCCCGCCGCTGGGTCGTCGAAAGATCCTTCGCCTGGCTCCTGCGCAGCCGGCGCCTGGTCCGTGACTACGAACGGCGCACCGAGACCAGCGAAGCCGTCGTTCTGTGGTCGATGACCATGCTCATGAGCCGCCGCCTGACCGTCCAGCACCAGGAACCTGTTCCGGTATCGGCGGCTTGAACCTTCCCGGCTTCTCCTCGACCAGCCAGCCCCGTTCCACCAGCCGCTTCAGCCGGGCCCTCGCTCCCTCGACACGGGAGGCGGAGGCGCTGTCCCAGCCCAGCACCACCGCTGCCCGCCGGGCACCCAGCCCATCGGCTCCTGCTTCCACCGCGGCGGCCATCAACGCCTGATAGTCCGGCGACAACTCCTCTGTTCCGGTGGCGTTCTGCCGGTGAGGCACCGCCCGGCGCGGTCCCACCGGCTTCCGCTGTGACACCCCGCCGATCACTTCGGCGGGCGCATCCGCCTCGGCCAGTGCCTCCAGATACTGCTCCAGGCCGATCACCCGGCGCCTGAGCGCCTCTTCCGCGTCCGCCAGAGCCGCCCGCACCCGCTCCAGCTCGGCTTCGAGTTCCTCCACCCGCACCGCCGCGGACTTCCGCCGCGCTTCCAACACCGCCCGCATCGACGGCATCCGCCACCCCCACGACATCTCAGCCAGCAACGAGCCGAGACTCCCGCGACCGCGGCCATCTCATGCCTGACCAGCGAGAACCACACACGAGGTTCGGAAAGAGAACGACCTCTAAAGCCGTGGAGCCGACCGCCCCAGCCACCGACGTCTGGACCTGTCAGGCAAGGCTTTCGAGACCAAGTTTGGCCAGTCGTGACCGGATGGCGCTGGGCTTCCGGCCGAACTGCTTCCCGAGGGCGTCGAAGTCGCGTTCTCCTTGCTGGTAGAGCGCAAGGAGGTGGGCGTCGTCCTCTGGTGACCATGGGTGGCCCATCCGCGGAAAACGGGCCCGTAGCTCTTCTGGCGCCTCACGCTTCCTGTCGGCATCGCCGTGAGGGCAGACGGACTCGATGATGTCGAGCGGGAACTCTCCGACGTGGGTGCCCGTGAGCCAGAGGTTCAGGTGGCCGTCGTCGAACGTGATCCGGTCGGCATGGATCGTCACTGCTCGCCGGAGGACGTCGCTGTCGTTCGGGTCCTGGTGGTAGTCGGTGAACGTCAGACGGAACGCTGTGCGCTCGATGGATTCCCCCATAAGCGCCATCATGGTGTGCCCGCTGGGCATGCGGTAGATCGTTTTCCGTCCTTGTCCGCTGCACGTAGCGCGCCGCCGGGCGGGGCCGCCGCTGGCGAAGACAGGGCGGCGGCCCCGCCGACAAGGCGGTGCGCACCCGCGCTGTGCGCGGGCCTTGATGAGGTAGAGAAACCTGTAACAGCTTCGCTGTCGCCGGGTCAGGCTGAAGATGCACCGCTGGTCAGGAGTCGACTCGTGAATCCGGCTTGGCAAAGGCGCTCGTACGCCTCGATCACGTCGGCAGGTAGGGGCTGGCTGATCATGAAGCCCTGCTCCGGGTAGACCATCAACCGCTGGAGCGCACCGACCAGCATGTCGATCACCAAGCGGGCATCACCGATGGAGTCGACGTACTCGTCCAGCGTCATCGGACTGGAGGCGCTGACGACCTCGACTCCGGGCCAGAGCTTCCGCGCGGTGGCGTACGCCCGCCGCTCCTCGTACGGCTTGCTGATCAGGAGCACCGAGGACACCTCCACCCCGACCTCCTCCAACAACTCTCGCGAGAAGCGGATGTTCTCGCCAGTGTTGCGGGCGCGAGGCTCGACCAGAACGTCACTGCTGGGGACCCCGAGTTCCACTGCCCGCTCCCGGTAGTGGACGGCCTCGCCACGGGGCATGCGTTCCCGTGTCGTGGGGCTCGTGGCACCGGTGAAGAGGAGCAGGGGGGCCATGCCGCGCTTGTACAGGTCCACTGCTCTATCGGCTACGCCCAGGTCGTGGCTGCCAAGTCCGATGGCCACCGAGCACGGCCGGGGAGAGTGGCCCATCTGGTGGTAGTCCCACACGCGTCGGGCGTCTGCCCAGTTCTGTGTCGAGATCACTGCTGCCCCTTCCTGTCCTTGGCCGAGTCGGGCACCTTGAAGTCGTACTCCCATGCGAAGCGGGATGCCGCGTGGACCCCAACGGCGAATTCCACGACGGTGCCCGCGGCCGTGTACGTCGTCCGGTGCAACTCGACGACGGGTTCGCCCGGCGGTAGCTGCAACTGCTTCACCTCGTCCGGTGTAGCAGCACGGGCAAAGAGTCGCTCCCTCATGTGATCGATCTCGTAACCCGCGTCGTACAGCACGCGAAATCCGCCGCCTCGGCCGGCGGGCCCCGGCGTGGGATCCACCAGGCGTGTTCCCTCAACATGCTCGGGACGGTAGTAGCTGGTCAGCGTGTGTGTCGGCTGGTCGCCTTCCTTGACCAGTCGCGCGCGGGCGTAGACCTCGGCGCCTTCCGGCAGCCCATGTGCGGCCGCCACCTCTGGTGGCGCTACAACGCGAGTGACCGTCTGGGTCTGCTCGTTCCGCCGGTACCCCCGTCCGGAAGCCACACGGTCCGCGATGAAGGCGACCTCGTCGCCGTCCCGCCACTTCGCCTTGTCGTACCTGGCGATGCCGAGACGCTTCAGAGGCACTCGCTCCCGCACCACGGTTCCGTGACCGCGAGAAGACGTCACCAGGCCCTCTGCCTCAAGAGCCTTGTACGCCTGGTGGACGGTGGACTTGGAGCCCTCACCCGCTGCGACCAACTCCCTGATCTGCGGGAGCTGCTGGCCGGGCGCGTACTCACCCCTCTTGACCTGTTCAGCCAGCTTGTCCGCCAGCTCCCGCCACTTGGGCGTCATTGCATGACTCCTCTCGACACCTCCAGTCAAGCACAGTCCTAGGACTGCGTGCCACAGTCTTGCCAAGCCCGCCGCAGTCCTAGGACAGCGGGAAGGAAAGGCCTTCTTTGGGCTGCTTCAAAGCCGTGAGACATCAGGAGTACCCATGCCGTCGTTCAAGATCGACACTTCGTCCGCTGTCGTGTTCGTAGCGACCGCACCCGTGCCGAAGCTGGCCAACGCCAAGACGGGTGAGCGGGCCATGGACCGGGAGACCGGCGCCCCGCTGTCGACCGTGGGTCTGCTGGTCTCGGACGAGGGGGAGGGGAACCTCTACCAGGTCACCATTCCGGAGACGGGCTACCAGGAGGGTCTGGCGCCGGGCATGCCGGTGAAGGTCGTCGGCCTGAAGGCGCGTGACTGGGAGAACGAGTTCAACGGCCAGAAGCGGCACGGGATCTCGTTCCGCGCGGTCGCGATCACCCCGGTGGCCTGACCATGAGCGACCTGACGATGTGGCTGGAGGCCACGGGTGCCTTAGCGGGCGCCGGTGGTCTCGGCTACGCGAAGGTGCGTGCGCCGCGCGTGTACTGGTCGCTGGTCGGGATGCCGGTCACCTGGGGACGCTTCACCCTCTCGTACCGCTCGACGATGGACGTGTGTGGACTGACGGTGCACCCGTCGGGTCTGCGGGCGTTCATGACCCGCAACGTGGCCCGCCGTGAGGTGCAGCCGGTCCCGCCGAAGATCCGCCGAGTACGCGGCACCTCGACCGGGCTGCGGGTCACCCTGCGGCTTCCCGCCGGCCTGGAGCCCGCGGATGTGATGGCCTCCTCGGAGCGACTCCGGCACGCCTGGGGAGTCCACTCGGTGAGCGTGGTCGAGACGAAGCCCGGTTTCGTCGAACTGCGGATGACCGGCTATGACGTGCTGCGCCGGGTGCGGATGCCGCGCAAGGCCCGCCCGCACGACATGGCCGTGCCGGTCGCGGTGCGCGAGGACGGGACCGCGTTCGAGCGGGACTACCGCAAGGCCCCGATGGCGCTCACCCTCGGCGCGAACCACTCGGGCAAGTCCATGTATCAGCGCAACCTGATCAAGGGTCTGGCGCAACTGCCGGTGGCCCTGATCGGCATCGACTGCAAGCGCGGGGTGGAACAGTCCGCGTTCGCGCCCCGGCTGTCGGCGCTGGTCACCACCCCCGACGATGCCGCCTCACTGCTCGGCGTGCTGGTCGCGGAGATGGAGGACCGCTTCGACCTGCTGAGCCGTCATGGCGTCTCGGACCTGTGGGAGCTGCCCGACGAGGTGCGGCCGGTGCCGGTGGTCGTGCTGGTCGACGAGGTGGCGGAACTGTTCCTGATCTCCTCCAAGAAGGATGAGGAGCGCCGGGAACGGATCGTGACCGCGTTGATCCGGCTCGCACAGATGGCCCGCGCCATCGGTATCCATCTGGAGATCTGCGGGCAGCGCTTCGGCTCCGACCTGGGCAAGGGTGCCACCATGCTCCGTGCTCAGCTCACTGGCCGTGTGGTGCACCGCGTCAATGACAAGCAGACCGCCGAAATGGGCCTGGCGGACGTGGCCCCGGACGCGGTCCCGGCAGCGAGCCTGATCCCCATGAACCGCCCCGGAACCGCTGTCGCGGCGGACCCCTCGGGCGGCTGGTCGAAGATCCGCACCCCGGAAACCTCGCGGGACGAAGTGGTATCCGTCTGCCGGGAGTTCGCCCACCTGGTCCCGGACCTGCCGTTCCTCGAACCGTTCCGCCCCCACCTGCCCGCTGTGGCGCCGGCGGCCGGTCCATCGCTGGTCAAGCCCCGCCCGGTCACCGAGTAACACCCCGTACCGCCACGGACGGCGCGACCGCATCGCGCCAGGTCCCTACCCCCGCCATGCCGCTGGGCGGCCGGACATCGATCTCCGCCCGCCCCGGCCCGACTCCCTGAAGGGAGGTGCCCACGTGTCTCGCTCGATCCGCCCGGACGCCGTTCTTATCCAGGCCGTCATTGCCGGTGCGTTGTCCTTCGCCCACCTGCACGACCTGGCCGAAGCTGCCGGACAGACAGGCTGGAAGGCCTGGGCCTACCCGGTCTCAGTTGATCTGCTCCTGGTCGCCGCCTGGCACCGGCTGCGCACAGCCCGCCGCGACCGCTCCGCCTGGACCTGGTTCGTCATCGCCCTGGCTGCGTCGCTCGGCGCGAACATCGCCACCGCAGGCCTGCTCGACCTGCAGGACGTGCCTGCGTGGCTGCGCATCCTCGTCGCTGGCTGGCCCGCGCTGGCCTTCCTCGGCGGGACCCTCCTGGTCCACACCCCTGCCGAACCGCCCGCCCCTTCGACACAGCCTGTGGACGACGAGCCACCCGTGCCGGAAGTCGAGATCCACCGCACCGCCGAAACCGCCCCCGGCCTCTCACCCGCCCCGGAGCCTGCGGCGACCGCGCCCGAGCTGACTCAGGCACCGCCACAGCGAGCCTCCAGTGCCCCTGCTGTTCCGGCCGCGCTCCTCGACCACGCCCGGAAGATCGCCGACGCCCACCAGGCCACCACCGGGTCACCGATGCCCGCCGAAGCCCTGTCCGCCCGGCTTGGTCTGCCTGCCCCGGTGGCCGACGCCATCGCCGCCCAACTCCAGCTCGCCTGATCCGAAGGGAGAACCGCCCGTGCCTGCTTACCGCCGCTTCCGCAACGTGATCCGCATCGGCCCCGTGCAGGTCGCCACCGCCTACGACGGCCGGGGCCGCGACAAGCACACCGCCGCCTGCACCGCCCCTGGCTGCGGCTTCGCCGCCGACTACGACACCCGCGCCGGCGCCGAACTCGCCGCCCGCACCCACTGCTGCAAGGCCTGACAGGAGACCGCGCCATGGACGTACCGCTCTGGCTCGCCCTGCTCGTCGTCGGATGGCTCGGCGTCAAGCTCGCCCGCCCGCCGTGGTGGCTGGTCGCCGTGCTCCTGGTCGGCGGCTACCTCGCCGCCAGCAGTTTCCTCGCCCCCGCCCTCAGCACCGTCCTCAAATAGAAGGGAACCGCCCTCGTGTTCACGCCGAAATACCCGCCCCAGGACACCGCGCTCCCGGTCACCGCCACCACCTCGGCGACCGCCCACAACCCGGCGCCCGGCCAGCCGACACGCGCCCCGGCCCCGGCCTCGGTCGCGCCCGTCGCTTCGAACCGGCCGACGGTCCAGCTCACCCCGGGCAGCACGCTCGCCCTCGCTGCCGGTGGTGGCGCGGTGGTCCTCGTCGTCGGCGCGGTCCTGGTCTCCATGCTCCTCGCGGTCGCCATCACCGGCGTCTCCGTCGCCGTGGTCGCGGTCGTCTTGCGGCTGCTCATCAAGGACCTCAACAACCACCGCTGAACGGCCCCCGGAGCGGCCTCGGTCGCCAAACTTCCGCCGCTCCGGGCGCCTTCCCACCTTCCAGATCCAACGGACATGAAAGGCAAACCCATGATGCCCCAGCACGCCCCGGCTGCGCGGATCTGCCGTGACTGCGACGGCTTCGCCGCCGTCGTCATCACCACCGGCAGCCGCCACACCGACGGCACCCGCGTGACCCTCACCGTGGGCTGCCCGGCCTGCCACGGCACCGGCAACGCGCCTGCCGCCCGCTTCGCCCGTGTCGGGAGGTGACCGCCGCCATGAGGACCATCACCACCTCAGCTCACCTGGAGCCGGACACCACCGCCCGCGTAAGCGTGTTCGCTCCCACGCCCGAGGACGAAGGCTTCGTCAGCCTCCGTGTCGGGGGAGAGTTCGTCGACCTTGCGCTGATCGCCCGTCAGGGCACTGCCGACGCCCTGCGCGCCCTGGCCCGTGCCGCTGAGGAAGCCGCGTCGGCCCTCGACCGGATCACCGAAACCACCTCGGACGGTGCCGTGTGACCGACACCGCCACCATGGCGGGCCTGGACCCGGCCACCCTCGCCGACGTGCTGAGGCTGGCCGGGTCCCCCGGCTTCGACCGCATCCAAGACCAGATCCGCCGCACCGGCGGCTGCTCCGACCCCATCCACCTGCAAGGCACCACCGTCACCCGCGACGCCACCACCGGGCAGGTCCTGCACTCCTACTCGACCGACACCCAGCCCGGCGGACGGCTCCGCGTCGCCTGCGGCAACCGCCGCGCGTCCCGCTGCCCGGCCTGCGCCTGGACCTACGCGGGCGACACCTACCATCTGATCCGCGCCGGCCTCGTCGGCGACCCTGCCAAAGGCACCCCGCACACCATCCGCGACCACCCCAGGGTCTTCGCCACCCTCACCGCGCCCTCGTTCGGCCCGGTCCACAACCGCCCCGGAAACCGGCCCTGCCGCTGCGGCACCCGCCACGGCGAGGACGCACCCGAACTCGGCACCCCGCTCGACCCCGACGGCTACGACTACGCGTGCGCGGTGCTGTGGAACAACCACGCTTCCGAGCTGTGGCGCTACTTCACGATCTACCTGCGCCGCGAGATCGCCAAGCGAGCCGGGCTCACACAGAAGGCTGCCAAGGAACAGTCCCGCGTCTCCTTCGGCAAGGTCGCCGAGTACCAGAAGCGCGGGGCCGTCCACTTCCATGCCGTGATCCGCTTCGACGGACCCGACGGGCCGGACGATCCGCCGCCGGCATGGGCCACCCTCGATCTGCTCACCGACTCCATCCATGCCGCCGCCGCCCGCGTCGCGGTCGACGTGCCCGCCGCCGGGGACCAGCCCGCCCGGACGCTGCACTGGGGCACGCAGCTCGACGTGCAGCCGATCGGAGCCTTCGGCAACGGCGAAGAGATCACCGAACAGGCCGTCGCCTCGTACGTCGCCAAGTACGCCACTAAAGCAGCCGAGACCACCGGCACCGTCGACCGCCGCATCGGCAACAAAGAGGCCCTGGTCCTGCTCGGCGTACCCGACCACCCTGCCCGGCTCATCGAGGCCTGCCTCGACCTGCACGCGCTCTACCCGGACCGCAAGCTCCGCGACTGGGCTCACATGCTCGGCTTCCGCGGCCACTTCTCCACCAAGTCCCGCCGCTACTCCACCACCCTCGGCGCCCTCCGCCAGACCCGCGCCGACTACCGCGCCGCCCAGCAACGCGAAGCCCTCGGCCTGCCTGACCCCGACCACGAGGAAGCAACCACGCTCACCCTCGCCCACTGGAGCTACGCAGGCCACGGCCACTCCCCCGGCGAATCCTGGCTCGCCGCCAACATCCGCCGCGACATCCAACACAACCGCGAAACCGCTCGTGA
This sequence comes from Streptomyces qaidamensis, assembly GCF_001611795.1. NCBI lineage: Bacteria > Bacillati > Actinomycetota > Actinomycetes > Kitasatosporales > Streptomycetaceae > Streptomyces > Streptomyces qaidamensis. The sequence continues at coordinate 6,447,451 of NZ_CP015098.1, read as the reverse complement.
AGAACTGCCCACCCTGCTCGCCGACGAAAGGGATTGTTGACCATGGCGTCAGAGCTGCCGAACCGGTTCCTGACCCCTGAGGACCTGGTCGAGATGTTCGAGCTTCCCAGCGTCGAGACGGTCTACCAGTGGCGCCGGAAGCACACCGGCCCCCGCGGCTTCCGGGTCGGCCGGCACCTGCGCTTCGACCCGCGTGACGTGCGGGCCTGGGTGGACTCGCAGCTTGCGGAGGCTGCCTGATGGCTGGCCATATCCAAGACCGCTGGTACAAAACCGAGCCAGGACCCGACGGCAAGCCGGTGAGGGTCAAGACCGACCGCTACGGCAACGGACTCCGCTACCGGGCCCGGTACGTCGGCCCGGACGGCACAGAGAAGAGCAAGTCCTTCCCAGACCGCCAGAAGCGCCGGGCGGAAGAGTGGCTGGCCGAGACGGCTGCCGACATGTCCCGTGGTCAGTACGTGGACCCCAGGGCAGCGCAGACTACCTTTCAGCAGTACGCAGAGCGCTGGATCACCGGGCAGACGACCGACCTGAACACGCGCATCGGGGTGGAGACCCGGCTTCGGCTGCACGCCTTCCCGCGTATCGGGGCTCGACCGCTCGGGTCTTTCCGCCCGGTCCACATCCGCGAGTTCGTGCGCGACCTGGAGAACGGTCCGATGGGCGGCACCTACGCCCGCAACATCTACGCCAACGTCCGTGCCGTGCTCTCGGCCGCCGTGGATGACGGCTTCCTCGCCCGTAATCCGTGCTCGGCCGCGTCAGTGCGTCCGCCCGCCGTCTCGACTGCCCGGGTCGTGCCCTGGCTTCCGTCGCAGGTACGTGCGGTCCGCGACGCCCTACCCGAGCGCTACCGAGCCATGGTCGACGTCGGCAGCGGCTGCGGCCTCCGCCAAGGCGAGATCATCGGCCTGGCCCAAGACACCCTGCAGCTCGACGGCGACACCCTTCGGGTCACCGCTCAGGTCAAGCTGATCCGGGGCGTCGCCGTCTTCGCTCCACCCAAGGGCAACAAGGAACGGGACGTACCGCTGCCGTCCTCGGTCGCCTCCGCCTTGCGGCAGCACATCAAGAATCACCCGCCCGTAGCAATCAAGCTGCCGTGGGCCAGGCCGGACGGCCCGCTCACCGAGCGCCGCCTCATCTTCACCAACACGGCCGGCGGAATCGTCTGGCGAAGCAACTTCAACATCCAGGAATGGAAGCCCGCCCTCGCAGCCGCCGGCCTCATCCCGACGCCCGAACCCGGCAAGCCGTACGCCTCCGCCCGGCAGCACGGAATGCACGCCCTCCGCCACTTCTACGCCTCGGTCCTCCTGGACGCGGGCGAGAGCATCAAGGCCGTGAGCGAATACCTCGGGCACTCCGATCCGGCGATGACGCTGCGCGTGTACGCCCACCTGATGCCCAGCAGTACCGAGCGCGCCCGCCGTGCCCTGGACGGTGTCTTCGGCACGGCCCAGGAGCCGTGACGGCCCAGAGACGGCCCAGCAGGCACAAGACAGCCCCCTATTGGCGACAGCATCGCTGGTAGGGGGCTTCTTCGTGCCCGGAGCACATCAGTTCTCCGGGCTTAGGCATGGCCGTACCAGTGTCGCAGATCGATTCAGGTGACCTGCGGCCCCGGCCGACGGAACCGAGTGTTCCTGGTCATGGCTCCGGGCACGCGCGAGCCATGACGCCCTTCTCCGCGGCACCGGTTCTCCTGGCGGAAGACGGCAAGGCCCCCGTGCGAGCCCTCCGTGCGAGCCGCCGGGGGCGGAGGCGCTCTACTCGCCCGTCTGTTCCAGCCGGTCCTTGAGGAGCTGCTCGTTGCGCGGGAGTTCCTTGCGGACCTGGGGGCGTACGACGAGCGGGACCAGGACCTTGCCCATGCCGTGGCCCTCGAAGTCGATGTCGATCGTGACGTGGGAGCGCCGGCCCTCGTCGTACGGTTCGACCTCGCCGTGCACCTGTGCCCGGACGGGGCCGTCGACGCCGCGCATGCCCCAGCTGTGCGGCGGGTCGTACTCGGTGACCTCCATGGTCATCGGCATGACACGACGGCCGATGTGCCGGGTCACCCGGACCTGGGTGCCGACGCCGACGGGCCCCTCGTCGAGGCGCTCCGCGGACACGGCGCTCAGCTGCCACTCCGGCATGCGCTGGGTGTCCATGACGTACTGGTAGACCTCCTCCGGACGGCGGTCGACGTCGATGCTCTCTCGGATGATGGCCATGATGGCCTCCTTTGGGAGGTACATCTGAATCGTCCCACCTCAGGCTCCCGGGCGTCTCCCCGGGACGACAGCGAGCCCCCGCCCAGCAGGGCAGGGGCTCGCCGGCAGAGGTCGCTTCAGCCCGACCCGACGAACAGCACGAGCAGCAGCCACACCACCGGAGCCGTGGGCAGCAGCGAGTCGAGCCGGTCCATGATGCCGCCGTGGCCCGGCAGCAGCGTGCCCATGTCCTTGATGCCGAGGTCCCGCTTGATCATGGACTCGCCGAGGTCGCCGAGCGTGGCGGTGACCGCGACCGCGAGACCCAGCACCAGTCCCTGCCACCAGGCACCGTCGTCGATGAGGAACTGCATGCACAGTGCCCCCGCGACCATGGCGAAGGAGACCGCGCCGAGCAGGCCCTCGCGGGTCTTGCCGGGGCTGATGCGCGGGGCGAGCTTGTGCCGGCCGAACCGCCAGCCGACGGCGTAGGCGCCGGTGTCGCTGACGACCGTGAGCAGCAAGAAGGTGAGCACCCGCTGCGGCCCGTCGTCCGCGGTCAGCATCATCGCGACGAAGGTCGCGAGGAACGGCACGTAGAACGCCGCGAAGACGCCCGCGGTGACATCCCGCAGGTAGCCCTCCGGCGGTTCGGTCATGCGCCAGACCAGGACGGCCAGTGCCGTGAGCGCCATCGCCACCCAGGCGCCCTCGGCGCCCCGCACATACCCGGCGACGACCATCGCGGCACCACCGAGCGCGAGCGGCACCAGGGGTGCCCGGATGCCCTTGCGTTCCTCCAGCCGCTTGGTCAGCTCCCACAGGCCCACCACCACGGCCACCGCGACGACGCCGACGAACAGGGCCTTGACGACGAACAGCGACGCGACGATCACCGCACCGAGCCCGACACCGACCCCTATCGCGGCACTCAGGTCGCGACCCGCGCTCTTCTTCGGCGGCTTGGGCGCCGGCTGCGAGGCGTCGGGCATGGGCTCCGGATTCGTGTCGTTTCGGACCGGGGTGCCGCTCAGCCGAGCAGCCCCCCGGTCGTCATCCTGGTTACCGCCGAATTCGGTCACGTCGGGCACGATGGGCATGGGGCGAGTCTGAGGCGCTTCATACGCATCGTATGCGGGACCCGCCGCAGCGGCCCCCTGGACGTGCCCGTGGCCTGAGCCCTGGACGTGCCCACGACCATGCCCTTGGTCGGTGGGCCCCCAGTACCCGGCCTGTGGCGGCGCCCCCCAGGAAGAGTCGTTCATCAGACCTCGAGCAGCTCCGCTTCCTTGTGCTTCAGGAGCTCGTCCACCTGCGCCACGTACTTGTGGGTGGTGTCGTCGAGCTCCTTCTCCGCACGGCGGCCCTCGTCCTCGCCGATCTCGCCGTCCTTGATCAGCTTGTCGATGGCGTCCTTGGCCTTGCGGCGCACGGAGCGGATGGAGACCTTGGCGTCCTCACCCTTGCTCTTGGCGACCTTGATGTACTCGCGGCGGCGCTCCTCGGTCAGCTCGGGGAACACCACACGGATGATGTTGCCGTCGTTGCTCGGGTTGACGCCCAGGTCGGAGTCGCGGATCGCCTGCTCGATGTTGCGCAGCGCGCTCTTGTCGAAGGGGGTCACCACGGCCATACGCGGCTCGGGCACGGAGAACGAGGCCAGCTGGTTGATCGGCGTCGGCGCGCCGTAGTAGTCGGCCACGATCTTGTTGAACATCGCCGGGTGCGCACGGCCGGTGCGGATCGCGGCGAAGTCCTCCTTGGCGACCACGACGGCCTTCTCCATCTTCTCCTCGGCCTCGAGGAGGGTCTCTTCGATCACCACTTGCTCCTGCGTGTCTTGAGTAGGCCCGGCTGCGGTTCCATGTGGGGCGGCGGCCGGCTGCGTCGCGTCTTCTTCTGAACGGTTCCCGACCGGCGGGACATTGTCCATCCCCCGGCCCGGCTCCGTCCCGTCCGTCCCCCGGACGGGGTGGTTCTCGGGTCTCAGTCCCGGCTGCCGGGGTCCCCCACCAGCGTGCCGATCTTCTCACCCTTGACGGCGCGCGCGATGTTGCCCTCCGCCAGCAGCTCGAAGACCACGATCGGGAGCTTGTTGTCGCGGCACAGCGTCACGGCGGTGGCGTCGGCGACCTTCAGGTCGCGGGTGATGACCTCGCCGTAGCCGAGGTGGTCGAACTTCACCGCGTCCGGATTGGTCTTGGGGTCGGAGTCGTAGACCCCGTCCACGCCGTTCTTGCCCATCAGCAGCGCCTCGGCGTCGATCTCCAGGGCGCGCTGGGCGGCGGTGGTGTCGGTGGAGAAGTACGGCATGCCCATCCCGGCGCCGAAGATGACCACACGGCCCTTCTCCAGGTGCCGCACGGCGCGCAGCGGGATGTACGGCTCGGCGACCTGTCCCATGGTGATGGCGGTCTGCACGCGGCAGTCCACGCCCTCCTTCTCCAGGAAGTCCTGGAGGGCCAGGCAGTTCATGACGGTGCCGAGCATGCCCATGTAGTCGGAGCGGGCCCGGTCCATACCGCGCTGCTGGAGTTCGGCGCCACGGAAGAAGTTGCCGCCGCCGATGACGGCCGCGATCTGCGCACCGTCGCGCACGACGGCCGCGATCTCGCGGGCGATCTTGTGCACCACGTCGGGGTCGACGCCCAGGCCGCCGCCACCGGAGAAGGCCTCTCCGGACAGCTTCAGCAGAAACCGGCCGCGCACTTTGCCGTCGTCGCTCTTCTGGGCCTTGGTGGTCATGGGGGATCCCGCCTCTTTCACGTGTTGCACATACCAAGAAGGCCATTGCCGGTGGGGCGTGTTTCGCATCCCATACGGCAATGGCCTCCTTGTCAGATCTGCTGTCGTCCGCCACTCATGTGACGGCGTACGCGGACGACTGCTGTCGACCCTATAGGGGTCGGGCGTCGAGCGCGGTACGGACTCAGATGCCGACCTTGATGCGCGTGAAGCGCTTCAGGGTGACACCGGCCTCGTCCAGGACCTTCTGGACGGACTTCTTGTTGTCGAGCGCGTACGGCTGGCCGAGCAGCGTGGCGTCCTTGAAGAAGCCGTTGAGGCGACCCTCGACGATCTTCGGCAGGGCGGCCTCGGGCTTGCCCTCGGCGCGGGTGGTCTCCTCGGCGACGCGGCGCTCGGACTCGACGACCTCGGCCGGCACGTCCTCCTTGGAGAGGTACTTCGGCGCGAAGGCGGCGATGTGCTGGGCAACGCCCTTGGCGATCTCCGCGTTCGGCTTGTCCAGCTCGACGAGGACACCGATCTGCGGGGGCAGGTCGGGCATCGTGCGGTGCATGTACGCCGTCACGAAGCCGTCGGAGTACTGCGCGAAGCGGTCCAGGACGATCTTCTCGCCCAGGTTGGCGTTGGCCTCGTCCACGAACGCCTGGACGGTCTTGCCGGCCTCGATCTCGGAGGCGAGCAGGGCCTCCAGGTCGGCCGGGGAGGTCTTGGCGACGTGCTCGGCGATGGTCTTGGCCACGGCCTGGAACTTGTCACCCTTGGCGACGAAGTCCGTCTCGCACTTCAGCTCGACGAGGACACCGGAGGAGTTGTCGTCGGCGATGATCGAGACGACGGCACCGTTCTCGGCGGAACGGCCCTCGCGCTTGGCGACGCCCTTCTGGCCCTTGATGCGGAGCGCCTCGACGGCCTTCTCGACGTTGCCCTCGGCCTCGTCCAGCGCCTTCTTGCAGTCCATCATGCCGGCGCCCGTGAGCTCACGGAGCTTCTTGACGTCGGCGGCGGTGTAGTTCGCCATGAGTCTGTGAATCTCTCTCGAAGTCTGGAAGATCGAAGATCTGCGGAATCTGCGGTTGCGCCCCCATGGAGCCGGAGGGCGCTGTCCTTCCGCTGACCTACGGGTGAACGGCGGGAGCGGACTTCACCGCGCCGAGGGCGCTGGTGGATGCAGTACCGCTCCCGCCGTCACCACGGGACTGACGGGTCAGGCCTGCTCGGCCTCGGCCGGCTTCTCGGCCTCGGCGGCGGGGGCCTCGGCGGCCGGAGCGGCCTCGGCAGCGGGGGCCTCAGCAGCGGGGGCCTCAGCGGCCGGAGCGGCCTCAGCGGCCGGAGCGGCCTCAGCGGCGGGGGCGGCTTCGTCGGCCTTCTTCTCGCCCTCGAGCAGGTCTCGCTCCCACTCGGCCAGCGGCTCGCCCGCGGCCTTCTCGCCCTTGCCCTCGGTGGCGACACCGGAGCGGGAGATGAGGCCCTCGGCGACCGCGTCCGCGATCACACGGGTGAGCAGGGTGACGGAGCGGATCGCGTCGTCGTTGCCCGGGATCTTGTAGTCGACCTCGTCGGGGTCGCAGTTGGTGTCGAGGATCGCGACGACCGGGATGTTCAGCTTCCGGGCCTCACCAACGGCGATGTGCTCCTTCTTGGTGTCCACGATCCAGACGGCGCTGGGCACCTTCTGCATCTCGCGGATACCGCCGAGGGTCTTCTCCAGCTTGGCCTTCTCGCGCGAGAGCACGAGAAGCTCCTTCTTGGTCAGACCGGACGCGGCGACGTCCTCGAAGTCGATCTGCTCGAGCTCCTTGAGGCGCTGCAGACGCTTGTAGACGGTCGAGAAGTTGGTGAGCATGCCGCCCAGCCAGCGCTGGTTGACGTAGGGCATGCCGACGCGGGTGGCCTGCTCGGCGATGGCCTCCTGCGCCTGCTTCTTCGTGCCGACGAACATGACCGTGCCGCCGTGGGCGACGGTCTCCTTGACGAACTCGTAGGCGCGGTCGATGTACGACAGCGACTGGAGCAGGTCGATGATGTAGATGCCGTTGCGCTCCGTGAAGATGAAGCGCTTCATCTTCGGGTTCCAACGACGGGTCTGGTGACCGAAGTGGACGCCGCTCTCCAGCAGCTCCCGCATCGTGACGACGGCCATGGCCGTATCTCCTTGTGCTTCTCGGTTGTGCCGCGGATGCCGGACGGCTTCCGCGCCTGACGCCCACTGCGCGCCGTGCCACGAGGGACCGAGGGGCGCTGATACGGGCCCGTTGCGGGGTTCGTATCGGGGCGTGCGAAGTCGACCCGGTGACCCGGATCGCCACCAGAAGTGTACGGGACCAGCGGGGTGCCGGGTGACGCCGTTGTCCACAACCGCGCAGCCACCCACAGCCGCGAGCTGCGGCACCGGCACTCCGGGACGCTTTCCGCATGCGAGCGAACCGATGTGTGCGCGTCTGCGCACGCCTGATCCTGCTGCTGATCGTCACGGCGACGGCCCTGCTGGCCCCACCGCCACCGCTGTTCGCGGCGGACGCGCCCCAAACGGACGCCGACGTGCCGGCGATGGGCCGCACCTGGCCCGTCGGCTTGCGCCCCCCGGTCCTGCGAGGCTGGGAGCCCCCGGCTACGGCCTACGGTCCGGGCCACCGGGGCGTGGACCTGGCGGCGCCCGCGGGCACACCCGTTCGAGCGGTGACCGCGGGCCGGGTCTCCTTCGCCGGCCGGGTGGCCGGCAAGGGAGTCGTCTCGGTGGACCTCGCGGGGACGGGCGATCCGCCCTTGCGCACGACGTACGAACCGGTGACGGCGACGGTCGAGAAGGGCGACGAGGTGGAACCGGGCCAAGTGATCGGCACGGTGGACGCGAGCGGCTCGCACTGCACGGCGGTCCCGTGCGTCCACTGGGGGCTGCGCCGCGGCGAGGTGTACCTGAACCCGCTGTCGCTGCTGCCGCCGTGGCTCCTGCACCGGGGCCCGTCACGGCTGCTGCCGGTACTGGGCACCCGGCCGCCCCACTGAGGCACCCCGCCCCTGGCCCGGCGTCGGCGCCGTCAGCCCCGCACACCCCGCAGAGCCATGGAAACCGCCGCATCGACGATGGCGGCCGGCTCCTCCGCCGCCCCCAGCTCGATCCTCCGCACGGCCGCGTCCACGACCCCCTGCAACAGCATCGCCGCCAGCCGGGGCTGCGCATGCCCCAGCTCGCCCAGCGCCTCGACGATCATCGCGACCAGCCCGCCGTGCGCCGCCCGGATCTTCTCCCGCGCCCCCGCGTCGAGCTCACTTGCGGAGATCGCGACCACGGCCCGGTGCCGCCGGTCCCCGACCAGCTCCAGCTGCTGCCGCACGTATGCCTCGACCTTGGCCTCGGCCGTACCGGCCCGCTCCATCGCCGCCGACACGTCCGCCGCCCAGACCGGGAAGTCGACCTCGCACAGCTCCTCGACCACGGCCGCCCGTGACCGGAAGTACTCGTAGACGGACGATCGCGCGAGGCCCGTCCGCTCGGCGAGGGCCGGGAAGGTCAGCGCCTCCGTACCGCCCTCGGACAACAAGGAACGAGCCGCGTCCAGCAGGGCGGCTCGCTGCATCGACCGGTGCTCGGCCACGGAGGCCGCTCGAATCCTTGGCACGTCAACACTCTACGGACGCGTCCCGCCGTACGGGAGTGGTTGATGCCGATCCGAGGGCGTCCGGCCTGGTCAGCGGCCGAAGCTCGCCAGCTTCGCTCTCAGTTGCAGCACCGACTTGGTGTGGATCTGACTGACCCGGCTCTCGGTCACACCCAGCACGTTCCCGATCTCGGCCAGGGTGAGGCCCTCGTAGTAGTACAGCGTCACGACGGTCTTCTCCCGGTCCGGCAGCGTGCTGATCGCCCTGGCCAGGAACCTCCTCAGCTCCCGGTCCTCGGCGACCTCGACGGGGTTGTCGGCGGCGGTGTCCTCCAGCGTGTCCATGACGCTGAGCCCGTCGCCGCCCTCGCCGCTCCCGTGCAGCAGCTCCTCCAGGGCCACCACGTTGGCCAGCGACAACTGGCTGAACACCGCGTGGAGTTCCTCGACGGCGATGCCCATCTCGGAGGCCACCTCGCCCTCGCTCGGGGTCCGCCGCAGCCGCGCCTCCAGCGTGGCGTACGCCCGCTCCACGTTGCGCGCCTTCTGCCGCACCGAGCGGGGGATCCAGTCCAATGCCCGGAGTTCGTCGATCATGGCGCCGCGGATCCGGGTGATCGCGTACGTCTCGAACTTGATCTCGCGGTCGATGTCGAACTTCTCGATCGCGTCGATCAGTCCGAACACCCCGGACGAGACGAAGTCCGCCTGCTCGACGTTGGACGGCAGGCCCACGCTGACCCGTCCCGCGACGTACTTCACGAGGGGCGAGTAGTGCAGGATCAGCTGCTCCCGCAGCCGCTCGTCGCCCGTCGCCTTGTACGACCGCCACAGCTCGTCGAGCGTCGAGGGAGCGGGCGGCCGCACGCTGCCACCGTCACGGGCGGCTGGGGGGATCGCCGCCCGGTCGGACCCGGAGGTGTGCTGGGGCATTCGTCGCCTTGTGCCGTTCTGCTGCGGAGTGGTGCTGCTGAGGTGAGCTGTCTGTCTGATGTCGAGTTGCCTGTCCGTGTCGGGATCCTCGTGAGCGTAGCGTGACTGCGGCGTCGCGGTGCGCGAAGGAAGGAGGCCAAGGCGGGCGCGGAAACGTTCCCGACGACCTCCTGCCAGGGCCTCGCGGTGGTCCGGTGTGATCACCCGAAGGCCTCAACTGGGCGCATTTCCAAGGGGTGTGGGGATTCCCCCGGACGGCCGAACAGGCACGGTCAACCCGGTCCGCGACCGTCGCGGACCGACATCACCGCCTGGCGTGTCAACTTCCAGCCGTCGCCGTGTCGTTCGACGTATCCGAGTGCTCGGAGTTCGTACAGTCTCGCGATCGCGTCGTCCTGAGCGGTCTGTGCGGAGCGAGCGATCTCGTGCGGCCGGGCCGCCCCACGCCCGGGCAGTGCCGCGAGCACCTGCCGGGTGGCCGGTTCCAGCAGGTCCCGGGGCAGGACGGGGCCGCGCCGGTCGGGGGCCAGCTCTCCGATGTCACCGACCAGTTCGACGACGTCCGCGACATCGGTGACCAGGACGGCCTCCCCGCGCAGCAGATCGTGCACTCCGGCGGAGAGCGCGCTGGTGGCGGGGCCCGGCACGCCCATCGTGTGCCGGCCGAGGCGCTGTGCCGCCCGCGCGGTGACCAGGGAGCCGCTGCGGTGGGCGGCTTCGACGACGACCGTGCCACGGGTGAGTGCGGCGATCACTCTGTTCCGCAGGATGAACCGGCTCGGTGTCGGGTGATCGCCGGGCGGCAACTCGCCGATCACCAGTCCCTGTTCGGCGATCCTGCTGATCAGCCGGGTGTGGCCGCGGGGGTAGGGCCGGTCGACGCCGCAGGCGAGGACGGCGACGGTGGCGCCGCCGGCTCCGAGCGCTCCGCGATGGGCGGCGCCGTCGACTCCGTAGGCGCCGCCGGACACCACGACCCAGCCCTGCTCGGCGAGGCCGGCGGCGAGGGTCGCGGCCATATGCGCCCCGTACTCGGTGCAGGCCCGGGCGCCGACCACGGCGACCGATCTGAGCGCCCACATCCGCAGACTGGGCCGCCCGCGCACCCACAGCCCCAGGGGCCGGGCATCCCCCAGATCGTCGAGCTGCCCCGGCCACTCCGCGTCCCCGGGAGACACGAACCGCACTCCCGCGTCCCGGGCGGCCTCCAGATCCCGGCGCGGCCGGGCTGCCCGCGCCCTGGCCACCAGCCCGGCCCACCGCGTCCCGCTCGCACCCGGCAGAGGGGCCCCGCCCTCCCCGAGCCGCCGAACCACTTCGGCGACGCCGAGCTCACGCACCCACTGCCCGCCGGCCTCGTCGCCGGGCTCGATGACACGGGTGAGCAGGACCCGGGCGAGCAGCTCGCCACCCGGTTCGTCGACGCTCATGTCAGTGCCCCGATGGCCATGGGGACGCCTCGCGGCACTCCGGTGCGCAGCTGGAGCGCGAGGGCGACATCCGTGGCGTCGGGCCGGTCGTGGCCGACGAGGTCGGCGACGGTCCAGGCCACGCGCAGGACGCGATCGAGGCCGCGGGCGGTCAGGACGCCCCGCTCCAGGTTCCGCTCGGCCTCGTCCATCGCGCCCGGCACGGCGTACCAGCGGCTGCGCAGCTCCCGGCCGGGTACCTCGCTGTTCGTGCACCAGGGTGTGCCGGCAAGGCGGCCCGTGGCCCGTTCGCGGGCCGCCCTGACCCGGTCGGCGACCGTCGCGGTCGACTCGCCCCTGGCGCCGGAGGCGGTCAGCTGGGTGCGGGTGACGCGGTCCACCTCGACGCGCAGGTCGACTCGGTCCAGCAGCGGACCGGAGAGCCTGGCCTGGTAGCGGCGGATGGCCGAGGGCGGGCATTCACACAGGTCGTCACGCTGCGAGAACCGGCCGCACGGGCACGGGTTGGCCGCGAGCACCATGAGGAACTTCGCCGGGAAGCGCACGACTCCCGCACTGCGCGCGATCACGACATGCCCCGCCTCCAGGGGCTGCCGCAGCGCGTCCAGGGCATGGCTGCTGAATTCCGGCGTCTCGTCCAGGAACAGCACCCCGCGATGGGACAGGGACACCGCGCCGGGCCGCGCGACGCCAGGGCCGCCGCCGACGAGTGCCTGCATGGTGGCCGAGTGGTGCGGGGCGCAGTAGGGCGCGACGTCGATCAGCGGCTTGCCCGGGGGCAGCAGGCCCGCCACCGAGTGGACCGCGGTGACCTCCAGCGACTCCTGCCGGCCGAGCCGGGGCAGAACGGCCGGCAGCCGCTCGGCGAGCATCGTCTTGCCGGCACCGGGCGGCCCTTCGAGGAAGAGGTGGTGCCCACCCGCCGCGGCCACCTCCACCGCCGTGCGGGCCGAGGTCTGTCCGACGACGTCCGCCAGGTCATGGCCGTGGTCGTGCTGGGCCGCGCCGCCGCTGTGCATGCCCGTGGCCGCGCCGGTCCCCGGCATGCGCAGCCCGGCGAGCAGGGGGTCCGGGCGGCCCTGCTCGTCCGGATCCTCGTCGGGCACCGGTTCGTCGGCCAGGATGGCGATCAGCTGCCGCAGGCTGCGGACGCCCAGCACCGACACGCCGGGCACGAGGGACGCCTCGGCGGCGGCGCACTCGGGCACCACCACCTGCTCGTACCCCGCACCGGCCGCGGCCAGAACCGCCGGCAGCACCCCCCGCACCGGCCGCACCCGACCGTCCAGCCCGAGTTCGCCGATCATCACGATGTCGGCGAGGACGCGCGGGTCGATGCGCTCCGCCGCACCGAGGACGGCCGCCGCGACGGCCAGGTCGAAACCGCTGCCGGACTTCGGCACCGAGGCCGGGCTCAGGCCGACGGTGAGCTTCTTCTGCGGCCAGGCGGCGCCCGAGTTGACGACCGCGGCACGCACTCGGTCCCGGCTTTCCGTGAGGCTCTTGTCGGGCAGCCCCACCAGCGTGAACGCCGCGACGCCGGGTTCCAGATCGGCCTGGACCTCGACGACCACGCCCTCGACGCCCACCAGCGCCACCGAACACGTACGGGCGAATGCCATTCAGGCCACCCCCCGCACATGCTCGACCACGGCGGCACCGCGGGCCGGCAGCAGTACCCCGACCACGTCGATGCGGACTCCGCCGGGCGGTGCGCCTCCGTGTGTCTGGATCCACCGCTCGGCCAGGTCCCGCAGCCGCCCCGCCTTCTGCGGGGTCACGGCCGCCATCGGATGCTCGAACGGACCCTCCCGGCGGGTCTTCACCTCGCAGACGACCAGGACGTCCCCGTCCCTGGCCACGATGTCGATCTCTCCGGTGCGGCCGGAGCGCCAGTTGCGCTCCAGGACCGTCAGACCTGCCTCGGCCAGCCGCCGCGCGGCCAGGCTCTCCCCGTACTTGCCCATGGCACTGCGTGCCAGATGTGCGGTCATGTCGGCACCACCTCCGGTGCCAACGATCACGCAGCGGCCTCCAAGAAGTTGATCTTGGTGGATGACTCGGTAGTTGTGGACAACCCCGTCACCCGCTCGGCAGCTCCAGGTCGCTCTTGTTCAGCTCCTCGATGTTCACGTCCTTGAACGTGAGGACCCGGACCTGCTTCACGAACCGGGCCGGCCGATACATGTCCCACACCCAGGCATCCGCCATGGACACCTCGAAGAACACCTCACCCTGGACCGAGTGCACCTGCATCTCGTAGTCATTGGTCAGGTAGAAGCGCCGCTCGGTCTCGATCACGTATTTGAACAGACCGACGACATCGCGGTACTCCCGGTAGAGCTTCAGCTCCATCTCGGTCTCGTACTTCTCGAGGTCCTCGGCGCTCATGGCATGTTCCCCTTCAGCCGTGCGATCCCCCCATTGTGCGCCAGTCCCGTGAGCCCCTAGACGATTTCCGGGTCAAGGATCACAGGCCTGGCCGGGGGACCTTCGTCGAGCAGCGTGCGCAGCAGCCCGGCGAGTCTGGTCGGATACACCGTCTCATGTGCCCGGCTCAGTTCTGGACACGTCCACCAGCGCGCTCCGGCGACACTGCGCCGTTCCAGCTCGGTCAGCCCGGTGGCGGCCACCGCCGTACGGTCCGTGCGGGCCAGGTAGTACCACTCGTCCTGGTCCCAGCGGCGTCCGGCGAACGGGAAGGAGCACCTCCGCCGCCACAGCACCGGACCGAGCTCGACCTCGGTGATGCCCGTCTCCTCGGCGAGTTCCCGCCGGGCGGCCTGTTCACGGGTCTCGTCACCCTCCACACCGCCGCCGGGGGTGAACCACCAGTCGTCGGCCGGATCGTCCGGCTCGTGGCCGTGGAGCAGCAGGATGCGGTCCTGCGGGTCGAGCAGCACGACCCGGGCGACCTTGCGCAATCCGCCCTCGTAGGTGTCCCGGCCCGTCCCCACGGGCTCAGCGGGCACCTGCGGGCTCCGCACTCCCCCGACGGGCCCGGGCGGCGCCCGCGCGCTTGGCGATGGGCCCGTAGGCCCCTCCGCCCAGGACGAGCACCGCGCCGGCGATCACGAGGAAAGTGATCGTCCGCAGCGGGCCGGGTGAGGAGAGGGTGCTGAGCGCCTCGAAGCCGGTGGGGCGCTCCAGCATGCCCTTCATGGGCCAGACGACGGCGTCGACACGGGCGTCCACGGCGGAACGCGCCACCGTGCCGCTGGCGGCGTCGGTCAGGTGGGCCGTGGAGTCCACGGAATTGCCGCGCTCGTCGCCGAGCAGGAACAGGCGGCCCTCGGGGACGGTCACGGTCGGGAAGTTGCTCATCTCGGCCGGAGTGCCCTTGGGCAGGTACGTTTCGTCGATCTCCTTGCCGTTGACCTTCAGCTTGCCGTCCTGGCAGCAGGAGACCGTGTCGCCACCGACGGCGACCACGCGCTTGACCATGGGCGCGTTGGCCCAGGTCGCGTCCCTGAACACGACGACGTCCCCGCGGCGCACCTCGCCACCGTCGACACGCTGCGCCAGGATCCGGTCGCCCGCGTCGATCGTCGGTGTCATCGAACTGGTGGGGACGGTGTACGGCCGGTAGACCACCGCTCCCCAGGCGAACCCGCCGAGGAACAGCACGAGGCCCAGTGCGACGGCCAGCCCGGACAGTCGCTGTCCGGTCCGGCTGCCCACCGGGCCCGTCCCTGAGCCGCCGCTGCGCGGGGCCGTGTGCGTCACGCTCTCGCCACCCATGGGTCCGCACCCTACCCGGGGGTACCGGCCGGGGTCAGCCCATGGTCGGGATCACTGCTTCCGGCGACGCCAGAGCACCACCGGCACCACGCCGAGGAGCGCGATCCCCTGCGGTGCGACCGGCAGGCCCGCCGCGTTCGGCTGGGCGTTCAGGCCGGACTGGTCGAAGGTGTCCGGCACCGGCAGGGTGTCCCAGCGGTTGATCGGCCAGGCGACGACCACGGCGCGTCCGACGACGTCCTTCACCGGGACCATGCCGTGGTGCTTGTCGGCCTGCTGGTAGCGGGAGTCCCGCGAGTTCTGCCGGTGATCGCCCATGACCCAGATGAAGCCCTTGGGGACCTTCACCTTGAACTGGCCGCCCTGGTCGTCGACACTGCACGGCGTGTTGCCCGCGTAGACGTACGAGCGCTCGTCCAGCGCCTTGCCGTTGACCGTGAGCGGGCCGGTGCCCTTGCACTCGATGGTGTCGCCGCCGACGCCGATGACGCGCTTGATGAGGTCCTTCTCCTCCACGGACGGCATGAGACCGATCCAGCTGAGGAAGGTCTGCAGGGCGTTCGGGTCCGTGGTCGGCTCGCCGGCCAGCCACTTGTCCGGGTCATGGAAGACGACGACCTCGCCGCGCTCGGGCTCGGAGCCGAACCAGGGGGTGAGCTTGTCGACCAGGACGCGGTCGCCCTGCTGGAGGGTGTTCTGCATCGAGTCGGAGGGGATGGAGAACGCCTGCACCAGGAAGGTCTTGATCAGCAGCGCCAGTACCAGCGCGATACCGATCAGGATGGGCAGCTCCTTCCAGAAGGAGCGCGGCTTCTTCGGTGTCCGGGCCGGTCCGCCCGGCCCCTGGTCCTCGGCTGTCGTATGTTCGCCCGTCACCCTGCCGTCCTCGGCTGTCCCGGAGTCACTCCCGGAGGTCACGGCGCTGTCCGCGGCCGGGACGGCGGATTCCGCGGGGCGTCCGCGGTGCTCCTCGCCGTCGTGTCCGGACCGTGCGCCAACCGCCACATCCCCCACGCCAACTCCTCACTGTGTGCCGCCGCCTGCCCCATACGCGGCGCAGGCCCACCACTCCCATAACGAGCGGGAGTTCCGCAGGGGTCGGGAGCTGGATCGTTCCGTTCGAATCGTAGGAGGCAACCCTATGCGACAGTTCGGGAGCAGCGGTCGACCCCGTGGCCGAGTCGGACACGGAGGCGTACGTATTCGGTTCCTCCAGCATGTTCCAGTGCCCGAAGGGCCAGGCGATGACCATGGCGCGGCCCACCACCTCGTCCTCGGAGACGGTGCCCCCGTAGTCGGTGTCCTGGTGGGCGCGGGAGTCCGCGGAGTTGTTGCGGTGGTCGCCCATCACCCACAGCCGTCCCTGGGGGACGGTGATGTCGAACGGCGTGTCGGACGGGGCGATGCCGGGATAGAGGTAGTCCTCGACCAGCGGGACTCCGTTGACGGTCACGCGCCCCTGCGTGTCGCAGCACTTGACGCGGTCGCCGCCGACGCCGACGACCCGCTTGATGAGGTCCTTCTCGTTCTCGGACGGCAGCAGGCCGATGAAGGTGAGCCCTTCCTTGACCTGTTTGATGACGACGGGGTCCGCCTTCTGCGTGGTGGGCTGCTCGTCCTGGAGCCAGCCCCCGGGGTCCTTGAAGACGACGACGTCCCCGCGCTGCGGCTTCGAGCCGAACCACGGGGTGAGCTTGTCGACCAGGACGCGGTCGCCGATCTGGATCGTCTGCTCCATGGAGCCGGACGGGATGACGAAGGCCTGGACGAGGAACGTCTTCAGCACGAGCGCTATCAGGACCGCCACGCCCACGAGGAGCGGTATCTCCTTGACGGCACCGCGCCTGCGGCGCCGCTTGACCTTGCGCTGGAGCTTGCGCCGCTCGGCGCGCGTCCGGCCACTGGAGGCTCCGGCGGCGCGCCGGGCTCCGGTGGGCAGCAGGTTCTCCGCGGGGCTCGCGGGGACGCCGCGCGGTTTGCCGCGGTTACCCATGGGCGCCCGCCCTTCCGGCGGCGGGCACGCGCGCGTAGGCGTCAGGGCGGTGCAGCCGGGTGGCGTGGCCGAAGGGCCAGACGATCCCGTCGGCGCGGCCGATGACGTCGCCGACGGGGATCATGCCTCCGCCCGGCGAGCCGAGGTGGTCGCGGGAGTCGCTGGAGTCGCTGCGGTGGTCACCGAGGACGAAGAGGGTGCCGCCGGGCACGACGACGTCGAAGGGCACCGCGGACGGGCTGTCGCCGGGATACAGGAAGCCCGACTCGTCGACCGGCCGGCCGTTCACCTGGATCCTCCCCTCCCTGTCGCAGCAGACCACGCGGTCTCCCCCCACACCGACAACGCGCTTGATGTAGTCCGCGTGCCCGAAGTACCCGGTCCCGTCGAACACGACGATGTCTCCCCGCTGCGGCACGGCACCGAAACGGTACGCCAACTTATTTACGAGAACCCGGTCCCCGATCCTCAATCCCTGCTCCATGGATCCGCTGGGGATCTGGAACGGGCGCAGCACGAACGTACTGAGCAGCAGCAGGAACAGCAGGCAGACGAGCAGGGTGAGGGTGATCCGGCCACCCGGGACCCAGGAGCCGATACGCGACACCAACGCGAAACGCGACCGGTCCTCCGACCCTGCGGCCTCCGAGGTCGTTCCCTCGGATGCGGAAGAGTGGGAGGAGCGGTCGCGCTCCGTCGGCTGTGCTTCGGTGTCCATCGGAGCCAGATGCTATCCGGCCCCGGTGTGAACCCCGGAGAGCGCTCAGTTCTCGCGCTTCTCCTTGATCTTCGCGGCCTTGCCGCGCAGCTCGCGCAGGTAGTACAGCTTGGCGCGACGGACGTCACCCTTGGTGACGAGCTCGATCTTCTCGACGATCGGGGTGTGCACCGGGAAGGTGCGCTCGACGCCGACGGAGAAGGAGACCTTGCGGACCGTGAAGGTCTCGCGCACGCCGGAGCCCTGGCGGCGGATCACAACGCCCTTGAACTGCTGCACACGGGAGCGGTTGCCCTCGATGACGCGGACGTGGACGTTGACGGTGTCGCCCGGGCGGAACGCGGGGACGTCGCTGCGCAGCGACGCGGAGTCGACGGTTTCGAGCAGGTGAGACATGAGTCTGCTTTCCTCGCTGATGCCACAGGTCATCAACGGAAACTAGGTGTTTCGGATCAGGGGTGTGCGGGTCGGGGCGGACGTCGTCTCCCCCTGTGGCAGGGGCGCACGCCGGACGGACGCACAACAGCTGGCTATTCTTCCACGCCGTCGGTCCTGCGCCAAAATCGGCCGTACGGCTCCCCCGCCGGGTCGGGCGCCCAGCCGAGGATGGAGAGCATCTCGCGGTCCTTCTTGTCGAAGGCCTTGGGGTCGCACCGCTCGATGAGGTCGGGCCGGTGGGCGGTCGTGCGCTTCAGGGCCTCGTCGCGGCGCCAACGGGCGATCTTGCCGTGGTGGCCGCTGAGCAGCACGTCGGGGATGTCCCGGCCGCGCCACTCGGGCGGCTTGGTGTAGACGGGCCCCTCCAGCAGGCTCGCCATGGCGCCGGGCGCGAAGGAGTCGTCCCGGTGGGACTCGGCGTTGCCCAGGACCCCGGGCAGCAGCCGCGCCACGGCCTCCGTGACGACGAGGACGGCCGCCTCGCCGCCGGCCAGGACGTAGTCGCCGATGGACACCTCGTAGACGGGCATCCGTGTCGCGTACTCGTCGACGACGCGGCGGTCGATGCCCTCGTAACGGGCCGGGGTGAAGATCAGCCAGGGGCGCTCGGAGAGCTGGACGGCGAGTTCCTGGGTGAAGGGGCGGCCGCTGGGCGTGGGCACGATGAGGGCGGGCGCCCGGGAGCCGGTCTCGTAGCCGTCGGCCAGGACCGAGTCCAGCGCATCCCCCCACGGCCCGGTCTTCATGACCATGCCGGGGCCGCCGCCGTAGGGGGTGTCGTCGACGGTGTTGTGGCGGTCGTAGGTCCAGGAACGCAGGTCGTGGACGTGCACGTCGAGCTGTCCACGCGCGCGTGCCTTGCCGACGAGGGAGACGTTCAGCGGTTCCAGGTACTCGGGGAAGATCGTGACGACGTCGAGGCGCATTACGACTCGTCCCGGCTGGAGGCGATCTCCGCGCGGTCGTCGATCAATCCCGGCGGCGGGGTGATGACGGCCTTCTGCTCCTCAAGGTCGATCTCCCTGACGATCTCCTCGACGAAGGGGATCATCACCTCGCTGCCGTCGGGGCGCTCCACGATGAACAGGTCCTGGGTGGGCAGGTGCGAGATCTCCGTGATCCGCCCGACCTCGGTGCCGTCCGCGGTGACCACGTCGAGGTCGATG
Source organism: Streptomyces qaidamensis (assembly GCF_001611795.1). Classification (NCBI taxonomy): domain Bacteria; kingdom Bacillati; phylum Actinomycetota; class Actinomycetes; order Kitasatosporales; family Streptomycetaceae; genus Streptomyces; species Streptomyces qaidamensis. The sequence continues at coordinate 6,428,487 of NZ_CP015098.1, read as the reverse complement.
AGCTGGTGGTCGTAGTACTCGTCCTCGCCCTCGGGCAGTTCCTCCGGGTCGATCTCGGCGATCAGGAGGGTGTTGCGCAGGGCCTCGGCGCCGCTGCGGTCGCTGACGCCCTCGAAGCGCAGCAGGAGGCGGCCGCTGTGGACGCGGCCCGTCTCGATGGTGAGCGGTCCCGCGGAGGCGGGATCGGTGGTGAGTACGGCGCCGGGGCCGAGCCTCAGCTCCGGCTCGTCGGTCCGCACCTCGACGGTGACCTCACCCTTGATGCCATGGGCACGGCCGATCCGTGCGACTACCAGCTGCACGTGTCCAATCTCCTGTCGTGTGCCTACGGCATGACTTCGTATACGACTGCGGGCCGGGGAGGGCCCTCAGGCCCTCCCCGGCCCGAGCCGGTTGCGCGTTGAGCGTCAGCGGACGTGGTCCACGTCGACGAGGTCGACGCGGACGCCGCGACCGCCGATGGCGCCCACGACGGTACGCAGAGCGCGCGCGGTGCGGCCGTTGCGGCCGATCACCTTGCCGAGGTCGTCCGGGTGGACCCGGACCTCGAGCACGCGGCCGCGGCGCAGGTTGCGCGAGGCGACCTGCACATCGTCAGGGTTGTCGACGATGCCCTTCACGAGGTGCTCGAGAGCCTCCTCGAGCATGCTCAGGCCTCGGTCGAAGCGGACTCAGCGGCGGCCTCGTCCTTCTTCTCAGCCTTCTTCTTCTGGGTGATGGCCTCACCCTTGCCCTCGTCCTCGCCGCCGATGGCCTCGAAGGACGGACGCGCGGCCTTCTCCGGCTGCGTCAGCAGCGGAGCCGGGGCGGGCTCGCCCTTGAACTTCTGCCAGTCGCCGGTCTTCTTGAGGATGGCCATCACGGGCTCGGTCGGCTGGGCGCCGACACCGAGCCAGTACGCCACGCGCTCGGCGTCGACCTCGATCACCGACGGGTGGTACGTCGGGTGGTACTTGCCGATCTCCTCGATGGCCCTGCCGTCACGGCGGGTACGGGAGTCGGCGACGACGATGCGGTAGTGAGGCGAACGGATCTTGCCCAGACGCTTCAGCTTGATCTTGACTGCCACGGGAGTGGGTTCTCCTGGATTTGACGTGGTTGGGCACGGCGGAAATGCCGCGTGGGGTTGCGGTACCCGAGTGCCCGATGGACGCGTCAGCCGGAGGCGAGAGGGTTCCTGTGCGGCTGTCGAGTACAGCTAGCCATTGTGCCACACCCTGGAGGTCGCTCCGGGCCGGGGGCCTGCTGCGCCAGAGTGCGGGCACACCGAAGGCGCACCCGGCGTGGAGGTGGGGCACGACGGGTGCGCGACACGGGCCGAGCCCTGCGCCGACGACCGGCAGCCACGAGATGCCGGTGGGGCGTCAGCTCGCTACCGCTCCCACGACGTCCGGGATCCGGAACGGCTTGCCGCAGCCGCCGCAGACGATCGGGGCCTGGGCGAGGACGGACGGGACGACCCGGACGTTGCGGCCGCAGTCGCAGACCGCCTTGACGCGGACGCCGCCGCCGGAGGAGCCGTGCCGGGCGGCCGGACCCCGGAAGGTGCGGGAGGTGTCGGAGGAGGTCGCCGCGGTGTGGGCCTTCAGGGCGCGCTGGAGCCGCTCCATCGTGGGGCGGTAACGGCGCTTCGCCTCGGGGGTGAGCGTGACCAGGGAGAAGCCGCTGCTGGGATGCGGTTCCTCGGGGTGGTCCAAGCCCAGCTCCTCGGCGATCGCGAGGAATCTGCGGTTGTGGTAGCGGCCGGCACGGGAGGTGTCGCGGACGCCGCGCGAGGCGGCGATGCCATGGACTGCCTCATGGAGCAGTCGCTCGAAGGAGAGCTCGTGACCGCACGCGGACGACGACTCCCCGATCAGGGACTCTGGCGCGGCAAGGTCGGGCAGCTCGGGGTGGTACCGCTGAATGTCGGCCCACGCCTGTGCCAGCTCTGCGGCGAGAACAGGTGGTGTCTGTGTCGTGCTCACGTAATGACAACGAGCCGGGGTGCCTCAGTGTTCCGATTCCGGGCCATCCCAAATAATTTGCACGTACCCGTCAGTTGCCTCTGATGCGTCCTGACGAGGGCGGGTGCGCTGATCTGTGGAGAAGTCTCGCAGCTCACCACAAGGTGGTGCGTAGTTCCGCGTACGCCCCGGCGCGTAAAGCAAGTCCGCGCGCCGGGGTGACAGGGGCCCGCTGATGCGCAAGAGGTGTTTCGGTCGCCTTGCACCCCACACGGTCAGCGTGTGCCACGGTTCAGTAAGCGCGTGCGACGACCGCGACGTTACCGGGCGCGTCATCGGCGTCCGGCACCGACCCGCCCTCGGCGACCGGACACCGTACGGTCACCGCGTGCCCGGCGAGCTCGGCCGGCGCCCGAGGACCTTCGGCATCTCGGAGGGACGCCTTCGGGGCGCCCGTCTCCTTGCTGCGCGCGTGCATCTGCGCCTGCATCCGCCCCCGCGGCCCGTATCCGTCCGGTCGGACGACCATGGTGCCGCGCAGCGGACCGTCGGTGAGAACGGGTGCCTTGGCCATGGCGGGATGGTACGGGCCCAGGTTGCCGGAATGTGAAATCTCGCCATAGGCACATGACAACTCATAAGCCCTGCCGCATTCCACTGGACGACAGGTCGAGGGGGGAGTTTCCTGGCATACGGGGGTAGTGCGAGCGCACTGTCACGGGGGCCATGGAATCGGGCAAGAGGCAACTCTCGGCGGATTGGGGCGCTTACTTATGACACCTACGCTCGTGCGGCAGCACCTGCCTCACGCGGGGGCCGCACCCCGCGTGGACCTGCGTGCACGCGCGCGTGACTGGTCCGAGATCCAGGAGCGGATGCTCGTACCGCTCTACGAGGCCGTCTACGAGCGACTGGAAGTGGGTCCTGCCACGCGGCTGCTCGGCCTCGGCTGCGGTTCCGGACTCTCCCTGCTGATGGCCGCCGCCCGGGGAGCGGCGGTCACCGGTGTCGACGCTTCCCCCGAAAGAATGGCCCTGGCGCGGGAGCGGCTGCTGCCCGGGACGCCGGGCACGCGGACGGGTCCGGACGCGCGGCTGGTCGACGGCTCGCCCCGGGACACCGCGGTGCCGGGCGCTCCCGGGTACACCCTGGTGACCGCCTTCGAGCCGATCGGCTGCCTGGCGGGCGATTCGGAGGGGCTGGGCGGGCTGCTCGCGGAGGCGACACCGCTCACCCAGCGCGGTGCGGCCGTGGTGCTGGCCGGCTGGGGTCCGCCTGAGCGCTGCGCCACGGCGTCCGTGATGCGGGTGGCCACGAAGCTGGCGGAGCCGCTGCGCACCTCGGGCAGCTGGCGTCCCGCCTGCCGCGACGATCTGGAGGACGTCGCCCAGCGGGCCGGGCTCAGGCCGGACGGCTCGGGGCGGGTGGCGTGCCCCTTCGGCTATGCCGATGTGGACAGCGCGGTGCGCGGCCTGAAGTCGACGGGCTTGTTCGACGCGGCGATGACGGCGACGGACCAGGTGCAGGTGGACAAGGAGCTGACCGAGGCCCTGCATCCGCACCGGCGGCAGGACGGCACGGTGTGGATGCCGAACGTGTTCCGGTACCTGATCGCCCGGACACCCTGACGAACGCGTTTCCGATGCAGGTGTGAATGGTGTGAAGAAAGCACCACGGGGTGCTTTTGGTTTCACCAAGTGGATCATGAACACCTAATGTGATCCACCGCTCGGGGACCTACACATCTGCATACAGGAGCTGCTGTGCCGCACCACCAGACCGCGCTGCGCCTCGTCGCGCCCGTCGCCGTCCTCGCTCTGACGCTCACCGCCTGCGGGGGCGGCGACGACACCGCCGACGCGAAGAGCACGGGCACCGCCCAGGCCAAGGCCTCGCCGTCGCCGGAGCCCACCTCCGGCGGCGAGATGGGGGCCGGCGAGAGCGCCACGGGCAAGGTCGCGGAGGACCCGGGCGAGGTCACCTACGAGGTCCTGGCACAGAAGGTCGACGTGGGCACCGAGGCGGAGGCGGCGAAGGCCGTCTCGGAGCCCGACAAGGTCAAGGGCAAGGTGCTGGCCGTCGCGTACCTGAAGTACACGCACAAGAGCGGGCCCGCCCTCACCGAGGGCTCCGACGTGCACGACAGCACCACGGTCTTCGCCGACGGGCAGCGCGGCAGCGTCCTCATCGGCGCCTCCGAGGACGCTGCGGGCTGCGAGGACCCGTACGACGTCGAGAGCTGGAAGCAGGGCGAGAGCCATGTCTTCTGCGAGACGTACGTGATCCCGGCGAACGCCAAGAGCGTCGAGGTCCACTGGGCCGAGGAGGACGGCGAGCCGTACATCTGGAAGTTCCCGAACGGCTGATGACCGGCGAGCCGCCGGCACACCACTGAGGGCGCCCCCTCCAGACAAGGGGGGCGCCCTCAGTGCGGTTCGGTCGGGACGTCAGCCCATGAACTTCTTGAACTCGTCGGGGAGTTCGAAGTCCTTTCCGCCCTGCTGCGGCAGTCCGAAGGCTCCGCCGCCCTCGGCCGCGGCGGCCCGGCGGGCTGCCTCCTCCTGCTCCTGCTGCTTGCGCTTCATCGGGTTGCCGGAGCGCTGCTTGCCCTTGGCCTGCTTCTGCTTCTTCTTCGTCCGGCCGGGGCCGCCGCCCATGCCCGGCATCCCCGGCATCCCCGGCATGCCGCCGCCCTGGGCCATCCGGGACATCATCTTGCGGGCCTCGAAGAACCGCTCGACCAGGTTCTTGACCGCGCTGACCTCGACACCGGAGCCCTTGGCGATACGGGCGCGGCGCGAGCCGTTGATGATCGTCGGCTCCTGGCGCTCGGCCGGGGTCATCGACTTGATGATGGCGGCCGTGCGGTCGACGTCCCGCTCGTCGAGGTTGTTGATCTGGTCCTTCATCTGGCCCATACCCGGCAGCATGCCGAGCAGCTTGGAGATGGAGCCCATCTTGCGGACCTGCTCCATCTGTGCCAGGAAGTCGTCCAGGGTGAAGTCCTGGCCCTTCTTGGACGCCAGCTTGGAGGCCATCTTCTCGGCCTCTTCCTGGCTGAACGTCTTCTCCGCCTGCTCGATCAGGGTGAGCAGGTCACCCATGTCGAGGATGCGGGAGGCCATCCGGTCAGGGTGGAAGGCGTCGAAGTCGTCGAGCTTCTCGCCGTTCGACGCGAACATGATCGGCTTGCCGGTGATCTGCCGGATGGACAGCGCGGCACCACCGCGGGCGTCACCGTCGAGCTTGGAGAGCACCACGCCGTCGAAGCCCACGCCGTCGCGGAAGGCCTCGGCGGTGTTGACGGCGTCCTGGCCGATCATCGCGTCGACGACGAACAGGATCTCGTCCGGGGAGACGGCGTCGCGGATGTCCGCGGCCTGCTGCATCATCTCCTGGTCGATGCCGAGGCGGCCGGCGGTGTCCACGATCACGATGTCGTGGACCTTCGACTTGGCGTGCTCGATGGAGTCCCTGGCGACCTTGACCGGGTCACCGACGCCGTTGCCCGGCTCGGGGGCGTAGACCGCGACACCGGCACGCTCGGCGACGACGCTGAGCTGGTTGACGGCGTTGGGGCGCTGGAGGTCACAGGCGACCAGGAGCGGCGAGTGGCCCTGCTCCTTCAGCCAGTGGCCGAGCTTGCCCGCGAGGGTGGTCTTACCGGCACCCTGCAGACCCGCCAGCATGATCACGGTGGGGGGCTGCTTGGCGAAGCGCAGACGCCGGGTCTCGCCGCCGAGGATGGTGACCAGTTCCTCGTTGACGATCTTGAGGACCTGCTGGGCGGGGTTCAGCGCCTTGCTGACCTCGGCACCGAGAGCACGCTCCTTGACGTTCTTGATGAACGTCCGGACGACAGGAAGCGCCACGTCCGCCTCGAGGAGCGCGATCCGGATCTCGCGCGCCGTGGCGTCGATGTCCGCCTCGGAGAGCCGTCCCTTGCCGCGCAGGTTCTTGAAGGTCGCTGAGAGGCGATCGGAAAGAGTATCGAACACGGCGCTCGCGGTCCTCGGGGTCGGTGGCTACAGGGAATCGCTCTCCAGCGTATCCCGGCGTGACAAGTCGCCGGGTCGGCCTCACCCCCGCAGTGTCTCCTCCAGCTTCCGCGCCACCGACGCCGCCTCGTCCCCGGGCAGGGGCGCGCCCTCCGGGCCGGTCACGTAGAAGGCGTCGACGGCGTTGGCGCCGAGCGTCGAGACGTGCGCGCTGCGCACCCGTACGCTCGCGTCCTCCAGAGCGCGGCCGATGCGGAACAGCAGGCCCGGCGCGTCCTGCGAGCGGACCTCGATCACCGTGGCCAGCCGGGAGGCCGCCGGGTGGACCGACACCCGGGCCGCGGGGGCGACCACGCCCCGGCGGCGCGGATAGGCCGCGTCCCGTTCGGCGAGGCGCCCGGCGATGTCCAGGGAGCCGTCCAGGGCCCGGACCAGGTCCGCGCGCAGCCGGGCGGCCTGCGGCAGGGAGCCGTACTCGGCGGCGACCCGCCAGTCCAGCAGCAGGACGGACCCGTCGACACCGTCCGGGAGGTGCAGGGAGCGCAGCTCGGCGGTGCGTACGGTCAGCCGGTGCATGGCGAGGACACCGGCCACCGCGGGCAGCACCCCGGGCTGGTCGGGGACGGCGATGAGCAGCTCCACGCCGAGCGGCTCGGGGTCGCCGGACGGCTCCTGCCCGGCGGGCGGCTCGGTCTGGGCCCGCAGCGAGAGCACCGGGCTGCCCGTCGCCACCGCCTCCAGGGCGAGCCGCTCCTGCTCGGCGGTCGGCGCGGCCTCCTCCGGGTCGTCGGGGACGTCTCCGGCGAGTACCGCCGAGACCCGTTTGACCAGGTCGGCGACGAGCGAGCCGCGCCAGGACGACCAGGCGGCCGGGCCGGTCGCGAGCGCGTCGGCCTCGGTGAGCGCGTGCAGCAGCTCCAGGGTGCCCTGGGAGCCGACGGCCTCGGCGACGGAGCGCACGGTGGCCGGGTCCTCCAGGTCGCGCCGGGTGGCGGTGTCGATGAGCAGCAGGTGGTGCCGTACGAGGGTGGCGACGACGGCCACGTCGTGGCGGTCGAAGCCGATGCGGGCGGCCACGTCCTTGGCGATGATCTCGCCGGCCACGGAGTGGTCGCCGGGCCAGCCCTTGCCGATGTCGTGCAGCAGCGCGGCGACCAGCAGCAGGTCGGGGCGGCTGACCCGGCGGGTGAACTCGGAGGCGCGCACCGCGGTCTCGATCAGGTGCCGGTCGACGGTCCACAGGTGCACGGCGTTGCGCTGCGGGCGGCAGCGCACCCGCTCCCAGTCGGGCAGCAGCCGGGTGATCAGCCCCTCGGCCTCCAGTGCCTCCCACACCTCGATGGTGGGGCGGCCGGAGCCGAGCAGGGTGACGAGCTGTTCGCGGGCCTCGGCGGGCCAGGGCGTGGGCACCGGGCGCACGGTGGCCGCCAGGCGCCGCACGGCGTGCAGGGAGAGCGGGAGTCCGGCCTGCGCGGCTGCGGCGGCGGCGCGCAACGGCAGCACGGGGTCGCGCTCGGGGCGCGCGGCGCGGGCGAGCACCACCTCGCCGTCCTGCTCCACGACGCCCTCGGCCAGCGGGGACCGCTCGGCGGTCGGCTTCCCGCCGCCCAGCATGGCGCGCAGCCGGGGCCGCACGGCGCGCGAGCGCAGGACGCGCCCCACCTCGCGCCAGGTGACGTCACTGGCGTACGAGACGAGCCGTGCCGCCTCGTACACCTGCCGCAGCAGGGTGTCCGCGTCGAGCAGGCCCAGCTCGGCGGCCACCTGGTCCTGCTCCTGGAGGGCGAGCCGGTCGGTGGCCCGCCCGGTGGCCAGGTGCAGGGCGTCCCGGACGTCGAGGAGCCGGCGCCGGGCGTCGGCGAGGCCCTCGCGCGGGGCGTCGGCGAGCCAGGAGGCGGCGACGGCCCGCAGGGCGGTGGCGTCCCGCAGCCCGCCGCGGGCTTCCTTGAGGTCGGGCTCCAGCAGGTACTGCAACTCGCCCTGGCGTTCGGCACGCTCGGCGCACAGTTCCTGGAGCTCGGGGAGGCGTTTGGGTGCCTGGTTGCGCCAGTCGGCCAGGACGGCGGTGCGCAGTCCCGCGGTGAGCCCGAGGTCGCCGGCGATGTGCCGGGCGTCGAGCAGGCCCAGCTGCACCTTGAGGTCCTCACCCGCGGTCTTGCGGGCCTCGGCGGGTGTGCGGACGGAGTGGTCGAGGTCCAGGCCGAGGTCCCAGACGGGGTACCAGAGCCGGTCGGCGAGGGTGGCGACCGCCTTGGTGTCGCCGCCGTCGTGCAGCAGAAGCAGGTCGAGGTCGCTGCGCGGGGACAGCTCCCCGCGTCCGTAGCCGCCGACGGCGACGAGTGAGACACCGCGCAGCCCCTCGGCGCCCGCTGCGAACAGGCCGGTCAGCCAGTCGTCCGTGAGTTCGGCCAGGGCCGCACGGCGCGGCGGCCCGGACCGCGCCTCCTCGTTGAGGAGACGCAGCCGGGCCGCCGCGTAGCCGCTGGGTCCCGAGTCCTCTGCTTCCTTCTGCACGTCCGTACCCGTCACCCAGTGGCTCCTGTTCTGTTCGCCTGCCTCAAGGGCCTTCAGAGCGCGTCGGGACCGCGCTCGCCGGTCCTGACCCGTACGGCCGTGTCGACCGGGATGGACCAGACCTTGCCGTCACCGATCTTGCCGGTGCGGGCCGCCTTGACCACCACGTCGATCAGCTGCTCGGCGTCGTCGTCCTCGACCAGGACCTCGATGCGGATCTTGGGGACCAGGTCGACGGTGTACTCGGCACCGCGGTAGACCTCGGTGTGGCCCCGCTGACGACCGTAGCCGCTGGCCTCGGTGACCGTCAGGCCGTGTACTCCGAAGGCCTGCAGGGCCTCCTTGATCTCGTCGAGCCGGTGCGGCTTCACGACGGCGGTGATGAGCTTCATGCGTCCACCTTCTTGCTCGCGGCCGCGGCGACCGGGGCCGTGGCGGCGGTCTTGGCGGCACCGCCACCGGCGCCGCTGAAGTCGTATGCGGTCTCGGCGTGCTCGGCCTGGTCGATGCCGGCGACCTCGTCGTCCTCGGGGACCCGCATGCCCATGGTCTTGTCGAGGATGAAGGCGAGGATCGCGGAGACGATCAGGGAGTAGGCGAGCACCGCGAAGACACCGGCGCACTGCTTCCAGAACTGGGTCAGGCCGCCGCCGTAGAAGAGGCCCTCGACCTCGGACTGGCCCTTGCCGCTGGCGAAGAAGCCGATCAGCAGGGAGCCGACGACACCGCCGACCAGGTGGACGCCGACGACGTCCAGGGAGTCGTCGTAGCCGAACTTGTACTTCAGGCCGACGGCCATGGCGCACAGCACACCGGCGATGGCGCCGACGGCGATCGCGCCCATCGGGGTGACCGCACCACCCGCGGGGGTGATGGCGACCAGACCGGCGACGGCGCCGGAGGCGGCGCCCAGCGTGGTGAACGCGCCGTGGCGGATCTTCTCGTAGATGAGCCAGGCGAGCATGGCGGCGGCGGTGGCGACCTGCGTGTTGACGAACATCAGCGCGCCCACGCCGTCGTCGTTGCCGAGCCAGGAGCCGGCGTTGAAGCCGAACCAGCCGAACCACAGCAGACCGGCGCCGAGCATGACCAGCGGCAGGCTGTGCGGGCGCATCGGGTCCTTCTTGAAGCCGACGCGCTTGCCGATGACGAGGATCACGCCAAGCGCCGCGGCACCCGCGTTGATGTGCACCGCCGTACCACCGGCGAAGTCGATGACACCCAGTTCGAAGGCCCAGCCACCGGCGCCCCAGACCCAGTGCGCGACCGGGAAGTAGACGATCGTGGCCCACAGGGTGATGAAGAGCGCCCAGGCGCTGAACTTCACGCGGTCCGCGAGGGCGCCGCTGATCAGGGCGGGCGTGATGATCGCGAACATCAGCTGGAAGACCAGGAACACGAAGACCGGAATGGTGTAGCCGGGCCACAGCTCCGTCAGGCCGATGTTGCCGAGTCCGACCCAGTCGGAGTTCCAGCCGATGAGGCTGCCGGAGTCGGTGCCGAACGCCATGGAGAAGCCGTACAGCACCCACAGGATGGTGACGATCCCGAGGCTGATGAAGCTCATCATCAGCATGTTCAGGGTGCTCTTGACGCGGACCATGCCTCCGTAGAAGAAGGCCAGACCCGGCGTCATGAGCATCACCAGGGCGGAACAGATGAGCATGAACCCTGTGTTCGCGGCAGAGAGCTTGGGCGCTTCTGCGGCAAGGGTGATGGCTGGTGCCATCGGCGTCTCCTCGTCGTTGGTACGGCCCCGTGCGGGCGAAGCCTCGAGCGGAATGAGGGGTGGGCCGGTTATGCGCCACGAGATTGGCGCAGCGCGGTTTCGGTGGAAGCCCCTCGTTGTTTCGCGGCCGTGACGAAGGCGCGTTCTGTGTTACGCGTCGATGAACTGCCGGATTGCGGGCGGGCCGATCGTTATCGTGGCGCAACCTTCGGCTTCGGGGAGCCGTGGGCACGCGGACCGGCCGCGGTCGGCCTTCCGATGACCTGGCATGGGGGAGCCGAGTCGGGCAGTTCGGGAGGGCCGGCCGCGGCCGGGGTTCCGGGGGTCGTACGGCTGCTCAGACCGCCTCGGCGGTCTCGGGCAGTTCGACGGCGAGCCGCTCGGTGAGGTCGACGACTTCACCGAGGTCACCGAAGTCGCGGGCGGCGGTGTCGACCGTCTTCCGGATACGGGTGTTGACGCGCTCGGAGCGGACCTTCTTGGCGACCTGCATGGCCTCGGTGGCGAAGACCGTGCTCCGCTCGGGCTCGCGTTGCAGGAGGTGCACCGTGGCCATGCCGATCAGGTTCAGCGCGTACGACCGCTGGTGCTCGTCGTCCTCGGCGAAGAGCTGTACGGCCCGGTTCATCAGCGGCTCGGCCAGCGAGGCGTACGTGGGGCTGCGGCCGGCGACGTAGGCCAGGTCGCGGTAGGAGTGGGAGTTCTCGCCGTACAGCTCGGCCTCGGAGAAGAAGCGGATCCAGTCGGGATCCGGCTCGTCCCACTCGTCGGCCTCGGCGAAGGTGTCCTCGGCCATCCGGACCGCCCGCTTGCACTTGCCGGGCTGCCCCATGTTGGCGTAGGCGCGGGCCTCCATCGCATACAGCATGGACTGGGTGCGCGGGCTCGCGCAGTCCCGGCTGCCGTACTGCGCGAGGTGGATCAGCTCCAGCGCGTCGTCGGGTCGGCCGAGGTGGATCATCTGGCGGCTCATGCTGGACAGCACGTACGAGCCGAGGGGCCGGTCACCGGCCTCCTTGGCGGCGTGCAGCGCGAGGACGAAGTACTTCTGCGCGGTCGGCTGCAGCCCGATGTCGTACGACATCCAGCCGGCCAGCTCGGCCAGCTCGGCGGCGACCTTGAACAGCCGGCGGGTGGTGGACTCCGGCTGGGGCTCCTGGAGGAGGTCGGTCACCTCGTGCAGCTGGCCGACGACCGCCTTGCGGCGCAGGCCGCCGCCGCACTGGGCGTCCCACTGCCGGAACATCACCGTCGTGGACTCCAGGAGGTCCAGCTCGGGCTTGGAGAGCCGGCCGCGGGCGCGTCCGGAGCCGCCCGCGGGCTCGGGCTCGGAGCGCGGGGCGGGAGGTGAGGGGACGAGCCAGCGCTGCATGGGTTCGATGAGGGCCGGGCCCGCAGACAGGACCAGCGAGCTCCCGAGGAAGCCGCGCCGCGCCAGCATCAGGTCGCTGCGCGAGAACTCGCTGAGCAGGGCCACGGTCTGCGGGCCCGTCCAGGGCAGGTCGACGCCGGTCGCTGAGGGCGACTGGCGGGCGGTGCGCAGCCCCAGGTCCTCGACGGAGACGACGACGCCGAAGCGCTCCGAGAACAGCTCCGACAGGATCCTGGGGATCGGCTCGCGGGGGTTCTCGCCGTCGAGCCAGCGGCGCACGCGGGAGGTGTCCGTGGAGATGTGGTTGGCGCCCAACTGCCGTGCTCTGCGGTTGACCTGGCGGGCGAGTTCCCCCTTGGACCAGCCGCTGCGCACGAACCAGGAGGTGAGCAGCTCGTTCGGGCGCTTGTCAGCGTGCGTCGCGCTCGCAGCGTTCGTTCCGCTTCCGCCGTTGCCGCTCACTGGAACGCCCCCATCCCTGAGACCACTTGTCGCCGAGTGCGCCAAGCCCTATCAGCATGCCGGTCCGTACGGCCGTCCGTCCGGCCCTTGTCACCCTTCGAACGGAATGACGACTTGCCTCCGGCATACCCACGAGCGCATGTACCCCCAGGGCTCGTGCACACAAAGTAATCCTACGATCACCCGTCCAGCCACGGCTCGCACGGAAACGCCACCATTCGCCACCCCTTCGAATGAACTCACGTACGGCAACGCGCGATTGACTTGACACAGCACGAGCAGCAGCGGGTGCAGTGACGCACTCAGGGGCGCGCGTCGTCGGGCACGCAACCGTGTGCGCGTCAGGGCGCTGAATGAACCGACCGCCGCCGGAAAGGCGGAAACAGAGAGTCACGCATCACGATCGCAGCGTAACCACCGGTGCGGCGGACCCGTTGGAGGGGGCATGGGCTTCACGATCGGCATCAGCCGGGGCATGCGCGACATCCGGTCCGGCGCACGCCGCCGCGGCCGCACGTCGGACGGTACGGCCGTGGCCGAGTACACCGGCCTGTGGGGCTGGGACGTGGTGCCGGGCGCCCGGGCCTCGGCGGGCGCCTGCTCCTGCGGCCGCGGTGACTGCCCGGCGCCGGGCGCGCACCCGCTGGACTTCGCGCCGGTGCTCGCCGCAGGAGCGACGCTGGACGACGTGACCGACATCTGGGGCGAGTTCCCCGGCGCCTCGGTGATGCTCCCGGTCGGCCGGGCGTTCGACGTCATCGAAGTGGCCGAACCCGCCGGCTGCCGTGCGCTGGCCCGGCTGGAGCGCATGGGCCTGCCCGTCGGCCCGGTCGCGGCCACCCCGGACGGCCGCGCCCACTTCCTCGTCGCCCCCGGCGCCGCCGCCGACCTGCCCGGCCTGCTCTACCGCATGGGCTGGGACGACCCGGACTCCCTCGACCTGCGCGGTCTCGGCCCCGGCGCGCACATCACGGCGCCGCCCTCCGACCGCGGCGGCCTCGGCCCGGTGCGCTGGCTCCGCTCCCCCGCCCTGGACTCGGCCTCCCGGCCGCCGGAGGCCCGTCTGGTGCTGGGCACACTGGCCTACGTGGCGCACCGGTCACGGGCGTAGGCGCGGCAAGGACACAGAGCGAAGCGCCCGGCCCCGACTGCACCTCGGGGGCGGGCGCTTCTCGCGCAGGTACGGTTCTTCGCAGGTCGTGCCGCGGCTGGTGCCGAGCTCACTCCCCGATAAGGGCGTCAACGAACGCCTCCGGCTCGAACGGAGCCAGGTCGTCCGCGCCCTCGCCGAGGCCGACGAGCTTCACCGGCACGCCCAGCTCACGCTGGACCGCGACCACGATGCCGCCCTTGGCCGTGCCGTCCAGCTTGGTGAGCACGATGCCGGTGATGTCGACGACCTCGGAGAAGACCCGGGCCTGGACCAGGCCGTTCTGGCCGGTGGTGGCGTCCAGGACGAGCAGCACCTCGTCGACCGGGGCCTGCTTCTCCACGACCCGCTTGACCTTGCCGAGCTCGTCCATGAGACCGGTCTTGGTGTGCAGGCGGCCGGCGGTGTCGATGAGCACGACGTTCGCGCCCATCTCCTTGCCCTCCTTGACCGCGTCGAAGGCGACGGAGGCGGGGTCGCCGCCCTCCGGTCCGCGCACGGTGTGGGCGCCGACCCGCTCGCCCCAGGTCTGGAGCTGGTCGGCGGCGGCGGCCCGGAAGGTGTCGGCGGCGCCGAGGACCACGCTCTGGCCGTCGGCCACCAGGACGCGGGCGAGCTTGCCGGTGGTGGTGGTCTTGCCGGTGCCGTTGACGCCGACGACCATGACGATGCCCGGCTTGCGGTCCTCCGGCTCGGTCTTGACCGCGCGGTCCATGTCGCGGCCGACCAGCGTGACCAGTTCCTCGCGGAGCAGGGTGCGCAGTTCCTCGGGGGTGCGGGTGCCGAGCACCTTCACGCGCTCGCGCAGCCGCTCGACCAGTTCCTGGGTGGGCTGCACACCGACGTCGGCCGTGAGCAGCGTGTCCTCGATCTCCTCCCAGGTGTCCTCGTCGAGGTGCTCGCGCGACAGCAGGGTGAGCAGTCCCTTGCCGAGGGCGTTCTGCGAGCGCGAGAGCCGGGTCCGCAGCCGGACCAGACGGCCGGCGGTGGGTTCCGGGATCTCGATCTCGGGGGCTTGGGCGGGCGGCTCCTCGACTACGACCGGAGCCGAGCCGTCCGGGAGATCCACCTCCTCTATCGTGCGCCGCGGTTCCTCCCGCGGCGTCTCGGCCTCGTCGCCGACGTGCGGCTCGGCCGGTGGGGCGGTGATGTCGGGCGCTGCGGGCGGGGGCGGGGGCAGCTGCTTCTTGCGCCGGCTGCCGACGATGAGCCCGCCGAGCGCGCCGAGCACGACCACGGCGATGACTACAGCAAGGATGACGATGTCCATAACGGGTCCAGTATCAGTCATGGGCCCCCGGGGCACCCCGATCGCACCGCCCCGCAGTGCCGCGGGGCGTGGGATCTCCACACCCCTGGCTGTCTGACGCATCGTCAGCTAACGTCCCCCGGACACCCGCCCGGTGGAGGGAGACGCCGCCATGCCCGTCACGGTCGCACGCTTCAACCTCGTGGCTCCCGGGGCCTCTCCCGCCGAGCTCGCCGCCCGGTACCGGGCGGCTCTGGAGATGGCCGCGTACGCCGACGACCGGGGCGTCACCACGGTCCAGACGGAGGAGCACCACGGGGCCGAGAACAAATGGCTGCCGTCTCCGTTCGCCTTCGCCGGGGCGGTCTTCGGTGCCACCCGGCGGATCGCGGTCACGGTCTCGGCGATCATCGGCCCGCTGCACGACCCGCTGCGGCTCGCCGAGGAGATCGCCGTGCTGGACCTGCTGAGCGGCGGCCGGCTGGTGACGGTCGCCGGGATCGGATACCGGCCGGAGGAGTACGACCTGTTCGGCGTGGACTACGCCCGGCGGGGGCGGCTCCAGGACGAGCTGCTGGAGACGCTGCTGCAGGCGTGGACCGGCGAACCCTTCGCCTTCCGGGGCCGCACGGTCCGTGTCACCCCGCGCCCGTACACCGCCCCGCACCCGCTGCTCCTGGTCGGCGGCTCCTCCGAGGCCGCCGCCCGCCGGGCCGCCCGGCTCGGCCTGCCCTTCTTCCCCAGCGCGCACCTGCCGGAGCTGGAGGCGTACTACAAGGAGCGGCTCGCCGAGTACGGCACCGAGGGCTGGGTCATGATGCCCGCCGCCGAGACGCCCCTGCTGCACGTGGCCGAGGACCCGGACCGGGCCTGGGCGCAGTACGGTCGGCACTTCCTGCACGAGGCGCGGACGTACGCCTCCTGGCAGTCGGGCGGAGTGCGCTCTGCTGTGAAATCGGGCGCGACGACGGTCGAGGACCTGCGCGCGGAGGGCGTGTACCGGATCCTCACCCCGGACGCGTGCGTGGCGCTCGGGCTGGACTCCTATGTCCTGCATCCGCTGTCCGGCGGGATGCCGGTGGAGGAGGGGTGGCGGAGTCTGCAGCTGTTCTGCGAGGAGGTGCTGCCGGGGCTGGCGGGCTGACACCCCCGTTGTCCGACGGCACGTCGCCGCCCTCCGGTGATGGACTGCGACCGGTTCGTCGCGCGCCGGCGAAGTGGCCGGACGCGATGAACGACAGACCGTCGCCCCGGCTCGGGCAGTGGCCGACCCGGGGCGACGGCGGGTTACGGGGAGAGGGGCAGCGGGGACTTTGGCCCCTTCTCCCCGAGTCGCGGGACGGGCCTAGCCCATCTCCTCCAGGGTCTTGCCCTTCGTTTCCTTGACGAACTTCAGGACGAACGGGATCGAGAGCGCGGCGAACGCGGTGTAGATCACGTACGTGACGGAGAGGTTCCAGTCGGCCAGTGACGGGAAGCTCGCGGTGATGGCCCAGTTGGCGATCCACTGCGCGGCGGCGGCCACGCCCAGCGCGGCGGCGCGGATCCGGTTGGGGAACATCTCGCCGAGCATGACCCAGACGACCACACCCCAGGACAAGGCGAAGAAGAGGACGAAGATGTGCGCGGCGATCAGGGCGATCCAGCCCTGCGCGGCCGGCAGCTTGCCGTCGACCAGGTGGTACGAGAACGCCCAGGCCTCCAGGGCGAGGCCGACGACCATGCCGACCGAGCCGATGATCGCGAGCGGCCTGCGTCCGATGCGGTCGACGAAGATCATCGCGATGACGGTGCCGAGGATGTTGATGATCGACGTGGTGAAGGAGTAGAAGAACGAGTCCGTCGGGTCCACGCCGACCGACTGCCACAGCGTCGAGGAGTAGTAGAAGGCGACGTTGATGCCGACGAACTGCTGGAAGACCGACAGGCCGATACCGATCCAGACGATCGGCTTGAAGAAGAAGCTGCCGCCCAGCAGGTCCTTGAAGCTCGACCTGTGCTCGCTCTTCATGGCGCCTTCGATCTCGGCGACACGAGCGTCCAGGTCGACGTCCTTGCCCTCGACCTCGGTGAGGATCTCCCGGGCGCGCTCGTGCTTGCCGACGGAGATGAGGAAGCGCGGGGACTCGGGGATGGCGAAGGAGAGCAGCCCGTAGAGGATGGCCGGAACGACCATGACGCCGAGCATGACCTGCCAGGCCTCCAGGCCCATCAGCTTGCCGCGCTGGTCACCGTCGGCGGCGTGCAGCAGGCCCCAGTTGACCAGCTGCGACACGGCGATGCCGATGACGATCGCGGCCTGCTGGAAGGAGCCGAGCCGGCCGCGGTAGGCGGGCGGGGCGACCTCGGCGATGTAGGCCGGGCCGATGACGGAGGCCATGCCGATGGCGAAGCCGCCGACGACGCGCCAGAAGGCGAGGTCCCACAGGGCGAAGGGGAGCGCGGAGCCGACGGCGCTGACGGTGAAGAGGACCGCGGCGATCTGCATGCACCGGATGCGGCCGATGCGGTCGGCTATGCGGCCGGCGGTGGCGGCGCCGATGGCGCAGCCGATGAGGGCGATGGCGATGACCTGGGCGAGGGCCGCGGAGCCGACGTCGTAGCGGTCACGGATGGCTTCGACGGCGCCGTTGATCACGGAACTGTCGTAGCCGAAGAGGAAACCGCCCATCGCGGCCGCCGCCGCGATGAAGATGACGTGCCCGAGATGATCGGGGTGAGCCGTCCCGGCTCCTGACTTGGGTGCCTGCGCTGTGCTGGTCACGTGTACTCCTCGGGCCACCGGCAACGCTGCCGGAGGGGATCTGCCCTTCGAGGTCCACCTGAAGGTACCTGAAGGTAAAAGGAACGTTGCCGAGACTATTCCTTCAAGTTTCGAAGTCAATAGGTCGGCAGCTGTGAATCTGAGGCAGGAGTGTGGGGGCCGTGTGTTCAAGTATTGAAGTCACCGAGAGCGCGCAGGTGAGACCGGTGTAGAGCACACACAATTAGCGGAGGCGCTGGCTGATGACCTTCGACACACCGTCGCCCTGCATGGAGACGCCGTAGAGCGCGTCGGCGACCTCCATCGTGCGCTTCTGGTGGGTGATCACGATCAGCTGGGAGGCTTCCTGGAGCTCCTGCATGATCCGGATGAGCCGCTGGAGGTTGGTGTCGTCGAGGGCGGCCTCGACCTCGTCCATGACGTAGAACGGGCTGGGCCGCGCCTTGAAGATCGACACGAGCATCGCGACCGCGGTCAGCGACCGCTCCCCGCCCGAGAGCAGCGACAGCCGCTTGACCTTCTTGCCCGGCGGACGCGCCTCGACGTCCACGCCCGTGGTGAGCATGTTGTCGGGGTCGGTCAGGATCAGCCGTCCCTCACCCCCCGGGAACAGGCGGGAGAACACGCCCTCGAACTCCCGGGCCGTGTCCCGGTAGGCCTCGGTGAAGACCTGCTCGACGCGCTCGTCGACCTCCTTCACCACCTGCAGGAGGTCCGCACGCGTCTTCTTCAGGTCTTCCAGCTGCTCACTGAGGAACTGGTGGCGTTCCTCCAGCGCCGCGAACTCCTCCAGGGCGAGCGGGTTCACCTTGCCGAGCTGCTGGTAGGCGCGCTCGGCAGACTTCAGGCGCTTCTCCTGCTCGGCCCGGAGATACGGCCTCGGCCGGTTGCGCGGGTGCTCCGGGTCCTCCGGCAGCTCCTCGCCCTCGGCGGGGGGCGAGGGCGGCACGAGCTGGTGCGGGCCGTACTCCGCCACCAGTCCGGCCGGTTCGACACCCAGCTCCTCCAGCGCCTTGGTCTCCAACTGCTCGATGCGCAGCCGCTTCTCGGCGCCGAGTACCTCGCCTCGGTGAACCGAATCCGTCAACTTGTCGAGTTCCGCCTTGAGATCGCGCCCCTCGGTGCGGGCGCGGGCGAGTTCCTGCTCGCGGAGGGCCTTGGCCGCCTCGGCGGCGGTGCGCTCCTCGTCGGCACGGGCCAGGGAGACCTCGACGTGTGCGAGCAGCTGCCTCGCACCCGCGCCGACGGCCTCGGCGACGGCCGCCTCGTGCCGGAGCCGGGCCCGTCGCTGCTCGGCACGCGCGCGTGCCTCGCGTTCCGCGCGGGCGGCGCGGTCCAGCGAGTCGGCCCGTCCGGCCAGGCCCTTGACGCGTTCCTCGTGCGTACGGGCCTGAAGCCGGGCCTCCATCTCGGTCTGGCGTGCGTTGGCGCCGTCGGCGGCGAGCCGGTCCCGGACGGAGGTGTCGGGCTCCTCCTCCATCGGCATCTCCTCGGCGACGGCGAGCCGCTCTGCGAGTTCCTCGACCTCCTGGAGCGCGTTGTCGAGGGCGTCCTGGGCACGGGCCGCGGCGGCGGTGGCACGTTCCGCCTCGCCGGTGGCACCGCGCGCCTGGCCCGCGAGCCGCCCGAGCTGCTGGGCGACGGCCGACTTCTCCCGGTCGGCGGCCCGGCGCCGCTCCCCCAGCTCCTCGACCAGCGCGGCGGCGTCCCTTCGTCGGTCGACGGCCGCGTGCTGGGCCTCCGTGAGCTCCTCGCAGCGGACGGCGAGCTCTTCCAGCTCGGCTGCCGCCTCGTCGACGGAGGCCTGAACTTCGAGGAGGCTGGGGGCGCCGGCGGAGCCGCCGTGGGCGAAGTGGGCGCCGAGGAGGTCGCCTTCGGCGGTCACGGCGGGGAGGTGGGGGTGGGCGTAGACGAGGTCTTCGGCGTCTTCGAGGGTGTTGACGACGACGATGCCGTGCAGCAGCCGGCGTACGGCCGGCATGAGGTCGGTGGGGCCGCGGACGAGGTCTGCGGCGAACGTGTGCCGCGCGTCTGCGGGTCCGTTGTGGTCGTTCGCGCAGTTCCCCGCGCCCCCAGGGTGGGCATCTCCTGCCAGGAGCAGGGTGGCCCGGCCTCCGTCCTGTTTGCGGAGGAGTCTGATCGCGTCCGCCGCAGAGGCCGGGGTCGTGACGGCGATCGCGTCGGCTGCCGCTCCGAAAGCCGCGGCGACAGCGACCTCGTGGCCCGGGGTCACCGTCAGCAGTTCCGCCGCCGGCCCCAGCAGGCCGGAGAGGCGGTCCTTGGCCGCGAGCAGTATCCCGGTGCCGTCCTTGCGGCGCAGGCCAAGGGCGAGGGCCTCGTGACGGGCCTGGGTCGCGGCGCGCTTGCGTTCCGCCGTCGTGGCGGCCTCGCGGGCTGCCGTGAGGGCGGCCTCGGCCTCGGCCAGTTGCTGCTTGGCCCTCTCGTGCTGCTCGGCGAGTTCCGCGTCGCCGGCATCGAGGCCGTCGACCTCGGCCTTGAGGGCCTCGTACTCCTCCTGGGCGGCGACGGCACGTTCCTGCGCCTCGTCCCGGGCGGCCGCCAGGCGTTCGATCTCGGCCTGGGCGGAGGCGGCTCGGGAGCGGGCGGCGTTGACCTGGCCGCTGAGCCGGGCAAGGCCCTCGCGCCGGTCGGCGATGGCGCGGGCCGCGTCCTTCAGGCGCCGTTCCTCCTGGGTGAGCGCGCGTTCCAGCTCGGCGCGGTGGGCGACCGTGTCCTCCAGGGCCCGTTCGGCCGCGTCCAGGGCCGCCTCCAGCTCGGCCTCCTGCTCACGGATGCGGGCGGCCTCGCGCTCCATGTCCTCGGGGTCGCGACCACGCCGCTCCTCGGGGGGCGCGGAGGTGGCGCTCTTCACGCGGGCATCGGCCAGCGAGATCGTGCCCCGTACGCGTTCGGCGAGCTGGGAGAGCTCGTACCAGGTCTGCTGGGCGCGCTGGAGCCGCGGGGTGAGCTGCCGTACCTCGTCCTCCAGGAGGGCCTCGCGCTGGAGCGCCTTGCGCAGTTCCTGTTCGGCGGACTCCTTGCGCTCCTTCAGCGCGGCCTCGTCGGCGACCTCGGCCTTGAGGGCCTCCCGGAGCCGTACGAGGTCGTCGGCCAGGAGGCGCAGGCGGGCGTCGCGCAGGTCGGCCTGGATGACGGCGGCCCTGCGGGCGACGGCGGCCTGCCTGCCCAGCGGCTTGAGCTGCCGTCTGAGCTCGTCGGTGAGGTCCTGCACGCGCGCGAGGTTGGCCTGCATCGCGTCCAGCTTGCGCAACGCCTTCTCTTTGCGCTTGCGGTGCTTGAGGACGCCGGCGGCCTCCTCGATGAAGGCGCGTCGGCCCATGGGATCGGCGTGCAGTACGGAGTCGAGCTGGCCCTGCCCGACGATGACGTGCATCTCGCGGCCGATGCCGGAGTCGGAGAGGAGCTCCTGGATGTCGAGGAGGCGGCAGGTGTCGCCGTTGATCTGGTACTCGCTGCCGCCGTTACGGAACATGATCCGCGTGATGGTGACCTCGGCGTACTCGATGGGCAGGGCCCCGTCCGAGTTGTCGATGGTCAGGGACACCTCGGCGCGGCCCAGTGGGGGGCGGCCGGTGGTGCCGGCGAAGATGACGTCCTCCATCTTGCCGCCGCGCAGCGACTTGGCGCCCTGCTCGCCCATGACCCAGCTGAGCGCGTCGACGACGTTGGACTTGCCCGAGCCGTTCGGTCCGACGACGCACGTGATCCCCGGCTCGAACCGGAGGGTGGTCGCGGAGGCGAACGACTTGAACCCGCGGAGGGTCAGGGCCTTGAGGTGCACGCCGCCGGACTCTACCGCCCGGGTCGGTCCCACTCCATGAACCCACGGTTTCGCCGCTGAACGCGCAGGGCACATCAGACGTTAAAGACGGTGAAAGGATGCGGGGGCAAGCAAGGCAAGAAAGAAGGGACGCCGACGGGGCGTCCCTTGCACTTCAGACAACTAGGCGGTTGTGACGGGCGGCCCAACCACTGCTGTGCTGTTGTGGAGCGGTGCAGTGATCAGGTGAGCGCAGGCTCCGCCTGGTGTGCGTCAACGCTCTCCATGATCCTGTCGTGAGAAGCGGCAGCCGTCAGCGCTTCGTTCTCCGCCTGGATTCGTCCGAGCTCGGATTCCAGGTCCTGGACGCGCTGCTGGAGCCGTCGCATCTCGGCGAGGAGTCGAGGGTCGGAGCCGCCGACGTAACCGAGAAGCGCCTTTGCCATGATGGATGGTCCTCCACAATGCGTGACCGACCGCTGCGGTGTGGGTCGTGAGGGATTCGCACCCGCGGTCTTGGCATGGCCTGGAGTTGTGCTGCCGTTCAGCCATGCCAAACAGCTAAGGTGCGCGGGGCTTTCAGCGTCTCACCAAAAAGTTTGACGGTCAACACGATCACGCCCCGTATTGGGGGCGACCCGGGCACGCGCGGCCTGGAACGGCCGTACTGCGGCTTGTGCGGGGCCCTTGGGGCGTGGCGATCATCTTTGCGGGTGGAGCGTGCCGAGGCAAGCGGTTCTCGGCAATCACCAGCGAGTTTCCGTCCGGGGCGGTCGCCCGCGGGCCGTCCGCGGGCGGCCTGGGGGCCGCCCGGCGGGCGTGCTCAGCGGATGGCGAAGCCGTCGTAGCCGCCGCGTGGTGTGTCCCAGATCTCGGTGACGCCGTCCACGCGGCCGGGCGTGTCGTCACTCTGGAGCCACTCCAGGAGCCCTTCGCAGCCCTCGCGCCCGCCCTCGGCGACCACCTGAACCCGCCCGTCGCCCAAATTGAGAGCAAAGCCACTCAGGCCGCCGATCTCCAGAGCCTTGGCCCGCGTGAACCAGCGGAAACCCACACCTTGGACGCGTCCACGCACCCAGGCGACCAATCGCACATCCTCGCTCATGACTGCAACCTAACCGCCCAATCTCCCTCCGGGCACTTCCTCCACTTGCGCCATGCGGTACCGTCCCCCCTCAACGAATCTCATATGAAACTCACACGATCGAGTGAGTTTGGTGTTGATCTCGAGGACGAGTCGACCGCCAGGACGAGGAAGGCCAGGACATGGGACGCCACCGACGCTCCGACGCCGGCCGCGCCGCCACGGGCCGCGCCACGGGGGACACCCACGCCGACGGCTTCGCGGAGGGTCACGATCCGCTGTACCCCGACGCGGACGACGCCCCGACGATGGGCATCGCGCCCTATCTGAACCCGGAGGCGTACTCCGGCAGCTACGCGAAGAGCGAGGCCTACCTCTTCGGGGCGGAGGGGTCCGCCGCGGGTGACCGCTACGGCGACACGGCCGTCTTCGCGAGCGACGGCTTCGCGAGCGACGGCTTCGCGAGCGACGGCTTCACGCCCGACGGCGGCGCCCGCCGCTCGGGTTCGCACCGCCGCCGCAAGAAGACCGCCCGGCCGATGCGCACCGGCCTGCTCGGCGTCTCCGCCGCCGTCGCCCTCGGCACGGTCGCGGTCGCCACGGGCGCGGTGCCCGGCCTGGACGACTACAAGCTCGGCGGCAACGGCGGGGCCGACAAGGTCCAGGCCGGGGACACCCCGACGAACACCCCGATCGAGCAGGGCGGCACCTCCGGCAGTGCCGAGAGCCGGGACGACACGTCCACCAGCCGGGACGCCGAGCGCTCCGGTTCCCCGTCGCCCTCCGCCTCGAAGTCCTCCGCCGCGCCGACGAAGACGCCGGAGAAGACGGAGAAGACGCAGGAGAAGACCCCGGAGAAGAAGAAGCCGACGGCCACTCCCAGCGAGAAGCCGGACAGCACGCCCTCCCGTACGGCCACCAAGGCCCCGAAGGCTCCCGGTGCCTCCGCCGCCCTGGCCGGCGATTCCGCCGCCGCGGCCCAGGTGCTCAGCCTCGTGAACGAGGAGCGGGCCAAGGTGGGCTGCAGCCCGGTCGCCGCCAACAGTGCCCTGGCCGGTCTGGCCCAGAACTACAGCGAGGACATGGCCGCACGGGGCTTCTTCGACCACACCGACCCGGACGGCCGCACACCGTGGGACCGGGCCGAGAAGGCCGGGATATCCAACCTCGGCGGCGAGAACATCGCCCGCGGCCAGGCCGACGCCGCGGCCGTGATGGACGCCTGGATGAACAGCCCCGGCCACCGCGCGAACATCCTGAACTGCGACTTCAAGACGCTGGGCGTCGGTGTCGAGTTCGGCTCCGGCGGCCCCTGGTGGACCCAGAACTTCGGCTACTAGGGCGCCCTGAGGCACCCCCACAGAAGGCACTAACCTCTGGTTAGTGCCTTCTATCGGTTAGCGCTGTGCTGGCGTACGCTTGGGCATATGACCACCACCCAGGAGCTCGCGGAGGGGCTCGACGACCTCCCGTACAACGTGTTCGCCAAAGCCTGCCCGTCGCGCGGCACGCTGGAGCACGTCACGGGCCGCTGGGGCGGCCTCGCGCTCGGCGCCCTGTACGAGGGCTCGCTGCGCTTCAACGAGCTGCGCCGCCGTGTCGACGGGGTGAGCGAGAAGATGCTGTCCCAGACGCTGCACGCCCTGGAGCGGGACGGCCTGGTCCACCGCGAGGCCCAGCCGACCAATCCGCCCCGGGTGGACTACGAACTGACGCCCCTGGGGCGCGACGTGACGCAGCGGCTGCTCGCCCTGATCCACTTCGTGGAGGGCAGCATGGACGAGGTCCTGGCGGCGCGCGAGCGGTACGACTCCGCTAGGGCGTGATCCGCGGCGGCCGCTGGCACTTCGGGCAGTAGTAGCTCGACCGGTTCATCCAGGGCCGCCGCCGCATAGGCGTGCCGCAGCGCCGGCAGGGCAGGCCCTCGCGCCCGTACGCGTCGAGCGACCGGTCGAAGTAGCCCGACTCCCCGTTGACGTTGACGTAGAGGCTGTCGAAGCTGGTGCCTCCCACGGCGAGGGCCGCGTTCATCACGTCCCGCACATGCCCCAGGAGCATCAGGGTGCGCGGGCGTGTGAAGGTGGCGGTGGGGCGCTCGAAGTGGATACGGGCGCGCCACAGGGCCTCGTCCGCGTAGATGTTGCCGACGCCGCTGATCAGCGACTGGTCGAGCAGGGCGCGTTTGATCGTGGACCGCTTGCGGCGCAGCGCCTGGTGGAAGGCCTCGTCGTCGAAGAGCGGGTCCAGCGGGTCGCGGGCGATGTGCGCGATGACGTCGGGCAGGCCGTCGGGGGTGTTCTCGTGCAGCGACAGGCCGCCGAAGGTGCGCTGGTCGACGAAGCGGAGTTCGGTGTCCAGGGCGTCGGTGAAGCGGACGCGGATGCGCAGGTGCTTCTCGTCCGGGGCCGTGTGCGGCTGGACGAGGAGCTGGCCACTCATGCCGAGGTGGGCCAGGATCGACTGGTCCGTGTCCTCCAGGGGCAGCCACAGGTACTTGCCGCGGCGGCTGGGGACGCCGATGCGGTGGCCCTTCAGGCGGTGGGCGAAGTCGTCGGCGCCCGCGAGGTGGCGGCGCACGGCGCGCGGGTGCCGTACCTCGGTCTCGGCGACCGTCCGGTGGGCGACCCACCGCTCGAGACCGCGCCGTACGACCTCGACCTCGGGCAACTCGGGCATGGGGTCCCCCGTCACAAACCTGCGGATGACCTGAGCGCCCGCCCCGGCAGGGGCGGGCGCTCGGGTGCGCTGTGCTGTGCCGACCGCCGGGTGAGGGCGGGCGGCTGTCAGCCGTCGACGCTGCCGTCGACGGCCGTGTGGGCGGCCTGAGCCGCTGCCGTCTGCGTCGCCTCGGCGGCCTTGGCCGCCTTGGCGCGCTCGTCCGCCGCGGCCCTGATGGACCGCCATGCGGACTCGGCGGCCTGCTGCTCCGCCTCCTTCTTGCTGCGGCCGGTGCCGGTGCCGTACGAGACGCCTCCGACGCGGGCGGCAGCAGTGAAGGTCTTCTCGTGGTCGGGGCCGGTCTCCGTGACCAGGTACTCGGGCACGCCGAGTCCTTCTGTCGCGGTGAGCTCCTGGAGACTGGTCTTCCAGTCCAGGCCGGCTCCGAGGTTGGAGGACTTCTCGATCAGCGGGTCGAACAGGCGGTGCACCAGCTCCGCCGCCGAGTCCAGTCCCTGGTCGAGATAGACGGCGCCGATCACCGCTTCGAGGGTGTCGGCGAGGATGGATGCCTTGTCCCGGCCGCCCGTGCCCTCTTCACCGCGGCCGAGCCGGATGAAGGAGCCCAGGTCGAGCCCGCGGCCCACCTCGGCGAGCGCACGCGAGTTCACCACCGCGGCCCGCAGCTTGGCCAGCTGGCCTTCTGGCAGGTCGGGGTGGGTGCGGTACAGCGTGTCCGTGACCACGAGGCCGAGTACGGAGTCCCCGAGGAACTCCAGGCGCTCGTTGGTCGGCAGACCGCCGTTCTCGTATGCGTACGACCGGTGGGTCAGTGCGCGCACCAGAAGGGCG
Source organism: Streptomyces qaidamensis (assembly GCF_001611795.1). Taxonomy (NCBI): domain Bacteria; kingdom Bacillati; phylum Actinomycetota; class Actinomycetes; order Kitasatosporales; family Streptomycetaceae; genus Streptomyces; species Streptomyces qaidamensis. The sequence goes on along the minus strand of NZ_CP015098.1, from coordinate 6,402,928 downwards.
GACTCGAGCTTGTAGCCGAGCCGCCCTTCCAGAAGCGTGTGGGACGAGGCCTGGTTGTTGTCCGCCGGAGCACTCCCGCTCGCACGGGAAGACTTGTTCTTAGGCGTGGACACAGTGCCTCTCACCAGCCGCTCAGACCTCGAGGACCTGGCGCTTGTTGTAGGTGCCGCACGACGGGCACGCGATGTGCTGCTGCTTGGGCTCGTGGCAGCGCTCGCACGCAACCAGGGTGGGGACCGCAGCCTTCCACTGCGACCGGCGGTGGCGCGTGTTGCTGCGCGACATCTTCCGCTTCGGAACAGCCACGGCTACTTCTCCTGCTTCTCGTCGGCGCGTGCTGACTGAGGCGCGCCGCCGCTCATCTCGTCCTTCTCGCCGTCCTTCATGGTGCCGGCGAGTCCCTGCAATGCCGCCCAACGGATGTCGACGGCGTCATGGTGGTGGTCCGGGTCGTCCGCCAGCCGCGCGCCACATTCGGCGCACAGACCGGGGCAGTCTTCCCGGCACACCGGCTGCATCGGCAGTGCGAGCACCACCGCATCACGCAGCACGGGCTCGAGGTCGAACAAGCCGTCCTCGAGGAAGAGCCTGTCCTCGTCATCCTCGGCGTCGTCGCCCGGTTCCGCGATCACGCGGCCCCGGTCGTCGGCGTCAGGGTACGAGAACATCTCCTGGAACTCCGCTTCGAGCTGCTGCTCGAGCGGCTCCAGACACCTTACGCACTCCCCCTCGGCCGCGGCACGGGCGGTGCCTGTGACGAGCACCCCTTCCATGACCGACTCCAGGCGGAGTTCGAGCTCCACCGGGGCGCCTTCCGGCACTCCGATGACTCCCTTGATACCGAGGTCCTTGGGAGCGTCGACCGTGCGGGTCAGGCGCTGCAGCGCACCAGGCCGCCGACCCAGCTCGTGTGTGTCGAACACGAGGGGGTTGCGGTGGTCGAGGCGGGCGTTCAGAGCCATTCCTGCTTTCGGTGAGAACTCGGGGACGCCGCCCTTCGGTGTTCCCGGGCAGCGTTGATCGCGGACGTCCACGCGACCGAAGAGCCAGGATACTGGACCTTTCGCTGTCGGCCCAATCCGGTCCTCAGCCCTGGCCCCGGCCCTGCTCGTAGGCCCGCAACTGCTCGGCGCTGATCATGCTGGTGTCGAAGAGACTGGTCTCGTCGAGGGCGTAGCCCTGGTGGCCTTGTTGCCCTTGGGAGGCCTGCTGCTGCTGGGCCTGGTTCGGGTCGTAGGCGGCCTGCTGGGGGTCGTAGCCCTGGTAGGCATACGGATCGGCCTGCTGGTAGCCGTAGGGGTCCTGCTGAGCGGCGTAGGCCTGCTGCGGGTAGCCGCCGTAGGGGTCGGGCTGTTGCTGGTAGCCGTACACGGGCTCCGGCTGCTGTGGCTGTGCGTAGTCCTGCTGCTGGGCGGGACGTCCGGCCGGGGGCTTCTGGTCCGTGAGGGCGGCCAGGTCGGCGAGGTAGTCGGCGTCGCTGGAGTGCTGGACGGTGCTGGTGTCGTCGGCGAGGGCACCGAGGTCGTCGCTGGCGATCCGGCCGTGCAGCTTCTGCCGGCCGCGGCCGACGGCCTCCAGGGTCTTGGCGAGGACCGCCTCGAAGGCGCCCAGCTTGACGTCGACGTACTCGTCGGCGCTGCGGCGCTGGGTCTCGGGGTCGTGGCTGCGCTCGGGGGCGTCCTCGTCGTAGTAGCCCTGCTCGTCGGTGCCGGGGCCGGTGCCCAGGAGCTTCTCGCGGCCGCGGCCGACGGAGCCCAGGGTCTTGGTGAGGACGACCTCGAAGTTGGCGAGCTTGGAGTCGACGTACTCGTCGGCCTCGGCGCGGATCTCCTCGGCCTCCTGGCGGGCCTCGGCGAGGATCCGGTCGGCCTCCTCCTGGGAGCGGCGGGCGACCTCGGTGCCGGAGATCAGCGACCCGCGCTCGGCATGCGCGCCCTCGATGATCCGCTGGGCCTCCTGGCGGGCCTGCTCGACCATGTGCTCACGGCCGCCGATCAGCTCCTGCGCCTGGGCGAGGGAGTCGGGCAGCGCCGCGCGCACCTCTTCCAGCATCGCGAGCAGGTCGGCGCGGTTGACCACGCACGAGGCCGACATGGGCATGGACCGGGCGCCGGAGACCGCGGAGACGATCTCGTCCAGCTTCTTCTGCACGTCCACCGTGTGCTCGCCACTCTCTACAGATGCGTTGGAGACGGACGGGACGACTGTACGGCCACGGGGTCGCCCCGGAACACCGGGTGACGGGCAGTCAGGCCCCGGGGGAACGTCCGTGCCGGTTCAGTCCTTCCGCAGGCGCTCGGTGAGGACGCCGAGGACCTCCGCGGGTACCAGGTGGGAGACGTCGCCGCCCCAGGTCGCGACCTCCTTGACCAGGGAGGACGACAGGAAGCTGTAGGTGGGGTTGGTGGGGATGAAGAGGGTCTCCACGCCCGAGAGGCCATTGTTCATCTGGGCCATCTGCAGCTCGTAGTCGAAGTCACTGACCGCGCGCAGGCCCTTGACGATGGCGGGGATCTCGCGCTGCTTGCAGAAGTCGACGAGCAGGCCGTGGAATGCCTCCACTCGGACGTTGCCGTACTCGGCGGTGACCCGGCGGATCAGGTCGATCCGCTCCTCGATCTCGAACAGGCCCTTCTTGGCCTGGTTGATCATCACCGCGACATAGACCTCGTCGTACAGCCTGGAGGCGCGGGAGATGATGTCGAGGTGTCCGTTGGTGATCGGGTCGAACGACCCGGGACAGACGGCGCGGCGCACTTGTGTTCCCTCGCTCTCCGGTCCGGTCATCGTGCGTCTTCGCACGTAGAGGCGGCGCGACCGTACCAAAACGTTCCCTCGCCGTAGCGACGGGCCCGGAGGGGTTCGAAACCCCCGGGCCACCGGAATTCACCGCCTCTGGTGCTGCGCTCCACGGTGACGAGGGCTTCCTCGGCGAGCCAGCCCTCGGTGCGGAGTGTGAGGAGGATCTCCCGAAGATCGTCGTCCGTGACGGCGTACGGGGGGTCGAGGAAGACGAGGTCGTACGGGGCGCCGGGGGGTGGCGTACGGATGATCTGTTCCGCTTTGCCGGATCTGACCTCGGCGCCGGGGAGGCCGAGGTTCTTCACGTTCTCGCGGACCGTGCGGACGGCTTTGGCGTCGGCTTCGACGAGGAGGGTGTGGCCCGCGCCCCGGGACAGGGCCTCCAGGCCCACTGCGCCCGAGCCGGCGTAGAGGTCGAGGACGCGTTCGCCTTCCAGGGGGCCGCCGAGGAGGGACTGCCAGGTGGAGAAGAGGCCTTCGCGGGCGCGGTCGGAGGTGGGGCGGGTGCCTGTCCCTGGCGGGACGGCCAGGCGGCGTCCGCCGGCCTGGCCGGCGATCACGCGGGTCATCGTTGGTCCTTGGTGGTCGGCGGCTTTCCGGTATCAGTGTGGCTGGTCGCGCCCGCGCGGCGGTAGCCGCATATGGCTCACGGCCCGCGCCCCTGGGGTGCCGTCACTCATCCCTTTTCCAAGTACTGTTCCCTTTCCTCGTCCAGGAGGGCGTCCAAAGCCGTCCGGAGTGCGGGAAGGCCGGTCAGCTCCGGATCGGCCGCCACGACAGCCGTCGCCTCCTCCCTCGCCTCCGCGATGATCTCCTCGTCCTCGATGACCGCGAGCATCCTGAGGCTGGTGCGGGCTCCCGACTGGGCCTGGCCGAGGACATCGCCCTCGCGGCGTTGCTCCAGGTCGATGCGGGAGAGTTCGAAGCCGTCGAGCGTGGAGGCGACCGCGCCCAGGCGCTGACGGGCCGGGCTCGCCTCGGGCATCTCGGTGACCAGGAGGCAGAGGCCGGGGGCCGAGCCACGGCCCACACGGCCGCGCAGCTGGTGGAGCTGGGAGACGCCGAAGCGGTCGGCGTCCATGATCACCATGGCGGTTGCGTTCGGGACGTTGACGCCGACCTCGATGACCGTCGTGGCGACGAGGACATGCGTCTCGCCGGCGGCGAAGCGGCGCATGACGGCGTCCTTGTCGTCGGGGTGCATCCTGCCGTGCAGGACTTCGACCCGCAGGCCCTTGAGGGGGCCCTTGACCAGCTGATCGGCCACGTCGAGGACGGCGAGGGGCGGGCGCTTCTCCGCGGCGTCCTCCGGAGACTGCGACGGCTTCTTCCCGCCGGACTTCTTCGGGTCGTCCTCCTCGTCACCGATGCGGGGGCAGACCACGTAGGCCTGGTGGCCGTTCTCCACCTCCTCGCGGACCCTGTCCCACGCGCGGGACAGGAAGTGAGGCTTGTCCGCGGCCGGGACCACATGGCTGGCGATCGGCGAGCGGCCCGCCGGGAGCTGGTCCAGGACGGACGTCTCCAGGTCGCCGAAGACGGTCATGGCGACCGTGCGCGGGATGGGCGTGGCCGTCATGACCAGCAGATGCGGGGGCTGTTTGCCCTTGCCGCGCAGGGCGTCGCGCTGCTCCACGCCGAAGCGGTGCTGTTCGTCGACCACGACCAGGCCCAGGTCGTGGAACTGCACCTTGTCCTCGATCAGCGCGTGCGTGCCGATGACGATGCCGGCTTCGCCGGTGGTGAGGTCGAGCAGGGCGTGCCGCCGGGCCGCCGCCCCCATGGAGCCGGTGAGCAGCACCACCTTGGTGGCCTGCTCGGCCCCGCCCAGCATGCCGCCCTCGGCCAGTTCGCCCATCATCTCGACGATGGACCGGTGGTGCTGCTGGGCGAGCACTTCGGTGGGCGCGAGCATGGCGGCCTGGCCCCCGGCGTCGACGGTGGCGAGCATGGCGCGCAGGGCGACCATGGTTTTCCCCGAACCGACCTCCCCCTGCAACAGCCGGTGCATCGGATGGTCCGTGGCCAGGTCGTCGAAAATCTCCCGGGAGACGCGCTGCTGGCCGTCGGTGAGGGTGAAGGGGAGGCGGGCGTCGAAGGCGGTGAGGAGGCCGTCGGGGGCAGGTCTGCGGGGGACGGCGGGCAGTTGGGCGTCCGCGTGGCGGCGGCGGGCCAGGGCGACCTGGAGGACGAAGGCCTCGTCCCACTTGAGGCGGGAGCGGGCGTCCTCGATGTCGGCCTTGGTGTGCGGGCGGTGGATCTTCAGCAGGGCTTCGGGGAGGGGCACCAGGCCGCGGCCCTCGCGCAGGGACTCCGGGAGCGGCTCGACGGCCTCCCGGGCCGTGGGCAGGACCGTCTGGATCGCCTTGCCGATCTTCCAGGACTCCAGCTTGGCGGTGGCGGGGTAGATCGGGATCAGCGCGCCCGCCCAGGTCTCGACGGACTCCTCCGGGTCGCCGCGCAGCAACTCGTAGGCCGGGTGGGCGAGTTGGAGGCGGCGGTTGAAGACGGAGACCTTGCCCGCGAACATCGCGCGCGTGCCCGGCAGCAGTTCCTTGTGGGGCTTGTGGACGCCTGCGCCGAAGAAGACCAGTTGCAGCCGGCCGCTGCCGTCCGTGATCGTGACCTCCAGGCGCTGGCCCTTGCCGCGCGGGGCCTTGGCGGAGGCGAACGTGTGCAGGCGGGCGTCGGCGACCTGCGCGACCACCGTGACGTGCTCGTCCATGGGGAGGTCGGCGAGGTGCGTGAGCTGGCCGCGCTCCTCGTATCTGCGCGGGTAGTGGTGGAGGAGGTCGCCGACGGTGAGCAGGCCGAGGTGCTCGGCCATCACCTTCGCGGTGGCGGGGCCGAGCACCGACTTCAGCGGCTGTCGCAGGGGTTCTTCCAGTGCGGGCACGAGATCCATTGCACACCACGCCACTGACAATGGCTCCCAGGCCGCGGCCGGATCGCCGTAAAGATCCCGGAAACCCCTGGTCAGGCGGCTGGTTCGGGCCTTAGGATGACGCGCTCCCGGCTCCCTTTCGCGGTCACCGCCCCACCGGGACCGCCCTACCCCGCGCCGTCGCGAGTCCCCCACCGGCGCCGTGAAGATGGACTCCCAGACCTCACAGGCATCCCAGGCACCCCATTCGCCCTCCTCACCTCATACGTTCCAGGTCGACCTGCGTGGTCTGGTGGACCTGCTCTCCCACCACCTCTACTCCGGTCCGAAGGTGTATCTGCGGGAGCTGCTGCAGAACGCCGTGGACGCCATCACGGCCAGACACGCGACGGAACCCGACGCTCCGGCCCGGGTGCGGCTGTACGCCGAGGGCGGCGCCCTGCGGATCGAGGACACCGGCGTGGGCCTCACCGAGGCCGACGTGCACAGCCTGCTCGCCACCATCGGGCGCAGCTCCAAGCGGGCCGAGGGACTTCAGGAGGCGCGGTCCGGCTTCCTCGGGCAGTTCGGCATCGGGCTGCTGGCCTGTTTCGTCGTCGCCGAGCGGATCCGGGTCGTCAGCCGCAGCGCCCGTACACCCGGGGCACCGCCGGTGGAGTGGACGGCGACCGACGACGGTTCGTACACCGTGCGGACGCTGCCGGACGCCGAGCGGCCCGAACCGGGCACGACCGTGCACCTGGTGGCCCGGGCGGGTGCCTCGGAGTGGCTCTCGCCCGAGCGGGTCGAGGCGCTGGCCCGGGACTTCGGGTCGCTGCTGCCGTACGACGTCCGGGTCGGCGACGAGGCGGTCACCGACCTTCCGGCGCCCTGGGACCGTCCGTATCCCGGCCCGGCCGCCCGGCGCGTCGCCCTCGCCCGGCACTGCCACGACCTGTTCGGCTTCACACCGCTGGACACGATCGACCTGTCCGTGCCGCTGGCCGGCATCCGCGGGGTGGCGTACGTGCTGCCGTCGGCGGTCAGCCCGGCCCAGCGCGCCGTTCACCGCGTGCACCTCAAGGGCATGCTGCTGACCGAGCGGGCCGAACAGCTGCTGCCCGACTGGGCGTTCTTCGTGCGCTGTGTGCTCGACACCGACAGCCTGCGGCCCACGGCGTCACGCGAGTCGCTGTACGAGGACGAGACGCTGGCGGCCGTACGGGAGGCGCTGGGCGAGCGGATCCGGGCCTGGCTGACGGGTCTGGCGGCCGGTGATCCGGAGCGGCTGGCCGCGTTCTTGTCGGTGCACCACCTGGGCGTGAAGTCGCTGGCCCGGCACGACCGGGAGATGCTGCGCACGATGCTGCCGTGGCTGCCGTTCGAGACGACCGACGGGCGGCTGTCCCTGGAGGAGTTCGCGCAGCGGCACCCGGTGGTGCACTTCACGCGGACCGTCGAGGAGTACCGGCAGGTCGCGCCGATCGCGTCCGCGCAGGGCATCGGCGTGATCAACGGCGGCTACACCTACGACAGCGAGCTGGTTCAGGCGCTGCCGTCGGTGCGACCGGGGACCGTGGTCGCCGAGCTGGACGCGGAGACGGTGACCGCGCATCTGGACGCGGTCGACCCGGCCGAGGAGCTGACCTTGTCCGGCTTCCTGGCGGCGGCCCGGGCCCGGCTCGACCCACTGGGCTGTGACGTCGTCCTGCGGGCCTTCCACCCGCTGTCCGTGCCCGCGCTGCACCTCGACGACCGGGACGCCCGGCACGAGCAGGCCCGCGCGGACGCCGAGGAGCGGGCCGACGACCTGTGGGCGGGGATCCTGGGCTCCCTGCGGGGCAGCGCACCCCGCGCGCGTCTGGTGCTCAACCACCTCAATCCGCTGGTCCGGAGGATCAGCGCGCTGCCCGACCCGGAGCTGATCGGCACGGCCACGGAGTCGCTCTACGGGCAGGCGCTGCTGATGGCGCAGCGACCGCTCAGGCCGGCCGACTCGGCACTGCTCAACCGCGCGTTCATCGGCCTCCTGGAGTGGGCCACGCACAGCGAGGACGGTCAGGCATGACGGAGATCACGGACTTCGACGCCCTGCGCGAGGCGATGGCGGAGAACTCCGGGCAGCCGGAGGGGCCGGCCCGCAACGCGCGCGCGGAGGAGCTGCTGACCGCGGCCGAGAAGCTGAACGTCCCGCTGGCCGTCATCGAGGCGCTCGGCCACCAGCTGAAGGTCTACAACTACAGCTCCGAGAAGGGGAAGATGTTCGTCCCCTTCGCGCGCCTGCTGCGCATGTGGGACGAACGGCCCGAGGACTTCGACGCGTACGAGACCCACTCGCTGCACTGGGTCTTCAAGTGGGTTTCGGCCGGCATGCTCGACCAGCCGCACGTCCCGCTCGCCTCGATCGAGAAGTGGCTCGGCGAGATGGAGCACCGCTACCGGCTCGCCGGGCACTCCGAACGGGCCGTGCGCAGCGCCGAGCACAGTGTGGCCGCGCACGTGGGGGACGTGGCGCGGGCCGAGCGGGCGTACGCCGCGTGGCTGGCGGCCGACCGCGACAGCATGGCCGACTGCCACGCGTGCGAGCTGCACGGGCAGGGCTGGTGGCAGGCGGAGCAGGGGCGGGACGCACAGGCGCTGGAGCTGTGGGGGCCGGTGCTGGAGGGCGAGTACACCTGCGCCCACGAGCCGCACACGGCCCTCGCGTCGTCCCTGGTGCCGCTGCTGCGGCTGGGCCGCGAGGAGGAGGCCCGGGCCAACCATCTGCAGGGCTTCCGGCTCGTCCGGGCGATGGAGAGCATGCGTGGCGCCTACGCGGAGCACGTGGAGTTCTGCGCGCTCACCGGCAACGAGGCGCGGGGCCTGGAGCTGCTCGCGGAGCGGCCTGCGTACTTCACGGACGACGGACATCCGCAGAGCAAGCTGGACTTCATGAGCGTGGTCGCCCTGCTCATGGACCGGCTGACCGGGCTCGGGCTGGGCGACCGGCAGGTGCCGGGCCCGGCCGGCCGGGAGTGGACCGCCCGCGAACTCGCCACGCACGCGCGCGAGGTGGCCCTCGCCCTGGCGGCGCGCTTCGACGAACGCAACGGCACGACGCACGTGAGCGAGCGGACACGCGCGCGTATGGCACGGCGACCGCTGGTGGAGCGGCTGCCGCTGGGAGTGCGGTCGGTACGGCCGGCTCCCCCGCCCGCTCCCGCCGCGGCTCCGGCTCCCGCCACCGGGCAGCCGGATCTGCCTGCCCTGCTGGCCGAGGCGCGGCGGCTGTCGGACACCCTGCGGCCGGGCGCCGTGGAGGCGTGGGCGGCTGCCGCCGCGGCTGCTGCGGGCACGGAACTCGACCCGCGCGATCGTGCCGAGATGGCCGACCACGAGGCGATGTCCCTCGGCCCCGAGGGCAGCGAGCTCTTCGAACGGGCCGCCGGTCTCTACGCGGAAGCGGGCGACCCGGGCGAGGCCCTCGCGGCACGCGCGCGTGGGGCGTACGTCCGCGCACTCGCGGGTGATGCGGAAGGTGCCGTCGCGGCGGTGACCGGCCTCTACGACGAGGTCCTCGCGCTGTACGCCGCCGACGGCACGGCCATCCGCCAGACGGCGTCCGTCGTGATGAGCCGGGCGCGGATCCTGACGCGCCGGGCGCACGGCGCCGAGGGCGACCCGGCGGCTCTCGCCGAGGCCGAGGGCGCCGTCCGGGAAGTCCTCGCGCTTGTCGAGGGCCGGACCGAGGAGGACGTACGGCTGGCCGCCCGGGTCGCCGAGGCCCGGGCGATGCTCGGGGAGCTGGCGGGGCTGGCCGGGGATCTGGAGAGCGCCGCGGAGCTGTTCGCCCGGGGCGCGGCGGAGTTCGTGGCGGCGGGGCTGCCGTGGTTCGCGGTGGAATACGAGGCCCGGCTCGCCTCTCTGGCCCACCATCTCGGCGACATGGCGGAGGCGGAACGGGCGCTGCGGGCGGCCCTGGAGCACGGCGGGGCGCAGCTGGAGGCGCCCGGGCGGGCCCAGCTGCACCTTCAGCTCGCCGAGGTCGTCGGCGGCCGGGGTGAGGCCGCGGAGGCCGCCCGGCACGCCCTGGAGGCCGCCCACTGGGCCGACGAGGCGGGCGAGTCGGCGACGCTGGGGGCGTGGGCGCGACAGCAGCTCGGCGGCTTCCTGCTGCGGCAGGGGCGGTGGGCCGAGGCCGCGGAGGTGCTGGAGTCGGCGCTGCCCGACCTGACCGCCGAGACGCACGGCGACGGGGCGGTCGTGCAGACGCAGTGGTGGCTCGGCGACTGCCTGAGCGAGCTGGGCGAGCACCGGGCCGCCGCCGAACGGCGCCTGCAGGCCGCCGAGATCGCCCGGCACTGGCCCGAGCAGCACGACCACGCGACCCTCGCCCACCTGGCCGGGGAGTCCCTCGGGCAGGCCGGACTGGCGGCGGAGGCGGACCAGGCCTACGCGCGCGCGGGCGGGCTGTGGCGCGAGCTCGGCAACACCCACGGCCTGATCCGCTCCCTGCGCGCCCGCGCCTGGCTGGCGCTCCGCGCGCAGGACGGGCTGGGAGAGGCACGCGATCTGATGGCGGACGCCGTCCGGGAGTGCGAGGCGGCGCGGGAGGCAGCCACCGACGAGGAGTCCCGGCAGCAGCTCGTCGCCGAACTCGGCCACACCCACCAGCAGTTCGGCGACCTGCTGGCCCGCTCCGCCGCCGAGGACGCCGAGGGCGCCCCGGTCCGTGAGGTGTTCGAGGAGGCGCTGGCCCAAGTGGTGCGCTCGGCCGACGTGTTCGCCTCCCTCGGGGACGGCGCGCTGCACAGCCGCACCGGCGCGGAACTCACCGCGGGCCGGCTGGAGGCCGACCTGGGCCGCCCCGCCGACGCGGTGGCACGCGCGCGTGCGGTGCTGGCGGCGTACGAGGGACACGGCATCTCGGAGGCCGGGGACGGCGAGGGCGAGGCGGTGCGGGCCCGCCGGGCGGAGGCGGAGCAGCTGCTGCGGCTGCTGCCGGCGGAGCGTCCGGACTGAGCGGCCCCGGCCCTACTCCACGCCGATGAGGAGCAGGGCCCCCTGCCGCCCGCCCCGGTACACGACCGTGTCGACGGCGAGGTACCCCTCGCGGACCCTGCCCTCCAGATGCTCGGCGACGACGTCGGGGACGTCGTCGCCGAGGACCAGGGTGACCATCTCGCCCCCGGCCGAGAGCATGCGGTCGAGAACGGTCTCGGCGGTCTCGGCGACGTCCGAACCGATCACGGCCACGTCCCCGTCGATGAGGCCCAGGACATCGCCGGCCTGGCAGATGCCGGCCATCGTCCAGGACTGGCGTTCGGCGACGGTGACCTCGGCGTAGCGGGTGGCCCCGGCGGCGGAGGTCATGGACACGACGTCCTCGTCGAAGCGGCGGTCCGGCTCGTGCACGGCCAGGGCCGCGATGCCCTGGACCGCCGAGCGGGTCGGGATCAGGGCGACCCGGATGCCCTCCGTGCGGACCTGCTCGGCGGCCGCCGCGGCGGTGTGGCGCAGATCGGCGTCGTTGGGCAGCAGCACGACCTCGCGCGCGTGGGCCCGCCGTACGGCCTGGACGAGCTCGCCACTCGCGGGCGGCTCCCCGGGGCGTGCGAGCACGGTCGTCGCGCCGGCCTCGGTGTACAGCCCGGCCAGCCCCTCGCCGGGCACGACGGCCACGACGGCCCGCTGGGCGCGTTCCCGGGGCGGCCGCTCGGCGCCGGTGGTGTGGACGTCGCCCGCGCCGAAGTGCGTGATGCGGATCCGGTGGGGCCGGCCGGCCTCGATACCGGCCTCGACGGCGGCGCCCGCGTCGTCCACATGGACGTGCACGTTCCACAGCCCGTCGCCGCCGACCACGACGAGGGAGTCCCCGAGGGCGTCGAGCCGCTCCCGCAGCCGCTGCACGGCCCGGTCCTCGGCCTCCAGGAGGTAGATCACCTCGAAGGCCGGCCCTTCCCGGCCCGGCACGACGGCGGCGCCGTCGGCGCACTCGTCCAGGACCCCGTCGGCCGGCTCGGGGCCCACGGCGGGCTCCACGCGCGCGTGGGGGTCCCTGGAGGGGCCGGTGCCCGCACTCGCCGCCACCCCCCGCGCCCTCTCCCCCGTGAACGTCTCCACCAGCGCTCCGAGCACCGCGACCAGGCCCCGCCCCCCGGCGTCGACCACTCCGGCGCGCTCCAGGACGGGCAGCTGGCCCGGGGTCGCTGCGAGGGCCGCGAGGGCTCCGTCGTAGGCCGCCCGGGCCACGGCCCCGCAGTCGCCCTGGACCCGGTCCGCGGCGTCGGCGGCGGCCGATGCGACCGTGAGGACGGTGCCCTCCACGGGATGGGCGACGGCCCGGCGGGCGGAGTCGGCCGCCTGCCGCAGGGCGAGCCGCAGGTCCCGGCCGTCCGTGTGGGCGGGTTCGCCGTCGGCCAGTACCTGGGCCATGCCGCGCAGCAGCTGGGCGAGGATCGTCCCGGAGTTCCCGCGGGCGCCGATGAGGGCCCCGTGCGCCATCGCACGGGCGGCGTCGGCGAGGGTCGGCCCGTCGGGGCCGGAGCCCGCCGCGTGTCCGGCGAACACCGCCTCGACGGCCGCGACCGCCGACTCCACGGTCAAGTACAGGTTGGTGCCGGTGTCGCCGTCCGCCACGGGATAGACGTTGATCGCGTCGATCTCCTCGCGCGCCCGCCCCAGGGTCTCCAGCGCGAGACCGCACCAGGTGCGCACCGCGAGAGCATCGAAGAATGTCTGCGGCACCTGCGCCACTAGGCCTCCCTGAGCTGCTGGACGTGGCTCGCAGCGTAGACCCCGGGGCGGTGTTCACCGGAAGAGGGAGGGGACCGGGCCCCTGAGCTGCCATGGTAGTTTCGTTCTACGGGTGCAGCCGTTGTATGCTGCTCCGGTTGCCCGATCTGATCGGGCCTTCCCCCTGGCAACGCCACTCAGATTTCGACCGGCTCAGCAGAGCCCGAGAATCTTGATCCCGGCCTGCCGGGATCAACCGTAAGTGCATCTGAAGTCTTTGGAGTGACCCGTGGCTGCCAACTGCGACGTCTGCGGCAAGGGGCCGGGCTTCGGCAACAACATCTCGCACTCGCACCGCCGTACGCCCCGCCGCTGGAACCCGAACATCCAGCGAGTGCGTACCGTGGTGGGCGGGACGCCGAAGCGCGTGAACGCTTGCACCTCGTGCATCAAGGCCGGCAAGGTCTCGCGCTGACGCTCAGCTAGCGCGCGGCCACTGCTGGTTCGCTGCAGAGCCGGTCCACCTCTGGTGGGCCGGCTCTTTGCGGTGCCCGGACACGGGTGCTCAGGTCCCGCACATCAGCGCTCGGGCCCCGCCCGGAAACGCCAGCCGTGATCCACCGGGCCGATCCCCCCGCCGAGCGCGAACCCGGCCGCGACGGCCCCCGTGACGTACTCCTTCGCCGCCGCCACCGCCTCCGGCACGGGCTGCCCCTTGGCGAGCTGGGAGGCGATCGCCGAGGCGAGGGTGCAGCCGGTGCCGTGGGTGTGGCGGTTGTCATGCCGGGGCGCCCGCAGCCAGTGCTCCTCGGATCCGTCGGTGAGCAGATCGACGGCGTCGCCGGGCAGGTGCCCACCCTTGATCAGCGCCCAGCGCGGCCCGTACGCGAGAACGGCCGCAGCAGCCTGCCGCATCTCCCCCTCCGACGCGACCCGTACGCCCGTGATCTGGGCCACCTCGTCGAGGTTCGGTGTGGCCACAGTGGCCACCGGCAGCAGCTTCGTACGAACGGAGTCCAGCGCAGAGGCGGCGAGCAGGGCATCGCCGTGCTTGGAGACGCCCACCGGGTCGATCACGGCAGGGGCGTCCGTCTCCGCGATCAACTCGGCGACCGCCTCCACGAGTTCCGCGGAGGCGAGCATCCCGGTCTTGACCGCCTGGACGCCGATGTCGTCGACGACGCTGCGGTACTGGGCCCGCACGGCCTCCACGGGCAGTTCCCAAGCCCCCTGCACACCGAGCGAGTTCTGCGCGGTGACCGCCGTGACGACGCTCATGCCGTGCACGCCGAGCGCGAGCATCGTCTTGAGGTCGGCCTGGATGCCCGCGCCCCCACCGGAGTCGGAGCCCGCCACCGTCAGGACGTTGGGGATCATGACTCTATGTCCCCGAAGTGGTCCCAGCCGCCCTTGCTGGTCCACGGCGCCCCGTCGACCGTCACCTGGGGCAGTGCCGAGGGGTTGAGGACCTCGCCGATGACCTTCCAGCGGGCGGGCAGCTTCACGTCCGGCGGGAACGTCGCCACGATCGCGTGATCCTCTCCCCCGGTCAGCACCCACTGCATGGGGTCGACCCCGACGGCCTGCCCGATGTCGTTCATCTGGGACGGGATGTCGATCGCCCCGGAGCGGATGTCGATGCGGACCTTGCTCGCCTCGGCGATGTGCCCGAGATCGGCGATCAGCCCGTCGCTCACGTCGCACATCGCGGTCGCCCCGAGCCCGGCTGCGGCCGGACCCGCGTGGTACGGCGGCTCGGGCCGACGGTGGGCCTCCACGAACGCCCGCGGCGAGCGGAACCCCCGCGACAGCACCGCGAACCCGGCGGCCGACCAGCCCAGCCAGCCGGTCACCGCGACCCGATCGCCGGGCCGGGCGCCCGCCCGTGTCACCGGCTCCTGGTTGCGCAGATCGCCGAGCGCGGTGATCGACACCATGATCGAGTCGCCGCGTACGACGTCACCCCCGACCACGGCGGCGCCCGCCACCTGGCATTCGTCGCGCAGGCCGTCCATCAGCTCGCTCGGCCACGTCACCGGCAGTTCGGCCGGGACGACCAGGCCGAGCAGCAGCGCGGTCGGTACGGCGCCCATGGCGGCGATGTCGGCGAGGTTCTGCGCGGCCGCCTTGCGGCCCACGTCGTAGGCCGTCGACCAGTCGCGCCGGAAGTGCCGGCCCTCCACCAGGATGTCCGTGCTCGCCACGACCCTGCGGTCGGGTGCGGCCACCACGGCGGCGTCGTCGCCGGGGCCGACCCGGACCGCCGGGGTGGTGGTCAGACGGGAGGTGAGCTCCCTGATGAGCCCGAACTCACCGAGCTCACCAACAGTGCCCTTCATTGCCCTTTCTCCCCTTCTGTCCCTGTCCGTGCCCGGTCGCGAGGCATCTCCGTGCTCGCTACCGTCGAAGTGACCGTCAAGTTCTGCCGGACCTGCACCTCGGCGCGCAAGACCCGGTCCCCGCAGGTCTCCCCGCGGCGAGCGGCGACGCGATACCGTGGCGTTCCTTTTCCCCACATGATCCTCGTGGCCGCCCTGGAGGTTCCGTGGTACAGGCGTACATCCTGATCCAGACCGAGGTCGGGAAGGCCTCGGTCGTCGCCGAGACGATCAGCAAGATCCCTGGGGTCATCCAGGCCGAGGACGTGACGGGACCGTACGACGTGATCGTGCGGGCGCAGGCCGACACCGTCGACGATCTCGGCCGCATGGTGGTCGCCAAGGTTCAGCAGGTGGACGGCATCACCCGCACCCTGACCTGCCCGGTCGTCCATCTGTAGCCCCCGTCTACCCTGTGCCGGTGAACTCTTTCCGTCACCGGCACCGTTGTGTCCTCCGCGTGCTCCGCCTGCCCGCTGTCGCGCTGTTGATCACTGTTGCGGGCTGCTCCTCAGCAGACGACAGCGCGTCGGCGGCGGTTCCCAGTCCGGACGCGAAGGTCGCGGAACTGTGCCGGAACCTGGACAAGGTACTGCCCGCGAAGGTGAACGGTGAGCGCCGTGAGGATCCCGAGCCCGCGTCGGCACTGACGGCGAGCTGGGGCAGCCCGGCGATCATACTTCGCTGCGGTGTGCCGCAGCCGCCGAAGATGGTCGATCCCAAGGTCGCCGACGGACATGACCCCGATGCCGTGGCCGGGGGCGTGAACGGTGTGGACTGGCTGATGGAGAAGCAAGGTGACGAGGGGTACCGGTTCACCACGGCCAACCGTGAGGCCTACATCGAGGTCCGGGCGCCGGAAGGCGTGGACAGTTCGAGCGTGCTGATCGATCTGGCCGCCGCCGTGAAGAAGGCGATCCCCGAAGGGATCGCCTCCTGAGCGCCGCGCCCGTGCTCCCGTCCTGAGTCCGCGGGCCGTTCGTGGCTGATCGCGCGGTTCTCCGCGCCCCTTGAGGGTCGGTTCAGCGCAGGCCCGTCGACCTGCGCAGTGCCGCCTGCACCAGCAGGTCGATCAGCTCCGGGTAGCTCACCCCGCTCGCCTGCCACATCTGCGGATACATCGAGATGGGCGTGAAGCCGGGCATGGTGTTGATCTCGTTGATCACGAACTGCCCGTCCTCGGTGAGGAAGAAGTCCGCGCGGACCAGGCCCTCGCAGGACGCCGCCTCGAAGGCGTCGACCGCCAGGCGCTGGACCTCGGCCGTCTCCTCGGGGGTGAGGGGCGCCGGGACGAGACCCGGGGTGGAGTCGATGTACTTGGCCTCGAAGTCGTAGTACGCCTGCGCCTCGGGCGGGGGGATCTCCGCGGGCAGGGAGGCCCGGGGGCCGTCCTCGAACTCCAGGACACCGCATTCGATCTCACGGCCGCGCAGTGCGGCCTCCACGAGGATCTTGGGGTCGTGCCGCTGGGCCTCGGCGATCGCCTCGTCGAGGCCGGAGAGGTCGTCGACCTTGGTGATGCCGATCGAGGAACCGGCCCGCGAGGGCTTCACGAACAGCGGCCAGCCGTGCTCACCGGCGAAGTCGACGATCTTCTTGCGGGCGGCGGCCTCATCGTGTTCCCACTCGCGCGGCCGGATCACCACGTACGGGCCCACCTTCAGCCCGAAGGAGGTGAACACCCGCTTCATGTACTCCTTGTCCTGGCCGACGGCCGAGGCGAGCACGCCCGAACCCACGTACGGGACGCCGGAGAGCTCCAGGAGGCCCTGGAGGGTGCCGTCCTCGCCGTACGGGCCGTGCAGCACCGGGAAGACCACGTCGACCTCGCCGAGGGCCTTGGGCACCGATCCCGGCTCGCTGTAGACGACTTCGCGGCTGGCGGGGTCGACCGGGAGGATCACCGCGCCCTCGGCGGACTCGGCCAGGGCGTCGACGCTCGGCGGGCGCCGGTCGACGATCGCCATCCGCTCCGGTTCGTCCGCCGTGAGCGCCCAACGCCCGTCCTGCGTGATGCCGATCGGCAGGACGTCGTACTTCGTCCGGTCGATGGCCTTGAGGACGGCGCCGGCGGTGACCACGGAGATCCCGTGTTCGGAGCTGCGCCCGCCGAACACGACGGCCACACGCGGCTTGCGAGGCGGCTGCTCGGGGCTCTGGGGGAGGTTCTCGGTGCTCATATCGCGTTGAGAGTACCCGTTGGTAGGGCCGGTAGTAAGCGCCGTCGGCCCCGCGTCGCTCAGCGTCGTTCGGGCTTCGCGCTGCGCGACATCAGCTCCTTGAGAGCCACCACCGGGGGCTTGCCCTCGTGCACGATGCCGACGACCGTCTCGGTGATCGGCATGTCGACGCCGTGCCGGCGGGCCAGATCCAGCACCGATTCGCAGGACTTGACGCCCTCCGCGGTCTGCTTGGTGACCGCGATGGTCTCCTGCAGGGTCATGCCCTTGCCGAGGTTGGTGCCGAAGGTGTGGTTGCGCGACAGCGGCGAGGAGCAGGTGGCCACCAGGTCGCCCAGGCCCGCGAGTCCGGAGAAGGTCAGCGGGTCGGCGCCGAGCGCCATGCCGAGCCGGGTGGTCTCGGCGAGACCGCGGGTGATGAGCGAGCCCTTGGCGTTGTCGCCGAGTCCCATGCCGTCCGCGATGCCGACGGCGAGGCCGATGACGTTCTTCACGGCTCCGCCCAGTTCGCAACCCACCACGTCCGTATTGGTGTACGGGCGGAAGTACGGCGTGTGGCAGGCGGTCTGGAGCCGCTGGGCGACGGCCTCGTCGGTGCAGGCGACCACGGCCGCGGCCGGCATCCGCGCGGCGATCTCCCTGGCCAGGTTGGGCCCCGTCACCACGGCGATCCGGTCCGGGCCGACCTTGGCGACGTCGTCGATGACCTCGCTCATCCGCATCGCGGAGCCGAGCTCGACGCCCTTCATCAGTGACACGAGGACCGTGTCGGGGGCCAGCAGCGGGCTCCACTCGGCGAGGTTGGCGCGCAGGGTCTGCGAGGGCACCGACAGGACCGTGAAGTCGGCGTCCGCCGCGGCCTGCGCGGGATCGGTGGTGGCCCGCACGTTCTCCGGGAGCTCGACGCCCGGGAAGTAGTCGGGATTGGTCCGCGAGGAGTTGATCGCCTCCACGACCTCAGGGCGGCGCGCCCACAGGGTGACCTCGCACCCCGCGTCGGCGAGCACCATGCCGAAGGCCGTACCCCACGAACCGGCGCTCAGGACCGCCGCCTTGACCGGCTTGCTCACTTGCCCAGCCCCTCTTCCTGCACGGTCTGTCCGGACTTCTGGTGCGTCTGCGTCTGTGTCTGTGCCTGCGTGCGGTGCCGCTGCTCGATCCGCTCCCTGCGCGGGTCGTACGGCGTCTCGGGCGCCTTCTCGCCGCGGATCAGCTCCAGCTGTGCGGTGACGGCGGCCATGATGGCCTCCGTGGCCTCCTTCAGCAGGTCCGCGGTCATCTCCCGGTCGTAGAACCGGGCGAGGTCCACGGGCGGCCCGGCGAGCACGCGGTGCGTCTTGCGCGGCAGCAGATGCGGCTTCTTCGCGTACGGCGGCAGCAGCTCGTTGCAGCCCCACTGGGCCACGGGGATCACCGGGCACTTGGTCTGCAGCGCGACCCGCGCGGCCCCCGTCTTGCCGGTCATGGGCCAGCCGTCCGGGTCGCGGGTGAGGGTGCCCTCGGGATAGAAGGCGACACATTCCCCGCGGTCCACGGCCTCGATCGCGGCCCGGAAGGCGCTCAGCGCGTCCGTGCTCTCGCGGTAGACGGGGATCTGCCCGGTGCCCCGCATCGCGGCCCCGACGAATCCCTTCTTGAAAAGCGCGCTCTTCGCGAGGAATCGCGGGACGCGCCCGGTGTTGTACTGAAAGTGCGCGTAAGCGAAGGGGTCGATGTGCGAATTATGGTTCACCGCGGTGATAAATCCGCCCTCTGCCGGAATGTGCTCCATTCCACGCCAGTCCCGCCTGAGCAGAACCACCAGCGGCGGTTTGCAGATCACCGCGGCGAAGCGGTACCAGAAGCCGATTCTGCGGCGGGGCACGCGGACACCTTCCTCTAGGGCCTGAAAGCCGGGGCCACGGGGGGCCGCACAAGTGTCGCCCCAGGCCGCCGGTCTGTCGAGAACACCGTACGCCCCGGCACGCCGCCCGCCCGATGCCCCGGGTGACAATGACCGCGACAAGAGGAGGACGGAACACCCGTGCAGTGGACCCTGGTCGTACCCCTGAAGCCCCTGGCCCGGGCCAAGAGCAGGCTTGCGGACACCGCGGACGACGGGCTGCGGCCGGACCTGGCGCTGGCCTTCGCCCAGGACACGGTGGCGGCCGCGCTGGCCTGCCCGGCGGTAGGGGATGTGGCAGTCGTCACGGACGACGCCCGGGCGGGCCGTGAGCTGGCGGCGCTGGGCGCCGCGATCATCCCCGACGAGCCGGGCGGCGGCCTCAACGCCGCCCTCGCACACGCGACACGGGTCGTACGGTCGGCCCGCCCGGCCCGTGCCGTGGCCGCACTGAACGCCGATCTGCCGGCCCTGCGCCCCGCGGAATTGTCGCGGGTACTGGAAGCCGCCGCTGAATTCCCGCGCGCATTTCTCCCGGACGCGGCCGCAATCGGCACGACCCTGCTGGCCGCCGCTGCGGGCCGCGAATTGC
The DNA here is from genome assembly GCF_001611795.1 of Streptomyces qaidamensis. NCBI lineage: Bacteria > Bacillati > Actinomycetota > Actinomycetes > Kitasatosporales > Streptomycetaceae > Streptomyces > Streptomyces qaidamensis. The sequence goes on along the minus strand of NZ_CP015098.1, from coordinate 6,383,517 downwards.
GCCCGGCCTTCGGCTCGGATTCCCGGGCCCGGCACCGCGCGTCCGGCGCCGTGGAACTGCCCCTCGCCGCGGTGGATTCCGTACGCCAGGACGTGGACACCGGCGAGGACCTGCGCAGCGCGCTGGCCCTGGGAGTCGGCCCTCATACGGCCGCGGCCGCCGCGCGATTGCTGATACCCGGGCAGTAGGCTGCGGCCATGCAGGCGACCGCGTACACATACGACCCCGAAAGCCGCAGCGGGCAGGTGCTCCTGGACGACGGCACCCCGGTGCCCTTCGACGCGGCCGCGTTCGACGCGGGGGGCCTCAGGCTGCTGCGCCCGGGCCAGCGGGTGCGCATCGAGGTGGAGGGTGCGAAGGACGCGCCCCGGATCACTCTGGTGACCCTGCAGACCCTCTGACCACTTGCTGAACACGCCGCGGGCCGGACTCCGTGCGGAGTCCGGCCCGGCGCGTGAGTACTCCAGCGCCCTTACTTCTTGCGGGCGGTGGTCTTCTTGGCGGTGGTCTTGCGCGCCGTCGACTTCTTGGCGGGCGCCTTCTTGGCCGTGGCCTTCTTCGCCGGGGCCTTCTTCGCGGTGGTCTTCTTCGCGGCGGTGGTCTTGGACGTCGCCGCGGTCTTCTTGGCGGGCGCCTTCTTCGCCGTGGTCTTCTTCGCGGCCGCGGTCTTCGTGGTGGCCTTCTTCGCCGTCGTCTTCTTGGCGGTGGTCTTCTTCGCGGCGGCCGACTTCGTGGTCGCCTTCTTCGCGGCGGCCTTCTTGACCGTCGCGCCGGCACCGCCGGTCAGGCTGCCCTTCGGCGCCTTCTTGACGGCGACCTCGCCGCCACGCGGGAGCTTCTTCGAGCCGCTGACCAGGTCCTTGAAGCCCTGACCGGCGCGGAAGCGCGGAACGGAGGTCTTCTTGACCCGAACCCGCTCGCCCGTCTGGGGGTTACGGGCGTACCGGGCCGGACGGTCGACCTTCTCGAACGAACCGAAGCCGGTGACCGAGACCCGCTCACCCGAGACGACCGCGCGGACGATGGCGTCCAGTACATGGTCGACAGCATCGGCGGCCTGCTGGCGGCCGCCCATCTTGTCGGCAATCGCTTCTACGAGCTGCGCCTTGTTCACGTCTTCCCCTTCGGAGACATCGCCAGAACGAAAGTGTTCAAGCTTTTTCGCACGTTAGGCAGATATATACCGCAAATCAAACACGAAACGGGCTTATCACCCTTGTGCCGCAACGAACTCGACGGTGTCGAGGGGTTCAGCGTTCCTCGTCGGGGATTCGTCCCTCGTCGAGGTCCGCGGAGAACCGCTCCAGCCGCCTTGCCGCGTCGGCGAGATCGTGCTTGGCCGCGGCCGTAATGACCAGCAGCTTCCGGGTCAGCGCCATCCGTACGCCCTCCGGGACTTGCAGTGCGCGCACCCTTGTGTGCGCTTCCTTGAGTCGGTCCGCGACTGCCGCATAGAGCTCGAGTTGGCCGTCGTGTTCCATGCACAGATTGTGCCATCTGGGGCGAGTTGTCGCCTGCCCAGGGGACAACTGACGCCTCAAACGGCCTTCCGGGCACACGTGGAAGTCACGGCTGTACCCCTCGCGTACCCCAGCAACCACCGGCATAACGCGGGAAGTTGGCAGCTGAACAGGGGGTGGGCAGGGCCGTTCGGGTGCAGACACGGCTGTACCCCCGATCGGGCTGATCGGGGGTACAGAGGGGGTGTTGCGGTGGCCGAAAGTCGCCTTGTTCGGAGGCGGTGGGCCGTGCCCGGGTCAGACCGGGAGGGTCCGCGGCTTGAATGCCGGGCGCTTGGCTTCGTAGGCGGCGATGTCGGCTTCGTTCTGGAGGGTGATCGAGATGTCGTCGAGGCCGTTCAGCAGCCGCCAGCGGGAGTTCTCGTCCAGCTCGAAGGAGGCGGTGATGCCCTCGGCGCGCACCTCGCGGCTCTCCAGGTCGACGGTGATCTCGGCCTGTGGGTCCTTCTCGACGAGCTCCCACAGCGCGTCCACGGTCTTCTGCTCCAGAACGACCGTGAGCAGGCCGTTCTTGAGCGAGTTGCCGCGGAAGATGTCGGCGAAGCGCGAGGAGATCACGGCCTTGAAGCCGAAGTTCTGCAGCGCCCAGACGGCGTGCTCACGCGAGGATCCGGTGCCGAAGTCGGGGCCGGCGACCAGCACGGTCGCACCCTTGCGCTCGGGCCGGTTGAGCACGAACGTCTCGTCCTTGCGCCAGGCCTCGAACAACCCGTCCTCGAACCCGTCCCGGGTGACCTTCTTGAGCCAGTGGGCGGGGATGATCTGGTCGGTGTCGACGTTGGAGCGGCGCAGCGGCACGGCCCGGCCGGTGTGGGTGGTGAATGCTTCCATGACTGATCAGACTCCAGCGGGCGTGGGGGCGTCGGCGTCGGCCAGGTCGGCCGGGGAGGCCAGGTGGCCCAGGACGGCGGTGGCGGCGGCGACCTGCGGCGACACCAGGTGGGTGCGGCCGCCCTTGCCCTGCCGCCCCTCGAAGTTGCGGTTGGAGGTGGACGCGGAGCGCTCACCGGGGGCCAGCTGGTCGGGGTTCATGCCCAGGCACATCGAGCAGCCCGCGTGCCGCCACTCGGCGCCGGCCTGCTTGAAGACGACGTCCAGCCCCTCGGAGACGGCCTGCAGACCCACCCGCGCCGAACCGGGGACGACCAGCATCCGTACGCCGTCGGCGACTTTGCGGTCCTTGAGCAGCTCGGCCGCGGCACGCAGGTCCTCGATACGGCCGTTGGTGCAGGAGCCTACGAAGACGGTGTCCACCGTGATGGAACGCAGCGGCTGCCCGGCCTCCAACCCCATGTACTCCAGGGCCTTTTCGGCGGCGTAGCGCTCCGATGCGTCTTCGTACGAAGCAGGATCGGGGACGGACGCCGAAAGCGGTGCGCCCTGCCCGGGGTTGGTACCCCAGGTGACGAACGGCGACAGCGCGGAGGCATCGATGACGACCTCGGCATCGAACTCGGCGTCGTCGTCCGTCTTCAGCGTCTTCCAGTACGCGACGGCCGCGTCCCAGTCGGCGCCCTCGGGGGCGTGCGGGCGGCCCTTGAGGTAGGCGAACGTCGTTTCGTCCGGGGCGATCATGCCCGCGCGGGCGCCGGCCTCGATCGACATGTTGCAGATGGTCATCCGGGCCTCCATCGAGAGCTTCTCGATGGCCTCGCCGCGGTACTCCAGGACATAGCCCTGCCCGCCGCCCGTGCCGATCTTCGCGATGATCGCCAGGATCAGGTCCTTGGCCGTGACACCCTCGGGCAGTTCACCGTCGACCGTGATCGCCATGGTCTTCGGGCGGGACATCGGCAGCGTCTGGGTGGCCAGCACATGCTCCACCTGGGAGGTGCCGATACCGAACGCCAGCGCACCGAAAGCACCGTGCGTGGAGGTGTGGGAGTCACCGCACACGACGGTGGTGCCCGGCTGCGTCAGACCCAGCTGCGGACCCACCACGTGCACGACACCCTGCTCGACATCGCCCAGCGGATGCAGACGCACACCGAAGTCGGCGGCGTTCTTGCGCAGCGTCTCCAGCTGCACCCGCGAGACCGGGTCCGCGATCGGCTTGTCGATGTCCAGGGTCGGGGTGTTGTGGTCCTCGGTCGCGATGGTGAGGTCCAGCCGCCGCACGGTCCGGCCGGTCTTGCGCAGACCGTCGAACGCCTGCGGGCTGGTCACCTCGTGCAGCAGGTGCAGATCGATGAAGAGAAGGTCGGGCTCGCCCTCCGCGCGCCGGACGACATGGTCGTCCCAGACTTTCTCCGCGAGTGTCCTACCCATCGCTGTTCCCTCCGGTCGGCTACGGTCCGCCGACCCAACTAGAGATCGTGAGGAGGCGGCGCCCGTTCCCCTGATTCCGGGCACACACCACCAGGCCCTTACGTCACGGGCCGTTGTGACTTCGTGATTCCAGGGTGGCGCGTTCCACGGAAATTTGAACTTGCGTTTCACAGAGTGAGACGCAAGTATCGTTTCATGGACAACAGTAGCGGCGTCGGCGTTCTGGACAAGGCGGCCCTCGTCCTGAGCGCTCTGGAGTCCGGCCCGGCCACCCTCGCGGGGTTGGTCGGTGCCACCGGACTGGCACGACCCACGGCCCACCGCCTGGCCGTGGCCCTGGAGCACCACCGCATGGTGGCGCGCGACATGCAGGGCCGTTTCATTCTCGGCCCTCGTCTGGCAGAGCTTGCCGCGGCCGCGGGTGAGGACCGTCTCCTCGCCACCGCCGGCCCGGTGCTCACGCACCTTCGTGACATCACGGGCGAGAGCGCGCAGCTCTATCGCCGTCAGGGCGACATGCGCATCTGCGTCGCCGCGGCGGAGCGCCTGTCCGGTCTGCGGGACACGGTCCCGGTGGGTTCGACGCTCACGATGAAGGCCGGATCCTCGGCGCAGATCCTGATGGCCTGGGAGGAGCCGGAGCGGCTGCACCGCGGCCTGCAGGGGGCGCGCTTCACGGCGACGGCCTTGTCGGGTGTGCGGCGGCGGGGCTGGGCGCAGTCGATCGGTGAGCGGGAGCCGGGCGTCGCGTCGGTCTCCGCGCCGGTGCGGGGGCCTTCGAACCGGGTGGTGGCCGCGGTGTCCGTGTCCGGGCCGATCGAGCGGCTGACGCGTCACCCGGGGCGTATGCATGCGCAGGCTGTGATCGATGCGGCGGGGCGGCTCTCCGAGGCACTTCGGCGCACCGGCTGAGCGTTTTCGGGGAGGGTCGGCCTCAACGCCGCGGCAGGCTTTCCCCGACCAGGCGCCGTTGCGGCTTGGGGTGTGCCGTCGCGTGCGGGTTGTCCGTGGTTGATCGCGCAGTTCCCCGCGCCCCTGAGCGGACGTACGACGAAGGCCCCCCACCGAAGTGGAGGGCCTTCCTCTTACGTACCCCCGACCGGATTCGAACCGGCGCTACCGCCTTGAGAGGGCGGCGTGCTAGGCCGCTACACAACGGGGGCCTGGACACTGCGTTTCCGCAGGTCCGAGCTGGTCTACCTGGACTCGAACCAAGACTAACTGAACCAGAATCAGTCGTGCTGCCAATTACACCATAGACCAATGTGGTTTAGACCAGTCAGTACCCCCGACCGGATTCGAACCGGCGCTACCGCCTTGAGAGGGCGGCGTGCTAGGCCGCTACACAACGGGGGCCCTAGCAGTCCCGAGATGATCATCGATCGCTCGGAACCAGTACCCCCGACCGGATTCGAACCGGCGCTACTGCCTTGAGAGGGCAGCGTGCTAGGCCGCTACACAACGGGGGCGATGCAGATGAGCTCTGCGAGCTGGCCTACCTGGACTCGAACCAAGACTAACTGAACCAGAATCAGTCGTGCTGCCAATTACACCATAGGCCACTGGAACGCAAGCCCCCGAGGGGGATTTGTTCTAGTAGTGCGCCTGGGGTTCCGGCCTTCCGGCCCGCTCCCGCGGCGCAGGAAGAACATTACCCGAAGGTGGACGGGGCTCCAAAACGAGTATCCGAGCCGAGCAGGGACGGCAGTTCGGCGAGGGAGGCGATGCGGTGCGGCCCGACGGGCGGGTCGATCGTGGCGTACAGACCGCCCCGGTCGATCCACACCGACAGCAGTCCGGCGTCGGCGGCACCCCGTCCGTCGATCTCCGGGTGGTCGCCGACGTAGGCGACCTGGTGCGGCGGCAGTCCGAGGTATTCGCAGGCCGCGAGGAACGCCCCGGCCTCGGGCTTGGAGATGCCGAGCTCGGCCGCGCACAGGATGGTCTCGAAGCGGTCGTGGACGCCGAGGGCACGCAGCTTGCGGTCCTGGACGTGGAGGCTGGAGTTGGAGAGCACGGCGTGCCGGTGGCTGACGGAGAGGGCGTCGAGGACGGGCAGGACGTCCGGGAAGAGGGACCAGACCGCCTCGTAGTGGGCGATGTACCGCTGGAACCACGCGTCGGCCTCGGCGTCGGTGAGGTCCCGGTCGAGGAACACCCGCACGCGGTCGCGCCGCTGGCCCTCGAAGGTGGACTCGCCGGCCGCGAAGCGTGCCCATTGCAGGTCGGTGATCTCCCGCCAGCGGGCGATGGCCTGCTCGACGGTCTCGTGGTCGTCGAGCAGGCCCTCGGCCGTGAGATGGGCGCGCATGCCGAGGCGGTCGGCGGAGGTGTAGTCGAAGAGGGTGTCGTCTACGTCCCAGACCACGGCGTGGATGCGCATACTCCGACCGTACCCACCGCGTTCCGCTCTCAGCCCGGGTTCATGGTCCCGGAGAGCGTCAGGTCGGGGCCCTGGCCGTCGCGGGGGTGAGCGGTGAGCTTCCAGGTGTAGGGGCCGCCCGTGGCGCCGCCGCCGCTGTCGGTGGTGCCGTCCCAGGCGGGGCGTACGGCGGCCCCGGTGGAGGCGCCGGTCAGCGTGCGGACGGGCTTGCCGAAGGCGTTGATGAGGGTCAGGGTCCAGGTGGAGGGCTTGTTCAGCTGCCAGACCGGGGCCCAGGGGAACGCCTTGCCGATCACGGACGGCGCGTGGACCTGGGCTTCCATCTGCGCCAGGGGCGAGGTGGGGACGCCGCTGGGGACGATCGACACCTCGCCGTACGTGCCGTTGAGGTAGGCGATGGGGCCGCCGAAGCGGTCGACGGCCCAGCGGCCGTTGCTGCCGCCGGTGTTCTGGTCCGTGGCGGGCAGCTTGACCAGGGTGCGGGTGGTGGCCGTGCCGGTGTGGAAGTCGGTGAGCAGCAGCTCGTGGGTGGTGCGGTTCTCCCGGAGCAGGAAGCCGTCGGCGAGGCGGGCCGGGCCGAGGTCCGCCGGGACCGTGATCTTGCGGCCGGTGGCCCGGTCGTGGACGCCCGCCGAGCTGCCGCAGGACCAGTACAGCCAGGTGTTGACGGCCTGGATGTCGGTGAGGGTGCAGGCGGCGCCGGTGGTGATGGTGGTGGTCGAGCCGGTCTTGAGGTTGCGGCCGGTGACCTGGCCCTGGGTGCTGCCCGGGGCCCACAGGGTCTGCCCCCAGACCGCGGCGGCGGTGCGGTCGCGGGTGAGAGTGGTCTCCCCGGCGGTCGCCCCGCGCGGGAAGTCGACGACCCGCTGCTTGCCGGAGCCGCCGTTGTACAGCACGTAACGGCCCGTGCCGGCGCCGATACGGCCGCGGGAGTCGCCGTCCGTGGGCTCACTGAGGACGGTGGTGGTGTCGAGGCCCACGCCGACGACGGATTCCTCGCCCGTCCCGGCGGTCCACAGGTGACTGACCCGGCCGTCGCCGAGGGCCTCCAGCTGGGGGCAGGCGGCGTCGCCGGTGAGGCAGGTGGACGGGCTCAGCCCCGGGCTGCGGCGGGTCTGGGGGCCGTCGGGTCGGCCGGTGGCGTCCAGCCGGAAGCTGCTGTAGCGCAGTGAGGCTCCGGGCGTCGCGCCGTAGAGGAACAACTCCCCGCCGGCGACGGCCAGTCCCTGCACGCCGGTCGCGGCGGCGCGGACCCGGGCCACTTCGGTGGTGGCGAGGCCGCCGGTGCCGGTGGAGGTGATGCGGTGGATGTTCCAGTCGAGGCTGGAGGGGCCCGCGGTGGCCAGGGCGCCGCCGTCCAGGGTCGGGCCGATGCCGCCGAACGACGAGGCCAGCACGGTGGTCGACGCGCCGGTGACCAGGGAGCGGGCGGTCAGCGCGGCCTCGGTGCCGCCCAGGACGAAGGCCGGGTTGCCGATCAGGAGTTGATCGCCGACGACGGCTTCGAGCTGGGCGTCGGTGCTGGTGAGGGCGGTGGGCTCGGTGCCGGGTCCGGCGTCCACCCGGATCGCCTGCCAGTCGGCGACGAGCCAGCGATCGTTGAAGGCGAGCTGCGGGGTCGCGGTGTCGCCGGTGACGTACGTGCGGAAGGCGCCGTCGGAGAGGTCGACCAGGCCCACGGACGTCTTGCCGTCCAGCGTGTAGACGATCGCGAGGCGGGCGACCGAGCCGCCGGTGCGGTAGAGGACGGGCCGGGCGCCCGCGGGGAAGCCGGTGACCGGGGTGTCCACGGGGAGGGTGCCGTCGACGGTACGCAGGACGTGCAGGGCGCCGGTGCCGTCCATGGTCAGCACGCTCCAGCCGACGGCGGCCCGGTAGGCCTGGCCGGTGGGGATCGTGACGGTGGCGGTGGCGCCCGTGGAGCGGTGTTTCTGGGCGACGGTCCGGCCGTCGAGGGTGTTGAGGACGTCGGTGCCGCTGGCGAGGTCGTCCGGGCCGGCGTGGGCGGGCGGGACCGCGTCGGGGTAGTCCACCGTGGTGACCGTGGTGGTCCCCGGCCGGTACTGGAAGCCGGACGCGCCGGCCCACGGGTAGTCGACGGTCACGCGCTTCTCGGTGACGAGCCGCACGGTGCCGGACGGCTCGTCGGCCTCGGGCGCGGCCTGCGCGGGTGCGGTGAGCACCGTGCAGGACAGGGCGACCAGCCCGCCGACGGCCGCGCGGACGAGTCTTCGTGAACGGATCATGCTTCTCCCCCTGTACCAGGGCGCACACGCGCACCGTGCGCACAGGGGGCATCCAACGTCCCGTGCGGGGACGGGAGTTGCCCGGAAGAGTGAACTCCGGGTGACGGCTGGGCGGACACGGCGAGGGCGGCGCCCGAACCGGACGCCGCCCTTGCCGCTCGGAGTGTCGCGTTACGCGGCCAGCTTCGCCAGCGCCGCGTCGATCCGGGCCAGGGTGGTCTCCTTGCCGAGGACCTCCAGGGACTCGAAGAGCGGCAGGCCGACCGTGCGACCGGTGACGGCGACGCGGACGGGGGCCTGAGCCTTGCCGAGCTTCAGGCCGTGGGCCTCACCGGCGGCCAGGACGGCCTCCTTGAGCGACTCGGCGGAGGTCCAGTCGGCGGCCTCCAGCTTCTCGCGGGCCGTGCGCAGCAGGGCGTCCGAGCCCTCCTTCATGGCCTTCGCCCAGCTGGCCTCGTCCTCCACCGGCTCCGGCAGGAACAGGAAGTCGACGTTGTCGGTGATCTCGGAGAGCACCTTGAGGCGGGTCTGGGCGTGCGGCGCGATGGCCTGCCACTTGGCCTCGTCGAAGGCCTCCGGGGCCCAGGGGGCGAACGGCGCCTGGAGCCACGGGCGGCAGCGCTCGGTGAAGTCCTTCACGTCCAGCATGCGGATGTGGTCGCCGTTGATGGCCTCGCACTTCTTGAGGTCGAAGCGGGCCGGGTTCGGGTTCACGTCGGAGATCTCGAACGCCGCGATCATCTCATCGGTCGTGAAGATGTCCTGGTCGGCCGAGAGGGACCAGCCGAGCAGGGAGAGGTAGTTGAGCAGGCCCTCGGGGAGGAAGCCGCGCTCCCGGTAGAGGTTGAGGGAGGACTGCGGGTCGCGCTTGGAGAGCTTCTTGTTGCCCTCGCCCATCACGTACGGCAGGTGGCCGAAGGACGGGATCTCCTTGGCGACGCCCAGCTCCATCAGCGCCTTGTAGAGGGCGATCTGGCGCGGGGTGGAGGAGAGCAGGTCCTCGCCGCGCAGGACGTGGGTGATCTCCATCAGGGCGTCGTCGACCGGGTTGACCAGCGTGTAGAGCGGGGCGCCGTTGGCGCGGACGATTCCGTAGTCCGGGACGTTCTCCGGGGTGAAGGTCAGCTCTCCGCGGACCAGGTCGGTGAAGGTGATCGTCTCGTCGGGCATCCGGAAGCGGACGATCGGCTCGCGGCCCTGGGCCTGGTACTCCTCGACCTGCGCGGCGGTCAGCTCACGGCAGTGGCCGTCGTAGCCGGAGGGCTTGCCGGCGGCGCGGGCGGCCTCGCGGCGGGTGTCCAGCTCGTCCTGGGAGCAGTAGCAGCGGTAGGCGTGGCCGGCGTCGAGCAGTTTGGCCGCGACGTCCTTGTACAGGTCCATGCGCTGCGACTGGCGGTACGGCGCGTGCGGGCCGCCGACCTCGGGGCCCTCGTCCCAGTCGAAGCCCAGCCAGCGCATCGAGTCGAGCAGCTGGGTGTACGACTCCTCGGAGTCGCGGGCGGCGTCGGTGTCCTCGATGCGGAAGACCAGGGTGCCCTGGTGGTGCTTGGCGAACGCCCAGTTGAACAGGGCGGTGCGGACCAGGCCCACGTGGGGGTTACCGGTGGGCGAGGGACAGAAACGGACGCGTACTGGAGTGCCGGGTGCGCTAGCCACGCTTGACAACCTTGTTGGTGAGAGTGCCGATGCCTTCGATGGTGACGGCGACCTCGTCGCCGACGTTCAGGGGGCCGACCCCAGCCGGGGTGCCCGTGAGGATCACGTCGCCGGGGAGCAGCGTCATGGCCTCGGAGATGTTGACGATCAGGTCCTCGATGGAGTGGATCATCTCGCTGGTCCGGCCCAGCTGGCGCTGCTGGCCGTTGACCGTGAGCTGGATGGTGAGGTCGCTCGCGTCCAGGTCCGTCTCCACCCAGGGGCCGAGCGGGCAGGAGCTGTCGAAGCCCTTGGCCCGGGCCCACTGCTTCTCGCGCTTCTGCACGTCGCGGGCGGTGATGTCGTTGGCGCAGGTGTAGCCGAAGATGACGTCCTTGACGCGCTCGCGCGGGACCTCGCGGCACATCCGGCCGATCACCACGGCCAGCTCGGCCTCGTGGTGCACCTCCTCGGAGAAGGAGGGGTACTGGATCTCGTCGCCCGGGCCGATCACCGAGGTGGACGGCTTGAAGAAGGCGAAGGGGGCGTCGGGCACCTCGTTGCCCAGCTCGCGGGCGTGCTCCGCGTAGTTGCGACCGAAGGCCACGACCTTGTTGGGCAGCACCGGCGGCAGCAGCCTGACCTTGCTCACCGGCACCTTCGTACCGGAGAGCTCGAAGTCCGCGAACGGGATGCCCTTGATGATGTCCAGGACGAGTTCGTCCTGCTTGTCGCCCTCGATGGCGCCGAAGGCGACGTTCCCGTCGATGGAGAACCTGGCGATGCGCACGGGATGCTTGGCCCCTTGACTGAAGCGGCTGGAGTCTGACGGTCCAGGCTAACGCGGGGAGGTCCTCCCGCCCCGCGCATTGTGAAGGGGCGCCCCGTCACGCGGGGCGCCCCTCCGAAATCCGTGTCCTGCCGCCCTGAGCATCCGGCGGCCGGCACGCGTACTACCAGGTGTCATTCCGCGGCCGCGGCGGCCGCGACGGGGATCTCCATGAGGACGGTGCGCTTGGGGTTTGCGGTCTGGGCCGGGAGTTCGACGGGGTGCTCCGGCCGCTCCGGCGTCTGCAGTTCGTCGGCGTCGTCCAGGTGAGCCAGCGTCGTGCGTCGCGGGTTGGCGATCTTGTGGAACATCGTCGTCGTCTTCACTGTTTACTTGACCCTGTCCTGTGACGGGCGCCGGGAGGGTGTGTGAAACCTCCGCACGGGCGCGGGTTGTCGGTTGTGTCATCGCTGTAAAGCGCCAGGCTAAACATGCGATTCCCCGGCTCGTTCGCGCGAAGGCCATGATCGGCATGTGAGTTTCCTCACGAATCAGAGGGCGAATCGGTCAATTCGGACCCCTGCCTCACGGCACCGAAACGGACATTGACTCACTGAAGCCATCATTCCGCTCCTGATCATGGCGACTGGGACACCCGGCACCGCTCGGCGACTCGCGGACTAACGCCCGAAATGGGTGAACTCGCCTTCCACGGCCGGTGATCCGGCCCTCACGTGGTGTCACCTACATCACGGCTCGGCCTACGGGCCTTGTTGGAGATCCTGTGCTGTGCTGGAATCTCACGGACCGCCGCAGGATCGAGCCGGCGCACAGGGGGCGCACAGTCGCGCCGGGTGGCGGCGAGAGGGGGAGCCAGCGCCGGTCACTCAAGACCACCACGGGGGCGTTTTTCAGGGCGTCCCCAGAACGCCGACACCGTGCCCCGCCGTTCAGGCGACGGGGTGCCTGGTCCAGAGGTTGCGACGCTAGTGCAGGGACGTTTCAAGAGGGATGGCAACGCTTCGGCGGGGCCGGAGCCGCACGGCGGGACTGGCCCCATGACTGGCGGCCCCTCGCCCCAGCACGCCCAGAACCAGGGCCCGGCCGGTGACGGCGGTGAGCGCTCCGGGCGCCCCGGCACGTCGACCCCCTCGGGGTCCGCGAGCCCTTCCCCGGCGCTGAAGCCGCCCACGGGCCCGACCGGCCCCGGGCCGCGAATAGCCCTGCGCAACTGGCGCATCTCCACGCGACTGGTGTCGCTGCTCGCCCTCCCGGTGGTCGCGGCCACCTCGCTGGGCGCGCTGCGTATCAACCAGTCCATGGACGACATCCAGCAGCTCGACAACATGAAGCTGCTGACGGACATGACCAAGCAGGCCACCGAGCTGTCGGCCGCGCTCCAGGAGGAGCGCGACCAGTCGGCCGGCCCGCTCGCGCACGGCGGCAAGGCGACCGACTTCACGGTCAAGGGGCTTCGCGAGAAGACCGACCGGGCGCGCACGAACTTCCTCGACTCGTCCGAGGAGATCGACAGCGCGAGCAAGGACGGCAACCTCAAGGGCGTCCGCGACTACCTCGTCCAGATCGCCGGCGAGCTGAACAACCTCGAGCAGATCCGCAAGGGCGCCTACGCCTCCGAGGGCAACTCGACGCAGACGATCGAGGGGTACCACCGTCTGATCGAGAACCTGATCGACCTCTCCCAGGACATGGCCGAGGCGACCAGCAACCCGGACATGATCCAGCGTACGCGTGCGCTCGCGGCGTTCTCCTCCGCCAAGGAGTACTCCTCGATCCAGCGCGCGGCCCTCGCCGCGGCGCTGCCCGCCAGCAACACCACGGCCGGCGAGCTCTCCCCGAACGACCGGCTCTACGCCCAGTCGGCCCTGGAAAGCCAGGACTCCGAGCTCCGCACCTTCAAGAGCATCTACGGCGAGGACGCCGCCACCGAGTTGCTCAAGCCGATCGAGGACGGCGGCAACTCCACGATCAAGGCGACCGACACCTACGCGGGTCGCGCCCTGGTCTCCGCGAGCGGTCTCGCCCAGCAGGACAAGCGGTCCTACCGCGACTGGCTGGACGACAGCTCCACCAAGATCCAGCAGATGAAGAACATCGAGCACACGCTGCTGGAGGAGATGGAGCAGAAGGCCCGCGAGCTGCGCAGCGCCACCGAGCGCGACGCGATCATCTCCGGTGCCCTGATCCTGATCGTGCTGGGTGTGTCGCTGGTCGGCGCCTTCGTCGTGGCCCGCTCCATGATCCGCTCGCTGCGCCGGCTGGAGGACACCGCGACCAGGGTCGCCTCCGACCGTCTGCCCGAGCTGGTCAAGCAGCTGTCCGAGTCCGACCCGCAGGACGTCGACACGTCCGTCGAGTCGGTCGGCGTGCACTCCCGGGACGAGATCGGCCGGGTGGCCGCGGCCTTCGACGACGTGCACCGCGAGGCGGTCCGCCTCGCCGCCGAGCAGGCCCTGCTCCGGGGCAACGTCAACGCGATGTTCACCAACCTCTCGCGCCGCTCCCAGGGCCTGATCCAGCGCCAGCTGTCGCTCATCTCCGAACTGGAGTCCCGCGAGGCCGACCCGGACCAGCTGTCCTCGCTGTTCAAGCTCGACCACCTCGCCACCCGCATGCGCCGTAACGGTGAGAACCTCCTCGTCCTCGCGGGTGAGGAGCCCGGCCGCCGCTGGACCCGTCCGGTGCCGCTGGTCGACGTGCTGCGCGCCGCCGCGTCCGAGGTGGAGCAGTACGAGCGCATCGAACTGGCCTCCGTGCCGACCACCGAAGTGGCCGGCCGGGTCGTCAACGACCTCGTGCACCTCCTCGCCGAGCTGCTGGAGAACGCGACCTCCTTCTCCTCGCCGCAGACCAAGGTCAAGGTCACCGGTCACGCGCTGCCCGACGGCCGGGTGCTGATCGAGATCCACGACACCGGTATCGGCCTGTCGCCGGAGGACCTCGCGGCGATCAACGAGCGGCTCGCCTCTCCCCCGACGGTGGACGTCTCCGTCTCCCGCCGCATGGGCCTGTTCGTGGTCGGCCGTCTGTCCCAGCGGCACGGCATCCGCATCCAGCTGCGCCCGTCCGACTCCGGTGGTACGACCGCGCTGGTCATGCTGCCCGTCGATGTCGCCCAGGGCGGCCGGAAGCCCCAGCCCAAGCAGCCCGGTCAGTCTCCCGTCGGTGGCGGTCCCGCCGCCGCGCAGGCCGCCGCCGGTGCGGCAGCGGCCCGGCGTGCCGCCGGTGCCGGCCAGGGGGCCGGTGCCCTCGGCGCCGGTGCGTCCGGCGGTGCCTTCGGTGGCGGTGCCTCCGGCGGTGGCCGGCTCGCTCCCGGTCAGGGCCCGCGGGCCGCGCTGCCCGGGCGTGACGGGGACGGTGGCCGTCCCGGAGCGCAGGGCGGTGCGCGCGGACCGCAGGGTCCCGGCCCGTCGTCGTTCGAGCAGAGCGGCCCCCCGCAGGGCCGTCCGTCCCCGGCCGGTGCCGGTGGCGGGTTCGGTCAGCAGGCGCCGGGCGCCCCGCAGGGTCTGCAGGCCGCGGGCACCAACGGGCCGCAGCAGGGCCAGGACGCCTTCGGCGGTGGCCGGAGCCGGAAGAAGCAGGGCGGCAACGCCGAGCAGGGCAAGGGCCGCAGGCCGCAGCTGCCGCCGCGCGGTGGTCCGCGGGCCGAGCTGCCCGGTGGCGACGCGCAGCAGCGTGTGCCGAGCTGGAGCGACGAGAACGCCCAGCCGCCGGTGCCGCGCGCGTCGCTGGACGTCCCGCGCGGCCACGAGGAGCAGCCGGACGTCTCCCGTACGTCCGCCCTGCCGCGCGTGGACGACCGTCAGGGTCCCGGCGCGACGGCGGAGATCCCGGCCGTGCCGCGCGACGACGACCGGCAGGGCTTCGGCTCGCCGACCGACTTCGGCACCGCCCAGGACCCGTTCGGTCCCGGCGCGAACGCACAGCAGGGCCAGGGCCAGTTCGTCCGCCCGGACGTCTTCGGCACCCCGGGCGGCCGACGCGACTCGTCCACGTCGGGCCAGTACCCGGCGCCGCAGTCCTACGACAACGGCTCGACGGGCCAGTACCCGGCGCCGCGCCAGGAGAACGGGTCAACCGGCCAGTACCCGGCCCCGCACCAGGAGAACGGGTCAACCGGCCAGTACCCGGCGCCCCGCCAGGAGAACGGGTCAACCGGCCAGTACCCCGCACCGCGCCAGGACAACGGCTCCGGGCGGCCCACCCTCCCGGGTCCGGCCACGCCGGCCGACCCCGCGGGCACGGGCCGGTACGAGCAGCCGCAGGTCAACGGCGGCCTGGGACCGGCCGACTTCGGCGCCCCGCGTCCGCCCGCCCCGCAGGCCCGCCCGGTCCGGCAGGAGCCCGAGGCCCTGCCGCCGGCGTCCGGTCCCGGCGATGGTCGTACGCCGCTGTACGACACGCTGGAGACCAACTGGTTCCACGGCCAGCAGGAGCAGCAGCCGCAGAACAACGGCTCCGCTCCGGCCGCCCCGCAGCAGCCGCAGGGACCCACCGGTCCGCAGCGGTCCGCCGCCCCCGCCGGCTGGCGCACCTCGCCGAACGACGACCTCGTCCGCCAGGCCGAGCGAGTCCGCCAGCCCGCCGCGGGTGGTGTCACCACCTCCGGCCTGCCGCGCCGGGTGCCCCGGGCGAACCTCGTCCCGGGCACGGCGCAGCAGCAAACCCACCAGAGCGGTCCTCAGGTCTCGCGTGCGCCCGATGACGTGCGCGGCCGGCTGACCAATCTCCGTCGGGGAATCGCACAGGGTCGTCAGGCCGGGTCCACCCAGACCGGCAGCCACCCACGGCCCACTCACCAGCAGGAGCGTTAGTTGAGTCCGATGAGCCAGGCGGCACAGAATCTCAACTGGTTGATCACCAACTTCGTGGACAACACCCCCGGGGTGTCCCACACCGTCGTCGTGTCCGCCGACGGTCTCCTCCTGGCGCTGTCGGAGGGCTTCCCGCGCGACCGCGCGGACCAGCTCGCGGCCGTCGCCTCGGGCCTGACGTCGCTGACGGCGGGCGCTTCCCGGATCTTCGAGGGCGGTGACGTGGCGCAGACGGTCGTGGAGATGGAGCGAGGATTCCTCTTCCTCATGTCCGTCTCGGACGGCTCGTCCCTGGCGGTCCTCGCCCACCCCGAGTGCGACATCGGCCTCGTCGGCTACGAGATGGCGCTCCTGGTCGACCGCGCTGGCGCGGTCCTCACCCCCGACCTGCGAGCTGAGCTCCAAGGCAGTCTGCTCCACTGATCGGCCCCGGCACCACCCGTCTCACCACATCACCGTCCGGCTGCCACACACCCCACAAAGGCCCCGTCAGACGGCTTGCTGACCGACTTGCTGTCCCGCCCGGAGGACCCATGACCCCGCCCACCGCCTCTCATGATCCGTACGCGGAGCCGTACGAGGACGAGGGCGACCAGCCGCTGGTTCGGCCCTATGCCATGACCGGCGGCCGGACACGGCCGCGCTACCAGCTGGCCATCGAGGCACTGATCAGTACGACCGCGGACCCCGCCGCACTCATGGGACTGCTCCCTGAGCACCAGCGGATCTGTCACCTCTGCCGTGAGGTGAAGTCGGTGGCCGAGGTGTCGGCGCTGCTGAACATGCCGCTGGGCGTGGCCCGGATCCTGGTCGCGGACCTCGCCGAGGCCGGTCTCGTCGCGATCCACCAGCCGGGCGGCGACGACGCCACCGGTGCGCCGGACGTGACACTGCTCGAAAGGGTGCTCAGTGGACTTCGCAAGCTCTGACCCGGGTCGATCCACCACCTCCGCGAAGATAGTGGTGGCGGGTGGCTTCGGCGTGGGCAAGACCACGTTCGTGGGCGCCGTCTCGGAGATCAACCCGCTGCGGACCGAGGCCGTGATGACCTCGGCCAGCGCGGGCATCGACGACCTGACCCACACCGGGGACAAGACCACCACCACGGTGGCCATGGACTTCGGCCGTATCACCCTGGACCAGGACCTGATCCTGTACCTCTTCGGTACGCCGGGCCAGGACCGCTTCTGGTTCATGTGGGACGACCTGGTGCGCGGCGCCATCGGCGCGGTGGTGCTCGTGGACACCCGGCGCCTGGCCGACTGCTTCCCCGCCGTCGACTACTTCGAGAACTCGGGTCTGCCGTTCGTCGTGGCCCTCAACGGCTTCGACGGGCAGCAGCCCTACCAGCCGGAAGAGGTGCGCGAGGCGCTGCAGATCGGACCGGACACCCCGATCATCACGACGGACGCCCGGCACCGGGCCGATGCGAAGAGTGCCCTGATCACGCTGGTCGAGCACGCTCTGATGGCACGGCTGAGGTAGCACCCAATTCAGGAGCGCCATACGGCAGTTGTCGTAGATACACCGGAGCCGGCTGTGTCCTTTGACACGGTCGGCCAAGGTGTTCATAACGTTTCGGCAGAGGAATCTGGTGGTACGGCCACGCGTCGCGCACATCCGGTCTCGCTGCGCTCACAACAGCCCCGCCTTTTGGCGGGGCTCGCTCTTTATGACCGTTTTATCTGGGGCTTACATCACGTCGAATCCCCGCCCCGGACTGTTTGGAAGAGCGCAGGTCGTCGTGCTGGAATGCCTGAACTGCCCAATAGTCAATGACGTACTCGTCCATCGAGTCGTGTTGGGCTCTGAACACTGCGGCACAACGTTGGTGCCGACCGCCGAGAGGTTGTTGGTCGAGTGAGGCGAAGCAAGAACAGTCCCGAGCCGTCGGCCCGGGGCAACTTCACCCCGCCGCCGCGCACAGCGGCGCCCGCCCCCGTGCCCGGTTCGGAACCGACGGCCGCACCCGCCGAGAGCGGCGGCCGTCTCTCCCCGCGCAACTGGCGCGTGGCGACCAGGCTCAACGCGATCCTGCTCATACCCGTGCTGGTCGGCCTCGTCATGGGCGGCTTCCAGGTGAAGGGCTCGATCGACACCTGGCAGGAGGCCGAGGACGCGGAGAACACCGCGCGCCTCGTCCGCGCATCGCTCCTCTACGCCAACGCCCTCTACATCGAACGTGACGCGTCGGCGGCGCCCCTGCTGAAGGGCAGCGCCCAGAGCGCCCAGGACAAGGCGACCGTCACCCAGGTCCGCAAGGCCACCGACGAGGCGTCCGACGCCTTCGACGCCGCGGCCCAGAACATGCCGGCCAAGCCCGGCCTGGAGCGCCGGCTGAAGCTTTTCCGCAAGGTGGAGCCCGAGCTGGCCACCCTGCGCCAGGCCGCTTACACCAACAAGCTCCAGGGCGTCCAGACCGAAGAGGGCTACGTCGAGGTCGCCCACCCGCTGACGGAGTTCGCCAACGAGCTCGGTCTCGGCACCGGCAACATCACCAGCTACGGCCGGACCGTGTACGCCATCGAGCTCACCAAGGCGGCCCTGTCGCTGCAGCGCTCCATCGGCATGCACATCCTGGTCAAGCCGGGCCCGGACGCCGGCAACCTGGCCAGCCAGCGCATCGCCCTCTCCTCGTACGCCTACCTCGAGCGCATCGCCGTGCAGGAGTACATCGGCGGTGGCACCGAGCAGGACGCGGCCAAGCTCGAGGAGGCCGAGGCCAAGATCAGGGCCGACGGTGCCGCGATGGCCCGGGAGGCCAAGGCCAAGAACCCGGACTACGTCCCGCCGCCCGCCAAGCTGACGACGATGATCTCGGGCGTGGCCACGCTGCAGAGCACGGACCCGAGCGCGCGCGCCGCCCTCGCCGAGCGGGGCATCACCGCCGAGAACTGGTGGGCGGTCAACACGCTCAAGTTCAACGCGTACGAAAAGATCGAGACGGACCTGGCCGACAAGGCCGTGAGCGAAGCGTCCGACATCGCCGACGACGCCCAGCGTGACGCCTACATCACCGGTGCCGCCGTCGTGGTCGCCCTGCTTCTCGCGTTCATCCTGGCCGGCGCGGTCGCCCGCCAGATGAGCCGCTCGATGCGCCAGCTGCGCAACGCCGCCTTCGGTATCGCCGAGCAGCGTCTGCCGATGCTGGTCGACCAGCTCTCCCGTACCGACCCCGGACGCGTCGACACCCGCGTCCAGGCCATCCCGATCTCCACGACCGACGAGATCGGCGAGGTCGCCCGCGCCTTCGACCAGGTCCACCGCGAGGCCGTCCGGCTCGCCGCCGAGCAGGCCCTGCTGCGGGGCAACATCAACGCGATCTTCACCAACCTGTCGCGCCGCAACCAGTCGCTGATCGAGGGCCAGCTGACCCTGATCACCGACCTGGAGAACAACGAGGCCGACCCGGACCAGCTGGAGAACCTCTTCAAGCTGGACCACCTGGCGACCCGTATGCGCCGCAACGGCGAGAACCTCCTGGTCCTCGCCGGCGAGGAGCCCGGCCGCCGCTGGGACCAGCCGGTCCCGCTGGTCGACGTGCTGCGCGCCGCCTCCTCCGAGGTGGAGCAGTACGAGCGCATCGAGCTCTCCGGCGTCCCGGAGGCCGAGATCCACGGCCGTGCCGTGACCGACCTCGTGCACCTGCTCGCCGAGCTCCTGGAGAACGCCACGACGTTCTCCTCCCCGCAGACCAAGGTCCGCGTCACCGCGACCCGTCTCCCCGACGGCCGCGTGATGATCGAGATCCACGACAAGGGCATCGGCCTCACCGCCGAGGACTTCGCGGACATCAACCACAAGCTGGCCAACCCGCCGACCGTGGACGCCGCGATCTCCCAGCGCATGGGCCTGTTCGTGGTCGGCCGGCTGTCCGACCGGCACGGCATCCGGGTCCAGCTGCGCCCCTCGGGCGAGCAGGCCGGCACGACCTCGCTGGTCATGCTGCCGGACGCGATCACCCACGGTGGTGGCGGCGAGCAGCACGTGGACCGCGACGAGTTCACCGTCTCGCAGATCATCCCGGAGCAGAACTTCGGCGGCGGCGGCGAGAACTTCAACCAGCAGCCCATGCGCACGGCCGCGGAGCTCGGCTTCGACGACAGCCGTTACTCCGAGGTCCCCGACGACATACGCGAGCTGGACCCCGTCGGCCGCTCCCTGATGCGCGAGGAGCGCCGGGCGGCCCTGGAGGCCCAGTCGCACGAGCAGCCCGCTCTGCCCGGGCAGAGCGGGCAGGAGCCGAACCAGGCGACGGGGTACCGCGACGAGTACAACGCCGGACAGGGCTACGACACCGGGCAGGCCTACGACACCGGCCAGTCCGGCTACCCGGAGCAGCAGCCGTCCGCGTACGACCGCCAGGCGCCGTACGAGGAGCAGCAGGCGCCGTACCAGGAGCAGCAGGCGCCGTACCAGGAGCAGCAGCAGGCGTCGTACGAGGAGCCGCAGCGGTCTGCGTACGACGAGCAGTACTACGCGCCGAACGGTGGTCTGCCGCAGAACGACACCTTCTCGCCGAACGGCGGCTACCCGGAGCCCTCCTATCCGGAGCCGGCCCAGGAGGAGCCCTCGGCTCCGGGCACGGGGGGGCAGGGCGGTTTCGCCGCGTTCGAGCAGCGGCGCCACCAGGACGACTGGCCTCAGCAGGACGGTTACCAGAACGGCTACCCGAGCCAGTACCCTTCTCAGGCCCCGGAAACGGAATCTGCGCAGGCCGCTGACGCAAGTGAGCAGGACCGCGTAGGCTTCGACCGTCCGGGATCGAGCCCCTCCGCCGCTCACACGATGACCGACGCCGGGCTTCCCCGCCGTGGGGCCACCGCGAGCGGTGCGAACGGCACGGGTGGCGCACGGCATGTGAGCCAGGAGCCGCCGGCCTCCGCTCCGGAGAGCAACGGCGACGACTGGCGCTCGGCCAACGACGAGCGGTGGCAGCAGGCTTCGCAGCTCCGGAAGCCCAAGGCGGGCGGGGTCACCTCCTCCGGCCTGCCGAGGCGGGTGCCCAAGGCCAACCTGATCGAGGGGGCCGCCGAGAGCACCCCCCAGGGAGGCCCACAGATCTCCCGCGCTCCGGAGGACGTCCGGGGCAGGCTGAGCAACCTGCGTCGGGGCGTCCAGCGCGGACGCAGCGCAGGCAGTGAAACGAACGGCCAGGGCTTCGGTCCTGACAGCACCTACAACCAGGAGCGTTAGTGTGAGCCCGATGAGCCAGGCGGCACAGAACCTGAACTGGTTGATCACCAACTTCGTGGACAACACCCCGGGGGTGTCCCACACGGTGGTGGTCTCCGCCGACGGACTCCTTCTGGCGATGTCCGAAGGCTTCCCCCGCGACCGCGCCGACCAGCTCGCGGCCGTCGCCTCCGGTCTGACGTCGCTGACGGCGGGCGCTTCCCGGATCTTCGAGGGAGGCGCCGTGAACCAGACCGTTGTGGAGATGGAGCGGGGGTTCCTCTTCATCATGTCCGTATCCGACGGTTCGTCGCTCGCCGTTCTCGCACATCCGGAGGCGGACATCGGCCTCATCGGGTACGAGATGGCGCTGCTGGTCGACCGAGCCGGTACGGTCCTGACACCGGACCTTCGCGCAGAGCTCCAGGGGAGCCTGCTCAACTAACAGACGGACGGTGCGTTTTGGCGTCCCGTGGCCGTAAGGTTTCGGGACGCGGCTCCACAGCGATGGGTGCCAGGCACAGTCGGAGGAGGAGAAAGTGGCAACACCCCCAGGCGGTTCGCCTTCGGGCAACTGGTCGTACGGCCCTGCCCAGGGCCAGGGCGACGGTGGTCAGAACCCGAACCGTTACAACTTCCCCTCCGCACCGAGCCACCGGCAGCCGTACGCGCCGCAGGGCCCCGGCCCGTCGCCGTACGACCAGCCGCCGGCCCCGCGCATCCAGCCCGTGCAGCCGCAGCGCCGCGCCCCGGAGCCGGCGCCCGGCGGGGCGTCGAACACCCACAATCCGTTGGTGCGTCCGTACGCCATGACCGGCGGCCGGACCCGCCCGCGCTACCAGCTCGCCATCGAGGCGCTGGTGCACACCACCGCGCAGCCGCACCAGATGCAGGGCCAGTTGCCCGAGCATCAGCGGATCTGCAACCTCTGCCGGGAAATCAAGTCGGTCGCCGAGATCTCGGCGCTCCTCACGATCCCTCTCGGCGTGGCCAGGATCCTCGTCGCCGACTTGGCGGAGGCGGGACTGGTCGCCATCCATCAGCCCGGCGGCGACGAGAACGCCGGCGGCCAGCCAGACGTGACACTGCTCGAAAGGGTGCTCAGTGGACTTCGCAAGCTCTAGCGGAGGGCCTTCCCGCTCCACCACGTCCGCGAAGATCGTGGTGGCTGGCGGCTTCGGCGTGGGCAAGACCACGTTCGTGGGTGCCGTCTCGGAGATCAATCCGCTGCGCACAGAGGCCGTCATGACGTCCGCTTCGGCCGGCATCGACGACCTGACCCACACCGGGGACAAGACGACCACGACGGTCGCCATGGACTTCGGCCGTATCACCCTGGACCAGGACCTGATCCTGTACCTCTTCGGTACGCCGGGCCAGGACCGCTTCTGGTTCATGTGGGACGACCTGGTGCGCGGCGCCATCGGCGCGATCGTGCTGGTCGACACGAGGAGGCTCGCCGACTGCTTCCCCGCCGTCGACTACTTCGAGAACTCGGGCCTGCCGTTCGTCATCGCCCTGAACGGCTTCGACGGCCAGCAGCCGTACACGCCGGACGAGGTCCGCGAGGCGCTCCAGATCGGCCCCGACACCCCGATCATCACGACGGACGCCCGCCACCGCGCGGACGCGAAGTCGGCGCTGATCACGCTGGTCGAGCACGCGCTGATGGCTCGTCTGCGGTAGTTCCCCCGCTGTGGGACAGCCCCTGGCGGCCTCTGGGCTGCCGGGGGCTGTCGCGTTGCCGGGTGCAGGTGGATCGTGGCTTGTCACGCAGTTCCCCGCGCCCCTCACGGCGCGCACCCCCAGGGCTACGAACAAAGGGCCCCTCCGTGTGGAGGGGCCCTTTGTTCGAAGGGTGGTCAGCGCCAGCTGTGCGGGGCGCGGAAGCCCGGCTCGCGCTCCAGGCGGCGCCAGCCGGCCTTGATGCGGCCGCGGTGGGCCGGGGCCGGGTCGGTGGGGCGGGCGGCGGCGCGGGCCAGGAGGATGGCCGTGATGGCGGCGACCTCCTCGGGCTCGGCGTGGCCCTTCTCGACGCGGATATCAGCAGATTCCATGAGTGTCAGTCTCCGTGAGGAAGATGTCCGCCGGGTTACTGCGGCGGGTTGCCGTGCTTGCGGGACGGCAGGTCCGCGTGCTTGGTCTGGAGCATGGCGAGGGACTTGATGAGCACCTCGCGGGTCTCGGCGGGGTCGATGACGTCGTCGACCAGACCGCGCTCGGCCGCGTAGTAGGGGTGCATCAGCTCGGACTTGTACTCCTTGACCATGCGGGCCCGCATGGCCTCGGGGTCCTCGGCGTCGGCGATCTGGCGGCGGAAGATGACGTTGGCCGCGCCCTCCGCGCCCATGACGGCGATCTCGTTCGTCGGCCAGGCGTAGGTGAGGTCGGCACCGATGGACTGGCTGTCCATGACGATGTACGCACCTCCGTAGGCCTTCCGCAGGATCAGGGAGATCCTGGGCACGGTCGCGTTGCAGTAGGCGTAGAGGAGCTTCGCGCCGTGGCGGATGATGCCACCGTGCTCCTGGTCGACGCCCGGGAGGAAGCCGGGCACGTCCAGAAGAGTGATGATCGGAATGTTGAACGCGTCGCACATCTGGACGAAGCGGGCCGCCTTCTCGGAGGCCTCGATGTCCAGCACACCCGCCAGGGACTGAGGCTGGTTGGCGACGATGCCGACGACCTGGCCGTCCATCCGGCCCAGCGCGCAGATGATGTTGCGGGCCCAGCGCTCGTGGACCTCCAGGTAGTCGCCGTCGTCGACGATCTCCTCGATGACCTTGGCCATGTCGTACGGCCGGTTGCCGTCCGCCGGGACGAGGTCCAGGAGGACGTCCGAACGGCGGTCGGCCGCGTCCGAGGGCTCCGTGCGGGGCGGGTTCTCGCGGTTGTTCTGCGGGAGCAGGGAGATGAGGTAGCGGACCTCGGCGATGCAGGTCTCTTCGTCGTCGTAGGCGAAGTGACAGACACCGGACGTCTCGGCGTGGACGTCCGCGCCGCCCAGGCCGTTCTGCGTGATCTCCTCGCCGGTGACCGCCTTGACGACGTCGGGGCCGGTGATGAACATCTGCGAGGTCTCGCGGACCATGAAGACGAAGTCGGTGAGGGCGGGGCTGTAGGCCGCGCCGCCGGCGCACGGGCCGAGCATCACCGAGATCTGCGGGATCACGCCCGAGGCCCTGGTGTTGCGCTGGAAGATGCCGCCGTAGCCGGCGAGCGCCGAGACGCCCTCCTGGATGCGGGCGCCGGCGCCGTCGTTCAGCGACACCAGCGGGGCACCGGCCGCGATGGCCATGTCCATGATTTTGTGGATCTTCGTGGCGTGGGCCTCGCCCAAGGCGCCGCCGAAGATGCGGAAGTCGTGCGCGTAGACGAAGACCGTGCGGCCCTCCACCGTGCCCCAGCCGGTGATCACACCGTCGGTGTAGGGCTTCTTGGCCTCCAGGCCGAAGCCGGTGGCCCGGTGCCGGCGCAGCTGCTCGACCTCCCGGAAGGAGTCCGGGTCGAGGAGGAGTTCGA
This sequence comes from Streptomyces qaidamensis, assembly GCF_001611795.1. Classification (NCBI taxonomy): domain Bacteria; kingdom Bacillati; phylum Actinomycetota; class Actinomycetes; order Kitasatosporales; family Streptomycetaceae; genus Streptomyces; species Streptomyces qaidamensis. The sequence goes on along the minus strand of NZ_CP015098.1, from coordinate 6,359,164 downwards.
TGCGCTCCCGCGCGGTCAGCTTGCCCTTGGCGTGCTGCGCGCTGGTCGCCTTCTCGCTCGGTCCGGCCACCGCCTGCGCACGGATCTCGTGCAGTTCGGCCACGCGTCCGCGCGAGTCGGTCGGCTCACCCGGCGCCTCATCCAAAACGGTCATGTAGTGACCTTACGAAGCCGAGCGAGGAATGCGGGCCGTCGACTCCTCACAGTCTCCGGCGTGTTTTCCTGGTACCCCTGAACAGAACCGAGGCGGAGTTGACCCTTTCCGACTGCTCAGGGGGCGTGTCGCTTGTAGGGGTCGCACAAAGCGGTCAGGCGAGAGTCACCTCACAGACGTGGGTGGCACATGCCTCCCCCGGAGTGACGCGCACGCGCAGCCGGCGGCCTGTGGAGAGCACCTCGACCGTCTCGTCCGCGCGGTCGACCCGGCGGACCGGGTGGTCCCAGACGACCTCCAGCGGTTCGCCCGTACGGGGCGGTTCGCTCACGCAGAGGGTAGCGGTACGGTCCCGGCGGACCACCAGCACGCTCGCGCCGCCGGAGGCGGAGAGCGGGCCCGCCGTCCCCGCCCGCCAGAAGGTGGCGGCCGTACAGCCGAGGGAGGGCACGCTGACCGCCTGGCGGCCGGGCTCGTTGGCGAGGACCGACAGCCAGCGGCGGTCGGTGGCACGGCGCGCGACCGCGTGGCGGGACGCCCCGGGCATCAGGACGTAGGCGTACGTGGCGTCCTCGGGGTCGGTGCCGTGGTCGAGCCAGAGGGTCTGCCAGCGGCGGGTGCGCCGCTCCGGCGTGCCGCCGGTGTTGATGTCGGACCAGGCGCCGGTACGGTCCTCGCGCAGCGCCTTCGGCTCGCGGCCGAGCAGGATCCAGCCGCCGTGGTCCTCCAGATGGGCCCAGTTCGGGCCCTTGACGAAGCGCTGGGTGCCGGAGGCGCCGAGGTTGCGGTTGTCGACGATCGTCTCGACCGGGACGCCGTCGGAGCAGGTGATCCCGGCGCCCAGGCAGATCACCGCGTCCGCGACGCAGAACCAGGACTTGCGGGCTTCGAGGGTGGAGCCGAGGCCCTTGAGATGCTGGCCGAGGGCCGCGCAGGTGCCGTCGGTGGTGCCGCCGACCCAGCGGGCGTCCGGACGGGCCGTGCCCCACTCGCCGCCTTCGCGGTCGGCGAGCCGCTTGGTCGAGACGGTGGTGCCGGGCAGGCGGTACCAGTCGACGGTCGGCCAGAACCAGTCCGTGTACTGGTCGCCGGTGCCCTCGGCCCACCAGCTGACCATGCCGGCGCCGGTGTGCCAGCCGCGGGGGTTCTCGCCGTTGCCGCACTCGTAGTGGGCGATGCGGTCGCTGGCCATGGCGATGTTCACGGTGAATCCGGGGCCGCGGTGGACGGCGCGGTCCATGGCGGCGAAAAGGTGGTGACCGGGGGGTTCGGGCGCGGCCGGGACGGGTGAGCGTGCGATGGCGTGCAGCCGGGCCAGGTCGGCGACGCCGAACTGGGGAGCCGTCAGCATCGGGCTCACGGTGTCCCGTTCGATCCAGCCCTTGACGCGGGCGTGCCAGCGCGTGCGTTCCGCGGGGCTCGCACCGGCCGCGAGCAGGGCGATCGCGGCGATGAGCTGGTGGCCGTGGTAGTGGTCGCCGCGCAGGATCTTGCGGTCGTCGGCGGTGAGGTGACCGCGGCTGATGGCCCGGCCGTTGACGCTGTCCATGACGAGCCCGTCATGGATGAGCGGGGCGTAGGCGCGCTCGACGCTGTCGAGGACGATCTGCCGGTTCGGGTCGGTGACCTCCCAGTCGGATCCCGCGAGCAGGGCGAAGAGCCGCCCGAGCCCGTCGAGCACGACCTGGCCGTACGTGCCCGAGTAGGCGACCCAGGTGTGCTGCACGAACGAGCCGTCGGCGTAGAGGCCGTCGCCCCGTGTCACGTACGGGAAGACCGGGGAGAGGGCGTCCCGGGCGAGGGCGATCTTGGTGGGGTCGCGGCCGAGGATGCCGCGCAGGACGACGGAGCGGCACAGGTCGACGCGGTTGGCGCCGGTGGAGGTGCCGCTGTAGTCGGCGAGGGCCGAGTCGGGGACGAAGTGGTCGACCGCGGCGCAGGCGGCACGGACGCGGGCCTCTCCCAGCTCCTCGTACAGGGCGGCCGTGATGTCCGTCAGCAGGCGGGGGCTGCCGATCTGCCACTCCCACCAGTTGCCGTAGCGGGTGGTGGCGGGGTTGTAGACGGTGGCGGAGAGGTGGTCGAGGCCGCGCAGGATGCCGTCGAGGAGGGCGGGGTCGGCGGTGGAGCCGGTGCCCTGCTGGAGGTAGGCCCGGGTCATGGTCCAGAGCCGGCCGTAGCTGAGGGTGATGCCGGCCGGCGGGTCGAAGGGGTGGCCGGGCCATAGGGAATCCGCCGCCGGGGCCATGCTCGTGTGCAGGTCGCGGGCGAGTGCGCCGGTCTCGGCGAGGCGGGCGGCGTAGGGCTCGGCCGTCGGGTCGTAGCCGGTGCCGAGCGCGATGCCGAGCCAGCGGCCGCGCAGGGTGTCGTACGGATCGCCCGGCGCGTCGGTGCCCCTGCCCGCGGGGGCCGCGCTCCCGGTCGCCGCCAGGGCCGCGGTGGCCAGCAGCAGCGCGCGGCGGCTGGGGCGGAGCAGGGCGGCGGCCCCGGCCGTACGACGGGGGAAGACGCGGCGCTGGGGACTCATGCCCCTGCCCTACCACGCGGAGGCGGTCACCTGAACGGTGGATTCGGCCGGAGTGACCGGAACGGGGGAACGGCGGGCGGGAGCGCTGAGCTGTCATCCAGACGGCAGTCCCTGGCCGAAGCGGTTCAGCAGGCGGCGGTACAGGCCCGGCGCGAGGCCGCGGACCCGGCCGGGGACGGTCAGCCAGGTGGGGACGTAGGCCTCGTCACGGTTCTGCCGGACGGCCTCCCAGATGGTGCCGGCGACGCTGCCGGGCGAGAGGAGGCCGGCGCGGGTGCCGTCGTAGGGCCTGCTGCGGCGGGTGTGGAAGGGCGTGTCGACGGCTCCGGGCACGACGAAGGTCACGCCCACGCCCGTGCCGCGCAGTTCCTGGCGCAGCGCCTCGGCGAAGGCGGCCAGGCCTGCTTTGGCGGCGGAGTACACCGCCTCCTCCCGCAGGCCCACGCAGCCGGCGACCGAGCCGAGCAGCACCACGCGGCCGCGTCCCGCCGAGATCATGGAGGGCAGTACCTCGCGCACGAGGTGGAGGGTGGCGTTGAGGTCCAGGGTCAGCACCCGGTCGATGTCGGTGTGCGGCATGGTGGCGAAGGGGCCTGCCCAGCCCATGCCCGCTCCGGCGACCAGGACGTCGATCCGGCCGGTGGTGTGCAGCGCGGACTGGGCCAGCAGGCGCGGGCCGTCGGGGGCGGCGAGGTCGGCGGGCAGTACGACGGCCGTGGTGCCGGACGCGGTCTGCTCCAGGCGGTGCCGGTCGCGTCCGCTGAGGAGCAGTTGCCAGCCGTCCATCGCGAACCGCCGGGCCGTGGCCGCCCCGATGCCGGAGGAGGCTCCGGTGACCAGGGCGACGCGCCGGTCGAGACGTCGCGGCGGTCCGTACTGGTTCACCCGGGCGGGGACGGGGGCGGTGGAGCGGCGCGGGGCGGGATCCGCCGGTGGGTCGTAGGCCGAGCCGGAGCCGGTGAGTGTCACGAGTCGCTCTCCCCTGCGCTGTGCGTCCGCCGTGGTCTCGTCTGTCTCCATACGGTCACTGAAAACGGAACCCCGTCTCGCCGGACGCCGCCACCGCAGGGTGTGCCGGCGAGGGCCGGGTGGCCCGGCTCCGTCGGGCTCCGGGCCGTGGGACGACCGCGTGCCGGGGCGCGGTGCGCCGCATCCGGCAGGACCACTCCCGCGGGCCGGGGGATTCGGCCAAGCGGGCGTACGGGCCGACACACTCCCAAAGATGTTGAACATTGAACGGAATAGGTCTACGGTGGGTCGCGTTGGAGTAGTTAAAGATTCAACATCCTACCCAGGAGGCGTACACACCATGAGCATCTTCAGCCGCAACGACGCCCAGACCGCCACCGCCACCGCCACCGCCACCGGTGCCGTGACCCCCGAGCCGGCCGCCCTGACCGGCGACTACACGATCGACCCCGCGCACTCGACGATCGGCTTCGTCGCCCGGCACGCCATGGTCACCAACGTCAAGGGCGGCTTCCAGGACTTCACCGGCACGCTGCACCTCGACGGCAGCGACCCGTCCCGGTCGACGGCCTCCATCGACGTCGTGATGGACAGCATCAGCACGGGCAACGACGACCGCGACGGCCACCTCAAGAGCGCGGACTTCTTCAAGGCGGACGAGTTCCCGGCCATGACGTTCCGTTCCACCAAGGCGGAGGCGCTCGGTGGTGACGATTACCGGATCACCGGCGAGCTGACGATCCTCGGCACCACCCGCCCCCTCGCCATCGACCTGGAGTTCAACGGCGCCGCGAAGGACCCCTTCGGCAACGAGCGCGTCGGCTTCGAGGGCAAGGCGGAGATCCTGCGCTCCGAGTGGGGCCTGACCTGGAACGCCGCGCTGGAGACCGGCGGCGTCCTGGTCTCCGACAAGATCAAGCTCAACTTCGACATCTCGGCCATCCGGAACGCGTGAGCCTCGCGGGACCGGCCCGGTGACCTCACCCCCGGGCCGGTCTGGCCGGTTCCCGACCCTTGTGCAAAGACTGTCGGCGTTCTCATAATCCAGCAGCGATATTTTGACCAGTCCATGCCAGCACATGGACGTTCTTTTTGCCCCTGCTGCTGTCATGCACTCGTCAATCTGATGCTTCGGTTGCACCTCCCCAGTCAACCCCCCCACGGAAGGCATCACGTTGAAGAGACTCCTCACGGCTCTCAAGAGATGCGCGGCCCTCGGCGCCGCCGCGCTCGCGATCGCCAGCCTCCAGCCCGTTTCCGCCGCGCAGGCCGCGCCGTCGCCCGTCGTCGGCGGGACCCGGGCCGCGCAGGGCGAGTTCCCGTTCATGGTCCGGCTCTCCATGGGCTGTGGCGGCGCGCTCTACACCCAGCAGATCGTGCTCACGGCCGCGCACTGCGTGGGCCGCTCCGGCAACAACACGGGCATCACCGCCACCGCGGGGGTCGTCGACCTGCAGTCCACCAGCGGCCGGGTCCAGGTCCGCTCCACCAAGGTGCTGCGCGCCCCCGGCTACAACGGGACCGGCAAGGACTGGGCGCTCATCAAGCTCGCCCAGCCCATCAACCTGCCGACGCTGAAGATCGCCACGACCTCGCAGTACAACACCGGTGACTTCACCGTCGCCGGCTGGGGCGCGAACCGCGAGGGCGGCTCCCAGCAGCGCTACCTCCTGAAGGCGACCGTGCCGTTCGTCAGCGACGCCGCGTGCAAGGCCTACGGCGGTCTGTACAGCGGCCTCGTCGCGAACGAGGAGATCTGCGCCGGCTTCGACGCGGGCGGCGTCGACACCTGCCAGGGCGACTCCGGCGGCCCGATGTTCCGCAAGGACAACGCCGGCGGCTGGATCCAGGTCGGCATCGTGAGCTGGGGCGAGGGCTGCGCCCGGCCCGAGGCTCCCGGCGTCTACACGGAGGTCTCCACCTTCGCCCCCGCCATCGCCTCGGCGGCGTCGACCCTCTGACCGACGGCTTTTCAGGGCCCGACGCCGCTGCGGTGTCGGGCCCGTCCGGTGCGGCGGACAGGTGGCGGTCGCCACGCCGGTCGTTCCCGGGCCGGTGGGTGCCGGGCATGCCCGAGTGGCCGACGCGGCCCGCGAGCCCACAGTGCTCCCACCGGTGCGCTCCAGCAGGCTCAGCGGGTCGAGGCCCGGGCCTCCAGGTTCCTCACCGTCGCCGTCACCTGCGCAGCGCGGCTTCTCGTCGTCCTGGCCCGGAGCACGCCGAGCATCGCCAGGTAGCGGTCCGTGCGGCCCAGGGTCGCGAAGGCCGCGGCGGCGCGGGGGCTGCGGGCCAGGGCCGCCGCCAGGTCGGCCGGGACCTCCGCCTCCTTCTGGGACGCGTACGCCGCATCCCACCGGCCGTCCGCCAGGGCGGACGCCACCTCCGCGCGGCCGCCGGGCCGCATCCGCCCGGCGGCGGTCAGTTCCGGGCGGAGCCGGAGGAGAACCGGTGGACCCGGGCGACCGGGTCCTGCCCGAATCAGAATCCGCCCCCGAAGTCCCCTCCACCGCCGAAGCCTCCACCCCCGCCGATGTCCCCGCCGCCGAAACCGCCACCGAAATCGCCGGTGTCGAAGTCCGCGCCGGAGACGTCGCCGCCCTCGTAGCCGCCGAAGTCGCCGTAGCCCGAGCCGTAGTCGGCCGCGTAGGCGGGGCCGGCCATCATGCTGCCGAGCATGGTGCCGACGAGGAGGCCGGGCAGCAGGCCGCCGCCGAAGTAGCCGCCGGCCCAGGGGCCGTACGCCGGTCCGGCCTCCCAGTAGGGGCGGCGGCCGTAGTCGGTGTCGACCTCGCGGATCGCCGGGTCGCGGCCCTCGGCGAGACGCCGCTCGTCGGCCGCGCAGACCGGGACCTCGCGGGCTGCGCCGCCCGGGGGCGTCCAGGTGGCGTCGGCGACGGCGGGGCCGTGGCGCGGGTCGAAGAAGCAGGGCGGGCGGCGCTCCGGCAGGGCGCCGCCCTCGCGGCGGGCCGCGAGCCGGGCCAGGGAGAACCGGCCGTCCTCCACGGCCTGGGTGACGGGCCGGACGTCCTCCGGTTTCACCGCGGCCGCCATCAGGGACTTGGCCCGCTCGTAGGAGTCCAGGGCACGCTCGTAGTCGGTGCGCATCGCGTCGTCGGCGCCGGGCTCCCCGGGGTGGAAGTCGAGGCGGTCCAGTTCCTCACCGAACGCGGTGATGTCCTCGTCGACGACCACCCGCAGCTTCTCCAGCGCGGCCCGCTGCTCCTCCTCGTGGCGGCGCCGGTTGCGGCGGGCCAGGGCGTAGGCGCCCGCGCCGCCGGCCGCGACCAGGGCGCCGACCGTGATCAGGCCGCCGACCGGCACGTCGGTGCCCGAGCCGTCGCTCCAGCTGCTCGGCGCCGAACCGCCCACGTTGCGCAGGGCGTCGTCGACGAAGTCGTTCAGCTGGGCCTTGGTGTCGCCCGCGTCCTGCACGGCCGTGACCAGGTTGGACACCGCCTGCCGGCTCATCACCGAGCTGTCGGCACGGGCGTCGAACCGGTCACCGAGGTGGATGCCGTAGAGGCCGGTGATGCCGGTCTCGGTGCGCAGGTTCCGGAAGAGGTCCTGCGTGGGGTAGCCGGCGGGGAGGACCGCCACGAAGACGGGCTTGTCGGCGTCCTTGATCTTGTCGGCGAGCGCCTCGGCGTCCGATGCCGCCAGCTGCCCGGAGACGGCCGGATCGACGTAGACGGGGTTCTCCCGCAGTGCCTGGGCGACCTCCGAGAGGTCGGTGACCGCGTGCGCACCCGGCGCACCGGCCAGCAGCACCGCCAGTACGGCGGCAACCGGCACGATCAGCAGACGTACGACGGTACGCACCAGTGCGGCCTTCATATATTCGAAGCTACCCGAAACTACCCATAAAGGGTTATCCGTCGAGGCAGGGATTTGTGGCCGCGGCTGGGCCTAGGATGCCCTCTGGCCATGGGCCATCCAGGAGGGGCGGTAACAGGGGCATGTTCGGAAGACGCAGGGCCGCGGACATGACGGTGTCCGAACTGACCGAGCTGGACCGCTCGCGCACGCGGGCCGACCTGCTGTGGGAGCTGTTCCGGCATGCCGAGGCGGAGGTGACGTCGGCGATCGGCTGGTATCTGGCGCGGCGCCGCGGACCGTCGCTGTGGTCGCGCTCGCTGCGGGCGCTCGCCACGCTGCTGGGCATCGTCGGCACGATCACGCCGCTGGTGCACGCGGCCGCGCCCACGGCCGTGCAGCCCGAGTGGGGTTTCGTGTTCCTGGCCGGCGGAGCGGGCTGCGTGCTGTTCGACCGGATCTTCGGGTTCTCGGCGTCCTGGACCCGCTACATCCGAGCGGAGCTGGCGTTGCAGCAGATCCTCAAGAAGGCGCAGTCCGACTGGGCGCAGGCGTTCCTGCGGACCACCGACTCCCCCAGCGACAAGGAGCAGGCCGCCCTGCTCGGGGTGATCGAGCGGCTGCGGGCCGACGCGCAGCGGATCATCGAGGACGAGGGCACGGCGTGGGTCGGCTATCTGGCCGACGGCGTCGAGGAGCTGACCCGCTCCACCACCAGCGCCTCCGGCCAGCGCCCCCACACGGCGGGGCTCTTCCGCCTCGACCGGACCCCCGGCCGCGACCGGGGCGGCGAGGTCCCGGTCCCGCGGTCCCGGGACACGGCGATGTGACACGCGCCCCGGGACCCGGCCCGGCCGGGCCGCGGCTACTCCGCCGGTGTGACTCCCGCGCGCAGCAGCCCGTAGGTGTACGCGTCCTCCAGGGCCTGCCAGCTCGCGGCGATGACGTTCTCGGCGACACCGACCGTCGACCACTCGCCCGTGCCGTCGGACGTGGAGATCAGCACGCGGGTCGTGGAGTTGGTGCCGTGCTTGCCCTCCAGGATGCGGACCTTGTAGTCCACCAGCTCCAGCTTGGCGAGCTGGGGGTAGATCTTCTCCAGGCCCACGCGCAGGGACCGGTCCAGGGCGTTGACCGGGCCGTTGCCCTCGGCGGTGGCGACGATGCGCTCGCCCTTGGCCCACAGCTTGACCGTGGCCTCGTTGGCGTGGGAGCCGTCGGGCCGGTCCTCGACGATGGCGCGCCAGGACTCGACCTCGAAGTAGCGCAGCGGCATGCCCTGCACCTCGGCGCGCAGGAGCAGTTCGAAGCTCGCGTCGGCCGCCTCGTACGTGTAGCCCTTGAGCTCGCGTTCCTTCACCCGCTCGACCACCCGGCCGACCAGCTCGCGGTCGCCGCCGAGGTCGATGCCGAGTTCCTTGCCCTTGAGCTCGATGGAGGCGCGTCCGGCCATGTCGGAGACCAGCATGCGCATGGTGTTGCCGACCTGCTCGGGGTCGATGTGCTGGTACAGGTCCGGGTCGACCTTGATCGCCGAGGCGTGCAGTCCGGCCTTGTGGGCGAAGGCGGAGAGGCCGACGTAGGGCTGGTGCGTGGAGGGGGTGAGGTTGACGACCTCGGCGATGGCGTGCGAGATGCGCGTCATCTCCTGCAGGTGCCCCTCGGGCAGGACCCGCTTGCCGTACTTCAGCTCCAGGGCCGCCACGACCGGGAAGAGGTTGGCGTTGCCGACGCGTTCGCCGTAGCCGTTGGCCGTGCACTGCACGTGCGTCGCGCCCGCGTCGACGGCGGCCAGGGTGTTGGCGACGGCGCAGCCCGTGTCGTCCTGGGCGTGGATGCCGAGCCGGGCGCCGGTGTCGGCGAGGACCGTGGAGACGACGGCCTGGATCTGGGCCGGGAGCATGCCGCCGTTGGTGTCGCACAGGACGACGACGTCCGCGCCGGCCTCCGACGCCGTGCGGACGACCGCCTTGGCGTACTCGGGGTTGGCCCGGTAGCCGTCGAAGAAGTGCTCGCAGTCGATGAAGACGCGGCGGCCCTGCTCCTTGAGGAAGGACACGGTGTCGCGGACCATCGCCAGGTTCTCGTCCAGGGTGGTGCGCAGGGCGAGTTCGACATGGCGGTCGTGCGACTTGGCGACGAGCGTGATCACCGGGGCGCCGGACTCCAGGAGCGCCTTGACCTGCGGGTCCTGGTCGGCGGTGGTGCCGGCGCGGCGGGTGGAGCCGAATGCGACGAGCTGGGCGTGCCGGAAGTCGATCTCCTGCTGGGCGCGGGCGAAGAACTCGGTGTCCCGGGGGTTCGCGCCGGGCCAGCCGCCCTCGATGAAGCCCACGCCGAAGTCGTCCAGGTGCCGTGCGATGGCCAGCTTGTCGGCGACGGTGAGGTTGATGCCCTCCCGCTGGGCGCCGTCGCGCAGGGTGGTGTCGAAGACGTGGAACGAATCGTCGAGGTCGCTGGTAGCGGTCATGGTCTCAAGGCTCCTGAGGATGGGATCTCGGTCGTACCGGAATGACCGGCTCCACCGCCCTCACATACTCCCTCGCGCTCTCGCCTCCGGCTGTGGGTGGGCCAGAAATGCGAAAAACCTCTCGCGGGTGCGAGAGGTCTGCGCGCGGGTCGAGGACGACGGTGTCCACCCGTACCTGGTCGTACGTGGTGGTCACTGCGGACCGGCGCGCCTGCTGCCAATAATCATGGCGAACGAGAGCACGGGGGCAGTCTGGCACAACCCCCGCGCTTCGCTCACGGTTGTCTCAGGATGCGGTCGGTCACCTCATGTGACGGACGTAGACGTGCGAGGTGTCGTACGTGTCGCCGGGCACGAGGTCGGGTGAGGAACTGCCGAAGCCGACGGTGCGGCCGTCGCGGTCGATCACCGGGGCGGACACGCTCTGGTCGTTCGGGCCGCCCTGGGCGTCCGGGCTGGCCAGGACGGTGCGCCCGGTGCGCAGGTCGCGTACGTACGCCCGGGTCGTGCGGTGCGTGTCGCCCGGGTCGGCCGAGACGAAGGCCAGGTGGCGGTTGTCGGCGCTGAGAGTCGGATACGCGGTGAAGGCGGCCGGGTCGGTGGCGTCGATCCGGCGCAGCTCGCCCGTCTTCAGGTCGCGGACGAAGGCGTTGTGCCCCTGGTTGGTGTCGCCCGGGGTGAGCCGTGAGTCGAGGGAGTTGAAGACCGCGTACCGGCCGTCCGCGCTGACCTGCGGGAACTCGCTCTGCCCGTCGGAGGTCAGGCCGTCCGGGGCCCGGTCGGCCTGGATCAGCTCGCCGCTCGGGACGTCGCGGACGTAGGCGTCGCTCCAGTCGCCCGAGGCGGGGTGCGGGACGAAGAACCGGTAGCCGACACGCTTGCCGTCGGCGCTGATGGACGGGTTGGCGGCGGCGGTTCTGCGGTCGCCGGCGGCGGGCACCTGGCTGATGCGGACGGCCTTGCCACTGGTGCGGTCCACGCGGTAGACGCGGCCCCAGCGGTCCTCGCCCTCCCCGAGGCCGGACTGCTGGGCCACGAAGGCGACGTAGCGGCCGTCGGCGCTGATGGCGGGCTGCCGGCCGGTGTCGTAGCCGGTGGCAACGGTGTCCTTGACGCGCTGTACCGCGCCGGTCCTGAGGTCCTCGACCCAGATGTGGCTCAGGCCGTCGCCGGGGTCGGTGGCGCTGAAGGCCAGGTACCGGCCGTTGCCGCTCAGGGCGACGTCCTCCACGGAGCCGTCCACCGAGCCGCCGGCCAGTCGGGTCGTGCCGGATTTCAGGTCGCGGACGAAGGCGTCGGCGGTGCCGTCGGTGTCACCGGCGACGAGGTTGTCCGCGCTGGAGACGAAGGCCAGATGGCGGCCGTCGGCGCTCAGGCTCGGCCTGCCGGAGGGGCCGTTGCCGTCGGTGCCGTCCGGGGCGATGCTCGCCTTCTCCGTCCGCGGCGCCGGTGCGGGCGCGGCGGACGCGGACAGCGCGGCGGCGGCGCCGAGCGTGACGGCCAGGGCCACGCCGAGCGCGCCGGACGTGGCCCTCCTGGTGCTGGTCATGTGCTGTTCCCCCTGTTTTCCCCGTGTCCCCGTGTCCCCGCGTCCTCGTGTCCTTGTGTCTGCGCGGACGCGGTTCCCCCGGCCCCGCGCCGAGGGCTTCCCAGAGCCAACATCACGACGGCCCACCGGGTCAATCCGTCGTATTGAGTACAACCCGGGCGGGCGTTCAGGTGTCCGCGAGGAGGCTGTCGGCCAGGAACTCGCGCACGTGCCCGAGGACTTGGGTCCGGTCGGTGCCGCGCAGGCCGATCGCCACATGGATGGAGAAGCCGTCCAGCAGCGACCGCAGCCGGGTGGCGAACCGGTCCGGGTCGACCCGGCGGAACTCACCGCGCGAGATGCCCTCGGCGAGCAGGGCGACGAGGTCGCGGTGCCAGGCGCCCTCGATGGCGGCCTGCCGGTCGCGGGCGTCGGCGTCGGCATTCTGCGAGCGGTTCCAGACCTCCAGCCACAGCGTCCAGTGCGGGTCGCGGTGGCTGTCGGGGACGTACAGGTCGACGTAGGCGTCGAGGCGTTCGCGGGCGGGTGCGGTCCGGGTCAGCAAGCGCCCCCGCTCGGCCCCGAGCCGGCCCTCGCTCCACTCCAGGGTGCGCAGCAGCAGTTCGTCCTTGGAGCCGAAGTAGTAGAGCAGGTGGCCGCTGCTCATGCCGACCTCGCGGCCGAGCGCCGCCATGGTGAGCTTCTCCAGGCCGCGCTCGGCGATCATCTCCATGGCGGCGGCGAGGACGTCCTCGCGGGGCGGGGCCTGCCTGCGCCCACCGGCCATCTGCGCTCCTAGGTCCTCGGCTGCTGCTGGGTGATGCAGTGGATGCCTCCACCGCCCGCGAAGATCGTACGGGCGTCCACCAGGGTCACGGTCCGCTCGGGGAAGAGGCGGCGGAAGATGCCGGCCGCGATCTCGTCGCGCGGGTCGTCGAAGCCGCACAGGACCACGCCGCCGTTGCAGAGGTAGTGGTTGATGTAGGAGTAGTCGGCCCAGTGGCCCTCGGCCTCCAGGACGGTCGGGGCGGGGACCTCGACGACCTCCAGGCGCCGTCCGCGCGCGTCCGTCTGGGACCTGAGCAGGCCGATGACCTCCCGGCTCACCTCGTGGTCGGGGTGGGCGGGGTCGGGCTGGGAGTGGGCCACGACGACGCCCGGGCGGGCGAAGGCCGCGACGATGTCGACGTGGCCCAGAGTGCCGAAGCCGTGGGGAGGGTAGTCGCCGGTCAGGCCGCGCGGCAGCCAGATCGCCTTGCGGGTGCCGAGCTGGGCGTGGATCTCGGCCTCGACCTGCTCGCGGGACCAGCCCGGGTTGCGCTCCGGGCCGAGCTGGACGGTCTCGGTGAGCAGGACCGTGCCCTCGCCGTCGACGTGGATCGCCCCGCCCTCGTTGACGAGCTTCGAGGCGTACGTCCGCGCCCCCGCGAGGCCGGCGACGTACCCGGCGATCTTCGCGTCGTGGTCCCACCGGGCCCACTCCTGCGCGCCCCAGCCGTTGAACGTCCAGTCGACGGCGGCCAGTTCCCCCTTCCAGTTGGTCAGGAAGGTGGGTCCGATGTCGCGCATCCAGGCGTCGTCGAGGTCCCGCTCGACCGTGTCGACGCCCTCCCCCAGCAGCGCACGCGCCTCGCCCGACCGCCCCGGCCCGCACACCACCGTCACCGGCTCGAAGCGGCGCACGGCCCGGGCGACCGCGGCCCAGGAGACCCGGGCGGCGGCCAGCTCCCCGGGGTCGTCGAAGGTCTCGTTCGGGCCCGGCCAGGCCATCCAGGTCCGCTCGTGCGGGACCCATTCGGCGGGCATGCGGAAGCCGTCGGCGGCTGCGGACATCGCTGATCCTCAGAGGAAGTAGAGACGGTTGAGGGAGACGGACTCGGCGGGTTCGGAGCGCAGCGGTTCGCCGTCGAGGGTGACCAGACCGCTGCGCTGGTCGACGTCGACGGCTCCGGTACGGCAGTTGCGGCGCAGGTCGGCCGGGCCGATGCCGCGAGTGCCCCGCACGGCGACCCTGCGGCGCCGGGTGGGCAGGGTGTCGTTCCCCTGGTCGAGCGCGGCCTGCGCGACGAACGCCACCGATATCTCGGCCGGTGTCGCCCCGTACGCGCCGAACTGCGGCCCGAGGACGAGGGGTTCGCAGGTGTCGGTCGCCGCGTTGGGGTCGCCGGTCACGCCGTACGCGGGGAAGCCGGCCTTCAGCACGAGCTGCGGCTTGGCGCCGAAGTACTCGGGCCGCCACAGCACGAGGTCGGCGAGCTTGCCGGTCTCGATGGATCCGACCTCGTGCGAAAGCCCGTGCGCGAGGGCGGGGTTGATGGTCAGCTTGGCGATGTAGCGCAGGACGCGCTCGTTGTCGTGGCCGTCGTCCGGAGCGCCGAACTCCGCCTTCATCTTCCCGGCCATGGCGAACGTACGGCGGACCGTCTCGCCCGCGCGCCCCATGCCCTGCGCGTCCGACGAGGTGATGCCGATCGCGCCCAGGTCGTGCAGGACGTCCTCGGCGCCCATGGTGCCGGGCCGGATGCGGTCCCGGGCCATGGCGGCGTCGCCCGGCAGGTCCGTCTTCAGGTCGTGGACCGAGACGATCATGCCGTAGTGCTCGGCGACGGCGTCCCGGCCGAAGGGCAGGGTCGGGTTGGTGGAGGAGCCGATGACGTTCGGCACGCCCGCCATCTTCAGCACGTTCGGCACGTGCCCGCCGCCGCAGCCCTCGATGTGGAAGGCGTGGATCGTCCGGCCCTCCAGCACGCGCAGGGTGTCCTCCACCGACAGGCATTCGTTCAGCCCGTCGCTGTGCAGGGCGACTTGGACGTCGTGCTCCTCGGCGACGAGCAGCGCGGTGTCCAGGGCGCGGGTGTGGGCGCCCATGTCCTCGTGCACCTTGAAGCCGCTCGCCCCTCCCTCGGCGAGGGCCTCCACGAGAGGCGCGGGGCGGGACGACGAACCCCGGCCCAGGAAACCGATGTTGACCGGCCAGGCGTCGAACGCGCCGAACGCGTGCCGCAGCGCCCAGGGCGAGTTGATGCCGACGCCCCACACGGGCCCGAACTCCTGCCCGATGACCGTGGTCACGCCGGACGCCAGCGAGGCCTCCATGACCCGCGGCGACAGCAGGTGGACATGGGTGTCTACGGCCCCGGCGGTGGCGACCAGGCCCTCGCCGGAGACGATCGAGGTGCCCGTGCCGACGACCACGTCGACCCCGTCGAGGGTGTCGGGGTTGCCGGCCCGCCCGATCGCGTGGATCCGGCCCTCACGGATGCCGATGGACACCTTCCGGATGCCCTGCACGGCATCGATCACGACGACGTTGCTGACCACGACGTCACAGGTCTCCCGGACCGCGGCGGCCTTCAGGTGCAGCCCGTCACGGGCGGTCTTGCCGAATCCGGCGAGGAACTCGTCGCCGGGGCGCTGGGAGTCGGACTCGACCTCGACGACCAGCCCCGAGTCGCCGAGACGGATGCGGTCGCCGGCGCGGGGCCCGTGGGTGGCGGCGTACTCGTGCGGGGTGAGGCTGCGGGCCTCGGCGGGGTGGCCTCCTGGGCGGCTCATCGCTCGGCCTCCTGATCGGCTGCTGTTTCCGGTACGCCGAGATAGCCGCAGGCGGCGGCCCGCCGCAGCGCCTCCCGCTTCACGCCCGGCGCGTCCAGCGGCCCGTCGACGAGCCCGGCGAACCCGATCGCGATCCGCTCGCCCCCGATCGGAACCAGCCCGACCTCGGCACCCTCCCCCGGCCCGAACCGCACGGACGACCCGGCGGGCACGGCCAGCCGCATGCCGTAGGCCCGGCCTCGGTCGAAGCGGAGCCGCGGGTTGGCCTCGAAGAAGTGGAAGTGGGAGGTCACGGAGACCGGCACGGTCGCGGTGTTGGTGACGGTCAGCCGTACGGCCGGCTCGGGCCCGGGGTGCCCGGGCCCGGGCAGCAGTGCGCCCGGGGCGTCCGGCCCCGAGCCGCCTTCGATGGGGTCGGAGACGACGGCGAGCCGTGAGCCGTCGTCGAAGACGGCCTCGACGTGCACCTCGGTGACGACGTCGGCGACACCGGGCAGCACGTCACCGGCTCCGAGGACGGACCGGGCGGCCTCGACGGCCTCCGCGAGCCGCTTGCCGTCCCGGGCGGCCTCGCACACCGTGTCGGCGATGAGCGCGGTCGCCTCGGGGACGTTCAGCCTCAGTCCCCTGGCCCTGCGGGCGCGGGCCAGCTCGGCGGCGCCGAAGAGCAGCAGCCGGTCGCGTTCGGTCGGGGTCAGCCGCATGTCACTCCCTCCATTTAGAGCAACACTCTAAACGTAAATTCCTCACGCCCGAAAGGTTGACGACGGTGCACTGGGCACATCACATTGAACGTCGCTCTAACCGAGGGAGACCAGCATGCCGATCGAACAGCGCGGAGTCGACACCATCCCCGAAAAGGAACGCACCAGCGGGCCGCGGGATCTCGTCTCGATCCTGCTCGGCTCCAACCTCTGCCTGGGCGTGATCGTCTTCGGCTGGCTCCCGCCGTCCTTCGGCCTGGACTGGTGGTCCTCGGTCAGCGCGGTGCTCGCGGGCACGGTGGTGGGCGTGCTGTTCACGGCCCCGCTGGCCCTGGTGTCGCTGCGTACCGGCACCAATCTGTCGACCTCCTCCGGCGCCCAGTTCGGGGTCCGCGGGCGGCTGGTCGGCTCGGTCGTCGGGCTGCTGCTGGCCCTCGGCTACACGGCGCTGACCGTGTGGATCGGCGGCGACGTGCTGGTGAGCGTGCTGGGCCGGCTGGCGGGGCTGCCACAGGGCGGGGTGTCGTACGGCGTCGTCTACGGGCTGCTCGCCGCGGCCACGGTCGCGGGCGCCGTCTACGGCTACCGGGTGCTGCTGGCGATCTCACGGGTGCTGGCGTTCGGCATGACGGCCCTGCTGGCGCTGGGCGTGATCGCCTACGCCCCCGGCTTCACCACCGCCGCGCTGCCGGAGGCCGGCGGCTATCTGCTGGGCGGGTTCTGGCCCACCTGGCTGCTCGCGGCCGTGGCCGCCGGGCTGTCCGGTCCGGTCGCCTTCATCACGCTGCTCGGCGACTACACCCGTTACATCTCCCCGGTCCGCCACTCCTCCCGCCGGGTGCTGCACGCGACCTGGCTGGGGCTGATGCTGGGGCTGCTGGTGCCGCAGCTCTTCGGTACGTTCACGGCGTACGCGGCCGGGGCGGCCCTGGACTACGCGGGCCCGCTGGTCGACGCGGCCCCGTCCTGGTACCTCGTGCCGCTGCTCCTCGCGGCCTCGGCCGGCTCGGTCGGCAACGCCGGGCTGATGCTCTACTCGATGGGCCTCGACCTGGACGCGATCCTGCCGCGCGCCTCCCGGGCCCGGGCGACGTACGTAGTGGCGGCCGTCGCCACGGCCTGCGTCTTCGCCGGGCACTACCACTCGACCGCGCAGGACGCGATGACGTCCTTCGTGCTGCTCCTGACGGCCATCGGCACACCGTGGGCCGTCATCACCCTCATCGGCTTCGCCCGCTGCGGCGGTGTCTACGACGCGGACGCCCTCCAGGTCTTCAACCGCCGCGCCCGGGGCGGTCTGTACTGGTACCGCGCCGGCTGGAACGTCCCGGCGACCGCGTCCTGGGCGGCCGGCGCGACCGTCGGGGTCCTGGCGGTGTCCCTGCCCTCGTACGAGGGGCCGCTGCTGGCGCTGACCGGCGGGGTGGACTGCAGTTTCCTGCTGTCGGGGGTGGTGGGAGGGGTGGCGTATCTGGTCTCGTCCCCGGGGTCCGTTTCGACGGAACCCGGGGTCGAGGCCCCTGCACCGGCTTCTGTGTCCGACTGATTCGGGCGGTGGGTGGGCACAGGCCCGGGGGTCCGGGGGCGGAGCCCCCGGGAACCCAGGAGCACTCAGCCCAGTCGGTGCATCCAACCGTGGGCGTCCGAGGCCGTACCCCGCTGAATATCCAGCAGCGCCTGACGCAGCCGCAGCGTGACCTCGCCCGGCTCTCCGCCGCTCTGCTTCCACTCCGCCCCGGCCCGCTTCACCGTACCGACCGGGGTGATCACCGCGGCCGTACCGCACGCGAAGACCTCGGTCAGCGACCCGTTCTCCGAGTCCCGCTGCCACTGGTCGACCGAGACCCGGCCCTCCTCCGCCTCGTACCCGAGGTCACGGGCGACGGCGAGCAGGGAGTCGCGCGTGACGCCCTCCAGGATCGAGCCGGTGAGCGTCGGCGTGACGATCTTGTTCCCGTACACGAAGTACAGGTTCATGCCGCCCAGCTCCTCGACCCAGGTGTGCTCCACGGCGTCGAGGTAGCAGACCTGGTCGCAGCCCTTCGTGGCGGCCTCGGCCTGCGCGAGCAGGGACGCCGCGTAGTTGCCGCCGGTCTTCGCGTCGCCCATGCCGCCGGGGACGGCCCGGACCCGGTCCTCGGAGACCCAGATGGAGACCGGCTTCACACCACCGGGGAAGTACGCCCCGGCCGGGGAGGCGATCACCAGGAAGAGGTACTCGTTGGCCGGCTTCACACCCAGCCCGACCTCGGTGGCGATCATGAACGGGCGCAGGTAGAGGGACTCCTCGCCGCCGTGCGCCGGCACCCACGCCTTGTCCTGCTGCACCAGGGCGTCGCACGCCTCGATGAACGTCTCGACCGGCAGCTCGGGCATCGCGAGCCGGCGGGCGGAGCGCTGGAACCGCTCGGCGTTCTTCTCGGGGCGGAAGGTGGCGACGGAGCCGTCGGGCTGGCGGTAGGCCTTCAGCCCTTCGAAGATCTCCTGGGCGTAGTGCAGGACCGTGGTGGCGGGGTCGAGGGAGATCGGCGCGTACGGCACGAGCTGGCCGTCGTGCCAGCCACGGCCTTCCGTCCACTTGATCGTCACCATGTGGTCGGTGAAGTGGCGGCCGAACCCGGGGTTGGCCAGGATCCCCTCACGTTCCGCGGCGGAGAGCGGGTTGGCGGAGGGCTTGAGCTCGATCGTGGGCGTCGTCATGGGTTGATGTCCTTCACCGGTTGTAGTGACGGGCCGCGCTCGGTACTGCTCTGATGGTGACCAGTGCTAGGACGTCCGAGCATTCCCTCATTCCGCGGCCTCGCGTTCGATTATCGCCCGGGGGCGTCGGTGGAAGGAACGGGGTGAATGCGGCCCGGTGGTCGATGGTGACACCCGGCGGGAACATGCGGAAGCCGCCGGGCGCGGTGAGCGACCCGGCGGCTTGCGGTGTGCAGCGGCGGGTCAGCCGGCTACGCGTACGGCGAGCGCGTCGCCGATC
This sequence comes from Streptomyces qaidamensis, assembly GCF_001611795.1. NCBI lineage: Bacteria > Bacillati > Actinomycetota > Actinomycetes > Kitasatosporales > Streptomycetaceae > Streptomyces > Streptomyces qaidamensis. The sequence continues at coordinate 6,340,464 of NZ_CP015098.1, read as the reverse complement.
TCCGAGGTGGAGCGGGCGGGCTTGCCGGTGCGCTCCGACAGGTCGGCGGTGACCGCGTCGTCGATGCGGGCGGCCTCGGCCTCGTAGCCGAGGTGGCGCAGGAGCAGGGCGACGGACAGCACGGTGGCCGTCGGGTCGGCCTTGCCCTGGCCGGCGATGTCCGGGGCCGAGCCGTGCACGGGCTCGAACATCGACGGGAAGTCCCCGGAGGGGTTGATGTTGCCGGAGGCCGCCACGCCGATGCCGCCGGAGACGGCCGCGGCGAGGTCGGTGACGATGTCGCCGAAGAGGTTGTCCGTGACGATCACGTCGAACCGCTCGGGCTGCGTGACGAGGTAGATCGTCGCCGCGTCCACGTGCATGTACTCGGTGGTGACCTCGGGGAACTCCTCGGCCACCTTGTTGAAGATGTTCGTCCACAGGTGACCGGCGAAGGTCAGCACGTTGTTCTTGTGGATCAGCGCGAGCTTCTTGCGGGGCCGGGCCTGGGCCCGCGCGAAGGCGTCACGCACCACGCGCTCGACACCGAAGGCCGTGTTCACGGAGACCTCGGTGGCGACCTCGTGCTCGGTGCCCTTGCGGATCGTGCCGCCGTTGCCCGTGTAGGGGCCCTCGGTGCCCTCGCGGACCACGACGAAATCGATCTCCGGCTCGCCCGCGAGCGGGGTGGCGACACCCGGCAGGAGCTTCGACGGACGCAGGTTGACGTGGTGGTCGAAGGCGAAGCGGAGCTTGAGCAGGAAACCGCGCTCCAGGACGCCGGAGGGCACGGACGGGTCACCGATCGCGCCGAGCAGGATGGCGTCGTGCCGCTTCAGGGCGTCGAGGTCGGCGTCGGTGAGGGTCTCACCGGTGGCGTGGTAGCGCCGGGCACCGAAGTCGTACTCCTCGGTCTCCAGCTTCACATCCTGCGGAAGGACGGCGGAGAGGACCTTGAGACCTTCGGCCACGACCTCCTGGCCGATGCCGTCACCGGGGATCACTGCGAGATTGATGCTGCGAGACATGCGGGCACCCTACTCCTCGTCCCATGGAATGACACGGGGTGTCCGTGATGCGGACAGCAGGTCGGCACCCGACCGGGGGACGGCACGCGTCCGTCGGCTTGCGTTCACCCGTACGTGGTGGGGACGTTGGCCGTCGCTGGGAAGTTCACCGGACATGGAGATCCCCCACTTCGGCATCCCGCCCGAGCTCGCCCGCCGGATGAGCATGGCGGAGCAGCACGAGTACCTGCGGACGCGACTGTCGCGGCGGCGCACCCTGGTGACCGCGGGCGCGGTGGCGGGCGGGCTGCTGACCGGCTGCTCCGGTTCCGGCTCCCGGTCCGGGCAGGGCGGCGCCACGACGGCCGGGAGCCCGTCGCCCGGCACCTCGACGGCGCCCGGCTCCCTCGTCACGCCCTTCGGCCGCCATCTCGCGTTCGGCGCCGACCCGAAGACGCAGATGCGGATCTCCTGGCAGGTGCCGCTCGCGGTGAAGAAGCCCTACGTCCGGGTGGGCCTGCGTCCCGACGACCTCGGCCGGAAGATCGAGGCGGAGCTGCGCGACCTGCACACCCCGGAGCTGAAGGGCGTACGGCCGGCGGTCGACCAGTACTACCTGCACGCCGCGCTGGACGGCCTGCGCCCGGACACCACGTACTACTACGGCGTCGGCCACGAGGGCTTCGACCCGGCCTCCCCACGACACCGGCGGACCGTCACGTCCTTCCGCACGGCACCCGCGCGCCCGCCGGAGCGGTTCGTGTTCACGGCGTTCGGCGACCAGGGCGTGGGCGACGAGGCGGCCCTCAACGACCGTACGCTGCTGCGCCGGGAGCCCGTCTTCCATCTGCACGCCGGCGACATCTGCTACGCCGACCCGACCGGCAAGGGCAAGGAGTCGGACGTCTTCGACGCGAGCCAGTGGGACCGGTTCCTCAAGCAGACCGAGCCGGTGGCCAGGTCGGTGCCGTGGATGGTGACGACCGGCAACCACGACATGGAGGCCTGGTACTCACCGGACGGCTACGGCGGCCAGCTCGCCCGCTTCTCCCTGCCGGACAGCGGCTTCGACGCGCGTACGGCACCGGGCGTGTACGCCTTCACGTACGGCAACGTGGGCGTGGTCGCGCTGGACGCGAACGACGTGTCGTACGAGATCCCCGCCAACTTCGGCTACACGGAGGGGAGGCAGACGAAGTGGCTGGACGCCAAGCTCGGCGAGCTGAGGTCCTCCAAGGACGTGGACTTCATCGTCGTCTTCTTCCACCACTGCGCGTACTCGACGTCCACGCACGCCTCCGACGGCGGGGTGCGGGCCGAGTGGCTGCCGTTGTTCGCCCGGCACGAGGTGGACCTGGTGATCAACGGGCACAACCACGTCTACGAGCGGACCGACGCGATCCGGGGCGGTGAGGTGGGCAGGCCGGTGCCGGTCGGCGGGACGACGGATCCGCGGCGGGACGGGATCGTGTACGTCACCGCGGGCGGCGGCGGCAAGGAGCTGTACGGCTTCCCCGACGGTGTGAAGGAGAGCTACGAGGGGAACACCGCCGACCACGAGCCGGTCACCACGTTCCGGTGGACCAGGCCCCGGGACACCAAGGCGGAGTCGGCGCAGTGGTCGCGGGTGCGCTACCGCGGCTTCTCGTTCCTCTCGGTGGAGGCGGAGAGCGGCGCCAGGCCGAGACTGAAGGTGTCGGCGCTGGCGTCGAGCGGTGCCCGGATCGACCACTTCGAGGTGCGGCGCGGGGCGTGAGGCCCCGCACCGCGCCTCGTCGGGCGGCTCCCGGTCCTGGTGCGGTGTGCGGCTCAGTGGCCGCTGGATCCGCCGTTGTCCCTGCGGTCGAGGGCGCGCTGGAGCGCGGCGGCTGCGTTCTTGCGGTCGGACTCGGTCGTACGGGAAACGTGACGGACTCGGCGGCGGACGGTCGTCTCGGCCATGGGAAATCGACTCCTTCGACAGCACGGAGTGCAACAGGGAGGGTTACGAGACGCCGGAAGGGGCGGGGAGCGGTGCCGCAGGGGTTGCCTGCACGGGGCCCGGCTCACGACCGCCATTCGCTTGGTCGAGCGAGACGTTCGGCTCCTACAAAGCTAAGGGAGCGCGGAGCGTCTGTCTCCACAATTACTCGGACTTCCTACTATCTGAGACGGTGGACTGGGTCACACCGCTCTGACCTGCGGTGATTTCTAGAGCACGTCGCCGTCGCGCCAGTCGAAGAGCAGTGCGTGCGCGGGGTCGAGGGGACCGGCCAGGGCTGTCCGTACGTAGGTGCTGCCCTCTTCGTCCGGGAGGCGGACGATGCCGTCCCGGGGGCTGAGGGCGTGCACCTCCCCGGTCCACGGCTGCCAGCCGCGGCAGGTGTAGAGCCGGGCTCCGTCGTCGCTCGCGGAGAGGGCGCCGAGGTCGTAGGCGCGGTCGACGACGCGTTCCAGTTCCGCCATGACCAGCCCGCCGAGGCCGGTGCGGCGCGCGTCGGCGCGGACGGCGACGTTCTCGACGTACCCGGTGCGCAGCCACCGGCCGCGGTGCCGCACCCGGCGCATCACGACCGCGCCGTGCGCGGCGAGCCCCGAGCCGTCGTGGACGAGGGCGTGCATGCCGCCGAGGCCGTGGTCCCAGTCCTCGTCACCGAAGTCGCCCTCGAACGCGGCGTCCAGGAGGCGGCGGACGGTGTCGAGTTCGGCGGGGCTGAGGTCGGCGGTGTGGACGGTGCGCACTCGGGTGGTCATCGGCCCAGTCTTTCCCCCGGACATGGCGACGGGCCAGGTCTTTTCGACCTGGCCCGTCGGTGCGCCGCGGGGTGTCAGCCCATGTGCGGGTACGTGTAGTCCGTCGGCGGGACCAGCGTCTCCTTGATGGCGCGGGTCAGGGTCCAGCGCATCAGGTTCTGCGGGGCGCCGGCCTTGTCGTTGGTGCCGGAGGCCCGGCCGCCGCCGAAGGGCTGCTGGCCGACGACGGCACCGGTCGACTTGTCGTTGATGTAGAAGTTGCCGGCCGCGTAGCGCAGCTTGTCGGCCGTGTAGGCGGCCGCCGCACGGTCGTTGGCGATGACCGAGCCGGTCAGCGCGTAGTCGGAGACGGACTCCATCTGGGTCAGCATCTCGTCGTACTTGTCGTCCTCGTAGACGTACACGGCGATGATCGGGCCGAAGTACTCGGTGCGGAAGACCTCGTTCTCCGGGTCGGTGCACTCGATGACGGTCGGGCGGACGAAGTAGCCCACCGAGTCGTCGTACGTGCCGCCCGCGACGATCGTGCAGGAGGCGTCCTCCTTGGCGCGGTCGATGGCGGCCTTGTTCTTGGCGAAGGCACGCTCGTCGATGACGGCGCCGATGAAGTTCGACAGGTCGGTGACGTCACCCATCTTGATGCCGTCGACCTCGGTGGCGAGCTCCTCCTTGAAACCGGAGTTCCAGATCGAGGCCGGGATGTACGCCCGGGAGGTGGCGCTGCACTTCTGGCCCTGGAACTCGAAGGCACCGCGGGTGAACGCCGTCTTCAGGATCGCCGGGTCGGCCGACGGGTGGGCGACGAGGAAGTCCTTGCCGCCGGTCTCGCCGACGAGGCGCGGGTAGGTGCGGTACTTCTCGATGTTGTTGCCGACCGTCTTCCACAGGTACTGGAAGGTGGGGGTCGAGCCGGTGAAGTGGATGCCGGCGAGGTCGCGGTGCTCCAGGGCGACCTTGGAGACCTCGATGCCGTCACCGGTGACGAGGTTGATGACGCCCTTGGGCAGACCGGCCTCCTCCAGCAGCTGCATGAGCAGCACGGCGGCGTGCGTCTGCGTCGGGGACGGCTTCCAGACGACGACGTTGCCCATCAGGGCCGGGGCCGTCGGCAGGTTGCCCGCGATGGCCGTGAAGTTGAAGGGCGTGACCGCGTAGACGAAGCCCTCCAGCGGGCGGTGGTCCAGACGGTTCCACACGCCCGGGGCGTTGGCCGGCGGCTGCTCGGCCAGCAGGTTGCGGGCGTAGGAGACGTTGAAGCGCCAGAAGTCGATCAGCTCGCAGGGCGTGTCGATCTCGGCCTGCTGGGCGGTCTTGGACTGGCCGAGCATGGTCGAGGCGGCGAGCGTCTCGCGCCACGGGCCGGACAGCAGCTCGGCGGCGCGCAGGATGATCGCCGCGCGGTCGTCGAAGGACATCGCACGCCAGGCGGGAGCGGCGGCCAGGGCCGCGTCGATGGCGTCCTGGGCATCCTGCTGCGTGGCGTTGCGGTACGTGCCGAGCACGGCACGGTGGTTGTGCGGCTGGACGACCTGGAAGGCCTCGCCGCCGCCCATCCGCTTCTCGCCGCCGATGGTGCAGGGCAGGTCGACGGGGTTGTCGGCCAGCTCCTTCAGCTTGGCCTCCAGCCGGGCCCGCTCGGGCGAGCCGGGGGCGTAGCCGTGCACCGGCTCGTTGACGGGGGTGGGGACCTGGGTCACAGCGTCCATGTTTTCCGTAACTCCTTACTGAGCGGTGTGTCGGTCTCAGCCCGTGTAGAGCTGTCAGCCCTTGGTGAGCATCGAACGGGCGAAGAAGCGCAGGTTGGCCGGCTTCTCCGCGAGACGGCGCATGAAGTAGCCGTACCAGTCGGTGCCGTAAGCGGTGTAGACGCGCATCCGGTGGCCCTCGGCGGCCAGCCGCAGGTGCTCGTCGGTGCGGATGCCGTAGAGCATCTGGAACTCGTACTCGTCGAGCTTTCGCCCGGCCTGGTGGGCGAGCTCCTGGCCGATCGCGATCAGGCGCGGGTCGTGGGACCCGATCATCGGGTACCCCTCCCCGTCCATCAACGTCCGCAGAATACGGACGTATGCCCGGTCGATCTCGTGTTTGTCCTGGTACGCGACCGAGGCGGGCTCCTTGTACGCGCCCTTGACCAGGCGGACCCGGCTGCCGCTCGCGGCGAGGCGGCGGGCGTCGGCCTCGGTGCGGAAGAGGTAGGCCTGGATGACGCAGCCGGTCTGCGGGAAGTCCTTCCGCAGCTCCTCGTGGATGGCGAACATCGAGTCGAGGGTGGAGTGGTCCTCGGCGTCGAGCGTGACCGTCGTGCCGATCTCGGCGGCGGCCTCGACGACCGGGCGGACGTTCTTCAGGGCCAGCTCGTGGCTGTCCTGGAAGGTGCGGGTGGGCCCGGAGGGCCCTTCGAACAGGGCGGCGGTGGGCGACGGGAGGGCCTGCCCGAACATCGACAGCTTCACCGACATCTCGGCGCGGGTGCCGAGCTCCAGCGGCTTGAGGCGGTCGACGAGCTCCAGGTAGGCGTCCCGGGCGGCGGCGGCCTGCGCGGGGTTGGTGATGTCCTCGCCGACGACGTCCATCGTCAGTTCGAGGCCGTGGTCCGCGAGGTCCCGGACGACGGGGACGATGTCGTCGACGTCCTCGCCCGGGATGAAGCGGTCGACGACCTGCTTGGTCACCGGGGCCGCCGAGATCAGGCGTCGCATCCGGTCGCTGCGTGACGCGGCGAGAATCACGGGACCCAGCACGGGGCACCTCCAGAGCACAAGCAACGTGATGGCCGGACCTCCCGCGGATGACGCGTCGGGTACGGCACGGAGAACCACCGTGAAACCTAAGGATCCCTCCGATCGTCGGCCATCGACAGCTGTCACGCATTCGTGCCGCAGATCTCAGACAGATGTATGAAGGGGTCCGGGAAGTGCGCGACAATGCCCGTGTGACGTCGGAACACAGGGGCGACTACGAGGAGCTGGTCGACGAGATCTCGGAGCTGCTCGGCGCGCCCGCGACCTTGGAGAACCGGGACTTCGAGCTGATCGCCTTCGGGGCGTACGACAGTGAGGTCGACCTCGATCCGTCGGCCCTGGACCCGGTGCGCACCCGCTCGATCCTCACCCGCCGCTCGACCGCCGCGGTCCGGGCGTGGTTCGAGGGCTTCGGCATCACCCGGGCGACGGGGCCGGTCCGTATCCCTCCGACCCCGGAGGCCGGGGTCTACCGGGGCCGGATCTGTCTCCCCGTCCGCCACCGGGGCGTGGTGCACGGCTACGTCTGGCTCCTGGACGACGATCCCGGCCCGGGCGAACCCCGGCTCGACGCCGCCATGCGGGTCACGGCCCGCATCGGCGCCCTCCTCGCGGACGAGGCCCAGCACGGCGCCGACCTCAGCCGCGAGCTGCGGGCGGTGCTCACGGCCGAGCCCGGCTGGCAGAGCGACATGGCGATCGCGGAGCTCCGCACCGCCCTCGGCCCCCGCGCCGACGGCCCCCACACGGTGGTGTGCGTGGCCCCCTGGCCCTCGGCCGACCCGGACGACGCGCCGTCGGTCCGCACGATGCCGGGCGCCACGGCTCTGTGCACGTTGCCGTGGGGGCCGGCCGAGCAGTGCGTGGCGCTTCTGATGCGCCTGCGCTCGACGGACGTGCTGACACCGGCGACGACGGCGGCGGGACGGCTGCTGGAGCGCGGGCGTGCGGGTAGCGGGCCGGGGGGACCCTCGGCAGAAGCGGGCCCGGCCCCGGGCGGATCATTCCGTGGCGGTGCGGCCGTCCGCGAAGCGGCTGCCCGCAGGGCGGGCGGACAACGGACCGACGCCGCCCCGGGCGGACCGACGCCCGGCAGTCCTGGCGGAGCCTCCTCCCGCGGCCCGAGGCGACCACCCACAGACACCACCCCGGACGCACCGGCCCCCGGCGTCGCAGGTGCGGCATCCGCCGGCACCTCGCGAAAGACCGGGGGCCCGTTCGCGCCCGGGCCGGCCGGGAGCGCCCCACGCGGACCCGCCGCCGGTGTCGCCACCCCCCGCTCCGGTCTCGCCGAGCTGGGGCTCGCCTGGCGGGAGGCCTCTGCCGCCGCTCGGGCGGCGCTCGCGGAGCCCCGGTTCGGGCCGGTCGCCGAGTGGTCCGCGATCGGGCCGTTCCGGCTGCTCACCGCCCTGCCGCCGGAGTTGGCCCACGACCCCGCCGTACAGGCACTGCTCTCCCCCGCCCACCCCGAACTCGCCCGCACCGCCGAGGTCTTCCTGGACCGCGCCGGCCAGGCTGCCCGGGCCGCCGCCGAGCTGGGCATCCACCGCCAGACCCTGTACTACCGCCTGTCCCGGATCGAGAAGCTCACCGGCCTGGACCTGGACGACGGCGAGGACCGGCTGCTGCTGCACATGGCCCTGAAGGCACACCGACTCTGAGGACCGGCCCGCACATGCCGCTGCTGCTGCTCGACCTCGACAACACCCTGATCGACCGGGATGCGGCGTTCCGCGGCGCGGTGACGGCGTTCCTCGCCGGGCACGCGCTGCCCCCGCACGACGTCGAGTGGGTGATGACCCTCGACGCGAGCGGATACGCCCCCCGCCATGAGGTCGCCCGGGCCTTGGGCAGCCGGTACGGCGTCGCCCAGGGGGTCGTCCGTTCCTTCCTCGACCGGGGCGCGGCCGACCGCGTCGTCCTGGACGGCCCCACACGCACCGCGCTCGACCGGGCGATCACCGGCGGCTGGACCCTGGTCATCGTCACCAACGGCCGTACCGCACAGCAGGAGGCGAAGATCCGGAACACCGGCCTTGACGAGCTGACCCACGGCTGGGTCGTCTCCGAGGCGGTCGGCCACAAGAAGCCCGCGCCGGAGATCTTCCACGCCGCTGCCGCCACCGTCGGCTCCACCCTCGACGGCGCCTGGGTGATCGGTGACTCCCCGCACGCCGACATCGGGGGCGCCGCGGCCATCGGCGCCCGCAGCGTCTGGGTGTCGGCCGGGCGCCCCTGGCCCGACGCCCCCCACCGCCCCACCCGGAGCTGCTCCGACGCCGCCTCCGCCATCGAGTCGGTCGTCCGCACTCCCATGTGATCCAACCCTCAATTGTTGAAAACGATTGTCAATGCTAAGGTCGGCGCAACCGCTCTCTTGACCACCCCTTTACCCGGAGTGCCCCGTGCGCGTCCCCGCCCGTCTCGTTCCCCTCACCGCTCTGACCGCGGCCTCCGCCCTGCTCACCGGCTGCTTCGCCGGCGGGCAGCCGGCCTCGGACGACTCCGGGGCGGGAGGGAAGCGCATACGCGTCGCCATGATGCAGCCACCCCGCTCGGGGCTGTCCCCGCTGTCGGACGACGCCTTCAAACTGTCGCGCTGGTCGACGGCGGAGACCCTGGTCAAGCTGAACGCGGACGGTGACGCCGAGCCCGCGCTCGCCACCGAGTGGACCCAGGCAGGAACGAACTGGACCTTCACCCTGCGCGACGGCGTCACCTTCCACGACGGCACGAAGCTCACCGCCGAAGCCGTCGTCAACTCCCTCACCAAGGCCGCCGCGGCCTCGCCCAAGCCCCGCATCCTCGACGGCGTGGACCTGACCGCGAAGGCCGACGGCGACAAGGTCACCGTCACCACCGCCACCGAGGACCCCCTGGTCCCGCAGCGGCTCAGCTCCCCGCAGCTGTCGATCCTGGCTGCCAAGGCCTACCGGGGGAAGACGGTCGACCCCGTCGGCGCGGGCACCGGGCCCTTCGAGCTGACGAAGGTCAACGGCACCTCCTCCGCCGCCCTGGACCGCTACGACCGCTACTGGGGGAAGAAGGCGAAGGCCCCCGGGATCGACGTGCGGTTCGTGCCCGACGGCACCGCCCGCGCGGCCTCCCTGCGCAGCGGCGAGGCCGACATCGTCGAGGCCGTCCCGGTCTCGCAGGCGGCGGTGCTGGACCAGGACCTGATCACCGAGGTCCCCATGCCACGCACCAACACCCTCTACCTCAACACCGAGAAGGGCGCCTTCAAGAACGCCGGGCTGCGGGCGGCGGCCCGTGAGGCGATCGACGCCGAGTCGATCGTGAAGGGCGTGTACGAGGGGCGCGCCGACGTCGCCGAGGGGCTGCTCGGCCCCGCCCTGCCCTGGGCCGCGGAGCTGCGCAAGCCGGTGAAGCGGGCCGCGGCGGGCGACCCGGCCGGCCGGACGATCACCATCGGCACCTTCACCGACCGCGCCGAGCTGCCCGAGGTCGCGGCGACGCTGCAACAGCAGCTGCAGAAGGCCGGGTTCAAGGTGAAGCTCGACGTGCGCGAGTACGCCAACATCGAGTCCGACGCGCTGGCGGGCAAGTTCGACGCGTTCATCCTCTCCCGCGCCACCGTCCTCGACTCCGGCGACCCGGCCGCCTATCTCTACAGCGACTTCGCCTCCGACGGCTCCTTCAACATCGCCCAGCTCGCCGACCCGGCCGTCGACAAGGCCTTGAAGAAGGCCGGCGAGACCAGGACCGGTGACCCGCGCCGGGCCGCCGTCATCGCCGCCGAGGCCGCCGTGCTCGGCACCGACGCGGCCGTGCCGATGCTGCACGAGCGGGTGATCCAGGGCGACGCCGAGGGCGTCACCGGCGCCGCCCACGACCCGCGTGAGCGGGAGCTCGTCACGGCGGACACCCACGTCAAGTGAGGTCCCGTATACGGAGGTTGGCCGGTGCCGCCGCGCTGACCCGGCTGTGCTGCCTGATCGCCGTCCTGGCCGCCGTCGGCCTGCTGCCCTGGCTCTCCGGCCGGGACCCGGCGCTGGCCGTGCTGCGGGCCCGCTCCGCCGAGCAGGACCCCACCGAGGAAGCCCTTCAGTCCGTACGGCGGGACCTCGGCCTGGACGCCGGGCCGCTGTCCCTGCTGGGCGGCTGGGCCTCCGACCTCCTGCACGGCGACCTCGGCACCTCCTGGGTGTCGGGCACCGAGGTCCTGCCCTCCGTGGTCGCCGGGCTCCAGGTGTCACTGGCGCTGATGGGCGCCTCGCTCGGCGTCGCGGTGCTGCTGGCGTGCGCGCTGGCCGCGCCGGTGCTGGTGCGGGGCCGGGCCTCGGCCGGGGCGTGGGCCGCGATGCTGGCCGCCGTACCCGAGTTCCTGCTGGCCACGGTCGCGTTGCTGCTGTTCGGGGTGTGGCTGGGATGGCTGCCGACGTCGGGCTGGGTGGGGCCGGAGAACATGGTCCTGCCCGCCCTGGCCCTCGGCGTCCCCGGCGGCGGGCTGCTCGGCCGACTGGTCGCGGACGCCCTGCCCGCCGTGCTCGACGAGCGGTGGGTGGAGCTGTGGCGGGGTGCCGGAGTGAGCCGGGCGCGGATCGCGGGCGCCGCGCTGCGCCGCGTCCTGCCGCCCCTGGTCCCGCAGTTCGGCATGGTCGCCGTCGGGTTCACCGGCGGCGCGGTCGCCGTGGAGACGGTCTTCGCCGTGCCGGGCATCGGCCGTACCGCGCTCGGTGCGGCCAAGTCGCAGGATCTGCCGCTGCTCCAGGGCTCGGTGCTGGCGCTGCTCGCGCTCGGCCTGGTCACGGGCGCGCTGGCGGCACTCGCCCGGCGGCGGCTGCTGGGCCCCGCCCTGCGGGACGCCTCGCTGGCGCTGCCTCCGGCACGGCCGGTACGAGCGCGTCCCGCGGTCCCGGCGACGCTGTTCGCCGTCCTGGCCGTGACCATCGGCTGGGGCCTGCTGCGGGACCCGTACGCGGTGAACACCACGGCCAGGCTGGCCGCCCCCTCGTGGCAGCACCCGCTCGGCACCGACGGCCTCGGCCGTGACGTGCTCGCCCGGCTGGGCCACGGCGCCGCCACCACGGTCGGCACGGCGGCGGCCGTCTGCCTGCTGAGCCTGCTGGTGGCGCTCGCGATGGGGTTCTGGCCGCGGATCGCGGAGGGCGCGGCGGACATCGCCAACGCCCTGCCCCCGGTGATCGTCGGCATCCTCGTCGCGGCGGCCGTCGGGCCCGGCACCGGCGGTGCGGCCCTCGCGGTCGCGCTGATCTCCTGGCCGGCCCTGTCCGCGCACGCGGCGGCTCTGGTGCAGGAGGTGCGCGCGTCGGCGTTCCTCACCGCCCAACGGGCCATCGGGGCGAGCCCGTTCTGGATCCTCACCCGGCACGTCCTGCCGTCCGTGGCCGCCCCGGTCGCCCGGCACGCCCTGCTACGGCTGCCGGGCATCGCCCTGGCCCTGGCGTCGCTGGGCTTCCTCGGTCTGGGCGCGCAACCACCGGCTCCCGAGTGGGGTCTGCTGCTCGACGAGTCCCGCGCGTATGTGGAACGCGCTCCGTGGGCGGCCCTCGCCCCGGCGGTGGCGCTGGCCCTGCTGGCCGGTCTCGCGGTGTCGGGGGCCGCGCTCGCGCAAGGCGGCAGAACACGGCGCATCACCCCGGCTCCGGTCACGAAGGAGGCCCCCGTTGGAGTCTGAGCCACTGCTGTCGGTGCGCGAGCTGCGGATCGCCTTCGACGATGTCGAGGCCGTGCGCGGCGTGTCCTTCGACGTCCGCCCGCGCGAGGTGCTGGCCGTCGTCGGCGAGTCGGGAGCGGGCAAGTCCCTCACGGCCCGGGCTCTCCTCGGCATGCTCCCGCGCTCCGCGACGACCAGCGGGACGATCCACCCGGACCTCTCGGCCCACCGCGGCCGCCGCATCTCCCTGGTCCCGCAGGACGCCCTGTCCGCTCTCTCCCCGGTGCACCCGGTGGGCGACCAACTGGCCGCAGCCGTACGGTCGGTGGCCGGCGTGTCCCGCAAGGAGGCGCGGGCGAGGGCGGTCGCGGCCCTGGACCGGGTCGGCATCCCGGACGCGGCCCGCAGGGCACGGGCGTATCCGCACGAGTACTCCGGCGGCATGCGGCAGCGCGCGGTGATCGCCATGGCGACGATCAACGAACCGGACGTCGTCGTCGCCGACGAGCCCACCACCGCTCTCGACGAGGAGCGGCGCGACCAGGTGCTGCGACTGCTGGCGGAGCAGCGGGAAGCCGTCGGGGCCGCGCTGGTCCTCGTGACGCACGACATGGACGTCGTCGGCGGCCACGCGGACCGCGTGCTGGTCATGTACGCCGGGCGTCTCACCGAACTCGGCGCGGCGGGCGAGGTGCTGGCCCGTCCCCGGGCCCCCTACACGGCCGGCCTGCTGGCGTCGCTTCCCCAAAACGCGCTCCCCGGCCGCCGTCTCCCCGCCCTGCGGGGTACCCCGCCCGTCCCGGGCGCGCTCCCGCCGGGCTGCGCCTTCGCCCCGCGCTGCCCGCTCGCGGCGGACGCCTGCCGCACGACGGAACCGGAGCCCCGGGAGCTGGACGGACGCCTGCTCGCCTGTCACCGCGCCGAGGAGCTCCCCCATCCCGCCCACGCGTTGTTCTCGAAGGAGCGCCGGACCGCATGAGCGACGACCTTCTGCTGGACGTCCGGGACCTGGTCGTCCGCTACGGCCCGGTCACCGCCGTGGACGGCGTCTCCTTCTCCCTGGCCAGCGGCGAGACCCTGGCCCTGAACGGCCCGTCCGGCTGCGGCAAGTCCTCCACGGCCCTGGCGGTGCTTCAGCTGCGCCGCCCGGACGCGGGACATGTGCGCTTCGAGGGACGGGAGTTGACGGACCTCTCCGATCGCGAGCTGCGTCCGCTGCGCCCGCGCCTGCAACCGGTCTTCCAGGACCCCTACGGCACCCTCAGCCCCCGCCACCGCATCCGGGACGCCATCGCCGAGCCGCTGAAGGTCCAGGGCCGCTGGCATCCCGCCGACGGCCCCGCCCGGGTCGCCGAACTCCTCGACCGGGTCGGACTCGACCCCGCGTACGGCGACCGCAGGCCGCACGAACTCTCCGGCGGCCAGTGCCAGCGGGCCGGCATCGCCCGCGCCCTGGCCTCCGGCCCACGCCTGCTGGTCCTGGACGAGCCGGTGTCGTCACTCGACCCGTCGGTGCGGGCGGGTGTGCTGAACCTGCTCGCCGACCTCCAGGACGACCTGGGCCTCGGCTACCTGTTCATCTGCCACGACCGGGCCGTCGTACGGCACTTCGCGGACCGGGTCGTCGAGATGCGCGAGGGGCGCGTCACGTCCGGGTAGCGCCCTCGATCGCCTGGCGGAGCCCCGCGGCGAGCTGACCGGCCTCGGGTGCGCTCTCGGGGTCGAAGGTCCACTGCGCCATGAGCCCCATCATCAGGGTGAGGTAGAAGTAGCCGAGGGTGTCCACCCGCTCCTCGGGGACGTCCTCCTCGCGCCCTCCGTGGAAGAGCGTGACGATCCCGCGCGCCCCCTCACGCTGCGCCCGCGCCAGATGCTCCCGCACCTGCGGCAGCTGGTCCCCCATGGCCACGATCTCCATGCTGAGCCGCCAGAGGGAGCCGGGCTCCCGCATGGTCCCGATGATGTTCGCCCAGACTTCGGTGAACCGCTCCAACGACCCCGGCTCGCCCCGTAGTTCGCCGCCGCCCTCGAAGGCGTCGGACATGCCCTCCACCATCTCGACGTACGCCCGCGCCAGCAGCGCGTCCTTCGAGCCGTAGTGGTAGCCGATGGACGCCAGGTTGGTCCCCGACTCCTTGACGATGTCGCGCGCGGTCGTGCGCAGGAAGCCCTTCGCCAGCAGGCAGCGCTTGGCACCTTCCAGCAGATCCTCACGGTGTCCCATGGCACGCCAGCCTACCCCGGTGTCCAGACGAGCGTCCTAAACGACCGTACTAGACAAGCGTTTAAGACGCCCGTACAGTCCTGCTCATGACGACGACACCCCACCCCCCGGCCCGCGCAGGCGGTCGCGAGTGGACCGCTCTCGGCGTGCTGATGCTGCCGCTGCTGCTGGTCTCGATGGACGTCTCGGTCCTCTACTTCGCGATCCCGGCGATCAGCGCCGACCTGGAACCCAGCGCCACCGAGCAGCTGTGGATCTTCGACATCTACGGCTTCGTGCTGGCGGGTCTGCTGATGACGATGGGCTCGCTCGGCGACCGCATCGGCCGCCGCAGGCTCCTGCTGACGGGCGCCGCCGCCTTCGGTGCGGCGTCCCTGCTGGCGGCCTACGCGAACAGTGCCGAGACCCTGATCGCGGGCCGCGCCCTGCTGGGCATCGGCGGCGCGACGCTGATGCCCAGCACGATGGCGCTGGTCCGCACGATGTTCACCGACCCCGGGCAGCGCGCGAAGGCCATCGGGTTGTGGTCGGGCGTGATGACGGCCGGCATCGCCCTCGGCTCGGTGCTGAGCGGCGTCCTCGTCGAGCACTTCTGGTGGGGCTCGGTCTTCCTGGTGAACCTGCCCGCGATGGTGATGCTCCTGGCCCTCGGCCCGTTCCTGCTGCCGGAGTCCAAGAACCCGCACCCCGGCCGCTTCGACTGGCCGAGCGTTCCGCTGTCCATGGCCGCGGTGCTCCCCGTGATCTACGGTCTGAAGGAACTCGCGTCGCAGGGCTGGAACGTGCGGTACGCGCTGGCGGTGTCGGCCGGACTGCTCTTCGCCGCGCTGTTCGTGCACCGTCAGCGCACGGCGGTGTCCCCGCTCATCTCACCGGAGCTGTTCCGGCGCCCCGGCTTCAGCCCGGCCATGGCCCTCAACCTGATGGCGGCCTTCGGCATGATGGGCTCGGCGTACTTCACGACCCAGTACATCCAGTCGGTCCTGGACAAGAGTCCACTGGAGGCGGCGTTGTGGAGCCTGCTGCCGTCGGTGCCCATAGGCCTGGCGGCCCCGGTCAGCGCCCAGCTGGTACAGCGGGGCGTGCCCAGGGCGCACGTCGTCGGCGGCGGCTTCGCGGTCACCGCGTGCGGCTATGTGCTGCTGGCCCTTACGGGGACGGACTCCCTCTGGCTGCTGCTGGCCGCCTGCGCCGTCCTGGCCTGCGGCGTCGTCACCGTCATGTCCCTGGTGGTCGACCTGGCCATGAGCGCCGCTCCGGTGGAGAAGGCGGGCGCCGCCTCGTCCCTGGTGGAGACCGGCACCGAGTTCGGCGGCGCGCTCAGCATGGCGTTCCTCGGCTCCATCGGCACAGCCGTCTACCGCCATGAGATCCCTGCCTCGGCACCCGCCGCGGCCCAGGAGACCCTGGGCGGCGCCCTGGCGGTGGCCGACCGGATGCCGGGGCGCGCGGGGGACGCCCTGGCGACGGCGGCACGCGAGGCCTTCACGAGCGGCATGCACGCGGCCGCGGTCACCGGGACGGTGCTGATGACTGTGGCGGCAGCAGCGGCGGCGGTGACCCTGCGGCGGGTCCGTGCAGCGGAAAACGCCGGACGAACCGATCAGCTCAGCTCGTCCGGCGTCTGAGGTCCGGGGGCGGAGCCCCCGGGAAGGTCAGGCGAGGTTCACCGACCGGGCCGAGGTCGCCCCGATCTCCGCGGCCACCTCGGCCAGCACGGTGGCGGTCACCGTGTCGTCCACGGTCAGCACCGCCAGCGCCTCGCCGCCGGCCGCCGCCCGCGACACCTGCATGCCGGCGATGTTGAGGCCCGCCTCGCCGAGGATGCGGCCCACCGTGCCGACGACACCGGGGCGGTCCTCGTACTTCAGCACGATCATGTGGTCGGCGAGCGCGAGGTCGACGTCGAACTCCCCGACGGCGACGAGCTTCTGCAGGTGCTTGGGGCCGGCCAGCGTGCCGGACACCGACACCTCCTCGCCGTCGGCGAGGGTGCCGCGCACCGTGACGACATTGCGGTGCTCGGTCGCCTCGGAGCTGGTGGTGAGGCGCACCTCGACGCCACGCTCCTGCGCGAACAGCGGGGCGTTGACGTACGACACCGTCTCGTCGACGACGTCCTCGAAGACACCCTTGAGGGCGGACAGTTCCAGCACCTTCACGTCGTGCTGGGTGATCTCGCCGTACACCTCGACGTCGAGGCGGACCGCGACCTCACCGGCGAGCGCGGTGAAGATCCGGCCCAGACGCTCGGCGAGCGGCAGACCCGGCTTGACGTCCTCGGCGATGACGCCGCCCTGGACGTTCACCGCGTCCGGCACGAGCTCACCGGCGAGGGCGAGCCGCACCGAGCGGGCGACGGCGATACCGGCCTTCTCCTGCGCCTCGTCGGTGGAGGCACCGAGGTGCGGGGTGGCGACGACCTGGTCGAACTCGAAGAGCGGGGAGTCCGTGCAGGGCTCCTTCGCGTACACGTCGAGACCGGCACCGGCGACCCGGCCCTCCTTGAGGGCGGAGTACAGCGCCTCCTCGTCGACGATCCCGCCTCGCGCGGCGTTGACGATGCGCACGCTCGGCTTGACCTTGCGCAGCGCCTCGTCACCGATCAGGCCGAGGGTCTCGGGGGTCTTGGGGAGGTGGACGGTGATGAAGTCGGATACCTCCAGCAGCTCGTCCAGCGACAGCACCTTGACGCCCATCTGGGCGGCGCGCGCGGGCTGCACGTAAGGGTCGTAGGCGACGACCTTCATACCGAAGGCCGACATGCGCTGCGCGACGAGCGCGCCGATGCGGCCGAGGCCGACGACGCCGAGGGTCTTCTCGGCCAGCTCGACGCCGGTGTACTTGCTGCGCTTCCACTCGCCGTTCTTCAGCGCGGCGTTGGCCTGCGGGATGTTGCGGGCCGTGGCGACGAGCAGACCGCAGGCCAGCTCGGCGGCGGTCACGATGTTCGAGGTGGGGGCGTTGACGACCATCACGCCGGCCTTGGTGGCGGCGGAGACGTCCACGTTGTCCAGGCCGACGCCGGCTCGTGCGACGACCTTCAGCTTGTTCGCTGCGGCGATCGCCTCGGCGTCGACCTTGGTGGCCGAACGGACCAGGATCGCGTCCACATCGGCGATGGCCGGGAGCAGCTCGGCTCGGTCCGCGCCGTTGCAGTGCCGGATCTCGAAGTCCGGGCCCAGCGCGTCGACGGTGGCGGGCGACAGCTCTTCAGCGATGAGTACGACGGGTTTCGAGCTCACGTGAGTCCTCACAAGTCCAGTGCTGCGGACGGCCGTCCCGACGGCCGCAGGCGGTGGAGGGTGGTGGGCGCGTGGAAGACGCACGACGCTGTGGGCCTGACGCGTATGTGTGCAGCAGTCTAGTGGCGCACGGGGCGTCGTCTTGTGCCGCTGCGGAAGGATCACCCGTCCGTGGCCGGACGGGATGGACAACGCCGTACCACCGACGTTACCCCGGGTTCGCCGAAGGGGCCGGAGCGGGGATGCTCCGGCCCCTCGGCCGTGAGGCTTACGCCTCCTCGTCGACCCAGCTCATGAGCTTGCGCAGCTCCTTGCCGGTGGTCTCCAGCAGGTGCTCGGAGTCCTGCGTCTTGTACTCGTTGTACTTCTTCAGACCGCCGTGGTACTCGTCCATCCAGGTCTGGGCGAAGGTGCCGTCCTGGATCTCGGCGAGGACCTTCTTCATCTCGGCCTTGGTGGCGTCCGTGATGATGCGCGGGCCGGTGACGTAGTCGCCCCACTCGGCGGTCTCGGAGATCGACCAGCGCATCTTCTCCAGGCCGCCCTCGTACATGAGGTCGACGATCAGCTTCAGCTCGTGCAGGCACTCGAAGTAGGCGATCTCCGGCTGGTAGCCCGCCTCGGTCAGCGTCTCGAAGCCCGCCTTGACGAGGGCCGCGGTACCACCGCAGAGGACGACCTGCTCACCGAACAGGTCGGTCTCGGTCTCCTCGGTGAAGGTCGTCTTGATGACGCCGGCGCGGGTGCCGCCGATGCCCTTGGCGTACGACAGGGCCAGCGCGAAGGCGTTGCCCGTGGCGTCCTGCTCGACGGCGGCGATGCAGGGAACGCCGCGGCCCTCCTCGTACTGGCGGCGGACCAGGTGGCCCGGGCCCTTCGGCGCGACCATGCAGACGTCGACGCCGGCCGGGGGCTTGATGAAGCCGTAGCGGATGTTCAGGCCGTGGCCGAAGAACAGGGCGTCGCCGTCGTTCAGGTTCGGGGCGATGTGCTCCTCGTAGACCTGGGCCTGGATGGGGTCCGGGACGAGGATCATGATGACGTCGGCCTCGGCGGCGGCCTCCGACGGGCTCACCACGCGCAGGCCCTGCTCCTCGGCCTTGGCCTTGGACTTGGAGCCCTCGTGCAGACCGACGCGCACGTCGACACCCGAGTCACGGAGCGACAGCGCGTGGGCGTGGCCCTGGCTGCCGTACCCGATGACCGCGACCTTGCGGTCCTGGATGATGGACAGGTCGGCGTCGGCGTCGTAGAACAGCTCGGCCACTTTGGGTTCTCTCCTCGGGAGTGCAGGTGTTGCGTCCCACCGTATGACGGGGGGCGGAAGGGACGTCCGATGGTCTCGGAATACGGGCGGCCGACGGCGCGTCGACCGCCCGCTTCGGGTCTCAGGCCGACCGGTCCAGGGCGCGCAGCGACCGGTCCGTGATGGAGCGGGCGCCGCGTCCGATCGCGATCGTGCCGGACTGGACGAGCTCCTTGATGCCGTACGGCTCCAGCATCTTGAGCATCGCGGTCAGCTTCTCGCCGGATCCGGTGGCCTCGATGGTGACGGCCTCCGGGGAGACGTCGACGGTCTTGGCGCGGAACAGCTGGACGATCTCGACGATCTGGGAGCGCGTCTCGTTGTCGGCGCGCACCTTCACCAGGACGAGTTCGCGCTGCACCGCCTGCGCCGGCTCCAGCTCGACGATCTTCAGCACGTTGACGAGCTTGTTGAGCTGCTTGGTGACCTGCTCCAGCGGCAGGTCCTCCACGCCGACGACGATGGTGATGCGGGAGATGTCGGGGTGCTCGGTGACACCGACGGCGAGCGAGTCGATGTTGAAGCCGCGGCGGGAGAACAGGGCGGCGATCCGGGCGAGGATGCCGGGGGTGTTCTCCACCAGGACGGAGAGCGTGTGCTTGGACATGATCTGCTTCCTCTGCTTGAAAGTCCTGGGTGGCTCTCAGTCGTCTTCGTTGTCGCCGAAGTCGGGGCGGACGTCCCGGGCGGCCATGATCTCGTCGTTGGAGGTGCCGGCGGCGACCATCGGCCAGACCATCGCGTCCTCGTGGACGATGAAGTCGACCACGACCGGGCGGTCGTTGATGGAGTTCGCCTCTTCGATGACCTTGTCGAGGTCGTCCGGGGACTCGCAGCGGATCGCGTAGCAGCCCATGGCCTCCGACAGCTTCACGAAGTCGGGGACGCGGGTGCCGCGGGCCTCGGGGTTGACGTCGTCCGGGCCGGAGTGCAGGACGGTGTTGCTGTACCGCTGGTTGTAGAAGAGGGTCTGCCACTGGCGGACCATCCCGAGGGCGCCGTTGTTGATGACGGCGACCTTGATCGGGATGTTGTTCAGGGCGCAGGTGGCGAGCTCCTGGTTGGTCATCTGGAAGCAGCCGTCGCCGTCGATCGCCCAGACGGCCCGCTCGGGGGCTCCGGCCTTGGCGCCCATGGCGGCCGGGACGGCGTAGCCCATCGTCCCGGCGCCGCCGGAGTTCAGCCAGGTGCCCGGCTTGTCGTACTCGATGTAGTGCGCGGCCCACATCTGGTGCTGGCCGACGCCCGCCGTGAAGATCGTGCCCTCGGGGGCGAGCTGCCCGATGCGCTCGATGACCTGCTGCGGGGAGAGCGAGCCGTCGCCGGGCTGGTCGTAGCCGAGCGGGTAGGTCTCACGCCAGCGGCTCAGGTCCTTCCACCAGGCGCTGTAGTCGCCCCGGTGGCCCTCACTGTGCTCCTTCTGCACCGCCTGGACCAGGTCGGCGATGACCTCGCGGGCGTCACCGACGATCGGCACGTCGGCGGCGCGGTTCTTGCCGATCTCGGCCGGGTCGATGTCCGCGTGGACGATCTTGGCGAAGGGCGCGAAGCTGTCCAGCTTGCCGGTGACGCGGTCGTCGAAGCGGGCGCCGAGGGCGACGATCAGGTCGGCCTTCTGCAGGGCGGTGACGGCGGCCACCGAACCGTGCATGCCGGGCATGCCCAGGTGCTGCGGGTGGTTGTCGGGGAACGCGCCGAGCGCCATCAGGGTGGTGGTGACGGGCGCGCCGGTGAGCTCGGCGAGGACCTTCAGCTCGGCGGTGGCCCCGGCCTTGAGCACGCCGCCGCCGACGTACAGCACGGGCCGGCGGGCCTGGGTGATCAGCTTGGCGGCCTCGCGGATCTGCTTGGCGTGCGGCTTGGTCACCGGGCGGTAGCCGGGCAGGTCCATGGCCGGTGGCCAGGAGAAGGTCGTCTTCGCCTGGAGGGCGTCCTTGGCGATGTCGACCAGGACCGGACCGGGACGGCCGGTGGAGGCGATGTGGAACGCCTGCGCGATCACCCGCGGGATGTCATCGGCCTTGGTGACGAGGAAGTTGTGCTTGGTGATCGGCATGGTGATGCCGACGATGTCCGCCTCCTGGAAGGCGTCCGTGCCGATGGCCTTGGAGGCCACCTGTCCGGTGATCGCGACCATCGGCACCGAGTCCATGTGCGCGTCCGCGATCGGCGTGACCAGGTTGGTCGCGCCGGGGCCCGAGGTCGCCATGCAGACGCCGACCTTGCCGGTGGCCAGCGCGTACCCCTCGGCCGCGTGACCGGCGCCCTGCTCGTGGCGCACCAGGACGTGACGCACGCGGGTGGAGTCCATCAGCGGGTCGTACGCCGGCAGGATGCAACCACCGGGAATGCCGAATACCGTGTCGGCGCCGACCTCCTCGAGAGAGCGGATGAGGGACTGCGCGCCCGTCACCTGCTCGGGGGCGGAGTGGTGTCCTCCGGATCGGGGCCGGGGCTGCGGGTGGTGGGCCCCGGTGGCCTGCTCGGTCATCGGCATTCTCTTCTCAGATGCTGAGGGTTTTTGCGAGGTTTGTACGGTCTTCGGCTGTTGCACGGAGGGTGCCTGTGCAACAAAAAACCCCTCGTGCCATAAGGCAAGCGAGGGGAGCGCGCCGGGTGGGGTCGCTGAGCGGTCGAGGCTCAGCGTCAGCCGACGCGCTTTCCAAGTACGAGAATTCGGGTGCGCATGGCACTGACCCTCCCCCCGGCACGCACTCACTGTCAAGTGGGTGGGACGGGAGTCTCATTATGTGAGCGGAGGGCCGTGCCGCCTCCGATGACGGCGGACACACCCGAGCTGTACACCCGCGGGGCGCCGCCCGCGAACGCCGGTTCGACCGGTCCGTTCGGCACCGGATAGCGGCCGGCGGCGAGCGCCCGGCGCAGCCGGTACTCGTCGAGCGGCCCGGAGAAGGCCATGCCCTGTCCGTGCGTGCAGCCCATCGCGCGCAGGGCGATCACCTGTTCGGGCAGATCCACCCCTTCGGCCACGGACTTCAGCCCGAGGTCGCCCGCGATCCGCAGCAGCCCGCTGGTGATCTTGTGCAGGCGGGCCGACTCGACGACACCCTCGACCAGACCGCGGTCCAGCTTCAGGACGTCGACGGGGAGCCGCCGCAGGGCCGTGATCGCCGCGTAGCCGCTGCCGAACCCGTCGAGGGCGATCCGTACACCGACCCGCCGCAGGGCGCCCAGACGCCGCTCCAGCTCGTCCAGCGAGACCCTTGGGTCGGCGTCCGACAGCTCGATGATCAGCGACCCGGACGGCAGCCCGTGCCGCGTGAGCAGCGCCTCGATCGAGCCGGGCGGCATCGACCGGTCCAGCAGCCGCCGGGCGCTCATCCGCACCACGACCGGCACGGACAGCCCGGTCGCGTGCCGCTCGGCGGCCTGCTCGGCGGCCTCCTCGATCAGCCACCGGTCCAGCTCGGCGGTCTTGTCGCTGTCCTCGGCCACGCGCAGGAACTCCGCCGGGGTGAAGAGCACCCCTTGCGAGGAGCGCCAGCGCGCCTGCGCGGACACCGACGTGATCCGGCCGTCCTCCAGGGACACCACCGGCTGGTGCAGCAGGGCGAACTCCCCGTCGTGCAGGGCGGCCCGCAGGCGGGTGGCGAGCTCGGCCTTGCGGGCGACGTCCTGCTGCATCTGCGGCTTGTACAGCTCGACCCGGCCCTTGCCGCCGGCCTTGGCCCGGTACATGGCCAGGTCGGCGTTGCGCAGCAGCTCGCCCGCCCCGAGGCCGGCCTCGGCGAAGGCCACGCCGATGGAGGCGTTGACCCGGACATCGTTGCCGTCGATGAGGTAGGGCTGGGACAGCGTCGTCCTGAGGCGGTCGGCGAGCTCCAGGATGTGCCGCTCCCGGGCGTCCCGGTCGCGGGTGTTGTCCCCGGCGATCAGGGCCGCGAACTCGTCTCCGCCGAGCCGGGACGCGGTGTCGCCGTGCCGGACGGAGTCCTGGAGCCTGCGGGCGGCCTGGACGAGCAGCTCGTCCCCGGCCTGGTGCCCGATCGTGTCGTTGACGGCCTTGAAGCCGTCGAGATCGATGAACAGCACCGCCGTGTTCCGCAGGGCCACGCCCCGGTCGGAGGCGCGACGGCCCGAGAGGGCGTGCTGGACGCGCTTGGTGAACAGGGCGCGGTTGGGCAGGTCGGTGAGCGGGTCGTGCTCGGCGTTGTGCTGCAACTGGGCCTGGAGCCGCACCCTTTCGGTCACGTCACGGCTGTTGAAGATGAGACCGCCGTGATGGCGGTTGACCGTCGACTCGACGTTCAGCCAGCCTCCCCCACTCTCGCCTTCGCTCGAGCGGGAGGTGCCCCCACCGCCCGAGCGGAAGCGGCACTCGATGCGCGTGGTGGGTTCCTCGACCGGGTCGGCGGCGAGGAATCTGCGCACCTCGTGCACGACGCAGCCCAGGTCCTCGGGGTGGATGAGATGAGCCAGTTCCGTGCCCACCAGCTCCTCCGCCGGGCGGCCGTACACACCGGCGGCGGCCGGGGAGACGTACCTCAGGACACCGCTGGGAGCGGCGATCATGATGACGTCGCTGGAGCCCTGCACCAGGGAGCGGAAGTGGTTCTCCTTCTGCGCCAGTTCCTGGGTGAGGGTGATGTTGTCGAGCAGCATGATGCCCTGGCGCACGACGAGCGCGAGCACGACCGTGCCCCCGGTCAGCAGGACCACGCGGTCGACGCTGCGGCCGTTGAGGACGTTGTAGAGGATCCCCAGGGTGCACACCGCGGCCGCGAGGTACGGCGTGAGTGCGGCCAGGGAGCCGGAGATGGGCCGGGCGGCCGGGTACCGGCTGTGATCGGCGCCCGGCAGGAGCACGGGGTGGTGGGGGCCGCTGCGCTGTCCCGGTACGTGCTCGTGCACCACGCGGGTGTGCCCCGTGGCACCGTGCCGGTCGGGGCCGTGCCGGTCGGCCTCCGCGCGGGGCGCGGCCCACGGGGCGTATGCCAGCAGCAGCGAGCCCGCGAACCAGCCGGCGTCGAGCAGCTGGCCGGAGCGGTAGTCGTGCTGCATGAGCGGCGAGGTGAACAGGGCATCGCACATCACGGTCAGCGCGAGGGCGCCGATGGCGGTGTTGACCGCGGAGCGGTTCACCGCGGACCGCCGGAAGTGCAGGGCGAGCACCATGCTGACCAGCGCGATGTCGAGCAGCGGGTACGCCAGCGACAGCGCGGTGTGCGCCACGCCCGGCCCTTCGGACTTGGCGGCCTGGGCGAGGGCGAGGCTCCAGGCCAGCGTCAGCAGCGAGCCGCCGATCAGCCAGGCGTCCAGCCCGAGGCAGACCCAGCCGGCCTTGGTGACCGGCCGTTTGGCGAGCACGAGCAGTCCGACGATCGCGGGCGGCGCGAAGCAGAGGAAGAACAGGTCGGCGTAGCTGGGACTGGGCACGGGCAGTCCCAGGACCACCTCGTACCACCCCCAGACCAGATTGCCCAGGGCGGCCATGGCCGAGGAGAGACCGAACAGCAGCCAGGCGGGCCGGAAGCCGGTGCGGCGGCTGCGGGCGTAGAGAACGCACGAGACGGCGGCGGTGCCGGCCGCGGCGCTGAGCCCGAAGTCGCCCATGATCAGGGCCAGGTCGGTCGAGCCCCAGCCGAACGCGGAACCTGCGGCGTATCCCGCGCAGACCAGGGCGAGGACGAGCTGGAGGGCCAGGCCCGGCCGGTGGCCGGTGGCCGGCGTGCGGGGCAGCAGCGCGCCCGGGGACGAAGGCTGTGCCCGCAGCGCTCCGTCCAGCGTGGGGGTGGGGGGCGCGCTCACCGGGCCCTCCCGGTCCGCTGCGCTCCCGGGCCCCGCGGGTCCCGGTGGGCCGGCTGGTCATGCCTCCTGTGGCTGCCGGGCCTGCGGTGGTGATGGCTGTGTTCGCTGTGGTGCCCGCTGTGGCGTTTGCTGTGGCGGGTGTGGTGGCCGACGTGATCGGCGTGCCGTCCGCGGCTGCCCGCGGCCGTCCGCCAGGGTCGCCGCCGGCAGCCCCGCCCCGTCGGATCGCTCGTCCCAAGGCCGTGCATCGCCTGTCGCCCCCCTCACAGTCCGAAGTGTCCATCCCCGGCGCCGGAACGGTCCCCGGCGCTGCCCCTGTCGGGACGATACACCAGTCTCGTCACTCAGGGACATAGGTTCTCTACGCTCCGTGACGATCAACAGATATATGAGTACCCACCGCACCCGGAGGATTGCGGACGGTGCTCGAAGGTCTCTCAGCCGGTTGATGCACCCGTCGTAAGGATCACGTTGCGGAGCGGCTCCCGGTTCACATAACGGTTCAACTGGTCCACCAGGAGCCGCTTGGCGCGCGGGAGGAACGCGGAGGTGGGTCCGCCGACGTGCGGGCTGATGAGTACCCCCGGCGCACGCCACAGGGGGTGTTCGCGCGCCAGCGGCTCCGGGTCGGTGACGTCGAGGGCTGCGGTGATGCGGCCGGTCTCCAGCTCGGCGAGCAGGGCCTTGGTGTCGACGACGGGGCCGCGGGCGACGTTGACGAGGAGTGCGCCGTCCTTCATCCGGGACAGGAAGTCGGCTCCGGCCAGGCCACGGGTGGTTTCGCTGAGCGGCGTGGACAGGATGACGACGTCCGCCTCCGGCAGCAGCGCGGGGAGTTCGGTGAGCGGATGCACCGGACCGCGCGCCGTGGTGCGCTCGGAGCGCGCGACGCGCGCCACCCGCGCCACCTCGAACGGAACGAGCCGGTCCTCGATGGCCTCGCCGATCGAGCCGTATCCCACGATGAGGACGTTCTTGTCGGCGAGGGCGGGCCGGAACCCGCCGAGCCACTCCCCGCGGTCCTGTGCGCGCACGAAGTCGGGGATCCCGCGCAGCGAGGCCAGGATCAGCGCGAGGGTGAGCTCGCCGGTGCTGGCCTCGTGCACCCCGCGCGCATTGCACAGCCGCACGCCCGCGGCCAGGCGTCCGAGCCCCGGCTCCACGTGGTCGATCCCGGCGGAGAGGGTCTGCACGACCTGGACGTTGCTCATCCGCCCCATGGGGCGCACGCACAGTGGGCTGGGCTTCATGTAGGGGACGACGTAGAAGGCGCAGTCGGCCGGGTCCGCGGGGAAGTCCTCCCCGCCGTTCCAGAAGCGGTAGTCCGGGCCCTCGGGGAGTCCGTCGATCTCGTCCGGCGGGATGGGCAGCCACACGTCAGCAGTCATGCTCTGGAGGCTATGTCAGGAGCGTGCGACGGCAGAGGTTAGGTTGGGGTGGCTCGAACAGGGAGGGTCACGACCAGGTGGAGCGCAGGACGATCGGCGCGGCGGCGCTCGCGGTGGGGGCCGTCGGACTCGGGTGCATGCCGATGAGCTGGGCCTACAGCGCGTCGAGGCGGCGCGGCGACGAGTCGCTCAGGGCGGTGCACCGGGCGCTCGACCTGGGCGCGTCCCTGCTGGACACGGCCGACATGTACGGCCCCTTCACCAACGAGCTGCTGGTGGGGCGGGCGTTGAAGGAGCGGCGGTCCGACGCGTTCGTGTCGACGAAGGTCGGGCTGCTCGTGGGCGACCAGCACATCGTCGCCAACGGCCGCCCCGGGTACGTGAGGCGGGCCTGCGACGCGTCGCTGCGGCGGCTCCAGACGGACGTCATCGACCTCTACCAGCTGCACCGGGCCGATCCCGAGGTGCCGGTCGAGGAGACCTGGGGCGCGATGGCGGAGCTCGTCCAGGCCGGGAAGGTGAGGGCGTTGGGCCTGTGCGCGGTGGGGGCGCGGGCCGGCCGCCGGACCGGGGCCCGGCTGCACGACGGGACGATCCGGCAGCTGGAGCGGGTGCAGCAGGTCTTCCCGGTGAGCGCGGTGCAGGCGGAGTTGTCGGTGTGGTCGCCGGAGGCGCTGGAGACCCTGCTGCCCTGGTGCCGGACGCGGGGGGTCGGTTTCCTCGCCGCGATGCCGCTGGGCAACGGCTTCCTGACCGGCAGGCTGCGGCCCGGCGCGGGCTTCGAGGCGGACGACCCGCGCGCCCGGCACCCCCGCTTCACGGCCGAGATGATGGCCGCGAACCAGCCGGTCGTCGCGGGGCTGCGCCGCGTGGCCCGCCGGCACGGCACGGACGTCACGCCCGCCCAGGTCGCCCTCGCGTGGGTACTGGCCCAGGGCCCGCACGTGGTTCCGGTCCCGGGTGCGAAGCAGGAACGCTGGGTCACGGAGAACACGGCCGCGGCGGCACTGCGCCTGACCCTCGACGATCTGAAGGAGATAGCGGAGCTGCCCCCCGCCCGGGGGTCGTGGGACTGAGGCCCGTTCCGCCCCGGGTGCGTTTCGGGCAAACCCCGTGTTCCCGGTTCGGCGTTCCGTGATCGGGAACCTGGGAGCCGCGAGCGGTGTATGACAGGGAGAGGACCCGCCCCGTCGAAGGGACCATGATCGTGCAACGTCGAGCCGTGCCGACCGTGTTGGCCGCCGCCGCGCTCCTGCTGACGGCCGGTTGTTCGTCCGACGGCGGAGGGTCGTCGGGCACCGGTGAGGGCGCCTCCCCGAGCCGTAGCGCACCGGGGTCGTCCGCGCCGCCGCGCCAGGCCGCCGAGGAGACACCTCCCGCCAAGGGCTCGGTGAAGGTCGTGCGTACCGTCGCCGAGGGCCTGGAGTCCCCCTGGGGGCTGGCTCCCCTGCCGGGCGGCGGCCTGCTGGTGTCCTCCCGGGACGAGGGGACGATCGTCCGGGTCGACGAGAAGACCGGCAAGAAGACCGAACTGGGCGAGGTGCCGGGGGTCTCCGCGGCGGGCGAGGGCGGCCTCCTCGGGATCGCCCTGTCCCCCGACTACGCCTCGGACCGCATGGTCTACGCGTACTTCACCTCGGCCTCCGACAACCGCATCGTCCGCATGATCTACGACGGGCAGAAGCCCCCCGGCGAGCAGCTCGGGGCGCCCGACACGGTCTTCAGGGGCATCCCCAAGGGGTTCATCCACAACGGCGGCCGCATCGAGTTCGGCCCGGACAAGATGCTGTACGTGGGCACGGGCGAGAGCGGCGACACCGGCCTGTCCCAGGACAAGGACTCCGTGGGCGGCAAGATCCTCCGCCTGACCCCGGAGGGCGAGCCGGCGCCGGGCAACCCGTTCCCGGACTCGCCGGTGTACTCCTACGGCCACCGCAATGTGCAGGGCCTCGCCTGGGACGGCAAGCAGCGGCTGTTCGCCTCGGAGTTCGGCCAGGACACCTGGGACGAGCTCAACGCGATCAAGCCGGGCGACAACTACGGCTGGCCGGAGGCCGAGGGCCGGTCCGACGACGGGGAGTTCCACAACCCCGTCGACCAGTGGACCACGGCCGAGGCCTCCCCCAGCGGCATCGCCTACGCCGAGGGGTCGGTCTGGATGGCGGGCCTGCGCGGCAAGCGGCTGTGGCGCATCCCGCTGAACGGCACCGAGGCCTCGGCCGAGCCGCAGGCCTTCCTGGAGGGCGAGTACGGCCGGCTGCGCACGGTGGTTCCGGCGGGCGGCGACCGGCTGTGGCTGGTCACCAGCAACACGGACGGCCGGGGCAGCGCGAAGGACGGGGACGACCGGATCCTCGAAGTGCGGGTGAAGTAGCCCCTGGGATTCCGGAGGGCTACTCCCCCTCGCCGTCCTCATGCTCATGCGGCGGGCGCACGACGACCTTCCCGGACGTGAGGTCTATCGGCCCGCGTCCGGGGTCGGCGTCGCCGACGTCCTCACGGGTCAGTTCCAGGCGGTTCTGCTCGTCGCGGGTGTGCTTGCGCCCGGGCGAGAACAGTTCCTCGAACATGTTGAACACGGAGCCTCCCTGGGCCGCGGAGCCGCGACGTCCTCTCCAGCGTAGGCCTCAGGGGTCCTCAGCCCGCCGGACCGGGCATGAGCATCTCGGCCGGGAACAGTCCCAGCCGGTGCGCCACCGCCGCCGCCTCGCCCCGCCCGGAGACGCCGAGTTTGCCGAGGATGTTGGAGACGTGGACGCTCGCGGTCTTCGGTGAGATGAACAGCTCCTGTGCGATGCGGCGGTTGGTGTGGCCGGCGGCGACCAGGCGCAGCACGTCCCGTTCCCGGCTGGTGAGGCCGAGGGACTCGGCCGGGTCGGCGGGCGCAGGGCCGGGCGCCACGGCGGGCGTGAGCGGGAGGCGGGCCCGTCGGCCGAGGGCGGTGGCGGCGTCGGCGAGCGGCCGTGCGCCGAGGTGGCGGGCGGCGGCGTGGGCGGGGCGGAGCAGTTCCGCGGCGCGCTCGCGCTCGTCCTCGCCGCCGCACGCCAGCAGGGACTCGGCCAGGCGGTACCGGACGCGGGCGAGGTCGTAGGGCCGGCCCAGGGGCTCGAAGGCGGTGACCACCTCCGACCAGGTGTCCGGGGTGCTCCGGTCCTCGGCGCGGTGGAGTTCGGCACGGACCCACTGTTCGTGGGCGTACCAGACGGGGACGTGGGTGGTGAGGCGCTTCACGGCGGCGAGGATGCCGTCCAGGACCTGCTCGCGGCCCTCGCGGGCGGCGGGCAGCGCCCGGGCGTCGGCCTCCGCGGTGGCCGCCTGGAGCAGCAGCGGCCAGGCGTAGCGCTGCGTGCCGAGCGGGAATCCGGACTCCAGGGTGCGGGCCAGTTCGGCACGGGCGTCGGCCAGGCGTCCCTCGGCGGCGGCGACGGCGATGGTGAGACGGGAGACCGGCAGGTCCTGCTGCGGCATGGGGTCGTGCGGGCCGTAGGAGGCGCGGGCCTCGGCGAGGTGGCGGGCGGCCTCGGCCACCTCACCGCGGGCGAGCGCGAGGAAGGCCAGGCTGTGGGCGCCGGATCCGTACGGAGCGGCCGTCCGGCCCATCCGCTGGGCGCTGACGGCCGCCTCCGCCGCCTCGTCCCAGCGGCCCAGGGAGATGAGCGACTCGGCGAGGTTGCCCCGGGCCCAGCCCTCGGACTCGGTCAGCCCCATCCTGCCGGTGAGCCGCAGGCCCTCGCGCAGGATGCCCACGGATTCCTCGGAGCGCCCGATGCCTTCCAGAACGGAGGGCAGGTTGACATGGCTGCGGCCCACGACGACCGCGAGACCTCGGGCCACGACGTCGTCCCTGACCTCGTACATGTGGGCCAGCCCTGCTTCGATCTGCCCGGCCTCGACCATGAGCCCGCCGAGGGTGAGCCGGGCGTTGGACTCGATCTCGTCGGCGCCCACCATGCGCGCGTACTCGACGGCCCGCTCGGCGGCGGTCAGGGCCTCCGGGCCGGGCCGGCGGAGCGTGGACCAGTGCGCGACGGTGGCCAGCACCTCGGCGTGCACCTCGGACGGCGGCAGGCCGCGGACCAGGTCCTGCGCAGTGGCGATCTCCTTCCATCCGCCGCCCCGGGCGAGCCGCTGCACCAGCCGGGAGCGCTGAATCCAGAACCAGGCCGCACGCAGGGGGTCGTGCTCGTCCTCCAGCAGGCCCAGCGCCCGCTTGGTGATCTTCAGGGCGCGTTCGCGCTCCCCGCAGAGCCGTCCGGCGACGGCCGCCTCGGCCAGCAGGTCCAGGTAGCGCAGCGCGGTGGTGGCCGGGTCGCAGCCGCAGGGCGGGTAGACCTCGGCGTGGTCGACGGGGCGCAGGGTCCTGCGTACGGCGTCGGGGGCGGCGTCCCACAGTTCCATCGCCCGTTCCAGGAGGCGGAGTTGCTCGGAGTAGGCGTGCGGCGGCGGGCCTCGACGGAGGCTTCGAGCACGGCGGGCAGGGCCTTGGCGGCGTCGTGGGCGTGGTACCAGTAGCTGGCCAGGCGCGCCGCCCGCTGGTCGGCGGGGACGAGGGCCGGGTCGGTTTCCAGGGCCTCGGCGTAGCGGCGGTTGAGGCGGGAGCGTTCGCCGGGGAGCAGGTCGTCGCTGACGGCCTCGCGGACCAGGGAGTGGCGGAAGCGGTAGCCCTCGTCGCCGGGTGCGGGGGCGAGGATGCCGGCGTTCACGGCGGCCCGCAGTGCCTCGATGAGATCGTCCTCGGCGAGCCGGGCGACGGCGGACAGCAGCCGGTGCTCGACGGTGGAGCCGCCCTCGGCGACGATCCGGGCGACCTGCTGGGCCGCCTCCGGCAGCCCTTCGACACGGACGAGCAGCAGGTCGCGCAGGGAGTCGGTCAGGCCGGTGCGGCAGCCCTCGTGGGCGGCGACGGCGAGTTCCTCGACGAAGAAGGCGTTGCCGTCGGAGCGTTCGAAGATCACGTCCACCTGGTCCGGCTCGGGTTCCTGGGCGAGGATCCCGGCGATCTGGCGGCCCACCTCGTCGCGGTTGAAGCGGGCGAGTTCGATGCGGCGGATCGTGCGGAGCCGGTCGAGTTCGGCGAGCAGGGGCCTGAGCGGGTGGCGGCGGTGGATGTCGTCGGAGCGGTAGGTGGCGAGGACGACGAGGCGGCCGGTGCGCAGGGTGCGCAGGAGGTAGGAGAGCAGATAGCGGGTGGAGGCGTCGGCCCAGTGCAGGTCCTCCAGGGCGAGGACGACGGTGTGCTCGGCGGTGACGCGCTCCAGCAGGCGTGCGGTGAGCTCGAAGAGGCGGGCCATGGCGTCCTCGTCGTGCCGCCCGGCCCTCGACTCGCCCAGCTCGGGCAGCAGCCGGGCCAGTTCCTCCTCCTGGCCGGCGGCCGCGGCGGCCAGTTCGCCGGGGAGTTCGCGGCGCAGGGCGCGCAACGCGGTGGAGAAGGGGGCGAAGGGCAGCCCGTCGGCGCCGATCTCCACGCAGCCGCCGAGTGCGACCACCGCCCCGCGGCTGCGGGCGGCCGCGGCGAACTCCTCGGCCAGACGGGTCTTGCCGACTCCGGCCTCCCCGCCGATGAGCAGCGCCTGCGGCTCACCCTCGCGGGCGCGGACGAGCGCGTCGTGCAGCGTGCCCAGTTCCTCGGCACGGCCGACGAACACGGGGCTGACGGACCGGGTCTCCACGGCCCCGAGCATCGCATGCGGGTCCGACGGTGCGGCACCGGTTTTCCGCCCAACGGCCACAGCAGCGGCCGCCGTTCCCGCAGGAACGACGGCCGCTGCCTGCCGGACGGTCACGGCCGGGGCCGGTCCCGCCGCGGTGTTCACGCGGTCCGGGCGGACCGTGGCCGCCGGAAGCGGCGGCTATGGCTTTCGTGCTCGGCGGCGTCCGTGTTCGCCTGGTGGCGGGCGGCGCGGCGGGCCCGGGCCGCCTCGCGGACCAGGCGCTCGTGGTCGGCCCGGCGGATGAGGTCGGAGGTGCGCAGCTGCTGGAGCTCGTACTCGTGCATGGCGTGTCCTTCGAGGAGAGGCCGGTCACGGAGTGTTTCTCCGCGATGACCTCACTCTCGTCTCCCAGGCGGGGCCGCCACATCGGGAGAGTTCCGCATCTTCGGCGACGGGAGGGGCCTTAGACACGGCTGAGGGGCCTCAGGGGCTCCGTAAGGTGCTTACGAGAACCGCCTGAGACCCCTCAGGAAGCGCGTGCTCTCAGCTCGCGGACGGCAGTCCGAGCAGGACGCCGGTGTACTTGAGGACGGCCAGGAACAGGCCGATGACGCCGAGCGCGACTCCCGCCCAGGCGACGGACTTGATCCAGGGCGCCTGGATCCTGCCGGGCGTGCCGAACGCGGGCCGGGCCAGCGTCGCGACCCCGACGACCAGCGCGATCAGCGCGAACAGCCCGCCCCACAGGGCGGTGGTCTGCCAGGCGTCGCCGTAGACCGCCTGGATCTGCTGGGCCACGCCCGCATTCTGGGCGGTCTCCAGCTGACCGACGAGGTTCTGGCGCGCGGAGGCGACGGTACCGATCCAACTGCCGGTGAGGGAGACGACGCCCAGTGCGGCGGAGACCACGGCGGCGGCGCCCTGTCCGACACCGGAGGGGCTCTCCTCCTTGGTCTGCGCGTCCTCGGCCGCGGCCGGGACCTCGCTCTGGGGCACCTCGTCGGACTTGGTGGTGTCCACCGCCTTCTCGTCGGTCGTGGCCTGGGCGGCCTCGGTCTCGTCCACTGCGTTCGTTGCCATGTCTCGCACCGTAAAGTCGCTGTCTGAGAAGTCTCTTAATGATCGTTGTGAGCGGCACGCGCGCGTGCCGCGCGCCACTCGGGTGCCAGCACCGACCAGACTTCGAGATCGTGCCGTAGGCCACCATAGGGGTGGGCCTCGCGCCGCACACCGTCCCGGGTCATGCCCAGTCGCCGCGCCACGTTCAGGCTCGGCTGGTTGCCGGAGGCGGCGACCCATTCGACGCGGTGGATGCCACGCTGCTCGACGGCCCAGTCGATGAGGACCCGCATGGCGCGCGTGACCAGGCCGCGGCCCGTGGCGGCCGGCTCCAGCCAGCAGCCGACCTCGCAGTTGCCGGTCGCCGCGTCGAAGTTCAGGAACAGCACCCCGCCCACCAGCGTCCCCTCCAGCCACAGGCCGTGCAGGGAGCCGGTGTCGGCGGCGCGCATGTCGGCGTAGCGCTGGAGCTTGGCCCGGGCCGACAGCAGATCCGTCTCGGTCGTGCCGAACGGGATGTACTGCCCGATGAACTCCCGCCCCCGCTCCAGGTGCGCCAGGAACTCCCCGGCGTGCCAGGGCTCCAGGGGCCTCAGCTCGGCATCGTCACCCAGGGATATCGCGTACATCCCGCTGCCGCTCCTCCTCCGCCAGGACGTCCGCCACCTCGGCGTCCGTCGCGGCGGCCAGCCTCTCATGGGCGGCGCGGCTCTCGGGCGGCTCGATGCTGATGCGCGGCATGCGCTTGTCCAGCCAGCGGGGCAGCCACCAGTTGGCACCGCCGAGCAGGTGCATCAGGGCCGGGACGAGGAGGGTGCGCAGGACGAAGGCGTCCAGGGCGACGGCGGCGGCCAGGGCGATGCCGAACATGGCGATCACCCGGTCGCCGCTGAGCACGAAGGCCAGGAAGACGGAGATCATGATGACCGCCGCCGAGTTGATCACCCGGCTGGTCTCGGCGAGGCCGACGCGCACGGCACGCCGGTTGTCGCCGGTCTCCAGCCATTCCTCGTACATCCGGCTGACCAGGAAGACCTGGTAGTCCATGGAGAGGCCGAAGAGCACCGACACCATGATCACGGGCAGGAAGGGCTCGATGGGCCCGGCGCTGCCGAGGCCGAGCAGTTCGCTGCCCCAGCCCCACTGGAAGACCGCGACCACCACTCCGAAGGCCGAGGCCACGGCGGCGACGTTCATCGCGGCGGCCTTCAGCGGGATGCCGACGGAGCGGAAGGCGAGCAGGAGCAGCAGACAGCCCAGGCCGATGACGGCCCCGACGAACACGGGCAGCTTGGAGACGATGACGTCGGCGAAGTCGTCGTAGCCGGCCGTCATGCCGCCCACCTGCACGTCGAGCGAGGTGCCCGACTCGGCGCGCGGCAGTACCTCGCCGCGCAGCCGGTCGACGAGGTCGCTGGTGTGCTTCGACTGCGGGGAGGACTCCGGGACGACGGTGAGGTACGCGGTGTGGCCGTCGGCGTCGAAGGTCACCGGGGTGACCGAGGCGACGCCGTCGGTGGCGCGGAGGGTGCCGTCGAGGTTGTCCAGGGCGAGCTTGTCGTCGGCTCCGTCGACCTTCGTGACGAGGGTGAGCGGGCCGTTCACGCCCGGCCCGAAGCCGTCGGCGAGCAGGTCGTAGGCCTGGCGGGTGGTGGCGGTCTTCGGGCCGTTGCCCTGGTCGGAGGTGCCCAGGTGCAGGGAGAAGGTGGGCAGCGCGAGGACGCCCATGACGACCAGGGCGACCGCGCCGAGCACCTTGGGGTGGCGTTCCACGAAGGCCGACCAGCGGGCCGCGAAGCCGGTGGGCACCTCGGGTTCCGGCCCGTGCTCGGCGAGGCGGCGGCGCTCACGGCGGCTGAGCGCGCGCATGCCGATGAAGGACAGCAGGGCGGGCAGCAGGGTCACCGAGGCGGCGACGGTGAGGATCACGGTGAGGCTGGCCGCGACGGCGACGCCGTTGAGGAAGCCCAGCCGGAGGATCAGCATGCCCAGCAGGGCTATGCAAACGGTGGCACCCGCGAACACGACAGCCCGTCCCGTGGTCGCGACGGCGTTCGTGGCGGCCTCGGTGACGGACAGCCCGCGTTTCAGCCCGCGCCGGTGCCGGGTGACGATGAACAGCGCGTAGTCGATGCCGACGCCGAGCCCGACGAGCATGCCCAGCATCGGTGCGAAGTCCGCGACGGTCATGGCGTGCCCGAGCAGCACGATCCCGGCGTAGGCGGTGCCGACGCCGACCAGGGCGGTGGCGATGGGCAGCAGGGAGGCGGCGAGCGAGCCGAAGGCGAGGAACAGCACCACCGCGGCGACCATCACGCCGACGATCTCGGCGAGATGCCCGCCGGAGGACTCGGTGAGCGCGACGGCGCTGCCGCCCAGCTCCACCTGGAGTCCGTCGGTCTCGGCGCTCTTCGCGGTGTCGACGACGGCCCGCGCCTCGCCCTCGGCGATGTCCTCGGCCCGGTCGCCGAAGGTGACCGAGGCGTACGCCGTGCGGCCGTCCTCGCTGATGCGGCCCGTGCCCGGGCCGTCGTAGGGGCTGGTGACCGAGGCCACCCCGGGGAGGTCCTCGATCCGGTCCAGGGTGCGGGTCATCGTCTGCTCGACGTCGGTGGCGCGGACGCTGCCGGAGGCGGTGTGCCAGACGACGGTGTCGCTGTCACCGCCGAGCTGCGGGAAGCCCTCGTGCAGCAGCTCGGTGGCGCGGCCCGACTCGGTGCCGGGAACCTGGTAGTCGTTCGAGTACGTGGTGCCGGCGACGGCGGCGCCGGCGGCGACCCCCGCGAACGCGAGGAGCCACAGCAGGACGCTGAGCAGACGGCGCTGGACACACCAGCGTGCGAGGGCTGCCACGAAACGTGCTCCCGGAGTTGCCTTGTGTGGATCTTTGGCCGGGAACAGTCGTGCATGAACTGAACAGCCAGCAAAGAACGCATGAGCAATGCGCTGCCACTCTTACAAACGGACGAGATCATTTGTCTGTTTCGTGGGCTTATTCACAGCGGCCGGGCTCAGTCGAACTGGTCCCCCAGCGCCATCACCATCACGCCCGCGACCAGCAGCCACAGCGCCCGCCGGGTACGGCCGCGCGAGCCCAGCACGGCGGCGGCAGCGCACACGGCGGCCCCGCCGGCGTATGCGGCCGGGACGAGGGCCGGCGCGGAGCGGGTGAGACGGAGCAGCGCCGCGGCGAGGCCCGCCAGGGTCAGCGCGGCGCCGGTGCCCGCCGCGGTCCAGCGGGCCCGGCGCGCGTCCTCCTCGCCCTCCGCCGGGTCCACGCCCTCCGCCAGGTCGTCGGCCTCGTCCTCTGCGGCGGTCGCCTCCGAGTCCGCCATCTCTCCATCGGTGTCGGAATCAGCGCGTCCACTCATGGCCGAGACGGTAGCGCGCCGGGTGGCGAAACCCGGGTGCGGGGCCGGAGGGCCGGCTGTTAGCGTCCGTTGGTCCGAGGAATACCCGCGGCCTCCCGCCGCCCGGCCGAAGCAGGTGCATTGTTTGACGGTCCGACCGAGCTCCTCCGCATCCCCCTTCTTCCTCAAGGACTCAAGGAGCCCGTTCACCGATGCCGGACATCACTTCCCGGACCTCGAACGACCCCCTCACTGACCGTGTGAGCCACCCCGGCTACCCGCGCAGCAACGGCTACGACGCCCGCTGGACCATCGACAACCAGATGGGCCCGCACGCGCTGTGGCTGCTGGAGTGGCTGGCCCCCGCCCTGGGGCTCGACAGCCTGAGCCCCGGCTCCCGCGTGCTCGACCTGGGCTGCGGCCGTGCCATGACGTCGGTCTTCCTCGCCAGGGAGTACGACGTGTCGGTCACCGCAGCCGACCTGTGGGTCAAGCCCGACGAGAACGCCGGGCGCATCGCCGAGGCGGGCGTCACCGACCGCGTCCTGCCCGTGCTCGCCGAGGCGCACGACCTGCCGTTCGGTGAGAGCAGCTTCGACACGATCGTCTCGATCGACGCCTACCAGTACTTCGGCACCGACGACCTCTACCTGCCCCACCTGACGCGGCTGCTGAAGCCCGGCGGGCGGATCGGCGTCGTCGTACCGGCGCTGCGCGAGGAGATCGACGGCGTCGAGCCGCCGGAGCACCTCAAGCCGTACTGGGAGCCCGACTTCTGGTGCTTCCACACCGCGGCGTGGTGGCGACGCCACTGGACCCGCAGCGGGGCCGTGGAGGTCGAGACCGCGGAGTGGCTGGAGGACGGCTGGCGCGACTGGCTGCGCTGGTGCGAGGTCGTGGCCGAGGAGCACACGGACGAGTGGCACATCCGGATGGCACGGCAGTGCGCCGAGATGCTGCGCCTCGACCGGGGCGAGACGCTGGGCTTCGTCCGGGTCGTCGGCCGCCGCCGCTGAGTGAATGACGTGGGGGGACGCACCGGGTCCGGTGCATCCCCCCACGTCGGGCCCACAGGGGCTCAGCCCTCGCTGACGCCCAGCTTCTCCAGGATCAGTTCCTTGACGCGTGCCGCGTCGGCCTGACCGCGGGTCGCCTTCATGACCGCGCCGACCAGGGCGCCGGCCGCGGCCACCTTGCCACCGCGGATCTTGTCCGCGACGCCCGGGTTGCCGGCGATGGCCTCCTCGACGGCGGTGGTGAGCGCGCCCTCGTCGGAGACGACCTTCAGACCGCGCTTGTCGACGACCTCGTCCGGGGTGCCTTCGCCCGCGAGGACGCCCTCGATGACCTGCCGGGCCAGCTTGTCGTTCAGGTCGCCCTTCGCGACGAGCTCGGTGACCCGGGCCACCTGCGCGGGCGTGATCGCCAGCTCGTCGAGCGCCTTGCCCGACTCGTTGGCGCTGCGGGCCAGCTCGCCCATCCACCACTTGCGGGCGGAGGCGGCGTCCGCCCCGGCCTCGATCGTGGCGACGATCGGCTCCAGCGCACCGGCGTTGAGGATCGCCTGCATGTCGGTGGCCGAGACGCCCCACTCCTCGCGGAGCCGGTTGCGGCGGACCAGCGGCAGCTCGGGCAGACCGGCGCGGATCTCCTCGACCCACGCGCGGGACGGGGCGACCGGGACGAGGTCGGGCTCCGGGAAGTACCGGTAGTCCTCGGCCTCCTCCTTCACCCGGCCCGAGGTCGTCGACCCCGTGTCCTCGTGGAAGTGGCGGGTCTCCTGGATGATCGTGCCGCCCGAGGACAGCACGGCCGCGTGCCGCTGGATCTCGAAGCGGGCCGCGCGCTCCACGGACCGGAGCGAGTTGACGTTCTTCGTCTCCGAGCGGGTGCCGAACTTCTCGGTGCCGTTCGGGCGCAGCGACAGGTTCACGTCGCAGCGCATCTGGCCCATCTCCATCCGGGCCTCGGAGACGCCGAGCGCCTTGATGAGCTCGCGCAGCTCACGGACGTAGGCCCGCGCGACCTCGGGGGCACGCTCGCCCGCGCCCTCGATCGGCTTGGTGACGATCTCGATGAGCGGGATGCCGGCGCGGTTGTAGTCCAGCAGGGAGTGGGACGCGCCGTGGATACGGCCGGTGGCGCCGCCGACGTGCGTCGACTTGCCGGTGTCCTCCTCCATGTGGGCGCGCTCGATCTCCACGCGGAAGGTCTCGCCGTCCTCCAGCTGCACGTCGAGGTAGCCGTTGAAGGCGATCGGCTCGTCGTACTGGGAGGTCTGGAAGTTCTTCGGCATGTCCGGATAGAAGTAGTTCTTCCGGGCGAAGCGGCACCACTCGGCGATCTCGCAGTTCAGCGCGAGACCGATCTTGATGGCGGACTCGACGCCGGTCGCGTTGACGACCGGGAGCGCGCCGGGCAGGCCGAGGCAGACCGGGCAGGTCTGCGTGTTGGCTTCCTGGCCGAGGGCGGTCGAGCAGCCGCAGAACATCTTGGTCTTGGTGCCGAGTTCGACATGGACCTCAAGGCCCATGACGGGGTCGTACGACGCGAGTGCGTCCTCGTACGACACCAGGTCGGTCGTGGTGGTCACGGTGAACTTCCCTCTCAGCCCAGCAGAACGTCTTCGTCGCCCAGCTGCTTCAGCTCGCGATAGAGAATGGCCAGGTTGGTGACGACCGCGGCGCCGGTCACGACGGCGTCGAACAGCCGCAGCGTGTCGTTGTCTCCGCGGGCCTTCTTGATCTGCTTGTAGACACCGACGGCGCCGAACGCCGACGTGGCCATCGAGATGTACAGACCGGACTTGGACTTCTTGAAGCCCTTGGCCTTGGACAGTGCGCTCACAGCGACGGAGCCTCCTCGATCAGCGGGTGGCCCCACTTTTCCACGAAGGCCGCCTCGACGGCTGCTCCCACCTTGTACAGGCGGTCGTCCTTCATGACGGGGGCGATGATCTGCAGGCCGACCGGGAGGTTGTCCTCCGGGGCGAGACCGCACGGCAGCGACATGGCCGCGTTGCCCGCCAGGTTGGTCGGGATGGTGCACAGGTCGGCGAGGTACATCGCCATCGGGTCGTCGGCGCGCTCGCCGATCGCGAAGGCGGTGGTCGGGGTCGTCGGGGAGACGATCACGTCGACCTGGTCGAACGCCTTGTCGAAGTCCTGCTTGATGAGTGTGCGGACCTTCTGGGCGCTGCCGTAGTAGGCGTCGTAGTAGCCGCTCGACAGGGCGTAGGTGCCGAGCATGATGCGGCGCTTGACCTCGGGGCCGAAGCCGGCCTCGCGGGTCAGGGAGGTGACCGCCTCGGCGGAGTTCGTGCCGTCGTCGCCGGTCCGCAGGCCGTAGCGCAGGCCGTCGAAGCGGGCGAGGTTGGAGGAGCACTCCGAGGGCGCGATCAGGTAGTACGCCGACAGCGCCAGGTCGAAGGACGGGCAGTCCAGCTCGACGATCTCGGCGCCCAGCTCCTTGAGCAGCGCGACGGACTCGTCGAACCGCTGGATGACGCCGGCCTGGTAGCCCTCGCCGCGGAACTGCTTGACGACGCCGACGCGCATGCCCTCGACGCTGCCGTTGCGGGCGGCCTCGACGACCGCCGGAACGGGCTCGTCGATGGACGTGGAGTCGAGCGGGTCGTGCCCGGCGATGACCTCGTGCAGCAGCGCCGCGTCCAGGACCGTACGGGCGCAGGGCCCGCCCTGGTCGAGGGAGGACGAGAAGGCGACCATGCCGTAGCGGGAGACCGCGCCGTACGTCGGCTTCACACCGACCGTGCCGGTGACGGCGGCGGGCTGGCGGATGGAACCGCCGGTGTCCGTGCCGATGGCGAGCGGGGCCTGGAAGGAGGCGAGCGCGGCGGAGGAACCGCCACCGGAACCGCCGGGGATCTTGGTCAGGTCCCAGGGGTTGCCGGTCGGGCCGTAGGCGCTGTTCTCGGTGGAGGACCCCATGGCGAACTCGTCCATGTTGGTCTTGCCGAGGATGACGACGTCGGCGGCCTTGAGCCGCTGCGTGACCGTCGCGTCGTACGGCGGGATCCAGCCTTCGAGGATCTTCGAACCGACGGTCGTGGGCACGCCCTCGGTGGTGAAGATGTCCTTCAGCGCCAGGGGCACGCCGGCCAGCGGGCCGAGCTTCTCGCCCCGCTCGCGCTTCTCGTCCACGGCACGGGCCTGGGCGAGGGCGCCCTCGCGGTCGACGTGCAGGAAGGCGTGCACCTTCTCGTCGACGGCCTCGATGCGGGCGAGGTGGGCCTCCGTGACCTGGACCGCGGTGAGCTCGCCGGAGGCGATCTTCGCGGCGGTCTCGGCTGCCGTGAGCTTGATGATGTCCGTCATGGCTGTTAGTCCTCCCCCAGGATCTGCGGCACCTTGAAACGCTGCTGCTCCTGGGCCGGGGCGCCGGAGAGCGCCTGCTCGGGGGTGAGCGACGGACGGACCTCGTCCGCGCGCATGACGTTCGTCAGCGGAAGCGGGTGCGAGGTCGGCGGTACGTCTTGGTCGGCGACCTCACTGACGCGGGCGACCGCGCCGATGATGTCGTCCAGCTGTCCCGCGAAGTGGTCGAGCTCTTCGGGCTTCAGCTCCAGACGCGCCAGCCGGGCGAGGTGGGCGACCTCCTCGCGCGTGATGCCAGGCATGCAGCGATCCTCAGGGGTGAGTGAATGTGGTTTGGCCTAATCCTATGGGGCGGGAGGGCGTGCCCGTGAAACGGTTTGCCGGACCTCCGCGCCCGGCCCGCCAGGGCGCGTCGGGTTCCCGTGATCAGCCGACCCGGCCCGAGTCGTCCGCCGCGGCCGCCGGCAGGGCGGCCCGGGGGCGCTGCCAGCCCCGGGAGCCCCGGGCGCGGAGCCAGGCCGTGGTCTCGTCCGGGGGCATCGCGGCGGCGACCAGCCAGCCCTGGACCGCGTCGCAGCCGAGGTCGCGCAGGCGTTCCCAGGTCTCGTCGTCCTCGACGCCCTCGGCGACGACGAGCAGGCCGAGGGAGTGGGCCAGATCGACCGTGCAGCGCACGATCTCGGCGTCCTCGGTGTCGACCGCGAGGCGTGCCACGAACGAACGGTCGATCTTCAGCTCGCTGACCGGCAGCCGGCGCAGGTGCACGAGCGAGGAGTAGCCCGTGCCGAAGTCGTCGAGGGACATCTTCACGCCGTGCGCGGTCAGCTGGTTGAGGGTGTCGGCGGCGCGCTGCGGATCCTCCAGGAGGACGTGTTCCGTGATTTCCAGTTGGAGCGCTCCCGCCGGGACGCCGTGCCGGGCCAGCCGGGCGGCGACGGAGCCGGCGAAGCCGGGGGTGTGCACGTCGCGCGGGGAGACGTTCACCGCGACCGGGACGAACAGGCCCTGCTCCCGCCAGCGCGCGACCTGGCCGAGCGCGGACTCCAGCACGTACTCGGTGAGGTGGGGCATCAGGCCCGAGGACTCGGCGATCGCTATGAACTCGTCCGGCGGCACCTTGCCCCGCTCGGGGTGCACCCAGCGGACCAGGGCCTCCAGACCCGCGACCTGCCCGTCGAAGCGGACCTTGGGCTGGTAGTGCAGATGCACCTCGCGGGCGTCGAGGGCGCGGCGCAGATCCCCCAGCAGGCCGAGGCGGTCGGGGGTGTTGGAGTCGCGCTTGGACTCGTAGACCTCGACGCCGGTGCGGTCCCGCTTCGCCTGGTACATCGCCACGTCCGCCCGCCGCAGCAGTCCTTCGGCGTCCAGGGCGTGGTCGGGGAAGACGGCGACTCCGGCGCTGG
Organism: Streptomyces qaidamensis; assembly: GCF_001611795.1. Classification (NCBI taxonomy): domain Bacteria; kingdom Bacillati; phylum Actinomycetota; class Actinomycetes; order Kitasatosporales; family Streptomycetaceae; genus Streptomyces; species Streptomyces qaidamensis. The sequence goes on along the minus strand of NZ_CP015098.1, from coordinate 6,298,634 downwards.
CCTCCAGGACGAGGGTGAGGCCGTCGAGGTCGAGGGGGGAGCTGAGGGCGGCGACGAGGCTGCGGGCGATCCGGGTCGCGGACGTCGTGGAGTCGGCGACCGGCAGTAAGACGGCGAATTCGTCCCCGCCGAGCCGGGCGGCCTCCGCCCCGCGCGGCAGCGCCACCCGCAGCCGGTCGGCGATCTGCAGCAGCAGCCGGTCACCGGCGAGATGACCGAGCGTGTCGTTGACCGACCGGAACCGGTCGAGGTCGATCAGCATGAGGGCGGCGCGGGCGTCGATCCGCTCCGCGTCGTCCAGCGCGGTCCAGATGCGCTCCAGCAGCCACTGGCGGTTGGGCAGCCCGGTCAGCGGGTCGCGCAGCTGCTCCTCCGCCCGGGCGCGGGCTATCCACAGGGTGGAGTCCAGGGCGATCAGGGGGATGGAGAACAGCGGCAGCAGGATCGGCTTGGCCACGGCGACCACGCAGACCAGCGGCGCGATGCCGAGCAGCGCGACGGCGACCAGGCCCTGCCTCGCCAGTGCGGTGCGGGCGACGGTGGGCAGCCCGGGGCGCGGGGCGTGCAGATACCAGAGCAGGACGCGGGTGACCATCAGGTAGGCGACGGCGACCAGGACCACCTGGGGCGCCGTGGCGAGCGTCCAGGCGGCGGGATCCGCCGGGGACTCGACGGACGGCACGGTTCCGAAGAGGGCCAGCACGAGCGCGCCGGCGCCGATGCCGAGGAGGTCGACGGCGCCGTGCAGCACGCCCTGGCGCCAGCGGTTGCGGCGGGCTATGCCCACCAGCACGACGACCGTGAGGCTGACCATGCCGGCCGGAACCCAGCCGTAGAGCAGCAGCACGGCGAGGGTGAGGGCGGCGCCCGAGCCGGTGCCGCCCCACCAGCGGGAGCGGCCCAGCATGACGAGGTGACCGACGATGATGCCGGTCAGCACGGCCAGCGCCCACCCGGCCGTGCCCGACGGAAAGAGCGCGTGGCCGCCGGTGAAGGCGCGGTAGAAGCCGGCGCCCAGGACGAACCCGGCCGCCGCGACGACGGCAGCGGGCAGCGCGGGCCAGGACTGGTGGCGTTCGCCGTCCGGGTCGTCCGCGCCGGCCGGCAGGGGCGTGTGTTCGGTGATCGGCTGTGCGCCGGGGCCGTCCACGGCGCGCCCCCCGTCACGCCGCCCGTCCGGCGTGTACTGTCCGACGGCGCGCACCTCCGCTCCCGGACGCCCCGCCGGCCGCACGGCCCCACGGACTGCACGCCATGCGACCGCCACACGGCGCAGCCGTGAGCCCGGCACGGCGCTCTCGGTCGGTTCCATTCCCGTCCCTCTCACAGCCGGCGGTGCCCACGCCCCGCGGCCCGGTGCCCGACATCCCTCAACGGCCCGCGCCCGAAAACCGTTCCCCGCGCTCTGTGCGAGCACGAAGATGCCCCGACCGCAGCTGGGCACGGCAGGCGCACATCTCAACAGTAGGCCGCAGAAGGCTTCCACGGGCAGCGGTCGCGGACGGTTGCCCGAATGCGCCCCGGCCACCCGTATGCATCTGGTATGCGCCGAACGGGTGGCCTTCAACCGCTACTCCTCGGCCGAAAGGGCGACTTCGGCCGCGGCTTCCGGTCCCTGCTCCAGCAGGACGCCGAAACCGTCCTCGTTCAGGACCGGAACCTTCAGCTGCATCGCCTTGTCGTACTTCGATCCGGGGCTGTCCCCCACGACGACGAACGACGTCTTCTTCGAAACAGAGCCGGTCACCTTCGCTCCACGGCTCTGCAGCGCCTCCTTGGCGCCGTCCCGAGTGAAGTGTTCGAGGGTGCCGGTGACGACGACGGTGAGGCCTTCGAGCGGGCGCGGACCCTCGTCCTCGCCGGTGCTCTCGGCCTCCATGCGGACGCCCGCGGCCTTCCACTTACGGATGATGTCGCGGTGCCAGTCCTCGGCGAACCACTGCTTGAGGGAGGCGGCGATGGTCGCTCCGACGCCCTCGGTGACCGCCAGCTCCTCCTCCGTGGCCTGGTCGATGCGCTCGATCGAGCGGAACTCGCGGGCCAGCGCCTCGGCCGCGACGGGTCCGACGTGACGGATCGACAGGCTGGTGATGACGCGGGCCAGGGGGCGCTCCTTGGCCGCGGCGATGTTCTCCAGCATGGCGACCGCGTTCTTGCGGGGCTCGCCCTGCTGGTTGGCGAAGATCGTGGCGACCTTCTCCTCGCCGGTCTTCGGGTCGCGCTTGGGCAGCCCGCTGTCCGGGTCGAGGACGTACGCCTTGATGGGCAGCAGCTGCTCGATGGTGAGGTCGAACAGGTCGCCCTCGTCGGCCAGGGGCGGGGTCTTGGGCTCCAGCGGGGCGGTGAGGGCGGCCGCGGCGACGTAGCCGAAGTGCTCGATGTCCAGGGCCTTGCGGCCCGCGAGGTAGAACAGGCGCTCGCGCAACTGGGCCGGGCAGGTGCGGGCGTTGGGGCAGCGCAGGTCGACGTCGCCCTCCTTCATCGGCCGCAGCGCCGTGCCGCACTCGGGACACTCGCTCGGCATCACGAACTCGCGCTCGCTGCCGTCGCGCAGGTCGGCGACGGGGCCGAGGATCTCCGGGATGACGTCACCGGCCTTGCGCAGCACGACCGTGTCCCCGATGAGGACGCCCTTGGCCTTGACCACGTCCTGGTTGTGCAGCGTGGCGAACTCGACCTCGGAGCCCGCGACCGTGACCGGCTCGACCTGGGCGTAGGGGGTGACCCGGCCCGTGCGGCCCACGCCCACGCGGATGTTGACGAGCTTGGTGTTGACCTCCTCCGGCGCGTACTTGTACGCGATCGCCCAGCGCGGGGCGCGCGAGGTGGAGCCCAGGCGGCCCTGGAGGGGGATCTGGTCGAGCTTGACGACCACGCCGTCGATCTCGTGCTCGACGGAGTGGCGGTTCTCGCCGAAGTGGGCGATGAACTCCCGGACGCCTTCGAGGCCGTCGACCACCTTGTTGTGCCGGGAGGTGGGCAGGCCCCAGGTCTTGAGGAGGTCGTAGGCCTGGGAGAGGCGGGTCAGGCCGGTGAAGCCCTCCAGGGCGCCGATGCCGTGGACCACCATGTGCAGGGGGCGGGTGGCGGTGACACGCGGGTCCTTCTGGCGCAGTGAACCGGCCGCCGCGTTGCGCGGGTTGGCGAAGGGCTTGTCGCCGGCCTCGACGAGGCGGGCGTTGAGCTCCTGGAACTTCTCCATCGGGAAGTAGACCTCGCCGCGGATCTCCACGAGGTCGGGGACGGAATCGCCCTTGAGGCGGTCGGGGATCTCGGCGATCGTGCGCACGTTGGGCGTGATGTCCTCGCCGGTGCGGCCGTCGCCGCGGGTGGCGGCGCGGGTGAGGCGGCCGTGCTCGTAGGTGAGGTTCACCGCGAGGCCGTCGACCTTGAGCTCGCACAGGAAGTGGTACTCCTGCTCGCCCAGTTCCCTGGCGATGCGCTCCGTCCAGGCGGCCATCTCCTCGTCGTTGAACGTGTTGTCGAGGGAGAGCATGCGCTGGCGGTGCTCGACCGCCGTGAACTCCGTCTCGTAGGACCCGGAGACCTTCTGGGTCGGCGAGTCCGGCGTGCGCAGCTCCGGGTGCTCCTCCTCCAGCGCCTCCAGGGAACGCAGCAGCTGGTCGAACTCCGCGTCGCTGACGACGGGAGCGTCCTTCACGTAGTAGCGGAAGCGGTGCTCCTCGATCTGCTCCGCGAGGCGCGCGTGCTTCTCCCGTGCCTCGGCGGGCACCGTCGTCGTCTCCGCTTGCTTGTCGCCGGCCACCGTGTCGTCCTCCCGTTACTCTGGGTTGTCCGCGAGGGATCTCGCCGCCCGGGCGCAGTGCGCGAGGGCCGTGCGCGCGTACCCCGGGGAGGCCCCCGCGAGTCCGCACGCCGGGGTGACCGTGACCGCCTCCGCGAGAAGCCCCGGAGACAGCCCCAGCCTGCGCCACAGCGTCCTGACACCCATGACGCTACCGGCAGGGTCTGACAATGGACCCTCCGTGCCCGGGACGACACCGGTGAAGAGCCGGGTGCCGCCCTCCACGGCCTCCCCGACCGCCTCGTCGTCACGCTCGGTGAGCAGGGAGAAGTCGAAGGAGACGGCGGCGGCGCCGGCCCGGCGGAGCAGGGCGAACGGCACGTCGGGGGCACAGGAGTGGACCACGACCGGGCCGGACGTGTGCACCCCGACGAGGTCGCGCAGCGTCTGCTCGACGACCTGCCGGTCGACGGCCCGGTGGGTGCGGTAGCCGCTGGCGCTCTTCACCTGCCCGCGCAGGACGGCCGTGAGGGACGGCTCGTCGAGCTGGAGGACGAGCTGCGCGCCGGGGATCCGCCGCCGCAGTTCGGCCAGGTGCTGGCGCAGTCCCTCGGCCAGGGAGGCGGCGAGGTCCCGGCAGGCGCCGGCGTCGGAGAGGGCCGCCTCGCCGTTCCTGAGCTCCAGGTTGGCGGCGAGGGTCCAGGGGCCGACGGCCTGGACCTTCAGCGGCCCCTCGTACTCCTGCGTGAACTCCTCCAGGGCGTCGAGGTCCTCGCCGAGCCAGGAGCGGGCCCGCTTGGTGTCCCGGCCCGGCCGGTCCCCGAGCCGCCAGCCGCTGGGCTCCACGCGTGCGTACAGCTCGACGAGCAGCCCGGCGGTCCGTCCGATCATGTCCGCGCCGGGGCCCCGGGCGGGCAGTTCGGGCAGGAAGGGGAAGTCCTCGAAGGTGCCGGTGACGGCTTTGGCGGCCTCACGGGCGTCGCCGCCGGGCATGGATCCCACGCCGGTGGCCGCGCCGAACCTGAACTGGCTGTTTTCGCTCACCGGAGAAGCCTACGCAGCCCCTTCACCGGGGTCAGCCTCCCGGGCGCACCGTGAGGTCGTTGACCTCCGCGTCCTTCGGCAGATCCAGGGCCATCACGATCGTCGTGGCGACCGACTCCGGGTCGATCCACTTCGAGGCGTCGTACTCCTTGCCCTCCTGCTGGTGGACCTTGGCCTGCATGGGGCTCGCCGTGCGGCCGGGGTAGACCGAGGTGACGCGGACCCCGTGGCCGTGCTCCTCGTGGCGCAGGGAGTCGGCGAGGGCCTTCAGGCCGTGCTTGGAGGCGGCGTACGCGGACCAGTCGGCGTGGGCGTTGAGTCCTGCGCCGGAGTTGACGAAGAGCACGTGGCCGCGGGCGGCGCGCAGTTGGGGCAGGAAGTGGCGGGTCAGCTCGGCGGGGGCGATGAGGTTGACGTTGAGCTGGTGGCGCCAGGCCTTCGGGGTGAGCTCGCCGACCGGGCCGAGGTCGACCACGCCGGCGATGTGCAGCAGCGAGTCCACGCGGTCCGGCAGCGACTGGTGGGAGAAGGCCCAGGAGAGCTTGTCGGGGTCGGCGAGGTCGCCGACCAGGGTGCGCGCCCCGGGGAACTCGGCCGCCAGTTCCTTCGCGCGGCCCGCGTCGCGCGCGTGCAGCACAAGGTCGTCCCCGCGCGCGTGCAGGCGGCGGGCCACGGCCGCGCCGATGCCGGAGCCGGCTCCGGTGATCACATGAGTAGCCATGCCCGCCATGCTCGCATCAGCACCGCGTCACTCGACGCCCCGGCTCTCCCGCCCTGCGCGCGCATCACAGACGGTTCACTCGATGCCCCGGCTCTCCTCCAGGTACGCCAGTGCCCCCACCGGCTCCTCGGCGAAGAACACCAGGTCGGTGAGGGGGCGGGGCAGGAAGCCCTCGGCGTCCATGCGGCGGAACTGCTCCTTCAGGCCGTCGTAGAAGCCCGCCGTGTTGAGCAGGACCACCGGCTTGTCGGTGTGCCCGTGCTTCTTCAGCTCCAGGATCTCGGTCGCCTCGTCGAGCGTGCCCGTTCCGCCGACCATGATCACCACGGCGTCGGCCCTCTCCAGGAGCAGCTTCTTGCGCTCGGCGAGGTCCTTCGCGACGACCATCTCGTCGACGCCCGGGCGGGCCTTGGCCGCGAGGAACTGCACGGAGACGCCGGCCAACCGGCCGCCCGCCTCCTGCACCCCGTCTGCGACCACCTTCATCAGGCCGACGTCGGAGCCGCCCCATACGAGCGTGTGACCGCCCTTGCCCAGGAGCGTGGCGAACTCCCGCGCGGGGCGCGTGTAACGCTCGTCGAGGTCGGCGGCGGACAGGAAGACACAGATGTTCATGAACCCACCGTACGGGCCCGGTCCACCGTGACGGTGACCCGCATTTTGGACTGCCGGTGCGGCAGGCGCTCCCAGTCGTCCATGAACCGGGCGTCCAGGCCGTGCCGCGCGGCGAGATCGGTGAGGGTCCGCGTCCGGTAGTAGAAGTCCTCGTGCAGGACTTGGTGCTCCTCGCCCTCGGTGCGGTCGAAGGTGAAGTCGAAGAACCCGCCGGGCGCGAGGATCCGGCCGACGTTCGCGAAGCACTCTTCGATGACGTGCAGCGGCGAGTGCGAGAAGACGCTGTGCGCGTGCACGACGTCGAAGTGCGCGTCCGGCAGGAAGGCGAAGGTGAGGTCGCCGGCGAGCGCCAGGTAGGGCAGCTTGGGCTGGAGCTTCTCGGCGACGAGGGTGTCCTGGGCGGCGAGCAGGATGTGCGGCGAGATGTCGATGCCGTAGTAGTGCCCGGTGTCGAGGTGGTCGATGAACAGCCGTCCGGCGCGCAGGTTGCCGCAGCCGATCTCCAGCATCCGGTGGTGCGGCTTCAGGCCGTGGCCCACCAGGTAGTCGAACTGCATGCGGCCGATCCGCGCCCACTGCTCGCGCGAGGGGTTGTGACCCACCGCCGCCTCGGCGCTGCGGGCCGCGTCCGAGGCCATCACGGCCCGGTAGTAGGCGATGTGGTCGGGATGGCGCAGCCGCAGCCACGCGTCGCGCACCGCACGCCGGGCGTGCGCGGGCACGCGCTCGGGGTGGTGCAGGGCGTACCGGACCTGGTGGAGCAGGTGGGAGCGGTTTCCGGCAGCCGGTTCCTTGGCGCGCATGGGGGCCTCCTGCGGCGAGGGAAGAACTCCGCTTCAGACTGCGCTGTACCGGAGGAGTCGGCTACCCAAGGAGGGGCGATCGTGACGACAGGGCATCGCATCACCATCGAGCGCAGCGACCGGCACGTGCGCGTGGTGCACGGCGGACAGGTGCTGGCGGAGAGCGACCGGTCGCTGGTGCTGCGCGAGACGGGCTGTCCCGAGCGGTACTACATCCCGCCCGAGGACGTGGCGCTGGACCTGCTGACGCCGTCCGACGCGCAGACGTACTGCCCGTTCAAGGGCACCGCCTCCTACTGGTCCCTGCCGGACGCGGAGAACCTCGTCTGGGCGTACCCGGACCCCAAGCCGGACGTCGCCGAGATCAGGGACCACCTGTGCTTCTACGAGGTGGAATTGTTCTGATCGGCTGACGCGCCGCCCGCCTCATCGATGAACACCGCGGCGTGCGGCAGTCTGCATGAGCATGGACAAGAAGATCCTTTCGCGTGACGGCACCCGCATCGCCTACGAGAGCACCGGCCGCGGTCCCGCGGTCGTCCTGGTGAGCGGCGCGATGTCGACGGGCGGCACCCTGGCGCCGCTCGCCGTGTCACTCTCGGAGCGTTTCCAGGCCGTGGTGTACGACCGCCGGGGCCGCGGCGCCAGCGCGGACACCGCGCCGTACGCCGTGGAGCGTGAGGTCGAGGACCTGGCCGCGGTGATCGAGGCGGTGGGTGGCGAGGCGCTCCTGTACGGCACCTCCTCGGGCGGCGCTCTGGCGCTGGAGGCGGCGGCGAGCGGACTGCCGGTGCGGCGCGTGGCGGTCTACGAGACGCCGTTCGCGATGTCCGAGGAGGGCGCCAGAGAGCGTGCGCAGTACACCGAGCGGCTGACGGAGGCGCTCGGCGAGGGGCGGCGCGGGGACGCGGTCGAGCTGTTCCTGCGGCTGACCGGTCTTGCCGAGGGAGTGATCCAGGGCGCCCGGCAGTCCCCCATGTGGGCCGGAATGGAGGCGATGGCCACGAGCCTCGCCTACGACGACGCCGTGATGGGCGACGGCACCGTCCCCCGCTCCCGGCTGGGCTCGGTCGGCGTCCCGGTCCTGGCCGTCGCGGGTGACGCGAGCCCCTCCTGGCTGCGCGAGGCGGCCCGGGCGATCGCGGACTCCGTCCCCGAGGGCACGTACCGCACGCTCCAGGGACAGACGCACATGGTCGAGCCGAACGTGCTGGCGCCGGTGCTGACGGAGTTCTTCAGCCGGGACTGACGGAGTTCTCCGGCCCGGATCGACGGGTTCCCCGGCCGGGGCCGAGGCGGGCGGCACGAAGGCACGCGCGCGTGGAGCCCGCCCCTGTCCCGCCAGTGGGATCAGGCCACGCCCGCCGTCGCCCGGGTCGTCGCCGCGATCGTCGCCGAGCCCACCACGCGCGTGCCGTCGTACAGCACGATCGCCTGGCCGGGGGCGACGCCGCGGACGGGCTCGGCGAACGTGACCTCCAGGGAGCCGTCGACGAGCTCGGCGGTCACCTCGGTCTCGCCGCCGTGGGCGCGCAGCTGGGCCGTGTAGGTGCCGGGGCCGGTGGGGGCGGCGCCGCACCAGCGGGGCTTGATCGCGGTCAGGGCGCCGACGTCCAGGGCGGACGCCGGGCCGACGGTCACCGTGTTGTCCACCGGGGAGATGTCGAGGACGTAGCGCGGCTTGCCGTCGGGGGCGGGGGTGCCGATGCGCAGGCCCTTGCGCTGGCCGATGGTGAAGCCGTACGCGCCCTCGTGCGTGCCGAGCTTGGCGCCGGACTCGTCGACGATGTCGCCCTCGGAGCGGCCGAGCCGGTTCGCGAGGAAGCCCTGGGTGTCGCCGTCGGCGATGAAGCAGATGTCGTGCGAGTCGGGCTTCTTCGCCACGGCCAGGCCCCTGCGCTCGGCCTCGGCGCGGATCTCGTCCTTGGTGGTGACGGTGTCGCCGAGCGGGAACAGGGCGTGGGCGAGCTGCCGGTCGTCCAGGACGCCGAGGACGTACGACTGGTCCTTGGCCATGTCGGAGGCGCGGTGCAGCTCGCGGGTGCCGTCCTCGCGCACGATCACCTGGGCGTAGTGGCCCGTGCAGACCGCGTCGAAGCCCAGCGCGAGCGCCTTGTCGAGGAGAGCGGCGAACTTGATCTTCTCGTTGCAGCGCAGGCAGGGGTTGGGCGTGCGGCCGGCCTCGTACTCGGCGACGAAGTCCTCGACGACGTCCTCACGGAAGCGGTCGGCGAGGTCCCACACGTAGAACGGGATGCCGATCACGTCCGCGGCGCGGCGGGCGTCGCGTGAGTCCTCGATGGTGCAGCAGCCCCGCGCGCCGGTCCGGAAGGACTGGGGGTTGGCGGAGAGCGCGAGGTGGACGCCGGTCACGTCGTGGCCCGCTTCGGCCGCGCGGGCGGCGGCGACGGCGGAGTCGACACCGCCGGACATGGCGGCCAGGACGCGGAGGGGGCGGGGGCGCTGCGGGGTCTCAGTCATAACCCTTCCAGGGTAAGGGGACGCGGGAACCAGGACCGCCGGGTATCCGTTGACGATCACATGGGACAGCGGAAGGCCTCGAGGGACGGCGACCGGAAGGTCGGCCGCCGCGCGCTGCTGATCGGTGGCACGGTGGCGGCGGCGGGCTCCGCCGTGCTGGCCCGGGACGAGCTGGCGCGGCTGTGGTGGCGCACTCCGGGCGTCGAGAAGCCGCGCGAGGCGGGCGCGGTCGACTACGCGGGCGCGCGCTGGGTGGCGGCGTCGGACGCGAACTGGCGCCGCGCGGACCGCCCCGACGACTTCGGCATAGACATGGTGATCGTGCATGTCACGCAGGGCAGCTTCGACAGCGCCGTGAAGGCCTTCCGGGACCCGGGGCACAAGGCGGCCACGCATTACATCGTCCGCCAGGACGGGCACGTCACGCAGATGATCCGCGAGCTGGACGTGGCCTACCACGCGGGCAACCGCGACTACAACGAACGCAGCGTCGGCATCGAGCACGAGGGCTTCGTGGACCGCCCGCAGGACCTCACGGACGAGATGTACGAGGCCTCGGCCCGTCTCACGGCCCGGATCTGCGCCCGCTACGACATACCCGTCGACCGCGAGCACATCATCGGCCACGTGGAGGTCCCGGGCACGGACCACACGGACCCCGGCCCGCACTGGGACTGGGACAAGTACATGCGCCTGGTGCGCCGGGCGCGCACGTCGCCGGCCTGACCGGTCGGAACAGGGCGGCGACGAGCGCGACGGCCGGTGCGGGCCCCTGGCCGAGGGCCCCGCGCCACAGCCGGGAGAACCACAGGGCGAAGACGGCGGCGGACACCACGAGGAATCCGCGAAGGCAGAAGACGCAGAGGCAGAATCCGCAGAGGTCAGGGGACGCCGCGCGCCCCTCCCGCGCCGTGCGCTACGTCAGCCCGGCCGCCCTGGCCCGTTCCACCGCGGGGCCGATGGCTTTCGCCAGGGCCTCGACGTCGGCCTCGGTGGAGGTGTGGCCGAGGGAGAAGCGCAGGGTGCCGCGGGCCAGGTCGGGGTCGGTGCCGGTGGCGAGGAGGACGTGGCTGGGCTGGGCGACGCCGGCGGTGCAGGCGGAGCCGGTGGAGCATTCGATGCCCTGGGCGTCGAGGAGGAGCAGCAGGGAATCGCCCTCGCAGCCGGGGAAGGTGAAGTGCGCGTTGGCCGGGAGGCGCCCCTCCGGGTCCGGGTCGCCGCCGAGGATCGCGTCCGGCACGGCGGAACGGACCGCGCTGACGAGGGAGTCGCGCAGGGCGCCGATCTCGCGGGCGAACCACTCGCGCTGCTCGGCGGCCAGCCGCCCGGCGACGGCGAAGGAGGCGATGGCCGGGACGTCGAGGGTTCCGGAGCGCACATGGCGTTCCTGACCGCCGCCGTGCAGGACCGGCACGGGGGTGTGCTCACGGCCGAGGATCAGCGCGCCGATGCCGTAGGGGCCGCCGATCTTGTGGCCCGAGACCGTCATCGCGGCGAGGCCCGAGGCGGCGAAGTCGACGGGGATCTGACCGAAGGCCTGGACGGCGTCGGAGTGCAGCGGGACTGCGAACTCGGCTGCCACGTCTGCGAGTTCACGGACGGGCAGGATCGTCCCGATCTCGTTGTTCGCCCACATGACGGTGGCGAGGGCCACGTCGTCGGGGTTGCGGGCGATCGCCTCGCGCAGGGCGTCCGGGTGGACGCGGCCGTGGGAGTCGACCGGCAGGTACTCGACGGTGGCGCCCTCATGTTCGCCGAGCCAGTGCACGGCGTCGAGGACCGCGTGGTGCTCGACGGGGCTGGCGAGGACGCGGGTGCGGGCCGGGTCGGCGTCACGGCGTGACCAGTAAAGGCCCTTGACGGCGAGGTTGTCGGCCTCCGTGCCGCCCGAGGTGAGGACGACCTCGCTGGGGCGGGCGCCGAGGGCTTCGGCGAGGGTATCGCGGGCCTCCTCGACGGTGCGGCGGGCCTGCCTGCCGGATGCGTGGAGGGAGGACGCGTTGCCGGTGGCACCCAGCTGCGCGGTGAGCGCCTCTGCCGCCTCCGGGAGCATCGGGGTGGTCGCGGCGTGGTCGAGGTAAGCCATGGTGAGCCCGATTCTACGGCTCCCCTTCGACCGGCCTCAGAGCAAGGCTGGTCGAACGTGGACCGCCGTACGGCGCTGCGACGGCCCGTCGTCCCCGGGCCCGGCCGCGGCGTACCGGCTCACGGTTGTCCGACGGCCACTCAGAAGCTCCACGAGATGGTGCTGTCGAACTCCATGAAGGCGGCGAGGACCAGCAGGTCGGCGACGCCCAGGCCCAGGCCCAGCAGCGCGCGGCCGCGGCGCTCGGTGCCGCGCCACAGGGCGATACTCGCCAGCACGATGGCGATCGGGCCGAGGAAGAGGTTGAGCACGAGCAGGCCGAGCAGGCCGAGGATGAAGGACGCGACGGCCATGCCGTCGGTGTCACGGATGCCGGTGCGGCGCGAGGCGGGGGCGGTGAGCTGCATGATGATCGACTCCTGAAGTCGGTTCGAGGGGTGGCGGACGGTGTCAGTGGGCCTGCGTGTGGCGCCGGCGGCCACGCTCGCGGACCGCGAAGATGCCGAGCCAGACGGCGATGACGGCGCCCGCGGCCAGGGAGAAGGTGAGCGGCGCGTGGGCCACGGTGCCCAGGACGACACCCAGCAGCAGGAGTGCGGCGACGATGAACAGCACGGGAAACAGCCCCCAAGATTTCGGTGAACGGTTGTGGTTACAGTTGTTCACTGACTTCCCAGTCTAGCGCTACTCATGACTTTCCAATTCCAGAGAACAGTTGTTAACTGCATGGTATGAGTCACACCCTCGGCATCCGGCAGGCCCAGAAGCAGAAGACCCGGCAGGCACTCCTGGACGCGGCCCTGGCGCTGCTGGAGGAGCAGAGCCTGAGCAGCCTGGGACTGCGGGAGGTCACCCGCGCCGTCGGCGTCGCCCCGACGGCCTTCTACCGCCACTTCCGCTCCACGGCGGATCTGGGCGTGGCCCTGGTCGAGGAGGCGCTGGGCAGCCTGCACCCGATGATCCGGACGACGGTGTCCACGACGGGTGACCCCGAAGAACGCGTCGCGCGCGCCATCGACCTGATCGCCCGTCACGTCGACGGGTACCCCGCCCATGTCCGGTTCATCGCCCGTGAACGACATGGCGGCGTCCAGCCGGTCCGGGAGGCGATACGGGACCAACTGGCCCGCTTCGCCCAGGAGGTCAAGGCCGAGCTGGCCAAGGACCTGGTCTCACGCGGCTGGAGCGAGGACGACCTGCTGATGCTCGCGCACCTCTACGTCGACCAGATGCTGAGCACGGCGTCGCTGTTCCTGGAGGCCCTGGAGGGGCCGGAGGAGGAGCGCGCGGACCGGACCCGGCACGTCACACAGCTGGCGACCCGCCAGATGCGGCTGATCGGCCTCGGCCGGCAGCACTGGCTGGATTGACCCCCTCGGGCGAGGCGCACACACGCGCATCCGCACAACGCACAGGGGCGGCGCGCCCGTTCGCCGGGCGCACCGCCCCTGCCCTACCCCGGGCGGAACCGGCGCCTCCACTACGCCTGCTGCTCCTTCTGCGACTGCTGAGGCTGCTGCCCCTGCCCCTGCCCGCCCGCGGCCTGGCCGCCGCCACCCGGGCCGCCGCAGCCGCCTCCCCGGCCGCCACCGGGACCGCCCTGGCCGCCCTGACCGCCTCCCGGCGCGCCGCCGGGCATCCCCGAAGGAGCCCCGGACGGTGTACCCGTGGGCTCGGCTCCCGCGGAGGCGGCACCCGAGGGAGCTCCGGAAGGGGCGCCGGAAGCCGCTCCCGAGGCCGCCCCCGACGGCGCCTGACAGGCCTGCCGCTGCCCGGACCCGACGCCGCTGTTCGAGGACGACGAGGAGTCACCCGACCCACAGGCCGCCAGGGCCAGGGGCGAGAGCGCCGGCAGGGCCACGAGGGGAAGGAGACGCGCACGCTTCATGGGAGACAACTCCGGGGAGGGCGAGGAAGACCTGAGGCGAGAACTCAACCAACCCCGCTTGGGCCTTCCTTGGGGCCGCCCTGTGACCTGCCTGTCAGCGCGGCAGAGTTCAGCCCAGCCGGACCCGCGCCAGCTGCCGGGACTGCGCGACCAGCCGGTCCGCGCTGTCCCACACCTCGGCGTCCTCCTCCAGGAAGCCACCGGCGAGGTTGCGCGTGGTGATCGACACCCGCAGCGGACCCGGCGCCGGACGGCAGCGCACGTGCACGGTCAGCTCGACCGTGGGGACCCAGCCCTTCAGCCCGATCTCGAAGGCGGTGGGCGGCAGCGCGTCCACCGCGAGCAGCAGGGACAGCGGGTCGGGGTCGCGCCCGTCCGCGAGGCCGAACCAGGACCGCATCTCGCCCTTGCCGGAGGGCTGCCCGAGGGCCCAGCCGAGGGTCGAGGGGTCGAGCTTGAGCATCAGCCGGTCCGCGATGGCCGAGCTGCCGTCGACGGGTGCGGGTCCGTCCTGCGGGCCGAAGCAGTGCTCCATCGGCGGGATCGCGGGGGGCCGGGCCGTCGTACGGACGTCGTCGGGCAGGGTGTCCAGGTCGCCGTAGGAGGCCAGCACGCGGATGCGTTCCACCTCGCGGCCCTCGTCGTCGTACTGGAAGAGGGAGGCCTGGCCGGTCGACAGGGTGCGGCCGGTGCGGACGACGTCCGTGCGGACGACCGCCGGGCCGGGCTGGGACGCGGTCAGGTAGTGCGCCGAGATCGTGAAGGGGTCGGCGTGCGGCAGGGCGTCCGCGAGGGCGCGGCCGAGGACGGCCAGCAGGTAGCCGCCGTTGACGGCGCTGATGATCGTCCAGCCGGCGGAGAGGTCGATGTCGTAGACGCCGGGCGCGCGGCGGGTGAGCGCGGTGTCACGGTCGAACTCGCTGTCGCCGATCGTGGCCCGGACGGCCGGGGCGGTGGCTGCTTCTGGCATGGCTGAACAGTACAAGATGTTACTACTAAGCGGTAGCTTTGCTCATCGGGCAGGCCGGGGTCACGCCTTGGTGAGACACGGGCAATTTCTCGGTAAGTGTCCGACTCGTCCGTAAACCCCGGAACCGGTCCCGGCCTCTGTAGGGGCATGAGCCTCACCGGGACACCGTTTCTCTGCACGCTGGTCGTGCTGTCCGTCGCCGCCCTCGTCAGTCCGCTGGTCCTCTGGTCGCGCATCCGCGGGCCCAGGGCCCTGCGCACCGCGGCCCGGGCGCTGATGCTGCTGTTCGCGCAGGGGACGGCCGTGGCCCTGGTCTTCACGCTGGTCAACAACGCCAACGACCTGTACGACAACTGGGCCGACCTGCTCGGCACCGGCGACCACGTGCAGCAGGCCGCCGACCTGGGCACCGACGGCACCGGCGGCATCGCGCTCACGAAGCTGCCCAGGGTGCGGCAGACCTTCGCGCCGGCCACCGGACCCGGGATGAGCGCGGCCGGCGGGGTGCGGGTGACCCAGCTCCGGGGCCGGGTGTCCGGGGTGAACGCCGAGGTCTACGTCTGGCTGCCGCCCCAGTACCGCGAACCGGCCTACCGGCACTACCGGTTCCCGGTCGTGGAGCTGCTGCCCGGCTACCCCGGTTCGGCGAAGGCGTGGTTCGGCTCGCTGCACGCGCACGAACAGCTGGAGCCGCTGATGCGCGACGGCCGGGTGGCCCCGTTCATCCTGGTCGCGCCCCGCACCAACCTGCTGGCCGGGGTGGACACCGGCTGCGCCAACATCCCGGGCACGGTCGACGCCGACACCTGGCTCAGCGTCGACGTGCCGAAGATGGTCATGGACAACTTCCGCGCCCAGGCCGCCCCGCGGGGCTGGGCCGTCGCCGGCTACTCGGCCGGGGCGCACTGCGCGGCCCGGCTCGCCATCGCCCACCCCGGCCGCTACCGGGCGGCCGTCAGCCTGTCCGGCTACAACGACCCGATCGGCGAACGCGACTCGCTCACCGCGCAGAGCGCCGCCCTGCGCGCCGAGAACAACCCGTACCTGATGCTGCGCAGGTCCCCCGTCCCGCCGCGCGTCGCGCTGTACCTCTCCGGCCAGCCGCACGACGGCTATGAGGCCGCCGTGGCCCTGGAGCAGACCGCGAAGGCCCCGACGACCGTGCACGTGGTGTACATCCCCAAGAGCGCGGGCGGTCACAACATGGCGCTGTGGCGGCCGCAGGTGGTCCCGGTGTTCCGCTGGCTGACCCAGCAGATGGGCGCCCGGCCCGTCACGGCAGGACGGGCTGCTCCTCCTCGCTCACCGTCGAACGCCGGTGCCACGCCCGCGGAGCTCGCCAGTGGTACCGCATCGCGAGCAGGCGCAGTACGAAGGCGGTGATCACCGCGAGTGAGCTGGTGAGCGGGTTCAGGGCGTCGTACCGGATGCACAGGGCGGCCAGGGCGGAGCCGACGATGGCCGGGACGGCGTACAGGTCGCGGTCCCAGCGCAGCAGCGAGGGAACCTCGTTGGCGAGCACGTCCCGCAGCACGCCGCCGCCCACGGCGGTGGTCAGCCCCAGACCGGCGGAGGCGGTCAGGCCGAGCCCGTACTCGTACGCCTTGATCGTGCCGGCGACGCAGAACAGGCCGAGGCCGGCCGCGTCGAAGACGTTCACCGCGACCTGGATGCGCTCGACCTGGGGATGCAGGAAGAAGACGAGGAGGGTGGCGAGCAGCGGGGTGAGGAAGTACCCCAGGTCCGTGAAGGCGGCGGGCGGTACGGCTCCGATGACCAGGTCGCGGAAGAGCCCGCCGCCCAGCGCGGTGACCTCGGCGAGGACGGCCATGCCGAACACGTCGAAGTTCTTGCGCACGGCCAGCAGGGCGCCGGAGATCGCGAAGACGAAGATGCCGATCAGGTCGAGCGTGTGCTGGACGGACGGGCTGAAGAGTTGCTGGAGCACACGGGCATTTTCCCCCACGGGTGAGCCCCCGCCCTGATGTGCGAGGGCGGGGGCTCGGCCTGTGCGAAGGGGGGCTCGGCCGGACTCACTTCTCCACGGGGGTGGCGCCGCCGTTCTCCACGGCGACCTCCTTGGCCGAGGACAGCAGCTTGGTGTCCTGCGGCTGCTGGTCCTCGAAGTTCTCCGGGTGGTGACAGGCGACCTGCTGCCCGGCCCGCAGCTCCTTGAGCGGCGGCTCGGTCGTCTTGCAGATCTCCGTCGCCTTCCAGCAGCGGGTGTGGAAGCGGCAGCCGCTCGGCGGGGCGATCGGCGAGGGCACGTCGCCCTTGAGCAGGATGCGCTCGCTCTTGACGCCCCGGCGCTTGGGATCCGGGATCGGCACGGCCGACAGCAGCGCCTTGGAGTAGGGGTGCATGGGCGACTTGTACAGCTTGTCGCGGTCGGCCAGCTCGACGATCTTGCCGAGGTACATCACCGCGATCCGGTCCGAGACGTGCCGGACGACCGACAGGTCGTGCGCGATGATCACGTACGTCAGGCCCAGCTCCTCCTGGAGGTCGTCCAGCAGGTTCACCACCTGCGCCTGGATCGACACGTCCAGCGCGGAGACCGGCTCGTCCGCCACGACCAGCTTGGGGTTGAGCGCGAGCGCGCGGGCGATGCCGATGCGCTGGCGCTGGCCGCCGGAGAACTCGTGCGGATAGCGGTTGTAGTGCTCGGGGTTGAGGCCGACCACCGACAGCAGCCGCTGGACCTCCTTCTTCACGCCGCCCTCGGGGTCGACGCCCTGGAGCCGGAAGGGGGCGCTGACGATCGTGCCGATCGTGTGGCGGGGGTTCAGCGAGGAATACGGGTCCTGGAAGATCATCTGCACGTCGCGGCGCATGGGGCGCAGCTCGCCGGTCTTCAGGTGGGTGATGTCCTTGCCCTGGAACTCGACCGAGCCGCCGGTCGGTTCGAGCAGCCGGGTGATCAGCCGGCCCATGGTGGACTTGCCGCAGCCCGACTCACCGACGACGCCGAGCGTCTCGCCCTTGCGCACCTCGAAGTCGATGCCGTCGACGGCGCGCACCGCGCCGGTCTGCCGCTGGAGCAGGCCCTTGCGGATCGGGAAGTGCTTCTGAAGGCCGGTCACCTTCAGCAGGACCTCGCCGTCGGCGGTGGCGCCCTCGGTGAGGGTGCTCCCGCTGGTGTCCGGTGTGCTCACCGTTTTGTCGTCGCTCACAGCTTCGGCGCAATCTCTTCGGTCCAGATACGCTCCCGCTGCTCCTGCGTCATGTGGCAGGCGGCCCAGTGCGAGCCGCCGACCTCGGTCAGCTCGGGGCGGACCGTGCGGGTGACGTTGTCCTTCGGGATGTCCGCGTACGGGCAGCGCGGGTGGAAGGCGCAGCCGGACGGGAGGTTGATGAGGGAGGGCGGCGCGCCCTTGATCGGGATGAGCCGGTCGGTCTCCTCGCGGTCCAGACGCGGCATCGAGCCGAGCAGGCCCCAGGTGTAGGGGTGGCGGGGCTCGGAGAACACGTCCTCGGCGGGGCCGCGCTCGATGCACCGGCCGCCGTACATGACCAGCAGGTCGTCGGCCATCTCGGCGACCACACCGAGGTCGTGGGTGATCATGATGACCGCGGAGCCGAACTCCTTCTGCAGATCGTGGATCAGGTCGAGGATCTGCGCCTGCACGGTGACGTCCAGGGCGGTGGTCGGCTCGTCGGCGATGAGCAGCTCGGGGTTGTTCACCAGCGACATGGCGATCATGGCGCGCTGGCGCATACCGCCGGAGAACTCGTGCGGGTAGCCGTCGACGCGTTTGGCCGGCTCGGGGATGCCGACGCGGTCGAGCATCTCGATCGCCCGCTGTTTGGCCGCCTTCTTGCTGACGTCGTGGTGGACGCGGTACGCCTCGACGATCTGCTGCCCGACCGAGTAGTACGGGTGCATCGCCGACAGCGGGTCCTGGAAGATCATGGCCATCTTCCGGCCGCGCAGTCGCCGTACGGCGTCGGGGTCGGCCGCGATCAGCTCCTGGCCGTCCAGCCAGACCTCGCCGGAGACCTTGGCGCGCGCCGAGCGGTGCAGGCCCATCACGCCGAGCGAGGTGACCGACTTGCCGGAGCCCGACTCGCCCACGATGCCCAGGGTCTTGCCCTTGCGCACGTCGAAGCTGACGCCGTCGACGGACTTGACCAGACCGTCGTCGGTGTCGAAGTGGATGCGCAGATCACGGACGGACAGGAACACGTCGTCCGGGACGGACGCGGCGGTGGTGTCCGGTTCGCCGAGCGCGGCTTTGTCGAGCTTGCTCACGAGTACCTCACCCGGGGGTCGATGGCGGCGTACACCAGGTCGACGATCAGATTGCAGAAGACGATGAAGAACGCGGCGACCATCGTCACGCCCATGATGATCGGCAGGTCGTTCGTCTGGATGGACTGGATGGCGTAGGCACCGATGCCCTGGAGCGAGAAGACGGTCTCCGTGAGCACCGCGGAGCCGATGAGGATGCCGAAGTCCATGCCGAAGATCGTGACGATCGGGGTGAGCGCGGAGCGCAGGCCGTGCTTGGCCACGACCGTGGTCTCCTTCAGGCCCTTGGCCCGGGCCGTTCTGATGTAGTCCTCGCTCATCGTCTCCAGCATGCCCGCCCGGGTGAGCCGGGCGTAGAGCGCGGAGAAGAGGAAGGCGAGGCTGATCCAGGGCAGCACCAGGTGCCAGGCCCATTCCGCGGGGTTCTCGGTGAACGGGACGTAGTCGACGCTGTCCCAGATGGGGATCTCGTAGACGAAGAGCGCGAGCAGGATCTGGCCGGTGAAGAAGATCGGGAGCGAGACGCCGGCGAGGGCGATGAACATGGCGGTGCGGTCGATCGGCTTGCCCTTGCGCAGCGCCGAGATGACACCGGTCATGACACCGAAGACCACCCAGATCACCGCGGCACCGACGGCCAGCGACAAGGAGACGGGGATCCGCTCCAGGAGCTGGGGCCACACCTCGACGTGGTTCTTGAAGGAGTACCCGAAGCAGGGTGCGCTGCAGTGCGTCGCGTCGGGACCGAACCGGTAGTCCGCGCCCGCCACGATGCCCTTGACGAAGTTCCAGTACTGCTCGTAGACGGGCAGATCAAGCCCAAGGTTCTGCTTGATCGCGGCGACGGACTCGGGGTTCGCGTCCTTGCCCACGTACTGGGTGGCCAACTGGTCGGCCGTCTGGCCCCCGAGGCGGGGGACCAGGAAGAAGATGGCGAAGGTGACTGCGCTGACCACCAGCAGCAACAGCACCGCGCCCATGACGCGTCGGAGGATGTACGCAGCCACAGCTGTACGGCCCCGGGTGGCCGCGGCGGGATCGTCCGCCGCGGCCACCCGGTGCCTTCACCTGCCTTTCGAAAGGATCCGGCCTGCTGAATTACTTCGAGGAGCTCATCAGCAGGTAGTCGTACATGCCGAGGTAGGCCTGCGTGACCGTGACGTTGTTCGCGGACGCCGGCCGGAGCAGCAGGTTCTTGCGGTAGACCAGCGGGACGACCGAGGCGTTGTCGAGGACCATCTTGTCGATGTCACCCCAGGCCTTGGTGCGGGCCGCGTCGTCGGTGTTGGCGATCGCGTCCGTCAGGGCCTTGTTGATCTTCGGGTCGTCCAGCTCCATCAGGTTGTTGCCGCCCGAGGGCTTGATGGCCGCACCGTTGATGATCTGGTCGAGGAAGCCGTAGCCGGTCGGCCAGTCGGCGCCCCACGCCATCGAGAGCATGCCGAGCTTGTTGTCGTGGACGTAGCTCGGGACACCGGCGAAGTTGGAGAAGTACTTGCCGGAGGGGAACTGCTTGATCTCGACGTTGATGCCGATCTTCTTCAGCGACGCCTGGGTGGCGGTCGCCGCGGCGATCTCGGCGGGGCGGTCGGAGCGGGCGGTCAGGACGGTGTTGAAGCCGTTCGGCTTGCCGCACGCCTTCAGCGCCGCCTTGGCCTTGGCGACGTCACCCTTGTGACCGTCGGTCGCGTAGGTGTCGAACTTGGTGTAGCCGTTCACCGACGGCGGCAGCAGCGTGGTCGCCACGTCGCCCTTCGGGGAACCGCCCATGGCGTCGAGCACCGACTGCTTGTCGAGGCCCCACTGCACGGCCTTGCGGCAGTCGGCGTTGTCGAACGGCTTCACGTTCACGTTGAGCGCGATGTACTGCGTGGCGCCCGCGTAGGAGCTGTCGGTCTGGTTCGCGAGCTTGCCGCGCAGCACCTTCGGCTGGGTCTGCGGCTGCACACCCGTGCCGGCCGCGTCAGCCGTGATCTTGTCGGAGATCAGGTTGTTGTCGACCGTGACCGGGTTGACCTTGAACTTGACCGTGATCTTGTCCGGCAGGGCCTTGCGGACCGGGTCGGTCTTGGCGTCCCACTGCGGGTTGCGCACGAGGGTGGCGCCGCGGCCCTCCTCGTAGGACTGGAACTGGTACGGGCCGGAGGACTGGATGGCCTGCACGTACTTCGCGCCGGTGTCCTTCGCCTTCGGCACGGGGGCCGTCTGCGAGAACGTCGCCAGGTAGTCGAAGTCGGCGAACGGCTGCTTCAGCTTGAAGACGATCGTCCGGTCGTCCGGCGTCTCGATGGACTTGATGCCCTCGGCGGACTTGTCCTTGTACGGGCCCTTGTACTTGTCGCCGCCCTCAAGGTACGCCTTGAAGTAGGTCGGGCCGTTGGACAGCGCCTCGGGCGCGAAGTTGGAGCGCTCGATGGCGTACTTCACGTCCTTGGACGTCACCGGGGTGCCGTCCTGGAACTTCACACCCGCACGCAGCTTGTACGTCCAGGTCTTGGCGTCCGGGCTGGACTTGCCGAGTCCCTCGGCGAGGTCCGGCACGACCTCCAGGCCTTCCTTGCCCGCGGCCGGCTTGAACGTGGTGAGCGTCCTGCCGTAGAGCCGGGAGAAGTTCTGGACCCAGCCGTAGTACGTGTTGCCGGGGTCGAGGGAGTCCGGCACGTCCGAGTGCTCGTACGTGACCGTTCCTCCCTTCTTGTCCGACGCGTTGACGATCGAGTTCAGCGCGGCGTCCTTCTTGCCGTTGCCTCCCCCGTCGTTGTCGTCGCCTCCGCCGCCGCACGCGGCAGCACCGAGCGACAGTGCCAGGACCGACGCAACGCCGGCGGTCACCCTTCTCGTCTTCACTGAGGAAGCCCCCTCATTCGATGGATCACTTGCTGCGAGGGTCGAGGGCGTCACGCAGCCCGTCACCCAGCAGGTTGAAGGCCAGGACGGTGATGAAGATCGCCAGTCCGGGCACGAACATGTACTGCGGATCAGCCGTGTAGAGATCCACAGCGTTGCTGAGCATGCCGCCCCAGGAAGCCTGCGGCGGAGCGATACCGACGCCGAGGAAGCTCAGCGCGGCCTCGAACAGGATGTTCGTCGGGATGATCAGCGTCGCGTAGACGAGGATCGGTGCGACGAGGTTCGGGAGGAGCTCCCGGAACAGGACGTACGGGCCGCGCGCCCCGAGGCTCGTGGCCGCCTCGATGAACTCCCGCTTGCGCAGGGTCATCGTCTGGGCGCGCACGATGCGGCCGATGTACGGCCAGCTGAAGAAGCCGATCACGAAGATCAGCACGCAGATGCGCAGCGGCAGGCCTTCGAGGCCGAAGAACCCGTCCTGCACGGAGGCGGAGATCGAGATGGCGAACAGCAGCAGGGGGAAGGCCAGGAAGGTGTCCATCAGCCTGCTGATGACGCTGTCGATCCAGCCGCCGTAGTAGCCGGCGACGACACCGAGCACGGTGCCGATGCACACGGACAGCAGCGTGGCGCCGCCCGCGACCAGCAGGGAGACCCAGGAGCCGTCGATGATGCGGGCGAGCATGTCCCGGCCGTACTGAGGGTCCACGCCGAGCGGGTGGTCCCAACTCATGCCTCCCCAGCCGCCCTTGGGCGCGAGCAACGCGGGGTCGATGAGGTCCTGGTTGAACTCGTTGGGATCGAGGTTGAAGATCCACTGGATCGGCTTGGAGAACACCGCCATCAGCACGAGCAGGATGACGACGACGCCTCCCGCCATCGCCACCTTGTCCCGCTTGAAGCGCATCCAGGCGATCTGGCTGAGCGAACGCCCTTCGATCTGGCTCTTCTTGACCCCGGAGAGCACGGCCTCGGGCTGTGCTCCGGCTTCCGCCCCGGTGGTCTCGATCGGTGCGGTCACGGTGCGATTGACCCCTCTCGGGCCGGCGATCGCCGAGCCCCTGGCTGCCGCTGTAGCGGTTTTGTTTGTCTCGTACACGAGACCGACCCGGCCCGTGTCTTGCCGGGAGTCTTCAACGCTTTGGCGATCAGTTGCCAGACTTGGCGGTGAAAGGATGCGTAAACGTGATGCTGTCTGGGGAGTTCCGTTATCCGGACAGCGGGTAACACGGGTCGGACGCGCGAGGACAAGGGCATTTTAGGACATAGGCGATCAACCTGCCCCGATCTACGCGCGCAGAGCTGAATGACCGTCACGTTCGGAGGGTGGTGCGGGAGAGGCCGCGGAGGGTGGCTTCCGGCCGGTCAGTACCGGCCTTGGGCCGGCGGGTATCCGTAGCCGGAGGCCGGGGCCTGGACGGGTGCGGTGGCGTGGGCCTCGCGGTCGTAGAAGGGTCGCGCCGTCGCGCGCAGCCACATGGCGACCGGGTCGTGCTCGTCGGACATGGCGACGGTCGACACGGGGAGCCCGTCCGGCACGGCGCCGAGGGACTGCTGCATCATCGCGCGCACGGAGTCCACGGCCGGCGGCGAAGTGTCGTACACATCCAGTCCGATGGCGAGGTACGGCGCCCCGAGCGCGGGCTGCACCCAGGCGCGGCGCAGCGAGCGGACCGCCGGGGTGCGATGGGCGTTCTGCGCGAGCAGGGCGTAGAACTGCGGGATCTCGATGGCGGGTTCGGACAGCCGCAGGGGGCCAGCGGGCTGGCGGTCCAGGCCGGTGGCGATTCGGCGCAGGTCGAGCCAGGGGATGCCGACGCCGCCGCCGGGGGCGTGCGGGTTGAGCCAGAGGCCGTAGTGGTCGGGGTAGAGCGCACGGGCGACGTCGACGCCGTCGACCACCTCGTAGGAGCGGTTCCAGCCACTGGCGGAGAGCTCCTGGGCGGAGGTCACGCAGGGGGCGTAGCCAAAGCCGTCGACGTCCATGTTTCCGTACTGGGCGTCCGGGGAGCCGGCCTGGCCGTGCCACAGGAGCATCCAGATCTGGCCGGTGTGCGGGGTCGCGAGCGCGCGCAGGAGAGCCTCGTAGGCGTCGTAACGCCCGGGCGTGACCTGGCGCAGCATGTGCTCGACCTGTCCGGCCGCGGCCGTGCCGCTCGCGCTCACCTTTACCGCCCCTTCGTACAACGCCTCGACGGTGCCCTAGCTTAAGCCCGCAGGGGAGCCCGGGGTTTGACGCCGTCGGGCGGGTGCGGGTCGTGTGTGGTTGATCGCGCCGTTCCTCGCGCCCCTGAGCGGGCTGCCCTACCGCTGGTAGAAGGGCCGGACCCGGTCCCGCATCCAGGCGCCCACCGGGTCCTCGGCCACGTCCAGGAGGACGAGGTTGACCGGCCAGGGGGCCGGGACGGCGCTGACGGCACGGGTGAGGGCGTCCAGGGGGAGGGCGCGCAGGTCACCTTCCCACTGGGAGAGTTCGACGCCGACGAACATCACCGGGTCGGCGGTTTCGATGGCCGCGAGGCAGCGGCGGGCCGAGGCGACGACTCCGGTCGCCTCGAACTCCGCGGAGGCGGCGGCGAGGAAGTCCACCGGGTCCTCCTGCCAGTCCGGCTCGAAGAGGCGGACCCGGCCGCCGCTCGCCGGGCCGTCCAGCGGGGTCCGGCCGGCCCGGCACAGCTCGGCCACCGCGGGCGGCGGGAGCGGGATACCGACCACGCCACCCGGGTTGACGGCGATGCCGGCGTGCGGGGGCAGGCCGCGGGCGAACTCCACGGCGGGCGCGATGGTGTACGACATGTGGGAGCCGACGACCTGCCGGAACTGCTCCTCGGAGCTGAACACCGGCACGAACGCCTGGCCGTCCATCTCGATGCCGGGCAGGTCGAGGGGGCCGCTGTGCGGGCCGCCGCCGCTGGGCAGCGGAATCCACACGAAGCTCCGGCCGAGCACCTCGACGATCCGCCCGCCGGCCGCGGGTCCGGCGCCGAGGGAGGCCGAGAGCACCTCCTCCAGCTCGTTGCCGGGCCAACCGCCGTGCGGGTGGGTCTGCGTCTGCGCCGGGAAGTCCGCGGAGAAGCCCGCCGGGATGTCCATCTGCCTACCGCCTGCCTGGAACCACTGCTGTGGCTCAAAGGCTAACGGCTGACGCATGTCGCTGGGCATGACCGTGGCCGGCCTGTGGACGGCGAAGGCGGCTCAGCCCGTGAAGCCGATTCTCTGGAGCGTGTTCGCCGCGTCGCGGTCGGCGAGGACGGCCGAGCCGCAGCCGGAGGGGAGGGCGCCGCGTTCGACCGCGCGCAGGAGTCGGGTACTGGCCGCGCGGTGGCGCAGGAACGCGTAGCGCGAGACGCCGCGGCCCCGGTCGCGCTGGCCGGCCAGGGCCTGCTCGGGGGTGACGTCGAGCAGGAGCAGGTGGAGCGTGCCGCCCCGGCGGCGGGCCTCGCGGGCGAGCCAGCGGCGGACCCAGGCCTGGGTGCCGCAGTCGTGCACGACGACGCCCTCGCCGGTGCGCAGGGCGCGGCGCAGCCCGGCGTAGTGGGCGAGGCGGACGAGCGGGCGGTAGAGCGCGTACGGCAGGGCGCGCGGCATGCGGCGGGCCCAGCGGTCACGGGTGTCCTGGGAGTCGATGCGCCGGCCCGGCACGCTGCGCCGCATCAGCGTGGACTTGCCGCTGCCGGGCAGGCCCGTGACCACGACGAGGTCGCGGGGGCCGAAGAGCAGCGCGTGCGGGCTGCGGCCGGCGCGGTCGCGCAGATCACGGACGACCGGCACCGGCGCCGGGGCGCGGACCGCCCGGGCCGGAGTGGCCGGCTGCTCGGGCAGCGCGATGCCCGTCGTCGCGTACGCGGTGGTCCTGTTCACCGTGATTGTCCTCCCCTGGGGCCAGGTACGGAGTCCCATCCCCGCCGAGTGTAAAGAGAAGGTAATGCCGCAGGCCTCTCATTTACGTTCTCGTCCTGCAACAGGGCTGCTACAGGTCGCCGTGTCCGGCGGGCGGGACTCGTGCACTCCTGGGAAAGGTCCCCCTGCCGCGCCGGAAGGATGCGTGCAATGATGTGCGCGCCAACTGCATACCGGCCGTTCGAATCCGCGCGGGAGAGTCCCCAGCACCGCAAACGCTGGGGCGCCGAAGGAGCAAGTCCCTCCCTTGAATCTCTCAGGCCCCGTTACCGCGCGGGCGAGGCACATCTGAAAAGCGGGTCGCCCCCTGTCCTGGACGGGGACGCGGCTCCACCCAAGGTGCAAGCCATGGACCCGTGCGGTCATGGCGAACCTCTCAGGTTCCGATGACAGATGGGGAGGAACGCCCTCGCCCTCCCCCACGCTCGGCTCCGCTCGCGTGGGAGGTGCCCCCATCGCCCCTTGGAGACGACCGCCCGTGAGCAGTACAGGAGAACTCCGTCACACCGCGCTCGATGCCCTGCATCGTTCGCTCGGCGCGACGATGACCGACTTCGCCGGCTGGGACATGCCCCTGCGCTACGGCTCCGAGCGCGACGAGCACATCGCCGTGCGCACGAAGGCCGGCCTCTTCGACCTCTCCCACATGGGCGAGATCACCGTCACCGGCCCGCAGGCCGGCGCCCTCCTCGACTTCGCCCTGGTGGGCAACATCGGCGGTGTGAAGCCGGGCCGCGCCCGCTACACCATGATCTGCCGGGCCGACGGCGGCATCCTGGACGACCTGATCGTCTACCGCCTCGGCGAGACCGAGGCCGCTTCTTCCGAATACATGGTCGTCGCCAACGCCTCCAACGCCCAGGTCGTCCTGGACGCGCTGACCGAGCGCGCCGCCGGATTCGACGCCGAGGTGCGGGACGACCGGGACGCCTACGCGCTGCTGGCCGTCCAGGGGCCGCAGTCGCCCGGGATCCTGAAGTCCCTGACCGACGCCGACCTCGACGGCCTGAAGTACTACGCCGGGCTGCCCGGCACGGTCGCCGGCGTCCCGGCCCTGATCGCCCGGACCGGTTACACCGGCGAGGACGGCTTCGAGCTGTTCGTGAAGCCCGAGCACGCGGTCGAGTTGTGGCAGGCCCTGACCAAGGCCGGCGAGGGCGTCGGCCTGGTCCCCTGCGGGCTGTCCTGCCGCGACACGCTGCGCCTGGAGGCGGGCATGCCGCTGTACGGGCACGAGCTGTCGACCTCCCTCACGCCCTTCGACGCCGGGCTGGGCCGGGTGGTGAAGTTCGAGAAGGAGGGCGACTTCGTGGGGCGCGAGGCCCTGCGCGAAGCCGCCGCCCGCGCCGAGCAGAACCCGCCGCGCGTGCTGGTCGGGCTCGTCGCCGAGGGCCGCCGGGTGCCGCGCGCCGGGTACGCGGTCGTCGCCGGCGGCGAGGTGGTCGGCGAGGTCACCTCCGGCGCCCCCTCCCCCACTCTCGGCAAGCCGATCGCGATGGCGTACGTCGACGCCGCACACGCCGCGCCCGGCTCGGCCGGCGTGGGCGTGGACATCCGGGGCAGTCACGAGCCGTACGAGGTCGTGGCGCTGCCGTTCTACAGGCGTCAGAAGTAGACACTGGCCGGAGGGCCGCGACAGCGCCCCCGAGCCCGTCGTCCCAGCTCACCAGTAGTCCCCCTTCCACAGCACTCCCGCGCGTACAGGAGAATCCAGGCCATGAGCAACCCCAATGAGCTGCGCTACAGCAAGGAGCACGAGTGGCTGTCGGCCGCCGAGGACGGCGTCTCGACGGTCGGCATCACGGAGCACGCGGCCAACGCGCTCGGCGATGTCGTGTTCGTCCAGCTTCCCGAGGTCGGTGACTCGGTGTCCGCCGGCGAGACCTGCGGCGAGCTGGAGTCGACCAAGTCGGTGTCCGACCTGTACTCCCCCGTCTCCGGTGAGGTCACCGAGGTCAACGAGGACGTCGTGAACGACCCGTCGCTGGTGAACTCGGCCCCCTTCGAGGGCGGCTGGCTGTTCAAGGTGCGGATCACGGACGAGCCGGCCGACCTGCTCTCCGCCGACGAGTACACCGCGTTCTCCGCGGGCTGAGGAGTCGTAGCCGTATGTCCGTCCTGAACACACCCCTGCACGAGCTCGACCCCGCGGTCGCCGCCGCGGTCGACGCCGAGCTGCACCGTCAGCAGTCCACGCTCGAGATGATCGCCTCGGAGAACTTCGCGCCGGTCGCGGTCATGGAGGCGCAGGGCTCGGTCCTCACCAACAAGTACGCCGAGGGCTACCCGGGCCGCCGCTACTACGGCGGCTGCGAGCACGTCGACGTGGTCGAGCAGATCGCGATCGACCGCATCAAGGAGCTGTTCGGCGCCGAGCACGCCAACGTCCAGCCGCACTCGGGCGCCCAGGCCAACGCGGCCGCGATGTTCGCGCTGCTCAAGCCGGGCGACACCATCATGGGCCTGAACCTCGCGCACGGCGGGCACCTGACCCACGGCATGAAGATCAACTTCTCCGGCAAGCTCTACGACGTCGTCGCCTACCACGTGGGCGAGGACGGCCGGGTCGACATGGCCGAGGTCGAGCGGCTGGCGAAGGAGTCCCGGCCGAAGCTGATCGTCGCCGGCTGGTCGGCGTACCCGCGGCAGCTGGACTTCGCGGAGTTCCGCCGGATCGCGGACGAGGTCGGCGCGTACCTGATGGTCGACATGGCCCACTTCGCGGGGCTCGTGGCGGCCGGGCTGCACCCGAACCCGGTGCCGCACGCGCACGTGGTCACCACCACGACCCACAAGACCCTCGGCGGCCCGCGCGGCGGTGTGATCCTCTCCACGGCCGACCTGGCCAAGAAGATCAACTCCGCTGTCTTCCCCGGTCAGCAGGGCGGCCCGCTGGAGCACGTGATCGCCGCCAAGGCGGTCGCCTTCAAGGTCGCCGCCTCGGAGGACTTCAAGGAGCGCCAGCGCCGTACGCTGGACGGTGCCCGCATCCTGGCCGAGCGTCTGGTGAAGGACGACGTCCGGGCCGTGGGCGTGGACGTCCTGTCCGGCGGCACGGACGTGCACCTGGTCCTGGTCGACCTGCGCCACTCGGAGCTGGACGGCCAGCAGGCCGAGGACCGCCTCCACGAGGTGGGCATCACCGTCAACCGGAACGCGATCCCGAACGACCCGCGTCCGCCGATGGTGACGTCCGGTCTGCGGATCGGCACACCGGCCCTGGCGACCCGGGGCTTCGGCACCGAGGACTTCGCGGAGGTCGCGGACGTCATCGCCGAGGCGCTGAAGCCGACGTACGACGCGCAGGCCCTCAAGGCCCGGGTGAAGGCCCTGGCCGACAAGCACCCGCTGTACCCGGGTCTGAACAAGTAACGAAGAAACCTTTCGGGTGCCGCGCCCGCCACAAGCGGTCGCGGCACCCGCCCCCTCTGCACCACCCCGTAGTCAGGAGTTCCCCGTGGCCATCTCGGTCTTCGACCTGTTCTCGATCGGCATCGGCCCGTCCAGCTCCCACACCGTCGGCCCGATGCGGGCGGCCGGCCTGTTCGTCCGGCGGCTGCGCAACGAGGATCTCCTGCGGTCCGTCGCCTCGGTCCGCGCGGAGCTGTACGGCTCGCTCGGCGCGACCGGCCACGGCCACGGCACGCCCAAGGCGGTGCTGCTCGGCCTGGAGGGCGACTCGCCCCGCACGGTGGACGTCACGAGCGCCGACGACCGGGTGGAGGCGATCAGGACCGGCGGCCGGCTCAACCTGCTCAGCGAGCACGAGATCGCGTTCTCCTTCGACGACGACATGGTCCTGCACCGCCGCAAGACCCTGCCGTACCACGCGAACGGCATGACGCTCCGGGCGTACGACGCCTCCGGGGCGGAGCTGCTGACGAAGACGTACTACTCGGTCGGCGGCGGTTTCGTGGTCGACGAGGACGCGGTCGGGGCGGACCGCATCAAACTCGACGACACCGTGCTGAAGTACCCCTTCCGCACCGGCGACGAGCTGCTGCGCCTGACCGAGGAGACGGGCCTGTCGATCTCCGCGCTGATGCTGGAGAACGAGCGGGCCTGGCGCACCGAGGAGGAGATCCGCGAAGGCCTGCTGGAGATCTGGCAGGTGATGCGGGACTGCGTGGCGCGCGGACTGTCCCAGGAAGGCATCCTGCCGGGCGGTCTCAAGGTGCGCCGCCGGGCCGCGAACACCGCGCGCAAGCTGCGCTCCGAGGGCGACCCGCTGGCCCTCGCCATGGAGTGGATCACCCTCTACGCCATGGCGGTCAACGAGGAGAACGCCGCCGGCGGCCGGGTCGTCACCGCCCCCACGAACGGCGCGGCCGGCATCATCCCGGCGGTTTTGCACTACTACATGAACTTCGTGCCGGGCGCCGACGAGGAGGGTGTGGTCCGCTTCCTGCTCGCCGCGGGCGCGATCGGCATGCTCTTCAAGGAGAACGCCTCCATCTCCGGCGCCGAGGTCGGCTGCCAGGGCGAGGTCGGCTCCGCCTGCTCCATGGCCGCGGGCGCCCTGGCCGAGGTCCTCGGCGGCTCGCCCGAGCAGGTCGAGAACGCCGCCGAGATCGGCATGGAGCACAACCTCGGCCTCACCTGCGACCCGGTCGGCGGGCTGGTCCAGATCCCCTGCATCGAACGCAACGGCATGGCCGCGGTCAAGGCCGTCACGGCCGCCCGCATGGCGATGCGCGGCGACGGCTCCCACAAGGTGTCCCTGGACAAGGTCATCAAGACGATGAAGGACACCGGCGCGGACATGTCGGTGAAGTACAAGGAGACGGCCCGGGGCGGGCTGGCGGTGAACATCATCGAGTGCTAGGGCCTGTCCGGCGCGGGGAGTGCCATCACGTCCCGGCGCGGCGGAGCTCACGGTTCGTGAACCACTGACCGGCGCCGCAGCCGAGTTCGAGGGCGCGCCTGCCGGTGACGTCGCCCAGGGCGTTCAGGTGCGCGTCGGGGATGGAGTACATGCCTCACAGCCGGGGTGCGGCGCAGGGGCGGTCGACACGATGAGGGCACCGGCCGGCCTCACCTCGGTCCGGCCCTGGCTCGGCCCGTGATCCGCCGCACGGCCGTAGGGCATCGAGTACCGGGGGGTGCCGCGCCTCGCCGTGCGTCACGGCCGCCGGGTCAGCACGAGGACGCGGGAACCGCGGTGGCGGGGCCCTGGCCGTCGCCGGGGGCGGGCCGGGTGAAGCGGTAGCACTGGTCGACCGCCGCCCCCGAGCTCGACACGACGACGGAGACGGTCGTCGTGTCCCTCTGACGCACCACGCTCTTGACCTCGAAGGAACGCCGTCCGGTGGGATTCAGAGCCTTCTGCACTCCGGCGCGCGTCAGGTCCTGGGCATACATGCTGGAGATGCGCGTTTGCGCGAGGCGTACCAGACCGCCGATCTCGGCGCCCGGACGACACACGTCGTCGTCGCGCTCGGATACCCGCGAAGTCCACCCCTGGCCGGGGTGCTGGGTGAAAGTGAAGACGAAGCAGCGGGTCACCTGGCCGGATCCTCCACCGGGAAGTATGGCCTTTGCATCGTAATGAGCAGATGATGCGGCCGTGGCGGTGAACTCGCGGTGGGACACATCGTGGGTGATGACCGGAGCTTTGGAGTGCTGCCAGATGACGCCGGTAAGGCCGTCGACGTCGGTGATACCGCTCGTCTCGAGCGCGCGGTCCGTGTCACCCGCCCTGGCATGGGCCTGCTCCAGGATCGCTGCGAGTGCCTGTCCCCTGCGCTCACTGTTGACGTTCCCGTCATGCCAGTGCCGATACCACAACCAGGAAACGACGATGCCGAGAACGGCGATCAGCGCGATCAGGACGGTCAGGCAGCCGGTGGTCACGAGGCGGTTCCCCCGCCTCGTGACCACCGCACCGCCGGTTGTGTCAGGTCCCACTAGCTGCCTTTGTATCCGATACCGGCCAGTTCCTGTTCCATGACCCGGGCGTAGCCCGCGGTACCGGCGTTCTTCGGGTGGAACGACTCCAGGCTGGCACAGACGTTCTCCCCGGGCCAGGGCAGGCACGGGGCCTGGTTGGCCGGGTCACCGGCGTGGAAGTCGCCGTCACCGTTCGGGCCGGCGACGACACGGTTGATCCACTCGTCGCCCTCACAGATCCCGTGTCCCCGGAAGGCGGGTATCGCATCGGCGAACGCCACCCTGGTCCCGGTCCTGCTCAGCTCCGCCACCTTGGCCTTCTGCTTGTCCCGGAAGTAGTCGGCCAGCTGGTTCAGGGCGTCGAAGTCGGCCGTGACACAAGGCTGTTCACCGACCAGACGCGGGTAGCCCATGAGCACGATCTGGGCGTTCGGCGCCGCGGCCGCGATCTGGCCGATGACCGTCCCGGTGTCCGTGACCGCCTGGTCGACCCTGCCGGTGTAGTCGGCCGCGTCACACGTCCCCCACATGACGTAGCAGTCCGTGATGGCTTCGGTGAAGTTGTCCCCGTCGTTGCCGCCGATGGTCAGCATCACCAGTGTGGTGTCCGCGCTGAGGGCACCGGAGTCGATCTGGCTCTTCTCACGGTAGTTGCCCATGTCTCCCCAAGGTGTGGGGTCTCCCGTGGTGACCTGCGAGGTTTTCGCGCCGGAGCAACTGACGTCCAGGAAGTCGACGGTGGCGCTCCTGTTGTTCGACAGTTCGCCGATGCCGGCGCTCTGGCCGGGCAACTTCATCTTGCGGGGCCAGGAGTTGTCGCTGCGTCGGCACGCGTTCCAGCTGCTCTTCCCGTGGCCCCGGTCGGACTCGGGAGAGTAGGCGCCGGCGCCCTCGCCGGAGGTGTAGGAGTCGCCCATGGCGACGACCATGTGCTTCGGCTTGCCCGCCAGTGGCTGGAAGGCGACGGCGTCCCAGGCGACGTCCTCGTCCGCGGTGCCGTCGTCGGTGGTGTTGGTCAGCTCCACCCGGGGGGTGCCGGTGAAGCGGTAGACGCCGAGTTCGACCCAGGTGTTCTTGCTGAAGTGGGTGTTGACGTAGCGGTGGCGGTCACCGCCCGCGACGCCCTTGATCACGTAGTGGGCCTGCTGGGTGTGCGCCCCGGTGTCCGGCATGTGCGCGAAGACGCGGGCCCACTCGACGTTGCGGCCCAGAGTCCAGGTGCCGTCGATGGTCATCCGGCCGCCGGGGCCGCCGAGATGAGCGGCGTCGCGGGTATGCGTGTACCAGAAGTGGCCGCCGTGCCCACCACCGATCTGGTGCAGGTCTCCCTTGGCCTCGAACGGGCCCAGCCCCGGCCCGGTCGCCGCCGGGTTGGGATGGAACGTGAACTGGAAGTTCCCGGCGTCGGTGCCCGACGATCCGCAGGAACTGTAGGTGTCGACGTTGTCCGGGACGGACTCCACGATCAGCGCCCCTGCGGGAGCGGCGCCGCACTCCGGCGTGCCGTGCTTCAGCCGAGTGCCGCGACCCGGCTCCTCGCGCAGCGTGACGTACTTGATGCTCTCGTTGCCGCAGTCGGCGTCGCAGTTCGCCTTCCACGTCACGTTCGCGCCGCGCCACCAGTACTTCTCGTAGCACTTGGCGTCCGGACAGTCCGGTGGGCTGGCGGAGTTGCAGTTGTTGGTGGTGTTGCAGAACGCGTCCAGTGGCGGCTTGACCCGGTCGCGCTGCCCCGGGTTGATCCACCAGGCGGGCCGGAAACCGGCGCTGGAGAAGCCGGACTCGCCGGGCCAGTCCTGGCGCCCGTCGCTGCCGTAGGAGTAGCCGGTGTCCATGGACCAGGCGGACCAGCCCATCACCTTCTCCTGGTACGGCCAGTTCTGGGGCTTGGCGGCGTCCCGCGGGTTGGACATGAACGGGTGCCGCGAGGCCGGGTAGGACGGGTTGGCGGGGTTGTTGTACCAACCCAGGCCCCACGGCTTGCCGTCGCCCTTGTTCTCGTTGAAGCCGAGGTTGTAGTTCCACAGCGCGGCGAACCAGTTCTCCGGCTTCGACGGGTCGTCGTTGTTGACGGTGATGGTCTGCCCGGCGGTGTGCACCTGGTTCCACTTGTCCGCGAGGATGTACATCGACGCGGCGATGTTGACCGCGTAGTCCAGAGCAACGGCCTTCTGCTTCGCCGGGGACAGAGAGGTCTCGCCGGGCTTCTCCAGGCCGGCGAGGCGCATGCCGTCGGTGACCTGGCCGACGCCGTAGCCGCAGTCCGACTGGTTCCAGTTGATCCTCCAGTACGCCTCGGACGTCTCCCCCTTGTGCCCGTAGAACCCGGCTATCGCCGCCTGCGGGTTGCCCATCTGGCCGGGGATGGCGCCGCCTTCGGCCTGCCACAGGTTCGACTCCTGGGCGAGTACGCCCAGCAGCACCTGAGCGGGGATACGCGCGCCGGCCTTCCCCTTCAGCGTCGGGGCCGGGAACAGCCCCTGCGGATCGACGGTGCCCAGGCCCGAGCGCCAGCCGCCCTGCTTGATCCACTTGGACCGGAGTTCGCCGCGGATCGCCATGTTGACGGCCCACTCGACCTGGTTGGGAGTGGGCTGCAGCGCGAGTTGCTTGATGTCGTTACGGGGGATGGAGCACCACCGGTCCGTGTCGACCGGATTGTGCGGGTCGGGCGCCTGTGCCGCCCGCCCGCTCCTCTCGGGCGCCCGCCCGCTCTTGCCGGACGCGCCCAGGGCGGGTGAGAAGGACTCCTTGCCCGTGCCGCTGGTGGTGTCGGCGAGCGTCTGGGTGATCTTCTCGCCGGTCGCGGTCGCGACACTGGTCACGGTCGGCGGCGCGGGGTCCCCGCCGGTGGGGTCCTGGGACGTGCGCGCCCGCGACGAGGGTTCGGCCTTGGTGAAACCCTTACCCGCGTTCCCGATCCGGTCCAGGCCCGCCCGCACGCCGGGCATGAGCACGGGGTCGACGGCCAGTCGGCCGTGGCTGGACACATCCGAATCCGACGGAACGTCCAGGCGCGCCACCGCGGTACCCGTGAGCTTCGCGTCCGTGGTGTCGCCGGTGAGGAAGGCCCGGCCCTCGGTTCCCTGTTCGAGGGCCAGGTCGCCGAGCTTCCCCGAGCCGAGCGTCGACGATGTGCCCCCGCCCTTCCACAGCTTGGCGCGAGCCGTGCCGCCACTGTGGTCGAGGAAGGCGATCCCCTTGCTGGTGGGGCGGATGTCGAACGGCACGCTGTCCGCGGCGGCCAGCCTTTGGAGCTTGCCGTCCGCCGGGGTGACGTGCACGAGGTGACGGCCGTGGGCGGCGACGAGGCCGTCCTTCACCGGGACGGCCGAGGTCACCTGTCCCGTGACAGTGGTGTCGCTGGTCGTCCTGCCGCTGGTGTCGACGGTGACGAGCCGGGTCTTACTGTCGCGGGACGCGGTGAAGGCCGCCGTGCGCGTCTCCGGGTTGCACGACGGGTCGAAGTAGGCCAGCGAGCCGGTGAACGGCAGCTTCGTGACCCCGCCGGACTTCAGGTCGACGACCGCGGTGAACGCGCCGCCCTGCATCAGGTCCGGCTTGTTCGTGAACGTACGCGGCGCGTACACGACCGCGGCGTGATCACGGTCCATGACGCAGGAGTTGCCGATCCACGTGTCCGCCGGCATGCCGGGCTCGGCCAGCGAGGCGACGGTCCGCCACCGGTAGGCGTCCTTGCTGTCCGCCACGAGGACCTTGAAGCCGCCGCTGTCCGCCGCGGTGGTCACGGCCCGGTCCGCCGAGGTCTTCCAGCCCTTCCCCAGCTTCTCGCCGGGATTCGGCACCCGTGTCGGCGGCTCGGACGACGGATTCCCGGACGGCTTCGGGTCGGGGGGACTGGTCTCGGCGAACGCCGGCGCGGCTTGTATGAGCCCGGTCAGGACCGCGGTGGCCGCAAGGCCCGCGATCCCGGCACGGCCCGGTCTGCGATATTTCAACTGCCGTCCTCCAATGGGGACTTCCGGGGCACGAGTGAGATACCGGCGCGACCTTCAGGGAGACGGAGGCCGCGGCGGTCGACGAACGGCATGTGAATGCCCCTCAGGAACTGGTCCATTTGAAGGAGGCGTTCTCGTTGTAGACCTTCGAGAACTTGCCGATGGTCTCGTTCGGGCTCAGCACGTCCTGCGCGCCCTTGTAGCCACTGCGGTAGTACACGCGGCCGATGTACTTGTAGTGGTCGTTCCTCGCGGATGCGGCGTTGTTCTTGATCTTCTGGTTGGAACCGGGCCACGGAGCGGACGCGCCCATCTGGCAGAACCGCAGGGGGTAGTGGTTGGGGTCACCCGCGCCCGCCTTGAGCGAGCCGAAGTCGTAGACGGAGTAACCGATGTTGCGGTACGAACCCTTCAGGTTCGAGTTGAAGAAGATGTGGAAGGAGAACGCCGACCTCCAGTGATCGTCACATGCGGACGGGGAGTAGAGGTTGTGGTGGTCGCCGTCCAGCGCTTGGGCGTTCGGGGCCATGGTGAACACGGCGGCGAGGGCGGCACCGACGACTGCGGCCCGCTTGACCAGATGGGACATGATCTGTGATCTCCTGACGTCGTTCGGTGGTCAGTCGAGGGCCCGAGCCTTGGCCACGGCCGTCTTGATGCCGGCCCGCTGCTCATCGAGCGCCGCTCGGCTCTTGCTGATCTCCTGCTCCTGGATGCGGGCTTCGGCGTCGAACCACGTCTTCTCGACGTTGGCCTTGTCCCGGCACGCGACATCCGCCACCGCGGTGTCCTTCTCCAGCTCGGTCGCCTCGTCGGCGCTGAGGAAACGGGAGTCCTCCGCGGCGTCCATCGGCTGGGCGTAGGCGAAGCCCTTGGTCTTCATGCACTCCGACCACTGCTGGAACGCCTTCTGCACTTCGGGTGCCTCGCGCGCCGTCTGGTAGGAGTAGCCGCCGATCTGATTGACCAGGGGGGACACGGCGAGGCGGGGCACACCGCCGTCCGCCTGGTCGACGCAGGAGCGCAGGGCACCGCGGTCGGTGTCGCCGGACTTGTCCCGGGAGAGGGCGTCGTCGTAGGCGTTCTGTGCCGCCGGGTCCGGGTGGTAGCCGTGCGCCCGGGCCTCTTGGGCGTCGTGGATGCCGTACCGCCAGTCGGTCAGAGTCGTTCCACCGAGGTCCGGGAGATCCGGGGCCGGGGTCCACTCGGGGAAGCCCTTGCCGTCCATGCAGGCGTCGATCAACTCGTCACGGGTGGCGCTGACCATGCGCGTCTGGGCCTTGGTCGGCGCGAACGTCTCCACGGGCAGCCGCCATGTGGCCGGATCCTCCGGGTCTCCGACGAAGGCCTTCGCCACCGGCGCCGCGGTCTCGGCCCGCGTCCCGGATTCCCCCTGGGCGAGGCTGGTCCCCGCGACGGCTACCAGGATCCCGCCGGCCACGGCGAGGGCCGGCAGGGCCAGTTTGGTCATCGGCTTCACGTCTCTGTTCCTTTCTGGTCAGGACTGCTTGCGGGCCGGCCGTTCGGCAGGTCCTCGCTGCGCTGTGCTGGGAATGGGCGACATGTTCCTGCGCGCGCCTTGCCGGGCCGGCCCGCCACCCCTCGGACGACACCGGGAGTCGGCGGGGGTGAGGAAGGCTCACGAGGCGGCTGAGGAAGGACCCGCTGCGGTGCCCGGAGCGGGGAAGCGGGGCGGCATCCGCACCGCCCGCGCCGGGGGGCGGCGCCGCAAGTCCCTTACGGACGTTGACGGCATGCCGCCGGCCGGTCACGCCACCGTCAGCGGCGGCCGACGTGGGCGGTGCTGCCGCTGTCGGAGCTCTTCCCCCTGGCCCAACCGTTTCCGGACGGCGTCCCCACGTGGACACGGGTCGGCATCGCAGCCGACTGCCGGCATGGCGGCATGACGAACTCCCCTCCCCCGTAGCGGCGCCGGTTCCCCCGGGCGCTCACTGAAGTCGTGCCGTAGCGGGTGGTCATGTCCCGCCGAGCACGACAGTCACCATAGCCACAGGCCGACAGCCGGTAACAGGGATTAACTGCGGGCTCACGCACTGCCTGGCGTGAAGCAGCCGCACAAAAAAGCGCACATTCCGACGAGCTACCTGTGTGATTCCTGTGAACTGTGTGACGCAGGTTGACCGAAAGTCGCCCGTGGAGTTGAGGGCTCCGATGGGGAGCAGCCACGAGCCGGACCGGGCATACCGGCCCGCACGGCACGGATCCCTCCTAAGCTGGAGCATCGAGCACCTGGGGGTGGGGCACAGTGGCGAGGCGGCCGGAGAGTACCGATGTCGTGGCGGCGGTGCGGCGGGTCTTCCACGACGGGCTGATGAGCGGGAAGTCCGCCTTCGCCGAGGAGTTCCCGGCCTGGACCGGTACGACGGCCTCGGATCTGCGCAGACGGTTCGTGGACCGGCCGGACGAGTCCTCGGACACCTTCCTGGTCAAACTGCGCCGGCAGCTCGACGGCGCCCCGGACGCGACCGTCGTGCTCGCCGCCGAGCTGCTGTTCGTGAACATGGCCCCGCTGGTGCCCGAGCAGATCGGGCCGGCCAAGAAGCGGCAGATCCTCGGCGAGGTGCTCTCCTGGGCCGACCGCCCGGTGGCCCTCCCGGCGGACCTGGAGCCGGGCCTGACGGGCTTCCTCAACGGCGGCCAGGGCTTCCTCAACTACCGGTGGGCGCAGTTCCAGATCCTGGTGCTGCTGGTGGAGCGGCTCGCGGGAACGGCCGCCGCGGAGCGGGAGGCGGTGCTGCGGGACCCGCTGGCGTTCAGGGCCCTGTGCCTGGACATCCAGGAGTCGGTCGGGCACAAGAAGGGGCGGGCGCAGATCCACGTCCTGCTGTTCCTGCTCTTCCCGGCATTCTTCCAGCCGATCGCCAGCGCCTACCACAAGCAGGAGATCGTCAAGGCGTTCGCGGACGAGCTCCCCGAACCCACCGGAGACGACGACCTCGACCTGCTGGAGCTGTGCCGCACGCTCCAGGAGCAGACCGGGCAAGCGGTCGACTTCTACGATGAGCCCTGGGTCGGCCGATGGCGCAAGGGTGCCGTCGAGCACGAGCAGCGCGGCTGGCTGGTGCGCGGGTACAACGTCGACGGACGCAACCTCGTCCCGGACTGGCTCCGGCAGGGCTACTGCTCGATGTCCTGGCGCGAGATCCCCGACGTCCCCGCCGGCTCCGCCAAGCAGGACGTCCAGCGGGCCGTCGCCGAGGCGATGCCCGAGGCCAGCGCCCAACTGCGCGGACAGGCCGCGTACCAGCTGCACGCCTTCCTCACCCTGATGCAGCCGGGCGACCTGGTCGTCACCGTCACCCCGGACGAGGTGCACGTCGGCACGGTCCAGGGCCCGGCCGCGTACGACGCGACGGACGGCCTCGACAACGCCCGGCGCCGCCCGGTGAGCTGGGCCACCGCCGAGCGGCCGCTCGTCCGCGCGGAGCTGCCCGAGCGGGTGCAGGCCCGGCTGCCGCTGCCGCCGACGCTCTACGACGTCAGCAGCATCGCCGCCGAACTCGCCGAACGGGCCGGCCTGGAGGACGTCGTCGCCGAAGAACTGGTCGACGTCGACGTCACCAAGCCGCTCGAACTGCCGCCCGTCACCGAGGAGCTGGCCGCGCGGCTGCTGATGCCGCTGGACTGGCTCCGGGAGACCGCCGAACAGCTCCAGGAGCAGGGGCAGCTCGTCTTCCACGGCCCGCCCGGCACCGGGAAGACCTACCTGGCCCGCGCCCTCGCCCGGCATCTGGCCGGACCCGACCGGGTCGAGCTCGTGCAGTTCCACCCCTCGTACACCTACGAGGACTTCTTCGAGGGCTTCCGTCCGGTCCGGGGCGAGAACGGCTCGGTGGTGTTCGACGTCGTTCCCGGGCCGTTCCGGCTGCTCGCCGAGCGCGCCGCGAAGGACCCGTCCAACCCGTACGTCCTGGTCGTCGACGAGATCAACCGGGCCAACCTGGCGAAGGTCTTCGGCGAGCTGTACTTCCTGCTGGAGTACCGCGAGGAGCCCGTCACCACCCAGTACAGCCCGCAGGCGCCGTTCACCCTGCCGGGCAACCTGTTCCTCGTCGGCACGATGAACACCGCCGACCGTTCGATCGCCCTGGTCGACGCGGCGATGCGGCGCCGGTTCGCCTTCCGCCGCCTCTCCCCCGAGAAGCCGCCGGTCCGGGGCCTGCTGGACCGCTGGCTGCGGGAGCGCGGCCTGCCGGACACCGCCGCCCGGCTGCTGGACGAGCTCAACTCCCGTCTCGGGGACACCGACCGGGCCATCGGGCCGTCGTACCTGATGAAGCCCGCCGCCGCCCGGCCGGACGGGCTCGACCTCGTCTGGCGCACCCAGATCCTGCCCCTGCTGGAGGACCAGCTCTACGGCACCGGGATCGACGTGGAGGAGGAGTACGGCCTGCCCGCGCTGCGTGCGGCGCTGGGGCGGGCCCCGGAGGAGGCGTGACCGGCCTCCTCCTCACCGTCCCGGAGACCGGCCCCGGCCTCGTGCGGGAGCTGACGGGCGACCAGCTCGCCGGACTGCTCACCGTGCCCGACCTGGTGCGGCTGACCCCCGCGGCGGGCGGACGCTGGCGGCTGCGCGGGAACCAGAAGGCCGGGCTGGTCCGGCTGCGCACCCCCTCCGGCGGGACCGTCCAGCTCCACCTGCGCCCCAAACTCCCCGTGCGGGACCTGCTGTTCCTGCTCTCCTACTCCTCCGACGACCCCTGGCGGCCCGAGCCGGTCGACGCGGCCGAGTCGGACGAACTCCTCCCCGCGGTCGCCGACCTGCTCGCCCGCACCGCACGCCGCACGCTCGACACCGGGGTGATGCACGGCTACCGCACGGTCGAGGAGGACCTGCCCCTGATCCGCGGCCGGATCCGCACGGCGGACCAGTTGCGCCGCGTCGGCCTGCCGCTGCCGGTCGCCGTGCGCTACGACGACCACACCCCCGACATCGCCGAGAACCGCGTCCTGCTCACGGCCCTGCGCCTGGCCGCCCGGCTGCCGGGCGTTCCCGTACGCACCCGGCAGGCCCTGCACCACCTCGCCGGCCGGCTCTCGGGCGTCCGTCCCCTCCGCCCGGGCGCGCCGCTGCCCCACTGGACACCGAACCGCCTCAACTCCCGCTACACGCGGGTGCTGCGGCTCGCGGAGCTGGTGCTGTCCGCCCGTTCCGTCCAGCCGGAGGGCGGCAGCTCCGTCACGGCGGAGGGCTTCCTGCTCCACCTGCCGGACGTGTTCGAGCGGTTCCTCACGACGGCGCTCGGCGACGTCCTGGCCCGCCGGGGCGTCCGGTGCGCCGGGCAGGAGGGGCACCACCGGCTGGACGAGGCCCGCCGGGTGCGGCTGCGGCCGGACATCGTGCTGTACCGGGCAAGCCGTCCGGTCTCCGTGATCGACGCGAAGTACGTGTTCCTCGACAGAGCCGCGCCCTCCACCGGCCACCTCGGCCAGCTGCTCGGCTACTGCACCGCGCTCGGCCTGCCGCACGGCCATCTGGTGTATGCCGCCACCACCCAGGACGGACCCACGGACCACGTCATCCGCCGCTCCGGCATCACCGTCACCGCCCACACCCTGGACCTCGCCCTCCCACCGGCCGGGCTGCTGTCGGCCGTCGCGGACCTGGCGGACCGGATCACCGCCACGGCGGCCGACACCCGCCCCGAGGCGCCTCGTGGAGCCTCGTGACCATGGTCGACCCGCGGGGCATGTGGACTGTTCCGTGCCTGGTGGGGGTCTCGTGCCCTTCTCTCCCGGCATGGCGAGGGGCCCGGTCCGGCGATCGCGGACCGGGCCCCTTCGCTGGGCTGCGCCCGGGCGGGCTACTTGCTCAGGTAGGCCCAGAACTCGTCGAAGCTCAGCCGCTTGTCGCCGTCGAGGTCGCGGGTCTTGATGACGACCTCGGCGACCGACTCGGTGACGTTCCAGTCCCCCGACCGGGCCAGGGCGGCCTTGAACTCGGCAGCGGTGATGAATCCGTCACCGTCCGTATCGATCCGCTCGAACTGCTTGCGTGCTTCCTCGATGTCCGCCACCGATCCGCCCCTCATCTCGTGCTGTGCGTCCTGATGACGCAGGTCTGACGGAGGTCAGGTTAACCGGCGGTGCGTGCCTCCAGCGCGGCGACCACCCAGGCGAACTCCTCCCGGTACGCGGCCTCGGGCCCGGCGCCCTTCACGACGGCGAGCAACTCGCGGTACCGGGCGACCCGGTGGGTGGCGTGCGACCGCAGCCGGGTGAGCACGGTCGCCGGGTCGGCGTCGCCCAGCAGTGCGCTCAGCACCTCGGCCACGTCCGGCGAGCCTGGGGCGATGCCCCGCTCGACGGCGTCGGCGCCCAGCCGCACGAGCCGCCGGGAGAACCACATGGACGCCCCGGCGGGCGCGTCGTGCCCGTGGTCGGCCGCGTTGAACTCGGCCACCTTGCGCATCTCGGCCCGGAAGTCCGGGTCCTGGAGCATCTCCGCCAGCTCCAGCCAGGCGTCGACCTGCTCGGGGGCGGGCTCCTCGGGCAGCTCGGCGGCGGTGCTCCGCATGCGTTCCCGGATCATCGGGTCCGCGGTGTCCAGCCCGTGGAACACCTAGTCCACGAACTCCTCCACGATCCGCCGCCGTTCGGCCGCCGACTGGCGTGCCAGTCTGTTCACGAGCCTCATCTCCTCCGTGTCCGAGCCCCGTTTCGCCACCGTTGACAGCACCGCGCGGGTCACCTTGAGCGACCGGATCTGCGCGTCCAGCGCGATCACGTGCGCCGCCGCGACCTGCGCGACGGTGGTCTCACCGGACAGGACCCGGCGTACGTCCGCCAGGCCGAGGCCCAGCTCGCGCAGGGTGCGGATCAGCTCCAGCCGGGCCACCGACGGCGCGTCGTACAGCCGGTAGCCGCCCGCGGACCGGGCCACCGGAGGCAGGGCGCCCTGGTCGGACCAGTAGCGGACGGTGCGCACGGTGAGTCCGGTGACCCGGGCCAGTTCCCCGATGGTGAGCAGTCCGGTGCCGTCATCGATCATGTCTGCGAGTCTGGACCCTCCATCGGGTGGAGACTCAAGGAGCGCGACGGTGGCGGACAGCCTCGGGGGCATACTCGACGCGGCGGCGCGGGGCGTCTTCCCGCCGGCGGACGGCGGGACGACGATCGTGTCCCAGCCCTCGCCCCGGGACGCGGGGGTACTCGCCTTCACGGCCCACTCGGTCGTCTTCACCGACGAGGACCCGGACTGGGTGCGCGACGCCCTCGCCCGGACCGACTGCGACGCGCTCGCGGCCACGATGAACGCCCGCTTCCTGACGGCCCTCATGGACCGGACGGGGCGGGTCTCCGACACGGTCGACGTGCTGCTGACCGGTGCCGCGCTGCCCGGCGAGCCGCCGATCGCGCTGACGGAGATCGACGACCCCGGGCATCCGCGCGTGGCGGCGGCCCGCAGGCGGCGTGAGGGCGTGCGGGTGTGGGCGGCGGACGGCGGTGTGCTCGTGCTGGGCCGTGGGGTGGCCGGTCGGTGGGAGGTCGCCGTCGAGGTGGACGAGGGGGTGCGCCACCGCGGGGTCGGACGGCGGCTGGTCACGGCGGCGCGGCAGCTGGCCGGGGGCGCTGCGGTGTGGGCGCAGGTGGCGGCGGGGAACGCCCGCAGTCTGCGGGCGTTCCAGGCGGCGGGTTACCGGCCGGTGGGCTCGGAAGTACTGCTGGCCCCCGGAGCCGGGCGTCACCGGAAGATGCCCGTATGGCCGAGCGAGTAGCGGCCGGGCTGCGGGTAGACCGCGAGGCCGTGCGGGCCGCTGCCGACCGGGATGCGGGCGAGCTGGGTGCCGGTGCGGGTGTCGAGGGCGTACACCTCGGCGTCGTAGCGGCCGGACAGCCAGAGCACCTTGCCGTCGGCGGAGACGCCGCCCATGTCGGGGCTGCCGCCGTCGGGCAGGTCCCACTTCTTGGTCAGCCTGTTCTGCGTGAAGTCGAAGACGGAGACGGTGCCCTCGCCGCGGTTGGACACGTACATCTCACGGGAGTCGCGGCTGACGTAGAGGCCGTGGCAGCCCTTGCCGGTGGGCATCAGGGTGGGCTCGGTGAACTTGTCGCCGTCCAGGACCCACATGCCGTGGGCCATCATGTCGGCGATGTAGAACTTCTTGCCGTCGGGCGAGATCTTCACGTCCTGCGGCATGGCGCCCTCGAACGGCAGCCGCTGCTGCCCGACGACCTCCATCCGCTCGGTGTCGACCTTGAGGAGCTCGCCGCTGAACTCGCAGGAGACGATGAAGTAGCGGCCGTCGAGGGAGAAGTCGGCGTGGTTGACGCCGTAGCAGGAGACCGGGACGGTCTTCTTGACCGCCATGGTGTGCGGGTCGCGGAAGACCAGCTCGCGGTCGAGGGAGGCCATGACGACGGCGTATCTGCCGTTGGGCGTGAAGTAGAGGTTGTAGGGGTCGTGGACGTCGACCGGCTTGCCCGCCTTGCCGGTCTTCGGGTCGATCGGGGTGAGAGTGTGGCCGCGGTTGTTGTTGACCCAGAGCGTCTTCAGATCCCAGGAGGGCACGACGTGCTGGGGCTGCCGGCCCACGGGGATCGTCTCGATGATCTCGTACGTCTTCGGATCGATGACGGAGACGGTGTCGGACTCGGTGTTGGGGACGTAGACCCGGGACGGGAAGTCCTTGACCACCGGGGACAGCTTGTTGGGGCGGTCGGCCGCGTACACGTCCTCGGGGTCCAGGACGGGCGGCATGCCGGGCAGGCCCTCCACGGGCTTCTTCTCGGGCGGGGCGGGCACGGCGGCCTTGGTGCCCCGTGCCTCGGAGGTTCGCTCCCCGCTGCCGGTACCGCAGGCGGCGAGGACGGCGAGGGCGGCTCCCGCGGCCAGGGCGCTCTTGACGAGATGGCGGTGCATTGCACCATTTAATGGGCGTCTTGTGGGGAAACCTGTGATTCATCCGTCCGGCGACCGGGTGAGGCATCGCAGGGTCAGCGGTCGGCGACCCGCATCTCGAACCAGGTGGTCTTGCCCCGAGGCAGCAGATCGACCCCCCAGCGGTCGGCCAGCTTGTCGACGAGGAACAGACCCCGGCCGCTGATGTCCATCTCCTGGACGGGCATCAGGCACGGCAGCCCTCGGGAGGGGTCGCGCACCTCGACGCGGATCCAGCCGCGGCGCCGGTGCAGGCGCAGTCCGAAGACACGGGCGCCGGTGTGGCGGACGGCGTTGCCGACCAGTTCGGAGACGAGCAGGACCGCGTCCTCGGTGGTCTTGGGGGTGAGTCCCCAGTGGCGCAGGACCACGACCTGGGTGAGCCGTCTCGCGGTGGCGGCGGACTCAGGACGGGACGGCAGTGGAACCTCTGCCTCCGTCGGGTTGCCGTACAACTCGAGCGCCTTGAGCGCGTGTTCGTCCTCGACGGTCGGCGA
The DNA here is from genome assembly GCF_001611795.1 of Streptomyces qaidamensis. Taxonomy (NCBI): domain Bacteria; kingdom Bacillati; phylum Actinomycetota; class Actinomycetes; order Kitasatosporales; family Streptomycetaceae; genus Streptomyces; species Streptomyces qaidamensis. Next base: position 6,254,032 of record NZ_CP015098.1, on the reverse strand, counting down.
CCAGCGCGCCGCGGCCGCATGAGCGTGTCCCCGCGGCTGTTCCATACCCTCCAGCCCCGCCATGCCCCCATCATGGCCGCCCGGAGCGCCGCACGGGGCCGTTCCCGGGGAATACGCCCCGGTGAACGGGCGGTGAAACGGCGGTCCCCTGTCATATGCCGGAGACACTTCGAAGTCGCCCGAAACCCTCCCGACCTGCTGGAACAGTCCGTTCCGGAGTGACCGGCGGTTCCCCCCGACCAGGCGGGCTTAAGACTGCCTTAAGACTGTCATAACCGCCCCATCGAGGGACCCCGGGTCAGACACCGTGTCAATTGCAAGCCCCTGGAGGGAGGTTCAGAGGAACTTCGCCTTGCCCGGCCCCTCCGCCACGAAGCTGCGCATCCCACGCTCGCGGTCCTCGGTGGCGAACAGACCCGCGAACCAGTTCCGTTCGATCGCGAGGCCCGTGTCGATGTCCGCCTCCAGGCCCGTGTCGATCGACTCCTTCGCGGCGCGCAGCGCGAGCGCCGGGCCCTGTGCCAGTTTGGCGGCCCAGGCGTGCGCCTGCGCGTACACCTCGTCGGCAGGGACGACCCGGTCCACCAGGCCGATCTCGCGGGCCTCCTCGGCCTTCACCATCCGGCCCGTGAAGATGAGGTCCTTGGCCTTCGAGGGGCCGACCAGGCGGGCCAGGCGCTGGGTGCCGCCGGCGCCGGGGATCAGACCGAGCAGGATCTCCGGCTGGCCGAGCTTGGCGTTCTCGCCGGCGATGCGGAAGTCGGCGCACAGGGCGAGCTCGCAGCCGCCGCCCAGCGCGTATCCCGTCACGGCCGCGACGACGGGCTTGGGGATCCGGGCCACCGCCGTGAACGAGTCCTGCAGGGCGCGGGCGCGCAGGACCATGGCGGTGTGGTCCATCTCCTGCATCTCCTTGATGTCCGCGCCGGCCGCGAACACCTTCTCGCCGCCGTAGACGACCACGGCCCGGACGTCCTCGCGCCGCGCGGCCTCCTCGGCGAGTTCCTTCAGCCGGTCCTGCGTGGCGATGTCCAGCGCGTTCATGGGCGGGCGGTCGAGACGGAGCGTGCCGACGCCTTCAGCGACTTCGAGAGAGACGGTCATAGGCAGCAGGTTAACCACGACTAACGGGTGAGGCCCCGGTGCGGTCCGTCACACCGGGGCCCTCTTGTCAGCGGCGGAGAACTACTTCTTCCACTTCTCCCACGCCATGTTCCAGCCGTTGAGCCCGTTGTCCGGGTCGACGATCCGGTCCTCGGAGTTCTTGACGACCACCACGTCGCCGACCATCGAGTGGTTGAAGAACCACGCGGCGGCCACCTTCTTGTCCCAGCCGCCGCGCACGTCGCGCAGGCCGATGCAGCCGTGGCTCGCGTTGTAGTTGCCGAAGGCGCCGCTCGCCCAGTAGTTGCCGTGCAGGAACGTGCCGGAGGTGGTCAGGCGGACGGCGTGCGGGACGTCCTTGATGTCGTACTCGCCGCCGTAGCCGACGGTCTCGCCGTTCATCCGGGTCACCGTGAGCATCTCGCTGATGACCATCTGGCCGTTCCAGGTCTCCATGCCGGGCTTGCCGGTGGTGACCGGGATGGTCTTGATGACCTTGCCGTCACGCATCACCTTCATGGTGAGCTTCTTGGCGTCGACGACCGAGACCTGGTTGCGGCCGATGGTGAATTCGACCTTCTTGTCCTGCTCGCCGTAGACGCCGGAGCGGCCTTCGACGCCGTCGAGGTTCAGGTCGACGGTCACCTTGGTGCCGGGCTTCCAGTACTTCTCCGGGCGGAAGTCGAGGCGGTCGTTGCCGAACCAGTGGCCCTCGACCTCGACGGCCGGCTCCGTCTTGATGCGGATGGCCTTCTCGACGTCCTCCGGGTGGGTGATGCCCCGCGAGAAGCGGATGGAGAACGGCATCCCGACGCCGACCTTGGAGCCGTCCTCGGGGGTGAAGGTGCCGATGAAGGTGTTCTTCGGGGTCAGCGTGGTGAAGCCGGCGTCCTCCGCGGCCGTGCGGCCCTCGGAGTCCTTGGCGACCGCGTGGACCGTGTACTTCGTGGCCCCGGCCAGGTGGGTGGACGGCGTCCAGCTGGCGCCGTCCCCGGATATCTCGCCGTCGACCTTCCTGCCCTCGGCGTCCTTGACCTCGACGTCGGTCAGCTTGCCCTTCTCCGCGGTGACCTTCAGCGCACCGCTCGTGTCGACGGACGTGGCTCCGTCCTCGGGGCTGATGCCGACGACCGCCTCGGACTGCTTGCTCTGCGCGGCCCCCGAGTCCTTGCCCTTGCTGTCGCTCCCGCCGGAACCGGAGCCGCTGCCCCCGCCGCCGCACGCCGTGACGGCGAGCAGCAGCACGCCGAGTATCAGCGCGAGCACTCCGTTCCTGCGCCCAACCGACGCCCCCGATATCGGTCGCCCGTTCAAGTGGTTCTCCCCTCCCCGGGCCTGGTCAGGCCCGCACGCGCACCCGCGCGTCCCCCGCGCGTCGGCGAATAGTAACCACAGGCCGGACGGCATCGGAGGCCCGCGATTGTCACTGTTCGGTCCCAACGGATCGCCGGGTCAACCGGCCCCCCTGTCCGGCTACTTCACCGCACTGCCCGCCTTCCATGCGTTCCAGTCCATATTCCATCCTCCGAGCCCATTGTCGGGAGAGACCTTTTTGTCATTGCTGTTGACGACTTCGACGACGTCCCCGATGAGGCTGCGGTCGAAGAACCAGCCGGCCGGGGTGTCCGAGCCGCCGCCCTTCACATCACGCAGTCCGATGCACCCGTGACTGACGTTGGTGCGGCCGAAGACGGTGCGGTGCGCCCAGTAGTTGCCGTGCAGGAAGGTGCCGGAGTCGGTCAGGCGCATCGCGTGCGGAACGTCCGGGATGTCGTACTCGCCCTTGCCGTCGCGCTTCTTGAAGCCGACCGTGGCGCCGTTCATCCGCGTGACGTCGAGCATCTCGGTCACCACCATCTTGCCGTTGTAGGTGGTCGTCTTCGGGGCGCCGGCGGTGACCGGGACGGTGGCGAGGGGCTCGCCGTCGCGCCGGACCTCCATGGAGTGCGCGGCGGCGTCGACCACGGAGACCTGGCTGCGGCCGACGGTGAAGGAGAACGTCTTGTGCTGCAGGCCGTAGACGCCGGGCGCCCCCTCGACGTCGCGCAGACGCAGGGTGACGGTGACCTGGGTGCCGGGTTTCCAGTAGTCCTCGGGGCGGAAGTCGAGGCGTGTCCTGCCGAACCAGTGCGGACGGATCTCGACGGCCGGGCGGGCGGTGACGCGCACCGCGCGTTCGACGGCGGCCCGGTTCGCGATCCTCCGGTTGAACTCCAGGGAGACGATCATGCCGGTGCCGACGGTGGCGCGGTTCTCCGGGGCGACGTAGCCGATGAAGCGTTCCTCGGGGACGTACGTGGTGAAGGTGGTGCGCCGCGCCGAGCGGTGGCCGTCGCCGTCCACGGCCACCGCGTCGACCGTGTACTTGGCGGCCAGCGCGAGCCGCTGCTCGTCGGGTTCCCAGGTCAGGCCGTCGGCGGAGAGGTGCCCGGGCACCGGGGACTCCTGCGCGTCCTGTGACCTGACGACCTTCACCTTCTCCAGCCGGCCGTCGGGCACGCGCACCCGCAGCCGCTTGCCGGGGCGCACTCCCCTGCTGCCGTCTCCGGGCGAGACCTTGATGACGTCCTCGGGCGCCGGGGGCGCGCCGAACGCCCCGGCGATCCCGCCCGCGTCGTCCGAGGTACAGCCCGTGGCCCCGGCGAGGAGCCCTGCCCATGTCACTACGGCGGCCAGCGCGGCCCTCGCGCGCCGCGCGCGCCCTTGTACGTGCCTCACGAGGTGCCCAACGACCGGCCGTGTCCCCGGAAACGACCATGCCCGCCCCCGGGGAAACGTGAGTGCGAGCCACCCTCTGGGCAGAACAGTGGGGAGGACGACGCGCAGGGGAGCCGCGGCCCGGGCCGCAGACAGGGCCGCACCCCTCTGTCCCCCGTCGTCCCACGAGCCGCGGGAGGCTGACAGGTGTCCAGCGCAGCCGAGCAGGAGGCGGTGGCCGGTCGTCAGGCCACCGGGAACGGGCGCCAGGCCGCCGCCGTGAACGGGGCCCGGCCGGCCGCACCGCCGCCCACCGTGCCCGCCTGGCCGGGCGCGCCGACACCGCTGGGCGCCCGGTTCCGGGTCGGCCCGGACGGGGTGGCGGGCACCAACTTCGCGTTGTGGGCGGGCGGCGCCGAGGGGGTTGAGCTGTGCCTCTTCGACGAGTCGGGCCGGGAGTCACGGGTCCGGCTCGCCGAGCTGACCCACGAGATCTGGCACGGCTTCGTCCCCGGCGTGCTGCCGGGGCAGCGCTACGGCTACCGGGTGCACGGCCGCTGGGACCCGTGGACGGGGGCCCGCTGGAACCCCGCCAAGCTGCTGCTCGACCCCTACGCCCGCGCCGTGGACGGGGACTTCGGCCTGCCGCCGGAGGTGTACGGGCACGTCCGCGACTGGCCGCAGCAGCATGTCGCCGACACCGTGCGCGACGACCGGGACTCGGCGCCGCACGTCCCGAAGGGCGTCGTCGTCCACGATGACGACGACTGGGCCGACGACCGCCGCCCGAAGACGCCCTGGGCGGACTCGGTGATCTACGAGCTGCACGTCAAGGGCTTCACGCGACTCCACCCGGGCATCCCCGAGGAGCTGCGCGGCACCTACGCCGGCCTCGCGCACCCGGCGGCCATAGAGCACCTGGTGAGGCTGGGTGTGACGGCGGTGGAGCTGCTGCCCGTGCACCAGTTCGCGCACGAGGACCACCTGCTGCGCCGGGGCCTGAAGAACTACTGGGGCTACAACTCCATCGGCTACTTCGCCCCGCACGCGGCCTACGCGGCCTCCGGGACGAGGGGCCAGCAGGTCGGCGAGTTCAAGCGGATGGTGCGCGCCCTGCACGCGGCCGGGATCGAGGTCGTCCTCGACGTGGTCTACAACCACACCGCCGAGGCGGGCGAACTCGGCCCGGCCCTGTCCCTCAAGGGCATCGACAACCGCGGCTACTACCGCCTCCAGGACGACGCCCGCCGCTACGCCGACTACACCGGCTGCGGCAACACGCTGCACGTGGTCCAGCCGCAGGTGCTGCGCCTGATCACGGACTCGCTGCGCTACTGGGTCACGGAGATGGGCGTGGACGGCTTCCGCTTCGACCTGGCGGCGGCGCTGGCCCGCTCCATGCACGACGTCGACATGCTCTCCCCGTTTCTCGCGGTCATCGCCCAGGACCCGGTGCTGCGCCGGGTGAAGCTGATCGCCGAGCCGTGGGACGTGGGGTCGGGCGGCTACCAGGTGGGAGCGTTCCCGCCGCTGTGGACGGAGTGGAACGACCGGTACCGCAACGCCGTACGGGACTTCTGGCGGCACGCCCTGCCGGACGTCCGCGAGATGGGCTACCGGCTGTCGGGCTCCAGCGACCTGTACGCCTGGGGCGGACGCAGGCCGTACGCGTCCGTCAACTTCATCACCGCGCACGACGGGTTCACGCTGCGGGACCTGGTGTCCTACGAGCGCAAGCACAACGAGGCCAACGGCGAGGGCAACCGGGACGGCACGGACGACAACCGGGCCTTCAACGGCGGCACCGAGGGCGAGACGGACGACGAGGAGGTGCGGGCGCTCCGGCGCCGGCAGCTCAGGAACCTGCTGACCACCCTGCTGCTGTCGACGGGCGTGCCCATGCTGGTCGCGGGCGACGAACTGGGCCGCACCCAGCGCGGCAACAACAACGCCTACTGCCAGGACAACGAGATCAGCTGGCTGGACTGGGGACTGCTGGAGGATCCGGGCTGGCATGCCCTGTTCGCGCTGACCTCCCGGCTGATCGCGCTGCGCCATCGCCACCCGGTGCTCAGGCGCCGGGCGTTCTTCTCGGGCCGGGCCCAGACCGCGGACGGGCTGCGCGACCTGGCCTGGTTCACGTCCCGGGGCACGGAGATGACGGAGCAGGACTGGTACGCGCCCGCCGCCACGCTGGGCATGTACCTGTCCGGCCGGGACATCCCGGGGCGCGACGAGCGCGGGGAACAGATCCTCGACGACAGCTTCCTGGCCGTCCTGCACGCGGGCGAGGGGCCGGTGGACTTCACCCTGCCCGGGCCGCCGTGGGCGGAGCGGTACGAGGTCGTCGTCGACACGAGCCGGGAGGAGCAGGGGGAGGCGCCGGGCGTGGAGCACCGGGCGGGGACGGAGATCACGATGCCGGCGCGGGCGGTGCTGCTGCTGCGGGTGGCGGGGTGACACCGGCGGGGCGGCCGGCGGGTGCGGACGGGCAGCGCGCAGCAGGCGGGTGAAGCCTGAGCCACTGTCACCTTCCCGGGGCATGCATGAGGATCTCCGCCGCATCCGGCCGGGTCGGCGGTATCGATGCGCTGGAGGCGACAGTGATGAACGAACGAGGCGGACAGACGGGTCCGCACACCATCAGCGTCCCGGTCCTCATCGTCGGCGGCTCCCTGGTCGGCCTGTCGACCTCGCTGTTCCTGGGACGGCTGGGCGTACCGCATGTGCTGGTGGAGCGCCACGCGGGTACCTCCATCCATCCGCGAGGACGTGGCAACAACGTCCGCACGATGGAACTGTTCCGGGTGGCGGGCGTCGAGAAGGCGATCCAGGACGCGGCCGCCACCCTGGCCGTCAACAAGGGCATCCTGCAAACGCCCACGCTGACCGGTGACGCGGGCGAGTGGCTGTTCAGGGACATCGACCCGGGGGGCGGGCTGGCCCGCTTCAGCCCCAGCTCCTGGTGCCTGTGCAGCCAGAACGACCTCGAACCGGTCCTGCTCGACCACGCCCGCGGGCACGGCGGGGACCTGCGCTTCTCCACCGAGCTGATGTCGTTCGAGGCCGGCACCACCGGTGTGACCGCCGTGGTCAAGAGCCGCGAGACGGGTGAGCACACCACCATCCGCGCGGACTATCTCGTCGCCGCGGACGGCCCGCGCAGCCCCGTGCGTGAGCAGCTCGGTATCGGTCAGAGCGGGCCCGGCGACCTGTTCCACAACGTCAGCCTCACCTTCCGCTCCCGCCGCCTCGCCGATGTCGTGGGCGAGCGCCACTTCATCGTCTGCTACCTGACGAACCCGGAGGCCGACGGCGCCCTGCTGCCGGTGGACAACCGCGAGAACTGGGTCTTCCACGCCCCCTGGCACCCCGAACACGGCCAGACCCTGGAGGAATTCACGGACGAGTGGTGCGTCGAGCACATCCGCCGGGCGGTCGGGGTCGCCGACCTCGATGTGGAGATCACCGGCAAGGCGCCGTGGCACGCCGCTCAGCGGGTCGCCCGCAGCTACCGGTCCGGACGTGTGTTCCTGGCCGGTGACTCGGCTCACGAGATGTCTCCCACCGGGGCCTTCGGTTCCAACACCGGGATCCAGGACGCGCACAACCTCGCCTGGAAGCTGGCCGCGGTACTGGACGGCTGGGCCGGGGAGCGCCTGCTGGACACCTACGACGCCGAGCGCCGTCCCGTGGCCGAGGCCACCAGCGCGCGCGCCGCGGCCCGGTCGGCCGAGCACAGCCACCCCGGATTCGCCGCGCCGGCCGGAGCGGGCGGCGGTCCCCAGCGCGGCATCCTCAACGTCGCCCTCGGGTACCGCTACCCGCAGGGTGCCGTCGTCGGCGCCGATCCCGAGGCCCCCGTGGTACCCGAGAGTCTCGACCTGACCGGTGGCCCGGGCAGCCGGGCCCCGCACCTGTGGGTGCGTCACGGGGACGAGCGGATGTCGACGCTCGACCTCTACGAGCGGTCCCTGGTGCTGCTCAGTGACGCCGCCGAGCCGAACGGATGGCACGAGGCCGCGCTCCGCCTGGCCGACGAGCTGACCCTCCCGCTCAGGTCGTACCGGGTGGGCACCGGGCCTCAGGCCGAGCTGGTGCCGGAGGACGCCGCCGACTGGGCGGAGCGCCACGGCACGGGACCCGGGGGCGCCGTGCTCGTCCGGCCCGACGGGTTCGTCGCATGGCGGTCGCCGGGTCCGGACCCGGATGCCGAGGGTGTGCTGCGCGAGGTCCTGAGGACCGGGCTGGCCGTCGGCTGAGTCCCCGCGGGCTCCGAACCGGCGAGTCCCCCGACGGGTGCTGAGGGGCGGGCGGCCACACGCCCATCACCCGGACGGGGGACCGCGACCGGCGGGCCGAGGATCACGCGGACGGCCCGGTTGTCCTGACCCGTGCCGTCCGACGGCCACCCGCCACGGTCACTCGCGGACGCCGTCCGAGTCGCGCGATGTGCGGGGACGGCCACAGGATCGAGGAACGCCGACGTCGCATCCCTGCGGCCGGCGTTCACGTTCCCCGCCGCGAAGGAGATGTGCGCAGGATGACCACCACGTCCGAACGGGGGGCAGGTTCGCGGGCGCGACAGGCCTCGCACCATGTCTCCCAGTCCGTGTTCGACGGTTCCCGGCTCCGAGTCGTCCTCCTGGTCGACGTCCACGACGGGGCCCAGCAGGAGTTCCTCGAAGCCTACGAACAGTTGTGCAACCAGGTCGCGTCCGTCCCCGGGCACGTCAGCGACCAGTTGTGCCAGTCCATCGAGAATCCCTCCCAGTGGCTCATCACGAGTGAGTGGGAGAGCGCCCCGCCGTTCCTCGCCTGGGTCAACAGCGAGGAGCACGTGCGGATGGTGGAGCCGCTGCACAGCTGCGTGCGGGACACGCGGTCGTTGCGCTTCCACGTCGTCCGCGAGACCGGCGGACCGGCGAAGGGCGCCGATCAGGCGGGGCGCCGCCTCCAGACGGCACCCCGGATCGGCGACGGTGTGATCCGGCACGCGCTCACGTTCACCGTGAAGCCGGGCAGCGAGGAGATCGTCGCCAAGATCCTCGCCGACTACGACTCACCCGAGCCGAAGGTCGACGACACCACCCGGCTGTGCCGCACCTCCCTGTTCATGCACGGCAACCGGGTGGTGCGGGCCGTCGAGGTGCGGGGCGACCTGCTGGCCGCGCTGCGCCACGTCGCCCGGCAGCCGGAAGTGCGGGCCGTCGAGGAGGCCATCAACCCCCACCTCGAGCAGGACCGGGACCTGGGCGACCCCGAATCCGCCCGGGTCTTCTTCACCAGGGCCGCGCTGCCGGCCGTCCACCATGTGACGGCGGGGCCGCGGGAGCCGCAGGGCGAGCGGTACGCCCTGTACTACCCGGCGCGGCCGGAGCGCGGAATGCAGCTCGCCGAACTCCTGGCCCATCGGGACGAGGCGGCCGCGGACGACCCGCGCAGCCCGGTCCTGCGCAGCACGATCTTCCAGCGCGACGACGTCGTCGTACGGCTGATCGACGTGCACGGCGCGATCGAGGAGGCCGACCCCGGCCACATTCTCGGTCTGTCCGACTCGGCGCAGGTGACCGAGCTGACGACGCTGCTGGACGACGCCGCGGACATGGACGTGGCCACGTCGAAGGACGGCAGCCTCGCCCGCCTGTTCGAACTGGCCCGTATGGACCTCGTCACCGACCGCCGCTCGCCCGACGCCTGATTCGCCATCCGGCGGGAGAGGCGACGCTGCCTCTCCCGCGTTGGCGCAGCACCTCAACGGAGGAACGCGTGATCACATCTCGTCCCAACATCGTGAGCCTGAGCGACGTCGAGCCCAACCGCCGCCGAGGCGGTGACCTGCGCGCCATGCTCACTCCGGCCGCGGTGGGCGCCACCAGTGGATTCATGGGCGTGGCGCTCATCGAGCCCGGTGACCGAATCGGTGAGCACTACCACCCGTACTCCGAGGAGTTCGTGTACGTGGTGTGCGGGCAGCTCGAGGTGGACCTGGACGGCGAGCCGCACCCGCTCCGGCCCGAGCAGGGGCTGCTGATTCCCGTCAACGTGCGCCACCGCTTCCGCAACGTCGGCAAGGAGGAGGCCCGGCTGGTCTTCCACCTCGGCCCCCTGGCGCCGAGTCCGCCGCTGGGCCACGTCGACACCGAGGAGACCGGCGCCGAGTCCGCGGTGGTGGGAGCGGAGGCGGCCGCACGACGTCAGGTCCACTCATGACCAGGCGAGTGGCGGTCACCGGCATAGGCATCGTCGCTCCCGGAGGCATAGGCGTACCGGCGTTCTGGAACCTCCTGGCGGCCGGGCGCACCGCGACACGGGCCATCACGTTCTTCGACCCGTCCGGTCTGCGTTCGCGGATCGCCGCCGAGTGCGACTTCGACCCCGCTGCCCACGGCCTGGACCCGCGGGACGTGGAACGGAGCGACCGTTACATCCAGTTCGCCATGGTCGCGGGCGACGAAGCGGTACGGGACGCCGGTCTCGACCTCCCCGCCGAGGACCCCTGGCGGGTCGGCGTCTCGCTCGGCACCGCGGTCGGCGGCACCACCCGGCTGGAGCACGACTACGTCCTGGTCAGCCACGGCGGGCAGCGCTGGGACGTGGACCCCCGGGAAGCGGGCCCCGACCTGCACCGGGCGTTCACGCCCGGCGCGCTCGCCTCGACGGTGGCGGAGCGGTTCGGGGCGCGCGGCCCGGTGCAGACCGTGTCCACGGGCTGCACCTCCGGGCTCGACGCGGTCGGCTACGCCTTCCACACCGTGGAGGAGGGCCGGGCCGACATCTGCATAGCCGGCGCCTCGGACTCGCCGATCTCCCCGATCACCATGGCCTGCTTCGACGCGATCAAGGCCACCTCCCCGAACAACGACGACCCGGCCCACGCCTCGCGTCCCTTCGACGCCGACCGCGACGGGTTCGTCATGGGCGAGGGCGGCGCCGTCCTCGTCCTGGAGGAGCTCGAACACGCCAGGGCCCGCGGCGCGCGCGTGTACTGCGAACTCGGCGGCTACGCCACCTTCGGCAACGCCTACCACATGACGGGCCTCACCAGTGAGGGCGTGGAGATGGCCCGCGCCATCGACGACGCCCTCGACCACGCGCGGCTCGACCCCACCGCGATCGACTACGTCAACGCGCACGGCTCGGGCACCAAGCAGAACGACCGCCACGAGACCGCCGCGGTCAAGCGGGTCCTGGGACCGCACGCCTACGAAACCCCCATGAGTTCCATCAAGTCGATGGTGGGCCACTCCCTGGGCGCCATCGGAGCGATCGAACTCGTCGCCTGTGTGCTGGCCCTGACGCACCAGGTGGTACCGCCGACCGCGAACTACGAGACCCCCGACCCCGAGTGCGATCTGGACTACGTCCCCCGCGAGGCCAGGGAGCGCAAGCTCGACAGCGTGCTCTCGGTGGGCAGCGGATTCGGCGGATTCCAGTCCGCGGTGGTCATGAACCGGCCGAGGGAGACATCACGATGAGCGAACCTCGTCCCCGCGTGGCCGTCACGGGCATCGGTGTGGTCGCGCCCAACGGCTCCAGTACCGAGACCTTCTGGAAGTCCACCAGGGAGGGCATCAGCGTCCTGGACCGCGTCACCCGGGAGGGCTGTGAGCATCTGCCGCTGCGGGTGGCGGGCCAGGTGCGCGACTTCGACCCGGCGGCGGCCATCGAGGAGCGTTTCCTGGTCCAGACCGACCGGTTCACGCACTTCGCGATGGCCGCGGCCGACCTCGCGCTGGACGACGCCCGGCTCCCCCGGTCCGTGACCGACGAGGTGCCGTTCTCCGTGGGTGTGGTCACCGCGGCCGGTTCCGGCGGCGGCGAGTTCGGACAGCGCGAACTCCAGCAGCTGTGGGGCAAGGGCAGTCGCTTCGTCGGCCCGTACCAGTCCATCGCCTGGTTCTACGCCGCCAGCACCGGCCAGATCTCCATCCGCCGCGGCTTCAAGGGCCCCTGCTCGGTCGTCGCCGCCGACGAGGCCGGCGGCCTGGACGCCCTCGCCCACGCGGCACGAGCCGTGCGGCGCGGCACCGACGTGATCGTGGCCGGGGCGACCGAGGCGCCGATCGCGCCCTACTCCATGGTCTGCCAACTCGGCTACGAGGAACTCAGCACGGTCGACGACCCGACCTGCGCCTACCGCCCGTTCACGTCCGCGGCCTGCGGGTTCGTTCCCGCTGAGGGCGGCGCCATGGTCGTGGTGGAGGCGGAGAGCACGGCCCGGGAGCGGGGCGCGCCCGTGCGGGCCCACCTGGCCGGACATGCGGCGACCTTCACGGGGGCCTCCCGCTGGGAGGAGTCCCGGGAAGGGCTCGCCCAGGCCGTCCGGGGCGCTCTGGCGGAGGCCGGCTGCGCCCCCGAGGAGATCGACGTGGTGTTCGCCGACGCCCTCGGCGTACCGGAGGCGGACCGGGCCGAGGCCCTGGCCATCGCCGACGCTCTCGGGGCCCATGGCACCCGGGTGCCCGTCACCGCGCCGAAGACCGGGATCGGCCGGGGCTACTGCGCGGCGCCGCTGATGGACGCCGCGGCGGCGGTGCTCTCGATGGAGCACGGTCTGATCCCGCCCACCCCCAACGTCTTCGACATCTGCCACGACCTCGACCTCGTGACAGGCCGGGCCCGTACCGCCGAGGTACGCACGGCGCTGGTGCTGAGCCGCGGACTCATGGGGTCGAACTCGGCGCTGGTGCTGCGGCACGGCGCCACCGGCGCCTCGTCGTGAGGCGCCGTGGAACCGGCAAGGAAGGGAATGGCATGACTGACCGCATCACTGTGGAAGAGCTGTCCGAACTCATGAAGAAGTGCACCGGTGTCACCGTCGCCCCGGAGGAACTCCGCCGCGACGACACGGCCTTCGAGAGCCTCGGCGTCGACTCGCTGGGCCTGCTGGGCATCGTGGGCGAGCTGGAGAACCGGTACGGCACGCCGATGCCGACCGACGCCGAACGCTCCAAGACGCCCCGGCAGTTCCTCGACCTCGTCAACGGTGCCCTCCTGGCAGGAGCGTGACATGGCCGGACACACGCAGAACGAGATCATCATCGCCGCGCCGGTGGACCTGGTCTGGGAGGTGACCAACGACCTGGAGAACTGGCCGCAGCTGTTCAGCGAGTACGCCTCCGTCGAGGTCCTCTCCCGGGAGGGCCACAAGACGACCTTCCGGCTGACGATGCACCCCGACGAGAACGGCACCGTGTGGAGCTGGGTCTCCGAGCGCGAGCCGGACCGCGAGACGCTCACCGTCAAGGCCCGGCGGGTCGAGACGGGTCCCTTCGCCCACATGGACATCCACTGGCGGTACGAGGAGGTCCCGGCCGGCACGCGGATGGTGTGGACGCAGGACTTCGCGATGAAGCCGGACGCGCCGGTCGACGACGCGTGGATGACGGACAACATCAACCGGAACTCCAAGGTGCAGATGGCCCTGATCCGCGACCGCGTCGAGAAGATCGCCGCGGAGCGCGGTGCGAGTGCCCCTCTGACCGACTGAGCCGGACGGAGAACAGCCCCATGCACCAAGCTCTGATCGTCGCCCGCATGGCCCCGGGGTCGGCGCCCGACATCGCCAAGGTGTTCGAGGAGTCCGACCGGGGAGAGCTGCCGCACCTCGTCGGTGTGACCCGGCGCAGCCTCTTCCAGTTCGGCGATGTGTACCTGCACCTGATCGAGGCCGAGCACGAGCCCGGGCCGGCCATCGCCAAGATCACCGGCCATCCCGAGTTCCGGGACGTCAGCGAGCGGCTGGCCGCGTACGTCAGCGCGTACGACCCCGCGACCTGGCGTTCGCCGAAGGACGCCATGGCTCAGCGCTTCTACCTCTGGGAGCGCGAACCGGCCGGCTGACCGCCGCCGGCACTCAACGGTCGCCGGGTCCGCAGCGTCGCGGACCCGGCGACCGTTGGTCTGACTGCATCGGGGAGTCCCGGGATCACCGGGTTCCCGCGGGACGCGATCGGATCAGCCGGGGATGTGGCAGTCGAACGCGTGCAGATAGGGATTGACCGGGCTGATGTCGTCGATGACCAGGCCGGCCTCGGTGAGCCGGTCCACCATGCTCTGCCGGGTGTGCTTCGCCCCGCCGACGTTGAGGAGCAGCAACAGGTCCATCGCGGTGCTGAACCGCATCGAGGGCGAGTCGTCGACGAGGTTCTCGATGACCACCACGCGCGTCCCCGGGCCGCCGGCCTCGCGGACGTTGCGCAGCGTGCGGGTGGTGCTCTCGTCGTCCCACTCCAGGATGTTCTTGATGACGTAGACGTCGGCCTGCACCGGGACGGCCGTCCGGACGTCGCCGGGCACGACGTGCGCGCGGTCCGCGAGGTCGCCGCCCGTGCGCAGTCTCGGGACGGCGTTCTCCACCACCCGGGGAAGGTCGAGCAGCGTCCCGCGCATGTCCGGGTACTTGTCCAGCAGGCTCGCCACGACGTGCCCCTGGCCGCCACCGATGTCGGCCACCGAGGTGCATCCCGTGAGGTCGAGGAACGCGGCGACGTCCTGCGCCGACTGCACGCTGGAGGTCGTCATGGCGCGGTTGAAGACGTCCGCCGACTCCGGGGCGTCCTCATTGAGGTAGGGGAAGAACTCCTTGCCGTACAGGCCCTCCACGACGTTCCGGCCGGTGCGCACCGCCTCGTCCAGCTTCGGCCAGACGTCCCAGGTCCAGGGCTCGGTGCACCACAGCGTGATGGCGCGCAGGCTGTGGGGGTCGTCCTCGCGCAGCAGCCGGGAGACGTCGGTGTGCGCGAACGTCCCGTCCGGGCGTTCCGCGAAGACGCCGTGGCTGGACAGGGCTCGCAGGAGCCGTCGCAGCGGTCCGGGTTCGGTCTTCACCGCGGCCGCGATGTCCTCCGCGGCCATGGGGTCGTCACCGAGGGCGTCGGCGACGCCCAGACGGGCGGCCGCGCGCAGGGCGGCGGCGCATGCCGCCCCGAAGGCGAGTTCCCGCAGCCGCATGGACGGCGGAGGCGCGGGCTGGGTGGTCGTCATGTGCCGCCTTCCTACTTCGATCACGTCAACGGTGGGGGGTCAGCACAGGCCGGCGGGCTGGGACAGCCGGCAGGTGTTGCCCTGGAACGTGTTGCCCTGACCCGGGTCCGTGTTGACCAGGTCCGCCGGGGCGTTGCCCTGGAGCAGGTTGTCGCTGACCCGGTTGCGCTCGCTGGTCGTGCCGACGAAACTCTTGAACACGACGATGCCGCCCGACAGCGGGGACGTGCCGACGTTGTCCCGGATCACGTTGCGGGTGACCAGGTTGTCCTCGGTGCCCGTCAGGACGATGCCGGATCCCTGCAGGGCGTCCAGCCGTGCGGTCTTCGGGCAGGACTTGTTGTTGCGTTCGATGCGGTTCTCGCGCACGGTCACGAGGCCGGCCTTCGGCTTGTTCTCGTCGCCGACGACGAACAGCCCCGCGCAGTTGCCCGTGAGGTGGTTGTCCGAGACGGTCAGGTTGCGCAGCCGGCGGACGGTGAGGCCGATCCGGTTGCCCTGCAGCCGGTTGTACTCGACCACCGTCCCCCCGGTGTCCATGGCCCCGAGCTCCTCCTTGACCGTGTTGGCCAGGAACAGGCCCGCGTCGCCGTTGCCGCGGGCGGTGTTGCCGCGGAACGTCCCGCGGGCCGACTGCTCCGTGGCGATGCCCCACACCCCGTTCTCGACGGCGTCGACGTTCTGCACGGTCAGACCGTCGGCCTCATGGGCGTAGACACCGGCCTTGCCGAAGCCGGTCACCCTCAGGGAGGCGATGGTGACGCCGTCGACGTTGTGGTCCCGCGTGCCCTCGACGCAGATGCCGTTGCCGGCCGCGGCGCAGCCGTCGGCGGCCCTCCCGGTGTCCGGTGCGGTCGCGGTCCCCGGGGCCGCCTGCGGCCGGAGCACCGTGCCGCGGCCCATGCCGCGCAGGGTGAGTCCGGGAGTGCTCACGCTGACGCTCTCGCGGTGGGTGCCGTGGGCCAGCAGGACGGTGTCGCCCGGCCGGGCGGAGTCGACCGCCTGCTGGATCGACTCCCCCGGTCTGACCAGATGGACCGTGTGGGTGGCGGTCGGCGCGGCGGCGCCGAGGCCCGTCCCGAGCAGCGCCGCCGCGCATGCCAGTGGCGCGATATGACATTTATTCATATTGCGCACATTAATGGTGAAAGGTGCCAAACCAGTGGGATGGGCCATCCAGCGGCGTGGCACCCAGGGCCTGATGTCGACGATGGGACTTTGCGGACACGGCCTAAGGCTCGGTGGCGGGCGTTTTGCCTGCATGGGTGGGGTGTTGAGGTGCGTGTCAGGGGCGGTCTTGCCCGACCGCCCCTCCAACGAGTGGCGTCGAGAACAGCCTCAGCTGTGATGAGGGCAGCCTCCGCGCGTGATCGACGACCTTGCCGACGTGACCTGGGACCGTGACTCGACGACCTCTTCCTGGGCATCGGCCACCGTTTCGGTCGCGCAGACCTGCGCCGCCGCATGCGCGACTCCGTGCGTGCCCTGCTCGGCCGGTCGGCCGCAGAAACGGCTGGCACCTGGCCGAACACACAGGCCACCGCACCCCCGACGGCCTGCAACGGCTGCTGAACGGAGCCACCTGGAACGCCGACGACGTCCGCGACGACCTGCAGTCACATCACCAGCAAGATCAGACCTGCGGCTGGAGTACTAGCCGAGGATCCCCCGGTCGTAGGCCACCGCCACCGCCGCCGCGCGGTCCTTGGCGCCGAGCTTGGCGTAGAGGTGGGTGAGGTGGGTCTTCACGGTCGCCTCGCTGATGAACAGTTCGCGGGCGATCTCGCGGTTGGAGGTGCCCTTGGCCACCAGGGCCAGGACCTCGCGCTCCCGGGCGGAGAGCGGCTCGTTGCCGGGGGCCCTGGGCGTACGGACCGCGGAGACCAGGCGGGACGCCACCGCCGGGGAGAGGACCGTGCGGCCTTCCGACGCCGCCCGGACCGCCGTGAACAGCTCCTCGCGCGGGGCGTCCTTCAGCAGGTAGCCGGTCGCACCCGCCTCGATCGCGGGGAGGGTGTCGGAGTCGGTGTCGTAGGTGGTGAGGACGAGGACCTTGGCGCGGGCGCCGGTGCGGCCCAGTTCGCGGATGGCGTCCACTCCCCCGCCGCCCGGCATGCGCAGATCCATCAGGATCACGTCCGGGTCGAGGCCCGCGGCGAGCGAGACCGCCTCGACGCCGTTCGGTGCCTCGCCCAGGACACGGAAGCCCGGCGCGGACTCGAACATGCCGCGCAGTCCGTCCCGGACGACGGGGTGGTCGTCGACGATCAGCAGCGTGATCGGGGCGTCCCCCGTCGTGGCGTCTTCAGTCATGGCGGACCAACGGTACGCGAGCGGAGACGGCCGTACCGAGGCCTGGTTCGGACTCGACGGTGAGGGAGCCGGCGATGCGTTCGGCGCGGGCGCGCATGCCGGGCAGGCCGAAACCGCCGGTACTGGTGCGTTCCCGTACGGCGGTCCGGTCGAAGCCGCGGCCGTCGTCGCGGATGTCCAGGGTGACCTCGTCGCCCATGAAGGACAGGGTGACGCCGGCCCGGGTGGCGTGCGCGTGCCGTGCGGTGTTGGACAGGGCCTCCTGGGCGATGCGCAGCAGGGTGGCCGCGACCTCGTCGTGGAGCTGCTCGACCGTGCCCGTGACGGTGAACCGCGTGTCCACGCCCGTGCGTTCGCCCCATTCCGACGCGGTCTTCTCCAGGGCCTCGGGCAGGCCGTCGTGCGCGAGGGCCACGGGGGCGAGGTTGTGCACGGAGCGGCGGGCCTCGCCGAGGCTGTGCCGGGCCAGGTCCATCGCGCGGGAGACGTGCTCGCGGGCCAGGTCCGGGTCCGGGGTGTTCGCCACCACCTGGAGCTGGGCGATGATGCCGGTCAGCCCCTGGGCGATGGTGTCGTGGATCTCGGCGGCCAGCCGCCGTCGCTCGTCGGCGACCCCGGCCTCCCTGGCCTGCACCAGGAGCTGGGCGTGCAGGGCCGCGTTCTCGTCGAGGGCCTGCTGCAACGCGGCGTTGGTGCGCTCCAGTTCGGCGATGGTGCCGGTCTGGATGCGGGTGCGTTCCTCCTCGCGCGCGGCCAGCCGGCCGAACACGGTGATCAGCACGATGTGGACGCAGAGCAGTCCGCCGAACAACGTCCAGTGCAGGATCCCTCGCGGGGGCATGCCGGTGGCCTGGGAACCCGCGACGGTCACCGCGGTGGCCAGCAGCCCGAGCTTGAGCGCGCGGCCACGCAGCAGCCGTTCGGCACCCACGTACCCGGCGGCGCCGTAGAACGCGAAGAACGGGTTGCACCAGCTGAGCACGAAGCCCAACGCCCAGCGCACGAAGTAGTAGCAGGCGCCCGGCGCCGAGGGAGCCGGCGGCCGGCCGCGGGACCACCACCCCCACCCCAGTTGCAGGACCACCGCGGCGGCGACGAGGGCGACGGCGGTGTACCGCTCCACCGTCGACATGCCGACCAGGGCGGCCGTCGCCGCGGAGAGCACCGTGCCGGCCGCGAGCATCCCGTACGGCCCCCAGCGGTGGTACGCCGCCCACCGCTGCTCCACTCCCGCCACGTCTGCCATGCCCTCAGTGTTGCCCACGGTCCGGGCCTTCCCTCCCGGCTCCGGTCATTGCCAGCGGAACCAGCGGGCGGCCGACACCGAGAGCACCGCCGTCCACGCCGCCAGCACGGCCAGGTGCCCCCAGCCCGGCCAGTCGCCGGCGGCCGCCTCGTCCAGGGCCCGGGCGGCGGCGCCGAACGGGGTGAACTCGACGATACGGGCCAGCACGTCCGGCATGGCCTGCACCGGCACCCACACGCCGGCGCTGAACAGCATCGGAAAGAACACGGCGCTCCCGATCGCGGTGGCGATCTTCGTCGTACGGGCCCGCGCCGAGACGACCGCGCCCAGCGAGAGGGCCGCGAGCACGGCGAGGAGCAGCGCGAACAGGTACCCGAAGGGCTGCTCGGGCAGCCGTACGTCGAAGGCGAGCCGTCCGACCGTGAGCGTGAGCAGCGCGGAGGCCAGCGCCGCCAGGCCGTTCACCAGCATCTGGGCCGCCAGCAGGGAGGCGGGCCGGACCGGGGTGGTGGACAGCCGGCGCAGGATCCCGTTCTCGCGGTAGCCGGTGAGGGTCGGGGGCATCGCCTGCACGCCGGCCATGATCAGGGCGATCAGGACGCTCACGGGCACGTAGACGTCGACGGTCCGCAGCCCGCCGAGTTGGTCCTGCGCCTGGCGGAAGGACGGCACGGAACCCAGGATGCCCAGCAGCAGGCTGGGGAACAGCATGACCCAGAAGAGGCTGCCCGGCTCGCGTCGGAAGAGCCGGAACTCGCTGCGCAGCACAGGGGGGTTGATCAGGGCGGTGCTCATGCGGAGGCCTCCGTCAGGTCCAGGAACGCGTCGTCCAGCGTGGCGTCGGTGACGCGGAGCTGGTGGGCGGTGATGTGGTGGCGGGCAAGCAGGGAGAGCACGGCGCTGACCGTGTCGTCGGTGCCGGACAGCGTGATGCGGCCGTCCTTGCGGTCGAGGGCGACCAGGGCGGGGAGGTCGTTCAGCTCACGGTCGTCCAGGGGTCCGGACGGGGTGAAGCTGATGACGGTGGCGCCCGCGGAGCGGCGGATCAGCCCGGCCGGGGTGTCCAGGGCGGCCACCCGTCCCCGGTCGATCACCGCGATGCGGTCGCACAACCGCTGCGCCTCCTCCATGAAGTGGGTGACGAGCAGCACCGTGACGCCCCGGGCGCGGACGTCCTCGATGAGCTGCCAGGTGTCGCGGCGGGCGCGCGGGTCGAGGCCGGTGGTGAGCTCGTCGAGCACCACGACCCTGGGGTCGCCGATCAGGGCGAGCGCGATGAACAGACGCTGCTTCTGGCCGCCGGACAGCTTCGCGAACCGGGTGGACAACTTCTCCTCCAGCCGGAGCCGTTCGGCCAGGGGGCGCCAGTCGGCGGGGGCCGGGTAGAAGGCGGCGTACAGCTCCAGCGCCTCGCGGACGGTGAGTTTCGGCTGGAGCCGGCTCTCCTGGAGCTGGGCGCCCAGGACCCGGGCGACCCGCTCGTGGTCGGCGACGGGGTCGAGGCCGGTGACACGGACGCGGCCGGAGTCGGGTTCGCGCAGCCCCTCGACGCATTCGACGGTGGTGGTCTTCCCGGCGCCGTTCGGGCCGAGGATCCCGAAGATCTCCCCTTCCTCGACGGTGAAGGAGACACCGTCGACGGCGGGACGGCCGGCGTAGCTCTTGCGTAGGTCGGTCACTTCGATGACGGGTGCGGTCGGCATACGAAGAGGGTCCCGGCGGGGCGGCGTCCGCCACATCGGCCGTCCCGCTCGAACGGCCATCAGCCGATCGGTTGATGCGGCCCTACGACCCGGCCGGTGCGGCCGTACGACCCGTCGAACGCCCAGGTCGTAGGACCAACGTCCGACCCGGGTCCGGCGGAAACTCGGTGGGCAGTGTCAGTGGCGATCCGTAGGCTCGCTGCTGATGGCCACCACACCAGCCCCCGCCCAGGACCGTTCCGCCGTGCGTACGCTGCTGCGCCTGTGGCCGTACGTGCGGCCCGTGCGGGCGCGGCTGTTCAGTGCCGCGTTGGTCGCGATAGTCGCCTCCTGCGTGGGCCTGGTGATCCCGCTCGCCCTGAAGTGGATGGTGGACGGGCCGATCGCCGACCGGGACCCGGCGGGCGTGTGGCTCGGCGCACTGTTCCTGCTGCTGCTCGGCTTCACGGAAGCCCTGCTGTTCGGGCTGCGTCGGTGGCTGGTGGCCCGCCCGCTCTCGCACGTCGAGGCGTCGATGCGGGCGGCTCTGTACCGGCACCTCCAGCGGCTGCCGGTGGCCTTCCACGACCGGTGGGCCTCGGGGCAGTTGCTCTCCCGGGGGACGACGGACCTGATGCTGCTGCGCATGTTCCTGGCGTTTCCGCTGACGTTCCTCCTGGTCAACGGGGTGACGATCCTGGTCGGCGTGATCATCATGCTGCTCCAGGACTGGACGCTGGGGCTGGTCATCCTCGGGCCCGCCGTCCCCGTCATGGTCACGTGCGTGATCTTCGAGAGGCGCTACGCGAAGCTGGCCCGGCGCGCCCAGGACCAGGTCGGCGATCTGACGACGGTCGTCGAGGAGAGTGTGCTCGGCATCCGCATCATCAAGGGCTTCGGCCGCCACCGGAGCCAGGAGCGGGCGTTCCGGGACCTGTCGAAGACGCTGCGCGGCACGGAACTGCGCAAGGCGCGGCTGCTGGCGACGATCTGGGGCGTCATCGTGACGCTGCCGGAGGTGGCCATCGCGGCGGCGCTGGTGGTGGGGGTCGTCCAGGTGGCCGACGGTGTTCTGTCGGCGGGGACGCTGGTGGCGTTCCTGTCGACGGCGCTGGCGTTGCGGTGGCCGGTGGAGTCGATCGGTTTCCTGCTGGCGATGAGCCAGGAGGCGGCGACGGCCACGGAGCGGTACTTCGAGGTGATGGACGCGGAGGCGGAGGGGGCTGCGGGCGCCCCGGCCGCCGCCCCGGACTCGGGCACCACCCCGAAGCCGGGCACCACCCCGGACTCGGGCACCACCCCGGACTCGGGCACCACCCCGAAGCCGGGCACCACCCCGAAGCCGGGCACCGCCCCGGACCCGGGCACCACCCCGGACTCGGGCACCGCCCCGAAGCCGGGCACCACCCCGGACTCGGGCACCACCCCGGACTCGGGCACCACCCCGGAACCGCCCCGGACTCGGGCACCGGCTCGGGCTCCGGCACCGACACCGGGCAGGTCCGGGACAGGGGGCTCCGTTTCCGCGGCGTCCGGTTCCGCTACCCCGACGCCCCGCCCGACAGCCCGCCCGTCCTTCACCACATCGACCTGCACATCCGTCCGGGCGAGTCCATGGCGCTGGTCGGTGCCACCGGCAGCGGCAAGACCACCCTCACCGCGCTCATCCCCCGCCTGTACGAGCTGACCTCGGGCCGCATCACCCTCGACGGCGTCGACATCACCGGCCTGTCCAGGGAGGCGCTGCGCGCCAAGGTCGCCGTGGCCTTCGAGGAGCCCACGCTGTTCTCCGCCTCGGTGGGCGACAACGTTCTCATGGGGGCGAAGGACACCGCCGGCCAGGCCGACCTGGAGCGCGCGCTCGCCGTCGCCCAGGCCGGCTTCGTGCACTCCCTGCCCCAGGGGACGGACACCCCGGTGGGCGAGCAGGGCCTCAGCCTCTCCGGCGGTCAGCGCCAGCGCCTCGCACTCGCCCGGGCCGTCGTCGCGCAGCCGGAGTTCCTCGTCCTGGACGACCCGCTGTCGGCCCTGGACGTGCACACCGAGGCCGCCGTGGAGGCCGCACTGCGGCAGGTCCTCGCGGACACCACCGCCCTGATCGTGGCGCACCGCCCCTCCACCGTGCTGCTCGCCGACCGCGTCGCGCTGCTGTCCGGCGGCCGGATCGCCGCGGTCGGCACCCACCACGAACTGCTGCGCACGAACGCCGAGTACGCGCATCTGATGTCGGGGGAAGAGGAGGGCGCACGATGACGGCGGCCACCGGCGCACCAACCGGCGACAAACCCTTCGACGACCGGCCCGGCAGGCAACCCGACGACCGGCCCGCCGCCACCGGCGACCCCTTCGACCGGGACGTCCTGCCCACTCCCCCGGGCGCCACCGGTAGCCTGCTGCGCTCCCTGCTCGCGCCCCTGAAGGCCCGGGTCGCGGTCACCACGCTCCTGCTGCTGCTCCAGCAGGCGGTCGTACAGGCGGGCCCGCTGCTCGTGGCGTACGCCATCGACCGTGCCGTACCGGCGTTCCGGGCGCAGGACCACGGGCCGCTGATCGCGGTGGGCGCCGGCTCTCTGGGGTGCGCGCTGGCCGCGGGCGGGCTGCAGTTCGCGTTCGTCGCCGCCGCGGCCCGGGTCAGCCAGGACGTGCTGCTCGACCTGCGCGGCCGGATCTTCCGCCACGCGCAGGCGCTGAGCGTCGACTTCCACGAGCGCTACACCTCGGGCCGGCTCATCTCCCGCTCCACGGCCGACGTGGAGTCGCTGCGCGAGCTGCTGGACGAGGGCCTCCAGGAGCTCGTGACGGTCATCCTGTCCTTCGTCTACATCTCGGCGATGCTGCTCTGGCTCGACCTGGGCCTCGGGAGCGTTGCGGTGGCGTCCCTGGTGCCGCTGTACGCGCTCGTGCGGTGGTACCGGCGGCGGGCCGCCCGGGTGTACCGGGCGCGGTCGACGGCCATCGCGGCCGTCATCGTCAAGTTCGTCGAGACGATGAACGGCATCCGGCCGGTGCGCGCCTTCCGCCGCGAGGCCGCCAACGACGCGGACTTCGGCGAGCTCAACCGGCGGCACGAACGGGTCAACGGCGACGCGCTGCTGGAGATGGCCCGCTACGTCACCGGCTCGCGGCTGGTCGCCAACACGGCGGTCGCCTCGATCGTGCTGTGGGGCGCCCACCGGGTCGCGGACGGCACGCTGGCCCTCGGCGTGCTGGCGGCCGCCGTCCTGTACCTGCGGCGGCTGTACGACCCCATCGACCGGCTCGGGATGTTCCTGAACTCCTACCAGTCGGCGGCGGCCTCGCTGGAGAAGATCGCCGGCCTGCTCGCCCAGACCCCGTCGGTCCCCGAGCCGGCCCCCCCCCGGCAGCTCCCGCCGCTCGAAGGCGAGCACCCCGGCCGCGAGGTGGTCTTCGACGGCGTCCGCTTCGGCTACCGCACCGGCGGCGAGGTGCTGCCCGCGTTCGACCTCACCCTTCCGGCCGGGCAGACGGTCGCGGTCGTGGGCTCCACGGGCGCCGGAAAGTCGACTCTGGCCAAGCTGTTGGCCCGGTTCTACGACCCTTCCGGCGGGCGGGTACTGCTGAACGGCGTCGACCTGCGCGACCTCGCCGTGCCCGAGTTGCGGCGCGGGGTGGTCATGGTGACGCAGGAGGCGTTCCTGTTCTCCGGCACGGTCGCCGACAACATCGCCATCGGCCGCCCGGACGCCACCCGCGAGGAGATCGAGCAGGCCGCCAAGGAGATCGGCGCGCACGACTTCATCAGCAGCCTGCCCGACGGCTACGACACCGACGTACGCAAGCGCGGCGGCCGCATCTCCGCCGGGCAGCGGCAACTGGTGGCGTTCGCCCGGGCGTTGCTGGCCGACCCGGCGGTGCTGATCCTCGACGAGGCGACCAGCTCACTGGACGTCCCCGGGGAGCGTGCGGTGCAGCGGGCCATGGCGACGGTACTGAAGGGCCGTACGGCGGTGGTCATCGCGCACCGGCTGTCGACCGTCGAGATCGCGGACCGGGTCCTGGTGATGGAGCACGGCCGGATCGTGGAGGACGGCGAACCGTCCGAACTCATCGCGGGCACGGGCAGGTTCGCGGATTTGCACCGGGCCTGGCGGGACAGTCTGGCGTAGGGCGGCGGCAGGAGGGCGGGCGGATGATCGACGCGTACGGGGACCCCGGCACACCCGACCGCCGTGGCGGCGCCCGCTATCTGTGGTGGCTGGTGACCCGGCAGCCCGGCCGGTGCGCCGCCGGGGCGATGTTCGGCAGCGTGTGGATGGTGCTGCTGGCGGCCACGCCGTACCTGATGTCCCGGGCGATCGACGACGGTCTCGGCCCCGGCGACATGGGCGCCCTGGCCGCCTGGAGCGGGGCGCTGTTCGCGGTGGGCGCGTTCAACGCCTGGCTGGGCACCATGCGCCACCGCACGATGACCCGCGTCCGCATGGACGCCAACTTCCGCACGGTGAAGGTCGTCGTCGGGCATGCGGTGCGGCTCGGCTCCTCCCTTTCGCGGCAGACGGGCGCCGGGGAGGTCGTCACGATCGGCGTGGGCGACGTGCAGACGATCAGCCAGGCCCTGACGGTCGTCGGTCCCGGCGTCGGGGCGGTCGTCGCCTACCTGGTGGTCGCGGTCATGCTCGTGTCGATCTCCCCGGTCATCGCCATGGTGGTGCTGCTCGGCATCCCGGTCATGGTGCTGCTCGTCGGCCCGCTGCTCGGCCGGCTGCAGGGATCCGAGACCGAGTACCGTGAGCGGCAGGGCGTCCTGACCGCACGGATCGGCGACCTGGCGGGCGGCCTGCGGGTCCTCGGCGGACTGGGCGGCAAGGGCCTGGTGGCGGACGCCTTCCGCCGTGACTCACAGCGGCTGCGCGAGCAGGGCTACCGCGTCGGCGCGGTGACCAGCTGGGTCCAGGCCCTGGGCATGGGCCTGCCGACCGTGTTCCTCGTGGTGGTGACCTGGATGGCGGCCCGCCTGGCCGCGCGCGGCGACATCACCGTGGGCCAGCTGGTCTCGGTGTACGGATTCGTGGCGATGCTGGTGCGCCCGGTGTCCTTCTGGGTCGAGTGCGGCTACCAGATCAGCCGCGGCGTGGTGTGCGCCCGGCGCGTCGTACGTTTCCTGCGCCTGGAGGCCATGCCGGACACGGGCACGCTGGACGCCCCGGCCGAGCCGTCCGCCCTGGACGACCCCGAGTCCGGTGTCCGCGTCCTCCCGGGCCGCCTGACGGCCCTGGTGGCCGACCGCACGGCGGATGCCACGACGGCCCTGGACCGCCTCGCCCGCTACGCTCCCTCCGACGTGACCTGGGGCGGAGTACGGCTGGAGGACATCGCCCTCCCCCAGATCCGGGAGCACATCCTGCTGGCCGACCACGACGCCGACCTGTTCGCGGACACCCTGCAGGGCATGATCCGACCCTCCGGGGGCGCGGGGAACTGCGCGACAAGCCACAACGGACCCGCAGACGTCACACAACACAGCGAGGCCATCCGGACCGCGCTCCACACCGCCGCAGCCGACGACATCGTCCAAGCCCTCCCCCAAGGCCTGGAAACCCCCATGAGCGCCCAGGCCCGCAACCTCTCGGGCGGCCAACGCCAGCGCATCCGCCTGGCGAGAGCCCTCCTCACCGACCCGGACATCCTCCTCACCGTCGAACCCACCTCGGCCCTGGACGCCCACACGGAAGCCAAGGTCGCAGCCCGGCTGAGGGAGGCCCGGGAAGGCCGCACCACGGTCGTCACCACCACCTCCCCCCTGGTCCTGGACCACACGGACATCGTCCACTACCTGGTCGACGGCAAAGTCGCGGCCACCGGCACCCACCACGAACTGCTCGACACGACGCCCGGCTACCGGGCCCTCGTCGCCAGGGACACCGAGGAGGCCGTCCGATGAGCCGCGGCCACCTCCCGGTCGCCGACCGGGCAGACGTCCGCCGCGCGATGCTGGATCTGGTCCGGGCGGACACCCGGGCCTTCACCACCGTCCTGACCCTCAACGCCCTCGCCGCCGCGGCCGGCCTTGCCGGGCCCTGGCTCCTCGGCCGCATGATCGACGACGTACGGGCAGGAGACGGGGTGGCCGCCGTCGACCGCCTGGCCCTCCTCCTCCTGCTCTGCGCCCTCGCACAGTTGTTCCTGGCCCGCTGGGCCCGCTACGCCGGCCACCGCTTCGGCGAACGAACCCTCGCCCGCGTCCGCGAACGGTTCGTGGACCGCGCGCTCGCGCTCCCCGCATCAGTCGTGGAACACGCCGGCACCGGCGACCTGACGGCCCGCGGCACCTCGGACGTGACGATCGTGGGCAACACCCTGCGGGACGCCGGTCCGATGCTGCTCATCAACCTCGTACAGGCGCTGTTCCTGGCCGGCGCGGTGTTCCTGCTGGACCCGCTGCTCGGCGCCCTCGGCGTGCTCGGGCTGACACCGATCTGGCTGGCGCTGCGCTGGTACCTGCGGCGGGCCCGGGACGGGTATCTCGCCGAGGGCGCGGCCACCTCGGACGTCGCCGAGATCCTCGCGGCGACCGCGGCCGGGGCGCGCACGGTGGAGGCGTTCCGGCTCCAGGAACGGCGGACGGCCGCGAGCCGTGACGCCCTGGAGAAGTCCCGCCGTACGCGCTTCTACACGTTGTTCCTGCGGTCGGTGTTCTTCTCGGCGGTGGAGGTCTCGTACGTGCTGCCCGTGGCGGGGGTGCTGATGATCGGCGGGGCGCTGCACACGTCGGGCGGGATGAGCCTCGGAGCGGTCGTGGCGGCGGCCCTGTATCTGCACCAGCTGAGCGGGCCGCTGGACGAGATCCTGGTCCGGGTCGAGCAGCTGCAGAGCAGCGGGGCCTCGTTCGCCCGGGTGGAGGGGCTGGCCCGGGCCCCGCGGACGGCCGGGGAGGCCGACGGTGCCGACCCGGACGGCGACCGCATCGACGTCACCGGTGTGCGCTACTCCTACGACGGGGGCGCCGAAGTGCTGCGCGGTGTCGACCTGACGGTGACGCCCGGGGAACGGCTGGCGGTGGTCGGGCCGTCGGGTGCCGGCAAGACCACGCTGAGCCGGCTGATGGCGGGGATCGACGCGCCGACCGTCGGCACGGTGACGGTCGCAGGCGTGCCCGTCGTGAATCTCGGGCCGGAGCGGCTGCGCCGCCAGGTCGTCCTGGTCACCCAGGAGCATCACGTGTTCCTGGGCTCGGTCCGCGACAATCTGCGCATCGCCGAACCGGCGGCCGCCGAAGGGCAGTTGTGGAAAGCACTGGCCGCGGTCGGCGCCGACGCCTGGGTGCGTGAGCTGCCTGAGGGCCTGGACACCCCGCTCGGCCAGGGCGGTTGCCGTGCCGACGCCTCGCAGGCCCAGCAACTCGCCCTGGCGCGGGTGGTGCTGGCGGATCCGCACACCCTGATCCTGGACGAGGCGACCGCGCTGCTCGACCCGACGACCGCCCGGCACACCGAGCGTGCGCTGGCCGCCGTGCTGGAGGGGCGTACCGTCATCGCCGTCGCCCACCGGCTGCACACGGCGCACGACGCCGACCGGGTGGCGGTGATGGAGGACGGCCGGCTGACCGAACTGGGCACGCACGCCGAGCTGGTGGCGGCCGGCGGGGCCTACGCGGCCCTGTGGCACTCCTGGCACGGCGATCCGCCCGAGGACGGCAAAGCGTCCGTATAGCGAACATGAACTTCCGGACAACGAACCGTTTCCGGCCATAGTTTTGACGCGGTCCTGACAGCAAGCGCACTCCCCTGCGACGCTTCCCGCGACTGCTCTACAGGAACCCCACAGCAACACCTCCACCTCCCCAGGCCGGGCGACCCCCGGTCCCGCAGAAGGAGTCAGTGTTGAGAAGCAGTTCCTCGCGAAGAGGCACCTCCCACAGACGCACTCCCCACACCCCCCGCCGCACCGCGGCCGTGGCCCTCGCCGGCGTCGCCGCGCTGATGGCCGCCGCCGTGCAGAGCGGCACCGCCACCGCAGCCCCGGAGAAGGCACCGTCGGCCGCGAGCAAGGCGAACCCCGGCTCCGAGTCGGTCAAGCTCACGCCCGCCCAGCGCGCCGCACTGATCCGTGAGGCCGACGCCGCCAAGGCCGAGACCGCGAAGGACCTGGGTCTCGGCGCCAAGGAGAAGCTGGTCGTCCGCGACGTCCTGAAGGACCGCGACGGCACCGTGCACACGCGCTACGAGCGCACCTACGACGGCCTGCCGGTCCTCGGCGGCGACCTGGTCGTGGAGAGCACGAAGGCGGACGCCACCGCGGCCGTCGTGAAGGCCACCCGCGCCGCCATCAAGCCGGCGACGACGAAGACCGCGGTGTCCGCCGCGAAGGCCCGGCAGCAGGCCCTGAAGGCCGGCGAGGCCGACGAGGCCAAGGACCCCGCCATCAACCGCGCGCCCCGCAAGGTGATCTGGGCCGCGAACGGCAAGCCGGTCGTGGCCTACGAGACGGTCGTCGGCGGCTTCCAGCACGACGGCACCCCACAGGAACTGCACGTCGTCACCGACGCCACCACCGGCGAGAAACTGTTCGAGTGGGAGGCGATCGAGACCGGCACCGGCAACACGGTGTACTCCGGCACGGTCGACCTCACCACCACCCAGTCCGGGTCGACGTACAACCTCACCGACGGCGCCCGCGGCAACCACAAGACGTACAACCTCAACCGCGGCACCTCCGGCACCGGCACCCTGTTCTCCGGCCCGGACGACGTCTGGGGCAACGGCACGCCCTCCAACCTGGAGTCCGCGGGCGCGGACGCGCACTACGGCGCCGCCCTCACCTGGGACTACTACAAGAACGTGCACGGCCGCTCCGGCATCCGCGGCGACGGCGTGGGCGCGTACTCCCGGGTCCACTACGGCAACAACTACGTCAACGCGTTCTGGTCGGACAGCTGCTTCTGCATGACCTACGGCGACGGCTCGGGCAACGCGAACCCGCTGACGTCGATCGACGTGGCCGCGCACGAGATGACCCACGGGCTCACCTCGAACACCGCGGGCCTCAACTACAGCGGCGAGTCCGGCGGTCTGAACGAGGCGACCTCGGACATCTTCGGCGCGACGGTCGAGTTCTACGCGAACAACTCCTCCGACGTCGGTGACTACCTCATCGGCGAGGAGATCAACATCAACGGCGACGGCACGCCGCTGCGCTACATGGACAAGCCGAGCAAGGACGGCGCGTCCAAGGACAGCTGGTACTCGGGCATCGGCTCGATCGACGTGCACTACTCGTCCGGCCCGGCGAACCACTTCTTCTACCTGCTGAGCGAGGGCAGCGGCACCAAGACCATCAACGGTGTCACGTACAACTCGTCCACCTCGGACGGCCTTCCGGTCACCGGCATCGGGCGGGACAAGGCGGAGAAGATCTGGTTCCGCGCGCTCACCACGAAGTTCACCTCGACCACCAACTACGCGGGCGCCCGTACCGGCACCCTCGCGGCCACCGGTGAGCTCTACGGCACCGACAGCGCCGAGTACAAGGCGGTCCAGCACGCGTGGGCGGGCATCAACGTCGGCACCCGGCCCGGCGACGGAGGCGGCGGCACGTCCTTCGAGAACACCGCCGACGTGGCGATCCCGGACCGGGGCGCGGCGGTCACCTCCTCGGTCACCGTCTCCGGCCGGACCGGCAACGCTCCGTCCAACCTCCAGGTCGCGGTGGACATCGTCCACACCTACATCGGTGACCTCAAGGTGGATCTGGTCGCCCCCGACGGCACGGCGTACACGCTGAAGGGGTACGGCACCGGCGGAAGCGCGGACAACCTGAACGCGACCTACACGGTGAACGCCTCCTCCGAGGTGGCCAACGGCGTCTGGAAGCTGCGGGTCCAGGACAACGCGGCCGTCGACACCGGCTACATCAACAGCTGGAAGCTGACGTTCCCGTAGAGCGCAGGCCCGCAGGCCCCCAGGCCCGCGGATCACAGGCCCGTAGGCCCCTCAAGTCAGGGCGTCGCCCCGGTGGGTTCGAATCCCCCGGGGCGGCGTCCGTTTCACGTGCCCTCGCGTACATCTCGTCGTCCAATTCCGGCCAACATCACGCCCACTCCTGACATGTACGCGCCCCAAGTGCCACTCTTCCCCCACGCCGCACAGCACTCCAGCACTTCCCCCACACCTAGGAGCTTGTGTGACCTCCCCTCTCTACGCGCGTCACAAGCGGGCCACGCTGGCCATCGCCACCGCTGTCGCCGCCGGCGCCCTGCTCACCACCGGCCTGACCCCCGGCAGCAGCGTCGCCGCGGACTC
Organism: Streptomyces qaidamensis; assembly: GCF_001611795.1. Lineage (NCBI taxonomy): Bacteria > Bacillati > Actinomycetota > Actinomycetes > Kitasatosporales > Streptomycetaceae > Streptomyces > Streptomyces qaidamensis. The sequence goes on along the minus strand of NZ_CP015098.1, from coordinate 6,223,742 downwards.
CCCGGGCAAGCCGGCGCTCGCCGCCGCCCCCGTCCTGCTCTCCGCACCCGCCCGCACCGCGCTCATCCAGGAGCAGCAGGCGGACGCCACGCGGACCGCGGACGAGATAGGCCTCGGTGCCCAGGAGAAGCTGATCGTCAGGGACGTCGTCAAGGACGCCGACGGCACCGTCCACACCCGCTACGAGCGGACCTACGCCGGTCTGCCGGTCCTCGGCGGCGACCTCGTCGTGCACGAGTCGAAGTCCGGCGCGGCCAAGGGCGTCACCAGAGCCACGAAGGCCACGCTCAAGGTCGCCACGCTCAAGCCGGCCGTCACCGCCGCCAAGGCGGAGAAGCAGGCCATGACCCTCGCCAAGGCGGCCGGCTCGGAGAAGACCGAGGCGAACTCGGCGCCCCGCAAGGTCATCTGGGCGGCCGACGGCAAGCCCACCCTCGCCTACGAGACGGTCGTCGGCGGCCTCCAGGAGGACGGCACGCCGAACGAACTCCACGTCGTCACCGACGCCGCCAGCGGCAAGAAGCTGTACGAGTACCAGGCCATCGAGACCGGCACCGGCACCACCGCGTACAGCGGCAAGGTGGACCTCACCACCACCAAGTCCGGGTCGACGTACACCCTGACCGACGGCACGCGCGGCGGCCACAAGACGTACAACCTGAACCGCGGCACCTCGGGCACCGGCACCCTGTTCTCCGGCCCGGACGACGTCTGGGGCAACGGCAACCCGTCCAACCTGGAGACAGCCGCCGCTGACGCTCACTACGGCGCCCAGGTCACCTGGGACTTCTACAAGAGCACCTTCGGCCGCAGCGGCATCCGCAACGACGGCAAGGCGGCCTACTCGCGCGTCCACTACGGCAACAACTTCAGCAACGCCTTCTGGTCGGACGGCTGCTTCTGCATGACCTACGGTGACGGCGCCGGCAACGCCAAGCCGCTGACCTCGCTCGACGTGGCCGCCCACGAGATGAGCCACGGCCTGACGTCGGCCACGGCGCGCCTCAACTACAGCGGTGAGTCCGGCGGCCTCAACGAGGCGACGAGCGACATCTTCGCCGCGGGCGCGGAGTTCTACGCCAACAACCCCTCCGACGTCGGCGACTACCTCATCGGTGAGAAGATCGACCTCCACGGCGACGGCACCCCGCTGCGCCACATGGACAAGCCCAGCAAGGACGGCGACTCCGCCGACGCCTGGTCCTCCAGCCTCGGCAGCCTGGACGTCCACTACTCCTCGGGCCCCGCCAACCACTTCTTCTACCTGCTGTCCGAGGGCAGCGGGAAGAAGACCATCAACGGCGTGGCCTACGACTCGCCGACGTCCAACGGCTCCACGGTCACCGGCATCGGCCGGACCAAGGCGCTGCAGATCTGGTACAAGGCGCTGACGACGTACATGACGTCGACGACCAAGTACGCGGCCGCCCGCACGGCGACCCTGAACGCGGCCTCGGCGCTGTACGGAGCGAGCAGCACCGAGTACAAAGCGGTCGCGTCCGCCTGGTCGGCCGTGAACGTCGGCTGACCGAAGCACGACCATGGGCGGTACCCGGACCCGAAGGGGGCCGGGTACCGCCCTACTCTTGGGGACCATGTCTTCGCAGGACTTCACCTACGCCGATGTCGGCGCCACCCGCGACCAGGGCTTCTGCCCGCCGGGCTTCCACCCCATGAACGTGCGCACCCGCCTCGGCGAGGGCGAGGAGGTCTTCCGCCGGGCCTCCGACGCGGTCCTGACCTGGGAGATGCACCGGGCCATGGGCGTGGGCATCGAGGCGACCGCGGACCGTGCCGCCCCCGGCGTGGACGTCACGGTCACCCTCGCCGGCATGATCAAGGCCCCCTGCCGCGTGGTCTGGACGGTCGAGGAACCCCGTCGGGCGGGCTGGGCCTACGGCACGCTGCCCGGCCACCCGGAGACGGGCGAGGAGTCCTTCGTCGTCGACCGCACGGGCGACGGCACGGTCTGGCTGACGGTGAACGCCTTCAGCCGGGCCGCCAAGTGGTACGCAAAGGCGGGCGGCCCGGCAACCAGGGGATTCCAGCACGCGTACGCACGCCGCTGCGGCAGTGTCCTACGGAACCTTGCGACGCGGGGTGGTGAGTCGGCTTAGGGGCGCGGGCCCGGGCCGTATCGGTGTGCGGCTCCGCCGCGTGGGCGCGGCCGGCCCCACGCCCCCGCAGACGGCGGACTACCGCATCAACAACCCCGCAGCCGCCACCAGTTCCTCGGAGGGCCCGGCCACCAACCCCAACTCCGCGCTGGAGGCCATGCGCCGATGCGCGGGAAGGATCCGCACCGTGTACCCGAAAGGCCCGGTGCGATCCAGCGACAAGGGCCCTTCATAAACCCAGCGCCCGTCCTGGTCGGGAGAACCCACCGGCTTCAGGGGGACGACCGCGGCGTCGGCGATGCGGTCCTCCTCGTCCACCCGCCCCGAGACGACCTGCACATCGACGTCGTCCGGCCCGAGATCGCCGAGGGCGACCCGCACGCGCAGCCCCAGCGTCGTACCGAGCTCGGCCAGCGCGTCGGACGCCGAGGTCTCCACGTGGTCGACCGTGACCCCCGGCCACGCCGCCCGCACCCGCCCCTTCCACTCGGCGAGGTCCCGCGCGGCATCCGGGCCCATGGACCGGTGGGAGAGGGCCGCGGGCGCGTAGAGCCGCTCCACGTACTCCCGGACCATCCGCCCGGCCAGCACCTTCGGCCCGAGCAGGCTCAGCGTGTGCCGGACCATCTCGATCCACCGGTCGGGCAGCCCACTCTGCCCGCGCTCGTAGAAGCGGGGCGTCACCCGCTGTTCCAGCAGGTCGTACAGCGCCGCGGCCTCTATGTCGTCGCGGTGGTCGGGGTCGGTCCCGGCACCGTCGGCCGTGGGGATGGCCCAGCCGAAGTCGGGCTGGAACCACTCGTCCCACCAGCCGTCGAGGACGGAGAGATTGAGACAGCCGTTGAGCGCCGCCTTCATGCCGGACGTGCCGCAGGCCTCCAGCGGCCTGAGCGGGTTGTTCAGCCAGATGTCGCAGCCGGGGTAGAGCTTCTGCGCCATCGCCATGCCGTAGTCCGGCAGGAACACGATCCGGTGCCGCACCCGCGGGTCGTCCGCGAACCGCACCAGCTCCTGCACCAGCCGCTTCCCGCCGTCGTCGGCCGGGTGCGCCTTGCCCGCCACGACGATCTGGACCGGCCGCTCGGGGTGCAGCAGCAGGTCCATCAGCCGGTCCCGGTCGCGCAGCATCAGCGTCAGGCGCTTGTACGACGGGACGCGCCGGGCGAAACCGATCGTGAGGACGTCCGGGTCGAGGACGCCGTCGATCCAGCCCAGCTCGGCCGTGTGGGCGCCGCGCTGCCGCCAGGAGGCCCGCAGCCGCTCGCGCACCTCCTCGACGAGCTGTTCGCGCAGGACCCGGCGCAGCTCGAAGATGTCCCGGTCGGGAATGTCGGCGACCGCGTCCCAGCGGTCGGAGCCGCCGACGGTCAGCGCGTCCTCCGCGCGCTGGGCGCCGATCTGCCGGGCGCCGAGCCGGAACACCTCGGGGGCGACCCAGGTGGGCGCGTGCACCCCGTTGGTCACGGACGTGATCGGCACCTCGTCCGCGTCGAAGCCGGGCCACAGGCCGGCGAACATCTCACGGCTGACGTTGCCGTGCAGCAGGGAGACCCCGTTGGCGCGCTGGGCCAGGCGCAGGCCCATCACGGCCATGTTGAAGAGGTTGGGCTCGCCGCCGGGGTAGCTCTCCATGCCGAGCCGCAGGATGCGGTCGACGTCGATGCGGGGCAGCTCGGCGTCGGGGCCGAAGTGGCGGGCGACCAGTTCGCGGTCGAAGCGGTCGATGCCGGCCGGGACGGGGGTGTGGGTGGTGAAGACGGTGCCGGCGCGGACCGACTCCAGCGCGGAGTCGAAGTCCAGCCCTTCGGCACAGAGTTCGGCGATCCGCTCCAGGCCGAGGAACCCGGCGTGTCCCTCGTTGGTGTGGAACACCTCCGGCCCGGGGTGGCCGGTCAGCCGGCAGTACGTCCGTACCGCCCGGACCCCTCCTATGCCGAGGAGCATCTCCTGGAGCAGCCGGTGCTCGCTGCCGCCGCCGTAGAGCCGGTCGGTCACGCCGCGCTCGCCGAGGTCGTTCTCCTCGACGTCGGAGTCCAGCATCAGCAGCGGGACCCTGCCGACCTGCGCCAGCCAGATCCTGGCGTGCAGCTGCTTGCCGCCGGGCAGGGCGAGGGAGACCTGGGCGGGGCTGCCGTCGGGCTCCTCCAGCTGGACGACGGGCAGCTCGTTGGGGTCGAGGACCGGGTAGTGCTCCTGCTGCCAGCCGTCCCGGGACAGGGTCTGGCGGAAGTAGCCGTGCCGGTAGAGCAGGCCGACGCCGATCAGCGGGACGCCGAGGTCGCTGGCCGCCTTGAGGTGGTCGCCGGCCAGGATGCCGAGGCCGCCGGAGTACTGGGGCAGGGCGGCCGTGATGCCGAACTCGGGTGAGAAGTAGGCGATCGCGGCGGGCAGTTCCTCGGGCTGGGTCTGGTACCAGCGGTCGCCGGTCGTGTAGTCGTGCAGATCGCCCGCGACCGCGGACAGGCGGCGCAGGAACGGGCCGTCCGCCGCCAGCTCCGCGAGCCGCGCGGGCGGCACGCTGCCGAGCAGCCGGACGGGGTCGCCGCCCGAGGCGGCCCACCGCTCGGGGTCGACCGACCGGAACAGGTCACGGGTCTCCGCGTGCCACGACCAGCGCAGGTTGCGGGCCAGATCACCGATGGGCCGGAGGGGGTCGGGGAGAACGGGTCGGACGGTGAATCGACGGATCGCCTTCACGGGTTCCACCTCGGCGCGTTCGCTGGATTTCGCAGGGCTTCGACGACGTCTCCTACGACAGTACCGGCGTCGGTGCCTGTGCCGCTGAGGCTCCGCCACCCGCCGCCCGATCGGCCTGAACAGGACCATCCGCGGATATGGCCGATTCCGCACCCATAGGCGTCCTTGTGGTGCTTCACCCGTCACGAGAGGCTGCCTCTGGCGTACCGGCCCGTGCCCGCCCTACGCGGCGCCGCACGGCAGCCGTACGCCGAGTCGAGGAGGGGAACTCGGACCATGGCTCGGGCGCGCGAGCGGCGTCTGCGCCGGACGGGGGGCCTGGTGGCGGCGGTCTGTACCGCGGCGTTTTCGGCCATCACCCTGCCCGCGCACGCCGTACCGGAGGGGCGGATACTCGGCGCCGGATCACCCGGCTCCGTGCACGGAAGTTACCTGGTGACGCTGGAGGAGGGCACGGCTGCCCGGTCGGCGGCCGGAAGGGGGCTCGCCGGACGGTACGGGGTGGAGATCAGCCACATCTACGGCACGGTCCTGAACGGCTACGCGATCCGCGCGGACGAGAGACAGGCCGGGCGGCTGGCCGCCGACCCCCGGGTCGCCTCGGTCGTCCAGGACACCCGGGTGCGGCTCGACGGCACTCAGACAAACCCCCCGTCCTGGGGGCTGGACCGCGTCGACCAGCCGAAGCCGCCACTGGACCGGAGCTACACCTGGCCCGGGAAGGCCGGCGCCGGGGTGACGGTCTACGTGATCGACACCGGCGTCCGGACCACGCACCGGGACTTCGCCGGCCGGGCGAGCCACGGCTGGGACTTCGTCGGGGGTGACGCGGTCGCCACGGACGGCAACGGCCACGGCACCCACGTCGCCGGCACCGTCGCGGGGACGGTCCACGGCGTCGCAAAGAAGGCCCGGATCGTCTCCGTGCGCGTCCTCGACGCCGCGGGCGGGGGCACCACGGGCCGGGTGATCGCCGGGATCGACTGGGTGACCCGGCACGCGAAGAAGCCCGCGGTCGCCAATCTCAGCCTGGGCGGCCCGCGCAACGACCGGCTGGACGCCGCCGTCCGTGCCTCCATCGCCTCCGGCGTCACCTACACGGTCGCCGCGGGCAACGACGGCAGGCCGGCCGGCCTGTACTCCCCGGCAGGAGTCGAGCAGGCCGTCACGGTCGGGGCGACCGACCGGAGGGATACGAAACCGGCCTTCTCCAACCACGGTCCGGCGCTCGATCTGTTCGCCCCGGGCGTCGGCATCACCTCCACGTCCGCCGCGAGCGACACCGCGCGGTCCACCTCTTCGGGTACCTCGATGGCGTCCCCGCACGCCGCGGGCGCCGCCGCGCTCTATCTGGACGATCATCCGAAAGCCACTCCGGCCCAGGTCGCAAGGGCCCTTACGGCCGGGGCGGCCACCGGGAAGGTCTCCGGCCGGGGCGTCGGTTCGCCGGACAAGTTACTGCGGGTGCCGCGCGGGTAGGGCGAAGGAGCAGCCAGGCCAGGGGGCCGGCCTCGTCCGTCGCGGACGAGGCCGGTCTTGTGTGTCGACATACGCGTGAGTAGTTAACAAAGTGCCGGATTGCCCACCCGAATAGGGTGGGAAGGCTCCTGCGGGTACCCCTCTCGGGAGCACCACGCAGGACCCACCTCCCCACAGACCTCCGCCCACCCACGTTGACGCGGACAGGAGCGGTCATGCCCGCCAAGCACCATTCGCCAGCACCCCCCAACCGCCGCACCACCGGGGCGCGCGCACCCGGCGGCGAAGCACGCCCCGCGCGCCCGGCCGATGCCGGTCCGCCGGCCTCGCCGCCACCACCTGGCGACGCGACCGCCGTCGGGCGCATACCCGTACTCGATGTCCGCCCGGTGGTCCAGCAGGGGCGCCGGCCGGCCAAGGCCGTCACCGGCGAGACCTTCGAGATCTCGGCGACCGTGTTCCGGGAGGGGCACGACGCGGTGGCGGCCAATGTCGTCCTGAAGGACCCCGAGGGCCGGCCCGGCCCGTGGACGCCCCTGCGGGAGGTGGCTCCGGGGACGGACCGCTGGGGCGCCACGGTCACCGCCGGGGAACCCGGCCTGTGGACGTTCACCGTCGAGGCCTGGGGGGACCCGGTCAGTACTTGGCGTCACCACGCCGAGATCAAGATCCCGGCCGGCATGGACACGGACGTCGTCCTGGAGGAGGGCGCGCGTCTGTACGAGCGGGCGGCCGCCGGTGTGCCCGAGGAGGAGGGACTGCGCGACGTGATCCGCACCGCCGTCGACGCCCTGCGGGACGAGGACCGCCCCGTGGCGGCCCGTCTGGCGGCGGCGCTGACGCCGGAGGTGGACGAGGTCCTGGCGCGGCATCCGCTGCGGGATCTGGTGACCAGCAGTGAGCCGCTGCCGCTGCTGGTGGAGCGCGAGCGGGCGCTGTACGGCTCCTGGTACGAGTTCTTCCCGCGTTCGGAGGGCACCCGCGAGCAGCCGCACGGCACGTTCCGCACCGCGGCCCGCAGGCTCCCGGCGATCGCGGCGATGGGCTTCGACGTGGTCTACCTGCCGCCGATCCACCCCATCGGCACCACGTTCCGCAAGGGCAAGAACAACACCCTCTCCCCGGTCCCGACGATGTCGGTGTGCCCTGGGCGATCGGCTCGCCCGAGGGCGGTCACGACGCGGTGCACCCCGATCTGGGGACGCTGGAGGACTTCGTCGGGTTCGTGCGGCGGGCGCGGGAGCTGGGCATGGAGGTGGCGCTGGACTTCGCGTTGCAGTGCTCGCCGGACCATCCCTGGGTGCAGAAGCATCCGGAGTGGTTCCACCACCGCCCCGACGGCACCATCGCCTACGCGGAGAACCCGCCGAAGAAGTACCAGGACATCTACCCCATCGCCTTCGACGCCGACATGGACGGTCTGGTCGCCGAGACGGTGCGGGTGCTGCGGCACTGGATGGACGCCGGGGTGCGGATCTTCCGGGTGGACAATCCGCACACCAAGCCGGTGGTGTTCTGGGAGCGGGTGATCGGGGAGGTCAACCGCACCGACCCCGATGTGATCTTCCTGGCCGAGGCGTTCACGCGGCCGGCGATGATGCACACCCTGGCCCAGATCGGCTTCCAGCAGTCGTACACGTACTTCACCTGGCGCAACACCAAGCAGGAGCTGACCGAGTACCTCACGGAGCTCTCCGGTGAGGCCGCCTCCTACATGCGGCCGAACTTCTTCGCCAACACCCCCGACATCCTGCACGCCTACCTCCAGCACGGCGGCCGGCCCGCCTTCGAGGTCCGGGCCGTGCTCGCGGCGACCCTCTCGCCGACCTGGGGCATCTACTCCGGCTACGAGCTGTGCGAGAACACCCCGCTGAAGGAGGGCAGCGAGGAGTACCTGGACTCGGAGAAGTACCAGCTCAGGCACCGTGACTGGGCCGCCGCCGAACGCGAGGGCCGCACCATCACCAGGCTGCTCACCCGGCTCAACACCATCCGGCGGGAGAATCCGGCCCTCCAGCAGCTGCGTGACATCCACTTCCACGACGCCGACCAGGAAGCGGTGATCGCCTACTCGAAGCGGAAGGGTTCGAACACGGTTCTGGTGGTCGCCAACCTCGACCCCCACCACACCCAGGAGGCCACGGTCTCGTTGGACATGCCGCAACTCGGCCTGGACTGGCACGAGTCGGTGCCGGTGCGCGACGAGCTCACCGGCGAGACCTACCACTGGGGCAGGGCCAACTATGTGCGCCTCGAACCGGGCCGCAGGCCCGCGCACGTCTTCACGGTTCTGCGACCGTCCACCCCGGAGATCGGAGGGTCACCCACAACATGATCGTCAACGAACCCGTTCCGGACACCTTCGAGGACACTCCCGCCCGGGACCGTGACCCGGAGTGGTTCAAACGCGCCGTCTTCTACGAGGTGCTCGTCCGCTCGTTCCAGGACAGCAACGGCGACGGCGTCGGCGACCTCAAGGGCCTGACCGCGAAGCTCGACTACCTCCAGTGGCTCGGCGTCGACTGCCTGTGGCTGCCGCCGTTCTTCAAGTCCCCGCTGCGCGACGGCGGCTACGACGTCTCCGACTACACGGCCGTGCTGCCGGAGTTCGGCGACCTCGCGGACTTCGTGGAGTTCGTCGACGCCGCACACCAGCGCGGCATGCGCGTGATCATCGACTTCGTCATGAACCACACCAGCGACCAGCACCCGTGGTTCCAGGAGTCGCGCAAGGACCCCGACGGGCCCTACGGCGACTACTACGTGTGGGCGGACGACGACAAGCAGTTCCAGGACGCGCGGATCATCTTCGTCGACACCGAGGCCTCCAACTGGACCTACGACCCCATCCGCAAGCAGTACTACTGGCACCGCTTCTTCTCCCACCAGCCGGACCTCAACTACGAGAACCCGGCCGTGCAGGAGGAGATGATCTCCGCCCTGAAGTTCTGGCTGGACCTGGGCATCGACGGGTTCCGGCTGGACGCGGTGCCGTACCTCTACCAGCAGGAGGGCACCAACTGCGAGAACCTCCCGGAGACGCACGACTTCCTGAAGCGGGTGCGCAAGGAGATCGACGCGCAGTACCCGGACACGGTGCTGTTGGCCGAGGCCAACCAGTGGCCCGAGGACGTCGTCGACTACTTCGGCGACTACCCCAGCGGCGGCGACGAGTGCCACATGGCGTTCCACTTCCCCGTCATGCCGCGCATCTTCATGGCCGTACGGCGGGAATCCCGCTACCCGGTCTCCGAGATCCTGGCCAAGACCCCGGCCATTCCGTCGAACTGCCAGTGGGGCATCTTCCTGCGCAACCACGACGAGCTCACGCTCGAAATGGTCACCGACGAAGAGCGCGACTACATGTGGGCCGAGTACGCCAAGGATCCCCGCATGCGCGCCAACATCGGCATCCGCCGCAGGCTCGCCCCGCTGCTGGACAACGACCGCAACCAGATCGAGCTGTTCACGGCCCTGCTGCTGTCGCTGCCCGGCTCGCCGATCCTGTACTACGGCGACGAGATCGGCATGGGCGACAACATCTGGCTCGGCGACCGGGACGCGGTGCGTACGCCGATGCAGTGGACGCCCGACCGCAACGCGGGGTTCTCCTCGTGCGACCCGGGGCGGCTGTTCCTGCCCACGATCATGGACCCGGTCTACGGCTACCAGGTCACGAGCGTCGAGGCGTCCATGGCCTCGCCGTCCTCGCTGCTGCACTGGACCCGCCGCATGATCGAGATCCGCAAACAGAACCCGGCCTTCGGGCTCGGCTCGTACACCGAGCTGCCGTCGACGAACCCGGCGGTGCTGGCGTTCCTGCGCGAGTACGAGGACGACCTGGTGCTGTGCGTGAACAACTTCTCACGGTTCGCGCAGCCCACGGAGCTGGATCTGAGCGCCTTCGAGGGGCGGCACCCGGTGGAGCTGTTCGGCGGGGTCCGCTTCCCCGCCATCGGCGAGCTGCCGTACCTGCTGACCCTCGGGGGGCACGGGTTCTACTGGTTCAGGCTCCGCAAGGAGACCATGTGAGGCCTGGGAAGGCCTGTTGAGGCCTGATCCGCCGGGCGGGCGGCAAAGCCCCGCGGCGGGGCGTTTCCTCCGCCCCGCCGGGGGCACGCATCAGTAACACCCCGCCCGCCCTCGTGAGCCGGAGGGGCGCCGTCCGGAGCCGGCCGCAGGCGCACCGAGAATGGGTGAAAGGACGCGACGCCATGTCGGAAGCCGTCACACGCACCGTCACCACCCCGCCCGGCCTCCTTGCCTCCCTCGATCCGCTGCTGCGGGAATGGCTGCCGCGGCAGCGCTGGTTCGCGGGCAAGGGCCGGCCGGTCACCGGGTTCACGCTCGTCGAGGCCACCGAGCTCCTTCCGGCCACGTCCAAGCTGGGCCTGTACCACCTGCTCGTCCGCGCTCATCAGCCCGTCGTGCCGTCCCACGGGGCACCCGGTCACCCCGGTGACTGCTACCAGCTGCTGATAGGCGTGCGCGAGGCGCTGCCGCCTCGGCTGGCGCCCGCGCTCATCGGACACGTGCCGACGGGACCGCTGGCCGGCCGGACGGTCTACGACGCCGTGCACGACACCAGGCCGTCCGAGCTGCTCCTGGAGGCGCTGCGCACCCGGGCCCGCGTCGGCAGGCTGCGCTTCGACCGGGATCCCGGCCAGGACATCCGCTCGGGTCTTGTGCCGCGTGTGGTGACCGCCGAGCAGTCCAACTCGTCGATCGTCTACGGAGATACGTTCATCCTGAAGCTGCTTCGCCGGATCGTGCCCGGAGTCAATCCCGATCTGGAACTGCCGCTCGCGCTCGCCCGCGAGGGCTGCCCCCGGGTGCCCGCGCCGACGGCCTGGATGGTCGCGGACATCGCCCCCTCGGCGGACCCGGTCGTCGCGGCGGGCCCGGTCGACCCCGCCGGCCAGCCGTACGTCCTGGGCGTGCTGCAGCCGTTCCTCCAGGGCGCCTCCGACGGCTGGGAACTGGCGCTGCGCGAACTCGCCAAGGGCGAGGACTTCAGCGCCGAGGCGCGGGCTCTCGGCCGGGCCACCGCCGAGGTGCACACCGCGCTGGCCCGGGCGTTGCCGACCGTCACCCTCGGTCACATGCAGCTCCAGCTCATGGTCGACGGCATGATCGAGCGGCTGGACGCGGCCGTCCAGGCGGTGGCCGCGCTGCGGCCGTACGCCGGCGGGCTGCGGTCCGCGTTCACCGCGCTGGGCGATCTGGCCACCGAGGGCCGCACCTGGACCGCCCAGCGGGTACACGGCGATCTGCACCTCGGCCAGTGCCTGCGCTCGCCGTCCGGCGAGTGGTGGCTGATCGACTTCGAGGGCGAGCCGGCCCGGCCGCTGGCCGAGCGGCGCATGCCGCAGCCGGCGGTGCGGGACGTCGCCGGCATGCTGCGGTCCTTCGACTACGCGGCCCGCTCGGCCGACCCGCCCCAGGCGGGCTGGGCCGACACCTGCCGCGCCGCCTACTGCTCCGGCTACGCGGAGGCCTCCGGCCGCGATCCGCGCACCGACCCGGTGCTGCTGCGCGCCTACGAGACGGACAAGGCGATCTACGAGGTGGTGTACGAGGCCCGGCACCGCCCCGACTGGCTGCCGGTGCCCCTGGCCGCCATAGACCGTCTCGCCTCGACCGGCCACCTGACCTGACCGACCACCCCTCGTCCTGGAGGCTCCGCCCGTGACCCCCCGCCCTGAGTCCAGCGGTTCGCGCCCCAAGGGGACCGCCGGGGAGAAGATCCCCGAGCAGCCCACGGCCGCCCAGCAGAAGAGCGCCGCGAAGAAGACGGCGGTGCCCAAACAGGCAGCGGCGAAGAAGGCGGCCCCCGCCAAGGCGACCGCCAAGAAGGCCGCCGCCGGCAAGACCACCGTCGGCAAGACCGTGGCCAAGAAGGCGGCGACGAAGAAGGCGTCCGCCGAGAAGACGGCCGCCGAGAAGACAGCGGTCGAGAAGACGGCGGCCGGGACGGCGGCGACGGCGAAGAAGACCGCCGTCAAGAACGCGGCTGCGAAGAAGACGGCCGGGAAGAAGGCGGCCGCCAAGAAGGCCACGACGGTCAAGGCGGCGGCGGCCAAGACCACTGCCGTGAAGGCCACGGCCGCAAAGTCCACTGCCGTGAAGGCCACGGCCGCAAAGTCCACGACCGCGGAAAGCATCGCCGGCAAGGCGGCGGCTGCGAAGTCCCCTGCGGCGAAGAACACCGCGAAGAAGGCTCCCGCCAGAAAGTCCGCCGCCGCCAAGAGCACCGCTGCCGAGACCACCGCCGCCAAGGCCCCCGCCAAGAAGGCCGCCGGGAAGAAGGCCGCCCCCTCCCAGAGCGCCGTCGCCAAGACCCCCGCGAGGACGACCACCGCCGGCGCGCCCGCGGAGAAGGCCCTCGCCAAGAAGAGCGCGGTCAAGAAGGCACCGGTCCGGAAGGCCGCGGCCGAGAAGGCCCCTGCCGGGAAGGCCGCGTCCGCCCAGGTCGTTCCGCCGGAGATGGAGGTCGCCGTCTCGCCCGCCGTCGACGCGGCGGACCGGGAGCGGCTGCTCGGCGGCACGCACCACGACCCGCACGGCGTGCTCGGCGCGCACCCGGTTCCCGGCGGCGTCGCCTTCCGGGCGTTCCGGCCGTACGCCCTGTCGGTGACCGTCGTCGCCGGGGAACTGCGGGCCGAGCTGCACGACGACGGGGAGGGGTTCTTCTCCGGCGTGCTGCCACTGCGGGAGGTCCCGGCGTACCGGCTGATCGTGGAGTACGAGGGGACGGTCCTGGAGACCGAGGACGCGTACCGCTTCCTGCCCACGCTGGGCGACCTCGACCTGCACCTGATCGGCGAGGGCCGGCACGAGGAGCTGTGGACGGCGCTGGGCGCGCACCCGATGACCCACGAGGGCGTGACCGGCACCCGGTTCGCGGTGTGGGCGCCGAACGCGCGCGGTGTGCGCGTGGCCGGCACCTTCAACTTCTGGGACGGCACCGGGCACGTCATGCGGTCGCTGGGCTCGTCCGGGGTGTGGGAGCTGTTCCTGCCGGACGTCGGCGAGGGCGAGCTGTACAAGTTCGAGATCACCCGGCCCGACGGTTCGAGGACGATGCGTGCCGACCCGCTGGCCCGCCGCACGGAGGTGCCGCCCGCGACGTCGTCGGTCATCACGTCCTCGGCGTACGAGTGGGGCGACGCCGAGTGGCTGGCCCGGCGCGCCGAGGCCCCGGCGCACAAGGCGCCGTTCTCGGTGTACGAGGTGCATCTGGCGTCCTGGCGACCTGGCCTGACGTACCGTCAACTGGCCGAGCAGCTCCCGGGGTACGTGAAGAACCTGGGTTTCACGCACGTCGAGCTGATGCCGGTCGCGGAGCACCCGTTCGGCGGCTCCTGGGGCTACCAGGTGACCGGCTTCTACGCGCCGACGGCCCGGCTGGGCACGCCGGACGACTTCCGGTACCTGGTCGACAGGCTGCACCAGGCCGGCATCGGCGTCCTCATGGACTGGGTGCCGGCGCACTTCCCGCGTGACGCGTGGGCGCTGGCCGAGTTCGACGGCCGGCCGCTGTACGAACACGAGGATCCGCTACGGGCCGCGCACCCCGACTGGGGCACGCTGGAGTTCGACTTCGGGCGCAACGAGGTGCGCAACTTCCTCGTCGCGAACGCCGTGTACTGGTGCGAGGAGTTCCACATCGACGGCCTGCGCGTGGACGCCGTCGCCTCGATGCTCTACCTCGACTACTCGCGCGAGCCGGGCCAGTGGACGCCCAACGAGCACGGCGGCCGGGAAAACCTGGACGCGGTGGCGTTCCTCCAGGAGATGAACGCGACGGTGTACCGCAGGGTGCCCGGCGTGGTCACGATCGCCGAGGAGTCCACCGCCTGGGACGGGGTCACCCGGGCCACCCACCACAAGGGCCCGAGCGGCTTCGGCGGGCTGGGGTTCGGGCTGAAGTGGAACATGGGCTGGATGCACGACTCGCTCCAGTACATGAGCCACGAGCCGGTGCACCGCAAGTACCACCACGGGGAGATGACCTTCTCCATGGTGTACGCGTACAGCGAGAACTACGTGCTGCCGATCTCCCACGACGAGGTCGTGCACGGCAAGCGGTCCCTGGTGTCGAAGATGCCGGGCGACTGGTGGCAGCAGCGCGCCGGGGTGCGGGCCTACCTCGGCTTCATGTGGGCCCACCCGGGCAAGCAACTGCTGTTCATGGGGCAGGAGTTCGCGCAGGGCGCCGAGTGGTCCGAGGCGCACGGCCCCGACTGGTGGCTGCTGGACCCGGGCTACGGGGCGGAGCCCGACCACCGGGGCGTGCGTGACCTGGTCCGCGACCTCAACACCGTCTACCGGGCTACCCCCGCGCTGTGGCGCCTGGACACGGACCCGGCCGGTTTCGAGTGGATCGTCGGGGACGCCGCCGACGACAACGTCCTCGCGTTCCTGCGGCTGGACCCGGAGGGCGTCCCGGTGCTGGCGGTGTCCAACTTCGCGCCGGTCACCCGCCCGGACTACCGCCTGGGCGTCCCCGAGGACGTGCCCGCCTGGCACGAGGCCGTCAACACCGACGCGGCCCGCTACGGCGGCAGCGACGTCACCCACCCCGACCCGGTCAAGCCGGAACCCCAGCCCTGGCACGGCCGCCCGGCGAGCATCCGCCTGACCCTGCCGCCCCTGGCGACGGTGTGGCTGCGGCCGGCGTAGGGGGCCCTGGCCCCCTGTGACACGGCTGTGACCGGAGGAGTGGCCTCCACCACAGCCCGGCCGGTCCGGCCCTGGTGGGGTGGCCGCATGGATGCCAATGCGTTCACCGCGCCGGGCCTGCCGTGCTGATGGGCTTCGGAGTCTCGATGGCCTGTGCCGTCGGTGCGTGCGCTCGTCGCGGGGGCGGGGGTCGTCGCGACGGGGCTGCCCTGTTCGCCGTCGGCGCGGGCTACGCGACCGAACTGCGCGCCCGCAAGGCGGCCCTGGCGTCATGACGCTGTTTCCCGTCTTCGCCGGGCTGGTGGTCGGCCAGGTCGCGCTCCGCGGGCTGCTGGCGCATCCGCTGCTGCCGCTGTGGGTGAAGACGTCGGTCTTCTGGACGGTGCCGCTCACCGCGGTCACCTGGATGTTCATCATGGCGGCGGACGATCCCTTCCTGTTCCCGGAGACCGCCCCCTGCCCCCGGGAGCCGTACCAGGAGGGCGTCATCGGGAGCGGAAAGGTCTCGGGAGTCTCCACCCCGTTTCCGCCGCGGGCCTACTGCGAGTGGGAGGACGGCACCGTCTACGAACTGGCTCCCGGGGCGGAGTTCGTCTTCTGGGTGTTCTTCGCCCTGACGGTCGTACCGCTCGCCGCCGGGCTGTGGCACGCCCTGCGGGATCCGCAGTCGCTCCTGCGGTAGGCGGCCCCGCACCCGGGCGGGCGGATGCGGGGCCGGCCCGTCACCCGAAGGCCTCCGCCAGGGCCTGCGGCAGGGGTCCGGTGTGCAGAACGCCCAGCCGCTGGGTGGCCCGGGTCAGGGCCACGTACAGGTCGCTGGTGCCGTAGCGGCCGGGCTCGACCACGAGGACGGAGTCGAACTCCAGGCCCTTGGCCTGGCGCGGGTCGAGCAGGACGACCGTCCGGGTGAGGTCGGGTTCGGCGCCCGCCGTGACGCCGTCCAGCCGTGCGGCGAGGGAGCGGTGGAGGTCGCGCGGGGCGATCACCGCGAGCCGGCCCTCGGCGGGGGTGAGTTCCGCCACCGCCTTGGCCACGGCGCCCGGCAGGTCGTCGGTGGCCCGGGCCCAGGGGCGCACGCCCGTGGAGCGGACCGAGCTGGGCGGTTCGAACCCCGGCTGCTCGGCGCGGACCACGGCCGCCGCGACGTCCATGATCTCGGCCGGGGTGCGGTAGTTGACGCCCAGCCGGGTGTGCTCCCAGCGGTCCTCGACGTACGGGGAGAGGATGCCCGACCAGGAGCCGACGCCGGCCGCCTCCGCCGTCTGGGCCGGATCGCCGACCAGGGTCATCGAGCGGGTCGGGCTGCGCCGCATCAGCAGCCGCCACGCCATCGGCGACAACTCCTGCGCCTCGTCGACGATGATGTGCCCGAACGCCCAGGTGCGGTCGGCGGCTGCGCGCTCGGCGGCGCTGCGGTGGTCGTCCTCCTCGTGCCGCTCGGCGAACCGCTCGGCGTCGATGATGTCGTGCGCGGACAGCACCTCGGAGCTCTCGGGGGCGCCCTCCTCCTTGTCCTCGAACTCGTAGGTGCGGGACGCGTACGACACGTCCAGCACGCCCTGCGCATAGGCGATCTGCCGCTCCCGTTCGCGCTCGGCGCGCTCGCGGGCGAGCCGGTCGTCGTCGCCGAGGAGTTCGGCGGCCTCGTCGAGCAGCGGCACGTCCGCGACCGTCCAGCGCCGGGTCACCGGGCGGCGTACGGCCTCGGCGTCCTCGGCGGGCAGGAACTCCTCCGGCGCGGCGAGGAAGTCCGCCACGAGCCGCTGCGGGGTCAGCAGCGGCCACAGCCGGTCGACGGCCGACCACACTTCGGGGTTCTCGGCGAGATCGTCGCGGATCTGGGTGATGTCGCTGGGGTCGAGCAGGCTGGACCCGTCGAAGGGGTCGGTGCCGATCCGCTCGGCGTACAGGTCGGTGAGGGCGTTGAGGATGTGGCCCTCGAAGTGCTCGCGGGCGGCGTTGTGCGGCAGCTTGGCGGCACGGGTGCGTTCACGGGCGACGTTGACCAGGCCGTCGTCGAGCATGAGGACCTCGCGGTCGTGCTCGATGGCGATCACCGGGTCGGGCAGCGCCTGCCGGCTGCGCACGACCTCGGCGAGCACGTCGGCCATGCCGGCCCGGCCCTTCACGGCGGCGGCCTCGGGTGTGTCGGTCGCGGTCGCCTTCACGCCGGGGAACAGCTCGCCGACGGTCGCGAGGAGCACCCCCGTCTCTCCGAGGGAGGGCAGCACCTCTCCGATGTAGCCGAGGAACGCCGGGTTGGGCCCGACGATCAGCACGGCCCGCTTGGCGAGCAGTTCCCGGTGCTCGTAGAGCAGGTAGGCGGCGCGGTGCAGGGCGACGGCCGTCTTGCCGGTGCCCGGGCCGCCCTCCACCACCATGACTCCGCGGTGCGGGGCACGGATGATGCGGTCCTGGTCGGCCTGGATGGTCTGCACGATGTCGCCCATGCGGCCGGTGCGCGCGGAGTTGAGGGCGGCGAGCAGTACGGCGTCGCCCGTCGGATCCTCGTGGCCGGTGCGGGTCTCGTCGCCGAGGTCGAGGATCTCGTCGTGCAGATGGGTGACCCGGCGCCCGTCGGTGGCGATGTGCCGGCGGCGCCTGAGGCCCATCGGGGTGTGGCCGGTGGCCAGGTAGAAGGGGCGGGCGACATCGGCGCGCCAGTCGATCAGGACGGGGGTGCGCTCGGCGTCGTCGGTGCGCAGGCCGATCCGGCCGATGCGGTGGGTGACGCCGGAGGTGAGGTCGATCCGGCCGAAGCACAGGGAGCCGTCCACCGCGTTCAGCGCGGCGAGCAGCCCGGAGCGCTCCGCCACGAGGATGTCCCGCTCCAGTCTGGCCTGCATGGGGGTGTTGCCCTGCCCGAGCGCGTCCGTGACGGAGGTCTCGGCGTCGCCGCGCAGCGCGTCCACACGCGCGTACAACCCGTCGATGAATTCCTGTTCCTGTCGCAATTCATCGTCCGGAAATTCGGTGTTTGACAATTCCACTCCCGCCCGGATATACTGTGCTCACTGAACTTCACTGTGACTTCAATCGACTTGAAGTCACGAACAGACAAATATACGCAAGGAAATCCCCCGAGCGCAATTGCTCGGGGGATTTCCTGTTGTCGGGGCGGGTCGCCCAGGAGGGTGCTGAAGATCTTGGCCGGATCAGCGAGCGGCGCCCGGCCAAGATCTTCTAGCACCCCCCTAGATCACGTCGGCGAGCTCCTCCAGCAGCTTCCGCTTGGCCCGCGCCCCCACCATCGCCTTCACGGGCTCGCCGCCGCGGAACACCATGAACGTCGGCATCGACAGCACCTTGTAGGCGTTGGTCGTCGCCGGGTTGGAGTCGACGTCGAGCTGCACCACCTTGAGCCGGTCCCCCTCCTCGGCGGCGAGGGCCTTGAGCACCGGCCCCATCTGCCGGCAGGGCGGACACCAGTCTGCGGTGAACTCCACCAGCACCGGCAGCTCCGCGCCGAGCACCTCCACCTCGAAGTCCGCGTCCGTCACGTCGGTCACAGAAGTCACTCCGGTCACCATGGGTCCCCTCCCAGCTCGCACACGGGCTCCGGACCGCCCGGAACCTCCGCCTCGGCGGCCAGCTCGGCCCGGGCAAGCTGCCGCGCGACCGTGTCCCGGACGGTGGTCAGCTCACCGATCAGGGAATCCAGTTCGCCCAGCTTGCGCCGGTAGACCGCGAGCGACGCCGGGCAGGAGTCGCCCTCGGGGTGCCCGGCCCGCAGGCACTCCACGAACGGCCGTGTCTCCTCCAGGTCGAACCCGAAGTCCTGGAGCGTCCTGATCTGCCGCAGCAGGCGCAGGTCGCTCTCGTCGTAGGTCCGGTAACCGTTGCCCGTACGCCGCGCGGGCAGCAGCCCCCGAGACTCGTAGTACCGCAGCGTCCGCGTCGTGGTCCCGGCCCGTGCGGCCAGCTCGCCGATTCGCATGTGCTCGAACGTAATCCTTGACCCCGGCGTCAAGGCAACAGCGGTTTCCGCTCCACCGGGGAGGTGAGCACGATCGACGTGGTGGTGCGGCCCAGCGCGGAGACCGCCTCCAGGACGTCCTCCAGATGGACGGTGTCCCGGACGGCGACCTTGAGGATCCAGCAGTCCTCCCCCACCACGTGGTGCACCTCGGTGATCTCCGGGCGCTCGATCAGCTCCAGCGTCCTGGGGTGCTTGAGGGTGTAGCCGCCGTGCGGGTTCACCCGGATGAACGCCTGGATGCCGTAGCCGAGCCGGGCCGGCACGACGTGGGCGCCGTAGCCGCTGATCACGCCCGCCGCCTCCAGCCGCCGCACCCGCTCGGTGACGGCCGCGGGGCTGAGCCGGACCCGGCGGCCCAGCTCGCTGAGCTTGATCCGGCCGTCGGTCTGGAGCAGCTGGAGGATCTGCCGGTCCAGCGCGTCGAAGGCCACCGAGGTTTCGTCGGCGGCGGTCCGCAGATGCCGTGGTTCTTTCGGTGCGGCGGCCTGAACTCCCATGGTTCCCCCTTCAGGGCGTGGATGAACGCCGGGAGAATTATGGCCATGGAAAAGACCCTGAACGTCCTGGTCATCGGCGGCAATCGATACGTCGGAAAGCGTCTCCTCGCCCGGCTGCTCGCCCAAGGCCACCGTGTCACCGTGCTGAACCGGGGTTCCTCCCCGCCCCCCCCCGGGGTGGAGCACCTGCGCGCCGACCGGGACGACGAACGGTCGCTGACCGACGCGCTCGGCACCCGCGTCTTCGACGTCGTCGTCGACCAGGTCTGCTACACCCCGCGCCAGGCCGCGATCGCCCGCCGCGTCTTCACCGGACGCACCCGGCGCTATGTGATGACCTCCACGGTCGAGGTGTACGAGTACGAGGACTCCGCCGCCCTGGTGCGCGAGGAAGCCGTCGACCCGTCCACCGTCACCGTCGACCCCGGGCTGCCCTGGGGCGATCCCACGTTCCTGGAGGCCCACTACGGAGAGGGCAAGCGGCAGGCCGAGGCGGTCCTCGCCGCCGGGCCGGGGTTCGGGTCCACGGTGGTGCGGGTGGCCCATGTGCTGGGCGGGGACGACGACTTCACGGGCAGGCTGGCCCACTACGCCGAGCGGATACGCACCGGCGAGCCGATCGCCGTGCCGACGGCGAACCGGCCGGCCACGTACGTGTACGTCGAGGAGATCGCCAGCTGCCTGGCCTGGGCGGCGGGCGAGGACTTCACCGGGCCGGTGAACGCCGCTTCCTCCGGGACGCTGAGCACCGAGGAACTGTGCGCGGCGGTGGCCGCCCATGTCCCGGGCGGCCGGGCCGAGTTCCGGCACGTCGAGGTCGGCGAGATCTCGCCGTTCTCCTTCCGCCGCTCCTACGGCATGGACAACGCCCGGGCCGCCCGGCTCGGCTTCACCTTCGGCGAGGCCCGGCAGTGGCTGCCGCGTGCCGTCGCGGAGACGCTCGGGAAGGGCGGCTGACGTGCGCTACAGGACTCTCGGCGGGCTGCGGGTGAGTGCGGTCGGGCTGGGCGCGATGCCGCTGTCCATCGAGGGACGGCCGGACGAGGAGCGTGCCGTGGCCACCGTGCACGCCGCGCTCGACGCGGGCGTGACCCTCCTGGACACGGCCGACTCGTACCACCTGCCGGGCGCGGAGCCCGGGCACAACGAACGTCTGGTGGCCCGCGCGCTCGCCGCCTACGGCGGTGACACCTCCTCCGTCCTGGTGGCGACGAAGGGCGGCCGCGGCCGCCCGGCGGGTGGCGGCTGGACGGTGAACGGCCACCCCCGGCACCTCAAGGCCGCCGCCGAGGCGTCGCGCAAGCGGCTGGGCGTTGAGGCGATCGGCCTCTACCAGCTGCACAAGCCCGACCTCGCCGTGCCCTTCGAGGAGTCGGTCGGCGCGCTGCGCGAACTGCTCGACGCGGGCACGATCCGGCTGGCCGGTGTGTCCAACGCGGACGCGGAACAGATCCGCCGGACGTACGAGATCCTCGGCGACCGGCTGGTGTCGGTGCAGAACCGGTACTCCCCGGCCGTCCGGGACGGTGAGCCGGAGCTGCGGCTGTGCGAGGAACTGGGGCTGTCGTTCCTGCCGTGGAGCCCGTTGGGCGGCCTGGCCCGCAGCTCCCTGGACGGGCCGTCGCGCACGGAAGGGGAACAGCGCTTCGCCGCCTTCCACGCGGTGGCGGCGGAGCGCGGTGTCAGTCCCCAGCAGATCGGGCTGGCCTGGCTGCTGGCCCGGTCCCCGGCGGTTCTCCCGATCCCGGGAGCGAGCCGGCCGCGGACGATCAGGGACTCGGCGGCCGCGGCGGACCTGCTGCTCACAGCGGAGGAGCGGGTACGCCTGGACGAGTCCACCGAGCCGGTTGGCGCCTAGGCCGTCTCGCGCCGAGGTACCGCAGGGGTACGTGCCACACAGGACGTGCCGGTTGCACGCCTTACGGGTGGGCCATGCGACGCGCGGGCGCTCCCGGAGCCCGGCACGCGCGTGGCGCCTGCCGCCTTCGGCAACAGGCGCCACTCTCGCGACCGGTCCTAACGGGCCCCGGCCGACTCCAGTTCCTTGTCCTGCCCGGCGGGCTCGTCCGCCGGCTTCGCCCTGCCGGGCAGCAGCAGCGCCACCGCCACCGTGCCGACGCCGAGGATCACGGCCCCGATCAGGCTGGTGTGCGCGACCGCGTCGGAGAAGGCGGACCCCACCGCGTCGGCCATCTGCCTGGCGCCGTCGCCGAGTTGCCCGGCCTGCGCGCGCAGTCGCTCCGCCTGCTGCGGGTCGCCGGTGTGCGCGGCCTGCTCGGTGAGCTGCCGGGCCTTGTCGCCGAGGCCCCGGGCGACGGCGTACCCGGCGCCGACGGAGTCCTGGGCCGTGGACAGGGCGTCGGCGGGGAGCTTGCTGCCGGCCGTCGCGTCCGAGAGGTGGCCGGAGTAGGAGGTCGCCAGCAGCGAGCCCAGAATGGCGATGCCCAGCGAGCCGCCGAGCTCCAGCGACGTGTCGTTCACCGCGCCGCCGACGCCCAGCTCCGCCTCCGGGAACGCCCCCATGATCGCGTCCGTGCAGGGCGACAGGGCGAGCCCGATCGAGAGGCCGAGGACGACCAGCGGCGCGACGAAGTCGCCGTACGACGAACCGGAGCCGACCTGGGTGAGCAGCGCCAGGGCCGCCGTGCCGCCGACCATGCCGGCCGTGACGGTCCACTTCATGCCGACCCGGGGCGTGAGGAGACCGGTGAGGGCCGCCCCCACGAACACGGCGCCCGCCAGCGGCAGCATGCGCACGCCCGTGTCCAGGGCGTCGTAGCCGAGGACGAACTGGAGGTGCTGCGTCAGGTAGTAGAAGGCGCCGAAGACCGCCAGGAAGAACAGGGCGACGGCGAGGTTGGAGCCGGCGAAGCCGCGGTTGGTGAAGCGGCGGACGTCGAGGAGCGGGCGCGGGTGGCGCAGTTCCCAGAGGACGAAGGCGACGAGCCCGGCTCCGGCGACGACCGCCGCCGTGACGGCCTTGACGCCCCAGCCGAAGTGCGGCCCCTCGATGATCATGTAGACCAGCGCGGCGATCCACGCCACCGAGAGCAGTCCGCCGCCGTAGTCGATGCGTCCGCGGTCCGCGGCCTTGGACGGCGGTACGAGGACGAGGGCGCCGATGAGGCCCAGGAGCGCGACGGGGACGTTGATGAGGAACGTCGAGGACCAGCCGTGGCCCTCCAGCAGCGCCCCGGCGACCAGCGGTCCGGCCGCGATGGCGAGTCCGGCCGTGGCGGTCCACAGGGTGATGGCCTTGGCGCGTTCGGCGCGCGGGAAGGTCGCGGCGAGCAGGGACAGCGTGGCGGGCATGATCATCGCGGCGCCGGCGCCCATCACGGCCCGTGCGGCGATGACCGTCGTCGCGCTGTCGGCCAGGTAGCCGAAGACGGAGCCGCCCGCGAACACGACCAGCCCGAGGACGAGCGCGCCCCGGCGGCTGTACTTGTCGCCTATCGCTCCGAGCAGCAGCATCAGCGCGGCGTACGGGACGGTGTAGCCGTCGATCACCCACTGGAGGTCGGCGCTGGACAGCCCGAGGTCCTCGGTCATGGCGGGCGCGGCGACGGTGAGGGCGGTGTTGGCCATCACGATGATCAGCAGGCTGAGGCAGAGCACGAGGAGCGCCCACCAGCGGCGTGCGTAGGGGCGGTCCATCCTCTCGGCCGGTTCGTTCATGACGAGTCGCATGGCAGGGGTTGCCTTCCTCGCTGTCTTGCACATGGATGTGCATTTACACAACGCTGTGCAATCTACGCCGTTGCACAGCGCTGTGCAAATCGCTGGGGGAAGGGGCACAATGGCGACCATGACCACGGGAACCAGCCGCGCCGACGCCAACCGTCGCCGCATCCTCGACGTCGCCCTCGCCGAGCTGCTGCGTGACCCCGACGCGTCCATGGACCAGATCGCACGGGCCGCGGGCGTCGTACGGCGGACGGTGTACGGGCACTTCCCGAGCCGTGAGGCGCTGATCAGCACGCTCGTCGACGAGGCGGTCCAGGCCCTGTCGGCCGCGCACGCGGCGGGCCGCGAGGACGTGCGGGAACCGGCGGAAGCGGTGGCGCGCTCGGTGCTGGCGGTGTGGGCGATCGCCGACCGCTACCGGTTGCTGGTCGCCCTCGCCCAGCGCACGGTCACCATGCAGGGCATCCGGGAGCGGCTCGCCCCGGTCCGGGAAGCGAGCATCGGGCTGCTGCAGCGAGGGCTGGACGAGGGCGTCTTCAGCTCGCCGCTGCCGGCTCCGGCTCTGGCGTATGTGCACGAGCAGATGCTGTTCGCCGTGATGGAGGCCGTGAACGACGGGCTGCTGGCAGCGCAAGAGGCGGGCCGCTGCGCCGCGGTCACCGTACTGACCGCGGCGGGCGTGCCCGCCTCGAAGGCCACCGAACTGGTGGCGAAGCTGAACGCGTGAACTTCTCGGTGTGTGGACCGGGCGGCTGAGCGACGGGGGGACACCCAGCCGCCCGGAGTCTGTGGGGCGGCGCGGCCGTCAGGCCTTCGCCAGCTCCTTCTCGGGGCCCTGCTCGGGCACCTCGACGTGGTCCTCGGCCGGACCGCCGTGGCCGTCGTCGAGCAGCGTCTTCTCGTCGAAGGGCAGCTGACCGGCGAGGACCTGGTTGACCCGCTCCTTGTCGATCTCCTTCGTCCAGGTGCCGATCAGCACAGTGGCCACGGCGTTGCCGGCGAAGTTGGTCAGGGCGCGGGCCTCGCTCATGAAGCGGTCGATGCCGACGATGAGGCCGATGCCGTCCACCAGGGCCGGCTTGTGCGACTGCAGACCGCCGGCCAGGGTCGCGAGACCGGCGCCGGTGACACCGGCGGCGCCCTTGGAGGCGACCAGCAGGAAGAGCAGCAGCGGGATCTGCTCACCGACCGACATCGGCGTGCCCATCGCGTCGGCGATGAACAGGGACGCCATGGTCATGTAGATCATGGTGCCGTCGAGGTTGAAGGAGTAGCCGGTCGGGACGGTGATGCCGACCACCGGCTTGCTGACGCCCAGGTGCTCCATCTTCGCGATGAGCCGCGGCAGCGCGGACTCGGAGGAGGAGGTGGACAGGATCAGCAGGAACTCCCTGCCCAGGTACTTGAACAGCGTGAGGATGTTCAGGCCGGAGATCACGCGCAGCAGGATGCCGAGCACGATGAAGACGAAGAGGAAGCAGGTGACGTAGAAGCCGAGCATCAGCACGGCGAGGCTCTTGAGCGCGTCCAGGCCGGCGGAGCCGGTGACGGCGGCGATGGCGCCGAAGGCACCGATCGGGGCGGCCCACATCACCATGGCGAGGATGCGGAAGACGAGCCGCTGGATGTGCTCGATACCGCGCAGGATCGGCTGGCCGGCCGAGCCCATGCCCTGCAGCGCGAAGCCGGCGAGCAGGGCGATCAGCAGGGTCTGCAGGACCGACTCGTTGGTGAAGGCGGAGACGATCGTGGTCGGGATGATGCCGAGCAGGAACTCCGTGGTGTCCTTGGCCTCGGCGTCGACCTGCGCGTGACCGGCGTCCTTGATCGCGTCGGTCACCGCGAGGCCGGTGCCCGGCTCCAGGATGTTGCCGACGACCAGGCCGATGCCCAGCGCGACCAGCGACATCACCATGAAGTAGCTGAGGGCGATACCGCCGACGGCACCGACCTTGGCGGCCTTGCGCACCGAGCCGATGCCCAGGACGATCGTGCAGAAGATGATCGGCGAGATCATCATCTTGATCAGGGCCACGAAGCCGGTCCCGATGGGCTTCAGCCCGACCGCGAAGTCGGGTGCGGCCAGGCCCACCGCGATACCGGCGGCGACCGCGATGATCACCGCGATGTAGAGATAGTGCGTGCGGTCCCGCTTGGCCTTGGGTGCGGCAGGTGCCGTATCGGCTGCGCTGGTCACGGCGGCCCTCCTTGACGACGTCGTCGGCATCACCGGCGTGCGGCTCACGTCCGGGGGAAAAGGGAGCGGGGAGCTCCCGGAGATGCGTTATGGGGAATGCCGTGACTATGTCCTGCTGTGTGAGCGCGGTCACCCTTCCGTTCATATAGTTCACAATCAGCCACGAGGCAGACTGACGACATGCGTCTCTCCGTCCCCGGCCCCCGCAGTCTGGCGGGCCAGCTCTTCGCCATGCAGGCCGTCCTGATAGCGGTCGTCGTGGCCGGATACGCGCTGTTCTCCTACGTCAGCGACCGCAGCCAGGCCGAGGAGGCCGCGCGGCGCCAGGCCAGGGCGGTGGCGCGGTCCGTCGCGGACTCCCCGTCCGTGCTGGCGGCGACCCGCACCGCCGACCCGTCGGCCGAGCTCCAGCCGTACGCGCTGAAGGTGATGCGGGACACCGAGGTCGACTTCATCACGATCATGGATCCGCGGGGCATCCGCTGGACGCACCCCGACCCGCGGCAGATCGGCCAGACCTTCCAGGGCCACACCGCGCAGGCGCTGCGCGGCAAGACGTTCACCGAGACCTACACGGGCACGCTCGGTCCGTCGGTCCGCGCGGTCACCCCGATCATGGACGGCCCGCGGGTGGTCGGCCTGGTCAGCGCGGGCATCAGGGTCGAGGAGATCACCCAGCGGGTGCAGGACCAGCTGACGGCCCTGCTCGGCGTCGCGGCCGGCGCGCTGGTGCTGGGCGCGGTCGGCACGTACGTCATCAACGCCCGGCTTCGCCGCCACACCCACGGCATGAACGCCGCCGAGCTGAGCCGGATGCACGACTACCACCAGGCCGCCCTGCACGCCGTACGCGAGGGGCTGCTGATGCTGGACGGGCAGTACCGTGTGGCGCTGATCAACGACGGAGGACGTGAATTGCTCGGCGTGGCCGGGGACGTGGTGGGCAGGTCGGTGGCGGAACTGGGGCTGCCGGCCCCGCTGACGGGCGCCCTGCTGGCGTCGGAGCCGCGGGTGGACGAGGTGCATCTCACGGCGTCCCGGGTCCTGGTGATCAACACCTCGCCGGTGTCGGGCGGCGAGCGGCGCGGCACGGTCGTCACCCTGCGCGATGTCACGGAACTCCAGTCGCTGATGGGCGAGTTGGACTCCGAGCGGGGATTCACACAGGCGCTGCGCTCTCAGGCGCACGAGGCGGCGAACCGGCTGCACACGGTCGTCTCGCTGATCGAGCTGGGCCGGGCGGAGGAAGCGGTGGAGTTCGCGACGGCCGAGCTGGAGCTGGCGCAGGCCCTGACGGACCAGGTCGTGGCGGCGGTGAGCGAGCCGGTGCTGGCGGCGCTGCTGCTGGGCAAGACGGCCCAGGCGAACGAGCGGGGCGTGGAGCTGATGGTCTCGGAGGACAGCAGCCTGGACGACGGCCTGCTGCCCGAGACCCTGCCGGCGCGGGACCTGGTGACCATCCTCGGCAACCTGATCGACAACGCCGTGGACGCGGCGCAGGGCAGCGTACGGGCCAGAGTGACGGTGGCGGCGTACACCCGGACCTCCGACGACACCCCGGAGCTGGTGCTGCGGGTCTCGGACACCGGCCCGGGCGTGGACCCCGAGCACGCCGAGGCGGTCTTCCAGCGCGGCTTCTCGACGAAGCCGGCGGGCCCGGGCGGCCGGGGCCTCGGACTGGCGCTGGTACGGCAGACGAGCCAGCGGCACGGGGGCTCCCTGGCGGTGGCGGAGGCCGACGGAGGAGGGGCGGAGTTCGAGGTACGGCTGCCGCTGCGGGAGCCCGGGACGGCGGCCGAGAGCGCGCCCTTGGCGGTTCCGGCGGCCAGAGGCGCTGGAGGCGACGCATGACGAGCAGCGGGAAGACCATCCGTGTCCTGGTGGTGGAGGACGACCCGGTCGCCGCCGACGCCCACGTCCTGTACGTCGGCCGGGTGCCCGGCTTCGTGGCCGTGGGCAAGGCGCACACGGGCGCGGAGGCCCGCCGGGTACTGGACCGCACGCCGGTGGACCTGCTCCTGCTCGATCTGCACCTGCCGGACGTGCACGGGCTGCACCTGGCCAGGTCCCTGCGGGCAGCCGGTCACCACGCGGACGTGATAGCGGTGACGTCGGCGCGCGATCTGGCCGTCGTCCGCGAGGGCGTCTCGCTCGGGGTCGTGCAGTACGTCCTGAAGCCCTTCACCTTCGCGACCCTGCGCGACCGCCTCGTGCGCTACGCCGAGTTCAACGCGGCGGTCGGTGAGGCGAGCGGCCAGGACGAGGTGGACCGGGCGCTCGCGACCCTGCGCGCACCGGGCCCGGCCGCGCTGCCCAAGGGGCTGAGCGCACCGACGCTGGAGCGGGTGACGGTGGCCCTGCGCGACAGCGCGGAGGGCCTCACCGCCGCCGGAGTCGCGGAGTCCGTGGGCATCTCCCGCATCACGGCCCGCCGTTACCTGGAGCATCTGGTCGACGCGGGCCGCGCGGCGCGCCGCCCGCAGTACGGCACGGTGGGGCGCCCGGAGTTGCAGTACCGCTGGGTCACGGGCCAGTGACGGTCCATCAGTCGCCGGCCTGAACCGCCCCACACCCCTTGATCTGCCTGGGCCACGCGACTCAGCTTCACGACGCGGCCGTCCCGGCCGCAACGCGGTGCGCCCTCATGGGGCCGCCGCCGTTCAGTCCGCCGCGCCCTCCGGGAGCACGCCCGCCCGGAACGGCTCGACCCCCTCCTGCCTCCGCACCCGCGTCGGCTCGATCAGCAGCATCACCCGGCGCTCGCCCGGCAGCAGCCACGGGTAGCGGTCCTCGCCGAGGTACTTCCGCGCCAGCCGGTCCATCGACCGCTCCGCGGCCTCCCCCTCCACGAACCGCACCACTTTCCCGCGGATCTCGGCGCGGTCGTAGGGGTCCGCGGGGTCGTGGTGCGACAGCGAAACGTACGGATTGCGCCGCAGGTTCTCCTCCTTCACCCGCCCCATCGAGGTGTTGACCATGACGTACTCCCCTTCGATGTCCGCCCACATGGGCGACACCTGAGGCGCCCCGTCCGCCCCCACCGTCGCGAGATGCCAGAAGTTCGGCGCGAGAAGACGCTCGCGCATATGCCCGTTGAGCTTGCCGTTCATGTGCGTCACTGCCTTTCCGGGCCCGCGATCACCGGACCCGGCGCCATCCTCGCCCCGCTTCCGCCCCGGCCGGAAGACGATCTCCGGCCCCGGTCGAACCCGCCGGTAGCCGTAGCTTCCTACAATCCGTGATCCTGGCCGAACAGACCGTAGTCAGCCCAGACCCACCGCCCTAGCTTGTGGCCCGTGCGCCGACCTTCAGCCCGCCCCAGCCACTCCCCTCCCTCTCCCCCGGCCCCGTCCGCCCCCACGGCCCCGCCCTTCAACGCCCCCGCCGCCCGCCGGCTGCGCGCCGCGCTCGGCATGGCACCCGAGCACGTCGCCTACGGCATGCGTGTCTCGTACGGGCATCCCCACATCACCCCGGACCACGTGATGGCCTGGGAACGCGGGGCCGCCGCCCCGACCAATGCCGAACTCACCGCACTCGCGGGCGTGCTGTGGTGCTCGCCCGCCGAACTCATCGGCAGACCACGCACCCTGCGCGAACACCGCATCGCCCGCTGCCTCGCCCCGGAGGACGTGGCCCGGGCCGTGGGGCACGACGTGCAGGCGTACCTGCGCATGGAGGAGACCGACACCTGGCGCGGCACGGACCGCCAGTCCGCCGCCCTCGCCGATCTGCTCGGGCTCGGCCTGCCCGACGTCGTCACCGTCACGGGCCGGGACGCCAAGCTCGGCGACCTGCTGCGCAGCGCCGCCACCACCCGCTGGCAGGCCTACGTGCGCCCGGTGGCCAGACTCGTGCCCCTGGACCGGCGGTTTTTGGAGGGGGCCCTGCGGGGCCTGCACGAGGACTACCAGGGGCACATGGCCGCCACCCTGAGCTGGGGCGGCGGCAGCGGTGACGCGGGCGGTGCCGGCCAGGACTTCCTCGACCGGATCGTGGAGCACTTCTGGACGAAGCTCCAGGACGACACCGACCTGGGGGCCGGCTAGAAGCTAGAAGACAGAGTCCCGGAGGACCGGGGCCGGGAAGACCGGGTCCTGGAAGACCGGGGCCGGGAAGACCGACTCCTAGAAGACCGACTCCGCCTCGTCCATCCGGTCCTTCGGCACCGTCTTCAGCTCGGTCACGGCCTCCGCGAGCGGGACCATCACGATGTCCGTCCCGCGCAGGGCGGTCATCCTGCCGAAGCGCCCCTGATGCGCCGCCTCCACCGCGTGCCAGCCGAATCGCGTGGCGAGCACCCGGTCGTAGGCGGTCGGCACGCCGCCGCGCTGGATGTGGCCGAGGATGACCGGCTTGGCCTCCTTGCCGAGGCGCCGCTCCAGCTCGTGGGCGAGGGCGGCGCCGATGCCCTGGAAGCGCTCGTGGCCGAACTTGTCTATGGCGCCCTTGCCGTAGTCCATGGTGCCGTCGGCGGGGTGTGCGCCCTCGGCGACGCAGACCACCGCGAACTTCTTGCCGCGGGAGAACCGCTCCTCGACCATCTTCACGAGGTCGGCGGGGTCGAACGCCCGCTCCGGCAGGCAGATGCCGTGCGCACCGGCCGCCATGCCGGACTCCAGGGCGATCCAGCCGGCGTGCCGGCCCATGACCTCCACCACCATCACCCGTTGGTGGGACTCGGCGGTGGTCTTCAGCCGGTCCATCGCCTCGGTGGCGACGCCCACCGCGGTGTCGAAGCCGAAGGTGCGGTCCGTGGAGGAGATGTCGTTGTCGATCGTCTTCGGGACACCCACGACGGGCAGGCCCGCGTCGCTCAGCATGCGCGCGGCCGTCAGCGTGCCCTCGCCGCCGATCGGGATCAGCGCGTCGATGCCGAACTCGTGGATCATGTCGGAGGCGTTCTCGCAGGCCTCCCGGAGCCGGTCGCGCTCCAGGCGGGACGAGCCGAGGATGGTGCCGCCGCGGGCGAGGATGCCGCTGACCGCGTTCAGGTCGAGGGAGCGGTAGCGGCCGTCGAGCAGGCCGGCGTAGCCGTCCTCGAAGCCGATGACCTCGTCGCCGTAGTTGTCGACCGCCCGGTGCACGACCGACCGGATCACGGCGTTCAGGCCGGGGCAGTCGCCGCCTGCGGTGAGAACTCCGATACGCATCGTGCTGTGTCTCCTGCTCGCTGTTGACACCGGTGAGCCACTGCCGATTGTTTCACGCTCCGCAGCCCGGTGCGGCACCCGACTCTGATGGGCGCCTTATCTACCGGCAGAGGTATTGTCAAGAGGGTTCTGCTCACCTCGGTGGGCGATTTTTGTGCCCCTGGCTGGATAGCAGTGGGGCAAGAGGCGTACCCCCATCCGAGACGAAACGGAGAGCGCGCGTGACCCGCAGCGTGTACGTGACCGGCATCGACCGAGGCGACGGACGCCAGGTCGTCGAACTGGGGGTCATGGAGCTCCTCACCCGTCAGGTCGACCGGGTGGGCGTGTTCCGCCCCTTGGTCCACGACGGGCCCGACCGCCTGTTCGAGCTGCTGCGCGCCCGCTACCGGCTCACTCAGGACCCGGCGACCGTCTACGGCATG
Source organism: Streptomyces qaidamensis (assembly GCF_001611795.1). Classification (NCBI taxonomy): domain Bacteria; kingdom Bacillati; phylum Actinomycetota; class Actinomycetes; order Kitasatosporales; family Streptomycetaceae; genus Streptomyces; species Streptomyces qaidamensis. The sequence goes on along the minus strand of NZ_CP015098.1, from coordinate 6,192,826 downwards.
GACTACTACGAGGCGTCCGCCCTCCAGGCCGAGGCCGGAACCGACGAGCTGGTGTCCACCCTCGTCGACCGCTTCCACCTGGTCGCCCGGGACTACGACGTCGTCCTGGTCCTCGGCACCGACTACGCCGGGACCCAGCTCCCGGACGAGCTGGCGCTCAACGCGCGGCTGGCCAACGAGTTCGGCGCGTCCGTGATCCCGGTGGTCGGAGGCCGCAAGCAGACCGTCGAGTCGGTGCTCGCCGAGACGCGCAACGCCTACCGCGCCTACGACACCCTGGGCTGCGACGTCCTGGCCATGGCCGCCAACCGGGTGGCCCCCGAGGACCGCGACGAGATCGCCGGCCATCTCGACTCCCGGCTGCCCGTGCCCTGTTACGTCCTGCCCGACGAGCCCGCCCTGTCCGCCCCGACCGTCTCGCAGATCGGTCACGCCCTCGCCGCCAAGGTGGTGCTCGGCGACGACTCGGGGCTCGCCCGGGACGTGCTCGGCTTCGTCTTCGGCGGCGCGATGCTGCCGACCTTCCTGGGCGCCCTGACCCCTGGTTGCCTCGTCATCACCCCGGGCGACCGGGCCGACCTGGTCGTCGGCGCGCTCGCCGCGCACAGCGCCGGCACCCCGCCGATAGCGGGCGTGCTGCTCACCCTGGACGAGGTGCCCGGTGACCACATCCTCACGCTCGTCGACCGCCTGGCGCCCGGCACCCCGGTGCTGTCGGTGGCCGGCACCAGCTTCCCGACCGCCGAGCAGCTGTTCTCCCTGGAGGGCAAGCTCAACGCCGCCACCCCGCGCAAGGCGGAGCGGGCCCTCGGCCTGTTCGAGCGGTACGCCGACACCGGCGACCTGGCACGCCGCGTCTCGGCGCCGAGCAACGACCGCGTCACGCCGATGATGTTCGAGCACAAGCTGCTGGAGCAGGCCCGCTCCGACCTGCGCCGGGTCGTCCTGCCCGAGGGCACCGAGGAGCGGGTGCTGCACGCCGCCGAGGTGCTGCTGCGCCGCGGCGTGTGCGAGCTGACCCTGCTCGGCCCGGTCGACCAGATCCGCAAGAAGGCCGCCGACCTCGGCATCGACCTCGGCGAGTCCCGGCTGATCGACCCGGCGGCCTCCGAGCTGCGCGACGCCTTCGCCGAGCAGTACGCGGCCCTGCGCGCCCACCGGGGCGTCACCGTGGAGCTGGCCTACGACGTCGTCTCGGACGTGAACTACTTCGGCACGCTGATGGTCCAGGAGGGACTCGCCGACGGCATGGTCTCGGGCTCGGTGCACTCCACGGCCGCGACCATCCGCCCGGCCTTCGAGATCATCAAGACCAAGCCGGACGCCGACATCGTCTCGTCGGTGTTCTTCATGTGCCTGGCCGACAAGGTCCTGGTCTACGGCGACTGCGCGGTCAACCCGGATCCGAACGCCGAGCAGCTCGCCGACATCGCCATCCAGTCGGCGGCCACGGCCGAGCAGTTCGGCGTGGAGCCGCGGATCGCGATGCTGTCGTACTCCACCGGCACCTCCGGCTCCGGCGCCGACGTGGACAAGGTGCGCGAGGCCACCGAGCTGGTCCGCGCGCGCCGGCCCGACCTGAAGATCGAGGGCCCGATCCAGTACGACGCCGCCGTGGAGCCGTCGGTCGCGGCGACCAAGCTGCCCGGCTCCGAGGTCGCCGGGCAGGCGAGCGTGCTGATCTTCCCCGACCTGAACACCGGCAACAACACCTACAAGGCCGTGCAGCGCTCGGCCGGCGCGATCGCCGTCGGCCCGGTGCTCCAGGGTCTGCGCAAGCCGGTCAACGACCTGTCCCGGGGCGCCATGGTCTCGGACATCGTCAACACCGTCGCCATCACGGCGATCCAGGCCCAGACCCCCGCCCCGTCCCCGAGCGAGAAGGCGACCGCCCAGTGAGCAGCCCGACCCGTGTTCTCGTCCTCAACTCCGGCTCCTCGTCGGTGAAGTACCAGCTGCTCGACATGCGCGACAGCAGCCGGCTGGCGGTGGGCCTGGTCGAGCGCATCGGCGAGCAGACCTCCCGGCTGAAGCACACCCCGGCCGGTGGCGAGAGCAGGGAGCGCGGCGGCGCGATCGCCGACCACGACGCCGCCCTGAAGGCCGTGGCCGAGGAGCTCGCCAAGGACGGACTGGGCCTGGACTCCCCCGAACTGGCCGCGATCGGGCACCGGGTCGTGCACGGCGGCAAGACGTTCACCGAGCCGACCGTGATCGACGACGCGGTGCTCGACGAGATCGAGCGGCTCATCCCGGTGGCCCCGCTGCACAACCCGGCGAACCTCACCGGCATCCGCACGGCCCAGGTGCTGCGGCCCGACCTGCCGCAGGTCGCCGTCTTCGACACCGCGTTCCACACGACGATGCCGGAGTCGGCCGCCCGCTACGCGATCGACGTGAAGACCGCCGACGAGCACCGCGTGCGGCGCTACGGCTTCCACGGCACCTCGCACGCCTACGTCTCCCGGGCCACCGCCGAGCTGCTCGGCAAGGACCCCGCCGAGACGAACGTGATCGTGCTGCACCTGGGCAACGGGGCGTCCGCCTCGGCCGTGCGGGGCGGCCGCTGCGTGGACACCTCCATGGGGCTGACGCCTTTGGAGGGGCTCGTGATGGGTACGCGCTCCGGAGACATGGACCCGGCCGTCATCTTCCATTTGATGCGTGTTGGTGGAATGTCCGCCGACGAGATCGACACTCTTCTCAACAAGAAGAGCGGTCTGATCGGTCTGTGCGGTGACAACGACATGAGGGAGATCCGCCGCCGCGTCGACGAGGGCGACGAGCAGGCGGAGCTGGCGTTCGACATCTACATTCACCGGCTGAAGAAGTACATCGGCGCCTATTACGCCGTGCTCGGGCGGGTGGACGCGGTCGCCTTCACCGCCGGTGTCGGCGAGAACGCGGCTCCCGTACGGGCGGCCGCCCTGGCGGGCCTGGAGGAACTGGGCCTGGCGGTGGACGGCGAGCGCAACGCCGTGCGCGGCGACGAGGCCCGGCTGATCTCGCCGGAGGGGGCCCGGGTCGCGGTGGCGGTGGTGCCTACTGACGAGGAATTGGAGATCGCGACACAGACCTACGCGCTGGTAATTGGTTCAGGGAATCACACCTGAGCGGCATCCCGCCCTTTTGTATTTTCCGCCAGACGGAATATTCCGTTGCGAAACAAACCGATAGGATCGCCCCCATGCGCCGTTCGAAAATCGTCTGTACTCTCGGCCCCGCGGTCGACTCCCACGATCAGCTTGTCTCGTTGATCGAAGCCGGCATGAACGTGGCCCGCTTCAACTTCAGCCACGGCTCGCACGCCGAGCACCAGGGCCGGTACGACCGGGTCCGTGCCGCCGCCAAGGAGACCGGCCGGGCCATCGGTGTCCTCGCCGACCTCCAGGGCCCCAAGATCCGTCTGGAGACCTTCGCCGAGGGTCCCGTGGAGCTGGTGCGCGGTGACGAGTTCACCATCACCACCGAGGACGTCCCGGGCGACAAGACGATCTGCGGGACGACCTACAAGGGCCTGCCCGGCGATGTCACCAAGGGCGACCAGGTCCTCATCAACGACGGCAACGTCGAGCTGAAGGTGACCGCGGTCGAGGGCCACCGCGTCAAGACGATCGTCATCGAGGGCGGCGTCATCTCCGACCACAAGGGCATCAACCTGCCCGGCGCGGCCGTCAACGTGCCCGCGCTGAGCGAGAAGGACATCGAGGACCTCCGCTTCGCGCTGCGCATGGGCTGCGACCTGGTCGCGCTGTCCTTCGTCCGCGACGCCACGGACGTCCAGGACGTGCACCGCGTCATGGACGAGGAGGGCCGCCGCGTCCCGGTCATCGCCAAGGTGGAGAAGCCTCAGGCGGTGCAGAACATGGAGGACGTCGTGATGGCGTTCGACGGCGTGATGGTCGCCCGTGGTGACCTCGCCGTCGAGTACCCGCTCGAGAAGGTCCCCATGGTGCAGAAGCGCCTGATCGAGCTCTGCCGGCGCAACGCCAAGCCGGTGATCGTGGCGACCCAGATGATGGAGTCGATGATCACCAACTCGCGTCCGACCCGCGCCGAGGCCTCGGACGTGGCCAACGCGATCCTGGACGGTGCCGACGCGGTCATGCTGTCCGCCGAGTCGAGCGTGGGCGCGTACCCGATCGAGACCGTCAAGACGATGTCGAAGATCGTCGCCGCGGCCGAGCAGGAGCTGATGTCCAAGGGCCTGCAGCCGCTGGTGCCGGGCAAGAAGCCGCGTACGCAGGGCGGTTCGGTGGCCCGGGCCGCGTGCGAGATCGCCGACTTCCTCGGCGGCCGGGGCCTGGTGGCCTTCACCCAGTCCGGCGACACCGCCCGCCGGCTCTCGCGCTACCGCGCGGTCCAGCCGATCATCGCCTTCACCACCGACGAGGGCACCCGCAACCAGATGGCGCTGAGCTGGGGCGTGGAGCCGCACGTGGTGCCGTTCGTGAACAGCACCGACGAGATGGTCGCCCTGGTCGAGCAGGAGCTGGTGAAGCTGAACCGCTTCAACGAGGGCGACATCGTGGTCATCACGGCCGGTTCGCCCCCCGGTGTGCCCGGCACCACCAACATGGTGCGGGTCCACCACCTGGGCGAGGCCAAGGGCTGATCCGCGAAGGGCCGTGCGGGCCCGTGCACGCCGCTGAGGGCGCCCCCTGGGATCCAGGGGGCGCCCTCGGTGTGTGCGGCTCCCGAACGGGCTCTGAGGGGCGCTCAGTCGGTGACGAAGTTGTGCAGCCCCGGCACGTGCAGGGTCCCGCCGAACTGGCCGGCCTGCTGCACCTTCACGTTGGTGAAGTAGATCAGCGGGATGTTCAGCGGCGGCGGGTGCTCCGGGTCGAACGTGATCGGTATCAGCCCGAGCAGGTTGCCGGAGATGCTCTCCGTGTACATCACGGTGTCGCCGGCGCGGATCGTGGACGTCGAGCCCTTGGCCGCCTGCACGTGGTAGGTCTTGCCGGACTGCTTGTCCTTGACGGTCTGGTGCAGGTCACCGATGTCGGTGCCGCCCGATATGACGTACTTCAGGACCTTCTTGACGGTGCCGTTGGCGGTGCGCACCTCGACGACGCCCTTGTAGTCGGCGCCCTTCAGCGTCAGCGAGCTGGCGTTGAGGAACCACGGGTCGTCGGGCAGCGGCACCTTGTTGTCGACGCCGCCCTCGGCGTCGGTGGCGGCCGGGCAGTCGTCGGGGTCCGTGCTGGCGCTCGGGGAGGGGCTCGGTGAGGCGGTGGCCTCCTTCGCCTTCTCCGCCGCGTCCTCGGCGGCCTTCTCGACGGCCTTGGTGGTGTCCTCCACCGTCTTGCCGGTGTCCTTCACCGGGCCGGACGCCTTGCCGGTGGTGTCCTTGACGGTGTCCTCGACCGTGCCGGCGGCCTTCTCGGCCGTGCCCTGCTCGGCGCCGGAGGTGTCCTCGGCCGGCTTCTCGGTGCTCTCCGACGCCGAGGCGGACGGGGCCGGGCCGGGGCTCGCCTCGTCCTCGCCCTCGCCGTTTCCGCCGTCGAAGATGCCGCCGATCGCGTCGCCGATGTCCTCCAGCACGTTGCCGCCGCTCTCGGACGGCGAGGGGGACGGCGTGGCCGCCGCGTCGTCGCCGCCCGTGGCGGGCGCGCTCGGGGACGGGGTCGGCTTCGGCTCGGCCTCGTCGTCGGCACCTGAATCCGACGAAGAGGAACCGCCGTTGTTCGCGTCCGTGCCGCCCGAGGGGGACGGCTTCGGAGCTGTGTCGCCCTGGTCGTCCTTCTCGTCCGTGGCGTCTTCGCTCGCCGAGGGGGACGGCGTGGGCGAGGCGGACTCGTCGCCCTTGGAGTCCTTCTCGGAGTCCTCCAGGGCCGCCACGCAGTCCTTGTACTCGTCGGCCGTCAGGCTCTTCGACGTCGGGGCCGCCGGGGTGTCGCTGTCGGCGATGGCGAGCGTCGATGTGAAGCCCATGCCCATGAGCACCGCCGTCGGCATCGCCGCCATGGCTATCGCCTTGCCGGTCGGCCTGCTGAACCTGGTGAACAGCGGCTTCTTGGGTGCCGCGTGGCGCGGCCCGGTTCTCACACGGGACGCCCCCACATCAGCCCCGTGGGTCACCTCGTCAGCCGGCACTGTGCCTCCCGTTCGCCCCGTTGGCCGGGTTCGTTCCTGACAGATCGTTCGGCTCGTCCACCCCGGCCACGGGCTTAAGCACCGTGGTCTCGTGGTCCGTTGCCTCGGGAGTCCCGCCCGTGCCGGTGCTGGCCATGGCGGCGGGCTGTCCCGCGGGACGTGCGCCCGGCGCCCAGGCCACGGCCATCGCCCCGCCCACGAGGGCGAGGAGGAAGCCGATGAGGAAGCCGCCGAGGTTCGACACGGGGAGGGACACCAGCGCCAGCAGGATGGCCGCGACTCCCGCGAAGACGCGGACGTGCTTCTGGAACCAGAGGCTCACGCCCAGTACGACGAGCAGCACGCCGATGATCAGGGACCCGGCACCCGCGGTGGTCGCCATCGCCAGCGTCAGGTGACCGATCTGGAGGTTCGCGTACGGGAAGTAGGCGATGGGCAGTCCACTGAGGAGGACGAACAGCCCGGCCCAGAACGGCCGCTCACCCCGCCAGGCGCGGAACTGCTGCCTCCGGACGGTGAACTGGCCGGTGGCGGCAGGAGTCTCGGCGCTCATCGAAAAACAGCTCCCTGGTACAGCGTTGCTGTGGTGGTGATGTGGGCCCCGCGTGAAGGCGCGGCCGGAAGGTGGACGGGCGGGGGCGCCACCGGCTCCCCCGCCCGTCATCGAGTGCTTAGTAGCACTCCTTGACACCCGTCGACAGCGACATCTTCAGGCCGCTGAGCTTGAAGGTTCCGGCGGTGGTCGCCCACGCCGTCTGCTTCACGTCGGTCAGGGTCGCCTTGTCGGCCTGCTGGGCGAAGCCGTACGGGTTCGCCGTCTCACCCTTCCTCATGGCCGGACCCTTGGTGGCGTCCTTGGCGGCCACACCGATGTCGATGTTCTCGAACGTCGCGTCGGCGCTGAGGTCGGCGACGTCGATGTAGAGGTTCTGAGCCTCGACCGGCTTCGCACCCTGACCCGCACGCAGGATCAGGCTGACGTTGCCGAGCACCGGAATGTTCGGGGTGACGACCGACTGGCACAGGTTCTTGATCGTCGCCTGCTTGAACGACGAGACGGCGACCGGGTGGACGGCCTTCTTGCCGTCCATCGTGTATCCCTCATCGAGGGCGCCGTACTGCGAGAAGCCCGTACCGACGAGCTGGTCGGTCGTGACCTTGAACGACTGCCCGGAGACACTGAACGACGCGGCGAGAGCGCCCTGCGCGAGGGCGACACCTATCGCAGCCGTGGCGGCGACGCTGGGCACCATGACCACAGCGAACCGCTTCCATCTGGTCCCGCCACGCACCTGGGACTCCATATTTCCTCCTTCTCGGACGTACATCTCCTGCCCTGACCAACCTCGAGTCGAGGCTCAGCCGGGCAGGGATGGGAGAAGTGCTACGTCCTCGGGAAGGGGAGCGCCTGCACTCGGCGGCGCAACTGCGCCCGAATCACCGGCGATCACCCCCGAGCGACAACCACTGGTCGCGCCTGACACGCATCACGCACAACCCTGCTGGACAGGCTTCACCCGAAGGGCGAAGACCCCCCTGTCCAAGAGCCGGCGCCACTGCCGCCGGCTCTGCTCGGTGGGGACCCAGGACGTCCCGTGACCCAACCGGCTGCCGGGGTACGGGATTGGACCGAGCGTGGCCGATCGTGGTGCATTCTCGCCGCCCGCACAAGGGGGTTCGTTACTCGCTAGTAACGGCCGGATAACCGAACAACGACCCATCGGTCTCGGCCGACGACACAGGGTGGTGTCCGACGGCGGCACAAAGCTGTTGATCGATGGACAGAATCCGACAGATCAACGCCGATGACTTACTCGTAGTAACAGCGGCCGCGATTACCAAGATTTGGTAAAGCGCGGCCGCAGTGACCCTCTATCGCCAAACTTTTCACGCGGGCACCACATGCCCGCGTGTTTAACGACTGGTCAGAATAGGGCGCGCGCCAGCGCCCTGCGCGCCGCGATCACCCGCGGATCGTCGGGCCCGACCACCTCGAACAGCTCCAGCAGCCGCATCCGTACGGTGTCACGGTCGTCACCCACCGTGCGCTGCACGGTCTCGATGAGCCGGCCGAAGGCGTCCTCGACGTGGCCGCCCACCAGATCCAGGTCGGCGGCGGCGATCTGCGCCTGCACATCGGCCGGCTTGTCGGCCGCGTCCCGGCGCACCTGCTGCGGGTCGACACCCTGCACCCGCTGGAGCAACTCGGCCTGGGCGAGGCCCAGCTTGGCCTCCTCGTTGCCCGGGTCCTCGTTCAGTACGTTCTTGTACGCCTGGACGGCGCCGGACAGATCGCCCGAGTCGAGCGCCTGCACGGCGGCTTCCAGGAGCCCGTCGTGCGGGCCGGCCGGCCGCTCGGAAGGCTGCGGGGCACCGCCCGGCTCGGCCTCGGGGTCGACGGTGAGACCGGTCAGGCCGAAGCGCTGTTCGCCGACCTGCACCAGCTGGTCCAGGGTCTGCCGGATCTGCGCCTCGCCCGCCGCCCCTTGGAAGAGCGGCAGCGCCTGACCCGCGACGACCGCGAACACCGCGGGGATTCCCTGGATGCCGAACTGCTGCATCAGCATCTGGTTGGCGTCGACGTCGATCTTGGCGAGCAGGAAGCGGCCGTTGTACTCGACGGCCAGCCGCTCCAGGACCGGGCTGAGCTGCTTGCAGGGCTCACACCACTCGGCCCAGAAGTCGATGACGACGGGCACCTCGGCGGAACGCTGCAGGACGTCCCGCTCGAACCCCGCCTCGTCGACGTCGATGACGAGATCGGCCGGGGAGATCGCCCCCGCCCCGCCTTCCCGGGCGGACTGCGCGCGCGCCTGCTCCGCCTTCGCCTTGGCCTCCTGGGCCGCCTTCACCGCGGCGAGGTCGACGACTCCGCTCATGGACATGTTCCGTGGCTGCATGCGCCTATCCTCCCCCGTCCTGCGCGCGCGTGTGAAAAACGGTGTGAAAACCAGGCCGGTCCGGTGCCTTTCGGCGCCGGGTCCCCACCCCGCGCCGGGTGCGCGAGGCCTGTGTACGTCCATCACAGGATTTCGCTACGAGTCGTAGCGTAATGCCCCACCGGGGCTCCGGGACACCACCCCCCGGTGATCTCCCTCACGGCCGCGACGGGAACCGCCGGGTCTATGGTCGTGAGATGCAGAGCCGCAGCCCAGCCAGCCGCACCGGGCGCCCCCGCAGCGCCACGGCGGACGCCGCGATCCTGGCCGCGACCCGCGAGGCTCTGGTGGAACTGGGCTGGTCCAAGCTCACCCTGGGGGACGTCGCGACGCGCGCCGGGGTTGCGAAGACCACTCTCTACCGCCGCTGGGCGGGCAAGAACGAACTGGTCGTCGACGCGGTCGCGGAGCTCTTCGACGAGCTGGAACTCCCCGACCGCGGATCCCTGGCCGCCGACATCGAGGGCGTGGTCCTGCAGTTCGCCTCGATCCTGGCTCTTCCGGAGGCGAGGAGCGGCCTGATGGCGGTGGTGGCGGAGGCCACCCGGGACGAGGCCCTGCGGGAACGCATCCGGGCGTCGGTCGTCGACCGCCAGAAGCGGCTGGTCCTGGAGGGCCGCTCGCGGGCCCAGGCCCGGGGCGAACTCCCCGCGGAACCGGACCCCGCCTCGTCCGCCCGCACGGTCGACCTGATCTTCGACATGGTGGCCGGCGCGGTGGTCCACCGCACTCTGGTGAGCGCGGAACCGGCGGACGAGGAATGGGTCCACCGCTTCACCGGCGTGCTGCTGCGGGGACTGGCGGGAGAGGCCGCCCACCCGGCCGACGGCTGAGCCGCGCCCCTGCCCGCCCCGGTGGGCCGCTCAGGAGGGACGGCCACCGATGGTGATGTCGCCGTGGATGTCCCGGCCCTGGATCACCGTGGTCTGGGTGCCACCGGAGATCTCGTTGTGCACGTCACCGGAAGGTGACGCGACCTCCGCGTCCGCCCGCCGCCGCCAGATCTCCAGCGCTGCGGCGAAGTCGGGGTCCTGCCCGGCGCGATCGTTGAGCAGCGCGGCGAGCTGCCCGGCCCGCTCCTCGGTACGCGGGGGTTCGGCGGGCACCGCCGGCTCTTCGTCGCCGGCGCGCGAACCCCTTCGGGTGACGAGGTCGCGCAGGGACGCCCAGATCTGCTCTCCGGCCGCACCTGCCGTCCCCGAGGCGAGAGCTACGAGCAGTCCTGCCGTGATGGGCTCCACGAAGGTCCTCCAGCCGTCAGCGGATCGTGCGTTGCTGCGTATGGTGCCGCACGACGGCCCGGGCGCACGGCTGCTCGGCGGATCTGCCCTGCGACGACCGGCTTCGTCGCCCTGGCCGGGCGACCGCGGCCCCGCGCGTGTGCTGGAGCAAGCTGTCCGGGGACGGGCCGGTGCCGGGCGTCCCCCGCCGCGGACGGCAAGGGCGCCCCGGCCGCGTCCCAGCCGCCGGAGGAGCCGCCCGCCCCCGGCTGGGCCGGGGGCCGGCACCGGCACGGGCCCCCGGGCCGGACGACTCAGAACCCGGCGGGTTCGGTGTACACCCCCCACTCGTCCCGCAGCACCCCGCAGATCTCGCCGAGCGTGGCCTCCGCCCGCACCGCGTCCAGCATCGGCTCGATCATGTTGGCGCCGCTGCGGGCGGCGGCCAGCATCGCGTCGAGCGCGGTGCGCACCGCGGCGTCGTCCCGGGCCGTCTTGCGGCCGCCCAGCGCCCGGACCTGCTCGCGCTCCACCTCGTGGCTGACCCGCAGGATCTCCAGGTCGCCGGTGACCGACCCGTCATGACAGTTCACGCCGACGACCCTCTTGTCGCCCTTCTCCAGCGCCTGCTGGTACCGGAACGCCGATTCGGCGATCTCCCCGGTGAACCAGCCGTCCTCTATGCCGCGCAGGATTCCGGAGGTGATCGGGCCGATGGGGTGCCGCCCGTCGGGGTGGGCCCGCAGCCCGCGTTCCCTGATCTGCTCGAAGATCTTCTCCGCGTCCGCCTCGATGCGGTCGGTCAGCTGCTCGACGTACCAGGAACCGCCCAGCGGGTCGGCCACGTTGGCGACGCCGGTCTCCTCCATCAGCACCTGCTGCGTGCGCAGCGCGATCTCCGCGGCCTGCTCGCTCGGCAGGGCGAGGGTCTCGTCGAGCGCGTTGGTGTGCAGCGAGTTCGTGCCGCCCAGCACGGCCGCCAGGGCCTCCACGGCGGTGCGTACGACGTTGTTGTACGGCTGCTGCGCGGTGAGGGAGACCCCCGCGGTCTGCGTGTGGAAGCGCAGCCACTGGGCCTTCTCGGACTTGGCACCGTAGACGTCGCGCATCCAGCGGGCCCAGATGCGCCGGGCGGCGCGGAACTTGGCGATCTCCTCGAAGAAGTCGACGTGCGCGTCGAAGAAGAAGGACAGGCCGGGGGCGAAGACGTCCACGTCCAGCCCGCGCGAGAGGCCCAGCTCGACGTACCCGAAGCCGTCCGCGAGGGTGTACGCCAGCTCCTGCGCGGCCGTCGACCCGGCCTCGCGGATGTGGTAGCCGGAGACGGACAGCGGCTTGTACGCGGGGATGCCGGCCGCGCAGTGCTCCATGAGGTCGCCGATGAGCCGCAGGTGCGGCTCGGGCTGGAAGAGCCACTCCTTCTGGGCGATGTACTCCTTGAAGATGTCCGTCTGGAGCGTGCCGTTCAGGACGGACGGGTCGACGCCCTGCCGTTCGGCGGCGACCAGGTACATGCAGAAGACGGGGACGGCCGGGCCGCTGATGGTCATCGACGTCGTGACGTCGCCCAGCGGGATGTCCTTGAACAGGACCTCCATGTCGGCCGCCGAGTCGATGGCGACGCCGCAGTGCCCGACCTCGCCGAGCGAGCGGGGGTCGTCGGAGTCGCGGCCCATGAGCGTCGGCATGTCGAAGGCGACCGAGAGCCCGCCTCCGCCGTTGCGGAGGATCATCTTGTAGCGCTCGTTGGTCTGCTCGGCGTTGCCGAACCCGGCGAACTGCCGGATGGTCCACGTGCGCCCTCGGTAGCCGGTCGCGTACAGGCCGCGGGTGAAGGGGTACTCCCCGGGCCAGCCGATCCGCTCGAACCCGTCGTAGGCGTCTCCGGGCCGCGGCCCGTACACCGGCTCCACGGGGTCGCCGGAGAGCGTGGTGAAGTCGGCCTCGCGCTTGCGGGCGGCGTCGTACCGGGCCTGCCAGCGGCGGCGGCCCTCCTCGATGGCGTCAGTGTCCATACCCTCGAATTTACTTGGACGTCCTAGTAAATGTCGATGGGAGAACCGCCGTCCGCGTCGGTACGGCGGTCTCGTCAGGCCTTGGCGACAGCCGGGGCCGGCTCGCTGACCAGGGGCTCGACCTGGCGGGCGACCTTGCGCTCGACGAAGAAGGCGGCGAAGGGAATCGTCCCGGAGAGCAGCACCCAGAGCAGCTTGCCGAACGACCACCTGGCCTTGGAGCCGAGGTCGAAGGCGAACACCAGATAGATGATGTAGAGGAAGCCGTGGACCTGGGAGACGGCGAGGGTGACGTCCTCGCCCATGTCGAAGCCGTACTTGAACACCATGCAGGTGCACAGCACGAGGAGCATGACGGCGGTGACGTAGGCCATCACGCGGTAGCGAGTCAGCACGCTCTTTTTCATGCCGTCGAGCGTAACGACCCGTTCCGGCAGATCTCGCCCCGGGTCACTCCTCCTGGAAGTCGCCCGCCGACAGGCGCAGCGGCCGCAGCATCGCGAAGATCTCCGCGCACTCCTCCGCGTCGTACACGCCGAGCCCGAAGTCCATCGCCATCAGGTCGCGGGTGGCGGACTCGACGACCTCGCGGCCCTTGTCGGTGATGCTGGCGAGGGTGCCGCGGCCGTCGTTCGGGTTGGGCCGTTTGCCGACCAGACCCGACTTCACCAGCCGGTCCACGGTGTTCGTCACGGACGTGGGGTGCACCATGAGGCGCTCGCCGATCTTGGACATCGGCAGCTCGCCGGACTTGGAGAAGGTGAGCAGCACCAGCGCCTCGTAGCGCGCGAACGTCAGCCCGTACGGCCTGACCACCGCGTCGACCTCGGCGAGGAGGATCTGCTGGGCGCGCATGATCGAGGTGATCGCGGCCATGGACGGCACGTTTCCCCAGCGCTGCTTCCAGCGTTCGTCGGCGCGCGCGATCGGATCGAAGGAGAGACTGAGCGGCTTCGGCACGAACCCGACCTTACCGGCCGGTCACATGGCGGTCAGCCCTGTCTCGCCCTTCGGGCGGGGGCGCCGGTTCCGGCAGGAGGTGCGCGGGGGCCATGTCCTTTCCAGGACGCCTCATCGCAGTGTGTAACGATTGGCGTCCCTTTCGTCACTGCACGTCACCTTTCCCCAGGGAGCGGCATGCCCCGGCTGATCCACGCCTTCGCGGCACTCGCGGTGCTCGGTCTCGCCGCGGGCTGCTCGTCCCACGCCGCGACGACATCCGGCGTCGACGCCGGGAAGGCCGCCTACGCGGCCGGCTCCTCACCCTTCTGGACCGATCCCGGGAGCCCCGCGGCCCGGCAGGCTCAGCTCTGGCAGCGGCAGGGCCGCGGGCAGGACGCCGAGCTGATCCGGCGGATCGCCGACCAGCCGGTCGCGCTGTGGCCCGCGGGCGAGACGGACCCGGCGCCGATGGTGAGGGCGGCGGCCTCGGCCGCGGGCCGGGAGGGGAAGACCGCGGTCCTCGTCGCCTACAACATCCCGCACCGGGACTGCGGCGGGCACTCGGCGGGCGGGGCGGCGGACGGCAACGCCTACCGGGAGTGGATCGGGAGGTTCGCCGACGCCCTCGGCAACGCCGAGGCCCTGGTCGTCCTGGAGCCCGACGCGCTCGCGCACGTCGTGGACGGCTGCACCCCGGACGAGTACCACGCCGAGCGCGAGCAGCTGCTCGGCGAGGCCGTCGCCCGGCTCAAGCAGCAGCCCGGCACCAAGGTGTACCTGGACGCGGGCAACGCGGGCTGGATCCGGGAGCCGGCCAAGCTGGTGGAGCCGCTGAAGCGGGCCGGGATCGAGCCGGCCGACGGCTTCGCGCTCAACGTCTCCAACTTCCAGACGACCGGGGTGACCACGGAGTACGGAGTGCGGCTCGCCCAGGCCCTCGGCGGCAAGCACTTCGTCATCGACACCAGCCGCAACGGCAACGGGCCCCTGCCCGGGGTGTGGTGCAACCCGCCGGGCCGGGCGCTCGGCACTCCGCCGACGACCGGCACCGGCGAACCCGTCGTGGACGCCTTCCTGTGGATCAAGCGGCCCGGGGAGTCGGACGGAACCTGCGAGGGCGGCCCGGCCGCCGGGCGCTGGTGGCCGGAGTACGCCCTGGAACTGGCCCGCAACGCCACCGGCTGACCCGGGCCCCGCTCCCGGCGGCTACTCGGCTACTCGGCGAGGTGCCGCTCCACGGTCTCCACCTTGGACGTGAGGCCGTCCGTCACGCCGGGGCGGATGTCCGCCTTGAGGACGAGGGAGACCCGGGGCGCCCGCCGCTCGACCGCGGCGACCGCACGCCGGACGACGTCCATGACCTCGTCCCACTCACCTTCGACGGAGGTGAACATCGCGTCGGTACGGTTCGGCAGCCCCGACTCGCGCACCACCCGCACAGCGTCGGCGACGTACTCCCCCACGTCCTCACCGACCCCGAGCGGCGTCACGGAGAAGGCGACGATCACGCGCCCACCACGCCTTCCTTGCGGGCCCGCGTCGCGATGACGGCGTCCTGGGCCTCACGGCGCAGCCTGCGCTCGGCGAAGAACCCGCCGGCGGGCAGCACCGAGAGGACGAAGTACAGCGCGGCGGTCTTCAGCGACCACTTCGCCCGGTTCCACGCGTCGGCCCAGAAGATCACGTACAGGACGAAGAGCGCACCGTGCACCGCGCCCATCACCGGCACGGCGTTGAAGTCCGTGGTCCGCTTCAGCACGGAGCAGACCAGCAGCAGGAGGAAGGAGATCGCCTCGGGCGCCGATACCAGGCGGAGGCGGCGGATGGCGGTGGCGGTCTTGAGGTCCACGGGTCACCTTCGGTGGGAGTAACGCGGCGGTCGGGTCGGTCGGGACGGCATGCACGGGTCCGACGGTTTGTGAACGCGCGCACAAGCGTCCCGCCCATTGTGGCAAACCGCAGCGGGCCCTCCGGCCCGGGGTCCGCCTCCCCGCCCCTGCGGGCCTAGGGGTGCGGTCAGGGTCGTTCTCCACCCACGGGCCCTGTCCGCGGGGCCCGGCCTGCGGCTACCTTCCAGTCGTGGCGATGTTCCGACTTCAGAGCAGCAAGGTGCTCGCCGTCGACATGACCGGGGATGCCGTGAAGGCGAAGAACGGCTCGATGGTCGCGTACGACGGGGAGATGGCCTTCAAGAAGCTCAGCGGCGGCGGCGAGGGCATCCGGGGCATGGTGACCCGGCGGCTGACCGGTGAGCAGATGACGTTGATGGAGGTGAAGGGGCGCGGGACCTGCTGGTTCGCGGACCGCGCCTCCGAGATCAACCTGGTCAGCATCCAGGGCGACAAGCTCTACGTCGAGTCGAGCAACCTGCTCGCGACCGACGCCGGGCTGCGCACGGGCACGGAGTTCACGGGTCTGCGCGGCGCCTCGCAGGGCAACGGGCTGTTCACGACGACCGTCGAGGGCCACGGTCAGGCGGCGATCATGTCGGACGGCCCCGCGGTGGTGCTGCGGGTGAGCGCGCAGTACCCGCTGACCGTCGACCCGGGGGCGTACGTGGCGCACCAGGGCAACCTGCGGCAGTCCTTCCAGTCCGGTGTGACGTTCCGCACGTTGCTCGGGGAGGGCGGCGGCGAGGCCTTCCAGATGCGGTTCGAGGGGGACGGGCTGGTGTACGTGCAGCCGAGCGAGCGGAACACGATCGCGGGAGACGTGTGAGATGGCCTTCCGGGAGATCAACGCGAAGATGATCGAGGCGACCGTCTCGCCGGGTCAGCGGCTGTTCAGCCAGCGCGGCGCGATGCTCGCGTACCGCGGCGAGGTGTCGTTCACGCCCAACACGGCGGGCGGGCAGGGCGGGATCATGTCGATGATCGGCCGCCGGGTCGCCGACGAGGACACGCCCCTGATGACCGTCGAGGGCAGCGGCACGGTCCTGTTCGGGCACGGCGGGCACCACATCCAGGTGATCCGGCTGACCGGCGACACGCTGTACGTGGAGGCGGACCGCCTCCTGGCCTTCGAGGGCTCGCTCCAGCAGGGCACGATGTTCCTGGGCTCGCAGGGCGGCGTCATGGGCATGGTGCGCGGGCAGGTCAGCGGCCAGGGCCTGTTCACGACGACGCTGAAGGGGCAGGGGGCCGTCGCCGTCATGGCCCACGGCGGCGTCATCGAGATCCCGATCACCCCGCAACGGCCGGTCCATGTGGACCCGCAGGCCTACGTCGCCCACCACGGCGACGTCCGCAACAAGCTGTCCACGGCCCTGGGCTGGCGGGACATGGTGGGGCGCGGCTCGGGCGAGGCGTTCCAGCTGGAGCTCAGCGGCAGCGGTGCGGTGTACGTCCAGGCGTCGGAGGAGAAGCTGTGAGCACGTACGGAAGCCCCGGCGCCGGCCCCGCGGTCTTCGACCCGGCGACGCTGCCGCCCGACGACAACGTCAACGCGTACACCTTCTGCGTGGAGCTCAAGGGGAGCCAGTGGTTCCTGCAGAAGGGGAAGATGATCGCCTACTACGGCTCGATCGACTTCAACGGCGTCGGACACGGCCGGCTGGACCGTCTCGTGCGTACGTCGTTCCATTCGCCACTGCACGCGAGCGACTGGGTCGTGGCGGCGGGCTCGGGCAAGATGCTCCTCGCCGACCGGGCCTTCGACGTCAACGCGTACGACCTCGAAGAGGGCAACCTGACCATTCGCTCGGGCAACCTCCTCGCTTTTCAGCCAACTCTGTCACTGAAGCAATCAATCGTGCCGGGTTTTCTGACCCTCATCGGAACCGGAAAGTTCGTGGCCGCGTCGAACGGGCCGGTGGTGTTCATGGAACCCCCGATCCGGGTCGACCCCCAGGCCCTGGTCGGCTGGGCCGACTGCCCCTCCCCGTGCCACCACTACGACCACGGGTACATGACCGGTGTCATGGGCGGTCTACGTGCACTGACGGGTCTCGGCGGGGCCTCCGGCGAGGAGCACCAGTTCGAGTTCGTCGGCGCCGGGACGGTGCTGCTCCAGTCGTCGGAGACCCTGATGGCGGAGCAGACCACGGGGACCGTTCCGCACCAGGCGGGCGTGCCCGGCGGCGGGGCGCACAGCCCCCAGGCCGGGCAGTCCGGCGTACCGCGTCTTCCCGGACAGCTGGGGGACCTCCAGCGTCGCTTCGGGCTGTGAGCGGTAGTCTGCGGAGTGTGACATCGAACGCCTGCGCACTGTTGTTCGCCAGGCGGTCGTCGTCACATGCCACCCCTCACTAGTTCGCCTTTCAACCTTTTAGGTAGACTTCATACATGGAGACCGAGACGGCCACCCGCTGGCTGACCGATGCGGAGCAGTGCGCCTGGCGCACCCACCTGGAGGTCAACAGGCTGTTGACGTACCAGCTCGAGAAGGACCTGCAGCCGTTCGGCCTGACAATGAACGACTACGAGATCCTGGTGAATCTCTCCGAGTCCGAGGGCCAGAGGATGCGGATGAGCGACCTCGCCTCCGCCACCCTCCAGTCCAAGAGCCGCCTCTCGCACCAGATCACGCGTATGGAGAACGGGAACCTGGTCCGGCGGGAGAACTGCGAGTCGGACCGCCGGGGCTCTACGCGGTCCTCACCGACCACGGCATGGCGACGATGCAGAAGGTCGCGCCCCACCACGTGGCGTCCGTGCGCAGGCACTTCATCGACCTGCTGTCCCCCGAGGCCCTGACCGAGCTCGACAAGGCCCTCAAGCCCATCGCGGAGCACCTGCGCGGCCATCGCGGACGCCCGTAGCCCCGTAGCCGGCCCCTCCTAGGCGAGCGGCAGGCGGAGTTCGAACAGGGCTCCGCCTGCGGGCCCCCGCCCGGCGGTGAGCGTACCGCCGTGCCGGACGGCCACGTCGCGGGCGATGGCGAGCCCCAACCCGGCTCCGCCGTCGTCGCGACTACGGGCCGCGTCCAGCCGGACGAACCGTTCGAAGATCCGCTCCCGGTCGCCGTCGGGCACGCCGTCACCGTCGTCGGCCACCCCGACCACAACCCGGTCGCCCTCGCGCCGCACCCTGACGGTGACGGCCGACCGGGCGTGCCGCTGGGCGTTGTCGAGCAGATTGGCGAGCACCCTCCCCAACTGCCCCCGCGATCCGGCCACCTCCACCGGCTCCGCGTCCACGGTCACACCCGTCCGCCCCTCGGCCTCCTCCCGGGCGAGCCCGGCGAGGTCGACCTTCGCGTCGTTCGGCCGCTCCCCCGCGTCCAGACGGGCGAGCAGCAGCAGATCGGCCGCCAGCCGCTGCAGCCGGACGGTGTCCTCCACGGCCCCGTCCAGGTCCAGGAGCTCGGGGTGCGCGGCGGCCACCTCCAGCTGTGTCCGCAGCGAGGCGATCGGGCTGCGCAGCTCGTGGGAAGCATCAGCGACGAACCGCCGCTGCCGCTCGACGGACGTCTCCAACGCCGCGAGCGTCTCGTTGGTGGTACTGGCGAGCCGGGCGATCTCGTCGTGCGTGTCCGGCTCCGGAACGCGCCGCGCGAGATCCTCCGACCGGGTGATCGCGGCCATCTCGCGCCGGATGCCCTCCACGGGCCGCAGGGCCCGCCGGGTCACCAGCCAGGTCACGGCGGCGACGACCCCGAGCAGCAGCGGGAACCCGATCAGCATCACCGTCAGCGCGGTGCGCACGGCCCCGTGCTCGGCGGCCAGCGGGGCACCGGCGTAGACCTTGAGGTGCCCCCGGTCGTGGGTCTCCACCTCGACGGCCGCGAACCGGTAGTCCTGCGCCTCCCCGTCGATCGTCGCGGACCCGTTGCTGAAGAGGCTCTCGCCGGAGACCTCACCGGGTTCCAGGGCCTCGCCCGCGTCATCGGAGTCGTCGTCGCCGTCCCCGGAGGGCGTTGTCACCGGCCGCGGCTTCACCTGGTCGCTGTCCGTCCCGCTGATCCGCTCCAGGTCCTCGCTGGCCGCGACCAGCCGCTCGCGCTCGTCCAGGACCTGCACCGGACCGTCGTCGCCGTCCAGCCCGGAGAGCTTGTCGTACGGCGTTCCGGCGGCGAGCTCGGAGGCGACCGCCCGCGCGGAGCGCTCCGCCTGCGTGCCGGCCTCGCCCATCAGGTTGGACCGTAGGGACAGCAGCACGGCGGCCCCGGCCGCGACGAGCGCCACCGCGACCACGAGCGTGGCTCCCAGCGTGGCCCGTGCCCGGACGGACCCGAACAGCCGCCTCACGGCGACGTCTCCAGCCGGTAGCCGGCCCCGCGCACAGTCCGGATCAGCCCGGCGCGCAGCTTCCGCCGCAGCGTGCTGACGTACACCTCGACGATGTTCGGATCACCGTCGTACGCGAAGTCCCAGACGTGCTCCAGGATCTCGGACTTGGACACCACCTCGCCGGCCCGCAGCACGAGCTGCTCCAGTACGGAGAACTCCTTGGCGGTGAGGGCGATCTCGTCCTCGCCCAGGAACACCCGCCGGGCCGCGGTGTCCACCTTCAGATCACCGTGCACATGCACGGGCGAAGCCCCGGCCCCCTGTCCGCGCCGCCGCAGCAGCGCCTTGACCCGGGCGACGAGCACGACGTACGAGAACGGCTTGGTCAGGTAGTCGTCCGCGCCGGTGTCGAGTCCCTCGGCCTCGTCGTACTCGCCGTCCTTGGCGGTCAGCATCAGGATCGGCACGTCGTGCCCGGCGGCGCGCAGGGCGGCGCAGACCCGGTAGCCGTTCAGGCCGGGCAGCATGATGTCGAGGATGACCAGGTCGTACGTGCCCTCCGATGCCCGGTGCAGCCCCTCCCGTCCGTCGTGGACGACGTCCACGGCGTACCCCTCGGCCGTCAGGCCCCTGGCGAGCGACAGGGCCAGCCGCTTCTCGTCCTCCACGATCAACAGGCGCATGCGTAAAGAGTGGCAAAGGGAAGCTGAAGATCACTTCAGGGGGCTTCAGGTTCCTCTCAGCCTGCGTCAGCCAGAGTCGAAGACGTCGAAAGCGAAACGACTCGGGAGGAATCCGCATGAAGCGCAACATCGTGATCGCCGCTGTGACTGCCGCCGCGCTGATCGGAGGCGGGACGGCCACGGCCCTCGCGACCACGGGAGACGACCAGGCCTCGGCGCGGCAGGCGGCGAACACGAAGCCGGCGGACGACGGCAACCGTGACGACCAGGACGACCGCGACGACCGCGACGACGACGCCGCCCAGGTCTCCTCCTCCGACGTCACCGCGCCCGAGGCCATCGCCTCCGCGCTGAAGCACACGTCGGGCACGGTCGTCTCCGCCGAGCTGGACGACGAGGACGACAGCGACAAGGTGGTCTGGAAGGTCGACGTCCTGTCGGGCGACAACACCTGGCACAGCGTGAGCGTCGACCCGTCCAACGGCAAGGTCCTCGGTGCGCAGACCGACGACGAGGACGACACGGCGCAGGTGCGGGCCGCTTTGAAGGGTTCCTCGGTGACGGCCGAGGAGGCCGCGAAGGCCGCCGCCGGCAAGGGCGTGGTGACGTCCGTCGGCCTCGACGAGGACGGCAAGGACAAGTCCTGGGAGGCCGAGACCCGCACGTCCGGCGGAGCCGAGCAGGACTGGAAGATCGACCTCACCTCGGGCAAGGTCACGGCGGACCGCGACGACCAGAACGACCAGGACGACGACCAGGACTGATCAGCAGCTGCCCCTCTACCTACACGGCCCCGGCGTCCCCGGACGGACGCCGGGGCCCGGTGGGTCCGCAACCCGGCGTAGCGGGGTGCCTCCCCCATCGCCGACCCGTGCCGCCCCCAGCGGCACGCATGCCCGCAGCTGCGCAGACCCGCACCCGCGTACGGCGAGAAGGGATCGTGTCGGGGGGTGTCCCGCCCGCAGCGGTTGGCGCGTCAACGGACAGTCAGTCGGTATGACACCCCAGCGCGCCGTTCCGAGGACGGACACCCCCCGGCGCGGCCCCGACCCACCCCGACCCACCACCGGCGAAGGCGAAGCCGACCTCAGCCCTGGGCCCTCGGCCCTCAGCCCTCCGTCAACCCCGCCACCAGCTCGTCGGCCGCCCGGTACGGATCCAGCTCGCCCGCCACGATCCGCTCCGCCAGCGCCCCGAGCCGCCGGTCCCCGTGCAGGTCCCCGATCCGCTCCCGCAGTGCCGTCACCGCGATCGTCTCGACCTCGCGCGAAGCCCGGGCCGCCCGCCGCTCCGCCAGCACGCCCCGCTCCTCCATCCAGGCCCGGTGCTTCTCCAGCGCCTCGACGACCTCGTCGACGCCCTCGCCCCGCGCGGCGACCGTCTTCACGATCGGCGGACGCCAGTCGCCCGGCCCCCGGGACTCACCCAACCCCAGCATGTGGTTCAGCTCGCGAGCCGTCGCGTCCGCCCCGTCCCGGTCGGCCTTGTTCACGACGTACACGTCGCCGATCTCCAGGATCCCGGCCTTGGCCGCCTGGATCCCGTCCCCCATACCCGGCGCGAGCAGCACCACGGACGTGTCGGCCTGGGAGGCGATCTCCACCTCCGACTGCCCCACACCCACCGTCTCGACCAGGATCACGTCACAGCCCGCCGCGTCCAGGACCCGGATCGCCTGCGGCGCCGCCCACGCCAGCCCGCCCAGATGCCCGCGCGTGGCCATCGACCTGATGTACACACCCGGGTCGGACGCGTGATCCGACATCCGCACCCGGTCCCCGAGCAGCGCACCGCCCGAGAACGGGGACGACGGGTCGACGGCGAGCACGCCGACCCGCTTGTCCTGCTTGCGGTACGCGGAGACCAGCGCCGAGGTCGACGTGGACTTGCCGACCCCGGGCGACCCGGTCAGCCCGACCACGTACGCCCCGCCCGTCAGCGGCGCGAGCGCCGCCATCACCTCCCGCAGCTGCGGGGACGCCCCCTCCACCAGGGAGATCAGCCGGGCCACGGCCCGCGGCCGGCCTTCCCTGGCCTGGGCCACCAGGGTGGAGACGTCCTGCATCACAGCTCCGTTCAGATAAGGGACGTACCGGGAAGGGACGTACCGGGACTCAGGCCTTGGGCACGCGCACGATCAGCGCGTCACCCTGCCCACCGCCACCGCACAGCGCGGCCGCGCCCACGCCACCGCCGCGCCGCTTCAGCTCCAGCGCGAGATGCAGCACGAGCCGCGCACCGGACATCCCGATCGGGTGACCCAGGGCAATGGCGCCACCGTTGACATTCACCTTTTCGGTGGACACCCCGAGGTCCTTCATGGACTGCACGGCCACGGCCGCGAACGCCTCGTTGATCTCGATGAGGTCGAGGTCCGAGACCTCCAGTCCCTCCTTCTTCAGCGCGTGCACGATCGCGTTGGACGGCTGCGACTGCAGCGAGTTGTCCGGCCCGGCCACGTTCCCGTGCGCCCCGATCTCGGCGATCCACTCCAGGCCGAGCTCCTGTGCCTTGGCCTTGCTCATCACGACCACGGCGGCGGCACCGTCGGAGATCTGCGAGGCGGACCCGGCCGTGATCGTGCCGTCCTTGGAGAACGCCGGACGCAGCTTCCCGAGCGACTCCGCGGTCGTGTCACCGCGAATGCCCTCGTCCTTGCTGAAGAGCACCGGGTCGCCCTTGCGCTGCGGGATCTCGACGGGCGTGATCTCGGCCTCGAACAGGCCGTTCTTCTGCGCGGCGGCGGCCCGCTGGTGCGACAGCGCGGCGATCTCGTCCTGCTCGGGCCGGGCGATGCCGAGACGGGTGTTGTGCTTCTCCGTCGACTCGCCCATGGCGACGCCGTCGAAGGAGTCGGTCAGACCGTCGTGCGCCATGGCGTCGAGCATCTCGACTGCGCCGTACTTGAAGCCCTCACGGGACTTCGGCAGCAGGTGCGGGGCGTTGGTCATGGACTCCTGGCCGCCGGCGACGACCACGTCGAACTCGCCCGCGCGGATGAGCTGGTCGGCGAGCGCGATGGCGTCGAGGCCCGACAGGCACACCTTGTTGATGGTCAGCGCCGGCACGTTCATCGGGATGCCGGCCTTGACGGCGGCCTGGCGGGCCGGGATCTGCCCGGCCCCGGCCTGGAGCACCTGGCCCATGATCACGTACTGCACCTGGTCGCCGCCGATCCCCGCACGGTCGAGGGCGGCCTTGATCGCGAAGCCGCCGAGGTCGGCTCCGGAGAAGGACTTCAGCGAGCCGAGCAACCGCCCCATGGGCGTACGCGCTCCCGCGACGATCACCGAGCTGTTCGCTTCGGAAGTTCCAGAAGACATGAGCTGCGATCCCCTTACCGGCTGCACAGCCGAGGAGTGAACGAGGGTTTACTTCGAATGTACTGAGTGGCACTCCGTGCCGTCATCGGGCTGTCGGTGTGATCGCGCGCACGTTGCGTAACCACCTCCGGGGCGTTGCACTGAATCCATGCTGACGCGAATCGACCACATCGGAATCGCCTGTTTCGACCTCGACAAGACCGTCGAGTTCTACCGTGCCACCTATGGCTTCGAGGTGTTCCACTCCGAGGTCAACGAGGAGCAGGGCGTGCGCGAGGCCATGCTCAAGATCAACGAGACGTCCGACGGCGGCGCCTCCTACCTGCAGCTCCTGGAGCCGACCCGCGAGGACTCCACCGTCGCCAAGTGGCTTGCGAAGAACGGCGAGGGCGTCCACCACATCGCTTTCGGTACGGCAGACGTCGACGGCGACGCCGAGGAGATCAAGGGCAAGGGCGTACGCGTGCTGTACGAAGAGCCGCGAGTCGGTTCCATGGGGTCACGGATCACCTTCCTGCACCCCAAGGACTGTCATGGCGTACTGACAGAACTGGTCACTTCGGCGCCTGTTGAGTCACCTGAGCACTGACCCTCGTACATAGGGGCCGGTAGGGTTGGGGGCGGTCGCCGCTCAGTCCAGGGTGACCGCGGTCCCGCCGTGCTACGGCAGGACCACCGGGGTCCGGGTTTCGGGGGACGAGCGTCGGGGCAGCAGCCTCTGCTCCGCCGATGATCTGACACCATTCCCCGGGGGCCCCGTTCGGCGGATGGACGGAGCTCGTTTGGAGAGTGTTGCGACCAGGGGACGGATGGGACCGCGCAGTGCGGGGCTACGAGAGCCAGGAGCGAGAGCCGGCGGCTGACGTCGACCACCTCTCTCGGTTCGAAGCCGAGATGAAGCGGCTGAAGACCGAACGGGAAAAGGCGATCCAGCACGCCGAGGACCTCGGCTACCAGGTCGAGGTGCTGCGCGCCAAGCTGCACGAGGCGCGGCGCACCATCATGTCCCGGCCCTCCTTCGACGGGGGCGACATCGGCTGGCAGGCCGAGCAGTTGCTGCGCAACGCTCAGGTGCAGGCCGACCAGATCCGCGCGGACGCCGACCGCGAGCTGAGCGAGGCCCGGGCGCAGACCCAGCGGATCCTCCAGGAGCACGCCGAGCAGGCCGCCCGGCTCCAGGCCGAGCTGCACCAGGAGGCGGTGACCCGCCGCCAGCAGCTGGACCAGGAGCTGGCCGAGCGCCGCCAGACGGTCGAGTCGCACGTCAACGAGAACGTGGCCTGGGCCGAGCAGCTGCGGGCCCGCACCGAGCAGCAGGCCCGCCGGCTGCTGGAGGAGTCCCGCGCCGAGGCCGAGCAGGCCCTGGCCACCGCCCGCGCGGAGGCCGAGCGGCTGACCACGGAGGCCCGGCAGCGGCTGACGGGCGCTGCCGAGGAGGCCCGGGCCGAGGCCGAGCAGATCCTGCGCCGCGCCCGCACGGACGCCGAGCGCCTGCTCAACGCCGCGTCCACACAGGCCCAGGAGGCCACCGACCACGCCGAGCAGCTGCGCACGTCCAGCGCCACGGAGTCGGAGTCGGCGCGCCGCGAGGCCCAGGAGCTGAGCAGGGCCGCCGAGCAGCGGATGGCCGAGGCCGAGGAGGCGCTGCGCAAGGCGCAGACCGAGTCGGAGAAGCTGGTCACGGAGGCCAAGGAGGCCGCCGCCAAGGCCCTGTCGAGCGCCGAGTCCGCGAACGAGACCCGTACACGCACCGCCAAGGAGCAGGTCGCCCGGCTGGTCGAGGAGGCCACGAAGGAGGCCGAGCACACCAAGTCCGAGGCCGAGCAGCTGGTCGCCGACGCCCGCGCCGAGGCCGAGAAGATCGTCGCGGAGGCCTCCGAGAAGGCCCGCACGCTCACCGCCGAGGAGACCGCGACCCAGCTGTCCAAGGCGGCCAGGACCGCCGAGGAGGTCCTCAACAAGGCGTCGGAGGACGCCAAGAAGACGACGAAGGCGGCGGCCGAGGAGGCCGAGCGGATCCGCTCGGAGGCCGAGGCCGAGGCGGACCGGCTGCGGGCCGAGGCGCACGACATCGCCGAGCAGCTCAAGGGCGCGGCGAAGGACGACACCAAGGAGTACCGCGCCAAGACGGTCGAGCTGCAGGAGGAGGCCCGCCGGCTGCGCGGCGAGGCCGAGCAGCTGCGGGCGGACGCGGTCGACGAGGGCGAGAAGATCCGCGCCGGGGCCCGCAAGGAGGCCGTGGCGCAGATCGAGGAGGCGGCGAAGTCCGCCGAGGAGCTGCTCGCCAAGGCCAAGGCGGACGCGGACGAGCTGCGCACGACGGCCCAGACGGACAGCGAGAGGGTCCGCACCGAGGCCATCGAGCGGGCGACGACGCTGCGCCGGCAGGCCGAGGAGACCCTCCAGCGCACCCGGCAGGAGGCCGAGCGGCACCGCGAGGAGGTCGTCGAGCAGGCCGAGGCGCTCAGGGAGGACGCCGAGCGCGCGGCGCGGGAGCTGCACGAGGAGACCGAGCGGGCCATGGAGGCCCGTCGCGCCGAGGCCGCCGAGGAGCTGACGCGGCTCCAGACGGAGGCGGAGGAGCGGCTGACGGCCGCCGAGCAGGCGCTGTCGGACGCCCGTGAGGAGGCCGCGCGGATCCGCCGCGAGGCCGCCGAGGAGAACGAGCGGCTGCGCGCCGAGGCCGCCGAGCGGATCCGGACGCTCCAGCAGCAGGCCGCGGCCGAGGCCGAGCGGCTGCGCGACGAGGCCGCGTCCGACGCGTCCGCGGCGCGTGCCGAGGGCGAGGCCGTCGCCGTACGGCTGCGTTCGGAGGCGGCGAGCGAGGCCGAGCGGCTGAAGTCGGAGGCGCAGGAGAGCGCCGACCGGATGCGCGCGGAGGCGCAGGCCGCCGCCGAGCGGCTCGCCGCGGAGGCGTCGGAGACGCTGGCCGCCGCCCAGGAGGAGGCCAACCGGCGCCGCCGCGAGGCCGAGGAGGTTCTCGGCAGCGCCCGGCAGGAGGCCGACCAGGAGCGCGAGCGGGCCCGCGAGCAGAGCGAGGAGCTGCTGGCCTCGGCGCGCAAGCGCGTGGAGGAGGCGCAGACCGAGGCCGTACGGCTGGTCGAGGAGGCCGACCGCCGTGCCACGGAGATGGTGTCGGCGGCCGAGCAGCACGCCCAGCAGGTCCGGGACTCCGTCGCGGGGCTGCACGAGCAGGCCCAGGAGGAGATCACCGGTCTGCGTTCCGCCGCCGAGCACGCGGCGGACCGTACGCGCCGCGAGGCCCAGGAGGAGGCGGACCGGGTCCGCTCCGACGCCTACGCCGAGCGGGAGCGGGCGAGCGAGGACGCGGGCCGGCTGCGGCGCGAGGCGCACGAGGAGTCCGAGGCCGCCAAGGCACTCGCCGAGCGGACGATGTCCGAGGCGATCTCGGAGGCGGAGCGGATCCGCGCGGACGTCGCCGAGCACGCCCAGCGGGTGCGCACGGAGGCGTCGGACGCGATCGCCGAGGCCGAGCAGAGCGCCTCGCGCACCCGGGCGGACGCCCGGGAGGACGCCAACCGCATCCGCTCCGACGCGGCGACGCAGGCGGACACCCTCATCACCGAGGCCCGCAACGAGGCGGAGCGGCTGACGACGGAGACGGTCCAGGAGACCGACCGGCTGCGCATGGACACGGTCGCCGAGGCCGAGCGGGTCCGTACGGAGGCGGTCTCCGAGGCCGAACGCGTCCGCTCCGAGGCGGCCACCGAGGCCGAGCGGGTGCGCTCGGAGTCGGTCGCCAAGGCCGAGCAGCTCGTCGGGGACGCCACGAGCGAGGCGGAGCGGCTGCGGGCCGAGGCCGCCGAGACGGTCGGTTCGGCGCAGCAGCACGCGCAGCGGATCCGCGCCGAGGCCCAGCGGGTGAAGACCGATGCGGAGGCGGAGGCGGAGCGGCTGGTCAGCGCCGCGCGCGAGGAGGCCGACCGCACGCTGGACGGCGCCCGCAAGGACGCCAACAAGCGGCGTTCCGAGGCGGCCGAGCAGGTCGACAAGCTCATCACGGAGACCACGGCCGAGGCGGACAAGCTGCTGACCGAGGCGCAGCAGCAGGCGCACAAGACCACCGCGGAGGCCGAGTCGCAGGCCGACACGATGGTGGGCGCGGCCCGCACCGAGGCCGACCGGCTGGTGTCCGAGGCGACGGTCGAGGGCAACTCCCTGGTGGAGAAGGCCCGTACGGACGCGGACGAGCTGCTGGTCGGCGCGCGCCGGGACGCCACGCAGATCAGGGAGCGTGCCGAGGAGCTGCGCGACCGCATCACCTCCGAGATCGAGGAGCTGCACGAGCGGGCCCGCCGGGAGTCGGCCGAGACGATGAAGTCGGCGGGCGACCGCTGTGACGCGCTCGTCAAGGCGGCCGAGGAGCAGCTGGCGAAGGCGCAGGCGAAGGCCAAGGAGATCGTCTCGGAGGCCAACTCCGAGGCGGGCAAGGTCCGTATCGCCGCGGTGAAGAAGGCGGAGGGGCTGCTCAAGGAGGCCGAGCAGAAGAAGTCCACGCTGGTCCGGGAGGCCGAGGAGCTCAAGGCCGAGGCGATCCGCGAGGCCAAGCGCACGGTCGAGGAGGGCAAGCGCGAGCTGGAGGTCCTGGTCCGTCGCCGCGAGGACATCAACGCCGAGATCTCCCGTGTCCAGGACGTCCTTGAGGCGTTGGAGTCCTTCGAGGCCCCCTCCGCGGGCAAGGACAACGGAGTCAAGGCGGGCGCGACGGTCGGCGCACCCCGTTCGGGTGGCAAGGGTTCGGATAGCTAGCCAAACGGGGCGAATCCGGTGTGTGCTGGGGTCTTTGACCAAGTCTTTGGCAAGCGGTCCGGGGGTTAGCCACTCAAAAGGGGTGTCATTTTCCAGATCAAACGCGCATCCGCTCGATGACACACCGTTTCGGCCCCTAGGATTCCACCTATCACCTCACCGGTCTCATTCGACAGGAACCCCATGAGCGACACTTCCCCCTACGGCTTCGAGCTTGTGCGGCGTGGGTACGACCGCGCTCAGGTGGACGAACGTATCTCCAAGCTCGTCTCCGACCGTGACAGCGCTCTCGCCCGCATCACCGCTCTGGAAAAGCGCATCGAAGAGCTCCACCTCGAGACGCAGAACGCCCAGGCCCAGATCACCGACGCCGAGCCGTCGTACGCGGGTCTCGGTGCGCGCGTGGAGAAGATCCTCCGCCTCGCCGAGGAAGAGGCGAAGGACCTGCGCGAGGAGGCCCGGCGCGCGGCCGAGCAGCACCGTGAGCTGGCCGAGTCGGCGGCCCAGCAGGTGCGCAACGACGCCGAGTCGTACTCGGCGGAGCGCAAGGCGAAGGCCGAGGACGAGGGCCTGCGGATCGTCGAGAAGGCCAAGAGCGACGCCTCCCAGCTGCGTTCCGAGGCGCAGAAGGACGCGCAGTCCAAGCGCGAGGAGGCGGACGCCCTCTTCGAGGAGACCCGTGCGAAGGCCGCGCAGGCCGCCGCCGACTTCGAGACGAACCTCGCCAAGCGCCGCGAGCAGTCCGAGCGCGACCTGGCCTCGCGTCAGGCCAAGGCCGAGAAGCGCCTCGCCGAGATCGAGCACCGCGCCGAGCAGCTGCGCCTGGAGGCCGAGAAGCTGCGCACGGACGCCGAGCGCCGCGCCCGCCAGACGGTGGAGACGGCTCAGCGCCAGGCCGAGGACATCGTGGCCGATGCCAACGCCAAGGCCGACCGCATCCGTTCGGAATCCGAGCGCGAGCTGGCCGCCCTCACCAACCGCCGCGACAGCATCAACGCCCAGCTGACGAACGTCCGCGAGATGCTCGCGACGCTCACGGGCGCCGCGGTGGCCGCCGCCGGCACGCCGGCCGAGGACGAGCCGATCTCCCGTGGGGTCCCGGCGCAGCAGTCCCGGTAACACGCGGGCATACGGAGGCTGAATCTCCGCAAAGCCCTCTGCCGCTCGGGTGGCAGAGGGCTTTGTCCCGCTCTAGCGTGGCGGGCATGATTGAGCTGGAGGGGCTGACCAAGCGGTACGGCGAGAAGGTGGCGGTCAACAACCTGTCCTTCACCGTGAGACCGGGCATCGTCACGGGCTTCCTCGGGCCGAACGGCGCGGGCAAGTCGACGACCATGCGGATGATCCTGGGTCTCGACCACCCGACCGCCGGCGACGTCCGTATCGACGGCAAGCACTACCAGCAGCTCAAGGACCCGCTGACGTACATCGGCGCCCTGCTGGAGGCCAAGGCCTGGCACGGCGGGCGCACCGCCTACAACCATCTGCTGTGCCTCGCCCAGAGCAACGGCATTCCGAGCCGCCGCGTGCGGGACGTGCTGGAGACGGTC
Organism: Streptomyces qaidamensis; assembly: GCF_001611795.1. Lineage (NCBI taxonomy): Bacteria > Bacillati > Actinomycetota > Actinomycetes > Kitasatosporales > Streptomycetaceae > Streptomyces > Streptomyces qaidamensis. The sequence goes on along the minus strand of NZ_CP015098.1, from coordinate 6,163,116 downwards.
GGGCTGACGGCGGTCGCGAAGAAGAAGACCAAGGGCTTCTCGATGGGCATGGGTCAGCGGCTCGGCATCGCCGCGGCGCTGCTCGGCGACCCGCGGATCCTGATGTTCGACGAGCCGGTCAACGGCCTCGACCCCGAGGGCATCCACTGGATCCGCACCCTGATGAAGTCGCTCGCCGCGCAGGGCCGGACCGTGTTCGTCTCCTCCCATCTGATGAGCGAGATGGCCCTGACGGCCGAGCACCTCGTCGTCATCGGGCAGGGCCGGCTGCTCGCGGACACCTCCATGGCGGACTTCATCGACCGCAACTCACGCTCGTACGTCCGGGTCCGCAGTCCGCAGCGGGAGCGGCTGCTCGATGTGCTGCACCAGGCCGGGATCGTGGCCGTGGAGAGCGGCGACGGGGTGCTGGAGGTGGACGGCGGCAAGGCCGAGCAGATCGGTGAGCTGGCGGCGCAGCACCGGATCACGCTGCACGAGCTGAGCCCGCAACAGGCCTCGCTGGAGGAGGCGTTCATGCAGCTGACCGCGGAGTCGGTGGAGTACCACGCACACAGCGGGACGAGCGCCACGGGCCCCGAGCCGGGGCGGCAGCAGTGGGGCGACGGCTGGAAGAAGGGCTGAGCATGGCGACGACACAGGTCGTACGGTCGGAGTGGACCAAGATCCGGTCGGTGGCGTCCACGGTGTGGACCCTCTCGCTGGTGGTGGTCGTGACGGTCGCCCTCGGCATGCTGATCTCGGCGCTGTCGAAGAGCGAGTTCGACTCGATGAACGCGCAGGACCGGGCCGAGTTCGACCCCACGTTCATCAGTTTCGCGGGGATGAGTCTCGGTCAGCTCGCGATGATCGTATTCGGGGTGCTGGTCGTGTCGAACGAGTACAGCACCGGCATGATCCGCACCTCGTTGGCCGCGGTGCCGCAGCGCGGCTCCTTCCTGTTCAGCAAGATCGCGGTCGCCAGTGGGCTCGCCCTGCTGGTCGGCCTCGTCACCAGCTTCGCCGCCTTCTTCCTGGGGCAGGCGATGCTCGGCTCGCACCGGGCGGAGATCGGGGACCCGGGGGTGCTGCGGGCCGTGTTCGGCGGCGGCCTCTACATGGCGCTGATCGCGATGTTCTCCATGGGCGTCGCCGCGATGCTGCGCTCGCCGATGCTGTCGCTGGGCATCCTGATGCCGTTCTTCTTCCTGATCTCCAACATCCTGGGCAATGTCGACGCGACGAAGGAGGTCGGCCGGTTCCTTCCCGACCAGGCCGGAAGCAAGATCATGCAGGTGGTCACGCCGATCGACGACGACACTCCGTACGGGCCGTGGGGCGGCCTCGGGATCATGGGGCTGTGGGTGCTCGCGGCGCTCGTCGGCGGTTATGTGCTGCTGAAGAAGCGCGATGCCTAGGGGGACAGGCTCGGCCTGACCTTTTACCTCCTCTTGGGCGGAACCGTCAGCGCCTCGATATCCTCCTAACCCTTACGGGGGCGTGTGCCCCGCTGTCCTGAACCTTGCGATGGGTGCGGAGCATGATCGAAGCAGTCGGCCTGACGAAGCGCTACGGCGACAAGACCGCTGTGTACAACCTTTCCTTCCAGGTGCGGCCCGGGGCCGTCACCGGCTTCCTCGGGCCGAACGGCTCCGGCAAGTCGACGACGATGCGGATGATCCTCGGCCTGGACAATCCGACGGCCGGGCAGGTGACGATCGGCGGCTATCCGTACCGCAGGCTGCCCAACGCCGCCCGTCAGGTCGGTGCCCTGCTGGACGCCAAGGCGGTGCACGGCGGCCGGTCCGCCCGCAATCACCTGCTCTCCCTGGCCCAGCTGTCGGGCATCCCGGCCCGGCGGGTGGACGAGGTGCTCGGGGTCGTCGGTCTGCAGGACGTGGCCAAGAGGCGGTCCAAGGGCTTCTCCCTGGGCATGGGGCAGCGGCTCGGCATCGCCGCCGCACTGCTCGGCGACCCGCAGGTGCTGCTGTTCGACGAGCCGGTCAACGGCCTCGACCCGGAGGGCATCCTCTGGGTCCGCAACCTGATGAAGGCGCTGGCGGCGGAGGGCCGTACGGTCTTCGTCTCCTCCCACCTGATGAGTGAGATGGCTCTGACCGCCGACCACCTCATCGTCATCGGGCGCGGTCAGCTGCTCGCCGACATGAGCGTGACGGACTTCATCTCGGCGAACTCCGCGGACTTCGCGCGGGTGCGCACACCCGACACCGAGCCGCAGCAGCGCGAGAAGCTGTCGGCCGCGCTGACCGAGTCGGGCGGGCACGTCCTGCCCGAGCAGGACGGCGCGCTGCGCGTGACCGGGCTGCCGCTCCCCCGTATCAGCGACATCGCGCACGACCACGACGTACGGCTGTGGGAGCTCTCGCCGCACCAGGCCTCCCTGGAGGAGGCGTACATGCGGATGACGCAGGGCGCCGTCGACTACCGCTCGACGATCGACCAGAAGGAAGGGCTCCAGCAGCCGCTGCCGCCCGGCGCGCAGCCGCCCATGCCGGTCCCCGGCCAGGGCCAGCCGGGCTGGTACGCCCCGCCGCCGCCCCAGCAGGGCGGCCAGCCGTTCCCGGCTCCGCCGCAGGGCGCACCCGGCCAGGCTCAGGCGTACGGCGCCCCGGGGGCTCCGAGCGTCGCTCCGAGCACCCCTGGCGCGGGAACGCCCAACCCGTACGCCCAGCCCGCGCCCCAGGCGCCCCAGGCGCCCCAGGCGCCCCAGGGCACCGCACAGCCCGCACCGCAGGCTCCCGCGGCCCCCGCCGCCCAGCCGGCCGCCTCGGCCCCCGCGCAGCCCGTTCCGGCGCCGCCGGCGCCCGCCGCCGCCCCGACCTCCGATCTGACCAAGCCCGAGGACGCCCGATGAGCAGCCCCCAGTCCCAGATGCCGCAGGCCGCGCCCGCCTGGCAGACGGCACCCGGTTCCGCCCCGTACGCAGGCGACCCCGGCTACACCTCGCCGATCCCGGTCGTGCGCACGCACCTCGGCAACGCCATCGCCTCCGAGTGGACGAAGATCAGGTCGGTGCGCTCCACGATGTGGACGCTCGGCGTGTTCGTCCTGCTCGTCATCGGCATCGGCACGCTGACCGGCGTGGTGGTGGCCAACTCCGACCCGGCCCTGGACGGCGAGAGCCCCCTCGGCCTGGGCTTCTTCGGGCTGCTGCTGGGCAGCATGTGCATCATCACGCTGGGCGTGCTGACCACGGCCTCGGAGTACGGCACCGGCATGATCCGCACCACGATGGTCGCGTGCCCGAGCCGGGGCAGGGTGCTGGCGGCGAAGGCCGTGGTGTTCTTCCTGACCGCGTTCGTCGTGACGCTGGTGTCCGCGTCCCTCGTCGCCTTCCTGCACGTGGCGATGCTGGAGGGCGACGGCGCCAAGTCGCCCTCCAGCGGTGAGTGGCTGAAGGGCACGGTCGGCATCTCGCTCTACATCGCGTTGCTGGGCCTGCTCTCGCTCCTCGTCGGCTCCATCATCCGGCACTCGGCCGGCGCCATCACCATCATGATCGGCGCCGTGCTGGCCCCGCTGGTGATCGCGCTGTTCATGTTCTCGGAGTCCCTGCAGGACGTGCGCGACGCCCTGTTCGAGTACTCGATCCCGAACCAGCTCAGCGTCTTCTACGCCAACTCCCTCAGCCAGTCCGGCCCGTCCGGCTGGGACCCGCTGTGGATCATCCTCGGCGTCACGGCCGCCGCGTTCGCCGGCGCCTTCGCGCTGCTGGAGAAGCGGGACGTCTGAGTCCGCTCAGAACTTCGGCGCGTTACGGGACCGCCGCACCCCCGGGGTGCGGCGGTCCCGCGCGTTCCAGCAGGCCTTGTGCCAGTGTCTGCGGTCGTCGACGCCCGTGTGCTCGGCCCAGGCCACCACGTGCGGCACCCCGTCCGGGATCAGCTGGTCGCAGCCGGGGCAGCGGTACGACTTGCCCTGCGCGCTCGCGCCGGCCACGTGCCGCACGCTCCAGTTCTCGCCCTGCCAGTTCTCCGAGGACTGCCAGCCGCCGTAGCGGCCGGGGCGGTCGTCCTCGGCGCTCCGGCCGGACGGAACGGCGCCCTTGGGTCGGTTGCGACGCGGGGACACGGGACACCTCTCGGGGCTATACAGGAAGCAGGGGCCGCGTCCAGCCTACGCGGCGCGCACAGGGGTACGCGTACGGCAACCAATCGCCACAAGTCCTTCGCGGGCGCGGCGGACCCGGCCCGGGTGCTCGCCCCCTGGCTCCCGGCGGAACGCCCCATTCTGCAGACAATCCGCAAAATACTCCGCCCGGCCGTGTCCTCGGCACGTGTCAGACGGTTATGCGCTGTGGGGGAGCTCCGTGTCGGAGCCAAGGAAGCAGGAAAGCAATGCGCGTTGGAAGTTTCGTGTTGGCGGCCCAGTTCCCCGGTCAGGGCGAGGGAGAGGCGCTGCACCGCGCGGTCCGCTCGGCCGAGGTGGCCGAGGAGGCCGGGCTCGACACGGTCTGGCTGGCCGAGCACCACTTCGTGCCGTACGGCACGTGCCCGTCGGCCATCACCCTGGCCGCCTTACTGCTGGGCCGCACCCGCCGCATCCGGGTGGGCACGGCGGTCAGTGTCCTGCCCACCGTCCACCCCGTGGCCCTCGGCGAACAGGCCGCGCTGCTGCACCACACGAGCGGCGGCCGTTTCACGCTCGGTGTCGGGCGCGGCGGCCCGTGGGTCGACCTGGAGGTGTTCGGCGCGGGCCTGGAGGCGTACGAGAAGGGGTTCCCGGAGTCCCTGGAGCTTCTGGTGCGGTGGCTGCGCGAGTCGTCCGTGGCGGCCCACGGGGAGCGCTTCCGCTTCCGTGAAGTCCCGGTGGTGCCCCGGCCGTCGGAGGCACTGACGGAGGCCGCCGGGCCCGAGCTGGTCGTCGCCTGCACCTCGCCGTCGAGTGTGCGGCTGGCGGCCGAGCGGGGTCTTTCGATGCTGCTCGGGATGCACGTGGGGGACGAGGAGAAGGCCGAGATGGTCGCACTGTGGCGGCAGCACGCGCGGGCCTGCGGCCGGTCGCCGGAGGAGATCCGGGGCGCGTCCCATGTATCGGCCGGCGTCTGCCAGATCGCGGACCGGCGGGTCGACGCGGCGGAGACGCTGATGAAGGCGATGCCGGGCTGGCTGAAGCAGGGCCTGGAGGCCCATGTCACGGTCGACGGGCGCACACGCCGGATGCGCGACCCGCTGGCGTACACCGAACTGCTCTGCGGGCTGCACCCGGTGGGCACCCCGCGGCTGTGCGCGGACCGGCTCGCGGCGACCAGCGAGCGGACGGGCATCTCCCGGTTCGCGCTGCTCGTCGAGGGCTCCGGAGACCTGGCGGCGACCGAGGAGAACGTGCGGCGGCTGGGCGCCGAGGTGCTCCCCCAACTCGTCTGAGCGCGGTGGGTTCCTGGGGCTTGCCGCTCCGGTACAGAACTGCACCTCCCGCGTACGGAGCGGCAAGCAAGCGGCGCCGCGTCAGCAGTCCCGGAACTCGGGTGACTGGTTCAGCACCTGACTGCGGACCGAGGTGAAGCGGTCCAGCTTCTCGTCGACCGAGGAGTCAAGCGGGAACACGGCCACCCGGTGGCAGTTCTGGAAAGCCAGCCGCACACCGAAGTGCCGTTGCAGCGCGCCGCGTATCGCGTCACTCGCAAGCGCACGCAGCAGCTGGCCGCGTGCCTGCTCGTCCGGCGGGGGCGTCTGGTTGTCGGCGAACGCGCCGCCGTCCACCTTCAGCTGGGCCACCAGTGAGCTGATCATCTCCCACGCATAAGGCAGGGAGGTCCGGACGCAGTCGACGAATTCCGCTTCGTCGACCTCGCCTCGCTCGGCCTGTTCGAGTAGGGCCGGTGAGACGTCGAGCGACATGAGTTCTCCTCTCGCACCCCCGACGAGCAGGGGTTGCCGGACAGATAGGGGGAGTTCGCGATACCGGACACGCTGCGTACACGCCTCGCGACCTCCCGTTCATACGGTAAGCACCGTACGGTGGCGGCACCAGGAAAATGCGCAGATGAGACACTCCCGCTGAGCACACCATGCACACAATCGGCCATTACCGAACACGTGTTTTCCAGGGCGAATCGCGTGGACAGGTGCCCGTCGAGTAGCGTTGCCGACCATGCGTCTCGTCATTGCCCGCTGCTCCGTGGACTACGCCGGGCGGCTCACCGCCCACCTTCCCTCGGCCCCGCGCCTGATCCTGGTGAAGGCGGACGGCAGCGTCTCGATCCACGCCGACGACCGGGCCTACAAGCCCCTGAACTGGATGTCGCCGCCCTGCACCCTGAAAGAGGGCACCGGCGAGGAAGAGGGCGTCTGGACCGTCGTCAACAAGGCGGGCGAGAAGCTCATCATCACGATGGAGGAAGTCCTCCACGACTCCTCGCACGAACTGGGCGTCGATCCCGGCCTGATCAAGGACGGCGTGGAAGCGCACCTCCAGGAGCTGCTCGCCGACCGCATCGAGACACTCGGCGAGGGCTACACGCTGATCCGCCGGGAGTACCCGACGGCCATCGGGCCGGTCGACATCCTGTGCCGGGACGCCGACGGCAAGACCGTCGCGGTGGAGATCAAGCGGCGCGGCGAGATCGACGGCGTGGAGCAGCTCACGCGCTATCTGGAGCTGCTGAACCGCGACCCCCATCTCGCCCCGGTGCGCGGCGTCTTCGCGGCCCAGGAGATCAAGCCCCAGGCCCGCGTCCTCGCGACCGACCGCGGCATCGGCTGCCAGGTCCTCGACTACAACGCGCTGCGGGGCATCGAGGACGACAAGCTGCGGCTGTTCTGACAGCCCGTACGACGACGAAAGGGCCGGGTCCGCGGAACGGACCCGGCCCTGCCGTGTGTACGGGTGTCAGATCACCGTCTCCGGGCCGCTCGGCGTGCCTGTGGTGCTCTGCGACGCGCTCGCCGAGGTGCTCATGGGAGCGCTGGGCGCCGGGCCGCTGGCCGAGTCGGAGGTGGACGGGCTGGTCGTCGGCGGCTCCGAGGTGGGCGGCTCGGACGTCGGCGGCTCCGAGGTCGGCGGCTCGGACGTCGGCGGCTTCGACGTCGGCGGCTTGGACGTCGTGGGGGGCTTGGACGTCGTCGGCGGCTTGGACGTGGACGGCTTCGAGGACGTCGGCGGCTTCGACGGCGACGCGGAGTCGCTCGGTTCCTGCGAACCGCTCGGGGAGTCCGTCGGCGTCGGGTCGTCCGACGTGCCGATCGTGCCGTCCGGGCCCGGGTCGGTCGGGCGGGCTGCCGCCTCGCCGGTGCCTCCCCCGCCCTCGTTCGCCGGCCGGTCGGCGCCGAGGCTGCCGTCGTCGACGCCCTGGCTGGCGGACGGGTTGACGCCGACCTGGTCGGACGGCGGGTTCTGATCCTTGTCGGAAGTGGCGCCGAGCGTCACCACCGTGCCCAGGACCGCGACGAGCAGGGCACCGGCACCGGCGGCCACGAGGTTGCGCCGGGCCAGGCCCTTGAGGCCGCCGCGCGCCTTGCGCGAGGGCGCGGGCGAGCTGCGGTGGGTGACCAGCGTCGGGGAGGGCGGCTTCTGGAGCGTCGGGAAGGCCGCCGGAACACCGCCGGGCGGGGACGCCGACTCCTCGTCCCGGGCGTCGGGCACCTCCTCCCCCGCGGTCGGCCCGAGCCCGATCGGCGTGCCCGAGCGGTCGGCGACCAGGACCAGGGCACGGCGGCCGGCGACGGTCCCGCGCTTGTCGGCGAGGGCGCCGCGCAGGCCGATGGAGGCCTCCAGTTCGGCACGGGCCCGGTCGAGCTGCCCCCCGCACAGGGCGAGGACGCCGAGCTCGTGGTGGAAGTAGGCCTCTTCGCCGACGTCCCCTGCGAGCCGGGCTGCCTCGGCGCCGGCCCGCAGGGCCCGCTCCCAGGCGCTCCAGTGCAGTCCGGCGGCGAACGCGGGGGCGGCGGTGCGGGCCAGGTGGACGGCCGCGCTCTCCTCGTCCTCGGCGGGCGGCCGGGTGGCGGGTCCGAGGAGGGCCAGGGCGGCGAGGACCGCGTCGGCCTCGGCGCACACCCGCTCGGGGGTGACCGAGGGGTGCCCGGCCCACCAGGAGTAGTGCTGGGCGGCACTGCGGGCTGCGGCCTCGGCCTCGTCGGCGTACCCGGCGGCTTCCAGCTGGGCCGGGACGCCGGCCGCGAGGCGGTAGCGGGAGCCGACCGGGGAGACGAGGCCGCAGGCGGCCAGTTCGCCGAGTGCGGCGTCCGCGTGGGTGTCGCCGACCAGGGCGGGCAGATGCGCCTGGTGCGGGACCTCGCCGCCCAGGGCGACGGCGAACCGCAGGGTGGCGCGGGCGGAGGCGCTCAGCCGGGAGGCGAGCAGCGGGGCGGGCGCGGCGGCCTCGCCGAGCGCCGGCAGCGGCACGTCGTCACCGAGGTCGTAGGAGTCGGCGGGGTCGTCCGGGGGCGCGTCCTCGAAGACGCCGAACTCGTCGACGGCGCCGGTGCCGGCGCGCAGCCGGTCGCGCTGCCGCAGCAGGGCACCGGCCTGGACGAAGCGCAGCGGCAGGCCCTCGGACTCGAACCAGAGGTCGCCCGCCCAGTTGGACTCGTCCTCGGTGAGGGTCCGGCCGACGGCGTGTTCCAGCAGGTCGAGCCCGGCCGCGCGCTCCAGCCCGCCGAGGAGGACCTCCTCGACGCCGGCGTCGGCGGAGGGGGCCGGCACGTCCGGGGTGGCGCCGAGCAGGAAGGCGCACTCGGGGGTCGCCTCCAGCAGCTCGTCGAGCGCGGCGCCGCCGAACTCCAGGTCGTCGAGGACGACGACCGCACCGATGTCACGGACGTAGGTGAGCAGTTCGTCCCGGTCCGGGCGGTGCAGGGGGGCGCTGTACACCGCGTGGAACAGGTCGTACAGCAGGTCGTCGGCGGTGCGTCCGAAGCCGTTGAGGCGGACGACGCCGTCGGGGGCGAGGTCGGAGCAGTCCTCGGCGACGAGGTCCAGGAGGCGGGTGCGGCCGGAGCCGGCCGCGCCGGTCAGGCGCGTGGAGCGGCCGCGGGCGAGCAGGCGCACCAGGCGCTCGCGCTCGTCCTGGCGGGCCAGCAGCGGCAGGACGGGCAGCGCCGGGCCGGGCGGGACGGGCGGGCGGGCGGCGCGCTCGGCCTCGGCCCGCTCGGCCGCGGTGAGCTTCTCGGGCCGGGCAGGCCGTTCGGCGGGCGGGCAGGCCTCTATCTCGCTGCCGTCGACGGGGTTGACGGTCAGCAGGAAGTCGCCGGAGACGAGCTGCACGGTGCGGGCGAGCGCCGGCGCGTGCTGCGCGAAGTCGGGTGTGAGGGATTCCCTGGGAGGGCGCTGGCGCGGCGCGGGGCCGTCACCTTCGTGGCCGTACTCCTCGGGTCCCTGGTTGTCAGGATCCATAGGTCAAGCCCCCCAAAAGCGTGTGTGTGCTTGGAAAAGCCCCTCCCGGCCTTGCTGCACACCGCGCTGTCGCTTCTGGTCCGGTCCCGCCGAAGGGTGTCAAGGCAGCGGGCAGCCGAACCCTAAACCTTCGCACAGTATCTACGACAGTCCGGGGTACCGCGCCGTCCGTAACGTCACGGTCTCGTGAGGATTGTGCGCGTCGCCCGATGCGACGACGTGCGTCCGGGTCTCCCCGGTCGCCCGGCTCACACCCGTACGCGGCGTCACACGCGGGGAAGCGTCTCCACCCCGATGCCCCCCTCGATCGCCAGGATCCGGTGCAGTCGGGTGGCCACCAGCAGGCGCTGCATCTGCGGCGGTACCCCGCGCAGCACCAGGCGCCGGCCGCAGCGGCCGGCCCGCCGGTGGGCTCCCATGATCACGCCCAGTCCGGTGGCGTCCCAGGAGTCCAGTTCGGACAGGTCGAGCACCAGATCGCCGACTCCGTCGTCGACGGCCGAGTGCAGGACCGTACGGGCGTCCGCCGCGCTCCGGACGTCGAGGCGGCCCCCGACGACCAGCTCGGCGTGGTCGCCCCTGATGTACATATGCGCTCCCCGTGCGTGCGAATCGTGCTCCGCGTTCTGGATGTGGGTGATGCAACCTCTGACTGTGTGGAGGAGTCAGAGGTTGCTTCTTGTAAGCGAACCGATACCGAATTCACCCTGGCGTGTGATGGGCCCGGGGCATGTGCGGTTTCAGTGCTTGTAGAAGCCCTGCCCGCTCTTGCGTCCGATGTCACCGGCGTCAACCATCCGGCGCATCGACTCGGGGGCCGCGAACTTCTCGTCCTGGGACTCGGTGTAGATGTTGTTCGTGGCGTGCAGCAGGATGTCGACGCCGGTCAGGTCCGCCGTCGCCAGCGGGCCCATGGCGTGGCCGAAGCCCAGCTTGCAGGCCAGGTCGATGTCCTCGGCGCTGGCCACGCCCGACTCCTGCAGCTTCGCGGCCTCGACGACCAGGGCGCAGATGAGACGGGTCGTCACGAACCCGGCGACGTCGCGGTTGACGACGATGCAGGTCTTGCCCACCGACTCGGCGAACCGCCGGGCCGTGGCGAGGGTCTCGTCGCTGGTCTTGTAGCCGCGGACGAGTTCGCACAGCTGCATCATCGGCACCGGCGAGAAGAAGTGCGTGCCGACGACCCGCTCCGGGCGCTCCGTGGCCGCCGCGATCTTGGTGATCGGGATGGCGGAGGTGTTGGAGGCGAGGATCGCCTCGTCCTTCACGATCTTGTCGAGCGCGCGGAAGATCTCGTGCTTGACCTCGAGCTTCTCGAACACGGCCTCGACGACGACGTCCGCGTCGGCCGCGGCGTCCAGGTCGGTGGTCGCGGTGATGCGGGCCAGGGCGGCGTCGGCGTCGTGCGCTTCCAGCTTGCCCTTGGCGACGAACTTGTCGTACGACGCCTTGATGCCGTCGGTGCCCCGCGTCAGTGCCTCGTCGGTGACGTCACGCAGGATCACCTCCCAGCCCGCCTGGGCGGAGACCTGGGCGATGCCGGCTCCCATGAGGCCGGCCCCGATGACGGCGAGCTTCCCTGCCACTGTGCGACTCCCCTGACGCGCTGCTTATGCCTGCTTCTCCGGCGGACACTAGCGCCCGCGAGAGCGCGTGTGAGCGCTTAGTAACGCGTTTCACGTCTCACGACGTGAGACGCGCGTCACGCGCCGCCTCGTACGGCGTAGTTGAGCACCTTCTCGCCCAACAACTCCTCGATGTCGTCGAGAACGACGAGCATCTCCCGTGACACTTCGTCCGGGTTGCGCCCCTTGACCATCTCGCGGCCGATCGCGACGAAAAGGGTGCCGTGGGCCCAGCAGATCTGACCGGCGATCAGGCCGGGCAGCGGATCGCCGACGGTGGCGCCGGTCTCCTCGCGGAGGGTCGCCTCCAGGTTGTCCTGGAGCTCCTGCTGGATGCTCCACAGCCGGGAGCGCAGCGGTGGCGCCTCTTCGATGCAGCGCATGAAACGGTCATAGCCCCCAATGAGGCCCATACGGGGCGAGACGGCCTCGATCTCGGCGCGCAGCTCGCGCAGCACCGCCCGGGTGGCCGACTCCCCCGCGTCCCGGCCGCGCACCCATCGCGAGAGCCGGTCGACGACGCCCTGGGAGCGGTCGAAGAAGAGGTCCTCTTTGGCCGGGAAGTAGTTGTAGACGGTGTTCACGGAGACGTCGGCCGCTTCCGCCACGTCGGCGATCGTCACCGTCACGAATCCGCGCTCCAGGAAGAGCCCGGTGGCGATGTCCGAGATGCGCTGCCTGGTCTCGCGCTTCTTCCGTTCCCTGAGCCCCTCAGCCATGTCCGAATTCTAGCTTCCCTGGAGGCTCTGAAAACTTGGGGTCATTGCAAATTTTAAGAGCCTCTGTTTTTCTGGGGCCATGGCAATCATCAGTACGGCCGGGCTGGCCCGCACCTTCCTGACCAAGAACGGCCCCGTTCAGGCCGTGCGCTCGATCGACCTGACCGTCCGCGAGGGCGAGATCCTCGGCTTCCTCGGCCCGAACGGGGCCGGCAAGACCACGACCCTGCGGATGCTGACGACGCTGCTGGCACCGTCCGGCGGCGCCGCCACCGTCGCGGGATGCGACCTGGCGACGGACGCGGCCGGGGTGCGGCGGGCCTGCGGCTACGTGGCGCAGTCCGGCGGGGTCGATCCGCAGATCAGCGTGCGGGAGGAACTGGTCACCCAGGGGCGGCTGTACCGGCTGACCAGGGCGCAGGCCGTCGAGCGCGCCGGGGAACTGGCCCGCGACCTGGACCTCACCGGGCTCCTCGACCGCAGGTGCGGCGCGCTCTCCGGCGGTCAGCGGCGGCGGCTGGACATCGCGATGGCGCTCACCCACCGCCCGAAGGTGCTGTTCCTGGACGAGCCGACGACCGGTCTCGACCCCGGCAGCCGTGCCGACCTGTGGGACCTGGTGCGCCGTCTGCGCGACGAGCACGGCACGACGGTGTTCCTGACCACGCACTACCTCGACGAGGCCGACGCCCTCTCCGACCGGCTGGTCGTCGTGGACCACGGCGTGGTCGTCGCCGAGGGCACCCCGAGCGCGCTGAAGCTGCGCCACGGCGGCTCGCTCGACGCCTCGCTCCAGGACACGTTCCTCGCCATCACCGGCCGCAGCGCCGCGCCGGCCGACCAGACCCCCGTCGCCGTCTAGGGCCCGGCGGACTCAAAGACTCAGAGGACCCAGAGGACCCAGAGGACCCACGATGCTGCTGCACGACACCGCCCTCGTCTACGGGCGCTACCTCCGCCAGTCACTGCGCTCGCGCTTCGCGCTGCTCTTCGGCGTACTCATGCCGCTGCTGTACCTGCTGTTCTTCGGCCCGCTGCTCACCGACCTGCCGCTCGGCACGGGAGGCAGCTCCTGGCAGGTGCTCGTCCCCGGGCTGCTGCTCCAACTCGGCCTGTTCGGGGCATCCTTCGCGGGCTTCTCGATCATCATCGAGAAGGGCCACGGCGTGGTCGAGCGCATGCGCGTCACCCCGGTCAGCCGGCTGGCCCTGCTGCTGGGCCGGGTGCTGCGGGACGCCACGGTGTTCGTCTTCCAGGCCGTGCTGCTGGTGCTGGCCGCGGTGGTGATGGGCCTGCGGGCGCCCCTGGCCGGGGTGCTGATCGGCTTCGCCTTCGTCGCCCTGCTCACGCTCTCGCTGGCCGCCCTGTCGTACGCACTGGCGATGAGGATGGACACCCCGCAGAGCTTCGGCCCGGCGATCAACGCGCTGACCATGCCGTCCATGCTGCTGTCGGGCCTGATGCTGCCGATGACCCTGGGACCGGCCTGGCTGGACGCCCTCTCGCACCTCATGCCGTTCCGCTATCTGGTGGACGCGGTGCGGGACGCGTACGTGGGCGACTACGCCACACCCCACATGCTCTACGGCGCGCTGGTGGCCGTCGGCCTCACGGCGCTGTCCGTGACAGTGGGCACACGCGTGTTCCGAACCGCCTGAGCGTAACTACGCTGGCCACATGGTCAATCTGACGCGCATCTACACCAGGACCGGCGACCAGGGCACCACCGCCCTCGGCGACATGAGCCGGGTCGCCAAGACCGATCTGCGGATCTCCGCGTACGCCGACGCCAACGAGGCGAACGCGGTGATCGGCACGGCGATCGCGCTGGGCGGTCTCGACGAGGAGCTCGTCAAGGTCCTCACACGCGTCCAGAACGACCTGTTCGACGTGGGCGCGGACCTGTCGACGCCGGTGGTGGAGAACCCGGAGTTCCCGCCCCTGCGGGTCGAGCAGTTCTACATCGACAAGCTGGAGGCGGACTGCGACCGCTTCAACGAACAGCTGGACAAGCTCCGCTCCTTCATCCTCCCCGGCGGCACCCCGGGCGCGGCCCTGCTCCACCAGGCCTGCACGGTCGTACGCCGGGCGGAACGCTCCACGTGGGCGGCGCTGGAGGTGCACGGCGAGGTGATGAACCCGCTGACGGCGACCTACCTCAACCGCCTCTCCGACCTGCTGTTCATCCTGGCCAGGACCGCGAACAAGGAGGCCGGAGACGTGCTGTGGGTGCCGGGCGGGGAGCGCTGAGGCGCCCCGGAAAGGGGCGCGGGGAACTGCGCGACCGGTCACGACGCCCGGGAAGCCGGGTTCCCGGCCTCAGCGGTCCACCCTCTGCTTCTCGATCGTCGCCCCGGGTTCGCCCTCCGGCGCCTTCCGCGGCCAGATCAGATAGCTCAGCGCGACCAGTCCGTGGATCCCGGCCGCACGCCAGGCCACGTAGCGCCAGCTCTCCAGCGAGGTGACGCGGCTCGGGTCGTCGACGTACCAGATGGCCAGCTGGAGCAGCACGGTCGCGACGACGGCCGCCGTGAGGGTGCCCAGCCACACCGTGCCCTCGTGGCGCGCCCGGGCCATGCCGTAGCGCGGCGGGCCGATCGGCTTCGGGGCGCCGCCCAGCCGGTGGGCGGCGTGGCCGTCCAGCCACTTCACCGTGCGGTGGCCGTGCCCGACGGTGTAGCCGATGTACAGCGCGGCCAGGCCGTGCGTCCAGTTCGGCTCGGCACCGTTCTTCAGGTCCAGCGCGGTGGCGACCAGCAGGACGACCTCCAGCAGTGGCTCGCACAGCAGCAGGCCCAGCCCGAGCCGTGGCATGCGCAGCAGGTAGCGGGCGCCCAGGCCGGCTGCCAGCAGCACCCAGAAGCCGATCTCGCAGGCGGCGATCAATGCGACGATCACGGTTCGCTCCTCTCGGTCACCTCTTCAGGCTCCCGTGCGGCGCGCCCGGAATCGTCGTCGCGACTGACGAACTCGCGGTACATCGAAGGATGCAGCCGGGGACCCTCCGCGGGGATCACGCGCAGGGCACGACGGCCGTGTTGGATGGTGACATGGCCGTACGACTCCCCCGTCCCCGCCGTTTCGACGTCTACGTCGCGCTGGGCGGCCTGCTCGGCGGGCTGCTGCTGTGGGGCGTCGGCCTGGCCACCCGGCCGCACACCGAGGCGTACGTCATCCTGCCCGGGCGCTGGCCGCTTCTGCTGCCGCTCGTCGTCATGGCGGGCTGCGAGCTGCTGCGCCGGAGCGCTCCCCGCGCCGCTCTGCTGATCGGCACGCCCGCGATCGTCCTGGACACCGTCACCCAGGGCAACCTGGTCACGATCCTGATGTACACCGATCTGATGTACGCGGCCGTCCTGTACGGCCCGCCCGCGTCGGCCCACCGCATCCCGCGGATCACCGGGCTGCTCTCGGTGGCCGCCGCGGCGGTGCCGTTCGCGATCTGGCGCGAGCCCGAGGCGCTGCTGATCGGCGTGATCACCGGCCTCGTGTCCTTCGGCCCCGCCGCGACCGGCCTGATCGTGCGCAACCACCGCGACGCGGCCGAGGCGGCCCGGCTGCGCGCCGAACAGACCGCGCTGCTCGCCGAGATGGACCGCACCCAGGCGGTCACCGCCGAACGTGCCCGGATGGCCCGCGAGCTGCACGACATGGTCGCCAACCACCTGTCCGCGATCGCCATCCACTCCACCGCCGCGCTGTCCCTCGACGACCCGAAGACCTCTCAGGAGGCGCTCGTGGTCATCCGCGAGAACAGCGTGGAGGGGCTCGCCGAGATGCGGCGGCTGATCGGCATCCTGCGCGACAGCAGCGGCGACATGGAACCGTCCGCCGCTCCCACGCTCGACGGTCTCGGCGCGCTGGTGGAAGGCGCCCGCACCAACGGCCTCGACGTCGCCCTCGACGCCGAACGGAGCGAGGTGCCCACACCCGTGGAGCTCGCCGCCTACCGCATCGTGCAGGAGTCGCTGACCAACGCGCTCAAGCACGCCGCCCCGGGCCGGGTCACCGTGTCCCTCGCCCGGCGGGACGGCTCCCTCGTGGTCAGCGTGACCAGCCCCTACGGGGACCGGGACGCCCCGCGCGCCCCCGGCTCCGGCGCGGGTCTGGTCGGCATGAGAGAACGGGTGGCCCTGCTGGACGGCACGTTCGAAGCCGCCCCCGAGGACTCGCCCGAGGGCAAGATCTGGGTGGTACGCGCCACCCTCCCCGTCAGCCACAGCCCCGAAGGAGACACCGCATGATCCGCGTCCTGGTCGCCGACGACCAGTCCGCCGTCCGCGCCGGGCTCGTCCTCATCCTGCGCAGCGCACCCGACATCGAGGTGATCGGCGAGGCGGCGGACGGCGAGCAGGCGGTGGCGCTGGCCCGCGAGCTGCGGCCGGACCTGGTGCTGATGGACGTTCAGATGCCGCGTCTTGACGGGGTGTCGGCGACCCGGCAGGTCGTCGCGGAGCGGCTCGCCGATGTGCTGGTGCTGACCACCTTCGACCTCGACGAGTACGTCTTCGGGGCGCTGCGGGCGGGCGCGTCCGGCTTCCTGCTGAAGAACACCGAGGCGGCGGAGCTGCTGGAGGCCGTGCGGACGGTCGCCCGTGGGGAGGGGCTGATCGCCCCGGCGGTCACGCGGCGACTGATCGCGGAGTTCGCCGCGAAGCCCGCCCGGGAGCCCGCGGCCGATCCGGCGGTGCTCGAACATCTGACCCGGCGGGAGCGCGAGGTGCTGTCCTGCCTCGGCCAGGGTCTGTCCAACGCGGGCATCGCGGAGCGGCTCGACATGGCCGAGGCGACCGTGAAAACCCACGTCAGCAGGCTGCTGGGGAAGCTGGAGCTGCGGAGCCGGGTGCAAGCCGCCGTGCTGGCGCAGGAGTTGGGTGTCTGAACCGCGTTCGGTGCTGGTGGTCCAGACCTATTGACCGGTGGTCCAGACCTTTCTATTCTCACCGCACCATGTGTGGCGTGAGGCTCAGTCACGCCCCCCACAACTCCATCAAGGAGGCGCAGCATGCGCTTCAGACACAGAGCCGCGGCAGGGTTCGCGACCCTGTTGCTCCCGCTGGCCGGCCTTGTCGGCCTGGCGAGCCCGGCCCAGGCCGCGACGTCCGCCACCGCAACCTACGCCAAGACCCAGGACTGGGGCTCCGGCTTCGAGGGCAAGTGGACGGTGAAGAACACCGGCACCACCGCCCTCAGCTCCTGGACCGTCGAGTGGGACTTCCCCTCCGGTACGTCCGTCACCTCCTCCTGGGACGCCGACGTGACCTCCTCCGGCACCCACTGGACCGCGAAGAACAAGTCCTGGAACGGCACCCTCGCCCCCGGCGCCTCGGTCTCCTTCGGCTTCAACGGCAGCGGCTCCGGCTCCCCCGCCAACTGCAAGCTCAACGGCGGCAGCTGCGACGGCGGCACCACGGAGCCCGGCGACAGCGCGCCGAGCGCCCCCGGCACCCCGACCGCCTCGGACATCACCGACACCTCGGTGAAGCTGTCCTGGTCCGCCGCCACCGACGACAAGGGCGTCAAGAACTACGACGTCCTGCGCGACGGCTCCAAGGTCGCCACCGTGACGGGCACGTCGTACACCGGCACCGGCCTCACCGCCGGCACCGACTACTCCTACTCCGTCCAGGCCCGGGACACCGCCGACCAGACCGGCCCGGTCAGCGGTGCCGTCCGGGTCCGCACCACCGGCGGCACCACCGAGCCGCCCACCGGCGACAAGGTCAAGCTCGGCTACTTCACCGAGTGGGGCGTCTACGGCCGCAACTACCACGTCAAGAACCTGGTGACCTCGGGCTCGGCGTCGAAGATCACCCACATCAACTACGCCTTCGGCAACGTCAAGAACGGCCAGTGCACCGTCGACGACACCTACGCCGCCTACGACAAGGCCTACACCGCCGATCAGTCCGTCAGCGGCACCGCCGACACCTGGGACCAGCCGCTGCGCGGCAACTTCAACCAGCTGCGCCAGCTGAAGGCGAAGTACCCGCACATCAAGGTGCTGTACTCCTTCGGCGGCTGGACCTACTCGGGCGGCTTCGGCCAGGCCGCGCAGAACGCGGCCGCGTTCGCCAAGTCCTGCAAGGCCGTCGTCGAGGACCCGCGCTGGGCCGACGTCTTCGACGGCATCGACATCGACTGGGAGTACCCGAACGCCTGCGGCCTGACCTGCGACACCTCGGGCCCGGCGGCCTTCAGGAACCTCTCCCAGGCCCTGCGTGCCGAGTTCGGCCCGAACTACCTGGTCACCGCGGCCATCACCGCCGACGGCTCGTCCGGCGGCAAGATCGACGCGGCCGACTACGGCGGTGCAGCTCAGTACCTCGACTGGTACAACGTGATGACGTACGACTACTTCGGCGCCTTCGACAAGGACGGCCCGACCGCCCCGCACTCCCCGCTCACGTCCTACCCGGGGATCCCGCAGGCGGGCTTCAACTCGGCCGACGCGATCGCCAAGCTCAAGGCCAAGGGCGTTCCGGCCAAGAAGCTGCTGCTCGGCATCGGCTTCTACGGCCGTGGCTGGACCGGCGTCACCCAGTCCGCCCCGGGCGGATCGGCGACCGGCGCGGCTCCGGGCACGTACGAGGCGGGCATCGAGGACTACAAGATCCTGAAGAACTCCTGCCCGGCCACCGGCACCGTCGCCGGCACGGCCTACGCGCACTGCGGCAGCAACTGGTGGTCGTACGACACCCCGGCGACCATCGCGGGCAAGATGAGCTGGGCCAAGAACCAGGGGCTCGGCGGCGCGTTCTTCTGGGAGTTCAGCGGTGACACCGCGAACGGAGAGCTGGCGACCGCCATCGACAGCGGCCTGAAGTAGGCCGGATCACAGAGAAGTTCGAAGGGTCGTCAAGACCTAGGCGACGTTGACGCGCTGACCGGGCGGGGCTGCTTCGAGCCACGCGAGGAAACCGGTCAGCGCGTCTTCGCTCATCGCGAGTTCGAGACGCGTGCCCCGGTGCAGACAGGTCAGGATCACATGGTCGGAGAGCAGCGCCAGCTCCTCCTCGCCCTCCGGGACGCGGCGGCCGGCGACCTCGATCGCGGACCGCTCCAGGACACGGCGCGGACGCGGCGAGTACGAGAAGACGCGGTACCACTCGACGCGGTCACCGTTGTAGCGGGCCACCCCGTACGCCCAGCCCTTGCCGCTCCGGTCGCCCTCCTCCGGGGTGTCCCAGCGCAGGCTGGCGTCGAAGGTGCCGCCCGAGCGCTGGATCAGCCGGCGGCGCAGACCGAAGACGAACAGGCCCACCACCACGAGGGCCACCACGATTCCGCACACAGTCAGAGCGAGGACCATCGACACCGACCTCCTCGTCTCCTAGGTAACGGAACGTAAAAATCACCCACATCCGCCTCAGCCGCGGCTGGGTCCGGATCTCTCCGGTACCCAGCCGCGGCTGAGTGACGTCATCACACGGCGGACTCGGTCAGCGCGCCGCCGTGGCAGCCCGCAGCCGGACGTCCGCGCGGCGCTGGGCCTCCGCGTCGTCCTCCGCCTTCGCGCGCTCGAGCTCCTGCTCCGCGCGCTGGACATCGATCTCGTCCGACAGCTCGGCGACTTCCGCCAGCAGCGAGAGCTTGTCGTCCGCGAACGAGATGAATCCGCCGTGGACCGCGGCGACGACCGTCCCGCCCTCACTCGTACGGATGGTCACCGGGCCCGACTCCAGCACACCGAGCAGCGGCTGGTGACCGGGCATGACGCCGATGTCGCCGGACGTGGTGCGCGCGACGACCAGGGTGGCCTGGCCGGACCAGACCTCACGGTCGGCCGCGACCAGCGCGACGTGCAGCTCAGCAGCCAAGGGTGGCTCCTCGGGTCACCACCCGGCGGGAGTGCCGGGTGTTGGTTACAAGTCTAGTAGGCGTGACAGAGGGGGCGGGACGAACCCCGCCCCCTCCGACGAGCACGGGGCTCAGGAGACGCCGAGCTCCTTGGCGTTGTTCTTGAGGTCCTCAAGACCACCGCACATGAAGAACGCCTGCTCCGGGAAGTGGTCGTAGTCGCCGTCGCAGATCGCGTTGAACGCGGCGATCGACTCGTCCAGCGGCACGTCCGAACCGTCCACGCCGGTGAACTGCTTGGCGGCGTGGGTGTTCTGGGACAGGAAGCGCTCCACGCGACGGGCACGGTGGACGACGAGCTTGTCCTCCTCGCCGAGCTCGTCGATACCGAGGATCGCGATGATGTCCTGCAGGTCCTTGTACTTCTGCAGGATGTTCTTCACGCGCATCGCGGCGTTGTAGTGCTCCGCCGAGATGTACCGCGGGTCGAGGATGCGGGACGTCGAGTCCAGCGGGTCCACGGCCGGGTAGATGCCCTTCTCGGAGATCGGACGGGAGAGCACCGTCGTCGCGTCGAGGTGGGCGAAGGTGGTGGCCGGGGCCGGGTCGGTCAGGTCGTCCGCGGGGACGTAGATCGCCTGCATCGAGGTGATCGAGTGACCACGGGTCGAGGTGATGCGCTCCTGGAGGGTGCCCATCTCGTCGGCCAGGTTCGGCTGGTAGCCCACCGCGGAGGGCATACGGCCGAGCAGGGTCGACACCTCGGAGCCGGCCTGGGTGAAGCGGAAGATGTTGTCGATGAAGAACAGCACGTCCTGCTTCTGGACGTCGCGGAAGTACTCCGCCATCGTCAGGCCGGCCAGGGCCACGCGCAGACGGGTGCCCGGGGGCTCGTCCATCTGGCCGAAGACCAGGGCGGTCTTGTCCAGAACGCCGGACTCTTCCATCTCCGCGATGAGGTCGTTGCCCTCACGGGTGCGCTCGCCGACGCCCGCGAAGACGGAGACGCCCTCGTGGAGGTTGGCGACACGCATGATCATTTCCTGGATCAGCACGGTCTTGCCGACA
Organism: Streptomyces qaidamensis; assembly: GCF_001611795.1. Lineage (NCBI taxonomy): Bacteria > Bacillati > Actinomycetota > Actinomycetes > Kitasatosporales > Streptomycetaceae > Streptomyces > Streptomyces qaidamensis. The sequence goes on along the minus strand of NZ_CP015098.1, from coordinate 6,142,568 downwards.
CCGGCGCCACCGAACAGACCGATCTTGCCGCCCTTGACGTACGGGGTGAGCAGGTCGACGACCTTCAGGCCCGTCTCGAACATCTCGGTCTTCGACTCGAGCTGGTCGAACGCGGGGGCCTTGCGGTGGATGGACCAGCGCTCGCCCTCGTGGACCTCGTCGCTGTTCAGTACCTCACCGAGGGTGTTGAACACCTTGCCCTTGGTGAAGTCGCCGACCGGGACGGTGATGCCCGCGCCCGTGTCGGTCACCGGGGCCTGGCGGACCAGGCCGTCGGTGGGCTGCATCGAGATCGCGCGGACCAGGCCGTCACCCAGGTGCTGGGCGACCTCCAGGGTCAGCGTCTTCTTCTCGCCGGCCAGCGCCGGGTCTGCGACCTCGACGTGCAGGGCGTTGTAGATCTCCGGCATCGCGTCGACGGGGAACTCCACGTCGACGACCGGGCCGATGACCCGCGCGACGCGGCCCGTCGCCGTGGCCGTCTCAACAGTGGTGGTCATTTATCGGTCACTCCCCGCGGTCGCGTCGGCCAGGGCACTCGCGCCACCGACGATCTCGCTGATTTCCTGGGTGATTTCGGCCTGGCGGGCCTGGTTGGCAAGCCGGGTGAGCGTCTCGATGAGCTCTCCGGCGTTGTCGGTGGCCGACTTCATCGCCCGCCGCGTGGCGGCGTGCTTGGAGGCGGCCGACTGGAGCAGCGCGTTGTAGATGCGGCTCTCGACGTAGCGCGGCAGCAGGGCGTCCAGGACGTCCTCCGCCGAGGGCTCGAAGTCGAACAGCGGAAGGATCTCGCCCTTGGGCTTGGCCTCCTGCTCGACCTCTTCGAGGCTGAGCGGCAGCAGCCGGGCCTCGATCGCCGTCTGCGTCATCATCGACACGAACTCGGTGTACACGATGTGGAGCTCGTCCACGCCGCCCTCGGCCGTCTCCGTCTCGATCGCCTCGATCAGCGGGGCCGCGACCTTCTTGGCGTCCGCGTACGACGGCTCGTCGGTGAAGCCCGTGAACGACTCCGCGATCTTGCGCTCGCGGAAGTTGTAGTGGGCGACACCGCGGCGGCCGACGATGTAGCTGACGACCTCCTTGCCCTCGGCCTCGAGCTTCGCCGTGAGCTTCTCCGCGGCCTTGATGGCGTTGGAGTTGAAGGCGCCGGCCAGACCGCGGTCACTCGTGAGGAGCAGGACCGCGGCGCGGGTCGGGTTCTCGGGCTCGGTCGTGAGCGGGTGCTTGGTGTTGGATCCGCCGGCGACCGCCGTGACCGCCCGGGTGAGCTCGGTCGCGTACGGGGTGGAGGCCGCCACCTTGCGCTGCGCCTTGACGACGCGCGAGGCGGCGATCATCTCCATCGCCTTGGTGATCTTCTTGGTCGCGGTGACGGATCGGATGCGACGCTTGTAGACCCGGAGCTGGGCTCCCATGAGTCAGGTCCCTTCCGTCGTCACTTACCGGCAGCCGGGGAGTCCTCGCCGAGCAGCTTGCCGTCGGAGGTCTCGAACTGCTTCTTGAACTCCACGATGGCCTCGGCGACAGCCTGGAGGGTGTCGTCGGACATCTTGCCGCCCTCGCGGATGGAGGTCATCAGGCCCTGCTCCTTGCGGTGCAGGTACTCCAGCAGCTCCTTCTCGAAGCGGCGGATGTCGGCGACGGGGACGTCGTCCATCTTGCCGGTGGTGCCGGCCCAGACGGAGACGACCTGGTCCTCGGTGGCCATCGGCTGGTACTGCGCCTGCTTCAGCAGCTCGACCATGCGCTGACCGCGCTCCAGCTGCGCCTTGGACGCGGCGTCCAGGTCGGAACCGAAGGCGGCGAACGCCTCCAGCTCACGGAACTGGGCGAGGTCCACGCGCAGACGGCCGGAGACCTGCTTCATCGCCTTGTGCTGCGCGGAACCACCGACTCGGGAGACGGAGATACCGACGTTCAGCGCGGGGCGCTGACCGGCGTTGAACAGGTCCGACTCCAGGAAGCACTGGCCGTCGGTGATGGAGATGACGTTGGTCGGGATGAACGCCGAGACGTCGTTGGCCTTCGTCTCGACGATCGGCAGACCGGTCATCGATCCGGCACCCATCTCGTCGGAGAGCTTCGCGCAGCGCTCCAGCAGACGGGAGTGCAGGTAGAAGACGTCACCCGGGTAGGCCTCACGGCCCGGCGGGCGGCGCAGCAGCAGCGACACGGCGCGGTAGGCGTCGGCCTGCTTCGACAGGTCGTCGAAGATGATCAGGACGTGCTTGCCCTGGTACATCCAGTGCTGGCCGATGGCCGAACCGGTGTACGGCGCCAGGTACTTGAAGCCGGCCGGGTCGGACGCCGGGGCGGCGACGATGGTCGTGTACTCCAGCGCGCCGGCCTCTTCCAGAGCGCCTCGCACACCGGCGATCGTGGAGCCCTTCTGGCCGATGGCGACGTAGATGCAGCGGACCTGCTTGTTCGGGTCGCCCGAGCGCCAGTTGTCGCGCTGGTTGATGATCGTGTCGACGGCCAGGGCGGTCTTGCCGGTCTGACGGTCACCGATGATCAGCTGACGCTGGCCACGGCCGATCGGGGTCATCGCGTCGACGGCCTTGTAGCCCGTCTCCATCGGCTCGTGCACCGACTTGCGGACCATGACGCCCGGGGCCTGCAGCTCCAGGGCGCGACGGTCCTCGGTCTCGATCTCGCCAAGGCCGTCGATCGGGTTGCCGAGGGGGTCCACCACGCGGCCGAGGTAGCCCTCGCCCACCGCGACGGAGAGAACCTCACCGGTGCGGGAGACCGGCTGACCCTCCTCGATGCCACTGAACTCGCCGAGGACGACGCAGCCGATCTCGCGCTCCTCGAGGTTGAGGGCGAGACCGAGGCTGCCGTCCTCGAACTTCAGCAGCTCGTTGGCCATGACCGAGGGCAGACCCTCGACCTTCGCGATGCCGTCGCCGGCGAAGGTGACCGTACCGACCTCCTCGCGCGAGGCCGCGTCCGGCTTGTACGCCTGGACGAAGTTCTCCAGCGCGTCCCGGATCTCCTCCGGCCGGATCGTGAGCTCCGCCATCTGGGTTCCCTGCTCTCCTTGTTGGGCCCGAAGTTTCACTTTGGGGGTCTGGGGGCGACCCCCAGGATTCTTCTGCACGGCCCAACCAGGGCCGTCGTAAGTACGTACTGCCTATTGAGTTGCTGCTCAGCCGGTGAGCCGGCGGCCGGCGTCCTCGATGCGGTCCGCGAGGGAGCCGTTGATGACCTCGTCACCGACCTGCACCCGGATTCCGCCGAGGACCTCGGGGTCCACGTCCAGGTTGAGGTGCATCTTGCGGCCGTAGAGCTTCGCGAGGGCGGCGCCCAGGCGCTGCTTCTGCGGGTCGCTCAGCGGCACCGCCGAGGTGACGATGGCCACCATGCGGTCCCGGCGCTCGGCGGCGAGCTTGGACAGGGACTCCAGTCCCGACTCCAGGCTACGTCCCCGCGGCGCGGTCACAAGGCGCGTGACCAGACGCTCGGTGGCCGACTGGGCCCGGCCGCCGAGCAGGCTGCGCAGCAGCTCGCCCTTGGCCGAGGTGGTGGCCTTGCGGTCGGTCAGCGCGGCACGCAGCTCGGTGCTGCCGGAGACGATCCGGCCGAACCGGAACAGCTCGTCCTCGACGTCATCGAGCTTGCCGGCCTGCTGCGCGGCGGTGAGGTCGGCGGTCGCGGCCAGCACCTCCAGCGCGTCCACCAGGTCGCGCGACTGCGACCAGCGGGAGCGCACCATGCCGGCGACCAGGTCGGCGGCCGGGCCGCTGACCTGGGTGCCGAGCAGGCGCTGGGCCAGCTCGGCCTTGGCCTGCGCGTCCTGCGCCGGGTCGGTGAGGACCCGACGCAGCGACACCTCGCGGTCGAGCAGCGCGGTGACGGCGGCCAGCTCGTCGGCGAGCGAGCCCGCGTTCACGGACGTCGAGTCCGTCAGCGCGTCGAGACGCTCACGTGCGGCTGCCAGGGCCTCGCGGCTCGCTCCGTTCATCGTCCGGCCTCGGCCTTCTCCTCGAGCTCGTCGAGGAACCGGTCGATCACACGGCTCTGGCGGGCGTGGTCCTCGAGGGACTCCCCGACGAGCTTGCCGGCCAGGTCGGTGGCGAGCTTGCCGACGTCCTGGCGCAGCGCGGAAGCGGCGGCCTTGCGGTCGGCCTCGATCTGGGAGTGGCCGGCGGCGACGATCTCCTCGCGCTGACGCTGGCCCTCGGCCCGCATCTCGGCGATGAGCGTGGCACCCTGCTCCTGCGCCTCCTGGCGCAGGCGCGCGGCCTCGTGCCGGGCCTCGGCGAGCTGTGCCTTGTACTGCTCAAGGACGCTCTGGGCCTCGACCTTCATGGTCTCGGCCTCTTCGATACCGCCTTCGATCGCCGCGCGGCGCTCCTCCAGAACCTTGTTGATGTTCGGAAGCAGCTTCTTCCAGAAGAAGAAGAACACGATGGCGAAGGCGATGGTGCCGACGAGCAGCTCGGGGCCCGGAGGAACAAGCGGGTTCTGCTTCTCCTCGGCCGCCAGCTGCACCAGGTTGGCGATCACATCAGTGCCTTTCGTCGAAACGTGTCGGTGAGCAGAAAATTACTGACCGAACACGAACGGCATAACGATGCCGATGAGGGCGAGCGCCTCACAGAAGGCGAAGCCCAGGATCTGGTTGGCACGGATCAGACCGGCGGCCTCGGGCTGACGGGCCAGGGCCTGGGTGCCGTTACCGAAGATGATGCCGACGCCGATGCCGGGGCCGATGGCGGAGAGGCCGTAGCCGATGGAGCCGAGCGAACCGGAGACAGCGGCGAGGGTCTCAGTGGCAGCCATGCTGTTTCTTCCTTCTCTTTCACGGACCGGCGGGGGTTGGCCACCGGACGTTCTTGGGACTTGCGGGGCGGCAGGGGCTCAGTGGTGCTCGGCCAGAGCGCCCTGGATGTACGTGCAGGCGAGGAGTACGAAGACGTACGCCTGGACGGCCTGCACGAAAAGCTCGAAGACGATCATGGCCATGGTCATCGCGAAGGAGATACCGGCCGCCGGGATCATCCAGCTGTTGAGCAGGTACCAGGAGGCGACGGTGAACATGACCAGCATCAGGTGACCGGCGAACATGTTCGCGAACAGTCGGACGGCGTGAGTGAAGGGCCGGACGAGCAGGTTCGAGAAGAACTCGATGACCATCACGAGCGGCAGCACCGGGCCGAGCGACTTGTCGTAGCCGGTGATGTTCTTGAAGAACCCGACGAAGCCATGCCGCTTGAAGGTCAGCGAGACCCAGGTGACGTAGACGACCGCGGCGAGAACCGCCGGGTACGCGATGACCGACGACACCGGGAACTGCGCCAGCGGGATCACGGACCAGATGTTCATGATCCAGATGAAGAAGAACAGCGAGACCATCAGGGGGACGTACTTCTCGCCCTCCTTCTTTCCGAGGGTCTCGTAGACGATGCCGCGGCGGACGAAGTCGTAACCGGCTTCACCGACCATCTGCAGCTTGCCCGGCACCACCTTGGCCTTGCCGAAGGCCGCGTAGAAGAAGCCGATGACGAGGATGGTGGTGATGATGGCGAGCAGCATCACCTTGTTGAACTCGAACCCTCCAACCGTGGCGATCGGCTTGAAGAGGAACGAGTGCAGGCCCGGTGCCGGAAAACCACACCCGTCGGACATGATCCGACAGCTCCAGTCAAAGGCGAGCTGGGTCTGGTCAGCACTCACCGCGGGCTCCTTCGGCGTGACGCATAGGTACGGCAACCTCGTTGTGTCGGCGCGGCGCGCAGCCGCGGTTCGGCACGGGACTGGTGTTACGGATGTGAGGGCGGCTGGGGGGCATCGAGCCTCGCGTTCGAGCAGGCGTCAGCTCAGATGCCCGCGCCCGCGATGCCGCAGTTGGCACCGGACGATAGCAGGAGTTCCTACTGCCCTTTATCGCGCCCCTACTCGTCACGACGACGGTCCGGTCTTCTCGGGCTTCTCACTCTTCTCGGAGTCCGGGTCGATGTAGAAGATCTTGGCCTTCATATGCGCACGAGCCTGCGCGGCCATCCACACGACGGTGGCGATGACGAGCCCGAGGGCGAACGTCTTCGCGTTGAAGAGAGAGGTGTCCTTGAAGAGGGCGACGAAGATCAGGAGAAGCAGCAGCTGGGCGACATAGAGCATCAGCCCCATGGCCTGGAACAACTGCGGGAGCGTTTTTGCCGTCCACTGGAGAACGTAGAGACCGACTCCCATGAAGAGGATGGCGAGTACGGTACCGACGGCCGCTCCGACGGCTCCCTTGCCTCCGGCCACCACGCCGCTGACGGCGACCACGACCACACCGGCAGCGGCTGTGGGCACAGCGCACTGCAAGAGGTTCCGGGCGTCATTGGACGGCATGGCGGCAACTCCGCTTTCGCAGGGGGCAGGGGTGTCGTCATGGACGAGCGTAGTCCCGGGCTGAGTGGAGTCCTCACGCCAATGGACCGTCGCACTGCGGTCCTTCGGCTCTATCCGGGGGGTTCTCGTGAACCGTATCACAAACTATTTGATGCAGTCTTTACCTGGAGGTGTGCGGACTGTCACACATGAGAGTGAACCTGCGCGTCTGAGCGGGAAGCGCGCCGAGATGTCTGGTATTGGGACGCTTCGCACTCCCATCGCATCCCCACGACTTGGCAATGCTCTAGTCAGATTCTTACCTTGTCCCGGCCTTGCGCCGGTCGGCCAGGCGCGAACGGGGGCCGATGGCGGTCGCCCCGTTGACACCGGCCACCCCGGACACCACGGGGGTGCGGCCCTCGGCCCCGGCGGGGGCCTGCTGGTCCGCCGCGGACGCCGGGGTGGAGGCCTCCGGTGAGAGGGCCGCGACCGAGCCGCGACGCCGGTAGCGCGGCGGCACGAAACGCTCCATCCAGCGCGGGGCCCGCGGCGTGAAGCGCGGCAGCAGAAGCAGCAGGAGCCCGATCGCGCTGAGGAACACCACACCCAGCACGATCCACATGGACGCCGAGTTGACCGAGTAGGCGAGGGCGCCGAAGGCGATCAGCGCGGACCAGAAGTACATGATGAGCACCGCGCGGCTGTGCGAGTGGCCGATCTCCAGCAGCCGGTGGTGCAGGTGGCCGCGGTCGGCGGCGAACGGGGACTGGCCGCGCCAGGTGCGGCGCACGATCGCCAGGATCAGGTCGGCGGCCGGCACCGCGATGATCGTCAGCGGCAGCAGCAGCGGGATGTAGACGGGGACCGTCTGGTGCACGGCCTCCTTCTCGGAGCCCACGTACAGGTTGAGCGCGTCCGGGTCGACCTGCCCCGTGACGGAGATCGCACCGGCGGCCAGGACCAGGCCGATCAGCATCGACCCCGAGTCGCCCATGAAGATCCGGGCCGGGTGCATGTTGTGCGGCAGGAAGCCCAGGCACATGCCCATCAGGATCGCCGAGAAGAGGGTGGCCGGGGCGGCGGCCTCGATGCCGTACGAGTACCAGATGCGGTAGGCGTACAGGAAGAACGCCGTGGCCGCGATGCAGACCATGCCGGCCGCGAGGCCGTCCAGGCCGTCGACGAAGTTGACCGCGTTGATGGTGATGACGACCAGCGCCACCGTCAGCAGGGTGCCCTGCCACTGGGTGAGCGCGACCGAGCCGACGCCCGGGATCGGCAGCCACAGGATCGTCAGACCCTGCACGACCATCACGCCCGCGGCGATCATCTGGCCGCCCAGCTTGATCAGGGCGTCGATCTCGAACTTGTCGTCCAGCACACCGATCAGCCAGATCAGCGCCGCCCCGGACAGCAGCGCCCGGGGTTCGTTCGACGTCTCGAAGACCTGGTTGAGGTTGGTCAGGTGGTCGGCGACCAGCAGGCCCGCGCACAGGCCGAAGAACATCGCGATACCGCCGAGGCGCGGAGTGGGCTCCCGGTGCACGTCACGTGCCCGGATCTCCGGCATCGCTCCGGCCACGATCGCGAACTTCCGTACCGGCCCTGTCAGCAGATACGTCACCGCGGCCGTGATGCAGAGCGTCAGGAGGTATTCACGCACGGGCTTCCCCACAGGTCTCGCTGGCCATCACAGCCCCACACCCTAGCGATGCGCGCATATGAGTGGGGACTTCCGGGTAGCGACGATGGTTGCACGAGTGGCTGTGCACCCTGATGCGCTTACCCCGGCTCACGCCGGATACGGCGGAAATCCACCGGCCAGCTCCCGCACATCTTCACGTGCCCTTGAGGTCTCCGTCACGCCCTTGAGCACCCCGGCGAGCAGCTCGGCGATCCTGGCCATCTCCCGCTCGCCCATGCCCTGCGTGGTGACCGCGGCCGTGCCGAGCCGCAGCCCCCGGGCGTCCGCGTGCGGCAGGGCGCAGCAGTCCATGACCAGGCCCGCCGCGGCCAGACGGCCCCGGGCCGTGCGCCCGTCGACGCCGAGCGGCGCCGGGTCGGCGGTGATCAGGTGGGTGTCCGTGCCTCCCGTGGTGACGACCATGCCCGCCGCGGCCAGCCGGGCCGCCAGAACGCGCGCATTCGCCACCACCTGATGGGCGTACGCGGCGAACGCCGGTGTTGCCGCCTCCCCGAACGCGACCGCCTTCGCGGCGATGGTGTGCATCTGCGCACCGCCCTGTGTGAAAGGGAACACCGCCCGGTCGACCCGCTCGGCCAGCTCCGCCCGGCACAGGATCAAGCCGCCCCGCGGGCCCCGCAGCACCTTGTGGGTGGTCCCGCAGACGATGTCCGCGTACGGCACCGGATTCGGCGCCGCTCCCCCGGCGACGAGCCCGAGGGGGTGCGCGGCGTCCGCGATGAGGTAGGCGCCCACCTCGTCGGCGACCTCGCGGAAGAAGGCGTAGTCGAGGTGCCGGGGGTAGGCGATGGAGCCGCACACGATCGCCTTGGGCCGGCGGGTGCGGGCCAGGGTGCGCACCTGCTCGTGGTCGATGAACCCCGACTCGGCGTCCACCCCGTAGCCGACGAAGTCGAACCAGCGGCCGGAGAAGTTGGCGGGTGAGCCGTGCGTGAGGTGCCCGCCGTAGGGCAGGCCGAGGGCGAGGACGGTGTCGCCGGGGCGCAGCAGGGCGGCGTAGGCGGCGAGCACCGCCGAAGAGCCCGAGTGCGGCTGGACGTTGGCGTGGTCGGCGCCGAAGAGGGCCTTCGCCCGCTCCACGGCGAGGCGCTCGGCGACGTCGGCGAACTCGCAGCCGCCGTGATGCCGCGCCCCCGGGTAGCCCTCGGCGTACTTGTTGGCCAGCGGTGACCCGAGGGCGGCCAGTACGGCCGGGGAGCTGAAGTTCTCCGCGGCGATCAGCTGGAGCGTGGTCGACTGCCGCTCCCGCTCGCCGAGCAGGATGTCGGCGAGCTCGGGGTCCTGGCGGCGCAGGACGTCGGCCTGGATGGCAGGGGTGACCGTCATGATGGGCTCCGGGCGGCGTCGACGCTGACGTACGTCCAATGTAGGCCCGGGGCCCCCGGGGCGCTCGGCTGTTACATCTTTGCGGGGACGCCCGTCAGGGCCGTGACGACCGGATCGAGTGCCTGGTGTATCTCGTCCCCGATGGAACGGAAGAACGTCAGGGGCGCGCCATAGGGGTCGTAGACCTCGTCCGCCTCGGCGGTCGGCGCGAGCAGCCACCCGCGTAGAGCGGCCGCGGCCCGGACCAGGGCACGCGCGCGGATGACCACGCCCTCCTCCAGGGGCGGCAGGGTCGCCGGGTCGATGGCCTTGACCAGACGGGTGAACTCCTTGAGCGTGAAGGTCCGCAGGCCCGCCGAGTGCCCCATGGAGATGACCTGCGCCCGGTGGTCCCTGGTGGCGGTCAGCACCAGGTCGGCGCGGATCACGTGCTCGTCGAGGAGCTCGCGCCCGGTGAAGCCGGAGGCGTCCGCGCCGAAGTCGGCCAGGACGGTCTCCGCGTGGGACTCCATGGGCGCGCCCTCGTGACCCCAGGTGCCCGCGCTCTCCACGATCAGCCCGCCGCCCAGGATGCCGAGCCGCTCCCGCACCGCATGGCGGGTCAGCCGCTCGGTGATGGGCGAGCGGCACACGTTGCCGGTGCTGACGTGGAGGATGCGGAAGCTGTCGCGCGGAAGTCCCACGAAGGTCGTCGTGATCTCCGCCGCGCTTTCCCCGTTGCCTATGCCACGCCCCGATCCAGGGGCCGTCAATTCGCCACCTCGAGGTCGGGTACGACCTTTCGCAGCTCGTCCGCCGAGATGGCACCGGCGCGCAGCAGCAGCGGCACCTCACGGGTCACGTCGACGATCGACGACGGCACGATGCCGGGGGTCGGGCCGCCGTCGAGGTAGACGGAGACGGAGTCCCCCAGCATCTCCTGCGCGGCGTCGCAGTCCTCCGGCGCCGGGTGGCCGGTCAGGTTGGCGGAGGAGACGGCCATGGGACCGACCTCGGTCAGCAGCTCGATGGCGACCGGGTGCAGGGGCATGCGGACGGCGACCGTGCCCCGGGTGTCCCCGAGGTCCCACTGGAGGGACGGCTGGTGCCGGGCGACCAGCGTCAGGGCTCCCGGCCAGAACGCGTCGACCAGTTCCCAGGCCAGCTCGGAGAAGTCGGTGACGAGGCCGTGCAGCGTGTTCGGGGAGCCGATGAGGACGGGGGTGGGCATGTTGCGGCCCCGGCCCTTCGCCTCCAGCAGGTCGGCGACCGCCTCCGAGGAGAACGCGTCGGCGCCGATGCCGTACACCGTGTCCGTCGGCAGCACCACGAGCTCGCCACGGCGGACGGCGGACGCTGCCTCGCGCAGACCGGTCACACGGTCGGTCGCGTCGTTGGTGTCGTATCGCCGTGCCATCTTTAGCTGGCCTCCTCGTACACGTGCTGCTGGGATGAAGTCCGCGAAGAGCGCGGGGTGCCCGGTGTGCTCACGGCAGTGCCTTGCGGGCCGTGGCGAAACGCGGGCGGTTGTTGAGGTCCGGGTGGTCGGCCGCGTCGGTCCAGCCGCGGTCCTCGGCGAAGATCCACGGCACCTGGCCGCCCTGGGTGTCGGCGTGCTCGACGACGACCACGCCGCCCGGGCGCAGCAGCCGGTGCGCGGTGCGTTCCAGGCCCCGGATGAGGTCGAGGCCGTCCTCGCCGGAGAAGAGGGCCATGTCGGGGTCGTAGTCCCGCGCCTCGGGGGCGACGTACTCCCACTCGGTGAGCGGGATGTAGGGCGGGTTGGTGATGACCAGGTCGACCTGGCCGTCCAGGTCCCGGAAGGCCGTGAGGGCGTTGCCCTGCCGCAGGTCGACCCTGGACCCCTCGACGTTCTTGCGGGTCCACTTCAGGGCGTCCTCGGACAGCTCCACGGCGTGCACGCGCGAGCGCGGCACCTCCTGGGCGAGGGCGAGCGCGATGGCGCCGGAGCCGGTGCACAGGTCGACGATGCACGGCTCGACGACGTCCATGGCCCGTACGGCGTCTATGGCCCAGCCGACCACGGACTCCGTCTCGGGCCGCGGCACGAACACCCCGGGCCCGACCTGGAGTTCCAGGTAGCGGAAGTAGGCGCGCCCGGTGATGTGCTGGAGCGGTTCGCGGGCCTCGCGGCGGGCGATGACCTCCCAGTAGCGGGCGTCGAAGTCGGAGTCCTTGACGGAGTGCAGCTCGCCGCGCTTGACGCCGTGCACGAACGCGGCGAGTTCCTCCGCGTCGGTACGCGGCGAGGGCACGCCGGCGTCGGCGAGCCGCTGAGTGGCCTGGGCCACCTCCGCGAGCAGCAGGTTCACGCAAGTCCTCCGTATTACTCGTACGTGCTCGTGCGTGCCTTACGCAGCCGCCAGCTTCGCAGCCGAGTCCGCGTCGACGCAGGCCTGGATGACCGCGTCGAGGTCGCCGTCCAGGACCTGGTCCAGGTTGTACGCCTTGAAGCCGACGCGGTGGTCCGAGATGCGGTTCTCCGGGTAGTTGTACGTGCGGATCTTCTCGGAGCGGTCGACGGTGCGGACCTGGCTGCGGCGGGCGTCGGCAGCCTCCCTCTCCGCTTCCTCCTGCGCCGCCGCGAGCAGCCTGGAGCGCAGGATACGCAGTGCCTGCTCCTTGTTCTGCAGCTGGCTCTTCTCGTTCTGGCAGGAGGCGACGACTCCGGTCGGGATGTGCGTGATGCGCACGGCGGAGTCGGTGGTGTTCACGGACTGCCCGCCGGGCCCGGAGGACCGGTAGACGTCGATGCGCAGGTCGTTGGGGTTGATCTCGACGTCGACCTCCTCGGCCTCGGGCGTGACGAGCACACCGGCCGCGGAGGTGTGGATCCGGCCCTGGGACTCCGTCGCGGGCACGCGCTGCACGCGGTGCACGCCGCCCTCGTACTTCATCCGCGCCCAGACGCCCTGGCCCGGCTCGGTGGCACCCTGGCCGCCCTTGGTCTTCACGGCGACCTGGACGTCCTTGTAGCCGCCCAGCTCGGACTCGGTGGCGTCGATGATCTCGGTCTTCCAGCCGACGCGCTCGGCGTAGCGCAGATACATGCGCAGCAGGTCACCGGCGAACAGGGCCGACTCGTCGCCGCCCGCGCCCGCCTTGATCTCCAGGATGACGTCCTTGTCGTCGCTGGGGTCACGCGGGACGAGGAGAAGCCGCAGCTTCTCCGTCAGCTCCTCGCGGGCCTTCTCCAGCTCCTTGACCTCGGCGGCGAACTCCGGGTCGTCGGCGCCCAGTTCGCGCGCGGTCTCGATGTCGTCGCCGGTCTGCTTCCAGGAGCGGTACGTGGCGACGATCGGGGTGAGCTCGGCGTACCGCTTGTTCAGCTTGCGCGCGTTGGCCTGGTCGGAGTGGACCGACGGATCGGCGAGCTTCTTCTCCAGGTCGGCGTGCTCGGCGACGAGTTCCTCGACGGCCTCGAACATCTTGGGCTCCTGTGAACGGACGGGGGTGAAGGGCGGGCGACCAAAAACGCCGGTCCCGGAGCGCCCGGTGGAGGGGGCGCGCCGTGGACCGGCGAATTGAGGCTCGCTACTTCTTGGAGCCGGCGGCCTTGCCGAAGCGGGCCTCGAAGCGGGCCACACGGCCACCGGTGTCGAGGATCTTCTGCTTGCCCGTGTAGAACGGGTGGCACTCGGAGCAGACGTCGGCGCGGATGGCGCCGGACTCGATGGTGCTGCGAGTGGTGAACGACGCGCCACAGGTGCAGCTGACCTGCGTCTCGACGTACTCGGGGTGGATGTCGCGCTTCAAGGTGTCTCCTAGGTTCGGGAGGGCGCCGGGTCGCTGCCGCGGGGTGCGGGAGCGTGAACCGGAGCCGACGTACCAGTCTGCCAGGACTGGGGCCATCCCCAAAACCGGGGGTTGCCGTTGTTTGTTCCCCGCGGGTCGGGAACGGATCGCCGGCGAGGGTGGCGCTGGATCTCCGTGGGCGGCCGCGGGTCGTACGAGGCTGGTCGCGCAGTTCCCCGCGCCCCTTCGGGGAGCGGCCCTCAGGAGCCGCTGACGACGCCCTTGGCCTCACCGCTCGCCGTGCCCTTTGTCGCGCTCTTCGGGATCGGCCGGTCGTTCTCCAGGGCCTTCCAGATCTGGTCGGCCTTCTTCTCCTGGAGGAGGACGCGGTTGGGGTCGGCCGGGTCGTAGGCCACCGGCATCGTGACCATGTGCATGTTGGACGGGCTGATGCCCTTGAGTCCGTTCGCGAAGGACGCGAGCTTGTTGACCGAGCCGAGGTCGGAGTCGGCCGTCACCGTCTTGGTCGCGGTCTCCGCGAGGTCGAGCAGCTTCTTCGGGTCCGAGAAGACACCGACGTCCTTGATCTGGTGGACCAGGGCCTTGATGAAGGCCTGCTGGAGCTGGATCCGGCCCAGGTCCGAGCCGTCACCGACGCCGTGTCTGGTGCGGACCAGGCCGAGGGCCTGCTTGCCGTCGAGCGTGTGGGTGCCGGCCTCCAGCTTCAGATGGCTGTCGGGGTCGTCGATGCTCTTGGTCGTGGTGATCTCGACGCCGCCGAGGTCGTCGATGAGCTTCTGGAAGCCGGCGAAGTCGACCTCCAGGTAGTGGTCCATGCGCAGGTCGGTGATCGACTCGACGGTCTTCACGGCGCAGGCGGCCCCGCCGGTGGAGTACGCGGAGTTGAACATCACGCTGCGCGCGGCGGGGTGCTCGTTGCCCTTGGTGTCCGTGCACGCGGGACGGTCGATGAGCGTGTCGCGCGGGATGGAGACCACGCTGGCCTTCTTGTGCCCCTTGTAGACGTGCACGATCATCGCCGTGTCGGAGCGGGCGCTGCCGTCGTCCGTGCCGCCGCCGAGCTTCTTGTTGCCGCCGGCGCGGGTGTCGGAGCCGAGGACCAGGATGTTCTCCGAGCCGTTGTCGGCCTTCTCGGGCCGGTCCGTGCCGAGGGCCTGGTCGATGTCGACGCTCTTGAGGTTGCCGTTGAGCTTGAAGTACAGGTATCCGGCTCCGGTGCCGCCCAGCACGACGATGCCCGCGGCCGTCCAGGCCGTGATCATCAAGCCCTTGTTGCGCTGCGGGGGCTTACGGCGCCGGCCCTTGCCGCGGTGGCGCGCTCCACTGGTACCGGTATCGCCCGGTATCCCCGGGTCGGGTGTGCTCTCGGCGGACATGTACTCCTCAGCTCTTCTACGGTCGGTTACCCCCTGCGGTCAGTGCCAGGCGTGGCCGGAGAAGACCCTTCCTCGCACTATCGTCGCCCCACCTGGTCAGACGGAGAAACTCGGGAAAGGGTTGCACAACGGACTGCGCCCACCGCGTACGGCGGTGGGCACAGTGCGTGGCGGTCGCAGCGGACCGGAACCCGCTCACCTGCAATTTCAGCCGAAGATGTCGTACTGCTTGAAATCGGTGCCCACGGACTTCCTTGTGGCAAAGATCTCGCTTGTCCCCTTGCCGGTGCCCGCGTACAGGTACAGCGTGCCGCCGGGGGTACGGGCCAGGAAGTCGGCCTTGCCGTCGCCGGTGACGTCGCCGGGGGCGTCGAAGGCGTTGTACCCGGCCCAGGTGCGCACCTTGACCCGGGCCGAGAAGGCGCCAGAGCCGGCCTTGCCGGTGCCCTTGTAGAGGTAGATGGCGCTGCCGGACTTGCTGCGGGCGATCAGGTCGGTCTTGCCGTCCCCGTTGTAGTCGCCCTTGCCGCGCACGGAGTTGTACTGGTTCCAGCCGGAGCCGACCTTCACGCGGGGCGCGAAGGTGCCGTTGCCCTTGCCCGGGTAGATCCACAGGACGCCCGCCGAGTCGACCGAGAGCAGGTCGGGCAGGTAGTCGCCGGTGACGTCACCGGGGGTGATGATCCGGGTGCGCGTCTTCCAGTTGTCGGCGATCTGCTTGGTGGACCAGGTGCCGCTGGAGATGACGTAGTGCGTCCAGAAGACATCGCCGTCGCTGCTGCGCCGGTAGACCAGGTCCTGGTAGCCGTCGCGGTCGAGGTCCGTCTGCAGGACGACGTTCACGCCGTTCCAGTTGCCCCAGGACTCGCGGGCGGCGAAGGACGTGCCCTTGGAGTCCTTCGAGTAGCCGGTCTTGGTGGAAGCGTTGCGCACCCAGAGGTCGGCCTTGTGGTCGCCGCTGATGTTGGTGTCGTCCAGGCGCGGGTAGGCGGCGCCGACGTAGGAGCTGACCTTGGCGAAGACGCTGTAGGCGCCCTTCGCCACGCAGTCGGTCACGCCCCAGGAGACG
This sequence comes from Streptomyces qaidamensis, assembly GCF_001611795.1. Taxonomy (NCBI): domain Bacteria; kingdom Bacillati; phylum Actinomycetota; class Actinomycetes; order Kitasatosporales; family Streptomycetaceae; genus Streptomyces; species Streptomyces qaidamensis. Next base: position 6,127,006 of record NZ_CP015098.1, on the reverse strand, counting down.
ACACCGACGATCCGGTTGTTGACGACCAGGGGGCCGCCGGAGTCGCCGTTGCAGGCGGAGACGGTGCCGGTGTCGCTGCCGGTGGCGGGCTTGCCCGCGCAGACCATGTGGCCCTTGACGAAGTCGCTGCCGTACGCGCCGGAGCAGGTCGTGTCCGACTGCATGGGCAGCGTGGCCGTCTTCAGCGTCTCGGAGATGTCTTCGCTGGTGGAGCTGGTGCGGCCCCAGCCGTAGACCTTGGCGCTGGTGCCGGCCTTGTACGACGTGGTGTCGCCGGAGGTCGTCATCCGGATCGGGGGGGCCTTGACCGGGACGGGCAGGGTCAGCACCGCGATGTCGTTGTCGATGGTCGTCGCGTTGTACGACGGGTGGTTCCACTGCCGCCAGACGCCGGTGACGGTGCCGCCGTGCAGGTCGGTGCCGTCGTCCGAGGGCAGCTGGGCGGTGCCGGTGACGACGGCGCCGTTGGCGTTCCAGTTGTAGCCCTTGACGCAGTGCGCGGCGGTGAGGATCTTCGTCGGCGCGACGACGGCGCCGCCGCAGAAGAAGCCGATGTCGTCGCCGGTGGTGGAGGTGCCCCGGTCGTCGTAGTAGTGGAGCTGTGTCATCCACGGTGCCGTGCTGATGGTGGTCTCGTTGCCACCGATGACCTTCGGGTCGATGCTGCCGGCGACGGTGCCCGCGGTGAGCGCGGCCTTGCTCGTCTTGCCGGCGATGTCGTCACCGGCCATGGCGCCCGCGACGCGCTTCTCCAGCTCGGCGAGCGACGGCGAGCTGACGGCGGGCTTGACCGTCGGCTGCGGCAGCGGGGTGGCCGCACCGGCGGACGTCGTCAGCAGCGCGCCGGCCACGGCGGCGGCGACACCGGCCGCGGCGACGGGCAGTGCGATGCGTATCCGGCGTCTGTGCCGACCGCCCCCGGGCATGGGTGTACCCACGTATGTCCCCCCTCGGGATCACAAGTTCGAAGAGAGCGTGATCCTACCCGCACACCAGCAGCACAAAGGGCCGCCCCCGTTCGGGAGCGGCCCTCTTGTGCGGTTCTTACCGGGTCGACCTGTCTCAGTCGCCGTTGCCCGGCGTCGGGGTCGTCTTCTGGATCTGCATCAGGAACTCGGCGTTCGACTTCGTCTGCTTCATCTTGTCGAGGAGCAGCTCGACCGCCTGCTGCTGGTCGAGGGCGTGCAGCACCCGGCGCAGCTTCCAGACGATGGCCAGCTCGTCGGGGGCCAGCAGGATCTCTTCCTTGCGGGTGCCGGACGCGTCGACGTCCACCGCCGGGAAGATGCGCTTGTCCGCGAGCTTCCGGTCGAGCTTGAGCTCCGCGTTGCCGGTGCCCTTGAACTCCTCGAAGATGACCTCGTCCATGCGGGACCCGGTGTCCACCAGCGCGGTGGCGAGGATGGTCAGCGAACCGCCGTCCTCGATGTTGCGGGCCGCACCGAAGAAGCGCTTCGGCGGGTACAGCGCCGTCGAGTCGACACCACCGGACAGGATGCGGCCGGAGGCCGGGGCGGCGAGGTTGTACGCGCGGCCCAGGCGGGTGATCGAGTCGAGCAGCACGACCACGTCGTGACCCAGCTCCACCAGGCGCTTGGCGCGCTCGATGGCGAGCTCGGCGACGGTGGTGTGGTCCTCGGCCGGACGGTCGAAGGTCGAGGAGATGACCTCGCCCTTCACCGACCGCTGCATGTCGGTGACCTCTTCCGGACGCTCGTCGACGAGGACGACCATCAGGTGGCACTCGGGGTTGTTGTGCGTGATCGCGTTGGCGATCGCCTGCATGATCATGGTCTTGCCGGTCTTCGGCGGGGCCACGATCAGACCACGCTGGCCCTTACCGATCGGCGCGACGAGGTCGATGATGCGGGTGGTGAGGACGCCCGGGTCCGTCTCCAGGCGGAGGCGGTCCTGCGGGTACAGCGGCGTCAGCTTGTTGAACTCCGGTCGCCCGCGCCCGGATTCGGGTGCCATGCCGTTGACGGAGTCCAGGCGCACCAGCGCGTTGAACTTCTCGCGCCGCTCTCCGTCCTTGGGCTGGCGCACGGCACCGGTGATGTGGTCGCCCTTGCGCAGGCCGTTCTTGCGGACCTGGGCGAGGGAGACGTACACGTCGTTCGGGCCGGGCAGGTAGCCGGACGTGCGGATGAACGCGTAGTTGTCGAGGATGTCCAGGATGCCCGCGACGGGGATCAGGACGTCGTCCTCGTTGATCTGCGGCTCGGAGGCGATGTCGTCGCGGCCGCGACGGCCCCGGCGGTCGCGGTAGCGGCCGCGACGGCCACGACGGCCACCGTCGAAGTCATCGTCGTCCTGCTGCTGCTGGCCGCGGTCCTGGCGGCCGCCGCCCTGCTGGTTCTGCTGCTGGCCGCGGTCCTGACGGCCGCCGCCCTGCTGGTCGTCGCCCTTGCCGCCGCGGCGGTCGCGGTCACGCCCGCGGTCCCGGTCGCGGTCACGGCGGTCGCGACGACGGCCCTCGCCGTCACCGGCGTCGGACTTGGCCTCGTTGTTCTGGGACTGCTGCTGCGACTGTGCCTCGGCCTTGGTGTCGGTCTTCGCCTCGGCGACGATGGTCTCCGCGGAAGCGGGGGCTCCGGCCTCGGAGGTGGCCCGGCGACGGCGGCGCTCGGGCGCGTCGTCTCCCGCGCGCTCGTTCTCGCTCGACCGGGATGCGCCTCCGGCGGGCTGGCCGGGGATCTCGATCTGCTGCTGGGCCACAGCCTGGTCGGCCTTGTCCGCGGGGGCCTTGGAGGCCTCCTTCGCGTCCGCCTTCTTCTCCGCCTTCTCGGCGTTGTCGCCCGTACGGGTCCGCGAGGTGGCGCGGCGCTTGGGCTTGGTCTCGGCGGCGTCGGCCTTCCCGGCCGGAGCGGCGCCGCCGGACGCCTGCGCCTCCTTGATGACCTCGATCAGCTGGCTCTTGCGCATCCGCGCGGTGCCCCTGATGCCGAGGCCGGATGCGACCTGCTGCAACTCGGCCAGCACCATGCCCTCGAGGCCGGTACCGCGGCGCCGCCGGGAGCCGGCACCGCTGGCAGGCGCGGAGGCGTCCGTGGCGGGCGCGGCAGCGGTCTCCTCGACACGTGCGCCCATCAGATCGGTGGTGTCGCTCACGAAGGGTCCTTCCCTGGAGCGGACGTCGGCCTGTCTGGCTCGGCGACCGGTTGTGCTGTCCGGCTTCGGTCCGTGTGGTGTGAACCGTGCCGGGGCGGTGGTCCGCCTAAGCGGCGGAGGAATCTGGTGATGGCGCTTCCTTGAGCCGTGGCACCCAGTGTCAGTGTCACGCGGCGTGGTCGCACCGGTTCCGGAGCGTGCCCTGCGCCCCGCTCAGTGTCCTTGTACGGCGTACGGTCCGACGTACGGAACACAGTGCGGCTTGGGGGGCTCCCGGAAGAATGTCTGTCCCGGACGGGGACACGAGGCACCTCGCCATGGTGGGGTCGGGTGCAGACTTGAGATTAACACTACCGGATCCAACAAACATTCCCCCTCTCGAAATCCGGTAACCGCGCGGTTTAGATGTCACCGGAGGCGGCGAGCGGCAGCACGCTCGCGCCCTGCTGATCGAGGGGCAGCCTGTTCGCCGCCCAGTCCGCGCCCGCCAGGGCCTCGACCTTTCCGGCGGTCTCCTCGTCGGCCAGCGCCATGACCGTCGGTCCGGCCCCGGAGATGACCGCGGGGATGCCGTCGCCCCGCAGCCGCTCCACCAGTGCCGCGCTCTCGGGCATGGCCGGCGCGCGGTATTCCTGGTGCAGGCGGTCCTCGGTGGCGGGCAGCAGAAGTTCGGGGCGGCGCGTCAGGGCTTCGACGAGCAAGGCTGCGCGGCCGGCGTTGGTGGCCGCGTCGACGTGCGGCACGGAGCGCGGCAGCAGACCGCGCGCGGTTTCCGTGAGTACCGGCTTCCCGGGCACGAAAACCACCGGAACGATGGAATCCGCGGGCTCCATCCTGATCGCGCGGGCGGCGCCGCCCTCCATCCAGGACAACGTGAAGCCGCCCAGCAGGCAGGCCGCGACATTGTCGGGGTGGCCCTCGATCTCGGTGGCGAGTTCGAGCAGGGCGGTGTCGTCGAGCTTCGCGTCGGCCCCTATGGTCACGGCGCGGGCGGCGACGATGCCCGCGCAGATGGCTGCCGAGGAGGAGCCGAGGCCCCGGCCGTGCGGAATGCGGTTGGCGCAGACGATCTCCAGACCGCGCGGCTGTCCGCCGAGCAGGTCGAAGGCGGTGCGCAGGGATCGTACGAGAAGGTGCTGCTCGTCGCGCGGGAGCGTCTCGCTTCCCTCACCCGCGATGTCGATGTGCAGCCCGGAGTCGGCCACCCGGACGACCACGTCGTCGTACAAGCCCAGCGCGAGGCCGAGGGCGTCGAAGCCCGGGCCGAGGTTGGCGCTGGTGGCGGGGACGCGCACCCGGACGGCGGCGGCGCGGAACGCTGGACCGGCCATCGCTCGATGACTCTCCTTGAGCTGCGTGATTGTCGAATGACGTTGGTGGACATTCGATGGCGTACGAGAACCCTGGGGGCCGCTGCCGACCGGGCTGGCCGGCGGCTGTCCCGGCCGCGGAGACGGCGCGGCACCGTGCTCCATGCGGAGGCATATGCGGCGGGCGGGTTCAGTACAGCCTATCGAAGGAAGGTTCTGTGGCGACATAGGGCGCACAGGAGGCGCACGATGCGTGTCGTAAGCCCCCTGTGCACCCCCCGTAGGGAATCTCCCCGGGCCGACGCCGTCTTACGCCGGAACGTGTCGGGCGTAACACCGGCGCTCGGTGCATCGGCGCACGTCAGGCCGGTCCGAGCGCCCTCAGGCGAGACCCAGGCGCTCCGCCGCGGCCGCGGAGTCGACGGGTACGGTGACCGGCTGCGGGGCACCGGCGACGGCCCAGTCGGGGTCCTTCAGCCCGTTGCCGGTGACGGTGCAGACGATCCGCTGCCCCGGGTCGACCTTGCCCTGCTCGGCGGCCTTCAGCAGACCGGCGACGGACGCGGCGGACGCCGGCTCGACGAAGACGCCCTCCTGGGACGCCAACAGCCGGTAGGCGCGCAGGATCTCACGGTCCGTCACCTCGTCGATGAAGCCGCCCGACTCGTCCCGCGCGGCGAGCGCGTACTGCCAGGAGGCCGGGTTGCCGATGCGGATGGCCGTGGCGATGGTCGAGGGGTCCTTGACGACCTCACCGCGCACGATCGGGGCGCTGCCGGAGGCCTGGAAGCCCCACATCCGCGGCTTGCGGGTCGCCACGCCGTCGGCGGCGTACTCCGTGTAGCCCTTCCAATAGGCCGTGATGTTGCCCGCGTTGCCGACCGGCAGGACGTGGATGTCGGGCGCGTCGCCGAGCATGTCCACGATCTCGAAGGCGGCCGTCTTCTGGCCCTCGATACGTACCGGGTTGACTGAATTGACCAGGGCGACGGGGTAGTTGTCGCTCAGGCCGCGCGCGAGGGTGAGACAGTCGTCGAAGTTGCCGTCGACCTGGAGGATCTTCGCTCCGTGCACGAGGGCCTGGCCCATCTTGCCGAGCGCGATCTTGCCTGTCGGCACGAGCACGGCGCAGACCATCCCGGCCCGCACGGCGTAGGCGGCTGCGGAGGCCGACGTGTTGCCGGTGGAGGCGCAGATGACGGCCTGCGCGCCCTCCTCCTTGGCCCGGGTGATGGCCATGGTCATGCCCCGGTCCTTGAAGGAACCGGTCGGGTTCGCGCCCTCCACCTTGAGGTGGACCTCGCAGCCCGTGCGCTCGGAGAGCACCTGCGCGGGCACGAGGGGCGTGCCGCCCTCGCGGAGCGTCACGACCGGCGTGCTGTCGGAGACGGGCAGCCGGTCCCGGTACTCCTCGATGATTCCGCGCCACTGGTGGGTCATTGCTGGTTACTCTCCTTCAACCCGCATGATGCTGGCGACACCACGCACGGTGTCGAGCTTGCGCAACGCCTCGACCGTCCCGGTGAGGGCGGCGTCGGACGCACGGTGCGTGACGACGACGAGGGAGGCCTCGCCGTCCTTCCCCGACTGGCGAACCGTATCGATCGAGACTCCGTGCTCGGCGAAGACGGTCGCGACCTGGGCGAGAACACCCGGTTTGTCAGCCACGTCGAGGCTGATGTGGTACCGCGTGACGACGTCACCCATCGGGGACACCGGCAGCGCGGCGTAGGCGGACTCGCCCGGTCCGGTCGCGCCGCCGATCCGGTTGCGGCAGACGGCCACGAGGTCGCCCAGCACGGCCGAGGCGGTGGGGGAACCGCCCGCTCCGGGGCCGTAGAACATGAGCTGCCCGGCGGCGTCGGACTCGACGAACACGGCGTTGTAGGCGCCGCGGACGGAGGCCAGCGGATGGCTCAGCGGGATCATGGCGGGGTGCACGCGCGCAGTGACGGACTGCCCGTCCTCGGCCCGCTCGCAGATGGCGAGCAGCTTGATGGTGCAGCCCATCTCCTTCGCGGAGGCGAAGTCGGCCGCGGTCACCTCGGTCATGCCCTCGCGGTAGACGTCGTCGAGTCCCACGCGGCTGTGGAAGGCGATGCCGGCGAGGATCGCGGCCTTGGCGGCGGCGTCGAAGCCCTCGACGTCGGCGGTCGGGTCGGCCTCCGCGTACCCCAGGGCGGTGGCCTCGTCGAGGGCCTCCTGGTAGCCGGCGCCGGTGGAGTCCATCTTGTCGAGGATGAAGTTCGTCGTGCCGTTGACGATCCCCATGACCCGGTTGATCTTGTCGCCGGCGAGGGACTCGCGCACCGGCCGGATCAGCGGAATGGCACCGGCGACGGCGGCCTCGTAGTAGAGGTCCTTGCCGTACTGCTCGGCGACGGCGTGCAGGGCGGCCCCGTCCTGGGCGAGCAGCGCCTTGTTGGCGGAGACGACGGAGGCGCCGTGCTCGAAGGCGGTGGTGATGAGGCTGCGCGCGGGCTCGATGCCGCCGATGACCTCGACCACGACGTCGATGTCGCCGCGTTTGACCAGGGCGGTGGCGTCGGTGGTGACCAGCTCGGGGGCGATGCCCTCACGCACCCGGTCAGGCCGCCGCACGGCCACGCCCGCGAGCTCCACCGGGGCCCCGATCCGGGCCGCGAGGTCGTCGGCGTGCGTCGTCATGATGCGCGCCACCTCTGAGCCGACCACTCCACAGCCCAGCAGCGCCACCTTCAGCGGACGCGTACGCATCATCCGACCTCGTTTCCTCTTCACCGTCTACGGTGGAACCAGTCTCACTCACCGGACGGGAGTTTCTGCCCCCGGTCCGGATCGTGAGATGTCTATTTCATTTTCACGGGGGCGGCGGACAGGAGATCTTCCGCCGCCTGCCGGTGCCGGCTTCGGGGGTCAGCCGACGTCGAGACGCAGCAGGTCCTCCTCCGTCTCGCGGCGGACGATCGCCCGGGCCTCTCCGCCGTCCACGGCGACGACCGGCGGGCGGAGCACATGGTTGTAGTTGCTGGCCATGGACCGGCAGTACGCGCCGGTGGCCGGTACGGCGATGAGGTCGCCCGGTGCCAGGTCGGACGGCAGGAACGCGTCCTTGACCACGATGTCCCCGCTCTCGCAGTGCTTGCCGACGACGCGGGCGAGCATCGGCTCGGCGTCCGAGGTGCGCGACACCAGCGCGACGCTGTACTCGGCGTCGTACAGCGCGGTGCGGATGTTGTCCGACATGCCGCCGTCGACGGAGACGTAGGTCCGCAGCCCGTCGAGGGGCTTGATGGTGCCCACCTCGTAGAGCGTGAAGGCGGTCGGCCCGACGATGGCACGCCCGGGCTCGACGGAGATGCGAGGAGTGCGCAGCTTGGCGGCCTCGCACTCCCGGGTGACGATCTCGGTGAGGGCCTTGGCGATCTCGTGCGGCTCGCGGGGGTCGTCGTCGCTGGTGTACGCGATGCCGAGGCCGCCGCCGAGGTCGATCTCCGGCAGCTCGACGCCGTGCTCGTCGCGGACGGCCTTCAGCAGCGAGACGACCCGGTGCGCGGCGACCTCGAACCCCGACATGTCGAAGATCTGCGACCCGATGTGGCTGTGGATGCCGACGAGCTCAAGACCGTCGAGCTGGAGCGCCCGCCGTACGGCCTCGGCGGCCTGCCCCCCGGCCAGCGGGATGCCGAACTTCTGGTCCTCGTGGGCCGTGGCGATGAACTCGTGGGTGTGGGCCTCGACGCCGACGGTGATCCGGATGAGGACCTTCTGCCGCTTCCCGAGGCCTTGCGCGATGTGCGCGACGCGGACGATCTCCTGGAAGGAGTCGAGGACGATGTGCCCGACGGCGGCCTCGACGGCCCGGGTGATCTCGTCGACGGACTTGTTGTTGCCGTGGAAGGCGATGCGGTCGGCGGGCATGCCGGCGGACAGGGCGGTGGCCAGCTCGCCGCCGGAGCAGACGTCGACGTTCAGCCCCTCCTCGTCGAGCCAGCGCACGACGGCGCGGGACAGGAACGCCTTGCCGGCGTAGAAGACGTCGGCGTCGGCCCCGAAGGCGGTGCGCCAGGCACGCGCGCGGGCCCGGAAGTCGGCCTCGTCCAGGACGTAGGCGGGGGTGCCGAACTCCTCGGCGAGCCGGGTGACGGGAATGCCGCCGACGGTCACGACACCGTCCGCGTCACGCTCCACGGTCTGGGCCCACACCTTGGGGTCCAGCGCGTTGAGGTCGGCGGGCGGAGCGGAGTAGTGGCCCTCGGGGAGGACATCGGCGTGACGGGGCCCGGCGGGGTGTGCGGAACGGCTCATGATCTGTTCGTGTCTCTCAGAGATGGTCGGGAGCGTCGATGCCGAGCAGGGACAGGCCGCCGGCCAGCACCGTCCCGGCGGCTTCGGCGAGCGCGAGCCGGGCACGGTGGGCGGCCGAGGGTTTCTCCTCACCGAGGGGCAGCACGGCGGGGAGCAGGGGCATCGCGGCATCGGCGACGGTGACGAGGTGCCGGGCCAGGCGGTCGGGGGTGTGGTGCGTGGCGGTGGCGGCGAGGACGCGGGGGTGATCGCCGAGTGCGGCGAACAGCGCTTCCGCTTCGCTCACGGGACCGGGCTCGGGATGGAAGCCGAGGTCGGCGGCGTTGCGCAGGAGGGCCCGGGTGCGGGCGTGGGCGTACCGGACGCGGAAGAGAGGGTTGCTCTCCCGCTGGACGAGGTGGTCACCGGGGATCCGCGGCCGGTCGTGGGCGGCGGGATGCAGCAGCGCCCAGCGGCCGGCGTCCCGGCCGAGGGGCAGCGGGTCGCCGGGGGCGGGAACGGGGCGGACGGTGACGTACCGGTCGGCGACGCGCGGCCCCCGGGCGGTGACATCCGCCCCGAGGACGGACTGCCACTCCGGGGCGGGCCGGCCCTCGCACTCGACACGGACGAAGTCGCCCTGGCTGCGCAGCACGCGGGCCACGGCGTCCGCGACCACGACGGCACGCACCTCGGCCGGGCATCGGAGCCGGACGGCGGTCCCGCTGAACCCGGTCGTCGCGTGCCCGTACCGGCGTCCGCGCCGCAGGATCTCCTCGACGAGGCCGGCGGAGGCGGTGCCGCGCAGACTGAGGTTGAGGAAGCCGGGCCCGGTGACGACGACGTCGGTGAACCGCTGCTCACCGAGGAGCCGTGCCCGCAGGATCTCGGCCACGTCACGCGGCGGCCGCCCTGCCGCGCGGGACAGCTGGAGGGCGATGTTGGTGGCGTAGTCGCCGCAGCCCCCCGGCCCCGGTGGAGCGACAACGGCCCGCTCCGGCACGGTCACGCTGAGCTCACCCGCGTCGACAGCGCGGCGCACGGCGTGCAGCACGGTGCGGGAGAGCTCGGCAGGGGTCACGGGACAAGCGTATGGGAGGAAGGGGGTGGGTATGCGAGCCGGTTTCCGTACGGTCCGGGATGTGGACGCGGTGCCGGTTCAAGGCCTGATCGCGAGCCTCGCGCCTAGGGCACGGCGGGCAGGTCCACTTCCTTGGCCTGCCCGTCGGCTTCCCTCGCGCGTTCGGTCGCGCGTTCCGTAGCGTGATCCATCACGTGATCCATCGCCCGGGTGCCGCCGCGCTGCCGTCCCTCGCTCCGGGCGCGCTCGACCAATTGCCGCACCATACGGACCAGTTCGGCGGGCTCGAAGGGCTTCGCGAGGAAGGCGTCGACTCCCGCCTCGAGTCCGGCCTCGACCTCGTGGTGCCCGCAGGCACTGACGATGGCGAGGGGCATGTCGCGGGTGCGCGGATCGGCCCGGAGGCGAGCGGCCGTCCGGATCCCGTCCAGCCGGGGCATGACGACATCGAGGGTCACGACATCGGGCCGCACCTGATGCACGACATCAAGACACTCGGCACCATCGGCCGCGGTCACGACCTCCAGCCCCTCCAGCTCGAGGTTGACCCTGATCAACTGCCGGATGACCTTGTTGTCGTCCACAACAAGCACCCGGCCCGACGCGCCTGGCACAACTCGAGAGTAGGTCGGCCCCGGCCATCGCGTCCGGGTTTTCCCCACTTCCACCCCGCACGAGCGACCGGCACCCCCGCCCCCGACAGCGAAAACCCGTTCATGACCACCCCGAGGGAGCTGGTAGTGTTCTACCCGTCGCCGCGAGCAATCGCGCCGGACACGCCCCCGTAGCTCAGGGGATAGAGCAACGGCCTCCGGAGCCGTGTGCGCAGGTTCGAATCCTGCCGGGGGCACTTCGCAGGAAGTGCCTAAAGACCCCGCCATCAGCGCGTTTGCTGAGTGCGGGGTCTTGTTGTGTGTGCAGGCGAATGCCGCCGGAAGCAGCTGTTTGCCAGTGATCACGTTGTAATAGCGTGTTGATCTTGGTGGGCTTCGCCGCTGGTCACATGCCGTTTCGCCGACCTTGAGAGTAGCCCTGTGGACTACCCGTGGACAGGCCGAAGCCCCGGACCTCTCACGGTCCGGGGCTTGGGTCGGTCGGTCATGGTCGGCTGTCAGTGCGTAGGTTCGTCCCCCCTCCCCCAGCCCTCGCATGATCCGGTCGTTCATCTCCTGCTCCTGACCGTCGATGCACTTGGCGTAGATCTTCAGCAGCACGTCCACCGAGTGGCCCGACTGGAGAACAGCCGGCCGTCCTTCGCCGTGCCGAACTCCTCCAGGTGCTCATGGAGCAGCCTCACCAGCGGAGCCGGAATCGGCACGATGCGTACCTCCCCGTGGGACCTCTGCTTCAGGCCGCGCTGGTCGTGCGCCTCCCCAGAGTCCGTCCACGCCTTGCCTGCCGTGGGGCGGGTCTCCGCCAGCTCTATGCGGCCCCAGCCTGACGCCGGAAGCGTGCAGTCGGAGCGGCGAAGGCCGAGGGCCTCCCCAGGTCGCATGGCCGCGTAGTACAAGCACCCGAAGAACGCCCGTAGCCGCCGGCCGCTCGCCCGGTCGTAGCCACCCACGTACGTGAGCGCAGTCAGCAGTTCCCGTGCCTGCCGAGGGTTGACGACCACCCGGCGGTCAACCTCCTGCAACGCCCGCTTGCCCCGCTTACGCCTGACCCGGCTCAACGGGTTGGAGGGCAGGTACTCCAGTTCCACGGCGTACTCAAGCGCGTTGAAGACCACGGCGCGCCGCCGCCGGTAGGTCTGCGTCGCCGCAGGCTTGCCGTCCAGCCGCCGACTCAGCGCATCGATCAGGTCGTGCGCACGGGTGATCTCCTGAAGCTCCGCCACCGGCAGCGAGGCCTTCTCGATCCACTTCACCGCCGCACTGATCTCCTCCGGCCGCTCCCGCTCCCTACGAGGCACAGGCAGGACGTACGACCGCAGCGCACGCCGCAGCACCTCGGGAGCGGGCCGCCCCCGCCCCGGCTTCACCAGAACGGGAAGGCGAGGCGGCCCCGGCGTCACGCGCCCGCGACCCTGCGCGCTGGCGGAATTCGGACCTCGCTCCTCTGTACCCGGCCATTCACAGACGAGACATACCGAGGCTGCGCACCACCTCCGCGAAGGCGCGAATGAGGTCGTTCTCGGTCTCGCTGCGCCACACCAGGGCGTACGGCAGGGCCGGCATGTCGGGGAGCGGCAGCCACCGGATGTGGGACATGGCCCAGTACTTGGTGACGTGGGCAGGGAACGTGTGGACGATCTCGCCGGTGCCGACGAGATTGATCAGGGCGTCGGGGGTGGTGACGGTGTCGACGCGTTCGATGGATCTGCCTTGGGGGGTCTGGAAGGGCAGGTACGCGTCCTCCCAGTAGTCCAGCATCTGGGGGGCCGTGGCATGCGGGAAGTCGGCGACCGCCTCCAGCGATACGGAGGATCGTTCCGCCAACTCGTGGTCGCTGGAGACGGCCAGCACGCGCGGGTCGCGGAACAGGATCGGGCCCACGGTGAGGTCGGGTTCCTCCACGGGCAGCCAGGCGACCAGGACGTCCATCTCCCCGGCGCGGAGCCGGCCGAACGGATCGACGTAGGGGGCTTGGCGCACCTGAAGCTGCCATTGGGGGTGGCGAGTCCGGAAGACTCGCCAATGGGGGTGCAGATCAGGCAGGTTGAAGGGCATCATGCCGATGCGCAGCGTGGCGGTGACGCCCTGAGCTGCGAGCCGGGCCCGTTCCAAGCTCGCCAGCAGATTCGCGTACACCGGCTTCAGATCGTCTCGCAGGAGTTGGCCCAGCGGTGTCAATCGGATGTCGCGACGGCTGGAGCGGTCGAACAGCTCGCCGCCGAGGCGGCGTTCCTGCTGCTTGATCGCCTGACTCACACGCGCCTGACTCACGTGCAGCCGCGCGGCGGTACGCCCGAAGTGCAGTTCCTCTGTGAGCGTCAGAAAGATCTCGATGTCCCGTACTTCCACGATGGCCCCCGCGTCCTCACGTTCCCCGACATAACCCTCCGGTTATCGGGGCCATTCCAGATCCGGCGTTGATCACGTCCACCGCCCCGAGGGAGCCTTGAAGCCACCGGAGAGCGACGCGCCGAACGGCGCCTGCTCACAGGAGATTTCACCATGCAGACACGTATGAAGGACCTGGCTGTCGTGCTCCCGGCCGGCAAGGCGCCCTTCTTCACCGACGCCGAGCGGGCGACGATGCGTCTTGCGGAAGCGGTCACCCGCCCCGCGGGCACCACCTGGGGGCTGAGCTGGCCGACGGGACACGGGCGCGGTCACGAGCAAGGAACGAGGACACGATGAACGACCGGCTCGACATGACCGTGATGTACGCGATGCACCACGCGCTTCGGCGCGACCTCCAGCACGTCGCCCGCATCACCTCGCGCGCCGATCGCCACCCGGGCGAGGCCCTGCGTGCCGCCGCGGGCTGGGACCTTCTCAAGGTGGCTCTGCATGTCCACCACCGCGCCGAGGACGACGCCCTGTGGCCGGCCTTGCGCGGCAACCTCACCGGGAGGCCCGACGACCTCGCCCTCCTGGAGGCGATGGAGGCCGAGCACGCGGCCCTCGATCCGCTGGTCGAAGCGCTCGACAAGGCCCTGGCGGACCCGGGAACGACGCCTAACCTGGTCGGCGACCTCGCGGACTCCCTCGTCACGGGCCTGACCGGGCACCTCGCCCACGAGGAGGAAGCAGCGCTTCCGCTCGTCCAAGAGGTCGTCACGCCGGTGCAGTGGGCCCACTTCGGCCAGGTCCACGCCCAGCGGATCGGCCCCGACGCGCCCCGGCTCCTGCCCTGGCTCCTGGACGACGCCGACGAGAGGACGATCACGAAGGTGCTGGCCCCCTTGCCCGGGCCGGCACGCCATGCCTACGAGCACCAGTGGCGGCCGGCGTACACGGCGCTCGCCCCGTGGGCCGGAACCCCTGTGGCCTGACCCGGCCCTGTGGAACATCAGCACCGCCCAGGCGGCGGACGCGAACTCGGCGGGTTCTGTCCTGTCCAGCGCTGACTCGCGGATGTTCTCCCGCTCGGTCTCCCTTTGTCTCCGCCATCCCGGCGAAGAACGCCGACAACAGCTTCCCGGGGCCGGTGGGGTCGTAGATACCGGGCAAGGGACCGGCGGCGCCACGCCGGGGCGGGTCTTGAAGATCGAACACTGTACGCAAGGAGATTCATCATGAGACAAAGCAACAGCGGCTTCTCCGAAGCAGGGCTGCGCAGGATGCGCGACGTGCTGGCGCGGTATGTCGAGTCCGGGAAGATTCCGGGACTGGTCGCGCTGGTCAGCCGGGGCGAGGAGACGCACGCCGCAGCGCTCGGGACGATGCGCCACGACGGCGGCCCGCCGATGCGCCGGGACACGATCTTCCGGATGGCCTCGACGTCCAAGCCGGTCGGGATGTCGGCGGCGATGATCCTTCTCGACGAGTGCAGGCTGCGGCTGGACGACCTGGTGGATCCGTGGCTGCCCGAACTCGCCGACCGTCAGGTGCTGAAGCGGATCGACGGCCCGCTGGACGACACCGTGCCAGCGCGGCGGCCCATCACCGTACGGGACGTGCTGACCTCCACGTTCGGGCTCGGCATGGATATGACGTCGCTGGGAACTCCGATCATGAGCGCGGTCTTCGAGCAAGGGCTCACGCCCAATCTGCCGACGCCGATGCCCGAGCCGGACGAGTGGATGCGCCGCCTCGGCGCGCTGCCGCTGATGCACCAGCCCGGAGAGCGCTGGCAGTACCACATCGCCAGCGATCTCCTCGGCGTGCTCGTCGCCAGGGTCACCGGCCAGTCGTACGAGACGTTCCTGCGCGAACGCATCTTCGACCCCCTGGGCATGAAGGACACCGGTTTCCACGTGCCCGCCGACAAGATCGACCGGCTGCCGCCCCTCTACGCCCCCGACCCGCAGAGCGGAGAGTTCCACGTGTGGGACGAGGCCAAGGGCGGCCGCCACAGCCAGCCTCCGGCGTTCCAGGGCGGCGGCGGCGGACTGAACTCCACCGCCGACGACTACCACGCCTACTTCCGAATGCTGCTCAATGGCGGGATGCACGGGACCGAGCGGATCCTGTCCCGGGCCGCCGTCAACCTGATGACCACCAACCGCCTCGCGCCCGAGCAGCAAGCCGCCCGACACGCCATGGCCGTCAACAACGTCCATGTGTCCTTCGGTCAAGGGCAGCACGGCGGCTGGGGCTTCGGGATGGCGGTGCGCACCTACCGCGGCGACTACGCGCCCGTCGGCCAGTTCGGCTGGGACGGCGGAAGCGGCACCTCGACCTACGCCGACCCGGAAAACCAGATCACCGGAATCCTGCTCACCCAGGTCGGGACGTCCGTCCCGGACCCGGCGCGGCTCTTCCACGATTTCTGGACCACGGTCTACCAGGCGATCGACGACTGACACCGAGCCGGCGTCCCGGTCCCGGTAGACCCGAGGGTGAGAGATTCCCTTGGGCGACCCCGACCTTCAGCAAGGACGCGGTAGGCCGGGAAGACGCCAGAGATGCTTTGGAGCTCGCCGAAGCGCTGCTCGACTACACCTGCGTCTTCACCGCCAAGTATGCAGAGTTGCAAATGCGTCGATCGACGACCCCAGGCGGCAGCCCCGCTGGCAGCCCTTGAAGATCTCCACCGTCTGATGGGCGTGCATGACATCCCCGGCTGACATCAACGACGCCGGACGGGGGCGTACATCAGCGCCCTTGTCCGGCCGTCGCACCAGTCCGCAACAGCACCCGAAGCAGGCTCGGACCGAACTCCTAAAGCGGTGCTCAGCCTCTACACCGCTCAGGACGAGGACGTGAAGCCAGTGGACTGGTCGAGGTGGAACGATGAGCCCGGAACCGTCGGAGTCCAACCCTCGCGCAAGGCAAGCCGAACAGCCGCGGCTACACCGGACGGCAGTACAGGCTCAGCCTCGCGGCCGACCCAGTTGCTCGGATGCGGCTGGTCGGTGATGACCACGAGCGTCGACTCCGGAGTGTTCGCATGCTCCACCGCGAACGTACACGGCGACCAGGCCAGCCCCTGGCAGTACGTCGGCCGGCCCCTCAGCCGCCAGCGGTAGACCGTGCCGTCGACAACGATCCGTCGCGATCCCTTGCCGACCAGTGCCATGACTCCCCCTTCAACAGCGAAGATGCTAGCGAGCCCGGCCCCACCGGCCGTCTCAGTTTCCGTCTCATTCAGCGCCGTTCATGGCCGTTCAGGCGGGACCCCGGAGCCGTCCCCACACTGGCGGCCGACCGCTCATGTACGCAGGTGAACGCCCCCGCACAAGCCCAGCCCCCCCCCCCCACCAACACAGTTGAAAAGCGTGTTGGCAAGGTCGAGCGCCCGCGGGCCTCGCGGTCAGCTGAGTTCGTCTGTCGACAGTTGGCGTCGTACTCGCCATGATGGGTCGATGTCCGAGTTCAGCTGGCCAGACCGCTCTCAGGTACCAACGCCGGAGGCCATAAACCGAAGCTGGCGGTCCACGGTCGCCGCCCTGCCCCTCGGATCTCATGTCAGCGGTCGGGTTGTCGCACGCCAGCCGTTCGGCGTCTTCCTCCTGATCGACGGCGTGTCCAATGCGCTTGGTCTTGCAGAGATCACCGCCATGCCCCATCACATGGAGCTACCCGCCATGGGGGCCACAGTCGCCGGCGAGGTCATCTGGCACGCAGATCGCAACCGCCAGGTGAAGATCCGGCTCGATGAGTGGGCCCTGCCGAACTCATCCCGTCTGGGCACCACGAGCTGCACCACTACCGCACCAGATTTAACGGGGAACAACGGGGAATAACGGGGAGACCGGCCGACCGAGCCCAAACCGAGAAGGCGGTTCTGCCAGGTCAACGCGCCAACGGGCCCTGGAAGAACGCAGCTTCCCAAGCTGATGTCCCTCCCCGAACTCGGTGCGTTCGAATTGTGCCCAGAAGGCTCCAACCCCCGTGCTTGCGGGGGTTTTTGCGTTCTCAAGGAGGCTCTGCACGTGCAGATCGTGGAGCTCTACCCCAGGGACCTTGTTTACGCTCATGAGGCAGAGGCTCAGACGGGGATCCCGCAGAGTGTGATCCGCAAGTGGGCAAGCAGAGGCAAGATTCATAGCTTTCCAGGCGACGGCCGGCTGTCGGGAAACGGACATGGGTACAAGACCATGTACGCGTTGCCGGAGATCAAGGAGCTGGCGAAGACCTATCGGCCTAGGCAACCGCGGGATCGATAGGCGCGGCACGGCTTTTCTGCCGTCAGAGAGTCCTGACGGTCGCACCAGCACTCACCCCATCTGGCACTCTCCTCCAGGCCCGAGCGAATCGCTCGGGCCTTTTGCATGCCCGGAATCGCGGGGTCCATCCAGAGTTCTGGAGATCTCCGGCTGCCCAGCGCCACGCGCCAGCGTGAGGTATGAAAGGGATCGATCGTGCGTTCTTCACTCGCCACCTACATGCTCGGCGCGACCAGCTCCAGCGCATCAGCGTTGAGCGGTGCTCCGTGGGGTGCAGTGCTTGCCCTCGCAGCTCTGACGCTACTGCTGCCTGTGATCCTCAAGGAATGGCGTGAGCGGCGACTCGACTGCCATCGGAGGACGGTTGACCGATGGGCAGAAGCGCGCCGCCGCCAGCAGGAGGATGAGCGTCGCGAGCTGCATCACCTGATCAGGCACGAGGTCAGACAGCTCCCAGACCCAGCGACGCGGGTTGAGACCTATCTACAGCTGTTCGAGAAGACTGCCGCTGATGACTCGCCGCAAGAACCACCACAGCCTGGCGAGGGAGCTGGAAACTCGCCCTAGGAGGACCTCCTCGAATGCTGGGGGAACCGATCAACGTTTCGCGGCCTTGCCGGGCCGTCCCTGGGCCGTCCGAGGTCAGTCAACAGCCACCAATGCCGACCAACGACGACCACCAGGCGCACGAGCCCACCGCCCTTGACCTGCAAGAACCCAGGTCACCAAGATCCCCGGTAACACCCCAGGGCAAGAAGAAGTAGGGCCACAGCTGTAAGCCCCCGAGTCGCCGGTTCTTCACGGAGCGGGGGCTTACCGGTGGGCTGGGGCCGTGCACGCCCCGTCTTCCAGATCCACTGCGCTACGCTCCGCGCCATGAAGCTGAAGGCAGCGGCCACAATGATTCTCATCGGCGCGGGCGGCATAGCCACCATCGCGGCAACGGGAGTGTGGGCGCTGTCGAGTGGACTGCTCCATGGCTGTACCAAGGCTGACGAAGAGCTCGCCCCCACACTGGCGTCCTCGTCCATCTTCGACGCGCACCCGAGCCAGACGCAGCCGCAGGACGAGCGGTACTCCGGATGCGACGAGGATGACGGATTCGCCTACGCCGGGCAGTCCTACCGATTCACGACGTCGCGAGCCGACGTGCTGACCTTCTATCGCCAGGCCGCCACAGAGGACGGCTGGCGACTCAAGAGCACCAATCCTTCGCCGTCCCCGGCACCTGACAGCCTCGCGGTCGACATCTCGGCGCTCTGCTTTGAGAAGCCCGTCGCGGGCACTACCGCCCATCTCGCTGTGTGGTTCCCCGGCGATCTCGGGGACAGCCCTGACAACTACGGCTTGGAAGTCACAGCCAGCCATGACGGCACCGCCTGGTGCTGACCCGGCATCGCCGCGTTCGAGAGAACCGAGGCGATGCCTCGCCCTCGACTCCAGGGCTGGCATGTGAAGGTCCGACCTCTGCCCAGTCCGCTCGACGAGGGGGCCTTGCCATTCGCGTGCCAGATCGTCCGGGGAACCACGGGGAACAACGGAGCCTGGCTGCCGGGGCGACCAGGGCGCCAGCACCGCTCCAGCACAGGTCAGTACGGCAACTGCCGCCAGAAGACCCAAGCTTCCCAAGCTGAGGGCACGTGGCCTGCCTGCAGTCAGCATCCATCGTCCCGGGTTGAGGGCTCCCGATTGGTCGGCATTGGAACCGATCGAGGTGTCTTGGGTTTTTGGGCTGTGTGAGTGGGGGCTGTGTTCCTACGCTGGGTCATCTGTCGCCGTGAAATCAGGGGTTCATGTGAGTGGTGAGATTGTGCAGTTGGTGGAGCAGGCGGGGCCGTATCTGACGACCGCGGTTGGTGCGTACGGGGTGGCGGTGTTCACCCGGGCAGAAAGTGCGGCAGTGGATGCCACGGCGAATCTTGGACGGCGGATCCTGCAGGCGGTGTGGCGCCGTCGGGACGAGCAGGGGCGGGCGGAGCTGGAGGCCTCGGTCCAGGACGCGGCCGAGGTGCCAGAGGACGAAGACGCTGCAGCCGCTGTGCGTCACCAGATCAAGCGTGCTCTGCGCGAGGACGCCGAGCTGCTGGCGGAGTTGACCCGGTTGATGCCCGTGGCCGGGGAGACGGTGAACGTCACAGCATCCGGTGAGCGGTCGATTGCCGCTAAAACCATCGGCACGGCCGTCACTGGGGACAACACGAAGATCCAGCCATGACGGACAGTGCGGCAGCCGGGAGCAACCCGCAAGCGACGGGTACTCGGTCCATGGCTGTAGGCGGCGATGTCGGTGTGGCGATCACCGGGGATGGCGCCCGGGTGGTGATGCTGCCGGTCGAGGCGGTGCGCTGGGCCAAAGAGGTGGACGCCCCGCCGGGGGCCGGGAGCCTACCCGGGTCCGCGTCCGGGGTGTTCGTCGGGCGTCAGGGCGAACTCGCCGAAATTCGTAGACTGCTGGCTGCCGAGGGGGAGGCTGCGGTCACCCAGAGTTCGGGGGCGCGGGCGGTCCACGGCTTGGGCGGGATCGGCAAGAGCACGCTCGCCCTGCACTACGCCCATACCTACCGGCGCAGCTACACGCTGGTGTGGTGGATCAACGCCGCGAGCACCGAGCAGATCGTCACCAGTTTGGCCGCTCTCGCCACGCGGCTGTGCCCGCAGTGGGCGGCATCTGCGGGTGTGCAGGAGAGGGCGGCCTGGGCGATGCTGTGGCTGCAGTGGCATCCCGGCTGGCTACTCGTCTTCGACAACGTTGAAGACCCCGCCGACCTGCGCCACTACCTCGGCACACTCCCCAACGGGCATCATCTGGCCACCAGCCGCACCGCCACCGGCTGGCACACCATCGCCCCCACCATGCCTCTAGGCCTGCTCGACTCCGATGCAGCCGTGGACCTGCTGTGCACCCTCGTCTTCGGGCCGGAGCATGTCCCCACGCCGAAGCAGCGACAGGACGCCGCGGCCCTGGCCGCCGACCTCGGCTATCTGCCCCTGGCACTGGAACAGGCCGGCGCCTATCTCTTCGAGACTGGCACCTCACTGGCCGACTACCGCGTCATGCTGGGACAGGTCATGGACGCGGCCGTGGGCGGCATCGATCCCGAACGGACCGTGGCCCGCATCTGGCACCACACCCTGACCGCCATAGAACGCCGCAATCCACGGGCCGTTACCCTGCTGAACGCGATGGCCTGGCTGGCCCCCGAGGACATCCCCCGTACCCTGCTCGCCCCGCTCTGCCCGGACTTGATCACCCTCGGCGAGGCCCTGGGCGCGCTGTACGCCTACAACATGATCGCCTACAGCGCCGACCGCCAGAGCATCAGCGTCCACCGCCTCGTACAGATTGTGCTGCGCCACCAGCCCACCGATTCCGACAACTACCGGCCCGGCCGACGGGACGCCGAACGCCTCATCCAACACGCCACACCCGACGAGGACACGGGCACCCCTCAGTGGGAACGGCTCCTGCCCCATGTCGTCGCCGTCGCCGACTCCACACCACCCCATAGCCCGGCATCGACCGACACCGCCGATGCCTACTACGCCGCCGCCCAGTACCTGCACCGCCAAGGGCGCGACGCCCACACCATCCCCCTGCGCACAGCCGCCCTCGCCCAGTATGAGCAGGTCCTGGGCGACAGCCACCCCCACGCCCTGTCCAGCCGCAACAACCTCGCTGGCGCCTATGAGGCGGCGGGGGACGTGGCGCGGGCCATCTCCCTGTACGAGACCACCCTCGCCCAGTGCGAGCAGGTGCTGGGCGACACCCACCCCCACGCCCTGTCCATCCGCAACAACCTCGCCGCCGCCTACCATGCGGCGGGGAACCTGGCGCGCGCCATCCCCCTGCACGAGAGCACCCTTGCCCAGTGCGAGCAGACTCTCGGCGACACCCACCCCGACACCCTGTCCAGCCGCAACAACCTTGCTGGCGCCTACCATGCGGCGGGGAACCTGGCGCAGGCCATCTTCCTGTACATGACCGTTCTCGCCCAGTGCGAGCAGGTCCTGGGCGACACCCACCCCGACACCCTGTCC
The DNA here is from genome assembly GCF_001611795.1 of Streptomyces qaidamensis. NCBI lineage: Bacteria > Bacillati > Actinomycetota > Actinomycetes > Kitasatosporales > Streptomycetaceae > Streptomyces > Streptomyces qaidamensis. The sequence continues at coordinate 6,105,981 of NZ_CP015098.1, read as the reverse complement.
AGCCGCAACAACCTTGCCGGTGCCTACGAGGCGGCGGGGGAGCTGGCGCGGGCCATCCCCCTGTACGAGAGCACCCTCGCCCAGCGCGAGCAGGTTCTGGGCGACACCCACCCCGACACCCTGTCCAGCCGCAACAACCTTGCCGGTGCCTACGAGGCGGCGGGGGACGTGGCGCGGGCCATCCCCCTGTACGAGACCACCCTCGCCCAGCGCGAGCAGGTCCTGGGCGACACCCACCCCCAGACCCTGACCAGCCGCAACAACCTCGCCTACGCCTACCGGGCGGCCGGGGACCTGGAGCGCGCCAGGTCCCTGTACGAGACCACCCTCGCCCAGTGCGAGCAGGTCCTGGGCGACACCCACCCCGACACCCTGACCAGCCGCAACAACCTTGCCGGTGCCTACGAGGCGGCGGGGGACGTGGCGCGGGCCATCCCCCTGTACGAGACCACCCTCGCCCAGTGCGAGCAGGTCCTGGGCGACACCCACCCCTACACCCTGACCAGCCGCAACAACCTCGCTCACGCCCGCCGAGCGGCGCAAGCTGTACAGCAGAGAAGTACAGCAACCTCAACCATCGACCATTGCCAATGACGACTCCGAAGGGACGAACAGCAGCTTGCGTAACCTCCGTTGTCCGATCCGCATGGGGCTACAGATCTGGAACTTTTGACATCAACGGCGCCGAACGGGGGCGCACATCAGCGCCCTGTCCTGCTCTCACATCAATCACAGGCAGCAGCCGAAGCAGGCTCGGATCGAACTCCTAAACGGTGGTCGGCGACAGCCCGTATCCTTCGCGTGCTTAGTCCGCTGGGGAGGTCATGGCGGCCGAGCCGCTCACACCCGGTCAGTCGCCGTTGCATCAAATCTCCCGCAAGTACCCGGTTGGTGAGGATCACTCACCGGTCCACCGAGGAGGATGAAGTGACGTATCTCGTCCGCCAGATCGTCATGGGCGTAGTAATAGGTGTCGTTGTTCTGGTCGTCGCCTTGATCGTGGTCCGTCACTCGGGTAGTTCTGATGTGGACGAGTACAGCTACACCAAGGGCTACAACACTTTCGGTGGAGCGATCGTGCCTACAGACGATCGGAGTCGCGAGCTAGTGGAGATGGACTGTGATTCCTTCTTGCGACGGCTTCAGCTCGCGTCCCCGGACTACAAGTTGGTGAAGGAGGACTGGATCCAGGGATGTGCCGATGCGGCACAAAACAAGGACGCCCGTTTCGAGTAGGCCAGGGACAGGCTGCCGCTTGGAAAGGTACCGCCGGTACGGCCGAGAAAAGGGAGGCGCTGCCAATGCAGTACGGGAACACTGTCGCTGACTACACGCCTCAGCGGGAACCAAACTTCACCGGGCACCGCAACAACATCACTGATTGACCCCCAACGCTGCCCAAGCTTGCGAATTGCGGATCGAAGTTTGCCAGGTGGCCTACAAGAAGGGGCACACCTGCAGGTCCATTCGCCGGCTCAGGCAGATCCTGTGGACTACCTGTGGACGGGGCCCAACCAACCGAACGTCTGCCGGTCCTGGGTCAGCGGCTTTGTCCGGGAGTCAAGCGGCCTCCGGAGCCGTGTGCGCAGGTTCGAATCCTGCCGGGGGCACCTTGCATGAGGTGCCCAAAGACCCCGCCATCAGCGCTTTCGCTGAGACGGGGTCTTCGCGTATGTGCAGGCGTATGCCGCTCGGAGCGGGCGTATGCCGGGGCCTGCGGACGAGGCGTGGACGGGATCTTGGGACGTAAGCGCAGGTCATGCCCGGTACCCCCCTTGAGCGTGTCACTCGTACCAACAGAAACCTCGACGGAGAAGTCCCTCAGCCGGTGGCTTTGGCGACGATGCGGTCCATCTCCTCCCGGCCGAAGGCTCGCAGGGTCGTGCTACGGACGTTGCCCAACGCGCCGACCTGTAGGAGCACTGCGGTGGCAGTCTCGTCGTCGGGCGCCTCCACGACAGCCACGATGTCGTACGGGCCGACGGTCCAGAAGAGGTTCAGGACCTTCACCCCGAGCTTCTGAGCCGCTGCCGTGAAGGCCTCGGCGCGTTGCGGGGTGTCCTTGTAGCCGCGGACTCCCTGGTCGGTCCAGTTCAGCAGCGCAACAAACGTCGGCATGATCCTTTCCCCCTGCAAGTAGACGCAACTGGTCGTGCTCAACTCTGGGCATCATGCGCGTAATGCGCATGAGAGGCGCCTCTGAACGAGTGATGGAAGCCGGCCTTACTTCATGGCCCGGCCCGACATACACCCCGGAGCCACCGGCGCGGAATTCCTGAGGACAGGAACGCCCCTCTCGGCCAAGGCATGCCGATGCCCCCCCCGGAACAAGTCCGGGGGCAGGCATCGGGGCTACCGTCGTCTGCGATCACTCGTACTCGCGCAACAGAATCCTCGATACGCCGGTTGGCGACGTCTTGCCGTCCGTCGAGGCACTTGGCGTAGCGGGTCAGCAAAACCTCCACACTGTTGCCGGCGCGCTCGGCCACCTCGGTGGGGTCGACACCGGCGTTGAGCCACGTCGACAGCGCCGAGTGCCGGAGGTCGTACGGCCGACTCGCGAGCGGCGAGGGCCGCGACGGCCGGCGGAAGCGCGAGGAGCCGAGCTTCCTGCCACACGCGGTAGTAGGTCGAGGACGGGACGACCGAGCCCTTCTCACTGAAGAAGAGCCGTCCGTCGTCCGCCGTGCCGAAGGTGGCCAGGTGCTCGCGGAGCACGGCGACGAGGTGGGGCGGGATGGGCACCCGCCTGAGGTCCTCGGTCGGCCGGTTCTTCAGCCCACGGTCGTCATGGGTTTCCCCCGAGTCGGTCCACTTCCACTGCTTGTACATGCGGCGAACAGGCGCACGAGGCGACGACCCAGCAAACCGTCAACCGAGCGCTGTCCACAGCACGGGCACCGGTCGAGCGGGGCGTCGCACAACTGAAGTCGTGGCGGATCTTCCGCAGATCCCCGTGCAGTCCGAATCGAATGTCGTCACTCTCCGCGGCCGTCCTCACCCTGGAGCGGCAGCGCTGAAAGAGCTCAGTGGGACCCGTTGGAGCAGGTCGTCGTTGGGCGTCAATGGTGGATCCGACCGTGCCAGTCGCGTGCGCCGGCACGGCCCGTGTCAGCCGCCCCACCGTGTGAAAACTGGGTCACCCTTGGTCACCTTCATGCGTCCGGTCTCAATGGACAGGCGGCGGAGAGCCCGCCCGTGCCTCGGCCACGGGCGCGGAACCCTGCAGGTGCCAAACCGGGGCAGGTCTCCGCAACTGACCGCTACGGCGGTCCTCACATATCTCCTACCGCCGAACGACGGCAACGCGATCTGGGCCCGCCCGTCACCCGAACGCACCACCCGCCCCGCTGCCCCGCGCGGGCCGACGTTGTCGCCGAGGCGCCCTGCTCGCTCTTTCTCATCGAGCCCGGGGCGGCGGGTAGCCGGGGTACATGTAACCGGGTCCCCAGAACGGCGGGTAGCGATAGTGGTTGTACACGAGGCTGTAGTAGTCGGGCTCCTCAACGAGGGCGGGATCGTACTCGGGAGCGCCCTCTACCTGCTCTCGCGAGGGGTCAACGTATACACAGTCATCGGTGATCTCCGTGACGGCGTCGACCGGAATGAACGTCTTCTTCTCCCCTATGCCGAGGAAGCCCCCGTGTTCCACGAGCAGGAAGCGGACCTTGCTCTCTTCCTCGTCGATGAGCAGATCACCTACCTTGCCCAGCTCGTCGCCGGCCCTGTGGGCCACCTTCCGGCCTCGGACGTCCTGGTCAAGGGACGCCACCGCCTGATCGGACTCGCTGATCTTCCTGAGAGTTGGAATCTTGTCTGCGGCCATTCCGAGCGCTCCCCTGTTCGATTTCGGGTGCTGCACTGTTCTCCGCCTCAAGTGCCCCTCTGTGCCGCATCCATCCAGCGCCACGTGATCCGCTCAACGGGGGGCGTCCAATACCGAGCCGCTTGGGCGCAAGGCCCGGCGTATACGCAACTGCCCGTCCCACGTTTTGTGCCCCGTCGTCCCATTGCTGTTGAGGACAGGCTCGGCCGGAGACTCGGCTCAGAAGGAGGCATGGATCTGTCCAACCGGGAGGGGCCATGATCACCGTCCGCAAACTGATCACGGCACGTCTCGGCCGGTATCCGCTCACTGAGCCGGAACCGCGGTTGTGAGCGACAGAACCGACGAACGAACGAGGAGAAAGGCGGGACAACCCATGCGGGCATTGACCGTACAGCCTGGCCAGAGGCACTCCCTCCAAGTACGGCAGCTACCCACCCCGTCCCCGGTGGGCGGCGAGATGCTGGTGCGCGGCTTGGCGATGGGGGTCTGCGGGACGGACCGGGAGATCGCGAACGGCCAGTACGGATGGGCGCCACCCGGCCGCGACTGGCACATCCTCGGGCACGAGTCACTGGGCCGTGTGGAGCAAGCGCCGCCGGACAGCGGGTTCTCGGCCGGCGACCTGGTGGCCGGGGTAGTCCGCCGGCCGGACCCCGTGCCCTGCGGTGCCTGCCGTCACGGAGAGTTCGACATGTGCCGCAACGGCCGCTACACCGAGCGCGGCATCAAGGAACTCGACGGCTACGGCGCCCAAGCCTGGTGCGTAGAGCCTGGCTATGCGGTGAGGCTGCAACCGCACCTTGAGCGTGTCGGCGTACTCATGGAACCCACCTCTGTGGTCGCCAAAGCGTGGGAGCAGGTCGAGCGTGTCGGTGCGCGCTCTTGGTTCGCACCGCGGCGCGTCCTGGTCACCGGTGCGGGCCCGATCGGCCTGCTGGCCGCCCTGCTCGCGACCCAGCGCGGGCTGCAGGTGCATGTACTGGACCGCGTCAGCGGTGGCCCCAAGCCCCAGCTGGTCCAGGATCTCGATGCCACGTACCACGTCGAAGACGCCGAGCAAGTGATCGAAAAGGTGTGCCCGGACGTCATCATCGAAGCCACCGGAGCGAGCGGCCTGGTCTTCGCTTCGATCACTGGCACCGCCGCGTACGGGGTGGTGTGCCTGACGGGCGTCTCGCCCGCCGGTCGCCGCGTCACCGTGGACGCCGGCACCTTCAACAGGGACATCGTGCTGCAGAACGACGCCGTGGTGGGATCCGTCAACGCGAACCTGCGTCACTACCGGCAAGCCGCCGACGCGCTGGCGAAGGCCGACATGACCTGGCTGGAACGTCTGATCACCAGGCGGGTACCGCTCGAACGCGCCAAGGAGGCATTCCAACAGCAGCCAGACGACATCAAGGTAGTCATCGACCTGCAGACATAGCCAGTCGACTGCAAACTGCCGTGCCGACAGGGTTCCGGCTGCTCATTCGTGATCCGCCCTGAGGCGCTGCGTGGGCATGCGCAGGGTCCTTCTCGGGTCCGAGCGCAGAAGTCCTGCACATGACCGAATGCACCCCTTCTATAGCTTCACCCGCGAACCGCGACTGAATCGACACCCGGCGCCCATCGCCGGGAAGATGCGCGATCGTGGCCAGGGCGGCCCCGCACATGCCGCCTCATCGCCGGCGGCAAGGCGGCGCGACACCATCGGTGGCGTTTGTCGTCTGTGACTATGGCAACCCGTCACCGCACGGAGACCGTGTTCGGCGGCGTGCACCACCCCTGTCCGCCGAGCACGTACACCGAGGAGACGATCATGCCCGTTCGTCGTTCTGCTGCACCGTCACTCGGCCCGCAGCCACGGCGGCTCCCCCACGGACGGCTGGCTGGTACTCCGAACGGAACTTCGATCCTGCCCGCCTCGCCGACCCTCAGGGTCAGCAGTGGAGGAGCAAGGACGACGCAACGACGTAAATATGGCTGCACAACAGGGCCCCGGACGCTGATCGGCTGATCCGGCACGCGAGTCCGGCTACCCGCTCCCTGCCCCGTCGTCTTCGCCGGCTTGTACGGACGGTGACTTCCTCGAATTTGACCATGCGTGTGGAAGAAGCAGGCTCCATGACGTGCAACGTGCCCCCGTAGATCCCACGTGCGACCAGGGCCCGTCCCCGCCCATAGCCCGTCGTGCACATCGGCACCGCTCGCCGTCGCCCACGGCCAGACCCAGCCAGGAGGCACCCATGACGCGCAGTCGTTCCACTGCTCAGCGCGCGGCCCCGCCGCCGCGCAGGCGTGAACTGACCCGGGAGGTGAGGAACTCGCTCATCAGCGCGATGATGCTGGCGGCGGGCATCTGGCTTTTCATCGGGGCTTGGATCATTGGGTACCCATTCAATGAGCCTGCGGTGGACGCGCACCTGAACGAGATGATCGTCGGTGTGGTGGTGTTCCTCGTCGCTGTCGCTCGCATGGTGCGCCAGCGCGGGCCCGTTTCCGAAATTGTCGTCGCGGCAGCAGGTGCGTGGCTTGTCGCCGCACCGTTCGTGGTGAGCTACGGCGACACGTCGAAAGCAGATGCGGCGCGGATCAACGACATAGCCACCGGCAGCGTGCTGATCTTGCTGGCCACCGTCTCGCTGTTGCTGGCGCGAGTGCGGCGGGCCTGAGTCAGGACTCCTTTTCGATGACGGACCGGAAGTGCACCGTCACGGCTGTACTAGGCTGAGCCGATGTCGCGCAACGTCGCTCCATTGATCGTCGTCATGGGTGTCTCGGGGTCGGGAAAGACAACCGTCGGTCACAAGGTCGCCCAGCGTCTCGGGCTGCCCTACGCCGAGGCCGACGACTTTCACCCGCCTCAGAACGTGGCCAAGATGCGGGCTGGTATTCCGTTGGACGACGAGGACCGCCGCCCGTGGCTCGAGATGATCGCCACATGGCTCGCCGAGCACGCCGGACGGGGTGGCGTGGTCACCTGTTCGGCTCTGAAGCGCCGCTACCGTGATCGGCTGACCGCTGTGGCACCCGACGTCTTCTTCCTCCACCTCGACGGCTCTGCGGAGCTGATTGCCAGCCGGCTAGCGGCGCGGCAAGGTCACTTCATGCCGCTGCATCTCCTGCAGTCCCAGATCGACGCTCTGGAGCCGTTGGCCGCCGACGAGTCCGGCGCGGTTGTGCCCATCGAGGGCACCCCTGAGCAGACGACCGCTCTGGCGCTCAACGCGGTCAAGGACCGATGACCAAGCAGCGGGACGGAGAACCTGTCAGCGCTCCCTGCTCCCTGCCGGTCGTTCATGCTTGCCGGCGGCCGGGCGGCGGTGGGCCGGGCCGCGCCGGCTCGCGAGACTGAACGCCGTGCTGACCAGCGGAATGTGGGACAGAGCCTGCGGGAAGTTGCCCATGAGACGCTTCGACTGGGGCTCGTACTCTTCGGAAAGCATGCCGAACCAGCGGCCGCCAGCTACGAACCAGCGGCCGCCAGCCACGAGGCACGGCCGCTGCGAGCGGGCCGACTGCGGCGACGCGTGCCGCGATCCCCGGGGTTCCCCCGAGAATCCGCAAACCCTCGGCGATGTCATTCATCCAGGGGGTGCGTATGTTCGCCAGACCCTGCGCAACCGCTCGGTCCCAGCCAGGCGGGTGTGCGCCCGCTCCGGCCTGGGCCCTCTGACGATGATTCCCAGGCCGTACAGGGCGTCGGCGATCAGAGTCCAGGCGACCAGGAGTGGCGTTTCAACGTTCGTCCGACTTGTCATGGTATGTAACGTGGGCTTGTGCCGATGCCCACGCACTTGCCCACTCCTCCTGCCTCGGCGGCTCCCTCGGTCCCGGCCGGGCTGCCGACTCACCTCCCCTGTGCTCATGCGTGACACGCTCCGGGCGCAGCTGTGGCCCCTGCCGACGCTGGGAGTCACGCTCGCCGTCGTCGCAGGCGTGGGAATGCCGCGGGTGGACAGACGGATCCAGCCCGACCTGCCCTCCTGGCTGAAGGACTATCTGTTCAGTGGCAACTCGGACGCCGCGCGCTCGGTGCTGGGAGCGATCGCCGGCTCCATGGTCACGGTCACGGCACTGACCTTCTCGCTCACGGTGCTGACGCTGCAACTGGCCAGCAGCCAGTTCTCGCCGCGCCTGCTGCGGACCTTCACCGCCGACCGGTACGTCCAGACGACTCTGGCCCTCTTCCTCACCACGTTCACCTACGCCCTGACCGTGCTGCGCACCGTACGCACCGACGAGGACGAGCAGACCGGCTTCGTCCCGCAACTGTCGGTCACGGTGGCCTTCCTGCTCACGCTGGCCAGCATGCTCGCCCTCGTGCTCTTCCTGTCGCACCTGGCGCGCGAGATCCGCGTCGAGACGATGATGAGCAGGGTCCACTCCGCCGCCGACCGCACCATCCAACGGCTCCTCCCGGACATGAAGGACACGCCACGCGGGGACCCGACTGCCAGAAACCACCGTGGCGCACCACCGGAACCACCCGCGAACGCGCTGCCCCTGACCGTCGGCGCTTCCGGCTTCTTGACCTCCGTGGACGAGGAAGGCCTTCTGAAGGCAGCCATGGAAGCCGACGCCGTCCTGCTCATCGACCGCAGCCCCGGAAGCTCTCTCATCACCGGCACGCCCATGGGAGCCGCCTGGCCGCGCGCCGGCGAGCCGTTCGCCCCCGAGACACGGGCACGTCTGATCGAAGCAGCCGCCGAAGCAGTGAGCACCGGTGCCGAACGCACCGACCTGCAAGACATCGCCTTCGGACTGAGGCAGCTCACCGACATCGCCGCTAAAGCACTCTCCCCAGGGATCAACGACCCGACGACCGCTGTCCACACCCTGTCCCACTCCTCCGCGCTGCTGTGCGAGCTGGCGCAGCGCGACCTCGGCCCACACCTGCTGTTCGACGACGACCAGCAGGTCAGAGTGGTGCTGCGACGCCCCAACCTGGAGGAGCTGCTGGATCTGGCGGTGGCCCAGCCGCTGCGCTACGGTGCCGCCGAGCCCGCCGTCCTCGCCCGCATCGCGATGCTGCTGAGCGAACTCGCCTGGAGCAGCGCACCCGACCGGCATCCGCCCGTGGTCGCCGCACTCACCCGGCTGCGCTCCACCATCGAGGCCCAGAATCTCCACCCAGCCGAGCGCGTCGGGCTGACCGAGCTGACCCAGCGCGTCGAACAGGCGCTGGCCGGGCGCTGGGCGCACAACCCGGCCCCCTGACCGCACGGCCGGGCGCCGCCGTTCGCTTACCGACGGGTGACACACCCGGCGTCGCGGAGGTCTGTTCCTGGTGCACGCCGACTGTTGCCGGCCTCCGATCGCCGTGCACCCTGCCTGCCGCGCTTCTGCACTCGCCGATGCCGGAGCGCCAGGCCGTCGGCTCGCGGTCCCCTTACCGTGCCCGCCTCCCTCACATCGGCGCATCCTCTCGGCATCCATACCCAACCGGCTCCCCGAGGAGAAACGCCCGGTGCGCATCCGATGCCCCTTCTGCTGCGGTGCCGACCACCGCGGCACCAGGCCGGGTTCCGCGCCTGGCCGGTACCTGCACCTCCGCAACCGCGACCGCACCCTTCCCTACGGCGCACCCCGTCGGGTGGCGGGCTCTGCGGAACACGGGCGTGCGTCGCACGACTACTCGGCACCGAGAGGGGCAGTCGGCGCTGTATGCCCCAAGTTCGGGCTCGTGCCGCGCGGTTCACCGCCGACGCCGTCCGTGCCACGGCGCTGGTCAGCGCCATCACTGTCGCCGCCCCCGTTTTCGACAGGCCGGCAGGTCCGGAAGGCAGGCCCGCAGAATGCCGATGCTCGGCGCCCCGCATTCCCGCGCATCGTCTTTGTGTCCCGGGCAGGACTGTGGGGTACGCGGTCAGCCTCCAGCGAGTACCAGTGGAACAACTCCTTCGAGGAGATGACCCAGATGATCGTCCTCGGATTGCTCCTCCTGGCGGCCACAGGGGCTTTCACCGGTCTGGTGATCGCCGACAACCTTTCTGGCGGGCCCGAGTACACCGTGTCCGTACTCGGTCAGGACATCGCCACCATGAACGCGCTGGCCATCTTCTGCTCCGGCCTGGCCCTCGCGCTGATCTTCTGCCTGGGCCTCAGCGCGGCAAGCACAGCCATCCATCGCCACCGCGCGCACCCTCGCGCGTACACGCCTCACCCTGGCAGCCCCGACCACTGAGGGACAGGCACTCCACACCTGCATGTCCTCAATCAATGTGACGGAAAGCACGTCTTCTCCGCAGCCAGCGCTGTGCTTCGGCCATCACACGATGCGGCCTTCTGTGGCGAACAGCCGCCTTGCGGAGGGCCTGTGCGTAGTCGCCCCCTATGAGGTGTAGCTTCACGCCCGCCGGGGCCGGCCTGGCCGCTGTCCAGACCGGCGGACGGGGCGACGTCACGCAGGGACGGCGAGCGGCGGGTGCTCCAGCACGCGGGGCTTGTACTCGACCAGTTGGATGCGGCCGTCGAAGGTGCGGTGTTCGGTCATCTCGAGGGCGACGTCCGGATAGCCGTCGTAGATGCGTTCTTCGCCCGTGGCCCCGGTGATCACCGGGAACATCACGACCCGGAAGCGGTCGACGAGTCCGGCTCGTAGCAGGGACCGGCACAGGCTGAGGCTGCCGATCGTGCTCAGGAGCCCCGAGCCACTCGACTTCATGGCGCGGACCGCCTCGACGGCGTCGTCGCGGACGAGCGTGGAGTTGGCCCACGTCAGCGGCTCCTCGAGTGAGGAGGAGAACACCACCTTGGACGCTTGTGTGAGTTCGTCGACGGACGCCTCTTCTTCGGGCCTGAACTCGTCTTGGCCACTCGGGACCTCGCCTGCGGCGAAGCCCGACATCAGGCGGTAGGTGTTCGCTCCCATCAGGTAGGTGGCCTCGGGCTGTTCGCCGAGCCATGCGAGGTACTCCGGGCCCTCGAGGCCCCAGAACCCGGGCCATCCCTCTCCCGATGCGTAGCCGTCGAGGGAGGTGATGAAGTCGACGAGAAGCTCCGACATGGCGGTGTCCTTTCCCAGGGTGTCACGAGCTTGGACCGGCCGGGAGCCACAAACTCATCGCGATGGGGAACGGCGGTTCGAGTTCTGTCAAAGCCCCGTGCCGCCCCTGCGCCAACGTCGTGCCGCTTTCAGCGTGCACGGGTGGGACGCGGGTGGCCTCACCCGGGAAGGGTGAAGCACACGGGGGAGCAGAACACCACTTTCGCCTCATACGCACCGTTGTTCTACCGTAGAGAGGAACGACGCTGCTCATTCCCCTCACCGATCATCGAGGTGACGGTCATGACGGAGACCACTCAGCGCAGTAACACAGCGGGCAGGCAGGACGGGGCGACATCGCAGGGCGGGAAGGGCGCTCCCGGCACTCGCGGGAACACCACCATCGCGGACACGGTCGTCGCGAAGATCGCGGGCATGGCGGCCCGGGAGATTCCCGAGGTGCACAACCTCGGCGGAGGAATGACCAGGGCCTTCGGGGCTGTGCGTCAGCGGGTGCCGGGCGGCGGCAGTGGGGTCACCCAAGGGGTGAAGGTCGAGGTCGGCGAGCGCCAGGCCGCCGTGGATCTCGATGTGGTCGTCGAGTACGGCGCGGCCATCGCCGACACCGCCGCGGACATCCGGACCAACGTCATCAACGCGGTGGAGCGGATGACGGGTCTGGAGGTCGTGGAGGTCAACATCGCCGTCGACGACGTCCATCTGCCCGACGAGGAGGACGACGAGTCCGAGCAGCAGGAGGGCAGCAGGCGGGTGGCCTGAGGGCCGAGGGCCCGGCTCAGTAGACCTCCGGGACCGCCCCGGGGCCGCACGGCACACGCACGTGCTCACCGTGGCCGCAGCGGACGATCCGGTCGCCGAGGCCGACGGCGTCGGCCTCGGCCAGGAACGCGGACAGCGGCGAGCGCATCACCGTGTAGTCCCCGTAGTGGACGGGCAGCACGAGCCGGGGGTCGAGGCGACGGGCGAGTTCGGCCCCCTGGGTGCCGTCCATCGTGACGACGACGCCCCCGGGGAGGCGCGTGCCGCCCAGGTGGAGGACGGCGAGATCGGCGGCCGGGAAGTGTTCGGTGATCTCGTCGAGGCCGTCGTAGACGAGTGTGTCGCCCGAGATGTAGAGCCGCATACAGGGCGGTCCACCGGCGGGGCCGAACTCCAGCATGCTTCCCATCACCGGCGGCAGCAGCCTGCGCAGCACGGCATGGCCGGCGTGTCGGCCCGGCAGGGCGGTGACCGTGACCTCGACGCCGCCGCGCTGGAGGGTGAGTGCCTTCCAGGTGCGCAGCCCCGCCGTGCGGTGGAACCCGTGCACGGTTCTGAGACGGCGGGCCGCGTGCGGTGTGGTCAGGATCGGCACCGTGTGGTCCAGGTGCCGGCGGGCGCGGCGGTCCCAGTGGTCGCCGTGCAGGTGGGACAGCACGACCGCATCGAGGCGGGGCAAGTCGTGCACGTCGAGGGCGGGTTCGGTCAGGCGGCGGGTCAGCAGGCCGTGGCCGAGGTAGGCGTACTGCCCTCGGTGCAGGAAGTTCGGGTCGGTGAGGAGGGTGAGCGGGCCGTACGACAGCAGCACCGTCGCGTTGCCGATGAAGTGGATGTCGATCGCGTCGCCGGTGAGGTGAGGGTGGTGGTTGTGGTGCTTGTCGTGGTCGTCGGGGTCCTCGGGGTCGTGGTGGTTCTTGGGCTGCGGCATGGCGCTCTCCGGTCTCCCTGAAGGGGCACCCGCTGGTTTCCCCCGATGGGGGTGCCCGCGCGGGAACCGTCAGGCCGAGCGTTTGCGGGGGGTCGACTTCTTCGCCGTCGTCTTCTTGGCGGTGCTCTTCGACGCCGTCTTCTTGCTCGTCCCCTGGCCCGACTTGGCCGTCGACTTCTTCGCCGCCGTGGTCTTCTTGGCCGCCGTCTTCTTCGCGGTGGACGTCGACTTCTTGCCGCCGGTCTGCTTGGGGGCCGCGCGGGCCGTCTTGCGCTGCGGGAGTGACTTGACCTCGGCGTGCTCGGCGTCCTCGCCCCGGGACTCGCGGGCCGCGCGGACGCTGTTCTCCAGGGCCGCCATCAGGTCCAGGACCTTGCCGCCCGTGGCCGGTTCCGGGGCCTGGGGCGGGGCCTCACCGGCGGCCTTCGCGGCGATGACCTCCTCCACGGCCTCGCGGTACTCGTCGTGCAGGTCCTCCAGGTCGACCTCGCCCAGGGTGTCCATCAGCGCGTCGGCCAGGTCCAGTTCCTGATCGCGGACAGTGACGTCGGTGTCGGGGGCCAGGCCCTCGGGGGCGCGGACCTCGTCCGGCCAGAGCAGACCGTGCATGGCGATGGCCTCGCCGACGACCCTGAGCATGCCCAGGCGCTCGCGCCCGCGCAGGGCGAACTTCGCGATCGCCACCTTGTTGCTGCGCTTCAGCGCCTCGCGCAGCAGCGTGTACGGCTTCGCCGCCGGGGCGCCACTCGCCTGGAGGTAGTACGCGGCGTCCATCTGGAGCGGGTCGATCCGGTCCGCCGGGACGAAGGCGACGATCTCGATCGTCTTCGCCGTCGGGAGGGGCAGGCTGGACAGGTCCTCCTCGGTGATCGGGATGATCGTGCCGTCCGCGTCCTCGTAGCCCTTGCCGATCTCCCCCTGGGTGACCTCGCGGTCCTCCAGTTCGCAGAATTTGCGGTAGCGGATGCGGCCGCCGTCCTCGGTGTGGATCTGGCGGAAGGAGATCGAGTGGCTCTCGGTGGCGTTCACCAGCTTGATCGGAATGCTGACCAGGCCGAACGAGATGGCGCCGTTCCATATGGATCTCACGTGCTGCACCCTTCCGGTCACGCTCGGGAGTGTTCGTCATGGTTTGCGTGGGATTCTTATCGTATGGCGCCTATCACAGTGGTGGAGGGGCGACGGCTCGCTCTCAGCAATCTGGAGAAGGTGCTGTATCCCGCCACCGGCTTCACCAAGGGCGAGGTGCTGCACTACTACGCGACCGTCGCCGGGGTCCTGCTGCCCCATCTGCGTGACCGGGCGGTGTCCTTCCTGCGGTATCCGGACGGTCCGGACGGGCAGGTGTTCTTCACGAAGAACGTGCCGCCGGGTACGCCCGAGTGGGTCACCACCGCCGAGGTGCCGCGGGTCGAAGGGCCCTCGCGGATGGTCCTGGTGCAGGATCTGCCGAGCCTGATGTGGTCGGCGAACCTCGTGGCCGAGTTCCACACCCACCAGTGGCGCGTCGACACCCCGGACGAGGCCGACCGGATCGTGTTCGACCTCGATCCAGGGGCGCCGGCGAGCATCGTGCAGTGCTGCGAGGTCGCGCTGTGGCTGCGGGAGCGGCTCGCGGCCGACGGCATCGAGACCTACGCCAAGACCTCCGGCTCGAAGGGGCTGCATCTGCTGGCCCCCGTACGAGGGGCGTCCTCCGAGCGGGTGTCCGAGTACGCCAAGGCACTCGCCGTCGAGGCGGAGAAGGCCATGCCCCGCCTCGCGCTGCACCGGATGACCAGAAGCCTGCGTCCGGGGAAGGTCTTCGTCGACTGGAGCCAGAACGCCGCCCGCAAGACGACGGCGACGCCCTACACGCTCCGGGCCCGCCCCGAGCCGACCGTCTCGGCCCCGGTGACCTGGGAGGAGGTCGAGGAGTGCCGGGCACCCGGCCGCCTGGACTTCCATGCGGTCGACATCGCCCCGCGGGTCCAGGACTACGGCGATCTGCTGGCTCCCCTGCTGGACGCGGAGGCGGCGGGGACGCTCCCCTAGCCGGACGGCCGACGGGTTCCCGACGGATTCCGACGGACCCGACGGATTCCCGACGGATCCCGACGGATCCCGACGAACCCTACGGGCGTCTGCCGTGGTCAGGTGCCGTGTCCCGCCCGGCCGACCCCGGTCGCGCCGCTCACACCCGCGCCCCCGTGTTCCGTCGCCTCCCTCACACCCCCGCCCACGTGTTCCGTCGCCTCCCTCACACCCGCGCCCACGTGTTCCGGTCGCGGGCCATCGCGTGCAGGGCCTCCACGTCGGCCGGTTTCAGGACCCCGCCCCGCTGGGACAGGCCCTCCACCTGCGCGGCCGTCAGCACATGGACCTCCCGGGGGGCGGTCGGGATCGACAGCGTCGCCGGGTCCACCAGGGCGAGCACCGGGCGGACCTCCGCCGTCAGGGCGTAGGAGGCGCGGTCGGCGTCGGAGCGGACGCGGCGCAGGAGGGGGTACGGCTCGCGGCGGCCCAGGGTGATCATGGGGTCTGCGATACGGACGCGCTGTTTGCGGGCGTGGAGGGTGTGGACGGCGTAGAGGCCGCCGGGGCCGATCAGCAGGTGGTGGATGCGGTCGCCGCCAGGGAGTGGCACGGAGTGCAGGGCGTGCCAGCCGGCGCCGTCGAGGCGGTCCAGGGCGTCGCCGACCGCCTGTTCGGCGGCCAGGGCCCTGCGGCGCGGGTCGGGTCGCAGCCGGTGGGTGGGGCCGGGGTCGCGGTCGAGGGCGACGACGAGGGACTCGCCGGGGCGGTTGGGGGCCAGGTCGTCGTCGGGGTGGAGGGCGAGGCGGGCCAGTTCGGCGGGGGTCGGCACCGGGGGCGGCCCCACGGTCACGGGGCCGGTGATGAAGGGGCCGAGGGCCCGCAGGACGTCGTCCTCGCGGTCCTGGCCGAGCAGATTCACCCGGGCGGCCTCACGGTCGTACCAGGCGATGTTCCTGCCGTCCGGGAGGCAGACGTACAGCCGTTCCCGGCCGTGCCGCCAGGTCGGTATGACGCGCAGTCCGTTCATGCACCATCACCCCAGTCCATGGGAACAGTCGGGGTGCTGCGGGGGCAAGAACCCGGTTACCTTGGAGAGGAGTTGGGCCTGCCCGCGGACCCTCGGGCGGTGATCGTGGGGAGGCGCCGTTGCGTACCCGCAGTAAACCCGACGTGCCCGCTCCGGAGAGTCCGTGGAGCGAGGTCGTCCCCGGGCTCTGGATGGGCGGTCACGAGTACACGGGGGCCTTGGGGCACCTGGAGTTCGCCGTCGTACGGAACGAGTTCGACCTCGTGCAGACGCTGCTGCGGCTGCCGGGGCACGGGCCCGATCCCGGCGTCCGGCACCATGTGTGGCCCATCCCCGACGGCCCCCTGGACGGAACGCAGCTGGCCGGGGTGATCCGGCTGGCCGAGGCGGCGTGCGAGGCGATGAGCGAGGGCCGCAGGGTCCTCGTCCGCTGTTACCACGGGTACAACCGCTCCGGTCTGGTCGTCGCGCACGCGCTGATGCGGCAGGGCAGCTCCGCCGAGGCGGCGATCCGGCTGATCCGGGACCGGCGCTCGCCCTGGGCGCTGCACAACGACCTGTTCGTCGACTACCTGCGGGCCGGGCTGGCCACGGCCCGGCTGCTGGAGGAACTCACCGAGTAGCCCGCTGCCGGAGGAGCTCACCGCGCAGCCCGGCACCCGTACGGCTTGCCGCCCGAGGGCGCACACGTCCTGCTGCCCTCTCCCGCAAATGGGACTTCCCTACGAATAAGGTGTACGCGGCCGACGGTCGCGTCCGCCCGTGTGATCGCCCACGAACGCCAGGAGTGCAGTGCCCCTCAGCCGCCCCGGACAGGCAGCCCGTCGCCTCGCCGTCGTCGCCCTCCTGCTTGCCGCCGCCGTGGGCTGCGGGGACGCCGGGGGGCTGGAGGGCACGGGGTCGACCCCGACGGCGCAGGGACCGGCCCGGCTCTGGCCGGAGCTGACCCCGGCGTCCAGCCCGGCCTTCGAGATCGGCGAGGTGAACACCGAGGTGGTCAAGGGGGTGAAGGTCCCCGGCGACGACATCCGCCGGGTGGACCCGGTCGGGATCGTCCGGGCCGAGATCGCCCGGCACCCCGGTGAGTACGACGGCGGCAAGGCGCCCTACCGCGACACGAAGCGCAGGATGGCCGAGTGTGCGCAGGGCCCGGGGCAGGGAAGGTGCCCGGTGCTCAGGCCGTACTACCGGGACCTGACCGGCGACGGGCACGACGACCTGACGCTGGGCTTCCCGCTGCTGCCCGGCAAGACGACCGCGGTCCGCGTCTACACCGTCGAGAAGCACCGGCTGGTGCAGGTGATGGCCTGGGAGGACGCGCTCAGCGGTGTCGAGCTGGCCGGACGCTCCCTGGTGATCCGCTCGCCGTCGGAGGTCGCGGGTTACGAGTACCGCCTGCAGTGGACCTGGGACCGGGACCAGCGGGCCATGCTCCTCACCCACGACGAGATGCTGCGCACCGGCCCGCGCAAGCACTCCCGGCAGCCGTCGGCCTCGGCCTCCCCCTCCGCCGCCCCGTCGGGCTCCGCCTCCGTGAGCGGCGGATGAGGCCCGTGCTGCCCCCGTGGTCGGGGACGCTCGCCGCGAAGGCCGCCGCCTTCATCACGGTGATGTGCTGCGCGCTGGCGGCCCTGCTCGGCGTCCTGGTGCACGTGCAGGTGACGAACCAGACCGTCGGCCAGGCACGCGACCAGGCGCTGCAGCGGCTGACGCAGGCGACGGAGCGGTACGAGGCCGGGGACACGCTGCGGCGGGGCGCCGGGGTGGATCCGCCGGGACTGCCCGGGGAACTGCGGGACCTGGCGGTGGCCGGGGACCGCGGCACGATGGTCGCCGAACGGGAGGGACGCCCCACGATGTGGGCGGCGGGTCCCGTCGACGGCGGGCGCGCGCTGGCCGTCGCGGTCGACTACGCGCAGCAGGCCCGCACGATCGAGGGTCTGGACCGGGCGATCTTGTGGTCGTCGGGCCTGGCGATCGGGGCGACGCTGCTGGTCGGGGCGTTCGCGGTGACACGGGTGACGCGGCGGCTGCACACCACGGCCCTGGTCGCGCGGCGGATCAGCGCGGGCGATCTGGACGCGCGCGTGAACGACCCCCGCACGGGCCCGCGCACGAAGGCCGGTCCGCAGGACGAGGTGGCCGCGGTCGCCGCCGCGCTGGACTCCATGGCAGCCTCGCTCCAGGGCAAGCTGCTCGCCGAGCAGCGGTTCACGGCGGATGTCGCGCATGAACTCCGCACGCCGCTGACCGGACTGCACGCGGCGGCCGAGCTGCTGCCGCCGGGCCGCCCTACGGAGCTGGTCCGCGACCGGGTGGCGGCGCTGCGCACGCTCACCGAGGACCTGCTGGAGATCTCGCGGCTGGACACCGGACGGGAGCGGGTGGAGCTGGACACCGAGCGACTGGGGCCGCTGGCCGAGCGGGCGGTGCGGGCGGCGGGGAACGGCACGGAGGTCAGGGTCGTACGGGATGTGTCCGTGGAGACGGACCGGCGGCGGCTGGAGCGGGTGCTGGGCAACCTCGTGGCGAACGCGCACAAACACGGGCGGGGGCCTGTGGTGCTGACCGTGGACGGTCCGGTGGTGACCGTTCGCGACCACGGGGACGGGTTCCCCGAGTACCTGGTCGTGCACGGGCCGCAGCGGTTCCGCACGGAGGGCGGCACGCGGGGGCACGGGCTGGGGCTGACCATCGCGCGGGGGCAGGCCGAGGTGCTGGGGGCACGGCTGGAGTTCGCGAACGCCCCGGAGGGCGGGGCGGTGGCCACCCTGAGGCTGGCGGCGGAGTGAGAGCCCGGGGCACGTGCTCCTATGGCCCAGCGTGGGGGGCGGCACCCCCTGGGCGCTCCTAATGTGGCGATAAGTCAGCTTCGGCACCCTCGCCCCCACATGGAGGTAGTCCCCATGTCCCTGCGCACCCGTCTCTCCATAGCCACCGCCGCCGGGCTCCTCGCCGCCGCGGCCGCCGTCACGCCCGCCGCCGCGAACGACGACTGGGACCCGAGCGGCGGCAACGGCGGCGGCAACGGCAACAGCCACCACGACCCCAGCGGCGGGAACGGCAACGGCGGCAACGGTAGCGGGGGTAACGGCAGCGGCGGCAACGGTAGCGGGGGTAACGGCAACGGCAACGGCAGTGGCGGGAACGGCCACGGCAACGGCAGCGGCGGCAACGGCAGCGGGGGTAACGGCAACGGCAACGGCAGCGGGGGTAACGGCAACGGCAACGGCAGCGGTGGCAACGGCCACCACGACCAGCGCCTCTACGAGGGCGTCGTCACGGCGGACACGCTGGCGCTGCGCAGCGCCCCGAACCGCGGTTCGCAGATCATCCGGTACGCCCACCGGGGCGACAAGGTCAACATCTTCTGCAAGACGGGCGGTGAGACCGTGCAGGGCAATCCGCTCTGGTACCTGCTGACGGACGGCACCTGGGCCTGGGGCGCGGCCCGGTACATCGACAACATCGGCCCCGCGCCACGCTGGTGCTGACACCCGGTCACCCAAAGGCGCACAAGACGCACTGTTTGGGTAGATTCCGGACATGAGTAAGGCCGGAATCACCGTGGCGACGGCGGACCCGCCCCCGCCCGCCGTCCGCCGCCTCCCCCGGCGCCGGGGCATCGAACTCGCCCTCATCGTGCTGGCCGTCCTGCTGTCGGTGTACGGCTACTGCGCCGTGGGCCTCGCCCGGCACGGAACGCTTCCGCCCGGTGCCGCGGGCTACGGCGCCGGGCTCGGCGTGCTCGCGCTGCTGGCCCACCTGGCGGTACGTCTGCGGGCCCCGTACGCCGACCCGTTGCTCCTGCCCATCGGGGTGCTCCTCAACGGACTCGGCCTGGTGCTGATCTACCGGCTCGACCTGGAGACCCCGGGGGACCGGGCGGCACCGGCCCAGCTGGTGTGGTCGACCCTGGGCGTGGCCCTGTTCATCCTGGTCGTCCTGCTGTTGCGCGACCACCGGGTGCTCCAGCGCTACACGTACGTCTGTGTGGTCGCGGCCCTGGTGCTGCTCACGCTGCCGATCCTGTTCCCGGCGGTGAACGGGGCCCGCCTCTGGATCCGGATCGCCGGGTTCTCCATCCAGCCGGGCGAGTTCGCCAAGGTGCTGCTCGCGGTGTTCTTCGCCGCCTACCTGGCGGCGAACCGCAACGCCCTCGCCTACACCGGCCGCCGCGTCTGGAAGCTCCAGCTCCCCACCGGCCGCGTCCTCGGCCCGATCGTCGCCGTCTGGCTGGTGAGCGTCGGCGTGCTGATCCTGGAGCGCGACCTCGGCACCTCGCTGCTGTTCTTCGGCCTGTTCGTGGTGCTCCTCTACGTGGCCACCGGCCGCACCGGCTGGATCGCGGTCGGCCTGCTGCTGGCCTCGCTGGGTGCGGTCGCCGTCGGCCGGCTGGAGCCGCACGTGCACGGCAGGATCGAGACCTGGCTGCACCCCTTCGCCTCCATCGAGGCGGGCGAGGGCGCGAACCAGCTCGCCCAGTCGCTGTTCGCCTTCGCGGAGGGCGGCCTGCTCGGCGCGGGCCTCGGGCTCGGCCACTCGTACCTCATCGGCTTCGCCGTGAAGTCGGACTTCATCCTGGCCACCGCGGGCGAGGAGCTCGGCCTGGCCGGCATCAGCGCGGTCTTCCTCCTCTACGGCCTGCTGGTGGAGCGCGGCTTCCGTGCGGGTCTCGCGCAGCGCGAACCCTTCGGGCGGCTGCTCGCGGTCGGCCTCGCCTCGCTGGTGGCACTCCAGGTGTTCGTGATCGCGGGCGGGGTGACCGGCCTGATCCCGCTGACCGGCATGGCGATGCCGTTCCTGGCGCAGGGCGGCTCGTCGGTGGTCACCAACTGGGCGATCGTGGCGTTGCTGGTCCGGGTGAGCGACTCGGCCCGGCGGAGTTACGACGGGCAGGACACCCGGTGACCCGGCACATCCGGCACGCCGGATACTTCTGCGCCCTGCTGCTGGTGGCCCTGCTGCTGAACGCCGCCCGCGTGCAGGTCGTCCAGGCACCGGCGTACGACCGCAACCCGGCCAACCGGCGCCCCGACATCACGCGCTACGAGCAGCCGCGCGGGGACATCCTGGTCGGCGGGCGGGCCGTCACCGGCTCCAGGGACACCCGCGAGCACCTGCGCTACGAACGGACCTACACCGACGGCCCGATGTACGCCCCGGTCACCGGCTTCGCCTCGCAGCTCTACGGGACGACGCTGCTGGAGAGCACCGAGGACGGCGTGCTGTCCGGCGCGGATCCGATGCTGGCGCCGTTCCCGCTGTGGAACGACTTCACGCGGGCGCGCAACGCCGGTGGAGACGTCGTCACGACACTGCACCCGGCAGCACAGGAGGCCGCGTACAAGGGACTCGCGGGCCGCAAGGGCGCGGTGGCGGCGCTGGAGCCGTCGACCGGCCGGATCCTGGCCCTGGTGTCCGCACCGTCCTACGACCCCCAGCCGCTGTCCGGCAACGGCTCGGCGGCGGCCCGCGCCTGGACGCGGCTCAACGCGGACAAGGACCGCCCGATGCTCAACCGGGCGGTGCGGCAGACGTACCCGCCGGGCTCGACCTTCAAGGTCGTCACCGCGGCGGCCGCGCTGGACGCCGGTGTGGTCACGGACCTCGAAGCGCCGACCGGCTCCCCCGACCCCTACCGGCTGCCCGGGACGCGGACGCGCCTGACCAACGCGCCGAAGGGCTGCAAGGACGCCTCCGTGCGCGAGGCCTTCACCCTCTCCTGCAACACGGTGTTCGCCAAGCTCGGTGTGGAGGTGGGCGTGACCGACATGACGGCCACGGCGCACGCGTTCGGCTTCAACAACGGGGAGTTGAGGATCCCCTTCCCGGTGGCCCGGTCCACGTTCGACACCACCCTGGACAAGGCACAGCTGGCGCTGTCGTCGATCGGCCAGTACAACACCCGCGCCACACCGCTGCAGATGGCGATGGTCGCCGCGGCCGTGGCCAACGGCGGCCAGGTGCGGGACCCCTACCTGGTGGAGCGCACGACCCGGCCGGGCGGCAGCACCCTCGCGACGGCCGGCTCGCGGGCGATCCGCCAGGCGATGTACCCGTCCACCGCTGTCCGGCTGCGGGCGATGATGCGGGACGTGGTCGAGAACGGCGGCGGACGCAAAGCCGCCATCCGCGGCGCCAAGGTCGGCGGCAAGACCGGCACCGCCCAGCACGGCCTCGGCAACTCCGGGACGCCGTACGCCTGGTTCGTCTCCTGGGCGCAGGGCGAGCGCGACATGGCGGCGCGGGTGGCGGTCGCGGTCGTCGTGGAGGACGCGGAGGCGAGACGCGGGGACATCAGCGGGGGCGGTGACGCGGCGCCGATCGCGCGGGCGGTGATGGAGGCGGTGCTCAAGTCTCCCTGACGGCTGCCCGGTTGGTGAGACGGGGCTACCGGCCGGAAAATGCCCGACCTAACGTTCGGTCCATGACTGGGACCACTGCCCCTTACGAACTCGCCGAGGTCAACATCGCCCGCCTGAAGGCCCCGCTGGACTCACCGCAGTTGAAGGACTTCGTCAACGCCCTGGACCCGGTGAACGCCGACGCCGACGCGGCCGACGGTTTCGTGTGGCGCCTGCAGAGCGACAGCGGCAACGCCACGGACGTGCCCGTCTTCGGCGACTCCTGGCTGATCCTCAACATGTCGGTGTGGCGCGACGCCGACGCACTGACGGCGTACATGTACCAGGGCAGGCACCGGGAGATGCTCGCCCGGCGCCGCGAGTGGTTCGAGCGGGTGGAGGAGGCCATGGTCACCTTGTGGTGGGTGCCGGTCGGTCACCGCCCGACCGTGGCCGAGGCGGAATCCCGCCTGCTGCACATCCGCACCCACGGCCCGACGCCGTACGCCTTCACCCTGCGGACGCGGTTCCCGCCCCAGGGTGCCGAGCCGCTGATCGGCGAGGTGCCGGAGGGACTCGGCTGCGCGCTCTGACGAGTGCGCGGGCGCACCCGAGGTAGACACCGGGTCAACAAGTGGCGCGCAGGGGATTGACTGGCTTGCTGACAAGCAGTCTCATAAGTGCATCAGTGACGTGTGCACAACGAGGTGGGCAGCCATGACGACCCTGACGGAAGCCGATGCGCTCGACGGCCTGCGCGACGCCCTCGGCCTGCTGAAGGACCGGGAGCAGGTGGCCCAGCGGCTGCTCGACTCCTCCGCCAAGCACTCCTTCGACCCGGACAAGGAACTGGACTGGGACGCGCCCTTCGAGGAGGGCAAGTGGTTCTGGCCGCCGGAGCTGGTGTCGCTCTACGACACCCCGCTGTGGAAGCGGATGGGCGAGGAGCAGCGGATCCTGCTCTCCCAGCACGAGGCGGCGGCCCTGGCCTCGCTCGGCATCTGGTTCGAGATCATCCTCATGCAGCTGCTGGTGCGGCACATCTACGACAAGGCGGCCACGAGCGCGCACGTCCGCTACGCGCTCACCGAGATCGAGGACGAGTGCCGGCACTCCAGGATGTTCGCCCGGCTGATCGCCCAGGGCGACACGCCCTGGTACCCGGTCAGCCGCGCGCACCAGCAGCTGGGCCGCCTGTTCAAGACCATCTCCACCACGCCGGGTTCCTTCACGGCGACCCTGCTGGGCGAGGAGGTCCTGGACTGGATGCAGCGGCTGACGTTCCCCGACGAGCGCGTCCAGACCCTGGTCCGCGGCGTCACCCGCATCCACGTCGTGGAGGAGGCCCGCCACGTCCGCTACGCACGTGAGGAACTCCGCCGCCAGATGGTGACCGCGCCCAAGTGGTCCCAGGAGTTCACACGCATCACCTCCGGCGAGTTCGCCCGCGTCTTCTCGGTGGCGTTCGTGAATCCCGACGTCTACACGAACGTGGGCCTGGACAAGCGGGAGGCCCTCGCCCAGGTCCGCGCGAGCGGCCACCGCCGGGAGGTCATGCAGAACGGCTCCAAGCGGCTGACGGACTTCCTGGACGACATCGGGGTGCTGCGGGGGGTCGGACGGCGGCTGTGGAAGTCGTCGGGGCTGCTGGCGTAGGGGCGCGCACCGCGGCACCCGATTACCCTGCGAGGCATGACACCAGCCGCCCCCACCCCCGCCTACCGGCGACTCAGCGTCGAGGAACGCCGCAGTCAGCTGCTGACCTCCGCGCTGGACCTCTTCGCCCACCGCGCCCCCGAGGAGGTGTCCCTGGACGACGTGGCGGAGGCGGCCGGGGTCTCGCGGCCCCTGGTGTACCGGTACTTCCCGGGCGGCAAGCAGCAGCTCTACGAGGCCGCCCTGCGCTCCGCCGCCGACGAGCTCCAGCACTGCTTCGACGAACCCCGCGAAGGCCCCCTCCTCCCCCGCCTGTCCCGTGCCCTCGACCGCTACCTCACCTTCGTCGACGAGCACGGCACCGGCTTCAGCGCCCTCCTCCAGGGCGGCAGCGTCGTCGAGACCTCACGCACCACCGCCATCGTCGACGGCGTCCGCCGCGTCGCCGCCGAGCACATCCTCAGTCACCTGGGCGTCACCGGCCCCGGCTCCAGCCTGCGCATGACCATCCGCATGTGGATCACCGCGGTGGAGGCGTCGTCGCTCATCTGGCTCGACGAGGACAAGCAGCCCCAAGCCGAGGAGCTCCGCGACTGGCTCGTCGAGCAGTTCGTCGCCATGCTGACCGTCACCGCCCGCCGCGACCCGCAGACCGAGGCCCTGGTCCGGGCGCTCGACGAGGATGTCCGACACTGATCCGGTGAAGAGCGAAGAGACCCCCTTCGAGGGCGGCCCGATGGACGGCAGGGTCCTGCCCGTCCTCCTCGGCATCACCGGCCACCCGCCCAAGACGTACCGCATCCCCGTCCCGGACCCCGACGGCGGACCGGACACCGTGCTCGTCTACCGCCGCGTCTCCCGGGGCCCGGGCCGGGTCGGCCTGTCCAACCGCTGGAAGTACGAGTACGCCCCGGAGGGCGTCCCGCCCCGCCGGCTCAACTGGCCCTGGTCGAAGCCAGACGCCACGCCGGGCGGCAAGCCGGACGACGCCGACGGGTGACCCCGTTGCGCCGAACCGCGCACACTCACCGCGCGCACCGCCCCCACACACCTGATCCTCACGATGTCCGGCGGCACCACGCCGCCCCCGCACCGGAGGTGATGGCATGTCAGGAAAGCTTCTCCGTCTGGTCTGCATCGCGGCGACGGCGGCCGGAACCGTCCTGGCGCCCGTCCCGGCCACGGCCGCTCCCGAGCCGGACGCGGAACAGCACGACACGGAACAGCACGACATCGCCGGTCTCCTGACAGATCTTCAGGGGCTGTACCGGAAGGCCGAGGAGGCCACCGAGGCCTACAACGCCACCGAGGAGAAGCTGAAGAAGCAGCGCGCCGGGACCGACCGTCTGGATCGCGCCCTCGCACGCGCCCGGCTCTCCCTGCACGACAGCCGGGGCGCGGCCGGCCGGCTGGCCCGGCAGCAGTACCAGAGCAGCACCGACATCTCCCCGTACGTACGTCTGCTCCTGGCCCGCGACCCGCAGCACGCGATCGAGCAGGGCCATGTGATCGGCCGGCTCGCCCGGGAGCGGGCCGACACCATCGGCCGGCTGACCGGCGACGAACGCAAGGCCGACGAACTGGCCCGCAAGGCCCGCACGGCCCTCGACCGGCAGCTCGCCCTCACCGAGCGGCGCAAGAAGGAACGGGACGAGGTCCGCGCCCGCCTGCACGGCGTCGAGAAACTGCTCGCCTCCCTCAGCCGCGACCAGCTCACCGAGCTCGCCGAGTTCGAGCAGAAGGGCGTCGCGAAGGCGCAGAAGGAGTTCATGGCGTCCGGCGCACTCAGCAGCGAACGCAACGGCGACGACGACAAGGCCGACAAGGCCGACAAGGCCGACGACGCCGGCGGGAACGACAAGAATCGCGGGGGCAAGGGGAGCAAAGGCAGCGAGGGGAGCAAGAGTGGCGTCCGTGCCCCGTCGGCCGAGGGCCGCCGGGCCGTGCGCTACGCCGTGCGGCAGCTCGGCAAGCCGTACGAGTGGGGCGCGGAGGGCCCGAGGACGTACGACTGCTCGGGGCTGACCTCCCGGGCCTGGGCGGAGGCCGGGGTGCCCATCCCCCGGACCAGCCAGGAGCAGTGGAAGCAGCTGGAGCGGATCCCGCTGGACGAGCTGCGCCCCGGCGACCTGGTCGTGTACTTCGAGAAGGCCACGCATGTGGCGCTGTACCTCGGGGACGGCATGGTGGTGCAGGCGCCCCGCCCGGGCGCGAAGGTGAAGGTCTCACCGATCGCGGCCAACCCCGTGCTGGGCGCCGTACGTCCGGACCCGGACGGGAAGCCCCTGCGGCGGTACGAGCCGCCGGAGCTCCCCGAGGGGGCCACGGACGGGTCGGACGAGGGCTACGAGGGTTACGCGGCGCCCGCCCCGGACACCTCGGCCAGGTAGGCCTGCGTCCTGGCCGGGTCGTAGAAGAAGTTCTCGAAGTCGGCCGGGTCGTTGAAGCCGTTGGCGAAGCGGTCGGCGACCGGCTGGAGCTCACCGGCGGCACCGATGAGGTTCAGGATGTGCTCCGGCGGCGGCGCGAGCATCGCGTTGGTCCACTTGGTGACGTGCTGGGCGGTGTTCCAGTAGCGGTCGAAGGTGGCCCGCATCCACTCCTCGTCGAACGGCTTGTCGCCGTGCTCGGTGATCGAGGAGAGGTAGGCGGCGGCGCACTTGGACGCAGAGTTGGAGCCCTGCCCGGTGATCGGGTCGTTGGCCACGACGACGTCCGCCACCCCCAGCACGAGTCCGCCGCCGGGGAGGCGGCCGATCGGGTTGCGGACGGTGGGGGCATAGCGCCCGGCCAGCGTGCCGCCGGCGTCGGTCAGTTCGACCTTGGTGGCCCGCGCGTACTCCCAGGGGACGTACCGCTCCATGAGTTCCAGGGTCAGGGAGAGGTGCTCCGCGGGGTCCTTGACGCCGGTGAAGGCGTCGAGCGGGCCGCCGGGTATGCCCTCCCAGAACAGGATGTCGGCGCGGCCGGACGTGGTCAGGCAGGGCATGACGAACAGTTCGCCGACGCCCGGGACGAGATTGCAGCGGACCGCTTCGGTGCCGGGGTGCTCGGGACGCGGGCCGAGGCCGTGGACGTACGCCACGGCCAGCGCGCGCTGTGGCTCGGTGTACGGCGAGCGCTCGGCATCGCGGCCGAACATCTGGACCAGTTCGCCCTTTCCGGCCGCGACGAGCACCAGGTCGTAGGTGCGGGAGAAGTAGTCGAGGTCGCCGACGGCCGCGCCGTGGATGACGAGCTGGCCGCCTCGCTGGGCGAACGTCTCCATCCAGCCGGCCATCTTCACGCGCTGGTCGATAGACTGGGCGAATCCGTCGAGCTTGCCCAGCCAGTCGATGGCACGGGCGGACGGGCCCTCGGCCCAGGAGCCGGGGGCGGCGACCGAGACGCCGAGTCCTTCGATCTTCGGGGCCTGGGACTCCCAGAAGTTCAGCTGGAGATCGCGCTCGTGCTGCAGGGCCGTGTGGAACATGCACTGCGTCGACATGACCCGGCCGGTGCGGATCTCGTCCGCCGTCCGGTTGGACATCAGGGTGACCTCGTACCCCTGTGACTGGAGGCCGAGGGCGATCTGGAGCCCGGACTGACCGGCTCCGACGACGAGTATCTTCCGCATGCGGGCTGTCCTCTACTCGGGGGTTTCGTCGAGCGCGTGGCCCACGAGGGCCAGGAGGGTCTCGATCACGGAGATCCGGCGACGCGCGTCCATGATCATGACAGGTATGTGTCGCGGGATGGTCAGGGCCTCCCGCACGTCCTCCGGCTCGAACAGCTCGCTGCCGTCGAAGTGGTTGACCGCGACCACGTACGGCAGCCCGGAGCTCTCGAAGTAGTCCAGGACCGGGAAGCAGTCCTTCAGACGGCGGGTGTCGGCCAGGACGACGGCGCCGATCGCGCCGCGCACGATGTCGTCCCACATGAACCAGAACCGCTGCTGGCCCGGGGTGCCGAACAGGTAGAGCACCAGGTCGTCGTCGAGCGTGAGGCGCCCGAAGTCCATGGCGACGGTGGTGGTGGTCTTGCCGGGCGTGGCGGTGAGGTCGTCGGTGGCCTCGCTCGCCTCCGTCATCAGCGCCTCGGTCTGCAGGGGCGTGATCTCCGAGACGGCGGTGACCAGGGTGGTCTTGCCGACGCCGAAGCCGCCCGCCACCACGATCTTCGTGGCGATCGGGGCACGGGTGCGGTCCGTCTCCCAGGCGTGCATGCTCTCGCCGGGCTGGACGAACGGGGATGAACCAGATACGCCGTGAGCGACGTCAGAGACGACGGAGTCCACTCAGCACCCTTTCCAGCAGAGCCCGGTCCGGGCGGCCCGTGCCATGACCGGTGCCCGTTCCGTACACACGGATCTTTCCCTGGTCCGCGAGGTCGCTCAGGAGCACGCGGACCACGCCGAGCGGCATCTTCAGCAGCGCGGCGATCTCGGCCACCGTACGCATGCGGCGGCACAGTTCGACGATGGCCCGCAGCTCCGGCATCACGCGGGTGGAGAGGTGGCCGTTCGTCAGTTCCCTGCGCTCCTCGGGGGCGTCGAGCGCGGCCGTGCTCGCCACGAACGTCTCCACGAGGAGGACGTGGCCGAAGCGGGTGCGGCCGCCGGTGAGCGAGTAGGGGCGGACCCGGGCGGGTTTGCGGTCGCCGCCGCGGACGGGCAGGTGCTGCTTCGGCTTGCTGCTCATCGGGCACTCCCCGCCGTCTGGGAATCCTCCAGGGATTTACGGAGCTCGCTGCGGAGTTCGGGCGTCAGCACGTGGCCGGCGCGGCCGACGAACAGGGCCATGTGGTACGCCACGACGCTCATATCGCACTCCGCGGAGCCGTGGACGCCGAGCAGCGAGCCGTCGCTGATCGACATCACGAACAGGCTGCCCTCGTCCATCGCGACCATCGTGTGCCGGACCCCGCCGAAGTCCATCAGCCGGGCGGCGCCGACGGTGAGGCTGCCGATGCCGGAGACGATGGTGGCCAGGTCGGCGGCGGAGCCGCGTGGGCCGGTGCGCTTGGTCCCGCGGGCCTGCAGGGCCTCCCTGGCCTCCTTGTTGCGGTGGTCGTCGGAGGAGAGCAGGAGCAGCCCGTCGGAGGAGACGACCGCGACGGAGAGGATGCCGGGCACCTCCTCGACGAGGTTGGTCAGCAGCCAGTGCAGGTTGCGGGCCTCACTGCTCAGTCCGATCAGTCCGAAGGTACTGGGCGCGGTCAACTGCTTGCCTCCTCGACTGTGCCCCCCGTGGATTCTCCGGATCCAGCTGGTCCTGCAGCGCCGGTGGCCGGCCGCTGGTGCGAGGCCGTCCTCTCGGCGATCTCCGCCTCCACGTCGCGGTAGCCGGCATGGGCGCCCTGGCGGAACCCGCCGAGTCGGCGGCGCAGGGCATCGGCGTCGACGGAGCCGCTGCGCTGGCGCGAGGCGGTGGTCTGTGCGGTGATCTTCGGGGTGCGCTTGGGGAGGCCCTTGTCGGTGACGCGGTCCTCCTCCTCGTCGGGAGCGCGTTCGTGCTCCGGGCTGTCGTCCCCGTCCGCGACGCTCCACGCGTCGGGCGCGGACGACCCGTGCGGGCCGTGCGACATGGCCTCACCGTCACCGGCCACGGCCTCCTCATGCCCGACCGGGTCAGAAGCCCCCGGCTGCACGGGAATCAGCAGCTCCATCGTGGTCTCCGCGGGGGATTCCACGGGCGCCGCGGCGTCGTCCAGCTCGGCGGATACCGGCGGGTCGGCGTGTACGTCCGATGCGGCGGGCGTCGCCGGGTCGGCATGGGCCACCGGATCTGCGGATGCGTCCGGGTCGGTGGATGCCGTCGGCCCAGTGGGCGCCGCAGGGTCGGCGTGAACGGGCAGCTCGGCAAAGGCCGACCGCTCAGCGTGCGCGGAGTGTTCGACGGACGTCTCCGACACGACGGACGTCTCCGACACGGCGGGCGCGGCCGACTCGGCAGGCGCGGCCAGGCCGGTGGATGCCGTCGGCCCAGTCGGCGCCGCAGGGTCGGCGTGAACGGGCAGCTCGGTGGACGTCCGCTCCTCGGCACGCGCGGCCCGCTCAGCGTGTTCGACGGACGTCTCCGACTCGACGGACGTCTCCGACATGGCGGGCGCGGCCAAGCCGTCGGGCGTCGAGTGTTCGGCGGGAGTCGTGGGAACTGCCGCCCCTGTTGCCCCGGCCGGTTCCGCCTCGGGCGTCGCGGTGGCTGCCTCGGCTTCGTCCTGGCGTACCGCCTTCTCCGCCAGGGCCACCAACGGGTCGTCGCCGGCCGCGCGGCCGTGCAGGACGTTGGAGTTGGCCTCGGCGTCGGCGCCCGGGAAGGAGACGGAGTGCGTCGTGCCGGCGAGGGGGCCGGAGGTCGGGACAGCCACGGCCGGGGCGGCGGCCAGGAGCGTGCGGGGCAGGACGACGACGGCCGCGACACCGCCCTGCTTCTGCTCGCGCAACTGGACGCGCACGCCGTGGCGGTGGGCGAGCCGGGCCACGACGTACAGGCCGAGGCCGAGACCGTCCTCGCCCTCCTGGTCGTAGGGCGCCTCGGGGTCGAAGTCGGTGAGGCGGGAGTTGAGGCGCTCCAGCCGGTCCTCGGCCATGCCGATGCCCTCGTCCTGGACGGAGAGCATGACCTCGCCGTTCTCCAGCAGCCAGCCGGAGATCTCGACGGGCAGGTCGGGCGGGGAGAACGAGGTGGCGTTCTCCATGAGTTCGGCCAGCAGGTGGGAGAGGTCGTCCGCGGCGAACCCGGCGATGTGTGCGTGCGGCGGCAGCGCGGCGATCCGGACCCGCTCGTACCGCTCGATCTCGCTCACCGCGGCACGGACGACGTCCACCAGCGGCACCGGCCCGGCGGCGTGCTGGACGTGCTCGGTACCGGCGAGGACCAGCAGGTTCTCACTGTGCCGGCGCATGACCGTGGCGAAGTGGTCGAGCTTGAACAGCGTGGCGAGCCGGTCCGGGTCCTGCTCGCGCTCCTCCAGGTTCTCGATGACGGCCAGTTGCCGTTCGACCAGTCCGAGGGTGCGCAGCGCGAGGTTGACGAACGTACCGCCGATGGCCGTGCGCAGCCGCTCCAGCTGGGCGGCGGACTCGGCGAGTTCACCGCGCAGTTCCTCGCGCGCGTCGGCCATCTTCTGGCGCTGGCCGACCAGGTGCTTGCGGTCGGACTCCAGCGTGGTGATCCGCTCGGTGAGGGCGGCCGCGTGCGCGTGCAGGGCGTTGACAGAGCGGACGGCCTGGGCGAACTCGTCGTTGCGGCCGGTGAACTTCACCGGCTCCTCGGCCGCCGGGTCCTCGGCCTCGGCGAGGCGCTTCGACCCCAGGCGCAGGACCGCGAGCGGCCGGGTGAGGCTGCGGGCCATGCCGGTGGCGACGCCGACGGCGAGCAGCATGAGGGCGCCGAGGACGGCGACGCGGATCTCCAGCGCGGTGACGTCGTCGTCGCGCAGCGCCTCGAGGTCCTTGATGCGGCGGTCGTAGAGGGCCGACTCCACGCCGCGCATCAGGTCGACGCGGGCGGACAGGGCCGCGTCCAGCCTCTTGGTGCTGGTGGCGAGGTCGGTGCGGGAGAGCGTCGGCTGGTCGGTCAGGGTGGCGAGGTACCTGTCGGCGGAGTTGACCTCGGTGCCGGTGACCGTGGAGTCGAAGGAGGCGCGGGCCGGCTTGGTCGCGGTGCCGCGGAAGTCGGCCAGGGCCGCGTCGGAACGCAGCCGGGCCTGCTGGGCGGCGGCGCTCAGGGCGTCGCGCTGCCGGGTTTCGGCGTCCGAGGAGGTGCTGGTCTCGGTCGGCAGGCCGGTGACGGGGTCGATGACCGTCTCCGTGCTGCGCGGCACGCTCAGCGCGGCGAGCAGCAGCCCGCGGGCCGAGGCGGCCTGCTGGACGGCGGAGTCCAGCTCGGCCAGCGCGTACGAGCCGGAGCCGGCGCGCGGCGGCGTCTGCTGCGCCAGCTGCTCGGCGAGCCGGTGGAGTTCGGTGATGGCGGCGGAGTACGCCTGGTGCGCTTCGAGGGCGCTGCTCTTGCCGGTGAGCGCCGCCCTGCGCACGGCCGCTATGCCGTCGAGGTCGGAGCGCAGCGAGGCGGATGTGTCGATGTCGGAGCGCAGTTCCTCGACCTGCCGGTCCACCCGGGCGCTGTGCTGCTCGGAGGGCGCCTTGGACTTGGGGCGCCCGGCGGCGATGTAGGAGGTGACGTCGTCCCGCTCGTCGGCGAGGGAGTGCGCGAGGGTGAGGGCGTCCCGCGTCTGCTCCGCGAGCGTCACCAGCTCCTGGGAGTCGTGGAGTTGCCCGGAGGCGGCGAGGACTGAGGGGGTGCCGGCACCGGCGATGGCCGCGGCGACCACGGCCACGGCCACGATCAGCCGGTTGCGTACATGGGTGGGGCGTCCCTTGCCGGTGGGGGGCGTCGGCTCAGCGCCCTGAACGGGGGCCGTCTGCTTGCCTGTGCGACGAGGCCGCGTCTTCTGCACCGGTGCTCGCATTCCTGACTCGTGAACCCATGGGCCCGGGTGACGCTCCGTCAACTGGCGCGTACTCCCGGTACATTTCCCGACCCTCCCAGCGCCGGTGGGCAGCGCACGCGCATCACCTGACCCGCCACCCGAAGGAGTGAACCCCGGACCGGAGTTGAGGGGCAAGTTCCGCAGGTCCGCGCAGGGACCTTGCGCGGCACGCCGGTTGGACGATGGCGACGGCCGGTGGCAGTATTCGCCACCACGCCTTCCCGGAACAAATCATTCCAGCCCAAACCCGGCGTCTGACCTGCGCGGCTGCGCCGGTACGGCAACCATGGGCAGCCTTCTGCGGACCTTGTGAAGGGCTCGTGCAGACTGGCTGGATGCGTACTGAACTCGCCTCGGAGCCGGGAGACGCCGACCGCCCCAACGAGGACTTCGCCGGTGTCGGGCTACCGGCCTCGGGGCAGGGCGGTTCGGTGGTCGTCCTGGACGGGGTCACGCCACCGAGGACCGGGACGGGCTGTCTGCATTCCGTCCCCTGGTTCACGGCGCGCCTCGGCGGCGCACTGACCGAACTGACCGTTTCACTCCCGGATGTCCCCCTCGTCGACGCCCTGTCCCGCGCCATCGCGCGTACCTCCGAGGCGCATGCCGCAACCTGTGACCTTTCTCACCCCCGAACCCCTCAGGCCACGGTGGTCGTGGCCCGGTGGAATCCGGACACCGTGGAGTATCTGGTCCTGTCCGACTCCGCGCTCCTCCTGGAGTCCCCGGACGGCGAGGTGACACCCGTCCTCGACGACCGGCTGGCCCTGCTCCCCCGCTCGGCGCTGGCGACGGACGCGCTGGTGGACTCCACGCTCCGCAACAGGGAGGGCGGCTTCTTCACGGCGGCGGCCGACCCCTCGGTGGCGGCCCGGGCGGTGACCGGAACCGTGCCCCGCGACGAGGTGCGTGCCCTGGCCGCGCTGACGGACGGCGCCTCCCGCTGGGTGGAACGGTTCGAGGAGGGCGACTGGACGGACTGCTTCCGCCTGGTCCGCAAGGAGGGCCCGCAAGCCCTGGTGGACCAGGTCCGGACACTGGAGCGGTCGGACACCGCCGGGACGTTCCTGGGCCGGAGCAAGCGGCACGACGACGCGACGGCCGTCTACGTCCAGTTCTGAGCGGCTGCCGGGCCTACTTCTCCATGCCCCGGTTGAGCTGGTTCAGCAGCCGGGCCAGTTCCGTGACCTCGCGGGAGTCCCAGTCGGCCAGGCGGCCGGCGTACCGGGCACGGCGGGCTTCCCGGACCCGGCGGACGCGGTCGTGGCCCTCTTGAGTGAGGGCGACGAGCCAGGCGCGTCCGTCGGCGGGGTCGGGCTCGCGCGCGACCAGCCCGAGTTCCTCCAGGGCGCGCAGCTGGCGGGACATCGTCGCCTTGCCGACCCCGATGTAGGCGGCGAGTTCGGTGGCCCGCTGCTTTCCGCACTCGTCCAGCCGGACCAGCAGGCCGTACGCGGACGACTCCAGGTCGGGGTGGACCTCGCGGGCCATCTCGCCCTGGCTGGCCCGGGCGCGCCGCAGCAACACGGTCAGCTCGCGTTCCAGTGCCAGGAAGGCGGGCTGGTCCACACCGCTCGCGGCCACACCGGCGTCGCGGTGTCCGTCGTTGCCTTCCTCGTGCACGTCAGCCCCTGCCTCGGTCGTCGCCCGGCCCTGGGAGTCCGGTACTGGAATTTTCCGCCACCTGCCGCCCTCGCCGCAGTCCGGCAAGTATTCCGCAGGTCAACGGCGTACGCGTACACAGGGTCACCACACGGTGAAGGCCCGGGCCTCCCTCACGGGGGCCCGGGCCTTCTCTCATCCGACGACCTCCGTCACGCGGCCACCGGAACCTCCGGCGTCACACCCGCGGTGGCGGGCGCGAGCGCCAGCTCCAGGACCTGGCGGACGTCGGTGACGGCGTGGACGTCGAGCTTGTCCAGCACCTCCGCCGGGACGTCGTCCAGGTCGGGCTCGTTGCGCTTGGGGATGATCACCGTGGTGACACCGGCCCGGTGCGCCGCGAGCAGCTTCTGCTTCACACCGCCGATCGGCAGGACCCGCCCGGTGAGCGAGACCTCGCCGGTCATCGCCACGTCCGTGCGGACCAGCCGGCCGGACAGCAGGGACGCGAGGGCCGTGGTCATGGTGATGCCCGCGCTCGGGCCGTCCTTGGGGACCGCGCCCGCCGGGAAGTGGATGTGCACGCCCCGGTCCTTGAGATCCGCCACCGGCAGTTCGAGTTCGGCGCCGTGGGAGCGCAGGAAGCTCAGCGCGATCTGCGCGGACTCCTTCATCACCTCGCCCAGCTGACCGGTCAGGGTCAGCCCGGCCGCGCCGGTCTCCGGGTCGGCCAGCGACGCCTCGACGAACAGCACGTCACCACCCGCTCCGGTCACCGCGAGCCCGGTCGCCACGCCCGGCACGGACGTCCGCCGCTCGGCCGGGTCCTGAGCGGACTCGGGCACGTGGTGCGGCCGGCCGATCAGGTCGCGCAGGTCCTCGTCCCGGACGGTGAGCGGCAGCTTCCGCTCGCCCAGTTCGTGCTGGGCGGCGACCTTGCGCAGCAGCCGTGCGACGGACCGCTCCAGGGTCCGCACGCCCGCCTCGCGTGTGTACTCGCCGGCGAGCTTGCGCAGGGCGCCCTCGTCGATGGTCACCTCGTCCTTGTCGAGCCCGGCCCGCTCCAGCTGGCGCGGGAGGAGGTGGTCGCGGGCGATGACGACCTTCTCGTCCTCGGTGTAGCCGTCCAGGCGGACGATCTCCATCCGGTCGGCCAGCGCCTCCGGGATCGCCTCCAGCACGTTGGCGGTCGCGAGGAAGACGACGTCCGACAGGTCCAGCTCGACCTCCAGGTAGTGGTCCCGGAAGGTGTGGTTCTGCGCCGGGTCGAGGACCTCCAGCAGGGCGGCGGCCGGGTCGCCCCGGAAATCCGAGCCGACCTTGTCGATCTCGTCGAGCAGCACGACCGGGTTCATCGACCCGGCCTCCTTGATCGCCCGCACGACCCGGCCCGGCAGCGCGCCGACGTACGTACGCCGGTGGCCGCGGATCTCGGCCTCGTCGCGCACACCGCCGAGGGCGACGCGCACGAACTTTCGGCCCATGGCGTGGGCGACGGACTCGCCCAGGCTGGTCTTGCCGACGCCGGGCGGCCCGACCAGCGCGAGCACGGCGCCGCCGCGCCGCCCGCCGACCACGCCGAGGCCCCGGTCGTCACGCCGCTTGCGCACCGCCAGGTACTCGGTGATGCGTTCCTTCACGTCGTCAAGGCCGGAGTGCTCCGCGTCCAGGACGGCCTGGGCGCCCCGGATGTCGTACGCGTCCTCGGTGCGCTCGTTCCACGGCATCTCTAGGACCGTGTCGAGCCAGGTGCGGATCCAGGAGCCCTCGGGCGACTGGTCGGAGGCCCGCTCCAGCTTGTCGACCTCCTTGAGGGCGGCCTCGCGGACCTTCTCGGGCAGGTCGGCGGCCTCCACACGGGCACGGTAGTCGTCGGACTCCTCACCCTCCTGCTCGCCGTTCAGCTCGCGCAGTTCCTTGCGGACGGCTTCCAGCTGACGCCGCAGCAGGAACTCGCGCTGCTGCTTGTCGACACCCTCCTGGACATCCTTGGCGATGGTCTCGGCCACGTCCTGCTCGGCGAGGTGGTCGCGCAGCTGCTGGGTGGCGAGCTTGAGCCGGGCCACCGGGTCGGTGGTCTCCAGCAGTTCGACCTTCTGGTCGGTGGTCAGGAACGGCGAGTAGCCGGAGTTGTCGGCGAGCGCCGAGACGTCGTCGATGGCCTGGACCCGGTCGACGACCTGCCAGGCACCGCGCTTGCGCAGCCAGGCGGTGGCGAGGGCCTTGTACTCCTTGACCAGTTCGGCGACATGCCCGGGCAGCGGGTCCGGAGCGGTGTCGTCCACACGGGTCCCCTCGACCCAGAGTGCGGCGCCGGGGCCGGTCGTTCCCGCGCCGATGCGCACCCGGCTCCGGCCGCGGATCAGGGCGCCCGGGTCGCCGTCGGCGAGCCGGCCGACCTGCTCGACGGTGCCGAGGACACCGGTGTTCGCGTAGGTCCCGTCGATGCGTGGCACCAGGAGTACCCGGGGCTTTCCGGGCGTTGACCGGGCAGCGGCCTGAGCGGCCTCCACCGCGGCACGGACCTCGGAGTCGCTCAGGTCCAGCGGGACCACCATGCCGGGCAGCACGACCTCGCCGTCGAGCGGCAGCACGGGCAGGGTGAGCGGTGTGGACGTCGAAGCCATGATCTCCCCTTCGGCAGTCAAGTTGAGCTATGCCGACTCAATGCTTGGGCGGGGCCGGATGTTCCCCACCCGCTGTTCGCTGTCAGCGATCACCTGTGACACCGGGAGCAGGAGGACGCGTAAGGTCCCGTCAGTAATAGATGATCACCCATCACGCTCATTACAGGGAGATGGCATGGACCGGACCGTGCAGGCATGGGTGGACGGATGGGTCGTCTCGCGCGGGGCCGCTCCGCCCACGCCCGAGCCGTGGGGCTGGACGATCGACATGGGGATGTACGGGCATGTCACGCGGCACGTGTTCGGCGCGACGGGCGAGGTCCTCGACGAGACGACCGTCCGCAAGGTGGCCGGGACGGTGACCGGGCAGGGCGTGTGGCTGAAGGCGTTCCGGGACCCCTCGGTGGTCGCCGGCTGGCTGGACGGCAACTGGTGGATCGACCCGGAGCCCGGCTACTTGATGACGATCCCGCTGGCGGCGGACGGCGCTCCCGCCGTCCCCGACGGCTACCGGCTGCGCGCGTGGTCGCGCGGAGGAGTGACCCGTGTGATGGTGGCCGCGCCGGACGGCTCCCTGGCGGCACGCGGCCAGATCGCGCCGACGGGCGAGACCGCTGTCGTCGACCAGGTCGAGACGGCCGCCGAGCACCGCCGCAGGGGGCTGGGCAGTCTCGTCATGCGGACGTTGCAGGATGTCGCCGTCCGCCAGGGGGCGCGGACCGGCGTCCTCGCCGGAACGCCTGCGGGGCGAGGGCTCTACGAGGCGCTGGGCTGGACGGTCGCGGCCCCGCTGACCAGCGCCAGGTACGCCCCTCCGGCCGCCTCCGGGAGCTGAGAGCCCCTCGTTCAGCCCCGGGCCGCGCCCAGGCGCGTCGCGTACCACCGCCGGACCAGCGGCCAGGTGGCGATCCCGATGCCCAGGGCGATGAGGTGCCCCCAGTTCGTCATGGGGTCGGCGAAGGCGAGCAGGTCCTGGAGGAGCATCCAGCCGAAGGCGGTCAGCAGCGGCAGGCGCAGCCGGAGCGGCAGCAGACCGGCCAGGGCGCCGATGCCGGCGGCGACGCCGAAGCTGACGCCGTAGTCGAGGCGGTGCAGGGAGCTGCCGGGGAGGTGCCCGGCCAGCACCGCGAACCCCACCGGCACCTCGGTCGCGAGGGTGGCGAGGACGTGCCCGAGCAGGAAGACACCGGCCGTGCGCAGACCCCCGATCCGCCGTTCCAGCGCGGTCAGCACCAGTACGAAGGCGATGGCGAAGGGCGAGGTCACCCCGCCCGCCACCCACAGCGCGCTGCCGATCAACACCAGTTCCGGCGAGCGCAGCAGGTGCGCCACGTCCGTGCTGGAGCCCTGGAGCAGCGCGTGCACCAGGGCCGGGTGCGCGTGGGCGGAGATCAGCGAGGTGAGGCAGAGGAGGGCGGCGTAGCCGAGGGTGAACGGCGTTCCGGTGGGGGTGGGCAGCAGCCGCCATGGGCGCAGCGTCCGCAGCCGGGGCACGGCCGCCGGGACGGGCTCCCGTACTCCCGCGGCCGCCGTCTCGTACAGGCCCCGCTGCCGCGGCATTCCGTCCAGCAGCCCCGACACGTCGGAGACTGGCGGCGGTGCCGCCGGTGTCGGCGGGGCCGTCTCGTGGGGCGGCGCGCTCCGTTCCACAGCGGGCGCTCCTTCCGTCGGGTCCCAGCCTTCGCCCCGGACACCCCGCTGTCTGTGATCCGCACCACGCGAGAGCCGATTCACAGCAACCCGAAAGCCTCACCCCGCGTCCCGCCCGGGCCGCGTGGAGACACCGGACGCCGCCCGCCCCCGCCCTGGCAGGATGCCCCCATGGCTACCCCGTACGACATTCCCGATGTCCTGGACCGCCGCGAGGGGCCGCACGGCGAGGTGGTGCTGCGCCGGCACGGCGACCGGCTGGAGATCATCGCCAACGGCTGTTTCCTGATGGACACCTCCGACGGCCGCTCGGAGCGGCGGCTGGTCGAGGCGGCACTGGACGCCCTGGCCGGCCGGGACCGCCCCGACGTCCTGATCGGCGGACTCGGCGTCGGCTTCTCCCTCGCGCATGCCGCGGCGGACCCGCGCTGGGGACGGATCACGGTGGTGGAACGCGAGCACGCGATCGTCGAATGGCATCGCGACGGCCCGCTCGCCGCGCTCTCCGCCCGGGCCCTGAGCGACCCCCGCACGGAAATCGTCGAGACCGATCTCGTCGCACACGTCAATGAGACATCCGACACGTACGACGCCCTGTGCCTCGACATCGACAACGGACCGGGCTGGACCGTCACGGACGGCAACGGAAATCTCTACCGGGAGGCCGGACTGGCTGGCTGTGCACGGGTGTTGAGACCGGGCGGGGTTCTCGCCGTCTGGTCCGCCCAGCCGTCTCCGGAATTCGAAGAAACCTTGCGGAATGCCGGGTTCCAACAGGTGCGTACCGAAGAGATCCCGGTTGCCCGGGGCGTTCCGGACGTCGTGCACCTCGCCATCAGCCCTGGATAGCAAAGGCGTACTGACTCCCCGTACGCTGCTCCCCTGACGCCGATCATTCAAGCGTCAATCGCAACCATGCGCAGGCATAGCCAGTCAGAAGGAATCACCCCACTGATTCCGGAAAGCACACCCCAGGGGCGGGCGATGGAGCAGACACAGACCTCCCACAACGGTTCGGCGACGGCTACTCCTGGCGCACAGCGCCGGGTCCTGGTGGTCGAGGACGACGCGACGATCGTGGACGCCATCGCGACCCGCCTGCGAGCCGAGGGATTCCTCGTGCAAACGGCGGGTGACGGCCCGGCCGCGGTCGACACGGCCGAGGCGTGGCAGCCGGACCTGCTGATCCTCGACATCATGCTGCCCGGCTTCGACGGTCTGGAGGTCTGCCGGCGTGTGCAGGCCGCCCGTCCGGTGCCGGTGATGATGCTCACCGCGCGCGACGACGAGACCGACATGCTGGTCGGTCTCGGGGTCGGCGCCGACGACTACATGACCAAGCCGTTCTCGATGCGGGAGCTGGCGGCGCGTGTGCACGTGCTGCTGCGCCGGGTGGAGCGGGCCGCCATCGCGGCGGCCACGCCCCGCTCCGGCATCCTGCGCCTCGGCGAACTGGAGATCGACCACGCGCAGCGCCGGGTCCGGGTGCGCAGCGAGGACGTCCACCTCACGCCCACCGAGTTCGACCTGCTGGTGTGCCTCGCGAACACCCCGCGCGCGGTGCTCTCCCGTGAGCAGTTGCTCGCCGAGGTCTGGGACTGGGCGGACGCCTCCGGCACCCGCACGGTCGACAGCCACATCAAGGCGCTGCGCCGGAAGATCGGCGCCGAGCGGATCCGCACGGTGCACGGCGTGGGTTACGCCCTGGAGACCCCGACGCCATGAGCGGTGGCCCGGCCGGACGGAGAGCCCCCGGGGAGCCGGATCCCTGGGGCGGGGTGAGCCCGTTCTCGATCAAGACCAAGCTGGGCGCGCTGGTCGTCATCTCGGTGCTGATCACCACGGGCCTGTCGGTGATCGCGGTGCACACGAAGACGGAGCTGCGCTTCATCACGGTCTTCTCGATGATCGCCACGCTTCTCATCACGCAGTTCGTGGCGCATTCGCTCACGGCACCGCTGGACGAGATGACGGCGGTGGCCCGTTCCATCTCGCAGGGCGACTACACCCGCAGGACGCGGGAGAACCGCCGCGACGAGCTGGGCGACCTGGCCGTGACGATCAACGCCATGGCCGACGAGCTGGAGGCCCAGGACAGCCAGCGCAAGGAACTCGTGGCGAATGTCTCGCACGAGCTGCGCACACCCATCGCGGGCCTGCGCGCGGTGCTGGAGAACATCGTCGACGGCGTCACCCAGGCCGACCCGGAGACGATGCGCACAGCGCTGAAGCAGACCGAGCGGCTCGGGCGGCTGGTGGAGACGCTGCTGGACCTGTCCCGTCTGGACAACGGCGTCGTCCCGCTGAAACAGCGGCGGTTCGAGGTCTGGCCGTATCTGTCCGGCGTGCTGAAGGAGGCCAACATGGTGGCCTCGGTGCGCGCGGGCATCGCCACCGGCTCGGGCAGTCACACCCGTACCGACGTCCATCTGCATCTCGACGTCCACCCGCCCGAGTTGACCGCGCACGCGGACCCGGAGCGCATCCACCAGGTCGTCGCCAATCTCATCGACAACGCGGTCAAGCACAGCCCGCCGCACGGCCGGGTGACGGTCAAGGCGCGGCGCGGCGCCCTGCCGGAGTCGCTGGAGCTGGAGGTCCTGGACGAGGGACCGGGCATTCCGAAGTCCGAGTGGCACCGCGTCTTCGAGCGGTTCAACCGCGGCAGCGCCAAGCGGCCGCAGGGTCCGGGCAGCGACGGCGGCACGGGTCTCGGCCTGGCGATCGCCCGCTGGGCGGTGGACCTGCACGGGGGCCGGATCGGAGTGGCCGAATCCGAGCGTGGTTGCCGGATTCTTGTCACCCTTCCGGGACTGTCATCTCTGCCAAATTGACGTAAAGTTCGAAGCGGAGCCACAAGATCCACGGGCGTCCGCGCTGACGGACACGTGTGATCAGGCACAGGCCCGCGCCATCGGCGCCCGGGGCCCGGCCCCGCCCATCCCTGCTGAAGCGGAACCACGCTTGTTTCCCGCCATTTCGAGGCCCGAAACGCAGTTCCAGATGTGACTTGCACGACGTTGAACGGGCCCGGCCTGACCTTCCCCGTCCGGGGGGCGTAGCCTTGATTCCCGCTGTCCATCATCTTGTGAAGCGGAAGAGGGCGGTTGCCGCCGTGTCGCCACAGTCCCCCAGTAACTCGAGCATCTCGACCGACACCGACCAAGCGGGGAAGAACCCTGCCGCGTCGTTCGGTGCCAACGAGTGGCTCGTCGACGAGATCTATCAGCAGTACCTCCAGGACCCGAATTCGGTAGACCGAGCCTGGTGGGACTTCTTCGCCGACTACAAGCCGGGGGCGGCCGCCGCCTCGGCTCCGGCGGGTACCGCGGCCGCGGGGGCCGCGGGGACCACCACCGCTCAGCCGGCCGCTCCGGCCGCTCCCACCCAGGCCCCCGCCCCGGCGGCCGAGAAGCCCGCCGCCGCGCCGGCTCCCGCCCCGGCTCCGGCCCCGGCGAAGCCCGCCGCGCAGGCCCCGGCCCAGGCCCCCGCCCCGGCGCAGGCCGCCCCGGCCGCGAAGCCGGCCGCCAAGCCGGCCGCGGCCCCGAAGAAGGCCGAGCCCGCCGCCGAGGCCCCCTCGGGCCCCGAACAGGTCGTGCTGCGCGGCCCCGCCGCCGCGGTCGCGAAGAACATGAACGCCTCGCTGGAGGTGCCCACGGCCACGTCCGTGCGCGCGGTCCCGGTGAAGCTGCTGTTCGACAACCGCATCGTCATCAACAACCACCTGAAGCGCGCCCGGGGCGGGAAGATCTCCTTCACGCACCTGATCGGCTACGCGATGGTGCAGGCCATCAAGGCCATGCCGTCGATGAACTACTCCTTCGCGGAGAAGGACGGCAAGCCGACCCTGGTCAAGCCGGAGCACGTCAACTTCGGCCTCGCCATCGACCTGGTCAAGCCCAACGGCGACCGCCAGCTCGTGGTCGCGGGCATCAAGAAGGCCGAGACGCTGAACTTCTTCGAGTTCTGGCAGGCCTACGAGGACATCGTCCGCCGCGCCCGCGACGGCAAGCTGGGCATGGACGACTTCACCGGTGTGACGGTCTCCCTGACCAACCCCGGCGGCCTCGGCACCGTCCACTCCGTGCCGCGCCTGATGCCCGGCCAGTCGGTGATCATGGGCGTCGGCTCCATGGACTACCCGGCGGAGTTCCAGGGCACCTCCCAGGACACCCTGAACAAGCTCGGCATCTCGAAGGTCATGACGCTCACGTCGACCTACGACCACCGGGTCATCCAGGGCGCCGCCTCCGGCGAGTTCCTGCGGATCGTCGCGAACCTGCTGCTCGGTGAGAACGGCTTCTACGACGACGTCTTCGAGGCGCTGCGCATCCCCTACGAGCCGGTCCGCTGGCTCAAGGACATCGACGCGTCGCACGACGACGACGTCACGAAGGCCGCCCGCGTCTTCGAGCTGATCCACTCCTACCGGGTCCGCGGCCACGTCATGGCCGACACCGACCCGCTGGAGTACCAGCAGCGCAAGCACCCCGACCTGGACATCACCGAGCACGGCCTCACGCTCTGGGACCTGGAGCGCGAGTTCGCCGTCGGCGGGTTCGCCGGCAAGTCCCTGATGAAGCTGCGCGACATCCTCGGCGTGCTGCGCGACTCGTACTGCCGCACCACCGGCGTCGAGTTCATGCACATCCAGGACCCGAAGCAGCGCAAGTGGATCCAGGACCGCATCGAGCGCTCGCACACCAAGCCGGAGCGCGAGGAGCAGCTGCGCATCCTGCGCCGGCTGAACGCCGCCGAGGCCTTCGAGACCTTCCTGCAGACGAAGTACGTCGGCCAGAAGCGCTTCTCCCTGGAGGGCGGCGAGTCCGTCATCCCGCTGCTGGACGCCGTGCTGGACTCGGCCGCCGAGTCCCGCCTGGACGAGGTCGTCGTCGGCATGGCCCACCGCGGCCGGCTGAACGTCCTCGCCAACATCGTCGGCAAGTCGTACGCGCAGATCTTCCGCGAGTTCGAGGGCAACCTCGACCC
The DNA here is from genome assembly GCF_001611795.1 of Streptomyces qaidamensis. NCBI lineage: Bacteria > Bacillati > Actinomycetota > Actinomycetes > Kitasatosporales > Streptomycetaceae > Streptomyces > Streptomyces qaidamensis. Next base: position 6,063,088 of record NZ_CP015098.1, on the reverse strand, counting down.
GAAGTCGATGCACGGCTCCGGTGACGTGAAGTACCACCTGGGCGCCGAGGGCACCTTCACCGGTCTCGACGGCGAGCAGATCAAGGTCTCCCTGGTCGCGAACCCCTCGCACCTGGAGGCGGTGGACCCGGTCCTGGAGGGCGTCTCGCGCGCCAAGCAGGACATCATCAACAAGGGCGGCACGGACTTCACCGTCCTGCCGGTGGCGATCCACGGCGACGCGGCCTTCGCGGGCCAGGGCGTGGTGGCCGAGACCCTGAACATGTCGCAGCTGCGCGGCTACCGCACCGGCGGCACGGTCCACATCGTCATCAACAACCAGGTCGGCTTCACCGCGGCCCCCGAGTCCTCGCGATCCTCCATGTACGCGACGGACGTGGCCCGCATGATCGAGGCCCCGATCTTCCACGTGAACGGCGACGACCCGGAGGCCGTGGTCCGCGTCGCGCGGCTCGCCTTCGAGTTCCGCCAGGCGTTCAACAAGGACGTGGTGATCGACCTCATCTGCTACCGCCGCCGCGGTCACAACGAGTCGGACAACCCGGCCTTCACCCAGCCGCTGATGTACGACCTGATCGACAAGAAGCGCTCGGTGCGCAAGCTCTACACCGAGTCCCTCATCGGTCGCGGCGACATCACCCTGGAAGAGGCCGAGCAGGCGCTGCAGGACTACCAGGGCCAGCTGGAGAAGGTCTTCACGGAGGTCCGTGAGGCCACCTCCCAGCCGGGCACGGTCGAGTCCACGGACCCGCAGGCCGAGTTCCCGGTCGCCGTGAACACCGCGGTGACCACGGAGATCGTCAAGCGGATCGCCGAGTCCCAGGTCAACATCCCCGACAACATCACCGTCCACCCGCGTCTGCTGCCGCAGCTGCAGCGCCGGGCGTCGATGGTCGAGGACGGCACGATCGACTGGGGCATGGGCGAGACCCTCGCGATCGGCTCCCTCCTGCTGGAGGGCGTCCCGGTCCGCCTGGCGGGCCAGGACTCGCAGCGCGGTACGTTCGGCCAGCGCCACGCGGTCATCATCGACCGCAGCACGGGCGAGGAGTACACGCCGCTGCAGTACCTCTCCGAGGACCAGGCGCGGCTCAACGTCTACAACTCCCTGCTCTCCGAGTACGCGGCGATGGGCTTCGAGTACGGCTACTCGCTGGCCCGCCCCGAGGCGCTCGTGATGTGGGAGGCGCAGTTCGGCGACTTCGTCAACGGCGCGCAGACGGTCGTGGACGAGTTCATCTCGTCGGCCGAGCAGAAGTGGGCCCAGACCTCCGGTGTCGTCCTGCTCCTGCCGCACGGCTACGAGGGGCAGGGCCCGGACCACTCCTCGGCCCGCCCGGAGCGCTTCCTCCAGATGTGCGCCCAGAACAACATGACGGTCGCCATGCCGACGTCGCCGTCGAACTACTTCCACCTCCTGCGGTGGCAGGTGCACAACCCGCACCACAAGCCGCTGGTGGTCTTCACGCCGAAGTCGATGCTGCGCCTGAAGGCGGCGGCGGCGAAGGCGGAGGAGTTCACGACCGGGCAGTTCCAGCCGGTCATCGGTGACTCCTCGGTCGACGCGGCCGCGGTCAGGAAGGTCGTCTTCTGCGCCGGCAAGGTCTACTACGACCTGGAGGCCGAGCGTCAGAAGCGCGGCGCCACGGACACGGCGATCATCCGCATCGAGCGCCTGTACCCGCTGCCGGGTGCCGAGCTCCAGGCGGAGATCAAGAAGTACCCGAACGCCGAGAAGTACCTGTGGGCCCAGGAGGAGCCGGCGAACCAGGGTGCCTGGCCGTTCATCGCGCTCAACCTGATCGACCACCTGGACCTCGCGGTCGGCGCGGACGTTCCGCACGGTGAGCGGCTGCGGCGCATCTCGCGCCCGCACGGCTCGTCCCCGGCGGTGGGTTCCGCGAAGCGCCACCAGGCCGAGCAGGAGCAACTGGTGCGTGAGGTGTTCGAGGCGTAATCGCCTTCGCGCAGTTGGCGCGTGGCCGGGCCGCATCCCCCGCTCGGGGGGTGCGGCCCGGCCGTTTGCGCGCACATATCCTTGGGGGCATGTACTTCACGGACCGTGGCATCGAGGAACTGGAGAAGCGGCGCGGCGAGGAGGAAGTCACCTTCGAGTGGCTCGCCGAGCAGCTGCGGACGTTCGTCGATCTCAATCCCGACTTCGAGGTACCGGTGGAGCGGCTGGCGACGTGGCTCGCGCGGCTGGACGACGAGGACGACGAGTAGGGACCGGCTCCGGCCGCTCCGGCCGCTGGTAGGGACCGGCTCCGGCCGCTCCGGGGGCGTCAGTCGCGTGGCCGTGTGAGGTCGTAGGTGAGGCCCAGTGCGCCGTGTGCGAGGAGCAGTGCCCCGGCCGTGGCCCAGCCGCTGCCCCGCCGCCGCAGGCCCCTGACCAGGAGCGGCAGTCCCGCCACCAGCTGCGCGAGGGCCAGCGCGCGGGCCCTCGGGCCGCCCGCCCAGGGCATCCAGGGGCCGAGGCGGGTGCGGTGGTCGACGGAGTCGCGCCCCGCGCCCGCCTCGCGCCGGCCGGGCCTCTCGACGGGCCTGCTGTCCGGTCGGCGGGCGGCGGCTTCCCGGAGGCGGCCGGCGGGTTCGCCGGGGACCAGTTCCGCGGGCAGAGAGACGCCCGCGCGCGCGAGGACCGCGAGCAGGCCGCGCAGGCGGCTGCGGGCGTCGGCCGCCGGGTCGGGTTCGGTCAGCCGGTCGAGATCCTGGACGTCCAGGACGGGGTCGAGGCCCATCCGTGCGGCGAAGGTGCGCATCGCCTCGTCCTCCCCCGCCGGGACACCGCTCGCGAGCCAGACGAACCCGACCGGGCGGCGGAAGCCGGACGCGAGCGTGAAGCCCGCGTGGTCGGTGTCCCACCACAGGGCGAGGACGGGCCAGGAAGCGCCGACGGTGAGGGCCGTGGCCCAGCCGGTGGCCACGCGGTCGACGGGTTCGGCGCCGTCCCGCCAGGGACGGCCCTCGGGGACGAGAGCGCTCCACTCGTCGCCCGCGGGGGTGAGCTGCATCGGTTCGCGCAGCAGATGCGCGACGGGGGCGACGGAGCCGGGCGCCGCCCGGCACAACAGCAGCGCCCCGGGGGCGGGACCGGCGCGGTCAGCTTCCGTCGACATGCTCACACGCTAGGGCGATTTGCCATGTCTTGATGACTTATGCGCACCCGACGTCGCCAGAACGGGTGCCTTGACTTTCCCGGTCCGCGATATATCGTGAATGCGAGAGGACGCGATATGGCGCGTCAAGTCGGGAGGTCTGCACCATGTCCGAGTGGTCCGTCACGGAACCGCGGAAGCTCACCTTCGACGAGCCCGTGAGCGATCTGCGCGTACGTCTCGTCAATGGAACGGTGAACGTGGTGGGCACCGACGATGCTTCCGCCCTCCTGGAGATTTCCGAGATCGAGGGGCCGCCCCTGGTGGTGACCCAGCAGGACGGCACCCTCACGGTGGCCTACGAGGACCTGCCGTGGAAGGGCTTCCTCAAGTGGCTGGACCGCAAGGGCTGGCGCCGCAGCGCGGTGGCCTCCCTGGCCGTCCCGGCCGACACCCGGGTGGAGGTCGGGGTGGTGGGCGCGGGTGCCGTGATCTCCGGGATCCAGGGCCCGGCGGTGGTGAAGGGCGTCACCGGCGACACGACTCTGGTCGGCCTCTCCGGCCCGGTCCGCGCCGAAACGGTCTCCGGCAACCTGGAGGCCCAGGACGTGACCGGCGACCTGCGGTTCAACTCGGTCTCCGGCGACCTCACGGTGGTCGAGGGCTCCGGCCCCTCCGTGCGGGCGGAGTCCGTCAGCGGCTCGATGATCGTCGACCTCGATCCGAACGGCCCGACGGACGTCCGGCTGACCAGCGTCTCGGGCGAGATCGCGATCCGGCTGCCGTACCCGGCGGACGCGGACGTCGAGGCGAACACGGCGAGCGGCTGCGTCTCCAACGCCTTCGACGGACTGCGGGTGCACGGCCAGTGGGGCGCCCACAAGATCACGGGCCGCCTGGGCGCGGGCACCGGCAAACTCCGGGCCACCACCGTGTCCGGCTCGATCGCCCTGCTGCGGCGCCCGGCCCGGGAGGACGAGGACGAGGAGCCGTGGGACACGCGGCCCGGTGGCAGCGGCTCGACGGCGGACCCGGCGGGCGACCCCCGGGGTGGCTCGGGAGACAATTCCGTCTCCGGCCCCGGCGATGACCCCACCACCGCCCCGGCCGACGGCACGACCGACAAGAAGGTGCTCTGACATGCCCCCCGTCTTCGCCCATGGCCGCCTCCGCCTCTACCTGCTGAAGCTGCTGGACGAGGCCCCCCGCCACGGCTACGAGGTGATCCGCCTCCTCGAGGAGCGCTTCCAGGGGCTGTACGCGCCGTCGGCCGGCACGGTCTACCCGCGCCTGGCCAAGCTGGAGGCCGAGGGCCTGGTCACCCACACCACCGAGGGCGGTCGCAAGGTTTACTCGATCACGGACACGGGCCGCGCCGAACTGGCCGACCGCAGCGGTGAGCTGGCGGACCTGGAGCTGGAGATCCGGGAGTCCGTGGCGGAGCTGGCCTCGGAGATCCGGGCCGATGTGCGCGGAGCAGCCGGCGACCTGCGACGCGAGATGCGCGCGGCGGCGACCGAGGCCCGCCGGGACACCGGCACCAGGGCAGACGGCCCTGCGGGTGCCCCTGACGGTGACTTCTCGCAGTACGGCGACAGGGAGGGCTGGCGCATCGCCAAGGAGGAGATGCGCCGCGCCCGCCAGGAGTGGAAGGAGCAGGCCCGGCGCGCCAAGGACGAGAGCCGCCGCGCCCGGGAGGACGCCCAGCGCGCCCGCCGCCAGGCGAAGGAGGCCCAGGAACAGGCCCGCGCCCAGGCCCAGGAGCAGGTGCAGCGCATCACCCGCCGCGTCCAGGAGCAGGTGCAGGACCACTTCGCCCGCGGCGACTGGCCGACGGGCCTGCGAGAGGGCCTGAGCGAACTGGTCAAGGAGGTGGGCGAGTTCGGAAAGGACTACGGCAAGGACTTCGGCAAGGACTTCGGCTTCGACTGGACCGGCACCGGCAAGCCCGCGGAGCCGACGCCCTCGTCACAGGCCCCGGAGGACTTCCCGGCCGCCTACGAACCGGCCTGGGCCCACGAGGACGCCGCGGACTCCACCGGCGACCCCGCCCGCGACCTGGACCGCCTCCTCGACCGCTTCCGCGACGACATCCGGGACGCGGCCCGCGACCACGGCGTCTCCCCCGACCAGCTCCGCGACGCCCGCCGCCACCTGTCGACGGCGGCGGCCCACATCGGAGCCCTCCTGCGCACGCCAAAGAAGTAAGCGCCCGGGGTTGCAGCTTCAGCCGGCCTTGGCCTCACCACCACTGCCGTACAGCACCCGCACCAGGTGTTCGTACGTCACCCCGTGGTCGGCGAGGACCTCGGCCGGCACGCCGGGACGCAGGGTCAGGGCCAGCAGGATGTGCTCGTCCCCGATGTGCCGGTCCCGCTGGGCGAGGGCGACCCTCAGGGAGCGCTCCAGCACGTCCTTGGCCCCCCGGCCGAAGGAGGTACGCCCCGACCACCACCGTTTGTCCTTCCGGTCACCGGCCAGGGCGCCGACCCCATGAGCCTCCTCCACCCGGGCGACGATCTCCTCCACGTCGATTCCCAGCCCGGCGAGCGCATCGGTCTCGGCCTGCGTCAGCCCGGCCCGCCGCCGCGCCTCACGCAACGCCTCCCGCACGGACTCCCGCCGCTCACCGAGGCCGAGAGCCGCGAGCGCGAAGGAGCCACGGCTGCCCTCCCGGTCGAGCAGCGCCAGCAGCAGATGCTCCGGCTCCACGACCTGCCCGCCCTCACCGCCCCCGTCCACGTGCGCGTACGCGCTCTTCACCACGTCGCGGGCGTCCTTCGTGAACCGCTCGAACATCAATGCCTCCCGTACTTCTTGTGCACGGCCTGCCTGCTCACACCGAGTTCGGTGGCGATCTCCTGCCACGACCAGCCCTGGTTGCGCGCGTTGCGCACCTGTACGGCTTCCAGCTGCTCCAGCAGTCGGCGCAGCGCGGCGACGGCCCGCAGGCCGACCCGTGGATCACGGTCGCCGGCGCGTTCGGCCAGATCGGTTGCTTCGGTCATGCCGTCAACCTACGTTGACATTCCGGCCTGTGTCAACCATCGTTGACGCGCGAGAACGGCCGGCCCACCCGGGACCGGCCGTCGACGCACCTTCAGAAGGAATCAGGGATTGGTCAGCACGACCTTCCCGAACTGCTCTCCCGAGGCCAGCCGCTCGAAGCCCTCACGCGCACGGTCCATGGGCATGACCTCGTCGATGACGGGCCGCACGCCCGTCGCGGCACAGAACGCGAGCAGGTCCTCCAGTTCGTCCTTCGTGCCCATGGTGGAGCCGACGACCTTGAGTTCGAGGAAGAAGATCCGGGTCAGCTCGGCGTGCGAGGGCCGGTCGCCGCTGGTGGCACCGGAGATCACCAGCGTGCCGCCGGGCTTCAGCGACTTCACGGAATGCGACCAGGTGGCGGCCCCGACGGTCTCGATCACGGCGTCGACCCGCTGCGGCAGCCGCGCCCCCGACTCCAGCGCCTCCACGGCCCCGAGCTCCACGGCCCGCTTCCGCTTGGCCTCGTCCCGGCTGGTGGCGAAGACCCGCAGCCCGGCGGCCTTGCCCAGCACGATGGCGGCGGTGGCGACACCACCGCCGGCACCCTGCACCAGCACGGAGTCACCGGGCCGGACCCCCGCGTTGGTGAACAGCATCCGGTACGCCGTCAGCCACGCCGTGGGCAGACAGGCGGCCTCCTCGAAGGAGAGCTCCTTGGGCTTGGGCAGGATGTTCCAGGTCGGCACGGAGACCTGCTCGGCGAAGGTGCCCTGGTAGCGCTCGGTGAGGATCGAACGAGGCTCCTTCGGGCCGACCCCGTGCCCGCTCTGTCCGATCACGGAGTGCAGGACGACCTCGTTGCCGTCCTCGTCGACACCGGCGGCATCACAGCCGAGGATCATCGGCAGCTTGTCCTCTGCGAGGCCCACGCCACGCAGGGACCACAGGTCGTGGTGGTTGAGGGAGGCGGCCTTGACCGTGACGGTGCTCCAGCCGGGACGGGCCTCGGGAGCCGGACGCTCTCCCAACTCCAGGCCGGACAGCGGCTGGTCGCGGTCGATTCGGGCGGCGTAGACAGCGAACATGGCCTTGACGATAGGTTCCGCGAGGGACCGAAGGAACCATCCGGCCCTGTGAGACACGCCCTCTTGCCAGGTACGGGCGGTGTTGCTTGGGCCGACGGCCTGCCCCCCCCCACGCACACACCCGCGTACGGCGAGAGAGGGCCGTGTCGGGGGGTGTCCGCTCGCAGCGGTTGGCGCGTCAACGGAGAGTCAGTCGGTGCGAGACCCCAGCGCGCCATGCCGAGGACGGACACTCCCCGGCGCGGCCCCGACCCACCACCCGGCGTCATGCGAAGCGGACGCGCACCCGCCCACACCACCCGAACAGCCGGATCCGAACGCAAAGAAATGACCCCGCCCGATCCCGGGCGGGGTCACATCACACAGACGCCGGCGTCAACGTCAGCGCCGAGCCACACCCTCGGCCCGAGCCGCAGCCGCCACCGCAGCCGTGACCGCCGGAGCGACCCGCTCGTCGAACGGCGACGGGATGACGTAGTCGGCGGCGAGATCGTCCCCGACCACAGCGGCCAGCGCCTCCGCGGCGGCCAGCTTCATCCCCTCGGTGATCCGGGAGGCCCGCACCTGCAGCGCCCCCGCGAAGATCCCCGGGAACGCCAGCACGTTGTTGATCTGGTTCGGGAAGTCCGACCGCCCGGTCGCGACGACCGCCGCGTACTTGTGCGCGATCTCGGGGTGCACCTCGGGGTTCGGGTTCGCCATGGCGAAGACGAACGCGCCCTCGGCCATCGTCGCCACCGCGGACTCCGGCACCGTCCCGCCGGACACGCCGATGAACACGTCGGCGCCGTCCAGCGCCGCCTCCAGCGACCCGTTGATCCCGGCCTTGTTCGTGAACCCGGCCAGCTCCTGCTTCACCGGCGTGAGGTCGTCCCGGTCCGCCGACACGACACCCTTGCGGTCGGCCACCGCGACATCCCCGATCCCGGCCTCGACCAGCATCTTCGCGATCGCGACACCGGCCGCACCGGCGCCGGAGATGACGGCGCGCAGCTCGCCCAGCGCCCGCCCGCTCAGCCGCGCAGCGTTCCGCAGGGCCGCCAGCGTCACCACGGCCGTGCCGTGCTGGTCGTCGTGGAAGACCGGAATGTCCAGCCGCTCCTGCAGCTTCCGCTCGACCTCGAAGCACCGGGGTGCCGAGATGTCCTCCAGGTTGACCCCGCCGAACGACGGCGCGAGCCGCACCACGGTCTCGACGATCTCGTCGACGTCCGTGCAGTTCAGGGCGATCGGAACCGCGTCCACGCCACCGAACTGCTTGAACAGGATCGCCTTGCCCTCCATCACCGGGAGGGAGGCCTCGGGGCCGATGTCACCGAGCCCCAGCACGGCCGTACCGTCCGTCACGACGGCCACGACCGACGACTTCCACGTGTAGTCGTGCACGAGCTCCGGCTGCTCCGCGATCGCGCTGCACACCTTCGCGACGCCGGGCGTGTACGCCAGGGACAGGTCGTCCTTGTCGCGGACCGGCACCGTGGCCTGCACAGCCATCTTGCCGCCGCGGTGCAACGCGAACGCCGGGTCGAAGGAGTCGAGGGGCTCCGCACCGCCCACGTGATCCGTATCGCCGGTCTTGCTCTCGCTGCGAGGATTGACGATCTCCGCTGCCACTTCGTTTTACCCCTTAAATCTTCATTGTTTTGAGGGTGGCCACTCCTGGTGAGGGGTGGGCGGGCACCGCGCAGGCCCATGTCGTGCTTGTACGTGTATACGTACGGGCGCGTACGCGACGGGCGCGCCGCACACGCGCCCTGAGCCCCGGATGAGGGGTGTAAAGACCCTTCTTACCGGACGGACGGCATCGACGACGAGTCCATAACGCGAAGGTCACATGACGGCGCCCTGACTCTTCGTCCAAAATCGGGACAAGGCCTGGACAAACCAGCCACAACCACTCAACCATCTGCGAAGCTCGCGGGCCCCGTCTTGAAATCCCGGGATATACCGAAGTTCTTCCGGCCGGAAGGGGTGATTCCCATAGAAGGTCCGGCCGTGATGTACCGGAGTGGTGCGGTTCGGGGGTCGCCCGTTATCCGATTTTGACATGGCTGGCCCCCAGAATCGCGCAGTCCGAATGGCAAGATGCCGTAATCACACGAGGTCGCGACACTCGAAGAGGTGTGCTCTCGTCGACCCACGGCACTGCCGAAACCTTCGGCGTGCCACGGCGTTGCCGAACCCATCGGCAGCGGCCCGCCCCATCGGCAACTCCACCCATCCGCCGGAGGAACCCACCATGACCGCAAGCTCCACCCGTCGTACGACCGCCGCGCACTCCCGGCTAGCAGCGGTCGGTGCGATCGCGGTCGCAGGCGCGCTGATGCTCACCGGCTGCGGTGACCAGACCAAGGACACCGGTTCGAGCGACACGGCGGCCTCGGCCCCGCTCGCCGACAAGCTGCCTCAGGCCATCCGCGACAAGGGCGTCATCAAGGTCGGCTCCGACATCGCCTACGCCCCGGTCGAGTTCAAGGACAGCTCGGGCAAGGTCGTCGGTATCGACCCGGACCTCGCCGCCGCCATGGGCAAGCAGCTCGGGGTCGACTTCCAGTTCGAGAACGGCACGTTCGACACGCTGATCACGGGCCTGCGCTCCAAGCGGTACGACATCGCCATGTCCGCGATGACGGACACCAAGGACCGCCAGGAGGGCATCGACTCCGACACCGGCAAGAAGGTCGGCGAGGGCGTCGACTTCGTCGACTACTTCACCGCCGGTGTCTCGATCTACACCAAGAAGGGCGACGACCAGGGCATCAAGACCTGGTCCGACCTGTGCGGCAAGAAGATCGTGCTGCAGCGCGGCACGGTCTCCGAGGACCTGGCCAAGGCCGAGTCGAAGAAGTGCCCGTCCGGCAAGAAGATCGCCGTCGAGCCCTTCGACAACGACCAGCAGGCCCAGACCCGCCTGCGCGCGGGCGGCGCCGACGCCGGCTCGTCCGACTTCCCGGTCGCCGCGTACGCGGTGAAGACCTCCGGTGGCGGCAAGGACTTCCAGCTGGTCGGCGAGCAGGTCGAGGCCGCTCCGTACGGGATCGCGGTCGCCAAGAACCAGACGCAGCTGCGCGATGCCCTCAAGGCCGCGCTCGACGCCGTCATCAAGAACGGCGAGTACGAGAAGATCATGAAGAAGTGGAACGTCACGGACGGCTCCGTGCAGGAAGCCACCATCAACGGCGGCAAGTGACCGCGCCCTAGCGGCACTGAAAGGCAACACCCGTGACTGTTGACATCGACAAGACGCCGGCTGACACGCCCCCGGCCGGGCCGGAGGCCATCAAGGCCATCCCGGTCCGGCACTACGGGCGGTACGTCTCCGCCGTCGTCGCCATCACCCTGCTGGTCGGGGTCGTGTACGCGTTCGCCCAGGGCAAGATCAACTGGGGCGCGATCCCGGACTACTTCTTCGACGACCGCATCCTGGACGGCGTGGGCAAGACGCTCCTGCTGACCGTGCTGTCCATGCTGATCGGCATCGTCGGCGGCGTCATGCTCGCCGTGATGCGCCTGTCGAAGAACCCGGTGACCTCGTCGATCGCGTGGTTCTACATCTGGTTCTTCCGCGGCACCCCGGTCCTGGTGCAGCTGATCGTCTGGTTCAACCTGGGCCTGGTCTTCGAGTACATCAACCTCGGGCCGTTCTACAAGGACGAGTGGTCGGACTTCATGACCCCGTTCCTGACGGCGCTGCTGGGCCTCGGGCTCAACGAGGCCGCGTACATGGCGGAGATCTGCCGTGCCGGTCTGCTCTCGGTCGACGAGGGCCAGACCGAGGCGTCGCACGCGCTGGGCATGAGCCACGCCAAGACGCTGCGCCGGATCGTCATCCCGCAGGCGATGCGCGTGATCGTGCCGCCGACGGGCAACGAGGTCATCAACATGCTGAAGACGACCTCGCTGGTCTCGGTCGTCCAGTACCCAGAGTTGCTGCGAGCGGCCCAGGACATCGGCCAGACCTCCGGCGCGCCCGCCGAGATGCTGTTCCTGGCGGCGGCCTGGTACCTGCTGCTGACCTCGGTCTTCAGCGTCGGCCAGTACTACCTGGAGCGGTACTACGCGCGTGGTTCCAGCCGGTCCCTGCCGGCCACGCCGTTCCAGAAGATCAAGGCGAATCTGCTGTCCCTGTCCAACCGCTCGGCGTCGACGGGAGGCACCGCATGACCGCCATGGTCAAGGCCGAGGGCGTTCACAAGTCCTTCGGTCCCGTAGAGGTCCTCAAGGGCATCGACCTGGAGGTGAAGTCCGGCGAGGTGTTCTGCCTCATCGGCCCCTCCGGCTCCGGCAAGTCGACCTTCCTGCGGTGCATCAACCACCTGGAGAAGATCAACGCCGGCCGCCTGTACGTGGACGGTGAGCTGGTCGGCTACCGCCAGAAGGGCGACAAGCTCTACGAGCTGAAGGACAGCGAGGTCGCGGTCAAGCGCCGGGACATCGGCATGGTCTTCCAGCGCTTCAACCTGTTCCCGCACATGACGGCCGTGGAGAACGTCATGGAGGCGCCGGTCCAGGTCAAGGGCGTGAGCCGGAGCCAGGCCCGCACGCGCGCCCAGGAGCTCCTGGACCGGGTGGGGCTGGCCGACAAGGCGGGCAACTACCCCTCGCAGCTCTCCGGCGGCCAGCAGCAGCGCGTCGCCATCGCCCGGGCCCTGGCCATGGACCCGAAGCTGATGCTGTTCGACGAGCCGACCTCGGCGCTCGACCCGGAGCTGGTCGGTGACGTCCTCGACGTCATGCGCGACCTGGCCGAGTCCGGCATGACGATGATCGTCGTCACGCACGAGATGGGCTTCGCCCGGGAGGTGGGCGACAGCCTGGTCTTCATGGACGGCGGCGTGGTGGTCGAATCCGGCCACCCGCGCGAGGTGCTCACGAACCCGCAGCACGAGCGGACGAAGTCGTTCCTGTCCAAGGTGCTCTGACGGTACGCACGGCGAGGGGGCGGTACGGAATCTCCGTACCGCCCCTTCGTTCCTCTGCGCCCGCTCTACCTCATGGCCAGCAGCAGGGTGTCCGAGGGCGAGCACCACACCGGCCTGGCCTCGCCGAAGCCCTTCTCGCGCAGCATGCGCGCGTGCCACTGGACCGACGGCATGTCGCCGTCGGCGTGGTCGCCGTAGATCTCGTAGCGCCGGGCCGTGGGTCCGGCGAGGACCGGGTCCTTGGCTGCGAGCTGCCACCACTCCGTCCAGCCGAGGACACCGGATTCCCTGGCCTGTTCCATGCGGGCGTGGCGCTGGGCCCGCTCGGCGGCGTTGATCCGCGGCGTCGACTCGTCGATCATGTGGTCCGCGTTCATGAAGACACCGCCGGCGCGGACGAGTCCCGCGACCTGGCCGTAGAGGTCCGCGAGGGGTTCCCGGTGCAGCCAGTGCAGGGCCGTCGCGGTCAGGACGGCGTCGTACGAGTCGTGCGGCAGCCGCGCCGGCCAGTCGGGGTCCTTCAGGTCGGCGGTGACCAGGGTGACCCGGTCGTCACTCGCGAAGGTGCCCTCGGCGATGGCGAGGAGCGCCGGGTCGAGGTCGACGCCGGTGCTGGTGGCGTCGGGGAAGCGGGCCAGCAGCCGGGCCGTGATGGTGCCCGTGCCGCAGGCGAGGTCGAGGACACGCGGGGCGGTGCCCACGGTGGCCTCGACCATGTCGAGCATGATCCGCAACCGCTCCTCGCGGTCGGGCAGGTACCACTCCTGCTGCCGGTCCCAGCTCTCCTGCCAGGCCTGCCAGTCGGCGGTGGTCGTCGTGATGTCCGCGTCCGTCATCGAGCCCCTTCCTCGTAATACCCTGGAAGCACCATCAGCTGTTACAAGTGCGCGCTCACGACCCTAAAGCCCCTCCGTAAGGACTACAAGTGGAACTGGCCTATTACTCGGACTATGCCGTGCGCCTCGTCAACACCGAGGAACCGGCCCGGGGCAAGGACGCCCTGACGTCGGTCGAGGCCGTCCGCGATCTGTTCGGGCCCAGCCAGTCGGCGGCCCGCCGTGCCACCGACGCGGACGTGACCCGCTTCCGCTCGGTCCGGGCCCGGCTGCGCGCGGTCTTCGAGGCGGCCGACGCGGGCGAGGAGAGGCTCGCCGTCGACCTGCTGAACTCGCTGCTGCTGGAGTTCCCGGTGAGCCCGCAGGTCTCCGGGCACGACGTCCGGGACGACGACGGCCGCCCCCTGTGGCACATGCACCTGGCGGACCACCCGTCGAACGCCACGGCGGGCTACGCGGCGATCGCGGCGATGGGCCTGGCGTTCCACCTGACCGAGTACGGCGTGGACCGCCTCGGCCTGTGCGAGGCCGCACCCTGCCGCAACGCCTACCTCGACACCTCCACCAACCGTTCCCGGCGCTACTGCTCCGACCGCTGCGCGACGCGGGCCAACGTGGCGGCCTACCGCGCCCGCAAACGCCTGGAGGCCGACCGGTCGGAGAGGACCGGCCTGGCGGCCGACAGCGCCCAGCCCAGCAGCGCCCAGGGCGACCTCCGGCCGGACCCGCGCGGCCGGTAGCGGAACCGGACCCGCCCCAGCACCAGGTCGTCGGGGACGACGCCGTAGTCGGTGCTGTCGCCGCCGGCGTACGCGTTGTCCCCGAGCACCCACCAGCCGCTCTCGCGCCGTTGGGCCACCCGCTTGACGACCAGCAGGTCCTGCTGGAAGGGATGCCGCAGGACGACGACGTCCCCGGGCCTGACCCGGCCCCCGTAGTGCACCAGGAGCCGGTCCCCGTGGTACAGCGTGGGCACCATGGACGGCCCGGTCACCTCGGCCACCCCGAAGGGCGGGGCGGGCCTCCCCCGCTCGGACTCCTGCGACAGCTCCGGCATCACCCGGCACCTCCCCGGTTCTTCCTCCACCAGTCTCAGTCTCACCCCGGACTTTTGTCCTAAGCCCATGGGGGCACCCGCGAAAAGCCGTCCCTCACGGAGTAATGTCCCCTGTGAGAAGACGATCACGAGGAAGGAATGCTCCATGCTTTCCCGCCTGTTTGCCCCCAAGGTCAAGGTCAGTGCTCACTGCGACCTTCCCTGCGGTGTGTACGACCCCGCCCAGGCCCGCATCGAGGCGGAGTCGGTGAAGGCCGTGCAGGAGAAGATGGCCGCCAACGACGACCCGCACTTCCAGGCGCGCGCCACCGTCATCAAGGAGCAGCGCGCCGAGCTCGCCAAGCACCACGTCTCGGTGCTCTGGAGCGACTACTTCAAGCCCCCGCACTTCGAGAAGTACCCGGAGCTGCACCAGCTGGTCAACGACACCCTGAAGGCCCTCTCGGCCGCCAAGGGCTCGACCGACCCGGCCACCGGCCAGAAGGCTCTGGACTACATCGCCCAGATCGACAAGATCTTCTGGGAGACCAAGAAGGCCTGATCGCCTTCGTACGGCGAAGGGGCCCGACCGAGAACCGGTCGGGCCCCTTCGTCATGGGCGTCGTCTGCTAGTGGAGCTGAGGGACGATCAGGTAGATCCCGTACGCCACCACGGCCGCGCAGGCGAGGAAGCACAGGACGGCCTGGGTGAGGCCGAGGGCGAAGGTGCCGCCCCGCAGGGCGCGGGTGCCCTCCAGGCGGGCGAGGCCGAGGACGCCCAGGGCGAAGACGACGACCACGGCGACGGTCGCGCCGACACTCACCGCGGCGACCTGGCCGAGTGCGGTCCAGTCCAGATGCATGTCGATCCCCGTCGCTCAGGCGGCCGCGCCGACCTTGGCCGGCGGCTCGGTGCGGATGCTGACTTCGTGTGCGTCGTTGACGTTGTGCGCGTGCACCGGGTTGCGGCGCGAGATGACCACGATGCCCGCGGCGAGGGCCGCGCCGACCATCGCGACGACCGCAGTGCCGAGGTCCCCGCCGTTCTGCACGACTGCGGCGGCCAGCCCCCCGACCAGTGCGGCGGCGGGCAGGGTGATCACCCAGGCGACGGCCATCCGGCCCGCGACGCCCCAGCGGACCTCCGCGAGCCGGCGGCCGAGCCCCGCGCCGAGGATGCTCCCGGAGGCCACCTGCGTGGTGGACAGGGCGAATCCGAGGTGGGCGGAGGTCAGGATGACGGTCGTCGAAGCGGTTTCGGCGGCGAACCCCTGCGGCGACTGGATCTCGGTGAGGCCCCTGCCCATCGTGCGGATGATCCGCCAGCCCCCGAGATACGTGCCGAGGCCGATGGCGAGGCCCGCGGACGCGATGACCCACAGGGGCGGGCCGGCGTCGTGGCCGAGCGCGCCGGCCGAGATCAGGGTGAGGGTGATGACGCCCATGGTCTTCTGCGCGTCGTTCGTGCCGTGGGCGAGCGAGACGAGCGAGGCGGAGGCGACCTGGCCGATGCGGAAGCCCCGGGTGACGGAGTCCTTGCCGGCCCGGTCGGTGAGCCGGTAGGCGAGGTAGGTGGCGAGCAGCGCTGCGACACCGGCCACGACAGGTGAGGCCACCGCCGGCACCAGCACCTTCTCGACGACCTTGCCGAAGTGGACGCCGTGGCTGCCCGCCCCGACCCACACGGCCCCGATCAGCCCGCCGAACAGTGCGTGCGAGGAGCTCGACGGGAGACCGACCAGCCAGGTCAGCAGGTTCCACAGGATCGCGCCGACCAGCCCCGCGAAGATCATGCCCGGGGAGACGAGGGTGTCGTCCACGATGCCGCCGGAGATGGTCCTGGCGACCTCGGTGGACAGAAAGGCACCGACGACGTTGAGGACGCCGCTGATCAGGACCGCCGTACGGGGAGCGAGCGCGCCGGTGGCGATGGACGTGGCCATCGCGTTCGCCGTGTCGTGGAAACCGTTGGTGAAGTCGAAGGCGAGTGCGGTGACGATGACGACCGCCACGAGGAACGTGATGTGGTCCATTCCTGAATGCAAACAAGCGCGGGCCAATGCACGGGGAACGGTACGGCAAAGGCTGGTCAAGGTTCACGCAGGTGGCGGCGGTGCGCCCGTCTACGATCGCGCCCATGAGGATCAGCTGGACGTACGCCTTCATCGACCGCCCGCGTGACGCCTTCGGCACCGCCTGCGACTTCTGGACGGCGGTCACGGACACCCGCCTGTCCGCACCGCGCGGTGAACACGACGAGTTCGTGACCCTGCTCCCCACGTCCGACGGCGCCGACGCGTGCGTGAAGGTGCAGGCGGTGGGTCCGGGCCCGGGCGGCGCGCACATCGACTTCTGCGTCGACGACGTACCGGAGTTCGCCGCCGCGGCGGTGCGGCGCGGCGCGGATGTGGTGGCCGACCTCGGGTCGCTCGTGGTGCTGCGCTCGCCCGGCGGGCAGTTGTTCTGCGCGGACCCCTGGCGCGGGCAGTCGTCGCGCCCGGGCGTGGTGCGGGGCAGCCGGCTCGACCAGGTGTGCCTGGACGTCCCGTCCTCGGCCTACGACAGGGAGGTCGGCTTCTGGAGCGCCCTGCTCGACGGCTGGGAGTCGCTGCCGGGCGCTCTCCCGGAGTTTCACGTGGTCAAGCCGCCGCCGGGCCTGCCGGTCCGTCTGCTCCTGCAACGCCTCGGCGAGGAACGCCCGGCATCCGCCCACCTCGACCTCGCCTGCGCTGACGTCGCGGCGACCCGGGCGCGGCACGAGGCGCTCGGGGCCGTCTTCGTGTCCGGCTTTTCCGGCTGGACGGTGATGCGCGATCCGGCGGGCGGCACGTACTGCCTGACGACCCGGGATCCGGTGACGGGCGGACTGCGCGGCCAGGAACGCTGACGGACGTCCGTTGAAGAAGGGGCGGCGTTCGGTGCGTCCGTGGCGGCGCGCGTGTGCGGGGCGATCCGTCAGCCCCGCTTGGTATACGTCCCGTACGCGCAGTCCGCGGCCCCGGCGCCCTCGGGCGTCGGGCAAGGCGGCAGGTCCGGGGGCTCGTAGGGATTCGTCCGCTCCCAGACGTACGGCCCCGCGGGCTCGGCCGAGTCCTGCATCCACAGCGTCAGGCCGCCCGTGACGGCCACGATCAGCGCCCACCCGATCACCACGCCGGGCCACACCGTGCGACGCCGCTCCCCCGGAATGCCCATGCTTCACACGCTAGTCGCTCAACCGCGCCGCCCGGGCCCGGAGGTAGCGCTGCTCGGGCAGGCTCAGGGTCTGTGCGGCGGCCGACTCGTAGGCGGCGCGGGCGGCTTCCGGCTCGCCCACCCGCTCCAGCAGATGGCCGCGCACGGCGTCCAGACGGTGCCCCTTCAACTCCCCCTCCAAGGCGTCCACTTCGGTCAGCCCCGCGCGCGGGCCGTGGACCATGGCGACGGCGACCGCGCGGTTGAGGCGTTCGACCGGGCCGGGGAGCAGACCGACGAGGACGTCGTACAGGCCCAGGATCTCGGCCCAGTCGGTCGACCCGGGCGAGGGCGCCTCGTCGTGCACGGCGGCGATCGCGGCCCGCAGCTGGAACGGCCCGGGGCGGCCCCGGGACAGGGCCCGGGTGACCAGTGCGACGCCCTCCTCGATCGCCGCCCGGTCCCAGCGGCCGCGGTCCTGCTCGTCGAGGGGGATCAGCTCGCCGCGCGGTCCGCCGCGCGCGTCGCGCCGGGCATCGGTCAGCAGCATCAGCGCGAGCAGACCGGCCACCTCGCAGTCGCCGGGCAACAGCCGGTGGACCGCGCGGGTCAGCCGTACGGCCTCCCCTGCGAGGTCGCGGCGCTGGAGCGCGGCGCCGGACGTGGCGGTGTAGCCCTCGTTGAAGATCAGGTAGAGGGTCTGCAGGACGGACGGCAGCCGCTGCTCCCAGCGGTCCGGCCGGCCGAAGCGCACGCCCCGCACCTTCTGCTTGGCCCGGCTGACGCGCTGGGCCATCGTCGACTCCGGGACCAGGCAGGCCCGCGCGATCTCCGCCGTGGTCAGACCACCCACGACACGTAGCGTGAGCGCGATCTGCGCGGACGGCGACAGGTCCGGATGGCAGCACAGGAACAGCAGCGAGAGCGTGTCGTCCTCACGGGGCGCCCGCTCCCCCGGTGGCGGCGCCGTGAAGGCGTCCCGGGGCGTGAGCGCTGCCGCCCGCTCCTCGCGCTGCCGCCGGGCCTGATCACTGCGCAGTGCGTCGGTGAGCCGCCGCGAGGCGACCTTGATCAGCCAGCCGCGCGGATTGCCGGGCACCCCCGCTTCAGGCCACTGCCCGGCCGCCGCGAGCAGCGCCTCCTGTACGGCGTCCTCGGCGGCGTCGAAGTGCCCGTACCGTCTGACCAGCGCACCGAGGACCTGCGGCGCGTCGCGGCGCAGCAGGTCCTCGATCTCCGGTGGGTTCCTCACCCGTGTGACCCCGTGTGTCCGTCGGCGTCGGCCGGTTCGTCAGATGTCCCCGGAACCGTCCATGATCGGGCGGATCACGACGGGGTAGTCGGGGGCGCCGGCCGGCTGGGGGCAGCGGGCGACACGGTCGGCGATCTCCGTGACCCGCTCCAGACTTTCGCACTCCAGGACCCAGTAGCCGGCCAGCAGCTCCTTGGTCTCGCTGTACGGGCCGTCGGTGATCACGGCCTTGCCGTCGTCGCCGAGGGTGACGTGCCGGGTCTGCGCCGGCTCGGCCAGGCCCTGCCCGTCGACGAGCTCGCCCGTCTCGGCCAGATCGTCGTTGATGGCGCCCATGTAGGCGAACATCGTCTGCAGCTCCTCCTCGCTCCAGGCCGGGGAGTGCGCCGACGCCTTGCCGCGCATGGCGTCGTAGTCCGCCTGTGTGCCCTGCACCATGACCAGGTACTTCATCAGTCCGCTCCTTCGGCTCTCACCGCCCCGGCGGGCGGCTCTTCACAGGGGACGTCGGAGCCGGGCCGCGCATCTCGACACGGGCTCAGGGATTTTTGGCGGCGGTGTCTCCGGAAGCCGGTTCGAGCGGGGTCGTGGCGGGCGGGGCGGTATCGCCGGGGACCGCGGGGGCAGGCCCGGGCCGGGTGCCTTGGGCGGTGCGGCCGCTGTCGGCGCCCTGCGTCTCGCAGGCCCCGCACTCGGGGTTGCGGCACGGGCCCGCCACCCAGCGCGGGACCCAGGTGCCCAGCGTCTTATGACGCCGGACGACCGTTTCCACTGGCTGTCCGCAGTCGGGACAGACGTATCCTTCGCTGCCCATGTCCTCAGAGTAGGCCGGTCGTGGGCTCAACGCTTCCTGCTGTACGTGCGCACCAGCGCGCCGTTGCCGAACGTGCGCACCGACTCCAGGGCGAACTCATCGCCTGTCCCCTCGACGGCTTCATCGGTGACCCGGGCGGCAACGGGACCGCGATATCGCGTTTCGCCGACGACGAGTCATCGCCTACCTCAAGGCGGAATACCCGAAGACCCTGCCCACCCAGGCCCGCCGGGCTTTCGGCGTCGACGACCTGCCCAAGCTTCCGCAAGCCGGTCCGACCCTCTTTTTCTCCGGCCCTGTTGGAGCTACGTCCGGAAGCCACCCGGCGTCCCGTGCCGTCGGCCTCCTACACGTGGCCGGCCCGGAGAGCGGGACCGCCGAGACGTAGGCGGAGCGTCCGCGAGGTCGCGTCGTCCGCCCGGGAGGAGACACCGGACGAAACGGCTGCTCGTCGGCGCACGGCAGCTGCCGCACGCGCCATACGGCCTAGGCGGGCCGCTGAGGCCTGGGCTCCCGCCACATCGGCCACATCGACGGACCGTCCGGCAGGTTGAGGGCCGGGCCGGCCGGCTCGAATCCCAGGCGCTCGTACAGGTTGCGGCTACGGACGTTGCTGGCCTCCAGGTAGGCGGGCAGCCCTTCACGGTCGCAGCGGTCGAGGACGGCCTCGATGAGCGCGGTGCCGATGCCCTCGTCCTGGCGGCCGGGGGCCACACCGATCATCCACAGGTACTCGTGGGCCCGCCCCGTGGGATGGACGGCGGCCACCAGCCGGCCGATGCTCTCCACACGCTCGTTGCCCGGGTCGACGGCCTCCCGCACCTGGGCCGGACCCTCGTCCTCCGCGTCGTCGTGGCCTTCGTCGGCAGGCATGGAGAGCCACAGCGCGCAGGCCGAGCCGTCCTCGGTGACGTCTATGCGGCCGGCCGCGAGCACGATGTCGGTGAAGGCTGCCATGAGCCGGGGGTGCTTGGCACGGCGGTCCTCCACGCGGGGGAAGACCCAGCCGCTCACCGGGTCGTCCTGGAACGCCTCGTCCAGAAGCCGGACGATCAGCTCCCTGTCCTCTGCGCCCGCCGTCCGGATGGCCACACCCATGCCGCACCCCTTCGCTCGTCCCGACGGGCGTTGATCGTAGGGGCGTTGGCCCTCACGGAGGGGTGCGGGCAGGATCTTGGCGCGATCCGATCGAACGTGTGCCCAAACTCGACGGATGTGGCGAGGTGGCGGGCCCCGCAGACCGTGGGGCAGTGCGGGACCCGCCGACCGGATGCCGACGGCCGTGCGGGGTCAGGAGCCGCACGGCCCCGGCGCTCCGGAGTCCTGCCCTTCGGTCACCCGAAGGGACGTTGCTGGTGCGGGCGGTCTTCTGCGGTTGCCGCCGTAGCGCTCACTGTTGGGGCCGTCCACCGGGCGGCCCGTCAACTGCTGCGCCGGGTCACGAACTCGGCGAGGGCGAGCAGGCCGCCCGCCGCCTCCGGGTCCGGCACCGCCCGGGCCAGCTGCTGCATCGCCCGGGCCATCCGGTCGGCCGCCTGGCCTTGCGCCCAGTCACGGCCGCCCGCACGCTCCACGGTCAGGGCGATGTGGTCCAGGTCCTCCTTCTCGCTGGTTCGTGCGTACAGCTCGGCAAGTTCGGCCGCCGCCGGTGTGCCGGAGGCGAAGGCCGCCACCACCGGCAGCGATTTCTTCCGGGCGGCCAGGTCGGCACCGGCGGGCTTGCCGGTGCGGCGCGGGTCGCCCCATATGCCGATGACGTCGTCGATGAGCTGGAAGGCGAGCCCGGCCTCCCTGCCGAACGCGTCCAGCGCCGCGACTTCCTCGTCCGAGGCACCCGCGTACAGCCCGCCGATCGCGCACGCACTCCCGATCAGGGCACCCGTCTTGGCCTCCGCCATGGCGAGCACCTCGTCGAGCGTGACCTCGCCTGGGGCGCACCGCTCCATGGCCGTGTCCGCGTGCTGGCCCGCGCACAGTTCCACCACGCAGTCCGCGAGCCGGGCGGCGGCGGCCGAGGACGCCGGGTGCGGATCCTGGGCGAGCAGCCGCAGGGCCAGCGCCTGCAGGGTGTCCCCGGCGAGGATGGCGTCGGCGTCGCCGAACACGGTCCATGCGGTGGGGCGGTGGCGGCGGGTGGTGTCCCGGTCCATCACGTCGTCGTGCAGCAGCGTGAAGTTGTGCACCAGCTCCACCGCGGCGGCCGCCCGAGCCGCCCCCGCCCGCGCCTCGGGCCCGCCGAGGGCGGCCGCCGCGGCGAGGACCAGCGCGGGCCTGATCGCCTTGCCGGAGCCCCCGTCCGCCGGGGTGCCGTCGGCCTGCTCCCAGCCGAAGTGGTGGAGCGCGACCCGGCGCATCGGTGCGGGCAGCGAGCCGAGCGCGGCCCGCAGCACCGGGTCGACCTCCGCCCGGGCCCGCTCCAGCAGCATGACCGCCTCGTGCCCTTCGGCCGGTTGCGGCCCGCCGTCCCCCTGTGTCCCGATGCCCCCCTGCCTTTGCGGAGCCCCGGCCGACGGCCGGGGTTCGGCGCCGCGCTGCCCGCCGCGGGCGGGCTGCGTCGTCCCCCTCCTGGACTTCGTGAGGGACTCACCCATGGGACCGCCTCGGAGAATGAGCGGACGGTGGCGCTTCCGCTGCCGCTGGGCTCGTACCCCGAGGGTGTACCCGCCCGGACGGGCGGGGACACGGCCGGCGTGCCGGCAGCGTCACCGCCAGCGGCCGATCTCGACGTTCTCCAGGACGCCGAGTGCGTCCGGTACCAGCACCGCGGCCGAGTAGTAGGCCGTGACCAGGTATTTGATGATGGCCTGTTCGTTGATGCCCATGAAGCGGACCGACAGGCTCGGCTCGATCTCGTCGGGGATGCCGGAGGCACGCAGACCGATGACGCCCTGGTCGGCCTCGCCGGTACGCAGGGCGATGATGGACGTCGTACGGGCGTCCGAGACCGGGATCTTGTTGCACGGGAAGATCGGCACACCGCGCCAGGTCGGGATGCGGTTGCCCGCCATGTCGATGGTCTCGGGGACCAGCCCGCGCTGGTTGAGTTCGCGGCCGAACGCGGCGATGGCGCGCGGGTGGGCGAGAAGCATCTTGGTGCCGCGGCGCCTGCTGAGCAGCTCGTCCAGGTCGTCCGGCCCGGGCACGCCGTCGTGCGGCTGGATCCGCTGGTCGTACTCGCAGTTGTGCAGGAGCCCGAAGTCGCGGTTGTTGATGAGCTCGTGCTCCTGGCGCTCCTTCAGCGCCTCGACCGTCAGCCGGATCTGCTGCTCGGTCTGGTTCATGGGCTGGTTGTAGAGGTCGGCTACGCGCGTGTGGATGCGCAGCACGGTCTGGGCGACGCTCAGTTCGTACTCACGGGGCCGGGCCTCGTAGTCGACGAAGGTGTGCGGGATGTCCGGCTCGCCGGAGTGGCCGGAGGAGAGGTCGATCTCCTTCTCGCCGTACTTGTTGGAGCGCTGCGAGGGGATGGAGCGGCGCTGCTGGAGGTGTTCGCGCAGGGTGTCCGACCGCTCCGCGATCTGCTCGAACTCCTGGCGGGGCAGCACGAGCACGGTGCACGCGGTGAGGGCCCGGGCGGTGTACTCCCAGATCGCGTCCTCGTTCAGCAGCGCGTCATCACCGAAGTAGGCACCGTCGGCGAGGACTCCGAGGGACTCGTCCTCCCCGTACGGTCCCGTACCGACCTTCTCCACCCTGCCGTGTGCCAGGAGGTACACCTCGTCGGACGGGCTGCCGAACGAGGCGATGACATCGCCTGCCGGGATCTCCCGCTGCTCGCAGCGGCGGGAGATCTCGAAGAGCACCTCCTCGTCGTCGTACGACCGCAGCGCCGGGAGCTCGCCCAGCTCGGCGGGGATGATCTCGACGCGGTCGCCGGTCTTCACGAACGTCAGCCGGCCGTCGCCCACGGCGAACGTCAGCCGCCGGTTCACCCGGTACGTACCACCCTGGATGTCGACCCACGGCAGCATCCGCAGCAGCCAGCGGGAGCTGATCTCCTGCATCTGTGGCACGGACTTGGTCGTGGTGGCCAGGTTCCGCGCGGCCGCCGTGCCGAGACTCTGCTGCGGCTTGGTCTGCTCCGTGCGGACCTCTTCGCCTACCGACATAGAGAACTGCCCTCCCGGTTGTGACCGACGCCCATACGACCCGGGCATCGATGTGCACGAGCAAGCCTTCCTCACTCGACGTCGCGGTGCTATTACACGAAAGAGCGGGAATGGATCTTTGCGCCGCTGGGCAGAGGGGGCCCGTCACGGCGTTCGAAGGCACGCGCGTCCGCGACCGGGCTGGGGGTGTCCGGCCCCAGAGCCTCCCGTCGGTCCCCGCGCTCCCTCCCTCACACTCCCGGGTGACAATGACCCGGTGACCAGCCCCGACACCCCCGGACTCGCCGCGCTGCGCCCCCGGCTCCCCTCGCCGTTGCAGGAGGTCGTGGACGGCCGGTTCGAGCGCCGGGGCGTGCGGCTGCTGCTGAAGCGGGACGATCTGATCCATCCGGAGCTGATCGGTAACAAGTGGCGCAAGCTCGCGCCGAACCTGACCGTGGCGGCCGGCCGGACCGTCGTCACCTTCGGCGGAGCCTGGTCCAACCATCTGCGCGCCACGGCCGCGGCCGGCCGGCTGCTCGGCATCCCCACGGTCGGTGTCGTCCGCGGTGACGAACTGGCCGGCCGGCCTCTCAACCCCTCACTGGCCCGCTGCACGGCCGACGGCATGCGGCTGCACTTCGTCGACAGGGCGATGTACCGCCGCAAAACCGAGCCGCCCGTCCTGGCCGGCATCCTGCGCGCGGCGGACGCCGAGGAGGCCTACGTCGTCCCCGAGGGCGGCAGCAATGCCGAGGCGGTGCGGGGCTGCCGGGCGCTCGGCACCGAGCTGCGCGGGCGCGCCGAGACCGTCGCCGTGGCCTGCGGCACCGGCGGCACGCTCGCGGGACTGGCCGCCGGCCTCGCTTGCGGCCAGCGCGCCCTGGGCGTGCCGGTGCTCAGGGGCGGCTTCCTGACCGCCGAGACGGAAGCCCTGCAGGGTGCGGCCTTCGGTGGTCGGCGCGGCACCTGGAGCCTGGACGACCGTTTCCACTGCGGGGGCTACGCGCGCGTGCCCGCCGAGCTCGACGCCTTCGCGGCGGACTTCGAGCAGCGGCACGGCCTGCCCGTCGAACGGCTTTACGTCGCCAAGCTGCTGTACGGGCTGGTCACCCTGGCCGGTGAAGGCGCCTTCGCGCGGGGGACGGCGGTGGCGGCCGTGGTCACCGGCCGCCCCTTCCCCTGAGGTGCCGCTCCGCTCCCCCTGAGGTATTGCTCCGTCGGAGGTGCCGCTCCGGCGTCACGCCGCCTCCCGGAAGGCCGCCGCCTCCTCCAGGTCCAGTCTGCGCAGCAGGGTCCGCAGCATCTCGTCGTCGATGTAGCGGGCGTCCCGGAGCTTGACGAACACCTCGCGCTCGGCACTGATCATCTCGCGCGCCAGCCGTCGGTAGGTGTCGTCGACGGACTCCCCGGTGATCGGGTTGGCCTGCCCGAGCCGCTCCCAGACGGCGTTGCGGCGGCGCTCCAGGACGATGCGCAGCCGGTCGGCGAGCGGGGCGGGCAGGGTGTTTCGCTCGTCGGTCAGGAGCTCGTCCAGGCGCCGTTCGGCGGCTCGGGAGGCCTGCGCCTGGGCGTTGGCCTCGGCGAGCGTCTCGGTCTGGGCTTCCCGCCCCGGGAGCTTCAGCAGCCGGATCAGCGGGGGCAGCGTCAGGCCCTGCACGACCAGAGTCCCGATGACCGTCGTGAAGGTCAGGAAGAGGATGAGGTTGCGCTGCGGGAAGGGCTCCTCACCGTCGTGCAGGGTGAGCGGGATCGAGAAGGCGATGGCCAGCGAGACCACGCCCCGCATCCCGGCCCACGCGATGACGAAAGGCCCCTTCCAGGTCGGGTCCTGCTCACGTTCCCGCACCCGGGCCGACAGCAGCCGCGGCAGGAAGGTGGCCGGGTATACCCAGACGAACCGGGCCGCGACGACGACCAGGAAGACGGCGGCCGCGTACCAGGCCGCCTCGACGCCCTCGTACTCGCCGAGGCCCTTGAGAACCACCGGGAGCTGCAGTCCGATCAGCGCGAAGACCGCCGACTCCAGGACGAAGGCGACCATCTTCCAGACCGCCTCCTCCTGCAGACGCGTGGCGAAATCGACCTCCCACGCGCGGTGCCCCAGGTAGAGCGCCACGACCACGACCGCGAGGACACCTGAGGCGTGCACCTGCTCGGCGACGGCGTACGCGACGAAGGGGATCAGCAGGGAGAGCGTGTTCTGCAGCAGCGCCTCCTTCACGTGCGTGCGCAGCCAGTGGATCGGTGCCATCAGCAGCAGGCCCACCACGACGCCGCCGATCGCCGCCAGCAGGAACTCGCCGATGCCCCCGGCCCAGGTCGCGCCCTCTCCGACGGCGGCGGCCAGGGCCACCCGGTAGGCGGTGATCGCGGTCGCGTCGTTCAGCAGGGACTCGCCCTGGAGGATCGTCGTGATCCGCGACGGCAGCCCGACCCGCCGGGCCACCGCCGTCGCCGCGACCGCGTCCGGGGGCGCCACCACCGCGCCGAAGACCAGGGCCGCGGTCAGCGGCATGTCCGGCACGATCACGTAGACGGCCCAGCCGACCACGAAGGTCGCGAACAGCACGTACCCGACGGACAGCATGGCGACCGGCCGCAGCTG
Source organism: Streptomyces qaidamensis (assembly GCF_001611795.1). NCBI lineage: Bacteria > Bacillati > Actinomycetota > Actinomycetes > Kitasatosporales > Streptomycetaceae > Streptomyces > Streptomyces qaidamensis. The sequence goes on along the minus strand of NZ_CP015098.1, from coordinate 6,037,184 downwards.
CGCCCGCAGGTCGAGGTAGGAACTCTCGATGGCGGCCGTGTGCAGCAGCGGGGGCAGGATGAGCGGCAGCACGATGTGCGGGTCGAGCGTGTACTCGGGCACCCCGGGGACGTAGCTCACCGCCAGCCCCACGGCCACCAGCAGCAGCGGCGCCGGCACCGGGGTGCGCCGCGCCGCCGCGGCTATCGCGGCACTGCCCGCCACGAGCAGCAGCAGTGGCATCACGTCCATCGTTCTCGCCCGCCCTCGTTTTTCGACGCGGTCTTCCGCCCGACCGTCGTAACCTGGCAATCATGAAACAGTGCACGCACGCCGAGGCGCTGCCGCACCCCGAACCCGGCCCGCTCAGCGAGACGTGTCCGGAGTGCTTGGCGGAGGGCATGGATCCGGTGCAACTACGGCTGTGCCTCAGCTGCGGTCACGTCGGCTGCTGCGACTCCTCGCCAGGACGGCACGCGGCGGAGCATCATAAGGAGTCCGGTCACCCCGTGATGCGGACCCACGAACCCGGAGAGACCTGGCGTTGGTGCTTCGTCGACCATGTCCTGGTGTGACGCGACAGGACCCCGGCGCCGGACGGTTCGACCGTCTGACGTCTGGGTACGTCAACCCGGCGCGCGCTCTTCCCATTTGGGCCCGCCCAACCTCTAGACACGGAGCGTATCCACAGGTTTACTGTGAGTAACGACAAGGGGTTGGGGTCCCGGGGACAGGACCGTCAAGAGCGCGATAGCGTCACCGCTGAACCACGTATCGCGTTACCCCGGGGGGCGACCCTCGGCCCTGAAACGCTTGTACCACCATGGAGGTGAGGGTGTCCCAGATCGCAGGCGAGCCCGCGACCCAGGACTTCGTGGAAGTCCGGCTGCCGGCCGCGGGTGCCTACCTGTCGGTGCTGCGTACGGCCACGGCCGGTCTCGCGGCCCGTTTGGACTTCACCCTCGACGAGATCGAGGATTTGCGCATCGCGGTGGACGAGGCCTGCGCGATCCTGCTTCAGCAGGCCGTGCCCGGCTCGGTGCTCAGCTGTGTCTTCCGCCTCGTCGACGACTCGCTCGAGGTCACCGTCTCGGCACCCACCACGGATGGCCATGCCCCGTCGCGGGACACCTTCGCCTGGACGGTCCTGTCCGCCCTCGCGGGCAAGGTCTCCTCTGCCGTGGACAAGGACAAAACCGTTTCGATCAGCCTCTACAAACAGCGCGGCGCGGGACCCGGGCCGGCGTGAGGAGCGAGGACGGGCCGGTGCGGGACGAAGAGCGCGGCACACGAGAGCTGCCGGCCGGGGGCACGGGCACGAGCGGCCCGAGCGGCGCCCGGCGCATGGCGGACGGCATCGACGGCATCCCCGAGCAGGCCCGCCCGCACCCCGAGGACGACTCCACGGGGGCCGTCCTCCCGGGCGGCGGGCGGCCGGACCGGGACGGTGCCGTGCGGAGCGCGCCTCCGGGCGCGGGGGTCGCCGCATCCCCGGCCCAGGGGGGTCCCCCCACTCACGAGGAGTCGAGAGTGGCGGAGGAGGCGAGGGCTCGGGGAAGGGCGACGGGCGGGACGATGAGCGAGCACGAGCGAGACTCCGAGGATCAGGCGCCGCGCGCACACCACACATCAGGTGCGCAGCACGGCTCTCCGGACCGCAGCGGCGCGCGCGAGATGTTCCTCAAGCTGCGCACCCTGAGCAGCGGCAGCCCCGAGTACGCGGAGCTGCGCAACCAGCTGGTCCGGATGCATCTGCCGCTGGTGGAGCATCTCGCGCGCCGCTTCCGCAACCGCGGGGAGCCGCTGGACGACCTCACCCAGGTCGCAACCATCGGCCTCATCAAGTCGGTGGACCGATTCGACCCGGACCGCGGCGTGGAGTTCTCGACGTACGCGACTCCGACGGTCGTCGGCGAGATCAAGCGGCATTTCCGCGACAAAGGCTGGGCGGTGCGCGTGCCGCGCCGGCTGCAGGAGCTGCGCCTGGCGCTGACCACGGCCACGGCCGAGCTCTCGCAGCTGCACGGTCGCTCTCCCACGGTCCACGAGCTCGCCGAGAAGCTGGCGATCTCGGAGGAGGAGGTCCTGGAGGGCCTGGAGTCCGCCAACGCGTACTCCACGCTGTCCCTGGACGTCCCCGACACCGACGACGAGTCCCCGGCGGTCGCGGACACCCTCGGCGCTGAGGACGAGGCGCTGGAGGGCGTGGAGTACCGGGAGTCCCTCAAGCCGCTGCTGGAGGATCTCCCGCCGCGTGAGAAGCGGATTCTGCTGCTGCGGTTCTTCGGCAACATGACCCAGTCGCAGATCGCGCAGGAGGTCGGCATCTCGCAGATGCACGTCTCCCGGCTGCTGGCGCGCACGCTGGCGCAGCTGCGGGAGAAGCTCCTCGTCGAGGAGTGACGGCTACTTCTCCACGTTGCCGGCGTTGCCGGGCCCGCGGATCCCGAGGGCCCGGGTCGTCTCGGGGTTCACCAACAGGACGAGCGACGCTACGGCCACGACGGCGAGGGCGATCCCAGCCGGAATGGCCATGCTGTCGGCCTGCAGCAGGTTGTAGGCCACCGGCAGCGCCATGAGCTGGGTGATGACGGCCGGGCCGCGGCTCCAGCTGCGGCGGCCGAGCAGCCCGCGCGCGGCGAGCAGGGGCAGCAGCGCGAGCACGACCAGCGTGATGCCTCCGGTCACTGCCTGCTGCCGGTCGTCCGGATGGCCCGTGAGGCCGAGGACGAGGATCCAGACGCCTCCGACGACCAGTGCGAGCCCCTCCAGTGCGGCCAGCAGCGCGGCGTACGTCAGACGCCGGGGGCGGGGGCCGGTGGCTTCCTCGGTGGTGGGGGTCTGCTCACTGCTCACCCCTGAAGAGTAGCGCCCGTCGTACACGCCCCCCGGGGTGCGGTTCACCTCTGCTCTCTTACCTGATCACTACCTCGGTATGGGCCCGGTACCACCCAGTAGGTACGCTGCCAGTCATGCGTGCACTTCTCGTGGTCAATCCGGCGGCAACCACTACGAGTGCGCGCACACGCGACGTACTGATCCATGCGCTCGCCAGCGAGATGAAGCTGGAGGCGGTCACCACCGAGTACCGCGGTCACGCGCGCGACCTGGGCCGGCAGGCGGCGGACAGCGACGACATCGACCTGGTGGTGGCCCTCGGCGGCGACGGCACGGTCAACGAAGTGGTCAACGGCCTGCTGCACGCCGGCCCCGCTCCGGAGCAGCTGCCCGGCCTCGCCGTGGTCCCGGGCGGCTCCACCAACGTCTTCGCCCGCGCCCTGGGCCTGCCCAATGACGCCGTGGAGGCCACCGGCGCCCTGCTGGACGCCCTGCGCGACGGCAGCGAACGGACCGTCGGCCTCGGACTGACCTCGGGCACTCCGGGCACGGAGGACGAGGCGGTGCCGTCCCGCTGGTTCACCTTCAACGCGGGACTCGGCTTCGACGCCGGTGTGGTGGGTCGTGTGGAGCAGCATCGCGAGCGCGGCCGGAAATCCACACACGCTCTCTACGTGCGCCAGGTCATACGCCAGCTCCTCGGCGAACCGAATCGCCGCAACGGGACGATCACGCTGGAGCGGGCCGGCGAGGATCCGGTCACTGATCTGGTGCTGTCCATAGTCTCGAACACCTCGCCATGGACGTTTCTGGGGAATCGCCCGATCTACGCGGCGCCTAAAGCCTCGTTCGATACCGGCCTCGATCTCTTCGGTCTCAGCCGTCTGTCCACCGCGGCTGTTGCCCGGTATGGCACCCAGTTGCTCACTTCGTCCCCCGAGCGCGGACCCCATGGCAAGCACGCCACCTCTCTGCATGACTTGACAGAGTTCACCTTGCATTCGAAGGTCCCGCTCCCCCTCCAGATGGACGGTGACCACCTGGGGCTGCGGACTAGCGTGACGTTCACAGGCGTACGCCGTGCACTGCGTGTGATTGTGTGAGCAGAACTGGCTAAAGTCCTTTCACTCGAACGTTTAGGCCAGGATCCACCCCATGGAAGTACGGCTGTGACCTAGTCGACACCGAAGAATCAAAAAAAACTTTCCAGAAGGGGTTGTATCCGCCGCTGAGGTTTGCGAGTCTCTACGTGGCGATCGAGACGGCCCGCAACACCGGCCTCCACTGATCACCAGAACCCCTCTTCACATCACAGGACCTTCGCCGGGGAACCTGGCAGTCGGCCCTTCACTTGTTGAGGGATTCGTGAAAGCGTTCACATTCACAAGCAAACCTGCACGTAATACCAAGGAGAGGTAGCAGCCATGGACTGGCGTCACAACGCCGTTTGCCGCGAGGAAGACCCCGAGCTCTTCTTCCCCATCGGCAACACCGGTCCTGCGCTGCTGCAGATCGAGGAAGCCAAGGCCGTCTGCCGTCGCTGCCCGGTGATCGAGCAGTGCCTGCAGTGGGCGCTCGAGTCCGGCCAGGACTCCGGCGTCTGGGGTGGTCTCAGCGAGGACGAGCGCCGCGCGATGAAGCGCCGCGCCGCCCGCAACCGGGCCCGTCAGGCCTCCGCCTGACAACCCACCCCTGCTGACAGCCTGAGCTTGGCGGCGCGTGTGCCTTACGGCATTACTTCGTAGACAGCGAGTACGCATCTCCCGCCCCCGAGCCGCAGCGCGCAGTTCCCCCGATGCGCTTAGTTAAGCAGCAACGAGCTTTAGCCCCGGGCCACTTGGTGGCCCGGGGCTCATTGCTTTTCCGGCCCCCGTTCCGAGGCTCGGGCTCCACTACTTCTGCGACCGCACCGGGATGTCGAGGATCACGCGGGTGCCGCGCTCCGGAGCCGGGACCATGTCGAAGGTGCCGCCCAACTCCCCCTCCACCAGGGTCCGCACGATCTGCAGGCCGAGATTGCCTGCGGTGTGCGGATCGAACCCTTCCGGCAGGCCGACCCCGTCGTCCTGGACCGTGACCAGCAGTCGGGCCTCCTTGCTCGTGCCGCCGCGGACCGCCGAGACCTCGACCGTGCCGGTGTCGCCCTCACGGAAACCGTGCTCCAGCGCGTTCTGCAGCACCTCGGTCAGCACCATCGACAGCGGCGTCGCGACCTCGGCGTCCAGGATGCCGAAGCGTCCGGTGCGCCGGCCGGCGACCTTGCCCGGGGAGATCTCCGCGACCATGGCCAGCACACGGTCGGCGATGTCGTCGAACTCCACCCGCTCGTCCAGGTTCTGGGAGAGCGTCTCATGCACGATCGCAATCGATCCGACACGCCGTACCGCCTCTTCGAGGGCCTCACGCCCGCGGTCGGACTCGATGCGCCGGGCCTGGAGGCGGAGCAGCGCCGCCACCGTCTGGAGGTTGTTCTTGACGCGGTGGTGGATCTCCCGGATCGTCGCGTCCTTGGTGATCAACTCGCGCTCTCGTCGACGCAGTTCGGTGACGTCCCGGAGCAGGACGAGGGAACCGATGCGGGTGCCCTTCGGTTTGAGCGGGATCGCACGGAACTGGATGACCCCGTCACTGGCCTCGATCTCGAACTCGCGCGGCGCCCAGCCGCTGGCGACCTTGGCCAGCGCCTCGTCCACCGGGCCCCGGGTCGGGGCGAGTTCGGCGGTGGTCTTGCCCAGGTGCTGGCCGACGAGGTCGGAGGCGAGGCCGAGCCGGTGGTAGGCGGACAGGGCGTTCGGCGAGGCGTACTGGACGATGGCGTCGGCGTCGAGCCGGATCAGGCCGTCGCCCACACGGGGCGAGGCGTCCATGTCGAGCTGCTGGTTCGCGAACGGGAAGGACCCGGCCGCGATCATCTGCGCGAGGTCGGAGGCGCTCTGCAGATAGGTGAGCTCCAGGCGGCTCGGGGTGCGCACGGTGAGGAGATTGGTGTTGCGCGCGATGACGCCGAGGACGCGTCCTTCCCGCCGTACGGGGATCGACTCGACCCGGACGGGCACCTCCTCGCGCCACTCGGGGTCGCCCTCGCGCACGATGCGGCCCTCGTCGAGAGCTACGTCCAGCATCGGGCGGCGGCCGCGCGGGACGAGGTGGCCCACCATGTCGTCCTGGTACGAGGTCGGGCCGGTGTTGGGCCGCATCTGTGCGACCGAGACGTACCGGGCACCGTCGCTGGTGGGGACCCACAGGACCAGGTCGGCGAAGGAGAGGTCGGAGAGCAGCTGCCACTCCGAGACCAGCAGGTGCAGCCACTCGAGGTCCGTGTCGTCGAGGGCGGTGTGCTGGCGTACGAGTTCGTTCATGGAGGGCACGTCTGCGAGCGTACCCGGGCGTTCGTACGGCCCTGAAACACCCGCGGGCCGCGGCGCCTGAGAGGGACCCTCAACCCTCCCGGCACCGCAGCCCGGAGCAGCATCGGCCGTGGGGTGTGCGGTCCCGGTCGGCCGAGGATGAGGAGCCGGGGCAGTCAGGGCAGAGAGCCTCGGTTCCTCGGTCCGTCTTCCTGTGCGGGGAAGACGGAGGCTGGTGCGCGTTGCACACGCGCTCTCGTTACGCATTGTGGACTAGACCACTTATGGGTGTCCATGCGTTGGAGGCTGTTCGTTGTTGTCATTTCTGCGACGGCGTCGGACGCCCTGTCGTCCAGCAGGCAGCCTAACCCGTGTGGGTTCCTGTGCGGGGCCAGATGGACAGGGCAATTTCCGCGACCGCCTCCAGTTCCTCCCGGCTCGCCCCGTCGCGTGCCTGTTGTGACATGCCCTGGATCATCGCTCCGGTGTGCCGGGCCAGGGCGGCGGCGTCGGTGGTCGGCGGCAGCGCCCCGGCGGCGACATCCGCCCTGATGCGACTCTCGAACGCGGCGATGTTGGCGTTGCGGCGGTCCCGCAGCGACTCCTCCACCTCGGGGGTCGAGCAGTTCGTGGCGGCGTGGACGACGAGGCAGCCGTGCGGGTGGCCGGGTTCCGTGTACGCGGTGGCGGCCTCGCGCAGGGCGCGCTCGACGGCGGCCCGCGCGGTGGGCTCCTCGGTGAGGGCGCGGTCGGTGAAGGATCCGTACCTCGTGCCGTACATGCGGACGACCTCTTCGAAGAGGGACCGCTTGTCACCGAAGGCCGCGTACAGGCTGGGGGCTCCGATGTCCATGACGCGGGTGAGGTCGGAGACGGACGTGGCCTCGTAGCCGTGCTCCCAGAAGGCGAGGAGGGCCTTCTCCAGCGCGGTCTCGCGATCGAAGGAGCGGGGGCGGCCGCGGGACTTGGTCCTGGCCTTGCCGCCGCCGGCAGTTCCCTCGGCGGCTCCCGCGTTCGCGGCGTCAGACCCCGTCCGGGCCTTCGCGACTGCGTCGTCGTTCACCATGGGGTGCATTTTATAGCGGACACTAGAGAAATGAAGCCGGGCTGTTGTACGGTCATTTCTGTATCGATCGCTAGATAAATGAGGAGGGGGGCCGCCATGGGCGTGCTCACGGGCAGGACGGCACTCGTCACGGGGGCGAGCAGGGGCATCGGGCGAGGAATCGCCGAGCGGCTGGGGCGCGACGGCGCCCGGGTCGCGGTGCACTACGGCAGGAACGAGACCGCGGCGAAGGAGACGGTCGCGGCGATCGAAAGGGCCGGGGGCTCGGCGTTCGCGATGGGCGTCGAGCTCGGGGTACCGGGGGACGCCCAGGCGCTGTGGGAGGAGTTCGACCGGCACGCGGACGGGCTGGACATCCTGGTGAACAACGCGGCGATCGGCAACACGCGGCCGATCCAGGAGCTGGAGGAGCGGGAGTACGACAAGGCCTTCGCGGTGAATGTGAAGGCGCCGTTCTTCATCCTCAAGCACGGCATGACCCGCCTGCGGGACGGTGGCCGGGTCGTCAACATCTCGTCGGGGCTGGCCCGGACGGCGGTGATGCCGGACAACATGGCGTACGCGATGACGAAGGGCGCGCTGGACGTCTTCTCGCGCGACCTGTCCAAGGTGCTGGGGAGCCGGGGCATCACGGTGAACTCGGTGGCCCCGGGGATCATCGACACCGACAACACGGCAGCCCTGCTGCACGGCAGCCCCGACGGCTGGGCGAAGGCCGCGGCGATATCGGCGCTGGGCGGCGTGGGCGAACCCGCCGAGGTCGCCGACGTGGTGGCTTTCCTGGTGTCGGACGGAGGGCGGTGGGTGACGGGTAGCTGGGTGGATGTGACGGGGGGCTCGCTCACTTAGGAGTCCTGCCACTATGCCCGTCCGGGTCGCGCGGCCTGATGAGACGCTCATGGTGAATGGACCCCTTAGCCACTGCCGGCGAGCCAAGGAGGAGGGCATTGGCTGCGGAGGCCAGGTCGGGGCGTTGTGGGAGCGGTGACCAGCCCTTGCCGCGACGGCCGTGGCGTCCAGGAGCCCATGATGACGCCCGAAGCTCCCCGCCTCAGCGAGTCTCCGTCACCTTCGCCAGCGCCCGGGGCGCGTCCGGGTCCTGGCCCCGGGCGATGGTGACCTCGTAGGCGAGGAGCTGGAGCGGGATGATCTCCAGCATGGGCTGGACCTCCTCGGCCACGTTGTCCGTGGGCAGGACGAAGCCGGCCGATGCCTGCCCGACCTGGTGGCTGGGGCCGATGACGACGAGGTCGGCGCCGCGGCCGCGCAACCGGTCCAGGACGGGCTGGAGCGCTTCGCCGCCCCTGCCGTCGGTGACCACGGCGATGACCGGGGAGACGTTGTCGACCATGGCGAGCGGTCCGTGCAGCAGGTCCGCGCCGGAGTAGGAGAGGGCGGGGATGTAGCTGGTCTCCATCAGCTTGAGGGCGGCCTCCTTGGCCGTGGGGTAGCCGTAGCCGCGGGACGTGATCACCATGCGCTCGGCGAAGCGGTAGCGGGCGGCGAGGGTGCGCACCTCGTCCTGCCGGGCGAGCAACTGCTCGGCGAGATCCGGCAGCATCTGCGCAGGCGCGCCGTCGCCGCCGCGCAAGCCCTCGACGAAGAGGTAGAGAGCGAGGAGGGAGGCGGTGTAGGTCTTGGTCGCGGGGAGAGCCTTCTCCGGCCCGGCCATGATGTCGATGTGGTACTCGGAGACGCCGGCGAGCGGTGAGTCCGGGTTGTTGGTGACGGCCAGCGTGATCGCGCCGGCCTCGCGGGCGGCCCGGGTGGAGGCGACCAGGTCCGGGGAACCGCCCGACTGGCTGACGGTGACGACGAGGACGTCGGTGAGGTCGGGCCGGGCGCCGTAGGCCGTGGTGGTGGACATCGAGGTGAGTCCGCAGGGCAGGCCGAGCCGGATCTCCAGGAGGTACTTGGCGTACAGGGCGGCGTTGTCCGAGGTGCCGCGGGCGGTCAGCAGCACGAAGCGGGGCGCGCGGGCGGCGATCCGACGGGCGACGTCCTGGATGGCGGGGGCACCCTCGGACAGGATCCGGCGCAGGACGGCGGGCTGCTCTGCCATCTCACGGGCCATGGTCCGGCCCGGGAGCTCGCTGAGGGGGTCCGGTGTGGCGGCGGCGGTCATGGCGGGTCCTTCCAGGGGCGGGCCGGGCGGCTGCAGACCCCATTCCACTCCCCCGGGCCGGGCAACGCCCACCAGGGGCCTCAAATCCACACCCCGCGCCTGGCGCGGAACGGCAGGGCCGCCCCCTGGCCCACTGCCCGCACCATGGCCGGAGCCGCAGAGTCACCCCTTGCCCCACTCCCCGCACCATCTCCGGAGCGACGAAGTTCACCCCTCGGCGGCCCGGTCGCCACGTCGGCGCTGCCCGTCTGGGAGCGGCGGTTCCCACCCTGGGAGGGACGGGACCGCTCTGTTAGATTGGTCTAAACCACACGACCCCTTCCGGGTCCGGTCCCAGTTGAGCACTCCTCTCAGATCGGCAGGCCCAGCGTGGAAGTTGTCATCGTTCCGGACGCCAAGGCCGGCGGCGAGCTCATCGCCGGGGCCATGGCCCAGCTGCTTCGCCGCAAGCCCGGCGCCCTGCTCGGCGTGGCCACCGGCTCGACGCCGCTGCCCGTGTACGAGGCGCTGGCGGCGAAGGTGCGTTCCGGCGCCGTGGACGTCGGGCGGGCGCGGATCGCGCAACTCGACGAGTACGTGGGGCTGCCCGCCGATCATCCGGAGTCGTACCGCTCGGTGCTGCGGCGCGAGGTGCTGGAGCCGCTCGGGATCGGAATGGACCAGTTCACGGGCCCGGACGGCTCGGCGGAAGACGTACAGGGGGCGTGCGAGGCGTATGACAAGGCGCTGTCGGACGCCGGGGGTGTGGACCTTCAGCTGCTCGGGATCGGGACCGACGGGCACATAGGGTTCAACGAGCCGTGCTCGTCGCTGGCTTCGCGGACGCGGATCAAGACGCTGACCGAGCAGACCCGGATCGACAACGCGCGCTTCTTCGACGGTGACATCGACCAGGTGCCGCACCACGTGATCACGCAGGGCATCGGCACCATCCTGGAGGCCCGGCATCTGGTGCTGCTCGCCACCGGCGAGGGCAAGGCGGACGCGGTCGCGGCGACGGTGGAAGGGCCGATCGCCGCGGTGTGCCCCGCGTCCGCGCTCCAGCTCCACCCGCATGCCACCGTCGTCGTGGACGAGGCCGCCGCGTCGAAGCTGAAGCTGGCGGACTACTTCCGGCACACCTACACCAACAAGCCGGAGTGGCAGGGAATCTGAACCCTCCGGCCGGCCCGGGCAGCGCCGTGGCTCCCCTGCGCCCCGACCCGAGCGACGGTACTAGCGGCCCAGGGCGCCGGGCTCCAGTACGCCGTCGTCGGCCGGCTCGTTCTGGGCGTGCCAGCCGGCCACCCACAGGGGCATCACCCGGTGGGCGACGAGGACGGCGATGAGCAGGGGTGCCGCATAGGCCTTCGGGGCGTCTCCGGCGGCCCCGCCCATGATCAGCAGGGTGACCGCCACTGCCGCGAGGAGCAGCGTCGTCAAGCGGTGGGCCCGGGCCAGGACGCGGCTGCGTTCTGCCGACTGGCGTTCGTCCAGGACGTGTTCGCGCAGTTCCAGCAGGCCTCGGGTGGCGCCGTTGATCACGCCGGTCAAGACCATCCAGGGCAACAGCAGCACCGCCATCACGGCCACGGTCCACAGCGGCTCGCCCTCGGCGAGGAACATGTGGGCCATCAGACCGCCGATGGCCAGGGTGAGGGCGACATGGCCGCTGACGGCCAGGCGACGGCGTGCTGCCGTGGCGTACCAGGCCGCTGCGCGGCGGTCGTTCATCAGCCGCAGCATGCCCCGGTCGTAGCGGGTCAGGCGTGTCGTCGTCATGGCTGTTTCCTCCCGTAGACCTCGTCCGTGAGCGGCCGGAACGGTTCGAGGGAGAACAGGGCCTCGACCGGCAGACCGAAGAACTTCGCGATCTTCAGCGCCAGGTCGAGGCTCGGGTTGTACTGCCCCCGCTCGATGTAGCCGATGGTCTGGTAGTGGGCCCCCACTGCCTCGGCCAGGCTCTGGCGCGACACCTTGTGTTCGGCGCGCACCACGGCCAACCTGTTGTGCACCTGCTCGCTCATGTATAAGAAGTACTACATCTGGTGGCAGGCTTACAACCACGCTCATCGAAGAGGGGTTGCAGCGTGCTTCAGCGGCCCATGGCTCCGGCGATCACCTCGGCCGCCGCCCGGCCGCAGACGCGGGCCGCGCCGTGGGTGGCGATGTGCAGGGCGCCGCGGGGGGCTGCCTGGGGGACGCCCATCTCGACGACGACGGTGTCGGGGCGGGCGGCCAGCAGGGTGTCGAGGGCGGAGGCCATCCAGGGGTGACGGTGTTCGTCCCGGACGACGGCAACGATGCGGCGCGGTCCGGCGGCCTGGAGGGCTGCGCGGCCGGCGTTCTCCCCGGCCTCGCTCTCCGGGCCGTCCCCGGCGGCGAAGCTGCCGGTCACGGTGCCGGGCAGGAGGTGGATGAGCTCGGCGGCGACGCCCCAGGGCGTCTCGTCGCCGACGGCGATGTTGGCGACCGGGGTGAGGGCGGCGACGTAGGGCGGTTCGGTGAGGGGCTTGAAGGCCGCGGGGTCGCCGAGGCCGGGCGCGGCGGTCACGGTGAGAGCGCGGCGGGCGGCGTGCAGGCCGATCTCGGTGCCGTGGGTGTCGTCGGCCGGGTGGCCCGCCGTGCCCGCCCAGCGGGCCAGTGCCCGCACCCGGTCGGCGGCCTCGGCGAGGCGCTCCTCCGGGAGTTCGCCCGAGCGCACGGCCGAGACCAGGGCGTCCCGCAGGCGCAGTACGGTCGCGTCGTCGGCGAGACCGCCGCCCACGCAGATCGCGTCGGCGCCCGCGGCGATGGCGAGGACGCTGCCGCGTTCGATGCCGTAGGTGCCGGCGATGGCGCGCATCTCCATGCCGTCGGTGACGATGAGGCCGTCGTAGCCGAGTTCGTCGCGGAGCAGGCCGGTGAGGATGCGGCGGGAGAGGGTGGCCGGGCGGTCGGGGTCCAGCGCGGGGACCAGGATGTGGGCGCTCATGACGGCCCGGGTGCCGGCGGCGATGGCGGCGCGGAAGGGGGTCAGTTCGCGATCGGCCAGTACCTCGGGTGAGACGTCGATGCGCGGCAGGGCGTGGTGGGAGTCGACGGCCGTGTCGCCGTGGCCCGGGAAGTGCTTGGTGCAGGCGGCGACCCCGGCGGACTGCAGACCCGTCACATAGGCGGCGGTGTGCCGGGCGGCCAGGCCGGTGTCGGCGCCGAAGGAGCGGACACCGATGACCGGGTTGCGCGGGTCGGAGTTGACGTCGGCGGACGGGGCCCAGTTGAGGTTGACGCCGCAGGCGGCGAGGCGGCGGCCCAGCTCGTGGGCGACCTGGTGGGTCAGCTGCACGTCGTCGACCGCGCCGAGGGCGTGGTTGCCCGGGAAGGAGGAGCCGTTGCGCACCTCCAGGCGGGTCACGTCGCCGCCCTCCTCGTCGATGGCGACGAGGACGTCGTCGCGCTCGGCCCGCAGCTGTGCGGTCAGGGCGGCCAGTTGGCCGGGTGAGGCGATGTTGCGGCCGAACAGTCCGACGGAGGCGAGGCCCTCACCGAGGCGGCGCAGCAGCCAGTCGGGGGCGGTGGTGCCGGTGAAGCCGGGCTGGAGGACGGTCAGGGCGTCGCGGGTGAGTGTGTCGGTGCCGCTGGCGAGTGTCGTCATCGGGTGAGGTCATCCCTTCACGGCGCCCGCGGTCAGGCCCGCGGCCATCTTGCGCTGGACGAGGAGGAAGAGGGCGACGATCGGCACGGCCATCATCGTGGCTCCGGCCATCATCGGGGCGTATTCGGTGCCGTGCTTGGTGGTGAAGTTGCCGAGCCAGACGGTCGCGGTCTGGTTCTTCTGGCTGAGGAGCATCAGGGCGTAGAGGTACTCGTTCCAGGCCTGGATGAAACCGTAGACCGAGGTGGCGACCATGCCGGGGGCCAGGAGCGGGAAGACGACCCGGAGGAAGGCGCCGGTGCGCGAGCAGCCGTCGACCATGGCCGCCTCCTCCAGTTCCTTCGGGATGTTGACGATGAAGCCCCTCAGCGTCCAGACCGTGAACGGCAGGATGAAGGTCAGGTACGTGATGATGAGGCCGGTCAGCCGGTCGTACTGGCCGAGGTCGTTGAGCAGCAGGAACACCGGGATGATCATGGCGACCAGCGGGACCATCTGGACCGCGAGGATGCCCACGATCACGATCTTGCGGCCGCGGAAGGCGAACCGGGAGATGGCGAGCGCGGCCAGCAGCCCGACCACCATGCCGATGACGACCACCGCCAGCGACACCACCATGCTGCGGCCGACCGGGCCCCAGAAGTCGGCGATGTCCAGCGCCCGGGTGAAGTTGTCGAGGGTGATGCCGGTCGGCAGGAGGCTCGGGTCCGAGTCGATGGCGTCCTTGGCGGGCTTGAACGCGGTGTTGAGCATCCAGTAGAGCGGGAAGCCGGCGGTGACGAAGACGAGGAGGCCGAGGAGGTTCCAGCCCAGCCGCGACGTGTGGCGGCCGGCTGACGGCCGGCGGCCCGCTCCGGTGAGCGTGCTGAGCGTGCTCATTCGACCTCTCCGATCTTCAGCATCTGCCGCATGTAGACGGCGACCACGCCGAGCAGCAGCAGGACGGTGATCAACGCGATGGCCGAGCCCTGGGCGTAGTCGTTGACGACGAAGGCCCGGTCGTAGGAGTAGGTGTTGAGGACCTGGAACTCCGGCTCGGGGTGACCGTTCCGCATGACGAACACCTGAGGGAAGACGCCCATGTCCCAGATGACCGACAGGGTCGTGAGCATCACGATGATCGGCTTGAGGACGGGCAGGGTGACATAGCGGAAGACGCCCCAGGAGCCGGCGCCGTCCAGGCGGGCGGCTTCCTCCAGCTCCTTCGGGACCTGGGTGAGACCCGCGCTGAGCGTGATGACCACGAACGGCACCGCTCCCCAGATCACCAGCAGCATGATCACGGCCAGGCCCTCGGGTCCGCTGGCGAACCAGTTGTGGCCGACCATGTCGACGCCGGGCAGCTTGCTCAGCAGGGCGTTGAAGACGCCGTAGTCGGAGTCGAAGAGCCACTTGAAGACCGTCGTGGCCACGATCACCGGCATGCCCCAGCTGGCCACCAGGACGATGTTGATGAGCATCTTCAGCCAGCCGGAGACCCGCTGGAGGAGCAGGGCGAGGGCCATGCCGATCACCATCGTGAAGATGACGGCGCCGGCCGCGAAGACGATCGTGCGCAGGACGACGGCCCAGAACTCGCCGTCGCCCAGCACCTTGGCGAAGTTGTCGAAGCCGACCGACTCGGCCGGCTGGAATCCCCACAGCTGGGACTGGCCGAACTTCTGGAAGGACAGGGTGACCAGGCGGGCCAGCGGATAGCCCATGACCAGGGCGAGGATCAGCAGGCAGGGCGCGAGCAGCAGCCAGGGGACCGCCGGCCCGCCCGGCGTGCGCTGCCCGCGGGGCCGCCGGTTCTCGGGGGGTGGCGGGGGTGCCTGCCGCGGTGGCGGCACTTTGGCGGGGATGTGGGTGTCTGCGGCACTCATCGCGCGCTCCTTGGCGGTCCCTCAGGTCTTGGCGACGGCGGGGCCCCACCCGGTGGGGCCCCGCCCGAAGGTCACTTGGTGTTGATGACCTTGTCGATCGCGGCGTCCGCCTCCTTGGCGGCGGCCTCGACGGACTTCTTGCCGGTGCCGATGCTCTGCAGCATGGTCTGCAGGATCTGCGCCTTCTCGACCTGGCCCCAGCCGGGGGCCATCGGGACGAACCAGTTGGACTCGGCCGCGGTGGCGGGGACGGCCGTCTTCGGGTCGTTCTTGAGGGTGGCGAGGTCCGTCTTGTTGTTGGGCAGGTTGCCCTTGGCCATCAGGCCCTTCTGCCCCGAGGAGCCGGCGAACGCGTTGATCCACTCAGCTGCCAGGGCCTGCGCATCGGACTTCACCGGCACGGCGAGGTCGGAGCCGCCCAGGAAGACGGGCATGTTCTTGCCGGACGGGCCGGGCATCACGAAGTTCTCGAGGTTGCCCTTGAGCTTGCCGGTCTTGTCGTTCTTCGGATCCTCGGCGGTGGCGCCCTCCCAGGCGGCGGCGAAGATCATGGAGGACTTGCCCTGGCCGTAGACGATGTAGCGGTCGGACTCGTCCTTGGTCTTGTCGCCGTGCATGTACGTGTCGACGACGTTCTTGAACTCCTTCAGGCCCTTGAGGGACTCGGGCGAGGAGAGGGATGCCTTCCACTGGCCGCCCGACTCGGTGGCGATGGCGCCGCCGGCGTCGTAGACGAAGGACATGGCCGCGTACCAGTCGCGGGTCGGCTGGTACCAGGCGCTGAACTTGTCGCCCTGCTTCTTCTGGATCTTGTCCAGGGCGGTGGTCAGCTCCTTGTACGTCTTCGGAGCGGACTTCACCCCGACCGACGCCGCCACGTCCTTGCGCCAGTTGGCGACGCGGCCGCCGGCGTAGTACGGGACACCGTAGGTCTTGCCGTCGTAGGTCACCGAGGCCCTGAGGCCGTCCAGCCAGGCATCCGAGTTGTCGAATTTCGCCTGGTCGAGGGGGGCGAAAGCACCCTTGACCATGTAGCCGAGCATCTCGGTGTTGCCCATCTCGACCACGTCGGGGACCTTGTCCGTGGCGAGGACGGCGTCGAGCTTGGCGTTCTTGTCGGGCCAGCCGTAGTACTCGTGGTTGATCTTGAGGCCGGGGTGCTTCTTCTGCACCGCGGCGTCGGCCGCCTTCACCAGCTCGGGCCAGTTGTTCTGGGCGTCGACGGTGAGCCAGACGGTCAGCTCCTTGGCGTCCGCGCCCTTGTCGGAACCCCCGTCGCCCTCGCCCCCGCACGCCGCGATGGAGACCATCATGCCCGCGATACCGATCGCGGATATCAGCTTGCGCTTCACGCCACCCTCCTCAGGGATCCCACAACCCCCCTGGCTCCCCGCAGTGAACGTGGGGCCGGGCCTGGACCAATGGTGTAGACCAGTACGGGGAGCTTGGACCAGACCACGAAACCTGTCAAGGCTCCCGATACAGCCCTGACCAGCCGTTATGCGACCTACATATGCAGGAACCTTTAAGTAAGAAGCCAGCGAAAACCCCGGCGGGCACGGCATACTGCGGGTAGACCACAGGGAATGGTGGACTAGACCAAAAGAGGCGCCGACGGTATACAAGTGGGATCGTGTCGGCAGACCCAGCCGGGAAGGCGGAGCATGAGCACCGACGTCAGCAGTGCGGAGAACGAGAACGGGGTGCCCGTCCGTACCGCACGCGTGCCCAAGTACTACCGCCTGAAGAAGCACCTGCTCGACATGACGGAGACCCAGGCGCCGGGCACGCCGGTCCCGCCCGAGCGCACGCTGGCGGCCGAGTTCGACACCTCGCGCACGACCGTGCGCCAGGCGCTGCAGGAGCTGGTCGTCGAGGGCCGGCTGGAACGCATCCAGGGCAAGGGCACCTTCGTCGCCAAGCCGAAGGTCTCGCAGGCACTGCAACTGACCTCGTACACCGAGGACATGCGCGCCCAGGGACTCGAACCCACCTCGCAACTGCTGGACATCGGCTACGTCACGGCCGACGACCGCCTGGCCGGGCTGCTCGACATCACGCCCGGCGGGCGCGTGCTGCGCATCGAGCGGCTGCGTATGGCCAACGGTGAGCCGATGGCCATCGAGACCACCCACCTGAGCGCGAAGCGCTTCCCCGCGCTGCGGCGCTCGCTGGTGAAGTACACGTCCCTCTACACGGCGTTGGCCGAGGTCTACGACGTCCACCTCGCGGAGGCCGAGGAGACCATCGAGACGTCCCTGGCCACCCCGCGCGAGGCCGGCCTGCTCGGCACGGACGTCGGCCTGCCGATGCTGATGCTCTCCCGTCACTCCCTGGACCGGGACGGCCAGCCGGTGGAGTGGGTGCGGTCGGTGTACCGGGGGGACCGCTACAAGTTCGTCGCCCGCCTGAAGCGCCCCGTCGACTGAGGGGCATCGGCGGAGCTTCCGGCGCTGCTGAGGCCTGGTTTCGGTTGGGTACCGCATTGCGGACGAGGGGTTCCGCTGTCGCCGCCCCCTGACCTAGATTGCCTGCGCACTACAGGTGATCACCAAGGGGACGGAGCCGCCTGATGTCGCAAGCACCGGAAGTCAGCAGAGGGCCGGTGGTGACGCCCATGCGCGTCGTCATCGCCGTCTGCCTCATAGCGCCGTTCGTGGCCATGCTGTGGGTCGGCTCGTACGCCAAGACCGACCCGGCCTTCATCGGGATCCCGTTCTTCTACTGGTACCAGATGGCGTGGGTGCTCATCTCCACCGCCCTGACCATGATCGCCTACAAGCTCTGGCAGCGTGACCAGCGCGCCCGCTCGGCCACGAAGGGCGGTGCGTCGCAGTGAAGGACGGCGTGAACGGCGTCGCGCTCGGCGTCTTCATCTTCTTCTTCCTGGCCGTCACGGTCATGGGCTTCCTGGCCGCGCGCTGGCGCAAGGCCGAGAACGAGCACAGCCTCGACGAATGGGGGCTGGGCGGCCGCTCGTTCGGCACCTGGGTCACCTGGTTCCTGCTCGGCGGCGACCTGTACACGGCGTACACCTTCGTCGCCGTGCCGGCGGCGATCTACGCGGCGGGCGCGGCCGGCTTCTTCGCGGTGCCGTACACCATCCTGGTGTACCCGCTGATCTTCACCTTCCTCCCCCGCCTGTGGTCGGTGTCCCACAAGCACGGCTACGTCACGACCTCCGACTTCGTGCGCGGCCGCTTCGGTTCGAAGGGCCTGTCGCTGGCCGTGGCCCTCACCGGCATCCTCGCGACCATGCCGTACATCGCGCTCCAACTGGTCGGCATCCAGGCCGTGCTGGACGTCATGGGCGTCGGCGGCGGCGAGAACACCAACTGGTTCATCAAGGACCTGCCGCTGCTGATCGCGTTCGGCGTGCTGGCGGCGTACACGTACTCGTCGGGTCTGCGGGCCCCCGCGCTCATCGCGTTCGTGAAGGACACGCTGATCTACATCGTCATCGCGGTGGCGATCATCTACATCCCGATCAAGCTGGGCGGCTTCGACGACATCTTCGCCAAGGCCGGTGAGGCGTACAGCCAGACCAACCCGGCGACGGGCGCGCCGCGCGGTGCGCTGACACCGGCCGAGCCGGGCCAGTGGACGTACGCCACACTGGCGTTGGGCTCCGCCCTGGCCCTCTTCATGTACCCGCACTCGATCACGGCGACGCTGTCCTCGAAGAGCCGTGAGGTGATCCGGCGCAACACCACCATCCTGCCGCTGTACTCGCTGATGCTGGGGCTGCTCGCGCTGCTCGGGTTCATGGCGATCGCGGCCGGCATCAAGGTGCAGAACGGGCAGCTGGCGATCCCACAGCTGTTCGAGACGATGTTCCCGGACTGGTTCGCGGGCGTTGCGTTCGCGGCGATCGGCATCGGCGCGCTCGTGCCGGCGGCCATCATGTCCATCGCGGCCGCGAACCTCTTCACCCGCAACATCTACAAGGACTTCATCAAGCCGGACGCGACTCCCGCGCAGGAGACCAAGGTCTCCAAGCTGGTGTCGCTGCTGGTGAAGGTCGGCGCCCTGGCCTTCGTCCTCACGATGGACAAGACGGTCGCCATCAACTTCCAGCTGCTGGGCGGCATCTGGATCCTGCAGACCTTCCCGGCCCTGGTCGGCGGCCTGTTCACGCGCTGGTTCCACCGCTGGGCCCTGCTGGCGGGCTGGGCGGTCGGCATGGTCTACGGCACGGTCGCCGCGTACGGCGTGGCCTCCCCGACCCAGAAGCACTTCGGCGGCTCCGCGAAGGAGATCCCGGGCATCGGGGAGATCGGCTACATCGGCCTCACGGCGTTCGTCCTGAACGTGGTGGTGACGGTGGTCCTCACCTTCGTCCTGAGGGCCCTGAAGGCCCCCGACGGCATCGACGAGACCAAGCCGGAGGACTACACGGCGGACGCGGGCGACCCGGGGGTCAAGGTCGAACTCCCGCCCGCGACGGCCGGTTCCGCGCACTAGCCTCAGGGGCGCGGGGAACTGCGCGATCAACCACGAACAACCCTCAGTGGGCCGCCGTGAGCACTCCTCACGGCGGCCCACTGTCGTATCCGACACAACATCTGGGGGTGCCGTCGGAACCCAACACAAGATGTATGCTCATGCTCGCTGCCGCCGCAGGGGAATCCGGTGCGAATCCGGAACTGTCCCGCAACGGTGTACTTGTGCATGTTCCGTGCACAAGCGTCAGTCCGAGGACCTGTCGGCAGCGCACCCGGCCACCCGGCCGTGGTGCCCCGACGTCCGGGCCTCGTGGAATGGGCCGGTGGACGCGACGCCGCGTGCGCTCGCGTGCTGCCGCCTGCCCTCGACGAGGCCCCGTGCCGAGCGAGGGAGAGCCCCACGTGACCATCGCGCCAGCCGAAGAGGTCTCAGCCACCGAAGAAGCGCACGACGCCCCCGGCGCCGCGCTGTTGCGGACCCTGACCGAGCTGACCGCCGACCTTCCCGACGCCGAGCCCGGCCGGGTCGCCGCCGCCGCGCTGCGCGGCCGGTCCGCCGCCGCGGACGAAGCGGAGTTGCGGGAGCTGGCGACGGAGGCCGCGGCCGGTCTGATCTCCGAGGACCCCGCCTACTCCCGGCTGGCCGCCCGGCTGCTGACCATCGGCATCCGCGAAGAGGCCGCCTCGCAGGGCGTCACGTCCTTCACCGAGTCCGTGGCGGCAGGCCACCGCGAGGGCCTCATCGCCGACCGCACCGCCGAGTTCGTCCGGCTGCACGCGGCCCGGCTCGACGCGCTCATCGACACCCGCGCCGACGACCGCTTCGGCTATTTCGGCCTGCGCACCCTGCACAGCCGCTATCTGCTGCGCCACCCGCTCACCCGCAAGGCCGTCGAGACGCCCCAGCACTTCATGCTGCGGGTCGCCGCCGGTCTCGCCGAGGACGACACCCGCCGCTCCGTCGACGAAGTCGCCGCGCTCTACCGGCTCATGAGCCGCCTCGACTACCTCCCCTCCTCCCCCACCCTCTTCAACTCGGGCACCCGGCACCCGCAGATGTCGTCCTGCTACCTCCTCGACTCCCCCAAGGACGAGCTGGACTCCATCTACGACCGGTATCACCAGGTGGCCCGGCTGTCGAAGCACGCCGGCGGCATCGGACTCGCGTACTCCCGCATCCGCGCCCGCGGTTCCCTGATCCGTGGCACCAACGGCCACTCCAACGGCATCGTCCCGTTCCTGAAGACCCTCGACGCCTCGGTCGCCGCGGTGAACCAGGGCGGCCGCCGCAAGGGCGCCGCCGCGGTCTACCTGGAGACCTGGCACTCCGACATCGAGGAGTTCCTGGAACTGCGCGACAACACCGGCGAGGACGCCCGCCGCACGCACAACCTGAACCTCGCGCACTGGGTGCCGGACGAGTTCATGCGCCGCGTGAACGCGGACGCGCAGTGGTCGCTGTTCTCCCCCGCGGACGTGCCCGAGCTGGTCGACCTGTGGGGCGAGGAGTTCGACGCCGCGTACCGGGCGGCCGAGGCGAAGGGCCTCGCGAAGAAGACGCTGCCCGCCCGTGAGCTGTACGGCCGCATGATGCGCACCCTCGCGCAGACCGGCAACGGCTGGATGACCTTCAAGGACGCCGCCAACCGCACCGCCAACCAGACGGCCGAGCCGGGCCACGTCGTCCACTCCTCCAACCTCTGCACGGAGATCCTGGAGGTCACCAGCGACGGGGAGACGGCGGTCTGCAACCTGGGCTCGGTCAACCTGGGTTCCTTCGTCGACACATCGACCGGGGACCTCGACTGGGAGCGACTGGACGAGACCGTCCGCACGGCCGTCACGTTCCTCGACCGGGTCGTGGACATCAACTTCTACCCGACCGAGCAGGCGGGCCGCTCCAATGCCCGCTGGCGCCCGGTCGGCCTCGGCGCCATGGGCCTCCAGGACGTCTTCTTCAAGCTGCGCCTGCCCTTCGACTCACCCCAGGCCAAGGCCCTGTCCACGCGGATCGCCGAGCGGATCATGCTCGCCGCGTACGAGGCCTCCGCCGACCTCGCCGAGCGCAACGGACCGCTTCCCGCCTGGGAGAAGACCCGTACGGCCCGGGGCGTGCTGCACCCCGACCACTACGACGTGGAGCTCACCTGGCCGGACCGCTGGGCGGCCCTGCGTGAGCGCGTCGCCACGACCGGTATGCGCAACTCGCTGCTCCTCGCCATCGCCCCCACGGCCACGATCGCCTCCATCGCGGGCGTGTACGAGTGCATCGAGCCGCAGGTGTCCAACCTGTTCAAGCGCGAGACGCTGTCGGGCGAGTTCCTCCAGGTCAACTCCTACCTGGTCGACGAGCTGAAGCGGCTCGGCGTGTGGGACGCCCGCACCCGGGAGGCCCTGCGCGAGGCCAGCGGCTCGGTGCAGGACTTCGCCTGGATCCCGGAGGACGTGCGCGCCCTCTACCGCACGGCGTGGGAGATCCCGCAGCGCGGCCTGATCGACATGGCGGCGGCCAGGACCCCGTTCCTGGACCAGTCCCAGTCCCTGAACCTCTTCCTGGAGACGCCGACCATCGGCAAGCTCTCCTCGATGTACGCCTACGCCTGGAAGTCCGGGCTGAAGACCACGTACTACCTGCGCTCGCGCCCGGCGACCCGCATCGCCCGCGCCGCCCGGGCCACCGTCCCCGTGCAGGCCACCCCGGACCCCGAAGCGGTCGCCTGCTCCCTGGAAAACCCCGAGTCCTGCGAGGCCTGCCAGTAATGAGCACCCAGAACCTTCTCGACCCCGGCTTCGAGCTCACCCTGCGCCCCATGCGCTACCCGGACTTCTACGAGCGCTACCGGGACGCCATCAAGAACACCTGGACCGTGGAGGAGGTCGACCTCCACTCGGACGTCGCCGACCTGGCCAAGCTGTCACCGGCGGAACAGCACCTCATCGGCCGGCTGGTCGCGTTCTTCGCGACGGGCGACTCGATCGTCGCGAACAACCTGGTGCTGACGCTGTACAAGCACATCAACTCCCCCGAGGCGCGGCTCTACCTGAGCCGCCAGCTCTTCGAGGAGGCCGTGCACGTCCAGTTCTACCTGACGCTGCTCGACACCTATCTGCCCGACCCGGAGGACCGCTCGGCGGCCTTCGCGGCCGTGGAGAACATCCCGTCCATCCGTGAGAAGGCCTCGTTCTGCTTCAAGTGGATGGACTCGGTGGAGAAGCTCGACCGGCTGGAGACCCAGGCCGACCGCCGCCGCTTCCTGCTCAACCTGATCTGCTTCGCCGCGTGCATCGAGGGCCTGTTCTTCTACGGCGCCTTCGCGTACGTGTACTGGCTCCGCAGCCGGGGCCTGCTGCACGGCCTGGCCACCGGCACCAACTGGGTGTTCCGCGACGAGACGATGCACATGTCGTTCGCCTTCGACGTGGTCGACACCGTCCGCAAGGAGGAGCCGGACCTCTTCGACGACCGGCTCCAGCAGGAGGTGACGGACATGCTCCGGGAGGCCGTCGAGGCCGAGCTGCAGTTCGCGCGGGACCTGTGCGGGGACGGCCTGCCGGGCATGAACACCGAGTCGATGCGGCAGTACCTGGAGTGCGTCGCCGACCAGCGGCTCACCCGCCTCGGCTTCGCTCCGGTCTACGGCTCCGAGAACCCGTTCTCCTTCATGGAGCTCCAGGGGGTTCAGGAGCTGACCAACTTCTTCGAGCGGCGGCCCTCCGCGTACCAGGTGGCGGTGGAGGGCACCGTCGACCTGGACGAGGACTTCTGAGCCGGTACACCTTCCCGGGCCTCCTGAGCCTCCCTGATCTGACGGTCGATGCGCCGCTCGCGCACCAGGCCGATCACGGACGGGAGGATCAGGAGGGCCAGGATCCCGAACGTGGCGGTCAGTCCGATGAGTGCTTCGATCTGGTTCGTGTTCATGGACACCACTGTCGCGCCGATGACTCCTTACCGTCAGTGGCAGGACTGCCGTAGACCCTCGAATTACTGCCAATGGCGAGGCACACTGGAGGCATGCTGCAGAACGTGGCCGTCGCCCTGCTCGACGGCGTGAACCCCTTCGAACTGGGTGTGGTGTGCGAGGTCTTCGGCACCGACCGGAGCGACGAGGGTCTGCCGGTCTACGACTTCGCCGTCGCCTCGGCCGAGGGCCCGGTTCTGAGCATGAACTCGGGCTTCTCGCTCCAGGCCGAGCACGGCCTGGAGCGGCTGGAGACGGCTGACCTGATCGCCGTGCCGGCCGGCCACTCCTACGCGTACCGGGATTTCCCCCCGGAGCTGCTGGACTCCCTGCGCCGTGCGGTCGACCGCGGTGCCCGGGTGCTGAGCGTGTGCTCCGGCGTCTTCGTGCTGGCCGCGGCCGGGCTGCTGGACGGCCGCCGCTGCGCCACGCACTGGAAGCACGCCAAGGACCTCGCCCGGCAGTACCCGCGCGTGATCGTCGAGCCGGACGTCCTCTACGTCGACGAGGACCCGGTGATCACCTCCGCCGGCACGGCCGCCGGCATCGACGCCTGCCTGCACCTGGTGCGCAAGGAGCAGGGCTCCGAGGTCGCCAACAAGATCGCCCGGCGGATGGTGGTGCCGCCGCACCGCGACGGCGGCCAGGCCCAGTACATCGAGCGCCCGCTCCCGCACCCCGAGGGCGACACGATCGGCGACGTGCTGGCGTGGATGGAGCGCCATCTCGACGAGGAAGTCACCGTCGAGCAGCTCGCCTCCCACGCCCACATGTCCCCGCGCACCTTCGCCCGCCGCTTCCAGCAGGAGACCGGGACCACTCCCTACCGCTGGATCCTGCGCCAGCGCGTGCTGCTGGCCCAGCGGCTGCTGGAGGCGACGGACGAGACGATGGACGCGATCGCCGGCCGAACGGGGTTCGGCAACGCGGCCACGCTGCGCCACCACTTCGTCCGGGCGATCGGAACCACGCCGAACTCATACCGGCGGACGTTCAGAGGCCCCGAAGCAGCCTGAAGCCCTCCTCCGTCACCTCGGCACCGGCCGCACCCGCAGGTCGTGCGGCCGAAGCGTGATGCCGACGCGGGTGGCGTCCTTGGAGCCCGGGACCTGCTCGAACCGGTACCTGGTGGCCAGGGCCGCAGTGACCAGCGTCAGCTGGGCCATCGAGAAGTGATCGCTCGGGCACTTGCGGTTGCCCACGCTGAACGGGCTCATGGCGTGTTTCGGGATCTCCTTGACCCGATCCGGAAGCCAGCGGTCGGGGTCGAACTCCAGGTTCCGCTCGTACGACTTCGGGTCGCGCTGGATCGCGTACGGGCTGTAGATGATGTCCGCCCCGGACGGAATACGGTATCCACCGAGTTCCGTGTCCCGCACCGCCCGGCGCGTGAGAATCCAGACGGCTGGGCTCAAACGCATGGACTCGACGACGACATTGTTGGTGTGCCTGAGTCCTCGGACGTCTGCGAATGCCACCGGCCTCCCACCGGTGACCGCTTGCACTTCGTCGTGTACCCGGTCGGCGTGTTCGGGGTGCTCCGCGAGCATATGCAACAGCCACATGATCGTGGAGGCGATGGTCTCGCTGCCGGGGGTCAGGATGGCGACGACCTGATCGTGGATCTCCTGTTCCCCGATCGGGTCTCCATTCTCGTCCGTCGCCTCCAGCAATGCCGTCAGCAAATCGTCCGGCTTTTGACCGGATGCCCGGCGCTCGGCGACGATCTCGTCGACGAGGAGATGCAAATCGGCCAACGCCCGGTTGAATTCCCGGTTGGCCGGGAGCGGCAGGCTGTAGAGCGGTCCGAGCGGGACCACCATCCGCCGGTACATCCCCCGGAAGACGGTGGCGAGGGCGACGCACAGCCGTTCCGCCCGCTCGTCCATGTAGTCGCCGCGCAGCAGGCAGCGGGCCGCGATGCGCACGGCCACCCGGAAGGACTCCGAGGTGCAGTCGATGGTCTCGCCGGGTTTCCAGCGCTCGGTCAGCGCGTGGGCCTCCTCCTCCATGATCGGGCCGTAGGCGGGGATGGCGTCGAGCCGGAAGGCGGGCTGGATGGTGCGCCGCTGGCGCCGGTGGCGGGGGCCGTTCGCGGTGGCCACGCCCTCCTTGCCGAGCAGGCCCTCCAGGGACTCCCACAGCGGCCCGGCGATGATGAAGTCGTTGCTCAGCGCCAGGGCGCCGGTCAGGGCCGGGGTGGTGACCGCGTACACCGTCTTCGGCCCGAGCTTCAGCCGTACGACGTCGCCGTGGTCGCGCAGCCGTGCCATGAACGCCAGCGGGTCGCGCGCGAGCCTCCAGCCGTGCCCCAGGACGGGGACCCCGCCCCCCGCCCGGGGCGGCTCCCGCAGTTCCACGGCCGGCGGGATTTCGGGCTTCACAGACTCGACGGTCATTTCTCACCTGCCGCTTCGTTGTTGACGTACGGGGGCGTGGACCGGTCGTCCCAGCTGTCGACCATGTAACGGCCGGACTCGTGGTGGAACCAGTACACGGAACTGAACCAGTTCCGCATATTGCTCAGGCAGGCCCGCACGGCGGCGCTCAGTTCCTTTCCCCGCACGGAGCCGTCGGCGAGGTCTTCGGCGAACCGCAATGCCTCCCGCTCGACCTGGATGAAGTCGGTGATGCATTCCTCGACACGGCGCCGGACTTCCGCGACCGCCCGTTCCAGGGTCATCCCCTCATGGGTGATGAGACTGATTCCGAGATTGTGCACCTCGTCGCCCGCTATCTCTTTCGGAAGCGAGCACAGATCGTTGTACCAGGCGGCGAATTCCTGACTCAGCAGCGCCGCCCGCCGATATGCCGGATGTTTCCGCACCGCGTCGGGTAGTTCACATCCGGCGGTCGGCTCCAGCAGGTCCGTCCAGATCCAGTGCGCGAAGGTGAGCCGACGCAGCCGGAGGTATTCCTCGACCGTCGGGACGATTCCCTCGGTGCGATTGTGGAACTCCTGGTCGTACGCGTCGATCACCGCGTGGAAGTGCCGGGCGAACCGGAGGTTCCACGTCTGGGGCAGGAACGCGTACAGCCGCAGCACGCTGTCCGCGAACCCGGCGACCAGTGGGTCCTCGTGGTGCAGGTGCTCCCCTGGGGAGTCGAGGGCCGAGTGCAGCCGGTCCCGGAGCAGCCGCCAGGCGACCGGACGACCGTGCACGATGTCGCGGTCGTGACGGTCGTCCCAGACGAAGAACCATGCGCTGTAGTCGGCGATCGCCTGTATGACCTCGTCGGAGGCGCCGAGGTAGTACCCGGCCATGAGGTCGGTGTAGCAAAGTCCGTCGGCATATTCCTCCACCTTGTCCGCCGGCATGAGCCGCTTTTCGAGCAGCCAGGCCCGCGTCTTCTCCTGGCACTTCGGCCAATACGGGTGGAGTTGCCGGGGAAACGCCGCCTCGATCACCGGGAGAGAGAGCGACGGTGGAACTGCGATCGTAGCCGGTGCCGTTGTGGTGCCGTGTGACAAAGCATGCACGAACTAACCCCTCTCAGCCGCCAGTTGGCGCGGGCGCCCCTCCCTTCGTGCCGGGCGTGCGCCGTTGCATACCCCGCTCATCCCATTCAGCACTACAACTGACCGTTCTGGGAACGCATTTGCTTCATTCACTACCCCGCAGTGCCGGGAATCTCCCGTTGTGTGACTGCCGACGGATCGCCAGGAGAGCAGAAGCGATCGAACGTGCGACGGACAGGCGAACGGCACAGAGGAACGGCGCCTGTTCAGGGTGGTGAACCCGAACAGACGCCGTGCGAGGGGTGCGGCTGAGGTCTCAGTCGTTGGCCACCACGGGGTAGCGGGGCTCGTTCTCGGCCATCTGCCGCAGCGCGTCCTTGCGCTCGCGCTTGGAGAGCCGGTCGATGTACAGGTACCCGTAGAGGTGGTCGGTCTCGTGCTGCAAACAGCGTGCGAAGTACCCGGTGCCGCGCACCCGGATCGGGTTGCCCTTCTCGTCCTGCCCGGTCACCTCGGCGTAGTCGGGCCGGGCGAGCGGCGCGTACGCGGTGGGCACCGACAGGCAGCCCTCGTTGCTGTCGTCCAGGCGGCGCTTCTCGGCGGGCAGTTCCACGAGCTCGGGGTTGCAGACGACGCCGGTGTGCCGGACGCCCTCGTCGTCCGGGCAGTCGTAGACGAAGACCTTCGCGTCGACACCGATCTGGTTGGCGGCCAGGCCCACGCCCTCGGCGGTGCGCTGGCTGGCGAACATGTCCGCGACGAGCTGCTGGAACTCGTCGCCGAAGTCGGTGACGTCCTTGCACTCCTTGTGCAGCACCGGGTTCCCGACCACCGTGATCGGCCGCGAGGTCCCCCGCTCCCGCCAGGCCGCCTCGCGCTCCTCGCAGCCCTCCGTGTCGATCACATACCCCTCGTCATCGACGGGGAGCACGCCCGCGTGCTGCTGATCGGTGTCCTGCTGAGCCATGACGTCCGTACGCCTTCCTGAACAAATCCAACCCGGGATGCTGATACAGGGTACGGGGAAGGCGCCCCCTCGGGGGCGCGGGGAACTGCGCGAACAACCACGACGCAGCCGCACCCGGCAACGGCGCTAACAGACCTCTTCCAGATCCCGCCAATCCCGAGAATCCGGACTGTCCGCCACCCACCCGTCCAGCAACCCCCGGACCAGCGCAGCCGGCGCAGCCAGCCCGCACTCCCGCTCCGGCACCCACAGCTGCCCATCCGTCCGGTGCCCCAGCGGCCCGGGATGCCCCGGCTCACTGTGATCGTGCGGATCGAGATGCTCCCCGTCGCCTTCATCGGACGGCATCCGCGACTCCGAGCACATCCGGCACAGCAACCGCACCGAGGAGGACCAGTCCTCCGCGGCGAACCCGGCGTCGGCCGCCAGCTGCTCCAGCGCGTCCCGGTCCGCCTCCGTCGCCGCCTCCAGCAGCACCACCCAGGTCGGCACGGGCGACGGCGCCCACAGCTCGATCTCGTCGAACACCGGGTACGTGTGCCCGGCGGCCGTCGTCCGCTCGCCGTGCGGCACCCCGTCGTGCAGCACGACCTCGCCCCAGCGCCGCCCCGACGACGGCAGCGGGATGGACAGCACCTCGATCCGCGCGGGATCCAGCCGCCGTCCCCACACGACCTCGGCCTCCCCCTCCGGGGACAGCCGTACAGCCGCGCTGCCGAGGTCCATGCCGAGAGGCTCACCGGAGTCGTTGGCCGCCCCCGGCACCCGCAGCCCGTAGGCCTGCCAGGCGCGCCGGGCCAGTGGCCAGTCCTGGAGCGCGGTCGCGGCGATGCCGACGTTCCACCAGTCGGGCGCGCCGGTGTCCCGGTCGAGCAGCGCCACGGCCCTGAGTCCGGCCGTCCGCGCCTGCTCCCAGTCGTGCCGGAACTTGTGCAGCAGCGCGAGGTTGAACCAGGACTCGGAAAGCCAGGGCTCCAGATCGGCGGCACGTGTCAGCAGGGCGCCCGCGTCCTCGTAACGGCCGTCGCCGATGAGGGTGAACGCCCGGTCTGTGGCCTGCCGCCAGGAGGCGGAGGGCCGGTGCCGTCCCTTGCCGAAGATCCTCACGATTCCCGCCTGCCAGTTCCGTGCGGTGGGCTGGCCGTAGCTGTGTTTCGAGCCCCCGGACACCTTCTCCTTCGCATCCAACCACGTACGGCCTCAAGGGCGCTCATTACCCATGGGTTACCCAGCCACGGGCAGGGTCAGACTGCTCCTTGCCAGTACGCGGGCCAGTGATTCCACCACCTCCGGGGCGTACGTCCCGGCGGTGGCGAGCCGGAGTTCCTCCAGCGCCGTCAGCGGCCCGCCGGGCCCTCCTTCCCGGGACTTCTCCTCGTACGCGTTCACGGCCCGGACGATTCGCGCGGCGAGCGGCTGCTCGGCGAAGGGGTCGGCCTGCCGCTCCACGACGACGGCCACCGCCTCGTCGACGCCCGTCTGCCGGACGACCGCCCCGCCGAGCAGGGCGATCCGCCGCTGCTCCGCGGCGGGCAGCGCGGCGGTGGCGCCCGCCGGCACCGGGTCGACGAGGCTCAGCTGGCCGATGTCGTGCATGAGCGCGGCGTACTCCAGCACGGCCAGCTCGGGCTCGGTCAGCCCCAGGTCACGTCCCACCGCCTGGCTGACAGCGGCGACCCGCCGGGCGTGCCCGCACGGCGTGTAGCCCGCGACCTCCGTGGCCCGGGCCAGGGAGGCGATGGTCTGCCGGTAGGTCGCCCGGACGGCGGCATAGCGGCGGAACGACATCTGGGCGAGCAGCAGCGGCACGGAGAAGACCGGCAGGGCCCACAGGCCCACGACGGCGACCGCCAGCGCCATCACCGCCCCGGTGGCGATGACGGCGGACCCGATGCCGCACACGGCCCGCAGCTCGTCCCGCAGCACCGGACCGAAGGGCCAGCCGGTGCGGGTGTGGGCCAGGGCGGCGGCGAGCACCGCGTCGCACAGCGCGGTGAGCGACAGCAGCGCGAGCAGCAGCAGCGCGTAGGCGGGGCCGCCCCAGTCGTCGAACATGCCCCGGTTGTACGGAGGCTGGAAGCACACGGCGACGAACCCGACGGTGAGCACGCGGCGCGCCAGGTGATCGAGGGTGGGCCCCTGCCCGCGTGCGACGTGCGGGACGCTGCCGAGCAGCGAGGCGGCCAGCACCACGGCGACGACCTGGGCGGGGCCGTGGTGGGTGGCCCGTCCGCCGGCCTCTCCGAGCAGGGCGTAGGACAGGGCCGCGGCGGCGCCGAGCGGTGCCGGTTCCCGGACCTGCGCGCCGCTGCGGCGAGTGAGCTCGCCGACGGTGACGAGGACGCCGAAGGCCAGGGCGACCCGGCGCTCCTCCAGACCGTGGTGGAGGGTGACGGCGAGGGAGCCGGCGGCCAGCAGGGCGGCGCAGGCGTGGACGAGGGTGAGGAGGGGTGGCGGCCGGTACGCGCTCATCGGTGCGCTCCGGGGCGGCTGGACAGGGGTGCGCCGGGCGGGGGCACCCGGGCCGGGCGGGTCTCCTCGTCGTCGGCGGTCACCGTGGGGTGCCACCCGGTCCGCCCGACGGCTTCGACGAGCGCCGCGACCATCACCGGGTCGAAGTGACTGCCCGCACACCGCTCAAGCTCCGCCAGGGCCACGGCGACGGGCCGGGCCCTGCTGTAGCTGCGGGTGGAGGTCATGGCGTCGAAGGCGTCCGCGACCGCCACGACCCGTGCGGACTCGGGGATCTGACGGCCCACCAGCCCGTACGGGTAGCCGCTGCCGTCCAGCCGCTCGTGGTGGTGCAGCACGGCGGCGCGGGCCTCGCCGAGGAAGCCGATGCCGCGCACCATCTCGTGCCCGTACTCGGGGTGCAGCTCGATCACCCGCCGCTCCTCGGGCGTGAGCGGCCCGTCCTTCCTGAGCAGGCGGGTGGGCACGCCCAGCTTGCCCACGTCGTGCAGGATCCCGGCGAAGCGGAGCACCTCCACGCGCTCGTCGGCCATGCCCAGCTCACGGGCGATCATCATGGAGGCCTGCCCGACGCGCTCGCTGTGCCCGCGGGTGTACCCGTCCTTGATGTCGACGGCCTGGACCAGCGCCCGGATGGTCGCCTGATGGGCGGCGCGTTCCCGGTGGTACTGGGCGAACGCCCACCACGAGACGCACATGGGCAGCAGCACGAGCAGCGCGGCGACCGGGCCGTAGGGGCTGCGCCACAGGACCGCCATCATCAGACCGGCGAGGCCGTGCACGGCGATCGGCGCGAGCGAGCGCGCCACGAGACCCCGCCAGGCCCGCCGCACGGGCACCCGCTCCGCCGCGGCCAGGATGCCGCCGTCGAGCAGCGCGAGCACCAGGCAGAACGCCAGCACGGCGGCCCCCGCCGGACCGAGCGCGTACGGGACGTCGCCCGCGGCCACCGCGTCCCGTCCGCCGAGCAGCCGGTGCACCGTGGCGGCGGCCCACACGCCGAGGACGAGCTGGGCGGCCCGCCAGATGCGCCGCAGCGCCACGGGCCGCTGCCCGGCCTGTGAGAGCAGCGCGCCGGGCACGACCACCAGCGCCGCGGCGGGCGCCGGCAGCAGGAAGGCACCGGCGAGCAGTACGGGGTAGAAGGTGCCGGCCGGGTGGGAGATCCCGACGAACCGGCACCGGGCGACGCGCTCGCAGCCGGCGTACAGCGCGGCGAGCAGTGCGACCGCCCACCAAGGCGTGCGTACACCCGGCGGCGGCAGCAGGCAGAGCAGCGCGGCCATGGCGACACCGGCGATGTAGACACGTGCCCGTGCCGGTACCGCTTCCATGAGCCCCTCCCCCGGCCGCGTCCGTCAGGCCCGGAGCCTAGGACCGCAGCAGGGGGGTCCGCGGGCCGATAACCCGCGGATTAGCACGTTCGAGTGACGTGTTCGAGAGTGACTACCCGTTCAGAGGTGGGGTAGTTGAAAAGCGCAGGAGTGTCAGGACTCCTGGGACGTGGCGGGCGAGGCCGTGACGTCCTGCTCGGGGACGGCCTGGCCGGAGCGGATCAGCTCGATCCGCCCCATGACCTTGTCCCGCAGGTCGCCCGGCACGTCGTCGTGCCCGCAGCAGCGCTTGACGAGCTTCTTCACGGCCTGCTCGAGCCCGTACTTCTCGAGGCAGGGCGAGCACTCCTCGAAGTGGTGCTCGAACTTCACGCAGTCCGAGTCCGGCATCTCACGGTCGAGGAACTCGTAGAGATGATCGAGGATTTCGCTGCAATCCGTCTCGTGCGGCTCTCCGCAGCTCATGACCCCGAGCCTTTCGCTTCGTTCGACTCTCCGGCACCGGCCGGGACCATCCCGCGGTCACGGGCGTAGTCCTCCAGCATGCCGCGCAGCTGACGGCGGCCCCGGTGCAGCCGGGACATCACCGTACCGATGGGTGTCCCCATGATGTCGGCGATCTCCTTGTAGGCAAACCCTTCGACGTCCGCGAGGTAGACCGCGATGCGGAACTCCTCGGGGATCGCCTGGAGCGCCTCCTTCACGTCCGAGTCGGGCAGGTGGTCGAGCGCCTGCGACTCCGCGGAGCGCAAGCCCGTCGACATGTGCGACTCGGCGCGGGCGAGCTGCCAGTCCTCGATCTCCTCGGCCGCGGAGCGCTGAGGTTCGCGCTGCTTCTTGCGGTACGAGTTGATGAAGGTGTTGGTGAGGATCCGGTACAGCCACGCCTTGAGGTTGGTGCCCTCGCGGAACTGGTGGAAGGACGCGTACGCCTTGGCGTACGTCTCCTGCACCAGGTCCTCGGCGTCGGCCGGGTTGCGCGTCATGCGCAGCGCAGCCGAGTACATCTGGTCGAGGAACTCCAGCGCGTCCCGCTCGAAGCGCGCGCTGCGCTCCGCGGCCGTCTCCGCGCCCGTGCCGCCCCGGCCCTCGGGCTGCTCCGCCTGGCCGTGTTCGGTCCCTGCGTCGGTCCCAGTGACCGGACCCACCTCCTCGAATGTTCTCGTGAGACCGAGACCGGTCTCACCCGAATCGGAGGATAGACGACGATCCGGTCCGCCCGCCGCCCGAACAGGGGCGGTCCTGCCCGCGTGCAGCACCGTCCAGTCCAGGTCGGCGCGGCTGCTGCGGGTCGGGCAGATGGTCGAACCCATGCGGCGGACTTCCTCTCCTACGACGTCGGTGCTGGTCTCCAGCACGTACGTCCCGCACAACAGGGATCGCCGCCCCGGCATTCCCGAAGCTTTACCCGAGTGACCCGGTCCACTCCACAACCGCGTCCGTGATGAGAGACACGGCCTCGTCCTGCGAGATGTCCGCTCGCTTCGGCACGGCGAAGCCATGGTCCCCGTACGGGATCTCCACGAGCTCGAACGCCCCGTCGGGGAATTCCTCCGGCTTCCCGAACGGATCGTTGCCGCCCTGCACGACCAGGGTGGGCACTCCGGCTCCCAGCAGCTCCTCGGCGCGGGACTTCTCCGGCTTGCCCGGCGGGTGCAGCGGAAAACCGAGCGCGAGCACGGCGTGGGCACCCAGCTCGGTCGCGGTGCGACAGGCCACCCGGGCACCGGCGCTGCGCCCGCCGGAGATCACCGGCAGTCCGGACTTCGCCAGGGCGGGCCAGATGCCGCGCCAGCCTGCGTCCAGGGTCTTCGGCGCGGGCGCCAGCTTCTTCCCGGCCACCCGCCAGGGCTGCTCCACCCGGGCCACGGCCACGCCGTGGGTGGGCAGGACCTCGGCCAGCGCCACCAGGTCACGGGCCTCGATGCCACCGCCCGCGCCGTGGCTGACGGCGAGCACCAGCCGGGCCTTCTTCGCCCCGTGCCAGGTGATACGGGCGGTTCCGGCGTCGGTCTCGACGGTCTCGGTGGCGGTGCCGGCGGTCTTCGTCACATGCGTCACGTCAGAAGAGTGTGCCCTCTTCGGGACCTTCCAGCTCCTTGAGCAGCTCCGGCCCGTTGTTGCGGACGTTGCTGACGGCCGTGGCGACCGGGTAGGCCCGCATCAGCCCGGCGGGCGGCGGGGCGAGCAGCTCGCGCAGGCCGTCGGGGTCCGTGCGGGAGGGGTCCAGCCAGGCGTCCCAGCGGTCGGGCGTCAGCATCAGGGGCATCCGGGGGTGGATCTCGGCGAGCGCCCGCGGCCCGTCGGCCGGGGACACCGCGAGCGGGCTCTGCTCGGCCTCCGTGGTGATCACCGAGCACGTCACCCACCAGGCCTGCGGGTGGTCGTCGGGCAGCGTCTTGTCCCGCCAGAACTCGTACAGCCCGGCCATCGCGAAGACCGACCCGTCGGCCGGTGTCACGAAGTACGGCTGCTTGCGGGGCCGCTTCTTCTTGCCCTCGACCTCCAGCTCGCGCTCCTGGGTGCCGGTGACCCACTCGTAGTAGCCGTCGGCGGGCAGGATGCAGCGCCGGGAGGTGAAGGCACGGCGGTAGGACGGCTTCTCGTGGACGGTCTCCGCGCGGGCGTTGATCATCCGGGCGCCGCCCTCGGGGGTCTTCGACCAGGACGGGACGAGCCCCCACTTCAACGTGCGCAGCTGCCGAACCGGCCGCGGGTCGTCGGCGTCTTTCAGGGGACGGTCCAGGACGGCGTAGACCTCTTTGGTGGGCGCCACGTTGTAGTCCGGCGCGAGGGTCTCCTCGGGCTCCCACTTCTCGACCTCAAAGATTCCTGCGAGATCCTCTGGCCTACGACTCGCTGAATACCGTCCGCACATACGTGCCACACTGCCAGATTCCATCCCACCAGAGGGAGCCAACGCCACACATGGACAGCACCGCAACCGCCTCGCTCGCCTCCCTCTGGGACGAGGTGTCCGGCACGCAGCCCGATCCCGACCTGTGGGTGGTGATCGCGACCCTGGGCGCCGCGCTCGCCGTGGTGATCCCGCACGGCCTGTGGCGCATCTCCCGCAACGCGATCACCATCGCCCACGAGGGCGGTCACGGGATCGTGGCCCTGCTCACCGGCCGCACCCTCACGGGCATACGCCTGCACTCGGACACCAGCGGCCTGACCGTCAGCCGCGGCAAGCCGCACGGCATCGGCATGATCCTCACCGCGGCCGCGGGATACACCGCCCCGCCCCTGCTGGGCCTCGGCGGGGCCTCCCTGCTGGGCTCCGGCCGGATCACGCTCCTGCTGTGGCTGGCCACGGCCCTGCTCCTCGCCATGCTCGTGATGATCCGCAACGCCTACGGCGCCCTGACCATGCTCGTCACCGGCGGCCTGTTCGTGCTGGTGTCCTGGCTGGCCGGCCCCCAGGTCCAGGCGGCGTTCGCGTACGCGGTGGTGTGGTTCCTGCTGATCGGCGGAGTACGCCCGGCCTTCGAACTCCAGTCGAAGCGGGCCCGGGGCGGAGCCGGGGACTCGGACGCCGACCAGCTGTCGCGGCTGACGCACGTGCCGGCGGGCCTCTGGTTCTTCCTGTTCCACGCGGTGTCGCTGTGCTCGCTGATCGGCGGGGGACGCTGGCTGCTGGAGCTGTGACGGCCGCCCCGAGGAGGCGTGGGGCCTGTGAGCTGCGCGGCTCCACCACGCGGGTGCGACCGGCCCCACGGCGCCGCACTCGGACGACGGCCTGCTTATAAAGTGGGGCCATGGCCCCGA
This sequence comes from Streptomyces qaidamensis, assembly GCF_001611795.1. Taxonomy (NCBI): domain Bacteria; kingdom Bacillati; phylum Actinomycetota; class Actinomycetes; order Kitasatosporales; family Streptomycetaceae; genus Streptomyces; species Streptomyces qaidamensis. The sequence goes on along the minus strand of NZ_CP015098.1, from coordinate 6,001,940 downwards.
ACACCCCAGACACCGCCCTCTGGCCCGCCCCGCACGCGAGCGGAGCCGTCGACGCGACGGTCCACGTGCCCGGGTCCAAATCGGTCACCAACCGCGCCCTGGTCCTCGCCTCCCTCGCCTCCGAGCCCGGCTGGCTGCGCCGCCCCCTGCGCTCCCGCGACACCCTGCTGATGGCCGGCGCGCTGCGCGCCCTGGGCATCGAGATCGAGGAGGGCGTCGGCCCGGACGGCACCGGCGAGGCCTGGCGTGTGCTCCCCACCGGCCTGCGCGGCCCGGCCACGGTCGACGTCGGCAACGCCGGCACGGTGATGCGGTTCCTGCCGCCGGTCGCCACGCTCGCCGACGGCCCCGTCCGGTTCGACGGCGACCCCCGTTCCTACGAGCGTCCGCTGAACGGCGTCATCGACGCGCTGCGGCAGCTCGGCGCCCGGATCGACGACGACGGCCGCGGCGCGCTGCCCTTGACCGTGCACGGCAGCGGCGCCCTGGACGGCGGCACGGTCGCCATCGACGCCTCTTCCTCGTCGCAGTTCGTGAGCTCTCTGCTGCTGTCCGGGCCGCGCTTCAACCAGGGCGTCGAGGTCCGCCACACCGGCGCCACGCTGCCCTCCATGCCGCATATCCGCATGACCGTCGACATGCTGCGCGCGGTCGGCGCCCAGGTGGACACGCCCGAGTCGGGCGGCGAACCGAACGTCTGGCGGGTCTCGCCCGGCGCCCTGCTCGGCCGGGACCTGGTCATCGAGCCGGACCTGTCGAACGCCCAGCCGTTCCTGGCGGCGGCGCTGGTGACCGGCGGCAAGGTCGTCGTCCCGGACTGGCCCTCCCGCACCACGCAGCCCGGTGACCGGCTGCGCGAGATCTTCACCGAGATGGGCGGCTCCTGCGAACTGACCGAGTACGGGCTGGTGTTCACCGGCTCCGGCTCGGTGCACGGCATCGACGTCGACCTGGGCGAGGTCGGCGAGCTGACGCCGGGCATCGCGGCGGTCGCGGCCCTCGCGGACTCCCCGTCGACCCTGCGCGGCGTGGCCCACCTGCGGCTGCACGAGACGGACCGGCTGGCCGCGCTCACCAAGGAGATCAACGAACTCGGCGGCGACGTCACGGAGACCGCGGACGGTCTGCACATCCGCCCGCGGCGGCTGCACGGCGGGATCTTCCACACCTACGACGACCACCGCATGGCCACGGCCGGCGCGATCATCGGCCTCGCGGTGGAGGGCGTGCAGATCGAGAACGTGGCGACGACGGCCAAGACCCTGCCCGACTTCCCCGATCTGTGGACCGGGATGCTCGGGGCGTAGGACGCAGGGATCACGTCATGCGCCGTTACGGCAAGCACACCGACGAGGACGACATCCGCACCCGTCCGGGCCGCCGGAACACCCGGCCCCGGACGAACATCCGCCCCAAACACGAGGACGCCGCCGAGGGACTCGTCCTCACCGTCGACCGGGGCCGCCTGACCTGCCTCGTCGAGGACCGTGTGGTCATGGCGATGAAGGCCCGCGAGCTGGGCCGCAAGGCGGCGGTGGTCGGCGACCGCGTGGCCATCGTGGGCGACCTGACGGGCACGAAGGACTCACTCGCGAGGATCGTGCGCATCGAGGAGCGCACCTCGGTCCTGCGGCGCACGGCGGACGACGACGATCCGTTCGAGCGGGTGGTCGTCGCCAACGCCGACCAGCTGGCCGTCATCACCGCCCTGGCCGACCCCGAGCCTCGCCCCCGCCTGATCGACCGCTGCCTGGTCGCGGCCTACGCCGGCGGCCTGGAGCCGCTGCTGGTCCTGACCAAGTCGGACCTCGCCCCGCCCGACAAGCTGCTGGAGCTGTACGGCCACCTCGACATCCCCTACGTCGTGACCAGCCGCGAGGAACTGCAGAACGGCACCGCCCTCGCCCGCGTGCGCGAGCAGCTCGACGGCAAGATCACCGCGTTCGTCGGCCACTCCGGCGTCGGCAAGACGACTCTGGTCAACTCGCTGGTTCCGGAGGAGCAACGGCGTACGACCGGGCATGTGAACGCGGTGACGGGCCGCGGCCGGCACACCACCACCTCGGCGCTGGCGCTGCCGCTGGCGGGCAGCGACGGCTGGGTCATCGACACCCCGGGCCTGCGGTCCTTCGGGCTGCACCACGTGGACCCGTCCCAGGTCATCCATGCCTTCCCCGATCTGGAGCCGGGCACCGAGGGCTGCCCGCGCGCGTGCAGTCACGACGAGCCGGACTGTGCGCTGGACGCCTGGGTCGCCGAGGGGCACGCGGATCCCGCGCGGCTGTACTCGCTGCGCCGGCTGCTGGCCACGCGCGAACGCAAGGAAGGCGACTGACCTCCGCGTTGTTTGTGCCGGTGTGCTGGCGGTAAGTGCATAATCGCACGCAAGCCGCATGCAAGCCTGGCCAAAGCCCGACGAGCGCGACGAAACTGACTGAGCGGTCACTGAACGTGGGATACGGGAGGACGACTCATGGCGTGGCTGCTGGTCATCGTGGCCGGGTTGCTCGAGACCGGCTTTGCGGTGTGTCTGAAGCTGTCCCACGGCTTCACCCGGCTCTGGCCGACGGTCGCGTTCTGCGTCTTCGCCCTCGGCAGCTTCGGCCTGCTGACCCTGGCGCTGCGACGACTCGACGTGGGTCCCGCGTACGCGGTGTGGACGGGCATCGGTGCGGCGGGGACGGCGATCTACGGCATGGTGTTCCTGGGGGACCTGGTGTCGACGCTGAAGATCGTGTCGATCAGCCTCGTCATCATCGGCGTGGTCGGGTTGCAGCTGTCGGGGTCGGCGCACTGACGTCCTGTCACTCCGCCTGCCGCTGAAGGGCGCTGCGGACCAGGCCGGCGACGCCGCCCTCGCCGGGTGGCGCGGCCACGCACGACAGGGCGAGCCGGACTGCGAGTTCGCAGGAGCGGGCCAGGTCGGCGGTGTCGGACTTGGGCGTGCCGGGACCGGCCAGTAAGGCGACGGCCCGGTCGCGGACGAGGGCGACGAAGTCGCCGGGTGAGGGCAGGGGCCCGTCGGCGCGGCGCTGGGCCGGTGCCGCGGAGGTGGACGGCACGGCCGTCAGGGCCGGGGCAGGCAGCCGCTCACTCCAGCAGCCGGTGAGCATGGCACGGACGAGGACGTTGTCCCGGGCCGCCGAGGCGGTCCACTCGGCGGTGGCGGTGAGCCGGTCGCGGGCGTCGCTGTACCCGGCGAGAGCGCGGTCCACCCCGGCGAGATAGCCGTCGGCCTCCCTCCTCACGAGCGCCCTGGCCAGACCGTCCTTGCTGCCGAACTCGTTGTACAGCGTCTGGCGGGACACTCCGGCCGCCGCGGCCACGTCCACCATCCGCACGGCGGACCACGGTCGGCGCACCAGCGCCGTGTAGGCGGCGTCCAGTAAGGATTCCCGCGCTGCAGGCATCTTCGCCTCCCCTTGGGGCGAGCGGCTCTGCGCCCAGGTTTGACGCGCACGGGAGCACTGTCAAGGGTTCGCGAGTGCGCGCGGGGGCGCGTTTCGGCCTTGCCGCGCGGTGCGTCGCCCCGGTGCCGGGGGCTCGCCCCAGGCAGAGGAACGGGCGGCGCACTCCGGCGGGATGCCGGTGTACGCCGCCCTGGGGTGGGACGTTCGCGGGAGGCGGCCCGCGTGGCCACGGCGGTTACCTCGGGTCGCCGTTGAACTTCGAGGTCGACCAGAAGTAGCCGAGCACCGCGAGGCCGAGGCACCAGGCGAGGGCGAGCCAGCCGTTGTGGCCGATCCCGGTGCCCAGGAGCAGGCCGCGCAGGGTCTCGATGGCCGGGGTGAACGGCTGGTACTCGGCGATGGGCCGGAACCAGCCCGGCATCGCGTCGAGCGGGACGAAGGTGCTGGACAGCAGGGGCAGCAGGATCAGCGGCATCGCGTTGTTGCCGGCGGCCTCGGCGTTCGGGCTGACCAGGCCCATGCCGACCGCGATCCAGGTGAGCGCGGTGGCGAAGAGCACGAGCAGTCCGAAGGCCGCGAGCCACTCCAGGACACCGGCGTCGGTGGAGCGGAAGCCGATGGCCACACCGACGGCGCCGACGAGCACCACGCTGATGACCGCCTGCAGCACGCTGCCGATGACGTGCCCGATGAGCACCGACCCGCGGTGGATCGCCATGGTGCGGAAGCGGGCGATGATGCCCTCGGTCATGTCGTTGGAGACGGAGACCGCGGTGCCGATCGTGGTGCTGCCGATGGTCATCAGCAGCAGGCCCGGCACGACGAAGGCGACGTATGCGGAGCGGTCGGGACCGCCGCCCCCGATGCCGGCGCTCATGGTGTCGCCGAAGATGTAGACGAACAGCAGCAACAGCATGATCGGGGTGAGCAGCAGGTTCAGGGTGAGGGACGGGTAGCGCCGGGCGTGCAGGAGATTGCGGCGCAGCATGGTGGAGGAGTCGCGGAGGGCGAGGCCGAGGGCACTCATCGGGTGGTCTCCTTGGGCTGGTCGGTGACGTCGGCGGGTCCGGTCAGGGCGAAGAACACGTCGTCGAGGTCGGGCGTGTGGACGGTCAGTTCGTCGGCTTCGATACCGGCGCCGTCGAGCCGGTCGAGGATGGAACGCAGTTCGCGCTGACTGCCGTCGCTGGGTATCCGCAGGGCGAGCGCTGCGTCGTCCGGGGTGACTGCGCGCAGGGTGGCGGCGGCGTGCCGGTAGGCGGCCGGGTCGGTGAAGCGGAGCCGGACGTGTCCGCCGGGGATGAGCCGCTTCAGTTCGTCGGCGCTGCCCTCGGCGGCGACGGTGCCGTCGTGGAGCACGGCGATGCGGTCGGCGAGTTCGTCGGCTTCCTCCAGGTACTGGGTGGTGAGGAAGACGGTGACGCCGCCGGTGACGAGTTCCCTGATGATCTGCCACATGTTGTGGCGGGCGCGGGGGTCGAGGCCGGTGGTGGGTTCGTCGAGGAAGATGATCCTCGGGTCGCCGACCAGGGTCATGGCGATGTCCAGGCGGCGCTTCATGCCGCCGGAGTAGGTGGAAGCGGGCTTCTTCGCGGCATCGGTGAGGTCGAAGCGCTCCAGCAGTTCGGCGGCGACGCGGCGTCCCTCGCGCTTGGGCAGGTGGTGCAGGTCGGCCATGAGGAGCATGTTCTCCTCGCCGGTGATCAGGCCGTCGACGGCGGAGAACTGCCCGGTGACGCCGATCGCGGCGCGTACGGCCTGCGGGTCGGTGGTGAGGTCGTGTCCGCCGACCCGCAGCACGCCGGCGTCGGCGGTGATCAGGGTGGAGAGGATCTTGACGGCGGTGGTCTTGCCGGCGCCGTTCGGACCGAGCAGGGAGAAGATCGTTCCTTCCGGGACGGCCAGGTCGACACCGTCGAGGACGGTTTTGTCGCCGTAGCTCTTCCGCAGCCCGTGCGCCGCGATGGCCAGGTCGGTCATGAGGTGTGCTCCTTCGAAGAGGCCGGGATTTCTACAGGCTGCGGGCGGTGATGTCGCCGTGGCCGGTCGTCGCGAGGATGGTCAGGCCGGCGGTGGCGCCGTCGGCGTTCATGAGGCTGTTGTGGATCCGGCCGTAGCCGGTGCCGGCGTCCAGGGAGGCGGAGACGCCGCGGGCGGCGCCGACCGAGATGTCGCCCTGTTCGGTGCGCAGCGCGACCGCGCCGCCGGCGGCCTCGGCGATGCCGAGGTCCCCCTTCTGGGTGCTGATCTGCGCGGGGCCGCCCAGGCGGCCGACCGAGATGTCGCCGGCGAGCAGGGTGAGGCGGGCGCCGCCGGTCTCGTCGAGCTTGACCGAGCCCTGCGCCGCCTCGAAGGCGACGTCGCCGAGCCGTCCGACGCCACGGAGTTCGGCGGCGGCCGCCCTCGCCTCCACGCTGGAGCCGGCGGGCAGCTGCACCGTCACCTCGACGGAGCCGGAGTGGCCGAGGATCCGGTTCTTCGCCGCCGGGGCCTCGATCCGCAGGACGCCGTCGCCGTAGGTCACCTCGATCTGCTCCGCGGCCTTCAGGTCGCGACTCTTCGAGGCGTCCGCGGGCAGGACCTCGACCGTGGTGTCGGCCCGGTCGGCCGCGATGAACCGGATGCGCCCGGCGGGGATGTCGAGGACGGCCGAGACTGCGGCGGGGCTGTCGAACTTCTGCATCGTGCTCTCCTTCGATCCGTTGTTTCCAACGATGGAAAAGCTACGTTGCATTCACGCACCTGGCAACAAGCTCGTTGCACTCTTGGGGCAAAGATGCAGTTCAGAGCTGCAATATCATTGCAATGACTATGCCGCCTAACGCAACAACGCACCCTTCTTCGTTGCAATGGAATGAAGGTGAACGCTAAGCTGCGGACATCACGCACCACGAAGGAGGCCACGATGCCGGGAGGCAGGCTCACTCAGCAGGAACGCCAGCAGATCGCGGTGGGGCTGGCCGACGGCCTCGCCTACGCGGAGATCGCCCGGCGCCTCGACCGCCCGACCTCGACGGTCACGCGCGAGGTCATGCGCAACGGCGGCCCCACGGCCTACCGCGCCGACCTGGCCCACCGCGCCACGGAACACCGCACCCACCGCCGTAGGCAGGCCGCACCCCGGGACCAGAAGACGCCCCCGCAGGCCGACGGGCGGGACGCCGAGGCCGTACGCGAGTTCGAGGAGACGTTCACCACCGTCCTGATGGGGTCGGGCATGCCCAAGATGATGTCCCGGGTGATGGCCTGCCTCTGCCTGACCGACTCGGGCAGCCTCACCGCGTCCGAACTCGCCCAGCGGCTCCAGGTCAGCCCGGCGTCCGTCTCCAAGGCGGTCGCGTTCCTCGACAGTCAGGGCCTGGTTCGCCGGGAGGCGGACGAAGGACGCCGCGAGCGCTATGTCGTCGACGACGACGTCTGGTACCAGTCGATGATGGCCAGCGCCCGGTCCATCGCCCAGGTCGTGGGGATCGCACGGCAGGGCGTCGGGGTCCTCGGCCCCGGCTCCCCGGCCGCCGCCCGCCTCGAGAACGTCGCCCGTTTTCTCGACTTCGTCTCCGAGAGCACCGCGCGCGCGGCGGAGCAGGCGCGCGACATCCTCCACAGCAAGCCCGAGACGGCATCCAACCCCGCCGACCCCGCCAACCCCCTGTAGCCCCACCCCCACCTCGGCAGATAGGTTCGTTGCATGCCCGACTACCTCGACGACCTGCGTCTCGCCCACGTCCTCGCCGACGCCGCCGACGCCGCGACGACGGACCGGTTCAAGGCCCTCGACCTCAAGGTCGAGACCAAACCGGACATGACCCCGGTGAGCGAGGCGGACAAGGCCGCGGAGGAACTCATCCGCGGCCACCTCGGACGCGCCCGCCCCCGGGACGCGATCCTCGGCGAGGAGTACGGCGTCGAGGGCACCGGCCCCCGCCGCTGGGTGATCGACCCGATCGACGGCACCAAGAACTACGTGCGGGGCGTGCCCGTCTGGGCCACGCTCATCTCCCTGATGGAGGCCGGCGAGGGCGGCTTCCAGCCCGTCGTCGGCGTGGTCTCCGCTCCCGCCCTAGGCCGCCGCTGGTGGGCCGCGAAGGGCCACGGCGCGTTCTCCGGCCGCAGCCTCACCAAGGCCTCCCGGCTGCAGGTCTCCCGCGTCTCCACGCTCTCCGACGCCTCCTTCGCGTACTCCTCGCTGAGCGGCTGGGAGGAGCAGGGCCGCCTGGACGGCTTCCTGGACCTGACCCGCGAGGTCTGGCGCACGCGGGCGTACGGCGACTTCTGGCCGTACATGATGGTGGCGGAGGGCTCCATCGACATGTGCGCCGAGCCCGAGCTGTCCCTGTGGGACATGGCCGCCACCGCCATCGTCGTCACGGAAGCCGGCGGCACCTTCACCGGCCTCGACGCCCGCCCGGGCCCCCACAGCGGCAACGCTGCCGCGTCGAACGGGCTGCTCCACGACGAGCTGCTGGGGTATCTGAACCAGCGCTATTGAGCCCCCCGGTTGTTACCGAGCGCCCTCTTGTTGACCCTCCCTTTGCCTGCCACTCTGAGAGTCCCCCAACTTGTGAACTTGTGAAACGCTGAACAAACGGCGGGGACACTCCCAGGAGGTGGCTCCATCCATGCTCGTCCGTGACGCCATGAGCACTGTCGTCCTCACCATCGGCCCGACCCACACCCTGCGCCAGGCCGCAGCGCTGATGTCCGCGCGCAAGGTCGGCGCGGCCGTCGTCCACGACCCCGACGCCGGCGGCATCGGCATCCTCACCGAACGCGACATCCTCAACTCCGTGGGCCTGGGCCAGGACCCGGACACGGAACGCGCCCATGCCCACACCACCAACAACGTCGTGTTCGCCACTCCGGCCTGGACGCTGGAGGAGGCGGCGGGCGCCATGGCACACGGCGGCTTCCGGCACCTCATCGTGCTGGACGGCGGCGAACCCGCCGGCATCGTCTCGGTCCGCGACATCATCCGCTGCTGGGCACCGGCACGGCAGCAGGTTCCCGCGTAGCAGCACGGACGGGCCGGGCCCCCGCAAGGGGACCCGGCCCGTCCACTACCGCAAGCGGTCCAGTGCTGGAGTTCAGCCGCGCAGGGCCTGGACCGCGGCCTCCAGCCGCTTGCCGTAGTCTCCGTCGGCCCGACGGAAGTTGTCGATCGCGCGCTCGACGATGTCGTCACGCGAGACCTTGGCGATGAAGCCCGCCAGGTTGGCGATCAGGCGCTCCTTCTCGTCCTCCGACATGAGCCGGTAGAGGTTGCCCGCTTGGACGAAGTCGTCGTCCTCAGCGTGGACCGGGGCCGGGTGGGTGCCCGTCGCGCCGCTCACGGCCGTGGCGGACCACAGCGGACGGTCCGTCTGGAAGGGACCGCCGAAGCTGTTCGGCTCGTAGTTCTTCGCGCCACCGTGACGGCCGTCGTAGAGGTACCCGTCACGGGAGTTGGTGCGCGCCACGGTGGCGTGCGGGCGGTTCACCAGCAGGTGGTCGGCGTTGATGCCGACGCGGTAGCGGTGGGCGTCGCCGTAGGCGAAGAGGCGGCCCTGGAGCATCTTGTCCGGGGACGGTCCGATGCCCGGCACGAAGTGGGCGGGGCTGAAGATCGACTGCTCGACCTCGGCGAAGATGTTCTCCGGGTTGCGGTTGAGTTCCAGCCTGCCGATCTCGACGACCGGGTAGTCCGCGTGCGGCCAGACCTTGGTCAGGTCGAACGGGTTGAAGCGGTACGTCGCCGCCTCGGCCACGGGCATGATCTGCACGCCGACGGTCCAGGTCGGGTACTCGCCACGCTCGATGGCCTGCCGCAGGTCGCGCTGGTGGGAGTCGGGATCCTCACCGGCGAGCCGGGCGGCCGCCTCGGCGGTCAGGTTCCTGATGCCCTGGTCGGTCTTGAAGTGGTACTTCACCCAGAAGGCCTCGCCTGCCGCGTTGCTCCACTGGAAGGTGTGCGAGCCGAAGCCGTCCATGTGGCGGTACGAGGCCGGGATGCCACGGTCACCGAACAGCCAGGTCACCTGGTGCGTCGACTCGGGCGACAGGCTCCAGAAGTCCCAGACGTTGTCCGCCTCCGTCGAGCCGGTGTACGGGTCGCGCTTCTGGGTGTGGATGAAGTCCGGGAACTTGATGGCGTCCTTGATGAAGAACACCGGGGTGTTGTTGCCGACGAGGTCGTAGTTGCCCTCCTCGGTGTAGAACTTCAGCGCGAAGCCACGCGGGTCGCGCACCGCGTCCGCCGCCCCCAGGTTGCCCGCCACCGTCGAGAAGCGCAGGAAGACCTCGGTCTGCTTGCCGATCCCGGAGAGGAAGGCGGCCCGCGTGTACGGGGTGACATCGGCGGTCACCGTGAAGGTGCCGTACGCACCCGCGCCGCGGGCGTGCACCACGCGCTCCGGGATGCGCTCGCGGTTGAAGTGGGCCAGCTTCTCCAGCAGGAGCTGGTCCTGGACGAGCACCGGGCCGCCGACGCCCGCGGTCTCGCTGTTCTGGTTGTCGGCGACCGGAGCCCCTGCCTCCGTCGTAAGCCGTCCCTGCGTCACGTGCGCCTCCTGCACCATTTCTGACCAGTCCTGTCCCTTGATCAAAGCTGTTCTCGATCCTACAATAGACATTGTCTAAAGCAAGTGAAACTCTAATCTCACACCTGTTCGGGACCTGGTCCCCTTAGCTGTTAGGCTGGTGGCCATGAGTGACCTTCTGGAACGCCTGCGCGGACGCGGATGGCGGATGACCGCGCAGCGGCGTGTCGTGGCCGAGGTCCTCGACGGCGAACACGTCCATCTGACGGCCGACGAGGTCCACGCCCGGGCCGTCGCCAAGCTGCCCGAGATCTCCCGAGCGACCGTCTACAACACGCTGGGTGAGCTCGTGACCCTCGGCGAGGTGCTGGAGGTTTCCACCGACCAGCGCGCCAAGCGGTACGACCCGAACGCCCACCAGCCGCACCACCACCTGGTCTGCGCCCAGTGCGGCGCGATCCGCGACGTCCACCCGACCGGCAATCCGCTGGCCGACCTCCCCGACACCGAGCGCTTCGGCTTCACGGTCTCGGACGTCGAGGTGACGTACCGCGGCGTCTGCCCGAACTGCGCGGCCGCCTAGCCCTGCGTACGGAAAAGCCCCGGCACCGTGGGTGCCGGGGCTTTTCCGTTACTCAGACGGGCCGCTGGGGCCCCGGAAACACCGAGAGCCGGAACCCTTTCGGATTCCGGCCCTCGGCCTTCAGTAGCGGGGACAGGATTTGAACCTGCGACCTCTGGGTTATGAGCCCAGCGAGCTACCGAGCTGCTCCACCCCGCGTCGTTGAATGCAACGTTACGTCACCGCGGAGGGCGGATGCAAATCCATTGCCCGGCCGCACCCCGGCCCCACCCGCAACATCTCACGCGGAGAGCTCCTGCCGCAGCGCGTCCCTCAGCCGCTCCGCCCGCTCGGCGACGGACGCCGGTCCCAGCGACACGGCCCGATCGGCCCAGCGCTGCCCTTCCGCCAGCTCTCCCCGACGCGCGTAGACCAGGGCCAGCCGCAACGCCGCCCGCCCGTGCCCGGCGTCGGCGGCCCGCTTCCACCACACCGCCGCCTCGGGCTCGCTCCCCTCCCGGGCCAGCAGCAGCCCGAGGTTGAACGCACCGTTGCGGGACCCGGCCTCGGCCGCCTCCCGGTACCACCGAGCCGCCTCGACGACATCGCCCCGGGCCGCCGCCAGCATGCCGACCCGCACCTGCGCCCGCCGGTGCCCCTGGTGCGCCGCCCGCTCGTACCACTCCTCGCACTCGCTCCGCCGGTGCACCGGCTCGCCGAGCTCATGCGCGGGCTCCGGCGGCCGCCGGGCGTCGAGCACCGTCGCCAGCCGGTAAGCGGCCTCGGCGCTCCCGCCGCCGGCGGCACACCGCAGATGCCGCTCGGCCTCCTGCTCGTCGCCGTCCCGCAGCCTCACCATGCCGACCTGGAGCGCCGCCTCGGTGTGCCCGGCGGCGGCGGCCCGCTCGTACCAGCGCAGCGCGGCCTGCTCCTCACCCCGCCCGGCATGCAGGATGCCGAGATTGAAGGCGGCGTCGACGCTCCCGGCCTCCGCGGCCTTGGAGAACCACGGCTCCGCGCCCGTCTCGTCGCCGCCCCGCAGCAGCAGGATCGCCAGCGCGTTCGCGGCCTCCCGGTGCCCTGCGTAGGCCGCGCGCCGGTACCACTGCTCGGCCTGCGGGGTGCGCCCCTGCTCGGCGCAGAGCAGGCCGAGGTTGTACGCGCCGTTCACGTCGCCCGCGTCCATCGCGGCCCGGTACCACCGCTCGGCGGTCTGGGTCTCGCCCCGCTCGGCGTGCAGCGCGCCCAGCGCGTTCGCCGCGTTGCCGTCGCCGTCCTGGGCGGCCCGCAGCCACCACACGGCGGCGCTCTCGGTGTCGCCCGCGTCGCGCAGCAGGAAGCCGAGCGCGCAGGCGGCACGCGCCTCGCCGTCCTTGGCGGACGTCAGGTACCAGCGTCCGGCCTCCTTGAGCTCGCCGCGCCGTTCCAGGATCGTCCCGAGGTGCAGGGCGGCCCGCCGGTGGCCGCGCGCGGCGGCCTGCCGGTACCACTGCTCGGCCTCCTCCGGCACCTGGACACCGTTGTCACCGTCGGCTTCCCGCGCCGCGCTCCGGTCCAGCGCCCGCGCCAGCCGGTACGCCGCCTCCCGGTGCCCGCGCTCGGCCGCGACCCGCATCCACTGCTCGGCCCCGGCGTCACCGCGGTGCTCCAGCAGGTCGGCGAGCGCGTACGCGCCCAGCGTGTGCCCCTGCTCGGCGGACTGGCGCAGCCAGTACTCGGCGGCGGGTTCGTCGCCGCGCTCGCGGTGGTGCCGGCCCAGGGCGTGCGCGGCGGCCGTGGATCCGGCGACGGCGGCGATCCGCCACCATCCGGCTGCCTCGTCGGCGTACCCCCGCTGGTGAAGGAGAACTCCCAGGTTGTTGGCGGCCGCCCGGTCGCCCGCGGCGGTGGCGGCACGCAGATGAGGCTCGGCACCGTCGAGGTCACCACGGCGCAGCAGCATGGCCCCGAGGACACTCATCGCCTCGACGTCGCCGGCCTCGGCGGCGAGCCGCTGGCGCAGCTCCTCGGCCGCCTCGTCGGCGATCTCCCCGGTCTCGTCCGGGGTCTCGGTGTCCTCCCGGCTGGAAGGCTGCACAAAACGCCCTGTCTCGAACAGAGTTGCCTTGTCCCCCATAACGTCCATCGTCGCACCACCTGCAACCTGGGTACACCTGGTATACCGCAGCCAGTGAGGTCACTTCAGCGTTTTGTCGACATGCCCACAGAGAGACAAGTCAAACACAGATTGCCCAACTCCCCCCGGCGGCGCGGCCACAGCCTGCGCCAGCACATGCGTTCACACATCACGAAGGCCCGGATTCCTTTGTGGAATCCGGGCCTTCGTGGCCGCTCCGTCACTCGGACATCACGACTTCAGTAGCGGGGACAGGATTTGAACCTGCGACCTCTGGGTTATGAGCCCAGCGAGCTACCGAGCTGCTCCACCCCGCGCCGTTGTGTTCACAACCGTATCACGGCGCGGGGTGAGCATTTGACCAGGCCAGGGCCCTAACTGCTCGGCTTCGGGCTCGGGCTGCCGCTGGGCTTGCTCTCGCCGCCCCCGGAACCGCCCGCCCGGCTCGCCGCGGCCTGGGCGTCCTCGGCACGCTGCAAGGCGTCCTCAAGGTCCTTCTGCGCCCGGCCGTACGCCTCCCAGTCGTTCTTCTTCAGGGCCTCCTGGCCCGCGTCGAACGCCTTCTGAGCGTCCTCCAGGGCCTGCTGGACCGTCGGGTTGTCGGACGTCGGCGGTGGTGTCGTCGTATCGCCCTCGTCCGGCGGCTCGGCGGCCGGGCCGTCTGCTCCGAAGACCTTGTTGAGGGCCTCGTCGAGGGTGTTCTCGAAGGCGGTCTGGCCTCCGTAGGTGACCAGCACCTTGCGCAGCAGCGGGTACTTCAGGCCGCCACCGCGGACGTAGACCGGCTCCACGTAGAGCAGCCCCCCGTCGAGCGGCACCGTCAGCAGGTTGCCGTACTCGACTTCGGAGTCGCCGCCTCTCAGGAGCCTGATGGACTCGGCGATGTCCTCTTGGGAGTTGAACTGGCTCTGGACCTGCTTGGGTCCGTTGACCGTGGTGTTCGTCGGCAGTTTCAGGATTCTGATCTTGCCGTAGTCACCGGCGCCCGCCTCGGCGTCGACCGCCATGAACGCGCTGAGGTTGTCCCGGCCTGTTGGGGTGAAGGTCGTCGTCAGCGAGAACGCCTGCGCCTTCTGGTCGGGCATCTTCATGCTCAGGTAGTACGGCGGCACCGCGCTGCCCGAACGGTTCGTCGGGTCGTCCGGCACCTGCCACACCTCGCTGCCGCTGAGGAACGTCGTCGCGTCCTTCACGTGGTAGCGCGTGAGCAGCTCCCGCTGGACCTTGAACAGGTCCTGGGGGTAGCGCAGGTGGTCCATCAGCGACTTGGAGATGTCGCTCTTGGGCTCCACCGTGTTCGGGAACGCCTTCATCCAGGTCTTCAGGACGGGGTCCTTGGTGTCCCACTGGAAGAGCTTGACCTTGCCCGTGTAGGCGTCGACGGTGGCCTTCACCGAGTTGCGGATGTAGTTGACCTGGTTCTGCTGGGCCACCACCGCGCGGTTGTCGTTGGTGGCGGTCAGCGAGTCGGCCGTGGTGTCACCCAGGGTCGTACGCGAGGAGTACGGGTAGCCGTTCGTCGTCGTGTACGCGTCGACGATCCACTGGATCCGTCCGTCCACGACGGCCGGGTAGGCGTCGCCGTCGATGGTCAGCCAGGGCGCGACCGCCTCGACGCGTTCCTTGGGCGTGCGGTTGTACAGGATGCGCGATCCGTCGCCGATCGCGCCGGAGTACAGGATCTGCGGCTCGCCGAACGCCACCGCGTACGCGGCCCGGTTGACCGAGTTGGAGAGGTTGACCCCGCTGTCACCCTTGTAGCTGGTGGTCTTCTCGCCGTTGTCGTCGGAGTAGTCGATCTCCTTCTGGGGACCGCCGACGATCGAGTACGTGGTGGTCTTCTCGCCGTAGTAGACCCGCTGCTCGTACGTGCCGAGGTCGCCCTCGGAGGGCAGGTCGGACTCCGTGAAGTTCGGCCGGCCCTGGGCGTCGGCGCTGGTGCCCTCGGCGGCGACCACTCCGTAACCGTGGGTGTAACGGAAGTGGTTGTTGATCCAGTTCTTCTTCGGGATGCCGGCGAGGTTGATCTCACGCAGGCCGATGACGGTGTCCTGGTCCTTGCCGTCCTTGGCATAGCGGTCGACGTCCAGATTCTCCGGGAACGCGTAGTAGTTCCTGATCTGCTGGAGCTGCTGGAACGTCGGCGAGACGATGTTCGGGTCCATGATGCGGATGCTCGCCGTGGAGCCGACGTCGTCGCGCAGCTTGGTCTTGTCCTCGGTGTTGCCGGTGCCCGAGTAGTCGGTGACCTTGGTGCCGTCGATGCCGTAGGCCTTGCGCGTCGCCTCGAGGTTCTTCTCGACGTACGGCGCCTCCTTGGCCTGCTCGTTCGGCTGGACCTGGAACTTCTGCACGATCGCCGGGTACAGGCCGCCGATGAGGATCGCGGAGAGCACCATCAGGCCGAAGCCGATCACGGGCAGCTGCCAGGTGCGTCGCCAGATGGTGGCGAAGAACAGCAGCGCGCAGATGACGGCGATGCAGAAGAGGATCGTCTTGGCCGGCAGATAGGCGTTGGCGTCGACGTACCTCAGGCCCGTCCAGTTGTCGGTCGCCCTGAAGTCGCTGGACTTCACGGCGAGTCCGTACCGGTCGAGCCAGTAGGCGACCGCCTTGAGGGCCACGAAGATGCCGATGAGCACCGACAGGTGCCCGGTGGCCGCCGCCGTGGCGCGGGCGCCCGGGCTCGTGACACGCAGCCCGCCGTAGAGGTAGTGGGTGAGCGCGGCGGCGATCACGGACAGGATCGCGGCGGCGAAGCCGAAGCCGAGCAGGAACCGGTACCAGGGCAGGTCGAAGGCGTAGAAGGCGACGTCCAGCTTGAACTGGGGGTCCTTCTCGCCGAAGGGCACGCCGTTGACCCACATCAGCCACGTCCGCCACTGGCCGGAGGCGGAGGCGCCGGCGATCAGGCCCACCAGGGCGGTGATCCCGAACAGCAGCCACTTCTTGTAGGGCGCGATGCCCATCCGGTAGCGGTCGAGGTTCTGCTGCTCCATCGACATGGCGCTCAGCGGCGGCCGCAGCCGGTGCGCCAGCCAGATGTTGAAGCCGACGGCCAGGGCCATGAGCAGGCCGAAGACGAAGAAGAGCCCGATCTTGGTCCACAGCGTGGTGGTGAAGACCGAGGAGTATTCCACCGAGCGGTACCAGAGCCAGTCCGTCCAAAAGCCCGCGAACATGGTGAACGCCATGCCGAGAACGGCCAGGACGCCCAGCGTCATGAGCAGGGTCCGGACACGCCGGGACGGGCGGCCCACTCTGATCCGCGGCCCCGAAGGGCCTCCGCCGCGGTCCGGCATCTGGAAAGCCAAGGTGCGCACCTCGAAGTTCGCTGTTGATTCGTCAGGCCCGCGTCTTCACGGACCGTGCGTGGCCCCCGTGATCGTGGGCCCCCACCTATGCAACTTACTCACCGTTTACTCGGTTCCCGATTCCGGCCGGGAACGAGAGAGGATTGTGACCATGTCCAACACTCCCATGGCTGCGAACCCGCTCACCCGGGCCGTGCTCGAGATCGACGAGTACGTCTCCGGCCTCGGCTGGGATCAGCCGGCCCGCCTTTTCGCCCTCGTCGACACCGCACGGCTGCGGGCCGAACAACCCTCACTCGCGGACCGGCTCGGTCTGGGCGAAGAGTCGGAGAACCCCGGCCTCACCCCGATCGAGCAGGATGAAGTTCCAACGGGCAAGCCGCTCGACGAGTTCCTCGCCACCATCGCCTGGCCCGACGCGGTGGTCGGCTGCGCCCTCGCGGTGGAGCGCCTGATGCTGCCGCCGTCCGCGGAGGCCCAGGTTCCGGAAGGCCTGAGCGAGGCCGCGCTCACGAAGTGGGTGGCGGACCACCCGGACCGCCAGGAGGTCCGCATGACGGTCGCGGTCCTGCGCGACGGCACGCGTGAGTCGGCCCTGCGGCTGCGCGAGAAGGACTCCCCCACCGAGGTCCTGACCGGCTCCGACCTGGTCCCGGGGCTGGCGGAGGCGCTGGCGGCGACGTTCGAGGAGTAGCCCGACGGACCGTGGGCCCGGTTCTCCGGGCCCGGTCCCTGATCTACTTACCGCACGTCTGCAGATCCGCGGTGTCGCCGCTGCGGATGTCCTTGAGAGCGCCGAGGGCGTCCTTGATGGTGCCCACCTTGATGAGGGTGAGGCCGTCGGGGGTGTCCTTGGCGGCGGCCGCGCAGTTGTCGGCGGGCGTCAGGAAGTACTGCGCCCCCTTGGCCCGGGCGCCCACGGTCTTCATCTCGATGCCGCCGATGGGCCCGACCTTGCCGGCGTCGTCGATCGTGCCGGTGCCCGCCACGAATCTGCCGCCGGTCAGGCTGCCCGGGGTGAGCTTGTCGTAGATGCCGAGAGCGAACATCAGCCCGGCGCTCGGCCCGCCGACGTCGGCGAGCTTGATGTCGATGGTGAACGGGAACGTGTGGTCGGTGCCCGCGGAGATCCCGACGATGGCGCGCTTCTCACCGGTGTCGTCGGACGTCGTGGTGGTCATGCTGATGTCCTGCGTCCTGGTCGGCGTCCGCTTCTCCTTCTCCGCGGCGGCCTGCTCCTTGGCCGGCACGATCGTGAAGCGGACGTCCTGGCCCGGCTTGTGCTTGGTGACGAGCTTCGCGACGTCGTTCGGCTCCTTCACCGCCGTACCGTCGACGGCCTTGATCACGTCCCCCGCGTGCAGCTTGCCCTGGGCCGGGGAGCCCTTGACGACGGTCGAGACGATCACCCAGGACTTCACGGGAACGTCCAGCTGCTTCAGGGCGGCGACCTTGGCGCTCTCCTGGGACTGGCTGAACTCCTCGGCGTTCTCCTGGGTGGACTGCTCCTCGGTCTTGCCGTCCGGATAGAGCGTCTCGTGCGGCACGACCTTGTTGTCGTGTGCGAGCCAGCCGTAGACGGCTTCGACCAGGTTCATCCGGTAGTCGGCGCTCGTGACCCGGACCGTCGTCATGTTCAGATGGCCACTGGTCGCGTAGGTCTTCTTCCCCGCGATCTGCAGCACCGGCTCACCGTCGTGATCGCCCAGCGTGTTCACCGTCGGCCCCGGGGACATCTCCGCGTAGGGCACGGGGATGAACACTCCCGCGCACAGGAGCGCGATCAGCATCAGGGTGGAGGCGAGCATCGTCGCGGTGCGGCGTGGCATGACTCGACAGTACGGGACGGTCCTGTCAGCGCACCGTCAGGGCCGCCCGTCCGGGGCGGCCCTGTGCTCACAGACGCCTGTGACCTGCTGCTTCTCGACCGTCAGGCGCCCGGCCGGGGCTTCTCCATGGCCTCGCGGAAGCGGGCGTAGCCGGTGAGCTCCGGGCCGTCGTTACGGACCTTGCGGGTCCGGTTGGCCCAACTGCCCCAGAGCCCCGCGCCGATGGCAGCCACAAGCGGAATCAGCAACCAGGCGAGCGCCGCCATGCCGACCTCCAACCCCTTTGAACGTCCGCAACTGACTGATCAGCAGATTAACGATCCGCAGTGACAACGCTCACGCCGGGGGTGCGGTTACGCAACCGGAAGGCGACTTCCCGGATCAGCAGGCGCCGACCCATTCCTCGGTGCCGTCGGAGAACTTCTGGTGCTTCCAAATGGGCACTTCGTGTTTGAGGTCGTCGATCAGCTTCCGGCAGGCCTCGAAGGCCTCGCCACGGTGGGGGCAGGAGACCGCCACGACCACGGCCAGATCCCCGACCCGGAGGTCCCCCACGCGGTGCACGGCCGCCAGGGCCCGCACCGGGAACTCGGCGGCGACCTTCTCGGCGATCCGCCGCATCTCGGCCTCGGCACTGGGGTGGCACGAATACCCCAGCTCCTCGACGTCGGCACCCCCGTCGTGGTTCCGCACGGTTCCCACGAAGAGCGCGGTGCCCCCGGCCGCGTCGTCCCCGACGGCCCGGAACACCTCGTCCAGGGAGAGGGCCGAGTCCCGGATCCCGATCAGCTTGATCGGGTCCTGCGCGGCCTGCTCACCCGGGTGATCGTTCGTGGTTGCCATGCCCCCATCGTGCCGCACGCGACCGACGGCAGGGAATAGAGCCATCGACCGGCCCGCGCGCGTACGAGTTTGGAGTCTCCTACAGGGGCAGGTTCCGGCCGCAGGTGCCTCAGATCCGCCGCCGGGCCTTGCGCGCCCGCCGTACCACCGCGGCCGCACCCAGCAGCGCCACCGTCGCGCCGGCGGCACCCGCGGCCGTCGCGTCCTTGCGGCCCAGTCGCCGCCCGGCGACCGTGTGCCGGCCCGCGACGTCCTCCAGGAGTTCCGCCAGCACCTCCTCGTTGGTGTGCTGCGGCCGCCACCCGGCGTCGTGCAGCCGGCTGCCGCTCACCACCCAGGGGTACATCGTGTACGCCAGGTCCCCGGCCGGGGACGGCGTGAGCCCGATCCGGTGCAGCCGCGCCGCCGCACCCAGCGCGACCGCCGACGGCAGTTCCATCCGCCGGATCCCGCTGAGCTCCTCGACCTCCTCCTGCTCCAGCCAGCCGTCGCACCCGACGGTCAGTTCCCCGTCGACCTTCTCCAGGACGGCGTACTCCAGCGCGCTGCACAGGTCCTCGACGTGGCAGAACTGCCACGCGGGCCGCGACCCGGCGACGACGAGGAGCCGGGGAGACTCGAAGTACCTGGTCAGCGCGGTGTCCGTGCCTCCACCCACCAGCACGGCGGGCCGTACCACGGTGACGTTGAGCCCCGGGTGCGCGCGGGGCGCGCGCCTCGCCAGCCGTTCGATCTCCAGGAGGTCGCCGACGCCGGTCGCCTCGGCCGTGGCGCGCAGCTCGGCGTCCTCGGACAGCGGCAGCTCGTTGTCGGGCAGCGCCCCGTAGACCATCGCCGAGGTACAGAGCACCACCCGGTGCACTCCGGCCGCCGCGGCGGCCGTCAGGACGGTCTGCGTCCCCCGCACGTTGTAGGCCGTTCGGGCGGCCGCGTCGGTTTCCAGATCGAGATCCAGTGCGAGGTGCACCACCACGTCGGCGCCACGCAGTTTGTCCGCGATGGCCGGATCCCGTACGTCCAGGATGTGCCACTGGGCCGCGGCGCACTCGCCGCGCCGCTCGTCGATGGCCACGACCTGCTTGACCTCGGCGGACGCGGCGAGCTGCTCGGTGAGCAGGGCTCCTACGCCGTACGCGGCGCCGGTGACCGCGACGACGGGTCCACGTGCCGCGGGGCTCGCGGAACTGGTTGACTGGTTTCGCGCTGCGCGAACCTGCGGATCTGGGGAACTCACCGGGCGTCTCCAGCGGTTGTCTTCAGTACGAGCGCGTCCGACGCGTGCGTACCAGGTGGCATCCATCCTGCCGCAGGCCGTCAGTCGGCGAAGCACCGAGGCCCGATCCGCCCCAGGTGTCTACGCTGGGTGGTGTTGTCGGGCAGCCGTGCCGCCGGAAAGAACCGGCGGCCCTACCAGCCGAGGAATCCCGTGAGTGACACCCCATTCGGATTCGGCCTTCCGCCGGAGGAGCCGGACGACGGCGACGAGGGCAAGAAGAAGGACCAGGAGAGCGGTGGTGGTCAGGGACCGGCCAACCCGTTCGGTTTCGGCGGCCTGCCCGGAGCCGGAGGCTTCGGCGGAGGCCCTGGTGGCCCCGGGGGCCCCGGTGCGGACAATCCGTTCGCAGCCATGTTCGGGTCGCTGAACCCCACCGACCTGGGTGCCGCGTTCCAGCAGTTGGGCCAGATGCTCTCCTACGAGGGCGGCCCGGTGAACTGGGACATGGCCAAACAGATCGCCCGCCAGACGGTCTCCCAGGGCAGTCCGGACGGCACCAAGGACGCCAGTGTCGGCCCCGCCGACCGCAAGGGCGTCGAGGAAGCCGTCCGCCTGGCCGACCTGTGGCTGGACGACGCCACGTCCCTGCCCTCCGGCGCCGCCTCCGCGGTGGCCTGGAGCCGCGCGGAGTGGGTCGAGGCCACCCTGCCCGCCTGGAAGGAGCTCGTCGACCCGGTCGCCGAGCGCGTCGGCACCGCCATGGGTGACGTCCTGCCGGAGGAGATGCAGGCCATGGCCGGCCCGCTGATCGGCATGATGCGCTCGATGGGCGGCGCCATGTTCGGCACACAGATCGGCCAGGCCGTCGGTGTGCTCGCCGGTGAGGTCGTCGGCTCGTCCGACGTCGGCCTGCCGCTCGGCCCGGCCGGAAAGGCCGCGCTGCTGCCGGTGAACATCGAGACGTTCGGCAAGGACCTGAGCGTCCCCCAGGAGGAGGTGCGGCTGTATCTCGCGCTGCGCGAGGCCGCCCACCAGCGCCTGTTCGCGCATGTGCCCTGGCTGCGCTCGCATCTGTTCGGTGCGGTCGACGGCTACGCGCGCGGGATCAAGGTCGACACGGCCAAGCTGGAGGATGTGGTCGGCCAGTTCGACCCGCAGAATCCGGAGCAGTTGCAGGAGGCCCTCCAGCAGGGCATGTTCCAGCCGGAGGACACGCCCGAGCAGAAGGCGGCCCTGGCCCGTCTGGAGACGGCTCTGGCGCTCGTGGAGGGCTGGGTGGACGCGGTGGTCCACGCCGCCGCGAAACCCCGCCTGGCGTCCGCCGACGCCCTGCGCGAGACGCTGCGCCGCCGCCGCGCCTCGGGCGGTCCGGCCGAGCAGACGTTCGCCACGCTGATCGGCCTGGAGCTGCGCCCGCGCCGCCTGCGGGACGCCTCCCGTCTGTGGGCCTCGCTCACGGACGCGCGCGGTGTCGACGGCCGGGACGCCCTGTGGCACCACCCGGACATGCTGCCGACGGCGACCGACCTGGACGACCCGGACGGCTTCGTGCACCGCGAGCAGATCGACTTCTCCGAGCTGGACAAGATGCTCGGCGAGGCGGCGGACAAGCCCGACCTCAAGAAGAAGGACGAGGGCGAGGGCCAGGGCAAGGACAAGGGCGACGACGCCGGGTGAGTCTGTACGACGACGCGGTCCTCGTGCTGAAGGGGTACGAGGACCAGACGGACCTCCGCCAGGCGTATCTCGACCATCTGGCGGAGCACCCGGACGGCTTGTGGAAGGCCTGCCACGCGGGGCACATCACGGCGAGCGCGCTGGTGATCGACCCCGAGGGCGGCCGGGTGCTGCTGACTCTGCACAAGAAGCTGCAGATGTGGCTGCAGATGGGCGGCCACTGCGAGCCGGGCGACGCCTCCCTGGCGGACGCGGCCCTGCGGGAGGCGACGGAGGAGTCCGGTGTCTCGGGGCTCTCCCTGCTGCCCGGCGGGCCGGTGCGGCTGGACCGGCATCCGATCCCGCCGCCGTGCCACTGCCACTTCGACGTCCAGTACGCGGTCGTGGCACCGCCGGACGCCGCGCACGCGATCAGCGACGAGTCCCTGGACGTGCGCTGGTTCGGGTATGACGAGGTTCCGAAGGTGGCGGACGAGTCGGTCCTACGGCTGTTGGAGGCGACGCGGGCAAGGCTCGCTCTCTGAGCAGGTGTAAGGGGCGGCCGCACAAGTGGCCGCCCCTTACATGTGGTCCTGACCGTGGGGTGCGCCCCCGTCAGGGGCGCGGGGAACAGCGCGACCAGCCACGGACGGACCAGCCACGGGCGGCCCACAGCCCGAGGCGGGACGAACAGCCCCCGATCGGCCGAACCCGCGGAGCGCTCAGCTCCAGACGTTGCCCTGGTTCTGCCCGCGCGCCCCTTGCTGCCCCATGCCGTACTGCGCGGCGATGCCCGAGCCGATCTGGGCGCCCTGCGGCGGCAGCAGCTCGCTCGGCTGGACGAGCGCGAAGCCGGTGCCCATGAAGCTGAGCTCCCAGCCCTCACCGGTGCTGCCGCGGCGCCGCCACACCCCGGAGGAGTGCGTCTGGGCCTGCATCTGCACGCGCAGGCTGGTCGACCAGGCGACGATCGCGTCGGCGTCGCAGTTGACGTACTTGTCGGGCGTCACCTGCAGCAGCAGCGGCATCCCGGAGGTCATCAGGGCGAGCTTGCCCCGGCCCGAGATGTTGAGCTGGTACTTCCCGGAGCCGGAGATGCCGTAGAGGCTGTCCACGGCGATGACCTCGTGGTGCAGGGAGGAGTCCATCGCCAGTACGTAGCTGCTGTCGACGGTGAGGCCGTCCTGGTCCACCTCCATGACGTGCACGTGCTGCTTGAGGTTGGCGAGGTAGACCGTGCCCTGCCCGTGGCAGCGCATCAGGTCGAGTCCCTCACCGGTGTGCGCACGCGCGCGTGACTGCTCGTTGCTCTGGTACTCGGCGTCGAACTCGACGAGGCCCTGGTAGGCGACCATGGTGCCCTTGCGGGCCAGGATGTCGTCGTGGCCCTCCAGGGCGACGCGCAGCATCTGCTTGTTCTGCAGACTCCAGCGCTCCTGGGTCTGCTGCTCGTTGTAGGCGAAAATCGGGCTCTGCATGGCGTGTGGTTCCCCCCTCAGCCCCGGACCCGGAGACGGTCGGTGCTGTCCTCGCTGGGCTGGACGACGACGATGCCCTGACCGGAGAAGGCCATCTGGTAGGCCTCGCCGCTGCCGCGGCCGATCAGCGACTGGGCCCGGAAGCTGCGCTTGCCCTTCACCTTGAGGTTCGGGGACCAGGCGACGAGCGCGTCGGGGTCGACGTACGTCTCGTCCTCGCCGCCTCCGCAGTCGACGACGATGGGCTTGCCCCGGGAGGTCAGCGCGACCCAGCCCTGCCCGGAGATCTTGGTGTTCCACAGGCCCTGCCCAGCGAACTTCGCCAGGCCCTTGACCCGCTCCACGCCCCACGTGAGGTGGGCGTCGAAGGCGAGCAGGTTGGTGGCGTTGACGGAGATGCCGTCGCCGTTGAGGTTGATGACGACGACGTTCGCCCCGTAGTCGGCGAGGTAGAGCAGGCCGTCGCCGGAGCACTTCATCAGGGGCGCGCCCTCGCCGGTCAGCCAGTCCTTGGCGATCTGGCGCACGGCCGGCGGATTGGGCTCGTACTGCACGAAGCCTTCGTAGGCGACCATCGACCCCACGCGCGCGAGGAGGTCGTTCCCGGTCTGCATGGCGACCTTCAGCATGTGGTTGCCGTGGTTCTCCATGCGGGCGGTGACGGGTGCGGGGGCATGGCCCGCGAGCTGCTGTGTCATGACGGGCTCCCTCAGACCTCGTACGGCTGGACGACGATGAAGTTGCCGGGCGCGCCCCGGAACTGGAGGTTGACGCTCTCCCCCGTGTCACCGGGGTAGGCGTTGCGGCGCATCCGCACCTGGCTGGAGACGACGACCTGGGCCGCGGCCGACCAGGCGACCACGGCGTTGCAGTCGGCGAACGTGGTGGGCGTGACGGGCAGCACCACGGGCGTGCCGTGCGTCTTCACGACGATCGTGCCGGTGCCCTGGAACTGCATGGTGAACAGCGCGCCGCCGGGGATGCCGTGGCCCTCGATGCGGCGGACCTCGTACTGGAGGCTCTCGTCGAACGCGAGGACGTTCTCGGCGGAGACGCAGACGGCGTCACCCTGCAGTTCGAGGGGGTGCAACATGGTCGAGCTCTCGGCGAGGAACACCTGGCCCTGGCCCGTGCAGCGCATCAGCTGCATCTCCTGGCCGGTCGCGTTGCCCACGATCCGGCCGGAGAAGCCGGCGCCCTTGTAGCTGAAGTCGACCTTGCCCTGGTACAGCACCATGCTGCCCTGCCGGGCCAGCACGGGCTGCCCGCCGATGCCGAGGTCGACGCGGACGAGCTTCTTGTTCTGCTGCGTCCAGCGCTGCCCGGTCGGGGTCTCCTTGAACTGCTGGAGCGCGGCGGACACGCCGGGTCCCTGGGGAGCGCCTTGAGGAGCACCTTGCGGGGCTCCGTGGGGAAGACCCTGCGGGGCTCCGTAGGGGGCCTGTCCGAACGGCGGAGGCTGCTGGCCGTAGCCCGGGGGCGGCGTCGGCTGGCCGTAGCCGGGCGGCGGGGCCGGGGCGTGGGGCGCCGGGGGCTGGCCGTAGCCGGGAGGCGGCGGCGCCGTCTGGCCGGGGACCTGGCCGTACTGCGGCGGCTGCTGGCCCGGCTGGCCGTACGGCGCGGGTGCCGGCGGCGGCACCGGGGAGCCGCCGGGCGGGGTGTTCAGGGGCGCGACGATCGTCGGGGCAGCGTGCACCTGGGGCGGCGGGGCCGGAGGCGGGGGGGGGCCGGGCGGGGGCGCGAAACCCTGCGCGGCGGGCTGAGGCACGGGAGCCGGAGGCGCCGCCGGGGCAGGCTCCGCAGTTCCGGGGACTCCGAACGCGGGCGGCGCGAAGCCCGGGGCCGCGCCGGCCTGCGACTGCTGCGGGGCGGGCGCGGGCGCCTCCTCCTCGGCCACCTCGCCGCCGAAGTTCTTCAGCAGCGCATCCAGGCCTCCGTCGAAGCCCTGCCCGACCGCGGCGAAGCGCCATACGTCCTTGAGGTAGAAGTCGCCGAGCATCACGGCCCGTTCGGTGGAGAACTCCGAGCCGTTGAAGGAGTAGCGCGCCACCTCCTCGCCGCCCGCGACGATCCGGATGTAGCCGGAGGCGATCTGCGACATCTGCCCGGCGCCGTCGATGGTCGCCGTGAAGGACAGCTTCTGGATCTGTGACGGAATCCGGTCGAGCGTCACCCGGAAGGACTCCGTGTCGCCCGCCTGGGCGCCCAGGAGCTGGATGGACTCCTCGGGGGACTTCGGCTGGTTGAAGAAGACGAAGTACCGGTCGTCCGACAGCCGTTCGTCGGCGTCGAGGCCGAAGCAGCTGATGTCGAAGGTCAGCCCGGGGCCGGCGATCTGTACGCCTACGTACAGATCCGTGCCCGCGGTGAGGTCACTGATCCTGGCCTTGTGGCCGCGTTGGAATTCCCTGGCCATGCGTAACGACCGTCCCCCATCCAGAGCGTGAGTGCGTCGCGCCAGGCTAACGGCAAACTCGGACACCGGACGAGGTCGGTACAGAGCCGGTACACAACGCCCGCACAGCCGTATCGGCTGTTCGCTCGCGGAAAGCGGTCGGTCACCCCACGGGGCTCTCACCGCGGGTGCCGGGCACATGGGGCAACCGCTCGGCGGCGGCCACGCCTTCGAGGTATCCCCGGGCCCGCTCCGTGCGCGGATAGGCCTCCAGGAGTTCCCAGAAGCGAGGTCCGTGTCCGGGGACGAGCAGATGGGCGAGTTCGTGGACGAGGACGTAGTCGACGACGTAGTCGGGCATGCCCTGGAGGCGGTGCGACAGGCGGATGCTGCCCTCGGAGGGGGTGCAGGACCCCCAACGCGTGTTCTGGTTGGTCACCCAGCGCACCGACGCGGGCCGGGCCCGACCCTCGAAGTACTGGTCCGAAAGACGCCGGGCGCGCTCGGCCAGCTCGGCGTCGCCGAGGGCCCGCTTGCTCTCCTGGGCGGCCAGCTTGTCGAGCATGACGTTCACCCAGCGCTGCTCCTCCGCCTCGGACATCCGGGCGGGGATGAGCACTACGGTGCGATCGCCCTCGCGGTACGCGGAGACCGTTCTGCGTCGGCGGGTGCTCCTGCGGACCTCGATCGCGCTCGCCCCCGAGCCGCTCGGCGGCTGGCTCGTCGTGCTGCGCTGTGCGGTTCCGGCGCGGTGCAGTGGGTCGGCGGGCACGCCCCGACGTTACCCGCTGCACACGGGGAAGTCCCGACTCCGGGACGGTTCCGTGCCGCCGCTCCCACCGGCCGCCGGATTTGTACGATGAATACTCGCACCTGTGGACAACTTTCGGCAGCCGACGGCGGGGTTGGGCATGCTGGATCTCGTCGGCGAAGCGATGACGGGTCGGTCCGGGACCAGAGGCCGGCCGTGCCCGCACTCGGACTCGGCCAGGGGCCGCATCCTCGCTCCGTCGACGTACGGGGACGATCTGCGGCATACGGGGGACTGTCATGCATCCGATGGTGAAACCCGCGCTCAGGCGCGGCTGGCGTGACCTCAAGACCGTGCAGTTCGGGATGACACCGGTGCACGCGATGACGCTCGGCCCGATGGACCTGGCCACGGGCAGCTTCCTCGACCTGCTGAACGGCACGCGGGGGCTGGAGCTCCTGCGCGAGGAGGGACGCCGCATGGACCTGCCCGACGGTCATGTCGACGGACTGGTGCGTGGGCTCGCGCGAGCCGGGCTGCTGGACGACTCCCGGGGCGGCGGACCGGCCGCCGACGCCCTGCGGAAGAAGAAGGAGGTGCTGGACCGGCTGCGCCCCGACCTTGCCTCCCTGTCCCTGACGACATCCACGCCCGGCGACGCGATCGGGCAGCTGGCCGCCCGGCGCTCGCAGCGTGTGCAGGTGCGGGGCGCGGGACGGGTGGGCGCCGTGCTGGCCTCGCTCCTGGCCGGGGCCGGCGTGGGCGAGGTGGATGTGCTCGACGGTGGCAGTGTGGAGCCGTGGGACGTCGCTCCGGGCGGGCTTCCCCCGGAATCCGTCGGCGACCGGAGGGACGAGTCGGCCCGCCGTGCCGTGCGCCGGGCGGCCCCGGACCGGCCGCCCCGCCGTGCATCGGCCCAGGCGACCGAGGAGGACGGCGACCCGGGATTCTCACTGGTGATCCTCGCCCCACGTGACGACGTCGCCGTGCACGCACCAGACCCGGCCGCCGCCGAGCCGCTGATGGCTTCCGGGACCCCGCATCTGTACGCCGGTGTCGTGGAGGGCACCGGTGTGGTCGGCCCTTTCGTCCTGCCCGGGGAGACGGGCTGCGCGGGCTGTCTGCACGAGGACCGCGTCGATCGGGACCAGGCCTGGCCGCGCCTCATCGCCCAGTGGCGCTCCGGCAGGCAGCGGCAGGTGCGGCCCTGCGATCTGACGCTGGCCACGACCGTGGCCGGACTGGCCGCCGCCCATGCGCTGGCCTTCCTGGACGGCCGGGTTCCGTCCAGCACCGGGGCCCGCTGGGAGGTCTCCGTCCCGGCTCTCCACTGGCAAGCGCGGCCGGTCCGGGCACATCCGGCATGCTCGTGTGCGGCGGCGGAGAGAGGAATAGGGGAGCACCTCTCGGAGGACGGGGAGTCGCACGAGACAATGGCGGTGCAACGGCCGTCGGAGCACTGCCGCAAGGCAGAGGCGGAGCGGCCGGCTGGGACTTGGAGGGCGCATGTCTGATCTTCCCCGGAAGGCGGTTACCCGGACCGCCAAGCTCGCCGCGCTCCCGCTCGGCATCGCCGGGCGGGCCACCTGGGGATTCGGCAAGCGGATCGTCGGCGAGTCCGCCGAGCTCGTCGGCCGGGAACTCCAACAGCGCACGGCGGAGCAGCTGTTCAAGGTGCTCGGCGAGCTCAAGGGCGGGGCGATGAAGTTCGGCCAGGCCCTGTCGGTCTTCGAGTCCGCGCTGCCCGAGGAGGTGGCCGGCCCCTACCGGGCCGCGCTGACCAAGCTCCAGGAGGCGGCGCCGCCCATGCCGACCCGCACCGTGCACGCGGTGCTGGAGGAGCGGCTCGGCGAGGGCTGGCACGAGCTGTTCCTGGAGTTCGAGGACAAGCCCGCCGCGGCGGCCTCGATCGGCCAGGTGCACCAGGGGGTGTGGCACGACGGCCGCGAGGTGGCGGTCAAGGTGCAGTACCCGGGTGCCGGTGAGGCCCTGCTGTCGGACCTGAACCAGCTGAGTCGCTTCTCGCGTCTGCTCGGTCCGCTGATCCCCGGCATGGACATCAAGCCGCTGATCTCGGAGCTGAAGGACCGCGTCTCGGAGGAGCTGGACTACGGCCTGGAGGCCCAGGCCCAGCAGGCCCACGCCGAGGAGTTCACGGACGACCCGGACGTGGTCGTGCCCCAGGTGGTGCACCAGTCCGACCAGGTCCTGGTCACCGAGTGGATGGACGGCATCCCGCTGTCGGAGATCATCTCGGACGGCACCCAGGAGCAGCGCAACCGTGCCGGTCAGCTGCTGGCCCGCTTCCTGTTCTCCGGCCCCGCCCGCACGGGCCTGCTGCACGCCGATCCCCACCCGGGCAACTTCCGGCTTCTGCCCGGCGGCCCGGAGGGTGAGGACGACTGGCGGCTGGGCGTCCTGGACTTCGGCACGGTCGACCGTCTCCCCGGGGGACTGCCGGCCACGATCGGCGAGTCCCTGCGGATGACCCTCGACGGGGAGGCCGAGGCGGTCTACGAGCTGCTGTGCGCGGAAGGGTTCGTCAAGGAGACCATAGAGCTGGACCCGGACGCCGTCATGGACTACCTGCTGCCGATCATCGAGCCGGCCCAGGTCGAGGAGTTCACCTTCACGCGGGGCTGGATGCGCAGCCAGGCGGCTCGGGTCGCCGACCCTCGCTCCCCCGCCTACCAGCTCGGCAAGCAGCTCAACCTGCCCCCGTCCTATCTGCTGATCCACCGGGTGACATTGAGCACGATCGGCGTGCTGTGTCAGCTGGGGGCGACGGTGCGGTTGCGCGAGGAGCTGGAGGAGTGGCTGCCGGGGTTCGTCCCCGAGGACCCGGTGGACGGCGAAGAGGCGGTGGCGCAGGCGTGAGTCCCGGTCGCGGGGTTCACCACCAGTCCGAGTCCAAGCGCCCCTCGATGGACCTGAGGTTCTCTCGGGAGCACATCTCGCAGTAGTACTGACGGATGCCGCTCTCCACGGAGTATGTCCAGGTGAGGGGTGGGCCTTCGGTCAGGACGTCGGCCGATGCGCCGCAGCGGGCGCAGACGAAGCGCCGCGGCTCGGTGGCGGAGCCGTCGTCGCCGCCTCCAGGAGGACTCGTCACCCGGCGACGATATCTCCGCGCCCGGCGCTTCGGTGGGCACAACGCCCGGCCGGACGAACACCGCGCACCAACTCGGGTGGCACCAAGCACCCGGCACCGGTGGGCGCCGCGTGCGCTCCTGGTCGGCCCAACGCACCGCGGGGACCGGCCCGTTCGGTACGGACCGGCCCCCGCGATGAGAGCTCTACGGCGGCAGCAGCGGGGCCTCCCTTGCCCGGAGGCCCTCGTTGGGTGGGCGGGTTACTGCATGACCGCCATGGCGAGCGCCCGACGGGCACGCATCGACGCGCGCTCCGCCCTGCGCTGCATCCGGCGGGCGGCCACCAGGCGCACGGCCTGGCGATCCCGCTCCGCTTCCTGCAGTCGCTCGCGCATATGCGCACGAGCCATGGCTTCTGGGATGAGTTGCATCTCTCGGGTCCTGTTCTGACGCGAGTCCTTCGCGCCGCTGATGGTGAAGTCTTGGGTCGCGGAGCCTGCGGGCTCGTAAGTGGACGGCTTCATCGGGGCCTGCTTCTGCGGGTTGTGCGTGAGGGGGCGGTCGATCGTTCCTGCGATGTTCATGCTGTGACCGGGTTCTTGCGCGGGCGGCCACGCGGCCGCTTCCGGGCGACGACGACACCCTGGACGAACAGCTCGCCACCCCAGACGCCCCAGGGCTCACGCCGCTCCTTGGCGCCGGCGAGGCAGGCCTCGACCAGCGGGCAGGTGCGGCAGAGGGACTTGGCGTACTCGACGTCCGCGGGTGACTCGGCGAAGAAGACCTCCGGGTCGTACGAACGGCACGGGACGGGTACGCCGAGGTTCTCGATGGCGTCGTCGAGCGCGGTGAGCGCGGTGAGCGGGGTCAAGGCGGGGTCCTCCGTGGAGCCGGGCTTGGGGATCGTGTCGGAAGGCGGTACGGACGGGGCGTGCGCTTCGAGTTGCACGGTTCGTCTTCCTCGTCTGGTCGTTCCGGCCTGTTGGCCGGGGTGGGTGGTACCGGGTTCTCTTCTTGTCCCGAGGCTCCTTCGGTCTGTCATCCCTGTTCAGGGACAAACAGAAGGGCCGCGGATCCCGGATGGGGTTCCGCGGCCCTGAAGGCGCCGGCCTGATCGGCGATCAGGCTGGATCACTCCAGGGTTCTGGCCCACGGAAGGCCCACATCTGGTGGTGCTGCGTCGTCTGCTTCCGGAATCCGGCACCGGTCGCCGTAAAGGCATAGGCCTGCGCCTGTGCCGCTACTGCCGCTTCCAGTGCCTTGGTCGGTCGCTCATTGCGCTCACGGACGGGAAGGCCCGCGGGGGCAACGGAGGAGGACGCCGGGCGGACGGCACGAATGCCGGACAGACCGGTGCCCAGGTTCGAAACGCCGAGCATGCACGCGGAGACGGCCGAGCGATCGGTCATTTTCACGGTGCTGACGGAGCTGGTGTAGATGCTGACCACTGGACTCGCCTCCTCTCGGCGTATCGGGGGACTGGGTGAACCAGTCCGACGGATATGCAAGTACAACACGGGATCAGGGCCTTCGAGAAGGCCGCTGCTCTCGTGCCTAAGAACCTATGGGGATTGCTGGGGCATGCGCAAACTATTTTTTCGACGAGTTCGTGTCAGTCCTGATCTGTGCTCTCCGCCGACGACTGGCCTGCGCAGATGGCCAGTACATCCGTGCCGTAGCGGGTGAGCTTGCGCATCCCGACACCCGGGATGCGGGCGAGCTCGCGCTCGTCGTCGGGGGCGGACTCGGCGATCGCCATCAGCGTCCT
Source organism: Streptomyces qaidamensis (assembly GCF_001611795.1). Lineage (NCBI taxonomy): Bacteria > Bacillati > Actinomycetota > Actinomycetes > Kitasatosporales > Streptomycetaceae > Streptomyces > Streptomyces qaidamensis. The sequence goes on along the minus strand of NZ_CP015098.1, from coordinate 5,970,995 downwards.
GTCCGTGAACACGCAGAAGGCGGGCTGGCCGCTGCTGCGTGCCTGGTCGGCGCGCCACTCACGCAGGCGCTCGTACAGGCCCTCGTTCATGTCGGAGGGGCAGTCGTCGCAGCGCATCAGCTTCATTTCCCCCGGGTCGGTCAGCGTGCGGCCGCAGACTCGGCAGCGGGCGGGGACTCGCTGCGCCCGTTTCGGGGCGGACCCCCTGGTTCCGGGGATTCCGCGCTCGATTCCGCCCGCTCCTCCGGCGGCGGTACGGCCCGCGGTAGCCGTCGAACCGGGGCGCAGCCCGTCGAGGAAGCGGCTGGGGCGGCGGTTGGGGCGTCCTCCGGGCGAGCGGGAGAGCGCCCAGGAGACATGGAGGTGCTCTCGCGCCCGGGTGACTCCGACATAGAGGAGGCGGCGCTCCTCTTCGATCTGTTCGTCGGTCTTGGCGTAGGTGATCGGCATCATGCCCTCGGCGACGCCGACCAGGAAGACGACATCCCACTCCAGGCCCTTGGCCGAGTGCAGGGAGGCGAGGGTGACGCCCTGCACGGTGGGGGCGTGCTGGGCGTTCGCCCGTTCGTCGAGTTCGGCGACGAGGTCCGCCAGGGTTGCGGCAGGTCTGGCGGCGGCGAAGTCCTGTGCGAGGTTCACCAGGGCGGCCAGGGACTCCCAGCGCTCTCTCACCGCGCCGGAGCCGGCCGGTGGCCGCGTCGTCCAGCCCTCTCCCGACAGCACGGCGCGCACCTGGGAGGGAAGGTCGACGACGTCGTCCAGGAGGGAGTCGTTGCCGCCGAAGCGGGCCGCCCCGCGCAGGGCGATGCCCGCCTTGCGCACCTCCGGGCGGTCGAAGAACCGCTCGGCGCCGCGCAGCTGGTAGGGCACAGCCGCGTCGGCGAGGGCCTGCTCGAAGGTCTCGGACTGCGCGTTCGTGCGGAAGAGGACGGCGATCTCGGAGGCCGGGACTCCCGAGTCGACGAGTTCGCGGATCCGGCGGGCCGCGCCTTCCGCCTCTGCGGGCTCGTCGGTGTACTCGGCGTAGACCGGCTCGGGCCCGGCGGCGCGCTGGGAGACGAGCTCCAGGCGGTGGTCTGCGGCCCGGCCCCGGGCCTGGGCGAGCAGACCGTTGGCGAGGTGGACGACCTGGGGCGTGGATCGGTAGTCGCGGACCAGCTTGACGACGGTCGCACCGGGGTGGCGGGTGCGGAAGTCGAGCAGATGGTCCGGAGTGGCCCCCGTGAACGAGTAGATGGTCTGGCTGGCGTCCCCGACCACGCACAGGCTGTCCCGCTCGCCCAGCCACAGTTCGAGCAGGCGCTGCTGGAGTGGGCTGACGTCCTGGTACTCGTCGACCACGAAGTGCTGGTACTGGGCACGGATCTGCTCGGCGATGTCGTGGCGGTCCTGCAAGACCGCCACGGTCAGCAGCAGGACGTCCTCGAAGTCGATGACGGACCGCTCGCGCTTGACGTCCTCGTAGGCGGCGTAGAGCTGGGCGATCTCGGCGGGGTCGCGGGGGGACTCACGGCCGGTCTTGGCGGCGGCGGGCGCGTAGTCGGCGGGGACGGTCTGGGTGACCTTGGACCATTCGATCTCGGCGGTGACGTCCCGCAGCTCGCCCCGGTCGAGCCGGATGCGGCAGGCGGCCGCCGCATCGGCGACGAGCTGGATCTTGCGGTCGACGAGCCGGGGCATGGCGCCGCCGATCGCTTTCGGCCAGAAGTACTGGAGCTGGCGCAGTGCGGCCGAGTGGAACGTACGCGCCTGGACGCCCGCGGCGCCGAGCTGGCGCAGCCGGCCGCGCATCTCGCCGGCGGCGCGATTGGTGAAGGTGACGGCGAGGACGCTGGAGGGGTGCAGGATGCCGGCGCGCACTCCGTAGGCGATGCGGTGGGTGATCGCCCGGGTCTTGCCCGTACCCGCGCCCGCCAGGACGCACACCGGACCGTGCAGGGCCGTGGCCACTTCGCGCTGCTCGGGGTCGAGCCCTTCGAGCACCGCGTCCGCGGAGTCCGGTACCTGCGGGAACAGGGTGGAGTGCGTTGCTGCTGTCACACAGCCATGCTGCCAGGTCGCGCGAGACGGCTGCGCCGGTTGTCCACAGGCAGGCACTGCTAGTCGTACTAATGCGGCAGGCGTCACGTCGGGCCTGGCCCGGGCACCGGGAATGGTGGACCTTTCACATACGTTCCTCCACTGCGACCACCCGCCCCGAGCCACCGAAGGAGCACCAGAGACATGCTGGGCACTGTGACGATGTACAGCACCACGTGGTGCGGCTACTGCCGCCGGCTGAAGAGCCAGATGGACCGCGAGGGCATCGCGTACACCGAGATCAACATCGAGCAGGACCCGGAGTCCGCCGCGTTCGTGGAGAAGGCGAATGGCGGAAACCAGACGGTGCCCACCGTCCTCTTCCCGGACGGCTCGACGCTCACGAACCCGTCGCTGGCGCAGGTGAAGCAGAAGATCGGCGCCTAGAGTCGCCGTGTGTCTGTACGAGAAGGCGGCTCCTGAGACAGCTCAGGAGCCGCCTTCTCGCGGTTTGTCCCACACCACGACGTAGCGCCACAGCAGCGTGCGGCGAACCCCGAGCCCGGCAGGAGACGGCGAAGCGCCCGTCTGATCTCCGCTCACGCCATGTGCACGTCTTCCATCGGCATGCCGGCCGGGCCGCGTTCGCCGCCGTGCCGACGGGCGTGCAGCTGGCTCACCGGCACGCCGCAGGTACTGATCAGCCAATCCAGAACCGTCCGGTTGGCGGCCATGCCGACGATCGTCGGACGGCCGCCGGGCGCGGTGAGCCGGGCGAGACGGGTGATGGCCTGTTCGAACCCAGCTTGATCATTTCCGGAAGCGGTCCACCCCTGTGACGGAGGCCGACCGTGCCGCCGGGTTGCGCGTGAGCAGCCCGTCGCCGCACCCGGCGGCCAGGGCCGTGCGGCAGCCGTTCGGAACGGCGGCCAGGACCGCCGGATGGTGATGGACGTTGTGGTTCCCGTACGGGTCGGTCATCCGGGCGGCCTCGTCAGGCGGCGCTCCGTGTCGGGAGCGGCTTGCCGTACCAGAGCTCGATCAGGCGGGCCGCGATCGAGATGCCGTAGGGCGGGAGCATCTCGCCGGACTCGAAGGCAGCGCCCAGCTCGTCGCGCGAGAACCAGCGGGCCTCGTGGATCTCGTCGCCGTCGACCTCGATCTCGGTGGAGGTGGCGCGGGCCATGAAGCCCAGCATCAGGCTGGAGGGGAAAGGCCAGGGCTGGCTGGCGACGTACTCGACCTGGCCGACGCTGATGCCGACCTCCTCGTGGACCTCCCGGCGCACGGACTGCTCGATGGACTCGCCGGGCTCGACAAAACCGGCCAGCGTCGAGAAGCGGCCCTCGGGCCAGTGGACCTGGCGGCCGAGCAGGATGCGGTCGTCCTCGTCGGTCACGGCCATGATCACCGCGGGGTCCGTGCGCGGGTAGTGCTCCGCGCCGCAGGCCTGGCAGCGGCGGATGTGTCCGGCGGCGGCGATGACGGTGCGTTCGCCGCAGCGCGAGCAGAAGCGGTGCGTGCGCTGCCAGTTCTCCAGGCCCACCGCGTGGACCATCAGGCCCACGTCGCGGGCCGACAGCAGGGCACCCGCCTCGCGCAGGCCCGCCGGGCGCGCGGACTGGTCCATGCGCCCGGGCAGGGAGTCCTTCTGGAGGGCGAAGTAGCTGACGCCGTCCTCGTCGATGCCGAGGAAGTAGCGGTGCGCTTCGGTGAGAGGGGCCTCGAAGGAGGGGATCATGACGAGTTCGGTGCGCCCGTCCGCCGTCTCGTCGATGAGGACCTGCCCGCCGGAGACCACGAAGCAGCGCGTCGTGGGGTGGCTCCAGGCCGCCGCGAGCCAGGCCTCGTCGAGCCGGTGGTGGGCGGCCCGGTCGATGCCGCTCGGGGCGGTGAGCGAGATGGGACGGTCGGCGTTGGGGTCGGTCCAGGTGGTCACGGGTGCTTCCAACTCCCCGGGGGAACGGTCGGGTTCGGCGGGCGGTTCAGTAGGACGTACGGCGGGAGGCGACCGGGTCCGGCGGGGTCGGGCGGTGCGGGGCGGCGCTTCCAGTGTGCCCCGCGCGCGTGCCCGGTCCGGCCGGAACAGGACGCTCAGGGCGCATGGCGCCAGTTCTCGGCGAGGTCACCCCACAGGTACGCGGCGGTCTCGACGCCTTTGAGGAGCAGGTCGAGTTCGACCTTCTCGTTCGGGGCGTGCCAGCCGTCCGAGGGGACGGAGATGCCCAGGAACAGCACCGGGGCGCCGAGGACGTCCTGGAGGTCCGCCGCGGGTCCGGAGCCGCCCTCGCGCGTGAAGCGGACCGGCTTCTCGAAGGCCCGGCTCATGGCGCGGGTGACCGACCGGAGGGCCGGGTGGTCCAGCGGTGTCAGACACGGGCGGGTGGCTCCGCTGAACGTGACCTCGCAGCGGATCCCCGGCGGCACCTGCTGCTCGGCCCAGGCGTGGACGGCTTTCTCCACCTGCCCCGGGTCCTGGCCCGCCACGAGGCGGAAGGACAGTTTCACCAAGGCGGAGGAGGGGACGATCGTCTTGCTGCCGGGGCCCTGGTAGCCGCCGCCGATGCCGTTGACCTCCGCGGTGGGGCGGGCCCAGATCCGCTCCAGGGTGGTGTACCCGGCCTCCCCCTCGGTGGCGTACGACTTGGCCGTGCGCAGCCACTGCTGCTCGTCGAAGGGCAGCGCGGCGAGGAGTTCACGCTCCCGGTCGGTGAGTTCGACCACGCCGTCGTAGAAGCCCGGGATCGCCACGCGCGCGTGCTCGTCGTGCAGGGCGGCGACGAGGCGGGCGGCGGCCGTCGCCGGGTTGGGCACGGCGCCGCCGAAGGAGCCGGAGTGGATGTCCTGGTCGGGGCCGTACAGGCGTATCTCGCATTCGGCGAGGCCGCGCATGCCGGTGCACACCGTGGGGGTGTCCTCGGACCACATTCCGGTGTCGGAGACGATCACGGCGTCGGCGGCGAGCCGCTCGGCGTGCTGCTCGACCAGGGCACGGAAGTGCGGCGAGCCGGACTCCTCCTCGCCCTCGACGATCAGTTTGAGGTGCACGGCCGGGGTGCTGCGGCCGGTGGCGGCGAGGTGGGCGCGCACGCCGAGGGTGTGGAAGAACACCTGGCCCTTGTCGTCGGCCGCCCCGCGCGCGTAGAGGCGGTTCTCGCGCACGACCGGCTCGAAGGGCTCGCTGTCCCAGCCGTCCTCCCGGGCGGCGGGCTGCACGTCGTGGTGGCCGTAGACCAGCACGGTGGGTGCTTGCGGGTCCTCACAGGGCCACTCGGCGAAGACGGCGGGCGCGCCGGGGGTCTGCCAGACCTCGGCAGTCGGGAAGCCGGTCTCCTTGAGCTTGGCGGCGAGCCAGTCGGCGCTGCGTCGTACGTCGGGCGCGTGGTCCGGCTGGGCGGACACCGACGGGATGCGCAGCCACTCGGCGAGGTCGTCGAGGAAGGCGGCGCGGTGCTGCTGGATGTACGTACGGACGACGCTGTCCGGGGTCTGGCTCATGGTCACGAGCCTATCGGCCCGCACGGACGTCCTCGGAGTGCGGTTCCTCACCGTGCTCCCCTTCCGACGGCTCGTCCAGGAGCAGCCGCTCCAGGGCGGCCCGGCCGGGCAGGTCCCGCGGGCGTACGACCTCGCCGCTGCGCACGTACAGGAACGCGGCCGTGACCGACTCCGGGGGCACGCCCTGCTGCTCGGCCCAGGCCAGCCGGTAGACGGCGAGCTGGAGCGGGTCGGCGGTGCGGGAACGACTGGTCTTCCAGTCGACGATCTCGTACGTCGCGTCCTCCCCGTCGCCCTCCTTGTAGACGGCGTCGATGCGGCCCCGGACGATCCGGCCGCCGATCGCGAGCTGGACGGGGGCCTCCACCCGGTGGGGCGTGCGGCGTGCGTACTCGGTGCGTTCGAAGGCCTCTTTGAGCGCCTCCAGGTCCTGCTCGTCTGCGATCTCGGCGTCGCTGCCGGGCAGTTCCTCCGGCTCCAGCATGGGCAGCGTGAGCTCCTCGAAGCGGGCCTCGACCCAGGCGTGGAAGCGGGTGCCGCGGCGCGCGGCGGGCTGGGGCGGGCGCGGCATGGGGCGGGCCAGCTCCTGGGCGAGGCCGTCCGGGTCGGCGGCCAGGTGCATCAGCTGGGAGGCCGTGAGGGACGCCGGGAGGGGCACCTCGGTGACGCTGTCGCGGGCGCGCAGGAGCTCTCCGGTGAGTGCGTCCAGGTCGCGGTCCCAGGAGGCGACGGTGCGGGCTTCCTCCGGGGTGAGGTGCGGATGGGCCCGGCCCCGGGGGCCGGGATGTCCGGTGGTCCCGGGATGAGGGCGGGTGGACAGGGGCTCCGGCGGGGCCGCCTGGTGGGGGACGGTGGGGTGGATCACGGGTGGGGCGTCCCCGCCCGCCGGGTCTTCGCCGGAGACCTCTTCGAAGGGCTCCTCGGCGAAGGGGACGCCATCGAACGGTGCCTCGTCGAGGGGTGCCTCGTCGAACGGTGACTCGTCGAGGGGTGCCTCGTCGAACGGGTCCGGTTCGCCGTACGGGGGCTCGCTGTACGGGGGCTCGTCGTCCTCGGGCGGCGGGGGCCATTCCGGGTCGTCGAGGGCGTCCGGGTCGTGCGTGGCCGCGGGGCGCCCGTCCTCGGGGGACGCGAGGTTCTCCAGGTGGGCCAGGACGGTCTCGGCTGCCGCGCGGCGGCGTGCCAGGGCTGTCGCGTCCAGGGGCAGGGGCCACACCTGGTCGGCCGTCGCCCGGTGCAGGGCCGGGTTCTCCTCGTCGTCGGCGGGTTCGTCCGCCCAGGCCTCGATCTCGCCGTACCCGGCCTCGCAGTGCTCGTACAGGGCCTGGAGGAACGCGGACGGCCCGCGGCGCTTCTTCTGGGTGGGCCCCCACCAGTGGCCGGAGCCCAGGAGGAGGGAGCGGGGGCGGGTGAAGGTGACGTAGCCGAGGCGGAGTTCCTCGGTGTGCTGGTGGTCCTTCATGGCCTCGTGGAAGGCCTTCAGGCCCTTGGCGTCCCAGGACGTCACGTCGGGCAGGGTGTCGGCGTCGCCGCGCAGCCCGTGCGGCAGGACCTTGCCCTGGGAGGTCCACTTCTCGCGGCCCTGGCTGCTGGGGAAGGTGCCGGTGACCAGGCCGGGGACGACCACGACATCCCACTCCAGGCCTTTGGACTTGTGGGCGGTGAGCACCTTGACGGTGTTCTCGCCGCCGGGGAGGGCGTTGTCGAGCCCCTTCTCGTACTGCGCTGCCGTGCGCAGGAAGCCGAGGAAGGCCAGCAGGGTCGCCTCGTTGTCGCCGGCGGCGAAGGAGGCGGCGACGTCCAGGAAGTTGGACAGGGTCTCGCGGCGGCGCGCTGCCAGGGCGTGCGGGGACGCCGACAGTTCGACCTCCAGGCCGGTGACGGCGAGGACGCGGTGCAGGACGTCCATCAGCGGGTCGGCCAGGGAGCGGCGCAGCTCGCGCAGTTCGGTGGCCAGCCGGGCGAAGCGCACGCGCGCGTCGGGCGAGAACGGCAGTCCGTCGTCGTCACCGCGGCCGTCCAGCGGTGTCTCCAGGAACGTGTCGAGGGCGTCCGCGAGGGAGATCACCTCGGACGGGTCGACCCCCTCGACGGCCTCGGCGAGACGGCGGTCCCGGTCGTCGTCGTCCGTCACGCGCGCGTGGGTGACGAGAAGCCGGGCGCGCCTCCCCAGGAGGGCGAGGTCGCGCGGGCCGATGCGCCAGCGCGGGCCGGTGAGCAGGCGTACCAGGGAGGCGTTGGCGCCGGGGTCCTGGAGGACCTCGCAGACGGCGACGAGGTCGGCGATCTCGGGCAGGTGCAGCAGCCCGGACAGGCCGACGACCTCGACGGGGATGTCCCGGGCGACCAGGGCGCCCTGGATCTCGGCGAAGTCGCTCGCGGTGCGGCACAGGACGGCGATCTCGCCGGGTGCCGTCCCGGTCCGGACGAGGTGGGCGACGGAGTCGGCGGCCCAGTCGATCTCCTCGGCGTGGGTGCGCAGCAGGGCGCAGCGGACCATGCCGTCGCGTTCGGCGCCGGGGGCCGGGCGGAGTGCCTCCACGCCCGCGTGCAGGGCGCGCAGGGGCTCCGCGAGGCCGTTGGCGAGGTCGAGGAGGCGGCCGCCGCTGCGGCGGTTCTCGCTGAGGGCCCGGCGGGTCGCGGGGCGGCCGTCGGCGTGGGCGAAGTGCTCGGGGAAGTCGTCGAGGTTGGCGACGGAGGCGCCGCGCCAGCCGTAGATCGCCTGGCAGGGGTCGCCGACGGCGGTGACCGGGTGGCCGGTGCCCTCGCCGAACAGGCCCGCCAGGAGGACGCGTTGGGCGACCGACGTGTCCTGGTACTCGTCGAGCAGGACCACCCGGAACTCGTCACGCAGGACGCGGCCCACCTCGGGGATGCCGGCGAGCCGGGCCGACAGGGCGATCTGGTCGCCGAAGTCGAGCAGGTCCCGATCGCGCTTGGCGGCCCGGTAGCGGGTGACCAGCTCGGCGAGTTCACGCCGGGAGGCGGCCGCGTCGGGGACCTTGCGCAGGTCGGCGTTGCTGAGCTTGGCGCCCCGCAGGGTCAGCAGCAGTTCGGCGTCGTACGCGCGCAGTGCCTCCGGGCGTACGAGGTGCTCGGCGAGCTCGGCGTCGAGGGCGAGGAGGTCGCCGACCAGGTCCGGGAAGGAACGGGTCAGGGCCGGGTAGGGCCCCGGGGCCTCGCGCAGGACGCGCGCGGCGAGCTGGAAGCGGGTGGCGTCGGCGAGCAGCCGGGAGGTGGGCTCGAGACCGAGGCGCAGGCCGTGGTCGGTGAGGAGACGGCCCGCGAAGGCGTGGTACGTGGAGATCACCGGTTCGCCCGGCGGGTTGTCCGGGTCGATGGCGTCCGGGTCGGTGACACCGGCCCTGACGAGCGCTTTGCGGACGCGCTCGGCGAGTTCGGCGGCGGCCTTGTTGGTGAAGGTGAGGCCGAGCACCTGCTCGGGGGCGACCTGGCCGGTGCCGACCAGCCACACCACGCGTGCCGCCATCACCGTCGTCTTGCCCGAGCCGGCGCCGGCCACGATCACCTGCGGGGCGGGCGGCGCGGTGATGCAAGCCGTCTGCTCCGGGGTGAACGGGATGCCGAGGAGCTCCTTGAGCTGGTCGGGATCAGTGATACGGGCGGGCACATCGAAAGGCTAGCGGCGGCCACTGACAGTGGTGACCGAACGGGTCTCCGTGGAGGACGAAGCGCAGGTCAGCACCTGTGGTGCGATAGCTCACTCCACGACGTGACGCCCCTCCTGCCGGGCGCTGCACGAGGCCCGGAACGCGCAGTGCGTGCAGTGCTGCCCGGCGGTCGGCGTGAACCGTTCGTCGAGGACCTTGCCGGCGGCGGTGACGAGCAGATCGCCGACCCACTCCCCCTCCAGCGGCTCCTGGGCCTGCACCTTGGGCAGGGTCTCGCCGCCGTCGCGTTTGGCCGCTCCCTGCCGGAGGTGCACGAGTTCGGCGCCGCCCGGCTCGGGGCGCACGCCGTCGAAGGCCTCGTCGACGGCGCCCTCGCGGACGGCCAGCTGGTAGACGGCGAGCTGCGGGTGGCGCTCCACTTCCTTGGAACCGGGCGCCTGCTTGCCGGTCTTGAAGTCGACCACGTAGGCGCGGCCGTCGCCGTCCGCCTCGACCCGGTCCATCTGGCCGCGGATGCGCACCTGGTAGTCGCCCGCTTCGAGGGTGACGTCGAAGTCGTGCTCGCTGGCCACCGGGGTACGCCCGGTGCGGTTCATGACGTGCCACTGGAGGAACCGTTCGAGCGCCACGCGCGCGTTGTCCTTCTCCTGGGCCGACTTCCACGGCGCGTCGAAGGCCAGCGCGTTCCACACGGAGTCGAGGCGTTCCATGAGGACGCCGAGGTCGGCCGGGGTGTGCCCGGAGGCGACCTCGTCGGCGAGGACGTGCACCACGTTGCCGAAGCCCTGGGCGGCCGTGGCGGGCGCGTCGGCCTTCACCTCGCGGCCCAGGAACCACTGCAGGGCGCAGGTGTTGGCGAGCTGGTCGAGGGCGCTGCCGGAGAGCACGACGGGCTGGTCGCGGTCGCGCAGCGGCACCTTGGACTCGGTCGGCTCGAACATGCCCCACCAGCGGTAGGGGTGCGCGGACGGCACCAGGGGGCGGCCGTCCTCGTCGGCGAGGGCGGCGAGCCGGGCCAGGCGGCGGGCGGCGGCCTCCCGGAGTGCGTCGGAAACGCGCGGGTCGACCGTGGTGGCCCGCAGTTCGGCGACGAGCGCCGCGACGGACAGGGGGCGGCGCGGGCGCCCTGTGACGTCCTTGGGTTCGACGCCCAGTTCGGTCAGGAAGCGGGAGGGCTGGTCGCCGTCGTCAGCGGGGGCCTTGACCGCGGTGACGACGAGACGCTCGCTCGCGCGCGTGGCGGCCACGTAGAACAGGCGCCGCTCCTCGGCGAGCAGCGCGCCGGGGGTGAGGGGTTCGGCGAGTCCGTCGCGGCCGATGCGGTCGGCCTCCAGGAGGGAGCCGCGGCGGCGCAGGTCCGGCCACAGGCCCTCCTGGACCCCTGCCACGACCACGAGGCGCCACTGAAGGCCCTTGGAGCGGTGCGCGGTCATCAGGCGGACGGCGTCGGGGCGTACGGTGCGCCGCGCGAGGGTGTCGGCGGCGATGTCCTCGGCGTCGATCTCCTCCAGGAAGTTCAGGGTGCCCCGGCCGCCGGTGCGTTCCTCGGCGCGGGCCGCGGTGGCGAACAGGGCGCAGACGGCGTCCAGGTCGCGGTCCGCGTTGCGCCCGGCGGCGCCGCCCCGGCGGGCGGCCCGCTCCAGTCGTGTGGGCCAGGGCGTGCCCTCCCAGAGGTCCCACAGCGCCTCCTCGGCCGTACCGCCGCCGGCCAGTCGCTCGCGGGCCTTGCGCAGCAGCGCGCCCAGGCGCTGGGCACCGCGCGCGTACGCGGGGTCGTGCACGGCCAGACGCTCCGGCTCGGCGAGTGCCTGCGCGAGCAGCACGTCGGAGGGCGGCGGCAGCGGGTTGCCGGCCGCCCGCTCCTCGTCGCGCAGGGCGCGGCCGAGGCGGCGCAGGTCGGCCGCGTCCATGCTCGCGAGAGGTGAGGTCAGGAGAGTGAGGGCGGTCTCGGTGTCGAGCCAGGAGGCGGTCGGCTCCGCGTCGGGAGCGCCGTCGGCCGCCGTCTCCCTCTCGGCAGTCCCTGCGGCCTCTGCCAGGGCCACCGCCCGCAACGCCGTCAGCAGCGGTGCCACCGCGGGTTCGTGCCGCAGCGGTACGTCGTCACCGTCGCCGTCGACGGGGACGCCCGCCGCCGTGAGGGCGCGGCGGACCGTGGGGATGGTGCGGGAGCCGGCGCGTACCAGGACGGCCATGTCCCTCCACGGGACGCCGTCCTCCAGGTGGGCCCTGCGGAGGATGTCGGCGATGTTGTCCAGCTCCGTCCCGGACGTCGGGTACGTGTACGCCTCGACGCGGCCGCCGTCCCGTACGGGGGCGAGTTCGCGGTGGGCGCGCACTTTCTCGGCGGGCAGCCGGGTCAGCGGCATGCGCTGGGTGAGCAGCCGGGTGGCGGCCAGCAGGCCCGCTCCGGAGCGGCGGGACGTGCGCAGCACGGTGACGGGGGCCGGGCGCCCGTCCACGCGGGGGAAGGCGTGCGGGAAGTCCAGGATGCCGTTCACGTCGGCCCCGCGGAACGCGTAGATCGACTGGTCGGGATCGCCGAAGGCCACGAGCGTGCGGCCGCCGCCGGCCAGGGCGTCCAGCAGTCGTACCTGAGCGGGATCCGTGTCCTGGTACTCGTCGACGTAGACGGCGTCGTACCGGGCGGCGAGCCACGACGCGACCTCGGGGCGGCGGGCGAGGAGCACCGCGCGGTGGACGAGCTCCGCGTAGTCGATCACGCCCTGGAGGTCGAGCACGTCGAGGTACTCGGCGAGGAACGCGGCCGCGGCGCGCCAGTCGGGCCGTCCCGTGCGGTGGGCGAAGGCGTCCAGGGCGTCGGGCCCGAGGCCGAGTTCACGGCTGCGGGCGAGGACCGCGCGGACCTCGTCGGCGAAACCGCGGGTGGTCAGGCAGGCGCGCAGTTCGTCGGGCCAGCGCACGTGTGCGAGCCCGAGCCGTTCCAGATCCAGCTGGCCCGCGAGCAGCTCGCGCACCGAGACGTCCTGCTCCGGGCCGGACAGCAGCCGCAGCGGCTCCACGAACAGGGCGCTGTCCTGGTGGGCGCGGACCAGGGCGTAGCAGAACGAGTGGAAGGTGGTCGCCTGGGGAGCGCGGGCGGCCCCGGCCCGCCGGGCCATGCGGTCGCGCAGTTCGACCGCCGCCCGGCGGCTGAAGGTCAGTACCAGGACGCGCTCGGGGTCCCCGCCCCGGGCCACTCGCTCGGCCACGGACTCGACGAGGGTGGTGGTCTTGCCGGTGCCCGGACCTGCGAGGACGAGGAGCGGACCCGCCGTGTGGTCAACCACGGAGCGCTGCGAGGCGTCCAGATGAGGGGGGTCCATGCGGGCAGGAGGGGTACGTACCAGTCGGTAAGCGCCACGGTTCCCCCGCCGCACCCGGGGGTGCGACAGGCCGCTGGTGGAGGAAGAGGAGCTCACGTGGTTCGCCGGTTCTGGTGGAAGTGCTGGTTGGCGGGCCACCGCGCGTGGCGGGCGGTGACCGCGGGGTGACGGGGGTACGCGCAGCCGACGCTACGCCGACGAGTGAGGCGGAAGCAGGGCTTCCCCTTCTTCCCGCCGACCACTCATGGCACTCGCGGCACTCATGCCCCTCGACTCACGAACGTACGTCATACCGCCGGTGTGCCCCGATTCCCCCGTACGGATCACGGGTCACACAGGAGGCCGTCCGATGGCGGAAGCTGTCAGGTGTGACCCTCCGCGCGATCACCGCCGTCCCACCGCGCCCGTCTCATGTCGATGCGCGGCAGGTGACCCTCGGCGGCGCGGCTCGCTTCCTTCAGGGGCGTGCCCTCCGCCCGGTAGTGCCCGAGCGCCCGTTGTTCGTGCCCCGGCAGCAGGACGCCGTCCGCGCGGACGACCCGCCACCACGGGGCGGCTCCCCCGTAGAGCGCCATGACCCGGCCGACCTGCCGCGGACCACCCTGCTCCAGCCATTCGGCGACGTCCCCGTAGGTCATGACGCGGCCCGGCGGGATCAGTTCGGCGACGTCGAGGACCCGCTCGGCGTACTCGGGCAGCGCATGCGCGGGCTCGTCCTCGTACCGGCCCCCCTCAGGGCTCTGCTCACTCATCCGCCCCATCCTGCCCCACCCCACCGACAACGGGCCGGGCGTGCTCCGGAGCGTTCTCCTCGCCCGGCAGGAGCGCGTCGGGCAGACTGTCCGCCCCCGCATGTGCACCCTGATTGTCCCGTGTGCCGGTGCGGCATGCCACCATCGTGCGGGCGGTGACCGGTGATACGAGACCAAGAAGAGACGATGAAGCAGCAGGGTGCGCACCCCGAGGGCACGGAAGGCACCTCTGACGCTTCGTCGCGCCCGGGCACCCCGGCGGACGCTCCGAAGGGGGCGGCGAAGAAGCCCCGGGCGGCCGCCGAGGAGCCCGACGTCGCACACATCGACGAGGTGGAGGGCGACGAGCCGCTGCTCCCCGCGCGCGTGCACCGCCCGTCCGACCTGATGCGCCTGCTGGTGGGTGTGCTCGCCGTCGTGATCCTGATCGGCATCGCCGCGTTCGCGCACGGCACCACCTCGGGCCTCGAACAGGACATCAACAAGGGCACCGGGCAGGCCCCCGACCTGCTCATCAAGATCGCGGGGCTGGCCTCCAGCATCGCCATCCTGCTGGTGCCGGTCGCCTTCGCCATCGAGCGGCTGATCAAACGGGACGGGCTGCGCATCGCCGACGGCGTGCTCGCGGCGGTCCTCGCGCACGGTGTGACCCTCGCCACGGATCTGTGGGTGGCCCGGGCCGCTCCCGACTCGATCCAGGAGGCGCTGACCCAGCCCTCCCCCGGTGACATCCACGCCCTGACCGATCCCGTGCACGGCTATCTGGCCCCGGTCATCGCCTACATGACGGCCGTCGGCATGTCGCGCAGACCGCGATGGCGCGCGGTGCTGTGGGTCGTGCTGCTCCTCGACGCCTTCTCGATGCTCGTCACCGGGTACACGACCCCGTTCTCGATCATCCTGACCGTGCTGATCGGCTGGACCGTGGCCTACGGCACGCTGTATGCGGTCGGCTCGCCCAACGTCCGGCCCACCGGGCAGACGCTGATGGCCGGTCTGCGGACTGTCGGCTTCCGCCCCGTCAGCGCATCCCGCGAGGACACCTCGGACAACCCGGACACCGGGGACCGGGGCCGGCGCTACTTCGTCACGCTGGAAGACGGCCCGCCCCTGGACGTGACGGTGGTCGACCGGGAGCAGCAGGCCCAAGGTTTCTTCTACCGTGCCTGGCGCAACCTCACGCTGCGCGGCTTCGCCACCCGCAGCAGCCTCCAGTCGCTGCGGCAGGCCCTGGAGCAGGAGGCCCTGCTGGCGTACGCGGCGATCGCGGCCGGCGCCAACGCGCCCAAGCTGATCGCCACCTCCGAACTCGGCCCCGACGCGGTGATGCTCGTCTACGAGCACAGCGGCGGACGCACCCTCGACTCGCTGTCGGACGAGGAGATCACCGACGACCTGATGCGCGACACCTGGCACCAGGTGAAGGCCCTGCAGTCGCGGCGCATCGCGCATCGCAGGCTGGTGGGCGACGCGATTCTGGTGGATCGTTCCCGCACAGTGATCCTCACCGACCTGCGTGTCGGCGAGATCGCGGCCGGTGATCTGCTGCTGCGCATGGACACCTCCCAGCTGCTGGTGACGCTCGGCCTCCGGGTGGGCGCCGAGCGGGCGGTCGCCTCGGCGGTGGGCGTGCTCGGTCCGGACGCGGTGGCGGACTGCCTGCCGATGCTCCAGCCCATCGCCCTCAGCCGCTCCACGCGCGCGACGCTGCGCAGACTGGCCCGGGAGCGGGCACAGCGCGACCGCGACGCGGTCCTGGAGGCGTCCCGGCAGGCCAAGCAGGCCCGTCTGGAGGGGGAAGCGGGCGAGTCCGTGCCCGTCCTGGAGAAGCCCGACAAGAAGGCCGTACGGGCGGAGCAGCGCGCCGAGAAGCGGGCGATCGACGAGGCCGTGGAGGAGGCCCGCGAGGAAGACCTGCTCACGCAGATCCGGCACGCGGTGCTGCGGATCAGGCCGCAGGCACCCGTCGAGCCGGCCCGGCTGGAGCGGGTGCGGCCGCGCACGCTGATCAGTTTCATGGCCGGCGCGATCGGCGCGTACTTCCTGCTGACACAGCTCACGCACATCGAGTTCGGGCCGCTCATCGCGAACGCCGAGTGGGGCTGGGTCGCCGCGGCCGTGCTGTTCTCGATGTGCAGCTACGTGGCGGCGGCGATGGCGCTGCTGGGATTCGTGCCCGAGCGGGTGCCGTTCGTACGGACCGTGGCGGCACAAGTCGCCGGATCGTTCGTGAAGATCGTCGCCCCGGCTGCGGTGGGCGGTGTCGCCCTGAACACGCGCTTCCTCCAGCGCGCGGGGGTGCGGCCGGGGCTCGCGGTGGCGAGTGTCGGCGCGTCGCAGCTGTTCGGGCTCGGCTGTCACATCCTGATGCTGCTGTCCTTCGGCTATCTGACCGGTACCGAGAAGACGCCGTCGCTGTCTCCGTCCCGGACGGTCATCGCCGGTCTGCTGACGGTGGCGGTGCTCGTGCTCGTGGTGACGTCGGTGCCGTTCCTGCGCAAGTTCGTGTCAACGCGCGTGCGGTCGCTGTTCGCGGGTGTCGTGCCGCGCATGCTGGACGTGCTGCAGCGGCCGCAGAAGCTGGTCACCGGCATCGGCGGCATGCTGCTGCTGACCGCCTGCTTCGTGATGTGCCTGGACGCCTCGATCCGCGCGTTCGGCGACGAGTCCACGTCGATCAGCCTCGCCAGCGTCGCCGTCGTCTTCCTCGCGGGCAACGCCCTGGGATCGGCGGCGCCGACACCGGGCGGTGTGGGCGCGGTCGAGGCGACCCTGACGGTCGGTCTGATCGCCGTCGGGCTCCCGAAGGAGGTCGCGGCACCGGCGGTCCTGCTGTTCCGTCTGCTGACGCTGTGGCTGCCCGTGCTGCCGGGCTGGCTGGCCTTCAACCACCTCACGCGCAAGCAGGCCCTCTGACCCGAGCGGGCCGGAAGCAGGTCCTTCGCACGGTCGGCTGCGCGAGCGTGGCGGTGGCGATCCGGGCCGTAGGTACCGATGGCCCTTCGGCCTCACCGAACCCTCTTGCCCCTCTTACCTCGTACGGCACGCGTCCCGCGCGCCCCGTTCGGTACCGCCGCAGGATGGAACCATGCCATCCCTCCTCCCACCGCGGGCCGCCGTCCTGACCGTCTCCGCCGTGCTGCTGTCCACCGTGCTGGCGGGCTGCGGCGACGACGCCCAGGGCGAGGACGTGACGCGGCAGGAACTGAGCTGGAAGGCCTGCCCGGCCCCGAACGAGGCCCAGGGCGGAGGTACCCCGCCCTCTCCCCTGCCGGACGACGGTGAGTGGCAGTGCGCCACCATGAAGGCCCCGCTCGACTGGGACGACCCGAAGGGCGACACGATCGGTCTCGAACTGATCCGGGTCAGGACGACCGGCGCCGAGAACGAGCGCATCGGCTCGCTCATCTTCAACTTCGGCGGCCCCGGCGGCTCGGGCGTCACCTCGCTGCCCGCCTTCGCGGAGGGCTACGAGACATTGCGCACCCGCTACGACCTGGTCAGCTTCGACCCGCGCGGGGTCGGCCGCAGCGACCCCGTGATCTGCGAGAACGACCAGCAGCTCGACGCCTACTTCCAGCAGGACGGCACCCCCGACGACGCCGCCGAACGCACCCAGCTCCTGGACAGCACCACGGATTTCAACGACGCCTGCGAGCAGAACTCGGGGAAGATCCTGCCGCATGTGCGCACCACCGACGCGGCCCGCGACCTGGACCTGATGCGCCAGGTCCTCGGCGACGGCAAACTGCACTACTTCGGCATCTCCTACGGCACCGAACTGGGCGGCGTCTACGCCCACCTGTTCCCCGAGCGGGTCGGCCGCGCCGTGTTCGACGCCGTCGTCGACCCCACGCAGAACGCCGAACAGGGTTCGCTGGGACAGGCCAAGGGCTTCCAGCTCGCGCTCGACAACTTCGCCGAGGACTGCGTGTCGAAGACCGATGAGTGCCCGATCGGCGACAGCGCCCAGGACGTGAAGGACCGTATCGCCCGCCTGCTGGACGACCTCGACCGCAAGCCGATCGAGGGCATCTTCCCGCGCCAGCTGACCCAGACCGCGGCGACCAGCGGCATCCTGCAGGCCCTGTACTCCAAGGACCTCTGGGAATTCCTCACCGATGGCCTGGAGGAGGCCTACGACGGCAACGGCAGCACCCTGATGTTGCTCTCCGACTCGATGAACGGACGCAGCGAGAACGGCGAGTACGACAACTCGACCGCCGCCTTCACCGCCATCAGCTGCGCCGACGCCAAACCTCGCTACGACGCCGCCTACGTCGAGCGGCGGCTGCCGGAGTTCCGGGCCGCCTCGCCCCTGTTCGGCGACTCCCTGGCCTGGGGCATGATCGGCTGCACGGACTGGGCCGTGCCGGGCGCCGCCGACCACCCGGACGTGAGCGCTCCCAGCGCGGCACCCATTCTGGTCGTCGGCAACACGGGCGACCCGGCCACGCCGTACGAGGGTGCCCGGGCGATGGTGAACGCGCTGGGCAAGGGCGTCGGGGTCGAGCTGACGTACCGGGGGCAGGGGCACGGCGCGTACGACAGCGAGAACAAGTGCGTGCAGGGCGCGGTGAACGGCTACCTGCTGGACGGGAAGGTGCCGCCTGCGGGCACCGTCTGCACCTGACGCCTCAGCGATCCCGGATACTCGCAGGTCAGAAGGTTATCCACAGGTCGAAACGGCCGACGCGGGATCTGCCTACCATGGCCTGACCGCCATCCGCGGCACAGAGCGGACGGCCTTCGAGGGGGGATGGGCAATGAGGCGCTTGGTTCGATGGACCGCTCTGGCGGCCGCCTCGGCCCTGCTGGCCGCGGGCTGCAGCACCGGCTCGTCCGACGACGGCAGGAGCGGGCTGTCGTGGGGCCGTTGCAAGGCCACCGCCGAAGGCCCCGCGCCGAGCAGCGATTGGCAGTGCGCGACGCTGAAGGTGCCGCTGGACTGGGCCGAGCCGGAGGGCAAGACGATCGGCCTGGGGCTGATCCGCGCCAAGGCCCGCGGTGGCGACCGCGTCGGATCGCTGCTGTTCAACTTCGGCGGCCCGGGCGCATCGGGCGTGTCCATGATGCCGTCGTACGCGCCGACCGTCTCCTCGCTCCGCGAGCGCTACGACCTGGTGAGCTGGGACCCGCGCGGCGTGGGCGCCAGCGAGGGCGTGCGGTGCCGGGGCGACAAGGAGATCCAGGCCGCCGAGTCGGTGGACGTCTCCCCGGACACCCCCGCCGAGGAGAAGGCGTACTTCGAGGACGCCGCCGACTTCGGCGAGGGCTGCCGGAAGAACGCCGGGAAGCTGATAGCGCACGTCTCGACCGCCGACTCGGCCCGCGACATGGACCGCATCCGGGAAGTCCTCGGCGACGCCAGACTGAACTACTTCGGCATCTCCTACGGCACCGAACTGGGCGGCACCTACGCCCACCTCTTCCCGAAGAAGGTGGGCCGTATGACGCTGGACGCGGTCGTCGACCCCGGCGCCGACACCGTGGGCCACGCCGAGAACCAGGCCCGGGGCTTCCAGCGAGCGCTGAACGGCTACCTCGCATCCACGGGCCAGGACCCCGAAGAGGGCACACGCAAGATCGCGGACCTGCTGCGGCGGATCGACGCCCGGCCCCTGTCCGCGGGCACGCCCGGGCGGAAGCTGACCCAGACCCTCGCGGTCACGGGCATCATCCTGCCGCTGTACAGCAAGGACAGCTGGCCGACGCTGACCAGCGCCCTCGACGCGGCCGAGCAGGGCGACGGCTCGGAGCTGCTGGCCCTCGCCGACCGCTACAACGAACGCGGTCCGTCGGGGCGCTACGGCACGACGACCCACTCCCAACGGCTCATATCGTGCCTGGACGACCGGCAGCGGCCGACGATGGCCGAGACGAAGCGGCTGCTGCCCCGGTTCGAGAAGATCTCCCCGGTCTTCGGGACGTTCCTCGGCTGGGACACGGCCGGCTGGTGCCACGACTGGCCGGTGCCCGGGCAGCACGACACTCCGCAGGTGAGCGCCCCCGGCGCGGCACCGGTCCTGGTGGTCGGCAACACCGGCGACCCGGCAACCCCGTACGAGGGAGCGCGGCGGATGGCCGACGAACTGGGCAAGGGCGTCGGAGTGCTGCTCACCTGGCGGGGCGAGGGGCATGGCGCGTACGGCAGTGGCAGCGACTGCGTCGACTCGACGGTGAACGCGTACCTGCTGGACGGCGCGGTGCCGAAGGACGGCAAGGTCTGCTCATGACGACGGCGGGGGCTCCACGCACCCGTGGTGCGCGAAGCCCCCGCCGCTCGGAGAGGGAGGACCGGTGCGGCTCAGTACACCGGCTTGGACGGCTCGATCTGGTTGACCCAGCCGATCACGCCGCCGCCGACGTGCACCGCGTCCGAGAAGCCCGCGGACTTGAGGACCGCGAGGACTTCCGCACTGCGGACACCCGTCTTGCAGTGCAGGACGATCTTCTTGTCCTGCGGGAGGCTCTCCAGGGCGGTGCCCATGAGGAACTCGTTCTTCGGGATCAGCCGGGCGCCCGGGATGGCGACGATCTCGTACTCGTTCGGCTCGCGGACGTCGATGATGTCGATGCTCTCGCCGTCGTCGATCCACTCCTTGAGCTGCTTGGGAGTGATCGTGGAGTCGGCGGCCGCCGCCTGGGCCTCCTCGGAGACGACGCCGCAGAAGGCCTCGTAGTCGATGAGCTCGGTGACGGTCGGGTTGTCGCCGCAGACCGCGCAGTTCGGGTCCTTGCGGACCTTGACCTGGCGGTACTGCATCTCCAGGGCGTCGTAGATCATCAGTCGGCCGACCAGCGGGTCGCCGATGCCGGCGAGGAGCTTGATGGCCTCGTTGACCTGGATGGAGCCGATGGACGCGCACAGCACGCCCAGGACGCCGCCCTCGGCGCAGGAGGGGACCATGCCGGGGGGCGGGGGCTCCGGGTACAGGCAGCGGTAGCAGGGGCCGTGCTCGGACCAGAAGACGGACGCCTGTCCGTCGAAGCGGTAGATCGAGCCCCAGACGTACGGCTTGTTCAGCAGCACGCAGGCGTCGTTGACCAGGTAGCGGGTCGCGAAGTTGTCCGTGCCGTCGACGATCAGGTCGTACTGGCTGAAGATCTCCATCACGTTGTCGGCTTCGAGCCGCTCCTCGTGAAGGATCACGTTCACGTACGGGTTGATGCCCTTGACGCTGTCGCGGGCGGACTCGGCCTTGGGGCGGCCGATGTCGGCCTGGCTGTGGATGATCTGGCGCTGCAGGTTCGACTCGTCGACCTCGTCGAACTCCACGATGCCGAGGGTGCCGACGCCCGCGGCGGCCAGGTACATCAGCGCCGGCGAGCCCAGGCCGCCGGCGCCCACACACAGCACCTTGGCGTTCTTCAGCCGCTTCTGCCCATCCATCCCGACGTCGGGGATGATCAGGTGGCGGGAGTACCTGCGGACCTCGTCTACGGTGAGCTCGGAAGCCGGCTCGACCAGGGGTGGCAGCGACACGGGGGCTCCGTTGGTCGGTCAATCACTACGGTTGTTCTCCCCGTAACAGTGCCATGCCCTTTTTCATTCCGAGACACCTGTTCCGACACGCGAGACGAATTCGTCCCAGTAGCCGGGCATGGCCTCCCAGGGGTCGGCGCCCCCGCCGCCGTCCGTGTGGTCCGTGATCCAGACCGTCGCGGCTCCCTGCCGGCGGGCGATGCTCAGCGCCTCGGTCAGGTGGGGGCGGGGCACGCCGTGGACGAAGTGGCAGAAGCGCTCGGGCGAATGGTCGGCGGTCCACTCGGCCACCTGCGACCAGCGGTAGTCGCTCCAGGGCCCGGAGAAGGTGACCAGCTGGTCGGCGAGGTCGGCGTAGCCGGGGTGCGGGTGGATGCCGTGGCCGAGGACGATGTGGGCAGCGTCACGGATCACGCGGAGCGTGGCGACCGTGCGGCGGACCTCGGGCAGCCCGGCGTGGTCCGCCGGGCAGCGCTCCAGGAGGAAGCCGTCGACCCGGTACCAGTCGACGAACCGGTGGGCGTCCGAGATCAGCTCGCCGAAGTTGCGGGTGCCGTACCGGGTGTCGAGGTGGCCGAGGACGCGGATGCCCGCGTTGCGCAGCCGGCCGGCCGCCTCCAGGCAGTGCGGGTCGGGGCGGGCACCGGGGCCGTCGGACACGTTGAGCACCACCCAGTGCAGCGGGGTGCCGGGGCGGGTCAGCTCGCCCCACTCGATGGGGGCGAGGAGGGGGTGCGCGTACCCCGGGACGCCGACGCCGGGGCGGAGCTCCGTGCCCGAGGCGTGCCGCCGGGTCCTGGTCAGATGCGGCATGCCGCCTCCATCCAGATGTCGGCGAGGGACTCCTCCAGGCCGATCCGGGGACGCCATCCGAGCCGGTCGCGAGCGGTGCGCACATCAGCCTGCTGCCAGCTGCCGCAGCCGTCGGGGTACGGGTATGCGACGGGGGGCGCGTGGTCCGGGTCGGGGCGGGGGTGGCCGATGGCCGTGCGCAGGGCGCCGGGCGGGCCGTCGAGTTCGTGGAGGGCGCCGCCGTATCCGGCGACCCGGGCGAGGACCGCGGCGGCGTCGCGCAGGCGCACCGCGCGGCCGGAGCCGATGTTGATGACGCCCTGCGCGGCGGAGAGCGAGGCGGCGTGGACGGCACGGGCCACATCGCGGACGTCGACGAAGTCGCGCTGCGCGCCGAGGCCGCCGAGTTTCAGCTCGCCGTCGCCGGACTGCATGGCGCGGCGCATGGCCTCGGCGAGACGGCCCAGCGGGGAGCCGGCGGGGGTGCCGGGTCCGGCCGGTGAGAAGACGCGCAGGACGACGGCGTCCAGGCCGGAGCCGAGGACGAGCTCGGTGGCGGCGAGTTTGCTGACCCCGTACGGACCGCCGGGCCGGGGCACGGCGTCCTCGGCGGTGGAGGAGCCGGGCTGGCTCGGACCGTACTCCGCGCTGCAGCCGATCTGCACCAGCCGGGCGCCGCAGCCGCTGCGGCGCAGGGCCTCGCAGACTGTGGCCACGGCGACGGTGTTGTGCCGGGTGAGTTCGCGGGCCCCGCCGCGGGTGGCGCCGGCGCAGTTGACGACGACACCGGGGTGGACCGCGTCGAGGAAGCGGGTGAGGGCGCCGGGGCTGCCGGAGGCGAGGTCGAAGCGAACGTCGGCGTCGTCACCGCGGCCGAGGGCGGTGAGTTGCACGGCCGGGTCGGCGAGCAGACGGTCGGCGACGAAGCGCCCGATGTAGCCGTTGGCTCCGATCAGCAGGACTCTCATCGCGCGGCTCCCCATGTCGCCGGGGTTCCTGGGTGGGTGATCATGCGGTTTCTCCTCGGGGTGGAAAAGGAAGGGAGCGGAAAGGAAGGGACGGGGCGGGTGCCGCCCGCGGCGGCGGGGCCGGTGTCCGAGGCGGTCACGGCGCGGGCTCCGGCGGTGCGTGGGCCGAGGCCCGGGTCAGCTTGCGGGTCGCGTGGACCAGGAGGGTCAGGGCCGCCGCTCCGCAGGCGAGCACGGGGACGCTGCCGGCGCCCCAGGTGGTGACGAGGGTTTCGACGGGGGTGGCGAGGAAGCGCAGACCGGGGAGGCGGGAGGCGAAGACCGTGGCGAGGGCGGCCGCCTCGGTCGTGGCCGCCGCGGTGAGGACCACGGAGGGGGCGTAGGTGAAGCCGTGCGTGGTGAGCAGGCGGGCCAGGAAGAGGAGGGAGCCCAGGGACAGGGCCTGCGCGAGAGCCGCGGGCTCGTCGAGGACTGCCGCGCAGAGGATGAGCAGGGCCGCCACGGCCCCCAGGAACAGGGCGAAGGTGCCGAGCAGGAGGGGGCGTACGGCGGCGGCGAAGTCCTCCAGGCCGCGACTGGCCCCGAGTCGGCGACGGGTGCGCACGGTGAAGAGGTGGGCGGTCCAGGCGGCGGGCGCGCAGGCCAGGGCGAGGGCCAGGACCGGGGCGGCGGTGAGGGGCCAGGGGCCGTCGGCCGTTCCGGTGGGCAGGGCGTCGGGGCCTCCGGCGAGGGCGCTGTCGAGCAGGCCGTTGCCCAGCAGGGAGTAGGCGACGAGCCAGACGGTCCAGGGGGCGGTCCTGCCGGAGGCCGCGCCGGGTCGCGGTCCGGGCCGGTCGGCATCGGTCCTGCTGAGGGGGCCTCGGCGCAGGGCCGCGCGGAGTGCCAGGGCCACGGCGAGGGCACCGGCTGAGGCCGCGAGCAGGCGCGACTGCCCATGGGTGAGGTGCACGGCGGTCACGGCGGCGGCGCACAGCGCGCCGGGCAGCAGGGTCAGAAGGGCCCAGCCTGCGCGCACCCGGGGCGTGACGGGTGGGGCGGGCAGGGGCGTGCCCCCGTCACGGGAGACACGCGCGTACATCTCCTCGGCGAGGGAGAAGACGTCCCGGTGGCGGAAGCGGGCGGCGGTCCGGTCGGTGATGCCGTGTGCCTCCAGTCCCGCGGCGATCTCGAGGGGGTCCACCGCGCGCTCGCAGAGCTCCCGGTGACGGTGCATCAGCGCTTTCACCGGATCGGCAGCGCCCCGACGCGGGGCGGACGCCTTGCGGCCGGCGGCCGGCTCGGGCGCCCCGGGCACCTTGGGGTCGGCGGCCGGCTCCCGGTTCTCGGGCGCCGTGTGATCGAGGGCCGGCTCCCGGCTGCCGGGCACCTTGAGAACGGCAGCCGGCTCCCGGCTGTCCGGTGCCGTGCCATCGGCGGCCGGCTTCCGACTTCCGGGCACCTTGAGATCGGCGGCCGGCTCAGGAGCTGTCGGGTCAGTGACGGCCGGGTGCGTCGCGGCCGGGTGCGTCGCGGCCGGGTGCGTCGCGGCCGAGTACGTCGCGGCCGTGTCCGTGGACGTCGCATCCCGTTCCTTCTCCGGGCGGACATCCCCCGCCCCGGCGCTGGTCGGGGTTCCCGGACGGTCCAGTTCGCCCAAGTCGCTCATCGGGCGCCCTCCGGGGCGGGGAGTGGAGTGGTCGCGCGTACGGGCCTGCTCGCAGCCCAGCCGGGGCCGCTGCGGACGGCGAGGCTGGGGGACGCGGCGGTCCAGCGGACGGACACATGAGCTTCGGCGGGAACCGCGAAGGGCAGCGGTTCTCCCGTTCCGTCGAGGAGGGCCCGGCGGACGGGCGCCCGGGAGACGATCTCCAGGTAAATGCCGTGAAACGCCTCGATGTTCTGCTCGACCGTGAACAGTTCGAGGGCGCGGGCACGAGCGGCCGCTCCCAGGCGCGCACGCCGCTCGGGGTCGCGCAGCAGCGCCACGCACGCCTCGGCGAGCGCCCGCGGATTGCGCGGCGGTACGACGAGCCCCGTGCCGCCGATGACTTCCACGACCGCGCCGACGTCCGTCGACACCGTCGCGCGACCGCAGAGCATGGCCTCCACGAGGCCGACGGGGAAACCCTCGACGACGCTGGAGAGGACGGTCACGGCGCCCGAGGCGTAGGCGTCGGCGGCGGCCGGGAGTTCGGGGCCGCCGGTCTCCTCGAAGGACACCGGGTTTTCTCCGGCGGCGTGCGGGCCCTCGGCCTCGTCGGGGAAGAGCTGGGCGGCCAGCGTCCTGCAGTGGCCGAGGTAGGCCGCGCCCTCGGGGCCGGCGGGCGCGCCGACGATGCGCAGGCGTGCCCTCGGCGACTGCTTGCGGACCTCCGCGAAGGCGTGCAGCAGCGAGACCAGGTCCTTGGCGGGCTCGACGCGACCGACCCAGACGAGCGTGTCGGGGTGCGCGTAGTCCGGGGACTCGCCCACCTCGGCGAAGGGCCGGGCGTTCATGCCGGGGTAGACCGTGCGGAGCTTCTCGCGCTCGGCACCGCAGCGCTCCTGCCAGCGGCGGGCGTGGGTGTTGCCGGCGGTGACGACCTCGGCCTGCCGGTAGGCCTCGGCCGCGAGTCGGCCCTCGAAGGCCGCCAGCAGGGACCGTACGGCGGGCGGGGCGTCGGGGGTGGTGAGGTAGTGCGTCCGCAGACGCACGCCGTACTCGGTCACCATCAGGGGCACGCCGGTGAAGTGCCGGGCGAGCAGGCCGGGCAGGGCGGCCGTGCCGCCGGACGTGGCGTGGCAGAGGTCGACCGCACCGAGCCCGTCGTCCTCGTACCAGTCGAGAGAGAGGGGGCGCAGGGCGCGTTCCAGGTGTGCGGCGACGGTGAGCAGATCCGGTACGCGCGCCTCACGGGCCGTGCGATGGGCGCCGGGCGCGCGACAGGCGCGTTCCAGGGTGCTCACGGCGGCCTCCGACCGGAGGGCTCCCATCAGCCCGCCCTCGTCGCGGGCGAGTTCGGCGAGTCCGTACAGAGCGTTGGCGAAACGGTCCGCCTCCGAGGTCGGCCCACCTCCGGGGGCACTGGAGGCCCTCCTGGAGATCGCCCCGGCAGCACTGGCGGAAGCCCCGGAGATCCCCGCGACAGCACCGGAAGCGCCCCCCGACGAAAGCCCCGGCGCCCCGCACAGCACGGCGGCCAGTTCCCCGAAGCACTCGGTGAACCGCCGGCGCGCGCGGCGCCCGAGCGCCACCTCGTCGTCCTCGGCCATCCACAGCGGTGCGGTGCGCACCCTGCGGACGTTCTGTGGCAGCGGGATCCAGCCCTCGTCCTCCTGGTGCTGGCTGCGGCTGAGCGCGTAGACGTCGAACTCGTGCTGGGCGAGTCCGTGCACCAGCCGGTCGCACCAGAGCCTGGCGTCACCGCTCACATACGGATAGCCACCCTCCGTAAGCAGTCCGATGCGCACGAGTGCACCCCCGATCTCCCGTATGGGGAGCCGCCGTTGCCCGGCGGCTCGCAGCGGGACGAACGTATGCGGACAAGGCGGTGGTGCGACGGACGGTTGTCCGTCGCACCACCAAAAGGGGTGAACGGTCGTAACTTTCCCGTGCGGATTGCGTTCTGTCGCGCTAGGAGATCAAGCGGTCACGGATCGTCATATCGAGGCCAATCGAACGTCCCGAGCAGGTCAACGCGAGCCGCGCCACACCCCAGTGACGCCCGTCAATTCCCGGGGTAGGGCCAGGGGTTGGCACGGCAGTGAATCCCGTCGTGGTCGAGGAACTTGGTCTGCTGCTGCATGACCGGCGCGAGGTCGCCGTCCTTGTCGCAGGTGACGTGGTTGTAGCGGAGGCGGTGGCCGACCTCGTGGTTGATCAGCATCTGCCGGTAGGCATGGATCTTGCTGTTGCCGTAGGTCGGTGAGCCCTGGGCCCACCGGTAGGCGTTGATCATCACGCGCTCGGTCGCGGCCGAGTCGCAGGAGACGTTGTCCTGGGTGGTGTCCAGGCCTGACTTGGCGCACCAGTCGGCGGTCGTGCCGGGGCTGGCGAGAGTGATCACGAAGTCGGGCTTGCCGGAGTGGATGCGCTCGAAGGTGCGGGCGCCGTTGTGGGCCCAGCTGCGCTGGTCGTTGAGCGTCTGCTGCACGGCCTCGGCGAACAGTGCGCCGTCGAGCCCGAGCCCCTGCTCCACGTCGACGCGGTAGGTGAACTTCTGCCCGGCCCCCGGCGCCTCGGCGATGCCGGGGACGGCGTCGAACCTCCCGGACCCCTTGAGCTTGGCGCCGAGCGGGTACGTCCTGCTCATCTTCTCGTCGTACGTCAGCGGCTTGACCTCGGGGGCGGGTGCCCTGCCGTCCGCGCGGGACGCGGAGTCCCGGACGTCGCGGGTCTGGTCGGGGGCTGACTGCGACTGCACGCCGACGCCGCCATTGCCGTCGGTGACCTGGCCGGCCACGACGACGGCCAGCACGGTGGTAACGGCCGCGGCCGCGATGCCGGTGAAGGCACGGCCCTTGCCGCCCTTGCCCGGTACGGGCGCGCCGGTGGGCCTCGCGTCCTCATGGCCGCCGGACCCAGACCCGGGCCCGGAGTCGGCGGCGGCGGCGGCGCCGGCGCCGGCGCTCCAGTCCGTGACGGAGGCGTAGGCGTCCGCTGCGTGCGCGGAGGCGGGCGTACGGGGCGCGAAGACGTCGTCCTCCTCGTCGACGAAGGCATCGAGATAGTCCTGCCGCGGCCCGGGCACGGATGCCCGGCGCTGCCGCGGTATGGGAGCACCGACTTCGGCGGGTGCCCCGCCGCTCCCCCTCAACCCACCCCAGCCGCCCCCGGTTTCGCGCTGCTCCGGATGCCCGCCGCGGGCTTGCGGAAACCCGTGCGCGGGAGTGCCGTCGGGTAGCCGCGGCACCCCGCGCGACGGCGTACCACCGGCCACCGGGGGGATCCCGTGCGCCCGAGTCCCATCCGGCAACCGCGAAACTCCTTGCGCGGGAGCGCCGTCGGGCAGCCGAGAAACGCCCTGCGCCAGGGTCCCGTCAGCCGGCCTCGACACACCATGCGCCGGAGCCCCGTCCGCCATCCGCGGAACACCATGCGCAGGAGTCCCCTCCGCCAACCGCGGAACACCCCGCACCGGCGTACCGTCCGGCAGGCGCGGGAGGCCCTGGGGCGGTGTGCCGTCCGGGTGCCAGCCGTCGGGAAGGCGCGGCATGCCCTGCGGCGGCGCGCCCTCCTTCGGCGCGGGCCGCGGCCCCGGCACCCTGCGCGGGCCCTGCGACGGCCAGCCGCCCTGCGGGATACCGGGCGGTGCGGTCCTGACTCCACGGCCGGGGTCCGGCGCCTGACCCGGGCCCTGGCCCTGGCCCGGCCTCTGAGCCTGCGCGGCCCCGGTCCGGCCGTCCCGTACTTCGGTTGTGTCCGCGCTGTCGCCCTTGGCGACCGGTCCGCGGCGGCTGTGGCGTCCCACGTCGCGCCTCAGCCCCCCATGCTTTCGTCGGTTCCTGCTTCGTCGACGGCGTCGCCCCCGGCGGCCGCCCGGCCGGCCCGCCTCGCTCGCTGCGCGCCCAACTCTCCCGCGTCTTCGAGGAGTTCACGAAACGCCAGAGCCACCGTCTCCGGGTACTCCATCATCGCCACATGTCCCGCGTCGGGCAACGTCACCAGCCGGGAGTCACGGAAGGCCCGGGCCGCTTTCTGGGCCATGCGGAAGCCGACGAGCTGGTCGCGGCCGCCGTAGACGAGGAGGGTCGGGGCGAGGACCCGTTCGGCCTGGCGCCACAGTCCCTGCTGGCCACCCAGGGTGTACGCGTTGACCACCCCGCGCGCGGAGCGGGCCATCGCGTCCCAGAAGTACGGCAGCCGCAGCCGCCGTTCCATCTCCTGCACGGCGTTGCGGAATCCTTCCGGCGTCACCCGCCCGGGGTCTCCGTAACACAGCGCCATCACGCCACGGACCCGCTGCTCCGCCGTCCACTCCCGGGTGAGGCGGGTGAACAGCAGGGCGACTCCGGGCACCGCCAGCAGCCCCGTGGGCACGGCGGCGCGCTGCACTCGGATCTCCGGCAGAGCGGGCGACACAAGCGTGAGCGTACGGACCAGATCGGGCCGGACCGCGGCGACACGTGTGGTGATGGCGCCGCCGAGCGAGTTCCCGAACAGGTGCACGGGGCCGCGCCCGGAGGCGTCCAGGTAACGGATGACGGCGCGTGCGTGGCCCGTGACCGAGTAGTTGCCGTCGTCCGGTGGCGGGGAGTCGCCGAAGCCGGGCAGGTCGAGGGCCTCGCCGTCGACGACGCCGTCCAGCAGTGCCATCAGCGCCGACCAGTTCTGCGAGGAACCGCCGAGCCCGTGCACGTACAGCGCGGGCGGCAGCCCCTCGCGCGCGGGAGGCCTCGACCGGACCGTCAGCGTGACGCCGGGCAGCTCGACCGACCGCAGGCGCTCACCCTCCGCGACCCGGACGGTCCCCACCTTCGGCAGCACATTGGCGGGCGGCACGAACGGCAGCTCGGTCGAAGACATGCGGCAATGTTACGAGACGATCACGCAGTGACTCATGTGTTCGCCTGTGTTCGCCGTCACAGGATTCAGCCCGTTGAGGGGGCGGAAGAGGAGGCACCCGGACGCACGTGGGTAGCAGTCAACGGGATGCGCACCGGGTCATGTCCCGGACGCGGATCGCATAGCGTCCGGATCGGGTGTCTCCTAGGCTCGTACAGAGGGCACCCGCGTGTGGCCCCTGCATTCCCAGGGACGTTCGTAGGAAGGGAGCCCAGCATGGCCGTAGACCCCACCGACCCCGAGACGTTCGAGGTCGAGGACGCGCCGGAGGCGCAGGAGTTCGACGTCGAGGCCCCCGAGGTCGACGCGGCCGAGCAGCAGGCGGACATCGCGCCGGACCGCGACGACCCGCTGACCGCCGTCGACCCGGACCGGGCCAGCGAGGCCGACCTGGTGGAGCAGGCCCGGATCGTCTCGCTCGACGAGGACGACTACCGGTGACACTCGCCGCCGACGGGCGGCGAGCAGCTCCTCCGAACAGGAAAGAGGCAGCATTTTGCCCGCTCTGACCCTGTTTGAAACCTTCGCAACCGCTTTCGAAACCGTCCGGTCCGTGAAATTCTGCGTTCTCACCGCGCACACCACGGTTACCGAAAAGTACGATGGCGACGCGGCCAGATCCGCACATGGACGAACATGGGAGGCGGCGTGACAGCCATCGAGCAGACAGAGGCGGTTCGCCCGCGGGGCACACGCCTGCCGCGCCGTGCCCGACGCAACCAGCTTCTGGGCGCCGCCCAGGAGGTCTTCGTGGCCCAGGGCTACCACGCGGCCGCGATGGACGACATCGCCGAGCGCGCGGGCGTCAGCAAGCCGGTGCTCTACCAGCACTTCCCGGGCAAGCTCGACCTCTATCTCGCACTGCTGGACCAGCACTGCGAGTCGCTCATCCAGTCCGTACGGAACGCGCTCGCGTCGACCACCGACAACAAGCAGCGCGTCCGGGCGACGATGGACGCCTACTTCGCCTACGTCGAGGACGACGGCGGCGCCTTCCGCCTGGTATTCGAGTCGGACCTGACGAACGAGCCCGCCGTGCGCGAGCGCGTCGACAAGGTCACGAACGAGTGCGCGGAGGCGATCTGCGACGTCATCGCCGAGGACACCGGCCTGTCGCGCGCGGAGTCCATGCTGCTCGCCTCCGGCCTGGGCGGCCTGGCCCAGGTGGTGGCGCGGTCCTGGCTGCACAGCGACCGCAGCGTGCCGCGCGACCAGGCCGTACAGCTGCTCACGTCGCTGGCGTGGCGCGGTATCGCGGGCTTCCCGCTGCACGGCATGGACCAGCCGCACCACTGACGGGCGCTTTGTTCCCGCCCGGTGTTCGCTCGTGGCGTTGTCGGGCGGAGCATGTGCGTCCCCTCACCGGGCTAATGTGTGCTGCGTACGGCGCGGAAGGTCGCGCACATCACTGACCGTCGGAGGGACATAGCCGTGGAGGTCAAGATCGGCGTGCAGCACGCGCCCCGCGAGATCGTTCTGGAGAGCGGTCAGACTGCCGAGGAGGTCGAGCGCGTGGTCGCCGAGGCACTGGCAGGCAAGTCGCAGCTGCTGAGCCTCGTGGACGAGCACGGCCGCAAGCTCCTCGTCCCGGCCGACCGTCTCGCGTACGTCGAGATCGGTGAGCCGGCCCCGCGCAAGGTGGGCTTCGGCGCGCTGTAGCGCATGCGCGGAGCGGGGCGGGACGGCTTCGGCCGACCCGCCCCGTTTGCGTTGCCGTCCCTCGGACACCCCTCCTGCGTGGCCCCGTACTTGCCTTGCGGCACACCGCTTCCTTCACGGATGGAGCACAAGTCGCCCACAGGGGTGGATTGGATTCCGCAGGTCAGGGGTAAGACGGGCTACGACCGAAGTGGGCAGCCGGCCGTGTGGGAGGGACCCCGACATGCTCTTGGAAGCGCTGAGCTCCGCGATCCTCGGCCTGGCTCTGGCGTGGGCGGCCGCACACCGCCTGTCGCACCGTCTCCCGGCCCGTCCCATGGTGCTGTCGACCGGTGTCGCGGGCTCCCTCTTCGGGGCCTTCGTCATGCACAGCGCGCTGGACGCCGGGCACGTGCTGATCGTCCTGCTCGGCGCGGTGATCGTCTCCGTGGCCTCGCTGTCGCTGCTGCTGCGCCCCGCGGGAAGACTGCGCCGCCGGTCGGCGACCGCCTGAGCAGTCGCCGACGGTGGCGGCGCTGACGACGTGGCCCGGCCGCCCGGCGATGGACTAGGCGGCCAGCCCAAGAGCGGCCATCCGCTTGGTGTGGGCCTCGGTGATCCGGGAGAACATCTTGCCGACTTCGGCGAGGTCGAAGCCGTCCGCGACCCCGCCGACCAGCATGGTCGACAGCGCGTCCCGGTCGGCGACCACCCGCTGGGACTGCGACAGGGCCTCCCCCATCAGCCGCCGCGCCCACAGCGCGAGCCGCCCGCCCACACGCGGGTCGACGTCGATCGCGGCCCGCACCTTCTCCACGGCGAAGCCGCCGTGTCCCGTGTCGTCGAGCACGGCCAGCACCAGGTTGCGGGAGTCGGAGTCCAGCCGGGCGGCGACCTCTCGGTAGAAGTCGCTGGCGATGGAGTCGCCGACGTAGGCCTTGACGAGGCCCTCCAGCCAGTCCGAGGGGGCCGTCTGCTTGTGGAACCCGTCGTACGCGGCGACGAACGGCTCCATCGCCCGCGTCGGCTCCTCCCCGATCTCGGCGAGCCGGTCGCGCAGCCTCTCGAAGTGGTGGAACTCCGCCGACGCCATCTTCGCCAGCGCCGCCTTGTCCGCCAGCGTCGGCGCCAGCTTGGCGTCCTCCGCGAGCCGCTCGAACGCCGCCAGCTCCCCGTACGCGAGCGCACCGAGCAGGTCCACGACCGCGGCGCGGTACTGCGGGTCGGCGGAGGCCGTCGCCCAGTCCCGGGCGGCGACTGAGGTGGGTTCGGCGGCGGCGGTGTCCGAGGCGTTCTCAGGCTTGTCAGAGCTCGTCATGCAGCGCACAATAGTCTGCCCGCCGGGGGGCGTAAGGCCCTGGTCAATCACTGTGACGACGACTACGTGACCGAATCGGCCATCGCATGTGCGCGATTCCGGGGTATGGTGGTAATGCGCCTGCTGGTACGTCGACGTACCTCGACAGGCCGCACGTATGAGGATGCCCGGTCGGTGGCCCGATCGGCTCCGACCCGACAGCCCTCCCCGGCCGTCCGCCTCAGTGCGTACGAGTCCCGGAGGGGGACACCCTCAGCGGCACGAGCGCTAGAGCGTCGGCGCGGTCCCGTGCTTTTCGGCCCGCCCGTAAGCAGCCGACGTCCCCGGCACGGTCTGACACGACCCCGCGCTCGCCTCGCGCCGCCCACACAGAAGAGGCAGCACCCTGACTACGTTCCGAGAGCTCGGAATCCTCCCCGAGACCGCCGAGGCCCTTGAAGCCGTCGGCATCATCACCCCCTTCCCCATCCAGGAGATGACGCTCCCCGTGGCCCTGACGGGCACGGACGTCATCGGCCAGGCCAAGACCGGCACCGGCAAGACGCTGGGCTTCGGTCTCCCGCTCCTGGAGCGCGTCACCGTCCCCGCCGACGTCGAGGCCGGGCGCGCCGAGCCCGAGGCCCTCACCGAGGCCCCGCAGGCGCTCGTCGTCGTCCCCACCCGCGAGCTGTGCACGCAGGTCACCAACGACCTGCTGACCGCGGGCAAGGTGCGTAACGTACGCGTCCTCGCCATCTACGGCGGCCGGGCCTACGAGCCCCAGGTCGAGGCCCTGAAGAAGGGCGTCGACGTGGTCGTCGGCACCCCGGGCCGGCTCCTCGACCTCGCCGGGCAGAAGAAGCTGAACCTGAAGCACGTCAAGAGCCTGGTTCTCGACGAGGCCGACGAAATGCTCGACCTGGGCTTCCTGCCCGACGTCGAGAAGATCATCAACATGCTGCCGGTGCGGCGCCAGACGATGCTGTTCTCGGCCACCATGCCGGGCGCGGTCATCGGCCTCGCCCGCCGCTACATGTCGCAGCCCACGCACATCAGCGCCACGGCGCCGGACGACGCGGGCAAGACGGTCGCGAACACCAAGCAGTTCATCTACCGCGCGCACAACATGGACAAGCCCGAGATGGTCGCGCGCATCCTTCAGGCCGAGGGCCGCGGGCTGGTCATGGTCTTCTGCCGCACCAAACGCACGGCGGCCGACCTCGCCGACCAGCTCAAGCAGCGCGGCTTCGCCTCCGGCGCGGTCCACGGCGACCTGGGCCAGGGCGCCCGCGAGCAGGCCCTGCGTGCCTTCCGCAACGGCAAGGTGGACGTGCTCGTCTGCACCGACGTCGCCGCGCGCGGCATCGACGTCGAGGGCGTCACGCACGTCATCAACTACCAGTCGCCGGAAGAGGAGAAGACGTACCTGCACCGCATCGGCCGTACGGGCCGCGCGGGCGCCAAGGGCATCGCGATCACGCTCGTCGACTGGGACGACATCCCGCGCTGGCAGCTGATCAACAAGGCGCTGGACCTGGGCTTCAACGACCCGCCGGAGACGTACTCCACCTCCCCGCACCTCTTCACCGACCTCGGTATCCCCGAGGGCACGAAGGGCGTCCTGCCGCGCTCGGAGCGCAAGCGCGCCGGGCTGGACGCGGAGGAGCTGGAGGACCTGGGCGAGACCGGCGGCCGGGGGCCGCGCGGTCGCGACGGCCGAGGTGGCCGCGGCGACCGGGACGAGTCCCGTTCGGCCGACCGCGAGCGCTCGTCGTCGCGTACGCCGCGTCGCCGCCGTCGTACGCGCGGCGGTGCCGCGATGGACGGGGCGCCCGAGTCCGCCGGCACCACCGCGCCGGACATCACGGCCACCGACGGCGCCGCCGAGGCGGACGCCGTCACGGCCCCGCGCACCCCGCGCCGCCGTCGCCGCACCCGCGGCGGGGCCCAGTCCGAGGCGGCTCCGGTCACGGCGGTCGAGTCCCCCGCGTCCGAGCAGGCGGAGACCGCCGTCGCGACGGCGGAGGGCACGACTGCCGAGGCTCCGGAGACGGCCGCGAAGCCGCGCCGACGTCGTACGCGCCGCTCGGAGACGCCCGCGGTGGAGACCGAGGCCGCGGTGGCCCCGTCGGCCCCGGAGCCGGCGATCGTCGCCGAGGCCCCCGCCGCTGCGGAAGCCACGCTGCCGGAGGCTGCCGCCGCCACGCCGCGCCGCCGCACCCGCAAGGCCACGGCGGCGTCCGCGGCCGAATCGGCGGTCGACACGGCCGCGGGAACCACCGAGTCCGCTGCGGAGCCGGCGGAGACGAAGCCGCGACGGACCCGCAAGACGGCCGCGAAGGCCGAGGCGAGCGTCGACACGGCCGAGGCGACCGAGGCCAAGCCGCGCCGCACCCGCAAGACGGCCGCAGCGGCACAGGACACCGCCGAGGCGCCCGCGGCGAAGCCCCGGCGTACGCGCAAGGCGACGGCAGCGGCGGCCGAGGCCGCCGTCGACACGGCCGAGGCCACCGAGGCCAAGCCGCGCCGCCGCACCCGCAAGACCGCCGAGACCACGGCCACGGCCGAGGTGCCGGAGGCCACGGAGACCAAGCCGCGCCGCACCCGCAAGGCAGCCACCCCGGCGCAGGACGCCGTCGACACGGCGGAAGGCACGGAGGCCAAGCCGCGCCGCGCTCGCAAGACGGCCGCAGCGGCCGTCGCCGAGATCCCGGCCCAGACGGCTCAGGAGCCGGAGACCGCCGAGGCCAAGCCGCGGCGCACGCGGAAGACCGCCGCCACCGCCCCGGACGCGGAAGCCGCCGAGGCCAAGCCGCGCCGCACGCGGAAGACCGCCGCAGCGGCCGAGGCCGCCGTCGACACGGCCGAGGGCACGGAGGCCAAGCCGCGCCGCCGCACCCGCAAGGCTGCCGAGCCCACCGAGATCCCCGCACAGGCGGATCAGGAGCCGGAGGCCGCCAAGCCGCGCCGTACGCGCAAGGCGACCACGGCCGCCACGGCTGCCGCTTCGGAGGACGCGACGGAGGCGAAGCCCAGGGCCCGCCGCACCCGCAAGGCCACGGCCGCCGCGGAGTTCACGGAGGGCTGACACACCCCTTTCCGACGGCCCGGCCCCCTCACGGGGAGCCGGGCCGTCGGCGTTCACCCGGAGCCCGGGGGCGGTTCCCACCCGCTACCCTCGCCCCGTGACCAGCCGCCCCGCCTTCCCCCCGCCCCCGGGCGCCCGCGCCTACCTCCTGCGCACCGCGCGCGGCGAGTTCGCCGTCGTCGACTCGTCGCCGGCGGCGGGTGAGGAAGGCAGGGGAGTCGTCCTGATGCTGCCGGGGTTCACCGGGAGCAAGGAGGACTTCCGGTTGCTGCACGAGCCGCTCGCACAGCGGGGGTACCGGGTCGTCGCCGTGGACGGGCGGGGGCAGCACGAGTCGGACGGTCCCCTGGACGACGAATCCGCCTACGCCCAGCGGGAACTGGCGCGGGACGTGCTCGCGCAGGCCGAGGCGCTGGGCGGGCCCGTCCACCTCGTGGGGCACTCGCTCGGCGGGCAGATCGCCCGTGCGGCCGTGCTGCTCGACCACTCCCCCTTCGTCTCCTTCACGCTGGTCTCGTCCGGCCCGGCGGAGATCTCCGTCTCCCAGCAACAGCGCGTGAAGCTGCTGCGGGACGCGCTCGCCGTGCTGTCGATGGAGGAGGTGTGGGAGGCCATCCAGGCCATGGGACCGCCGGAGGAAGTCGGCGGGCCCGCCCGCGGCCTCGGTGATCAGGACCAGCTGCGCCGCCGCTGGCTCGGCCACAGTCCCGCACAACTGCTCGCGACCGGACGTCAGTTGTGCACCGAGCCGGACCGGGTGGCCGAACTCGCCGCCGTCCCGCTGCCGTTCCACGTCCTGTCGGGCGCGCACGACGACACCTGGCCGGTGGCGCTCCTCGACGACATGGCCCTGCGGCTGGAGGCGCACCGCACGGTCGTCACCGGGGCCGAGCACTCCCCCAACGCCGACCGGCCGATCCCGACGGCCCACGCCCTCGCCGACTTCTGGGACGGCATCGGGCCGGGCCCGTCGAAGGCCGCTGCCGGCACGCCCTAGTACTGCGTCCGCAGGTGATCCCAGAAGCCGTCCCGCAGTGCCCGCCGCAGGTCCGCCTGGCCGCGCAGTGAGTACTGCAGGAGACCCTCCGCCTCCACGAGCAGGTCCTGGTCCACCGAGCCGGGCAGGTACGGGTGGCCGGGCAGCAGCTCGACCAGTGTGTCCCGGCCGCGTGCCGCCAGCCACTTCGCCGCGATCTGCGCGCCCACGAACCGCACGTCCTCGCGGGTGGGCCGGCCGGCGGCCGTCTCGTAGGCGGGGGCCGTGCGGCGGGAGACGTACGGCTTGAAGAAGTCGAGGTCGAAGGTGCGCTGGCTGTCGACCTCCCACAGGAGGGGCTCCGCCTGGTTGCGGCCCTCCGGGGCCTCGATGCCCCAGAGGTGGACCCGGGCGCCGTACCCCTGGGCCGCCTCCACCGCCGACACCAGGTCCTCGTCGCCGCCGAGCAGGGCCGCGTCGCTGATGGCGCGGTGCCGGGCGAGGGACTCCAGGTCGGAGCGGATGAGCGAATCGACGCCCTTTTGCTGGTTGTTGGCGTTGAGGTTGCCGAGGCGCACCTTGACGTCCGGCAGCTCCGCGATGGTCTGCTGCTCGGCCGTGTGGATGCGGCGGCGGGCGCCGTCGTACCAGTAGACCCGCAGCAGCCGGCTGTCCGCGAAGATCGTGCGGGCCTTGTCGATGAGGGCGTCGATCAGGCCTTCGGCGTCCAGGTCGAAAGCGCGGCGGTCCTCCGTGCCGGCGATGAGGCGTCCTCCGGCCGCGTACAGGTACCCGGCATCGACGAAGATCGCGTGGGTCGAGGGCGTCTTCGCCACCTCGGCGAGCATGCGCTGGAGCAGCTCGTTGGTGTGGTCGATGCGGGCGCTGAGGGCCGGGAGATCGTCGTTCATCACCTCCATTGTCCCGGCGGTCACGCTGTGAACACAACCGGTCCCGGTCGGTCCCGTAACGACACTCTTACGGCTTGGTAATTAGCAGTTCGAAAAATTTCCTTAGCGTAGGGAATGTTTGACACGTGCATCCCTGTTGACCCATACGGAACACCGAGCACCGATGCCGGTGGGCCGCACACCGAGTAGTTCTCCTCAGGAGGATGACCAGACGAAGGGAGAAGCCCTTGCGCTTCGAAATCATGCGACTCGACGACGTCGACGGCACTGCTGTGGACTCGACCGTTGTGGACGCCGCCTCCGTCAACCGCATCGTTCAGCAGGCGGCCGCCATAGGGCAGCGCCTCTGGATCCGCCCGGCCGGGACCACGGCCTCATAACGCGCGCAGCTCTCCCACACTTCGAAAGCCCCCGCCCGGCATCGGCCGTGCGGGGGCTCCGCTGTTGCGGACCTCCCTGGTCGGGGGCGTACTGGCTGAGGAGCCCAGCGCGAACCAGAACAGGACGGTGGAGCATGTCGGTGACGGACCGGTCACACCAGGAACTGCACGAGCAGGCAGCCGACGAGGCCGCACGGCGCTACGAGGACTCCGCCGCGGAGCGCGAGCGGGTGGAGGGCCGGCTGGCGGCCGGTGTGCGGTTCCCCGACTCCCCGGACGCCCTCGCCGTGCGCGCCGACCGGATCCTCGACCGGGGCGGTCTGTCGCCCTCGGCGGTGGTGGCGGACATCCACCGCGAAGCCATGGACCTGCCCGACGCCAACGAGCGGATCATCGACCTGTCCAACGAGCTCCAGGCCTGGAGCTTCCTGCCGCGCGGGGTCAGGGCCGGGGCCACGGTCGCCCGGATCACGCTGCGGCGCGACGGCCGCGAGCTGCCGCACGGCACCGGCTTCCTGGTCTCGCCGCGGCTGATGATGACCAACCACCACGTCCTGCCCGACGAGAGCTTCGCGCGCCGCTGCTTCGCGGAGTTCAACGCCCAGGTCACCGCAGACAACCTGCCCGACACGGTCGTCCGGATGGAGCTCGACCCCGGGACCTTCTTCGCGGCGGACCGGCGGCTCGACTTCGCCCTCGTGGCGGTCGCGCCCACCCTGGACGGCCCGCCTCCGGGCGAGATCTTCGGCTGGAACCGGCTGAGCGTGCAGCTCGGCAAGCTGGTGCTCGGCGAGAAGGTCAACATCATCGGCCACCCCTCGGGGCGGCTGAAGGAGATCGCACTGCGCGACAACGCGGTGCTGGTCCGCCTCGACGACTTCGTGCACTACACGACCGACACCGAACCGGGGAACTCCGGCTCCCCCGTCTTCAACGACCAGTGGGAGGTCGTGGCGCTGCACCACAGCGGCGTGCCCAAGAAGGACGACCAGGGCCGCGTCCTGCGCAAGGACGGCCGGCCCTGGCAGCAGGGCGACGGCGACGACGCCATCGATTGGGTCGCCAACGAGGGCGTCCGGATCAGCTCGATCCTCAAGCACCTGGCCGGGCTGGACCTCGACCCGGCGCGGCGTGCCCTGCTGGCCGAGATGGGTCCGGACGCCGGCCTGGACCAGGCCATGACCACCGCGCCGGCCCCCGGGGCACAGCCGCAGGGGACGACCGCGGTACCGGGTGTCACGATCCCCTCGGTCCCCGAAGCCGCCACGACGGCCCCCAGGGCCGGGGGCGAGCGGCCCAGGGTCGGGCTCCGGGCCCGCGCCGGCGCCTTCGGCGGCCGTCAGCACCTGGTCTTCCTGCACGGCCGTGACCAGCAGGACAACTACCCCGACGAGCTCCGCCGTACCTGGACGGCCGGCCTGAACCGCGGGCTCACCCTCGCCACGCTCCCTCCGCTGGACCCGGAGGACGTGTGGTTCCCGTTCTACGGCACGAGACTGCACGACCTCGTGAGCGTCAGGGAGAGCGCGGCCGGGCCCATCGGCCTCGACCAGCTGAGCGCCGCCGCTGCCGCCGAGATGTTCGCCGCGGAGTCGCCCACGGGCTCCTACGAGCGACTGCTCTACGAGGCGGCCGCCCGGGCCGGCATGCCCCAGAACGGTCCGGCGACCACGGAGGGTTTCGGCGCGGGCCTGGTCGGCGTGCTGCACCGGCCGCTGGCCTGGCTCGCCGCCAAGTCGGACCTGGACGAGTGGACCATCGCCACGTTCCTGCGGGACGTCGACCTGTACCTCGGGGACAGCGCCGTACGGCAGGCGGTGCTGGACAGCGTCATGGAGACGATGCCGACCAGCGGCGAGCTGGTGCTGGTCACGCACAGCCTGGGCACGGTCGTGGGGGTGGACCTCCTGACCCGGCTCCCCGAGAGCCTCGACCCCGTGCTGCTGGTCACCGCGGGCAGCCCGCTCGGCCTGGACGGGGTCAACGAGCGGCTCCTCACCCGCGGCCCGCACCAGCCGCCCCGGGTGCGTGACTGGGTGAACGTCTGGTGCCCCACGGACACGGTGGCCATCGGCTGTCCCCTGGAGGACGAACGGTGGGGGAAGCTCACCCAGCTGGCCGTCCCCAACGGCCGCGAGCGCGCGCACAAGATGGACGAGTACCTCGGCCACCCGGGACCGGCCCGGGAGATCCGCGGTGTCCTGCGCGCCTGACGGGGATCGTCAGCTGCCCTGGATCACCTGCGTGACGCCGTTGATGATCTGCTGCACGGCGATCGCGGAGAGCATCATGCCGGCGAGGCGGGTCACCAGGACCACACCGCCGTCCTTGATGATCCGGATGATCACCAGCGAGTAGCGCATCACCAGCCACAGCACGACGTGGATGGCGATGATCGCCGCCCAGACCGACACCTGGGTGGCGACGCTGTGGGCCTTCTGCACGGCGAGGATGACCGACACGATCGCGCCGGGCCCGGCCAGCAGCGGCATGCCCAGCGGTACGAGGGCGACGTTGACGTCCTTGGTCTGCTTCGGCTCGTCGGTCTTGCCGGTGAGCAGGTCCAGCGCGATCAGCAGGAGCAGCAACCCGCCCGCGATCATCAGCGCGGGCACGGACACGTGCAGGTAGTTAAGGATCTGGTGCCCGAGGAGACCGAACACGGTGATCACACCGCCGGCGACGCAGACGGCCTGGAAGGCCATCCGCTTCTGCACCTTGCCGGGCCGGCCGGCGGTGAGCGCGAGGAAGATCGGGGTGATCCCCGGGGGATCCATGATGACGAAGAGGGTCAGGAACAGGGAGCCGAAGACGGCGACGTCGAACATGAGTGAGCCTTGCGCAGGGGGCTGCCGCCACGGGCAGGCGGTGCGCAGTGCGGAACGCCTGGGCGCAGCGGACAGCGCCGGGTGAGAGAAAGAAGGAGAAGAGAGAGACGGGCACGGGCCTACAGGGGAGAGAGCTCAGACGGCTCCGCCGGCCCCCGGCACGGGAAACGCTCCGAAGGCCCGCCGCGTGATCTCCCCGTACACCTCGGGATCCGTCGTGTACTCCCCGAGTACGCAGGTCTTCCGGCTGCCGTGGTAGTCCGACGACCCGGTCACGAGAAGACCGAGCTCCTTGGCCAGCCCCCGCAGCCGCGCACGGGTGTCCGCGTCGTGGTCCATGTGGTCCACCTCGACGCCGTCCAGCCCGGCAGCGGCCATCTCGGCGATGGCGGCCTCCGGCACCGTGAGCCCCCGCTTGCTCGCGCCGGGATGCGCGAACACCGCGACCCCGCCCGCGCCCTTGATCAGCCGGATGGCCTCGAAGGGGTCGGTCTCGTGCTTCTCCACGAACACCCGGCCGCCGTCGGCCAGCCAGTCCGGTGTGAAGGCGTCGTTCACGGTCGGCACGACACCGAGCTCGACGAGCGCGCTCGCCACGTGCGGGCGCCCGACGGACCCGTCACCGGCGATCCGCGCCACCTGCTCCCACGTCACGGGGACGCCCAGCTCCTGAAGCTTGGCGATCATGCCCTGGGCGCGCGGCACCCGGTCGTCCCGGACCAGCTCCCGCTCGGCGAGCAGCGCGGGCTCCTCGGCGTCGAAGAGGTAGGCCAGCATGTGCATGCTGATCCCGTCGATCCGGCAGGAGAGCTCGGCCCCGGTGACCAGCGTGATGCCCTCGGGCAGCGCGGCGATCGCCTCGGCATGCCCGCGGGTGGTGTCATGATCGGTGAGCGCGACGACGTCCAGCCCGGCGACAGCGGCCTTCCGCACCAGCTCGGCGGGCGAGTCCGTCCCGTCGGAAGCGGTGGAGTGGGTGTGCAGATCGATACGCACGACACGGACTCCAGACACGGGCGGGACGACAGGACTGCTCAAGGATAACCAGCTTTTCAGCGCCCCATGTCACACCCGAACCCGGCAAGCGCCCCCTACACAACCCCTCAGGGCCCCAGCAAACGCGGCGACAGGGCGCCGCACGGCACCAGCTCGACCTCGGCGCCGGCATCCCGCAGATCCGTCAGCACCAGCTCGTCGTACATCAGCAACCCGGACTGCTCGGGCCACACCACCGCCCAGAGCCACATTCCGAGCGCCTCGCCCGCGAACACCGCCCGGTCGTCCGGCGCCCCGGCCACATGCCACAACGGCGTGGGCCGCCCGGCGGCCAGCACCTTCGCCTGAGGCGGCTTCTCGACGTTCATGTGCGGCCCGGGGTCGGGCCCGTCCATGCCGGCGTACCGCGCGCCGAGTCCGACGCCGAGCTCCTCGGCCACCAGGATCAGCTCGCCCATCCCGCCGAGCGGGCCGGGCCCCGTGCAGGCGACGGCGGTCGCCCGGCCGCCCGTGCGGTCGTCCCCCGCGCAGGCCACCCCCGTGAACAGCCACCCCACCGGCAACGGCCACGGCATCCACAGCGGCACCTGGGTGCGGTGCACCACGACGTTGAGGGCGTCGACGCTGGGCGGTATCACGGGCTGCACCGGATGAACGGTGCCGTGCACATCGCACTGCCACGAGTCGGAGAAGAGGCCGGGAGCCCTGACCCGGCCACCGCACTTCGGGCAACTGGGTTCGCCCCTCATAGGGCCCCACGGTCCTACCCCCGCCCCGCCGCGTCAAGGACGATCACCCATCCGGACGGAACCCTTCACCACCCACACTAGATGCAGCTTGCATTAATTAGTCTAGCTAACTTAATATGTGTAGATACCAACTACTCAGTCTCGGGAAAGGGAGCGAGCAATGGACCCCTTCGACGCCGGAGCGGGCGGCCTGTTGAAGCAGCCCAAGTCCGTGTGGGCGACCGCCGGGGCGTCAGTCGTCGCCTTCATGGGCATCGGGCTGGTCGACCCGATCCTGCCGTCCATCGCCCAGGGCCTCGACGCCACGGCGAGCCAGGTCTCCCTGCTCTTCACCTCGTACTTCCTCATCACCGCCGTCGCGATGCTGGTGACCGGCTTCGTCTCCAGCCGGATCGGCGGCCGCCGGACCCTGCTGCTCGGCCTCGCGTTCGTCGTGGTGTTCGCCGGGCTCGCGGGCACCTCCGGATCCGTCGGTGAACTGGTCGGGTTCCGGGCCGGATGGGGCCTCGGCAACGCACTGTTCGTCTCGACGGCCCTCGCGGTCATCGTCGGCGCGGCGGCCGGCGGCAGCGCCGCGGCGATCCTGCTGTACGAGTCGGCCCTGGGCCTCGGCATGGCCTGCGGCCCGCTGCTGGGCGCCCTGCTCGGGGACGCCAGCTGGCGCTACCCGTTCTTCGGCACGGCGTTCCTGATGGCCGTCGGCTTCCTCTGCATCGCGGTGTTCCTGAAGGAGCAGCCCAAGCCGGCCCGCAAGACCTCGCTGCTGGACCCGGTCAAGGCCCTCGGCCACGGCGGCCTCGCCTCCGCGGCGGCCTCGGCGTTCTTCTACAACTACACGTTCTTCACCGTGCTGGCCTTCACGCCGTTCGTGCTGAACATGAGCCCGTACCGGTCGGGAGCGGTGTTCTTCGCCTGGGGCGTGCTGCTCGCCGTCTTCTCGGTGATCGTCGCGCCCCGGCTCCAGAAGCGCTTCGGTTCGCTGAAGGTGCTCGGCGGTTCGCTGGTGCTGCTCGCGGCCGACGTGCTGGTGCTCGGCTACGGCTCGCACACGGCCGCCGTCGTCTGCACGATCCTGTCCGGCGCCTTCATCGGCGTGAACAACACCGTCTACACCGAGCTGGCCCTCGGTGTCTCGGACGCGCCCCGGCCGGTGGCGAGCGCGGGCTACAACTTCGTCCGCTGGTTCGCGGCGGCGGCCGCTCCGTTCTTCGCGCCGAAGATCGAGGAGTGGACCGACGTCCACGTCCCGTTCGTGGTGGCGGCCGTCACCGCTGTCGCCGGTGCGGCCGTGGTCGTCGTTCGGCGCAAGGCCCTCACCCACGAGGCGGAGGAGCTGGAGCCGAAGCACGCGACCGAGGACGGCGTCACCGTGTTCGCCAACTGACGCTACGCGGGCAGGCGTTGGTGAGCTTCCTCACTCCAGCGGGACGGACTTCCGGGACGGATCCCGGAGGTCCGTCCCCGAGGTGAGCC
Source organism: Streptomyces qaidamensis (assembly GCF_001611795.1). Taxonomy (NCBI): domain Bacteria; kingdom Bacillati; phylum Actinomycetota; class Actinomycetes; order Kitasatosporales; family Streptomycetaceae; genus Streptomyces; species Streptomyces qaidamensis. The sequence continues at coordinate 5,927,666 of NZ_CP015098.1, read as the reverse complement.
ACTTCTCCTGAAGCGCCTGCGCGCCGTGCACGCGCTTCCAGGCGGCCTCGTTCGGGGTCATCGGCAGCAGCGGAAGGAACCGTACGGGGTCGAGTGGCTCGTCGAGCTCCAGGTCCTCCACCAGACCGCCCGGCTCGGCGACCAGGACGGAGGTGAACGGGGCGCCGGGCCACAGCGGCTCACCGACGTCCAGGGACGCGCCGGGAGCCACGACCAGGCCCTCCACCTGCGGGGACGCGGCGAGCACGGCGAGCGGCCGGAGCACCTTGTCGGTCTCGGCGAGCCCGGCACGGACGGAGAGGACCAGCTCGGCGCGCGGCCCCTTGACCGGGTCGGCGACCACCGCCGTGGGGTCCGTCATGGGGTGGGCGGACATGCCGAGCGAGGCGTAGCGGACGATGCCGGCCTCCTGGAAGCGGAGCACCTCGATGCGGTCCGTGCCCAGGAAGGTGACCGCCGCGCGCGCGTCCGGTTCGCCCAGCGCGCTGCGCAACCGGGCCTCGACCAGAGGAAGAACATCTGCCATGCGGCGAGCATAGAACTCGCCAGTAGCGGGCAAAGCAGCACCTTGACAGTTGCGTCGGCTGCTACTCTTGCCCGGTGGTTCGGGGCAGCACGCAGAAGCGTCGCGATCAAGCCCCGACGCCGAAGGAACTCCCTTACGAGGGACCGGCCGGAGGAGGTGGGGCTGCAATGGATCGAAGTCGACCGTGCAGTAGCACCACGCTCTTCGCGCCGCCGATGTAGCTGCTTCTGTCTCTGGCTGCCACCTCTCGCACTTGCTTCACCGCGGAAGAGCGCTTCGTTTCGCTTTGCCTGATCTGCCTCAGTAGCTGAATCAGTGACGAAACCGACCACCGCGACGGTGCGGTGCTCCCCGCTTTGTGGACGTGCCAAACATCAGCAGTCCCTACGTCCTCATTCCGGGTAGTTCCAGCCGTCGTCGGCCGGCGTTTCGTCGCCCGCCCGCGAAGGAGCCCGCCATGTCGATGATCCGCGACCTGCGCGCAGCAGTCGTCCGTCCGTCCCGTGTGTCGCTGCTCAAGGACGGCGGGACGTACGACGCCACCCGCAGCCCCGCGGCGTCCTCCGCCGTCGTCGACTGCGCCGTCTACCGCGACGGCCGCCGCATCGAGACCGGGACCGCCCTGACCCCGCACGAGGCGGTGCGTCTGGTGCGCCGCGACGGGGGCTTCGTGTGGATCGGCCTGCACGAGCCGACGGAGGCCGAATTCTCCGGCATCGCCAGTGAGTTCGGGCTGCACCCGCTCGCCGTGGAGGACGCCGTCCAGGCCCACCAGCGGCCCAAGCTGGAGCGCTACGACGACTCCCTCTTCACGGTCTTCAAGACCATCCACTACGTCGAGCACGACCAGCTCGACGCCAACAGCGAGGTCGTCGAGTCCGGCGAGGTCATGTGCTTCACCGGACGGGACTTCTTCATCACCGTCCGGCACGGCGGACAGGGCTCCCTGCGGGCCCTCAGGCACCGCCTCCAGGACGACCCCGAGCTGCTCGCCAAGGGCCCCTCGGCCGTGCTGCACGCCATCGCGGACCACGTCGTCGACGGGTACATCGCCGTCGCCGACGCGGTGCAGGACGACATCGACGAGGTCGAGACCGAGGTGTTCTCCCCGGGCCGCAAGGGCGCGCCACGCGGTTCGGACGCCGGCCGGATCTACCAACTCAAGCGCGAGGTACTGGAGTTCAAGCGGGCCGTGTCGCCGCTGCTGCGGCCGATGCAGCTGCTGAGCGAGCGGCCGATGCGGCTGGTCGACCCCGACATCCAGAAGTACTTCCGGGACGTCGCCGACCACCTGGCCCGGGTCCAGGAGCAGGTCCTCGGCTTCGACGAACTGCTCAACTCCATCCTCCAGGCCAACCTCGCGCAGGCGTCCGTCGCCCAGAACGAGGACATGCGGAAGATCACCTCCTGGGCCGCGATCATCGCCGTGCCGACGATGGTGTGCGGGGTGTACGGCATGAACTTCGAGTACATGCCGGAGCTGCACTGGAAGTACGGCTACCCGGTGATCCTGAGCTTCACGGTGGCCGTCTGTCTCGGCATCCACCGCACGCTGAAGCGGAACGGATGGCTGTGAGCAGCCTGGTTAGGCTGGGCCCCATGACAAGCGAGCTGCTCGACCAGGCCCTCGTCGAGGAGGCCACGAAGAAGTCCGGCCTCGTCTGGGTCCAGGGCCCCGACGGCCCGGCGCGTGCGCTGTGGCACGTGTGGCACGAGGGCGCCGCGTGCCTGGTCGGCGACGGGCCCGGCGAGCAGCCGCTGCCGGAGCTGGCCGACGGCGCCGAGGCGCAGGTGACGGTCCGCAGCAAGGACAAGGGCGGCCGGCTGGTCACCTGGACGGCCCGGGTCACCCAGCTCGCGCCGGGCTCCGAGGCGTGGGACGCGGCGGTCGCCGAGCTGAAGGGCAAACGGCTGAACGCGCCCGACGGCGAGGCCATGCCCGGGCGCTGGGCCCGCGAGTGCCGGGTGCTGCGCCTGGAACCGACCGGGGCGACGGCGCCGCTGCCCGACGGATCCCTGTCCGAGCCGCCCCTGCCCTCCCCGGCGCTCACCCGCCGGCCCGTCCCGGCGGGCCTGCCCCGCCTGCTGCTGAAGAAGCGCAAACGGACGTGACGGCCTAGGACGCCGGCAGCTGCGGGCCGTAGTCCACCGTCTCGTTCTTCTCCGGCTCCCTGAGGGAGAAGTCCTCACCCCAGCCGGAGAACGTGAGGGTGCCCGCGCCGCCGGCCCGCTCCAGGCGCAGCGGGTACGGCTTGCCCTCCAGGGACACCTCCAGGGTGCCGCCGGAGCCCTTGTCACCGGTGACGCGGATGGTGCGGACGCCCGCCTCCTCGTCGTGGCCGTCCGTGGCGAGCGTCCCGTGCAAGGTCAGCAGACCGTCGAGGAGGAGAGCCTTGTCCGTGAAACCGCTGAACTTCTTGTACGAGGGGTCGCCCTGCGGCACCTTCACGAACTTGCCGTCGAGCTTGGAGGCCGCCGCCGCGTCCGCCTTGCCGCTCCCGCCCTGGCCGCTGCCGTGAGTCCAGAACTCGGCGTCCGCCTTGACGTAGAGCTGCTCGCCGATGCGCAGCAGCTTGAAGGTCGCGCCCTTGGAGGTGACCGAGCCGTCACCGCCGTCGTCCTTCAGCCGCATGTCGAGCGCGTACGTCCGTCCGCCGCTGACGACGTTGCCGTGCACCCGGACCGCCCCGGCAGACCCGGCGGCCGACCGGGTCTTGCCCTGGATCTTGGCGGCGGGGAGTCTGCCGACCCCGTTGGTGCCCTCGTTCGGATCCTCCGCACAGCCGGTGAGCACCGTTCCCGTCACGAGCAGCGCGCACGTCGCGCCGGCGAGTGCGGCACTGCGGCCGCGGCTGAGGCTGCGGCTCTGGCGAATCGGAGTCACAGGTGGGGCTGCCTCTCTGACGGGAGACCTGAACGGCGTACCGCAGGGTACCGGGGTCGTGCGGGCAGGTCGGAGCCAGTCCGTCCGGACAGCCCGCCGACGCAGCCCCGATCGGGACGGGCTAGCCTGAAGCCCACCCGAGCGGGCAATTCGGAAGACACAGGCACAAAGACAGCCGCAAAGACAGCCACCACGAACCACCCCGCACGAAAAGGAGCCGCGGCCATGGCAGCGGGCGCCCCCCGGATCTTCGTATCGCACCTCCAAGGTGTCGCCGTCTTCGACCCAGCCGGTGACCAGGTGGGGCGGGTGCGCGATCTGGTCGTCATGCTGCGGGTGGGGCAGCGACCGCCGAGGCTGCTCGGCCTCGTCGTCGAACTCGCCACCCGCCGCCGTATCTTCCTGCCGATGACCCGGGTCACCGCCATCCAGTCCGGCCAGATCATCACCACGGGTGTGCTCAACGTGAGGCGCTTCGAGCAGCGGCCCACCGAGCGGCTGGTCTTCGGGGAGCTGCTGGACCGGCGCGTGACGCTCACCGAGACCGGCGAGGAGGTCACCGTCCTCGACCTGTCGGTGCATCAGCTGCCGGCCCGCCGGGAGTGGGAGATCGACCGGGTCTTCGTCCGCAAGGGCAGGAAGGGCAGTGCCTTCCGGCGCGCCAAGGGCGAGGCGCTGACCGTCGAGTGGACCGCCGTCACCGGCTTCTCCCTGGAGGAGCAGGGGCAGGGCGCCGAGAACCTGCTGGCCACCTTCGAGCAGCTGCGCCCCGCCGACCTGGCCAACGTCCTGCACCACCTCTCCCCCAAGCGCCGGGCCGAGGTCGCCGCCGCCCTCGACGACGACCGGCTCGCCGACGTCCTGGAGGAGCTGCCGGAGGACGACCAGATCGAGATCCTCGGCAAGCTGAAGGAGGAGCGCGCCGCCGACGTCCTGGAGGCCATGGACCCGGACGACGCCGCCGACCTGCTGGGCGAGCTGCCGACGGACGACCAGGAGCGGCTGCTGAGCCTGATGCAGCCCGGCGACGCGGCCGACATGCGGCGCCTGATGTCGTACGAGGACCGCACGGCGGGCGGTCTGATGACCACCGAGCCGATCGTGCTGCGCCCGGACGCCACCGTCGCCGACGCCCTGGCCCGGGTCCGCAACCGCGACCTCTCCCCCGCCCTCGCCGCCCAGGTGTACGTCTGCCGGCCCCCGGACGACACACCGACCGGCAAGTACCTGGGCACGGTCCACTTCCAGCGCCTGCTGCGCGAACCACCGCCGTCCCTGGTCAGCTCGATCCTGGACAGCGACCTCCAGCCGCTCGACCCCGAGGCGGACCTGCCCGCGATCGCGGGTTTCTTCGCCACGTACGACATGGTCGCGGCACCGGTCGTCGACGAGGCCGGCGCGCTGCTGGGCGCGGTGACCGTGGACGACGTGCTCGACCACATGCTCCCGGAGGACTGGCGGGAGACGGAGTTCCACTTGGACGAGGAGGTGGCCACCGATGGTTCCTGAGCGCGAGACCCTGCGCGAGCGCACGCCGGCGGGCGCCACGGCCGCCTCCCGGCCGCGCACCACCCGTCTGGACCAGCCGCTGCCGCGCCGGCGCCGGTTCCTGCCCGAGTACGACCCGGAGGCGTTCGGGCGGCTGTCGGAGCGCATCGCGCGCTTCCTGGGCACCGGGCGGTTCATCGTCTGGATGACGGTCGCCATCATCCTGTGGGTGCTGTGGAACGTCTTCGCGCCGCGCGACCTGCGCTTCGACGAGTACCCGTTCATCTTCCTGACCCTGATGCTGTCCCTCCAGGCCTCCTACGCCGCCCCGCTGATCCTGCTCGCGCAGAACCGGCAGGACGACCGGGACCGGGTCAACCTGGAGCAGGACCGCAAGCAGAACGAGCGGTCGATCGCGGACACCGAGTACCTGACGCGCGAGATCGCCGCCCTGCGCATCGGCCTGGGCGAGGTCGCCACCCGCGACTGGATCCGCTCGGAGCTGCAGGACACGATCAAGGAAATGGAGGAGCGGCAGAACGGCCACCGTCACGACCCCGTCGTATTCCCGGCGGAACGGTCACGGGGACGTGACGCAGACGACCGCTGAGACGCTTTCCTACGCACCGGTACAGCGCCGTACCATCGTCCTTATGGCTATGGAAGACGCGGTGCGCGAGGCACTGGCGACGGTGAACGACCCCGAGATCCACAAGCCCATCACCGAACTCGGGATGGTCAAGTCGGTGGAGATCGGCGCGGACGGGGCGGTCGCGGTCACCGTGTACCTCACGGTCTCGGGCTGCCCGATGCGGGAGACGATCACGCAGCGCGTGACCGACGCGGTCTCCGCGGTCGAGGGCGTCACCCGCGTCGACGTCACGCTCGACGTGATGAGCGACGAGCAGCGCAAGGAGCTGGCGAACGCCCTGCGCGGCGGCCAGACCGAGCGCGAGGTCCCCTTCGCCAAGCCCGGCAGCCTGACCCGCGTCTACGCGGTCGCCTCCGGCAAGGGCGGCGTCGGCAAGTCCTCGGTCACGGTCAACCTGGCCGTGGCGATGGCGGCCGACGGCCTCAAGGTCGGTGTCGTCGACGCCGACATCTACGGCCACTCCGTGCCGCGCATGCTGGGCGCCGACGGCAGCCCCACCCAGGTCGAGAACATGATCATGCCGCCGTCGGCGAACGGCGTGAAGGTCATCTCGATCGGCATGTTCACCCCGGGCAACGCCCCGGTCGTCTGGCGCGGCCCGATGCTCCACCGCGCCCTCCAGCAGTTCCTGGCGGACGTGTACTGGGGCGACCTGGACGTCCTGCTCCTGGACCTGCCGCCCGGCACCGGTGACATCGCGATCTCCGTGGCGCAGCTGGTCCCGAACGCGGAGATCCTGGTCGTGACGACCCCGCAGCAGGCGGCGGCCGAGGTCGCCGAGCGCGCGGGCTCCATCGCCGTGCAGACCCACCAGAAGATCGTCGGCGTGGTCGAGAACATGTCCGGCCTGCCCTGCCCGCACTGCGACGAGATGGTCGACGTCTTCGGCACGGGCGGCGGCCAGGCGGTCGCCGACGGCCTGACCCGCACGACCGGCACGAACGTCCCGGTCCTCGGCAGCATCCCCATCGACGTCCGCCTCCGCGAGGGCGGCGACGACGGCAAGCCGGTCGTCCTGACGGACCCGGACTCTCCGGCGGGCTCGGCCCTCCGGGCGATCGCGGGCAAACTGGGAGGACGGCAGCGCGGCCTGTCGGGCCTGTCCCTGGGGATCACCCCGAGGAACAAGTTCTGAACTGACCCAGGGGCGCGGGGAACTGCGCGACCGGCCATCGACGACCCGCGGCCGCCCGCACCCGAGACCGCCCACGGCGAAGGGGCGCCGAAAACCGGCGCCCCTCACGTCACGCGTACGCGGCGATGTCCTTCACCACGGCGAAGCCGAGCCCATACGCACTCATGCCCCTGCCGTACGCCCCGACATGCACCCCGGCCGAGGTGGACCCGGCGAGCACCCAGCCGAACTCCGACTCCCGGTAGTGGAACGCCGTCGGCACCCCGTCCACGGGAAGCGACAGCGTCGACCAGTCGTCCCCCTCCAGGTCGTCCGCCAGCACCCACGCCGTTTCCGTCTGCTGTTCCAGCCAGTCGTCCCGCAGGGCGTGGTCCATCTGCCCGGGCCAGGTGAAGGACAGCAGCCCCACCCCCGCGAGCCACGCCGCGGAGGAGACCGACGTGGCCTCCAGCAGCCCCGTTCCGTCCGCCGTGCGCCGGGAGGGGTTCGCCGCCACGGTCACGACGACCGCGAACTTCTCCTTGGCGTCCTGATCGCCCCCGGCGGCGTACTCGTTGCGCACCGTGGGTTCGTCTCCGTGCCCGATCGACCCGTGTTCCACGGCCCCGTCGGCCGTCGTACCGACCTGCATCAGCCAGCGCGGTCCCGTGAAGGCCTCGTCGAGGCCGTACCACGGGAAGGGCGCACGCAGGTAGCCGTCGACCGTACGCCGGGCGGAGGGGGCCGGTTGCCCACCCTCCGCGGCCGGCGTCTGCGCGACTGCCCGACTCGTCGTCTCCATGTGCCCGGACGCCTCCTCGCTCTAGTCGGACCGGAACGGCCCGCCCCCCTTCGGGCGTACTCGTCACGGTCCGCACAACAACTCGGCAGCATAGCCACACCGCTGCGAGCAGCAGGGAAACCGCCCGGCGCGTGGGCCGCACGGGCGCCCGGTTCAGGCCGTAGACAGCCCGACCGGAGTATGAAACGCGTCACGCGCTCGGGGGCGCACGCCCCTGCGTGTGTCGCTCAGGTGGCGTCCGCGTCGAAGGGCGGCCGGTCGTCCGGGTCGGGCGTCTCCGGCTTCTTCGTCATGTCGATGCGGCCACCGGACGAACCGGCGGCGCCGGCGGACGACGCGGAGGAGGTGTCGGATTCCCGGCTGTGGACGGCGTCGGTGACCTCGGCCATCTCCTTCTTCAGGTCGAAGCCGTTGCGGATCTCCTTGAGCCCCAGGTCCTCGTTGTCCAGCTGCTTGCGGATGAACGTCTTGGGGTTGAGGTCCTCGAACTCGAAGTCCTTGAACTCCGGGCCGAGTTCCTCCCGGATGTCGCTCTTGGCGCTCTCCGAGAACTCACGGATCTTCCGGATCGTGCGCGTCACGTCCTGGATGACCTTGGGGAGCTTGTCCGGACCGAAGACGAGCACGGCGAGGACGATGAGCGCCACCAGCTCGAGTGGTCCTATGTCATTGAACACCTGAAGCTCCTTGCGATGTCCTCGGTCCTCGGCCCTCGGGGTCGGTGCGGGTCTTGCCGTGGTCCGGGCCGGCTCCACGGTACCCGGCGATCCTGTCCGACCGGTACTGTCCCGGGACCTCCGAGTGCGGGAGGTGGGAGCGCTTTCCCGATTGTTTGCCCGGTACGTCCCCGATGGGACCTGTTGTGGCACCTCTGCGGATCCCGGATCTGCATCTCATGTCTCAGTCACCGGACGATCCGAGGACGAGCGAGACCCTCCGCTCCTTGCCGCCACGTTCGACGGTCAGCTCCAGGCGGTCGCCGGGGCGGTGCGCCCGGGTCTTGACGATCAGTTCCTCGCCGGAGTGCACCCGCCCGCCGTCGACCTCCGTGATGACGTCACCCGACTTGATCCCGGCCTCGGCGCCCGGGCCGCCCGCGGTGACCGGTGCTCCGCCCTCGCTGCCCTCGGTGGCGACCCGGGCGCCGTCGCCCGTGTAGTCCATGTCGAGGGTGATGCCGATGACCGGGTGGGTCGCCTTCCCGGTGTTGATCAGCTCTTCGGCGACGCGTTTGCCCTGGTTGATCGGTATGGCGAAGCCGAGGCCTATCGAACCGGAACGGCCGTTGTCCTGTGCGGAGCCGCTGTCCGCCGAGCGGATGGCCGAGTTGATGCCGATGACCCGGGCCCGGGCGTCGAGCAGGGGGCCGCCGGAGTTGCCGGGGTTGATGGGCGCGTCGGTCTGCAGCGCGTCGACGTACGACACGTCGCTGCCGTCACCCTTCTCGCCGCCTGCCGTGATGGGCCGCTGCTTGGCGCTGATGATGCCGGAGGTGACCGTGCCGGCCAGGTCGAAGGGGGCACCGATGGCCACGACCGGGTCGCCGACCTGCACGTTGTCCGAGTTGCCGAGGGGCAGCGGGGTGAGTCCGCTGACGCCCTTCACCTTGACGACGGCGAGGTCGTAGCCGCTGTCCCGGCCGACGACCTCGGCCTGGGCCGTCTGGCCGCCGTTGAAGGTCACGGTGATCTCGCCGCCCGATCCGGCGGGCTGCACGACGTGGTTGTTGGTGAGGATGTGCCCACGGGTGTCGAGCACGAAGCCGGTGCCCGTACCCTGCTCGCCCGCGCCGCTGACATGCAGCGTGACCACACTGGGCAGGGCCCGCCCGGCGATCCCGGCCACACTGTCCGCGTCCCGCGCGGCGGCCTCCTTCCCGGCCTGTGGCAGCTCGACGGTCCCGACGCCCCCGTTCCGCTCCAGATACGTCCCTACGACGCCGCCGATGCCCCCGGACACCAGCGCGAGCAGAACGGCACCGAGCACCAGGGACTTCTTGCCCCGCTTGCGCCGCTGCTCCGTGCTCAGCACGGCGGCGCCGTTCTGCTGGAGAGGGCCGTGACCCCCGGCGCCCGCGGGAGCGGCCCAGGGGTCGTAGCGCTGCCAGGGGCCGGGGGCGGGAGCCGGCGCATCGGCGTGCACCGGCACGGCCGGTGGGGGCACCGGGGCGCCGGGGGCCGGCATCCCGGCCGAGGCCGGAGGGGCGGGCATGTGCGCGGCGGGCGCGGGAACGCCGGAGGCCGTCTGCGTCTCGGTCGGCCCGTGAGACGCAGACCGGTGATCGCCGGAGGGCGTCGGCATCTCGGCCGACGCGGGCGCGGGAACACCGGAGGGCGTCGGCATCTCGGCCGACGCGGGCGCGGGAACGCCGGAGGGCGTCGGCATCTCGGCCGACGCGGGAACGCCGGAGGGCGGGGCAGGCGGGGTGGTGCCGTGCCCCGACGGCATGGCGGAGGTGCCCGGCACGGTGGGCTGCTGCCCCGGTGGCGCGACGCCCCGCGCGGGTGTCGTCGCCGGGTGCTGCACGGGCGGCGCGGGCGCCCAGGGGCCGGGTTCGCCGTAGGGCGGGGTGCTGTAGGGGTCGGGGTCGTGCAGCGGCCTGGGAGCGCCCTCGGCCGGCCCGGCGGACGGGACGGAGGAGACGGAGGCGTCCCCGGCGCCCGGCTCCCGGGCGGCGGGGACCGCGGCAGCGGCTCCGGCGGCGGCCCGGCCGGGAGCGGTCTCCCCCGCCCCGGGTGCCGATGCGACAGGCTTCTCCAGGCCCCCGGCCGGCTCCCCGGCCGGAACGGCCTCGGGGCGCCTCAACTCGTAGTCACCGTCCTCGGCGGGCCGAGCCGCCGGCCGCGCCCGCTCGAAGTCCCCGTCGGTGCCGGTCGGCTCCGCCGCGGCCGTCACCGGCCCGTGCGCGCCCGGGTCCGCCTCGACGGACCCGGCCGTACCCTCCGGCTCTTCCGCAAGGTCCTGCGGCCGTGGACGGCTCCACCACTTCGCTTTCGTGGGCTTCCCCTCGTTCATGCTCTCCCCACAGCCGCGGCACGGCTCGTCGCCGTGGCCGCGGTTCGTCGAATCGGCGCCCGGCCACACCTCGGCCGCGGGCGACAACCCCCGGATTCAATCAGGTTCGCGGGCCGGTGCGCAGAGCCCGGTCAGCGAGCCGTACGTGAGGAGGCGGAGGAAGAGGGGGACGGGGCCGGGTCCGCAACGGGCCCGGCGAACAGGGGGGCCGTGATCTCGGGGACCGCGGACCACGAGGTCAGGGCGGCCGGAGTGGCCGCTTCGAGCGGACGTATCAGCGGGGACATGACGGCCGCACCGGCCACCACCGGGGCGGTCAGCGCGTGCAGCGCGTGGTGCCGGGCGGCGGGCGGAACCCCGGGCAGCAGCGGCGCGGACACCTCGGTCGGGGCGACGGGGCCGTGACCGAGCATGTTCTGGCCGTGCACCTGCCCGAGCAGCGGCGCCGTACGGCGCCGCTGGGACTCCGGCGGGGCCGCGGGGCCGGTGCCCTGGGTGCGCGCCGGGGTCACATTGCTCCCCGAGCCCTGGCCGCCGCGGGCCTCCGTGTCGGCCGGGGTGACGGTGGTGACGCCGCCCAGCGCGATCGCGGCCAGGGAGACGGCACCGGCGGCGACGAACGCGAACCGCAGCCGCGACGAGGACCGGTCGGCGTCGTGCCGGCCGACCTCGTGGATGCGGAAGCCCCTCCCCGAGGGCAGACCCCGGTGGCCCGAGGGCAGAGCGCCGGTGCCGGAGGGCAGAGCGCCAGTGCCGGGGGGCAGGCTCGGGCTTCCCGGTGAGGCGGGCAGCCCGGGAAGGTGCGGCCGGGCCGGGGCATAGCCGAACTCGAACCGCTCGCCGCGCTTCACTCCGAACGCCCCGGACGATCCGAACCGTCCGGACAGTCCTCCGGGCAGCCCTCCCCCGCCCGGCGGTGTGAGATCACCGTCCGGGCCGCCGCCCGCGGGTAGTCCCTGCAGGCGGGCCAGGAAGCTCTCGGAGGGGGGCGGCGGGGCCGCCTCCGCGAAGACGTTCTTCAGCCGGCGCTGGGCGTCCACCTCCGCCTTGCACTTCGGGCAGGTGGCCACGTGCGCCAGTACGCGCTCGCGCGCGTCATGACCGAGCTCTCCGTCCACCAGGGCGGAGAGTCGGTCCCCCAGATGCTGCTCTGCGAGGTGACCCTCGGAGGCTTTCGGCCGAGATCCGCTCACGCGCTCGCGCCCCCTCCTCCCAGGGCGGGTACACGGGGCACGAAGGAGCGGCGCTCGGCACGCGCCTCCGGCGAGCGGTGCGCAAGGGCCTTGCGCAGCTGGGAGCGGCCACGGTGGATCCGCGAGCGGACCGTGCCGAGCTTGACGCCGAGGGTCGCTGCGATCTCCTCGTACGACAGACCTTCGATGTCGCACAGGACGACCGCGGCACGGAACTCCGGGGCGAGGGTGTCGAGAGCCTGCTGGACGTCCGCGTCGAAGTGCGCGTCGTTGAAGACCTGCTGCGGCGTGGGCTCCTTGCTGGGCAGCCGCTCGGCCGCGTCCTCGCCGAGCGAGTCGAAGCGGATGCGCTGCTTGCGGCGGACCATGTCCAGGAAGAGGTTCGTGGTGATGCGGTGCAGCCAGCCCTCGAAGGTGCCCGGCGTGTACGTCGACAGGGAGCGGAAGACGCGGACGAAGACCTCCTGCGTGAGGTCCTCCGCGTCGTGCTGGTTGCCGGTCAGACGGTAGGCGAGCCGGTAGACCCGGCCGCTGTGCGTGCTGACGATCTCCTCCCACGTGGGCGGAGTCCACGCCTGCCCGTCCGCGTCGGTGGTGAAGGTCGCGGTCTGGGCGAAGTCAGCGGCGTGACTGTGGTCAGCAGCGGTGTCGTTCACAGATGTCGGCCTGCCCGCCGATCCGAGGAAGCGCCGGAGCACTCCTGCGCGATCCACAGGCGCAGCCGCACCTCCCCTGTCAGCTCTGGTGGTGTCCAGTGGAGCCCCTACCATAGCCACCTCGCCCGTTAGGACCGGATAAGCGGTTTTACGAGAATTTGATGTGGGTGGATACCCCTCGTACTGCTGCGTTGGCACTTGCTCGCCGACCCGACCCACCGCCCGCCCCCCGTCCCGACCCGCGCCACTTGCTCATCCCTTTAAACGACCGGTCCCATCTGCGGGTTCCCGTGCCCAACGGATACAGTCACGCCCAGGCATTCACGGGGACAGGAGAGGGTCATTACCGGCAACCGGCAGACGAGCTGGGCGTTCGCCGACGCCTATGTCGCCGAGGACGAAGCGCTGCACTGGGCCCGGGACCGGGCCCGTGAGGCAGGGCTGCGCTCGGTGACGCCCGGCACGGGCGCCGCGCTGCGGTTGCTGGCCGCGTCCGTCGACGCGAAGGCCGTCGCGGAGATCGGGACCGGCTGCGGTGTCTCCGGGATCCACCTCCTGCACGGTATGCGGCCCGACGGTGTTCTGACGACCGTGGACCCCGAGCCGGAGCACCAGCAGTTCGCCCGCCAGGCCTTCCGTGCCTGCGGCTTCGCCAGCAACCGGGCCCGCTTCATCCCGGGCCGCGCCCTGGACGTGCTGCCCCGCCTCGCGGACGCCGGTTACGACCTGGTCTTCTGCGACGGTGATCGCCTGGAGGTCATGGACTACCTCGCTGAATCGTTGCGTCTGCTGCGCACCGGTGGGCTGGTCGTTTTCGAGGGCGCCTTCGCGAACGGCCGGACGGTGGACTCCGGTCCGCAGCCCACGGAGGTGCTGCGGCTGCGCGAGCTGCTGCGTGCGGTGCGCGAGAGCCAGGAGCTGGTGCCGTCACTGCTGCCGGTGGGCGACGGGCTGCTGTGCGCGGTGAAACGCTGACCGGACGGCACGTTAGCCGAGCCGGAGCCGGGGCAGGCGAGTGTCATCGGTGAGAAAACAGCCGCCCCGGCATCACGGATGATGCCGGGGCAACTGAAAGGGTATGGTCGCTTGCGCCTCAGCCGACGACCTTCTTGAGGGCGTCGCCCAGCGCGTCGGCCTCGTCCGGGGTCAGCTCGACGACGAGCCGACCGCCGCCTTCGAGCGGAACGCGCATGACGATGCCCCGCCCCTCCTTGGTCACCTCGAGCGGGCCATCACCCGTTCGCGGCTTCATGGCCGCCATGCTCGTTCCCCTTCCTGAAACCCAGCTCATCGTCAAAGCCGACGGCCCCTGAGAAGGGCACACGTGTGGTTCCTTGTGGCAGGACACGCGACACCGGCATCGAACACATTGCTTCCAAGCCATTATCCCGCATCTCAGGACCCGATGACCAACATCAGTAGGCATCGCTTGGGCAACGCACGCGAGCAAAACCACTCAATTCGGCGATGAAACTGCGATACTCCGCCGCCGCGCACACATCCACCGAACCGATCCGGACGAGAATTCTTTGACGCAGGTCACACGTCCGGTCCGGTTCCGCGTCCGCGATCTCCGTCATGCTGTCCTGCAGACCCGGGACGTACCGGCCGGTACGTCCCGATCCGCGACTCGGAGGGGATACGCATGACCGACACCGTGCTCTACGAGGTGAGCGACGGACTCGCGACGATCACGCTGAACCGCCCGGAGGCGATGAACGCGCTGAACGTGGCGACCAAGGTCGCCCTGCGGGAGGCGGTCGAGGCCGCGGCGGGCGACGGCGCCGTACGGGCGGTGCTGCTGACGGCCGCCGGTGACCGGGCGTTCTGCGTCGGACAGGACCTCAAGGAGCACATCGGGCTGCTGGTCCAGGACCGGGAGACCGGCTCGGGCCAGACCATGAACACGGTCCGGGAGCACTACAACCCGATCGTGCGGGCGCTGGCGGGGGCGGCCAAGCCGGTCGTCGCCGCGGTGAACGGGGTGGCGGCCGGGGCGGGCTTCGGCTTCGCGCTCGCCGCGGACTACCGGATCGTCGCGGACTCGGCGGCGTTCAACACCTCGTTCGCCGGGGTGGCGCTGACCGCCGACTCAGGGATCTCCTGGACGCTGCCGCGGGTGATCGGCCCGGGCCGGGCCGCTGACCTGCTGCTCTTCCCGCGCAGCATCAGCGCGCAGGAGGCGTACGAGCTGGGCATCGCCAACCGGCTGGTGCCGGCCGGTGACCTGCGGGCCGAGGCCGAGAAGGTGGCGCGGGCGCTGGCCGAGGGCCCGACGGTGGCGTACGCGGCGCTGAAGGAGTCGGTGGCGTTCGGGCTGACGCACTCCTTGGAGGAGGCCCTGGAGAAGGAGGACGAGCTCCAGACCCGGGCCGGCTCCTCCGAGGATCACGCGATCGCGGTGCAGGCCTTCGTCAACAAGGAGAAGCCGAAGTACCTGGGGCGCTAGCTGCACTACAGCCAGCGCCTGTCCCGCGCCCCCTACGCGCCCTTTCTGGCGACGCAGGTCTCCAGGTGATCGTCCACCAGGCCGCACGCCTGCATCAGCGCGTACGCCGTCGTCGGGCCCACGAAGCGCAGGCCCCGCTTCTTCAGGGCCTTGGACAGGGCCGTCGACTCGGGGGTGACGGGCGGGACGTCGGAGAGGGTCTTCGGGGCCGGGCGGCCGACCGGGTCGGGGGCGTGGGACCAGATCAGCGCGTCCAGTTCGCCCGGGGACCACTCCGTCAGCGCCCGCGCGTTGGCGAGGGTCGCGTCGATCTTCGCGCGGTTGCGGATGATGCCGGCGTCGGCCAGGAGCCGCTCGCGGTCGTCGTCGGTGAAGGCGGCGACCGAGGCGATCTTGAAGTCGGCGAAGGCGGCGCGGAAACCGGGGCGGCGGCGCAGGATCGTGATCCAGGACAGGCCGGACTGGAAGGCCTCCAGGCTGAGGCGCTCGAAGAGCGCGTCGTCGCCGTGGACCGGGCGGCCCCACTCCTCGTCGTGGTACGCCACGTACTCGGGGGCGGACAGGGCCCAGGGGCAGCGCAGCGCGCCGTCCGGACCGGCCAGGGCGGCGCCGTCGCTCACGGCCGGTCCTCCTTACCGGGGGCGGGCTTGTCCATGGACACGTGGTTCTCCCCGGACGCGTGCACCGGTCCGTGGCCGGCGCCGGACCGGGCTCCGGCGAGGGCCGACTCCAGATCGGCGATGCGGGCGTCGCGCTCGGCGAGTTCGGCGCCCAGGCGGCTGAGGGCGTCGTCCACGTCCGCCATGCGGTAGCCGCGGGCGGCGAGCGGGAAGCGCAGGTCCTCCACGTCCGCGCGGTCGACCGGGCGGTCCGGGGGCAGCGGGTCCCGCAGCCGCTCGGGGGCGGCCTCGGGCAGCGGGCCGTTCTCGCCGCCGCCCACCACGGCCAGCGTCACCGCGGCGACCACGACGGCGAGCGCGACGACCAGGAACAGGAACATAACCATCGCGGGGCCCCCACGGTCGGATGGATCGGACTCGTCGGAAGTCCTCCGAGTCGGATGTTGTCAGGCTCCGATCGTGCCATGAGCGTGTGACCGTTAGGGTCGCAGGCGGCGGAAGACGGGACGTACCAGGAAAGGTCACAGGGGATGCTCAGGCTGGGCAGGCGGGAATTCGGGACGCGCGAGCCGGTGATCATGGCGATCGTGAACCGCACCCCGGACTCCTTCTACGACCGGGGCGCCACCTTCCGCGACGAGCCGGCCCTCGTGCGCGTGGAACAGGCCGTGGCCGAAGGCGCCGCGATCATCGACATCGGCGGGGTCAAGGCCGGGCCGGGCGAGGAGGTCACGGCCGAGGAGGAGGCCCGCCGGACGGTCGGGTTCGTGGCGGAGGTACGGCGGCGGTTCCCGGACGTGGTCATCAGCGTGGACACGTGGCGGGCCGAGGTCGGCGAGGCCGTGTGCGAGGCCGGGGCCGATCTGCTGAACGACGCGTGGGGCGGGGTCGATCCGGGGCTGGCGGAGGTGGCCGCGCGGCACCGGGTGGGACTGGTGTGCACGCACGCGGGCGGGGCGGAGCCGCGGACCCGGCCGCACCGGACCGAGTACGACGACGTCATGGCGGACATCCTGGACGTCACGGTCGGGCTGGCCGAGCGGGCGCTCGCGCTGGGGGTGCCGCGGGAGTCGATCATGATCGATCCCGGCCATGACTTCGGGAAGAACACCCGGCACAGCCTGGAGGCGACGCGGCGGCTGGACGAGATGGTCGCCACGGGGTGGCCGGTGCTGGTGTCGCTGTCCAACAAGGACTTCGTGGGCGAGACGCTGGACCGGCCCGTGAAGGAACGGGTCGTGGGGACGCTGGCGACGACGGCGGTGTCCGCGTGGCTGGGGGCGCAGGTGTACCGGGTGCACGAGGTCGCCGAGACGCGGCAGGTGCTGGAGATGGTCTCGGCGATCGCGGGGCATCGGGGTCCTGCCGTCGCCCGGCGGGGGTTGGCCTAACCCGGGTACCAGGGGGCTCCGCCCCCTGGTCCCCCGGCCTATGCCCACCCGCCACCCGAATCACCCGGACAAGAGGCCCGGCCCGCCCGCCCGCATCACCCGGACAAGAACCCCGGCCCGCCCGCCCGAAGCGGGCCGGCAGGAGGCCGGGCTCGAAGAGATCCCTACCTGCCCGCCTCCTTCGACACCAGCGCCACCGCCTCGTCCACGTCGTCCGTCACGTGGAACAGCAGCAGGTCCTTCTCCGCCGCCTTGCCCTGGGCGATCACCGTGCCGCGGAGCCAGTCGACCAGGCCGCCCCAGTAGTCGCTGCCGAAGAGGACGATCGGGAAGCGCGTGACCTTCTGGGTCTGGACGAGCGTGAGGGCCTCGAAGAGTTCGTCGAGGGTGCCGAGGCCGCCGGGCAGGACGACGAAGCCCTGGGCGTACTTCACGAACATCATCTTCCGGACGAAGAAGTAGCGGAAGTTCAGGCCGATGTCGACGTACGGGTTCAGTCCCTGCTCGAACGGCAGCTCGATACCGAGGCCGACCGAGATGCCCTTGGCCTCCAGGGCGCCCTTGTTGGCCGCCTCCATCGCACCCGGGCCGCCGCCCGTGATGACGGCGAAGCCCGCGTCGACCAGGCCCTGGCCGAGCCGGACACCCGCCTCGTACTCGGGTGAGTCCGCCGGTGTCCGGGCCGATCCGAACACGCTGATGGCGGGCGGGAGTTCGGCGAGCGTGCCGAAGCCCTCGATGAACTCCGACTGGATGCGCAGCACCCGCCAGGGGTCGGTGTGCACCCAGTCGGAGGGGGCTCGCTCGTCCAGCAGCCGCTGGTCGGTGGTGCTGGCCTGCACCTGGTCCCGCCGCTGGAGGACCGGGCCCAGGCGCTTTTCCTCCGGCGGCTGCTTCTTCCCCTCGGGGTTGCCGGTCGCCATGTGCGCTCCCTCCGTCGTGCCTGTCTTTCCACCTCAGCGTAGATCTACGCGGGTTACGAACGAGGGACGTGAGCATGTCCGCGATGAAGCGCCGTAAACACGAGGGCGTCCCGGCGGGTCAGGCGGTCAGCCAGTTCCTCAGGCGCTCCTCGCCCGCGAGGATCTTGGCGATCTCCACGCGTTCGTCCCGCTTGTGCGCCAAGTGGGGGTTGCCGGGGCCGTAGTTGACCGCCGGGACGCCGAGCGCCGAGAAGCGGGAGACGTCCGTCCAGCCGTACTTCGGCATCGGGGTGCCGCCGACCGCCTCGATGAACGCCTTCGCCGCCGGGTGGGACAGACCGGGCATCGCCGCGCCACTGTGGTCGACGACCTCGAATTCGGCGACCCCGCAGTCCGCGAAGACCTCCCGGACGTGAGCGACGGCCTCCTCGGGCGTGCGGTCGGGCGCGTAACGGAAGTTGACGGTGACGACGCACTCGTCGGGGATGACGTTGCCGGCCACTCCCCCGCCGATGCCGACCGCGTTCAGGCCCTCGCGGTACTCCAGGCCGTCGATGACCGGTCGGCGGGGTTCGTAGGAGGCCAGGCGGGCGAGGATCGGGGCCGCGGCGTGGATGGCGTTGGAGCCCATCCAGCCGCGCGCCGAGTGGGCCCGCTCGCCCGTGGTCTTCAGCAGCACCCGCAGCGTGCCCTGGCAGCCGCCCTCGACCTGGCCGTCCGAGGGCTCCAGGAGCACCGCGAAATCGCCCTCCAGCCAGTCGGCGTGCGTCTCGGAGACGCGCTTGAGGCCGTTCAGCTCCGCGGCGACCTCCTCGTTGTCGTAGAAGACGAAGGTCAGGTCGCGGTTGGGGGCCGGGACCGTGGCCGCGATGCGCAGCTGCACGGCGACGCCCGACTTCATGTCGCAGGTGCCGCAGCCCCACAGGACGCCGTCCTCGTCGAGCCGGGAGGGGACGTTGTCCGCGATCGGGACGGTGTCGATGTGGCCGGCCAGGATCACCCGCTCCGAGCGCCCGAGGTTCGTGCGGGCGACGACGTTGTTGCCGTACCGGTCGACCGTCAGGTGGGGCAGGGCGCGCAGCGCGGTCTCGATCGCGTCGGCGAGGGGCTTCTCGGTGCCGCTCTCGGAACGGAAGTCGACGAGCCGGGCGGTGAGCTCCGCGGCGTCCAGCGTGAGGTCAAGCGAGGTGTCGGCCATGCCGTCGACCCTAACGCGCCAGTCCCCGGCCTCACTGTCCACACCCGGCACATGCCACTCCGTACTCTCCAGTACCTTGTACCGCGTGTCAGAGCAGTCCTCTCCCAAGCGCCGTGGCCGCCTTTTCCGATGCGGAGCCGCCTTCGTGGCCCTGCTCGCGGTCGCCGGGTACCTCGTCGTGCAGTACGTCACGGGGGGATCGGGCGGACCGGGCTGCAAGGTGGTCTCCGGCAAGGGCGACGGGGCGTCGTACGAGTTCACGCCCGAGCAGGGGGTCAACGCGGCCACCATCACCGCCGTGGGTACCGCGCGCGGTCTGCCCGAGCGGGCCGTGACCATCGCGCTGGCGACCGCGCTCCAGGAGTCCGCCCTGCGCAACATCAGCTACGGCGACCGGGACTCCCTCGGTCTGTTCCAGCAGCGGCCGTCGCAGGGCTGGGGCACACCGAAGGAGATCATGGACCCGGCGTATTCGGCCGGTGAGTTCTACGACCATCTGGTCAAGGTGCCCGGCTACACCCGGCTGCCGCTCACCGTCGCCGCACAGCGTGTGCAGCGCAGCGGCTTCCCGCAGGCCTACGCCAAGCACGAGCCGGACGCCGCGCTGCTCGCCGCGGCCCTCACCGGGCAGTCCGCGGCCACACTGACCTGCGAGGGCCGCCCGGCCGCGACCCGGGCCTCGGGCCCGGGCGGGGTGCGTGCCGCGCTCGTGCGGGACTTCGGGCGGGATGTGCTGGAGCCGGCCGGTGCCGCGGTGGACGGCTCCTCGGCGGCCACGCCGACGCCCTCCCCGAGCGCGTCGGACGGCTCCGGCGGGCGCACCGTCACGCTCCCGGTGAGCGCCGACACACCCTCCGCCGGCGGGCGGAGCCTGGACCAGCGCGGCTGGCAGCTGGCGCACTGGGCCGTGGCCAACGCCTCCGAGCTGCACATCGCCCGTGTCACCTACGCGGGGCGGGAGTGGGTCGCCGGGAACACCGCCAGCCAGTGGCGGGAACCCTCGGCGAAGGGCACCGCGGGCGCGGAACGGAACGCGGACGCGGACGCGGTCCGTATCGTCACGATGCGCTAGATCGCGCAGGGGTGCGGGGACTCACCCTGTGGGGTTACCCGCACGGCCCTGCGGCGAGGGTGTGCGCAGGTTTTCGCAC
Source organism: Streptomyces qaidamensis (assembly GCF_001611795.1). Lineage (NCBI taxonomy): Bacteria > Bacillati > Actinomycetota > Actinomycetes > Kitasatosporales > Streptomycetaceae > Streptomyces > Streptomyces qaidamensis. Next base: position 5,907,604 of record NZ_CP015098.1, on the reverse strand, counting down.
CCTCGCCCGGGCCACCGTGAGAACCCTTGGGAACACAGGGCTGGAAGGATTCGGCGGAGGTTCGCACCCAGGCCTCTTTGACCGCTTTTATCCGCAGCCGATAATGCGACGCATTACCAACTCTTTACGTTGCGCCGCCGCAACCTTCGGGGGCTTCGAGCGGTAGTCACTGCGTCCGAGCCGGGGTGATCCACAGCCAGTCGATCAACTGCCGGACCCGGTCGGACACTTCACGAAGCTCATTGTTCTCTCCCGTCGAAGGAGCACCATGTCCCTCCCCCTGACCCGCCGGATCGCCCGTGCCGCGCTGATCGTCGCTGCGGGAGCGGCTGCCGGGGTCGGTGCGGCCGGCTCCGCCAGCGCGGCCCCCGAGCTGCCCGCCACCCCGAACCTCGGTGGCGTGACCGCCCTGGACGGGGCCAACGTCGGCAACACCGTCGACGGCGCGGCTCAGAACGTCACCGAGTCCGCGGGTGACACCGGCGGCAAGACCGTCAAGAAGGCGGTGCCGGCCGCAGGCAAGACCGGTGGCCAGACGGTCAAGAAGACCACGCCCGTGGCGCAGAAGGCGGCCGGCGACGCGGCGGGCTCCGCCGGACAGCTGGTCGGTGACACGGCCGGTTCGGCCAAGGGCGGCCTGCCCACGGACTCCCTGACCAAGGGTGGCGTGCCGTCCGCGGACTCCCTGCCGGTGAAGAGCCTGCCGGTCGGCTGACGCAGCGGCGTTGTGACGTCGAAGGGGCCCGGGGAGCTTCCCCGGGCCCCTTCGGTGTGCTCGGCCGCGGTCACAGCCGCTGTACGGCCGCCGCCACCCTCTCGTCCGTGGCCGTCAGCGCCACGCGCACGAACTGCGCGCCCGCCGGGCCGTAGAAGTCTCCGGGGGCCACGAGGATGCCGCGGTTGGCGAGGTGGTCGACCGTGTCCCAGCAGGATTCGCCCCTGGTGGCCCACAGGTAGAGGCTGGCCTCGCTGTGCTCGATGCGGAAGCCGTGGGTGACCAGGGCCTCGCGCAGCAGCTCACGGCGGGACACGTAGCGCTCGCGCTGGACGCGGACGTGGTCGTCGTCGCCGAGGGCCGCGATCACCGCCGCCTGCGTCGGGGCCGACGTCATCATGCCGCCGTGCTTGCGGATCTCCAGCAGCGGGCCGAGGACCGCCGGGTCACCGGCCAGGAAGGCCGCGCGGTAGCCGGCGAGGTTCGAGCGCTTGGAAAGGGAGTGGACGGCGACGATGCCGTCGTACGAACCGCCGTTGACGTCCGGGTGCAGCACGGAGACCGGGTCGGCCTCCCAGCCCAGCTCCAGGTAGCACTCGTCGGAGAAGAGCAGGATGCCGTGCGCGCGGGCCCAGGCGACGATCCGGGTCAGCTCCTCCTTGGACAGCACCTTGCCCGTGGGGTTCGACGGGGAGTTCAGCCAGAGCAGCTTCAGGCCCTCGGGGTCCAGCTCCGTCGGGTCGTCGTAGGCCTCGTACGCGGCGCGGGCCAGCCGCGCGCCGACCTCGTACGTCGGGTAGGCCAGGCGCGGGTAGGCCACCCGGTCGCCGGGGCCGAGGCCCAGCTGGGTCGGGAGCCAGGCGACGAGTTCCTTGGAGCCGACGATCGGCAGCACGTGGTGGTGGGTGACCTCCCGGGCGCCGAGGCGGCGCTCGGCCCAGCCGGTGATCGCGTCGCGCAGTTCGGGCGTGCCCCACACGGTCGGATAACCCGGCGAGTCGGCCGCGGCCACCAGGGCTTTCTGGATCAGCTCGGGTACCGGGTCGACCGGGGTGCCGACGGACAGGTCGACGATGCCGTCCGGATGGGCGGCGGCCGTGGCCTTGTACGGGGTCAGCTTGTCCCAGGGGAAGGTGGGGAGGCGGTCGGAGACTGCGGACACGGGTTCTGGCTCACTTTCTCGTACGTACGAGCCGGTTACGGCAAACGCCTCGGCCCCGTACGGCGATCAACGGGGTGATCGGGCCGTACGGGACCGAGGCGGCACGCAGTGCGGGCCGCTTTTACTGGTTCTGCGGCGGCAGCGCGGCGACGAAGGGGTGGTCGCGCTCGATCAGCCCCAGCTTGCTGGCTCCGCCGGGCGAACCGAGCTCGTCGAAGAACTCGACGTTCGCCTTGTAGTAGTCCTTCCACTCCTCGGGAGTGTCGTCCTCGTAGAAGATCGCCTCGACCGGGCAGACCGGCTCACAGGCACCACAGTCGACGCATTCGTCCGGGTGGATGTACAAGGACCGCTGGCCCTCGTAGATGCAGTCGACCGGGCACTCCTCGATGCACGCCTTGTCCTTGACGTCGACACAAGGCTGCGCGATGACGTAGGTCACGCTGTCGTTCCTCCTCGATAGGGCGCTGGCGGGCCTCCTCAGGCTCCGCCGCCTGGCGCGCGGGAGCGCGGCGTCGTCGATGCCCGCCCCTAGTATCTCCGTTCCTGGGCATGATCCGAACAGGAGGGGTGAACTGACCTGTGGAAATCTCTGCCGCCGGGCGCCTTGAGGTCCGCATCACCGCTGCTGACGTGGGCAAACGGGTCTCCGTCCGGAGCATGATCGAACATGGCCTCCCGGGTGAGAAGTTCACCGATACGGTCGGTGTTCTCACATCATGGGACAACGGTGTGCTGCTGATCACACGCAGGAGTGGCGAGAGCGTCCGTATCGCGGAATCCGCGCTGGTCGCGGCCAAGGCCGTGCCTTCCGCACCGGCGCGTCGCCGCGGTCCGGCCGCCTCCTACGAGGAGCTGGCCCGGGTCGCCGCGCGGGCCTGGCTGCCCGTGGAGAGCGAGCGGCTCGGCGCGTGGGAGCTGCGGGCCGCGTCCGGGTTCACCCGGCGGGCCAACTCGGTGCTGCCGCTGGGCGCGCCGGGCCTGCCCCTGGACGAGGCCCTGGAGGCCGTGCGGCGGTGGTACGGCGAGCGCGGGCTGCCCGCCTACGTCCAGACCGCGACCGGCGCCAAGGGTACGCAGGAGCTGCTCTGCGCCGAGCTGGAGCAGCGGGGCTGGGTGCGGGAGGTGACCGCCGAGCTGTGGACCGGGCCGCTGGCGCCGATCGCCGACCGGGGTGACCCGGCGGGGGTCGCGCTGTCCCGGGAGGCGGGCGAGGGGTGGCTGGCCCGATATCAGCGCAAGGGCGTGAGCGAGGTGGCGCTGCGGGTGCTCCGGGGCGGGCCGTCGGTGTGGTTCGCGACCGTTCCCGGGGCGGCCGAGGGGGCGCCTCCGGCCGCCATCGGGCGGTGTGTCGTCGACGGGCGGTGGGCCGGGTTCGCCGCCGTCGAGGTCGATCCGGCGCTGCGACGGCAGGGGCTCGGTACGGCCGTGATGGCCGCGCTCGCCCGGCAGGCGCTCGACGAGGGGGCGTCGGCCGCGTGGCTCCAGGTCGAGGCGGACAACGCGGGAGCGCGGGCGCTGTACACCGGGATGGGCTTCGCCGCACACCACGCCTATCACCACTACCGGGCGCCGGACGCCCACGGCACCGGCACCGGCACCGGCACCGGCACCGGCAGGTAACCGATCGTCGTGAGAGGGCACGAGCCAGTTATGCGTCCCCCGTACCCCCCGTCCCCCGAACGGTCCGCCGAGCTGCGGCGGCGGTTCGCCGAAGAGGCCCGGTCCGAGCGGCCCGACCTGTCGACGCTGTGCCTGCTGGTCGGCGCGGAGGCGGACCGGGAGCTGGACGAGGCGGGCCTGGACGCCGCGCAGGTCGAGCTGGACCGGCTGGCCGGGCTGCTGCCGTTCCGGCCCGGGGGGTCGCGGGCGTGGGCGGTGGCCCTGCGCGAGCTGCTCGGTGAGCGGATGGGGTTCCACGGCACCCCCGGCGACTACCAGCGCCTGGAGTCCTCGCTGCTGCACGAGGTGCTGGTGCGGCGCAGGGGGCTGCCGATCCTGCTGTCCGTGGTGTGGATGGAGGTGGCCCGGCGGGCCGGGGCGCCGGTGTACGGGGTGGCCCTGCCGGGGCATTTCGTGGTCGGGTTCGGGCCCGACGAGGGGCAGGTGCTGGCGGATCCGTTCGACGGTGGTCGGGTGCTGTCGGGAGCGGACGCCGAGCTGCTGGTGGTCGGGGCCACGGGGACGGGGGTCGATCCGTCGATGCTGCGGCCGGCCGATCCGCTGGATGTGGTGCTGCGGATCCTGAACAACGTGCGGGCGTGGGCGGCGGCCCGTCCCGAGCGGTCGGATGTGGCGTTGTGGGCGGTCGAGTTGTCGTTGCTGCTGCCGTCGCATCCGGCTCGGTTGCGGTACGAGCGGGCGCAGTTGCTGGTGCGTAGGGGGGAGTTCTTGGGCGGGGCCTTGGAGTTGGAGGCCTATGCGGAGGTGGTGGAGGCCGTGGATGAGGTCGCGGCCGAGCGGGTGCGGGGGGAGGCTTTCGCGGCCAGGGCGATGCTCAACTGACGCCCTTCGCCGTGCAGTTCCCCGGCCCCTGAGAGCTCTACAGCCAGCCCTTCTCACGTGCCACCCGGACCGCCTCCGCGCGGTTTCGCACCGCCAGCTTCTGGATGGCTGTGCTGAGGTAGTTGCGGACCGTGCCCTGGGAGAGGTGCAGGGACGCTGCCAGTTCGGCGTTGGTGGAGCCCTCGGCGGCGGCCCGGAGGACTTCTCGCTCGCGGTCCGTCAGCGGGTTGGCGCCGTCTGCCAGGGCCGCTGCCGCCAGGGTCGGGTCGATGACGCGTTCGCCGGTGAGGACCTTGCGGACCGCCTCGGCGAGCTGGGCAGCCGGGGCGTCCTTGACCAGGAAGGCGTCGGCTCCCGACTCCATGGCGCTGCGCAGGTAGCCGGGACGGCCGAAGGTGGTGAGGATGACCAGCTTCACGGCCGGGAGTTCCGTGTGCAGGCGGGCCGCGGCCTCTATGCCCGTCGCGCCGGGCATCTCGATGTCCAGGAGGGCCACGTCCACGGCGTGTGCCCGGGCCGCCTCCAGGACCTCGTCGCCGCGGGCCACCTGGGCGACGACCTCGATGTCCTCCTCCAGGCCGAGCAGAGCGGCCAGGGCCTCGCGGACCATCGACTGGTCCTCGGCGAGCAGGACCTTGATCGTGCGGCTCATGCCGGGGATCCTACGTCCGCCGGTCCGGCCGTCGGCACCCGGGCGACCAGGCGGAAGCCGGGCCTGAGCGGGCCCGCCTCCAGGGTGCCGCCCGCCTTGGTGAGGCGTTCGGTGAGGCCCGCGAGACCGTTTCCGTGGCCGGTGCCCGGGCCGCCCGAGCCGTCGTCCTCGACGGTGAGTTCCAGCACCGGGCCGTCGAGGGTCTGGCGGTGCAGCAGCTCGACCGTGCAGCGGCGGGCGCCGCTGTGCCGGACGACGTTGGTGACCGCCTCGCGCAGCGCCCAGGCGAGGGCGGACCCGCTCTCCTCGGGCACTCCGTCGAGGGCGCCTTCGGCGGGCAGTTCGGCGGTGACGCCGGCCGCGGTCAGGGCGGACCGGGCACCGGCCAGCTCGGCGTTCAGGCGGGGGCGGCGGTAGCCGGTGACGGCCTCGCGCACGTCGACGAGGGCCTGGCGGCTGACCTGCTCGATGTCGGCGACCTGCTGAGCCGCCTTGTCGGGCTGCCCAGGCAGCATCCGGCCGGCCAACTCGCTCTTCAGCGTGATCAGGGACAGGGAGTGGCCGAGCAGATCGTGCAGGTCCCGGGCCAGGCGCAGGCGCTCCTCGTTGGCGGCCAGCTGGGCGACGGTGGCGCGGGCCTCGCGCAGGGCGATGGTCGTGCGGACGAGTTCGCGTACGCCCGTCATCGCGAAGCCGCCGAGCAGGGCCGGGATGAGCAGTCCGGCCAGGTAGGAGTGTCCGCCCGGCACGGCGAACGCCACGGCGGTCAGCAGCGCGCAGGCGCCCGGGATCGTCCAGCGGGCCATGCGCAGCGGCAGGGCCGCGCCGGACGCGATCGAGACGTACACGAACAGCACCAGCCACTCGCGGCCCAGCGTGAGGGCGAGGAGCACGGACTGGGCGGCGAGGACCCCGAGCGAGCCGAGGACCAGGCCGTTGCGCTCGCCGCGGCCGGTGCGGAAGACCAGCACCATGTACCAGGTCACGAACGCGGCCAGGCCGAGCCAGCCGAGGATCCTGACGCCCGTACTGTGGCCGCCGTGCAGCAGGTCGGAGACGGGCGCGCCGAGGTAGACCAGCCAGATGCCGGTCCACAGCGACTTGACCGCCCGCTGCCGGCGGTTCACCGGCCGCTGCCCCATGCCGAACCCGACGCCGCTCACGCCTTCAGGGTGTCCTTCCGGTACAGCCAGGCCGCGCCGCCCGCGAACAGGACGAACGACACCACGAGGACGGCGAGGTCCTGGACGTGCGGGGCGTGGCTCTGCTCGATGGCCCGCCCGAGGGCAGCGTACGCGTGCGTGGGCAGCCACTTCGCGATGTCCTGGAGCCAGTCGGGGAAGCTCGTCGTGGGCATCCACAGACCGCCCAGCATGGACAGGCCGAAGTAGGTGAGCATCGTGATCGGGCGGACCGCGTCCCCGCTGGCCAGGTAGCCGATGGCGACGCCGAGCGCCGCGAAGACGAAGCTGCCGGCCCAGATCGCGCCGGTGAGGGCGAGCCACTGCCAGGCGTCCAGGGTCACGTCCTTCACGGCCGCGGCGACGGCGAAGACGATGACGATGGACGGCAGGCTGACGACGGCGGCGCTCGCGGTCTTGGCGAGGACGTAGCCGCGGCCCGGCAGCGTGGTGAGGCGCAGTTGACGCACCCAGCCGCCCTCGCGCTCCTTGGCGATGCGCTCGCTGTTGCCCATGAGGACGGCCGTGAGGGCGCCGAAGGACGCCATGGAGACCATCATGTAGGTCGGGACGGTCAGGCCGGTGCCGGGGACCTTCGTGGTGCTGTCGGAGTTGCCCGCGATGAGCAGGAACAGCACCGACGGGTAGATCACGGAGAAGAAGAGGAACTTGCGGTTGCGCAGGGCACGGGTGAGTTCCAGCCTGATCAGCGTGTTCACCGGGACTTCGCCTCCTCGGCGGTGGTGATGGCGACGAAGGCCTGCTCCAGGCCGAGCCCGGCGACTTCGAGGTTGCGGGGGTAGACGCCGAGCCCGTACAGGGCGTGGACGGTCGCGTCGGCGTCGGAGGACTGGATGCGCACGGTCCGACCGGAGATGTCGATCCCGGTCAGGAACGGCAGGGCGCGCAGGGCGGGTTCGTCGATGGCGCCCTCCACGTCGAAGGAGACCCGGCGGGCACCCGCCCTGGCCTTGATCTCGGCCGCCGTGCCGTCTGCGAGGAGCCGTCCGCGGTGCAGGACGAGGACCCGGTCGGCGACGGCGTCGGCCTCTTCGAGGTAGTGGGTGGCGAAGAGCACGGTCCGGCCCTGGTCGGCCTGTTTGCGCATGGTGGCCCAGAAGGCCTGGCGGGTGGTGACGTCCATGCCGGTGGTGGGCTCGTCCAGGACGATGAGGTCGCTGTCGCCCGCGGTGGCCAGGGCGAAGCGGACGCGCTGGGCCTGGCCGCCGGAGAGCTTGTCGACCTTGCGGTCGGCGATCTGCGCGACGCCCGCACGCGCCATGACCTCGGAGGGCCGGTACGGCTTCGGGTGCAGGTCGCAGGCGAGCCGCACGAGTTCGGCGACCGTGACCTCGTCCATGAGTCCGCCGCTCTGCAGCATGGCGCCCACGCGCCCGGCGACGATGGCGTCCCGGGGGCTGGTGCCGAAGAGACGGACCGTGCCGCTGACGGGCCTCTTGAGGCCGAGCAGCAGATCGAGGGTGGTGGACTTGCCGGCGCCGTTGGGGCCGAGCAGCGCCACGGTCTGGCCGGGGCTGAGACCGAGGGTCAGTCCGTCCACGGCCCGGACGGCGTCGTATGCCTTGCTCACCTGGTCGAACTCGACCACCGGGGCTGTCGTTGTCATACGGCCATCGTGGCCGCGGGGGTGCGGGCGGCGGCAGTGCCGGGCGTCCGGAGTGCCGCATGACAGGTGTCATGCCCGCCGGGTGACGACGAGAGCCCCCGCCGATCAGGGGCGGGGGCTCTCGTACGGCGAGTGGCCGGAGGTCAGTTCGGCTTGGTGTCGATGACTCCGACGCGCTCCGCGGGGGTCTTGCCGCGCAGGGCCTTGCGCAGCGCGCCGACGACGTCCTGCGGGGTGACGTCCCGCTTGCCGCTGGCGCCCTCGATCTGCACGCCCTCGAAGGTCTGGCCGTAGGCCTCTTGGAGCGCCTTGAGGTTGTAGGTGTCCACGAGCTTGCCGTCGACGGCCTTGAAGCTGAGGATCTTCGGCAGCGAGACCTTGCCGAAGTCGATGCTGTGGGCCGCGTCGGTGCGAATGGTGACCAGGTCGGACATCGCGGGCTGCGCGAACTCCTTGAGCATCCGGTCGACCTCGGCGTTCGAGACGGTCGGCTGCCGGGTGGTGGTCGGGAGGTTCACCGTGCCGGCCGTGCCGGTCTCCACCTGGGTGCGGTACGCCTCCTCCACCGTCGTCGTCGCCTTGGCGAGGTCGATGCCCTTGCCCACCTTGCCGTACACGGGGACGGCCTTGCCGCCCTTGAACTCGATCGTGCCGTCGGTCGACGCGCCGGAGCCGCCCGCCGCGTCCTCCAGGGAAGCGTGCAGCTTCTCCTCGTCGACGGGCATGACCGGCGTGACGACGCGGTGGTTGCCGAAGAGCGAGGCGATCACGGAGACCGGGTTGTAGTCGCTCTTGGCCGCCGCGTCGGCCGTGGCGTCCATGTCGAACTGCAGGCCCGCGTTGTCCGGGTCGAGGGCGACGGTCTTGCCGCCCACCGACAGCTTCAGCTCCTTGCCGACGTTCTTGTCGAAGGCCTCGTCGAGCTTCTTGACCGCGCCGTCGCGGGTGGTGCCGCCGATGTCGACGCCGAGCACGGTGGTGCCCTTGGGCACGTCGGTGCGGTTCATCAGCAGACCGGCGCCGTAGACGCCACCGGCGGCCACGACCACGCCGACCGCGAGCAGCACGAGCTTGCTGCGGCCCTTCTTCTTCGGCGCCTTGGAGGAGCTCGCCGGGGGCGGGGAGACCGGCTCGGGCAGCTTCGGGGCCGTGTGGGGCACCGGGCCGTCACCGGGCGCACCCGGGCCGAACGGCGAGGCCGCGCCGGAGGGCACGACGGGGATGCCGCTGGTGACCGTGTGCCCGGAGACGTTGTCGTGCCGGGGGCCGTAGCCCTGGCCGTCCGGCGGTTCGGGGGCCGGCTTCTGCGGGGTGAGGATGGCGGTGTCGTCGCTCATGCCACCGCCGGGACCGGGGCCAGGGCCTGCGGCGCCGGGAGCGGGGGTGCCGCCCTGGGTGCCGGGCCCGCCGGGGCCGCCAGGGGCTCCGGGTACGCCCGCCCCGGCGGGGCCGCCCGGGCCGCCGGGGACGCCGCCTATGGCTCCGGGCCCGCCGGGTGCGCCAGGGGCTCCCGGCCGACCGGGGGTGTTGAAGGCCTCGGGAGCACCGGGGCGCCCCGGGTCTCCGAAGCCGCCGGGGGTGCCTGGGCCGCCGGGGGTGCCGGGTCCGCCGGGGCCGCCCGAGCGGCCAGGGTCGTTGAAGGCGTCAGGGCCGCCAGGCCGGCCCGGGTCGCCGTAGCCGCCGGGCCCGCCAAGGGCACCGGGGCCGCCAAGGGCACCGGGCCCGCCAGGGGCACCAGGTCCGCCGGGTGCGTTGAAGGCGCCCGGGCCTGCCTGGCTTCCGGGGCCGCCCGGCTCGTTTCCGAAGCCGCCGGGGCCACCGGGGCCGCCGGGTGCGTCGAAGCCCGCCGGGGGCACCATCGGGCCGTCGCCGGTGACCGGTCCGCCGGTCGGGCCCGCCGGGCCCCGCGCACCGGGCGCGCCCGTCTCGCCGAAGCCGCCGGCAGTGCCCGGGCCGCCGTTCTGGCCGTCGTAACCGCCCTGTCCGTTCTCGGCGAAGTACGGCAGGTCGTCGCGGCGCGGTTCGCCGCCGCCCGGGGCGGGGCGCGAGCCGTTGCCCAGCGGGCCCGCCGCCAGGGCCTCGGTGACGTCGAAGGAGCCGGTGCCGCCGCCGTGCCCGGGCGCGACGGGGCCGCCGGTCGCGCCGCCCGGGAGCCCGGCACCGTTCGTACCGCCGGACCGGGAGCCGCCCGGCGCGCCCATGGAGCCGACCACGCCTCCGGGTCGCCCGGCACCCGGCCGGGACCCGGACGCACCGGCAGCGGGGCCGCCCGCGCCGGAACCGCCCGCCGCCGGGCCCGAACCGCCCGGCAGCCCGGCCCCGTTGGTGGAGCCGCCGCCCGGACCGCCCTTGCCTCCGCCGGACTTGCGCGGCGCGAACCAGTCGCTGGCCGGCTTGTCGTCGCCCGGCTGCGCGGGATCGGCGGGAGACTCGACCGCGCCCGCGGACGGAGCGGCGCCCGGCGCCGTCGGCTCGTCACCGCGCGTGTCGGTGTCGGCCGGGCCCTCCGCCTCCGCGACGGGCTTGCGCACCACCACGGGCGGAATCGGCCGCGACCCGGGGATGTTGATCCGGATCCGGGTCGTCAGCGTGGTCTCGGTCTTGCGTTCCTCCGGCCGCGTGGCGGAACGGCCCGCGTCCGCACCGGCGTCGGAGACCGTCGGGGTCCCGTACGGCGGCGTACCCGACGGGTAGGCGGCTCCGCCGCGCCCGTTGGGCCCGGAGGACGGAGTGTCAGTTTCACGACTCAAGGCAGGTTCTCCCGGTTGGCTCCGCCGCCCCACACGACCTCACGCGGGCAGCTCGGCGGCGCGCACCACCATACTGGCCACTTCTCGCCCGCATCCCGTGACCGCCGGGGAAACCCACACCGGACCCCCACCGTCACGTCCTGGCGAAGTGGTACGTCACTTGGCAAGTCGGACGGGATCGCCGTCCGGTTGCCGCCCCGGGGCGAGGGTGGCGCAGATCACAGCTACGGCGATGCCCCCGAGCAGGAAGAGATAGGAGCCGCTCCCGGCGGCGAAGACGAAGTCGCCCTCGGTGCGGCTGGCGGTGAGCAGGACGACGGCGAGCATCCAGCCCGCGGCGACCGCTACGCCCCCGGCCCGGCCGCGCAGGACGCGGGTCGCCCCCAGGACGGCACCGGCCTCACCGGCCAGGGCGAGCAGCAGCCCGCCCGGGAACCAGCCGGGCTGTACCAGCGCCCCGGCCACGCCGACCACGGCGCCGAGCACGAAGAACGCGAGGCAGGCGGCGGCGCGTCCGGCGGTGGGCGGCCGCATCGGCTGGGCGAGCATCGGCGTACGGTCGTTCATGAGGCCTCCTCGACGCCGGCGAACAGGTCCGTCTCCCGCGGGCCGGGGGCCCGCTCGCCTCGCACCAGCTCGTAGTACTCGGTCGTGAGGACCGGCTGGGCGAGTTCGTTGGAGAGCACGAAGTACGGTCCGGCCACGGTGATCTGGGTGGCGTGGGCACGCATCGCGGCGGCCTTGGCCCCGGCGTGGGCGGTGCCGTCGATCTCGGTGGTGATCCGCTCCTCGGGCACGACACCCGGGACGTCGTCGACGTCGGCGGCCTTGGTGAAGGGCGTGCCGGGCAGGTCCTCCCGGAGCCGTGCGAAGGACTCCTCCACAACCGGCCGGGGGACCCGGTTCCAGTACACCTTGGGGATCGGCAGCCCGGCGTCTGCGGCCAGCTCGACGGCGCGCATGGCGACGCGGTGGGCCTGGATGTGGTCGGGGTGGCCGTAGCCGCCGTTGTCGTCGTAGGTGACGAGGACCTGGGGGCGGACCTCGCGGATCACCTCGACGAGGTGCGCGGCGGCCTCGTCGACGTCTGCCTGCCAGAAGCAGGCGGGGTCGTCGTTGTCGGGCAGGCCCATCATCCCGGAGTCGCTGTAGCGCCCGGCGCCGCCGAGCAGGCGGACGTCGCGGACGCCGAGCTCGGCCATGGCGGCGGTGAGTTCACGGCGGCGGTGCTGGCCCAGGGCGGCGCCCGTCAGATGCGCGAGCTCGGGCGGGATGACCTCGCCGCGCTCACCGAGGGTGCACGTGACCAGGGTGACGTGGGCACCCCCGGCCGCGTACCTGGCCATGGTCGCGCCGTTGTTGATCGACTCGTCGTCCGGGTGCGCGTGCACCAGCAGCAGACGCCGGGAGGGCAGTTCCGTCATGGGACCAGCCTACGAGGCACAGGACCGCTGCCCGTCACCCCTCGTCGCCGAGCCCGTCGTCGCCCTGGTAGCGCGGCAGGCCGCTGGTGGAGATGGTCCAGTCACCGATGGTGACGTCCTCCCCGTAGACGAAGCTTGCCGGTGGCGTACCGGGGGCCGTCCGGAGTGGAGTGGATGTCGGTGAAGACGGCGCCACTGCCGGAACGGGGATCGAAAATCGCGTAGATCGGAATGCCGGGCAGCGGATAGTCGCGCATCTTGCCGACCCAGTCGTTCCCCGGGTTGGACCGGGAGACGAACTCGGGGGCACTTCGGTATGGCATCACCGGGCGCAGGCTCTCACGCCGCGTGAGTCGACCACCTTCATCGAACACCTGCTGGGGGAGACATGATCCACAAGACCTCGTACGGGGGCGCCTCCGACTTGGCGTGGTTCAAGAGCGGCTACAGCAGCGGCGCGGAGACGGACTCCTGCGTCGAGGTCGCCGAAGAACCCGGCACCGTGCACGTCCGTGACTCGAAGGTCGTCGAGGGTCCCCGGCTGGCCTTCGCCCCCGCCGCGTGGACCGGCGTCGTGCCCTACGCGAAAGGGAACTGACACAGGAGCGCGCAGCGCTCAGAACTTGATGCTGCCGATCATTCCCGCGATGTTCGTCGTCAGCTCGTTGATCGTCGGAGCGACGGTCGAGGAGGCGAGGTAGAAGCCGAGCAGCATGCAGACGATCGCATGCCCCGCCTTCAGACCCGACTTCTTGATCAACAAGAAGACGATGATCGCCAGCAGCACCACCGCCGAAATCGAGAGTGCCACGGCGGTTCACCTCCAAAGATCCACGAGGGCGCGGGGGGTCGGACTATGGGGGCATCAAATCAGTACAGCAGCCAGCAGGTTCATACCCACTATGCGACATTGATCATAACTATCCGTCTGCGCGCATCGGTCGGCGCACGGCCGCACAAGGGGGCGCATGGCCAATATGGTCAGGGCATGACGACCGAGCCTCACTCCTTCCCCCGACGGCACGCCCGTACCCAGCGCTTCACGCTCGGCGCGCCGCGTTCGTTCACCGTGGCGCCCGACGGTTCGCGTGTCGTGTTCCTGCGCTCCGGTTCCGGTACGGACCGGGCGAATTCGCTCTGGGTCCTCGATGTGGAGGAGGGCGGGGAGCGCGTGGCCGCCGACCCGCGCGCTCTGCTGGGCGGCTCCTCGGAGGAGCTCTCACCCGAGGAACGGGCCCGGCGCGAACGCAGCCGCGAGGGTGGCGCCGGCATCGTCGGATACGCCACCGACTCGGCCGTAGAATTGGCCTCTTTTGCCTTGTCAGGGCGGCTTTTCGCGGCCGAGCTGCGGGCCGGGACGGCACGTGAGCTGCCCGCGCCGGGGCCCGTGATCGACCCGCGTCCGGCGCCCGACGGGCGGCATGTCGCCTATGTCGCGCAGGGTGCCCTGCGGGTGGTGGGCGCCGAGGGGGAGGGCGACCGGGCGCTCGCCGAGCCGGAGTCGGAGAACGTCTCGTACGGGCTGGCCGAGTTCATCGCCGCCGAGGAGATGGGGCGTTCGCGGGGCTTCTGGTGGGCTCCGGAGTCGGACCGGCTGCTCATGGCGCGGGTGGACGACACGCCGGTGGGGCGGTGGTGGATCGCCGACCCGGCGCATCCGGAGCGGGAGCCGCAGCGGGTGCCGTACCCGGCGGCGGGCACGGGCAACGCGGAGGTGCGGCTGTTCGTGGTCGGGCTGGACGGGCTGCGCACGGAGGTCGCCTGGGACCGGGCGCGCTTTCCGTACCTGGCACATGTCCACTGGTCAGCGGCGGGCGCGCCGCTGCTGCTCGTACAGGCGCGCGACCAGCGCAGTCAGCTGATCCTGGCCGTGGATCCGGACTCCGGCGCGACGCGGATGGTGCACGCCGACGAAGATCGAACATGGCTTGATCTTTTCCCCGGCGTGCCCTGCTGGAGCCCGTCCGGGCAGCTGGTGCGGATCGCCGACGAGGGCGGTGCGCGGGTGCTGGCGGTCGGGGACCGGCCGCTCACCGGCGGGCAGTTGCACGTTCGGGCCGTGCTGGACGTCTCCGAGCACGACGTGCTGATCTCGGCATCGGCGGGTGCGGAGGCCGCCGGTGAGGCGGAGACGGGCCAGGTGCATGTGTACCGGGTGAACGAGCTGGGCGTGGAGCGGGTGTCGCAGGAGCCGGGCGTGCACGCGGCGGTGCGGGCCGGGGAGGTGACGGTTCTGGTCTCGGCGACACTGAACCGGCCAGGTTCGCGCGCGCAGGTCCTGCGCGACGGAAAACCGACCAGGACTGTCCCTTCGTACGCGGAAGATCCTGGTATGTCCCCCCGCGTGACGCTCACCGAGGGGGGCGCACGCCGCGTCCCGTGCGCCGTGCTTATGCCTCGGGACTACGACGGTGACACCCCCCTGCCGGTGCTCATGGACCCCTACGGAGGCCCCCACGGTCAGCGGGTGGTCGCCTCCCACAACGCCCACCTCACGTCGCAGTGGTTCGCGGACCAGGGCTTCGCGGTCGTGGTCGCGGACGGCCGCGGCACCCCGGGCCGGTCCCCCGCCTGGGAGAAAGCGGTCCACCACGACTTCACGTTGTCGCTGGACGACCAGGTGGAGGCGCTGGAGGATCTCGCGAAGCGCTACCCCCTGGACCTGTCCCGGGTGGCGATCCGCGGCTGGTCCTTCGGCGGCTGGCTGGCGGGTCTGGCGGTGCTGCGCCGCCCGGACGTCTTCCACGCGGGCATCGCGGGCGCGCCGGTGACGGACTGGGCCCTGTACGACACCCACTACACGGAGCGGTACCTGGGCACGCCCGCGGAACACCCGGAGTCCTACGCCAAGAGTTCGCTGGTGACCGCCGAGGGGTTGTCCTCCCCCGCCGAGCCGCACCGCCCTCTGATGATCGTGCACGGTCTCGCCGACGACAACGTGGTGGTCGCCCACGCCCTGCGCCTGTCCTCGGCCCTGCTGGCCGCCGGCCGCCCCCACGAGGTGTTGCCGCTGTCCGGCGTCACCCACATCACCCCGCAGGAACAGGTCGCCGAGAACCTGCTCCTGCTCCAGGTCGACTTCCTGAAGCGCTCCCTGGGCATGCCGACCGCCTGAACACGGCAACGGGCCGGGACGCCTGCCGGCGCCCGGCCCGTCTACGGCACCCGCACGGCCGTACGCTGACCAGCCTGACGTGTCCGTATATCGGAACCGGGTCAGCGAAGTTGCCTGCGTGTTAACGCAGTTGGGGCTGAGCGGTGCCGACGGCCCCGAGGGCCTCCTTCAGGGCCACAGACGCCGGTTCCCGGCACCCCCTGGAAGGTGCCGGGAACCGGGAACAGCCGGTCAGGCCGCGTGGACCACGTCCTTTTCCTCTGCGAAGTGGCAGGCGGAATCGTGGGCCGCCGGGGTGTCCTCGCCCTTGAAGCGCTCGGGGACCGCCAGGAGGGGGGCCTCCTGGGCGCACTTGTCCTCGGCCTTCCAGCAGCGGGTACGGAAGCGGCAGCCCGAGGGCGGGTTGGCCGGGGACGGGACGTCGCCGGTGAGGATGATCCGCTCGCGGCCCTCGCGGGACTCCGGGTCGGGGACCGGGACGGCCGACAGCAGCGCCTGGGTGTAGGGGTGCGTCGGGTGGTCGTAGATCTCCGTGTCCGTGCCGATCTCGGCCATCTTGCCGAGGTACATCACGCCCACGCGGTCCGAGATGTGCCGGACGATCGACAGGTCGTGCGCGATGAAGAGGTAGGACAGGTTGAACTCGTCCTGGAGCTTCTCCATCAGGTTGATGACCTGCGCCTGAACGGACACGTCGAGCGCGGAGACCGGCTCGTCGCAGATGATGATCTCGGGGTTCAGGGCCAGGCCGCGGGCGATGCCGATGCGCTGGCGCTGACCGCCGGAGAACTGGTGCGGGTAGCGGTTGATGTACTCGGGGTTGAGACCGACCACGTCCAGGAGGTCCTGGACCTTGCGGCGGCGGTCGCCCTTCGGCGCCACCTCGGGGTGGATCTCGAAGGTCTCCCCGATGATGTCGCCCACCGTCATACGGGGGTTGAGCGAGGTGTACGGGTCCTGGAACACCATCTGGATGTTCCGGCGGACCGCCTTCAGCGCCCGCCCGGACAGCTTGGTGATGTCCTGGCCCTTGTAGAAGACCTCGCCCGCGGTGGCCTTCTCCAGCATCATCAGCAGCTTGGCGACCGTGGACTTGCCACAGCCGGACTCGCCCACGATGCCGAGCGTCTCGCCCTGGTAGAGGTCGAAGGAGATCCCGTCCACGGCCTTGACCGCGCCGACCTGACGCTTGAACAGGATGCCCTGGGTCAGCGGGAAGTGCTTGACCAGGTTGCGCACCTGGAGGATCGGCTCACCGCGCTCCGCCGGCGCGTCGAGCGCGGCCACCGCCGCCTCCTCGGTCGCGACGTCGACCGTCTCGACCTCGGTGACGCTGGGGGCGGCGTCCATGGACTCGTCCTTCTTGCCCAGCTCAGCCATGGATCGTCTCCTTCCAGAAGTGGCACGCGCTGCCGCGGCCGGTCAGCTCGCCGCCGTCCCGCTCGGTGACGGGGTGCAGCGGCGGGATGTCCGTACGGCAGATGTCCTGCGCCTGCGGGCACCGCGGGTTGAAGGCGCAGCCGGACGGGATACGCGTCAGGTTGGGCGGCAGGCCCTTGATCGCGTACAGCTCCTGGCCCTTCTGGTCCAGGCGCGGGATCGAGTGCAGCAGACCCTTGGTGTACGGGTGCGCGGGCCGCTTGTACAGCTCGTGCACCGGGGCGTGCTCGACGATGCGCCCTGCGTACATCACCGCGATCTTGTCCGCGACGTCGGCGACCACGCCGAGGTCGTGGGTGATCAGGATCAGACCCATGTTGTACTCGCGCTGCAGCTCCGCGAGCAGGTCCATCACCTGGGCCTGGACCGTCACGTCGAGGGCCGTGGTCGGCTCGTCGGCGATGATCAGGTCCGGCTCCAGCGCGAGCGCCATGGCGATCATGATGCGCTGGCGCATACCGCCGGAGAACTGGTGCGGGTAGTCCCCGACGCGCTCCTTCGCGGCCGGGATCTTCACCCGGTCCATCAGCTCGATCGCCTTGGCCTTGGCGTCCTTCTTGGACATGCCCTGGTGCACGCGGAACATCTCGCCGAGCTGGTAGCCCACCGAGAGCACCGGGTTCAACGAGGAGAGCGCGTCCTGGAAGATCATCGCGATCTTGTTGCCGCGGATCTTCCGGCGCTCTTCGCCGGACATCTTCAGCATGTCCTGGCCGCGGAAGAGGATCTCTCCCTTGGGGATGCTGCCGGGCGGCATGTCGAGGATGCCCATGATGGCCTGGGCGGTGACGGACTTGCCGGAGCCGGACTCGCCGAGCACGGCGAGCGTCTCACCCGCGGCGACGGAGTAGTTGACGCCGTTGACGGCCTTGGCGACTCCGTCGCGGGTGCGGAACTCCACGTGCAGGTCACGGACTTCGAGCAGCGGGCGGCCCGCGCCCTGCGAGCCGTCGGCCGAGGGGCTCTCGGCCGTTTCATCGATGATGGTCACGTACGCCTCCCTCAGCGCAGCTTGGGGTCGAGGGCGTTGCGTACCGCATCGCCGAACATCAGGAACGAGAGCACCGTGATCGAGACCATCACCGAGGGGATGATCAGGGTGTGGGGGGCGATACGGAGCTGCTCACGTCCACGCGCCACGTCGCCGCCCCAGGACACGGCCGTGTCACCGAGACCCACGCCCAGGAAGGACAGGGTCGCTTCGGCCGCGATGTAGCCGCCGAGTGCGATGGTCGCCACGACGATGATGGGCGCGAGCGCGTTGGGCAGGATGTGCCGGAACAGGATCCGGGACGTCGAGGCACCGAGTGCCCTGGCGGCCACCACGTAGTCCGCCTGCTTGATGGTGATCACGGCACCGCGGGCGACTCGGGCGATCTGGGTCCAGCCGAGGAAGGCCAGGGCCATGATGACGACCCAGACGGTGCGCTCCTCGAAGGAGTTGAGCACCACCAGGGCGCCGAGCAGGAACGGGATGCCGAGGAAGATGTCGGTCATCCGCGAGAGCAGGGTGTCGGTCCAGCCGCCGAAGTAGCCGGCGATCATGCCGATGACCGTGCCGAGAATGGTGACGGCGACGGTGACACCCACACCCACGGTGATCGAGGCGCGGGCACCGTGGACGACACGGGCGTAGATCGAGCGGCCCTGGACGTCGTAGCCGAGCCAGTCCGGGGCGAAGAAGTGGCCCCAGTTCGGCTTGCCCAGGTAGTGCTTGGCCAGGTCGGCGTCGCGCGGCGAGGCGCTGGTGAACAGGCCCGGCCAGAGCGACATCACGAGCAGGAACACGATCAGCACGGCCGATACCAGGAACAGCGGGTTGCGCCGCAGGTCGTGCCAGGCGTCGGACCACAGGCTGCGCGCCTTGTCGGGAGCCGGACCGGAATCGGTCACGACGACGCCGGCAGTGCTCGCGGTGTCCCCGGGAAGGGCGTCGACCCTCTTCTCGATGGTCTTGTCAGGCATACCGGATCCTCGGGTCCAGGACCGCGTAAAGCAGGTCGACGATCAGGCTGGCGGCGAGGTAGATGAGCACCATCAGCGAGGCGATACCCACGACCGTGGCGCCTTCACGCCGGGTGAGCGCCTCGTAGATCTCGAGGCCGATACCCCGCACGTTGAAGATGCCCTCGGTCACGATGGCGCCGGTCATCAGGCTGCCGATCTCGATGCCGAGGAAGGTGACCACGGGAATCAGCGAGTTGCGCATCAGGTGGACGCCGATGACACGGCGGCGCGGCAGGCCCTTGGCCACGGCGGTGCGCATGTAGTCGGACCGCAGGTTCTCCGCGATCGACGTGCGGGTCAGCCGGGCGACGTAGGCGAGTGAGAGGGACGCCAGCACGATGGCGGGAAGCGCGAGCTGGGAGAAGTCCGTCGAGTCGGTCACGGTGGGCGTGGTGACCTGCCACTTGAACGCGAACTGGTACTGCAGCAGGAATCCCAGCACGAAGGACGGCATCGAGACGAGGAACAGCGTCAACGTCAGCAGTCCGCGGTCCTGCAGCGTGTCGGGGCGCAGACCGGCGACGACACCGAGGCCGATGCCCACGAGCGTGACGAAGGTGAAGGCGAAGAGCGTCAGTCTGATCGTCACCGGGAACGCGTCGGCGATGACGTCCGCGATGGGCCGCTGGCTGGCGATCTGAGTACCGAAGTCGCCCTGGAACAGCCCGGCCATGTAGTTCGCATACTGCTGAAGGAGCGGCTGGTCGAGGCCGAGTTCCTTCTTGATGCTCGCGACCACCGTCGGGTCGTACGCCTGATCCCCCATCATCGCCCGGACGGGGTCGCCGGGCAGGGCGTACATCATGCAGAAGATGAGCAGGGTTGACCCGATGAACACCGGGATCATCTGGAGCAGTCGTCGTGCGACATAGCGCCCCATAGGTGCCTCCGTGAGGGGTTAACGCAGGTGCGGGGGCCGCCTCCCGATGACGAGACGGCCCCACGCACCTCCCACCGCCGCCTGAATCGGCGGTGGGCTTACGGCCGAGTGGGAAAAGCCCGGAGGGCTCCTCTTACTTGGTGGTGACGGCCCACACTTCGAGGTCACCGTGGAAGTCGACGTTGACGTTGTCGACGTTCTTACCGTGGCCGCCGTTGATGCGGTAGTACCAGAGCGGGATGGCCGGCATGTGGTCGACCAGCTTCTTCTCGACCTCCTGGAAGGCCTTCACCGACTCGTCGAGGGACTTGGCCTTGTCGGCCTTGTCCATCAGCCCGTCGATCTCCTTGTTGGAGAACTTGCCGTTGTTGGCCTCGGCGGTGGTGTGGTACAGCTCCTTCATGAAGTTGGCGTTGACCGGGTAGTCGGCGACCCAGCCACCGCGGTACATGCCCTTCACCTGGTCGTTGTCACGGGCCTCGAGGTCCGTGGCGAAGTCCGGCTTGGGGTCGCCGGCGCAGTCGACGCCGGTGGCCTTGCGGATGGACCCGCAGACCGCGGTCACCCACTCCTTGTGGCCACCGTCGGTGTTGTACTGGATGGTGAACTTGTTGCCCGGGACGCCGCCACCCTCCTGGATGAGCTTCTTGGCCTTCTCCGGGTTGTACGTGAACACGTCGGTGTCCAGGTTCTGGTTGCCCTTGACACCGGGCGGCGTGAAGGACTTCGCCGGGGTCCGGGTGTTGTTCAGAACCGTCTTGGTGATCGTGTCACGGTCGATCGCCATCGACAGACCCTGCAGGACCTTCGGGTCGATGTCCTTGAAGGTCTTGGAGTAGAACGCCGGGGTCAGCGTCTGGATGGCCGCGTACGGCTGCTCGATGGCGCCGTCGCCGAGGTCCTGCTTGTACTTCGGCAGGTCCGTCGGGCCGACCTGGCGGATCATGTCCAGGTTGCCGGAGACGACGTCCTTGTAGGCGGCCTCGAGCGTCGTGTACGCCTTGAACTGGACGCCCTTGTTCTTCGCCTTGTTCGGGCCCTGGTACTCGTCCCAGGCCTTGACCTGGATGAGCTTCTTGTGGTCCCACTTCTCGAACTTGTAGGGACCGTTGCCGACCGGCTTCTGGCCGAAGGCCTTCGGGTCGTCGTAGAAGACCTTGGGCAGCGGGGCCCACGTGGTGTAGCCGAGCTTGTAGTTGAAGTACGGCATCGTGTACTTCAGCTCGATGGTGAAGGTGTGGTCGTCCACGGCCTTCAGACCGGACATGGTCTCGGCCTTCGGGTCACCCTTCTCCGGGTGGACATCGTCGTAGCCCTTGATGTCCTGGAACCAGAAGGAGTTCTGCTGGTTGTTCTTGATGTTGGCGTACCAGTTCCAAGCGTCGATGTACGACTTGGAGGTGACTTCTTCGCCGTTGTGGAACTTCCAGCCCTTCTTGAGCTTGACCGTCCACGTCTTGGAGTCGTCGGTGGTGACCGACTCCGCGTTCGTGTAGACGACATTGCCCTTGGCGTCGAAGTCCAGCAGCTGAGTGAAGAGGGACTGGATGACGTACGAGCCGTTGGACTCGTTGGTGTCAGCCGGGATCAGCGGCTTCTGGGGCTCGCCGACGTCGATCGAGACGTAGCCGGCAGGCCCGGAACCCTTGCTCTCACCCTCACCATCACCGTTGCCGCCGCAGGCGGTGGCGGCCAGGGCGACGACAATCGCCCCCGCGACCCACTTGGCGCTCTTGGCACCGCGCATGGGTTCCTCCTAAAGAAGTCATTGGTTCACCGCGAAGGGAGCACACGACACATCACGGCCCCCGCCCGTCGCCGGTGCCGGAATTCGTCGAGTGCCCCCGCGCTCGTGAGTCGCGCCGCTGTCGGCTACTGACCCGTACATCCGAGCTCTACGCGCCTAACTATCTGCCAAACGCCAGGGCCGAACCACACCCACGAGGTCTCGGTTCGATCACAGCTCGCGTATACATCTTCCAAAATCCGGACAAAGGGTTTGGTGAGAGATCCCTGCGAAACGGACTTGTTACACATCTATCGGTAACGACTGTCCGCATTCCGGACGCGAGAGTGAGAAAACCGCTTGCGACGTACCGTGGGTCCCGTGCAGGGTTCCACCGGAGTCTGTCGCGCGCTCAAGGGGCTTGTGCGGCAAGGCCGTTGTGCGTTCCCCGGAACCGGGGAGGCAGGGCACTTCCGCAGCAGGGTAGTGGGAGAAGACCGCCCCTGACGGCTGTCACCGGCAAGTCGAGGGTTTTCCCTACCCCCTGCCTGTGCGCCACCTCCCCTTCAGACAACGGCACCGGGCACCCCGCTCACGCGGAGTGCCCGGTGCTGTCGTACTGCGGCAGGCGTCAGCCGTGCTTGGCGCGGCTCGCGGCGCGGGCGCGCTCGCGGGCGTCCAGGTTCACCTTGCGGATACGCACGGCCTCCGGGGTGACCTCCACGCACTCGTCGTCACGGCAGAACTCCAGGGACTGCTCCAGCGACAGCTTGCGCGGCGGCACGATCGCCTCGAACGAGTCGGCCGACGAGGACCGCATGTTCGTGAGCTTCTTCTCCTTGGTGATGTTCACGTCCATGTCGTCGGAGCGCGAGTTCTCGCCGACGATCATGCCCTCGTACACCTCGGTGCCGGGCTCCGTGAACAGCACACCGCGCTCCTGGAGGTTCGTCATCGCGAAGGCGGTGACGGAACCGGAGCGGTCGGCGACCAGGGAGCCGTTGTTGCGGGTCTGCAGATTGCCGAACCAGGGCTCGAAGCCCTCGTGGATGGAGTGGCCGATGCCGGTGCCACGGGTCTGGGTCAGGAACTCGGTCCGGAAGCCGATGAGACCGCGGGACGGCACCACGAACTCCATGCGGACCCAGCCGGAACCGTGGTTCGACATGTTGTCCATGCGGCCCTTGCGGACACCCATGAGCTGCGTGACCGCACCCATGTGCTCCTCGGGCACGTCGATCGTCATGCGCTCGACCGGCTCGTACGTCTTGCCGTCGACCTCCTTGGTGACGACCTGCGGCTTGCCGATGGTCAGCTCGAAGCCCTCACGGCGCATCTGCTCGACCAGGATGGCCAGCGCCAGCTCACCACGGCCCTGCACCTCCCAGGCGTCCGGCCGCTCGGTGTCCAGCACCCGGAGGCTGACGTTACCGATCAGCTCACGGTCGAGGCGGTCCTTGACCTGACGCGCGGTCACCTTGCGGTCCTTGACGGCCGCCTTGTTGTCGGCGCCCTTGCCGGTGCCGCCACGACCGACCAGCGGCGAGGTGTTGGTGCCGATGACCATGGAGATCGCGGGCTCGTCGACCGTGATCAGCGGCAGGGGGATGGGGTTCTCGGGGTCCGCGAGGGTCTCGCCGATCATGATGTCCGGGATACCGGCGACGGCACAGATGTCACCGGGGCCGGCCATCTCCGCGGGCTTGCGGGTCAGCGCCTCGGTCATCATCAGCTCACTGATGCGGACGTTGCTGATGGTGCCGTCGCGCTTGATCCACGCCACCGTCTGGCCCTTGCGCAGCTCGCCCTGCTCGACGCGGAGCAGCGCGATACGGCCGAGGAAGTTGTCGGCGTCCAGGTTGGTGACGTGGGCCTGGAGCGGGGCGGCCTCGTCGTAGGTCGGGGCCGGGATGTGCTCCAGGATCGTGGAGAAGAACGGCTCCAGGCTGGTGGAGTCTGCCGGGACCGTGCCGTTGTCCGGCTTGGTCAGCGAGGCGATGCCGTCGCGGCCGCAGGCGTAGACGATCGGGAACTCGATCTGCTCCTCGTCCGCGTCCAGGTCGAGGAAGAGGTCGTACGTCTCGTTGACGACCTCGTCGATCCGGGAGTCCGGGCGGTCCGTCTTGTTGATGCACAGGATGACGGGCAGCCGCTGCTGGAGCGCCTTGCGCAGCACGAAGCGGGTCTGCGGGAGCGGACCCTCGGAGGCGTCCACGAGCAGGACGACACCGTCGACCATCGACAGACCGCGCTCGACCTCGCCGCCGAAGTCGGCGTGGCCGGGGGTGTCGATGATGTTGATGGTGATGACGTCCCCCCCGTCCTTCGGGTGGTACTTCACCGCCGTGTTCTTGGCCAGGATCGTGATGCCCTTCTCACGCTCCAGGTCGTTCGAGTCCATCATGCGGTCGTCGACGCCTTCGAGCTGGTGGGCGGCGAAGGCACCGGCCTGCTTCAGCATGCCGTCGACGATGGTGGTCTTGCCGTGGTCGACGTGGGCGACGATAGCGACGTTGCGGATGTCGTGGCGCGTGGCCATAAGAAGGCGTACTCCCGGAGTGTGAGGAATGCCCTGCGCGGACGTCTGCGGTGCGCGGGCCCTGCCGGGCTGAACGTGCCACGGCCTCACCCCATGGTACGGGTGCGCTGCCGATGGGGTGTGCCGGGAGACGTATACGCAGGTGGCGAGGGTTCCAGGGCATCCTTCACGGCACCCGGCGGCCCGGGCGGGGCACTGGGGCCGCTCGGGGACGGCTCGGCTCAGTCCGCCGCCCTCGCGGCACGGGAGTCCGCAGGGCACAGTTCACCGGCCGCCGCACGGCCTGCCACGCCTTCGGGCGGCTCGGAACAGGGCATGAAGCCACTGCCGGTGCCCTCCCAGGTCCGCACGTGCCCCTTGACGGGCTCGCTGTCTCCGCAGGTGTACGTGAAGTCGGCCGTGACCAGCTTGGTGTAGCCCCAGGAGTAGTACGCGCCCTTGAGGTCGCCGGTCGCCACCTCGAAGTAGTGGCCTTGCTCCGGGACCTCCGTCTCGGACGGGCCCGCGAGCGGTTCCTCGGCCTTCAGGTGCTTGCCCAGAGCCTTGATCACCCCTGCCGCGCCGACGCCGTCGGGTGTACCGGTCACCGAGGGTCGGTTCACCGTGTCGTCGAGGGGCTTGAGGCGGGAGGTGTAGGTGCTGGTCTTCTTCTTGAACATGATCGGGTCGGACAGCTCGGTCAGCCGCTCCTCGCGCCGGACGCCCGACCAGGCGTACGCACCGTCCGCGCAGGCCACGGCCTTGCCGTCCCCGTCGTCACCCGCCCCCGTACAGGCCGTCAGCCCCGTCACCAGTACCCCCGTGACCAGCCCGGCCGTGCAGGCCCGCCCCACCATGCCGCGCATCCGCCGGCTCCCGTCCCCCGTGTGCGGACGCCGCCCGGCGCCCAGACCATGATCGCTGCTGATCTCATGGTGCGGACGCCGGGCGGGGACGGCAAGGCGTTTGAGCGTACCCAGAGCTACCGGGCGTCGGATCCCTTCGCCGAGGGGCCCGACGCCGGCTTCGCGCCCTTCTTCAGGAAGCCCATGTCCTCGTAGACCGGTGTGCCGAAGCCGAAGGCGCCGGCGTTCACGAGGTTCTTGCGGGCCGCGAGGAGCTGGGGGCGCTGGAAGAGGGGGATCGAGCCGGCCGCCGCCCAGATGCGGGAGTCGGCCTTGCGGATCAGGGAGCGGGACTCGCCCTCGTCGAGGGTGGCCACGGCCTCGTCGAAGAGCTGGTCGACCTGGTCGGTGCCGACGCGTGTGTAGTTCTGCTCGACGTTCAGCGAGCCGTCGGCGGCCGGGACGGGCTTGGCGAAGACGGGGCGGGCGTCGGTGGCCGGGTACGCCGTGGCGGGCCAGGAGTACAGGGCGAGGTCGTACTGGCCGGAGGCGATGTGGTCCTTGAAGTAGGACTCGTCGGAGACCTTGGAGATCTCCGTGCCGATGCCGACGCGCTCCAGCATGCGGGAGATGCGGTCCGCGACGGTGCGCAGCGTCTGGGAGCCGGGCCCGGAGGGGAGCACGAAGCGGAGGGTGAGCGCCTTGCCGTTCTTGGCGAGCCGGGCGGCCTCCTGGTTCGCCGGGGCGGCGGTGCCCCGGGGGGCGTACGCGCCGGGGGCGCCGCCCTGGTGCGGCTTGTACTGCTTGCCGTCCTGGGCGAGGTGACCGGCCGGGTCCGGGCCGTGCTGGGCCTTGTTGTCCTCGCCGGTGTCGTCGGCCTGTTCGCCCTCGGGCCCGGCCGCCTTCTCCTTCTTCTGCTCCTTGACCGGGCCGCCGCGTACCCACCCGGCGTCCGCGAGCAGCGCCTGGGCCTCCTTGGTGTCCTGGCCGCCGAGGGCGCCGCTGTTGTCGGCGTAGTGGGCCTGGCCGGACAGGGCGAGGTGGCTGCCGACCGGGACGGCGGGCAGGCCGAGGGGCTTGAGGACGGCCTGGGCGAGTTCCTTGCGGTCCAGGGCGCGGGCGACGGCCCTGCGGACGCGTTCGTCGGTGAGCGGGCCCTCGGCGCCGTTCAGGGCGAGCTGGGTGTAGGCGGGCTCCAGGGACTTGCGGACCTCGAAGCCGCTGAGGGCCCGCTGCTGCCGGGCGTACTTGACGGCCGCCCGGCGCAGCTTCTTGCGGGCGACGGTCTCCTCGTCGGCGGCGTCCTCGTCGGAGCCGTTGGCGACGGCCCAGGAGTGCAGGGAGTCGGCGGCGGACCGCTCGGCGTCCGGGCCCATCAGCGGACTGCTGGAACTGTGGGGGCGGGCGGCGACGGTGATGCGGCGGGCCGCTGCGGGGTCGATCTCGGCCAGGTCGAGGGTGCCGGCGGCCAGCTCCGCGGCCCGCTTGTCGCGCGGGACGGTGCGCAGCACGATCTCGGAGAGCCTGGCCGGCTCGCCCCACCAGCGCGGGTTGCGGGTGAGGGTGATCTCGCCGTCCTCGCGGTCGGCCTTCTTCACAGTGAAGGGGCCGGCGGTGACCTTGAGCTTCTTGCGGGCTCCGTCGTTGAAGGAGTCCGGGGTGCCCATGACGTCCTTCGGGTACAGCGGCGAGAACAGCGAGCGCCAGTCGGCGTAGGGGCGGCTGAAGGTGACCCGGACCTCCAGGGCGCTGTCGCCGCGCTCGATCTTCTGGATGCGGTCGTAGCCGGCGTTGCGGGCGGTCCAGTAGGCGGTGTCCTTGCCGGACAGGGCGCGCCACTGGGCGGCGAAGTCGGCGGCGCCGATCTCCCGGCCGTCGCTCCAGACGGCCTGCTGGCTGAGCTTGTACAGGACGACCTGCTTGGGTTCGGTGTCGACGACCTCGGCGGACTCCAGGTAGTCGGGGTTGCGCTCCGGGCGGCCGGAGTCGTCCATGCGGAACATCGACGGCAGGACGGCCTGGGCGACGCGGGTGGTGGTGGCGTCGGCGTCCGACTGGAAGGTGTTCAGCGTGTCGGGCACGGAGTCGACGGCCCAGCGCAGGGTGCCGCCGTCGGCGATCCGGTCGCGTGGGGCGGACTGGATGTCCGGCGCGGCGAGCGGCTTGCCGGCGGGGTCCTCGGAGCCGCATCCGGCGAGCGCGGGCACCGCGAGCACTCCTGCGGTGAGGAAGGCGACCGAGCGCGTGACCGCGCGCGGGCCGACACCGTGCTGGGACATCTGTGCTACCTCCGGGAAGCCGCGGGCGTTATGATCACTTTTGGCGGTATTTGGAGTTCATCTGATGTATGCGGCCACTGAAGAGGAAAGGGTTCGGCAACACAGGGCGACACGGCGGTCACGGGCGGGAAGCCACCCGTGCGGCGCAACGCACCGCACAGTGCACCCACGCGCCTCGGC
Organism: Streptomyces qaidamensis; assembly: GCF_001611795.1. Classification (NCBI taxonomy): domain Bacteria; kingdom Bacillati; phylum Actinomycetota; class Actinomycetes; order Kitasatosporales; family Streptomycetaceae; genus Streptomyces; species Streptomyces qaidamensis. The sequence continues at coordinate 5,880,598 of NZ_CP015098.1, read as the reverse complement.
CAATCGATGCACATCCCTTCACAGCACAAGGTGTGACGCGCAACACTCGCAGGCGCATGAACGTTGCCGCCTTGGGCCGCGAAGGACCCGTGGAAGTGAGGGCAAGTCATGTCCGTTCACGACGAACTGACGTCAGTCCAGCGCAGTCTCGACGAAGTGTTCCGTTCGCTGGGACGCCTGGAGAAGCAGCTCGGCACCGGCGGCCTGGAGATGCGCCGCGTCCGTGCCGACGCCAACCACCTGCGCGAGAGCGTCGCCCTGCTGCGCGACGCCGCCGCGTCACCGGCCGCACCGACCCGCCCCGAGCTGGTCACCATCTCGGACACGCCGTACGACTCCGCCCTGTGGAGCGACTCGGACGACGAGGGGCTCGGCGCCCGGGACCGGCGCGCTCCCTGACCCGGGGAGGAGTCGAGCGCGACCGGCACCTCCCCCGAACCCGACCGGAGTCGTCACGTGGCCACTGGTACGGAACCTCCTGCCACCGAACCCAGACCTGAGAGCGGCGGTGTGCGGGGCAGCAGGCGCGCCGCGATCGCCGCCCCGCATCTGCGGACCGACCGCTGGTGGCTGGCCCCGGCCGGCACCGCGGCCGGTCTGCTCGCGTTCATCGTGTACTCGACCTGGCGGGCCTTCGCGAACGCCGACTACTACGCGGCGCCGTACGTCTCGCCCTTCTACTCCCCCTGCCTGGCGGAGAACTGCGAGCCGATGAAGGCCGGCCCGAACTGGGAGATCTTCGGGAGCTGGTGGGGCATCTCGCCCGCGATCATCATCCTGATCTTCCCGCTCGGCTTCCGCCTGACCTGCTACTACTACCGCAAGGCCTACTACCGCGGCTTCTGGGCGTCCCCGCCGGCCTGCGCGGTGGCCGAGCCGCACAGGAAGTACAGCGGGGAGACCCGCTTCCCGCTGGTCCTGCAGAACATCCACCGGTACTTCTTCTACGCCGCGCTCCTCGTGGCCGGGATCCTCACGTACGACACGGTGCTCGCCTTCCGCGACGAGACCTACGCGTGGGGCCACATGGGGCTCGGCACGCTCGTGTTCCTGGTCAACATCGTGCTGATCTGGGCGTACACGATCTCCTGCCACTCCTGCCGGCACATCGTCGGCGGCAAGCTCAAGCACTTCTCCCGGCATCCCGTGCGCTACCGGATGTGGCAGTGGGCCGGGAAGCTCAACGCCCGGCACATGCAGCTCGCCTGGGCGTCGCTGGTGAGCGTGGCGCTCGCCGACTTCTACGTCTACCTGGTCGCGTCGGGTGCCTTCGACGATCCGCGCTTCTTCTAGAGGGATGAGGCCCAGCTGATGTCCGTGGTCGACCGGCAGGAGTGGGACGTCGTCGTGGTGGGCGCGGGCGGCGCGGGCCTGCGCGCCGCCATCGAGGCCCGCGAGCGGGGCGCCCGTACGGCCGTGATCTGCAAGTCGCTGTTCGGCAAGGCACACACCGTGATGGCCGAGGGCGGCATCGCCGCGGCGATGGCCAACGCCAACGAGAACGACACGTGGCAGGTGCACTTCCGCGACACCATGCGCGGCGGCAAGTTCCTCAACCAGTGGCGGATGGCCGAGCTGCACGCCCAGGAGGCGCCACAGCGGGTGTGGGAGCTGGAGACCTGGGGGGCGCTGTTCGACCGCACCAAGGACGGCCGGATCTCCCAGCGCAACTTCGGCGGCCACGAGTACCCGCGCCTCGCCCACGTCGGCGACCGCACCGGCCTGGAGCTGATCCGCACCCTCCAGCAGAAGATCGTCTCCCTGCAGCAGGAGGACTTCAGGGAGACCGGCGACTACGAGTCCCGGCTGAAGGTCTTCCAGGAGTGCACGGTCACCCGCGTGCTGAAGGAGGGGGGCCGGGTCTCCGGGGTGTTCGCCTATGAGCGCGAGTCGGGCCGCTTCTTCGTGCTGGAGGCACCGGCCGTGGTGATCGCCACCGGCGGCATCGGCAAGTCCTTCAAGGTGACGTCGAACTCGTGGGAGTACACCGGCGACGGCCACGCGCTGGCGCTCCTCGCCGGCGCTCCCCTGCTGAACATGGAGTTCGTGCAGTTCCATCCGACCGGCATGGTCTGGCCGCCGTCGGTGAAGGGCATCCTCGTCACCGAGTCGGTGCGCGGCGACGGCGGTGTGCTGCGCAACTCCGACGGCAAGCGGTTCATGTTCGACTACATCCCCGACGTCTTCAAGGACAAGTACGCCGAGACGGAGGAGGAGGGCGACCGCTGGTACGACGACCCGGACCACAACCGGCGCCCGCCCGAGCTGCTCCCCCGCGACGAGGTCGCGCGGGCGATCAACGCCGAGGTGAAGGAGGGGCGCGGCTCCCCGCACGGGGGCGTGTTCCTCGACGTGTCGACCCGGATGCCCGCCGAGGTCATCAAGCGGCGGCTGCCGTCGATGTACCACCAGTTCAAGGAGCTGGCGGACGTCGACATCACCGCGGAGGCGATGGAGGTCGGGCCCACCTGCCACTACGTGATGGGCGGGGTCGCGGTCGAGTCCGACACGGCGGCGGCGCGCGGGGTCCCCGGCCTCTACGCGGCCGGTGAGGTGGCCGGCGGTATGCACGGCTCCAACCGGCTCGGCGGCAATTCACTGTCCGACCTGCTGGTGTTCGGCCGCCGGGCGGGCCGGCACGCGGCCGATCACGCGGCGGGGCTGTCCGGGGCGCGGCCCGTCGTGGACGACGTCCAGATCGACGCGGCCGCCGCCGAGGCCCTGCGGCCCTTCTCGGCCGAGGCGGAGATCGAGGAGCCCGCCGGCGGCCCGCCGGAGAACCCGTACACCCTGCACCAGGAACTCCAGCAGACGATGAACGACCTGGTCGGCATCATCCGCCGGGAGGCGGAGATGGAGCAGGCCCTCCAGAAGCTGGCCGAGCTGCGGGTCCGGGCGCGCCGGGCCGGGGTCGAGGGGCACCGGCAGTTCAACCCGGGATGGCACCTCGCCCTGGACCTCAGGAACATGCTGCTGGTCAGCGAGTGTGTGGCGCGGGCCGCGCTGGAGCGCACCGAGTCGCGCGGCGGCCACACGCGCGAGGACCATCCGGGGATGGACCGCGCCTGGCGGCGGATCAACCTGCTGTGCGCGCTCACCGACCCGACGGGCGGCCTGGCGGCGACGGACCCGGTCCGCGGCCAGATCGCCCTCACCCGTGAGACCACCGAACCCGTCCGTGCCGACCTGCTCGCCCTGTTCGACAAGGAGGAGCTGGTCAAGTACCTCTCCGAAGAGGAGCTCTACGAATGAGCGGCTATACGGCCCACTTCAAGGTGTGGCGCGGGGACGTGAACGGCGGCGGCCTGGAGGACTTCGAGGTCGAGGTCAACGAGGGTGAGGTGGTGCTCGACATCATCCACCGCCTCCAGGCCACCCAGACGCCCGACCTCGCCGTGCGCTGGAACTGCAAGGCGGGCAAGTGCGGTTCCTGCTCGGCGGAGATCAACGGCCGGCCGCGGCTGCTGTGCATGACGCGCATGTCGGTGTTCGACCGGGAGGAGACGATCACGGTGACGCCGCTGCGGGCGTTCCCGGTCGTCCGCGACCTGGTCACCGACGTGGGCTTCAACTACACCAAAGCCAGGGAGGTCCCGGCCTTCGTGCCGCCGGGCGGTGTCGCTCCGGGCGAGTACCGGATGATGCAGGAGGACGTGGACCGCTCGCAGGAGTTCCGCAAGTGCATCGAGTGCTTCCTGTGCCAGGACACCTGTCATGTGGTCCGTGACCACGAGGAGAACAAACAGGCGTTCGCCGGGCCCCGTTTCCTGATGCGGGTGGCGGAGCTGGACATGCACCCGCTGGACGCGGCGGCGGAAACCGGCCTGGACCGCAAGACCACCGCCCAGGACGAGCACGGCCTCGGCTACTGCAACATCACCAAGTGCTGCACGGAGGTCTGCCCCGAGGGCATCAAGATCACGGACAACGCGCTGATCCCGCTGAAGGAGCGGGCGGCGGACCGCAAGTACGACCCGCTGGTCTGGCTGGGCTCGAAGATCAGGAGGCGCTCTTCAGCAGGCTGAGCGCCTCGTGGAGGTTGTGCTCCGCTATCCCCCGCATGCGTCCCGGGTCCGGGAAGTCGCCCTCGATGAGGGTCAGCGGACCCGAGACCAGGCCGATGTGCATCGCCAGCCGGTACAGGCGCAGGCGTGCCTCGTCCAGGCCCGGGGCGCGCAGGGCGTCGTAGTGGGGGCCGAAGCGGAGCCGGAGGAAGACGTGCTCGTGCTCCACGTCGGAGTACATCAGGCCTTCGATGTCGATGAGCGCGGGCTGTCCCCCGGGCGTGAGCAGGACGTGGTCCGCCCCGAGTTCGCCGTGGATGAGGGTGTGTCGGTCGCGGGGCCGGACCTCGGCGACCAGCGCGTGGATCTCCTCCTCCAGCTCGCGGCGCGCGGCGGCCGCACGAGGGTCGCGTGCGGCGGCTTCGGCCACGGAGCGCAGGGCCCCTTCGGTGATGCGCTGCTCGCAGGAATCGCCGTAGGAGGAACCGCCGGCGTCCACGACGGCGACCTTCCCGAAGCGGGGACCGGTGTGGCTGTGCAGGGTGGCGAGCAGCTCCGCCATCCGCTCCAAGGCCTGCGGAGCCGCGCCGGGGTCGCGGGCCAGGGCGTCCTCCAGGCTGCCGCCGGTCAGGTCCTCGACGACGGCCGCGTCCGCGGGCAGGTGCGTGTGCGTGGAGTCGGCGAACCGGAGACGGGGCGTGCGGACTCCGGCTGCGGCCAGGCGGTCGTGGGCCGCCGTGAACAGGCCGAGGCCCGTGCCGTGGGAGAAGACGTCCCGGGGGTCGGGGTCCGGCTGGTCCCAGTAGTCCTCGTCGGCGGACCAGACGTAGGCGACGGCGGTGGAGTCGTCGTCGAGGATCAGCCGGTAGACGCCCTTCTTGGTGCCGCCGCGCACGCGTTCCACGCCGGTGAGGGTGCGGCCCGGGCCGAGGGCGGCGCGGGCCAGGGGGGCCAGGTCGGTGGTGGTGAGGGGGCGTCGGGTCGGGGTCACCCGACCCAGTCTTCCTTGTAGGCGCGCCAGTCCGCCTCGGTCGCGGCGAAATCGATGTACAGCGCGACGCCGAAGCGGGCCCGGTCCGCGTCCGTGCGGGACAGGCCGAGACGGACGCCCCGGACCGATGCGGGCACGGTCTCGGCGTGGCCCCAGTGGTCGAAGTTGCTCTCGTAGTAGAAGGGCAGGCCCATCAGCAGGTCGGTGGAGGGCGGGGTGACCTCCAGGGCGAGGGAGGTCTGCTGGGCGACGTAGCCGCCGTAGGTGCTCTCCAGCGGCTGCGCGGTGTCGTACGACATCACGGCGATCTGGTCGACGCGGCGGGCGACCTGGCCGAAGAACTCCTGCGACCACCACTTGGGGTGCTCGGTGAAGAGGCCGAACACGGTGTGGAGGGCCGGGAGCGGGTCGATCTGATGGGCGGCGACGGAGAGTTGGGCGTTGCGGGAGCGGGTCTCGCGGCGCAGGGAGTCGAGCAGGGCGAGGAAGTCGCGGTCGCCGGACGGCATGGGTTCCAGATCGAGGTGAATGCCCTCGTAGCCGGTGTCCAGGACCTGACGGGCGGAGCGGACGACGGCCGCGCGGGTGTCCGGGTCGTTCAGGAGCATGCCCTCGCTGTTCTCGGAGGCCAGGACGTCGCCGAGGAAGGCCTGGACGCGGACGCCGGGCAGCTTCTCGTGCACCGCGTCGATGAACCAGCGGGCCCTCGGATAGACCGACTTCGGGAGGGTGCCGTCGTGCTCCAGGGGACCCGAGTGGACGTAGAGGTCGCGGATGCCGGTGTCGCGCAGGCGGCGGGCCAGGGCGGTGACGTCGGCGTCCTTCTTGCGGCCGTCGACCCAGGCGTGGCCGAGCCAGAGGGCGTCGCGGTCGCGGGTGCGGGTGCCGTCGGCCGGGTCGCCCGCGTAGTTGATGCGGAGGGCTGTCAGAACGGCCAGGAGCGGGACCAGCAGGACCAGGACCACGGCGAGCGCCGTGCGTCTGATCCAGCGTCGGCGCCGCTTGCCTTCCCCCTTGGGTGCGGGAGCGTCCTGCGCGGGGCTCTCGGCGGCCGCCTCGGTCGGGGTGGTGCCTTCCGTGCGGTCCATGCCGTCTCCCAGGTGTTGCGGATGGTGTTGCCGGGGATGACGATCAGTACGGACGTTCGGTTGCCGTCAGAACAGGCTCAGCAGCGCCTCCGCCGGATCCGTCAGGCTGGTGTCGCCGCCCGGCAGGGGCAGTTCGAACCACACCGTCTTGCCCCGGGGCGTGCGGCGGGAGCCCCACGCGGCGCTGAGGAGGCCGACCAGCTGGAGGCCGCGGCCGCCCTCGTCGGTGTCGCGGGCGCGGCGCCGGCGGGGCTGGACCAGGCCGGAGTCCCAGACCTCGCAGACCAGGGTGCGGTCGAGGAGGAGGCGCAGGCGGATCTCGCCCTCGCCGTAGCGCAGGGCGTTGGTGACCAGCTCACTGACCAGCAGCTCCGTGGTGTCGACCAGGGGTTCCATGTCCCAGGCGAGCAGCTGGGCGCGGGCGTACTCCCGGGCCCGGCCCACGCTGCGCGGCTCGCGTGGCAGGGTCCAGTCGCCGACGGAATCCGTGGGCAGTCCCTGTACACGTGCCATCAGCAGCGCGATGTCGTCCTCGCCGTGGTGGGTGTCGAGGGTGTTGAGGACGTGGTCGCAGACGTCCTCAAGCGGCTGAGTGGGGTCGGCAAGCGCGCTGACGAAGGCCTGCAGCCCCTCGTCCAGGGGGTGGTCGCGGCTTTCGACCAGTCCGTCCGTGTAGAGCGCGAGCAGGGCGTTCTCGGGCAGGTCCACCTCGACCTCCTCGAAGGGCTCCCCGCCGACACCGAGCGGCAGGCCCGGCGGCACGTCGAGCATCAGCGCCGGCTCGCCCGGCTCGACCAGCACGGGCGGCAAGTGACCCGCGTTGGCGAAGGTGCAGCGCCGGGTGACGGAGTCGTAGACGGCGTAGACGCAGGTGGCGAGGTACACCTCAGACAGGTCCGCCTCGCGGGGGCGGCGGGCCGCCCGGGTCGCCTGCTGCACCCCGCCGGGGGCGCCGAGGCCGCGGGCGATCTCGTCCAGCTGGGAGAGCACCTCGGCCGGTTCCAGGTCGAGCTGGGCCAGGGTACGGACCGCGGTGCGGAGTTCGCCCATGGCGACGGCGGCGCGCAGGCCGCGGCCCATGACGTCGCCGACGACCAGCGCGGTGCGGTGCCCGGGCAGTTCGATGACGTCGAACCAGTCGCCGCCGACCTCGCTGGGCCGGCCGGTGTTGACGTTGCCGGGCAGGTAGCGGCAGGCGATGTCGAGGCCGGAGGCCTCCGGGTCGCCGGGCGGGAGCAGGGACCGCTGCAGTATCAACGCGCGTTCGTGCTCGCGGCGGTAGAGGCGCGCGTTGTCGATGCAGACCGCGGCACGGGCGGCCAGTTCCACGGCGAGGTCGCGGTCCCGGTCTCCGAACGGCTCGCTGCCCTTCGTCCGGGCGAACTGCACCAGCCCGACGACGGTGTCATGGGCGACCATCGGCACGGCGAGCGTGGACTGCACCAGCCCGCCGTCCTCGCCCGGGACGGTCTGCGGGCGGGCCGTGCGCAGGGCGTCCGCACAGGGCGAGTTGAACGGGTAGTGGTGGACGGCGCCCACCGCGACGGGCGCGCCGGTGCCGGTGAAGGGCGCGTCGGAGACGGCGCTGGCGAAGGCGACCCGGCGCAGCTCGGCGCTGCCGTCGGCGAGCCCGGGCGGGGTCTCGTCGCCGGCCAGCAGGCCCTGGTAGAGGTCGACCGTGGCCAGGTCGCAGAAGCCGGGGACGACGACGTCGAGGAGTTGCCGGGCCGTGGTCTCCAGGTCGAGGGAGTTGCCGATGCGGGCGCCCGCCTCGTTCAGCAGGGCGAGGTTGCGCCGGGCGGCGGCGGCCTCGCGGGCGGCGGCGCGGCGGGCGGTGATGTCGATGCCGAGCCAGGCGATCCCGATGGGGCGGCCCGAACCGCTGTGCACGCGGTAGAGGTTGACGGACCAGTGGCGGCGCTCGTCGGAGCCCGGCACGAAGCCGGTGACGTGCATGTCGGTGATGGAGCTGCCGGTCTCCAGCACCCGCCGCAGCGTGGCGGCGACCCGGTCGGCCTCGCTGCGCTGGAGGTAGTCGTGGACGCCCTTGCCGCGGTGGTCGTCGGGCGCGCCGCCGAAGATGGACGCGAACCGCTGGTTGACGCGGCGGACCCGCAGATCGGGGTCGATCAGCAGGAAACCGAACGGGGATTGACTGAAAATGGCCTGCGAGGCGGCGAGGTCGGTCTCGATGCTGCGCAGCGTGCGCACGTCGACGACGATGCAGACGGCAGCCTTGTCGCCCTCCTCGGTGCGCGTCGGCATGACGTACACCTCGGCGAGCCCCTCGTGGCCGCACTCCCCCTCGACGCCCCTCGGCATCCGGAAGGGCACCACGCCGGTCCATTCGCGGCCGTCGAGGATCTCGGCCATCTTGCGCATGCCGCGCTCGCGGTGGCGCGGATCGATGAACGCCTCGATGGGATCCATGCCGACGGCGCGGTCGGCGGGGATGCCGAAGAGGTGCTCGGCGCGCAGGCTCCACTGTTCGACCAGCCCGTCGGGGCCGATGGAGAAGGACGCGACCTTGATGTAGTCGTAGATGGATCCGGGGGGACTGCTCTGCCACATGGCGTCCCCCTGCGGGACCCCGTCGGCCGCGAGCGCACCTCCCACCGTGGAGGCCAGGCCGTCGGCAGCCCTCACCCTCGCGCCCTCCGACGGGTCCTCGGACTCCGTGGCCTTCGCTGGTATCTCGCTCACGCGAACCGTCCCCTCCAGCTCACCGCGCCCGGCACCGGTCACCGGGGGCGGCTGCCCGCAGTATCCAGCACTACGGTGCCGCACAACACGGTGTTCACGATCACAGCACGGTCCCGATGGTTTTCGGTCCGGACCGTGACAACACTTCCAGTCTTCTAACCAGGGGACACGTCGTCGAACCCCGTCCGCCGGCAACCGCCACTGGCCTGAACCAATCGCTCTACAGCGGTAGGACGTACGTACACCGGATTTTCACTCCGGCACCGCGAGTTCGAACCACACCGTCTTGCCCGAGACGCCGGGCCGGGTGCCCCACCGGCGGGAGGAGGAGGCCACCAGGTGCAGTCCGCGGCCGCTCTCGTCCTCAAGGCGGGCGGCGCGCTCACGGGGCGGGTCCGGGAGGGGGTCGGAGACCTCGACCAGGAGGACGCCGCCCAGGCCCGAGGGGCGTACCAGGCGGACGCCGATGGGGCCCGTGGCGTGCCGCAGCGCGTTGGTCACCAACTCACTGACCAGGAGCGCCGCGAGGTCGGTGAGACCGTCGAGGGTCCAGCGGCGGAGTTGGCCGCGCACGGCCTGGCGGGCGGTGCGCACGGCACCCGGTTCGGCGGGAAAGGTCCACTCGGCGCAGTCACCCTCGGTGTCGATCACCCCGATCACTTCCCAGACAGGAACCCTCACCCATGTCCGAATTCATGGGGTTAATGGGCACATACCCGATATCCGGGGTGGAGTACCACGCGGGGTGGCGCACCGTGACACGAAAGGCGCAGGGGGCGCTCCCATGACCATGCGATGAGTCCGTACGCCCCCGGCGAGCTTCAGGCGCCGGGCCCTTCCGGCCCGCCCGGGACAGGACCGCGAGGGACGAGGCCTTCGACGACTCCCAGGTGTGCGAGCGTCTGCCGTACCGCCGGGACGTCCTGGTCGAGCCAGGGCACGTCCCAGATCTCGCCGGGGCCGAGCCAGCGCAGCTCGTCGTGGTCCTGCAGGGGCTCGGGGGGTGCGGAGCCGGGTCGCAGCCGGGCGGTCCACACGTGCAGGACGTAGGGCGCTCTGAGGGGCCACTCCCCCGGGACGCGGCCGTCCACCTCGGCGTCGACGCCGAGTTCCTCGCGCAGTTCCCGCGCGAGCGCCGCATCGGCCGTCTCCCCGGGCTCGACCTTGCCACCGGGCAGCTCCCAGCGCCCGGCCAGCTCGGCGGGCGCGCTGCGCCGGGCGGCCAGCAGCCGCCCGTCCTCGACCAGCGCGGCCCCTACGACGATCCGCTCACTCATGCGGGGAGCCTACGGGAGCCCTGCCGGCCTCCGGGCACCTCCCCGGGCGCCCCGCGGGGTCAGTCGTGGGCCACGGCCGACCCGTTCTGACCGAGCCGCTCGACCCAGTACAGCTGCTTGTGGCCGCGACCGTCGAGGCTGTCCGCGATCTTCTGGGCCTCGGCCCGGGTCGCGTACCGGCCCACGCGGTAGCGGTTGCCGTTGTCGTCCTCTCGTATCACGAGCCAGGGAAGAGTGACCGTGCTGTCGTTCATCGCGCCCCTCCACTTCCCATCCGCGGCCTGTGCCGTACCCCACCCGCTAAGGAAACCGCAATACGCATATGCCCGACCCTACGCCTAACCTTCACGGAGCGAATACGGCTTTTCACAAAGAGGTACGCAACCAGCCAGAACCCAGGGGGCGCACGCCGACGAACGCGCCGTCCGCGTACCTCAGCGCAACCAGCCGGAGGCATACCGCAGACACGCCCGTCGACCTGCGCACATGACGAACGCCCCCGGGACGTGCACCACCGCGCCCCGGGACGGTCCGCACGGCGACGGTGTGAGCGGGGCGCGCGAGGAGCGCACCGCGGGGCGGATGTGAGCGCCGGCTACTTGACCGGAAGGTGGTAGGCGACCCGGTACCGGTCGGCCGGGATGACCACGTCGGCCGTCTCGACCGGGCGGCCGGAGGCGTAGAACGTGCGCTGGACGACCAGGACCACATGCCCCGGGACGCCGCCCAGGACGAGCAGTTCCTCGGCGAGGCCGGGACGGGCGCCGACCTCCTCCGTGACGTTGTCCACGATCACGTCGATGGCGCGCATGCGCTCGACGACGCCCATGCCGCCGACCGGCCCCTCCTCCGGCAGCATCACGGGCGTCCGGCCCGTCACGGCGAGGGGCTCCCAGGACGTGGAGAGCATCATCGCCTCACCGCCCTCGCGGTAGAGGTACCGCGTGCACATGACCCGCTCACCCGGCTCGATGCCCAGCCGCTCGGCGACCGCGACGCTCGCCTCGGACTGCTCGCTGCTGGACTCCCAGGTGCCGCGGCCCTCGCCGTCGGCCTGCTCCTGGCGGAACGGGGTGGCCCCGCCCGTCGGGCGGTAGCCGGAGCGGGAGATGCGCCGGGGCACGGGCCGCTCGCGCACATACGTCCCCGAGCCGGAGCGGCCCTCGACCAGGCCTTCCGCCATGAGCACCTTGCGGGCCTCCAGCGCGACGGTGTCCGAGACCCCGTACTCCTGGCGGATTCTGGCCTGGGAGGGCAGGCGGGTGTGCGGTGGCAGCTGACCATCGACGATCTTCTGGCGGAGATCACCCGCGACGCGCAGGTACGCCGGCTGCTCACCGAATGTCACTGGCCGCTCCCATCAGGTTGTACAGACAGCAACAGCGTGGCAACCGTAGGTTCTGCGGTGCAAGCAAAGGCCAGAGAATCACTCGATGTGATGACATGGTGGCCCTGAGGGCTTTACGCAGGCGGTTTCTCCCCGCTATGGCCGCCCTCACACCTGCGATTCGGAGTCCCCACTCTCGTCCTCCCCTCGGGCCGGCGGGGTCGCCACCAGCCCGAGGGCCTTGCGCGCCGTGACGGTCGCCGGGCCGCCCACGAGCCCGTACGCCTTGTCGTAGTGCGTGTAGTACGTGTCGGCGTCACGGGCGGTGCTCGCCTTCCGCCATTCCTCCCGGGCGTCCTCCAGGTCCGCCACCAGGCCGGCGACGGGCTTGCGGGCATCGGCCCGCCAGGCGTGCCCGCGCAGGGCCCCGATCTGCTCGCCGAGCACGCCGTGGACGCGGGTGGCCCAGGCCCGGTGGGCGGGGAGGTCGTCGTCGGGGGTCTTCTCGGGCTCCTCGTAGAGCGCCGCGTCGAGGGCGTTGGCCGTGGACAGGAAGGCGACCTGGTCGGTGTCGAGCGTGGTGGGATCGCCGCGCAGGGAGCCGGTCAGCTTGAGCCCGGCCTCGGTGTTGCCGAAGAGGCAGGTGATCGCGCGGTCGCCGAACCGCCAGCTCTCCCGGGACGGCAGCAGGTAGTACACCTCGACATCGGCCGGCATGGCCCAGGTGTCCATCGCGTACCGGTCCTGGAGGGCGTAGCACTTCTCGTCGGCGATGCCGGTGATCCTCGCGTCGCCCGGGAAGGCGCCGCCCGGCAGCGTGACGACCGCGAACACCTCGCCGTCGTGCCGGGCCTCGCACGGCACCCGGTCGACGTCGTAGGTGTCGCCCTCCAGCCCTCCGGGCGCGTCGAAGCAGTCGCCCTTGGCCAGCGAGAGGCTCCCGTTGCCCCGCGCACCGTCCTTGACGCCCTCCCAGACCTCGGACACGACTCCCGTGGACAGCACGACCGCCCACAGCACGATCCCGGCGGACGACAGCACCGACCCGGCGATCGCCATGCCCCGCCCGCTCTGCCCGGACCGCCGGATCTGCCGCAGGGCGATCAGCCCCAGCACGAGCCCGGCGGCGGGCAGGAAGCAGAGCACGCCGAGCACGAGGGCGGCGACGGCCAGGGCGTTGACGGAGACCGGGGTGCCGTACGGACGCCCGGCGGGGCCGTACGGGCCGTATGGCTGTGGCCGGCCGGCCAGGGGCGGGCCGTACGGGTCCGGGGGCCGCTGGTTCCCGGGGGGCGGGGGTATCGACACGGGTACGGTGCTCCTGGCTGAGGCGGTGGACGGGTCCGTCGTACGGCTGGGCGCATCGTAGGGGGCGGGGGACGGGGGCGGAATGCGGTCGATGCACACGGCGGTACGGGCGGCGAACCGGTTGACGGCCCGCTGGGCCTCGGAGGTCCGCGCGGGCACGGTGTTCTCGGCGGCGGGGGTCTGGCCGCTGCTGGCGCTCCTCGCGGACGGGGCGGCGGGCGCGGCCCGCGAGGAGCTGGAGGAGGCGCTGGGCCTGCCGGCCCGTCAGGCGGGTGCGGCGGCGCGGGAGTTCGTGCTGGTGCTGACCGGGATCGACGGCCTGTCGTCCGCCCTGGGGCTGTGGACCGCGCGGTTCGTGGAGCTGCGCGAGGAGTGGGCGGCGGGGTTGCCGGTGGGAGCTCACGGGGTCCTCACGGGGGATGCGGCGGCGGACGGGCGGGCGCTGGACGCGTGGGCCGCCGGGCGGACCGGTGGGGCGATCGAGCGGGTGGGGGCGGACCTGGTGCCGGACACCTCCCTGGTGGTGGCCAGTGCGCTGGTTCTGGGGGCGGACTGGGAGGTGCCGTTCGAGGGGCATTTCGGCGGCTGGCTCGGCCGCCACGACCGGGCGGGGCTCGTGCGGGAGGTTCCGGGCCTGGACGGCGTCACCGTGGCCCGCACCGGAGTGGGAGCCGTCACGCGGGTGGTCGTGCGCGGCGTGACGGGGGTCGACGTCCATCTGCTGCTGGGCACGGAGCGGATGGGACCGGACGATGTGCTGGGCGCCGGGACGGGCCTTCTGTCCGGCGCGCTGGACGCGGTGCCGGGAAGCCGGCTGCCGGAGGGTGGGGCCGGCCCGGGGCTGCACGTCTTCAAGCGGCGCACCCACACGCCCGAACCGCCGTCGCTGTCGCTGTTCACCGTGGAGTTCACCCTGCGGGCCGAGCACGATCTGCTGGCCTCGCGCGACCTGTTCGGTCTGGCGACGGCCGCCCGTAACACCCCGGGCGCCGCGCCCTATCCCGGCGTGAGCCGCACGCCGCTCGTCCTGGACTGCGCGCGGCAGACCATGACGGCCACGTTCGGGGCCGAGGGTTTCAGGGCGGCGGCGGTGGCGGCGTTCGCCGCGGTCTACCAGGGCCGGTCGCCGGAGGAGCCGCCGTACGAGACGACCCGGGTGATGGCCTGTTTCGACCGCCCCTTCGGGTTCCTGACGGTCCACCGTGAGAGCGGGCTGGTCCTCGCGGCCGGGTGGGTCGACGATCCCACGCCGTTTCCGGCGGACGAAGCCTCCTAGGGCTGACGCGTGCCCGTCCACCCCACCGGGAAGACCGCCTTCACGGTGAAGCCGCCGTCGGGCGTGGGGGCCGCGTGGAAGTCGCCGCCCAGCAGGTGGGCCCGTTCGCGCAGGCCCACCAGGCCGTGGCCGCCGCCGGGAAGGTCCGGCCGGGCGGGGAGGCGGCCGGGGGCGGTGTTGTGCACCTCGACGTGCAGGCCGGCCGCGCAGCGCACCCGTACCCGCGTCCGCGCACCCGGGGCGTGCTTGCGGATGTTGGTCAGCGCCTCCTGCACCGTGCGGTACGCGGCGCGTTCGACCGGCTCGGGCACCGGGACCGGGGGGATCGACACATCCAGGTCCACCGTGAGGCCGCTGTCGCGGACCAGGTCCGTGAGGTCGGCCAGTCCGGCCCCCGGGGCGCCCTGCGCGCCGGGGTCTCCCGTCGTACGCAACACCCCCACGAGGTGGCGCAGTTCGGTGAGGGTCTGGGCCGACAGTTCGTGGATCGTGCGGGCCGTCGTCCGCACGTCCGTGTCGCCGGGCCTGCCCACCTGCAGCGCACCGGCCTGGAGGCTGATCAGGCTCACCTTGTGGGCGACGACGTCGTGCATCTCCCGGGCCAGCCGGTTGCGTTCGGTGACCAGCACCCGTTCGGTCAGGACCTGGTATTCCCAGGCCCGCCGCTCCGTCGCCGCCCGCAGGCGCTCCTGCCGCGACCGGACCGACCGGCCGAGGACGACGACGCCCGCCGCCACCCCGCAGCAGTCCAGGGCCAGCAGCGCGGTCTCCCGGTCGAGGGCGAGCCAGGAGACGCCGGCCGCCGGGTGGGGCAGGAACCACGCCACCGCGACCGCCGCCGCGCCCGCCACACCGACGAGGGCATGCCCGCGCCGGACGGCGACGCAGTAGAGCGCGATCAGCGGGGCGAAGGCGATGTGCCCGAGGTACAGCCCCGGCAGGCCGGCGAGGACGGCCGCCTCGGGGGCCCGGCGCCGCAGCAGCAGCGCGCCGGCGGCGACCAGCGCCAGCCACGTCCCGTGCCCGGAGGTGAGGCCGTTGACCACCAGTCCGTCGACGAGGGCGACCACGACCGGAAGCGCCCCGGAGGCGATCCGCCGTACGGCACCGGGGGCCTGCGGCCCGTCGTCGCCTTCCGCGGCTGAAGGCGCACCGGACGCCGACACCCCGCTCATCGCCGCCCCGGTCCCGTGTCGACCAGGTTCGCCCGGTCCGCGACCACCGCCGCCTGCACCCGGTTGAGCCCGCCCAGCTTCGCCAGCACGGCGCTCACATGGTCCTTGACCGTGCCGTGCGCCAGGTGCAGCCGGCCCGCGATGGCCCGGTTGCTGAGCCCGGCTCCCACCAGGGCGAGCACCTGCCGCTCCCGGTCGGTGAGCGCCCGCACCCGCCGTACGGCGTCCTCGTCACGGCCGGAGAGCAGGTAGCCGTCGATCACCTGGCCCACCGCCTCGGGCGCCAGCACCCGGCGTCCGGCGGCCAGCGCCCGTACGGCGTCGATCAGTTGCTCCGGCGCGGTGTTCTTCATCAGGAACCCGGCCGCTCCCCGGCGCAGCGCCTCGTCCACGTGTTCACGGGCGTCGAAGGTGGTCAGCATCGCCACCGCGGGGGGCTGCGGGAGTGCGGCGACCTGCCGCAGCACGGTCGGCCCGTCCACGACCGGCATCCGGATGTCGAGCAGCAGGACGTCCACCCGCCCGCCCCGCACGGCCTCCACCGCGCCCGCCCCGGCGCAGTCGGCGACGACGGTGATGTCCGGCGCCGAACCGAGGATCACACGCAGTCCGGTGCGTACCAGTGGCTCGTCGTCCACCACCGCGACTCGTATCACTTCCGCCCCCCGCCCAGCGCGATCACCGTTCGTTACGACGTCCCTCCCCCTCGCGGCGTTGCACCGGCGCCGTGTGCCACCTGCCACACGGCGGCCCGGACCCCGCCGGTCGGCGGGGTCGGTTCCCGCCCTCGGACGGATGCCGCCGGCCGGGGCCGCGCTGCCACGATCCATCGGGACGACGATCACCACAGGCCCGTCGAACGGGCCGTCAGCACAACGCGAGGACGCACATGCACCACACCCAGGACCGCTCCGCCCGGCGCCGACGCACGCACGCCCGCATCCTGGTGGCGTGCTGCACCGCCGGAGCGGTGCTGCTGACCGCCGCGGGCGCGCATGCCGGGACCGGCGACGCCGGCTCCCGCGCGTCCCTGGCCGTCCAGGCGGCCGAGACGGTCGAGCGCGTCACCGGGACGTCCGACCTCGTTCCCGGCACGCCCGTCGCCGGCGGAGCCACCCGCGCGGAGGTGGGCGACGAGACGTCCGCCGCCCGCATCACGGCGCCGGCCACCGCCGACGGCGCCGTGGAGCTCGCCTTCGGCTCCGACGTGCTGCGCCTGACCCTGCCCGGCAGCGCCGACGCGCAGGCCACGACCAGCGCCAACGGCACGGTCGTCTACCCGGGCGCGGGCGAGGACGTCGACCTGGCCGTGCAGCCCAACCGGGACGGGGTGCGCGCCCTGATCACGCTCAAGGACGCGGATGCCGCGACCGAGTTCCGGTTCCCGCTCGGCCTGCCGGCGGACGCGGCCACCGAGACCCTTGAGGACGGTTCCGTCCTGGTCACCCGCGGTGAGGAGTACCTCGGCACGTTCGACGCGCCCTGGGCGAAGGACGCGCGCGGCGAGGCCGTGCCCACCGAGTACCGCGTCGAGGGCGGCGCCCTCGTGCAGACCGTGCGGCCGGGGCCGGGCACGGCCTTCCCGGTGGTGGCGGACCCGGCGTGGTTCATCCCGATCGCGATCGTCGCCGGGCGGCTGCTGCTCTCCCAGGGCGTCAAGAGCATCTCCAAGCACGCGGCCCAGCGCATGGCGCAGCGCGGCATCAGCCAGGAGATGGTCGCGCGTACGGTGAAGACCGGCAAGAAGACCAAGGGCAAGTCGCCGGGCACGTGGAAGTACACCACCGGCAAGATCTGGGTCGTGATCAACAAGGCCGGCAACGTCGTGTCCGTCGGCCGCAACTGAGCCCGTTCCCGAGAGGCGAAGCATGCACATCGAGTACGACCGCGAGAACGACACCGCGTATGTCTGTCTCGTCGCACACATCGCGGACGGCGCCGCCGTCCGGCAGATCCCCGTCGACGGGGTCGGGGCGGACGCCGAGGTGTTCCTCGACGTGGACGCGTCGGGGCGGCTGCTCGGCATCGAGGTGATCGGTGCGGGTGGGGCTCTGCCGGTGGAGGTACTGGAGCGGGCCTCCAAGGGCTGAGGGGGCGCGGGGGCGCCAGGCCGGTACCCCGGCCCGCTCCGCCGGCCCCGGTCGGCCGACCGGCCGACCGGGGCCGGCTGCCTTTGGCGGACCGGTGAGGCGCAACGCCCGCTTCGCGACCACCCGACCGACCGTCAGAGGTGCCGCAGGGGCGGCAGCGAGACGAGACTCCGCCTCCGCCGATCGGCCGTCCGATCGGCCGGCGAAGCAGGGGGCGGAGCGGCCTCGGCGACTGACGGGTCGTCACAAAGGTCCTGCCGGTCCGTGCAGGGACCCTTGTGCAATTCCTGTGGAGGCCTCAATCTTTCGCTGACGCACAGGAGTAGCCGCTGGCTTGACATGGTCATGACCCATTGGCCTCATCGGCGGCGACCGACGGGCGTGCACCACACCCCACAGCGCACCACCGATTGAGGAGGACCCCTCAGATGGCAGTGATGCGTACTCCCCACAGATCCTCCCGGCGAAGACTGGCCGCGCTCGGCGCGACGGCCACCGCGGCGCTCGTCGCGAGCCTCGTCTCCGCCCTCCCCGCCGGGGCCGCCCCGGCCGCCGCCGAAGGGCGCATCCAGTACGAGGGCGCCGCGAACGCCGTCGCCGGAAGCTACGTCGTCACCCTGAAGTCGGGGAAGGCCGCTTCCGCCGAGGGCCGCGCCCTCGCCCACAAGTACGGCGCCGACATCGAGCGGACGTACACCAAGGCCCTGAACGGCTACGAGGTCGAGGCGTCCAAGTCCGAGGCGAAACGTCTCGCCGCCGACCCGGCCGTCGCCTCGGTCGTGCAGAACCGGACGTTCTCCATCACCGGGACGCAGCCCAGCCCGCCGTCCTGGGGCCTGGACCGCATCGACCAGAAGAGCCTGCCGCTGAACAGCTCGTACACCTACCCGGACTCCGCCGGCGAGGGCGTCACCGCGTACGTCATCGACACCGGCGTCCGCATCACCCACGGCGACTTCGGCGGCCGCGCCTCCTACGGCTACGACGCCGTCGACAACGACAACACCGCCCAGGACGGCCACGGCCACGGCACGCACGTCGCCGGCACGGTCGCCGGAAGCGCCTACGGCGTCGCCAAGAAGGCCAAGGTCGTCGGCGTCCGGGTGCTGAACAACTCCGGCCAGGGCACCACCGCCCAGGTCGTCGCCGGCATCGACTGGGTCGCCCGGAACGCGGTCAAGCCCGCCGTCGCCAACATGTCCCTCGGCGGCCCCGGCGACACGGCCATCGACACGGCCGTCCGCAACGCCGTCACCTCCGGCGTCACCTTCGTCGTCGCGGCCGGCAACGAGTCCACCAACGCCTCCACCCGGTCCCCCGCACGGGTCACCGAGGCCGTCACGGTCGGTGCCACGACGTCGAGCGACGCCAAGGCGAGCTACTCCAACTACGGCACCGTCCTGGACCTCTTCGCGCCCGGCTCGTCCATCACCTCGGCCTGGAGCACGAGCGACTCGGCGACCAACACCATCTCCGGCACGTCGATGGCCAGCCCGCACGTCGCCGGCGCCGCCGCCCTGCACCTGGCCGCCAACCCCACGGCCACACCCGCGCAGGTCTCCGCCGCGCTGACGTCCGCCGCCACCACCGGCGTCGTCACCAGCCCCGGCACCGGTTCACCCAACCGGCTCCTGTACGTCGGCGGCGGTACGACCACCCCGCCCGGCCCGCGCTTCGAGAACACCGCCGACCAGGCCATCGCCGACAACGCCACCGCCGAGTCCCCGGTGACGGTCTCCGGCGTCTCCGGCAACGCCCCCTCGGCCCTGGCCGTCGAGGTGCACATCGTCCACACCTACATCGGTGATCTCCAGGTCCAGCTGATCGCCCCCGACGGCACGGCGTACACGCTGAAGTCGTACGGCACCGGCGGCAGTGCGGACAACATCGACACCACGTACACCGTGAACGCCTCCTCGGAGGCCGCGAACGGCACGTGGAAGCTGCGCGTGAGCGACAACGCCCGTTACGACACCGGGCGGATCGACGCCTGGGCGCTCCAGTTCTGACCTCGGCGACCTCAGTGACCTGAGTGAGCCGAGGTGCCCTGAGTGAGCTGAGCGCAGGGGCCGGGCTCGTACGAGTCCGGCCCCGACCCGTACGTGACGAACCCTCAGCCGGGGTCCCGGCGCAGCAGGGCCAGTTCCGCGTTCATCTCGGCGAGGAACCGGACGACCACCTCCAGCTCCGCGGGGGCGAAACGGCCCCGGGCCGCGTCGGTGCTCCGCGCCAGGGGGCGGAAGTAGTCCCGGGCCAGGCCCCTGGCCGCGTCGGCGTAGTGCAGGTGCACCACCCGGCGGTCGCCGGCGTCCCGGACGCGGTGGATGTGCCCGGCCCGCTCCAGCCGGTCGAGGCACGCGGTCACCGCGCCGGACGTCAGATTGAGCTGTCCCCGCAGCCGGCCCGGCGTCATGGGCTCACCCCCGGCCTCCGGGTCGGAGTCGGCGTCGAGGATCGCGATCAGGGCCTGCATGTCGGTGAGGTGCAGCCCCTGCGCCTGGGCGAACTCCTGGGCGATGCGGTTGAACTCGCTGTTCATCCGGCGCAGCAGGACGGCGAAGGACTGCAACCCGATCGGGTCGTCCGCCGGAAGAGATGCCGTGGGTACACCGGAGCCGCTCATCCCCCCAGCCTAGTATCTCTCAATGGTTGAGATACTTTATGAGTGAGTTACTTCCTCCGTGGCTCACTTCCTACGGCTTGGGATGCGCATGAGTACCGCACAGCGTTGGGCCCGGCGGCTCGTACCGCTCGTTCTGCTGCTCATCTGGCTGGGGGTGGGCGGAACGCTCGGTCCCTACGCGGGCAAGCTCGGCGAGGTGGCCACCAACGACCAGGCCGCCTTCCTGCCGCGGAGCGCCGAGTCCACCCGCGTCCTCGACGCCCGGAAGGCGTTCGACCGGTCCGAGACCGTGCCGGCCATCGTGGTCTGGACGGCGGACGGGGAACGGTTCACCGAGGACCGGCGGGCCGAGGCCACCCGGGCCGTCGGCGCGCTCGCCGGGAAGCCCGGCGTCGTCGGCCGCCCCTCGCCCGCCCTGCTCTCCGACGACCGTCAGGCGATGCAGGCCGTCGTCCAGCTGGAACCCGACCTCGGCGAGGAACTGCCCACCACCCTCGACGCGGTGCGCGAGGCCGCCCGGGCCGTGCCGGGCACCACGGCGCAGATCGCCGGACCGGCCGCCAGTCAGGCGGATCTGTCGGACGCGTTCGCGGGCATCGACGGACTGCTGCTGGGCGTGGCCCTCGGCGCCGTCCTGCTGATCCTGCTGCTGGTCTACCGCAGTGTCCTGCTGCCGTTCCTGATCATCCTGGGCTCGGTGTTCGCCCTGGGCCTGGCCTGCGCCGTGGTCTACGCGCTGGCGGAACGGGACGTGGTCCGGGTCGACGGGCAGGTGCAGGGCATCCTGTCGATCCTGGTGATCGGCGCCGCCACCGACTACGCCTTGCTGCTCGCCGCGCGCTTCCGCGAGGAACTCGCCCTGCGCCGAGACCGTTTCGGGGCCGCGACGGCCGCCGTACGCCGGTCGTTCGGGGCGATCACCGCCAGCGCGGCCACCGTGGCGCTCGGGCTGCTGGCCCTGCTCGCCAGTGACCTCACCAACAACCGTGCCCTGGGGCCGGTCGGCGCCATCGGCATCGGCTGCGCCGTGCTCACCACGCTCACCTTCCTGCCGGCCGCGCTGGCCCTGCTGGGCCGCACCGCCTACTGGCCGTCCCGGCCCAAACCCCCCGAGGAGCCCGGGGAGGGAACCGGCGTGTGGCGGCGGGTCGCCGGGGCGGTCGACGGCCGGCCGCGGCGGACCTGGGTGGTGACGGCGCTCGTGCTGGCCGTGTTCGCGGCCTTCTCGCCCTCCCTGTCCGCCAAGGGCGTGCCGCTGGACGAGATCTTCGTGAACGACGCGCCCTCGGTGTCCGCGCAGGAGACGCTCGGCGCGCACTTTCCCGGCGGGTCCGGCAACCCCGCCGTCATCATCGCCGACGCGGACCGGACCGCCGAGGTGACGACCGCCGCACGGAGCACCGAGGGCGTGGCCTTCGCCGGTGCCGTCGGCGCCTCCGGACGGCCCGGGGCGGGCGAACCGCTCGTCGTCGACGGGCGGGTGCGCATCGACGCCACCCTGGCGGCGAGCGCGGACAGCGACGCGGCCAAGGAGACCGTCGCGCGGCTGCGCGCCGCGGTGCACGCGATCCCCGAGGCCGACGCGCTGGTCGGCGGGTACACCGCCCAGCAGTACGACACCCAGCAGACCGCCGCCCGGGACCGGACGGTCATCGTGCCGATCGTGCTCGCCGTCATCCTGCTGATCCTGATGCTGCTGCTGCGTTCCCTGCTCGTGCCGGTGCTGCTGGTGGCGACCGTGGGGCTCAACTTCCTGGCGACCCTCGGGGTGTCGGCGCTGGTCTTCCAGCACCTGCTCGGGTTCAGCGGCACGGACGCGTCGGTGCCGCTGTACGGCTTCGTGTTCCTGGTGGCGCTCGGGGTCGACTACAACATCTTCCTCATGTCGCGCGTCCGGGAGGAGGCGCTCGGGCACGGCAACCGGCAGGGGGTGCTGCGCGGGCTGACCACCACCGGCGGGGTGATCACCTCGGCGGGTGTGGTGCTCGCCGCGACGTTCGCGGCGCTGATGGTGATCCCCCTGGCGTTCCTGGTGCAGATCGCGTTCATCGTCGCCTTCGGGGTGCTGCTCGACACCCTCGTGGTGCGCTCGCTGCTGGTGCCGGCGCTGATGATCGACATCGGGCCGCGGGCGTGGTGGCCGAGCGCCCTGGCCCGAACGGCCCCGCGGGGGCCGGACGGCGGTACGCCCTCCGGCTGAACCCTCGCCGGCGCCCGTGTCGTGCATCCGCCGCGGGCGCCGGGAGGGAAGTGTTCGCGTCAGGGCCGCCGTGAACCGACAGCACGGCGACGGCGTCGGCGGACGGAGACACGACCATGACGACGGACGGGCGGCGGCTGCACTGCCTGGTCACCGGGGCGTCCGGCTACATCGGCGGGCGGCTGGTGCCCGAGCTGCTGCAGGAAGGCCATCGCGTCCGGTGCCTCGCCCGCTCCCCGGCCAAGCTCCGCGACCACCCCTGGGCGGCGCACGCCGAGACCGTCCGGGGGGACGTCACCGACCCGGATTCGCTGGCGTCCGCGATGCGCGGCATCGACGTCGCCTACTACCTGGTGCACGCCCTCGGCTCCGGCTCCCGTTTCGAGGACACCGACCGCGCCGCCGCCAGGACCTTCGCCGAGCAGGCCCGGGCCGCCGGTGTGCGGCGGATCGTCTACCTGGGCGGTCTCACGCCACGCGGCGTCCCCGAGGAGTCGCTCTCCCCGCATCTGCGGTCCCGGGCCGAGGTGGGGCAGATCTTCCTCGACTCGCCCGTGCCCGCGACGGTGCTGCGGGCCGCCGTCGTCATCGGCTCCGGCTCGGCGTCGTTCGAGATGCTGCGCTACCTCACCGAACGCCTGCCCGTCATGGTCACCCCCAGCTGGGTGCACACCCGCACCCAGCCCATCGGGGTACGGGACGTGCTGCGCTACCTCGTCGGGTCCGCGACCATGCCGGACGACGTCGACCGGGCCTTCGACATCGGCGGCCCGGACGTCCTCACCTACCGGGACATGATGCTGCGCTACGCCGCCGTGGCCGGGCTGCGGCGGCGGTTCATCGTGCCGGTCCCGGTGCTCACCCCACGGCTGTCCAGCCACTGGGTCGGCCTCGTCACCCCGGTGCCCGCCTCCCTCGCCCGGCCGCTGACCGAGTCGCTGCGGCACGAGGTCGTGTGCCGCGAGCACGACATCGCCCGCTACGTGCCGGACACCCCGGGCCGGCCGCTGGCGTTCGACGAGGCGCTGGCCCTGGCACTGCGCCGGGTGCGGGAAGCGCAGGTCGCCACGCGCTGGTCCTCGGCGTCGGTGCCCGGGGCGCCCAGCGACCCGCTGCCCACCGACCCCGACTGGGCGGGCGGCAGCCTCTACCAGGACCACCGGCAGCGGCCGGTCGACGCCTCCCGGGAGGCGCTGTGGAGGGTGGTCGAGGGCATCGGCGGCGACAACGGCTGGTACTCCTCCCCCCTGGCCTGGGCGGTCCGGGGCCGGCTGGACCGGTTCGCGGGCGGGGTCGGACTGCGCCGGGGACGGCGTGACACCGAGCGTCTTCGGGTCGGCGACTCGCTGGACTTCTGGCGGGTCGAGGAGATCGAACCCGGACATCTGCTGCGGCTGCGGGCCGAGATGCGGCTGCCCGGGCTCGCCTGGCTGGAGATGTACGCCGAGACCGACGAGAAGGGCCGCACCCGCTACCGGCAGCGGGCCCTGTTCCATCCGCGGGGCCTGCTGGGCCACGCCTACTGGTGGAGCGTCGCCCCGTTCCACTCCGCCGTGTTCGGCGGCATGGCCCGCAACATCGCGCGGGCCGCGTCCGAGGGCACGAGCGGACGCCGGAGCGCCGCGCGCATCCGGCGGGCCCGCAAGCGGCGAAGTGCCCGGGAGCAACGAACGCGATCCGCACCACCGCACCAGGAGTGACGCCATGACCGCCGCGGTCGTCCTGTTCACCTCGGACCTGCGTCTGCACGACCAT
Organism: Streptomyces qaidamensis; assembly: GCF_001611795.1. NCBI lineage: Bacteria > Bacillati > Actinomycetota > Actinomycetes > Kitasatosporales > Streptomycetaceae > Streptomyces > Streptomyces qaidamensis. The sequence goes on along the minus strand of NZ_CP015098.1, from coordinate 5,856,781 downwards.
CCGCCCCTGCGCGCCGCGCTGAACTCGGCGGACGAGGTGGTGCCCCTGTTCGTCCGCGACCCCGCCGTGCACGCCGCCGGATTCGACGTGCCCAACCGCGTCGCGTTCCTCGCCGACTGCCTGGCCGACCTCGACTCCTCGCTGCGCCGGCGCGGCGGACGGCTGGTCGTGCGCACCGGGCCGGTCGCCCGGGAGGTCCGGGCGGTCGCCGCCGAGTGCGGCGCCACGGAGGTGCACATGGCCGCGGGGGTCAGCGGTTACGCCCACCGCCGGGAGGAGCGGCTGCGCGCGGAACTGGGCGCGGGCGGCGTCGCGCTGCGGGTGCACGACAGCGTGGTCACCGCCGTGCCACCGGGGAAGGTGACACCGCTCGGCTCGGACCACTTCGCCGTGTTCACCCCGTACCTGCGCCGCTGGTCCAAGGAGCCGCTGCGCGACCTCCTGCCGGCGCCGCGTGCGGTGCGGGTCCCCGACGCGGTGCGCGGCGAGGAGCCGCCCTCCCGCGCCAAGGTGGCGGACGTGTCGCCGGATCTCCCGGCCGGCGGGGAGAGCGCGGGGCGCGACCGTTTCGCCCGGTGGGCGGAGACCGGTCTGTCCCGGTACGAGGAACGGCACGACGACCTGGCCGGTGACGCGACCTCACGCCTGTCGCCGTACCTCCACTTCGGGGCGCTCTCGCCGGTGGACGTCGTCCGGCGAGCCCGTGAGAAGGGCGGCGCCGGGGCGGACGCGTTCGTCCGGCAGCTGTGCTGGCGGGACTTCCACCACCAGGTCCTCGCGGCCCGGCCCGAGGCGTCCGTCCAGGACTACCGCAGCCGGGGCGACCGGTGGCGCGGCGAGGAGGAGGCCGCCGAGGACATCGCCGCGTGGCGGGAGGGCCGCACCGGCTACCCGGTGGTCGACGCGGGCATGCGCCAGCTGCGCCACGAGGGCTGGATGCACAACCGGGCCCGGCTGCTGGTGGCGAGCTTCCTGACCAAGACGCTGTACGTGGACTGGCGGATCGGCGCCCGGCACTTCCTGCGGTACCTGGTGGACGGCGACCTCGTCAACAACCAGCTGAACTGGCAGTGGGTCGCCGGCACCGGCACCGACACCCGCCCCCACCGCGTCCTCAACCCCGTCCTCCAGGGCAAGCGCTACGACCCGGACGGCACGTACGTACGCGTTGGGTGCCCGAACTGGCGGCGGTCGGCGGCGCCGCGGTGCACGAGCCCTGGCGGCTGCCGGCGGGCGAGCGGGCCGGGCTCCGCTATCCGGCGCCGCTCCTCGATCTCGGCGAGGGCCTGGCCCGTTTCCGGCAGGCCCGTGGCCGCGGCTGAGAACCGGACACCCGACGCATCCGGAACACCACTCCCGGCCGAAGCACAGGAAGCACAGGAAGCACAGGAAGCACAGGAAGCACAGGAAGCACAGGACGCACACGACGCACTGAGGTGCGAAGGACCGGAAGCGAGAAGGGGTTGGGCATGCTTGGACCGCGGCCGACGGTGGCCGGAACGGCGGAGACGCAGCACGCCCCGCTCACCGCTCCGGGGGCCACGCGCGCCATGGAGACGGTTCTGGAGCGGGTGCTGGAGGACCGGCTGCGGCAGGCCCGCGACACCGACGCGGTGTTCGCCCGCGAGATGGCCGAGCGCGTCGCCGCGTTCGTCCGGCGGGGCGGCAAGCGGCTGCGGACGGCGTTCGTGTGGTGCGGCTGGCGGGCCGCGGGCGGCTCGGGCGACCCGGGCGCCCTCCTGCGCACGGGCGCGGCCCTCGAACTGCTCCAGGCCTGCGCCCTCATCCACGACGACGTGATGGACGGGTCGCCCCTGCGCCGGGGTGCCCCCGCCCTGCACGTGGACTTCGCCCGGGACCACCCGGCCGGCCGGACGGGCGAGGCCACCGAGTCGTTCGGGACGTCGGCCGCCGTGCTCGCGGGCGATCTGGCGCTGGCGTGGGCGGACGACCTGCTGACGGAGACGGCGCTCGCCTCGCCGCACGGCTCGCGGCTGCACGAGGAGTGGCGGGCCATGCGCACCGAGATGGTCGCCGGGCAGTACCGCGACCTGCGCGCGCAGGCGAGCGGCTCGTCCGGCACCGAGGAGGCGCTGACCATCGCCGTCCTGAAGAGCGCCCGGTACACGGTCGCGCGGCCCCTGGCGCTGGGCGCGGCACTGGCCGGCGCGGACGCCCGCACCCTGGGCGCGTTGCGGGCCGCCGGCCGGTGCGCGGGGCTGGCCTTCCAGCTGCGCGACGACCTCCTCGGGGCCTTCGGCGACCCGGCGCTGACCGGCAAACCGGCCGACGAGGATCTGCGCTCCCGCAAGCTCACCCCCCTCCTCGCCGCCGCCGTCCGGCTCGCGCAGGCCACCGGCGACCAGGAGGCCGCCGCCGTGCTCGCCCCGGACGCGGAGGCCCTGCCGGGGCACACCGTCGACCGGATGCGGGCGGCGCTGGAGCGGACGGGCGCCCGGGCCGAGGTGGAGGCGAGGATCGCGGACCTGGCGGCCACCGGGCTGCGGCATTTCGAGGCGACCGGCGCCGCCACGGCGGTGCGGCGGGAGTTCGCCGCCCTGGTCGAGCGGGCCTCGGGCCTCGCCCCGCGCCACGCGGAGGAGCTCGTATGAGGACGGTGACGGGACCGACGGACCATGTCGTCGTGGTGGGCGCCGGCCTGTCCGGGCTGGCGTGCGCCCTGCATCTGCTGGGCGCCGGCCGCCGGGTGACGCTCGTCGAACGGGACTCCGGCCCGGGCGGGAGGGCCGGGCGGGCACGGCTCGGCGACTACCTGGTGGACACCGGGCCCACCGTGCTGACGATGCCGCATCTGGCCGACGAGGCGTTCGCGGCGGTCGGCGAGAGCCTCGGCCGGCACGTCGAGCTGATGCCCCTGCACCCCGCCTACCGGGCCGGTTTCGCGGACGGGACCTCGCTCGACGTGCACACCGACGGCGACGCCATGGAGGCGGAGGTGCGGCGCTTCGCCGGACCGGCGGAGGCGGCGGGGTACCGCAGGCTGCGGGAGTGGCTGGAGCGGCTGTACCGGGCGCAGATGCGTCGTTTCATCGACACCAACTTCGACTCGCCGTTCCAGTTGGCGCACCCGGATCTGGCCCGGCTGGCGGCGCTCGGCGGCTTCGGGCGGCTCGACGGCCGGATCGGCCGCTTCCTCTCCGACGCCCGGCTGCGCCGGGTCTTCTCCTTCCAGGCCCTGTACGCCGGGGTGGCCCCGGCCCGGGCGCTCGCGGCCTACGCGGTGATCGCCTACATGGACACGGTGGCCGGTGTCTGGTTCCCCAAGGGCGGCATGCACGCGCTGCCCCGGGCCATGGCGGACGTGGCGGCCGGTGCCGGTGCCGAACTGCGGTGGTCGGCCGAGGTGAGCGCGCTGGAACGCCCGGCGGGCCGGGTGCGGGCCGTCCGGCTCGCCTCGGGCGAGCGCATCCCGTGCGACGCGGTGGTGCTGACCTGCGAACTGCCCGCCGCGCACCGGCTGCTGGGCCGGACCCCACGGCGCCCGGTGCCGCTGCGGCACTCGCCGTCCGCGGTGGTCCTGCACGCGGGGACCGACCGCACCTGGCCTCACCTCGCCCACCACACGCTGTCCTTCGGCGCCGCGTGGGAGCGCACCTTCGACGAACTGACCCGCTCGGGAGCGCTGATGAGCGACCCGTCGCTGCTGATCACCCGGCCGACCACGCACGACGCCTCCCTGGCGCCGCCGGGCCGCCACCTCCACTACGTCCTGGCGCCCTGCCCCAACACGGCCGTCGGCCCGTCCGCCGCCGCCTGGCGGGACCTGGGCCCGCGTTACCGCGACAGCCTGGTCGCCGAGCTGGAACGCCGCGGCCTCGACGGGTTCGCGGACAGCGTCCAGGAGGAACTGCTGGTGACCCCGCTCGACTGGACGGCCCGGGGTCACGCGGCCGGCAGTCCCTTCTCCGTGTCCCATACCTTCGCCCAGACCGGGCCCTTCCGGCCCCGCAACCTCGTGCGCGGACTGGACAACGTGGTGCTCGCCGGCTGCGGGACGACACCCGGGGTCGGCGTACCGACCGTGCTGATCAGCGGCAAACTCGCCGCCGCCCGGGTCACGGGCGGCCCGGGACGCCGCTCTCCGGCCTCCCGCCCGCGCCCGGCCGTACGGGAGGTCCCGTCCACCCCGACCGGAGCAGGTGCCCATGACCCGACGTGAACTGGACGCAGCGGGGATCACCGACCCCGGCCTGCGTGCCGCATACACCCGATGCCGGCAGCTCAACGCGCGCCAAGGCCGGACCTACTTCCTCGCCACCCGCCTGCTGCCACTGGAACGCCGCTCGGCGGTGCACGCACTGTACGGCTTCGCCCGCTGGGCCGACGACATCGTCGACGACCTGGACCGGCACCGGACCCCCGACGAGCCCGGCCTGATGCTGACGCGGCTGGAGGGCGAGCTCGCCCACGCGCTGCGCACCGGCAGCGGGTCCGAACCGGTGGTCCGGGCCGTGGCCGACACCGCCGACCGGTACGGCATCGACGTGACGCTGTTCGCCGACTTCCTCGTCTCGATGCGCGCCGACCTGACCGTCACCGACTACCCGACGTACGCCGACCTGCGGGCCTACATGCACGGATCGGCGGCGGTGATCGGACTGCAGTTGCTGCCCGTGCTCGGCACGGTCGTCCCGCGCGAGGAGGCCGCTGTGCACGCGGCGGCCCTGGGGGTGGCGTTCCAGCTCACCAACTTCCTGCGGGACGTGGGCGAGGACCTGGACCGCGGCCGCGTCTACCTGCCCGCCGACCTGCTCGCCGCGCACGGCGTGGACCGGCCGCTGCTGGAGTGGAGCCGGCGCACCGGACGCCATGACCCGCGCATCCGGGCGGCGCTCGTCGCGGCCGAGGCCCTGACCAGGGACGTGTACCGGGAGGCGGAACCGGGCATCGCGATGCTCGACCCGCGGGTACGCCCGTGCATCCGCACCGCGTTCACGCTGTACGGCGGCATCCTCGACGCGATCGCGCGGCACGACTACACCGTGCTGCACCGTCGCGCGGTGGTGCCGCGCCGCCGGCGGGCGGCCACCGCCGCGGCGGGGGCCCTGAAGGTGGCCGGCGCGCGATGGCGCGCGGCGCCCGCGGCGGCCCCGGCCGCACTGGAACGGAAGGGACCGGGTCGTGGGTGAGCGAGCGGACAGGGCACGCTGGACGTCACCGCTGCGGCGCCGTCGTGGACCGGCCTGGGCGGAGCAGACGCCGACCTGGCGCGCGGCGCGGCCGGCGCTGATCGCCGACGCGCTGAAACGGGCCTCCGCCCGGCCCTCCGGCAACTGGTTCGTGGCCGGTGCCTCCCGCGACGTGCGCCCCGGCCGCCCCTGCGGCAGGACCGTCGGCGGCGTCGAGGTGGTGCTGTGGCGCTCGGAGTCGGGCGACCTGCGGGCAGGTCCAGGTGCCTGCCCGCACCTCGGTGCTCCGCTGCGGAAGAGCCGGGTGGTGTGCGGCACGCTGGTGTGCCACTGGCACGGACTGGCGCTGGACGGCGGCGCGTTCGCCGGCTGGCAGCCCTATCCGGTCCACGACGACGGCGTGCTGGTGTGGGTGCGGCTGGACGCCGTCGGGGGTGAGGAGCCGTCGGAGCGGCCCGTGGTTCCGGCCCGTCCCGCTCCGGGCACCGGGGTGGACGCGGTGTTCACGGCGGCCGGGCGGTGCGAGCCGCAGGATGTGGTGGCCAACCGGCTCGACCCGTGGCACGGGTCGTGGTTCCACCCGTACTCCTTCGTCGATCTGACGGTCGTGCGGGAACCGCAGGGCGGCGAGGGGGCCGACGAGGACGACGCCTTCGTGGTCGACGTGTCCTTCCGGGTGGCGGGCCGTCTGGTGGTGCCCGTACGGGCCGAGTTCACCGCGCCGGAGCCGCGCACCGTCGTCATGCGCATCACCGACGGCGAGGGCGCCCCGTCCGTGGTGGAGACCCATGCCACGCCGCTGACCGCAGCGGACACGGACCGGCCGCGGACGGCCGTGATCGAGGCGGTCGTCGCCGCTTCGGAGCGGCGCGGCTTCGCCCTGGCCCGGGCCGCCGCCCCCGTGCTGCGCCCCCTGATGCGGGGCACGGCCGGGCGCCTGTGGCGCGACGACCTCGCCTACGCCGAGAGGCGCTGGGAGTTGCGCAGCACCGGGCGGTTCCCCGGCTGAGGCGACCCCGCCGGACGGGTCTGCGCGGGTCGTCCCGGGCCCGCCCGGCGGCCGGACGTCACCGGCGCGCCGGACGCCGTGCGAGCGAGCCGAGTGCCCGCAGCACCGGGGAGCGGCCCGCCCGTGGCACGGTCCACAGCACCTGGCCGCGGACGCCCCACCGGGCGAGCAGGGCGTTGGACGCCAGGAAGCCTGTGGTGGCGGCGCGTTCCATCAGCGCCACGGGCAGGTCGCAGCGGAGTCCGTCGCCGGCCAGCGTCAGCCACGGGTGCGGGGTCCGTACGGTGGGGCGCCGGTGGTGGGTGCCGACCGGGAAGAGCGGGCAGTCCGAGCGCCACTCGTGCCGGGCGTCGACGAGGCGCGCCCGACGCGTCTCCGGGTACACCCGCCGCAACTGCCCGAGCAGCTCGTCCTGCACGGCCTCCCGGTCCGCGCCGGGGTCGACGGCGTAGGCGTGCAGTTCGACCACGGAACCCCCGTGCTTCTCGGCCCAGCGGGCGGCCTCGCCCTCGTAGCGTTCCAGGACGCTGATGTTGTCGAGGCCGTCGTAGCCGCTGGTGCCGAGGAAGCCGGGGCGGTCGGCGCGGACCGGCCGGTCGAGCCAGAGCCGGGAGACGAGGAACGGCGGGACGGTGCGCAGGGCGGCGATGTCCTCGCGCCAGGGGGCGGTGCCGAGGCGGGGCGAGCCGGCGACGACCCGGCGCAGTCCCGCGGTGTCGAGGGCGAGCACCACCGCGTCGTGCCGGCCGGTGCCGGTGCCGGTGCGCACCTCTGCTCCCCCTGCGGAGCCGGGCTCCACGGCGAGGACGGGGGTGCCGGTGCGGACGGTCGCGCCGAGGCCCCCGAGGTAGTCGGCGAGCGGCTCCCACAGGGCCTGCGGGAAGGGCTCGTCGGGCACGTCGAAGAGCAGCCCTTCCGAGGAGCCGAGGAAGTAGATGTGGAACATCAGCATCAGCTCGGCGGCGGAGAGTTCGCGCGGGTCGGCGAAGAAGCTGCGGGAGAACACCTCGAACGCGAGGTGGTGCGCGGCCTCGGGGAAGCGGACGCGTTCCAGGAAGGCGGTCGCGCCGACCTGGTCGAACCGGGCGTACACGTCGGGCACGCGCACGTCCGTCAGCGGCAGTGCCGCCCGGGCGTCCAGGGCGGCGAGGTCGCGCAGGCCGAAGGTGGGGCTGAGGGCGACGAAGCCGAGCGCGCTGAGGGGCGGGGTGCGCGGGACGCGGGCGAAGCTGTCGGTCAGTCCGCCGCTGTGCCGCAGGGGGTAGTCGGGCAGCGGGGTGAGGCGGGCCAGGGCGGGGTCGGTGCGCCGCAGCAGGCCGCGCAGGTTGTAGTACTGGCGGAAGAAGGCGTGGAAGCCTCGGCTCATGGTCACCTCGGAGCCGTCGGCCAGCCGGGTGCGCCGGCCGGCGAGGCGGCCGCCCAGGGAGTCCTCCCGTTCGTAGAGGGTCACGCGGGCGCCCCGTTCGGCCAGTCCGGTGGCGGCGGCGAGACCGGCGATCCCGCCGCCCACCACGGCGACGGACGGCGCGTCCTCGCGCGTGAACCGGTCCCGGCCGGGCACGGGCATCAGGACCTCGGCCTTGCGGTCCCGGCCGCGGCGGGCGGCCGGACGGGTGCTCGTCGGGCGGCTCATCGGTTGGCCTGCCCCGCCGCGGCGACGAACGTGTGCGTGATGCCGGTCTGCCATCCGGCGAGGGGCAGGGCCCGGGCGCCCGTGAATCCGGCACGCGTCAGCCGTCCGGTGAAGCCGGCGGCGGTGTCGAAGTCGAGGACGCTGTGCCACAGGTGCCGGTACAGGGCCCGGTCACCGGTGAGCGTGCCCGCCGGGATGATCACCCCCTGGCACACGGCCGTCCACAGCGCCCGGTGCGCGGGTGAGCCGGTGAGGCTGTACTCGTGGACGGCGAGCCTCCCGCCCGGCCGCAGCAGTCGGCGCACCGTGCCGAGGACGCCGTCCGGATCGGAGACGTTGCGGAACAGGTAGGCGGCGAAGACCGCGTCGAAGGGCCCTTCGCCGGCCGCGTCGAGTTCCTCGGCACTCAGGTGCAGGAAGCGCACACCGTCGGGCCACGGCTTGGCCAGCGCCCGGCGCAGCATGCCCGCGGAGGCGTCCACCGCGGTGATCCGCGCCCGGGGCGCGGCCCGCAGCAGGGCCCGGGTGGAGGCGCCGGTGCCGCAGCCGAGATCGAGCAGGTGCAGGCCGGCCCCGTCCCCGGGGAGCTTCAGCCGGCGGGCCGAGCGCAGCAGGTCGGCGCGGTAGCCGGGGTTGAGGCCGGTGAGGCGGTCGTAGGTGCGGGACGCGTGGTCGAAGGCGTGTGCCAGGTCGTGGTCGCGCAGCAGGGTCATCGGTGGCTCTCTCCGGTTCCTGGGGCGGGGTGGGTGCGGCGTGGGAGAAAGGGCACTTCGAGCGCGGTGCGGAGCATCGGTCCCACCGGGGTGCGCAGTCCGATGCCCCACTCCTCCCGGAGTGAGGTGGCGCCGTCGAGGAAGCGCAGCAGGCGCGGCGCCGGCGTCCGGCAGAACAGGCCGGTGAAGAACGCGGGACCGTCGATCCGCCCGGTGTCCAGGGCCCGCAGCAGCACCGCGTCCATGGCGAGCGCCCGCCTCCCGTGCGGCGCGGGCACGGTGGCGCGGCCGCCCTGCAGGGCGGCGGCGATGGCCCGGCTGTGGCGCTGCACCGCCGCGAAGGTGTAGCCGGTGGCGGGACGGGTCGCGCCGCCCGCCGTCCCGATGCGGAAGACGGCAGCCCCGGCCCGCCGGGGGAAGCGGGCGTCGGTCATGGGGATGACGCCCTGCTCGGCCCTCTCCACGCCGAACTCGCCCAGGCGCAGCACCTCTCGGGCGTAGTGCCCGAGCGCCGCCTCGTAGGCCTCGGTGGTCAGCGGGGTCCGGGAGAACTCGGTGTACTCGACGAGCGCCCGGTCCGGGGCCAGCGGCAGGACGTAGCCGAAGGCGAGCCCGTGCCCGGGCTGGGGCACGCGGAAGTCCATGAGGTCGGCGACCGCCGGGTCGAAGCGGTCGCCGCGGGTGCGCACGAACCAGCCGCGGAAGTGCTGCAGCAGCTGCGTCCGGGCCGGTGGCAGGGCGCGCAGGGGCCGCGAGTCGAACACGTAGCGGGAGCGCAGCGTCAGTGTCCGGCCGTCCTGTGCCGTGCAGCGGACCTCCGCGCCTCCGGGTACGTCGCGCACGGTGTCGGCCGTGGCGCGCAGCAGCCGCCCGCCGGGCGCGTGCGCCAGCCGGGCGTGCACGAGTCGTTCGAAGGCCGCGGAGCGCACCATGCGGTAGCGCGAGGGGGCCGGATCGACGGTGAGCGGGCCGCCGTCGGGGCCGTGCACCCGCAGCAGGGGCCAGGTGGCGGTGACCGCTTCGCCGAAGTCGTCGTCGTCCTGGTCCCAGTAGCACCAGGTCCGCTCCGCGGGACGCGCGGGACCGTCCGGCGGTTCGACCACGGTCACGGTCGCGGCGCCGGTCTCGACCAGCCGGTACGCGAGGCTGAGCCCGGCGGCACCGCCCCCGACGACCACCACGTCCGACGTGCCGTCAGGTTCCCGGCTCACCGGGCCCACCACGCGCCGCTCATCTCCGCACTCCGCTCCCGGCCACCCGGTCGACTGTTCCCTGTCCGTCGTGTTCTGCCCGTCGTGTTCTGTCCGTCGTGTTCTGCCCGTCCACCGCTTCCGGCGGGTGCCCGTGCCTGGATGCAGCAGCCCCCCGGGCGCGATGCGGCATCCCCCTAACGGGGCACGACCGTCTCCAGAACCGCGACGGCCTCGGCAAGCCCCGTGGGGCGCGGCAGGCCGGGAACGGTCCGGCCGCTCCAGCCGGGCCCGATCGTCAGGACGACCGGCTTGCGGCGGGCGCCGCGCACGCCCCACTCCATCGCGGCCACGTGCTGGGCCAGCGGGCGGCTGGCGGTCGTCCGGGACTGCGCCCACAGCGCCACCGCGGCCGGTCCGGTTCTGCGGACGGCCGTGACGAGGGACTCCACGGGCAGGGCGCCGCCGAACATGCGCACCGGCAGGCCGCGTTCGGCGAGCGCCGCGGCCAGCACCTCCAGCGGCAGCGTGTGGTTCTCCCCCGGCACGCAGGCGAGCACGACGGTCGCGCCCGGGCGGTCGGCGGCCGTGGGCGGGGCGGCGCGCCGCAGTGCGCCGGAGACGTGCCAGGACAGGAAGTGCTCGACCTCGACGTACTTCTCGCCGGAGCTCTCCCACTTGCGGCCGACGGCCTGGAGGGTCGGCATGATCACCTCGGTCCAGGCGGCGACCAGCCCGTGCTCGGCGATAGCGGTTTCCAGCAGTTCGTCGAGTGCGGAGGCGTCGAGGCGCAGCGCGGCACGGGCGATGCCCTTGCACTCCTGACGCACGTCACCGAGGCGCAGCCCGCTGCCCGCCCGGCTGCGGGCGCGGAGGGACGGTCGCGGTGCCACGCCCTCGTCCCTCCGGGCCGGGGTCTCCTCCCCCGCCGCCTCCCCGGCCGCCTCCGGGGGTGCCGGGGCGGCCCGGGCGGCCGGGGCCTGCTCCTGCGTCGCTTCGCCGAGCACCGTGCGGGCCGCCTCGGCGGGCGGTATCCCGGTCGCCGTCAGGGCGCACATCCGCTCCAGCCGGGCCACGTCCCCAGGGGTCCACCGCCGGTGCCGGCCGCCCGTGTGGGCGGCGGGTCCGAGACCGTAGCGCCGGTCCCAGGTGCGGACCGTGGTGGGGGCGACCCCCAGCCGCCTGGCCACCTCCCCGGTGGTCAGTCCGACGCCGACCGGCGCGCTCTCGGGTCCGCGGCCCCGGCCGTCCCGTTCGTGACGGCCCCGGCTGTCCCGTTCGTGTACACCCATACCTCCGACTGTACGACGCACAAACGACGCACGTTGAGATGCGTCGTTTGTGCGCCGAACACTGGCTTCGAGCGCATGGTCGCGGCTCGGCACAGCGCGACCGGTGCGGTTCGGCAGACGGCCTTCCGTCCCCGCACGACGCACTGCAGGAGGAACCAGGCCATGATCACCAACACGCGCATCACCGCCCCCGCCGCACCCGCGGAGGAAACGCGGTACGAGGAGGAACTGGCCCGTGGCCTCGTCGCGGCCGACGAGGAGGCGTTCGCCGCGATCTACCGGCGATGGGGCTCGCTCGTCCACACCATGGCCACCCGACTGCTCGGCGACACCTACGAGGCGGAGGACGTGACCCAGCAGGTCTTTCTCGGCGCCTGGAACGGCCGGGCCGGATTCCGCCCCGAACGGGGTCCGCTCGGGGCCTGGCTGGTCGGCATCACCCGCCGCAAGATCGTCGACGCGCTGGCGGCCCGGACGAGGCGCCTGACGCTCATCGACTCGGCCGGCCGCGACGCGGACGCCACCGGATCCGACGAGGCGGCACCGGACCGCATCCTGGACCGGGTGCTCCTCATCGACGCCCTGGCACAGCTGCCGTGCCGGCAACGGCAGGTGCTGTGCATGGCCTTCTACGAGGACCTGACCCAGGCGCAGATCGCGGAGCGGACCGGCATGCCCCTGGGGACCGTCAAGAGCCACGCCCGCCGCGGCCTGCACCGGCTCCGCCAGGCGATAGAGCAGCCCCCGGCCCACGACACGGCCTAGCGGTGCCGCCGTACGCGCATCCGCGGCGGCCCTCGCGCCCGAAACAGGACCGAGACTCCGCACCGTACGGAGACTCCGTTCGAAGGGATGATTCCCATGATTTCACGCACCCGCATCGCCATCGCCGCCTCGACCGGCGCCTGCGCCCTGGCCCTCGGCGTCTCCGCGCCGGCCCTGGCCGCCCAGCAGCAGGACAAGGCCATGGTGTCCGTCTTCCACGGCATCCCCGGCATGACCGTGGACGTGTACGCCAACGGCGATGAACTGATCGGCGACTTCAAGCCCGGCACCGTGACGGACCCGCTGTCCCTCGACGCCGGGAGTTACGACATCCAGATCTTCGAAGCAGGCAAGGAACCGGGCGGAACTCCGGCCCTGGAGAAGAAGATCGAGGTGCCGGAGGGCGCGAACGCCACGGTCGCCGCCCACCTCTCCGCCGACGGCGATCCCCGGTTGACGGCCTTCACCAACGACGTCTCCCAGGTCGACGCCGGCAAGTCCCGCCTGACGGTCCGCCATGTCGCGGCCGCACCGGCCGTCGACGTCCGGGCCGGCGGACAGCCGGTGTTCAGCAACCTGACCAACCCGAAGGAGGACACCGCCGAGGTCGACGCGGGCACGATCAACGCGGATGTGGTGCTCGCCGGCACGGGCACCGTGGCCATAGGCCCGGCCGACCTGAAGCTCGGCGAAGGCACCAGCAATGTCGTGTACGCCTGGGGCAGTGCCGAGGACAAGAACCTGGCCCTGGCGACCCAGACGTTCAGCGGCATGGCGTCCTCGCCCCGAGGCGTCCCCGCCGGCGGCAGCGGTGCCGCCGTCGCGCCGAACTCCTCCGACCTGGGGCCGGCCTGGGTCGCCGGGGCCGGAGCGGTCGCGGTGGCGGGCCTGCTGGTGACCCGCCGGGTCGCCCGCCGGCGTGGCTGACGGCAGGCGACGGCTGACGGGACCGATGGTGGCGGCTGCCGCGCTGGCAGCCGCCCTCGGTCTTCCGGCCACGCCGTCGCAGCCGGCCGCGTACCCGCCCCACGCGGCGGCAGCGCCGTCGGAACGCGGGAGCGCGGCGGCAGCGCCGTCGGAACGCGGGAGCGCGGCGGCAGCGCCGTCGGAACGCGGGAGCGCGGCGGCAGCGCCGTCGGAACGCGGGAGCGCGGCGGCCCCAAAGGCGGCGCCCGGCACGGCGCAGGACCCGCCGCCCCGGCGGGTGCTCGTCCCCCGCGCCGGCCTCGACGCCGAGGTCGGTCCGGTGGGCGTGACGGATCGGGGGGACATGGCCGTCCCCGACGACCCGTCCATGGCCGGCTGGTACCGCTACGGCCCCGCGCCGGGCAGTGCCCGGGGCTCGGCCGTGCTCGTCGGGCACGTCGACTCCGAGTCCGGTGACCTCGGTGAGTTCCTGGCGCTGTACGACGTGCGGCGCGGAGACCGCGTCGAGGTGCGCCGGGCGGGGGGCGAGCCGGTGCACTACCGGGTCGTCTCGCGGGTCACCGTGCCCAAGGACGACCTGCCGCCCTCGGCGTTCCGCCGGAGCGGCGCCCCCGTCCTCACCCTCATCACCTGCGCACCTCCGTACGACCCCGAGCGAGGCGGCTACGTGTCCAACCTCGTCGTCACGGCGGAGCCCGTCGAGTCCCGACCAGCGGGGAACGGGAGGGCGAAGTGACCCACGTAGAGTCCGCGCACCTGGTGGAACTGGCGCTGCGCAACGCCACCCCGACCGACGCCGACGCCGAGGCCCTGCGGCACGTCGAGCAGTGCGACCGCTGCCGCGACGAACTCCGCATGCTGACCCGCGTGGTCGCGGCGGCCCGCACCGCGCAGCTCGTGGACCTGCCGACGGCACCCCCCGATCGCGTCTGGCAGCGGATCAGCCGGGATGTCTCCGCCACCCCGGACACCCCCCGGCCGCCCCCACCCGCCCCGGCCCCCCGAAGGCGACTACTCCTCGCCCTGCTGGCTATCGCTGCCGCCGCCGGCATCGCCGTCGCCCACCGGTTGCTGCGCGATCGCGCGGAGCTCGCGCCGCACGGGGTTGTCCGTCAGGGCCGGACGGTGACCATTCGACCTGCATGTTTGCCAGATCAGCGAAGTGGCGTTACGTCACCGGCTAGACGTTGAAGCGGAACTCCACCACATCCCCGTCCTGCATGACGTACTCCTTGCCCTCCATCCGCGCCTTCCCCTTCGCGCGGGCCTCCGCCACCGAGCCCGTCTCCACCAGGTCGTCGAAGGAGATGACCTCCGCCTTGATGAAGCCCTTCTGGAAGTCGGTGTGGATGACGCCTGCCGCCTCGGGGGCCGTCGCGCCCTTCTTGATCGTCCAGGCGCGGGATTCCTTGGGGCCGGCGGTCAGGTACGTCTGGAGGCCCAGCGTGCGGAAGCCGACGTGGGCCAGGGTCGCCAGGCCCGGCTCCTCCTGGCCGACGGACTGGAGGAGTTCCAGCGCCTCGTCCTCGTCGAGCTCGGCGAGGTCCGCCTCCAGCTTGGCGTTGAGGAAGATCGCCTCGGCCGGGGCGACCAGGGCCCGCTGCTCGTTCTTGAAGTCCTCGTCGGTCAGCTCGTCCTCGTCGACGTTGAAGACGTAGAGGAACGGCTTGGTGGTGAGCAGGTGCAGGTCGTGCAGGAGTTCCTCGTTGCCGGAGCCCTGGACGATGCCCGCGGAGAACAGCGTGTCGCCCTTCTCCAGGATCTCCTTGGCCTCCTCTACGGCCTTGACCTTCGGCGCGATGTCCTTCTTGATGCGCGACTCCTTCTGGAGGCGCGGCAGGACCTTCTCGATGGTCTGCAGGTCCGCGAGGATCAGCTCGGTGTTGATCGTCTCGATGTCGTCCTTCGGCGAGACCTTGCCGTCCACGTGCACGACGTTCTCGTCCTTGAAGGCCCGGATGACCTGGCAGATCGCGTCCGACTCGCGGATGTTCGCGAGGAACTTGTTGCCCAGGCCCTCGCCCTCGGATGCGCCGCGGACGATGCCGGCGATGTCGACGAAGTCGACGGTGGCCGGAAGGACCCGCTGCGAGGAGAAGATCTCCGCCAGTTTCGTCAGACGGGGGTCGGGCACGCCGACGACACCGACGTTGGGCTCGATCGTGGCGAACGGGTAGTTGGCCGCCAGCACGTCGTTCTTGGTCAGGGCGTTGAACAGGGTCGACTTGCCGACATTCGGCAGACCGACGATTCCGATCGTGAGCGACACGTTGCGACTTCCCGTGAGTGGAGGGCCAGGGGGCCAGGGGACCGGCCGATCCACCAGTCTACGGCGTGTCCGGAACCGCCCGGGCGGACTGTCGAACGCTTGGCCAAGCCGCGGCCGACGGCGTGTCTGAAGGGCTATTCGGCATATTGAACGACCTAAGTTGGTGCGGTGGAGCAATACAGGACGCGATCTCCTCAGTACGGACCGCGACAGTCCGGACCGCGACGGGACCGGCCCAGGCCTCCCGGACCGCCCCGGCAACCCGTGCCGTCCCAGGCGGGACGCGGAGCGGGGGGCGAGCCCGTGCGCGCGCCCCGGCCGCCCCGGCCGCCCGGCCCGCAGCGCCGCCCGGCGCCGGTACGACGGCCCGCGCCCGCACCGGCGCTCACCGCCGGCCGGCTGCCGAACCCCCGGCTGACCGGCCTGGGCAGCGGGCTGTTCTGCGCGGTGGTGATGTTCCTGCTGGGCGCGCTCTGCTCGGCGCTGCCCGGGGCGTCCCTGACCGCGTACGGCGTGCTGTTCCTGCCGGTGTGCGCGCTGACCGCCCTCTGGGTGCGCCGGGGGGACCTGATGACCGCGCCCGTCGTGGTGCCGATCGCGTTCGCCGTGGGACTGCTGCCGCTGGCCGACGGCGAGGGAGGGACCGGCAGCAGGCTGATGAGCCTGCTGACGGGGCTCGCCACGCAGGCCGGCTGGCTGTACGGCGGGACGCTGATCGCCGGGCTGATCGTGATCGTCCGGCGGATCAGGCTGGTGCACCGGCGGCGGACGGCCGGGGCCCGGCCGCCGGTGTGACCTCCCCCGTACGCCCGGCGCGTGACCCCGTACGGACGGGTCTCAGCGCCCGGCCGCCCGCATCGCCGCGCCCACGATCCCCGCGTTGTTCTGCAGCTGCGCCGGGACGATCTCGGCCTTGATGCCCTCGATGTGGGGCAGGAACTTGTGGGCCTTGCGGCTGACACCGCCGCCGATGATGAACAGCTCCGGCGAGAACAGCATCTCGACGTGGGCGAGGTACCTGCTCACGCGGTGCACCGCCCAGTGCTCCCACGCCATGTCGTGGTCCTCGCGGGCCTTGCTGGAAGCCCGCTTCTCGGCGTCGTGCCCGTCGAGCTCCAGGTGGCCCAGCTCGGTGTTGGCGACCAGGACGCCGTCGACGAAGACGGCGCTGCCGATGCCCGTGCCGAGGGTCAGCAGGATCACCGTGCCCCGGCGGTCGCGGCCGGCGCCGAAGTGCATCTCGGCGACGCCCGCAGCGTCCGCGTCGTTGACCACCGTCACCGGCAGTCCGCCCAGCCGCTCGCCGAGCAGCGCGCGGGCGTCGGTGTCGATCCAGCTGTCGTCGACGTTCGCCGCCGTGCGGATCGTGGCTCCGTCGGTGACCACGCCCGGGAACGTGACCCCGACGGGGCCCGTCCAGCCGAAGTGGCCGACCACCTGCCTGACGCCGTCGGCCACCGCGTCGGGTGTGGCCGGGTGGGGGGTGAGGACCTTGTGGCGCTCCTGCGCCAGGTCGCCCTTGTCCAGGTCCACCGGCGCACCCTTGATCCCGGATCCGCCGATGTCCACTCCGAAGATCTGCATGGCCCTACGTTACGACGAACGACTGACAGTCACAGGCCCGACAGCGGTCACTGCCCGGCCCGTACCCGGTCACTTCGCGGAATGTTCACCGGTCCCGGCGCCAACGCCACCGCGCTCGGCGACCAGCGACGCCGCCTCCTCGCGCAGGTCGCGGCGCAGCTCCTTGGGCAGGGAGAACGTGATGGACTCCTCGGCCGCCTTGACGATCTCGACGTCCTCGAAGCCGCGCTGCGACAGCCACTCCAGGACCTGCTCGACCAGGACCTCCGGGACGGAGGCGCCCGAGGTGACGCCGACCGTGGTCACGCCCTCCAGCCAGGCCTCGTCGATCTCGTCGGCGAAGTCCACGAGGTACGCCTCACGGGCGCCCGCGATCTTGGCGACCTCGACGAGCCGCTTGGAGTTGGAGGAGTTGCGCGAGCCGACCACGATGACCAGGTCGGACTCGGCGCCCATCTGCTTCACGGCCAGCTGGCGGTTCTGCGTGGCGTAGCAGATGTCGTCGCTGGGCGGGGAGATGAGCTGCGGGAACTTGTCCTTCAGGGCGTCGACGGTCTCCATGGTCTCGTCGACGGACAGCGTGGTCTGGGAGAGCCAGACGACCTTGGAGGGGTCGCGGACCTCGACCTTCGCCACATCGCCGGGCCCGTCGACGAGCTGGATGTGGTCGGGGGCCTCGCCGGAGGTGCCGATGACCTCCTCGTGGCCCTCGTGGCCGATCAGGAGGATGTCGTAGTCCTCGCCCGCGAAGCGGACGGCTTCCTTGTGGACCTTGGTGACCAGGGGGCAGGTGGCGTCGATGGTGGCGAGCTTGCCGCGCTCGGCTTCCTCGTGGACGACGGGGGCCACGCCGTGCGCGGAGAACATGACGATGTTCCCCGGGGGCACTTCCTCCGTCTGCTCGACGAAGATCGCGCCCTTCTTCTCCAGGGTCTGCACGACGTACTTGTTGTGGACGATCTCGTGCCGGACGTACACCGGAGCGCCGTACTGCTCCAGGGCTTTCTCGACGGCGATCACGGCGCGGTCCACACCCGCGCAGTAGCCACGGGGGGCGGCGAGCAGGACACGGCGGCCAGGCGAAGCAGACATGCGTCCCATCGTAAGGCCGCGTTGGGCGGGTCGAAGATCCCGTCCGTGTGACGCTCCGGCGAAGACCGGCACGGCCCCGCGCGGGGGACGTGAGCGGTGTTGTCGGTGGCGCCCACTACCCTCGCGGACATGGCTGTGAACACGACTCCGGAAGCCCCGCTGCCCGTCGGTGAGGTGTCGCGGCTCATCGGGGGCTGGATCGACCGGCTCGGGGCGGTGTGGGTCGAGGGGCAGATCACGCAGTTGTCGCGGCGGCCGGGCGCGGGGGTGGTGTTCCTGACGCTGCGGGACCCGTCGTACGACATCTCGGTGAGCGTCACCTGCTACCGGCAGGTGTTCGAAGCCGTCGCGGACGTGGTGAGCGAGGGCGCCCGGGTCGTCGTCCTCGCCAAGCCCGAGTGGTACGCCCCGCGCGGCCAGCTGTCGCTGCGGGCCGCCGAGATACGGCCCGTCGGGGTCGGTGAGCTGCTCGCGCGCCTGGAGCAGCTGAAGAAGGCCCTCGCCCGGGAGGGGCTGTTCGCGCCGGAGCGCAAGAAGCCGCTGCCGTTCCTGCCGCAGCTGGTCGGGCTGGTCTGCGGACGGGCCTCGGCCGCCGAGCGGGACGTCCTGGAGAACGCGCGGCACCGCTGGCCCGCGGTCCGCTTCGAGGTGCGCAACGTCGCCGTGCAGGGCGTGCACGCCGTGCCGCAGGTCGTGCAGGCGGTGAAGGAGCTCGACGCGCTCGACGACGTGGACGTGATCATCGTCGCCCGGGGTGGCGGCAGCGTGGAGGACCTGCTGCCGTTCTCCGACGAGCAGCTGATCAGGACGGTCGCGCAGTGCCGTACGCCCGTCGTGTCCGCCATCGGGCACGAACCGGACAACCCGCTGCTGGACCACGTCGCCGATCTGCGCGCCTCCACCCCGACCGACGCCGCCAAGAAGGTCGTGCCCGACGTCGGCGAGGAGTACGAGCGGGTGCGGCTGCTGCGGGACCGGGCGCGACGGTGCGTGGCGGCGCTGGTGGACCGGGAGGAGCGGGGGCTGGCGCAGGCGCTGGCGCGGCCGTCGATACAGGACCCGCACCGGATGATCGACATGCGCGCCGACCAGGTGGCGGACCTGCTGGACCGGGCCCGGCGCTGTCTGCGGCACCAGCTCGACCGCGCCGACTCGGAGCTGTCGCACACGCACGCGCGCGTGGTGGCCCTCTCCCCCGCCGCGACCCTGAAGCGCGGGTACGCCGTGCTGCAGAGGGCGGACGGGCACGCGGTGCGCGACCCGGGCGAGGTGACGGCCGGCGAGGCCCTGCGCGCGCGGGTCTCCGAGGGTGAGTTCTCCGTACGAGTGGACACATAGGGTGGGTGGATGACCAGCGAGGTTGACGAGACACCGGGCACGGGCGAGGCGCTCGGGTACGAGCAGGCGCGGGACGAACTGATCGAAGTCGTCCGGCGGCTGGAGGCGGGCGGTACGACGCTGGAGGAGTCCCTCGCGCTCTGGGAGCGGGGCGAGGAGCTGGCCAAGGTGTGCCGGCGGTGGCTGGAGGGGGCCCGGGCGCGGCTGGACGCGGCGCTGGCGGAGGAGACCGCGCAGGACGAGAACGCGGAGTGAACATGGGCGTTCGGTTCGTGGTGCACGACACTCCCACATTGGTTGAACGTTGAACTTCATTCGCGTACGGTCGAAGACGTCAGCCGGTCATCCGGATCGACAGTCGCGAGAAAGTGCATCCATGTCCCTCGTTCTTGACCCCGCAGCCCAGGACCTTCTGTTCCGTGAGGCCCGCAGCGCCAACACCTTCACCGACGAGCCGGTGACCGATGAGCAGGTGCAGGCGATCTACGACCTGGTCAAGTACGGTCCGACCGCCTTCAACCAGACACCGCTGCGCATCACCCTGGTCCGCTCCCCCGAGGCCCGCGAGCGTCTGGTGGCGCACATGGCCGAGGGCAACCGGCCCAAGACCGCGAGCGCCCCGCTGGTGGCGATCCTCTCCGCGGACAACGAGTTCCACGAGGAGCTGCCGCACCTGTTCCCGGCCGCCCCGCAGATCAAGGACGTCTTCTTCGCCGAGCGCCCGGTCCGCGAGAACGCCGCCGCGCTGAACGCCGCCCTCCAGGCCGCGTACTTCATCGTCGGCGTCCGCGCCGCCGGTCTCGCCGCCGGACCGATGACCGGCTTCGACTTCGAGGGTGTGCGCAAGGAGTTCCTGGACGACGACCACACCCCGCTGATGATCGTCAACATCGGCCGCCCGGGCCCGGACGCCTGGCACCCGCGCTCCCCGCGCCTGGGCTTCGACCAGGTCGTCACGACCGTCTGAGCGACGCGCATGAGGAAGGCCCCCGGCATCCGCCGGGGGCCTTCCTCATGCGCGCTCACTTCGTCCGCAGCGCCTCGGCCATCCTGGTCAGCTGCGCGAACGAGGCGGTGCCCGTCACGACCGTCGTCGAGCCCTTGGTGCCCTCCAGGACCAGCGCGTCGTACCGGCCGCCCTCGTAACGGGTCCACGTCTCACCGGCGATCTTCTCGCTCTTCCCGGTCTCCCGTGCACCCTGGGTCGCGTCGTCGAGGAAGACGGGGCGCCGCTGAGTGGACTGCTCGACCGCCACGTACTCCCCCTCGGGATCGTGGAAGCCGAGGTGCCAGGCGTCGAACTCGTCGCCCCGGAAGCGGACGGAGGTGGCCTTCCATGTGTCGGGCAGGCCCTGGGGCGCGGCCACCGGGTAGGAGGCGGCGCGGCGTGCCGTGAGCAGTTCGACCCGGTAGTCGACGGCCTTGACGTCGGGCGCGCTGTCGTCGTGCGGGATGAAGAGGTACACGAAGCCCGCCACCAGGAGGATGACTCCCATGGAGAGGATCATGTCCCGCGCCGTCTTCTGCTTGCCGTTCTCGCCTGCCACGTCCCCTATCGTCGCAGGTCCCTGCCGCGCTCATCCGTGGGGGCCCCTGCTCATTTTGCGGGCTCGGCGATAGAGTCGGCGGCAAAGCCCTCATCCGGCCGTCGTCGTACAGAAAGGTGCGCTCCGATGACCGAGCATCATCATTTGCCGTCCGAACTCGATGTGCCCTCCGAAGCCCCCGACCGCAACCTCGCCCTGGAACTGGTCCGGGTCACCGAGGCCGCGGCGATGGCCGCGGGCCGCTGGGTCGGGCGGGGTGACAAGAACGGCGCCGACGGTGCCGCGGTACGCGCCATGCGCACCCTCGTCTCCACGGTCTCGATGAACGGCGTCGTCGTCATCGGCGAGGGCGAGAAGGACGAAGCCCCCATGCTGTTCAACGGGGAGCGCGTGGGCGACGGGACCGGGCCGGAGTGCGACATCGCCGTCGACCCGATCGACGGCACGACGCTGACCGCGAAGGGCATGACGAACGCGATCGCGGTGCTGGCCGCCGCCGAGCGCGGGTCCATGTTCGACCCGTCCGCCGTCTTCTACATGGACAAGCTCGTCACCGGGCCGGAGGCGGCCGACTTCGTCGACATCAACGCCCCGGTGTCGGTGAACATCCGGCGGGTCGCCAAGGCGAAGCGGTCCGCGCCGGAGGACGTGACGGTGGTGATCCTGGACCGCCCGCGGCACGAGGGCATCATCAACGAGATCCGGGAAACCGGGGCCCGCATCAAGCTGATCTCCGACGGCGACGTGGCCGGCTCGATCCTGGCGCTGCGCGAGGGCACGGGCGTCGATCTGCTGCTCGGTATCGGCGGTACGCCCGAGGGCATCATCTCGGCCTGCGCGGTGAAGTGCCTGGGCGGCACGATCCAGGGCAAGCTGTGGCCCAAGGACGACGAGGAGCGGCAGCGGGCGATCGACGCGGGGCATGATCTCGACCGAGTGCTGACGACCGAGGACCTCGTCACCGGGGAGAACGTGTTCTTCGTGGCCACGGGCATCACGGACGGGGAGCTGCTGCGGGGGGTTCGCTACCGGGCGGAGAACGCCACGACCGACTCGATCGTGATGCGGTCGCGGTCGGGCACGGTCCGCCGGATCTCCTCCGAGCACCGGCTGAGCAAGCTGCGGGCCTACAGCGCGATCGACTTCGACAAGGGGAAGTAGCGCCGAGGAGCGGAAGAACGGCACAGCGAAAGGGCGTCCCCGGTGCGGTGGGGACGCCCTTTTCGTATGCCGTTCCTGTACGCCCTGCTGGGACGCCCTTCTCGGACGCGACGCCCCTTTGCGCGCTCGGCCGTCAGCCGGCCGCCGCTATCTGGTTCGCCGGGCGGGCCGCCTTCTTCAGCTCCATGTCACGGCGGCGGCGCCGGGCCAGGACCACGCGGCGCTCCGCGGCGGTGAGCCCGCCCCAGACGCCGTAGGGCTCGGGCTGGAGCAGGGCGTGTTCGCGGCACTCGACCATCACCGGGCAGCGGGCGCAGACCCGCTTCGCCGCTTCCTCCCGGGACAGTCTCGCGGCGGTCGGCTCCTTGGACGGGGCGAAGAACAGGCCGGCCTCGTCACGACGGCACACCGCCTCGGTGTGCCACGGGGCGTCCTGGTCCCTGTCTCGCGCTGGCACCCGCGGGGCCGGAACGGCAGCTACCTGCACGGACGAATGCGGCGGTTGCAGCACGGTCTACTCCTGACGACGGCTTCGCGAGCGAGAGACGATGCAGCAAGGCCTACCCGCTGTACGCGCGCCTATGCACTGAGTTCCGAACCGCCGGATTCGAGGGATTCGCGCCTGTCAATGCCCCAGGTGTTTGCGCAAACTCCTGTCGACCTTGCGCTGCACCCGGTCCAGGATGTCCGCGACCACCTTGCCCCGCTTCGGTCGCGCCTCGATGCTTCCCAGGACGGCCCAGCCGTCGACGTAGACGATGGGGGCCTGCGGATCACCCGAGTCGAGGGTGTCCACCTCGAAGCTGCCGAGGACGCCGCTGCCCGTGCCGCGCAGCGACACGTTCTCCGGGACGCGGATCTCGACGCTGCCGAAGATCGCGAACGACTTGACGACGACCTGCTGATGGTCGAAGAGGGCCTCGCTGAGGTCTATCTCGACACTGCCGAAGACCGCGTACGCGTGGATACGGCGGCCCGCACGCCAGCGGCCCTTGCGGACGGCGCCGCTGAAGACCGCGACCACGTTGTCGTCCGGGTCGATCGGGATGGCGCCGGCGGTGGGGCGGTGCGGGGCGGGAGCCGGGGAGGGGCCGGGGCCCTGGCGGTGGGCCGCGGGCAGGTCCCGTATGAAGACCTCCAGCTCGCCGACCGTCTTGGCGCGCAGCGCGCCCTCGACGCGCTCGGCGTGCTCGTCGGCGGTGAGGCGGCCTTCGGCCAGGGCGTCGTGCAGGATGTCGGCGATGCGGTCGCGCTCGGCGTCGGAGGCGCGGAGTTCGGACACGGCGGGCGCGCTCTGCTGAAGGTCCTGCTTCTGAAGGTCCACGACAGCAGCGTACCGAAACACGATAGATCGCGACACCCCTCGGTGGCGCCCCCGTGCGGTGCGGCCGGGTGTGACGAACTGAGCCTTACCTCACAAGCTCGCCGTCAGCGGCAGGTTCTACGCTGGTTGGCGCCCGCCAATGGAGGCGGGCCGCCGTCTGCCGAGTGAGGAATGGGCTGAGATGCCTGAGTTCGCGTACACCGATCTGCTCCCCCAGGGAGAGGACACCACCCCGTACCGGCTGGTGACCTCCGAGGGTGTCTCCACCGTCGAGGGGCCGGACGGGCGGACCTTCCTCCAGGTGGAGCCGGAGGCGCTGCGCAAGCTCGCCGAGGAGGCCATCCACGACATCCAGCACTACCTGCGCCCGGCCCACCTCGCCCAGCTGCGCCGCATCATCGACGACCCCGAGGCGTCGGGCAACGACAAGTTCGTGGCGCTGGACCTGCTGAAGAACGCGAACATCGCGGCAGCGGGCGTGCTGCCGATGTGCCAGGACACGGGCACGGCGATCGTGATGGGCAAGCGCGGGCAGAACGTGCTGACGGCCGGCCGCGACGAGGAGGCCCTGAGCCGCGGCATCTACGACGCGTACCAGAACCTGAACCTGCGCTACTCGCAGATGGCCCCGCTCACCATGTGGGACGAGAAGAACACCGGCTCCAACCTCCCCGCGCAGATCGAGCTGTACGCGGCCGACGGCGGCGCCTACAAGTTCCTCTTCATGGCGAAGGGCGGCGGCTCGGCCAACAAGTCGTTCCTGTACCAGGAGACGAAGGCCGTCCTGAACGAGTCCTCCATGATGAGGTTCCTGGAGGAGAAGATCCGCTCGCTGGGTACGGCGGCCTGCCCGCCGTACCACTTGGCGATCGTGGTCGGCGGCACGTCGGCCGAGTACGCGCTGAAGACCGCCAAGTACGCCTCCGCGCACTACCTGGACGAGATCCCGGCGGAGGGCTCCGAGCTCGGGCACGGCTTCCGGGACAAGGAGCTGGAGCAGAAGGTCTTCGAGCTGACGCAGAAGATCGGCATCGGCGCGCAGTTCGGCGGCAAGTACTTCTGCCACGACGTGCGCGTGGTGCGCCTGCCGCGGCACGGCGCGTCCTGCCCGGTCGCCATCGCCGTGTCCTGCTCCGCCGACCGCCAGGCCGTCGCGAAGATCACGGCCGAGGGTGTCTTCCTGGAGCAGCTGGAGACGGACCCGGCGCGGTTCCTGCCGGAGACGACGGACGAGCACCTCGACGAGAGTGACGTCGTCAGGATCGACCTGAACCAGCCGATGGAGACGATCCTCGCCGAGCTCACCAAGTACCCGGTGAAGACCCGCCTGTCCCTGACCGGCCCGCTGGTCGTGGCCCGCGACATCGCGCACGCCAAGATCAAGGAGCGGCTGGACGCGGGCGAGGAGATGCCGCAGTACCTGAAGGACCACCCGGTGTACTACGCGGGTCCGGCCAAGACGCCCGAGGGCTACGCGTCGGGCTCCTTCGGCCCGACCACGGCCGGCCGCATGGACTCCTACGTGGAGCAGTTCCAGGCCGCGGGCGGCTCCAGGGTGATGCTGGCCAAGGGCAACCGCAGCAAGCAGGTCACGGACGCGTGCGACACGCACGGCGGCTTCTACCTGGGCTCCATCGGCGGCCCGGCCGCCCGCCTCGCCCAGGACTGCATCAAGAAGGTCGAGGTCGTCGAGTACGAGGAGCTCGGCATGGAGGCCGTCTGGAAGATCGAGGTCGAGGACTTCCCGGCGTTCATCGTCGTCGACGACAAGGGCAACGACTTCTTCCAAGATCCTGCGCCGTCGCCCACGTTCACCAGCATCCCGGTGCGGGGCCCTGGCCTGGCGTAGTGGCTCGGGCGCGGCGGGAGACGGATCCCGCCCCCGCCGCCCCTGCCCGTCCCGCCCCAGGGGCTGCTGCCCCTGGGACCCCGAACCCAGGGGGCTCTGCCCCCTGAACCCCCGTCGGCCCTGAACGGGCCTCGTCCTCAAACGCCGGACGGGGCGAGTGGTGCCGCCGGACGAACAAGAGCAACGACTTCTTCCAGGACCCGGCGCCGACGTCCCGGTGCGGGGCCCCGGGCTGGCGTAGTGCCTCGGGCGCGGCGGGAAGAGGATGTCTCCGCCGCCCCTGCCCGTTCCCTTCCCCAGGGGCTGCCGCCCCTTCGACCCCTCTCCCGGGGCAGAGCCCCCTGGACCCCCGTCGGCCCGGAAGGGCCTCGTCCTCGAACGCCCCACGGGCCGAGTGACACGGGCGCGCGCGTTCGCCTCCATTCCGGTACGCGGCCCCGGACTCGCCCGAGAACGGCGGTGACGATTCACCTCCACCGGGAACAGTGGTCGCGGCGCTGACGCTGTGACACGTGGAGGTGATCGTCGATGACCGACGAGCAGGACAGCACCGAGTACCGCACCGAGCACGACTCCATGGGCGAGGTGCGGGTGCCCGCCCACGCCAAGTGGCGTGCCCAGACCCAGCGCGCCGTGGAGAACTTCCCCGTCTCCGGGCAGCGCATCGAGCGGGCGCACATCGAGGCACTGGCCCGGATCAAGGGCGCGGCGGCCAAGGTCAACGCCGAGCTGGGGGTCCTGGACAAGGACATCGCCGGGGCGATCCAGGAGGCGGCCGGGGAGGTGGCCGAGGGGAAGTGGGACGCGCACTTCCCGGTCGACGTGTTCCAGACCGGGTCCGGGACCTCGTCCAACATGAACACCAACGAGGTCATCGCCACGCTCGCGAGCGAGCGGCTGGGCAGCGCCGTGCACCCCAACGACCACGTCAACGCCTCCCAGTCGTCCAACGACGTCTTCCCCTCCTCGATCCACATCGCCGCCACCGCCGCCGTGACGCGCGACCTGGTCCCCGCCCTGGAGCACCTCGCCGCCTCCCTGGAGCGCAAGGCCGAGGAGTTCGCCGATGTCGTGAAGTCGGGGCGGACGCACCTGATGGACGCCACGCCGGTGACGCTGGGCCAGGAGTTCGGCGGGTACGCGGCCCAGGTGCGGTACGGCATCGAGCGGCTTCATGCCTCCCTCCCCCGGCTCGCCGAACTGCCCCTCGGCGGCACGGCCGTCGGCACCGGCATCAACACCCCGCCCGGCTTCTCCGCCGCCGTCATCGGGGAGGTCGCCCGCACCACCGGGCTACCCCTCACCGAGGCCCGGAACCACTTCGAGGCGCAGGGCGCCCGGGACGGCATCGTCGAGACCAGCGGGCAGCTGCGGACCATCGCGGTCGGGCTGACGAAGATCGCCAATGATCTGCGCTGGATGTCCTCCGGGCCGCGCACCGGCCTGGCCGAGATCGCCCTGCCCGACCTCCAGCCCGGCTCCTCGATCATGCCGGGCAAGGTGAATCCGGTTATTCCCGAGGCCGTGCTGATGGTCGCCGCGCAGGTCGTCGGCAACGACGCCACCGTCGCGACCGCCGGCGCCGCCGGGAACTTCGAGCTGAACGTGATGCTGCCGGTCATCGCGAAGAACGTGCTGGAGTCAATCCGGCTGCTCGCCAACGTGACGCGGCTGCTGGCCGACCGCGCCGTGGACGGCATCACCGCGAACCGCGAGCGGGCGCGGGAGTACGCCGAGTCCTCCCCGTCCGTCGTCACCCCGCTCAACAAGTACATCGGCTACGAGGAGGCCGCCAAGGTCGCCAAGAAGGCCATGGCCGAACGGAAGACGATCCGTCAGGTCGTGCTGGACGGCGGCTACGTGGAGCGCGGTGACCTCACCGCGGAGCAGCTCGACGAGGCGCTCGATGTCCTGCGGATGACACACCCGTGACAAGCCGAGGCGTTCGTGTGCCCGGCGCGTGAACCGTGACACGCGCCGCAGCGTCGTATGCCTACGGCACCTAATATCTGTTCATGGCAGACGGTGGAGCGATGAGACGCGTGGAAACGGGTGGTGCGGCAGGCTTCTGGGCGCCCGGGAGCCGGATCCTGTGGCGGTACCGGGAGAACGGCGGCACGCACGTGCACATCGCGCGCC
Source organism: Streptomyces qaidamensis (assembly GCF_001611795.1). Classification (NCBI taxonomy): domain Bacteria; kingdom Bacillati; phylum Actinomycetota; class Actinomycetes; order Kitasatosporales; family Streptomycetaceae; genus Streptomyces; species Streptomyces qaidamensis. The sequence goes on along the minus strand of NZ_CP015098.1, from coordinate 5,829,799 downwards.
CCGTCACCGTCGTCCGGGACGACGCCGACCTGCTCGCCGTGTGGCTGGCGCCCGGCACCGAGTGTGTGAAGCCCGTGCTCGCCGACGGCACGCCCGTGCATCTGGAACCGCTGGAGTCGCGCTACACCAAGCCGCGGACCGTGCAGCGCGACCGGTGGTTCGGCACGGGTGTGCTGAAGCTCGCCCGGCCCGGCGAACCCTGGTCGGTGTGGCTGTTCTGGGAGCCGGGCTGGCAGTTCAAGAACTGGTACGTGAACCTGGAGGAGCCGCTCACCCGTTGGGCGGGCGGCGTCGACTCCGTCGACCATTTCCTGGACATCTCCGTCCATTCCGACCGGAGTTGGCACTGGCGGGACGAGGACGAGTTCGCACAAGCCCGGCGGGACGGGCTGATGGACGACCAACAGGCGGAAAAGGTACAGGCGGCGGGGCGGGACGCCGTGGAGGTGATCCGCGCCTGGGGCCCGCCGTTCTCGGAAGGCTGGCAGCACTGGCGCCCGGATCCCTCCTGGGCTGTACCGTCACTGCCGGAGGACTGGGATCGTACGCCCGCGCATGTGTCCTCATGAGACCCTTGATGCGCCCCCGGGCAAGAAACGTAGGATCGTCCTCCGCAAGGGCGCGCGGTGGCAACTACCGGAGCACGCGCTGGGCTTGACCGATCGTCACCGAGGGGCGGCAGGACGTGAGCGAGGGGTACGAGGGCAACACCGGAAGGGCCTGCGCCACGGGCCCCAGGGGCCGTCAGACGGCCCCTGCGGGCCGCAGACGGTCCGCCGGTGGCACAGGAACAACCTCTGACCACGCGGGAATTCCGTTCCTGGGGCACGTATTCCGGGTATCGGAGTTTCGGCGGGACCAACTGCGCGCGCGGCGCGCAGCCCCGGACGGATGGATTCGACACGCGTGACGGAGCAGCCGACCTCGTTCGAACGCCCCCAGACGGGCGTCGACCCCGCGGATCCCCGCGGGGCGTTCGCGCATACCCCGACACCGGCGCGTGCGCCGGGCGCGGGCACCTTACCGGTACAGGGCCGCCCCGGCGGCGACGTCACCGTTCCGGCCACGACGGCACACAGCACGCCGGGCACGTCGGAGCCGGGCACTTCCACGCCGTTCGGCAAGGGCAAGGACACCGTGAGCGACCCCGCCTTCGAGCACTCTCAGCCGGGTGCCGAGCAGACCGCCGAGCGCGAGACGCCTCGGCCGCGCCCCGCACCCGAGGGCATCCCGGTCCAGCCGGCCGACGAACAAGACCGACCCGGGGTGAACGCCGACGGGCAGGAGCGGCGCAGCGGCCAGAGCCTGCCGCCGGGCCGGCCCACGCCCATGCGGCGGGACGGCGACCGGCTCAGGTTCGTGGGGGCCGCCACCCGGCGGATCGCCCGCGGCATCGACCTGGACGAGATCGTGATGGGGCTGTGCCGGGCGACCGTTCCCACCTTCTCCGACGCGATCCTGGTCTATCTGCGCGACCCGCTGCCCGTCGGCGACGAGCGGCCCACCGGCCCGCTGGTGCTGCGGCTGCGCCGCACCGACCGGATACCGGCGGAGCGCGACACGGAGAACGGCTTCCTGCCGGCCGCGCAGCCCGAGCCGAACGAGCTGGACACGGTCGGCGCCGAGCTGTGCGAGGTGCGGCCCGGCAGCGCGCTCGCCGAGGTCCTGCGGGGTGTGCGCCCGGTGTTCACGGACGCTCCGGCGGCCCGGGCCGCACTGCCGGAACTGCTCGGTGAAGGCGGCGAGTTCGGCGTGCCGGACGGGCAGCGGGCGATCCTCGCCCCGCTGCGCGGCCGGCGCCGGGTCATCGGTGCGGCGCTGTTCCTGCGCCGGCCCGAGCGCATGGCGTTCGAGCCGGACGACCTGCTGGTGGCCGCCCAGCTCGCCACGCACAGCGCCCTCGGCATCGACAAGGCGGTGCTGTACGGCCGCGAGGCCTACATCGCGGACGAGCTCCAGCGCACCATGCTGCCCGAGACGCTGCCCCGCCCGACGGGCGTGCGGCTGGCCTCCCGCTACCTGCCGGCCGCGGAAACGGCCCGGGTGGGCGGCGACTGGTACGACGCGATCCCGCTGCCCGGCAGCCGGGTCGCCCTGGTCGTCGGTGACGTCATGGGGCACTCCATGACCTCGGCCGCCATCATGGGCCAGCTGCTCACCACGGCCCAGACCCTCGCCGGCCTGGACCTGCCGCCGCAGGAGGTCCTGCACCACCTCGACGAACAGGCCCAGCGCCTCGGCGTGGACCGCATGGCGACCTGCCTCTACGCCGTGTACGACCCGGTATCGCATCGCATCACCATCGCCAACGCCGGTCATCCGCCGCCCGTCCTGCTCCACCTGGGCGGCCGCGCAGAGGTGCTGCGCGTGCCGGCCGGTGCCCCGATCGGCGTCGGCGGCGTGGACTTCGAGGCCGTGGAGCTGGACGCGCCCGCCGGTGCGACCCTGCTGCTCTACACCGACGGCCTGGTCGAGTCGCGCCTGCGCGATGTGTGGACGGGCATCGAGCAGCTGCGGGAGAAGCTCGCCGCGGTCGCGCAGCTCACCGGGCCGGACCATCCGCCGCCCTTGGAAGCGCTGTGCGACGAAGTGCTCGACATGCTCGGCCCGGGTGACCGGGACGACGACATCGCGCTGCTCGCCGCCCGTTTCGACGGGATCGCGCCCAGCGACGTGGCGTACTGGTTCCTGGAGCCGGAGGACGCCGCTCCGGGCCGCGCCCGCCGGCTGGCCCGGCGCGCGTTGCAGCGCTGGGGCCTGGAGGAGCTCAGCGACTCCGTGGAGCTGCTCGTCAGCGAGGTCGTCACCAATGCGGTGCGGTACGCCTCACGGCCGGTGACGCTGCGCCTGCTGCGCACGGACGTGCTGCGCTGCGAGGTCGGCGACGACGTGCCCCAACTGCCGCGACTGCGCCAGGCCCGGGCCACCGACGAGGGCGGCCGGGGGCTGTACCTGGTGAACCGGATGGCCCGGCGCTGGGGCGCGACCCGGCTCAGCACGGGCAAGGTGGTCTGGTTCGAGCTGAACCGGAGCTGAGCGCGCCTTCGACGAAGGGCCGGTCCCCGCGGTGCGGGGACCGGCCCTTCGTCGAAGCCCGTCACTTCCTGCGGGCTGCCGTTCGGTTCAGGACTGCTGCCGGGCGAGGCGTTCGGCGGTCCGCTTCCGCGCCGGCTGGAGCGGGTCGGCGCCCGATCCGGCACCCTTGCCGGGAACCCATTCCCAGCCCTGGATCTTCGCCGCGGTCGCCGCCAGCCGGCCGTCGCCGGGCTCGACGTCGAGGTAGAACAGCGCCTCGTCCGGGTGCTTGTCGTCCCCACCCCACCGGACCACGCCGTCGCACTCGGCGAGGATGTCCCGGACCACCACCGTCTGCTGCGGGAAGAAACCGCCCTGCGTGCCGGAGGGGTAGTGACCCGGCCGGATCTGGACCGCCGTGCCGGAGGCCTGGTTCGACTCGGCCAGGCCCTTGCGGACCGTCGAAGGGCGACGCCAGCCGGTGACATCGCCCCGGCGCAGTTCGCCGATCTCGTAGTGGAAGCGGCGGATCACATGGACGAGGACGGTCTCGACGTCGCCCATGCGGATCTGGACGCCGTCGACGGGAGTGCCGGGGACAGGTCTGGTGTAGACGTGCCCGTGGTCGTCCGCGGTTTTCTCCATCTCCCACCCGTTCGTCGACGGGGTGCCGCTGAGGACTCGCTTGTTGCGTTCCTGCGCCTTCCGTATCGCTTCACGGATCTTGTCCGGTTCGGGTTGCGTCGTTGCCGCGTGGACGGGAGACGTCAGCGTCCCCGCGGCGACGGCGGTGCCGGCGGCCAGGAAGGCGGCACGGCGCAGGGCCGCACGCCGCGAGATGTTCACAGTCACGCAGTTCTCTCCTTGTGGTGGGTGCGGGAACGCGCAGCGCATGCGGTGAGAGCGACAGCGCTCACCGCCGACACCCCCGCCACGGGGTTCAGGTAGCCCGGGATGGCGGCTTCGTACGTCTTCCCGCCCTTGACGTGGCACCCGAAGCGCAGGGGGACGAACGAGGTCTCATAGCGGTCGACGACGACCTCGGACCTTTTGTCAGGGCCTCCCAGCACCTTCGTGCAGGCCGCGGCCTGAGCGTGTTCGTCCAGCAACAGCAGGTGCAGGACACCCCAGGTGTACATGCCGACCGTCGCCACCCAGGCGAGGATCGCCGCCCCTTTGAGCAGGCCTGCCCGGGTCCGTCTCCGGCCGGCCCGGATCAGCGTCACGACCGCGTAGATCGCGAGCCCCGGGGTGGCGATGAGTCCGGCCAGCGACAGCAGGAGCACGACGACGGGGTTGTGGCCTGCGTATGGTTCGTCTCCCGACATGCTCGCAGCCTGTCACGGGTTACGGGCGATGGCGTTGTACTTCTCCATGACCTGATACAGCGCCAGACGCTTCTTGGCGTGCGCCTTCGCCTCGTCGTTCGTGCCCTGGTAGCGCCGCAGGACCTCGTAGACCTCGTTCTCCGTGTAGTCCAGGCGCATGGGACGCAGCGTGGTCTCGTCGCTCCCGCTGCCCGGCGCTCCGTCGGCGTTCCAGAGGTGGATCAGGGGCACGATCGACAGGGCGAACTGGTCGTCGTCCCGGCACTTGCGCCACATGCTGTAGAGGGTGTCGTCGTTGATGGCCTTGGCGCTGCCGGTTACGTAGCCCTTGCTGACGGCGTGGTTCCATGCCCGTGTCGCCGTGATGCCGAAGATCTGGCAGATGCCGGTGGAGGTGTCCTTGAAGGTTCCGGACATCTCATAGGCCGTGATGACGGCCAGGTCCGCGCTTTCGTCGACCGCGTCGACGTGTCGCATCTCCCAGTAGGCGGAGGTCTGGATGAGGGCCTTTCGCATCTTGTAGCGGTAGGCGTACAAGGTGATGTCGGAGTCGTAGTCGACCACGGTCGTCGTGAAGCACTTCCAGTGCTGCCACTTCCGCACGCCGCCGTCGTTGGGGAAGCCGATCGACTCCATGTACTTGCCGACGTCCGTCATCATGGCCTGCACGAGACCAGGGTCCAGGCTGGTGTCGGCGAGGACGCCCCTGGGCTTGTTGAAGGATCCCTGACCGGTGTCACGGCCGGACGCGATGTTCACGTCGATGTTGATCGATCCGCTGCCGGAGCCGACGGTCTTGGTGACGATCTGGTCGTAGGCCCAGTTCTCGGGGAGCGGGTAGCCGAAGTTCCCGGAGAAGCCGGAGGACATGTCGGAGACGAACGAGGCCGAGGCGTGGCCCGCGTCCGACACGCGCGTGCACACGTTGCGGGGGCCGTAGACGCCGACGCCGTAGCGGTTGCCGTCGTCGCGCATGGCGTCCTGGATGCCCTTGAAGTGGGGCAGGATGTTGTCGGTGACCTCGTAGTCGTAGGCGTCGAAGTCGACGGCGAAGAAGATCCTCGTACCCGACTTGAAGCCGTGGTCGAGTGCCGCGTTGATCGCGGCCTGCCCCGCGGCACGCCCCAGGGGGTAGCTGAAGTCGTCCGCGCCTCGCCCGAAGGTCTGGTAGATCGGGAAACAGCGCAGTCCTTGCTCGGCGATCGTCTGGAGCTCGCCGGGCTGGATCTCCTTCTCGGGGACCTTGCCGCCGCCGGGGATCGGGTTGGTCAGATAGCGCCCGACGTAGGTGATGCCTTCGGCCTTGAGCGCCTTGGCGCGATCCGGCGTGATCCTGGTGACGCCGTCGCAGGCCGCGCCCTTGCGGTTCTGGTCACCGTAGGAGACGAGGAGGGAGGCCCAGGTGGAGAAGTCGCCCTTCCCCGTCACGGGGAGCTTGACGAACGACTGGAACGAGCGGACCGCTTCCGCGTGGGCGGCGGTGAAGGTGCCGCCGAAGGAGACGGAGCGCTGGTTGAGCAGCATGCCGGCCGTGAACAACTGCACCCAGGTACCGGACGATCCGACCGACAGGGTGTGCTCCTTCAGACCCGCCTGGGTGCCCGGGCCGAACACCCCGTTGGCGACGCCGTCGGCCATGCCGATGGTGTACTGGACCGCGTAGAGCATCGCCTGGGCGACGGTACGGGAGTGATGGCCGTCGCAGGAGATGATGTAGAAGTCCCGGCGGTGGACGAATTCGCCGTTCATCCACTGCTGCACGGCGCGGATCTGGGCGGAGCCGTTGTTGACGGTGATGTACGGGTCCATGTTCAGAAGGCCCTTGAACACCTTCGGGACCACATCACCGCCGGGGTAGGCGAAGTCGACGCCCATGTCCTTCTTGAGCTTGATCACCGCGTCGCGGACACGGTCGTTGTACTTGCCGTCGATCTCGCCGCCGCCGTCGTACCCCTTGCAGTACAGGCCGGCCTGGACGATCCGGATGATGTTCGCCGGGACACCCGACGCACCGATGCGAGGGTACTTCGACTGGAGCGTGGAGAGCGTGCCGGGGCCGAAGTTGTCCGACAGGCCGGCGATGCCCAGCTCGTACTGGAGCGCCCGGGTGAGGGCGAACATGACGGTCCATCCGGTCTCGCCGTCCTCGACGAGCCGCGATATGCCCAGCTTCGCACCCTTGTCGTAGGTACTGTTGATGAACTGCTGGGCTTTGAGCACCATCGCATCGGCCATGGGCGTGGCTCTCCTTCACAAAGGTCGTGTCCGCGGACCGGGCGTGACGGCACCCCCATCCGGCACGGGACCGGGAGGGGTTGACGAGGGGCGGCCTCACCGGGAGGCGGGACAGCTCAGAGGCGCGGCGTGGCGGCACGACTGCGAAGAAGATGTGCGCATGACAGACGGCACGGCGACATCAGGAACCTCCCCCGTTCCGGCGGCATGGTCAGTACGCCGGATTCAGTGATCACCATAGGCACAGCGTGAACAGGAGGAGCAAGGGCTTAACTCCTGTGCCGGTCGATGCCGTGGCGTGAATCCGACCCCTCCCCGCGCACGGTTCCGGAACAGCCGTCGAGTCGACTCACCCGCCCGACAGCAGCGAAGAAGCCAGGAAGCGGAACGGCAGGGGGGAGGGACATATCAGGCTGGAAAAGCGTCCAAAACTGCATGCCCGGACAACTCGGCCGGCATTTTTGAGCCAGCTCTCCTACTGCCCGGCCACACTCACTCCCCCGCGTTCACGACGTACACACAGATCATCCCTGTTGCGGGCACACGAGCAGCCCTGCCGACGGGTGGTCTCAGAGGATCACCTTTCAGCCATATCGCACATCTATGCTGTTACGCCCCGCCGTTCCGTGCCTATGGTGATCGCCGCGCTCGACAGGTATGGACCGCTTTGCGTGCTGGACCGCCTTTCCGCAGCAGCGCGTCACCACTCCCCGCGGCTTGCTCGCCCCGATGCCGCGCGCCCCTCCGACCTCACCACCCCCAGGACCGGACGCCCGACACCGATCACCTTCCCGAAAGGAAGCGCTTACTATGCGTGACCTCATGCGTGCCCTAGCCCTCGGCACCACGCTCGTCGCCTCCGCTCTGGTCGCCCCCCAGGCGGTCGCCCAGGACGCTGCCCTCACGGGGCAGAGAGTCGCCGGCACCAGCGTCCAACTGTCGGCCGCCGGCGCCCAGGACGCGCAGACGCGCGCCATCGCCGCGGCGAGCCCCGCTGCCGTCCGCGCGTCGGCAACCCTCTGCGGCAGCGGCTATGAGCTGGAGTTCGCGGAGCGGCTTCCCGACTCCAGGCGCTACGGCACCCTCTTCTCCTACGGCAAATCCACGGTGGGCAAGCATGGGGTCTGTGTCGTGTTCGACAACAACACGACCAGCGCGAAGAAGATGAAGCTGAAGCTCTGCCCCAACCTGTCCGGGGCGACCTGCAAGGTCGACGAGGGCACCTTCAGTCAGTACGCGGGTCCCCTGAAGTACGAGAGCAGCAACGCCCTGCACGTCATGTGCTCCGAAGTCACGGCGCTCATGTGGGACTCCAGCGGCAAGGCGATCATCGACCGGGTCCAGTCGGCCACACTCTGCGACTGACGGTCGATCACGCACAGGCCCCAGGGCGCCCGGCGCTTCGCCGAGCGCCCCTGGGCGTCTCCTACTGGTCCTCGCCCGGCTTGACCGGGTCGAACGGGTCACGGCCGTCGTCCGGCGGTGTCGTCTGCGGGGACGTGGGCGGGGTGAGGGTGGGCGGTGTCGTCGACGGACTCGGCGGCGGGGACGAGGAGGGCTTCTCCGTCGTCGGCGGCGGGGACGACGACGGCTCCTCGGTCGTCGGCTCCTGCGTGGGCTCCTTGGTCGGCGTCTGCGAGGGCGTCGGCGTCCAGGTCGGCTGGACGGCCGCGCCCTGCTGGGTCTCCAGGTCGAACTTGCTGACGTCGCCCATCACACCGAAGGTGTACGCCGCCCAGATCCGCGCCGGGAAGTCACCGCCGTTGATGCGGGGCTTGCCTGCCGCCTTGTACATCGGTACCTGGGCGTGGGTCTTGGCGTCCTCGCCGAACAGGCCCACCGAGGTGACCAGGTTCGGCGTGTAGCCGGTGAACCAGGCCGACTTGTTGTTGTCGGACGTGCCCGTCTTGCCCGCGACCTGCTGGCCGTCGCGGCCGGGATTGTTGGCCACGGACTCCTGGGCGGTGCCGTCGTCGACCACGCCGGTCAGTACCGACGTGACGGAGTCGGCGGCCTCGCGGCTGATGACCTGGTCGCCGATCGGGTCGGGCATGGTGACCGTCCGGTTCAGGTGCTCGGCCGACTTCACGAGGGCCGGGGTGACCTTCTTGCCGTGGTTGTCGAGGGTCGCGTAGACCCCGGCCATCTGCAGGGGGCTCGCGCCCATGCTGCCCAGGGTCTGCGCGGGCACGGCCTCCATGTTCTCGGTGTCCATGCCGAGCTCGCCGGCGACCTTCACCACCTCCGACATGCCGACGTCGACGCCCATCTGCGCGAAGACCGAGTTGACGGACTTGTTCATCGCCGTCTGGACGGAGATCGGGCCGTAGTTCTGGTCGTCCTCGTTCTCGGGGGCGAAGCCGACCTTGCGGCCGTTTTCCACGACCGGGCGCTTGCTCGTGCCGTCGTAGACGGTGCTCGCGGTGATCGGCTTGCCGTCCTGCGTCTTCGCCTGCTCCTCCAGGGCCGCGGCCAGGATGACCGGCTTGAAGGTGGAGGCCGGCTGGTAGTCGGCGCGGGTGGCGTTGTTCATGTAGTGCTTGAAGTAGTCCTCGCCGCCGTACATCGCGACGACCGCGCCGGTCTTCGGGTTCACGGACGCGGCTCCGGCCTGGACGTCCCCGTCGACCTTGCGCTTCTCGGGGTCGAGTTTGCCGGTCAGTTGCCGTTTGACGGACTTCTCCAGCGCCGCCTGCTTCTTCTTGTCGATGTTGAGGGTGACGGTCCAGCCGCCGGCGTTGACCATCGCCTCGGCTTCCTTGGTGCTGTCGGCGGTGCCCTCGGCGACGAGCTGCTTCTCCAGTGCCACGTTGGCGGCGTTGACCAGGTAGCCCTTCTGGCCCTCCATGCCGGGGGCGGGCTTGGGCTCCTTCGGCACCGGGAACTTCATGCCGGCCCGCTCGGACGCGCTCAGCCAGCCCTCGTCGACCATGTTGTTCAGGACGTAGTTCCAGCGCGCCTTCACCAACTTCTTACCGTCCTTCGAGGCGACGGCCCAGTCGTACTGGCTCGGGGCCTGGAGGAGCGCGGCGAGGTAGGCGCCCTGCGCGACGGTGAGCTTCTGGGCGTCGGTGCGGTAGTAGGCCTGGGCGGCGGCCTGGATGCCGTAGGCGTTGCGGCCGTAGTAGCTGGTGTTGATGTAGCCGGCGAGGATGTAGTCCTTGGACTTCTCCCGGTCCAGCTTCAGCGAGATGACCATTTCCTTCAGCTTGCGCGAAACGGTCTGTTCCTGCGTCAGGTAGTAGTTCTTGACGTACTGCTGAGTGATCGTCGAACCGCCCTGGGCGCCCCGGCCGGACACGGTGTTGAGCAGGCCGCGGGCGGTGCCCCTGAGGTCGACGCCGGCGTCCTTGTAGAAGGTCTTGTTCTCGGCCGCGACGAAGGTGAGCCGCACGCCCTTGGGGACCCGGGACAGGTCGACGACCTCGCGGTTGACCTTGCCGTCGCGGGCCATGACAGCGCCGTCGCTGTACTTGTAGATGTTGCTCTGCCGCTTGGCGTCGGCGTTCCCCTCGGGGATGTCGATCACCATGTACAGCACGATGAAGGCGCCCATGCCCAGCAGGCACAGGCCGAGGAAGGTGCCGAGGATCTTCTTCCAGGTGAAGAGCCTGCGTATGCCGCTCTTCCCGGCCGTGGCCGATGAACGGCGGCTCTTGGGTGCCGCCCGGCGCCCACCGCGCTGTCTGGCGCGTCTCTCTTCCGCTCGCCCCATGGGTCCGATCCGCTCCGCTTCGTTCATGTGTGCTCACGCGTCACACAGGTTCGCCGCTCAGGTCAGCTCAGAAAGCTAACACCGGGAGATAAGAGATAGGGCTACCGATCTGGCCCTTTGCGGACGTGACAATCAGCACCCATCCCAACGGAACCGACGTACGAGACACGCGAAGGGTTGCCAGGACGCGATAAAGTGATATCACTTAGATAGACAGAAGCTATGCAGGAGTGGCTTCGACAGAAGAACGGGGGACCACCCATGTCCACACACGACACGCAGGTCACCGCCGACGTGCCGCAGATGCCGGCGCCCCGCGTGCGGGAGTTCACCGCGCACAGCATCGGCGGCGGACTGGCCCTGCTGCTCGGCCTGCTCGGACTGCTGGCCGGCGCGGGACTGATCGCTCTCGCTCCCTCGGTGGACGCGGGCGGCGCGAAGGCCGGGCTGATCATCGGCGGCATCCTGGTCGCGCTCGCGGCGTTCCTCGCCATGTGCGGGCTGAACATGGTGGCGCCGGGAGAGGCCCGGGTCGTCCAGCTCTTCGGCCGCTACCGCGGCACGATCCGCCAGGACGGCCTGCGCTGGGTGAACCCCTTCACCTCCCGCACGAAGATCTCGACCCGCGTACGCAACCACGAGACCGCCGTCCTTAAGGTCAACGACGCCTACGGCAACCCCATCGAGCTCGCCGCGGTCGTGGTGTGGCGCGTCGAGGACACCGCCCAGGCCACCTTCGAGGTCGACGACTACATCGAGTTCGTCTCCACCCAGACCGAGGCGGCCGTGCGGCACATCGCCATCGAGTACCCCTACGACGCCCACGAGGAGGACGGCCTGTCGCTGCGCGGCAACGCCGAGGAGATCACCGAGAAGCTCGCGGTCGAGCTGCACGCGCGCGTGGAGGCGGCCGGTGTGCAGATCATCGAGTCCCGCTTCACGCACCTCGCGTACGCCCCCGAGATCGCCTCGGCGATGCTCCAGCGGCAGCAGGCCGGAGCGGTGGTCGCGGCGCGGCGGCAGATCGTGGACGGCGCGGTGGGCATGGTGGAGGCGGCGATCGCCCGGATCACCGAGCGCGACATCGTGGAGCTGGACTCCGAACGGAAGGCGGCGATGGTCTCCAACCTGATGGTGGTGCTGTGCGGCGACCGGGCCGCGCAGCCGGTCCTCAACACCGGGTCCCTCTACCAGTGACGGTCCCTCCCGAAGGCCAGGGCCCGCAGCGCCGGCCGCAGCAGCAGCGCAAGCAGGTGCTGCTGCGGCTGGACCCGGCGGTGTACGAGGCGCTCGCCCGGTGGGCCGGGGACGAGCTGCGGTCGGCCAACGCGCAGATCGAGTTCCTGTTGCGCAAGGCGCTGGCCGAGGCGGGGCGGCTACCCAGGGAGACCGGGCCGCTGCCCCGGCGGGGGCGGCCGCCCGGGGGGTCCGCCTCCGGGCCCCCGCCGGCCTGAACACCCGGGCCGCACGGCTGTTGCGGAACCGTGACAACCCACTCCGACCTGGACGGTCGCACCCCGGGCCAGGAGCTGCACACTCGGCGTATACATGTCGCGTATACACACCGTGTACAGTCCTGGCCATGTCCATCGGTCACACTCTCCTGGGACTCCTGGAGTCCGGCCCGCGTCACGGTTACGACCTGAAACGGGCCTTCGACGAGAAGTTCGGTCACGACCGGCCGCTGCACTACGGCCAGGTCTACTCGACGATGTCCCGCCTGCTGAAGAACGGGCTCGTCGAGGTCGACGGCATCGAGGCGGGCGACGGGCCCGAGCGCAAGCGGTACGCGATCACCGAGGCCGGGGTCACGGACGTAGCGCACTGGCTCGCCACGCCCGAGAAACCGGAGCCGTACCTCCAGTCGACCCTCTACACGAAGGTCGTCCTCGCACTGCTCACCCACCGCGACGCCGGGGACATCCTCGACACGCAACGCTCGGAGCACCTGCGCAGCATGCGGATCCTCACCGACCGCAAACGCAAGGGTGATCTGGCCGACCAGCTCATCTGCGACCACGCCCTGTTCCACCTGGAGGCGGACCTGCGCTGGCTGGAGCTGGCCGCGGCCCGTCTGGACAAGCTCCGTGAGGCGGTGACCCGGTGACGATTCCCGCTGGTTCGCTCCTCACCGCCCAGGACCTGCGCAAGGTGTACGGGCCGACGACCGCCCTCGACGGCGCCGGGTTCTCCATCCACCCGGGCGAGGTCGTCGCCGTGATGGGCCCGTCCGGGTCGGGCAAGTCGACCCTGCTGCACTGCCTGGCCGGGATCGTCATGCCCGACTCGGGCTCGATCACGTACAACGGGCGCGAGGTGACCGCGATGAGCGACGCCGAGCGCAGTGCGCTGCGGCGCTCCGAGTTCGGGTTCGTGTTCCAGTTCGGGCAGCTCGTGCCGGAACTCACCTGCGTGGAGAACGTCGCGCTGCCGCTGCGGCTGAACGGCTCCTCCCGCAAGGAGGCCGAGCGGACCGCGCTGGCGTGGATGGAGCGGCTGGAGGTCGACGACCTCCGCAAGAAGCGGCCCGGCGAGGTCTCCGGCGGTCAGGGGCAGCGGGTCGCCGTGGCCCGCTCGCTGGTGACGAACCCGCGGGTGGTCTTCGCCGACGAACCGACCGGCGCGCTCGACTCGTTCAACGGCGAGCGCGTGATGGAGCTGCTCACGGACGCCGCCCGGTCTGCCAGCACGGCCGTGGTGCTCGTCACCCACGAGGCGCGGGTGGCCGCGTACTCCGACCGCGAAATCGTCGTCCGGGACGGCAAGTCCCGTGACATGGAGCGCGTCGTATGAGCGTCAGGCAGTGGAGCCGGGACCTGGGCATGGGGGCCCGGTTCGCCCTCGCGGGCGGACGCGAGGGGTGGACCCGGGCGCTGCTCACGGCCGTCGGCGTCGGGCTCGGGGTGGCGCTGCTGCTGCTCACCACCGCCGTCCCGGGCGCGCTGGCGGAACGGGACCGGCGCGAGGAGGCGCGCAGCGACCACACCTTCGGCCAGCAGGAGATACCGAAGGCCGACGACACCCTGATCGTCCTGGACGCGGACACCACGTTCCGGGACCGGGACGTGCGCGGGCGCATGCTGGAGGCCGAAGGCCCGAAGGCTCCGCTGCCCCCGGGGGTGCCGGCGTTCCCCGCGGACGGCGAGATGGTCGTCTCCCCCGCACTGAAGGAGCTGCTCGCCTCCGGCGACGGCAAGCTGCTGCGGGAGCGGCTGGACTACCGGATCATGGGCACCATCGGCGAGCAGGGGCTCGTCGGCTCGCAGGAACTCGCCTACTACGCGGGCGGCACGGGGCTCGCGGAACTGCTGAAGGGCTCCGCCAGCGGGGCGCGGATCGACAGCTTCGGCAACCCGGACCTGGGGTCGCCCGACCCGTGGGACCCTGTGCTGCTCCTGCTGGTCCTGGTCGTCTTCGTGGTGCTGCTGATGCCGGTCGCCGTGTTCATCGCCGCGGCCGTGCGGTTCGGCGGCGAGCGGCGCGACCGCAGGCTCGCGGCGCTGCGGCTGGTCGGCTCCGACAGCCGGATGACCCGTCGGATCGCCGCCGGCGAGGCGCTCGCCGGTTCCGTGCTGGGGCTCGTCCTCGGCACCGGGTTCTTCCTGCTCGGACGGCAACTGGCGGCGTCCGCCGAGGTGTTCCGCGTCAGTGTGTTCCCGAGTTATCTGAACCCCTCTCCCCTGCTGGCCGTTCTGGTCGCGCTGGCGGTGCCGGCGGCCGCCGTCCTGGTGACGATCCTCGCGCTGCGGGGGGTGGTCATCGAGCCCCTCGGTGTGGTGCGCACGGCCAAGCCCGCGCGGCGCCGGCTGTGGTGGCGGCTGCTGCTGCCGCTGGGCGGGCTGGCGCTGCTCTTCCCGATGATCGGGCAGGGCGACGACGGAGGGAACTTCAACCAGTACCTGGTCGTCGGCGGCGTGATGCTCCTCCTGATCGGTGTCACGGCGCTGCTGCCCTGGGTCGTGGAGACGGTCGTCGCCCGGCTCGGTTCGGGTGGGGTCGCCTGGCAACTGGCCGTGCGCAGACTCCAGTTGAGCAGTGGTGTGGCAGCTCGCATGGTCAACGGCATCGCGGTGGCGGTGGCCGGGGCGATCGCGCTGCAGATGCTGTTCGCCGGGGTGGAGGGCACCTACACCAGGGCGTCGCAGTACGACGTCTCCCGGGCCCAGATGAGCGTGGACGTGCCGGACGGCAGTGACACCGCAGCCACCATCGCGAAGTACCGCGACACCGAGGGCATGCGCAAGGTGACCGCCCTGGCCGATGTCCATCTCGGCGACCGTCGCGGCGAGGACGAGTCCATCATCCAGATCACTGTTGCCGACTGCGCTTCGCTGCGCGAAGTGGCCACGCTCCCCGGCTGCCGTGACGGTGACGTCTTCGCGGCCATGGGCTCGGAGTACGACAGTGAGAGCGATCACCTGGCCAAGCCCGGCACGACGCTGTCGACCGAGTCGGAGGACTCCGACCGCCCGGGCGACCGCGCGGTCTCCTGGACCGTGCCGCGGGACATCCGGCAGGCCGAGTCCCGCGAGGACCCCACCGGGTACGAGCGCGGCGGCATCCTGATCACCCCCGGCGCGCTGCCCGAGAAGCTCAAGGCGCTCATCTCCACGCGGCTCTTCCTGAGCGTGGACCCCTCGGTGCCGGATGCTTACGATCACGTGCGCAACACGGCCGCGCGGCTCGACCCGATGTCCCAGCCCATGACCTGGCGCAGCATCGAGAGCAACGACCGCTACGCCGCCATCCGCACCGGTCTGTCCGTCGGAGCCGCGTGTGTCCTGGCCCTGATCGGGGCGAGCCTGCTGGTCTCGCAGCTGGAGCAGTTGCGCGAACGCCGCAAGCTGCTGTCGTCCCTGGTCGCCTTCGGCACCCGGCGCCGCACCCTGGGCCTGTCGGTGCTGTGGCAGACGGCGATCCCGATCGGTCTCGGCCTGCTGCTCGCCGCGGCGGTGGGCATGGCCCTGGGCGCGGTCCTGCTGCGGATGACGAACACGTCGGTCCGGGTGGACTGGCCGAGCGTGCTGTCGGTGACCGGCATCGGCGCGGGCGTCGTCCTGGTGGTGACGCTGCTGAGCCTGCCGCCGCTGCTGAAGCTGATGCGGCCGGACGGGCTGCGGACGGAGTAGGTCCTCCTACGGGGCGTCAGGCGTCCCGGTCGACGACCCGGACGGGCAGCGGCCGCAGCGCCTGGCGCAGGGCGGCCGCCAGCTCCTCGTACTCCCCGCCGCGTGCGGCCCCCGCCCGCATCGCCAGCGCGATCCGGCGGGTGGGGGCCGGGTCGGCGAAGTACCCGGTGAGGAGCTGGTTGCTGCGGGAGGTCTCGACCTTGAGGGCGGTGCGCGGCAGCAGGGTGACGCCGAGCCCGCCCGCGACGAGCTGCACCAGCGTGGACAGCCCCGCGGCGGTCGTGGTGACCGGCACGTCGTCACGGCCGGCCTCCCGGCAGATGTCGAGGGCCTGGTCGCGCAGGCAGTGGCCCTCGTCCAGCAGGAGCAGGTTCAGCTCCCGCAGTGCCTGACGCGGGATGCCCTCCCGGCCGCCGAGCCAGTGGTCGAGCGGCGTGACGAGTACGAAGTCCTCGTCGAACAGCGGCAGTTCGGTCACGCCCGGTACGC
The DNA here is from genome assembly GCF_001611795.1 of Streptomyces qaidamensis. NCBI lineage: Bacteria > Bacillati > Actinomycetota > Actinomycetes > Kitasatosporales > Streptomycetaceae > Streptomyces > Streptomyces qaidamensis. Next base: position 5,813,888 of record NZ_CP015098.1, on the reverse strand, counting down.
CCAGGGGCACGGCGAGCAGCAGGAGGTCGAGCCGGCCGCCGGCCAGGCCGTCGAGGAGGCTGGCGGTCTGCTCTTCGTGCACCTGGAGGTCGAGGTGCGGGTACCGCTCGTGGACGAGCCGCAGGACCGTCGGCAGCAGATAGGGCGCGACCGTCGGGATCACCCCGAGCCGCAGCACCCCGGTGAAGGGCGCCCGGACCGCCTCGGCCTCCTCCATGAGCGCCCCCACCTCCCCCAGAACCGCCTTGGCGCGTACGGCGATCCGCTCGCCCTCGGGTGAGAGCAGCACCTTGCGCGTCGTACGCTCGAGGAGCGTCACTCCGAGTGTCTCCTCCAGGGCCGACACGGCGCCCGAGAGGGCGGGCTGGCTCATGCCGATCGCCGCGGCCGCGTCCCGGAAATGAAGGTGTTCGGCCACCGCCGCGAAGGCCCGGAGCTGGGCGAGGCTGGGCTGCCTGCGCTTATTACCGACAGTCACTGATAACTACCTCCGATCAACTCGACCGAGTGTAGCTATTTCCGTAATCAATCGAGCCTGTGCCAACATCAACACAGTCCAACCCATGGGAAACCCCCGCAATCCGGGGGTTTCTTCGCTGCAAGGAGTGTGTGTGCTCACCGTCGGTGACAAGTTCCCCGAGTTCGACCTGACCGCCTGCGTCTCGCTGGAGAAGGGCAAGGAGTTCCAGCAGATCAACCACAAGACCTACGAGGGTCAGTGGAAGGTCATCTTCGCGTGGCCCAAGGACTTCACCTTCGTGTGCCCGACCGAGATCGCCGCCTTCGGCAAGCTGAACGAGGAGTTCGCGGACCGCGACGCGCAGGTCCTCGGCTTCTCCGGCGACTCCGAGTTCGTCCACCACGCCTGGCGCAAGGACCACGACGACCTGCGCGACCTGCCGTTCCCGATGATGGCCGACTCCAAGCACGAGCTGATGCGCGACCTCGGCATCGAGGGCGAGGACGGCTTCGCCAAGCGCGCGGTGTTCATCGTGGACCAGAACAACGAGATCCAGTTCTCGATGGTGACCGCGGGCTCGGTCGGCCGTAACCCGAAGGAGGTCCTCCGGGTCCTGGACGCGCTCCAGACGGACGAGCTGTGCCCCTGCAACTGGTCGAAGGGCGACGAGACCCTCGACCCGGTCGCGCTGCTCTCCGGGGAGTGATCTGACATGTCGCTGGATGCCCTGAAGTCCGCCATACCGGACTACGCCAAGGACCTGAAGCTCAACCTGGGCTCGGTCATCGGCAACTCCGACCTGCCGGCCCAGCAGCTGTGGGGCACGGTGCTGTCGACGGCGATCGCCTCGCGCTCCCCGATCGTGCTGCGCGAGCTGGAGCCGGAGGCGAAGGCGAACCTGTCGCCGGAGGCGTACACGGCCGCCAAGGCCGCCGCCGCGGTGATGGCGATGAACAACGTCTTCTACCGCACCCGTCACCTCCTCTCCGACCACGAGTACGGCACCCTGCGCGCCGGCCTGCGGATGAACGTCATCGGCAACCCGGGCGTCGACAAGGTCGACTTCGAGCTGTGGTCCTTCGCCGTCTCGGCCATCAACGGCTGCGGCATGTGCCTGGACTCCCACGAGCAGGTGCTGCGCAAGGCCGGTCTCGACCGCGAGGTCGTCCAGGAGGCGTTCAAGATCGCCTCCGTGATCCAGGCGGTCGGCGTCACGCTGGACGCCGAGGCGGTCCTGGCCGAGTAACCCCCGGCCGCACGCCTCACAGAGCAGGGCCCCGCCCACCTGACCGGTGGACGGGGCCCTGCCGGTGTCCCGGGCTCCTGGACTACTCCGGGGCCGAGGGCGGCTGCGGGGCCGGCTCCGCGCTCACCGCCGTGGCCCCGCGCGGCCGCACCGAGTGCCGGAGCGCCGACTTCTGCGAGTACGACCGCAGATACCCGGCGACCGTGTTCGTCACCGCCACCAGCGGAACGGCGACCACCGCGCCGCCGATCCCGGCCACCATGCCCCCGCACGCCACCGCGAGCACCACCGCCAGCGGATGCACCCGCACGGCCCGTCCCAGGATGAACGGCTGCAGGATGTGGCCCTCGATCTGCTGCACCGCGAGCACCACCACCAGCGTCATGACGGCCGTGAACACCCCCTGGGTGACCAGCGCGACGACCACCGCCAGCGCCCCGGACACCACCGCACCCACCAGCGGGATGAACGCGAACAGGAAGATGAACACCGCCAGCGGCACGGCCATCGGCACATCGAGGAAGTAGATCCCCAGCCCGATGAAGATCGCGTCGATCAGCGCGACGATCACCGTGCCCCGCACATACGCCGTCAGCGTCCGCCACGCCGCCGGTCCGGCCCCGGCCACCCCGGGCCGCGCCGCCGCCGGCACCAGCTTCAGCGTCCACTCCCAGATGCGCTTGCCGTCGTAGAGCAGGAACAGCGTCGAGAAGACCGCGAGCAGGATCCCGGCGAGCGCCTCGACGACGACCGTCACGCCCTCCAGACCCGCGGAGGTGATCTGGTCGGTGTTCGCCCCGACCGCCTCCCGCAGGTTCTTGGCGATCTCGTTGATCTGCTTGTCCGTGACGTGGAAGGGGCTGTTCAGCAGCCAGTTCCGCAACTCGTCGATGCCGTCCTGGATCTGGCCCGAGAGGTCGTCGATGTTCTCCATGACCTGCCAGGTCACGAACCAGCCGATGAGGCCGATGACGACGAAGCCGAACATCGCCGTCAGCGCGGTCGCCGGCCCGCGCGGCACGCCGTGGCGCCGCAGCCGGGCCACGGTCGGCTGCAGGATCGCCGTGATGAGCAGCGCGATGACGAACGAGAGCACCACGAGCTGGACGGCGCTGATGACCCGCATCAGCACCCAGAGGGCGCCCGCGAGGACGAGGAGCCGCCAGCCGGCCTCGGCCGCGACCCGCATCCCCCACGGCACGGCCAGCGCGGGATCGGGGCGGGCGGCGCCGTCGGGGGCGTAGTCCGGGGGCGGCGGCACGTGGTCACCGGCGAGCGTCCCGGGCTCGGGGTCGTCCTGCTCCCGTTCGGCCTCGGCGCGGCGTTCGTTGTACCGCTCGCTGATCTCGGTCAGCCCGGCACCGAGCCGGCCGAGCCACCCTGGCACTCTCGACATGATCCGTCCTTTTCCCCCGTCTTGGCGCACCACTCCCCCGGGGAGCCGTCCGTCCGACCGTACATGGCGCGAGCCCCGCACCGGATGACGGTGCGGGGCTCGCGCGAAGGACGGGTTCGGCCGTGGGCCGGCCGGCTCAGTACCAGTTGTTGGCCTGCCAGAACGACCAGGCCTCACAGGGGCTGCCGTAGCGATCGTTCATGTAGTTCAGGCCCCACTTGATCTGGGTGGCCGGGTTGGTCCGCCAGTCGGCGCCCACGGACGACATCTTGGAACCGGGCAGCGCCTGGAACATGCCGTAGGCCCCGGAGGAGGGGTTGACCGCCTTGTAGTTCCAGTCGGACTCGTGGTCCACGATGTTGCTGAAGCACTGGAACTGGCCCGACGGCACCATCTGGCGTGCCATCGCCTGGAGCTGCGCGATGCTGTAGGAGGTCGCGACGGGGAAGTCGGAGATGTCCTTGGAGCGGCTGGCGGCGGCTTCCTTGGCCTCCGCGCGCTCCTTGGCCTCCTTGGCCGCCTTCTCGGCGGCTTCCTTCTTCGCGATGGCCGTCTCGGCGGCGGCCTTGCGGGCGGCCTCCTCGGCGTCCTTCTTCGCGCTCGCGTCCGCCTGAATGGCCTGTGCGTCGGCCTGCTGCGTCAGCGACGCGGTCTGCACCTGGGCCTGCTGGCCCGCGGGGATGTCCGCGAGCAGCGTGGCGCCGGTTGCCGTCGCCTCCGCGTCGTTGTTCTGCGCGGTGCTGCCCGAGGCAACGCCGACGACGCTTCCGACAGCGGTGACCGCCGTGGCCGAAGCCACTGCGAATCCCCGGACCGAGATCCGGCTCACACGGTTTCCTTCCAGCATCGCCCGCTTCGGTGACCCTCGCGGACGCAATCGTGCCCCTGGCACTGGCCTCCCCAACTGCGGGGTCACGGGAGGCGCGGGCCCGGTGGGCAACTCCCCCGAGGAGAGCGCCACGTGTTGCTCGGGCGGCATACGACATCGCTATGCAGTTGATGCTGATGCTTTTGTGGTGCCGTACCGCTGGGGGTACAGGTGTGTCGTATGCGGGGCCTGACAGGAGTGAGACTCTGCCGTAACCGGACGGGGCAAGGCAATTCCGAGTTGCGTGTGAAAGCTCACATCCCGTTTGACGCAGGAAATTCCACGGAACGGCCACACGCGAAGGCGCCGCCCGGCTAGGCTCTTGGCCTTTTCCGGGCGGCGCCAACTATCGCATAACCGCCAGTGTTTGGCGTGGTGCGGTCAGATGTGCCCGTCTTCGAGCATTTCGGTCACAAGGGCAGCGATCTGGGACCTCTCGGACCGCGTCAGGGTCACGTGCGCGAAGAGCGGGTGCCCCTTCAGCTTCTCCACGACGGCGACGACACCGTCGTACCGGCCGACCCTGAGGTTGTCCCGCTGGGCCACGTCGTGGGTGAGAACCACCCGCGAATTGGCCCCGATCCGGGACAGAACGGTGAGAAGTACGTTCCGTTCCAGCGACTGGGCCTCGTCCACGATCACGAACGCGTCGTGCAGCGAGCGGCCGCGGATGTGGGTGAGCGGCAGGACCTCCAGCATCCCCCGTGCGGTGACCTCCTCGATGACCTCGCGGGAGGTGACCGCCGACAGCGTGTCGAACACCGCCTGCGCCCAGGGGCTCATCTTCTCGGCCTCGGAACCCGGCAGATAGCCCAGCTCCTGCCCGCCCACCGCGTACAGCGGGCGGAAGACCATCACCTTCTGGTGCTGACGGCGCTCCAGGACCGCCTCCAGCCCCGCGCACAGCGCGAGCGCCGACTTGCCGGTGCCGGCCCGGCCGCCCATCGACACGATTCCCACGTCCGGGTCGAGCAGCAGGTCGAGCGCGATGCGCTGCTCGGCGCTGCGGCCCTTGATGCCGAACGCCTCACGATCCCCGCGCACGACACGGATGTTGCCCTCGGGCGTGACCCGCCCGAGGGCCTTGCCGCGCTCCGACTGGATCATCAGGCCCGTGTGCACCGGCAGTTCGGCGGCCTCGGGGACGTAGACGTGCCCCTCCTCGAAGAGGATGTCCACCTGCTCGCCGGGCAGGGTCAGTTCGGACATTCCGGTCCAGCCGGAGGAGTCCGTGATGGCGAGCTCCGCGCGGTACTCCTCGGCGAGGAGTCCGACGGAGGACGCCTTGATCCTGAGTGGGAGGTCCTTGGACACGACGGTGACGTCGAACCCCTCGGCCTGCAGGTTTCGGGCGACCGCGAGGATGCGGGAGTCGTTGTCCCCCAGGCGGTAGCCGCTGGGCAGCACGCTGGGGTCCGAGTGGTTGAGCTCGACACGGACGGTCCCGCCCAGATCCCCGATCGGGATGGGGGCGTCGAGGCGACCGTGCCGGACCCGGAACTCGTCGAGCAGGCGCAGGGCCTGCCGGGCGAAGTAGCCGAGTTCGGGATGGTGCCGCTTGGCCTCCAGCTCCGTGACCACGACGATGGGGAGCACGACCTCGTGCTCGTCGAAGCGGTTCAGGGCGTTCGGGTCGGCCAGCAGGACGCTGGTGTCGAGAACATAGGTGCGCCGGTCGGGCTTGTGGCGCTTTGTGCTGGTCACCACGGAAGGACGTACCCCCTCGGATGAGGTCGGGGAGCGACGGTATGGAGCTGGACCGGTCGTCGGCCGCCCTGCGCGGGCCGAGAACCGGCCCTCCGCCTCTTCGTCCGTGCTGTGACCGCACGATCGGGCTGGTGCAAAGGGCCTCCCGGGCGGACGGCCCCGTGCCGTCCGCTGAGATACGACACCCGTGGTTCGGGCGTCGACCTGTCTGGGTTATGCCCTCGAACGAGCGTCGCCATGCCACGGCATATGACGGCGAGCCGGTGAACTCCGTGTTACGCGCGTCCTCAAGGGGGTACCGGGAGGTGTCGTGACGTGGGACGTCCTGCGTCCGCGGTGCCCGGCAGCGGTACGTCAGCCGCCGTAGCGCCGGTGCCGGACGGCGTAGTCGCGCATGGCCCGCAGGAAGTCGACCTTGCGGAACGCCGGCCAGAACACGTCACAGAAGTAGTACTCGGAGTGGGCGGTCTGCCAGAGCATGAATCCGGACAGGCGCTGCTCGCCGCTGGTGCGGATCACCAGGTCGGGGTCGGGCTGGTCGCTGGTGTAGAGGTGACGCCCGATCATGTCGGTGTCGACGGCCTCGGCGAGCTCCTCCATCGAGGTGCCCCGGTCCTTGGCGTCGAGCAGCATCGAGCGGACGGCGTCGGCGATCTCCTGCCGGCCGCCGTAACCGATGGCGACGTTGACCACTATGCCGTCGACGTGCGCGGTGGTCTCCTCGGCCTCCTTGAGGACCGTCTGCATCCCCGAGGGCAGCAGGTCGGGCGTGCCCACGTGGTGCACGCGCCAGCGGCCGTCGGCGGCCAGGGTGCGCACGACGTCCTCGATGATGCCGAGCAGGGGGACGAGTTCCTCCCGCGGCCGGTCGAAGTTGTCCGTGGACAGCAGCCAGAGCGTGACGACCTCGACATCGGTCTCGGTGCACCAGCCGAGGAACTCCTCGATCTTCCCGGCACCGGCCCGATGGCCGTCGACGGTGCTGGATCCGGCGGCCTTCGCCCAGCGCCGGTTGCCGTCCATGATGACGCCGATGTGCTTGGGCACCTGAGCGTGGTCCAGGTGACCTTCCACCCGGCGTGCGTACAGCCTGACCAGCAGGCCACGCAGCTTGTCGCGCAGGTTCACGTGATCGTCAGCCCCTCCGTAAGGATCGGACAGGCCGCGGTGTGCGGCCCGGTCGTGGCCGCTGGCGGTCCCTGCCCGTGTGGCAGTCCCCGGGGGCGAAGCCTACCCCCGCTGCGGCGACGGGCCGCCAACCGGGGCGGAACGAACGGTTCCGGCCGGTGGTTCGAGCCGCCCGGCGGACCCACAAAAAACGGGCCGGTCCGTGGGGGGGAGACGGACCGGCCCGAGGGGGGGTTTCCACCATAACCCTTCGTAAGTGATGCTGCGTGCATCGGCGTGCCACAACTACTCTCCGGAGCCGTCCGGCGACGCGGCGATGACCGCGGAGGCCTTCGTTCAGGCCTCGCTTGTGGCCGAAACAGGGCGCATACGCAGGGGAATCGGGCACCCTGGGGCAGAATCCGGAGGATTTGCCGCGACTTGGGGCCCAGTCGGGTGACATGTCCCGGCATCCCCCCGACGGGTGACCCGACCCCGAACGCCCGCTTGACCCGGAGTCCCCCGGGCCGTCGCCGATTCACCGCTTTGCCGTCTCGACATCGCCGTCGGCGAGGCCCGATCGCCGCTGCGCAAGACCCGGCGGGAGGCCTGGCACCGCGCAGCCCCCTCCACTGCGCGGTACCGCCCGCGCAGCTTTGCTCACGCGAATCGCCTGGCTTCGAATCTACGCGAGTGGACGCAGGGAGGCGAGCCGCAGGCGATAACGATGTGAAAACCCTCGGCGGAAGATGCGCAAGTGCAGTGAGCGAAGGGAGTGACCTACGCCCGGTCGCGCGTCGGGGTGTCATAGCGAGCGTCGGGGGTGGGATATAGGACAGAAACTGGCCTCTTTGCCACCTAGCGTCGCACCATGACGACGAACGTGAGCATCACGTGGGACGCGGCCGGCGCACGCCGGGCGGAGCGGCAGTTCCTGGCCAGGCCGGCCGGGACCGGCACGCCGCTCGCCGAGGTGGCCGGCGCGATGCTGGGCGTGCACGCCCAGGTGCTGTCCGCGGCCGAGCTGTCGCTGGGGATGCGGGCGGACGGGGTGACACGGGCGGACGTACGGTCCGCGCTCTGGGACGACCGGTCCCTGGTCAAGACGTACGGCCCGCGCGGCACGGTCCATCTTCTCCCGGCCCGTGAACTCCCCCTCCTCTCCGCCGCGTTGACGGCGGTGCCGACCGGCCCGAGCCCGTTCCCGCCCGACGTGCGGCTCACCGAGGAGCAGTCCGCCCAGGTCGTGACGGCGATCGGCGAAGCGCTCGACGGCAGGTTCCTGACCCTCGACGAGCTGTCCGAGGAGGTCGTCGCCCGCACGGGACCCTGGGCCGGTGACCGCGTGATGCCGGCGTTCCAGGACCTGTGGCCGCGCTGGCGCCAGGTGATGCACCGGGCCGGCTGGGCGGGCACGCTGTGCTTCGGCCCCAACCGCGGCCGCAAGGCGACGTACACGCGCCCCGCCTCGGGGGACCGGACAGTGAGCGACGGGGCGGGCGATGCCCTGTCCGTCTTCGTCCGCCGCTATCTGCACGCGTACGGCCCGGCGACCCCGGCGCACTTCGCACGGTGGCTGGCGGCGCCGCCCGGCTGGGCCACGGCCCTGTTCGGCGAACTGGCCTCGGCGGGCCGCATCGAGGAGGCCCGGTTCGAGGGAACACCGGCGTGGGTGGCGGCGGGCGACACCGACTTCCCCGACGGCCCGGCGCGGGGTGTCCGCCTGCTCCCCTACTTCGACGCGTACGTCGTCGCCGGGCAGCCCCGCAAGCGGCTGTTCCCCGGGGCGGCGTACCAGCGCGCCCTCGGGGGCGGCCAGGCGGGCAACTACCCGGTGCTGCTCGTCGACGGTGTGGTGGCTGGGGTGTGGCACCAGCGGCGCCGGGGCCGTCGTACGACCGTCACGGTCGAGCCGCTCGTCCCGCTGACGGCACGGCAGGAACGGGAGCTGGGCGAGCAGGTGGAGCGGGTGGGTGAGGTGCTGGAGGTGACGCCCGAGCTGGTGGTGGGAGAGGTGGCGGTGGGCCCGCACGCGTGATCACGGACCCGGGGGCCTCAGTTCCTTTCACTATGAGCGTCCGATCAGGGCGCGTGGTCTCGTGGCGTGCATCGCAAGGCGCCGGGAAGCCCTTATAGCGGAGCTACCAGGGCTTCCCGGCAACGTGGCGAGGTGCGGTGCCAGGCCGCGCGACCCGGACGGGCACAGGGGAAGGACCCCTCAGCCCGGCTTGCGCGCGTCGAAGAGGTGGCGGGTGCTGTGGGCGACGAAGGGGCCCTCGGCCCGGATGCGCTCGTGCAGCTCCCGCAGCCGCGGCTCGTACGCCTCGACGGTGAAGCCGGGGACCATCCAGACCACCTTGCGCAGGAAGTGCACGACCGCGCCGATGTCGTGGAACTCCACGCGCAGCCGCTCCGCCCGCAGCCCGACGACGTCGAGCCCGGCGGCCTCGGCGTCGGCACGCTCACGGTCGGGGTGGCGGGCACTGCGCACGCCGTCCGGCTGGGGCCCGAGGAAGTACTCGACGAGTTCGAAGACGCTGTTCGGGCCGATGTGCTGGGCGAAATACGTACCGCCGGGCTGGAGGACGCGGGCGATCTCCTCCCAGTGCGGACGGACGGGATGACGGCTGACGACCAGGTCGAAGGCGCCGTCGGCGAAGGGCAGCGGGTCGTCCTCGGGCGCGGCGACGACCGCGACGCCGCGCGGGCGGAGCAGGGCGGTCGCCTTGGCGACGTTGGGGGGCCAGCCTTCGGTGGCGACGGTGAGGAGGGGCGGCTTCGGGGCGGCGGCAGGGGCGGTGGTCTCGGTGACAGCCCTGCCCGTGGTCTCGCCGGTGGACTGGCCCGTGTTCGCGTCGGCGACCCGGGAGAGGGCGAAGTCCAGCACCTCGCCGCCCCCGGTCTGCACGTCGAGCACAGCACTCGCCCCGCCCAGCCGCTCGGCCATCGAGACGGCGTACCCCCAGGAGGGGCGTGCCTCCGTCGCCCGCCCTTCGAACCAGGAGAAGTCCCAGCCGTCCGTGGGGACGGCGGCACCTTCGGCCACGAGGTCTTCGAAGGTGGTGGGGCGCGGGGGCCCGGGGTCGGGCAGGGACGTCACGTGGTGCTCCTTACGACAGGACGAATCACGACAGGACGAAACCGAAGTGCGGGTTCCGACGTGCTGGTTCTCACCGTGGCGTGGGAACCAGGGGCCGCACTTCCTCGGCGGCGAACCGCACGAATCCCTCCGGGTCGGGCTCGTCCGCCGTCGGCTGCAGTACGACGCTGTCGGCCCCGGCCTCGACCAGCTGCTCGACGGCCTTGGCGACGGCCCCGGCGTCCCCGGCGCCCCCGAGATCCGGGACGGCCTCGACGCCCTCGGCGGTGAGCTCCGCGCGCAGCCGGGCGGCGGCGTCGGGCCCGGTGGCGGTGAGGAGGTACACGACCAGACGATGGGGCCCTGCCCCCCGTCCGGCCGCGGCGCGCCCCTCCTGCACGAGCTGCCGCGCCTTGCGCACGCCCTCGGCGTTCGTGGAGGCGGTGAGGATGGTCCCGTCGGCGGCCTCTCCGGTGAGCCGCAGGGACCGCGGCCCGGTGGCGCCGGCCAGCACCCCGCCGTGGGGGACCTCGGGCGGCCAGTCCAGGGCGACGTCGTCGAGCTTGACGTACCGTCCGTCGACGGTGACCCGCTCGCCGCTCAGCAGAGCCCTGAGGGCGAGGAGATGCTCCCGCAGCAGGGTGACCGGCGACTCGACCCGGGCACCGACCTGCCCCATCCAGTCCTGCACGCCGTGCCCCACACCGAGGATCGCCCGCCCAGGGAACATCCGGTGCAGCGAGGCGGCCTCCATGGCCGTGATGGCGACGTTCCGCAGCGGCACGGGCAACAGCCCGACCCCGACCCGCACGCGCTCGGTCCACGCGAGGGCGGCCGCGGCGGTGGAGATGCCGCCCTCTCTGAAACAGTCCTCCCAGAGCCAGAGCTCTTCGAGACCGGCGTCATCGGCCAGCCGGGCCACGGACCGGAGTCGCTCGGGGGCGAGTTGGGGGCGGAAGACTGCGCCTAGTGAGGTCATGGGGGTTTCCTACCCGGCGCGGGAGGCGACGGACAAGATATTTAAGCGCCCCATGCCTTCATAAGGGTCACCAGCCGCCCTGGTCAGGCCCTCCTGCTTGAATCCTCCCGCGTGCCCACCAACGGCGAGCCGAAGCTCGTGAGCTCCGCCCGACCCTGTGCCTGAAGAGGTCAGCGGTTGACGGCCTGGATCTCCTGTACGACCACATCCTGGGTGGCGCCGAACGTGCCGTCGGGGAGGTCGCCGCCTGTGCCGCCCGTGCCGGTCCACGTGATCTTCCAGGTCACGGTCGCCTGGAGCGGGTATGTGCCGTCTCCCGAGGAGCGCAGGTATCTCACTCCGCAAGGTGGAGTGCGGTTCGCCTTGCCCTTGGCGTAGGGCTCGCCGATGCGGCCGTCGTTGATCGCGCAGACGCCGGAGGCCGGGTAGGTGACGGCGTCCTTGGTGCCGGGCTCTATGCGGAGGGACGTGGGTACCGCGGTCGCGGTCGCGGCGATGCCGATCACGGGTACGGACGCGGTGACGGAGACCGGCTTGAAGTCGGCGGCGTCCAGCCAGGCCCAGGTCGGCAGGTTGACCTTGGTCTGTGCGGCGGGCGCAAGGGTCACCTTGGTGCTGGGGACTCGGACCTCGGCGTAGGCGAGTTCGGCCAGGACCTCCGGAGTGACAGCGTTCTCGATGTTCGCCGGCGGGGGGTCGCCCTGGTCCACCCAGAAGATGGGCTTCTCACAGGAGTCCCAGCCCGGGGGGAAATCCTTGTTGACGAAGGAATCCCAGAAGTATCCCTTGCCGGTCTTGTCCTTGTTGAAGTCCTTGTAGGGGTGCCCGTTGACGTAGCGGTCCCGCTGTTTGGCGTCCCACTCATAGCCCGTCGAACCGGCCTCCCACGTCGGCTCAAGGTACTTCTTCAGCTGTTCCGGCGTGTACTTCGGGGCGTACCAGCAGGGGGGCGGGGACCATGACGTGGTCGACGTGAGCGCGCCCGCGGCGTTTCCGCTGCCGTTCTTCGAACGGTCGAAGACGACGCCGCCAACGGTGACGGAGACGGTGCCGTCCTTGCCTGCATCAGCGCTCTGCTGGTTGTCTCCGTTGTTCCCGTACTTGTCGCGATTGGCGAAGGCCGTCTGGGCAGCGAAGACAGAGCAACAAACCAGAGTCAGGACCGTTATGGCTCTCGCCGAGTCTCTTACGGCTGGCACGCCTTGCTCCCCCTGTCCGAGCCGATGTTGGACGTCTGCCAGACTCCATCGGCGTTTTTGGTGAGGCTGGTGTTGTACAGCACGTAGGAGTCCGCGTCCGCCGGTGATCTGTCGACCTTCTTGGTCTTCCGGTTCTTGATGTAGGACTTGCTCTCATCGGAGCAGTAGGTGACGTAGGCCTTCTTCTCACCGGTGAGAGTCACCTTGTAGTCGAAGTAGCGCGTCTCCCCGATCCATGTGTCGCCACCGTCGATGTACCGCTGGGCGTAAGAGATCGACGATTCCAGCGCCTTGCCGACGTTGTAGAAGCCGAGGGCCTTGGTGTCGGTGTTCCCCTTGAGGATCGCCTCGTCCACGGAGTTGACGCTGAGCGTGCTGTCCTTGAGGACCGCGTCCTTGGCGGCGTCGCCGGTCTTCTCGTACTCGAAGACGTTCTTGGCGTCGGGCGGGAAGGTGATCGTCGGTCGGCCGCCGGGTGATGCTTCGCTCTCACTCGGGGAAGGCGACGGCTTGTCCCCGGTGTCCGCGCCCGCGATCTTGTCGTTGTCCTTGCCCTTGGAGCTGTCGTCGCTCCCGCACGCGGACAGCGTCAAGGCCGCTGCGGTGGTCAGCGTGAGCGCTGCGAGGAGGGTGGGGCGGCGGTTCACGGTCGGCTCCCGGGAGGTGGCGAGGCTTCTCTTGAGCGAACCAAAGCTATACAGCGGGGTGCGGCCGCACCAGGGAGAAGGTTGTCAACTCGCGGGGCGTATGGGAAGAAATCGGTGATTCGTCGTCACCTTCGAGCCGTAACGGTTGCATAACGCGTCAAGAAGGGTGCACCAACGGCCCTGCCGCCGGGGGCGTTTCAGTCAGGAACGAGCAAAGGGCTTGGGTCCGTGGGCCCATGCGAGGGCCTGCCCTCTGCGGATACGTTCGGGTCCGAGAGCCAGCATGGGCAGTGGCGCGGTCGGAGGGGGTCCGGATGGGGCGGCGTTGGCGGGACGGGCGTGGGGAACTGGTCGCGCAGAGGGATGACGGTGGGCCGTCCGTCAGGGTGCCGCTGGAGATCGCCACCTCCTATCGGGCCCGCACGAAGGGGTTGTTGGGCCGGGACTCCGTCGACGGGGCGATCCTGCTCTCCCCTGCCAACAGCGTGCACACCTTTCGTATGCGCATCCCGATCGATGTCGCCTACCTGGACCGTCACCTGCGGGTCATCGCCGTGCGGACCATGCGACCGGGGCGGCTGGGGATGCCTCGGCTGCGGGCCCGGCACGTGCTGGAGGCCGGGGCGGGGGTCAGGGGCGGGTGGGGGGTGCGGGACGGGGTGCGGTTGGAGGTTGTCGTGCCGGCGGAGGAGGGTTAGGGCCTCGCCGTCCCCGGTTCTCCGGATTCCAGAGTGCGCCTTGTGCCGCTTCCGCGTTCTTCCAAGCTGCCGGGCCGTCCGGCTGCATCGACAGGCGCTCCAGCGCCGCCCAAGCCTCCGGGCCGCCCATCGCGCCCAGCAACTCGATGGCCGCGTCCGCACCAATGTCCTCGGTCACGCAACACTCGGCCAGAGCTACCGCCCAGTCGGCGAAGCGCCCCGGATCAGGGTCGAGGGCCAGCCAGCGGAACACCGAGTCGGCCACGTCGTTCCGCAGGGACGGGATCATGGCCAGCATCGCCGCCTCGACGTGCCGTACGACATGTCGCTGTAGCGGATACAGCTGCGGTCGCTCGCGCCAGGTGCGTACGAGCTCGTCCACACCGGTCCAGGTCACGTCGACCATGCGGGGCATGCTCTTGCCGACAGCCCGATGGAATTCCTCCCACACGTGCCACAACAAACCGGGCGACGGCGGCTCAGGCACAGGCGGAGACAGATCCCGGTCCTCCAGGAGTGCGGTGATCACTCGCTGGGCTTCCATCAACCGCTCGTCCGTGCGGGGCAGTTCCGCGATTCGATTCCAGTCGCCCTCGTTCCAGGGCTCCGGCAAGGTGCGCAGAGCCCGGGGCAGGACGTGGTCACCCTCCGGGTCGTGCCACCGCGGGATCTGCGGATCCCACATCTCCTCGTCATGCGGCACTCGCGCACGACTCACGGGGTCCCCTCCGCGCGGAGTCCGTGGGCAGTTCACCAGGGCACTCGGCGAGGAACACGATGCCACCACCACGGGGCCTCTCCCCCGGCCTCGGCCGGTGTGGGAGTGGGGTCGGTGTACTCGCTGAACGATCGGTCGAGTCGGGTCACAACGTCCCGCAGGGCATTTGTGCGTGGCTCGCCCAGCTCCAGGACGAGTCGTTCCAGAGCGTCTCTGGCCTCCAGGTCGCGGTGGTACAAGTCCGCTCTGTAGCGGCCCTCAGGGGCCCAGTCGGACTGGAGCCGGCTCGTCAGTCGTTCCCACACGCGCAGGTAGTGGTGGACGCGGCCTTCGACGCTGTCCGCCTTGCCTGTGGGGAGTCCGGCGAGGAACGCGTCGGATACGGGAGTGGGGAGGGGTTGTCTGTCCAGGATCTCCGGGAGGACTTCGACCGTTGCCCGGGGCAGGTCGGGGACCTGCTCCTCGACCGCGTCCACGCCGTACGCCGTGTCGTCGCCGCTGTCGTTCGCCTCCAGGCGGCACCTGACCGAGCGTCCGTCGGGTACGGCGACCCAGTAGGCGCTCGGCAGATCGAGCGTCGAGGGGTGGAGTACCGAACTCTTCACCCTGGCCGCCAGACCCAGTGCGAGTCCCTTCTCCGTGAGGGTGCCGGCGGTGGCCTCGTCCACGGTGATGTCCAGTTCCAGTGCCAGATCACCGGGAGGGAGCAGGCGGAAGGTGCAGAGCACGGGAGCGTCCCAGTGACGGTCTTCCCGGTCCACGTCCGCGACGTCGACGGCCACGTCCGGAACCTCCAGCATGTCCGCCAGCGCCTCTCGCAGGGTCGCCGCGTCCAGGTCCGCGACGGTGAAGAAGTTCCCGATCACCGGCCCGCTCCGATCACTCACCTGTACGTCCGCTCATTTGTACGTACCGTCGTAGACGGCCTTGGCCTTGGCGACCTTCTCGGGATTGCCGACGAACTTCGGGTCCCGCTGCAGCTGCTGCGACTTGCTCGCGTCGCCCTTGTTCCGCGCGATCTCCTTCAGCGCCGCGTACTCGATGCGGTCCATCTGGACCAGGCCGGGGCCGGACTTCGGGAAGACCGTTCCGCTGCCTTCCACCTCGTACGATCGGCCGTTGATCTCGTAGGTGTTCCCGTCCGGCGAGAGCGTTGCGCGGCCGTTCGCGATGCCGTCGATGTCGGCACGCACCAGGTCCTCGTTGCCTCTGAGGATCACCGTGTTGCGCTCCTTCACCTGTCCGCTGGACGCCCCGCTGACAGTGTGGCGCTTGTTCGGGAACTTGAGGACTTTGCCGCGCGCCGGACCGGGGATGTCGTCCCTGGCCTCCCATTCGTTGACCGGCCTCGTCCGCTGCTCTGCACCGTCGGCGGCCTTGTCCGCCTCGTTGGCCTGTCGGCGGGCCTCCCGCGCCTGTTCTTCCGCTTCCTCGTCGCAGCCGTCCTGGGCGAGGACGACGTACGGGGAGTCGGCCCGGGGTGCGGCCAGGACGGTGGTGCCGGTGCCGGGGGCGCCGCCGTATGGGGTCCTGCGGGAGGGGGCCGCGATGGTGCAGCCGGACTCGCGGGCCTTGCGTTCGGCTTCGTCCGCCGCCTCGTCGGCTTCCTTCGCCGCCCTGCGTGCGGCATCCGCGTCACCGGCCTTGGCGGCCTTTCTCGCGTCCTCCGCCGCGTCCACGGCCTTGTCGGTGAGCTTGCCCAGGTCACCGAGCTTCCCGAGTTTGCCCAGCTTGCCGAGTTTTCCTACGAGCTTGGCCTCACCGTAGCCGGGGATGAAGAGGGAGCCGACGTTCCAGATGACCGTGGTGACGGCGCGCGTCTCGTTGCCCTTGTCCCACTGGTCGCGGACCTCGTCCCCGATGAACATGTCGTCGAGGATCTTGCCGCCCGAGTTCACGGTCGCGCCGCCCCAGTCGGTGAGCGCGTCGAGGTAGTCGCCCTTCCCCCACTTGTCACCGGCGTCCTTGGCGTCCTGCGACCACTGGTCGGCTATGACGCCGCCGTAGTCCTTCAGGCCGTCCAGGGTGTCGAGCGGGTTGGTGACCGTGTCCCAGATGCCCTTGAGTTCGCCGCCGATGCCGTCGACGAAGAGGCCCTCACCGACCTGCTTCAACTGGTCGCCCGTGCAGCCGAAGAAGGCGCCGACGCCGCTGAAGCAGCCGTCGTCTTCCTTCTTCTCGCCTTCCTTCTCGCCTTCCCTGTCGGCGTTCCCTTCCTTCCTTGTGTCCTTCTTGTCGTCGTCCTTCTCGTCGCCGTCGGCCGTCTCGTCGGTCGTCTTGTCCTCAGTGACCTCGTCCCCGGCGGGGTCCCCCTGCCGAGCGGGCCGGTCGGCGGCGCCGGTCTCCGTCGCCGTTTCCCCGGGCGTCGCGGACGGGCAGGCCGTGCCCGTGACCTTGCAGACGGCCGACTGGAGACCGCCGGCGATCTGAGGGCCCAGGCCGCTGACGACGAGGGCCGCGATGACGGCGGCGACGACCGCGATGAGACCGGCGTACTCCACCGCCGTCTGACCCTCGTCCCGGCGCCAGCGGATCATCCGCGGCAGGGAGAAGGGACGGCGTTCGGCGCGCTCCATGTCGGGGAGGCGGTACCAGGCACGGCTTTCCTCGCGCGTGAGGAAGTAGAGGACCAGCGCCGGGAGGAAAAGCTGGGTGTAGCCGCGGGGGGATCCGTCCGTGATGTTCGTGAACGCGCCGAGGATCAGCCATGCCTGTACGGCGATCAGGCCGGCCCCGATGCGGGTCCCGCCCTGCCAGGTGCGGCGGGCGAGCCACCAGCCGAGGGCTCCGGGGGCTGCCGCGTAGGCGGTCAGGGCGAGGAGATGACCGTCGACGGCGTCGTACGAGGCCGCGGTGAGCAGCACGCCCAGACCGCCGAGCACCGTGATCGCGAAAAGGGTGTGGACGAGGACCAGGGCCGTCGCGAGGGAGGCCGGTATCGGTCGGCGGCCGCCGTGGGCCGGCGGGTGCCACGCCGCTGCGGCCCCCGAGTTCGGTGGTTGCCCGGTCCAGGCCATGTCCCCGCCCCCTCCCTCGGTCTACGACACCGCCCGAGAGTAGGGAGGGACGGGCGGGTCGGGATGGGTCCCTGGCCCCAAAACGGGGCCCAAGAATCGGGCGGTCCGACGGGGTGTGGGGAGACGCGGGCCGGCGTCCTGGGCCCGGCTTGTGCGGCCGGGCCCGGACGCGGGCGTGGGGGCCATCGCTCCCCCGGTCAGCTCTCCGTGCGCGGGAAGGAGACCTCGACGCGGCGGTTCTTCTTGCGGCCGGTTTCCGTGGAGTTGTCGGCGATGGGGTACTGCTCGCCGTAGCCGCGGACCTCGTACGTGACGTTGGAGTCGGTCAGTTCCTGGTCGAGGACGTTCTGTACGGCGTCGGCGCGTTTGCGGGACAGGACGTCGCCGTGGGCGGACGAACCGAGGTTGTCGGTGAAGCCGAAGACGCGGATCTTCGTCGCGTTCTGCGTCTTGATCTCCTCGGCGATCGCGGAGATCCGGGCCTTCGCCTCGGCGCCGAGTTTCGCGCTGTCCTTGCCGAAGAGGACCTCGGCCTGGAGGGCGAACTTGACGTCGGCGTTGGTGTCTTCCCGGCGTTCGTCGCCGCTTTGGTCTTCGACGACCTGTTTGATGTCGAGGACCTTGGGTTCGGCGAGGGTGCCGCCCTCGGGCAGTTTGAGGTCGGGGTCGTTGGCGTCGACCTCGACGGGGGCTGAGGCGGAGGCCTCGGTGCCGGGCGGGACGCCGGGGGTTTCGTCAGCGTGGGCCGACACGGCGCCGTAGACGTTCGTGGCGACCATGAGGCCGGCGGCGGTGAGGACGAGGGCGAGGCGTGGAGTCGCCGTTCGGGTTCGGGTGCGGGTCGTCATGGCCGGCCTCACCCGGAGATCTTGATGGTGCCGCTGGAGAACGTCGGGACCTGCAAGTCGACCTCGGTAGTGCTCGTCGGAGGCGCCGGGAACTGCATGAAGACCGGGAGGGTCTGTCCCGCCTCAAGGTTGCCGAGGCCGGTTGTCGTCAGTGGGCGCCCTTCCGTGTCGCGCAGCGTGTAATAGCGCTTCTTTCCCTTGGCGTCCACGAGCGTGGCACCGCCGAGCGAGGGACCGTGCGCGATGACCTCCGTTTCGTCACCGCTCGTCTGAGGAGGGACGACCACGGACTTGTCTCCGTCGTTCTTCACTACGCCGTTCACGGTGAGGAAGCCGCCCGAGTCCCTCGCGGCAGAGGTGATCTGAAGGAGCAGTCCGTCTGTGCCCTTGAGTTCCGCCAGTGGCGTCTCCGACTGCCCCTCCTGAGCACTCGGCTTGGATCCGCTTTCCTTGGAGGCGGATGCTGGCGGGGTCGGCTTGTCATCGTCGCCGCCACCGCCGCCGCAGCCGGCCACGCCGAGGGCCAGTCCGGCCGCAAGGGTCAACGCGACCGTTCCCCTGCGGGCCTTCGCAGTGAACCGAATGCTCATCTCTCTGCTTCCTTCATCACTCGTCGTGCGCTAGTGGCTCGGCCAGGTGGACGTCGAAGAGGTCCTCGGGCTCCGGCAGAACATCGAGATCGTCCGGGTTGAGCTCCCAGACCACGTCGTCGTCGCATGTGAGCGTCGGCAGAACGTCGGGACCGGCGTCCCCGGCGGGGAAGTCGAAGTCGCAGAGAGGCTCGATCACGGCGGTGGCGGTCGCGTCGGACTTCTGGTCCGCCGTGCCGGGAACGACGGACTCACCGACGGACTTGTTGGTCTCGACCTCGACCGTGAAACCCAAAAGGCCTTCCGGAACGCAGCCACGACCGGCTACTTGGGCATCGTTCTGTGCAGCCAGCTGATGCGCACGCCAGCATGAAGGGCCGAGTCCTTCTGCATTGCCGTCGAAGATCTGCTGCCACTTGGTCGGGTCGAGAAGGTCCTTCACCCACGCGTCCGCGAGTTGGTCCCGCCTGTCCTGCGCTGCCGCGAGAGCCGCCGCGTCGGCGGCTGTCTGGGCGCCGTTTCTGTTCGCCGCGGCCTGGCCGACCGCGAAGTACGCGAACGCGAGAAAGAGCAGGCCCCCCACCACCGTGATGTAGATGGGGAAAGCCTGCCCTGCGTCGCCGTACCGGCTAGGTCGCGTCAAGGAGCGACCTTGGCGATCTGCGCCTGGATCTTTCCGAGAATCGTCTGACCGATGTTCGTACCGGTGATCGCCAACACAATCGCCACCACCACCGCGATGATGCCCAGGTACTCGACCGCCGTCTGCCCCTTGTCGCCCGCGCGGCGGCGCATCGCCTCGGTCGTCGTGTTCTTCCAGCCGTTGACGCGGACCTTGGTCGCGACGGCGGTCTTCAGCATCAGGTCGCTCATGGTGTTCCCCTCCGGTTGCGGCTGTGTCGCTTTCGACACGAGGAACGTACGGCGGAACGACCTGTCCGCCGGAGGGCCCCTGGGCCCAATTCCGGGCCCAATCGCCGGGTCCCAGCCGTCGGTTGTCACCCCATCGCGTCACCGGAGGTCACCCCCGTCCCCGGTGTGCGTCCGGCGCCGTACCGATCCACTTCGCGGCGGCCTCGGAGCGGCTGGTGCTGTGGAGCTTGGCGAAGATGCGGTTGATGTGGTTCTTGACGGTCTTCTCGCTGATGAAGCACGTGGCGGCGATCTGCTGGTTGTTCATGCCGGATGCGATGAGGTCCATGATCTCCGCCTCCCTCGTGCTCAGTTGGAACCGCGCCCTGTCGGGAGCGGCCGGACGGCCACTCGTCCACTCAGACGAAGACTGTCCCATATGCGGTTGCACTTGCGAAAGGTTTTCTGAAGAAGTGGGTGCGTCCGCTCCCCCCGCGGGCCCCAAAATGCCTGGTAGAGCGGGCGGTTGAGTCTGCATATACGATTGTCCGGAGGTGGAAGTTCCGTATGCAGTCGCACTCCGCGACTGACCCAGGCCGTCCGGCAGGGATGGGCCCGGTGCCCGGTCCTGTCGGAGTTGGGCCAGCAGGGCGCCCGCCGCCGTGGGGGTGAAGTGGGCCCGGCCCTCCTTGATGTCCCGTACGGCATCGACCAGCTGATCGGCGGTGAACTCGCCGTGGACCAGGTAGCCGCCCGCCCCCCGGCGCAGGGCCTCCTGGACGATCTCCGACTCCCTGCTGTAGGTCAGCATCACCACGGGAGCGATCTGCACCAGGTAGGGCAGGGCCGAGATGCCGTCCACGCCGGGCATGCGGACGTCGAGCAGGACGACGTCAGGACGGTGCCGGTGGGCGGCCTCGTAGGCCTGGCGGCCGTCGGCGGCCTCCGCCACGACCTCGATGTCCGGGCGGCCGGAGAGCAGTGCGGTGAGGCCGGCGCGGACCACCGGGTTGTCGTCCGCCACCACGACCCGGAGACGGCGGGCCGGTTGGGCCGGCGGCGGGAGCGGAAGGTCGGCGAACGGAGGGTGCGGTGGCGGCTGCGGGGCGCCGGTGGGGTGGGGCATCTGGTCCGGCATCGGTGGCCTCCTCTCGGGTCGTTGGGTCATGCGGAGGGGGTGGTCAGGGCGGCCAGGGGGAGTTCCAGGCGGACCTCCGTGCCCTGAGGGTGGCCGCCGCGGCCTATGCGGATGCGGGCACCGACGGAGGCCGCGCGTTCGACCATGCCGACCAGGCCGAAGTGGCCCGCACGGCGCAGTTGTTCGAGGCTGGTGCCGGGAGGCAGGCCGCGGCCGTCGTCGTAGACGCTGATGCGGAGCAGGTCGCCGTGGACCCCCGCGCTGACGTCGACGCGGGTGGGGTGGGCGTGACGGTGGGCGTTCTCCATGGCTTCCGAGGCGATCGTGAGGAGCTGGCGGGCCACGGCCGGCGGCACGGGGGGAACGGCGTCGGCGCCGGTGGGGCGATAGACCGCCGTCAGGCCGGTGCGGGCGCTGAAGTCGCGCGTGCGGGCGGCGAGTTCGACCAGCACGTCCGTGGCCTGGTCGGGGTCCGATTCGCGGCGCAGGTCGGCCAGGAGCTCGCGGGATTCGGCGGCGGCCCGGCGGGCCGAACGGGCGACCAGTGCCGCCTGCTTTCGCACCAGGCCCGGGTCCATGCGGTCGGCGTTCGCCGAGGTGGTCAGGCCGTCTGCGGCCAGGGCCACGCCGTGCAGGGTCTTGGCGACGGAGTCGTGCATCTCGCGGGCCAGCCGGGCCCGTTCGGCACTGACCGCCTCCGTCACGGCGAGACGGGCCTGGACGGTGGTGAGGGCCTGGGTGGCCGCGCCGAAGCGGAGCATGAGGTTGCGCAGGCTGGAGCCGACGGCTCCGGCGATGACGCAGAGGCCGGGCAGGAGGGCGGACTCGGTGATGCCAGGGGCCGGGTCCTCCTGTGCCGCGTGGATGAGGAGCAGCAGGAGGGCCTGGAGTGAGGCGAAGACAGCCGCCCCGCGCCAGCCGTAGACCAGGCCCGCCAGGAGGGGGGTGCAGACGCTGACGTACGCGAGGGTGCTGTCGGGGCCGGCCGCGATGAGGAGCAGGGCGCCGAAGAGGGTGTCTGCGGCGAGGAGGGAGGGGTGGCGCAGCAGGAGGGGGCCGAAGCGTTCCCAGTCCCTGAAGAGGACGTAGGAGGTCATGAACGTGACGACCACGGCCGCGCCGACGAGGCGGGTGGGGAGGCCGTCGTTCGCGTTGACGAGGGCGGTGGGGGTGGCCAGGGCGATCATCGCAAGGCGGAAGCCGAAGACCTGGCGGCACATGGCTTGCAGGGCGTTGACCTGGATGCCGATCGCGGGGTTCGTGGCACCGGCCGGGCTCGCGGCAGGGATCGGGGCTTCGACCCGACCGCCCGTGCGGCCGTCGTCGTCGGGCGCGGGCGGCTCCTGCGGGGGCGCGGCGTCCTCGGGGGCCGAGCGACCGTGAGCATGCTGCCGTGGGCCGTCGGGCGCGGGCGGCTCCTGCGGGGGCGCGGCGTCATAGAGGGCAGAGCGACCGTGAGCATGCTGCCGTGGGCCGTCTGGCGTCGGCATCGGTCCCCGCGCAGGGGCATTCACCGCAGAGCCCCGACCCGCCCCCGACTGTCGGTGCCCACCCCCCTTCATCTGCAACGTCGGCCCTCCGGCCGCCTCCCACCCCGGTGGCAGCGCGGGCGTCACGGAAGTCACCGGTACGTCCGAAGCGCCCGTGCGGACGTGCGCCGGCAGCACCGTCCCCGCCGGAGGCGTCGTGATCTCCGGTGTCCGCTCGGCGCGGCGGCGGCGACGCCCCAGTAGGCCTGCCCGCTCCCCAGCCCGCTCCCCTGTAATCGACATGACGTCGCCCCTCCGCTACTTGCCCGTCACCGAGCCGAAGTCCGTACCCGAGCCGAGGATCAGGCCCGCGCCGAGCAGCAGCATCGTGGCCGGGACCATGAAGGTCGTGATCATCATCGTGGCCTTGGGGACGGCCCGGGCCGCCTTGCGGCGGGCGTTCTGCGCGTCCGTGCGGCGCATGTCCTTGGCGAGGGACACCAGCGTGTCGACGATCGGCGCGCCCAGTTCCTCGCCCTGTTGCAGCGCCGTCACGAACATCGCCACCTGCTCGGAGTCGTTGCGGCGGCGCAGTTCCGCGAAGGCCTGGCGACGGCTCATGCCGAGGTCCATCTGGCGCAGGGTGATGCGCAGTTCGTCGGCCCAGGGGCCCTCGTAGCGGGAGGCGACCCGGTCCAGCGCCTGGCGGAATCCGAGGCCGGCGCTCACCACGACCGCCAGGACGTCCAGGAAGTCCGGCAGGGTCCGTTCGATGACGTCCTTGCGGATGCGGATCGCCGACCAGATGCCGACCTCCGTCCAGAACGCGCCGAAGGCCAGCAGGAGCAGGGCGACCAGCAGCTGGCCCCGCATGAGGAAGACCAGGAACCCCACGGCGCCCAGGAAGCCGTAGACCGCCCGCCGCGCCGCGTAGCGGTCGATGGTCAGGCCGCCGGGGTTGCCCGCGAGGTCGATCTTGCGGCGGTACTTGGCCACCTGCTTGGGGCCCATCAGCCGCAGTACCGCGGGCGCGTAGCGCATGCCCATGCGGTCGATGAGCGAGTCGACCGCGCCGGTGCGGGTGGAGCCGACCTCCAGGGCCAGGGCGAGGTCGCCGGGCAGTTTGGCCTCCGCCCGGTACATGCGGACGCCGGCGAAGACGCCCCAGACGCTGAGGCCCATCAGCAGGGCGAGGAGCAGTCCCATGGTTGCCTCCGGGCTCTCAGACGTCGATGCGGGACAGGCGGCGGATGAGGACGAAGCCGACGGCGTAGAGCGAGAAGGCGATGATGACCGCTCCCTGGCCGAAGGGGGAGCCGGTCATGCGGTCCAGGGCGCCGGCCTTGACCCCGTTCATGAGGAAGAGGGAACCGACTCCCAGCACCGGGACGGCGTACGACGTCATGCTGACCTGGGAGAGCTGGGTGCGGACCTCGCGCCGGGTCTCCTTGCGTTCCTCCAGGGTCTCCGTGAGGTTGCGCAGGGCGCTCACCACCTGACCGCCGGCCCGGTTCGACAGGACCAGCGTGGTGACGAGGACGACCAGTTCGCGGGAGGGGAGGCGGTCGGCCAGTTCGCCCAGCGCGTCGTCCATCGAAGCGCCGACCGCCAACTGGTTGGACACCTTGCCCAGTTCCTCACCCGCCGGAGCCTCCATCTCCTCCGCGGCCATGCCGATGGCCGTGCGCAGGGCGAGACCGGCCTGGGTGGCGTTGGCGAGGATGCGGGCCATCTCGGGCAGCTGGTTGATGAACTTCTCGATGCGCTTCTGCCGCTGCCAGTTGAGGAACTGGAGCGCCGCCCACACGCCCAGCAGGCCCGCCAGCGGCCCGAAGAACGGAGCCAGGGCCGCCTGGCCGATCAGCCACAGGCCCGCGACCGTGGCGAGCATGTAGACGAAGAACTCGCCCGGCGTGATGTCCAGGCCGGTCGCCGCCAGGCGCAGTTCCAGCTTCTTGCCGGGCTTGGTGCGCCGCAGACGGCGGTCGATTCCGCGGAAGTTGCGGCGCCGGCCCCCCGCCGGGATCTGGCCGGTGGCGGACAGACGGTCGACCAGTGCCTGCCGCTGTGCCTTGCCCATGGCGTAGGAGTGCAGGCCGACGACCGCGAGGACGCAGGTCAGCAGGGTGATGCCGGTGGTGAGCGTGATGAGCTGTTGCAGTTCCATCGGTCGGTCCTACCTGGCTTCTCGGGTGGCTAGCTGGTCCGCGGACCGGGCGATGCCGAACGCCTGCGGGAGGGGCTGGCTCGCCATGTAGAGGCGGTCGGCGGTGCGGCGCGGGAGGGGGTAGTACTCGAAGGCCCCGTGGATACGGCCGTCGGAGGCCATCGGCTGCGCGTTGAAGCGGGCGACGCTGACCAGCCGGTACGGGTCGCTGCCGTGGCTGTCCATCAGGGCGATCTCGGTGATGCGGCGGGCGCCGTCGGCGAACCTCGTCAGCTGCACGATGACGTCGACCGCGCTGTTGATCTGGTCGTGCAGCGCCACGAAGGGGATCTCCACGTCCGACATGGACGCCAGGGTCTGCAGCCGCATCAGCGCGTCCTCGGCGCTGTTGGCGTGGACGGTGGCGAGTGAGCCGTCGTGGCCGGTCGACATCGCCTGGAGCATGTCGAGGGACTCGCCGCCGCGGACCTCACCGACGACGATCCGGTCGGGGCGCATGCGCAGGGAGTTGCGGACGAGGTCGCGGATCGTGACCTGGCCCTTGCCCTCGACGTTCGGGGGCCGCGACTCCAGCCGGATCACGTGGGGCTGCTGGAGCTGGAGTTCGGCGGAGTCCTCGATGGTGATGATGCGCTCGCCGTGGGGAATGAGGCCCGACAGGGCGTTCAGCAGGGTCGTCTTTCCGGTGCCCGTCGCCCCCGAGACGATGATGTTGAACTTCGCCTGCACCAGGCCCGCCAGCAGGTACAGCATGTGCTCGTCGAGCGAGCCGAGGCCGATCAGCTCCTGGAGCGTGAAGGAGCGCGGGAAGCGGCGGATGGTGAGGGTGGCGCCGGTCAGGGACAGCGGCGGGATGATGACGTTGACGCGCTCGCCGGAGGGCAGGCGGGCGTCGACCATCGGGTTCGACTCGTCCACGCGGCGGTTGACGGTCGAGACGATCCGCTCGATGGTCTGCATCAACTGGTCGTTGGAGGCGAAGCGCAACGGCAGTTGCTCGACGCGGCCGCCGCGCTCCACGAAGATCGCGTCCGGGCCGTTGACCATGATCTCGGTGATGGACGCGTCCTCCAGGAGCGGCTCCAGGATGCCGAGGCCGAGCGCCTCGTCGACCACCCTGCGGATCAGCTGCGAGCGCTCCACCGTCGACAGGACCGGGCCCTCACGGCTGATGATGTGCCCGAGTACGCGCTCCAGCCGTGCCCTGCGCTCGGCGGCGGCCAGCGAACTCATCTCCGCGAGGTCGATCTCCTCCAGGAGCTTGGCCCGGTAGGAGGCGACCATGTGGCCGTCCTCGCCCCGGTTGCCGTTCTCCTCGGGGGTGTTGATGCGTGCTCGCAGGCTCATGAGTGCGGTGCTCCTAGCTCGGTGCTCAGTGGTCGAGCGGCATCGTCGCGGTCTTGACGGCCGGGTCGAAGTCCCAGCCCGGCACGAGGGACGGGATCTGCACGGTGGCCGTGACCGTCACTTCGTCTTCGCCAAGAGACGGCAGGCAATCGGTTTCATCAGCAAGCCAGCTGCTCACCGCCGCCTGGCAGTCCGCCAGATACGGCCCGTCCAGTGATGCACTGCGCGCCCCGGTCCTGGCCGCCGTCCCCGCCTGCTGCGCCGTATAGGCGATCAGGCCGAGCTGCACCGCCCCCAGGGCGACGATCAGCAGGATCGGCAGGAAGCCGATGTACTCGATGGCGACCTGGCCGCGGTCGCGGCCCCTGCGGGTACGGATCATCTCAGTCCGCCTCCTCGACGGCGCCGGCGTGGCCCCGGACCGGGAACGGGAAGGACAACGTGCCCGGGAAGAGGATCGGGACTTCCATGCGGACGTCGGCCGTGATGAAGCCGGAGCCCGAGCCCCCGCAGGTCACACTGGCGCCGGACCGCCACGCCTCCGACAGGTGCTTGAGCCCGGCCGCCTCGCACGCGCCCTGCCGCGCTCCGGGCTCCGCCGCCGTGGCCTGCCGTACGGCCTCGTCCGCGGCGTTGCCCGCGAGCGTGAAGGTGTAGCCGACGAGGACGACCTGCCACAGCGCGATCAGCGTCACGATGATCGTCGGGGTCATGCCGAGGAACTCGATGGTGACCTGGCCCCGGTCCCGTAAGGCCGGCGGCGCGAGAACGGAGCGCATGCTCATGACTCCCTCCTGCGCCGGAAGCTCACCGGCCCGCGGCCCGCCTTGTGGGCGCCGTCCGCTGCCTTGACCAGGCCCAGCTCCCCCGCCAGTCCCCACAGGGCCTGCTTCACCGAGCTCTTGTTCTCCAGTTCGTGGATGCGGCCCGCGTCCACGACGCTCTGCAGTTCCTTGAAGTTGGCGGGGACGACGGTGGCCGCGACGGCCGTGCCGGTGATCTTCTGGATCAGGGGCGGCTGGATCTCCGTGGCGCGGCTGTGCCGGTTGACGACGACGGTCGTCTCCTCGGCCTTGCGGATCTGCAGCCGGTCCCACATCCGCACGGCCCGTTTGGCGCCCCGTACGGCGACCACGTCCGGCGTGGTGATCAGCAGGGCCCGGTCGGCCATCTCCACGGCCGCCGCCCCGGCGCCGCCGAGCTGGGCGCCGCAGTCGATGACGACGACCTCGTAGCGGGAGCGCAGGGCGCTGACGATCTGCCGGGCGGCGCGGTCGGTGACGTCCTCGCCGCGTTCCCCTTCGGCGGGGGCGAGCAGCAGGGCGAGGCCGGTCTCGTGCCGGAAGACGGCGTCGGCCAGGACGCGCGGGGAGATGTCGGTGATGGCGGCCAGGTCGACGACGGAGCGGCGGAACTGGACGTCCAGGTAGGAGGCGATGTCGCCGGTCTGGAGGTCCATGTCGACGAGGGCGGTGCTGCGGCCGGAGGCCTGGGCGGCCAGGGCCAGCTGGATGGCGGTCAGGGTGGTTCCGGCGCCGCCCTTGGCGCCGCTGACCGTGACGACGGTGCCGCCGACGCCGGTGAACACGTCGCCGCCGGCGCCCAGGTGCCGTCGTACGCCGACGGACCACTGGGCGACGGCCTGGACGCGGCTGGCGAGTTCCTCGTAGCTGAGCGGCAGGGCGACCAGGCCGCGGGCGCCGTAGTCCATGGCGGCCTGGAAGAGGCCGGGGCTCGCGTCGGAGGTGACGAGGATGACGCCGACGGCCGGGAAGCGCAGGGCCACTTCGCGGATCAGCTCCAGCGCCGGGACGGGACCGATCCGCTCGTGCACGACCACGACTTCCGGCAGCTCGTCGACGGACTCGGCGGCCAGCCGGGCGAGGGTGTCGATGAGCTGGGTGGAGTCGACCACCGGGGCGACGGGCTCGGCGTCCGGGAGCTGGCTGAGCAGCGTCGTGACGGACCGGACCGCGTCCGCGTCACCGACTGCCGGGAGGATCCTCGTGGGCATGGCAGCCTCTCACTTGTCCTTCGCGAGTTCGTACGTCCGGTCCCGCTCGGGGACGGTGGTGTCGCTGCCGGGCGCGACGAGGGCGAGCCGGACCCGCTTGGCGAACGACTCGGCGTAGGTGATGCGCTGGGCGTCGAGGGCGGACAGCGCGAAGGTGATCGGGACGGCGTCGGTGGGCTGCTGGGTGCGGTTGCCCTCGTCGGGCTTGAGCGGGGTGAATTCGCCGACGTCGAGGACCTTGGCGTTGGTGACGATGATCTTCGACTGGTCGGGGTCGCCCTCGCGTGCGCCCTCGAAGGTGGCGTAGACGTTGACCGAGGCGCCGGGCGTGATCTTGCCGGCCACGCCGGTCGCCGCGTCGATCATGATGGCGACCTCCTGCTGGCCGGGCTGGAGGGCCGGCTGGCGGACGATCATGTCGGACTGGAGCAGGGAGCCCGCTTCCAGCGTGGTCACGGCGATCTTGCCCTGGATCTCCCGCAGGTCGGTGACCGCGTTGTCGGACAGCCACCGTTCGGGCATCTTGATCTTCTCGAACTGGCCCGTGCTGAGGGCGGTGTAGGGCGGCACGTCGGATTTCAGCCGGTAGGCGGTGACCTCGGGGCCGACCTTCGACTTCACGTCGCTGATGACGGAGAGCACGCCGGCGAAGGCGCCGAGGGCGCAGACGACCGACAGGAGCAGGAGAATCACGCCGCGGCGCTGACGGGAGTTCATGAACCGGACAACCTCGTTGGGGATATCGGTCGGGCGGGATCGGAACAGTGCTGACGAGCGGTGTCAGGCCTCACCCGACGGCCGTCCGGTTCTCCAGCTGCCTGCGGGGCGGGCTGTCGTGGACGGGGGGCGTGGCCGAGCAGAACACGCACCGGTCGCCGATGACGTCGATGCCGCACCAGTGGCACTGGCTGCGCCGGACGGAGGTGACCAGCTGGTAGAGGACGGACAGGTCGGGCAGGTAGCTGCAGAACTCGACGAGTTTGCCGGTGCCCCACCAGCCGGGTGACTCGGCCGGAAGCCGGGTCTCGCGCAGCCCCTGCACCTTCCAGGAGGGGGCGAGGGTGGTGGTGACCCAGTCGGACGGAAGCTGGCCCTTGGCGAGGAGCATCCAGGTGCCGAACTCGGGGCCGGGGATCCCGGCTTCGGGGGTGATCCGGACGAGGTGCGGTTCGGGGTGGGCCAGGACGCCGAACTGGCTGCCGGGCATCCAGGACTTGGCGTGCGACTTCAGGCCGACGGGGACGCGGTCGAGGCGGGCGACGGAGCCAAGCAGCGCGCCGGCGTGGATGTAGTGGACGAGCAGCCGGCCGGCCGAGGCGAGCACGCCGGGGCTGATGTCGCAGGAGGCGAGCTGCCGTAACTGGCGGGCCAGGACGGCCAGTCCGAGGGGCGGCAGATCCGGTCGGAACAGGGCGATCCGGTCGCTCTCCATGAGGGAGCGCAGGGTGTACAGCCGTCGCTGCACCGCCGTGGGCGCGGCCTGTGAGCAGACCACGATCACATGGCCGTGGTGGTCGACCAGGGCCTGCATCTCGGCCAGGACCTGCTCCAGGGGGCGTCGTTCGACGTCCCGCAGCACGACGGCGGGCAGGGTGCGTTCGTCCTGTGGTGGCAGCGCCATGTCGGCGCTGGTCACGGCAATGGCAGTTGGCACGCGCAGCTCCCCGTTTCCCCATGCCCGTCGGAACGCCGCGTGTCACTCCGGCGCACCGTGTCGACTTCACTGCGTGACTACCTCAGCACTGTAACCACGGCTCTGTGACCGGAGAACAGCGTTTGTGTAGCTGGGGAGCAACTGCCGTTGCACAAGATGCGTCAAAACGGGGCAGGTTGAGCATCTTGCCGGTCGCGGGGGCGGTCCCGGGAGGTCCCGGGCGATAGGCCCAGCGGGCCCAGTGTTGACGGTGGGCCTTCGTTCGGGCCCCGAGGCCCACGCCTGACGCAGCGTCGCCTCCCTGATCGACGACGGAGGGCAGCGCGGTCACCGTCACCTACGACCCCCGTGATCCCGGGGGCACGGCGACGGCGGCGGGCCGGGGCAGCTGGTCCCCGGTACTCCAGTCGCCGGCCCTGGCCGCGGGCTGCGGCCAGGGCCACGGCCGGTCTCGCGCTCCTGCTGTACTTCGAGATCACCGGGGGTGATCGATGACTCTCGTCCGCTGCTGGGCCGTCGGCATCGTGGTGCCGGTCCTCACCGAGTACGTCCGGATGACGCTGATCCACGACCCGTCGGCCGGCCCGGACGGGGTCGGCTCCTTCGGTGCCGCGCCGGCGCTGGTGCACCTGCCGAACCCGGTGTGTGCCGTGCCGGCGACCTGGGCGGCGGCGCGGGTACATCCACAGCCGTGGCGTCAGACGCCGGTGCGGCATCCGACGGCGGCGTGCGCGGCTCCGGCGGCTGCGCAGGTGCTGCTGCCGGCCGTGCGGCCGGACGTGCTGGACCTGGCGGGTGCGGCGTTCTGGATGTCCACGGGCGTGCCGCCGGCGGGATGCGCGATGGGGCTGCTGCTCGACAGGTTGGTCTGGACCTCTTGACACCGCCTCTGGTCTGGACCATTTTCTTGTCATGTCCAGACACAGACGATCCCTGCGGCTGTGGTCGGGTGCCGTCACGGCTGCCCTGGCCCTCACTGTCACGACCGTCGGCCAGGCGAACGCCGCCGACGTCAACAACGTCAGGAACGCCGGCTTCGAGGCGGGCCTGAGCGACTGGACCTGCGCGGCGGGCAGCGGTACGACGGTTTCCTCCCCGGTGCGCACCGGCACGGCCGCGCTGCGGGCGACCCCCGCCGGTCAGGACAACGCCCGGTGCACCCAGACCGTGCGGGTGAAGCCCAACTCGACCTACAGCCTGGGCGCCTGGGTGCGGGGCGGTTACGCCTACCTGGGCGTGACGGGCACGGGTACGACGGACGTGTCCACCTGGACGCCCGACTCCGCCTCCTGGAAGCAGCTGTCGACGACCTTCACCACGGGCGCGTCGACGACCTCGGTGACGGTGTACACGCACGGCTGGTACGGGCAGGCCGCCTACTACGCCGACGACGTGTCCGTGTTCGGCCCCGACGGGGGCGGCGGCACCGACCCGGGCCCCACGGTCCCGGCCGCGCCGAGCGGACTGCGCGTCTCCGGAACGACGTCCTCGTCGGTGTCGCTCGCCTGGAACACCGTCTCCGGCGCCACGGGCTACACCGTCCACCGCGACGGCACGAAGGTCACGGCGGTCTCCGGCACGTCGGCGACGGTGACCGGCCTCGCCGCCTCCACGTCGTACTCCTTCCAGGTCACGGCGACGAACGCGGCCGGTGAGTCGCCGAAGTCGGCGGCGGTCACGGGGACCACGAACAACACGTCCGGCCCCGGCCCCGCCCTGCCCCAGCACGCGGTGACCGGCTACTGGCAGAACTTCGACAACGGCGCGGCGGTCCAGAAGATCTCGGACGTGCCGGCCCACTACGACATCGTCGCGGTGGCCTTCGCGGACGCCACGGGCACGCCGGGCGCGGTGTCGTTCACCCTCGACTCTGCCGGGCTGAACGGCTACACCGTCGAGCAGTTCAAGGCCGACGTGAAGGCCAAGCAGGCGGCCGGCAAGAAGGTCATCATCTCGGTGGGCGGCGAGCGCGGCACGGAGAGAGTGAACGACGCCGCCTCGGCGACGAACTTCGCCGACAGCGTCTGGTCCGTGATGCGGGAGTACGGCTTCGACGGCGTCGACATCGACCTGGAGAACGGCCTCGACGCGACCTACATGACGCAGGCGCTGCGCGCCCTGTCCGCGAAGGCGGGCCCGTCGCTGATCATCACGATGGCGCCGCAGACCATCGACATGCAGTCGACGTCGAACTCCTACTTCCGGACCGCGCTGAACATCAAGGACATCCTCACCGTCGTCAACATGCAGTACTACAACAGCGGTTCCATGCTCGGCTGCGACGGCAAGGTCTACAGCCAGGGCACGGTCGACTTCCTGACGGCCCTGGCCTGCATCCAGCTGGAGAACGGCCTCGCCCCCTCCCAGGTCGGGCTCGGCCTGCCCGCCTCCACCCGCGCGGCAGGGGGCGGCTACGTGTCGCCGACCGTGGTCAACAACGCCCTGGACTGCCTGACCAGAGCCACCAACTGCGGCAGCTTCAAGCCGCCGCGGACGTACCCGGCCCTGCGGGGCGCGATGACCTGGTCGACCAACTGGGACGCCACCTCCGGCAACGCGTGGTCCAACGCCGTGGGACCGCACGTGGACGCGCTGCCGTAGCGGCGTCCCGTCGCCCTAGAAGAACTCCCCCCACGGCTGGTCCCAGATCTGCTTCACGCACAGGATCAGGAACAGCAGCCCCGCGACGGCGAGCATCACGTTGCTCACCGGGCCGCTGCGCCACTCGCGGGGCGTACGGGGGGAGTTCAGGAGCCAGATCAGCGTGCCGGCGAGGAAGGGCAGGAAGGCCGCGCCGAGCACGCCGTAGATGATGATCAGGCGGAAGGGCTGGCCCTCGAAGAGCAGGATCATCGGCGGGAAGGTCAGCCAGAGCAGGTAGGCGCGGAACGGCCAGGAGCGCTCGCGCGTCCCCGAGGCGACCTCCTCGCCCTTGGACCGGCCCGTGCCCGTCAGGCGGGCGACGAAGTCGGCGAACATCAGGCTCACGCCGTGCCAGACGCCGATCAGCGAGGTGAAGGACGTGGCGAAGAAGCCGATCAGGAAGAACGTGGCGGTGGCCGAGCCGTACTCCTTCTCCAGGATGTCGCCCAGCTGGACCAAGCCCTTGTCGCCGCTCGCGATGGCGACGTTCGCCGAGTGGAGCAGTTCGGCGCCGACGAACAGCATGGCGATGACGAAGATGCCGGTCGTGGCGTAGGCGACGCGGTTGTCCAGCCGCATGACCTTCATCCAGCCGGTGTCGGTCCAGCCCTTGGCGTTGACCCAGTAGCCGTACGCCGCGAGCGTGATCGTGCCGCCCACACCGCCGATCAGGCCCAGCGTGTTGAGGATCGAGTCCTTCTCGTCCGGGAGGACCGGGAGCAGCCCGGCGAAGGCGTCGGGGATGTTCGGCGTGACCCGGATCGCCAGGTACACCGTCACCACGAACATGACGCCCACCAGGACCGTCATGACCTTCTCGAACACCGCGTACTTGTTGAACCAGACGAAGACCAGCCCGACCAGACCGCAGGCGATGCCCCACCACTTGAGGTCCATCACGTCGGGGAACAGCGCCTGCAGCGGCAGCGCGCTCGACGACATCGCCGCCGCACCGTAGACGAAGCCCCAGACGACGACGTAGACCGCGAAGAACCACGTCGTCCAGCGGCCGAGGCTGGCCCAGCCGTCGAACAGGGTGCGGCCCGTGGACAGGTGCCAGCGGCCCGCCGCCTCGGCCAGGGAGATCTTCACCAGACAGCCGATGACCGCGGCCCACAAGAGGGTGTAGCCGAAGTTGCTGCCCGCGATCAGCGTGGCGACCAGGTCACCGGCGCCGACGCCGGTCGCCGCGACGACGATGCCCGGGCCGATGTACTTCCAGCTCGCCTTCCGGGGCTGTGGTGGGGGTGTGGCCTCGTTCTCCGTGGTGTTGCCCGTGGTGTCCGCCATGAAGGTCAAGAAAGCCCAAAGGCGCCCGCGGGACAAGAGGGCCTGACCGGATCTTCACGCGATGCCCGTAGGACACCCCGACCGGTCAGGCCCGGCGGGACGTCACGGCCGCCGCCGACCACAGCCGTCCGCCCCGCACGTGCCGAGCTCGAACCACACGGTCTTGCCCGGCCCGTCCCGGTGGCAGCCCCAGCGCTGGGCGAGTGCGTCCACCAGGAACATTCCACGGCCGCTCTCCCCGCCGCCCGCCTCCAGTACCCGCGGCACGCGGCGCTCGCCGTCGGCGACCTCGCAGCGCAGTACGCCGTGCGCGGCGAAGAGCGTGAGCCGGAAGCGGCTCCCGGCGTGCACCAGGGCGTTGGTGACCAGTTCACCGACGAGCAGTTCGGCCACGTCCGCGACCTCACCGCGCTCGGCGAGCCCCCATCCCTCCAACTGCCTGCGGACCTCCGCGCGTGCCTCGCGGACGGCTGTGGGCCGGGGTGCGTACTCGACCCGCAGATGGCCCGCTCCCAGGGGTGGTTGCGGAAACGGGCCGTAGCGGGCGTCTGGGTCGGGGAGGTGCCGCCCGGAGAGTTGCAGCATGGCTCCAGGGTGATCCCCGGGGGTGGTCCGGCGCAGGGGGAGGACTACCCGATCCCCTACCTGCTTGTGCAGGTGGAAGCGCCCTGGGGCTCTGCGTGGGCTCTGCGTGGGCTATGCGTACTGGAGGCGGACCGTGGCTCCTGCGGCGTCGTCGCGGATGTCGACGTACGCGCAGACCTGACGCGCGTACCACAGCCCCGGGCCCGGTTCGGGGCCGGCGGCCGGCGGGACGAAGCCGGCGAGCGGGTCGTCCAGGCGCCGGGCCGAGCGCAGTTCGCAGACGCAGGCGGGGGCCTCGCCCCACAGCAGGGCGGCACCGCCGAGGGGCGCGAGGGACGCCGCGGTCTCCGCCACGGCGGCGGCGAACAGCTCGGCGTCGGCGGCGGGCAGTCCCCGGCCCACCGCCCAGCTCTGCACGGCCGCGGCGTGCGGCTCCGCGAGGGTCCGTGCTCCGGCCGGGGGCAAGGGCAGGGGCACGGCGTCGAGTTCGGCCGCGAGCCGCAGCGGGTCCTCGTACACCTCGGTGTCGGGGTGGGCGCGGCGGGCCGCGGCGATGACGGCGGGCCCGGCGGTGCGGGTGTCGTAGGCGCACAGGGCGGTCGTGGACAGCGGGGCGAAGAGGAGGTTGGCGAGGGCCTCGTAGCGGATCCACTCGGTGGTCTCGCGGGCCGAGCGGCCGGCCCGGCCGCTCCAGACGGGCTCCATGACGAGGTGGATGCGGCCGCCGGGTCCGGCGTGCGCGTTCAGGTACGCGGCGGCCTGCGCCACGGCGTTGGCGGCGGAGCCGGTGTACCAGTCGGTGTGCGGAATGCAGGTGACGTCCTTCGCGCCGGAGCCGAGGGCGTCCCGCAGGAGGTCCAGGTTGCGCGGGGCGGCGATGGCCACCGGCGGCGGTTCGCCGGAGGTGCCGAGGGCTTCGCCGAGGAAGGGCAGGGCGGCGGCGACGAAGCCGTCGTCGGAGTCGAAGACGGCCATGCGGTGGTCGAACGGGCCGAGTTGTCCGGTGGTCATGTGATCCCCTCGGGTGGGTGGGTGCGGTGGCGGGGTCAGCGCTGTGCCGTCATCCAGGACGCGATCTGGCTGCGGTTGCTGAAGCCGAGCTTGCCGAGGATGCGTTCCACATGGCCTTCGGCGGTGCGGCGGGCGATCACCAGGCGGTCGGCGATCTGCTGGTTGGCGAGCCCCTCGGCGACGAGCCGGGCGACCTCGGTCTCGCGGCGGGTCAACGGGCCCGTGGTGTCCTCGCGGGGCGGCTGGTCGGCGGCCTCCGCGCCGGGCGGGCGGCCCGGCTCCTGGAGCGCGTGTCCGGCCAGCTCCCGCAGACCGAGCGCCCCGCCTCGCCGGCGGGCCCGTTCGAACGCCTCGGGCCCGAGGGCCCGCACCGCCCGCTCCTCACTGTCCCGGCGTACGGAGTTGAGGGTGTGGGAGCCCCAGCGGCCGGTGTCGATGTCGGCCCAGACGCGGTCGGCGCCGCCCAGGAGCAGCGCGGCGTCCTCGGGAGCGCCGCGCCGGGCCTCGATCGACGCGAGCAGGTCGAGGGTGAGGGCGATGCCGATGACGTCGTGGACGGCGAGTTTCAGACGCAGCGCCTCACGGGCGTGCCGCTGCGCCCGGGGCCAGTCGCCGCGCACGGTGTGGGCGAGGGCGAGCATGCGCAGCACGTAGGAGCGGACCCACTGCTCGCCGTGCCGCTCGCACAGCCGCAGGGCCTGCTCGCAGACCTCGACGGCCCGCTCGGCCTCGCCCAGGAAGCCGAGCGCGCAGGCGAGTTCGACCTGGTCGAGGCCGACGAGACTGAGGTGCTGGCCGGGCACGGGGCCGCGGGCGACGGTGGACTCGAAGTGCCGCAGTGCTCCGGGCAGGTCGTCGCCGAACAGCCGGATGACGCCGATGACGTACTCGGCGTGCGCGGCCTCGGCGGTGTCGCCGAGCGCGTGGGCGAGAGCGAGGGCGTCGGCGGCGTGGCCGCGGCCCCGGGGGAAGTCCCGGGTGGCGGCGGCCAGCAGGCCGGCGACCCACAGGCCGCGGGCCCGTTCCCGGGTCGGCCCGGGGGCGGCGGCCAGGGCCCGGTCGAGCCAGTACAGGCCCTCGCGGGAGGCGCCGCAGGCGTGCCAGTGGAACCAGAGCGTGCCGGCCAGGCGCAGGCCGGCGAGGGCCTCGCCGGGGGCGGTGAGGCTGAAGTCGAGGGCGGCGCGCAGATTGTCCTGGTCGGCGCGCAGCAGGGCGGCGGTCTCCGGCTGTCCGGGGCCGAACCAGCCGCGCTCGTACTGCTCGGCCCGTCGCGCCATCCAGTCGCGCTGCCGTCGCCGGGCGGCCTCCTCCTGCCCGGTGTCCCGCCGCAACTGCTCAAGACCGTACTGCCGCAGGGTGTCGAGCAGCCGGTACCGCACGCCGCCGGGTCCGGTCTCCCGGCAGAGCACGGACTTGTCCACGAGCCCGGCGACCGCTTCGAGGACATCGTCCCGGCGCAGGCCGGGGGGCGGGAGCAGGGCGAGGGTGCCGGTGGGGACCGCCGCGGGCCGGAGGCGTGTTCCTGGACGGTCGGCGGGCTGGGCGCGTGCACCGGGGCCGTCCCCGAACCAGCCGCCGGCACCGGAGCACTCCCCGGTACGAACACCTGCTCCGGTACCGTCCGCTGGCCTGGCACCCGCTCCGCACCCCGCCGACGACTGGGCCGGCAACGCGGGCAAGGTCGCCGAGTGCGGGAGTGCGACGGGGTGACCCCGCTCTCCCGGAGGCCGGGCGACGGTCTCCGGGGTCGCGTCCGCGCAGACCGCCTCCGCCGTCTCCAGGTCGAAGCTGCCCGCCAGGACCGACAGCCGGGCCCACACGGTCTGCTCGGGGCGAGTGCACAGGTCGTGGCTCCAGGCGACCGCCGCCCGCAGGGTCTGGTGGCGGGGCAGGGCGGCGGGGCTGCCGGTGGTGAGGAAGCGGTAGCGGTCGTCGAGGCGGTCCAGGAGCTGGTCGACGTCGAGGACGCGCATGCGGACGGCGGCGAGTTCGATGGCGAGGGGCAGACCGTCCAGGCGGTGGCACAGCCGGGCGACGGAGGCGCGGTTGGCGGGGGTGAGACGGAAGCCGGGGACGACGGCGGCGGCCCGGTCGGCGAAGAGGGTGAGAGCCGGGTAGGCCTGGGCGGCGGACAGGTCGCCGTCCGGGTCGGGCACCGGCAGCGGCCGTACCTCCAGGAGGTGCTCCTCGGTGAGGCCGAGCCGGTGCCGGCTGGTGGCGAGGATCCGGACGCCCTCGGTGCCGTGCAGCAGGGCCGCGGCGAGCCGGGCGCACGCGCCCGCCACGTGCTCGCAGTTGTCGACGACGAGGAGCAGCCGCCGGTCCCGTGCCTGCTCGACGAGGGCGGCCAGGGGCGGCTGGGCGGAGCGGTCGTGGAGGCCCAGCGCGTCGGCGGCGGCGAGCGGGACGAGAGCCGGGTCGTGCAGTCCGGACAGGTGCACGAAGCGCACGCCGTCCGGGAAGGCGCGCTGCACCCGGGCCGCGATGCGCGCGGCGAGCCGGGTCTTGCCGACGCCGCCCGGTCCGGTCAGCGTCACCAGCCGTGCGCGGGCCAGCAGTTCGCGGCCCTGGGTCAGTTCGCCACGCCGGTCGACGAAGCTGGTCGTCTCGGCCGGCAGGTGGTGGTCCCGTCGTGGCGCTGATCCGCCCATGATCAGCCAGTCCTTCGGGGGGTGGGGGTCCGGGGATCCGGGCACTCCGGCTCCCCTTGCGCGGACCCTCACTCTCTCCCGGTGCGTACATATATGCACGCCAGGGCCACACCTGCGGGTGTACTTCCGTCGGGACACCTCGACCGTGGTGCCGCACGCGTACACTGCGCGGCCACTTTCAGTCTTGACCGGGTCATGCCATTGGCAGAACGATATGCGCCACCCGCACCACGTACGTCGCACGGACAACCCCACCTCCCACAAGGAGATTTCATGCGACTTCGCATACGAGGCTCCGGTGCCCGCACCGGCAGACGCACCGCCGCCCTCGCCGGCCTCCTCGCCCTCGCCCTCGCGGCGCCCCTGTCCGCGACGACGGGCGACGCCACCGCCGACAGCGCCCGCAAGCCGGCCGCCTCGGCCGACGA
Organism: Streptomyces qaidamensis; assembly: GCF_001611795.1. Classification (NCBI taxonomy): domain Bacteria; kingdom Bacillati; phylum Actinomycetota; class Actinomycetes; order Kitasatosporales; family Streptomycetaceae; genus Streptomyces; species Streptomyces qaidamensis. Next base: position 5,776,080 of record NZ_CP015098.1, on the reverse strand, counting down.
CGTCCGGCAGTACGAGATCCATCTGCACTCGACGGCAAAGGACCGCACGGCACTTCAGCGCGCGGGCGTGACCGTGGACGAGGTCCACGGACACGGCGTCGTGGTCTCCGGCCGCGCCCGCCAGATCAAGAAGCTGCGCACGCTGGGCTACGAGGTCACCCCGCTCGGCGCGGTGCCCGACCGGTCCGCCGGCGAGGACGACGTCCGGCTCCTCGACTTCCCGTCGGCCGACTCGAAGTACCACAACTACGCGGAGATGACGAGCGAGATCAACTCGATCGTCGCGGCCAACCCGTCCATCGCGAGCCAGCGCGTGATCGGCAAGTCCTACCAGGGCCGGAACATCGTCGCCATCAAGATCAGCGACAACGTGAGCACCGACGAGTCCGAGCCGGAGGTGCTGTTCACGCACCACCAGCACGCCCGCGAGCACCTGACCGTCGAGATGGCGCTCTACCTGCTGCGCGAGCTGACCTCCGACTACGGCTCCGACTCGCGTGTCACCGGCATGGTGAACAACCGCGAGATCTGGATCGTCCCGGACATCAACCCGGACGGCGGCGAGTACGACATCGCCACCGGCTCGTACCGCTCCTGGCGCAAGAACCGGCAGCCCAACTCCGGTTCGTCTTACGTCGGTACCGACCTGAACCGCAACTGGAACTACCGCTGGGGCTGCTGCGGCGGCTCCTCGGGGTCGACGTCCTCGGACACCTACCGCGGTTCCGCGGCCGAGTCCGCGACAGAGGTGAAGGTCGTCGCCGACTTCGTGCGCAGCCGGGTCGTCGGCGGCAAGCAGCAGATCAAGGCGGGGGTCGACTTCCACACGTACAGCGAGCTGGTGCTGTGGCCGTTCGGCTACACGAACTCCGACACCACGACCGGGATGACCGCGGACGACCACGCGGCGTTCAAGACGGTCGGGCAGAAGATGGCCGCCAGCAACGGCTACACGGCGAAGCAGTCCAGCGACCTGTACATCACGGACGGGTCGATCGACGACTACCTCTGGGGTGTGCACAAGATCTTCGGCTACACCTTCGAGATGTACCCCCGCTCCGGTGGGGGTGGGTTCTACCCGCCCGACGAGGTGATCGAGCGGGAGACCTCCCGTAACCGCGACGCGGTGCTGCAGTTGCTGGAGAACGCGGACTGTATGTACCGGTCGATCGGAAAGGAAGCGCAGTACTGCGGTTAGTCCGCGGCTTCCTCTTCCTTCTCCTCTTCCTCGAAGTAGGCGTCCAGGACCGCGTCCAGCTGGGCGTCCCACTCCTTGAAGTGGCTCCTGGCCGGTGCCTCGATCTCGATCGGGTACCAGCGCCGGTCAGGGGTGTGGACGGTGACGGTGTACCGCTTGCCGAAGCGGGCGGTCTCCGTCTCGACCGCGCCGATCTCGTCCCAGCGGAACTCGCACTCCTGGTCGTCCAGGGACATGCGGACGCCTCTGTGGTCGGCGACCATCCTGGCGCGGCGGTCGGACGCCTCGAAGACGGGGCCGTCGATGTCGGCTTCGGTGTCCTCCTCCGGCTCGGAGGGGGACGCCTCGGCCGTCTCCTCCGACTCGGCGGCGGCCTCGTCGGCCTCTTCGACGTCCGCGACCTCAGGCTCCTTCTCCGGCCCGCCCTCTTCCGTCCGTCCGGACGCGGGTGACGTGAGCCCGGGGATGAAGGCCGGGTCGAATCCGGCGCCCTCCAGGGGCTGGCTGCTCGAACCTATGCGCTGCTCCACAGGGGAGCAGTATGGTCGAGAAACCTGTGCGGCACACAGTCGACCCCGACTTCGTTATCAGACGCCTACACGAACAGGCTCAATACCGCCGCCACCGCGAACCCCGCCCATGCATACGGCTTCTGGGTAGGGAGGGGGAGCGCGGCGCGGCGCATCGAGGGCGCCGCGCCTCGAAGAAGGCGGGGTGGGGCGGATCAGCCGAGGACGGCCAGCGCGTCGATCTCGACGAGGAGACCCGCGGGGAGGCCGACGTAGACCGTCGTGCGCGCGGCGGGCGGCCGGGTCAGGCCCTGCTCCTCGAAGTACGCGTTGTAGATCTCGTTCATCTCGGCGAAGTGGTCGACGTCCGTCAGGTAGACGCGGATCATCATCACGTCGTCCCAGGAGGCGCCGCCCTCCTCCAGGATGGCCTTGACGTTGGCCAGCGTCTGGAGGGTCTGCTCGCGCAGGGCCGGCCCGGCGGGCGTGGGCGCCTTGCCCTCCTCGGCGGGCAGGAAGCCGACCTGGCCGGCGACCTGGAGGATGTTGCCCTTCTTCACACCGTGCGAGAACTTCGCCGGCGGGGTGGTGTGGGTCTTCGGGGTGAGCGCGATCTTGTCCGTCATTCGGTGCCCTTCACTGGTGTTCTGCCGGAGTACTCGCCGCTGATGGCGTCCGCCGTGCGGCGCACCAGCGGCAGGAGGGTGAGGAGTTCGTCGGCGGTGACGACGACGTTCGGCGCGGAGACCGACATCGCGGCGACGACTCGGCCGTCGGCGCCGCGGATGGGCGCGGCGACGCAGTTGATGGACTCCTCGTGGCCGCCGAGGTCGGTGGCCCAGCCCTGTTCGCGCACCTTCTCCAGCTCCCGCAGGAACGCGCCGGCGTCGGGTGTCGAACGGGACGTGTAGGTGGGGTAGTCGAGCTTCTCCGCGACCGCCCGCCGCTCGTGCTCGGGCAGGTCCGCGAGCAGCAGCTTGGCGACCGCGGCGACGGTGATGGCGACGGGCTTGCCGATGCGCGAGTACATCCGCACGGGGTAGCGGCTCTCGACCTTGTCGATGTAGAGGACCTCGTTCTCCTCGTACACGGCGAGGTGCACGGTGTGCCCGCAGTCCTCGTTGAGGCGGACCAGGTGGGGGTGTGCGATCTCGCGGACGTCGAGGTTCTCCATCGCCTCCTGGGCGAGGGCGAAGAGCCGGGCGCCGAGGCGGTAACGCTGGTCGGACTGGCGGTAGACGAGCCCGTGCTCGTGCAGGGTGCGCAGCAGGCGCAGCGCCGTGGACTTGTGGACGCCGAGGCGGTCGGCGACCTGCCCCAGGTCGGCGGGGCCCTCGGCGAGCAGCGGCAGGATGCTGAGCGCGCGGTCGACGGTCTGGCTCATGACGTACGTACCTCCTCGTCGGCCCGCTGTGTCTCCTCGGTCCAGCCCGGGCCGAGTCGCAGTCTCCCCCATGCCGCGTCGTCCAGGGCGGCGAGCCGGTCGGCGTGCTCCCGGGCGGGCGGTGCGGCGAGGTCACCGGGCGCGGTCAGGGCGGCGGCGGCCATGAGGTGCCCGTGCCGCAGCCTGTCCCGTACGGGTAGTGCGCGCAGGGTGGCGGAGAGGAACCCGGCGGCGAAGGCGTCTCCGGCGCCGACGGCGGCCACGACGTCGACCCGGGGCGCGGGGACGAAGGTGACGTCCCGCTGCTCGAAGACGGTGGCTCCGGCGGCGCCCTGCTTGACGACCAGCACCTCGGGTTCGGGGAGGGCGGCGCGGACGGCCTCGGGGCTGTGCAGCCCCCAGGCCTCGTCCTGCCCGACGAACACGAGGTCCGCGCCCCGTGCGAGGTCGCGCAGCACCGTCGGGGCGTCCGTGTCGCGCCACAGCCCGGGTCGGTGGTTGACGTCGAAGGAGACCAGGGACCGGCCGGGCCGGCGGGCGGTCAGCTCGCGCATCAGGTCCAGGCAGCTGCCGGACAGCGCGGCCGTGATCCCGGACAGGTGCAGCACGCGTCCGGCGCGCACGGCCGCCGGGTCGGGGTCCGTCACGCTCATCGCGGACGCGGCGGAGCCGGCCCGGTAGTACGCCACCTCGTGGGCGTCGCCGGCCCGGTCCCCGGCGGTGCGGAAGTAGATGCCGGTGGGGCGGCCGGGGTCGCGCCGGACGTGCGCCACGTCGACGCCGTACCCGCCGATCGCCTCCACCAGGTGATCACCGAACGGGTCGGCTCCGACCCTGCTGATCCACCGCGCTGAGTGCCCGGCCGCCGCCAGCACACACGCCACGTTCGACTCCGCCCCGCCGATCCCCCGCTCGAACGACGGCACGTCGGCGAGGCGGCCCGGCCGGGTGGGCGCAAACGTGACCATGGACTCGCCGAGCGCGACGACGTCCACGACGTCGGGGGCGTTGCAGGGTCCGGTGGGGGTCACGATGCTCGTAGCTCCTCGGCGGCTTCGGTGGGTGGCGGCTTCGGTGGGTGACGGCTTCCGTGGGTGACGGCTTCGGTGGGTGGCGGTTTCATTGACCGGCGGTGGCCGAGATGTTAGACAGCGTTGAGCGCCATACGCAATGAAGGTTGCACATAATGCAACATCGCTGATCAGGAGGCCCCATGACAGCCGATACCGCCGCCGATTCCCTCGCCCGGCTCGCCGCCGAGCGCGTCGATCACCGCTTCAAGGGCCTCCCGCCGGACGCCGACGGGCTGACCGTCGCCGAGCTGGCCGGCCAGCGCCGCAACCTCTTCACCGGCGGCTTCGCGACACCCGTGCTCGCGCTGTCCGCGGAGCGCCTGGAGCACAACCTGAAGCTGATGGAGACGTACGCGGCCCGGCACGGCCTGGCCTTCGCGCCGCACGGCAAGACCTCGATGGCCCCGCAGCTGTTCCAGCGGCAGATCGAGCACGGGGCGTGGGGCATCACGCTGGCCGTGCCGCACCAGGTGCGGGTGGCGCGGGCCTTCGGGACACGGCGGGTCTTCCTCGCCAACGAGCTCGTCGACGCGGCGGCCCTGCGCTGGATCGCGGCCGAGCTGGACGCCGACCGGGATTTCGAGCTGGTCTGCTACGTCGACTCGGTGCGCGGGGTCGAGCTGATGGACGAAGCCCTGCGGGACGCCACGCGGCCCCTGGACGTCGTCGTCGAGCTCGCGGCCGGCGAGGGCGCCCGGACCGGGGTGCGCACGGAGGCGGAGTGCGCGGCGGTCGCGGACGCCGTGGCCGCCACGCGGACGCTGCGGCTCGTCGGTGTCGCGGGCTACGAGGGCGAGGTGCCGAAGGCCGACACCGAGCGGGTGACGGCGTGGCTGCGGCGGCTGGTCGCCCTCGCCGCCGACTTCGACAAGGCCGGGCGGTTCACCGGGCTGGACGAGATCGTGGTCAGTGCGGGCGGCAGCGCCTGGTTCGACGCGGTCGCCGAGGTCTTCGCGGAGATCCCCGAACTCTCCCTTCCCGTACTGAAGTTGCTGCGCTCGGGCGCGTACGTCTCGCACGACGACGGCCACTACCGCAAGCTGACCCCGTTCAACCGGATCCCCGAGGAGGGCGCCCTGGAGCCGGCGTTCCGGCTGTGGACGCAGGTGGTGTCGCGGCCTTCGGCCGAGCAGGCCTTCGTCAACTCGGGCAAGCGGGACGCGGCCTACGACCTCGGCCTGCCCTTCGCCCAGGTGATCCGCCGGGACGGCGCCGAGCGCCCGGCCACCGGCGTGTCGGTGACGGCCCTGTCGGACCAGCACGCCTGGCTCGCCACCACGCCGGACGCGGATCTGGAGGTCGGCGACTGGGTCGGGCTCGGGCTGTCCCACCCGTGCACCTCGTTCGACAAGTGGCAGCTGATTCCCGTCGCCGAAGCGGACGGCACGGTCGTCGACTACGTCCGCACGTTCTTCTAGGAGGCCGTCAGCGATGGAAGAGCTCGTCATCCGGGACGCCGACGTCGTCGACGGCTCCGGCTCGGACGCGTACCGGGCCGATGTCGTGGTCGACGGCGGCCGGATCGTGTCGATCGTCAAGGAGGCCGCGGCGGCCGGCTGCCAGCGGCCGAAGGCGCGCCGGGAGCTGGACGCCGAGGGCCTGGTCCTCTCTCCCGGTTTCATCGACATGCACGCCCACAGCGATCTGGCGCTGCTGCGCGACCCCGACCACAGCGCCAAGGCCGCGCAGGGCGTCACCCTGGAGGTCATCGGCCAGGACGGCCTGTCGTACGCGCCGGTCGACGACCGCACGCTCGGCGAGGTGCGGCGGGCGATCGCCGGATGGAACGGCCCGGGTGACGACATCGACTTCGACTGGCGCACGGTCGGCGAGTACCTGGACCGGCTGGACCGCGGGATCGCCGTGAACGCGGCCTACCTGATCCCGCAGGGCACGGTCCGGGCGCTCGCCGTCGGCTGGGAGGACCGCGCGGCCACCGACCAGGAGCTCGACCGGATGCGGCAGTTGGTGGCCGAGGGCATGGAGCAGGGCGCCGTCGGCATGTCGTCGGGGCTGACCTACACCCCGGGCATGTACGCGCGGGACGCCGAACTGACGGAGCTGTGCCGGGTGGTGGCGTCCTACGGCGGCTACTACTGCCCGCACCACCGCTCCTACGGTGCCGGGGCCCTCCAGGCGTACGAGGAGATGGTGGCGCTGACCCGGGAGGCGGGCTGCTCCCTCCATCTCGCGCACGCCACCATGAACTTCGGCGTGAACAAGGGCCGGGCGCCCGAGCTGCTGGCCCTGCTGGACGAGGCGCTCGCGGCCGGGTCCGACATCAGTCTCGACACGTACCCGTACACACCGGGCTGCACGACGCTGGCGGCCGTGCTGCCGAGCTGGGCGAGCGAGGGCGGCACGGAGGAGACCCTCAGGCGGCTGGCGGACCCCGGCACCGCGGAACGCATCCGCCACGACCTGGAGGTCACCGGCTCGGACGGCTGCCACGGCGTGCCCGTCGAGTGGGACACGATCGAGATCTCGGGCGTGAACGACCCGGCCCTGGCCGGTTTCGTCGGCCGGACCGTCCGGGAGTCGGCGGACCGGCGGGGCGAGGCCCCCTGGGAGACCGCGCGCGGACTGCTGCTGGCCGACCGGCTGGCCCCGACGATCCTCCAGCACGTGGGCCACGAGGAGAACGTCCGGGAGATCATGCGCCACCGGGTGCACACCGGCGGCTCGGACGGCATCCTCCAGGGCGCCAAGCCGCACCCGCGCGCCTACGGCACCTTCCCGCACTACCTCGGGCACTACGTGCGGGAGTTGGGGGTGCTGTCGCTGGAGGAGTGCGTCGCGCATCTCACGTCCCGCCCGGCGGCACGGCTCCGGCTGCCCGACCGGGGCCTGGTGCGCGAGGGTTACAGGGCCGACCTGGTGCTCTTCGACCCGGCGACGGTCGCGGCGGGCTCCACCTACGCGCAGCCGCGCACGCTCCCGACGGGCGTCCCCCACGTGCTGGTCGACGGCCGGTTCGTGATCGAGGACGGCCGCCGCACGGACGTGCTGGCGGGCCGGGCGGTCCGCAGGACTCCTCCCGCGTGACCGCCCGGCCGGCACCCTGCCTTACGGCTTGGGCAGGGTGCAGCCGCTCGCGCTCAGGTCGAGCTTGCTGTCGATCCCGAAGCAGGCCGGGATCCCGTAGGTCTGCTGGGCGTAGTTGATGCCCTTGCGGACGGTCACGGTGCCGTTCGCGTCGACCTCGCAGGGGTTGTTCACCGTGCAGCGCTCACCGTCCTCGTTGCCGGTGTTGTTGATGGCGACGACCTTGTTGGTGGCCTGGTCGACGACGGGCGAGCCGGACGTGCCGCCGATGGTGTTGCAGGCGGAGGTGTAGCGGACCGAGTCCTTCCAGGTCCAGTCGCCCTCCTTCAGGGTGGGCACGAACCCGTCGATGGAGCAGCTGTAGATCCGCTTCCAGTAGCCGGAGGGGATACCGATGGCGGTGCCGGCGACCGGGTGACTGTCGCTCAGCGTCAGCGCGTTGATGTTGTACGAGCTCTTGATCTGCGCGTACGTGGTAGTGAGCTGGTACAGCGCGACGTCCGTGTCGGTCATCGTGCCGTAGGCGAGCTTGGCGGCGCGCAGGGTGGCGACGCGCGAGCCGGAGGCGTTGAGCAGACTGAAGGTACGGCTGGAGGCCTTGTCGACGAGGACCTGCCCGGGGCCGGGGAACCCGGACTCCAGACAGTGGCCGTTGGTCATCACGAGCGCCGGGTCGTTGTCCTCCGAGTCCGGCATGCGGACGACAGAGCCGGAGCAGTTGCTGAGCGCGACGGTGCCGGCGAAGTTCACGGCTTTGGCCTGAGGGCCGCGGAGCCCGGACAGCGTCTGCTCCACGGACGTGACCACGCCGGAGACGGCGGACGTGGCCGAGCCCGTGTCCGCGGTCTTGCCGACGCCCGTGGGGGCGGCATCGGCAGCGGCCGCGGGGGCCGCGCCGGCCCCGGCTATCGCCAGGGCGCAGAACGCGGCGGCGAGAGGTTTTCTCATGGGGGGTCCCCTCTTGCGACGGAGGCGACCGGAAATCCTCCGGCCGCCTGCACTGTTGTCATGTGCATTGTGATCGTCGCGAGGGGGCGGGCACAAGAACCTGTTCCACGACCGGAATCCCGGCGTCCTGCCCGACCCTACTCAACCGCCCTTACAGCACGGTCACTTGGGTCCCTTGGTGCCGCCGCGGCCGTGTCCGGGTTTGCCGTCGGGCCTGCCGGGGGCCGAAGCCGTGGGGGTGGGGCTGGGGTCGGATTCCACCGGAGCGGTGGTCGTGGCGGCGGCCGGGGGTGGCGCGCCGTCCGAGTCGGACGCGGACGGGGTCCGGCTCGCCCCGGGCGACGGGCTCGCGGACGCGGCACCGGACGGCCCGTCAGACCGCCCCGGGCGGCCGGCGCGCGGGGCGTCGGGGTTCGCCGCCGGACCGGTGGTCGTGGGTGACGCCGCCGGCGACTCCCCCACCCCGGCCGCCGGGTCCGTGGAGCCACCCTCGCCGCCCCGCGTCCCGCCGGAAGGCGCACCGGAGAAGGAGAGCCCGGCGACGATGAGGGCCACCGACACGGCACCCACGGCCCCGGCGGCGACCGCCACACGGCGCGACCGCCGGGCGGGGGGCTTGCGCCGGGTGCGACGCCCGGCACCGGCCCGGCCTCCCGGCGCCGGCACCACGGGCAGCTCCCGCGTCTCACCGACGCCGTCCGCGCCGCCGGGGTGCGAGGGGGCGGGGGCAGGGGCAGGGGCAGGGGCAGGGTAGTCGGGCCCACCGCCGGAGTCGTGGGCATCGCCGGGGTACTCATGGCCGGTACGGGAGCCGCCGGCGGCATCGCCGGGGTACGCGGGACCGGCGGGAGAGCCCTCCGCACCACCGCCCGGATACACGTGCCCGGCACGGGAACCCTCCGCACCACCGCCCGGATACACGTGCCCGGCACGGGAACCCTCCGCACCACCGCCCGGATACACGTGCCCGGCACGGGAACCCTCCGCACCACCGCCGGGAAACACGTGGCCGCCGTGGGAACCCTCCGCACCACCGCCGGGAAACACGTGGCCGCCGTGGGAACCCTCCGCACCACCGCCGGGGTAGAGGTGCCCCCCGTGGGAGCCCCCCGCACCGCCGTCGGCGTACCGCTGGGCGCCGGTGCGGCCCGCGTCGCCCGTGGCCTGCGCGCCGTCGGCCGGATGCGGGGCCGTCGGCGTGATCGCCGGGTCCGTCCGGTCGTAGACGTCCTGCCAGCCGTGTGCCGCCGCCGGGTCCGCGAAGGCGTCGTACGCCGGAGGGGGCGCCGCCTGCGGCAGGTACACGTTCGGCGGTCCCTGCGGCTCGCCGCCCGTCGCTCCGTCGGCGTAATCGAATGGCTTGGACATGGCGGCGCATTCTAGGGACCGAAGGTGCTGGTGGGACAGCGTGCGGCGACATAGCCCCATATAGCCGCGTCTCACGTGGCGGAAAACACGACCCGGGAGCCATTACCGGGCCGTAAGCTCCCACACATGCAGGTGATCCAGTCGACCAAGCTCGCCAACGTCTGTTACGAGATCCGGGGCCCGGTGCTCGAGGAGGCGATGAGACTGGAGGCTGCCGGGCATCGGATCCTCAAGCTGAACACCGGAAACCCGGCCGCGTTCGGCTTCGAGTGCCCGCCGGAGATCCTGGAGGACATCCTCCGGAACGTGTCGTCGGCGCACGGTTACGGCGACGCCAAGGGCCTGCTGGCCGCGCGCCGGGCGGTCGTCATGCACAACCAGACCCTCGGCATCGAGACGGACGTCGAGCACGTCTTCATCGGCAACGGCGTCTCCGAGCTGATCGTGATGGCGATGCAGGGCCTGCTGGACGACGGCGACGAGGTCCTCGTACCCGCGCCCGACTACCCGCTGTGGACCGCCGCCGTCTCCCTGTCCGGCGGCACCGCCGTGCACTACCGCTGCGACGAGCAGGCCGACTGGATGCCGGACCTCGCCGACATCGAGCGCAAGGTCACCGACCGCACCAAGGCACTGGTGATCATCAACCCCAACAACCCGACGGGGGCCGTCTACGACGAGGCGATGATCAAGGGCCTGACCGACATCGCCCGCCGGCACAACCTGCTCGTCTGCTCCGACGAGATCTACGACAAGATCCTCTACGACGGCGCCACGCACACCCCGACCGCCTCCGTCGCCCCGGACCTGCTCACCCTCACCTTCAACGGCATGTCGAAGGCCTACCGGGTGGCCGGCTACCGGGTCGGCTGGATGTCGATCTCCGGGCCTCGCGCCCACGCCGACTCCTACATCGAGGGCCTGACGATCCTGGCGAACATGCGCCTGTGCGCGAACATGCCCGGGCAGCACGGGGTCGTCGCCGCGCTCAGCGGGCGCCAGACGATCAACGACCTGGTACTGCCGGGCGGGCGGCTGCGCGAGCAGCGGGACACGGCGTACGAGCTGCTGACCCAGATCCCCGGGGTGAGCTGCGTGAAGCCCAAGGGGGCGCTCTACCTCTTCCCGCGCCTCGACCCCAAGGTCTTCAAGATCAAGGACGACCGCCGCATGGTCCTGGACCTGCTCCGGCGCGAGAAGATCATGGTCGTCCAGGGCACGGGCTTCAACTGGCCGGAGCCGGACCACTTCCGGGTCGTGACCCTGCCGACGGTCGGGGACCTGACCGACGCCATAGGGCGGATCGGCCACTTCCTGGACGGCTACAGCCAGGCCTGACCCCCGCGACCGCACCTCACCGGACTGCCCGTTCACACTATGTGCGCGGGCAGTCCGGTTTTGTGAACAACTCAACTTTAGACGAAATCTAAGCTAGGATGGTTTCCTGCACTCAGGAGGCCTTCCCATGTACGAACCGATCCGCGCCAAGTCGGTCCACAGCACGGTGGACGGCCCCAACCCGGACTTCCCCCACCGTTCCCGTGAGGAAGAGCTGGACATCCAGCTCGCGGGCCATCTCGCCGCCCTGCTCGCCGTCACGGACGAGCTGCGTGCGGCGCAGGCCTCGGCCGACCTGGACACGGCGGCGGAGCGGCTTGCGGAGCAGGTGGGCCGGCTGCGCGGCGGGCGCACCCCGGTTCGCGCGCCGATGAGCGGTCGGCGTGAGCGGAGCACCGAGGCCCTGCACCGGCGGGCGCACGCCCTGGCGGGCCGCGCGCTGGTCGTCGCCGCCTCCCGCGCCGACACGGCGGCCGCGATCCTCGCCGCCGAGCGGATGGACGCCCACACCGCGGCGCTGGAGTCGCGCGCACTCGCGTCCCGCTGAGCCCTCCGGGGCTCCCCCTGACGGCCCCGGTCCGCGCGCACCCGCAGCGACGCGCGGACCGGGCGCCACCTTTCCGCGTCGGCGTGAGCCGGGTGTCCCCCTCGACGCCCCGGGCGGCCACCGGTTCAGCTCAGCGGCGCAGCGCCTCGACGGGTGGGATGCGGGACGCTCTCCACGCCGGGTAGAGACCGGCCAGCAGGCCGGCGACCAGGCCGAGGATCGGGGCGGCGGCCAAGGTGACGGGGTCGATCACCGGCGTCCACTGCCGCGCCGCGGCGACGGCGACCACGACGACGACGCCGATCGAGGTACCGACGAGACCTCCGAGGAGGCCGAGCGTCGCGGTCTCGGTGAGGAACTGCAGGGTGATGTGCACGCCGCGCGCGCCCAGAGCGCGTCGCAGGCCGATCTCCCCGGTCCGTTCCAGCACGGCCACCAAAGTGGTGTTCGCGATGCCGACGGCCCCGATGATGAGGCACACCCCTGCGAGGAGAAGGAACAGCTGGCTCAGGTCGTCGCTGACCGCGGTGCGCAGGGACCGCGGGTCGGGAGGCGCGGTCACCTTGAAGTACTCGGGGTGGTCCGGGCGCAGGGCTACGGCCGCCTCGTCCGCGATCTGGCCGGCGGCACCGAGCTGAGTCGAGATCAGCATCTGCGCCCCCTCGTCCGTGGGGGCTCTCCATGTCCGCTCGGCCACCGAACGCGGCACCGTGATGGACATCAGAAGCTCCGGCTTGCGCTCGACGTCCTTCAGAATGCCGATCACGGTGAAGGCGGTGCTGCCGATGAAGACGGCCGGCTGTGTTCGCAGCGTGGTGATGCCGAGACGTGCCGCGGTGGCCTGTCCGATCACGGCGACCGGCTGGTGGTGCGTGTCGTGAAAGCCGTCGAAGGCCCTGCCCTCGGCGAACTGGGCCCCTGACGCCTGCCAGATCCCGGGAGAGGCGGCGATCACCTGCGTCTGGGCGTCGACGCTGTTGGCCGAGCCGACGGGGGCGGCCCGCACCGCTTCCTGTGGCCCGAGCCGGACAGCCCAGGAGACACCTGCGGCGAGCGCGCCGTTCAGCCGGGTGACGCGGGCGTCGGCGTCCCGCGGGAACGACAGGTCCCGGGCTGCGGTGCCACCGGAACCGATGTCCGTGACGCTGACCTCGGTGGCCGTCAGCGCGTTGAACCGATGGTCGATCTGCGAGGTGGCTGTCCCGGTGAGACCCAGGACCGCGATGAAGGCGCCGACACCGAGAACGGTTCCGAGGGCAGTGAGAACGGACCGGGCCGGTCGCTGCAGCATGCCGGCCACGGCTTCGGACAGCAGATCGCGTACGGCCAGCCGGGACCGTTTCGGGGCGCTGCGGCGGTGCGTCGTCATACCGCCCCCGACCGGTGGCCGGAGTCGTGGAGAACGCCGTCGCGGATCGTGACGGTGCGTTGTCCGTGCTCCGCGACCTGACGGTCATGGGTGATCACGACGATGGTCATGCCGTCGCGGTGCAGGGCGTCCAGCAGGTCGAGCAGGGATGCGGACGTGGCGGAGTCCAGATTCCCCGTCGGCTCGTCGCACAGCAGGAGGGAGGGCTCCCCCACCAGGGCGCGTGCGACCGCGACGCGCTGACGCTCGCCGCCCGACATCTGGGTGGGGAGGGCGGTGGCACGGTGCGCCAGGCCCACGCGCTCCAGGACCGCGGTAGCGCGCGCACGGCGCTCCCGCCGGGGAACAGCCCGGTAGACCAGGGCCAGTTCGACGTTCTCCAGCGCACTGCGATGGGGCAGGAGGTGGAAGGCCTGGAAGACGAACCCGATCCGTTCGCCGCGCAGCGCGGCCAGACGAGAGGCGCTCAGGGCGGCCGTGTCGATCCCGTTCAGCAGGTACTGGCCCTGCGTGGGCACGTCCAGGAGCCCCGCGATGTTCAGCAGGGTGGACTTGCCCGAGCCCGACGGCCCCACCACGGTGACGAACTCCCCGTCCGCGATGCGCAGATCGCAGGGGCGTAGGGCGTCGACGGCAGGAGGACCGGGGTATCGGAGTCCGACGCCACGGAACTCGATGACGGCGCTGTCCTCGGTAGTGGTGGTCACGGGCGGCCCGCAGTCGCTCTCGTCTGCACGCCCACGACGACCCGGGCACCGGCCTCCAGGCGTGCGCCCTTGCGCGGAATGATCTCCACGTACCCGTCCCCCGACACACCAACGGTGACGGGGATCCGGCGCTCCTTGCGCCCTGTCCTCTCGGTGACGCTGGTCAGACCGTCGGCACCGGTCGAGACGGCCGACGAGGGCACGGCGAGCACCTTCCCCCTCGACGAGGCCGCCACCACGGTCAACTGCACGTTCTCGCTGTTCAGTTTCCTGGGCAAGGGCCGGGAGGGTGTCACCTCGACCGTGTACCTCTGCTCGCCCGACTCCTCGCCGCCGTCGTCTTCCGCGGTGGCACGTTCCAAGGCGACGGACTTCACTTCTCCGCTGTACTCGCGGCCCGCGGTGTCGGAGTAGATCCGCACCTTCTGCCCCACGCGAATCATCCCCTTCTCCTGCGGTGTCACGGAACCCTCGACGGTGAGTTCGCCGGAGGACAGGGACAGCAGATTCTCCCCGGCCTCGTCCCCCACTTCGGTGCGCACTTCCTCGACGAACGCGGGGAAGGAACGGACGAAGACCACTTCCGACATCGGGAAGGTGGGAAGGGCGCGCGGCGGGGCCTCCTCGGGCTTCGCCTCCGGGGAGGCCGATGCGCCGGGCTGTGGAGCCTCGGCCGGGCTCACGCTCCCGGGAGCCTCGGTGACCGGAACTTCATAACCGATGGAACGGTAGAAGGACGTCAGAGCCCGCGCGGTGCCCGGGCCGAAGACTCCTGAGAGGTCGTTGCCCGTGGGGTGGCCGGAGCCGTGGAGCGCCGACTGGAGCTGGGCGACGTCCTCGCCGCGCTTGCCGGGCACGAGGTCACGGTAGGCGGGGACGGCGCCCTTGAGGACGAACAGCGGACGGCCCGAGACTTCGAGAAGCACCTGCCCGGCAGTGAGCTTCCGGCCGGGAGCGGACGTGACCTTGGTGACCACCGACCGTCCGGCGTCCTCGCCTGCCCGGGGTCCGGAGGAGATGTCCGTGCGCTGGGAGGCGGTTACCTTCCCGCGGGTGATCAGGGCCTGGGAGATCACCCGGTTCTCCACCTCCGCCGTGAGGATGTCCGGTGGCGGAGGGGCCGTGTCCGCGGCGACCTGCGCCGGGGACTTGATGAGAAGGGTGGCGCCCGCGCCCGCCCCAGTACACACGAGACATGCCAGCACCAGGAGACCGAGAGCCTTTCGGCGCTGGGCCAGGCCACGAGAACGCATCAGGAGCCCGCTATGACTCGGGCGGCCTTCTTCACGGCCGAATTCAGGGATTTCCTCTCCCCGTTCAGCCGCTCGGCTCCCGACTCGATCTCTTCCTTCTGCATCGCCACCTCGGCGTCGAACCAGACCTTGGCGACCTTGGTCTTGTCCCGGCAGGAGATGTCAGCGGTCGCGGTGCTGATCTCCAGCGGCGTGACGCCCTGCGAACCGAACCGCGGGTCGTCGCTGGCGTCGAGCGGCCGCGCGTAGTCGAACCCGCTCTTCTTCATGCAGGCGGACCAGGCCTCGAACGCTTCGACGACCTCGGGGACCTGCTGGGACCGGGCGAAGGTCTCATTGCTGATCGTCTGGGCGATCGTGGTGTTCGCGCCACCGGCGGAGATCTTCCGGTCGGCCTCGCCGAGGCAGCCGCCCTCGGGTACGGGCTTGCCCCCGACCTCCTTGACGCCGCCCTCCAAGGCCCGCGTGTCCGGGCCGGTACCCGACGCACCGTCCAGGGCGCCCTTCTCGACGGCCCGGTCGTACGCCTCCTGTTCCTCGGCCGCCGGCTTGTACCCCCGCTCCTCGGCGAGCGCCATGTCGTGAATGCCGTAACGCCAGTCGACCAGGGTCTTGCCGCCCAGACGTGGCAGGTCGGCGGCCGGCTCCCAGGAGAAGCCGAAGCCCTTCATGCAGGTGCCGACGAGTATCTTCCGTGCCTGCGAGATCTGCTTCCGCTCGGTCTCCGACGGCAGATAGCCCTCGATCGGGAGCACCCATGTCGCGGGATCGGCCGCGTCGAACGGAACCGTGGGCTTCGGTGTCGCCACCGACGGCTTCGCCGTGGTCGCGTCGCCCGAACAACCGGTGACGGACACCACAGTCGCCGCGATCAACAGCGAACCGACGCCTGCCCGCCTGGCCTTCATACGCATGGGAGTACCTACCGCTGGAGGGACTACTGGGGGGAAGAGGAGAAAGTGCGGCGACGGCGGCCCGCTGCCGGCAGCGGGCCGCCCCGTGTGCCGATACGGATCAGAGGGTCTGCCAGGCGAACGAGGCGTTCTCGTTCTTCGTCACCGAGAGGTTGGTCTGGGAGCGCGGGCTGGACCAGTCCGCGGAGCCCTTGTAACCGCTGTTGTAATACGTCACGGCGTAATAGGTCGAGTGCTTGTTCTTCACCGACGCGGCGTTGTTCTTGATGCCCTGCAGGTTGCCGTTTCCGCCGTGGCAGAACTTCAGCGGCTGGGTGCCGCCCTGCGGCGCCCCGCCGATGCGCTCGTCGGCGAAGTCCCAGACGCTGTAACCAATGTTGCGGTAAGCGCCGCCGTAATTCGAGTTGTAGTAGATCGCGTACTTGAAATCGGACGCCGCCTGGGACTTCTGACAGGCTTCGGGGCTCATCTGGTTCTCGAAACCGGTGTTGGCATGGGCGGAAGGAGTCACGAACGCCCCCATCACCACGGTCGCCGCTGCCACGAGAGTGAGTTTTCTCTTCATTGCCTTCTCCTTGGTGGTCCACTGTGAAATGGAAAAGCCCGGGCCAGGCGCGAAGCGGCGTCAGGCCGCCTTCCGCTGGCGGCGGGCGAGGGCCTCGGCGGCCGAGCGGCGGCCCTTCTCGTGGACGTCCACGACAGTGCCGGCGCCCTCGCCCGGAGCCCGGTCGCCGCCGGCGCGGAGGCGTTCGGCGACGGCGGTCAGGCGCTTGTCGTCGGGGCCGACCGCGAGGTAGAAGAGGGCCTCGTCGACGGCGCGGTCGTCGCCGCCCCAGCGGACCACACCGTCGAGTTCGGCGAGGATGTCGCGCAGCACCGCGAGCTCCAGGGGGAAGTAGCCGCCCTTGGTGCCGGGCGGGTAGTGGCCGGGCCGGATCCGGACGGCGGTGCCGGAGGCCAGGTTGCGGACGGGCCCGCGCAGCCCCTTCGGAGCGGTCCAGCCGACGGCCTCGCCGGGCTGGAGCTCGGCGATCTCGTAGTGGAAGCGGCGGACGACGTGGACCAGGACGGTCTCGGGAGCGCCGAGCCGGACCTGCAGGTCCGTCACGGGGGTACCGGGCACGGGCCGGGTGGCGATGGATCCGCCCCGGTCGGCGGCGGTCTCCATGTCCCAGCCGTTGGCCGAGTCGGCCCCGGCGAGGAGTCTCTTGTTACGGGCCTCGGCCCGGGCGACGCCCTCGCGGACGGCCTTGGGGAAGGTGTAGTCCCGCGGCTCGGCGGCGTACGCGGGGGTGACCAGTGCCTGCGAGTACGGGACCGCCGCCGCGGCGGCGGTGACGGCGGCGGCACGCAGCAGGAAGCCTCTGCGGGACAGCGGGGCGGGAGCGTCGCTCACGTGGTCCTCTTCTCGGGGTGCTCGGGTGTGGTGGTGCGGCGGTGTTCGGCGAAGGCGATCAGAGCGAGCGTCACCGCGATCACCGCACTGACCGTCATCACGGGCGCGATGAAGCCGGGGACGGCCGCCGCGTACGAACCACCTGACGACATGCGGCAGTCGAGGGCGGGCGGCAGGTAGGACACGCTGTAGCCGCTCACCTGCCCGTACAGCGCGAGGTTCGCGTCCTGGCAGGCCTGGGCGGTGCCGCTCTCGTCGAGGAAGAGCGACACCAGACCCCAGATCCAGGCGACCGCGGCGAGGGCTCCGGCGAGCGCGGCGCCGCCGCGTGCCACCGCCCCCGGACCGCCCCTGCCGATAGCCGGGAAGCCGTACCCGACGAGAGCGAAGGCGGTCACGGCGGCGACGACGATGCAGAGCAGCAGGGGCAGGGCGGCGGGATACGAGGTGGTCATGGCGTCCACCTCACCCGCCGGCGAGCTGCCGGACAAGGTTGTTGTACTTCTCGAAGATGTGGTACAGCCCCATGCGCTTGGCGGCATGAGCCTCGGCCTCGTCGCCCCAGCCCTGGTAGCGGCGGATGATCTCGAAGATCTCGCCCTCGGTGTAGTTCAGGCTCATGGCGCGCAGCTTGGTCTCGCCGGCCGGAGGGTTCTGGCCGCCGGGCTTGCCCGCGACTCCCCAGAGGTGGATCAGCGGCACGGTCCGCATGGTGAAGGCGTTGTCCTTGTTGACCTTCTGCCACATCGTCCAGATGTCGGCATCCTTGGTCGGATCGAGGCGGGTGCCGGTGACGAAGCCGTTGTCGATGCAGTGGTTCCAGGCGCGGATGCCGTTCGCGCCGCTGATCTGCCCGATGCCGGTCGAGGAGTCCTTCTTGATGCCGACGCCGTTGAGGTGGTACTGGGCGACCGCGTGGTCCACGCCCTGGTCGATGAGGTCGTAGTGCCGCATCTCCCAGTAGGCGGAGGTCTGGATCATCGCCTTGCGCATGTTGTACGCACGGGACAGCTGGGTGGTCTGTGCGTCGTGCGACATGATCGTCTCGAAGCACTGGGTGTGCGTGAAGAGACGCGCGTTGGCGCCGGTACCGCCGTCGTCCTCGTAGCCGATGCTGCGCATGTACCGGCTGAGGTCCGCGTGCAGCGCGTTGAGGAAGGAGCCGTCGAAGCCGACGTCGGGGCGCGGCGGCCGGGGCGCGTTGAAGGAGGCCTGGCCGGTGTCGCGGCCGGAGGCGATGTTGACATCGATCTCGATGGAGCCGGCGCCGGAGCCGACGGTGCGGGTGACGATCTGGTCGTACGCCCAGTCGGCGGGCAGCGGGTAGCCGAAGTTCCCGGAGAAGCCGGAGGACATGTCGGAGACGAAGGAGGCGGTGGAGTGCCCGGCCTCGCCGACCCGGGTACAGACGTTGCGCGGCCCGTACACACCGACCGCGAACTCCGCGCCGTCGGCGGCCAGCGCGTCCACGATGCCCTTGAAGTGCGGCAGGACGTTCGACGTCACCTCGTGGTCAAGCGCGTCGAAGTCAACGGCGAAGAAGATCCGGGTGCCGGGCTTGAAGCCGTGGTCGAGGGCGGCGTTGGCGGCGGCCTGGCCCGCGGCCCGCCCGGCGCCGTAGTTGAAGCCGGCGGCGTCCCTGCCGTACGTCTGGTAGATCGGGAAGCAGCGTAGGCCGTTCGAGGCGATGGTGGCCAGCTCGCCGGGCTGGATGGCCTTCTCGGGGAGCGAGGTGGCGCTGGGGTTGGTGAGGTAGCGGCCTATGTACTTCACGCCGGCCGCCTTGAGGGTGGCCGCGCGCGCGTCCGTGATCTTGGTGACGCCGTCGCAGGCCTCGCCGCTACGGCTCTGGTCACCGTAGGAGACGAGGAGTGAGGCCCAGGTGGAGAAGTCGCCCTTACCGGTGACCGGGAGCTTCGCGAAGGACTGGAAGCTCTGGACGGCGGTGGAGACCGCGCTGGTGAAGTTACCGAAGGCGACCGTGCGCTGGTTGAGAATCATCGCGCCGGTGAAGAGCCGTGCCCAGTTGCCGGAGCTGCCGACCGACAGGGTGTGCGACTTGAGCCCGGACTGGGTGCCGGGGCCGAAGACACCGTTGGCGACCCCGTCCGCCATCCCCATCTCGTACTGGACGGCGAAGAGCATCGACTTGGCGACGTCGCGCGAGTGGTGGCCGTCGCAGGGGATGACGTAGTAGTCCTTGCGCAGGACGTACTGACCGTTGAGCCACTGCTGCACCGAGCGAACCGAGTTGGAGCCGCCGCTGACGGTGACGTACGCGTCCATGTTGAACAGGCCCTTGATGACCTTCGGCCACAGCGCGCTGCCCGGGTAGACCGCGCTCAGCCCCATGTCGGCGATGAGCTGGGTGACGGACTGCTGGACGCGGGCGCTGTAAGTGCCGTCGATGGCGCTGCCGTCGTAACCCTTGCAGTACAGGGCGGACTGGAGGATCCGGCAGAAGTCCGCGTGCGGCACGTTGTTGGCGTCGATCTTGCCGTACTTCTCCGCGATGGCCGCCAGGGTGGCCGGCCCGAAGCTGTTCGACAGGTTGGTGATGCCGAGTTCGTACTGGAGCGCGCGGGTCAGGGCGTACATGGTGGGCCAGCCGGTCTGTCCGTTCTCCTCGACGGTCATGCCGATGCGGCTGCCGTACACGCGGTTGATGAAGACCTGGGCTTGACGCACCATCTCGTCGGCCATGAAGCGCCCTCTCGGCTGTGGATGCGGGGCCGCGCCTGGATCGGGCGGCACTTGGTGGGTTGAGCGGCACTGGGCGGGTGAGGTCCCGCTGTTCGGACCGGGCACCTGGAGCGAAGGGCGCGCGTCGGATCAACGCCCCAGCGGAGTCGCTCACTTGACCATGTCACAACCGAGGCATCAGAAGATCTTGGATTGATCCCACCAATCACACCCAGACCGGACCCGGCGGGCGACCAGTTGTGATCGACCCGTACCCAAGGTGAGGCCGAAGGTGTGCACAACCTTTCGCGCACTCAGGCGTCCCAACTGCATGAACACATAAGGAATGTGTCGCGCCGTCACCTCGTTGGCCGCGCACCCGCCGTGAGGCGGCGCCGGAGCTGGTGCGACGCCCGCCTGTGAGCAAGGGGGCGCGACGGAGACATGCGAAAGGCAGGGGTCCGCACGCCGTTGTGCGAACCCCTGCCGATGGTGTTGTCACCGCGGCCGGCCGTGACGATGTTGCTGGTCAGGGCACTGTCGGTTCCAGCCGGCCGCGGAGTTCGGGGGTTGGGGTCAGCCCAGGCGCTGCACCAGCGCGCGGTACTGGTCCCACAGTTCCTTCGGCGTGTGGTCGCCGAAGGTGTTGAGGTGCTCGGGGACCAGGGCGGCCTCCTCGCGCCAGACCTCCTTGTCGACCGTGAGCAGGAAGTCGAGGTCGGACTCGGCGAGTTCAAGGCCGTCCGTGTCGAGGGCGTCCTTCGTCGGCAGGACGCCGATCGGGGTCTCGACGCCCTCCGCCTTGCCCTCCAGGCGCTCCACGATCCACTTCAGGACCCGGGAGTTCTCGCCGAAGCCGGGCCAGACGAACTTGCCCTCGCCGTCCTTGCGGAACCAGTTGACGTAGTAGATCTTCGGCAGCTTGGACTGGTCCTTGTCCTTGGCCACGTCGACCCAGTGAGCCATGTAGTCGCCCATGTTGTAGCCGCAGAACGGCAGCATCGCGAAGGGGTCCCGGCGCAGCTCGCCGACCTTGCCCTCGGCGGCGGCGGTCTTCTCGGAAGCCACGTTGGCGCCGAGGAAGACGCCGTGGTTCCAGTCGAAGGACTCCGTCACCAGCGGCACGGCGGTGGCGCGGCGGCCGCCGAAGAGGATCGCCGAGATCGGCACGCCCTTGGGGTCCTCCCACTCCGGCGCGATGATCGGGCACTGCGAGGCCGGGACGGTGAAGCGGGCGTTGGGGTGCGCGGCCGGGACGCCGGACTCGGGCGTCCAGTCGTTGCCCTTCCAGTCCGTCAGGTGGGCCGGGGTCTCCTCCGTCATGCCCTCCCACCAGATGTCGTTGTCGTCCGTGAGGGCGACGTTGGTGAAGACGGAGTTGCCCCACAGGGTCTTCATCGCGTTGGCGTTGGTGTGCTCGCCGGTGCCGGGGGCGACACCGAAGAAGCCGGCCTCGGGGTTGATGGCGTAGAGCCGGCCGTCCTCGCCGAAGCGCATCCAGGCGATGTCGTCGCCGATGGTCTCGACCGTCCAGCCGGGGATGGTCGGCTCCAGCATGGCGAGGTTGGTCTTGCCGCAGGCGCTCGGGAAGGCCGCGGCGACGTACTTGGACTCGCCGCGCGGCGGGGTCAGCTTGAGGACGAGCATGTGCTCGGCGAGCCAGCCCTCGTCACGGGCCATGACGGAGGCGATGCGCAGGGCGTAGCACTTCTTGCCGAGCAGGGCGTTGCCGCCGTAGCCCGAGCCGTAGGACCAGATCTCGCGGTCCTCGGGGAAGTGCGAGATGTACTTGGTCTGGTTGCAGGGCCAGGGAACGTCCGCCTGGCCGGGCTCCAGCGGGGCGCCCAGGGTGTGCACGGCCTTGACGAAGAAGCCGTCGGAGCCGAGCTCGTCCAGGACCGCCTGGCCCATGCGCGTCATCGTGCGCATCGAGACGGCGACGTACGCCGAGTCGGTGATCTCGACACCGAGCGCGGACAGCGGCGAGCCGAGCGGGCCCATGCAGAAGGGCACGACGTACATGGTCCGGCCACGCATCGAGCCGCGGAACAGACCGCCCTGGCCTTCGGAGCCCTGGAAGATCTCCCGCATCTCGGCGGGGGCCTTCCAGTGGTTGGTCGGGCCCGCGTCCGCCTCCTTCTCGGAGCAGATGAACGTCCGGTCCTCGACGCGCGCGACGTCGGTGGGGTCGGAGGCGGCGTAGTAGGAGTGGGGGCGCTTGATCGGGTCGAGTTTGCGGAAGGTGCCCTTCTCGACGAGCTCCTCGCACAGTCGCTCGTACTCGGCCTCGGATCCGTCACACCAGACCACGTTGTCCGGCTGCGTCAGTTCAGCGATCTCGTTGACCCACGAGATCAGTCCCTGATGGGTGGTGGGGACGGTGGGAGCCGCGATATCGCGCGCCACGATTGCTCCTAAATGAGGGATTTTTTGTGATGTGGAGGCCCCGTGGGGGCTGCGACCCGGACGCTTCGGTGGATCTTGGCGCTCATCCGGTGCCGACCGCACTCATTTGATCATCCGACGTACGCGCCCATCTGTCCAGAGGAGCGCACAGGTGAGCAACGTGAGGCTCGCCACGGTTTCCGCGCGCCGCTTTGCGTGCACGTTGCGTTCACCTGGCAGTCCGTTTGCGTGACCATCACCGGGCCGCGGTGAGAGGATGGCCACTCTTCACCGGTCAATCGGCGGCACCGACACGCCACTTACGGTTCCGTAGCTACCATTCGGCCATGACTGCGTTCGTCCCCGACGCGCCCACGGACTCGGCGGCCGACGGCCACGGTCCGAAGGCGCTCTCCCTGCCGCATCCGGTCAAGCCGAAGCTGCGCGGCTGGTTGCACCTGGGCATGTTCCCGGCCGTTCTGGTCGCGGGCCTGGTGCTGACCGCGCTCGCCGACTCCTCCAGAGGGCGTATCGCCTGCGGGATCTTCGCGCTGACGGCCTGCCTGCTGTTCGGTGTGAGTGCGCTGTACCACCGGGGCGACTGGAGCCCGCGCATGGACGGCGTGCTGCGCCGGCTGGACCACGCCAACATCTTCCTGATCATCGCGGGCACGTACACGCCGCTGACCATGCTGCTGCTGCCCGGCACCAAGGGGCAGTGGCTGCTGTGGGGCATCTGGGCCGCAGCCGTGGCCGGCATCCTCTTCCGGGTCTTCTGGGTCGGCGCCCCGCGCTGGCTCTACACGCCCTGCTACATCGCCATGGGCTGGGCGGCCGTCTTCTACCTGCCGGACTTCATGCGGACCGGCGGCATCGCCGTCCTCGTCCTGGTCATCGTCGGCGGCCTGCTCTACAGCGCGGGCGGCGTCGTCTACGGCATCAAGAAGCCGAACCCGTCACCGCGCTGGTTCGGCTTCCACGAGGTGTTCCACTCCCTCACCCTGGCGGCCTTCATCGCGCACTACGTGGGGATCTCGCTGGTGGCGTACCAGCACGGGTAGCGGCTGCCTCGTAGCACAGGGCCACGGCTTTCCGAGCCGTGGCCCTTTCTCATGCCCCCACACGTTGACAGTGGGAGTCTTATGAGAGTAACTCTCATTTCATGGCTACTGTCACTCCGCGCGGCTCGGGGCGGGGGCATCCCCGCCGCTGGTGGGCGCTCGGCGCCCTCGTCGCGAGCATGTTCGCGCTCGGTTTCGATCTGACGATCCTCAACGTGGCGCTGCCGACCATGGCCGCGCAGCTGGACGCGACCACCGGCGAGCTGCAGTGGATCGTCGACTCCTACGTCGTCGTGTTCGCGGCGCTCATGCTGCCCGCCGGGCTGCTCGGTGACCGGTTCGGGCGGCGCCGGATGCTGGTCACGGGCCTGGTGGTGTTCCTCGCCGGGTCGCTGGTCGGCACAGTGGTCGACACCCCGGAGCTGGTGATCACGGCACGCTCCCTGATGGGTCTCGGCGCCGCGCTGGTGATTCCGCTCGGCCTGTCCGTGCTGCCGTCGATGTTCGGCGAGGAGGAGCGCGGCAGGGCAGTCGCCGCCGTCACCGCGTCCATGGCCGCGGGGATGCCGCTCGGGCCGCTGGTGGGCGGGCTGCTGCTGGACCACTACTGGTGGGGCTCGATCTTCCTGATCAACATCCCCATGGCCGCGATCGGCATCGCCGCCTGTCTGCTTCTGCTCCCCGAGTCCCGCGACCCGTCCTCGCCCCGGGTCGACGCCCTGTCCACCGCTTCCAGCGCGCTGGGGCTCGGTGCCCTGGTCTTCGGCATCATCGAGGCGCCCGGGCGCGGCTGGGACAGCGGCCCGGTGCTCGGCTCGTTCACCGTCTCCGCGCTGCTCCTCGCCACCCTCGTCGCACGGGAGCGCCGTGCGGTGCGGCCCATGCTGGACCTGAAACTGCTCGGCCACCGGGGGTTCCTGTTCAACAGCCTGGCCGCGACGCTCGGCACGTTCGTCTTCTCCGGGCTGCTGTTCATGCTGCCGACGTATCTGCAGGAGGTCGGCGGCAGCGACGCCTTCGGCACCGGGCTGCGGCTGCTGCCGATGATGGGCGGGCTGATGGTCTCCGCGCGGCTGAGCACCCTGCTGGTGCGGCGCATGGGACCACGCCCGGTGGTGACCACGGGCCTGGTGGTGCTGTGCTTCGCCGCGCTGCTCGGCTCCCGCACGGAGCCCGGCTCCGGCTACGGCTTCACCGCCCTGTGGCTGACGATCGCGGGCCTGGGCTTCGGCCTGGCGATGGTGCCCGCGATGGACGCGGCGCTCGGCGGCATCCCCGCCGAGGAGGCGGGCAGCGGCTCCGGACTGCTGATGACGCTGCGTCAGGTGGGCGGCGCCATCGGCATCGCGCTGCTCGGCAGCCTCGTCGCGGGCGCCTACGCCGACCGGCTCGACACCGCCGGACTGCCCCGGTGGGCCGCGGACGCGGCACACGACTCACTCAGCGGCGCCCATGCCGTGGCCGGACAACTGGGACTGCCGGCGCTCGCCCGCTCCGCCGACGCCGCGTATGTGGACGGCATGGCCACGGTCCTCGTGGTCTGCGGCATCGCGGCCCTGGTGACGGCCGCATTGACGGCACTGCTGCTGCCCGACCCTCGGGGCGCCGCTCCGGTCGGACAACCCGGGGGACCCGGCGGGCCCAAAGGGGCCGGAGAGGCCGAAGAGGCCGGAGAAGCCGAAGAGGCCGGAGAAGCCGAAGAGGCCGGAGAAGCCGGAGAGGCCGGAGAAGCCGGAGAAGCCGAAGAAGCCGGAAAAGACGGGAAGGCCGGGAAGCCACAGGGCGAGGCGGCCTCGGACTTCGGACGTGGCCCGGCTGGAGGCGGATGACCGACAATGAGCCGTATGACCACGGCACGGACCCCTGTTCCCGAGGCGGCGCGGCAGCTGAGCCTGCGGGAGCGCAAGAAGATCAAGACGCGGACCGCGATCAGGGACGCCACGTACGCTCTGATCAAGGAGCAGGGGTACGAGGCCACCACGGTCGAGCAGATCGCGGAGCGCGCCGAGGTCTCGCCGAGCACCGTCTTCCGCTACTTCCCGACGAAGGAGGACATCGTCCTGACGGACGAGTACGACCCCTTGGTCGAAGACCTGCTACGGGCACGCCCTCAGGACGAACCGGTCCTGGAATCGCTGCGCTGGTCGATCCGCCAGGGAATGACCATGGCCCTCGCCGACACCGCGGACTTCGAGCAGGACGAGGTGATCCTGCGCATCCGGCTGATGGTCGAGGTTCCCGCGCTGCGCGCGCGGATGATGGAGAGCATGTCCCTCACCGGCCGCCTGGTGTGCCGGGCGCTGGCCGAACGCAGCGGCCGCGACGAGGGCGAGCTCGAAGTGCGGGTCTACGCGATGGGGCTGATGGGCGCCCTGCTGGAGGCGATGATCTACTGGGTCGAGCGGGACTTCCGGGACGACCTGCCGGAACTGGTGGACCGCACCCTCGACACCCTCAAGGACCTGCCGAAACGGGCACCCGCTTCCGAGACACCCGTGACATCCTGACCGGGTGAACGGTCCCGAGATCCACGTCGAGTTCGCCTCCGAGCTGCACGTGTTCGTCCCCCGGGCCCGCCGGGACGGCACGGTGCGGGCCGCCACCGACGGCGCCGCCGGCCTCGGCCATGTCATCGAGTCGCTGGGCGTGCCGCTGACCGAGGTCGGCGCGCTGCTCGTGGACGGCCGCGAGGTGCCCGTCTCACACGTTCCGGCGGCCGGGGAGTCGGTGACCGTACGGACCGTCGCGCGACCCCAGCGGGTTCCGGGCGCTCCCTTGCGCTTCCTCCTCGACGTGCATCTCGGCACGCTGGCCCGCCGGCTGCGGCTGCTCGGCGTGGACACGGCCTACGAGTCGACCGACATCGGCGACCCGGCGCTGGCGGCGCGCTCCGCGGCGGAGCAGCGGGTGATGCTGAGCCGCGACCGGGGGTTGCTGCGGCGGCGCGAGCTGTGGGCGGGGGCGTTCGTGTACAGCACCCGCCCGGAGGAGCAGCTGCGGGACGTACTGGACCGGTTCGAGCCCGAGTTGCTTCCCTGGACGCGGTGCACCGCCTGCAACGGGATGCTGCGCAAGGCCTCCAAGGAGGAGGTGGCGGACCAGTTGCAGCAGGGCACACACCGGTCGTACGACGTGTTCGCGCGGTGCGGTGCGTGTGGGCGGGCGTACTGGAAGGGTGCGCATCACGAGCAGTTGGAGGCGATCGTGGAGCGGGCGCTTGCGCTCCGCGCGGAGCGCCGTTGAGTCCTGAGCGCCGCGGGGAACTGCGGGACCGCCGTGGCCGGTCGCGCAGTTCCCCGCGCCCCTTGGGGGCGCACCCGTCGGGGCGCTTCTAGCGCCTTGCCGGATCCCCCTTGCCGCAGGCGATCCCGTCCCTGTTGGTGTCCAGGTTCAGCGGGTCGTCCTTGCCGTTGACCTTCAGGCGGCCGTATTCGTTCGTCTTGAGCCACGTGCAGCGGGCGGCCGTCGTCTTCTTCACCTCCGCCGGGAAGTCCGTCGGCACGCAGACGTTGACTGAGCCGTAGTGGCGGTCGCAGCCGGAGATCGTCGGGCTGACCTTCTGGGACGTGCGCTTCTTGCCGGGCTTCACGACCTTGCCCTCGGGTGCGTCCGCGAAGTCGTGGACGTGGGCCGAGGCGTCCGTCGCCTTCAGGGCCTGCGGGCCCTGGAGGTGCACCCACTTCGCCACCGACGGCACCCCGTTCGCGTCCACCGCGAAGAGCATGTACCAGCCGGGCGGGGCCAGGTTGGGGTTGCTCGTGACGTTCAGGTCGACGTTGTCGCCGTCGACGGACAGCGGCAGGTCCACGAACCGCTGGTTCGGGTCGGAGGAGTGCGTGACGGCGGCCGGACGGATGAGCTCGGCCTTGGCGATGGGCCGGTCGACGGTGATCCGCTGGGTGTCGCCGTAGTTCCACTCGGTGTCGATGACGGAAGTGATCTGCGGGCGCGGGCCCTTGAACAGGTAGGGCGGGCTGTAGACCGACACGTCGTGGTTCCACGTGCCGTTGCCCGGGTTGTCGCCGGTGGTCATCACGCGGCCGTCGGGGAGCAGGAACGCCGAGGAGTGGTAGCCGCGCGCCTCGGGGTCGACGGCCACCGGGTCGAAGGTCTCCGACGCGGGGTCGAAGATCGACGTCTCGTAGACCGGGTTGGCGCGGTTGTGCAGGGCGCCGCCCGTCTCCAGCACCTTGCCGTCGGGCAGGAGCACCGCGGAGACGTACATCTTGCCCTGGTTCCCGGTCTGCGGGACCGGGCCGTTGCCGAGGTCGACCGTGCCCTGCGGGATCGGCGGCCCGGCCACGTACGACGGGTTGGGCTGCTTGAGGTCGATGATGTCGGTCAGGCGGTTCGCCTCCGGGTTGGAGTCGATGTTGCCGCCGCCGAGGGTGAGGACCTTCTGGTCCTGCGCCGGGGGCAGCAGCACGCTGGCCGACTGGTCGCGCTCGTCCTTGTTGCGGAGGCCGGGCACCTGGGTGGTGGTGTTGGCGTCGTAGTCGTAGATCGCGGAGCCGGTGCCGGGGATGTTGTTGCCGAAGACGTGGCTGCCCGAGTAGAAGAGGCGGCCGTCCTGCATCAGGATCATCGACGGGTACAGACCCCAGTACGACCAGGTCTGGTTGACCTTCCACAGCGGCTGCCACTGCTGCTCGGCCTCGGAGAACAGCTCGGCGGTGACCGAGCCGGTGGAGTCCTCCTTCAGGCCGCCGAAGGAGATGACGTCACCGTTGCCGAGGATCGTCGCCGACGGGTACCAGTGGCCGTCGTTCATGTCATTGGTCTTGGAGTAGGTCTCGGTCTGCGGGTCGAAGACGTACGAGTCCTTGTAACCCTGGTAGCCGACGCGGCCGTCCGCCGTCGGGTAGCCCTTGTTGCCGCTCATGACCAGCACCCGGCCGTCCTGGAGCTGGACGTGGCCGGCGCAGAACATGTCCTTGGGCGTGGGGATGACCTTGTAGGAGCCGTTCGCCGGGTCGTACACCGCCGAGGTGAAGGTGCCGGCCTCGAACATCGACTCGTCGTTTCCGGAGCCCGCGATCAGCAGCACCTTGCCGTTGTGCAGGACGACGGAGTGCATCGAGCGGACCGGGTTCTGCGTGGGCAGCACGTCCCACTTGCCGTTCGCGCACTGCTCCGCCGTGCCGGTGCACTCGGGCGGCAGGACCGGGTCGGGCACCTGGTCCATCGTGTAGTCGTCGGTGGTGGCGGAGCCGGTGCCGTAGACGGAGACGCCCCAGGAGATGCGGTCGGTGCCGGCCGGGACCTCGGGGGTGCGGACCGTGGCCTCGGTCCAGCTGCCCGCCATGTCCAGAGTCCTGAGGTCGGTCCAGTACTGCCAGCCGGACGTGGTGTCGTGCCGGAACAGGGTGATCGCGGCGTCCGGGGTCGTCGTCTTGTACCAGAGACCCAGGTCGTACTGCTTGCCCGGCGTCACCACCGGAGCGCACGCTGCGGACTCGGTGATCAGCGCCTTGCGGTCGCCCTCGACGCGGCGGGTCAGCTCGACCTTCATGGCCTTGGAGCCGGTGTGCGCGTCGGCCGTGGTGGTGAAGGTGAAGTCGTTGTCGCCCCAGCCGGACTTCTCCCAGCAGTACGGCATGTCGCCGGTGCCGGCGGTCTCGAAGCCGGGGTTCTTGATGAGGTTGGCGGCGGAGGCGGACTGGGGTGCGGTCAGGAGCAGGCCGGCGGTGAGGCCCGCCACGGCCAGGAATGCGGTACGTCTACGACGTCTGTTCACACGGCTCTCCTTGCTGTGCGGTGCTCCCGCGCCCGGGCTTCTCACGTCCCCGGCGCGGCAGGTAGACCAGCGCTTCGGTCCCGGCGAAGCGCAGGACGAACGTCGTCACCAGCGCGAGCGCGGTGGCCGACAGCACGCCCAGGTGCAGCTGGTGCACGAACAGGGCGATCAACGGGATGCGCAGCACCAGATCGGCGTTGGCGAGCAGCGCGAACCGCCCGGCCCGGTCCCACCAGCGCCGGTGCCGTCGCCGCTCGCGGAACAGCAGGTGCTCGATGAGCACGAAGTTCCAGGCGACACCCAGTTGGTTGGCGAGGATCTCCGCCGGTACGTAGTGCATGCCGGCGGCGGTCAGCGCCCACAGGCCCAGCAGGTTCGGCACGAAGCCGGTCAGCCCGATCAGGCCGAACCCGATCATCCGCGCGACGGGCGAGGCGGAGCGCAGCCCGGCCAGGTGGCGCAGGAAGCGCAGGCCCTCCTGCGCGGTGGACTTGGACTCCCCGGCGAACCGGTCCTGGAAGACGAAGGGCACCTCGGTGACCGTGCGGGGGCGGCTGCGGACGGCGAGTTCCAGGAGGATCTTGTAGCCGAGCGGCTGGAGGACTTCGGCGGTGACCGCGCTGCGGCGGATCGCGAAGAAGCCGCTCATCGGGTCGCTGATGCCGTGCAGCCGGCGCGGGAAGAGCGCCTTGGTCAGCCAGGTCGCCCCGCGCGAGACGGCCACGCGGTAGCTGCCCGCGAGCCCGGCCCGGCTGCCGCCCTTGATGTACCGGGAGGCGACGACGAGTCCGGCGTTGGCCCGCTCACCGGTGGCGACCAGGTCGGGCACGAGGGACGGCGGGTGCTGGCAGTCGCCGTCCATGACGACGATCCAGTCGGACGTGGCCGCCTTCAGTCCCTCGACGACCGCGCCGCCGAGCCCGCCCACCGGCTCCTCGCGGTGCAGCACGGTCACCGGGAACGGGCAGTCCTGCGCCGCCTTCTCGATGGCCTCGGGCGTGTCGTCGGTGGAGTCATCCACGAAGACGACCTCGCAGGGCAGCCGGGCCGGGACGGCCTCGGTGATCTGGCGCAGCAACTGCCGTACGTTCGCCGACTCGTTGAACGTCGGTACGACGATGGTGACGGCGCCCGGTTCGGGGATCTCGGTGGTCTCGACGACCTCGCCGGGGACGGTGGACTCCTGGCTCATCGCGCGCCTCCGGCGGACGTCTGGATCTGGCGGATCTCGATGCGGTCCTCGCCGGTGCCGAAGGTGGCGACCGGTTCCGAATGCTCCATGGCGGCCTTGACGTTGGGCAGGTCGGCCGCGTCACGCCGGACGGTCGGCGAGGCGACGACGTAGTCGAGGTCCTTCCAGCCGCGCGGCATCGTCTTCGTCACCGCCGGGTCGAGGTCGGCCTTGTAGAACCAGATGACGCCGAGCCCGGGCCGGTAGCCCTGGTGCACCAGGTCCAGCCAGAGGGCGTCGTCCACCAGCACCCGGGTGCGCTCCGGGTCCTCGACCTCCGTGGCCAGCCACTGGGAGGCGGCCTTGTAGGGGGCGTTGGCGTCGGTGGTGACGGCCGTGTGCGCGCCGTCGTACCAGCGGGGCACGACGTAGGCACCGGCGGCCAGGGCGAGGACGGCGGCGAGCGCGTACCGGCCCACACTGACGTACCGTTTCTCCGCCTCGGAGCGCCAGCGGCTCAGCACCGCGTGGGCGACGGAGGCGGTCCCTCCGGCGAGGACCAGCGCGAGGAACGGCAGGGCCTGGATGACGTACATCGCGGGCAGGTAGCCGTTCGGGCGCAGGGCCAGCGCCGCGAAGATCGCCACGGCCAGGGCGGGACCGGCCAGGGCCCGGGCGGTGACCGACCACCGCCAGGTGAGGAGCAGGAGCAGGGCGCCCGCGAGACCGCCGAGGGGCAGGACCTTGTCGTAGTACAGCCACGACTGGAGCACGCCCCAGGAGCCGGAGCCCCGGTCCAGGATGAAGCCCGAACCGGGTCGGGTCATCTGGTACTTGACGCCGTCCCAGAGGGACACGTGTCCGGCGCCGGGCAGCAACTCGCCCTTGAGCAGGGCGAACAGCGGGTACGAGAAGCCGATCAGGGCGCAGGCCGTGACGGCCCCGGTGATGGCGAACTTGCGGGTGTCCCGGTGGCTGTGGCGCCACATGGTGAGGAACAGGGCGGGCAGGACGACGAGCATCGTCTCCTTGGTGAGGACGGCCGTGGCGGCCGCGATGCCCGCGCCGAAGTGGTGCCACAGGTGGCGGCTCGGGGAGGCGGCCAGGGTGAAGGCCAGCAGCGTCCACATCACCGCGAGGTTGTCGAGGAAGATCTCCCGCTGGAGGACGACCGACAGCGGGGAGAGCCCGAAGAACACCATGCCGAGGGCGGCCGCCCAGCGGGGCAGCGCGAGGCGCCGGCCCAGTACGTAGACGAGGACCGCGCTGATGCCGCTGATCACCAGCATCGCGGCGCGCATGGTGCCCACCGTCATCGACTCGGGGCTGATCAGCGCGGGGATCCAGGTCAGCACGGCGATCTGGATCCAGCCGAGCGGCGGATGGTCGTACCAGTAGGTGTAGTGGGCCAGGCCGTTGCCCTGCTGGACCGACCAGGCCTGGGCGAGATAGGTGCCCTCGTCGTCACTGAGGGCCGGGTAGTCGGCGATGTTCCAGCCCTGCACGACGAGGATCGCCGCGAGGAGGACGCCGCAGAGGATCAGGTCGGAGCGCGAGGAGCGCAGCCGGCTCGGCGGCTCCGGTCTGCGGTGCGCACCGGTCCGGGGCGCAGGCCGGCGCTGCGCGGGGACCTTGGCGGTGGTCACCGCGGGAAGGGTGGAGGTCACGCGGGAACGTCCTCTCGGGTCACGGGAACGTCCTGGCGGGGCGTGGCCGGCTCGTCGAGATGCGCTCCGACATGGGTCGTCAGCTCCCAGTCGTTGCGGCCGCGCTGCTCACGCCAGACGGCCCGCACGGCCGCTCCGGCGAGCAGGACCTGGTAGAAGGGGCCGCCGAGGATCAGCTTCAGGTAGTGCGCGAAGCGGACGCGCAGCCCGTACTGCTTGCCGAAGTCGTGCAGTCCGACGACCTCGAAGACGAAGGTGACCAGGGCGGTGACGGCCGGCAGGAAGGTGATGAAGGCAATGCCGACGGGCACGTCCAGGAACAGCGCGATCGCCACGTTCAGCGGGATGATCAGACCGGTGAAGGCCTGCATGAACGGCGTCATCAGGGTGTAGCGGGCGAGCAGCCGCTGCCCGAGGGTGGGCAGTTGCCTCCAGTCCTTCTTCCGGTACACCTGGAGGAACCCCTGGTTCCAGCGGGTGCGCTGCTTCAGCAGGGACATGAGCGAGCCCGGGGTCTCCTCCCGGGTCACCATGTCGGAGTCGTAGGCGACGACGACCTTCTTGCCGACGCTGGACAGGCGCACTCCGAGGTCGCAGTCCTCGGCGAGGCAGTTCGGGTCCCAGCCGTCGGCTTCCCGCAGGACGTCCGTGCGGACGAAGACGGTGTTGCCGCCGAGCGGAATGAAACCTTTCTGCGCGTGCAGGTGGAGCCGCGAGCGGAACCAGAAGAAGTACTCCAGGCAGTTGCGCAGGCTGTACCAGCTGGAGTGGAAGTTGATCAGCTGCACCCCGCCCTGCACGACGTCCGCGCCGGTGGTGCGGAAGGCGTGGTCGACGTGCGCGAGAAGCTCGGGGTGGACCTGGTCCTCCGCGTCGAACACGCCGACGACGTCGCCGCGGCAGTGCGGCAGCGCCGTGTTCATGGCCTTCGGCTTGTTCTTCTTCTCGTGCGTGTCGACGACGACCCGGACCCGGCGATCACGCGCCGCGGCCTGCTCGGCCACGGCGGTGGTCTCCGGGTCGTCGTGCCCGACGATCACGATGATCTCGAAGTCGGTGTGGCTCGACTCCAGCAGCCGCTGGATCGTGTGGTCCAGCACCGCCTGTTCGTGCCGCGCGGGCAGCAGCAGCGAGAAGGAGACGTGCTCGTCCCCGTCCGGACTGCTGAACCGGGTGGAGGCGAGCACTTCCGGCGTGCGCCAGGCGTGCATCTGCCACCACAGCGTGAACGCCGCCATCCAGAACAAGGCCAGTGAAACGGCAGCGATGAAGACAGACGTCAGCAAACAGATCCCCCCAGATCCCAGAGCCCCCGGTCGTGACGGTGTGCCGGTGCGGCCCCTCCCGTCACGTCACTGTGCAGAGATTAGGGGGGAACTGTGAAGCCTGGGGGCTGTTCAGATAAAGAGCGTGTTTCCGTTGATTCCCGACTTCAGTCGCTCAGCACCGCACGCAACCGTTCAACTTCCGTTGTCGGCGCGTCACACGTGAAGTTACGGCAGACATAGGCCGCTGGTTCACCGCCGACCAGCGGACGGCCGCTGACCAGCGGGAACTCGTCGCTCTCCGGCACGCCGACGGCGACGACGGCACCCGGCGCGGTCCCCAGAAGTGCCGTGCGGTGCAGCGACCTCGTGCCCTCGTCGTCGAGCGACGGCCCCACGACCGCGACTTCCCGCGGACCGTCCAGCACGGCCTCCGCGACCGCGAGCCCCCAGCCGATGAAGCGCGGCACCCGCGGCCCGAGCGCCTTGACGACACCGAGGGCCTTCTCCGCGGCCGTGCGGTGCGGCTCGGAGCCGGTGTGCGCGGCGTACCCCAGCAGGGCACCGGCCGCCGCGCTCCAGCCGGACGGCGCGGCATTGTCGGTCGGGTCCTGCGGACGACGGATCAGCCGCTCGGCGTCGGCCGCGGTGTCGTACAGCGACCCCGACTCCGGGTCGGTGAAGCGGGCCAGGACGTGGTCGACGAGGAAGCCGGCGAATTCCAGCCAGACGCCCTCACCGGTGACGGACGCGAGCGCGAGGAAACCCTCCGCCACATCCGCGTAGTCCTCCAGGACACCCGCGTTGGCACCGGCGTGGCCGTCCTTGCTGGTGCGGGTGAGCCGGGCCTGCTCGTCCAGGTGCAGCCGGACCAGGAGATCGGCCGCGGCGACGGCGGCCTCGACCAGGTCGGGCCGGTCGAAGTAGGCGCCCGTCTCGGCCAGCGCGGCGATCGCGAGGCCGTTCCAGGCGGCCACGACCTTGTCGTCCCGGCCGGGCGCGGGCCGCTCCGACCGCGCCGCCAGCAGCCGCTCCCGGACCGAGGCGACCTTCTCCGCGTCGGACAGGGCCTCCCGCACGGGCAGTTGGAGGACGGACGCGCCCTCCTCGAACGTGCCCTCCTCGGTCACCCCGAAGTGCCGCGCCGCGAGGTCCGCGTCCTGCTCGCCTAGGACCTCCCGCAACTGCTCCGGCGTCCACACGTAGTACGCGCCCTCGACGTGCTTCCCGGTGCCGTCGTCGCTGTCGGCGTCCAGCGCGGAGGCGAACCCGCCCTCGTTCGTGCGCAGTTCGCGCACCATGAAGTCG
Organism: Streptomyces qaidamensis; assembly: GCF_001611795.1. NCBI lineage: Bacteria > Bacillati > Actinomycetota > Actinomycetes > Kitasatosporales > Streptomycetaceae > Streptomyces > Streptomyces qaidamensis. Next base: position 5,741,755 of record NZ_CP015098.1, on the reverse strand, counting down.
GCGGTCTCCAGGGCGACGCGGCGCGCGAGCTCCGAGCCGGTGGCGCGCCAGAGGTGGGCGTACACCCGGCACAGCAGGGCGTTGTCGTACAGCATCTTCTCGAAGTGCGGCACCACCCAGTCACGGTCGACCGAGTAGCGGGCGAAGCCGCCCCCGAGCTGGTCGTAGATCCCGCCCCGGGCCATGCGCTCGCAGGTGTCGCTCGCCATCTGGAGCGCACCCTCGGCGCCGGTCCGCGCATGGTGCCTCAGCAGGAACTCCAGCACCATCGACGGCGGGAACTTCGGCGCCCCGCCGAATCCGCCGCGCTGCGGGTCGTACTCCCGGGTCAGCCCGAGCAGCGCCTGCGCGAGCTCCTCCTCTCCGGGGGGCTGCGCGTCGCCGTAGGAGATCTCCCGCCCGGCCAGATCCCGGACGATCTTCCCGGCGACCTCGGTCACCTCGTCCCGCCGCTCGTCCCACGCCTGGTGCACGCCCTGGAGCACCTGCCGGAAGGACGGCATGCCCTGGCGGGGAGCGGGCGGGAAGTACGTGCCGAAGTAGAACGGCTCGGCTTCCGGGGTGAGGAAGACGGTCATGGGCCAGCCGCCCTGCCCGGTCGCGGCCTGCACGGCTTCCATGTAGACGGCGTCCACGTCGGGGCGTTCTTCGCGGTCGACCTTGATGTTGACGAAGTGCTCGTTCATGACCTCGGCCGTCACCTCGTCCTGGAAGCTCTCCTTCGCCAGGACGTGGCACCAGTGGCAACTGGAATAGCCGACACTGAGATGCACCGGCACCCCCCGCCGCCGCGCCTCTGCGAAAGCCTCTTCCGACCAGGGCCACCAGTCGACGGGGTTGTCGGCATGCTGGAGCAGGTACGGGGACGTCTCATGAGCCAGTCGGTTCGGCATGCTTCCATCCTGCCTCACGGCGGCCGGCCTGCCGCGGAACGCGCCTCCCGCCCCTGTCCTCTGCCGGTGCGAAGGGGCTCGCCTCACGCCAGACGGGCTCGACGCGAGAGTGGTCCCATGTGCACCGCAGCGCCGAAAGCCACTGGCGAGACCACTGGGAGCAGTGGTCCCCGTGGTACGCCGCGGAGCAGCACTGCCGCGGTGCATGTAGAGGTTCCCGGGAGAGAACGTCGCACACACCGCCATCCACTGCTCCGGCGTCACCACGGGCTCCCACCGGCCGGGAACCGGTCCCCCAGTCTCCGGCAAGAGCAGCAACTCGCCCTTGTCGGCTCGGTAACCGCACACTCGGGGCGCCGTCATGATCTGTGTGATCGTCTGGGCGTTGGGTCTGCCACCACGAGTCCCTGTGACCCCGAGATCGCACCATTCCCGTGCGATGGCGCGGACTGCCCTGCCACCGACACGGTCGGTCACCGCCTTTCGGATGAGTGCCGCCTCGACCGGATGGAGCGTGGGTCTGTCTTCTTGCCGGCCGAAAAGGCCGCGGCCCGCTGTGCGGAGCCCCCTCCACAGCTCGTGCCCAGTGCCGGTCCGATACCCGTCGGCTCCTCAGTCGCGTCTCTGTCATAGCGGCCTCCAGTGACCGTTGCCGGAAGTCCTCGGACGTGCGGGCGTAGGACACAACGGGGGTCCCGCCGCTCCTTCGCCCCTCCGTGGAACCCGTCACTTCCCCCCGCCCGACCGTCAGCCCGGCACTCGCACCAACGAGCGAGCAGTGTGTGGGGCACCGGACCGCATCCGTTGATCGTCGCCCCCTCGCGCTCGCGTCTCCCACCAAGGACACTCAGACGCAAAGGAGTTGCCGCCGGAGGGGGACGTGACATGCGGGACGCTCATCGGGCGGAGGCCGAGCGGTTGCTGGTGCGGGCCGTGGAGGAGGAGGTGCGTCGCTCGGGCGGGCGCAGTGACGGGAAGGTGCTGCTCGCGCGGGCGCGCGGGGCGCTCGACACGATGGCGCGGAGTGCGGGCGACGAGTACGAGGCCTTCACGCGCGCCCTGGACGAGGCGGCGGCCGGTCAGCAGACCTTCGGGCAGCGTTACGCCCGGGAGGGCGCCGGGACGCCGCTGCTGGTGGCCGGGGTCGCGGCGGTCGCGGCCGTCGTCGCCGACCTTGCGCTGGGCACGGGGACCGGGACGGCTCTCGGGGCGGGTGTGACGGTGGGTGCCGTGGGGGCCGCGGCGACGGTGGTGAAGGTGGTCGGGTCGCATCTGCCGGCCGCGCATCGCCGTGCCGGTGCCGTGAGCCAGCCGGGCGGCCCGGAGCAGTTGCGGTTGCAGTGGCTGACGGCGCTGGAGGTGCGGGGCATCCGGCCGTTCCTGGACCAGCAGCGGGTGCTCGCGGCTTCGACGGGGCGGAAGAAGCCGGGTCCGCGGCTGCGGGGGGCGGACAAGAGCGCGGCGGCACGCGGGCGCAATGTGCTGGAGCAGTCCTTCGGGCAGCTCCCCGAACAGGCGGAGCCGTTCGCGGGGCGGCGGCACGAGCTGGCGCAGATCCGGCAGTGGGTGCAGTCGGCCCGGGCGAGCACACAGACGCAGCCGACCGTGGTCGTGCTGCACGGCACGCCCGGCAGCGGCCGTACGACGCTCGCGGTGCACGCTACGCACGATCTGAGGGACTACTTCCGCGGTGCCTGTGTCGTCGACCTGCGCGCGGACGGGCCGGGCGAGTCCCCGCTGTCCACCCGTGACGCGCTGCTGCATCTGCTGAACCGGCTCGGCGCTCCCCGCGAGCAGCTGCTGTTCCGCGAGCGGTCCTCGCCCCACCAGCAGGTCAAGCGGCTGAGCGAGCTGTATCACCAGCATCTGACGGGCCTGCCGGTCACGGTCGTCCTCGACGACGCCGCCGACGCGGAGCAGGTCCGCGCCCTGATCCCGGAGCGGTCCGACAGCCTGGTGCTGGTGACCGCGCGGGGCCCGCTGGAGCTGGAGGGCCTGCCCGCGCGGGTGCACCAGCTGGCGGTGGCACCGTTGGACGCGGCGGGTGCGGAGGAGCTGCTGGGCGCGGCGGCGCAGGACCGTTCCGGGCCGTACGACGCGGAGTCCGCGGACCGGGTCAGAGAGCTGTGCGGTGGGCTGCCGCTGGCGTTGCGCATCGCGGGCTCGTGCCTGGGTCCGCGCTCGCCGCGCGCGCTGGCGACGGACCTCGACGCCTACGGCCCGGTCGAGCCGGTCGAACGCGCCCTGTGGCTGCGTTACACCGACCAGTCGGAGACCGTACGGCGGTTGCTGCGCCGGCTGGCCCTGGCCGGGCGGGCCTCGCTGGGTGCCGCCGCGGCCGCCGCGCTGCTGGCGACGGACGAGGCGGAGGCCAAGCGTCATCTGCGGGTGCTGACCCGGGCCGGTCTGATCGACCACGTCCGGGGCGACCGCTACCGGCTGCACGATCTGGTGCGTTCGTTCGCGCAGGCCCGCCTGCTCGACGAGGAGGAGCCGGCGGAGCGCACGGCGGCGCAGGAGCGGCTGATCGTGAACTACGCGGAACTGGCCGACTCGGTGCTGCGGATGGTCGACGGCAACATGTCGACCCGGACGAACCGCTTCAGCCCCTACGGCTTCACCTCCCTCGACGAGGCGCTGCGCTGGCTGGACGACGAGTCGAGCTTCATCACGGCGGCGCTGCGGCATGCCGAGGGTGTGAACCAGGCGGCGGTGCTGAACCTGCTGGGCGCCCTGTGCGACTACTGCCTGCTGCGGGGCGACCTGTACCGCCTGGGCGAGATCAGCGAGCTGGCGCAGGCGGTGGACGAGGGGCTGATGGTGCGCTCGGTGCAGTGGCGTACGGGTATTGCGGCCCGGCAGCTCGGCGAACTCGACAAGGCCCGCACCACTCTCGCCTCGGTCGTGGACCTCTACCGGGAGGCCCACCACGACGCGGGTGCCGCCCGCGCGCTGTGCTCCCTCGGCATCACGCTGCACCACCAGGGCAACCTGACGGAGGCGTCGGCGAAGCTGCGCGAGGCACTTGCCCTCCAGGCCTCGCCCGCGCTGGCGGTGGACCGGGCGTGGACGATGCACGCCCTCGCGGCGGTGGAGCGGGACCGGGCCCGGCTGGCGGAGGCGCTGGAGCTGCTGACCGAGTCGCTGGTCCTGCACCGGCGGGGCGAGTCCGTGCACGGCCAGGCGTGGGCGCACTTCCAGCTCGGTCAGCTGGGGCTGCGCATGGGCGACGTCCCGCGGGCCGAGGGCGAGCTGCGGGCGGCCCTGGAGCTGTACGGGCGGACCCGTGACGCCCGTGGTGAGGCGTGGGCCCTGACGCAGCTGGCCCGTGCGCTGCTGGTCGCCGGGGACGCGTCCCCGGCGGTGGAGGAGCTGCGCGGGGCGGCGGCCCGGCACCGCGACAACGAGGATGCGCGCGGCGAGGCCTGGTCGCTGTACTACCTGGGCCAGGCCCTGGAGGAGACGGGCGATCTCGATCAGGCGGTCCGCGAACTGGAGCGCGCCCGCACGATGTTCTCCCGCATGCGTGACGTCTACGGTCTGGCCTGCGCCCGCCACCACTCGGCGCGCGTCACCCGCGACCAGCGGGCGGCCCAGACGGGCTCGCTGCGCAATTCGGGCTTCGCCCGCCAGCTCCTGGTCGACGCCCGGGCCGACTTCCAGCGCATCGGCGTCGCTCATGGCGAGGCCTGGACGTGCCTGGAGCTGGCGGTCGTGGACGCGGGCAACGCCCGCACCCAGCAGGCTCTGGCCCTGTGCGACGAGGCGGTGGAGCTGTTCGCGTCCTACGGAGACCGCCGAGGCGAGGACTGGGCCCGTTTCCTGCGCTGCACCCTGCTGCCGTATGCGGCCCCGGGCGGCATGGAGGTGGGTACGGCGGTGGCCCAGGAGGAGCTGACGCAGCTGTCCCGCGCGAGCCACGAACTGCGCGACCGGAAGCTGGACGACTACCTCGACGCGTACCAGCTGCTGCTGGAGCGGGGCGTGACCCTGGAGGCCGGCTGGCAGGCCTGGCGCCTCGGCATGGTCCCGGACCGGCATGCGCGGGAGGTGATGGGCGTGGCGGTCACGACAGAACAGAAGTGAGGTTCTCGCGCGGGTCGTTGTGGGACGTTTCGCTGGCGTCGCCGCCGCGCGACTGCGACCGTTGAAGAGCAGCGCCGGTGCGGGCGGGCGACGGGGGGAAGCCATTGCGACAGGACCTGCGGTGTCCGACACCGCCTCCGGACTTCGGTGGGTTCTTCGGACGAGCGGACGAACTCGACCGGATCGAGGCGTGGATGAGGGACCACGTGGCCACACGACCGCCGTCCGGACACGGCTACCTGTCCCCGCTGGTGCTGCACGGTCCGCCCGGCGTCGGCAAGTCCGCCCTGGCCGCCGAGGCCTGCCGTCGGCTGAACGTCGTGACGCACTGGGTCTCCCTGTACGACGCCGACCGCTCGGACGTGGAACCGACACTGTTACGGCTGCTCGGCGAGAGCCGAGCGGCCCGCGCCGTCATCGTGCGGGCGGCCTCGGGTGACGACCGTGCGTTCCGGCGCACCCTGCGCGATGAACTCACCCGGCGGCTCTCCGGCCGTCTGCTCGTTCTGGACGGGGTCCCGCCGCCCGTGGGCCGGGCCCTGCTGTCCTTCCTGCGTGACTGCCCCGGCCTGGCGGTGCTCGTCACCTCACGGCAGAAGGCCGGCTGGCGGCGCACGGGCGCCCGACTGCTCGCCGTCAAGCCGCTGGACGTCAGGGCGACCAGGGATCTCGTCGCGCGGAGCGTGACCGGAGAGCCCTGGCCGGACCGGGGGCCCTGGTCCTCTCGCGCGCGCTGGGCGGCCTCCCTGACCGACGCTGCGCAGGGGCTGCCCGCACTCGCCCGGATCACGAGCTCCTTCATCGCCCACGAGAGGAAGCCGCGGTCGCAGGCACAGACGGACGAGTCAGGGCCTCAGTGGCTCGTCCGGCTGGCCCTGGAAGGCTGTACGTCCGATGAGCGGGACCTGCTGGGACATCTCGCGGAGCGGAACTCCGCTTCACCCTTCACCCCGCGTGCCGTGCAGTGGCTGTACTCGCCGGACAGCCACCCGCGCGACGTACGCTCCGTGCTCGGCGGCCTGCTGGCCAAGGAGCTGGTGCAGCGGTGGAGCGGCGAGGCCTACTGCCTGCCCCAGCCGGTGGCGGACGCCGTGAGGACGGCGGAGCGTCCGTCGCCCGTTCCCTCGTCCAGGGCGGTGACGAGCCTCTGGGCGGAGCGCGTCCTGCAGAGCACCGCCGTACTGCTGGACGGCCGGGCCCTGCCGGAGCACCGGCACGGCCCGGAACCCGGGCCCGTCGACCCTTCCGAACTCGTCCCCCACTTGGACGAGTTCATGTCCCTGCTCACCGGGGACGCGCCCCGGGGACGGCAGCAGGACGCCATCGCCGACGGTCTGGCGTTGCTGCTGGCCGTCCTCGGGGATGCTCACCGGCTCGTCGCGCTGCACCGGCTGTGGCCCACGCTGCCCGTGCGCCGGGCGCTGAGCTCCCTCGCCGCCGACCTGGGCCTGCCGGAGCAGGCCGGGCAGCTGTACGACACCGACACGTGGATGAACCCGGCCGCGAGCCACCACAAGGCCGACGTCCTCTACCGGTCGGGCCGGCTGGGCGACGCGCTGAAGGCGCTGGAGGAACTGCTGGACGAGGACCGCACCGTGGACCGGCACACGGCCTGGGCCTTGCTGATCCTCGGGGCAGTCCGGTGCGACCGGGGTGAGGTGGCGGAGGCCGAGCAGGCACTCTTCAGGGCGGCCACCCTGCACCGCGCCTCGGGGTGCCGGCGCGGACTCGGCTGGTCGCTGCTGCACAGCGCGCGGGTGTGCCTGCTGAGCGGCAGGGAAGCGGAAGCCGGCCGTCTGCTCGAGGAGGCCGATGAGGTGCTGCTGTCCGTCGCTGACACCCGTGGCGGCAACTGGGTCACGACAGAGTCGCTCCGGATCACCCTGCGGAGCGGCGAGCAGGACGCGGGCATGGAGCTGGCCCGGCAGGCGCAGGCACAGCACGCGGCCGCGGAGGACGTCCGCGGGCTGGCGTGGACGCTGCTGCACATGGCCCCCTGGGCCCTGGAGCAGGGCGACGTCCGTGGCGCCCGCGCGGCGCTGGAGTCGGCCGAGAAGTTCTCCGTGGAGTGCGGGGACGACCTGGGCCGTGCCTGGGCGAAGCACCGGATCGCTGTTCTTCCCTCCGCCCGCGACGGGGATCACTCCGCGTCCGTTCTGGTGTCGCTGGGTCCCGCCCTCGCCCTGTTCGGGGAGATCGGATGCCCGCTCGGTGCGGCGTGGACCGGTCTGGAGATGGTGGCCCGCCGCAGGCCCACCGACATCCACGAGCCTCTCCTGAACATGGCGGAGGAGCGCTTCCAGGCGCTGGGGGACGCCTACGGCCTGGCATGGACGGCCGGCGTAAGGGCCGTGCACCACGGCCGGTTGCACGAGGAGTGGCGCACTGCCGCGGCCATCATCGCCTCCCTCCCGCGCGACATCCCGGTCCCGGACCCGGAGCGGCTGATGCGGGAGCTCACGCGGTTCCTGGACGGCTCGAGGGCGCTGGGAGGCCGGACCATTCCCTCCCATGCCCGGGACCACGTCGCCGTCCGCCACACGGGCCCCTGGTTCCTGGATCTGCCCGGCCAGGCCGCGGCACGCTGCCGCGTGCGGGTCACGCTGCTCGACGACTCCCCCTCCGACGACACCACCGCACGTCTGCTCGTGCGGGTCTCCCCTGAGGACGGCCACCCCTGGGCGGCGGCGCGGGGAGAGCGCCCCTGGCTGACCGTGACGGCCACGCCCCTCACGCACGCGTCCGTCGACCCCGCAAGCGCACTGCTGCTGCCCTCGGAACAGACCGTGCACGGCGCCGAGTTCGGCTTCACCGCGCATCGCATCGGTACCCACCGCATCCGCTTCACCATCGCCTTCGAACGCACCGGGACGGTCCTGCAGCAAGTGGAAACAGAACTCGACATCCTGGATCAGGACGAGCACCGTGGGCTGACTTCGCCCGAAGCCGTCCCTCACCGAGGCCGCTAGGAACGCCCCGCGCATGCCAAGAGAGCTACAGGTCCGCATCATCCAGGACCCCAGCCGCGGCTTCACCGCGCTGCCCGACGCGTTGACCCGGGGGCCGGACATCACGATGTCCCTGGACGTCCTCGGCGAGGACCGTCTGAGAGCACGGCTGTACGGCCCTGCCGTACAGCCGTTGTACGGCACCGAGCACCGCGTGGATCTGGCGGTGCATCCGGCGGAGGTACGGGCCGCCGCGGCCCGCCTGTGCCGGATGTGGAAGGAGGTCCTCGTCGACCACCGTCCGCTGACGGCCGACGGCCGGCCGGTGCCGGGTGAGCCGGAGACGCCGTACGCGTCCCTGGTCGACCTGCGCACCCGCCCGGAGGACGAACTGACCGCCCTCATGGAGGAACTCGCCCTGGTCGGCTCGGAGTTGCTGTACGGCACCTTGCTGGGCGGCAGCGACCGGCGGATCGACCGGTTCCGCGGCTATCTGACCGAGGCACTGGCCGGCAGTGAGGATCTGCGGATCCGCTTCGACTCGGATCTGCACCTGCCCTGGCCGATGGTGTGCCTGGCACCCGAGGACCTGGCGCCCGACACCGGGGCCTCCTCGACGGCCTCGCCCCTGTCCGCGCTCTTCAGCCGCTTCCTCGGCCACCGCCATCAGATCGAGCAAACCGGCGGCGCGTACCCGTGGCTCGCCGGCCTGCGCGAGGTTCCCGACGTGCCCGCCGTCAGCCTCAACCACGACACCCGAGTAGACCGGGCGGGCCGCACCCGGGCCGCTGACGTGGCCGCGCTCCTCGCCAAGGGGACCCGGTTCGTCGAGCGGTCCACGTGGCGGGAACTGGTGAGCGCGCTGGCCCGGTCCGATCTGTGCGAGCAGCTGATGTACTTCTGGTGCCACGGCCGCTTCGCCGCCGACGGGCCGCAGCCGCCTTCCCTGGTGCTCAGCCTGACCGACCAGAAGAGCATCGACGCGCACACGATCCGGGACCGTCGGCGCCGGTTCGGCGTCGACCATGCTTTCCAGCCGTTCGTCGTCCTCAACGCCTGCTATGCGGGGCTGCCCGAGGGAAGCGCGGACGCCAAGTTCCTGAGCCGGGCGTTCGTCGACGCGGGAGCGCGGGGCGTGCTGGGCCCGCAGACAGAGATACCCCAGGTCTTCGCGGCCGAGTACGCGCTGGAGTTCCTGGCCCGCTACCTGGACGGGACGCAGACCGCGGGCAGCATCGCCCTGGAGGTGGCCCGGTACTTCGCCGCCGAACTCCACAATCCGCTGGGTCTGGCCTACGCCCTCCACCACGGCATGGACACCCGGCTGGAGCGCTCTTCCGGAGCCCGCTCCGACGCCGATCAGGAGGTGCCCGTGTGAATGCCCCCGAGGCACCGGTGCGCACCATCGATCTCGGGCCGGACGGCTGGCTGCTGGAGGACACCGCCCGCGGACCACGCGCGGTGCCCGCCGACCGACTGGCCGACCACTTCGCCGAGGAACTGTCCCCGCCCGCCTGGGCGACGGATCTCCTCGTCTACGTCCACGGATGGCAGACCGGCTCCGATTCGGCCCTGGCCGCGATCCGCCGTCTGCTGGCCCTTGTCACGGCCCAGTACGAGAAGGACCCGGCGGCGTACCGTGCACTGCGGCCGTGGCGCCCCTGGACCGTCCTGGTCCGCTGGCCCTCCCGCTCCCTGCCGTCGCTCGGTGGCTACCGGCTCATCCGGGACCGGGCGCACGCCATGAGCACTCGGGGTCATGCGGCCCGGGTCATCGGCCGGCTGCTCGGCTATCTGGACGACCGGCGTGGAGACCCGGCCGCCCCGCCCGTCCTGGCCAACCGCGACGGCCAGTATCTGCACCTGATCGGGCACTCCTTCGGCTGCCGCTTCCTGTGCGAAGCCGTGCAGTGGGCAGCGGACGGGCCGCTCACGCTGGGCTGGAGCACGCCGACGCCGCCCGGGCGTCCCTTCACGGTGGACTCGATGCTGCTGCTGCAGATGGCAGCCCCGCGCGATGCGTTCGCGACCCGCTTCACCGCTCTCGCCGAGGCGCCCCTGCGCGGCCCGGTGGTCGCCACCTACTCCCAGCACGACCGCGCGACCGGCTTCTGGCACCTGCGGGCCGAGAAGCGGGCGGGCGTCGGATATGCCGGCATCGGCACCGCACCAGCGCCGGTGTCAGCGGTTCGGATGCTGCCGCCCGCCGAGCCCTACCCCCTCGCCGCTCTCGACCACCGTTTCGTCAGTGTGGACGCGAGCGATGTCTTCACCCGGGGGAAGGGCCCGGCAGGCGCCCACTCCGATCATCTGCGGCCGGAGACGGCGCACCTGCTGCTGTCCCTGGCCGCGCACTCCCGGTGAGGACGCCTGCTGTCCCGCCGGGTGTCAGCCGTTCCCGGACGGCTTCTTGCCGGCACCGGCAGCGCTCTCGGCGGACTCCTCCGGCGCGGCCTGCTCCGCCGGTTCCGGCTGCTCCGCCTTCGGGTCCGGGACCTGGGTGAAGTCGACCCGGTTCATGTGCCGGCTCATCGACTTCATCAGGGCCCACACCGCCAGGGCCATCGCCGCGAAGACGATGAAGCCGAGGACGCCGGGGGTGACCTTGTCCTCGTCGACCTCCTTGGCGAAGGAGACGAGGTGCGTCATTGCCAGGCTTGCGCTTGCGCTCATGTCAGGCATTGTCGCGGATGCCCGCGAAGAGGTCGTCCTCGGGGAGGGAGGTATCGACGAGGGCCTTCGCCAGCTCGTACTCCTCCGTCGGCCAGACCTCCTTCTGGATCTCCATCGGCACCTTGAACCAGCCGCCGTCCGGGTCGATCTGCGTGGCGTGGGCGATCAGCGCCTTGTCGCGGATCTCGTAGAACTCGGCGCACGGGACGTGCGTGGTGAGCGTGCGCTGCTTCATACCGAACTCCTCCCAGCGCTTGAGCCAGTCCCCGTAGGGGGACTCCAGGCCGCGGTCGAGCATCGCCTGGTGCAGGGCCTCGGTACGCGGGCGGTTGAAGCCCTGGTTGTAGTAGAGCTTCTGCGGCTGGTAGGCGGGGCCGTACTCCGCCTCCGGGTACTTCTCGGTGTCCGCCGCCGACTCGAACGCCACCATCGAGATCTTGTGGGTCATGATGTGGTCGGGGTGCGGGTAACCGCCGTTCTCGTCGTAGGTGGTGATCACCTGCGGGCGGAAGGCACGGATCTTGCGCACCAGCTCCCCGGCCGCGTGGTCCACGTCCTCCAGGGCGAAGCAGCCCTCCGGCAGCGGCGGCAGCGGGTCGCCCTCGGGCAGGCCCGAGTCGACGAAGCCGAGCCATTCCTGCTTGACGCCCAGGATCTCCCGGGCCTCGTCCATCTCCTTCTTGCGTACCTCGTGGATGTGCTCCTCGATGTACGCGTCGCCCTGGAGCTTGGGATTGAGGATGGAGCCGCGTTCCCCGCCCGTGCAGGTCACGACCAGCACGTCCACCCCCTCGGACACGTACTTCGCCATGGTCGCAGCGCCCTTGCTCGACTCGTCGTCGGGGTGGGCGTGAACGGCCATCAGTCGCAACTGGTCAGTCAAGACTCAATCCTCAGTAAGTCGGCGCCCTGTGTGCGTCGGCGCAATCAGCGGCTTCTATAGTGACCGAATCGGGGGGCGAATAATTCCGGGGCCCGGTGCTGGAGCCCCTTCCGGGACCTTCGTCCCGGCCCTGCCAGGAGGACGATCATGAGTACGGCGAGCACGCGACTGCCCGAGGGCCGATACGGCCGTTCCTCGGACGAGCGCGCCGACCGTACGCTCAAGGTCGTGGGCGCCGTCCTCGCGGTGGCGCTGCTGGGGCTCGTCGGCTGGTTCGGCTACCACTACGTCGCCAAGAGCGAGATCAGTGCCGAGGTGATCAGCTTCGAGCCGGGCAAGAAGTCCGTGCAGGTGCATCTGGAGGTCCGCAAGGACGCCGGTGCCAAGGGCTACTGCACGGTGCGCTCGCAGGCCGAGGACGGGGCCGAGGTGGGCCGGGCCGACTTCCGCTTCGACGGGGACGGGACCCGCATCGACAAGGTCGTCACGCTCCGTACGACCTCCCCGGGGACCACGGCCGAGCTGCTGGGCTGCCACACCGGCTGACGGCCACCGGGCATCACCTGTAATCCGTAGGGCCTGACCTGCCTTGACGTAAATCTGGTGGCTTATGTCCTCCCCCTTGGGCCCCTGAATTGTTAGGCTCGTGGTTTCGCCCTTCCGTGAAGGAACATTCTTCTGTGTAGGGCGATGCTTTGTATTCCCAGTACCTACGAGGAGCACCTGTGACCCAGACCAGCGAGAACGTCACCTGGCTGACCCAGGAGGCGTACAACAAGCTCAAGGCTGAGCTTGAGCACCTTACTGGTCCCGCGCGGGCGGAGATCTCCGCGAAGATCGCCGCGGCGCGCGAAGAGGGCGACCTGCGTGAGAACGGCGGGTACCACGCGGCCAAGGAGGAGCAGGGCAAGCAGGAGCTCCGTGTGCGCCAGCTCACCCAGCTCCTCGAGAACGCCAAGGTCGGCGAGGCGCCCGCGGCGAACGGCGCGGTGGCTCCCGGCATGGTCGTCACGATCGCGTTCGACGGCGACGAGGATGACACGCTGACGTTCCTGCTCGCGTCCCGCGAGTACGCGAGCTCCGACATCGAGACGTACTCCCCGCAGTCCCCGCTGGGCACCGGCGTGATCGGCCACAAGGTCGGCGAGGACGCGGAGTACGAGCTGCCGAACGGCAAGAAGGCCCTGGTGAAGATCCTGAAGGCCGAGCCGTACGAGGGCTGACCCACCGCGGTCCGAGCCCTGATCTGCCCCCGGCGCCAGAGCGGCACCGGGGGCATCGTCATGCCGTCGCCGAGCGGTACTTGCGCACCGCCAGGGTCCGGAAGACCACCAGGATCAGGATCGAGTAGATCAGCGAGGCCCACACGGGGTGCTGCATGGGCCAGGCGTCCGACGTCGACTGGCCCGGGTTGGCGAAGAGGACCCTGCAGGCCTGGACCGTGGCACTGAAGGGGTTCCACTCGGCGATGTGGCGAAGCCACGGGGTCATGTGGCTGGTGTCCACGAACGCGTTCGAGATGAAGGTGACCGGGAAGAGCCAGATCAGGCCGCTGGACGTGGCCGCCTCGGGGGTCCGGACGGACATGCCGATCAGGGCGCCGATCCAGGTGAACGCGTAGCCGAGCAGGAGCAGCAGGCCGAAGGCCGCGAGGACCTTGGCGGCGTTGGTGCTGCCGTCCGAGCCGACGCGCCAGCCGACCAGGAGGGCGACCACGGCGAGGACCACCAGGGTCAGGGCCGTCTGCACGGAGTCGGCGAGGGTGCGCCCGGTGAGCACCGCGCCGCGTGCCATGGGCAGGGAGCGGAAGCGGTCGATGAGGCCCTTGTGCATGTCGTCGGCGATGCCGGCGCCGGAGCTGGCGGTGGCGAAGGTGACGGTCTGCGCGAAGATGCCGGCCATCAGGAAGTTCTTGTAGTCGGCGGCGCTGGTGCTGTTGCCGATCTGCATGGAGCCGCCGAAGACGTAGGTGAACAGCACCACGAACATGATCGGTTGGATCAGCCCGTAGATGATCATCTCGGGGATCCGGGACATGCGGATCAGGTTCCGCTTGGCGACGACCATCGAGTCGCGGATCGACTGGCTGACCGGGGTCGCGGCCGGCGCGACCCGCACGGTGTCGGTGACGGCGCTCACTGGGCGGCCTCCTTGTCGTTCTCCTGGTCCTTGGCCTCGGCGACGTGCCCCGTGAGGGACAGGAAGACGTCGTCGAGGGTCGGCCGGCGCAGGCCGATGTCGTCGATCTCGATGCCCCGGGTGTCCAGCTCGCGGATGACCTCGGCGAGGAGCTTGGCGCCGCCGGTCACGGGGGCGGTGAGCTTGCGCATGTGCTCCTCGACCGTGGTCTCGCCCTTGCCGAAGCCGGCGAGGACCTCGGTGGCGGCCTGGATGTGCTCGCGTTCGTGCACCACGACCTCGACGCGTTCGCCGCCGGTGCGGGCCTTGAGCTGGTCGGAGGTGCCCTGGGCGATGACCTTGCCGTGGTCGACCACCGCGATGTCGTGCGCCAGGTGGTCGGCCTCCTCCAGGTACTGGGTGGTGAGCAGCAGCGTCGTGCCTCCGGAGACCAGTTGCTTGATGACCTCCCACAGCTGCTGGCGGTTGCGGGGGTCGAGGCCGGTCGTGGGCTCGTCCATGAACATCACCGGCGGCGAGACGACCAGGGCCGCCGCGAGGTCGAGGCGGCGGCGCATGCCTCCGGAGTAGGTCTTGGTGGGGCGGTCGGCGGCGTCGGTGAGGTGGAACTGCTCCAGCAGTTCGGCCGCGCGCTCCTTCGCCGCCTTCGCCCGCATCTGGTAGAGCTGGCCGACCATCTGGAGGTTCTCCCGGCCGGTCAGGTATTCGTCGACGGCCGCGAACTGGCCGGACAGGCCGATGGAGCGGCGGACCGCGTCGGGCTGCTTGAGCACGTCGATGCCCGCGACGACCGCCCGGCCGCTGTCGGGGCGCAGCAGGGTGGTCAGGCAGCGGACGGTGGTGGTCTTGCCCGCGCCGTTCGGCCCGAGCAGGCCGAGGACCGTGCCCTCGGGCACGTCCAGGTCGACGCCGTCCAAGGCCTTTACGTCACCGAAGGTCTTGACCAGACCTTCGGCATAGATGGCGCCTGGCATATGAGTCTCCACGTCTTCGGGGATGACCGGACAGACGTCCGGTGAGGCTTCGCACCAACACACCATAACGCGATGTATCGCGTCTCACAATGCGTTTTTCCTCGTTGCATTCCGTGAGACGAAAGGATCTTGGACCGGCAGCCGGGCCGGCCAAGGCCGATGGCCCTGTGATCAGCCGATGACCGTGTAGCCGGCCTCGCGCAGCGCCTGACCCACCTCGGCGCAGTGCGCCGGGCCCTTCGTCTCCAGGTGCAGCTCGACCTCCGCCTCCGTGAGCCCGAGCCGCGGGTCGGTTCGCACATGGCTCACATCGAGGACGTTAGCGTCGACCACTGACAACGCGCCCAGAAGAGTGGCGAGAGCACCTGGCCGGTCCGTCAGCCGCAGCCGCACCGCCAGGTAGCGGCCCTGCGCGGCCATGCCGTGCCGCAGGACCCGCTCCATCAGCACCGGGTCGACATTGCCGCCGGACAGCACCGCGACGACCGGGCCCTCGAACGCGCCGGGCTCGCTCAGCAGCGCCGCGACCGGGCTCGCCCCGGCCGGCTCCACGACCAGCTTGGCCCGCTCCAGGCACAGCAGCAGCGCGGCCGACAGCTCGTCCTCGCTGACCGTGCGCACCTCGTCGACCAGCTCGCCGACGATCCCGAACGGCACGTCGCCCGGCCGCCCGACCTTGATGCCGTCGGCCATGGTCGCCGGGTTCTCGACCGACACCGGCCGGCCCGCCGCCAGCGAGGGCGGGTACGCCGCCGCGCCGGCCGCCTGCACGCCCACGACCCGCACGTCCGGCCGCAGGGACTTCACCGCCACCGCGATCCCGGCGGCCAGCCCGCCCCCGCCGATGCCGACCAGGATCGTGCGCGCCTCCGGGCACTGCTCCAGGATCTCCAGGCCCACCGTGCCCTGCCCCGCGATGATGTCGGGGTGGTCGAAGGGGTGGATGAACACCGCACCCGTCTCGGTCGCGTACTCCTGTGCCGCGGCCAGCGTCTCGTCGACGACCTGGCCGTGCAGCCGCACCTCGGCCCCGTAGTCCCGGGTGGCACTGACCTTGGGCAGCGGCGCGCCCTTCGGCATGAACACCGTGGAGCGCACGCCGAGCAGGGCGGAGGCGAGGGCGACGCCCTGCGCGTGGTTGCCCGCGCTCGCGGCGACGACACCCGCGGCGCGCTCCTCCGGCAGCAGACCGGCGATCCTCACGTACGCGCCGCGCAGCTTGAACGAGCCCGTCCGCTGGAGGTTCTCGCACTTGAGGTGAACCGGCGCACCGACCATCTGGGACAGGTGCCTGCTGCCCTCCATCGCGGTCACCCGCGCCACACCCGAGAGCATCTTCTGCGCGCCGCGCACGTCGTCGAGGGTGACGGGCCGAAAGGAGTCAGCCGTGCTGTAGCTCATGACTCCAGCATCGCAGTTCACAGGCGGGAACGACCGTTGTGACCAACCTCCGAGACCCGCTTTGCGCAGCGCCGGTACGGCCCGCCTTCCGGCCGCGTACCCTGTCCCCCAATCTGCCAGCCCTCCACGAAGTGAGCCCCCGGCCATGCCCACAACACCTGAAATGTCGATGGACATGACGACCGTCGGTGACACCGGTCTTCTCGACACGCTGCAGCACGAGGTGGCGCTGTTCGCCCGCCGTGCCGAACAGACCCGGCTCGGCGGAGTCGGGCAGGTGCGCAACTCCATGGACCGCGCCGCGTACCTGCTGCTCAACCGTCTCGACAAGGAAGGCCCGATGGGCGTCAAGGCGCTCGCCGCGAGCATGGGGATCGACTCGTCGACGGTCACCCGGCAGGTGGCACCGCTCGTCGACACCGGCCTGGTCAAGCGCACCTCGCACCCCGAGGACGGGCGCGCGGTGGTGCTGCAGCTGTCCCCGCGCGGACAGGCCCGCCTGGAGGAAGTGCGCTCCTCCCGACGGCAGTTGATGGCCGAACTGACCCACGACTGGCAGCCCGAGGAGCGCGAGGCGTTCTGCGACCTCCTCACGCGCTTCAACAGCGCCCTGTCCTCCCGGATGGCGGCCCAGGGGGTGCCGGGGCCGGAGGCGGACCCGGCGTCCTGAACGCCCTGCCGCGCGGGGGCGCCGCGTACGACGGCCGGGCCTCCACGCGTGCGTGGCACCGTCCGGGCCGTGCGCGGCTCTTGACCTCGGGGCCGTCCCTGGCCTGATATGAGACCGGGCCCCCGACATGTGCGGCGGGTGCCCGCATCCTCAGGGTCGCCGTCAGGCGGGAGGCGCGGTGCTGGAGCGGCATGCGTCCCGGGCAACCCGTCGCGCCCGGGAGTTCGAGGCGTTCGTCGCGGGCGCGGCCGGGCGGCTGCTGCACGCCGCCACGCTGCTCACCGCGGAGGCCCCGGACGACAACCCCCGCGCGCGGCGCCTTCTGACGCTGTCACTGGCCCACACGTACGCGAGCTGGGACCGGCTGCGCGGCGAGGACCCCTACGACCGCACCCGCTCGCACCTCGCCGTCCGCTTCGCGCGCGGCGCGTGGCACCACCACGGCGGGCTCGGCCGCTCCCGCCCGGACCCCGCGGGCCCTCTGGCCCCGCTGACCCCGCAGGAACGGCTGGTCCTGGTCCTCCGGCTCCACGAAGGCGTCGCCGAGGAGCAGACGGCGGCCCTGCTCGGCCTGTCCCCGGAGCGCGTACGGGCGATCTGCCACCGGGCCACATCGACCCTGCTGCACAGGCCGCGGGGCCCGGCGCCCGCGGTGAGGGCCACCAAGGCGGTGCCGTCATGAGCCCGGACCGCGACCGGAGGGCGACATGAGCGGGAACGACCGCGAGGCGGCCGTACGACGGCTCCTGGAGCAGGCGCCACGCTCCCTGCCGCCCGAGATCCACACGGAGGCGGTGCGCCGCGGCGGCCGCATGCTGCGGCGCCGGACGCTCGCCCGCCGCGCTCTGTGGCTGCTGATGCTCGCGGCGGCCCTGGCGTTCACCGTGTGGGCGCTGACGGCCCGCCCGTGGGTGGAACCGCCGTCCGAGACGACTCCACCCCTGAGCGGCTGGTGACCCCGTGAGGGGGCCGGTCTAGCCGAGCGCCTGCTGAAGGTCCTCCAGCAGGTCCTCGGCGTTCTCGATGCCCACGGACAGACGCACCAGGTCACCGGGAACCTCCAGCGCCGAGCCGGCCACGGACGCGTGCGTCATGCGGCCGGGGTGCTCGATCAGCGACTCGACGCCGCCCAGGGACTCGCCCAGCGTGAAGATCTTCGCCCGGTTGCACACCTCGACGGCCGCCTCCTCACCGCCCTCGACACGGAAGGAGACCATGCCGCCGAACGACTTCATCTGCTTGGCGGCGACCTCGTGACCCGGGTGCTCCGGCAGCCCCGGGTAGAGCACGCTGCTCACGCGCGCGTGCCGGGTGAGCATGTCGGCGATCTTGGCCGCGTTCTCGCTGTGCCGGTCCATGCGCACGGACAGGGTCTTGGTGCCGCGCAGCACCAGCCAGGAGTCGAAGGGGCCGGCGACCGCGCCCATCGCGTTCTGGTGGAAGGCCAGCTCCTCGCCGAGGCCGGCGTCGCCGGTGATCAGCGCGCCGCCCACGACGTCGGAGTGACCGCCCATGTACTTGGTCAGCGAGTGCACGACGATGTCCGCGCCCAGCGCCAGCGGCTGCTGGAGGTAGGGCGTGGCGAAGGTGTTGTCGACGACGAGGCGGGCGCCCGCGTCCCGGGCGACCTGGGCGACGGCGGCGATGTCGGTGATGCCGAGCAGCGGGTTGGAGGGGGTCTCCACCCAGACGACCTTGGTCTTCGGGGTGACGGCGGCCCGCACCGCGGCCGGGTCGCTCGTGTCGGCGACCGACCACTCCACACCCCAGCGGGCGACGACCTTGGCGAACAGACGGAACGTGCCGCCGTACGCGTCGTTCGGGATGACCACGTGGTCGCCCGGGCTGAGCAGCGTACGCAGCAGGCAGTCCTCGGCCGCCAGCCCGGACGCGAACGCGAGACCGCGGCGGCCGCCCTCCAGGGCGGCGAGGTTCTCCTCCAGCGCGGTCCTGGTGGGGTTGGCGCTGCGGCTGTACTCGTAGCCGCCGCGCAGGCCGCCGACGCCGTCCTGCTTGTAGGTCGAGACCTGGTAGATCGGCGGGACGACCGCGCCCGTCAGGGGGTCGGCGGTGTTGCCCGCGTGGATCGCGAGCGTCTCGAAGTGCTGACTGATGTGCCTGTCGCTCATGAGCACCGAGGGTAGTGCGCCGGGGCGAAGAGTGCCGGGGGTCCGGGTGACGCGGGGTTTTCCACAGGTTCGGGGAGCAGGTTGGCCAATTGTCGGCGCGGTCTGGTTCGCTTGTTGCATGGAGATTCTCTGGGTCCTGATCGCGCTGGTCATGCTGGGCTTCGTGCTGCTCCCCTTCCTGCGGCGCAGGCGCGGTGGTGCGATAGGGCTGGTCTCGCCCGACCACCCGGACGCGGCCGACCCGGCGAACTACGGCTTCGTCCTGGAGGAGGAGCTCGACATCCGCATGCCCGGCCCCGACCAGGACCTGCTGGACGTCTTGGACGTGGTGCAGCGCACGCAGGACTACCGCGCCGCGCAGCAGCTCCTGGCGGGCACGGAGACGGAGGGCGAGCGGCGCTGGCAGCGCGTCCAGGCCTTCGCGGGCGCCGCCTCGCTGGAGCTCTCGCGGCGGTCCGGCGGGGTGAGCGAGGCGCCGGGCGGGCAGTGGCTGCGCGTGTGGCGGGCCGAGGCGCCCAAGGACGCGGGCGGCGCGGCGGTGCACGCCGAGTTCCTCGTGCAGCAGGCCTGGCGTACGGCCACACCCGGGACGGACGAGTTCCGGATCATCATGGAGGAGGCGAGGACGGCGTGTGGCGAGGCGGCGCTGCTCGCCCCCGGCGACCCGATCCCCTACATCGTCGAGCTGTCGGTGGCCCGCGGTCTCGGCTACTCCCAGAAGGACTTCGAGCAGATCTGGCTGAAGATCCTGGACCGCGCCCCGGCCCACATGGGGGCGCACCTGGCCGCGCTGCACTACTGGTGCGAGAAGTGGCACGGCTCCCGCGCGGAGGCCTACTCGTTCGCCGAGGCCGCGGCGGCCCGGGCTCCCCAGGGCTCCCTCCTCTCGGCGATGCCCCTCTTCGCGGTGTTCGAGCACCTCCCCGAGGTGACCCTCGTCGCGAGCTTCTGGCAGAGCGAGGTGGTCACGAAGGCGGTCCACGGCGCGCTGCACGCGGTGCACTCGGCCCGGCCGGACGACCCGATGCTGGCGCACGTACGGCACATGCTGGTGTTCTTCCTGGTCCGCAGCGAACGCTGGTCGGAGGCGATGAACCAGCTGGTCCACATCGACGGCCATGTGGGCGCCCTGCCCTGGACGCTGTCAGCCGACCCGGCGGCGGAGTTCGCGGTGTACCGGGCGCTGGCGGTGGCGGGCTACGAGGCGAACGGCGGCAGCCCCGCGAGCCTGCCGCACTGACGCCGGCCCTTGCGGTTCCCCGCCGGAATTCCGGGAAGTCCCGGCACGTTGCAGAGGACGCCGACCCGATGGGAGACCGCATGTTCGCGCACAGCCGCACGCCCCACCTGCCGACCCCCGAGCAGGCGCTGCCCGGCCGCCCGGAGCCGGTGTTCACGGTCCCCGACCGCCACACCGTCCTCGGCAACCCGCTGCTCGGCCCCTACCCCGAGGGCCTGGAGACCGCCGACTTCGGCCTGGGCTGCTTCTGGGGCGCGGAGCGCAAGTTCTGGCAGCTCCCGGCCGGTGTGTGGACGACGCTCGTCGGCTACCAGGGCGGTCACACGGAGAACCCCACGTACGAGGAGGTCTGTTCGGGCCTGACCGGCCACACGGAGGTCGTGCGCGTGGTCTTCGACCCGGCGCGGATCTCGTACGAGCGCCTCCTCAAGACGTTCTGGGAGTCCCACGACCCCACGCAGGGCTTCCGCCAGGGCAACGACGTGGGCACGCAGTACCGCTCGGCGGTCTACACCCACACCCCCGAGCAGGAGGCCACCGCCAGGTCCTCCCGCGAGGCGTACCAGAAGGTCCTCACCTCCTCCGGCTACGGCAGCATCACCACGGAGATCGTCTCGGCGCAGGGCCGCCCCTTCTATCCGGCGGAGGGATACCACCAGCAGTACCTTTCAAGCAGCAAAAACCCGAACGGGTACTGCGGGGTGGACGGCACGGGGGTGTCTTGCCCGATCGGTGTCGCCAAGGCCGGTGGGTGACCCTTCGGGCTCCGCTGGGCACTGCGCATCCTCAGCTGGTACGCCGTCCGCTGACGGCGCGCTTCCGGGGGCGGGGCTGCTGCGGGTGCGCTCGCAGCCAATAGGGTGCCTGCGTGACTGCGCCTCTGAGTTCCGACAGATCCCGTGCCGCGTTGCGGATATCCGCGCGGGTGTCCGCTGAGTTTCTGCTGGTGTTGGCCGGGCTGACCGTGACCCTGTGGCTGCTGGGCCGGATGTGGTCGGTGGTGTGGCCGCTCGTGGTCGGGCTGCTGCTGACCACGCTGACCTGGCCCGCGGCCCGGTTCCTGCGCCGCCGGGGGTGGCCGCCCGCGTTGGCCGCCTCGGTCGTGACCGTGCTGTTCCTGCTGGTCGCAGCCGGTGTGGTCGCACTGATCGCCGTGCCGGTGGCGTCCCAGTCCGGGGAGCTGACCGACGGTGTCGTGCAGGGCATCCAGCGGCTGCGCGAGTGGGCCGCCGGGCCGCCGCTGAACATCGGTGACGCGCAGATCAACCAGGCCTTCGACAGTGCGGTCGCGCGCGCCCAGGAGGGCGTCGGCAGCATGGTGGGCGCGGTCGTCACGGGGGTGAGCACCGTGGTCAACGGTGTCGTCACCGCCGTCCTCGCGCTGTTCCTGATGTTCTTCTTCCTCAAGGACGGCCCGCGGTTCCTGCCGTGGCTGTCCCGTCAGCTGCCCGGCCGGCTCGCCACCGACGTGCCGACCGTGTTCGAGCGCGGCTGGGCCACCCTGGGCTCCTTCGTGCGCTCCCAGGCGGCGGTCGGCCTGCTCGACGCCGTGCTGATCGGCCTGGGCCTGTGGATCCTGGGCGTTCCCCTGGTGCTTCCGCTGGCCGTGCTGACCTTCGTCTCCGCGTTCGTGCCGATCATCGGCGCCCTGTTCGCCGGGTTCGTCGCGGTGCTCATCGCGCTGGTCTCCAACGGCCTGACGGACGCGCTGATCGTGCTGGCGATCATCGTCGTGGTGCAGCAGCTGGAGGGCAACGTCTTCCAGCCCATGATCCAGAGCCGCGGCCTGGGCCTGCACGCGGCCGTCGTGCTGCTGGCGGTGACCCTGGGCGGCAGCCTGGCCGGCATCGTCGGCAGCCTGCTCGCCGTCCCGGTCGCCGCGCTGATCGCGGTGGTCTGGAACTACGTGCGGGAGCAACTGATCGATCCGGCGGACGAGGCGAGCACCGGCGAGCCGGACGCCGACGCCGCCGACCCGTCCTGATGGGCCGGTAGCCGGGGCCGGCAGCCGGAGCCGATGACCGGAGCCGACAGCCGGAGCCGGTTACCGGCCAGGCCGGTAACCGGGAAGGCGGAGCCCGTGACCAGGGCAGCCGGGGCCGTTGGCCTGAGCTCGCGGCCGGGCCGGCCGAAGCCGGTACCCGGAGCCGGTGTCCCGGACCGGCCGAGGCCCGTAGCCGGAGCCCGTGATCGGGGCGGACGGCGCCGCGCGAACGGCCCCGTCCAGGTCGCGGGGCCGCTTCCCGCTTGCGAGTCTGCAGGCGAGAGGAGTGCCGCCCATGGTTCCTGCCGCGTCACCCGTACGTCTGGAAGCGTCCGTCGATCCCCGGCTGTCCCGATGGCTGTGGCTGGTGAAATGGCTGCTCGCCATCCCGCACTACGTCGTGCTGTTCTTCCTGTGGATCGCGTTCGCCGTCGTGACCGTGATCGCGTTCTTCGCCGTCCTGTTCACCGCGCGCTACCCCCGTCCCCTCTTCGACTTCAGCGTCGGTGTACTGCGCTGGAACTGGCGGGTCACCTACTACGCGCACACCGCGCTCGGCACCGACCGGTACCCGCCGTTCACTCTCGCCGACGTACCCGACTACCCGGCGCGCTTCGACGTCGCCTACCCCGAGCGGCTGTCGCGCGGACTGGTGCTGGTGAAGTGGTGGCTGCTGGCGATTCCCCAGTACGTCGTCGTCGCGATGTTCGCCGGTGGCGGCTGGGACGGCGGGGACACCTGGCGGGGCGGCGGGCTGATGCCGTTCCTCTCCCTGGTGGCCGTCGTCATCCTGCTCTTCACAGCCCGCTACCCGAGGCACCTCTTCGACTTCCTGATCGGCCTCGCCCGCTGGGCGGCGCGGGTGGCGGCCTACGCCGCGCTGCTGACGGACCAGTACCCACCGTTCCGGCTCGACATGGGCGGGCAGGAGCCCGCACCGGCGTCACCACCGGCATCGCCGCCACCGGCGGACCCGCTGACCAAGGCCTGACCCCGCAAAGGGCGCAATCCACAGCGGAAGCGTTTCCTCCCGCCCTACGCTCCCTCGCATGGTTCTCAGACGAGCGTTACAGCTGATCATGGTCATCGCTCTGGCCCTCGCGGGGGCGGTCCAGGGCGGATCGGGCACGGCGCGGGCGGAGGAGGACGGCACGGCGACCGGGCGGCAACTGCTGTTCTACAACCATGCCTACGGCGTGCTCGACCGGGAGACCGCGGACGCCATCGAGCACTCCTCCTACCTCCGGGACTTCGCCGCCTTCCAGGTCCGCACCACGACCGGTGCCGGCGGGCAGACCTGGACCGGCCGCTATCTGATGGGGCGCGAGACCTACCTGGAGTTGTTCGGGGTGGGTGACCTGCCCGGCAAGGACGGCACCCTCGGCGCCACCGGCATGGGCGTGTCCACCGAGCGCGCCGGTGACCTGCCGACGGTGGTCGAACGGCTGCGGAAGGCCGGGATCACCGACCCTGTCGAGTTCCGGCAGACCCGCGACTTCGGCGACGGCGTTCCCGTGCCCTGGTTCGACGCCGTCTTCACCACCGGCGAGTACGACCTGTTCGGCACCTGGGGGATGGAGTACCGGCCGGAGTACTTCGCCGACCCGCGCGGCAACACAGAGCCCGCCGCCCACCCCGGTGACGTGGGCCGGGAGCGCTACCTGCCCGACACCTACCGCGACCGTCTGATGCGGGACGTGACCGGGATCCGGCTCGCGGTGACCGCACGGGACCTCGCCAGCACGGTGCCGTTGCTGAAGGCCGGCGGTTTCGCGGTCCGGTCCCTGCCGGGTGGGGGCGTCGTCGCGAACGGCGGCGGCACCACGATCCGCTTCGACTCCGTGCCCGTGGAGCAGGTGGGCCTCAAGCAGGTCGAGATGTCACTGAACCAGCCGGTGTCGTACCGGCACGTGGAGCGGATCGGCCACTCGGCCCTCGTGGTCGGCCCGGGCTCACGCGCGGTGTGGACCTTCCAGGAGCAGGACCCGCCCGGCACAGCGGGCCAAGGGTCCTAGGGGCACCGCCTAGGCAAGCCTCTCCCTCAGGAACTCCTCCCACGTCCGCTTCCCCGCCTGCGCCCCGTCCAGCGTCAGGTTCGCCCCCGCCCGGTACGCCCGCCCCGCCTTGCCGGGGATGCGCACCGGCAGCATGGGGCGGCGCCTGCCGCGCAGGCCGAGGTAGGGGCGGGCCAGCGCGGCGAGGTCGTGGACGTCCGGCCCGGTCAGGTCCGGGACCAGGCCGGACGGGGTGCCGAGGGCCAGTTCCGTGAGGCGGGCGGCGACCTCGCGCGGATCGACCGGCTGGAGCCGGAGGCCGCCGGGGACCGGGAACACCGGCAGCTTCGCCGTCTTCTCGACCATGGTGAACACGAGGTCGTGGAACTGGGCCGCGCGCAAGGTCGTCCACGGGATGCCCGAACCGGCGACGGCCCCTTCCGCCTCCAGCTTCGTCCGCATCCAGGCCAGCGGCACCCGGTCGGCGCCGATGACGGAGATGTAGAGCAGGTGGCGTACGCCGGCCCGGGACGCGGCGCGTACCAGCGTGCGGGTCGCCTCGTCGTCGCCCTTGGGACCGCCCGCCAGGTGCAGCACGGTCTCCACTCCGTCGACAGCGGCCTCGACACCCTCGCCCTTCAGCAGGTCGCCGGTGACGTACGCGATGCCGTCCGTGGCGGGGCGGGCGTGCCGGGTGAGGATCCGCACGTCGTGGCCGGAGGCGCGCAGCAGCGGGACGAGGTGGCCGCCCAGGGTGCCCGTGCCGCCGGTGACCAGGATCGGTGATGTCATGACTGCTCCCCAGCTCGTCGGCCGTGTCTCGTTGGCCGTGTGATGTCGCCTTTCGCCGGTATGACGTGTGGCGGCGCGACGATGTGACGAGCCGGGGGGCGGAGGCCCGGCGGCGGCTCAGCCGCCGCTGCCGTAGGGCCTCGTGATGATCTCCAGGCGGTGGCCGTCGGGGTCGTCGAAGTACGCCCCGCGGCCGCCGTCGTTGTGGTTGATCTCGCCGGGACGGCTGTGGAACGGGTCCGCCCAGTACGTCAGGCCGGCTTCCCGGATGCGGCCGAAGATCTCGTCGAACTCGTCCTCCGAGACGAGGAAGGCGTAGTGCTGCGGCGTGATGGCGCCGGGACTGTCCATGAAGTCGAGTGTCACGCCGTTGGAGATCTCGACCGGGAGGAACGGGCCGTAGGGCGGACTGACGTCGAGCCCCAGGAGGTCGGCGAGGAACCGGGCCGAGGCGCGCTTGTCGTGGGCGGTGACGATGGTGTGGTTCAACTGCACGGTCATGGTGGGCCTCCCCTGACGTACTTGGCGGACCCCCCCCGGTGCACTCCCCTCACGCGTACCCCGCGCACTCCCCCACGTGTACCCCGCGTGCGCCCCGTCGTGCATCACGCGTGCGCCCCGTCGTGCATCACGAACGCCCTGAGGGCCCCGGCACACGTCCGGGGCCCTCGGGGGGTGCGTTCCAGCGAGTCAGCGGGTCATCGCTCAGATGGTCGCCGTGTCGATCACGAACCGGTAGCGCACGTCGCTGGCCTGGACCCGCTCGTACGCCTCGTTGATCTGGTCACCGCGGATCAGCTCGATCTCGGCGCCGAGGCCGTGCTCGGCGCAGAAGTCCAGCATCTCCTGGGTCTCCGCGATGCCGCCGATCATGGAACCGGCGAGGGTCTTGCCGCCGCCGATCACCGAGAAGAGGTTGAGGGAGATCGGCTCCTCGGGGGCGCCGACGTTCGCCAGCGTGCCCTCGGTCTTCAGCAGTGACAGGTAGGCGTTGAAGTCCAGCGGGGCGGAGACCGTGGACACGATCAGGTCGAACGTGCCGGCCAGCTCCTCGAAGGTCTTCGGGTCGCTGGTGGCGTAGTAGTGGGCCGCGCCCAGTCGCAGGCCGTCCTCCTGCTTGCGCAGGGACTGCGACAGCACGGTCACCTCGGCACCGAGGGCGTCGGCGATCTTGACGCCCATGTGGCCGAGGCCGCCCAGGCCGACGATCGCGACCTTCTTGCCGGGGCCGGCACCGAAGCGCCGGAGCGGGGAGTACAGGGTGATGCCGGCGCACAGCAGCGGGGCCGCGACGTCGAGCGACAGCCCGTCGGGGATGCGGACGACGAAGTTCTCGTCGACGACGACCTTCTGCGCGTAGCCGCCGTAGGTGGGCTCGCCGTCCTTGCCGATGCCGTTGTACGTGGGGACGTTGCCCTTGACGCAGTACTGCTCGCGTCCGTCCTTGCAGTTCTCGCACTCGCGGCAGGAGTCGACCATGCAGCCGACGCCCACACGGTCGCCGACGGCGAACTTCGTGACGCCCGGACCCACCTCGGTGACGACACCGGCTATCTCGTGGCCGGGGACCATCGGGAAGATCGCCTCGCCCCAGCCCTCCTGGGCCTGGTGGATGTCCGAGTGGCAGATGCCGGCGAACTTGATGTCGATCAGGACGTCGAACTCGCGCACCGCGCGGCGCTCGATGGTGGTGCGCTCCAGCGGAGCCTTGGGAGCGGGAGCGGCGTACGCAGCAACAGTGGTCATGCCGGGGGTTCTCCTAGCGGGGGTCGTGTGCCCGGCTGCCTTCTGGATCTTCTGACCGGGCACGATCACCAGCGTGCCCGATCCGCGAGCGCTCACCCAGACCACGCTTTTGCGTACGCACACGGTGCGTACCACTGGTGGGGTCAGGCTCGTGTGCGTACGACCGTGAATACTGGACGGCATGGACGAACAGCCCGAACCCGCACAGACGGCCGGTGGCGGCCTGGACCGGCGCGCCGACCTCAGTGAGT
The DNA here is from genome assembly GCF_001611795.1 of Streptomyces qaidamensis. Classification (NCBI taxonomy): domain Bacteria; kingdom Bacillati; phylum Actinomycetota; class Actinomycetes; order Kitasatosporales; family Streptomycetaceae; genus Streptomyces; species Streptomyces qaidamensis. Next base: position 5,714,952 of record NZ_CP015098.1, on the reverse strand, counting down.
TCCTGCGCACCCGGCGGGCCCGGCTGAAGCCCGAGGACGTGGGGCTGCCCGACTTCGGGCGGCGCCGGGTGCCCGGGTTGCGCCGCGAGGAGCTGGCGCAGCTGGCCGGGGTGTCCGTGGCGTACTACACGCGGCTGGAGCAGGGCAACGGCCGCAACGTCTCGGCGGAGGTGCTGGACGCGATCGCGCGCGCTCTGCGGCTGAGCGACGCCGAGCACGCGCACCTGATGCATCTGGCGAAGCCGAAGCAGCACAAGAAGAAGACGGTGGCGCGCAGCCAGCAGGTGCGGCCGGCGCTGCGGCATCTGCTGGACTCGATCGAGAGTGTCCCCGCGTACATCGTCGGACGCCGCTCCGACATCCTGGCCTGGAACCGCATGGCCTCGGCCCTCTTCGGCGACTGGGCCGAGGTGCCGGCCCAGGAGCGGAACTGGGCGCGGATGGTTTTCCTCCGCCCGGAGTACCGCGAGCTGTACCTGGAATGGGAGCAGAAGGCGTCCGACATGGTCGGCTACCTCCGCATGGACGCGGGCTGCCACCCGGACGACCCGCGGCTGTCGGCCCTGGTGGGCGAGCTCTCCGTGAAGAGTGAGGACTTCCGCCGCCTGTGGGCCGCCCACGACGTCAAGGAGAAGAGCTACGGCGTCAAGCGCATGCGCCACCCCCTGGTCGGCGACCTGGCCTTGTCCTTCGAGACGTTCCGCCTGGTGGACGACGGCGAGCAGTCCCTGATCACGTACCACGCGGAACCGGGCACCCCTTCGGCGGAGGCCCTGCGCCTGCTGGCGAGCTGGGGGGCGGACGCGACCCGCTCCGGCACCAGGGCATCGGCGCCGTCGGAGTAGGAAGAGTCCGCTGGCCGGCCCGGGGCTCCTCGGCCCGCTGCCGTGCCGTCAAAGAGCCCCTGCCGACGCGGCAGGCCCGCCGGAAGCCGAGGCTTCCGACGGGCCGTCAACGCGCTTGCCCTACGGCATGGTCACTTGCCGAAGTACGCGTTGTAGATCGAGATCGTCGACTTGTTGCCCTTCTTGTCGGCGATCTTGGCGTGGAAGGAGATGCCCTTCCCCTTCGCCGGGTTCTTGACGCTCACCTTGCCGTCCTTGACGGTGAGCTTCTTCCAGGTCTTGCCGTAGTCGTACGACGCGTACACCGCCAGCGACTTCAGGTTGCTGCCCTTGGCCGCGCCCTCGACGGTGACCGGGATCTTGACGGTCTTGTCGGCCGGGGCCTTGCTGTCCAGACCCGTGGCCGCGAGGAAGCGGGCCGTGGAGACGGGCAGCTTGGTGATGTCGCTGGTCTTCTTCGAGCGGAACGTCCAGCTGGCGTCGACCCGCGTGGAGGCCGCCGCGACCTTGACGCTGCGCTTGACCGACGTCGTCAGTTTGTACGCGGCGTCACCGGCCGGGACCTTGAACTGCTTGTCGCCGAACAGCGGGTCGTCGTTGCTGCCGACCTTGGTGCCGTTGCGGTACAGGGTCGTGTCGACCGCGGAGAAGTCGGAGTAGCCCACGTTGCCCTTGCCGTCGGCGAACAGCGGCAGGGAACCGTAGATCTCGTTGCCCTCGCGGAAGACACCGAAGTCGGTCGTCAGGCGCGGTCCGAAGACAGCCGTGTTGACGGTCTTCGAGTAGCTCTTGCCGGCGGCGAACTTGTGCGTGCCCATCGCGTAGGCGGCCTCGTCGACCGGGAACCCGTCCTCGTCGACACCGCCGGACTGCGCGAATTCGAGCTGCCACTTCACGCCGCCCTGCGCGGACAGGTGCAGAGTGCGGGTGCCGGGCAGCGTCTGCAGCATGCCGATCGAGGAGGCGCTGGAGCTCCACGGCATCCAGCCCACCGCGTTGACCGAGCCCTTCTTGCCGCTCGCCGAGGCGCCGAGACCCGCCTTCACCGTGGCGAGTTCGCCGGCCTTGTAGTGCTTGGTGAAACCGGTGGCGAGCTGCTTGACCGGGCCGCCGGCGACGATGTTGTACTCCTCCTTGCCGCCCTTGGACCAGTGGCCGTCCCACTGCTGGGTCACCGAACCGTCGGTGATCTGCGAACCGACGTGGGCGGTGCGGATGTCGGCGAAGGAGTCCAGCCACCAGCCGAAGCCATGGCTCGCGTCACCGGCCTCCACGGTGTAGTCGGCCGAGGCGAACTCCGACTTGACGCCCGTGGCCGGGACGGTGATGTTCACCGGCTTGGCCTTGCGGGCGTCCAGCGTGACCGTCGTGTTCTTGGTGACGCTCAGCTTGGGCTGGGCCAGCCAGTCGACGCCCTCGAACTTCTCCGGGTCGTCGCCCACGAAGATGTTCGCGTTGAGGACGTAGGTGCCCTTGGGGACACGGGCGGTGACCGTGCCGTCCTCGTCGTACGGCATGGACGACTTACCCTTGCCCAGGCCCGCGAGGCCGGTCAGGTCGGCGCTGTAGTTCTTCGCCGCCTTGCCGTCGCGGTCGAGGAACTTCATCGTCACGTCGTACGACTCGACCTCGCGCTGCACCGCCGCCGCCGTGCGGACGGTCTGGCCGCCGCCCGTGGCCGTCACGTACGCCGAGTACGCTCCGTCGACCGTGCCGCCCAGCTTGGTGTTGACGGTGAACGGCACGGAGGCCTTGCCGCCGGCCGGGACCGTCACCGAGGTGGCGCCGAGCTTGAAGAAGCCGGCCGGGGCCGCCTGGCCCTTCGGGTTGGTGGCTGTCGACGCCAGCTTCAGCGTGACGTCCTTCGTACCGAGGTTGCGGTACGTCAGCTCCTTGGCGACCGGCTTGTCGTCGGTGTGCGGCCACTGCTGCACGCCGAAGCTCACCGAGGCCGGCTCGGCGATCACGGTCTGCTTGATGGCCTTGTCGACCTGGATCCGGCCGGAACCCTGCTGGAACGGGGTGTACTTGCCGCCCTTGGTGGAGCCGGTGAGGGCGCCCTTCAGCTCGGCGTACTTCCACTCCGGGTGCTGCTGCTTGAGGATCGCCGCCGCGCCCGCCACGTGCGGGGTCGCCATCGACGTACCGGAGATCGTCATGTAGCCGGCCGGCTTCTCGCCGACCTCCTGGGCTATCAGGTTGCCCTCGGCGGAGGCCGCCGTGATGTCCACGCCGGGCGCGGTCACGTCGGGCTTGAGGGCGCCGTCCATACCGGGGCCGCGGCTGGAGAAGTCGGCGAGCTTGTCCTTGTCGTCGACCGCGCCGACGGTCAGGGCCGCGGCGGCGCTGCCCGGGGATCCGACGGTCTGCTCGCCGAAGTCGCCCTCGTTGCCGGCGGCGATGGCGAACAGGACGCCCTTCTCCTCGGAGAGCTTGTTCACCGCCGCTTCCATCGGGTCGATCGCGGGCGAGTCCGGGCCGCCCAGGCTCATGTTGATGACGTCGGCACCCTGCGCGGCGGCCCACTCCATGCCGGCGACGATCTCGGAGTCGCTGCCGAATCCGGCGTCGTCGAGCACCTTGCCGTTGAGGATCTTGGCGCCGGGCGCGACACCCTTGTACGTGCCGCCGGACTTCGCGCCGGTGCCGGCCGCGATGGCGGCGACGTGCGTGCCGTGGCCGACCTTGTCGGTGGTGTCGGGCGCGCTGGAGAAGTTCTTGGCGTCGACGACCTGGCCCTTGAGGTCGGCGTGCGTGCCGTCGACACCGGTGTCCAGGACGGCGATCCTGACGCCCTTGCCGTCGTAGCCGGCCGACCACGCCTTGGGGGCGCCGATCTGCGGGACGGACTTGTCGAGGCTGGCCTTGCGGACGCCGTCGAGCCAGACGTGTGCGATGCCGGAGGCGGTCTTGTCACCGTTGGTGACCGCGTCCCAGAGCTCGGGCGTCTCCGCCTGCGGCGTCTGGACCGCGTCGGCGTTCAGGGTCTTCAGCGTGCGGCTCAGGGTGCCCGCGTCACGGACGTCGGCCTTGGTGGACGCGGCGCTGCCCTGGTAGCCGACGATGACCTTCAGGCCCTTCTTCTGGGCCTTCCGGGTCGTCGACTTGTTGAGCTCGGTGACGTCGAACAGCCGCTGGTCGAGCTTGCCGGTGGCGACCAAGCGGGCCGCGTCGGCCGGGATGACGAGGGTGTGGCCGTCGACCTTGCGGATCTGGACGGGTACGTTCTCGCGGCCCTTGGCGTGCTCCAGGCCGATGACACGGCCCTTGGCGTCCAGGACGACGCGGTCGCCGGTGATCAGTGTGATGCGGTGCTTGGCGGTAAGGGACGCCGGCTTGGCGGACGCTGCCGCCTGCTCGCCGTTGGCCGACGCCGGGCTGGTCATACCCGCCGCCAGGGCCACGGCCGCCGCTGTGGCGACCGTGGCCGCGCACGCCCTTTTCACTTGTCTGCGCAAGTTTCCCCCTTGCAGAAGAACCGGGCGAATTCCCCGTTCACCCGGCCGGGGGTGGTCTCGTACGCATGCCCGTACACCCCCGGAATAGGCAGTATGCCGAGGGGTGATCAGGTGCTCAATAGATGAGAAGAAGGTAAGAATTCCGTCGGCTGACTGTTACACGGCCGTCGGAACTCCGTTACAGGGCAGCGTGGTTACGCACGCGTGTTCTCCTTGACGCTGATCCGGCCCTTGCGGATCGTCGCCAGGCACGGGGCCCGATCGCCGAGTCGTGGGTGATGGCCGTCGGGCCGATAAGAGACGAAAAGGCCGCCGCCCACCCCTGGCGAGGGGTGGGCGGCGGCCTTTTCGTCAGCGAAGCCGGCGAACCGTCAGACCGCAGAGCCGGCCTTCCAGTCGGCCCAGTTCATGTTCCAGCCGTTGAGGCCGTTGTCCGGCGCGATGGTCTTGTCGCCGGTGTTCTCGACGACCACCACGTCACCGAGCATCGAGTTCTTGAAGAACCACGCACCCGGGGTGTTCGGGTCGTTGGCGCCCTTGGCGTCCTGGAGGCCGACGCAGCCGTGGCTGGTGTTCACGCTGCCGAAGATGGACTTCGCGCCCCAGTAGTTGCCGTGGATGAACGTGCCGGAGCTGGAGAGGCGGATGGCGTGCGGCACGTCCTTGATGTCGTACTCGCCCTTGCCGTCGTCGTCCGTGAAGCCCACGGTCGCGCCGTTCATGCGCGTCTCCTTGAACTTCTCGGACATCACCATGATGCCCTCGTAGGTCTTGTTCTCGGGCGAGCCGGCGGAGATCGGGATCGTGCGGACGACCTTGCCGTCCTGCGTGATCTTCATCTGCTTGGTCTTCGCGTCGACGTACGAGACCTGGTTGCGGCCGATCTTGAAGGTGACCGTCTTCTGCTGGACGCCGAAGACGCCCTTGGCTCCCTCGACGCCGTCGAGCGCGAGCTTCAGCGTGACGGTGGAGCCTTCCTTCCAGTAGTCCTCGGGCCGGCAGTCCATGCGGTTGGCGTTGAACCAGTGGCAGGCGACCTCCTGGCCGCCGGTCGTGCTGACCTTGATGCCCTTCTGGACCGCGGCCTTGTTGGTGATCGCCTTGTCGAAGTTGATCGAGACCGGCATGCCGACGCCGACGGTGGTGCCGTCGTCCGGCGTGAAGTTGCCGATGAAGCTGTTGGCCGGAGAGACCGTGGTGAACGAGGCGTTCTCGTGGGCGACGCGTCCGTCGGAGTCCTTCGCCTCGGCCGACAGCTTGTAGGTGGTGGACCGCTCCAACTGGGTGGTGGGCTTCCAGCTGGTCTTGTCGGCGGATATCTGGCCGCTGACCTCCGCGCCCTCCGACGTCGTCATCTTCACGTTCGTGAGCGTGCCCTTGCTCACAGTGACGGCGGCGGAGTTGTTGATGGAGGCGTTGTCGGAGCCGTCCTCGGGTGTGATCTTGATCTGGGCCTCGGAAGCCTTCTTCGCCGCGGCCTCGTCGACCTTCGACTGGGAGCTGTCGCCGCCGTCGCCCCCGGAGGCGCCGTCGTCGCCTCCGGAACACGCCGAGAGCATCAGCACTCCGCCGAGCAGTGCGGACGCGACCGTCAGGCCCTTGCGCCGCTTACTGACCGTCATCACACGCTTCTCCATCGTTGCCGATTTCCCCAGAACCCCGAGTGTTCCCGTCACAACTGAGTGCCCCCGCCGCCACTCGTGAGTCCTCGTCCCGAACTCTCAACGCTACGACCGGTTCGTCCGGTTCCCCATGTCACGCAGGTGTGGGGATCACCACGTCCGTGACGGACGGTGCCGGCGATACGGGGGCGGTCGGTGCGCCGCTTGAGACGCGAAGACCCCGGGCGGCGGTTGCCACCCGGGGTCACGATTTTCCCGGACGCTCAGCCGTCGCTGTCGTCGCCATCATCCTCGTCGAGGTCCCAGTCGGGCGAATCGGGGTCGTAGTCGATGCGCTCGCTGCTCCAGGAGGCCTGCTGGAGCTCCACCCCCGGCACCTGACTGACCAGGTCGAACGGGTCCACGAGGTAGGCCAGGGCCTCCGCGGTGTCTTCCGTCACAGCGCTCTCGGCGTGGGCCCGCTCCGACGCCGGCATCTCTGCCTCGTCGGCGATCCGGCGCAGTGCCGACTTGGTGACCGCGTCCGCGTCGTCGACCTCAAGGACGAGTTCCACCCGAAGCCGTACAAAACGTGATGTCTCTGGAGTGCTCATGGCGCGAGCGTACGTCCAGGTCCTCCCGTGACTTTCCCGTGACCCGCGACTTTCACTAACATCGCCTCACACGGCCAATTCGCCAGCGCCACAAGGGGGATCGATATTCCGTGTCATCCGCTCGCCGATCGTTGCTGACCGCCACCGCCGCGGCGTCCCTGCTGGGCGCCCTGTGGTTCGTCCCGTCCGCGAACGCGACGTCGGACTCCCCGGTGAGAGACGCGGTCTCGGCGAGTCCGTCGCCGCAGGTCACAGAGCAGGCGCGGATCGCCGCCACGACAGCGGACGCCCCCGTCGGCGGCACCCGCCTCGCCGACACCGGCAGCTTCGACAGCACGCCGTACGTGCTCGGCGGGACCTTCTGCCTCACGCTGGGCGCCGGGTTCGTCGTGTACTCGGTGCGCCGGGAACGTCTCGGTTTCTGACGGCGGTTGACGCGGGACCCCGCCGGACGGCAGGGCCCCGCGTGCACTGACGGCAGGGCCCCGCCCGCCCTGACGGCAGGGCCCCTCCGGCCCTACCGGAGCGGCCCGGTGACCTTCTCGACCGCGGCCAGCAGCCGTCCGTCGCGCACGAAGGCGTCCGCCGCAGCGAGGTCGGGCGCGAGGAACCGGTCGGGTCCGGGACCCTGAACTCCCGCCTCCCGCAGGGCGTCGATGACCGCCCGCGACGCGGGCGCCGGCGTCAGCCCCTCGCGCAACTCGACGGCGCGCGTGGCGGCGTAGAGCTCGATGGCGATCACACGGGTGAGGTTGTCGACGGCCGTACGCAGCTTGCGCGCCCCCGACCAGCCCATCGAGACGTGGTCCTCCTGCATGGCGGAGGACGGGATCGAGTCGGCCGAGGCGGGTACGGCGAGCCGCTTCAGCTCGCTCACCAGCGCGGCCTGCGTGTACTGAGCGATCATCAGGCCCGAGTCCACACCGGCGTCGTCGGCGAGGAACGGCGGCAGGCCGTGGCTGCGGTTCTTGTCGAGCAGCCGGTCGGTGCGCCGCTCGGCGATGGAGCCGAGGTCGGCGGCGGCGATGGCGAGGAAGTCCAGGACGTAGGCGACGGGCGCCCCGTGGAAGTTGCCGTTGGACTCCACGCGGCCGTCGGGCAGCACGACGGGGTTGTCCACCGCGGACGCCAGCTCGCGGTCGGCGACCAGCCGGGCGTGGGTCATGGTGTCCCGCCCGGCGCCGGCGACCTGCGGGGCGCAGCGCACCGAGTAGGCGTCCTGGACACGCGGGGCGTCGTCCTGGTGGTGCCCGGTCAGGCCCGAGCCCTTCAGCACGGCCAGCATGTTGGCGGCGCTGGCGGCCTGCCCCGGGTGCGGCCGGATGGCGTGCAGTTCGGGGGCCAGGACCCGGTCGGTGCCGAGCAGGGCCTCCAGGGACAGGGCGGCGGTGACGTCCGCGGACCGGTAGAGCGTGTCCAGGTCGGCCAGGGCCATCACCAGCATGCCGAGCATGCCGTCGGTGCCGTTGAGGAGGGCGAGGCCTTCCTTCTCGCGCAGTTCGACCGGCTGGATGCCGTGCGCGGCGAGGAGTTCGGCGGCCGGGCGCACGACACCGTCGGGGCCCTCCGCGTCGCCCTCGCCCATGAGCGCCAGCGCGCAGTGGGACAGCGGCGCGAGGTCGCCGGAGCAGCCGAGGGAGCCGTACTCGTGGACGACCGGGGTGATTCCGGCGTTGAGGAGGTCGGCCATGGTCTGCGCGACCTCGGGCCGGACGCCGGTGTGCCCGGAGCAGACGGTCTTCAGCCGCAGGAACATCAGGGCGCGCACGACTTCGCGCTCCACGGCCGGGCCCATTCCGGCGGCGTGCGAGCGGACGATGTTGCGCTGGAGCTGTGCGCGCAGCTCGGGGCTGATGTGCCGGGTCGCCAGGGCCCCGAAGCCGGTGCTCACGCCGTACACGGGGTCCGGCTTGGCCGCCAGCGCGTCCACGATCTCGCGGGCCGCGGCGAGGGCGGCCACGGCCTCCTCGGAGAGCTCGACGCGGGCGCCGCCGCGCGCCACGGCGAGCACGTCGGACGCGGTCACCCCGGCCGTCCCCACCACCACAGTGTGCATATCCATATTCAGGAGCGTACGCAGTGAATTCGACGATGTCACCACTGGGGGCGGGGTTCACCCCTTACCGAATGCGTCACACCGCCGGTTACCGGTCACACCGCCCGGGCCGGGGTCAGGGCGCGTGCCGGCCCCGGAACCGCCGGCGCTCACCGCCGGACTCCTGGGACGGCTCGTCCGCCAGCCGCACGACGGGATCGTCGGGCCCGGCCCGCCCCGCCACGACCGGCCTGCTCGCCCGCTCGGCCTTGGCCCGGTACTGGGCGGCGTCGGCGAGCCGGAAGAGCCGCCGGGCCGAGCGCACGGGCCCGATCGGGTCCTCGGTGGAGGCGACCCCGCAGGCCACTCCGTCCCCGAGCTCCAACTCCGCTGCCCTGCGGCACAGTTCACCGGCCGCCTTGACGACCTGGTCAGCGGGCGGCCCGACCGCGAGCAGACAGAACTCGTCCCCGCCGAGCCGTGCGGCCAGCGCCCCGGGCAGCATGGCCCCGCACAGCGACAGCACCGACCCGAACCGTTCCAGGAGCCGGTCGCCGGCGGCGTGCCCATGGGTGTCGTTGACCCGCTTGAGCCCGTTCAGATCGCAGACGACGAGACTGACGACGGCCCCGTCCCTGCGGTGCCGCTCGATCGCCCGCTCCAGGCGTACGTCCACGGCACGGCGGTTGGCGAGCCCGGTGAGGGAGTCGGTGAAGGCGAGCCGCCGGGCCTCCTCCAGCCGCTCGGTCTGGGCGATGCCGGCGGCCACGACGGAGGCCAGGACCGTGGCGAAGTCGGCGTCGCCCCGCCCGAAGACGGCCTCACCGGCCGGGCGGGCCACGTACAGCTCGCCCCAGGCCCGGCCGTGCAGCACGATGGGCGCGACCACGCAGCAGCCGCGGCCCCGGCGGCGCAGGGCGGCGACCCGCTGGTGGCAGTACCCGGACTGCCGCCCGGCGGCGGGCCCTTCGGCGGTCTCCACCCAGGCGTCGGGCTCCCCGCCGCCGGCCCACTGCTCGTGCAGGAACTCGGTGATCTCGGCGAACTGGTGCACCGGGTAGGCCTCGTCCTCCGGGAACTCCTCCTCGCCCTCCGCCAGCTCGCCGACGTTCACGAGGACCCGCAGCCGCCCGAGCTCCCGCTCCCACACCGACAGCGCGGCGAAACTCCCACCCAGCGCCCGGCACGCCCCGACGGCCGCGGCACGCCACGCCTCACGCGACCCGTGTGCGGCCGCCATCCCCTGAGCCAATGCGACGACGGCCGCCAGCCGTCTGTCCTCACCCATCACTCCAGGCTAGGGAGTTTCCAGCCAGACTGACCTGTTTACGACGCGAACGGGGACGACCGATCTCGCCCGGTCCGCTCCGGCCCCTACTCCCCCGGCCACTGCGGCTTGCGCCGCTCGTTGAAGGCCGCGACACCCTCCGCCCGGTCCCCCGAGAACGCCGTGGCCCGCCATGCCGCGTCCTCGACCTCCAGCCCGGCACGCAGATCCAGTCCCTGCCCGAGCCGCAGCGCCCGCTTCGCCGCCCGCAGCCCCACCGGGGAGTTCCCGGCGATCCGGGCCGCCAGCGCCAGCGCCGCCTCCCGGTCCCGCCCCTCCTCCACCAGCTGATCGACCAGCCCCAGCTCGCCGGCCTCCGCGGCCTCCACCCGCCGCGCGGAGAAGATCAGCTCGGCCGCCCGGGCCGCCCCGACCCGCCGCGGCAGCAACTGCGTGCCCCCGCCCCCGGGGATCACCCCGACCGACACCTCCGGCAGGCCCACGACCGCCGTCCGGTCCGCCACGATCACGTCGCAGGCCAGCGCCAGCTCGAACCCGCCCCCGAGCGCGAACCCGTGCACCGCCGCCACCGTCGGCACCGGCAGCTCCAGCACCCCGGTGTACGCCCCCCGTGTCACCGGCCGCTGCCGCAGCAGATCCGCGTCGCTGAACGAGTTCCGCTCCTTCAGATCTGCGCCGACACAGAACGCCCGCTCGTGCGTCGAGGTCAGGACGACGGCCCGCACCTCCCGGTCCTCCCCCAGCGCCGCACACGCCCCGGCGATGGAGCGCGCCATCTCCGTCGACACCGCGTTCATGGCCTTGGGCCGGTCGAGGACGAGCTCCGCGACGTGCCCCTGCTCGTGCCGCCGCACCGCCACGAACTCCCCGAACCGTTCCTCACTCATGACACCCTCCGGTTAACGCGGGTTAACAAGGTCGACGCTCAGATCATCGCAGCCGCACCCCACCCGCGAAAGGGCGGACGCCCCCGGCCCCACCACCCCCGCCGACCCGTTCGAGTGACATCACCGCAACTCCCACCCAACCGCCCATGGGAGCGCATAGCGTGCGTCCCCCACGGCGCACAGGGGGCGCATGTGCATCGGGGAGGGACCGTGATGACGACGAACACGCCGACGAAACCGCACCAGGCCACCAGGGCCGCCCCGGCACCCCGCCGGCGGGAGCCGCCCGCGCCCCACGAGCCGGCCCCGGCCGAAACCCCCCGCGTCCGGGGCCGTCACCGCAAGCCCCACCCCCGCAAGGTCCTGCTCGCCGCCGGCGGCCTCGCCCTCGCCGCGGGCGCCCTGAGCCTCCTGCGCCTGACCTCCGGCCCGGGTCCCGACGCCCGCATCGTCGAGGCCGGGCCCCGCCCGGAGCCCGTCACCACCGCCACGGACGACACCACCGGCACGGCCGCGGCCTTCCCGGCGGCCCCCGACACGAGCCCCTCGTCGCCCGCGGCCCTGGGCGGCCTCACCCCGTCACCGGCCACCAAGGGCGCGCGCCCCTCCCCGTCCACCACGACCGGCCCTCCGGCGGCCTCCACGGCAGCCGTCCCGGCGCCCACGACCATCCCCGGCACGCCGAACCCGCCGAACGCCCCCGCCCCGGCACCGACGACCCCCGACGGCGACACCACGCGCCCGACCCCGGCCCCGGCACAGCCCGCACCGCCGAGCCGGACCACACCGACCCAGGCGCCCAAGCCCGAGGAGACGGAGAAGCCGCATGACCCGGGCCTGTGCGTACCGGTCATCGGCCTGTGCGTGGACTCGCCGGTCGACCGCCGCTGACACCTTCTCGACGGCCGGTAAGGGCACGCCCTCGCCGACACCCGGGTTACGGACGCCCGGGTTACGGACGCCTGGGTTACGGCGCGCTGTCCCGCCGCGTGAGCAGCCACGGCTCCACGACGCCCAGGCCACGCACCGGCCGCTGCCACATCGGCTGCAGCCCGAACCGGTACGACGGGGGCTCCTCGCCCTCCTTCTCCGCCGCCGCGGCCTCCTCGACCGCCTCCGCCTCCGAGGCCGGGGCGTCCTGCGTACGGATCAGCTCCTCGGCGAAGGCGGTGTCGACGAGGACGGCGTCCTTCGGAGCTATCGAGGTGAGCCGGGAGGCCAGATTCACGGTCGTACCGAACACATCACCCATACGGGTGGTCACCGTGCCGAACGCCATGCCGACGCGCAGCTCCGGCATCGTCTCGTCGTGCGCCATGGTCTCGATCAGCCGCAGGGCGATCTCGGCGGCCGTACCGGCGTCGTCGGCGGCGTAGAGCACCTCGTCGCCGAGGGTCTTGATCAGCCGCCCGCCGTTGGCGGCCACCAGGTCCGCGGCCGTGGTCTCGAAGGCCTCGACCAGCTCGCCGAGCTCCTCCTCCTCCATGCGGCGGGTGAGCCGCGTGAACCCGACCAGATCGGCGAAGCCGACGGCGAGGCGCCGGTCGACCATCTCCTCGTCGTCGGCCGCCTGCACGACCCGTCCGGCCGAGGCGGCGAGCTGCCGGCGCCAGACGTAGACCAGGAACTCCTCCAGCTCGGGCAGGAGCAGCTCGACGATCGGGTACGTCACCTCGGTGCGCGTCATGCCCGGCTCGGGCGGCTCGGTCAGCCCCTCCAGGAAGGAGTCGATCTGCCACTCGGCGAGCCGCGCGGTGGTCTGCCCGGTGGACCGGGCCACCTGCACGGCCATCGCCTCGCTCAGCAGCCCCGCCTCGACGAGACCGGCGAGGCGCCGCAGGGCGAGCACATCGGCCTCCGTGAGGGCCTTGGCCTGGCCGATGTCGGCGAAGCCCATGGCCCGCCAGAAGCGGGAGGCCAGTTCCATGGAGACGCCGGCGCTGCGGGCCGCCTGAAACGGGGTGTAGCGGCGCTCGGCGCCCAGGATGAGCCCTTCGAGGCGCAGGGCGAGCGGGTCCTCGCCGGAGTCGGCGCCCTGCGCGTCCTCGCCGGAACCCGAGTCGTCGACGGTCACGCGTGTTGCCCTTCCGATCTGTCACGGTCATGTATCGACCGGCCTCAACTCTACGGCAGGTGTGCGCCAGCTCACTCCGATAGGCACCGAGCTGCGGGCATGCGTGCCGCCGGGGGGCACGGGTGGGCGCTGCGCCGCTGCGGGCATGCGTGCCGCCGGGGCGGCACGGGTGGGCGCTGCGGCGCCCCGCTCCGCCGGGTTGCGGACCCACCCGGCCTCAGCTCACGCCGGCCTCAGGTGCACGATGTCCCCGGCCCCGACCGGCTCCTGCACCCCCTCCTCTGTCGCCAGCACCAGTCGCCCGTCCCCGTCCACAGCCACCGCTTCCCCCACGACCGACCGATCCCCCGGCAGCTCCGCCCGCACCACTCTCCCGAGCGTCGCGCAGCCGGCCGCATACGCCTCCTGCAACCCGCTCGGCCCCGGGTCGCCCCCGGCCCCGCGCCACTTGCCGTACCACTCCTCCAGCGAGCGCAGCACCCCCCGCAGCAGCGGATCCCGGTCCGTGCTCACGGCCCCGGCCAGGCCCAGCGACCCCGCCGTCGGCACCGGCAGTTCGTCGTCCTTGAGCGAGACGTTGATGCCGACCCCGATGACGACCCCGTCGCCAGCCCGCTCGGCCAGGATTCCGCCGGCCTTGCGCTCCACGCCCCCCACCGTGACCAGCAGGTCGTTCGGCCACTTCAGGGCCGTGTCCACGCCGGCCGCACGCGACAGGCCCGTCGCCACCGCGACGCCCGTGAGCAGCGGCAGCCACCCCCAGCGTGCGACCGGCACCTCGCTCGGTGTGAGCAGGACGGAGAAGAAGAGGCCGGAGCGGGGCGGCGCCGTCCACTGGCGGTCGAGGCGGCCGCGGCCCGCCGTCTGCTCCTCGGCGACCAGCACCGCGCCCTCGGTCACCTCGCCCTTCGCCGCCCGGGCCACCAGATCGGAGTTCGTGGAGCCGGTGCGCTGCACCACGTCCACCTCCGACCACAGCCCTCCCTGCCGCACCAGACCCCGGCGCAGGGCCGTGACGTTGAGGGGCGGGCGGCCAAGGTCGGACCATCGGCTCGACCTCGGCTCACGGGGCCCGTCGGACGAGTTTCCATCTGCACCTGGTGGCGTCTTCATGCAAGCCACCCTAGGTTTGACATCCTCCATCCCGCAGAGGGAGTGGATTCCAGCGACACCTTGATCGTATGCGCCGCCGTTGGCCGCTGCGCCGCCGGTTCCGTAGATCTCATCGGCGATCCTGGGAAGGCAGGGGCGGTGTGGCAAACGCCGCACTGCCGATGTGGAGGCCCCCCACTACTCTACGGATGAGTAACCGTCCCCCCTTTTGAGCAGGCAGGGAGCCGCATCCCGATGTCCGAGCCGGAAGAGCAGCAGCAGCCCGACATTCACACGACCGCGGGCAAGCTCGCGGATCTGAAGCGACGCATCGAGGAAGCGACACACGCCGGCTCCGCACGCGCAGTCGAAAAGCAGCACGCCAAGGGCAAGCTGACGGCCCGTGAGCGGATCGAGCTCCTGCTCGACGAGGGCTCCTTCGTCGAGCTGGACGAGTTCGCCCGGCACCGCTCCACCAACTTCGGCCTCGACAAGAACCGCCCCTACGGCGACGGCGTCGTCACCGGGTACGGAACCGTCGACGGCCGTCCGGTCGCCGTGTTCTCGCAGGACTTCACCGTCTTCGGCGGAGCCCTCGGCGAGGTCTACGGGCAGAAGATCGTCAAGGTCATGGACTTCGCCCTGAAGACCGGCTGCCCGGTCATCGGCATCAACGACTCCGGCGGCGCCCGCATCCAGGAGGGTGTCGCCTCGCTCGGCGCCTACGGCGAGATCTTCCGCCGCAACACCCACGCCTCCGGCGTCATCCCGCAGATCAGCCTGGTCGTCGGCCCCTGCGCGGGCGGCGCGGTCTACTCCCCGGCCATCACCGACTTCACGGTCATGGTCGACCAGACCTCGCACATGTTCATCACCGGCCCCGACGTCATCAAGACCGTCACGGGCGAAGACGTCGGCTTCGAGGAACTGGGCGGCGCCCGCACCCACAACGCGACGTCCGGCGTCGCCCACCACATGGCGGGCGACGAGAAGGACGCCATCGAGTACATCAAGCAGCTGCTGTCCTACCTGCCGTCCAACAACCTCTCCGAGGCACCGGCCTTCCCCGAGGAGGCCGACCTCGAGGTCAGCGACGAGGACCGCGAGCTGGACGTGATCGTCCCGGACAGCGCCAACCAGCCGTACGACATGCACGCGGTGATCGAGCACGTCCTGGACGACGCCGAGTTCTTCGAGACGCAACCGCTGTACGCGCCGAACATCGTCACCGGCTTCGGCCGCGTCGAGGGCCACCCGGTCGGCATCGTCGCCAACCAGCCCATGCAGTTCGCCGGCTGCCTGGACATCAAGGCCAGCGAGAAGGCCGCCCGCTTCGTGCGCACCTGCGACGCCTTCAACGTCCCGGTCATCACCTTCGTCGACGTCCCGGGCTTCCTGCCCGGCGTCGACCAGGAGCACGACGGCATCATCCGCCGCGGCGCCAAGTTGATCTACGCCTACGCCGAGGCGACCGTCCCGCTCATCACGATCATCACCCGCAAGGCGTTCGGCGGCGCGTACGACGTCATGGGCTCCAAGCACCTGGGCGCCGACCTCAACCTCGCCTGGCCCACCGCCCAGATCGCCGTCATGGGCGCCCAGGGCGCGGTCAACATCCTGCACCGCCGCACCATCGCCGAGGCCGAGGCGGGCGGCGAGGACCTGGAGGCGGTCCGCGCCCGGCTGATCCAGGAGTACGAGGACGCCCTCCTCAACCCCTACGTCGCGGCCGAGCGCGGCTACATCGACGCCGTGATCCTGCCCTCCGACACCCGCCGTCACGTCGTACGCGGCCTGCGTCAACTGCGTACCAAGCGGGAATCCCTGCCTCCGAAGAAGCACGGCAACATCCCCCTCTAGCCCGCAGCGAGCCCAGGAGGCCCACATGACGATCAAGGTCGTACGGGGCAACCCGACCCCGGAGGAGCTGGCCGCCGCCCTGGCGGTGGTCAGGGCCCGCGCCGCGGCGGCGGCAGCCGCCCCGCCCGGCGCGCCGACGTCCCGCGATTCCTGGTCCGACCCGTCCCGCATCGCGTCCCACCGCCTGCCCCTGCCGGGACCGGCGGCGTGGGGCCGCACCTACTGGCCGGGGTGACCTGTGGGGTGGGCCCGACAAGTTGAGTACGCGTACTCAGGCGCCGGCCCACCCCCCCTCCGACCATGGAAGGCATGCTGTGGTCCGACCCCGAGAACGAACCGCCCGAAGAACTGCGTGACATGCAGGGCATGCTGCGGCGGCTGAGCGTTCTCCTGGCCCTGGCGATGGTGCTCGCGATGATCGTGATCGGAGTGAGGTGAGTCCGCCTCGCCAAGGTGACTAACCTGACGGGCATGACTGATCAGCGCCGCAGGCGACTCGTCCTCGCCTCCCAGTCCCCCGCCCGGCTCGGACTGCTCCGCCAGGCCGGCCTCGCCCCCGAGGTGATCGTGAGCGGCGTCGACGAGGACGCCGTCACCGCCCCCACCCCCGCCGAGCTGGCCCTCGCCCTGGCCGAGGCGAAGGCGTCCGTCGTGGCGGCCCGGCCGGAGGTCAAGGGCGCGCTCGTGATCGGCTGCGACTCGGTGCTCGACCTGGACGGCCAGGCCCTCGGCAAGCCCGCGGACGCAGGGGAGGCCACCGCCCGCTGGAAGTCGATGCGCGGCCGCGCCGGCACCCTCCAGACCGGCCACTGCGTCTACGACACGCTCACCGGCCGCTACGTCTCCGCCACCGCCTCCACGGTCGTCCACTTCGGCGACCCCAGCGACGAGGAGATCGCCGCCTACGTCGCCTCCGGCGAACCCCTCTACGTCGCCGGGGCGTTCACACTGGACGGCCGCTCGGCCCCGTTCATCGACGGCATCGACGGCGACCACGGCAACGTCATCGGAATCAGCCTGCCCCTGCTGAGGCGGCTGCTGGCCGAACTGGGTGTCGGCATCACGGAGTTGTGGGCGCCGGCGGAGAAGTGACCGGGGACCCCTCGCCGCTCCTCCCGCCTCCGGGCGCGGTGTCGGCGGGCTCGGCCGGACGGTCGTACGTCATCAGCAGCAGCACGATCAGGGCGAGCACCAGCACCATGAACAGGAACGCGGGCCAGCCGACGAGCCCCACGGTGAACGCGCCCAGCAGCCCGTGCACGACGGCCGCGCTGATCAGCAGCACGCGTCCGAAGCCCGCCGGGGGCCGGTCCCGCAGCGCCACGAGCAGGGCGACCAGGCCGCACAGGGCGAAGTAGAGGCCGAAGGCGATCCCGCCGATCTTCGACGACACCGACATCATGTGCGGGTCCAGCCCGGCCAGCGACATCTCCTGCCGGTCGACGACGACCCCCAGGAACCAGTTGAGCGCGGCGATTCCGAACGCCTCGGCGAACAGCACCACCGCCACGACCCACGCCACCGGCCTGCGTATCACCGGGCCCACCCTCTTCCGCTTTGGGACACCGCGAACGCTACTAACGGGTAAACCCCGGGACAAGGGTTCGGCCGCCGGCAAAGAATCATTGGGCCATTCGTAGGGACTCCACAAAGAAACCGAGTGGCCCGCAGCACGTGATGACAGAGACCTTGGCCACAGGAGAGGGCTAGGGTTTCCCGGAGGAGTACTGCGTACCGCGGTGCGACAAGGGATTTCGCGGGTCGAGCGAGCCTCGCATCACGCTCCGTGTGGGCAAGCTCACCACTGGGGACGGGTCGAAGTGTCGTGTCGGCAGTCCCTAAACTCGGCTTGTTTCAAGGAGGGAGCCTCAATCGTGCGCAAGGTGCTCATCGCCAACCGTGGCGAAATCGCTGTCCGCGTGGCCCGGGCCTGCCGGGATGCCGGTATCGCGAGCGTGGCCGTCTACGCCGACCCGGATCGGGACGCTCTGCATGTCCGCGCCGCGGATGAGGCGTTCGCCCTGGGCGGTGACACGCCGGGCACCAGCTACCTCGACATCGAGAAGGTGCTGGGCGCCGCCCGCGAGTCGGGGGCGGACGCGATCCACCCCGGCTACGGCTTCCTCTCCGAGAACGCCGAGTTCGCGCAGGCGGTCCTGGACGCGGGCCTGATCTGGATCGGCCCGCCGCCGCAGGCGATCCGCGACCTGGGCGACAAGGTCGCCGCCCGGCACATCGCGCAGCGCGCCGGTGCCCCGCTGGTGGCCGGTACGCCCGACCCGGTGTCCGGTGCCGACGAGGTCGTCGCCTTCGCCGAGGAGCACGGCCTGCCGATCGCGATCAAGGCCGCCTTCGGTGGCGGCGGTCGCGGTCTGAAGGTCGCCCGCACCCTCGAAGAGGTGCCGGAGCTGTACGACTCGGCGGTCCGTGAGGCCGTCGCCGCGTTCGGCCGGGGCGAGTGCTTCGTCGAGCGGTACCTGGACAAGCCGCGGCACGTGGAGACCCAGTGCCTGGCCGACCAGCACGGCAACGTGGTCGTCGTCTCCACCCGTGACTGCTCGCTGCAGCGCCGCCACCAGAAGCTGGTGGAGGAGGCCCCGGCCCCCTTCCTGTCCGACGCGCAGATGGAGGAGCTGTACTCCGCCTCCAAGGCGATCCTGAAGGAGGCCGGCTACGTCGGCGCCGGCACGGTCGAGTTCCTCGTCGGCCTCGACGGCACGATCTCCTTCCTGGAAGTCAACACCCGTCTCCAGGTGGAGCACCCGGTCACCGAGGAGGTCGCCGGCATCGACCTCGTGCGCGAGATGTTCCGCATCGCCGACGGCGAGGAGCTCGGCTACGGCGACCCGGAGCTGCGCGGCCACTCCTTCGAGTTCCGCATCAACGGTGAGGACCCGGGCCGCAACTTCCTCCCCGCTCCCGGCACGGTCACGACGTTCGCCCCGCCGTCCGGCCCGGGTGTGCGTCTGGACGCGGGTGTGGAGTCCGGCTCGGTCATCGGCCCGGCGTGGGACTCCCTGCTGGCCAAGCTGATCGTCACCGGCCGCACGCGCAAGGAGGCGCTGCAGCGGGCCGCCCGTGCGCTGGAGGAGTTCCAGGTCGAGGGCATGGCGACGGCGATCCCGTTCCACCGTGCGGTCGTCAAGGACCCGGCGTTCGCGCCCGAGCTGACGGACTCGTCCGACCCGTTCACGGTCCACACCCGCTGGATCGAGACGGAGTTCGTCAACGAGATCAAGCCGTTCGCCGCGCCGGCCGACACCGAGGCGGACGAGGAGCCGGGCCGCGAGACGGTCGTCGTCGAGGTCGGCGGCAAGCGTCTTGAGGTCTCCCTGCCGTCGTCGCTGGGCATGTCCCTGGCCCGTACGGGTCTCGCGGCGGGCGCCAAGCCGAAGCGCCGCGCGGCGAAGAAGTCGGGCCCGGTGGCTTCCGGCGACACCCTCGCGTCCCCGATGCAGGGCACCATCGTCAAGGTGGCCGTCGAGGAGGGCCAGGAGGTCAAGGAGGGCGACCTGGTCGTCGTCCTGGAGGCCATGAAGATGGAGCAGCCCCTCAACGCGCACCGGTCGGGCACGATCAAGGGCCTGAGCGCGGAGATCGGCGCGTCGGTGACGTCGGGCGCGGCCATCTGCGAGATCAAGGACTGAGTCCCACCCCGGCGCGGCGCCCACCCCTCGGGGTGGGTCGGGGCCGCGCCGGGGGGGCCGTCCCCGGAACGGCGCGATGGACCCCCGTACCGACTGACTGGCTCGACGCGCCAACCGCGGCGGGCGGACACCCCCCCGACACGTCCCCTTCCCGCCGTACGCGGGTGCGGTTCCGCGTACGCGGGTGCGGTTCCGCGCAGCCTGCGCGCATGCGTGCCGCCCGGGGCGACATGGATGGCCGCAGGCGGCCCCCCGGTCCCCGCAGCCTGCGCGCGTGCGTGCCGCCCGGGGCGGCACGGGTGGGCGCTGGGGGGCACCCCCTGCTCGAAGAGCTTGGGGGAGGCACCCCGTTCCGCCGGGTTGCGGACCCACCCGGCCTCAACGGTAACGCCGGGTGAAAGCAACCGCGGCTCAACCCACCGTCGGCGTCAACGCCGCCGCAGATCCGCCACCCGAGCCCGCTCGGCCCCGGGCCCCTGGTCCCCCAGCATCGTCGTGGAGCGCAACCCGCCCCCACCCCCCGGCACCTGCCGCCGAGGCCCCGGCACCGGCACATCCCGGCGCTGCTGACGCGCCGGGACGGCATCACCCCCCGGGCCCCCCGGACCCGACCCCGCCGAACCCCCTTGCCCCCCGGCCACGGCGATCTGAACGCCCTGGTCGGCAAGCGCCTGGAGTTCCGTGGCCGCACGGTCGTCGTGGGCGGGCGGTTCGTCCGTGACGAGGCGCGTGATGAGATCCGTGGGCACCGTCTGGAACATGGTGTCGGTACCGAGCTTCGTGTGGTCGGCGAGTACGACCACCTCCGCCGCGGCCTGAACCAGCGCCCGGTCGACGGAGGCCGACAGCATGTTGGACGTGGACAGCCCGCGCTCGGCGGTCAGCCCGCTCCCGGACAGGAACGCCCGCGACACCCGCAGCCCGTGCAGGGACTGCTCGGCACCGCTGCCGACGAGGGCGTAGTTGGAACCGCGGAGCGTGCCGCCGGTCATCACCACCTCGACCCGGTTGGCATGGGCCAACGCCTGGGCGACGAGGAGTGAGTTGGTGACGACGGTCAGCCCGGGCACCCGGGCGAGCCGGCGCGCCAGCTCCTGGGTCGTCGTACCCGCCCCGACCACGATCGCCTCCCCCTCTTCCACGAAGTTCGCGGCGAGGTCGGCGATGGCGGTCTTCTCGGCGGTCGCGAGATGAGACTTCTGCGGAAAGCCGGACTCCCGCGTGAAACCGCCCGGCAGTACCGCACCGCCGTGCCGGCGGTCGAGGAGTCCTTCTGCCTCCAGCGCGCGCACGTCCCGCCGTACGGTCACTTCGGAGGTCTGGACGACGCGGGCGAGCTCACGGAGCGACACGGCCCCGTTGGCTCGCACCATTTCGAGGATCAATTGGCGACGTTCTGCAGCGAACACGAAACTGACAGTAACGCCAGCGACCGTCTGCTTTCAGCAGTTTGCGCTGAATAGCAGAAGATGTTCGCACTGAGCAGCGGGAGGTGGTATAAGGCCTATTCCCGCCGCCTATGCCGCACGCACGGCCGAGCACTCCCCGTGACCAGGGAGGAGTCGGATTCGGCCGCTCAGCCCTCGCCGTCCTCCTTGCGGGTGTGCAACTGCCGTGCCACCTCGGCGATCGAGCCCGACAGGGAGGGGTAGACGGTGAAGGCCTTCGCGATCTGTTCGACGGTCAGATTGTTGTCGACCGCGATCGAGATCGGGTGGATCAGTTCCGAGGCGCGCGGCGCCACGACCACACCGCCCACCACGATGCCCGTGCCCGGCCGGCAGAAGATCTTGACGAAGCCGTCCCGGATGCCCTGCATCTTCGCGCGCGGGTTGCGCAGCAGCGGCAGCTTCACGGCCCGGGCGTCGATCTTCCCGCCGTCGACGTCGGCCTGCGTGTAGCCGACGGTGGCGATCTCGGGGTCGGTGAAGACGTTCGACGAGACCGTCTTCAGGTTCAGCGGGGCCACCGCGTCGCCCAGGAAGTGGTACATGGCGATGCGGCCCTGCATGGCGGCCACGGACGCGAGGGCGAACACGCCGGTCACGTCACCGGCCGCGTACACGCCCGGAGCGGTCGTGCGCGACACCTTGTCGGTCCAGATGTGACCGGACTCGCGCAGCTTGACCCCGGCGTCCTCCAGCCCCATGCCCGCGCTGTTGGGCACGGCACCGACGGCCATCAGACAGTGCGATCCGGTGATGACGCGCCCGTCGGAGAGGGTCACCTCGACCCGGTCCCCCACCCGTTTGGCGGACTGCGCCCGGGAACGGCCCATGACGTTCATGCCGCGCCGCCGGAAGACGTCCTCCAGCACGGCGGCCGCGTCCGGGTCCTCGCCCGGCAGCACCCGGTCCCGCGACGACACGAGCGTCACCCGCGAACCCAGCGCCTGGTAGGCACCGGCGAACTCCGCACCGGTCACACCCGAACCGACCACGATGAGCTCCTCGGGGAGTTCGTCGAGGTCGTACACCTGGGTCCAGTTCAGGATCCGCTCACCGTCCGGCTGGGCGTCGGGCAGCTCACGAGGGTGCCCACCCGTCGCGATGAGGACGGCGTCAGCGGTGAGCGTCTCCTCACTCCCGTCGGCGGTGCGCACCACGACCTTGCGCGACCCGTCGAGCGCCTGCATGCCCTCCAGCCGCCCGCGCCCGCGCATGACACGCGCCCCGGCACGCGTCACCGAGGCGGTGATGTCGTGCGACTGTGCGAGCGCGAGCCGCTTCACACGCCGGTTGACCTTGCCCAGGTCGACGCCCACCACCCGGGCGGCCTGCTCGATGTGCGGGGTGTCGTCGGCGACGATGATCCCCAGCTCCTCGTACGAGGAGTCGAAGGTGGTCATCACCTCGGCCGTGGCGATCAGGGTCTTCGACGGCACGCAGTCGGTGAGCACCGACGCCCCGCCCAGACCGTCGCAGTCGACGACGGTCACCTCCGCGCCGAGTTGGGCGGCCACCAGGGCCGCTTCGTATCCGCCGGGTCCGCCACCGATGATCACGATCCGAGTCACGTACTCCATTGTCCCGCACCGCTCGCGGTGCCACCGCCCCGGGGCCCCGCCGCTGCGCCTGTTGTTACGACAGTGACGCCGGGCGGCCTGCCGTACCCTCTCCCCATGTCGCTCTACGCCGCGTACGCCGGCAACCTCGACGCGCGGCTGATGTCCCGCCGCGCCCCGCACTCGCCGCTGCGCGCCACCGGCTGGCTGAACGGATGGCGACTGACCTTCGGCGGCGAGCACATGGGCTGGGAGGGCGCACTGCCGACGATCGTGGAGGACCCGTTCTCCCAGGTCTTCGTCTCCCTCTACGACATCGCCCCGATGGACGAGGAGTCACTCGACCGCTGGGAGGGCGTGGGCCTGGACATCTACCGTCGTACACGCGTCCGGGTCCACACCCTGGAGGGCGAGGACACCGCCTGGGCCTTCACCCTGAACGCCTACGAGGGCGGCCTGCCCTCCGCCCGCTACCTGGGCGAGATCGCCGACGCGGCGGAGTCGGCCGGCGCCCCCCACGACTACGTGATGGAGCTCCGTAAGCGCCCCTGCTGACGGCCGCCCCCGCGAGCCGCCTCGTCGGAAACGACAAGACAACGATCGCCACCCCGTGAGCTCTGCCATCTACGCGCGTAGGCAATCACCGGCTACCCTCATCGGCGTGAACGCATCTCTTCTTCCGGACGACATCCAGGGCGACCCCCACGCGGCCGCCGACGCCGCCGCGGCCCGCCTGCGCGAACTCACGGGCGCCGAGACCCACGACGTCGCCCTCGTGATGGGCTCCGGCTGGGCACCGGCCGTGGACGCGCTGGGTGCCCCCGAGGCCGAGTTCCAGGTCACCGAGCTCCCTGGTTTCCCGCCACCGGCGGTGGAGGGCCACGGAGGCAAGATCCGCTCGTACCGGATCGGCAACAAGCGCGCCCTGGTCTTCCTGGGCCGTACGCACTACTACGAGGGCCGCGGGGTGGCCGCGGTCGCCCACGGGGTCCGCACCGCGGTCTCGGCCGGCTGCAAGACGGTCGTCCTCACCAACGGCTGCGGCGGCCTGCGCGAGGGCATGCGCCCCGGCCAGCCGGTCCTCATCAGCGACCACATCAACCTCACCGCCACCTCCCCCATCATCGGCGCGAACTTCGTCGACCTCACCGACCTGTACTCCCCGCGTCTGCGCGCCCTGTGCAAGGAGGTCGACGCCACGCTGGAGGAGGGCGTCTACGCCCAGTTCCCCGGCCCGCACTACGAGACTCCGGCCGAGATCCGCATGGCCCGGGTCATCGGTGCGGACCTGGTGGGCATGTCGACGGTCCTGGAGGCGATCGCCGCACGTGAGGCGGGCGCCGAGATCCTGGGCATCTCCCTCGTCACCAACCTCGCCGCGGGCATGACGGGCGAGCCCCTGAACCACGAGGAAGTCCTCCAGGCGGGCCGCGACTCCGCGACGCGCATGGGTTCGCTCCTGACACAGGTCCTGGGCCGCCTGTAAGAAGACTTCGCCAGGGCGGGCGGCTGCGGGCCCCCGTAGTGGCTGGTCGCGCAGTTCCCCGCGCCCCTGGGGATCGTTGGCGGCCTGCGCGAAGGAGCAGCCGCGTCCGCCACGGAAAGGGGGCGCACGCGCGCCCGCGTACGGCGAGCAGGGGACGTGTCGGGGGGGGGCCGCCCGCAGCGGTTGGCGCGTCGACGAACGGTTGGCCGGTACGCAACCCCATCGCGCCGTTCCGAGGACGGACACACCCCGGCGCGGCCCCGACCCACCCCCGGCGGCAGGCGGAGGCGTGCACCCCGACCACCCCGCGCAGGCCGCCGCAGGCACACCCCCACCACACCGGAGAGGCTGACACCCCACCGTGCACGAAGAACTCATCGCACAGGCCCAGGCGTGGCTCACCGAGGACCCCGACCCGGAAACCCGCACCGAGCTCGCCCGCCTCATCGACGCCGAGGATCACACCGAACTCGCCGCCCGGTTCAGCGGCACCCTCCAGTTCGGCACCGCCGGCCTCCGCGGCGAACTCGGCGCCGGCCCCATGCGCATGAACCGCTCGGTCGTCGTCCGCGCCGCCGCCGGCCTCGCCGCGTACCTCAGGAAGCAGGGCCACGGCGACGGCCTCGTCGTCATCGGCTACGACGCCCGCCACAAGTCCCACGACTTCGCCCGGGACACCGCCGCCGTCATGACCGGCGCCGGCCTGCGCGCGGCCGTCCTCCCCCGCCCCCTCCCGACCCCCGTACTCGCCTTCGCGATAAGGCACCTCGGCGCGGTCGCGGGCGTGGAGGTCACCGCCAGCCACAACCCGCCCCGCGACAACGGCTACAAGGTCTACCTCGGCGACGGCTCCCAGATCGTCCCCCCGGCGGACATCGACATCGCGGCGGAGATCGCCGCCGTCCCGTCCCTCACCACCGTCCGGCGCCCCACCGAAGGCTGGGACACCCTCGACGACAGCGTCCTCGACGCCTACCTCGCCCGCACGGACGCCGTCCTGTCCGAGGGTTCCCCCCGCACGGCCCACACGGTGTACACGGCGATGCACGGCGTCGGCAAGGACGTCCTCCTGGCCGCCTTCGCCCGCGCCGGCTTCCCGGCACCGGTCCTCGTGGCCGAGCAGGCCGACCCCGACCCGGAGTTCCCGACCGTCGCCTTCCCCAACCCGGAGGAACCCGGCGCGATGGACCTGGCCTTCGCGACAGCACGCGCCTGCGAGACCGCCCCGGACCTGATCATCGCCAACGACCCGGACGCGGACCGCTGCGCCGTCGCCGTCCAGGACGGCACCGACTGGCGCATGCTCCGCGGCGACGAGGTCGGCGCCCTGCTCGCCGCGCACCTGGTCCGTAGCGGGGCGACCGGCACCTTCGCGGAGTCGATCGTCTCGTCGTCCCTCCTCGGCCGGATCGCCGAGAAGGCGGGCCTCCCCCACGTCGAGACCCTCACCGGCTTCAAGTGGATCGCCCGCGCCGAGGGCCTGCGCTACGGCTACGAGGAGGCCCTCGGCTACTGCGTCGACCCGGACGGCGTACGCGACAAGGACGGCATCACGGCCGCGCTGCTGATCACGGAACTGGCCTCGCAGCTCAAGGAGGAGGGGCGTACGCTCCTCGACCTGCTGGACGACCTGGCGGTGGAGCACGGCCTGCACGCGACGGACCAGCTCTCGGTCCGCGTCGAGGACCTGTCCATCATCGCGGCGGCGATGCAGCGCCTGCGCGAGCAGCCCCCGACCGAGCTGGCCGGTCTGCCGATCACCCGTACCGACGATCTCACCGAGGGCACGGCCGAGCTTCCGCCCACGGACGGTCTGCGCTACACCCTCGACGGCGCCCGGGTGATCGTCCGCCCGAGCGGCACGGAACCCAAGCTGAAGTGCTACCTGGAGGTCGTGGTCCCGGTCGGGTCGCACCCGGGCCTCCCGGAGGCCCGGGCGAAGGCGACGGCGCTGCTGGAGTCGATCAAGCGCGACCTGTCCACGGCGGCGGGCATCTGAGGCCGAGGGCCCGCACCACCGCCCTCCACCGAGGGCTCAGGAACTCTTCCGGGCGGCCTCTCGCCGCTGCCGCTTGCCGAGAGGCGCCTGGGAGAGGTCCTCGGCGCTGGACCTGAGGTTCTTGTAGCCGTACCCGCGCTGCTCCAGCCGGCCAGGCCCGCGCCGCGTCCTCGGCCCGCCCGGTCGCCTCCAGGATGTCCTCCTCGCCCTCCCCGGAGTCCAGGAAGCGGAAGACGAAGGCGGGCCGCACGGCCACGTCGTACGTGAGGCTTCCCTCGGGGGAAGGCCGCGCGCAGCACGTCGTGCTCCGCGGCCCGCTCCCACAGCCCGCCCCGCTGATCGGCACTCAGCCCGCCGAAAACGCCTCGGACCGGAACCCGGTACCGGCGGAACCGCGCGGCCGGTCAGCCCAGCGCCATCAGAACAGGTCGGGCGCTCAGTCCACCGGAACCGGCGTGACGGGTCAGCCCAGCACCCACAGGACCAGCCGGGCGTTCATGGTGGGTGGGCTGATTGCCCGGCCGGCTCTGATGGCGCGCGCCACTCAGGCCGGCCCCACCAGCACCACCGGGGTCGTCACCGCCCCCACCAGTACCACTCGGGCCGTCACCCCAGCCCCACCAGACCCGACAGGCCCCTCACCCCAGCCCCACCAGAATCAGCGCCAGCACGGCCCCCGCAACCGCCGGCGCCAGCACCTCGTACGCCCACCGCACGGTCACCTCGCCCCGCGCCGACTCGGCCTGCCGCCGCGCCTCGTGCAGTCCCCGCAGGTCGTCCATGATCCGGTCGGTCTCCGCCCGGACGGGCCCGTCCGACAGCGGCTCCCGGCTGAAGCCCTGCCTCAGCCCCTCGGTCGTGCCGAGCGCGCCGCCCCGGCTCACTTCGCGCCCCATCCCCCGCCGCGCCTGCGCCGTCGCCCTCATCTCACGCCGCGCGGCCTTCTTGCGCGCGCGCAGCGACACCGGCACGGCCCACAGCTGGTACTTCGCACCGGACTCGGTGAGGACCTCGTTCGAGTAGGCGGAGCGCAGCGAGGCGACCTGTCCCCAGGGCACGACGACGATGCGGAAGGGGTTGCGGATCCGCAGCCGGTCGTCGCCGGCGTAGACGGCCGGGCGCAGGGTGAAGGCGACGACCAGCGGCACGACGAGGAGCAGCAGCGCGAGCGCGAGCCACGGCGTGCGCCCCTCCCCGGTGATCACCGCGTCGACGCCGAGCCACCCGGCGATGGCGAGCAGCAGGACGCCACCGGCGATGGCCGGGGCCGACCGGTACACCCGGTCCTTGGACTCGGGCTCCGCAGGCTGCGGCGTCGGCGGCTGGGATTCGGGGCTCGTCATGTCTCGATTCTGCCGGACCGGTCCGCACGTCCCTCATCCACGTCCCCGATGCCTGAGAACCCATCGGCGGATCCGCCCGAGGAGAACCAGGAGAAACCGGGGGGCTGTACAGCCGCTACGCGCGTAGATATGCTCGTCTGGTGACCATGCCCAGTTCTGCACTCACCGCAGCTCACCCCCTCAAGGACGTCGCCGCGTCCGACAGCGCGCTGCGCCGCTTCCTCCACGGGCTCCCCGGCGTCGACGCGGTCGGGCTCGAAGGCCGTGCGGCCTCGCTCGGCACCCGTTCGATCAAGACGACCGCCAAGGCGTACGCCATCGACCTCGCCATCTCGATGGTCGACCTGACGACGCTGGAAGGCGCGGACACCCCGGGCAAGGTCCGGGCGCTCGGCGCGAAGGCGGTCAAGCCCGACCCGACGGACCGTACGACGCCGTCCACGGCGGCGGTCTGCGTCTACCCCGACATGGTGGCCGTGGCCAAGGAGGCCGTCGCGGGCTCCGGCGTGAAGGTCGCCTCGGTCGCCACGGCGTTCCCGGCCGGCCGCGCCGCGCTGGACGTCAAGCTGGCCGATGTCCGTGACGCCGTCGCCGCGGGCGCCGACGAGATCGACATGGTCATCGACCGCGGGGCGTTCCTCTCGGGTCGATACTTGAAGGTGTACGACGAGATCACCGCCGTGAAGGAGGCCTGCGGGACCTCCGCGCGCCTGAAGGTCATCTTCGAGACGGGCGAGCTCTCGACGTACGACAACATCCGCCGCGCGAGCTGGCTCGGGATGCTGGCGGGCGCGGACTTCATCAAGACCTCCACCGGCAAGGTCGCGGTGAACGCCACCCCCGCGAACACCCTCCTCATGCTGGAGGCCGTCCGCGACTTCCGCGCCCAGACCGGCATCCAGGTCGGTGTGAAGCCGGCCGGCGGCATCCGCACCTCCAAGGACGCCATCAAGTTCCTGGTGCTGGTCAACGAGACGGCGGGCGAGGACTGGCTGGACAACCACTGGTTCCGCTTCGGCGCCTCCTCGCTGCTGAACGACCTGCTGATGCAGCGCCAGAAGCTGGCCACCGGCCGCTACTCCGGTCCCGACTACGTGACGGTGGACTGATCACCATGGCATCGGTATTCGAATACGCCCCGGCCCCCGAGTCGCGCGCGATCGCCGACATCGCGCCCTCGTACGGCCTGTTCATCGACGGCGAGTTCGTCGAAGCGGCGGACGGCAAGGTCTTCAAGACCGTCTCCCCGTCCACCGAGGAGGTCCTCTCCGAGGTCGCCCGGGCCGGTTCCGAGGACGTCGACCGTGCGGTGAAGGCCGCGCGCCGGGCCTTCGAGAAGTGGTCGGCCCTCCCGGGCGCGGAGCGCGCGAAGTACCTCTTCCGGATCGCCCGCATCATCCAGGAGCGCTCCCGCGAGCTCGCCGTCCTCGAGACCCTGGACAACGGCAAGCCGATCAAGGAGACCCGCGACGCCGACCTGCCGCTGGTCGCCGCGCACTTCTTCTACTACGCGGGCTGGGCCGACAAGCTCGACCACGCCGGCTTCGGCGCGAACCCGAGGCCGCTGGGCGTGGCGGGCCAGGTCATCCCCTGGAACTTCCCGCTCCTGATGCTGGCGTGGAAGATCGCCCCGGCGCTCGCGACCGGCAACACGGTCGTCCTGAAGCCGGCCGAGACCACTCCCCTGTCGGCGCTGTTCTTCGCGGACATCTGCCGCCAGGCGGGCCTGCCCAAGGGTGTCGTCAACATCCTCCCGGGCTACGGCGACGCCGGCGCCGCGCTGGTGTCCCACCCGGACGTGAACAAGGTCGCCTTCACCGGCTCCACGGCCGTCGGCAAGGAGATCGCCCGCACGGTCGCCGGGACGCGCAAGAAGGTCACACTGGAGCTGGGCGGCAAGGGCGCCAACATCGTCTTCGACGACGCCCCGATCGACCAGGCCGTCGAGGGCATCGTCAACGGCATCTTCTTCAACCAGGGCCAGGTCTGCTGCGCGGGCAGCCGTCTCCTGGTCCAGGAGTCGATCCAGGAGGAGCTGCTCGACTCCCTCAAGCGCCGCCTGTCCACGCTGCGCCTCGGCGACCCGCTGGACAAGAACACGGACATCGGCGCGATCAACTCCGAGGAGCAGCTCACGCGCATCACCTCGCTCGTCGAGCAGGGCGAGGCGGAGGGCGCCGAGCGCTGGTCCCCGGCGTGCGAACTGCCCGAGAGCGGCTACTGGTTCGCCCCGACGCTGTTCACGAACGTCACCCAGGCGCACACCGTCGCCCGGGACGAGATCTTCGGCCCGGTGCTGTCGGTGCTGACGTTCCGCACGCCGGACGAGGCGGTCGCCAAGGCCAACAACACGCCGTACGGCCTGTCCGCCGGCATCTGGACGGAGAAGGGCTCGCGCATCCTGGCGGTCGCCGGCAAGCTCCGCGCGGGTGTCGTCTGGTCCAACACGTTCAACAAGTTCGACCCGACGTCGCCGTTCGGCGGTTACAAGGAGTCGGGCTTCGGCCGCGAGGGCGGCCGCCACGGCCTGGAGGCGTACCTCGATGTCTGATCGGCTCAACGTCCTGAAGACCTACAAGCTGTACGTGGGCGGGAAGTTCCCGCGTTCCGAGAGCGGCCGGGTGTACGAGGTGACCGACTCCAAGGGCAAGTGGCTGGCGAACGCGCCCCTGTCGTCCCGCAAGGACGCCCGGGACGCGGTGGTCGCCGCCCGCAAGGCGTTCGGCGCCTGGTCCGGGGCGACGGCGTACAACCGCGGTCAGGTCCTCTACCGCGTGGCCGAGATGCTGGAGGGCCGCCGCGACCAGTTCACCCGTGAGGTGGCCGACGCGGAGGGCCTGTCGAAGTCCAAGGCGGCGGCGGTCGTGGACGCCACGATCGACCGCTGGGTCTGGTACGCGGGCTGGACCGACAAGATCGCCCAGGTGGTCGGCGGCGGCAACCCGGTCGCGGGCCCGTTCTTCAACCTGTCCTCCCCCGAGCCGACCGGCGTGGTCGCCGTCCTGGCGCCCCAGGAGTCGTCCTTCCTGGGCCTGGTGTCGGTGCTCGCCCCGGTGATCGCGACGGGCAACACGGCGGTCGTGGTGGCGAGTGAGAAGGCTCCGCTGCCCGCCCTGTCCCTGGCCGAGGTGCTGGCCACCTCGGACGTCCCCGGCGGCGTGGTCAACGTCCTGTCGGGCCGCACGGCGGAGCTCGCGACCCCGCTCGCGGCCCACCAGGACGTCAACGCGATCGACCTCGCGGGGGCCGACGAGTCCCTGGCGAAGGAACTGGAGATCGCCGCGGCCGACAACCTCAAGCGCGTCCTGCGTCCACAGCCTGTGGATTACGCGGAGACCCCCGGCATCGACCGCATGACGGCGTTCCTGGAGACGAAGACGGTCTGGCACCCCACGGGTTCGCTGGGCGCGTCGGGTTCCTCGTACTGAGCGACCCCTCACAGCCGAAGCCCCGGCCCTCCTCCGTCCGGGAGGGCCGGGGCTTCTCCGCGTGCGCACCTACTGCTGCGACAGCAGCCCCGCCACCTGTCCCACCACCGGGACGCTCCCGACCGACTGCGCCTGCGCCACCGGCCCCGTGAGCGCCTGGGACGTCATCGGCTTGAAGTCGGCGAGCTGGGTGCCGAGGCCGTTGTCGAGGGGGTCGACTCCGGTGCCGGCGAGCGGATTGGGCTTGAGGCCGGCTACGGGGCCGGTGACATAGCCGACGGTGCCGGTCGCGGCCTGGAGGCCGGACTGGGGGTCGATCTTGCCGAGGGAGGTCGGGCGGGTGTTGACCACGCCCAGGATCGAGGTCGTGTCCGCCGCGGCCGACGCCGTGCCCGCCCCCAGTGCCACGCCCGCGGTCGCGAGGACGGCCAGGGCACGCTGGGCGGCCGGCTTCTTGGGAGAGTCGTGTCGGGCCATGACTGCCACCTTCTGATGCACTGAGTAATCAGGACGGGACCGAGGGTAGTTGAGGTGTGACGCGCGTATCAAAGGCGACCCGCGGGGTCGTACGGCCCCCGGTGGATGCCTCACACTGGTGTCCCGTGAGTTCTCCACTGCCCATATCGACGCGAGTCGTGCTGCTCTGCGGCCCTTCCGGCTCCGGCAAGTCCCTCCTCGCGGCCCGCTCCGGCCTCCCGGTGCTGCGGCTCGACGACTTCTACAAGGAGGGCGACGACCCGACACTGCCACTCGTGCCGGAGAGCTCCGACATCGACTGGGACCATCCGGACTCGTGGGACGCGGACACGGCCGTGGCCGCGATCACCCGGCTGTGCCGCACGGGCCGTACGGACGTTCCCGTCTACGACATCTCGCTCAGCGCCCGCACCGGCGCGGAGACGGTCGACATCGGACGGACCCCGCTGTTCATCGCGGAGGGCATCTTCGCCGCGGAGGTCGTCACGCGCTGCCGTGAACTCGGTGTCCTGGCCGACGCGCTGTGCCTGAGCCGCGGCCCGGTGAAGACGTTCCGCCGCCGCTTCCTGCGGGATCTGAAGGAGGGCCGCAAGTCGGTGCCGTTCCTGCTGCGCCGCGGCTGGCGCCTGATGCGGGAGGAGCGCACGATCGTCGCCCGTCAGACGGCACTGGGCGCGCACGCATGCGACCGCGACGAGGCGATGGGCCGGCTGGCCGCAGCGGCGGCAGGCCGGTGCGCGAGCCTCCGTACGGCGGCCTAGCCCGCGGCTTGGCCCCAGGAGGCCGGAGCACAAAGGAAAGCGGGACTGGACGGACCCCCCGGCCCTCCAGTCCCGCTCCTGTGCTCCCCCGTGGTGCTCCCCCGAGTCCCCACTCTCCCGCGAAGACGCCCCCCAGCGTCCGTACGGTTCCCCCGTGGGCCCCCTTGTGGTGCTCCCCCCCGACCTTCAGGCGACGAGCTCGCCGAAGGCGTCCTCCTCGTCACGGCCGAAGCTGAGGACCTCGTCCTCGCGCAGCCGGCGGAGCGACCGCCAGATGCTGGACTTCACCGTGCCGACACTGATGTCGAGGATCTCCGCGATCTCCGGATCCGTGCGGCCCTCGTAGTAGCGCAGGACCAGCATGGTGCGCTGGAGTTCGGGAAGCCGGGCCAGCGCCTGCCACAGGACGGCGCGCAGCTCGGTGCCGCGCATCGCGTCCGTGTCGCCGGGCGTCTCCGGCAGTTCCTCGGTCGGGTACTCGTTGAGCTTGCGGCGCCGCCAGGCGCTGATGTGCAGGTTCGTCATGGTGCGGCGGAGGTAGCCCCCGACCGCGGCCTTGTCGCTGATCCGGTCCCACGCCCGGTAGGTCGAGAACAGCGCGCTCTGCAGCAGGTCCTCGGCCTCGAAGCGGTCGCCGGTGAGGTGGTAGGCGGTTGCGTACAGGGAGGCGCGGCGCTCCTGGACGTAGGCGGTGAACTCCGCCTCCGACAGCGAGCGGCGCTCCCCCGAGCCCTCCCCGTACGCGGCCCCCCCGTGAGCCGCCCCCGTCCCCTTGCTCTCCCCCGTGGGTGCGTCAACCACCGTCATGAACGCGGTGTGCTGACGCCCGGCGCCGCGAGCGCACCCCCGCCCGCTCACGGCACCGGACTTCTCGGAACCCCTGTGCACGTCGTGCAGACGCGTGACAACTGCGCTGGTGCTGATGCCGTGCAGCGTGTTCATCTCGCGCCCCCCGTCGTGGACTTCCGGTGTGCGGCCCGCCTGTTCGGGCGGGCTTCCTTGCCTGTGCCGAAAAGCTTGCCGCGGCACTTTCATGGCCGTGTCCGCCGACTGTCACAGACCTGTCACAGGGGCCGGCCACAGGTCGTCCACAGGTCGCACACACGCGTCGGCGGTACCGGCCGCACCGAGTGGGCCCCACCGGTCGAACCCCGACCCCCTCATGGGCCAGAATGAGCGCGTGCCTTCCCTGTTGCTGATCGAGGACGACGACGCCATCCGGACGGCCCTGGAGCTCTCACTGACGCGCCAGGGCCACCGCGTGGCGACCGCTGCCAGCGGTGAGGACGGTCTGAAGCTCCTTCGCGAGCAGCGGCCGGATCTGATCGTGCTGGACGTGATGCTGCCCGGCATCGACGGGTTCGAGGTGTGCCGGCGCATCCGGCGCACGGACCAGTTGCCGATCATCCTGCTGACCGCGCGCAGCGACGACATCGACGTGGTCGTCGGACTGGAGTCCGGCGCCGACGACTATGTCGTCAAACCGGTGCAGGGACGGGTGCTGGACGCCCGGATCCGGGCCGTGCTGCGGCGCGGCGAGCGGGAGTCGAACGACGCGGCGAGCTTCGGCAGCCTCGTCATCGACCGCTCGGCGATGACCGTGACGAAGAACGGCGAGGACCTCCAGCTGACGCCGACCGAGCTGCGGCTGCTGCTGGAGCTGAGCCGGCGGCCGGGCCAGGCGCTGTCCCGGCAGCAGCTGCTGCGGCTGGTGTGGGAGCACGACTACCTGGGCGACTCGCGGCTCGTGGACGCGTGTGTCCAGCGGCTGCGCGCCAAGGTCGAGGACGTGCCGTCGTCCCCGACGCTGATCCGTACCGTGCGCGGTGTCGGCTACCGGCTGGACGCGCCTCAGTGACCCAGGCGCACCAAGGGGGGGCCCGCGGCTGGACCGGGGCGCGCAAGGGAGTTCTGTCGCGGCTGCGCTTCACCAGCCTGCGGCTGCGGCTGGTCGTCGTCTTCGGCCTGGTGGCCCTGACGGCCGCCGTGTCCGCGTCCGCGATCGCGTACTGGCTCAACCGCGAGGCCGTGCTCACCCGCACCCAGGACGCCGTGCTGCGCGACTTCGAACAGGAGATGCAGAACCGGGCGGCCGCGCTGCCCGAGCGTCCGACGCAGGACGAGCTGCAGCACACCGCGGGCCAGATGGCGGGCAGCGACCAGCGCTTCAGTGTGCTGCTGGTCGGCCGCGACACCGCGGGCCGGACCGTCTACGGCAGCTCCGGCGGCCTGAGCGGCTTCTCGCTGGGCGACGTGCCGGTCTCGCTGCGTACGGCCGTGAACAAGGCGCAGAAGGTCGACGCAGGCAACAAGCAGCCGTACCACCTGTACTGGCAGCGGATAGTCGACCACGACACGCCGTACCTGGTGGCCGGTACGCGCGTGATCGGCGGCGGGCCGACCGGTTACATGCTCAAGTCGCTGGAGCCGGAGGCGAAGGACCTCAACTCATTGGCCTGGTCGCTGGGCATCGCCACGGGCCTCGCGCTGATCGGCTCGGCGCTGCTCGCGCAGGCCGCGGCGACGACCGTGCTGAAGCCGGTGCAGCGGCTCGGGGCGGCCGCGCGGCGGCTCGGCGAGGGCAAGCTGGACACCCGGCTGCGGGTGTCGGGGACCGATGAACTCGCCGATCTGTCCCGGACGTTCAACAACGCGGCCGAGGCGCTGGAGAAGCGGGTCGCCGACATGGCCGCCCGGGACGAGGCGTCCCGGCGGTTCGTGGCCGACATGAGCCATGAGCTGCGCACGCCGCTCACCGCCATCACCGCCGTCACGGAGGTGCTGGAGGAGGAGCTGGAGGCGGAGACCGGCAGCATGGACCCGATGATCGAGCCCGCCGTCCGGCTGGTGGTGAGCGAGACGCGGCGGCTGAACGACCTGGTCGAGAACCTGATGGAGGTCACCCGCTTCGACGCGGGCACCGCCCGGCTCGTGCTGGACGACGTCGACCTCGCCGACCAGATCACCGCCTGCATCGACGCCCGGGCCTGGCTGGACGCGGTCGAGCTGGACGCCGAGCGCGGTCTGCACGCCCGGCTGGATCCGCGCCGCCTGGACGTCATCCTGGCCAACCTCATCGGCAACGCGCTCAAGCACGGTGGCTCCCCGGTGCGGGTGTCGGTGCGGGAGGCGGACGACTCGATCGTCATCGAGGTGCAGGACCACGGGCCGGGCATCCCGGAGGACGTCCTGCCGCACGTCTTCGACCGCTTCTACAAGGCCAGCGCCTCCCGGCCGCGTTCCGAGGGCAGCGGCCTGGGTCTGTCCATCGCGCTGGAGAACGCCCACATCCACGGCGGCGAGATCACCGCGGCCAACTCGCCCGATTCCGGCGCGGTGTTCACCCTGCGGCTCCCGCGCGGCACGTCCCCCGCGGAGGAGCAGCCCGCCGAGGACGGGCTGAGGCCCGAGAGCGACACCTCCCGCCCCCAGGGCGAGGACTCGAAGGGGGACGCATGATGACCGCCCGTCTCACGGCCGTGCCCCGTCTGCTGGCCGTTCCGGCGCTCGCCGTGCTGCTGGCCGGCTGCGGGATCCGGGCCACGGAGGTGCCGACGAACTTCGGGCCCGCGCCCTCGCGGGTGCAGTGCTCGCTCTCCGAGCCGGACGTCTCGACGCAGGCGGCCCGGGGGCTGTCGGTGCAGGTGTTCCTGCTGTGCGGGTCCGCGCTGGTGACCGTCGACCGGACCGTGCGGGTCCCGGACGGCGCGGCCGACTCCGAGCGGCGCATGCTCGTCGCGCAGGGCCTGCTGGACCAGCTCGCCACACCGCCGTCGGCCGCCGAGAAGGAAGCCGGCTACAGCACGGCCGTCCGCGACGGCATCACCGTCGGCGGGCCGCGCCCCGGCGACCCGGAGGACACGCTGCGGCTGAGCACGACCCCGGCCGGACTCACCTCGTACGCCCTGGCGCAGATCGTCTGCACCTTCTCCGACTCGGCGGCGGCCGAGGGGGACGGCTCGGTGGTCCTGGGCGGGCCCGGCACCGAGGCACCGCGCCGCTACGAGTGCACGCATGAGGTGCGGGCCCGGCCTGGCAGCACGGAACCGCCGTCCAAGGGCGTGGCCGGGGAGTGACCCGGCCGGGTTGTGGCGCATGCCTCACAGGCCTGTCGGGGCCCCTCCCGGAACCGATCCTGCCGGAGGCCGCGTCTAGGGGGGCGTGCAGCGTCAAGGCTCCATCGGCGGCAGCGCCGCGTTCCGCATCCGTGTGACAGGAGGTGTCCTCCTCGTCGCCCACCTCGCGTTCGTCGCCTGGTTCACACTGCGGCCGCTGGACGTGCCCTGGGTGATGCCCGCCAATCTGCGGCCGTTCGCCGGTATCCGGGCCGATCTCGCCCTGGGCTGGCCCGCGGCGGCCCGTCGGATCGGCGAGGGGCTGGCGCTGCTCGCCCCGCTGGGCGTGCTGCTGCCGATGGTGAGCGGCAGGCTGGTCGTCTCGCCGCTGGCGTCCCTGCTGCGCACCGTCGCGGCCGGCGCCCTGCTGTCCTGGGGCATCGAGCTGCTGCAGACCGGTGTGCCCGGTCAGGTCGTCGACGTCGACTCGCTGTTCCTGAACACCGTGGGCGTGGCCCTCGCGCATCTCGCGCTGGTCCCGGCGGGCCGCTCCTGGCTGCGCCGCCGTACCGCCGCCCGTGTGCTGCGTGCGCCCCTCCCCCCGGAGGAGCCGGCTCAGGGTCGGACCCCGACGATTCCCAGGGTCGGGATCGCCCCGTGGAGCGACGCTTTGCCCCCTTCGTCTCCGTAGCGTGGAGTGCAGATGGGGTACTCGGACGAGAAGCCCCAGGCACACCCACGTTGAAGGAGTCGCACATGTCCCGCCTCGCCCGCCCCACCCACGGCCGCATGATCGGCGGAGTGTGCGCCGCGCTGGCACGGCGCTTCGGCACCTCCGCGACGACGATGCGCGTGATCTTCCTCGTCTCGTGCCTGCTGCCCGGCCCGCAGTTCCTGCTGTACATCGCGCTGTGGATCGTGCTGCCCTCGGAGGACAAGGTGCAGGGCAAGACCCAGACAGCCTGGTGAACCCCCTGATGTGAGAACGCCGATGGGGCGCACCCCGTGCGGGTGCGCCCCATCGGCGTGTGTGTGCGCCTCGGCGGGAGGATCAGCCGACCGGCACGCCGTTCACCGGCAGGCCGTGGGTGGGCATTCCCTGCACCGGCAGGCCGCCCAGCAGCTTGGCGGCCGGGCCCGTCGGGCCGTTGGCGAGCACCTGCTCGGCGACCGGCTGGGCGGCGGCCAGACCGGCGCCGGCCGCCGTCTGCCCCTGACCCAGCGCCTCACCCGAGCCCGGCAGCGTCTGGGAGAACTGCTCCGCCGGGAGCGCCGCGGTGACGGTCTCCAGCGTCTGGGCGGTGTCCGGGAGGGCCGGGGCGGCGTTGGCGGCGCCCGCACCGGTGGCGGCGAAAGCGGCACCGAGAGCGGCGACACCGAGGGACTTGGCAGCAGACTGCTTCATGAAATGCGTCCTCGTAACGGATGACGGGGTGGGTGAGCGGTCCAACGACCGTAAACACCGGGCGCCACCCGCCGCAAACATCGAAATGCGGACGGATTGTGAACGCCGTCCGCGTCCACAGTGCGCCGAATACCCCCGGATCAGCCCTCGGAATCGGCAGAACCGCTGGTGGAAGCGGTCTGACGGAACAGCCATTCGGATTTCAGCTCGGCATATCCGGGCTTGATGACGTCATTGATCATGGCCAGTCGTTCATCGAAAGGAATGAACGCTGATTTCATCGCATTGACGGAGAACCACTGCATGTCGTCGAGCGTGTATCCGAATGCCTCGACGAGGTGCTCGAATTCCCGGCTCATGCTGGTGTGGGACATCAGGCGGTTGTCCGTGTTGACCGTCGCCCGGAAGTGCAGCCGGCGCAGCAGCCCGATGGGGTGCTCGGTGTACGAGGACGCCGCCCCGGTCTGGAGATTGGAGCTCGGGCACAGCTCCAGCGGGATGCGCTTGTCCCGGACATAGGAGGCGAGCC
This sequence comes from Streptomyces qaidamensis, assembly GCF_001611795.1. NCBI lineage: Bacteria > Bacillati > Actinomycetota > Actinomycetes > Kitasatosporales > Streptomycetaceae > Streptomyces > Streptomyces qaidamensis. The sequence goes on along the minus strand of NZ_CP015098.1, from coordinate 5,677,064 downwards.
GCCCCAGTTCGACCCGGCCGTCCTCGTGGACCTGGATGTCGTCGATGATCCGCACGCCGTGCCCGAGCCGGTCGGCGCCGCACCACTGCAGGGCCTGCCAGATGGAGGGCAGCCCGAAGGCCTCCCCGGCGTGGATGGTGAAGTGGTTGTTCTCGCGCTTCAGGTACTCGAAGGCGTCGAGGTGCCGGGTGGGCGGGTAGCCGGCCTCGGCACCGGCGATGTCGAAGCCGACGACTCCCAGATCGCGGTGGCGGTTGGCGAGTTCGGCGATCTCCAGGGCGCGTGCCGCGTGCCGCATGGCGGTGAGCAGCGCGCCGACCCGGATGCGCTGTCCGTTCTCGCGGGCGCGCCGTTCCCCTTCCCGGAAGCCCTCGTTGACGGCCTCGACGACCTCTTCGAGGCCGAGGCCGCCCTCCAGGTGCTGCTCGGGGGCGTAGCGCACCTCGGCGTAGACGACGCCGTCGGCGGCCAGGTCCTCGGCACACTCGGCGGCGACCCGGACCAGGGCGTCGCGGGTCTGCATGACGCCGACGGTGTGGGAGAACGTCTCCAGGTACCGCTCCAGGGAGCCGGAGTCGGCGGCCTCGCGGAACCACACGCCGAGCTTCTCGGGGTCGGTGTCGGGGAGTTGGGTGTAGCCGTTCTCGCGGGCGAGTTCGACGATGGTGCCGGGGCGCAGACCGCCGTCGAGGTGGTCGTGCAGCAGAACCTTGGGCGCCCGGCGGATCTGGTCCGATGTCGGGGTGTTCGCGGTGGTCTGGCTCGTCATTTCCGCACTCTAACTCCTACGCGCGTAGAGGGCGCGACCCCCGGCTGCTTTACTTTTTCGTCGATACGTAACGGTGACCCCGAGGACGGGCCGTGTACACCCGCGCTTCTGACACTGTTCTGTCATGGCACACCAAGCGACGCCGGTTCGCAGGGCCCGGCTGGGCAGGGCACTCGGTCCGCAGCCGACGGCGGTGAGCGGCGCGGTGCTGCTGCTCCCCGGCGGTGACGAGGTCTCCGCCCGCAGACCGTCGCCCATGCTGGCGACCGCCTCCATGCGCGCCGTCGGGCGACGGCTGGCCCGCGCCGGCCGGGACGAGGGTCTCGCCGCGCACGTGGTGCACTACCGCTACCGCGGATGGAACGGCAGCGAGGCCCGTCTCGCGCAGGACGCCACCTGGGCGGCCGACGAGATCGTACGGCGCTACGGGGACGTCCCGGTCTGCCTCGTGGGTCTCGGGATGGGCGGCCGGGCGGGGCTGCGGGCGGGAGGCCATGACGCCGTCAACTCCGTGCTGGCGCTCGCCCCCTGGCTGCCGGAGGAGGACGTCGCGGTGCCACCCGAACCGGTGAAGCAGTTGGTCGGGCGCCAGGTGCTGATCGTGCACGGCACGAACGACGGGCGGACGGATCCCGAGCTGTCGTTCCGGCTGGCGGCGCGGGCGAAGAAGGCGAACCGGGACGTGTGCCGGTTCGAAGTGCACGCGGACGGGCACGGGTTGCATCAGTACCGGGACGAAGTGCTGGCGCTGGCCGAGGACTTCGTGATGGGGGCGTTGTTCGGGCGGGTGGTGTCGCGGCCCGTGCGGGACGCGTTCGCGGCGCCGCCGCCCTTGGGGTTGCGGATGCCGTTGGCTGCGGGGTTCAGCCCTTCTCGGCGATAGCGCCATGGGGGCGCTCGTCCATCGGCCTGTGCGGGTGGCCGGTGGCTTGTCGCGCCCACGCGGCGGAGCCGCCGAACCGATACAGCCCCGCGCCCCTGACTAGGGCAGCAGACTGCCTCTTCTTGAGAGCAGGAACTTCTTGAAAGCCGCCACCGGGGGTGTGTCCGGGTGGCCCTCCAGCCAGGCGACCCCGATTTCGCGGGCCGCCCTCGGGGCCGTGACCGTCAGTTCCACCACTCCCGGGCGGGGGACGGCCGGCGGGGGCAGGAGGGCCACCCCCAGGCCCGCCGCCACCAAGCCCCTCAGTGTCTCCGCTTCCTCGCCCTCGAAGGCGATGCGGGGCTTGAAGCCGGCCTCCTTGCAGAGGTCGTCGGTGATGCGGCGCAGTCCGTAGCCGGGTTCCAGGGTGACGAAGGTTTCGTCCGCGGCCTCGGCGAGGCGGATGCGACGGCGGCCGGCCAGGGAGTGGTCGGCGGGGACGACCAGGCGCAGCTTCTGCTCGTCCAGGCGGCGGGCCACCAGGTCGGGGGCGTCCGGCACCGGGGACGTCAGGCACAGGTCGAGCTCGCCCGCGCGCAGGCGTTCCAGCATGGCCTCGCCGTAGTTCTGGACGAGGCTGAAACGGACGCGCGGGTGGTCGGCGCGGAAGGCGTGCAGGAGGCCCGGGACGGTCTCGGCGCCCATGGTGTGCAGGAAGCCGAAGGCGACCTTGCCGGTGGTGGGGTCGGCGTCGGCGCGCACTTCCTCGGCGGCGCGCTCGACCTCGGCCAGGGCGCGTTCGACGGAGGTGAGGAAGGTGCGGCCGGCCGGGGTGAGGGACACCGTGCGGCCGTGCCGGGCGAACAGGTCGACGCCCAGGTCCTGCTCCAGGCGGGCCATGGACCGGGACAGGGTCGACTGGGGGACGTTCATCTCCTGGGCGGCTCGGGTGACGTGCTCGGTGCGGGCGACGCCCGCGAAGTACGCGAGGCGCGGCGCCAGCACCTTCGACATCTCTGCCATGTCTTCTGTGTCACTGCTTGGTGACAGGCGGGGCCGTGAGCTCGGTTGATGCACCATGGGAACGATTATGACCGTTCCATGCATTGGACGGATGAGTGCGGTCGTCCGTAGGTTCGAGGCATGTCTCCCGCCAGTACCGGGGCGTCCACGATCGTGGGCGCCGATGCCTCTGTTCCCACCCCCGATTCACGTGTCTCCCCGGGCGGCCCCGGCTACCGCCGGATGAGCTTCGCCCTCTTCCTCGCGGGTGTCGCGACCTTCGCGCTGCTGTACTCCACCCAGGCGCTGCTCCCGCTGATCTCCGGCGAGTTCGGAGTGGCGGCGAGCGACGCGAGCTGGACGGTGGCCGCCGCGACGGGCGGGCTGGCGCTGTTCGTGCTGCCGATGAGCGCCCTGTCGGAACGCTTCGGACGCCGGGCGGTCATGACCGCGTCGCTCGCGGTGGCCGTCACGCTCGGGCTGCTGGTGCCGCTGGCCCCCTCCCTCGGTGTGCTGATCGCGCTGCGGGCGCTGCAGGGCGCCGCCCTGGCCGGGCTGCCCGCTTCGGCGACCGCGTATCTCGCGGAGGAGGTCAGCCCGAAGGCGCTGGTCACGGCGATCGGACTGTTCGTCGCGGGCAACAGCGTCGGCGGGATGAGCGGCCGGGTCATCACCGGCTGGGTCGCGCAGGAATGGGGCTGGCGGATCGCCGTCGGTGTCATCGGGGTGATCGCGGTGGCGTGTGCGGTGGCCTTCCGGCTGCTGCTCCCCGCCCCGAAGCACTTCAGGGCCGGTTCGCTGCGGCCGGGTGTCCTGGCCCGGACGGTCCGCGCCCACCTGTCCGACCCGCTGCTGTGCCGGCTGTACGCGATCGGCGCGCTGTTCATGACCGTCTTCGGCGGTGTGTACACGGTCATCGGCTACCGGCTGACCGAGGCTCCGTTCTCGCTGCCTCAGGGCATCATCGGCTCGATCTTCCTGGTGTACCTGGTCGGCACGGTGTCGGCGTCGACGGCGGGCCGGCTGGTCGGGCGGCTGGGCCGCCGGGGCGCGCTGTACGCGGCGGGCGGTACGACGACGGCGGGCCTGCTGCTGTCCCTGGCGGGCTCGCTCCCGCTGGTCCTGGCGGGCCTGGTCCTGATCACGGCGGGCTTCTTCGCGGGCCACGCGGTCGCCTCCTCCGCGGTCAGCAAGACGGCCGCGCACGGCCGCGCCCAGGCTTCGGCGCTGTACCAGTCCGCGTACTACATCGGTTCCAGCGCGGGCAGCACGGTCGGCGCGCTCGCCTTCCACGCGAGCGGCTGGGCCGGGACGGTCGGGGTCGGACTCCTGGCGGTGCTGGGCGTCGTCACGATCACGGTCTTCGGCACCCGGGCGGCCCGGCTGCAGCGCCGGGAACTTGCCACGGCCGCCTGAGACCTGGCGGCATCCCCCCTGGTCGGGGCCGGTTGTCAGTGGGTGCGGATAACGTCCGCGCCGGCTGATCACCGGTTTCGAGCAGGGGGATTTTCATGGAGTTCCGCATCGACCGTACGGAGTTCGCCGATGCCGTGGGCCGGGCGGCACGCGCGCTGCCCGGGCGGACACCGGTGCCGGTGCTGGGCGGGCTGCTGCTGGAGGCGGACGCGGGGCGGCTGGCCGTGACGGGGTTCGACTTCGAGGCGGCCGTCCGGGTGGAGGCCGACGCGGAGGTCGCCGTGCCCGGGCGGGTGCTCGTCCTGGGGCGGCGGCTGCTGGACGTCTGCCGGGTGCTGCCGGACGGGCCGGTGGGCTGTGTGCTGGAGGGCTCGCGGTTCACGGTGGAGGCGGACGGTACGCGCTTCGGGCTGTCGACGCTGCCGCTCGCGGAGTACCCGTCCCCGCCCGGGCCGCCCGCGCCCTACGGCACCGTCGACGCCGCCGCCTTCGCGACCGCCGTCGCCCAGGTCGCGGTCGCCGCCGGACGCGACGACACGCTGCCCCTGCTGACGGGCGTACAACTGCGCCTCGACGGCGGGGAGATGACCCTGTCGGCCTCGGACCGCTACCGGTACGCGGTACGGCGGCTGGAATGGAAGCCGGAGGCCGCCGCCGGGGACGGGGCCGTGGAGATGCTGCTGCCCGCACGGCGGCTGCTGGACATGGCGCGGTCGCTGGGGCGCGGCGGGGACGTGCGGATCGGGTGGGAGCCGGGCGGGGGCGGCGGGCTGGTCGGCTTCGAGGGCGGGCGGACGCGGACCGCGCTGCGGCTGCTGGACGGGCGGCTGCCGGCGTACAGGTCGCTGTTCGACATGGCGGGGGCCGCGGTCGCCGAGGTGGCGCGCGAGGACCTCGCGGAGGCGGTACGGCGGGTCGCGGTGGTGGCGGAGGCGAACAGCCCCGTGCGGCTGGACTTCTCGGCCGGCGGATCCGTACGGCTGCGCGCCGGCTACGGCGACGACGTGGCGGCCCAGCGGCTGCCCGCCACGCTGAGCGGCGCCGACGAGGTGCCGGTCGCGTTCAACCCGGCCTACCTGCTGGACGCCCTGACGTCCTTCGAGAGCCCGCGGGTGCGGCTGGAACTGCTCGGGGCGGGGCAGCGGGCGCTGCTGCACGCGGTGCCGGGCGACGGGGAGGAGGGTGCGGGCGCGGCGGCCGGGGAGCACCGGCATCTGCTCATGTCGGTCAAGGAGCTGGTGTGAAGGCCCGTGCGCCTGTCGCTGCCGGTCTGGAGCACCGGCTTTCACCTGCGCCTTTGTGCGCTCGGGGGGCCGTTGTCAGTGGGCTGCGGTAGCTTCCGAAGTGCTGGGGCGCAAAGGCGCGTGAACAGAACGTCCACAGGGGTGGGTGGAGATGGCGAACGGCACGGCGACACCGACGGACCTGGACACCAGGCTGGAGGCACACCGGACGGAGCTGACGGGGTACTGCTACCGGATGCTCGGCTCCTCCTTCGAGGCGGAGGACGCGGTGCAGGACACGATGGTCCGCGCCTGGCGCAGCTACGACAAGTTCGAGGGCCGCTCCAGCCTGCGCTCCTGGCTCTACCGCATCGCGACCAACGTGTGCCTGGACATGCTGACCGCGGGCAACAAGCACGCCCGGCCCATGGACCTGACCGAGTCCACCCCGCTCGCCCAGGCCGCTCTCTCCCCCCGACCGGACAACACCTGGCTGGAGCCCATGCCGGACGCCCGTGTGCTGCCCACCACCGGTGACCCGGCGGAGGCGGCGATCGCCAAGGAGTCCGTGCGGCTCGCGTTCATGGCCGCCCTGCAGCAGCTCCCGGCCAAGCAGCGGGCCGTGCTGATCCTGCGCGAGGTCCTGGCCTGGAAGGCCAGTGAGGTCGCCGAGCTGCTGGACACCTCGGTGGCGTCGGTGAACAGCGCCCTCCAGCGGGCCCGTGCCACCCTCGCCGAGCGGCAGGAACCGGGCGCCGAGGCGGCCGTCTCCGACCCGCTGGACGAGGACCAGCAGAAGCTGCTGGACCGCTATGTGGCGGCCTTCGAGGGCTACGACATGACGGCGCTGACGGCGCTGCTGCACGAGGACGCGGTCATGACGATGCCGCCGTTCGACCTGTGGCTGACCGGCACGCGCGACATCACCGGCTTCATGACCACCCTCGGCGCGCCCTGCGCGGGGTCCCGGCTGGTGCCCGTCCAGGTCAACGGCCTGCCCGGGTTCGCCCAGTACAAGCCGGACCCCGAGAAGGGCGGCTTCACGCCGTGGGCGGTCCAGGTGCTGGAGATCTCAGACGGCCGGATCACCGGGTTCCACTGCTTCCTCGACACCCAGCGCTGGTTCCCGCTCTTCGACCTCCCCCTCCACCTCGAAGCGGAGACCGACCAGGTCGAGCAGGGCGCGTAGGGCCGGGTCGGGGTCGCGCAGCCGGATCCGCCCCCCGGCGCGGCGGGCGGCCAGCTGGAGCCTCGCCAGCAGGTCGACGGCGGCGAGGCCCGGCGGCCCCAGGCCCGCGACATCGCACACCACGACCCGGGCACCGCTGCCGTGCAGCAGTGCCCGGACCTCGTCGCTGAGCCCTCTCACCTCGTCCCGGGTGAGGGGGCCGGGCAGTACGAGCACGGGCGGTGTCATGGCGTCCACGATCGGTAGACCGGGCGGGCGCCGGTAACTCATCGCGGCTGTCCGTCCTGTCGGGCGCCCTCGCCCTCCACGGGGCGTCCCAGCTCGACGTGGTGGCGGCGTTGCTGAAGTGACTCAGCTCTCCGGGAATTCGCCGTGTCGAGTTCGAGAGAGAAGGGCTCCGGCAGGATGATGCGTTCTCCGAACGTGCGGGTCCACCAGTCCCGTGCCCCCGAACGAGAAAACCCCAGGTCAGGCGATCCGCTCCAGCACCACCGGCGACGCCGTGAAGGCCGTTCCCGCGGCTGCGATGTCGTAGGAGCCCTCGACCGCCTGGAGGGCGTACTCGAAGCGTTCCGGCGTGTCCGTGTGGAGGGTCAGCAGGGGCTGGCCCTCGGTGACCCGGTCGCCGGGCTTGGCGTGCATCTCGACGCCCGCGCCCGCCTGGACCGGGTCCTCCTTGCGGGCACGGCCCGCGCCGAGGCGCCAGGCCGCGACGCCGATGCCGTAGGCGTCGAGGCGGGTCAGGACGCCCGAGGCCGGGGCCTTGATCACGTGCTGCTCGCGAGCCACCGGAAGCGCAGCGTCCGGGTCGCCGCCCTGGGCCGCGATCATGCGGCGCCACACGTCCATGGCCGAGCCGTCGGCCAGGGCCTTCGCCGGGTCGGCGTCCTTCACCCCGGCCGCGTCCAGCATCTCGCGGGCCAGGGCGATCGTCAGCTCGACCACGTCCGCGGGGCCGCCGCCCGCCAGGACCTCCACCGACTCGCGGACCTCCAGGGCGTTGCCGGCGGTCAGGCCGAGGGGCGTGGCCATGTCCGTGAGGAGCGCGACCGTCTTCACGCCGTGGTCGGTGCCCAGGCCGACCATCGTGGAGGCCAGTTCGCGGGCGTCCTCGATGGTCTTCATGAAGGCGCCGGTGCCGACCTTCACGTCCAGGACCAGCGAGCCCGTGCCCTCGGCGATCTTCTTGGACATGATCGAGGAGGCGATCAGCGGGATGGCCTCGACCGTGCCGGTGACGTCCCGGAGGGCGTACAGCTTCTTGTCGGCGGGGGCCAGTCCGTCGCCCGCCGCGCAGATGACCGCGCCGGTGGTGTCGAGGACGTGCAGCATCTCCTCGTTGGAGAGCAGCGCACGCCAGCCGGGGATCGCTTCGAGCTTGTCGAGGGTGCCGCCGGTGTGGCCGAGGCCGCGGCCGGACAGCTGCGGCACGGCCGCGCCGCAGGCGGCGACCAGGGGGGCCAGCGGCAGGGTGATCTTGTCACCGACGCCGCCCGTGGAGTGCTTGTCGGCGGTGGGGCGGGACAGGGACGAGAAGTCCATGCGCTCGCCGGAGGCGATCATCGCGGCCGTCCAGCGGGCGATCTCGCGGCGGTTCATGCCGTTCAGCAGGATCGCCATGGCGAGGGCGGACATCTGCTCGTCGGCGACCTCCCCGCGGGTGTACGCGTCGATGACCCAGTCGATCTGCGCGTCGCTGAGTTCACCGCGGTCCCGCTTGGTGCGGATGACGGAGATGACGTCCATGGCCATGGCTTGGCTTCCTTCCGAGGGTTCCAGAAGCCGCACGGCCCCTCCGAGCCGGTCACGTGAGCAACTCGGAGGGGCCGCACGGTGGTTACTTGCTGAGGTGGTCCGGGCCGAAGGCCTGGGGCAGCATCTCCGAGAGCGGCAGGATCCCCGCCGGGGTCTCCAGCAGCATGTCCGGGCCGCCGAACTCGTGGAGCAGCTGGCGGCAGCGGCCGCACGGAACGAGTCTGTCGCCGTTGCGGTCGACGCAGGTGAAGTGCGTCAGACGGCCGCCGCCGGTGTTGTGCAGCTCCGACACCAGACCGCACTCGGCGCACAGGCCGAGTCCGTACGAGGCGTTCTCGACGTTGCAGCCGGAGATGATCCGCCCGTCGTCGACCCGGGCCGCCACGCCGACCGGGTAGCCGGAGTAGGGGGCGTACGCCCGGGACATGGCGTCCCGGGCCACCGCACGCAGCTTCTCCCAGTCGACCGCGGGACCGGCGTCGGTCACTTGCCCTGCCCCTTCCGGTACGGCATGCCGTTCGCCCTCGGCATCCGCAGCCGCTGGGCGGACAGGGCGAGGACGACCAGGGTGATGACGTACGGCGTGGCGGAGACGACCTGGTTCGGGACCTCGTCGGTGGTCGCGTACCAGGCGAACACCAGGGCGCCGGCGACCAGCGTGCACACGGCCGGGACGTACTTCTTGCGGACGACCAGCCAGATGGCGCCGATGATCAGCAGCAGCGCGCCGAGCAGCAGCAGGGCGTGGACGTTGGCGGAGCCGCCGCGCAGGTTGAGGCTGTCGGTGTAGCCGAACAGGCCCGCGCCGAGGGCGAGGCCGCCCGGCATCCAGTTGCCGAAGATCATCGCCGCGAGGCCGATGAAGCCGCGTCCGCTGACCTGGCCCTCCAGGTAGAAGGGGTTGGCCACGATGGACAGGAAGACACCGCCGAGGCCGGCCAGACCGCCGGAGATGACGACGGCGATGTACTTGTACTTGTAGACGTTGACGCCGAGGGACTCGGCGGCCACCGGGTTCTCGCCGCAGGAGCGCAGGCGCAGGCCGACCGCGGTCCGCCACAGGATCCACCAGGTGGCGGGGATCAGCGCGACGGCGATCAGCGTCAGCCAGGACACGTTGGTGACCAGGCCGCCGAGCAGGCCGGCGATGTCCGAGATCAGGAACCAGCCGTGGGCGTTGAGGTCCCGCAGGGCGTCGGACAGTCCGGGCACCGTGAAGTTCCCGAGGGATTCCACCGCCGGGGACTGCTTGGCGGAGCCACCGGTGTGGCCCTCGAAGGCGAGGGGCGCGAGGTAGCGGGTGGCGCCGAGGGCGAGGATGTTGATGGCCACACCGGAGACGATGTGGTTGACGTTGAAGGTGACGGTCACGAAGGCGTGCAGCAGACCGCCGATCGCGCCGCCCAGGATGCCGACCAGGACACCGGTCCACGGGCCCCACTGGAAGCCGGCCCAGGCACCGAACCAGGTGCCGAGGATCATCATGCCCTCGAGGCCGATGTTGACCACGCCCGCGCGCTCGGCCCACAGACCGCCGAGACCGGCGAGGCCGATCGGCACGGCGAGCTGGAGCGCGGTGGACATCTGGCTGACGTTGGTGATGCCGTCGGCGCCCGTGATGATGCGGACGATCGAGGTGAGCGCCAGGCCTCCGGCGATGATGAGCAGCAGGACGGGCCACGACAGGCGGCGGCCGGTCGGCGCCGCGGGCTGCAGCGAGGGCTGGTTGACGTCGGTCGCGGTGGTCATCGGCCAGCCACCTCCTTCGTGTTCTGGGCGCCGAGGACGTGACCGGCGGCGAGTTCGGCACCGACGCGGCGCTGCTGGCGGCGCAGACCCCATTCGCGGACGGCCTCGTAGGAGACCACGACCGAGAGGACGATCAGGCCCTGCATGATGACCGCGATCTCCTTGTCGTAGCCGTGGAAGTCCAGCTCGGGCGAGGCCTTGTCGAGCCAGGCCCACAGCAGGGCGGCGAAGGCGATGCCGACGGGGCTGTTGCGGCCCAGCAGGGCGATGCCGATGCCGAGGAAGCCGATGCCGGTGGGGAAGTTCAGGCTGTAGGTGTGGGTGTCGCCGAGCAGGATCGGCAGACCGGCGAGGCCCGCGATGCCGCCGGAGATCAGCATGGCGCTGAGCACCATGCGCTTGGGGTCGACTCCGCTGGCCGCGGCGGCGGTCTGCGAGGCGCCGGAGGCGCGCAGGTCGAAGCCGAAGCGGGTGCGGTTGAGGACGACCCAGTAGCCGATGCCGAGCAGCACGGCGAGGAGCACCAGGCCGTAGATCTCGCCGGCCGCGCCCATGGGGATGCCGGGGATCCAGCCGGACTCGTACATCTCGCCGGTGGTGTTGTTGTTGCCGACCTTCACACCGAAGACGTCGGGCAGCCACAGGTAGGCGATCACGGACGTGGCGATCGCGTTGAGCATGATCGTGGCGACGACCTCGCTGACGCCACGGGTGACCTTGAGGACACCGGCGATGCCGGACCAGAAGGCGCCGGTGAGGACGGCCGTCAGGAGCAGCAGCGGGACCTGGAGCGCGGCGGGCGTGTTCACATGCGCGCCGACGATGGCGGCCATCATGGCGCCGAGCTGGTACTGGCCGTCGACGCCGATGTTGAACAGGTTCATCCGGAAGCCGATGGCCACCGCGAGGGCCGCGATGTAGTACATCGAGGCCTGGTTGATGATCAGGACCTGGATGTCGGAGAAGCCGAGCTGCTCGAACATCAGGGCGAACGGTTCGAAGGGGCTCTTGCCCGACGCGAGCAGCACGATCGCGCTCAGGACGAAGGCCACGGCCAGCGCGATGACCGGTCCGGCCACCGCGAGGAGCACGCGCTCCTTGTCGAACTTCTTCATCAGCGGGCCTCGTCTTCCGGAGACTCGGGGGCGTCGGCCTTCGAGATCTCGGGGGTGTCGTCGTGCTCGAGGTGCCCGGTGGCGGCACCGGTCATGGCCGAGCCGAGCTCCTCGGGGGTGATGGTGGCCGGGTCGGCGTCCGCGACCAGCTTGCCGTTGTAGATCACGCGCAACGTGTCGGACAGGCCGATCAGCTCGTCCAGGTCGGCGGAGATCAGCAGCACGGCCAGGCCCTCGCGGCGCGCTTCGCGGATGTGGTCCCAGATGGCGGCCTGGGCGCCGACGTCCACGCCCCGGGTGGGGTGTGCGGCGATGAGGAAGCGCGGCTTGTGGCTCATCTCGCGGCCGACGATCAGCTTCTGCTGGTTGCCGCCGGACAGGGAGGCGGCGGTGACGTCGATGCCGGGGGTGCGGACGTCGTACTCCGTGACGATCCGGCGGGTGTCCTCCTGGGCCGCCTTCGGGTCCAGCCAGACGCCCTTGGCGAGGGGCTTCTCGGTGACGTGGCCGAGGATGCGGTTCTCCCAGAGCGGCGCCTCCAGGAGGAGGCCGTGGCGGTGCCGGTCCTCGGGGATGTAGCCGATGCCCTGCTCGCGGCGGCGGCGGGTGGGCCAGGCCGTGATCTCCTCGTCGGCGAGCCGGATGGTGCCGGAGTCGGCGTGTTTGAGGCCGATCAGGGCGTCGACCAGTTCGGTCTGGCCGTTGCCCTCGACGCCGGCGATGCCGAGGACCTCGCCCGCGTGGATGGTGAAGCTGATGTCGTCGAGGAGGGCCTTGCCGCCGGGGGCCGCCAGGCGCAGCTTGTCGACGCTGATGACCGGGCGGTCGGTGACCGTGGACTCGGCCGTCTCGGGCGTGGGCAGTTCGCTGCCGACCATCATCTCGGCGAGCTGACGGGGCGTCGTCTCGGCGGGGACGGCCGTGCCGACGGTGGTGCCGCGGCGGATGACGGTGATCTCGTCGGCGACGGAGAGCACCTCGCCGAGCTTGTGGGAGATGAAGATGACCGACAGTCCCTCGGAGCGCAGTTCGCGCAGGTTGGCGAAGAGGGCGTCGACCTCCTGCGGCACGAGCACGGCGGTCGGCTCGTCGAGGATGAGGGTGGTGGCGCCGCGGTAGAGGACCTTGAGGATCTCCACGCGCTGGCGGGCGGCGACGCCGAGCTCCTCGACGAGGAGGTCGGGCTCGACGCCGAGGCCGTAGCGCTCGGAGAGCTCCTTGATCTTGCGGCGGGCCTTGGCGCCGATGCCGTAGAGGTTCTCGCTGCCGAGGACCACGTTCTCCAGGACCGTGAGGTTGTCGGCGAGCATGAAGTGCTGGTGGACCATGCCGATGCCGCGGACGATGGCGTCGGCCGGCGACGAGAAGCTGACCTGCTCGCCGCTCACGGCGATGGTGCCCTCGTCCGGCTTCTGCATGCCGTAGAGGATCTTCATCAGCGTCGACTTGCCGGCGCCGTTCTCACCGACGAGGGCGTGCACGGTGCCCTTGCGAACGGTGAGGTGGATGTCGTGGTTGGCCACGACACCGGGGAAACGCTTGGTGATCCCGGCGAGTTCGACGGCGGTCACCGATTCGTTGACCGCCGCTCCGGCCGGAGGGCTGCTGGACGCGTTGATGGCGCACTCTCCTGGGGACGGGGGCCGTCTACGCGCGTAGCGCCCCTACGGCATACAAAGGGGCCGACGCCCCGCGGCAACGGGGTACGGGGAGCAGCTTCCCGTACCCCGTCGAGCGGACGTAACCCCGGGGGTTACCGCCTGCTTCGAGGCAGTCGCTCGTCAGCTGCTCTTGACCTTGATCTCGCCGCTGATGATCTTCTCCTTGGCCGTCTTGATGGCTGCCTGAAGCTCGGCATTGTCCGCGAACTTCGGGTTGGAGTTCGACAGGCTCACTTCGCCGGTCTTCAGATCGCCACGAACGATACCGGTCTCGGGCTTGCCGTCCTCGACCGACTTCGCCAGGTTGTACACCGCCTTGGCGACGTCCTTCATCGCCGACGTCAGGATGGAGTCCTTGTACTTGGCGAGGGCTTCCTGCTCGTACTGGTCGGAGTCGACACCGATGGCCCACACCTTGTTGGCGGCGGCGGCCTCGATGACACCCTGACCGGACAGGCCGGCGGCCGCGTAGACGACGTCGGCCTTCTTCTCGATCTGGCCCTCGGCGGCCGTCTTGCCCTTGTCGGGGCTGGCGAAACCGCCCTCCTCGGCCGTCTGGGTGAGGTACTGGGAGAGCACCTTGACCTTCGGGTCGGTGTCCTTCACGCCCTGCGCGAAGCCCGCCTGGAACTTGTGGATCAGCGGGATGTCCACACCGCCGACGAAGCCGACGACCTTGGTCTTGCTGGTCTTGGCGGCGGCGACACCGGCGAGGTAGGAGGCCTGCTCCTCGTTGAAGACCAGGTCGGCCACGTTCTTGGTGTTGATCGTGGCGTCGTCGACGATGCCGAAGGTGGTGTCCGGGAACTTCTCGGCGGCACCCTTCACGGCCGAGGCGTACGCGTAGCCGACACCGATGACCGGGTTGTAGCCCTGCTTGGCCAGGGAGGCCAGGCGCTGCTCCTTGTCGGCGTCCGTCTCGCCCTCGGTGGGCTCCACGTCGGCCGTCTGGTACCCGAACTCCTTCTTCGCCTGTTCCAGGCCCGCGTACGCGGCGTCGTTGAAGGACTGGTCGCCCTTGCCGCCGACGTCGTAGGCGATGGCGAGGCCCTTGTCGCCCTTCGAGTCCGACGACCCGGCGGAGGTCGAGGTGCCGCCGCAGGCGGAGAGCGCGAGGGCCAGGGAGGCGGTCGCTGCGCCTGCGACCGTGATCCGGGAAATCCGGCGCATGTGTGGGTGCTCCTGTCGTACAACGAGGTCGCACAGCGCCGGGACGGTTCAGCTTCAGCGCTGGCTTCGCCGCAGATTAACGCGCGTAGACCTGCCTGAAAACCCCTTCTGTCCACCTTGTTATGCGCCCGTGGCCAAGCCATCACCGGGCCTTGGCCGGGGCGTTGCCGACCGCAAACGGGGGGTGGCGCTGGGTGATCCGCTTCCGTGATCTGTGCGTGAGAGGCAGGAAACATGAAACGGGCGGACACCCTGGGGTGTCCGCCCGCTCCGTTGCCCTGCGAGGGCGGTACTACTCGGTCTTCACCTTGATGGTGCCGTCGTTGATGCCCTGCTTGGCCTTGTCCACGGCCTCCTTGAGGCCCGCGACCTTGGCGTACTCGGGGTTCGACTCGGAGAGCCCGACGCCGTTGACCTTCAGGTCGAAGGTCTGCGTGCCGGTCAGCGGCTTGTCGTCCTGGACCGACTTGGACAGCGCGTAGACCGCTCCGCCGACGTCCTTGAGCGCGGACGTGAGGATGTAGTTCTTGTACGGGGCCAGAGCGGCCTGCTTGTACTGGTCGGAGTCGACGCCGATCGCCCAGACCTTCGCCTTGGCGGCGGCCTCGATCACGCCCTGACCGGACAGGCCGGCGGCCGCGTAGAGCACGTCGGCCTTCTTCTCGATCTGGCCCTCGGCGGCGGCCTTGCCCTTGTCGGGGCTGGAGAAACCGCCCTCCTCGGCCGTCTGGGTGAGGTACTGCGACAGCACCTGCACCCCGGGCTTGGTGTCCTCGACGCCCTGCTTGTAGCCGGCCTCGAACTTGTGGATCAGCGGGATGTCCACGCCGCCGACGAAGCCGACGACGTCGGTCTTGGTGGCCTTGGCGGCGGCCACACCGGCGAGGTACGAGGCCTGCTCCTCGGCGAAGACGAGGGAGGCGACGTTCTTGCCCTCGACCACGGAGTCCACGATTCCGAAGGTGGTGTCCGGGTACTTGGCGGCCACGGCCTTCATCGCAGGGCCGTAGGCGAACCCGACGCCGATGACCGGGTTGTAGCCCTGCTTGGCCAGGGAGGCCAAGCGCTGCTCCTTGTCGGCGTCCGTCTCGCCCTCGGTGGGCTCGATGTCGGCCGTCTTGTAGCCGAACTCGTCCTTGGCCTTCGTCAGGCCGGCATAGGCGGCGTCGTTGAAGGACTGGTCGCCCTTGCCGCCGACGTCGTACGCGATCGCGACGCCGCGCTCGCTGGTGTCGCTGTCGCCGCTGTCGCTGCTGGTGCCGCCGCAGGCCGTGGCGACGAGCCCGAGCGACGCGACCCCCACCGCGACGCGGGTCAGTTTGGAAATCCGACGCATCTGAAGTTCCCCATTCTCCAAAGCCCCGCAGTGGGTGCTCGGTTCGGCGCACATTAACGCGCGTAGACACTCCTGGGAACGGTTCGCCGCGGGGCCGTTATCCATTCGTGCCGATGGCCGGTTACGCCCTTGTGAACCACGGGATCGAACGGGGTCGAAAGGTGTACTCGGGGACACGGCGCGTGCCTACCTCGCCACGGGCACCAGGCTGCCGTGAGGCTGCGCCGCTCGCAACCGGGGGGCGTTGCGGGGGCTGCCGGGTGGGGCCGGGGGTGGGGTGCGGGGGGCCGTTGTTGTGTGCGGGGGCGTTGTGGCTGGTCGCGCAGTTCCCCGCGCCCCCAAGGGGTCGGGTTGCCCCGTGGCCCCGAGTGGTGCCGTCGGCCGGGTGGGGCTTTGGGGGCTTGAGGCCGTGGGTCGTGTGCGGGGGTGCTGCGGCTGGTCGCGCAGTTCCCCGCGCCCCCAAGGGGTCGGTTGCCCGCCCCCCGAGAAGGTCGGATTGTTGTCCGCAGCCCCGAGAAGGTCGGGGTGCCTAGCGGAGGCCGTTGACCAGGGCTGCGGCTGTGAAGAGTTCTACGCCTACCGTGATGGCCGACTCGTCGACGTCGAAGTCGCCCTGGTGGAGGTCGCGCACGTGGCGTTCGCCGGGGGTGCGGACGCCCAGGCGGGCCATGGCGCCGGGGACGTGCTCCAGGTACCAGGAGAAGTCCTCGCCGCCGAGGCTCTGCTCGGTGCCCTCGACGGACTCGACGCCGCGACGGGCGATCATGGCGTCGCGCAGCAGTTCGGTGACGCCGGGCTCGTTGACGACCGGCGGAACGCCGCGCACGTAGTTGATCTCCGACTTGGCGCGGTGGAGGTTGGCGACCTCGTCGATGGCAGCGACCACGACGTCGGGGGCCTGCCGCCAGGCCTCGATGTCGAGGCAGCGCACCGTGCCGGAGAGCTCGGCGTGCTGCGGGATCACGTTCGGTGCGTGGCCCGACTCGACGCGGCCCCAGGTGATGGCGAGGCCGCTGCGGCTGTCGAAGCGCCGGCCGACCAGCGCGGGCACGTCGGTGACGACGCGGGCCGCGGCGGTGACCAGGTCGGTCGTGAGGTGGGGGCGGGCGGTGTGGCCGCCCGGGCCGTCGAGGCCGATCTCCAGCCGGTCGCAGGCGGAGGTGATGGGGCCCTCGCGGAGCCCGATCTTTCCGGCGTCCACGCGAGGGTCGCAGTGCACGGCGATGATCGCGCCGACGCCTTCCAGCGCTCCGCACTTGATGACGTCGGCGGCGCCGCCGGGCAGCACCTCCTCGGCGGGCTGGAAGATCAGCCGGACGGGGCGGGGCAGCGCGCCCTGCCGGTGCAGCTCGGCGAGGACCAGGCCGGCACCCAGGACGACGGTGGTGTGCACGTCGTGGCCGCAGGCGTGCGCGCGGTCGGGCACGGTCGAGCGGTACGGGCACTCCGTCTTGGTGTCCGGAATGGGCAGGCCGTCGATGTCGGCCCGCAGGGCGAGCATGCTGGGGCCTCCGTCCCACTGCTCGCCCGCCACACCGATGTCACAGACGAGCCCGGTCCCCACGGCGAGGACGCGTGGCTTGAGGCCGGCCCGCTCGAGCCGCTCCTTGATCGCGGCGGTCGTGCGGAACTCCTGGTTGCCGAGCTCCGGGTGCATGTGCATGTCGCGTCGGAACGCGATGAGCTCGGCCCGCAGAGCGTCGGGCAGTGCACCGGGAAGTACGGCTCCGCCGGGAAGATCGACCTCGGACTCCAGTGACATCAGTTGCTTCACCCTTTGAAGGGTAGGGCGCCGGGGCGGTCTTCTGACCCTGGATCAACAAAACTTCAACCCGATAGGGGAAGAAAATATGACCGCCGGACGCATAGCTATCAAGTGAGATGGGTACACTCGCCTGCCTTTTGGGCCGGGACGGGCCCTCCATCCCCCGGAGTGTGACTTCGGCCACATCAGTGTCACGACTCCGGTATCCATCCATCCTCTCCACGGATACCACGCCCTGCGCGGCGAACACGGGCTCGTTCATCTGCCGGACGGGCACCCCGCTAGTCTGCGCCCCGTGCGCGCCCCCGATTTCTTACAGTCCACGCAGTCCTCGTACGACGCCATCGCCGAGGCCTACACCGCCGAGCACCCCGACAGTCTGGCCGGAAGACCACTGGAGCGGGCGCTGCTGACGACCTTCGTGGAGCTGGTCCGGGCGGCCGGGACGGCCGGGCGGCCACCGGTCGCGGACGTCGGCAGCGGCCCGGGGTACGTGACGGCTCGCCTGCACGAGGCCGGTCTGCCGGTGTTCGGGGTCGACACGTCGCCCCGCATGGTGGCCCTGGCCCGCCGGGCGCACCCGGAGCTGCGCTTCCACGTCGGCTCGATGACGGCGCTGGACCTGCCGGAGGAGACGCTGGGCGGCATCGTCGCGCTCTACTCGATCATCCATGTGCCGGACGATCACCTGCCGTCCGTCTTCGCCGGGTTCCGCCGCGTCCTGCAGCCGGGCGCGCCCGTGCTGCTCGGCTTCCAGTCCGGTGACGAGGACGGACACCAGCGCCTGACCGAGCGCTACGGCCAGGAGATCTCGCTCGACTACTACTGGCGCACTCCGGACACGGTCGCCGCGCACCTCGAAGAGGCGGGCCTGGAGATGTACGCCCGGGTGCTGCGTGCGCCCCAGGGTGAGGAGAAGATGCCGCGCGCGTTCCTCCTGGCCCGCAGACCGATGCCCGACAGGTCCGGTGCTGCTTTTCGGCCAAGCGGTCGCGGCTAGGCAGAACTGCCGAAGCCCCCGCGCCCGGCGCGCCGGTAGAAACGCGCAGCGAGCGCCGGCCGCAGGGTGTTTCCCTCCTCGGTGGTCAAGTTCCCGTGGTCGGCCGCGCAGGTAGTGCCCGCGCCGCGGATGCGGGCGGCGTCGGCGGCGTTTCCGGTGCGCAGGCAGGTGGCGCGGGCCTCGTTGAAACCGGCTGCGCGGGGCCGGCTCGGCGGCTCGGGCCAGGGCCCGTACGCCGTCCTAGGTCCGGCCCGGGAGGACGGCGCGTTCGGCCTGTCTGCGGAGGGTCCCGGCTCGGCTCGGAGCGTGGTGTTCCTCGTGTCCGGCCGCTGCCACCGAGCCAGCGCATGGCGCCCCCGGCCGACGGGGTCGCCCCGGGCGCTCAGACCGCCCGCACCGCTGACAGGCGGTGGACGTCCCGGGCCGTGCCCGTGACTCCGGACAGGAAGCCCTGGGCACGCGGGGAGGCGTTCTCGGTCAGCCAGGCCGGGTCGATGTCGCAGACCGCCACGCGGACCTCCGTGCCGGACAGGGCGAGGGGCAGGGTGTGGACGACCGTGGAGGGGAAGCTGAGGATCGTGCGGCCGATGGGGCCGCGGCGGGCGATCAGTTCCAGGGGCAGCTCGGGGCGGACGATCTCCAGGCCCGTCTCGACGGCGAGGCGGTGGAGTTTGTCGGTGCTCTCGCGGCGGTGGGCGAAGTAGCGCGTGGCGCCGTGGGTTTTCGCCAGGGTGCGGACGGCCTCCAGGTAGCGGCCGTCGTCCACCACGCCGGTCTCCACCAGGGACGTGCCCACCATGTCGGCGCCCTTGGTGATGCGGGGCGGGCCGAAGCGGGCCCGGGTCCAGGCGAAGGTGTTGGCGCCGACTGTGACGCCCGCCGGGGTCTCCTCCATCGGCATGGAGGAGAAGATCTGGATCCGGCGGCTGTCGGAGGGGGTCAGGCGGCGGCGGGCCGAGGCCGACACCGGCGCGAAGATCACGTCACGGGGGCCGGGGCGGCCGCCCTTGCGGTGCCAGCGCACCAGCCGCTCGCCCCGGGCCAGCTGCCCGACGAACTCCATGGTCGCCGTGCCGTCGTCGACGACGACCAGGTCACGGACGTGGGTGATCGTCAGCAGCAGCTGGACATAGCGGGAGAAGGGGTCCCCCAGTACGACCCGGCGTGCCCTGCGGAGCAGGCCGGTCAGGCCGCCGATGGTCCGGAAGGGCGCCAGGGGACCGCCGCGCGCTTCCTCCCAGCGGACCTGGTGCCCCTCGTCGCGGGCCAGGTCGGACATCCGCCGCAGCTGGCCGCGTGTCATCGGGTCGAGGGGCGACAGCACCACGAGGGTGAGCCCCACGCCGGGCGCGTGCGCGTGCGCCCACTCCAGCACGTTCAGCAGCTGTACCGGACTCTCGACGAAAGCGAGGGTGTGGGGGCCGGCGTTCCCGGCGCGGGGTCTCATCGACGTACGACCGTCCCGTGGTGAGGGGGGTTGTGGGGGTGTGGGATCAGACGCCTACCGGCTCGCCCGCGGCGTCGGCGATCTCCGCCTCGGCGACCACGCCGGTGACGCGGCGCAGCTTCTTCATCGGGCCCAGCTCGGACTCGTAGACCTTCTTGACGCCGTCGCCCAGGGAGGCCTCGATGGTGCGGATGTCGCGGACGAGGCGGGTCAGGCCCTGCGGCTCCACGGACGCGGCCTGGTCCGAGCCCCACATGGCGCGGTCGAGGGTGATGTGGCGCTCGACGAAGGTGGCGCCCAGGGCGACCGCGGCGAGGGTGGTCTGCAGGCCGGTCTCGTGGCCGGAGTAGCCGATCGGGACGTTCGGGAACTCCTGCTGGAGGGTGTTGATGACGCGCAGGTTGAGCTCCTCGGCCTTCGCCGGGTAGGTCGACGTGGCGTGGCACATCAGGATGTTGTCGGAGCCGAGGACCTCGACCGCGTGGCGGATCTGCTTCGGCGTCGACATGCCGGTGGAGAGGATCACGGCGCGGCCGGTGGAGCGCAGGGCCTGCAGCAGCTCGTCGTCCGTGAGGGAGGCGGAGGCGACCTTGTGGGCGGGGACGTCGAACTTCTCCAGGAAGGCGACGGCCTCGGTGTCCCACGGGGAGGCGAACCAGTCGATGTTCTTCGACTTGCAGTAGTCGTCGATGGCGCGGTACTCGTCCTCGCCGAACTCCACGCGGTGGCGGTAGTCGATGTAGGTCATCCGGCCCCAGGGAGTGTCGCGCTCGATGTCCCACTGGTCGCGCGGGGTGCAGATCTCGGGGGTGCGCTTCTGGAACTTGACGGCGTCGCAGCCGGCCTCGGCGGCGGCGTCGATCAGCTTGAAGGCGTTCTCGAGCTCGCCGTTGTGGTTGATGCCGATCTCACCGCAGACGTAGACCGGACGGCCCGGGCCGACCTCGCGCGAACCGAAACGGCGGATACGGGAGTTGGTGCTCATGGCAGAGATGTCCTTACTTGGTGAGGGAATCGAGAGAGGGGCCGAGGATCCAGCTGGCGATCTCTCGGATCGCGCCGTCGCCACCGGGGACGGTGGTGACCGCGCGTGCGGCGCCGCGCACGACGTCGTGGGCGCTCGCGACCGCCACGGGCCAGCCCACGAGGGCGAAGCACGGGAGGTCATTGACGTCGTTGCCGACGTAGAGCACGCGCTCCGGCGCGATGCCCTGCTCCTCGCACCACTGCTTCAGCGCGAGGTCCTTGCGGTCGATGCCGTGCAGCACCGGGAGCTTGAGCTTCCGGGCCCGGGCGGCGACCACAGGGTTCTGTTCCGTGGACAGGATCAGCATCTTCAGGCCGCTGTTGCGGAGGGCCGCGATGCCGAGTCCGTCCCCGCGGTGCACGGAGACGAACTCCCGTCCGTCGGAGTCGACGAGCACCCGGTCGTCGGTCTGGGTGCCGTCGAAGTCGAGGACGACCGCGTCGATGTCGTCGGCGGTCGGGAGCGCGCCGGGCCGGTCCGCGTCGAAGAGCGGGGCGAGGGCCCGGGCGCGGGCGAGGTCGTGCGGGTCGTCGATCTCCAGCACGCGCGCGGGGTCCGTGCGGACCAGCTCGGTGCGGCCGAAGAAGCGGTGCTGGTGCTTGCGGAAGCCGGTCGCCTCCATGGCGTAGGCGGCGCCGGTCTCCAGCAGGTCCTGCGGGCGGTCCTGGCGGCGGGGCCGGAAGGACTTGTCGTGGTTGACGCCGTAGCCGCCGCCGGCCTCGGCGTCGCTCTCCGCGACGGAGCCGGCCGCCGCCTCGTCCTCGGCGTCCCGCCAGATGAACCCGTGGAAGGGCGCGACGGTGACGGCGGTGTCGGCGCCGTTCCCGGCGATCGCGCCGGCGACCCCGTCGATGTCCTCGCGGACGATGAACGGGCTGGTGCACTGCACGAGCAGGACCACGTCCACCGGCGCCCCGTGCAGGGCCTCGTGGGCGTCCATGGCGTGCAGGACGGCGGCCTCGGAGGTGGCCGTGTCGCCGGCGATGGCGGTGGGACGCAGCACGACCTCGGCGCCGGCCTCACGGGCGGCGGCGGCGATGGCCTGGTCGTCGGTGGAGACGACGACGTCGGTCACCAGCCGGGCGGCCCGGCACTCGCGCACCGCCCGGGCCACCAGCGGGACGCCACCGACGGGGAGGAGGTTCTTGGCGGGGACGCCCTTGGAGCCGCCGCGTGCGGGGATCACCGCGAGCACGCGGCGCACGGAGGCACCTCGGCCCGCTTCCGGTTGGGACATGGGGTCTACTCCTTGGGCAGGGGTGTCGGGGCGGCTCACAGCTCGCCCATCCGCCGGATGACGGGCGCCACGCGCTGCACGCCGTGCCGGTAGGCGCCGCGCGCCGCCCGGCGCACGATCTGCCGGACCGGTCCGGGGTCCTTGTCGGCGGCGGGTGCGCCGGGCAGCGGGGCGCCGTCCGGGCCGAGGTGGTGGCGGGCGAGGATCCCGGGCAGATAGCCGGGCGCGGTGACGGGGGTGTAGTACGGGGCCAGCGGGGGCAGGCCGCCGGGCCGGTCGAGCAGCCCGGCGATGCGCCCCCGGGCCGCGTCGAAGGCGGAGTCGTAGGAGCCGTCCGCGGCGACGCCCTGGCGGGAGACCCACTCCTCATCGGGCACGGGCCGGTGCCCGGCGTCGAGCTGGTCCCAGGAGGCGAGGCAGCCGGAGCCCACGAAGTGGTGGTTGCCGAGGGACTCGCGGATGCCGAGGTCGGTCAGTACGACCGTGGGGATCCGGCGGTGCAGGGACTCCAGGGCGGCCGTGGAGCTGACCGTCACCAGCAGGTCGGTCCGGTCCAGGACCTCGCCCATGTTGCCGTACACCAGGCGGAAGTTGGCGGGCGGATCGAGGCGCTGCACCAGCTTCTGGTACGGCAACTCCTCGATGTGGGTGGTGTGTTCGCCAGGCTTGGAGCGCAGCTTCAGCAGCACCTCGCGCTCGGGGTGCCGGCGGGCGTGCTGCACCAGCCGGTTCAGCAGGTACGTACGGTCCTTGCGGCTCTCCGGGACGGAGGGCTGGGCGGCGAAGACGACCGTGCAGGGGTCGTGCTCACCTTCGTACGGCGCGCCGCCGAGGAAGGGTAGGGCCACCTCGGTCACCGCCGAGGCGTCCGCGCCGACCCCTTCGTACACGGCCCGGAAACGGTCCGCGTCCTGGCGGGAGTTGGCGAGGACGAGGTCCGCTCCGTGCCGCAGCAGCAGGCCGTCCGCGAGCTTCTCGTAGACGACGCCGACGTAGCCGGTGACGACGACGGGCCGCGCGGTGCGGTCCTGCCAGGCGTGCTTCAGGCCGTGCAGCATCGCCTGCACACCGCCTCCCACCAGGGAGAGGACCAGGAGGTCGTAGGACTCCTCGGCCATGGCGCGCAGGAACTCGACGGCGGTGACCTCCCGCAGTGAGTCGGCGCGCACGCCCACTTCCTCCAGCTGGCGCGGGGTGGGCGTCGCCCGGCCGCGCAGCAGGAATCCGTCGAGGCGGGGGCGGGCTTGCGCGCCCTCCCGGGGTGCGGTTTCCATGGACGGTCCCGGGGCGATGCGGTCCGCGGTCAGCGCACCCCATTTCCATCGGGTGTCGGAGTCCGCAAGGACCGCGATTCGCGGGCGCTTCGGTGTACTTGTTGGCACGTCGGTGACGCTAGGAAGCGAATGCTAGGTATGGCGGAACCGCGACTCAACGAAAAGTTAACAACAGCCCACCGAGAGCCGAACTGGCCTGCTGGAAGGCGGGAAGTACACGGGGTGCACCGTTCTGACACATGGAGTTCACCCGGTGTACCTTCATCGGAAAGTTCCGCTGCCGGGCGGGCTCCTAACGTTTTGCGGGTGCCTAAGCTTTCCGTGATCGTGCCGTTCTACAACGTGCAGCAATATGCCCCGGACACCCTCAGAAGCCTTCGGTTGAACGCCGACCGCGATTTCGAGTTCATCTTGGTCGACGACCATTCGAAGGACGAAACTCCGGCCATTCTCGAACGAGCGGCCGAGGACCTTTCGGATGTCGCCCAGGTGCGGTACATCCGCCACGAGCAGAACGGTGGGCTCGCCACCGCCCGCAACACCGGCCTGGACGCGGCGCAGGGCGAGTACCTGACGTTCCTGGACGGTGACGACTGGCTGGCCCCCGGCTACTTCGCCGAACTGGTGTCCGCGATGGACGACTTGGGGTGCGACTTCGTGCGCACCGACCATGTGCAGGCCACCGCCCGGGCCCGTTCCGTGAGCAGGGTGCCCATCGGCCGGCGGTGGGAGGTGTTCAGCCCGCGCGAGGCGATCCTGCCCGCCCACCGCTCGACCTCGGTGGACTACGCCTACGCCTGGGCCGGCGCCTACCACCGCCGCCTGGTGGACAAGGGCCTGCTCCACTTCACCGACGGGCTGCGCACGGCCGAGGACCGGCCGTGGATCTGGAAGCTGCACCGCGAGGCGGAGTCGTTCGCCGTGGTGAGTCTGCTGGGCGTGTTCTACCGGCGCGGGGTCGCCTCGTCCCTGACGCAGATCGGCGACGTCCGCCAGCTCGACTTCATCCGCGCCTTCGACCAGGTGATCGAGGAGACGGCCGCGGACCGCGACGCCGACCTGCTGCTGCCCAAGGCGGTACGCACCTACTGCGCGATCATCGCCCACCACCTCTCCAACGAAGACAGGTTCGAACCGGCCGTGGCCAGGCAGCTGCGGTCGATGAGCGCGGCGGCCATCAAGCGCATGCCGCAGGACGCGCTCGCCGACGCACTGGAGGCCATGGACATGGACCGCTCGTCCAAACTGCGGCGGCTGCGGCGCCGGGTCACCACGACGGGAGCGGCCGCCTGATGCCCGGGACCACTCAGATCTTCTGCGCCTCGACGCTGTACGGCGTCGCCACCCTGGCCGCCGCGATCGACTCGGACCTCTTCGAGGAGCCGGACCGCCGGGTGCTGCTGGTGTTCAACAACGCCACGACCCCGGAGACCACTCCGGCCCTCGACGAGATGCCGGGGTTCGCCCCGCTGCGCGAGCACTTCGACGAGGTGCTGTCCTGGAACGAGGCCATCCGCCCCTTCCACCCCGGGGCCTGGGCGCCGCGCTCCGACGACATCCCCCTCTTCGAGCGCTACCTGCGGCTGTTGTGGGGCCTCGGCGACGACCGGGTGAGCCTGGCGCTGGAGTCGATCCAGGTGACACCCGCCCTGACGCTGGCCCAGCTGTTCACCGACGCGCCCATCGACGTCTACGCCGACGGACTGATGAGCTACGGCCCCACACGCAACAAGCTCGACCCGCTGGTCGGCACGCGTGTGCGGCGGCTGCTGCACCTGGATCTGGTGCCGGGGCTCACGCCGGTGCTGCTCACCGAGTTCGGCGTGCCGGCGCACCTGGTGCCGACGTCCGCGTTCCTGAAGGTGCTCGGCGAGGTCACCGAGACGGTGCCCGAACTGCCGGACGTGCCGGGCGACTCGGCGCTGCTGCTCGGCCAGTACCTGTCCGCGCTGAACATCCTCTCCCCCGAGGAGGAAGAGGACCTGCACGTGCGGATGATGCGGGGCGCGGTCGCCCGCGGCCACCGCACGGTCGTCTTCAAGCCGCACCCGACCGCACCGGCCCGTTACAGCCGTGCCCTGGAGACCGAGGCCGAGAAGCTCGGCGTGGACCTCACGGTCCTGGACACGCCGGTGCTCGCCGAGGTGCTGTTCGACCGGGCCCGGCCCGCGCTGGTCGTCGGCTGCTTCTCGACCGCGCTGTTCACGGCCTCGGCGTTCTACGACCTGCCGGCCGCGCGCATCGGCACGGAGCTGCTGCTGGAGCGGCTGACGCCGTATCAGAACAGCAACCGGCTCCCGGCCACCCTGGCGGACGCGTTGCTGCCCGACCTGGACAGCGGCACGGACGGTGACCTCCTGCCGGCCGAGCGGCTGTCCGCCCTCGTCACGGCCCTCGCGTTCACCATGCAGCCGCAGATCTACCCGGACCTGCGCCCGCAGGCCGAGCAGTTCCTCGCCCGGCATCTCGGGCCGCGCACCCGGCGCTACTTCAAGAAGCGCCGTCTGACCGCGCTCGGACTGCCCGGCGGCATCCCGCAGCGGCTGGCGTTCCTGCCGCGCAATTCCACGGCGCGCCGGGTGGTCCGGCGGGCCAGGGCCCTGCGCAAGGCGGTACGCCGCTGACGCCGGTTCCCGCTCGCCGGACCGCGCCGGGCGACATCCAGATGAACCCATGGAGACCGGCGGGCGAAGCCTGTCGCCGTCGAACGTCATTGCGTCAACTCTCGTCCTAGGGTGACAGGCGCCCGCCCACAGGCGGCTCAGGTGAAGGACATACGAGCCACACAGAGGTTTCCAGCGTGACCGAGACGGTCGTCAGCCCCCGCAAGCCCCAGCCCGGCGTCGCCGTGCTGGTCGACCCACCGGGCGCCACGACCGTCCCACGGCGCAGAAGGGATTCCGGTGGCCGGCTGCGCGCCCTCGACGGACTGCGGCTGGTGGCCGCGCTGATGGTGGCGCTGTACCACTACGGCGGGCGCGGCGGTGAGGTCGCCGAGGCCTGGGGCACCTCGCCCAGGGACCAGTTCCCGACCCTGCACTCGCTGTTCGCCTACGGCTGCCTCGGCGTCCAGGTCTTCTTCGTGATCAGCGGGTTCGTGATCTGCATGAGCGGCTGGGGCCGTCCCCTGAAGTCGTTCTTCGCCTCCCGCGCCTCCCGGCTGCTGCCCGCCTACTGGGTGGCGGTGCTCATCGTCACCGCGGTGTTCGCGCTGCCGGTGGTGGCCTACAAGGCCGTCTCGCCCAGCGACGCCCTGGTCAACCTGACCATGCTGCAGATGCCGCTGGGCGTGGACAGGGTGCTCGGGGTGTGCTGGACCCTGTGGGCGGAGGTCCGCTTCTACGCCCTCTTCGCCCTGTGCGTCGTGCTGCCCGGAGCGAACCGCCGCCGGGTGATCATGTTCTGCGCGGGCTGGACGCTGGCTGCGGTGATCGCCGAGAACGCGAACATGCCGCTGCTCGACATCGTCCTGATGCCCGAGTACGCGCCCTTCTTCATCGGCGGTGTCGGCCTCTACCTCGTACACCGCGACCGGCGGGACGTCTACGGGTGGGCCGTCGTCGGCGTCAGCTGGCTGATCGGCCAGCACTACGCGGTTCAGGGGCTGTGGCACGCGCCCGACCCGGAGGCCTTCTCCTACCGCTCCTCGTTCGGGATCATCGCCGTCGTGACGTTCGGCTTCGTGGCGGTCGCCGCGATCGCGCTGGGCCTGCTGGGCCGCGTGAACTGGCGGTGGCTGACGGTCGCGGGGGCGCTGACGTACCCCTTCTACCTGGTCCACGAGCACCTCGGCTGGGTGGTGATCCACGCCCTGCACCGCACTCTGGGGCTGGCGTCCGGGGTGACCTTCGCGCTGACGGTGGCGTCAATGCTGCTGCTGGCGTGGTTGCTGAACAAGTATGTGGAGAAGCCGCTGACGCCCCGGCTGCGGGCGGCCCTGACGAAGACCCGCTGACCCTGTTCACGGGACGTTCAACCGGCCGTCGATCGGGGCAACGCTCAGAGAGAAGGCTCGCCTCATGACCAACGCAACCGCGACCGACAAGCACCCCGGTGAACTCGCCGATGTCCCGGGCTGGTTCCCGCCGCTGGACCAGACGCTGTTCACCTGGTTCCTCGACCGGCAGAAGAAGGCAGGCATAAAGGGCGACCTGCTGGAACTCGGCGTCTACATGGGCAAGAGCGCGATCCTCCTCGGCCACCACCTCCAGGACGGCGAACAGTTCACCGTCTGCGACCTGTTCGAGGGCGACGCCCCGGACGAGGCCAACAAGGCGGAGTCCTCGAAGTCGTACGCCTCCCTCACCCAGCAGGCGTTCGAGCGGAACTACCTCTCCTTCCACGACAGCCTGCCGACGGTGATCACCGGCCCCAGCTCCCTGGTCGACGAGAAGGTGGCCCCGGACTCCTGCCGCTTCATCCACATCGACGCCTCGCACCTGTACGAGCACGTGTACGGCGACATCGGCGCGGCCCACGACATCCTGCTGCCCGAGGGTGTCGTGGTCCTGGACGACTTCCGGTCCGAGCACACCCCGGGTGTCGCGGTCGCCGCCTGGGAGGCCGTCCTCAACCGGGGTCTGCGCCCGATCTGTCTCAGCACGCAGAAGCTGTACGCCACCTGGGGCGATCCGGAACCGCTCCAGGAGGAACTGCTGGAGATGTTGCGGCAGCGCTCGGACGTCGGGCTGAGCCTGCAGGAGGCGGCCGGGCACCGGCTGATCCGGACCCGCTCGCGGGGCATGAAGCCGCCGCCTTTCCCGCCCTCACGGCACTACGTGGAGCCCGTGGCCACGCCGGCCCCCGCGCCGCAGGTCGCCGAGTCGCGGGCGGCGCACCCGGCCGGGCCCGCCCCCTCCCGGGCCCGTCGGCTCGCCAAGGACCTGCTGCCGCCCGTGATCACCCGGGCCGTGCGCCGGGCCCGCGCGAAACGGTCCTGACGCGCCGGACCGCGTCATGAGACCCCGTAGCGCGCCCCGATCCCCTCGATCACGAGGGCGAGTCCCTCCTCGAAGTGCCGGTCGTAGTCCTCGAAGATCTCCGCGCCCGCCTGGGCCGCCAAGGGAAAGTCGGCCATCAGGCGGGCGCGTTCGTCCATGTCGTAGCCCGCGCGGCGCTCGCCCGGCAGCGGCTGGACGCCCTGCTCCTCGGTGACGAAGCCCAGTGTGTACAGGTACGTCGTGGTGAGCGCGCGGGCCGCCCGGGCGAGGGTGAGACCGGCGGCCGTGAGCAGGCGCCGGCGTCCGGCTCTCGACGCGTTCCGCGGCACGCACTGGACGCTGCCGGCCCTGGGCGGCGCACCGGCGCCGGATCCCGGCGGGCGGATCCGGGTCGTACGGGGCCCGGCACCCGGCACGTACGGGCCCGGCCTGTACCTTGTCCGCCCCGACGGCTATGTCGGCTGGGCAGCGGACACGGCGGCCGGACTCCCGGACTACCTGGCCCGCTTCGGCCGGTGCCAGCCGGCCTGTCCTACGGACCCGCCAGCGTCAGCTTCACGGCGAAGCCCAGGAACAGGGCACCCGCTGCCGAGGTCGCCCCCGCCGACAGGCGCCTGCGGCTGCGGAAGGCGGCGGCCAGCCTGGTGCCGCCGAAGATCAGCGCGCTGAGGTAGAGCACGCTGGCGAGCTGCGCGAGGACGCCGAGGACGACGAAGGACAGGGCGGGGTAGGCGTACGCCGGATCCACGAACTGCACGAAGAAGGCGACGAAGAAGAGGATCGCCTTGGGATTGAACAGGCTGACGACGAAGGCACGGCGGAAGGGCCGCTCCCCGGCCGGCGCGGGCGCCCCGTCACCGGCGGTCCGCTCCCCTCGGGCCCGCCACATGCCCCACGCGGCCCGCAGCATGCCGACGGCCAACCAGGTCAGATATCCGGCCCCCGCGTACTTGACCACGGCGAACAGCACGGCGTTCCCCTGGAGCAGCGAGGCGACTCCCGCCGCGGACAGCGTCATCAGCACCGCGTCCCCGCACCAGACGCCGGCGGCGGCTCGGTACCCGGCGCGCACGCCACGGCGGGCGGCCACGGACAGCACGTACAGCGAGTTGGGGCCGGGCAGCAGGACGATCAGGACGAGGCCCGCCAGATAGGTGGGCAGATCAATGACGCCGAACATGCGCATGAGTGTGGCACGCGGGTCTGACACCGCCGCCCCGGCCACGGCTCAGAAGGCGTCCGACGGGACGTACGCCCCCCACACCCCGCGCAGTGCGTTGCAGACCTCGCCGACGGTGGCGCGAGCGCGCAGGGCCTCCTTCATGGGGTAGAGGACGTTGTCGTCGCCCTCGGCGGCCTTCTTCAGCGCCGCCAGGGCCGCGTCCACGGCCGGCTGGTCGCGCTCCGCGCGCAGGTGCGCCAGGCGTTCGGCCTGCCGGGCCTCGATGGCGGGGTCGACGCGCAGCGGCTCGTAGGGCTCTTCCTCGTCGAGCCGGAAGCGGTTGACGCCGACGACGACCCGTTCCCCGGAGTCGGTTTCCTGGGCGATGCGGTAGGCGTTGCGCTCGATCTCGTTCTTCTGGAAGCCGTGTTCGATGGCGTCGACGGCGCCGCCGAGTTCCTCGACCCTGTCCATCAGCGCCACGGCCGCGGCTTCGAGGTCGTCGGTCATCTTCTCGACGACGTAGGACCCGGCGAAGGGATCGACGGTCGCGGTCACGTCGGTTTCGTGGGCCAGGACCTGCTGGGTGCGCAGAGCGAGCCGTGCCGACCTGTCGGTGGGCAGGGCGATGGCCTCGTCGAAGGAGTTGGTGTGCAACGACTGCGTCCCGCCCAGCACCGCGGCCAAGCCCTGCACGGCGACCCGGACCAGGTTCACCTCGGGCTGCTGGGCCGTCAGCTGCACCCCGGCCGTCTGGGTGTGGAACCGCAGCATCAGCGACTTCGGATTCCGCGCCCCGAACTCCTCACGCATCACCCGCGCCCAGATCCGCCGCGCGGCACGGAACTTCGCGACCTCCTCCAGGATCGTGGTCCGCGCCACGAAGAAGAACGACAGCCGCGGGGCGAAATCGTCCACGTCCATGCCGGCGGCCACGGCGGTGCGCACGTACTCGATGCCGTCGGCCAGGGTGAAGGCGATCTCCTGCGCGGGCGAGGCCCCCGCCTCGGCCATGTGATAGCCGGAGATCGAAATGGTGTTCCACTTCGGGATCTCGGCCCGGCAGTACCGGAAGATGTCCGCGATCAGCCGCAGCGACGGCTTCGGCGGGAAGATGTAGGTCCCCCGGGCGATGTACTCCTTCAGCACGTCGTTCTGGATCGTGCCCGTCAGCTGATCCGCGGCGACACCCTGCTCCTCCGCGACCAGCTGATACAGGAGCAGCAGGAGGGCCGCCGGGGCGTTGATCGTCATCGACGTCGAAACCCGGTCCAGCGGAATCCCGCCGAACAGCACCCGCATGTCCTCGACCGAGTCGATGGCCACACCCACCTTGCCGACCTCGCCGTGCGCGATCGGGGCGTCGGAGTCGTGGCCCATCTGGGTGGGCAGGTCGAAGGCGACCGACAGACCCGTCGTACCGTGCGCGATCAGCTGCCGGTAACGGGCGTTGGACTCCGCGGCCGTACCGAACCCCGCGTACTGGCGCATCGTCCACGGACGGCCCGTGTACATCGACGGGTACACACCGCGGGTGTACGGGAACTCCCCCGGCTCCCCCAGCTTCTCCGCCGGATCCCAGCCCTCAAGGGCCTGCGGCCCGTAGACCGGCTCGATGGGCAGTCCGGACTCCGACTCACGCGCCATGGTGGATTGCCTCCCGCAGAGCAGTGACCTCGCTCACCACCATGCCCCCTGGTTCGCGGCCGGTCACGCCCGGGGAACATCTCAGGTGACATCCGGGCACACCGGTGAGACGAGCGGGGGGCCGCGTGCGTACCACGGGCATGGGGAGAGCGTTCGTAGCGGGACTCGTTGTGGTGGCCGCGCTGTCCGGCTGCACGGTGCAGACCCCCGAGGGCGAGGGGAAGCGCCGCTCGCCGGTGCGCATCGAGCTGCCCAGCGGCACCCCGTCCCCGGGCCGCACACCCGCCGGTGACGGCGGCGGGACTGACCCGGCACCGCGGCCGGCCGACGACAAGCCCCGTGCCGCCCCCGTCCCGCCCCGCGTGCTGTGGTCCCGCGGCGACACCGGCCGGGACGTCCGGGAGCTGCAAGCCCGGCTGCGGCAGGTCGCCTGGCTGTTCGAGGGGCCGACCGGGACGTACGGCGAACAGACGGAGCGGGCGGTCAGCGGCTTCCAGGGCAAGCGCGGGCTGCCGCGCACCGGGAAGACCGACGCCGTCACCTGGCAGCGGCTGCTGCGCATGACGCGCGAGCCGGGCCGGTGGGACCTGTATCTGATGGGCGGCCAGCGGGCCGACCCGCCGGACGCGCGCTGCCGGGCCGGCCGGGTGCTCTGCATCGACAAGACCAGCAGGACGCTGCGCTGGATGGTCGACGGGCGGACCGTGTCGACGATGGCGGTCCGCTTCGGCTCGCAGGGCACGCCCACCCGGGAGGGCGTCTTCTCCGTCTACTGGAAGTCCCGCGACCACGTCTCGACGCTCTACGACTCGCCCATGCCCTACGCGATGTTCTTCAGCGGCGGCCAAGCCGTGCACTTCTCGGCGGACTTCGCCGCACGGGGCTACGCGGGCGCCTCGCACGGCTGCGTCAACGTACGGGACGAGGCGGCGATCGCACAGCTGTACGCGCAGGTCCGCAACGGCGACAAGGTCGTCGTGTCCTGGTGACGGCGGGGAGAGCGAGGATGGGGCGCGGGCGGGACCGGGGGAACGTGTCCCGCCCGCGCTCAGGTGCACGAGCCGTAGGTACGGGGGGAACCCCGGCTCTGTGCGACGGCCGATGACCAGTCGGCTCACTCATTACTGCGCCGGGGCGGCCGAAAACGTCACACCCTCGGCCTGGAGATTTTCACGGATTGCGAAACCGCAGGTCACGGCGTTGCGGGAACACCCTTCTTCCCGGTCCGCTGATCGGCCTTCCGGTCGCTCTTCAGCTCGGTCTTGTCCTGCTTCCGGTCCCGGTGGCGGTCCGGGTTGCGGTCCCGGTCCGCGCCCTTGCCCTGGTGCCGGCCCTGGTCCGCGCGGTCGTCGTGCCGGCGCTCCCCGGAGCGGGGGCCGGCCGAGGACAGGACGCCCTTGCAGTACTTCCACACCCGGAGGCCGTCCGCCGCATCCCGCAGGGCGCGCCTGCGGTCGGGGGCGAGCCGCTTGCCGTCGCGGAGGTCGCGGCAGGCAGAGCGGATCTCCTTGCGGTGATCGCCGGAGCGGCCTTCACGGTCGTCCGGCTTCGGCGCCGCGTCGTCGCGCCGCTCGTCCCGGTCCTGGGTACCGGGCCCGCCCGTCGCCGAGCCGCCCGGGGCGTCGTCGGGGGTGGAACCGCCCTGCACGGCGTCGCTCGGCGAGGGCGACACCAGCGGGTCCGGGTGGGTGGCGGCGGCCGAGACGGAGGCGCCGGGGTCGGGTTCGTCGCCGCCGAACGGGGCTCTCAGGGCTCCGGTTCCGGTCGCGAGGGCTACCCCGCCGGCCATGCCGACGGCCAGCACGGCGGCCAGGGCGAAGCGCGCGGGACGGGCCCAGCGCGGCCGGCGCGCCGTCCCGCCACCGCTGCCGCCGGGGGTTCCGATACGGACCAGGCCTGCGTCGGTGATCCCGGCCGCGTCGGGTCCGCCGGTGCCCGCACGGGCCGCGGTCGCGTCGGCGCGTTCCGCGCGGGCCTTGCGGAAAGCGGCCACCGCGGCGGCCTCGCCGGGGAGTTCATCGCTGGTCAGCGGGGGTTTGGCGGACAGTGCGCCGAGGGTCCTGGCGAGGTGTTCGGCCTGGTCCCGGCCGGCGCCTTCGACAGCTCCGGGTGGCTCTCCGCTCAGCAAACGCTCCGCCGTTTCGCTGTCCAGCCACCTGTACTGCTCGTCGGCCATCACACATCCTTCTGCGTCCGCGCAACGCTACGCGTCACACCTGCGGACGTCACGGCACCGCCGCGCGGTTCTCGCTGGGGCGGCAGCGCGTCGAGCACCCCGGCCGATTCCGGATCGGCCTGCGGGTCGTCGCCGAGCAGTTCGGCGAGCCGCTTCAGACCCCGGTGCGCCGCCGTGCGGACCGCGCCCGGACGCTTGCCGAGCGTCTCGGCGGCGGTCTTCGCGTCCAGCCCCACCACCACGCGCAGGACGACCGCCTCGGCCTGGTCCTGCGGCAGCCGGGAGATCAGGGAGAAGGCGCCGTCGGTGGCGAGCGCCTCGATGGCCTCACCGGCGGTGTCCGACTCGGCGGCCCGGCCGGTCAGCTCGGTCTCGTCACCACCGATCGCGGGCCGGCGCCCGCGCATGCGTATGTGGTCCAGGGCACGGTTGCGGGCGATCCGGGCGGCCCAGCCGCGGAACCGGTCCGCGTCGCCGGTGAACCGCTCCAGATCGCGGGCTATCTGGAGCCACGCCTCGGATGTCACGTCCTCGGCGTCGGGGTCGCCGACGAGCGTCCGTACGTACCCGAGCAGCCGCGGGTGAACGGTGCGGTACACAGTCCGGAACGCGTCTTCGTCTCCGTCCTGTGCCGCGCGCACCGCGGCGGTCAGCTCCGCGTCGTCCCCCAGCACCGCACCCCTTATGCGCCTAAACCGGCGCCGCTTTCGCGGACCGGGTTCTCGCCGTCGTGGTTCCTCAATTGATGGTTGCGGTATCAAGACCGCAGGTGGTTGCGGTGGTCGTACCGCCTTCGCGTTGGCGCGAATGGCACGTTACGACCTGAAACCATGCCCCGTCCATGTCCGTCCGGGATGCAACTAAGCCGTGACGCGGCGGGGTGTGACAGAAAACGCACACCGGGCGCTGTAGGGAGTACGGGCCGCCGCGCGGCCCGTGCCGCGCGACGGCCGGGGCCTCTCCTGTGGGGGGTGGCGGCCTCGGCCGTTGCCAAGGCAGGTGCCGGCGGATGCGCGTTCCCCGCCCGGCGGTGCCGGCCGGCGCTTCGTGGAATCCCTTACTCGTGACGGCCGTTGGGCCGGCCTTCGGGCTGGGGACGCTTGCCCTCGCTCGCGCTCCTGCCCGTGCCGCTGTCCGGCCCGTTGCCCGCACCGTTGTCCGGCCCGTTGCCCGCACCGTCGTTCGCGGCGGGTGCGCCGTCGTCCTCGGCGGGACCGTCGTTCCCGGGGCCGCCGCTCCCGGCCTTCGGCTCGTCCCGTCGCCCGGCGCAGTACGCCGTGACGTTCCTCTCACCGCCGGCGGCGGCCACGAGCCGCTGCCAGGCCGTCGCGTCCATGGCGTTGCCCCGTCCCCCGGCCCGCTCGTAGGCGCCGCAGTGGGCCTCGGTGTCCTGGGCGGGGTCCGGCCGGTCCGGGTGAGCCGGCGAAGAGCCGGTGCCGGGGCTGTGGCTGCCCCGGGGAGGCTTGTGCGCCGGCTCGCGCGGGGCACTGCTCGGGGCGGGCGAGCGGTCGGGGGCGTCCTTCGGGCCCTCGTCGGGCGATCCGGCCACGCCGATCGCCGCCACGGCGACACCGCCCAGCGTGAGGCTGGCGAGCAGCACGGAGAGCGTCGTCTTCAGGGACCGCCCCAGGTAGCGCCGCTCCCGGGCACGCCAGTCGTCCCGGCGCCGGGTGCTGGTACGCAGGGCTCCGGCGTCCCGGGCGGCCCGGAAGGCGGCCACGGCCCGCTGTTCTGCCTCCGCGTCGACGCCGTCCCGGATGAGGGAGGCGATGATCAGCGCCTCCACGTCGGAGTCGAGGAGGGCGTGACGGGAACCACGGCCGGACAGCCCGCCGTCGCTCTGCCGTTCACCCATGTCCTGTTCCGTTCCTGCTCGATCCGATCGATCCGTCCACTCCGGATGCTGCGCCCGGCCCGCCGAGCTCCAGTACGTCACGCCGGTCCGCCCTGTTCAGGGCGCCGGATCCGTGCCACCCGCCCGGTCCGTCCGCGAAACCGCCGGTTCCGCTCACGTCGACTCACCCAGCGTCCGGGGAGCGTCATCCGTCACACTCTTCTCCGCGCCCAGCTGCCCGGCGAGGCGTTTCAGGCCCCGGTGGGCAGCCGTGCGTACCGCGCCCGGCCGCTTGCCCAGCACCCGTGCGGCGGCCGGCCCGTCGAGGCCCACCACCACCCGCAGCAGCACGGCCTCGGCCTGGTCGCGCGGCAGCCCCCGGACCAGCCGCAGCGCGTGCTCGGTGGAGAGGGCCTCCAGCGCCTCATCGTGCGTGCTCTGCGGTCCGGGCAGTTCCAGGACGTCCTGCTCCAGCGCGGACGACCGGGGACGTACCCGCTGCCGGCGCAGATGGTCCAGCGCCCGGTGCCGGGCGATGGTCGCCGTCCAGCCGCGGAAGCCGGCCCCGTCGCCCCGGAACCGCCCGAGGTCCCGGGCGATCTCCAGCCAGGCATCGGACGCCACGTCCTCCGCGTCGTCCCCGACCAGGCCGCGCAGATAGCCGAGCAGTCCGGGCTGCACGAACCGGTAGGCGACCGCGAAGGCCGCCTCGTCACCCTGCTGGGCCTTCGCGACGGCCGCGCCGAGTTCCCCGTCGTACGCCTGTCCGCGCCGGCGTTCCGCTCCCTGACCCAAGTACCGTCCTCGTCCGTGCCGGCTGCGCGTCCTCCCACGGTCATCAGCGCCGGTTCGCGCGGAAGTGTCACAGCGCGTCAGGCTCCGGGCGGCGACGACCGTTCGGGTCAACCCCGCCCGCCGTCCTCGGGAGCCCGGCCCCGGGGAGGTTTCGGCCAAGTGACGTGCCGGGGAGCTCTGCTCGCGATGCAACCGCCCACGAAAGGCGAGCGCCGTATGACACTCCGCCTCCTGCGCACCGCCGTCGCCACCGCCCTGGCCCTCGGTGCCCTCGGACTGACCCATCCCGCCCGGGCCGCCTCCTCGGACGGGGTGCACACCGTCCGAGTGCCGGACGGCGACCCCCACGAACGGTCCCTCGCCCCGCGTACCTCCGAGCCGTTCAGCCTGATCGGTATCACCTGGGACGACCCGGACGCGGTCCTGGACGGCACCGCCCAGGTGCGCACCCGCTCCCGGGAGAACGGCGCGTGGAGCGCGTGGCGCCCCCTGGAGACCGACGTCCGTGCGCCCGAGGCGGGCCCCGACCACGACCGGCCCGGGGTGCGGGGCAGCACCCAGCCGCTGTGGACGGGGCCCTCGGACGGCTTCCAGGTGCGCGTCTCGGGCGCCCGTCTGCCGGCAGGGCTGCGTGTCGAACTGGTCGACCCCGAGGCCGGGTCGGACGCCGTGCACACCGCGGTCGTCGAACCGGACGCCGTCGGGCCGGACATCGCCGGGCCGGCCGCCGGGCCGCTCTCCGCCGAGCGTCCCGTCGTGACGTCGCGCTCGGCCTGGGGCGCCGACGAGTCCCTGGTGAAGGACCCGCCCACGTACACCGGCGACACCAAGGCGATGTTCGTCCACCACACGGCGGGCACCAACGACTACGCCTGCTCCGAGTCGGCGTCGATCGTGCGCGGCGTGTTCCTCTACCACGTGCAGAGCAACGGCTGGAACGACATCGGCTACCACTTCCTCGTCGACAAGTGCGGCACCGTCTTCGAGGGCCGTGCGGGCGGCATCGACAAGCCCGTCCTCGGCGCGCACGCCTACGGGTTCAACACCGCCACCAGCAGCGTCTCGGTGCTCGGCGACTACTCCACGGCGGCCACCAACGCCGCGGTGCGCGAGTCGGTCGCGAAGGTCGCGGCGTGGAAGCTCGGCCTCTACGGCATCGACCCGACCGGGACGGTCGTGCTGACCTCCGGTGCCGACAACGGAAAGTACAAGCTGGGGCAGAAGGTGACGTTCCACCGCATCTCCGGGCATCGCGACGGCTACCCGACCGCGTGCCCCGGCCAGAACCTCTACGACGACCTGCCCGAGATCCGCACCCTGGCCGCGAACGCCGGCAAGCCGGCCCCGCCGACTGCGGACCCGCTCGGACCCTCGGCCGAGGACGAAGAGGATGAGGGCGAGGACGAAGACGAGGGCGCGCTCGGACGCTGACGCTACGGCCGGGGCCCGGTGCTCACCGCGTCCCGGCACAGCAACCGCAGCGAGCCGTGGCCGGCGTAGCAGCGGCGGGCCTCGTCGATGGGGTCCCACAGGCGCCCGTCGGGGGTGCGGATCCAGTGGTCGCCGCCGGTCGCCCACCACTCGGCGCCGGTCTGACGCACGATCACCTCACCGGTATAGGCGCCGAAGCCGCGCAGTACCTGATGGACCGCGGCCTCGGGCGCCCCCTCCCGCCGTATCCCCTCGATCATCCGGTCGATGCTCCACAGACTCTGTGCCGTGTAGTCGAGGCGCAGCCGTGCTCCCTCGCGCATCGTCGCCACTGTGTCCGCCGCCCATCGCAGTGGCTTCGCAGCCGCCGACGGCCTGGTCTCCGCTTGAGTCGTCACATCCCGGAAAGCGCTGCGGCGAAGCGTTTCGTCACCCGGAATCGGCGACTCCCCCGAAGCGGCGCAGGACCGCCCCACCTCGCCCAAGGGACAGTCACAGGACCTCTTCCGGGATCGGGGTTTAGGCCGGGCGGGGCACCCTGAAGGCCCGCTCCGTCAGCCCCGCTGCCGGCTCCGGCGGGAGACCACCGCGCGCAGTACACGCCGCCCCTCGGTCGACACCTCCAGCGCCCGGCGCAGCCCGGCCGGGCCGTGTCCGGCCAGGACCTCCAGGACGACGACCTGGCGGCGCAGTTCGGCGGCGACCAGGGGTGACATGCCGTCCGTACGGCCCTCACGGCGGGAGTCGACGGACGAGGCCTCGTCCTGGGCGGTGTCCAGGAGCCGGTGGATCTGGAGGGAGGCGACGGAGCAGGCGTCGGCCCACACCCGGAGTCCCGGTGCGGAGCGCTCGGCGGGAGCGGCCTCCAGCATCCGGTGGGCGAGCACGGCCGCCTCGTCCCCGGCGCCGGCCGCGTCCAGCTTGCAGCGCGCCTGCTCCAGCCGCTCGCCCCACTCACCGGCGCCGGCGTCGTCGCCGAGGCTCGCCCACACCGGCCGCAGGGTCTCGTCGTCGCCGCCCAGCAGGGGCACGCACCGATCGAGACAAGCCAGTCCGCTCGCGGCCAGCCCGCGTTCGTCGGCCTGTGCGATCAACTCCACCAGGCTCATCCACGCCTCCCTCCGCGGGCCTTCTCCGGGGCCCGATCAGGCCGCCCAGCCCTCACCCCTCACGGAACCCGCACTTCCCCTTACTGCGCGCAACGGCCCCGGAGTGTCACAGGGGCACCACGCCCAGTCTGTCGAGGAAGCGGAACAAGAGGTTTTCGGCCAGGGGGTCAGGGTCTGAAGTCAGTACGGCGACGACGGCGTCGGCGTTCACATCGCACCCGGCCTCGGCGGCCCAGCGCACGGCACGCTCGGCGGCGTCACCGGGTTCCAGGAAGTAGTCCTCCAGCGTGAGGCCCTCGCTGCCCGCCCCCAGGTACCCGGCCATCGCGGAGCGCGCGAGGCAGGTCGTCCACGCCCCGCTCTCCGGTGCCGCGGCCTCCAGCACCACGCACTCGCTGTTCATGACGTACCCGAAGAGCGCGGGAGCCCCGGTCTCCCGGGCCAGGGCGTTCATGTTCCCGATGTCGCCGTCGCTGCTCGGGTACTCCCACACCTGCCATCCGCCCGGCGCCGAGGCGCGTTGCGTCGGCCCCTCCCCGGCCCCCGCCAGCGCGTCCAGCTCCGGCAGCGGCCGCTCCCCCCGGCCCACGACGAAATATCCCCAGTAGCCCATGTCCCGGTTCCCCCCGGCATATTCGACTCCACTCGCGCCAGAAGACCACCACAGCCGTACGGGCGTTCGCAGCCGTATGCGCCAATTCGTTCCGGTCAGCCGAGCCTGTCCGCCAGCGCCCGGAACTGCGCCCAGGACAGCTCGGGCCTGTCCGGGTCCCACAGCTTCTGGACGGTCGCCCGCAGCGGCATCCGGATCCCGGCCGCCACCTGGCTCTCCGTCTGGGAGTTCGCGAGGTCGCACCAGACGGCGAAGGACCCGCCGAGGATCTGGCCGTCGTAGCGCGCCGGGACGGCCGCGGTGCCGCGCAGTACCCGCGGTGTCCACTGCTCGTAGATCCGCTGGCCCGTCGGATAGACGAAGGTCTGCGGCTCGCCCAGCACGTAGTACAGGAACTCGTCGTTGTAGTTGATCACCTTACGGCCCGCCTCCAGGTACTCCAGCGGAGCCCGGGCGCCGATCTCCTTGCCCGTCCAATAGGCCACCTGGATGTCCTTGGCGGCCTGGACGGAGGTACCGCGGAAGAAGCCGTCGTTCCAGGCGCGCGGGACGCGCTGATGCTTTCGGACGGTGTCGGCCCGGTCGTTCAGCCAGCCGGTCGTGAGGTCGGCGACCGTCGCGCCGGAGCCGTACTTCTCCCGGGCGGCCGCGGCCAGCTGCGGGAACGACGCCTCCGGGTTCGACCGGGTCAGCGCCTGGTACTCGTCGCCGCCGAGGTGCCACGGCCCGCCGGGGAAGAGATCGGCGTACTCGTTGAGCAGGTCGTCGACGATCCGGGCGCTCTCGGCCTTGGAGATGTCGATGGCGCCCTGCACCGGCGACCCCTGCGCGGTGCGCAGTTGCAGGTCGGGGTGGGCGTCGAGGACGGCGCCGAGGTGTCCGGGCGAGTCGATCTCGGGGACGATCGTGATGTGCCGGCTGCGCGCGAGGTCGATGATCTTCCGCACCTGGGCCTTGGTCAGGTGCTGCTGCGAGACGATCTCGGGATGGGAGGAGGACTCGATCCGGAAGCCCTGGTCGTCGGAGAAGTGCAGCCCCAGCTGATTGAACTTCAGGTCGCCCAGTTCCCTGATGCGGTCCTCGATCCAGCCGGCGGTGAAGTTCTTCCGGGCGATGTCCAGCATGAACCCGCGCTGCGGCTTGGCCGGCTCGTCCTTCACGACCCCCTCGGGCGCCGTGCCGCCGTCGTGGGTCTCCTGCTTGAGCGTGCGGGTGCCGTAGAAGACCCCGGCGTCGGACGGCCCGTCGATCTCCACCCGCCCGCCGCGCACGGTCATCGTGTACGACTCCGGGTTGGCGCCCTTGTCGCCGTTCAGCGCCAGGCGCAGATCCCCGGCCTTCTTGTCGTCCTTCTCACCCGCGTAGGCCATCCCCAGCTCGCTCGCGACCAGCCGGCCCTCGTCGGCCAGCGCCGGGTCGTCCACGACCACCCGGTTGCCCTTCTCCGGCTGCCAGCCCGGGCCGCGCGCCGGTTCGTGGTCGCGCACGGCGGGGATGGTGCGGGGCGCCTCGGACAGGGGGTAGGAGCGCGTGGGACTGGGGGTCGGGGCCGCCTCCGGCGCCTGGTCCGGGGGCGCGGCCGCGGTGGCCCCCTGCGAGGATCTGGCCTCCGAGCCGGTGGACCCGGCGTCGCCGCCCGAGGCCGCCCAGAGCCCGAGACTCACCCCGGCTGCGACCACGACCAGGGCTACCGCCATGGCCACGACCAGCACCTGCCGCTGTTTCTCCTGCTTCGCCGAAGTCCGGCGCCTGTGCTGACTCACTCAGCCAACCTAAGACCCGGGGCCGCATGGCGCGCGTCCACCACGCGTGCCGAATCTCTCCCTCCCGGGTGAAATTCAGGCATCCTTCGGACACGTCGTGGTCGTACTCGATAGCGTGACGTCACATCTCTCACAGCTCGCCCTGCTGACACACGTGACGCCCACGAGGACCCACGCTGCCTGCGCACCGTCTCCCAGACCTCCCCGGCCGGCTCGCCATACCGGTGGAGCATTTCAACGCAGCCTCCACACAGGAGCTGGAGCAGGCCCTCCTCGCCTGCCTGCGAAGCCTCCGCTGGGCCCGGCGCGTCGCGGACCACCGCCCCTACCCGGACGTGGACTCCCTGCTGGCCGCCGCGGACGAGGCGGCCTACGACCTGACCTGGCCCGACCTCACGGAAGCGCTGGCGGCCGAGCCTTTGCCCGCCCTCCCGCCGGACATCTACGCCGCGGCCCACACGGCCCTGAGCGCGGCCCACGCCGCCTACGAGGCCCGCTTCGGACATGTGTTCGTCATCTGCCTGGACGGTGTGTCCCCGTCCGAGACCCTGGACCGGCTCCTCGAAGCCATCCGGTCACGATTGACGAACGATCCCGAGGAGGAGCGGGCGGTGACGGCGGACGAACTCCGGCGGCTCGCGAGGGAACGGTTGATCAGCGCCTTGAGGGGCGCGGGGAACTGCGCGATCAACCACTGACGGCCCGCATCCCGGCAACCCCACGGACACCCCCCGCCCCCCTGGCCGCACTAGCCCACCAGTACCTCTTTGCGTGCCAGTTTGATCACACCCCGGGACCCCGGCGCAGCCCGGCCGCAGCGCATCGCTACGATGCTGGGGGCCGGTGGACCGTACCCGGCCGGGCCCGACCGACACACCAAGCCGGCGCGGCCCCAATCCCCGCTCCCGGAGGAAACTTCCGTGCCGGCTGGAACGCTGTACCGCGGCCGGGAAGGAATGTGGTCCTGGGTGGCTCACCGAGTCACCGGCGTCCTCATCTTCTTCTTCCTGTTCGTTCACGTGCTGGACACCGCACTCGTCCGTGTGTCCCCGGAGGCCTACGACACCGTCGTGGCCACGTACAAGACGCCGATCGTCGCGCTGCTGGAGTACGGCCTCGTCGCCGCCATCCTCTTCCACGCGCTCAACGGCCTGCGCGTCATCGCTGTCGACTTCTGGATCAAGGGCGCCCGCTACCAGAAGCAGATGCTCTGGACCGTCGTCGCCCTGTGGGTCGTGCTGATGCTCGGGGCCATCTACCCCGTCCTCGGCCACGCCGCTCGTGAACTCTTCGGGAGCTGACGCCAATGTCCACGTCTGAGAAGACCGCCGCCGGCGTCGGCCCCGTCGAGGGCGGCGCCGTCTACACCGTCGACAACCCGGCGCCCTACATCGAGGCCCCGCGCCAGCGCACCAAGAAGACCCCGAAGACCACCCGGGGCAACTTCGAGCTGGCCGCCTGGCTCTTCATGCGCCTGTCGGGCGTCGTGCTGGTCGTCCTGGTCCTCGGCCACCTGCTGATCCAGCTCGTGCTGGACGGCGGCGTCTCCAAGATCGGCTTCGCCTTCGTGGCGGGCCGCTGGGCGTCCCCGTTCTGGCAGGTCTGGGACCTGCTGATGCTGTGGCTCGCCATGCTGCACGGCGCCAACGGCCTGCGCACGGTCATCAACGACTACGCGGAGCGCGCGAACACCCGGCTGTGGCTCAAGGGCCTGCTCTACACGGCCACGGTGTTCACCATCCTGCTGGGCACGCTGGTGATCTTCACCTTCGACCCGAACATCCGCTAGGCACGGGGCTGCGAGAATCATGAAGATCCACAAGTACGACACCGTCATCGTCGGCGCCGGTGGCGCGGGCATGCGCGCGGCCATCGAGTCCACGAAGCGCAGCCGCACCGCGGTCCTGACGAAGCTGTACCCCACCCGCTCCCACACGGGCGCCGCGCAGGGCGGCATGGCCGCCGCGCTGGCCAACGTGGAGGAGGACAACTGGGAGTGGCACACCTTCGACACGGTCAAGGGCGGTGACTACCTGGTCGACCAGGACGCCGCCGAGATCCTGGCGAAGGAGGCCATCGACTCCGTCCTCGACCTGGAGAAGATGGGCCTGCCGTTCAACCGCACGCCGAACGGCACCATCGACCAGCGCCGCTTCGGCGGTCACAGCCGCAACCACGGCGAGGCCCCGGTCCGCCGCTCCTGCTACGCGGCCGACCGCACCGGCCACATGATCCTCCAGACGCTGTACCAGAACTGCGTCAAGGAGGGCGTGGAGTTCTACAACGAGTTCTACGTCCTGGACCAGCTGATCACCGAGGTCGACGGCGTCAAGAAGTCCGCCGGTGTCGTGGCCTACGAACTGGCGACCGGCGAGATCCACGTCTTCCAGGCGAAGTCCGTGGTCTACGCGTCCGGCGGCTGCGGCAAGTTCTTCAAGGTGACGTCGAACGCCCACACGCTGACCGGTGACGGCCAGGCGGCCGTCTACCGCCGCGGGCTGCCGCTGGAGGACATGGAGTTCTTCCAGTTCCACCCGACCGGCATCTGGCGCATGGGCATCCTGCTGACGGAGGGCGCCCGCGGTGAGGGCGGCATCCTCCGCAACAAGGACGGCGAGCGCTTCATGGAGAAGTACGCGCCGGTCATGAAGGACCTCGCGTCCCGTGACGTCGTGTCCCGCTCCATCTACACGGAGATCCGTGAGGGCCGCGGCTGCGGTCCCGAGGGCGACCACGTCTACCTCGACCTCACGCACCTTCCGCCGGAGCAGCTGGACGCGAAGCTCCCGGACATCACGGAGTTCGCGCGCACCTACCTCGGCATCGAGCCCTACACGGACCCGATCCCGATCCAGCCCACCGCGCACTACGCCATGGGCGGCATCCCGACCAACGTCGAGGGTGAGGTCCTGGCGGACAACACCACGGTCGTTCCCGGTCTGTACGCCGCGGGCGAG
This sequence comes from Streptomyces qaidamensis, assembly GCF_001611795.1. Taxonomy (NCBI): domain Bacteria; kingdom Bacillati; phylum Actinomycetota; class Actinomycetes; order Kitasatosporales; family Streptomycetaceae; genus Streptomyces; species Streptomyces qaidamensis. The sequence continues at coordinate 5,633,640 of NZ_CP015098.1, read as the reverse complement.
GTCGCCTGCGTGTCCGTGCACGGCGCCAACCGTCTCGGCACGAACTCGCTGCTGGACATCAACGTCTTCGGCAAGCGCGCCGGTATCGCGGCCGCGGAGTACGCGCAGAAGGCGGAGTTCGTCGAGCTGCCGGAGAACCCGGCGGAGCTCGTGGTCGAGCAGGTGGAGCGGCTGCGCGACGCCACCGGCAACGAGCGGGTGGCGGAGCTGCGGCGCGAGCTGCAGGAGACCATGGACGCCAACGTCATGGTGTTCCGCACCGAGCAGACGATCAAGACGGCGGTCGAGAAGATCGCGGAGCTGCGCGAGCGCTACCGGAACGTGGCGATCCAGGACAAGGGCAAGCGGTTCAACACGGACCTGCTGGAGGCCATCGAGCTGGGCAACCTGCTCGACCTCGCCGAGGTCATGGCGGTCTCCGCGCTGGCCCGCAAGGAGTCCCGCGGCGGTCACTACCGCGAGGACTACCCGAACCGCGACGACGTCAACTTCATGCGGCACACCATGGCGTACCGCGAGGTCGGCGCCGACGGTTCCGAAACCGTCCGTCTCGACTACAAGCCGGTCGTCCAGACCCGCTACCAGCCGATGGAGCGTAAGTACTGATGGCTACCCCTGTTCTGGACAAGGAAGACGCGGCCGGCAAGCCCGAGCCCGGTTTCGCCGACTCCCCCTACATCACGGTCACGTTCCGCGTCCGCCGGTTCAACCCGGAGGTCGCGGCGGACGCCACCTGGGAGGACTTCCAGGTCGAGATCGACCCCAAGGAGCGTGTCCTCGACGCCCTCCACAAGATCAAGTGGGAGCTCGACGGTTCGCTGACGTTCCGCCGCTCCTGCGCGCACGGCATCTGCGGCTCGGACGCCATGCGGATCAACGGCAAGAACCGTCTGGCCTGCAAGACGCTGATCAAGGACATCAACCCCGAGAAGCCGATCACGGTCGAGGCCATCAAGGGCCTGACGGTCCTGAAGGACCTGGTCGTGGACATGGAGCCGTTCTTCCAGGCGTACCGGGACGTCATGCCCTTCCTCATCACGAAGGACACGAACGAGCCGACGCGTGAGCGTTTCCAGACGGCCGAGGACCGCGAGCGCTTCGACGACACCACGAAGTGCATCCTCTGCGCGGCCTGCACCACGTCGTGCCCGGTCTTCTGGAACGACGGCCAGTACTTCGGCCCGGCCGCCATCGTCAACGCGCACCGCTTCATCTTCGACTCGCGTGACGAGGCCGGCGAGCAGCGCCTGGAGATCCTCAACGACCGCGACGGCGTCTGGCGCTGCCGCACGACCTTCAACTGCACGGACGCCTGCCCGCGCGGCATCGAGGTCACGAAGGCGATCGCGGAAGTGAAGCGTGCGCTGATCACGCGCCGCTACTGAGCGTTGCCGCTTACTCATGAGGGCCCCGTCTCCGTCGGAGATGGGGCCCTCTGGCATGTGCCACACCAGCGGGTGAACGCAGCGGAACGGGCCGCAGCGAAGTCGTCCGGCCTACGATGATGCTCTCGACACCAGCCACGGGTGGCACCCTGATGTCCGCTGCAGCCGTCGAGCGGCCCTACGGAAGGCGTCCGCCCCCACCAGCACCAGGAAGCCGCTCCCGGCGGAGGCCCGCTCGGCCAGGGCCGTCTGCGCCTCGGGGTCGATCCGGCGAGGCGTGCGCACCGCGTAGCCGTTCAGCACGCGCTCGGTGTCCTCGGGCTGCACGAGCCCCTGGACCACCTCCGGCGTGCGGGCGTTGCACTCCGCGACCTCCTGGAACACCCGGCGCCGGATCAGTTGCCGTACGGGCAGCCGTTCTTCGGCGGTCTCCAGCCCTCAGGCCGTGCGCCGCTCCCCCGCCGTCGTCTCGTCCACGAACGTCACGGTTCCCATGCCGACCACCGTACGAGCCACCACTGACAATCACTCCGCGGCATCGTGTTGAACATGTTCAAAAGTAGGTCTAGAGTCATCCGCGACAGCGTTTTGAACGTGTTCAAGAAGGGTGGGGCTATGGACCGCACGGTCATCGCCTACGTCATCTACCTGCTGGTCAGCATCGGTCTGACCATCTGGGTGGCCCGCACGCTCAGCCACAACGGGAGGGTTTTCCTCGCCGACGTGCTGCACGGCAACGAGAAGCTCGCCGACGCCGTCAACCACCTCCTGGTGGTCGGCTTCTACCTCGTCAACCTCGGGTTCGTCGCGCTGTACCTGAGCGACGACGAGACCATCACCGACGCCCGCGGCGTCTTCGAGGCCCTGTCGACCAAGCTCGGCGTGGTGCTGCTGGTGCTCGGCGTGATGCACCTGGCCAACGTGTACGTGCTCAACCGGATCCGGCGCCGGGGTGCCATGGAGCGGGAGCAGGTGCCCCCGGTGCCGCCGCAGGGCTGGGTGGCCCCGCAGGCGCAGGCCTGAGCGGAGGAGGCCCACGTGAACGCCACCAGCACGAACGCGACCGGCATGAACGCACCCGCACCGGTCCGCCGGCTCACCGTCCTGTACGACGCCGAGTGCTCCCTGTGCGCGTTCCTGCGCGACTGGCTCCTGCGGCAGCCGAAGCTGGTGCCGCTGGAGCCGGTCCCGGCCGCCTCCCAGGAGGCCCGTCGGCGCTTCCCCGGCCTCGACCACGGCGCCACCCTCGACGAGATCACCGTCATCGGCGACGCCGGGCAGGTCTACCGGGGCCCAGCCGCCTGGGTGGTCACCCTGTGGGCGCTGCGCGAGCACCGGCCGCTCGCCCACCGGCTGAGCACCCCGGCCGGCGCCCGGCTGGCCAAGGGCGCGGTGCTCGCCGCCGCCAAGTGGCGCGGGGCGCAGGCCCACCGGGGGCAGCGCGGCGGCGCGCAGTGGGGCGGCCGGGTGTACCGGCGCGCGGACGGCTGGTCGTACGCCCCCGGCAGCGGATGGAGCTACACCGCGCCGGGCTGCGCCGACGGCACCTGCGCCCCCAGGTAAGCGCACCGGTAGCCGCACCGATGGCCGCACCGGTGCTGACGTTAGGCTCTCTTCCCGTGCCCGCGAAGAACGACGGCCCCGACGACGGCGCCACCCCCACCAAGTCCGAGCAGACCCGCGCCCTGATCCTGGAGACGGCCATGCGGCTGTTCCAGGAGCGCGGCTACGACAAGACGACGATGCGGGCCATCGCCAAGGAGGCCGGCGTCTCCGTCGGCAACGCGTACTACTACTTCGCCGGCAAGGAGCACCTGATCCAGGGCTTCTACGACCGGATCGCCGCCGAGCACCAGGTGGCGGTCCGGGAGATCCTGGACCGGGAGCGAGACCTGGAGGCCCGGCTGGCGGGCGTACTGCGGGCCTGGCTGGACATCGCGGCGCCCTACCACGAGTTCGCGGTGCAGTTCTTCAAGAACGCCGCCGACCCGGACAGCCCGCTCAGCCCCTTCTCGCCCGAGTCGGAGCACGCGCGCGAGGAGGCCATCAGCGTGCACCGGGAGGTGCTCGCCGGGGCCACCAAGACCAAGGTCCCCGAGGAACTGCGGGACGTCCTGCCCGAGTTGATGTGGCTGTCCCAGATGGGACTCGTCCTGTACTGGATCTTCGACCGCACCGAGGGGCGCGAGCGCAGCTACCGGCTCGCCGAGCGCGGAGCCCGGCTCACCGCGCGGGGCGTCGCCCTGGCCCGCTTCCGGGTGCTGCGCCCGCTCGTGCGCGAGGTGCACGAGCTGTTCACGGAGTTCCTGCCGGGGATGACGAACGCCATCCCCGATCCGGCGGCCCGGCGGCGCACCGACCCCTGAGCCGCGGCCGGGCGGGACCTCAGAGCGCCGTCAGGCTCCACAGGCGGAACACGCCCGTGCCGTCCGACAGGTACTGACCGCCGCCGACGTCCTCGGTGGTGACGACGTACTCCTTGGCCTGCCACAGCGGCAGCACCGGGACGTCCTCGGCGACGGTCTGCTGCACCGAGCGGAAGTCCTGGTCCGCCTCGGTCCGCTCCGCGAAGCGCCGGCTGTCCGCGATGAGCCGGTCGACGGTCTTGCTGCTGTAGCCGGTGTTCATGGCACTGCCGGTACCGACGAGCGCGGCGCCGAAGGTGTCGGGGTCGGGGAAGTCGGCGACCCAGCCGACGGCGTACGCGTCGAGCTCGCCGCTCGCCCACTGCTTCTGGAAGGCCGTCCACTCGTAGCCCTTGAGGGTGACCTTGAACAGGCCGCTCGCCTCCAGCTCCTTCTTGATCTCGGCGCCCTCCTGCTCGCCGGCCCCACGGCCCTTGGCGTAGCCGTAGGTGAAGTGCACCGGCAGGCTCACACCGGCCTGGGTGAGCAGCTGCCGGGCCTTGTCCGGGTCCGGCTTCGGGTAGTCGTCGAAGAACGAGGCGGTGTGCCCGGTGAGACCGGCCGGAATCAGGGAGTACAGCGGGTCGACGGTGCCGTCGTAGACGGTGGCGGCCAGCCGCTCGCGGTCGATCAGCCAGGCGATGGCCCGGCGGACCTTCGGCTCGTGCAGCGGCTTTCCCGCGCGGGTGTTGAAGTACAGGTTGCGGGTCTCGGAGCCATCGGCCTCGTAGACGCGCTGGGTGGGGTCGCTCGGATTGAGGCCGGCGAGGACGCCGGGCGGCAGCTGGTCGGTCGCGACCTCGACCTGCTTGTCCTTCCGGGCGGTGTCCAGGGCCTCGGGGGTCGCGTAGTAGCGCAGTTCGACGGGCCGGGCGGTGCCGCTGACGGCGCCCCGGTAGTGCCGGCTGGGCGCGAGGACCGCGTCCCGTCCCTTCGTGTACGAGGTGAGGGTGTACGGGCCGGTGCCGTCGACGCGGTCGCCGGTGCGCAGCTTGCCGGCCGGGTACGCGGTGTGGTCGACGATCGAGCCGGCGCCGGTGGCCACCTTGAAGGGGAACGTCGCGTCCGGCGAGGTCAGGTGGAAGGTGACGGTCATGCCCTCGGCGTCCACGGAACCGAGCGTGCCGAACAGGGAGGCCGGGCCGACCGGGGCCTTGATCTTCAGAATCCGGTCGAAGGAGTACTTCACGTCCTCGGCGTTCATCGTCCGGCCGCTCGGGAAGGTGAGGCCGTCGCGCAGCTCGCAGCGGTAGTCGGTGAGGTCGCCTCGGACGAACGCGCAGCTCTTCGCCGCGTCCGGCACGGGGGCGGTGCCGCCCGGCGCGAAGGTCAGCAGCGACTGGAAGACGTTGCTGAACAGCGCCCAGGAGCCCGCGTCGTAGGCGCCGGCGGGGTCGAGCGACGTGACGCCGTCCGTCGTGCCGACCGTGATGGTCCTGGCGTCGCCCTTCGACGGCAGGAGCCGCCAGGCGCCCACACCCACGGCGGCCAGGACGAGCAGCGCCGCGAGTATCCGTATGCGAACCGATCGCATCGGCTTTGCCCTCCCCAGGCCCTTTGAGGACCGTTCAGGCCCGTGTGCGTATGCCACACCCTTCGTGGCGGGCTCACCCAATCACAGGATTTTGAGCAGGGGGAAGGGAGATCCGGCGAGTTGGGAAAGAACTTACCGATGGGCGATTCGGGGTGGTTTCACAGCGCTCTCACAGGGTGCGCGGTCAGGCCTGCTTCGACGCGAGTTCGATCAGGGTGATGTCCGAGGGCGCGCCCACACGGGTGGGCGGGCCCCAGGCGCCGGCGCCGCGCGAGACGTAGAGCTGGGTGTCGCCGTAGCGGTCCAGGCCCGCGAGGGTGGGGTTGACGCCGGCGGCGATGAGGTTGCCCGGCCAGAGCTGGCCACCGTGGGTGTGGCCGGAGAGCTGCAGGTCGACGCCGTGCTCGACGGCGTCGTGGATCTGGACGGGCTGGTGGGCGAGCAGGACGCACGCGCGTGCGGTGTCCCGGTCGCCGAGTGCCTTCGCGTAGTCGGGGCCCTGGCCCTCGGCCTCGCCGGTCACGTCGTTGACACCGGCCAGGTCGAAGTGCGGCATCTCCCTGCGGGCGTTCTCCAGGGGGTCGATGCCCAGGCGGCGGACCTCCTCGACCCACTGCTCGGCGCCGGAGAAGTACTCGTGGTTGCCGGTGACGAAGTAGGAACCGTGACGGGCCCTCAGTTGCGCCAGCGGGGCGGCCGCCGGGCCCAGGTCCTTCACGCTGCCGTCGACCAGGTCGCCGACGACCGCGATCAGGTCGGGCTGGGTCGAGTTGATCGTGTCGACGACCTTCTGTGCGAAGCCGCGTCCCAGGACCGGGCCGAGGTGCACGTCACTGACCACGGCGATCCGGTACCCGTGCGCGGCGCGCGGCAGCTTGGCCAGGGGCACGGTGACCCGCTTGACCTTCGGCCCGCGCAGCACGCCGTACGTCCCGTACCCCACGGTCCCGACGGCCGCGGCCGCGGCGGCCCCGGCGACGACGCGGGAGACGAAGAGGCGACGGGAGAGGCCGGCGGGGGTGGCGGTGCCGGTCGGGTCCGGGGCGGCAGGGGGCTCCGGGGTGCCCTCGGGCGACGCGTCCGGACCCGGCGGGTGGGGGACGGTGGCGGAGGCGCCGTGGCCGGGCTGCGACGCGGCCGCGGGCGCAGATGCCTGGGTGGTGCCGCCGCCCGGCTGGGAGCCTGCCGCCGTCCCGGACGCAGAAGCTCCGCCGGCATCGCCGGGCTCGGGCACGGGAGCCGTGCCGCCGCCCTTCGCCTGCGGCACGGCCGCGGGCGCAGATGTCTGAGTGGTGCCGCCGCCCGGCTGGGAGCCTGCCGCCGTCTCGGACGCAGAAGCTCCGCCGGCATCGCCGGGCTCGGGCACGGGAGCCGTGCCGCCGCCGTTCGCCTGCGGCCCGGCCGTCGCGGCCGTGGACGCGCCGACGCCACCGCCGGGCCGCGGCACGGCCGCGGGCGCAGATGCCTGGGTGGTGCCGCCGCCCGGCTGGGAGTCTGCCGCGGGCGCGGCCGTCGCCGTGGAGGCCGCGCCGACGCCGCCGTCGGGCCGCGAGGCGGTCGCGGAGGTGGCCGGGCCTCCGCCGTCGGCCTGGGGGCCTGTCGGGCCCGTGGCGGGAGTGCCGTCCGCAGGGGAATCGGGGTCCGTGGCCGGCATGCCCGCGGAACCCGCCGGGGCGTGCGCGGTGGGCGTCGCCGGGCCGGGCTGTGTGCCCTGGTCCGTTCGTCTCGCCCGGTGTTCCAGGAAGCGGCGCAGCAACGGTCTGACGATTTCCCCGGCCAGCACCGCCAGCAGCAGGTATATCGACAGGGCCAGCCACAGGAAGCCCGGCCAGGCGAGGACCTGCTGGAGCCAGAACGGGGCGCCCGAGCGCTCGGCGACCAGGGCCGTGATCGCCAGGATCCAGCCGCCGGCGATCAGGACCGCACCCGCGCGGCGCGTCAGGCCCGGGCCGCGGGTCGTGTCGCGGAACAGGCGGCGCCACACGTACCAGTTGGCCGTCACGATGACGGCCAGGACCAGACTTGCGACGAGTACGAAAACGATGACCACGGTGTCGTGTCTCCCGATCGCCCTATGACGTCCGGCGCAGTGCGCGCAGACCACGCAACCCGATGGCCCCGACGACCGTCCCCAATACGAAGGAAACGACGGCGAGCAGCAGGTGCACCCAGAAGTAGGCCGTGGGAAGACCGTCGTCGAAGGCGAGCCCGCTGCCGTCCGCAACCAGGTTCTTGACGAAAGTGATCCAGATGACCCAGCTCCACACCCCGAAGGCGAGCAGGAACCAGGAGACGGGGCGGCTGAGCTTCATGAGACCAGTATCGCCAGAGTCTGTCCGGTTCCGTTCGCGGGGTGGGGCCGGAGGCGGGACTTCCCTCCGTACTGCATGTACGTTTCCGACCGTGCCCGCTCCGAAGAAGACCGCCAGGCGATCCCTGCTGGTCACCTCCGCCGTTCTGTCGTCCCTCGCCCTGGCCGCGCCCGCCGCCGTCGCCGCCCCGAAGCCCTCGGGCAGCCCGTCGGCGAGCGCGAGCCCCTCGGCCACTCCCCCGGCGTCGATGTCGACCGTGGGCGGCGCCCGGCTCGGCAGGCCGGGGACGCAGGTGAACCTGGCGAGCGGCGTGCCGGTGCTGCCGAAGGACCTGAGCGCCCGCTCCTGGATCGTCGCGGACGCCGAGTCCGGTGACGTGCTGGCCGCGCACAACGCGCACTGGCGCCTCGCTCCGGCCAGCACGCTGAAGATGCTGTTCGCGGACACGCTGCTGCCGAAGTTCCCGAGGGACACCAAGCACAAGGTCGTGCCCTCCGACCTGGCCGGCATCGGCCCCGGCTCCAGCATGGTCGGGATAAAGGAGGACGAGACGTACACGGTCCACGACCTGTGGCTGGGCGTCTTCCTGCAGTCCGGCAACGACGCCGTGCACGTGCTGTCCGCGATGAACAAGGGCGTCGAGAACACCGTCAAGGAGATGAACGAGCACGCCGAGGAGCTCCAGGCCCTCGACACGCACGTGGTCAGCCCGGATGGTTACGACGCCGAGGGGCAGGTGTCGTCGGCCTACGACCTGACGCTGATCGCCCGCTCCGGGATGCAGAAGAAGGACTTCCGCGAGTACGCCTCGACGGTCACCGCGAAGTTCCCGGGCGAGACGAAGAAGGGCAAGAAGGGCAAGACGCTCCGTAAGCCCTTCGAGATCCGGAACACCAACCGGCTGCTGGCCGGTGACGTGGACGTGCCCGTCTACCAGGGCATCGCGGGCGTGAAGAACGGCAACACCACCAACGCGGGCGCCACCTTCACCGGCGTCGCCGAGCGCGGCGGCAAAGTGCTGCTGGTGACGGTAATGAACCCGGAGAAGTCCGAGCACAACGAGGTGTACAAGGAGACGGCCCGGCTGTTCGACTGGGGCTTCAAGGCGGCCGGGAAGGTACAGCCGGTGGGTGAGCTGGTGCCGCCCAGGGGTGCAGCGCAGGCCAGTGCCCAGCCCGGCGCGAACCCCTCCGGCGAGGCCGGCGGCTCCGGGGACGGCGCCGACGGCACGGCCGGGACCGGTTCGAAGCCGGTGGCCGGCGCCCCGGTCGCGGACGGCTCCAGCGGCATCGGGACCGCGCTCGGCATCACGGGCGGGGTGCTGGTGCTGCTCGCGGGCGGCGCGTTCCTGGTCAACCGCCGTTGGCCGCTGCCGGATCTGGTGCGCCGCCGGACTCGCCCGTGAGGTCCGGGACTTCGTCCTCCTTGCTCTGCGTCGCCGTCCAGGAGGCGCAGAACAGCACCAGCTTCGAGGTGAAGTTGATCCACAGCAGCAGCGCGACGGGCACCCCGAACGCGCCGTACATGCTCTTCGCCGCCACGCCCTGCAGATAGCCGCTGAGCAGCAGCTTCAGCAGTTCGAAGCCGATCGCGCCGGTCAGCGCCGCCACGAACAGGCGGTGGCGCGTCGGCTCGACGCCGGGCAGCAGGGTCAGGACGTAGAGCAGGAGCAGGAAGTTGGCGAGGACGGCGATCAGGAACGCGACGATGTGCAGCAGGACCCCGCCCCAGCCGCCCTCGTCGATGCCGAGTTCCCGGGTGATCCAGCCGATCATCGCGGAGGCGACGGCGGAGGCGGCGATGGTGACGAGCAGCGCGCCGCCGAGGCCGAGCAGGACCCCCGCGTCCTTGCCGTAGCGCACGGCGGGGTTCTCCTCGTCGTCGTCGAGGTCCCACACCGCCCGCAGGCATTCGCGCATCGAGCCGGCCCAGCTGACGCCCGTGAAGAACAGCAGCGCGCCCGCGATGAGGCCGATCGTGCCGGCGTTGTCCGTGAGGCCGGCGATGTCCAGCTGGTCGGAGATGCCGGGGACCTGCTCGGCGAGCTTGTCCTGGAGCTTCTCCTCCCGCTCCGTGCTGAGCGTGGCGGCGGCGATGGTGGCGGCCACCGTCAGCAGCGGGAACAGCGCGACGAAACTCCTGAAGGTCATCGCGGCGGCCAGCCGCGTCCACTTCACGCGGTCCAGCCGCTCGTACGACCGCCACGCGTGCGTGATCATCAGCCGTTCCGCCCACGGCCCGATCACCGGTAGCTTTTTCAGCCAGTCCATGATCCGACTCTGCCCTCCGCCCGGAACACCCATGTACGGGTACCCCAGAACCGCAGGACTGTGGCCAGTGCCATACCGATGACCGCGCCGGAGACGGTGTCCGCGCGCTGCGAGGTGAGCCCGAGGCCGTAGTGACTGACGGCCAGGCAGAGCAGTTGTACGGCGGCTCCGGCGAGGTTCACGGCGAAGAACACGGCGTACGGGCGCAGGCCTGTGGCGCGCGTGGTCCGATAGGGGCCGAGGGCGTTGCCCGCGTAGGCGACCGTGCAGGCGGCCAGGAAGGACAGGGACTTGGCGGGGAGCGGGTCGAGTCCGGCGGGGCCGCGCAGGTACGTGAACAGGGCGAGGTCGACGGCGTAGGCGAGGAGGCCGACGGTGGCGAAGCCGATCAGTTCCCGGCGGGCCGGGAGCGAGGGGCTCCGCCACACGCGCGTGGTCACCAGTTCGCCACGGCCAGGCCGTACATCGCCACCCATGCCACGCCGATGAGGGCGAGCGCGCGGTCGCGCAGGACGACGTCCTCGGGTTCGCCGGCCGTGCCGCGGTCGGCGAAGACGGCGTAGCGGAGGACCGCCAGGATGAAGGCGACCATGGACAGTTGGCGCCAGGGCAGCACGCTGGTGTGCGGGACGCCGCCCTCCTCCATGGCCCACAGGCAGTAGCCGAGGACGGCGACACCGGCCGCGAGCTGCCAGACGAAGCGGAGGTAGCCGGTGGTGTACTCGGTGAGCAACGCCCGGGTGGCGCCTGCCTTTCCGGCCATCTGGACGGCTTCCGAGTAGCGCTTGGCCGACACCATGAACAGCGCGCCGAAGCCGGTGGTGATCAGGAACCAGCGCGACAGCGGGATGCCGAGGGCGAGTCCGCCGATCATCGCCCGCATCAGGAAGCCGGTGGTGACGACGGCGAGGTCGACGACGAGGACGTGCTTGAGGCTGATGCAGTAGGCCAGTTGCATGGCGAGGTAGGCGGTCAGCAGCGCGGCGACGGCCGGGCCGCACAGCCAGGCCGCGGCGGCGGGCGCGAGGATGCCGAGGCAGCCGCCGACGGCGTAGGCGACGGGCACGGGGACCTGCCCGGCGGCGACCGGGCGGTGTCGCTTCACGGGGTGGGCGCGGTCGGCGTCGGCGTCGCGGGCGTCGTTGACGAGGTAGACGGCGGCGGCGCAGGCGGTGAAGAGGACGAAGACCAGGGCGAGTCGGCCCAGGGCGTGCCGGGAGAAGAGCTCGCCCGCGGCGGCCGGGGCGGCGACCACGAGGACGTTCTTGACCCACTGCTTGGGGCGCGCGGTCCTGAGGAGACCGGCCAGGAGACCGCCCTTGCGGGGTGGTGCGGGCCGCTCCTGGTGGGTGCGCTGCCGCAGGACGGCCGTCTCAGTCATGGTGGGCGCCTCCCCGCATCCAGCGGGCACCGAGCCGGGCCGTGAGGGCGCCCAGGGCCGCACCCGCCGCGACGTCCGTGGGGAAGTGGACGCCGGCCACCAGCCGCGAGACGCACACCAGGCCGGCGAGCGGCGGGACCGCGTGTGCTCCCAGGGCGCCGAAGGCGACGGCGGCGGCCGCCGCGGAGGTGGCGTGCGAACTGGGGAAGGAGTGCCGGCCGGCCGTGCGCACCAGGGGCTCGACGTGCGCCGGGCGCGGACGGCGCACCACCCGCTTCACCCCCATGCTGACGAGGTGCGCCCCGGCGGTGAGGGCCGTGCCCCGCAGCCAGGCACCGCGCCGCCTGCCGTCGACGGCGGCTCCGGCGAGTCCCGCCGCCAGCCACAGCGCCGCGTGCTCCCCCGCCCAGGACAGGGCGCGCGCGGCGCCGGCCACGCGCGGGTCGGTGCCGCACTCCCTGAGCGCCGAAACCATCCGGTGGTCCATGTCGTGCAGGTCGTCGAGGTCGTCCATGGGGACTCACTGTTCACGCCCACCAGGCCTGAACTCCGGCAATATTGAGCGACATCCCATTAATCACCCATTTCGGGGAGAGATGCCATGTTCTCGAACTAATCGCTCACACTTGGACGATACGGTCACGGACATGTCTGCCGAGACCGATTTCGACCCGGACGTCATGGGCCTGGACCACACCACCGTCACGGGCTGGGGTCGCACCGCCCCCACCGCCGCCTGGCTGATCCGCCCGCGCACGTACGAGGAGGCCGCGGCCGCCGTCCTGGACTGCGGGGCCCGCGGCGGGATCCCCCGGGGCCTGGGGCGGGCGTACGGGGACGCGGCGCAGAACGCGGGCGGGTCCGTGCTCGACATGACGGCGCTGGACCGGGTGCACGCGATCGACGCCGACGGCGGCACCGTGCTGTGCGACGCGGGCGTCTCCCTCCACCGGCTGATGGAGGTGCTGCTGCCGCTCGGCTGGTTCGTACCGGTCACCCCCGGCACCCGCTACGTCACGGTGGGCGGGGCGATCGGTGCCGACATCCACGGCAAGAACCACCACGTCTCGGGCTCCTTCGCGCGGCACGTGCTCGCCCTCGAACTGCTCACCGCGGACGGCGAGATCCGCACGGTCATCCCCGGCTCGCCGCTCTTCGACGCCACGGCCGGCGGCATGGGCCTGACCGGTGTGATCCTCACCGCGACGATCCGGCTCCAGCCGGTCGAGACCTCGCTGATGTCGGTCGACACCGAGCGGGCGACGGACCTCGACGACCTGATGGCCCGGCTCGCGGCCACCGACCACCGCTACCGCTACTCGGTCGCCTGGATCGACCTGCTGGCCCGGGGCGCCGCCACCGGCCGCGCGGTCCTCACCCGGGGCGACCACGCGCCGCTGGACGCGCTCCCCGCACGCCTGCGCCGCGACCCGCTCGTCTTTCGCACCCCCCGCCTCCCGGCCACCCCCGCGATCCTCCCCGACGGCCTGCTCAGCCGGACGACCGTGGGCCTGTTCAACGAGCTGTGGTACCGCAAGGCCCCCCACGCCCGCACCGGTCAACTCCAGCGCATCTCCGCCTTCTTCCACCCCCTGGACGGCGTGCCCGACTGGAACCGCGTCTACGGCCGCGGCGGCTTCGTGCAGTACCAGTTCGTCGTCGGCCACGGCCGCGAGGACGCCCTGCGCCGCATCGTGCGCCGCATCTCCGAACGCCGCTGCCCGTCCTTCCTGGCCGTCCTCAAGCGCTTCGGGGAGTCCGACCCGGGCTGGCTGTCCTTCCCCGTGCCGGGCTGGACGCTGGCCCTGGACATCCCGGCCGGCCTGCCCGGCCTCGGCGCGTTCCTCGACGAACTGGACGAGGAGGTCGCCGCCGCGGGCGGGCGCGTCTACCTCGCCAAGGACGCCCGGCTGCGCCCGGACCTGCTCGCGGCCATGTACCCCCGCCTCGACGACTTCCGCGAACTGCGCGCCCGGCTCGACCCGCGCGGGGTGTTCGTGTCCGACCTGGCCCGCCGCCTCAGTCTGTGAGCAACCTCTAGGAGCTGTCATGAAGGACGCCTTCGGTCTCCCCCAGTCCCTGCTCGTCCTCGGCGGTACGTCGGAGATCGCGCTGGCGACCGCCCGCCGGCTGATCGCCCGCCGCACCCGTACGGTCTGGCTGGCCGGCCGCCCCTCCCCCGCCCTGGAAGAGGCAGCGGGGCAGCTGCGCGGGCTCGGCGCCGACGTGCACACCGTCGCCTTCGACGCGCTCGACCCCGGCTCCCACGAGGCCGTGCTCGGCAAGGTCTTCGCCGAGGGCGACGTCGACATGGTGCTGCTCGCCTTCGGGCTGCTCGGCGACCAGGCCCGCGACGAGCGGGAGCCGGAGGCGGCGGTGCGGGTCGCGCAGACCAACTACACCGGCGCGGTCTCGGCAGGGCTGGTGTGCGCCCGCTCGCTCCAGTCCCAGGGGCACGGCTCGCTCGTCGTGATGTCCTCCGTCGCGGGCGAGCGGGCCCGCCGCGCGAACTTCATCTACGGCTCCAGCAAGGCCGGCCTCGACGCCTTCGCGCAGGGCCTGGGCGACGCGCTGCACGGCACGGGCGTGCACGTCATGGTCGTACGCCCCGGCTTCGTCCGGACGCGGATGACCGCCGGTCTGCCCGAGGCGCCGCTCGCCACCACGCCCGAGGCGGTCGCGTCGGCCGTGGAGCTGGGGCTGCGGCGCCGCTCGGAGACGGTGTGGGTGCCGGGGACGCTGCGCGTGGTGATGGCGGCGCTGCGGCACCTGCCGCGCGGGGTGTTCCGGCGGCTGCCGGTCTGACCCCGCGGGCGGGTCAGCGGATGGGGACGGAGCCGCGCTCCACCCGCCCGGCCTGCGGGGGGACCACCGAGCCGCCGAAGGGGAACTCGCGGAGCTTGCGCCAGACGCCGTCGGCGCCCTGTTCGTAGAGGGCGAAGCCGGTGCAGGGCCACTCGGCCTCGTAGCCGGCGAGTTCCTCGAAGGCGCGGTCCATGGCCGCGTCGTCGATGCCGTGCGCCACGGTGACGTGCGGGTGGTAGGGGAACTGCAGTTCGCGGTTGACCGGCCCGGCGGGGTCGCGGACCTGCTGCTGGAGCAGCGTGCAGGCCTCCGCGCCCGCGACGACCTGGACGAAGACCACCGGCGACAGGGGCCGGAAGGTGCCGGTGCCGGACAGCCGCATGGGGAAGGCGCGGCCGGCGGCGGCGACCTCGGCCAGATGCGCCTCGACGGCCGGCAGGGAGGCCTCGTCGATCTCTGTCGGCGGCAGCAGGGTGACGTGTGTGGGGATGCCGTGAGCGGCGGCGTCGCCGAAGCCCGCGCGCAGCTGCTGGAGCTCGCTGCCGTGAGGCTCCGGGACCGCGATCGAGACACCGATCGTTACGGTCCCCACGTCGTCTCCTGTCGTGTCAGTGTGGCCGCTGATACGACCACCCGGTTATCGACTGTACGGCCACGACCGGGTTACGGGCAGGCGCAACCGGAGTGATGTACAGCGCTGTTCGGTGGTACGGCTGTGCGCTGGGGCGGGTTCAGTGCTTGGCGGGCAGGAAGCCGACCTTGTCGTACGCCTGCGCGAGGGTCTCCGCGGCGACCGCGCGGGCCTTCTCGGCGCCCTTGGCCAGGATCGAGTCGAGCGTCTCGGGGTCGTCCAGGTACTGCTGGGTGCGCTCCCGGAACGGCGTCACGAAGTCGACCATGATCTCGGCGAGGTCCGTCTTGAGCGCGCCGTACATCTTGCCGGTGTACTTCTCCTCCAGCTCGCCGATGCTCTCGCCGGTGAGGGTCGAGTAGATCGTGAGGAGGTTGCTGACGCCCGGCTTGTCCCCGGCGTCGTAGCGGATCACCGTGTCGGTGTCGGTGACGGCGCTCTTGACCTTCTTGGCCGTGGCCTTGGGTTCGTCGAGGAGGTTGATGAGGCCCTTCGGCGTGGACGCCGACTTGCTCATCTTGATCGACGGGTCCTGGAGGTCGTAGATCTTCGCCGTCTCCTTGAGGATGTACGGCTTCGGGAGCGTGAAGGTCTCGCCGAAACGGCCGTTGAAGCGCGTGGCGAGGTCGCGGGTGAGCTCGATGTGCTGGCGCTGGTCCTCGCCGACCGGGACCTCGTGGGCCTGGTAGAGCAGGATGTCCGCGACCTGGAGGATCGGGTACGTGAACAGGCCGACCGAGGCGCGCTCGGCGCCCTGCTTGGCGGACTTGTCCTTGAACTGGGTCATCCGGCCGGCCTCGCCGAAGCCGGTGAGGCAGTTCATGATCCAGGCGAGCTGGGCGTGCTCGGGGACGTGGCTCTGCACGAAGAGCGTGCAGCGGTCCGGGTCGAGACCCGCCGCGAGGAGCTGGGCCGCGGCCAGGCGCGTGTTCGCCCGCAGGTCCTTCGGGTCCTGCGGGATGGTGATCGCGTGCAGGTCGACGACCATGTAGAACGCGTCGTGGGTCTCCTGGAGGGCCACCCACTGGCGGACGGCGCCGAGGTAGTTGCCGAGGTGGAACGAGCCGGCGGTGGGCTGGATCCCGGAGAGCACGCGAGGTCGGTCAGAGGCCATGCTCACCATTCTCTCAGGTCCCGGGGGCCGATCCGGAACGGGCCGGAAACAGACGGGATCCCGTTCGGCTCCGGCGGTGTAACAAGGGGTGAGGCGCGGGAGGGGGTGCCCCCGGCCGCGCTCGGGGCGCTGCGGACGGGGAGGGGGATCCCTTGCAGGCACGAGGCGGGGTGGGGCGGGGCGTGCTGGTGATGGCGGTGGCGGGCGCTGTCGCCGGGTGCGCGGCGGTGCCGGCCGCCGTGGCGCTCCCGGCGCGGGGGCGGGACGTGCCCGACGTGGCGATGGTCGTCGCGGGCGCGACGGGGCGGACTGCGGCGGTGCGCTCGGGGCAGCGCGACTTCGCCCGGCTGTGGCAGCTGCTGCAGCCCACGCACACGGAGACGGAGCGGGTGCCGGACGACTGGGCGGAGGGGGACTTCCCGCAGGTGCGGCTCACGGTGCTCTGGGGGCGGTCCGGGGTCGGCGGTTGGCCGAGCACGAACCGGCCGCCGGGCGGGGACGTGGCCGTCGAGCGGCAGGACCAGCTGCTGGTGGCCGAGGACGGCACGCCCTGGGTGCGCTCGGACCCCAGCCCCACCGTGGAGGACGACGACATCCGCTGGCACCGGGCGCCGCGGTCCGTCTTCGAGCGGTTCGACCTGGCCCGGCTGCTCGGTGAGGCGGAGGGCGGACCCCTCGCGAGCCCGGCCGCCGCCGCGGACCCGGACGGTCCGGCGCGGAGTGGCGTCCGGTGGGCGGTGACGGCAGGGGCGCTGGGCCTCGCGGCCGGTGCGGGCGGCACGCTGCTGATACGCCGCGCGGCGGCCCGGCGGGAAGCCGGGCCGCCGCGGGAGGAGCCGCGTCAGGTGCTGATCGACCTGGACGAGTGACGGGCCGGGGGGCGTCAGCCCAGGTCGATCTCCGGGTAGAGCGGGAAACCGGCCACGAGGTCGGTGGCGCGCTGAGAGATCTCGTCGGCCACCTTCGCGTCGAGGACGTGGGCCGCCTTGGAGGGGGCGCCCGACTTGGTCGTGCCCGGCTCCGTGGTGGCGAGGACGCGGTCGATGAGGCCGGCGACCTCGTCCATCTCGGCGGTGCCCAGGCCACGGGTGGTCAGGGCGGGGGTGCCGATACGGATGCCGGAGGTGTACCAGGCGCCGTTGGGGTCGGCGGGGATGGCGTTGCGGTTGGTGACGATGCCCGACTCCAGCAGGGCGGCCTCGGCCTGGCGGCCGGTGAGGCCGTAGGAGGAGGCGACGTCGATCAGGTTCAGGTGGTTGTCCGTGCCGCCGGTCACGAGGGTGGCGCCGCGGCGCATCAGGCCTTCGGCGAGGGCGCGGGAGTTGTCGACGATGCGCTGGGCGTAGTCCTGGAAGGACGGCTGCCGGGCCTCGGCCAGCGCGACCGCCTTGGCGGCCATCACGTGCGGGAGCGGGCCGCCGAGGACCATCGGGCAGCCGCGGTCGACCTGGTCCTTCAGCGAGTCGTCGCACAGGACCATGCCGCCGCGTGGGCCGCGCAGCGACTTGTGGGTGGTCGTCGTCACGATCTGGGCGTGCGGGACCGGGTCGAAGTCGCCGGTGAGGACCTTGCCCGCGACCAGGCCGGCGAAGTGCGCCATGTCGACCATGAGCGTCGCGCCGACCTCGTCGGCGATCTCCCGCATGATGCGGAAGTTCACCAGACGGGGGTAGGCGGAGTAGCCGGCGACGATGATCAGCGGCTTGAACTCGCGGGCGGAGGTGCGCAGCGCCTCGTAGTCGATGAGGCCCGTGGCCGGGTCGGTGCCGTAGGAGCGCTGGTCGAACATCTTGCCGGAGATGTTCGGGCGGAAGCCGTGGGTGAGGTGGCCGCCGGCGTCCAGGGACATGCCGAGCATGCGCTGGTTGCCGAAGGCCTGGCGCAGCTCGGCCCAGTCGGCGTCGGTCAGGTCGTTGATCTGGCGGGCGCCGGTCTTCTCCAGGAAGGGCACCTCGACCCGGGCGCCGAGGACGGCCCAGAAGGCGACCAGGTTGGCGTCGATGCCGGAGTGCGGCTGGACGTAGGCGTGGCGGGCTCCGAAGAGCTCCTTGGCGTGCTCGGCGGCGAGGGACTCGACGGTGTCGACGTTGCGGCAGCCGGCGTAGAAGCGGCGGCCGATGGTGCCCTCGGCGTACTTGTCGCTGAACCAGTTGCCCATCGCCAGCAGCGTGGCCGGGGAGGCGTAGTTCTCCGACGCGATCAGCTTGAGCATCTCGCGCTGGTCGGCGACCTCCTGGCCGATGGCGTCCGCCACGCGGGGCTCGACGGCGCGGATCACGTCGAGGGCGGCGCGGTAGGCGGTGGAAGCGGTGGAGAGGGGCTCGGCTGACATGGTGGACCTCCGGACGTTGCGTTCAGCGTTCACGGTACGGCCCAGGCGCACGGCTCTCTCTGCTCGGGCCGCTCCCCGATGGTTTGTCCATCCCAGCGCGCCAGTCACGGCCCTCGGTCAGCCTACCGGGTGCCCTTCGGTGCCGAGTGCGGGTGGTACGTGGCTTGACGCGCCCACGCGGCGGAGCCGCATATGGACACAGCCCCGCGCCCCTGGGTGTCCGAGCCCCGCCCCCTGCCTAAAGGATCACGTGGGGCAGGAACCTCGCGTATTCGTCCGTTATCAGGCCCGACGACTCTCTGATGCCCAGGCCCGCCGACTCGTTCTCCACCACCCAGGTGCCCAGGACCACGCGGTTGCCGTCGAAGTCGGGCAGGGGGGCCAGTTGCTGGTAGACGCAGGGTTCGTCGCGGAGGGTCGGCGTGGAGCCGGGTTCGTGGATCGTGACGCCCGCGCCCTCTCGGCCCAGGAGGGGCTTGGCCACCCAGCCCGGGGTGGACAGGCCGCGGGGGCCGTCCAGGTACGCGGGGAGGAGGTTCGGGTGGTCGGGGTAGAGCTCCCAGAGGATCGCCAGGAGTGCCTTGTTGCTGAGGAGCATCTTCCAGGCCGGCTCGATCCACAGGGTGGAGCCGGTGCCGCCGCCGTTGTCGAGGGTGTCCAGGACGTGCTCCGCGAAGCGGTCGGTGGTGAGCCATTCCCAGGGGTAGAGCTTGAAGACGCTGCGGATGAAGCGGAGGCGGTTGTCGACGAAGCGGCTGGAGAGGCGGTCCCAGCCGATCTCCTCCATGGCGATCCAGTCGGTGGCCAGGCCTGCCTGTTCGGCGGTCTCCTTGAGGTAGGCGACCGTCATCATGTCCTCGCCGAGTTCGTCGGCGGAGGAGTACGCGAAGTAGAGGGGGCTGCCCGGCGGGAGGAGGGCGGCCTGCTTCTTCCAGGCGTCGATGAGGCGCTCGTGCAGGGAGTTCCACTGGTCGGCGCCGGGGAAACGGTCCTCCATCCAGAACCACTGGGGGGACGCGGCCTCGACCAGTGAGGTGGGGGTGTCGGCGTTGTACTCCAGGAGCTTGGCCGGACCGGTGCCGTCGTAGCGGAGGTCGAAGCGGCCGTAGACGGAGGGGAGTTCGGCTCGGCGGTGCCAGGCCTCGGCGACCCTGCGGGCGACCCGGGGGTCGGTGATGCCCAGGTCGGCGAAGCGGTCCTCGGTGACGATGTGGCCGGCCGCCGCCAGGCACATGCGGTGGAGGTCCTCGACCACCTCCTCCAGGGCCTCGATCTCCTCCAGGGAGAAGACGTAGTACGCGCTCTCGTCCCAGTAGGGGCGCAGGGAGTCGTCGGGGTAGCGGGTCAGGGGGTAGATCAGGCCCTGTTCCTCGACGGTCTGCTGCCAGCCGGGGCGGGGCTCCATGGTGCGGCGTTCCATCGCTGAGTCCGCCCGTCAGCCGCCGCCGCTGCCGGAGCAGCCGAAGCCGCCCCGGTCGACGGCCTCGTCACGGCTGAAGGTGCCGTCGTCGGCCCAGCCGCCGCTGACGTCGGCGTCGTAGTACCAGTCGGCGTCGCTGACCTTCGTCTTGCCGGTCTTCTTGCCCTTGCCGGAGGAGGACGTGCCGGACGAGCAGTTCTTGTCGGCGACGATCTTGTAGCCGTTGATGTAGTCGTAGCTGTCCCGGTCCACACAGCGGCGGTCGGGGTCCGAGCCGCACGCGGACAGGGCCGCCGCCAGGACGCCCATGCCGCCCAGCACCACCGTGCTCGAACGCAACCGTCGCCGTGTTTCAGCCATGTGCGTGTCTCCCCGCATCTCCCCGTGTGCACTGACAGACGGTCAGCCTAGAGATCGGTGTGAACGGCCCCGCATGGCCCCCCGTCCCCGGGAGCTCCCCTACTGTCGATTTGTGATCTTTGGAATGGTGTGTGCCCTCGGCGCGGCGGTCTGCTTCGGTACGGCGACCGTGCTGCAGGCGATCGCCGCGCGGTCGGCGGCGGCGACCGGGCCCAGCGGGGACGTGGCACTGCTGTGGCGGGCGGTGCGGCAGTGGCGCTACCTCGCCGGGCTCGCGCTGGACGGGCTCGGTTTCGTGCTGCAGATCCTCGCGCTGCGGTCGGTGCCGATCTACGCCGTGGGGGCGGCGCTGGCGGCGAGCCTCGCGGTGACGGCCGTGGTCGCCGCGCGGCTGCTCAAGGTGCGGCTGAGCCGCGTCGAGTGGGCGGCGGTGGCGGTGGTGTGTGCCGGGCTCGCACTGCTGGGGCTGGCCTCCGGGGCGGAGGGCGACGAGGGGCCGGCCTGGCTGAAGTGGGCGATGCTCGGGGCGGCGGCCGGGGTGCTGCTGCTCGGGGCGGTGGCCGGGCGGCTGCCGGAGCGGGGGCGGGCGCTGACGCTCGGGCTGGGGGCGGGGCTCGGGTTCGGGGTGGTGGAGGTGTCGGTGCGCTTGATCGACGGGTTCTCACCCGGTGAGCTGTTCCCCGATCCGGCGACGTACGCGCTGCTGCTCGGCGGCGGGGCGGCGTTCCTGCTGCTGACCTCGGCCCTGCAGCGCGGGTCGGTGACCACGGCGACGGCCGGTCTGGTGCTGGGGGAGACGGTCGCGCCCGCGCTGATCGGCGTGGTGTGGCTCGGGGACCGTACGCGGCCGGGGCTGGGGTGGCTGGCGATCCTCGGTTTCGCGGTGGCGGTGGCGGGGGCCCTGGCGTTGTCGCGGTTCGGGGAAGCGCCGGTGCAGGCGGAGGAGAGTGCGGTCACGCCGAGTTGAGCGGATGCGCTTTCCGACCTGCGGGGATTCTTCACCTTCGGGTGACCTCGCAGACAACCGGAAAATTCTTTGTTGAATCTTGAACGCGCGGTGAGCGCTTTCCGTATGGGACGGCGTGACCAGTAATCCCGTCACGGTCACCGTGGCCTATCGCGTGACGCCGGGCCGAGCAGCCGACTTTCACTCGTGGGGGTGGGCGATGCTGGGCGCGACCGCGCGGCAGCCGGGATTCATGGGGGGTGGGGTACTTGTCGACGGAGGGGCGGAGTGGCATGTCGTCTATCGCTTCGCCAGCGAGGGTATGGCCCTGGCCTGGGAGAAATCACCCTCCCGGGAACAATGGGACGCCCGGCTGGCGGGCATCGCCCAGGAGGCGGAGCGCAGGCGGGTTCCCGGCGCCCGGGCCTGGTTCGACGCGCAGACACTGACTCCCCCGCCACCGGCTCCGCCGTCGAAATGGAAACTGTGGTTCGTGAATATGAGCGCGGTTTTCCCGCCGGTGCTCCTGTTCAATCTGACGGTGCTTCCCTATCTCGGTGACCTCAATGCACTTTTTCGCACGCTGTTGTTGTGTCTGTGTGTAACGGCCCTTGTCACCTGGATTCTCATGCCGCGGCTCCAGCGTTTCTTCCGGAAATGGCTGTACCCGTCGCTCCAGGCACTGCGCGGGCGGCACAAACGCCGGGCCGTATAGGCCCGCGAACGAACAGAGGGAGGTGGGCGGGTGAAGACCCTGCTCATCGACAATTACGACTCGTACACGTACAACCTGTTCCAGCTGATCGCCGAGGTCAACGGCGAGGAGCCGGTGGTCGTCCGGAACGACGCTCCCGTCGACGGTCTTCCCGATCTCCGGGCGTTCGACAACCTCGTGGTGTCCCCCGGGCCCGGGCATCCGGGCGAGGCGCGTGATTTCGGTATCGGCAGCAGGCTGCTCGCGACCTCCCCGGTTCCGGTGCTCGGTGTGTGTCTGGGGCATCAGGGGATCGCGCTCGGGGAGGCCGGGCTGGTGGGGCCCGCTCCGGAGCCGCGGCACGGGCATCTGTCCACGGTCCGGCATGACGGCCGGGACCTGTTCCACGGTCTGCCGCAGCACTTCGCCGCCGTCCGCTACCACTCGCTGGCCGTGCGCGAGCCGTTGCCGGAGACGCTTCAGGCCACGGCCTGGGCGGAGGACGGCGTCCTGATGGGGCTACGGCACCGCAGCCGGCCGCTGTGGGGAGTGCAGTTCCATCCGGAGTCGGTCCTCACGGAGTACGGGCACCGCATGCTCGTGAACTTCCGCAACCTCACCGCTGAGCGGGCGGGCAAGCTGCGCACGAAGAACACGGCCGTGCCCGCGCACGAGCAGGTCCGGCGGCGGGTCGTCGTCCCGGAGTGCGACGCGGGGGCCCGGCGCTCTCCGGGGGGTCTTCTCGGCCTCGGCGGCCTGCGTCGCCCGGTGGCCGCGGCCGTCTTCCAGGTCGCCGCCGTCACCCGGGCGAGGGCCAACCCGCCCGGCGGCGGGGTGGCGGGGCTCGGCGAGACCACGCCGTCGAGCAAGCCGACTCCGCCGGCGGGGGTCGGGCTCCGCCCCGAGGCCGTGGCGTCAGCCCCGGTTGCTCATACGCCCGGCGCGGCCGCCCCCGCAGCAGGGCCAGGGGCAGGCCCCGAGGCTGCCGCACCCGCCCCGGCAACCGGAGCCGGGCCACGCCCCGAGGCCGCGGCATCCCCCCGGGCCGCGGCGGCACCCGGCGAAGACGTCCCGGCTGCGGAGCCGGGAACAGACCCCGGGACCGCCCCCGTCCCGGCTGCAGGGCCCCGCCCTCAATCCGAGGCCGCCTCATCCAACCCGACAGCTCCAGCACCCGGCGCGGCCGCCCCAGCCGCAGGGCCGGGGATATGCCCTGGGGCTGTCCCGTCCGGCCCTCTCGCCCTGGCGCCCGGCGGGGCCGTCTCCGGTGAGGGCCCGGCGTCCGGTGGGGCCGCGTCGGTCCCCGGGCAGGGAGCATCCGTGGTCACCACCCCGGCTGCCGGTGCCCCGGCCACGGGCGCGTCCGCCGCACCGGCCGCCCGGGGACGGAAGACGCCCGCCGAGGTCGCACCGGACTCCGTTGCCGTCCCCCGGCCCCGTCGGCCCGATCGGGTCGGGTATCGGCTGCACACCCGGAGGGTCAGCGGTGCTGTTGACGCCGAGGCGGTCTTCAGCCGGATGTTCGCCGGGTCGCCGCGGAGCTTCTGGCTGGACAGTTCGCTGGTGGAGCCGGGGCGGTCGCGGTTCTCGTTCCTGGGGGACGACCAGGGGCCGCTCGCCGAGTTCGTGCGGTACGACGTCGGTGCCGGGCGGTGTGAGATCCAGCGGGCGGGGCGGCCCCTGCGGCGGGTGGGGGCGAGTGTCTTCGATTACCTCAAGCGGCAGTTGACCAACCGCCGGGTGGACGCCACCGGGCTGCCGTTCGACTTCACCGGCGGCTACGTCGGCTACTTCGGCTACGAGATGAAGGCCGACTGCGGGTCGGCCAACCGGCACGACTCCCCCACCCCGGACGCCGCGTGGCTGTTCGCCGACCGGGTGATCGCGGTGGACCACGAGGAGGGCTTCACCTACGCCGTCTGCCTGGCGGAGGACACCCCGCAGGCCGCGCGGGAGGCCGCCGACTGGCTGGAGGGCGTGCTGGCCGGCCTCTCCTGCGTGGCGACGGAACGCCCGTCGCCGCCCGGACCGCCGGCCCCGGCCGACCCCGGCGCAGCCGAGCCCTGGCTGGTGCGCGACCGGGCGACGTACCTCGCGGACATCGAGGCGTGCCGGCAGGCGCTGCGGTCCGGCACCAGCTACGAGGTCTGCCTCACGAACGCCGCCCGGCTGCCCGCTCCGCCCGACCCGCTGGAGTTCTACCGGACGCTGCGCCGCGACAACCCGGCCCCGTACGCGGCGTTCCTGAGGTTCGGGGAGCTGGAGGTGGCCGGTTCCTCGCCCGAGCGGTTCCTGCGGATCGGCCGGGACGGCACCGCCGAGGCCCGGCCCATCAAGGGCACCGCGCCCCGGGGCGACGGGCCGGAGGAGGACGCCCGGCTGCGGGACGCGCTCGCCTCGGACGCCAAGACCCGGGCCGAGAACCTGATGATCGTGGACCTGCTCCGCAACGACCTGGGGCAGGTCTGCCGGACCGGCACCGTGCGGGTCTCCAAGCTGATGGCCACGGAGACCTATGCCACCGTGCACCAACTGGTCTCCACCGTGCAGGGCAAGCTGCGGGAGGGCACGGACGCGGTGGACTGCGTGCGGGCCTGCTTCCCGGGCGGGTCGATGACCGGCGCACCGAAGCTGCGCACGCTGGAGATCATCGACACGCTGGAGACCGAGGCACGTGGCGTCTACTCCGGCGCCCTCGGCTACTTCGGCTGCGGTGGCGGTGCGGACCTGAGCATCGTGATCCGGACCGCCGTCTTCGCCGACGGCGTGACGCACCTGGGTGCGGGCGGCGCCATCGTGCTCGGCTCCGATCCGGACGCCGAGTACGAGGAGATGCTGCTGAAGACGGCGGCCCCGATGCGCGCCCTCCAGCAGCACAGGGCCGGCCGGTCGCGGCAGGAGGGTCCGCCCGGGCAGCGGGCCGGGGCCGCGGGGGAGGTCAGACGATGACCAGTCCACAGGTCATGCCGAGCCCGGCGGAGGCCGAGGCGCCCGGGAATCTCGCGGCCCACCTGGCGGAACTCGCCGAGCGGCGCGGGTGGAGCGGACGGACCGCCTTCCACCAGGGGCACCGGGCCTGGACCCACTGTGAGGTGCACGACCTCGCCGCCCGCGCGGCGACCGTGCTGGCCGGCCTCGGGGTGCGCCCCGGCGACCGGGTGCTGCTCGCGCTGCCGGACTCCGTGGCCTGGGTGACGGCGTTCCTCGCCACTGCCCGCCTCGGTGCCGTGGCGGTGCCGGTCAACCCCGAACTCCCCGCGGCCGACCACGCGTTCCTGGCCGAGGACACCGACGCCGTGCTGTGCGTGACGGGGCCGGGCCTGGAGGAGCGGTTCGCCGGCCGGACGGGCCTCGGCGCCGACCAGCTGATGGCCCTCGCCCCCACCGCCGCGCGCGCTCCCGCCCACCAGGTCGACGCGCACACCCCGCTGTACGTGCAGTACACCTCCGGCACCACGGGCCGGCCCAAGGGCGTTGTGCACACGCACGGCGATCCACGGACGTACCACGACCTGATCGGGCGGCGGGTGCTGCGGATCACCGCGGAGGACGTCACCCTGTCGGTGTCGAAGCTGTTCTTCGCCTACGGGTTCGGCAACGCGTTCGTCTTCCCGCTGTTCTCCGGCTCGTCCGCCGTGCTGGTGGACCGGCGTCCCGGCCCGGCCACCCTCGACGAGCTCGTCGCCCGGCACCGGGTGACGCTGCTGTACTCCGTGCCGTCCGCGTACGCCGCGCTGGTCGCCGAACGGGGCAACGGGCACGAGGGATGCTTCGCCTCGGTGCGGGCCGCGGTGTCGGCCGGCGAGGGGCTGCCGGAAGGGCTGGCCACGCAGGTGACCGCGCTGCTGGGCGCGCCGGTGCTGGAGCAGATCGGCTCCACCGAGGCCGGTCACGCCTTCTGCGCCAACGGCTTCGGCCACAACCACCCGGGCACCGTCGGCCCGCCCGTCCCCGGCTTCGAGGTGGAGCTGCGCGACCGCGACGGCCACCCGGTGCCGGACGGCGACGAGGGCGAGATGTGGGTGCGCGGGCCAACGGTGACGCCCGGCTACCTCAACCGGCCCGAGGAGACCGCCCGGACCCTGGTGGGCGGCTGGCTGGCCACGCGGGACCGGGCCTGCCGCGAACCGGACGGCACCTACCGGCACCTGGGCCGCGCCGACGACATGGAGATGGTCGGCGGCATCACCGTCTCCCCGCTGGAGGTGGAGGCCGTGCTGCGTTCCCATCCGGCCGTGCGGGAGGTGGCGGTCGCCGCCGTTCCCGACGGGCGCGGCGCGAGCCGGCTGCGGGCCTTCGTGGTCCCCGTCCCGCCCGTCCGGGAGGGTCTGGCCGAGGAGTTGACCGGCCTGGCGCGGATGAGTCTCGCCGCGTTCAAGGTCCCCCGCAGCGTCAGCTTCGTCCCGTCGCTGCCCCGCACCCCGACCGGGAAGCTGCGCCGCCATCTGGTGCGCAAGGGCGCCTGGTGAACACCACGGAGAGGAACGACCCCATGCGACAGCCCCTGCTCGCGGACCGCGGCTTCTACCTGGGGCCGCTCTTCCGGCGTGCGGCCGACCGGCACGGAGCGGTCTTCGTCACCCTCGACCGGCCGCTCGACGTCGCCCCCGCCCTCGGCACCGACCTGAACTACACCGTGCTGGCCGAGGTGGCCGAGGAGTTGTCCGGCCGGCTGTGGGAGGCCGGGGTGCGGCCCTCGGAGCAGGTTGCCGTGCACAAGGCGGACAACGTCGACATCATGCTGCTGACCTGTGCCGTCTCCCGTATCGGTGCCGTGCCCGTGCTGCTGTCGCCCGCGCTGGCCCCGGAGGTGGCCGGGCAGCTCCTCGGACGGCTGCGCCGGCCCTGGCTGATCACCGACGGCGCGACGCTGGACGGTCTGAAGGGCGTCGCCCTGTCCGGGCTCGTGCGGCGGACGCTGTCCGTGGACGACGCGCCCCGTGCCGAGCCCTTGTCGCGGTACACCGGCGCCGAACCGCCCCCGCCGGTCCGGCTCCACCCCCGTGAACCCGCCCTGATCACCCACAGCTCGGGCACCACCGGCGTCCCCAAACTGGCCGTGCACTGCGCGCGGACCATGTGGAACCGGCTCGTGCCGCAGCAGGCGATGGGCCGGCTCACCCGGGGCGAGACCGCCGCACTGCACATGTCGTTCGTGCACTCGCGCTTCTACCACCTGCTCGGCGTGCTGCTGCACTTCGGCAGCCCGCTCGTGCTGATCACCGACCCGGACCCGGCCTCGGTCGGCCCGCTGCTGGTCCGGCACCGGCCCGGCATCGTGGAGACGCATCCCAACACGTTCGTGCTGTGGGAGGAGTTGGCCGGTGCGCCCGGGGCGCCGCTGTCCCGGGTCCGGTCGTACGGCTCGACGTTCGATGCGATCCATCCGCGGACCGTGCGGCGGCTGCTGGACGCGTCGCGGCGCCGGACGCCCTGGCTGGTCCAGCTGTACGGGCAGAGCGAGACGGGCCCGGTGGCGTTCCAGGTGGTGACCCGGCGCAGTGCGGCCCGGGCGGACGGCCGCCGGGTCGGGTTCGGGATACCCGGCTTCACCCGGGTGCGGGTGACCGACGCCGAGGGCCGGCGGGTCGCGCCCGGCACCCCGGGCCGTATCGAGGCACGCACCCGTGGCCGCATCCTCACCTACCTCGGCATGCCGGACCGCTACGACCGTCAGCTCACCGACGGCTGGTGGGAGATGGGCGACCTGGGCTACCGCGACCGTCTCGGCGCGCTGTACCTGATCGACCGGGAGATCGACCGGATCGACGCCGTGCACAGCAACCTGGAGGTCGAGGACACGCTGATGTCCCGGCTGGAGGAGCTGCGCGAGGTCGTGATCGTGCCGGGGGCGGACCGTGAGCCGGTGCCGGTGGTGTGCGTGCGCGGCGAGCGGCCCCTGGATCCGGAGCGCTGGCGGCGGGCCACGGCCGGGCTGCCGGCGATGGCCGAGCCCCGGCAGTGGCGGTTCGAGGAGCTGCCGATGACGGCGACCTGGAAGGTGAAGCGGGTGGAGATCGCCCGGATGCTCGGCGAAGGCGTCGGGGCGTGACCCCGGTCGTGGTCGTGGGGGCCGGCCCGGTGGGCCTGTCGGCGGCCCTCGCGCTGCGCGCCCACGGCCTGCCCGTCACCGTGCTGGAGGCCGACCCGGAGGACCGTGAACGGCCCGGCAGCCGGGCCCTGTTCGTGCACCGGGAGACCCTCGGCCTGCTGGACGCGATGCTGCCCGGCCTCGCCGCCGAGATCACGGCGTACGGGCGGACCTGGCACACCAGGCGCACCCTCTACCGGGGGCGTGAGGTCTACGCCCGGACCTTTCCGCTCCCGTCCGGCCCGCCGCCCTTCACGAGCCTGCGCCAGACGGACACCGAACGCTTTCTGCGCACGGCCTGTGGGCGGGCCGGGGTGGACTTCGAGTGGGGCGCCCGGGTGACGGGCGTGCGCAGCACGGGAAGCGGGGTCCGGCTGACGGGAGCGGACGGGCGGCAGTGGAGCGCTTCCCACGTCGTCGCCGCCGACGGGGCCCGCTCCGCGGTCCGGCGCGAGCTGGGCATCGAGCTGGAGGGCACCCGCGGCGAGGGCTTCCACGTCGTCGTGGACGTCGCCGACGTGCCGGGCGGCGAGCTGCCGTTGGAGCGGGTCTTCCACTACGAGCATCCCGGGGCGGGCGGGCGCAGTGTGATGCGGGTGCCGTTCACCGGGGGCTTCCAGATCGACCTCCAGTGCCGCGACGACGACCGGCCGGAGGAGTTCGGCACCGAGGCGGCCGTACGCCGCTGGCTGCCGGGGATCGTCGGGGACGGCTACGGCGACCGGATCCTGTGGGTGTCGACGTACCGCTTCCTGCGCAAGGTGGCTGCCTCGTTCACCGATCCGCACGGGCGGGTGCTGCTGGCCGGTGAGGCGGCGCATCTCTTCCCGCCGTTCGGGGCGCGCGGCATGAACAGCGGGATCGCGGACGCGGCGGCCGCCGCCGGGGCGATCGCCGCCGGGACCGCGGAGGCGGTCGCGGACTTCGCGGAGGTGCGGCGCGCGGCGGGCCTGTTCAACATGGCCGCCGCCGGCACGGCCCTGGACCATCTGCGGCCGCACCGCCGGATCGTCCGGGTCAGGCAGCGGGCCGCGGCGGCCCTGGCGCCGGTGCTGCCGTGGTGTGGATCCTGGTTGGAGCACGCGCCGTACGGGCCCCGGCACGGGGCGCCCGCCGTCGCGGGCCGCAAGTACTGAGAAGAGGACCCCATGGTGACTGGACCGGCGGTGGCGGAGGGCCTGTGGGCCTGGACGCCCGGCCGTGGCCTGGCCCCGGCCCCGGAGGGGACGGCCGGGGGGCGGCTGCTCGTCGCGGACTCCTGGCTGCTGCGCGAGGGCCGGGTGCGGGCCTACGCCCGGCACCGGGAGCGGTTCTCGCGGTCCTGCGGTGACTGCGGCGGACCTCGATCGCGCCGGCTCACGGCGTTCTGGCAGGACGTGACCGCGGCCCTGCCGAGAGCCGGGGAGTGGTTCCCCCGGGTGGAACTCGCGGCGGGCTCCCTGGAGCTGCGGCTGCTGCTGCGGCCCGCTCCGCCGCTGGGTACGGGGGTGCGCCTGTGGGCGGCGGGCCAGTCCGATCCGCGGACGGTGCCCCGGCGCAAGGGCCCGGACCTCGACACCCTGGCCCGGGTGCGCCGCCGGGCCAGGGGCGAGGGCGCCGAGGAGGCGGTGCTGATCGCCCGCTCGGGCACGGTCCTGGAGTCGGCCACGGCCGGTGTCCTGTGGTGGGAGGACGACACCCTGTGCCTGCCCCCGCCGCGGCTGCCCGTCCTGCCGAGTGTGACGGCCGCGCTGGTGCAGGAGCGGGCGCTGCGCTCCGGGGTGCGGATCGCGCACCGCGAGCGGACCGTGGCGGAGCTGGACGGCCGTGAGGTGTGGCTGGTGAACGCGCTGCACGGGATCCGGCCCGTCACGGGCTGGGTCGGACGGCCGATGCGGGTGCCGCCGGCGGACCGGGCCGGGGAATGGCGCACCTGGCTGGACAGCGCCATGGAGCCGCTGCCGGCCGAATGAATTGCGGGCAGAGAGCGACGCCGGGTCGAATGCGACCCGGCGCCTTTTCCGTTGCACTTTTCAGTTGTTCGGGAGCGTTTTCAGCTTTTCGGGACCATGCGCGTGGCTATCGCAATCCGGTTGTAGGCGTTGATGACGGTGGCTGCCCAGATGAGGGCCGCGATCTGGTTCTCGTCGAAGACCCCGGCCGCCTCGGCGTAGACGGCGTCCGGGACGCGGCCGTCGTGGACGAGCGTCACCGCCTCGGTCAACGCCAGGGCCGCACGCTCGCGTTCGGTGAAGAAGGGCGCCTCCCGCCAGGCGTTCAGGGTGTGGATGCGCTGCTCGGTCTCTCCCCGTCCGCGGGCGTCCCTGGTGTGCAGGTCGAGGCAGAACGCGCAGCCGTTGATCTGCGAGGCGCGGATCCTGACCAATTCCAGCAGTTCCGGTTCGAGCTTTGCCTCCTGGGCGGCGGAAACGGCGGCGGCGTGCAGGGAGCCCATGGCCGCGGAGACGTCGGGGGTGATTTTCTTCAGGGCCACGCGGGAGGGGGAAAGGTTTTCACTCATGAGGTGACCATATCCGCCGGACGGAATTTCCGAGGGTGAATTCGAGTGATTATCCGGGCAGTACCGCGGACAGCGCGTCCAGCGCCCCCGACCAGGCGTGGTCCGGTGGTGTGCCGTAGCCGACGACCAGGGCGTCGACGGGCTCGGCCGGCGCGGCGGGGTGGGTGTAGCGGGCGAGTCCGTGGAGCGCGAGGCCCCGCCAGTTCGCCGCCTGGACCACCGACTGTTCGGTGCCCGGCGGCAGGCGCAGCAGGACGTGCAGACCGGCCGCGATGCCGGTGATGCGGGCCTGGGGGGCCCGGGCCGTGACGGCGGCGACCAGGGCGTCCCTGCGGCGCCGGTAGCGCAGGCGGGTCGCGCGCAGGTGCCGGTCGTAGGCGCCGGAGGTGAGGAACTCGGCCAGGGTCAGCTGGTCCAGCACCCCGCAGGTGTCGACGCCGCCCTTCGCCGCGGCGACCTCCTCGGCGAGGCGCGGCGGCAGCACCATCCAGGCCAGCCGCAGGCCGGGCGCGAGGGACTTGCTCGCGGTGCCCAGATGGACCACCCGATCGGGGTCCAGGCCCTGGAGCGCGCCGACGGGCTGCCGGTCGTAGCGGAACTCCCCGTCGTAGTCGTCCTCCAGCACGAGCCCGCCGGTGCGCCGCGCCCAGTCCACGACAGCCGTGCGGCGGTCGCGGTGCAGGGGCACGCCCATGGGGAACTGGTGGGCGGGGGTGAGCAGCAGTGCGTCGGCTTCGGACAGGGCGCCCGGGTCGGTGCCCAGGCGGTCGAAGGGCAGCGGGGCGGTGTCCAGGCCGGAGGCGGCCAGGATCCGCCAGTGGACGTCGAGACCGTACGACTCGACCGCGACCGTCCGTGCTCCGCGCGCCCGCAGGGCCGTGCCGAGCAGCTTCAGGCCGTGCGCGAACCCGGCGCACACCACGATCCGTTCGGGGCCGGTGCGCACGCCCCGGGCCCGGGAGAGGTACCCGGCGAGCGCGACCCGCAGCTCGGGGCGGCCGCGGGGGTCGCCGTAGTCGAGGGCGTGGTGCGGGGCGGCGGTGAGGGCGCGGCGGGCGGCCTTGAGCCATGCCGTGCGCGGGAAGGACGCGAGGTCGGGACTGCCGGGGCGCAGGTCGTAGGCCGGGCGGGGGGGCGCGCGGGGGGGGGGTGCCGTGCCGGACGGCGGGACGACCTCGCGCGCGGCGACCCGGGTGCCCGAGCCCTGCCGGGCGGTGAGCCAGCCCTCGGCGACCAGGTCGGCGTAGGCGTCGGCGACGGTGTTGCGGGCGATGCCCAGGTCGGCGGCGAGCGTGCGGGAGGAGGGCAGCCGGGTGTCCGGGGCCAGCCGGCCGGAGCGCACCGCCTCGCGCAGGGCGTCGGTCAGCCCCCGTCGCAGGCCCGGCCCGGCCGGCTCCACATGCAGGTCGATGCCCAGAGTGGCCCAAGGTTCCGCCATGGAAATGGACCATACTCCTGGGCTGCTTCCCTCTAGGGTCGAGGGCATGACGACGCACACCGACACCCCGACGACCGTGGAGTACGCCCCCGAGCAGCCCGCCCGCCTGGAGTGGGCCAAGCACGCGCCCGAGGTCTACAAGGCGATGGTCCGGCTGGAGACCGCCGCCCGGAAGGGCCTCGACCACAAGCTGTACGAGCTGGTGAAGATCCGCGCCTCCCAGATCAACCACTGCGCGTTCTGCATCGACATGCACACCAAGGACGCCCTGGCGGCGGGCGAGAGCGTCGAGCGGATCGTGCAGCTCAGCGCCTGGGACGAGTCGCGGCACTTCTACACCGCGAAGGAGATCGCGGCACTGGAGCTGACGGAGGCGGTGACCGTGCTGACGGACGGCTTCGTACCGGACGAGGTCTACGACAACGCCGCGAAGCACTTCGAGGAGGCCGAGCTGGCGCAGGTCATCGCCGCGATCACGGTCATCAACGCCTGGAACCGGTTCGGGGTGACCTGCCGTATGGCGCCGGGGCACTACGAGCCGGGGCAGCACAAGTGACGACCGGGAGGGGGCGTATGACGGGCAAGGCCGGTGTGTTCCGCGCCCTGCACCACCACCGGACGCCCGGCGATCCGCTCGTGCTGCCCGGGCCGTGGGACGCGGCCAGTGCGCGGGTGTTCGCCGAGTCCGGGTTCCCCGCGCTCGCCACGCCCAGCGCCGGGGTCGCCGCCTCGCTCGGCTACGAGGACGGGCAGGTCCCGGCCGACGAGATGTTCGCGGCGGTCGCCCGGATCGCCCGGGCCGTCGACGTGCCCGTCTCCGCGGACGTGGAGGGCGGCTACGGGCTCGCTCCGAAGGAGCTCGTGGAGCGGCTGCTGGAGGCGGGGGTGGTCGGCTGCAACCTGGAGGACTCCGAGGGCGGGGTGCTCAAGGAACCGCGGGCCCACGCCGACTGGCTGGCCGAGGTGCGGGAGGCGGCCGGTGACCGGCTGTTCGTCAACGCCCGCATCGACACCTTCTCCCGCGGTGTCGACGATCCCGGCCCGGCCATCGAGCGGGCCGCGTTGTACGTCGCCGCCGGGGCCGACTGCGTGTACCCGATCGGGGCCCCGCCGGAGATCCTGCCGCTGCTGCGGGCCGGCATCCAGGGGCCGGTCAACGTGGGGGCGCCGGTCGACGGTGGCCCCTCACCCGCCGAACTCGGCGCGCGAGGGGCCACCCGGATCACCTTCGGGCCGGGACTCCAGCGGCGGGCCGCCCGGGCCCTGCGGGAGATCGCCGGCCTGTTGGTGCGGTGAACGTCAGGACAGCCACTTCTTCCACGTGGACTTGTGGCTGTCCACCCACTTCTTCGCCGCGTCCTCCGGCGTCATCTTCTGGTCGGCGATCATCAGGGAGACCTCGTTCTGGTCCTCGGTCGTCCACTTGAACTTCTTCAGGAAGGCCGCCGCCTTGCCGCCGCTCTTCGCGAAGTCGGCGTTGAGGTACTTCTGCAGCGGCGTGTGCGGGTAGGCGCAGGCGACCTTCTCCGGGTCGGCGTCGCAGCCCTCCTTGTAGGGCGGCAGCTTCACCTCGGTCATCGGGACCTTCTTGAACAGCCACTGCGGCGTGTACCAGTAGGTGAGGAAGGGCTTCTTCTCCTTGGCGAACTGCCGCATCTGCGTGATCTGCGCGGCCTCGGACCCGGCGAACACCACCTTGTAGTCCAGCTTCAGGTTCTTCACCAGCGCCTTGTCGTTGGTGACGTAGGACGGCGAACCGTCCATCAGCTGGCCCTTGCTGCCGCTCTCCGGGGTGCGGAACTGATCGGCGTACTTGTTGAGGTTCTTCCAGTTGGTGACGTCCGGGTGCTTCTTGGCGAAGTACGTCGGGACGTACCAGCCGATGTGGCCGGTGACGCCGAGGTCGCCGCCGGGCGCGATCGTCTTCTTGTCCTTGACGTACCGCTGTTCCTGCTCGGGGTGGCCCCAGTCCTCCAGGAGCGCGTCGACGCGGCCCTGGCTGAGGGCGTCCCAGGCGGGCACCTCGTCGACCTGGACGGTGTCGACGCGGTAGCCCAGCTCGTGCTCCAGGATGTACTGGGCGACGGCCACGTTGGACTGTGCGCCCACCCAGGACTGCACGGACAGGGTCACGGTCTTGGCGCCCTGCGCGTTGGCGAAAGGCGAGGCCTGCTTGGTCATGTCGGCGGCGCCGCAGCCGGTGAGCAGCGCCAGGGAGCTCACCGCGGCGATCGCGGCGGTCGTGCGGATCCGCATGTCAGGCTCCCTTCTTCGCACGGCGTTCGGTGGGCTGGGTCACCCGGTCGAGCATCAGGCCGAGGCAGACGATCGCCGCACCGGCCACCAGACCGGTCGCCAGGTCGCCCTGGGCGAGGCCGAAGACGACGTCGTAGCCGAGGGCGCCACCGCCGACCAGGCCGCCGATGACGACGACGGCGAGGACCAGCACGAGGCCCTGGTTGACGGCGAGCAGCAGCGCCGGGCGGGCCAGCGGGAGCTGCACCTGCCGCAGCTGCTGCCAGCTGGTCGCGCCGAGCGAGCCGGACGCCTCCAGAGCGGCCGGGTCGACCTGGCGCAGGCCCTGGGTGGTGATGCGGACGACGGCCGGCAGCGCGTAGACGATCGCGGCGGCGACGGCCGGGGCGCGGCCGACGCCGAACAGGGCGACGACCGGGATCAGGTACACGAACTGCGGCATCGTCTGGAACACGTCGAGGACCGGGCGCAGCGCCCGCTCCAGGCGGTCGCTGCGGGCCGCGGCGATGCCGACGGCGAACCCGACGACGAGGGTGACGGCGACGGCCGCGAGGACCTGGGAGAGGGTGTCCAGGGACGGCTTCCAGACGCCGAGGACGCCGATCGCGGCCATGGCGAGGACGGCGGTGAGCGCGGTGCGCCAGGTGCCGATGACCCAGGCCAGGGCGGCGACGATCAGCAGGACCCCCCACCAGGGCAGCGCCTGGAGGCTGTCGCGCATCGGGTCGAGCACCCAGGTGGTGAAGTGGCCCGCCCAGTCGGCGGTGCCGCCGATGACGGGGACGCCCGAGTACAGGTGCGCGGTCATCCAGTCGACGGCGCGGTTGACGGGCTCGGCGATGGCGACGACCCAGGAGTCGGGCCAGTCGAGGCGGCCCACGAGCCGCCCGGCGACCGCCACGGCGACGACGCCGGCGAGCGCGATGAGCCAGCCACGGCCGCTGTGGGGTTCGGGTTCGGCGCCGAGCTTCTCCCCCGCCGCGCCGGTGACGCGGTCGAGGACGACGGCCAGCAGCACGATCGGGATGCCGGCGGCGAGCGCGGCACCGACGTCGACCGAGGCAAGGGCCTGGTAGACGCGGTCGCCGAGACCGCCGGCGCCGATGACGGCCGCGATGACGGCCATGGACAGCGCCATCATGATCGTCTGGTTGAGGCCGAGGAGGAGTTCCTTGCGGGCCAGCGGGATGCGGGCGGTCAGCAGGCGCTGGCGTGCCGTGGAGCCGAGCGACTCGACGGCCTCCAGCACCTCCGTGTCGGCGCCGCGCAGCCCGAGGGAGGTCAGGCGGGCCATGGGCGGGGCGGCGTAGATGACGGTGGCCAGGACGGCCGCCGGGACGCCGATGCCGAAGACCAGCACGACCGGCAGCAGGTAGGCGAAGGCGGGCAGCACCTGCATGGTGTCCAGGACCGGGCGCAGCACGCGGTCCGCCCGGTCGGACAGCCCGGCGGCGAGTCCGAGCAGCACACCCACGGCGACCGAGGCGAGGACCGCGACGACCATCAGGGCGAGGGTCTGCATGGTCGGCACCCACATGCCGAGCAGCCCGCAGGCGAGGAACGCGGCGGCCGTGCCGAGCGCCAGCTTCACGCCTGCCACACGCCAGGCGACCAGCGCGCCCAGGGCCGTGACGCCCGCCCAGCCGACGGCCAGGAGGGTGAGGTAGACGGCCCGTACGGCGATGACGACGACGTTGCTGACGTGGCCGAAGAAGTAGAGGAACAGCGGGTGGCTGTCGCGGTTGTCGATGATCCAGTCGCTGGCCTTGGCGAGCGGTTCGGAGAAGTCGACGGTCAGCGCGCTCGGCCAGGTGCCGCTCGCCCAGCGGGCGTTGGCCAGCGGCACGAGGATCGCGGCGGCGAGGGCGAGCAGGAGCAGCTTGTGGACGGCGCGGTGCTTGAGGAGGGCGGGCAGGCCGACACGCGGCGGGGACGCGGTGATGGTCGCCATCACACCGCCTCCTTGGGCTGCTCCGTCCCGGGTGGAGCGGGCTGCTCCGTCCCGGCGACGATGCCGAGGAGCGTGTCGGAGTCGACCACGCCCACGCACCGGCCCTTGTCGACGACCCGGGCCGGAGCGCCGGCGCGGGCGACCGCCTCGATCGCCTCGGAGACCGTCGCGTCGGGGCGCACCGCCGGTCCGCTGCCGTCCTGGTCGGCCGAGGGGCGGCGCATGGCCGTACGGACGGTGAGGACCTGCTCGCGGGGGACGTCCCGGACGAACTCGCGGACGTAGTCGTCGGCGGGCGCGCCCACGATCTCCTCGGGCGTGCCGAGCTGGACGACCCGGCCGTCGCGCATCAGGGCGATGCGGTCGCCCAGCTTGAGGGCCTCCTGGAGGTCGTGGGTGATGAAGACCATCGTGCGGCCCTCCTCGTGGTGCAGCCGGATCACCTCCTCCTGCATGTCGCGCCGGATCAGCGGGTCGAGCGCGCTGAACGGCTCGTCGAACAGCAGGACCTCGGGGTCGACGGCGAGCGCGCGGGCCAGGCCGACGCGCTGCTGCTGGCCGCCGGAGAGCTGGCCGGGGCGGCGGTGCTCCATGCCTTCGAGGCCGACCTTGGCGACGACCTCGGCGGCCCGCTCGCGCCGCTGGGCCTTGCCCATGCCCTGGATCTCCAGGCCGTAGGCGACGTTGTCGAGGACGGTGCGGTGCGGCAGCAGGCCGAAGTGCTGGAAGACCATCGCGGCGCGGTGGCGGCGCAGTTCGCGCAGCCTGGAGCGGTCCATGGCGCGGACGTCCTCGCCGTCGATGGCGATGGTGCCGGCCGTCGGCTCGATGAGCCGGGTCAGACAACGCACCAGCGTGGACTTGCCGGAGCCGGACAGGCCCATGACGACGAAGACCTCGCCCTTGCGCACGTCGAAGCTGACGTCCCGCACGGCGGCGGTGCAGCCGGTGCGAGAGCGCAGCTCGGCGGGGTCGAGGGCGGTGAGCTCGGGGTCGGCGGGAACGCGGTCGGCCTTGGGGCCGAACACCTTCCAGAGGCCCTCCACCGAGAAGACGGGAGTGGTGTCCGTGTCCATGGTCTGCTCCGTGGGGGGTTCGAGGGTCGGGATCTCGGTCACCGGTCACCACCACCGATCAGCTCGGCGGCTTTCTCCCCGACCATGAGCACTCCGATCATCGGGTTGACGGTGGTCATCGTGGGGAACACGGAGGCGTCGGCGATGCGGATGCTCTCCAGGCCGCGGACGCGCAGCTCGGGGTCGACGACGGCCTGCCGGTCGTCGGCGGCGCCCATCTTGCAGGTGCCGGCGGGGTGGTAGACGGTGTGCGCGACCTTGCGGGCGTACTCGCCGAGCTCCTCGTCACCGGTGACGTCCGGGCCGGGGGCCACCTCGCGCTTGAGCCAGCCGGCCAGGGGGTCGGTCTTGGCGATCTCGCGGGCGATCTTGATGCCGTCGACGAGGGTCCTGCCGTCGTAGTCGTCCTCGTCGGTGAAGTAGCGGAAGTCCAGGGCGGGCTTGACCTCGGGGTCGGCGCTGGTCAGGTACAGCCGGCCGCGGCTCTTCGGCTTGGGGATGTTCGGGGTCATGGAGACGCCGAACTCCGGCCGCTGGTAGCCCAGTCGCTCCGGGTTGTCCGTGAACGGGATCTGGTAGAAGTGGAACATCAGGTCGGGGTGCGCCAGTTCGGGGTCGCGGCGCACGAACAGGCCCGCGTCGGAGTCCATCGCGGAGTTCTCCGGGATGGGGCCGTTGGTCTCCCAGACGATGACGGACTCGGGGTGGTCGAGCAGGTTCTCGCCGACGCCCGGCAGGTCGTGCGTGACGGGTATGCCGAGCTTCTCCAGGTCGGCCTTGGGGCCGATGCCGGAGTGCATCAGCAGCCGGGGCGAGTCGACGGCGCCGGCGCACAGCAGGACCTCGCGCCGCGCCTTGACGAGGATCTCCTCGCCGTCCTTGGTGCGCACGTGCACGCCCTCGGCGCGGTTGCCTTCGAGCTGGAGCTTGTACGCCCAGGTCTCCAGCAGGATCGTCAGGTTGGGCCGCTCGTCCATCACCGGGTGGAGGTACGCCACCGACGCCGAGGACCGCTTGTTGTTCTCGGGGTGGTAGGCGAGGTCGAAGAAGCCGACGCCCTCGGTGAACGGCTTCTTGTTGAAGCCGTCGACGCGCGGCACACCCAGGGCCTCCTGGGCCGCGTCGACGAAGTCGCGGGCGATGGCGTTCCGGTCCTTCTCGTCGACCGGGACGATGTTGTTGAGCAGCCGGGCGAAGTACGCCTCCATCTGCACCGCGCCCCAGCCCTTGGCGCCGGCCTCCTCCCACTCGTCCCAGTCGGCGGGCAGCGGCTTGAAGGCGATCAGGGTGTTGTGCGAGGAGCAGCCGCCCAGGACGCGGGCCCGGCTGTGCCGGATATGCGAGTTTCCGCGTGGCTGTTCGGTGGTGGGGTAGTCGTAGTCGAGTTCACCGCCGAGCAGGCCCATCCAGCGGCGCAGGGTCAGTACGTCGTCACGGCCGACGTCACTGGGGCCGCCCTCGATGACGGCGACGGTGACGTCCGGGTTCTCGGTCAGGCGGGAGGCGATCACGGAACCTGCGGTTCCGCCGCCTATCACGACATAGTCGTACTCATGGCTGGTGTGGGACATGGCGTACTTGCTCCAGTGGGGATGAAGTGAACGGGCTCGGGGGCCGGGGACGTTCAGCCCGGGGTGTGGGGGTCAGCCCGGGATGAGGGGTCGGCGGCCCGGCGGGGGCGGGGGTCAGCCCGCGAACCAGCGCACCGGCTTGGGAGCGAGGTTCTGGTAGACGTGCTTGGTCTCCCGGTACTCGGCGAGTCCGGCGGGGCCGAGTTCGCGTCCCACTCCGCTCTTGCCGAAACCGCCCCACTCCGCCTGCGGCAGGTAGGGGTGGAAGTCGTTGATCCAGATCGTGCCGTGGCGCAGCCGGCCGGCCACCCGGCGGGCACGGCCCGCGTCGGCGGTCCAGACGCCGCCCGCGAGTCCGTACTCGGTGTCGTTGGCGAGGGCCACGGCCTCGTCCTCGGTACGGAAGGTCTCGACGGTGAGGACCGGCCCGAAGACCTCCTCCCGGATGACGCGCATCTCGCGGTGGCAGTGGTCGAGGACGGTCGGCTCGTAGAAGTAGCCGTTCTCGGGCCGCTGCGGGGACGGCTCGGGGCGCTTGCCGCCGGAGCGCAGCACCGCACCCTCCTTGAGGGCGGACTCGACGTACATCTCGACCTTGGCGCGCTGCTGCTCGGAGACGAGCGGGCCGCACTCGACGCCGTCCTCGGTGCCGCGGCCGAGGCGGATCCTCTCGGCGCGCCGGGCGAGTTCGGTGACGAAGCGGTCCCGGACGGACTCCTCGATGATCAGGCGGGCGCCGGCCGAGCAGACCTGGCCGCTGTGGATGAAGGCGGCGTTGAGGGCCTGGTCGACGGCGGTGTCGAAGCCCTCCTCGGTGGCGCAGGCGTCGGCGAAGACGACGTTGGGGTTCTTGCCGCCGAGTTCGAGGGCGACCTTCTTGACGGTCGGGGCGGCGGCCTCGGCGACCTTGGTGCCGCTGACCAGGCCGCCGGTGAAGGAGACCAGGTCGACGTCGGGGTGCTCGGACAGGCGCGCGCCGACGGAGTGGCCCGGGCCGGTGACGATGTTGGCGACGCCCGCGGGGAGTCCGGCCTCGACGAGCAGCTCGATGACCGCGATCGTCGTCATCGGCGTGATCTCGCTCGGCTTGACGACGAAGGTGTTGCCGGCGGCGAGGGCGGGGGCGATCTTCCAGCTGGCCTGGAGCAGCGGGTAGTTCCAGGGCGTGATCATCGCGCAGACGCCGATCGGCTCGTGCACGACGACGCTGTGGATGTCGGTCGAGCCCGCGTCCACGACCCGGCCGGGGGCCTCGCCGGCGACCAGGTCGGCGAAGTAGCGGAAGGCGTCGGCGACACAGTCGATGTCGACGCGGCCCTCCTCGACGGTCTTGCCCGCGTCCTGGGCCTCCAGCCGGCCGAGCTTGTCGCGGTCCCGCACGAGGAGATCGGCGACGCGGCGCAGCAGCGCGGCCCGCTCGGTGACGGGCGTGTGCGGCCACGGCCCCTCGTCGAAGGCGCGCCGGGCCGCGGCGATCGCCAGATCGGTGTCCTTCTCGTCGCCCTCCGCGACCACGGCGAAGGGCAGGGCGTCCGCGGGGTCGAGGATCTCGCGGGTGGCCCCGGAGACGGCCGCCCGCCACACTCCTCCCGCATGGATGGTTTCGCGTGCCTGAAGTTCGGTACTTTCCGCCATGGTCGCTCTTCGCCTTCCGTTCCTGATCAGCGCCCCTGTGTCACATTCGTGTCACTAAGAGACCGAGTTCGCCTGCCCGACTCCCTCGGATGCATGCGCATCGATGGCCGAAAGTGCGCCGTGTCACGGGAGATACGGACAAACAGGAACAAAAGAGGCGGAGATTCGCCTCGGCCGACCCGTGGGAAGCCCGCAGGCCCCGCACCGGGCAACCGGTGCGGGGCCTGCGTACGGAGTTCGAGCGGCTCCGGTCAGATGAGGCCGAGGCCGCGGACCGCCTCGCGCTCCTCCTCGAGCTCCTTGACGGAGGCGTCGATCCGGGCGCGGGAGAACTCGTTGATCTCCAGGCCCTGGACGATCTCGTACTGGCCGTCCTTGGTGGTGACGGGGAAGGAGGAGATGAGCCCCTCCGGCACGCCGTAGGAACCGTCGGACGGGATGCCCATGGAGACCCAGTCGCCGTCGGCGGTGCCGTTGACCCACGAGTGGACGTGGTCGATGGCGGCGTTGGCGGCGGAAGCGGCCGACGAGGCGCCACGGGCCTCGATGATGGCGGCGCCGCGCTTGGCGACGGTCGGGATGAAGTCCTCGGCCAGCCACTTCTCGTCGTTCACGACCTCGGCGGCGTTCTTGCCGGCGATGGTGGCGTGGAAGATGTCGGGGTACTGGGTGGCGGAGTGGTTGCCCCAGATGGTCAGGCGCTTGATGTCGGCGACCGTCGAGCCCGTCTTCTTCGCGAGCTGGGTCAGCGCGCGGTTGTGGTCCAGGCGGGTCATCGCGGTGAACCGCTCGGCCGGTACGTCCGGCGCGGCGGCCTGGGCGATGAGGGCGTTGGTGTTGGCCGGGTTACCGACGACCAGGATCTTGACGTCGTCCGCGGCGTGGGCGTTGATGGCCTGGCCCTGCGGCTTGAAGATGCCGCCGTTGGCCTCCAGCAGGTCGCCGCGCTCCATGCCCTTGGTGCGAGGGCGGGCGCCGACGAGCAGACCGACGTTGGCGCCGTCGAAGGCGACGTTCGGGTCGTCGGTGATGTCGATGCCCTGCAGGAGCGGGAACGCGCAGTCGTCCAGCTCCATGGCCGTGCCCTCGGCCGCCTTCAGGGCGGGCGTGATCTCCAGCAGGCGCAGCTTCACCGGCACGTCCGCGCCGAGCAGCTGACCGGAGGCGATGCGGAAGAGCAGGGCGTAACCGATCTGGCCGGCCGCGCCGGTGACGGTGACGTTCACGGGAGTGCGGGTCATGGCGTTCTCCGTATGACAGCTGGCGGTGGGGCGGTCCCTGCCCCGGACGTTTGATCGATCTCTTGGCGTCAAGAGATCCATCCAGCCGTCAGGCTATCGCGCATCCGGGATCTCGGACGTCCGGGTCGGTGTGGCCCGGCCCACAACTCCGGCCCTTCCTCGGACACGCACCCGGCCCCACGCGAGAGGCGGCCGCCCGTCCGGGAGAGGAGGACGAAGGCGGCCGCCTGGGGGGATACCGACCATGCCGGACTCCCGTGGGGGTACGGTTCGCGTGCCCCCGATCCGGGCGGGCATTCCCCTCCTTCGGAAATTTGTCACCCGGGCCGGTGGCACCGCTGCGCGCCCAGGCCGTGTCCTCAGTCGGTGCAGCCCTGCCCACCGGCCGTCAGCGTCGCGCAGGCCTTGGCGTCGGCGGCGCCCTTCACGGCGACCATCGGGGTGTAGGCGATGGTGTCGCCGGCCGCGGTGATGCTGCCGGTCTGCTTCGCCTTGCCCGAGCTGATCTCGACCTCGTCGCCCTGTGCGGCCTGGGTGATACGCCCCCAGGCCGCCTTGCAGGTCTCGCTGTAGCGGACCTCGACGACGGTCGTGCCGACGGTCGCGGTCTGGGCCGTGGTCACCAGGTCACCGCTGCACCCCATGGCCTCCGCGTCCTTGCCGGTGCAGCCGGCGCCGCTGCACTTCACACCGGGCGGCAGCTTGGGGTCGGTGCTGACGGTCGGCGAGGGCGACTTGGCACCGCCCTTGGCCTCGTCGTCGCCACCGCCGCCGGTGAGGTAGAACGCGCCGGCGATCACCACCAGCACGCCCACGACGCCCGCGACGAAGGTCGCGGTCCGCTTCTTGCCCGCGGGGGCGGAGGGGGCGCG
The DNA here is from genome assembly GCF_001611795.1 of Streptomyces qaidamensis. Taxonomy (NCBI): domain Bacteria; kingdom Bacillati; phylum Actinomycetota; class Actinomycetes; order Kitasatosporales; family Streptomycetaceae; genus Streptomyces; species Streptomyces qaidamensis. The sequence goes on along the minus strand of NZ_CP015098.1, from coordinate 5,591,420 downwards.
GCGGCTCCCGCCGGCACCACTGCCGACCGCGCCACCGGCCCGGGCCGGGACGGCGTCCTGCGGTTCGCCGTACGAGCCGGCCCCGGCGCCGGGCGCTCCTGCGGGGGTTCCGGGACCTGAGCCGGGCCGGGATACCCGATCCGCACCGGGTCCGGCGGAACGGCCGCCGCCCGTCGGCGACGGGCCCTGGTAACCGGCCAGCCCCCACGAGTTGACCTCGGGCGCGGCGGCCCGGCCGCTCCCCTCCCGCAGACCCGCGCCGCTGGAGTCCTGGACCTCGGGGGCCGTCGGCTGTGGCGGCACGGTCGGGGCCACACCGGCCGGCCCCGCGATGCCCGGCGTGACCGTGGTGCCGCCGCTGCGGCGGGCGGGCTTGCCGCTGCCCGCCGAGGCCGCTCTGCCCTCGCCCGCCGGGGCCGCCTTGCCACCGGCCGAGGGGTCGGTGAAGTCCTGCCCGCCGAACTCCCCGAGCGCGGCGCGCGCCTGGGAGATCCGTATGGCCTCCATCGTCATGTCGTGCCGCATCTCCGAGCGGCTCCAGGCGCGCTCGGCGAGCTCCCACATGGTGGTCAGGTGCACCGGATTGGTGCCGGTGACCTCGGCCAGGGCCACGATCGCGCCCTTCGGCGCGAGCAGCCGGCCGTTCAGGTAACGCTCCCAGGACGTCTTGCTGTAGCCCGTGCGGTCCGCAACCGACGCGATGCTCAGACCGCTGCGGTCCACGAGCCTGCGCAGCTGACTGGTGAACTCCCTGATCTGCGGATCGAGCTCATCCGGCAAGGCCTTCCAACGAGGCATTGCTCCCCCTCTTCCCCCGTACGTGCTGATATTTCTCGCGCTGTTCGCCCCGCGCGTGGCGGCCTTGGCCGAGTCCCCGTTCTGGATACCCACAGGGATGCGCCCAGTCAGGATCTCAGTTCCCTGACGGGGGGCGCACAGGAGCATGGTGACCGCGCGCGGTACACCCTGGACCGTCCTGATTGTCCCTGCCAATCCCCGCGTCGCACCACTTTGTGCAGTATCGGAAGCGAGACGTACCGGAACTGTCACTTCCGTGCCACAGCGCACTGACAGCCGTTGAACAGGCCGTTCGCCGTACAGGAGGGTGGTGCGTGCCGGCGGCCCGTCCTTCCTCGGGGGAGAGGACGGGCCGCCGTCCCGTCACTCGTTGGTGACCGTGAAGTGCAGGGTGTCCTTCAGGAAGGGGATCTGCAGCCATGGCTTCGGCTGGGCCATGAGCGCCAGCATGACGATCACCAGGCCCAGCACCCCGTAGGTGACGATGTCCGTGAAGCGGGAGCGGACGGCGAGCATACCGACGCCCGGCAGCAGCCAGCGCATCGCGCCGCCGCCCAGCAGGGCGACACCGATCAGCAGCGTCCCGAGCCGGAACTGGCCGAAAGCGGTCACCAGCAGCCCGAGCCCGGCCAGCCCCAGCACGGCGAGCACGGGCCACTGCCGCGCCGGCGCGGGCGCGTCCCCGGGCGCGGCCCGGCCACCGCCCTCGGGCCGCGCGGTGTCCTTGGTGAACAGCGGGAAACGCCGGGTGACCCGCCGCGGCCGCCCTTCGGCGTCGGGCGCGCTGATGGGGTCCCGGACGGTCATGTCCTCCGGCGCCTCGTGCCCGCCCGGCGCCTCGTGCCCGCCCGGGACCTCGTGCCCGCCCGGGACCTCGTGCCCGCCCGGGGCCTCGTGCCCGCCCGGGGCCTCGTGCCCGCTCGGGGCCCGGTGCTCAGCCGACACTGCGCTCCGCCGCCTCGACCACGTTCACGAGCAGCTGGGCGCGGGTCATCGGGCCGACTCCGCCGGGGTTCGGGGAGATGAAGCCGGCGACCTCTGCGACGTCGGGGTGGACGTCGCCCACGATCTTGCCCTCGGCGCTGCGCGAGACGCCCACGTCGAGGACGGCCGCGCCGGGCTTCACGTCCTCGGCGCGGATCAGATGGGCGGAACCGGCCGCGGCGACGATGATGTCCGCGCGCTTGAGGTGCGCCGACAGATCACGGGTGCCGGTGTGGCACTGGGTCACGGTCGCGTTCTCGCTGCGGCGGGTCAGCAGCAGCGGCATCGGCCGGCCGATGGTCACACCGCGCCCGACGACCACGACCTCGGCGCCCTTGATCTCCACGCCGTAGCGGCGGAGCAGGGTCAGCACGCCGTTCGGGGTGCAGGGCAGCGGGGCGGGCTCGTTGAGGACGAGGCGCCCCAGGTTCATCGGGTGCAGCCCGTCCGCGTCCTTGTCCGGGTCCATCAGTTCCAGGATGCGGTTCTCGTCGATGCCCTTCGGCAACGGCAGTTGCACGATGTACCCGGTGCAGGCCGGGTCCTCGTTCAGCTCGCGGACGGCGGCCTCGATCTCCTCCTGGGTCGCCGTGGCGGGCAGTTCGCGCTGGATGGAGGCGATGCCCACCTGCGCGCAGTCGCGGTGCTTGCCGGCGACGTACTTCTGACTGCCGGGGTCGTCCCCGACCAGGATCGTGCCGAGGCCGGGCGTGACGCCCTTCTCCTTCAGCGCCGCCACGCGGGCGGTCAGATCGGACTTGATCGCGGCTGCGGTGGCCTTGCCATCGAGAATCTGGGCGGTCATGGCCCCATCCTCGCGGATGACCCCGCCGCGGTTCCAATCCGGCCGCAATCCGGGCACCACGGGTCCGTCCTCCCGTATCCGCCCATGATCAGCGATGTTGCACTTGCACAACACCTCGGGAATGCGGCTGGACAAGCCGGTCAGTGGTGAAGAACGATGACCCGACAAGTGCCGCGGGCAGCTCAACGGGGGGACGGTCGCAATACTGAAGATTTCCTCCGTGCGGGATGTCACGCGTCGTCCCCGCACTCGGACCAACGGAGGAAAGTCCCCATGAGCTACGGCGACCCGAACAACCCCTACGGCGCACCCCAGGGGCAGCAGCCGCAGCAGCCCGGCTACGGATACCCGCAGGACCAGGGGCAGGCGCCCGGCTACGGCTACCCGCAGGCCCCTCCGGTCTCCCCCTACGGCGGCCCCGCCGCTCCGACCACGATGCCCGGCTCGGTGGGCGCGGCCCGCGTGATGATGTGGGTCATCGTCGGTCTGCAGGTCCTCGGCGTGGCCATCTTCGCCTTCTCCGCCATCGCGCTCAACGCCGCGAAGGACGACGAGTCCCTCAAGGACAACACCGCCTTCCAGGACCTGGTCGGCGACTCGACCGGCTTGATCTGGGGCTACGTCGTGTTCGGCCTGGCCTGGCTGGTGTTCGCGGCCGTCCTGGCGACGAAGTTCAAGAACGGCGGCAACGGCGCCCGGATCACCATCCTGGTCTTCGCCATCATCACGGCGGTCCTCGGCATCTACCCGTTCGTCATCGTGGGCCTGGTGCACACGGTCCTCGCCATCCTGGTGGCCGTCTTCGTGGGCAACGCCAACGGCAAGGCCTGGTTCAACCGGCCCCGCTACTGAACGGACCGGTCCCGGACCAGTTCACGCCATTCACTTCCAAGGGCCGTGTCTCACCCGTACGAGGGGGGCACGGCCCTGGTGCGTCGCCCTAGTCTGACGGTGGTAGCTGTTCAGGCACGGGGAGAGCACCTTGTTCAGCATCATCGTGGCACCTCCGCCGACCACGGAGGACGAGCGAAACCGCACCCCCACCTTCCGGGTCCCCGGCCGTCCTGACCGGCCCGGGGCGACCCGGTGACCGAGGCCTACGCCGTACCCGTGCCAAAGGGCTACCGGGTCGGCGACTGGGAGGTGCGCGAGCCCATCGCGACGGGCGCCTTCGGCAGTGTGTACGCGGCCCGGCGCGTCGGTGCCGGCACCGAACTGCCGCTCACGGCCGCGATGAAGTTCCTGCCCACCGGGACGGCCACGCCCCGCCGGCTGGCCCACCTGCGCGAACTGATCGACCGGGAGGTCGAGCTGTACCGGCGGCTGAGACATCCGCGGCTGGTGCGGATGTACCAGACGCTGACGGTCGACGACCCGGGCCGTCCGGAGCTGGACGGCGCCACCGTCCTCGTCCTGGAGAAGGCCGAGGGCTCCCTGTCGGCGCTGCTCGCCGCCACGCCCCGCCCCGCGGCCGGCCCGGCACTGCTCGCGCAGATCGCCGAGGGCCTCGCCCAGCTGCACGACGCCGGCTGGGTGCACGGCGACCTGAAGCCGGCCAACGTGCTGCTGATGGCGGACGGTTCGGTCCGTCTGGCCGACTTCAACCTGGCCGCCGAGCTGGAGGGCACCCACGCCTACACGCCGGCCTTCTCCACCCCCGACTACACCCCGCCGGAACTGCTGTGGACCGAGATCGGCGAACGCGGCCGCCGCATCCGCCCCTCCGCCGACATCTGGGCCTTCGGCGTCCTCTCCCACCTCGTGCTCACCGACGCCTTCCCGCTGCCCGGCGCCACCCCGACAGCCCGTCGTGACGCGGCGGCGGCCTACGCCCGCGGCGTCGACCAGTTGCGCCTGTCGCCGGAGTTGCCCGACGACTGGCGGGAGATCGTGGGGGCCTGTCTGACGCGGACGCACCAGCAGCGCATCGGCGGCGCGGCGCTGCTGCGCCGTGTGACGGCGGCCGCGGGCCAGGGTCGGCGCGCCTTCCGCCTGCCCGCCCTGCGCTCCACCCGCCACCGCTCGCGCCGCGGAGCCCTCGCGGCCGTCCTGGCCGCGGCCGCCGCGGCCCTGGCCGCCCTGCTGGCCTACGGCATCGGCGTCTCGGCCGGAGGCGGCGGCGCCGGCAGCGGTCCCGGCGCGACGGCGAACGTCTCGGCCGCCGCGTACGGCGCCTCCGAGCTGCACACCGACCGGGGCGTGCCGCCCGCCTACCGCCTCCTGATCGTCGAGACGGCGCACGACTGCGACCAGGAGGAGGTCAGCCCGGTCCTGATCGCCGCCATGCTGAAGGTGGAGAGCGACTTCGACCCGGACCTCTCCGACCCCGCGAACGACGAGTACGGCATCGCCCGCTGGACCCCGCGCGTCCTGCGCTGGTGGATGAACGAGGACGGCACCCCCGGAGAGACGGTCCCCGAACCTCCCTTCCCGCCCGCCGAGTCCATCCCGGCGATGGGCCGCTACCTGTGCTGGATCGCCCCGCGCCTGCACGCAGACCTGCCGGGCGACCGGCGCGTCCTCGTCGCCGCCGCGTACCGCAGGTCGTACCGCACGGTGAACGCGGCGGGCGGCGTGCCCCCGGACGTCCGCGCATACGCCGACCGCGTCGCCCACTTCCTGGAGGAGTACGCGCCGCCCGGCAAGAAGTGACACGCCGTCTTTGCCATCCCAGCGGGAAAGCGGAGGCCCTCCGGTGAGCCAGGAGTCATGGCCGCACGCCGTACAGGTCCCGCGGGGTTTCCGCGTCGGCGCCTGGGAGATTCGCGAACCCATCGTCTCCGGGGCCTTCGGCAGCGTGTACGCCGCCCGCCGGGCCGAACCCGCCGAGGGCCTGCCGGCCGAGGCCGCGCTGAAGTTCCTGCCCACGGGCACTCAGACCCCGCGCCGACTGCGCCACCTGCGGGAACTCGCCGAGCGGGAAATGGAGTTGCTGCGCAGGCTGCAGCGCCCACGCCAACCCGGCCTGGACATCGTGGTGAAGGGCAACACGGGCTCGTCGGGCAAGGCGGTGTACCCCGGCTACCAGGGCACGGTGGCCCGCACCTTCTGGGACCGGGGCGCCGGCAACGTCATCGTCGTCGAGCACGGCAGCGGTTGGTACACGGCGTACTACCACCTCAAGGACAAGCACGACACGTACGTGCGGAAGGGCGACAAGGTCACCGCGACGACGAGGATCGGCCGCATCGGCGCCACCGGCGGCAACAGCGGCGACTGGGCGCACCTGCACTACGAGCAGCGCTACAGGACGGACGGCATCCCGACGGAGGCCGACCGGCAGCCCGTGCACGTCGACGGCAAGAAGTACCCGGGGGCGGGGAACACCTGGATGGACGTCGTCAGCAACAACTGCTGAAGCGACGCGCCGCGCGCCGCGGCTGAGGACGCCATCGACGGCACGCCGGAGGAGTTGCGGTACTTCCTGGACGTCGGGCGGCACGAGGGGGACGGCTGAGCGTTGCCGGAGCCGCCGGGTCCGAACTCGCCCTTGCGGTGCCGGACCGGCACACGTGGACAACCAAACCTGGCCCGCAACCTGTTCCCGGCGACCCCCGACGGGAAGCGGCACAGCATGGACAACGGCATTACGTCCACCGGGGGTGAGGTGAGCGGCTGCCGCACCGGGAGCTTCATCAGCCGAGCCGGCCGACAGACGCACACGTGGTCCGCCGGGGCGCATGCCCGGCGGACCTTCCCCGTCCTGCGTCTGCGGGTCACACACGAGCCCTCGCGCGATAGCCTCGCTGCAACTCACGTGACGCAGGGGCACGTTGGTGAAGGTGACCAGTCGGGGGATCCATGACAGACCATCGGCGGCCCGGTCCGGCCGACGCTCCGGCGTTCGACGGCGGCGCCCTGAAGCAGGCGGGCACCACCCCGCTACAGCCCGCCGACCCCGGGCGCATCGGCCCGTACATCCCCCTGGGGAGGCTCGGCAGCGGCGGCATGGGCCGTGTCTACCTCGCCCGCCCCGCCGACGGCGCCCCCGGCCTCGCCGCCGTCAAGGTGATCCGCCCCGAGTACGCCGACGACCCCCGGTTCAGGCGGCGTTTCGAGCGGGAGGCATCGCTGCACGGCCGAGTGCGTACCGTGCGGGCGCCGCAGTTGCTCGGCACCGGATTCGACGACTCCTTGCTGTGGATGGCGACGCAGTATCTGCCCGGCCTCAACCTCGCCGACGCCGTCCGCGAATGCGGCCCTCTCGAAGTCGCCGGAGTCTGGCGGCTGGTCTCCGATCTCGGGCATGCCCTGTCGGCACTGGCCGTGGCCGGTATCGTGCACCGCGACCTCAAGCCGTCCAACGTGGTCCTTTCCCAACAGGGCACCCACGTCATCGACTTCGGCATCGCGCAGGCCACCGACAGCAGCGCGATCACCTCGTCGGGGAGCCGGGTCGGCACGCCCGCCTTCATGGCGCCCGAGCATCTGCGCGAGGGCCGCTGCGACACCGCCTCCGACGTCTTCTCGCTCGCGGGGAGCCTGATCTACGCCGCCACCGGGCGCGCTCCCTTCGGTGACGGAACGGGCGTCGACGTGATGCACCGGGTCGCGTTCGAGGAACCCAAACCCGGCGTCATGGCCGGGATCGCGGCCCGGGACGCCGGACTGGCCGCGCTGCTGTCCGCCTGCCTCTCCAAGGACCCCGCCGGCCGCCCCACCCCTCGGCAACTGACCGAGGCAGCCGAGGCCGCCGAGGGCCACCGCTCCCCCTCCTGGCACGAGCCGCTGGGCGGCCTGCTGCGCACCCGGCGGCAGGCCTGCGACGAACTGGAACGTTCAGTCGTGCGGGAGGCCGTACCCGGGACCGGCCGGTTACGTACGCCGGCGCAGGACCCGGCAACCCCTGCCAACGGCCCCGCCCAGGGTCCCGCCCGCGAGAGCGGTGCCGGGCGCGGGAAGCGGAAGGTGTATCTCGCCCTGGCCGCCGGTCTCGCCGTGTGCGCCGTCGTTGCAGGAACCTTCTTCCTCACCCGTCCGTCCGCCGGCGGAACCGCCTCGGCCGCACCGACAGCGGCCGGCGGCACTGCCCGCGACGGCGCCCGCACCTCCCCTGCCCCCGGTGCCTCCGCCTCACCCTCCGGCGCCGAAGACAAGGACGAGGCGAAGGAGGAGGCCGGGCAGGAGAAGGCAGCGGCCTCGGGGGCGGGAGCGGACGAGACGTCACCCGACCCGAGGACAACCGGAGACGAAGCCACTCCCCCCGCCGCCCCCGGGGACGGCGAAGGCGGCGGCAGTGACGATGACGGCGGCATCGTGCCGACCGCCTCACCCACCAAGACGGCCACCACGCCCGCCGGCCCTCCCTGGAACTCGCGCTGCGCGTACTACTCCGGCACCGAACTCACCGTCCGCGGCGACAAGGGGCAGCGCGTGGTCCAGGTGCAGTGCATGCTCACCCAGCGCGGCTTCAAGGTCGGCGACGCGGGCGTGGACGGACAGTTCGGCGGCGCCACGCAGGCCGCCGTCAAGAAATTCCAGAGGGCCAAGGGCCTCTCGGCGGACGGCGAGGTGGGGTCCGACACCTGGGCGGCGCTGCGCAGTTCGACGTAGGTGCCGATCCAGCGCGGCGCCGCCGGGGTCAGGGGCCCGTCAGTGGAAGAAGTGCCGCGTCCCCGTGAAGTACATCGTGACGCCGGCCTTCCGGGCGGCCTCGACGACCAGCTCGTCCCGGACGGAACCGCCGGGCTGGACCACGGCCTTCACCCCGGCCTCGGTGAGGATCTCCAGGCCGTCCGGGAAGGGGAAGAACGCGTCGGACGCGGCGTACGCGCCCGCGGCGCGCTCGGCACCCGCCCGCTCGACGGCCAGCTTCGCGGAGTCGACGCGGTTGACCTGCCCCATGCCGACGCCCACCGAGGCACCGTCCTTCGCGAGCAGGATCGCGTTGGACTTCACCGCGCGGCAGGCCTTCCAGGCGAAGGCGAGCTCGGCCAGCTCGTCGGCGCTCAGCGCGTCACCGGTCGCCAGCGTCCAGTTGGCCGGGTCGTCGCCGTCGGCCTGGAGGCGGTCGGTGACCTGGAGCAGCGCGCCGCCGTCGATCGGCTTGACCTCGACGGGGGCGGCGGGCCCGTCGGCGCAGCGCAGCACGCGGATGTTCTTCTTCTTGGTGAGGGCCTCCAGGGCCCCGTCCTCGTAGCCGGGCGCGACGATGACCTCGGTGAAGATCTCCGCGACCTGCTCCGCCATCTCCTTGCTGACCGGGCGGTTGACCGCGATCACGCCGCCGAACGCCGACAGCGGGTCACAGGCGTGCGCCTTGCGGTGCGCCTCGGCGACGTCCGCGCCGACGGCGATGCCGCAGGGGTTGGCGTGCTTGATGATCGCGACGGCCGGCTCTGCGTGGTCGTACGCGGCACGGCGGGCGGCGTCCGTGTCCGTGTAGTTGTTGTACGACATCTCCTTGCCGTGCAGCTGCTCGGCCTGGGCGAGGCCGCCCGTGCCCGACACGTAGAGGGCCGCGGGCTGGTGCGGGTTCTCGCCGTAGCGCAGGGTGTGCTCGCGCTCCCAGGTGGCGCCGAGGAAGTCGGGGAACTGCGACTCATCGACCGGCGCGTAGGAGGAGGCGAACCAGGAGGCGACGGCGACGTCGTAGGCGGCCGTGTGCTGGAAGGCCTCGGCGGCGAGCCGCTTGCGGGTGGCGAGGTCGAAGCCGCCGCCCTGGACGGCCTTGAGGACGTCGGCGTAGCGGGCAGGGCTGGTGACGACCGCGACCGAGGGGTGGTTCTTGGCGGCGGCCCGGACCATCGAGGGACCGCCGATGTCGATCTGCTCCACGCACTCGTCGGGCGAGGCACCGGAGGCGACGGTCTCGCGGAACGGGTAGAGGTTGACGACGACGAGGTCGAACGGCTCGACACCCAGCTCGGCGAGCTGCTCACGGTGGCTGTCCAGGCGCAGGTCGGCGAGGATGCCGGCGTGCACGCGCGGGTGCAGCGTCTTCACGCGGCCGTCCAGGCACTCGGGGAAGCCGGTGAGCTCCTCGACCTTGGTGACGGGGACGCCGGCAGCGGCGATCTTCGCGGCGGTGGAGCCGGTGGAGACGAGCTCGACCCCGGCCTCGTGGAGCCCACGCGCCAGCTCTTCCAGACCGGTCTTGTCGTAGACGCTGACGAGCGCCCGGCGAAGGGGCCGCTTGTTGCTCTCGGCGGTCACTGGATAACTACCTTTCGTCCCTCAATGCGATAGCCGTTGCGGGCGAGGCGCCCCACGACCTCGACGAGCAGCCTTCGCTCGACTTCCTTGATGCGCTCGTGGAGAGCGCCTTCGTCGTCCTCGTCCCGGATCTCCACCACGCCCTGCGCGATGATCGGCCCGGTGTCGACGCCGTCGTCGACGAAGTGGACGGTGCAGCCGGTGACCTTGGCGCCGTACGCGAGCGCGTCCCGCACGCCGTGGGCTCCCGGGAAACTGGGCAGCAGGGCGGGGTGCGTGTTGACGAACCGCCCCCCGAACCGCGCGAGGAACTCCTTGCCGACGATCTTCATGAACCCGGCGGAGACGACGAGGTCGGGCTCGTGGGCGGCGACGGCCTCGGCGAGGGCGGCGTCCCACTCCTCGCGGCTGCCGTGGTCCTTGACCTTGCACACGAAGACCGGCAGCCCGGCCCGCTCGGCACGCGCCAGCCCCTCGATGCCCTCGCGGTCCGCGCCGACGGCCACGACCTCGGCCCCGTACTCCTGCGCGCCGACGGCGGCGATCTCGTCGAGCAGCGCCTGAAGGTTGGTGCCGGATCCGGAGACCAGCACGACGAGGCGCTTGGCGCGCGGGGCCACGGGCTTGGCGGCCACGGTGGGGGCCTTTCTCGGGGGAGCGTCTGTCCAAGGCGGCCGGCACCCGACGTTTTGTGCATTCATACGAATGCTTTGCGTCCCCGGATACGGGGAAGCCTACGAACCGGCCGACCGTCAGCAACGATACCGGCACACCGGACGGCCCCCACGGGACGGGGGCGGGGCCGGAAGGTAGCGTCTGGGCGGAGCCGGTTCGGGAACGACGTCCGGACGTGGTGCGTTCAGGAGGTGACGGACCCGGGTCCGACGCCGTTCCGTTCTGTCCACTCATTCCTCCTCACCAACGGGAAGACGCTCACCTGATGCCGGACCGCAGCCTGCGACTCCTCACGTTCCCCCAGCTGTCGCCGCAGGGAGGGGAGCGCGGCGCCGTGCTGCTGCGGGAGCGCCCCAGCTCGCCGCCCGACGCGCCTTCGGGCGGCGACGGCGGGGAGGGGCGGGGCCGTGAGTCCCAGAAGGACAACCCCTTCGCCCCGCCGCCCGAGGGCACACCGGACCGGCCCTGGCAGCCGCGGCGCCCGTCGGGTGACGACTCCCAGGACTCCCAGGACTCCCAGGGCGGTGGCGGGTCCCGCTCGCCCTGGGGCAGCCAGTGGAGCGACCGGCAGCCCGGCCGCTCCTCCGGCGGCTTCGGCGACCGCCCCCGCAGCGGGCCCGAGGGCCAGGGCGGCCCCCAGGGCGGCGGCCCGAACGGGCGCTGGGACCCGACGGATCCCGCGCAACGCCGGGCGCGCTACGCCCTGCTGTCGGGCATGTGGGCCTTCTTCTTCGCCCTCTTCAGCTGGCCGTACGTGGCCCTGCTGCTCGGCGCGCTCGCCCTCTACTGGGCCATCAGCTCCCTGCGCGCGGGGCCCCGCAGGCCCGACCCGGCCTCCCCCGCCCCCGCCCCCGAGCAGCAGGGCGGCGGCCGCCCCCAGACGACGGCGGCGGTGAGCGGTCTGGTCACGGCGTCGCTGGCGATCGCCCTGGTCGCCGCCTCCTTCACGGCGCAGCTGGTCTACCGCGACTACTACACGTGCACCAACGACGCCCTCACGAACGAGGCGAAGCAGTCGTGCACCGAGCTTCTGCCGGAGGAGCTCCGCGGGCTGCTGGGGACGGACGACTGACGCTTCAGGAGGTTTCCGGCGGGCTGGACCGGCCGGACGGGGCCGGGGCGTCGTACGGCTCGGGGTCCCGGGTGTCGTACGGCTCGGGGTCCGGGCCGGGCGGCAGGAAGTCGTAGAGGCCGAAGTCCGTCTCGCGGTCCTGGTCGCGCGGGCCCGGCTCGTCCGGCGCCGGTTCCGAGGGGTGGTGGGGCGACGGCGTCCCGTCGGCCGGTGAGGCGTCGCGCGTGGTGCGTCCGCCGCTTTCCACCTCCCAGTCGTCGCCGGGATCTCCGAGGCCCCAGACACCTTGGGCGACCTCGTCCCGCCCCGGCCGTCCGGTGCCCCGGGCGCCCTCGGCGGCCCCGCTCACCCCGGCCGTCCCGGCGACGCCGGTGCGCGTGAACCAACCGCGGCCGTCCTTCCGGACCCGCCGTTGCCCCCGGGCGCCGTGGGCCGCCGTCTCCCGCTGCTTGCCGATCTTCGGCTCCGCTGCCCGGGTCGAGCGGCACCGCCAGGCCCGTACCCCCACTGCCGTCGGGATCGCCAGCAGCCACAGCCAGACCAGCGTCGCGGCGGCGACCTGCCACCACACGGGGCCGAAGCGGGACAGCACGGCAGAACCGATGGGGCCGCCCGACATCGCGGCCAGCCCCGCGAGCGCGGCCGCGCAGAGCAGCGAAGCCAGCGCGGCGGCCCGGGCGGTGCGGGCGGCCGACCAGACCGCGGTCCGCGTGCCGCCCGGTTTCGTCCCGCCCCGCTCCGCGGATGCCGCGCCCTGGGCCACCGTCCAGCCGACGACCAGCGCGGCGATCACGGGTACCACCCCGGCCGCCCAGTGCACCGGCGCCCCCTCACCCGCCTCCGGCACCGCCGCCAGCAGCGGAAACGGTGGCAGGAACGGAGCCGGCGCCGAGGCGAGCGGGCCGACCGTGTGGCCGGCGCCGAGAGCGAAGCCCGGGCCCAGGGCATAGGCGGCGCCCCACACCGCCGCGTTCGGCACCAGGGCCGCGCACAGCAGGAGTACGGCGAACCGCCCCGACCATCCCTCGGTCAGCCGGAGCAACGACGCCTGGGTCGCCGCTCCATGGCCCACCATCGACGCCACCACCAGCAGCGCACCGCCCCCGAGGAGCACCGCGGCCCCGGCAGCCGCGGCCCGGGCCGCGACACCGGGGCGCCCGTCCGCGCCGAGGACCAGCGGGCGCACTCCCGCCGGCAGCGGGCCCAGCAGTCGCCGCAGCGGCCGGCCCGGACGGCCGTACGCCGACCACACGCCCGCCCCCGCCGCCACGACGGCGACCAGCGGGACGCACACTCCCGTCCACACCCACGACGGCCGCAGCACACCGCCCGCGGCGTACAGGGCGGCGGGCACGGCGACGGCGAGGTAGCCGACGACGACACCCGTCCACGCGATGCGAGGGGAGACCAGGGGCGGGCTCTCGACCGCCTCGGTGTCCTCCTCGAAGTCGTCGTCCTCCTCTCCTACCCCGCCGTCCGTGGCGTCCCGGGCCGCCCGGTGCAGCAGCCACACCGGCAGCGCGAGGAGCAACAGGGGCGGCAGGCCGAGCGGGGCGGGGACGCCGGAGAGCGTGTCGGTGCGGACCAGTTCGGCGCCGTGCGCCAGCAGCCACAGCGCCGCCGCCACGTGCATGGCGCCACCGGGGCCGCTGTCCGGGTAGGGCGAGCTGATCCACAGCAGCATCACGAGCACGGCGAACGACGCCAGTCCGAGGCCCGCCGCGAGCGCGCCCCCCAGGAGGCCGCCGACCAGCCCGGGCGAACGGTCGCGCATCCGGGTGAGCAGGGGCGCCGGTGAACGTCGGCGAGCGGTCATCTCGATCACGACCGCCATGCTCCCAACGACACGCGCTTTACCGGCGTAACAGGCGAACCTTCGCTGTGTCGCTAAAAATACGTTTATGTTCTTTTCCGGACGGAGGCGTGCCCTGTGACGCAGAGCCCTGCCATCCCGCTCCCGCCGCCCAAGGAGCGCCGACGCCTGCGCGAGGCCGCCGCGTTGACGCGGGCTCAGCTGGCCGCCCGGGTGGGCGTCACCAGCGAGACGGTGCGCGGGTGGGAGACCGGCCGCTCCACACCGCGCGGCCGCAAGGGGGAGAAGTACGCGAAGCTGCTCGAATCACTCACATCGCGCGAATCGCCCGACTCACTCGACTCGCTCGGCGACGAGGCGGGAACGACGCCTGATCGGAACAGCGCCGCCGACTCCGACGACCCGGAACCGGCACCCGGGGCGGTCCTCACGCGCAGAGCCGCGCGCGCCCGGCGCAAGACCGCCACCCCCGACCGGAAACGACCCGCCGCGAAGGACCGGGGCCACGGCCCCGTGACCGTCCCCGACCGAAGCCGCACCCCCGTCCCGCACGGGCACCGCGTCATCCTCACCGAACGCCCGCGGACGACGCCCCCGCGCCGGCCGGACGACGCCATCGCCGCCCTGACCCCCGATCAGGCCTTCGACGCGCTCTACGCCTTCTGCGCCCCCGCCCTCGTCCGGCAGACCTATCTGCTGACCGGCCGCCGTGAACTGGCCCGGGAATCGGTGGAGCGGGCCTTCCAGATCGCCTGGCAGCGCTGGCCCGAGGTGGCCCGGGACCGCGACCCGGCGGGCTGGGTGCGCGCGATGGCGTACGAGTGCGCGCTCTCCCCGTGGCACCGGTTCCGGCCGCGCTACCGGCACCCCGAGCCGCCGCCGCCCGACGCGTTCGACCGCGCGCTGCTGGATTCCCTGCTGAAGCTCCCGCCGTCCTACCGCCGCACCCTGGTGCTCTACGACGGGGTCGGGCTCGGCCTGCCCGAGACGGCGGCGGAGACGGAGGCGAGCACCCGCGCGGCCGTGAACCGGCTGGCGCACGCGCGTGAGGCGGTCGCCGAGCGGCTGCCGGAGCTGGCGGACCCGGAGACACTGCACTGGCGGCTGGTCGAACTGGCCTCCGTCGAACGGCTTCGGGCCGCCAAACCGTCGGTCGTGCGGAAGAGCGGGGAACGCCGGGCCCGCTTCTGGACCCGGGCCGCCATCGCCTTCACGGTCGCCCTGATCGGCACGACGGCCCTCACCGTGCGCACGGCCCCGACGCACTACGAGCCGCCGGTGCCCGAGGGGGAGACGATCCAGGGCGTACCGCCGCGGATGGCGCCCGGGCCGCTGTCGGAGTCGGAGCGGGAGCTGCGGGCGAAGCTGCGCAAGGAGGAGCAGCGAGGGCCGGACCGACTGCTGCCCCAGCCGTGGTGACGCCGACCTCCGGCCTCCGGCCTCCGGGAGAGGGCCGTGGAAACGGGCGGTGGAAACGGGCGGTGGAAACGGGCGGTGGGCCCGCCCCCCGTGCAGGGAGCGGGCCCACCTGTGAGCCGTGCGGCGATGCTCAGCCGGCGAGGATGGCGCGGGCCAGCTTGGCCGTCTCGGTCGGCGTCTTGCCGACCTTGACGCCGGCGGCCTCCAAGGCCTCCTTCTTCGCGGCGGCGGTGCCGGAGGAGCCGGAGACGATGGCGCCGGCGTGGCCCATGGTCTTGCCCTCGGGCGCGGTGAAGCCCGCGACGTAGCCGACGACCGGCTTCTTCACGTTCTCCTTGATGAAGGCCGCGGCCCGCTCCTCGGCGTCGCCGCCGATCTCACCGATCATGACGATCAGGTCGGTGTCGGGGTCGGCCTCGAACGCGGCGAGGGCGTCGATGTGGGTCGTCCCGATGACCGGGTCGCCACCGATGCCGACGGCGGAGGAGAAGCCGATGTCCCGCAGCTCGTACATCATCTGGTACGTCAGCGTGCCGGACTTCGACACCAGGCCGATGCGGCCCGGCTTGGTGATGTCGCCCGGGATGATGCCGGCGTTGGACTGGCCCGGCGTGATGAGGCCGGGGCAGTTCGGGCCGATGATGCGGGTCTTGTTGCCCTTGGACACGGCGTACGCGTAGAACGCGGCCGAGTCGTGGACCGCGATGCCCTCGGTGATGACGACCGCGAGCGGGATCTCGGCGTCGATGGCCTCGACGACGGCGGCCTTGGCGAAGGCCGGCGGGACGAAGAGGACGGACACGTTGGCGCCCGTCTTCTCGATCGCCTCGGCGACCGTGCCGAACACCGGGATGTCGTTGCCGTCGATGTCGACGGACGTGCCCGCCTTGCGGGGGTTCACGCCACCGACGATGTTCGTGCCGTCGGCCAGCATGAGCTTGGTGTGCTTCATGCCCGTGGCACCGGTCATGCCCTGGACGATGACCTTGCTGTCCTTGTTGAGGAAGATAGCCATGGCTGTTTAGTCCCTCGTCCCTTACTTCGCAGCCGCGAGCTCGGCGGCCTTGTCGGCCGCTCCGTCCATGGTGTCCACGCGCTGAACCAGCGGGTGGTTGGCGTCGGAGAGGATCTTGCGCCCGAGCTCCGCGTTGTTGCCGTCCAGACGGACGACCAGGGGCTTGGTGACGTCCTCGCCCTTGTCCTTGAGCAGCTGCAGCGCCTGGACGATGCCGTTGGCGACCTCGTCACAGGCGGTGATGCCACCGAAGACGTTGACGAAGACGGACTTGACGTCCGGGTCGCCGAGGATGATCTCCAGGCCGTTCGCCATGACGGCGGCGGAGGCGCCACCACCGATGTCGAGGAAGTTGGCCGGCTTCACGCCGCCGTGCGCCTCACCGGCGTACGCGACGACGTCCAGGGTGCTCATGACGAGGCCCGCGCCGTTGCCGATGATGCCGACCTCGCCGTCGAGCTTGACGTAGTTGAGGTTCTTCTCCTTGGCGGCGGCCTCGAGCGGGTTGGCCGCGGCCTTGTCCTGGAGGGCCTCGTGCTCCGGCTGACGGAACTCGGCGTTCTCGTCCAGGGAGACCTTGCCGTCCAGGGCGATGACCTCACCGGAGGCGACCTTGGCCAGCGGGTTGACCTCGACCAGGAGGGCGTCCTCCTTGATGAAGGTGTCCCACAGCTTGACCAGGACGTTCACGACCTTGTCGGCGACCTCGGCCGGGAACTTGGCGGCCGCGACGATCTCGCGGGCCTTGGCCTCGGTGACACCCTCGTTGGCGTCGATCGGCGTCTTGGCAACGGCCTCCGGACGGGTGGCCGCCACCTCCTCGATCTCCACGCCGCCCTCGACGGACGCGATGGAGAGGAAGGTGCGGTTGGCACGGTCCAGGAGGAAGGAGACGTAGTACTCCTCCAGGATCTCCGGGGCCGTCTCGGCGATCATCACCTTGTGGACCGTGTGGCCCTTGATGTCCATGCCGAGGATGTTGGTCGCGTGCTCGACCGCCTCGTCGGGGGTGGCGGCGAGCTTGACGCCGCCGGCCTTGCCACGGCCGCCGACCTTCACCTGGGCCTTGACGACGGACTTGCCACCGAGGCGCTCGGTGGCTGCGCGGGCCGCCTCAGGCGTGTCGATGACTTCACCGGCCAGCACCGGTACATCGTGCTTGGCGAAGAGGTCCCTCGCCTGGTACTCGAACAGGTCCACGCGCTTCCGTCCCTATCAGTGATCTCGCGGTTCGTTGTCTGCGTGGGCGTGCCGCGAGGGCAACGTGACGTCCGCTGTCTGTCACAAGGGAGGCGCACACGGTGTCCGAGCGCGCGGCATGTCCGTCTCGCAGGTTATCGCTGCTTGCGGGGGGCCTCTAAATCGAGGGTCACACCTGAGCGGTGATACCTGTCACATGATGCCGCGCTCTCTGGCACGGCGTGCCGGATGTGAGGAGCGGGTGAGGGGCCTCACCGGGATGGGGCTGACCCGGTGAGGCCCGCCGGACACCCCGGAGGGAGCACGAAGGCCCTGTTCAGGGCCTGGCTCTCCGGGGCGCCTGGTCGGGCGGCCCCCACCCCAATGGGGGCCGCCCGACCCATCCACGAGGTTTACGGCCTCGGACCACCGACGGCTTTCGGCCGTCCGGGCGTGACGCCTCGTGAAGCACTGGGAGCGGGAGGGGTGCCGCGGGGCACCCCGGGCGGGGCCGGTCGCGCGAGGAACTCCCGGAGGCTTGTGGCGGGGAGCCCTCGACGGCCGTCCGTGCTAGCCGGGGAAGAGGGCGATGTCCCGATGACCGGACCGGGTACCGGCCCCGGAAGTGCGGGCCCCCGCACCGGACACGAGCGTGAGCGGCGCCCAGGGGCTCGGGGTGACGGCGTGGACCTCGCCGTGCCGCGACGAGCCGCTGTCGGCCAGGGACCGGTTGCCGAGCACGCCGTCGGGACGACCGCCGGGCGAGTGACCGGCGGCCGGGGTACGTCCCGCCTGCGGCGACGATCCGTGGCGGCCGGGGTGGCCGGTGTGGCTCGGACGGCTGGGGCGGCCGAGGCGATCTGCGCGGCTCAGGGTGTGGGCGGATCTGAGGTGGGAGGCGTGGACGCCGTGGGCCCTCGGGTGTGCGGGGGTCGGTCTCCCGGCCTGTCGCGAGGGGGCGGCTTCGTCCGCGGACACCACCGTTCCCGAGGCCGGCGCCGATATCCTGCCCGGCTGGCGGTCGGCCGTGGCGGGGGTGGGGAAGACGGGGGGAGCGAGCGGGGGGGGGAAGGCGGGGGGAGCGAGCGGGGTAGGTAGAGCGGGGGAAGCGGGTGCTCCCGGGAGCTCGACGTCGGGGTCGCCGGGGGGGGGGGGCAGGTCGGGCAGGTCCGAGAGGTCCGGCAGGTCGTGCAGGTCCGGCAGCACGGGTGACTCGGGCAGCCCGGGCAAGGTGGGCAGCGCCGGTGCGTGCGGTAGCTGCGGGGAGGAGGGAAGCACCGGTGCGTCCGGCACTCCCGGCCAGGACGGAAGCGCCCGTGCGCCCGACACCCCCAGCGAGGACGGCAGCACAGGTGCGCCCGACACCCCCAGCGAGGACGGCAGCGCCCGTGCGCCCGACACCTCCGGCCAGGACGGCAACCTAGGTGCGCCCGACACCCCCGGCGAGGACGGCAGCACCGGTGCGCCCGACACCCCCAGCGAGGACGGCAGCACAGGTGCGCCCGACACCCCCGGCGAGTCGGCTGCGGCCGGAAGGTCTGAAACCGCCAGGAGGTCCGAAACGGCCGGGAGATCCGGCACAACCCTGTCCGGCACCCCCCTGTGCGACGTCGGCCCGGGCAGCTCCGGACGCTCCACCTGCGACGCCCGCTCCGGCGACTGCCTCCGCGGGGACGACGATGACGGCGACAGCGACCCCCCCACCTGCGCGTCTACCGGCCCCCGGCGCTCAGATCCCCCCGCCTCACCCGCCGCCCGAACGAACCTCTGGCCGCTGACGACCTCACCGGCCCGGCCCTCCGGCCGCGCCCGCTCCCCCACACCGTCCACACCGGTCTCCGCATGGGCCTGCTCCCCCCACAGCAGTCCGACGACCAGCAACCCACCCACCAGCAGCGCCACTTGAAGCGCACGCCGCCCGGCCGCCGTGCGCAGCGTGCGCAACGCGGCTCCGGGCAGGGCGGCTGAACAGCTCAAGAGGGGAAGCTTCCTCCCGTGCGACGGAAGCGGTACCGCCCGGCCGGCACTCCGCACGGCCGAGCAGGCGCCGATCCTCGCACGGGAGTGCGGAGGTTGCGCAAGCCCTTGCTAATCGATGGGCCGTCATGTCCCTTTTGCTGCCACAAGCCGGACGACGACCCATCGACAAATCGCCATCTGCCCCCTCACGCAGGGCAGATCACGCCGGGCAGATCACGCAGCACCCGTCACGCCGCATCGGGTATCGGCAACGGCCGCTTCTCGATCGCCGCCGCCATCACCTCCGGGAACAGATCGGGCGTGCAGGCGAACGCCGGCGCCCCCAACGCCGCGAGCGCGGCCGCGTGCTCCCGGTCGTACGCCGGTGCCCCTTCGTCCGAGAGCGCCAGCAGTGTCACGAACTGCACGCCCGACGCCTTCATCGCGGACACCCGCTTGAGCATCTCGTTGCGGATGCCGCCCTCGTAGAGGTCGCTGATCAGCACGACCACCGTCTCCGCGGGCCGGGTGATCTGCGACTGGCAGTACGCGAGCGCCCGGTTGATGTCCGTGCCACCACCGAGCTGCGTGCCGAACAGCACGTCGACCGGGTCGTCCAGCTGGTCCGTGAGATCGACGACCGCCGTGTCGAAGACGACGAGTCGCGTGGAGATCGTCCGCATCGAGGCGAGCACCGCCCCGAACACCGATGCGTACACAACCGATGCCGCCATGGATCCCGACTGGTCGATACAGAGGATGACCTCCTTCTTGGTGGACTGGGCAGCCCGCCCGAACCCGATGAGCCGCTCCGGCACGATCGTTCGGTACTCGGGCAGGTAGTGCTTGAGGTTGGCCGCGATGGTGCGGTTCCAGTCGATGTCGTGGTGGCGGGGCCGGTTGATCCGGGCGCTGCGGTCGAGGGCGCCGGTGAGGGTGGCCCGGGTGCGGGTGGCGAGCCGCTTCTCCAGGTCCTCGACGACCTTGCGCACGACGGCCCGGGCCGTCTCCTTCGTCGTCTCCGGCATCGCCTTGTTGAGCGACAGCAGCGTGCCGACGAGGTGCACGTCGGCCTCGACCGCCTCCAGCATCTCCGGTTCCAGCAGCAGCGTGGCGAGACCGAGCCGGTCGATGGCGTCGCGCTGCATGACCTGCACGACGGAGGAGGGGAAGTACGTCCGGATGTCCCCCAGCCAGCGCGCCACGGACGGTGCCGATGCCCCGAGCCCCGCCGCACGCTCCCGGCCCCCCTGTGACCTGCCGTCCTTCCTGCCGTAGAGCGCGGTGAGCGCTCCGTCCATCGCCGCGTCCTGCCCCGACAGCGCGCAGCCGGTGCCGTCCGCCGCGTCGCCCCCGAGGACGAGCCGCCAGCGCCGCAGCCGCTCCTGCGCCGGGTCCGTCGTCCCGGACGTCATGCCCGCCCTCCCCTACGAGGCCGTTCCCACAGCGGGATCACCGGCACGGTCGTCGATGGCCGCCTTTCCGCCCGGGGCCCGCCCGTCACGGTGGCTCCCGTTTCCGGTGCCGTCGTCCGCTCCCTCAGTGCCTCGGTCGTCATCCCGTCACCCCCGCCAGGTTGTCGTCGGTGTTCTCGTCCATGTCGTCCAGCCCGAGCAGCAGCCGCACGACCGGCAGCACCGCGTCGGCACGCTCGATGTCGAAGTCGGCCGCGAAGCCGGGCGTCGCGGTACCGGCGGCTGTCGCGCCGCACCCGGTTCCCGCTCCGCGCCGGACCAGTTCGCCGAGGGTCCGGCGCACTCCGGGCTCGTACGCCGAGAACGTCCGCCGCAGCAGGGGCAGTACGTCCGTGAAGGCCTCGGCCGGAACCCCGGTCAGCCACGCGTCGACCAGTCCGAGCAGCCGCTCGTCGTGCACCAGGAGCATTCCGCCCCCGGAACCGCCTCCGACGAAGCCCTCGACCCACGCGGCCGCGTCCGCCGGCGGTGTGCCCGGTGACAGGACGAGTCCCATCAGCAGTGCCGCCTCGTCCTGGGCCAGTTGCCCGTCGTCGAGCAGCAGCCGGACGGCCCGCCCCCGGACGACCCCCGGCACGGTGTCCCGCCCGGACAGCACCCGCAGCACGGACTGCCAACGGCCTCTCAGCCGGCCGTGCCCCGCCGCGGGGGCGTCGCCCAGCAGGGCCACGGCCCCGTGCACCGCGTCCACGTGGCCCCGCATCTCCTCGGCGGCGTCCGCGTCGAGGGCGGCGCAGGCCGGGGGGAGACCGACGAAGACCCGCTCGGCCAGGCCCGCGGCGACCTCCGCCAGAGCTCCGGTGTCCGTGCCGCGCACGTCTCCGTAGCGCAGGGAGCGGACCAGGGCCGGGAGCGCCTGGGCGAGATGGCCGACGTCCGTGTCGAGGGCCGCGCGGTCGGCGAGGACCCGCATCACCGTGGGGAGCGCGTCGGGCAGTTCGGCCAGCAGGCAGCGCTCGGCGAGCCCGGTGACGCCGGCGAGGCCTTCCGCGCCGACGGCGTCCGCTTCGGCCTTGGCGGTCGCGGCGGACAGGACGGTCGTCCCCCACACGCCGGCCTCGGCGACGCGCACGGACAGTTCGGGCTCCCAGCGCAGCCGCCATGTCTCCCGGAACGTGCCGGTGCTGCCCCGCGATGCGGCCGGTTCGCCCCACGCGATGCCGAGCAGTCGCAGCCGGTGCAGCAGCCTGCTGCGGGCGGCGTCGTTCTCCTTGCGCAGGTCGAGCTCCAGCTCCCGCTCCAGCGCCTCCGGCTTCAGCCGCAGCCGGCGTTGCAGCCGGGTGAGGTCCCGCTGCAACGGCACGGCCGGTGCCGACGGCGGCACTTCCCCCAGCACGTCCCCCACGACCAGTCGGTCCCGGATGAGTGCCAGCGGTACGTCCGAACCCTCGCACATCACCGCCCGCACGGCGTCGGTCGTCTCGCTCAGGCCGGGCAGCGGACGGCCGCGCATCGCGGCGAGCGTCTCGGCCAGCCGCACCGCCTCGATGACGTGCGCGGAGGAGACGATCCGGTCCTCGGCGCGCAGCAGCCCCGCCACCTTGGTCAGCCACCGCTCCACCGGCCGGTCCGGGGCGCCGAACAGGTGTCCGTACCAGCCCGGTGAGTCGATGCCGGCTCCGTACCCGCTGGTCCGGGCGAGCCGGCGGTGGGTCCACGGCACCCAGGTCATGTCCGTCTTGACCTTGGGCAGCCCCTTCAACAGCGCCTTGTCGGCGGCGACGGTGGTCTTCTGCCGCAGTGCGGGCACGTGCCAGGCCCCGCAGACCACCGCCACGCCGTGCTCGAACTCCCGCTGTGCGGCGCGCACCTGAAGCCGCATGTACGCCTCCCGCACCAGGTCCCGGTCGTGGCCCCCGCTGCCGTAGGTCTCCCGCAGCGCACCCATGGCCTCCTCCAGCGCGGTGAACGGCGCGAGCGCGTCGCCCTCCCCCGCGCCCCGGTGCTCCACGACGTCCTCCCACCACCGCTCCGGGTCGTCGTAGCCGGCGGCGTCGGCGAGCACGCCGAGCGGATCGATCCGGAGCTCGGCGGAGCCGGGACCGGTGTCCCCGTCCGGCGCCGTCCCGGCGGGCGGCGGACGTTCGCCCTCTGTTCCCGCTTCGTCCTCCTGTCTCCCCCAGGCCAGCGTGTGCGTGGCCGGCAGGTCGATGAAGCGGGCCGGGACGTGGTGCTCCAGGGCCCAGCGGAGGGCGATCCACTCCGGGGAGAACCCGGCCAGCGGCCAGAACGCCGAGCGGCCGGGCTCGTCCACGGCGTGGGCGAGCAGGGCGACCGGCGGCCGCATCTCCTCGTCGGCGGCGATCGGGATCAGGGCGTCGGCCTCGGGCGGCCCCTCGATCAGCACAACCCGCGGCCGGACCTCCTCCAGCGCCGCCCGCACCGCCCGCGCCGACCCCGGTCCGTGATGCCGCACCCCGAGCAGCACCGGCCCCGCCCCGGCCGCCCGGCCCGCCGTCTGTTCCACACCGGTCACTTCATCCCCCTCCCGTCCCGCACGTCCCCGCCCGATCCCGCGGGCGGCCGCCGTCCCGTCACCCGGGGCCACCGCCCCGCGTCGCTCACACGCTCACCTCGCGGCAGGCCCGGTAGAAGTCCTTCCAGCCGTCACGCTCGCGGACCACCGTCTCCAGGTACTCCTGCCAGATGACCCGGTCCGCCGCCGGGTCGCGGACCACCGCGCCGAGGATGCCCGCGGCTACGTCGCCCGGCCGCAGCACGCCGTCGCCGAAGTGGGCCGCCAGGGCGAGCCCGTTGGTGACGACGGAGATCGCCTCGGCCGTGGACAGCGTGCCGCTGGGCGACTTGAGCTTGGTCCGACCGTCGGCGGTGACCCCGTCGCGCAGCTCGCGGAAGACCGTGACGACCCGGCGGATCTCGTCGAGCCCGTCGGGGGCGGCCGGCAGGTCGAGGGAGCGGCCGATCTGGTCGACGCGCCGCGCGACGATGTCGACCTCGGCCTCGGGGCTCTCCGGCAGCGGCAGCACGACCGTGTTGAAGCGGCGGCGCAGGGCGCTGGACAGGTCGTTGACGCCGCGGTCGCGGTCGTTGGCCGTGGCGATCAGGTTGAATCCGCGGACCGCCTGCACCTCCTGGCCCAGTTCCGGTATCGGCAGCGTCTTCTCCGACAGGATCGTGATCAGCGTGTCCTGCACGTCGGCCGGGATACGCGTCAGTTCCTCGATGCGGGCCGTCATGCCGTCGGCCATGGCCCGCATGACGGGGCTGGGCACGAGGGCGTCGCGGCTCGGGCCGTGGGCGAGCAGCTGCGCGTAGTTCCAGCCGTAGCGGATGGCCTCCTCCGGGGTGCCGGCGGTGCCCTGCACCAGCAGCGTGGAGTCGCCGCTGACGGCTGCGGCCAGGTGCTCGGACACCCAGGTCTTCGCCGTGCCCGGGACGCCGAGCAGGAGCAGGGCGCGGTCGGTGGCGAGCGTGGTGACCGCGACCTCGACGAGGCGGCGCGGGCCGACGTACTTGGGACTGATCACCGTGCCGTCCGGCAGGGTGCCGCCGAGCAGGTACGTCGCGACGGCCCAGGGCGACAGCTTCCAGCGGGCCGGGCGCGGCCGGTCGTCCTGGGCGGCCAGCGCGGCGAGTTCATGGGCGAAGGCGTCCTCGGCGTGCGGTCGCAACGCCTGGGTCGGTGTCGTCTCCCCCGCTTCGACGGACGTCGGCTCCACGGACACGGTCATGGCAAAGTCCCCCTCCAGCTCGGCCGGTTCGGATCTGTCGCCAACGTTGCACCACACCACTGACAATGCGTTCCGACCTGCGGAAACGCCCTGCCCAAGCCGCTGGCGGACCCGATTGTCAGTGGTGGGATCTACCTTCGGTGGCATGACTCAGCAGGGGGTGCGCTGGACCGCGGACCAGGTGCTGGCACTGGCGCCTGACGCCGCATCACGCAAAGCGGGAAGCAAACTCGGCGCGGCGGGGCCGTGGTCCGAGGCGGGGAGTTCCGACGAGGGGACGGTGTGGGGGCTGTGCAAGGGCAGCGGGAGCAAGCCGTATCAAACGGTCGTGGACATCGCGGACGCCGCGGGTCCCGCGTACTCGTGCAGTTGTCCGAGCCGCAAGTTTCCGTGCAAGCACGCGCTGGGGCTGCTGCTGCTCTGGGCCGCCGACGACGCGGCGGTGCCGCCGGGGCAGGCCCCGGAATGGGCCGCGCAGTGGACCGCGGGGCGGCGCGAGCGCGCGGAGGCGAAGAAGGCCGGTGCCGGTTCCGGTGCCCCGTACGGGTCCGCTGATCCCGAGGCGGCGCGACGGCGCGCGGAGCGCCGGGCCGAGCGGGTCTCGGCGGGCGCGGTGGAGCTGGAGCAGCGCCTGGTCGACCTGCTGCGCGGCGGTCTGGCGACCGCGGAGCAGTCGGGGTACGGCCTCTGGGAGGAGACGGCGGCCCGGATGGTCGACGCCCAGGCGCAGGGACTGGCGGGACGGGTGCGGGAGTTGGGGGCGATTCCGTCGACCGGTCCGGGTTGGCCGGTGCGGCTGCTGGAGGAGTGCGCGCTGCTGCATCTCCTGGGGCGGGGCTGGCTGCGCCGCGAGCGGCTCCCGGCCGGCCTCGCCGCCACGGTCCGCTCCCGTATGGGCCTCCCGGCCTCCGCGGACGGCCCGCCGCTGCGCGACCGCTGGCTGGTCCTCGCCCAGTACGACACGACGGACCCGCGCCTGACGACCCGCCGGATCTGGCTGCACGGCGCCGACTCGCACCGCACCGTGCTGCTCCTCTCCTACGGCGCGGCCGGCCGCGCCCCCGATCTGGCGCTGCCGGTGGGCCTGAGTCTGGAGGCCGAGGTGTCCGCGTACCCGGGCGCCGGGCAACCGCGGGTGGCCCTGTGCGAGCAGTTCACTCCACCCGCACCCACGGTGACACGTCCGCCGGGGACGACCACGGCCCGGGCGGCGGCCCGCTACGGCGACGCCCTGCGCGAGGACCCGTGGCTGGAGTCCGTCCCGGTGACGCTGGACCGGGTCGTTCCCACGCCGGACGGCGACTCCTGGCAACTGACGGACGCCGACGAGGACGCGGCGTTGCCGCTCACTCCCGCCGCGCGCTCCCGGCCGGGCCTGTGGCGGCTCGTCGCCCTGTCGGGCGGGGCTCCGGTCAGAGTCTTCGGCGAGTGCGGCCACCAGGGCTTCACGCCGCTGACGGCCTGGCCCGAGGGCCCGGGCGACGCGGTCGTGCTGTGCTGAACCGGCGGCAGCGGCCCCGCCCACGGCACGTCGGCCGGCCCCACCCTTCCCATGGGTCCACTGGGTCCACGCATTTTTCAGGCATCACGGGACAACCGGTAAGGGCGAGCCTTCAACTACCGGGCGCCCCGCGGAAAGGAACCTCATGACCAGGACCTCCGCTCCTGTGGACGCGCCCGGCGCGGACGTCTGGGAGGGGCTCGTCACCACCGCGCTGCTGGGCACCGACCGGCGCACCCCGCCGGGCACCGCGCCGGGCCCGGAAGCACCCCTGGCCCTGCTGGACGCGGCGGCCGTGGAGACCGTACGACGACGGGCCGGTCTGCGCCCGGCGCCCGCGGCCGAGCGTCTTCAGGCAGCTCCGGAGGATGCTCGTCCGGAGCTGCCGCCGGCGGCCGCCCGCAGGCTCGCCATGCTGCTGGCCGACCGCCCCGGCCCGTCCGGCGGCGGCCGGCGGGGGGCCGCGCCGGATCTGACGGAGCTGCTGCCGCAGTGGCTCGCGGTGGCGAACGCCCGTGGTTTCGCACCGCCTCCGCAGGTGCTTCCGGCGTTGCTGGACGCGGCCCGGGGGCGTACCGACCTGCGTCCGGCGGCGCTGGAGTTCGCGGGGCCGCGAGCCCTGTGGCTGGCCCGGCTGAACCCCGACTGGCGGTTCGCGCTGCGCGCGGCCCCGGGTGGCGGAGCGGCCCTGCCGCACCTCCAGGACGAAGGCGGCGTCCGGCAGTTGTGGCAGGAGGGCCTGTTCGCCGAACGTGTCGCCCTGCTGTCCGCGCTGCGTTCTCGCACCCCGGCCGCAGCACGCGACCTGCTCGCGACGACGTGGGGGACGGAACGGGCCGAGGACCGGCTGATGTTCCTCGACTCGCTGCGCGAGGGCCTCGGCCCGGACGACGAGCCGTTCCTGGAACAGGCCCTGGCCGATCGCAGCCGCAATGTCCGGGCGACGGCCGCGGAACTGCTGTCGGCCCTGCCCGGTTCGGCCCTCGCCGCGCGGATGGCGGCCAGGGCGGAGGCGTGCGTCGCCATCGACCACATGCGCTCCGCCCCGCCGCGAGGGACCGGGGCCCGGGACGACATACCCGGGGGGACCCCGCGGACCGCTCCGACGATCGCCGTCGAGGCGCCGCACGAGTGCGATCCGGGCATGGAACGCGACGGCGTCGTGGCGAAGGCCCCCGCGGGGCGCGGCGAACGGTCCTGGTGGCTCGGTCAGCTGGTGGAGGCGGCACCGCTCGGCACGTGGTCGCGGCGGCTCGGTGGGCGCCCGCCCTGGGAGATCGTGGCGCTGCCGGTGGCGGACGGCTGGCAGGGCGAGCTGCACGCGGCGTGGTGCCGGGCGGCGGTGCGCCAGCGGGACGCCGCGTGGTCACGCGCGCTGCTCGGCGATCCGTCGGCACCGGAGGCGGGTGGTCCGGGCGCGGTGTCCCTGTCCGAACGCGCCAAGCTGCTCGGCACGCTGGGCGCCGCCGAACGGGCCGAGTGGGTGGCCGGCTTCATCGCCGCGCACGGCCTGTCCGAGGCCTTCC
Organism: Streptomyces qaidamensis; assembly: GCF_001611795.1. NCBI lineage: Bacteria > Bacillati > Actinomycetota > Actinomycetes > Kitasatosporales > Streptomycetaceae > Streptomyces > Streptomyces qaidamensis. The sequence goes on along the minus strand of NZ_CP015098.1, from coordinate 5,564,352 downwards.
AACTGCTCGGGGTGTGCGCGGTGCCGTGGGCGGCGCCGCTGGGGCGGGCCGTGGTGGACGCGCTGAACATCGCTCGGGACGCAGGGAGCTATCCATGGAGTTTCAGCGGGGTCATGGGCCTGGCGGAGCGCTGCCTCGACCCGTCCGAGGCCTCCCGGCTCGACGCGCTGCTGGCCGTACCCGACGAACCGGAGAACGCGTCGCCGGGAGCCGGGGGCTACTGGGCGGAGTCCTTCCAGCGCCTGGTGACGACCCTGCGTCTGCGTGCGGCGATGGCCGAGGAGCTGGGAGCGGCCTGACCCGGGCCCGCGCCTGCGGGGACGGACGCCCTGCGGCGAGCGGCGGCCGACGGATGTGCCGACGACCGGGGCGGCCACCGGAGGCAGTCGCGAGCGGCGGCGTGGCGAAGCAGCCCCGCCGCACCGGGGGCGCACCGGCTCCGGCCGGGCCAATGCACCCGGGGCGGTCCGCCGGAGGGCTACGCCTCCGCGGGCTGGCGGGCGTTCGTCCGGACCCAGTCCACGATCGAGGCCGTGGTCGCGCCCGGCGTGAAGATCTCCGCGACGCCCTTCTCCTTCAGCAGGGGGATGTCCGCCTCGGGGATGATCCCGCCGCCGAAGACGAGGATGTCCTCCGCATCGCGCTCCTTCAGCAGGTCGATCACGGCCGCGAAGAGCGTGTTGTGCGCTCCGGAGAGGATGGACAGGCCGATCGCGTCGGCGTCCTCCTGGAGCGCCGTGTCGACGATCTGCTCGGGGGTCTGGTGAAGCCCGGTGTAGATGACTTCCATACCGGCGTCGCGCAGGGCACGCGCGATCACCTTGGCCCCGCGATCGTGGCCGTCGAGCCCCGGCTTGGCCACCACCACGCGGATCGGACCGGCTGCCACACCCATCACTGCCTCCATGAAGCGACTACATCCATCCGTACCGACAAGTACCGCACACATCGGGCAAGCCGTACACGCCGCACCGCACGGACACCCCGCCCCGAACCCTCCGGGCAAGTGAACGAACGTTATCTCCAGCATCCCGCAACCGGCAGTTTCGCGGTGGATACCGAGGGGGAAATCACACGATGGGACAAGCGCAAGGGGAGCCGCACCGAGGCAGCCGTACGACCGCACCGTCCGCCACGGACCGCGGCAGCACGGCACTTCGGCGAAAGAACGCAGGGCAAGCACCGCACGCAAGCACGCAGGGCAGACACGGCGCACCAGCGGGGAGCCTCGTCACCCCACCGATCGGGGACCTCCGTCGCACCACCGGCGTCACACACGCCACACGCCGTGCTCTGTCCCCGCAGCTCACGCGGCTCACGCCGCTCTCGCGGTCATGGCCGGCCGTCTTCGCAGCTGCTTTCCACGAGGGCACCCGGGGGGCGGAGGCGTCCTCCCGCGTGCCGACAGGAGGTCGGCCATGAAGGTCACCAGGGCGGCTCTGCCCTTTCTTCCGTTCTGCGAGCGCCTGCTGCCGGGCAGACTGGCGGGACTCTCCCTGGCTCTCCTGAAGGCCACCGCTCTGGAGATCGCGATCCTGGCCGGGCATCTCCTCCTCTATCCGTCCGGCATCACCCAGGAGCGCCGCGCCTCCGTCCCGGCACTTCCGGTGGACGGCGCCGCCCAACTGCCCACGGAGGCCAAGCCGCCGGTCCTGCTGCTGCACGGATTCATCGACAACCGCTCGGTCTTCGTCCTGCTGCGCCGCAGCCTCGCCCAGCACGGCAGGCAGCAGATCGAGTCGCTCAACTACTCGCCGCTGACCTGTGACATACGGGCCGCCGCCGAACTGCTCGGCCGGCACATCGAGGAGATCTGCGAGCGCACGGGGGCCGACCGGGTCGACGTCGTCGGGCACAGCCTCGGCGGACTGATAGCGCGCTATTACGTGCAGCGGCTCGGCGGCGACACGCGCGTACGGACCCTGGTCACGCTCGGCACGCCGCACTCGGGAACCCGAGTGGCGCCCTTCGCCGACGCGCACCCCATCGTGCGCCAGATGCGCCCCGGCTCACCGGTGCTCGAGGAGCTCGCTCTGCCCGCCCCTGACTGCCGTACGCACTTCGTCAGCTTCTGGAGCGACCTGGACCACGTGATGGACCCGCTGGAGACGGCCTGCATCGACCATCCGGATCTGACGGCGCAGAACGTGCGCGTGACCGGCATCGGCCATCTCGCTCTGCCCGTGCACCCCGCCGTCGCCAACGGCATACGACAGGTTCTGGACACGGCACACGCGGGTGAACCGGCCGCCGAACACAGCGGCGGTCTGACGGTCGCCTGAGAATCGTCATACAGCGATCACTCAGCGCCGAAGCACCGATCAACCTCGAACAAACTTCGAACACAGGGCCAAACCCGTGCCCGTCGTCCGCCAAAACACGGCCGAATGCCCGTTTCCTGCGGGCGCGAAACCTGCCGAAGATTGTCGTGCCCGCGTACCGCCGGGTACAGTCGCCGCACTGCTCTGGCAGCCCCTGTTGTCGAGGCGAAAGAGAAGTTGGTGAACGACCGTCACCCGTCGGGGACCATGACCCCGGCTCCGGCTTCCGACGCCGCCTCCGCGTCCTATGCGTCGTACGGCACCCAGGAAGCCCAGTACGGCGACTTCACCACGTACGGCGACTACGCCGCCACCGGATTTGACCCCGCCGGCACCAACGGCGCCGGTTTCGACGCCACCGGGCACGCCACCGCGAGCTTCGCGACCGACCCCCTCTTCGGCGACATGCCGGGCAGCGGCCAGGACACGGGCAGCTACGACACCGGCCACTGGCCCACCGGTACGCACGAGAACGTGCACTACGACGCCTACGCGGCCCAGCACCACGCCGCCTACGACACCGGTGTCTACGACACGTCCGCCTGGACGTCCGAGCAGCAGCCGATGTCGGCGATCCCGTCCCAGGCCCCCTCCCCCGACGCCACCGGGCAGTGGGAGTCCGGCGCCTGGCTCCAGCCGGACCAGTCCGGCAACCCGGCCGACCTCACCCAGCAGTGGGAGTGGGGCACCCAGACTTTCGACACGGGCGCCTACGACGCCACGCAGTGGAACTCCGACGGCACCGCCGCACCGGACCCGGACGCGTACGAGCACCCCGCCGAAACCTTCGACCAGCACGAGACTGCGACGTTCGAGCAGGTCGCCTACGACGAATCCGCCGAAGCCGGCTTCCATGACGCCGCCGTGGACGGCGATGAACCGGCCGCCACCGGTGAACTGCCCGTCGTCACCCCGCTCCTGGACGGCCAGGAGGACGTCGCCCCCGCCCCGAAGGGGCGTGCGGCCTCGCGCGCCGCTTCCCGTTCCCGCCGCCGCACACCGCCCAAGCGCTCGGCGCTCATGACCATCGCGGTGCCCTCGGCCTGCGTGATGGGTGTCGCCGGGATCGCCGCCGCCTCCGTCGGCACCTTCGCCGACGACAGTGCCGCGGAGGCGCAGACGACCGCGGCGGACGCGCAGCCGGTCAAGCCGGCCGCCGCCAACAACAAGCTGGACACCCAGCTGCAGAGCCTCTCCGCCGGCGCCGACGACTTCGCCGACCGGGCCAGCCGTACGCAGGAGCGCATCGACCTCAAGGCCCAGCAGGCGGCCGAGAAGAAGCGCGCGGCGGAGGAAGCGGCCCGCAAGGAGCGGCTGCGCCCCAAGTTCGCCCTGCCGGTCGCGCGGCACGGACTCAGCGCCTACTACGGCCAGTCCGGCATCAACTGGATGTCCCTGCACACCGGCATCGACTTCCCCGTCTCGTACGGCACGACCGTGATGGCCGCGACGGACGGCACCGTGCGCACCCAGTGGAACAGCGCGTACGGCAACATGATGATCGTGACCGCCAAGGACGGTACGGAGACGTGGTACTGCCACCTCTCCACCTACACGGTCCCCTCGGGTACGACCGTGAAGGCGGGCGATCCGATCGCCCGCTCGGGCAACTCCGGCAACTCCACCGGGCCTCACCTGCACTTCGAGGTGCGCCCGGCCGGCGGTTCGGCGATCGACCCGCTCCCGTGGCTGCGCAGCCACGGCATCGACCCGGCGTAACGTCTCGCCTGCCCCGCCGGTCCGGCCGACGGGGCTCACCTCACGGGGCTACAGCTTCTCCACCGGCGCGTACCGCAGCAGCAGCCGCTTCGGTTTGGTGTCCCCGAAGTCGATCGTGGCCTCGGCGTTGCCGCCCGTGCCCTTGACCGCGACGACGGTCCCGAGCCCGAACTGGTCGTGCGTGACACGGTCACCGACCGCCAGGGACACCACGGGCTTCTCCGAGGTGCGCCGGGTGGCGAAACCGGAGGCGCCCGACGCCGAAGAGCGCGAGCGGGACGAGGACAGCGAGGCCGCCACCGCCGAGACCGGCCCGGAGGACGCGGGCGCGGTCGCACCCGTCCGCTTCCACTCCACGTGGGCCGGCGGGATCTCCTCCAGGAACCGGGAGGGCGGGTTGTACGACGGCTGGCCCCAGGCGCTGCGCAGGGTGGACCGCGTCAGGTACAGCCGCTCCCGCGCGCGGGTGATGCCGACATAGGCCAGGCGCCGCTCCTCCTCCAGCTCCTTGGTCTGCCCGAGGGCGCGCATGTGCGGGAAGACGCCGTCCTCCATACCGGTCAGGAAGACGACCGGGAACTCCAGGCCCTTGGCGGTGTGCAGGGTCATCAGGGTGATGACGCCGTCGCCGTCCTCCTCGTCGGGGATCTGGTCGGAGTCGGCGACCAGCGCGACCTGCTCCAGGAAGTCCGACAGGGTGGTCTGCTCGTCCTCGCCGCGCTCCTGCTCGAACTCCATGGCGACGGCGGCCAGTTCCTGGAGGTTCTCGATCCGGGTCTCGTCCTGCGGGTCGGTGGAGGCCTGCAGCTCGGCGAGGTATCCGGTGCGCTCCAGCACGGCTTCCAGTACCGTGGCCGGCCCGGCGCCGGACTCCACGACGGTGCGGAGGTCCTCCATCAGCGTGTTGAACCGCTTGACGGCGTTGGTGGAGCGCGCGGCCATGCCGTACGCCTCGTCGACGCGCTTGAGCGCCTGCGGGAAGCTGATCTTCTCCCGCTGGGACAGGGCGTCGATCATCGCCTCGGCCCGGTCGCCGATGCCCCGCTTGGGCACGTTGAGGATCCGGCGCAGCGGCACCGAGTCCTCCGGGTTGGCGAGCACGCGCAGGTAGGCCAGGACGTCCCGGACCTCCTTGCGCTCGTAGAAGCGGACGCCGCCGACAACCTTGTAGGGCAGGCCGACCCGGATGAAGACCTCTTCGAAGACACGGGACTGGGCGTTGGTGCGGTAGAAGACGGCGACGTCGCCGGCCTTGGCCTCACCCGCGTCCGTGAGGCGGTCTATCTCGTCGGCGACGAACTGCGCCTCGTCGTGCTCGGTGTCGGCGACGTAGCCGGTGATCCGGGCGCCGGAGCCGGCGTTGGTCCACAGGTTCTTGGGGCGGCGGGACTCGTTGCGCTCGATGACCGCGTTGGCGGCGCTGAGGATCGTCTGCGTGGAGCGGTAGTTCTGCTCCAACAGGATCGTCATGGCGTCCGGGTAGTCCTCCTCGAACTGGAGGATGTTGCGGATCGTAGCGCCGCGGAAGGCGTAGATCGACTGGTCGGCATCGCCCACGACGCACAGCTCGGCGGGCGGGACCTCGGCCTCGGGCGGTACGTCGACGGGGTGCTCGCAGGTGCCGACGAGCTCCCGGACCAGGGCGTACTGGGCGTGGTTGGTGTCCTGGTACTCGTCGACCAGCACGTGCCGGAAGCGGCGGCGGTAGTGCTCGGCGACGTCCGGGAAGGCGCGCAGGAGATTGACCGTCGTCATGATCAGGTCGTCGAAGTCGAGGGCGTTCGCCTCGCGCAGCCGCGACTGGTACATGGCGTAGGCCTGGGCGAGGGTCTTCTCGAAGCCGTCGGTGGCCTGGGCGGCGAAGTCCTCCTCGTCGATCAGCTCGTTCTTCAGGTTGCTGATCTTGGCGCTGAAGGACTTCGGCGGGAAGCGCTTGGGGTCGAGGTCCAGGTCGCGGCAGACCAGGGCCATCAGGCGCTTGGAGTCGGCGGCGTCGTAGATCGAGAAGCTCGACGTGAAGCCGAGCTTCTTGCTCTCGCGGCGGAGGATGCGCACGCACGCGCTGTGGAACGTCATGACCCACATGGCGTTCGCGCGCGGGCCGACGAGCTGCTCGACGCGCTCCTTCATCTCGCCGGCGGCCTTGTTGGTGAAGGTGATCGCGAGGATCTGGCCCGGATGCACGCCGCGCTCGGCGAGCAGGTGGGCGATGCGGTGCGTGAGCACGCGGGTCTTGCCGGAGCCCGCTCCGGCCACGATGAGCAGCGGGGAGCCGGAGTGGACCACGGCGGCGCGCTGGTTGTCGTTCAGCCCCTCCAGGAGCGCGGCGGTGTCCACGACCGGGCGGGGCGCGCCGTCCCGGTAGTAGGCGTCCCGGTCCGGGGGCGCGTCGAACTTCCCGCCGAACAGATCGTCCGGAATCGGCTCCGGTACGTGATCGTCCTCGGGCGGCGGCGGGGGCTCGTCCGCGGGGCCCCGCTGGGCCTGGAGGTTCGCCAGGAAGCTGTCGTCAAAGAGGCTGCTCATCGCTCTCCGAGTCTAGGGCGCCCCACTGACAGCCCGCCGCCGCCCTGAGAACATCGCCGGGCGCCCGGGCCCCGCCGACCGGCCGGCGGCGCATTGTCGCCCTCCATTACCGCATGATCACGGCCTGCTACACCCCCCGCAATCATGGATGAAACGTAACCAAACTCCCCCGATCCTTCACTCTCGGCGACGTTCATGACCGAGGTCACGAAAATGTATCGGGCATATCACCCATCAACCTTCACAGGGGCCACACGAGTTGGCTACCGTGCGACCAGGCCGCATGACCCCCACCGGCGAACGTCGCCGGGCCGCGCGGCCTCCGCCGAGTCCGGTGTGCCGCAGCGGCAGCCGGAGCCGGGGACCCAACCGTGAACCTGGGGTGAATCGGCCCGACTCCCTGTGCGGAGAAGGCCGTAGGGCAAACCTTCCGAACCACCCGCCCGAACCCGACAGCTAACCCGGTAGGCGGAACATGGAAGGAGTCGCCTCCCTTGGCGTCGCACCGCAAGTCGCGTCCTACGGGTACGCGCGTGGCAGGCATACGGACCCCCGCCCTCGCAACGGCGGCCCTGACCTCCGTGACCCTGCTGTCCCAGTCGGCCAACGCCGCCCCCGAGGCCGACGACAAGCCCAGCCTCGAAGAAGTCGAGAAGAAGGTCGACGATCTCTACCGCCAGGCGGGGTCGGCGACCGAGAAGTACAACGCGGCCAAGGAGAAGACGGCGAAGCAGCGCAAGCGCGCCGATGCCCTCATCGACGACGTCGCGCAGCGCACCCAGAAGCTCAACGAGGCGCGCGAGGAGCTGGGGTCCTTCGCCTCCGCCCAGTACCGCACCGGTGCCGCCGCCCCGGACACGGCGACGTTCCTGCTCGCGGACACCCCGCAGGACTACTTCGACCAGACCCAGCTGATGGACCGGATGACGGGACGCCAGAAGGTCGCGGTCGACGACTACATCGCGCAGCAGTCCGAGACGATGAAGAAGCGCCAGGAGGCCACCGAGAGCCTGGAGACGCTCACCGAGTCGCAGGGCGATCTGAAGACCGCCAAGGCGACCGTCCAGCGCAAGCTCGCCGACGCGCGCGAGCTGATGTCGAAGCTGACCGCCGAGGAAAAGGCCCGGCTCGCGGCGATCGAGAAGGAGAAGCGGGAGGAGGCCGCCCGCAAGGCCGACGAGCTGGCCCGGCAGCAGGCCGCGCAGCGGCAGGCGCAGGAGGAGGCCGCTCGGCAGCAGGACAGCGGATCCCCGTCGTCGGGTTCGGCGGCCTCCGGCTCGTCCTCCCCGACGGTCCCGGCCGACTCCTCGTACGCCACCAAGGCCGACAAGGCGCTCGCCTTCGCCCGCGCGCAGATCGGCAAGCCGTACGTGTGGGGCGCCGTAGGCCCCGGCTCCTACGACTGCTCCGGCCTCACCCAGGCCGCCTGGAAGGCCGCGGGCGTCACCCTGCCGCGCACCACCTACGACCAGGTGAACGCCGGCACGACGGTCCCGCTCTCCCAGGCCCAGCCCGGTGACCTGGTCTTCTTCTACGACGACCTCACCCACGTCGGGATCTACATCGGCAACGGCATGATGATCCACGCCCCGAAGCCCGGCACGTACGTGCGCGAGGAGTCGATCTACTACGACGGCGAGTCGGCCATCCACAGCGTGGTACGGCCGGCCTGAAAGGTCTGTAGGGCCGCTTTAGATCTGTCGGATTCTCAGCGATCTGTCGTCAACCTGTCGTCTGCGACAGATCGCTGAGAATCGCTCCGTAGAGTGATTCTCGGCCACTCACAGCATTCTTGCCCTCCCCTGGCGCATGGGACGGCGCGGTCCACGGGCAGCTTCGGCCGGGATCACCTTCTGTGTCCCTTCGGTTACGTATATCGGGGGTGGCAGTGTCGTACGTCTCGGGTCGAGAGCCAACGACTGAGGCCAGAGCTGTAAAGGTCCGCTACCGCCAGGCGGACGGGGTCTTCGCGGAGACCTCGTGGGATCTGCTGGTGAGTGCAGAGGTAGCGGCCGGGCTGCCAGTGCGGGAGTTCCGCTGGTACAAGGGGCGTCGGCACTACTCGGGCTGGTACCACGCGGTCACGGGCGATCGTCTGGTGGCCTACGAGAGCCGTTTGGAGCTCGCCCGGATCTTGCTGGCGGATTTTGCCCGGGATGTGGTCGGGATTGCCGCTCAGCCGTTCCAGGTGTGGGGGGACGACGGAGTCCGCACCCGTCGGCACGTGCCGGATCTGCTGTTGACGCATGCGGACGGGCTGGTCACGGTGGTGGACGTGAAGGCTCCGTACCGTGTGGACGTACCGGAGGTAGTGGCCCAGTTCGACTGGATGCGGAAGCTGTGTTTGCTGCGGGGCTGGGCCTTCGAAGTGTGGACTGGTGCCAGCCCTGCCCTCGTGGAGAATGTCCGGTTCCTGGCCGGCTACCGGCGACCTGAGCGTGTGGCAGTGCATCTGTCTGTGGAGGTGCTGGAAGCCGCCCGAGTGCAGGCGGATGTCGGCGGGATCGAGAGAGCCTTAGCGGCCCGGCATCCTGCGGATCTCGTCCGTCCGGCGCTTTTGCATCTGGTGTGGTCGGGTGCCCTGTCGGCGGATCTTTCGCGTCCGTTGAGTGCGCAGACGCCGGTTCGCCTCGCGAGTGGGGAGGCTTTGGAGGGATGAGGAGTTCCGCCGTTGCGGTGTTTCCCGGCTCTCGGCTGGTCTTCTGCGGCGATGTCGTCGAAGTGGTCGAGTTCGATCACCTGGGTGTGACGATCCGCAGCACGCGGACCGGCGAGTTCTCCACCGTCTCGGTGGGACGTCTGGCGGCAGGCGCGAAGCCGGTGGGCACCGGGCTACTGCCCAAAGCGGATGACAGTGCCGGCCTCGTGCTGGCGTCGTTGTCGCGGCAGCAGCAGGAGCAGGTCAGCGAGCGGGCCGGGCACATCCGTGAGGTTCTGACCGGCTACCGTTCCGGCTTTGCTGAAGGCGCCCGGCCCGGTGAACCGCGCGAAGAGTTCTCCGAGGCATGGTCGTTGACGCAGCGGATCGGAGCCAAGGCCGTCGAGCTGAAGGTGTCGGCGCGGACGGTGGAACGGTGGGCCGCTGCCTATCAGGCGGGCGGCGAGGCCGCGTTGGTCGACACCCGCTTGCTCAAGAGGCGAGGCTCTCGCGTCGATCCGCGTTGGGACGAGGCTGTCAGCGTCGTGCTCGCGGAGTACGTCACAGCGTCGACGCCGACACGGTCGGCGGTGCTGAAGCGGGTCGAGGCTTGGTTGGAGGAGTCGTACGGCACGGGAGTGGTGCCGTTGCCTTCGACGGCAACGGCTTATCGGCGGCTTGAGGAGTTGAGCAAAGGCACGAACGCCCTGTCGGGCAGCGCGAAGACGAGGCGCTCGATCGCTGACCGCCCCAAGGGGGTCTATGGGCGGCTGCGGGCCACCAGACCCGGTGAGTACGTAGTGCTGGACACGCAGGATCTGGACGTCTTCGCGATGGAAACGGTGACCTGCCGCTGGGTGAGGGCTCAACTGACCGTTGCTCAGGACTTGTTCAGCCGCTGCATTGTCGGTCTGCGTGTGACAGCGGTGTCCACGAAAGCGGTGGATGTCGCAGGGGTGCTGTTCGAGGCGATCGCTCCGCCGGAGGACGACAGCGGTGGCCAGGCTGCCGGGCCCTATCACGGAGTGCCTGAGCATGTGGTGTTCAGCGAGGAGGCTCTGGTTCCTGGCCGGGGGCTCTGTCCGCCGGAGACGTTGGTCATCGACCATGGCCGGGCCTTCATGTCGGCCCACGTGATCAGTGTCTGCACCAGACTGGGGATGTCGATCCAGCCGGCCCAGCCGAAGAAGCCCACCGACAAGCCGACCGTCGAGCGCTTCTTCCGTACTCTGCGCGAGGGACTGATCCAGCACCTTCCCGCCTACAAGGGCCCGGACCTGCACAGCCGTGGGGAGAAGGTGGAGGACCAAGCGTTCTTCTACATCCACGAGCTGGAGGACGTGATCCGCGAGTGGATCACTGGGGTCTATCACTGTTCCCAGCACGATGGGCTGGTCATCCCACAGTGGCCGGGGGTGAAGCTGTCGCCTCTGGAGATGCTGCAGGCGGGTCTGGCGCGGGCGGGACGGCTGCGCATTCTGCCGTCGCCCGACCTCGTCTTCGACTTCCTGCAGGTCAAGCCGCGCACGATCCAGCACTACGGCGTCGAGGTCGACGGGCTGCGTTACAACGGCCCGGCCCTGGACGGCTACCGCAACGAGAAGAGCCCGTACGGCGGGCTGCTCGCCGACCGCTGGCCGATCCGTGTCCACCCCGATGACGTGCGGTTCGTCTACTTCCAGGATCCGGCCGACGACTCCTGGCACCGGCTGGAATGGGAACACGCCCCCGCGCTGAATACGGCGTTCTCCGCTGAGGCGGCGGCTCACGCCCGGCGCCTGTCGCTCCGGAGCGGGCGGCATCTCGACGCCTCCGAGGCTCTGGCCGAGCTCCTCGCCCGCTGGGACCAGGGCATGGTCACCGACCGGCGCGAACGCCGCATGGCCCTGCGGTTGTCCGCCGAACGCGCCGCGGTCCCGCTGCCCCGGCTACCAGAGGAAGAGCCCCACACACCGGTGAGCACGGCCCGCCTGCACCTGGTTCCCGATCCGTCCGTCACCAGCGACCTGGATGAGGAGGACGAGATCTTCGAGGCCCCGGACGGGGACGACTTCTACGCGGACGCCTTCGAGGTACTGGAATGAGCGCACCGGGACTGTTCAGCCTGTCCCGCAAGGAGGGCTGGAACCAGTACGTCAACACTCCGCCGCGGCAGCGTCCCGAGATGCTCACCCGAGCGCAGCTGAACGCGCTCGGTGAGGACGCCCGGGAGGACTACAACGACCGGCGTCACGACTGGCACGCGAACTTCGGCATCATCCAGACCCCTCAGCTGGCCTCCCTCCACGAGGAACTGGACCAGATCGTGGCCAGCAACCGGCAGGACGGCGACCGCATCCGCTCGGCGGCAGTCATCGACGCCCTGCCCGGCCTGGGCAAGACCACCATCGCCAACCTCTACGGCCGCACCTACGACCGCCAGCAGCGCCGCCGACTCGGAGCGGTCACGGCCGAGGGCAACGAGCGCGTCCCGGTCTTCCGGGTCGGGCTGACCTCGAACACCACCCTGCGCACGCTGAACCGGATGATCTGCGAGTTCTACGGGCATCCCGCCACCGACCGGGGCAGCGCCGCGGCCCTGGCCAGCCATGCTCTGGACTGCGTGCTCAGCTGCGACACCCGTCTGGGGATCATCGACGACATCCACTTCATCGACCTCGACCGCAAGGAAGGGCTCGCGGTGAGCAACCATCTGAAGTGGCTCGCCAACGAGCTTCCCGTCACCTTCGTCTATGTCGGCGTCGGACTCGCCGAACGCCGCTTCTTCGCCGACGGGCTGACCGGGAAGAACACGGTCCTCGCACAGACCGCACGGCGCTGGACGCGGCTCGGCGTGGACCCGTTCCACCTCACCTCCGACCAGGGGCGCCAGCACTGGCGGAGCCTGCTCAAGGCATCCGAGCGCCAACTCGTGCTGGCCGAGCACCGCCCCGGCATGCTCATCGACCTGGCCGACTACCTCTTCGAACGCACCAGCGGCCACATTGGCTCGTACTTCACTCTGCTGATGCGCGGTTGCTACCGAGCCATCCGTGGCAAGACCGAGGCCCTGAACCGCGACCTGCTCGACCAAGTACGTCTCGACGAAGCCTCCGAACAGGCCCGCAAGCAACTCGCGGCCGCTCTCGCCCACGGCACCCTGTCCTCCAAGTCCAAGGCGGCATCGTGATCCCCGGCAGTGGTCGCGTCCTGCCGCTGCGGGTCCCCGTCGCCCCCGGCGAGGGGATCGACAGCTGGCTCGAAGCACTCGCCCGCCGCAACGGGCTCTCCCTTCGGGCACTGCTGACCGACTTTGGCCTGCCGACCCCTTCCCTGACCTCCACGCTCTTCACGAGCGTCACGTCCTCCCAGCTTCGTGAGCTGGAACGCCGCTGCCAGCTGCCCGATCACCACCTGGACCAGACCCTGCCGAATCCTGTCCTGCCGCTGCGGACACGGCAGGCCCGCGGCTCGCGCTACTGCTCGGACTGTCTGGCCGAGCGCGAGGGGCGATGGAAACTCGTCTGGTGGCTGCCCTGCGTGTTCGCCTGCACCACCCACCGCACGCTGCTGCACGACACGTGTCCCGGCTGCGGCTGCCGACCACGCCGACTGCTCCCGGGCCGCACCCGCTCCCATCCGGCCGGGATCTGCACCACCCGCCGTGGTGACAACCCGCCCTGCGGCACGGATCTCCGCATCACGCCAGCGAACCGACTCCCCGACACCAGCCCATTGTTGTCCGCTCAGCGCTGGATCGACGAACTCCTTGCCGATCCCGACATCTCGGCGGCAGCCGCGAGCCTGAGCGATCTGGTCCACCTGTCGCGCTGGTTCCTGCACGCCTTGCCTGAGCACGAGATCCGCCATCTGGGAACCGTCGCCGCGACGGCATGGGTCGAGCGCCCCACCAAGGCCCCGCCCGACCGGCTGGCACCGGTGAACGCCCCGCTCACCGCAGTGATCACGCACCATGCCCGACCGCTGCTGGGCCCTTGCCACGACACCGCCATCCACCGCATCCAGCAGCTCCGCACACATCAGGGGGCAGCGACAGCTCTCCACCCCGCCGACATGACCATGGAGAACTGGAAGAAGCTCTCACCCCGCATGCGTGGCAGGTTCGTCCACGCCGCTGATGCCCACCTCAGCCAGCTGGACCGCGTCCGCCTGCACTCAGGCAGTCCTGCGGCCCGCATCCCCGTCCCCGGTGATGCGCCGCACACCTCCCGCTCCCAGCGCATCCCACAACTGCTCTGGCCCCACTGGACCTTGCGGTTCCTTCCGCCCCAAGGACTCCGAGTCGACCTGTTCCGCGGCACCGCCGCCGCCCTGCTCTTCCTGCCCGGCGCCAGCAGCAGGGATAAGAAGGCCCTCCTCAAGCCGCTGCACGGCCACCTGGCCAACTACGTCGCCCACACCCTGCAAGTGATCAGCCAAAGCGGCTACGAACAGGTCTTTCCCGCCCTCTGCCGTATCGCCGACTACCTCGACGAACACGGCAGTGAGATCAATTACCAACGGCGGCGCACCCTCATCCCTGCCGACACGATCAGCGAGGCCGCGTGGCAGGAACTGTGTTTCCGCACCAACACACACCCCGGCGAAACGAGTACGCCCGCCGCCCCTGGCCGTCTACTGCCGGCCAGGAGATATCTCTTCCAGCTGCTGACCGGAGCCGACCTCACCGACGCCCAGCACGCCCTGGCCTGGAAGAGCCCAAGCGACCGCACCCGCTACGTCAACTTCAACCTCTCGCTCTCGCTCCCGCAGAGACAAGCCCTGCTCCAACACGCCGAGGAACTGCTTGAAGATCTCGGCATCGACGAACCTGTGGCCTGGGAGCCACCCGAAGCGTGCTGCCAGGGACTGGCCCTTCCCGGCCCCCGACTGGACGACATCGATCTCGACACCCTCAAACGCCTCGTGATCACCGAAGGACGCAAGCCCTCCGACGCCGCCCGTCTGATGAAGACCACCGTCACGCACGTCCGACTCGCTCTCGAACACATCGACCAGGGCGAACGGGAATGGGCCCGCACCACCCCCACCTCGGCCTGGAAACTACGAGAGCGCGCCCGCACAGTACTCACAGCCTCGTTCCTGGACCGCGAGTACACCAAGAGCGGCAAGACACTCACCCGCATCGCCCGGGAAACCGGCATCTCCCGCCAGATCGTCGTCGAGCAGGCGAAGGCGACGGGCCTCACCATCTACTACTCGCAACGCCCCGTCCCCATGGACGAGTCCTGGCTGCGCGAGCAGTACCTGACCCACAAACGCTCCACAGCCGACATCGCCGCCCAACTCGGCACCGAAGACGAAACAGTCCGCCGCCGGTTTCTGCAACTCGGCATTCCGCTGCGCCCGCCGGGCGTTCACAGCCGCACCATCATGACCGCCAAGGTCGACAAGAGCGTCCCACGCAACATCCGCGCAGCCGTCGAAGGCACGCTGCACGGCTGGCTTCGCCTTCACCGCTTCCAGATCGCCATGGCCCTGCCGAACCTCGAAACCACAGCCGACTACCTCGGCACCCACCGAGGTGCCCTGGTCCACCAATTCCAGCGCCTGGAAAGCGATCTCGGGCATGCGCTGTTCCATCGCGCCGCCTTCGGGAAACCGCATCGTCCGACCAGGCACGGCAGTGCCCTCCTGCGCTCCCTTGCCACCGATGACATCCAGGCGATGATGCACTCCGCACTCGGCCCCGACCAGATCACGCGCATGCCGGACGCGGCCACGCTGGCCAGAGCCGCTATCCGTCTCACCACCCGGCAAAGCCCCGGACCGCTCAGGCCTTTCGGCGACGACATCACCGCCAAGCGAATCCGAATCACCGGCCCCACCCTCATACTCCTGCGCGACCTGCTCGACCACCAGAACGAACAGTTCTACGGCGCGCAGATTCATGCGAGAACCGGCATCGACAACGGCACCCTCTATCCCCAGCTCAAGAGGATGGAACGAGCGGGCTGGCTCACCAGCCGCCCCGAAGCCGAAGACTCCTGGCTCGCGCGAGCCCCGGTCGGCTGCGGTCCCGGTCGCCGACGCACCTACTACGCGCTCACACCCAATGGGCTCCGCGCAGCCGCCCACGAAGTCCAGCACCACAAACCACGCCGCCGGCCAGCCCGATGAGTCTTTGGGTTCCGCAGACAAGAACGGGCAACGTTTATCGACCGCATCTGTCCTTGGACAATGAGCTACCGCCATCTTGAAGTGGCAGGCCAGGAGCCTGCTGGGACGCCGTGGTCGGGGCTGGCTTGACCTTGACGCTGGGTCAACCCTCCATCCTTCCGGCAGGAGCTTCCTCACAGCCGACTGGAAAGCTCCTCGAAGGAGGCAGATGACCATGGTGACCCAATCGATCGCCGGTCAGGCAATTCGCGTGCGGGGTCTGGAGAAGTCGTACGGGAAGCTCGAAGTGCTGCGCGGCGTGGACTTCGACGTGGCACGGGGCAACATCTTCGCCCTGCTCGGCTCCAACGGGGCGGGCAAAACCACGACCGTGAGGATCCTCGCCACGCTCCTGAAGGCCGACGCGGGGACAGCCACCGTCCATGACTGCGACGTCGCCACGCAACCGGCGAAGGTGCGGGAGTCCATCAGCCTCACCGGGCAGTTCGCGGCCGTCGACGAGATCCTCAGCGGTTGGGAGAACCTCGTACTCGTCGCCAGGCTGCGCCACCTCAAGGACCCGGGCGCGATCGCGGATGACCTGCTGAGGCGTTTCTCGCTGACCGACGCCGGCTCGCGAAAGGTGTCCACGTATTCGGGTGGGATGCGCCGCCGGCTGGACATCGCGATGAGCCTCATCGGAAATCCGTCCGTGATCTTCCTGGACGAGCCGACGGCCGGACTCGACCCCGAGGCGCGCATCGAGGTGTGGCATGCCGTCAAGGAGCTCGCCGGCCATGGAACGACGGTGCTGCTCACCACGCAGTACCTGGACGAGGCCGAGCAGCTCGCCGACCGGATCGCGATCCTCCACCAGGGGCGAATCATCGTGAACGGCACCCTCGCCGAACTCAAGCAGCTCTTCCCGCCCGCCAAGGTCGAGTACGTCGAGAAGCAGCCGACTCTGGAGGAGATCTTCCTCTCGGTCATCGGCGGCAGCGACAAGAGCGACGTCACTGGCACGACAACTGGGGGACAAGGATGACCACGTACTTCTTCAGCGACACTGCCGCGCTCACGGGGCGGACCTTGCGCCATGTCACACGCAGCATGGACACCATCATCACGACCGTCATCACGCCGGTCGCCATGATGCTGATGTTCGTCTACGTGTTCGGCGGCGCCATTGATACCGGGTCGGTTTCGTACGTGAACTACATGCTGCCCGGCATCCTGCTCATGACCATCGCATCGGGCATCTCCTACACGGCATACCGGCTGTTCACCGATGTGAAGAGCGGGATCTTCGAGCGATTCCAGTCCATGCCGATCGCGCGGTCAGGTGTGCTGTGGGCCCATGTCGTCACCTCTCTGGTCGCCAACCTGATCGCGCTCGTGCTCGTCGTGGGCGTCGCTCTACTCATGGGCTTCCGCTCAGGGGCAGGAGTGTCGGCATGGCTCGCGGTCGCCGGCATCTTGCTCTTGTTCACTCTGGCGCTGACCTGGCTCGCCGTGATCCCCGGGCTCTCCGCGTCGTCGGTCGAGGGAGCGGGCGCGTTCGCCTACCCGCTCATCTTCCTGCCGTTCGTCAGCTCGGCGTTCGTGCCCACAAAGACGATGCCCGGCCCGGTGCGCTGGTTCGCCGAGAACCAGCCGGTGACGTCGATCGTCAACACGATCCGCAGCCTGTTCGCCCAGCGGCCGGTCGGCGACGACATCTGGACCGCGCTCGCGTGGTGTGTGGGCATCCTCGCCGTGGCGTACGTCTTCGCGATGGCCGCCTATCGCCGGAAGATCGCCTGAGGCAGGCTGAGGCCCATGCTCACCATCAGCCAGCTTGCGGCGTACGCCGGGGTGACGGTGCGGGCGGTACGCCATTACCACAAGGTTGGGCTGCTGCCCGAGCCCGAGCGCGACCGGTCCGGGTACCGGACCTACGATGCCGCCGCGGTCGTGCGACTGATCCGGATCCGCACCCTGGCTGATGCAGGCGTGCCGCTGGCCAGAGTGCAGGAACTACTCGACGCCGACCCGGACGAGTTCGCCGGCGGTGTCCAGGAGATCGACAAGGATCTGCGCGCCGAGATCCGGCGGCTGCAGGACACCCGGAGCCGACTCGCCCGGCTCGCCGCCGGAGAACACCTGGCGCTTCCGCAGAGCGTCGTGGGCTACCTCGACCGGCTGCGCGGCCTCGGCGTCGGGGAGCGGTACATCGAGCTGGAGCGGGACGCCTGGATCATGATCGCCGCGCAGGTGCCGGACCTGATCGACTCCGTGATCGCCAAGAAACACGAGGAGCTGGACGACCCCGACATGGTGAGGCTCTACAGCTTCTTCACCGGGGAGCCCGACTGGCAGGTCGGCGATCCACGGATCGTCGAGGTCGCCGACATCCTGGAGCGCCTGATGATTCGCGCCGTGGAGGCCGGCGAGGTGGGTGCCGACGGCTTCGACGATCAGTTCGTCGCCCTGATGGACTCAACCATGCTTGAGTCCGCACCGGGCGCCGAACTGGTGTTGGCGATTCTGAAGGAGCGTGGCTGGAGTGGCTGGACCCGCATCGAGCGAGTGCCTGCTGACAGACTCAACACTGCCAGGGACCGGACACGCTAGTTGTTCTGTCCCGGGAGGTTGTGGACGGTGACAGGGCTCACGGCTGATCGATCTTGAAATGGGTGAGGGCCTTCTGGCCTGGTGTGGATTGCGACATCTGCACCAGCAACAGAAAGGCCCTCGTGCCCCACCGTAACGCACCCCTGACCGAGACCGGCCGCCTACGTCTGGCCCGCTGCGTGGTCGAGGACGGCTGGCCCCTACGCCGGGCCGCCGAACGCTTCCAGGTCTCACCGACCACCGCCCAGCGCTGGGCCGACCGCTACCGGCAGTTCGGCGAAGCCGGGATGTGCGACCGGTCCTCCCGCCCGCGCACCAGCCCGCGCCGGACCCCGACCCGCACCGAGCGCCGGATCATCAAGGTCCGCGTCCTGCGCCGCTGGGGACCGGCCCGTATCGCACACCTGCTGCGGCTGGTGCCCTCGACCGTGCACCGCGTCCTGGCCCGGTTCGGCCTGGCCCGCCTCACCCACCTGGACCGGGCCACCGGCCGTGTCATACGCCGCTACGAACGCGACCGGCCCGGCGAACTCGTGCACGTCGACATCAAGAAGCTCGGCAACATCCCCGACGGCGGCGGACACAAGGTCCTGGGCCGACAAGCAGGCAGCAAGAACCGCAAGAACGCCGGTTACAGCTACCTGCACACCGCTGTCGACGACCATTCCCGCCTGGCCTACAGCGAGATCCATCCGGACGAGAAGAAGGAGACCGCCACCGGCTTCTGGACCCGGGCCCAGGCGTACTTCACCCAGGCCGGGATCACCGTCGAGCGCGTCCTGACCGACAACGGCTCCTGCTACCGCTCACGCGACTGGCGTGACCTGCTGGCGGCAGCCGGGATCGCCCACAAGCGAACCCGGCCCTACCGGCCGCAGACCAACGGCAAAGGTCGAACGCTTCAACCGCACCCTGCTCGACGAATGGGCCTACGCCCGCCCCTACCAATCAGAGCAGGAACGACGTGACACCTTCCCCGACTGGCTGCACACCTACAATCACCACCGCGGACACACCGCGCTGAAGGGCCAACCACCCGCCAGCCGCGTCCCCAACCTCACAGGGCAATACAGCTAGTGAGAAGACCACGCGGACAAATCAATGAGAAGCGATGACGAACGCCCAGCCCACGAGAACCCGACCGGACAAGAGTGTTGAGAACCTACAGCTTGTGTAGGCCCGCATTTGAGTTGACCTTTTCTCATCGTTCTGTCCGTGGCTTGTCCGATTGGACAGGGCGATGAGAAGCCCACTCTCGCGGGTGGTGGCAGCCGTCTCTATAGCACACCACGCCGACTGGCCTGACGATCAGTCTGAAATGGCAGCACGGTTCCAGTCAGTCAGGGCAGGATCGGAGACCATGCGGGGTTGGGGGCGCGCGGGGTGGACCGCGGCAGTGATCATCAGTGTTGTCCTGTGTGTGGGCGGGTTTTGGTGGACCGTGCTTGCCCTGAGGCGACAGGGGGACCTGACCCATACCGACACGGCAGGGGTGCTGTCCTTCCTGCCCGGCTTGGTCGGAGCCGTGTTCGGAGGCTGGGGGTTTGCAGCCGCCATGCGGGCGCTACGTGCTCAGCGCGCCGCCGAGGCGGCCGCCGTGGATTTGGACCGGGTCGCTGAGCAACTGGCGGTGGCGGTCAAGGTCCAGTGGGAGGCCGAGGAGGCTGTGCGCCGGGTCAATGACCCCGGCCCACTGCCCGTCGCCTGGCGAGCCGCCGAGGCCGATGTGGCCGAGCCGTGGCCGACGCTGGTGGGCTTGGCGCGCGCCTGGCCGGGCGGGCCTCCCGGCACCCCCTCTCTGTGGCCCGCCGATGCTGCCGGACTGGCCGGGCGGGACGGGCAGATCGGGGAGGTGTTCTATGACTGGGTGCCCACTCGCCGCCTGGTGATCCTGGGCGAGCCGGGCGCCGGTAAGAGTGTTGTACTCATCCGCCTGCTGCGGCACATCATCGAGACCCGCACCCCCAGCGAACCCGTGCCTGTGCTGTTCTCCCTCTCCTCCTGGAATCCTCAAAAGCAGACGTTGAAGGCCTGGCTCGCCGACCAGCTACGCCGCGCCTACCCCGCCCTGTGCGCCACCGCCACCCGCGGTGACGGATCCGATGACCTGACTCAGGCGTTGCTGGACGCTGGCCGTATCCTGCCGCTCCTCGACGGCCTCGACGAGCTCTCCCAGGTCTGGCACTCCACCGCAATCGATGCCCTCAACCGGGCCCTTCCCGCGAAACAGCCCCTAGTCGTGGCCTGCCGCGCTGACTCCTACCGGGAGGCCCTGACCTACCCGGGAGGCATGGTCCGTCTCAACGGCGCCGCCGCCATCGAACTCCTTCCCCTCGAACGGGACGTCGCGGCCGCCTATCTGCAACGGGATGCTGGCGGCCCGCACATTCCGGCAGCCGAGCGGTGGGATGCCGTGATCGCGCTTTTGGGCACCGATTCCCCGGTCGGGCAGGCGCTGAGCACCCCGCTGGGTCTGTTCCTGGCCCGCACCATCTATAACCCCCGCCCCCAGCCCAGCACCGTCACTGCACCGTCGGCCCCGCATCCGGACGAACTGTGCAACATGGCATTCCCCGACCGCGCCGCGGTGAACACACACCTGTTCCAGGCATTCATCCCCGCCGCCTATACCCCCCACCAGGAGCACCCATCTCGCTGGACCGTCAAGCAGGCCCGCGACACCTTCGTCCTCCTCGCCCAAATCCTGCGAGACAGCCCAAACATCGACTGGTGGATCCTCCCCGGCGCCATCCCCCAGTACATCCACCGGCTCGTGTTCGCAATCGCCTTCGGGATCGCCTTCGGGACCGCGGGTGGGCTCGCGCTCGGGCCGGCGTTCGGGATTGCGTTCGGGCCCGCGGCCGCGCTCGCATGCTGGTCCGGCGACTCGTTCAGTGACGACGTCAGCGAGGAAGTGAACGCGATGTTCCTGTGGGGCGACTCCTCGCTCAGCCCTGGGGAGGTTTTAGCGTTGGTGCCCGGGGTCGGGATCGTAGGCGGGCTCTTGTACGGGGTCGTTGCCGGGATCGCAGGCGGCGTCTCGCTTGGGATCGCGAGCGCGGTCGCATACGTCCTCGTCTACGGCCTCGCGTTCGGGTTGAACGGGCGGACGGAACGGGCGCGCTTCGCCATAGCGCGTACGTACCTGGCTGTGCGTCGCGGCACGCCGTGGAACCTGATGGCATTCCTGCAGGACGCGCACGCAAAGCGCGGCGTGCTGCGGCAGGTCGGGGAGGCGTACCAGTTCCGGCATATCGAGCTGCAGCGCCATCTCGCCCAGCAACAGATCTGAACCCACCCCCAACGCTTGAACTGTCGTGGACACTCCGCCATCGCAGCGGTTCCGGCGGAGAACCGGACACGCTGATGAGAAAAACCACACGGACAGATCAATGAGATACCGCGACGAACGCCCAGCTCACAAGCGTCCGGGCGGACAAAAAGGTTGAGAACCTACAAAGGTCTCCGCAGGGCCGCTTCGGGTCAGTCGGATTCTCAGCGATCTGTCGTCAGTCCGTCGTCTGCGACAGATCGCTGGGAAACGCTCCGTGGGGTGGCAGCGCCGGTTGCGGCCGTCCGTGAGTGCTGACGGATTCGATGCACACCCTGATATCTTCCTGGCGCACTTCAGCGGCATTGAATTCGCGGCATTGAAATGCCGGCCGACGCCCTACGCGATACGACGCGGCCCGCCACGAGTGGAGGTCAGTTGCATCCGGACATCGTGTAAGTGTTGTCGACGACGACACTGCTCCCGGACTTCATGTAGGAGTACGCCTCGCCGCAGCCGCCGCGCTTCTGGTAAACGGGCCCGGCGTAGGTGCTGTACGTGCCGAAGTCCTCGGCGTGCGGTGTGTCGGTGAAGTTGTCCTTCAGCCGGATGCCCATGGAGCGCGCGGAGCCGGTGTCGTTGAAGAGGACACCGCAGATGTACTTGTCGTACAGCTTGTTGGAGCCGCTGTACTTGCCGTTCCACCACAGGTAGAGGCTGGCGTTGCTGCCGTAGCGCGCAGCGCCGGCGGAGATGGTGTAACCGGAGCCGCAAACGTTGGCGGCAGCCGCGGTGACGGTGGTGTTGGCTTGCAGAAGCGCCTTGCCGTCGGCGCCTTCGATCACCTTGAGGCCCTTGCTGCCTCTGAGTTCGATGATCTTCGGTTCCTTCGTGTCTAAGTCGGCGGCGGCGTCAGCGCTCGTAGCGGTGACGGCGGTCAGGGCCAGGGCTGCTGCGACGACGGTGCTACGCCTGACGGAACGCGTGAACATGGAGCTCCTTTGTCATATCCTCGATTTGGAAACGGGTGAGACTGTATCCCCATATGGTGTCCCGCAATGGTTTATTGAGCTGGTTTTGAGCTTCGCGAATACGGAATACCGTCTTCCTTTTTCTCGCGTCGTAGGCCATCGGATTCCTTGCGTCTTGGATCGAGGCACGCGCGTGTGCAGTCTCGTCACGCCTTTCGAGGGGCACGCGCGCGTGCCCCTCTCGTAACGGGTGCGACGCTCTCTAGCATCGGCACCATGTCCGGTCCCTCCCTATTTGCCACCTGGTGGTCGGCGTACGCGCTGGCGACCGGCATCGTGTCGGTCGGTCTCGACTCGGCGGGGTACGAGGTCCTTTCCCACCTCGCCCTCGCCCTGGCCTGCGCGGCCTGGCTGGTGGCGGCCGCGGGCCTCGCCCAACGGGCACGCGGCGGGTGGCGGGCGCAGACGCCGGCCGCGCTCACGGCCGTGGCGGCGACCGCCGTCCTCGGCACCGGCTTCTCCGCGGCCGGCCTGCAGCCTCTCGCCGAGGCGCTGCTGGCGCTCGCGATGCTGCTCTGGGCAGTGCTGCTCACCGCGGAGGCCGGGGGGCGGCGCGGCACGGTGTTCCTGCGCTGCGTGGCCACCCAGGGGCTCGCCGTGCTCGGCGCCACGCTCGCAGCGGCCGATGCGTCGGCCTGGCTCGCCCACGCGGCCCTGGTGCTGTTCTGGCTGGGCCTCGCGCTCTACGGCTTCGCCCTGTTCCGCTTCCAGCCCCGGCAGGTGGAGGAGGGGGGCGGGGACCACTGGCTCGCGGCGGGCGCTCTCGCCGTCTCCGCACTGGCCGGGGCGAGACTCCTCAGCGCCGACAGCGCGCGCCTGTATCTGTGGAACGAGGAGAACACCGATGCCCTGCGCACGACGGCCGTCACGCTGCTCGTGCTCGCGCTGATCGCCTGCGTCGCCCTGCTTCTCGCCGAGCTCTTCTGGCCCCGCCACCACTACGACGTGCGGCGCTGGGCGACCGTGTTCGCCGCGGCGGTGACGGCCGCCGCCACTCTGGCGGTCGCCGCCGCCCTGGACGTCCCCTGGCTCGACGCCGCCGGAGAGGTGCTGCTGTGGGCCGCGGTGGCCGCGTGGCTCGGGTGCACCGCCTGGGCGGTCACCTCGGCCCGGGCCGGCACCCGGCGCTCCCGGGTCAGGTCCAGAGCACGGCGATGAAGATGTTCGCCGTCGTCAGCAGACCGACCAGACCGAAGAGGCCCTTGTCCACCTTCTCGTCGTCCCGCTTCACATAGACCAGGCCGAGGATCACGATCAGCAGGGCCAGCTTCACGCCGATCTTGATGTTGTTCACGGACTGGTCGTCGGCCTGGTTGAGGCCGACCAGGATCACACCGGTGACCAGCATCGTGAGCGCGCCGTGCAGCATCGCGGGGGTGTAGCGGGCGATACCCTCGCCCATCGCCTTCATCTGGGTGAGGAAACCGCCCAGGAGCGAGGCGATGCCGATGATGTGGAGGCCGACGAAGAGGTGGATGAGTACGTCCATGAGGCCGGAGCCTAATCAGGGCCCCGAGACCGTCCGACACCGGCCCAGTGATGCATATATGCGCCCCATAGCACCCGATCACGGTCACTCACTCATGATTCGGCACATCGGTCATCACGCTGAGTGAAGTCGACGGCGTCGAGATGGGACCACGGTCGCATACGGTCACCGCCGGTCCTCTCAAGACACTTCCGCACACCTGCCACCGCCCCGTCACGGTGACGTTTAGCGTCCTCCACCAGGTGCCCGGCTCCCCACCGCCGCCCGGGCCAGGGGCGGCAGTCGGACACCACCGCCGAAAAGTCCGGCGGCGATCCGCTCCCCCTGTGCGGGCCGTCGCCGGACGCGCAGGCCGCCCGTCCGCTCCCCCGGCGGCCGCACGCACCCGTCGGCGGTCGAGGAAAGGACGTGGCCTCCAGGTGGCAGCGCACCGCAAGCCCCGACAGCGCTCGATGGGTGGCGGCAAGGCCCGTACGGCCGTGACGATCGCCCTCGCGGGCGCGGCGACGGCGACGGGTCTCGACGGAACCGGACACGCCGAACCACAGCTCACCCCCGGCCAGGTCAAGGCCAAGGTGGACAAGCTGTACCAGGAGGCGGAGGTCGCCACCGAGAAGTACAACGGCGCGAAGGAGAAGGCCGAAGCGGCCGGGCAGCGGCTGAAAAGCCTCCAGGACCAAGCGGCTCGCAAGGAGGAACGGCTCAACTCCGCCCGCGATGCGCTGGGTTCGGTCGCCGCCGCGCAGTACCGCGCCGGCGGCCTCGACCCCGCGGTACAGCTCGCCCTCTCCGACGATCCCGACCGGTACCTGGAGAACGCCGAGTTCGTCGAGCGGGCCGGCAGTCGGCAGAACGCCGCCGTCGCCGGTGTACGCAAGCAGCTCCGGGAGATCGAGCAGCTGCGCGGGGCCGCCCACATCGAGCTGACGTCCCTGAAGTCACGCCGGGCGGAGTTGAAGCAGCACAAGAAGACGATCACCGGCAAGCTCGGCTCGGCACGGCAGCTGCTGTCCCGGCTCGGCCCGCAGGAACGTTCCCTGCCCGGCGCGTCGCAGGACCGCGCCTCGCGCTCGACGGGCGCACGGGACACCCTCGCGGCCCCCGGCTCCGCCTTGTCCCAGGCGACCGACTCCCGCGCGGCCGCCGCCGTCTCCTACGCCTACCAGAAGCTCGGCAGCCCCTACGTCTGGGGCGCCACCGGCCCGAACGCCTTCGACTGCTCGGGCCTCGTCCAGGCCGCGTACCGCGCCGCCGGCGTCTCCCTGCCCCGCACGACGTACTCCCAGATCGCCGCGGGCCGCCGCGTCTCCCGCTCCGAACTGCTCCCGGGTGACCTCGTCTTCTTCTACGCCGGCATCAGCCATGTCGGCATCTACGTGGGCAACGGCCGCATGATCCACGCCCCGAACCCCTCGGCGCCGGTACGCGTCGCCCCGCTCGACGAGATGCCGTACGCGGGAGCGACGCGGGTGGTGTGAGCGCCGCCGGTCAGACGAGCCGGCGAGCCGTCGCCCAGCGCGTCAGCTCGTGCCGGTTGGAGAGCTGGAGCTTGCGCAGGACCGCCGAGACGTGCGACTCGACGGTCTTCACGGAGATGTACAACTGCTTGGCGATCTCCTTGTACGCGTAGCCCCGGGCGATGAGCCGCAGCACCTCGCGTTCGCGCTGGGTCAGGCGGTCCAGGTCCTCGTCGACCGGCGGTGCGTCCGTGGAGGCGAAGGCGTCCAGGACGAACCCGGCCAGCCGGGGCGAGAAGACGGCGTCGCCCTCCTGGACACGGAAGATGGAGTTCACGAGGTCCGTGCCGGTGATCGTCTTGGTGACGTACCCGCGGGCGCCGCCGCGGATCACGCCGATCACGTCCTCCGCCGCGTCCGACACGGACAGCGCCAGGAAACGGACCGGCTGCTCGGTGTCGCCCATCAACGGGGCACAGCGGCGCAGCACTTCGACGCCGCCACCGCCCGGCAGGTGCACGTCGAGGAGGACCACCTCGGGCCGGGTCGCGGTGATCACCGTGACCGCTTGGTCGACGT
Source organism: Streptomyces qaidamensis (assembly GCF_001611795.1). Classification (NCBI taxonomy): domain Bacteria; kingdom Bacillati; phylum Actinomycetota; class Actinomycetes; order Kitasatosporales; family Streptomycetaceae; genus Streptomyces; species Streptomyces qaidamensis. The sequence goes on along the minus strand of NZ_CP015098.1, from coordinate 5,538,609 downwards.
CCGCGGCCTCGCCGACGACCTCGACACCGGTCTGCTCGGTCTGCCCGATCTCGGCCTGGACCCCCGTACGGAACATACGGTGGTCGTCCACGAGGACCACGCGCACACGGCGCCCCGGTCCGCCGGCCGCCTCCGCCGGTCCCGCCGTACCGTTCGCCTCGGTCGGGTCGCTCATGACGTCTTCTCCGCCCTCTCCATTTCCAGCTCGACCTCCGTGCCGCCGTCCGGCACCGCGCGCAGCCGCGCCGTACCGCCGTTGCGCTCCATGCGGCCGATGATCGATTCCCTGACACCCATCCGGTCGGCGGGTATCGAGTCGAGGTCGAAGCCGGGGCCGCGGTCCCGGACGGACACGAAGACCGTCTTCCCCTCGACCTCGGCGAAGACCTGCACGGCGCCGCCCTCGCCACCGTACTTGGCGGCGTTCACCATTGCTTCCCGCGCGGCCTGCATCTGTGCGGCGATCCTCTCGTCGAGCGGGCAGTCGCCGACGACCACGACCTCGATGGGCACGCCGTGCTTGTCCTCCACCTCGGCCGCGTTGCGCCGCACGGCGTCGGCGAGGGTGGTGGGTTCGTCGGCCTCGTCCTTGCCGGTGCCTTCGGGTTTGTAGAGCCAGGTGCGCAGGTCGCGCTCCTGGGCACGGGCCAGGCGGCGGACCTCGTTCGCGTTCTCCGCGTTGCGCTGGATGAGCGTGAGGGTGTGCAGCACCGAGTCGTGCACATGGGCGGCGACCTCCGCGCGCTCCTGGGCACGGATGCGCATCAAACGCTCCTCGGAGAGGTCCTGCGTCATGCGCACCAGATACGGCCCGGCGAGGAGCGTTATGCCGACGAGGACCGCGAGGGCCGCCTGGAGGACGGAGCCGAGGTGGGCCGCGGAACCCTGGAGGACGAAGATGCCGGAGACGCCGGCCGTCACCAGCAGCACGCCGCCCACCGAGCGCAGCAGCGTGACCGTGCGCCGACGGCGGCCGACCTCGACCCAGCGGGCCCGGCGGGCGTTGTCCGCCTGCCGCCAGACCAGGGCGACGCCCGCGCCGACGAGCACCGTCGGCCAGAGGTACGCCCTTACTCCCCCGCTGAGGTTCACGTTGCCCACGAAGACCATGGCCACCACGACCATGAGGAGCAGGGCCACGATCTGGCCCTTGTCGGGCCTGCGCGCGACGCGTCTGCGGCGGCCGTCGGGCGAGGTCTCCGCGGCCGGCGGCGACGGCGGCTTCTGTGCCTCGACACCGCCGACGCCGAGCGGGACGAAGAACCAGAACGCGGCGTACAGCAGCGCACCGAGGCCGTCGGCCATGAACAGGCCGACGAAGACGAGCCGTACCCAGATCACGGGCAGCCCGAGGTGCCCGGCGAGGCCCCGCGCCGCGCCCCCGAGCCAGCGTCCGTCACTGCTGCGGTAGAGCTTGCGCGGCGGCCGCGGTTCGGCGAGTGGCGCTGCTGCGGCTTCCGACATGCCATTGATGGTCACATGTGCGGGAGGCCGGAGCATCAGGGTCGGCCCCTGAGGCTCCCCTGATCTCCGTGGGCCGCTCCTCGAACGCTTCCCGAGCCGCCTCTCAGGGCCGATATCAGGGTCCGGCCAGGGTCGTTCCGACTCCCGCCGGGGCGTCGCGCCCGTCACCATGGACCCATGACCGATCACGAGCACGCCGCGACGGGTCCGGGACCCGGCCCCGGCCCGCGCCCCGCCCCGGGCGCCGGGCCGCAGGGTGCCGCGCCCGCCGCGGGTCCCGCGCCCGGGCGCGCGGACGCGGGAGAGCAGGGAGGAGCCCCCGGCTCGGCCGCCCCCGCCGAAGACGGTGTCCCACCGGGGCCGCCCCACGCGTTCCGCCGCGACCGCCGCCACAAGACCCTGGCCGGCGTCTGCGCGGGGCTCGGACGGCAGTGCGACATGGACCCGGTGATCTTCCGCATCACCCTCGCGGTGCTCTCCGCCACCGGCGGCATCGGCCTGCTCTTCTACGGCTTCGCCTGGCTCCTCGTCCCGTACGACGACGAGGAGAAGAACGAGGTCCGCAAACTGCTCACCGGCCGGGTCGACGGTCAGGCCCTGGCGGCCGTGCTGTTCGCGCTGGTCGGCTGTGGGGTGTTCCTGACGATGCTGAACAACGGCGGGGTGCTGACCTTCGCCGTCGTCCTCTCCCTCCTCCTCGCGGGCGCCGGCTACTGGTCGCGCCACCGCGGCGCCCCCAGCCCCGATCCCCTGGCCGCGCAGGCCGTCGCCGACGCCCCGCCGGAACCCCAGGCGCCGCCGGTGTTCCTCACCACCCCTTCCTGGTGGCGCGACCCGATCGTGAAGGACGGCACCCACATCGGCGGCACGGGCTACCTGTGGGGCCCCCGCGACCCCCACGACCTGGACATCGCCGCGGCCCTCAACATCAGCCTCGGTACGCGGCCGGGTGCCCGCGAGGACATCCCCGCCCCGCGCCCCCGGCCGCCCCAGCCGCGCGGGCCGCGCTCGATCGGCGGCTCCGTCTTCCTGCTGGCCCTGCTCGCGGGCGCCCTGGGCACGAGCCGCACATGGGACGGCCACCCGCTCGGCACCAGCCTGCAGACGGGCCTCGCCTGTGCGCTCGCCGTCCTGGGCCTGGGCATAGCCGTCAGCGCCTTCCTGGGCCGGACCGGCGCCGGCTCGGTCTTCCTGGCGATCATCACGGCCGGCCTGCTCGCCGGCGCGGCGGCCCTGCCCAAGGACATCGACACCCACTGGGCGCGCACCACCTGGCAGCCCGCCGCGGTCGCGGACGTACGTACGCGGTACGACCTGGGCACCGGCGTCGGCACCTTGGATCTGAGCAAGCTGGACGTGTCCGGGAAGCAGACGGTCACGACAGGGGCGGAGGTCGGCATGGGAAGGATCAAGGTGCTCGTGCCCGAGGACGTGACCGTGCGGCTGAACGTCGAGGTGGGCATAGGAGACCTCCAGCTGCCGGGCGACGACCCGAAGGACGTGGACGTGCAGCCGGACCAGCACAAGGAGATCACCCTCTCTCCCGCCGAAGGCGTCGAGAAGTCCGGCACCATCGACCTGGACCTCCGGGTCGGCATGGGCCAGGCGGAGGTGACCCGTGCTGCGTCATGAACTCCAGCCCGGAAAGCTGATCGCCGGCCTCGTCCTCGTGCTGGCGGGCGTCCTCTACGCCGGTGACGCGGCCGGCGCCTGGGATATCCCGTGGTTCGTGGTGATCCCCCTCGTCACGGGCGGGCTGTGCCTCGCCGGCGCCGTGGCGTTCCTGACCGGCCGCGTACGGCGCCGCCGCCAGAGGGGCCGTACGGGCGCGGAACCGGCGTGACGGTGACCGGCCCGCTACTGATACCCGCCGCTCCGCTGCCGTCGCCGTGACCGTAGCGCGGCGTCGAGGGACAGCAGGGGCGCGCCCGCGAGGATCAGAGGGGTCCAGGCCATGAGGTAGGCGAGGTCGTTGCCGTAGTAGTACGGGTCGGAGGCCCAGCTCACGGTCAGCCACAGGCTGAGGGAGATCAGCGCGCCGCCGAGTGCGGCCAGACGGGCGAGGAGGCCGAGCAGCGTTCCGATGCCGACGGCGAGTTCACCGAAGGCCATGGCGTAGCCGAAACCGACCGGGCTCTTCAGGGAGAGGTCGACCAGGGCGGGAATGGCGGAGGAGTCGCGTACGGCACGCATCATGTCGCCGATCGAGCCGGCACCGGCGTCCTTCATGAAGGCGCTGTCGGTGAGTTTGTCCAGGCCGGCGTAGATGAAGGTGACGCCGAGGAAGATGCGCAGGGGCAGCAGGGCATAGCGGGTGGCGTTGTCCCGCAGGCCTCCCCCCGTGCCGAAATGGGGGGAGTGCGTGTCCGTTCGCATACCGTGAGTCATCGCTGTTAGCCGCCTCTCGCCGGTGCCGCCCCTCAACAGACGATACGTACGACAAACGGACCGCGCTCAATCCTGAGTCACCGGCTTGTTTCGTCGTACCGGGTGGCGGCGGGGGCCCCGAGGGCCCGTCGCTCACTCCGTCACGTCGACCGCGTACCGGTTCGTCTCCACCCCGGCCGCCGTGACGACCTGCACCTCGACCCTCCCCGGTTCGACATCCGCCGGCACCGGCACGGTCAGCAGGTCGTCCGTGGGGTTGCGGAACCCTCCGGGAACCGGGATCAACGGCACGTGGACGTGCACCGCGCCGACGCGCACGACCATCCGGGACAGCCGGTCGGCCCCCTGCGCCCCCGGCGGCACGAATCCCGCACCACGGATCTCGATGTCGTCCCCGGTGCGGATGGGCCCGTCCAGGTCGCCCGCCTCCCGGGCCCGGACCACGGAGAGGATGACCGGCCGGCCGCCCTCCGCGTACTTCCCGGCGAGATAGGTCGCCGCCGACACGAGCACCACCACCGCCAGCCCCCACGGCAGATCCGGCAGCTGCTCCGGCCGCCTGGCCAGCCGTACCGCCGCGAAGACCAGGGCGACCCCGCTGATCAGTACGTACTGGATGTCGGCGAAGGTGCCCCGGCCGGCGTCGTCGGTCAGCAGGTCGGCGGCCCGGGGCCGGTCGGCACGCACCTTCTGCAGCCGTTGCCCCAGCACCCGCAGCCCGACCACCCGCCGCACGAGCACGGCGATCCCGCACAGCACGGCGAGCACGGTCACGATCCCGGCGCCCCGGGCGAGGTCCAGCCCGGAGATCAGCGCGTCCCGCTCCCGGTGCCGGGAGGCGGCGGCCAGCCGCCCCGCGAGGACGAGCACCGAGTAGGCCACGAACAGCACCCACGCCGCGGCGACCGTACGGGAGGTGGACAGCCGGTTGTCCTCACCGATCACGGGCGCCAGCACCCCGCCCTTCGCCCGGTGGAACCACGAGGCGGCGGTCAGCGACGAGGCCAGCACCAGGGCCGCGGCCAGCCCGGCCGTACGCGCCGCCGTCCAGCCCGCACCGACCGCCGTGAGGGCCTGTCCGAGCAGCAACAGCACCACGGCGGCCCACACGACACCCGCCGTACGCCGCCACAGGCCCGTCAGCCAGGCCTGCCCCTCGGCCCGCCCCCGCTCGGCGACGTGTTCGGCGGACTGCGCCAGTTCCTCGGAGACCCACTGGCGGGAGGCCGACGCGGAGTGGGCCACCGCGGCCGGCAGCCCCTGCCCGGCAGCGAACTCGTCACGCCGGCGCAGGAACGCGGCGACGGCCCGCCGGTGCCCCTCGCGCGCACCGTGCGGACAGTCCCCGCAGGCGCATCCGCCCCCGTGAGCGCCTCCGGGTCCGCCCGGCTGACCACCTGGGTAACTCCCGGCGTATCCCTCGGCATAAGCCCCCGCACGCGCGTACCCGCCCGCGTCCGGGCCGCCCTGTCCTGCCTCCCGCACCGCCACGCCCGACGCCCGCCTTCCCGCGACCCAACCACCGCCGGCCTTCCGGACCCCGGAAACACCGCTGTACAACTCCCGTGCGACGACAGCGAATTGTGCCCTACACCACCCGGCTCCCGTTGGCCCGGACTGGTCAACACGGGTGAAGTTCGGCGTGCCGTGTTGACCCGGCTGGGAGAATTCCCCTATGGCCGAGATCATCCAGCGTGACGGGACCTGGGCCTTCGACGGCGACACACTCCGGATCACGCCCGGCCTGCACCGCTCCGTGCCGCTTCTCCGGCGGACGTACGGGGAGATCTCCGTGCCGCTCACAGCGGTCTCCGGCGTCGCCCTGGAAACCGTTCGCGGGCACGGGCGGCTGCGGTTGCGGCTGCGCGAGGGCGTCGACCCCCTGCTCCAGGCGACCGGCGGGCGACTGCCCGACGCGGCCGACCCCTACCGGCTGACGGTGGCCGCCGACCGGACGGGGGCAGCCGAGTACGTCGCCGAGGAGATCCGCCGCGCGCTGCTCCTCGACCGGGTCCCGAAGGGGCCGGCGGAGGCCTACCTGCTGCCCGGCCCGCCGGTTCCGGTCTCGGTACGCACCTCGGACGGGACGGTCTCCTTCGACGGCACGCGGATACGGATCGACTGGGCCGACACTCCGAACGGGTCAAACGCGCCACCGGCCCGCGGATCATCACCATGGGCGACCTCGTGCGGGTCGAGTGGTTGCCGAACACCCGCCACGAGGACGGTTCGCTGCGCTTCGTGACCCGCGAGACGGTGCTCTCGAAACTTCCGCCGGACAAGGACCCGTACGCCCTGGAGCTGTGGGGCAGCGCCCGCCGCGACCTGCTCACCGCGCTCGTCGCGGCGGCCGTCACCGCCCGGCTGCCGCACCCGTCCACGCGCACCGCCACCGCCACCGCCACCGAGAACGGCGCATTCCCCGCCCGCGCCCCCGTGCCACCGCAGGCCGCCGACCACCACGACGTCCTCCTGCGCCGACTGCGCGAGCTGGGCCGGCTCCACCGCGACGGCGTCCTCACGGACGAGGAGTTCGCGAGGACCAAGGCGGTGGTGCTGCGCGGCTTCTGACCCGGCGCGGCAGACCGGCGTCAGCCCAGCAGACCCGGCTCGCTCCGGCTGACGTCCTCCCACATGGGCTGGTAGTTGATCCACGCCACCAGGTCGCCGCCCAGCTGCTCGCGTGTCGCCACCGCCATCCGGTGATCGATGCGGACCGGTCGCCCGGCCGCCTGGGCCGTCAGCTGCACCTGGCAGGAGCGCTCCATCGACACGAACCACCAGGCCGCCGCGTCCACCGAGTCGCCGACGGTCAGCAGCCCGTGGTTGCGCAGCACGAGCGCCTTGCGGGAGCCGAGCACAGCGGCGATGCGCCGCCCCTCCTCGGCGTCGACGGAGACGCCGGTGTAGGTGTCGTAGAGGGCGTGATCCTCGTAGAAGGCACAGCTCTCCTGGGTGATGGGCTCCAGCAGCTCGCCGAGGGCCGCGAGCGCACGGCCGTGCACGGAGTGGCAGTGGGCGACGGCGACCACGTCCGGCCGGGCCGCGTGGACCTGGGCGTGCACGGTGAAGGCCGCCTGGTTGACGTGGTAGCCGCCCTCGACGACCTGGCCGTCCTGGTTGGCGAGCACGAGGTCGCTCACGGTGACGTGCCGGAAGGGCATCCCGAACGGGTTGACCCAGAAGCAGTCGGTGAATTCCGGGTCGCGGGCGGTGATGTGCCCGGAGACGCCGTCCTCGAAGCCGAGCCGGCCGAAGATCCTCAGGGCGCCGGCGAGCCGTTCCTTGCGGTGCCGGCGCTCGTCCTCGACCGACTCGTGCATCGGCGGCATGGCGAACCGCAGCCGGTCGGTGGGCAGCGGCAGGGGCGGCGTGGGCCCGTGCATAGGTCCTCCAGCACTGGTTCTGCGTACGGGCGGAAGTTACCGTCCGTGAGGCCGGGAAGAACAGGAGCGATTCGTGAAGATGCCACGAGCGCCCCTGTGAGCACCCTGTGCCCGTCCGTGTGCCCCCGGGCTCCCCAACCCCACGAATAGCCGACAGAAGATGTCGGGTTTCGGCGCGACACTCTTCCCATGACAGCGAACTGGGCGGCTTTCGCCACCGCCGAACCGGATCTGGCCGGCACCGTCGAGAAGCGCTTCGGCGCCTACACCCACCACATCCTCGCCACCCTCCGTAAGGACGGTTCGCCCCGCACCAGCGGCCTGGAGGTGCGGTTCCTGAACGGCGAACTGTGGCTCGGCCTGATGCAGGGCTCGCTCAAAGCCCTCGACCTGCGCCGCAACCCGCGCTTCGCGCTCCAGGCGAACCCCGGGGAGGGCACGGGCATGGGCGGCGGCGACGTCCGGATCAGTGGCCGGGCGATCGAGGTCGACGACGTGGAGACCAAGGCCGGGTACGTCGAAGAGGTGGAGCCGCCGGAGCCGTTCCACCTCTTCCGCACCGAGCTGACGGAGGTCGTACGGACCTCCATCGAGGACGACGCGTATCTCGTCGTCCAGGTCTGGACGCCCGGCGCGCCCCTGCGCACGATCAAGCGCACATAAGCAGGGAGGTCACTCCCACTCGATCGTCCCCGGGGGCTTCGAGGTCACGTCGAGGACGACGCGGTTGACGTCCTTGACCTCGTTGGTGATCCGGGTCGAAATCTTCGCCAGGACCTCGTACGGCAGGCGCGACCAGTCGGCCGTCATGGCGTCCTCGGACGAGACGGGGCGCAGCACGATGGGGTGGCCGTAGGTGCGGCCGTCGCCCTGGACGCCGACGCTGCGGACGTCGGCGAGCAGGACCACCGGGCACTGCCAGATGTCGCGGTCGAGGCCGGCCGCCGTCAGCTCCTCGCGGGCGATGGCGTCGGCCTCGCGCAGCAGGTCCAGGCGCTCCTTGGTGACCTCGCCGACGATGCGGATGCCGAGACCCGGGCCGGGGAACGGCTGGCGCTGGACGATCTCCTCCGGCAGGCCGAGCTCCTGGCCGACCATGCGGACCTCGTCCTTGAAGAGCTTGCGCAGCGGCTCGATCAGCTGGAACTCGAGGTCCTCGGGCAGGCCGCCCACGTTGTGGTGGGACTTGATGTTGGCGGTGCCGGTGCCGCCGCCGGACTCGACGACGTCCGGGTAGAGGGTGCCCTGGACGAGGAACTCCACGGCCGGGCCCTCGTCGGCGATGATCTCGGCCTGGGCCTGCTCGAAGACCCGGATGAACTCGCGGCCGATAATCTTCCGCTTCTCCTCGGGGTCGGAGACCCCGGCCAGCGCCTTGAGGAACCGCTCTTCGGCGTCCACGACCTTCAGCTGCACGCCGGTCGCGGCCACGAAGTCCTTCTCGACCTGCTCGGTCTCGCCCTTGCGCATCAGGCCGTGGTCGACGTACACGCAGGTCAGCTGGGAGCCGATGGCCTTCTGGACGAGGGCCGCGGCGACCGCGGAGTCCACGCCGCCGGACAGACCGCAGATGGCGCGCTTGTCCCCGACCTGCTCGCGGATGGCGGCGACCTGCTCCTCGATGACGTTGCCCGTCGTCCAGGACGGGGTCAGGCCCGCGCCCCGGTAGAGGAAGTGCTCCAGCACCTGCTGCCCGTGCGTGGAGTGCATCACCTCGGGGTGGTACTGGACGCCGTAGAGCTTCTTCTCGTCGTTCTCGAAGGCGGCGACCGGCACGACGTCCGTGGAGGCCGTGACGGAGAAGCCCTCGGGGGCGGCGGAGCAGGCGTCGCCGTGCGACATCCAGACGGGCTGCTCGGCGGGGGTGCCCTCGAAGAGGGTGGAGGACACCTTGGAGACGTGCAGATCGGTGCGGCCGTACTCGCGGGCGCCGGTGTTGTCGACGGTGCCGCCGAGGGTGCTCGCCATCAGCTGGAAGCCGTAGCACATACCGAAGACGGGGACGCCGGCCTCGAAGATCTCGCGGTCCAGGCTGGGCGCGCCCTCCGCGTAGACCGACGAGGGGCCGCCGGAGAGGATGATCGCCGCGGGGTTCTTGGCGAGCATCTCCCGGACCGGCATGGTGCTCGGCACGATCTCGCTGTAGACCCGCGCCTCGCGGACACGACGGGCGATGAGCTGGGCGTACTGCGCGCCGAAGTCGACGACCAGGACGGTGTCGGCGGCGTTGGCAGCGGGAGTCGCTGATGACACGGGGTGCCTTCCGGCGGTGGGGCGGGGGTCTTGTGCCACCCGATTCTACCGGGGGGCCGCCGGGCTCCTTCCGCGTGCCGGGAGGGAGCCCTGTCTCAGGATGCGAACCGGCTTGGACGGCCCTCGGAGGGGGTGCATACTTGCCCCCATGTTCAAGCACCAGACGTTCGTCTTTACCTATGGCATCCGGCCCGCCGGACGCCATGGTCGTGCTGCTTGAGCAACTGACAAGCGACTTCCCAGGCGCCCCGGGCCGAAAAGGCCCGGGGCGTCTGCGTTCGTCCGGGCCGTGCCGCCCCGGGGCAGCCCCTGACGACGAGGAGCCCCCTATGACCGCCATCGACGTGACCGGCGCCCGCACTCCCGAGGCCGCCGACGTGATCACCGGCGCGCGCGAGCGGATCGACGCTCTCGACGACCGGATCATCGGCCTGATCCAGGAACGGGTGGCGGTCTCGGCCGTCATCCAGGAGGCGCGGATCGCCTCCGGCGGCCGGCGCGTGAACCTGTCCCGCGAGATGGATGTGCTCGACCACTACAGGGAGGCGCTGGGCAAGCCGGGCACCGCGCTCGCGATGACCCTGCTGGAGCTGTGCCGCGGCAAAATCTGAAGCCCCGGGCCCGGGTTCCTGTTCCCGGGACAGACGTACGCACCCCTCTCACCCGTACGGCGCGTGACCGCCCCCGTACCGCCTCGTTGGTCCCGGTGTCCGTGCCAGCCAGGCGCGGGCCCGAAAGAACCACGCGTGGCTCACTGGGGCGATGAGACGCACGGATCGTGCCGTGCGTCGTGGGACCTCGCTCCAGGGAAGTGACCGGACGGCAGGGGACAGCAGCCCGGTCACCCAGAGACCGGCCGGCCCCGGGGACGCCCGGGGCCGGCCGGCGGACCTTGCATAAATGCACAAGTCTGGGTCAAACGGTTGCGGGCGCCGCGTTCATCCAGCACGATGCCTACACGGTCCAAGTCCCCCCGCGGACCCCCGCATTGCCCCACTGCCAGAGGTACAGACCAGCGGCGCACCCCCCCCCGGCGCCGCTTCCAGGCACCGGCGCTGCCCTGACGTCGGTGCTGACGAGAAGAAGGGCCCCGCGGCTCCACCCCGCGGGGCCCTTCGCTCTGCTCAGATGCGGGTCACCGTCCCGCAATCACCGTCGTTGCCCTGCTCGATGGGCTTGCTCCGGTCGTACGGGTCCGTCGCCGGGCCGCTCGGGTCCGGGCCCGCGGACCTGCTCGACGAGAACTCCGGGTGCAGGTAGCCGTCGTTGACGAAGCAGGAGGAGTTGCCTATCTCCTGGTCGTAGTTCATGAGGATCAGGCGGCCGGGGGTGACCTGGTAGCGGCGGGGGTCGGCGAGTTCGACGTCGAGGACCCGGCGCACGACGGTGCGGGTGACCTCGGTGGGGCCGTCCGCCCGGACGACGGGGTAGACGAAGGTGTAGTCGGCGCGCACAGCCACACCCCCCTGCGTGCCCTTCTTGAACGTCATGCGCCCCCGGGCCTTGATCACATCGCCGGCCGGCCGCACCTCGTCGGGGTCGAAGCGGCTGAACAGCGTCACCGGGTCGTGCTTCTCGCTCGGGGAGCGCAGGCCGGTGTCGAGATCGTCGAGGAGCTCGGGCTGCTTGGGGTCGAGCACGGAGAGCGCGGCCGTGGGGCGGGCCCCGCGTACGGTCTTCGGGTCGAGGTTGGCGCCCACCAGCAGCCTCTTCGTCAGTTTCAGCGCCTCTTCCACCCGGCCCTCGGAGACCGCGCCGACGGCCTTCGCCTCGGGCAGGACGATGCCGGCCTCGCCGTCGGCCCAGCGCTCGGCGGGGGACCCGGCGAACGGCCGGTCCAGGGTGGGGGTTTCGGGGTCCGAAGCTCCGGGCGCGGCGGTGGGCGCCGTCGACTCGGCGGGCAGCGGTGAGGCCTCGGCCGCATGGGACTCCCCGGTGCCGAAGGGGTCACCAGGCAGAAGCGACGGCTTCAGCGCAACCAGCACCACGGCGGCGGTGGCCGTCACACCCAGGACCGCCCACAGCTTGCGCCGCCGGGCGGCCCGCCCGTTCAGCTCCTGCCAGGCGGGACCGGTACGCCACCCCGGCGGCAACTCACCCCGCGCGTCCTGCTCACGCAACCGCTCGGCGACCATGCGGGCCCGGGCGGACGGCTCCTTGGGAGCGGAGGAACGGATGTCCCGCTCGGTGTCGCGGGTGAACTGCTCCCAGACGTCGTCGGGGATCTCCGAGGCCGACGGCTGATCGTCGGACGGCTTTTCAGACACGAAGCCAAGATCTAAGCGCGCGGAAAGCACCTTCACAAGCCTTTACCAGAGAGTCATTGGTGTGACTCAGCCCACATAAGAATTCTGTGAGTGCCAGCACAACCATTCACAGGCTTCACGGATCAAACCTGCCGAACCAAGGGCCACTCCCGCGCCCCACACGCGGAGGCCTCCCCCAACGTTCGTGCCGCATCCCGCGGTACGCCGGACTTTCCGAGGTCTTCATGAAGCTTCGCCGCGCCATGGCAGCAGCGGCCGCTACGGCGGTCATAGCCCCGGTGGCACTGCTCGCGGCACCGGCCGCGTACGCGACCGACGAGACGACGCCCACGCCGAGCGCGTCGGTGAGCGAGTCCGCTCCCGAGACGTCCAGCTCGCCGTCTGCGACCGAGTCCACCCCCGCCGAGACGACGCCGACTCCGAGCGCGTCGGTGAGCGAGTCCGCTCCCGAGACGTCCAGCTCGCCGAGCGCGTCCGCGAGCGAGTCCTCCCCGGCGCCGAGCGCGTCCGAGCCCGAGGAGTCGGAGTCCCCGGACCCCGAGCCCTCCGTGTGTGAGGACACCAAGGTCGACGTCAGCATCACCGGCCTGGCCGGCAAGATCGCGGCGGGCAGCGGCTGGCACAAGTTCTCGCTCAACGTGGCCAACAACTCCGACTCCACGCTGAACGACCTCGACTTCTTCGCCGGGGCCTCCCCCGACAAGAACGGCGAGGAGCTGTTCTCCAGCAAGCAGGTCCAGCTCCAGGCCTGGGACCCCCAGGACAAGATCTGGGTCGACCTCAACGAGGGCGGCTACGCGGTCGGTTACGTCGGCTACACCGACGAGCTGAAGCCCGACTACGAGGTCAACATCCCGCTGCGCCTCAACGTCAGCAAGTCCGCCCCGGTCGGCTCCGGCTTCTCGCTCGGCGCGACGATCTACGGTGACAACGACGCCGAGTGCGTCGGCTTCGGCGACGTCTCGTACAAGTTCCAGATCGTCTCGGCCGGTACGGACACCGGTGGCACCAAGCCGCAGGAAGGCGGCAAGGCGCCCGTCACCGACGAGAAGCCGAGCGGCAACACGCCGGAGGTCACCGGCAGCCTCGCCGAGACCGGCTCCAGCTCCGCCCTGCCGATGATCGGCCTGGTCGGCGGTGCCGCGGTCGTCGCCGGTGCCGGCGCGATCTTCGTCGTCCGTCGCCGTAAGGCCGGCGTGCAGGCGTAAGCCATAGCGGCCGACGGGCCGCAGCACCAAGCAGAAGAGGGACCTGCGCTCGGAGGGGGGCGCAGGTCCCTCTTCTGTTGTGCCGGGTCGCTCAGTTCTTCGGCGGTACGGCCGGCATGCCGAGGAACGGCAGCCGCAGCGCGCCGAACGCCTCCGCCGGAACCGCCGGGGACTTCGGCTCGACCGGCTGGAGCCGCTCGTAGGCCGTGCCCTGCTGGGGGCGGGGGTCGGGCTCGCCCTTGTTGGGCCAGTACGACATCGCCCGCTCGGCCTGGGCGGTGATGGTGAGGGACGGGTTGACGCCCAGGTTGGCGGAGACCGCGGCGCCATCGACGACGGAGATGCCGGGGTGGCCGTAGAGGCGGTGGTACGGGTCGATCACGCCGGACTCTCGGGAGTCGCCGATGGGGCAGCCGCCGAGAAAGTGGGCCGTGAGCGGGGTGCCCATCAGTTCGCCGACGTTGGAGCCCGCGAAGCCGTTGATCTCGGCGGCGAGCGCCGACGCGCTCTCCGTCGCGGCCTTGATCTGCTTGGGGTTGGGGGCGCCGTGGCCCTGGCGGGCGGTGAGCAGGCCGCGGCCGACACCCGACGGTTTCACGTAGGTCGTCAGGGAGTTGTCCAGCGACTGCATCACCAGGCCGATGATGGTCCGCTCCGACCAGCGGCGGTTCGACAGGGAGCGCAGCACCAGCAGCGGGTGCTTCGCGGCGTTGGCGAGGAAGCCCAGGACCCGCGAGGCGCCCGAGTTCGTCCCGGCGTAGGGGACCTGGAGGATGGACAGGCCGCCCATCGAGTTGGAGCCCTTGCCGTAGCGGACCGGCTCGATGTGGGTGTTCGCGTCCGGGTGGATGGAGGACGTGATGGCCACGCCCCGCGTGAAGTCGGCCTTGGGCGCGCCGTGCGCCTTGCGGTAGCGCCGGTCGTCGGTCTGGGCGCCTACCAGGGCCTCGGAGTTGGTGCGGGTCAGCTCCCCCAGCTTGTCGGAGAGGTGCGGCAGCTGGCCGCCCGCCTTCATGCGGTGCAGCAGGGTCTGCGTGCCGTAGGTGCCTGCCGCGAGGACGACCCGGCGGGCCGTGAAGGTGCGGCCCTTCTTCTTGCCGCGGTCGTCGGTGGGCAGGGTGGCGACGGCGTAGCCGCCGCGCGAGTCGTCGGTGAGCGACACGACCGTCGTCATGGGGTGGACGACCGCCCCGGCCTTCTCGGCGAGGTGCAGGTAGTTCTCGTTGAGGGTGTTCTTCGCGCCATGACGGCAGCCGGTCATGCACTCGCCGCACTCCGCGCAGGCCCTGCGGGACGGGCCCGCGCCGCCGAAGTACGGGTCGGGCACCTCCTGGCCGGGCTTGGCCTGCACCGTGCCGTCGGCGTCCTCGCCGTCGCCGAAGAAGACGCCGACCGGAGCCATGTGGAAGGAGTCGCCGCAGCCCATCCGCTCCGCGGCGGCCTTCAGATGGACGTCCGAGGGCGTCATGGTCGGGTTGAGCCGTACGCCCAGCATGCGGCGGGCCTGGTCGTAGTACGGCTTCAGCTCCTCCTGCCAGTTGGTGATGTCACGCCACTGGGGGTCCTCGAAGAACGGCTTCGGCGGGACGTAGAGGGTGTTGGCGTAGTTGAGGGAGCCGCCGCCGACGCCCGCCCCGGCCAGGACCATGACGTTGCCCAGGAGGTGGATGCGCTGGATGCCGTACATGCCGAGCTTCGGGGCCCAGAGGTAGTTCTTGAGGTCCCAGGAGTTCTTGGGGAGGGTCTCGCGGGTGAAGCGCCGGCCGGCCTCCAGGACGCCTACGCGGTAGCCCTTCTCGGTGAGGCGCAGGGCGGTCACCGAGCCGCCGAATCCGGAACCCACGACGATGACGTCGTAGTCGTAAGCGTCCTGAGGCACGTGCCGTCTCCCCTTCGAGTGTGCAGTGCGGGTGGTCTACCGGAACCTGAACGCCTTCATCAGGCGGAGGCTGCGGCTCATGAACTGGGCGTACTTCTCGTCGTCCATGCCCAGCGAGGGGGCCATGGGGAGCACCCGCTGGTGGGCGACCGTCTGGGCCTCGGTGTACTTGAGGATGCCCTCGGAGCCGTGGCGGCGGCCGAGGCCCGAGTCCTTCATGCCGCCCATCGGGGACTGGACGCTGCCGTAGGCGGGGGCGTAGCCCTCGTTGATGTTGACCGTGCCGGTGCGCAGGCGGGCGGCGACCTCCTGGCCGCGGCGGCCGTTCTTCGTCCAGACCGAGGAGTTGAGGCCGTACGCCGTGGCGTTGGCGCGCTCGATGACCTCGTCCTCGTCGGTGAAGCGGTAGACCGACACGACCGGGCCGAAGGTCTCCTCACCGCAGACGGACATGTCCGTGGCGACCCCGTCGAGGATCGTGGGCTCGAAGAAGTAGGGGCCGATGTCCGGGCGCGCGACACCGCCCGCGACGACCTTCGCGCCCTTGGCGACGGCTTCCTCGACGTGGCGCGTGACCGTTTCCAGCTGGCGTTCACCGACCAGGGAGCCCATGTCGGCGCCGTACGCCAGGGAGGTGCCCAGGCGTATGGCCTTCGTCCGGGCGGCGAAGCGCTCCAGGAAGGCGTCCGCGATCGACTCGTGGACGAAGAGCCGCTCGATGGAGATGCAGAGCTGGCCGGCGGAGGAGAAGCAGGCGCGGACCGCTCCGGCCGCGGCCTTCTCGATGTCGGCGTCCTCCAGCACCAGCATGGCGTTCTTGCCGCCGAGTTCGAGGGAGACGCCGACGAGCCGCGCGGCGGCACCCTGGGCGACCTCGCGGCCGGTGCGGGTGGAGCCGGTGAAGGAGACGTAGTCGGCGTGCCGGACGACCTCGGGGCCGACGACGGGGCCGTCGCCGAGGACGACCTGGAAGACGTCGGCGGGCAGCCCGGCCTCGATGAGCAGGTCACGGGCCCACAGGGCGGTCAGGCAGGTCTCGGTGTCCGGCTTCATGACGACGGCGTTGCCGGCGACGAAGGCCGGGAGCGCGTCGCCGACCGACAGCTCCAGGGGGTAGTTCCAGGGGGCGATCTGGCCCACGACACCGCGCGGGTGGCGCAGTTCGGTGACCTTCGTGAGGGTCGGCATGGCGCCGGCGTGCCGCTTGGGCCGCAGGTAGGCGGGCGCCTTGCGGCCGTAGTGCCGGGCGGCGACCGCGACGGCCTGGACCTCCTCGTGGGCGTGCAGCCGGGCCTTGCCGGTCTCCAGCTGGATGAGGTCGAGCACCTCGGCCTGGCGCTCCAGCACCAGGTCGTGGAAGCGCAACAGGACGGCGGCGCGCTGCCGTACGGGGGTCTGGGCCCACACGGCCTGGGCGGCGCGGGCCCGTTCGAAGGCCTCCGCCACGTCCTCGGGCGTCGACTCCGGGAGGTCCGCCAGCTTCTCGCCGGTGAACGGCGTGTGGTTGGCGGTCCGGCCGGAACCGGCCACACCCTTGGCGAGCTGGGCGACCAGCTCCGGCGTGACCACGTCCGCGGCGGTGCGGGCGCCCTCCGGGGCGGGGGCGAGGGGGTTCGTGCCGGTCTGTGCCGTGCCGGTCTCTGCCGTCTTCTCGGCGGCCTGCGCGTCCGTCATGAGGCGCAGGGTATGCCGGGACGGAGCCTTTGGGTACCCGTCGGTAATACGGCTTCACCGAGTGCACACACGCCGCCAGTGACTGCTGGCAACAAACGCGCTGATCAGGACGTGGTGGGTGACCGGCGCGTGTGATTCAGCCTTTTACGATCCCGAGCCGGTCCCGGGCCCCCTCGAACACCGAGGTGCCCTCTTCCTCCTCGGGCGTGCCCTTGGGCATGTCGACGCGCAGTTCGTACATGCGGTCGTCATCGGTGCGGATGACCAGCCGCATGAGCCGCCGAGGGGTCTCGCCCCGGCGGTACGCGGTGTCGGCGAGGCTGGCTTCGTGGCCCTGGACGCTGGTGCGGGTGTACCGGGTCTCTCCCCCGGTTTCCTCCGTCTTGACGGCCTGGTCCGCCGGGGAGGCCGGAGCCCTGTCCCAGAAGAGGAGACGGACCCGGATGGTGCCGGTCGGCCCGTCGCCGTAGAGCACCGTGCGGGGCTGGTCGGCCGCACTGCCGGTCCGGTCGAGCGGGCGGTAGTGGCGCGGCAGATGGAGAACGGCCGCCATGTCCGGCTCGGGGTGCGGGCTCCAGACGTCGGTCGCGTCGGCGGCCTGCCCGGCGCTCTCCGCGCTGCTGGTCTCGGCGAGCTGCGTGACGGCGCCTATGCCGCCGGCGAGCAGCGCGGAGAGCAGGGCGAGGGGGCCGGGGCGGAGGAGGCTCTGGCGTTTGGGGGGTAGGGGGTGCTGCTGCGTGTCATGGATGGGTGGGGCGGCGGAGGCGGGGGCAGGGGCGGGCTGGACGGCAGGCACGGCGAGCCCGGTTGTGGACACGGCGGCGGGCACCGGGCCGGGCCGGGCTGCGGTCCGGTCGTCCGGCTTCCGTGGATGCTCGGCCGTCCGCGCTGCGGCCTCGGCCGGCGCGGGCCCCGCCACCGCCTCCAGTTCCTTCGCGACCTCCTCGGCGTCCGGCCGCTGATCGGGGTCCGGCACCAGCAGCCGTGCGATCAGCGGCCCGAGGGATCCGGCCCGAGTCGGCTCGGGCGGCTCGGCGGCGAGGAGCGCGGCGAGCGTGGCCTCCGGCGTGCTTCGGAGGAACGGGGATGTGCCTTCGACGGCCGTGTACAACAGGGCACCCAGGGACCACAGGTCGGAGGCGGGCCCGGCGATGCGGCCGGACATCCGCTCGGGGGCGACGAACTCCGGCGGGCCGGCGGCGGTCTCCCCGCTCGCGGTGAGCAGGTTCTCGCCCTGCACATGGGCGATGCCGAAGTCCGTGACGACGACGCGCCGGTGCGGGCCGAGCAGTACATGGGCGGGCTTCACGTCCCGGTGCACGATGCCGACCGCGTGCGCGGCACGCAGGGCACCGAGCACGGCGAGTCCGATCCGGGCGGCTTCGGGCACGTCGACCGGTCCGCGCCGGAGTATGTCGCGGAGGGACTCGCCGGGCACCAGCTCCATGACGATCCACGGCAGTCCGTCGAGCGCCTCGGCCGCGTCGAGTTCGTCGGGGCCCACGGGACCCGGGTGTTCGTCGCGCTGCTCCGCCTCGACGACCACGTCGTGGATGGTGACGGCGGAGGGATGGTCGACGCGGGCTGCGGCCCGTGCCTCGCGGTGGAGCCGGTGGGCCGCCCGCCGGTGCCTCCCGCCCTGCGGGTCGCCCGGCAACCGCGGTTGCCTGACGGCGACTTCACGCTGCGTGAGTTCGTCGAGGGCCCGCCAGACGGTGCCCGTGCCGCCGGAGCCGATGCGCTCGACCAGCCGGTAGCGCCCGCCGATCAGCCGGCCCTGGGCGTCGTCCGTCCCGCCCCCGTCGTTGCTCATGCCCCATCAGTACCCCGCGGGGTGCGTCCTTGTCGACGCGGGTCGTTTCCGGTTGAGTTGCAGGGGCGTAATCAGGTCTTGTCGATGTCCAGATTCGCGATCGCCGTGCTCGCCACCTCGCGTCCGCGGGAAGTGAAGTCGCTCTTGCGCGGGTAGCTGACGGTGAGTTTGTACATGTCGCCGCCGGGGGTCCGGTAGTAGAAGATCTGGCACTCCCGGGGGCGTGGGTTCTCGCTGTCGTCGGTCGTGAAGGGGACGGTGTTCCGGGCGGCCTTCCTGTCCCGGTACGTGGTCGTCCCGGGCTCCGTCTTCTTCGGTCCCTCGTCCATGTCCAGCTCGTAACTGCCGCTCTCCTTGAACCGGGTGTCGTCGTCGTACATCTCGGCGGCCGCGGAGCCCGCGATGTTGCCGCCGGTGTCCTCGGCCTTCTTCTCCAGGCTCAGGCGGATCCAGACGCTGCCGCTCCAGTCGCTGTACGTGACCCAGTGGTCCTGGTCGGACTTCCGGTCGGGCACGGTCCGCTGGTACTCGGCGGGGACGGCGAGCGAGGCGGCGAGGTCCTTCTCCTGCTTGATCTCCCAGCCCTCGGGCAGCGGGCCGGCGAACGGCTCCGCGATCACCAGGTACGCCGTCACCGCCGCCGCGACGACCGCGGCGCCCAGTCCCATCCAGGCCTTCCGGCCGAACCGGACGCCGGGGCCGCCGGCGCCCCGGTCCGTGGCCCGCATGGCCTGTGTGGGCCGGGCGACGGGCGGGTTCGCGGCCGCCTCCAGCAGGGCCCGCACCTGCGCGGCGTTCGGGCGGCGGGCCGGGTCCTTGTCCAGCAGTCCGTTGATGGCCTCGGCGAGCGGGCCCGGGGCGGAGGCCGGGGGCGCGGGCGTGGCGTTGAGTACGGACTGGAGCGTGGCCGGGGTGTTGCTGCGGCGGAACGGCGAAACGCCCTCCGTCGCCGCGTAGAGCACCACACCGAGGGACCACAGGTCGCTGGCCGGGCCCGGGCGCTGCCCCAGTACGCGCTCGGGCGCGATGTATTCGGGCGAGCCGACGAAACCGCCCGTGTCGGTCAGGTTGGTCTCGCCCTCGATCTGGGCGATCCCGAAGTCCGTGAGGACGACCCGGTCGTAGCGGCCGAGCAGCACGTTGTCCGGTTTCACGTCACGGTGCAGGATGCCCGCCGCGTGCGCGGCCTCCAGCGCGCCGAGCACCTCCAGGCCGATCCGGGCGGCCTCGCGCGCGGACAGGGTGCCCTCCTGGAGCGCGTCGCCCAGCGAGCGGCCCCGCACCAGCTCCATCACGATCCAGGGCTGGTCCTCCACGACCGCGACGTCGTGCACGTCGACCACCGCCGGGTGGTCGAGCCGGGCCGCCGCCCGGGCTTCGCGGCGCATTCGCTCGAAGGCGTTGGAGCGTTCGCGTTCGGGAAGATGTTCTGGGACGCGGGGTTCCTTGACGGCGACCTCCCGGTCCACCGTCTCGTCCTTGGCCCGCCACACCGTGCCCATGCCGCCATGCCCGAGCTTGGCCAGCAGCCGGTAGCGCCCGGCGATGAGCCGCCCGGCACCGGGGTCCCCGGGCGCCTGGGCCGACTGGGCCGACTGGAACGGCACGACCTGGGTGGGTGACGCGGCCGGCGTCGCATAGGGATTGCCCGGCACCGGCGCCTGCCGGTTCGGCGGTTGCAGTACAAAACTCGTCGGCTCGTCGGCCCCGGATCGGGCTCCCCCGTTGCTGCTCATGGGTTCATCCATATCGCGCCAACCGCCCGCGGATCCACAAAGGACGCGAGCCGGTCACAGACCCGTGACTTCACAAGGGAGTTGTTATCCCCATTCATGCCAATTCGGGGGCTCTGGCGGTCACGGGGTGGGCGCGGGCGTGTTCGGAGGTACCGGCCGGGTCGTCGGCGCCTTCGGTGTCGTCGCACTCGGTGTCGCCGTCCTGGGTGTCGTCGCACTCGGTGTCGCCGTCGCGGAACTCGTCGGCGTGGGGCCGCCGTCCCCGGTGCCCTCCTCCCTCAGCAGCGCCGCCGCGGACACCCCCGCCCCCGCCATCGCGGCGACCAGCAGCGCCGCGATGAGAACGCGCCGCGTGGGCTGGCGCAGGAAGGGCTCCTCCGGCCGATCCGGACCGGGCAGGACAGCCGGCGGCCCGGATGGTTGCCCTCCGACGGAATCCTGCGGCGGTCGGCGCGGTACGCCCCCGGTCGTCGGCGACGAATCGGACCCGGCCGGCGGCACCGGCGGTGTGTAGCCCGTGTCGCGGAAGACCTGGAGCATCCGCTCGGCCCGGTCCGCGTCCAGCCGCCGGTCCGGATCGCGTTCCAGCAGGCCGCGTACGACGGGCAGGAGCGGCCCGGCCTGCGCGGGCGGCTGGATGTCGCCCACGACGACGGCGTGCAGAATTCCGCCCAGCGAGTCGCGGTGGAACGGCGACTCCCCGCTGAGGGCGGCGCACAGCAGCGCGCCCAGCGACCACAGGTCGGACTCGGGCCCGGTCCGCACCCCGGACATCCGCTCGGGCGCGGTGTACTCGGGCGAGCCGACGAAGGCCCCGTTCTCGGTGAGCGTGGGGGCACCCGCGACCTGTGCGATGCCGAAGTCGGTGAGGACGACCCGGTCGGTGCCGGTCTCCAGCAGCACGTTGTCCGGCTTGAGGTCACGGTGCAGTACCCCGGCCGCGTGCGCCGCGCCCAGCGCGCCGAGCAGGGCGATTCCGATGCGGGCCGCTTCGGCGGCGTCGACCGGGCCCCGCTGGGCGAGCCGGTCGGCGAGCGAACCGCCCTCGATCAACTCCATGACGATGTACGGGCGTTCGCCGTCCTCGACGACATCGTGGACGACGATGATGTGCGGGTGGCTCAGCTGTGCGACGGCCCGGGCCTCACGCAGCGTGCGGTCCCGCTGCCGGCGCGCCTGCGCCGCGGAGAGCGTCTCGTCGAGGGGGAGTTCCTTGACGGCCACGCTCCGGCCGAGCAGCTGGTCGGTCGCCCGCCAGACCACGCCCATGCCGCCGCGACCGAGTTTCTCCTCGAGCCGGTAACGGCCCGCGACGACACGCCTGTTGTGCCCCTCGGTCCCCATGCGGCCATCATGCCCCAACGGACGGAACCACTCCGGGACGGTGAGGTGCGGGTGGCCGAAACAGACAGCCCCACCTCAGAAGTGCCCCTGCTTCAGGAGGTCTTCTCCTGCCAGCCCTGGAGCAGCGAGGTGAACTGCTTGCGCGCCGTCGCCCAGTCCGCGGCCGGGACCGACATGTAGAGCGCGTACTCGGTGCCGTCGCGGGCGACGTACGTCTCCTCGACGGCCCGGCGCGGGCCGGGGAACTTGATGTCCTTGGGCTGGGCCGTCCAGGTGTACTCCCACCGGGCGCCCTCCCGGTCACGGTAGACGTTGCGCTCCAGCGTGACCCGCTTGTAGTCGACCAGTCGCTGAAGCTGCTGTTCCAGGTCGAGCTGGTGCGCGTAGGGGTCGGCGAAGTCCGGTGACGTGTCGATGGCGATGCGGACGAAGTGCCTGCCGCCGTCCGGCGAGTAGTCGATCTGCTTGAGCTCGCCCTGCGGGCCGAAGGGCTTGCGCTTCCAGCCCTTGGGCAGGTAGAGGCTGAACCCCGCGGGGTCGTCGTAGCGGGTCCAGCTGGCCGGAACCGAACTGCCGGGCCGTTCCGTGGAATTCTGTGCATCGGTACCGGCGCTCCGGGACGGCCGGCTCCCGTTCCACTGCTGGAGCACCACGGCCGTGCCTCCGCCGATGATGGCCGCGAGCGCGACGACCAGGGCGAGGGTGCGCAGCCGGCGGCGCCTGCCCGAACCGGCCGGCTGCGGGCCGGTCGCCGTCGGGCCGAAGACGGTCCGGCCGACGGGGCCGCCCCCGGAACCGGTCGGGCCGGTCGGGCCGTAGGGCGCAGTACCGGCCGTGGAACTCCCGGTGGCCGGGTTCCCGGCCAGGGGCGGGAGCGGTGTCCCCGTGTGCGAACCCGAACCGGTGCTGAAGCCGGTGCCCCCGGTGCCCGTGTGTCCGGGGCCGCCCTGACCAGTGCCGACCTGGCCGGTGCCGACCTGGCCGGTGCCGACCTGGCCGGTCCCCGTGGTGGCCGTCCCCGTGCCCGTGCCGCTGTGGGCGTCCCGGTACGCCGTCGTCCCTCCGTAGGGCGACGGCCCCCCGTACTGCGTCGGCACATACGCCTGCGCCCCCTTTGGCCGCCGTCCCTCCGCGGCCTCGGCGAGCATCTGCTCGGCCTCGGACGCGTCGGGCCGGGTGCCCGGGTCCTTGCGCAGCAGGGCGATGATGACGGGCGCGAGCGGGCCGGCGTGCCGGAGCTCGGCGGCCTCCTCCTCGACCACGGCCTGCATCGTGGTCAGGGGTGTGGTGCGGCGGAACGGCGACCGGCCCTCCACCGCCGTGTAGAGCGTGGCGCCGAGCGCCCACAGGTCGGAGGACGGCCCGGGGTCGTGGCCGCGCACCCGCTCGGGCGCCAGGTAGTCGACCGAGCCGACGACCTCTCCGGTGCGCGTGATGGTCGTGTCGCCCTCGATCTGCGCGATGCCGAAATCCGTGAGCAGCACGCGTCCGTCCCGGGCGAGGAGGACGTTGCCCGGCTTGATGTCGCGGTGCAGGACCCCGGCGGTGTGCGCGGCGCGCAGGGCCCGCAGCACCCAGAGGCCGATGCGGGCGGCCTCACGCGGCTCGACGCGCCCCTCCTCCTTGACCGCGTCGGCCAGGGAGCGGCCCTCGACCAGCTCCATCACGATCCACGGGCGGCCGTCGTGCTCCAGTACGTCGTGCACCGTGACGACCGCGGAGTGGTTGATCCGTGCGGCGGCCCTGGCCTCCGCCCGGGTGCGTGCCAGCAGGATCGCCTGCTCGCTCTCGGAAACGTAGAGGGCGGCCGTCAGTTCCTTGATGGCGACCGACCGGTGCAGCACCTCGTCATGTGCGCGCCAGACCCGGCCCATGCCGCCACTGCCGATGGATTCGGCCAGCCGGTAGCGGCCCGCGACGAGCAGGCCCTGCATCTGATTCACGTTGCCCCGCAATGGTCTTGACAGGGTCAGCGTAAGGACCCGCCCTCGCCCTGGGAACAAGCGGGGTACCACGGTGACCGCACTGTGACGGTTGTCGACTGCCGGGACGGGAGGGAACCAGAGGGTGAACGTGGCGTACAGGCGGCGCGCCGCTCGCTCACCCCGTCGTCCTGCGGGTGGTCACCCCGTCACCTTGTACGTGGCAGCCGCCTGCTCGTACAGCCGCGTCACCTCGTCCCGTTCGGACTCCGGGCCGCGCACCTGGACCACGTGGTAGCGCCCGTCGACCAGCATCGCGAGGTTGCGGACGTACAGTTCGCCCCCGTTCCCGCCGGCCCAGGTGAACTGGCCCTCGGCCATGGTCCGTCCGCCCACCTCGATCGTCTTCAGCCCGGTGGAGGTGGCCCAGCTGGAGTCGCGGTACGGCTGCAGCTCGCGCTCCCTCTCCCGCTGGTAGGCCATCGGGTCGTCGCCGTACTCCGACGCGCTGTCCCGGCCCGCCACGACGATGAGTTCGAAGTCGCCCTTGGAGTAGACGACCTGTCCTGTGCCGCTCCGTGGGGTGCGGTCCCAGCCCTTGGCGACGGCGACCTGGAAGCCCGCAGAGTCCTTGCGCAGGGTGAAGCCGTCGGCGACGTCCGGGCCGGTGGTCTGCGTCTCGGTGGTACCGGCCGACGACTTGGGGCTCTTCTCCGGCTCGGGAGACGTCTGGTCGGGCCGGGGCTCGCCGCTGGCGTCCGGCTCGGGCGCCCGGCTGACCTCACCGGCGGCACCGGTGCGGTCCGCGCCGCCCGCGCCCTCGGCTCCCGACTTGGGCATGAAGAGCATGGCGTAGGCGATCGCCGCGGCCATCGCGAGCAGGACCAGCACGAGCAGGGTGCGGCCGAGGCGGTGCGGCGAACCGGACTCCTTCCGGGCCCGTTTGTGCCGCCCGTGATGTGCGGGCAGCCCGGCCTTCCGCCTGCGTACGAGCTCGCCCCGGCGCCGTACGACGGGCAGCCGGCGGGCGTCGACGGGCGGCGCCGGGACGACGTGCACCCCGGCCTCCGGCTCGGGCGCCGAGCGCACCAGCGAGCGCAGCCAGCCGCGTACTTCCTCGAAGTCGAGGCGCTCGGTGGGGTCCTGCCGCAGCAGCGACTCCACGACCGGCCGCAGCGGCCCGCACTCCTCGGCGTACGCGGGCGGTTCCGCGCACACCATCTGCACCAGCTCGGCCGTGGACTCCTCCGGGTAGGGCGCGTGCCCCTGCACGGCCCTGAAGAGCAGGGCGCCGAGCGCCCACAGGTCGGTCGCGGGGCCGATCGGTGCGGCCAGCTGCCAGTTCTCGTGCACGGGGCCGGCCTGCTCCGGCGCCCAGCGTTCCGTGACGGGCCCGACCACGGCCATCCTCGCCTGTCGCGCCCGCTCGGCGGCCAGCGCCGTGGCCGGACCACGCCGGGGGGCCGGTGAGTCGGCGACCAGGTCGTCCCAGCGGGTGGACTCGCCGTGGGCCGCGGGGTCCGGGGCCGGGGGGAGCGCCGCCTGCTCCCGGCTCTGCGTCACCGGCGCGCCGCCGGTGGTGCCTCGGGGCGTGGCGCCGTGCCATGCCGTGGTCCGTGGGTTTCCGCCCACGCCGTAGGGGTCTGCGATCCGCCCGGGCGCTACGGCCCCGGGGGCGGTGCCCTGCCCGGGGATGTACGGGGACTGCGCCGACCCGTTGCCGTAGGGCGCGGTCCCGTCGTCCGGTGCTGGACGGGCTCCGGGCAGGGCCGCCCGCCCGCCCTGCTGCGCCTCCTGAACCCGTGCGGCAGCCCGGGTACCGGCCCGGTAGGCCGCGATCGCCCCGGCACGCGCCGCCCGGGGATCCCCGCTCTCCTCCACCGGTCCGCGCGCCGGTACGACCGGTCCGCCACCCGTGGTCTCGCCCCCTGCCGAGGGCAGTCCCCTGGCCTCCCGGGCCTCTATGGCGGCGCGCCGCGCGGCCTCGGGGTCACCCGCGCCACCGATGCCACCGGCCGGCCCGGGACCGCCCGCGCCGTTGACCGGCCCTGGGCCGCCCTCGTGTCCCGGCCGCTGCCCGGACTCCTCGAAGGGCGGTTCCGGAACCGGGTCGTACCCGCACAAGGCCTCTTCCGCCGCGCCCACCGCCAGCCCGGTCAGCATCACCCGGCCGTCGTCGCAGACGAGCACCGTCCGCGCGGTGATGTTCCGGTGCACCCAGCCGTGCGCGTGCAGCACCCGCAGGGCCATCAGGACGTCCGAGGCCACCTCGGCCGCCCGGTAGGGCGTCAGCGGCTTCTCGGCGAGCAGCGCCGCCAGCGGGCGCGCGGCCACCAGCTCGCTGACGATCCACAGCGAGCCGCCCTCGGCGAACACGTCGAAGACTTGGTCGAGCCGGGGGTGGTCGGGAATGGCCGCCGCGGCCTGCGCGGCCTCGACCGCGCGCCGCACCACCGGATCCGTGGGCCGTCGGGTGCCCGCGCGGGCGCCGGAACGCCGCGCACCACCGTCACGCGCCGTGAAACCGTCGGGCAGCCCCTCCGCGTCGAGGACCTCCGCCTCGACCACCTCGGGCAACGGCACCTGACGGACCAGGACTTCCTGTCCGCTGTAGGTGTCGAAGGCCCGGGTCTCGGTGAGTTCGTACTCGTCGGACGGCGGCAGCGGCAGGCGGTAGCGGTCGGCGAGTACCCGGCCCGCGTAGTCGTCCACGTTGCCTCCCCCGGCAGCCCGTTCGGTCACATCCGTTCGCCCCACGGTCCGTTTCGGCTGCGCACGGTCCGCAAACATTTACGATACGTGCCGCAGGCAACCCGCAATGCGGGGATGCCAGATCTCACTCCCCAAACCCGGGGCGCCTCATGCTCAGGACTTGGGTTCGAAGGTCTTCGTCAGCGTCCGCCAGGTCTCCTTGCGCGACGCGTCGCCCCAGCCGGCCGCCTTCGCCGTGTACATCAGCGCGTACCCCTGCCGGTCGTCGACCACGAAACCCCGGTCGATCGTCCGGTACTTGGTGCCGCCGTCCGTGTAGGTGAACTCCCAGTCGGCCGTGTTCCAGCCGCGGTAGTCCACCTTCTCTATGCGGATCTTGCTGTACTGCGCGCGCACCATGAAGCGTTCCTGGTTCTTCCAGTCCGCCACCGGGTCGCCCTTGGGCGTGGACGTCCAGGCGATGAGCAGCTTCTGCCCGTCGGGCCCGGTGAAGCGGTCGCCCGCCACGCCCGTGGACCGGTACTTCCACCCCTTCGGCAGGCCGATCGAGTACCCCTGGTCGCCCTGGTGAGTCGACTGCGCCGCGGTGCCCTTCCCATCGCCGGTGCCGCCCTCGCCCGAGGAACCGTTCGCCCCGCCGCTCGGCGTGCTGTCCGAGGCGGGCCCGGACGGGGCGGGCTGGGTCTCCCCGCTGTCCGTGCGAGTGCCGTCGGCGTCGTCGCCTTTGGTGTCACCGCTGCTCGACGCCGTCGCGACGGCCTTCCCACCGCCCTCGCCGGAGGCACCCTGCGCGTCCTTGCCGTCACCGCTGAGCACGATCGCGAGCACGGTGCCGATCACGGCCAGCACCACGACCAGCGCGATGATCATCAGGGTCCGCCGCGGCACCACGTCGGTGAGCGGCGCCCGGGGCACGGGCCGCGGCGGCAGGTCCGGCGGCGGCACGACGGGCCACCCCGAACTCCGTCCCCCGGACGCCGTCTTCGCCTCCGGCCCACTCCGCGCACCGGCAACGGCACCGGCCGCCGAGCCCGACTGCGTCCCGGCCCCATCCGCGGCCCCGCCCCGGCCCGCACCGCTGTCCGATTCCAGGGAGGCCGTGCCTGCCGCCGGGGAAGAACCCTTGGCGGCCCCGGACTCGCCCCCTGCTGTGCCACTGGCGGCCGATCCCGCGGCAGCCGTCCCCCCGGTGGCCCTGCGCACGGAACGCAGCGCCCCGCGCAACCGCTCCCCGGGCTCCTCGCCCCGCTTGCTCCCGGAGCCGGGCGAAGCGCCCTTGCCCGAGGACCGGTCCGGCTGCGCCGGCAGCGGCACGACCTTCGTCGCGTCCAACGGTTCCCGCTCGGCCGTCTCGGGCGCGCGCAGAATCGAGTTCAGCATCGCCCGGGCGCCCGCGTCGTCCAGCCGCTGTGCGGGGTCCTTCGTGAGCAGCCCGTGGATGACGTCCGTCAGCGGACCCGCGTTCTTCGGCTCCTCCAGCGGCTCGGTCATCACGGCCGTGAGGGTCGCTATGGCCGACCCCTTGTCGTACGGCGGCGCGCCCTCCACCGCCGCGTACAGCAGCCCGCCGAGCGACCACAGGTCGGCCGCCGGGCCCGGCTTGTGCCCGCGCGCCCGCTCCGGGGAGATGTAGGAGGGCGCGCCGACGAGCATGCCGGTCGAGGTGATGGACGGGTCGCCCTCGACCTGGGCGATGCCGAAGTCGGTGAGCACGACCCGGCCGTCCTCGGCGATCAGCACGTTCGACGGCTTCACGTCGCGGTGCAGGATGCCCTCGCGGTGGGCGGACCGCAGCACGTCGAGGACGGCGAGCCCGACCTCGGCGGCGCGCTTCGGTTCGAGGAGGCCGTCCTCCCGGATGACCTCGGCGAGCGACTTGCCCTCGACGAGCTCCATCACGATCCAGGGCCGGTCGTCCTCCTGGACGACGTCGAAGACCGTCACGGCGCTGTTGTTGCGGATCCGCGCGATCGCCTTGGCCTCGCGCAGCGTCCGCGTGATCAGCCGCCGCTTCTCCTCCTCGTCGATGTTCGACGGGAACCGCAGCTCCTTGACGGCGACCGTCCGCCCGAGGGTCTCGTCCTGGGCCCGCCACACCGTGCCCATGCCTCCCCGGCCGAGTACGTTGCCCAGCCGGTAACGCCCCGCGAGGAGACGCTCCCTGTTGTCCTGACGAGTGTCCTGACGAGATGTGCCCGCCCGCTCCGCCTCCGACATGCGTCCCCTCATACAACCCGCCCTGACAGAGCCTCCATTGTCTCTCACCCGACAAGTGCCCGGCGCCCAGGGGCCCCCTGGCGGGCACCCGCGGGCCCACCTCCCGGCAACCCGGGTGCGGCCCGCCCCGCGCGGCCTTGCAAGATGGGCCCTGATCAGGGAGGAGCCCGCATGCCGCCGTTTCGGACATTGCTGGCACTGCCGGTGGCCGCCGCCCTGTTCGGTCTGCCGCCGGCGGACTCCTCCGCCCTCTCGATGCCGCCCACCGACGCGGTCCTACCGCTGCTGGTGACCCAGGGCGGGGCCCCGGCCGCGGCCCTGCTGGCCCGGGAGGGCACCACGACCCGCTATGCCGGCACCGGGCCGGGAATCGCCCGGCCGGACCACTTCCGCGCCGGAAGCATCACGAAGACGTTCATCGCGACGGTCGTGCTGCAACTGGCCGCCGAGCACCGGCTGTCGCTGTCCGACACGGTGGAGCAGCACCTGCCGGGTCTGGTACGAGGAGCAGGCAACGACGGCCGCGCGCTGACCCTGCACTCCCTGCTCACCCACACCAGCGGACTGCACGACTTCACCACCGACACCCACGGAACCGCGCCCGTCACACCCCGTCAGGCACTGAACATCGCTCTCACCCACCCCCCGGCCGAACGCGGCCGCTTCGCCTACTCGAACACCAACTACGTCCTGCTGGGCATGGTCATCCAGCAGGTCACCGGCCACTCGTACGCCGCCGAAGCCGAGCGCCGCATCATCACCCCCCTGCGCCTGACGGGCACCTCCTTCCCCGGATCCCGCTCCTCGCTGCCCTCTCCGCACGGCCGCGCCTACGCCGCCGACGGAACCGACGTCACCGAACTCGACCCGCGGGTGGCCGGAGCCGCGGGCGAGTTGGTGACCACACTCGCCGACCTGGACCGCTTCTACGCGGCCTTGCTCGGCGGCCGGCTGCTGCCCCCGCACTGGCTGCGCGAGATGCTCGACACCCGTGCCGCACACGGCGCGTACGGCATGGGGCTGTTTCCCGAGAAACTGCCGTGCGGCACGACGGTGTGGGGGCACAACGGGCACATATCCGGCAGCTACGTGCGCACCGCAGCCACCGTCGACGGCCGGCGTGTCCTCACCTTCCGCGTGAACACGGACGCGATCGCAGATCCCGGTCTCGAACCGGCCTTGCTCACTGCCGAGTTCTGCCCCCGCACCTCGTAGAACGACCCGGTTCCGAACGGAGATCCCGACTCCCGACACTCGTTCGGGTGATGTCCGGAACGGCCTGACAGGACAACGACCCAGCAGGACCGCGGCCCGGCAGGACCGCGGCCCGGCAGGACCGCGGCCCGGCAGAATCACAACGGCACGATGTCCGGCGCCCCCAGCCGCGCCGCGTCCGCCGTCAGGTCGTCGGGCTGCCGCTGCGACTCCCGCTCGGCCTCCACCCGCTTCTGGTAGTGCTCGACCTCGCGCTCGATCTGGCCCTTGTCCCAGCCCAGCACGGGCGCCATCAGCTCGGCGGCGTCGCGTGCGCTGCGGGCGCCCCGGTCGAAGGTCTCGATCGAGACGCGCGTCCGCCGCGTCAGCACGTCGTCCAGGTGCCGCGCCCCCTCGTGGGAGGCCGCGTACACGATCTCGGCGCGCAGATAGTCATCGGCCGCGGCCAGGGGCTCGCCCAGCGACGGGTCCTCCGCGATGAGCGCGAGAAGCTCCTCGGTCAGCGTCCCGTAGCGGTTCAGCAGGTGCTCGACCCGCACCACGTGGAGTCCGGTCCGGGCGGCGATCCGCGCCCGCGCGTTCCACAGCGCCCGGTAGCCCTCGGCACCCAGCAGCGGCACGTCCTCGGTGACGCACTCGGCGACACGCATGTCGAGCCCGTGCACCGCCGCGTCCACCGCGTCCTTGGCCATGACCCGGTACGTCGTGTACTTGCCGCCCGCCACCACCACCAGCCCGGGCACCGGATGCGCCACGGTGTGCTCGCGCGACAGCTTGCTGGTGGCGTCCGACTCGCCGGCGAGCAGCGGCCGCAGGCCCGCGTACACGCCCTGGACGTCGTCCCTCGTGAGCGGCACCGAGAGCACCGAGTTCACGTGCTCCAGCAGGTAGTCGATGTCCGCACTGGACGCGGCGGGGTGGGCCTTGTCGAGGTCCCAGTCGGTGTCCGTGGTGCCGACGATCCAGTGCCGGCCCCAGGGGATGACGAACAGCACCGACTTCTCCGTGCGCAGGATCAGGCCGGTCGTGGAGTGGATCCGGTCGCGCGGCACGACCAGGTGGATGCCCTTGGACGCCCGGACGTGGAACTGACCGCGCTCCCCGACCATCGCCTGGGTGTCGTCCGTCCACACACCGGTCGCGTTGACCACCTGCTTGGCGCGGATCTCGTACTCGCCGCCCGCGTCGACGTCCTGCACCCGCGCGCCGACGACCCGCTCGCCCTCCCGGAGGAAGCCCGTCACCCGCGCGCGGTTGGCGGCGTTCGCGCCGTACGCCACCGCTGTGCGGACCAGGTTCGTCACGTACCGGGCGTCGTCCATCTGGGCGTCGTAGTACTGCAACGCCCCGACCAGGGCGTCCTTCTTCAAGCACGGGGCCACGCGCAGGGCGTGAGAGCGCGTCAGGTGGCGGTGCATCGGCAGGCCCCGGCCGTGCCCGCGCGCCATGGACATGGCGTCGTACATGGCGACGCCCGACCCGGCGTACAGCCGCTCCCAGCCCTTGTGCTGCAACGGGTACAGGAACGGCACGGGTTTCACCAGATGCGGGGCGAGCCGCTCCAGCAGCAGGCCGCGTTCCTTCAGGGCCTCGCGGACGAGGGCGAAGTCGAGCATCTCCAGATAGCGCAGGCCGCCGTGGATGAGTTTGCTGGACCGGCTGGAAGTGCCGGACGCCCAGTCACGCGCCTCGACGAGACCGGTGGACAAACCCCGGGTCACGGCGTCGAGCGCGGTGCCCGCGCCGACCACACCCGCACCCACGACCAGCACATCCAGCTCGCGCTCGGCCATGGATGCGAGTGACTCGGCGCGCTGCGCCGGTCCGAGTGTGGCTGTCCTCACGCTTGCCTCCCGCTGATCGGTCGCGCTGACCGCACCCGTCGAGTGCGGCCCCGTCCGTATCCCCCTGCCCAGATTCTGACCGGGTTGCCCGACTTCAGCCACCACGGGCCCGCAGCCTGTGGGCAACGCTCACGGAACACTCACCGAAACTCGGCCAGGCAATGCCGCATATCGGTCATATTTACTCCTAGTCTGACATTGCGCTCGCCCGTCTTGTCCACAGGGCTTGCACACCTGTCCCACTTCGGCTATCGGGAAGGACGGCCGCCATGCCCGCAGATCTCGCCGTCATCGGACTCGGCACGTACGGCCTGCCCCTGGCCCAGGCCGCCGTCGCCGCCGGCATCCCCACCATCGGCTACCGGACCGGACCCGAGGCGGGCTCCCTCAGCCCCGCCGAACTGCGCCGGATGCTCTCGGGGGGCTTCCGGCCGACCACCGACCCGGCCGAGCTCGGCCGGGTGCGCACGGCGGTCATCTGCGCGCCGATCCCACGAGGAGCGGACGGCGGGCTCGACCTGAGCCAGCTGGAAGCAGCCGCCCGTACCCTCGCCGCCCATCTGCGCCCCCACACCACGGTGATCCTGGAGTCACCCGTGTACCCGGGGACGACAGAGGAATTCCTGCGTCCGCTTCTCGAAGAGGGCTCCGGCCTGCGCGCCGGCCGTGACTTCCACCTCGCGTACTCCCCCAGCCGCGTCGACCCCGGCAACCGCGACGTCACGCCCGCCACCACCCCCAAGGTCATCGGCGGCCTCACCCCGGCCTGCACCGAGTCGGCCGCCGCGTTCCACTCACGGCTGACCGACAAGGTGGTACGCGCGCGTGGACCCCGCGAAGCGGAGACCGTGCAGCTGCTGGAGACCAACTACCGGCACGTGAACATCGCCCTCGTCAACGAGATGGCCGTCCTCTGCAACGACCTGGGCGTCGACCTCTGGGACGTCATCCGCTGCGCGGAGACCAAGCCCTTCGGCTTCCAGGCCTTCCGCCCGGGCCCCGGAGTGGGCGGCCACTCCGTCCCCCAGGACATGACCACCGGCGGCGGCCGCGGCCTGCGCATGGTGGAACTGGCCCAGGAGGTCAACAACCGCATGCCGGGCTACGTCGTCCAGCGCGCCGCCACACTTCTCAACGAACACGGCAAGTCGGCCCGGGGCGCCCGCGTGCTCCTGCTCGGCGTCACCTACAAGCCCGACCTCGCCGACCTCCAGGGCACCCCGGCCCGCGAGATCGCCCTGCGCCTGCGGGAACTGGGTGCGGCGGTCAGCTACCACGACCCGTACGTCCCGTCCTGGAGCGTCCACGACCATCCGGTCCCGCGCGCGGACTCCCTCTACGAGGCAGCCGCCGACGCGGACCTGACCATCCTGCTCCAGCAGCACCGCACGTACGACCTCCAGGGCCTGTCGGTGAAGGCCCAGCTCCTGCTCGACACACGGGGCGCGGCGCCCACGGGGGCGGCGCATCGGTTGTGAAGGGGGACGCGCGGGATACGCGGGCCCTGGGGACTGGTGGCACGCGGTACGCCGCGCGGGTACCTTACGGACACAGGCGGAGCCCACCGCAGCGGTCACTGCGGCAGGCTCCTGGATGGATCACGGAGTGTCCGCCCTACTTCTTCTGAGGGCGGCCGCTCACCATCCGAGAAACAAGGTGGAGCCCACCGCAGCGGTCACTGCGGCAGGCTCCTGGATGGATCACGGAGTGTCCGCCCCTAGTTCTCTTGGGGGCGGCCGCTCACCATCCGAAAATCCGCAAGATCCACCTCCTCCGGCACTGCACCGTCCGAAGACGGAGTCGGTCCCAGCGGGTGGGCTTGCGGTGACGTTCCATGGGCGCCCCCTTCCACGACGCCGCCCATTGACCCGGTAGACGGCACGTCGGATTTCGGGCCGGGCCCCCAGGGCCGGGGTCCGAACCGTGTCTTTGGAAGGGGGCTCCCGGAAGAACCTGGGCGCCGATCAAGGACACTAGCGTCTCGAAACCGCCCCCCAAGGGGTCGAACGGCCCGAAGGCACCCGTGCGCCCCCGACGGCAACACGCGCCCCGCCAGAGCCACTTGGGCACACAAAAAGGGCCCGGCCACTCCCCCGAGTGACCAGGCCCTACTCAGTGTCCGAAAGGACTACCGCCGGTGCTGCGAGTCCGCCACCGTCACCTCGACGCGCTGGAACTCCTTCAGCTCGCTGTAGCCGGTCATGGACATGGCGCGGCGCAGGGCGCCGAAGAGGTTCATCGAGCCGTCGGGGGTGTGGGACGGGCCCGTGAGGATCTCCTCCAGCGTGCCGACCGTGCCGAGGGCGACCTTCTTGCCGCGCGGCAGCTCCTCGTTCACGGCCTCCATGCCCCAGTGGTGGCCCTTGCCCGGGCCGTCGGTCGCACGGGCCAGCGGGGAGCCCATCATCACCGAGTCCGCGCCGCAGGCGATCGCCTTGGGCAGGTCGCCGGACCAGCCGACACCGCCGTCCGCGATCACGTGCACGTACCGGCCGCCCGACTCGTCCATGTAGTCACGGCGCGCGGCGGCCACGTCGGCGACCGCCGTCGCCATGGGGACCTGGATACCGAGCACGTTGCGCGTGGTGTGGGCGGCGCCGCCGCCGAAGCCGACGAGCACACCGGCCGCGCCGGTGCGCATCAGGTGCAGGGCCGCCGTGTACGTGGCGCAGCCGCCGACGATCACCGGAACGTCCAGCTCGTAGATGAACTGCTTGAGGTTGAGCGGCTCGTGCGCGCCGGAGACGTGCTCCGCCGAGACCGTCGTACCGCGGATGACGAAGATGTCCACGCCCGCGTCCACGACGGCCTTGGAGAACTGGGCGGTGCGCTGCGGGGAGAGCGCGGCGGCGGTGACGACGCCGGAGTCGCGCACCTCCTTGAGGCGCTGCCCGATCAGCTCCTCCTTGATGGGAGCCGCGTAGATCTCCTGCAGACGGCGGGTCGCGGTCTCCGCGTCGAGACCGGTGATCTCGTCGAGCAGCGGCTGCGGGTCCTCGTAGCGCGTCCACAGGCCTTCGAGATTCAGCACGCCGAGGCCGCCGAGCTCGCCGATGCGGATCGCGGTGGCCGGGGAGACGACCGAGTCCATGGGGGCGGCCAGGAAGGGCAGCTCGAAGCGGTAGGCGTCGATCTGCCAGGCGATCGAGACCTCCTTCGGGTCCCGCGTACGGCGGCTGGGGACGACGGCGATGTCGTCGAAGGCGTACGCCCGGCGGCCGCGCTTGCCGCGCCCGATCTCGATCTCAGTCACGTCTGTGGCCTTTCCCTGATGCGTTGCAGCGTCTTCCAGTATCGCCGACGGGCACGGCGAGGGCGGCCCCGGATGCTCCGGAGCCGCCCTGGGAGGCCGGCCGCTACTTGCTGCGGCTGTAGTTCGGCGCCTCGACGGTCATCTGGATGTCGTGCGGGTGGCTCTCCTTGAGGCCGGCCGACGTGATGCGGACGAAGCGGCCCTTGGTCTCCATCTCCTCGATGGAGGCGGCGCCCACGTAGCCCATCGTCTGGCGCAGACCGCCGACGAGCTGGTGCAGGACGTTGGCCAGCGGGCCGCGGTAGGGCACCTGGCCCTCGATGCCCTCGGGCACGAGCTTGTCGTCGGAGCCGACCTCGGCCTGGAAGTAGCGGTCCTTGGAGTACGACTTGGCCTGGCCTCGCGACTGCATCGCACCGAGCGAGCCCATGCCGCGGTACGACTTGAACTGCTTGCCGTTGATGAACTGCAGCTCGCCCGGGGACTCCTCACAGCCGGCGAGGAGGCTGCCCAGCATCACGGTGTCCGCGCCGGCGGCCAGGGCCTTGCCGATGTCGCCGGAGTACTGCAGGCCGCCGTCGCCGATCAGCGGGATGCCCGCCGGCCGGGCCGCGAGGGACGCCTCGTAGATGGCCGTGACCTGCGGGACACCGATACCGGCGACCACGCGGGTGGTGCAGATCGAGCCGGGGCCCACGCCCACCTTGATGCCGTCGACACCGGCGTCGATCAGCGCCTGGGCGCCGTCACGCGTGGCGACGTTGCCGCCGATCACGTCGACGCCGACGCTCGACTTGATCTTCGCCATCCAGCTGAGGGCGTTGCTGTTGTGGCCGTGCGAGGTGTCGACGACCAGGAAGTCCACACCGGCACCGGCGAGCGCCTGGGCGCGCTCCAGCGCCTCGGGGCTGGCGCCCACGGCCGCACCGACGAGCAGCCGGCCCTCGGAGTCCTTGGCCGCGTGGGGGTACTGCTCGGCCTTGACGAAGTCCTTGACCGTGATGAGGCCCTTGAGGACACCCGCGTCGTCGACCAGCGGAAGTTTCTCGATCTTGTGCCGGCGCAGCAGCTCCATGGCGTCGGCGCCGGAGATGCCGACCTTGCCGGTGACCAGGGGCATCGGCGTCATGACCTCGCGCACCTGACGCGTGCGGTCGGTCTCGAAGGCCATGTCGCGGTTGGTGACGATGCCGAGCAGCTTCTTGTTGCCGTCGGTGACCGGGACGCCGCTGATGCGGAACTTGGCGCACAGGGCGTCGGCCTCGGCCAGCGTCGCGTCGGGGTGCACCGTGATCGGGTCGGTGACCATGCCGGACTCGGAACGCTTCACCAGGTCGACCTGGTTGACCTGGTCCTCGATGGAGAGGTTGCGGTGCAGCACGCCGACGCCGCCCTGGCGAGCCATCGCGATCGCCATGCGGGACTCGGTCACCTTGTCCATCGCCGCGGAGAGCAGCGGGATGTTGACCCGGACGTTGCGGGAGATGCGGGACGAGGTGTCGACCGCGTTGGGGAGCACTTCGGATGCACCCGGCAGCAGCAGCACGTCGTCGTAGGTCAGCCCGAGTGTCGCGAATTTACCGGGCACTCCGTCGACGTTGGCAGTCATGACACCTTCCCCAAATGGCCTTGATCGGTGCGGATGTCCATGCTAACGGGAAGCGGGGCTGTCTCATTCCACGGTTCCGCCTGGCTCCGGGCTTCGTATGTTCGTACGGAAGCGGTGCACCGCCTGTTCAACTGAGGGGTTCTTCAAGCGGGGCTACTGCTCGGCCAGCGCCCGCAGCCGGCTCAGCGCCCTGTGCTGCGCCACCCGGACCGCCCCGGGTGACATTCCCAACATCTGGCCGGTCTCCTCGGCCGTCAGCCCCACCGCGATCCGCAGCAGCAGCAGCTCCCGCTGGTTCTCGGGGAGGTTGGCCAGGAGTTTCTTGGCCCATTCCGCGTCGCTGCTGAGCAGGGCGCGCTCCTCCGGGCCGAGGGAGTCGTCCGGGCGCTCGGGCATCTCGTCGGAGGGGACGGCCGTCGAGCCGGGGTGACGCATCGCCGCGCGCTGGAGGTCGGCGACCTTGTGCGCGGCGATGGCGAAGACGAACGCCTCGAAGGGGCGGCCGGTGTCCCGGTAGCGGGGCAGTGCGAGCAGCACCGCCACGCAGACCTCCTGCGCGAGGTCCTCCACGAAGTGCCGCGCGTCACCCGGGAGACGGGACAGACGGGTGCGGCAGTAGCGCAGGGCCAGGGGGTGGACATGGGCGAGCAGGTCGTGCGTCGCCTGCTCGTCCCCGTCGACGGCGCGGTGGACGAGCGCACCGATCGCGCCCTGGGCAGGGGCCGCCTCGTCGTCGCGCATCGGTCCATGGTGCCTTGCGGCCGCGGACTCCGCGGCACCGCTCCCGTTGTTGTGCACCGAAGCGTTATGAGCAGGTGCGCCGGCACTCATCCCCTGCGCCCTCCCCTTCCGCTCGACCGACTCGTCCCCGAGGAACTCCACACCCTCAAGGATGCGGCATCCGCGGCGAAACAAGCAGCGGGCGTCCGGTGAACCCCCGGTCCACCCGCGCCCACCTGGCTTTCCGTGCCCTCACCAGGACCGCTTGGGCCTGCCGTTCGAATCATTCCGGGGAGGTGGGTCCTCGCCTGCGCCCTCCCGGGCTCTCGACCTCGCCCGGGCCGGGGCAGATCCCTGACGGCGCTGTCGCCCGCCGCCGGCTTCGGTCCACGCGGGTGCGGCTCACGCGGGGGCATCAGGGTGCCCCCGCCCTCCGGTCCCGGCCGGAGGCCGCGCGTCGAAACCGGCCCGGTCCGAAGGTCGGGCGTGATCCGAACGACAGGCCCTAGCGCACCAGACCCCACCGGAAACCGAGCGCCACGGCGTGGGCCCGGTCCGAGGCGCCGAGCTTCTTGAACAGGCGCCGGGCATGCGTCTTGACCGTGTCCTCGGAGAGGAACAGCTCGCGGCCGATCTCGGCGTTCGAGCGGCCGTGGCTCATGCCTTCGAGGACCTGGATCTCACGCGCCGTGAGCGTGGGTGCCGCGCCCATCTCGGCCGAGCGCAGCCGGCGCGGGGCGAGCCGCCAGGTCGGGTCGGCCAGGGCCTGGGTCACCGTCGCGCGCAGTTCCGCGCGGGAGGCGTCCTTGTGCAGATAGCCGCGGGCACCGGCGGCGACCGCGAGGGCCACGCCGTCCAGGTCCTCGGCGACGGTGAGCATGATGATGCGCGCACCGGGGTCGGCGGACAGCAGCCGCCGGACCGTCTCGACGCCGCCCAGTCCGGGCATGCGTACGTCCATCAGAATCAGGTCCGAGCGGTCGGCCCCCCAGCGGCGAAGGACTTCCTCGCCGTTGGCCGCCGTCGTCACGCGCTCTACGCCGGGCACGGTCGCCACCGCACGACGGAGCGCCTCTCGGGCAAGCGGGGAGTCGTCGCAGACGAGGACGGATGTCATGACCGCCCTCCGCAGCTGATGCACGTCACCTTGAGCCTCCAGGCTGGTACGAAATCGTCACCTGTGCGGTCGACCGCCTCGGACACCCGTCCGAGCGCTTGTTCCTTCAACCGCCTCGCACTCTCAACGACGGTCACTCGAAAGAGTTACGGGGCCGGCTGCCGTCTTCGGCACTCTACGTGAGGGGGCGGACACGGTGCAGATATGCACAGCACACCCTCGA
This sequence comes from Streptomyces qaidamensis, assembly GCF_001611795.1. Taxonomy (NCBI): domain Bacteria; kingdom Bacillati; phylum Actinomycetota; class Actinomycetes; order Kitasatosporales; family Streptomycetaceae; genus Streptomyces; species Streptomyces qaidamensis. The sequence goes on along the minus strand of NZ_CP015098.1, from coordinate 5,500,365 downwards.
ACTTTCATCACAACCTATGCCCCATTCAGACCCATTTCTTCCGCTTTGCCAGTGTCTGGAGCTAGATTCGCAATGAGTCATATTTTCATCTCCTTAGATCGTAGTTGTACGGTCGTAGGCACCGGATCCGCCCAGAACGGCTACAAGGGGTCACGTAATGGCAGATTTCTCCCGCCTTCCCGGACCGAACGCGGACCTGTGGGACTGGCAGCTGCTGGCTGCCTGTCGCGGCGTGGACAGCTCGCTCTTCTTCCATCCGGAGGGTGAGCGCGGTGCGGCGAGGAGCGCTCGTGAGAACTCGGCCAAAGAGGTCTGCATGAGGTGCCCGGTACGCGCCGAGTGCGCCGCCCACGCCCTGGCGGTGCGTGAGCCGTACGGCGTGTGGGGCGGGCTGACCGAGGACGAGCGCGAAGAGCTGATGGGGCGGGCGCGCAACCGGCTGGTGTCGGCGTCGACATCGGGCGGGCACACCGCCTCGAACAACTGAAGGAACGTTTCTGCGAACGGGCACGCGCACGCGTGCCGTTGGTTTTTGGGACGCAGGGGCCGCGTCAGCGGCGAGCGGCCCGGGCCAGCTGGTCGAGCGTCGCCGCCACGGCCGGGACCTGTGCGAGGTCGGGCAGGGTGAGCGCGACGATCTCCCGGCGCACCGCCGGTTCGAGGCGAACGGTGCGCACACCCCGGGGCCGTACCGACTCGACGGCCAGCTGGGGCAGCACGGCCACGCCCAGACCGGCGCCGACGAGGCCGACGACGGCCGGGTAGTCGTCGGTCGCGAAGTCGATGCGCGGGGTGAAGCCGGCCGCCGCGCACACCTCGACCAGTTGTCCGCGGCAGCGCGGGCAGCCCGCGATCCACGGCTCCTCGGTGAGCTCGCCGATGGCGACGGACTCCGCGCCCGCGAGCCGGTGCCGCTCCGGCACGAGTGCGACGAGCCGGTCCGACAGCAGCGGCCGTACGACGAGGTCGTCCCACTCCTCGGCGCCCGCCGCCCCCTCGTAGCGGAACGCGAGCGCCACGTCGCAGTCGCCCTCGCGCAGCAGTCCGACGGAGGCGGGCGGCTCGGCCTCCTCCAGGGAGACGCGGGTGCCCGGGTGCGCCTCGCGCAGCGCGGCGAGGGCCGTGGGGACGAGGGTGGAGCTGCCGCTGGGGAAGGAGACGAGCCGGACCCGGCCCGCGCGCAGCCCGGCGATGGCGGCGACCTCCTCCTCGGCGGCCGTGAGCCCGGCGAGGATGCCGGCGGCGTGCCGTACCAGCGCCTCGCCGGCCTGCGTCAGGCGCATCTCCCGTCCGGTGCGGATCAGCAGAGGCGTGCCGACGGAGGTTTCCAGGGCCTTCATCTGCTGGCTGACGGCGGGCTGGGTGCAGCCCAGCTCACGGCCGGCGGCGGAGAAGGAGCCGGTGGTCGCGACGGCGCGCAGGACGCGGAGATGACGGGCTTCGATCACCCTTCGAGGATAAGTCACCCTTTGATGCCGCTGTCGATAATGCGTCGACGCTTTGGGGGCCGGTCGCCTACCGTGCGGGCATGAGGCTTCTGTCAGTGAATCTGGGCCGCGCCGAGGCCGTGCCGTACACCGACAACGCGGAGGGCGTGACCGGGATCGACAAACGGCCTGCCGACGGGCCGGTGCGGGTGTCGGCGCCCGGGCCCAAGGGCGTCGGCGGGAGCGGGCTGGCCGGGGACGCGGTGTGCAAGCGGGAGCACCACGGCGGCGACGACCAGGCGGTGTACGCCATGGCCCGTGAGGACCTGGACGAGTGGGAGCGCGAGCTGGGCCGGACGCTGGCCGACGGCGCGTTCGGCGAGAACCTCACGACCCGCGGCCTGGACGTGTCCGGTGCGCTGATCGGCGAGCGCTGGCGGGTCGGGCCCGAGGTGGTGCTGGAGGTCACCTCCGGGCGGATCCCGTGCCGTACGTTCCAGGGCCACATGGGCGAGAAGGGCTGGGTCAAGCGGTTCACGCAGCGGGGTGCGCCGGGGGCGTATCTGCGGGTGATCGTGCCCGGGGAGGTCCGCGCGGGCGATGCGGTCGAGATCGTGCACCGGCCGGGCCACGACGTGACGGTGGCCCTGCAGTTCCGGGCGGTGACGACCGAGCGGACGCTGCTGCCGCGGCTGCGGGCCGCGGGCGAGGCCCTGCACCCGGAGGTGCTGAGGATGGCGCGGGAGTACGAGGAGAAGTACGGGGCCTGATGGCCGCTCACCACGCCTGTCTCCACGGACCCTTCACCACGGACGGCCCCACGGGGAAGCGGATGCACTCGGTCCAGGTCACTAACCTTCTGCCATGACAACGGCTCTGATTACGGGATCGACGGCAGGCATCGGGGCCGCGTTCGCGCGGCGACTGGCGGCGGACGGGCACAACCTGGTGCTGGTGGCCCGCGACACAAAGCGGCTTCGGGAGCAGGCGACCGAGCTGCACGACCGGCACGGCATCGAGGCGGAGGTGCTGACGGCCGACCTGGCCGAGGACAAGGGGATCGAGGCGGTGGCCGGGCGCCTCGGCGACCGCAAGAACCCCGTCGACCTGCTGATCAACAACGCCGGGTTCGGCAACAAGGGCCGCTATCTCGACGTCTCCATGTCCGACGAGCTGCGGATGCTCAAGGTGCACTGCGAGGCCGTGCTGCGGCTGACGTCGGCGGCGACCGAGGCCATGCGTGAGCGCGGCCGGGGCGGCGTGGTCAACGTCGCGTCGGTGGCCGCCTTCGTGCCCCGCGGCACCTACGGCGCGTCCAAGGCCTGGGTCGTGCAGTTCACGCAGGGTGCGGCACGCGACCTGGCCGGCAGCGGCGTACGGCTGATGGCGCTCTGCCCGGGCTTCGTGCGCACCGAGTTCCACGACCGGGCGGGGATGGGCACCGACAACATCCCGGGCTGGATGTGGCTCGACGCGGACAAGCTGGTGGCGGCGGCGCTGCACGATCTGGCGCGTGGCAAGACGCTGTCCGTTCCGGACCCGCGCTACAAGGCGCTGATGGGGGCGGCGAAGCTGGTGCCGCGGGGGGTGCTCGGGGCCGTCTCCTCCAAGACGGGCCGGAAGTACGGGCCGCAGTAGGCGCGCGTCGGCCGGCTCCTCTTCTTCCGCCGTGAGCCGGGAGGCACCCGGGCATTCCCCTTGGGACAATGAAGCTGTTCAGCCGGACCCAGGGGGGCCGGAGGCGAGGCCATGACCTTCGTACAGCTCATCGAATGCAGGACCAGCCGGCTCGACGAGATGAACCGGCTGATGGACCGGTGGGTCGAGCAGACCAAAGGCAAGCGGACCGCGTCGCACAGTGTGGTGGCGAAGGACCGGGCCGACGCGTCGCACATCGTGGAGATCGTGGAGTTCCCGTCGTACGAGGAGGCGATGCGCAACTCCGGGCTGCCGGAGACCGACCGGATCTTCCAGGACATGGTGGCGCTCTGCGAGGAGACGCCGACCTTCACCGACCTGGACGTGGTGCGGGACGAGCAGCTGTACGCGGCCACCGCGCGCAGGTTCTTCGAGCTCGCGCCGGGTCAGGGGGCCGCGCCGCCGTTCAACGACGTGTTCATCGAGGACTACCACGACCACGATCCCGCCAATGTGCAGGACGTCATCGGGCTGGACGCGGTCCGGCGCGAGGTGGAGGTGTGGCGGGGCGGGTTCGACTTCTCGTTCACCATCGAAGACCAGATGGCGCAGGGCGACCGGGTGTGCACCCGGTGGACCTTCCACGGGCGTCACACGGGCGAGTTCCTCGGGATTGCGCCGACCGGGCAGGAGGTCACCATGACGGGGACGACCGTGCACCGCTGCACACCGGACGGGAAGATCGCCGAGGGCTGGTGGCAGTACGACCGGCTGGGGCTGATGCAGCAGCTCGGGGTGCTCGACCCGCTGGAGCTGTGACCGGCAGGCCTACGGCAGAGGCCCCCGTTCCGCCTGGGCGGAACGGGGGCCTCTGCTACGAGGTCGGTGCCTCAGTGGGAGTGGCCGTGGCCGTGGCCCGCGGCGGCCGGCTCCTCCTCTTCCTTCTTCTCGACGACCAGGGTCTCGGTCGTGAGGAGGAGGGAGGCGATGGAGGCGGCGTTCTCCAGGGCGGAGCGGGTGACCTTGACCGGGTCGATGACGCCGGCCTTGACCAGGTCGCCGTACTCGCCGGTGGCGGCGTTGAAGCCCTGGCCCTTGTCGAGCTCGGCGACCTTGGAGGTGATGACGTAGCCCTCCAGGCCGGCGTTCTCGGCGATCCAGCGCAGCGGCTCGACGGCGGCCTTGCGGACGACCGCGACACCCGTGGCCTCGTCGCCGGTCTTGCCGAGGTTGCCCTCCAGGACCTTGACGGCGTGGACCAGCGCGGAGCCACCACCGGAGACGATGCCCTCCTCGACCGCGGCGCGGGTCGCGGAGATGGCGTCCTCCAGACGGTGCTTGCGCTCCTTGAGCTCGACCTCGGTGGCGGCACCCACGCGGATGACGCACACGCCGCCGGCCAGCTTCGCGAGGCGCTCCTGGAGCTTCTCGCGGTCCCAGTCGGAGTCGGTGGACTCGATCTCGGCCTTGATCTGGGCGACGCGGCCCTGCACGTCGTCCTTGTTGCCGGCGCCGTCGACGACCGTGGTGTCGTCCTTGGTGACGGTGACGCGGCGGGCGGAGCCGAGCACGTCCAGGCCGACCTGGTCGAGCTTGAGGCCGACCTCCTCGGAGACGACCGTGGCGCCGGTGAGGATCGCCAGGTCCTGCAGCATCGCCTTGCGGCGGTCGCCGAAGCCGGGGGCCTTCACGGCGACGGCGTTGAAGGTGCCGCGGATCTTGTTCACGACGAGGGTGGAGAGGGCCTCGCCCTCGACGTCCTCGGCGATGATCAGCAGCGGCTTGGAGGCGTTGGACTGGATGACCTTCTCCAGCAGCGGCAGGAGGTCCGCGATGGCGGAGATCTTGCCCTGCGTGATGAGGATGTACGGGTCGTCCAGGACGGCTTCCATGCGCTCCTGGTCCGTCACGAAGTACGGCGACAGGTAGCCCTTGTCGAAGGCCATGCCCTCGGTGAAGTCCAGCTCCAGACCGAAGGTGTTGGACTCCTCGACGGTGATGACACCGTCCTTGCCGACCTTGTCCATCGCCTCGGCGATGAGCTCGCCGACCTGGGAGTCCTGGGCGGACAGACCGGCGACGGCGGCGATGTCGGACTTCTCGTCGATCGGACGGGCGGTCGCGAGGAGCTCCTCGGAGACCGCGGCGACGGCGGCGTCGATGCCCTTCTTCAGGGCGGCCGGGGAGGCACCGGCGGCGACGTTCTTCAGGCCCTCGCGCACGAGCGCCTGGGCGAGCACGGTCGCGGTGGTCGTACCGTCACCCGCGATGTCGTTGGTCTTGGTCGCCACCTCCTTGACCAGCTGGGCACCGAGGTTCTCGTACGGGTCCTCGACCTCGACCTCACGGGCGATGGTCACACCGTCGTTGGTGATGGTGGGAGCGCCGAACTTCTTGTCGATGACGACGTTGCGGCCCTTGGGGCCGATCGTCACCTTGACCGTGTCGGCAAGCTTGTTGACGCCGCGCTCGAGGGCGCGACGGGCGTCCTCGTCGAACTTCAGGATCTTCGCCATGGGAGCGTGAGCCCTCTTCCGGAATCTGGGGTGAACGGCACTGCGCCCCGGGCGCCCGGCTCATTGACGATCGCGGGGGCCAGGGGCGCAGTTCAAAGCAAGGTGCTTGGGGTGAATTACTTCTCGACGATCGCGAGCACGTCGCGGGCCGAGAGGACGAGGTACTCCTCGCCGTTGTACTTCACCTCGGTGCCGCCGTACTTGCTGTAGAGCACGACGTCGCCGACGGAGACGTCGAGCGGAAGACGGTTGCCGTCCTCGAACCGGCCCGGGCCCACGGCCAGGACGACGCCCTCCTGGGGCTTCTCCTTGGCGGTGTCCGGGATGACCAGGCCAGAGGCGGTGGTCTGCTCGGCGTCGAGCGGCTGGACCACGATGCGGTCCTCGAGCGGCTTGATGGCAACCTTGGAGCTGGTGGTCGTCACGATCCGACCTCCCCCTTCGGAGATCACGGGGTTGACTGTCTGAGGTGGCGACCAGGTGGATCCGTCGTCGCGGGTGCCGGACCTGCCCGTCGCTGTGTTGGCACTCTCCTAGGGGGAGTGCCAGAGCCGAGACTATGACTGCGATTAGCACTCGGTCAAGCGGACTGCTAATTGCCCGCGGCGCGTCGGCCGGGCGTTCTCTCCAGGTGGTCCTCCAGCCGCCCCACCCGCAGCCCCCGTTCCCCGATCTCCCGCAGCAGGCGCTCGGTCCGTTCCGTGAGGGTCAGGGACCCGGTCTCGCCGGACGGCACCGAGACGATGTCTCCGGCGCGCAGGGCGGGCTCGCCCCGGGTGTAGGTCAGTTCGCCGCCGGCGCCCAGGGACGCGCGCCACAGGACGACCGCCGTGATGCCGCAGTCGGCGGCGGCGCGCAGGGTCGTCGTGTCGTAAGTGCCGTAGGGCGGGCGGAAGAGGCGGGGGCTGATGCCGAAGCGGGAGCGGAGCTTGTGCTGCTGGCCGCAGATCTCGGCGCGCTGCCCGGCGTAGGGCAGGCCGCGCAGGGCGGGGTGGTCCAGGGTGTGGTTCTGGATGGAGGCGCCGACCGCGCGCAGCCGGGCGAAGTGGCCGTAGCCGGGTCCCACGACGCTGTCGGTCAGGAACATGGTGACCGGGAGCCGCCGTTCGCGGACGAGGCCGACGAAGCGGGGGTCGCGTTCGGCGCCGTCGTCGTAGGTGAGGAAGACGACCGGGTCGCGGGTGGGGACGTGGTCCACGACAGGGGGCAGGCTGCTGCTGTCACCCGCCGCGCGTGCCGGGTCCTGCGCGCGGCCGTCGACGGGGCCCGGCCGCTCCCCCGCTGCCCCGGCGCAGCCGGCCAGCAGGGCCGCGCACAGTACGGCGGCGGCCGGCCGCCTCACAGGTAGTCCTCCAGCCGCCCCACCGCGTACCCCTGAGCCGTGACCTTGTCCAGGAAGCGGCGGATCATGTCGGCCATCGTGCCCTTCCACTGGTCAGGGCCCCGGAAGTGCGTGAGGACGATGTCCCCCGGGCGCAGCTTGCGGTCCCCTTCGCGGTACTCCCAGTGGTCGGCGAAGACCTCCTGGTTCCACAGGGGCACGTACGCGATGCCGCAGGCCTTGGCGGCGCGCAGGGTCGCCCGGTCGTAGCTGCCGAAGGGCGGACGGAAGAGGTCGGGACGTGTGCCGAACCGCTTCTCCAGGTAGCGCTGCATGCCGCAGATCTCGCGCTTCTGCGCCCGGTACGACAGGCCCCGCAGATTGGGGTGGTGGAGGGTGTGGTTGTTCAGGACCACGCCCCTGGACTGCATCTTGCGGAAGTAGCGGGTGTCGTCCTTGACCAGGTAGCCGCTGAGGAAGGCGGTGTACGGGACGCCCAGGTCGCTCATCATCCGCAGGAACGCCCGGTCCTTCTCGGCGCCGTCGTCGATGGTGAGGAAGACGACCTTGTCCCGGGTGGGCACCGTGGTGAAGACGGGTGGGAGGTTCGACCTGTGGTGGCCGTTCACCTCGAAGCCCTTGCGGGTCCTGATCCTCGGCTTCTCCGCCGGGGGCGGCGGGGCGGCGAGGGGGACCCTGCGCAGGTCCCAGCGGTGCGCGGCGGCGACCCGGGCGGCGTGCGCGGCGCGCAGCTTGCCGGCGTACGAGTCGAGCGCGCGGGCCGGGGGTGCGTCGAGGGGCTGCTGGCCGCCGGCCGGGGTGACCTGGTCGCCGCCTCCTTCCTGTGCGCACCCGGAGGCGATGGCGGCGAGCACGAGCACGGCGAGGCCGATCCGTACGCGTGCGGGCGCACGCCCCCCTGCCCGACTTTTGTCATTTTGTACGACTGCTCGCATGGTGCCGGATCCTCGCAGCCCCTCCCGCCGATCCCGGTCCGACACCGCGGCCGGTACCCCGGCATCCACCGACTGGCCCACACGTCTTTCGCCCGCCGCCGTGGCCGACAATGATCCGGTGAACGACCTCGCCCCCCTCCTCACCCCCGAAGGCCGCGCCCTCCTCGACGAGGTGCGGGACACCGACCCGGCGCAGGAGCTGGCCGTCGCGACCCGGCTGCGCCGCGAGCACCCCGCCGAGCTGGTGTCGGCGGCGCTCGGGCAGGCGCGGCTGCGGCAGCGGGCGGTGGTGAAGTTCGGGGCCGAGGACGCCGGCCGGATGTTCTTCACGCCGAACGGGGTCGAGCAGTCGACCCGGGCGAGCGTGGCGGCCTACCGGGCCCGGCGCATGGCGGACCTGGGCATCACCTCGGTCGCCGACCTGTGCTGCGGTATCGGCGGGGACGCGATCGCGCTGGCCCGCGCCGGGATCCGGGTGCTGGCCGTGGACCGGGACCCGCAGACCGCCGCTGCGGCCCGGGCCAACGCCGACGCGCTGGGCCTGTCCGGCCTCGTCGACGTCCGCGAGGCGGACGTCACGGACGTGGACACGGCCGGTTTCGACGCCGTGTTCGTCGACCCCGCCCGGCGCGGCGGCCGCGGCCGGATCTTCGACCCCGAGGCCTACTCACCGCCCCTGTCCTGGGCGGTGTCCGCCGCCCGCCGCGCCCCTCGGGCCGCCGCGCTGAAGATCGCCCCCGGCATCCCGCACGAGGCGGTCCCCGAGGACGCCGAGGCCGAGTGGATCTCCGACGGCGGGGACGTCAAGGAGGCGGTGCTGTGGTTCGGCACCGAACCCGGGGCGGTCCGGGCGACCCTCCTGCCGGGCCCCCGCACCCTGCTCTCCCGCGGCCTGCCCGACCCCGCGGTCCGCCCGCCCGGCCGCTACCTCTACGAGCCCGACGGCGCCGTCATCCGAGCCCACCTGGTCGCGGAGGTGGCCGACCGGGTCGACGGCGGGCTGCTCGACGCGACCATCGCGTACGTCACGGCCGACGCCCTGCACCCGACCCCGTACGCCACGGCCTACGAGATCACCGACCATCTGCCCTTCAACGTCAAGAAGCTGAAGGCGCTGCTGCGGGAGCGGCGGGTCGGCACGCTGACCGTGAAGAAGCGGGGCTCGGCGGTCGAGCCGGAGGAGCTGCGCAGGAAGGTCAAGCCACAGGGCCCGCACGCGGCCACGGTGTTCCTGACCCGGGTCGCGGGGGCACCGGCGATGCTCATCGGGCGCCCGGCCTGACCGTCACGGCTGTTCCGCCGCCCGGCGCAGCAGAAGCTCCCGCTCCCGTTCGTTCCGGGTCAGGGACGCCGCCCGCTCGAACTCGGCCCGGGCCTCCGGCGCACGGCCGAGGCGGGCGAGCAGGTCGCCGCGGACGCTGGGCAGCAGGTGGTAGTCCCGCAGGGCGGGGTCGCCGGCCAGGGCGTCGACTAGGGCGAGGGCCTCGGCCGGGCCCTTGGCCATCGAGACGGCCACCGCCCGGTTCAGCTCCACGACCGGGGACGGGGAGCGGGCGGCCAGGAGGCCGTAGAGGGTGGCGATGCGGGACCAGTCGGTCTCCTCGTAGCTGTACGCGTGCGCATGGCAGGCGGCGATGGCCGCCTGGAGGAGGTACGGGCCCGGGGCACCGCCGGAGGTGGCCTCGGCCCGGCCCAGTGCGGCGAAGCCGCGGGCGATGAGCATGCGGTTCCAGCGGGAGCGGTTCTGGTCCCTCAGCAGGACCGGCTCGCCGGAGGGGCCGGTGCGGGCCGCCGTACGGGACGCCTGGAGCTCCAGGAGCGCGGTGAGGCCGTGCACTTCGGGTTCCTTCGGCATGAGGGCCGTGAGCACCCGGGCCAGGCGCAGGGCGTCCTCGCACAGGGACGGGCGGAGCCAGTCGTCTCCGGCCGTGGCGGCGTAGCCCTCGTTGAAGATCAGGTAGATGACGTCGAGGACCGAGCCGAGGCGGGCCTCGCGGTCGGGGCCGTACGGCATCTCGAAGGCGACGTTCTTCGTCGCCAGGGTGCGTTTGGCGCGGACGATGCGCTGCGCCACCGTCGGCTCCGGGACGAGGAAGGCGCGGGCGATCTCGGCCGTGGTGAGGCCGCCGAGCAGGCGCAGGGTCAGGGCGGTACGTGCCTCGGTGGACAGGACCGGGTGGCAGGCGGTGAAGACCAGGCGGAGCAGGTCGTCGTCGATGTCGTCGGGGTCGGCGGGCTCCTCCGGCGGGGCCGCCGCTTCGGGCAGGGTCCGGCCGATCTCCGCCAGCTTGCGGGCGTAGTTCTCCCGGCGCCGGACCAGGTCGACGGCGCGGTGGCGGGCGGTGGTCATCAGCCAGGCGCCCGGATTGTCGGGCACCCCGTCCCGCGGCCACTGCTCCAGCGCCGCGACCAGCGCGTCCTGCGCGAGTTCCTCCGCGATCCCGACGTCCCGGACGACTCGGGTGACCCCGGCGATGATCCGGGGCGACTCCATACGGAAGACGGTCTCGATGGCCCCGGCGGTACGGTCGGGCCGGGATGGGGTGGGCTGCGAGGCCGGGGTGGGCTGCGAGGTCACAGCCCACCATCAGACACCCGTCGGGCCGCCCGGCCAAGCGGGTCCGGTCAGTCCTCGGTGATCTGCCGGACCTCCGCGGTGATCGTCCAGTAGTCCTCGTGCAGGGAGAGGAACCGCTTGGCCCATTCGATGGCCTCGGCCTTGTCCTTGCACTGGCTGATCGAGTAGCCGCCGATGACCTCCTTGGACTCGGTGAACGGCCCGTCGGTGACGGAGAGCTGCCCGCCCTCCCAGGTCACCCGGCTGCCGTCCGAGGTCGGCGTGAGCCCGGCCGTGTCGAGCATGACCCCGGCCTTGGTGATCTCCTCCAGCAGCTTGCCCATCCGCTCCATGAGCTCGGGGCTCGGGCCCTCGGCGGGGGCGTTCTTCTCGTCGATGCGGATCAGGGTGAGAAAGCGCGGCACGGTGACTCCTCGAGGTCTTCGAAAAGCGGGGCTCTTCCCCGCTCTCACCCCTGCGTCGATCGGGGGAACGACGGATCGACATGCTCGCCGGAATTTCTCGAAGATTTTTTCCCTGGACGCGTTCCCGCAGGTCAGCGCAGCGACTCCCACAGCTTCCCCGCCTCCGGCTCCTCCGCCACCACCCGGTTGGGATCCGACGGCGCCCGCACCACCGGCATCATCACCGTCCGCACCCCGCTCGCCGAGAGGCCCTGCAGGCTCTGTCCGAGCCGGGTCAGTTCGGCGAGGGAGTCCAGGCCGGTGTCCGTGGTGAGGCCTGCCGTCACCGCGTCCGCGACGCGGTACAGCCTGGCCGGGTCGGTGAGCAGGTCCTGGGCGGCGATCTGCTCCAGCAGGGCCTTCACCAGCTTCTGCTGGAGGCCTATGCGGCCCAGGTCGCTGCCGTCGCCTATGCCGTGCCGGGTGCGGGCGAGACCGAGGGCCTGGGTGCCGTCCAGGTGGTGGGTGCCCGCCTTCAGCCGCAGATGACTGTCCTCGTCGGCGATGTCCTCGTCCGTGGTGACGGTGACCCCGCCCAGCGCGTCGACCAGCTCGGCGAAGCCGGAGAAGTCGATTTCGAGGTAGTGGTCCATGCGGACGTTCGTCATCTCCTCGACCGTCTTGACCGCGCAGACCGGACCGCCCACCTCGTACGCGCTGTTGAACATGGAGTGGTGGGCGACCGCCGTCGACCCGCCGGACGGGCGCGGGCAGGACGGGCGGGTGACGAGGGTGTCGCGCGGGATGCTCACCACCGTCGCGCTGGTCCGCCCGGCGTCGAGATGGACGACCATCGCCGTGTCCGAGCGGGCACCGGAGCTGTCGCCGCCGCCGAGCCTGCGGTTCTCCTTGCCGCTGCGCGAGTCCGAGCCGAGGACCAGGATGTTGAGGGCCTCGCTCGGCAGGGCCGGGGCCGAGGACGCCGGTGTGGTGACCGGTTTCGGCGGCCGGTCGTCGCCCAGCGCGTTGTCGATGTCGACGCCGGTGATGTTGTCGCTGAGATGCCAGTAGGCCCAGCCCGCCGCTCCGGCGCCCAGCACCAGCGTCCCCGCCAGGGCGAGGCCGGCGGTCTTCAGCGCTCTCGACCGCCGGCCGGTTTCCTTGCCCTCGGCCCCGTGATGTTCCGTCACGGCAGGAACATAAGTCCGAATTATTACGGGCAGGGAGCTCAGGGAGCCTTTTCTTCGGAAATTCTCAGATTTCAGGTCCCGGGCTCACCCCAGCGCCACCACCGGCACCGGATTGCTCCCGCTCCACGAACCGTTGAACCCGAACGTCACCGAACCGCCGTCCGGCACGGAGCCGTTGTACGGGGCGTTGGCGCAACTGACCGCCGCACCCGACTGCGTGCAGTTCGCGTTCCAGGCCTGCGTGATCCGCTGCCCGGCGCCGAACGTCCAGTTCACCTTCCACGACGACAGCGAGGCGCCCGAGCAGGCGATCCGCACCTGGCCCGTGTAGCCGCTGCTCCACTGGCTGGTGACGCTGTAGACGGCCGTGCAGGCGCCCGTCGGCGGCGGGGTCGTCGTCCCGCCGAGCGCCTCCGCGATGGCGTGGTACGCCGGTTTCGGCTGGTAGTTCTCGTCGTACGGGGTCGCCGCGCCCTGGCCGGGGAAGGTGTCCGGGATCCAGGAGTCGGAGTCGGTGAAGCCCCAGACGGTGACGCCGGTGCAGCGCGCGACCGCGACACAGGCGTTCAAGACGGCCCTGTAGTCGGCGGCCTGCTGAGTCAGCTTCGCCTGCGTCGCCGGGAGTTGCATCCGGATGTCCAGCTCCGTGATGGCCACGTCGACGCCCAGGTCGGCGAAGCGCTGGATGTTCTGCCGGAGCGTCGAGGGCACCTGGCCCACGATGAGATGGGCCTGGAGCCCGACCCCGTCGATCGGAACCCCGCGCTCCTTCAGGGACTTGACCAGGTCGTACAGGGCGGTGCTCTTCGCGTTGACGCCCTCCACGTTGTAGTCGTTGATGTACAGCTTCGCGCCCGGGTCGGCGGCCCGGGCCCAGGTGAGGGCCTGCGCGATGTAGTCCTGGCCGAGGGTGGTGCGGAAGAGGGTCGGGCGGTAGGTGCCGTCCTCGTCAAAGGGTTCGTTGACGACGTCCCAGGCAGCCACGCGGCCCTTGTAGCGGCCGACTTCGGTCGCGATGTGATCCTGGACGACCGTGCTGAGCCGGTCCTTCGTCCAGCTGCCGTTCGTCAGCCAGCCCGGATTCTGCTGGTGCCAGAGCAGGGTGTGCCCGCGCACCTGCTGGCCGTGAGTCTCGGCGAAGTCCACGATCCGGTCGGCCTCGGCCCAGTTGTAGGTGCCGCGGCTCGGCTCGACCGAGCCCCACTTCATGGCGTTGCCCGGGGTGAGCCAGTTGAACTCGCGCGCGGCGATCTCGCCGTAGGTGCCGGTGAGCTTGGAGCCGGTGACCGCCGTACCCATGACCTTGCCCTTGGCTTCGGCGAGGCCGCGCAGGGGGGTGTCGGCGGCGTGCGAGACGGGTGCCGCGACCAGCAGGGAGCCGGCGGTGACGACTCCGGCCAGCAGGGATGTCAGTAAGCCCGATCTCAGGGATCTCATTGCGGGTGCCTCCGAAAGTTTCGGTGGTGCAACCGATTGGCTTCGGTGCAGTGTGGAGGCGTCCGGAACACCCGTCAATACAGCACCTGCTCTTCCGCCGGCCCCGTCGTGCTGCTGCGCACCACCAGGCTCGTCGCCAGCTCCACCCGGGTCGCCGCCTCGGCCCCCTCGTCCCGCCCGAGGGCGAGGACCAGCTTGGCCGCCGCCTCGGCCATCTCGGTCAGCGGCTGCCGTACGGTCGTCAGCGGCGGCCCGACCCAGGGCGCCACCGGCAGGTCGTCGAAGCCGACCACGCTCAGGTCCTCGGGGATGCGCAGCCCCAGCTCGCGCGCGGCCTCGTACAGCCCGAGCGCCTGGAGGTCGTTCCCGGCGAAGACGGCGGTCGGCCGGTCCGGGCGGCGCAGCAGTTCCAGGCCCCGTCGGTAGCCGGTCTCGTGGTGGAAGTCGCCGGTCGCGATCAGGGCGGGATCCACCGGCAGCCCGGCCGTCTCCAGCGCGGCCCGGTAGCCGTCGATCCGGGCCCGGCTGCACATCATCTGCGAGGGCCCGCTGATCGCACCGATCCTGCGGTGGCCCAGCTCGACCAGATGCCGGGTGGCGGCCAGACCGCCCTGCCAGTTGGTCGCGCCGATCGACGGCACGTCGGCGCCGGGATCGCCGGCCGGGTCCATCACCACGAACGGGATGGAGCGGCTGGTGAGCAGCGCCCGCTGCGACTCGTCCAGCCCGGACAGGACCAGGATCACACCGTGCGGCCGGCGCGCGGCGACCTGGTCGGCCCAGGTCCGCCCGGGGGTGAGCCGCCCCGCGCTCTCGGACAGCACGACACTGAGGCCGGCGTCCCGGGCCACGTTCTCCACACCCCGGATGACCTCCATCGCCCAGGCGCTCTCCAGCTCGTGGAAGACCAGGTCGAGCAGGGGCGAACGGGTCGCCTCGGCACGGCGGCGCCGGTAGCCATGGGCGCGCAGCAGGTCCTCGACGCGGGACCGGGTGGCCGGGGCGACGTCGGCCCGGCCGTTGAGGACCTTCGAAACAGTCGGGGCCGAGACGCCCGCCTCACGGGCGATCTCGGCGAGCGTCGCCGTCTGCGCGCTGCGCCTCTGCGTCCGGGTCTGCGTCCGGCTTTCAGCCGGCTCCGGGGATGTCATGGCGGCGATCGTAACCCTGTCGGCCCCCTTGACGAAGTTCTCGCACCGCCATAGGTTCCCGGAACATTCGAAGTTCATAACGAAACATTCGTTGGAACGTTCGTGAGAGGGCACGTCCGTCCACCCGACAGGAGCTTCATGACCACCGCGCCCTGGCGTGATCCCGCGCTGCCCGCCGCCGCCCGCGTCGACGACCTGCTCTCCCGGATGACCCTGGAGGAGAAGACGGCCCAGTTGTACGGCGTGTGGGTGGGCGCCGCGACGGACGGCGGCGGAGTCGCTCCGCACCAGCACGACATGACCGTCGAGTACGACTGGGAGGAGCTGATCACCCACGGGCTGGGCCAGCTCACCCGCTCCTTCGGCACCGCTCCCGTGGACCCGGCGCTCGGCGCGCAGGCCTTGGCGCGCGCCCAGCGCCGGATTGCCGGGGCCGGCCGTTTCGGCATCCCGGCGATCGCGCACGAGGAGTGCCTGGCCGGCTTCACCGCCTGGCGGGCCACGGCCTACCCGGTCCCGCTGGCCTGGGGCGCGGCCTGGGATCCGCCGCTGGTCGAGGAGATGGCCCGCCGCATCGGCGACGACCTGCGCTCGGTCGGCGTGCACCAGGGGCTCGCGCCCGTGCTGGACGTCGTGCGCGATCCACGCTGGGGCCGGGTGGAGGAGACGATCGGCGAGGACCCGTACCTGGTCGGCACGGTCGGTGCGGCCTATGTGCGGGGCCTGGAGTCGGCCGGGGTCGTCGCCACGCTCAAGCACTTCGCCGGGTACGCCTCCTCGGCCGGCGCCCGCAACCTCGCCCCGGTGCGGGCCGGGGTGCGCGAGTACGCCGACGTCACCCTGCCGCCCTTCGAGATGGCCCTGCGCGAGGGCGGGGCCCGCTCGGTGATGGCCGCCTACACCGAGACGGACGGTGTCCCGGCCTCCGCGGACCCGGGACTGCTGACCCGTCTCCTGCGCGAGGAGTGGGGCTTCACCGGCACGGTCGTCGCCGACTACTTCGGCATCGCGTTCCTCCAGAGCCTCCATCGCGTTGCCGGGACCCCGGCCGAGGCGGCCCACGCGGCCCTCACCGCCGGCATCGACGTCGAACTGCCCACCGTCAAGTGCTACGGCCGGCCGCTGCTGGAGGCGGTCCGCTCGGGCGCGGTCCCCGAGGAGCTCGTGGACCGCGCGGCCCGTCACGTCCTGCTCCAGAAGTGCGAACTGGGCCTGCTGGACGAGGACTGGACCCCCGAGCCGGCCACGGCGATCGAGCTCGACTCGACGGGCAACCGCATCCTGGCCCGCCGCCTGGCCGAGGAGTCGGTGGTACTGCTCGACAACCCCGACGGACTGCTCCCGCTGGCCCCCGGCACCCGGATCGCGGTGGTCGGTCCCCGGGCGGCCGACGCCCTGGCCATGCTGGGCTGCTACTCCTTCCCGTCCCACGTCCTCACCCACCACCCCGAGGTGCCGGCCGGCATCGAGATCCCGACCGTCCTGGACGCCCTGCGCACCGAACTCCCCGACGCCAAGGTGACGTTCGCGCAGGGCTGCGACGTGACGGACCCGGACACCGGGGGCTTCGAGGAGGCCATCGCCCGCACCGCCGAGGCGGACGTGTGCGTGGCGGTCCTCGGCGACCGGGCGGGCCTGTTCGGCCGCGGCACCTCGGGCGAGGGCTGCGACGCGACGGACCTCGGCCTGCCGGGCGCCCAGGGCGAACTGCTGGACGCGCTGGCCGCCACCGGCGTCCCCGTGGTGCTGGTGCTGCTGACCGGCCGCCCCTACGCCCTGGGCCGCTGGCACGGCCGGCTCGGCGCGGTCGTCCAGGCGTTCTTCCCGGGCGAGGAGGGTGGCCCGGCGGTCGCGGGCGTCCTCTCGGGCCGCGTGAACCCCTCGGGCCGCCTGCCCGTCAGCGTCCCGCAGGTCCCCGGCGGGCAGCCCTGGACCTACCTCCAGCCGCCCCTGGGCCTGGCGGGCGAGGTCAGCAACCTCGACCCGACCCCGCTGTACGCCTTCGGCCACGGCCGCTCCTACACGGCGTTCGCCTGGGAGGACTGCTCCGCGACCGAACCGGCCGAGCTCGGCACGGACGGCTCCCACGACGTGTCGGTGACCGTCCGGAACACGGGCGAGCGGGCGGGCGCGGAGGTCGTGCAGTTGTACCTGCACGACCCGGTGGCCTCGGTGACCCGCCCCGACGTACGGCTGATCGGCTACCAGCGGGTGGAACTGGCCCCGGGCGAGGCGGTTCGGGTGACGTTCCGCTTCCACGCGGACCTGTCGTCCTTCACGGACCGCTCGGGCCGCAGGGTGGTCGAACCGGGCGCCCTGGAACTGCGGTTGGCGGCGTCCAGCACGGACGTACGCCACACGGCGCACCTGACGCTCACGGGCCCGGTCCGCGAGACCGGAGCGGACCGGCGGCTGCGCTGCGAGACGGAGGTGTCCCCGGCCCTCGGGTGAGGGGGCCGGTCAGTCGACCGCCACCGACTCGAAGCGCCAGCGATGCACCGCTCTGGTGATCAATTCCCCGTCGGGCTCGGGCAGTTCGGGCAGCTCGGCGTCGAGGGGGGCGTCCCACCAGGTGAGGACGAGGACCCGGTCCTGGGGAGCGCGCAGGGTCTCCCGGCGCAGCGGCGCGTGGGGCAGCTCCTGGGCGCGGGCCCAGGCGAGCAGGTCCTCGCCGCGCCCGGGCACGGCCCGGGCCTCCCACATCAGCGCGACCGTCACGAGTAGAGGTTCTCCTTGCTGACCTCGTGCACATGGTCGTGGTCGCCCGGGACGTGCGGCTCCGTCACCGGCAGCGAGGAGTCGGCCGACAGGTCCCAGCTTGACGCCGCCCGGTTCCGGGCGACCATCTCGGCGCCGAGGGCGGCGACCATCGCGCCGTTGTCCGTGCACAGCTTGGGCCGCGGCACCCGCAGCCGGATCCCCGCGGCCTCGCAGCGCTCCTGGGCGAGGACCCGCAGCCGGGAGTTGGCGGCCACGCCGCCGCCGATCATCAGGTGGTCGACGCCCTCGTCCTTGCAGGCCCGGACGGCCTTGCGGGTCAGTACGTCCACGACCGCCTCCTGGAAGGACGCCGCCACGTCCCGCACCGGCACCTCCTCCCCCGCCGCCCGCTTGGCCTCGATCCAGCGCGCCACGGCGGTCTTCAGCCCCGAGAAGGAGAAGTCGTAGACCGGGTCACGCGGGCCGGTCAGGCCCCGGGGGAAGGCGATCGCGTTCGGGTCGCCCTCCTTGGCGTACCGGTCGATGACCGGGCCGCCGGGGAAGCCGAGGTTCAGCACGCGGGCGATCTTGTCGAAGGCCTCGCCGGCCGCGTCGTCGATGGTCGCGCCCATCGGCCGGACGTCGGAGGTGATGTCCGAGGACAGCAGCAGCGAGGAGTGGCCGCCGGAGACCAGCAGGGCCATGGTCGGCTCGGGCAGCGCGCCGTGCTCCAGCTGGTCCACGCAGATGTGCGAGGCGAGGTGGTTGACGCCGTAGAGGGGCTTGCCGAGGGCGTAGGCGTAGGCCTTCGCCGCGGAGACGCCGACCAGCAGGGCGCCCGCGAGACCGGGACCGGCGGTGACGGCGATGCCGTCGAGGTCGCGGGCGGTGACGCCCGCCTCCTTCAGCGCGCGGTCGATGGTGGGGACCATCGCCTCAAGGTGGGCGCGGCTCGCGACCTCCGGGACGACCCCGCCGAAGCGGGCGTGCTCGTCGACGCTGGAGGCGACGGCGTCGGCCAGCAGGGTGGTGCCCCGCACGATGCCGACGCCGGTCTCGTCGCAGGAGGTCTCGATTCCCAGTACGAGGGGTTCGTCAGCCATTGATCTCGGTTCCTTGTACGGAGTTCTCGGGGGCGGTCAGGCGCATCACCAGGGCGTCCACGTTCCCGGGCTGGTAGTAGCCGCGCCGGAAACCGATGGGCTCGAAGCCGAAGCGCTCGTACAGCTTCTGTGCGCGGACGTTGTCGACCCGGCACTCCAGCAGCACCTCGGCGCACTCGAAGGTGGTGGCGGCCCGCAGCAGTTCTGCCAGCAGCCGTCCGCCGAGGCCGGTGCCCCACAGTTCGCGGGACACGGCGATGGTCTGGACGTCGGCCTGCTCACCGGTGGAGACCAGACCGGCGTAGCCGACGATCCGGGAGCCGGCCTCGGCGACGACGTACCGCCGGTTGGCCTCGGGCCCCCGCGCGTGGGCCAGCTCGGACCAGAACATGCCCCGGGACCAGGCGTCCTCGGGGAAAAGGTCCCGCTCCAGCTCCAGCACGGCGTCGATGTCCCACCAGCGCATCTCGCGCAGCGCGCACGTCTCGGGTTCGGTCACTTGGGGGTGACCACCTTGTAGTTCTTGGGGACCTGGGCGTCGGGGCGGCGCAGGTACAGCGGCCGGGGCGGGGGGAGTTCCTCGCCGGCCGCCAGCTTCTTGGCCGCCAGCCGGGCGAGGGCGGCGGCGGACACGTGCTCCGGCTCGTGCGCCTTGGGGAAGGTGTCCGGGTACAGCAGCGCACCGGCGCCGACCGCGGGCAGTCCCCTGACCTGCTCGGCGATGTCGGCGGGCCGGTCCACGGCGGGGTCGGTGACCCGGGTGCGGGAGTCGGCGTAGCGGGCCCAGTACACCTCCTTGCGGCGGGCGTCGGTCGCCACGACGAACGGGCCCTCCAGGTCGGCGGCGCAGGCGAGGCCGTCCAGCGTGCACACGCCGTGCACGGGGACGCCGAGCGCGAGCCCGAAGGTGTCCGCGGTCATCAGGCCGACGCGCAGCCCGGTGTACGGTCCGGGACCGATCCCGGCGACGATCCCGGTGACGGCGTCGAGCCGCACACCGGCCTCGGCGAGCACCCGGTCGATCGCCGGCAGTAGCAGTTCCCCGTGGCGCCGCGCGTCCACCTGGCTCGACGAGGCGATGACATCGCGTCCGTCGTGCAGCGCGACGGTGACAGCGGGCGTGGCGGTATCCAGAGCGAGCAAGAGCACGCAAACAGCCTACGGCTCTCCGGGCCCCGGCACGGCCGCGCCTGTCGGGTCGTCACGTGCTGCTACCGTCACCTACCGTCACGACAGGGATGCACGACGTGAGGTGAACGCGGGTGGCAGCTAGCAGCTCGGGAATCGTGGCCGGGCTCACCGCCGCGGCTCTCGCGACGGTCGGCTACCTCGCCCACCAGGCGGCCGAGACCCTCCCGGCCGGTCTGGGCAGGGCGGCGCGGGCGGGCGCCGCACCGGCGGCCGGTACGTCGAAGGCACCCCAGGTCAAGAGGGACCCCACCGCACTGCCCCCCGCATCCGGAAAGGGCGCCCGGGTCGTCTACTCGCTGCGCGGCGACCGGGTGTGGCTGGTCGCCGGGGACGAGGCGGTCAGCCGCACGTTCGAGGTCGAGCCGAGCGCGGTGGACCCGGCCCCGGGCAGCTACTCGGTGACGTCCCGCTCGAACGCGGTCACCGGTTCCGACGGCGTCCCGGTCGAGCACGTGGTGCGCTTCGCCAGTGTGGACGGCGTGGTCATCGGCTTCAGCGCGGCCGTGAACGAGTCGGCCACCCCGGCCCCCGCCCCCGACCCGAAGGTCCGCACGGGCGGCATCCGTGAATCCCGCGTGGACGGGGACGCGATGTGGACGTTCGCGACGATCGGCCGCAGGGTCGTGGTCGTCCGCTAGGCCGCTTCGCGGTGTGCGGAGGCCCGCTCGGAGAGCTCCGGCTCGGGAGGGCGCGGCGGTGCGGAGATCAGCGCCGCTGCCTGACCCGCCGCCAGCAGGTCGCGCATGGACACCCCGGCGACCGCGAACCACTGCGGCTGCCCCTTGCTCTCTGTAGCCGACATGGACGCCTCCCGAAGGGCCGGGGCCGACGAAGTTAGGTACACCTAACTACGGACTGGATACCATGTGACCACGCACGGGACACCGAACGCAACATCTTGCCGACGTCTTGTCGGAACGTTCATCAAAAGACCGCACACCGGGCCCGGGACGGCGAGAACTCAGGCGGCGAGAACTCAGGCGGCGAGCACGCTCAGGTCAGCCTCGGCCCAGCGTTTCCCCACACCGGTGAGCGTCATCTGCCGGACCTCGTCGGTCGTGTCGCCCACCGCCCGGTGGATGACGACCTGGAGCCGGTCCTCCGTCAGCTCCTCGACCTTGCCCTCGCCCCACTCCACGACGACCACGGAGTCGGGCAGCGAGACGTCGAGGTCGAGGTCCTCCATCTCGTCGAGACCGCCGGAGAGCCGGTAGGCGTCGACGTGGACCAGTGGCGGCCCCTCGCCCAGCGAGGGGTGTACCCGGGCGATCACGAACGTCGGCGAGGTGACGGCCCCGCGCACGCCGAGCCCCTCGCCCAGCCCACGCGTCAGCGTCGTCTTGCCCGCGCCGAGCTCTCCGCTGAGCATCACCAGGTCACCGGCGCGCAGCAGTTTCGCGAGCCGGCGGCCCAGCTCCCGCATCTGCTCGGGGGACGTGACGACGATCTGGACGGATCCGGGCTCAGCCGGGCTGTGCGGTGCTGGTGCTTCCATAGCCCTTCACGGTAGCCCCTGCGGGCACGGCACCCGTGCGGGTGAGCAGGTCGGCGAGGCGGTCGGTGACCACTTCCGGGTGTTCCAGCATCACCAGGTGCCCGGCGTCCGGCACCAGCACCAGCTCGGCGTCGGGGAGCAGATCGGCGATGGCCTCGCTGTGCTCACTGGGAGTGACCAAATCCTGCACGCCGGCCAGGACGAGCACCGGCAGGTCCGCGAAGTGGACGAGCGCCTCGGTCTTGTCGTGGTCGTTGAACGCCGGGTAGTACTCGGCGACCACGTCGATCGGCGTGCTCTCGATCATCCGCTCGGCGAACCGGGCGACGGCCGGGTCGACGTCCCGGGACGCGAACGAGTACCGCTTGATGATCCCGGCGAACAGGTCGGCCGTCGCCCGGCGCCCCTTCTCCACCAGCTCGGCCCGCTGCCCCAGCACCTTCAGCACCCCGGGCAGCACCCGCCGCACCGCGTTGACCCCGGCGACGGGCAGGCCGTAGTTGACCTCGCCGAGCCGCCCCGACGACGTCCCCACGAAGGCGACCCCGACGACCCGCTCCCGGATCAGCTCGGGGTACTGGTCGGCCAGCGCCATCACCGTCATGCCGCCCATGGAGTGCCCGACGAGCACGAGCGGCCCCTCGGGGGCGGCCG
This sequence comes from Streptomyces qaidamensis, assembly GCF_001611795.1. Lineage (NCBI taxonomy): Bacteria > Bacillati > Actinomycetota > Actinomycetes > Kitasatosporales > Streptomycetaceae > Streptomyces > Streptomyces qaidamensis. The sequence goes on along the minus strand of NZ_CP015098.1, from coordinate 5,478,625 downwards.
CGTCCATGACGGCCTTCAGGTCCCGGCCCAGCTGCTCGATCGTGACCGGCTCGTCGTCCCGTCCCTGGGCCACGCCCCGCCCGGACCGGCCGTGGCTGCGCTGGTCCCAGTGCACGGTCCGTACGACGCCCCGCAGGGCAGCCCGCTGGAAGTGCCAGGAGTCCTGGCTGAGGCAGTAGCCGTGGCTGAAGACGACGGTGACGGGAGCGGGTGACTTGCGGCCGAAGAGCCGTCGGCGGCGCGGGCCGATGGCGGCGGGAGCGGCCTCCTCGTCGAGGTCGTCGACTTCGTAGTACAGCTCCGTGCCGTCGTCGGCGAACGCCTTGCCGGGCATGCCGCGCAGCGAGCCGTACGGCCCCGCGGAGTCCAGGGCGAGCCGCGCCTTCTGCCGCATGCCGCGGCCGACCGTCATCCGCTCCAGGGCGACACCGGCGGCCGCGCCCGCGGCCACCACGCCTATCGCCACGCCGGCGATGCCGGTCGCCCGGCGCCAGCCCCCCGCGGCCCCCGCGGCGGAGACCGCGACGGCCGCGGAGGCGACGTCCGCGACGACCTCCGCACTGCTCTCGCTCACGTACGCTCCTCTTCGCCGGGTGCTGGTCGGGTGGCTCACCCGGTCGAGTGAACCGGTGGGCCGGATGGTGCTGCTGTTGCAAGGGTGCCTGGTGTTCCTCGCGTGACGGGTTCCCCGTGCGAGTTACCCGTCCCGTTCCTCATTCACATAGACGCGAGGAACCCGCGTTCCGATCCGGGTCACGATCTCGTAGGCGATGGTTCCGGCCGCCTGGGCCCAGTCCTCCGCCGTGGGCTCTCCGCGGTCCCCGGGCCCGAACAGGACCGCCTCGGCCCCGGCCGCGGGCTCGTCGCCGCCCAGATCCACCACGAACTGGTCCATGGCGACCCGCCCGGCGATCGTGCGCCACTTGCCCTCGACCAGGACCGGCCCGGCCGAGGAGGCGTGCCGCGGGATGCCGTCGGCGTAGCCCAGCGGCACCAGGCCGAGGGTGGTCGCGCCGGGTGTCACGTACCGGTGGCCGTAGCTGACGCCGTGCCCACCCGGCACGTGTTTGACCAGGGCCAGCGAGCCGGACAGCGTCATCACCGGGCGCAGCCCGAAGTCGGCTGGGGTGCCCAGCTCGGGGCTGGGCGAGATGCCGTAGGTGGCGATGCCGGTGCGGACCAGGTCGAAGTGGCTCTCGGGGAGCGTGAGGGTGGCCGGCGAGTTGGCGATGTGCCGGACCTCGGGCCGTACGCCCTGTCCCTCGGCGTACGCGACCATCTCCCGGAACACGCCGAGCTGGTCGGCGATGGAGGGATGCCCGGGCTCGTCGGCGCAGGCGAAGTGCGACCACAGTCCCGTGACGCGCAGGAGCCCCTCGGCTTCGGCCCGCAGCGCCTCGCGGACCAGTCCGGCCCAGTCCGCCCCGGGCTGGCAGCCGCCCCGCCCGAGGCCGGTGTCGGCCTTGAGCTGCACGCGGGCGGGCCGGTCGGCTCCCCTGGCCGCCCCGACGGCCTCCGCCAGGGCCCACATCCCGCTGACGGACACGTCCAGGTCGGCCTCGATCGCCTCGCGCCAGGGCCCGCCGGGCGTCCACAGCCAGCACATGATGCGGCCCGGCAGCCCGGCGGCCCGCAGGGCCAGGGCCTCCTCGGGCGTGGCCGTGCCCAGCCAGCTCGCCCCCGCGGCGACGGCCGCGCGGGCGCACGGCACAGCCCCGTGGCCGTACGCCTCGGACTTGACCACGGCCATCACGGCCGCGCCCGGCGCATGGGCGCGCAGGGCCCGCACATTGGCCCGCAGGGCGGCCAGGTCGATCTCCGCACGGGCCCGCAGGGGCGCGGTCGGGGCTGTTCTCTCGCTCATCGCGCCCAGTGTCTCAGAGGGCTCCGGCAGCAGGTCCGCTACGTCCCGGGCCGCCGCCCCCACACGAACACCCGGTCGCCCTTCTTCAGCACGCCCCACAGCCGCCGCGCGTCACCCACGGTGAGATTGGGCCGCCCATCGAGCCGACGGCGGTGTAGAGGGAGCCGTAGACGCCGTGGAAGGCCTGCCCGCCGCTGAAGAACTGCGAGTACGGCATGGGCGTGTTGTACAGCGTCGACCAGTGGTTCTTGTGCCGCCAGTAGACCTTGTGCCACCCGGCCCGGGTCCGGTAGCCGGCCCGCCCGCTGCGGATGGGCACCGTCCCGAACACGACCTGCCGGCCCTTCTGCACCCACATCAGCCGGCGGCTGAGATCCACACATGCCACGGGATGGGACCGCACCGGGCAGTTCCCGGCGGCGTTCGGGTTCCGGCGGGCCGACAGGTACTGCATCCGCGACCAGGTGACCGGCCCGGCGAACCCCATGGCCGGCTTGATCCCCTGCTGCACCTGGAACGCCCGGATGGCCCGGCAGTCACCCGCCGACTGCACCCCGTCGACCCGCAGCCCGAGCCACCGCTCGACCTGCCGCTGGTACGGCCCCGCCTTCGTGGTACAGCTCACCTGCGCGACCGCCTCACCCAACGGCACGTACTCGACCAGCGCGTACGTCCCCGCCACCGCGCTCCGCGGCTCGACGGCCTCCTCCTCGGCGGACGGCGTGTACACCACGGGCGGCAGGGCCTGATCGGGCGTGTCGAACGACCAGGGCTGCGCGGGCCCCGGCGCGACCCCGGGCACCAGCCCGGCAGACGGCCCGGGGCCGGCGGCACGGGAGCGGCCCCGGCGGCACCGACGGGCAGCACGGCGACAACGGCGAGCAGCAGGGCGAGGGCACGCCCGGCGGTACGTCTGCGGGTCATGCGCCCAGCCAAACCCGGGCCGCGACCCGGGCCGGGGTCACCGCGCGGCGGAAGTCACCCGGACGCACGAGCCGCACCCACCAGCCCGTCAAGGCACAGCGCCCCCACCAACTCGCCCCCGAAAATCAGCCCTCAGCCCTCACCTGCACCCTCAGCTCTCAGCCCTCACCTGCACCCTTCACCTCTCGCCCCCACCCCTCACCCCTCACCCCAGAACATTCCGCCAAGCCTCCGGAACCGCGTCGGCCACGTCATGCGCTCCCACCGGCGCCCCCTCCGCCGCCAACCGCCCGGCCAGCCCATGCAGATACGCCCCGACACTCCCCGCGTCCACCGCCGACAACCCCGCCGCCAGCAACGACCCGCCCAGCCCGGACAGCACGTCCCCGCTCCCGGCCGTGGCCAGCCACCCCGTCCCCGTCGGATTCACCCGCACCGCCCCGCCCCCCGAGTCGGCCACCAGCGTCGTGGACCCCTTCAGCAGGACGGTCGCCCCGTACCGCCGCGCCAGCTCCCGCGCCGCCGCCAGCCGACCGCCCTCGACCACCCCCCGCTCCACTCCCAGCAGCGCCGCCGCCTCCCCCGCATGGGGCGTCATCAGCGTCGGCGCCCGCCGCCCCCGCACGACCTCCGCGTCCGCCAGCCGCAGCCCGTCCGCGTCGATCAGCACCGGCACGTCCGCCGCCAGCACCTCCGCGACCGTCACCGCGTCGTCCCCGGCCCCCGGCCCGACGACCCAGGCCTGCACCCGGCCGGCCTGCTTCGGCCCCTGGTCCGACACGAGCGTCTCGGGAAACCGCGCGATGACGGCGTCCCCGGCCGGTCCGACGTACCGCACGGCCCCGGCCCCACCCCGCAGCGCACCCGACACGGCCAGCACAGCGGCCCCCGGGTACCGCGCCGACCCGGCGGCGATCCCGACCACGCCGCGCCGGTACTTGTCGCTCTCCGCCCGGGGCACCGGCAGCAGCCGGGCCACGTCCTCGTGCTGCAACGCCTCCAGCTCCGGCTCGGCCGGCAGTTCCAGCCCGATGTCGACCAGCCGTACCGACCCCGCGTACTGCCGGGCGGGATCGATCAGGAGTCCCGGCTTGTGCGTCCCGAACGTCACGGTCAGATCGGCCTGCACGGCGGCCCCGTGCACCTCCCCGGTGTCGGCGTCGACACCGCTCGGCAGATCGACCGCGACGACGGCCCCCCACGACCGCCCGGCGGCAGCGGCCAACGGCACGGCGTCCGGCCGCAGTCCGCCCTTCCCGCCGATGCCGACGATCCCGTCGAGGACGAGGTCCGCGCCCTCCACGAGCGCCTCGCCCGCACCGGCCCCGGCGACCCGCCCCCCGGCCCGCCGCAACGCCGCGAGCCCCGCCGCGTGCGTCCGCTCCGGCGCGAGCAGCACCGCCGTGACCCCGGCCCCCCGACGGGCCAGCCGGGCCCCGGCGTACAGGGCGTCACCTCCGTTGTCGCCGCTGCCGACGAGCAGCACAACCCTGCTGCCGTACACCCGCCCCAGCAGATCGGCGCAGGCCGCGGCGAGCCCGGCGGCGGCGCGTTGCATCAGCGCCCCCTCCGGCAGCCGCGCCATCAGCTCCCGTTCGGCGGTCCGGACCGTCTCCACGTTGTACGCAGTACGCATGCGGTCGAGTTTCCCGTACGACCGCCGGGCCACTCCCCCTCACACGCCCCTCCCCGCCCGGCCGGCCCGCTGCGAACCGTGTCGCATCCATTGACGCTCTGCTGCCCCTTTGCCAGACTCCCGGCCGCGCAGAAAGCGCTTGCACGCACCCCCACGTTCGACGAAACCGAGGCCCCCATGGGACGCAGAGCCGCATTACTGGCCGCCGCCGGTGCCACCGCCCTCCTCACCGCCGCCGGCACCCTGACCGCCCCCGCCATGGCCGCCCCCACGCGCGCACTGGCCTGCGGGGACGGCTCCTACCAGGCCGAGGCCGTGCAGAGCGGCGGCAACTGGACCGCCCGGCGCGGCGGCAGCACGGTCTACACCGGCACCGACATGCGCGCGGCCGTCCAGGCGGCCGTCAACAGCCTCACCGCCGGGCGCACCGCGAAGGAACGGGTCGTGGTGCGCGGCTCGGGCTCGATCCCGGCGGGCTCCCGCATCTCCCTGCCGAGCTTCACCGTCCTCGACGTCTGCGGCACGATCAACGTCACCGGCAGCGGCTCGGGCGACCAGGCGCCGGTCTACTCGCGCGGCACCCGCGACGTCGAGGTCCAGAACCTCAAGCTCACCGGCACCCCGCTGTACGGCATCTTCCTGCGCAACGTCCAGAACGTGGTGCTCGGCCAGATCGACATGCGCCTCTCCCGCGGCCTGGGCGTCCGCATCGACAACCGCGGCGACACCAGCCAGTGGACCCGCAACGTCCGCATCGACAACGTCTACGTCTCCGGCGCGTCCAGCCACGCGGTCGAGACCTACGGCGTCGACGGCATCACCATCGGCACGGTGACCGCCCGCAACGTCGGCGAGTCGGGCCTGCTGCTCAATCAGACCATCAACGCCAGGGTCACCAAGGTGGACGCGGAGAACGCCGGCACGGGCACCGGCTACGCCGCCTTCCGCATGGCCAACCGCAACGGCCGGATCGGCAGCGGCTACCCCACCAACATCCGCGTCGGCGAGGTCGTCGCCCGGGGTGGTGGACGCGGCGTGTTCTGCGTCTCGGAGAGCGGCGGGGCCGTCATCGACAAGGTGACGCTCTCCAATACCGGCAACAACTCGGTCCTGATCGAGAACTGCTACAACGTCAGCCTCGCGGCGCAGAGCGGCACGATCACGGGCGGCGGCGAACTGCGCCTGGCGGCCCGCTCGGAGTTCGCCAACAACAAGGACATCACCATCCAGAACCTGACGGTCACCAACTCGGCCATCAGGGAGAGCCCGTGCGGCGAGAACACGACGTTCCGCAACATCACGCGGGTGAACACCGGCCAGTCGATCTGCTGATCCTGCTCCCCGAAGCCCTCGCCACCCCACTCGGCGGGGGCTTCGGGGCCCTCCCCCGGGCCGCCGCCCCTCCCGAGGCGTATGATCGAGCCGTGTTTTGAACTCGTTCAAAAAGGGGGATCGACGAGACATGACCAGCTCGGCAGCACCCGGAGAAAAGGACAGCCCCGCCACCGCCCTGGGCCCCACGGCCCTGGTCCTCGGCGTCTTCTCGGCCCTGGGCACCTGGGCGTTGCTGTTCCCGTGGACGGTACTGGCCGGAGCGCTGGCGGTGACCTTCGGAGCCATGGGCCTCCACTACGCCCGCAGGGGAACGGGCCGGGTGTGGTCGGCGGCAGCCGGCATGACCCTGGGCGCGACGGGCTTCATCGGCACGATCACGCTGCTCTGGGGCCTGGCCTAGGAATTGCGGACACCCTCCGGGAGGCCTCGGGGAGGTGGCCTCACGCCTCGGCGATGACCACGGCCGAGGCGACGCCCGCGTCGTGACTCAGCGACACGTGCCAGGTCCGCACGCCGAGTTCGGCGGCCCGCGCGGCGACCGTCCCGGTCACCCGCAGCCGGGGCTGCCCGCTGTCCTCGACACACACCTCGGCGTCGGTCCAGAGCAGCCCGGGCGGAGCGCCGAGCGCCTTGGCCAGGGCCTCCTTGGCCGCGAACCGCGCGGCGAGCGAGGCGACCCCCCGCCGCTCCCCGCTGGGCAGCAGCAACTCCCGCTCCACGAACAGCCGTCCGGCCAGCGCGGGCGTACGCTCCAGTGAAGCCGCGAACCGCTCGATCTCGGCAACGTCGATGCCGACCCCGATGATGCTCATGGGCAGCACCCTACGGTGACGGGCGGGATCCGGCGGGAACGGCGTCCGATGCGCCGCCCAGGACACCCCATGATCCTCAACTTCACCTGGCCGCTACAGAGTTCGCGCCGACCGCGATGAGCAAACGGCATCGCACGCAAACGGCAGGACACCATGAAGTACAAGTCGCTGGGGACCGCGGCCGCCGCAATGGCCCTCTCCGCCTCGGCCCTCACCGGCACCGTCGCCACCGCCGGCACCGCCGCCGCGGCGACGAAGCCGGACTGCAGCAGCGCGCTGACCAACGTGAAGCCCAAGGAGACCGTCAACCTCCGCAGCCGGCCCAAGACGAGCTCCACGGCGCTCGGCACCTGGGGCAAGGGCAAGGCGGGCGGTGTCTGCTTCGACGACCGCAAGCCCGCCACGGGCGGCCGCTACACGGCCTGCGGCAAGACGAGCGACAAGTGGTACTTCGGCGGCCCCGACAGCACCAGCAAGGAAGGCTGGGTCCCGGCGACCTGCCTGCCCATCCGAGCCGAGCACCTGACGGCCTGTCCGGCCGGCGAGGGGCGAACGGAAGACAGCCGTTCGCCCCTTCTCACTCCACCGTCACCGACTTGGCCAGGTTCCGCGGCTGGTCCACCTCGTTCCCCCGGGCCGTCGCCAGCTCGCACGCGAACACCTGCAGCGGCACCGTCGCGACGAGCGGCTGCAACAGGGTCGGCGTGGCGGGAATCCGGACCAGATGGTCCGCGTACGGCACAACCGCCTCGTCGCCCTCCTCCGCGATCACGATGGTCCGGGCACCCCGCGCCCGGATCTCCTGGATGTTGGACACGATCTTGTCGTGCAGCACCGAGCGCCCACGCGGCGACGGCACCACCACGACCACCGGCAGGTCCTCCTCGATCAGGGCGATCGGCCCGTGCTTCAGCTCCCCGGCCGCGAACCCCTCCGCGTGCATGTAGGCGAGCTCCTTGAGCTTCAGCGCGCCTTCGAGCGCCACCGGATACCCCACGTGCCGCCCGAGGAACAGCACCGTCTTCTTCGAGGCCAGCGTGCGTGCCAGCTCCCGCACCGGCTCCATCGTGCCCAGCACCCGCTCCACCGCACCGGCGATCGAGGACAGGTCGCGGATCACCGCCCTGATCTCGTCACCCCACTTCGTGCCCCGCACCTGGCCCAGGTACAGCGCGACCAGGTAGCACGCCACGAGCTGCGTGAGGAACGCCTTGGTCGAGGCGACGGCCACCTCCGGCCCGGCGTGCGTGTACAGCACCGCGTCCGACTCGCGCGGGATCGTCGAACCGTTGGTGTTGCAGATCGCCAGCACCTTGGAGCCCTGCTCGCGGGCGTGCCGCAGCGCCATCAGCGTGTCCATGGTCTCGCCGGACTGGGAGATGGCGATGACGAGCGTCTGCGCGTCCAGGATCGGGTCCCGGTAGCGGAACTCGCTCGCCAGCTCCACCTCACAGGGCAGCCGCGTCCAGTGTTCGATGGCGTACTTGGCGATCATCCCGGCGTGGAAGGCCGTGCCGCACGCGACGATGACGACCTTGTCGATCTCCCGCAGCACCCCCGGAGGGATCCGCACCTCGTCCAGGGTCAGCGAACCGGACCCGTCGATCCGGCCCAGCAGGGTGTCGGCGACCGCCTTGGGCTGCTCGGCGATCTCCTTGAGCATGAAGTAGTCGTAGCCGCCCTTCTCGGCGGCCGACGCGTCCCAGTCGACGTGGTACGAGCGGACGTCGGCGGGGCGGCCGTCGAAGCCGGTCACCGTCACGCCGTCCCGGCGCAGCTCCACCACCTGGTCCTGGCCGAGCTCGATCGCCGACCGCGTGTGGGCGATGAAGGCGGCGACGTCCGAGGCGAGGAAGGCCTCGCCCTCACCGGCGCCGACCACCAGCGGTGAGTTCCGCCGGGCGCCCACCACCACGTCCGGCTCGTCGGCGTGCACCGCGACCAGCGTGAAAGCGCCCTCCAGCCGCCGGCACACCAGGCGCATGGCCTCGGCGAGATCCGCGCAGGAGGAGAACTCCTCGGCGAGCAGATGCGCGACGACCTCGGTGTCCGTCTCGGACGCCAGCTCGTGGCCGCGCTCCGCCAGTTCGGCCCGCAGCTCGGCGAAGTTCTCGATGATGCCGTTGTGCACCACCGCGACCCGTCCCGCGTTGTCGATGTGCGGGTGGGCGTTGGTGTCGGTCGGCCCGCCGTGCGTGGCCCAACGGGTGTGCCCGATGCCCGTGGTGCCGGCCGGCAGCGGCCTGCCGTCCAGTTCCTTCTCCAGATTGAGGAGCTTGCCGGCCTTCTTCGCCGCCGCCAGCCCGCCGTCGGCCAGGACGGCGACACCCGCCGAGTCGTACCCCCGGTACTCCAGCCGCTTCAGCCCGGCCATCACCACATCGAGCGCCGACTGCGGCCCCACGTATCCCACGATTCCGCACATGAGGCGCAGCCTACGGGCCGACACCCCCGGGAAACCCCTTCAGCCTGCCCGGAATCGGAAATAATGCAGCCTTCCGTGGCCCCTGCGACGGCGCCTCAGACCTTCGCCCGGTAGGCACGCATGGCCAGCGGGTAGAACACCAGGGCGATGCCCGCCGCCCACACCAACGACCACAGCACCGGCTCCGCCACCGCCCCGCCCAGCAGCAGCCCCCGGAACGCATCCGACAGGTGGGTCACCGGATTGACGTCGCTCCACGCCTGGAGCCAGCCGGGCATCGTGTCGACGACGACGAACGCGCTGCTGGTGAAGGTGATCGGGAAGATGAGCGTGAAGGCGAACGCCTGGACCTTCTCGGCGTCGCCGGCCAGCATCCCGATCAGCACCGCGCTCCAGGAGACGGCCGCGGCGAACACCACCACCAGCAGCGCGCCGAGCAGGAAGCCGCCGAAACCGCCGGTGATGCGGAAGCCGAGCGCCAGGCCGAGGCCGATCATCAGCAGCAGCGCCCACAGGTGCTTCGCGAGGTCCGCGGTGATCCGGCCGATGAGCGGGGCGGAGCGGGCGATGGGCAGGCTGCGCAGCCGGTCGAAGACGCCCTTGGTGAGGTCGGTGTTGAGTGCCATCGCCGTGTACATCGTCATGAACAGGGTGTTCTGCACGATGATCCCGGGCAGCGCGTACTTCAGGTACGCGTCGGGCGACCCGGCCATCTGCCCGCCCAGCACGTAGGTGAACAGGAACACGAACATGATCGGCGTGATGCTGTAGTCGACCAGTTCGAGCGGGTTGTGCTTGACGGCGACCAGGCTGCGCCAGGCCATCGTGAAGGTCTGCCGCAGCCCGGCGAGGGGCGGCACCCGGCCCGACGCGGTGACCGGTGCGGTGAGAGTGGTGGCGGTCATGACCGGCTCACCGCCTTCTCCAGTTCCTCGTCCTCCCGGACGGCCGCACCGCCGTCCTCCTCGGCCTCGCCCGGCTCGGCGCGGTGGCCGGTCAGGGAGAGGAAGACCTCGTCGAGCGAGGAGCGGCGCAGGGCCAGCTCCCCGACCGCGATGCCCTCCCGGTCCAGCGCGCGCACGACGGCCGGCATCAGCTCGGGGTCCTTCACCGGCGCGGTGACCGTCTCGCCCTCGATCCGGGCCTCAGGCCCCGCGGCCCCGGCCACCAGCGCGTGCGCCCGCGCGAGGTCCTGCCCGGCGATCGGCCTGAGCTCCAGCACCTGGCCGCCGACCTGCGCCTTCAACTGGTCCGGCGTGCCCTCGGCGATCACGCGGCCCTTGTCGATCACCACGATGTCGTCGGCGAGGACATCGGCCTCGTTCAGATACTGCGTGGTCAGCAGGGCGGTCGCGCCGTCCGCGACGAGGCCGCGCAGCGTGTCCCACAACTCACCACGGCTGTGTGGATCAAGGCCCGTGGTCGGCTCGTCGAGGAAGAGGATGCTGGGATGGCCGACGAGGCTGGCCGCGAGGTCCAGGCGCCTGCGCATGCCGCCCGAGAAGGTCTTCGCGGCCCGCCCGGCCGCGTGCGTCAGCTGGAACCGCTCCAGCAGTTCACCGGCCCGCGCCTTCGCCTCCCGCCTCGGCAGGCCCAGCAGCCGGCCGATGAGCAGCAGGTTCTCCGTGCCGGTCAGGTTCTCGTCGACCGCCGCGTACTGCCCGGTCAGCCCGACGAGGGAGCGTACGACCCCGGCCTCCCGGACCACGTCGTGGCCGGCCACCCGGGCCCTGCCCCGGTCCGGACGCAGCAGTGTCGCGAAGATCCGCACCGCGGTCGTCTTCCCCGCACCGTTGGGGCCCAGCAGCCCGAGCACCGTGCCCTTGCGGGCCGCCAGGTCGACGCCGGCCAGCGCCTCGGTGTCCTTGAACCGCTTGACCAGGCCTTCCGCCTCTATCGCATACGTCATGGGTACCCCCAGGCGTTCGTGGACCCCGGACCGAGCCCACCTCTCCCACAACTGTGACGCACACCATTGACATTCCTCCCGCATCGCCCTTTCTCAGGAGGAAGCGGGGCGAACACCTCGCGTGACGGATCCCACCTCACCATCCGTTCGTACGCCCGTAACAATGGACTGTGATCTCTCCGGTCTCCTCGATGCCCCGGAGCGCCCACCGGCCCCGCCCGGAGGCGACTCCCTACGTCGACCTCACCCGAACCGAGTGGAGCGCGCTGCGTGACAAGACGCCGCTGCCGCTGACGGCCGAGGAGGTCGAGAAGCTGCGCGGTCTCGGCGACGTGATCGACCTCGACGAGGTGCGGGACATCTACCTCCCGCTGTCCCGCCTCCTCAATCTCTACGTCGGTGCCACCGACGGCCTCAGAGGCGCGCTGAACACGTTCCTGGGCGAACAGGGCTCCCAGTCGGGCACCCCGTTCGTCATAGGCGTGGCCGGGTCGGTCGCCGTCGGCAAGTCGACGGTCGCGCGCCTCCTCCAGGCCCTGCTCTCGCGCTGGCCCGAGCACCCGCGCGTCGAGCTGGTCACCACCGACGGCTTCCTCCTGCCCACCCAGGAGCTCCAGTCCCGCGGCCTGATGTCCCGCAAGGGCTTCCCGGAGTCGTACGACCGCCGCGCCCTCACCCGCTTCGTCGCCGACATCAAAGCCGGCAAGGACGAGGTCACGGCCCCCGTCTACTCCCACCTCATCTACGACATCGTCCCCGACAAGCGGCTCACGGTCCGCCGCCCCGACATCCTGATCGTCGAGGGCCTGAACGTCCTCCAGCCGGCCCTGCCCGGCAAGGACGGCCGCACCCGCGTCGGTCTCGCCGACTACTTCGACTTCAGCGTGTACGTCGACGCCCGCGTCGAGGACATCGAGACCTGGTACCTCAACCGCTTCCGCAAGCTGCGCGCGACCGCCTTCCAGAACCCCTCCTCGTACTTCCGCAAGTACACGCAGGTCTCGGAGGAGGAGGCCCTCGACTACGCCCGGACGATGTGGCGCACCATCAACCGGCCCAACCTGGTGGAGAACATCGCCCCGACCCGCGGCCGTGCCACCCTCGTCCTGCGCAAGGGCCCGGACCACACGGTGCAGCGGCTCAGCCTGCGCAAACTGTGACGACCGGGGAAAGGCGGGTCAGATGGGCGCCATGCTCCACCTGCGCGTGATCACACCGTCCGACCGGACCGACGAAGTGGTCCTGCTGATCGAGAAGACGGTCGGCACCACCCACCTCGTCGTGCTGCCGGGCGCCGCCCGCGACCCCGCCGGGGACGTGGTGATGTGCGACGTCGCGCGTGAGGCGGGCGACGAACTGCTCGCCGCTCTGCGGGGACTGGGCATCGACACCACCGGCTCCATCGCCGTCGAGTCCATAGACCTGTCCCTGTCCGAGCGGGCCGACCGGGCCGAGGCCGACGCGCCCGGCGAGGGAGCGGACGCGGTCCTCTGGGAGCAGCTGACCGACGCGACGCACGAGGAGTCCACCCTCTCCGTCACCTACCTGGCCTTCATCACGCTCGCCACGATGATCGCGGCCTGTGGCGTGGTCCTGGACAACGCGATCCTGATCGTCGGCGCCATGGCCGTGGGCCCGGAGTTCGGCCCGCTCGCCGGCCTCAGCACCGCGATCGTCCGGCGCCGCCCCCGGCTCGCCCTGCGCTCACTGATCGCCCTGCTGGTGGGCTTCGCGGCGGCGATGGCCGTGACGGTCGCCTTCAGCCTCTTCATGGACGCCGTCGACCTGTTCAGCGAGCAGCAGCTCAAGGCCGACCGCCCGAACACGGGCTTCATCTACGCCCCGGACTGGTTCTCCTTCGTCGTGGCCGTCCTGGCCGGCATCGCCGGCACGCTCTCCCTGACCTCGGCCAAGTCGGGCGCCCTGGTCGGCGTGGCCATCTCGGTCACCACGATCCCGGCCGCCGCGAACGCGGCCGTCGCCCTGAGCTACGGCGACACGAAGCAGACCTGGGGCTCGACGGAACAGCTCCTGCTGAACCTCTTGGGCATCATCGTCGCGGGCACGCTGACGCTGCTGGCACAGAAGTGGCTCTGGTCCAGGCAGCCCAAGAACGCGCCCTGAGGGCGACCTTCCTCAGGGGCGCGGGGAACTGCGCGAACAGCCACGACGAAAGCCGCACTCAGTCCCCGGCGGAACCCCTCACCCCCTACTGGGTCATCAGCCGAGCGCGGACTTCACCGCATCGGCCAGCCGCCCCGCCACAGACCGAGCCTGCTCGATATCCGCCGCCTCGACCATCACCCGGACCAACGGCTCCGTCCCGGAGGGCCGCAGCAGCACCCGCCCGGTCTGCCCCAGCTCCCGCTCCGCGTCCGCAACGGCCGCCGACAGCTCCGCGGACGTCCCCACCCGCGTCCTGTCGACATCCGGCACGTTGATCAGCACCTGCGGCAGCCGCTCCATGACACCGGCGAGATCCGCCAGCGTCCGCCCGCTCTGAGCCACCCGAGCGGCCAGCAGCAGCCCGGTCAGCGTCCCGTCGCCGGTCGTCGCGTGGTCGAGGATGATCACGTGCCCGGACTGCTCGCCCCCGAGGGCGAACCCGTGCTCCTTCATCTCCTCCAGCACGTACCGGTCACCGACGGCGGTCTGCACCAGCCGGATCCCCTCGCGCTCCATGGCGAGCTTGAAGCCGAGGTTCGACATCACGGTGGCGACGACCGTCTCGGACCGCAGCACGGAGCGCTCCCGCATCGCCAGCGCGAGCACGGCGAGGATCTGGTCCCCGTCCACCTCCGCGCCGGTGTGGTCGACGGCGAGGCACCGGTCGGCGTCACCGTCGTGCGCGATGCCGAGATCGGCCCCGTGCTCGACGACGGCGGCCTTGATCTTGTCCAGGTGCGTCGAACCGCACCCGTCGTTGATGTTGAGCCCGTCCGGCTCGGCCCCGATCGTGACGACCTCGGCACCGGCCCGCTGGAACACCTCGGGCGAGACCCGGGCGGCGGCGCCGTGCGCCTCGTCGAGGACGACCTTCAGCCCGTCGAGCCGGTTCGGCAGGACGCTCAGCAGATGCGCGACGTACCGCTCGGAGCCCTCCTCGTACGCGCGCACGCGGCCCACCCCGCCCCCGGTCGGCCGGTCCCACGGGGCGCCGGTGCGGTGCTCCTCGTAGACGGACTCGATCCGGTCCTCCAGCTCGTCGGCGAGCTTGTGCCCACCGCGGGCGAAGAACTTGATGCCGTTGTCGGGCATGGCGTTGTGGCTCGCGGAGAGCATCACACCGAGGTCGGCCCCCAGCTCCCCGGTCAGGAACGCCACGGCGGGCGTCGGCAGCACGCCCACCCGCAGGACGTCCACGCCGGCGCTGGCGAGGCCCGCGACCACGGCGGCTTCCAGGAACTCCCCGGACGCACGGGGGTCACGCCCGACCACGGCGGTCGGCCGGTGTCCTTCGAACGTGCCCGCCTCGGCCAGTACGTGTGCCGCGGCCACGGAGAGGCCCAGGGCCATCTCCGCCGTCAGATCCGCGTTGGCGACACCGCGCACGCCGTCCGTGCCGAAGAGTCGTCCCACAGTGGTGTCCTCCGAAATTGCTGAAGAGAATGCGGCTCACATCCCCGAGTGCCCCCTGAGACTGTCCGGGGGCTGTAGGGGTTGTGTAAACGAAACCGCCCCGGCAGCACAACCGTGCCGCCGGGGCGATCGTTGCGAAGCCAGTCGCAAGGACGGGCGACGCGATTAGCGCTTGCTGTACTGCGGAGCCTTGCGGGCCTTCTTCAGACCGGCCTTCTTGCGCTCGACCGCACGGTCGTCGCGCTTGAGGAAGCCGGCCTTCTTCAGCGGGCCGCGGTTGTTGTCGACGTCCGCCTCGTTCAGCGCACGGGCGACACCCAGACGGAGCGCACCGGCCTGACCGGAGACACCGCCACCGGAGATGCGGGCGACGACGTCGTAGCGGTCGTCGAGCTCGAGCACCTTGAAGGGCTCGTTGACTTCCTGCTGGTGCACCTTGTTAGGGAAGTAGTCCTCAAGGGTGCGACCGTTGATCTTCCACTTGCCGGTGCCCGGGACGATCCGGACGCGGGCGATGGCGTTCTTGCGACGGCCCAGGCCGGCGGCCGGCTGGGGCTCGCCGAAGCGGGACGCCATGGACTCCGAGGTGTACTCGCCCTCGACGGGCACCTCGGACTCGGTGGTGTAGCTGTCGATGTCGATCTCTTCGAGCGGCTGCTCGGCAGTGGTCTCGGCCACGATGCTCCTCAGATTCTCTTCAGTCTTGGGGGTGGCCGGACTTACTGCGCGACCTGGGTGATCTCGAACGGCTGCGGCTGCTGCGCGCCGTGCGGGTGCTGGTCACCCTTGTAGACCTTCAGCTTCGAGAGCATCTGACGGCCCAGCGTGTTCTTGGGGAGCATGCCCTTGACGGCCTTCTCGATGGCCTTCTCGGGGTTCTTGTCGAGCAGCTCGTCGTAACGGACGGAGCGCAGACCGCCCGGGTAGCCGGAGTGGCGGTACGCCATCTTCTGGGTCCGCTTGTTGCCGGACAGGTGCACCTTGTCCGCGTTGATGATGATGACGAAGTCACCAGCGTCGACGTGGGGAGCGTAGATCGGCTTGTGCTTGCCCCGGAGGAGCGTCGCGGCAGTGGTGGCGAGACGGCCCAGGACAACGTCCTGGGCGTCGATGACGTGCCACTGGCGCGTCACATCGCCGGGCTTGGGGCTGTACGTACGCACGGTTCGTAGCCTTCGCTTCGAGTGAATGGTCCATAACTGGTCACCGAAACGATCACGACAGCCTGGACCGCACTGCGGCGACGCATACCGCGTACGTGGGGTCGCTGGTCATCGGCCCGGTGGACCGGTGTAAGGGCCCGTCCCGTGAGAATGAGCAAGCCAATACACAACGAACAAGCAGAATACCGGGGTACACCACAAGGGTCAAAACGCGGGATCACCGGAGCCGCTCGGTCACGGAGACATACAGGACGGCACAGAGCGTGACAGCCTTCCGCAGCGTCCTCCGCCGCAGTGGCCGTACGTACGGGAACACCGCCGAGACGGCGACGTCCACGGCGAGGGCCGCGCACCACCGCACCACGGATCCGCCCGCGCGCGGACGACGGCATGCCCGCAGCGCCCCCACCACGACCGACGGCCACACCCCGGCCGCGAGGGCCGGCCAGGACAGCAGACACCCCAGCAGCACCACCGCCGGCAGCACTCGCCCCAACCACCCGGAGATGTCGCCTTTGCCCGTGCGCATGGGAGGAACGCTAGGGGCTGGAGAGCCCGTCCGGGCGGACCAGCACACCCCTTGTCCCGTCTAAGATGCGGCCCATGAGCTTTGGGCAGCAGGGGGGACCTCAGTCCCAGTGGGATCCCTGGAAACCGCAGTCGCAGCAGCCCTGGAACAGCGGGGGCGGCCCGTCACCGGACTGGGCGGCGCTCGCTGAAGCCTCAGAGGCCCGCAACAAGCGACGCCGGCTGCTGATGATCGGCGGCGGCGCGTTCGCCACCGTCGCGATCGGCACCGCCGTCGCGGTCGCCGTCGTCTCGGCGGGCGACGACAAGCAGGGGAACCCGACCTCCCTGCCGTCGGCCGACATCCCGAGCCAGACCGCCTCGGCCCCGTCCTTCGCCCCGACCAGCGCCCCTCCCCCGCTGGACCCGAAGGACTTCATCGCCAGCGCGAAGAAGGACAAGGCCCCGCTCAGCCCGGACACCCTCTTCCCGGGCACCCAGCTGACCCAGGCCGGGACGCTGTACAAGAAGGGCCCCACCGCCGACACCCGCAGCTGCGGCTCGGCGGCCGGCGGCACGCTCCCCAAGATCCTCACGGCGAACGACTGCACGCGCCTGATACGCGCCACCTACGTCAAGGACGGCATGGCGGTGACGGTCGGCGTGGCCGTCTTCGACACCGAGGCGCAGGCCGTGAAGGCCAAGGGCCAGAGCACCAAGAAGAGCTTCGTGAAGTCGCTCTCCGGCGGCGGCGTGAAGCCCTTCTGCGAATCCGGATTCTGCCGCACGACCACCAACTCCTACGGCCGCTACGCCTACTTCACCAACGCCGGTTTCACCAACGGCAAGGACGTGACGCCCAAGGACATCCCGGTCTACAAGATCGGGGACGACCTGGCCCAGTTCACGTTCGACCAGATCCGCCGCCGCGGCGAGGTCCAGGCCTCGGCCGCGGCCAACGAATAGCCGGCCCTCAGCAGCAGCCCGCCGACGGCAGCGACCGCTTGTTCCGCGCCTCCCTGCTGCGCGCGGCGAGCAGTTCGTCGGCCGGGTAGCCGACCTCCTCCAGCGTCAGCCCGTGCGGCCGTACGACGTGCACGGCCGAGTCCCGTACGCCGGCCGCCAGCACCTTCCCCGGCCAGTCGGCGGGCCGGTGCCCGTCCCCGACGAACAGCAGCGCCCCGATGAGCGAGCGCACCATGTTGTGGCAGAAGGCGTCGGCCCGCACGGTGGCGGTGATGATCCCGTCGTCCCCGCGCACCAGGCTCAGCTCCTGGAGCGTGCGGATCGTGGTCGCGCCCTCCCGCTTCTTGCAGTAGGCGGCGAAGTCGTGCTCGCCCAGCAGCCCCCGGGCCGCCTCGTTCATGGCGTCCACGTCGAGCGGCCAGTCGTGCCACAGCACATGGCCGCGCAGCAGCGGGTCGACGCCCCCGGGGTTGTCGGTGACCCGGTACGCGTACCGCCTCCAGACTGCCGAGAAGCGGGCGTTGAAGCCCGTGGGCGCCTCCCTGAGGGCCCAGACCCGGACATCCCGCGGCAGCCGCCCGGCGAGCCGCTTCAGCAGCTTCTGGTGGTGCTCGGCCCACACCTCACGCGGCAGGTCGACATGAGCGACCTGCCCGCGCGCGTGCACGCCCGCATCGGTACGCCCCGCGACGGTCAGCTCGTAGGTCTCCCGCGACCGCGTCACGGTCCGCAGAGCGTCCTCGATCTCCCCCTGCACGGTCCGCCGCCCCCCGGCCTGCTTGGCCCACCCGGAGAACTCACTCCCGTCGTACGACAGATCGAGCCGGACCCGGACGTGGCCGGCCTCTACTTCGTCACTCACCCCAGGATCCTCTCACCGACACAAAGGCGGGCCCGTCCCCTGTGAAAGGGAACGGGCCCGCCAACGCCCTGAAGGGGCGGAACGCTTACGCGTCCTTCGACTCCTCGGCGGGAGCCTCGGCGGCCTCGTCGGACTTGGCCTCGGCGGCCTCGTCCTTCTTGAGGGCGTCTTCCTTGACCGCGCGCGCGGTCGCGGCCTCGGCCTCGCCCGTCGCCTCCTGCGCCACCGTCAGAGCCTCGACCAGCTCGATGACAGCCATGGGCGCGTTGTCGCCACGGCGGTTACCGATCTTGGTGATGCGGGTGTAGCCACCCGGACGGTTCTCGTAGCGCGGGCCGATCTCGGTGAAGAGCGTGTGCACGATGCTCTTGTCCGTGATGACCTGGAGCACCTGACGGCGGTTGTGAAGGTCGCCCTTCTTCGCCTTGGTGACCAGACGCTCGGCGTACGGCCGCAGCTTGCGGGCCTTCGCCTCGGTGGTGGTGATGCGGCCGTGCTCGAAGAGCGACTTCGCGAGGTTCGCGAGCATCAGCTTCTCGTGCGCGGCGCTGCCGCCCATACGGGCACCCTTGGTGGGCTTCGGCATGGTGCTTCTCCTAGGTGTCTGCCCCGGCCGTATCAGGTACCGGGGTCAGTATCCGAGCAGGCGGTCGCCTGTCGGAGATCCGGGCGCCGTTTCCGGCGCCCGGAGGGGTCCGCGCCCCACCGGGGCGCGGGGAACTGCGCGGCCGGCCACGACGGACCGGCAGCCCGATCAGTACTGCTCGGTCTCCACGAAACCGGCATCGGCGTCGTCGTCGGCACCGAACGCGTCCGCGGCAGCGGTCGGGTCGAAGCCGGGAGGCGAGTCCTTGAGCGCGAGGCCCATACCCGCCAGCTTCGCCTTGACCTCGTCGATCGACTTCGCACCGAAGTTGCGGATGTCGAGCAGGTCCGCCTCGGAACGGGCCACGAGCTCACCCACGGAGTGGATGCCCTCGCGCTTGAGGCAGTTGTACGACCGAACGGTGAGCTCCAGCTCCTCGATCGGCAGCGCCAGGTCGGCGGCAAGGGCGGCGTCCGTGGGAGACGGGCCCATGTCGATGCCCTCGGCGTCGATGTTGAGCTCGCGGGCCAGGCCGAACAGCTCGACCAGGGTCTTACCGGCGGACGCCATGGCGTCACGCGGGCGCATGGCCTGCTTGGTCTCGACGTCGACGATCAGCTTGTCGAAGTCGGTCCGCTGCTCGACACGCGTGGCCTCGACCTTGTACGTGACCTTGAGCACCGGCGAGTAGATCGAGTCGACCGGGATCCGGCCGATCTCCTGACCCACCTGCTTGTTCTGCACGGCGGAGACGTAACCGCGACCGCGCTCGACGGTCAGCTCCATCTCCAGCTTGCCCTTGCCGTTGAGCGTGGCGAGGACGAGGTCGGGGTTGTGCACCTCGACACCGGCCGGGGGCGCGATGTCGGCGGCGGTGACCAGACCCGGGCCCTGCTTGCGCAGGTACATCACGACCGGCTCGTCGTGCTCCGAGGAGACGACCAGCTGCTTGATGTTGAGGATCAGGTCGGTGACGTCCTCCTTGACGCCCGGCACGGTGGTGAACTCGTGCAGCACGCCGTCGATGCGGATGGACGTGACCGCCGCACCCGGGATCGAGGAGAGGAGGGTCCGGCGCAGAGAGTTACCGAGGGTGTAACCGAAGCCCGGCTCCAGCGGCTCGATCACGAACCGGGAGCGGAATTCGTCGACGACCTCTTCGGTCAACGAGGGACGCTGAGCGATCAGCATGTGGTGAGTCCTTCAGTCAGGGGCACCCACTATTTGATGCCCTTGCCACCGGGCGGCTGGCCCGGAGTGTGTTGCAGTTACAAGGGTACGGGCGATATGGCCCCGAAGAGCCATACCGCCCGAAACCCTCAGACCGACGAGCGGCCGTGCACCTGCCCCGAGGGGTCAGACGCGGCGGCGCTTCGGCGGACGGCAGCCGTTGTGCGGGGTCGGCGTGACGTCCTGGATCGAGCCGACCTCGAGGCCGGTGGCCTGGAGGGAGCGGATCGCGGTCTCACGGCCGGAGCCGGGACCCTTGACGAAGACGTCGACCTTGCGCATGCCGTGCTCCTGCGCGCGGCGGGCGGCCGACTCGGCGGCCATCTGCGCGGCGAAGGGAGTCGACTTGCGCGAGCCCTTGAAGCCGACGTGGCCGGCGGAGGCCCAGGAGATCACGTTGCCGGACGGGTCCGTGATCGAGACGATCGTGTTGTTGAACGTGCTCTTGATGTGCGCGTGGCCGTGAGCGACGTTCTTCTTTTCCTTGCGGCGCACCTTCTTGGCAGCGCCCTGACGACCCTTGGGGGGCATCTATAACTCCTACGGGAGGTGGTCGGTCCTACAGCGAAGACCGTGGACAGTCGTCCGCTGTGGACTACTTCTTGCCCGGCTTCTTCTTGCCGGCGATGGCGCGACGCGGACCCTTGCGGGTACGAGCGTTGGTGCTGGTGCGCTGACCGCGGACGGGCAGACCACGACGGTGACGGAGACCCTGGTAGGTACCGATCTCGACCTTGCGGCGGATGTCGGCCTGGATCTCGCGACGGAGGTCACCCTCGGTCTTGATGTTGTTGTCGACGTACTCGCGGATCGCGACCAGCTGCTCCTCGGAGAGGTCCCGAACACGGGTGTTCGGGTCCACGCCGGTGGCGGCCAGCGTCTGCTGGGACAGAGTCCGGCCGATGCCGAACACGTAGGTGAGGGCGATCTCCACGCGCTTTTCGCGCGGGATGTCAACACCGGAAACGCGTGCCATTCAATGGCTCCAGTTACTTGTCGGAGGTCTTCCGCAGAACCGACTCCCAGCCGCCGTACCAGGTACGAACTGGGTCCCCAGCCTCCGAACCGGGGGTGTCAGGCGGACGCTCGTTCGCCTGGGTCCTGCGTATGAACATGTTCTGCTTGCGTCGCGCGAATCTCTGCGATGGATGCAGAGGGATCGGTCGTGCGTCAGCCCTGGCGCTGCTTGTGGCGCGGGTTGTCGCAGATGACCATGACCCGGCCGTGACGGCGGATCACCCTGCACTTGTCGCAGATCTTCTTGACGCTCGGCTTGACCTTCATGGGTTGAGGTTCTCCGGGTCAGTGCCGGCAGCCCCGTCGCACGTGGCGCGGGGCACAGGCAAGATCTACTTGTAGCGGTAGACGATCCGGCCACGGGTGAGGTCGTACGGAGACAGCTCCACCACGACCCGGTCGTCAGGGAGGATGCGGATGTAGTGCATGCGCATCTTGCCGCTGATGTGTGCCAGGACCTGGTGGCCGTTCTGGAGCTCGACCTTGAACATGGCGTTCGGAAGAGACTCGACGACAGTGCCCTCGATCTCGATGGCACCTTGCTTCTTGGCCACGCTTCGCCCTTCGAATCGACTACCTTGATCGACTCTGTGCGGGGCGCATGCAGGCATGCGGGTACACAAGAGCCGACGAGTCAGTCTACGACAGGGCTCCCGGAAACACGAATCGAGGAAGTCTGCCCCACCGGGCCGGGCTTTAAGCGCCCCATCAGGGGCGCGGGGCTGTGTCGACATGCGGCTCCGCCGCGTGGGCGCGAACAACCACGACGAACCCGCAGCCGCCGGACGGCTCGACCGTCCACCCCGGAGGGGGCGGCACTCAGCCCAGCGGATCCGGCGCGGCAACGATCCCCAGCTCGGCGAGCTTCGCCTTGCCCCCGTCGGGAGCCGTCAGCACGAGCGGCCCCTCCTCCGTCAGAGCGACGGAGTGCTCCCAGTGCGACGACCACGTGCCGTCCGTCGTGATGACGGTCCAGTCGTCCTGGAGGACCTCCGTCTTCGGCGTCCCCAGCGACACCATCGGCTCGATCGCGAGGCAGAAGCCGGGCACCAGCTTCGGGCCCTTGCCGCGCCGCCGGTCGACGTAGTTCAGCAGGTGCGGGTCCATGTGCATCTCGGTGCCGATGCCGTGGCCGCCGTAGTCCTCGATGATCCCGTACTTGCCGCCGCCCGGCTTGGGCTGGCGGCGGATGTACGTCTCGATGGCCCGGGAGACGTCGACCAGGCGGTTGCCCTGCTTCATCGCGGCGATGCCGGCCCACATCGACTCCTCGGTCACCCGGGAGAGCTCGACCAGCTCCGGGGAGTGACCGGACCCCACGAAGGCCGTGAAGGCCGCGTCGCCGTGCCAGCCGTCGATGATCGCGCCGCAGTCGATGGAGATGACGTCGCCGTCCTTGAGGACGACGTCGTCGGACGGGATGCCGTGGACGACGACCTCGTTCACCGACGTGCAGATCGTCGCCGGGAAGCCGCCGTAGCCGAGGAAGTTCGGCTTGGCGTTGTGCTCGGCGAGGACCTTGCGGGCGACCTGGTCCAGATCCTTCGTCGTGGCCCCGGGTACGGCGGCCTCACGGGTCGCCGCGTGAATGGCGGCGACGACCAGCCCCGCCTCACGCATCTTGGCGATCTGCTCGGGGCTTTTGATCTGCACCATGGGAGCTACGGCCTTTCTGGACCTTCGGCGACAACGAACGCCTTCAACGATACGGGGCCGCGCGACCGGCCCCACCCACACAGCAGCCGCGGCTCCCCGAGGGGAACCGCGGCCGTAGCTGCGTACGGACGACTACTTGTCGCCCTCGTCACGCTTCAGCGCCTCCATGGCGCGGGTCGTGACGTCCTCCACCTTGCCGAGCGCCGAGATCGTGACCACCAGGCCCTGGGCCTTGTAGTAGTCGATGATCGGCTCGGTCTGGGTGTGGTAGACCTCCAGGCGCGTCCGGACCGTCTCCTCGGAGTCGTCGTCGCGCTGGTACAGCTCACCGCCGCAGACGTCACAGACGCCGTCCTTGGCCGGCTGCTTGTACGTCACGTGGAAGACGTGCGAGGAGTCGTTACGGCAGATGCGGCGGCCGGCGATGCGCTTGACCACCTCGTCCTCGGGGACCTCCAGATCCAGCACCGCGTCGAGCTGCATGCTCTCGGTCTCGAGGAGCTCGTCGAGCGCCTCGGCCTGCGACACGTTGCGGGGGAAGCCGTCCAGCAGGAAACCGTTCTCGGCGTCCGGCTGCTCCATGCGGTCCTTCGCCATCGCGATGGTGACCTCGTCGGGCACGAGATTGCCCGCGTCCATGTAGGACTTCGCCAGTTTGCCGAGTTCCGTCTGCCGGCTGATGTTGGCCCGGAACAGGTCGCCCGTGGAGATGTGCGGGATCGACAGGTTTCTGGCCAGGAACGCGGCCTGCGTTCCCTTACCGGCACCCGGCGGCCCGACGAGGACGATACGCATCAGCGGAGGAACCCTTCGTAATTGCGCTGCTGGAGCTGGCTCTCGATCTGCTTCACGGTCTCGAGACCGACACCCACGATGATCAGGATGCTGGTCCCGCCGAACGGGAAGTTCTGGTTTGCCCCGAAACCAGCCAACGCCATCGTCGGCACGAGAGCGATCAGCCCCAGGTACAGCGAACCCGGCCAGGTGATCCGGTTGAGCACGTACGACAGGTACTCAGCGGTCGGTCGGCCAGCCCGGATGCCCGGGATGAAGCCACCATACTTCTTCATGTTGTCGGCGACTTCCTCGGGGTTGAAGGAGATCGCCACATAGAAGAACGCGAAGAAAACGATCAACAGGAAGTACGTGATGATGTAGTACGGGTGGTCGCCCTTGACGAAGTGTTGCTCGATCCAGGTCTTCCAGCCCGAGGTGCCTCCGGCGAACTGAGCGATCAGCGCCGGGATGTAGAGCAGCGACGAGGCGAAGATGACGGGGATCACACCCGCCTGGTTCACCTTGAGCGGGATGTAGGTGGACGTACCGCCGTAGGAACGGCGGCCGATCATGCGCTTGGCGTACTGCACCGGGATTCGGCGCTGGGCCTGCTCGACGAAGACCACCAGGCCGACCATGGCGAAGCCGACCAGGATGACCGTGCCGAACTCGATCCAGCCGCCGGCCAGGGAGCCCTGCGTCTTGATCGCCCACAGGGCGGACGGGAAGGTGGCCGCGATCGAGATGAACATCAGGATCGACATGCCGTTGCCGATGCCGCGGTCGGTGATGAGCTCGCCGAGCCACATCACGGCCGCCGTACCGGCGGTCATGGTGATGACCATGGTGATGGTGACGAAGATCGACTGGTCGGGGACGATCTGGCTGGCCACCGGGCAGCCCGTGAAGAGAGCGCCGCTGCGGGCGGTGGCGACGAGGCCGGTGCCCTGAAGGATGGCGAGGGCGATCGTCAGGTAACGGGTGTACTGCGTGATCTTCGCCGTACCGGCCTGGCCCTCCTTCTTCAGGGCTTCCAGACGCGGAATCACCACGGTCAGCAGCTGCAGAATGATGCTCGCCGTGATGTACGGCATGATGCCCAGCGCGAAGATCGTGATCTGCAGCAGCGCGCCGCCGCTGAACATGTTCACCAGGCCGAAGATGCCCTGGTTGGCCTGGGCGTTATCGATACACGTCTGGACGTTCCGGTAATCGACACCTGGGATCGGGATGTGCGTACCGACCCGGTAGACCACGATGATGCCGAGCGTGAAGAGCAGCTTCTTGCGCAGGTCGGGCGTCTTGAACGCCCGGGCGAACGCGGTGAGCACGGTGCCTCCTGCGACCCCCGCGCAACTGCGTCAAGGGTGACGGTCTTGAGGTTCGACGAATAGGTAACGGTCAACTGCCGCTGTGAGTGCCCGAAGTGAAGCACCCAGTGAAAAGTGGGCAGTGCAGGCCACCTTACCGGCGAGACTGCCGCCCTAGGAACGACCAACCGGGGATACCCCATTTGTGGGGTATCCCCGGTCGGGATCGCTCAGGTCATCGAGACGCCTGTGGTGTTCAGACGAGCTCGGTGACGGAACCGCCGGCGGCGGTGATCTTCTCCTTGGCGGAGCCGGAGACGGCATCGACCGTCACCTGCAGCGCCACGGAGATCTCGCCCTGGCCGAGGACCTTGACGAGGCTGTTCTTGCGAACGGCCCCCTTGGCCACCAGACCCTCGACGGTGACCTCGCCACCCTCGGGGTAGAGCGCGGCCAGCTTGTCGAGGTTCACGACCTGGAACTCGGTCTTGAACGGGTTCTTGAAGCCCTTCAGCTTCGGGAGACGCATGTGGAGGGGCATCTGGCCACCCTCGAAGCGCTCCGGAACCTGGTAACGGGCCTTCGTGCCCTTGGTACCACGACCGGCCGTCTTACCCTTCGACGCCTCACCACGACCGACACGGGTCTTCGCGGTCTTGGCGCCCGGGGCGGGACGGAGGTTGTGGATCTTGAGCGGGTTGTTCTCCGCCATGATCAGTCGACCTCCTCGACCGTCACGAGGTGGCGGACGGTGTGCACCATGCCGCGGAACTCGGGGCGGTCCTCCTTGACGACCTGCGTGTTGATGCCCTTGAGACCAAGGGAACGCAGGGTGTCACGGTGGTTCTGCTTGCTGCCGATGTAGGACTTGACCTGCGTAATCTTGAGCTGCGCCATGATTACGCACCCGCCCCGGCACGCGCACGGAGAAGAGCCGCGGGGGCGACGTCCTCGAGCGGCAGACCACGGCGGGCCGCGATCTCCTCGGGACGCTGCAGGCCCTTCAGGGCCGCCACGGTCGCGTGCACGATGTTGATCGCGTTGTCGGAGCCGAGCGACTTCGACAGCACGTCGTGGATACCGGCGCACTCGAGCACGGCACGCACCGGACCACCGGCGATAACACCGGTACCGGGCGACGCGGGCTTCAGGAGCACGACGCCGGCAGCCTTCTCACCCTGGATGGGGTGCGGGATGGTGCCCTGGATGCGGGGGACCTTGAAGAAGTGCTTCTTGGCCTCCTCAACACCCTTGGCGATGGCGGCCGGCACCTCCTTGGCCTTGCCGTATCCGACACCCACGGTGCCGTCACCGTCGCCCACCACGACCAGCGCGGTGAAGCTGAAGCGACGACCACCCTTCACAACCTTGGCGACGCGGTTGATCGCGACAACGCGCTCAACGTACGCGGTCTTCTCGGCGGCAGCAGCGCCGCCGTCACGGCCCTTCCGGTCCCGCCGCTCGCCGCCACCGGCACCGCCACCGCGGCGCTGGGGTCCAGCCATTGGAATTACCTCTCTCTGTTTCCGCTAGCTACGGAACCGACTCAGAACTTGAGTCCGGCCTCGCGGGCGGCGTCCGCCAGGGCGGCGATGCGCCCCGCGTACTGGTTACCACCACGGTCGAACACGACGGCCTCGACACCGGCGGCCTTGGCGCGCTCGGCGACCAGGGCGCCGACCTGCTTGGCCTGCGCGGACTTGTCGCCCTCGCCACCGCGGATCGACGTGTCCAGGGTGGACGCCGACGCAAGGGTGTGACCCTTGATGTCGTCGATCACCTGGGCCACGATGTGGCGGTTCGAGCGGGTAACGACCAGACGCGGACGCTCCGCCGTACCGTTGATGTGCTTACGGATCCGGATGTGGCGGCGCTTGATCGCGGCGCGCTTGTAGGCGTCGCCCTTAAGGATCTTCTGTCCGTATGCCATGGCTTACTTACCCGCCTTTCCGACCTTGCGGCGGATGACTTCGCCCTCGTACTTGACGCCCTTGGCCTTGTACGGGTCGGGCTTGCGCAGCTTGCGGATGTTGGCCGCAACCTCGCCGACCTTCTGCTTGTCGATGCCCTCGACCGAGAAACGGGTCGGGGACTCCACCTTGAAGGTGATGCCCGCGGGGGCCTCGACCAGGATCGGGTGGCTGTAGCCCAGGGAGAACTCCAGGTTGGAGCCCTTGGCCACGACACGGTAACCGACACCGCTGATTTCGAGCTTCTTGACGTATCCCTGGGTCACACCGGTGATCATGTTCGCCACCAGCGTGCGGGACAGGCCGTGCAGGGCCTTGCTCTGCCGCTCGTCGTTCGGCCGCAGCACCTGAAGGGTGCCGTCCTCGGCCTTCGCGATGTCGATCGGCGCGATGACGGTGTGGGTCAGTTCGCCCTTGGGGCCCTTGACCGCGACCGTACGGCCGTCGATGGTGACGTCCACGCCGGCGGGAACCGGGATGGGGAGCTTGCCGATACGCGACATTGCTGTCTCTCCTCCGTTCCCGAATTACCAGACGTAGGCGAGGACTTCCCCACCCACGCCCTTCTTCTGCGCCTGCTTGTCGGTCAGGAGCCCGTGCGACGTGGAGATGATGGCCACGCCCAGGCCGCCCAGAACCTTCGGCAGGTTGGTGGACTTCGCGTACACCCGGAGACCGGGCTTGGAGATCCGCTTGATGCCCGCGATGGAGCGCTCACGGTTGGGGCCGAACTTCAGCTCCAGGACGAGGTTCTTGCCGACCTCGGCGTCCTCGACCTTCCAGCCCGTGATGAAGCCCTCCTGCTGGAGGATCTCCGCGATGTGCGACTTGATCTTCGATGCCGGCATCGTCACGGAGTCGTGGTATGCCGAGTTCGCGTTCCGCAGACGGGTCAGCATGTCTGCGATCGGATCAGTCATGGTCATGAATTGGCCTTCGGCCTCTCTCGCCGGGGTTTCCTGGTGCGCCATCCCTCTCCCCGATCCGAGACGGGACGGGTGCGGCGCGGTGGACCTACGGCGTAGTAAGCATTCAATGAGCGGACAGTTGTCCGCGATGTAAGGGCGGCGGCAGACGCCCAACCCCACAAGCCTAAGCCATGCGGGCCGGGCGTCCTGCCACCCCTACGTGCTTACCGAGAGCCCTGCGAATCCCTATAAGGGGGATTACCAGGAGCTCTTGGTCACGCCCGGCAGCTCGCCACGGTGAGCCATCTCACGAAGGCACACGCGGCAGAGGCCGAACTTGCGGTACACGGAGTGCGGGCGGCCGCAGCGCTGGCAGCGGGTGTAGCCACGCACACCGAACTTGGGCTTGCGAGCAGCCTTAGCGATCAGAGCCTTCTTCGCCATCTCGCTCACGCCTCCTTGAAGGGGAAGCCGAGGTGACGAAGGAGCGCGCGGCCCTCAGCGTCGTTGGTCGCCGTGGTCACCACGGTGATGTCCATACCCCGGGTGCGGTCGATCTTGTCCTGGTCGATCTCGTGGAACATGACCTGCTCCGTGAGACCGAAGGTGTAGTTGCCACGGCCGTCGAACTGCTTGGGGGACAGGCCGCGGAAGTCGCGGATGCGCGGCAGCGCGAGCGACAGGGTGCGGTCCAGGAACTCCCACATGCGGTCGCCACGGAGCGTGACGTGGGCACCGATCGGCTGGCCCTCACGCAGCTTGAACTGCGCGATGGACTTGCGGGCCTTGGTGACGGCCGGCTTCTGACCGGTGATCGTGGTGAGGTCGCGGATGGCGCCCTCGATCAGCTTGGAGTCGCGGGCGGCGTCGCCCACACCCATGTTGACCACGATCTTGACGAGACCGGGGATCTGCATGACGTTCTCGTACTTGAACTCGTCACGCAGCTTGCCCGTGATCTCCTCACGGTACTTCTGCTTCAGACGCGGGCTGGTGGTGGTCGTCATCAGATGTCCTCACCCGTCCGCTTGGCAACGCGGATCTT
Source organism: Streptomyces qaidamensis (assembly GCF_001611795.1). NCBI lineage: Bacteria > Bacillati > Actinomycetota > Actinomycetes > Kitasatosporales > Streptomycetaceae > Streptomyces > Streptomyces qaidamensis. The sequence goes on along the minus strand of NZ_CP015098.1, from coordinate 5,450,144 downwards.
GTTGCCTTCGTCGTCGAAGCGGTAACCGACGCGGGTCACGACCTTGTTGCCGTCCTTCTCCACGACCAGCTGGACGTTGGAGACGTGGATGGGGGCCTCGGTGGTGACGATGCCGCCGGCCTGCGAACCGCGAGCCGTCGGACCGGCCTTGGTGTGCTTCTTGACCCGGTTGACACCCTCGACCAGGACACGGTCCTCGCGGGGGAAGGCCGCGATGACCTTGCCCTGCTTGCCCTTGTCCTTACCCGTGATGACCTGGACCAGGTCGCCCTTCTTGATCTTCATGCTCACAGCACCTCCGGCGCGAGGGAGATGATCTTCATGAACTTCTTCTCGCGCAGCTCCCGGCCCACCGGGCCGAAGATACGGGTGCCACGAGGGTCGCCGTCGTTCTTGAGAATGACAGCGGCGTTCTCGTCGAAGCGGATGTACGAGCCGTCCGGACGGCGGCGCTCCTTGACGGTGCGAACGATGACCGCCTTGATGACGTCACCCTTCTTCACGTTGCCGCCGGGGATCGCGTCCTTGACGGTGGCGACGATGACGTCACCGATACCCGCGTAGCGGCGACCGGAGCCACCGAGCACACGGATGCAAAGGATTTCCTTCGCACCAGTGTTGTCGGCGACACGCAGTCGCGACTCCTGCTGGATCACGTCTATCTCCTGATTGTCTGCCGGTTCCCGGGGAGGAGCGTGAATGACTCACGCTTCTCCCCGAGCCTGGCGGAACGATTCCTAGGGAGTCCCCCTAGGAGGGATTACTTGGCCTTCTCGAGGATCTCGACGACGCGCCAGCGCTTCGTCGCGGACAGCGGCCGGGTCTCCATGAGGAGGACACGGTCGCCGACACCCGCGGCGTTCTGCTCGTCGTGGGCCTTGAGCTTGTTCGTACGGCGGATGACCTTGCCGTACAGCGCGTGCTTGACGCGGTCCTCGACGGCGACGACGACGGTCTTGTCCATCTTGTCGCTGACGACCAGACCCTCACGGGTCTTGCGGAAACCGCGGTCCGTCTTGGTCTCTTCAGTCACGTTGCTCTCGCTCATCAGGCGCTCTCCACCGTCTCGATGCCCAGCTCGCGCTCACGCATCAGGGTGTAGATCCGCGCGATGTCCTTACGGACGGCCTTGAGCCGGCCGTGGTTCTCGAGCTGGCCCGTCGCCGCCTGGAAGCGGAGGTTGAACAGCTCTTCCTTGGCCTCGCGGAGCTTGTTGAGGAGCTCCTCGTTGCCCAGCTCGCGCAGCTCGGACGCCTTGGTACCGGCCGACATCACGCTTCACCTGCCTCGCGCTTGACGATCTTGCACTTCATCGGCAGCTTGTGAGCCGCACGGGTCAGGGCCTCGCGCGCGATCTTCTCGTTGGGGTACGACAGCTCGAACATCACGCGTCCGGGCTTGACGTTGGCGATCCACCACTCAGGAGAACCCTTACCGGAACCCATGCGGGTCTCGGCGGGCTTCTTGGTGAGGGGGCGGTCCGGGTAGATGTTGATCCAGACCTTGCCGCCACGCTTGATGTGGCGGGTCATGGCGATACGCGCGGCCTCGATCTGACGGTTCGTCACGTACGCCGGGGTCAGCGCCTGGATACCGTACTCGCCGAATGCGACCTGCGTGCCACCCTTGGCCATACCGTTGCGCTTCGGGTGGTGCTGCTTGCGGTGCTTGACCCTACGGGGGATCAGCATGTCGGTCAGGCCTCCGTTCCGGTGCTCTCAGCCGGAGCGGCGGCAGCGGGAGCCTCGGCCTTGGGGGCCTCGGCGCCGGCAGCCTGCTGCGGCTTGCGACCGCGCCCGCCACGCTCGCCACCGCGGCCACCACGGGCCGGGCGGTCGGCGCCACCGCGGGCCGGGCGGTTACCCGCACGGGCAGCGGCGTTCTCGGCGCGGACCTCGGCGATGTTCTTGACGTCGCCCTTGTAGATCCAGACCTTCACACCGATGCGGCCGAAGGTCGTCTTGGCCTCGAAGAAGCCGTAGTCCACGTTCGCGCGGAGCGTGTGCAGGGGCACACGGCCCTCGCGGTAGAACTCCGAGCGGGACATCTCGGCGCCGCCGAGGCGGCCACCGCACTGGATCTTGATGCCCTTGGCGCCGGCCTTCATCGCCGACTGCATGCTCTTACGCATGGCGCGGCGGAAGGAGACGCGGGAGGAGAGCTGCTCGGCGACGGCCTGGGCAACCAGCTGAGCGTCGGTCTCGGGGTTCTTGACCTCGAGGATGTTCAGCTGGACCTGCTTGCCGGTGAGCTTCTCGAGGTCACCGCGGATGCGGTCGGCCTCGGCGCCACGGCGGCCGATGACGATGCCCGGACGAGCGGTGTGGATGTCCACACGCACGCGGTCACGGGTGCGCTCGATCTCGACCTTGGAGATGCCGGCGCGCTCCATGCCGGACGTCATCATCCGACGGATGGCGACGTCTTCCTTGACGTAGTCCTTGTACAGCTTGTCGGCGTACCAACGCGACTTGAAGTCGGTCGTGACACCGAGCCGGAACCCGTGCGGGTTTACCTTCTGGCCCATTACCGGGTTCCTTCCTTGCTGCTGACGACCACGGTGATGTGGCTGGTCCGCTTGCGGATCCGGTAGGCACGGCCCTGGGCGCGCGGACGGAACCGCTTCAGGGTCGGGCCCTCGTCGACGTAGGCCTCGGAGACGAAGAGGCTGTCGACATCGGTGTGGTCGTAGTTGTGCGCGGCGTTGGCGATGGCGCTGTCAAGCACCTTGCCGACCGGCTGGCTCGCGGCCTGCGGGGCGAAACGCAGGACCGCCTGAGCCTCCGTGGCGTTCAGGCCACGGATGAGGTCCACCACGCGGCGGGCCTTCATGGGCGTGACGCGGATGTACCGCGCCTGGGCCCTGGCTTCCATGGTTGTCCTTCCAGTGTCTGTCATGGTCATTCCACCCCGCGCTTAGCGGCGCTTCGACTTCCGGTCGTCCTTGACGTGACCCCGGAAGGTGCGCGTCGGCGAGAACTCGCCGAGCTTGTGGCCGACCATCGACTCGGTGACGAACACCGGAATGTGGGTCTTGCCGTTGTGCACCGCGAGCGTGTGGCCGAGCATGGCCGGCACGATCATGGAGCGACGGGACCAGGTCTTGATGACGTTCTTGGTGCCGGCTTCGTTCTGGGCGTCCACCTTCTTGATCAGGTGGTCGTCGACGAAGGGCCCCTTCTTCAAGCTACGAGGCATCTCAACCCGTCCTTAGCGCTTCTTGTTCGTCTTGCGGCGGCGGACGATGTACTTGTTCGACGCCTTCTTGGGCGAACGAGTACGGCCTTCCTTCTTGCCCCAGGGGGACACCGGGTGGCGACCACCCGAGGTACGGCCTTCGCCACCACCGTGCGGGTGGTCCACCGGGTTCATGACCACACCACGCACGGTCGGGCGGACGCCCAGCCAGCGCTTACGGCCCGCCTTACCCCAGTTGATGTTGCTCTGCTCGGCGTTGCCCACCTCGCCGACCGTGGCGCGGCAGCGCTGGTCGACCAGGCGGATCTCACCGGACGGCATGCGGAGGTGGGCCATCGAGCCCTCCTTCGCGAGCAGCTGCACCGAGGCGCCGGCGGAGCGGGCGAACTTCGCACCGCCGCCCGGACGCAGCTCGATGGCGTGCAGCGTGGTACCGACCGGGATGTTGCGCAGGGCAAGGTTGTTGCCCGGCTTGATGTCGGCCCCGGGACCGTTCTCGACGCGGTCGCCCTGGCTCAGGCCACGCGGCGCGAGGATGTAGCGCTTCTCGCCGTCCGCGTAGTGCAGGAGCGCGATGCGCGCGGTGCGGTTGGGGTCGTACTCGATGTGCGCGACCTTCGCCGGCACGCCGTCCTTGTCGTGACGACGGAAGTCGATCACGCGGTAGGCGCGCTTGTGGCCACCGCCCTGGTGGCGGACGGTCACACGACCGGAGTTGTTACGGCCACCCTTGCTGTGCAGGGGGCGGACCAACGACTTCTCCGGCGTGGACCGCGTGACCTCGACGAAGTCGGCGACGCTGGAGCCACGACGGCCCGGCGTAGTCGGCTTGTACTTGCGGATTCCCATTTCTCAGTCCTCGTCCGATATCGGACGATCCGACCCGCTTACGCGGTCGGACCGCCGAAGATGTCGATACGGTCGCCCTCAGCGAGGGTCACGATCGCGCGCTTGGTGGACGCGCGCTGGCCGAAGCCGGTGCGGGTCCGCTTGCGCTTGCCCTGGCGGTTGATCGTGTTGACCCCGGTGACCTTGACCGAGAAGACCGACTGCACGGCCTGCTTGATCTGGGTCTTGTTGGCGCTCGGGTCCACGATGAACGTGTACTTGCCCTCGTCGAGGAGCGCGTAGCTCTTCTCGGAGACGACCGGCTTGAGCAGCACGTCACGGGGGTCCGTGAAGGACTTGCTCAGCGGGGTCTCGACGGTGTTCTTGCCCTCGGCGGCGTGGCGGCGCGCCTTGGCGACGCGCGCGGCCTTGGCCTTCTTCGCCGCCTTGGAGGCGATAGCGGGGTGACGGATAGCCATCAGACCTCGCTCCCTTCGGTGTCATTGGCCTTCGGGCCGGACACGAAGGACTCGAAGGCGGCCTGGGTGAAGACCACGTCGTCCGAGACGAGAACGTCGTACGTGTTCAGCTGGCCCGGCTCCAGGATGTGGATCTGGGGCAGGTTGCGGGCGGACAGCCACGCGGCCTCGTCGGCGCGGTCGACGACCAGGAGCAGGTTCTTGCGCTCCGAGATCTTGCCGAACAGCGTCTTGGCGGCCCTCGTGGAGGGGGTCTCGCCCTCGACCACGCCGGAGACGACGTGGATGCGGTTGTGGCGGGCCCGGTCGGTGAGGGCGTGACGCAGCGCGGCAGCCTTCATCTTCTTCGGGGTCCGCTGCGAGTAGTCACGCGGCACGGGACCGTGCACGACGCCACCACCGGCGAACTGCGGCGCGCGGGTCGAACCCTGACGGGCGCGACCGGTGCCCTTCTGGCGGTACGGCTTCTTGCCACCGCCGCGGACCTCGCCACGGGTCTTGGTCTTGTGCGTGCCCTGGCGGGCAGCGGCCAGCTGTGCGACGACGACCTGGTGGATCAGCGGAATGCTGACCTTCTCAACGTCGAAGATCTCCGCGGGGAGCTCGACGGAACCGGCCTTGTCGCCCGCCGGCGAAAGGATGTCAACAGTGCTCATTACCTCAGGCCCCCTTGGCCGCGGTGCGGACCAGGACGAGGCCGCCGTTCGGACCGGGAACCGCGCCCTTGATGAGCAGCAGACCCTTCTCCGCGTCAACGGCGTGGACGGTCAGGTTCTGGGTGGTGACCCGCTCGTTGCCCATGCGACCCGCCATGCGGAGGCCCTTGAACACACGGCCCGGGGTGGCGCAGCCACCGATGGAACCGGGGGAGCGGTGCTTGCGCTGGGTGCCGTGTCCGGCGCCGAGGCCCTTGAAGTTGTGACGCTTCATGACACCGGCGAAGCCCTTGCCCTTGCTCTTGCCGGTCACGTCGACCTTGATGCCGGCCTCGAACACCTCAGCGGTGATCTCCTGGCCGAGGGTGTACTCGCTGGCGTCAGCGGTACGGATCTCGACGAGGTGGCGGCGGGGAGTGACGTCGGCCTTGGCGAAGTGGCCCTTGAGGGGCTTGTTCACCTTGCGCGGGTCGATCTCGCCGAACGCGATCTGGACGGACTCGTAGCCGTCGACGTCGTTCGTGCGGACCTGGGTGACGACGTTGGGGCCGGCCTTGACGACGGTGACCGGAACAACACGGTTGTTCGCGTCCCACACCTGCGTCATGCCGAGCTTCTCGCCCAGGATGCCCTTGATCTGCTTAGCCATCGTTCAGATCACCGGCCTCAGAGCTTGATCTCGATGTCGACACCGGCCGGGAGGTCGAGTCGCATCAGAGAGTCAACGGTCTTGGGGGTCGGGTCGAGGATGTCGATCAGGCGCTTGTGCGTGCGCATCTCGAAGTGCTCGCGCGAGTCCTTGTACTTGTGCGGCGACTTGATGACGCAGTACACGTTCTTCTCAGTGGGCAGCGGCACCGGGCCTGCGACCGACGCACCAGTACGCGTCACCGTCTCGACGATCTTCTTCGCCGAGCTGTCGATGACCTCGTGGTCGTAGGCCTTGAGCCGGATGCGGATCTTCTGTCCCGCCATGGCTACTAGTAGTCCTGTCTCTCGTAACGCTCTGGAACCCGGCGTTCCAGCCCTTCTGTCCGACCCACGCGGTCGGGCGTGTCGCTCTTCCGCTGACACAGATGTCCCTTGTTCGAACACCCCTGCAGGGATTGCGCACGGCCCTTCCGGAACCGCAGGCCGGGACCTAGAAGGCCACCGGGTGCCTGGCCGGTGCCGCACTGACGCTTCCCGAAAGATTCCCGTACGTCCGCCCCAGCGCTGCCGTGGTGGCAGTTAGGGCGACGAGTACTGTGGGACTCGCTTCCGGTCCTCCCGGCGGGAGGCGCGCAGCATCAACACTCGACCGAGCAACTCGGACAGTCTGCCATATGGGGCAGGGGCGACGCCAATCGAGCCGAGGAGAATACCCCGGGAGTGACGTAGGTCAAACACAAGGCCGGACGGGCCCGGACCCCACCCCTTCGACGAGCCGCTCCAGTTCTGCGTCGTAGGCCCGGTAGCCGGTCCTTCACCCTCTCAACTGGGCCGGCTGAAGATCGACCCCTACCGATCAGCTCTCGTCGGGCCAGAGCAGCAGGTTCCGGTGGAGCGGACGGCGTCGATCTCCACGACGTCGCCGAGAGAGGCGAAGTTCGCTCAAGCGAGGGGCACCGGATCCGGATCGCCCGCTCTCAACGCCATTCCTCGGGGTTGAGAGCGGCGGCAACGAACGTGTCTCCGGTCGTGACCGTAAGATCACGCTGCGCGACCCGCGATGCGACCTTGTCACGATCGAAGTCACGGAACTCGAAAACGAAATGTTCGGCGATCGCAGGCCTGTCCAGGGGGAAACCATCGAGATCCACCACAGAATTCGCACGATCCGCGCCCTGGCAGAGGACTGATACGAACAGGGGGAAGTGTTCCGCTTCCAGAAGCCGATCCGCGTCCTGGACGACACTCGCGATCCCGACTCCACCTGTCACCTCACCGCACAGGTCGTCCAGACAGTCCACCAGGGCATCCCAGTTCCTGCCGAAGTATCCGGGGAACCGCAGGACTTCGGCGAAGGAACGGTAAATCCCCTCCTCAGTCGTGAGGTCGCGGGATTCGAAGCGGTACACGTGCCCACCCTTCGCCTCCAGCCTTGACAGTTGCTGGTGGACCCCGGATTCCCCCTGGGGAACGAAGATGGCCCAGGGTTCCGAAGTCCCTGTGATATCAAAACCGGTCATCCTGAATCATCCTGCAAATTGGCCGACGTAGTAGAACGTTCCGTAATGGTCCGGTGTGTAATAGGCGGGGCCAGGGCCGTCTTTCGGAGTCAGAAGGCGTTCGGGGCCTCTGATTTCCTTCCCGCAACCCGGAGCGCTGCACTGCGGGAGGTCGACCTTGGCGTTGACGTCCCATTCTTTGTACTTGCCCCCGGGAAGGGCGGACTTGTTGTTACCCCAGTTCGCATTGCCATGGTAGCCGTCGACTTTCCCGATTCCCCCTGGCCGGGCATTGACCTTGTTCAGCATGTCCACGGCGTGCTGGGGCGCCGGTCCCGGCAACAACCCGGCCCCGTCCGGGCTGCCCGTGTCGCCGCCGTGCTGATGACACAGGGGCGCGAGCCCCAGGGGTCGGACCAGGTGTGTGGGTTCCGGACGTACGCGACCCAGTGGGTCGTAGGTGTAGCGCCACCGGACGCCGTCCGGTGTGGTGACGGCGGTGAGCCGGTCCTCGGCATCCCACTCGTACCGCCAGGTGTCGGGTTTGCGGGAGAGCCGGGTCTTGCGGCGTACGACCACGCGCCCCTGGGCGTCGTACTCGTAATGAACGGCGCCTGCCCGCCTCAGCCGCGTACCGGTGTACTCGCGCGGCCCGGTGGCCTCATGACCCGGATGCTGTGCGGGCCCAGGCAGCCTCGGTCTGGTTGCCCGCGGAGTCGTAGGCGTAGCGCTCGCTCCAGCCCGCCGCGTGCACCGCGGTGACGCGGCCCTGTGCGTCGAGATCGAAACGCCGGCCGCCCGTGCGGGAGTCCTGGACGCCTATGAGGTGGCCGTCGGGGCGGTAGGTGTACGAGCGCTCCGCGATCCGGCGGTCTCCTGGAGCTGTGCTCGCCTGCGTGACCAGCCTGTCGAGGCTGTCATAGCCGCGAGTGAGTGTGAGCGCGCCGTCGATGCGGCGGATCACTTCGCGGTCTGCCGCATCGTGCACGAAGTCGATCGTGTGCCCCGCCGTGCCGAGCCGGGCAGTGCGTCCCGCGGCGTCGTACTCCCACGTGCTCCGGGCGCCCGAGGGGGTGATGCGCAGCGTCCGATCGCCGGCGGCGTCGTAGGCAAAGCTCATGGTCCGGCCGTCGACGGTTTCCCTGACGCGACGGCCGACTGCGTCGAGTTCCACGGTCATGTTCACGCGGCGGTAGGGAAACGGATCAGTGTCGGGAACGACGCCCGCGCCACGCCCGCCACGTCTCCCCGACGGCGTCCGCGAACTGCAGCCACCAGCCCTCCGCCTTGTTCCGCACCGTCGCATGCACCCACCGCCATTTGAACCACGACGGGAGCTTGCGGAACGGCACGAAGGTCAGCGTGTCGTTGATGGCGTCTTCGGCCAGGCCCTTGGGCCCCGCCATGCGCAGCACTGCGTACAGCTCCGGCGTCAGCTCCCGGTTGAGTCGCGCTGCGGTACCCGCGGCAGTGAAGGCGTACCCCCGCTGCTCGGGGTGCGGCAACTGCGTCGCCCGCACGAGCCGAGGCGAGACCTCCTCCAGCGAACACTGGAGCGCCAACCCGATCGCCGCTGTACCGAGACGACTCTCACCGCGCTCCCACGCGGCATCCCACTCGGCGGGGTCGTCGATGCCCAGCAGGCCCTTGCCGCTTTCCCAGTCACGATCCGACGCCATGAGCAGTATCCCTACCGATACCAATCCTCGCCGGCGCTCTCCAACGCACTGCGCACATAGCGCTTCAGGCTCGGCGCCACGAGGATTCTGCTGTCCGTCTCATGATCCCAGACGAACACCTCGCTGCGCTCGGGCCGCCGGACGAAGGCGAACTGGTCTCCCCCGCCGTTGTCTCCGAAGAACATGAGCGAATCGAACTCCCTGTACAGGGACTTGTGCTGTTCGTCGTTGCGGAACGAGAGATTGTCACCGAGGATCCGGTCGGCAGACCAGATGACGTCGGTGCCGTATTCATCGGCCAGCCCATTGCTCTCGAGAAGAAGGGCGCGGAGGTCACCCGGGAGCGGCTGGCCCAGGACCGATTCGATACGGTCGAGGGTGCCGGTGTCTGCGGGGTCACGGAGTTCCGCGGAGGGGAACGCTTCGACGATCTCGCGCCAGATCACATTTACTCCGATTCGGTGCCGAGCCTCGGTTGCCATGGCGCCGGTGCCGGTTCTCCAGGATCTATGCCTCTTGGACGCCGGGGCGCCCGCCGTACCGTTCGAGGGCGAAGACTCCGGCCATGAGTACCGCGTCGACCAGAGTCTCGGCGCGCAGTCCCCGTGATCACCAGGCGCACAGCGGCGGCTCTCCTGCTCGATGTCCCGGCCGTCCTCGTGAAAGGGAGGTCAGCCCGTGAACCGGAACGTCGACGTGATCGCGTCGAAGATGTCGAAGAAGGAGTCCGCGAGGTCGAGGACCTGGCTGCTGCCGGCGACCAGGGCGATCTTGCCCTCCTGGCCCGGCACGGGAATGTACGTCTGCATCAGTACAGCGCGGATGGTCCGGTTGAGCGCGTCGCCGGGCACGGCGATGTCCTCGATGCCGTACGTCCGCGCGGCCGGGCAGACGCCCGGGATCTCGACGGTCGTGACCTTCCGCCACGAGTCGCCCTCCCGCTTCGCCTCCTTGACCGCGAGCTGACTCGCGATGACGGCCGGGTCGTTCGACAGCGGCTCACCCCGCTCGTTGCGGCCGCCGACGAGAGAGACGGTCACCGAACCCGTGATCGGCGTGTCCCCGCCGAAGCTCTCCGCCATGCAGCCGCAGTACATCGCGCCCGACTTCCAGGCATCCGCGGCGGCCTTCCGGAGGAAGTCGACGTACGCGTCCCGGTACTGCTCCAGTTCCGGGCGCTGCCGCACGCGCTCGCTCACCATCCGCCGGATCGAGTCGTCCCGCGACTCCGGCCGTACGTCGAACTCCCACCAGGACTCCGGCACCTTGATCCGGAAACCGCCCCGCTCGACGGTCAGTGTCTCCATGTAGCGGGCCATGACGCCGGTCTCCCCGTTCGCTCGATCACGTGTGCGCACATCGTGCCACTACTCCTCCAGTGTCCAGAACGGTGAGTCCTTCGGAGGTGCCGGGCGTACGGGATGGGTGCCGAAGTCGATGTCCGCGTCCACCTGCGGATCTCCAACCGGGAGGCGTTTCCCGTGATCCGGGCTGTAGTACGTCCCGTACGCCCAGTACTCCGGCAGTTCGTGGCCCATCAGCTCCACGCCCCACGCGGCCGACTCCCGCGTTCCGTACATCGCGTTGATCCTGGCAACCGCCTCCGCGCGGGAGACACCGATCCGCTCCACCAATACGTCCGTCATCTCGCGGAAGTAGGCAAGCATCTCGTCGTCGAGCGGAAGCACGAACTCCGTGCCCGTGGTGCCGGCCGTGGGACATGCCCCGTACTCGACGAGCCACCGCAGGCGCCTGACCTCCGCCACGAGACGCGGCACCGCCTCTCTCGCCATGGCGACGAAGGCGGGGCCCGGCGCCGTGCACGCCTCCTCGATGGCATCCAAGTCGAGGTCTTCGCAAGCGGGTTCGGAAGTCATGCCCCAGTGTTACAACGGACACGCCCTACGTCGCCTACGCCAAGCGCGCCCGCAACCACCCCACCGACCCGGACCGGCACACCCGCCCCGAGCCCATCAGGGTCGTACCGGCCGACGGGCCCCGCTACACCGGCCCGATCGCCGTACTGACCTCAGGCACGACCGTCAGCGCCGGTGAGACCTTCACGCAGGCCCTGATTGACCGGCCGGGCGGCACGGTTCGCGTCGGGCAGCCGACCACCAAGGAGGAGTTCGCCAAGAACCGGGACTCGGCGTTCGACCGCGCGGTGAGCGTCCTTCGGAACGACGGCTAGAAGGAGGCCAGGAACTCCGACCATGCCTCCGGCGCAAGCGCGAGCCGGGGGCCTTCGGTGTGCTTGGAGTCCCGGACGTGGATGGTGTGGGGGGCTATGGCGATCTCGACGCAGGAGTCGCCGTCGGGGCCACTGCTGTAGCTGCTCTTGAACCACACCGGTTCAGCGTTACGGATCATGTCTCTCCCAGCAGTTGCTCGATGAAGGCCAGCGACTCACGCGGGGGAAGAGCCTGAGCTCGGATGGTGCCGTAGCGCAGTTCGAGGATCCGGATGTGCTTCGGATCAGTGGTCGGACGGCCGGTGAAAGCGCCGTCGGACCGGCCCACCGCGGTGCCGTCCCCGAATTTCAGCACCTCGATCCTCCCGTTCAGACCGGGGTGTGCCTCGCTGCTCGTCGGCATCAGCTGAAGCCTGACGTTACGCAACCGCCCCACCTCCAGCAGACGCTCAAGCTGCCGACGCCACACCATTGTGCCTCCGACCGGGCGGAGCAGTGTCGCCTCCTCCTGGACGAAGCTCAGCGAAGGTGCCGGCGACCGCTCGAACACCGACTGCCGAGCCATGCGGGCAGCCACCAGACGTTCCACTTCGTCCGGCGAGTATGCGGGTTGCCACGACTCGAACAACGCCCGAGCATGCTCGGGGGTCTGCAACAGCCCGTTGACGCTGTTGCACTCATACACCCCGATCTCCACCGCCTGCCCCTCCAACTTGGCAAGCTCCCGCACCCTCTTGGGGTACCGAACCCTCTTCACGTCCTCCCAGGCCGCCGCAATCAGCCCACCCGCTCCCAGCACCTCATCAGCCCTGACGAGATAGTCCTGCCGAGGGATCCGCTTCCCGCCCTCGATCTTGTAGACCATGTCCTCGCCGTACCCCACCGCCGTCCCGAACTGGGCGGCCCGCATCCCCACCGCCTCCCGCCGCAGCTTCAGCTGCCGCCCCACCGTGGCGATGACCGCGACGCCCCACTCGTCGTCCGGGTCCACCTCCCAACCCGGCTCGTCCGCCTCGCTCTTGAGCCGCCCCGAATCCGCCTCGACCGTCATCCCGCACCCTTCCGCCGTCGTACGACCGTGCCCAGCGGCCTACCCGCACGCCCGGCCCCGACAGCCCGGACAACACCGGACAAGCTCCGGACAGTCACCGTACGCACCCGCTGAGTCACTGTTCACAGTAGGCACTGACGGCCACGCTGAGTGACGTGAAGCAGAACTCCCCCGAACTCCGCACCCCCATCCGTAACTTCAGCCTCCAGCTCTCCGCCACCCCGCGCGGCGCCCGCCTGGCCCGCCTCCTCACCACGGAACAACTGCGCTCCTGGGGCCTGCCGCTGGACCCGGCACGGCAGGTCGTCGCAGAGCTGTCGGTCAACGCGGCCACCCATGGCCGCATCCCGGGCCGCGACTTCCGCCTGCTGCTCTACGTCGTCGCGGCCACCCTCCGCATCGAGGTGACGGACACCCGCGGCGACCGCCTGCCGAGTCCGCAACTGCCCGGCCCCGACACCGAGTCCGGCCGCGGCCTGCTCCTCGTCGACGCACTCGCCGACCGCTGGGGCGTCACCCCGGGCCTGTCACCCCGCAAGACCGTCTGGGCCGAACTGGACTTCTGACCGGAGGCACCGACGCCCCACACCTCGCACCAGGCCGCACGGCGACGACGAGGCACGTACTCCTCGCCGGTCGGGCTCAGGTGCAGCAGTCGCATCCGGGGTGGCAGCCGCACGCGTCCACCCCGGCCGGAGCCGTCACCGTCGGGGACGCGGGTGCGCAGCATCCCTTCCCCTGCCAGGCGTCGCGCCCCTCCTTGAGGGCGATGACGGCAATGACGAGCGCGGCGAACGGGTCGGCCCAGGACCAGCCGAGGGTGGCATTGAGGAGCAGGCCGACCAGGAGCACGGCGGAGAGGTACGTGCACAGCAGGGTCTGCTTGGAGTCCGCCACGGCCGAGGCGGAACCGAGTTCGCGCCCGGCACGGCGCTGCGCGGCGGACAGGAACGGCATGATCGCGAGCGACAGGGCGGCGAGCACGATGCCGGTGATGGAGCGGTCGGCCTCTCCGGCGCCGGCCAGGGCACGGATCGCGTCGGCACTCACGTAGGCGGCGAGGACGAAGAAGGAGGCCGCGATGATCCGCAGGGTGGTCTTCTCCCGAGCCTCACGGACCGCGGGGTCGGCCGCGGAGAACTGCCAGGCGACCGCGGCGGCGGAGGAGACCTCGATGACGGAGTCGAGACCGAAACCGATCAGTGCGCTGGAGGAGGCGACCGTGCCGGCGACGAGGGCGACGATCGCCTCGACGACGTTGTAGGTGATCGTCGCCGCGACGAGCAGCCGTATCCGGCGGGTGAGCGTATCGCGGCGGGCCGCGGACGGCCCCAGGGACAGGGCCACCATCAGCAGCAGCCCTCCGTGGCGGCGTCCGGGCAGGTCTTGTCCTCCTCGACCGCGACCACCACGGCGCGCAGCTGGTCGAGCGCGTGGCCGAGACGTTCGTCGGCGAGCTCGTAGCGGGTGCGCCGTCCGTCCGGGACGGTCACCACGAGGCCGCAATCCCGCAGACACGCCAGGTGGTTGGAGAGCCGGGTGCGGGAGACGCCGAGCGCGTCGGCGAGGTCGGCGGGGTAGACGGGGGCTCGGCTCAGCGCAAGGAGGATCCGGCAGCGGATCGGGTCGGCGAGCGCGCGGCCGAAGCGGGCCAGCACATCGATGTCGGAAGCAACGGTCAGCACCCCGCAACAGTACAGCGAAGCCTGAATTCAGGAAACCCTGAATCATGCGGACAGAACCTGGCCTGGTCAACAGCAAAGGGGCCCGCACGACCGAAGTCGTACGGGCCCCTTCGAGCCACTCAGGTCAGTAGACCCTCAAGCAAGTCCGAAGACTCACTTGTTGATCTTGGTGACCTGGCCGGCGCCCACGGTCCGGCCACCCTCACGGATGGCGAACTTCAGGCCCTCCTCCATGGCGACGGGCTGGATGAGCTCCACCTTCATCTCGGTGTTGTCACCCGGCATGACCATCTCGGTGCCCTCGGGGAGGGTCACCACGCCGGTCACGTCCGTCGTACGGAAGTAGAACTGCGGGCGGTAGTTGTTGAAGAACGGCGTGTGGCGGCCACCCTCGTCCTTGGACAGGATGTAGGCCTGCGCCTCGAACTCGGTGTGCGGGGTGACCGAGCCCGGCTTGATGATGACCTGGCCGCGCTCGACGTCCTCGCGCTTGATGCCACGGAGGAGCAGACCGACGTTCTCACCGGCCTGGCCCTCGTCGAGGAGCTTCCGGAACATCTCGATGCCGGTGACCGTGGTGGTGGTCTTCTCCTGCTTGATGCCCACGATGTCAACGGTCTCGTTGACCTTGAGGACACCACGCTCGATACGGCCGGTGACGACCGTACCGCGACCGGTGATCGTGAAGACGTCCTCGATCGGCATGAGGAACGGCTTGTCGACGTCACGCTCGGGCTGCGGGATGTTCTCGTCCACGGCCTTCATGAGCTCGAGGACGGAGTTGCCCCACTCCTTGTCGCCCTCGAGGGCCTTGAGCGCCGAGACCTTGACGACCGGCAGGTCGTCGCCCGGGAACTCGTACTCGGAGAGGAGCTCACGGACCTCGAGCTCGACGAGCTCCAGGATCTCCTCGTCGTCCACCATGTCGGCCTTGTTCAGCGCGACGACGATGTACGGGACGCCGACCTGGCGGGCCAGGAGCACGTGCTCCTTGGTCTGCGGCATCGGGCCGTCGGTGGCGGCGACCACGAGGATGGCGCCGTCCATCTGCGCCGCACCCGTGATCATGTTCTTGATGTAGTCCGCGTGACCGGGGCAGTCGACGTGGGCGTAGTGACGCGTCTCGGTCTGGTACTCGACGTGCGCGATGGAGATGGTGATACCGCGCTGGCGCTCCTCAGGAGCCTTGTCGATCTGGTCGAAGGCCGAGGCCTCGTTCAGGTCCGGGTACGCGTCGTGCAGCACCTTGGTAATGGCGGCCGTGAGGGTCGTCTTACCGTGGTCGATGTGACCGATGGTGCCGATGTTGACGTGCGGCTTAGTCCGCTCGAACTTCGCCTTCGCCACTGGGGTCCTCCTGGGAGTGGTTCTGGTACGCCTTACTTCATCGGCGCCAGGTGATCTTTGCTGGAAAGCCCGGGCCCCGGGGCACTCACGCCGCGATTGCGGTGGAATGCCCCACGAGGCTCCGGAGTCAAGCCTACGGCGTGTAGACGCTGTGCGTTACTCGCCCTTGGCCTTCGCGATGATCTCCTCGGCGACGTTCCGGGGAACCTCGGCGTAGGAGTCGAACTGCATGGAGTAGCTCGCACGGCCGGACGTCTTGCTGCGCAGGTCGCCGACGTAGCCGAACATCTCCGAGAGGGGCACGAGGCCCTTCACGACGCGGGCACCGGCCCGCTCCTCCATGGCCTGGATCTGACCACGGCGGGAGTTGATGTCGCCGATGACCTCACCCATGTAGTCCTCGGGCGTGGTGACCTCGACGGCCATCATCGGCTCAAGGAGCACGGGGGACGCCTTGCGCGCGGCCTCCTTGAAGGCCTGCGAACCGGCGATCTTGAACGCGAGCTCGGAGGAGTCGACCTCGTGGTAGCCACCGTCGATGAGCGTGACGCGGACGCCCGTCATCTCGTAGCCCGCGAGGATGCCGAACTGCATGGCCTCCTGCGCACCGGCGTCCACCGAAGGGATGTACTCCTTCGGGATACGGCCACCGGTGACCTTGTTCACGAACTCGTACGAGGCGTCGCCGCCCTCGATCGGCTCGATCGCGATCTGCACCTTGGCGAACTGGCCGGTACCACCAGTCTGCTTCTTGTGCGTGTAGTCGACGCGCTCGACGGCCTTGCGGATCGTCTCGCGGTAGGCGACCTGCGGCTTGCCGACGTTGGCCTCGACCTTGAACTCACGGCGCATACGGTCGACCAGCACCTCAAGGTGCAGCTCGCCCATACCACCGATGATGGTCTGGCCGGTCTCCTCGTCCGAGTGGACCTGGAAGGACGGGTCCTCCTCGGCCAGGCGCTGGATGGCGACACCCAGCTTCTCCTGGTCGCCCTTGGACTTGGGCTCGATGGCGACCTGGATGACCGGCGCCGGGAAGTCCATGGACTCCAGGATCACCGGGTTCTTGTCGTCGGACAGCGTCTCACCGGTGGTGGTCTGCTTCAGGCCCATCACGGCGACGATGTCGCCGGCGCCCACCGCGTCGATCTCCTCACGCTTGTTCGCGTGCATGCGGTAGATCTTGCCGATGCGCTCCTTCTTGCCCTTGACGGAGTTCAGCACCGCGGTGCCGGACTCCAGGCGGCCCGAGTAGACCCGGACGAAGGTGAGCTTACCGAGGTGCGGGTCGCTCATGATCTTGAACGCGAGCGCGGCGAGGGGCTCGTCCTCCGACGGCTTGCGCACGACGACCTGCTCCGGGTCCTTGACGTCGTGGCCCTCGATGGCCTCGACGTCGAGCGGGGTGGGCAGGTAGCGCACGACCGCGTCGAGCAGGGGCTGAACGCCCTTGTTCTTGAACGCGGTACCGCAGAACACGGGGGTGACGGTGGTGCCGCCGCCCTTGCCGGACGCGATCGTGATACGGCGGATCGCGGCGTAGAGCTGCTCCACGGTGGGCTCGGTGCCCTCCAGGTACAGCTCCATCAGCTCTTCGTCGTTCTCGGCGACGGCCTCGAGCAGCTTGCCGCGGTACTCCTCGGCAGCCTCGGCGTGGGTGTCCGGGATGTCGACGGTGTCGTACATCTCGCCCTTGGTCGCCTCGGCCGACCAGACCAGGGCCTTCATCGTCACGAGGTCGATGACGCCCTTGAAGTCCGCCTCCGCACCGATCGGCAGCTGCATGACCAGCGGCTGCGCGCCCAGGCGGTCCGAGATCATGTCCACGCAGCGGTGGAACTCGGCGCCGGTACGGTCCAGCTTGTTGACGAAGCAGATACGCGGCACGCCGTAACGGTCGGCCTGACGCCACACCGTCTCGGACTGCGGCTCGACACCGGCGACACCGTCGAACACCGTCACGGCACCGTCGAGCACACGCAGGGAGCGCTCCACCTCGACGGTGAAGTCGACGTGCCCCGGGGTGTCGATGATGTTGATGGTGTAGTCGTTGTCCTCGAGCGGCCAGTGACAGGTGGTCGCAGCAGACGTGATCGTGATGCCACGCTCCTGCTCCTGCTCCATCCAGTCCATGGTGGCAGCGCCGTCGTGGACCTCACCGATCTTGTAAGACACACCGGTGTAGAACAGGATCCGCTCGGTGGTGGTCGTCTTGCCCGCGTCGATGTGGGCCATGATCCCGATGTTGCGGACCTTGGCCAGGTCAAGTGAAGTGGTAGCCATAAGGCTTCAGTCTTCTCTCGGTCTCGATGTGGGTAGCGACTACCAGCGGTAGTGCGCGAAGGCCTTGTTGGACTCGGCCATCTTGTGGGTGTCCTCGCGCTTCTTCACAGCGGCACCGAGGCCGTTGGAGGCGTCGAGAAGCTCGTTGAGCAGACGCTCGGTCATGGTCTTCTCGCGACGGGCGCGGGAGTAACCGACCAGCCAGCGCAGCGCGAGCGTGTTGGCGCGACCGGGCTTGACCTCGATCGGAACCTGGTACGTCGCACCACCGACACGGCGGGACTTGACCTCGAGGGTCGGCTTGATGTTCTCCAGCGCGCGCTTCAGCGTGATGACCGGGTCGTTGCCCGTCTTCTCACGCAGACCCTCCATGGCGCCGTAGACGATGCGCTCGGCGGTGGAGCGCTTGCCGTTCAGCAGCACCTTGTTGATGAGGGAGGTCACCAGAGGAGAACCGTAGACCGGGTCGATGATGACCGGGCGCTTCGGGGCGGGGCCCTTACGAGGCATTCTTACTTCTCCTTCTTGGCGCCGTAGCGGCTGCGGGCCTGCTTGCGGTTCTTGACACCCTGGGTGTCGAGCGAACCACGGATGATCTTGTAGCGAACACCCGGCAGGTCCTTCACACGGCCGCCGCGCACGAGCACGATGGAGTGCTCCTGCAGGTTGTGTCCCTCACCCGGAATGTAAGCGGTGACCTCGATCCCGCTGGTCAGACGCACACGCGCGACCTTACGCAGGGCCGAGTTCGGCTTCTTCGGGGTGGTCGTGAACACACGCGTGCAGACGCCACGACGCTGAGGGGAACCCTCGAGTGCGGGCGTCTTGTTCTTCTCGACCTTGTCCTGCCGGCCCTTCCGGACCAGCTGCTGGATCGTAGGCACTACTTCTCCGGTTTCTGTGTGCCGAATGGTGAAGCTAACCTGGAACATCTCCGACCCACGCGGTCGGGTGTGTCGAATCCCGCGGACTTCCGCTGCCAGGCAGAAATAACGCAGATTACGGTGGCCGGTGTCGGCTCGCCGTGCGGTTCATGGCACACACGCGAGCCAGGGCACACCCCAGGCACAAGGTCTGAGCGTACCTACCGCATTCGCTGCGGTCAAAACAAATGGGCACCGCCCGCATCGCCCGGCGGGACATGTCAAGCCCCTCAGCCGTTGTCGATCTTCAATTCGTCGGCGAGTGTCCGATATGCATACCTTCAAGATGCTACGACGGACACCACGGTCAGCAACACCAGAACGAGTGCCCAACCTGCCGTCGACAACCATCCGAGCACGAGACCGGTCAGCGCGAGCCCGTCCCCCAGCTCTCCCCGGCTGCGGATCTCGGCCCGGGCCACATGTCCCAGTACGACGGCCGGGATCCCGGTCAGCCCCATCGTGGGCACGCACAGCAGCCCGCACACCCCGGCCGCGACTGCCTTCCCGTTGGTCCGCGGCCGCGGCACGGGCAGGAACGAGGCCGGCACGGGCGCGACGGAGGCCGGCCGCGGCAGCGGCCCCTGCGGCAGATCCGCGACGAGCAGCGCCAGCTCCCCCACGGTCCGCGCCGCATACGCCCGCCCGACCCGCTTCTCGAACTCGCCGTGCTCCAGGCGACCCTCGCCGTACCCGGCTCTGAGCACGTCCACGGCCCGCTCCCGGTCGGCGTGCGACGCGAGCATCGACGGGGCACCAGAGCCCTGCCAGGGCTGCCAGGACGGATAGGGCTGCGACACGGAGCACCTCCCCGGGACCGGAGTCCTTCCATGATGCGCCGAAGCGCGGGTTCCGGCACAGGTGCGTCCACGACGGGGCACCGCGTGTCGGCCAGACGGCGGACCCCCCGCAGGGCGGACACGCCGAAGGGCGGCCACCCCGCAGGGTGACCGCCCTTCGCCTCAAGCGACTCGCTTACTGGTTGTACGGACCGTAGTCGTAGTCCTCCAGCGGAACGGCCTGGCCGGAGCCCGTGCCGAACGGCGAGTAGTCGATGTCGTCGTAGCCGACGGCCGAGTACATGGCGGCCTTGGCCTCCTCGGTCGGCTCGACCCGGATGTTGCGGTAGCGGGACAGACCCGTACCGGCCGGGATGAGCTTACCGATGATGACGTTCTCCTTGAGGCCGATGAGGCTGTCGGACTTGGCGTTGATCGCCGCGTCCGTCAGGACTCGGGTCGTCTCCTGGAAGGAGGCGGCCGACAGCCAGGATTCCGTCGCCAGCGAGGCCTTGGTGATACCCATCAGCTGCGGACGGCCGGAGGCCGGGTGACCGCCCTCCTGGACCACACGACGGTTCTCGGTCTCGAACTTCGAGCGCTCGACCAGCTCGCCGGGCAGCAGCTCGGCGTCGCCGGACTCGATGATCGTCACGCGGCGGAGCATCTGCCGGATGATGATCTCGATGTGCTTGTCGTGGATCGACACACCCTGCGAGTTGTAGACCTTCTGGACCTCGCCGACCAGGTGGACCTGAACGGCACGCTGGCCCAGGATGCGCAGCACGTCGTGCGGGTTGGTGGCACCCACGGTGAGCTTCTGGCCCACCTCGACGTGCTCGCCCTCGCTGACCAGGAGACGGGCACGCTTGGAGATCGGGAACGCCGTCTCGTCGCTGCCGTCGTCCGGGGTGACGACGATCTTCTTGGTCTTCTCGGTCTCCTCGATCCGCACGCGGCCCTGGGCCTCGGAGATCGGGGCGACACCCTTCGGGGTACGGGCCTCGAAGAGCTCGACGACACGCGGCAGACCCTGGGTGATGTCGTCACCGGCCACACCACCGGTGTGGAAGGTACGCATCGTCAGCTGGGTACCGGGCTCACCGATGGACTGGGCGGCGATGATGCCGACCGCCTCACCGATGTCGACCAGCTTGCCGGTGGCCAGCGAACGGCCGTAGCACATCGCGCAGGTACCGACGGCGGACTCGCAGGTCAGGACCGAGCGGGTCTTGACCTCCTCGACTCCGCGCTGGACGAGCTCCTCGATGAGGACGTCACCCAGGTCGGTGCCGGCCGGGGCCAGCACCTGACCGTCGACCACGATGTCCTCGGCGAGGCAGCGCGCGTACACGGACGTCTCGACGTCCTCGGTCTTGACCAGGCCGCCCTCGGCGTTCCGGTCCGCGATCTTGAGGCGCAGACCGCGCTCGGTGCCGCAGTCCTCCTCGCGAATGATGACGTCCTGGGAGACGTCGACCAGACGACGGGTGAGGTAACCCGAGTCGGCGGTACGCAGAGCGGTGTCCGCCAGACCCTTACGGGCACCGTGCGTGGAGATGAAGTACTCCAGCACGGACAGGCCCTCACGGAAGGAGGCCTTGATCGGACGCGGGATCGTCTCGTTCTTCGCGTTCGACACCAGACCACGCATACCGGCGATCTGACGCATCTGCATCATGTTGCCTCGTGCACCCGAGTTCACCATCATGAAGATCGGGTTGGTCTTCGGGAAGTTGTCGTTCATCGCCTCGGCAACCTCGTTGGTCGCCTTGGTCCAGATCGCGATGAGCTCCTGCGTGCGCTCGTCCTTGGTGATCAGACCGCGCTCGTACTGCTTCTGGACCTTCTCGTCCTGCGCCTCGTACCCGCGGACGATCTCCTTCTTCGCCTCGGGAACGACGACGTCGGAGATGGCCACGGTGACGCCGGAACGGGTCGCCCAGAAGAAGCCGGCCGCCTTCAGGTTGTCGAGCGTCGCCGCCACGATGACCTTCGGGTAGCGCTCGGCGAGGTCGTTGACGATCTCGGAGAGCTGCTTCTTGCCGACCTCGTAGTCGACGAACGGGTAGTCCTCGGGCAGCAGCTCGTTGAAGAGCGCACGGCCCAGGGTGGTGTTCAGGCGGAAGGTGTCACCCTGCTGCCACTCCGGCTCGCCCTCCTCACGCGCCGGCGGGGTCCAGCCACGCGGCGGGATGGTGCCGACCGGGAAGCGGACGTCGATCTTCGACTGGAGCGAGAGCTCGCCCGCGTCGAAGGCCATGATCGCCTCGGCGACCGAGGCGAAGGAACGGCCCTCGCCCTTGAGGTCGCGCATCTCGCCGTCGGTGGTGAGGAAGAACAGACCGAGGACCATGTCCTGGGTCGGCATCGTCACCGGGCGGCCGTCGGCCGGCTTGAGGATGTTGTTCGAGGACAGCATCAGGATGCGGGCCTCGGCCTGCGCCTCCGCGGACAGCGGCAGGTGCACGGCCATCTGGTCACCGTCGAAGTCCGCGTTGAACGCGGTGCAGACGAGCGGGTGGATCTGGATGGCCTTGCCCTCGACCAGCTGCGGCTCGAAGGCCTGGATGCCGAGGCGGTGCAGCGTGGGCGCACGGTTCAGCAGAACCGGGTGCTCCGCGATGACCTCTTCCAGCACGTCGTACACGACCGTGCGGCCGCGCTCGACCATGCGCTTGGCGCTCTTGATGTTCTGCGCGTGGTTCAGGTCGACCAGGCGCTTCATCACGAACGGCTTGAAGAGCTCCAGCGCCATCGCCTTCGGCAGACCGCACTGGTGCAGCTTCAGCTGCGGACCGACGACGATCACGGAACGCGCGGAGTAGTCCACACGCTTACCGAGCAGGTTCTGACGGAAGCGGCCCTGCTTGCCCTTCAGCATGTCGCTGAGGGACTTCAGCGGGCGGTTACCGGGACCGGTGACCGGACGGCCACGACGGCCGTTGTCGAACAGCGCGTCGACGGCCTCCTGGAGCATGCGCTTCTCGTTGTTCACGATGATCTCGGGCGCACCGAGGTCGAGAAGCCGCTTCAGGCGGTTGTTCCGGTTGATCACACGGCGGTACAGGTCGTTCAGGTCGGAGGTCGCGAAGCGGCCACCGTCCAGCTGCACCATCGGGCGGAGGTCCGGCGGGATGACCGGCACGCAGTCGAGCACCATGCCCTTGGGGCTGTTGCTGGTCTGCAGGAACGCGGAGACGACCTTCAGGCGCTTGAGCGCACGGGTCTTCTTCTGGCCCTTGCCGGTGCGGATGATCTCGCGAAGGCGCTCGGCCTCCTCGTCGAGGTCGAAGGACTCCAGGCGCTTCTGCAGCGCCGCGGCACCCATCGAGCCGTCGAAGTACGTGCCGAAGCGGTCACGCAGCTCGCGGTAGAGCAGCTCGTCGCCCTCCAGGTCCTGGACCTTGAGGTTCTTGAAGCGGTTCCACACCTCGTCGAGACGGTCGATCTCGCGCTGGGCACGGTCGCGCAGCTGCTTCATCTCGCGCTCGGCACCCTCGCGCACCTTGCGGCGCACGTCGGCCTTGGCGCCCTCGGCCTCCAGCTCGGCCAGGTCGGTCTCGAGCTTCTTGGCCCGGGCCTCCAGGTCGGCGTCGCGGCGCTGCTCGATCTGCTGGCGCTCGACGGAGACGTGGGCCTCCAGCGAGGGCAGGTCGCGCGTACGGCGCTCCTCGTCGACGTACGTGATCATGTACGCCGCGAAGTAGATGACCTTCTCGAGGTCCTTGGGGGCCAGGTCGAGCAGGTAGCCCAGACGGGACGGAACACCCTTGAAGTACCAGATGTGCGTGACGGGGGCGGCGAGCTCGATGTGGCCCATCCGCTCACGGCGCACCTTGGCACGGGTGACCTCGACGCCACACCGCTCGCAGATGATGCCCTTGAAGCGGACACGCTTGTACTTGCCGCAGTAGCACTCCCAGTCCCGGGTCGGACCGAAGATCTTCTCGCAGAAGAGTCCGTCCTTTTCGGGCTTGAGCGTGCGGTAGTTGATCGTCTCGGGCTTCTTGACCTCGCCGTGGCTCCACTGACGGATGTCGTCAGCGGTGGCCAGACCGATCCGGAGCTCGTCGAAGAAGTTGACGTCGAGCACTATGCGTCAATCCCTCTCAGGGTTGTAAGTCATGGGGTCTGATACGGGGGTCCTGGGGCCGGAGGCCTTCATGACGAAGGCCTCCGGACTCCCGTCAGACCTCTTCGACGCTGCTCGGCTCACGCCGGGACAGGTCGATGCCAAGCTCCTCCGCAGCGCGGAAGACGTCCTCGTCGGTGTCGCGCATCTCGATGGACATGCCGTCCGAGGACAGCACCTCCACGTTGAGGCACAGGGACTGCATCTCCTTGATGAGCACCTTGAAGGACTCGGGGATGCCGGGCTCGGGGATGTTCTCGCCCTTGACGATGGCCTCGTAGACCTTCACGCGGCCGGTCACGTCGTCGGACTTGATGGTCAGCAGCTCCTGGAGGGCGTACGCGGCGCCGTAAGCCTCCAGCGCCCACACCTCCATCTCACCGAAGCGCTGGCCACCGAACTGGGCCTTACCACCCAGCGGCTGCTGGGTGATCATCGAGTACGGACCGGTCGACCGGGCGTGCAGCTTGTCGTCGACCAGGTGGTGCAGCTTGAGGATGTACATGTAGCCGACCGAGATCGGCTCGGGGAACGGCTCGCCGGAGCGGCCGTCGAACAGCGGCGCCTTACCGGTCGGGAGCACCATGCGCTCGCCGTCGCGGTTCGGGATCGTGTGGTTCAGCAGACCGGCCAGCTCGTCCTCACGCGCACCGTCGAAGACGGGGGTGGCGACGTTCGTGCCCGGGGCGACCTGGTCGGCCTCGATGGCCTGCAGGCGCTGCGCCCAGTCGTCCGCGAGCCCGGAGACGTCCCAGCCGCGGCTGGCGAGCCAGCCGAGGTGGATCTCCAGGACCTGTCCCGGGTTCATTCGGGACGGCACACCGAGCGGGTTGAGGATGATGTCGACCGGGGTGCCGTCCTCCAGGAACGGCATGTCCTCGATCGGCAGGATCTTCGAGATGACGCCCTTGTTGCCGTGGCGGCCGGCGAGCTTGTCACCGTCGGTGATCTTGCGCTTCTGCGCGACGTAGACGCGCACCAGCTGGTTCACACCGGGGGGAAGCTCGTCGCCCTCCTCGCGGTCGAAGACGCGGACGCCGATGACCTTGCCGATCTCGCCGTGCGGCACCTTCAGCGAGGTGTCACGGACCTCACGGGCCTTCTCACCGAAGATGGCGCGCAGCAGGCGCTCTTCCGGCGTCAGCTCGGTCTCGCCCTTGGGCGTGACCTTGCCGACGAGGATGTCGCCGGCGACGACCTCGGCACCGATGCGGATGATGCCGCGCTCGTCGAGGTCGGCGAGGACCTCCTCGGAGACGTTCGGGATGTCCCGGGTGATCTCCTCGGGGCCGAGCTTGGTGTCACGGGCGTCGACCTCGTGCTCCTCGATGTGGATCGAGGAGAGGACGTCGTCCTGCACGAGGCGCTGCGACAGGATGATCGCGTCCTCGTAGTTGTGACCCTCCCACGGCATGAACGCCACGAGCAGGTTCTTGCCCAGCGCCATCTCGCCGTTCTGGGTGGCCGGACCGTCGGCCAGGACCTGGCCCTCGATGATCCGGTCGCCCTCGTTGACGATGACCTTCTGGTTGACCGAGGTGCCCTGGTTGGAGCGGGCGAACTTGGCCAGGCGGTACGTGATGTACGTGCCGTCGTCGTTGGCGGTGGTGATGTAGTCCGCGGAGACCTCCTGGACCACACCGGGCTTCTCGGCCTTGACCACGTCGCCGGCGTCGACCGCGGAGCGGTACTCCATGCCGGTGCCGACGAGCGGGGACTCGGACTTGATGAGCGGCACGGCCTGACGCATCATGTTCGCGCCCATGAGGGCACGGTTGGCGTCGTCGTGCTCGAGGAAGGGGATCATGGCGGTCGCGACCGACACCATCTGGCGCGGCGAGACGTCCATGTAGTCGACGTCCTCGCCGGTGACGTAGTCGACCTCGCCGCCCTTACGGCGGACCAGCACCCGGGCCTCGGCGAAGCGGAGGTCGTCCGTCAGCTGCGCGTTGGCCTGCGCGATGACGAAGCGGTCCTCCTCGTCGGCGGTCAGGTAGTCGACCTCGTCGGTGACCTGGCCCTCGAACACCTTGCGGTACGGGGTCTCCACGAAACCGAACGCGTTGACCCGGCCGTAGGAGGCGAGCGAGCCGATCAGACCGATGTTCGGGCCTTCGGGCGTCTCGATCGGGCACATGCGGCCGTAGTGCGAGGGGTGCACGTCACGGACCTCGAAGCCGGCCCGCTCACGGGAGAGACCACCCGGGCCAAGAGCCGACAGACGGCGCTTGTGGGTGAGACCCGAGAGCGGGTTGTTCTGGTCCATGAACTGCGACAGCTGGCTGGTGCCGAAGAACTCCTTGATGGAGGCGACGACCGGCCGGATGTTGATCAGGGTCTGCGGCGTGATCGCCTCGACGTCCTGGGTCGTCATCCGCTCGCGGACGACACGCTCCATACGCGCCAGACCCGTGCGGACCTGGTTCTGGATGAGCTCGCCGACGCTGCGCAGGCGGCGGTTGCCGAAGTGGTCGATGTCGTCGGTCTCGACGACGATGTTCGTACCGCTGTCGCCAACCGTCTCGGTCTCGCCCGCGTGCAGCTTCACCAGGTACTTGATCGTCGAGATGATGTCCTCGACGGTCAGGATGCCCGCGTCCAGCGGAGCGTCCGCCCCCAGCTTCTTGTTGACCTTGTAGCGGCCGACCTTGGCCAGGTCGTAGCGCTTGGGGTTGAAGTACAGGTTCTCCAGCAGCGTCTGCGCGGCCTCACGCGTGGGGGGCTCGCCCGGACGCAGCTTGCGGTAGATGTCGAGCAGCGCGTCGTCCTGGCCCTGGGTGTGGTCCTTCTCCAGGGTGGCACGCATCGACTCGTACTCGCCGAACTCCTCGAGGATCTGCTCGGTGGTCCAGCCGAGCGCCTTGAGCAGGACGGTGACGGACTGCTTGCGCTTGCGGTCGATGCGGACACCGACCATGTCGCGCTTGTCGATCTCCATCTCCAGCCAGGCACCCCGGGAGGGGATGATCTTCGCGGAGAAGATGTCCTTGTCGGACGTCTTGTCGATGGAGGAGTCGAAGTAGACGCCGGGCGAACGGACGAGCTGCGACACCACGACACGCTCGGTGCCGTTGATGACGAAGGTGCCCTTGCCGGTCATGAGCGGGAAGTCGCCCATGAAGACCGTCTGGGACTTGATCTCGCCGGTCTCATTGTTGGTGAACTCGGCAGTGACGAAGAGCGGGGCCGCGTACGTGAAGTCGCGCTCCTTGCACTCGTCGATGGAGTTCTTCGGCGGCTCGAAGCGGTGGTCGCGGAAGGTCAGCGACATCGACCCGCTGAAGTCCTCGATCGGGGAGATCTCCTCGAAGATCTCCTCGAGCCCGGACTTGGTGGGGACGTCCTGACCGTTCTCGAGAGCCTCCTCGACCCGACTCTGCCAGGCGGTGTTGCCGAGGAGCCAGTCGAAGCTCTCGGTCTGCAGCGCGAGCAGGTTCGGAACCTCGAGAGGCTCCTTGATCTTTGCAAAAGAGATGCGCAGCGGGGCAGTGCTGGCGGCGTTGTTCGTATTCGCGGTCGAGGCGTTGCGCGAGGCGGCCAAGAGGGGGTCCTTCCGAGGGCTCGGACTCACTACGCGCGTACCGGCCCCTCTCCCGTACACGGAGACAAGCCGCGTGGATCCGGCCGAAAGGCCAGGTCAACAAGTCTTGTCGTCGATGCTCGGGCGAGGGCAGACCCCTGGTGACGGGCAGGGGACAGCTAACAGGCAGCGCAAAGGGTCAGTGTAGCCACTTGGCCCACTGATGTCCAGTGCGGGTCGTGAAACCCGTGTTCACCCTCGTTGTTCCACTCCTGCGACACGGCGCTGCCCTCAACGCACGTTGATACTGCCCTCTTCGTCGTCGATCCATGCCTCGGATTCGGATCCTGTGACGACGCGTCCTGAGAATTGCGCGCTGCGTGCGGTTCGTCAAGGCCCCCCTGCCCGATCCGGAGCCGCCCGGAGACACGACGAAGATCACCATACCCCCCGTCACAAAGGGTTCAAGGCAACCGTGGCCGGCCCCCGGGAACGCCGAAGAGCGACCACCCGGATGGATGATCGCTCTTCCGCGCTTACGCGTTACACGTCCAGTGGGACGTGTCGTGGATCCTGGCGGATCCGAAAGGTCTTACTTGACCTCGACGGAGGCGCCGGCGCCCTTGAGGGACTCGGCGGCCTTCTCGGCGGCGTCCTTGGCGACCTTCTCGAGAACGGGCTTCGGGGCGCCGTCCACGAGGTCCTTGGCCTCCTTCAGACCCAGGGAGGTCAGCTCACGCACGACCTTGATGACCTGGATCTTCTTGTCGCCGGCACCCGTGAGGATGACGTCGAACTCGTCCTGCTCCTCAGCGGCCTCGGCAGCGGCGCCACCAGCGGCACCACCGGCGACGACGACCGGCGCGGCAGCGGCGGCGGTGACGTCGAACTTGTCCTCGAACGCCTTCACGAACTCGGAGAGCTCGATGAGGGTCATCTCCTCGAACTGCGCGAGCAGGTCTTCCTGGCTGAGCTTCGCCATGATGGCGGTCCTTCCACTAATTCGGCAGGTGCCGGATGTACATGTGAGGCGGGCGTACGTTTGGCCCGCGACGGTCGCCGCGTTCAGGCAGCGGCGGCCGGGATGCGAGCCGAGTTACTCGGCACCGCCCTGCTCGTCCTGCTTGGCACGGAGCGCGTCCACGGTGCGGACGAGCTTCGACGGCAGCGCCTGGAAGACAGAGGCAGCCTGGGACTGCTTGCCCTTCATGGCACCGGCCAGCTTGGAGAGCAGAACCTCGCGGGACTCGAGGTCCGCAAGCTTCTTGATCTCATCGGCGGACAACGCCTTGCCGTCAAGGACACCGCCCTTGATGACGAGGTTGGGGTTGTCCTTGGCGAAGTCACGGAGACCCTTCGCCGCCTCGACCGGGTCACCGGTCACGAAGGCGACGGCCGACGAACCCGCAAAGAGGTCGTCCAGCGTCGTGATCCCGGCCTCGTTGGCCGCAATCTTGGTCAGCGTGTTCTTCGCCACACGGTACTGAGCGTTCTCACCGAGTGAACGACGCAGCTGCTGGAGCTGCGCGACGGTGAGACCGGTGTACGCGGTAACGACGGCAGCGTTGGAGTTGCGGAACTTCTCCCGCATCTCCTCGACGGCATCGACCTTGTCAGGCCTCGCCATGAGCCTCGGCCTCCTTCCGGGTGTGTCGGACCGCGCGGACCCGAAGGAGGACTGGGGAAAACGAAACGCCCCGGCGCAAGCGCACGGGGCGTAGCTCGACCGGTTTCACGCACGCACGGGGCGGCGGGCTCCGGGAGCTTCTCCAGTGTCACCTGCGCGGGTCGTCCGCCGTTCAGCGGATCCTTCGGCCACCGCGCCCTCAGATGAGCGCGCGGTAACGACCAGCGGTCTTTGGCTTCTTCAGGAGAGTACGGGAACGGATCGCCGTCAGGCAAATCCGCCCGTACGGCTGATCAGCCCTGGGCGGTTCAGCCCTGGCCCAGCTCCTTGAACATCTCGCCCAGGTCCGCGACTTCGCCGGCCGGCGGGGCCTCGACGGTGACCGGCTCGTTGTAGTCGAGGAAGGTGATGGTCATGTCCATCGGGCCCTTGTCGGCCTGGCCCTTCATGCGGAACTGCTTGGTGTGGTCCTCGCCGTCGACCCACATGTCCATCGTGAGCTTGTCGACGCCGAGCTTCTCGTACTGCTTGATGCTCTTCTCGCGCTGCTCGCGGGTCTCCCCCTTGCTGTCCTTGAGCGAGGCACGCAGGTCGGCGAGGGTGGCCGTGCCCGTGTAGTGGGTGGTCTCGACGCCGTCGACCTTCTCGCTGCCGACCTTCTTCACGTCCTTGGCGCCCGTGAGGAAGGTGGACTCCGCCGCCGGGTTCTGCTCGGCCTGGCTCGTGGACCCCATCTTGTCCAGGTCCTTGGCCGCGTCGGAGCCGGAGAGATCGAACTTCAGCCAGCGCTTGCCGTCCATCTCCTTGGCCATCTCGGCTCCCCCACCGAGATACATGGCCTTGTCGACCAGGCGGATCTCCACGGTTTCACCGGCGGCCTGGTCGGGCGCCTGCATTTTCATGCTCATGGCGATCGTGGGCTTCAGACGCATGGACGCCTCGCCCTCGACGCGGCCCGACTCCGGGACCGTGCCCTTCATGCGGTACTGGAGGGACGTGATGTCCTCCGTGTTCTTCGCCGCCTTGGCCACGGCCGCCGCGGGCGTCATCTCGGGCGACTCCTCCGAGCCGCAGCCGACAGCGCCGGCGGCGAGAAGCAGAGCGCCCAGCCCGGCGGCAGGTATGGATGTCCTCATTGATTCCCCCCAAGGAATACATGCTTGCTTCACAGCAAGGCCGTGAGCCTATCCCAGAGGGCACAAGTGATCTATCCGAATTGACGGGGGCCTCAGGGCGTACCGGTCCGCTTCCGCATCAGGTCCCCGAAGTCTCCGGTGTCGGACTTCGGGGGCCGCTCGGCCCGGACCGCGACGCCGTAGTCGGCGTAGTGCGCGGTCTGGGTCATCAGACCCGTGCTCATCCGTGCCTTCTCGACCTTCTTGACCAGCAGGTTCCGCTGGTCGACCCAGATGTCGACGGTCTCGGTGGTGACTCCGGCTCCGGTGAGCTGCTTCCTCAGTCCGGCGTCGGCGACGTCGGCCGCCGTCACGGTTCCGGACCAGTGCGTGGCGGTCCGGCCGCGGACGGTCTCCTCACCGACCTTCCTGACGTCGCCGGAGGAGAGCAGGAGCTTCACGGACTGGTTGGGGGTGGTGCTGCGCATCTGGTCGCCGAGGTGGGAACCGGAGCCTCCGGTGAGGGCTCCGAGGTCGTTGTACGCGTACCGGATCCAGTGCTTGCCGCCGGTCTGCTCGGCGAACTTCGCGCCCATGCGCGCGTAGTACGCGTCGGGCAGGTAGCGGGCCTCCATCGAGGTGGTGCCGAGCCGGCGCATGGTGTCGGCCATGGTGCCGCCGGTGTACGTGATGGTGAGGGTGCCGGTGATGCCGTCGCTCCAGCCGAGGGTGCCGTCGGCGGTCATGGACATCAGCGAGCCCATCGTGGTCGTGGACTCGACCCGGGCGGACTCGGCGTGCTCGGTGGCGCGCTCGGCGGAGCGCAGGGCCGCCAGGGACCGGTCGCGCGCGGTGCGGTCGTCCCGGCCGGGGTCGTCGGAGGAACCCTGGGACGTGCAGGCCGCCAGCCCCGTCAGCGCGGTCGCCACCGCGAGCACCAGGCCCACGCGGCGCATGGTCGTGCCCTGCATACGTCCCCCGTTCGTATCCGGTTCCCGCACGTTAACCCAGGCCACCGGCGTACGTACCGGAAAAGGGAACGGGCCCCGCACCTGTAAGAGGTGCGGGGCCCGTGACCGGTTGGGCGAGCCTCAGGCTCAGACCGCAGCCGGGTCCTCCTCGACGAGGAGGTTGCGGGTGCGGTTCGGGTCGACCGGAATGCCGGGGCCCATCGTGGTGCTGATGGCGGCCTTCTTGATGTAACGACCCTTGGCGGCGGACGGCTTCAGACGGAGGATCTCCTCCAGCGCGGCGCCGTAGTTCTCCACCAGCTTGGTGTCGTCGAAGGACGACTTGCCGATGATGAAGTGCAGGTTCGAGTGCTTGTCGACGCGGAACTCGATCTTGCCGCCCTTGATCTCGGTGACGGCCTTGGCCACGTCGGGGGTGACGGTGCCGGTCTTCGGGTTCGGCATCAGACCACGCGGACCGAGCACGCGGCCGAGGCGGCCGACCTTGCCCATGAGGTCCGGGGTGGCGACGACGGCGTCGAAGTCCAGACGGCCCTTCGACACCTCGTCGATCAGTTCGTCGGAGCCGACGATGTCGGCGCCCGCGGCCTCCGCGGCCGCAGCACGGTCACCGGTCGCGAAGACCAGGACCCGGGCGGTCTTGCCGGTGCCGTGCGGAAGGTTCACGGTGCCACGGACCATCTGGTCGGCCTTGCGCGGGTCGACACCCAGGCGGAAGGCGACCTCGACGGTGCCGTCGAACTTGGTCGTGGAGGTGTCCTTGGCGAGACGGACGGCCTCGAGCGGGGCGTAGAGCTTCTCCCGGTCGACCTTGGCGTCCGCAGCGCGAAGGGACTTGCTGCGCTTGCTCACTACTGCTCCTGTGGATTCTTAGGAGTCGTGGTCCGGGCCGAGCAGGCCCTGCCACTTCTGCTGATGGAGGTTGGGGCTCAGCCCTCGACCGTGACGCCCATGGAACGGGCGGTGCCGGCGATGATCTTCTCGGCGGCGTCCAGGTCGTTGGCGTTGAGGTCGGGCATCTTCGTGGTGGCGATCTCACGGACCTGGTCACGCGTGATCTTCGCGACCTTGGTCTTGTGCGGCTCGCCGGAGCCCTTCTCGATGCCCGCGGCCTTCAGGATCATCTTCGCGGCCGGCGGCGTCTTGGTGATGAAGGTGAAGGAACGGTCCTCGTAGACCGTGATCTCCACCGGGATCACCCAGCCACGCTGCGACTCGGTCGCGGCGTTGTAGGCCTTGCAGAACTCCATGATGTTCACGCCGTGCTGACCCAGCGCGGGGCCGACCGGCGGGGCCGGGTTGGCGGCACCGGCCTGGATCTGGAGCTTGATGAGCCCCGTGACCTTCTTCTTCTTGGGAGGCATAGCTCTCCGGGTCCTTTCGATTCGGGTCCTGCCCGCATACGGGGACCACCCGGATGCAGGCATACCGCACAACGATAACGGGTATAGATGCGCGGCCAAAAACCGCGCAGGTCAGGCAAGCGCCGGAGCGATCGCCTGACCTGCGCGGAAGCGGTGAGTCCGGAAGTTAGTTCTTCTGGATCTGGTCGAAGGAGAGCTCGACCGGCGTCTCGCGGCCGAAGATCTCGACGAGACCCTTGACCTTCTTCGAGTCCGGGTTGATCTCGTTGATGGTCGCCTGCAGCGTGGCGAACGGACCGTCGGTGACGGTGACCGAGTCGCCGACCTCGAAGTCCAGCACCTGGACCTCAACCTTGCGCTGCGGAGCCGGCTTGCCCTCGGCCTCGGCGGCCTCGCGGGCGGCCTTCTCCTCGGCCTCGGGGGCGAGCATCTTGACGATCTCGTCCAGGGTCAGCGGGTACGGGTCGTAGGCGTTGCCCACGAAGCCGGTGACGCCGGGGGTGTTGCGGACGACGCCCCAGGACTCGTTCGTCAGGTCCATGCGGACGAGGACGTAGCCCGGGAGCTTGTTCTGCTTGATCGTCTTGCGGTCGCCGTTCTTGATCTGGACGACCTCTTCCTGCGGCACCTCGGCCTGGAAGATGTAGTCCTCGACGTTCAGCGAGACGGCGCGCTGCTCCAGGTTGGTCTTCACGCGGTTCTCGTAGCCGGCGTAGGTGTGGATGACGTACCACTCGCCGGGCAGGACACGCAGTTCCTCGCGGAGCTTCTCGATCGGGTCGCGGTCGTCCTCGGGCTCTTCTTCGACGAGTTCTTCCGCGGCCTCTTCGCCGTCCTCGGTCTCCGCCTCGGCGGCGTCGTCCGCGACGGCGTCGGCAGCCTCGACCTCGGCGGAGGCCTCGGTGTCCTCGTTGTCCGCGCCCTCGACGATGTCGAGCTCGTCCTCGACGGACTCGACCGGCTCGATGGCGTCGTTCACGTTCGGGTCAGACACGGTGGCTGCTTCTTCCTGGATACATGGGGGTGGAACATGCGAAAGGAGCGCCGGGTACCTCGGCGCTCTTCGCGGACTGCTCAGCCGAACACGTACTTGGCGGCGTTGCTGAGCCCATAGTCAATCACGGTGACCAGGCCGATCATGATGACGACGAAGATGATCACCACGGTCGTGTAGGTCGTCAGCTGGTTGCGGCTCGGCCAGACGACCTTGCGCAGTTCCGCGACGATCTGACGGTAGAAGAGGGCAAGGCGCTTCAGCGGGCCTTTCTTGCCGCGCTTACCACCCTTGCGGGTCTTCTTCGACTCCGGCGCCTCGTCCTGGGCATCAGGCATGTCGATGGAGCCCACGGCGTCCGTCACTCGTCCTCACCTGATTCCGGGTCGTGGCCGTGCCGCGCCCGGTCTGAGCCGCACGGCGGTGCATTGCTGTACGTACATGCGCACACATCCTGGCGAAGGTGTGTGTAGCAGGGCCGGAGGGACTTGAACCCCCAACCGCTGGTTTTGGAGACCAGTGCTCTACCAATTGAGCTACGACCCTTTGTGTGTCCCCCAACGTACCGCATCCGTCCGGATGCTTGGTGTGCACCGAACGGGCGCGGCCTGCTGAAGGCCAACGAGGTGAGAGTGTACGTGCTCCGCGGCCGGTCGTCGAACAGAAAAGGCCCGCGGCAGAACTCGTTGGCTGAAGATCACCTCCGGGGCGAGGGGCGGACTGACGAGAATCCGCTGACGATCGCGCAGGCCGTGCGGGCGATCCGCACTGTTGTTCAGGGATTTGCCCGAGGTTGTTCAGTCTGTGAAACCCCCGTGCCGCGCGCGTTTCCGGTCTGAAACGATGGGGCCCATGAGCCCTGCAACCCCTCCCACCGAGCGCCGGGTCTCCGCCCGAGTCGGCGCGATCTCCGAGTCCGCCACCCTCGCCGTGGACGCCAAGGCCAAGGCCCTCAAGGCCGCCGGGCGGCCGGTGATCGGCTTCGGCGCCGGTGAGCCCGACTTCCCGACCCCCGACTACATCGTCGAGGCCGCGATCGAGGCCTGCAAGAACCCGAAGTACCACCGCTACACGCCGGCCGGTGGTCTGCCCGAGCTGAAGGCCGCGATCGCCGCGAAGACGCTGCGGGACTCCGGCTATGAGCCCGACGTCTCGGAGATCCTGGTCACCAACGGTGGCAAGCAGGCCATCTACGAGGCCTTCGCCGCGATCCTCGACCCGGGCGACGAGGTCATCGTGCCCGCGCCGTACTGGACGACGTACCCGGAGTCGATCCGGCTGGCCGGGGGTGTCCCGGTGGAGGTCGTCGCCGACGAGACGACCGGCTACCGGGTGAGCGTCGAGCAGCTGGAGGCGGCCCGTACGAAGAAGACGAAGGTCGTTCTCTTCGTCTCGCCGTCGAACCCGACCGGCGCGGTCTACAGCGAGCAGGAGACCGAGGCGATCGGCCGCTGGGCGGTCGAGCACGGCCTGTGGGTGCTGACCGACGAGATCTACGAGCACCTCGTGTACGGCGACGCCTCCGCCGTGTCGCTGCCGGCGGTGCTGCCCGAGCTGCGCGACAAGTGCATCGTGGTCAACGGTGTCGCGAAGACGTACGCGATGACCGGCTGGCGCGTCGGGTGGGTCATCGGCCCGAAGGACGTCGTCAAGGCCGCGACGAACCTGCAGTCGCACGCCACGTCGAACGTGTCCAACGTCGCCCAGGCCGCCGCGCTGGCCGCCGTCTCCGGTGACCTGGACGCCGTGACGGCGATGCGTGAGGCCTTCGACCGGCGCCGCAAGACCATCGTGCGGATGCTGAACGAGATCGACGGCGTGGTGTGCCCGGAGCCGGAAGGGGCGTTCTACGCGTACCCGTCCGTGAAGGGGCTGATCGGCAAGGAGATCCGGGGCAAGCGGCCCAAGGACTCGGTCGAGCTGGCCGCGCTGATCCTGGAGGAGTCCGAGGTCGCGGTGGTGCCGGGTGAGGCGTTCGGTACGCCCGGGTACCTGCGGCTGTCGTACGCGCTGGGTGACGAGGACCTGGTCGAGGGTGTGAGCCGGATCCAGAAGCTGCTGGCGGAAGCACGGGACTGACGTCCGCTGCGCCGGTTTCCGCTGCCTGGGGGCACCTACCGAGTTCGGTGGGTGCCCCCTTTGCTTGCGCCAGTTTGTTTGTGCGAGCAAGACCACGAAAGGGGAAACAGCTACCGGGACGGCTGGGACGTACGGCAGGATCTTTGGATGGAGCGTGTACGTGATGTCTCTGAGCTGCCGAAAGCCCATCTGCACCTGCACTTCACCGGGTCGATGCGGCCCTCGACCGTGCTGGAACTGGCCGACAAGTACGGGGTGCGGCTGCCTGACGCGCTGAGTGAGGCGCTGACCAGCGGGGAACCGCCGAGCCTGCGGGCGACGGATGAACGGGGCTGGTTCCGCTTCCAGCGGCTGTACGACGCGGCACGCTCGTGCCTGCGGGAGCCGGAGGACATCCAGCGGCTGGTGCGGGAGGCCGCGGAGGAGGACGTGCGGGACGGGTCGGGGTGGCTGGAGATCCAGGTCGACCCGACGTCGTACGCGCCGCGGATGGGCGGGCTGATTCCGGCGCTGGAGATCATCCTGGACGCGGTGGAGACCACGTCGCGGGAGACCGGGCTCGGGATGCGGGTGCTGGTCGCGGCGAACCGGATGAAGCACCCGCTGGACGCGCGGACGCTGGCGCGGCTGGCGGTGCGGTACGCGGAGCGGGGCGTGGTCGGGTTCGGGCTGTCGAACGACGAGCGTCGGGGGATGGCGCGGGACTTCGACCGGGCGTTCGGGATCGCGCGCGAGGCCGGGTTGCTGTCGGCGCCGCACGGCGGTGAGCTGGCGGGTCCGTCGTCGGTGCGGGACTGTCTGGACGACCTCGGGGCGAACCGGGTGGGACACGGGGTGCGGGCCGCGGAGGACCCGCGGCTGATGAAACGGCTGGCGGACCGGCAGGTGACGTGCGAGGTGTGCCCGGCGTCGAACGTGGCTCTGGGGGTGTACGAGAAGCCGGAGGACGTGCCGCTGCGGACGCTGTTCGAGGCGGGCGTGCCGTTGGCGCTGGGCGCGGACGACCCCTTGCTGTTCGGGTCGCGTCTTGCCGCGCAGTACGAGATCGCGCGGCGGCACCACGGGTTCACGGATGCGGAGCTGGCGGAGGTGGCCCGGCAGTCGGTCCGGGGTTCGGCGGCGCCGGAGGACGTGAAGACGAAGCTGCTGGCGGGCGTGGACGACTGGTTGACGTCCTAGGCGACGCGGGTCGTTTTTTGAGGGGCGGGTATGCCGGCGCCACGTCCCCCGCCGCCCCGGCGCCCGTCTCCGACCCCATCGCGCGGGACGCGCGGGAGTTCGGGGCCTACGCCCGGACCGGCGGGTGGGCCTTCGGGCTGAAGGTGGCGCCCGGTGTGCGGCCCGGCGGGCAGGAGGTGCCTGCGGCGGCCTCTGCCGCTGCGGCGGGCTTCGGACCCGCCCCGGCACGGGCATGACGCGGGTCAGCTCGCGATACCCGCCAGCAGCGTGCGGGCCAGACCCGCGGCGAACGACTCCACCGGCGGCCGGCCCCCCTGTGCCGCGTCGTACGCGAACGCCCGCTGCGCGCACGCCCCCATCAGCAACGACGCCGCGGCGAACGTGTCCACGTCGGCCCTCACCCGCCCGGCGGCCCGCTCGGCCCGCAGATAGTCGTCCAGGCACGCGATCGGCACATGCGGGCCCGTACCCAGCTCCCGCATCATCTCGTCATGCCGCCGCTTCAGCTGCGTCTCGGCGTACAGCGAAGCGGCGATCGGAAAACTCTGCTCATAGAACAGGGCCGCCTGGTGGGCGATCTCCCTGAGGTTCGCTTCCAGCGTGCCCTGCCCGGGCTCCGCGGCCAGCCCCCGCAGCAGCGGGCCGAGTTGGGGCAGCCGCTCCGAGAGGACGCGGATGAACAGGTCCTCCTTGCTCGTGAAGTGCTTGTAGAGCGCGGCCTCGGAGCAACCGGCGGCCCGGGCGATCTCCTTCGTGGTGGCGCGGGCGAGCCCGACGGTGAGCATCAGCTGATGCGCAGCGTCCAGGACGCGCTCCCGGGCCGGTGGCTGCATGGCGGATCCTTAACGGCTTGACGGGTGGGTGAGTGCTTACTCACCCTAGGGAGAAGAGTAGGGGTGAGTGAACACCCACCCACCTATCCGGCAGGGGACGTACCTCATGAAGCTGACTGTGTTCGGTGCCACCGGCGGCGTCGGGCAGGAAATCGTGCGGCAGGCGCTGACGGCGGGCCACCAGGTCACGGCGGTCGTCCGGGACCCGGCCCGGCTGACCGTGACCGGCGCCGGCCTGGACGTGTTCCGGGCGGACCTGGCCGACGCCGAGGCGTTACGCCCTGCCGTGACCGGGCGGGACGCCGTGCTGTCGGGGCTCGGGGCCCGCAGCCGCAAGCACGCCGGAGACGCGACCCGGCTGACACGGGCGGTGCTGGGCGCCATGGAGGCGGAGGGCGTGCGGCGGCTGCTGGCGATCAGCGCCGCCCCGATCGGGCCCGTGCCCGAGGGCGACGCGGCGCTCGACCGTGTCGCGCGCGGCATCGTCTCCCGGATCTACAAGGACGTCTACGCCGACCTGCGCGCGATGGAGGCGGGGATCGCCCGCAGTGCCACCGACTGGACCGTGGTACGGCCCCCGAAACTGCTCAACCGGCCGGTCAGCGGGATGTACCGGGTGGCCGTCGGGGGAACACCGCCCAGGGCCCGCTCCCTGGGGCGCGCCGACGTCGCGCACGCGATGCTGGCGATGGTCGGCGACGCGACCACCGTGAAGCAGGGCGTGGGTCTCGCCTACTAGGACCTGTCCGGCCGATCATGCAGTTCTCGTGACGCAGGTGGGCTCTTCGCTACCCGCCGTTGCGGACTTGTGAAGTGCGAGCTGGTCCGGGCCCGTTCAGTCGGCGTCGGGGCTCTGCTCCGCCGCGGTGTCGTAGGCGGCGCGGGCCTCTGCGATGGCGGACCGATGCCGCTCGGCCCAGCCCACCAGCCCGGTCAGCGAAGCGTGGAGCTCCCGGGCCATAGGCGTGAGGCTGTACTCGACCTTGGGCGGCACGGTCGGATACACCGTGCGAACGAGCAGTCCATCCCGCTCCAGCCTGCGCAGGTTGAGGGTGAGCATTCGTCGGCTGATGCCATTGATAGCGCGTTCCAACTCGGTGAAACGGACCGGGCCGTGGGCGGCGGCGATCAGGATCCCGATGCTCCATTTGCCCGCCACCCGGTCGAGCACCTCGGTGACCGGGCAGGCTTCGTCCCTCAGCGCTTCGGTAACACGGGTGTGACTGCGTGACATGAAAGTGCCTCCTTCCGACGACCAGCATCGTTACCGATGATTACTCCTGTTACACGTCGTAGACCAAGGGGGAAGACATGTCTGTTCGTGCTCTTGTCGTCGATCCGTCCGCATCCGCAGCCGTCTGCCTCGCCGAGGTGCCCGACCCCGTGCCCGGGCCGGGCCAGGTCCTGGTGGACGTCTCCCATGCCTCGTTGAACTACGGCGACCTCAACGACGCCCGCTCCGGGCGGGTCCCTGTTGGTGCGGTGCTCGGTTCGGACGCCGCCGGAGTGGTCATTCAGGCCGCAGCCGACGGAACCGGACCGGCGGTGGGTACCCAGGTGGTGGCCCTGACCACGGGGGCGTTCGCCGAGTGCGTCGCGATCGACGTGGGTGCGCTCGCCGAGGTGCCGAAGGGACTCGACCTGGCGAAGGCGGTGGCTCTGCCAGTCGCCGGAGTGGCGGCACTGCGCTCATTGCGGGCCGCCGGGCTCGGACCGGACAAGAGGGTGTTGGTCACCGGTGCTTCCGGCGGCGTCGGCCGGTTCGCCGTCCAACTGGCGGCGCGGGCCGGTGCCCACGTGATCGCGTCCGTGGGCTCGGCTGCCCGCGGGGAAGGGCTGGCCGAGGTCGGCGCGGCCGAGGTGCTGATCGGACTGGAGGGACTCCAGCGACCGGTCGACGCGGTCATCGACAGCGTCGGCGGCCCCCAACTGGTCGCGGCATGGAACATGCTCGCTCCGAGGGGCAGCGTGCAGAGCGTCGGCTGGACATCCAGGGAGCCGGCGGTCTTTCAGCCGTATGCGACCGTCGGTCCGGCCAAGTCGCTGACCTCCTTCGTGATCGAGGGCGATGTCGGCGCGGACCTGGCCGTTCTCACCGAGCTGGCCGCTGAGGGGTCCCTCACCGTCGAGATCGGCTGGCAAGGATACTGGGACCGCTTCGAGGAGGCGGCCGAGGCGCTTCGCGGACGTCGGATCTCCGGAAAAGCGGTCCTGGAGGTGGCGTCTGGTCAGATGCAGGCCCCGGTACCCTCTCCGCAGGACTAGGTCTGGCCGGAATCACGTTCGGAGCCATATGGCCAGGGCTGCTGTGGTGGCAGTGCCAAGGAAGATGTAGCCGCGTTTGTCATAGCGAGTGGCCACGGCCCGACATTGCTTCAGCCTGTTGATCGCCCGCTCGACGGTGTTGCGCTTCTTGTACCGCTCGTCGTCGAAGCCGGGCGGCCGTCCACCCCGCGCCCCCTTACGCAGGCGGGCGGCCTTGCTGTCGGTCTTCTCCGGGATCTAGAGGCTGACGCCGACCGTGACCGGCTCGTTGACCAGGGTGACTCCGAAGGCCTCGCGGACTCCGGCCACGACCTCGCGGGCCAGGGCCAGGAGGTCTTCCGTCGTCGCGCTCCCCCGGTTCGTGAGTGCCAACGTGTGCTTCGTGGAGATGCGGGCCGGTCCGTCGCCGTAGCCCTTCGTGAAGCCCGCCTTGTCGATCAGCCAGGCCGCGGAGGTTTTGGTGTGGCCCTCACCCGCCGGGTACGCGGGGGGCTCCACCCCGTCGCCGAGCCGCTCACGCACGCGGGCGCGGAACGCCGCGAAGTCCGTGTCCGTGAGGATCGGGTTGGTGAAGAAGGAGCCGGCCGACCAGGTGTCATGGTCCTCGGGGTCCAGGACCATGCCCTTGCCGGCGCGCAGCTTGAGCACCGTCTCGCGGGCCCGCGTCAGGGGGACGCGGTCGCCGGGCTCCACTCCGAGGGCCCGGGCCGTCTCGGCGTACCGGAGGGGGGCGGAGAGGCCCTCGGCGTCCTGAAGGGAGAAGCGGACGCGCAGGACCACGTACCGCTCGGGGTCGGACTTGAAGCGGCTGTGGCGGTAGGAGAAGGCGCAGTCCTCGTTGGCCAGGGTGACCGTCTCACCGGTGCGGCGGTCGTACGCGACGACCTCGGTGATCGTCGAGGAGACCTCCTGGCCGTACGCCCCGACGTTCTGGATGGGGGTCGCGCCCGCCGAGCCGGGGATGCCTGCCAGGCACTCGATGCCGGCCAGACCCGCCTCGACCGTACGGGCGACCGCGTCGGTCCAGATCTCACCGGCCGCGAGCTCCAAGCTCGTGCCGTCGAGGGAGAAGCCCTTCGTGGCGATGACGAGGGCGGTGCCCTCGAAGCCCTTGTCGCCGATGACCAGGTTCGAGCCGCCGCCGACGAGCAGCAGCGGGGTGCCCGCCTCGTCGGCTTCGCGGACGGCGGCGATCACCTCGTCGTCCGTCGTCGCGGTGACCAGCCGGGTCGCGGGGCCGCCCAGCCGGAAGGTCGTCAGCGGGGCGAGGGGGGCGTCGTGGAGTTCCTGCACGGGCTCAAGAGTACGAGACGGCACTGAGAGCGCCGGGCACGTGTGGGTGCGGCCCCCTTTCGCGGGGAAAGGGGGCCGCACGCGCGCGTGGTGGCTCTCAGGGCAGGCGGCGGAGCGCCTCGGACCAGGAGAGCGGGAGGTCGTCGCTGCTCACCTGCCAGGTGGTGAAGGCCGAGTCCTTCATCTGCGGGGCGAGGCCCCGGGAGGAGGGACCGTGGGCCCCCGCGCGGACGAAGGCGTGCAGCGCGTCCTTGGACTCCCAGGCCGACAAGGTCCAGAAGGTCCGTTTGAAGGGCTTCGCCTTCAGGGTGGCTCCGTAGGCGCCGGGGCTCCGGCGGACCTGCCGCCAGACGGCGGGCGTTCCGGCGAGGAACCTCAGGGCTCCCCACAGCGTGCGGGTCTCGAAGCGGGAGGCGAAGACGTACACCTCGGTGTCGCGGGGCGGGGGGTTCGGGACGGTCCAGGGAAGAGTGGGCATGGCCGCTTCTCCTTGTTCGGGTCCTTCGGGGTCAGTGGGCGGCCGTCTCCAGTACCGGTGCCGGTTCGGCCGACTGCGCCTGCCGTTCCGTGCGCCGCCGGGTCGGTATGAGCAGGGCGGCGATGCCCGCGACGGCGACCACCGCGGAGCCCGTCACCAGGGCCGGCCGCATACCGTCGACGAAGGTCTGGCCGGTCTCGTAGCCGCCCTGGGCCGCGAAGATCGACCCCATGACGGCGATGCCGAGCGCACCGCCCACCTCGCGCAGGGCGTTGTTGGCACCGGAGGCGATGCCCTGCTCCGACGGCCGCACGCTGGACATGACCAGGTGCGAGGCGGGGGCGAAGAACAGCGCCATGCCGACACCGCTGACGATCAGGGCGGGCAGCTGGGACACGTAGGAGGCGTCGGTCGTGGCCACCACCGCCATGTAGCCGAGGCCCAGCGCCTGCAGGAAGAGGCCCGCGGCGACGACCGGGCGGCCGCCGATGCG
The DNA here is from genome assembly GCF_001611795.1 of Streptomyces qaidamensis. NCBI lineage: Bacteria > Bacillati > Actinomycetota > Actinomycetes > Kitasatosporales > Streptomycetaceae > Streptomyces > Streptomyces qaidamensis. Next base: position 5,408,549 of record NZ_CP015098.1, on the reverse strand, counting down.
GTCGGCCAGGATGCCGGCGATCGGGGCGACCAGCATCGGCATGCCGGTCCAGGGCAGCATCCTCAGGCCCGCCTCGGTGGGCGAGTAGCCGAGGACGCCCTGCATGTACTGGCTGAGCAGGAAGATCGAGCCGAACATGCCGAGGAACATCAGCAGGCTCGCCGCGTTGATGCCGGAGAACGCCCGGGAGCGGAACAGCCGCATCGGCAGCATGGGGTTCTTGGCGCGTGTGCTGTAGAGGATGAAGCCGACGAGCAGCGCTCCGCCCGCGAACAGTCCGGTCAGGACGAGGGAGGAGGTCCAGCCGTCGGCGGGGCCGCGCACCAGTCCGTAGACGACGCCGAACAGGCCGCCGCTGGCGAGCAGGGTGCCGGGGACGTCGAGCGGCGCTCCGGTGCCGTGGGACTCGGCGAGGCGGAGGCGGGCGAGCGGCAGCAGGGCCAGCCCCAGCGGGACGTTCAGCCAGAAGATCCACTGCCAGGAGATGTGCTCGGTGAGGGTGCCGCCGACGAGCGGTCCGGAGGCGACGGCGAGCCCGTTGACGGCGCCCCAGATGCCGTACGCCATCCCCCGCTTGGCGACGGGCACGGCGGCGGTCAGCAGGGTCAGCGTCAGCGGCATCATCACCGCGGCGCCGGCGCCCTGGACCGCGCGGGCGGCGATGAGGGAGTCGATGCCGGGCGCCATGGCCGCGGCGGCGGAGGCTCCGGTGAAGACGGTGAGCCCGGCGATGAACAGCCGGCGGCGGCCGAAACGGTCACCGAGGGCCGCGCCGAACATCAGCAGGACGGCGAAGGTGAGCGTGTAGGCACTCACCGTCCATTCCAGGTCGTGCAGCCCCCCGCCGAGGTCCTCTCGGATGGAGGGCAGGGCGGTGGTGACGACGAGGTTGTCCAGGGCCGCCATGAATCCGGCGACGCTGGTGATGACGAGGGCCCAGGCGGCTCCCCCGCGACGTGCGGTCTGCTGTGACATCGCTCCCCCATGGAGTGTGTACCGTGATCGATTAGTTATTGATTACTAACTTTCGCGGTCATGAGAATGCGCGGCATCCTCACCCTTCCCTGTCAGTCCTCCGACCCGGCCTTGCGGCGCGCCGAGGGGTACATGCCCTCCCAGACGCGGTGCTCGGGCGGGAACTGCATGGCCGTCAGGCAGTTGATGAGCATTCCGTACGCCATGAACATCGTCGTCTCAGCGGCGTCGGCGCCCAGCGGGAGGTGGACGGTGTCCCACAGACGCATCCACCCGGCGCGCACGGACTCGCCGAACTCGTGGTCGCCCTCCTCATCGGCGGCCCTCACGGCGACGTACATCTGCATCTGCATCATGAGCCGCTCGGGGCGCTCCTCGATGACCTTGGTGTACGCGTTCCCCATCGCATGCAGGGCCTCTTCACCTTCAAGCCCCTCAGAGGCCTCCGCGAAGGTGCGGATGGTGTCCTCCACGCACCGCTCCGCCGCCGCCAGGAAGATCGCCCTCTTCCCCGGGAAGAGCCGGAAGAGGTACGGCTGCGAGACGCCGACCCGGCGGGCGATCGCCTCGGTCGAGGTGCCGTGGTACCCACCTCGGGCGAACTCGGTCGTAGCCGCCCGGATGACGCTCTCGCGCCGCTCTTCTGCACTCATCCTGGCCATGCATTCGAAGTTAGTGCTCAATCACTAACCATGTCAAGCGATGGCTTGCAGACGCTATGCGTAAGGGGCGCCCCGCAATGGAGAGCGCCCCTTACCTCGTGTCGCGGCCGCCTCAGGCCAGTCGCACAACCGCCCGGGACATGCCCAGCACCTTCTGCCCGGCGCTGGTCGCGGTCAGGTCCACGCGGACCGTGTTGTCGTCGAGCTTGGCGGCGACCTTGCCTGCGACCTCGATCACGGCGCCCTGGTCGTCGTTCGGGACGACGACCGGCTTGGTGAAGCGGACGCCGTACTCGACGACCGCGCCCGGGTCGCCGGTCCAGTCGGTGACCACCCGGATCGCCTCGGCCATGGTGAACATGCCGTGCGCGATGACGTCCGGCAGGCCGACCTCCTTGGCGAACTTCTCGTTCCAGTGGATCGGGTTGAAGTCGCCGGAGGCGCCCGCGTAGCGGACGAGGGTCGCGCGGGTCACGGGAAAGGTCTGGGCGGGCAGTTCGGTGCCGACCTCGACGTCGGAGTAGGAGATCTTCGCGGTCATGGTGTCGCTCACGCCTCCTCGGCCGCGCGGGCCACGAGCTTGGTCCAGGCGGTCACGACGTGCTCGCCGGCCTCGTCGTGCACCTCACCGCGGATGTCCACGATGTCGTTGCCCGCGAGGGACTTGACGGCCTCGATGGTCGAGGTGACCGTGAGCCGGTCGCCGGCCCGGACCGGACGGCGGTAGGCGAACTTCTGGTCGCCGTGCACCACACGGCTGTAGTCCAGACCGAGCTGCGGGTCCTGGACCACCTGACCGGCGGCCTTGAAGGTGATCGCGAAGACGAAGGTCGGCGGGGCGATCACGTCGGGGTGCCCGAGTGCCTTGGCGGCCTCCGTGTCCGTGTACGCCGGGTTGGCGTCGCCGACCGCCTCGGCGAACTCACGGATCTTCTCCCGGCCCACCTCGTAAGGCGCGGTGGGCGGGTACGTCCGCCCCACGAAGGACTGGTCGAGCGCCATGGCTCGGCACCTCCTGGTAGCTCTACTGACCGGTACGGGTCCCTCAACGACGCGAGGCCGCCCCCGATCACTCGGGAACGGCCTCGTGTACGAGCCTGTTTTTATCGCGTTTCGCGGTGCGCGGTGTGCGCATTGCAACGCGGGCAGTGCTTCTTCATCTCAAGGCGATCCGGGTTGTTACGCCGGTTCTTCTTGGTGATGTAGTTCCGCTCCTTGCACTCCACGCAGGCCAGCGTGATCTTCGGGCGGACGTCGGTGGCAGCCACGTGAGTGCTCCTAAGACGAACGGATGGACTGTTTAACGCAAGAAGAGTAGCCGATCGAAGGACCGACCCCGCAATCGGCTACTTAGAGTAGCGGTGACCGGACTTGAACCGGTGACACAGCGATTATGAGCCGCTTGCTCTACCGACTGAGCTACACCGCTTTGATGTGATCCGGACCCCGTCTTGCGACGGGAGCCAGTCACACCAGAGCCCCAAAACGGAATCGAACCGTTGACCTTCTCCTTACCATGGAGACGCTCTGCCGACTGAGCTATTGGGGCGAGCGATGAAGACATTACACGCTCCGCCGCCGTTCACCCAAATCCGTTTCGAGGCCTCCGCTCCTGGCGCCCGGAGCGTCCTCCCGGCGGCCTCGTGGACCCCTCCCGTTCCGTGAGCGGACCACGCCGGTACGACTATTGCGCTCCTCCCCGCCGCGGGCGGGGTGCCGTCCTAGGCTCGTCTCACTCTGCGTGATCATGCGTCCTCCCGTGCCAGCCCGAGCCCCTGGAGTGCGATGCCCGACAGCCGGCCGCAGCCACCCCCGCCCCCGTCGTCCTCGCCGGGTCCGACCGACCCGTCGTCGCTGCTGCTGTGCGGAGCGCGGCTCACCGACGGCCGGACCGTGGACGTACGGCTGGGCGGCGGGCGCATCGAGGCGGTCGGCACGGCCGGCAGCCTGGGGGCGGGCGGCGCTCGCGCGTGCGGGGCACGCGTGGACCTCAGTGGCTATCTGCTGCTGCCGGCGCCCGCCGAGCCGCACGCCCACGCCGACACGGCCCTGTCTGCGGACGCCGCGGGACCGGTCTCCTACGAGCCGCAGGACGTGCAGCGCCGGGCGACGGAGGCCGCACTGCTCCAGCTCGGGCACGGGGCGACGGCGCTGCGGGCGCACGTGCGCGTGGGGGACGTTCAGGGCCTCGGCGCGCTGGCGGCCGTGCTGCAGGCGCGGCGCGCCCTGCGCGGGCTGGCGGAGCTGACGACCGTGGCGATGCCCCGGGTGCTGACCGGGGTGGCCGGCGCGGACGGGCTCGCGATGCTGCGGGACGCGGTGAAGATGGGCGCCTCGGTGGTGGGCGGCCGGCCGGACCTCGACCCCGACCCGACCGGGTACGTGGAGGCGGTCCTGGAGATGGCCTCCGAGCACGGCTGCCCCGTCGACCTGCACACGGACGCCGGGGACCCGGCCCGGCTGGCCCGGCTCGCGGCCATGGCGGGCGGGCTGCGCCCCGGGGTGTCCCTCAGCCCCTGCGGCGATCTCGGCCGGCTGCCCTCCGAGGTGGCCTCGCGGACGGCCGACCAACTCGCGTCGGCCGGGGTGGCGGTGGTGTGCCTGCCCCAGGGCGGCTGCGGCGGTGTGGACCGGCGCGGGGCGGCCCCCGTCCGGCTGTTGCGCGCGGCCGGGGTGCGGGTGGCCGCCGGGAGCGGGGCGCTGCGGGACGTGTCCAACCCGGTGGGGCGCGGCGACCCACTGGAGGCGGCCTTCCTGCTGGCCTCGCGTTACGGGCTGGCGCCCGAGGAGGCGTACGACGCGGTGAGTTCGTCGGCGCGGGCGGTGCTGGGGCTGCCCGAGGTGCGGGTGGAGGCCGGTTTCCCGGCCGAGTTGCTCGCGGTGCGCGGGGACCGGCTCGCAGGGGTGCTGTCCCTGGCGTACAGCCGGATCGTCGTGCACCAGGGGCGCGTGGTGGCGCGGACCAGCGCGGTGCGGGAGTACTGCAGTTCGACGGCCTCGGTGGAGCTGGGGCTGCCGCGGCAGGGGCGGGGGGAGGTGCCGTAGGGACTGCGGGTTGCCAGTGGGGGTGCCGGAGGGACTGCGGCAAGAGTGCCGGAGGGACTGCGGCAGGGGGTCCGAAGGAACTGCGGCAGGGAGTGCGTGCGGCAGGGGGTCCGGAGGGACTGCGGCAGGGGGCCGCCGGGCCCGGCCGGTGTGGCCCAGGCCGTGCGGCGGACGGTGCTGTCGAGGCGTACGGTCGAATGCATGCGCATTGTCATCGCTGGTGGTCATGGTCAGATCGCGTTGCGGCTGGAGCGGCTGCTCGCCGCGCGCGGGGACGAGGTAGCGGGAATCATCCGGAAGGCCGAGCAGGCGGACGATCTGCGGCAGGCCGGTGCCGAACCGGTCGTGCTCGACCTGGAGTCGGCGACCGTGGACGAGGTCGCGGAGCGGCTGAGGGGCGCCGACGCGGCGGTCTTCGCGGCGGGCGCGGGCCCGGGCAGCGGGGCGACCCGCAAGGACACGGTGGACAAGGCCGCGGCGGTCCTCTTCGCGGACGCGGCGGTGCAGGCGGGCGTACGGCGCTTCGTGGTCGTGTCGTCCATGGGCGCCGATCCGCGCCACCAGGGCGACGAGATCTTCGACGTCTACCTGCGCGCCAAGGGCGAGGCGGATGCGTACGTGCGCGGGCTGGACGCCCTGGACTGGACGATCCTGCGCCCCGGACAGCTCACCGACGACGCCGGAACCGGTCTCGTACGCCTGGAGGCCCGCACCGGCCGCGGCCCGATCCCGCGCGACGACGTGGCCGCCGTACTGGCGGAGCTGGTGGACACCTCGGCGACGGCCGGGCTCACTCTGGAACTCATCAGCGGGTCCGCGCCGGTCTCGGTGGCGGTGAAGTCGGTGGCGGGAAACTGAGGTTCGCCGCCGGCCGCGCGGTCGGGGCCTAGAACAGGGGCAGTTGGCCGGGGAAGTCCGGGACCGTGTAGCCGTCCAGGGACGGTTGCTCGGGGCCCGGGCGGGCCTGGCGGCGGGAGCCCGGGCACGAGGTGAGTTCGCCGTGCTCACGGGCGCCGGGCGGGTCGTGGCGCGCGTAGCGTCCGGCGACGACGGCGATCTCGCGACGGCACTCGGGGCAGACTCTGCGACGAGAGGACATGGGCCCAGTGTGCCGCGGTCGTCGCGTGCACATCGATCTTGATTCGATTGCTTAAGTCACTCTCCAAAGGCGGCGACTTGGGTTGGAGCAGCGGCACCGCCCTCGGCCTGTTCGCGGTGTCCGTCGTCGTGCTGCTGGTGTGGGGCTGGTGGGAGCTGCGGGTCAGCGAGCCACTGGTCGACCTGCGGACCACAGCCCGCCGTCCCACCCGCGGGCGAGCTGCTGTCGGCGTGTATGCGCGGGGGGGGGGCTCGTGGGTGGAGGCCAGTGCGTGCCACCCCACGGCCGCGCGGCGGAGTGATCATGCTCACCCCCTGGGGGCGCCCGGCGGAGACGCCAGGAGGACGCCAGGGGGGACGCCAGGAGGACGCCAGGGGGACATGCGCTGAGACAACGAAAAACCCCCTCTCATCTACGTCTCCGTAGATGAGAGGGGGTCTTCCCCAGTGTGGCGGCGCCAGGATTCGAACCTGGGAAGGCTGAGCCGGCAGATTTACAGTCTGCTCCCTTTGGCCGCTCGGGCACACCGCCGGGGTCGCTGCCTGGCGAGCCGCTCTTCCGCGGCGCTCCGTGGCAACGACGTAAACAATACCTGATGTGGAGGGGTGCTCCGCCACCCGATTGATCCGCGCCCGGAGGGCCGGGGGTGGCTAGGCTTGTCCGGATGCGGCCCGGGACCTGAACGGGCCCTGCGACCGCCCGCATACGCCGGTACGCACGATACGCACCCCGATACAAGGAGCCACAGGACATGGCCGACTCCAGTTTCGACATCGTCTCGAAGGTCGAGCGGCAGGAGGTCGACAACGCACTCAACCAGGCCGCCAAGGAGATCTCGCAGCGCTACGACTTCAAGGGCGTGGGTGCCTCGATCTCGTGGTCCGGTGAGCAGATCCTCATGGAGGCGAACTCCGAGGACCGGGTGAAGGCCATCCTCGACGTCTTCCAGTCCAAGCTGATCAAGCGGGGCATCTCGCTGAAGGCTCTGGACGCGGGCGAGCCCCAGCTCTCCGGCAAGGAGTACAAGATCTTCTCTTCGATCAAGGAGGGGATCTCCCAGGAGAACGCCAAGAAGGTGGCGAAGACCATCCGCGACGAGGGCCCCAAGGGCGTGAAGGCGCAGGTGCAGGGCGAGGAGCTGCGGGTCAGCTCCAAGAGCCGTGACGATCTGCAGGCCGTCATCACCCTGCTGAAGGGCAAGGACTTCGACTTCGCGATGCAGTTCGTGAACTACCGGTAGGTCCGGTCCCCGGGCTCCCGCCCGCACGGGTACGAGGAGGGGTGGGTACTACCGGTGCCCACCCTTCTCTCCCGTCTACCGCCATCGATCTCGCCCGCTGCGGCCATCATCGGCTCGGCTGCTGCCAACTGCCAGCGGCCGCCCGCATGCCTCCCGCAGGCCGCGCGCCTGCCGCCATCGTCTCGGCTGCCGACTGTCGGCCGTCGGCTGCCATGGGTGGCCGCGGTCAGTCGCGCGAGTTGCCGAACAGCAGGCGGTAGGCGATCAGCAGGACCAGCGATCCGCCGATCGCCGCTGCCCAGGTCGCACCGTCGTAGAAGCCCTTGGTGATCGGGTGGTCCATCCAGCGGGCCGATATCCAGCCGCCGATGAACGCGCCCGCGATGCCGATCAGAGTCGTGCCGATGAGGCCGCCCGGGTCACGCCCCGGCAGCAGGAACTTCGCGATCGCTCCGGCCAACAGTCCCAGGATGATCCAGCTGATGAAGGTCATGCCGTGAACCTGCCCTTTCACGCTGTGCACGCACTGTCCCGGCCTTGTGATCCTGCTCCCGGCAGGCCCGGCCCGTGCGTCCTACGTCGGGCGTCCCGCGCATGGCCTCCTCGCCACGCACGTTCACGCCGTGTTGGTGGGGAGGACGTCCCGGCCGCACCCGCTGGTTGCGCTGATCAATAGGGTGCGACGCATGACAGCTTCCGCTCCCGGACTGCGCCGCACCCTCGGCTTGGGTGACGCCGTCGTCATCGGACTCGGCTCGATGGTGGGGGCGGGGATCTTCGCCGCCCTCGCGCCGGCCGCGCACGCGGCCGGAACCGGGCTACTCATCGGGCTCGCCGTCGCCGCTGTGGTCGCGTACTGCAACGCCATGTCGTCGGCTCGCCTCGCCGCCCTGTATCCGGCCTCGGGCGGCACGTACGTGTACGGGCGGGAGCGGCTCGGGGAGTTCTGGGGGTATCTCGCGGGCTGGTCGTTCGTAGTGGGTAAGACGGCCTCCTGTGCGGCGATGGCGCTCACCGTGGGCACGTACGTCTGGCCCGGGCAGGCGCACGCGGTGGCGGTCGGGGCCGTGGTGGCGCTGACCGCGGTGAACTACGGCGGTGTCCAGAAGTCCGCGTGGGTGACGCGGGTGATCGTGGCGCTGGTCCTGGCTGTCCTCGCTTCCGTGGTGGTCGTGTGTCTGGTCTCCGGTGAGGCCGATGCCGGGCGGCTGGACATCGGGGCCTCGGGCGGCACGGACGGTGTGCTGCAGGCGGCCGGTCTGCTGTTCTTCGCCTTCGCCGGGTACGCCCGGATCGCCACCCTCGGCGAGGAGGTGCGGGATCCGGCGCGCACCATTCCACGCGCGATCCCGCTGGCGCTGGGCATCGCGCTGGTGGTGTACGCGTGTGTGGCTGTGGCTGTCCTTTCGGTGCTCGGGCCGGGCGGTCTCGGGGACGCGACGGCGCCGCTGACCGACGCGGTGCGGGCGGCCGGAGCGACCTGGCTCGTGCCGGTGGTACGGATCGGTGCGGCGGTGGCCGCGATGGGCTCGCTGCTGGCGCTGATCCTGGGGGTGTCACGGACGACGCTGGCCATGGCACGGGACCGGCATCTGCCGGGGGTGCTGGCCACCGTGCATCCGCGGTTCCAGGTGCCGCACCGGGCGGAGCTGGCCGTGGGTGCGGTGGTCGCGGTTCTGGCCGCCACGGTGGATGTCCGGGGCGCGATCGGGTTCTCCTCCTTCGGTGTGCTGGCGTACTACGCCGTGGCCAACGCATCGGCCTGGACGCTGTCTTCGGCGCCGGCGGCGCGGGTGGTGCCGGTGGTGGGGCTGGCCGGGTGTGTGGTGCTGGCGTTCTCGCTGCCCGGGGTGTCGGTGGTCGTGGGCGCGGGGGTGCTGGTGGTCGGGGCGGTTGCGTACGCGGTGCGGCGGCGGGTGGAGGCCGGGGCGGCGAGGAAGTAGGGCAGGGCTTCCTGGTCACCGCCGTTCACGCCCTCAACGCCGTCCAAGCCCCTTGCGCCCTCGACGCCGTCCAAGCCCGTGGAGCCCACCACGCGTTCAAGTCCATGCGGCCCACCACGCCGTCCGTCAGAACCTTGGCCTGCGGGAGCCTCTCGGCTCAGGTCTGTCGGGGCCCCTCGGCTCAGGTCTTTCGTCGCTCCTCCCGGGCGCGGCAGGCTCGGGGTGCGACGGTCCGGCCCCCAAGCGGGAGTTGCAGAGCTCGGACATCACTCGGGTCGGCAACTGCTCGATCGCTGTCATGGGTTCATCATGCAGGCCGCCGCTGACGGCCGGGCGGGCCTGTGGATAACCACTGGCCTGTGGACATCGGGGGAAGAGAGGCTCCCTGCGTCAGCGCACCGCGAACGGCTCGTTCGTCCGCACGATGTCGCGGCCGAGCGGGAGCAACGAGACCGGGATGAGCTTGAAATTGGCGATGCCGAGCGGGATGCCGATGATCGTCACGCACAGGGCGATGCCGGTGGCGATGTGGCCGAGGGTGAGCCACCAGCCCGCGAGGACGAGCCAGAGCACGTTGCCCACGCAGGACGGTGCGCCCGCGTCATGGCGCTCGACCGTCGTGTACCCGAAGGGCCACAGGGCGTAGACGCCGATGCGGAAGGCCGCTATGCCGAACGGGATGCCGATGATGGTGATGCAGAGGAGGACGCCCGCGAGCATGTAGGCGAGGAACAGCCAGAAGCCACTCAGGACGAGCCATATGACGTTGAGTACGGTCCTCATTGGTTCCCACCTGCCATCTTCTCGAGCCGGGCGATGCGTTCCGCCATCGGCGGGTGTGTGGAGAACATCTTCGAGAGGCCCTGGCCGGGCCGGAACGGGTTCGCGATCATCATGTGGCTGGCGGTCTCGATGCGCGGCTCGGGCGGCAGCGGGAGCTGCTTCGTGCCGAGTTCGAGCTTACGCAGGGCACTGGCCAGGGCGAGCGGGTCGCCGGTGAGCTGGGCGCCGGAGGCATCCGCCTGGTACTCCCGGGAGCGGCTGACGGCCAGTTGGATGAGCGAGGCGGCGAGCGGGCCCAGAAGCATGATCAGGAGCATGCCGAGCAGCCCGGGGCCGTCATCGTCGTCCGAGCGCCCGATGGGGATCAGCCAGGCGAAGTTGACCAGGAACATGATGACGGAGGCGAGGGCGCCCGCGACCGACGAGATGAGGATGTCGCGGTTGTAGACGTGGCTCAGCTCGTGTCCGATGACGCCGCGCAGCTCGCGTTCGTCCAGCAGTCGGAGGATGCCGTCGGTGCAGCACACGGCGGCGTTGCGTGGGTTGCGGCCCGTGGCGAAGGCGTTGGGTGCCTCCGTCGGGGAGATGTACAGGCGCGGCATGGGCTGGCGGGCCTGGGTGGAGAGCTCGCGGACCATGCGGTAGAGCGCCGGCGCCTCGAACTCGCTCACCGGGCGGGCGCGCATCGCGCGCAGTGCCAGTTTGTCGCTGTTCCAGTACGCGTACGCGTTGGTGGCCAGCGCTACCAGGACGGCGATGACGAGCCCCATGCGGCCGAAGAAGCTGCCGATGACGATGATGAGTGCGGACAGTCCACCCAGGAGGATCGCTGTCCTGAGCCCGTTGTGCCGGCGGTGCACGGTGCGCCCTCCAAGTGGTGCGGCAGGGGGACCCTTGCTTGCTGAATCTGCGGTGCCCACTGGTGCCGCGTCCTCACGTCCAGTGGACCTTCCCGTACTGGTCAACGCCAGGCGGGAGGCTCAAGTTCCCTGGTGCGCGCGGCGGCGGGTGTGGACCGTCCGGGTGACGGCAACGACCGCGGCACGCACGCGTGGGAGCGAGTGCACCACGCGCGTGCGGTGTGAGCGGCCGGTCTTCCGGGAAGCCGGTCCGTTCAGAAGAACCCGGTGCCGGTGAAGCGTCAGAAGAACCCGGTGCCGGTGAAGCGTCAGAAGAGCCCGGTGCCGGTGAAGCGTCAGAAGAGCCCGGTGTCGGTGAAGCGCAGGACCAGCTGGGGTGCGCCGGACAGGGCGATGCCGAGGACGCCGGTCAGGGCGATCGCGGCGGTGACCGGGCCGGGGACGCGGTGCTTGTCGGGCTCACCCTCGGGGGCACGGAAGAGCAGAGTCGTCCACTGGAGGTAGTAGAACAGCGCGATGACGACGTTGACGGCCATGATCACGGCCAGCCAGCCGAGGCCGGCGTCGACCGCCGCCGAGAAGACGGTGACCTTCGCGAAGAGGCCGATGATCCCCGGCGGCAGCCCGGCGAGGCAGAGCAGGAAGAACGCCAGGAGCAGCGCGGACAGGGGACTGGAGGCGTACAGGCCGCGGTAGTCGGCGACGCGGTTGAGGGACTTCGTCCGGCCGACGAGGGCGGCCACGGCGAAGGCGCCGAGGTTCACGGCGCCGTACATCAGGGCGTAGGCGACGGTGGAGCCGATCGACTTCTCCGCGTCCCCGGAGTACGCGGCGGCGGCGATCGGCACCAGGAGGTAGCCGGCCTGGCCGACGGAGGACCAGGCGAGCAGGCGGACCGCGCTGTACGCGCGCGTGGCCTGCTGGCGGAGGGCTCCGACGTTGCCCACGGTCATGGTCAGCGCGGCGAGGGCTGCCAGGGCGGGGCCCCAGACGTCGGCGTAGGACGGGAGGGCCACGACCGTGACCAGGATCAGGCCGCTGAAGCCCACCGCCTTGCCGATGACCGACAGGTAGGCCGCGATCGGCAGGGGCGCTCCCACGTAGGTGTCGGGCACCCAGAAGTGGAAGGGCACGGCGGCCGTCTTGAAGGCGAAGCCGACGAGGGTGAGCACGACGCCGGTCTGGGCGAGCGTGTGGAACTGCCCGTCGACGTTCTGGACACGGTTGGCGACCTGGGTCAGGTAAAGCGTGCCCGTGGTGGCGTACACGAAGCTGATGCCCATGAGGCTGACCGCGGTCGCGGTGACCGAGGAGAGGAAGAACTTCAGGGCCGCTTCGGAGGACTTCCGGTCGCCGTACCGCAGGCCGACCAGCGCGAAGGCGGGCAGGGAGGCGACCTCCAGGGCGACGATCAGGGTCGCGAGGTCGCGGGAGGCGGGCAGGAGGGCGGCTCCGGCCGCGGAGGACAGCAGCAGGAACCAGTACTCGCCTTCGGGCAGCTCCTTGCGGGCGTCCTTCAGGGCGGTGACCGAGAGGAGGGCGGAGAGCAGGGCGCCGCCGAGGACGAGGAACTGGATGACGAGGGTGAAGCGGTCTGCCGTGTAGCTGCACACGGCGGCGTCGCCGGTCAGGCAGAAGGTGCTGCGGTCGCCGTCCAGCAGGGGCAGCAGCATTGCCGTCGCGGCGGCCAGGCCTGCCACCGACGTCCAGCCGAGCAGGGTCTTGCGGTGCTCGGCGAGGAACAGGTCCGCGACCAGGACGACGAGTCCGGCGACCGCGGCGATGGTGGGCGGCGCGATCGCGAGCCAGTCGACGGACTGGACCAGCGAGGCGGCCAGGGGCTGGGCCGGGGAGCTCATCGGGTGCCTCCTGCGAGGAGCTGCTGGACGGCCGGGTCGCTCAGGCCCAGGAGAGCCTTGGGCCACAGGCCCGCGACGACGGTGAGGACGACGAGCGGTGTCCACGCCGCGAACTCGTACGAGCGGACGTCTGTGAGCCTGGGAGCGTCGTGGGGCACGGCGCCCATGCAGACGCGGCGGACCACGATCAGCAGGTACGCGGCCGTCAGCAGCGTGCCGAACGCGCCGATCGCCATGAAGGTGAGGAAGGCCGCGCGGTTGAGGCCCTCGGCCGGCTGGAAGGCGCCGAACAGGGCGAGCATCTCGCCCCAGAATCCGGCCAGGCCCGGCAGGCCGAGCGAGGCGACGGCGGCGAAGGCGAGCAGGCCGCCGAGGCGCGGGGCCTTGCCGTAGAGGGCGGCTCCGGTTTCCTCGGCGAGGGTGTCGAGGTCGGTGGTGCCGGTGCGGTCCTTCAGGGCGCCGACCAGGAAGAACAGCAGGCCGGTGATGAGGCCGTGCGCGATGTTGGCGAACAGGGCGCCGTTCACGCCGGTCGGGGTCATCGTCGAGATGCCGAGCAGCACGAAGCCCATGTGGCCGACGGAGGAGTAGGCGATGAGGCGCTTGAGGTCGCCCTTCGCGCCCTGTTTGGCGAGGGCCAGGCAGGCCAGGGATCCGTAGATGATGCCCACGACGGCGAGGGCGGCGAGGTAGGGCGCGAAGGTGCGGAACCCGTCCGGCGCGATGGGCAGCAGGATCCGGACGAACCCGTACGTACCCATCTTCAGCAGGACGCCGGCCAGGAGCACCGAGCCGACGGTCGGCGCGGCGGTGTGGGCGTCGGGCAGCCAGCTGTGCAACGGCCACATCGGCGTCTTCACCGCGAGCCCGATCCCGATCGCCAGAACGGCGATGACCTGCACGGATGTGGTCAGCGACCGGCCGTTGTCAGTGGCGAGTGCCATCATGTCGAACGTGCCCGCCTTGATCCCGATCAGGAGCAGGCCGAGCAGCATGACCACGGAGCCGAGCAGCGTGTAGAGGATGAACCGCCAGGCGGCCTGGCTCCGGCCCTCGCCGCCCCAGCGGGCGATGAGGAAGTACATCGGGATGAGGACCATCTCGAAGGCCAGGAAGAACAGCAGCAGGTCGAGGACGGCGAAGGTCGCGAGGGTGCCGGACTCGAGGACGAGCAGCAGGGCGACGAAGGCCTTGGGAGTCGGCCCCGCAGGCATCTTGAAGTACGAGTAGAGCGCGCAGAGGAAGGTCAGCAGCGCGGTCAGGACCAGAAGGGGGAGGGAGATGCCGTCGATGCCGAGGTGGATGCGTACGTCGAGTGCGGGGATCCAGCTGATGTCGGTGCCGGCCTGCATCTTCGACGGCTGGTCGTGGTCGAAGCCGAGCGCGAGGACGATCGCCGCGATGAGGACCGCGCCGGTCACGGTGACCCCGTGCCGGAGCACGGCCTGCTCGGGTGACTTCCCCTTCAGCCCGGGCGGGGCGGGCAGGAGAGCCGCGGCGGCGCCGAGGAGCGGGCCGGCGACGATGAACGCCAGAAGGAACTGCATCACGGACTCGCTGATATCGATCACGCCTGCTCACGCTCCCGTGGCGACGAGGACGACGGCGACCGCGAGGACGACGGTGCCGGCGAGCAGCGCGCTCACATAGGTCTGGACGTTGCCGGTCTGGGCGCGCCGTACGGCGGTGCCGAGCCAGCGGGGCAGCGCGCCCGCACCGCGCACGTAGGTCTCGACGACCTCCCGGTCGAGGAACCGGACGAGGCTCGCTCCGGCCTGGACCGGGCGGACGAAGAGGGTCGTGTACACGGCGTCCAGGTGGAAGCCGGCGGCCGCGTGCCGGTGCAGGGGACCGAGCAGCAGCCGTCCCGGGTCGGCGGGGTCCGGCGCGTAGGCGATGTCGCCGTAGGCGGGCTCGTGGCTGGCGATGGCCTCGGCCTCGACTTGGGCGGCGTCGCCCTCGGGGTGGGCCGCGACCGCGCCGAGCGGAACGCGGGCGGTGAGCGCGGTGGTGTGCCGCCAGGCGGCGTAGGTGACGATGCCGCCGACCAGGGCCACGCCCGTGCCGAGCACGGAGGTGGTCAGGGTCGGGCTGAGGTCCCGGCCGTCGAACCAGTCGGGCAGCAGGCGGAACGTGAACCCGCCGAGGGCCAGGGACGGCACGGCCAGCACCCACAGCACGGCGGTCATCGTCAGCGGCTGCCTGCCGTGGTCGGGCGCTTCGGTGCCCCGGCCCCGGAAGGCCAGCAGCCACAGGCGCATCGCGTAGGCGGCGGTGAGCACGGCCGTGAGGAGGCCTGCGACGAGGACGATCCAGCCCGCCGCGGCGGGTGCGTGCTCGGTGTGTCCGGTGACCACGTGCTCGGCGACGCCGAGGACGGCCTCCTTGGAGAAGAAGCCGCTGAACGGCGGGATCGCGGCGAGCGCGAGCAGCGCCACGGTCATCGTCCAGTAGGCGTCGGGGACGCGGTCGCGCAGGTTCCGCATGCGGGACATGGCGGCGAGCGAGTTGGTGCCGGCGGCGTGGATGATCACGCCGGCGGCGAGGAACAGCAGCGCCTTGAAGGCGCCGTGGGACAGGAGGTGGAACACGGCGGCCCCGCGGTCGCCGACGGCGAGGGCGCCCGTCATGTAGCCGAGCTGGCCGATCGTCGAGTAGGCGAGGACGCGTTTGATGTCGTCCTGGGCGAGCGCGGCGAGCGCCGAGCCGGCCATCGTGACGGCGGCCATGACGGCAAGGACGACCATCGCGGACTGTGAGGCCTCGAAGACCGGGAGGAGACGGGCGATGAAGTAGACACCGGCGGCGACCATCGTCGCGGCGTGGATCAGCGCGGAGACGGGGGTCGGGCCCGCCATCGCGTCGGGGAGCCAGGTGTGCAGCGGGAACTGCGCCGACTTGCCCGCCACGCCCGCGAGGAGAAGCAGGGCGATCAGCGTCGGGTGGTCGAGGGAGCCGCTCGCGACGGTGCCGAGGATCCGCGTGATGCGGAACGAACCGGCGTCGGTGGCCAGGGCGAACAGGCCGATGAGGAAGGGGACGTCGCCGAGCTTGGTGACCAGGAAGGCCTTGAGGGAGGCGGCGCGGGCCTCCGGGGTCTCCCAGTAGTGGCCGACCAGGAAGTAGGAGCAGATGCCCATGACCTCCCAGCCGACCAGCAGCACGATCAGGTCGCCGGAGTAGACGACGAGGAACATCGCGGAGGTGAACAGCGAGACGAGAGCGGCGTAGGAGGGGTAGCGCCGGTCGTCGCGCAGGTAGCCCGTCGAATAGATCTGCACGCAGGAGGCGACCAGGCCGACCAGGACGGCGACGAGGGCGGCGAAGCCGTCGATGTGCAGGGCGAGCTCGATCGGGACCGAGCCGGTGGGGGTGAGTTCCGTGGCCGAGTCGACGGCCGCGTCGCCGCCCTGGCGTACGGCGACGAGCGCTGCGAGTGCGAGGGAGGTGAGCGTCGGCAGGACGGCGAGCGGGCGGACGAAGCCGGGGGCCGTGCGGCCCAGGAGCAGCCCAGCGACGGCGCCGAGGAACGGAAGGAGGGGGACGAGGACGGCGAGGGTGGTCGTGGTCACGCGGTGGCCTCAGCCTTCTGGGCCTCGTCGGACGGCTCGGCCGTGCGGGCGTCGTGGCCGGTGCCGTCGGGGTCGTGCCGTTCGGAGGTGTCCCGGAGCCTGTCGATGTCCGCGGTGCCGCGGTTGCGGTGGACGGCGAGGACGATCGCCAGGCCGATGCCGATCTCGGCGGCGGCGATGGCGATGGTGAACAGGGTCAGGGCCTGGCCGGAGTGCAGGGTCTCCTCGGCGGTCCTGCTGAGCCAGACGTCGAAGGCGACCAGGTTGAGGTTGACGGCGTTGAGCATCAGCTCGACCGACATCAGGACCAGGATCGCGTTGCGGCGGGCGAGGACGCCGTACAGGCCCGTGCAGAAGAGGAGGGCGGAGAGCACGGCGGGATAGGCGAGGTGCATCAGCGGGCCCCTTCCGTGTCGCGCCCGGTGTCCTGGCCGGCCGGGTCGGCGGCGTCGGCCTTCGCCTTGCGGGACAGGACGATCGCGCCGACCAGGGCGGCGAGGAGGAGGACGGAGAGGGCCTCGAAGGGGAGGACCCAGTTCTGGAAGAGGCTCGCGCCGGTGGCCTCGGTGGAGCCGGCGGCGGGGCCGTCCAGGTCGATCCAGGTCGTGCGGAACGCGTCCACGACGACCCAGACCAGTGCGGCTGCGGCGGCGACGGCCACGGTGAGGGCGGCCCAGCGGTTGCCCGAGTCGGCGTCCGGGGAGCGGCCGATGGGGGCCCTGGTGAGCATCAGTCCGAACAGGAGGAGGACGACGACGGAACCGACGTAGATGAGGACCTGCACCCAGGCGATGAACTCGGCGGTGAGCAGGAGGTACTCGACGGCGAGGCCGCCGAGGGTGACCACCAGCCACAGGGCGGCGTGCACCAGCTGCCGGGTGGTGACGGTGACGAGCGCGGCGCCGAAGGTGACCAGGCCGACGAGGAGGAAGGCGATCTCGACGCCGGTCGGGGAGAGGAAGCCGTGGGTTCCGGCGGCGGCACCGGTGGTCGGGCCCGTCGCGAGGAGAGCGGCGCTTGCGGCGAGGGTCATTCCGAGCCCTCCTGCCCCGGCTTCGGCTGGTCCGGCTTCGGCTGGTCCGTCTGCTGCTTGGAGTCGCCCTGGGGGCGGGTGGGCTGTTCGGCAGCGCGGGCCTGCTCGTCGGCGTGCGGTTCGGTGACCGGAGGGGCCTGCTGGGCCGCCAGCTTGTCGGCGGTCTTGCGGGCGGTGGCCAGTTCCTTCGGTTCCTCCGCGCCGGGGTCGAGGGCGGGCGGGGCCGGGACGGTCCACATCCACTCGCGGAGCTTGTCCCGCTCGTGCGTGAGCTCGCGGATGTCGGTCTCGGCGTACTCGAACTCGGGGGACCAGAACAGCGCGTCGAAAGGACAGACCTCGATGCAGATACCGCAGTACATGCACAGGGAGAAGTCGATGGCGAAGCGGTCGAGGACGTTGCGGCTGCGTTCGCGGCCACCCGGGGTCGCCGCCGGGACCGTCTCCTTGTGGGAGTCGATGTAGATGCACCAGTCGGGACACTCGCGGGCGCACAGCATGCAGACCGTGCAGTTCTCCTCGAACAGGCCGATCACACCCCGGGTGCGGGGCGGGAGGTCGGGCTGGGCGTCCGGGTACTGCGCGGTGACGGACTTCTTCGTCATCGTGCGCAGGGTGACGGCCAGGCCTTTGACGAGCCCAGAGCCGGGGATGCGGGGCCGGTTGGGCGGGAGCGACTCAGCCATGGTTACCGGATCACCACCTTGACGACGCCGGTGAGGGCGATCTGGGCGAGAGAGAGGGGGACGAGGAGGGTCCAGGAGAGCTTCTGGAGCTGGTCCTCGCGCAGACGGGGATAGGTGACGCGCAGCCAGATCACGAGGAAGGCGAGGACCGCGGTCTTCAACAGGGTCCAGACCCAGCCGAGGCCGTCGGCGCCCCAGGGGCCGTGCCAGCCGCCCAGGAAGAGGACGGTGGTCAGCCCGCACAGGACGACGATTCCGGCGTACTCGGCGAGGAGGAAGAGAGCGAAACGGAGGCCGGTGTACTCGGTGTAGGCACCGAAGATGATCTCCGAGTCGGCGACCGGCATGTCGAAGGGCGGGCGCTGGAGTTCGGCGAGGCCGGCCACGAAGAAGACGATCGCGCCGACGATCTGCCAGGGCAGCCACCACCACTCGAAGGCGTCGAGGATGCCGGGGAGGGAGACGGTCCCGGCCGCCATCGCCACGGAGGCCGCCGTCAGCAGCATCGGGAGTTCGTAGGCGAGGAGCTGGGCGGCGGTACGCAAGCCTCCGAGCAGGGAGAACTTGTTCGCCGACGCCCAGCCGGCCATGAGCGAGCCGAGGACGCCGACGCCCATGACGGCCAGGACGAAGAAGACACCCGCGTCGATGACCTGGCCGACGGCTCCCTCGCCGGGGCCGATGGGGATGGCGAGCAGGACGAGGAGGTAGGGCAGGAGGGCGACGGCGGGGGCCAGTTGGAAGATCCGGCGGTCGGCGCCCGCGGGGACGATGTCCTCCTTCTGCGCGAACTTCACGCCGTCGGCGATCAGCTGGGCCCAGCCGTGGAAGCCGCCGGCGTACATGGGGCCGAGGCGGCCCTGCATGTGAGCCATCACCTTGTGTTCGGTCTGGCCGATGACCAGGGGGAAGGTGAGGAAGACGACGAAGACGATCAGGAGTCGCAGGGCGACGTCGAGCACGTCGTTCACTGCGGGCCTCCTGCGGGGTCCTCGGGATTGTCGGGCTTGTTCGGGCTGCCGGCGGGCTTGACGTCGTCATCCGTGGGCTGCGGCTCCGTCACCGAGTCCTGTACATCCGCGGCGTCCGCGGCATCCGTGGCGTCCGCGGCATCCGCGGCATCCGCGGCATCCGCGGCGTGCGTGGCATCCGGGCTCTCGGGTCGGCTCGAGAACTCCGGTGTGTCCGGGCTCTCGGGTGTCTCCGAGGACTCCGGTGCCCCCGCGGGCTCGGAGGCCGGCGAGGTCGGCGACCCCTCCGACGGCCCCGGGGCCGGTGACTTCGTTGCCTCCGGTGCCGTTTCGGGGGCCGGTTCGTCGAAGGCCGGGCGGGCGTGGTGCCAGGGGGCATCGGAGGCCGGGGACGCGGAACCGGGCCTCGCGGACTCGGAACCGGGCCTCGCGGACTCGGGGCCGGTCGCGGGGGACGCGGAGCCGGGCTCCGGCGATGCCGGGCCACCGGGTTGCTGACTCGCCGACCCCTGCGACGCCGAGCGGTTGCGCCGCGGGCCCGCCGGAGCCGGAGCCGCCGACTCACCTGGCGTGGACTGGCTCACCGAACCCTCAGCGGCAGAACGCACCCGACGCGGACCGGCCGAAGCCCCCGCACCACCAGCCGAAGCCCCCGCGCTGCCGGTCGGCGTCTCCGCGCCGCCGGCCGGCGTCCCCTCACCAGCCGCCGACTGACTGGCGGAGCCCTCCGACACCGAGCGCGCGCGCCGTACCGGGCGTTCCCCTGCGGGGCGGGCTGCGCCTCGGGTGGGGCGGTCGCCTCCTGCGCGGCCCGCGCCTCGGGTGGGGGCGGGCGGGAGCTGGCCCTTGAGGGGGCCCCATTCGTTGGGGTCGGGGACGCCGGGCGGGAGCATCTGGCGGCGCTTTGGGCCGCCGTGTTCCGACTCGCCCGGTTCCTTCGCGCCGGGCCAGGCCTTGGCGACGCGGGCGGCCAGGACGAAGTCCTTGCGCAGGGGGTGGCCTTCGAAGTTCTCCGGCAGGAGCAGGTGGTCCAGCGCCGGGTGGCCTTCGAAGGTGATGCCGAACATTTCGTACGTCTCGCGCTCGTGCCAGGCGGCACCCGCGTAGACGCCGACGGCGCAGGGCAGGGCGGGAGCCTCGTGAGGGACCGTCGTACGCAGGAGGAGGCATCGCAGCGGGGACAGGGCCGCGACGTGGGCCATGACGTGGAAGCCCGTGCCCGGTTCGTCGACCGCGCTCAGCCAGTCGAAGTAGGTGCAGCCGAGCCGGTCGCGGGCGGTCTCCAGGGCGGTGATCCAGGCGGCCGGGGGTACCTCGACGGTCAGGACCTCGTAGGACTCCTCGGCCGTGGCGTCCGGGCCGAAGAGCTCCTCGGCGTCCGAGGGCAGCCAGCCGACGGCGGTCATCGTCCCTCCCCCGGCGTCGGGTCCGAGCCCGGGGCGGGGCCGGGAGCGGGCGCCGGCGGCTGCACCAGTCCGCTCTGCAGTGCCGACGCAGAAGGACGGCCGGCGCCGCTGCCGTACCGCTCCCCCAGCGACTCGCGGGCGATCTTCTCCTGGAGCTTGAGGATGCCCTGGAGCAGTGCCTCGGGGCGGGGCGGGCAACCCGGCACGTACACGTCCACCGGAATGATCTGGTCGACGCCCTTGGTGACGGAGTACGAGTCCCAGTAGGGGCCGCCGCAGTTGCTGCACGCGCCGAAGGAGATGACGTACTTCGGCTCCGGCATCTGTTCGTAGAGGCGCTTGACGGCCGGGGCCATCTTGTCCGTGACGGTGCCGGAGACCACCATCAGGTCGGCCTGGCGGGGGCCCGGGGCGAACGGGATGACGCCGAGGCGGATGAAGTCGTGGCGGGCCATCGACGCGGCGATGAACTCGATCGCGCAGCAGGCGAGGCCGAAGTTGAAGACCCAGAGCGAGTAGCGGCGGCCCCAGTTGAGGACGACCTTCATCGGCTCGGGCGCGAGGCGGGCCAGGGCGCCCAGCCGCTTGGGCTCGGGCAGCAGGACGGGCTCGGGCGCCGAGGGGTTCACGTCCATGTCAGGACGCCCTTCTTGTATGCGTAGAGCAGGCCGACGGCCAGGAAGCCGAGGAAGATGAACATCTCGACCAGGGTCGTCGCGCCGTAGCCGGGGGCGGCGAAGACGGTCGCCCAGGGGAACAGGAAGATCGAGTCGACGGCGAAGATCACGTAGAGGAAGGCGTACACGTAGTAGCGGACCTGGGTGTGGGCCCAGCCCTCGCCGACGGGGTCGACGCCGCACTCGTACGTCAGGAGCTTCTCCGGGGTGGGGACCACGGGCCGCAGCAGGCGGCCGGCCCCGAACGCGACGGCGACGAACAGTACGCCGACGACGGCGAGCAGGCCGACGACCGAATAGGACTGGAAGTAGTCCGCCGCGACGACGGTCGTGGTGACGACGGTCGGTTCCGGCACGTCCGTCCCTCGCTCCCTCAGAATTCGGACCTGGATCCTTGCGACGATGCTGCGGGCCCACTCGGACGCCGCCGTTCGACGATCTGTACGCACGGGAGTCTAGGCCCTGATAAAGGCAGGGTAAGCAGCCCGTCACGGGCCCGGCACGCGAGGGTGGGGTTTTCCTCAGTTGATCCTGGCGGCCCACCTCATGGCGCCGCCGCCCGCCGCCGGGCACGCTAACGCATATGACCCAACGCATCCCGTCCCCGGGCACGACGGCGGCCCGGGGGGCCGCCCGGCCGGACGACCGTCCGCCGCCCGCCCGGCTCGCCTATGACCGGCACACCTGGAAAGAGATCGCGCACCTGCTGGCCAACCTGCCGGTCGCGCTGCTCGGCTTCACCTATGTCGTGACGATGATGTCCATCGGTTTCGGGCTGACCGTCACGGTCGTCGGGTTCCCGCTGCTCGCGGCCGGACTCGTGGGTGCGCGGCAGTTGGGCAGGATGGAGCGGGCGCGGGCCAGGGCGCTGCTCGGGGTGCGGATCGAGGAGCCGAGCCGGCTGCGGCTGCGCGGCGGGGGCGGCTTCTTCCAGCGGTTGTGGATGCAGCTGAAGGACCCGGTGGGCTGGCGCACGGTGCTGTACGAGTTCATCCGGCTGCCGTGGGGCGTGCTCACCTTCACCGTCACGCTGGTCTCGCTGTTCGTGCTGTGGCCGGTGCTGCCGTTCATCGCGCGGGGGCTGACCAACGCCGACCGGGCCATGGTGCGGGCGCTGTTGTCGCCCTCCGACGAGCTGGAGCGGCGGATCGCCGAGCTGGAGTCGGACCGGGGGGTCGTGGTCGACACGGCCGCGGCCGACCTGCGGCGCATCGAGCGGGATCTGCACGACGGGGCGCAGGCCCGGCTGGTGGCGCTGGCCATGGGGCTGGGCCTGGCCAAGGAGAAGGTGCTGGAGGATCCGGACGCGGCGGCGGCGATGGTCGAGGAGGCGCACGGCGAGGTGAAGCTGGCGCTCCAGGAGCTGCGGGATCTGGCACGCGGCATCCATCCGGCGGTCCTGACCGACCGTGGCCTGGACGCGGCCCTGTCCTCGGTCGCCTCGCGCTGCACGGTCCCGGTGAAGGTGACGGTCGATCTGCCGGAGCGGCCGGCCGCGGCCATCGAGGGCATCGCCTACTTCACCGTCTCGGAGCTGCTGCAGAACGTCAGCAAGCACAGCGGGGCGAAGTCGGCCTCGGTGGACGTGTGGCGGACGAAGACCCGGCTGCTCATCCAGGTGTGGGACGACGGGGGCGGGGGCGCGAGCCTCGACGGCGGTACGGGGATGAAGGGCCTGGCGGAGCGGCTGGACGCCGTCGACGGGCTGTTCGTGCTGGAGTCACCCGTGGGCGGCCCGACGACGGTCACGGCGGAACTGCCGTGGCGTGACCGGTCCGGGGCGCGGGGGTTCGGACCTGCTGCCACTTGACCGTGCACGAGTGCGCTTTCGTGAGGGTGAGTGAGCTTCGGTGCCTGGCCGTCGGGGTGTGTGGACGGACTTCCGGTCGACTTGAACAGTAGTTCGCCCGTCGAATGCATGACCTTTGCGCGGGGAGCTCGTCGGGCGGGGCGAAAGGGTCTTCGATGCCGGTGGTGGGGTGGCAGGGGTGGGCGGGTCGCGTGAGGTGGCGGCGCCGTTCGTGGTGCCCGGCCCTGCGGCGGTCGCGATCCGGGACCGCCTCAAGGGCCTGACCACCGGCGACGAGAAGGTGCTGCGCCTGAGGAACGGTAGGGAAAACCCCCCGTCCAAGACACCGACGGACTCCATGGTCCGCCGACCTGCGGCGGAGCAGGGTGGAGGTACGAGAGCACAGCCGCGGGACGAGGAGAAGGACGGCGCCGATGGCCACGGAGTACGGACAGGGGTACGGGCTCGACAGCGGGCCCGGGCTCCCGGGGAGCACCGAACGGCGGTACCGGCTGCCCGCCGCGCTGCGGGCGCCGGTCGAGCTGCGCACCTGGCTGGAGCTCACCCACGTGCTGCTCAGCCTGCCGATGAGCATCCTGCTGTTCACCTACGCGGTCACGATGGTGTCGCTGGGGGCGGGGCTGCTGGTCACGTTCCTCGGCATACCGGTGCTGGCGGCGGGGCTCGCCGGGTGCCGCGGTTTCGGGGCGCTGGAGCGGATGCGGGCGCGCGGGCTGCTGGGCCTGGAGGTGGCCGAGCCGGAGCCGCTGCGAATGACGAAGCCGGGCGCGATGGCGTGGATGGGGGCCGTCCTCAGGAGCGGTGCCTCGTGGCGGGCCGTGCTGTACGCGGTGCTGCACCTGCCCTGGGCGGTGTTCTCGTTCGTCGTCGCGGTGAACGTGTGGGTGCTGGGCTGGGCGCTGCTGACGTACCCGCTGTGGTTCTGGGTGTTCCCGGTGTACGCCGGTCAGGAGGGGCTCCAGCTGTACGGCGACGAGACGCACCGGATCTACCTCGACAACCCCTTCGAGATCACGGTGACCGCGCTGGTGGGGCTGCTGTTCACGATCGCCTCGCCGTGGATCGTGCGGGCGCTGACGATGGTGGACCGGCTGCTGGTGCACGGGCTGCTCGGGCCGTCGCGGCTGGCGTCGCGGGTGGTGGAGCTGGAGTCGGACCGGGGGGTCGTGGTGGACACGGCCGCGGCCGACCTGCGGCGCATCGAGCGGGACCTGCACGACGGGGCGCAGGCCCGGCTGGTGGCGCTGGCGATGGACCTGGGGCTGGCGAAGGAGAAGCTGCAGGAGGATCCGCAGGCGGCCGCGCGGATGGTGGACGAGGCGCACGGCGAGGTGAAGACGGCGCTGCAGGAGCTGCGCGACCTGGCCCGGGGGATCCATCCGGCGGTGCTGACGGACCGCGGGCTGGACGCGGCGCTGTCGGCGGTGGCGTCGCGGTGCACGGTGCCGGTGCGGGTCGAGGTCGACCTGGCGGAGCGGCCGGCGCCGGCCATCGAGGGGATCGCGTACTTCACGGTGTCGGAGCTGCTGCAGAACGTCAGCAAGCACGCGCGGGCCACCTGGGCGGGCGTCGAGGTGTGGCGGACGGAGAACCGGCTGATGCTGCAGGTCGTGGACAACGGTGTGGGCGGGGCCGACGTCTCCGAGGGGTCGGGTCTCGCGGGGCTGGCGGACCGGCTCGACGCGGTGGACGGGATCCTGGTGGTGGACTCGCCGGCGGGCGGGCCGACCCGGGTGACCGCGGAGTTGCCGTGGCGGGGGGAGCACGTGCGGTGACGTCCGCGGGGCCCGGCTCCTGCGAGCCGTGAAAGGGCCGGGGGCCGTCGCCCCTGGCCCCCCATCTTTCCCTCACCACCCGATCGGCCAGCCAAGAAGCCGCTCCCGGCCCCATTCACCCCCCGGCCCTGAAATGCTGGACCCGTCGCACGGGTGGGCGCGGAGCCGATGTGGGCTGCGGACGGGCGGCATCGGGCTCTGGGGGGCCGGACATCGTGGAGGACAGGGTGCGGGTGGTCATCGCCGAGGATTCAGTGCTGCTCAGGGAGGGCCTGACCCGGCTGCTGACAGACCGCGGGCACGACGTCGTCGCCGGTGTCGGTGACGGTGAGGCGCTGATCAAGACGATCACGGAGCTGGACGCGCAGGGCGAGCTGCCGGACGTGGTCGTGGCGGACGTGCGGATGCCGCCGACGCACACCGACGAGGGAGTGCGGGCGGCGGTGCAGCTGCGCAAGGCGCACCCGGGGCTCGGGGTGCTGGTGCTGTCGCAGTACGTGGAGGAGCGCTACGCCACGGAGCTGCTCGCCGGTTCCAGCCGGGGTGTGGGCTACCTGCTGAAGGACCGGGTGGCCGAGGTGCGGGAGTTCGTGGACGCGGTGGTGCGGGTGGCGGAGGGCGGTACGGCGCTCGACCCGGAGGTGGTCGCGCAGCTGCTGGGCCGCAGCCGTAAGCAGGACGTGCTGGCGGGGCTCACCCCGCGGGAGCGTGAGGTGCTGGGTCTGATGGCCGAGGGGCGGACGAACTCGGCGATCGCGCGGCAGCTCGTGGTCAGCGACGGGGCGGTCGAGAAGCACGTCAGCAACATCTTCCTGAAGCTGGGGCTGTCCCCGAGCGAGGGGGACCATCGCAGGGTGCTGGCCGTGCTCACACATCTCAAGTCGTGATGTTTCACCCGCTGACGCGGGAGACCAGGACATAGCCGGACGCATGATCATCCCAAAGTCGTGTCCAAGATGCGAATGACACGAAGAAGGCGACCCCTGCGGTCGTAGGGTTGATCCTGGGAGGGCCTGCGGGAAGGCCTGTCCCGGACAGCGTCCTCGAGGGAGGTCCAGTTCAGTGACCAGCCAGGTCAGTAGCCCAGCGGAGCAGGCCGACGGAGCAGTCGTAGGAGAGCAGCGCAAAGCGGCGGGCGCGAAGGATGTCCGTCGCCTCGACCGGGTGATCATCAGGTTCGCGGGGGACTCGGGTGACGGTATGCAGCTCACCGGTGACCGTTTCACCTCGGAGACCGCGTCGTTCGGCAACGACCTGTCGACGCTGCCGAACTTCCCGGCCGAGATCAGGGCGCCCGCCGGGACCCTGCCGGGTGTGTCGTCCTTCCAGTTGCACTTCGCCGACCACGACATCCTCACGCCCGGTGACGCGCCGAACGTGCTGGTGGCGATGAACCCGGCGGCGCTGAAGGCGAACATCGGCGATCTGCCGCGCGGCGCCGAGGTGATCGTCAACACGGACGAGTTCACCAAGCGGGCGATGCAGAAGGTCGGCTACGGGACGTCCCCGCTGGAGGACGGGTCGCTGGACGGCTACCAGGTGCACCCCGTGCCGCTGACCACGCTCACGGTCGAGGCGCTGAAGGAGTTCGACCTCAGCCGCAAGGAGGCCGAGCGCAGCAAGAACATGTTCGCGCTGGGCCTGCTGAGCTGGATGTACCACCGGCCCACCGAGGGCACGGAGAAGTTCCTGAAGTCGAAGTTCGCGAAGAAGCCCGACATCGCGGCGGCCAACATCGCGGCGTTCCGGGCCGGCTGGAACTTCGGCGAGACGACGGAGGACTTCGCCGTCTCCTACGAGGTCGCCCCGGCGGCCGCGGCGTTCCCGCCGGGTGTCTACCGCAACATCTCGGGCAACCTGGCCCTGTCGTACGGGCTGGTCGCGGCGAGCCGGCAGGCGGATCTGCCGCTGTATCTGGGGTCGTACCCGATCACTCCGGCGTCGGACATCCTGCACGAGCTGAGCAAACACAAGAACTTCGGCGTGCGGACCTTCCAGGCGGAGGACGAGATCGCAGGGATCGGGGCCGCGCTGGGCGCGGCCTTCGGTGGTTCGCTGGCCGTGACCACGACGAGCGGCCCGGGTGTGGCGCTGAAGTCGGAGACGATCGGTCTCGCGGTCTCGCTGGAGCTGCCGCTGCTGGTCGTGGACATCCAGCGCGGTGGCCCTTCGACGGGTCTGCCCACCAAGACCGAGCAGGCGGACCTGCTGCAGGCGATGTACGGGCGCAACGGAGAGGCGCCGGTGCCGGTGGTCGCGCCGCGCACCCCGGCGGACTGCTTCGACGCCGCGCTGGAGGCGGCGCGGATCGCGCTGACGTACCGCACGCCGGTGTTCCTGCTGTCCGACGGCTACCTGGCCAACGGCTCCGAGCCGTGGCGGATCCCGGACATCGAGGAGCTGCCGGACCTGCGGGTGCAGTTCGCGCAGGGGCCGAACCACACGCTGGACGACGGCTCCGAGGTGTTCTGGCCGTACAAGCGGGACCCGCAGACGCTGGCTCGCCCGTGGGCGATCCCGGGCACGCCGGGCCTGGAGCACCGGATCGGCGGCATCGAGAAGCAGGACGGCTCGGGCAACATCTCCTACGACCCGGCCAACCACGACTTCATGGTGCGCACCCGGCAGGCGAAGATCGACGGCATCGACGTCCCGGACGTCGAGGTCGACGACCCTTCCCCGAGCTCTCAACTTGGTTCGAGCAGGGGCGGCCCCGACGAGGCCAAAACGCTGGTCCTGGGATGGGGCTCGACGTACGGGCCGATCACGGCGGCGGTACGGCGGCTGCGCAGGGCCGGGGAGTCCGTCGCGCAGGCCCATCTGCGCCACCTCAACCCCTTCCCGCGGAATCTGGGTTCCGTTCTGGAGCGTTACGACAAGGTGGTGATCCCCGAGATGAACCTCGGGCAGCTCGCCACGCTCATCCGGGCGAAGTACCTGGTCGACGCCCACTCGTACACCCAGGTCAACGGCATGCCGTTCAAGGCGGAGCAGCTCGCCGCGGCTCTGAAGGAGGCCATCGATGGCTGAGACGTCCACGCACGGCACGGGCACCGTCGAGTCGCTCTCCCTCGTCCCCAAGGCCGAGGGCAGGCAGTCGATGAAGGACTTCAAGTCCGATCAGGAAGTGCGCTGGTGCCCCGGCTGCGGCGACTACGCCATCCTCGCCGCGGTGCAGGGTTTCATGCCCGAACTGGGGCTGGCGAAGGAGAACATCGTCTTCGTCTCGGGCATCGGCTGCTCCTCCCGCTTCCCGTACTACATGAACACGTACGGGATGCACTCCATCCACGGCCGCGCCCCCGCCATCGCCACGGGGCTCGCCAGCTCCCGCCGGGATCTGTCGGTGTGGGTCGTCACCGGTGACGGCGACGCGCTGTCCATCGGCGGCAACCACCTGATCCACGCGCTGCGGCGCAACGTCAACCTCAAGATCCTGCTGTTCAACAACCGGATCTACGGTCTGACCAAGGGCCAGTACTCGCCGACCTCCGAGGTCGGGAAGATCACGAAGTCGACGCCGATGGGCTCGCTGGACGCGCCGTTCAACCCGGTGTCTCTGGCGATCGGCGCGGAGGCGTCGTTCGTGGCGCGCACGGTCGACTCCGACCGCAAGCACCTCACCGAGGTGCTGCGCCAGGCCTCCGCGCACCAGGGCACGGCGCTGATCGAGATCTACCAGAACTGCAACATCTTCAACGACGGCGCCTTCGACGCCCTCAAGGACAAGCAGCAGGCCGAGGACGCCGTGATCCGCCTGGAGCACGGCAAGCCGATCCGCTTCGGCGCGGACCAGGCCAAGGGCGTCGTGCGGGACCCGCTGACCGGTGACCTGAAGGTGGTCGCGGTGACGCCGGACAACGAGGACCAGGTGCTCGTCCACGACGCGCACTCCCCGTCCCCGACCACGGCGTTCGCGCTGTCGCGCCTCGCCGACCCGGACACGCTGCACCACACGCCGATCGGGGTCCTGCGCTCCGTCGAGCGGCCCGTCTACGACACGCAGATGGCCGACCAGCTGGACACCGCGATCGAGCAGCACGGCAAGGGCGACCTGGGCGCGCTGCTGACGGGCGGCGACACCTGGACGGTCGTGGGCTGACCTTGCCGGCCACCCGACGGGGCCCGGGACGCTAGGAAGCGGCCCGGGTCTCGTCGTATGTCCGCCGGGCCTTCTCCACGTCGTCCATGCGGTCGTGCGTCCACTGCGACAGGGCCCGCACCTGCTCGGCGGCCTCGCGGCCCAGGCCGGTGAGGGAGTAGTCGACGCGCGGCGGGATGACGGGTTTGGCATCGCGGTGGACGAGTCCGTCCCGCTCCAGGGTCTGGAGGGTCTGCGTGAGCATCTTCTCGCTGACGCCCCGGCCGCCGTAGGCGCCGATCGCCCGGCGCAGCTCGCTGAACCGGTACGGGCGGTCCAGGAGCTCGATCAGGACGAGCACGCCCCAGCGGCTGGTCACGTGCTCCAGGACCAGCCGGTACGGGCACAGGGCTTCGTTATCACTTACCGCCATGCCAGTACCTTACTTCAAAGTGGGTACTTTCCAAGAGTTAGCGCATCTCCTAGGGTTAGTGCCAACGCACCCCACAAGGAGAGTCCTCACCATGAGCATCGTCGTCACCGGAGCCACCGGACACCTCGGCCGCCACGTCGTGGAGCAGCTGCTGGAGAAGGTCCCCGCCGAGCAGATCACCGCGGTCGTGCGCAATGCGGAGAAGGCCGCCGACTTCGCGGACCGCGGTGTGAAGATCGCCCTCGCCGACTACAACACCCCCGCCTCCTTCGACGGCCTGTTCTCCGCCGGTGACAAGGTGCTCCTCGTCTCCGGCAACGAGTTCGACAAGGGCCGCGTGCACCAGCACAAGGTCGTCATCGACGCCGCCGCGGCGGCCGGTGTCGCCCTGCTCGCCTACACCAGCGCCCCCGGCTCCCTGACCGCCGCGCTGGCCGACGACCACCGCGGCACCGAGGAGATCCTGCTGGGCTCCGGCGTGCCCTACGCACTGCTGCGCAACGGCTGGTACCACGAGAACTACACCGAGAACCTCGCCCCGGTGCTGGAGCACAACGCGGTCGTCGCCGCCGCGGGTGAGGGCAAGGTCTCCTCCGCCTCGCGTGCCGACTACGCCGCTGCCGCCGTCGCCGTGCTGACCGGCGAGGGGCACGAGAACAAGACGTACGAGCTGGGCGGCGACACCCCCTGGAGCTTCGCCGAGTACGCGGCCGAACTGAGCCGGCAGACCGGCAAGGACATCACCTACAACGCCGTCTCCCCCGAAGCGCTCGCCGGCATCCTGACCGGCGCGGGTCTGCCCGAGCCGCTCGCGCAGATACTCGCGGGCGTCGACGCCTCCATCGAGAAGGGCGAACTGGTCGTCTCCACCGGCGACCTGTCCCGCCTGGCCGGCCGCCCGACCACCCCGCTCGCCGACGCCATCGCAGCGGCCCTCAAGGGCTGACCCCCGCTTCACCGCGCCACCCCGGACTGTCATGACCGTATGCCGATACGGGCATGACAGCCGGGGGCGCCCGGCGTTACCGTCGTGAACGCGGACGCACGCCAGGCGCGAAGGAGGGGCACGTGACCGGCAAGCCGAGGGGTGAGCGGCACATAGGACTGCTGAACGGCTTCGCGGCCTACGGGATGTGGGGGCTGGTCCCCCTGTTCTGGCCCCTGCTGAAGCCGGCCGGCGCGATGGAGATCCTGGCCCACCGGATGGTGTGGTCGCTGGTCTTCGTGGGCGCCGCCCTGCTCGTGCTGCGCCGCTGGGCCTGGGCCGGTGAGCTGCTGCGGCAGCCGCGCAAGCTGGCGCTGATCACGGTCGCCGCGGCGGTCATCACCGTCAACTGGGGCCTGTACATCTGGTCCGTGAACTCCGGGCACGTCGTCGAGGCCTCGCTCGGGTACTTCATCAACCCGCTGGTCACCATCGCGATGGGCGTGCTGCTGCTGAAGGAGCGGCTGCGGCCGGTGCAGTGGGCGGCGGTCGGGACCGGCGGCGTCGCGGTGGTCGTGCTGACCATCGGCTACGGGCAGCCGCCGTGGATCTCGCTCTGCCTGGCGTTCTCCTTCGCCACGTACGGGCTGGTGAAGAAGAAGGTGGGCCTCGGCGGCATCGAGTCGCTGGCCGCGGAGACGGCGATCCAGTTCCTGCCCGCGCTCGGCTTCCTGGTGTGGCTCTCCGCGCGGGGCGGCTCCACCTTCGCGGCCGAGGGCGCGGGGCACGCGGCGCTGCTCGCCTCGGCCGGCATCGTCACCGCGCTCCCCCTGGTCTGCTTCGGCGCCGCCGCCATCCGCGTGCCCCTGTCCACCATCGGCCTGCTGCAGTACCTGACGCCGGTCTTCCAGTTCCTGCTCGGCGTCCTCTACTTCCACGAGGAGATGCCGCCGGAGCGCTGGGCCGGATTCGCGCTGGTGTGGCTGGCGTTGACGCTGCTCACCTGGGACGCGTTGCGCACCGCCCGCCGGGCCTCCCGCACGCTCACCAACGAGATCAGCGTGCCCAGCACGACCAGGACGACCGGCACGGTCAGTGCCGCGCGGAACGCCGAGAGCGTGGCCTCCGGTCCGGACCCGGTGGACGCCAGGCCGTAGACCGCCGTCACCGCCGAGATGCCGATCGCGGAGCCGAACTGGGTGGCCGTGGTCAGCAGCCCGCCGGCCAGGCCCTGCTCCGACTCGGCCACGCCGTCCGTCGCGGCGATGGTCAGCGGCCCGTAGGCCAGGGCGAACGCGAGACCGCTCAGGAGCAGGGTCGGGAACATCATGGCGTAGGACCAGTCCATGCCGACCGGCAGGAACAACGCGTAGGAGGCCACGGCCAGCAGGAAGCCTCCGGCGATCACCCGGGCGTTGCCGAAGCGGGTGACCAGTCTGGGCGTGAGCGTCGGCGCGAGGACGGCGTCGATGCCCATGACGACCAGGGCCAGCGCGGTCTGGAGGGACGACCAGCCGCGCAGTTCCTGCAGGTAGAGCGTGACGACGAACTGGAAGCCGAAGAAGGCGCCGAGGAAGAGCAGCGCCCCCAGGTCGGCGCGCACGACCGGACCCTTGCGCAGCAGGCCGAGCCGGACGAGCGGGTCGGGGCAGCGGCGCTCGACCGCGACGAAGGCGGCGGCCACCAGCACGGCCGCGAGGCCCGAGGCCAGGGTGACCGGCCACTGGTGCAGGCCGTGCTCCAGACGTACGACGGTGTAGGCGGCCAGCAGCATGGCGGCGGCGGCGGTGATCGCACCGGGCAGGTCGAAGGTGCGCCGGCGCTTCGCAGGGGCGTCGCGCCGGGGGATCAGGCGTGCGGCGGCGACGAGCAGGGCGGCGGCCAGCAGCACGGGTGCGAAGAACACCCAGCGCCAGCCGATCTCGGTGAGCAGACCGCCGATCACCAGGCCCAGCGAGAAGCCGGCCGCGCCCGTCCCGGCGAAGACCAGCAGAGCCTTGTTGCGCTGCGGGCCCTCCTCGTACGAGGTGGTGATCAGGGAGAGCGCTGCCGGGGTCATGAAGGCGGCGGCGACGCCCGTGACGAACCGGGCGACGATCAGCGTCCAGCCGCCCGTCGCGAAGCCGCCGAGCCCCGAGAAGGCAAGAAAGACGGTCAGCCAGAGCAGGAACATCCGCCGCCGCCCGAGCAGGTCGGCGGCCCGGCCGCCCAGCAGCGTGAACCCCGCGTAGCCGAGCACGTAGGCGCTCATCACCCAGGCCGCGGTGCCGGTGGTCAGTCCGAGATCGGCACGGACGGCCGGGATCGCCACCGCCATCATCGCGACGTCGGCGCCTTCGAGGAAGATCGTTCCGCACAGAACGAGCAGTAGCGCCCAGGCACGGGTGCCCATGAGTCAACACTCCTCCGGTAAGGGGCGGTTACGCAAGTGAGGGTCGGTTCCCTCTTGTAACCACGCCCCACCCTGCGGCAGCATCGATGGACATGGAAGAAGGCACTTCTAAGTCACCGAGTAACTGCGCGAGCACCGTGGACCACGGTGACGCCGACCCCTTCCAGTGGGACACCCGCGAGGACTGCCAGGTCCGGCAGATCCTCGACCGGATCGCCGACAAGTGGTCGCTGCTGGTCATCGCGCTGCTGGAGAACCGGCGGCTGCGCTTCACGGAGCTGCGCCGGGAGATCGACGGGGTCAGCCAGCGGATGCTGACGGTGACCCTGCGCTCGCTGGAGCGGGACGGCCTGGTGAAGCGGACGGTGCACCCGGTGGTGCCGCCGCGCGTCGAGTACGAACTGACCTCGCTCGGCAGGACGCTGCACACCACGATCCAGTCCCTGGTGACCTGGACGGAGGAGCACCAGGAGGAGATCGCGCAGGCCCGGACCGCCTACGACACCCGTGCGACCGAGGCTGCGGCGGCTACGACTTCGTAGGGGCGTGGCGGGCGCGGTGCGCCCGGACCTTCTCGCGGTTCCCGCAGTGCTCCATCGCGCACCAGCGGCGGCGGCCCGGCCGGGAGGTGTCGACGAACAGCAGATGGCAGTTGTGGGCGCCGCACTCGCGGATCCGGTCGGCACAGGGCCCGGTGAACAGGTCGATCGCGTCGCGGGCGACGGTCGCGAGCAGGTGGGTGCCGGTGGCGCCCGGGGCCCAGGACCGGGTGCCGTCGGGCTCGATGCGGGAGACCAGCGGCGGCGCGGCCGCGGCGGCGTTGACCACGTCCAGGTGGGGGGCGTGCAGGGGGCGGCCGTGGGCGCGGTCGGCCGCGAGGAGGAGCACGGCGTCGCGCAGGGTGCGCGCCCGCTCCAGCTCCCCGGCGGAGACGGTGAGGTCCAGCCCGTCCGGCAGCCGGCTGAGCCCGGCCCAGGTGACCAGGTCGGACGGTTCGTGCAGCGCTTCCCAGCGGGCGAAGACTCCGGGCCCGCCCGTCGTCGTCAGCTCCAGGCACAGGGCGCCGGGGTCGAAGCGGTAGGGCTTGCCCTCGCCCGAGACCAGTGTCAGGCCAGGCGTGCGATCCGGCGTTTCCCTCGCGCGTCCACTCACCTAACCAGTATAAGTGGTTACATGACGCAGACACCCGCATCACCGGCTCCCGTGCACTGGAAACTCGTCATCGACGCGAACGACCCACACGCCCAGGCCGACTTCTGGGCCGCCGCCCTGCGCTACGAAGCCGAGGACAACAGCGCCCTCATCGGGAAGCTGCTCGGCTTCGGCGCCCTGCCTCAGGAGGCCACGGTCGACTTCCACGGCCGCCGCGCCTTCCGGGACCTGATCGCCGTACGGCACCCCGAGGACCCCTTCGACGAGGAGAGCGGGACCGGGCTGGGGCGTCGGCTGCTGTTCCAGCGGGTGCCGGAGGCGAAGACGGTCAAGAACCGGCTGCACCTCGATCTGCACCCGGGCGAGGGGCGGCGCGAGGAGGAGGTCGCCCGGCTGGAGGGGCTCGGGGCGAGCGCGCTGCGACGGGTGAAGGAGCAGGGCGGCGAGTGGGTCGTGATGGCGGACCCGGAGGGGAACGAGTTCTGCGTCCAGTGACGGGGGCTCCGGAGTCCTTCACTCCGTAACCCCCTGGCCAAATAAGTATCTTGACGGAGAGTCAGTACCAGCTTCACCATCCAGGCACCCCATTCACTGTGGGCGGCCCGTGGACATCCCACGGGCTTCCCCACGGAATCCGGAGCCCCCACATGAAGCTCTCCGTTTCCGCGCGTGCCGTCGCCGCGGGCGGCATGGCAACCGCCATGCTCCTGACCGGCGGTGCCGTGGCCGACGCCGCGTCCTCCGCTCCCTCCAGAGCGGCCGCCGCGCCGGACATACCCGTGGCGAACGTCAAGGCCCACCTGTCCCAGCTGCAGTCCATAGCCACCGCCAACGGCGGCAACCGGGCGCACGGCCGGGCCGGCTACAAGGCCTCGCTCGACTACGTGAAGGCCAAGCTGGACGCGGCCGGATACACCACCACGATCCAGCAGTTCACCGCCTCCGGCCGCACCGGCTACAACCTGATCGCCGACTGGCCGGGCGGCGACGCGAACCAGGTCGTGATGGCCGGCTCGCACCTCGACAGCGTCTCCTCCGGGGCCGGCATCAACGACAACGGCTCCGGCTCGGCCGCCGTCCTGGAGGCCGCGCTCGCCGTGTCCCGGGCGCAGTACAAGCCCACCAAGCACCTGCGGTTCGCCTGGTGGGGCGCGGAGGAACTCGGCCTGGTCGGCTCCCGCTACTACGTCAACCGGCTGACCACCGGCGACCGTTCGCGGATCAGCGCCTACCTGAACTTCGACATGATCGGCTCCCCGAACCCCGGCTACTTCGTCTACGACGACGACCCGGCGATCGAGAAGACCTTCAAGGACTACTTCGGCGGCATCGGCGTCCCGACCGAGATCGAGACCGAGGGCGACGGCCGCTCCGACCACGCGCCCTTCAAGAGCGCCGGTGTGCCGGTGGGCGGTCTGTTCACCGGGGCGAGCCGGACGATGACGGCGGCGCAGGCGGCCAAGTGGGGCGGTACGGCCGGGCGGGCCTTCGACCGCTGCTACCACTCCTCCTGCGACACCACCGCCAACATCAACGACACCGCCCTGAACCGCAACAGCGACGCCCTCGCGCACGCGGTGTGGGAGCTGTCGGACTAGCCCCCCGGCGCGGCGCCTACTGGTTGCGGGCGCGTTCGGTGAGGCGGCCCATGCGGGCGCGGGCCGACTCCAGCTGCTCGACCTCCTCGGCGGCCGGGCCGTCCTCGGCGGCGAGCTCCGTCCACAGACCGATCAGGTCGCGTCCCAGTTCCAGCCCGAGCGCCGGGTCGCGCACCGCGCGCCAGGCGGTGGCCGCGCTCTCCACGTTGCCGTAGGCGGCCTCCGGGTCTCCGGCCCGGCGGCGGGCAGCGGCCAGGCCGAGCGACAGCCGGAAGGCGCGGAGCGGGTCGCCCGCCAAGTAGGCGATGTACGCCGTGAGTTCACCCAGCCGGAGCACCTCGGGGTGCTCCGGCCCGAGCGTCGCGGACGCCTGCACGACGGTCTGCTCCGCCAGCCCGGACGCCGCTTCGATCCTGCCCTCCTTCACTGCCTCGTTGATCCG
This sequence comes from Streptomyces qaidamensis, assembly GCF_001611795.1. NCBI lineage: Bacteria > Bacillati > Actinomycetota > Actinomycetes > Kitasatosporales > Streptomycetaceae > Streptomyces > Streptomyces qaidamensis. Next base: position 5,373,130 of record NZ_CP015098.1, on the reverse strand, counting down.
CGCCATCGGCTCCGCGAGCAGCGCGGGGGCGGCGGGATCGCCCGGGGCGGTGAGGGGTTCGTCCCCGAGCACGGCCTCCGCGACGGCGTCGAAACCGCGCGGGGGCGTGGGCTTGGGGTCGGGGTCGGCGGCGATCAGGGCGTCCTCGGGGACCGGCGCGGGTCGCGGAGCCGGCTGGGCCTCGGGAACCGGGAGCGGCCTCGCGTCCATGGGCGGGGGCGGGCCGAACTCGCCGGTGGGCGGGGCGACGGTGCCGGGCGGCATCGCCGCACCCGAAACCGGCGGCATGTCCTCCGGCGCGGGCACGACGGTGCCGGGCGGCATCGCCGCACCCGAAACCGGCGGCATGTCCTCCGGCGCGGGCACGACGGTGCCGGGCGGCATCGCCACACCCGAAACCGGCGGCATGTCCTCCGCCGCGGGCACGACGGTGCCGGGCGGCATCGCCACACCCGAAACCGGCGGCATGTCCTCCGCCGCAGGCACGACGGTGCCGGGCGGCATCGCCACACCCGAAACCGGCGGCGCGTCCTCCGGCGCGGGCTCGGCCTGCTCCGGCACGGCGCGCAGCTCGAACGTCGGTACGGGTCCCTCGGCCGGCTGCGGTTCTGGCACGGCCCGCAGCGGAAACGTCGGGGCCACGCCGCGGCCGGACTCCGGCGCGGGACGCAGCACGTGCGTGGCGCTGTCGCTGCGCGGGTGCTGCGGCTCGGGCGGGGCCGGGGCCTCGCTCCGGGCGTGCTGCGGCACCGGTGGCGTGCGGGTGGCGTCGCCTCGGGCGTGCTGCCGCTCCGGCGGGTCCGTGGCGACCGGCTCGGCCGTGAAGTGGCTGGAGCCGTCCGGATCGACCTGGAGCGGGACGACGTAGCCGATGCGCTCGTCACGGATCGTGGCGAGGACGGGGCGCCCGGTGGCGAGGGCGATGTGGTGGAGGCGGTTCAGGACGGCCCGCTGGATCTCCTCGCCGGGAGCCGCGAAGACCGGGACGCCACCGACCAAGGCGCCGTCGGACACCCCGCCGGTGCCCCCTCCCACGTCCGTGCCGGGGCCGGGGACATGGACGTCGATCGGCGCCGCCGGGGTCGCCGCGTGTGCGGCCTGCTTCTGTTCCCGCTTCTTCTCGCGGCTGAGTCGCGACATCGTCCCCTCACTGGGCGTCGTACACCTGCTGTCGAGTGTGGCCGCTCGCCCCCGTTTCTCACGTCACCACGGTGTCACAGGCTCGTCCCAAGGGACGCCGGCCCCGGCACGGTCGTTACCGAGGGCGTGAAGACCGCCCGTACGAGGGAGGAGAGGGGCATGCACACAGGCATGCGACAGGGGCCGGAGATCTGGCTGCGCGGCCCGGTGACCACCCCGGAGCCGGGGCCGCCGGAGCCCGCGCACGCCCATGCCGCGGCGCGGCGTTTCTCCTGGGTCGGCCTGCACGGCGGCGCGGGCGTCTCCACGCTCGCCGCCATCTACGGCGGCCATGACAGCGGACGGTCCTGGCCCGGGCCCGGCGATCCCTCGTCGGTACTGCTGGTCGCGCGGACGCACGCGGCCGGGCTGGACACGGCCGCCGGGGCGGTGGAGATCTTCCGGCGGGGCCAGGCTCCGCCGGGGCTCGACCTGGACGCGATCGTCCTCGTGGCGGACGCCCCGGGCCGGCTGCCGCGTCCGCTCGCCCAGCGGGTCAGATCGCTGGAGTCGGTCATCGACGTGTACCGCGTGCCGTGGGTGCCGTCCTGGCGCCTCGGCGACCTGGGGCGTCCGCCGCGCGAGACGGAGGCCCTGGCCCGGCTGACGGGAGCCGCACGCTGACCGCCCTGCCGCCGACGGCCGTCCCCCTGTCGGCCGGGGAGATCGCGGCGGGGGTACGGGCCCGGGAGCTGCGCGCGGCGGATGTCGTCGCGGCGGCCCTGGAGCGGATCGAGCGGACCGATCCGCAGCTGTGCGCGTTCGCCGAGGTGTGGCGCGACGAGGCGTTGCGGCGGGCGCGGGAGGTGGACGCGCGGCTCGACCGGCGGGGCCCGGACGTCTTCCTGCCGCTGGCCGGCGTGCCGGTCGCCGTGAAGGGACGGCACGGGCTGCGCGCGGCGGGTCCGCTGCTCGCGGCGGGTTGCGTGCCCGTGGGGGCGACCTCCGTGCCCGGGCCGGGGACGCCCTGGCAGACGTGGGGGCTCGGGGCCCACGGCCGGACCGTCAATCCGTGGCGGGCCGACCGTACGCCGGGCGGCTCGTCGGCCGGGGCCGCGGCGGCCGTGGCGGCCGGGCTGGTGCCGCTGGCGACGGGCGGCGACGGGGCCGGGTCGGTGCGCATCCCGGCGGCGTGGTGCGGGGTGGTCGGCCTGAAGACGACGAGCGGACGGCTGCCGTCCGGCGACCGTACGGGACTTGCGGTTCCCGGGGTGCTCGCCCGCTCGGCGTCGGACGCCGGGCTGTGGTGGACGGTGGTGTCCGGGGAGCGGGCACCGGCCGGGGCGGCCCTCCCCGTCCCGGCCGTCTGGTCCCCCGACCTGGGCTTCGCCGACCCCGACCCGGAGCCCGTCGCGCTCGCCCGGGCCGCGGTGGAGCGGCTCGTGGCGGCAGGGGTCGTACGGCTGGTGCGGCCGCGGGTGCCGTTGCGGCTGGCGGATCCCGGCCCGGCCTGGCTGGCCCTGCGCACCCCCGGTTCCGACCTGGCCGGGGCCGAGCGGGTCCGGGCGGAGAACGGGCGGCGGCTGGCCGGGCTGTTCGCCGATGCCGAGCTGCTGCTGACCCCGACGGCACCCACCGCCCCGCACGGTCACGAGGGGCCCGGGGACGTCTACTCCACGTCTCTCACCTGGGGGTTCAACCTGAGCGGTCACCCCGCGCTCAGCCTGCCCGCGGGCTTCGGCGGCGACGGCTGCCCGGCGGGTCTCCAGCTGGTGGCGCAGCCGGGGCGGGAGGCGCTGCTGCTGGCGGTGGCGCGGGAGGCGTGACGGGCACCCCTGGCGGATTTACTTGCGTACGCATATGATGCACACGCATGCTATCGCCGTACGCCGAGTTTCCAGAGGGGCACCCATGACCCGCCGTTTCCTTTTCGTCCTGGGCAGCGCTCGCGCCGAGGGCAACTCCGAGCTGCTGGCCCGCCGGGCCGCCGAGCAACTGCCCCCGGACGTCGAGCAGGAGTGGATCGACCTCACCGAGCATCCGGTGCCGGACTTCGAGGACCTGCGGCACGACAGCGACCACGTCCGCCCGACCGAGGGCAACGTGGCCCGGCTGCTGGACGCGACGCTCGCGGCGACGGACCTCGTGATCGTCTCGCCCCTGTACTGGTACTCGGTCTCCGCGCAGACCAAGCGCTACCTCGACTACTGGTCGGGCTGGCTGCGCACACCGGGCCTCGACTTCAAGGCGACCATGGCCGGCCGCACCCTGTGGGGCGTCACCGCCCTCGCGCACACCCAGGAGGTGGTCGCCGACCCGCTCGTCGGGACGCTGCACAACTCCGCGGCGTACCTGGGGATGCGCTTCGGCGGCGTGCTGCTCGGCAACGGCAGCAAGCCCGGTGACGTGCTGACCGACGACGCGGCGCTGACGCGCGCCAAGACCTTCTTCGAGCAGGAGGCGCCCCCGGCCCGGTTCCTGTACGAGGACTGAGCGCTACGCGGTGATGTCCTTCGCCGTGAAGCGCGCCCACGCCGCCGACCCGAACACCGCCGCGTACAGGGCCTGGAGGCCGAGGTTCCTGGCCAGTTCGTCCCAGTAGACCGGCTCGCGCATGAGGTCGGCGAAGGACAGCCAGTAGTGGGAGAAGAAGTACGGCTGCAGGGCGTGCAGTTGCGGGATCTGGTCGAGGATCTGGACCGTGATCAGCAGGCCGACGGTCGTCGCCATCGCCGCGATGCCGCTGCCCGTCAGAGTCGAGACGAACAGGCCGAGCGCGGCGACGCCGATCAGTGACGCGGCGACGGCCAGGGCGATCAGCAGGGCTCTGCCCAGACCCTCGGCCAAGCTGATCTGCGTACCGGAGATGGTCGTCAGGTCACCGAGCGGGAAGAGCAGCGCCCCGACCGTCAGTGCCGAGACGGCGACCACGAGCGTCGCGGCCAGGCAGAAGATGACCACCGTCGCGTACTTGGTGAGCAGCAGGCGGCTGCGGCCGGCCGGAGCGACCAGCAGGTAGCGCAACGTGCCGGAGTTGGCCTCGCCGGCGATCGCGTCACCCGCGACCACGCCGACCGCCATCGGCAGGAAGAACGGGAGTGTCGCGGCCAGGGCGGTGAAGACGAGGAACAGGCCGTTGTTGGTGATCTGCGAGATGAAGGCCGGTCCTGCGCCGCCCCCGCCGCCGGGCGACGAGCCGTCGCCCGTCTCCATCTTGACGGCGATGCCGACGAGGACCGGCACACCTGCCAGCACGGCCAGCAGCGCGAGCGTGCGCCACCGCCGGAACGTGGTGACGAGCTCGTTGCGCAGCAGCCCGAAGGTCCACAACGGGCTCACCGGCCGTACGCTCTCCGCGACCTCAGCCCGCGACATCGAAGCCCTCCCCGGTCAGCGCCACGAACGCGTCCTCCAGCGAGGCCCGTTCGACCGTGAAGCCGCGCACCCGGACCCCGGCCGTCACCAGCGCGGCGTTCACCTCGGCGAGGTCGCGGTCCGGTGGTTCGCCGGTCACCCGGTCGTCGGCGACGACGACGTCGGCGACGCCCTGCTCCTTCAGGATCCGGGCCGCCTCCGCCGGGTCCGGCGTGGTCACGACCAGCCGGCCGCGCGCCCCGGCGGACAGCTCGGCGACCGGGCCCTGCGTGATCAGCCGGCCCTGCGCCATCACGGCCGCGTGCGTGCAGACCTGCTCGATCTCGTCGAGGAGGTGGGAGGAGAGGAAAACGGTCGTGCCGTCCGAGGCCAGCTCCCTCACCAGGGCGCGGATCTCGCGCATGCCCTGCGGGTCGAGGCCGTTGGTGGGCTCGTCCAGCACGAGCAGCCGGCGCGGCTGGAGCAGCGCGGCCGCGAGGCCCAGGCGCTGTTTCATGCCCAGGGAGTACGCCTTGGCCTTCCTGCCCGCGGCGGCGGTCAGGCCCACCCGGTCCAGGGCCGAGGCGACCCGGGTGCGCCGGGTGCGCGGATCGGCGGCCGGGTCGGCGCTGTCGTAGCGGATCAGGTTGTCGCTGCCGGAGAGGAAGCCGTAGAGGGCCGGGCCCTCGATGAGGGCGCCGACGTGCGGCAGCACGGCGCGGGTGGCCCGGGGCATGGGCTGCCCGAGCACCCGGGCCGTGCCGGAGGTGGGCTCGATGAGGCCCATCAGCATGCGGATGGTGGTGGTCTTGCCGGAACCGTTGGGTCCGAGGAAGCCGAAGACGCTGCCCGCCGGGACGGTCAGGTCGAGACCGTCCACGGCGAGCTGTCCGCCGCGGTAGCGCTTGGTGAGCGCGCGGGTGGCGATGACCGGTTCCCCGGTCCCGGCCCGTGTCCCACGCTGCTCCGGTTCCCCGGCGGACACCTCGCCCATCGGCTTCCTCGTTCTCTCGACGTCCCGTGCGGCCGCGGGACCTACTTGCCGGCGTCGGCCGCCTTCACGAGCGCGTCCTTGGTGACCAGGCCCGCGTAGACCTTGCCGTCGTCGGTGACGAGGGCGTTGACCAGGCGGGTGGAGAAGACCGTGCCCGAGCCGAACTTGCCGTGGACCTTGTCGCCGAGCGAGTCCATGAAGCCGCCGAACTCGCCGCCGGCCTTGCCCGAGGGCACGCCCTCGCCGCCGGTGTCGAAGGTGGCTATGGCGGTCCAGCCCTCGCCGATGGTCTTCATGCCGTCGAGGTCGCCGACTCCCTTGCCGGAGTCCTTCCCGGCCTTGGGCGCCTCGCCCAGGTCGAAGGGCTTGCCGGGGGCCTTGCGCGGGGTCTCGCCCGCCTTGTCGCGTGCCGTGCCCGCGTCCTTCTCCTCGGTGACCTTCGCGCCCTTGGGCGGGGTGAAGTCGAAGGTGGAGGCGGCCGGCTCGGCGAAGCTGACCTTCGTGAAGCCCGCGTCGACGACGGCCGGGCCGCCGCCCGCCGGGGTGAGCGTGAACTTCAGCGGCATGCCGGTCTTCGCGTCCACGGCGACGGTGATCGCGCCGACCGTGGAGCCGGACTGCTTCGGCTCGACGACCAGCTTGTAGGCGTCCCGGCCGGCGACCTGGGCCGTGCCGTCCACGGTCACGGACGTGGTGTCGTCGACCGCCTTCAGGGCCTCCTCGGCGAAGTCCTTCGGCAGGGCCGGCGGCTGCTGGTCCTTGCCGCGCTCCGGGCTCTCGGAGGAGGTGCCGTGGTAGACCTCGTTGGACTTGCTGTCGTAGCCCCAGACGTCCTTGCCGTTGTGGATGACGCTGTACTCGGCGGCGTTCTCCAGCAGCGACAGCTTCTGCTTGTCCGGGCCGTCGGCGGCGACGCGCAGGGTGTGCGTGCCGGAGGCCAGTTCGGTGAGCTTGGCCGTCGGGTCGGCGGAGGAGCCGCCCTCGCCCTGGCCCGCGGCGCCGGACAGCAGGCCCGACTCCAGGCCGCCGAGGTTCGGCAGGCCGAGGTCCGTACTGATCTTCACCGTGCCGGACAGCTGCTGGACGTCCGACTTGGCGATCTTCTCGATGAGTTGCTGTGCGGTGATCTTCGGGAGGTCGGGGTCCCCGGAGTCGGCGAGCGCGGGGACCAGCCCGATCGTCGCGGCGGCCACCCCCACCACCGTGACCGGGACGATGTACCGCGCGGCTTTGCGCCGCCCGGAGCGCTGCTCGTCGACCTCTCCGGCGGTCGTGCTGTCGTCGGATGCGTACGGTGCCATGTGTGCCCTACCTCCGTGGTCGGCGGCGGCTGTCCGTGTCGTCCACGCACTCGTCCCTGAGCCGCCATTCTCACCCGAACAGGTGAGGAGTGGTGTCTTTCCCTGGTGTCCATCTGACCAAATCGGCCAGGGAGATACGTCAGACCCCGGGCTCAACTCCGTGTACTGCTGGGGTATGACACGGAAGGGCGACTTCTCCCCCGACCCGTAGGGGTCGCGGGGAGGGCGGGCTAGCCGGCCCGGTGCACCACCGCGTCGCACAGCTCCAGGAGCGCCGTCTTCGCGGTGCACTCCCGCAGGGGCGCGAGCGCCGAACGGGCGTCCTGGGCGTAACGGACGGTGTCCCGCCGGGCCTGCTCCAGCGCCGGGTGGGCCCGCAGCAGGCGCAGGGCCTCGGCGTGCCGGGCGTCGTCGGTGAGGTCGGAGTCGAGGAGCTCGCACAGGGCGATGTCCTCGGCGAGTCCGAGCCGGGCCGCCCGCTCGCGCAGCCGCAGCACCGGCAGCGTGGGGATGCCCTCACGCAGGTCGGTGCCGGGCGTCTTGCCGGACTCGTGGGAGTGGGAGGCGATGTCCAGGACGTCGTCCGCGAGCTGGAAGGCGACGCCGAGCCGCTCGCCGTACTGGGTCAGGACGTCCACGACCGTGTCGTCGGCGCCGGACATCATCGCGCCGAACCGGCACGACACCGCGACCAGCGAGCCGGTCTTGCCGCCCAGCACGTCGAGGTAGTGCTCGACGGGGTCCCGGCCGTCCTGCGGTCCGGCCGTCTCCAGGATCTGGCCGGTCACCAGCCGCTCGAACGCCTCGGCCTGCACCCGCACGGCCTCCGGGCCGAGGTCGGCCAGGATGTGCGAGGCGCGGGCGAAGAGGAAATCGCCGGTGAGGACCGCGACGGAGTTGCCCCAGCGGGTGTTCGCGCTCGCGACGCCGCGGCGCACGGCGGCCTCGTCCATCACGTCGTCGTGGTACAGCGTGGCGAGGTGGGTCAGCTCCACGACGACGGCCGACGGCACGATCCCGGGTGCGTACCGGTCGCCGAACTGGGCGGAGAGCATCACCAGCAGCGGGCGGAACCGCTTGCCCCCGGCCCGCACCAGGTGCTGGGCGGCCTCCGTGATGAAGGGCACCTCACTCTTCGTGGCCTCGAGCAAGCCTTCCTCGACAGCCGCCATCCCGGCCTGGACATCGGCTTCCAGAGCCTGGTCCCGCACGCTCAGCCCGAACGGCCCGACGTCGGTCACGAGGGGTCTCCTGTCTGCTGTGTCTGCCGGTGATTACGCGGATTGTCGATAGGTCGCTGCCCTCACTCCGGCCAGCGTATCCGGTCACGTTTCGATCACCGCCAGCACCCAGGGTTACAGGCCGGGTGGTATCCGATCACGACCGTTATGTTTTCGATCAACCTATAAGAACAGATATAAATCGACTTACCCAGAGGTAGCGAACTATGCACGATTTGCCGTGATGAGTACGTGAATTCCCCTTGGCGAAAATTGCCCCGCAGGCTCGTGATCAGTGAGTTGAATCACTTGTTCCCCTTTTCCGCCCCACTACGGCATCGGCTTGTACCGCCTTCCCCAGAACGCCAGTTGAGCCTTGGCTCCCGCAAAGGATCAAGCGGCCCAAAAGCCCCCGACCAAGGTCAACTGCGTGATATGTGACTGGGGTGCTTGTTCCCGACATGTGCTCTCGCATACGTTCCGGCCCTGTCCGGCGGACGCCTAATCCTGCCGCCGCCCGGACTCCCCACAGAACCGACTCACTCACGCGTGGCAGGAGCGGGGGACCCAGGTAAGTCGCCGGTCCGCACAGCGGCACGGCTCGGGGTGAAGCCGCGTACGGCACACAGCGCCGTACGCGGCCGGGCACCTCCCGGCCCGAACCCGACAGCTCACCTCGCAGGCGCCGGAGAGGAATATCGCCATGGCCGGACGAGGCAAGCACCGTCGCCCCAGAACCAACCCGCTGACCCGAGGCTTCATCGCCGCCGGTACCGGCGGAGCCGCACTCACCCTTCCGCTCCTCGGCGCCACGCACGCGAGTGCCGCCGAGCCACAGATCGCACCCGCCGCCGCACAGTCCGTGCCGCAGGCGGCCCAGCCCGCCAAGCCCCTCACGTACACCGTGGTCAAGGGCGACTCGCTCGCCCGCATCGCGGACAAGTACGACGTCTCGGGCGGCTGGAAGCAGCTCTACAAGGACAACCGCGCCGCCGTCGGCGACGACCCGAAGCTGATCCACCCGGGTCTGAAGCTGACGGTGAAGACCACCAAGACGGACGCAGCGAAGAAGACGGCGACCAAGTCGTCCGCCCCCGCCAAGCCGGCCGCGAAGCCCGCCGGCGGTGTCGCCCAGGCCACCCAGGCGTCGGCGAAGACCTACGCGAACAACCTGGACGGATGGATCCGCGAGGCGCTGGACATCATGGCGCAGAAGGGGATCCCCGGGTCCTACGACGGCATCTACCGCAACATCATGCGCGAGTCGTCCGGCAACCCGCTGGCGATCAACAACTGGGACTCCAACGCCGCCAAGGGCACCCCGTCCAAGGGCCTGCTCCAGACCATCGACCCGACCTTCCAGGCCTACCACGTGGACGGCACGTCGTGGGACCCGTACGACCCGGTCGCCAACATCACGGCGGCCTGCAACTACGCGGCCGACCGTTACGGCTCGATCGACAACGTCAACGGCCCGTACTGAGCCGCCCCGCCCAGCAGTCGTTCGAGGACGACGGCGATGCCGTCGTCCTCGTTCGACAGGGTGACCTCGTCGGCCACGGCCTTGAGTTCGGGATGGGCATTGGCCATCGCCACCCCGTGAGCGGCCCAGTCGAACATCGGGATGTCGTTGGGCATGTCACCGAAGGCGAGGGTGTCCGCCGGGCGCAGCCCCAGATGCTCGGCGGCCAGCGCGAGGCCCGTGGCCTTGGTGATCCCGCACGGCTGGAGTTCGACCGTGCCGGGGCCCGACATCGTCACCGTCGCCAGTGAGCCGACCACCGAGCGGGCCGTCGCCGCCAACTCGTCGTCCGACAGGTGGGGATGGCGCAGCAGCACCTTGCTGATGGGCTCGCCCCACAGGTCGTCGCGGCGGTCGACCCGCACGGCGGGCAGGGTCGGGTGCGGCATCAGATAACCCGGCTCGATCAGCGTGAGCCCGTCGACCCCGTCCTGGTCGACCGCCGCGTACACCTGCCCCACCTCGGCCTCGATCTTGCCCAGAGCGGTCTCGGCCAGTTCCCGGTCCAGGGTGATGGACCACAGCAGCCGGTCCGCGCCTGCGTCGTACACCTGCGCGCCCTGCCCGCACACCGCGAGCCCCGTCGTGCCGAGGTCGTCCAGGAGCGGCCGCACTCTGGGCGCCGGCCGGCCCGTCACCACGAGGTGCTGGGCACCGGCGTCCGCCACCCGCGCGAGCGCGGCGAGGGACCGGTCGGAGAGGGTGTCGTCGCCGCGCAGCAACGTCCCGTCCAGATCGGTGGCGATGAGTGAATATGCGATGGGTGCGGCCATGATCAGAGAATACGGACAGTGCGCCCCTTCGTTTCATCGCACGACGGACCCCGATCCTCGCGCGACGGACACCGATTGCCCGGTTGAAGGCCTCTGCACCGGTTGGCAACAACATGCTCCGCTACCTACCCGTGAGGCCGCAACGAGCGGTACCTTCCAAGTGTCCAGGGGGGACTTGATCGGGGGGTCGGGTTGAGCAGTGGGCGCATACGCGTGGCCGGGCCCGGGGAGCTCGGCGAAGGGGAGAAGGAGCGCTGGCGTGCGCTGCGCGCGGCCTCCGAGGCACCGCGCAACCCCTTCATGGAACCGGAGTTCACCGAGGCCGTCGGCCGGGTCAGGCCCGGGGGCCGGGTGGCCGTGGTCTACGAGGGGCCGGAACCGGCCGGGTTCCTGCCCTATGAGCGCGGCCCGTTGGGGCAGGGCCGGGCGATCGGGCTCGGTGTCTCGGACGCGCAGGGCGCAATCCTGCGGCCGGGCCTGGACCTGGAGACCGGCCGGCTGCTGAGGGCCTGCTCGGTGTCGAGCTTCGCCTTCGACAATCTGGAGGCCGGGCAGCGGCTGTTCGTCCGGTACGCGGCCGAGGAGCACGCCACCTACGTCATCGACGTGGAGAAGGGCTACGAGACGTACGAGTCGGTGCTGCGCTCGCAGTCGCCGAAGTTCCTGAAGACCACCCTGGCCAAGGAGCGCAGGCTCGGCCGGCAGGGCGGCGAGCTGCGGTTCGTCTTCGACGAGCGCGAACCGGCCGCGCTGCGCGCGCTCATGGAGTGGAAGTCCGCGCAGTACCGCAGGACCGGCCGCCGGGACCGGTTCGCCCAGGGGTGGATCACCCGGCTCGTCGGACAGCTGGCCCGGACCCGGGCGCCGGAGTGCAGCGGCACGCTGTCGGTGCTGTACGCCGGTGAGCGGCCCGTCGCCGCGCACTTCGGGCTGCGCTCGTCGTCGGTGCTGGCCTGCTGGTTCCCGGCCTACGACCCGGAGTTCGCGAAGTTCTCGCCCGGCCTCGTGCTGCACCTGCGCATGGCCGAGGCGGCGGCCGCCGACGGCATCGGCATGCTCGACCTGGGGCGGGGCGCGGCCGAGTACAAGGACGCGCTGAAGACGGGCGAACTGCCCGTGTACGAGGGCGCGGTGACCCGGCCGGGGGCCGGCGCGGCACTGCACTGGCTGAGCCGCGAGCCCTCGCGCCGCGCGCACAGCTTCGTCCGCAGCAGGCCGCGGCTCGCGTCGCTCGCCGCGCGGACGCTCAAGGGCGCGGCTCGGCTGCGCCGTACCTGACACACAAGGGGGGTGGGCGCATGGCCCGTTCGGTTCGTGCGCAGGAGGAGATCCGGCGGTTCCTGGACATCGGGGCGGTGCAGGTCGCCGAGCTGGACCTCGACGATGACGAGGCGGTGCTCAGACCCGGTCCGGGGAACCGGCCCGTGACGCACGGCGAGGTGTTCGTACTGGTCAGGCGGGGTGGCCGACCCGTGGGCACACTGCTCGGGCGGGTGCCGGAGGGGGCGGATCCCAGGGCCGTGCTGGCGGAGCGGGCGCGGGCGGAGTGCGGGCCGGCCGTCTTCGGCGAACCCGGGGAGCCGCCGTTCACGAGTGTCGTCGTCGCCACCCGGGAGCGCGCCGGGCAGCTGGCGCGGGCGCTGGACTCGCTGCTGGCGCAGGACCACCCGCGGTTCGAGATCGTCGTCGTCGACAACGCGCCGGCCACGGACGAGACGCGGGAGCTGATCGAGCGGAAGTACGCCGAGCGCGTGCGGTACGTCTGTGAACCCGTTCCGGGGCTCGCAGCCGCCCACAACGCCGGGCTGGACGCCGTGCGCGGCGAGGTGGTCGCCTTCACCGACGACGACGTGGTCGCCGACCCGCGCTGGCTGACCGAGCTGAGCGCGCCCTTCGCCGCCGACGCCGGGCTCGGCTGCTGCACCGGGCTGATCCTGCCCGCGCGGCTGACGACCCCGGCCCAGGTGCTGCTGGAGAGCCACGGCGGCTTCGCGAAAGGCTTCACTCCAAGGACGTACGACCCCGCGCGTCCGCCGGGCGACGAGCCGCTGTTTCCGTTCACCGCCGGGCGGTTCGGCTCGGGCGCGAACATGGCGTTCCGGACGGCGGTGCTGCGTTCCGTCGGCGGTTTCGACCCGGCCACCGGCGCCGGGACGGCCGCCCGGGGCGGCGACGACCTCTACGGCTTCGTGCGCGTTTTGGCCCAGGGCCACCGGCTGCGCTACACGCCGTACGCCCTGGTCTGGCACCACCACCGGGAGACCTGGCGGGACCTGGAGACCCAGGCCTACGGCTACGGCGCCGGGCTCACCGCCTACCTCACCGCGGTGCTCGTGAACCGGCCCGCGCTGCTGCCGGCGTTCCTCGCGAGGCTGCCCCGCGGCCTCGCCCACGCCCGCACGCTGACGGCGGTACGCGAGACGGAGCCGGCGGACGGCACGGGCACGCCCGGCGATCACGACGTGCGGACCCACCCATGGCCGCGGCGGCTGTCGCGGTTGCAGCGCAGGGGGATGGTCTACGGGCCCCTCGGCTATCTGCGGGCGCGGTACGCACTGCGCGCGGCGGTTCGGGAGAAGACGGCTCAGCGGGCGCAGCCCGCTCAGGGGGCGAGATGACGACGTCGGCACGTACCCGTGGTGAGGGGCCGATATCGCCCTCGGGCACCCCGGTCATCCCCGTCTTCCTCTACCACGCCGTGATGGACGACCCACCCGAGTGGATCGCCGAGTTCACGGTCACGCCTCGGCAGTTCGCGGCGCATCTCGACGTCATCGCCGGCAGTGGGCGCACCCCCGTCACGATCAGCGCCATCGCCGATCATCTGGCCGGGCGGGCGCCGCTGCCGCCCCGGCCCGTGCTGCTCACCTTCGACGACGGGTTCGCCGATCTGCCCGGCCCCACCGCCGAGGTCCTGGCCGCACGCGGGCTGCCCGCCACCGCCTACCTCACCACCGGCGCCATCGCCCCGGGCGGCCGCAGTCTGCTGCCGCCCGCCCCGATGATGACCCTGGCCCGGGCGGCGGAGCTGGAACGTTCCGGCATGGAGATCGGCAGTCACACCGTCACGCACGCGCAGCTCGACACCCTGTCCGCCAAGGCCCTGGCGTACGAACTGCGCACCTCCAAGGCCGTACTGGAGGACGCCCTCGGGCACGAGATCCGGCACCTCGCCTACCCGCACGGCTACAACAGCCCCCGGGTGCGGGCGATGTCGGCGCGGGCCGGCTACGAGACGGCGACCGCAGTGCGGCACGCGCTCAGCTCCGACCGTGACGAGCGGTACCGCATCGCCCGGCTCATCGTCCGGCGCACCCACACCGTCGCCGACGTCACGGGCTGGCTGGCGGGGGCGGGCGCACGGGTCGCGCCGTACCGTGACGGGCCGAAGACGATCGCGTGGCGCTGGTACCGGCGGGCCCGTGCCGTGGTGCACGGGCCCGAGTTCGCGGGCTGACCGGGCGGGGGCTACCTGAGCGGCTGGTTGAGGTACGGGTCGGAGACCGCCTTGCGCAGGCTGTCCCAGGCCGCGTCGTTGGCCAGCGCCAGGTTGCAGTGCGGCCCGGGGTCGCGGTAGTTCCACTGGAGAGCGGCCTTGACGCCCTCAAGGCCCTTCAGGACCCCGGGCACCTCCGCGTACCACTCGGCCTGCCGCTGCGGGCGGTTCGCGTCCGCGGCCGTGCCGAACTCGGAGAGCATCAGCGGCTTGTCGTCGGAGATGTTGGCGCGGATCCAGTCGTGCGTGGCGTTCTGGGTCTGTGCGAAGGTCAGCCAGTCCGCTTCGTGGCAGCGGTAGTAGTTGTACTGGTTGTAACCGACCCAGTCGACGTAGTCGTCGCCCGGGTACATCTTCTTGATCTCGTCGGCGTGGTCGAGGTACCCGGTGGTGATCCACGTCCACACCACGTTGTCGACGCCCAGTTCACGGAAGCGGTCGTGAATGTGCCGGTAGGCCTTCACGTAGTCGGCCGGCGTGCCGTTGTCCGGGGTGCGGGTGTCCATCTCCAGGTCGAAGGAGAGGAACACCTTCTTGCCGTAGTCCTTGATGCGCCGGGCCTGGACGTCGATGACCTTGTCGTCCAGCTCGCCGGCGGCGATCTGCTTCCAGGTCGGCTGCTGCCGCTTCGTGCCACCCCACCACTTGCTCTCCCAGGACAGCAGCAGCAGGTGGTCCTCTCCGACGCGCCGCTCCTCCGGGGTGAGCAGCCGGCCCTCGCGCCGGGTGCCCGAGGCCAGGGACATGTCGTGGTACGTGTACACGATGTCGAGTTTGCGGCCCACGCGCTTCTCGTAGGCGCGCACCTTCTCCGGCAGGTCGTCCCGCTCGTGCGGCACGAACGCCCCGAACCAGGCGCCGCAGGGCGGTTCCAGGAGGGCCGTGGGGCGGCAGTCCGCCTTGGATCCGGCGGCTCCCGGGTCCGGCCCCGACGCGTCGCGCAGGGCGAGTACGGCGACCAGGACCGCGCTGACGACCGTGGCCGACGTGATCAGCAGACGGCGCCGGCTGGATGCCGGCGGGCCGGCGGACTGCGCCGGGTGCGGATCCTTTCGGTGCTGTCCTCCGGTCGTGCTCGGCTTGCGGCGAAAGGGACGGTGGGGGCGGTTGAACCTCACTGAGCGGAACCCTTCGGTGTCCTCGGCGTCGTGCCCGGCGGCGGGGAGGCGCGCAGCGGCGGACAGAACGCGGCGAGTGTGGTCAGCAGCGTCAGCGTCAGCAGCACCCGCTGCGCGCTGAAGGTGTGCGTGGCGATCAGCACGGTCGCGACGAGCATCACGGCGCCGATGCTCAGGAACAGCGTCAGCATCAGCCGCTCCAGCAGGTCGGAGTGGCGGGCGAAATCCGGGTCCCGGCGCTCCACAGGCCCCTCGGCGGGACGCGCCCCCAGGGCGGGGGCACAGACTCTGACCACGGCCGCGCCCGGGCCCGCCGCCAGGAAGAGCACGACCGCGGCTCCGCGCAGCGGTGATCCACCGGGCAGGGCGAGCGCGGCCAGCGCCAGCCAGCCGCCGAACGGGGGCAGCATCCGGACCACGAGTTCCTGCGGTGTCATCGCTCCGCCCCCTCTGACTGCTTCAGTTCGTAGAGCCATCCGGCGCTGTTCTCCGCCACCAGCCGGAAGCGCGGCGAGGCGGCGACGGACGTCCGGATGCGGTCCAGCTGCGCCCTGTCGAGCTGCCCGTTCATCTCGGAGTTGGCCAACTGCCCCTGGGTGAGCAGGAAGTAGGCCCGGGCCGGCCGCTCCACCCCGGCCATGTCGTCGGCGAGGGTGGCGGCCGGGGCCCGGACGATCTTGTCGACGTGGCTGCGGGCGTCGTCGAGGAACCAGTAGTGGTCGATGCTCCAGTAGGAGGCGTACGCGTCCGGGTAGTTGCGGTTGGCGGCGACGACCAGCGAGCCGTCGGGCGCCTGGTCGAAGAGCTGCCGTACGAGGGCCACTTCCTGCGGCGGGAAGTAGTTGATCCGGTCCTTGCCGGAGTAGGCGGGGACGAACGCCAGGGTTCCGCCGAGCAGCGCGGCCAGCGGCACCCAGGTGCCGATGCCCCACCGGCGGGGCCTGGCGGTGCCGGTGAGCTGCCGGTTGCCGGTGTCCCGTTCGGCGGCGTCGGCGGCCAGTGTGCGGACCTCGGGCAGCAGTGCCGCGGCGGCGAAGAAGGCGGCGCCGGGCAGCATGAACAGGAGCACCCGGAAGATCATCTCGCTGCCGTAGCTGCTCGCCGCGAACATCGGCAGCGGGGCCGCCGCGACCAGCAGCAGGGGCCGGGCCCGGTGGCGCAGCACCCGCTGGCGCAGCACGCCGACGGCCGCGAGCAGCAGCACGGAGCCGGACAGCAGCCGGGCCGCCCAGGAGGTCGCGATCGCTCCGGTGCCGGTCGGGGTGGCGCCGTAGCCCGTCTCGACGTTGGCGCCGACGTCGCCGATGGAGCGGATCATGTCCGGCATCGCCACCGACAGGAAGGGCAGCGCCGCCGTGAGGCACCAGGCCAGGAAGATCACCACGGTCGTGACCAGCGGGACCCAGTCGCGGTAGCGGCGGCTCAGGCACAGGGCGAGCAGGCAGACGGCCAGCATGCCCGGGGTGAGCTGGTGGGAGATGACGATCGCCACGATCATGACGGTGACCACCACCGTCCACACCGCCTGCCGCGGCCGGCCGCGCCGCACGGCTGACCGGCCGAAGCGGCGCAGGACGACGGCCAGGACACCCACGTGCAACGCGTACGCCACGGACTGCGGGGAGAAGTAGTCCTGCCCGACCCAGTTGGCGACGTAGAAGAGCCAGACCGCGGTCCAGATCAGCCGCCGGTCCTCGGTGAAGGTGCGGTAGATCAGCAGCAGCGGGAGCAGCAGCATCAGGCTGGAGACCAGGGGCCACCAGGCCATGAACATCGCCGCCGAGTCCACGCCCAGCAGCCGCTGCAGGGCGGCCTGAGCGGCGAAGAAGCCCGGCCACTGGTCGTACACCGCCATGTCGCCGACCTGATCGGCCGTCTGCAGACCGCCGGCCGTCAACAGATGGTCGATGACCGCCTCGTGCTTCCACGCCCAGGCGTACAGCGGCGTCGGGTAGAGCACTGCCTGCGTGGCCCGCTCCATCACCAGCAGGCCCAGCACGTACGCCGCCGACCAGGCGCCCGGCCGGCGCGCGTCGCGGACCGTGAACCAGAAGCCGGTGGTGAGCACCGCGAGCCCCGCCCAGAAGGCCGGATGCAGCGCGCTGACCAGCCCGTAGTCGTCGAGCCGCGAGACGTCGGTGTGCCGCACGGCGTACGCCCAGAGCGCGAGGGCGACGAGCAGCGGCACACCCGGCCAGGCCAGTGCGCGGCGCCCGGACCAGGCCGGGGGCAGGTCGGAGAGATCCCTCACGGGCTCGTGGGCGGGGCTCGACGACTCCGAGGAGGAGGGGCTGGAGGACTGGCTGGCCGTCTCGGGGCCGCTGCCGGGGGTGTTCGCGCCGTCCCGTGCGGGTGTGGGTTCTGGCGTGGATCTCTCCCTCGGTGTGACTGGCGGACGCACGGTGGTTCCCCCCCTGGCGGTTGCTCTCTTCGGCTCTGTTCGGCCTCTGTCGGCCTCTGTTCAGCCTCTGTCGGCCCGGAGCCCGGATCGGTTTCGGCTTCGGGTCTGATCAGTCGCGGGGCGGGCCGCTCGGTGGTTCGTCGGCCGCTCGGTCGGCTGAGGGGCCTGTTGAGGCTGTGGTGCGGGAGCGCGCCCAGGCCGTCACGGCGCGGTGGAACAGCAGGAGCAGCGTGAGGGTGACGAGCAGGGGCGGCGCGAGGGGTGCGAGCGCGTCACGCCACACCCAGCCGCCGACCGCGACGAGATACAGAACCCCCCAGCGCCCCGGCCACGGCAGCCGCCCGCCCGCGCTCGCGAGCAGCAGCCCCAGTGGTACGAGACACAGCAACTGGCAGACCGGCGGCGCCCAGCGCAGCAGCGGTTCGGACCCCGAGAGCCCCCCCATGTCCGCCAGGAAACCGGCCGTCCTCTCATACAACGCCCCGTCCACCGGCCGCGGTTCCCGTCCGAGGGCGGCCGGTGCGGCGTACAGGGCGATGAGGGCGGCGCCCAGCGCCGTGCCGGGCAGCCACGGGTCGCGCCGCGTGCTCAGCGTGACGGCGGCGACGAACACCACGAGCAGGAGGCCGCCCGCGGTGAGCGACGGCAGGGGCAGGCCCTCCAGCAGCTGACGGCCGGTCAGGGCCGCTTCGGATGGCCGGTCGAGCCACGGCAGGTCCCGCAGCGGGGCCCAGAAGAACACGACGGCGACACCGAGCAGGCTCCACAAGGCGCCTCTCAGCCGCCGCTCCCGCGGCTCCTGGTCCGGCTCCCCGGGGCCGTGGGGCCCTGGCTGCCGGTCCGGCTCCCCGAGGCCGTGGGGCCCTGGCTGCCGGTCCGGCTCCCCGAGGCCGTGGGGCCCTGGCTGCCGGTCCGGCTCCCCGAGGCCGTGGGGCGGCGGCTGCCGGTCCGGCTCCCCGAGGCCGTGGGGCGGTGGCTGCCCGGTCGGGCCCTCCGGCCGCACGATCAGCGCCAGCGTGTCCGCCTGGAGCGCCTCGCGCTCGTAGCCGGGGCGCCCTATGAAGAGCGTGACCGTGTCCTGGTCGCCCTCCCGGGGCTGGTGGGCGGCCCGGCGGGCCCAGGTCGTGCCGTACCCGGCGGTGGCGTTGAGTTTCGCCCAGTGGGTGCCGTAGGAGGGGGCCGCGGGCGTGCGGACGGCGGGCGCACTGTCGTCGTGGCGCAGGGCCGCGCGCAGCCCGGCCGTGGAGACGACGGCGATCAGCGTCATGCTCAGCAGCACCGCCCAGCCCGCGCCCGCGATCCCGGACGGGGTGAACAGCACGGCCGCGCTGCCCAGCACGAGGGCGCACATGGTCCCTTGGAGCGCGGCGAGCACACCCGTGCGCCCCTGGACGCGCAGCACGCCGATGTAGAGCTCCACCACCACCCGCGGCAGGGCGCCCAAGGCCAGCAGCCGCAGCACGGTCGAGCCGTGCTCGGCGTAGTCGGGGCTGAAGGGCGTGAGGATGTACGGGGCGAAGACGACCAGCACGGCCACGACCGGGACCAGCAGCAGCGTCATGCGCCGCAGGGCGCCCCGGACGCCGTCGGCGAGCTGGCGGGGGTCGTGCGAGGCGTGCGCGGTGAGCGACGAGGCCATGTTGATGGCCATGAACTCCATCGTGCCGCCGACGGTGTACGCCACGTAGAAGTAACCGTTCTCGGCGGCGCTGAAGCGGACCGCGACCATCACCGGCAGCAGGTTGATCATCGCCAGGCTGAACAGGGCGCCCAGCGAGTCCCCGGCCAGGAAACGCCCCATGTCCTTGATCTTCGGGGGTTCCTTGTCGCGGTCGGCCTCCGCCTGGCGCGGGATCAGCCGGCGAAAGATCAGCCAGCCCAGCGGCAGCGTGGAGAAGGCGATCGCCACCGCCCAGGAGACGAAGATGCCGAGCACGGGCAGCATGCCGGCGAAGACCGCCAGGAGGACCAGCTTCCCGACCGAGAACACCGCGTTCCCGGCGGGCACCCACTCCGCCTTGCGCAGTCCGGTGAGCACCCCGTCCTGGAGGGTGAGCAGCGCCCAGGCCACGCACGCCGCGACGAACACCGCTCCCGCCATGGGCCTGCCCAGGGGCGCGTAGGACGCTCCCCACGCGTCGAGCGTGAGCAGGAAGACGGCGGCCGCGAGCGCCACGACCAGCGAACTGGCCACGTACGTGCCCCACACCAGGCGCCCGGTCTGGCGTCCCGCGCGCGGGACGAAGCGGACGACGGCGCCGATCATCGTCGTCGCCGTGATGCTGGCGAGCAGCCGCATCGCGGCGATCGCGGCCGAGCCCTGGCCGACGGCCTCCTCCGTATAGTAGCGGGCGGCCACCAGCCAGAATCCCAGGCCCAGTACGGCGGAGACGCCGGTGCTGAGCATGAGGAAGTAGGCGTTCTTGAAAAGCGAGTCGTGGGTGTGGTCGCCGTCGGCAGGCTTCGGCCCGCCGCCGTCGGTGCGCGCGGCGGCGGGCTCGTGCACCTGGATCTCAGTCACGGGACTGTCCCAGCCCTCCCGGTGTCGGCCTGCTCCGAGGCGGCTCTTCCTCTCCCGGCGCCCGCACCGGCCGCGCCCCGGACCGCTCCAGCACCTCGGCGACCGTCCGCGCCCGCAGCGGGTCCACGGGCAGCGCGTGCCGGGCGAACCAGCGGGCCGCCTCGGGGGCCGGCGAGGGGTCGGTGAACTCCGCACCGGCGTAGTCGTCGAGGGGCGGGTCGTAGAGGTAGCCGACGACGATGCCCTGTCGCGCGAGAGCCGCCACCGCCGCGTCCCGGTCGGCCACGAACAGCGGCACACGGAACAACGGCTGGGTGCCGTAGGCGTCACGCGGCTTGGCCCAGGGCGTGGAGAGCAGCAGCTCCGTGCCGGCCCGGCAGGCGTCCAGGACGTCGTCCAGCCGGTCGAGCCCCCGCCCGATGCGCCGCAGTCGCAGCCGTCCGGCCTCCAGGCGGTAGTCGTGCATGTCGACGCGCACCCACGGGTGATGGGCGTCGAGCCCGGGCGTCTCGCGGGCGGCGAGGGCGAGTTCGTCCGGGCGCAGCGGCATCCGGATCTCCTCGCGGTCCGCCAGTCCCAGCAGCCGGATCGCGGCCCAGGCGGCGCGCCGCAGCCGCAGCCCGCGCACCGCCGCCTCCGCGTAGGGCCGGATCAGGTAGGCCAGTTCGGCACTGGTCCGGCGTGGCGCGAGCAGTCCGGCGCAGGTCTTCTCCACCGCCTCACGCAGCCCCGGGTCGGCGAGCGAGAGGATGCCTCCGGCCTTGGCCCCGACGTGCTTGGACAGGCTGAACACGGAGGCCTCGCCCCACGCCCCGACCGGTCTGTCCCCCACCCGGCTGCCGATCGCGTGCGCCCCGTCCTCGAAGAGCGGGATCCCCAGCGCGTCGCACTTCTGCCTGAGGCGCGGCGCCGGGTCCGGGTTCCCGTACAGGTTCGTGGTGAGGACGGCCGACACCGAGCCCCACACCTCGTCCGGCACGGCATCGATGTCGATGGACGCGTCGAGCGGGTTCAACGGCGCCTGCACCGGCCGCAGTCCGGCCGCGAGCACGACGAAGAAGATCACGTCGTCGTTGACCGGCGACATCAGGACCCGTCCGCCGGGCGGGCACCAGTGGCGCAGCGCCACGTACAGCCCGAAACGGCACGACGGTACGTACACACATTCCCGGCCGAGCCGGACGCGCATGGTCTCTTCCAGCCGTTTCGGCTGTGCGCCATGCCGCACCGAACCCGGACCGGCCTCCCCTATGGCCATCCGCCCCCCAGATGTGCCGTGGGAAAGCCCCCTCCCCGAGGCCTTCCGGCACCCGCCCAGAGTCGCCCCGTTCGCACCGCTCCGTCAAGATTGCGTCGCGTCCTGTGGATAACTTCCGGCACGTACGAATGTGGCGTCCCGTCCGGCGCGCCGGAGTCGCCCCGTCCGGTCCCACCAGGGCCCACCTGCCCCGTTCGTCCGTCTCCGCCTCCTCGGACTCTGCCCAGGACCGGCGTGTCACCCGTAACGTGTGGCACGACCACGAACACGTGGCGACGACATGGCACACCCGAAAGCGAGGCAGCACCCGATGCCCCCCTTCGATGTCCCCGAGGGCGACCCCTTCGGCCCGCACAACCTGCCGTACGGCGTGTTCTCCCTCCCCGGCTCGTCCCACCGGACCGTGGGCGTCCGCCTCGGCGACCACGTGCTGGACGCGGGCGCGGCGGCCCACGCGCTCGGCTCGCCGTACGCCTCCCTGCTCGCGCGGCCGACCCTCAATCCGCTGCTGGCCGCGGGCCGCACCGCCTGGTCCGACGTGCGCCGGGCGCTGACCGCCTGGGTGACCGTGCCGTCCCACCGCGAGACCGTCGCACCGCTGCTCCACCCCCTGTCGTCGGTGACCCTGCACCTGCCGTTCGAGGTCGCGGACTACGTCGACTTCTACGCCTCCGAGAACCACGCCCGGAACGTCGGGCAGATCTTCCGCCCCGACGCCGAGGACTCCCTCACCCCCAACTGGAAGCACCTGCCGATCGGCTACCACGGCCGCTCCGGCACGGTCGTCGTCTCCGGCACGGAGGTCGCACGCCCGTCCGGCCAGCGCAAGGCGCCCACGGACGCCGCTCCCGTCTTCGGCCCGTCCGTCCGCCTGGACATCGAGGCCGAGGTCGGGTTCGTCGTCGGCGTGCCCTCCCGGATGGGCGCGCCGGTGGCCCTCGGCGACTTCCGCGAGCACGTGTTCGGGCTGTGCCTCCTCAACGACTGGTCCGCGCGCGACATCCAGGCCTGGGAGTACGTGCCGCTCGGCCCGTTCCTCGGCAAGTCCTTCGCCACGTCGGTGTCGGCCTGGATCACCCCGCTGGACGCCCTGGAGGAGGCGCTCGTGGCGCCTCCGGCCCGGACGCACGGGCTGCTGCCCTACCTGGACGACAGCGACGAGGAACCCGGCGGCTACGACCTGCGGATCAGCGTCGCCGTCAACGGCCACGTCATCTCCGAGCCTCCCTTCTCCACCATGTACTGGACGGCCGCCCAGCAACTGGCCCACATGACCGTCAACGGCGCCTCCCTGCGCACCGGCGACCTGTACGGCTCCGGCACGGTCAGCGGCCCGGCGGAAGGGGAACGCGGCTCCCTGCTGGAGCTCACCTGGAACGGCCGCGAACCGCTCGAACTCCCCGACGGCAAGCGCACGTTCCTGGAGGACGGCGACGAGGTGACCCTCTCGGCCTGGGCCCCGGGACCGAACGGCGTACGGGTCGGGCTGGGCGAGGTGACGGGCCGGGTGGTCCAGGGCTGACGCGGACCGGCCGGGAGCAGCCTCTCCAGGCGTGCGACGGTCGCCCCTCCCGTTTCCTCTGTTGTCGTTCAGCCCCTGACGCACACCGCCCGGCCCGTCATACTGGGCGCGGGGCGGTGTGCCCGCACGTACGCCACGCTCGGCGCACCGGTGCGCACGGCGACCGCCCTCCCCCGAACGACCCGTAGCCGCCCCTCTTCCGACGAGGAACCGGAGCCCGTGGCCATGACCGTCTGCCTGCTCCTGCTGAGCGTCGTCGCCGTGACGGCCGCCGTCCCCGTTCCCCGTGCGCTGACGCGGGCCGCATGGCCCGAGCGGGAACCGGTGGTCGCGCTGTGGGTCTGGCAGTGCCTGGTGGCCACCGTTCTGCTGTGCTGCGTGACGGCACTCTCCCTGGGCGCCGCGGCCGTCTTCGGTACCGTCCGCGCCCAGCTCTTCGCCCCGGCGCCCCCCGCGGTGACCGCGGCGTACGACCTGTCCACCGCCCCGCCCTGGGCCGCCGCCCTCACCCTGCTGCTGGCCTGCGGTGCCGCCTGGACGACGGCGATGCTCGCCCGGGAGCTCGTCGAGGCCCGCCGGCGCCGCGCCCAGGCCCGCGCCCACCTGCGCGAGCGCGCCCCCGACCTGCCGGCCGGCCTGCCCGCTGCGCGGGGACCGCTGCTGGTCCTGGAGGACGAGTACCCGGACGCCTGGTGGATGCCCGGCAGCCCGCCGCAGCTGATCGTCACCACGGGCGCCCTGCACCGCCTCACCGGGCACCAGATCGACGCCGTCCTCACCCACGAGCGGGGCCACGCCCGGGCCCGCCACGACTGGCTGCTGCACCTGTCCACGGCCCTGGCCACCGGCTTCCCCCGCATCCCGCTGTTCGCCCACTTCTGCGACCAGACCCACCGCCTGGTCGAACTGGCCGCCGACGACACGGCCTCCCGCCGCTGCGGCCACCTGACCACGGCCCTGGCCCTGATCGAGCTCAACCAGCACCGCGGCGTCCTGTCCTGCGCCTCCAGCCACCGCCTGCTGGGCGAGCGGGTCGACCGGCTCCTGGAACCGCCTCCCCGGCTGGGCCGCCGGCACCGGGCCCTGACCACCACGACGGCGGCCCTCGTACCGCTGCTGCCCCTGCTGATCGCGTTCGCCCCGGGACTGACGGCACTGTCATAGCGGGGCCGGACCGGCGGCCGGTGGGGCTCACGGGGATGCCGGACCGGCGGGCGGTGGCTCGCTGCGGGGCCAACCCGACGGCCGTAACCCTCGGCGGCGCACCGGCTCCGCAGCCGGTGACTCCCGGCGGGGGCCAACCCGACGGCCGTAGCTCCCGGCGGCGCACCGGCTCCGCAGCCGATGGCTCGCGGGAGGGCCAACCCGACGGCCGTAACCCTCGGCGGCGCACCGGCTCCCGCGGCCGATGGCTCGCGGGGGCGTATCGGCCCGTCGGCCGTAGCCCTCGGCGGCGCACCGGCTCCCGCGGCCGATGGCTCGTGGGGGCGTATCGGCCCGGCGGTCGGTGGCGCCCTGGCACTGACCCGGCACCGCGCCACCGAGGAGGCCCGGGCGGCTCTCGCCACGGCGACGACGGACTCCGACGCGGACGTCAGGGCGTATGCGGGACGGGCTGTGTGACCGGTCCGGCCCGAACACCGGTCTGACCCGGCAGGACCCCGGCCCTACATCCAGTCGTCGGGCTCCGGCTCCTCGTCCATCTCCGGCCAGTGGTCCGGCTCGCCCGCGTCCTGTCGGGCGGGGTGAGCCGCCTCCTGGCCGGGCGCTGTCCGGGCCGGGGGCGAGTCGCCCGCCGCGGGAGCGGAGGCTGCCGGTCCACCCCGCGAGGCGAGCACCTCCAGCACACCCTCGCCGTACGTCGTCAGCTTCTTCTCACCGACCCCGCTGATCCCGCCGAGCTCCCCCACCGACGTCGGCCACACCGTGGCGATCTCCCGCAGCGTGGCGTCGTGGAAGATCACATACGCCGGGACGCCCTGCTCACGTGCCTGCTCGGCGCGCCAGGCACGCAGTGCCTCGAAGGCCGGCAGCAGTTCCTCGGGCAGCTCGGCGGCGACAGCCTTGCCCTTGCGCTCGCCCCGCCCGGAGCCGGAGGACGAGGCCCCCGACCGGGAGGTCACCGGCTTCTTCGGCTCCTTGCGCAGCGGCACGTCCCGCTCTCGCCGCAGCACTGCCCCGCTCGCCTCGGTCAGCACCAGCGTGCCGTACTCGCCCTCCACCGCGAGCAGCCCCTGGGCGAGCAACTGGCGGATGACACCCCGCCATTCGCCCTCGGTGAGCTCCTCGCCGATGCCGAACACGGACAGCTGGTCGTGGTCGAACTGGATGACCTTGCCGGTGCGCTTCCCCAGCAGGATGTCGACGATCTGCACCGCGCCGAACTTCTGTCCGCGCTCCCGCTGCAGCCGGACCACCGTGGACAGCGCCTTCTGCGCCGCGATCGTGCCGTCCCAGGTCTCCGGTGGGGTCAGGCAGGTGTCGCAGTTACCGCAGCCGGAGGCGTCCGGGTCCTGGCCGAAGTAGGCGAGCAGTTGGCCCCGGCGGCACTGGGCCGTCTCGCACAGCGCCAGCATCGAGTCCAAGTGGGCCTGGGCCCGGCGCCGGAAGGCCTCGTCGCCCTCGCCGGACTGGATCAGCTTGCGCTGCTGGATGACGTCGTTCAGCCCGTAGGCCATCCAGGCCGTCGAGGGCAGCCCGTCGCGGCCGGCCCGGCCCGTCTCCTGGTAGTAGCCCTCGACCGACTTGGGCAGGTCGAGGTGGGCGACGAAGCGCACGTCCGGCTTGTCGATGCCCATGCCGAAGGCGATGGTCGCCACCACGACCAGGCCGTCCTCCCGAAGGAAGCGGGACTGGTGGGCGGCGCGTGTCCCCGAGTCCAGGCCCGCGTGGTACGGCACCGCCTCGACGCCGTTTCGGCTGAGGAACTCGGCGGTCTTCTCCACCGAGTTGCGCGACAGGCAGTAGACGATGCCCGCGTCGCCCGCGTGCTCCTCGCGCAGGAAGCTCAGCAGCTGCTTCTTCGGGTCGGCCTTGGGCACGATCCGGTACTGGATGTTGGGCCGGTCGAAGCTCGCCACGAAGTGGCGGGCCGTCGGCATGTTCAGCCGCTCGGTGATCTCCTGGTGCGTCGCGTCCGTGGCCGTCGCCGTCAGCGCGATCCGCGGCACGTCCGGCCAGCGCTCGCCGAGGAGGGACAGCGCCAGGTAGTCGGGCCGGAAGTCGTGGCCCCACTGGGAGACGCAGTGCGCCTCGTCGATCGCGAAGAGGGAGATCTTGCCGCGGGAGAGCAGGTCGAGCGTGCTCTCCAGCCGCAGCCGCTCCGGCGCCAGGTACAGCAGGTCCAGCTCGCCGGCGAGGAACTCGGCCTCCACCATCCGCCGCTCGTCGAAGTCCTGCGTGGAGTTCATGAACCCGGCGCGCACGCCCAGCGCCCGCAGCGCGTCCACCTGGTCCTGCATCAGGGCGATCAGCGGGGAGACGATGACGCCCGTGCCCGGCCTGACCAGGGACGGGATCTGATAGCACAGCGACTTGCCGCCGCCGGTCGGCATGAGCACGACGGCGTCACCGCCCGCCACCACATGCTCGATGACGGCTTCCTGCTCGCCCCGGAAGGCGTCGTAGCCGAAGACCCGGTGCAGCGCGACCAGCGCCTCGCTCGCGTCGGCACCGAGGGGCCCGGCGGAGCCGCGGCCCGCGCCGGTCCCGGCTCCGGTCCCGGTCGTCCCGATCCCGATCGCCTCCGTCCCGGCCACCGCGTCCAGTTCCGTCATCACACCTGTCCCGCCCGTCGCGCCCATCGTTGCGTCCCCCGTGCGTCGCGCCTCGACCACTGCGTCCACCATAGGCGCCCCCACCGACAGCCCCGGAGTCATCCACAGGTCCCGCCCGGTGGAGGCGGCATCCATACATACGTGCGACTCGACCGGCGGGCCGTCCGCCTGCCCGGAAACGCCGTGGGGCCCGGCTCCCGAAGGAGGCCGGACCCCATGGGGACGTACGCGGATGTCAGCGGACGAACACGCCCGCCTGCCCCGCCAGATCGAGGAAGTACTGCGGCGCCACACCGAGCACCAGCGTGACCGCCACGCCCACCCCGATCGCCGTCATCGTCAGCGGCGACGGCACCGCCACCGTCGGGCCCTCCGGCCGCGGCTCGCTGAAGAACATCAGCACGATGACGCGGATGTAGAAGAACGCCGCGATCGCCGACGAGATCACACCGATGACGACGAGCGGGGCGGCCCCGCCCTCCGCCGCCGCCTTGAACACGGCGAACTTGCCGGCGAAGCCGGACGTCAGCGGGATGCCCGCGAAGGCCAGCAGGAACACCGCGAACACCGCCGCCACCAGCGGGGACCTGCGCCCGAGCCCGGCCCACTTCGACAGGTGCGTCGCCTCACCACCCGCGTCGCGCACGAGGGTGACCACCGCGAAGGCGCCGATCGTCACGAACGAGTACGCCGCCAGGTAGAACAGCACCGACGAGACACCGTCGGGCGTCGTCGCGATGACACCCGCGAGGATGAACCCGGCGTGCGCGATCGACGAGTACGCCAGCAGCCGCTTGATGTCGGTCTGGGTGATCGCGACGATCGCACCGCCCAGCATGGTGACGATGGCCACGGCCCACATGACCGGCCGCCAGTCCCAGCGCAGGCCCGGCAGGACGACGTAGAGCAGCCGCAGCAGCGCGCCGAACGCCGCCACCTTCGTCGCCGCCGCCATGAAGCCGGTCACGGGCGTCGGAGCGCCCTGGTACACGTCCGGCGTCCACATGTGGAACGGCACCGCGCCCACCTTGAACAGCAGGCCCATCACCAGCAGCGCGGCGCCGATCAGCAGCAGCGCGTCGTTGCCCATGGTGTCGGCGAGCGCCGGGTTGACGTCCTGCACGGTGCCCTCGACGACCTGCGCGATCGTCGCGTACGACATCGAGCCCGCGTAGCCGTAGAGCAGCGCGATGCCGAACAGGGTGAAGGCGGAGGCGAAGGCGCCGAGCAGGAAGTACTTGACCGCCGCCTCCTGCGACATGAGCCGCTTGCGGCGGGCCAGGGCGCACAGGAGATACAGCGGCAGGGAGAGGACCTCCAGCGCCACGAACAGCGTCAGCAGGTCGTTGGCCGCCGGGAAGATCAGCATGCCGGCGACGGCGAACAGCAGCAGCGGGAACACCTCGGTGGTGGTGAACCCGGCCTTGACCGCGGCCTTCTCGCTCTCGCTGCCCGGCACGGCGGCGGCCTGCGCGGCGAAGGAGTCGACGCGGTTGCCGTGCACCACCGGGTCCAGGCGCCGCTCGGCGAAGGTGAACAGGCCCACCAGGGCCGCCAGCAGGATCGTGCCCTGCAGGAACAGGGCCGGTCCGTCGACGGCGATCGCGCCCATCGCCGCGATCTGCGCCTTGGTGGTGCCGTATCCGTTTGCGGCGAGCGCCACGACCGCCGCGAAGGCGGCCGTGATCGCGACCACGGAGAGGAACATCTGGACGTAGTAGCGCGATCTGCGCGGGACGAACGCCTCGACCAGGATCCCGACGATCGCCGCACCGACGATGATCAGGGTGGGGGCGAGCTGCCCGTATTCGATCTTCGGCGCGTCGATCTTCGAGATCGGTTCGGCCGCGGTTGTCCACAGGCTGTGGACGGCTGTTGCGCTCACTTGGCCGCCTCCACCTCGGGCTGGGGGTCCTTCTTCTGGACGTCGGACATGGTCTGCTTGACCGCCGGATCGATGATCTGTGTGAGGGGCTTCGGGTAGACGCCCAGGAAGATCAGCAGGACGACCAGCGGGGTGACGACCACGAGTTCACGGACCCGGAGGTCCGGCATCGCGGAGACCTCCGGTTTCACCGGGCCCGTCATCGTCCGCTGGTAGAGGACGAGGGTGTAGAGCGCGGCGAGGACGATGCCGAACGTGGCGATGATGCCGATCACCGGGTAGCGCGTGAACGTGCCGACCAGGACCAGGAACTCACTGACGAACGGCGCCAGTCCCGGCAGGGAGAGGGTCGCGAGGCTGCCGATCAGGAACGTGCCGGCGAGCACCGGGGCGACCTTCTGCACTCCGCCGTAGTCGGCGATGAGCCGCGAGCCGCGCCGGGAGATCAGGAAGCCCGCGACCAGCATCAGCGCGGCCGTCGAGATGCCGTGGTTGATCATGTAGAGCGTCGCGCCGGACTGGCCCTGGCTGGTCATCGCGAAGATGCCCATGATGATGAAGCCGAAGTGGGAGATGGACGCGTAGGCGATCAGCCGCTTGATGTCCCGCTGGCCGACCGCCAGCAGCGCCCCGTAGATGATGCTGATCAGGGCGAGGACGAGGATGGCGGGCGTGGCCCACTTGCTGGCCTCCGGGAAGAGCTGGAGGCAGAAGCGGAGCATCGCGAAGGTGCCGACCTTGTCGACGACCGCCGTGATCAGCACGGCGACCGGGGCGGTGGACTCCTGCATGGCGTTGGGCAGCCAGGTGTGCAGCGGCCACAGCGGCGCCTTCACCGCGAAGGCGAAGAAGAAGCCGAGGAACAGCCAGCGCTCGGTGTTGGTCGCCATGTCGAGCGTGCCGTTGGCACGGGCCTCGGCGATCTCCTGGAGCGAGAAGTTCCCGGCGACCACGTACAGGCCGATCACCGCGGCCAGCATGAGCAGGCCGCCGGCCAGGTTGTAGAGGAGGAACTTGACGGCCGCGTACGAGCGTTGCGTCGCCGCCGCCTTCTCACCGTGCTCGTGGGCACGGTCCCCGAAGCCGCCGATGAGGAAGTACATCGGGATCAGCATGGCTTCGAAGAAGATGTAGAAGAGGAAGACGTCCGTGGCCTCGAAGGAGAGGATCACCATCGCCTCGACGGCGAGGATCAGGGCGAAGAAGCCCTGCGTCGGCCGCCACCGGCTGCTGCCGGTCTCCAGGGGGTCGGCGTCGTGCCAGCCCGCGAGGATGATGAACGGGATCAGCAGCGCCGTGAGCGCGATCAGCGCCACCCCGATGCCGTCCACGCCCAGTTCGTAGCGGACGCCGAAGTCGGCGATCCAGGCGTGGGACTCGGTGAGCTGGTAACGGTCGCCGCCCGGGTCGAAGCGCACCAGGACGGTGATCGCCAGGACGAGCGTGGCGAGCGAGAAGACCAGCGCCAGCCACTTGGCCACGGTGCGCTTCGCGGCCGGTACGGCGGCGGTGGCGATCGCCCCGACGGCCGGGAGCGCCGCTGTCACTGTCAGCAGAGGAAAGGACATCGGTATCAGACCGCCCTCATCAGCAGGGTCGCGGCGACGATGACCGCCGCACCCCCGAACATCGAGACCGCGTAGGAGCGGGCGAAGCCGTTCTGCAGCTTGCGCATCCGCCCGGAGAGGCCGCCGACCGAGGCCGCCGTGCCGTTGACGACGCCGTCGACCAGGGTGTGGTCGACGTAGACCAGGGACCGCGTGAGGTGCTCGCCGCCGCGGACCAGGACGACGTGGTTGAAGTCGTCCTGGAGCAGGTCGCGCCGGGCGGCCCGGGTGAGCAGCGAGCCGCGCGGGGCGACGGCCGGGACGGGGCGGCGGCCGTACTGGGCCCACGCGAGGGCGACGCCGATGACCATGCACGCGACGGTCGCGCCGGTGACCACACCCGCGCTGATCGGCGGGTTGCCGTGACTGTGCCCGGTGATCGGCTCCAGCCAGTGCAGGAACCGGTCGCCGATGCTGAAGAACGCTCCGCCGGCGACCGACCCGACGGCCAGCACGATCATCGGGATCGTCATGACCTTGGGCGACTCGTGCGGATGCGGCGGGGTGTACTCGCCGCGCGTCTGGGCGGCTGGCTCCACGTCGGGCTTGGCCGGCGACGGGGTCGGGGCGTTGCGCCAGCGCTCCTCGCCGAAGAAGGTCATCAGCATCACGCGCGTCATGTAGAACGCGGTGATGGCCGCGCCGAGCAGGGCGCAGGCGCCGAGGATCCAGCCCTCGGTGCCGCCCTTGGCGAACGCCGCCTCGATGATCTTGTCCTTGGAGAAAAACCCGGACAGGCCCGGGAAGCCGATGATCGCCAGGTAGCCGAGGCCGAAGGTGACGAAGGTGACCGGCATGTACTTCCGCAGTCCGCCGTAGCGGCGCATGTCCACCTCGTCGTTCATGCCGTGCATGACCGATCCGGCGCCGAGGAACAGCCCGGCCTTGAAGAAGCCGTGCGTCACCAGGTGCATGATCGCGAAGACGTAGCCGATGGGGCCGAGACCCGCGGCGAGGATCATGTAGCCGATCTGCGACATGGTCGAGCCGGCCAGGGCCTTCTTGATGTCGTCCTTCGCGCAACCGACGATCGCACCGAACAGGAGCGTGACCGCGCCGACGATGGTGACGACCAGCTGCGCGTCCGGGGCGCCGTTGAAGACGGCCGCGGAGCGGACGATCAGGTAGACGCCCGCCGTCACCATCGTCGCGGCGTGGATGAGGGCCGAGACCGGGGTCGGGCCCTCCATGGCGTCCCCGAGCCAGGACTGCAACGGCACCTGGGCGGACTTGCCGCACGCGGCGAGCAGCAGCATCAGCGCGATCGCGGTCAGCTTGTCCTCACCGGCGGCACCGGCCAGCCCGGCCTCACCGTGGCCGCCGAGCACCGGCCCGAAGGCGAAGGTGCCGAACCACAGGAACATCAGCATGATCGCGATGGACAGACCCATGTCGCCGACGCGGTTGACCAGGAAGGCCTTCTTCGCGGCCGTGGCGGCGCTGGGCTTGTGCTGCCAGAAGCCGATCAGCAGGTAGGAGGCGAGACCGACGCCCTCCCAGCCGACGTACAACAGCAGGTAGTTGTCGGCGAGGACGAGGATCAGCATCGCCGCGAGGAACAGGTTCAGATAGCCGAAGAAGCGGCGGCGCCGCTCGTCGTGCTCCATGTACCCGATCGAGTACAGGTGGATCAGCGATCCGACGCCCGTGATGAGCAGCACGAACGTCATGGACAACTGGTCGAGCTGGAAGGCGACGTCCGCCTGGAAGCCCTCGACCGGGATCCAGCTGAACAGGTGCTGGCTCAGGACGCGGCTCTCGGCGTCCCGGCCCAGCATGTCGGTGAACAGCACCAGGCCGAGCACGAAGGAGACGGCCGCGAGCAGGGTGCCGAGCCAGTGGCCGACGGCGTCCAGCCGCCGCCCGCCGCACAGCAGGACCGCCGCTCCGAGCAGGGGCGCCGCCACCAGCAGCGCAATGAGGTTCTCCACGATTCTTCCGACCCCTTACAGCTTCATCAGGCTGGCGTCGTCGACCGAGGCCGAGTGGCGGGCACGGAACAGGGACACGATGATCGCGAGCCCGACCACGACCTCGGCGGCGGCGACGACCATCGTGAAGAAGGCGATGATCTGGCCGTCGAGGTTGCCGTGCATCCGGGAGAAGGCGACGAACGCGAGGTTGCAGGCGTTGAGCATGAGCTCGACGCACATGAACACGACGATCGCGTTGCGCCTGATCAGTACGCCGGTGGCGCCGATCGTGAACAACAGGGCCGCGAGGTAGAGGTAGTTGACCGGGTTCACTTCGACGCCTCCTCGGACCGCTGGAACTTCGCCGGCCCGACCGCCCTGCGCTCCAGACGCTCCTCGGACCGCTGCTCCAGGGCCTTGAGGTCGTTGAGCGCCTCCCGCGACACGTCGCGGATCTGGCCGCGCTCGCGCAGGGTCTTGCTGACGGTGAGGTCGGACGGGGTGCCGTCGGGCAGCAGGCCCGCGATGTCGACCGCGTTGTGCCGGGCGTACACACCGGGGGCGGGCAGCGGCGGCAGTTGCTTGCCCTCGCGCACGCGCTCCTCGGCGAGCTCCCGCTGCGTCTTGGCCCGCTCGGTGCGCTCGCGGTGGGTGAGCACCATGGCGCCGACGGCGGCCGTGATGAGCAGGGCGCCGGTGATCTCGAACGCGAAGACGTACCTGGTGAACAGGAGGGCGGCCAGGCCCTCCACATTGCCCCCGGCGTTCGCCTGGCCGATGCCGTTGAACTCCGTCAGGGAGGCGTTGCCGATCCCGGCGACCAGCAGGACGCCGAAGCCGAGCCCGCACAGCGCGGCCAGCCAGCGCTGGCCCTTGATCGTCTCCTTCAGGGAGTCCGCCGCGGTGACGCCGACGAGCATCACCACGAACAGGAACAGCATCATGATCGCGCCGGTGTAGACGATGATCTGGACGATGCCCAGGAAGTAGGCGCCGTTGGCGAGGTAGAACACCGCCAGGACGATCATGGTTCCGGCGAGGCAGAGCGCGCTGTGCACGGCCCTCTTCATGAGGATGGTGCCCAGGGCGCCGATCAACGCGACGGTGCCGAGGGTCCAGAACTGGACGGCCTCTCCGGTGGAGGTGGAGTAGGCGGCGAGCTGGGCGGTCATCGGCCGATCACCTCGTCCGACGCGGGTTCGGTCCCGCCGAAGGTCGAGTCGGCCTCCTGCACGACCTCGCCCTTGGAGTGGGCGACCTGCTGTTCGGTGCCGGGCGCGGCTTCCGTCACCAGGCCCCGGTAGTAGTCCTGCTCGTCCGTGCCGGGGTAGATGGCGTGGGGCGAGTCGACCATGCCGTCCTCGAGACCGGCGAGCAGCTGTTCCTTGGTGTAGATGAGGTTGGCGCGGCTGGAGTCGGCCAGCTCGAACTCGTTGGTCATCGTGAGCGCCCGGGTGGGGCAGGCCTCGATGCACAGGCCGCACAGGATGCAGCGGGCGTAGTTGATCTGGTAGACGCGGCCGTACCGCTCGCCCGGCGAGTAGCGCTCCTCCTCGGTGTTGTCCGCGCCCTCCACGTAGATCGCGTCGGCGGGGCAGGCCCAGGCGCACAGTTCACAGCCGACGCACTTCTCCAGGCCGTCCGGATGGCGGTTGAGCTGGTGCCGTCCGTGGAAGCGCGGGGCCGTGGTCTTCTGCTGCTCCGGGTACTGCTCGGTCAGCCGCTTCTTGAACATGGCCTTGAAGGTCACGCCGAAGCCGGCCACGGGGTTCTGGAAACCGGGCTTGGTGTCCTTGGGTTCCTCAGTCATCGGACGCCTCCTTTCCATCCGTAGTTCCGCCCAGAGATTCGTCACTCCGAGTATCGGGGCCACCACTGACAATCAGCTCACGCTCACTGCGCGAGCGGCGGCGCGGGACTGGTGGGAGTTCCTGTCCCGGCAGGGGCGGCACGGGGAATCCGCCCGCCATCGGGTCGAAGGCGGTCGGGGTCTCGGCGGGCTCCTCGGCCTTCTTCGCCTTCTCGCGGAACATGTCGACGACGAAGGAGAGCAGCAGCAGGGCGAGTACGCCACCGCCGACGTAGAGGGCGATGTCACCGAAGGCGTAACCCTCGTTCCGGAAGGCCCGGACGCTCGCGACGAGCATCAGCCACACCAGCGCGACCGGAATGAGGACCTTCCAGCCGAGCTTCATCAGCTGGTCGTAGCGAACGCGCGGGAGGGTGCCGCGAAGCCAGATGAAGAAGAAGATCAGCACCTGGAGCTTGACGACGAACCAGAGCATCGGCCACCAGCCGTGGTTCGCGCCCTCCCAGAAGGTGCTGATCGGCCAGGGGGCCCGCCAGCCGCCGAGGAACAGCGTCACCGCGATCATCGACACGGTGACCATGTGGATGTACTCGGAGAGCATGAACATCGCGAACTTGATGGAGCTGTACTCGGTGTTGAAGCCGCCGACCAGGTCGCCTTCGGATTCCGGCATGTCGAACGGGGCCCGGCTGGACTCTCCGATCATCGTCACCATGTAGATCAGGAACGAGACCGGGAGCAGCATGAAGAACCAGCGGTCCTCCTGGGCTCCGACGATCGCCGAGGTCGACATCGAGCCGGAGTAGAGGAAGACCGAGGCGATGGCGGCGCCCATGGCGATCTCGTACGAGATGATCTGCGCGCACGAGCGGATACCGCCGAGCAGGGGGTACGTCGACCCGGAGGACCAGCCGCCCAGGACGAAGCCGTACACCCCGAGGGAACCGATGGCCAGGATGTAGAGCATCGCGACCGGCAGGTCGGTGAGCTGCATCGTGGTGCGCTGGCCGAAGATCGAGATCTCGTTGCCGGCCGGGCCGAAGGGGATCACCGCGATCGCCATGAAGGCCGGGATGGCCGCGATGACCGGCGCGAGGACGTACACCACCTTGTCCGCGCGCTTGACGATCACGTCCTCCTTCAGCATCAGCTTGATGCCGTCGGCGAGCGACTGGAGCATGCCCCACGGGCCGTGCCGGTTGGGGCCGATGCGCAGCTGCATCCAGGCGACGACCTTGCGCTCCATGACGATGGAGACCAGCACGGTCACCATCAGGAAGGCGAAGCAGAACACCGCCTTGATGCCGACCAGCCACCACGGGTCGGTGCCGAACATCGAGAGGTCTTCAGCGGCGAGGTACGGGCTCATCCCTCCACCTCCTTGGGGGCCTCGCCGGCGAGCGTCGCCGGGCCGATGCGGACGAGGGAACCGGGCCGCGCCCCGGTGTCGGAGGCGACGCCGCCCCCGGCGGAGTTCAGCGGCAGCCACACCACCCGGTCGGGCATGTCACTGATCTGGAGCGGGAGTTCCACGACCCCCTGCGGGCCGGTCACCGCGAGCAGGTCGCCCTCCTTGACGCCCGCCTCGGCGGCCGTCGGGGCCGACACCCGCGCGCGTGCCGCGTGCCGGGTTCCGGCGAGTGCCTCGTCGCCCTGCTGGAGGACGCCCTGGTCGAGCAGCAGCCGGTGCCCCGCGAGGACGGCTTCCCCGGCGGCCGGCCGCGGCAGCGCGGCCGCGGTCTCCAGGGGTTCACCGGCCCGCGGGCCGTCCCAGGCGCCGAGCCGGTCGATCTCGCCGCGCACGGTGCGCAGATCCGGCAGTCCGAGGTGGACGTCCATGGCGTCGGCCAGCATCTGGAGCACGCGCGCGTCGGTGGGCGCCGAGCTGCGGGTCATCTGGTCGGGCTTGAGCGCCGCCTCGAAGAAGCGGATGCGGCCTTCCCAGTTGAGGAAGGTACCGGCCTTCTCGGCGACCGCCGCGACGGGCAGCACGACGTCGGCCTTGCGGCTGATCTCGCTCGGCCGCAGCTCCAGCGAGACCAGGAAGCCCACCTCGTCCAGCGCCGCACGCGCGCGTGCCGGGTCGGGCAGGTCGGCGATCTCCACGCCCGCCACCAGCAGGGCCTGGAGCTCTCCGGTCGCCGCGGCCTCCACGATCTGGCCGGTGTCACGGCCGTAGCGGTGCGGGAGGCCGGCGACGCCCCAGACGGCGGCGACCTCGTCACGCGCGCGTGGGTCGGTGGCCGGGCGTCCGCCCGGCAGCAGCGACGGCAGCGCGCCCGCCTCGATCGCGCCGCGCTCCCCGGCCCGGCGCGGGATCCACACCAGCCGGGCACCGGTCGCGGAGGCGGTACGCGCGGCGGCGGTGAGCCCGCCGGCCACGGCGGCCAGCCGCTCGCCGACGACGATCACCGCGCCCTCGGCGCGCAGCGCCTCGGCGGCGAGCGCACCGTCGTCCTCCAGGCCGGCCCCGTTCGCGAGCGCGTCCAGCCACTCGGTCTCGGTGCCGGGAGCGGCCGGCAGCAGCGTGCCGCCGGCCTTCTCCAGACCGCGGGTGGCGTGCGTGGCGAGGGAGAAGGTCTTCTGCCCGTGCTGACGCCAGGCCTTGCGCAGCCGCAGGAAGACGCCGGGCGCCTCCTCCTCCGCCTCGAAGCCGACCAGCAGGACGGCCGGTGCGTTCTCCAGCGCGGTGTACGTGACGCCCGTGCCGTCGAGGTCCCGGCCGCGCCCGGCGATCTCGGCCGCGAGGAAGTCAGCCTCCTCACTGCTGTGCACCCGCGCGCGGAAGTCGATGTCGTTGGTGTCGAGCGCCACGCGCGTGAACTTGCTGTACGCGTAGGCGTCCTCGACGGTGAGGCGGCCGCCGGTCAGGACGCCGGTGCGGCCCCGCGAGGCCAGCAGCCCCTGGGCCGCGATCTGGAGCGCCTCGGGCCAGGAGGCCGGTTCCAGCTCGCCCTCGGCATTGCGCACCAGCGGCGTGTCGAGCCGGTCGCGCTGCTGCGCGTACCGGAAGGCGAACCGCCCCTTGTCGCAGATCCACTCCTCGTTGACCTCGGGGTCGTCTGCCGCGAGCCGCCGCATGACCTTGCCGCGCCGGTGGTCGGTGCGGGTGGCGCAGCCGCCGGAGCAGTGCTCGCACACCGACGGGGAGGAGACCAGGTCGAAGGGGCGGGAGCGGAATCGGTACGCCGCCGAGGTCAGCGCGCCGACGGGGCAGATCTGGATGGTGTTGCCGGAGAAGTACGACTCGAACGGGTCACCCTCGCCGGTGCCGACCTGCTGGAGCGCGCCCCGCTCGATCAGCTCGATCATCGGGTCGCCCGCGACCTGGTTGGAGAACCGGGTGCAGCGGGCGCACAGCACGCACCGCTCGCGGTCGAGCAGCACCTGCGTGGAGATCGCGACGGGCTTCTCGTAGGTCCGCTTGCGGCCCTCGAAGCGGGAGTCGGTGTCGCCGTGCGACATGGCCTGGTTCTGCAGCGGACACTCGCCGCCCTTGTCGCAGACCGGGCAGTCCAGCGGGTGGTTGATGAGCAGGAGCTCCATCACACCCTTCTGGGCCTTCTCCGCGACCGGGGAGGTGAGGTGGGTCTTCACCACCATCCCGTCGGTGCAGGTGATGGTGCAGGACGCCATGGGCTTGCGCTGGCCCTCGACCTCGACGATGCACTGGCGGCAGGCGCCGGCCGGGTCGAGCAGCGGGTGGTCGCAGAACCGGGGGATCTCGATGCCGAGCTGCTCGGCGGCCCGGATGACCAGGGTGCCCTTGGGCACGCTGATCTCCGCGCCGTCGATCGTCAGCGACACGAGGTCCTCCGGCGGGACCGCCGCCTCTCCCCCGCCGGAGGGAGAGCTGGTGGTCACGGTCATGCGTTCACCTCCGTGCGGTCGGCCCAAGCCGTCGACTTGGCCGGGTCGAAGGGACAGCCCCGGCCCGTGATGTGCTGCTCGTACTCCTCGCGGAAGTACTTCAGCGAGGAGAAGATCGGCGAGGCGGCGCCGTCGCCGAGGGCGCAGAAGGACTTGCCGTTGATGTTGTCGGCGATGTCGTTCAGCTTGTCGAGGTCGGACATCTGTCCCTTGCCTGCCTCGATGTCGCGCAGCAACTGCACGAGCCAGTAGGTCCCTTCGCGGCAGGGCGTGCACTTGCCGCAGGACTCGTGGGCGTAGAACTCGGTCCAGCGGGTGACGGCACGGACCACGCAGGTCGTCTCGTCGAAGCACTGGAGGGCTTTGGTGCCGAGCATGGAACCCGCGGCGCCCACTCCCTCGTAATCAAGAGGGACGTCGAGGTGCTCGTCGGTGAACATCGGGGTCGAGGAGCCGCCCGGCGTCCAGAACTTGAGGCGGTGCCCGGGGCGCATGCCGCCGCTCATGTCGAGGAGCTGGCGGAGGGTGATCCCGAGCGGCGCCTCGTACTGGCCGGGGCTGGCGACATGGCCGGAGAGGGAGTAGAGCGTGAAGCCGGGTGACTTCTCACTCCCCATCGACCGGAACCATTCCTTGCCCCGCTGCAGGATCGCGGGAACCGACGCGATCGATTCGACGTTGTTCACCACAGTCGGGCAGGCGTAGAGGCCCGCGACGGCAGGGAAGGGAGGGCGAAGCCGCGGTTGGCCCCGGCGGCCTTCGAGTGAGTCCAGCAGTGCGGTCTCCTCACCGCAGATGTACGCGCCCGCGCCCGCGTGCACGGTGATGTCGAGGTCGAGTCCGCTGTCCAGGATGTTCTCGCCGAGGAAGCCGGCCTCGTACGCCTCGCGCACGGCCGAGTGCAACCGCCGCAGCACGGGGACGACCTCACCACGCAGGTAGATGAAGGCGTGCGACGACCTGATGGCGTAACACGCGATGATCATGCCCTCGATGAGGCTGTGCGGGTTCGCGAAGAGGAGCGGGATGTCCTTGCACGTCCCCGGCTCCGACTCGTCGGCGTTGACAACAAGATAGTGCGGCTTGCCGTCCCCCTGCGGAATGAACTGCCACTTCATCCCGGTGGGGAATCCCGCACCGCCGCGTCCGCGCAGACCGGAGTCCTTGACGTACGCGATCAGGTCGTCCGGCGTCATGGCGAGCGCCTTGCGCAGCCCTTCGTAGCCGTCGTGCCGCCGGTAGACGTCCAGCGTCCAGGACTTGTCCTCGTCCCAGAAGGCCGACAGCACCGGTGCGAGCAGCTTCTCGGGGCTCGTGTCTTTCAGCTCGGGTGCCAAGGTCATCACTCCCCCTCCTCGGCGGTGGGCCCGGCCGAATCGGCGGGGCGGGGCGGAGCAGCCCCTCCATCAGGGGTGGCGGGGGGCGACGGGTGTGAGGGGTCGGAGGCCGATGTCTCCTGCGGCGCGTCGTGCGAGCTCAAGTGCTCCGTCGGCGACGGCTCGTGCGGTGCCGCGGTCCGGGGCGCCTCACCGCGCGGGTGCACCACGCGCGCGGCGGAGGTCTCCCCCTTGGCGAGCTTCAGGCCGACCAGGGAGGCGGGTCCCGCGCTTCCCCCGGACTCCACGGCCCCGTCCCGCTCGTCGGGGAAGCCGGCCAGGACCCGGGCGGTCTCCTTGAAGGTGCACATGCGCGCCCCGCGGGTGGGC
Organism: Streptomyces qaidamensis; assembly: GCF_001611795.1. Lineage (NCBI taxonomy): Bacteria > Bacillati > Actinomycetota > Actinomycetes > Kitasatosporales > Streptomycetaceae > Streptomyces > Streptomyces qaidamensis. The sequence goes on along the minus strand of NZ_CP015098.1, from coordinate 5,333,964 downwards.
GTGACCGGCCGTCCCGCGCGCAGGTCGTCGACGAGGCTCTTGGCGCTGGCGGGGGTCTGGTTGTCGAAGAACTCCCAGTTGACCATCACGACCGGCGCGAAGTCGCAGGCCGCGTTGCACTCGATGTGCTCCAGGGTGACCTTGCCGTCGCCGGTGGTCTCGCCGTTGCCGACGCCGAGGTGCTCCTGGAGCTCCTCGAAGATCGCGTCCCCGCCCATGACGGCGCACAGGGTGTTGGTGCACACCCCCACCTGGTAGTCGCCGCTCGGCCGGCGGCGGTACATGGTGTAGAAGGTGGCGACGGCGGTGACCTCGGCGGTGGTCAGGCCGAGGACGTCCGCGCAGAACCGCATGCCGGTGCGGGTCACGTGCCCTTCCTCCGCCTGCACGAGGTGCAGCAGCGGCAGGAGGGCGGACCGGGAGTCCGGGTAGCGGGCGATGATCTCGCGCGCGTCCGTCTCCAGACGGGCCCGGACGTCGTCCGGGTAGGCGGGTGCGGGCAGTTCGGGCATGCCCAGGCTGACGCCCCGCTCGGAAGACGATGTGGTCACCGGTCGACGCCTCCCATCACGGGGTCGATGGACGCGACGGCGACGATGACGTCGGCGACCTGGCCGCCCTCGCACATCGCCGCCATGGCCTGAAGGTTGGTGAAGGACGGGTCCCGGAAGTGGACCCGGTAGGGGCGGGTGCCGCCGTCGGAGACGACGTGCACCCCGAGTTCGCCCTTGGGCGACTCGACCGCCGCGTACGTCTGTCCCGGCGGGACGCGGAAGCCCTCGGTGACCAGCTTGAAGTGGTGGATCAGGGCCTCCATGGAGGTGCCCATGATCTTCTTGATGTGGTCGAGGGAGTTGCCGAGCCCGTCGGGACCCAGAGCGAGCTGCGCGGGCCAGGCGATCTTCTTGTCGGCGACCATGACCGGGCCGGGCTGGAGCCGGTCCAGGCACTGCTCGACGATCCGGAGGGACTGGCGCATCTCCTCCAGCCGGATCAGGAAGCGGCCGTAGGAGTCGCAGGTGTCGGCGGTCGGGACCTCGAAGTCGTAGGTCTCGTAACCGCAGTAGGGCTGCGCCTTGCGCAGGTCGTGCGGCAGGCCGGTGGAGCGCAGGATCGGACCCGTCGCGCCGAGGGCCATGCAGCCGGCCAGGTCGAGGTAGCCGACGTCCTGCATACGGGCCTTGAAGATGGGGTTCCCGGTGGCGAGCTTGTCGTACTCCGGAAGGTTCTTCTTCATCTTCTTCACGAACTCGCGGATCTGGTCCACCGCGCCGGGCGGCAGGTCCTGGGCGAGTCCGCCGGGGCGGATGTACGCGTGGTTCATCCGCAGGCCGGTGATCAGCTCGTAGATATCGAGAATGAGTTCACGATCACGGAATCCGTAGATCATGATCGTGGTCGCGCCCAGCTCCATACCGCCGGTGGCGATGCACACCAGGTGCGAGGAGAGCCGGTTCAGCTCCATCAGCAGGACGCGGATGATCGTGGCGCGGTCCGGGATCTGGTCCTCGATGCCGAGGAGCTTCTCGACGCCGAGGCAGTACGCCGTCTCGTTGAAGAACGACGTCAGGTAGTCCATGCGCGTCACGAAGGTGGTGCCCTGCGTCCACGTCCGGTACTCGAGGTTCTTCTCGATGCCGGTGTGCAGGTAACCGATGCCGCAGCGGGCTTCGGTGACGGTCTCGCCCTCGATCTCCAGGATCAGGCGGAGCACGCCGTGCGTGGACGGGTGCTGCGGGCCCATGTTGACGACGATGCGCTCGTCGTCGGCGCGGGCCGCGGACTGGACGACGTCGTCCCAGTCGCCGCCGGTGACCGTGTAGACGGTGCCCTCGGTGGTCTCGCGAGGGGAGGCGTGCGAAGTGCTCATGAGTACGACCTCCGCTGGTCCGGAGCCGGGATCTGGGCGCCCTTGTACTCGACGGGGATGCCGCCGAGGGGGTAGTCCTTGCGCTGCGGGAAGCCCTGCCAGTCGTCCGGCATCATGATCCGCGTCAGGGCGGGGTGGCCGTCGAAGACGATTCCGAAGAAGTCGTACGTCTCGCGCTCGTGCCAGTCGTTCGTCGGATAGACCGCGAACAGCGACGGGATGTGCGGGTCGCTGTCGGGGGCGCTGACCTCCAGGCGGATCACCCGGTTGTGGGTGATCGAGCGCAGGTGGTAGACGGCGTGCAGCTCGCGGCCCTTGTCGTTCGGGTAGTGCACGCCGCTGACGCCGGTGCACAGCTCGAAGCGCAGGGCCGGGTCGTCGCGCAGGGTGCGGGCGACGAGGACGAGGTGCTCGCGCTCGATGTGGAAGGTCAGCTCGTCGCGGTCGACGACCGTCTTCTCGATGGCGTTGCCGGGGAGCAGTCCCTGCTCCTCCAGCGCGCCTTCGAGTTCGTCGGCGACCTCGTCGAACCAGCCGCCGTAGGGACGGGCCGCCGGCCCCGGGAGCCGGATCGAGCGGACCAGGCCGCCGTAGCCGGAGGTGTCGCCGCCGTTGTTCGCGCCGAACATGCCGCGCTGGACGCGGATCTCCTCGCCTCCCTGGCCGCGCTGGCCGGGGAGGTTCTCCGCGGAGAGGTCCTTCTCGGGGTTGACACCGTTGCCGTTCGCGTCGCTCACCGCAGCAGCCCCTTCATCTCGATCGTGGGCAGGGCCTTGAGCGCCGCCTCCTCCGCCTCGCGGGCCGCCTCCTCGGCGTTCACGCCGAGCTTGGAGGACTGGATCTTCTGGTGGAGCTTGAGGATCGCGTCCAGCAGCATCTCCGGCCGGGGCGGGCAGCCGGGGAGGTAGATGTCGACCGGCACGATGTGGTCGACGCCCTGGACGATGGCGTAGTTGTTGAACATGCCGCCCGAGGAGGCGCAGACCCCCATGGAGATCACCCACTTGGGGTTCGGCATCTGGTCGTAGACCTGCCGGAGCACCGGCGCCATCTTCTGGCTCACCCGGCCGGCGACGATCATCAGGTCCGCCTGGCGCGGCGAGCCGCGGAAGACCTCCATGCCGAAGCGCGCCAGGTCGTAGCGGCCGGCGCCGGTGGTCATCATCTCGATGGCACAACAGGCGAGGCCGAACGTGGCGGGAAAGACGGACGACTTGCGCACCCAGCCCGCGGCCTGCTCGACGGTGGTCAGCAGGAAGCCGCTCGGCAGCTTTTCTTCGAGTCCCATGACGTGTGGCCCCTCAGTCCCATTCCAGGCCGCCGCGCCGCCATACGTACGCGTACGCGACGAAGACGGTGAGCACGAAGAGCAGCATCTCCACGAGCCCGAAGATCCCCAGGGCGTCGAAGGTGACGGCCCAGGGGTAGAGGAAGACGATCTCGATATCGAAAATGATGAAGAGCATCGCCGTCAGGTAGTACTTGATCGGGAAACGCCCGCCGCCGGCCGGCGTGGGGGTCGGCTCGATGCCGCACTCGTAGGCCTCGAGCTTGGCGCGGTTGTACCGCTTGGGCCCGATCAACGTGGCCATGACCACGGAGAAGATCGCAAAGCCTGCCCCGAGGGCTCCCAGTACGAGGATGGGCGCATAAGCGTTCACCGCTCCTCGCTCCTCTCAGTCGGCACTGACTGCTGGCGGATTGCATCGGGCTCACCTCCGCCCCACCTGTCCCTCGAACCCCGCCCGCCCCGGCGAAGATCGGGAACATGTGAAGCAGGTCACAAGCCCAACCGCGTGCATCTTATGCCCGACGCTCTGTGATCTGCGACACGGGGTATTGCACAAGCTTTGTGATCTCCACCACCTGACGATCGATCATGAAGTCGGATGAGCGGTGATCTTCACACGCGAAGCGTCCGTGTGATCACGAGAGGTGACATTTTGGCTCGTCAGCGCAGGCCGGAGGGGTCGTCTCAATATCAAGATGGTTCTCTTGCATGCAAATTGGCGATGGACTTGATCTCTTGATAGAGGCCCGTTCACACATCAGAGGGCGTGTGGGGCGAGGTGTGGACGCGTGCACGCGTTCACGATCTTCGCGAGCCCGTGACCCGGCCGTGATCTCCACACCGGGACGCGACCTCCGGGCCAACCGTTCCGTGATCCCCGTCACACAGGTGAGAGATCCATGAGAACGGGGCTTGGCCAATCAACCCAACCGATGGTAGGCGCGGGGCAATTCGGGCGTATTGATCAAACACCGTGATCACAGGCCGGTCACGGTGCGCCCGCAATGTCCGTTACGGCGTCAATAAAGGGCCTCGTTCGGGGGTTTTGAGCGCCCGATTGAGTAACTGTGGCGCAGCACACGTTTCTTGAAGATATGAAGGAGCCCCTGGTACCGGTTATTCCCATGTCCCACACCGCTCACATACGCAGCCACCGGAAACCCCGCCGCAGCGCGACCTCATCGATCGCCCTGCGCGCCGGCGTTGCCGGTGGCGTTCTCAGCATGGCGGCGGCTGGTGCGTCGGCCTCGGCGAGCGCCGCCGAGCCGGTGACGCAGACCATCGAACTGCCCACCCTGACGGCCGACCTGTCCGCTCAGGTCGCCCAGTCCGCGGCCGCCACCCAGCAGGCCGCCGCGAACTACGAACTGCGCGCCGAGCGTGACGCCGCCGCCGCCAAGGCCGCGACGGAGGCCAAGAAGGACCTCGCCGAGGCGAAGAAGAAGGCGGAGGCCAAGAAGGAGGCCGCCGAGGCCGCCCGCAAGGCCGCCGCCGAGCGTGCCAACCGCAGCACCGAGCGCGCCACCCTGTCCGCCTCCGCCTCCACGTCCGCCTCCACGTCGGTGTCGGCGCCCGCCAGCGGCAGCGTCGCGACGGTCATCGCGTTCCTCAAGGCCCAGGTGGGCGACGCCTACGTCATGGGCGCCACCGGTCCCAACGCCTGGGACTGCTCCTCCCTCGTGCAGGCCGCGTACAAGCAGGTCGGTGTGGACCTGCCGCGTGTCTCGCAGGACCAGTCGATGGCCGGCACGGACGTCCCGCTGTCCAGCGTCCAGGTCGGCGACATCCTGTACTGGGGCGGCAAGGGCTCCGCGTACCACGTGGGTGTCTACATCGGGAACGGCCAGTACCTGGACGCGGCCAACCCGTCCAAGGGCGTCGTCATCCAGGACCTGTCGGGCTACCCGGCGTCGGGCGCGGTCCGCGTCCTCTGACGTCACACGCCGTCCGGCACATCCGCTGACACGGGCTAGAGGGCCGCTGCCACCACGAGGCAACGGCCCTCCCGGCCTGTCCGGGGTCCCTCGCCCCGAATCCCCTCGGCCCGCCTCCGAGTCGCTCAAGGGGCCCTCAGGGCCCTTCCAGGGCCCACCGGGCCCGGCGGCCCGCCCCTGCACTCCCGCCACTCCGCCATCACGCGCCCGAATTTTCCCGGATTGGCGCGGTGTTGACGCCGACGTCCCCGCGTGGCCGGACCACTCCTGGGACCGGCCCGGGTGTTCTGTCGTGATGAGGGCCGAAGGGGCGGGGAGGGAATGCCGGAAGCCGACTCGTACCCGCGGCTCGCTCCCGAGACCCGGCAGGGCACGGTCCGGGGACCACCGAAGCCGGCGAAGAGGTCCTGCACAAGCCGTGCCGGACGTCACCGGGAGCCGGTCCGGGCCTCGCCGCGCTCATCGCCGACATGTTCCCCGGCCATGCGCAGGAGGCTCCTCGACGAGGCGGAGGGCTGCCTCTCCGCGCCGGGCGCCACCACGGACGTGCCGCGTCCGGACCGCGCCGTGGTGCGCGGCTTCTTCCGGGACGGCGAGCGGCTCGTGATCGAGGTCACCGGCTGCTTCGCCCCCTGCCTCGCGCACGAGGCCGATCACTGCGACGGGCGGCTCTACCTGGACCGGCTCTCCGCACGGGAGCGGAAGGCCGCGCTGCGGCGGACGGCGGACCGGCGGGACGGGGTGCTCGCACGCCGGGCCGCCGGCATCGCGGCGAACGCGTGATCAGGCCTTCGGGGCCACCCTGCTCAGCCCGTTGATGATGCGGTCCATCGCGTCGCCGCCCGTCGGGTCGGTGAGGTTCGCGAGGAGCTTCAGGGTGAACTTCATCAGCATCGGGTGCGTGAGACCGCGCTGGGCGGCGATCTGCATGACCTTCGGGTTTCCGATGAGCTTCACGAAGGCACGGCCGAGCGTGTAGTAGCCGCCGTAGGTGTCCTTCAGGACGCGCGGATAGCGCTGGAGGGCCAGTTCGCGGCTCGCGGGGGTCGGCCGGGCGTGGGCCTGGACGATGACGTCGGCGGCGATCTGGCCGGACTCCATGGCGTAGGCGATGCCCTCGCCGTTGAAGGGGTTCACCAGGCCGCCGGCGTCACCGACGAGCAGCAGGCCCTTGGTGTAGTGCGGCTGGCGGTTGAAGGCCATGGGGAGCGCGGCGCCGCGGATCGGGCCGGTCATGTTGTCCGGGGTGTAGCCCCAGTCCTCCGGCATGGACGCGCACCAGGCCTTCAGGACCTCGCGCCAGTCCAGCTCCTTGAAGGAGTCGGAGGTGTTGAGGACGCCGAGACCGACGTTCGACGTGCCGTCGCCCATGCCGAAGATCCAGCCGTAGCCGGGCAGCAGGCGGTCCTCGGCGCCGCGGCGGTCCCAGAGCTCCAGCCAGGACTCCAGGTAGTCGTCCTCGTGGCGCGGGCTGGTGAAGTACGTGCGCACCGCAACGCCCATCGGGCGGTCCTCGCGGCGGTGCAGGCCCATTGCCAGGGAAAGCCGGGTGGAGTTGCCGTCGGCGGCCACGACGAGCGGCGCCCGGAAGGTGACCTCGCGCTTCTCCTCGCCGAGCTTGGCGTGCACCCCGGTGATACGGCCCGTGCGCTCGTCCAGGATCGGCGCGCCCACGTTGCACCGCTCGAAGAGCCGGGCACCGGCTTTCTGGGCGTTCCGGGCGAGCTGCTCGTCGAAGTCGTCGCGCTTGCGGACGAGGCCGTAGTCGGGGAAGGAGGCGAGATCCGGCCAGTCGAGCTGGAGGCGCACCCCGCCGCCGATGATGCGCAGGCCCTTGTTGCGCAGCCAGCCTGCCTCCTCCGAGATGTCGATGCCCATCGCCACGAGTTGCTTGACGGCACGCGGGGTGAGGCCGTCGCCGCAGACCTTCTCGCGGGGGAACTCCGTCTTCTCCAGCAGGAGGACGTCGAGTCCGGCCTTGGCGAGGTGGTAGGCGGTGGTGGAGCCGGCCGGCCCCGCGCCCACGACGATCACATCGGCGGTGTTCTCGGAGAGGGGCTCGGTCACGACGGTCACGGCGGGATCTCCCCAAGTTCGTCAATCTTGCGTGCCGACCGGCACTGGACATGGGCAGTCTATGCAGCAGCATTCATCACCCGGCTGAAGGGCTGCCTCCGTGAACCGAGTTCTCCCCGCTGTGCGGCTTCGCGTCCCCACCCACGAGGACGCGGTCGTCTGACACCGGATCTTCGACGACCCGGACGTCATGGAGTTCCAGGGCGGCCGGGCCGCGGAGCTCTCGGTCTACGAGGAGCTCACCGCCCGCCAGCGCCGGCACGACGCCGAACTGGGCTTCTGCCTGTGGACCGTGCTGGACGGTTCGGGGCAGGTCATCGGCTTCACCGGCGCCCAGCCGTGGGAGCGGGCCTGGGGCCCGGCCGGGGAGATCGAGATCGGCTGGCGGCTGGGCCGGGAGCACTGGGGCAAGGGCTACGTCACCGCGGCCGCGCGGCAGACGCTGGAGCGGATGCGGGCGAGTGGCGTCCCGGGCGTCGTCGCGATGGTCGACGCCCGCAACAGCCGGTCCATCGCGGTGACCCAGCGCCTCGGGATGCGCCTCGCCGAGACCTTCACCACCCCGGCCTCGCAGCGGGCGGGTCACTGCTACCGGCTCGACCTCCAGCGAGCTGACGCAGCGTAGTCGACTGTCACAGAAAGACATCTGTCGCTTCCGGCCGGTGCGGGGCGGGAGTTACCCTTCCTGTACCGCTGGGGGTGACATCTGTGCACATTTCCCGCAAGACACCCGAAGTGCGCGTTCCGCGTCTGGTCGGCCTGATGGCCGTGGACGCACGGGAGACGGCCCGGGCGCAGGGCCTCCTCCTCACCGCGCCGGACCGGCCCGAGCTCGCTCTCGTCGTCGTCGACTACGTCGTACGCCAGTACCCGCAGCCCGGTGCCGAGGTGCCGCGGGACTCGATGGTCTACGTGTGGTTCGACTTCGGCCCCGGTGAGGGCGGCGGGGGCGTGCACGAACCGCGGATCCCGCGGCCGCCCCGAGGCGGTCTCCAGCGCGAGCTGGACCAACCGGGCGACCCCCACATGGTCCTCAGCTCGCCGTAGGGTCAGCTCGCCTTGAAGCCCCGGTGCAGGGCGACGATCCCGCCGCTCAGGTTGCGCCAGGCCACCCGCGACCAGCCGGCCTTGCCCAGCCGCTCGGCCAGCGCGGGCTGGTCGGGCCAGGAGCGGATGGACTCGGCGAGGTAGACGTAGGCATCGGGGTTGGAGGACACCGCCCGGGCGACCGGCGGCAGGGCGCGCATCAGGTACTCGGTGTAGACCGTGCGGAACGGCGCCCACGTCGGGTGCGAGAACTCGCAGATCACGATCCGCCCGCCCGGCCGGGCCACCCGCAGCATCTCGCGCAGGGCGGCGTCCGTGTCCTGCACGTTGCGCAGCCCGAAGGAGATGGTGACGGCGTCGAAGGTGTCGTCCTTGAACGGGAGCCGCGTCGCGTCGCCGGCGGTGTACGGCAGCCAGGGCCGGCGCTGCTTGCCGACCTGGAGCATGCCCTGCGAGAAGTCGCACGGGACGACGTAGGCGCCGGTCTGCGCGAAGGGCAGCGAGGAGGTTCCCGTGCCCGCGGCCAGGTCGAGGATCTTCTGCGCGGGGCGCGCGTCGACCGCCTTGGCGACCTCCTTGCGCCATCGCCGGTCCTGGCCGAGGGACAGCACGTCGTTGGTCAGGTCGTACCGTTCCGCCACGTCGTCGAACATAGAGGCGACTTCGTGCGGCTGCTTGTCCAGGGATGCGCGGGTCACGGGCCCATTCTTGCAGCACCCCCTCCGTGCAGGAGCCGCGGCTGCTTGCGTGCCGCCCTGGATGTGCGCCCCGGGTTTCCCGGGAAGGCCCGCCGATCTCGCCGCGCGCCACCGCCTCCGTGAGACGTTCGCTGCCGGGAAACGTACTTTCTGTCCGACCCTCAGATCGCACGAGAACGGGAGCGCACGTCATGAGGAGTTTCCGGAAACCGGCGGCGGCCGGGCTGGGCTGTCTGTTCGCCCTCGCCACCGCCGCATGCTCCGGGCAGGGCGACGCGGCGCCTCCGGCCTCAGAGGCCCCCACACCCGCCACGTCCCCCACGGCGACGGCCGCGGCCGGCACCTCCTACGCCCCGTACCTCAGCGCCACCGAGGCCGCCGGCACCGACTCGGCCGGCTCCCCCACGACGTACAACCTGGCGTTCGTCATAGCCGACGGCGACGACTGCACGCCGCGCTGGAACGGCACGCACGCCATGGGGGACGCGAAGGTCGCCTCCCGGATCGCGAAGCTCAAGGAGGGCGGCGGCCGGGTCCGGGTCTCCTTCGGCGGTGCCTCCGGGAAGGAACTCGCGGTGAACTGCGGCAGCGCCGCCCGGCTGGCGGCGGCGTACGGCCAGGCCCTCGACGCGGCCGGCGCCACCCTGGCCGACTTCGACATCGAGGGCGACGAGCTGTCCGACTCCGCCTCGATCGCGCTGCGTTCGGAGGCGATCGCGCGGTTGCAGGAGGAACGGGCCGACCTGGAGGTCTCGTTCACCCTGCCGGTGATGCCGTCCGGGCTCGACGAGGACGGCCTCGCCCTGCTCGCCTCCGCCAACGACACGGGCGTCCAGGTCTCCACCGTCAACCTCATGACGATGAACTACGGCTCCGCGTACGACGGTGACATGGGCGGCTACGCCCGCACGGCCGCGAAGGCCGCGCACACCCAGCTGAAGAAGGTCTTCGGCACCTCGGACACGACCGCCTGGCAGGGCATGGCGCTCACCTCGATGATCGGCGTCAACGACGTCGCGAACGAGACCTTCACCCTCGCGGACGCCACCGAGGTGCGGGCGTTCGCCGAGGAGAAGGGCATCGCCTGGGTGTCGATGTGGTCGACGGCCCGGGACCGGCAGTGCGCGGACGGCTCCAAGCCGACCGAGGCGGCGACGGATTGCAGCGGTGTGACGCAGGGGCCGGGGGCGTTCGGGAAGGCCTTCGCGGGCTGAGCCGGCCATGGGCCAGGGGGCCCGGGTCAGCGGGCCCGGTACACCAGCCGGCCGGCCAGCACGGTCGCCACGCAGGTCACCGCGCCGCGCTCGCGCAGGGCCGCTTCGTCGGGCACGTCGAACACGGCCAGGTCGGCCCGGCCGCCGACGGTCAACGGGCCGTGGACCGTACCGGGGAGGTCGTACCCCTCGGCGAACGGGTCGAGGTCGGGCCGCTCGCCCAGCAGCGTGCCGGGAGCCCCCGTGGTCCCCACGACGGTCAGCCCGGAACGGGCGACGGCCGTGGCCACCAGGGGATCGCGGAAACGGGCGCCGGGTGAGGCGACCGTCGTCGTGCCGTACCTCAGCATCCGCTGCACACCGCGCCGCACACTGCCCGACCAGCGGGTCTCGGTGAGCTCGCCCAGGGCGGTCAGCCGCTCGCCCCACAGGGGCTGTTCGCCCAGCTCATCGGCTTCGCGCGGGTCCGGGTGGTAGCAGTGGCGCAGCAGCCGCAGCGGGTGCCACTGGCGCAGACCCGGGGTGAGCACGCCGGGCCAGCGCCGCACCCGCGCGCCCGGCGCGTCTTCGGCGACCTCGTCGTAGGGCCCCACGGCCGTGATCCGGTCGCCGTCGACCACGACGGCGCCGTCCACGACGGGTGCGTCCATGCCGGGATCCGCGCCCGCCGGGAGGACCAGCGGGGCGGCGTGGATCGTCAGCACGACCGGGTCAGTTGGGGGCCAGCAGCTTCAGCTCGGGGTGAGCCGTGCCGCCCTCGATGGCCGTCGAGGAGATGTGCGAGACCACGCGGTCGTCGACCGGGTCGTTCGCCGGGTCGTCGTGGACGACGAGGTGCTCGTAGGTGGTCGCGCGCTGGGCGGGCACCCGGCCCGCCTTCCGGATCAGGTCGATGATCTCCATCCGGTTCGACCGGTGCTTGGCACCGGCCGACGACACCACGTTCTCCTCCAGCATGATCGAGCCGAGGTCGTCGGCGCCGTAGTGCAGCGAGAGCTGCCCGACCTCCTTGCCCGTGGTCAGCCAGGAGCCCTGGATGTGGGCGATGTTGTCCATGAACAGCCGCGCGATGGCGATCATCCGCAGGTACTCGAAGAGCGTCGCCTGCGTGCGGCCCTTCAGGTGGTTGTTCTCGGGCTGGTAGGTGTACGGGATGAAGGCGCGGAAGCCGCCCGTACGGTCCTGGACCTCGCGGATCATCCGCAGGTGCTCGATGCGCTCGGCGTTGGTCTCGCCGGTGCCCATGAGCATGGTGGAGGTGGACTCCACGCCCAGGTTGTGCGCGATCTCCATGATCTCCAGCCAGCGCTCGCCGGACTCCTTCAGCGGGGCGATGGCCTTGCGGGGCCGCTCGGGCAGCAGCTCGGCGCCGGCACCGGCGAAGGAGTCGAGGCCGGCGGCGTGGATGCGCTGGATGGCCTCCTCCACGCTCACCTTGGAGATCCGGGCCATGTGCTCGACCTCGGACGCCCCCAGGCTGTGGATGACCAGCTGCGGGAATTCCTTCTTGATCGCGGCGAAGTGCTTCTCGTAGTACTCGACGCCGTAGTCCGGGTGGTGGCCACCCTGGAACATGATCTGCGTGCCGCCCAGTTCGACGGTCTCCGCGCAGCGGCGGAGGATGTCGTCCAGGTCGCGCGTCCAGCCCTTGTCCTTGGCCTTCGGCGGGGCGTAGAAGGCGCAGAACTTGCACGCCGTGACGCACACGTTCGTGTAGTTGATGTTGCGCTCGATGATGTACGTCGCGATGTGCTCGGTCCCGGCGTACCTGCGGCGGCGTACGGCGTCGGCGGCGGTGCCCAGCGCGTGCAGCGGTGCGTCCCGGTACAGCACGAGTGCCTCGTCCGGGGTGATCCGCCCACCGGCGGCTGCACGGTCGAGGATGGGCTGAAGGTCGGCCTTCTCGGTCACCGGGCGTCCCTTTCGTAAGGGTTGTGGACGGACCAGCCCAGCGTACGCCAGGGGTTCTGCGGGCCGGACGTCAGGCCGTGGGGGCGGGATGGGCGTAGGGGGCGGGCGGGGTGCTCGGGGCCGAGAGGCGCTGCGGCTTGTGGCGCCGGGCGAACCACAGCACGATCGCGGCGTAGAGCAGGTCGGCGACGATGGCGGTGAGGGCCAGCGACCAGGGCGCGTCGGCCGCGGTCTCGTCCGACGACAGCCCGTCGACGACCGCGGCGGAGACTCCGAAGGCCAGCAGGTTGTTCAGGACGTGCAGGGCGATGGCCGCTTCCAGTCCGCCGGTGCGGATCGTGAGCAGTCCGGCCACCAGGCCGTTCACCAGCAGACCGAGGAAGCCCCACCGGGTGCCCCAGCCGTGGGCCGCGGCGAACAGCACGGCCTGCGGGATCACGGCGAACCACGGGGAGCGCACGAACGCCCCGACCGCCTGGAGCAGCCAGCCGCGGAAGACGTACTCCTCGGCCGCGGCCTGCAGCGGGACGAGGACGGCCAGCACGGCCAGGGCCGTGAGGAAGGAGCGCCAGCCCACCCATGTGTCGGACTCGCCCGAGTCGCCCGGCAGGAAGAAGGCCGTCACCGTGAGCAGGAGGATGGGCAGCAGCCCGGCCAGCAGACACCGCCCGAGCCAGCCGATCCGCAGCCGCCCCGTGACGGACGTGACGGTGCCGACGGGCCGTCTCGCCGGCCACAGCGTGGCCAGCAGCACCAGGGGCAGGGCTATCGCGATCGACACGAGATCCATCGCCGTGTTCCCGAGCGGCCCCAAGTCGGCACCGCCGTCGGGGAGTTCCGGCGCGCCGAGCGCCGTGCCGAGGCCGAAGCTGAATGCCAGCAGCACGAGGAGACCGAAGAAGTAGGCAACGGCCAGTAACAGGGTGCCGACCCAGGCCCGCCACCAGCGGTGACGCCCTGTGGTGCGGTCCTGGCGGTGGTAGGGCTGGCCGGTGGGGTCGACGGGAGGAACGGTGGGGTACGGCGGCGGGATGGTGGGGTACGGCGTGAGGGCGGCGGGGTAGGGGGGCGGGCCGGTGGGCTGCGAGGTCGGGCCCGTGGGGTGGGCGGTCGGGCCCGTGGGGTGGGCGGTCGGGCCGGTGGGGTTCTGGGATGGGTTTGTCATGATCAGCATCATGGCAGTGCCGATTGCGTGGATCACAGGAGTTCCGCCCGTCCCCTGCCCTGGTGTCAGGCCGTGTACGCGCCCACCAGAAGCCCCAGCAACGCCCCCGTGATCAGGAACGGGCCGAACGGGATGGCTGTTTTGCGGGTGGCCCGGCGGGTGATGACGAGCGCCGCGCCGTACAGGGCGCCCAGGAGGAAGCCGGCGAAGGTACCGAGCATGACCGTCGGCCAGCCGTACCAGCCGAGGGCGGCCCCCGTGCCGAGGGCGAGTTTGACGTCGCCGAAGCCCATGCCCGCGGGGTTGATGAGAAACAGGACGAAGTAGCCGCCGCCCAGGGCGAGGGAGCCGAGCAGGGCGGTGGTCCAGTGGCCCGCGTGTTCGGGGACGAGGGCGGTGAGGCCCAGCAGGGCCAGGGCCGCAGCGGCGAAGGGCAGGGTGAGCGGGTCGGGCAGCCGCCGTACGCGGAAGTCGACGACCGTCAGCAGGACGCCGACCGGGGCGAGCAGCAGCCAGACCCCGAGCTCGGGGCGGGTGCCGGTCGCGGCGGCGAGGACGGCGCAGACCAGGGCGGTGGCGATCACCAGGGGCGTCGTACGCGGCCCGTATCCGGGCTCCGCACACGCTCGGCACACCGCCCGCCCCAGCCAGCCCCCGAGAGCGTGCCCCCCGGGGCACTCCCCCCGCCAGGCTTCCCCCGAGGGCGCCGAGAACCGGTAGGCCGCCCGCGGCAGCAGCGCTCCCGCCGCCGCACCCCACAGCACGGCGGCGAGGACCAGCAGCCCGGTGCTCATCCCACCGCGGCGATCGCGTCACGCCACGTCGGCAGCAGCTCGTCGAGCAGTGCCTCCGTGCGCGGCGGCAGCCCACGGGCCCCGCTGCGGCCGATGAGGTCGGTGGCGAGGGCGGTCAGCCGGTCCGTGTCGCCGGTGGCGTGAGTGGCGCGCAGCAGCTCGTGCCACAGCCGCTCGTCGGCCGGAGCGGTGCGCAGGGCCGCGTTGAGTGCCTCGATGGCCTTCTCCGCGCGGTTCTTCTCCATGTGGAACTCGCACAGCGCGAGCCCCGTGTCCGCGACGAGCAGCGGCAGCTGGGCGTCCACGATCTCGTGCGTGAGCCACCGGTAACGCCCCTCGGGCCGGTCTGCGAGCAGCGGCCCGCGCACCAGCACCAGCGCGTCGGTGAGCAGCCGCCCGCGCACGGCCCGGCTGTCGACGCCCTTGCCCTGCGTGGCCTCGTGGTACAGGGACCGCAGCACGTCCAGGTCGGAGACGACCGTCTTGGCGAGCGTGAGCCGGCCGGAGCTGTCGGTGGCCAGGCGCGGCGTGCCGTCGGGGTCGGCGCCGAGCCAGTCGTGCAGCCGGTCGAGCAGCGCGCTGCGCACGTCGTCGGTGACGCCGCGCGGCCACAGCGCGGAGGACAGCACCCGCGGGTGCACGCCCTCGCGGTGCAGGAGCAGCAGGGCGAGAGCCTCGTGCAGCAGTGCGCTGCGCTCCCCGTCCGGGTTGTCCAGGCCGATGATCTCGTACGGCCCGACCAGCCGGGCGTACACGGCCGGCCGGCCCTGCTCGCTGATGTCGACGAGGAACGGCGGGGTGGTCGCGGGCCCGTCGGTGTCGCGCTCCGGGTCGGCCTCGACGAACAGCTCGACCACGGCCCGCTGCTGGGCGGCGGGCAGCAGCTGCGCGTCGAGTTCGAGCCCGAGGAGCGGCGCGAGCAGCTTGCCCTGGCCGGTGATCTCCATCTCCCAGGCGGCGCCCGGCAGATCACCGGTCTCGGTGCCGACGAGGTAGCCGATGCCGAGGCGGCCGGCGTCGGCGGCGAGTTCGGCGAGTTTGACGGCGTCCTCCGCGGACGGCTGCGCGGCGAGCAGGACCAGGTGCGGGGCCCAACGGGTGTGCTGCGCGGGCCCGGTGCGGCCCGTGAGGACGGAATCGTGCCCGGCGGCACCGAGCGCCCCCCGCCGCTGCCGCGTCTCGGCCTCCATGGTCTCGACGAGCGCCTCGACGTCCTCCAGATGCCGGATGCGGTTCGGGGCGAGCAGGGTGAGGTCCTCCCCGAAGCCGACGAGCGTGATGGTCATGCGGTCCGACCACCCATTGGTCGCCAACTCGGCCGCCACGGACGCGAAGACGGCGGCCCGGTCGGCCTCCCGGCCGCTCAGCGAGACGATGCCGGGCACGGCCTCCAGGTTGAGCAGCAGCCGCGAGTCGTCCATGGTGCCGAGGCTGACCAGGCCCGGGTAGGGCGCGGCCGTGTCGACGTCCTCGTAGCGCTCGGCGTCGGTCCGGGACAGCATCCAGAACGTCTGGTCCTGGCCCTGCTGCCAGGGGGCCGGGGGCTTCCCGGCGGGCTGGGCGAGCTGGAGGTGCAGGTCGCCGTTGCTGAGCCAGGCCGCGTACACGACCGGCAGCGCGCGCGACTCCTCGGTGAGGGAGGCGGCGAGCCCGCGCAGGCTCCGGTCGAGCAGCCGTACGCCCTCGGGGTCGGCGCCGACGAGCAGCGCGTCCTGGACATCCTGCGCGTCACCGGTCGGCGTGGGCGGCTCCATGCCGCGCCGCCCGCCGACGGACCCGAACGCCGACTGCCACAGCGCCTGCCGGCGCCGCCGTCCCAGGGCGCCGAGGAGACCGGCGGCGAGGAGGGGCGCGGCGAGGAGGGCTTCGGGGAGACCGAAGGAACTGTCGGACTCGGCGCCGACGGCGGTGGCCTGCTGTTGCCCGGTGCCGTGGGCGGGGCGCTGCTGATCGGGTACGGACACCTGGGTGGCGCCGCCGCCTTGGGCGTGGCCGCTGCCGCCCTGGGCGCCGCCTGCGCCTTGTGCATGGTCGCCGGTCTGGGCGTAGTCGCTGATCTGCTGCTGCACGTCGGGCGACACGTTGGGTGCCTCGTCGGGCATCTCGACGAGGTCGCCGCCGCGGGCGTCGCCCGGCATCTCCATGATCCAGCCGGGCCGGATGAGACTGGCCTCGGAGAGCTTGGACCCGTCCGGCTGCACGCGGTCCTTGTTGAGCTCGAAGATCTCCTTGTAGCGACGCCCGTCACCGAGGTGCCGTTGGGCTATCTCCCACAGGGAGTCGTGGTGACGTCCCTCGGGCGGCTGGATCCGGTAGAACTTCGTGTCGCCCTGCTGGGCGGTGCTGCCGCCGGCGTCGGCGTGGGCGGCGGCGTGCGAGGCCTGCTCGGCGAGCGCGGCCGCGGCGCCGGAGGCCTGCTCCTGCTGCTGGGCGAAGAGGCCCGGGGTGGCCTGGGCGGCCGCGACGGTCGGCTTCTGGTTGGCGTCGTAGCTGTTCCCGAGCTGCGACAGCCCGGGCGTGAAGCTGGCGGCGGTGGCGCCGACCAGCAGCAGCGCGGCGACGAGCTGCCGCGCGAGCAACTGACTCGGCCCCCCACCCGGCACCCGCCCCGGCACGCCGACACCCGAGAGCGCAGCCTTCATCTCCACGAGCACGCACGCCGTGAACTGCGCCCACGCCAGCCACACGATGACGGTGAGGATGTTCAGGAACGTGTGAACGGTGATCTCTTGCTGCAGCCAGTCGAGACTCGGCACCCCGTCGGGCAGCGGCCACCCGATCTGCGTGGCCAGCGCGCCCGGCACACCGACGAGCAGCACGGCCAGGGCGACGAAGGCGAGGAACGCCTTGACGAAGTCCCCGAACGACCGCCGCCGGATCCGCACCGGTTGCGGGGTCCGGTTCCTGGGAGCGGCCGTGGTTCCCGTCGCTCCCGTCGTACTTCCCGTCGAGCTTGACGAGCTTGAGGTGCGGCGTCGCGGCATGGCGGGTGTCCTGGGGTCGTGTGTGGAGTGGGGTGAGGCCGAGCTCGGGGTGAGGGGTGTGCTGAGCCTACAGAGATCTTATGGACTCTCCTCGGGGTCGTCGAAGGGCGGATCGAAAGATCCCCGCGGTCGTCCGATTTGCCCCCGAAGTCACGGGTGTTCACCCTTGCATCGGGCACCCGTGGGCGCCTCATTCGCAATTGCCACGCACGCCTCTCACGATCCCCACGCAATCCACCAGTGGCCCTCAAAGCGCCACGTCCCGCCCCTGATAGCTTCGTTCCCTGTCGCGTACACCGAAACTCACGGGGGAGATCAACTGTGGCCCGCCGCGCACTGACCACCACTGCCACAGCGTTCGCCACGGCGGCAGCGCTGCTTCTGACCGCCTGTGGCGGGGGCGATGACGCGTCGTCGGACGACATCAAGGGCGCGGGCGACAGCTCCCCCGGCCCGACGGCGTCGAAGACGTCCGCGGCACCCGCCGTCAAGCGCCCGGTCATCAAGCTCCCCAGCAGCTTCCAGCTGACCTTCGAGAACTGGACGAGCAGCGATCCGGTGAAGCAGGCGGTACTCGACGACGGCAAGGAACAGCTCCGCGCCGGGTACGAGGCGATCATCGAGAACGACCCCGACAGCAAGAACCGTGCCTTCTACGACACGAAGAACGGTTTCCTGCAGAGCCGGCAGTGGATCAAGACCTACACGGACAAGAACCTGACCGTCATCGGCAAGTTGCCCGTGTTCGACCCCAAGGTCACCCTCTCCAAGGACAAGGCGGCGGCATCCCTCTCCTACTGCACCGACGAGAGCAAGGCCTCGACGAGGAACCGCAGGACAGGTGAGGTCAAGGGCAACCCGGCGGGCACGGACCCCGAGGTCTTCTACGTGATCTCCATGGGCAAGAGCCCCCAGGGTGTGTGGCAGGCAGTGTCGGCGCGCTCGGAGCGGGGTGGATGCCCTCAGTGAGGTCACACGCCGCCCGACCGCTGTTGGTGCTCTCGCTCACCGGAGCCCTGCTCGCACCCGTACCCGCCGTCGCTCTCGGCGGCGAGGGCAGCTACGGCGGCGAAGCCAAGAACGACGAGATATCCGCTTCCGCCTCGCACTCCCGCATCAAGGTCACCCAGACGAGCGGCCCAACCGGCGGCCAGCAGGGCACCGTCGCGTCGACGGACGTCAACTGGAAGCCGCCGCCGTGCTGGTACGAGCCCGTCTTCACCCCTGGGCAGCTGAAGGACTTCTCGGAGAACGACGGCAGCGGTGACGCCGGGCTGCGCGACGGCTGGTACGGATCGGAGCTCTGGACCGACCACTTCCGGGACGAGAAGGACGCCACCACCATCTTCACGAAGCCGGCGACCGTGAAGGGGTACAAGAACTACAACCTCGGCAAGAAGGGCTACTTCTGGCGCGGTGTCGCACCGAACGTGACCGAGCTCGACGACACGACCCTGTGCAGCCGGCTGATGTTCTGGCAGGACGCGGGCGAGATTCCTGACGTGCCGAACGCCCCCACCCCGGAGGTCCTCGCCGACTACGCCTACGACAAGGTCAAGGTTCCCAAGACCAAGGTGGAGTTGAAGCCGGCGGCCAAGTCGACGGTGAACCTGCCGACATGGGTCTGGCTGGACAAGGGCACGTTCAAGGACGTCAAGGTCCGGGCGGAACTCCCTGGTACGGGCCTGTGGGCGGAGACCACCGCCAAGCCGGTCGCCCTCCACCTCGACCCGGGCACCGAGGACGCCGAGGTCTTCCCCGCCTCCGGCGACTGCGCGATCAACGACGACGGCTCCATCGGCACCCCGTACACCAAGGGCGCCGCCGACAAGACCCCACCGTGCGGCATCCGCTACCTCCACGCGACCGGCGACGCCCCGTACCAGCTCTCGGCCAGCGTCACCTGGCAGATCACCTGGGAAGGCTCCGACGGCACTGGCGGCGACCTGCCCGACGGCACCTTCGAGACCACCCAGGACATGAACGTCCAGGAGATCCAGTCGATCAACCGCTGAGTGACTCCAGCGGCGCGTGACGGCGAAGGTAGGGCATGATCGAGGAACCCCGGCGCTACCGGGTCGAGTTCGCGAGTGGCACCGCCGCCTCGGTGGCGAAGCGACGCTCCTTCCGTGACCTCGAACGCAACGACATCGAGCCGGACCTGCCCGGCTGGCCGGTTCAACCGCCCTTCCGTGTCCGGGGGTTCTTCGGCAAGCTCGGCGTGTACGTGCGGTCCGCCACCATCAGGCTCCTGCTGCTGCCCCTCATCGTCATCGCCGACGCCCTCGGCAGCCCGGTGTGGCCTCCAGAAGCGCGGCGAGCCGGAGGAGCGCGAGAACGAGATCGAAGACTTCCCCGTCATGTGGGCGGGCGAGGGCGAGACGGCCCGTACGCTGCCCTGGCAGCTCGACCCCTCCCGGCGGTCCTGGCGCACGATGACCGAGATCGAAGTGGCGGAGCCGGACGGGCTGGTGCGCATCTGGTCGTACGAGGACACGATGCAGGGCAGCCGGCATCTCTCCTGGGGTGGTGGCGGGAAGGTCCCGGGATCCGAGGCTCTCCTCTGGACGCTGCCGCGGAGTGAGATCGTCGGCGCGGAGATCAAGCGGTTCAGCTTGGACGAGTCGGACTTCAGGGTCTCCTTCCGGGACGGTTCGTGGGTACGGCTGACGAGTTCACGCAACGGCGCCCAGAGGATCGTCGCTCTGCTCGGTCAAGGGATGCCTGAAAGCGACCCCGCACCCGCCCTGCCGTGAACTACCCCGTTCGCAACCGCCATGCCACGGGCGCTCAGGCGCTCGTCGTCAGGGCTTCGAGTGCCTGGTCGTAGGCACGGAACGCCGCTTTACCCTGTTCGGGGGTGCCCGCGTCGGGGCGGAGGAGGGCCGGGAGGTGGGCGACCCGCCACATCCTGAAGACCAGGGCCGGGGCAGAGCGCCCCGTCTCGCCCACGAGGTCGGACGCGAGTGTGAGGGCATCGACGATCCTGGCCGCCCGCCGCCCGACGTCCCCGCCGGACACGATCGCGGCGGTGACGAGGGCCTGCAGCAAGTACGTCATCTGCAAGTCGGCCGCCATGTGACACATGCGCCGTACGACGTCCCGCTGTTCGAGGTCCTCCAGCCGCGGCGGAATCCCTTCGACCGCACCCGACCACAGCAGCAGGGCAGGGGCGGTCACCTCGTGCTCACGCAGGTAGCCCAGTTCGTCCGCGATGGCCATGGTGGCCGGGGAGAAGCCACCGATGTCGCGAACGAGGTCGAGCAGCCGGCCGACCTCGTCGCGGCGGCGGCTCACCAGTTCGCCGACGGAGGCGGCACCGACGCTCCACGTCCCGGTCGCCGACACCGCACCGATCTCCACGATGCCTCCGAGTGGCCCGAAGACCTCACGAGCCAGCACGCTTTCCGGTACGGGAGTGATCTGACCTGCCACTACGTCATGCCTCGCATCCGCTCAGAACTGTCCCATCATGTGCTGGATGACCGCCTCACGCTGTGGGAGCGCGCGGGGGGACCCCGCGTTGAGGATGTCCACTCCCTCCGGCGTGTCGACGAAGTACTCGGGCTGCCTTCCCGCCGGGCCGCTGTGTTCCCGCAGCACGGAGTCCGCGAAGGATCGCGGCACTTCGGTCCGCACCACCACACCGTCCGGGCCGGCGTACTGCGTGGCCGCCCTGTTGAAGTCGTCCGTCAGATACACCCCGGCGTCCGGAGTGTATTCACGCTGCAGATCGTTGGACCGCCCAAGCGAGAAGTCGTTGCCCGTCCAATTGCGCGAACCATGGTAGAGGACCACCGTGTCCTCATCGCATGCCATGAGGCCGAACGGATCCACCTGGCGCAGCGGATTGGTGACATATCCGTAGGGGTCGGGGGCGGGTGCCAGACCGAGCGGGTCGAGAGACGTGTAGCGCGCAGTCTCGGGGTCGTAGTGGCGGTGGTAGTTGTAGTGCAGGCCGGATTCGAGGTCGTGGTACTGGCCGGGAAACCGCAGGGGCGTGTACCCGTTGCTCCGCCTGGGCCAGGAGGTCGCTCCCCACACGGTCCGCCGTGCCCGCCAGGCCACCTCGCCCTGAGGATCGACGAGTTCGGTGGGTGACCCGATCAGGTCGGTGACGACCGCGAAGAACCGGGAGTCGACCTCCTCCTGCGTCGCGGAGTTCGTCAGCCGCTCGGTCTGGGTGACGGGCCGCAGGCCGTCGTAGTCCCAGGTGAGTGTGACGGGGTGCGGCAGCGCCGGGTCGGCGGCGGTCTGCTCGGCCAGGGAGGTGCCGTCCCAGGTGAAGTCCGTCCGCTCCACGGCCGTTCGGCCGTCCCCGGCGAGGCGTTCCTTGGCGATGCGGCGGCCGAGGGGGTCGTACACGTACCGCCACCGCGTACCGTCCGGTGTCACCACGGAGGTCAGCCGGTCCTCGGCGTCCCAGTCGTACCGCCAGACGTCGGGCTTGCGCGACAGCCGGGTCTTGCGGCGCTCGACGACCCGGCCGGCGGCGTCGTAGCTGTAGCGCACGGCCCCCGCGCGGTGCAGCCGGGTGCCGGTGTACGAGCGCTCTCCCGCTGCGTCGTCGATGCCCGGGTATCCGGACCAGGACGCGGAGGTGATGTGTCCGGCCGCGTCGTAGCCGTAGCTCTCCGCCCTGTCGCCGCCCTGGAGAGCCCGCACGCGCCCCATGGCGTCCGTGTCGACGTCGAAGGTCGTCGGGCCGTCCAGGGCGTCCGTGAACCGCTTGAGGTGACGGTCCGCGCCGTAGCCGTACGTGCGGTGCTGAACCTGCCTGCCCGCGGCGGTCCACCGCTGCTCGACGGGACGGCCGAGGGTGTCCCGTTCCTGTGTGAAGCACAGCCCGTCGTCGACCGAGCGCTCGATCTCCTGCCCCGACCGGTCGCGTACGAAGTCGACCGTGTGGCCCGAGCCGCTGAGCCGGATCGTCCGTCCGACGGCGTCGTAGTCGTACCGGGTCCGCGCTCCCGACGGTGTGACCCGCTCCACCCGTCGGCCCATGGCGTCGTAGGACGAGAGCAGAGTGCGGCCGTTGATCCGTTCGGCCGTGATCCTTCCGGCGCGGTCACGGTCCATGCGGAGATCGCCGCCCGGCCCCGAGGCGTGCACGAGACGGCCTGCCTCGTCATATTCGTAGGCTGTGGCGACGCCGTCGACCGTCTTGCCGCGGAGCCGCCCCGCTGCGTCGTAGCTGTAGTCGACGCGCTGTCCGGCCGGGTTCAGCCGCTTCTCCAGCCGGCCTGCCGGGTCGTGGGCGTACTCGGTGCGCTGATCGTCGAAGTCCGTCTCGGCGACGAGGCGGCCGGCGAGGTCGTAGGTGTAACGCCACTGGGAGCCGAGCGGGTTGCTCACCTGCTTCAGGCGCAGGGAGGCGTCGTACTCGAACGCGTAGCGGCCTCCGTCCGGGCCCGTCTGGGCCGTGAGCAGGTCGAAGGGACCGTACTCGAACGTCGTGCGCGCTCCGCCCGGTGCCATGTGGGCGGTGCAGTTTCCCTCTCCGTCGTAGGTCCAGGCCTCCTCCGCACCGTCGGGGCCCAGTACGCGTGAGATGCGGCCCTCGACCGTCCACCACAGCCTCGTCGTGTGCCCCAGGGGATCGGTGATGCTGCTCAGCCGTCCGAACGAGTCGTACGTACGGACCGAACGCTCGCCCAGAGCGCTGACGGTCTGCGCCTGGAGGCCGGCGGGATTGCACAGCACCCGCGTCGTGGCACCGAGGGGGTCGGTGACCGACAGGAGACGTCCGTACGCGTCGTATGCGAACCGGGTGACGGCCCCGTCCGGGGCGCTGGAGCGGACCCGGTTGCCCCGCTCGTCGTAGGCATGCTCCCGGACACCCCCGTCGGGCTGCACGATGCGCGTCGGCAACTGCAGCGAGTCGTACTCCACCGTGACGACGCCGTCGTCCGGCAGCGTGACCCGCGTGGGCTTTCCGAACGCGTTGTTCTCGTACCGGGTCGTGTTGCCCAGGGCGTCCGTGCGCGACAGCAGGTGATGGTGCCTGTCGTACTCGGTGCGGGTGACGGCGCCGAGCGGGTCGATCTCCGCCACGACCTGGCTGTGGTCGGTGACGACGAAACGGGTGACGGCTCCGTCTGCGGCGGTGTGGGTGGTGACACGGCAGCCGGGCCAGGCGGGGTCGGTGCCGTCGTAGCTGAACGTTCCGGTGAGGTGCCCCGCCTCACCCCCCTGTGAGACGCATCGGTCCTGAGCGTCGTAGGTGTACGCGTAGCGCCGCTGGTTCCGGTCGGTCCACGAGGTGACGCGCAGGCGCTCGTCATAGGTGAACGTCAGGGCCTGGCCGGACGAGTCGACGACCTCCGCCAGGTTGCCCCCGGTGTAGCCGAAGCGCCGTAGGGTGACGTCCCCTTCCTCCGCCGTTCCGCGCAGGCTCAGCGCGGTGACGCGGCCGTCCTGGGTGGCGACGGAGACGTGGTACCCGCCGGAGTGGCGCACGGCCACGGGAGCGCCGGCCTCGTCGTAGTCGAAGGTGATGGTGTTGGCGTTGCGGTCGGTGACAGCCGTGATGTGAGCCGGCCCGTCCGCGCACGGAGCGAAGTGACGGGCGAGCCCGGTCAGTGGATCGTCGACGCGGTAGGTGCCGTCTTCCAGCACGAGCAGTGGCAGGCGGGGGCCCGTTTCGGGCAGCCACGGTCCCTCGGCCGGGCGCCGGCGCGGGTAGACGAGCAGCATCCCGTCTTCCGTGGCGAAGATGATCTCATTCTCGCCGATCTCAAGACGCTGGTCGAGGGTCGACGCCCACGTGGGGCCGAACCACCAGCCGCAGCGGTAGTCCGAAGCGACCCGTCGCGTGAACACCAGGGGCAGGGTGCCGGGGAGCGAGACGTCGGTCTCCGCGAGGAACATCTCGCCCGTGGCCACGTCGACCGGGTCACCGCAGCCCCGGATCTTGCTGCGGAGCCGGCTGTAGGCGCCCTTGGCGCCGTCCGCCACGGCCGTCCTGGCGCTCTTGCCCAAGCCCCTGACGCCCTGGGCCATGCCTTTCAGGCCGACCTTGCCGAAGGCCTTCGCCCCCTTGGCGAGGCCGCCGAGGGTGGTCAGGCCCTTCATGCCCGGGATGCAGTCCAGCGCGGCCAGCCCCACATCCCATAGGGACGCTTGGCCTTTCGAGTATTTGTAGAGCGTGTCGGCGAGCACCACCGCGGCCGCGATCAGCACAATCGCGCCCAGGATCGGACCGCCGATGATCATCGCGACGATCCCGACGACCGTGACGACGACCTTGCACACGGCGACGATGGTGTCCCAGTTGTCTACGAACCAGTCGCCGACCTCTTCCCACCACGACCGGTTCTGAATGCCCGCGTCGGAGGCCTCGTCGATCTTCGACTTGGCCTCGCGGGCCGCCTCGTCACGCATCGCGCGCGCATCCGCGGCCATCTTCTTCGCCGCGGCCAGCGCGTCCTGCGCGTCGGAGACGTCCGACTGGGCCTTGGACTGGGCCGACTTGGCGTGCTGGACGTCCCGGGTCGCAGCCCGCACCTTGGCCTCATCGGGCTTGTCGGCGCCTTTGCTGCCGGTCGGGTCGTCCTTGTACTTGTCCGCCTCCTTGCCGGCCCGCGTCACCCACGAGTCGGCCGAGGTGAGACGCGACTGGGCCGAGGAAAGGCTGTCGCGCGCCTCCCGGCCCTTGCGCAGCGCCTTGTCCGCCAGCGACTGCGCCCGCTCCAGCTTCGGCCAGAAGTCCGCCAGCGCATCCCCGCACATCTCATAGGACTTCTTCAGCTTCTTGAGGTTCTTCGGCACATCCGCGAAGTCCTCCTTGAAGACATCCGCCGACTTGCCCGCCCACTCCAGGAGCGTGCCCTCCCCCGCCATGCCCTTGACCAGACGCAACGCGTCGGAGACGTCGTCGGCGAAATCGTGCAGATGCTTCGCAAGCGTGCGCACCCGCTGCGGATCACCAGGCGTCGGATCCTTGTCCAAGTCCAGGACATGCCAGTCCGAAGGCCTGTGCCCCGCCATACCGCAACCCCCGTCACGCGTACACCAACGTCAACAACCGTATGCACACGTGAACTTACAAGGCACAGTCGTTCGACGGAAAGATCGGGCCGGGGTACGGTTCTGCTGGGATCAGAGTGCCGGACGTTGGGGGGGACTGCCACATGGGCAAGGGCAAGAGCGACCTCGCGCTCCCGCTGACCGAGCTGGAGAGCTACGGGCGCCGGCTGCGGTCCATCAAGACCCGTCTGAATCACACCAAGAAGCTCTTCGCGTCGTACAGGGACGACATCGGCGACGGCAGCGTCAATGACGCGCTCGACGATTTCGAGTCCAACTGGGAGGACGGGCGCGAGGACATCACGCAGCAGTTGGATGCGCTGGCGAGTATGTCCGATGCCGTCGTGCGCGAGTTCAAGAAGTTGGATGACGAACTCGCCAAGAAGGTGAACGACGCCATGAAGACCGAGGACAAGCGGGGCGGTAAGGGCGGAAAGGGCAGCGACGGCGGTAAGGGGGATGGCGGGGGGAAGTAGACCGCCGCCGCCGAGAGACGCGAAGGGCCCCGGATCCGGAGATCCGGGGCCCTTTCCTGCGCGTTCGTCAGGAAGCGACGGCCGCGTTGAGGTGCAGGTCCGCCGCGATGCCCTGCGGCGAGACGGCGAGGCCCACGCCGCCGCCGACGCCGGCGGTCAGGCCGACGGCCGTGGTCTCGACGTAGAGACCGGCTGCGGCGCCGGCACCCGCGGCAGCACCGCCCGCCTGGCCGCCGGCGATGGTGTCCAGCTCGGCGTCGGACATCTGGGCGGTCTGGATCTGCGGGGTGAAGGCCATGGAAGGCGGTTCCCTTCGTTCAACAATTCGAAGTGCTCGAGCGCGACTGATCAAAGCACGCCGGAAGAAGGGGTGGCCAGTCAGTGCCCGGCCCGTGGATATGGATGGGAGTGGTTTTCTGGGCGCGCATTCATGGGTGTGACTATTCGGTCACCCGGGACCTCGTGGTCTTCACATCTTCTGCCACTACGCGGTGCGGAAATGCGTTCCGCAGCACAAGAAAGGAGTCGGCCTCGGTTTCTGCCGGCCCCGTCACGACCTCCCAGTGAACGGTGTGCAGATTCGCAGAATGTTCCGGATCGGCTCAGCCGACCTCGTTCTGCGCGACCGCCTGCCCGTGGACCACCACGTCGCCGCCGTAGAACATCCCCGTGAAGACCGGGGAGTACGTGAGTTGCACCTCGACCTCGACCTGCTCGGCGTTCGCCGCCACGCAGTGGGTCGCGCCGATGTCCGCGCCCGTCATGTCCATCTCGCGGGCGAAGGCCTTCACACGGGCGTTGCAGTTCTCGAAGTTGATGGGGGCGGGGCCGCCCTCGTTCTCGTAGAGGGCGTCGCGGTCGATGTCCTGGGCGGCGTAACGGGCGGCCTGTTCGGCGATGTCGGCGGCGCGCTCCCGCTTGGAGATGGACAGGCCGCCGTCGATGACGAACGCGGACAGGGAGAGGAAGACGAGGGTGAAGATGATGACCGCTCCCGCGCCGGAGCCACAGTCGTCCAGACGCGCGCGACGGGCCGCCCACCACGAGGGCCATGAGGACCGAAGGTGTCTCATGCCGACCTCCGGAACGGGTCGAGCGGGGAGCTGAAGCTCGATGACAGGGTCGTCGGGACGTCCAGGCCGAGCATGGCGAGGCCCCGCACCTGGCAGCTCACCTCGACGGTGAAGATGGTGTCCGGTTCGAAGCCCTGGCTGGTCTGCGTGACGGACACCGGGCCCGAGCAGACGTCCGCGAGGTTCGCCTCCGCGGCCTTCTTCGCCTCGGCCATGGCCGTCGCGTGGTCCTTCTGGATCGAGCCCGCGCGGGCCGCGTCCCGGGCCGCGCCGTCGAGCGCCCCGCGGCCGTCCACCAGCTGGCCGAAGGCCACCAGCACCAGGATGAACAGGATCATCACCGGCGCGAGGATCACGACCTCGACGGTGGACAGGCCACTGTCGTCCGCGGACCGTCGGCCCTTGAGGAGGGACGTGAGGAGGGAAGGGAAGGACATTCAGTTGCCCTCTTCCTGAACGAACCGCTCCACCGGCCCCACCGACTGCGCGTGCACCGTCAGGTCCAGTCCGGGGAACACCGTCGGGACCCTCGCCGCGATCTCCACGCCCACCGTGTTCTGCTCCGGCTGCACCATCGTCACGTCCGGGGACAGGACCAGTTGGGGGCCGAGCTGGCTGATGTAGCTGTCCACCACGTCCCGCGCCTCGCCCCGCCACGCACCCGGCTGTTCGTCGGCCGTGGCGCGGGCCTTGCGGGCTCCGGCCTGGGCCGCCGCCTGGGCCACGTGATCCGCGAAGAAGTACAGAGCGAACTGCACCGTCGCGAAGATCATGAAGAACAGGACCGGGGTGAGCAGCACGAACTCGATCGCGGTCATGCCAGAGTCGCCGCGGGCGGCCGCACGTTCCCGTGCGGCCCGCACCCAGCGGCGTGCCCGTCTGCCCACATCTGCCGGCATCCCGTGAACCCCGTTGCTCCTGATGCTTCTGACGCTCCCGAGCGCGATCAGCAGGTCTTGCCCGCGTCCGCACCCTTGATGCAGTCGCCGACCTTGGTGGCGCCCTCGCTCAGCGCGGCGTTGATGATGGCGGCCACAACCCCGACGATCGCCACGACGACCGCGGAGATGATGACCCACTCGACCGCGGAGGCACCGCGGTCCAGCTCGTCGGAGCGGGCGCGCTCGGTGCGGGCCTGGAGGAAGGTGACCAGGAAGTCCACGGCGGGGATGCCGGTGTGGAAGGTGCGTCCGTTCATGACGTCTTGTCCTTTCGAAATCGGTTCACGGAGGTTCTGGAGTTGTGAAGGTCGCTCACTGCGAGCTCACCGCAAGGCTCATGCACGGCTCACTGCACCTGGAACACCCGCATCGCCGCCGGAAAGATCAGGAACACCAGGAACCCGGCGCACAGCAGCAGCTGCGCCACGAGCATCGACTGGGACTTCTCGCCCGCGCTGCCCTCGATCTCGGCGAGCTCGCGGTGCCGCATGGTCTCGGCGCGGGAGGCGAGGGACTCGCGGACCTTGGCGCCGTCGTCCGCGACCAGGGCCAGGGAGGCGGAGAGGTCCTTGAGTTCCTCCACGCCGATCTCCTCGCCGAGCGCGCCGAGCGCCTGCCACTGGCTGACGCCGGTGATGCGGGCGTCGGACAGGGCGTTGCGGATGCGCTGGTTGGCCCAGCCGTCGGAGATCTCGGCCGCCGCCATCAGGGCCTCGGGCAGACCGCGGCCGCCGGCGAGGCTCATCGACACCAGGTCGAGGTAGGCGCCGATCACGCGCCGCAGGTCGCGTCGCTTGTCGGCCGCGTCCCGCCGGACCTCCAGGTCGGGCAGGAAGAAGAAGACGACCGCGAAGAGCAGGGCCAGCCAGACCGGGATGATCGGGCTCCTGCCGAAGCCCAGCGTGTAGACGATGGCGAACAGGAACGGGCCGAAGAACAGGCCGGCCACGCCCAGCAGCACCTTCGTCGCCAGGAACTTCTCCCAGCTGCGGTCCAGCACCGCCAGATCCGCGCGCAGCGAGCGCTGCTCCCAGCCCTGCTGGAGGTAGAACTCCGAGACACGCAGGCCCACTTCGGCCCGCAGGGCGCCCAGGCGGCCCTTCTCCCGCTCGACGCGGACCGATTCGTAGGCCGAGCCGCGGGCGCGCATGGCGTCGATCCGCGCGACCTGGGAGATCGCGCTGCGCTTGCTGGGCATGAGGGCGCGCACGAGGGCGTAGATGCCCAGACCGATGACGGCGCCGACGACGAGCGGCATCGTGAGATCCATCAGCGGGCCCCCTCTTCCTGCGGCAGCCGCTGCTGGGACTGCGGCGCCCCGGACGGCGTCCTCGGGCGGACGAACTGGACGGAGGCCTCGTCGCGGACCAGGAAGCGCTCGGGCGTCTCGATGGTGGACAGCTTGCGCAGCCACCAGAAGCCGAGCGCGAACAGGCCGCAGACACAGGCCAGGACGAGCTGGCCGACGGCCGTTCCGTACGGCTCCACGAAGTCGCGGTTGAAGATCGACAGGCCGAGGACGAAGGCGATGGAGACCGCGACGACGATCTGCACCGACCTGCGGGTCGAGGCGCGCTGGGCCATGACGCGCTGACGCATGTCGACCTCCTCGCGGGCCGACTTGGCCAGGGCGCCGAGGACTTGGCGCAGACCCGGGCCGCGCAGCCGGGCGTTGAGGATGAGGGCCGCGACGATGATGTCGGCGGAGGCGTCGTCGATCTCGTCGGCGAGCTGCTGGAGTGCCTCGGGCAGCGGGGTGCGGGCGCGCAGCCGGTCGACGAGGGCGTCGAGGTGGGGGCGCAGGACGGGCGCCGCGGCGCGGGCGGAGGCCGGGATGGCCTGCTCCAGACCCACGGCGCCGGCGATGGTGTCGCGCAGGGACTCCGTCCAGGAGGCCAGGGCCTCCACGCGGCGCATGGCGGACCGCTCCTCACCGGCGCCGCCGAAGAGGCGGTCCCAGAAGAAGACGAGGACGCCGGCAGCGATGCCCGCGACGGCCCAGCGGGTGAGGACGAGGACGACCAGGCCGACGATGGCGGCGAGCGAGCCGCGCTGCCCGGCGAAGCGGATCAGTTCGCTCGCCCGCTCGGCGGCCTTCTGCTTCTCGTGGTCGGGCTTGGCGGGCAGACCGCGGACGGCGATGAGGAGGAGGGCGAGGCCACCGCCGACGGCGACGCCGCTCCCCATCGCGTACAGGACGGTGGTGGAGAACAGGCCGCCCATGGAGCCGAGCGAGCCGATTGCCGCGAGATTCGTGTTCATCCCCGGCTCACCCCCAGGTCCCGGACGGCTGGTAGCCGTGTGCCATCAGTTCCTCCAGGCAGGCTATGGGGGCGTGCGGCACGATCCGGCCGTCGGGGGCCTCCGCGAACACCTCGCTGGACAGCACCCGTCCGTCGACGCCGTTGACCTCGCGGACGGAGGTGACCATGCGCTGGAGGCGGCCGCCGTTGCCGAAGTTGTTGCGGCGCTGGATGAAGACGACGAAGTTGACCGCGCCCGCGATCAGCATCTGGCTGGCCTCGATGGGCAGCCGCTCGGTCGCCTGCAGCGCGTAGGTGGAAATACGGTTGAAGACCTCGTGCGAGCTGTTGGCGTGGATCGTGGACAGCGAGCCGTCGTTGCCCTGCGACATGGCGTTGAGCATGGTGACGATCTCGTCGCCGAGGACCTCACCGACGATGACCCGGGAGGGGTTCATGCGCAGCGAGCGGCGCACCAGTTCCGCCATCGAGATGGTGCCCTGGCCCTCGGAGTTGGGCAGGCGCTCCTCGAACGCGACGACGTTGGGGTGCAGGTCGGGGAAGGTGTCGAGGCCGAGCTCCAGGGCCCGTTCGACGGTGATGAGGCGCTCGTGCGGCGGGATCTCGTTGGCGAGGGCGCGCAGGAGCGTGGTCTTGCCGGCGTTGGTGGCCCCGGCGATCATGATGTTCTTGCGGGCGCGGACCGCGCAGGCCATGAAGTGGGCGACCTCGGGCGACAGGGTGCCGTTGCCGACGAGGTCGGAGATGAACACCTTGCCCATGCGCGCCCGGCGGATGGACAGGGCGGGGCGCCGGGTGACGTCCATGACGGCCGACAGTCGCGAACCGTCGGGCAGGCGCAGGTCCAGCTGCGGGTTGGCCGAGTCGAAGGGACGCGAGGACAGGCCGGAGTACGCGCCGAGCACCTGGATGAGCTCGATGAGCTCCTCGTCGGTCTCGGCGACGGGGTCGCCCTGCACCTCGCGGCCGTCGGCGTAGCCGATGAACACTTGGTCGCAGCCGTTGATGTCGATGTTCTCGACGTCGGGGTTGTCCAGCAGCGGCTGGAGCCGGCCGACGCCGAACAGCGCGGCGTGCACGGCGGCCGCGTACTGCTCCTCGGTCTCGGCGTCCAGCGGCGTACGGCCCACGTTGATCTCGGCGCGGGCGTACTCCTCCAGGATCTGGGCTATGACGGCACGGGCGTACTGCCGTTCGTCCTCCGTGGACATCGGAGTGACGCCCGCGGCCTGGTCCTGTCGGCGCTGCTCGGCGATGCGGTCGCCGGCGTCCTGGCGGAACCGCTTGACCAACTGGTGGTCGACAGCGGTCATGCGCCGGCCCCCGCGTGGCCCTGCATCTGGCCCGGGGCGTGCGGGGCGTGGTGGGCCTGCGGTGCCTGATTGGCCTGCGCGGAGGCGGCCCAGGCGGCGCCGTACTGCTGGTAGAGGTCGGCGGCGACCTTGCGGGCCGAGCGGATCAGCAGCGACTTGTCGAGACGGCCGCGCTTGCGGCCGGCCAGCTGGTCGGCGCCGGCCGGGTCGTCGGCGATGGTGCCGACCACGCGGGCGCCGGTCTGGGCGTGCACGAGCATGTCGTTGACCTGCGAGGCGAGCTTTCCGGCCGTGCCGGTGTCGGCGATCAGGACGACGCCGATCATCGGGGTGCCGAGGCTCGCGGCGCCACGCGATCCGCCGTGCAGCTTGCCGGCGAGGGCGGCGGCGCGGTCGCGGACACGGGCGAGGGCCTCCGGCTCGGTGCGTGAGATGAGCAGCACGAGAGCGGCGTGCGGGAACAGCTCGACGGCCGGGGTGTCGCCGCTGATGCGTCCGCAGTCGGCGATGACGTCGGCGGCGGCGTGCGGGGAGTCGGCCAGGGAATTGAAGGCGTGCCCGAGGGTCGGCCACAACCCCGCCAGTCCGGCGGCCTGTTCGGCGATCCCGAGCCCGACGAGGACCTCAAGACCGCCGCTCAGCGGCTGGACGTGGTCCCAGAGCTGGTCGGGCACGAGGCCGCGGCGCGCGGTGGCGGCGATGGAGAGCATGCCGGTGTTGGGGTTGAGCGGTCCGCCGTGCGCGGCGGCACTGCGGTAGACGAGGTCACCGCCCGCCGGGTCCGCCTCGGCGAGCAGGACACGCCGCGGCCAGACCGCCGCGAGGGCGACGGCCGCGGTGGTGACACCGGGGGAACCCTTGTCGGCGGCGAGAGCGATGAGCGCCATGGGTTGGGTGCCGCCTTCTAGTTGCCGGGGACGTGCACGATGGCGACTTCGTTCGCGGCCGCCGCGGAGGCGAGCGCGGCCGCGTCGGCCTGGTCGACGAGGAGGGTGAGCGACAGGTTGCCCGTGCTCACGGTCGCGTCGTCGTCCGCCGCGACGGCGTTCACGCGCGCGTTGTCGACGAGGGCGCCGCCGGAGGAGGTGCCGCTGGAACCGCTGTTGCCCTCGGAGTTGCTCGAACCGGAGCCGGTGGAGCCGACGCGGTAGGCGGAGACGGTGTCGCCGGCCTTGATGTCCGCGGGGTACGTGCCCTCCTTGAGAGCGAGCCCGACGGAGGCCTTGCCTGCGGGCAGGCTCGCCTTCTTGGCGAACATCTGGCCCATCACGACGGTGTCGGCGTAGATCGTCGACTTGGCCTTGAGAGTCTTGAGCGTCTCCAGCTGGGACCACTTGACGTAGTTGATGCTGTCGTCGGCGGCGACCATCACCGACGTCGCGTTGTCTTTGGTGACGGCCTCTCCGGCCTGGATCTCCTTCGTCACCTTGACGACCTCGACCCGGTTCCCGACCTGCAGCACGAGCATCGTCACGCCCAGCGCGCCCACCAGGATCAGCAGCACCGCGAGCGCGGCCAGTGCCGGTTTGCGCTCGCGAGGCGGGGTGGGAAGCCGGTCGCCGACCGACGGCTGAGCCGGAACGGCAGAACGACCTGCGCCCGCCCCCGTACGCTCTTGGATCTTCACGCAACCGCTCCCCGTACACCCAAGAAGATGTCTGTCATGTGCCTTCAAATTCGGACACTTCACCCGCGTCGACCCCCACCGAGAAGTGCGGGACGGGCCGGACGTACCCGCCCGACCTGGGCGAATAGCCAGCACTGGGGGTGAGTGTCAAGCCATCGCACCGTATCAGCCGCACATAAGCCCCTCAAGGCGCGTCCGGCCCCATGGGCCGCAGGCTGCGGCCTGTTATCCATCTGCAACGTCCTACCCGCCCAACCCGTCCGGGACCAGCGCCACATGACGTCAGCACCTGTGCGCGAGCGAATCGCCACGGACTCCAACCGATCTCGCCAACAGGCTGGTTCGTCACCTGTCGGCCATCAGGCCTGCACGATTCACTCACGAAGTCTGGTGTGGGACACCGCCTGATCTTGACCTCGTGAGGGTGACGCTTCATCGAACCGCAGGCGGACCTGCCCCACTCCGCCCCCGGTAGGGCAGCGGGCAGGGGCTCCTCCGGAGAACCGGCACAGCCGCAACCGGGCGACCTGTAGCAGTCGCGAACGGCCGAGTAGAGTGCCGCGCGGACGCCGAACGGACCGCGGGGGACTCACCGGTGAGAGCAGTCACGACCCACTACGCCCGCACAGCGGGGATACGGGCAACGGGCAACAGCCGCGGCCGCGTTCTCGGGCTGCTCCTGACCCTGTGTGCGCTGACGGCCCTCTTCGCAACCGCCACACCCGCCGACGCCGCGAACACCGAGGACGCCGCCGACACCCCCACCCGGGCCGCCTACCTCGCCGACCGCCTCCGCGACAACCCGGTCCACGTCTCCGACCAGCTCCCCCGCGAGGTCCCCCGCTCCACCGCCCCCGACTTCGCCCGGATCGCGAAGAAGACCGGCGTCCCGACCTACGTCCTGGTCCTGCCCCTGCAGACCGGCGCGGACGGCCGGCAACTGCTCGGCGCGGTGCACGACCGGCTCGGGCGCGACGGGCTGTACGTCCTGTTCGAGGGGCCCGACATCGCGGAGGCCAGGGCCTTCGGCGTCGACGCTCCCGCTGACGCCGCCGTCACCGTCACGCAGTACGAACTCCCCTATGACGCGGGCCCGTTGCTGAGCTTCGAGCGCTTCGCCGACGTCATCGCGCAGGGCGGCGAGAAGGCCACCGCCCGCGCCGAGGCCGCTCGCGAGACGCACCCGGACGACGAACCCGCCGAGATGTACATCGGCCCGTCCGACCGCCAGAACCAGTCGTTCATCACGGGCATCCTGCTCACCGGCGTACCCCTGTCGATCCTGCTGCCGGCGGCCTACGCGGGGCGCGGGCGTCCGAAGAAGCCCGTCCTGCGCCGGTCCGTCTGGGGCGCGGCCGTCCTCTCCGCCGCCGCTGTCACCCTCACCGCCACCGTCGTCTTCGACCAGACCCGGTCCAGCGCGGCGGAGCCCCCCACCCCCGCCGACCTGTCCGCCCGTGTGGAGCGGGTCGCGGCGGGGCTGAAGCAGGACCCGGTGTACGCCGATCCGGAGAGCCCGCGCGTCCTCGACGCCCGTCAACTGGACCGCCTGCACGAGCGGATCCGGGACTTCCGGCGTTCCGACGGCGGCGGCCCGGTGTACGTCTCCCTCGTGCCGCAGACGCCGGAGAGCGAGTCGGCCGGCGACTCGGGGCTGTTCGCCGCGGCGGTGCACGCCAAGGTGGGCGGGGACGGGGTGTACGTGGTCGCCGACCCGGCCGACGGCACGATCGACGTCTACAACCACGGCCTGCGCCTGGACGGCAACCGCCTCTCCTTCGACGTACCGGACTCCGTCACGCTGGGCGACAGCAGGGCCGACGAGGCCGGCGACCACCTCCTCGGTGAGCGCCTCGACGCGCTGATGACCTTCCTCGACGACACCCCGCGCACCGACCGGCCCTGGTCCGAGCCCGCGCCCCCCGCGGCGCCGAGCGCCACCGGCGAGACCTCCCTTCCGCCCCTGTTCTCCACGGACTTCTGGCCGGGCCTGTTCGTGGGCGCCTTCGCGGCCCTGCTGCTGTCGAGCCTCGTGGCCGGGGCGACATGGATCGTCCGGGGCGTGCGGCGGCGGCGCTCCCCCGTGCCCGAGCCGTCCGGCAGCCTGCCGCTCACCGCGCCGACCGAACCCTCGGTGTCCTACCTCCGGCGCACCGCCCACGCCGAACTCACTGCTCTGACAAGCGGGTTCAGCGACCCGGGCGATCGCGACCGCGCCTGGGACCACCTCGACGCCGCGCTGCTCCTGGTCGACGGCGACCCCGGGCGCGTCCGGCAGCCGGGGACGGATGCCTCGACCCTCGTCGCCGTCATCGTGCTCGCGCGAGCCGGCCGTGCCGCACTCGCCGGCGACCCGGCCGACCTGTGCTGCGGCATCAACCCGCTGCACGGCCCCGCCGCCCGCCGTCACCACGTCCGCGTCTCGGCCGAGGGCAACAGCCGCCGCCTGCTTCCCGTCTGCGGGCTCTGCGGCGACACGGCCGTCGCCGAACCGCGCGGCATCCCGGGCCGGTTGCTGAAGCTGCCCGACCCCTCCCTCGGCAACACCCGCTTCCCCTACTACGACGTGACCGACGGCCCCCTGACCGCCGTACCGCAAGGAATCGCCCGGCTCATCGACAAGGTGAGGGAGACCGCAGGTGTCCACTGAAGTTGACCAGGGCGCCGCGAAGCGCGTGATCACCGCCCTCGCGGCACTGCTGCTGACGGCGCTCGCCACGACGGGCAGCGCCATCGCGGCGGACGGCGACGGCCCGAGCCCCGGGCAGCGCATCGCGAACGCCCTGCGCACCTCGCCCGTCTACGTCGACGAGGCCTACGCCGATGCCGTACCGCCGTCCCGGCAACGGCAACTGGCGGACCGCATCCGCCGCACGGGCCTGCCCATCAAGGTCGTGCTCACCCCGCTCACCAAGGGCGACGCCTTCGACGGCGACTCCGACCTCCTGGCCGGGACGGTCCGCGACCGGCTCCCGGAACGGCGCGACCTCGTCCTCATCACGTCGGACAGCGACTTCCCCGACTCCCTCCAGGGCTACGAGTGGCCCGGCGACACCCACCAGGCGAGCAGGGCGGTGGCGGCCGCCGGGTTCCTGGACGAGATGCGGGACGCGGGACTGGCGGACCTGACGGCGAAGGCCGTGGACCTGGTGGCGGAGGGCAAGGGCGAGCAGCGCTACGAGGAGGCGATGAGCGACCTGGGCGGATCGGCCCGCCCCACGCAGTCCGGCTCCGACTCCGGCTCCGGCTCCGGCTCCGGCTCCGGCATGACCGGCTGGTGGCTGCTCATCGCCGTACCGGCCCTGGCCCTGACCGCGCTCGCGACCCGCGCGGCCCTGCTCCGTTCCCGTACACCCGACCCGGCCGTCCCTCAACTGGTGTTCACCACGGCCCGCGCGGCCGACGAGGCGCGGGTACGGCGCCGTGCGGAGGCGGAGGTACTGGCGCTGGGCGAGGCGACCCAGGCCGCCGACGTGGCCGCGACCCCCGGTCTCCAGCAGGCCCTCGACGCGTACGCCGCAGCAGGCGCGGTCCTCGACGAGGCCCGGGGCCTGCCGGACCTGGCCGGCGCCCTGGCCCTGGCGCAGGAGGGCCGCGATGCCCTGGCCGGCTCTCCCGGCCTTCCCCTGTGCTTCTTCAACCCCCTGCACGGCCGAGCGGCCCTCCGCACCGGCTGGCGTCCGCTCGGCCGCCGGGACCGGCTCGACGTGGCGGTGTGCCAGGAGTGCGCGGACGCGCTGCGGGACCGCCGCGCCCCGGAGGTGCTCCCCGACACGGACGAGGACGGCCGTACGGTGCCCTACTTCGAGATCCCGGCCGGGCGGAGCGCGTGGGCGGCGTCCGGATACGGCTCGCTGATGCCCCCGTCGGCCGGGCTCGCCAGGGCCCGTTGAACGGGCACGGCTCCCTGGTGCCCGCGCCGGCCGGTCTCGGCAGGGGCCGTTGATGAACCGGGCGGACGGTCCTCGCGTCGCCGCAACCTTGTCACCGCTCCCGCACAACCCGCCCATGAGCCGCCCGGGCCGCCATGCCATGATCTTCGCTCGCATCAGCGACCGAGGAGCCCCCCATTGAAGCGCGCCGCCCTGGCCGTCGTCTCCGTCCTGGCCCTGGCCTCCGCACTGACCGCCTGCTCGGGCGGCGAGGACACGCCCACTGATGCGCCGTCGGCGCCGAAAGCCAAGCAGATCACTCCGGCACAGCGGCTGGCGAAGGCCATCGTGACGAAGGACGACCTGCCCGGCTACAACGTGTCCGCGCCGGAAGCCGAGTACGCCTTTGCCAAGTCCTCGGACGAGGTCACGCTCGACGAGCCCGGCTGCGCCCCGCTGGCCTACGCGATGAATCAACTCCCGCTCGGTGAACCGCAGGCCGACCTCACGCGCAGTGCCGGGGCGGGCTACGGCAAGACGAGCACGTACATCACTCTCGCCGTGTACGAGCCGGCGGCCGAGGCCGAGTCGGTGCTGGCCGGGCTGGCGAAGGCCGTGCCGGAGTGCGGAGACGGGTTCACTGCGAAGGCGGGCAAGAACACCACGGCCTACGACTCGGTCACCGCCGAGAAGGGCACGGCGGCTGGTGCCGTCGCCTTCCGGTCGACGATGACCTTCCGGGGTATCACCCACACGCTGCACACCGAAGCCGTCCGCCACGGCGACGTGCTCGCCGTCTACTTCTCGGTGAACGGCTTCGCCATCGCCGACAGCAGGCGGCCCAGCGACGCCGAGATGCCCGCGAACGTGGTGCGAGCGCAGGACTCCAAGCTCGCGAAGTAGTCCTGCTGCGGAGCTCGTTGATCAACCGGGCGGCCGGTCCCTGTGCGAGGCTCGTTGATCAACCGGGCGGCCGGTCCTCGCGCAGGGCCTCGAACAGGGCGCGGGCCCGTCGGCCGTCCGACTTCACCGCGCTGCCCTTGGAGGTGCGCAGGTCCGGGTCGGCCACGGACACGTTGAGCTGCCGGCCTCCGCCACCCGCGGCTTTCCGCAGCCCCTCGAACAGCCGCCGCAGCTGGTCGAGGAGCCGGGGTGTCCAGACGGGGTCGGGACCCCCATCTGAGGTGAGCGTGACTGTCCGGGCGGGCATCGCCCCGGTCCGTATCCCGCCCCGGTTGATCCCGATCACGGGCCCACCCTTCGCGGCGGCGTCGGGCACGGGATCCGTACAGGGCGAACGCGCCTTGGCGGCGTCGACCTCGTGCTGGGTCCAGCCCTCGAAGACGAGCAGGGCGAAGATGAGGGGGAGGGTGAGGGTGAGGGCGAGGGCGAGGAGGAGCCAGTGGGCTCGGAGGGCGGGGGACTGTTCGTGACGGGCCCGGGCTCTGGATGTGCCCCCGGAACTCTTCGAGAGGTTCCGAGCCGAGGACCGCACCTCCGAAGCCTTCATCTACGTCTGGGCCCTGATCGCCCTCCCCGCGGCCGGCCTGCTCCACACACCCCAGGCCTTGGTGCGCCGGGCGCGGATCAAAGCGGGCTGGACGCTGATCGCCGGGTACTGGATGTACTTCGCACTGATGGCGGCGCTCGCCTGGCAGGTACAGGGCTTCTTCCCGGCCCACGACGCTCCCGGCAAGAACGGAGGACTGTTCGGCGCGGCAATCCTGCTGGTGATCGGTACGCCTCTCTTCGCCGTAGGCTCGGGAGCCGTGTTCCGAGACGAACGCGACGCCACCACGCCCGGCCTCCGAGAGCACGTCACGGCGGTCACGATCCTCTGCTGCACGCTGACCGGCCTCGTC
This sequence comes from Streptomyces qaidamensis, assembly GCF_001611795.1. NCBI lineage: Bacteria > Bacillati > Actinomycetota > Actinomycetes > Kitasatosporales > Streptomycetaceae > Streptomyces > Streptomyces qaidamensis. The sequence continues at coordinate 5,295,524 of NZ_CP015098.1, read as the reverse complement.
GCGGGCCTGACGTTCGGCTACAACTTCGCCCTCCCGCGCAACGGCTACCCGGCCATGTTCCTGCCGGGCGGGGCGCTGTGGGGCCTCCTGGCGGGAGCGGCCTTGGGCATGCGCGCCGGTGCGCTGCTCACGAGTTCGGCGAACAGCAGGCGCAGGATGACCGACGACGCGAAGTCCTTCGCCCGCACCCCCACGGCCCTGCTGGGGTGCTGCCTGTGCGTCTCCCAACTGGGTTGGTTGCTGCCGACGTGGGCGATGGCGCTGGTTGGCCTTCCGGCCCCGTTCGCCCTGTTCTTACTCGCGGGGCGTTACGAGTGGCTGGCACGGTGGGTGGAGTATCGGCAGATCGAGGTGCCGAAGGAAGCGATGTACTGAGCACATCCGTCCGTTTCACGCCGGGACGTACCCCGTGTCCCACCTGCTCTGCCGCACACAGCCCCAAGTGCCCATCGCGACGGCGAGGAGGAAGAGAACCATGAGGAACCCGACGTTCGAGCTCTGCTCTACATCGCTGGTGGGACTGGCAACTCCTGCGGGGTCGTACCGGACACGCAGCTTGTCGCCCGCCTCCACCGAGTCCCTGCACCCTTCGCCTTCCGAAAGCGAGGGAGAGATCTCACGGCCGCCGACTGTCCGCAAGTCACAGTGGTTGGTCTTGGCGCTGTCTTTACGTACGACCACAGCGTCGGCCCATTCGCCCCGCTCCGCCAGGGCAACCTGATCACCGGCCGCGTTTCCGAACACGCCCAGCGCCACCCCCGCAACGACGGGAACGACGAGTTGCCAGGCGACTTTCCGCTGCTTTCGCGGGACCCTCCGCAACATCAGCAGCGGCACGAGAACCGATGCCAGCGGCAGCACGATCCAGGCAAGGAGCAGGGCCACCCCACGAGCCGGATTCCACAACGGTACGACGGGCCCGAGCCATGCGAGCCCCAGTGAGCCGCCGGCACACAGGAGACTGAACACCGACCAACGGGCCAAGTCGATCCGCCACAAGGCTTTTTGACCGTCCCGCCCAGTCCGAACCCCAGCCCTTATCATCATGCATTACTCGGGCGGTTCACGGCCTGGGCCTCCTTGACGGTCACTTCCTGCTCGGACGTCGACAGCCCGTCCGGCAGCCCCGGCTGCTGCGACGGACCATCCGGGTCGGCCGAGTCGGTCCACGTCACCTTCCAGGTGATGGACGCCTTGAAGGGGTAGGTGCCACTGCCGGACGCACGGCGGTACGTCACGTTGCAGCCGGCACTCTCACTGTTGGCCGTATAGCCGCCTTTGCCCTTTACCAGCTCATAGGTGCAGCTTTGCGGGTCGGCGTCGGCGGTACCGGCGTCGACCTTGAGCGCGACGGGGGTGGCGACCGTGGTCGCGGCGAGCTGGACGCCCTTGTAGTCGAGGCTCGCGGTCGTCCACACGCGGTCGAGATCGCCCTTGAACGCCACCCGCGTACCGAGGTTCACGAGCAGCCGGTCCGCTCGCGGCTGCAACTCCACTGGCGGGGCTGGCAACTTGGTCGAGTTAAAGGCCAGTTCTGAAAGGATCTCGGGAGTCACTTTATTGGGGTCCGGCTGCGGGTCCGCCGGAGGAACCCAGATCTCCCAGTTGTCCGTGGTGACGGGGCAGGCCTTGTCGTAGGTGTCATCTCGGAACTGAACCTGCCACCACAGGCCCTTGTCGCCCTCGTGGTACTTCTCCTTCTCCCGCTTCTTCGCGTAGTCCTCCGCCGGGCTTCCCCCCGCAGCGCCGCCATACGCGCCCTTGATGAACTTCTCGTACTCCTCCGGCGTGTACATGGGTTCATACCAGCACACCGGGGGTTCCCAGTTGGCGTCCGAAGAGGTAGCGGATTGAGTGGAGCCGCCGGAGGTAGGGGTGCTCTGGTTGATACGGATGTGGGCGCCGATGGAGCCTTTGCCTGAGTCGGCCCCGGACTCGGCGCCGGAGTCGGCGTTCGGTTGGCCGGTCCCACCGGCTGTGCTGCCATCACCACGGGTGTCATCCGCATGTGCCGGCAAGCCCTGCCCCACCACCAACAAGAGCCCCGCTACAACAGTCGCCCTGAGAACTGGCTGAGCAGCCCTGCTCCTCACCCCTGCACGCACGACGCATCACCCTTGTTCCAGTTCTGCTGCGTGACCTGCCAGTCCCCAGCGGAATCCTTCTGAGCCTGGAGCGTGTACAGAACGAAGCTCTTGTCGCTGGCCTTGGTGCGCAGCACCTTTTTCGTCTTGATCTCCATGCTGTATGCCTTGCTCTGGTCCTCGCAGTAACGGACCGCCGCCGTCTTACTGTTCGCGATGTCTGTCACTTCGAACTTGTAGTAGCGGTACTCGCCAGTGAGTGTGAGTCCGTCCTTCTTGAAGTCCGCGACCTGCTTGGTCCAGTAAGTGAAGGCAGGACCCGCGAAGTAGCGATTCATGTTGGCGGTCTGATCGTTCCCCAGAGCGAAGGCCTCGATATTGGCCTGGGCGGAGTACGCCATGTCCCGCAGGATCGCGTCCTTCGCAGCGTCCCCGGTCGAGTCCCGGTCGACCGATACCGAAAGACCTGACGGAAAGTCGAAGGTCGGCCCATCACCCTCGGCCGAGGCAGAGGCGGACGGCGTGGGGGAACCTGCTCCCGCATCGGCGCCCGCGATCTTGTCACCGCCCGAGCCCTCGTCCGAATCACTGCTGCAACCAGCCACAGAAAGGGTGACAGCAGCAAGGAGGCAGGCCGCAGCGGCCCTCCGGCGCGTGGTCAGCATGGCGCTCGTCCTCAGAGGTAGATGGTCGGCGTGCCAACGCATGATCCCATGAGTGGCGGACGCAACTCCAAGCACCCGTTCGCCTGTACCCGTCACACGGTCGCGACCGCCGATCGAGACAACTCAGCGCCCCGGCCCTGGGTTGCCGCACCCTGCGGCAGCCCGGGCCGTCCCCTGCTCGGGCACGATCAGGTCACTGCCAACCCCCACGCGCCCCATACACCACGGCTTGCCCCCGTTCACTCGAAAGTTCGCTCTGGTGAAACCGAAAAGCCCACCGGTACCGTCAGTGCTCGTACTGCACATCTGTCTTTCACGGGGAGCCACTGTGAAGCGCCGCCCTCTGCCCGTTGTTGCCGCCCTGACGGTGACAACGGCACTGCTCTTGACGGCCTGCGGCAGCGGGGACGACAAGTCCAGCGACAACGACAAGATCGCCGGCGCCGGCCAGGCGGGCGAGACGCCGAAGGAGTCGGCATCCGCCTCGGGAGCACCGGCGGGGGACAAGCCGGACGGCGTGGACGTGTCCCTGCCCAGCGACATGGATCTGGTCTTTGACTGGGAGAAGCCGAAGGACAAGAACGAAGCGGCTGCGATGGAGGATGCGGCGAACTTCGTCCGGGCCATCTACCGAGGCGTCGACAAGCGCACGACCAAGGACGCCTCCCTGGTCGCCTACTCGACAGGCGATGGGACGAAGTACGCGAAGACGCAGATCAACGCCCGGCTGGATGGCGGCTGGACGGCACAGGGCACGCGGCGCCATTACCAGGCCACCACCCGGTCCGCACCGAACGGCAACTCGGTGGAGGTTGCGTTCTGTGTGGATTCGAGCAAGTTCTACTCCAAGGAGATCAAGACCGGAAAGGTCCTGAAGGGCGCCCCCAGCATCACGGACTTCGACTACTTCAAGATCATCATGGTCAAGCTCCCCACCGGGGATGGTCTGTGGCAGGCATCCAAGGTGTTCGTCGAGGCCAAGGCGGCGAAGTGCCAGTGAATAAGACACTGCACCTGGCCCTCAGCGCAGGCGCAGTTGCCCTGGGGCTGACCATGGGCGTACTCACCCTCGCGGAACCGGCCTACGCGGGAGAAGAGCCGGCCAATACCCAGGGTGCCAACACAGAAGAGTCGGGTGGCGGCAACGGCAACGGCATCTACGCCGCCGCCCGCATCCAGTACTCCGGATCCGTAGCCAAGGGTGGCGGCACCGGAAACGTGACGTCCTCGGACGTCAACTGGACGCCGCCGCCGTGCTGGTACGCCCCCTACCTCGGAGCCAAGGACTTCAAGGAGAAGATGTCCAAGGACATCGAGCGGGAGCTGAACACACCCGGAATGGGCGGGACCGCGGGGTCGGCGATCGGCGAGAAGAAGCGCCACTACGAGGACAACTACGGCTGGACCGACACTCCCGGCTACAAGGACTACAACGTCGAGAACGACGGCAAGGGAATGTTCTGGGCCGGCGTCGAGAATCCCAACGAGCCGGACTACCTGAAGCGGACCTCGTGCACCGACCTCCCCTTCTGGGTGGAGAACGGTGAAGCCCCGCCGCCCCAGTACGAAGAGGCGATCTCGCCGGAGATACTCGCCGCTCTCGCCTACCAGCACATGCAGCTTCCCGACACGAAGGTCACCCTCGCTCCCGAGGTCAACACCAAGGTGAACCTGCCGACCTGGGCCTGGCTCGACAAGGCCGTCTTCGACGAGGTCCAGGCGACCGCGGCCCTCAACGTCCCCGGGTTCAACATCCAGGCCACGACCACCGCCAGGCCGGTGTCCCTCAAGCTGGAGCCGGGTACCAAGGACGCCGTGACGTACCCGGCCTCGGGCGAGTGCGTCATCAACGCCGACGACTCCATCGGCGAGCCCTACGCCAAGGGGAAGGCCGACGAAACCCCACCGTGCGGAATCAGGTACCTCCGCTCCTCCGGCGACGGCACGTACAAGCTCCGGGCCACCATCACGTGGGACATCGACTGGACCGGCACCGGCGGCGCGGGCGGAGACCTCCCGAACGGCACCTTCGGCAACGAACAGGCGGTCACCGTCCAGGAGATCCAGGCCGTCAACCGGTGACTGTGGCCGCTACGCGAACGCCGAGACGGCATCACGAGGCCGGCACCGGCAGCCCCTGCGCTGCGGGGCGTACGGCCGGAGAGGTGGAGCGAACGCCTCTGCGGCCGTCTTGCCCTGCTCCGCCCGGCGCCGGGCCCGGCAGGCAACGCCGGCAGGTGGCTGCGCAACCGCACCTCAGGACTGATTTCATCGTGCAATCTTCGTGAAGAGCTCTGCACATCGCGGACCGCCCGCGCCATGAACTTTCACATACCCACCTTCGCAAGAGGTGCGCCCGACACATAAGCATTCCCAACCCCACCCCGACCCCCAGAAATCACCCATACTCCACCGAGAAGTTCGCGCTGGCGAACAGCGGAACTCAGCAGATACCGTCGGCGTTACCTGGCAGACCTTTCTCGCTTCTCGGGGGAGTCACTTGAAGCGTCGCCTTCCGTTCCGCACGCCGCCGCTGCGCATCACCCGTGCAGGCCCATTCAACGGACTCTACGGCCGCCGCATCAGCCACCGCACGCTCACGGCCGCCACCCGCTGACCCGGCACAGGCGGGGTCCGCCGCCCCGCAGGCCGCGCCCCACCCACCCACAGAGACTGAGCGCCACCATGAGCGATCTGCGCCTCGAAGACACCGTGTTCGAGCACTTGAAGAAGACCTTCTCCTCCATCAGCGACCGTATGGAGGACGCCCGCCGCGACCTTCGAGGAGCCGACTCCTCGGCTGTCGGCGAGAGCGGGCTCATCGAAGACGTCCAGGACTTCGCCGACGACTGGGGCTACGGCATCAAGCAACTCGGCAAGCACACCCACGGCGCAGTCAAGATGATCAACAAGATCGGCGAGACGTTCGACGGCCTCGATCTGGAGCTGGCTCAGTCACTCAAGGTCAAGAAGAAGGGCAAGTAACGTGGCGGGTCAGCGCACCGTTCCTCCCAACATCGGCTGGGACCCCACGCCCGGGAGCGTGGAGGACACCCGGCAACTCGCCAAACGACTTGGCAAGTTGGCAGGCGAGCTGGGTACAGCGGTACGCGAGTTGGAGCGAATAGAGTGCGGAGCCTGGAAGGGCAAGACCGCCGTCGCCTTCACCGAGTACATCGGCCAGGACGTCACCCCGCTGATCCGCAAGAGCCACGAGTCCTTCGACAAGGCTTCGCGCGCACTGCATCGCTGGGCCAACGAGCTCCAGGACTTCCAGGAGGAGACGGACCGCCTGGAGAAGAAGGCGGGAGAGAAACTCGACGCCAAGGCGGAAGCCAAGGAAGGCACCAAGGAATACGGCAAGGCCTCCGGCGATGTCACCGGCCTCATTCAGAAGGTCCATGAGCTGGAGGACCGTTACAAGCAGGCCGCGGCGAAGATCAGCAAGGAACTGGACAAGGCCGCCGACATCGCCCCCGACGAGCCGGGCTTCTGGGAGAAGCTGGGCACGGGTATTGCAGACGCCTGGGACGCCACCGGCGACTGGCTCAAGGAGCACGCCGACCTGATCAAGGCGATCGGTGACGTGCTCAGCGACATCACAGCCGTCCTCGGGCTGCTTGCCATCGTCACGCTTCCCTTCCCGCCCCTCGCCGCCATCTTCGGCACTGCCGCGCTCATCGGCGCGGGCCTCACGCTGGCTACGCATGGGGTGGCCAAAGCAGCCGGAGCGGACGTGAGTTGGGCTCAACTCGGGCTGGATGCGGTGGGCCTGCTGCCGGGGATCGGCATGTTCGGCAAGGGAATCAAGGTGGTCGGTGCGGGAAAGGCCGCGTTGACGGCAGAGAGGCTCGGTACGGGCTTCAGTGCCACCAAGCTCGGCAGTTCACGGGTTCTGATGTCCTTCGGTAAGGAATCCGCAGACATCGTCGGAGGATTCGGGAAGGCCGGCTTGGTAAAGATCGGCGGTATGTCCGACGATGTCTTCGAAGTTGCGCACGGGAGCAGCGGCTTGATGTCTCGTATGGGGGGCCTCTCTTACGCGGGCTACCATCAAGGACAGCTGATCGGTTCCAAGGGAGCCAATCTGATTCCCGGCGTGAACATCAACCCCTTCGGGGCGGGCGGTATAGCCCTCGATGCGGGCCTCAAGATCGCCCCCAAGATCTACGGCCACGTGGCGGGCGACTAGCCCGAGGTTGCGCCATGGCACCCAAGATGGCCGCGAAAGGAAGTGTGAGGACATGAGCGTGTGGTGGCCCAGCTCGGGAGAGACTTTCATCGCCCGTGCTCCGCTGACTTTCGCCACGGGCGCGGCCACTCGGGTCAAGGGAATGCGTTGGTTTCGCGACAGCGAGCGCAACGACATCCAGAACGAACTAGACGGCTGGCCCGAAGGACCGTCATACACCGCCCGTTCTTCGGGGAGCACCGCCGGCCGGAACACCGTGAAGGGCGCCGCCATGGCGGTCGGTGTGGCTGTCATGGGCCTCCTGTCGTCCCAGTCGGGCAGTGTCGGCCCAGGCCGTTCAGACAAGGGCTCGGACACCTCGCACGACCGACCTGACGAGGTCGAGGATTTCCCGGTCATGTGGGCCGCTCGGGGCTCCACCGCACGCACTCTGCCTTGGCAGTTGGACCCCTCGCGCTCCCCTCAGGACGAGTACCGCACACACGCGATCGTCACCGACCAGCGGCTCGTGATCGTGGGTTTCCCGTATTTCAAGGGGGAGGAGAGGCGCATCTCCGACGAGTTCCTCTGGGAGACACCTCGGTCCGGCATCGAAGGGGTCGAACTACGGGATTTCAAGCTCGGCAACGACGCAAAGATCGCATTCACTGACGGTTCCTGGTGCAGAGTGAGCAGCATCAAACGGGAGAGGCTCACTCGTTACCTGATCGAACCTGTCGACTTCATCCCGCTGACATCGCTGACGCAGGCGCAACGCAACACCGCTGAGAGGTTTGCAGCAGCTCAGGCACCGGATGCCCAGCCGCCTTTGGTCAAGCGGAACCCATGTGGATGTTTTCGGGTCGAAGTCGTGGCACCGAGCACCGTTCATGCTTCCTTCGGTCACTCCGGGCTGAACACGGTGATGGACGTGAACGGCACGGAACTCCGCCTGACGGAATACCACCAAGAAGACTTCCTGACCTGACCCTTTCTCTGCATTCGACCAGAACGGCGCACGACCTCACATGATCCCAGCCGCAGACTCCGAGAACGCCCAGCATGTCAGTGCTGCTGACGGGAACATCCCGCCCCTCTGGTTCCTCGCCCCCGAGGGCTTCTTCGCACTGCCCATCGCCGCCACCCCGGAGGAGCGCAGCGAACGCGCCCTCTCCTTCGTCCGAGAGCTGTACTCCCGGGGCGATGAGACCATCTGGGAACCTGCCGCCCCCTATTACGCGGCGATAGCCGAACTCATGGGAGACACCGGTGTCTCCTATGCGGCCATGGGCTTGTTCTCCACGGCTGACGAAAGCGAAGTGCCAGAGGGACAGGTAATCAGGCACGAACCTGCCGAGGGCATCGCCCAATGCGCCTTCACCGTCGCCATCGCCCCCACGGACCAGGCCGGCACCGACACCGATGTCGTCGCCCAGGGCATCCTCGCGACCCTCTCCAGCGACCCGTACAACGACGCCATCTGGCTCGATCTGCCGTGCGGCCCGGCGGTGTCCTGCGTCAGCCTGCGCGAATACGACCTCGGCCCGGAAGCATCCGCCGACGGCGAGGCCACGAAGCTCCTCACGGGCCAGATCCAGGTTTACGTGCCCTTCCCGACCGGGCCCTTCACAGCGATCTTCACGCTCTACACGGCCTCGATGGACCACTGGACCGACATTTACCGCTTGTTGTCGGCCGTCCTGCAGACCGTTTCCTTCGTCGAACCGACCGAAGAATGGACCGAGGAACGATCACAGGGCCTGCCCGGAGAGGCATGACCACTCCGGCAGCACTCTCCGACGTTGCTATGAGAATTGCGCCGGAGCACTGGTACGGAACTGCCCATGACCTGTTTGCACTCCCCCTCACCCTCTGCGCGCCGCCCGGCTTTTCCCCTTGCCCTTCCTACGAAGTCTCCGCAGTCGTTCCCGCTCCCGCGCCGCTTCTACCTCGGACCGGGCGCTGGCCCAACGCCAGAAAAGCCAGCCCATGACGCCGACGCCAAGCGCATAGGCGAGGAATGCGCTCCCAGTACCGGGGATGTACTCACAGCTGGCTGAGCGGCAGTTCTTGCCGGGCAGTCCACTCAGCAGATAGAAGAGCGGCCCGAATGCCGCTGTGCAACAAGCCGCAGTGCCCGCCGCTCGCAGCCTCTGCATCCGACGGGTCTCCCCCGCGCGACTCGACGCGCAGCGCAGACCGCCCGTCGCCCCGACTACAGTGATCAGCCCGAGAACGCCGCCGACCACCCAAGGGCCTCCGGGCAGGTCGACCAGCGCAGGGACCGTTTCACGAGCGAACCGCTTCCACAGTCCCATGAACAGCAGAATGGCGCCCACCCCGACGACCAGGCAGAGAACCACGACGACGATTCCCACACCATCCCGCGCCCGGAGCCGATTGTCGGCAGCCGTAGCGTCAGCTTGTCGCTCCACCCGTCGTCCCTTCCTCGACGGGGCAGGTACCCGCCGCAACTCGACCTCAGCGTCTGGTCTTCACTGCCACGTCACGTCCAGTGCAACGTGTCCGCCACCGCGTCGAAGAGCCCGACCATCTGACGCGCCAGCGGATCCAGGGGCGTGGAGAACGACAGGATCAGCCACTCATCAGTCGCCGGGACAGGAACGTAATACTTCACCGTGGTCGTTGGGAGTTCGTTGCCCAGTTGCGTGGTGGGAGAAGCCGCTTCGGAGCGGAACTCGCGGACCGCACCGCCAGCGACGGGGAGTTTGACCACGGTAGTTTCCGCCCCACGCCGGCCAAGCACGTCAGCGAACGTGTGCACGTCGGAGGATGAGGGCATGGTCCCAGGCGCGGCAAAGCTCACCAAGAGCGATGACGAAAGCGGCAGAGGCCCGATCCGCAGGGTCGACAGGTACAACTCGATACCGCCGGCCTGATACGCGTCTTTCGCTGTCTTCTGCAACTCACGCATCATCTGCTCCTTGAGCAGAGGAGCGTTGTCGACACCATGGAACTGCTGTTCCGCCAGCGCGATGATGCTGCGGTCACGGTGTTCCGGGTCCAGCGACAGCTTGAACCAGCCGTCGGGGACGATCAGATTGTAGTCTTTCGGCGGCGTGGTGGCGTCCTCGTCCTCCCAGGGCTCAGGCATCAGGGCTGCCCGCCTCCGGGATCGGGTTGCCCTCCGCGTCGAGCGGCACGAAGCGCAGCGTCGGAATCAGCGCATCGACTTCCTCTGTGAGTTGATCGCTGTGTTCCATGGCGCCCCAGTTCATCGTCGCCAGGAGCACGTCTGAGGTCTCGGGCACCAAAAGGGCATACGAAACGGCTTCAGTGAGCTTCTTGCCGAACCCCAGCACCCCCTTGGACTGGTACATGGCCTGCAGCCGGACTGCCGATCCGACGGGCAGCTCGACCCTGCTGACCTGCGGTTCCCCGACGATCTCCTTGTGGCCCCGCAGCATGTTCTCGACCTCGTCCAGAGAGAGAGTGGTTTCGTCCTCACCGAAAATCTGGACGTCGAACGTGGCGTAGTGTGCTCCGCCTGCGGCGAAGAACGCGGCGGCGAGAACCGCGTGATTCTTTTCGGCGGCTCGAGCAAGGTGAATGAGGTCCTTCTCGATGGACTCCTTCGAGGCCACGAGATCCAGTGGGTTGAAGGACTCAACGACTTCCCGCGCCCAGGCGGACTTCCCTGCGGAGTCGAGTCCGGCACCGGCCGTCAGGTCGACCCAACCGTCAGAAAAATGCAGCCGACAGGTCCAGTCGTCAATTTCAACTGTCATGTCGATCTCCTAGAGGGCCGGTCGAGTGTTTTCGTCGAGATAGATGTTTCCACCGGTCACAGCGTATCCGATGCCGGTCAGGACGTTGACCGTGGTCTTGACGCCGTTCAGGCCTGGGATGTCGGGGAAGTTGGCGGCCATAGGCTTGATCGACTTGAGACTGGCAGCAACTTCAGCGTCGACCAACGAAACCGATTTCGCCACCCCCCCGTTCGCTGTGATCGCTTCCTTCGCGCCCCGCCAACTGCTCGGATTAAACACGGTCTTGGCGTTGTCCGCGAAGCCTTTCCACCCGCTCTTTGTGACCAGCTCGGTGAAGGGACTGGCCATCGTCTTGCCGAGCTCCTTCGGTGTCATCGAGAACACCTTCGTGAAGCCCTGCGAGCCGAGCTTGTTCAGCTTCTGACGATCACGCTTGAAGGCCTTGCCTATGCCCGGCGTCTTGCTCGACTTCATTCTGGTGAGCCGCTTGAGCACAGTCCCCGCGTACTTGCCGGCAAGCTTCGAGAACGCCTTGCCGACACCGATCATCAGGAAGCCGAGCGCCGCCTCACCCAAATCCATGAGGTCCGCGTTTCCGCGCATGTAAAGAACTGCCGTACAGATGAAACCGACCAACGACATGACGAGAGCGATGGTGCCGAGAATTCCGGCCAGCGCCTGTCCGATCACTGGAATCCAGCCAACCATCAGGGACAACACACCGCACACGGTGGCGATCGTTCCTGTAATGTCCGCGATGTCGTCGAGAAGACTGTCCCAGAACCCGTCCTTCAACGCATCGTCGGATATGACCTCGTCGATCGCGTCACAGGCCCGCTTGGCGGCGGCATCTCGGATGCGCTTCGCCTCTTCGATCTTCTCCTGGGCAGCCTTGACGACATCATCGGCCGCCTTCTGCTGATCCTCGAGATCCTTCTTCTTCGAGTCGTCTTCCGCGTCGGCTAGCTTCGTCCCGGCTGCACGTTTGTCGTCTTCCGCCGCTTGGGCTTCCTTGAGGGCCTGATCAGCTATTTGCTGAGCGCGGTTCAGGTCAGAGGCGTAGTTCGTGGGCGAGGCATGGACCTTGTCCGCATAACCACCGCCGACGTCGACGACTGTGTCTCCGAGTGCAGCCGCGGCAGTCGCGTAGCGCTTTCGCGCAGCTTCCAGCTTCCCCGTTGAGCCTTCAGCCCTTTTACGGAACTCCCTGCCCGCTTCGCTGTCCCAGGAGTCGACCTCAGAGATGGCCTTGAGGTTCTTTACCTGACGCTCGAGTTCTTCAGCAGTCTTCTTGAGTTTCTTCCCCAAGCCTGCCACCCTGTCCGGGTCTCCTGGGACAGGGTCGAACCAACACAGCGGCGACCAATCACGAGGGCGTCCACCCACGGCGACTCACTTACCCTTCTTGCCGGGGCTCTGGGCTTCGCGGATCACCTTGGCCAACTCGTGATCCAACTTGCTGTACGTCTTTGCAGCAGCCAGCGCATACTCCGACAAGAACTTGAGTTCTTCCTGTAGCTTGTCCCGATTCAGGTTCCAGTTCGCCTCGAAGTCCTCGAACTTGTCGGTCAGGTCATCGTGTCCGAAGTCTTCTCCATACGATTCCACGATGCCCGGCAGGCCCTCGAACGCCTTGTGAATCCGCCCAAGGCCTTTCCCCATCTCCCGGATGACGTCAAGGTCGTCGATCCGCGCGTGGTCAGCCACAGGTCACCGCCGCAAGCGCACTCTTCATCATGCAGATCCCCCGATGCGCGAGTTTCGCGCTCATCAATGTGAAAGCGTCGGCACTTTACTCACCCTTGGCACTTGGCGCCAACCAACACCGCCGCGCCCGCACACCGCATCCTGGGCAAGCCTGCAGCTGCCTCCGAGGCAGGGCGGCCCGTCAGCCACCTGCTCACTACCGCACTGGCGGGGGATTGGGGCAGGCGAGCCAAGAGCGATGGTGTCGTCCTCGTCAGCCAACGGGGCGGTGCAGCCACCTGGCGCGCACGCCACTCCGCCCCGCCCCGTGACCTCAGCAGAACGTCACTTGCTCCGAGCCTGCTTAGCCAGCTCCTCATCGATCTGCTCGAACTTGTCCGCAGCCATGGTCAGGTAGTCCCCCATGCCGTCCAGACCATCCAGCGTGTCCTTCATGCCGCGCACGAACTCGTCGAAGTTCTCGTCGAACGCCTTCGACGAGCTCTTCGTGACGTAGCCGCCCTGCACGAGGTTGTTGATGTACTTCTTCAGGCCCTCGAGCTTCTCCTGGAGCTTTTCCTTCTCCTTCACGACATGCTTGGCTGCATCCCGCATGTCCTGATATGTGACATCAAGGTCCTTGGCCATGAAGCCGCTCCCTCTCGCAACGCCGCAGGGCCAACCCCCGTGGCTTCCCTGTTTGCGGACTCACCGACACAGAAGCCGAGTTGCAGTCACAGCCGGCAACCGGTGTGATCGTCCGCTCTTGCGTCAGCAGCTTACGGGTGTGGCTTGTGGTGCCCCATACCCGGCTTGTGAACGAGCCGTCATGAAAGCGTGTACGACGTTGCCATCGGGAACGTCACGGCGGCTCCCCATTGCCCCGCCGTCGTACCGAACGGATATCGTCCCAGTACCACTGTGACCCGCGTGACTGAAGCGAGCAGGACAGCCAGCAGCACAGCGGCAACCAGCGACAGACACCACAGCGGCCGCACCGGCCCAGTGGCACGGGGAGGACAAGTCGTGCGCCTGACTCTGACCGTCGTCGACCCGTACGGCGGTGGCACCGCCGACGTCGTGCTCGATGCCGATCCTGAGTCCACCGTGGGGGACATCGCGCAGGAGCTGGCCAAGCAGGTGGGGCACAGCGGGGCGCAGGTCATCCCGCTCGGGCAGCACCGGCACGCGCCGGCCAACAACGCGCCCCTCGTGTACGTGGACGGGTATGCCGTCGATCCCGGCGCCACTGTCGTGGGGTCGCCCCTGCGTGAAGGCGCCGTCGTCAGTCTGCAGGATCCGTCCGGGTGTCTGCCGGGCGAGCCCACCGGGCTCGTCGAGCTGCGGGTGGTCGGCGGGCCCGCCGCCGGGTTCGTGCACCGGCTCGGCGTGGGGCGGTACGACATCGGCAGCGGGGCGGCGTCTTACGTCCGGATCGACGATCCCGAGGTCGACGCCCGGGCCCTCACCCTCTCCGTCGCCACCGACGGCACCTGCCGGGTCGCCGTGCACATGGACAAGGAGCACGTCACCCTCGACGGCGCCTCCCTCGCGGAGGACGAGGACAAGAAGGACGAGCCCAGCGGCAAGAAGCGCGGCAAGAAGAAGGGCCAGGAGAAGAAGAAGGAAGAGAAGAAGGACGGCCCCCTCCAGTGGCCCCTCGGCGCTCAGATCGGCGTCGGCAACACCCTTCTCGAACTGACCCGTTACACACCCCCGAACGCCGCCCTCAAGTGGTCCGACGACGGCGTGGGCCTCGACTACAACCGGCCCCCGCGGCTGCGTCCGCCCGAGCGGCAGACCAACTTCCGGCTGCCGTCGTCGCCGCGTGAGTACGAGGCCAGACCGCTGCCCTGGCTGATGGCGCTGACGCCGCTCGTCGGTGCCGTCGTGTCGGTGATGATCTTCCAGCGCTGGTACTACCTGATCATGGCTGCCCTCAGCCCGGTCCTGCTCTTCGCCAACTACTACAACGACAAGAAGCACGGGCGTAAGTCGCACGCCAAGCAGGTCCAGGAGTACGAGGAGCAGAAGGAGCGGATCGAGAAGGACGCCCAGGACGCGCTCGTCGCCGAGCGGAACGACCGGCGGCAGGCCATCCCCGACCCGGCGACCGTGCTCGCCCTCGGGACCGGGCCCCGTACCCGTCTGTGGGAGCGGCGGCGGACCGATCGTGATCACCTCCTGATCCGTTTCGGGACCGGGCAGTTGCCCTCCGAGGTGGTGCTCGACGACCCCGAGCAGGACGACCACCGCCGGCAGGTGACCTGGAAGATCGAGGACGCCCCGGTCGCGCTGCACCTGCGCACCCTCGGTGTCGTCGGCATGGCCGGGCCCGGGGACTCCGCCCGTGCCCTCGGGCGCTGGGCCGTCGCGCAGACCGCGGCGCTGCACAGCCCGATGGACGTGCAGTTCTACGTGCTGAGCGACAACGCCGCGCAGGAGTCCTGGGACTGGGTGCGCTGGCTGCCGCACGCGCGGCCGTCCGGCGGGCAGGACGTCAACGCGCTCATCGGCACCGACGCCGAGACCGTCGGCGCCCGCATCGGTGAGCTGACGCAGATCCTCGACGCGCGCAAGAAGGCCGCCGAGGAGAACAAGTCACAGGGCAATTCGAGCTTCAGCGACCCCGACATCGTCGTGGTGTGGGACGGGTCGCGGCGGCTGCGGTCCCTTCCCGGCGTCGTACGGCTGCTGCGCGAAGGGCCGTCCGTGTCCATGTTCGCGATCTGCCTGGACGCCGAGGAGCGGTTCCTGCCCGGCGAGTGCCAGGCATACGTCGTGGCCGAGCCGAAGACCGAGGAGTACCAGCCGGCCGCCCAGCAGGTGCAGCAGCAGCCCCAACAGGCCGCCGGTGGGTTTCCGTCCTTCCAGGCCTGGCACAGCACGGCCCAGCAGCCCGAACAGGCCGAACGCAGCGAGCAGTTGCGGCTGCGCGTCGAGGAGGCCGGGGCGGAGCGCCTGAAGGACGTGCGGCCCGACTTCGTCTCCGCCGCCTGGTGTCTGCGGCTGGCCCGGTCACTGTCGCCGCTGCGGGACATCAGCGGCGAGACCGAGGACTCGGCGCTGCCCGGGTCGAGCCGGCTGCTGGACGTTCTGCAGCTGGAGCCGCCGACCAGTGACGCGATCGTCGCCCGCTGGCGGATGGGCGGGCAGTCGACGCTGGCGGTCATCGGTGAGTCGTACGACGGGCCGTTCGGCATCGACATCCGCAAGGACGGGCCGCACGGTCTGATCGCCGGTACGACCGGTTCGGGTAAGTCGGAGCTGCTGCAGACCATCGTGGCGGCGCTGGCGGTGGCGAACACGCCCGAGAACATGACGTTCGTGCTGGTCGACTACAAGGGTGGCGCGGCGTTCAAGGACTGTGTGCATCTGCCGCACACCGTCGGCATGGTGACCGACCTCGACGCCCACCTGGTGGAGCGGGCCCTGGAGTCGCTCGGTGCGGAGCTGCACCGGCGCGAGCACATCCTGGCGGCCGCCGACGCCAAGGACATCGAGGACTACCAGGATCTGGTGCGCCGGGACCCCTCGCACCAGCCGGTGCCCCGGCTGCTCATCGTCATCGACGAGTTCGCCTCGATGGTGCGCGACCTGCCCGACTTCGTCACGGGGCTCGTGAACATCGCCCAGCGTGGCCGGTCTCTCGGCATTCACCTGCTGCTGGCGACGCAGCGGCCGTCCGGTGTCGTGTCTCCCGAGATCCGCGCGAACACCAACCTCCGTATCGCGCTGCGGGTGACGGACGGCGGCGAGTCGTCGGACGTCATCGACTCGCCCGAGGCCGGGCACATCTCCAAGAACACCCCGGGGCGCGCTTACGCCCGGCTCGGGCACGCCTCCCTGGTGCCGTTCCAGTCCGGCCGGGTCGGTGGCCGTCGGCCGGGCGCCGCCGACCCTGCCCTGCTGATGCCCTGGGTGGGCCCGCTGACCTGGGAGGATCTGGGCCGGGCGGCGCTGGTCAAGCCGAAGGCGGAGTCCCGGGAGGACGAGGAGATCACCGACCTGAAGGTCCTGGTCGACACCATCCGCGACGCCAACAGCTCCCTCGGCATCCCGCCGCAGCACAGCCCGTGGCTGCCCGCCCTGGACGAGACGCTGCTGCTGGACGACGTGGAGCTGCCCGCGTTCGCCGGCGGCCCCGGCAAGCTGCCGCCGGCGCCGTACGGCATCGAGGACCTGCCCGCGAGCCAGTCGCGCCGCCCGGTCGCCGTGGACTTCTCCTCCTTCGGCCACCTGATGATCGGCGGCGCCCCGCGCAGCGGCCGCTCCCAGGTCCTGCGCACCCTCGCGGGTTCCATCGCCCGCACGCACTCCATCGCCGACGTGCACCTCTACGGCATCGACTGCGGCAACGGCGCGCTCAACGCCCTGACGCGGCTGCCGCACTGCGGTGCGGTCGTGAGCCGTAACCAGACCGAGCGGGTCGTGCGGCTGGTCAACCGGCTCAAGGGCGAGATGGGCCGCCGCCAGGACGTGCTCGCGGAGAAGGGCTTCGCCGACATCGGGGAGCAGCGGGCGTCGGTCGCCGAGGACGAGCGGCTGCCGCACATCGTGGTGCTGCTGGACCGCTGGGAGGGCTGGGTGCCCACGCTCGGCGAGGTCGACCACGGGTCGCTGACCGACGAGTTGCAGACGATGATGCGCGAGGGTGCGAGCGTCGGCATCCACCTGGTCCTGACGGGTGACCGGACGCTGCTGGTGGGCCGTATCGCGACGCTCACCGAGGACAAGTACGGGCTGCGGCTCGCCGACCGCAGCGACTTCTCGGCGCTGGGCATCCCGGCGCGGAAGGTGCCGGAGGAGATCCCGCCGGGGCGTGCGTTCCGCAACGAGTTCGGTACGGAGACGCAGTTCGCGCTGCTCGCGGAGGACACCACCGGTCAGGGTCAGGCCGCGGCGCTGGCGGCGATCGGCGAGGCGGCCGCGGTCCGCGACGCCGCCGTCCCCCGCTCGCGGCGCCCGTTCCGGGTCGACAGCCTGCCCAGCCGCGTCTCCTTCCCGGAGGCGTGGGAGCTGCGCGACCCGGACGCGTCCCGCTCGCGCCTGTTCGGTCTGGCCGGCATCGGCGGCGACGAGATCGTCGGCTTCGGCCCCGATCTGGCGGAGGGCGTACCGGCGTTCGTCATCGCGGGCCCGGCCAAGTCGGGCCGTTCGACGGTCCTGCTGAACTTCGCCCACTCCTTCCTGTCCCAGGGCACCCGGCTGGTCATCGCGGCCCCGCGCCAGTCCCCGCTCCGCCAACTCGACGGTACGGACGGCGTGCTGAAGGTCTTCACCGGTGACGACATCGACGAGGACGAGTTCGAGGAACTCATCGACGAGGCGTCCCTGGCGGAGCCGATCGCGGTCCTGATCGACGACGGCGAGATCCTGGAGGACTGCGACGCCGAGAGCCAGATGAAGAAGCTGGTCTCGCGCGGCGCCGAGCGGGGACTCGCGCTCGTCATCGCCGGTGACGAGGAGGACGTGTGCAGCGGCTTCTCCGGCTGGCAGGTCGACGCGAAGAAGGCCCGCCGCGGCATCCTGCTCTCCCCCCAGGAATCCTCCAGCGGCGACCTCATCGGCGTCCGCCTCAACCGCAGCATGGTCGGCGGCCAGGTCGCCCCCGGCAAGGGCATGCTCCACCTCGGCGACGGGGAGCTGCGTACGGTGGTCATTCCGGGGTGAGGTGGTGGTGAGCGGGGGTAGCCGGTCCTCAGCGGGGACGGCTGCCCCGGCTACTTCACCTTCGACATCCGAGCCTGCGGCCGGCCCGACTCCGCGCTCTCCGAGCGGTACTGGAGGTCGTCGCCCACCGGCTTGAGGTGGACGGTCGTCTGCGCCGGGTTGCAGCCGCTGTGATTGGTCTTCGCGCCGACCGACGTCGCGACGAGCTCCGTCTTCGTCACCTGCTTCAGGGTGAGTACGTCGACACAGACGCCGCCGATCGGGTCGGTCTGGCGGAGCCTGCCCAGTTCCTGGCCGACGGTGGTCCGTTCGACCGTGAGGCGGAACGTGCCGAGGGGCAGTCTGCCGTCGAGGGCGACGCCCTGGCCCTCCCAGGTGCCGAGGTACGCGGCGGGGTCCGCGTCGGTGGAGGGAGCGGAGCTCGCGGTCGCCGCCGGAGGCGAGTCGGACCCGCTGCCCGCGTCCGCGTCGTCCTGGCCGCCGCCCCGCCCCGGCAGCAGGTCGAACACGAACACCGACCCGATCGTCACGGCCGCCATCGCCCCCGCGACCGCCAGCGCCACGGAGCAGCTCAGCTTCCGCACCCGCCCGCCGCTCTCGCCGTCCGGCGTGGAGGTAGCCGCTACGGAGACGGTGACCCTGCCGGGCCGCCGGCCGAACCCCGGGGCGGTGTCCTGCGGGTGGTCGCCGTCCCGGGGTTCGGGTACGGCGGTGGGGAGGGGTGCTGGTGCCCCGGGCGCGTCGGAGGGGGCTGGTGCCCCGGGCGCGTCGGAGGGGGCTGGTGCCCCGGGCGCGTCGGAGGGGGCTGGTGCCCCGGGCGCGTCGGAGGTCCCCGGCGCCGCGGGCGGACCGGTTGTCGCAGATGCCCCCGTCGCCGCGGGCGCACCGGTCGTCGCCGAAGCCCCCGGCGCCCCGGAGGCCCCGGCAGCAGACGCCCCCCGCCCCGCGGGGGCACCGGTTGTCGCGGATGCCCCCGACGCCGCCGGCGCACCGGTCGTCGCCGAAGCCCCCGACGCCCCGGAGGCCCCGGCAGCAGACGCCCCCCGCCCCTCGGGCGCACCGGTTGTCGCGGATGCCCCCGACGCCGCCGGCGCACCGGTCGTCGCCGAAGCCCCCGACGCCCAGGAGGCCCCGGAGGCCCCGGAGGCCCCGGTCGGGGACGCACCCGCCCCCTCGGACGCCCCCGCCCCCGGCAGCACCACCGGCACCGCCGGCATCACAGGCGGTGGCCCGAACACCCCGAGGCCCTCGCCCGGGCCGCCGGACGCGCCCGGTGCCCCCACCGACGGACTGCTGAAGGCGACCGGCCCGGACGGCGCTCCGGTCCCCGTCCCAGGCCCCGTCACCTCCAGGTTCAGCAGCTGCACGGCACTCCGGCTCACCTGTTCCACCAGTGCCCCCGGCAGCCAGCCGCCCGCCACCAGCCGGGTCGCGCCGTCGGGGGCCAGTCGGCGGGCCAGTGCCGCGGGGGCGGGCCGCGTGTCCGGGTCCTTCGCGAGGCACTCCGCTGTCAGGCCTCGCAACTCCCCCTCCAGCAGGCCGAGTTCCGGCTCCTCGTGGACGACCTTGTAGAGCAGGGCGGCGGAGGAGTCCCCGGGGAACGGTGGCCGGCCGGTCGCCGCGTACGCGAGGACCGCGCCCAGCGAGAAGACATCGGCGGCGCCCGTGACGGCCTTGCCGAGGATCTGCTCGGGCGACATGTAGCCGGGCGATCCGATGGACACGCCGGTGGAGGTGAGGGACGCCGTGCCGTCCGTGGCCCGGGCGATGCCGAAGTCGATGAGGAGCGGGCCGTCGAGGGTCAGCAGGACGTTCGACGGTTTCACGTCGCGGTGCACCAGCCCCAGCTCGTGCACCGCCGCCAGCGCCTCGGCGAGCCCCGCGCCCAGCGCCCGTACGGTGTGGGCCGGCAGGGGCCCGCCGTCGGCGACCGCGGCCGACAGGGACGGTCCGGCGGCGTACGCCGTCGCCACCCACGGCACCCGCGCCCCCGGGTCCGCGTCCAGGACGGGCGCGGTCCAGGCGCCGCCCACCCGGCGTGCGGCGTCGACCTCGCGCCGGAAACGCGCCCGGAACTCCTCGTCCAGGGCGAAGTGCGGGTGCACGATCTTCACGGCGACCGTACGGCCACCGGCGCTGCGGCCCAGGTAGACCCGGCCCATGCCGCCGGAGCCCAGCCGGCCGAGCAGCCGGTAGGGCCCTACGACGGTGGGTTCGTCGACGTCGAGCGGCCGCATGGGCGTCACCCCTCCCCCGTGGGCAGGCGGGGACGGCTCCGGTCCCGGTACGCCTGCACTCCCCCAGCAGAGTAGTGCGGGAGCACCGCCCGGCTCACGGCTGGAGCAGGTCCACCTTCACGTCCGCCGGGAAGCCGGTCGTCGGGCCGACCCGCCGGGCGAACTCGGCGACCGCCGCCAGCTGCGGGCCGCCGAAGCGGAAGTCGAGGGTCGTGAAGTAGCGGGCGAGGGTCTCCTCGTCGAAGGCCTCCCAGCGCGCGGCCTGCTCGGCGACCTTGCCGACCTCCTCCAGGGAGAGGTTGCGGGAGTCGAGGAAGGCCTCGTGCACCCGGCGGGTGATCACCGGCTCGCGTTCCAGGTAGTCCCGGCGGGCCGCCCAGACCGCGAAGACGAACGGCAGGCCCGTCCATTCCTTCCACAGCGCGCCCAGGTCGTGCACGGCCAGGCCGAAGCGTGGCCCGTCGAGCATGTTCGCGCGCAGCGCCGCGTCGCCGATGAGGACGGCGGCGTCGGCCTCCTGCATCATCAGGCTGAGGTCGGGCGGGCAGGTGTAGTAGTCCGGCTGGACGCCGTAGCGCTCGGCGAGGAGCAGCTGGGCGAGGCGGACGGAGGTGCGGGAGGTCGACCCGAGGGCGACGCGGGCGCCGTCCAGCCGGTCCAGCGGGACCTGCGAGACGATCACGCAGGACATGACCGGGCCGTCGCAGCCGACGGCGATGTCGGGGAAGGCGACCAGGTCGTCGGCGTGCCGGAGGAACTCGACGAGGGTGATCGGCCCGATGTCGAGATCGCCCTGCACCAGCTTCTCGCTGAGCTTCTCCGGGGTGTCCTTGGAGAGCTCGAAGTCGAGGAGCGTGCCTGTTCTCGCGAGCCCCCAGTACAGGGGCAGGCAGTTCAGGAACTGGATGTGGCCGACGCGCGGCCGGGTGCGAGGATTGTCCACATCGTGAGGCTAGCCCTCACGGCGTACGGACCGGCGCGCGACCCCGCCGCCGGGGTGCGGCGCCCTGTGGGCGCCCCTCTCCGCCAGTCGGCCGCGGGTTGTTCAAACATTCGGGTGACGTGATCTTGACCCCTATTGCATTCCGGGGCCTGCGTGCTAGGCTCGTCGCAAGTTGCAGTTTGGTTTCCCTTGCAGTACAGAGCCTGCGGAGCATGTGACCGCGGGCTCTCGTCATTCACAGACATATGCACTTGTGCGGAATTCATCTTCACACTTGCTGGTTCTGGAGCAGGGCAACCCTTTTGGGCCCAAGGAGGGCTTATGGCTACCGGAACCGTTAAGTGGTTCAACGCCGAAAAGGGCTTTGGTTTCATCGCCCAGGAGGGCGGCGGCCCCGACGTCTTCGTCCACTACTCCGCGATCAACGCGACCGGATTCCGGTCTCTCGAGGAGAACCAGCAGGTGTCTTTCGACGTCACGCAGGGTCCGAAGGGCCCGCAGGCTGAGAACGTCACGCCGGTCTGATTTGTAGTACCCAAGGAGCCCCGCGCCGTAAGGCGACGGGGCTCCTGCCCTTTCCGGGCCCGGTCGGCCGGTGAATTCCCGGCGAATTCCGGCCGAGGGACGATGGGCGGGTGCGGAAAGATCCGGAGAACAGCGGCAGACCGGGCGGCCCGCCCACCGACAAGGCCCTGGCCCCAGGCCTGAGCGGTGTGGGTATCGGCGCCCGGCGGGGCCGCCCCTGACCAGGGCGTTGGCGCCCCACCGGGACGCCCCACCGGGACGCCCCACCGGGACGCCCCACCGGGGACGTACGCCTTACCGCGCCGAGCGGCACTCCGAGGTCCCTCACGGCCTAGGGTTCAGGGCCATGACCGACGCCGCTGACTTCGTGACCGACTTCGTGACCGAGACCCGCGTGTTCTACGACACCGTGGCCGAGGAGTACGCCGCTGCCTTCAGCGGTCTGCGTCCGGGGACGCCCCTGGACCGGGGCGTGCTCCACGGTTTCGCGGGGCTCGTGGGTGAGGGGGGCGAGGTCGCCGACCTGGGGTGCGGGCCCGGGCGGGTGACGGCGTACCTGGCGTCCCAGGGGCTGTCGGTGTTCGGGCTGGACCTGTCGGAGTCGATGCTCGCGATCGCCCGCCGCGAGAACCCGGGCCTGCGGTTCGTGCGGGGCTCCATGCTGGAGCTCGACCTGCCGGACTCCTCACTCGACGGTGTCGTGTCCTGGTACTCGATCATCCACACCCCCGAGGAGCACCTGCCCGCGCTCTTCGCCGGCTTCCACCGCGTGCTGCGCCCCGGCGGGCATCTGCTCCTCGGCTTCCAGTTCGGTGACGAGCCCCGCCGCTACGAGGAGGCCTTCGGACACGACGTGTCCCTGACCTTCCGCCGGGGCCGGCCGGAGCCCATCGCCGCGCTGCTGAGCGGCGCCGGCTTCACCGTCCGCGCCACGACCGTACGAGAGCCCGACGAGGCGCAGGGCGAGCCGGTCGCCCAGGCGAGCCTCGTGGCCCGCAAGCCGGAGGTCTGAACCGCCCGGGGCATCGCCGCAGCCCCACGCGCGACGCCCCGGGCGGCCCCGTGACCGGCCGCGGATGCCCCCAGGCGCACCGCGGACCGGCTCACGCGCGGCCGGCCTCTTGCAGGCCCCCGGCGAGCCCCGGCCCGACCGCTACGGCACCCCCGCGATGTCCCGCGCCGCGATGTACCCGAACGTCATCGCCGGGCCGATCGTCGAGCCCGCGCCCGCGTAGCTGTGGCCCATCACCGCCGCGCTGGCGTTTCCCGCCGCGTACAGCCCGGGGATGACCGAGCCGTCCTCGCGCAGTACCCGGGCCCGGGCGTCCGTGCGGAGGCCGCCCTTGGTGCCTAGGTCGCCGGGGACGATGCGGAAGGCGTGGTACGGGGGGAGCCAGAGGGGTGCCAGGCAGGAATTGGGGAGGACGGACGGGTCGGTGTAGTAGTGGTCGTAGGCGCTGTCGCCCCGGTGGAAGTCGGGGTCCTCGCCCTGGCGGGCCTGGGCGTTGAAGCGGTTCACGCTGGTGCGCAGGGCCGCCGCGGGGACGCCGATGGAGGCCGCCAGCGCGTCCAGGGTCCACTCCTTGTGCGCCGCCCCGGAGTCGTACCAGGAGGCGGGGAAGGGCAGCGTCGGCAGGACGTCCTTGAAGAGGTACCGGTTGCGGTAGTTCTGGTCGGTGATCAGCCAGCACGGGATGGCCGGGTCGGTGTCGTGGACGTCGTACATGGTGTGCACGACGTCGCTGTAGGGCGCGGCCTCGTTGACGAAGCGCCGGCCCGAGCCGTTGACCAGCAGCCCGCCGGGCAGGGTGCGTTCGGCGAGGCAGAAGTACGGTCGGCCGGGGATCGGGATCGCCGGGCCCCACCACGCGTCCTCCATCAGGTCGAGTGCCGCGCCCAGCCGCTCCCCCGCCCGGATGCCGTCGCCGGTGTTCTCCTTCGCCCCGACGGTCCACTCCGTGCCGATGGGCTGCCGCTGGAAGCGTTCCCGCATCGCCGCGTTGTGCTCGAAGCCGCCCGAGCCGACGATCACGCCCCGGCGGGCGCGGACCAGGCCGGGAGTGCCGTCGCGGGTGACGACGGCTCCCGTGACCGTGCCGTTCTCGACGTGCAGGTCCGTCAGGGGCGTGTTCAGCCAGACGGGGACCCCGGCCGAGCGCAGGCCCGCGCGCAGGCCCGCCGCCAGCGCCTGGCCCATCGTCAGGGGCTTCTGGCCGAGCGTCGCGGCCTTCGCGCCGCGGGCCAGGCACTGGGCGGCGACGGCCGCGCCCCGGGCGTTCACCGCGGCCAGGGCGACCCACTTGTAGTCGGCGCTGAAGACGACCATGCCGGCGGGGACGTCCATGTAGGGCGGGTTCAGGTGCGCCAGCTCGGCGCCCAGGAGGTTGCCGTCGAGCTGGTCGGGCTCGATGGAGCGGCCGTTCGGCAGGCCGCCGGGCAGCTCGGGGTAGTAGTCGCTGTAGCCCTCCATCCAGCGGAACCGGAGCGGGCTGTTCGCCATGACGAAGGAGATCGTCGCCGGGCCGTGGGCGAGGAAGGCACGCTGCCGGTCGGCGGGGACCTCCGGGCCGACGACGGCGGCGAGGTAGGCGGCGGCCTTCGCGGGGGTGTCCGGGACCCCGGCCGCGAGGATCACGGAGTTGTTGGGGATCCAGATCCCGGCGCCGGAGCGGGCGGCCGAACCTCCGAAGGTCGGCGCCTTCTCCACGACCACACAGCTCAGGCCCTGGCGCGCGGCGGTCAGGGCGGCGGTCATGCCCGCGGCGCCGGAGCCGACGACGACGACGTCGTACGTGCCCAGCGGGGGTAAGTCGGCTGCCTGGGCGCCCTGTTGGACCCCCGCGGCGACCGCGAGACCGGCACCGGCGGCCCCGGCCAGCAGGCGTCTTCGGGACAGGCCTTCGGTGGTTCCTGCGGTGTCCGTGCGAGTGGTCATGGCCGCTCCAGCCCGACGAGAACGCGTAAGGGGTGGGAATGTCGCGCGGGGGCCTTGCGAAGTCAAGACCCGTGCGGCACCCACCCCGCGACCCGAGCCCGACGCGCCCAGGCGGCCCAGCCCCGAGCACATCCGCGACCGGAGCCCGAATCCCACGCAGCCCGCCCCCGCGCACCTCCGCGACCCGAACCCGAAACCCACGCAGCCCGCCCCCACGCACCTCCGCGACCCGAACCCGAAACCCACGCAGCCCAGCCCCGAGCCCAGCCGCGACCCGAACCCGACGAGTCCACGCAGCCCGCCCCCCGCGCACCTCCACAACCCGGACCCGAAGCCCCCGCAGCCCGCCGTACCGGCGCCGGCACCCGAGCGCGTCCGCTAGTCGAGGCCGATGGCCGCGCAGTCCGCCCGGTACTTGGAGGTGCAGATGTCCTTCACGGTGTACACGCCGTCCGTGATCACCGTCTCCTTGATGTTGTCCTTGGTGAGGGCGACCACCGGCACCAGCATCGCCGGGATGTTCTGCTGCGTGGGGCTGTCGACCGTCTCCCGGGTCAGCGCGGCGAACTCGATGGAGCGGCCCTGGACCTTGGCCACCGCGATCTTCGCGGCGTTGGTCGCCTCCAGCAGGAAGGACTTGTACACGGTCATGTACTGCTCGCCGGACACGACCCGCTGTACCGCGTCGAGATTGGCGTCCTGCCCGGTCACCGGCGGCATCTTCGTGGCTCCGGCCTCCCGCAGCGCCTCGATGACGGCCCCCGCCATGCCGTCGTTGGCCGAGTAGACGGCGGCGATGTTGTTCAGCCCGACCGCCTGGATCGCCTCCTTCATGTGCTCCTTGGCGATCGCGGGCTTCCACTCCTTGGTGTCGTACTCCTTGACGATGTTCACCTGATCGCGGAGCTCGCTCAGCGCGCCGTCCTTGAACCGTGCGGTGTTCGGGTCACCGGGGTCGCCGTTCATCATGACGACCTTGCTCTTCTCGGCCTTGTCGCCGAGTTCCCCGACGATGGCGCGGCCCTGCACCTGTCCGACGAGTTCGTTGTCGTGGGAGACGTAGGCGTCGATCGGGCCCTCGGCGAGCCGGTCGTAGGCGATGACGGGGATGCCGGCGTCCTTGGCCTTCTGCACGTCCGTCGCGATGGTCTTGGAGTTCAGGGCGTCGACGAGGATGACGTCGACCTTGTCGGCGATCATCTTCTGGAACTGGCTGCTCTGTCTGGTGACGCTGGCCTCGGCGTTGGCGTAGCGGACCTTGCCCTGGTTCTCCGTGAGGGAGGCGACCTCCTGCTTGATCAGCGGGTAGTCGAACTTCTCGAAGCGCGCCGTGTCCCGGTCGGGCAGCAGCAGGCCCACCGTGATGTCGTTGCCCTTCTTCGCGGCGGTGTCGTCACTCCCGCCGTCGCCGCCGCAGGCGGCGAGGGACAGGGCCGACACGGAGACCGCCAGGGCTACGGAGATGTGCCGCACGGTGGCCTGACGGGTGTTGCGCGCTATCACTGGTGGTGCCTTCCGATGGGGGGAGCATCGTGACGAGGTGGTCGAAAGCCAACGGGCAGACGCCGTGCGTCGTCAATAAGCACGTGTGAAGAGATCGCAAAGGTGCCTCACCGCGTGTACAGGCCCTCCACTTCCGTCGCGAAGGCGCGCAGCACGGCCTCCCGGCGGAGCTTCATCGACGGGGTCAGATGGCCCGCCTCCTCCGTGAAGTCCTCGGGGAGGACGGCGAAGCGGCGGATGGACTCCGGGCGGGAGACCATCTTGTTGGCCTCGTCGACGGCCCGTTGGAGCACGGCGCGCAGGTCCTCGTCGTCGACGAGGAGCCCCGGCGGTACGGGGTGCTTGCCGTTCATCTGACGCCAGTGGGTGATGCCGGCCGGGTCGAGGGTGATCAGCGCGGAGACGAACGGGCGGCCGTCGCCCAGGACGAGGCACTGGGAGATCAGCGGGTGCGAGCGCAGCCAGTTCTCCAGCGGGGCCGGGGCGACGGACTTGCCGCCCGCGGTGATGAGCATCTCCTTCTTGCGGCCGGTGATCGTCAGATAGCCCTCGTCGTCCAGTTCGCCGAGGTCGCCGGTGGCGAGCCAGCCGTCGGGGGCGGCGGGGACGACGCCGCCGGCCTGCGGGTCCCAGTAGCCGCGCAGCACGTGGTCGCCGCCGACGAGGATCTCGCCGTCGGCGGCGATACGGACACGGGTGCCGGGCAGCGGCCAGCCGACGGTGCCCAGCCGGGGTTTCAGGGGCGGGGTGACGGTGCTCGCGCCGGTGGTCTCGGTCAGGCCGTAGCCCTCGAAGATCTCGATGCCGGCACCGGCGAAGAACGCGGCGAGGCGGCTGCCGAGCGGGGAGCCGCCGCAGATGGCGTAGCGGACCCTGCCGCCCATGGCGTTGCGGATGCGGCGGTAGACCAGGGGGTCGTAGAAGGCGCGGGCGGTCTTGAGGGCGCGGGAGGGGCCGGCGCCGGTGCCCGTCTGCTGGGCCTCCAGGGCCTCTCCGTAGCGCTGTGCCACCGCCGCCGCGCGGTCGAACGAGGAGACCCGGCCGCTCGCCTCGGCCTTGGCCCGGGCCGAGTTGAAGACCTTCTCCAGCATGTACGGGATGGCGATCAGGCAGGTCGGCCGGAAGCTGGCCAGGTCCGGGAGCAGCCGGTCGGCCTTGATGCTGGGGGCGTGGCCCAGCCGGACGCGGGCCCGGATGCAGGCGATCGCCACCATGCGGCCGAAGACGTGGGACATCGGCAGGAACAGCAGGACCGAGGCCTCTTCGCTGGTCTTCGCCCGGAAGACGGGGTAGAGCAGCTCGATGGCGTTGTCGACCTCGGCGAAGAAGTTGCCGTGGGTGAGCGCGCAGCCCTTGGGGCGGCCGGTGGTGCCGGAGGTGTAGACGAGGGTGGCGAGGGTGTCGGGGCCGAGCATGCCGCGCCGCACCTCGACCTCCTGGTCGGGCAGGTGTGCGCCGGTTTCCGCGAGCCGGTCCACGTGGCCCTTCTCGACGACCCACAGGTGTTTGAGGTCGGGCAGGCGTTCGCGCTCGGGGCCGAGGGCGGCGGCCTGCGCGGCGGTCTCGGTGACCAGGGCGACCGCGCCGGAGTCCTGGAGGATCCAGCGGGCCTGGAAGACGGAGGAGGTGGGGTAGACGGGGACGGTGACGAGTCCGGCCGACCAGGCGGCGAAGTCCAGGACCGTCCACTCGTAGATCGTGCGGGCCATCACGGCGACCCGGTCGCCCGGCATCAGTCCCTCGGCGACCAGGCCCTTCGCCACGGCTCTCACCTGGTCGGCGAACTGCGTCGCCGTGACGTCGCTCCAGCGCCCGTCGGCGTCCTTGCGGCTGAGCACCACGGCGTCCGGATGCGCGTTCGCGTTGTCGAAGGGCAGGTCGGCGAGCGACCCGTGCGTCCACGGCGGGGCCAGCGGCGGTACGGAGGCCTCCCGTACCGCCCCGTCCATCCGCCGCACCTCGGGCTCGACCAGGACCGGCCCTCCGTACGCGTCGCCGTAGGCGGAGGAGGGATACGCAGTGGACACGGGCGGCTCCTGGGGCGTGCAGCGAAGGACTGCTTGCTGCATGACGTACGTGCCTCGCACGCCGAGGCGCTCAACCGGCTGAACCTCCCGAAAGGGGTTACTGACGGTAGGAACGGGATCGTACGGCGCTCACGTGGCGGGTTTGTGCGAATTCGGGGATGGTCCGGAGCCAGGCCTGTGCAATCTCGGGGGTTACGTGAGGGTTCCTCAGGTTCCGCACGTCCCTTGCCTTCAGGCGCGCTCCAGGATGGCCGTCACTCCCTGTCCGCCCGCCGCGCAGACGGAGATCAGGCCGCGGGCGGGCGCGTCCCGTTCGGCGAGGAGCTTGGCCAGGGTGGCGAGGATCCGGGCCCCGGTGGCCGCGAAGGGGTGGCCGGTCGCGAGGGAGGAGCCGGCGACGTTCAGCCGGGCACGGTCCACCGTGCCCAGGCCGCGTTTCTCCCAGACGGCGAGCGTCGCCAGCACCTGGGAGGCGAACGCCTCGTGGATCTCGACGAGGTCGAAGTCGTCCAGGCCGAGGCCGGCCCGCTCCAGCATGCGCGGGACGGCGTGGGCGGGTGCCATGAGCAGGCCGTCCTCGCCGCCGGCCACATCGCCGTCCACGAAGTCGACGGCGGCTGTCTCGTACGCGGTGAGGTACGCCAGCGGCTCCAGTCCGCGCTCGCGGGCCCACTCCTCGCTCGCCAGCAGGACGGTGGCGGCGCCGTCCGTCAGCGGGGTGGAGTTCCCGGCCGTCATGGTCGGGTCGGGGTGGCCGAGCCCGAACACCGGCTTCAGGGCCGCGAGTTTCTCCACGGTCGAGCCGGGGCGCAGGTTCTGGTCGCGGGCCAGGCCGCGGAAGGGGACCACCAGGTCCTGGAAGAAGCCGCGTTCGTACGCCGCCGCCAGCCGCTGGTGACTGGTGGCGGCGAGTTCGTCCTGGGCCTCGCGGGCGATGCCCAGGGCGCGGGCGGTGACGGCGGCGTGTTCGCCCATGGACAGGCCGGTGCGCGGCTCGGCGTTGCGCGGGATGTCGGGGACGAGGTGGCCCGGGCGCACCTTCGCCAGGGCCTTGAGACGGGCGCCCGGCGACTTCGCCCGGCGGACCTCCAGGAGGATGCGGCGCAGGGAGTCGTTGACGCCGAGGGGTGCGTCGCTGGCGGTGTCGGCGCCGCCCGCGACGGCCGATTCGGTCTGGCCGAGGGCGATCTTGTTGGCGGCGGCGATGACGGCCTGGAGGCCGGTGCCGCAGGCCTGCTGGATGTCGTAGGCGGGGGTGCTCGGGTGGAGCCCCGAGCCGAGGACGGTCTCGCGGGCGAGGTTGAAGTCGCGGGCGTGCTTGAGCACGGCCCCGGCGACGAACTCGCCGACCGCACCCGGCCCCTGGAGTCCGTACCGCTCGACCAGGCCGTCGAGGGCGGCGGTGAGCATCTGCTGGTTGGAGGCGGTGGCGTAGGGGCCGTCGGAGCGGGCGAAGGGGATGCGCGCTCCGCCGACGACCGCCACGCGCCGCACCGACGGCGACAGCTGCTGGGGACTCATCTCGACCACCTCATTCCGACCTGTTCATCTCGACCCGCTCCTCGTCCCTGACATAGCCTTACCTCCGGTAACCTTACTCCAGAGTAAACACGAGTGGGGCTTCAGCGAGCCGTCGTCGGGAACAGGGAGTCGTCATGGCCGACCGCTATCTGCGCTTTACCGGTACCGCGCCCGGCCGCTTCCTCACCCGCCGGCTGGGGCTGCCTCAGCCCGCGGCGCTGACCCGCTGGTCCCCGGACCGGCCCGCCCTGGACGGCGGCCTGCTGCACCTCACCGCGGGCCGGTCCGCCCTCGGCCTGGCGCCGGTCCTGGCCCGTACGGGGATCGGCCCGGCCGGCTCCGGCCCTGCCGCGGCCGTCGTCCTGGACGCGACCGGGGTGCGGGACGTGGAGGCCCTGGCCGAGGTGCATGCCGCCCTGCATCCCGTCGTACGGTCGGTCGCTCCGAGCGGGCGGGTGGTGGTGCTCGGCGCGCCCCTCGACCCGGCCGACCACCACCAGGCCGCGGCCCAGCAGGCCCTGGAGGGGTTCACCCGCTCCCTCGGCAAGGAGATCGGCCGGGGCAGGACGGTGAACCTGGTCCGGCTCACGGACGCGGCCGCCGCGGAGTCCACGCTCCGTTTCCTGCTGTCGCCCAAGTCTGCCTACGTCAGCGGGCAGGTGATCGAGGTGGGAGCACCCCAGGGGACCGTTCCCCCCGACGGGGACCGCCCCCTGACCGGCCGCACCGCCCTCGTCACCGGCGGCGCCCGGGGCATCGGTGAGGCGGTCGCCGGAACCCTCGCGCGGGACGGTGCCCATGTCGTCGTCCTCGACGTGCCGCAGGCCGAACAGGACGCCCGGCGGGTCGCCGAGCGGCTCGGCGGCACCGCGCTGCTGCTCGACATGACGTCCGCCGACGCGGGCGCGCGCATCGCCGAGGCCCTGCCCGACGGCCTGGACCTGCTGATCCACAACGCGGGCGTCACCCGCGACCGGCGTCTGGTGAACATGCCGTCCGAACGCTGGATCTCCGTCCTCGAAGTGAACCTGGCGAGCGTGCTGCGCACCACGGACGCCCTGCTCAAGGACGGGACGCTGAAGCGCGGCGGCCGGATCGTCGCCACCGCCTCGATCGCGGGGATCGCAGGCAACGCCGGCCAGACCAACTACGGGGCGAGCAAGGCGGGCGTCGTCGGCCTGGTCCGCTCCCTCGCGCCGCGCGCCCTCGACGAACACGGTGTGACGGTCAACGCGGTCGCGCCGGGCTTCATCGAGACGAGGATGACGGCCGCCGTCCCGCTGTTCATCCGCGAGGCGGGCCGCCGGATGAACTCCCTCGCCCAGGGCGGTCTCCCGGTCGATGTCGCCGAGACCACCGCCTGGCTGGCCCACCCGGCCTCGGGCGCGGTCAACGGCCAGGTCGTCCGCGTCTGCGGCCAGAGCCTGCTGGGGGCGTGATGGCCGGCCCCGACGCCCTCGTCCTCACCGGGCCCCCCGCTCTCACCCCGCTCCTGGCCCGCGGCGCTCTGCTCTCGCCCCTCAAACGCCCCCGCTCCGACGCGGACTTCCGCCGCACCCGGCTCGTCCTGCCGGACCTGCGCGTGGACCTCGCGCGGCTCGCGGCGTACGAGCGGGTCTGCGGGTTCCCCGTCGGGGAGGACGCGCTGCCGGTGACGTATCCGCACGTGCTCGGGTTCCCCCTGGCCATGCGGCTGATGAGCGGACGGGACTTCCCGCTGCCGCTGCTCGGCCTCGTCCACACGTCGTTCACCGTCACGCGGCACGCCCGGATGCCGGCGAGCGGCGGCTACGAACTCTCCGTGCACGTCGAGGGGTTGGTCCCGCACCGGCGCGGCACGGAGGCGACGGTCGTCACCGAGGTACGCGGCGGCGGGGACGTCGTGTGGGAGTCGAGGAGCACGTACCTGGCCCGGCACCGCACGGACCGGCCGACCGCGGTGCCCCGGGAGCCGGAGGCGCGCAGACCGCTGCCCTCCGTCGCCGAGTGGCGGCTCGCCGGGGACGTCGGGCGCCGCTACGGGGCCGCGTCCGGGGACCGCAACCCGATCCACCTGCATCCGCTCACGGCGCGGCTGTTCGGCTTCCCCCGGGCCATCGCCCACGGCATGTGGACCGTGGCCCGCTGCCTCGCCGCGCACGGCGTCACGGAGTGCTGCCATCTGCGCGCGGAGTTCAGGGCACCGGTCCTGCTGCCCGGGACGGTGACGTACGCGGCGCAGGACGGCCGGTTCGAGCTGCGCGGCCGGGAGGACCGGATCCACGTGACGGGGGACGTCTACCCGGTGTGAGGGCCCGGCGACTCCTCCTGGGGTGCCCAGGGCCGCCCCGCCATGAGGTCGCCGAGCCCCGCCCAGGCGAAGTTCATCAGGGTGGCGGCGGCCTGGCGGGCGGTGACGCCCGGGGTGGCGTTGGCCCAGGCGGCGAGCGACTCGGCGGCGCCCACCAGGGCCTCGGCGAGCCCGGCGACCTCGCGCTCCGGCAGATCGGGATCGCGGTGGGCCTCGCGGGCCCCGGCGAGGATCAGCTGCGTCACGAACGCGACGATCTCCTCGCGCATCGCGGCGACCTCGGCGGCGAACGGCTCACCGTGGGTACGGGCCTGGAGGTGCAGGACCGACCACGCGTCCGGGTTCTCGCCGGTGTGCGCGAAGAAGGCGCCGAGGCCTTCCCAGAGTTGCCGGTCGGCCGGCAGGTCGCGGCGGACCCCGGCCCGCACCGCCTCGACGAGGGCCCCCGCCTCCCGGCGGATGCAGGCGGTGAAGAGGTCTTCCTTCGAGTTGAGGTACAGGTACACCAACGGCTTGGACACGCCGGCCAGTTCGGCGATCTCGTCCATCGACGCGGCCATGTAGCCCCGTTGGCCGAAGATCCGCACGGCGGCGTCCAGCATCTGCTGTTCACGGACCGCGCGCGGCATCCGCTTGGTCTTCACGGCACCCATACCGCTTAGCGTACGGGCCCCCCGGAGGCCCTTCGCCCGGTGAACCGGGGAAGGACCGCCCAGGGGGCCCGTTTCAGATCTCGATGCCGTCCGGCCGTCAGGCGGTCGCGGGGACCGGCTCGGCCTTGTCGCGGGGCTCGTCGAGCGGCTCGTCCAGGGAGGAACCGTCGGCCGTGGCGTAGGCGTCGCGGTCGAGCAGGTTCTCGCGGGCGGAGACCAGCACCGGGATCAGCGCCTGCCCGGCGACGTTCGTCGCGGTGCGGATCATGTCCAGGATCGGGTCGATCGCGAGAAGCAGGCCCACGCCCTCCATCGGCAGGCCGAGGGTGGACAGGGTGAGGGTCAGCATGACCGTCGCACCGGTGAGACCGGCCGTGGCGGCGGCGCCGACCACCGAGACGAACGCGATCAGCAGGTAGTCGCCGACGCCCAGCTGGATGTCGAAGATCTGGGCGACGAAGATCGCGGCGATGGCCGGGTAGATCGCGGCGCAGCCGTCCATCTTGGTCGTCGCGCCGAACGGCACGGCGAAGGAGGCGTACTCCTTCGGCACGCCGAGCCGCTCGGTGACCTTCTGCGTCAGCGGCATGGTGCCGACGGAGGAGCGGGAGACGAAGGCCAGCTGGATCGCGGGCCAGGCGCCCTTGAAGAACTGGACCGGGTTGACCTTGGCCACGGTCGCGAGCAGCGTCGGGTAGACGCCGAACATCACGATGAGGCAGCCGACGTAGATGTCGGCGGTGAACGTCGCGTACTTGCCGATCAGGTCCCAGCCGTAGGTGGCGATGGCGTGGCCGATGAGGCCGATCGTGCCGAGCGGGGCGAGCCGGATGACCCACCACAGCGCCTTCTGGAGCAGGCTGAGGACGGACTCGCTCAGGGTGAGGATCGGCTGGGCCTTCTCGCCGAGCTGGAGGGCGGCGATACCGGCGACGGCGGCCATGAAGACGATCTGGAGCACGTTCAGTTCGGTGAACGGCGTGATGACGTCGGTCGGGACGATGCCGGTCAGGAAGTCGATCCAGGAACCGGTGGTCTCGGGCTTCCCGCCGTCCTTGGGCGTGAGGCCGGTACCGGCACCCGGGTTGGTTACCAGGCCGATGATCAGGCCGATGCTCACCGCGATCAGCGACGTGATCATGAACCAGAGGAGGGTGCGCGAGGCCAGGCGGGCCGCGTTGTTGACCTTCCGCAGGTTGGTGATCGAGACCAGGATCGCGAAGAAGACGAGCGGGGCGACCGCGAGCTTCAGCAGCCCGATGAAGGTGTCACCGACTTTTTCCAGGGTCGTGACCAGCCAGGACAGGTCCAGGTCGCGGGCGAGCCAGCCGAGCAGCACACCCAGGACGAGACCGGCGAGTATCTGGGCCCAGAAGGGCACCTTGAAGAACTTCAGACGTGAGGACACGCGACTGACTCCGTTGGGGGGACGCGTAGGGGAGCTGACGTGGGAGACGACGGGGGGTTGCGTTACGTCAGGGACGACAGAAAGCGGACGCGCACCGACAGAGATCCACGTGCAGCCGCGCCACGAGCGGAGCGCTCAGGGGCGAGTGGGGCGCGACTGCTGACTTCATACCAGGACCTTAACACCTGAGCTTTGGGGACCCCAAAGCCTGGCTTTGACAGGTGACGACGCACACACACCCATACAACGCAAAGCGCCCCGTTTCCGAGCATGTACGGAAACGGGGCGCCGGAACGCGTGTGAGGGACCTTACGAGGTCTGCCCCTGGGCCCGGGCGGTGTCGTCGGCCACATCCTCCTGGCTGCGGTTCGCGTCCAGGTTGGCCTTCATCCGGTCGACGCGCTGCGCGACCTGGACCGACGCCCGGTCCCGCTCCTTGCGCAGCACGACCAGGCTGATCGGCGCGGAGATGAGCAGGGCGAGGGCCACGATCCACAGCCCGTTGCTGCTGCCGAGCCCGCGCGGGGCGATGCCGGAGTAGACAGCGCCCCAGACGACCACGAGGCAGCCCACGAAGATTCCGAGGCGCATCAGCGTGTAGCGGAGCATCTCAATCCACTCTTCCGGTTCGAACGGTCGGAACGCACCCAAAGGGGCACCGTCAAGTGAAGCACGCCGAGCGGCCGATCTTGCAGGGGGGTCAGACGAGGGGCAGCAGCATGATGACGTCCTCGCGGTCGTCCCCCGGCGCCACCCGGATCGCCCCGGGAATCCGCCCGACCTCCTTGTAGCCGCACGTCTCGTAGAACCGCTCGAGACCGAGTCCGCCGCGGCAGGTCAGCCGGATCGCCTCGATCCCGTCCATGCCCCGGGCCGTGTCCGCGGCGGCGCGCAGCAGGTCCCGCCCCCAGCCCTTGCCCTGGTGCCTCGGGTGCACCATCACCGTGTACAGCCACAGCCAGTGCGTCATCAGGTGGTGTGTGTTGAAGGTCAGGAAGGCGGTCGCCGCGACCCTTCCGTCCTCGTCGTGCCCGACGAGCAGCTTGACCCGGCCGTCCGCCATCGCCGCGAAGTGCTGCACCAGCGCGGGGCGGATCTCCTCCCGCGTCACCGGCGGCACGTACCCGACGGCCCCTCCGGCGTTGGAGACATCGGTCCACAGATCGAGCAGACCGTCACGCAGCTCGGGGGTGACGGCGGGTTCGAGTGTGAGGGTAAGGGGCATGTCGAAATGGTAGCTATTACGACAGGGCGTCTGCCGCCACCTTCAGGTCCGACACCAGCCCCCGGTACGCCGCCTCCCGGTCGTCCGACCGCAGCACCGAGGAGGGGTGCACGGTCGGCACCAGCCGCTCCGGCCTCCCGTGGATCTCCTCCTCCAGCACGGTGCCGCGCACCTGCGTGACCCGGAAGGAGGACCCGAGCAGCGCCTTCCCGGCGGTGGCCCCGAGGACGACGATCAGCTCCGGCTCCACGACCGCGAGCTCCGCGGCCAGCCAGGGCCCGCACGCGGTCATCTCCCGCAGGTTCGGCGCCTTGTGGATCCGCCGCTTCCGGGGCTCGGCCTGCGTGAACTTGAAGTGCTTCACGGCGTTGGTGACATAGGCCTCGGAGGGATCGATACCGGCCTCCTCCAGGGCCCGGTCGAGCAACTGCCCGGCCGGCCCGACGAACGGCTTCCCCCGCCGGTCCTCCTGATCCCCGGGCTGCTCCCCCACGAGCATGACCCGGGCGTCCGTGTCACCGGCCCCGAACACGGTCTGGGTGGCGTCCCGGTGCAACGGACATCCCCGGCATTCGGCAGCGGCCTTCCGAAGAGCGGGAAGACCGCCGCGCTCGGGAAGAAACGGCTCAGCGGTGTAGGCGTCCTCAGGAGCCCTCGTACCGACCATGCCCTCCGGGTACCCCGCCCAGGGGCGCGGGACTCTGCCGGTATGCGGCTCCACCGCGGGGCACGACCAGCCCCCACGCGCCGAAAGCCGCAATCAGACCCTCATGGGCTGCGGCGACTCACGACGCTCCGGGTCGGGCCCCTCATACTCCCGGATGATCTCGTACCGCGTGTTCCGCTCCACCGGCCGGAACCCGGCATCGCGAATCAGATCCAGCAGATCCTCACGCGTCAGCTTGTTCGGCGTCCCGTAGTTGTCCGCGTCATGCGTGATCTTGTACTCGACGACGGACCCGTCCATGTCGTCCGCCCCGTGCTGCAGCGCCAGCTGAGCCGTCTGCACCCCGTGCATCACCCAGAACACCTTCACGTGCGGCACGTTGTCGAACAGCAGCCGTGACACCGCGAAGGTCTTCAGCGCCTCGGCCCCCGTCGCCATCTGCGTCCGCGCCTGGAGGCGATTACGCACCTTGCCGTCCTGCATGTCGACGAAGTCGTGCTGGTACCGCAGCGGAATGAAGACCTGGAAGCCGCCGGTCTCGTCCTGCAGCTCACGCAGCCGCAGCACGTGGTCCACCCGGTGACGCGGCTCCTCGATGTGCCCGTACAGCATCGTGCACGGGGTCTTCAGACCCTTTTCGTGTGCGAGCCGGTGGATCCGGGACCAGTCCTCCCAGTGGGTCCGGTGGTCCACGATGTGCTGGCGGACCTCCCAGTCGAAGATCTCGGCGCCGCCGCCGGTGAGGGACTCCAGACCGGCGTCGATGAGCTCGTCGAGGATCTCCGACGCCGACATCCCCGAGATGGTCTCGAAGTGGTGGATCTCCGTGGCCGTGAACGCCTTCAGCGAGACGTCCGGCAGCGCCGCCTTCAGCTCGCGCAGCGACCGCGGGTAGTACCGCCACGGCAGGTTCGGGTGCAGCCCGTTGACGATGTGCAGCTCGGTGAGGTTGTCCGACTCCATCGCCTTCGCGAGCTTGACGGCCTCCTCGATGCGCATCGTGTACGCGTCCTTCTCCCCCGGCTTGCGCTGGAAGGAGCAGTACGCGCAGGAGGCCGTGCACACGTTCGTCATGTTGAGGTGCCGGTTGACGTTGAAGTGCACGACGTCGCCGTTCTTGCGGGTGCGCACCTCGTGCGCGAGGCCGCCGAGCCAGGCCAGGTCGTCCGACTCGTACAGCGCGATGCCGTCCTCACGGGTCAGGCGGACACCCGCCCTGACCTTCTCCTCCAGCTCGCGCTTGAGCCCGAGATCCATGCCCACACCTTTCTACGACAACGTCCCAACCGTACGGCTACCGCTCTACTCCTCTTCGGGCAGCTCCCCGACCCGGTTCTCCCACTTCGTGGAGAGCACGATCGTCGTCCGCGTGCGGGAGACGCCCTCGATGCCGCTGAGCCGCCGGATCATCTTCTCCAGGCCGTCGACGTCCGCCGCCCGCACCTTGAGCATGTAGGAGTCCTCGCCCGCGATGAACCAGCAGTCCTCGATCTCCGAGAGGTCCTTCAGCCGCTGCGCCACGTCCTCGTGGTCGGTGGCGTCGGAGAGTGAGATGCCGATCAGGGCGGTGACGCCGAGGCCGAGCGAGGCGGCGTCGACGGTGGCCCGGTAGCCGGTGATGACACCGGCCGCCTCCAGCCGGTTGATGCGGTCGGTGACACTGGGTCCCGACAGTCCGACGAGGCGTCCCAGCTCCGCGTAGGAGGCCCGGCCGTTCTCCCTCAGGGCCTGGATGAGCTGCCTGTCCACCGCGTCCATTGCGATCGAAGCCTTCCGCTGAAGTTGTCGTTGAGTCCGATGAGGTTCGCGTACCGCTCAGCCGTCGCGGTGCGCACCGCCGCCGAGTTCACCTTGCCAACGGCGGTAGAGCCGGTGCGGCACGCCCGCCGCGTCGAGTACGCGTCCGGCGACGAAGTCCACCAGGTCCTGGATGTGCGTCGCGCCCGCGTAGAAGGCGGGTGAGGCGGGCACGACCGTCGCGCCCGCGTCGTCGAGGGTGACCAGGTGCCGCAGCGTCTGGCCGTTCAGCGGGGTCTCGCGCACGGCCACGATCAGCTTGCGTCCCTCCTTGAGGGTCACGCTCGCCGCCCGCTGGAGCAGGTCCTTCGACAGGCCGAGCGCGACCCCGGCCACGCTCGCCGTCGAGGCGGGCACGATGAGCATGCCCTTGGTGGGGTACGACCCCGAGGAGGGCCCGGCGGCCAGGTCGCCGGCGCTCCAGTGCCGTACGGCGCCGATGTCGACGGAGAAGGTGTCCGGCTTGCCGTCGGCGCCCCGGGACAGCCATTCCCGCAGGTCGGCCTGCCAGTGGGCGTCCCGGAAGGAGATCCCGGTCTCGTCCAGCAAGGTCAGCCGGGACGCCCGGGACACCACGAGATCGACGCTCTCGCCGGCGGCGAGAAGGGCCCGCAGCACGGCAGCGGCATACGGGGTGCCGGAAGCCCCGGACACCCCTACGATCCAAGGCGTACGCGGCATCTCGCCTGGCTTGACTGGGTTCACAACACCGAGCCTATCCGGCGCCGCAGGGTGGGAACCGGCCAAGGGGTGCGGGCCGTTGCACGGAGGGGACGAGCGAACACTGGGGGTCGCCATGTCGGGTCCGCAAGCCGGGTGGTCGAACGGCGATCGTGCGCTGGCCGCGGGCAAGCTGATGCTCGCCTGGGTCGCGCTGCTGTGGCTGCTGGAAGTGGTCGACGTGGCCACGGGCCACGCGCTGGACGGCTTCGGCGTCACCCCGCGCGACCCGTCCGAGCTGGTCGATGTCGTCCCCTCGTCCTTCATCCACTTCGGTTTCGCCCATCTGGCGGCCAACACCGTGCCGCTGCTGGTCCTCGGCTTCCTCGCGGCGCTCGCGGGCCTGCGCCGGTTCCTGCTGGTCTGCGCGCTGATCATCGTCGTCGACGGCCTGGGCGTCTGGCTCATAGCCCCGGACGGCACCAACACCGCGGGCGCCTCCGGCGTGATCTTCGGCCTCTTCGGCTTCCTCCTGGTCAGCGGATTCGTCGAGCGCCGCCCCTGGGGCGTCCTGGCGGGCGTCCTGATCGCCGCGGTCTGGGGCGGCTCGATCCTGGCGGGCCTGGCCCCGACCCAGACGGGCGTCAGCTGGCAGGGCCACCTGCTGGGCCTGCTGGCGGGGGTGGCGGCGGCGTTCGTGTTCCGCCGCGGCCCGGCAGCCCCAGCCGCGCTCACACGGTGAGGCCACGCACCAGCAGGTCCAGCAGCGCGCACACGAACAGGGCGATGCCGATGAAGCCGTTGACGCTGAAGAAGGCCCGGTTCACCCGGGAGAGGTCGTGGGGGCGCACGATCGAGTGCTCGTAGAGGAAGGCCCCGGCGACGATCAGCAGGCCCAGCCAGAAGAAGGCACCGGCGCCGGTGGCGAGGGCGTACCAGACGAACAGGGCGGTCGTGAGGGCGTGGCAGACGCGGGCGCCCCAGATCGCCGACGGGATGCCGAACCGCGCCGGGACGGACATGACGCCGATCTCACGGTCGGTCTCCACGTCCTGGCAGGCGTAGATCAGGTCGAAGCCGCCGATCCAGATCCCGACGGCCAGACCGAGGATCACCGCCTCCCAGGACCACTCCCCCGAGATCGCCAGCCAGCCGCCGACCGGGCCCATGGCCTGGGCGAGGCCGAGGATGGCCTGCGGGAAGTTCGTGAACCGCTTGCCGTACGGGTAGACCACCATCGGGATCACCGCGATGGGGGCCAGCGCCAGGCACAGCGGGTTGAGCAGGGCCGCCGCGCCGAGGAACACGGCCAGGGCGATCAGCGCGCCCGTCCACGCGTGCTTCACCGACATCGCGCCGGTCACCAGCTCGCGCTGTGCCGTGCGCGGATTGCGCGCGTCGATCTCCCGGTCGATGATCCGGTTGACCGCCATGGCGAACGTGCGCAGCCCCACCATGCAGACGGTGACCAGCAGCAGCTTGCCCCAGTGGATGTTCCTGTCCCACTGGAACATCGCGGTGAGCGCGGCGATGTAGGCGAAGGGCAGCGCGAAGACCGAGTGCTCGATCATCACCAGCCGCAGGAAGGCCTTGGTGCGTCCCGGCTGCGGGATGGCGGCGGAAGCGGAAGTCACAGGCCGTACTCCTTCCAGCGGCGGTCCACCTTCGCCGCCGTCTCCGGGTCGGACTCGACCATGTCGGGCCAGCCGCCGTCGCGGGTGTAGCCCTCCTCGGGCCACTTCTTCGTCGCGTCGATGCCGGCCTTGCCGCCCCAGAACTGCTGGTAGGAGGCGTGGTCGAGGTGGTCGACGGGGCCCTCGACGACCGACAGGTCGCGGGCGTAGTCCGTGTTGCCCAGCGCCCGCCAGGCGACCTCGTGCAGATCGTGCACGTCGCAGTCGGAGTCGACGACCACGATCAGCTTGGTCAGCGACATCATGTGCGCGCCCCAGATCGCGTGCATGACCTTCTGCGCGTGCTTCGGGTACTTCTTGTCGATCGAGACGATCGCGCAGTTGTGGAAGCCGCCCGCCTCCGGCAGGTGGTAGTCCACGATGTCCGGCACGATGATCTTCAGCAGCGGCAGGAAGAAGCGTTCCGTCGCCCGGCCCAGCGGCCCGTCCTCCGTCGGCGGGCGGCCCACGACGATCGACTGGAGCAGCGGCCGCTTCCGCATCGTGATGCAGTCGATCGTCAGCGCCGGGAAGGGCTCCTGCGGCGTGTAGAAGCCGGTGTGGTCGCCGAACGGACCCTCGGGCAGCATCTCGCCCGGCTCCAGCCAGCCCTCGATCACGACCTCCGCCTGCGCCGGCACCTGGAGCGGCACGGTCTTGCAGTCGACCATCTCGATCCGCTTGCCCGCGAGGAACCCGGCGAACAGGTACTCGTCGATGTCCCCGGGCAGCGGGGCGGTGGAGGCGTACGTCACGGCGGGCGGACACCCGAAGGCGATCGCGACGGGCAGCCGCTCGCCCCTGCGCGCGGCCACCTGGTAGTGGTTCCGGCTGTCCTTGTGGATCTGCCAGTGCATGCCGATGGTGCGCTTGTCGTGCCGCTGGAGGCGGTACAGCCCGAGGTTGCGGACGCCGCTCTCCGGGTCCTTGGTGTGGGTCAGCCCCAGGTTGAAGAACGACCCGCCGTCCTTCGGCCAGGTGAACAGGGCGGGCAGCTGGTCGAGGTCGACGTCGTCCCCCGTCAGGACGACCTCCTGCACGGGGCCGTCCTTCACCTTCTTCGGCGGCACGTGCGTCATCGCGCCGAGCTTGCCGAAGGCCTCCCGGACGCCGACGAAGCCGTGCGGCAGCTCGGGCTTGAGCAGCCCGCCGATCCGCTCGGAGATCTCGGCGTACGACTTGAGGCCCAGTGCCTTCAGCAGCCGCCGGTCCGTGCCGAACACGTTCATCGCGAGGGGCATGCTCGACCCGCGCACGTTCTCGAAGAGCAGGGCGGGGCCGCCGGACTTCTGCACCCGGTCGACGATCTCCCCGACCTCCAGGTACGGGTCCACCTCGGCCTTGATGCGCTTGAGGTCGCCCTCGCGCTCCAGCGCCCTGAGCAGGGAGCGAAGATCGTCGTAAGCCATGGGGTCCAGTATCCCCGAGCCGCTACCCTGGCCTGGAACCACCCACCCGCTTTCGCTGAGAGGCCGCATGCTCCGGGTACTGATGTTCCTCGTGCCGTTGGCACTCAGCGTGTACGCGTTCATCGACTGCATCAGCACGAAGGACGACGAGATCCGCCACATGCCCAAGCCGCTGTGGGCGATCCTTGTGCTGCTGTTTCCGCTTGTCGGGTCGATCTCCTGGCTGATCGCCGGCAAGAAGCGGGTACCGGCGGCGGAGCGTCCCCGGCGGTGGGTGGCGCCCGACGACAATCCCGACTTCCTGAAGTCCCTCGACCAGGACAAGGATCCGGACACGGACACGGACGGGCGCAGGCGCGAGGACTAGTGCCTGTGCGGGTTCCGACCAATTGAGTCGACATCCGTTCAGAGCTGCGCGAAGCTCCTCGCGATGACCCGACGAACCGATACACCTTCCGCGTGGGACGAGCGTACGCAGCTGGTCACCTTCCTCGACTACGCCCGGGACACCGCGCTGGCCAAGTGCGAGGGCGTGTCAGCCGAGGACGCCCGCAAGGCCCCGCTCCCGAGTTCACCGCTGATGACGTTGTGCGGGCTGATCAGCCATCTGCGCTGGGTCGAGCACTACTGGTTCCAGGTGATGTTCCTGGGCGAGGAGCCTGTGGGGCCGCTCACCGAGGCGACCGACGATGATCCCGACCCCGAGATGCGGACAGCGGTCGACATCCCGTTGCCCCGCCTTCTCGCCGAGTACCGGGAGCAGAGTGCCCGTTACCGCCGCCTGGTGTCCGAGCACGACCTGAACTCAACGGCCAAGCGTCCCATCAGCGATGGCCGCCATGTCGACCTCCGCTGGGTGATCCTCCACCTCATCGAGGAGACGTCCCGCCACAACGGCCACCTCGACGTCGTCCGTGAGCTCGTCGACGGGCGGACCGGCGTCTGAGACCGGCTCTCAGAGGGCGGCGGTGAACGCCGCCCAGGCAGACCGCCCCACGACCAGGACCGGCCCGTCAGGGTTCTTGCTGTCGCGGACGGGGACGGTTTCTGGGAAACCGGGGGCTATTTCTATGCAGTTGCCGCCGTTGGCGTCGCTGTAGCTGCTCCTGATCCAGGTCAGCGAGTTCCCGTCCATGATGCGCGTACCTCTCCATCGTCTCGTGGATCAGAGCGGCGGACTGGGGAGCTGACA
Organism: Streptomyces qaidamensis; assembly: GCF_001611795.1. Classification (NCBI taxonomy): domain Bacteria; kingdom Bacillati; phylum Actinomycetota; class Actinomycetes; order Kitasatosporales; family Streptomycetaceae; genus Streptomyces; species Streptomyces qaidamensis. The sequence goes on along the minus strand of NZ_CP015098.1, from coordinate 5,252,849 downwards.
GGGCGTCCGCCCTGAGCACATCATAAGTGTGGCTATGGCGCGCGAAGAGGGCCGGATCGTCGTTGAAATGGCCGCGATCCAGCGATTCCGAGTAGACCCAGTCGTGCCCGTCGGGCAGCTTGATCAGCGACATGGAACCACTGGGGCGGAACAGCCCGAGGCGTGAGGCAGGGGCGACCTGGATCCGGATATTGGGCCGCCGTCCGACGTTGAGCAAGTGCGCGCACTGGTCCCTCATCACCGCCGGACTGCCGATCAGGTTGCGCAGGCAGCTCTCGTCGAGAACGACGATGTACAGCGGGCCACCCTCCGCCAGGAAACGCTGCTGGCGACTCAGGCGCGCCCGCACGCGCTCCTCCAGCTCCTCGCCGCTCACCAGCAGGGAGAACAGCGACTGCGCATAGTCCGCCGTCTGCAACAAGCCCGGGATCACCCGCTCCTGGTACTCCCGGAGGGAGACGGCCACCTCGTCCATCTCCGCCCGCCGCCGGAACCAGTCGGGATGCTCCACCTGCGGATACCAGTCGATCCGGGCCCACAGTCGGGCCAACACCCCACCCGTGCCCAACAGTTCGTCACAGGTCTTGGCGAACGTGTCCTGCGGAACCCTCGTACCGCCCTCGACCCGCGCCACATGCGAACGGTCGCACGGGATCTGCCTCGCCAAGCCCTCCTGCGTGAGCATCGCGGCCTCACGGAAGTGCCGCAGGACCTCCCCGAATACCGCCGCCGTACTCGCCCCGCCGTTCCGTCGACTCACGGCTCCCCCTCCGTGACAGTGCACCGGTGTCACACGCCAAGCATTGAACCGGACTGTTCCCGTGCGCAACGCTCGATACACCCAGAGTGACGGAGGTGCGCGGAATGGAACCGGGAACGCTCGTCTACGACCCGCAGACGTGCAAGGTCGGCGAGTACCAGGACAGGACCGGCCCGTACGTGATGCTGCGCCCGGTCGGCGGCGGCCGGGAATGGCAGGCGGACCCGGCGAGGATCCGCGAGGCGACACCGGAGGAGCGGCTCAGTGCGGGCGTGCGCGCGCTCAACGACCGTTCCAGGGAAGGCCTGTCGGCCGACCCGGCCCGGCCGCCCTCCCCGGTGCCCGGGTGCGCGGGATGTGAGGAGCTGGCGCTGCGGCGGGACCGCGCACGCGCGGCGTTCGACGGCAGTGCGGTGACCGACGCGAACGTGCTGCTGCGCCAGCACCAACGCGCGGAGCACGGTGGGGAGTCGACGGGCCGCAGGATCTTCCGGTACGTGCCGTACACGATCGTGCAGGACGCGTCGGCCCTGCCCGAGTACGAGGCGTACTGCGTCTCCGGCGAGGAGCAGGACTGCGGGGCGGGTTCGGGCCGGTGCCAGGGGCCCGGCGAGGTGGAGGAGTGGCAGCGCAGGCACACCCAGGAGACGCGGCACCTGCGCTACCGCCGCAGTTTCGCGGACTACGCCGTGCTCGAACAGGTCACGGCCCGGTCAGCGATCAGGGATCCACATATCTGAATTCCGGACCGTACGTCCTGCCGCTCCCGTCGGGCAGTGCGCGCTGCATCAGGAGCTGGGAGGGTTCGACGAGGAAACGCATCCGGGTCACCGCTGCCGAGAGATTTCTCTGCATGTCGGCCGTCGCAGTGGCCTGCCAGGCCCGTTCGAGGAACCTCAGCATCTCGCTGTACTGGAGATTGACTTCCACCAGCCGCTGCCTCGTCTCCTCATCCGGTGCCGGCAGGCCTCCGGCTTCCCAGCCGCCTGCCGGAACCTTCCCCATGGGGAGGGCGGAGGGCATGGCTATGGCGTCTCCGGCGAATTCCCACCGGTCGGGGTTCTGGGAGGTCCTGACCAGCTTGCGGCCGTGGAAGAGTTCGCGGAAGACATAGAAGTGGGCGAGTTCCCCCTGCTCTCCGGGGTGCGGATTCTCCGGCGAGGCCGCCGTGCCCTCGCCCTGCTCCTTGATGATGCCGATGGCCTTCTCGGCGCCGGCGAGCGAGGTGATCTCCAGCACGTCGTTGCCCTCGCCGTGGTGCGACATGAGCCGGCGCATCTGCCGGGTGCCGGTGATCAGGTCCGGATGCTGCCGGAACGCCTCGCCGATCGCCGAGTAGAAGGCCCCGATGGACGTGTGCCCGCCGCTCTCCACCGTGACCGGGTCGTCCGGCTCCTCGATGCGGGAGAACAGGTCCAGGGAATCCTTGGTGAGCCCGCTCAGGAAGACGGTCAGGTCCGGGCGCACGCCTCCGGGCAGCGGGCCGGGGTATTTCGGTGCCGTCCGGGCGTCGGCGAGGCGGGGCATGCCACCGATCGTCGTCAGCAGATTTCCGGCGAGCCCCAGATGTGACATCTCGTCGAAGACGACGCGGCGAATGGCTTGGGCCACGTCGGACTCCTGGTCCTCGATGGACCACAGGGCGCACAGATACGGCGGAAGCGTAGAGAGCTCCAGCATGACGGCCTGCTGCAGTGCGTCCTTCAACCATTCGGAATCGCGCTGATCTTCACGCGCGTCCATCAATTCGACGATTCTGCTGCTCTGATAGCTGACGATTGTCGCCATGGGACGTCACTTCCCCGCCGTGCTCGTGCACCATCAGAAGGCGCATCTGAGTTTCGCCTTTTCTGACGCGAATCCCCGATATTCACGAGCCTACGACGCACCCGTACCGGCCGCAGCCCATCCGGCCCCTTCCGACATCAGCCTCCCCCCGCCCGCCCCGCCGACCGGCCCGAGGTCGATCAGCCAGTCGGAGGCCCGCATGACGTCCGTGTTGTGCTCGATGGTGATGACGGAGTGGCCCGCGTCCACCAGCCGTTGCAGGGCGTCCAGCAGCCGGGCCGTGTCCGCGGCGTGCAGGCCGGTCGTCGGCTCGTCGAGGACGTACAGCGTGCGGTCGCTCGGCCTGCGGCCCAGTTCCCGTGCCAGTTTGAGGCGTTGGGCCTCGCCGCCGGACAGCGTGGTGGCCGGCTGGCCCAGCGGGAGGTAGCCGAGGCCCACGTCGGCCATGCGGCGCAGCCGTCCGGCCACGGCGGGCACGTCCCGGAAGACCTCCAGCGCCTCGTCGACCGTCGCCTCCAGCACCTCCGCGATGTCGTGGCCCGCGTACCGGACGGCGAGCACCTCGGGCCGGAAGCGCCGCCCCCGGCAGCCCGGGCATCGCACCGGGACCGCGGGGAGGAAGTGCATGCGGACCGTCAGCACCCCGGCGCCCTCGCAGCGTTCGCAGCGGCCGCCCGGCACGTTGAAGGAGAAGCGGCCCGCGGGGAGTCGTCCGGCTGCCGCGAAGGCCTCGCGGATCGGGGTGAAGACGTCCGAGTACGTCGCCGCGTTGGAACGGGGCACGCGGCCGACCGGCGCCTGGTCGATGAGGACGGCCTTGGACAGGTGCTCCCAGCCGTCGATGCCGTCGTGCTCGGCGGGCAGTTCCCCCGCCCCGTGGAAGTGCCGGCGGGCGGCCCGGCCGAGGATGTCCAGCAGCAGGGTCGACTTGCCCGAACCGGACGGGCCGGTGACCGTCACCAGTCGCCCCAGCGGGATCCGTACGGTGACGTCCTTGAGGTTGTGGGCCCGGGCTCCCCTGATCAGCAGCGCCGCCTCGCCGTCGCCGCGACCACGCGACCGGGGTGCGGGGAGGCGGCCCGAGAGGTACGCGCCGGTGACGGAGCCCTCGGCCCGGGCCACCTCCTGCGGCGTGCCCTCGGCGACGATCCACCCGCCGTCCCGGCCCCCCCCCGGCCCGACGTCCACGACGTGGTCGGCCGCCCGCAGCACCTCCAGGTCGTGCTCGACGACGAGCACGGTGTTGCCCAGGTCGCGCAGGCGGCGCAGGACCCCGATCAGACGGGCGGTGTCCGAGGGGTGCAGGCCGATGGTCGGCTCGTCCAGGACGTAGAGGACGCCGGTCAGGCCGGAGCCGAGCAGGGCGGCCAGCCGCAGCCGCTGGGTCTCGCCGGCGGAGAGGCTGGGTGTGGCCTGGCCCAGGGTGAGGTAGCCGACGCCGACGTCCAGCAGGCGCCGGACCCGCTCCTCCAGGTCGGCCACGACCGGCTCCACGAACAGCCACTCGTCCCCGTCCGACCGCTCGCGCAGGCCGGTCAGCCATGCGCCGAGGTCGGTCAGCGGCAGCCGGGCGGCCTCGACGACGGTGAGGCCGTGCACGGTCACCGCCCGGGCCCGGGCGCACAGCCGGGTCCCGCCGCACTCCCCGCAGGGCTGCTTCACCAGACCCTGCTGCTCGGCCCGTTCGCGGTAGTCGGGGTCGTCGGCGCGGTCGTTGTAGCGGCGCAGCAGCGCCGTCGCGACCCCTTCGAAGCGGCCCGTCGTCACGGTCGCCGGTGGGGCGGTGTCGGGGAAGTGCCGCCGGAACTCCCGGCTTTCCACGCCGTGGAGAAGCAAGTCCTGTTGTATGCCGTCGAGTTCGCCGAACGGTGCGTCCGTGTCGAAGGTGAAGCCGTAGTGGGCGGCGGCTGCCCGCAGCACGGGCAGGCTCCAGGCGGTGTACTTCGCGTTCCAGCCCTTCACCGCCCCCTGCGCGACCGGCTTGCCGTCGTCGACCAGGCGCCGCACGTCGGGGCGGATCACCTCGCCCAGGCCGGTGCAGGCCGGGCAGGCTCCGGCGGGCTTGTTGAAGGAGAAGGAGCCCATGACCAGTTCGGGTACCGGGGTGGAACAGTGCGGGCAGGGCCACTGCTCGGGCTCGGCGTCCTCGTCGGCCTCGGCACCGTCGGCGTAGGACGGCGGGATGTCCTTGCCGCAGCCGGGGCAGGGCCGGATCCCGATGCGCGACCACAGCAGCCGCAGGTAGGTGAAGACCTCGGTGACCGTGCCGACCGTGGAGCGGGGGCTGCGGTTGGTGAGGTGCTGGTCGACGCTGATGGACGGGGACAGGCCGGTGATCGAGTCGACGGCGGGTTTGCTGACGAAGCCGGTGACCATGCCCAGCGACTCCAGGTACTGCCGCTGGCCCTCCCGGTGGAGGGTGTCGAAGGCGAGGGTGGACTTGCCGGAGCCGGACAGGCCGGTCAGGACGACCAGCTTGTTCTTCGGCAGGGAGAGGGAGACGTTCTTGAGGTTGTTCAGGCGTGCGCCGGTGACGCGGATACAGTCGTCCATTCCTTCAAGTCTTCCATTGAAGTACCTCCTTGAGACTTGAGAGGGAGCCACTGCCTGTTTCCTGCCGTAACCTTCAAATCGATGACGAACGAACGCCGCCTCCGCCCCGTCGACCTGGCCCGGCTGGCCGGTGTCTCGGCGCAGCAGATCCGCAACTACGAGGACGCCGGTGTGCTCCCGCCGGCCGCCCGGACCGCGTCCGGCTACCGCGCCTTCGGGGAGGTGCACCGCGGTGCGTTGCTGGCGTACCGGGCGCTGATGCGGGGGTACGGGCCGGTGACGGCGGCGGGGATCATGCGGACCCTGCACGCGGGGGACGTCCCGGGCGCGCTCGCGCTGGTCGACGCCGCGCATGCCGCCCTGCACGAGGAGCGGGTGTCCCTGCGGGCGGCGAGCGAGGCCCTGGAACTGCTGGCGCTGGAGCCCCCGGCCCCGCTCCCCCGCTCCGGCGGCCTGCGCATCGGCGAGGTGGCCGTGCTGCTGGGCGTACGGACCTCCGCGCTGCGGGTGTGGGAGGGGGCCGGGCTGCTCACGCCGGGCCGCGAGCGCGGGACGGGTTACCGGATCTACGAACCGGCCGATGTGCGCGACGCCCGGCTCGTGCACACCCTGCGCCGCAGCCACTATCTGTTCGACCAGATCAGGCCGGTGCTGGAGGGGCTGCGGCGGGAGGGCAGCAGTGCGGCGCTGCGCGCCGCCGTCGCGGCCCGCGGCCAGGCGCTGACCGCCCGCAGCAGGGTGATGATCGAGGGCGCGGGCGCCCTGCACACGTACCTCGACCGGTTCGGCCCGGCCGCGGTGACGACGGGACCGACCGCAGGCGGGCTTGGATGAGGTCATGGACCAGGCACAGGCACGCACATGGCTGACGACCGCTGTCGAGGAGGCCCGTTCCGGGCTCGCCGAGGGCGGCATCCCGATCGGTGCGGCGCTGTACGGCGCCGACGGCACCCTGCTGGGCCGCGGCCACAACCGCCGTGTCCAGGACGGCGATCCGTCCCTGCACGCGGAGACCGCCGCCTTCCGCGCGGCCGGGCGGCAGCGCTCCTACCGGGGTACGACGATGGTGACGACCCTGTCCCCGTGCTGGTACTGCTCCGGCCTGGTGCGGCAGTTCGGCATCTCCCGGGTGGTGATCGGCGAGGCGGTCACCTTCCACGGCGGCCACGACTGGCTGGCCGAACACGGTGTGGAGATCGTGCTGGTGGACGACGCCGAGTGCGCCGGGCTGATGCGCGCTTTCATCGCGGAACACCCCGCGCTCTGGCACGAGGACATCGGCGTCAACTGAGCACATCGGACGGACCCCGCATCGCCGTTCGAGATGCCATCCGTTCTCCTGAAATGTGACGACACGCGGTGTGGCCGGTGGCCGGCTCGGCATTCCCTTGATCGGGTCTGTCCCATCTGCGAACGGAGACGCCCCGTGCGAATGACCGACATCCAGCGCTGCGAGGTCCGGCCTGGACGACTCGTCGAATGGACGCTCAGTCCGGCGACCGTCGCGACGGCGAAGGCCCTGCCCGAGGACTCCAGGCCACCCGCCTACATCCAGGAGTCACATCTGCGGACGGCGCGGTCGGTGCGCGAGGACGGGCTGTTCGTCCCGACCTGGATCGGTGCGGCCTTCGACCTCCCGGGCCGGGCCGACCTGGACGCCCTGGGCGCGGCGCTGCGCGGCTGGACGCTGCGGCACGAGACGCTGCGCAGCGGCTTCCGCTGGGCGGGCGGGCCCGGTGACTCCCTGCGCCGCTTCACACTCGACGCGGACGCCGTGTCCCTGCACCGCGAGGACGCCGGGGAGTTCACCGACCCGGCGGCCCTGGCCCAGCACCTCCAGGACCGCTTCGACACCACCGCCGACGCGCTGCGCTGGCCGAACCTCATCTACACGGCCGTCGTCCGGGACGACTCCACCAGCGTGTACATGGCCTTCGACCACAGCAACGTCGACGCGTACTCCCTCTACCGCATCCCGGCCGAGATCCAGGAGCTGTACGCCGGTCACCTCACCGGCCGCGCCCCGGAGCAGCCCCCGGTCTCCAGCTACGTCGACTTCTGCGAGGCCGAGCGGGCGGACGCGGACCGGCTCGACGCGGACCACGAGATCGTCGCCCGCTGGCGGGAGTTCATCCGGCGCTGCGACGGTCGGCTGCCGAGCTTCCCCGTCGACCTCGGGCTGGAGAGCGGGGGCGGTCTGCCGACGCAGAAGCTCATGCGGGAGATGCTCGTGGACGCGGACGCCGCCGCCGCGTTCGAGGCGTACTGCCGCCCCTTCGGGGGCTCCCTGGTCGGGCTGCTGGCGGCGACGGCCCTGATCGTCCACGAGATCGGCGGTGAGCCCGTCTACCGGACGGTCGTGCCCTTCCACACCCGGGCGAAGTCCGCGTACTCGGACTCGGTGGGCTGGTACGTCGGCGGCGCGCCGATCGAGGTGCCCGTCGACGAGGCGCCCGACTTCCCCGCCGCGCTGAAGACCGTACGCGCCGCGCTGCACGCCACCCGGCCCCTGGCCCGGATGCCGCTGGCCCGGGTGCTGCGGCTGCTCGGCGCGGACTTCCGGCCGACGTCCCCCGACATGTACTCGATCGTGTCGTTCGCCGACGCCCGCGGCATCCCCGAGTCAGCCGCCTGGACCGAGCGCAACGCCTACGGCCTGATCCGGGTGTCCTACGGCGACCAGGTCTGCGCCTGGGTCACCCGCCTCCACGAGGGCCTGTGGTTCGCGGCCCGCTACCCGGACACCGATGTCGCGCACAAGAACCTGCGGCTGTACGCCGACCGGCTGCGCGACATCATCGTGTCGGTCGCGGACCACGCCCCCGCCGCCCGGCGGTGAGATGCCCGGCGGGGCCTACACGCCCGCGTAGGAGTGCTTGCCGGAGACGAAGATGTTCACGCCGTAGTAGTTGAACAGCCAGCAGCCGAAGGCGATGAGGGCCAGGTAGGCGGCCTTGCGGCCCTTCCAGCCGGCGGTGGCGCGGGCGTGCAGGTAGCAGGCGTAGGCGACCCAGGTGATGAAGGACCAGGTCTCCTTGGGGTCCCAGCCCCAGTAGCGGCCCCACGCGTCGCCGGCCCAGATGGCGCCCGCGATGATCGTGAACGTCCACAGCGGGAAGACGGCCGCGTTGACGCGGTAGGAGAACTTGTCGAGGGAGGCGGCGGAGGGCAGCCGCTCCAGGACGGAGGTCGCGAAGGTGCCGGGCGTGCCGCCGCTCGCGAGCTTGCTCTCGTAGGAGTCCTTGAACAGGTACAGGATCGTGCCGACCGCGCCGACGTAGAAGACCGCGCCGCAGAAGATCGCCGTCGAGACGTGGATGTACAGCCAGTACGAGTGCAGGGCCGGGACCAGCTGGTCGCTGGCGGTGTAGAGGACCGTGACCGCCAGGCCCAGGTCGAGCAGGACCGAGGTGATCAGGAACAGGCCGAGCCAGCGCACGTTCTTCTTCAGCGCGAGCAGTCCGAGGTACACGCCGACCGCGACCGTGGAGAACGTGATGTTGAACTCGTACATGTTGCCCCACGGGGCGCGCTCCACCGACAGGGCGCGGGTGAGGACACCACCGAACTCGACCAGGAAGGCGAGCACCGTGAGGGAGATGGCGATCCGGCCGTACAGGTCGCCCTGCTCGTCCCCGCCGTGCGCCCCGGGACCGTCCGGCACGTCGCGCTGACCGGCCGCGGCCCGCACGGTGACCTTCGGCCGCTCCAGCACGGCGGTGCCGCCGGCCTGGTTCACGGTGACGGCCGGGGCCGCCTTCTTGGCGTCCGCCTTGGTGGTGAGCGCGGCGGCGGTCCGGGCGACCTTGCTGCGGCTGCCGAAGAGCCATTCGGCGATGTACGCGAAGAAGGCCAGGGTGTAGACGGCCATCGCGGAGTAGATCAGCACATTGCTGATGCTCGCGAGGTTTTCGTTGGTGGCGGCGGCGAGAGTCACTTCTCAGCCCCTTCGGCAGGTACGGAGGTTGCGGTACCCGGCTCCTGGGCGGGGTCGGGGGAATCTGCGGGGGTGGCGGGACCGGGAGCGCCCGGTGCCTGCTCGTAGAGGTCGCCGGCGAGGTGGCCCAGCTCCTCGGGGACCTTGGCGGACTCACTGCGGCCGAGACCGGCCATCTCCACGACGGTGACGCCGTCGGCGCCCTTGACCGCGCGCACCCAGACGCGGCGGCGCTGGATGAACAGGGAGGCGGCGAGGCCGCCGATCGCGGCGAGGGCACCGGCGAGGGCCCAGCCGCTGCCGGGCTGCTGGACGATCTGGAAGCCGGCCCACTCCTTGATGTCCTTGCCGAAGGTGACCGAACCGGCGCCGTTCGGGAGCTTCATGGTCTCGCCGGGCTTCAGCAGCTTCTTGAACAGCTTGCCCTGGGAGTCCTTGAACTCCTTCATGTTGGTGCGGTCCATCTGGTAGACGCTCTGCGGGATGCCCGAGTCGGCCCCGAGGTCGCCGTGGTAGGCGGACAGCGCGAGCAGCGGATTGTCCAGCGCCGGGAACTGGGACAGCATCGTGCCGCTGGCGGAGCCGCCGAAGGTCGGCACGAAGAAGGCGTTGAAGCCGAGCTGCTCCTTCTTGCCCTGGGCGTTGCGGTAGCCGTCGAGGACCTTGACGACGCCGGAGGAGGTGACGTTGGCGTCCAGCGGCAGCAGCGGTACGGCGTCGTCGAAGACGATCTTGCCCTTGGCGTCGCGGACGGTGATGACCGGGGCGTAGCCGTGGCTGACGAGGTAGACCTTGGAGTCGCCGATCTCCAGGGGGTGGTTCACCTGGACGGTGTCGTTCTTCTCCTTGCCGTAGGCGCCGGAGCTGTAGGTGATGTCGGCCTGGTAGACGCGCGGGGTGCCCTTGTTGGGGCCGGTGCGCTCATAGGTGCCGGTGAACTTCTTCAGGTTGAAGCTGAACGGCACCAGGTCGTCGGACGTGAAGAGGTTGCCGGACTTGAAGTCGTCGTACTGGGTGAGGGTGTTGGAGAAGCCGTCACCCTCGACGACGAGCTTGTTGCCCTCGGACTTGAAGAGCTGGCCCCAGGCGAAGGCGATCAGCATCACGATGAGGGCGATGTGGAAGACGAGGTTGCCCGTCTCGCGCAGGTAGCCCTTCTCGGCGGCGACGGCGTCCCCGGTGAGGTGGGTGCGGAAGCGGCGCTTCTTCAGCAGGGCCAGGGCGGCCTGGTGCACCTGCTCGGGTTCGGCCGTGGTGCGCCAGGTGGTGTGCGCGGGCAGCCGGTTCAGCCGCCGGGGCGCGCCGGGCGGCAGGCCGCGCAGCTGGCCGACGAACTGCCAGGTGCGGGGGACGATGCAGCCGATGAGGGAGACGAACAGCAGGATGTAGATCGCGGAGAACCACACCGAGCTGTAGACGTGGAACAGGCCGAGCTTGTCGTAGACGTCGCCGAGGGTGGGGTTGCCCTTGCGGAAGTCGGCGACCTTCGTCTCGTCCTGGCCGGACTGCGGGATGAGCGAGCCGGGGATCGCGCCGAGGGAGAGCAGCAGGAGCAGCAGGAGCGCGACCCGCATGGAGGTCAGCTGCCGCCAGAACCAGCGGGCCCAGCCGATGACGCCCAGGGAGGGCAGGTTGGGCGCGTCCTCCCTGGGGGCGGTGGACAGCTGGGAGCCGGCGTCGCCCAGCTCCTGCTCCTCGGCGGCGGAGGGGGCCGGGTCGGAGGCGGTGGTCTTGCTCATCGATCAGATCCCCACAGTGAAGCCGTCGGACCAGACCTGCATCTCCTGCACGATGCGGTCCCAGGCGCCGGTCAGCAGGAGCAGACCGGTCACGATCATCATGATGCCGCCGATCCGCATCACCCAGACGTAGTGGCGCTTGATCCAGCCGAAGGCTCCGAGGGCCTTGCGGAAGGCGACCGCGGCGAGCACGAAGGGCACGCCCAGGCCCAGACAGTACGCGATGGTCAGCACGGCCCCGCGTCCGGCGCTGCCCTGCTCGGAGGAGAGGGCGAGCACGGAGGCGAGGGTGGGGCCGATGCAGGGCGTCCAGCCGATGCCGAACAGCGCCCCGATCAGGGGCGCGCCGGCCAGCCCGGCCACGGGCTTGCGGTGGAGGCGGAACTCGCGCTGGGTGAACCAGGGCATGAGGCCCATGAAGAAGACACCCATGAGGATCATGAGCACGCCGAGCACCTTGGACAGGATGTCCCTGTGCTCCTGAAGCGTGGCGCCGAAGTAGCCGAACAACGCCCCGGAGGAGACGAACACGGCGGTGAAGCCGAGCACGAACAGGGAGGCGCCCGCGACCATCCGGCCGCGCCGCGCCTCGGCGAGGTCGGTGCCGGCGACCCCCGTCACATAGGACAGGTAGCCGGGCACCAGCGGCAGGACGCACGGCGAGAAGAAGGAGACGAGGCCGCCGAGCAGCGCGATCGGCAGGGCCGCCAGCAGGGCGCCCTTGAGCACCGTGCCGTTGGGGTCCGCGACCGCGGCGAGCGTGGTGACTGCGCTCACGTCACTACTCCGCTCACTTCTCGGCGACGACCGGCTTGAGCATCTTCAGCAGCCGTTCCTCGCTGAGCGCGGACAGGGAACGGGCCGCGATCTTGCCGTCCCGGTCGAGGATGAGTGTGGAGGGGATCGCCTGCGGGTTGAGCGTGCCCTTCTTGAAGCGCAGCAGCAGCTTGCCGGTCGGGTCGTAGAGGCTGGGGTAGGTGATGCCCCAGTCCTTCTCGAAGGCGAGGGCGGCGCCGGTGGAGGTGTCGCGGGTGTTGATGCCGACGAACTGCACGCCCTTGTCCGCGTACTCCTTGGACACCTTCGCGAAGTACTTGGCCTCGGCGCGGCAGGGGTTGCACCAGGAACCCCACACGTTGAGGACGACGACCTTGCCCTTGTAGTCGGCGACGTCGAGGGTCTTGCCGGCGATGGTCTTGCCGGACAGGTCGGGCGCGGGGGTGCGCTCGCCCTTGGCCGCCGTGGCGACGCCGTCGGTGCCGGTGACGAAGTTGGTGTTGCCGCCCCCGCCGGAGGTGCCGCCGGAGCCGCACGCGGAGACGAGCAGTGCGGTGGCGGCGAGACCGGCGGTCAGGACGGCGCTGCGGCGGACACGGCGGGTGCGCTCGGTGGCACGGGTCGTGCGGTTCGAACGCTGGGGGGCGCTGGCGGCACTCATGTGAAAAGTTTCGCATGCCCGTTCTGGGGGTCTCGCCCACCCCCCTTGCGGGCGGAAAACCGCATTTCAGGCGGCGTTCGGCGAGGCGTCTCCGCCGGGCGTGGAGGCCTTGCCGGTGAACTCCCGCCAGCCTCCGGTCGGCTGCTGCCCGACCCCGAGGGTGCGGAGCTTGTCGAGCACCTCGGGCTTCTGCACGTCCAGCCAGTCGGTGAACTGCCGGAAGGAGACGAGACGCACATCCGCGCCCTTCTCCTTCTCCCGGGCGATGTACTGGAAGGCCTCCTCGACGGCGTCCATGTAGATGCCGCCGTTCCACTGCTCGAAGTGGTTGCCGATGAAGAAGGGTGCCCGGTTTGTCTCGTATGCCCGCTTGAATCCCTGGATGTACGCCTGCGCCGACTGCTTCCGCCAGCCCGGGTAGTTGTGGGCCGGGGCCTTGGTGGAGTTGAGGGACTGGTTGGCGAGCATGTTGTAGTCCATCGACAGGACCTCGAAGCCGCGGCCGGGGAAAGGTATCTGCTGGAGGGGCAGGTCCCAGATGCCCTGGCGCTTGGCGGGCCAGACCTGGAGGCCGCCGGGCGAGGAGGCGTCGTAGCGCCAGCCGAGCTCGCGGGCGGTGGGCAGCAGGTTGTCCTGGCCGAGCAGGCAGGGCGTACGGCCGCCGACGAGTTCCTTGTCGTAGTCGAACGGCAGCGACGGCAGGTCGGTCCAGCCGGTGTTGGTGCGCCACTCCTTGACGAAGGACTTCGCCTGGTCGATCTCGCTGCGCCACTGCCGGGGCGTCCAGTTCTTGACCGAGCCGTGGGACTCGCCGCAGAAGTGCCCGTTGAAGTGGGTGCCGATCTCGTGGCCCTCCAGCCACGCCCGGCGGACGTTCTTCAGCGTGTCCTTGACGTGCTCGTCGGTGAGGTAGCCGATGTCGGAGGCGCCGCGCGGATTGTTCGGCGGGTTGTACAGACGCTTCTTCGACTCGGGCAGCAGGTACAGCCCGGACAGGAAGAAGGTCATGCTCGCGCCGTGCTCCTTGGCGAGGTCCAGGAAGCGCGGGAAGAGGCCGTTGCCGACCTCGCCGGCGCCGTCCCAGGAGAACACGACGAACTGCGGCGGGGTCTGCCCCGGCTCCAGCGGCTCGGGCTTGGCGGGCTGGTGGGGCTGCTTGCCGGTGCGGCTGGTCGATCCGTCGCCGATGGGGCGGGCGGTGGGCTTCGGCTTCGATCCGCCCTGGACGGAGTCGCCGCCGGAACCGTCGGCACGGCCGGAGTCGTCCGAGCCCGTGAGCCCGCCGCATCCGGCGAGCGAGACGGCGGCGGCGGCTCCCGCGCCGAGTCCGAGCATTCCCCTGCGGGAGAGAGCGCGCATGGCATCCCCGATTCGTCACGTCGTGCTGGTCACCCAGTCAGAGGACGTGGAGAACGGGGAGGTTCCGCTTAATTGCGCAGATTCCGTAACGAAGGAGTCGTAAGCGATCAGAAGGGGGCGAACGCGGAGCGCTCACGCGCCCCTGCCGAACACCCACGGAGGCCGGCTGAACAGCCGGGCCCCGCGCCCGATCGGGGCCGGGATGACCGGCTCCGGCGGGCGGCTCAGGCTCGGGCGCGAGCCGCCGGCCCCGGCGTACTTCTCCCGGCCGGGCGGGCCGCTTCCAGCGCCGCCCCGCTCGCGGCAGCGCGCACGACTGCCCGCCGCCGACCACGAACCTCCGCTCCCGACCGCAGGTCCTCGACGGCCCGGGCGCCAGGACCGGGCCGGTCACGGCCGAGCACACACGCGGAGCCGGGCTGAACCCAGAGGGGGGCCAAGGCCCCCGGCCGCCCCGCAGGACACGCGCCCCCGGCCGGGCGGGCCGGTTCCCGCGCCGCCACGCTCGCGGCAGCGCGCACGGCTGCCCGCCGCCGACCGCGAAGCCGAAGACCACGCATCGCCCACCGCCCGCCGGCCGCTCCCGGCCGTTGCCCGCCGTCCGGTCGCGAGCCCGGGGCTCTGCCGGGTGCCCTGCGGGGTGCCGCTCACCCGGGTGGCAGGGGACGGCCGCAGGTTTTCGCGTCCGCCAGGGGGCCGGACCGGCGCCCGGGCAGGCCGCTGGTCCGTACACCCCGCACGCGTCCGCGTGCCTACGCTCCGAACGCCTTGTCCTGGCCCTTCACCGGCTTCGCGCCGGCGAGGAGGTGGGCCGGGACTAGGTCGCGGGCGGGCTCGGTGTAGCCGACGGAGACGATCCGGTCGCCCCGGTACGTGAAGGTCGTCAGCGAGGCGAGCGTGCACTGGCGCCTGCGCGGGTCGTGCCAGAGGCGGCGGCGTTCGACGTAGGACCGGACGATCCAGATGGGCAGCTGGTGGCTGACCACGACCGCCTCGTGCCCGCGGGCCTTGTCCTTCGCCGCGCTCAGCGCGCTCATCATGCGGACGACCTGGTCCACGTACGGCTCGCCCCAGGACGGCCGGAACGGGTTGACCAGGTGCTTCCAGTTGCCGGGGTTGCGCAGCGCCCCGTCCCCGACGCCGAACGTCTTGCCCTGGAAGATGTTGTCGGCCTCGATCAGCCGCTCGTCCGTGGCCAGGCCCAGCCCGTGCGCCTTCGCGATCGGCTCGGCCGTCTCCTGCGCCCGCTCCAGCGGCGAGGCGACGACGTGCGTCACATCGCGTCCGGAGAGGTGCTCCGCGACCCGGTCGGCCATGCGGCGGCCCAGGTCGGACAGGTGGTAGCCGGGGAGGCGGCCGTAGAGGATGCCGTCCGGGTTGGCGACCTCGCCGTGCCGCATCAGGTGGACGACGGTGATGTCCTTGTCGCTCTCGAGGCCCGTCACGTCGCTCATGCCGTCGCCTCCGCCGCCGCCCGGGCCGCCGCCGGAAGGGCGTCGGCGATGCGCTGCACGGCCCGCTCGTCGTGCGCGGTGGACACGAACCAGGACTCGAAGGAGGACGGCGGCAGGTAGACGCCGTTCGCCAGCAGCGAGTGGAAGAACGCGGTGAAGCGGAAGGACTCCTGCGCCTTGGCGTCCTCGTAGTTCCGCACGGGCCGGTCGGTGAAGAACACGGAGAACATGTTGGAGGCGGTCTGCAGCCGGTGCGCCACGCCCTCCTTGGTGAGGGCCTCGGTGACGAGCCCCTGGATCTCCTTCGACACGGCGTCGACCTTGGCGTACGCGGCGTCGTCGAGCAGCCGCAGCTGGGCGAGCCCGGCTGCGGTGGCGACGGGGTTACCGGAGAGGGTGCCGGCCTGGTAGACGGGCCCCGCCGGGGCGAGGTGGGCCATGACGTCCGCGCGTCCGCCGAAGGCCGCCGCGGGGAAGCCGCCGCCCATGACCTTGCCGAAGGTCATCAGGTCGGGGACGACGCCGTCGACCCCGAACCACCCGGCGCGGCTGGTCCGGAAGCCGGTCATGACCTCGTCGGAGACGTAGAGGGCGCCGTTCTCGGAGCAGATGTCCTTGAGGCCCTGGTTGAAGCCCTCGGCGGGCGGTACGACGCCCATGTTGCCCGGGGACGCCTCGGTGATCACGCAGGCGATCTCGCCCGGGTGGGCCCGGAAGGCCTCGCGCACGGCGTCGAGGTCGTTGTAGGGCAGGACGATGGTGTCGCCGGCCTGGGCGCCGGTGACGCCCGGGGTGTCGGGCAGCGCGAACGTGGCGACACCGCTGCCGGCCGCGGCGAGCAGCGAGTCGACGTGCCCGTGGTAGCACCCGGCGAACTTGATCACCTTGGTGCGCTGCGTGAACCCGCGCGCGAGCCGGATCGCGGACATGGTCGCCTCGGTCCCGCTCGACACGAGCCGCACCTGCTCCAGCGGCGCGACCCGGGCGGTCATCTCCTCGGCGAGCGCGACCTCGCCCTCACCGGGCGTGCCGAAGGACGTGCCGCGGGAGACGGCGTCCTGCACGGCGGCGATGACCTCGGGGTGGGAATGCCCGAGGATCATGGGTCCCCAGGAACAGACGAGGTCGACGTACTCCCTGCCGTCGGCGTCGGTCAGATAGGGGCCGGTGCCGGACACCATGAACCGCGGCGTGCCGCCGACGGCTCGGAAGGCCCGCACCGGTGAGTTCACGCCGCCGGGCGTGACGGCCGCCGCGCGGTCGAAAAGAGCCTGCGAGGCCGGTGCTTCGTACGGATATGCCAGTTCACTCATGACCTGCGACTTCTCCGACCTTCTCCGACGCTGTCGGGCTCCGGGTGCCAGTGACCTGTTCAGGGTAGGCCAGCGGCGTGGGTGGGCGGGGCGTGGGACAACCCGCCCCCCGGTCCCCCGGCGTCTGCGAGACTGGACCCTGATACCCACAGCTCAAACGCCCCGGGGTGGTCGGGGGCTGCGGAGATCCTGCGGCCAGATGTTTCGACGTACGTTTCGGCGGGCGGCCGTGGGGGAGGTCACTGACACGATGATCGGGTTGCGCGGCGGGGGCGACGCGTCCTAGAAAAGCAGTCGGGTGGAGATATGCATCGCGGTGGCGGACTGGGCGAGGGGACTGATGGCCTGGGTCCTCGACGTGCCCGGCGGGGAAGGCACCGGCGCGAGGCGGAGGACGCTCAGGAACCGCGTCAGACACAGGGTGTACCGAGTGAACCGGATCGGGCCGTCGGACGTACTGAACGGCAGGTCGACGATCTTCGGGCCGGGAGCAGCGGGAATGGTGGTCGGGTGGGGGTGACGTACAAGTACTTCGGTGCGCCCGACGGCGCGACCGCGGCCCGCGTCCCGATCTCGATGCGTCCCGAGGAGCTCGGCGGCGACGAGCTGGGCATGAACGGCATGTTCACGAAGATCAAGCCGGAGACGATGGCGGCCATGGTCCTCACGGGCATCGAGGGCGTCCCCCTGCACAAGGTCCCGCCCCTGGAACTGGTCGTCCTGCACCCCGACTACGCGGTGGTCAAGCTCCCCATGACGGTCGTCGACCCCCTGCGCGGCATCGGCGAGGAGGCCGTGGGCGCGGCGGCGTTCATCTGGTCGACGGTCCCGGACCGCGGCGGCCCCCGCGACGCGTTCAACGTCTACCAGCTGCTGCACGAGTGGCAGGACTTCAGCCATCGGTTGCATGAGGCGGGGCATCAGCCTTATTGCCTGGTGTGGCCCTGAGCTGGGGTTTCTTGCGGATCGGGCGGGGTCTTCGGGCCTCGCCCTTTTGCGTGCCGGGGAACGGCCGTCAGGCGGCCAGGGCACATCGAGGGCGCATTGGTTTTGCTGGGGGTGCTGATGTGCCCTGGGCGGCGGGCGGGTCGCCGTCGTTTTTCGCCTCGGTTTCTGTGAAGGCGTCGTCGATCGCCTTGCGAGTGCGGGTCTCACTGGACGGCAGCAGGTGCGTGTACGTCCGAAGCGTGGAGCCCCGGTCCGAGTCGCCGAGGTGCTCGGAGAGCGCCCTGATGCTGTCCCCCGAGTCAAGGAACGAAGGCGTAGGTATGCCGGAGGGCGTGCAACCCTGAGTGTGGAGAGGGTCTACCGCCCGACGCAGGTGATCAGCCTCGTGCGCCAGATGCGGGACGCAGGCACTGTGACGACCGAACCCCGCTCCACAAGCGCAAAGACACGGGTGTCAGTGGCGATGAACCCACCAAGGGCCGGCAAGACAGCAGAGCAGGGCGCCCTCTGGTGAACCGGTCCGCCAGGGCGCATCCAGGGCATTGAGCCCGCTTGCTGGATCCATGAGCGGTCCGGGCCGGGGTGGAGGTGGGCCACCCCGGTCGGGTCTCATCTGATGTGCTTCGCCGGCTTGGTGGCGGCGTTGAGCAGGTACTCCAGGGGGCCGCGGCGGAAGAAGCGGGACCAGATCGCGGCGAACCCGATCGCCCCGAGGATGAACATGAGCAGCGGCACCCAGGACTGCTGGGTGCTGGTCCCGGCGGGCACGGACAGCGCGGACTGTGCGAGGAAGTGGCCGACGTAGGCGGTCAGGGACATGGTGCCCACGGCGATGACCGGTTTGGCCAGGCGGCGCAGTCGCGGCAGGCGGTCCATCGCCACCGTCGCCCCGACGATCACGAGGATCGCGACACCGACGCTGCCGATGATGTCGAACGTGGTGCCGCTGTGCGGCCCGGCCGTCAGGAGCATCGACGCCGGCCGCTCGGGGAACGACCCGCTGTCGAGGGACACCGATCCACTGTCGAGGGGCAGTGAGCCCGAGCTGCCGGACGACCCGTCTTCGGCCATGCTCCGCAACGCGTCCTTTCCGGCGAGCAGCAAGGACATGCCGTATGCGGAAACGGTGAGAGTGGCACCGAGCGCGGCCAGGCGGCGCTGGACAGTGCCGGAGGACAGGTCGAGGCGGCCCAGCGCCATGCCCGCGATCACGAACGACATCCACGTGAGCGCCGGGTAGAAGCCGGTGAGCAGCAGATCGAGCACTCCCACCTCGCTGAGGCGGCGCAGCGGGTCAGAGGCGTTGATGCTCTGCTGGACCGACTCGCTCAGCAGCGAGGTCAGGGCGAAGGCCAGCTGCGGTGTGACGAGGGCGAACGCGGCCGCGATGATCGCGAGGGTCCTGGCGCGCAGTCGCACCAGGGGCAGGGCCAGCAGGAAGTAGACCCCGTAGAAGCCGAGGATGATCACTCCCCCGTATTCCATCGCCATCACGGTGCCCAGCGCCAGTAGGACGACGGCGCGGATCGCGATCCGGGCTTTCGCCTGCCGACCGGCCAGGCCGGTCTTGGGCTCGCGGCGGCCGGCGAGCAACATCAGTGAGAACCCGGCGAGGGTGGCGAACAGGACCGACGAGTGCCCGTCCGCCAGGTACCGGATCCAGCTGGCGACGCCGTCCGTGGCCGACAGCGGGGGGCCGATGTGCACGACGTACATGCCGAACACCGCCAGCGCGCGGGCCAGGTCCACCCCGACGAGGCGCCCCATCGAGGCACCGGGCGAGGCCGGCTCGGCGGACTCGGGGGAGGTTCGGGGCGGCGGAGGCGAGTTCTCCTGCGGAGCTGACGTCTCCTGCGGCGGCTGTGTCTGTGTCATACGGAGAACTTCGCGTGGACGTCAGGGGGCGGACCATCCGGCGGTCTTCGGTGAGTCCCCCGCCGATCGGCGGGTAACGCCCTGCCGACCGGCGGAGTCCCCGTCCCCGGCCGGTCCGGTACGACCGGACGGCTGTCTTCTTCAGCCACTCGGCGGGGGTGGACCCGACGGTTGCCGGATGGGTGCGGGGCGGACGGGCTTCCAGGCTGGAGGCATGGCACACCGTGCGCGACGCAACCGAGCGCGAGGACGTCCTCGGATCACCGGCCGACGTGACGGACCGTGACGCCACCCCTGGCAGAGGCGAGTTCTCGTCCGCCCCGAGGTAGCCGAAGCGCTGGTGCACACCCTCGCCAGGAGCACAGCCGGACTCGTCCACCGACCCGACACATGCTCACGCCCCGGTGCGCCGGACCGCTGATGCGGTGCCCGGCACACTTGAGAAGAAAGGAATGTCGTGAACACCGCATCCGCCCCGACGACGGATGAAACTCCCCTGTCCACGCGAGAAACGATCAAGGCGCTGTACGCGTACATCCGGCCGCACCGGCGGGCCGTCGCCCTCGGCCTGCTGTGCGCCCTCGTCGGGGCCGCCGGGGGGCTGCTGCAGCCGCTGGCCACGAAGACACTGGTGGACCGGCTCGCCTCCGGTGAGACCATCACCGGAATACTGATCGCGCTCACCGTCCTGGTCCTCCTGGGCACGGCGGTCGAGGCGTTCGGCGCGTACGTGCTGGAGCGGACGGCGGAGTCGGTGGTCCTGGCCGCGCGGCGCACCCTGGTGAGGCGGTTGCTGCGGTTGCGGATCGCGGAGTGGGAGCGGGTCCCGCCGGGTGATCTGATGTCCCGGGTCACCTCGGACACGACGTTGCTGCGGGCGGTCAGCACCCAGGCGGTCGTCTCCGCGGCCACCGGCGCGGTGGCCTTCGTGGCGGCGATCGTGATGATGGCGTTCCTGGACGTCGTACTGCTGGGTGTGACGCTCGGCGTGGTCGTGCTGGTCGGCGGGGCCGCCGCGCTGGTGATGCCACACATCGCCCGCGCCACCGAGCGGGCGCAGGAGGCGGTCGGGGAGATCTCCGTCGCGCTGGAGCGGTCCCTCGGGGCGTTCCGCACGGTGAAGGCGTCCGGTGCCGAGGAGCGGGAGACCGCCCGGGTGGAGGCGGCGGCGCGGCGGGCGTGGCGGCACGGTGTGAAGAGCGCGAAGTGGGAAGCCGTGGCGGGCTCGGCGGACGAACTCGCCGTCCAGCTGGCGTTCCTGGCGGTGCTCGGGGTCGGCGGGGCGCGGGTTGCGTCCGGGGAGATCCCCGTGTCCACCCTCATCGCCTTCCTGCTGTACCTCTTCTACCTGATCGAGCCGGTGTCCAAGCTGGTCGACGCCGTGTCCCACTATCAGGAGGGGGCCGCCGCGATCTCCCGGATCGCGCAGGTGGAACACCTGTCGACAGAGCCGACCGGCCGCCGGACGGGCACCCTGCCCAGGCAGGTGGCAACGGTGTCGGGTCCGGCGTCGGTCCGCTTCGAGGACGTGTCCTTCCGCTACCGTCCGGACCTGCCGTACACCCATCGGCAGGTGAGCTTCGAGGTGCCGCGCACCGGGATGACGGCCTTCGTCGGCCCCTCGGGCGCGGGCAAGTCGACGGTGTTCGCGCTCATCGAGCGGTTCTACGAGGCCACCGGCGGCCGAATCCTGGTCGACGGAAAAGACGTGCGGGACTGGTCCCTGGCCGAGCTGCGGTCCGCCATCGGGTACGTGGAACAGGACGCCCCGGTGCTGGCCGGCACACTCAGGGAGAACCTGGTCTTCGCCGCGCCCGGCGCGACGGACGACGACATCCGCGACGTCCTGGCCCGGACGAAGCTCGACACCCTCGTCGGGCGCCTGCCCCACGGCCTGGACACCCCGGTCGGACACCGCGGCTCGAAGCTGTCGGGCGGCGAGCGGCAGCGCATCGCCATCGCCCGCGCCCTGCTGCGGGGGCCCCGGCTGCTGCTCCTGGACGAGGCGACCTCGCAGCTCGACGCCGTCAACGAGCTCGCGGTGCGGGACGTCGTCACGGAGGTGGCCCGTGAGACCACCGTGCTGGTGGTGGCCCACCGCCTGTCGACGGTGAGCGGCGCCGACCGGATCGTCGTCATGGAATCCGGCCGGGTCCGCTCGGTGGGCACCCATGAGGAACTGGCGACCCAGGACCGGCTGTACGCGCGGCTGGCAGCCACCCAGCTCCTGGCCACCGCGCGATGACCCACCAGATCAGCAGGAGGTTCCGGTCGGTCGGCCCGCCCCGAGCGGGATCCGCAGCCGCACCCGGTAGCCGCCTTCGGCCGTCGGGCCCGACTCCAGGGTCCCGTGCAGGATGTCGGCCCGTTCCCGCAGGCCGATCAGGCCCTGCTGCGAACCGGGCAGGGCCAGGGAGGGACGGGTGGGCGCGGTGTTGGTGACCGTCACTCCGACGTCGTCGCCGTCCTGCCACAGTTCGACGCGGGTCACGGCGCCCGGGGCGTGCTTGCGTACGTTGGTCAGCGCCTCCTGGACCGTGCGGTAGACGGCTCGTTGGGCGGGGGTGCCCACGGCGGGCGGGAGCTCACCGGTCAGCTCCGCGTGAGTGCCGCTTGATTCCACCAGTTTGTGCAGGTCGGCGAGAGTGGGCTGAGGCGTCAGCTCGGTGGCGCGACCGCCGGAGGCGCGCAACAGCGTGACCATGGTGCGCAGTTCGTCGAGCGTGGTGACGCTCAGCGAACGGATCGTGCGGGCGGCCTCCTTGGCGTCCGCGTCCTTGGTGGCAACCTGGAGGGCTCCGGCCCGTACGGCGATCAGGCTGACCTGGTGGGAGACCACGTCGTGCATCTCTCGGGCCAGCTGGGCGCGTTCACGGGCGAGCACGGCCTGGGCGTGCAGGGCCCGCTCGTGTTCCCTGGCCTCCTCGATCTCCTCCAGCCGTCGCGCCAGGTCCCGTTGTGCCTGGAGAAGCTGGCCGAAGAGGACCGGGGCGGCAGAGGTCGCCAGGCCGTACACGAAGAAGACCAGCGTCATGGTCCGGTCGGCCTCGGCCAAGGGCCACGGGGTACTGCCCGCGACGGCGGCCAGGGCGACGCACACCGCGAGGAGACGGCGGTTGCGGGAGCACTCGGCCAGGGTGAACAGCGCCACGAGCACAGCTACGGCGACTTCCTGCATCAGCGCGATGGGCAGGGTGAGCAGGAACACGGCGAGCGGGAACCGGCGCCGGAACGCCAACGCGGCGCAACCGACCGCGGCCAGCGAGACCCCGAGGCCCGTGTGCTCCCACATGTTCAGCCGTACGTCCACGGCCGCCACCGCCACCAGAAGGACGTCGACGACCAGAGTGGGAACCCGCTTCCAGGCAGCTGGGGCGCGGCTCATCGTCCGGCCTGCGGCTGCGGGCGCTCGTCGAGCAGCCCGGCCCGCTGTGCCAGCAGCGCGGCCTGCACCCGGCTCGCCACCCGCAGCTTCGTGAGGATCGCGCTGACGTGGTCCTTGACCGTGCCGGGGCTCAAGTGGATGCGCACCCCGATGTCCGCGTTCGACAGGCCCTCCGCCACCAGAACGAGGACATCGCGCTCCCGGGCGGTGAGCAGCCGGACGCGGGCCGCCTCCTCGTCGACGGCCGCCCCGCTGCCGGGGTGGCCCCGCAGCAGTGTCCGCGACGCCTTGGGGGACAGCACGATGCCGCCCGCGGCAAGGGTGCGCACCAGGTGGGCGAGCTGCTCCGGCTCGGTGTCCTTGAGGAGGAAACCGGCAGCGCCGGAGTGCAGCGCGGTCAGGATGTACTCGTCGGCGTCGAACGTCGTCAGCATCGCCACCACCGGCGGATCCGGCATCGCGCGCAGCTCGCGCAGGACGGTGAGCCCGTCGACGTCCGGCATCCGGATGTCCAGCAGGACCACGTCGGGCCGCTCCCGGCGCACGGTCTCCACGGCACCGCCCCCGCCGGCGGTCGCAACGACCTCGATGTCCTCGGCCGCACCCAGAATGAGTTCGAAGCCGGAACGGACCAGTGCCTCGTCGTCCACCACCACTACCCGGATCACGCGCTCCGCCTCACCCTCGTCCATGCCGTCCGGCCCATGCCGACTCGACCCTAAAGCCCCTGCACAGGCCCGGCGGCCAGACAGACGCCGGCTCCAGCCACACGGCGGGGAAGCTCCCACCGATCGGCAGGGACATCACAGCCTTCTGCCGGCTCGTCAAGGCCCCCTAGGCGCGAAATCTGGGCATGAATGCCTGCCCCGGCACGTGCCCCGAGGGCACATCACCCGGCTCATGCAGGGGCGCACGGTGCGCTGTACGGTGACGGGCTCAACGTCCGCGACTGGCTGCACATCGACGACCACGTCCAGGGCATCGAACTGGTCCGCGCGAAGGGTCGCCCCGGCGAGGTCTACACCATCGGTGGTGGCACCGAACTCACCGACAAGGAGCTGGTGTCCCTGCTGCTGGAGGCGTGCGGAGCCGGCTGGGAGTCGGTGGAGTACGTCCCCGACCGCAAGGGACACGACCGGCGCTACGCGTTGGACCACACCAAGATCACCCGCGAACTGGGATACGGGCCGCGCAAGGATTTCGCCACCGGCCTCGCCGAGACCGTCTCCTGGGACCGCGACAACCGCGACTGGTGGGAGCCACTGCTGCGGCGGGCCGAGCCGGCAGGCCCCGCACTCTGACCCGGCACCGGGGTGGACGGGGGCCTCGCGGAAGGGACCCCGTCCACCGAGTCGCCGGCACGGTCAGCCGGCCGACGTGTCACCGGACTTCACACGGCCGCGATCGAGCGGGGGTTGCCGCTGACCCCGCGGGGCGTCCGTCGGGCCGGGGATGTCGACGTCGATGCGGCCCATCACCCTCCGGGCCGCTTCGACGAGTTCGGGCGGTCCTTCCACGGTGAACCGGCAGCTGAAGGTGATCAGGAAGCCGAGGAGCGCGGACCACGACCAGGCCCCCATCTGGATCCGGGTGATCCGGTCGTCGATCGCTTCGAAACTGGCGGCCCCCGGAGCCCATTTCGCCACCAGCGTCGCGGGGCACTCCATCAGGACGGTGCCCCAGCACGGCCAGGTGTCGGGGGTGTCGCCCCGATCGGGCTGGCTCTGGACGAAGCGGGTGATGTCCTCGTCGGGAACCTCACGCTCGCCGAAGCGCCACGCGGTGGGGGCCAGAGACCGGATGCGGTCGAGCCGGTAGGCATGCCAGGAGCACCGCTGCTGGTCGTAGGCCACCAGGTACCAGCGACCCGACCAGACGACCAGCCGGTGGGGTTCGGCCAGCACCTCGCTGTCCTCCATCGAGTCGTGGTTGATGGAGCGGTAGGAGAACCTCACGAGGTCGCGTTGCTGAGCTGCCGTGCTGAGCTGCGCGAGGAGTGCGGGATCGATCTGGGGCGGAGCGAGTTCCCACGCGTTCTCGATGTGCTCGATGGAGAAGGTCGCAAGACGATGGGCCAGATGAGGTGGCAGCAGCTCCTTGATGGAGTTCAGCGCGCGCTTGGTGGCGTCCCCCATGCCGGTCACCGAGGCCGGAGCGGTCTGGAGGGACAGCGCGATGGCGAGGGCCTGCTCGTCGTCGACTATCAGCGGAGGAAGACGCGCTCCGCGGGACAAGCGGTAGTAGCCGGACGGGCCTTTCGTCGCCGTGACGGGGTAGCCCAGCTCGCGGAGGCGGTTGATGTCGCGCCGTACGGTTCGGGGGGAGACGCCCAGCCGCTGGGCCAGCCCCTCACCGGTCCACTCCTTCTTGGTCTGAAGCAGGCTGAGGAGCTCCAGCGTTCGGTTGGCGATCAAGGATTGCCCTCCGGATCAGTGTGAGTAGAGGTCAGAATGTGTCCTCTTCTCCTGCCATAGTGCCCTTGCGCCGGGGTCCAAAGGGTCTCCGGCCGGCCCGAGCACCCCACCCTTCGGCGGCGGCCGAACCGGGCACTTGCATCACACAGGATGGATCAACACCTTGTCTGACAACCCAACTCGGTCTTCCTTAGCCAACCGAGACCCTTGGCTGGGCCTGCTGGCTGTTTCTCTCGGTGTGTCGCTGGTGGTCGTGGACTTCACCATCGTCAACGTGGTGATGCCGCCGATCATCGACGACCTGGAGATCTCGGCCTTCGACGCCCAGTGGATCCAAGAGTCCTACGCGATCATTCTGGCCGCTCTGTTGTTGGTGATGGGGCGTCTCTCGGACGTCGTGGGAGCACGCCGGCTGTTCCTGATCGGAACCGTGATCTTCGGGCTGGCGAGCATCGCCGCGGCCGTGGCGCCCTCCGGGGAGACCCTGATCGCCAGCCGGTTCGCCCAGGGCGTCGGCGGCGCGATCGTCATGCCGACCTCGCTCGCCCTGCTCAACATGACCTTCCGAGGCCCGGACCGGGGCAAGGCCTTCGCTATCTGGGGCTCCACGATCGGTGCGGCAGCCGCGGTCGGACCGCTGCTGGGCGGCTGGCTCGCCGAGTACTCCTGGCGGTGGGCCTTCGGCATCAACATCTTCGTCGTGGTGCTGATCGTCCTGGGCGTCATGAAGTACCTGGACGAGTCCCCCCGGCAGCCCGGCAAGATCGACGCTGTCGGCGGAGTGCTGTCGGTGCTGGGCCTCGGGCTCCTCGCCTTCGCACTGATCGAGGGGCGCAACTACGGGTGGTGGGAGCCGCAGAAGGACTTCGGCCCCTTCGGTGACGCGCTGAACCTGTCCGTCATCCCGGTCGCTCTGGTCGTCGCCGTGGCCAGTCTGGCGCTGTTCCTGCTGCTCCAGCTCCGGTTGACCCGGGCGGACGGCACGGCACCGCTGATGGACACCTCGTTGTTCGGCATCAAGTCCTTCAGCACGGGCAACATCGCGACGCTGATCATCGCCCTGGCGGAGTTCGGCATGCTCGCCGTCCTGCCCCTGTGGCTCCAGTACACCCTGGGGTACTCGGTGCTCCAGACCGGGCTGATCGTCTTCATCGTCGCCGTGGGCAGCTTCTTCGCGAGTGGGGCGAGCTTCGGCATGGCCGAGAAGGTCGGCCCGATCGGCCTGGTGCGCATCGGCCTGGTGCTCGAGGCCATCGGTCTGCTGATGTTCGGTCTGCTGGCCAGCAGCGACTCGCAGTGGTGGATCATCGGAATCGCCCTGTTCCTGTACGGCATGGGAGTCGGCTTCGCCACCGCGCAGGTCACCAACGTCGTCCTCGCGGACGTGCCGCCGCAGCACGCCGGCCAGGGGTCCGGAATCCAGAGCGCGGCACGTCAGCTCGGTTCCGCCCTCGGCATCGCCGTTCTGACGTCGACCTTCTTCACGGCATTGGACTCCGACCTGTCGGATCGGCTCGTCCAGCAGGGAACGCCCGCGCCCGAGGCGAACGAGCTGTCGTCGGCGGTCTCCGACAGCGCCGGCGCGATGATCTCCGGGCTGAGTGAGAACCCGCAGACGGCACCGGTCGCCGACGCTGCCCGTGACGCCATGTCCCACGCCATTCAGATCAACGGCTACACCTGCGCCGCGCTGCTGGTGCTCGGCATGCTGGCGACCCTCCTCATCCCCCGGCCCAAGGCCGGTGCCCAGCAGTGGGGCGAAGAGCAAGACTCCAGCGAGACCTCGGACTCCGACGTCAACGTCGGGAAGTTCTCCGCCTCTTAGGGCCGGCCCGGACTTCCGGAGGCCCTCGGTCAACCAGGACTGTGCCGAGCCCGACTCCGCACAGCCGTCGCTTCCACCCACCGCAGAGTGCTGCACGACGGGGCCCGTTCGCTCCGTCATGCAGCACTCTGCGCAGTTCAGGCGCTGATTCCCGGGAGCATCCCATGCGGATCATGGGAGGCTGGTGCGCCGGTGTCGTCAGCACGTTCGCGGAACTGGGCGTGGCCGACGGCCTGGCCTCCGGTGGACTGACGCCGGCCCAGCCGGCGGTACGGCTCGGACTGGAGCGCGACACCGCGGAGCGCTTCTCAGCGGATCGCAGTCCGGGCGGGGGCGGCCGACGGGTTCGGTGACGTGCGGTACCTGGAGCGGTTGATCAGGTCCTGCCCGATGGGAGCCCTTGAGCTGGACAGGACGACCGTCGAACCACCTCCTCTGGTGGGACGGGAGAAGTCCTCCTGAACCGCGAGATCGATGTGCCACCGGACATCCATGCGGGAACCGACTGTTCCCGCATGGATGGTCCGCTGTCGACGGAGACGGCGGGTCAGTGATCCGAGTAGCTGAAGTCCCCCACGGACCAAGCGCTCACGTCCTCGATCGCGACCCGGTACATCCCGCCCGTCTCCGGAATCCCCACCGTGCCCTGAAGGATCCGGGCGACATGGAAGTGCAGATGCGTGGGTGGCCCGTGCTCCTTCGTGGGCGTGTCGAAGACGGTGGAGAACTCGCCGAGCCGGGCGGAGCCGGTCAGCACCTCCGACACCCGCTGCCTCCACACGGCTTCCGGAGCCAGCCGGCCGGTGATGACAGCACCACCGGCAACCACGGTCAAGGACATCTGGTTGCTCTGCCCGGACTCCACACGGGCAGCGATGTCAACGATCAGCTCGTCAGGCTTCGCCATGGGAGTGGATTTTATGCACTCGCCCGTCGCGGCGCCTCAGGTGGTGTCGAAACAGGGGTCGGCCGGGGGCGTGACGGGCAGGACGAGTGCGGCGGCAGAGTCGGTGACCTGAGGGGGCGCTCGTGCGTGATCTCGCGGAATCCGTCGAGTCGGTGGAGCAACTCGCCACGGTCCGGCGGGCCATGGTGCTCGACCGGGACCCGCGGGCCGATGTGCGCGACCTGCCGGGCATCGCCGTACGGTGGGCCGACTGCCGGTTCGCCTTCTGGAACTGCGTGACCCTGACGGACGTCGGGGCCGGCGCCGGGCTGCTGAACGACCGGCTGAACGAGGCCGCCGGGATCATGCGGTCGAAGTCCCACGCCGGGTTCCTGTGAGTCTTGGAGGACCTGCTCGACGAGGGGGCGCGTGCCGCGCTCGGAGCGGCCGCCGAACAGGCGGGCCTGCGGTACGCCTTTCCCGGCACGGGCATGGCGGGAGACCTGCTGCCGGTTCCCGGGCCCGTCCACCCCGAGCTGACCTTCGTGCGCGTGGACGACGACGACCTGCTGCGGGCGTACGCGGACATCAACGGGCACGCCTACGGTTCCCTCTGGAGGACGGGCGGGACGGGCTTGCCGGGTCCTCTTGGTGGAAGAGCGGGGTGTTCGCGTACCCCGGGGCTGCGGGACGGGGCCCCGTGACCTGCGCCGCCACGGTCGAGGCGGACGGGCGGCTCTTCGTCGTGCTCGTCGCCGCCGATCCGGCAGGGGAGCGGCGGGGGCACGGGGAGGCCGTGACCCGCAAGGCGCTGTACGGCCGGCTGCTCGCCGGCGCTACCGCGACAAGCCGCGTCAGTGCCTGACGGGCTTGGAGCGACTCCTGGCGGAGAAGCGAGGGTGCCCGGGCGACCGGTCTGACCCGGGCCACGGTGCACGCGACCGCCGCCGGCGCGCCGGTGTACCCGCGGATCGGGTTCCGGCCCGGCTCCCCGCTGCGGTTCTACTCCCTTCGGGACCGACGGATCGGCTCGCGGCGGCGGTGGCGGCCCGGCTGGTCGCTTGCTCCTCACCCCACGTCGTTCGCCGCCGGCCGCCCACCCACCGTGAACCCGGTGACCGTCCCGCCCCCGTCCCGGCGGAACGCGAACGGCGCCCCGCCGTGGGCGAGGGCCACCTCGCGGACGATGGACAGGCCCAGGCCGGAGCCCGGCAGGGAGCGGGCGTCGGCGGCCCGGTAGAAGCGGTCGAAGACGCGGGTGAGGTCGCCGGCGGCGATGCCCGGCCCGCGGTCGAGGACCTCGACCCGGATGGTGCCGGGGCGGGCGGGCCCCGAGACGACGATCTCGATGGGGGCCCGGCCGCCCTGGTCGAACTTCACCGCGTTCTCGACGAGGTTGGACAGCGCCCGGGTCAGCATCCCGGGCCGCCCGTCGGTCGTGGTGTCACCGCTGGCGCGCAGC
The DNA here is from genome assembly GCF_001611795.1 of Streptomyces qaidamensis. NCBI lineage: Bacteria > Bacillati > Actinomycetota > Actinomycetes > Kitasatosporales > Streptomycetaceae > Streptomyces > Streptomyces qaidamensis. Next base: position 5,223,713 of record NZ_CP015098.1, on the reverse strand, counting down.
AGGATCTCGCGGCCGCTGCGGCGCCGGGCCACCCCCGCCACCTCCTCGGCGATGTCCGCGACGTCCACCCGCCGCGGCGGCTCGGTGTCGGACTGCCCGGCCGCGAGGTCCACCAGTTCGTTGACCAGGTCGGTCAGCTCCCGGGCCTCCTGGCCGAGGTCGGTGACCAGTTCCTCGCGGGCCTCCGGCGGGAGTTCGCCGATCCGGCGCAGCAGGGAGATGTTCGTACGCAGCGAGGTGAGCGGCGTGCGCAGTTCGTGGCCCGCGTCCTGGACCAGGCGGCGCTGGTCCTCCTCGGACTGGGCGAGCCGGCCCAGCATGCGGTCGAAGGCCCGGCCGAGGCGGCCCACCTCGTCGTGTCCGGCCACGGGGACCTGGATGCCCAGGCGGCGGGTGCGGGCGACGTCCTCGGCGGCGTCGGTCAGCACGACCAGACGGCGCGTGATCCGCCGGGCCAGCCACCAGCCGAACAGCCCGGCGCCGACCACCACGGCCGCCACCAGCAGCAGCGTCCGCTGCTGGAGCACCCGCAGCAGGTCCTCGACGTCGCTGAACTCCTGGGCGACCTGCATCGCGCCCCGGCCGTCGCCCAGGGAGACGGTGGCGACGCGGTAGACGTCGTCGCCCACGTCGACGTCCTTGTGCTCGGCCACCTCCCCGGACGAGTCCGCGGCGGCGATCCGCACGTCGGTGCCGGTGACCGGCAGCCCCGGGCTGCCCCGGTCGACGACGTGTCCGTCCGGGCCGAGCACCTGCACGTCGGTGCGGGCGGGCCGTACCAGGTCGTGGCCGGGCGCGGCGGACGAGAAGTCGCCGGGCGTCATGCGGTTCTGCCGCACCTCGTCGCGCAGGTCCTGCACGACCTCGTCGAACACCGTCTGCTGGTCCACCCGCACCAGCCGCGCGGCGGCGCTGTACGACAGGATGCCGACCAGGATCGTCACGGCCGCCGTCACCGCCGCGAAGGACACCGCGAAGGTGGTGCGCAGCGAGACGAGCTTCGGCCGCCGCCCGACCGGCAGCCGGCGCAGGCGGCCCACTCAGTCCTCCCGCAGCACGTAACCCACGCCCCGGACCGTGTGGATCAGCTGCGGCGCGTCCGGCTCGTCGAGCTTGCGGCGCAGGTAGCCGACGTAGACGGCGAGGTTCTTCGAGCCGGGCCCGAAGTCGTAGCCCCAGATGCGGTCGTAGATCGTCGAGTGGTCGAGGACGATGCCCGCGTTGCGCACCAGCAGTTCCAGCAGCTCGAACTCGGTGCGGGTCAGCTCCAGCTCGCGCACGCCGCGCCAGGCCCGGCGCGCCTGCGGGTCCATGCGGATGCCGGCGGCGTCGATGAACCGCTCCGGGAGCGGCCTGGGCGCCTCGGCCGCCGGTGCGCTCCCGGCGCCCACCGGGCTGGTGCGGCGCAGCAGGGCGCGCAGCCGGGCGAAGACCTCCTCCACGTCGAAGGGCTTCACCACGTAGTCGTCGGCGCCCGCGTCCAGGCCGGCGATCCGGTCGGCGGTCTCCACGAGGGCCGTCAGCATCAGCACGGGCGTCCGGTCGCCCTCGGCGCGCAGCACCCGGCATACCTGGAGTCCGTCGATGCCGGGCATCATCACGTCCAGGACGAGCACGTCCGGACGGTTGCGGTGGGCCTGCGCCAGCGCCTCGACCCCGTCGGCGACCGCCATGACCTGGTAGCCCTCCAGGGTCAGGGCCCGCTCCAGGGCATGGCGGATGGCGCGGTCGTCTTCGGCGAGCAGCACTGTTTGGGGCACGCGTCCAGTGTGCCAAGCCCGGGGGTTCCCGGAACCTGATGTGCTGCGCCGGAGCGCCCTTCTTACTGCCCTCTCACCAGGGTCGGGCAACCGTGAAGCCGGGCCCTACCGTCCCCTCACCCCCGGTCCCGGGCGAGCCGGGCCGCGTGCGTGGGGGCGTCGGGCACGTCCGCCGGGCGGTCCACGGCGAACTCCTTGCGCAGCACCGGCACGACCTCCTCGCCCAGCAGGTCGATCTGCTCCAGCACGGTCTTCAGCGGCAGCCCGGCGTGGTCGACCAGGAACAGCTGGCGCTGGTAGTCGCCGGCGTACTCCCGGAAGGCCAGCGTCTTCTCGATGACCTGCTGCGGGGAGCCGACCGTCAGCGGCGTCTGGTCCATGAAGTCCTCCAGCGACGGCCCGTGCCCGTACACCGGGGCGACGTCGAAGTAGGGCCGGAACTCGCGCACCGCGTCCTGCGCGTTCTTCCGCATGAAGACGTGTCCGCCGAGCCCGACGATCGCCTGCTCGGGGGTGCCGTGGCCGTAGTGGGCGTACCGCGTCCGGTACAGCTCGACCATGCGCTGGGTGTGGTCGGCGGGCCAGAAGATGTTGTTGTGGAAGAAGCCGTCGCCGTAGTACGCGGCCTGCTCGGCGATCTCCGGGGAGCGGATCGAGCCGTGCCAGACGAAGGGCGGTACGCCGTCCAGCGGGCGGGGCGTGGCCGTGAAGCCCTGCAGGGGCGTGCGGAACTTCCCCTCCCAGTCGACGACGTCCTCGCGCCACAGGCGGTGCAGCAGGGCGTAGTTCTCGACGGCGAGGTTGATGCCCTGCCGGATGTCCTGCCCGAACCAGGGGTAGACCGGGCCGGTGTTCCCGCGCCCCAGCATGAGGTCCACCCGGCCGTCGGCCAGGTGCTGGAGCATCGCGAAGTCCTCGGCGATCTTCACCGGGTCGTTGGTGGTGATCAGGGTCGTGGCCGTGGAGAGGATCAGCCGCTCGGTGCGGGCCGCGACGTAACCGAGCATCGTGGTCGGGGACGAGGGCACGAAGGGCGGGTTGTGGTGCTCGCCGGTCGCGAAGACGTCGAGCCCCACCTCCTCGGCCTTCAGCGCGATGGCGACCATGGCCTTGATCCGCTCGCGCTCCGTGGGCGTCCGGCCGGTCGTGGGGTCGGGCGTGACGTCTCCGACGCTGAAGATCCCGAACTGCATGGTCGCTCACCCTCCAGGTTGTTTACGGTTCAACCATACCCGGGGAACGGTGGGCCCCGTCGAGCTATTCCCCCCTCAATCGGGGCCCTGGTCATGGCGTACACCGCGGGCACCCGGGCCGGGCGCGAGGCCCGGGTACCCGGGGCGCAGGTCGGTGGATGGACGGTCTGCGCCGGGGCGCATGCCGTGCATCCACCGCGACGGCCGCGCACCGTCAGGGCACGAGCACCAGCCGCCCTCGCACTCCCCCCTCGCCCAGCCGGGCGTGCGCCTTCGCCGCATCCTCCAGGGCGTACGTCTCGGCCACTCGCGTCGCCAGCACCCCCTCGTCCAGCAGCCGCACCAGCTCCGCGAGCCGGGTCCCGTCGGCGCTCACCTCGACCGCACCGGTCGCCACGCCCCGCGCGGAGGCGGGCTCGGCGTGCGGGATGACGCCGATGTACCGGCCCCCGTCCCGCACCCACGCCAGGGCCGGCTCGCCGAGGACGGCGGCGTCCAGCACCGCGTCGAAGTCCCGGTCCGCGACCCCGCCGCTCGTGACGTGCCGGGCCCCCAGGGACTGCACGAACGCCTCGTCCCCCTCCCGCGCCAGCCCGGTCACCGCTATCCCCCGGTACGCGGCCAGTCGGACCGCGTAGCCGCCGACCGCACCGGCCGCGCCCGTCACCAGCAGCGACGACCGGCCCGGCGTCAGCTCCAGCCGGTCCAGGGCCTGCGCGGCGGTCAGCGCGTTCAACGGCAGGGTCGCCGCGTGAACGGCGTCCACCGTGGCGGGCGCCGGGGCCACCGCGTCCGCGTCCACGACGACGTACTCGGCATGCGTGCCCAGCGGCTTGACCACGCCGTAGTGGAGCGCGACCACCTCGTCCCCGACGCTCCACGCACCGGCCGCACCCACCGCGTCCACCGTCCCGGCGACGTCCCAGCCGAGCCCGATCCGCTCCCCCGCACCCCCGAAGACACCGGCCCGGACCTCCGCGTCCACCGGATTCAGCGAGGCCGCCGCGACCTTGATCCGCACCTGACGCACACCCGGCTGAGGCACCTCGGTCTCCACGACCTCCACGGCCTCCGGCCCACCGAACGAGTTCACCACTACAGCACGCACAGCAAAGCTCCCTGGATCGTCGGTATCCGGGACGTCCTCCCGGCCACTGCGCACAACCCTAGGAAGAGTTACTATCTATCGGTAAGTAGTTACCTGCGAGTGCGTACATACCCCGGAGGTGAGCCATGGCCACCATGACGGCGGCCCAGCGGCGCGAGCAGGCCCGCATCGAGTACGACGCGTTCCTGAAGAGCTGCCCCACCAACCAGCTCCTGGACCGCATCAGCGACAAGTGGGTCAGCCTCGTCGTGTCCGCACTCGCCCCGGGCCCCCTGCGCTACAGCGACCTCGGCCGCAAGATCGCCGGCGTCAGCCCCAAGATGCTCACCCAGACCCTGCGCTCACTGGAGCGCGACGGCCTCCTCACCCGCACCGTCACCCCGTCCGTCCCGGTCCGCGTCGACTACGAACTCACGCCTCTGGGCCACAATCTGGCCCTGCTGCTGACCGCCGTGAAGGACTGGGCGGAGAACCACTTCGACGAGGTCAAGGACGCCCGCGAGCGCTACGACGCCGAGAACCCGGGCGACTGACACGGGCGGCACGACCAGGGCCTGCCGGGCGTGCGAAGCTGACCGCCATGTTCGTCCTGCGCTCCGCCGCCCTCTTCGTGCTCGCCGCCCTGCTGGAGATCGGCGGCGCCTGGCTGGTCTGGCAGGGCGTGCGCGAGCACAAGGGCTGGCTCTGGGCGGTCGGCGGCGTCCTCGCGCTCGGCGCCTACGGCTTCGTCGCGACGTTCCAGCCCGACGCCCACTTCGGCCGCGTCCTCGCCGCGTACGGCGGGATCTTCGTCGCCGGTTCCATCCTGTGGGGCGTGGTCGCGGACGGCTACCGCCCCGACCGCTGGGACATCACGGGCGCGCTGGTCTGCCTCGCGGGCATGGCGGTCATCATGTACGCCCCGCGGGGAAACTGACCGGCCCCGGGAACCTCAGAACGGCTCGTCGGGCAGCAGTCCCAACTGCCCGAGGAAGTCCATCTCGTCGAAGTACAGCCGGTAGTCGACGATCCGTCCGTCCTTCACGGTGGCGATGTCCACCCCGCGGATCCGGACCTCCTTCTGCGTCGGCGGCAGCGTCTCGCCGTTGGGCAGCTCCAGCGGCCCGGTGTTGCGGCCGCGGTAGATCCCCTCGTCGATGGCCGTGTCACCGGCCTCGTAGGAGTGCAGCACCTCGAACGTCGCGCCGGGAACCGCCTCCGTCATCGTCCGCCAGTACTCGACGATGCTGTCGCGCCCGCGCAACTCGCCCTCGTCGGGCGTGAAGGCGACCGCGTCCTCGGCGTAGAGCTCGCCGACGACCTTCAGATCGGTGTGTGCGGTGACCGCGTCCGTGAGCCGGTCCATGACCTCACGTGCCTCGCCCATGATCGCCTCCAGGAGAATCAGGGGACCACCCAGCCCCATTCTCCCACCGCGGGGCCCGCCTATCCTGGCCGCGGGCCCGACGCGCACGCCGGGCCGCCGCACGCCCGAGGACCCGAGGAGCACCCATGGCCACCGCAGCCCCGCCCGCAGCCTCCCGCATCGCCGTCGTCACGGGTGCGAGCAGCGGGATCGGCGCCGCCACGGCCCGGCAGCTCGCCGCGGCGGGCTACCGCGTCGTCCTCACCGCACGCCGCAAGGACCGCATCGAGGCCCTGGCCGAGGAGATCACCCAGGCCGGCCACCAGGCCACGGCGTACGCCCTCGACGTCACCGACCGCGCCGCCGTCGACGAGTTCGCCACGGCGTTCAAGACGATCGGCGTGCTGGTCAACAACGCGGGCGGTGCACTCGGCGCCGACCCCGTCGCGACCGGCGACCCGGCCGACTGGCGCCAGATGTACGAGACGAACGTCATCGGCACCCTCAATCTCACCCAGGCCCTGCTGCCCAAGCTGATCGCGAGCGGCGACGGCACGGTCGTGGTCGTCTCCTCCACCGCCGGCCACGGCACCTACGAGGGCGGCGGTGGATACGTCGCCGCCAAGCACGGCGCCCACGTCCTCGCCGAGACCCTCCGCCTGGAGATCGTCGGACAGCCGGTCCGCGTCATCGAGATCGCCCCTGGCATGGTCAAGACGGACGAGTTCGCCCTGACCCGCTTCTCCGGCGACAAGGAGAAGGCGGAGAAGGTCTACCAGGGCGTCGCCGAACCCCTCACGGCCGACGACGTCGCCGAGACGATCACGTGGGCGGTCACCCGCCCCGCCCACGTCAACGTCGACCTCCTGGTCCTGCGCCCCCGCGCCCAGGCGTCCAACACGAAGGTGCACCGGGAGGCGTAGGACCGGGCGGGTCAGCCCTTCACGCAGACGACCTGCTTCAGCTTCGCCACGACCTCAACAAGGTCCCGCTGCTGGTCGATGACCTGCTCGATCGGCTTGTACGCGCCGGGGATCTCGTCAACGACACCGGAGTCCTTGCGGCACTCCACACCCTGCGTCTGCTCCTCCAGGTCCTTCGTGGTGAACCGGCGCTTGGCCGCGTTGCGGCTCATGCGCCGGCCCGCGCCGTGCGAGGCCGAGTTGAAGGACTTGGCGTTGCCGAGGCCCTTCACGATGTACGAACCCGTGCCCATGGAGCCGGGGATGATCCCGTAGTCGCCGGAGCCGGCCCGGATCGCGCCCTTGCGGGTCACGAGCAGGTCCATCCCGTCATAGCGCTCCTCGGCCACGTAGTTGTGGTGCGCGCTGATCTCCGGCTCGAAGGTGGGCTTGGCCTTCTTGAACTCCTTGCGGACCACGTCCTTCAGGAGCGCCATCATGATCGAGCGGTTGTGCTTCGCGTACTCCTGCGCCCAGAACAGGTCGTTGCGGTAGGCCGCCATCTGCGGGGTGTCCGCGACGAAGACCGCGAGGTCGCGGTCGACCAGACCCTGGTTGTGCGGGAGCTTCTGGGCCACGCCGATGTGGTGCTCGGCCAGTTCCTTGCCGATGTTCCGGGAACCGGAGTGCAGCATCAGCCAGACAGAACCGGTCGTGTCCGTGCACACTTCAACAAAGTGGTTTCCGCCTCCGAGCGTTCCCATCTGCTTGGTGGCACGTTCCTGACGGAACTTGACCGCTTCGGCGACTCCGTCGAACCGCTCCCAGAACCCGTCCCACCCCGCCGTGGCCAGCCCGTGGAACCGCCCCGGGTCCACGGGTTCGTCATGCATCCCCCGCCCCACCGGAATCACCTGCTCGATCCGCGACCGCAGCCGGGACAGGTCGCCGGGCAGGTCGTTCGCCGTCAGGGACGTCCGCACCGCCGACATTCCGCAGCCGATGTCGACGCCCACCGCCGCCGGGCACACCGCACCCCGCATCGCGATGACCGAGCCGACCGTCGCGCCCTTGCCGTAGTGCACGTCGGGCATGACCGCCAGGCCCTTGATCCACGGCAGCGTGGCGACGTTCTGGAGCTGCTGGAGCGCCGAGCCCTCGACCGAGGCCGGGTCGGCCCACATCCGGATCGGTACCTTCGCACCCGGTATCTCTACATACGACATAACGCCCTCAATCCCCCGTAACTGAACAGAAGTCATCAACAGCAAATACCGGAGCCAAGGTCGACGAAAGGGAAATCGGACCGGCGTTCACGGCAGTGCGTGCGATACACATTGTGTTCATCGCCCGCCGTACGGCGGCAAGCCAATATCCGTGTCGAGAGGAGCCACCACGTGCAACGAAAGGCGTGCGTACCCGGTATCGCCGTGCTCCTCGCGGCGGTACTGGCCGGCTGTACCGGCGGTTCGGCCGGCGACGGCCCGACGGACGGCTCCAACGCCGATGACACGGGCACGGCATCGCCCGCCGCCGAGCCCGGCCGCTACCGCACCCTGCCCGACCCCTGCGCCGAGGTCAGCGAGAGCACACTCGACGAACTCCTCCCCGGTATCCGGCAGATCAGTGACGAGAAGCAGCGCGAGACGGCCTACGAGGGCGAGCCGGCGACCACGTTCGACACCGACCGCAAGGTCGGCTGCCGCTGGAAGGTGGACTCCGCCGCGGCCACCGACCATCTGCTGATCGACTTCGAGCGGGTCGTCTCCTACGACAACGCCGTCAGCGACGACAGCCAGGCGGAGCAGCTCTTCGCGGAGCAGGAGGCGTCGGCCCACCTGCCGGTGCCGACGGCCACCGAGACGGCGGTCTCGGGCAGCGCCCCGGCGGGCGGTTCGTCCGCGTCCCCGGGCGGTTCCCCGTCCCCGTCCGGCTCCTCCTCGCCCTCGGCGGCCCCCTCGGTGACGCCGACCGAGCTGCAGCCCCGGGTGCTGGAGGATCTCGGGGACGAGGCGTTCCTCGACGACGGGCTGAGCAGTTCCGGTTCGACGGCCAAGCAGCGCACGGTGACTGTGGCGTTCCGCACGTCCAACGTCATCGTGACCATCGAGTACGCGGAACAGCCCACGACCGTCGGCGTCGTCCCGGACAGCAAGGAAATGCAGGACAGGGCGCAGAAACTCGCCTCCCAGCTGGCGGATTCGCTGGGCGACTGAGGCCCCTTCACGGCCCCTTCACCCCTGTCCGCAAAGCACGCGAAGGAAGAACACACCGTTGCCTCACCGCGTACGGTGACCACTCGGACCCGTTCCGACCGCAGGGAACCACGAGCGTCATGAGTGAAGGAACCATGCAGCGACAAGCACAGCGAGACCAGCGAGACCAGCGAGCGAAGCGCCTCAACCGCGTCCTTGTCTGCGCGGCCGCCGTCCCCGTGATGCTGGTCGCCGCCGGCTGCTCCTCGGACTCCGGCTCCGGCGACAGCACGGACAAGGCCGCGAAGGCCGCGGCGTCGGCATCGGCGAAGCCCTCGCCGACGGTGCAGGCTGCGGCGTACGGCAAGCTGCCGGAGCCGTGCAAGGTGCTCTCGAAGAAGACGCTGGAGGACCTCGTCCCGAAGGGCAAGTCCGGCAAGGAGGGCAAGTCGGACGACATCTCGACCCGGGGCAGCTGCTCCTGGAACAGCCTCGACAACAACGGCGTGAAGGGTTCGCAGTTCCGCTGGCTGAACGTGTCGATGCTGCGCTTCGAGTCGGACGTCACCCGTGGCCCGGCGGACAAGCTGGCCCAGGAGCACTTCGAGAAGCAGGTCCAGGATGCGCAGGCGGTCGAGGGCGCCAAGAGCGTCAAGACGGAGCCGGTGACCGGCACGGGCGACCGGGCGACGGCCGTGGTCTACGACCTGAAGAAGAAGGAAGGCACCTTCAAACAGCAGACGGTCGTGGCGCGCGTCGAGAACGTCGTGGTCACGCTGGACTACTACGGCGCGGGTCTGGCCGGCGACAAGACGCCGAGCGGCGCGGAGATGCTGAAGGACGCGAAGAAGGCCGCCAAGGAGGCGGTGGACGCGGTGTCCGAGGCGAACGGCGAGGGCGGCGGCAAGGCGGGCGGCGCCCCGTCCGCGTCGGCGTCGAAGCCGTCGTCGAAGGCGCCTTCCGAGGGGGCGTCGGACAAGCCCTCGAAGGGCGCCTCGGCTACGCCGTCCAAGAAGCCCGCGTCGAAGAGCTGAACAGCCCCGACGGGAACCGGCCACCCGTCCTCCGCACATGTGTGCCACCCTGTTGCGCGCAACAACAGGCAAGGGGAGGGGAGTGCGGGTGGCCGCGCCACTGCAACTGACTCGGATGCACCGCATCCTCATCGGCGTGGTCGTGGCCGGTGCCGTGATCATCGCCGGCATCGGTTTCGCCGGTTCGTACGCGGCGGTCCGCGAGTTGGCCCTGAAGAAGGGCTTCGGGAACTTCTCCTACGTCTTCCCGATCGGCATCGACGCGGGCATCTGTGTCCTGCTGGCCCTGGATCTGCTGCTCACCTGGATCAGGATCCCGTTCCCCCTCCTGCGTCAGACGGCGTGGCTGCTGACGGCGGCGACGATCGCCTTCAACGGCGCTGCCGCGTGGCCGGATCCGCTCGGTGTGGGCATGCACGCGGTGATTCCGATCCTGTTCGTGGTCTCGGTCGAGGCGGCCCGGCACGCGATCGGCCGTATCGCCGACATCACGGCCGACAAGCACATGGAGGGCGTCCGCCTCACCCGGTGGCTCCTCTCCCCCGTCCCCACGTTCCTCCTCTGGCGTCGCATGAAGCTCTGGGAGCTCCGCTCCTACGACCAGGTCATCAAGCTGGAGCAGGAGCGGCTGGTCTACCAGGCGCGGCTGCGCTCCCGGTTCGGGCGGGCGTGGCGCAGGAAGGCGCCGGTGGAGTCCCTGATGCCGCTGCGGCTGGCGAGGTACGGGGTGCCGCTGGCGGAGACGGCTCCGGCGGGGCTGGCGGCGGCGGGGATCGAGCCGGCGCTGATACCCCCGCCCCCGCCGCAGGCCGACCTGGCCGCGGGCCGTCGTGCCGGCGGGCCGGCGCCCGACCCGCTGAGGGCGGCGCCTCCCGGCGGGCAGCGACCTCAGCTCGAGAGCAACCACGACGCCGAGTACCTGGAACCGGAACCCGAACCGGAACCGGAACAGAGCCCCTGGTTCAACACCCCCCGCGAGGTCGAGTACCAGGGCGGCTACGACCCCGACTACGACCCCGCCGAGCACTACGCCCACTGGATCGCCGAACAGCAGGAGGCCGAGGAGTACCAGCCCGAGTACGACCGGGCGCCCTCCCCGGAGGACACCGGCAGCTTCCCCATCCCGGTGGGCCCGAACCGCACCCGTGAACTGGGTGACGGCGGCGGCACCCCGCCGGCCCCCGAGCCGGACGAGGAGGCGTACTACCAGGTGTTCCGCCAGTCGATAGACGGCAGCTACCCCACACCCCGCGCCCTCGGCGACAACATCCAGGCCACCTACGGCACGACGCTGAGCCCCGGGGAACTGAAGTCCCTCGCGGAGCGCTTCCAGAAGCGTCACACGGCGGAACTGGAAGAGGACCACATCGCCTGAGACGCCGAAAGAGAAGGGGCCCTCGCTGACGAGGGCCCCTTCTTCGTCACCGCCTACTCACCGAGCAGGTGCCGAACCCGCTCCTGCCCGACCGCGAGCAGCAGGGTGGGCAGCCGCGGGCCGGTGTCCCGGCCCACCAGCAGGTGGTACAGCAGCGCGAAGAACGACCGCTGGGCGGTCTTGATCTCCGGCGGCAGCTCCTTGGGCGTGGCGTCCGCGGAGAACCCGGCCTGCACCTTCGGCACGCCGTAGACGAGGTGCGTCAGGCCGTCGAGCGACCAGTGGCCGGCCAGCCCGTCGAGCAGCAGCCGCAGCGACTCGCGGCCCTGCTCGTCGAGCGACTTCAGCAGCTCGGCGTCCGGCTCGTCGCGCACGATGGTCCGCTGGTCGGCGGGGACGTGCGTGTTGATCCAGGCCTCGGCCTTGTCGTACCGGGGGCGGGCCTCGTCGAGGGAGGTCAGCGGCTGGTCCGGGTCGAGTTCGCTGAGGATGCGCAGCGCCTGGTCCTCGTGTCCGGCGGTGATGTCCGCGACGGACGCCAGCGTCCGGTACGGCAGCGGCCGGGGCGTGCGCCGCAGCTCACCGGCGGCCGTGCCCACCGCGCGGGCGTGCGCGGCCACGTCGGCCGGCAGGGCGCTGCCGTCGGCGACCTTGGCGTCCAGCTTGTCCCACTCGTCGTAGAGCCGCTGGATCTCCTGGTCGAAGGCGATCTTGAAGGACTGGTTGGGCCGACGGCGGGCGTACAGCCAGCGCAGCAGCTGCGGTTCCATGATCTTCAGGGCGTCCGCCGGGGTCGGCACGCCACCGCGCGAGGACGACATCTTCGCCATCCCGCTGATGCCCACGAAGGCGTACATCGGCCCGATGGGCTGCTTGCCGCCGAAGATGCCGACGATCTGCCCGCCGACCTGGAACGACGACCCGGGAGAGGAGTGATCGACACCGCTCGGCTCGAACACGACGCCCTCGTACGCCCAGCGCATCGGCCAGTCGACCTTCCAGACCAGCTTGCCGCGGTTGTACTCGTTCAGCCGGACCGTCTCCGAGAAGCCGCACGCGGTGCAGGCGTACGTCAGCTCGGTGGAGTCGTCGTCGTAGGAGGTGACGGTGGTGAGGTCCTTCTCGCAGTTGCCGCAGTACGGCTTGTACGGGAAGTAGCCGGCGGCGGTGGAGCTGCCGTCGTCCTCACCGGCCGCGCCGGAGCCCTCGGCGGCCTCCAGCTCGGCCTCGTCGACCGGCTTCTGCCCCTGCTTCTTGGGCGGGGCCTTCTTCGTGCGGTACTGGTCGAGGATCGCGTCGATGTCGCCGCGGTGCTTGATGGCGTGCAGGATCTGCTCGCGGTACACGCCGGAGGTGTACTGCTCGGTCTGGCTGATCCCGTCGAACTCCACGCCCAGCTCGGCCAGCGACTCGACCATCGCGGCCTTGAAGTGCTCGGCCCAGTTCGGGTGCGAGGAGCCCTTCGGCGCCGGGACGGACGTCAGGGGCTTGCCGATGTGCTCGGCCCACGACTCGTCGACGCCGGCGATCCCGGCCGGGACCTTGCGGTACCGGTCGTAGTCGTCCCAGGAGATCAGGTGGCGCACCTGGCGGCCCCGGCGGCGGATCTCGTCGGCGACGAGGTGCGGGGTCATGACCTCGCGCAGGTTCCCGAGGTGGATGGGGCCGGACGGGGAGAGCCCGGACGCGACGACGACGGGTTTGCCCGGGGCCCGGCGCTCCGACTCCTCGATGACCTCATCCGCGAAACGGGAGACCCAGTCGGTGGTCTCGGTGCTCTGAGCCACGATCGGCACGTCCTTCTTTCTGCATCGGGCAGCCGGTACGGTCGCACGGCTGACCGCACCATTGTCCCAGACCATGTCGCGCCCGGGAAAATGGCTTTACCCCCCATGGGATACTGGCCGTGTCCATCGATTCCCCCAGGAGAACGGCACCCTCGCCCATGGCCTCGGTCACGTCCCTCAGCGACTCCGTCCACCAGCGCCTCGCGGCGGCCCTGTCGGCAGCTCTGCCGCAGGCCGGCTCCGCGGACCCGCTGCTGCGACGAAGCGACCGGGCCGACTTCCAGGCCAACGGGATCCTGGCCCTCGCCAAGAAGGAGAAGGCGAACCCGCGGGAGCTGGCGACGCAGGTCGTGTCCCGGGTCGAGTCGGGTGAGGTGATCAAGGACGTCGAGGTCTCCGGCCCCGGCTTCCTGAACATCACGATCACCGACCGCGCGATCACCGAGACCCTCGCCGCGCGCTACGCCGACGACACCGGCCGCCTCGGCGTGCCGCAGGCGCAGCAGCCGGGCACCACGGTCATCGACTACGCCCAGCCGAACGTGGCGAAGGAGATGCACGTCGGTCACCTGCGCTCCGCGGTGATCGGCGACTCGGTCATGCGGCTGCTGGAGTTCACCGGCGAGAACGTGGTCCGGCGTCACCACATCGGCGACTGGGGCACCCAGTTCGGCATGCTCATCCAGTACCTGGAGGAGCACCCGCACGAGCTGGACCACAAGGCCGACGAGGTCTCCGGCGAGGAGGCGATGTCGAACCTCGACCGCCTCTACAAGGCCGCCCGCAAGCTCTTCGACGCCGACGAGGAGTTCAAGACCCGGGCCCGGCGCCGGGTGGTGGACCTCCAGGCGGGCGACCCGCAGACCCTCGCCATGTGGCAGAAGTTCGTCGACGAGTCGAAGATCTACTTCTTCTCCGTCTTCGAGAAGCTGGACATGGAGATCCGCGACGAGGACATCGTCGGCGAGTCGGGTTACAACGACATGCTCGCCGAGACCTGCCGCCTCCTGGAGGAGTCCGGTGTGGCGGTCCGCTCCGAGGGCGCGCTCTGCGTCTTCTTCGACGACATCAAGGGCCCGGACGGCAACCCGGTTCCGCTGATCGTGCAGAAGTCGGACGGCGGCTACGGCTACGCGGCGACGGACCTCTCCGCGATCCGCGACCGCGTCTTCGCCATCAAGGCGAACACGCTCCTCTACGTGGTGGACGCCCGCCAGTCGCTGCACTTCAAGATGGTCTTCGAGACGGCCCGCCGCGCGGGCTGGCTGAGCGACGACGTCGAGGCGGTACAGCTCGCCTTCGGCACGGTCCTCGGCAAGGACGGCAAGCCGTTCAAGACCCGTGAGGGCGAGACGGTCCGCCTGGTCGACCTCCTCGACGAGGCGATCGACCGTGCCTCGGCGGTCGTCCGGGAGAAGGCCCAGGACCTCTCCGAGGAGGAGATCGCCGAGCGCGGCACCCAGGTGGGCGTCGGCGCGGTGAAGTACGCCGACCTGTCGACGTCGGCGAACCGCGACTACAAGTTCGACCTGGACCAGATGGTCTCGCTCAACGGCGACACGTCCGTCTACCTCCAGTACGCCTACGCCCGTATCCAGTCGATCCTGCGCAAGGCCGGCGCCTCCCGCCCGGTCGCGCACCCCGAGCTGGAGCTGCACGAGGCGGAGCGCGCGCTGGGCCTGCACGCGGACGCGTTCGGGGCGACGGTCGCGGAGGCGGCGACGGAGTACGCCCCGCACAAGCTGGCGGCGTACCTGTACCAGCTGGCGTCGCTGTACACGACGTTCTACGACAAGTGCCCGGTCCTGAAGGCCGAGACGCAGGAGCAGATCGAGAACCGCCTGTTCCTGTGCGACGTCACGGCCCGCACGCTGCACCGGGGCATGGGCCTGCTGGGCATCCGGACGCCCGAAAGGCTCTGAGCCCGGACTTTTTCCGACCGGCCCCGAGGGCGGCACTCCCCCGTTGAGTGCCGCCCTCGGGCGTTGTCGCGGGCTGCGGTTACCGGCAGTTGACCCACTGGTTGGACTTCTGGAACCGGACGGCGTCGCCGGTCCCCCTGGCCCCGCGCGGGATGACACCGCTGTCGCCGCGGTGGAGGGCAGGAGCCCGATGCAGATGAAGTGCGGCACGGACCCGCGCACCCTCGCCTCGCATCGCACGGCCGGCGGAGTCCACCTCGAACTGCGCTACAGCGCCCGGTGCGGGGCGGGCTGGGCGAGGATGTGGAGCACCCGGATCGGCGACCGCCTGGAACTGCGCGCGGCCGACGGCGGCCCCGCGCACACCGCGGGGATCGGGGACGGCGTCGCCGCGCAGTCCTACGTCTACACGCCCATGACCGAGGCGAGACCCGGTACGACGATCCAGGCCTGCTTCCGCCCGGTGTCGGGAGGCGGCCGCGAGTGCTTCGACGCCCGCGTCTGATGCCCCACCGGGTCAGCGCCGGTCCGTGGTGCTCGCACCGTCCAGGGCCTCCCGGATGATGTCGGCGTGCCCGGCGTGCTGGGCGGTCTCCTTGATCAGGTGCAGCAGGATCCGGCGGGCGGACCAGTACTGAGGCTCCGGCGGCGACCAGGGCGTCTTCGGCAGCGGCACGCTGACGTCCAGGTCCGGCAGCGAGGCCACCGCCTCGTCGGTGGCCTGCGCGGCCCGTGCGTAGCGCTCCAGCAGCGCGGGGAGCGTGTCGCCGCCGGCCATGCGGTACTGCCCCATGTCGAGCATGCCGTCGGGCAGTTCACCGTCGCCCTTGGTCATGATCTGCGTCCACGTCTCCTCTCCCCGGGCCAGGTGATTGACGATGCCGCCGAGGGTCAGCTCGCTCACGGTCGTACGCCGCCCGGCCTGTTCGTCGGTGAGTCCGCGCAGGGGGATCAGCAGCAACGCGCGCTGCTCCGCGAACGCGGCCAGCAGGTCCGTCTTCTCCGGGGAAGTGGTCATGCCCGGACGGTAGGGCACCAATAGGTCAGGTTCTGTCCGCTACGGGGGGCCGCCGGGCCGGTCGGATTGTCAGTGCCCGTCTCTACAGTCACCCCCATGGCGACTCTTCCCAATCCCCTGCCGAAGCTGGCGGCAGACCCGAGCGGCCGATCCCTCGGCCTTCGGCTCCCGGCCGGTGCGCTCGTCGACACCACCTACGAGGGCCCCTGGCCCGAGCCGCTGCTGTGGTGCGCGGACGGCCGGGCCCTTCCGGGCGGCTGGGCGGCACTGGAGCCGGCGCGCCGCGCGGGACTCCTGCCGGTCGTCCTGGAGACGGGATACGGCCATGCCGGCCCGGACCGCTGGGAGTTGAGGCCCGGCAAGGTGTCCTACCCCGGGGATCACGACGCCGAGGAGGTGCTGGCGGAGTACTGGGAGGAACATGCCGCGGAAGGCGCCCCCTGGCCCGGCCCGGCCGAGCCTGTCGACCACGACCACGACCGGGACCCGGACGCCACGGCCGGCGGCCTCGTGGACACGCTGCTGGAGGACGGCGGCCCCCTCAAGGAGCCCCGCCTCGCCCTCGTCCCGGCCCGCCGCAGCGCGGACATCCCGGCGGCGATCGGCTGGACGGGCCCGGCGAACCACGAGGGCGACACCGCCCGCCTCAGCGCGGTGCTCCGCTCCTGGGAGGACCGCTTCGGCATACGCCTCCTCGCCCTCGGCTTCGACCACCTGCTGCTGTCCGTGGCCACGCCGCCCACCACCCCGGGCGCGGCGGAAGCCGTGGCAGCCGAGCACTTCGCGTTCTGCCCGGACAACATCCACCAGGGCGCGGACCCGACGCTGCGGGCCTACGCCGAGCACCAGGTCCTCAACCAGCCGGTGTGGCACTTCTGGTGGGACTAGAACTACGGCCGAATCGCCTCGGGCCCGGAGTGCGATTTTCTGTGACGCAAGCGAAAGGAAAGGCTTAGTGAGTTGATTGTGATTCAACCAAGGGAAAGGCGGCTACGTAATCGGGAACAGACAGCATCCGGATACCGGGTGCTCTGGTACCGTCGTACGACCTTGGCGGAATCCATATGGGGGCCGAAGTGGATGTTGGTCTTGTCGCCGCTGGAGTTGCTGCACTTCTGGCGAAATCAGCCGGGGAAGAGTTCGCGCGAGAGAGCGGAAGAGCCGCTTGGGAGCGCATGCGGGAATTGCTCCAGTCGGTCCGCCGAGCCCTTGCCGGAGATGCCCGCGGGACAGCGGCCCTGGCCGCTGCGGAAACAGATCCGCAGAACGAGTCGGCATTGGTGAATCTCACCGGAGAACTCCAGCAAAGGGCTCTGGAGGACGAATCGTTCGCCTCGACCCTAGCCGAAATCATCCGCGCCTCCCGCGAGGAGCCACGCGCCAACCACATCACTGTGGAAGGGCAAGCGCAGGTCGGAAAGATCGTATCCATGGGGAACATTCAGGGGAACGTGACCTTTTAGAGAGGGATCTCCCTAGTGGTGCGTGACCTTTCCAACAGAGGGCAGGATGCACTGGCTGCCGCTTGGACAGTCCTGCGCGAGTGGCTCCAGGTCGACCTCCAGGGACAGGAAGTATTCCAGTTACTGGTGGACGAGCCGGACCGGGGCGTCCGGGCGCTAGCCGCCCGCCTGGAGCGAACGGGTATTCCTGGGTTCACTGCAGAAGTCTCCGGCGGCATGCTCGGAAAACTGGTACAGATCGCGAGCGCGGAAGCGGTCCACGTCCATCAGGATCGCGACCACCCTCCGGGAAACCTCTCACGTCCGGCGGAACTGCCGCCTGACATCGCCGCGTTCACCGGCCGGATCTCGGAGCTGGAACGCCTGACAGAACTCGTCGGCGCCGCCGAATCGAGGTCTTCGACACCGATCATCGTGGTGGATGGTCCGCCCGGCGTTGGTAAATCCGCGTTGACGATCCATTTTGCTCACATGATTTCCCGCCGGTACCCCGACGGACAACTGTATGTGAACTTACAGGGGGCCACGCCGGGGCTCGCCCCACTCAACCCGATAGACGTACTGGGACGCTTCCTTCGGGCGCTGGGAATGGACGGCAAGGAAATCCCAGTAGATACCGGTGAGGCCGCGACCAGATTCCGCTCGCTCGTGTCCGGGCGAAAAATGCTGATCATGCTCGACAACGCCGCATCCGCCATGCAGGCCCGCCAGCTGATCCCGGCCGGCACCGGATGCGCGGTCCTCATCACGAGTCGCGAAGTGCTCGCCACCCTGGACGGCGTTGTTCACCTGCATCTCAGCGTGCTGTCCGCCACGGAAGCCGTCACGCTTCTGGGCAAGTTCGCAGGCGAAGGGCGGGTCACGGCGGAGCCGGACGCCACGGCCACCCTTGCGAGGCAGTGCGGCCTGCTGCCACTCGCACTGAGAATCGCCGGCGCACGCCTGGCGGCGCGGCCCTCGTGGTCGCTCCAGGCCCTCGCGGGACGCCTGATGGACGAGCGGGCTCGGCTCAACGAGTTGCAGCTCGGTGACCTCGCCGTCCGGGCCAGTTTCGGAATCAGCTACGAGGCGCTCTCAGCGGTCGACGGACCGGCGGAAGCCTCCTGCGCACGCACGTTCCGGCTCCTCGGTCTGCTGGAGGGGCCGGATGTGAGCGTGGATGTCGTGGCCGCGCTGATCGGTGGCACCCATGAGGCCACGGACGAGGCCCTGGAACGACTCGTCGACGCACAACTGCTGGAGTCTTCTTCGCCGGGGCGGTACCAGATGCACGACCTCCTGCGCCTGTTCGCTCGTGAGCATGCCTTCCGGGACGACGCGCAGGACGACCGCCGACTGGCCCTTCACAGGACCTTCGAGTTCTTTCTCTCGCGCGCCCGGGGAGCAAGCGCGCGTCTGCAGCCCACCGATCCGCGCCGCACCGTGCAGAAGGTGGACGACGAGCCCTGGTTCGCCACTCGGACACTCGCCCTGGACTGGTTGGAGGCCGAGCGGCCAAATGTCGTCGCGGCCGCGCAGCAGGCGGCAGCCGCCCCCGATCAGTTCGGAGCCATCGCCACTCAGATCGCTGATGCTCTGTTCTGGTTCTGTCACCTCCGCGCATATCCCCGCGATCTCGCGGTGTTGGGCCGGCTCGCCCTGGCCACCGCTCAGCGGCTCGGCGACCGTGAGGGCGAGGGTCAGAGTCTTCACAATCTTTGTATAGCCAACCTCCGGTTGCGCCGCTTCGAAGAGGCGGTACGCCACGGCAATCGGGGCCTCGAGGTTCGACGCGAGATCGGCGACCACTACGGCGAAGGGCGGACGCTGGATGCACTCGGACGCATTCATTATATGATGGGCCGATTCGAAGATGCCGTCGAATACGGTGAGAAGAGTCTGGCCATCGCCCGAAGGATTCGAGACCGATACAGCGAGAGCGCAGTTCTCTGCAATCTGGTGCCGGCCTATCAGGCGATGCGGCGCTACACAGAGGCAATCACCTGCGGCCAGGAGAGTCTGGCCATCCGGACCGAGCTCGGTGACCGGTACGGAGAAGGCCGGATGCGGATGAGCCTCGGTGTGGCCTACCAGGCGAGTGGCCGACTCGACGAAGCGTTACTGTGCTACGAGGAGAGCCTCTCCGTGTTCAGAGATATAGGAGATCGGTACGATGAGGGACGTTCCCTCTTCCAGCTCGCCGTGGCCCACAGCCTTGGCGGCAGGTTCTCCAAGGCCATTGAATTCTGCGAGTGCAGCATAACGGTGAGAAGGGAAACCGCCGACCGCTACGGCGAGGGTGAGTCGCTCCACCAACTCGGGGAGTTACTGAGGAACATCGGCGACGAAGACGCAGCACGCGAGAGGCTGGACCAGGCGCTGCTCATTTTCGAAGAGCTCGGGGTTCCGAACGCCGAGGAGGTTCGGACACTGCTGGCCACATGATCAGGGGCCTCGACCATGGCAGTCCGGCGATTGCAACCCGGTGGAGGGCGTACATGAGTGACTTTCCGATGGAGTGGCTCGATCCCGTACTCGATCGCTGCAGGTCAGAAGTACTGGAGCACCGTCCGCGCTCATCGACGAAAACTCTTGACGACGGACGCGTCGAACCGGTGACCGATCTGGACCTTCGCATCGAGGGTCGCCTCATTACCGCGGCGCTCAAGGCATTCCCGTCGGCCGACGTCCTCAGCGAGGAGACCCACAGCAATCCCGCGGCGCTCGCCAGTGAGCTGTGCTTCGTCATCGATCCCATTGACGGCACGAAGGAACTCATCGCGGGGACCGCGGATTTCGCCATCTCGGTTGCCCTGTTCCAGCACGGGAGGCCGGTAGTCGGCGTGTTGGACCTTCCGTTCCGTGGTCAGCGCTTTATGTGCGCCGCCGACGGAGGAGCTCGGGTGAACGGCACGCCGGTCCATCTCGAAGAACCACCGCAGTTGCGGGCGGCGAAGCTCGCCGTCAGTCCCACGCAGAGGGCCGACCCCACCCTCGCGTCCGTATGGAACCGTCTGCTTCCTCGGGTCATCGCCCCCGTCGGCGCGTTCACCCCCAAGGTCGCCCAGATCCTGTGCGGAGAATGCCATGCGGCGTTCTATCCACCCAAGCCGGGCAAGAGCATCTTCCTATGGGACTACGCTGCCGCAGCTCTCCTGCTCGCCGAGGCGGGAGGCATGTTGATGTCCCTCGACGGGATGAGCCTGCTGAGCACCTTGCCCCTGGAGCATTCTGGCGGGTGGGTGGCAGGTCCCGCAGATCTCTGCAGGGAAATCCAATCGGCGATGCGGGAGACCGAGAGTGCCTGACCCCGTACCTCTGGTCAGCCACCACCGGACGAGCCGGTTCTGAACAGGGAGGGTGCGCCCATGCGACACAACGTTTATCTGGCTCAGGTCAACAATCGTTTCGGCGACCAAGCGTTTCTTCCGTACTCCGTTGGTGTCATCCAGGCACACTGTCAGAGGCAGCCGGAGATCGCCGAGTGCTTCAGGTTCCAGGAGTTCATTTTCCTTCGCGAGAACATCGACCACCTCGCGGCCCGCCTTCGTGAGCCGCGAATCCTGGGAATCTCGTGCTACATCTGGAACTGGGAGTACAGCAGAGCCCTCGCGCAGGCTGTCCGGTCTGCCCATCCAGACTGCCTCATAGTGATGGGAGGCCCCCAGGTTCCTCTCGATTCCGAGGATTTCTTCATATTGAACCCTGCCGTTGACATCCTGGTGCACCATGAGGGCGAGTTCGCCTTCGCTGACATTTTATGCGAATTCCTGCGGGCCGATCCGAATTACAGCAGGATACCGGGACTCAGTGTGCGGGACGGGAAAGACAGCTGTATCACGACCGGCGTCAGGGAGGCCGTGAAGGATGTGAATCAACTCGCTTCACCATACCTGGACGGAACGTTCGATGCCCTAGTCGACCTTCCGTACCGATGGAACGCGAGTCATGAAACCAACCGGGGATGTCCCTACTCGTGCACCTTCTGCGACTGGGGGTCTGCGGTCTTCACCAAGCTGCGGCACTTCGATGACGATCGACTCATGAAAGAATTGGAATGGTTCGGCCGCAACCGGATCGAGATCCTGTACAACTGCGACGCGAATTTCGGAATCGTTCCTCGGGACATAGCATTAGCCAAGAAGCTCGCGGAAGTGCGAGCGGATTCCGGCTACCCGGTTCAGTTCCGACCCTCGTTCGCCAAGAAGAGCGGCCCGGCGGTCTTCGAAATAGCCAAGGTCTTACAGGAGGTGGGACTCCAGCGGGGCATCACACTCAGCATGCAGAGCATGAGCGACGACTGCCTGACCGTGATCAAGCGGCGGAACATCAAGCAGGACAACCTTACTGACCTGCTCAATCTGTACCGAAGTCACAACATGCCGACGTACACGGAACTCATTCTGGGGCTCCCGGGCGAGACCCTCGAGAGTTTCCGCCGGGGGGTCAGCAGGCTGTTCGGTGCGGGACAGCACGAAGGCCTTCTGATATACCTCTGCGAACTGCTCCCGAACTCCGAGATGGCTACGCTCCAGTACCGCACGCTGCACTCCATCCGCACCACACGCCTGCCTATGCTGTTGGGGTACGCAACCCCCAGTGCGGACGACGTCCAAGAGTACTTCGACGTCGTCATCGAGACGGCGACCTTGCCGTTCGAGGACTGGCAGAAGTGCTTCATGCTGGCCTGGGCCGTCCAGTGTTTCCACTGTCTCAACATCACCCAGGCGCTGGCCATGTTCTTCTGGACCGAGTTCGGTGTTGAGTACCACGCCTTCTACGAGGAGCTGATGGCGTTCGCAGCCGACAATCCCGCACTCTTACTGGGCCGGCACTACGCGGACACGGTGACCGTGATGCTGGAGGGTGCAGATGGGGTCGGCATGGGGCGCTCCGTTCCCGGCTTCGGGGAGTTGATGTGGTACCCGGAGGAGGCATCCTTCCTCAGCATGGTCACCCGCAAGGACGAACTCTTTCTGGAATTGAGCACCTTCGTCGCCCATCTGGCATCCCGCCACGCCCTACCGGTGTCAGCACACCTTCTGGAGGACTTGATTTCCTACCAGAAGGAAAGTCTGGTGGATCCCTTCTCTCCCGCTGAATCGCGCCTACGCCTCAGGCACAACCTCTCGAACTACTTCGAGGAGATCTACTACGGCAGGACTCCGCAGCTGTTCCCGTGGGATGGTCACGTGACATTGCGAGCGGTCGACGAATACGGGGGTGATCTGCGCAAGTACGCCATTCAGGCAGTGCGGTACGGCAGGAAGAACAACCACCTGCGGCGCAGCCACGTCAGGTCTGATTAGACCTCGGCCGGCGCGACCGGCAGCCTTCCGCCAGCCTGCGCAGCCCCTCCCCGATCTCCGCCGGCGTCTGCGTCACGAAGCAGAGCCTCAGGGTCGTCCGGTCGGGCGCGCCGGCGTAGAAGGGCGCGCCGGGCACATAGGCCACGTTCTGCCGGACCACCCGCGGCAGCAGGGCCGTCGTGTCGTACGGCTGCGGGAGGCGCGCCCAGAGGAACATGCCGCCCTCGGGCCGGTTCCAGACCGACCCCGTGGGCAGCGCCGCGGCGAGCCCGGAGAGCATCGCGTCGCGACGTTCGCGGTACACGCCGGCGACGCGGGCGACATGGGCGTCCAGGTCGCTGTCGGCCAGGTAGCGGGCCGCGGCGAGCTGGTTGACGGTCGGGGTGTGCAGATCGGCGGCCTGCTTGGCGACGGCGCAGGCGCGCCGCAGCTCCCCGGGTGCCCGCAGCCAGCCCAGCCGCAGTCCGGGCGCCATGACCTTGGAGAAGCTGCCGAGCAGCACCGTCCGGTCCTCGGCGCCCGGGTGGGCCGCGATCCACGGCAGGCGTTCACCCTCGTAGCGCAGCTCACCGTAGGGGTCGTCCTCGACGATCCACAGTCCGTGCCGGGCGGCGACGGCGGCCACGGCGGCGCGTCGCCCGGCGGGCAGGGTCCGGCCGGTGGGGTTCTGGAAGGTGGGCACGGTGTAGAGCAGCTTGGGCCGCTCGCGCACGACGAGTTCCTCCAGTGCCCCGGGGTCGACGCCGTGCTCGTCACCGGGCACGGCCAGCACCCGCGCCCCGGCGAAGCCGAAGGCCTGAAGTGCCGCCAGATAGCAGGGGTTCTCGACGAGGACGGTGTCCCCGGGTTCGACGAGAGCGGTGGCCAGCAGGGAGAGGGCCTGCTGGCTGCCGGTGGTGACGAGCAGGTCGTCGGGCCCGGTCGGCAGGCCGCGCGCGGTGGTGCGGGCGGCGAGCGCGTCCCGCAGCGCGGGTTCGCCCTCGGTCGTGGAGTACTGCAGCGCCCGCGCGGGCGCCTCGGCGAGCACCGCCTCGTACGCGGCGGCGATGCCCCGGGCGTCGAACAGCTCCGGTGCCGGGAGCCCGCCCGCGAAGTTGATCACCTCGGGGCGGGCGGTGACGGCGAGGATGTCCCGTACGGGCGAGCCGCCGACGGCCCGGGCCCGTGCCGCGAGCGGTGGCACGGAAGAGCGGGTGGGCGAGGGCTCGGCGACGGTCATGACACGGCTCCTTCGGCTGCGGTGACGCCTGGTGCCCGCAGCCTAAGGAGATACGTGCCGCCTACAAGCAGGCTTCCGGGATCCGGACGCCGGACCGGCATGAAGTCCGGGGGCCGGCGCCTCAGCCCTTGGCGCCGGTCGCCGCGTACACGTTGATGTCCGCGTCCGTGACGTCGTTGATGTCGCGGTACCGCACCTTCTCGATCTCCTCCAGTCCGGCGAGGAAGGACTCCTCCGGCTGCTCGGGGACGGGGGCGGCGTGGTCGGGCCGCCAGCGGTGCGCGGGGACGACCCCCGGGTCGGCGATCTCCAGCCCGTTCTCCGTGAAGAACCGCTCGACATCGGCCCGGGAGCGCAGCACGAAGGTGAACCCGCGCTCGGTGTACGTCCGCTGGACCGCGCGGATGTTCTCGGGGTTGAGATCCTCGGTGAGATGGCTCAGCACCAGCCGGCTGCCGGCGGGCAGCTCGTCGAGCAGCCCGCTCACCAGCGGATATGCCTCCTCGTCCGCGACGAAGTGCAGGATCGCAACCAGGCAGAGCCCGACCGGCCGGTCGAAGTCCAGGGTCTTGGCGGCCTGTTCGAGGATGCGGGCCGGGTCCCGCAGATCGGCGTCGACGTAGTCCGTACGCCCCTCGGGACCGCTGGTCAGCAGGGCGCGCGCGTGCGCGAGCACCACCGGGTCGTTGTCGACGTACACGACCCGCGACTCGGGCGCGACGCGCTGCGCGATCTGGTGCACGTTCTCGGCCGTGGGCAGCCCGGTCCCGATGTCGAGGAACTGCCGGATGCCGTCGTGCTCCACGAGTGCGGTCACCGCGCGGCGGAGGAAGTCGCGGTTGTGCCGTACGTCGAGGTACCCGCGCGGGTTGGCGGCCAGGGCGGCGGCGGCCGCGTTCCGGTCGGCGGGGTAGTGGTCCTTGCCGCCGAGGAAGACGTCGTAGACCCGGGCCGGGTGCGCCTTGCTGCTGTCGATCCTCCTCTGCAGCTCGGCTGGATCCTGGCTGAGGGCACCGGACATCGACGTCTCCCTGAAAGTAGGTGGTTCAATCGACAACCACTACGACGGTCAACAACCTAACGGTTCAACCGAGTTGTTGGTGCCCGTGCGGCACGACCACCACGGGACACGCACCCGGGACTACTCCGTCGTCCCCTCCTCGACCCACTTCTCGCCGCCCAGCGGAAACTCGTACGCCGGGCGCCCGTTGTTGCCGCTCGTACGGAAGGGCCGGCCGTGGTCGTCCACGGTCAGCGTGCCCGACCGGTCGCCGCTGGACCAGCGCAGCTCCAGGTACCACCTGACGTCGTACGCGGAGGCGTCGGCGCGGATGCAGTACACCTCCGGATCGGACTCGCTCACCTTGAACGGGAAGTTCGCGTGCCCCGCCTCGGGCACGACACCGGGGCGCGCGGCGTCGAGGGCGACCGTGAAGAACCGGGTCGGCACGCCACCGCCGCAGCCGACGCCCGGATACCCCATGGCGTAGTCGTTCCAGGCGAGCGGCGCCCGCTTCCCGGCCATACGGACCGTCAGCCCCTTGACGACCACGGTCTCCTTGCCCTTCCCCTGCACGGTCGGCTTCAGGAACTGCTTCCCCGACGGCACGGCCCCGTTGGCCGCCACCCAGCCGGGCGCGTCCTGCTCCGGCGGCGGCCCGACCCGTCCCGGCGGCAGATCGATCAGATAGCGCTGGGAGCACGGGCTCTCCCAGGCGTGCGGTTCCGTGTCCACGGTGAGGGGAGCGGAGGCGGGGGCGGTGTCCCGCCCGGGGCGGTCATCGCCGCCGCTTCCGGTGCCGCTGCCGGGGGAGGCCGAGGTGGGGGACGCGGAGGCGGCCTGCTCCCCCCTGCCCTTCTTCTCCTCGTCCTTGCCCTTTCCCTCGCCCTTGTCTTCGCTGCCCGCGGAGGACGGACTGGCCGAGGAGGCCACAGAAGCCGCCGTGCCCTCCGGCCGCAAGCTCACGGTCGGCTTCCAGGGCCGCACGCCGAACAGCGACGGCGGCCCCTCGGCGATCCCCGCCCTGCCGGCCAAGGGCGTGTATTACGACAGCACGCTGACGGTCACCTACTGGCTGCGCGACAGGGACCAGGCGCTGTCCTACTGAAGAACCTTGAGCTTCTGGGCCACTTCGGTGGCCCAGTAGGTGAGGATGCTGCGCGCCCCGGCCCGCCGGATGCCGGTCAGGGCCTCCATGATCGCCCGGTCCCGGTCGATCCAGCCCTTCTCGGCGGCGGCCTCGATCATCGAGTACTCGCCGGAGATCTGGTAGGCGGCAACAGGCACATCCACGGCGTCCGAGACCCGGGCGAGGATGTCCAGGTAGGGCCCGGCCGGCTTGACCATCACCATGTCGGCGCCCTCCTCCAGGTCGAGGGCGAGCTCGCGCAGCGACTCCCGGACGTTCGCCGGGTCCTGCTGGTAGGTCTTCCGGTCCCCCCGCAGGGACGAGCCGACGGCCTCCCGGAAGGGCCCGTAGAAGGCGGAGGCGTACTTGACGGTGTAGGCGAGGATGGCGACATCCTCCCGCCCGATCTGGTCGAGCGCGTCGCGGACGACCCCGATCTGCCCGTCCATCATCCCGCTGGGCCCGACGACATGGGCGCCGGCGTCGGCCTGCACCTGGGCCATCTCCGCGTACCGCTCCAGGGTCGCGTCGTTGTCGACCCGGCCCTGCTCGTCGAGGACGCCGCAGTGCCCGTGGTCGGTGGTCTCGTCGAGGCAGAGATCGGACATGACGAGCAGGTCGTCGCCGACCTCGGCCCGCACGTCCCGCAGGGCGACCTGGAGGATGCCGTCCGGGTCGGTCCCCGGCGTCCCGAGCGCGTCCTTCTTCGACTCCTCCGGCACGCCGAACAGCATGATCCCGGAGATCCCCGCCGCGACCGCCTCCGCGGCGGCCTTCTTCAGACTGTCCCGGGTGTGCTGCACGACCCCCGGCATGGCGGCGATCGGCACGGGCTCGCTGACGCCCTCCCGCACGAAGGCCGGGAGAATGAGATCGGCGGGGTGCAGCCGGGTCTCGGCGACCATCCGACGCATCACGGGGTTGGTCCGCAACCGCCGCGGCCGAGTACCGGGAAAAGATCCGTACGTCGTCATGCCCCTACGCTACGCCCGCCCCAAACCCCCCGATACCGACGCCTTGTCGGCCCCCGCCCCCGCCCCCGCTGCGGGCATGCGTGTCGCCAGGGCGGCACGGGTGGGCGCAGCGGCACCCGCTCCGCCGGGCCGCGAACCCACCCGGCCCCAGTCCCCACGCCGAGCACCTCACAGCCCACCGCCCCGCAATGCGCCCGCCAACCCCCAGGTCCATCCTGAAACCACAGGACAAGGACCCCGACGGCCGGCCCCGACACCCCGCCGCCGCCGTCCCTCCGTACCCGCCCCACGGAGGACGCGATGACCGCCCCCCACCACACCCCCGACCTCTTCGCCCTCTCGGAGATCAACGGCCCCGTCGTCCGCCCCGGCGAACGCGCCTACGCCGACGAAGTCACCGGCTTCAACCTGGCCTCCCTGCACACCCCCGACGTGGCCATCGGGGCGACCGGCCCCGACGACATCGTCACCGCGATGCGCTGGGCCGCCGCAACCCACACCCCCGTCGCCGTCCAGGCCACCGGCCACGGCGCCAACTTCCCCATCGAACACGGCCTGCTGATCAACACGTCCCGGATGACGGACGTCCACGTCGACCCCACCACCCGCACGGCCACCATCGCCGCCGGCGCGAAGTGGAGCCACGTCATGGCCGCGGCCGCCCCCCACGGACTGGCGGGCCTGTGCGGGACCTCCACCGACGCGGGCGTCATCGGCTACACCCTCGGCGGCGGACTCCCGGTCCTCGGCCGGGCCTACGGCTACGCCGCCGACCTGGTGCGCTCCTTCCAGGTCGTCACCCCGGACGGGCACCTGCGCGAGTCGGACCCCCGGCACGAACCGGAACTGTTCTGGGCCCTGCGCGGTGGCAAGGGCAACGTAGGCATCGTCACCTCGCTCGTGACCGAACTGCTGCCTCTGCCCCGGCTCTACGGCGGCGGCATCCACTGCCACGCCGAACACACGGAGGCCCTGCTCAACGCCTGGACGGAGTGGACCCGTACCGTCCCGGACGCGATGTGCAGCATGTTCTCGGTCCTGCGCCTGCCGCCCATCCCGCAGATCCCGGAACCCCTGCGCGGCGGCTTCTGGGCCCGGGTCGCGATCGCCTGGCCGGGCGACACGGCGGAAGGCGAAGCCATGATCGCGCCGCTGCGCGCCGCCGCCCCCGTGGCCGTCGACATGGTCGAGGAGATGGACCACGCGGCCGTGGACCGCATCCACATGGAACCCCAGGACCCGCTCCCGGCACGGGAGTGCTGCATGCTCCTGCGCGATCTGCCCTCCGACGCCATCGACACGTTCCTGGAGCAGGTCGGCCCCGCAGCCGGTGCCGACTTCCCGCTGCTCGTCGCCTCGCTGCGGCACATGGGCGGCGCGCTGTCCCGCCCGTCCGCCGTCGAGGACGCCGTGTGCGCCCGCGACGCCCGCTACTTCATGGAGTCGGTCGGGATCATGCCCGCCCCACCCGTGGCCGAGGCCGTCGAGCAGGCCACGCGCAGCCTCTACACCGCCATGACCCCGTACGGCACGGGCCGCACCATGGTCAACATCCACGGCACCCCGGGCGACGAACAGGACCGCGCCCGCGCCTGGACCCCGGAGGTCTACGCCCGCCTACGCCACGACAAGGCCACCTACGACCCGGACAACCTCCTGCGCTACGGCCACGCGGTGACTCCCGCGTAGCCGCAGCCAGTGAGGGTCGCTCACGTCGTCGAACGCCTCCGCCGCGCCCCCGGCCGCCGCTCGCTCGGCCGCGTCACCGGGTCGCCGGCCTCCACCGCCGCCACCCGGCGCTTCGCGCCGAAGTCGGCCAGGGCTTCCGCCAGCTTGTGGACGGACGGCTCCGGAGCCATGACGTCCACCCGGAGCCCGTGCTCCTCGGCGGTCTTCGCCGTGGCCGGGCCGATGCACGCGATCACGGTGACGTTGTGCGGCTTGCCGGCGATGCCGACCAGGTTCCGCACGGTCGAGGACGAGGTGAAGAGAACGGCGTCGAAGCCACCGCCCTTGATCGCCTCACGGGTCTCCGCCGGCGGCGGCGAGGCCCGCACGGTCCGGTAGGCCGTGACGTCGTCGACCTCCCAGCCGAGCTCGATCAGCCCGGCCACCAGCGTCTCCGTGGCGATGTCGGCACGCGGCAGGAACACTCTGTCGATCGGGTCGAAGACCGGGTCGTACGGCGGCCAGTCCTCCAGCAGACCGGCGGCCGACTGCTCACCGCTCGGCACCAGGTCCGGCTTCACGCCGAACGCGATCAGCGCCTTCGCCGTCTGCTCGCCGACGGCCGCGACCTTGATGCCCGCGAAGGCACGCGCGTCGAGCCCGTACTCCTCGAACTTCTCCCGCACGGCCTTGACCGCGTTCACCGAGGTGAAGGCGATCCACTCGTAGCGGCCCGTGACGAGACCCTTGACCGCCCGCTCCATCTGCTGGGGCGTGCGCGGCGGCTCGACGGCGATCGTCGGCACCTCGTACGGCACGGCCCCGTACGACCGCAGCTGGTCGGAGAGCGACGCCGCCTGCTCCTTCGTCCGCGGCACGAGCACCTTCCAGCCGAACAGCGGCTTGGACTCGAACCACGCGAGCTGGTCGCGCTGGGCGGCGGCGGAACGCTCACCGACCACGGCTATCACCGGCCGGCCGCCGTCGGGCGAGGGCAGCACCTTGGCCTGCTTCAGCGTCTGCGCGATCGTGCCGAGCGTGGCGGACCAGGTGCGCTGCCGGGTGGTCGTACCGGCGACGGTGACCGTCATCGGGGTGTCCGGCTTGCGTCCGGCGGAGACGAGCTCGCCGGCCGCCGCGGCGACGGAGTCCAGCGTCGTGGACACGACGACCGTGCCGTCCGACGCCCCGACCTCCGTCCAGCACCGGTCCGACGCCGTCCGCGCGTCCACGAACCGCACGTCCGCGCCTTGCGCGTCGCGCAGCGGCACACCGGCGTACGCGGGCACGCCGACGGCGCTCGCGATGCCGGGGACGACCTCGAAGGGCACCCCGGCGGCGGCGCACGCCAGCATCTCCTCGGCGGCGTACGTGTCGAGGCCCGGGTCCCCGGACACCGCACGCACGACCCGCCTGCCGCCCCGTGCGGCCTCCATGACAAGATGTGCGGCATCCCGCACCACGGGGACGGCCGCGGTGGTTGACGTTCCGTCAACTACCGTCAGCTGGGGCGCTCCTGTGCCCGGAGCAGGATCCTGGGAAGGATCCGGATCCGTGTGCACTTCGGACACGCCCTGCCTGGCGTGCTGACGTACGACGTCGAGCACCTCGTGCTCGGCGACGAGGACGTCCGCGTGCGCCAGCGCCTCCACGGCGCGCAGAGTCAGTAGTCCCGGATCTCCGGGTCCGGCACCCAGGAAGGTGACGTGCCCGTGTTCAGGACCGGCGGAAAGGGTGGTGGGGCTCACTGTGCTCGCTCCCCCATCAGACCGGCCGCGCCCTGGGCGAGCATCTCGGCCGCGAGTTCGCGACCGAGCGCCATTGCCCCGTCATGCGTCTCGGGCACGGGACCGGTGGTGGACAGCTGCACCATGCGCGTGCCGTCGGTGGTCCCGACGACGCCGCGCAGGCGCATTTCCTTGACAATCTGCCCGTCGGCCAGCAAGTCGGCCAGCGCCCCCACAGGGGCGCTGCAACCGGCTTCCAGGGCGGCGAGCAGTGATCGCTCGGCCGTCACGGCGATCCGTGTGAACGGGTCGTCGAGTTCGGCGAGCGCGGCGATGAGGTCCGCGTTGTCCGCGGTGCACTCGATCGCCAGGGCCCCCTGGCCGGGGGCGGGCAAAATCGTGTCGACCGACAGGAAGTCGGTCACTTCGTCACCGCGGCCGATCCGGTTGAGTCCGGCGGCGGCCAGCACGACGGCGTCGAGCTCTCCGCTGCGCACGAACCCGATGCGGGTGTCGACGTTGCCGCGGATCGGGACCGTCGCTATGTCCAGGCCGTGGCTGCGGGCGTACGCGTTGAGCTGCGCCATGCGGCGCGGCGAACCCGTTCCGATGCGGGCCCCGGAGGGCAGGTCGGTGAACTTCAGCGCGTCCCGGGCGACGATCACGTCCCGCGGGTCCTCGCGCACCGGCACGGCGGCCACGACCAGTTCGTCGGGCTGCGTGGTCGGCAGGTCCTTCAGCGAGTGCACCGCGAAGTCGACCTCACCCTTGAGGAGCGCGTCACGCAGGGCGGTCACGAACACGCCGGTGCCGCCGATCTGGGCCAGCGCCTCGCGCGAGACATCACCGTACGTGGTGATCTCGACGAGCTCGACGGGCCGCCCGGTCACCCGGCTCACGGCTTCCGCCACCTGCCCGGACTGGGCCATGGCGAGCCTGCTGCGCCTGGTACCGAGCCTCAGCGCCTTGTCACTCATGCCGGCCCTCGGTCTTTCTCGGTGGTGCTGTCCTCGGCCCGGGAGACGGCGGCCACCGTCTCGGGGTCGAGGTCGAACAGGGTCCGCAGCGCGTCCGCGTACCCGGCGCCGCCGGGTTCGGCCGCGAGTTGCTTGACCCGCACGGTCGGCGCGTGGAGCAGTTTGTCGACCACGCGCCGCACGGTCTGGGTGATCTCCGCTCGGTGTTTGTCGTCGAGACCGGGCAGCCGTCCGTCCAGCCGGGCGATCTCGCCGGCCACGACATCGGCGGCCATGGTGCGCAGGGCGACCACGGTCGGTGTGATGTGTGCGGCCCGCAGTGCTGCCCCGAAGGCCGCGACCTCGTCGGAGACGATACGCCGTACCTGGTCCACATCGGCAGCCATCGGAGCGCCCGCGGAGGCTTCCGCCAGCGATTCGATGTCCACCAGCCGCACCCCGGCCAGCCGGTGCGCGGCCGCGTCGATGTCGCGCGGCATCGCCAGGTCCAGCAGGAAGAGCACGGGCTCGGGCCGCTGCGGCTCCTCGACCGGCTCGGGCCTGCGGCGCTCGGGGATCCGCCCGACGGTGGCGACGGTCACGGCGAGCGCGGCGATGGCGTCGGTGTCCGCGGCCGGGTCGAGCGTGCCGGTCTGTCCCGGCCGGGCCGTACCGCCCGCGGCACGCCGGTCGCCGCCCGCCGTGCCGTTGTCCACCCACGCCGCGTGCTGTTCGAGGTCGGCGGCGGCCATCCCGGCCACGGCCGCCTCGCCCAGCACGGAGAACCCGGCGGTGCCCTGCACCGAGGACAGCTCCAGCGGGCAGCCGTCCTCGCCGCCGAGGCCGGTGCCCGACGCACCGTCCCGCTGCGCGCCGGAACCGGTCGCGGAGCCGGACTCGCCGCCCGGCGCGCCCGGACCGTCCGTGCCGGGCCCGGCCGACGGCGGGGGCGTACGGCCCTCGATCGCCCCGGCGACCGACTCGGCCGTCAGGACCAGGCCCGTCGCGCCGGTGCAGGAGACGGTCACGTCGGCACGTGTCAGCTCGGCCGGCACCGACTCCATCGGTACCGCGCGGGCCGCCACGTCCGTGTCGTCGCCCTCGGTCAGGATCCGGGCGAGCCGCTCGGCACGGTCGAGGGTGCGGTTGGCGACGACGACCTCGGCGACACCTGCCCGCGCGAGCGTGGCCGCGGCCAGGGAGGACATCGAACCGGCCCCGATGACCAGGGCCTTCTTGCCCCGGGCCCACTGCTGTACGTCGCCGCCCCGGGCCAGCTGCTCCAGACCGAAGGTGACCAGGGACTGGCCGGCGCGGTCGATGCCGGTCTCGGAGTGGGCGCGCTTGCCGACCCTGAGGGCCTGCTGGAACAGGTCGTTCAGGAGGCGGCCGGCGGAGTGCAGGTCCTGGGCTCGGCCCAGGGAGTCCTTGATCTGGCCGAGGATCTGCCCCTCGCCGACGACCATCGAGTCCAGCCCGCAGGCCACCGAGAACAGGTGGTGAACGGCCCGGTCCTCGTAGTGCACGTAGAGATAAGGGGTGAGCTCCTCCAGGCCGACGCCGCTGTGCTGGGCGAGCAGCGTGGACAGCTCGGCGACACCGGCGTGGAACTTGTCCACGTCGGCGTAGAGCTCGATGCGGTTGCAGGTGGCGAGCACCGCGGCCTCGGTGGCCGGTTCGGCGGCGACCGTGTCCTGGAGCAGCTTGACCTGCTCGTCCGCGTTCAGCGCGGCCCGTTCCAGGACGCTGACCGGGGCGCTGCGGTGGCTCAGTCCGACGACGAGGAGGCTCATGCCGGCATCACGGCGGGCATGTCCCCGTCCGGTCCCTGGTCGGCGGAGTCGCTGCGGGCGGCGGCGGCCGGGACGCCCCCGTCGGAGGCGGCGGCCTCCTCCCCGGCCTTGCGCTGCTCGTGGAAGGCGAGGATCTGCAGCTCGATGGAGAGGTCGACCTTGCGCACGTCGACGCCGTCCGGAACGGACAGCACGGTCGGCGCGAAGTTCAGGATGGAGGTGACACCGGCGGCCACGAGCCGGTCGCAGACCGCCTGGGCGGCACCGGCGGGGGTGGCGATGACACCGATCGACACGCCGTTGTCCTGGATGATCTTCTCCAGGTCGTCGGAGTGCTGCACCGGGATCCCGGCGACGGGCTTGCCGGCCATGGCGGGGTCGGCGTCGATCAGCGCGGCGACCCGGAACCCGCGGGAGGCGAAACCGCCGTAGTTGGCGAGGGCGGCGCCGAGGTTACCGATACCGACGATCACGACCGGCCAGTCCTGGGTGAGCCCCAGCTCGCGGGAGATCTGGTAGACGAGATACTCGACGTCGTAGCCGACACCCCTGGTCCCGTAGGAGCCGAGGTAGGAGAAGTCCTTGCGCAGCTTCGCGGAGTTGACCCCCGCCGCGGCCGCGAGCTCCTCGGAGGAGACCGTGGGAACCGAGCGCTCCGACAACGCGGTCAGAGCGCGGAGGTACAGCGGAAGCCGGGCGACGGTGGCCTCGGGAATCCCTCGGCTGCGGGTCGCCGGTCGGTGAGTTCGGCCAGTTGCCACGGTGCTCCTGCGGGTAGAGCGGGGCTGTAGGCGGTCATACGTCCCTACATGACCGCCCCGTCGAAAGCAGGCTATGTCTTTGTGAACGCGTGCACAAAGATGGTGTCCGATTTGCCCGGCCAACGTGACCGGGGTCACGCGCCCCCGGCGCACGCGCGGGGAACCGGCGCATACGCACCACCGTTCCTTGTCTTTCGGGGGCAAAACCGCACACTCTCCTCAGCGAATCCCGCCCCCGAGACCAAGTCACCATCGATCCTAAGCGACACGGCGGCCGCTTTGGACTGATCGGTCAGTTGCTCACCGGGCGGGATCAGTCGGTCAGCGCCTTGCGCAGGCGGCCCTCGTCCACGCGCCAGAACGTGTGCTGCCTGCCGTCCACCAGCACGACGGGGATCTGCTCCCAGTACTGGTCGTGCAGTTCCCGATCCTCGGTGATGTCCTTCTGCTCCCAGGGGACTCCGAGATCACCGCACACCTTCTCCACAACGACCTGTGCGTCATCACACAGATGACAGCCGGGCTTGCGGATCAGGGTGACGAGCCGGTCCCGAGGGGGCGTACGACGGAAGAGGGGACTCATGTCGGCCATTGTCGCGCGCCCGGCGGCAAGCGGAACCCTCGCGAAAGCGCCAGGGGGCGCGCCGGCCGCGTCCGTCCCGCGCGGCATCTTTAACGACACGCTTGCCGAGAGTTCACAGGCTTCCAACCTTCTGACTCCGGAACCCCCGAACAGAATGGCTATGCTCACGCCATGGCCGCTCTCGGATGGCTCACTCCCCGTAGGCGCTCCGCCACGGCGCGGAGCGTTTTGGCAGGCGAGGCCTCGGCGGAGGCAGCCCGCAAGTCCACGCAGGAAGCCGCCGGCACGACCGAGGAACCGCAGTTCCCGGTGCACGGCGACGACCAGGCCGCCGCCTTCTTCGACCTGGACAACACCGTCATGCAGGGCGCCGCCCTCTTCCACTTCGGGCGGGGCCTGTACAAGCGGAAGTTCTTCGAGACGCGCGAACTCGCCAAGTTCGCCTGGCAGCAGGCGTGGTTCCGCCTCGCCGGGGTCGAGGACCCCGAACACATGCAGGAGGCCCGTGACTCGGCCCTGTCGATCGTCCAGGGCCACCGCGTCGCCGAACTGCAGTCGATCGGCGAGGAGATCTACGACGAGTACATGGCCGAGCGCATCTGGCCCGGTACGCGCGCCCTCGCCCAGGCCCATCTGGACGCGGGGCAGAAGGTCTGGCTGGTGACGGCCGCCCCCGTCGAGATCGCCACGGTCATCGCCCGCCGCCTCGGCCTGACCGGCGCCCTGGGTACGGTCGCCGAGTCCGTCGACGGCGTCTACACCGGCAAACTCGTCGGCGAACCGCTGCACGGCCCCGCGAAGGCCGAGGCGGTCCGCGCCCTGGCCGCCGCCGAGGGCCTGGACCTCGGCCGCTGCGCCGCCTACAGCGACTCGCACAACGACATCCCGATGCTCTCGCTGGTCGGCCACCCCTACGCCATCAACCCGGACAGCAAGCTGCGCAAGCACGCCCGCGAGCTGGACTGGCGCCTGCGCGACTACCGCACCGGCCGCAAGGCGGCCAAGGTCGGCATCCCCGCCGCGGCGGGCGTCGGCGCGGTCGCCGGCGGCACGGCGGCCGCCATCGCCCTGCACCGCCGCCGCCGCTGACCACCCGATCAAACCGGGACACGGATGTTTACGGCCTGACAATCGCCGTAAATCCAACTGGCGTACCCCCACAACCTCGTGTCCAGTCCTCTTGGCTGCACACGGCCACAACACGCCCTGGACTCAGCCGCAATCCGAACCTTTTCGATCAACAATCGCTCACGGTCCGGCACTTGATACGGCGTCAATCGGTTACGGAAGCGACGTAATCGATGATTTGAGCAACTCGGTGTAGCAGTGCCTGCACGAAGCGTTATTCTCCTCAGACGCAAACCGGTACCCCACCGTCGCTACGACGGGTGAAAGGTCCCGCACTGCACGTGATGGAAGCTCTGCCTCTGGGAGTCCCGTGTACCCACACGTCGGGGTTGACGCCTCGGGCCTGGCTACGCTGCGCGCAACGGTCCAAAACCTGTTGCGCGGCTTCGTCCCCACCGCGTACGCCAGCCCCGCATTCGCCACCGCCGCGCCCGTCGGCCCGTGCTACGCACTGGCCGACGGCAGCGCCGCGGTCGGCAGACGAGGCCGCCCGTCCGGGGCGGCCACCGCCCGCCGCCCGGCGGCGGACAGCGACAGCGCCCGGATGATGGACCTCGTGGAGCGCGCCCAGGCCGGCGAGTCCGATGCCTTCGGCCGCCTCTACGACCAGTACAGCGACACCGTCTACCGGTACATCTACTACCGGGTCGGAGGAAAGGCGACCGCCGAGGACCTCACCAGCGAGACCTTTCTGCGTGCCCTGCGCCGCATCGGCACCTTCACCTGGCAGGGCCGCGACTTCGGCGCCTGGCTCGTGACCATCGCCCGCAACCTCGTCGCGGACCACTTCAAGTCCAGCCGTTTCCGGCTGGAGGTGACCACCGGCGAGATGCTCGACGCCAACGAGGTCGAGCGCTCCCCCGAGGACTCCGTCCTGGAGTCCCTCTCCAACGCCGCCCTGCTCGACGCCGTGCGGCGGCTCAACCCCCAGCAGCAGGAGTGCGTGACGCTCCGCTTCCTCCAGGGCCTCTCCGTCGCCGAGACCGCCCGCGTCATGGGCAAGAACGAGGGCGCCATCAAGACCCTCCAGTACCGGGCCGTCCGCACCCTCGCCCGGCTCCTCCCGGAAGACGCCCGCTGACCGCCCCGCACAGACGGCGACACCCAACTCACGGTCCGTGAACGTCCGTTGGCTTCGGCATCCGATCAGCCGTGGTCCGTAACCCAAGTGCCACGCCGCTCGTTGTGCGGGATGCAGGCTCCCTGTGGTCACCCCCTGGCCGACTCCGATCACTCGATCGTGTGGTCGTGGTCAGGGTGTGCAACCCTCAGGACCCCCTGGGGAGTCGACCGTCATGACGAGAGGAGGTGCCGCCAGTGATCGCGAACGTATCGGCGCACCGGCGGGCGAACGCCTTCGCCCAGGCCCTGGAGGAGCAGTCCGAGCAGGGCACGGCGGCCGAGCAGCCCGAAGGTTCGGCACCGGCCCCGGCAGTCGTGGGACCGACTGAGCAGGCCCGCCATCTGGCGCTCGCCTCGGGTCTCGGCGCGTTGCCCAAGCCGGAGCTCGACCCGGAGGTCAAGGTCGTTCAGCGGGCCCAGCTGGTGGCCGCCTTCGAGGCCATGCTCCAGGAGGGCACCGTGGGCGGCGGGGCGACGGACAGCGCGGTCCCCGAGCAGCGATCCCGGGGCCGCGGGGCGCACCGCGCGGGTTCGCTGAGGAAGTTCCGGCCGCGTTCCCGGCTCGCCAAGGGCCTCACCGCGGGCGGACTCAGCGTCGGGGTGGCCGCCAGCGCCTTCGGCGGAGTCTCCGCCGCCAGCTCGGACGCCCTGCCCGGCGACTCGCTCTACGGCCTCAAGCGCGGCATCGAGGACGTCAAGCTCGGCCTCGCCGACGGGGCGGACGAACGCGGCCGGGTCTACCTCGACCACGCCTCCACCCGGCTCAGCGAAGCCCGGCGCCTGATGGAGCGCGGCCGGAGCGGCCCGTTGGACCACGAGTCCCTCGGCGAGATCCGCCGCGCCCTGTCCGGCATGCGGCACGACGCGTCCGAGGGCCACCGGCTGCTGAGCGAGGCGTACGAGCGCGACCCGGACTCCCTGGGCCCCATGCAGGCCCTGTCCGCGTTCTCCCGCTCCCACCGCGAGGCCTGGGGCGAACTGCGCGAGCGACTGCCCGTCCAGCTGGGGGACGTCAGCGAGCAGGTGTCCTCGGTGTTCGACGCCATAGAGGAGGACGTCGCCCCGCTGCGGTCCCTGCTGCCCGAACCTCCGGCCACCAGCGGCGGCGACGGCAAGCGGCAGGGCGCCACCGAATCGGCTCCCAGCGGCTCCTCCGGCACCGACCGCTCGGCCCGGCCCAGCGACAGCGGCAGCCGGCACAGCGACGGGGGCAGCACCGGCAGCGGCGGCAGCCCCAGCCGCTCGGCCGGCTCCGGCAGCGCCGGCGACGGCCTGCTCGGCGGCAACACCGGCGGCCTGCTCGACCCGCCGAAGGACAAGGACAGCGAGGCGAGCACCTCCCCGTCGGCGGAGGGCGACACACCCGTCCCCGAGCCGGACGTGACGCTCCCGCCGCTCCTGCCGGGACTGCTGCCCGGCCTGGGCATCGACAGCGAGGACGCGGACTAGCGGACCAGATGGCGACGGTGGGGGCGCCCCTTCAGCAAGGGGCGCCCCCACCGTCGTACGTCGGCAGGATCAGAAGAACACCGACCGCCGCTGCACCAGCAGCTTGTACAGCGTGTGCTGGATCTGCTCCCTGACCTGGTCGGTCAGGTTGAACATCAGCATCGGGTCCTCGGCCGCCTCCGGCGGGTAGCCGTCCGTCGGGATGGGCTCGCCGAACTGGATCGTCCACTTGGTCGGCAGCGGAATCGCCCCGAGCGGCCCGAGCCACGGGAACGTCGGCGTGATCGGGAAGTACGGGAAACCGAGCAGCCGGGCAACCGTCTTGGCGTTGCCGATCATCGGGTAGATCTCCTCGGCCCCGACGATCGAGCAGGGGATGATCGGCGTCCCCGCGCGCAGAGCCGTCGAGACGAAACCGCCACGGCCGAAGCGCTGCAGCTTGTACCGGTCCGCGAAGGGCTTGCCGAGGCCCTTGAAGCCCTCCGGCATCACCCCGACCAGTTCGCCCTGCTCCAGCAGCCGGGACGCGTCCTCGGCGCACGCCAGGGTGTGACCGAGCTTGCGGGCCAGCTCGTTGACCACCGGCAGCATGAACACCAGATCAGCGGCGAGCAGGCGCAGATGTCGGCCCGCCGGATGGTTGTCGTGCACCGCGACCTGCATCATCAGGCCGTCCATCGGCAGGGTGCCGGAGTGATTGGCGACGATCAGGGCCCCGCCCTCGGACGGGATGTTCTCCACGCCCTTCACCTCGACCCGGAAGTACGTCTCGTACAGCGGGCGCAGCAGGGACATCAGGACCTGGTCGGTGAGTTCCTCGTCGTAGCCGAAGTCGTCGACCTCGTAGTCCCCGGTGAGGCGGCGGCGCAGGAAGGCCAGGCCGCCCGCGATCCGCCGTTCGAGACCGCCCGCGCCCTCCCGGGAAGGCTCCGGCGGCTGTTCCTCAGAAGTCACAGGAACATCATCCTGCGGAACAGCCCTGGTGGGCAGGGGCTGCACCTCACGTACCGGCACGGACTCCGCGCCCGGGCGACGGTTCCCGGCGCTCCGGCGCCGCTGGGGACGCTGCACGGCGCTCCCCCGGGACCGGTCGTCGTCGAACGGAATGACCTTGGCGTCCGCCATCGTTGATGCGCTCCTCAGTTGGCGCTCTGCGTCGGGAGGTGTCCGCCGCCCGCGAGGGGCAGGTCGGCGATCCGGTCGACGGCCCCGGCAAGGGCCTCCGGCGGAAGGAGTCCGGGGCCCTGGCTGCGGGCGAAGTCCGCGAACGTCTCCGCGGTCGTGTACTTGGGCTGGAATCCCAGCGTCTCGCGCATCTGGCCCGTGGCCACCACCCGGCCGTGCGTGAGCAGCCGGATCTGCTCGGGCGAGAAGTCCGTCATCCCCAGGGTACGCACCAGCGAGCCCGCCCAGGTGACCGCCGGGAGCAGCAGGGGCACGGTGGGGCGCCCGAGGCGCCGGGAGCACTGGGAGAGCAGCAGCACACCGTCGCCGGCGATGTTGAAGGTGCCGCTGTTGAGCGTGCCGCGGCGGGGTTCGTGCGAGCCGATCCGCAGCACTTCGATCACATCGTCCTCGTGCACGAACTGCAGCCGCGGGTCGTAGCCGAACACGGTCGGCAGGACCGGCAGCGCGAAGTACGAGACGAGCGGGGTGTCCGCGGTCGGGCCCAGGATGTTGGCGAACCGCAGCACGCACACGGCCACGTCGGGCCGCCGGCGTGCGAAGCCGCGGACGTATCCCTCGACCTCGACGGTGTCCTTGGCGAAGCCGCCGCTGGGCAGGGACTTGGGCGGGGTCGTCTCGGTGAACACGGCCGGATCGCGGGGCGCGGAGCCGTAGACGTTCGTACTGGACTTCACGACCAGCCGCTGCACGGACGGGGACTTCTGGCAGGCACCGAGCAGCTGCATGGTGCCGATGACGTTGGTCTCCTTCAGGGAGGCCCGGTTGCCGCTGCCCAGCGGCGTGCCCGTCACGTCCAGGTGGACGATCGTGTCGGCGCCCGTCTCGGCGAGCACCCGCGCGATCCCGGGCTGCCGGATGTCGGCCTGGATGAAGTCGGCACCGCCCAGATGGTGCTCGGGGGGCACCGCGTCCACGGCGACGACCCGTTCCACCTCGGGGTCCCGCTGGATCCGCCTGACGAACCGGCCCCCCAGCTGGCGGGCCACTCCGGTCACGAGCACGACCTTGCCCAAGATCAGCGCCTTCCTTCCGAACCTCTCGCCCCCGCCGCGTTCCCCCGTGGGGCCAACTTAGCGGGTTGCTGTCGCGCTGTGATGACCGCCCGATGCGCGAAGTGACCGGAACCGCCGGACGACCGGAACGGATATGCGTGTGGCCCCCCACCGGTGGTGGGGGGCCACAGCAACGCTCTCGCGGCGTCCGCGTCGCGAACTTACTTCTTGTTGCGACGCTGAACGCGCGTGCGCTTGAGCAGCTTGCGGTGCTTCTTCTTCGCCATCCGCTTGCGCCGCTTCTTGATAACAGAGCCCACGACTACCCTCGCTCACTTCTCATCACTCGGTGTTTGGGCGCCATGGGCCCATACGACCTACGAGGGGCCAGCCTACCCGTCCGAGCGCTGAGGTCGTAATCGAGGAGGCCGGGGAGATCCGAAGTGCCCTGTGAGGATCGCCCCGACCCTGCCGTCAGGCGGTTTCCACCCCCACATAACTCTCGCGGAGGTACTCGTGAACCGCTTGCTCCGGGACGCGGAAGGACCGCCCCACACGGATCGCGGGCAGATGACCGCTGTGCACCAACCGGTACACGGTCATCTTCGACACTCGCATCACCGAGGCGACTTCCGCCACGGTAAGGAACTGAACCTCGTTCAGAGGCCTCTCGCCAGCTGCAGCCATGACACACCTGAACCTTCCGCACTCGACGGCCACCGGCTTCCCCTTCCGGTGACTCTTCGTCGCTGCGTGCTCACTCCCCAATGTAGGGGCCAGTGATGCGAGTGGGGAAGAGGTGCACCCATCGGCGGCCTACTGTGACAGACACGCCCGATTGAGTACGTAGCGGGTAAGCGGCAGGTAGTAATCGGACCGCACGCCGTCATCAAGTGGAACAGCGACGGACACGGACCCCTCGGCCTCCCCCACGAACAGCGCCGGGTCGTCCGTATCGGCCGGCCCGATGGCCTCGAACCCCAGCTGACCTGCCCCGCAGACCCACCCGTGGTCTCCGATCACCAGCTCGGGAAGGGGCCCGCCGGCCTCCGCGCAAGCGGCCAGTACGGTACGAACCGGGAGAGGTGAGTGCGTATGTGCGCCGGGCTCACAACCGGGGCGTTCCGCGCGGGGGGTCCGCACCAGCGCGACTCCTCGTACGTAGTCGAGGTTGTACGTGCGTAGGCCGAACCGGGTCGTTATGTCGACACGGCGACCCTGCGCGGGGGTGAGAACGTCACATCCCGCCGCCGACAGCGCGTCTGCCAGAGCGCCGTAGAAACCGAGCAGCCGGTGCGGGTGCCCGGTGCCGAGGAGCACGGGAGCCTTGCGCCGGGCGGCCTCGGCGAGGTGTTCCGCGAAGGCGTCCAGAGCCGCCAGGGTCCGCTCCGGATCGATCACGTCCTGGCCGGAAACCCGCCGGGAATCGGCCGAAACCCCACACCTGTCCGCCATCAGCTCGATCAACTCCCGCTGCCCCCAGGCACCTTCGGGATCGATACCGAGCAGCACCCGGGGGTCCCGGGCGGCGAAGAGCCGGTAACGGCGCAGGCTCTCCTCCCGCGAGGTCGCCACGGTCCCGGCGAGCCGCGCGCCCACCAGGTGCGCACGCAGGGCTTCGGTGGTCAGCACACGGAGATCGTGCGTGACCGGAACTCCCCCTGTCCCCAGAACCCGCGAACACCGCACGCTCGGCCTACACCCGGCGTCACTCCCTCACGCCGGCAGCCCTCGCAGCGGGAACACCGCCCGCCGCACCACGAACACCGCACCGCCCGCCCACACCCGCCGACACCCCCTCACGCCAGCCGCCCCCGCAGCGGGAACACCGCCCGCCGCACCACGAACACCGCACCGCCCGCCCACACCCGCCGCCCCCCCTCACGCCAGCAGCCCCCGCAGCGGGAACACCGCCCGCCGGGCCGCCAGCACCGCCTGGTCCAGCCGGTCCGCCGGGTCGTACCCCGCCTCCCAGCCGGACCACTCCACCGGCCAGCGCCCGTCCGTCATCCGCGCCGGAGCCAACTGCCGCGTCCTCGCGAACACTTCCTGCCGCCAGCCCTCGGGGATCATCGCCTCGGGCTCCACGGCCCGGCCCGCCGCGATCGCGACCAGATGCGTCCACGAGC
The DNA here is from genome assembly GCF_001611795.1 of Streptomyces qaidamensis. Taxonomy (NCBI): domain Bacteria; kingdom Bacillati; phylum Actinomycetota; class Actinomycetes; order Kitasatosporales; family Streptomycetaceae; genus Streptomyces; species Streptomyces qaidamensis. The sequence goes on along the minus strand of NZ_CP015098.1, from coordinate 5,181,505 downwards.
GCGGCACGACATCGACCACCGCGTAGCCGCCCCCGCCCAGGGCCACCCACCGCCCGCCGGCGTGCTCGTGCGCCAGGTCGTGACAGGCCACCTGCACCGCCCGCTGCGCGTCCAGCGACACCGCCAGGTGCGCCAGCGGATCCTCGAAGTGCGTATCGGCCCCGTGCTGCGTCACCAGCACCTGCGGCCGGAAGTCCGCGATCAGCTCCGGCACGACCGCGTGGAACGCCCGCAGCCACCCCGCGTCCCCCGTCCCGGCCGGCAGCGCCACGTTCACCGCCGAGCCCTCCGCGCTGTCCGCCCCGGTCTCCTCCGGCCACCCGGTCTGCGGGAACAGCGTCCGGGGATGCTCGTGCAGCGAGATCGTCAGCACCCGCGGGTCCTCCCAGAACGCCGCCTGCACCCCGTCCCCGTGATGCACGTCGACGTCGATGTACGCGACCCGCTCCGCGCCGAGCTCCAGCAGCCGCGCGATCGCCAGCGACGCGTCGTTGTAGATGCAGAACCCGGACGCACCGCCCGGCATCGCGTGGTGCAGCCCGCCCGCGAAGTTCACCGCGTGCAGCGCCTCACCGCGCCACACCGCCTCCGCCGCCCCGACCGACTGCCCGGCGATCAGCGACGACACCTCGTGCATCCCGGCGAACGCCGGATCGTCCGTCGTCCCCAGCCCGTACGACTGGTCCGCCGCCGCCGGATCCGCCGACGCGGCCTTCACCGCCTCGATGTAGTCCTGCCGGTGGACGAGCCGCAGCGTCGACTCCCCGGCCGCCTTGGCGGCGACGACGTCCACCTCACGGTCCAGCCCGAAGGCGTCGACCAGTTTCCGGGTCAGGGCGAGCCGGACGGGGTCCATCGGATGCCCCGGACCGAAGTCATAGCCCGTTACTGCCTCGTCCCACATCAGCTGTGCGCGGCCGCTCATGCCCGCCACCGTATCGGTCCGGTTGAGGCGCGAACGACCGGGCGTACACCAGCGTCACCAGCACCAACACCATCGGCACCAGCATGGCCCCGCGATAACTCCACAGGTCCCCGAGCGCCCCGACCAGCGGCGAACCGATCAAAAACCCCACATAGTTGAAGACATTCAGCCGAGCGACGGCCGCGTCCGAGGCCCCCGGGAACAGCCGTCCGGCCGCCGCGAAGGTCTGCGGCACCAGCACGCACAGTCCCAGCCCCAGCAGCGTGAACCCCAGCATCCCGACCCACGCCCCCGGGGCCGCCGCCACCACGGCGAACCCGCCCGCCGCCACCAGCGCCCCGCCCCGCACCACCGCGACCGCCCCGAACCGCCGCACCCCGAGGTCCCCGAGCGCCCGACCCAGCAGCGTCGTGACCATGTACACGTTGTACGGCACCGTCGCCATCTGCTCCGAACTCCCGAGCACGTCCTGAAGGTACTTCGCACTCCAGTTGGAGACGGTCGAGTCCCCGATGTACGCGACCGTCATCACCAGACACAGCGGCAACAGCCACTTGAAGGCGACCGCCTGGCCCTCCCCGCCCTTCTCCTCCGCCACGGGTCCCGCATCCCGGTCGTCGACGTACCACCGGCTCCCCACCAGCACAGCCGGCAACAGCACCAGCACGACCGGCAGATACGACACCCACAACGCCAGATGCCAGTGCGCACCCACCCACGCCAACGAGGCCCCGACGATCCCGCCCAGGCTGTAGGCCGCGTGGAAACTGAGCATGATGCTGCGCCCGTACGACCGCTGCAGGCTCACCCCGAGCATGTTCATCGACGCGTCCAGCACCCCGACGGCGAGCCCGAACGCCGCCAGCGCGACCCCGAGCTCCACCATCCGCTCCCCGGCCCCGACCCCGAGCAGCGCCAGCAGCACCACGGGCTGGGACCACCGCAGCAGCCGGCTCGGCCGCACCCGCTTCACCAGCCGCTCGGTGGTCACGCTCCCGACCCCGGCGAGGATCGGCACGGCGGCCAGAAACGCCGGCAGCAGCGCGTCGGAGACCCCATACCGGTCCTGGATGGCCGGGATCCTCGTCACGAGCAGAGCGAAGGCGACACCCTGCACCAGGAAGCTGAACGCCAGCGAGCCCCTGCCGCGCCGCAGCACATGAGTCATGGCGGCGAGCGTAGGGCCCCTGCTTACCCGTGGGTAGATCCAGCCGAAGATGAATGTGATTCAGCTTCGGCCGGCCTTCGGGAGCGGCTCACACCAGCAGGTCGGCCAGCTCCCCCATATCGGAGAAGAGCCCGGTCGCCCCGGTGAGCTTCTCCGCCGGCGTCATGGCGGTGAACCCGTAGACGTCCATCCCCGCCGCGACGGCCGCCTGGACACCCAGCGGACTGTCCTCGACGACGACGCACCGCTCCGGCGAGACCCCCATCCGCTCGGCGGCGTACAGGAAGAGGTCGGGGGCCGGCTTACCCCGCCCGACGTCCTGTGAACTGAAGATCCGCCCCTGGTCGAACCACCGGTCGAGCCCGGTCGTCCGATGCCCCACCCGAATCCGCTCATGGCTCCCGGAGGACGCCACGCAGTACGGCACACCGTCCGCGGCCAGCTTCTCCAGGACTCCGGGCGCCCCGGCCACGGCCACCAGTTCCTGCTCGAACGCCGCGAACACCCGCGCGTGGAAGACGTCGTCGAAGCTCTCCGGCAACCGCTGCCCCGTCCGCTGGAGGACGAGCTCATGGATCCGGTGCATCGCCGATCCCATGTAGTCCCGAATGGACTCCTCGTACGAGGTGGGGTGCCCCAGTTCGGTGAGGTACGCCGCGAGCAGCCGGTTGGAGATGGGCTCACTGTCGACGAGCACACCGTCGTTGTCGAAGATCACGAGGTCATAGCGCATGGCTTTGAGCCTAAACGCAGAAAACCCCCGCATCCGAAGATGCGGGGGTTTCCCTAAGAATTGTTCGGCGGCGTCCTACTCTCCCACAGGGTCCCCCCTGCAGTACCATCGGCGCTGTAAGGCTTAGCTTCCGGGTTCGGAATGTAACCGGGCGTTTCCCCTACGCTATAACCACCGAAACACTATGAAACTGTCGAACCATGCCACACCATACCGTGACCATGGCATGGGGCTGTTCGTGGTTTCAGAACCAACACAGTGGACGCGAGCAACTGAGGACAAGCCCTCGGCCTATTAGTACCGGTCAACTCCACACGTTACCGTGCTTCCATATCCGGCCTATCAACCCAGTCGTCTACTGGGAGCCTTACCCTCTCAAGGAGGTGGGAATACTCATCTCGAAGCAGGCTTCCCGCTTAGATGCTTTCAGCGGTTATCCCTCCCGAACGTAGCCAACCAGCCATGCCCTTGGCAGGACAACTGGCACACCAGAGGTTCGTCCGTCCCGGTCCTCTCGTACTAGGGACAGCCCTTCTCAATATTCCTACGCGCACAGCGGATAGGGACCGAACTGTCTCACGACGTTCTAAACCCAGCTCGCGTACCGCTTTAATGGGCGAACAGCCCAACCCTTGGGACCGACTCCAGCCCCAGGATGCGACGAGCCGACATCGAGGTGCCAAACCATCCCGTCGATATGGACTCTTGGGGAAGATCAGCCTGTTATCCCCGGGGTACCTTTTATCCGTTGAGCGACGGCGCTTCCACAAGCCACCGCCGGATCACTAGTCCCGACTTTCGTCCCTGCTCGACCCGTCGGTCTCACAGTCAAGCTCCCTTGTGCACTTACACTCAACACCTGATTGCCAACCAGGCTGAGGGAACCTTTGGGCGCCTCCGTTACTCTTTAGGAGGCAACCGCCCCAGTTAAACTACCCATCAGACACTGTCCCTGATCCGGATCACGGACCCAGGTTAGACATCCAGCACGACCAGACTGGTATTTCAACGACGACTCCCCCTGAACTGGCGTCCAGAGTTCACAGTCTCCCAGCTATCCTACACAAGCCGAACCGAACACCAATATCAAACTGTAGTAAAGGTCCCGGGGTCTTTCCGTCCTGCTGCGCGAAACGAGCATCTTTACTCGTAGTGCAATTTCACCGGGCCTATGGTTGAGACAGTCGAGAAGTCGTTACGCCATTCGTGCAGGTCGGAACTTACCCGACAAGGAATTTCGCTACCTTAGGATGGTTATAGTTACCACCGCCGTTTACTGGCGCTTAAGTTCTCAGCTTCGCCCAGACGAATCTGAGCTAACCGGTCCCCTTAACGTTCCAGCACCGGGCAGGCGTCAGTCCGTATACATCGCCTTACGGCTTCGCACGGACCTGTGTTTTTAGTAAACAGTCGCTTCTCGCTGGTCTCTGCGGCCACCCCCAGCTCACCGTGTAAAACGGATCACCAGACGTGGCCCCCCTTCTCCCGAAGTTACGGGGGCATTTTGCCGAGTTCCTTAACCATAGTTCACCCGAACGCCTCGGTATTCTCTACCTGACCACCTGAGTCGGTTTAGGGTACGGGCCGCCATGAAACTCGCTAGAGGCTTTTCTCGACAGCATAGGATCATCCACTTCACCACAATCGGCTCGGCATCAGGTCTCAGCCTCATGTGATCCGGATTTACCTGGATCACGGCCTACACCCTTACCCCGGGACAACCACCGCCCGGGATGGACTACCTTCCTGCGTCACCCCATCACTCACCTACTAACCGCTTGGTTCAGCGGCTCCACCACTTTCCTTTCCCCGAAGGGTCCGGAACGGCTTCACGGCCTTAGCATCACGATGCTCGATGTTTGACGCTTCACAGCGGGTACCGGAATATCAACCGGTTATCCATCGACTACGCCTGTCGGCCTCGCCTTAGGTCCCGACTTACCCTGGGCAGATCAGCTTGACCCAGGAACCCTTAGTCAATCGGCGCACACGTTTCTCACGTGTGTATCGCTACTCATGCCTGCATTCTCACTCGTGAACCGTCCACAACTACCTTCCGGTGCTGCTTCACCCGGCACACGACGCTCCCCTACCCATCACGATCCCCGTTGGGGGTATATATCGCAATGACACGACTTCGGCGGTACGCTTGAGCCCCGCTACATTGTCGGCGCGGAATCACTAGACCAGTGAGCTATTACGCACTCTTTCAAGGGTGGCTGCTTCTAAGCCAACCTCCTGGTTGTCTCTGCGACTCCACATCCTTTCCCACTTAGCGTACGCTTAGGGGCCTTAGTCGATGCTCTGGGCTGTTTCCCTCTCGACCATGGAGCTTATCCCCCACAGTCTCACTGCCGCGCTCTCACTTACCGGCATTCGGAGTTTGGCTAAGGTCAGTAACCCGGTAGGGCCCATCGCCTATCCAGTGCTCTACCTCCGGCAAGAAACACACGACGCTGCACCTAAATGCATTTCGGGGAGAACCAGCTATCACGGAGTTTGATTGGCCTTTCACCCCTAACCACAGGTCATCCCCCAGGTTTTCAACCCTGGTGGGTTCGGTCCTCCACGAAGTCTTACCTCCGCTTCAACCTGCCCATGGCTAGATCACTCCGCTTCGGGTCTTGAGCGTGCTACTGAAACGCCCTATTCGGACTCGCTTTCGCTACGGCTTCCCCACACGGGTTAACCTCGCAACACACCGCAAACTCGCAGGCTCATTCTTCAAAAGGCACGCAGTCACGAGAACAAGGCAAGCCTTGTTCCGACGCTCCCACGGCTTGTAGGCACACGGTTTCAGGTACTATTTCACTCCGCTCCCGCGGTACTTTTCACCATTCCCTCACGGTACTATCCGCTATCGGTCACCAGGGAATATTTAGGCTTAGCGGGTGGTCCCGCCAGATTCACACGGGATTTCTCGGGCCCCGTGCTACTTGGGTGTCTCTCAAACGAGCCGCTGATGTTTCGACTACGGGGGTCTTACCCTCTACGCCGGACCTTTCGCATGTCCTTCGCCTACATCAACGGTTTCTGACTCGTCCTGTTGCCGGCAGACAACAGAAGAGAGATCCCACAACCCCGCATACGCAACCCCTGCCGGGTCTCACACGTAGACGGTTTAGCCTCATCCGGTTTCGCTCGCCACTACTCCCGGAATCACGGTTGTTTTCTCTTCCTGCGGGTACTGAGATGTTTCACTTCCCCGCGTTCCCTCCACACTGCCTATGTGTTCAGCAGCGGGTGACAGCCCATGACGACTGCCGGGTTTCCCCATTCGGAAACCCCCGGATCAAAGCCTGGTTGACGACTCCCCGGGGACTATCGTGGCCTCCCACGTCCTTCATCGGTTCCTGGTGCCAAGGCATCCACCGTGCGCCCTTAAAAACTTGGCCACAGATGCTCGCGTCCACTGTGCAGTTCTCAAACAACGACCAGCCACCCGTCACACACCACTTGCGCGATGCTTTACCGGGGCCGGCGACTGAGGAAGTTCATTCCCTCAGACACCCAACAGCGTGCCCGACACGATCAGCTGACCAGATCAGCGTTCCACACCCCGAAGAGCAGTACTAGCGCCTGGTCCATCCTGGACCGTGCCGAATAGTCAACGTTCCACCCATGAGCAACCAGCATCAGACATTCGCCGATGTACTGGCCTCTGACCTCACCCCGAAGGGATCGGTAAGAAGTGCTCCTTAGAAAGGAGGTGATCCAGCCGCACCTTCCGGTACGGCTACCTTGTTACGACTTCGTCCCAATCGCCAGTCCCACCTTCGACAGCTCCCTCCCACAAGGGGTTGGGCCACCGGCTTCGGGTGTTACCGACTTTCGTGACGTGACGGGCGGTGTGTACAAGGCCCGGGAACGTATTCACCGCAGCAATGCTGATCTGCGATTACTAGCAACTCCGACTTCATGGGGTCGAGTTGCAGACCCCAATCCGAACTGAGACCGGCTTTTTGAGATTCGCTCCACCTCGCGGTATCGCAGCTCATTGTACCGGCCATTGTAGCACGTGTGCAGCCCAAGACATAAGGGGCATGATGACTTGACGTCGTCCCCACCTTCCTCCGAGTTGACCCCGGCGGTCTCCTGTGAGTCCCCATCACCCCGAAGGGCATGCTGGCAACACAGAACAAGGGTTGCGCTCGTTGCGGGACTTAACCCAACATCTCACGACACGAGCTGACGACAGCCATGCACCACCTGTACACCGACCACAAGGGGGGCACTATCTCTAATGCTTTCCGGTGTATGTCAAGCCTTGGTAAGGTTCTTCGCGTTGCGTCGAATTAAGCCACATGCTCCGCTGCTTGTGCGGGCCCCCGTCAATTCCTTTGAGTTTTAGCCTTGCGGCCGTACTCCCCAGGCGGGGAACTTAATGCGTTAGCTGCGGCACCGACGACGTGGAATGTCGCCAACACCTAGTTCCCACCGTTTACGGCGTGGACTACCAGGGTATCTAATCCTGTTCGCTCCCCACGCTTTCGCTCCTCAGCGTCAGTAATGGCCCAGAGATCCGCCTTCGCCACCGGTGTTCCTCCTGATATCTGCGCATTTCACCGCTACACCAGGAATTCCGATCTCCCCTACCACACTCTAGCTAGCCCGTATCGAATGCAGACCCGGGGTTAAGCCCCGGGCTTTCACACCCGACGTGACAAGCCGCCTACGAGCTCTTTACGCCCAATAATTCCGGACAACGCTCGCGCCCTACGTATTACCGCGGCTGCTGGCACGTAGTTAGCCGGCGCTTCTTCTGCAGGTACCGTCACTTTCGCTTCTTCCCTGCTGAAAGAGGTTTACAACCCGAAGGCCGTCATCCCTCACGCGGCGTCGCTGCATCAGGCTTTCGCCCATTGTGCAATATTCCCCACTGCTGCCTCCCGTAGGAGTCTGGGCCGTGTCTCAGTCCCAGTGTGGCCGGTCGCCCTCTCAGGCCGGCTACCCGTCGTCGCCTTGGTGAGCCATTACCTCACCAACAAGCTGATAGGCCGCGGGCTCATCCTTCACCGCCGGAGCTTTTAACCTCCACCCAGGAGGATGGAAGTGTTATCCGGTATTAGACCCCGTTTCCAGGGCTTGTCCCAGAGTGAAGGGCAGATTGCCCACGTGTTACTCACCCGTTCGCCACTAATCCCCACCGAAGTGGTTCATCGTTCGACTTGCATGTGTTAAGCACGCCGCCAGCGTTCGTCCTGAGCCAGGATCAAACTCTCCGTGAATGTTTTCCCGTAATCGGGATGAACACCACGAGAGCGGAACAGTCAGGCGGAATAGGCCCGACCGTTCACAGCGTCCTCGCTGTGATTTCTTCAAAGGAACCTCGCCCCAGCCGTTATGGCCGGAGACGGGGTATCAACATATCTGGCGTTGACTTTTGGCACGCTGTTGAGTTCTCAAGGAACGGTCGCTTCCTTTGTACTCACCCTCTCGGGCTTTCCTCCGGGCGCTTCCCTTCGGTCTTGCGTTTCCGACTCTATCAGATCTTTCCGATCCGATTTCCTCGGTGCTTTCCAGGTTCCCGCTTCCGCGTTTCCCTTTCCGGCGGTTCCGACTCTATCAGATCCTTTCGGGCCTGATCCCCGGTCAGCGGGGGTTGTCTTTGCGGCTGTTGGGCCGTTCCGACGAGTGAGACTTTAGCGGATTCCCCGGCTCCCGAGCCAATCGGGCGCCTCGTCCATTCGAACGGGGATTCCTCATTCCGTAAATACACATACCAATGAAGCGACGACAGATGCACTGCACGTCGAATAGTGGTGAGTACCTGCGGATTGGCTGCCCGGGGACCGACCGGAGTCGGCGCTCACGTCGGGCAACTCGGAGAACACTACGTATGGGGGTAGGGCGTGTCAACTCGGGGGCGGGCCGCACTCCGGCGGCGTACTCTGAGCCGCATGACGACGCGTACGTGCACCCGACTGTGGTGGGCCGCCTGACGGCGGCCGTTCTCACGTATGCACTCAACGGCCGCCGCTTCGGCGGCCGTTTTCGTTTCTCCTCCCGGCACCACGGAGGGGCGGCCGCCGGGAGCGGCGGTCCCGACCAGGAGATGGAGGAGAGATGACACGGGTCTTCAGCGGGGTCAAGCCGACGGGGCATCTGACGCTGGGGAACTACCTGGGAGCCATGCGGCGGTGGGCCGCGGTCGACCAGCACGAGGCCGACGCCCTGTTCTGCGTCGTGGACCTGCATGCCCTGACCGTCGACCACGATCCCGCCCGGGTGCGCAGACTGAGCCGGCAGTCGGCGACGCTGCTGCTGGCGGCCGGGCTGGATCCGGAGCTCTGCACGGTGTTCGTGCAGAGCCACGTGGACGAGCACGCCCGGCTGTCGTACGTACTGGAGTGCGTGGCCACCGACGGTGAGATGCGGCGGATGATCCAGTACAAGGAGAAGGCCGCGCGGGAGCAGCGGCGGGGTGGGAGTGTGCGGCTGTCGCTGCTGACGTATCCGGTGCTGATGGCTGCGGACATCCTGGCGTACGGGGCCGGCGAGGTGCCGGTCGGGGACGATCAGCGGCAGCATGTGGAGCTGGCGCGGGATCTCGCCGTGCGGTTCAACCAGCGGTACGGGCACACGTTCGTGGTGCCCCGGGCGACGCGGCCGGGGGTCGCGGCTCGGGTGATGAATCTGCAGGATCCGGCGTCGAAGATGGGCAAGAGCGACGACGTCGGGCCGGGGATCGTCTATCTGCTGGACGAGCCGGACGTGGTGCGCAAGAAGATCATGCGGGCCGTGACCGACAGTGGGCGGGAGGTCGTGTACGACCCCGAGGCCCGGCCGGGGCTCGCCAATCTGCTGGAGATCCTCGCCGCGTGCACGGGTGGGGAGCCCGAGCTGTTGAGTGGTGCGTACACGTCGTACGGGGACGTGAAGAAGGACACCGCGGAGGCCGTGGTCGAGGTGCTCCGGCCCTTGTGGGAGAGGCACAAGGAGTTGTGTGCGGATCCCGCGTATGTGGAGGGGGTGCTGCGGGACGGGGCCGAGCGGGCTCGGGGGATGGCCCGGCCGACGGTGGATGCCGCGTATCGGGCGATCGGCTTGCTGCCGGCCGTGGCGGAGAAGGAACCGGCCGGGGCCGGGATGTGACGTGGCTGCGGGGGCGGGTGACGTGCCCGCCCCCGGTGGTCAGCTGTTGTTGCCGGAGGCCAGGGCGCGGCTGCGGTCGCGGGCGGCTTCGAGGGCGGCGATGAGGGCGGCCCGTACGCCGTGGTTCTCCAGTTCGCGGATGGCGTTGATCGTCGTGCCGGCGGGGGACGTGACGTTCTCGCGGAGCTTGACCGGGTGTTCGCCGCTGTCGCGGAGCATCGTCGCGGCGCCGATGGCGGACTGGACGATGAGGTCGTGGGCCTTGTCGCGGGGCAGGCCGAGGAGGATGCCGGCGTCGGTCATGGCTTCGACCAGGTAGAAGAAGTAGGCCGGGCCGGAGCCGGAGAGGGCGGTGCAGGCGTCCTGCTGGGACTCGGGGACGCGGAGCGTCTTGCCGACGGCGCCGAAGATCTCCTCGGTGTGGGCGAGGTGGTCGGAGGTGGCGTGGGTGCCGGCGGAGATGACGGACATCGCCTCGTCGACCAGGGCCGGGGTGTTCGTCATGACGCGGACGACCGGGGTGCCCGGGGCGAGGCGTTCCTCGAAGTAGGCCGTGGGGATGCCGGCGGCGCCGCTGATGACCAGGCGGTCGGCGGGGACGTGGGGGGCGAGCTCGTCGAGGAGGGTGCCCATGTCCTGCGGTTTGACCGTGAGGATCAGGGTGTCGGCGGTCTTGGCGGCTTCGGGGTTGGTGACCGGGGTGACGCCGTAGCGGGTGCGGAGCTCTTCGGCTCGGTCCTGGCGGCGGGCGGTGACCAGGAGGTCGGACGGGGTCCAGCCGGCGCGGATCATTCCGCTGAGCAGGGCTTCGCCGATCTTGCCGGTGCCGAGGACTGCGACTTTCTGGGTCATGGCGCGGGATGCCTCCGAAGGGTGCGTCGTCCGGGGTCCATCCTCGCACCGGGGAGTGCGGGACGGCTCGGGTGTCCGCTGGGCGGGATGTCGCACCGGGGTGGCCAGGCCCCTTCTGATGGATCTCCGCGGGAGAAGGAGCGGCGTTCGGTGCGTGCTCTCGGCGTGCCGCGTGGAAGCCCTCGATGGGGGCCCCGCTCGTGCGAAGCCGAGAGTGGGGGAGGAGACCTGGGCCTTCGCGCGGTGCGGCGAGAGTGCGTGCCGGGCGTCGCGACGCCGCGGAGATCCATCAGAAGGGGCTAGGACGTCCGGCGCCTGAGGGTCGCCGCGCCCAGGGTCAGGACGAGGAGTGCGCAGCCCGCGACGATGAGGACGTCACGGACGAACGTGGCCGTCATGTCCGTGTGGTGCAGGACCTCGTTCATGCCGTCGACGGCGTAGGACATGGGGAGGACGTCCGAGATGGCCTCCAGGGCGGGGTGCATGTCGTCGCGCGGGGTGAACAGGCCGCACAGGAGGAGCTGGGGGAAGATCACCGCCGGCATGAACTGGACCGCCTGGAATTCGGAGGCGGCGAAGGCCGAGACGAAGAGGCCGAGGGCGGTGCCGAGCAGGGCGTCGAGGAGGGCCACCAGGAGGAGGAGCCAGGGGCTGCCGGTGACGTCGAGGCCGAGGAACCAGAGCGCGAGGCCGGTGGCCAGGGCGGACTGGATGATCGCGAGGGTGCCGAAGGCGAGGGCGTAGCCGGCGATGAGGTCGCCCTTGCCGAGGGGCATGGCGAGGAGGCGTTCGAGGGTGCCGGAGGTGCGTTCGCGCAGGGTGGCGATGGACGTCACCAGGAACATCGTGATCAGCGGGAAGATCCCGAGGAGGGACGCGCCGATGCTGTCGAAGGTGCGCGGGCTGCCGTCGAAGACGTAGCGGAGCAGGAACAGCATCACGCAGGGGATCAGGATCAGCAGCGCGATGGTGCGGGGGTCGTGGGTGAGCTGGCGCAGGACCCGGGCTGCGGTGGCGGTGGTGCGGGAGGCGCTCAGGGCCCTCGGTGGGGTGGTCGGCCGGATGGCGGTGGTGGTCATCGGGTCGTCTCCTTCGCGCGGGCTGCCGCTTTCGCCTCGTCGACCAGGTGGAGGAAGGCCTCTTCGACCGTTTCCGCGCCGGTGCGGGTGCGCAGGGCGTCGGGTGTGTCTCCGCCGGCCTCCGGCCGGGAGGTGCCCCCAGCCAGGAGTTCGCCCTCGCGCATGAGGAGGAGGCGGTGGCAGCGCTCGGCTTCGTCCATGACGTGGGAGGAGACGAGGAGGGTGGCGCCGCGGCCGGTCGCGATGTCGTGGAAGAGGGCCCACAGGTCGCGGCGCAGGACCGGGTCGAGGCCGACGGTCGGTTCGTCGAGGACGAGGAGTTCCGGGGAGCCGAGGAGGGCGACGGCCAGGGAGACGCGGTTGCGCTGGCCGCCGGAGAGGTTGCCGGCGAGGGCGTCGGCGTGGGTGGTGAGGTCGACGTCGGCTATCGCGCGGGTGACGTCGGCGGCGCGGCGGTCGGCTGCCGGGCGGCCGGGGTCGAGGATCGCGGCGAAGTAGTCGAGGTTCTGGCGGACGGTCAGGTCGTCGTAGACGGACGGGGCCTGGGTGACGTAGCCGATGCGGGTGCGCAGGCTGGGGTGGCCGGCGGGGTGGCCGAGGACGTCGAGGGTGCCGGTGACCTTGGCCTGGGTGCCGACGAGGGCGCGCATGAGGGTCGACTTGCCGCAGCCGGAGGGGCCGAGGAGGCCGGTGATCTGTCCTCGGGGGACGGTGAAGCCGAGGTCGCGCAGGACGGTGCGGGGGCCGCGGGTGACGGTGAGGTTCTCGGCGTGGACGGCTGGGGCGGGCGGGTCCGGGAGGGGATCGGGGGCGGGTGCCGGGCCTGGGCGTGGAGACCCGGGAGCATTATTCATCACGTGATGAATAATGCTCCCGGGTGGGGGACGCGTCAAGCGGCCGGGGTGAGCGGGTGCGCGCGTCAGGCCGGGGTCCTGGCGAGGAGGAGGACCACCTCGTAGACCTCCTCCACGACGCCGTCCGGGAAGGCCCGGAGGAGGTGCTCGCGCTCTTCGGCCAGGAACGACGCGGTGCGGTCCGCGCCGCTTACGAGGAAGACGGAGTGGCTGCCGATGTTGGCGAGGTGGGTGTCGACCGGGACGCGGCGGCTCCAGCGGACCGTGCGGCGGGTGAAGTCGAGGCGGCCGCTGGGGTCGGCGGTGCGGTAGTCGACGTTGCGTTTCTCGGCGGAGACGTCGATGGCGAAGTGGCGCTCCATGCGGGCGGCGGCCTCGGCGATCCAGGGGACGTCGAGCGCGTCGGTGTTCCACCAGAGGGCGAGGGCGCCGCCGGGGCGCAGGACGCGCAGGACCTCCGGGACGGCGCGGGCGGGGTCGGTCCAGTGCCAGGCCTGGGCGTAGGTGACGAGGTCGACGGAGGCGTCGGAGAGGGGGAGGTCGTCGCCCGTGCCGCGGATGATCGGGATGCCGGGCAGGGTGCGGCGGAACTGGGCCGCCATGCCGTCGCCGGGTTCCACGGCGACGACGTCCGCGCCCCGGGCGTGCAGGAGGGCGGTGGCGATGCCGGTGCCGGCGCCGATGTCCGCGACGCGGGTGCCGGCGAGGGGGCGGCCCGTCAGGTCCTCCATCGCGACGAAGAGGGCCGGGGGGTAGGAGGGGCGGTTGGCGGCGTACTGGGCCGCGGCGGCGTTGAAGGAGTGGGCGCGTGCGGCTCGGGCGGGCCCGGCGGTGGGGTGTGCGGCTGGGGGGTCGGGGGTGAGGTCGGCTCCGGTGGGGTGGTGGGCGGAGGCAGGTGTGGTCATACCGCCATGGTGGCGGGGGGCGGGGTGGGGTGTGGTGAGAGTTCGGTGAGATCGGGTCGGGCCGGTGGCGGTGCGACGGCGGGCCTCAGCGGCGGGTGAGGTGCGTGAGGGTGACGCCGTTGGGGAAGGCGGTGCGCTCGGCGAGATCGAAGACGGTGGGGTCGAAGGCCCCGTCGAAGGCAGGGATACCGGCGCCGACGACCACCGGGTAGTGCTTGACGACCAGTTCGTCGATCTCGGGCAGGAGGGCACCGGCGAGCCTGCCGCCGCCGCAGAGCCAGATGTTCAAGCCGGCGTCCTGCTCCCGTTTCAGTTGGCGGACGAGGGCGAGCGGGTCGCCCGGAACGACGGTGACGGCCGGGTCGACGTCGTGCCCGAGCGTGCTCGACACCACGTACTGGCGCAGGTGTGCGTAGGGGCTGGTGACCCCCTGGTCGAGGGGGCCGCGGTAGGTGCCGGCGCCCATGACGACGGTGTCGAAGTACCGGTTGGGTGCGTCGGCGAGGCCCGCGGCGGCGCGGTAGGCGGTCGGGACGGTCTCGGGGTACAGGGTGTTGGCCCAGGCGCTGTAGGCGGCGCTCTGCTGTTCGGTACCGGTGGGGAAGAAGTCGTACTCGCCCTTGGGGCCGGCGATGCGGCCGTCGAGCGTGACTGCGATGTAGTACACGAGCTTTCGCATAGGAGACTCCAGACGTAGTACTCTCCTTGAAGTGGTTTGAAAGTAGTACTACAACTGGAGTGGTGTCAATGGTGAGACGGAACGACCAGCGCCGCGCCGCCCTCGTCGACGCGGCGATCGAGGTGCTGGCCAGGGAGGGTGCCCGGGGTATGACGTTCCGGGCGGTGGACGCCGAGGCCGCCGTACCGGTCGGGACCGCCTCGAACTACTTCGCCAGCCGGGACGATCTGTTCACCCAGGCCGGCGCCCGGGTCTATGAGCGGCTGCAACCCGACGAGGCGACGATCGCGCGCCGGCGGGCGGCGGGCCGCGACCGGGAGACGTACACGGCGCTGATGCGGGAACTCGTCGGTCGCGTCGCCGGTTTCCGCACCGGCTACCTGGCCCTGCTCGAACTGCGGCTGGAGGCCACCCGCCGACCGGACCTGCGCAAGGTCCTCACCGAGCGGGTCCGGGCCGATGTCGAGGCGAACGTCGCCCACCACGAAGCGTCCGGGCTCCCCGGCGACGCCATGGCCGTCAAGCTGCTGATGCTGACCCTGAACTGGCTGATCGTCGAGCAGCTCACGCTGCCGGACGTCTTCACCGAGGCCGAGCGCGAACAGCTGGTGACGGCTGCGGTCGAGCGCATCGTGGCGGCCGAGCAGGCGGCCGAGTAGGCGGCCGGGCTACGCGCGGCGGCGGTTCCTCGGGTTGCCGGAGCGGCGGGTCGTGCGGTTCTCGTACTGCTTGCGGGCCTCTTCGTACTCCTCGCGGTGGAGCCTCTCGCCGGGGGCCTCGGTGAGGGAGCGGAAGAAGTAGGCGAGCAGGGAGCCGACGAAGCCGACGGTCAGGAGGCCGCGCAGGGACGCCTGGCGGTCCGGGTCGTGGCGGCGGGTGAAGCCGTCCCAGGTGTGGCGGAAGGCGAGGGCGCTGCAGATCGCGAACATCGCGACCATGAGGACGGTGACGAAGTCGCCGATCGCGGCGATCCGGAGGCCCTGGTAGGCGAGGCGGAGCACGAGGCAGGAGGCGACGGCGGCGGTCAGGGAGCCGACGGTCACGGCTGCGCGGCGGGCCGCGTAGCCGTGGCCGTGGTCGACCCAAGTGGTGCCGAAGAGCAGGATCGGCTCTGGGCGGGGGCCGGTGGAGCCCGCGGGTGTCCTGTGGGTGCCGGTGTCGTCGCTCACGCGTCGATTATGGCTCCGGGGTGGCCGCGGGCTCCGGGCGGCTCAGCCGCAGCGCCGGCGACGTGGCCGTCGCTGCCGGTGTTCAGCAGGCATCCGAGACGTACGGGCATGTCCTGCGTGGTCCCGGCGTAATGGTGACCGGATCAGGAGCAGCGCGGGCGGATGTAGCCGTCGCTGCCGGTGTTCACATAGGCGTCCGAGACGTACTGGCCGGTGCTGATGCTGTCCCAGATGTTCGTCGTGCCGTACGGGCCCGTCACCGTGGTGCCCGGCGACTGGCAGTAGACGGGGACCTTCGCCCCCTCGGACAGGACCCGGACGACCGTGTAGTTGGTGCCGGGACCGCTGCGGACGTTGACACGGACGCCCGGGGCGACCGAGTAGTAGCGCACGGCCGTGGTGCCGGCCTCGGCGGTGACCGCTGCCGTCACCTGGCCGCCCACCGTCTCTTCGACACGGTCGACAGACATGAAAAACCTCCCCCGTTGAACCCCATGACCGGCATGGGGCCCCGTTGATTCCCCTGCATCACGCTGTGAAACACATGTGCGTGACTCGCACGCGGAGACTAGCAAGCCGCCTCTGTCCCGTACGACGCATCGACTAGGCTCCGTGCGTCGCGCGCGCGGACGAACAGCACGGGGGTGGTTCCATGGCGCCGCAGAGCAGCACCGGGGCTGGCGCGGAAGCGGAACTTCCCGAATACGCCGGTCACTACCGGCTGGATTCCTGCCTGGGCTCGGGCGGCATGGGCGTGGTGCACCTGGCCCGGAGCACCTCCGGGATGAAGCTCGCCGTGAAGGTCGTGCACGCGGAGTTCGCCAAGGACCCGGAGTTCAGGGGGCGTTTCCGGCAGGAGGTGGCAGCGGCCCGGCGGGTCAGCGGAGCCTTCACCGCGCCGGTCGTGGACGCTGATCCCGAGGCCGGGCGGCCCTGGATGGCCACGCTGTTCATCCCGGGTCCGACGCTCGCCCAGGAAGTGAAGCGGAACGGGCCGCTGGCCCCTGCCCAGTTGCGCCGGCTGATGGCCGGGCTCGCGGAGGCCCTCCGGGACATCCACCGGGTCGGGGTCGTGCACCGGGATCTGAAACCGAGCAACGTGCTGCTCGCCGAGGACGGGCCGAAGGTCATCGACTTCGGCATCTCCCGCCCGGCGGACAGCGAGTTGCGGACCGAGACCGGCAAGCTCATCGGTACCCCGCCCTTCATGGCGCCCGAGCAGTTCCGGCGGCCGAGGGAAGTGGGGCCCGCAGCCGACGTGTTCGCCCTCGGGTCCGTGATGGTGCACGCGGCGACCGGGCGGGGGCCGTTCGACTCCGACAGCCCGTACGTCGTCGCCTACCAGGTCGTGCACGACGAGCCCGAACTGACCGGCGTGCCGGAGGAGTTGGTGCCGCTCGTGCGGCGCTGTCTCGCCAAGGAGCCCGAGGACCGGCCTTCGCCCGACGCGTTGATGCGGAAACTGCGGTCGGTGGCCGCCTCGTACGACACACAGGCCTTCATACCGCAGCAGCGTGTGGAGGAGCAGCCGGTGGAGGAGGGGGCGGAGCGGGGCGGGTTGGCGGTGGCGGTGGCTGCCCCCGACGACACGGCTGAGGAGAAGCCCGCCCGGCGGTGGTTCGGCAGGCGAGGGGCTCTGGTCGCCGGGGCTGTCGGACTGGTCGTGGCCGGGGCGCTGGCGTCGGTGTCCCTGGCCGGGGGCGGCGGTCCGGCCCCGGTTACCTCGCCGCGGACGACGGCTGCCGCGTTCTCCGGCTGGGCGGCGGAGCCGGTGGGCCGGGAGGGCGTGCCGCAGTGCTCGTACGCGAAGGGCGCTCTGCTCTGCGCCCGGGACGGGGTGGTGTTCGCCCTCGATGCCGCGGACGGCCGGGTGCGGTGGCGGCACACGCTGGAGGGGGCCGCCGCCGTTGGGCCGCCGGCCGGTCCGCCGGTCGTGACGGACGGTCTGGTGCTGGCGGGGCTCGGGCAGGGGCGGGGGCTGACCGCCCTCGACATCGCCTCGGGCGACGTGGCCCGGGACGCGGAGCTGCCCGTCCACGGGGGGTTGCGGGCCGTGGACGGCATGGTGCTGCTCACCGCGTCCGACGGCACGGTCAGCGGGGTGGAGGCCGCCTCCGGTGAGGTGAAGTGGAGCCATCGTGTCGCGGGCCAGGACGTGCCGTACTTCGTGTCGTTCGCCGGTGATCCGCTGGCCTACGCGGCGAGTGTGTCCGGTGACGGAGGCAGCACCCGGGTCACGGCGGTGGATCCGCGTTCGGGCGACGTGCGGTGGGACGCGCGGCTCGACGGCGGTCTGGAACCGCTCGGAACGGTGGACGGGGCGGTCGTCTTCCTCTCGGTCGACGCGGTCACGCAGGAGGCCCGGGCGGTGGTGCGCTACGACCCGCGGAGCCGGAAGAGCACGCGGGTGCCGTTGCGGGTGCCGCTGCAGCAGGCGGTGGGCAGTGTGCGCGGGGACGTCGTGCACCTCATGGCGACGGGCGGTTCGCTGGTCGCGGTCGATCTGGCGGCGCGCGAGGAGCTCTGGCGGCTGGAGACGGGTGTGGTGCGGGGGTCCAGGCCGGTCACCGACGACCGGCATGTGTACGTCACCGCGCCGGACGGGCGGCTGCTCGGCGTCGACGCGCGGCGCGGAAAGCTCCTCGGGGTGACGCCGCCACGGCTGGGGACGCGGTCGGACCGGGTCCCGGCCGCCCTGCCCGAGCCGGTGGTGGTGGGTGACCGGGTCTACGGCAGCGCGCCCGACGGGACGGTCTTCGCCGTCAGCGGGCGCGCTCCGGCCGGCTGGTAGGACGTATGCGCGAGGGCCGACCCCCGGTGACGGGGACCGGCCCTCGGCCGTGCAGGGGATCAGCCCAGCTTCGACACGTCCCGCACCGCGCCCTTGTCCGCGCTGGTCGCCATCGCCGCGTAGGCCCGCAGCGCCGCCGAGACCTTGCGCTCGCGGTTCTTCGGGGCGTACACGCCGTTCAGCGCCTGGTCGCGGCGGGCCAGCTCGGCGTCGTCCACCAGCAGCTCGATGGAGCGGTTGGGGATGTCGATGCGGACGCGGTCGCCGTCCTCGACGAGGGCGATGGTGCCGCCCGCGGCCGCCTCGGGCGAGGCGTGGCCGATGGACAGGCCGGAGGTGCCGCCGGAGAAGCGGCCGTCCGTGACCAGCGCGCAGGTCTTCCCGAGGCCGCGGCCCTTGAGGTACGAGGTCGGGTAGAGCATCTCCTGCATGCCGGGGCCGCCCTTGGGGCCCTCGTAGCGGATGACGACGACGTCGCCGTCCTTGACCTGCTGGGTGAGGATCTTCTGGACGGCCTCCTCCTGCGACTCGCAGACGACCGCCGGGCCCTCGAAGGTCCAGATGGACTCGTCGACACCGGCCGTCTTCACGACGCAGCCGTCCACGGCCAGGTTGCCCTTGAGGACCGCGAGGCCGCCGTCCTTGGAGTAGGCGTGCTCGGCGGAGCGGATGCAGCCGCCCTCGGCGTCCTCGTCCAGGGCCTCCCAGCGCTCGGACTGGGAGAAGGCCTCGGCGGAGCGGACGCAGCCGGGAGCCGCGTGCCACATCTCGACGGCCTCGGCGGACGGGGAGCCGCCGCGCACGTCCCAGGTCTTCAGCCAGTCCCCGAGGGACGGGCTGTGCACCGAGTGCACGTCCTCGTTGAGCAGGCCCGCGCGGTGCAGCTCGCCGAGCAGGGCGGGGATGCCGCCGGCGCGGTGCACGTCCTCCATGTAGTACGTGCGGTCCTTGGCGACGTTCGGGGCGACCTTGGCCAGGCACGGCACCCGGCGCGAGACCGCGTTGATCTCGTCGAGGCCGAAGGGGACGCCCGCCTCCTGGGCGGCGGCCAGCAGGTGCAGGATCGTGTTGGTCGAGCCGCCCATGGCGATGTCGAGGGCCATGGCGTTCTCGAAGGCCGCGAAGGACGCCACGCTGCGGGGCAGGACCGTCTCGTCGTCCTGCTCGTAGTAGCGGCGGGTGATGTCCATGACCGTGTCGGCCGCGTTCACGTACAGCTGTTTGCGGGCCGTGTGGGTGGCGAGGACCGAGCCGTTGCCCGGGAGGGACAGGCCGATGGCCTCGGTCAGGCAGTTCATCGAGTTGGCGGTGAACATGCCGGAACAGGAGCCACAGGTCGGACAGGCGTTCTCCTCGATGCGGAGGATGTCCTCGTCCGAGATCTTGTCGTTCACGGCGTCGGAGATCGCGTCGACCAGGTCGAGGGTGCGGACCGTGCCGTCGACCAGGGTGGCGCGGCCGGACTCCATCGGGCCACCGGAGACGAAGACCGTCGGGATGTTCAGCCGCAGGGCGGCGTTCAGCATGCCCGGGGTGATCTTGTCGCAGTTGGAGATGCAGATCAGGGCGTCGGCGCAGTGCGCCTCGACCATGTACTCCACGCTGTCCGCGATCAGGTCGCGGGAGGGCAGGGAGTAGAGCATGCCGCCGTGGCCCATGGCGATGCCGTCGTCCACGGCGATCGTGTTGAACTCGCGCGGGATGCCGCCGGCCGCGACGACCGCCTCGCTGACGATCCGGCCGACCGGCGCCAGGTGCGTGTGCCCCGGCACGAACTCCGTGAAGCTGTTGGCGACCGCGATGATCGGCTTGCGGCCGATGTCCGCACCCGGTACACCGGAGGCGCGCATAAGGGCACGGGCGCCCGCCATGTTGCGGCCGTGGGTGACTGTGCGGGACCTCAGCTCGGGCATCGTCGCTCGCTCCTTCAGAGACGGCGTCAGAGGATTGGGGATTTCTGACTGCTACCGAGCGTACGCCGGTCATCCAGTGGGCGGGACGGTGCGTCCGGAATGCGGGACGCCTGTCTCGGGCGACGGCACCCGCAGCCCCTACGGTTGCGCCTCGCGGGCCCTTACGGCGGCGCCTCGCACGCCTTACGGATCGGTCAGATGTCCCTGTACGACGGGCGCGAGCCGTGCGATGACCTGCTCCGGGTCCGCCGAGGCCAGCGGCTCGATCTTGATGACGTAGCGCAGGACCGCGGTGCCGACGAGCTGGGCGGCGGCCAGTTCGGCGCGCAGCTCGGCGTCCGGCAGCTCCAGCCGTACGGCGATGCGACGCAGCACCTGGGTGGCGATGATCCGGCGGAAGACGGCGGCCGCGGTCTCGTTGGTGACGGCGGAGCGGACGACGGCGAGCAGGGGCGCGCGCGTCGCCGGGTTCTCCCAGACGCCGAAGAAGAAGCGGGCCAGGCGCTCCCCCACCCCGTCGAGCGGGCCCTCCTCGATGGCCTTCGGCGCTTGCAGGGCGGGTCCGAAGGACTGGGTGATCGCCGCCTCGAAGACCTGCTCCTTGGTGCCGAAGTAGTGGTGCACGAGGGCCGAGTCCACGCCGGCGGACTTGGCGATGCCGCGGACGGAGGTCTTCTCGTAGCCGTGCTCGGAGAACTCGTCGCGGGCGGCGGTCAGGATGCGGTCGCGGGTGTCCGCCGACTCCGTACGCGGCGGGCGGCCGCGGCGGCGGGCGGTGGTGCCGGACCCGCCGCCGGCCGGAGGCCCGCCGTTCATCGCCGCGGCACCTTCACCGCCGAGGCCAGATGGAGGCGGGTGAAGGCCAGGGCCTCCGCCAGATCGGCCTCGCGCTCCGCGCTCGACATGGCGCGGCGGGTGTTGACCTCGATGACGACGTGCCCGTCGAAGCCGGTCAGGGCGAGGCGCTCCAGCACCTCGGCGCAGGGCTGTGTGCCGCGGCCGGGCACCAGGTGCTCGTCCTTGGCGGAACCCCGGCCGTCGGCGAGGTGGACGTGGCCGAGCCGGTCCCCCATGCGGTCGACCATGTCCAGCGCGTCGGAGCGGGCCGTCGCGGTGTGGCTGAGATCGATCGTGAAGTGCCGGTAGTCGTCCTTCGTCACGTCCCAGTCGGGGGCGTACGCGAGCATCTCGCGGTCGCGGTAGCGCCAGGGGTACATGTTCTCGACGGCGAACCGCACGTCCGTCTCGTTCGCCATGCGCCAGATGCCGGAGACGAAGTCCCGGGCGTACTGGCGCTGCCAGCGGAACGGGGGGTGGACGACGACGGTGCTCGCGTCGAGCTTCTCGGCCGCCGCGCGGGCCCGCTGGAGCTTGGTCCACGGGTCGGTGGACCACACGCGCTGCGTGATGAGCAGGCAGGGGGCGTGGACGGCGAGGATCGGGATCCGGTGGTAGTCGCTGAGTCTGCGCAGGGCCTCGATGTCCTGGCTGACCGGGTCGGTCCAGACCATGACCTCGACTCCGTCGTAGCCGAGGCGCGCGGCGATCTCGAAGGCCGTGGCCGTCGACTCCGGGTAGACCGAGGCCGTCGACAGGGCGACCTTCGCGTCCGGGATCTTTACGGCTGGCTCTGCCATGCAGGACAGATTACGGGGTGTGGTCGGGGTGGGGTGGGGGGCCTCTTCGCCGTTGTGGTGTTTGCCATAGGCGGGCGGGCCCCTACACCGACTCCATGTGATCCAGGCGACGCAGGATCACGCCCTCGCGCAGCGCCCAGGGGCATATCTCCACGCGCTCCACGCCGAAGAGGTCCATCGCCGCCTCGGCCACCAGGGCGCCCGCCAGGAGCTGGCCGGCCCTGCCCTCCGAGACGCCCGGCAGCTCGGCGCGCTCCTGCTCGGTCATGGCGGCCAGGCGCGGGACCCAGCCCTCCAGGGACTCCCGCTTGAGCTCGCGCTGGACGTAGAGGCCCTCGGCGGAGCGGGCCGCACCGGCGATGCGGGCCAGCTGCTTGAAGGTCTTCGACGTGGCCACGACGTGGTCGGGGGTGCCGAAGCGGCTGAACTCCCCGACCGTGCGGGCGATCTCGGTCCGCACGTGACGGCGCAGGGCGCGGACGGCGTCCGGGTCGGGCGGGTCGCCGGGCAGCCAGCCGGCGGTGAGGCGGCCGGCGCCCAGTGGCAGCGAGGCGGCCGCGTCGGGCTCCTCGTCCATGCCGTAGGCGACCTCGAGGGAGCCGCCGCCGATGTCCAGGACCAGCAGCTTCCCGGCCGACCAGCCGAACCAGCGGCGGGCCGCGAGGAAGGTCAGCCGGGCCTCCTCGGCGCCGGTGAGGACCTGGAGCTCGACGCCGGTCTCGGCGCGCACGCGTTCGAGGACGTCATCGGCGTTGCGGGCCTCCCGTACGGCGGAGGTCGCGAACGGGAGGACCTCCTCGGCGCCCTTGTCCTCGGCGGCCTGGAGCGCCTCCTTGATGACCGAGACCAGCCGGTCGACGCCGTGGGGGCCGATCGCGCCGTCGTCGTCGAGGAGCTGGGCGAGGCGCAGTTCCGCCTTGTGCGAGTGGGCGGGGAGCGGGCACGCGCCGGGGTGCGCGTCCACCACGAGCAGATGCACCGTGTTCGATCCCACGTCGAGGACACCGAGTCTCATGTACCGAACGCTACTGCCCACCGGGCCGTCCGCCGTCCTCGGTGGGGGTACAAGGCCCGTACCGGGGCCCGTACCCTGGAGGCGTGCCAAAGACGAAAAAGGCGAAGCGCGACAAATCACCGGGCGTCGTGGAACCCGACGAGAAGGGCCTCGACTTCGCTCGCGCGTGGGTGGAGTTTCCCGATCCGGCGGACGACGAGCAGGTGTTCCGCTGCGATCTGACATGGCTGACCTCTCGCTGGAACTGCATCTTCGGCAGCGGCTGCCAGGGCATCCAGGCGGGCCGCGCGGATGACGGGTGCTGCACGTTGGGTGCCCACTTCTCCGACGAGGACGACGAGAAGCGTGTCGCCGAGCATGTGGCCAGGCTCACGCCGGACATCTGGCAGAACCATGCCGAGGGCACGCGGGGCGGCTGGGTCTCCGAGGACGAGGACGGGGAGCGGCAGACGCGGCCCTTCCAGGGCTCGTGCATCTTCCAGAACCGGCCCGGCTTCAAGGGCGGCATGGGCTGCTCGCTGCACATCCTCGCCGTGAAGGAGGGCCGCGAGCCGCTGGAGACCAAGCCGGACGTCTGCTGGCAGCTGCCGGTGCGGCGGACGTACGAGTGGATCGACCGGCCCGACGACACGCGCGTCCTGCAGGTGTCGATCGGTGAGTACGACCGCCGCGGCTGGGGCCCGGGCGGCCACGACCTGCACTGGTGGTGCACGTCGGCGACCTCGGCGCACGGCGCCGGCGATCCCGTGTACGTCTCCTACCGGCCCGAGCTGATCGAGCTGATGGGCAAGGCCGGCTACGACCGGCTGGTCGAGCTGTGCGAGGAGCGGCTGGCCTCGCAGTTGCCGCTGCTGGCACCGCATCCCGCGGACCCCGCGCCTCCGGTGGCCTGAGGCCGCTACGCCGTGGCCGGGCTCGGGTCACCGCTGTCGGAGGGCGGCGGCGTCGAGCCCGCCGGGTCGGTCGGGGCCGGGTCCGTGGGCGGGGGCGTGGGGTCCGGGTCCGTCGACGGGGGCGGGGTGGTGGGCGTCGGGTCCGGGTCCGGGGCGGAGGTCGTGGGCGTCGGGTCGGGCTGGGTCGGAGTCGGGTCGCCCGGACCGCCGGGCCGGGGGCCCGGGCCGGGGCCGGAGGGGCTGGGCGCGGCGCCGTAGCCCTCGATGTGCACGACGGCACCGACCGGTGCGACCGCCACCTGCGCGCGCCAGGGGCCGGCGGGCTCTCGCAGGTGGTCGACGTACACCTTGATCGTCAACGACTCGCCGGGCCGGAGCGTTCCCGAGGACTGGCTGAGGTAGAGCCAGTGGGCTCCCGTGGAAGCGGACCAGCGGACCGGGGCCGGGCCGGTGGCGGTGAGGGTGACGAGGGTGGTGTCGCCGCTGTTGTCGGCCGTGACCTCCAGGGCGGTCTCGCGGCCGGCGCCGGCGACGCCGATGACCTCGACGGAGACGTCGGCCTTGCCGTCCTTGCCGAAGCGGGGGCCGGGCCGGGTGCTCGCGTTGCCGGTGTTCTCGTAGCCGCCGCCCGCCATCTCGCCGTCCAGGCCGAACGGGTCGTCCGCCTCGCGCGCGGAGGCCGAGCGGCCGTCCTGGCCCTCGCCGACCGGGGTGCCGCGGTAGGCGGCCCACAGGGCCAGCACGGGGGCGGCCACGACGGTGGCGACGACGGTCGTGGTGACGGCACGCGCGCGCAGGCGGTCCCGGCGGGCGGCGTGGTCCTTGGGGTCCATCGGGAAGCCGCGCCGGTCGAAGCGGGGTGCGGCGCTCCGCGCGCGCGGGTGGTGGGTCATGGCGACGTACAGGGCCGCCCGGGGCGCCGGCAGGACGGGCAGTTCGGCGGGCGTGACGCTGGTGCCGGGCCAGCGGCCGGGGATGGCGCGCTCGGCGGTGCGGCGGCAGCGCGGGCAGTCGTCGACGTGCCGGACGAGTTCGGCCCGCAGGGCTGTGCCGAGCACGAGCCGGTCGTCGCCGGCGAGGTGCGCGACGCTCGGACACGCCCCGGTCTCCACCACGGCGAGGGCCGCACGCGTGCGTTCCACCTCGCAGGCGGCGGAGGCGAGCAGATCGCGGGCGGCGGCCGGGTCCATACCGAGGACGGCGGCGACCTCGGGGGCGGCGAGGTGGTGGCGCACCGCCAGTTCGAGCGCCTCCCGCTGCTCCGGAGTGGTCCCGGCGGCCTCCGGCCAGGCCAGCAGGGCCAGTTCGCGACGGCGCCGCTCCTGGACCTCCTCGGAGGGGGCCGGGGCGGCCGGACGGTCGGCGCGCTGCCGGTCGGCGCGGCCCGCGGCATGGCTGCTCTGACGTTTCTGCTTGGCCTCGGCCAGCTTGCGCAGGCACGCCCAGCGGGCCAGCGCGTACATCCAGGCTCTGCGGTCCGCTGGTGCCTGCGGGAGGTGCCGGCCACGGCGTTCGGCGAGGGCGAGGACGTCGCCCAGGGCGGCGGTCGCGGCCTCGTGGTCGCACAGCACGGACAGGCAGTAGGTGAACAGGCCGTCCAGGTAGGGCTCGTAGCGCGCGGGCGGCCGCTGCGCCAGCGTGCGCGCCGCCCCGCGGTCACGCGCTTCCCGGTGCGCCCGGTGCGCACCGGCCGTGCGGGTCGAGCGGGTCGAGATCTCCGGAGTACTGCTCATCATTCGGCGACCGTAGGGGGCCGGGAGTGGCACCTTCAGGCGGCTTGAGCACATTTAATCCGTACGGGTGAAACGATCCCTCAATCGGGGACATGAACCAGTGGTTCCGCCGCTGGCGCGGGGTGGCGGACCCCTGGCGCGCAGGTGGCCGCCGTCGGCCCGTCCGCGCGATGTCAGTGCCGGGGGCTACGGTTTCGTCCATGGCTGCCCGTACGAAGACCACCAAGGACCGCCCGTCCTACCGCTGCACTGAGTGCGGCTGGCAGACGGCGAAGTGGCTCGGCCGCTGCCCCGAGTGCCAGGCCTGGGGGACGGTCGAGGAGTACGGCGCGCCCGCGGTGCGGACGACGGCACCGGGCCGGGTCACGACCTCCGCCCTGCCCATCGGCCAGGTGGACGGCCGCCAGGCCACCGCCCGCCCCACCGGCGTGCCCGAGCTGGACCGCGTGCTCGGCGGCGGTCTGGTTCCCGGCGCGGTGGTGCTCGTCGCGGGCGAGCCGGGCGTCGGCAAGTCGACGCTCCTGCTCGACGTGGCGGCCAAGTCCGCGAGCGACGAACACCGCACCCTGTACGTCACGGGGGAGGAGTCGGCGAGCCAGGTCCGGCTGCGTGCCGACCGCATCGGCGCCATCGACGACCACCTGTACCTCGCGGCCGAGACGGATCTGGCCGCGGTGCTCGGCCACTTGGACGCGGTGAAGCCGTCGCTGCTGATCATGGACTCGGTGCAGACGGTGGCCTCCCCCGAGATCGACGGCGCACCCGGCGGCATGGCCCAGGTGCGGGAGGTCGCCGGGGCGCTCATCCGGGCCTCCAAGGAACGCGGCATGTCCACGCTGCTGGTGGGCCACGTCACCAAGGACGGCGCGATCGCGGGCCCGCGTCTGCTGGAGCACCTGGTGGACGTCGTCCTGAGCTTCGAGGGCGACCGGCACGCCCGCCTGCGCCTGGTGCGAGGCGTCAAGAACCGCTACGGCACCACCGACGAGGTCGGCTGCTTCGAACTGCACGACGAGGGCATCACGGGCCTCGCCGACCCGAGCGGACTCTTCCTGACCCGCCGGGCCGAACCGGTCCCGGGCACCTGCCTGACCGTCACCCTCGAAGGCCGCCGTCCGCTGGTCGCCGAGGTCCAGGCGCTCACGGTGGACTCGCAGATCCCCTCCCCTCGCCGCACCACCTCGGGGCTGGAGACCTCCCGCGTCTCGATGATGCTCGCGGTGCTGGAACAGCGCGGGCGGATCAGCGCCTTGGGCAAAAGGGACATCTACTCCGCGACGGTCGGCGGCGTGAAGCTCTCCGAGCCGGCCGCGGACCTGGCCGTCGCCCTCGCCCTGGCGAGCGCGGCGAGTGACACACCTCTCCCCAAGAACCTCGTCGCGATCGGCGAAGTGGGCCTGGCGGGCGAGGTGAGACGGGTCACCGGAGTGCAGCGCAGACTGGCCGAAGCCCACCGTCTGGGCTTCACACATGCCCTGGTGCCGGGCGACCCGGGCAAGGTCCCGGCGGGCATGAAGGTCCTGGAAGTCGCGGACATAGGGGACGCTCTGCGGGTCCTTCCCCGGTCCCGTCGCAGAGAGGCCCCACAGGACGAGGAGGGTCGCCGGTAGACTTTGCCCTGGTCTCGCCCGTCCGTGCGAACCGAGCGCGCGACACGGGGGCGCCCAGGACCTGCGACCGGAGGAGTGCAGTGGCAGCCAACGACCGGGCATCGGCTCCCGGAAAGTCCGGCGGGAGTGCCGGTACCGATGGCCTGATGCGCGCCTCCCTGAGCGCCGTGGCACCCGGCACCGCCCTGCGTGACGGCCTGGAGCGGGTGCTCCGCGGCAACACCGGCGGGCTCATCGTGCTCGGCTTCGACAAGACGGTCGAGACGCTGTGCAGCGGCGGATTCGTGCTGGACGTCGAGTTCACCGCGACCCGGCTGCGCGAGCTGTGCAAGCTGGACGGCGGCATCGTGCTGTCCTCGGACCTGTCGAAGATCCTGCGCGCCGGCGTGCAGCTGGTCCCGGACCCGACGATCCCGACGGAGGAGACGGGCACCCGGCACCGCACCGCGGACCGGGTCAGCAAGCAGGTCGGCTTCCCGGTGGTCTCCGTCTCCCAGTCGATGCGGCTGATCGCCCTGTACGTCGACGGCCAGCGCCGCGTCCTGGAGGACTCGGCGGCGATCCTGTCCCGCGCCAACCAGGCCCTCGCCACCCTGGAGCGCTACAAGCTCCGCCTCGACGAGGTCGCGGGTACGCTGTCGGCGCTGGAGATCGAGGACCTGGTGACCGTCCGGGACGTCTCGGCGGTCGCCCAGCGCCTGGAGATGGTGCGGCGCATCGCCACCGAGATCGCCGAATACGTGGTGGAGCTGGGCACGGACGGCCGGCTCCTGGCCCTCCAGCTCGACGAGCTGATCGCGGGCGTGGAGCCCGAGCGCGAGCTGGTCGTGCGGGACTACGTCCCCGAACCCACGGCCAAACGCTCCCGCACGGTCGACGAGGCCCTCGCCGAACTCGACGCCCTCACCCACGCCGAGCTCCTCGAACTGTCCACGGTGGCCCGGGCGTTGGGCTACACCGGCGCACCCGAGACGCTGGACTCGGCGGTCTCCCCGCGCGGTTTCCGCCTCCTCGCCAAGGTGCCCCGGCTCCCCGGCGCGATCATCGACCGCCTGGTCGAGCACTTCGGCGGACTGCAGAAGCTGCTCGCCGCGAGCGTCGACGACCTGCAGACGGTGGACGGCGTGGGCGAGGCCCGGGCGCGCAGCGTCCGCGAGGGGCTGTCGCGGCTGGCGGAGTCGTCGATCCTGGAGCGGTACGTCTAGCCTCCGGCATCCGCTCGACAGGGGTTGGGGGGTGTTCCCGGCCGGGAACACCCCCCAACCCCTGTCGATCCGTTCCCACCTGCGGAAACGGTCACCGTTCCCGTTCCGCAACACCCGTGCTTCGTGCAGCCTTGGTGCTCGTCCATCCGGAAGTGGAGGACAGCGACCGCGTTTCCTTCGGTCCCGTACCGGGCCGCGTCCCTCGGACACCCGGGGCACCACGGCCCTGGTCATGCTGTCCGTCGGCGCCGTCCGCCTCGGACCGGGGCAGGCCGGCTAGTCGGCCGAGAGCACGAACGACGTCTGCACCTTCGCGAAGCCCGGGGCCTTGGCCTCCACCAGGTAGGTGCCCGCCTTGGCCGAACCCGCCGGAGGGGTGGCGCACTCGGGGGCGCTCGGCTTGCGGTCCCACTTCACGGTGTAGGTGATGCCGCTGCCGGCGGCGACCCGGTACAGCTGGTGCGCGGCGGCCTTGGGGCAGTCCTCGGAGGACCAGTAGTCGTCGTCGCTGCTCGCCGGGGCGATCGTGAACACCGCGTTCTTCGGCCCGAGATCGATCTTGCAGTCGCTGCCGGAGACGTTCCGGGCGGTCAGCAGGAAGGTGGGCGTCTGCTCGGGGTCGTAGGTGTTGTGCCGGCTGCGCAGGCTGAACTTGACCGCGCTCGCGGTGCAGTTGGGCAGGGTGGAGCCGGCCGGCAGTGTGTCACCCGCGCCGACGCCGCCCGCGGTGGCACCGCTCCCCGAGCCGCCGGAGCCGCCCGAGCCCTCGGAACCGCCCGAGCCGGAACCGGTGCCGGAGCCCGAGCCGGAACCGTCTCCCGAGCCGTCACCCGATCCGTCGCCGGAGCCGTCACCGGACCCCGACGACGAGCCGCCGGACCCGCCGCCGCCCGACTCGTCGCGTCCGCCGGGCGCTTGGCTGATGGCCGGGCCCGAACTGGACGGGCCGGGCGTGATGGAGGGCGCGGGATTCTTGCCGTTGGCGCCGTTGTCGCGGTCCTTGCCGCCCCCGCCCATCGTCACGATCCAGGTGGTCAGGAGCGCCAACACGGCGACCACAGACACCAGTACGACCCTCCGACGCCAGTAGATGGAGGAGGGAAGCGGCCCGACCGGATTGCGCAGAGATCCCACGGCGCAAACCTTACGAGAGATCGGCGCGTTCGCCGGTCCCACCCGCCGCTCGGAGCCACAACTTTTCCGGATCATCATTCCGGAACCCCGGCCCCCACCCCTGTCTTTCGTCAGGTACGGAACCCGACGATCGCTGGGTGTGACGGTATGGGCCCGCCGCCTACCGTCTGTGACCATGAACTTCGAGGACACCGGGCTCTACCGCGACATCACCGACTTCGCCCACGACACCCCGAACTGGGTACAGCACGGCGCCGGGATATGGACG
Organism: Streptomyces qaidamensis; assembly: GCF_001611795.1. Classification (NCBI taxonomy): domain Bacteria; kingdom Bacillati; phylum Actinomycetota; class Actinomycetes; order Kitasatosporales; family Streptomycetaceae; genus Streptomyces; species Streptomyces qaidamensis. Next base: position 5,151,847 of record NZ_CP015098.1, on the reverse strand, counting down.
GAGGCCGGACTGCTGGTGTTCGCCGGGCTGTTCGCGACGGCCTGGTGGCGTGCCCGCCGGGGCAGCCCCCGAGCGTTCGCGATCGCGGCCCTTGCACCTCTGGCCACAGCAGTGGCGTACGTGTGCAGTGAGGTGCTCAAGTCCGCTGTCGCGGAGGAGCGTCCGTGCCGTGCGGTGGCCGGGGCGGCCGCGTCACTGGCCGCGTGCCCGCCGCACGGCGACTGGTCCTTTCCGTCCAACCACGCCACCATCGCGGGCGCCGCTGCGGTCTCCCTGGCCGTGGTGCGGCGCGCGCTGCTGTGGCTGACGGCCCCGCTCGCCCTGCTGATGGCGTTCTCCCGGGTCTTCGTCGGCGTGCACTATCCGCACGACGTCATAGCGGGGTTGGCGCTCGGTACGCTCGTCGCCCTCGTCGCCGCGCGGCTGGGCAGGAGCCCGATGACGCGGCTGGCAGGGGCGATGCGCACCTCGCCGGCACCGGCCGTGCGGTGGGTGCTGGGGCCGGGCCCAGCGTGCGTCCCGTCGTACGAGACGCACGCGCGCCGGTGAGCCGGGACGCGCGGCGCACCGCCGCGCTCAGCGCTCGTCCGCGGCGCACGGGCGCCGTCGCACCCTGCGGTCACGGCTCCACCAGCCCCGCCTCGTACGCGACGATCGCCGCCTGGACCCGGTTGCGGACGCCCAGCCGGTCCAGGACCGCGCTCACGTACGCCTTCACCGTGCCCTCGACGAGATGCAGGCGGGCGGCGATCTCCGGATTGGACAGGCCCGCGCCGACCAGGCCGAGCACCTCGCGCTCGCGGGGACTCAGGGCGGTCACCCGCGCGCGTGCCCGGGCCTCGCGGGTGAGGCGGCCACCGCCGAGGCCCTCGTCGATGACGTACCGGGCCACCTTGGGCGAGAGGAAGGCAGCGCCGGCGGCCACCGCCCGTACACCCGCGATGAGTTCGTACGGGTCCCCGGACTTCAGCAGGAACCCGGTGGCGCCGCCGCCCAGGGCGCGGGTCACATGGGCGCCCTCGGAGAAGGTGGTGAGCATCGCGACGGCCGTGCCGGGCACGGTCCGTACGATCTCCTCCGCCGCCGCGAGGCCGTCCAGGCGCGGCATGCGGATGTCCAGCAGGGCCACGTCCGGGCGGTGGGCGCGGCACAGTTCCACCGCCTCGCGCCCGTCCCCCGCCTCGGCGACGACCTCCGTCTCGCCGCCGCTGCCCAGGATGGCGCGCACCCCGGCGCGGACCATCGCCTCGTCGTCGGCCAGCAGCACGCGGATCGGAGCCCTGTTCGTATCCCCGGTACTCATCGTGTCCCCGGTACTCATCGTGTCCCCGGTACTCATCGTGCGAACTCCTCATACTCTTCCCGGCCTTCGCCGGACAGGCCGACGCCGGGGACCACGTCCTTGGCGACCAGCCGTCCGGCGTCGAAGCACAGTCTGAAGTGCGTGACGGAGACGAAGAGTTCGCCGCTCGCGCGGTAGTAGCGGCAGTCGGCTCCCTCGGGCGCGGCCGGAGCCCGCTCCTCGGGCGGGTCGTTCACGTCGCGTTCGGGCAGCACCCGCTCGACCTCGGCGGCCGGGGCGCCCAGGCGGAGCTTCGCGTACGCGGCGGGCCCGAGCACCGAGTGCGTCTCGGCATACGCGTACCAGCCGAAGGCGGCGCCGACGAGCACCACGCCCACGCCGGCCGCGGTGCCGAGGCCGGCGGCCACCCGGCGGCGGGCGAGCGTGAACGGGGCCCGCGCCGGGCGCGCGGACCTGACCGCGACCGGCTGCACCGGGACGGACGCCCGGACCCGGAAGCCCTCCCCGTGCGCACCGGCCTCGAACTCGCCGCCGACGGAGGTCACCGCCGCCCGCAGCCCGAGCAGGCCCGTACCGCCTCCCGAGGGCCGGGAGCCGTCCTGCGCCGGGCGGCCGTTGGTGACGGTGACGGAGGTGCCCGCCGCGCGTCCGGTGACCGCCACGACCACGGGGGCGCCCGGTGCGTGCCGTGCCGCGTTGGTCAGCGCCTCCCGGACCACGCGGTGCAGCAGCCGCTCGGCGACCTCGCCGGGACCGGCGGAGTGCGGATCCGCGGCCGGGTCCCGTTCCCCCGGCTCCCAGCGCACCGGGAGGCCCGACTCGGCGGCCCGGGCGACGAGTTGCTCCAGGGTCTCGTCGGCCGGGGACAGCGGCACCGGCTCGTCGTCGTCCTCGCGCAGGACGCCGATGATGCGGTGCAGCCGGTCCGTGGCGTCGGCGGCGGCCGCGCGCAGGTCGGCCGCCGCCGCCCGGTGTTCGTCGCCGAGGCCGGGAGCGACCTGGAGGGCGCCGGCGCGCAGGGCGATGAGGCTCAGCTCGTGGCCGAGGGAGTCGTGCATGTCCTGGGCGATCCGGGCGCGTTCGCGCAGCCGGGCGCGCTCCTCGGCGAGGCCGGCCTCGTCCTCCAGCCGGGCGGCGCGCAGCCATCCCGCCTCGGCCAGCTCGCGGCTCTGCCGCCAGTAGCGCCCGCCGAGCCAGGGGAAGACACAGCCGAAGAGCAGCGTGCCCGTCATGACGAGCCACTCGGGGGCCGGGTCGACGCCGGTGAGGACGATCCGTACGGTGCCCGCGCAGCCGACGGCGGCGAAGCACAGCACGGCGGGGCGCGCCCGGCCCGCCCGCAGCCCGAGCAGCAGCGCGCACATGCCGAGGGCGGGACCGTAGGAGACGGTGAACAGGGCCGGGGCGGCGGCCAGGCTCAGGGCTGCCACCAGCGCGAAGGCGACCGGCGGCAGCCGCCGGGACACGGCGACGGCCACGGCCAGCACGGCCACACCGGCCGCCTGCTGCCAGCCGGGCCGCGGCTCGTTCAACCCGATCCGGTCCGCCGTGAGCGCCGGGACGGCGAAGGCGGCCCAGAGGAGGGCGCCACGGGCGAGCGAGGCCGGGCCGGGAGGTTCCATGCGCCCGACGCTACAAGTGCCCGACCTGCCCGCACTGCTGTCGATCGTCAGGTACCCGCTCCGTTCAGGGGTGGCGGTGCGCCCGATCGGACGGCTCTGCGTGGCACCATCGATACGCCATGACTGCTCCCACGAAGCCCCCGCAGCCCATCCCCGCCCCCGCCGACACCCCATCCGGCCCGCCCCTCGGAGCGGACCTGCACTCCCCCGTCATCGACTGGTTCGGCGAACACGCCCGCGACCTGCCGTGGCGGCGCCCCGAGGCCGGGGCATGGGGGGTGATGGTCAGTGAGTTCATGCTGCAGCAGACGCCGGTGAGCCGCGTCCTGCCCGTCTACGAGCAGTGGCTGGAGCGCTGGCCGCGCCCCGCCGACCTGGCCAAGGAGGCGCCCGGCGAGGCCGTCCGCGCCTGGGGCCGGCTCGGCTACCCGCGCCGCGCGCTGCGGCTGCACGGAGCCGCCGTCGCCATAACGGAACGGCACGGCGGTGACGTGCCGGCCGACCACGCCCAGCTGCTGGCGCTGCCCGGCATCGGCGAGTACACGGCCGCCGCCGTCGCCTCCTTCGCCTACGGGCAGCGGCACCCGGTGCTGGACACCAACGTGCGCCGGGTCCTCGCCCGCGCGGTCACCGGCGTGCAGTACCCGCCGAACGCCACCACCGCCGCCGAGCGCAAGCTGGCCCGCGCGCTGCTGCCCGAGGACGAGCCGACGGCCGCCCGCTGGGCCGCCGCCTCCATGGAGCTGGGCGCGCTGGTGTGCACGGCGAAGAGCGAGTCGTGCCACCGCTGCCCGATCGCCGCGCAGTGCGCGTGGCGGCTGGCGGGCAAGCCGGAGCACGACGGTCCGCCGCGCAAGGGCCAGACCTACGCGGGCACCGACCGGCAGGTGCGCGGGCGGCTGCTCGCCGTGCTGCGGGAGGCGCACGGGCCCGTTCCGCAGGCGGCCCTGGACCGGGTGTGGCACGAGCCGGTGCAGCGGGCCCGTGCCCTCGACGGTCTCGTCTCCGATGGTCTGGTGGAGCCGATGGCGGGCGGTCTGTACCGGCTGCCGCTGACCTGACGTACAGGCACATCACAGCCGCGGGCCACCGTTCGTCACAGCAACCGGGGTGGACAAATCACCCCTAAACCGCATCAACACTCCCACGCCTCTACCCCGTTCGGATTTCCGTTACACAACCGACGGACAGCCGAGTGCTGGCCGCAGGCTGCCTCGGACAGCGCCGTGACAACGCCTCCGTACCTTCAGATGCGTTCCCGGAAGACACGGGACGACGGAAGACCACAGGCAGTGCACGGGCGGCGGGGAGCCGGCCCGAACGGGGACACGGGAGGCGGTTCACCATGGCGCAGGGCGAGGTGCTCGAGTTCGAGGAGTACGTCCGCACCCGGCAGGACGCGCTGCTGCGCAGTGCCCGCCGCCTGGTCCCGGACCCGACGGATGCGCAGGACCTGCTGCAGACGGCGCTGGTACGGACGTACGGCCGCTGGGAGACCATCGAGGACAAGCGGCTGGCCGACGCCTACCTGCGCCGGGTGATGATCAACACCCGCACGGAGTGGTGGCGGGCGCGGAAGCTGGAGGAGGTCCCGACCGAGCAGCTCCCGGACGCCTCGGTCGACGACGCCACCGAGCAGCACGCGGACCGCGCCCTGCTGATGGACATCCTGAAGGTGCTCGCCCCCAAGCAGCGCAGTGTCGTGGTGCTGCGACACTGGGAGCAGATGTCCACGGAGGAGACGGCCGCCGCCCTCGGCATGTCGGCCGGAACGGTCAAGAGCACGCTGCACCGGGCGCTCGCCCGGCTCCGCGAGGAGCTGGAGTCCCGCGATCTGGACGCACGCGCGCTGGAGCGTGAGGAGCGGGAGCGGTGCGCGGCCTGACCGGCGAGGGTTCTGCACGGACCCGGGGCAGTATCCAGGCGGTGAGCGCGGCACTGGCCGTGCCCACCGCCCTCGCCCTTTTGGTCTCCGGGTGCGGTGCCGGCGGGACCGGCGCCCGTGACGAGGGCCCGGCGCACGCCGACTCGGTGGCCGGCGCCGCCGCCACCCCGTCCGCCGCGCCGTCGAAGTCGCCCGACACCGTGAACGCGGTCAAGCTCATCAAGGACGACCCGAAGGTCGCGCCCGAGGTGAAGCGCGAGCTGAAGCCGTGCGTCGCCGACGAGTACCCGGTGGACGTCTCCTACGGCAACCTGACGAAGGGCTCGTCGGACGACGTCGTCGTCAACGTGCTGACCTGCGGTGACGCGGTGGGTGTGGGCAGTTACGTGTACCGCGAGCAGGACGGCTCGTACGAGAATGTGTTCAAGGCCGAGGAGCCGCCGGTCTACGCGGAGATCGACCGCGGGGACCTGGTGGTGACCAAGCAGGTGTACGAGAAGGGCGACCCGGTGTCGAGTCCCTCCGGGGAGAACGTGATCACGTACAGATGGACCTCCGGCCACTTCACCGAGAAGTACCGCACGCACAACGACTACGGGAAGGTCGCCGGCGACAGCGCGACGCCGGTGCCCGCCGGCTGACGCGGGCGGGCGGGCCGCGTGAACCGATCGGGCCGCTCGGACCGATCCCTCGGTGAACGCATCGCAGGGACCGTGCGTCCCAACAGGTGAACGCACCCCACGGACCACGAAGGACTGAGAGCACCGGGATGGCAGACCAGACCCATGTCCTGTTCGTCGAGGACGACGACGTCATCCGCGAGGCCACGCAGCTCGCCCTCGAACGGGACGGCTTCGCGGTCACCGCCATGCCCGACGGGCTCTCGGGCCTGGAGGCGTTCCGGGCGGACCGCCCCGACATCGCGCTGCTGGACGTCATGGTCCCCGGCCTCGACGGTGTCAGCCTGTGCCGCCGCATCCGCGACGAGTCGACCGTGCCGGTGATCATGCTGTCGGCGCGGGCCGACTCCATCGACGTCGTGCTGGGCCTGGAGGCGGGCGCCGACGACTATGTGACCAAGCCGTTCGACGGCGCGGTCCTGGTCGCCCGGATCCGCGCGGTGCTGCGGCGCTTCGGGCACGCGGGCGGCGGCCGGGGCGACGAGCCGGCCGCCCCGGCGAGCGGCGGGGTGCTGGCCTTCGGAGACCTGGAGGTCGACACCGAGGGCATGGAGGTCCGCCGCGCCGGACAGCCGGTGGCGCTGACACCGACCGAGATGCGGCTGCTGCTGGAGTTCTCCTCCGCGCCGGGCACGGTGCTCTCCCGCGACAAGCTGCTGGAGCGGGTCTGGGACTACGGCTGGGGCGGGGACACCCGCGTCGTCGACGTGCATGTGCAGCGGCTGCGGCAGAAGATCGGCCAGGACCGGATCGAGACGGTCCGCGGCTTCGGCTACAAGTTGAAGGCCTGAGCAGGGGCAGGGGTATGAGGGGGCACTTCCGGCGCCTGGTCGCCGCGGGCTTGGAGCGTGCGGGCATCCGTACGGGCCTCAGATGGAAGCTGAGCGCGGCCATCGCACTGGTGGGCGCACTGGTGGCGATCGCGCTGAGCCTCGTCGTGCACAACGCCGCCCGGGTCTCGATGCTGGACAACGCGCGCGACCTCGCCGACGAGCGGATCATGATCGCCCAGCGCAACTTCGAGCTGTCCGGGCGGATGAACTTCCCCAACACCAAGATCAACGACCCGGATCTGCCGCATGCGCTGCGGGAGCGGGTCGAGGCGGGCCAGCGGGCGACGTACGTGGCCGACCGGCCGGGTGCCGTGCCCGACATATGGGCCGCCGTGCCACTGAAGAACGGGCAGGTGATGTCCCTGCACTCGGGCTTCACCGACCGCAGCTCCGACATCCTCCAGGACCTCGACCAGGCTCTGCTCATCGGGTCCATCGCGGTCGTCCTCGGCGGCAGCGCGCTCGGGGTGCTCATCGGCGGGCATCTCTCGCGGCGGCTGCGCAAGGCGGCCGTCGCGGCGGGCCAGCTCGCGGGCGGCGAGACGGACGTGCGGGTGCGGGACGCCATGGGCGGGGTCGTGCGGGACGAGACGGACGACCTGGCGAGCGCGGTGGACGCCATGGCGGACGCGCTGCGGCAGCGCATCGAGGCCGAGCGGCGGGTCACCGCCGACATCGCGCACGAGCTGCGCACCCCGGTGACCGGGCTGCTCACCGCCGCGGAACTGCTGCCGCCCGGTCGCCCGACCGAGCTGGTGCTGGACCGGGCCAAGGCGATGCGCACGCTGGTCGAGGACGTGCTGGAGGTGGCCCGTCTCGACGGGGCTTCCGAGCGTGCGGAACTGCAGGACATCATGCTGGGCGAGTTCGTCGCCCGGCGGGTGGCGGCCAAGGATCGGGCCATCGAGGTGCGCATCGTGCACGAGTCGGAGGTCACCACCGACCCGCGCCGCCTGGAGCGCGTCCTGTTCAATCTCCTGGCCAACGCGGCCCGGCACGGCAAGCCGCCCGTCGAGGTCAGCGTCGAGGGCCGGGTCATCCGCGTGCGCGACCACGGCCCGGGCTTCCCCGAGGACCTGCTCGCCGAGGGGCCGAGCCGCTTCCGCACCGGCAGCAAGGACCGGGCCGGGCACGGCCACGGACTGGGCCTGACCATCGCGGCCGGGCAGGCCCGGGTGCTGGGCGCCCGGCTGACCTTCCGCAACGTCCGCACCCCGGGGGCACCCGAGCACCTGCCGGCCGAGGGCGCGGTCGCCGTGCTGTGGCTGCCGGAGCACGCACCGACGAACACGGGGAGCTACCCGATGCTGCCGGCGTCGTAGGGCCGGGGATCCCAGGTCCATGCGACCGATGGTGGCACGGGGGCCTGACAACGGCCCCCGGCTCGCGGCCCGGCCCGGACGCGACGGGCGGTGCGGCCTGCGGAGGCCGGGCACGACGAAGGCCCCCGGGCGGACACTCCCGGGGACCTCCTGCGGTGCGGTCAGACGGTCTCGGCCACGGGTGGCTGCGCCGCCGGGGCGTCCGGCTTGCCGTCCTCCTTCGGTCCCGCTCCCCGCAGCGGCACCTCCTTCACGAACACGGCCGCCGCGAGGGCGACCACCGCGACCACGGCGCCCAGCAGGAACGCCGAGTGGGTGCCGGAGGAGACCGCGTGCTGGTACGCCTCCCGGGCCAGCACCGGCAGCTTCTCCAAGCTCTTCGCGTCGAGCTGGGCCGACTGCTCGGTCACCTTGGAGCCCAGCGCCCCGGCCCGCTCGCTCATGACGTCCTGGACGCGGTTGTTGAACAGGGCGCCCATGATCGCGACGCCGAAGGAGGAGCCGAGCGTACGGAACAGAGTGGTCGACGAGGACGCGACGCCCATGTCCTTCATCTCCACGCTGTTCTGCGCGACCAGCATGGTGATCTGCATCAGGCAGCCCATGCCGAGCCCGACCACGGCCATGAAGACACCGGACGTCAGACGGGAGGTCCCGGTGTCCATCGTGGACAGCAGATAGAGCCCGACGATCATCAGCGCGCTGCCGAGGACCGGGAAGACCTTGTACTTGCCGGTGTTCGTGGTCACCCGCCCGGCGACCATCGAGGTCACCAGCATCGCGCCGAGCATCGGCAGGAGCAGCAGCCCGGAGTTCGTCGCGGAGGCCCCCTGCACGGACTGCTGGTACAGCGGCAGGAAGAGCGTGGCGCCGAACATCACGAAGCCGGTGATGAAGCCGATGACCGACATCAGCGTGAAGTTCAGGCTGCGGAAGATGTGCAGCGGAACCACCGGCTCGGCGGCCCTGGTCTGCCAGAACACGAATCCGACCAGGGCGGCGACCCCGATGCCGATCAGCTCCATGATCCGCGCGGAGCCCCAGGCGTACTCCGTGCCGCCCCAGGTCGTCACGAGCACGATCGCGGTGATGCCCACGGTCAGCAGCCCGGCGCCCAGGTAGTCGATCCGCGCCTTGGAACGCTTCTTCGGCAGGTGCAGCACGGCACTGACGGCGACCAGCGCGACCGCGCCGAGGGGGGGGTTGATGTAGAAGGCCCAGCGCCAGCCCCAGTTGTCGGTGATGGTGCCGCCGACCAGCGGACCGCCGATCATCGCCAGCGCCATGACGCCGGCCATCATGCCCTGGTACTTGCCGCGCTCCCGGGGCGGAATCAGGTCGCCGATGATCGCCATGACGCCGACCATCAGACCGCCGGCGCCGAGGCCCTGCACGGCGCGGAAGCCGATCAGTTCGCCCATGTTCTGGGCCATGCCGCTGAGCGCGGAGCCGATGAGGAAGAGGACGATGGACGACAGGAACGTGCCCTTGCGGCCGTACATGTCGCCGAGCTTGCCCCACAGCGGGGTGGAGGCCGCGGTCGCGAGCGTGTAGGCGGTGACGACCCAGGAGAGGTGTTCGAGCCCGCCCAGCTCACCGACGATCGTCGGCATCGCCGTACCGATGATCATGTTGTCGAGCATCGCGAGCATCATGGCGATCATCAGCGCGAGCAGGACCACCCGCACGCTCTTGGGCTGTTTCTCCCCGGCGTCGGCCGCCGGTGTGTCCGTCGTGTCCGTCATCGCTTCCCACTCCCCCACTACCGCTACTCACCACTGCTACTTACTTGCCGACCGGCTAGTGACTACACTCGGAAGCTAGACCTGGAACTAGCCGGGCGTCAAGTAAGTTTTATGGAAAGCGGGGGGGCGTAGGAGGATGGGCGGCACCATGGACGGCACCAGGCAGCGGCGCCGCGGGAACACCCGCCGGCGCATCCAGGACGTGGCCCTCGGACTCTTCGCGGAGCAGGGCTACGAGAAGACATCCCTGCGCGAGATCGCCGAGCACCTGGACGTCACCAAGGCGGCGCTCTACTACCACTTCAAGACGAAGGAAGAGATCCTCGTCAGCATCTTCGAGGACCTCACCCAGCCGATCGAGGACCTGATCGAGTGGGGCCGGCAGCAGCCGCACACCCTCGCGACCAAGCAGGAGATCATCCGCCGCTACGCCGACGCGCTCGCCGAGGCGGCGCCGCTGTTCCGCTTCATGCACGAGAACCAGGCGACGGTACGGGACCTGCGGATCGGCGACTCCTTCAAGGCGCGCATCCACAGCCTGCGCGACATCATCGTCGACCCGGACGCCGCCCTGGTAGACCAGGTCCGCTACGCCAGCGCGATCTTCACGCTGCACGCCGGCATGTTCCTGCTCCCGGACATGGGAGACGACCCCGAGGAGAAGAGCAAAGCCGTCCTCGAGGTCGCCACGGACCTGGTGACCCAGGCCCACCGGGGAGCCGGGGGCTCCTAGTGCCTGCCCCTCAAAGGCGGATCAGACCTTCACGCCCTTGGCGCGCAGGAACTTCACCGGGTCGACCGCCGAGCCGTAGTTCGGGGTCGTGCGGATCTCGAAGTGCAGGTGCGGACCGCTGGAGTTGCCGGTGTTGCCGGACTTGGCGATCTCCTGGCCGGTCTTGACGATCTGGCCGACCCGCACGGTGACCTTCGACAGGTGGGCGTACTGGGAGTACGTGCCGTTGCCGTGCTTGATCACGACGGCGTTGCCGTACGCGGGACCGTCACCGGCGCCGTTGCCGCCGGCCTTGACCACGGTGCCGCCGTGGGTGGCGACGACCTGGGTGCCGGTCGGCACGGCGAAGTCCTGACCGCTGTGGGTGGACTGCCACATGCCGCCGTTCTGGGCGAAGGACGCGGAGAGCTTGTACTTCTTCACCGGGTCGACCCAGGAGGGCGCGGCCTTCTTGGCGGCCGCCTTCGCGGCAGCGGCCTTCTTCGCGGCGGCCTTCTCGGCCTTCACGGCCTCGGCCTTGGCGGCCTTGGCCTGGGCGGCGGCCTGCGCCTGGACGGCACTGGCGGCACCGGACGCGGCCGTGGTGTCGGCGGCGGACGCGACCCCGGCTCCCAGTGCGACCGAGACACCAAGGCCGGCGGCCAGCACGGTCGCACGGGTGCGGAGCTGGGACGTACGGGAAGAACGGGACGTGACGCGCTGGGACATCGAAACCTCGTATGGAAGGGGACGGAGAAAACCACCCGGCGCACAGTCGCTCGCCGTGTGGCCATCCCTTGGTAACCCGGGGTCCGACAAACACCCAAAAGCGTGATCTACGACGCTAGTTAGTAATTTGGTTCAGTGTTCTACGTCTCTTGACACAGCAGTCATTCGGGACGAATCAGGGCATTAGCCCGCGCTTCGACACCTGCGATAGGGCAAGAATCCCTTTTCTCCCGTTCCGTTGTCCACTATTCCAGCTAGTAACGGACATATCGCCTGTGCGGCATGTCACCGGGGGCACTCTTCGGCCATTCCTGGAATGTGGCGCACGCCTCTAGGCACCTACCGTCCGGTAACCCTACGGTTCCCCTCACGCCACCCTCGCGCACAAGCATGCACACGACATGTTGGCAGCGTCACGGACGTGAGAGGACCCCCACGACATGCAGACCCGACGCCCCTGGTTGCGCCGCGCATCAGTGACCGCCGTATCGGCCGCAGCCCTCCTGGCGATGGCCGCACCGGCCGACGCCACCACCGCCACCCGGGCCTCCACGGCCGCCGCCGCAGCCGCAGACGTCGACTACGGCACCTGGCAGAAGGACTGCCAGGCTGTGATGGACCAGGCACTGCCCTATCTGAAGCAGCGGATCGCGGCCGCGAAGCCGGGCGAGAAGCAGGCGATCGTCCTCGACATCGACAACACCGCGCTGGAGACGGACTTCGGCTTCAGCTACCCGCAACCGGCCAACAAGCCGGTCCTGGCGGCCGCCAGATACGCGCAGGAACGCGGCGTCGCCCTCTTCTTCGTGACCGCCCGGCCGGACATCATCGCCTCGTTCACCCAGTACAACCTCAAGCAGACGGGCTACCAGGTCTCGGGGCTCTACGTCCGTAACTTCATCGACCTCTTCAAGAACGTCGCCGAGTACAAGACGGCCCAGCGCGTCGACATCGAGCGCAAGGGCTACACGATCATCGCGAACATCGGCAACAGCAGCACCGACCTCTCCGGCGGCCACGCCGAGAAGACGTACAAACTGCCCGACTACGACGGACAGCTGTCCTGACCCGCCTGGTCAACTGCTAGTAGTCTCACCCCCGTTCACGCGGTCACGGGGGTGAGGCGGTTGGATCCGACGGTACTCGGCGGCAAGCTGGCGTCCGCACTGGTGACCCCGCTGCTGAAGAAGCTCTTCCGCCCGGACGGACCGGGAGCGGGCCTGGTCGACAAGCCCGTGCGCCTGTCCGCTCTCGTGTCCTTCCGGGGCGAGAAACGCACCCTGGACGAGCGGGGCGTCCACAGGCTCGCCGCGCGACTCGTGGCGCAGGCGGTGGACTCCCCCGGCGAGCCGCCCTTCCCGCCCGACGAGCGGATCGCGGTCACCGACACCCTGGCCCGCAGGCTCCTCGCCCTCGGCGACCTCGACATGGACGACGTCCAGGCGGTCCGCCTGGGTCACCGCGAGCTGGCCATGAGACTGCACCGCGCAGGCCCCGCCCCCGACGGTCTGTCCACGGACGCCTGCCACTTCCTGGACTACGCGACCGAGTGGGCGTGCCTGAACATCCTGGAGTTCTTCACCCGCCGCTCCACGTTTGTCGCGCGCACCCTCATCGAACAGACCCGTGCCCAGGCGGAACTGATCGCCAAGGTCGACGAGCTGATCACCCGCACGCCCCGCCCGGACGGCCGGGACGCCGCCTTCGAACGCCGGTATCTGCCCTACGTCGCCGAACGCCACAACCACATCACCATCTACGGCATCGACCTGCGCGACTCCCCCGACCGCTGGCCCCTGGAGGTCGCCTACCTCAGCCTGGAGGCGACGAGCGGCGAGCAGACCGGCGTGTCCGACACGCCGCCGGGCGAGCACACGGGCGCCGCCACCGCCGCCGCCCGGCTGCCCGCCGAGGAGGCCCTCAGCAGCCACGACCTCGTCATGCTGCGCGGCGACGCCGGCTCCGGCAAAACCACGCTCGTCCAGTGGCTGGCGGTGACCGCCGCCCGGGACGCGACCCGCGTCCCGTTCGTCCTCCCCCTGCGCACCCTGGTCCGCTCGGGCGCGCTCCCCGCGCCAGCGGCCTTCCTCACGGCGGCGGGCTGCCCCCTCACCCCGCCGGAGGGCTGGGCGGATCGCGTCCTGACGGCCGGGCGCGGGCTGGTCCTGGTCGACGGCCTGGACGAGATCCCCGCCGCCGACCGGCACCGCACCCGCGACTGGCTGCTCGCCCTGATCCACGCCTTCCCCGGCAACCACTGGCTGCTGACCTCACGCCCCACCGCCGTACGCCCGGACTGGCTGGCCACCGAGGGCTTCAGCGAACTGACCCTCACCCCGATGCGCCGCGCCGACGTGGCCACGTTCGTGCACCGCTGGCACGCGGCCGCGCAGGCGCCCGAGTACGAGACACAGCTCCTGGACTCCCTGCGCACCAAACGGGACCTGGCCCGCCTCGCCACCAACCCCCTGATGTGCGGCCTGATCTGCGCCCTCCACCGGGAGCGGCGGGGCTACCTGCCCACCGGCCGCAAGGAGCTGTACGACGCCGCCCTCGCCATGCTGCTCGCACGCCGTGACCGGGAGCGGGGCATGGGCGCGGTGGACGGCGTCGAGCTGGGCGAGGAGGCCCAGCTGGAGGTGCTCCAGCGCCTGGCCTACGCGCTGGTGCTGAGCGGCAACACGGAGATGGACCTGGAGACGGCCGAGGGCATCGTGGCCCGCTGTCTGCCGGTCGTCGCGCCGGGGTCGGGCCAGGGTGACGCCGAGGCGGTGCTGCGCACGCTCCTGCTCCGCAGCGGCCTGCTCCGCCGGCCCGGCGAGGGCGTCGTCGACTTCGTCCACCGCACCTTCCAGGACTACCTGGGCGCCCGCTACGCCGTCGAGGAGGGCCACCTGGACGTCCTCGCCGGGCACGCGGGCGACAGCCTCTGGGAGGACGTGATCCGCATGGCGGTCGCGCACGCCCGTCCCCGGGAACGGGCGACCCTGCTGCGCCGGCTGCTGGCCGAGGGCGCCCCGCGGCTGACCCTCCTCGCCCTGGCCTGCCTCGAACACGCCGCAGCCCTGGATCCCGGGGTGCGGGCGGAGGTGGAGGAACGGGCCGGGGCGCTCGTTCCGCCACGTACGACGGAGGAGGCGAAGGCCCTCGCGGAGGCGGGCCTGCTGGTCCTGGAGCTGCTGCCCGGGCCGGAGGGACTGACCGCCGAGGAAGCCCACGGCGTCGCCGTCACCGCGTCACTCCTCGGGGCGGAGGAGGACGAGGGCGCCCTGGCGGTGCTGCGCCGGTTCCGGCACCATCCGGATCTCGACGTACGGCGCCAGCTGGCCGGCACCTGGAGCCGCTTCGACACGCGCGAGTACGCGATCGAGGTGCTCGACCACCTGGAGCGGGACGGCCTCTCCCTGGTCTGCGAGTCGGCCGAGCAGCGAGCGGCGCTCCGCTTGATGCGCCCCTGGCACCGGCTGCGGTTCGACGGCCCGCTCACCGCGGCCGCGCTCATCGACTGCGTCCCCGACCCCTGCGAGGTCCGCTTGCTGCACCTGCGGAACAACCCGGGCCTCGGTCATCTGGGGGAGCTCCGGGCGTTACGGTCCCTGACCTCCCTGTGGCTCCAGCGCTGCCCGGACGCCGTGGGCCTGTCGAGCCTGGCGGACCTGCCGCTCACCGACCTGTCGGTCTTCGACCGCGGGGCGGACCTCACCGGGCTGGGCTCGCTGACGCGGCTCACGCGGCTCTCCATCGCCCAGAGTCTTCCGGGGGACGTCCTCACCGACGTCCTCCCCGTCGAGGCGCCCCTGCTGAGTCTCTTCCTGGGGATGGGGTCCATCCGCTCGACGGGGCTGCGCGGTCTGACCCGGTGGCCCACGCTCCAGTCCCTCGCGTTCGGCGTGTCCGGCGTGCAGCGCCTCGGTGCCGAGGACTGGTCCGAGGTGGCCGGCCTCCCGGCGCTCACGACGCTGTCGCTCTACGGGCAGCCCGAGGCCTACGCGCACGACGCCATGCCGGAACTGCCCGGCGTCCGGGACCTTCAGTTCCTCGCCGATCCACCGCCGCCGGAGGCGCTGCGGGTTCTCGCCTCGCGCCTGCCCGGACTGCGCACCGTGGGCGTCGCCACCCCGCTCAGCAGTACGGAGTCCCTCGACCCCTACGCCGAGCTCTTCCCCACCGCCGAGATCTTCCGTATCTGACCCCGGGCACGGGAAAGGGGCCGGTGCCCCGGAAGGCACCGGCCCCTTTCACTCGGCCGTGACGCTTACGCGTCCTTGCTCAGGTTCGGACCCGTGCCACCGGCCGCCTGCTCGATCGGCGGGACGTCCGGGAGGGCCGCCTTCTCCTCGCCGCGGAAGGTGAAGGTCTTGGTCTCACCCTCGCCCTCCGTGTCGACGACCACGATGTGACCCGGGCGCAGCTCGCCGAAGAGGATCTTCTCCGACAGCGAGTCCTCGATCTCGCGCTGGATGGTGCGACGCAGCGGACGCGCACCCAGCACCGGGTCGTAACCCTTCTTGGACAGCAGCTCCTTGGCGGACTGGGAGAGCTCGATGCCCATGTCCCGGTCCTTCAGGCGCTCGTCCACCTTGTCGATCATCAGGTCGACGATCTTGAGGATGTCGTCCTGGCTGAGCTGCGGGAAGACGACCACGTCGTCGACTCGGTTGAGGAACTCGGGCCGGAAGTGCTGCTTGAGCTCGTCCGAGACCTTGTTCTTCATGCGCTCGTAGTTGGACTTGGTGTCGCCCTGGGCGGCGAAGCCCAGGTTGAAGCCCTTGGAGATGTCCCGGGTGCCGAGGTTGGTCGTCATGATGATGACCGTGTTCTTGAAGTCCACGACCCGGCCCTGGGAGTCGGTCAGGCGACCGTCCTCCAGGATCTGCAGCAGCGAGTTGAAGATGTCCGGGTGGGCCTTCTCGACCTCGTCGAACAGGACGACCGAGAACGGCTTGCGGCGGACCTTCTCCGTCAGCTGGCCGCCCTCCTCGTAGCCCACGTAGCCGGGGGGCGAACCGAAGAGACGCGAGACCGTGTGCTTCTCGCTGAACTCCGACATGTCGAGGGAGATCAGCGCGTCCTCGTCGCCGAAGAGGAACTCCGCGAGCGCCTTGGACAGCTCCGTCTTACCCACACCGGACGGGCCGGCGAAGATGAACGAGCCACCGGGGCGCTTGGGGTCCTTCAGACCGGCACGCGTACGGCGGATAGCCTTCGACAGCGCCTTGACGGCGTCGACCTGGCCGATGACCCGCTTGTGGAGCTCGTCCTCCATGCGGAGCAGGCGGCTGGACTCCTCCTCGGTCAGCTTGAAGACCGGGATGCCGGTGGCCGTCGCGAGGACCTCGGCGATCAGCTCGCCGTCGACCTCGGCGACGACGTCCATGTCGCCGGCCTTCCACTCCTTCTCACGCTTGGCCTTGGCGGCCAGGAGCTGCTTCTCCTTGTCGCGCAGGGAGGCGGCCTTCTCGAAGTCCTGCGAGTCGATCGCGGACTCCTTGTCGCGGCGGACGCCGGCGATCTTCTCGTCGAACTCGCGCAGGTCCGGCGGCGCGGTCATCCGGCGGATGCGCATCCGGGAACCGGCCTCGTCGATCAGGTCGATCGCCTTGTCCGGCAGGAAGCGGTCCGAGATGTACCGGTCGGCCAGCGTGGCGGCCTGGACCAGCGCCTCGTCGGTGATGGAGACCCGGTGGTGGGCCTCGTACCGGTCGCGCAGACCCTTGAGGATCTCGATCGTGTGCGGCAGGGACGGCTCCGCGACCTGGATGGGCTGGAAGCGGCGCTCCAGGGCCGCGTCCTTCTCCAGGTGCTTGCGGTACTCGTCCAGCGTGGTGGCACCGATGGTCTGCAGCTCACCGCGGGCCAGCATCGGCTTCAGGATGGAAGCCGCGTCGATGGCGCCCTCGGCGGCACCCGCACCGACCAGCGTGTGCAGCTCGTCGATGAACAGGATGATGTCGCCGCGGGTGCGGATCTCCTTGAGGACCTTCTTCAGGCGCTCCTCGAAGTCACCGCGGTAGCGGGAGCCGGCGACCAGGGCGCCGAGGTCCAGGGTGTAGAGGTGCTTGTCCTTGAGGGTCTCGGGCACCTCGCCCTTGACGATGGCCTGGGCGAGGCCCTCGACGACGGCGGTCTTGCCGACGCCGGGCTCACCGATCAGGACCGGGTTGTTCTTGGTACGGCGGGACAGCACCTGCATGACCCGCTCGATCTCCTTCTCGCGCCCGATGACCGGGTCGAGCTTGGACTCACGAGCGGCCTGGGTGAGGTTCCGGCCGAACTGGTCGAGGACCAGGGACGTGGAGGGGGTGCCCTCTGCAGGGCCGCCGGCGGCGGCGGTCTCCTTGCCCTGGTAACCGGAGAGCAGCTGGATGACCTGCTGCCGCACCCGGTTGAGATCTGCGCCCAGCTTGACGAGGACCTGGGCGGCGACGCCCTCGCCCTCGCGGATCAGGCCGAGCAGGATGTGCTCCGTGCCGATGTAGTTGTGGCCCAGCTGAAGGGCCTCGCGGAGCGACAGCTCCAGGACCTTCTTGGCACGGGGGGTGAAGGGGATGTGGCCGGACGGGGCCTGCTGGCCCTGGCCGATGATCTCCTCCACCTGCTGGCGGACCGCCTCGAGCGAAATCCCGAGGCTCTCAAGGGCCTTGGCGGCGACACCTTCACCCTCGTGGATCAGGCCCAGGAGGATGTGCTCAGTGCCGATGTAGTTGTGGTTGAGCATCCGGGCTTCTTCCTGAGCCAGGACGACAACCCGCCGCGCGCGGTCGGTGAACCTCTCGAACATCGTTAATCGCTCCTCAGAGCGGTCAGGCAGTGGGGGGAACTTCCCCTCCCTGTCCTTCCGCAGCTTAGTCCCGCAAGCGGGGACCGCTCATTCCAACTGCCGACACCGTCCTTGGCCTCCTGACCCCGAACGCCGACATCTGCTCCAACCCGATGGTGCGAGACGATGTTCCCGCAGGCCAGGCAGATACCCCACTCGCCAGTACGCCGATGGCGAACGTGAGACGGCCTTTCCTGCGTGTCGCCCCCTCCCACTAGGGATGTCTTACCCGTGGGGACCGGAAGTCCATGCCGAGCGCCCCCGTTCCCTCCGCTACGGGCGAACAACCTTGCGCCTCCCCGCACCCCCCGCACGCCCCCAGTTCGCCACTCTGTGCACTTGCGGCGCCACCCAGCGTAACTCGCACGGCCTTCCGGCTGTTGCACTTGGCATGTTCGGCGCCCCGCACCCCGTGACCGCGTCCGCATCCCGGCTCCTTCCGCTCCCCCGCCGGCCGCTCGACGCGGCCGGCGCGAGCGGTCAGGTCCGGCGGTGGTACGAGAACGAACTGGGGTGGCCGACGGTGCCCGGCGATCCACTGCGGCTGGCGGTGGGGGTGCGCTACGACGTCCTGGACGTCCCTGCGGAGGCGGGGCACGCCGCGCTGCGGCGCCTGGCGCCGTGCTCTCCCGTCGCCCTGCACGGCGACCGGATGCTGCTCCTGGTGGCCGTGGGCGGCGCGGAGGAGCTTCCCGGGTTGCTGGAGTGGCTGGACTGGGGATCGCTGCCGCTGGATCTCGGGGCGATCGGGGAGGGCGGTGTCATGGAGGCGCCGTCGCGCCCGGTGCCACGCGAGGAGGGGGACGCACCGCTCAGGGGCGCGCCACTGCCGCCCGGCCGCCCGGGCCGGGCCGGTTCCCAGGGGGCCGCCGTGTGGCTGCGGCCCCCCGAGCCGGGATGCGAGGTCGAGGCCTCGCTGCCGACACTGTCGGCGCTGGGGGGCGGTGGGAATGCCCCCGATCTCGTGCGGCTGGTGAACACGGTGGCCACCCAGTGTCACCGGGTCCGGCTGCGGCGCGCGGGCGCCCAGCCACCGGCCTTGCCTGCGCAGGGTCGGTAGTGCCGCTGATCAGCCGTTGGCCTTCTCGTAAGCCTCGCGGATGGTCGCGGGAACACGGCCGCGGTCGTTGACCTCGTAGCCGTTCTCCTTCGCCCAGGCGCGGATCGCCGCGGTGTCCTGGCTGCCGCTCGACGCGGCGCGCGCCTTTCCGCGCCCGCCCGAAGCGCGGCCTCCGGTACGCCGACCGCCCTTCACGTAAGGCTCGAGAAGGCCACGGAGCTTGTCCGCATTGGCAGTGGTGAGATCGATCTCGTACGTCTTGCCGTCCAGCGCGAACGTCACGGTCTCGTCCGCCTCGCCACCGTCGAGGTCGTCGACAAGAAGGACCTGAACCTTCTGTGCCACCGGATTTCCTTTCATCGATATCTTCAAGGGCCGGGGGAGTGCCGGCGTCCGCCGTATCGCCGTCCCCTGTTATATGCAGTACTGCAGTACCTCGGAAAGCAAACCGCTTTTGCCGGGAAAACACAAACCCCCGGCAGAGACCGGCAGCCCGGGCTCGGTCCGGAAACGTGCGCGTTTCGGACATAGGGCACCGGGGCAGGGGCGGGCGTCGCGGAATATGCCTTGACGAACCGGCCGGACGCTCTTGCGGCCCACTAGCGGCCGGCGATCACAGATGCAGAAGCATCCGGCTGTTGCCCAAGGTGTTCGGTTTCACTCGTTCGAGTCCGAGGAACTCCGCGACACCCTCGTCATAGGAACGCAGCAGCTCCGCGTAGACATCCGTGTCGACGGGCGTCTCGCCGATCTCCACGAAGCCGTGCTTGGTGAAGAAGTCGACTTCGAAGGTCAGGCAGAAAACACGGCGAACACCGAGCCAGCGGGCGGTCTGCAGCAACTTCCCCAGCACATGGTGTCCGACACCCGCCCCCTTCAGGCCGGGCTTCACCGCGAGAGTGCGGACTTCCGCGAGGTCTTCCCACATCACGTGCAGCGCGCCGCAGCCGACGACCTCGGCGTTGTCGTCCCGTTCCGCGACCCAGAACTCCTGGATGTCCTCGTAAAGCGTCACCGTCGCTTTGTCGAGCAGGATGCCGCCGCGGACGTAGGCGTCAAGGAGGCGGCGCACGGCCGGGACATCGCTGGTGCGGGCCCGTCGGACGGTGATGGCTTTTGCGGTGGCTTCGGGGCTCTTCGCGGACATGACCGGACGCTATCGCCCACCGTCGTCCTGAGCGGAGGCGGGGTTCTCCGGGGGGCCTTCCCCGGGTTCCGCTCGTTCGGCCGGTTCTGCGGATTCCGACGGTTCGGTCGGTTCCTGGGTTTCCGGGCCCTGGACGATGCGTACGGCATCGCTGAGTGACCGGCGCTGTTCCTCGCTCATCATGCCGAAGAAGGCCACGAGAGCGGCTGCGGGGTTGTCGCTCTGCGACCAGGCGTCGTTCATCAGGGCGGCTGCGTAGGCGGCGCGGGTGGAGACGGCCTCATATCGATAGGCACGGCCTTCCGCCTCGCGGCGCACCCAGCCCTTCTGATGGAGATTGTCCAAAACGGTCATCACGGTGGTGTACGCGATGGACCGCTCCTTCTGAAGATCTTCCAGGACTTCTCGAACGGTCACCGGGCGGTTCCACTTCCACACCCGCGACATGACCGCGTCTTCGAGTTCTCCCAATGGGCGAGGCACAGCTCAGAACAATAGTGGGAGATCCCGGTTATGGCGTGGCGGACGTGCGCTTCACCGGCGAACGGGAACAAAAAGGGCGTACGACTCGAAAGTGCGGGCGCCGCGAGGTGCGGGTCCGCCGAGTCGTACGCCCTCGGAGGGAGTGAGGTCAGGCGTCGGCCTTGGGGGGTGTCGCGGTGGGCCGACGGGCGCCTTCCACGCGCGCCAGGGCGGCGTCCACGGCCGCGTCCTCCTTGGCCTTGTTGGCGCCGCCCTGTGTCTTCACGATCACCCGGATCACGCCGATGAAGAAGACGGCCATGACGGCCGGGGGCAGGAGCGCGGAGACGTAGTCCATGGATCCAGGGTAGCCACGTCAGCCCACGGCGAGCTGCTGGGGGCTGCCCGGGGGCGGCGGTGTCGGTTTGCGGCGCGGGAAGACCTCGCCCGGGGTGGGGATCGGGCGGGAGGGTTTCGGGGTGCCCGGGGCGGGGGCCGGGGCGGGCTTGGGCGCGGGCGGCTTGCGTACGGGCTTCTTCTCGGGCTGCTTCTCCGGGCCGTCCCCCGCGGAGCCGCCGGTGGAGGCGCAACGGCCTCCGGGGAGCGCCAGCAGGCGGGTGCGGGAGCCGGGGACGGTGGCCGCGGGGAGAGGGGCGGTGGTGAGGGGGGTGACCGTGCAGCGGTCCAGGAGGGCCGCTGCGGCGGGGTTGCCGCGCAGGGCGCGCAGGGCGGCGAAGTCGTCGGACAGGGGGCGGTAACCGGCACCCAGCGCCTCGTCGAGGAGTGCGAGGTAGCCGGCGGCGGTGCCGGGGAGGGCGGCGCGGTACCGGCCCAGGTCGGCCACGAGGAAGGCGCGCAGCCTGGCCCCTTCCCGCAGCGCCTCGTCGAGCGACTCTGCGAGACGGAGACAGTCCTGGACGTCGTCGGCCGAGGCAGGGGTGGGGTGGAGGGCAAGGGCGAGAGCGCGGCGGAGCACACGCAGCTCCTCCGCGCCGAACGCCAGGCCGCCGCGGGATCCGTATGGCGTGGGCATGCGGCGACGATACGCGCTAATCAGACAAATCTCGCATAGGGGGCGGGTGTGGCGTGGGGGACCACTCGTCCCGCCCAGCGCGTCGTGGACGCGGCTGCCGACGCCTTCGAACGGATGCACTCACTTGCCGCCGTGGACCGCGCGCGGCCGGGCCCCGCGACCCGACCGCCGGGCGCCCCGCCGCCGGACGCGGCCTCGCCTGCCGGGGCGGGGTGCAGGACCGCGACCTGGTCCTCGCCACGCGCTCCCGCCCGCCCCGGCAGACCTCACATGCGCGACACGTTCCGCTCGTAGACCAGCCGCAGCCCGATCAGCGTCAGCCACGGTTCGTGCTCGTCGATCACCGACGACTCGCCCAGGACCATCGGCGCAAGACCGCCCGTCGCGATGACGGTGACGTCGTCGGCGTCCTGTGACAGCTCGCGGGCCATGCGGTTGACCACGCCGTCGACCTGGCCGGCGAAGCCGTAGATGATGCCCGACTGCATCGCCTCGACCGTGTTCTTGCCGATGACGCTGCGCGGCCGGGCCACCTCGATCTTGCGGAGCTGGGCGCCTCGGACGCCGAGGGCCTCGACGGAGATCTCGATGCCGGGGGCGATGACCCCGCCGACGTACTCGCCGCGCGCGCTGACCGCGTCGAACGTCGTCGCCGTGCCGAAGTCGACGACGATCGCGGGGCCGCCGTAGAGCTCGACCGCGGCGACCGCGTTGATGATGCGGTCCGCGCCGACCTCCTTGGGGTTGTCGGTCAGGATCGGGACGCCCGTCTTGACGCCCGGTTCGACGAGGACCGCCGGGACGTCGCCGTAGTAGCGGCGCGTCACTTCGCGGAGTTCGTGCAGGACCGAGGGGACGGTGGCGCAGATGGCGATGCCGTCGATGCCGTCGCCCAGTTCGTCGCCGAGGAGCGGGTGCATGCCCATCAGGCCCTGGAGGAGGACCGCCAGCTCGTCGGCCGTGCGGCGCGCGTCGGTGGAGATGCGCCAGTGTTCGACGATCTCGTCGCCGTCGAACAGTCCGAGCACCGTGTGGGTGTTTCCTACGTCGATCGTCAGCAGCATGGCCCGTACCCGCTCCCTACTCCGCCGGCCGCAGGTCGAGGCCGATGTCCAGGATCGGCGAGGAGTGGGTGAGGGCCCCCACCGCCAGGTAGTCGACGCCGGTGTCCGCGTAGGCCTTGGCGTTGCCCAGGGTGAGGCGGCCCGAGGCCTCCAGGGCGGCGCGGCCCGAGACGACGGCGACGGCCTCCTCGCACTCGCCCGGCGTGAAGTTGTCCAGCAGGATCAGGTCGGCGCCGGCGTCCAGGACCTCGCGGAGCTGGTCCAGGGTGTCGACCTCGACCTCGATGGGGACGTCGGGGAAGCGTTCGCGGACCGCCTGGAAGGCCTGGGCGACGCCGCCCGCCGCGACCACGTGGTTGTCCTTGACCAGCGCCGCGTCCGAGAGGGACATGCGGTGGTTGACGCCGCCGCCGCAGCGGACCGCGTACTTCTCCAGGGAGCGCAGGCCCGGCGTGGTCTTGCGGGTGTCGCGGACCTTGGCCTTGGTGCCGTCCAGGACGTCCGCCCACGCGCGCGTGGCCGTCGCGATGCCCGACAGGCGGCACAGGATGTTCAGCGCGCTGCGCTCGGCCGTGAGCAGGTCGCGGGTGCGGGTGGTGACGGACAGGAGCTTCTGCCCCGCCTCGACGCGGTCGCCGTCCTCGGCGTGGCGCTCGATCTCCAGCTCCGGCTCGCAGACCACCGAGATGACCGCCTCGGCGACGCGCAGCCCGGCCACGGTGCCGGCCTCGCGGGCGGTGAAGTCGGCCGTGGCCACCGCGTCCTCGGGGATGGTCGCCACCGTCGTCACGTCCACGCCGTGGGCCAGGTCCTCCTGGAGGGCGACGTTGGCGATGTCCTCGACCTCGACGGGGTCGAGGCCGGCGTCGGCCAGGAGCTGGGCGAGTGCGGGGTCCAGGCCGCACTCCAGGTATGCCTCGTCGTCCGCGCCGCAGGCGCAGCCGTCTCCGCAGCCTCCGGAGGAGGCGAGGGGAAGGTCGGGGGTGCTCACGTCGGTCACTGCTCCTGGGGGGCCTGGGGCGGGAAAGCCGTCGGGGGGAAGTCTGTGGTGTCCGTGGTGTGCACGGCCAGCGTGCGGTCCGGGTTCAGGGTCACGACGATGTGGCGGCGCCAGGCGCTGTCGTCGCGCTCGGGGCGGTCCTCGCGCCAGTGGCAGCCCCGGGTCTCCTCACGCAGCAGGGCGGCGGCGACCAGGACGCGGGCCACGCACAGGAGGTTGGTGGCCTCCCAGGTGTCCACGCCGGCCTCGGCCGTCTTGCCGTTCTCGGCGAGGGCCTCCTTGGCGTCGGTGTGCAGGCGCTGGAGCTGGTCGGCGGCCTTGGTGAGGGAGCCCGCCGAGCGCAGGACGCCCGCCCCGGCCGTCATGATCCGCTGGATCGTGAAGCGGGCTTCGGGGGTCTGCAGGGGGTGCTCGGGGACCTCCGGGTGCGGGAGCGGCTGGGGCACGCGCGCGTGCAGGCCGTTCGCCGCGATGTCGTCCGCGATGCGCTCGGCGTAGACGAGGCCTTCGAGCAGGGAGTTGGACGCCAGGCGGTTGGCGCCGTGCACGCCGGTACAGGCCACCTCGCCGCACGCGTACAGGCCGGGGACGGTCGTACGGCCGTGGGAGTCGGTGCGGACGCCGCCGGAGGCGTAGTGGGCGGCCGGGGCGACCGGGATGGGGGCGGTGACCGGGTCGATGCCGTGGGCGCGGCAGGCGGCCAGGATCGTCGGGAAGCGGTGCTCCCACATCTCGGCGCCGAAGTGCCGGGCGTCGAGGAACATGTGCTCGGCGTCCTGCTCCAGCATGCGCCGCGTGATGCCCTTGGCGACGATGTCGCGGGGGGCCAGCTCGGCGAGTTCGTGCTGTCCGACCATGAAGCGGACGCCGTCGGCGTCGATCAGGTGGGCGCCCTCGCCGCGCACGGCCTCGGAGACCAGGGGCTGCTGGCCCTCCGCGTCCGGGCCCAGGAACAGCACGGTCGGGTGGAACTGGACGAACTCCAGGTCACTGACCTCCGCGCCGGCCCGCAGCGCGAGCGCCACACCGTCGCCCGTCGACACCGAGGGGTTGGTGGTGGCGGAGAAGACCTGGCCCATGCCGCCGGTGGCGAGGACCACCGCGGGGGCGTGGACGGCCCCCACGCCGTCGTGCTGGCCCTCCCCCATCACATGCAGGGTGACACCGGCGGTGCGGCCCTCGGCGTCCGTGAGGAGGTCCAGGACGAGCGCGTTCTCGACGGTGCGCATGCCCCGCGCGCGGACGGCCTCGACCAGGGCGCGGGAGATCTCGGCGCCGGTGGCGTCGCCGCCGGCGTGGGCGATGCGGCGACGGTGGTGGCCGCCCTCGCGGGTCAGTGCCAGCTCGCCCTCGGACTCGTCGAACCGGGCGCCGGTCTCGATCAGGCGGCGTACGGCGTCGGGGCCCTCGGTGACGAGGAGGCGGACCGCTTCCTCGTCGCACAGGCCCGCGCCGGCGACCAGGGTGTCGTCGAGGTGCTGCTCGGGGGTGTCGCCCTCGCCGAGGGCGGCGGCGATGCCGCCCTGGGCCCAGCGGGTGGAGCCGTCGTCGAGACGGGCCTTGGTGACGACGACCGTGCGCAGGCCGGCGGCCTCGCAGCGCAGGGCCGCGGTCAGCCCGGCGACGCCGGAGCCGACGACGACCACGTCCGCGGCGATGGACCACCCGGCGGCGGGCGCGTGCAGTCGTATGCCTGTGGTGGTCACGAGGCGGCTCCGAAGCTTCCGAAGGTGAGGGGGATGTTGTCGATCAGCCGGGTCGCCCCGACCCGGGCGGCGACGGCGAGGACCGCGTCGCCCGTGAAGTCGTCCCCGATCTCCGTGAAGTCGGACGGGTCGACCAGGGCGAGGTAGTCCAGCGCGAGCGGCGGGTCGAGGCGCGCGGCCTCGTCGAGGACCTGGCGGGCGGCCGCGCGGACCGCCGCCGGGCCGCCCGGGACGGCCGTCGCCACGGCGTGCGTGTCGGCGGCCGCGCGGGACTCCCCTATGGCGCTGAGCGCCTCGGCTCGCGCGCGCGTGGCGGGCACTTCACGGGCCCGGGCGCGCAGCGCCTCCTGCGCGGCGTGCCGGTCCTGGCCCGCGAACAGCGCCCCGGACAGGGCGAGGGCGGTGCGCCGCTCCCGAGCCGACAGGTAGCGGTTGCGGCTGGACAGGGCCAGGCCGTCCTCCTCGCGGACGGTGGGCACACCGACGATCTCCACGCCGAAGTTCAGGTCCCGCACCATGCGGCGGATCAGCGCGAGCTGCTGGGCGTCCTTCTGGCCGTACAGGGCGACATCGGGGCGGGTGAGGTGCAGCAGCTTGGCGACGACGGTGAGCATGCCGTCGAAGTGGCCGGGGCGGGAGGCGCCCTCCAGGCGCTCGCCCATCGGGCCGGCGGTGATGCGCACCTGGGGCTCGCCGCCGGGGTAGACCTCGTCCACGGAGGGCGCGAACACGGCGTCCGCGCCCGACTGTCCGGCGAGCTCGATGTCGGCGTCCAGGGTCCGCGGGTAGCGGTCGAGGTCCTCGCCCTTGCCGAACTGGAGCGGGTTGACGAAGACGGTGACGACGACCTCGCCGTCCGGCCCGGCGATGCCGCGCGCGGTGCGGATCAGCGTGGCGTGGCCCTCGTGCAGCGCGCCCATGGTCATCACCACGGCCCGGCGCCCCGCACGCGCGCGTGCGTGCAGTTCCCCGGCGGTGCGCAGCAGGGTGGTGGTCATCGGGCGTCCCCTTCGGTGCCGTCGGTCCCGTGGGCGAGTACCCCGAGGAGGTCCTCGGCGAGTTCCGGCTTCAGCAGGCCGTGCGCCAGGGCCCGGTCGGCGGTCGCGCGGGCCATCGCCAGGTAGCCGGCGACGGTCTGCGGGGCGTGCCGGCGCAGCTCGTCGACGTGCGCGGCGACCGTGCCCGCGTCCCCGCGCGCGACCGGGCCGGTCAGGGCCGCGTCGCCGGAGCGCAGGGCGTTGTCCAGGGCCGCGCCGAGCAGCGGGCCGAGCATCCGGTCGGGGGCCGAGACGCCGGCGGCGCTCAGCAGCTCCATGGACTGGGCGACCAGCGTGACCAGGTGGTTGGCGCCCAGGGCGAGGGCCGCGTGGTAGAGCGGCCGGTTCTCCTCGGCGATCCACTCCGGCTCGCCGCCCATCTCGATGACCAGGGCCTCGGCGGCCAGGCGCAGCTCCTCGGGCGCGGTGACGCCGAAGGAGCAGCCGGCCAGGCGCTGGACGTCCACGGGGGTGCCCGTGAAGGTCATCGCGGGGTGCAGGGCGAGCGGCAGGGCGCCCGCGCGCAGGGCGGGGTCGAGGACCCGCGTGCCGTAGCGCCCGGAGGTGTGGACGAGGAGCTGGCCCGGCCGGACGGACCCGGTGTCGGCGAGGCCGGTGACCAGGCCGGGCAGGGCGTCGTCGGGAACGGTCAGCAGCACCAGGTCGGACCGCTGGAGGACCTCGGCGGGCGGCATCACCGGCACGTCGGGCAGCAGTTGCCCGGCACGGCGCCGGGAGGCCTCCGAGACGGCGGAGACGGCGACCGGGCGGTGCCCGGCGAGCTGCAGGGACGCCGCCAGCGCGGGACCCACGCGGCCGGCGCCGACGACGCCGACGGTGAGCCGCGCGGGGCGGTCCTTGGGGTCTGGCTGTGGGGTTGTGTTCACTCGACGGCGGCCTTCCCGTTCCAGTCCGCTCCGGGTACCGGACGATTTCTCGTCATGTTAACGCGATCGGTTCGGGGGGCGTTCGGTCGTCCACAGGCTGTGCATGCCCGTGCGTCGTCCCCCCGAAGGGCGTTCGGAAATGCGGATGCCCTGCCGCACGCGCGCGAGGGAGGATCCGGGGCATGACGGAGACAGCGCAGCGGGACGGACAGGTGGCGGACGAGGATCGGGGCGCGGGGCTGCGGGAGCGGCGGCTGGCCGCCCATCGCTCGGCCCGGCGCGTGTTCGCGCGCTTCGGCTTCCACCGGACCCTGCGGGAGCGCCTGGCGGTGCTGTCGGAAGCGGAGGGCGTCCACGACCTGGACCAACTGTCCGACGTGTACGGCGACGGCGTCGTCGAGGCCCTGGAGACGAAGGTCGCCGGGCTGCTCGGCACCGAGGCCGCCGCGTTCTTCCCGACGGGCACCATGGCCCAGCAGGTGGCCCTGCGCTGCTGGGCGGGCCGCACCGGGGACCCGGCCGTCGCCCTGCACGCGCTCAGCCATCCCGAGGTGCACGAGCGGAACGCGTTCAGCGAGCTCGGGGGCCTGCGCCCGCTGCGGCTGACGAGCGAGCCGCGGCTTCCCACCGCGGCCGAGGTACGCGACTTCGAGGAGCCCTTCGGGGCGCTGATGCTGGAACTTCCCCTCAGGGACGCCGGTTTCGTGCTGCCCACCTGGGAGGAGCTCACCGAGGTCGTCGAGGCCGCCCGGGACCGGGACGCGGTGGTGCACTTCGACGGGGCCCGCCTGTGGGAGTCCACCGTCCACTTCGGCCGGCCCCTGGAGGAGATCGCGGGCCTGGCCGACAGCGTCTACGTGTCGTTCTACAAGTCCCTCGAAGCGTTCGGCGGCGCGGCGCTCGCGGGCCCCAGGGAGCTCGTCGAGGAGGCGAAGGCCTGGCGGCACCGGTACGGCGGGATGGTCTTCCAGCAGTTCCCGACGGTGCTGTCGGTGCTGGTCGGGCTGGACCGGGAGCTGCCCCGGCTGCCGGAGTACGTACTCCACGCGCGCGTGGTGGCCGCCGCCCTGCGCGAGGGGTTCGCGGCGGCCGGGGTGCCGTGGGCGCGCGTGCACCCGGAGGTGCCGCACACCCACGACTTCCAGGTGTGGCTGCCCTACGAGCCGGACGTCCTCGGGGAGGCGGCGGTGCGGACGGCCGGGGAGACGGGGGTCATGCTGTTCGGCAACGCCTGGGACCGGGGCGGGCCCGGGCTGTCGCTGACGGAGGTGCATGTGCGGGCCGCCGGGACGGAGTGGACCGCCGAGGACGTGAAGGCGGCGGTGGCGGAGTTCGTGGCCCGGCTGCCGGAGCAGGTCAGGTAGGGCGCCGCCGCAACCGGCCCAGGACGTCGCGGAGCCCGTGGCGGACCGGGCGGGAGCGCCGTTCCCGCACGACCCGCCGGTCGCGCGTGCCCGGCGCGGGCGGGACGGGCTCGCCCAGGGAGCGGGCGCGGTAGGCGTCGAGGAGGTGCTGCTGCGTGCTGTTCATGGTGAATCGCCTCTGCGGGACGGGGTGATGGAGGTCCGAAGGCTCCGCGGCTGCCCCGGTGGTCCCACGGTGCGCCCGCGCCGCGCGTGGCGTCGCGTCGATTGACGAGGCCCGTCAATCGGCGGGGGCGTTGTCAGTGGCCGGGTGCACCATGAGGGCATGAGCGTGCACATCGACATCGCGGGGCTGCGGCCGGAGGGGGTCGCCGTCGTGCCCTCGCCCCTGGCCGAGCTCGGCCAGGGGCTGCACGCGCTGTCCGAACCGGCCCACCACCCGGGCCTGCAGGGCTGGGTGACGGGCGTGACGGCCCGGCTCGACCCGCATCTGGCCGACCGCATGTGCGAGGCGGACTTCCTGTGGCGGACGACGTTCTCGGACCTGTTCCTGCCCTGGGCGGGCCTGCCGGACCGGCGCACGCTCCCGGGCGCGACCCTCGCCGAGGAACTGGACCAGCTCGACAAGCTGTCCGACGAGCAGTTCGTGGACGCCGCAATGGAGTTCACCTGTGGCACCTGCTACGGCGAAACCGGGCCGACGACGCTGTCCGACCCGGAGACGCGCCGCCGGGCGCTGGAGCTGGCCGCCGCGCGCGGACCGCGGCAACTGCGCTTCGGGGAGCGGCTGCTGGCCGACCCGCCCCGGATCCGGGCCTGGCTGCGGCAGTTCCTCCGGGACTGCGACGAGGCGTTCTTCGCGGAGGCCTGGGCCCGGCTGCGCCACCAGCTCGCCGCGGACGCCCGGCACAAGACGGACCTGC
Organism: Streptomyces qaidamensis; assembly: GCF_001611795.1. Classification (NCBI taxonomy): domain Bacteria; kingdom Bacillati; phylum Actinomycetota; class Actinomycetes; order Kitasatosporales; family Streptomycetaceae; genus Streptomyces; species Streptomyces qaidamensis. Next base: position 5,122,513 of record NZ_CP015098.1, on the reverse strand, counting down.
TGCGGCGCAAGGGCCTGGCCGAGGCGCTGGCCGCGGTGTCCCCGGCGATCACGCTCGACGAGGAGGCCGCCCGGATCACGGTCGACAAGCTGGGCGACGGCCGTACGGCCACGGGCGACGGCGGCCTGCTGCTCGTCCCGACCAGCCTCGGCTGGCCGCATCTGATGGTCCTGCACCGGCACGGCTGGCAGCCGGTGCTGCACTACCCGGTCGGCTCCCCGGAGCTCGCCGCGCCGCAGACGCTCGAACAGCTGGCCATGCGGATGACCGCGCTGTCCCACCCGGTCCGGATGCGCATGTGCCGCCATCTGGCCCGCAGCGCGCACACCACCAGCGAGCTGGCGCAGGTGCACGGCATGACGGCCCCGGAGATATCCCGGCACCTGGCCGTGCTGAAGAAGGCGGGCCTGATCACCACCCGCCGCCGCGGCCGCTACGTCCTGCACCAGCTGGACGTGACGGTGGTGGCCCGGCTCGGCAGCGAGTTCCTGGAGGGGATCCTCAGGTAGCGGGCTCGCGCGTGCGGGTCAGCCGTGCCCGCCGGCCCGCACCAGCCCCGTCTCGTAGGCCAGCACCACGACCTGCACCCGGTCCCGGAGCCCCAGCTTGGTCAGGATGCGGCCCACGTGCGTCTTCACCGTCGCCTCCGACAGCACCAGCCGCGCCGCGATCTCGCCGTTGGACAGCCCCTGCGCGACCAGCACCATGACCTCGCGCTCCCGCTCGGTGAGCCGCTCCAGTTCCTTGTGCTGGGGCTGCTTGGTGCCGGGCAGCATCGGGGCGAAGCGGTCCAGGAGGCGCCGGGTGGTGGAGGGCGCCACGACCGCGTCACCGCTGTGCACGGCCCTGATCGCGGCCAGGAGCTCCGCCGGGGGCACGTCCTTGAGCATGAAGCCGGAGGCGCCCGCCTTCAGCCCGGAGAAGGCGTACTCGTCGAGGTCGAAGGTCGTCAGGATGAGCACCTTCGGCGGGTCGGTGTCCGCGCAGATCCGGCGGGTCGTCTCCACCCCGTCGAGCTTCGGCATGCGGACGTCCATCAGCACCACGTCGACCTCGGCCGTCCGCAGTTCCTGGAGGGCCTCGACGCCGTCGCCCGCCTCCGCCACGACCTCCATGTCCGGCTGGGCGGCGAGCACCATCCGGAACCCGGTGCGCAGCAGCACCTGGTCGTCGACGAGCATCACGCGGATCGTCATCGGGCCTCTTCCCTCTGGGGTCGTTACAGGTGTCAGTCAGGGGCGTGCGCCGGCGTCAGTGCGCGGGTTTGAGCGGCAGCAGGGCACTGATGCGGAATCCTCCGCCCGGGCGCGGGCCTGCGTCCAGGGTGCCGCCGACCATACCGACCCGCTCGCGCATGCCGATCAGACCGTGGCCCTGGCCGTCGAACCCGCCCTCCTCGTACAGCTCGTGCGGGGCGCCCTTGCCGTCGTCCTCGACGAGCAGGCCGAGGCCGTCGTCGAAGTAGACCAGGCGGACGCTCGCGCCCGCGTTGGGTCCGCCGTGCTTGCGGGTGTTGGTGAGCGCCTCCTGCACGATGCGGTAGGCGGTGAGCTCGACGCCGCTGGGCAGCGGGCGGGGCGTGCCCTCGACCTTGAAGTCGACGGGCAGTCCGGAGGTGCGGCACTGCTCGACGAGGTCCTCGATCTGCTGCACGTCGGGCTGCGGCACGTACTCGCCGGCCTCCTGGTGCTCGCCGGTGCGCAGCACGCCGAGCAGGCGGCGCATCTCGGCGAGGGCCTGGCGGCCGGTGGAGGAGATGGTCTCCAGGGCCTTCTTCGCCTGGTCGGGCGCGGCGTCGAGGACGTAGGCGGCGCCGTCGGCCTGGACCACCATCACCGAGACGTTGTGCGCGACGACGTCGTGCAACTCGCGGGCGATCCGGGCCCGTTCGGCGGCGACGGCGACCTTGGACTGCGCCTCGCGCTCCTTCTCCAGGCGGGCGGCCCGCTCCTCCAGCTGCGCGAAGTAGGCGCGGCGGGTGCGGATGGAGTCGCCGAGCACCCAGGCGAGGGCGAAGGGGACGGTCTGGAGGACCGCCAGGGCGATGTCGCCCGCGACACCCGTCTGCTCGTTCGACCAGCGCAGCTGCGCCAGGGGGGCCGCGCACAGGCCGGCGACCAGTGCGAAGCGGGAGGCCCAGCGGGCACCTTCCGCCGCGACCGTGTAGACGATCACCAGCATGGCGAAGTCGGCGGGCAGGATCGCGACGTCGGTGACCAGCTGCGCCACGCCCACCGCGGCCGCCAGCAGCAGCATCTTCTCCGGCATCCGGCGGCGCAGCGCGACCACGAGGCTCAGCAGCAGCGTGATCGGGAGGACCGCGGCCCATGGGCCGATCCGCTCGCCCGCCGCCCCGCCCAGCACCGAAATCCCGAGGAGGACCACGGCCCAGAAGCCGTCGACCCACATCGGGTGCCTGCGGAGGAAATCATAGAGGCGCTGCACGTAACCCAGCGTAGGGAAGCGCGATAGGTGCAGGGGTCAACCGGAGGACCGATCCGCATCGGGCGCACGTACTCCGCAAGGTGGAGTTGCGTTCGTTGTGTCCGCATAGCCTGGCCCGGTGACGGCACGGACGAGGGAAGAGTGGAGTGAGTGGCGCGGGTGGCGTGCGGCGGCGCAGGACGCTCTCTACGCGCCGGGGGGCTTCTACCGGCGCGCGGAGGGACCGGCCGGGCATTTCCGGACGTCCGTGCACACGTCGCCGCTGTTCGCCGGGGCTGTGGCACGGCTGCTGTGCCGGGTCGACGAGGCGCTGGGGCGGCCCGCCGCCCTGGACTTCGTCGACATGGCGGCCGGACGGGGCGAGCTGACGGGCGGCGTGCTCGCCGCGCTGCCCGCGGGCGTGGCGGCCCGCACGCGCGCGTACGCCGTCGACATCGCCGAGCGGCCGGCCGGGCTCGATCACCGGATCGAGTGGCTGGCCGAGCCCCCACGGGGGACGACCGGGCTGCTCTTCGCCAACGAGTGGCTGGACAACGTGCCCCTGGAGGTCGCGGAGGTGGACGCCTCGGGCGTCGCGCGGCTGGTGCTGGTCCGCCGGGACGGGAGCGAGCGGCTCGGGGAGCCGGTGGACGGGGAGCAGGCACGGTGGCTCCGGCGGTGGTGGCCGCTGCCCGGCGAGGAGGGACTGCGAGCCGAGATCGGTCTGCCCCGGGACGAGGCGTGGGCCGCGGCGGTCGCGACGCTCGGGCGGGGGCTCGCCGTCGCCGTGGACTACGCGCACACGGCGGACACCCGGCCCCCGTTCGGGACGCTGACCGGCTTCCGCGAGGGCCGCGAGACGACACCGGTCCCGGACGGCTCCTGCGACATCACCGCGCACGTCGCCCTGGACGCGTGCACGCTGCCCGGCGGTCGCGTCCTCCCCCAGCGCGAGGCGCTGCGCACCCTGGGCGTGACCGGCGCGCGGCCCCCGCTCACGCTGGCCTCCACCGACCCCGCCGCCTACGTACGCGCCCTCGCGAGCGCCGGTGAGGCCGCCGAGCTCACCGCGGAGGCCGGGCTGGGCGACTTCGGCTGGCTGGTCCAGCCGGTCGGGATCCCGGACCCGTTCCGGGGATGAGCCCCCGCTTGTCGGAGTCCCCTGCTTGTCGGAGTCCCCTGCTTGTCGGAGTCCGTTGCTTGTCGGAGTCCGTTGCTTGTCGGAGTCCGTTGCTTGTCGGAGTTCCTTACTTGTCGATGTCCCCGACCACGAAGAACATCGACCCCAGGATCGCCACCATGTCCGCGACCAGCGTCCCCGGCAGCAGCTCCGTCAGCGCCTGGATGTTGTTGTACGACGCCGAGCGCAGCTTCAGCCGGTACGGGGTCTTCTCGCCCTTGCTGACGAGGTAGTAGCCGTTGATGCCGAGGGGGTTCTCGGTCCACGCGTACGTGTGGCCCTCGGGTGCCTTCAGGACCTTCGGGAGCCGCTGGTTGACCGGGCCGGGCGGCAGCTCGGCGAGCCGGTCGAGGCAGGCGTCGGCCAGATCCAGCGCGTTGTGCGTCTGCTCCAGGAGGCACTCGAAGCGGGCGAGGCAGTCGCCCTCCTGCCGGGTGACCACCTTCAGCGTGTCCTGGAGGTCGCCGTAGGCGAGGTACGGCTCGTCGCGGCGCAGGTCGAAGTCGACGCCCGAGCCGCGGCCGATCGGCCCGCTGACCCCGTAGGCGTGCACGGCCTCCGGGGTGAGGACACCGACGTTCCTCGTGCGGCCGCGGAAGATCTCGTTGCCGAGCACCAGGTCGTCGAAGCGGTCCATGCGGGAGCGCACGTCGGCGACGGCGGTGCGCGCGCGGGTGGTCCACCCGGCCGGCAGGTCCTCCTTGAGGCCGCCCACCCGGTTGAACATGTAGTGCATGCGCCCGCCGGAGATCTCCTCCATGACGTGCTGGAGTTCCTCGCGCTCCCGGAAGGCGTAGAAGATCGGGGTGATCCCGCCGAGCTCCAGCGGGTACGAGCCGAGGAACATCAGGTGGTTGAGCACCCGGTTCAGCTCGGCGAGCAGCGTGCGCAGCCACACCGCGCGCTCGGGGACCTCCATGCCGAGCATGCGCTCCACGGCGAGGACCACGCCCAGCTCGTTGGAGAACGCCGACAGCCAGTCGTGGCGGTTGGCGAGCATGATGATCTGGCGGTAGTCGCGCGCCTCGAACAGCTTCTCCGCGCCGCGGTGCATGTAGCCGATCACCGGCTCCGCGTGCCTGATGCGCTCGCCGTCCAGGACGAGCTTCAGCCGCAGCACGCCGTGGGTGGACGGGTGTTGCGGCCCGATGTTGAGCACCATGTCGGTGCTCTCCGCGGCGCCGCCGATTCCGACCATGGTCTCCGTCGTAGGAGTCATGGACACAGTCTCTCCTACGTACGCTGGGCCCATGGATACGGGGAGTGCGCAGGACACGGGACCGGACGCGTCGCAGGGCACGGTCGAGGCGGCCGGGGGCGAGCCGGTGTGGATCGCGCTGCCGCCCGGCCTGCTGAAGATGCGCCGGCTGCTGCTGGTGGTGTGGCTCGGGCTGATCACCCTGGCCGCCGGGCTGGTGCCGGGGCTGCTGGCCGGGCCCGCCTGGTCCGCCTTCGCACTGCCGCCGCTGGCGCTGCTGGTCTGGGGCTGGGTGATGACCGAGCGCAACTGGCGTTCCTGGCGGTACGCCGAGCGGGCCGACGACCTGCTGATCAGCCGGGGCGTGCTGTGGCGCGAGGAGACGGTGGTGCCGTACGGGCGGATGCAGCTGGTCGAGGTCACCTCCGGGCCCGTCGAGCGGCACTTCGGGCTGGCCAGTGTGCAGCTGCACACGGCCGCGGCGGCGACCGACGCGACCATCCCCGGCCTGGACCCGGCCGAGGCGGAGCGGCTGCGCGACCGGCTCACCGAGCTGGGCGAAGCCCGGTCGGCGGGGCTGTGACGGCGCCCGGGGCCGCCGAGGCCTCCGAGGCCGCCCCAGAGGTGACCGAGCGGCGGCTGCACCCCGTCACCCCGCTGCGTCGCGCCTGGGCACCGGTCGCCGTGCTGATCGGCTGGGCCGTGCACGACCCGGACGGGGCGCAGCGCCATCTGACCCGGCTGACGACGACCACCCTGCTGATCGGCCTGGCGGTGCTCGTCCCGGCCGCAGCCCTCTACGGCTTCTGCTCCTGGTGGTTCACGCACTTCGCGGTGACCGAGACCGAACTGCGCATCCGCACCGGGCTGGTCTTCCGGCGCACCGCGCACATCCGGCTGGAGCGGATCCAGGCCATCGACGTCACCCAGCCGCTGCTGGCCCGGGTCGCGGGCGTCGCCAAGCTGAAACTCGACGTCATAGGCACCGACAAGAAGGACGAACTGGCCTTCCTCGGCGCGGACGAGGCGCGGACGCTGCGGGCCGAACTGCTCGCCCGGGCGGCCGGTTTCGCACCCGAGACCGCGCACGAGGTCGGTGAGGCCCCGTCCCGGCGGCTGTTGCGGGTGCCGCCCGGCGTTCTCGCCCTGTCGCTGGTGCTGACGGGAGCGACCTGGCTGTCGCTGGCCGCGGCGCTCGTCGTCCCGCCGGTGCTGTGGCTGGTCACCCACAGCCTGTGGACGGTCCTCGCGGTCGCCCTGCCGCTGCTGGGCGCGGCGGGCGCGAGCAGCGTCGGGCGGTTCGTCGCCGAGTACGACTGGACGCTGGGCGAGTCGCCCGACGGGCTGCGTATCGACCACGGGCTGCTGGACCGGTCGCACGAGACGGTGCCGCCGGGACGCGTCCAGACCGTGCGGATCGTGGAACCGCTGCTGTGGCGGCGGCGCGGCTGGGTCCGCGTCGAACTGGATGTCGCGGGCTCGTCCAACTCCGTGCTGGTGCCGGTCGCCCCGCGCGAGATCGCCGAGGACGTCGTCGCGCGCGTGCTGCCCGGGGTGAGCGTGCCGGGACCCGCGGACCTTTCACCGGCGCCGCGCAGCGCCCGCTGGTGCGTGCCGCTGTGGTGGCGCGGGTACGGACTCGCCGTCACGGACGCGGTGTTCGCGTCCCGGTCCGGGCTGCTGCGGCGGAGCCTGGCGCTGGTGCCGCACGCCAAGGTGCAGAGCGTGCGGATGACACAGGGGCCGTGGGAACGGGCCCGGGGCCTCGCCGACGTGTGTGTGGACACGGGCGCGAACAAGACGGTGCGGGCCCGGCTGCGGGACGCGGCCGAGGGGCGCGAGCTGCTGGCGGCACAGGCGGAACGGTCCCGCACGGGGCGCCGGGACGCGCGGCCGGACCGCTGGATGGCGTGACCGTGCACAGGCGCAGGGCCCCTCGGCCGTAGCCGAGGGGCCCTGCGTCGGATGAAGCGTCAGGACACCGCGCTGCGCAGCCCCTGTACGTCGATCTGCTCCGTCTCGTCGTGCGCCGTCAGGTCGATGACCTGGCCGATGCCGCGAGACTCCTCGTCGGCCGGCTTGTAGCGGGCCTCCGTCTCGGCCTTGTGCAGGGCGAGCGCCTCCTGGCCGACGACATCGGCGAGGTCCTCGTTCTGTACGGCTTCCAGGGCCGCCCGCGAGGTGCCCGCCTTCGTGCCGAAGAAGTCGAACCCGCCCCCGGCCTGCGGACGCCGCACCGGCGACTGCGGCGGGACGGCCACGGCGGTCGGCACGGTGTAGTGGCCGGAGCGCCGGCCCGTGGGCTGCTCGGCCCGCGCGGGCTCCGGGAGCCGGCCGCTCTCGCCGGCCGGCACGGCGGCCCCGTCGCCGGGCAGGGACGTCCCGGCGGTCGGCGCGGACGTCTCGGCGGTCGTGCGCTCGTGCCCGTCGTCCGCCTCGGACTGCCCCTGCGCCTCGTCCTCCGGCGCCTGCTCCCGCTGCTCCGCCTGCTCCTGCTCCGCCTGCTCCTGCTTCGGCTCCTGCGCGGGCTCCGCGTCCTCGCCCTTCGGGACCCCGTCGCCGTCGCCGCCGCCGTCCGGGTCCGGGACCGGCGCCGTCTCGCCGTCGAAGCGGGCGAGTGCGACCGCGGCCCGCAGGAACAGCCGGGAACCCTCGGGCGAGAACACGGGGGGAACCGCGGGCTCCTCCTCCACGGCGAGAGCGGCGGACGGCCCGTCCGTGTCCGGCGCGGTGTCCGCCGTGGCCGACGCCCCCGCCGGCAACGCGGCCCGTACCGGAGCCGTCGCCTCTATCTCGAGCATCCGGCGGTCTTCGAGGACGCTCGCGCGTTCGGCCTCCGCAGTGGCGTACCGGCGCAGCAGCGCGGCGTGTTCGTTGCGCAGACCGGCCAGTTCCGTGCGCTTGGCGCGCAGCCGCTGCTCCAGCTTCGCCCGCAGTTCGCGCGACTCGTCCAGGTCGGCCTCCAGTTCGGCGACGCGTTCCTCGAAGCGCCACTCGTCGCTCGCACGCGCGCGCGTGAGGTCGGCGACGCGCTTGCCCGCCTGGGTGTCCCAACGGCGCAGCACGACCGCGCCGATGACCGCCGTCGCCGCGGCGGCCGCGGCCAGACCGCGGAGCACCATCGGCTCCGTGAACACCCAGGGCCCCAACGCGCAGACGAGGGAGACGCCTGCGATCGCCGACGGGGGCAGCATCCTGTGAAGGGGCGGGGAATGACGGTGACGTCCACGTGGCATGGCCAGAAACTTACCGCGCGTAGGCGAATCATGGTGACCCACCCCGCAAAAACAAAACCACACCGAAACGTTCACACGGCATCAGAACCCGGGAAGAACCGGAATCGGCCGCTCTCCCCATTCCCAAGATCATTTCAATGGCTCTGTCAGCCGCTCGCTCATCCACTCCAGCGCCGCCGGAATCTCACGCCGCCAGGTGTTGAAGTTGTGCCCGCCGCTTTCCAGGACGATCGACGAGATCCCCGTCCGCCCGGTGTCCTTCACCCGCTCTATGAACCTCAGCGTGTCCCGGTAGTTGGTCTCGCCCCGCCTGCTGCTGCTGACCAGCAGCGACGTGTCCGGAGCGGGCATGTGTGCGAGGTACCACCACAGATCGGCGCGATTGCGCAGCGCCTTGTCGCCCTGGAAGAGATCGCCCGTCGTGGCGTCGATCGGCGCCTTGTAGTAAGCGGACAAGCCCGCCCCGGCGGCGTACACATCGGGATGGTGCAGCGCGATCTTCAACGCGCAGTAGCCGCCCGTGGAGTTGCCGATGATGCCCAGACCGCCCGCCTTTTCGGCCACCCTGTAGTGCGAGCGCAACGCGTCGGGGAGGTCCTTCGCGAAGAACGACTCGGTCTGCGGACCACCCGGGATGTCGACGCACTCCGTGTCCCGGGGCGGCGTCACCGTGGGCCGCATCATCACGAGGATCATCGGCTTCGCCCGGCCGTCCCGGGCAAGTTCCAGAGCCGTACGCGGATAGTGGAGCTTCTCCACCAGCGCCGACGCCGTACCCGGATAGCCGGTCAGCACGACGGCCGTCGGGAACCTGTGGGTGCGGTACCGCGGCTGGAAGTACTCCGGCGGCAGATAGACGTACGCGGGCGTGGCGATCCGCGTCGTACGGCCCACGATGCCGACCTCCTGGACCCGGCCGCCGGCCCGGGGCAGCGCACCGCCCGCCCCCGGCACCCGGCGCGAGCCGACCACCTCCAGCGGACCGCCGCCCGGCGTGTGGTCGACGACCACACCCTGGTCCTTCTCCTGCCCGAACAGGTCCGCCCAGCTCGCGTAGAAGCCGAAGGCCTGGTTGGCGGCGAGGCCCACCGCGGCGAACAGCGCCAGCTGCGTGCCCAGCAGCAGGCCGATACGCCCACCCACGGCACGCCAACTGCGCCGGGCCAGCCGTGGCCACAGCCAGACCGTGCCGGCGAACAGCAGCACCGCGGACAGCACCGCCAGCACCAGCGTTTTGTTGCTCGTCAGACCCATGGGTTGGTTACCTGTCCGCACTCTCTGCCCGGCCCGCCCCGCACACACCTTCGCAAGGGCTTGTCCCGGACTTTCCTCGGCCTTTGACACGGCTTTGACGTGGGGAGTGAACCTCTCCCCACGAGACACCGTCCTAGAGGGCGCAATGTCGCCGGATGCCCGAATCGGCACCGGATCCAAGGTCTCTCGCAGAACTACGGGATGCGATGTCTGTCAGGACAGATGAGGAAATGTCGGGCGAGGTTCCGAGCCGCGGCAGCGGCACGGCCCGTCCGGGCCGGGTGAGCCGGATACTGCGCGGGCCACGCCCCGAAGCCGTCCCCGTCCTCGTCGGCAGAGCCTGCGCCCTGGTGGGCGTCCTGGACATCGCCGCGGGCGTCTTCCCCCGCTTCCGGCACAGCCGGATGCACGCCATCGCCGAGGTCCTGCCCGGCGCGCTCGGCCCGTTCGCGGCCGCCCTGGCCCTCAGCACCGGTGTGCTGTTGCTGCTGCTCGCGCACGGCCTCAAGCGCGGCAAACGCCGGGCGTGGCGGGCCGCCGTGGCGCTCCTGCCCGCCGGTGCCGTCGCGCAGTTCACCTACCGGCACTCACTCGTGGGGATGCTGATCTCCCTGGCCCTGCTGGCACCCCTGCTGCGCCACCGGGACCAGTTCAACGCCCTGCCCGACCCGCGCAGCCGCTGGCGGGCCCTCGCCAACTTCGTCCTCATGAGCGCCGGTTCGCTCCTGCTCGGGCTGCTCATCGTCAGCGTCCACGGCGAACGCATCGTCGGCGACCCCAGCCTCGCCGACCGCATCGCCCACGTCATCTACGGCCTGTTCGGCTTCGAGGGCCCGGTCGACTACCAGGGCAACACCTCCTGGACCGTCGCCTTCTCCCTCGGCGCCCTCGGCCTGCTCACCGCCGTCACCACGATCTACCTGGCCTTCCGCCCGGAACACCCCGCCGCACGGCTCACCGAGGAGGACGAGGCCCGGCTGCGCGCCCTGCTCGACAAGCACGGGCGCCGCGACTCCCTCGGCCACTTCGCCCTGCGCCGCGACAAGGCCGTCGTCTTCTCCCCCAGCGGCAAGGCCGCCGTGACCTACCGCGTGGTCTCCGGCGTGATGCTCGCCAGCGGCGACCCGATCGGCGACGTCGAGGCCTGGCCCGGCGCCATCGAACGGTTCATGGACGAGGCCAAGGCCCACTCCTGGACCCCCGCCGTCATGGGCTGCTCCGAGACCGGCGGCGAGGTGTGGACCCGCGAGACCGGGCTCGACGCCCTCGAACTGGGCGACGAGGCGGTGGTGGACGTCGCGGATTTCTCCCTCGCCGGCCGCGCGATGCGCAACGTGCGCCAGATGGTCAAGCGCATCGAGCGCGCCGGTTACGAAACCCGGGTACGACGTGTCCGTGACCTCGGCGAAGCCGAACTGGAGCGCATCCGGCAGGCCGCCGACGACTGGCGCGGCACCGACACCGAACGCGGCTTCTCCATGGCCCTGGGCCGCGTCGGCGACCCCGCCGACGGCGACTGCCTCATCGCCACCGCCCACAAGCAGGACGACCACCCGGGCCCCTACGGCGACCTGAAGGCGATCCTGCACTTCGTGCCCTGGGGCACCGACGGCGTCTCCCTGGACCTGATGCGCCGCGACCGCTCGGCCGACCCCGGAATGAACGAACTGCTCATCGTGGCCGCCCTCCAGGCCGCCCCCAGACTGGGCGTCGCACGCGTCTCCCTCAACTTCGCCATGTTCCGCGCCGCCCTCGCACGCGGCGAGAAGATCGGCGCCGGCCCGGTACTGCGCGCCTGGCGCGGACTGCTGGTCTTCCTCTCCCGCTGGTTCCAGATCGAGTCCCTGTACAAATTCAACGCCAAGTTCCAGCCGCGCTGGGAGCCGCGCTTCGTCGTCTACCGCGCCTCCGCCGACCTGCCCCGCATCGGATTCGCCGCGATGCAGGCCGAGGGCTTCGTCACGCTCGCCCTGCCCCTGCCGCGCTTCCTGCGCCGGCGACGCCCGGCCGCCCACCGCCCGTGCGCCCACGGCACCGCGGAACGGGGTGTCCGGGCGGCGTAGCACGGCATCCCCCACGCGGCCGTCGCCCGGGCCGCAACGCCTGACGACCCCCGCCGGGGCCTACGCTGAACATATGAGCAACCAGAGCGGACGCGGGCGCGTGGCGGGCCTACCGGAACGGGACCGCTGCGCGGTCATGGGAGTCGTGAACGTCACCCCCGACTCCTTCTCCGACGGCGGCCGCTTCTTCGACACCACGGCCGCCGTCAAGCACGGCCTGGACCTGGTCGCCGAGGGCGCCGACCTGGTCGACGTCGGCGGCGAGTCCACCCGCCCCGGAGCCACCCGGGTCGACGAGGCCGAGGAACTGCGCCGCGTCGTCCCCGTCGTCCGCGGCCTGGCCTCCGAGGGCGTCACGGTCTCCGTCGACACCATGCGCGCCTCCGTCGCCGAACGGGCCCTCGCGGCCGGCGCCGCCCTCGTCAACGACGTCAGCGGCGGCCTCGCCGACCCCCGCATGATCCCGGCCGTCGCCGACGCCGGAGCCCCCTTCGTCGTCATGCACTGGCGCGGCTTCCTCCAGGGCGGCAACGTCAGGGGCGAGTACACCGACGTCGTCACCGAAGTCGTCGACGAACTGCACGCACGCGTGGAGGCCGTCCTGGCCGGAGGCATCGCGCCCGGCCGCGTCATCGTCGACCCCGGCCTCGGCTTCTCCAAGGACGCCGAGCACGACCTCGCCCTCCTCGCCGGCCTCGACCGCGTCCTCGCCCTCGGCCACCCCCTGCTCGTCGCCGCCTCCCGCAAACGCTTCCTCGGCCGGATCCTCGCCGGCCCCGACGGCCCGCCGCCGCCCGCACGCGAACGCGACGCGGCCACCGCCGCCGTCTCCGCGCTCGCCGCGCACGCCGGCGCCTGGGCCGTCCGCGTCCACGAGGTCCGCGCCACGGCCGACGCGGTCCGCGTCGCCCGCGCCATCGCGGGAGCCCGCACCGGCACAGAAGGAACCCGGTGAGCGCCCCGCACACCGACGTCGAGCAGGTCGAGGCCGCCAACACCGCCTTCTACGAGGCACTGGAACAGGGCGACTTCGAGGAACTGGCGTCGCTCTGGCTCACCCCCTCCGACCTGGGCGTCGACGAGAGCTACCACGACCCGGCCGACACCGGCGTGGTCTCCTGCGTACACCCCGGCTGGCCCGTGCTCACCGGCCGGGGGGAGGTCCTGAGGTCGTACGCGCTCATCATGGCGAACACCGACTACATCCAGTTCTTCCTCACCGACGTGCACGTCTCCGTCACCGGCGACACCGCCCTGGTCAACTGCACCGAGAACATCCTCAGCGGCGGCCCCGCCCCCGAGGGCGCCGGCGAGGAGCTCGGCCCGCTCGTCGGGCAGCTCGTGGTCGCCACCAACGTGTTCCGGCGCACGCCCCTGGGGTGGAAACTCTGGTCGCACCACGCTTCCCCCGTCCTGGCCGAAACCGACGAGGACGAACAGGACGACACCCCCGGCTGAGTGGGTAGGCGGCATGAAGTGGTTGGAATCACGGGCGCCCGGGTAGGGGCGGCTACCAACCTGTGCACCGACGGGTTCCCCAGGGGAAACGCCGGATGAATCCCGCCGGGCCCGGCCAAAGCCGCCACCCCGTGGCCCGGGCCCGCCCGTGCCCGCAGGTAGATTCGACCGAGGCCGGTGTGCCGACCGCACACGGCACCGCCCGGCCCTGACCGACGATTGCAGGAGTGATTCGCGTGGATCGTGTCGCGCTGCGCGGCCTGAAGGCCCGCGGGCACCACGGTGTGTTCCCCGAGGAACGCAGGGAGGGCCAGACCTTCATCGTGGACCTTGTCCTCGGCCTGGACACCCGACCGGCCGCGGCCGACGACGACCTGGCGAAGACCGTGCACTACGGCATCGTGGCGGAGGAGGTCGTGGCCGTCGTCCAGGGCGAGCCCGTCGACCTCATCGAGACGCTCGCCGAGCGCATCGCCCAGGCCTGTCTGAAGCACGAGGGAGTGCAGGAGGTCGAGGTCTGCGTCCACAAACCGGACGCCCCGATCACCGTCCCCTTCGACGACGTGACCGTCACCATCACCCGGAGCCGAGCATGACCGCGCCCTTCATCAAGGGTCCGACCGACCCGACCGTACAGCCGGTACCCACCTCCGTCGTCGAGAAGGTCGACGCCGCCGACACCACCCTGTCCAACCCCAAACGGGCCGTGGTCGCCCTCGGCTCCAACCTCGGCAACCGCCTGGAAACCCTCCAGGGAGCCATCGACGCCCTGGGCGACACGCCCGGCGTCCGCATCAAGGGCGTCTCCCCCGTCTACGAGACCCAGCCCTGGGGCGTGGACCCCGGCAGCCAGCCCGCCTACTTCAACGCCGTCGTGGTCCTCAAGACCACCCTCCCGCCCTCCTCGCTCCTGGAGCGTGCGCACGCGGTCGAGGAGGCCTTCCACCGCGTCCGCGACGAGCACTGGGGCCCCCGCACCCTCGACGTCGACATCGTCTCCTACGCCGACGTCGTCTCCGAGGACCCGCAGCTCACTCTCCCCCACCCCCGGGCCCACGAACGCGCCTTCGTCCTGGCTCCCTGGCACGACCTGGACCCCGAGGCACAGCTGCCCGGCCGGGGCCCGGTCGCCGGTCTGCTGGACGCCGTCACCCGAGACGGCGTGGCGCCTCGTACCGACCTGGAACTCCGGCTGCCCGAGTAGCCGTTAAGGTCAAGACGGCCGCGAACCGGGCCGGAAGCCGGGGGAACCGAAGGGACACCGTGAGAGAGCTGCGTATCCGGGTGCTGGCCGGCGTCTTCGTCGTGGCCGGAGTCCTCTCCTGGGCGGGCGCCCGCCTGTGGAACTCGGTCGGAACGCTCCCCAGCGTCCCCCTGGCCGCCCCCATCGTCCTGGCCGTGATCGCCGTGATCCTGCTGGCCACGGCGCTCTCGATCCGCGCCCGGCTCAGGGCCCAGCGCGAGCGCCGGCCCGAGGCCAAGGGCGTCGACCCCCTCATGGCGGCCCGCGCGGTCGTCTTCGGCCATGCCAGCGCCCTGGTCGCCGCCCTGGTCGCCGGCATGTACGGCGGCACCGGCGTCTTCCTCCTGGAATCCCTCGACATCCCCGCCCGCCGCGACCAGGCCGTCTACGCCGGCCTCTCCGTCCTCGCGGGCATCGGCGTCATAGTGGCCGCCCTCTTCCTGGAACGCGTCTGCAAGCTCCCGGAGGACGACGAGAACGACGGCACGGGGGTGGCCCCGACGGTGTGAGGCGAAGCGGCGTCAGCGGGCCATGATGAGGCTCATGGCCTCGTTACGGGTCGCCGGGTCGCGCAGCTGTCCCCGGACCGCCGAGGTGATCGTCTTCGCGCCCACCTTCCGGACGCCGCGCATCGACATGCACATGTGCTCGCACTCGACGACGACGATCACGCCGCGCGGCTCCAGGATCTCCATCAGGGAGTCGGCGATCTGCGTGGTGAGCCGCTCCTGCACCTGCGGGCGCCGGGCGTAGACGTCCACGAGCCGAGCGAGCTTCGACAAGCCTGTGATCTTGCCTTCGACGGACGGGATGTAGCCGACGTGGGCGACGCCGACGAACGGCACGAGATGATGTTCGCAGGAGCTCAGGACTTCGATGTCCTTCACGAGGACCATCTCGTCGTGCCCGAGGTCGAACGTCGTGGTCAGCACGTCCTCGGGCTTCTGCCACAGCCCCGCGAATATCTCCTTGTACGCCCGCGCCACCCGCGCCGGCGTCTCCCTCAGCCCCTCGCGGTCCGGGTCCTCGCCGACCGCGATCAGGAGTTCGCGTACGGCGTTCTCGGCGCGCTTCTCGTCGAACTCGCCGATCTGGCCCTCGCCGTCCAGCGTCACGGGGTCGGTCATCTGATGCCTCGTTCCTGTGTTCTTCACGGAGGGCCTGCGCATATGGCGCAAAGCCGCGCCCCCCAGGCTAAAACCTGGGGGGCGCGGCATCCATTCCAGGGCCGGTGGGCCGGCCGGGAGAGCCCGGTCAGCTCTCGGGGCGGTCCTCCGGGGTCCGCTCGGGCGCCGGGGCGGGCTCCGCCACGGTGCTCTTCGCGGTGGAGATGGCCGGCGTCGCGCCGTTCGCCCCGTTCGTCAGCGCCAGCTCCTTGGGGGAGAGGACCGGCGGACGGGTGGACGGCGTACGGCGGGAGGAACCGGTCCAGGCGGGCCGCGGCGGGCGCTTGACGATGGGGGCGAAGATCTCGGCGATCTCCTCCTTGCCCAGCGTCTCCTTCTCCAGCAGCTGCAACACCAGGTTGTCCAGAACGTCGCGGTTCTCGACCAGGATCTCCCACGCCTCGTTGTGCGCGGTCTCGATGAGCTTCTTGACCTCTTCGTCCACGAGCGCGGCGACCTCTTCCGAGTAGTCGCGCTGGTGAGACATCTCACGGCCGAGGAACGGCTCGGTGTTGTCGCCACCGAACTTGATCGCGCCGAGACGCTCGGTCATGCCGTACTGCGTGACCATGGCGCGGGCCAGACCGGTGGCCTTCTCGATGTCGTTGGCGGCACCCGTGGTCGGGTCGTGGAAGACGAGTTCCTCGGCCGCGCGGCCGCCCAGCATGTAGGCCAGCTGGTCCAGCATCTCGTTGCGCGTGGTCGAGTACTTGTCCTCGTCCGGCAGCACCATCGTGTAGCCGAGGGCCCGGCCTCTCGACAGGATCGTGATCTTGTGGACGGGATCGGAGTTCGGTGAGGCCGCCGCGACCAGGGCGTGTCCGCCCTCGTGGTACGCGGTGATCTTCTTCTCCTTGTCCGACATGATCCGGGTCCGCTTCTGCGGGCCCGCGACCACACGGTCGATCGCCTCGTCCAGCATGTGGTTGTCGATCAGCTTCTTGTCACTGCGGGCGGTCAGCAGGGCCGCCTCGTTCAGGACGTTGGCCAGATCGGCACCGGTCATGCCGGGCGTACGGCGGGCCATGGCCGACAGGTCGACGTCGGGCGCGACCGGCTTGCCCTTCTGGTGGACCTTGAGGATCTCCAGACGGCCCTGCATGTCCGGGCGGTCGACGGCGATCTGCCGGTCGAAGCGGCCGGGGCGCAGCAGCGCCGGGTCGAGGATGTCGGGCCGGTTCGTCGCGGCGATGAGGATCACGCCGCCCTTGACGTCGAAGCCGTCCATCTCGACGAGGAGCTGGTTCAGGGTCTGCTCGCGCTCGTCGTGACCGCCGCCGAGGCCGGCGCCGCGGTGGCGGCCGACCGCGTCGATCTCGTCGACGAAGACGATCGCCGGGGCGTTCGCCTTGGCCTGCTCGAACAGGTCACGGACCCGGGAGGCACCGACACCGACGAACATCTCGACGAAGTCGGAACCGGAGATCGAGTAGAAGGGGACGCCCGCCTCGCCCGCCACGGCACGCGCGAGCAGGGTCTTGCCGGTGCCGGGAGGCCCGTAGAGCAGGACGCCCTTGGGGATCTTGGCGCCGACGGCCTGGAACTTGGCCGGCTCCTGGAGGAACTCCTTGATCTCGTGGAGCTCCTCGACGGCCTCGTCGGATCCGGCGACGTCGGAGAAGGTGGTCTTGGGGGTGTCCTTGGTGATGAGCTTGGCCTTGGACTTCCCGAAGTTCATGACCCGGGAGCCGCCGCCCTGCATCTGGTTCATCAGGAACAGGAACACGACCACGATCAGTACGAAGGGCAGCAGGGAGAGCAGGATGCCCACGAACGGGTTCTGCTTGGACGGCGAAACCGTGTAGCCGTCCGGGATCTGCTTGTCCTGGTACTTGTTCTGCAGCGTATTGGCGAGGTCAACGCCTTGAGTGCCGATGTAGCTCGCCTGGATCTTCGAGCTGCCCTCGACCTTTACGCCGTCCTTGAGCGTGACCTTGATGATCGATTCGTCACCGGTGGTCAGCTTGGCCGACTCGACCTTGTTCTGGTTGATCGCCTGGACGACCTGGCCGGTGTCCACCGTCTTGTGGCCGCCGGACGAGCCGACGACCTGCATCAACACGACCACGGCGAGGACGGCCAGCACGATCCACATGACCGGCCCACGGAAGTATCGCTTCACGTCCATCCATACGGAGCGGTGCCGCCCCGTCCCTCCTGCCATAGTGAGTTTGATAAAGACTGTTCTTCGGACGGTACCCCAGCATTGTCACCTGAAGCCGCGTGGGACGGCTGGCGATCCGCCTATGCCTGCTCCAACGGCGGGAAGCCCGCTGGGGTTCCCGATCACCGGCACGGCACCGCGGCCGGGTTTTTCAGCCGCCGTACACGTGGGGCGCGAGCGTACCGACGAACGGGAGGTTGCGGTACTTCTCGGCGTAGTCGAGGCCGTATCCCACGACGAATTCGTTGGGGATGTCGAAGCCGGCCCATTCCACGTCGATGGCCACCTTCGCGGCCTCGGGCTTGCGCAGCAGCGTGCACACCTTGAGGGATGCGGGCTCGCGCGAGCCGAGGTTGGAGAGCAGCCAGGACAGGGTCAGGCCGGAGTCGATGATGTCCTCGACGATCAGGACGTGCTTGCCCTTGATGTCGGTGTCGAGGTCCTTCAGGATCCGCACCACACCGGAGGACTGGGTGCCCGCCCCGTACGAGGATACGGCCATCCAGTCCATGGTGACGGGGGTGGACAGCGCCCGGGCGAGGTCGGCCATGACCATCACCGCGCCCTTGAGAACTCCGACGATCAGCAGATCCTTGCCCGCGTACTCCGCGTCGATCTTCGCTGCCAGTTCGGCCAGCTTGGCGTCGATCTCTTCCTTGGTGATGAGCACCTTCTCGAGGTCGGCACCCATGTCTTTCGCGTCCACCCGCATCACTTTCGGTCGTCCCACCGGCCGAGCGGCCCCTCCTGGCTACTGCGGGGAGGGGTCGTGGTTCAGCCTTGCCGAATCACCAGTCTGCCACCCTGCCGCCGGGCCACGACCTTGCCGGGCAGGTTGATGGCTCCCTGACCGCGCCAGCCGGTGATCAGCCGGTCGATTTCCTCGATGTGGCGGGCGAACAGCGACCCGGCGGGTGCCCCGGCCTCGATGGCGGCACGGCGCAGGACGCGGCGGCGTACGGCGGGCGGCAGGGCGTAGAGCTTGGCGCACTCCAGGAGCCCTGCGGCGTCGCGGACGCTGGCCTCGGCCTGGCGGGCCCAGGAGTCGAGGGCGTCGGCGTCGTCGCGGGAGAGCCGGGCCGTACGGGCGAGGGCCTCGACGACGCCTTTGCCGAGGGCCTTCTCCAGGGCGGGCAGGCCCTCGTGGCGCAGCCGGGAGCGGGTGTAGGCGGGGTCGGCGTTGTGGGGGTCGTCCCAGACGGGCAGGGACTGGACCATGCAGGCCTTGCGGGCGGTCTGCCGGTCCAGTTCCAGGAAGGGGCGCCGGTAGCGGCCGCCGGCCCCCGAGACCGCGGCCATTCCGGACAGGGAGCGGATGCCGGAGCCCCGGGCGAGGCCGAGGAGGACGGTCTCGGCCTGGTCGTCGCGGGTGTGGCCGAGCAGGACCGCGGCGGCGCCGTGGCGTTCGGCGGCGGTGTCGAGTGCGGCGTAACGGGCGTCGCGGGCGGCGGCTTCGGGTCCGCCGGTGCGGCCGACGGTGACGGCGACGGAGTCGACGGGGTCGAGGCCGAGCTCTCGCAGGCGCTGGACGACTTCCGCGGCGCGGGCGTCGGATCCGGGCTGGAGGCCGTGGTCGACGGTGACGCCGCCTGCCCTGATGCCGAGCTTGGGGGATTCGAAGGCCAGGGCGGAGGCGAGGGCCATGGAGTCGGCGCCGCCGGAGCATGCCACGAGCACGAGCGGCGGGGGCGGGGATACCTCCCTGCTCGAGCGCAGCCGGGAGCTTGGGGGATGCTCGCGCGGGGAGGAGTGCGCGGGGGCGTGCGGGACCGCGGCGGGGGCGCGGTGGTGTTCGGTGAGGAGGTCGTGGAGGACGCGGCGGACCGCCAGGCGTATCGCCGCGACCGCAGGATGGGGACCCATGTCCGGTTCCCTTCATGAAGTTTTCGGGGGGTGAGCCCGCGTGTCGGTCACGCAGAGTGTGTAGATGGTGACAGAACCGGGCCGTTCCCCGAGCATCGCACGCCTACCCCTGCCTCACGGTCCCTCGGACGGGTGATTGGAGGGGCGTTCGCCTGCCGTCGGCCGGTTTCCTTTCACGACCTTCCCGCGATGTTCACTACTCGGCCCTGGGGTGCATCCGCGCGACCCAGTCCGCCGGTTTGGCGATCTCCGACTTGGTGGGGAGGGTGTTGGGCGAGGTCCACACGCGGTTGAAGCCGTCCATGCCGACCTCGTCGACGACGGCCCGCACGAAGCGTTCGCCGTCCCGGTACTGGCGGAGCTTGGCGTCCAGGCCGAGCAGCTTGCGCAGGGCCAGGTCCAGGCGGGAGGCGCCCTTGGCGCGGCGCTGCTGGAACTTCTCGCGGATCTCCCCGACGGTCGGTACGACGGCCGGGCCGACGCCGTCCATCACGAAGTCGGCGTGG
Organism: Streptomyces qaidamensis; assembly: GCF_001611795.1. Classification (NCBI taxonomy): domain Bacteria; kingdom Bacillati; phylum Actinomycetota; class Actinomycetes; order Kitasatosporales; family Streptomycetaceae; genus Streptomyces; species Streptomyces qaidamensis. The sequence continues at coordinate 5,102,758 of NZ_CP015098.1, read as the reverse complement.
CCCTCCAGCAGGGACATCACGGCCGTGAGGCGGCCGAGGATCTCGCGCTGGGCGGGGGTCTGGACGATCTCGACGAGTGAGCGCCCGCCGTCGTCCTCCTCGGCCTCGGGGCGGCCTCCGGCGAGGGTCTGGGCGGCTTCCCGGACGCGTTCCAGGACGGTCATGGGGTCGACGTCGGTCTCCTGGAGGAAGGACTGGATTTCACCCTCCAGGTGGTCCCGCAGCCAGGGCACGGCGGTGAACTGGGTACGGTGCGTCTCCTCGTGCAGGCACACCCAGAGCCTGAAGTCGTGGGGGTCCACGTCGAGTTCGCGCTCGACGTGGACGATGTTCGGGGCGACGAGGAGGAGCCGGCCGCCGCCGTTCGCGCCGGAGGGGAGTTCGCGGGTGGCCGGGGCGAAGGTCTCGTACTGGCCGAGGACGCGCGAGGCCAGGAAGGACAGCAGCATGCCGAGTTCGACGCCGGTGACCTTGCCGCCGACGGCGCTCATGACCGAGCCGCCGGGGGTGTCGCCGCGCCTTTCCTGCATCTTGTCGAGCAGGGGCTTGAGGAGTTCCCGGAACCCGGCGACGTTCGCCCGGATCCAGCCCGGGCGGTCGACGACGAGGACGGGGGTGTCGTGCCCCTCCTCGGTGCCCAGTCGGGTGAATCCGCGGACGTGTTCCTCCGAGGCCTTGGCATGCCGGCGCAGCTCCGCGACGACGGCCCGGGCCTCGTCGCGACTGACCTCAGGGCCCGGCCGTACGAGCCGGGTCGCGGTCGCGACCGCGAGATTCCAGTCGACCATGCCGGTTGAAGCACCACCGATGCTCGTCATGCGTCAACCGTACGTGAGCGCCGACCGCTGGGGCAGGGCGGCGAGGGCCGGGGGTTGATGGTGGGGCGCGGCGTGGGTGGCCGTCACCTGCAGCCGCACGCCGCCAGCGCGCTCGCGATGCGGTCCAGAGCCTGCTGGGTCAGGGCCGGTCCGCCGGGGTCCGTGTCCGTGGCCATGAACGCGAAGGCGAGCAGGCGGCCGTCCTCGTCGACGAGGGTGCCCGCGAGGGTGTGGACGCCCGAGAGGGTGCCGGTCTTGGCGCGGACGACGCCGGATGCTCCGTCCGTGTAACGGGTGGTCAGGGTGCCGGTGAAGCCGGCGACGGGGAGGCCGGTGAGGGCCGGGCGGAGCTCGGGGTGGGAGGGGTCGGCGGCCTTGGCGAGCAGGGCGGTGAGGAGGTCGGGGGTCAGCCGGTCGGCGCGGTTCAGGCCGCTGCCGTCCTTGAAGGCGGCGCCCTTCACGGGGAGGCCGAGTTTGCGCAGCTGGGAGCTGATGGCCTTGCCCGCGCCGGCGAAGTCGGCCCGGTTGCCCGTGGCGATGGCCGTCTGGCGGGCGAGGGCCTCGGCGATGTCGTTGTCGCTGTTGGTCAGCATGCGTTCGACGACGGCGGAGAGCGGGGGCGAGGAGACCGCCGCGAGGGTCTTGGCGCGGGTCGTGGCCTTGGACGGGCCGGGGGCCGTGGTCTTGATGCCGTGGGACTTCAGGAACTCCCCGAACCGGCGGGCAGCGTCCGCGGCCGGGTCCGTCACGCGCTGGGCCGGGCCGCTGACCGAGTCGTTGGTGCGGCCCTCGTCGGCCATCAGGGGAGTGACGCGGGCGAGATTGCCGTCGACCCCGATCGGGTGCATTTCGTCGCCCGCGTAGCGGGTCGTGTCGTAGGAGAGGGTCACCTCGCGCACGCCCCGGTCGGCGAGGGCGGCGGCCGTCCCGGCGGCCAGGGTGCGCAGGCTCGCCGCGCCGTCGGTGCTCTTGCGGGCGGTGAGCGTGGGGTCGCCGCCGCCGACCAGGACGACTTCCTTCGTGTCGGGTTCGAGCGCGGCGCGGGTGGTGAGGCGGTGGTCGGCGCCCATCGCGGACAGCGCGGCGACGGCGGTGGCGACCTTCGTCGTGGAGGCGGGGGTGAGCGCGGCGTCGGAGGCCTTGCCGAACAGGCGCCGGCCGGTGGTCACGTCGATGACCGCGGCGGCGGGCCGGGGGCCGAGGGCGGGGTCCTTCAGCAGGGGCGTGAGGGCGTCCGTGAGGGCCTTGCCGTCCGGGGCGGACTTGACGGTGCTGACGCCGCCGAGGCCGGTCAGCACCGGTCCGGCGCTGGGGGCGGGGCGGGGCCGGCCGGGCGCGCCGGGGGCGCTGCCGTGATCTGTGCCACCCGGGCGGCCCAGGGCCACGGCCCGGTCCCGCTCGGCCGTACGCTGACCCGAGGAGTCCCAGGGACCGGCTGCGGTCACCACACCGGCGGTCAGTGCGAGTCCGGCGGTGGCGGCGCCCGCGGTGTACTGCCAGGTCTTCGGCCGCGTACCCATCGCGACCTGCGGTTTTCCGGCTCGTGCGAGCCGCGCGAGCCGTGGTTTCGTGGCTGCTGCGGCCCGGGCCAGGCGCGGTCGTACGGCATCCGCGAGCCGCACCACGTACGGTTTCGCGGCCCGCCAAGGCCTCAGCTCTGGCACGACCACCAGCCCCTTTCGCGATCACACACCTGCGTGAGGGACACTTAACCACCAGAACTATGTGTTGATCATGGAGGAGCCACCGGTGGAGTTCGACGTCACGATCGAGATTCCGAAGGGTTCGCGCAACAAGTACGAGGTGGACCACGAGACCGGTCGTATCCGCCTGGACCGGCGACTCTTCACCTCGACCGCCTACCCGACCGACTACGGTTTCGTCGAGAACACCCTCGGCGAGGACGGCGACCCGCTGGACGCGCTGGTCATCCTCGACGAGCCGACGTTCCCGGGCTGCCTGATCCGCTGCCGGGCGATCGGCATGTTCCGCATGACGGACGAGGCGGGCGGCGACGACAAGCTGCTGTGCGTGCCGTCGACGGACCCGCGCGTGGAGCACCTGCGGGACATCCACCACGTGTCGGAGTTCGACCGTCTGGAGATCCAGCACTTCTTCGAGGTCTACAAGGACCTGGAGCCCGGCAAGTCGGTCGAGGGCGCCGACTGGGTGGGCCGCACCGACGCCGAGGCCGAGATCGAGCGGTCCTACAAGCGTTTCAAGGACCAGGGCGGTCACTGACCTCCACTGCTGTTGCCGATGGGCCGCACGCGTACGCGTGCGGCCCGTTCGTCCGTCTGTGCACATACTGAGGCTGTGGGGGGTACGAGGCTGACGTGTCGTACAGGGAGCGCCAGGCAGTGACGGACGCGGAGGACCGCAAACCGAAGTCGGACGAGGCGCGGAGCGCGTTTCTGCCTCCGGCCGGGACCGGCGTCGACGGTGACATGTCGACGACGTCGGAGTTCGCGATCCCCGAAGGCCTGGCCCTGCACAGAGCGGCCGGTGCGGAGTCCGAGACGACGTCCGAGTTCGCCCTGCCGCAGGGGCTGGACGTCCAGGCGACGCCCCCGGTGGAGCAGGAGGGGTCGGCGTTCACCCCGCCGAGCACCTACAGCGCGAAGCACCCCCCGACGGCTTTCACACCGCCGAGCGGGATCCCCGTGGTCAGCCTGACCAAGGACGTGCCCTGGCAGGACCGGATGCGCACGATGCTGCGCATGCCGGTGGCGGAGCGGCCGGCGCCGGAGGCGATCCAGCGCGGCGGCGACGAGAGCGGGCCGGCGGTGCCGCGCGTGCTCGACCTGACGTTGCGTATCGGCGAGTTGCTGCTGGCGGGCGGTGAGGGTGCCGAGGACGTGGAGGCGGCGATGTTCGCCGTCTGCCGGTCGTACGGGCTGGACCGCTGCGAGCCCAACGTCACCTTCACGCTGCTGGCGATCTCCTACCAGCCGTCCCTCGTCGAGGATCCGGTCACGGCGTCGCGGACCGTGCGCCGCCGGGGCACCGACTACACGCGGCTGGCGGCCGTGTACCAGCTGGTGGACGACCTCAGTGACGACGAGACGGCGGTCTCGCTGGAGGAGGCCTACCGGCGGCTGGCGGAGATCCGCCGCAACCGGCACCCCTACTCCGGCTGGGTGCTGACCGGTGCGAGCGGGCTGCTGGCCGGTGCGGCCTCCGTGCTCGTGGGCGGCGGCCTGACCGTGTTCGTCGCCGCGGCGCTGGGCGCGATGCTCGGTGACCGGCTGGCGTGGCTGTGCGCGGGGCGCGGACTGCCGGAGTTCTACCAGTTCACGGTGGCCGCGATGCCGCCGGCCGCGATCGGGGTCGCGCTGACGCTGGGCCACGTGGACGTGAAGGCCTCCGCGGTCATCACCGGTGGGCTGTTCGCACTGCTGCCCGGGCGGGCACTGGTGGCGGGTGTGCAGGACGGGCTGACGGGCTTCTACATCACCGCGTCCGCGCGGCTGCTGGAGGTTCTGTACTTCTTCGTGGGCATCGTCGCGGGTGTGCTGCTGGTGCTGTACTTCGGTGTGCAGCTGGGGGCGCGGCTCACCCCCGACCAGGCGCTCGGGGCCTCCGACGACCCGCTGGTGATGATCGGCGCGTCGATGCTGCTGTCCCTGGCGTTCGCGGTGCTGCTTCAGCAGGAACGATCCACCGTGCTGTGGGTGACGCTGAACGGCGGTGTCGCGTGGGTGGTGTACGGCGCGATGCACTACGTGGGGGAGATCTCGCCGGTGGCGTCCACGGCGGCGGCAGCGGGACTGGTGGGGCTGTTCGGGCAGTTGCTGTCGCGGTACCAGTTCGCGTCCGCCCTGCCCTACACGACCGCGGCGATCGGGCCCCTGCTGCCGGGTTCCGCGACGTACTTCGGGCTGCTGGCGATCGCGCAGAGCGAGATCGACGAGGGGCTGGTGTCGCTGTCGAAGGCGGTGGCGCTCGCCATGGCCATCGCCATCGGGGTGAATCTCGGGTCGGAGATCTCCCGCATGTTCCTGCGGATCGGGTCCGCGGAGAAGCGGCGGGCCGCCAAGCGGACCCGGGGTTTCTAGGGGTCCGCTTGGCGGTCGTGGGACTGCGGGGGCTTTACCGTGCCGCCCCGCCCCTGCGGGAAGGCCGGCTCAGTAGCCGTTGTTGTAGGGGCCCTGCTGGGTGCCGTAGGGCTGCTGCGGGGTGCCGTAGGGCTGCTGCTGGCCGTAGCCCGGGCTCTGCGGGTACTGGCCGTAGTACTGCTGGTCGTCGTAGCCGTTCTGGTTGCCGTACGGGGGCTGCGGCTGCTGGTGGGGCGGCTGGTCGTCCGGGGCGATGCGGCGGAGCTGGGTCGTCGCGTCGTCCATGGTGGGGGGCTGCTGCTGCCGCTCCGCGGGGACCTGCGCCGCCGCGCGCTTCTTCTTCGAGCGGTCGCGCAGGTACTCGATGATGATCGGGACGACGGAGAGCAGGACGATCAGGATGAGGATCGACTCGACGTTCTTCTTGATGAAGTCGATCTGGCCCAGCCAGTAACCCGCGAGGGTGACGCCGGTGCCCCAGGCGATGCCGCCGATGATGTTGTACGTGAGGAACGTGCGGTACTTCATGCGGCCGGCGCCCGCCACGATGGGGGCGAAGGTGCGCACGATCGGGACGAAGCGGGCCAGGACGATCGCCTTGGGGCCGTACTTCTCCATGAACTCGTGGGCCTTGTCCAGGTTCTCCTGCTTGAAGAGCTTGGAGTTGGGACGGTTGAAGAGCTTCGGGCCCAGGAACTTGCCGATCATGTAGCCCACTTGGTCGCCGATGACGGCGGCGAGCACGATCAGCGTGCAGACCAGCCACAGCGGCTGGGTGATGTAGGTGCCCTCGGCCACGAAGAGGCCCGCCGTGAACAGCAGGGAGTCACCCGGCAGGAAGGCGAAGAGACCGGACTCCGCGAAGACGATGAGCAGGATGCCGGGGAGACTGAACGTCGAGATCAGGTAGTCCGGGCTGAGCCACTCGGGGCCGAGCGCAAGCGTGGTCACGGGGATGTGGCTCCTGCTGCTGTGGGGTACGGGCTGGGGCTGGCTGCCCCAAAGTATCAACGCAGCCGTCACGACCCAGGTTCCATGGGCGTACTCAGGATGCACTGTGCGCGGTCCCGGTCAAAGCTGTGAACCATGGGCATCGATGAATACGGCGGCGGTCAGGGCCCGGAGCCCGAGGTCCTCGTCGTCACCACGAACGACGTACCCGGCTACCACGTGCGCGAGGTGATCGGCGAGGTCTTCGGCCTGACCGTGCGCTCCCGCCACGTCGGGAGCCAGATCGGCGCCGGGCTGAAGTCGATGGTCGGCGGCGAGCTGCGCGGGCTCACCAAGACGCTCGTGCAGACCCGTAACCAGGCCATGGAACGACTCATCGAACAGGCACGCACGCGTGGCGCCAACGGCGTCGTGGCGTTCCGTTTCGACGTGACGGAGGCGGCGGACGTGGGCACCGAGGTGTGCGCGTACGGCACGGCGGTGGTCCTGACCCGGGAGTGAGGCACTCCCGGGTCAGGGATCAGGAGGTGTGACGTGCCGCGTTGGCCGCGATCGCGTCCCTCAGGTGCTCGGCGAGACCGGGGCGCATCGCGTCGTAGAACGCCTTGAACCGCTCATCGGAGACGTACATCTCCCCCAGGCAGCGGTGGATCTCGTAGGAGCACTCGTAGAACCACGTGCAGATGTGCTGCCGGTGCTCCTCCGCCAGGGCCATGGCCGCCTCGCCGGAGGGCGGCTCCTGCGCCGACATCAGGGCGCCGTAGCGCTCGCCCCAGTCGGCGGCCTCGGCCTGGATGCGCTTCCAGTCCTCCTTGGTGTACCTCGCCGTGCGGCGCTGCGATTCGGCGTACTCGTCGGTGCCGCCCCAGCGCTCCTCCACTTCCTCGGCGTACTGCTCCGGGTCCTTGCCCCCGAAGACCTCGAACTTCTCCTCGGGCGTGAGGTTGAGTCCCATCTTGCGTGCCTCCATGGCGTGCTCCACGGCCGCCGCCATCTTCCGCAGCTTCTCGATCCGGGCGGTCAGCAGTTCGTGCTGCCGGCGCAGGTGTGCGCGCGGGTCCGCGTCCGGGTCGTCGAGCAGGGCGGCGACCTCGTCGAGCGGAAAGCCGAGCTGCCGGTAGAACAGGATCTGCTGCAGCCGGTCGAGGTCGGTGTCGCTGTAGCGCCGGTGACCCGCGTGGCTGCGTTCGCTCGGGACGAGCAGGCCGATGTCGTCGTAGTGGTGCAGCGTGCGCACCGTGACGCCGGCGAAGCCCGCGACCTGTCCCACGGAGTAGTTCACTTCCGCTCCCTTCTTCTTCCGTGCTCCACGGTCGGGCCTCACGCCACGTGAGGTGCAAGCGTGTTTGCGATATGTCCACTTTGAGGCGTTTATGGTGTGCGCGTGGTCCAGGATCCCGCGCAGCAGGCGCCCTCCGTCACCCCTGCGACTCCCGCCCGCACGCTCCTGCCGACGATCCTTCCCGCTCTCGCCGTGGGGATCATGTCCAGCCTGGTCCTCGTGGGGGTCGAACTCGCCGCCGAGCAGCTCCAGGACGTGCTCTGGGGGCCGCTGCCCGACGCGCTGGGGATCGGCAGGTACTCCATCGCATGGATGTTCGCGATGCTCTTCGCGACGGGGATCGCGGTCGGGCTCGTGGTGTGGAAGGCGCCGGGGCACGCCGGACCGGATCCGGCGACCCTGGGGCTCGACGCCCCCGTGCTGCCGCCCGTCGTGCTGCCGGGGCTGGTGCTGGTGACCATGCTGATGCTGGCCGGCGGGCCCAGCCTCGGCCCCGAGAACCCCGTCATCACCGTGAACGTCGCCCTGGCGGCCTGGCTGGGCGCCCGTCTCGTGCCACGGGCGCCGGGCCGGGTCTGGCCGGCGCTCGCCGAGGCGGCGACGATCGGCGCCCTGTTCGGCACGCCCGTCGCGGCGGCCCTGGTGATCTCCGAGGCGCTGGCCGTTCGCGAGACCCGCGGGCTGCTGTGGGACAACGTCTTCGCCCCGCTGACCGCCGGCACGGCCGGTGCCCTGACCGCCACCCTCATCGACCATCCGAGCTTCGACCTGAACCTGCCCTCGTTCGGCCGGCCGGGCTGGAGCGACCTGCTCGCGGCGGTCGTGGTCGCCTCGGTGGCCGCCCTGCTCGGCATGGCCACCGTGCGGGCCTTCCCCTACGTCCACGGCGCCTTCCGCCGGCTGCGCCACCCGATGCTGATGCTCCCGGCGGGCGGCCTCGTGCTGGGCGCCCTCGCGGCCCTGGGCGGCCATCTGACGCTGTTCAAGGGGCTCGACGAGATCGCCGAGCTCGCCCGGGACCCGGACAGCCGGTCGGCCGGGGAGTACGCCCTGCTGACGGTCGTGAAACTGGCCGCGCTGCTGGTCGCCGCGTCCTGCGGCTTCCGGGGCGGGCGCATCTTCCCGGCGGTGTTCGTCGGCACCGCCCTCGGCCTGGGCGCCCACGCCCTGGTGTCCGGAGTGCACCCTTCGATCGGGGTCTCCGCCGCCGTGCTCGGACTGCTGCTGGCCATCACCCGGCAGGGCTGGGTGAGCCTGTTCGTCGCCGCGGTGCTGGTCGCCTCGCCGGGGATCATCGCCGTGCTCTGCATCGCCTCGCTGCCGGCCTGGCTGCTGGTGACGGGCCGGCCGCAGATGCAGCTGCGCGCGGACGGCACGCCCGTCCGCTGACGCTCTCTCCCTCCCTCTCCCTCCCTTCTCCGAAACCACCCCTGGAGGCACCATGCCGCTCCACGAAGGTCCCCACCGGGCCGCCGGACGCCGCATGTCCGTCAACCCCTTCTACGGCCCCGCCAACCCGCTCGGCGACATGGCCGAGGCCCCGCCCACCCACCGGCTCCCGGACCAGCCCATGGCGCCGTCGACCGCCCACCAGCTGGTGCGCGACGAGCTGATGCTCGACGGCAACGCCCGGCTGAACCTCGCCACCTTCGTCACCACGTGGATGGAGCCGGAGGCCGGGGTGCTGATGGCGGAGTGCCGGGACAAGAACATGATCGACAAGGACGAGTACCCGCGCACCGCCGAGCTGGAGCGGCGCTGCGTGGCGATGCTCGCCGACCTGTGGAACGCGCCCGACCCGGCGACCGCCGTGGGGTGTTCGACGACCGGGTCGAGCGAGGCGTGCATGCTCGCCGGGATGGCGCTGAAGCGGCGCTGGGCGAAGCGCAACGCCGACCGCTACCCCGGGGCGCGGCCCAACCTGGTCATGGGCGTCAACGTGCAGGTCTGCTGGGAGAAGTTCTGCAATTTCTGGGAGGTGGAGGCCCGGCTGGTGCCCATGGAGGGCGAGCGGTTCCACCTCGACCCGCAGGCCGCGGCCGAGCTGTGCGACGAGAACACCATCGGCGTCGTCGGCATCCTCGGCTCGACCTTCGACGGGTCCTACGAGCCGGTCGCCGACCTGTGCGCGGCGCTGGACGCGTTGCGGGAGCGGACCGGGCTCGACATCCCCGTGCACGTCGACGGGGCGTCAGGTGCCATGGTCGCGCCCTTCCTCGACGAGGACCTGGTGTGGGACTTCCGGCTGCCGAGGGTGGCGTCGATCAACACCTCGGGGCACAAGTACGGGCTGGTCTACCCGGGCGTCGGCTGGGCGCTGTGGCGGGACGCGGAAGCGCTGCCGGAGGAGCTGGTGTTCCGGGTGAACTACCTGGGCGGCGACATGCCGACGTTCGCGCTGAACTTCTCCCGGCCGGGCGCGCAGGTCGTGGCGCAGTACTACACGTTCCTGCGGCTGGGCCGGGACGGCTACCGGGCCGTCCAGCAGGCCGCGCGGGATGTGGCCACGGGGCTGGCCGGGCGGGTCGAGGCGCTCGGCGACTTCCGGCTGCTGACCCGGGGCGACGAACTGCCGGTGTTCGCCTTCACGACCGCGCCCGACGTGACGGCGTACGACGTCTTCGACGTGTCCCGGCGGCTGCGCGAGAACGGCTGGCTGGTGCCCGCGTACACCTTCCCGCCGAACCGGGAGGACTTGTCCGTGCTGCGGGTGGTGTGCCGCAACGGCTTCTCCGCCGACCTCGCGGAGCTGCTCGCGCAGGACCTGGAACGGCTGCTGCCGGACCTGCGCCGGCAGCCGCGCCCACTGACGGAGGACAAGGGCGCGGCGACGAGCTTCCACCACTAATGGTCTGGCTGCGGGGCTTCGCCTGCCCGGGGCGGCGATCGGCCACGGATGCTCCGCCTGCCCGGGGCCGCGATCGGCCACAGGTGCTTCCCCTGCCCGGGACGGCCGTCGGCTGCGGGGGGGGCTTCCCCTGCCCGAGGCGGCGATCGGCCACGGATGCTCCGCCTGCCCGGGGCCGCGATCGGCCACAGGTGCTTCCCCCTGCCCGGGGCGGCCGTCGGCCGCGGTGCTTTGCCTGCCGGAGCAGGCGGGCGGACCGCCGGTACGTCGCCTGCCCGGGGCGGGGCCCGACCACTCACCCCCGCCGGCCCGGACCAGCGGCTCAGCCGACCGTCCCGCACCTGCCGGAGCCAACGGCTCAACTGCGAGTACTTCGCCTGCCGGGCCCGTCGGCCCGCACCGCCTGCTCGGGCCGACGGCTCCGCAATGCGTACCCCGCCTGCCAAGGCCACCGCGACTCAGCCATGGGCCCCCGCCTTCCGGGCCCGACGGGCCGGACCCCGTCCCCCGCCGACCGGCGCCGACGGCTCAACCGCCCATACCCACCTGCCCGAGCCAACGGCTCAGCCGCGAGTACGTCGCCCGCCCGGGCCGGACGCCTGGCTGCCCACACCCCGGCCCACCGGAACTAGCGGCTCAGGCGGCCGAATCGCCGTACCGCCAGGGGGAAGAACACCGTCAGCAGGGCCAGGGGCCAGATGATCGCCGGCCATGCGTGGCCGGACTCCGTGCCGGGTACGGTGAACAGGTCCCGTACGGCCGTGGCCGTGTGGGACATCGGGTTCCATTCGACGACCGCGCCCAGCCAGCCGGGCATGGAGCCGGGCGTGGCGAGCGCGTTGGAGAGGAAGCCGACCGGCCAGACCAGGATCTGCACGGCCTGGACCAGCTCGGGCTTGCCCGCCACCAGGGCCAGGTGGATGCCGATCCACAGCATGGCGAACCGGAACAGCAGCAGCAGGCCCACGGCTGCGAGGAGGGCCTCCGGGCCGCCGCCGGGCCGCCAGCCGAGGGCGACGCCCACGCCGATGAGCACGACCAGGGCCATCGCCGACTGGAGCATGTCGGCGGCCGAACGGCCCACCAGCACCGCCCCGTTGGCCATGGGCATCGAGCGGAAGCGGTCGATCACGCCCTTGTTCAGGTCCTGCGTGACGGCGAGCAGCGTGCCCTCCAGGCCGAAGGCCATGGTGAGCGCGAGCATGCCGGGGATCAGGTAGTCGCGGTACTCACCGCTCACCCCCCGGCCGCCGCCGATGAGGTAGCCGAACATCAGCAGCAGCATCACCGGGAAGACCAGGTTGACGACCAGCTGCACCGGCTGCCGTCCCCAGCGGGCGAGTTCGCGGCGGGTCATGGTCCAGGAGTCGGCCAGGGCATGGGCGGTCACACGGTCTCCTTCACTCGGCGGTCGTCTCCGGTGAGGTGCAGGAACACCTCGTCCAGCGTCGGGCGGCGCAGGGCGACGTCCTCCGCCTCGATGCCGGCCTCGTGGAGGGCCCGTACGACCCCGGAGAGCGCCTCCATGCGGTCGGTCACCGGGGCGCTCAGCAGTCGGCGGTCGGTGTCGACGGTGACTCCGGTGAGCGGCAACAGGGCGACCGCCTCGCCCAGTTGGGCCGCCTTTCGCAGGACCACGTCGATGCGGTCGCCGCCGGCCTCGGCCTTCAGCTCGTCCGCCGTGCCCTCGGCGATGACCCGGCCGGCGTCGACGACCGAGATGCGGTCGGCGAGCTGGTCGGCCTCCTCCAGGTACTGGGTGGTGAGCAGGACCGTCGTACCGCCGCCGACCAGAGAGCGGACGGAGGACCACACCTCGGCGCGGCCGCGCGGGTCGAGGCCGGTGGTGGGCTCGTCCAGGAAGAGCACCTGCGGCTCGGTGATCAGGGACGCGGCCAGGTCGAGGCGGCGCCGCATGCCTCCGCTGTACTGCCGGACCGCCTTGCGGCCGGTGTCGGCCAGGCCGAAGCGCTCCAGCAGTTCACCGGCACGCGCGCGTGCCCGCCGGGCGCCCAGGTGGTGCAGCCGGCCGAACAACTCCAGGTTCTGCCGGCCGCCGAGTTCCTCGTCGAGCGCGGCGTGCTGGCCGAGCAGGCCGATGCGCAGCCGCACGGCGTACGCCTCGCGCACCACGTCGTGCCCGGCCACCTCGACCCGGCCCGCGTCGGGCCGCAGCAGGGTGGACAGGACCCTCACAAGGGTGGTCTTGCCCGCGCCGTTCGGGCCGAGCACCCCGTGCACCGTGCCGCGCGCGACCGTGAGGTCGAGCGCATTCAGCGCCTTCTTGTCGCCGTACGTCTTCTCCGCGCCTTCGACGGTGATCGCCGCGTCGGCCACTGAGCCTCCCCATCTAGTCAAACTTGACTACAGGCTCGAAGGTATCCCCGCCCGAGCCATTCGTCAAACTTGATTAGTGCTCGTCCCCGGGATGCTGCTCCCCCGTCGCGTAGGGGTTCTCCTCGCCCGGGGCCAGCACTCCGACGAACGGGTCACCCTCGTCGGCGAAGGTGTACGCGCCGCCCTCGATGCGCTCGATGAGACCGCGGGTCCACTCGGCCTCGGAGTCTGCCGTGTGGACCCACATGTTCATGATCTCGCCGATGTGCCCGAGCTGTCCGGGGCCCTCCTCGGGCACGTAGTGCTCCAGGACGGAGGTCCGCCACTGCTCGATCCGCAGGGTCCGCTCCTTCAGCAGCGCGACCGCCTCCGCCCGCGGCAGGTCGACGATGAAGCCGACGGCCGCCGTCTTCACGTCCGCGCGCTGGTCGTAGGTGACCAGCGCCTCCCGCAGCAGCCGGAAGTACTCCTCGGTGCCCTGCCCGGTGATCTCGTACTCCGTGCGCGGCGGGCCGCCGGCGGTGGAGGGGGCGATCTCGTGCGCGTGCAGCAGCCCCTGCTTCGCCATCTGCTTCAGGGCGTGGTAGATCGAGCCGGGCTTGGCCGTGGACCACTCGTGCGCGCCCCAGTACTCCAGGTCGTTGCGCACTTGGTAGCCATGGGCCCGCCCGTGCATACGGACCGCGCCGAGCACGAGGAGGCGGATCGTTGACATGCGGCCAAGGTTATGCCTCGGCCACTGCCCGGTGTTCCTCGGCCACCAGATCGAAGGCGGTCCTGCCGTCCAGGGACTCGCGGATGATGTCGGCGTGACCGGCGTGCCGGGCCGTCTCGCGGATCAAGTGGAGGCAGAGCCAGCGGTGCGAGACCCGGCCGTCCGGCGGGAACCAGGGCTGGGCCGGCAGCGCGAAGGTGTCGTCGAGGCTGGGCACCGAGCGGATGTACGCCTCCGTCTCGGCGGCGACCTTCTCCCAGTACGCCAGCTGCGACTCGACCGTCTCGCCCTCGACCAGCCGGAAGCACTCGTGCCAGTTGCTCTGGTCCCGCACGACGGCCGGCGGCTCGCCCTTGGCCAGGGAGACCCACATCTGCTCGACCTCGGCGACGTGCTTGACCAGCCCGGCCAGGGACAGCTCACTGGCACTGGGGCGGGAGCCCGCCTGCTCGTCCGTCAGCCCGAGCACCGCCCGGCGGACGCCGCCGCGCTGCTCGGCGATGAAGGCCAGGAGCGCCCCGCGCTCGTCGCCGTGTGCCTCCGCCGGAACGTGAGTGACCATGACCGCTGCCCTTCGCCAGGTCCGGGGGCCTTTCCCCCTGACACCGACCAAGCTACGGACCCTTGCGGTCAGGTTCTGTCCGCAAGGGTCCGGGGTGGCAGGAGATCCAGAACAGATCTAGAACGGGAAGCCGCTGCGGCCGTGCTGCACCGAGATCCACTTGGTCGTGGTGAACGAGTCGAGCATCGTGTCGCCGTTGAGCCGGCCGATGCCCGAGTGCTTCTCGCCGCCGAACGGGACGATCGGCTCGTCGTGGACGGTGCCGTCGTTCACGTGGAACATCCCCGTGTCGATCTGCTTGGCGAAGTTCACGCCGCGCTCGATGTTCCCGGTGTGGACGGCGCCGCTCAGGCCGTACGGGGTGTCGTTGACGAGGCGGACGGCCTCCTCCTCGCCGTCGAACGGGACGAGGAACGCGACCGGCCCGAAGACCTCCTGCCGCAGCAGGGCCGAGTCGGCGGGCAGGCCGGTCAGCACGGACGGTTCGACGAGGTTGTCGGTCCGTCCGCCGCGCACCAGGGCCGTGGCGCCCTCGGCGAGGGCCTGCTCGACCACGCCGGAGACGGCGTCCGCCTGCGAGGAGTTGATGACCGGGCCGATGACGGTCTCCGGGTCGCGCGGGTCGCCCGCCTTGAGGGTCTTCACCTTGGCGACGAACTTCTCGGTGAACTCGTCCGCGACCGAACGGTCGACGAGGACGCGGTTGGCGGCCATGCAGACCTGGCCCTGGTGGACGTACCGGCTGAAGACGGCCGCGTCGACCGCGTAGTCGATGTCGGCGTCGTCGAGGACGACCAGCGCGCTGTTGCCGCCCAGTTCGAGGACGGAGCGCTTGAACAGCCGGGCGCAGACGGTCGCCACGTGCCGGCCGACGGCGTCGGAGCCGGTGAAGGAGATGACCTTGGGGACCGGGTGCTCCAGGAAGGCGTCGCCGATCTCGGCGATGTCGGTGATGAGCACGTTCAGCAGTCCGCCGGGCAGCCCCGCGTCCTCGAAGATCTTCGCGACCAGGGAGCCGCCGACGATCGGCGTGTTCTGGTGCGGCTTGAGCACCACGGCGTTGCCGAGCGCGAGCGCCGGGGCGACGGACTTGATCGACAGCAGGAAGGGGAAGTTGAAGGGGCTGATCACGCCCACGACCCCGACCGGCACGCGGTAGACGCGGTTCTCCTTGCCGTCCACCGGCGAGGGGATGATCCGGCCCTCGGGGGCCAGGGCCAGATGGACCGCCTCGCGCAGGAACTCCTTGGCGAGGTGCAGCTCGAAGGCGGCCTTCAGACGTGTGCCGCCGAGCTCGGCGATGATGGCCTCGGAGATCTCGGCCTCGCGCTCCTCGATCAGGCGCAGCGCCTTCTCGAAGACCGCCCGGCGGGCGTAGGGGTTGGTCGCGGCCCACTGCTTCTGGGCGCGGGCCGCCGCCCGGTACGCCTGATCGACCTCGTCGACCGTGGCTATGGTGATCGACGCGAGCTTCTCGTCGTCGTACGGGTTGAAGTCGATGATGTCCCAGGAGCCGGTACCCGGGCGCCACTCACCGTCGATGTACTGCTGTGCAAGGTCGGTGAAGTAGGACGACGACATGTGTGATCCCTCGATCCCTGGCAGACCTCTGATCGCGCCTTCACGATCTGATCACACGTCATCGTACTTGCGTTTCAGGAGAGTTGGAGGAGTACTTCAGGAGAGCTGGAGCAGGCCCCGCAGAAGGTCCCGGCTCTCCGAAGGGCCCGGGCTGTCGCTCTGCAGCTCCTTGAGGGCCTTCTCGTACTGGGCGACGTCCTCGGCCTTGTCGAGGTACAGCGCGCTGGTCAGCTGCTCCAGGTAGACGACGTCCGAGAGGTCGGACTCCGGGAAGCTGAGGATCGTGAACGCGCCACTTTCGCCGGAGTGGCCGCCGAGGCTGAACGGCACCACCTGAAGCCGTACGTTGGGCCGCTCGGAGATGTCGATGAGGTGCTGGAGCTGGCCCCGCATCACCGCGCGGTCGCCGTACGGGCGGCGCAGGGCGGCCTCGTCCAGGATGATGTGGAAGTCGGGCGCGCGCTCGTCGACGAGGTACTTCTGCCGCTCCAGCCGCAGCGCAACGCGGCGTTCGACGTCGGCCTCGCTCGCGCCCTGCATGCCGCGCCGGACCACCGCGTGGGCGTACGCCTCGGTCTGCAGCAGGCCGTGCACGAACTGCACCTCGTACGCCCGGATCAGCGAGGCGGCGCCCTCCAGGCCGACGTAGGTCGGGAACCAGCTGGGCAGGACGTCCGAGTAACTGTGCCACCAGCCCGCGACGTTGGCCTCTTTGGCAAGGGACAGCAGGGAGGCGCGCTCCTGCTCGTCCGTGATGCCGTACAGGGTCAGCAGGTCCTCGACGTCTCTGGTCTTGAAGCTCACCCGGCCCAGCTCCATCCGGCTGATCTTCGACTCGGAGGCGCGGATCGAGTAGCCCGCAGCCTCGCGCGTGATGCCCCGCGCCTCACGCAGTCGCCTGAGTTGTGATCCGAGCAGCATGCGCCGCACCACCGATCCCGGCTCTCCCGCGCTCACGTTCGCCAGCCTCCCCAACGTCTTCAGGGGCCGCAGTCTGCCACTAAAACACTCCGAGCAGTACTCGTCCGGTTACGGAAACGGAATCGAGACGGTCGACGCTCGCGCGCGGGAACAAGAAGAGGGCAAGTGAACGGCCAAAGAGGGACGTGAAGATGACGGAAAAATTGACCAACAAGCGGTACGGGACGACTCATTCCGGTCACCTGCACGTGCATCTGCCCTTGCATCTGCTGTACGCATCCGAAACCATGGTCCCGCACCACCGCCGCATCGCACCGACCGCGAATTCCCGGGAGTGCCTCGCATGGGGACGAATGGATCGACCATGCTCGAGCCGTTACGGCAGGGCCTTCCGCCGCTGGATCCCGCGGCCGCGTCCGACGCCGCCTCCTGCGCTCTGCCCGCCCGCTACGAAGCGGTGCGCGAGGCACGGCAGTTCACCCGCAGAACCCTCGACCAGTGGGGCCTGGGCGACCGGTTCGACGACGTCTGCCTGGTGGTCTCGGAACTCGTCACCAACGCCCTGCGGCACGGGCTGTCGGCGAACGGCGTGTGCGTCAACGGCCGTGAACCTCCCGTGCGGCTGCACCTGATGCGGTGGAGCGAACGGCTGGTGTGCGCGGTGCGCGACCCCAGCCACGACAGTCCGGTGACCCGGGAGACCGACGACTTCTCGGCCGAGTCGGGCCGCGGGCTGTTCCTCGTCGACTCCTTCAGCGACAGCTGGGGCTGGCATCCGCTCGCGGGCGCGCTCGACGGCAAGGTGGTCTGGGCGCTGTTCCGGCTGGCGCGGACCGGTTCGCGGCCGAACGGGGAATGAGAAACCGCGGCACTTCCTCGCGTCCTGATTCTACGCGCGTTACCGCGCAGGGAGTGCCGATTGCCCCGGTTTCACCGGGGGCTGTCGGATGGTCAACCGCCCACCAGGTGGTCGAACTCGCCGTCCTTCACGCCCAGCAGCATGGCCTCGATCTCCGCGCGGGTGTAGACCAGGGCGGGGCCGTCGGGGAAGCGTGAGTTGCGGACGGCGACATCTCCGCCCGGCAGCCGGGCGAACTCAACGCACGAGCCCTGCGAGTTGCTGTGCCGGCTCTTCTGCCAGGCCACGCCGTGCAGCCCGGCGGCCGCCATACCGTTGTACACGTCGTGGTCCACAGGTCGCTCCCCGGTGGTGCACTGGCTGGTGTGGCCATTGATGCAGTGGTCAACTGACCCGGATCATAGCTCTGTTCATGTGCAGATGCATGGGCAGATGCACGTGCACGCGGGGTGGTCCCGCGGTTACAGCTTCGACGACCGCTTTACCGAAGTTCTTGACTGTTTGACGGCTTGGCCCCGCCTCCCGTTCCCCCAGGCCTGCGACGAAGTCGGCGGGTTCGGCGGAGGTCCGGTGGAGGCGGAGCATCCGCTCGGCGACGGGGCGAGGGACCGCGCGGGGGCCGCACCGAAGAAGCGGGAGCTGAGGCACGGGGCCCCGGGTCGGCCGTTCGACCGGCCGACCCGCATCCGGAAGACGGCCGCGGCCTGCGAGGACGGGGAGAAATAGGCCGGTCGCAGCAGGCCGGGGTCATCCTTGTGGCCGGTGCGTCGCTCGGACCATCGCCGGATACCGCGCCCGGCTTCCGGCCCACGAGGACCCGTGCGCCGGTCACCCGGCCCACTCCGGCCCCCGGCCTCCGTGCACCCGCCCCGACCGGCGTCCGGCCCGGTCCGGGGCGCCCGGGGCGGACCACGGGGCAGGCCGGCCGACGGCGGCCGCCGACCTCGGCACGCCTTGCACAGGAGGTTCGCCACCCGTCAAGCGTGGGGAACCTCACCCGGCCACGCGCGCATGCGGGTCGGCCGCAGCCGGCTCAGCCGAACGACGCCACGAGAGATGCCGACGGCATCCGTCTCGGCCCCGACCGCCCGCCACGGGCCCGATGCACCGGTCACGGCACGAGCAGCGGTCCCCCGACCGTCACGCAGAGGCCACCCCACCCGGCCACGCGCGCATGCGCGTCGGCCCCGGTCGGCTGAACCCGGCGACCGCCACGACCGGTGCCACCAGGCATCCGCCCGGTCCCGGACGACCGTCGCCTGCCCCGGCGGCGGTGAGCCGGCAGCAGTTCCCGGGCCCGTCGCGGCACGGGCAGGGCCCCACCCGGCACACATCTCCCGCGCGTGCCGCCCGGCGCCGGGCGGCCGACAGCGGTGGGCAGGAGCCCCGCCCGTCACGCGGGGATGACCGATCCGGAGTGGGTCAGCGGCCGGCGTACGGGAGGAGTGCCATCTCGCGGGCGTTCTTGATGGCCCTGGCCAGCCGGCGTTGCTGCTGGGACGACACCCGGGTGACGCGGCGGCTGCGGATCTTGCCGCGGTCGGAGATGAACTTCCGCAGCAGGTCGGTGTCCTTGTAGTCGATGTAGGTGATCCCGGCCTGGTCCAGGGGGTTGGGCCGGTCCTTGGCGGGCTTGCGTTCGGGCTTGCGCGGCATGAGGGGTCAGACCTCCAGGAGGGTGTCGAAGGCGTGCGGCAGCCGCTGCCAGGCGTCGGGCCCGGCGGCGTACTCGGCGTCGGTCAGCAGGCAGGACTCCAGCAGCCGCTCCAGGCCGTCCCGGTCGAGGCCGGGCGAGGTGAAGACGAGGTGCTGGCAGCGGTCACCGTGCTCGGGGTGCCAGTCCAGCGCGGCGGCGGCCCGGCGCACCGGCGGGACCATGTCCCAGGCCGCGTCCGGCAGGGAGGCCAGCCACGGGCCCGTGCTCTCCACGCACAGGGCCCCGCCCGCCGCGTCCCAGTGGAACAGCGTGTCGGGCTTGTCGGCGAGCCAGAACCGGCCCCGGCTGCGGGCGGCCGCACAGGTCAGGTCCTCCAGCGCGGCGTACAGCCGCTCCGGGTGGAAGGGGCGCCGCATGCTCCACACCAGGGTGGAGACGCCGTGCGCGTCGGCCTCGGCGGGGAGCAGGGCGCAGGCCGGGTGCTGGGCGGCGGCGGCCGCCTCGACGTCGAAGCCGCCCAGGGCGGCCTGGGCCAGGGGGGAGAGCGCCCGCCGGCGCGGCGTCGGCACGGTCAGGCCGTCGTCGGCCGGTTCGGCGAGTTCGGCGAGTTCGGCGGGGAACTCCTGCCCGATGCGCACCTGGCGGGCCGTCGGGTGCAGCTGCGCGAGCAGCTCGCGGTCCTCGTCGTCGGCCTCCGGGGATTCGGCGATGGCCAGCACGGGGGCGTACTCCAGCTGGCGCGCGAAGGTGTCGGCGACCGTGCGCTGGTCGGTTGCGGCGGCGGCGAGACCGCCGTCGGCCAGGTCGTCACCGTTGCCGAGGTACGGCAGGACCAGGGCCGGGTCGACGGCGGTGATCACGCCGGTGACGGTGAGACCGCCGGCCGTGACGACCTCGGCCATGGCCTTGGGCTCGACGGAGTCCCACAGCTCGACGACGGCGAGCCGGGTGCCGCCGGCGTCCCGCAGCCGCTCCAGCTCCGGGACCAGGTCCTCGCGCAGGGCACAGCAGGCACAGTCGTTGACGAGCGGCGCCTCCCCCGCGTCGAGGATGCCGGAGGCGTCCCTGATGGTCCGTACGACCGTGCCCGCTGCGGCCGTCGCGAGGTCGTGGTGGAGGACGACGCTGCCGGGCACGTCGGCGAGCAGCCGCGCGACGGCCGCCCTGCGGGCATCGGCGTGCAGCCCGCCGACGATCACGACGGGGAGCCCAGGAGGGACAGCCATGGGTTCAGCCCTTCTTTCCGTACCGGCGCTCGAAGCGCTCCACGCGGCCCGCGGTGTCCAGGACGCGGGCCGTGCCGGTGTAGAAGGGGTGGCTGACGTCGGAGATCTCGACGTCCACGACCGGGTAGGTCCGGCCGTCCTCCCATTCGATCGTCTTCTCGCTCGTCATGGTCGAGCGGGTGAGGAAGGCGTAGTTCGCGGCACGGTCACGGAAGACGACGGGTCCGTACGCCGGGTGGATTCCCTCGCGCATGGTCAGCGCTCCTCTCGGAAGTCGACGTGGCGGCCGGCGACCGGATCGAACTTGCGCAGGGTCAGTCGATCCGGGTCGTTGCGGCGGTTCTTGCGGGTCACGTAGGTGAAGCCGGTCCCGGCGGTGGACCGGAGCTTGATGACCGGCCGGAGTTCGTTGCGTGCCATGCCGCTATGCTACTGAAAATGAATTCCATTTACATCTCCTGAGACAGAGAGGTTCGTCACCACCCATGTCCGCGCACTGCATGCTGACCGGCACACAGCCGGGCTTCGGCAACCGCATCTCGCACTCCCACCGGCGCACGTCGCGCCGGTTCGACCCCAACATCCAGTCCAAGCGCTACTGGCTGCCGAGCGAGGGCCGGTACGTCCGGCTCCGGCTCAGCACCCGGGGGATCAAGACCATCGACACGATCGGGATCGAGGCGGCCGTCGCCCGGATCCGCGCCCGGGGAGTGAGGATCTGATGGCCAAGAAGAGCAAGATCGCGAAGAACGACAGGCGGCAGGAGGTCGTCGCTCGGTACGCCGCCCGGCGGGCCGAGCTGAAGGAGATCATCCGGAGGCCGTCGTCGACGGAGGCCGAACGGCTCGCCGCGCAGGCGGAGCTGCGCAGGCAGCCGCGGGACGCGAGCGCCACACGGGTGCGCAACCGCGACCAGGTGGACGGCCGGCCGCGCGGCTACTTCCGGGCGTTCGGGCTGTCCCGGGTGAGTCTGCGGGAGCAGGCGCACGCGGGGTATCTGCCTGGAGTGCGCAAGTCGTCCTGGTAAGAGGCGTTCGAGGAGGCTCTTGACGGGCCCTGGTAGCTTGCTGCGATCGTTCCGGCCAGGAAGCCGGCCGGTGCCGTCCGGGCCGGCCGGCCGGCTACAGCTTGGGGGCTTGCAGTGACTTCGGTGATCTTCTCGCGTCGCTCCGGCGCCGTGCGCGTCGCGGCGGCGGCCGCGGGGCTGGCGGGCGTGCTCATGCTCAGCGCGTGCAGCGGCGACGGCGGCTCGGGGGACGACTCGGCGTCGACTCCGTCCCCGTCGGACTCGGCGTCCGCGACGGGCGGGGGCTCCGGATCCGGTTCCGGCTCCGACTCCGGCTCCGACGGGTCGGCCGGTGATGAGCTGGCGGGCAGCTGGCTGGCGACGACCGGCGGCAAGGCCGTGGCGCTGGTGATCACCGGCAAGCAGGCCGCGCTGTTCGCCACCGGCGGGAGCGTGTGCAGCGGCACCGCGGGCGAGGAGTCCGGGATGCGGATGATCCGCCTGAAGTGCACGGACGGCTCCAAGGACCGGGCGACCGGCATGGTCGACTCCGTGAACAAGAGCCGCCTGAAGGTCACCTGGGAGGGCGGCCTCGGCGCGGAGACCTACACGAAGGCCGAGGGCGGCAAGCTCCCCACGGGCTTCCCGACGGCCGGCCTCGGCTGACACCGGCATCCGCACGGACGGGCCACGGATCCCCTGCGGGGGCCGTGGCCCGTCCGGCGTTCGGGGCTGTGGCAGGGGGCGGGTGCCGGACGATCAGCCGGGCGCCGAAAGAGACACGGGCCGTGGCAGGCCCCGGGCTCCCGGCGAACGTCCACGAGGCAAGCGACATGGCCCGCGCCCGGCCGACAGGCCCCGGGCACCACAACGAGCGTCCGCCGGAGAAGCGACCAAGGCCCGCGCCCGGCCGGCCGGTGCGGCGCGTTGCAACCGGCCTGTGCCGGAAGGGCGGTGAGGGTGTGTGGGCGTCCGGCGTTCGGGGGAATCGCAGGGGGTGCGTGCCCGTGCGGGACCCGCGTGCGTGATGATCCAGGGGCCCGAAGCCGCTTCCGTACGACACGCCCAGAGGACCCCATGCGCACCTTCCCCCTCGCCCTGGCCGCCGCCCTCGCCACGACGCTCCTGCTGACCGGCTGCGACGACGACAAGACCGGTGGTGACGACGTCAAGAACGCGGACCGGAAGAGCGGTTCGGCGTGCGCGGTCGGCGACATGGGCGTGGAGGTCGGTGCGGGCGCCGCCCCGGCCGCCGGGGACACCGGCACCGTCACCGTCACGCTCACCAACAAGGGCGCGCAGTGCACGCTGAAGGGCTTCCCCGGCGTGGACCTGCTGGCCGACGACAAGACGACCTCCGTCTTGCCGGAGGAGGGTGCGAAGGCCCAGTCGCTGACCTTCGGGAAGGGCGGCACCACGTCCTTCACGATCACCTACGTCCGGGGCGAGGCGGGCTCCGCGGAGAGTCTCGACGTGCACAAGGCGTCCTTCACCCTGCCCGGCGACACCAGCACGGCGCACGAACTGACGTGGTCCTACGGCGAGGTCGCATGGACGGACGGCAAGAAGCCCTCGGTGAGCGGCTTCGAGACGTCGGGCGACTGACGGCACTGACGGCCCTGTCGGCGAATCACCGCAGCGGCGGCCGGTGTTGGACCTGGGCCCGGTCCGCCGCCTGCGCGCCCTCCGTCCAGCCCGCCGCGTCGCGCACCCCGCGCAGCCGGGTCGTGGTCGTCTCCGGGAACATCCGGTCCAGCCGCCCGGTCACGGCGACCTCGCGGGAGGCGAGGACCGGCAGCAGATCGTCGCTCACCCGGATCTCGGCGGCGGCTGCCAGCCGGGTGCCGATGCGGTGGGCGTAGGCCGCGAGGAAGGACTGACGGAACGTCTTGGTGCGCTTGCGGCCGCCCGCTCTCTGCGCCGCCTCCGCCTTGGTCATCGCGGTCGTGGCCTGCACGAGGAGCGAGGTGTAGAGGAGTTCGACCGCGTCCAGGTCGGTTTCGAAGCCGACGACGGTGGAGAAGCCGAGCGGCTCGTTCCACACCGCCCGGCAGTGGTTGGCGTCGGCGACGGCGTCCAGCAACACGGCCTTGGCCTGCTCGTACGGCGGCTCGACCCCGATCCGGCAGGCCCCGGGCGCGTCCGGCGACGGCGCCCGCGCCGCGAGCAGCGCCTCGTCGACACTGTGCCGGGCCATCAGCTCCTGCGCCTTGGCACTGAGCGCCTCGGCCTCCTCCGGGAACCCGGTGGCCTCCGCCTTGGCGAGCAGCGCGCGGATACGGGTGAGCATGCGGGACTCGGCCCGCGCCCCTCCGGGTACCTGCCCGGGCGCCTCGTCGAGGGCCTCCAGCGCCGGCAGCCGCAGCAGCAGGCGGTACAGCTCCAGCACGGCGGTGGCGTGCGAGAAGCGGTCCGTGCGGGGCGGGGCGTCGTCGGGGAGCTCCGCGAGCTGGGCGTTCCAGCGGCGGCCGCGGGGGCCGTCGCCGGGGGCCTGTGCGCGGATCAGCGCGGCCGCCAGCAGCACGTGCACGTCGTCCAGCTCGCGCCGCACGGTCCGCACGACGTCGGCCGGCTGCCAGCCGCGCCGCCACGCCCCGGCCACGAACTCGTGTCCCCGCCGGGCGAGTTCGGCGTCGGCCGCCGGGTCGGACGCGAGCAGGGACGCGCCGGCGTCCAGGGCCGTCTCACCGGTCTCGTAGAGGGCCGATGCGAACGCGCGATCGACGGTGCTGGACGTACTCACGGGCCGATGGTGCCATGCCGCCCCCTCGATACGACTGTCAACCCGCGGTTGACAGCCATAGGGGCGCAACCTACGGTTGACACATGACGAACCCCGACACCACGTCATCCATCCGTCTCGACGACCTCATCGCGGCCATCAAGAAGGTCCACCCCGAGCCGCTGGACCAGCTTCAGGACGCGGTGATCGCCGCGGATCACCTGGGCGACGTGGCCGACCACCTGATCGGCCACTTCGTCGACCAGGCCCGGCGGTCCGGCGCGTCCTGGACGGACATCGGCAAGAGCATGGGCGTCACCCGGCAGGCCGCGCAGAAGCGGTTCGTGCCGAAGGAGTCGAACGACCTCGACCCGAGCCAGGGCTTCGACCGGTACACGCCCCGCGCCCGCAACACGGTGATGGCGGCGCACACCGCGTCCAAGGCCGCCCGCAACGCCGAGGGCCTGCCCGAGCACCTCGTCCTCGGTCTGCTGGCCGAGCCGGACGGCCTCGCCGCGAAGGCGATCATCAAGCAGGGCGTCTCCCTCGACGCGGTCCGCGAGGCGGCGACGGCGGCTCTTCCGCCCGCCCTCGACGAGGTCCCGGAGCTCGTGCCGTACGGCCAGGCGGCCAAGAAGGTCCTGGAGCTCACCTTCCGCGAGGCCCTGCGCCTCGGTCACAACTACATCGGCACCGAGCACATCCTGCTCGCCCTGCTGGAGCACGAGAACGGCGAGGGCGTCCTCAGCGGCCTCGGCATCGACAAGGAGCGGGCCGAGCAGTACGTAGGGGCGGTGCTGGAGAAGATCATGCAGGCGCAGAAGGAGACGGACGAGGCCTGACGCGCCTCACATGGCCTACCAGGTCTTCCACCGAGGCCGGCGTCGGGG
Source organism: Streptomyces qaidamensis (assembly GCF_001611795.1). Taxonomy (NCBI): domain Bacteria; kingdom Bacillati; phylum Actinomycetota; class Actinomycetes; order Kitasatosporales; family Streptomycetaceae; genus Streptomyces; species Streptomyces qaidamensis. The sequence goes on along the minus strand of NZ_CP015098.1, from coordinate 5,078,325 downwards.
GGCGTTGTCAGACCCCCCTGTCACACTCGCGACATGGCCGACCGGTGGGCGCTCGCTCCCGCCGAGGACGGTGGCGTGGACGTCGCCCCCCTCGGTCCGGACGGGCTGCCCTCCGGCCCGGTGCGGCGGGAGGCGGACGCCGCCGAGGCCGTCCGGAGCCGTCCCGGCGTCACGCGGTGGGTGTGGCGGTCCACCGCCGAGGTCTACCCGCGCCTGCTCGCCACGGGGGTGCGAGCCGAGCGGTGCTACGACATCGAGGCCGCCGAGACCCTCCTCCTCGGCCACGAGGGGCGCTACGGGGAACCCCGCTCGGCCGCGGCCGCCCTGGCCCGGCTGCGCGGCGGCCCCGTGCCGCCCGATCCGCCGCAGCGCTCCGCCGAACCGGGCTCCCAGTCCTCGCTTTTCGAGCCGCAGGGCGTCCACCTGCCCCTGCCGGACCTCCTCGCCGTCTACGCCGAGCAGCACAGGCGGCACGAGCGGGCCGAGCATCCCGACCGGATGCGGCTGCTGACGGCCGCCGAGTCGGCGGGCATGCTGGTGGCCGCCGAGATGAACCGCGCCGGGCTGCCCTGGAGCGCCGAGGTGCACCGCGCGGTGCTGCACGACCTGCTGGGCGACCGGTACGCGGGCGGCGGCGAGCCACGCCGCCTGGCCGAGCTGGCCGACGAGGTGTCCGCCGCGTTCGGCCGCCGGGTGCGCCCCGACCTGCCCGCCGACGTGGTCAAGGCCTTCGCCCAGGCCGGGATCAGGATTTCCTCGACCCGCCGCTGGGAGATCGAGACCGTCGACCACCCCGCCGTGAAGCCCCTCATCGAGTACAAGAAGCTCTACCGCATCTGGGTCGCCCACGGCTGGTCCTGGCTCCAGGACTGGGTGCGCGGGGGCCGGTTCAGACCCGAGTTCCTCGCGGGCGGGACGGTGACCGGGCGCTGGGTCACCAACGGCGGAGGCGGGCTCCAGATCCCCAAAGTGATCCGGCGTGCCGTGGTCGCCGACCCCGGCTGGCGGCTCGTCGTCGCCGACGCCGACCAGATGGAGCCGCGCGTCCTCGCCGCGATCTCCCGCGACCCGGGCCTGATGGAGGTGGCCGGCCGGGAGACCGACCTGTACCAGTCCGTCTCCGACCGCGCCTTCTCCGGTGACCGCTCCCAGGCCAAACTCGCCGTGCTCGGCGCGGTCTACGGCCAGACCTCCGGGGACGGCCTGAAGAACCTCGCCGCGCTCAGACGCCGCTTTCCCAGGGCGGTGGCGTACGTCGACGACGCGGCCCGCGCCGGTGAGGAGGGCCGGCTCGTGCGGACCTGGCTCGGCCGGACCTGCCCGCCCGCGGTCCGGGGCACGGACGACGCGACGGAGGAGGCCGGCATCCCCACGGCTGCCGTCGGCTCCGGCTCCGGCTCCGGCTCCGGCTCCGGCTCCGGCTCCGGCTCCGGCTCCGGGGAGGACGACCAGCCGGACGGCGGGCAATGGGTGCCCGGCTACGCGTCCACGAACGCCCGCGCCCGCGGCCGCTTCGCCCGCAACTTCGTCGTCCAGGGCAGCGCCGCCGACTGGGCGTTGCTGCTGCTCGCCGCGCTGCGCAAGGCCTGCGCGGGGCTGGCGGCCGAGCTGGTCTTCTTCCAGCACGACGAGGTGATCGTGCACTGCCCCGAGGAGGAGACGGAGACGGTCGTGGCGGCGATCCGCGAGGCGGCGGCCCTGGCCGGACGACTGACCTTCGGGGAGACGCCCGTGCGGTTCCCGTTCACGACGGCGGTGGTGGAGTGCTACGCGGACGCCAAGTAGCCGGATCGGGCGGCGTGTCGTCGAGGACGCCGCGTGACCGGTCGGCGGGAGCGAGCAACGCGCGTAGCTCTGTGACGACCGTCTGCTCGTCCGTTCCCTCCAGGGCCGCGAGCGCCGCGTCCCACGCCTCGCGCGCCGCGCCGGTGTGCCCCCGCTCCCGCAGCAGCAGCCCGTGCTGGTGGCGGGCGAGACCGCCGGTGTAGCGGTCGGCGCGGGCGTCGGCCCGGCCCAGCAGCTCGGCGCACTCCCGGGCGGCCCGCGCGCTGCGGCCGAGCAGACGCAGGGCACGCACCAGACCGAGCCGCGTCCGGGACTCACCGTGCCAGTCGCCGTGGCCGCCGAGGATGCGCAGGCTCTCCTCGAAGTGCGGCAGGGCGGCGGCCGGCTGACCGAGCCGCAGATGCGCGTATCCGATGTTGCAGTGCGCGGAGTGCCGCACGATCACGGCGCCGATCTCGTTCCCGAGGGCGAGCGAACGCCGGTGTTGCTCGATGGCTGCCCGCGGGTCGGTGTGCTCGACAAGGTTGCCGAGGTGGCTGTGGGTGACGGCCTCGCCGTACGGGTCGTTCAGCTGCCGTGCGTACTGCAGGCTCCGCGCCAGGGCCTCACCCGCCTCGCTGCGCCGGCCGAGCCCGTCCAGCAGCAGGCCCCGGTTGTTGAGGCAGCGGCGGATCCAGGAGGGACGGTCCAGCCGCCGCCAGACGGCGAGTGCCCGGTCGTTGAGCGCGAGCGCGGACTTCTGCCGGCCGGTCAGGAAGTGCGACCCGGCGAGGTCGGCCAGCGCGTACGCCTCCGCCTCCGCGTCACCGAGCCGCCGGGCCACCCGGAGGCCGGCCTGCCCGAGCACCTCCATCTCGGCGACACGCCCCCGGCGATGCGCGAAGGGAAAGATGAGCCGGACGAGCGTGCAGACCAGGCCCGCGCGCTGCCCGGACGGGTCGTCCGCGTACCGCTCGACCAGGGTGACGACGTTCTCCAGCTCCCCGTCCCCCCAGGCGAAGGCCGCACCGGGGCCGGCGAAGGGAGCGACGGTGCCGACGTTTGCGGTGTGGCCGCTCGGCTGGGACGGGGTGGGCCGGCGGCGGTCGTCCAGGTCGGGGCCCGGTTGCACGATGGCGGCGAGGACGCGTTCGGCGACGGCCGCGTACCAGTGCAGCGCCGTGCCGACGGTGTCGGCGGTGTCTCGCTCTCCGGCCCGTTCGCGGGCGAAGTCACGCACCAGGTCGTGCGGTGCGTAGCGGCCGTACGCCGGCTCCTCCAGCAGGGCCACGTCGAGGAGGCGTTCCAGGGCGGCCTCGCTGCGGGGTTCGCCGGTGCCGGTGAGGCGGGCGAGCAGCGGGGCGCCGTACGTGGGCAGACCGAGCGCGCCGATACGGCACAGGGTACGGGCCGCGTCCTTGTCGGTCTCCCGCTCGGAGGCGGCGAGGGCGTCGTGCGCGACGGCCAGGGAGCGGCGGACGCTCAGGTCGTCGTACTCCAGGTGGTGCAAGCGACTATCCGCGGCGGCGAGTTGCCCGGCCAGGGCGTCGGGGGTCAGGGCCGGACGGGCGGCGAGCCGCGCGGCGACGATCCGCAGGGCCAGCGGGAGTCCGCCCGTGAGCTCGACGAGGAGCCGGGCGGCGTCCGTACCGTCCAGGCCGTCGCGGCCCGAGGCCCTGCACAGGAGTTCGGCGCTCTCCTCGTCCGACAGCGGGGCGAGCGGAAACCTGGCCGCGCCGTCGAGGGCGGTCAGCGGCGAACGGCTGGTGACGATCACCCCGCACCCGGCACCCCCCGGCAGGAGCGGCCGTACCTGCGCGGCACTCGCGGCGTCGTCCAGTACCAGGAGCGTGCGCGTCGGCGCGAGCAGCGAGCGCAGCAACGCGGCCGCGGCGTCCGGCTGTTCCGGGATACGGCAGGGTTCGGTACCGAGGTCACGCAGCAGGGCGGCGACCGCCTGAGCCGCGGTGAGAGGGGTCATGCCCGGGGTGGCGCCATGCAGGTCGAGGTGGATCTGCCCATCGGGGAAACGTTCCGCCAGCTGATGGGCGACCTGGAGTGCGAGCGCGCTCTTGCCGACGCCGGCCATGCCGCTGATGACGGCGGTGGGGTGCGGGCCGGGTGCCGTGAGCGCGCGGCGCAGGGACTCGCGCAGGGGGGTGCGGCCGATGAAATGGGCGGGTGAAGGCGGCAGCTGGGCCGGGGAGGGTACCGGCCGGTCCGCTTCGACCGGCTCCCCCGCGCCACCGTCGCCCGTGACCCCCCGCAGCACCTCGACATGCGCCTCCCGTACCCCCGGCCCCGGTTCGATGCCGAGCTGGCCCACGAGGCGGGTGCGCAGGTCGCGGTGGACGGCCAGGGCCTCGGCCTGACGGCCGGTGCGGTGCAGGGCGAGCATCAACTGCCGGTAGAACACCTCCCGCAGCGGATACTCACCGGTCAGCACCGCCAACTCCGGCACCAGCTCGTGCAGCCGTGGGCCGCCCAGTGCCAATTCGGCGTCGTAGCGCCACTCCAGGAGCAGCAGCCGGGCCTCGCACAACCGCTGCGCGAAGGCGTATCCGCCGGCCTCGGGCGGCAGTCCGGCGAGCGGCGCACCCCGCCACAGGGCGAGCGCGTCCGTGCACCCGCGCACGACCCGCTCCCAGTCCCGGCCGGTGTGCGCGGCACGCGCCTCGGCGACGTGGGCGTCGAAGAGGTGGACGTCCAGCTCGCCCTCGTCGATCCGCAGCACGTACCCGGACGGCACGGTGCGCAGCCGTCCCGGATCGTCGAGCAGCCGCCGCAACCGGGCGACGTGGTTGTGCAGCGAGGCCTGGGCGGACACGGGCGCCGCCTCGCCCCACAGCGCGTCCTTGAGCGACTCGACGGAGACGGCCCGCCCGGCGTCGAGGAGCAACGCGGTCAGCAGCACACGGGACTTGGGGCCTGCGATGGCCCGCGCCGTGCCCCGGGCGACGCCCTGGGCGTCGTAGAACAGCACCGGCGGCCCCAACAGCCCGAACCGCATCGTCACGCCACTCTCCCCCGTGCACCCGCCCTGACGAGCTCCTACCTCCGGGCGGCTGATTTCCGCCAGGTTGAACTTCGCCTGCTCCGCCGGAATCCGCCGCCGCCCCGGCCGTCGTCGACCCCGGTCCGGCGACTTCCGGCCGACCGCCGGACGACGCAACGGCGAACCGTTGGCCACATGTTAGCGATCCGTTGGCAAAGCCTGATGTGATCACTACATCGGATCTGGCCCGGCGGTGCGCGCGTCTGGACGCGCAACTCGGGGGAGTGTCGCCGCCGCGGCCGGGTCCGGGTCCCGGTCGGCGGAGGTGAACGGCCGGGGCCCACTCAACCTCTGCGGCGCCCTGCCTGCCTGTGCCGGCCGGTGTCAGATGACGGGCGGCCGCCCCAGCCGGGTGAGCCGCCACACCGTCCGCCACCGCATGGGCCGCCGCTCCCCCGCCGGCTCCCGTACGCCTTCCACGAATCCGCCGAACCACGCGCGCAGCCCGGCGCCCGACCGGTTCCGGGCGAGGGTGAGCAGCACCCACACACCCAGGTGGACGGGGACGAGCGCGAGCGGCAGCCGGCGGCGGGCCAGCCAGACCCGGTTGCGTGCGTTCACCCGGTAGTAGATGGCGTGCCGGGCGGGCGAGGTCTTCGGATGCCGGAGCAGCAGCTCCGGGGCGTACAGGATCCGCCAGCCGGCGTCCGCGGCGCGCCAGGCGAGGTCGGTCTCCTCGTGCGCGAAGAAGAACTCGGCCGGCCAGTCGCCGACCTCGTCGAGCATCGCCATCCGCAGTGCGTGCCCGCCACCGAGGAAGCCGGTGACGTAACCGCCCCGGAGGGGGTCCGAGTTGCCGATCCGGGGCACGTGCCGCTGCTGCGTCTCGCCGAGTTCGTCGGCGATGCGGAAGCCGACGATGCCGAGCCGCTCGTCGGCGGCGTACAGGTCCCGTACGCGGCGCAGCACATCGGCGTCGACGAGCAGACCGTCGTCGTCCAGATCCACCACGACGTCGATGTCGCCGAACTCCCGCAGCCGGGCCAGGGCCGCGTTGCGCCCGCCCGGGCAGCCGAGGTTCTCGTCGAGCTCGACGGCGGTGAACTCGCCGGGCAGCGACAGCCGCCGGGCGAAGTCGGGCAGCGGGCAGCCGTTGCCGACGACGACGATCCGCTCAGGCGGCACGTCCTGCTTGGCCACGGACTCCAGCAGGGCGTCGACCTCCGCGGGCCGGTTGCCCATCGTCACCACGGCGACGGCGATCCGGGGCGCCCCCATGTCCTCACCTCGTCCCGGTCGGCAGCTGACGGACTGACCGGCGATGCTAGCCGTTCACGGGGAGGACCCTTCGAGGACGCCTGCCGGACGGCGGTTCGCCTACGCCGTTCAGCGCAGGCGGCAGCCGGGCGGCACCCGACCGGAGCGGGCACAGGATGTCGGGTGCGTCGGGGCCCGCGCTGCCTAGCGTGAGAGCACGAAAAGGAAGGAGACCGGACGTGCTGGACCGGCTCAACCAGGCGATGGACCGGATCGAACAGAACCTCGGCGACGCCGTCGACGTGGCGGAGCTGGCGCGTACGGCGTGCACCTCGGAGTACCACCTGCGCCGCATGTTCTCCGCCCTGGCCGGCATGCCGCTGTCGGAGTACATCCGCCGCCGCCGGCTGACGGTCGCGGGCGCGGAGGTGCTGGCGGGGGACGCGACGCTCCTGGAGATCGCGGTCCGCTACGGCTACGGCTCCGGCGAGGCGTTCGCGCGGGCGTTCCGCACGATGCACGGCGTGGGTCCGGGCGAGGCCCGGCGCACCGGCGCCGTGCTCGTGTCCCAGCCCCGGCTGGCCTTCCGCCTCACCGTCGAAGGGAACAGCAGCATGCACTACCGCGTCGTCGACCGCCCGGCCTTCACCGTCACGGGCTTCAGGACCCGGATCCCTCTGATCCACTCCGGTCCGAACCAGGCGATCATCGATTTCGTCCGCGGCCTCGACAAGTCCGCGGTGGACCGGTTGGAGAAACTGTCCGACCAGGAACCGCAGGGCCTCGTCGCGGTCTGCGACGACCTGGACCCGAGCCGCGCGGAGGGCACGGAACTCGACTACTACCACGCCGTGATCACTCCGGCCCCGGCCTCGTCCGCGGCCCCCGAAGGCACCACCACCCTGCCGGTCCCGCCCGGCACCTGGGCGGTCTTCACCACGTCGGGCCCGGCACCCCGGGCCATCCAGGAGCTGTGGCGCGACGTGTTCACCGAGTGGTTCCCGTCCAACCCCTACCGCACCCGCCCCGGCCCGGAGATCCTCCGCACCCGTCTGTCACCCGACGGCACGGAGGCGGACGCCGAACTGTGGCTTCCGGTGGAGCGGGAGACCACCCGCTGAGACCCGCGCGGTCCCCGGGCCGGCTCCCCTCCGGCCCGGGCTTCGGTGCGGCACCTGCCCTGCGAGGGGGTCGGCAACTGCTTCCAGTTCAGGGCCGTCGCGGCGCGGTGGGGTCTGCTGACGGTACAGGCGGCCCCGACGGCCGCCGGTCCGGGTGATCTCCGCGGCACCGCGGTCTCCGCGCCGGTCGTCTCAGCGGCCCCAGTGGTCTCAGCAATCCCGGTCGGCCCGGCGGACACGGCACCCTCGGCGGCCCGGCGGACACGGCACCCCCGGCCGCCCGGCGGACACGGCACCCCCGGCGGCCCGGCGCACGCGGCACCCCCGGCCGCCCGGCGCACGCGGCACCCCCGGCGGCCCGGCGGACACGACACGGCGCACGCCCCCGGCGGCCCGGCGGACACCGGCCGCCCGGCGCACGCGGCACCCCCGGCGGCCCGGCGGACACGGCACCCCCGGCCGCCCGGCGCACGCGGCACCCCCGGCGGCCCGGCGGACACGACACCCCCGGCCGCCCGGCGCACGCGGCACCCCCGGCGGCCCGGCGGACACGACACCCCCGGCCGCCCGGCGCCCGCGGCACCCCCGGCGGCCCGGCGGACACGACACCCCCGGCCGCCCGGCGCACGCGGCACCCTCGGCGGCCCGGGCGGCCAGGCCCAGGCGGTCCGCGCGGTCCCGGCAGGCTAGGCGGTATCCACTCCGGGCCGGCCGCGCAGATACGCGAGGACCGCGAGGACCCGGCGGTTGGTCGTGTCGTCGAGGGAGAGGTCGAGCTTGGTGAGGATGGAGCCGAAGTGCTTGCTGACCGTGCCCTCGCTCACCACCATGGCCGCGGCGATCGACGCGTTGGACTTGCCCTCCGCCATCAGCGCGAGCACCTCCTGCTCCCGCGCGGTGAGCCGGGCCAGCGGGTCGCGCCGGTGCCTGATCAGCTGGCGCACCACCTCGGGGTCGACGACGGTGCCGCCTTCCGCGACCCGGTGCACCGCGTCGACGAACTCCTCGACGTGGCCGATCCGTTCCTTGAGGAGATAGCCCACCCCGGTGCCGTCGGAGGAGTCGAGCAGGTCCTCGGCGTAGGACCGCTGGATGTACTGGCTGAGGACGAGGATCGGCAGTCCGGGCCGGCAGCGGCGCAGGGCGATGGCGGCACGCAGGCCCTCGTCGGAGAAGCCGGGTGGCATCCGTACGTCGGTCACCACGATGTCGGGTCCGTGCGCGGCGACCGCCTCGGTGAGCTCGTCCGCGGAACCGACCGCGGCGACCACCCGGTGCCCGAAGCGCTCCATGAGGCCGACGAGTCCTTCGCGGAGCAGGACACTGTCCTCGGCCAGCACGATGCGCAGCATCAGTTCCTCAATCATGCGGTCGTATCAGGGGGTTGAGCACGGTACCAGCAGGCGGAACAGGGTGGGCCCGCCGGGCGGACTGGACACCAGCAGGCGGCCGTCGAGGACCGAGACGCGATCGGCGACGCCCTGCAGGCCCGTCCCCCGCCCCGTGTCCGCGCCCCCGTGACCGTCGTCCTCGACCTCCACGGCCAGTTGCCCGTTCTCCAGGCCGCCCCGCACCACGGCCCTGCTCGCGCCGCTGTGCTTGGCGACGTTGGCGAGGGCCTCGCTGACCGCGAAGTACACAGCCGTCTCGATCGCCTCCGCGGGCCGGACCGGCAGGTCGAGGTCCACGTCGACGGGGATCGTCGAGCGGTCCGCGAGATCCTCCACGGCCGCCACCAGGCCCCGGTCGGTGAGGACTTGGGGGTGGATGCCGCGGATCAGCTCCCTGATCTCGACGAGGGCGGTGGCCGCCTCGTCCTGCGCCTTGGCGAGCAGCGGGCCGAGCGGGCCGTCCGCCGCGTCGAGGCGGGCCAGGCCGAGCGTCATGGACAGGGCGACGAGCCGCTGCTGCGCCCCGTCGTGCAGATCGCGCTCGATGCGGCGCCGCTCCGCCTCGAAGGCGTCCACGAGCCGGACCCGGGAGCGGCCCAGCTCCTTGATCTTCGAGTTCAGTTCGCCGGTCGGCGAGGCCAGCAGGAAACGGGTCAGGGCGGCCCGGCCCGCGGCGATCGCGCCGAGCGGGTAGGCGAGGACGGGCATCAGCAGCAGCCCGGCGAGCGCCGCCGAGAGCGCCCCGGGCCAGCTGTCCACGATCCACATCTTGAGGACCCGCGCCTCCTCGCCGTCGACCGCCAGCATCACCGGTGTCGCGAGCAGCCCGCCGCACACGAGGAGGACGGAGCCCACCACCAGCGCTTCGAGGGGCCACAGCAGGAAGCCGAAGAGCACCGCGTAGCCCAGCTCGCGCCAGGTGGCGCGTTCCTGGAGCCGGGTGCGCAGCCAGGCGGTGAGGCCGGTGCGGTCGGGTTCGCGGTGCGGATCGGTGAGCGGTTCGCTGTCGATCAGACGCAGCCGGCTGCGCTCGACCGAGGCCAGCGGCACCCCGGTGAGGACGAGGACGAGCAGCAACGGAAGGCCGACGACGACCACGGTGAGCACGCTGCCCGCGACCGCGAGCAGCACGAGCGTGAGCAGGGTGATCAGGCCGAGGACCGCACTGCTGAGCAGGTACAGCGCAGCGCGCCAGGGCCAGCCGCTGCGTACGTAGCGGCGCAGGTGGAGCCGGGTCCAGATCGTCGGGGGATGCATGCGCCGCACGCTATGAGACCTCTCCGGCCCGGACCACCCAGCCAGCTCCACCATCGGGGTGGGCACCGGCTACCGGGCAGGACTGGGCCCAGCTGCGATGTGCCGGGGCGCCCAGCGCGGTCTGCGGCCTTGCGCCCTGCCCTATCCGCGCCGGGTGCAGACATCGTGCACAGGAGGGTGGAGCTACCTCCACCCCCAAGACTCCGTCCCGCTGCGATGTCACCGTCGGGCGGGCCCGATTGAGTGGACACCATGAATCAAGCAGCCGTCCGGCTCCGCTCCGTGACCCGGTCCTACGGGACAGGCGACAACGCGGTCACCGCCCTCGACCAGGTCAGCCTCGACATCCCGCGCGGTACCTTCACCGCCGTCATGGGCCCCTCGGGCTCCGGCAAGTCGACCCTGTTGCAGTGCACGGCGGGGCTCGACCGGCCGACCGGGGGCCAGGTCTTCCTCGGGGAGACCGATCTGACCCGGCTGAGCGAGAAGAAGCTGACGCTGCTGCGCCGGCGGCGCATCGGGTTCGTCTTCCAGGCCTTCAACCTGCTGCCCGCGCTGACCGCCGAGCAGAACGTCGGGCTGCCGCTGCGGCTCGCGGGCCGCCGCCCCAGGCGGTCCGAGGTCCTGAACGTCCTGGAGCAGGTCGGCCTGCGCGAGCGCGCCGGGCACCGGCCCAGCGAGATGTCGGGCGGCCAGCAGCAGCGCGTGGCGCTCGCCCGCGCCCTGGTCACCAAGCCGGAGGTGCTGTTCGGCGACGAGCCGACGGGCGCCCTGGACTCCACCACGAGCCGCGAGGTGCTGACGCTGCTGCGGACGATGGTCGACCGCGGCCAGACGGTGATCATGGTGACGCACGACCCGGTCGCCGCCTCCTACGCGGACCGGGTGCTCTTCCTCGCCGACGGCAAGGCCCAGGGCGAGCTGTACGCGCCGACGGCGGAGCAGGTCGCCCAGCGGATGACCGCCCTGAGCGCCATCCCCTCGAAGACCTCGGCGGTGGCGTCGTGCTGAGTCTCGCGCTGCGCGGGATGCGCACCCGCTGGGTCACGTTCGTCGGTTCGTTCGTCGCGCTCGCGCTCGGGGTCGGCCTCATCGCCACCACGGGCCTCGCGCTCGCGGCGACGTTCGACGCGCCGGAGCGGGGCACCGAACGGTTCGCCGAGGCGCGGGTCGTGGTGCAGGGCACGGACGAGGTGAAGGCGGACACCCCGATCGGGGTGCGGACGTCGACGCTGACCAACCCCCGTGCGGTGCCGCAGAAGCTGGCCGCCGAGCTGGCCACGTTGGGCCCCGTCGCCGAGGACCGTACGTTCCCGGTCTCGGTGCCGGACGCGGACCGGCGGGTCGGTGCGGACACCACGCTCGTGGGCCACTCGTGGGCCATCGCCGCGGCCACGCCGTACCGCCTCGCCTCCGGACGCGCCCCCACATCGCCCGGCGAGGTCGTCGTCACCACCGGGCCCGGCGCGCGGGTTCGCGCCGGGGACCGGATCCAGGTCGTCACGCCCGAGGGCGCCGGCACCCGCACCGTGGTCGGCACGGTGCCGGCGGCCGGCTTCGAGTCGGCGGTGTTCTTCACCGCCGCCGAGGCCGCGCGCCTGTCCCCGCGTATCGACCGGGTGACGGTGGACGCCGACCCGGCCGCCGTCCGCGCGGCGCTCGGCACCGGCTCGGGCATGACCGTCCTCGCCGGCGACGACCGGCGGCGCGCCGACCCCGACCCGGACCGCGACAAGGAGGCCCTGGTCTCCGTGAACGCCCTGCTCGGCACCGCGGCCGGCATCACCGCGTTCGTGTCGGTGTTCGTGGTCGCCTCGACGTTCACCTTCGCGGTGGCGCAGCGCAGGCGGGAGTTCGGACTCCTGCGGATGGCGGGCGCGACACCCGGTCAGGTGCGGCGCATGGTCTACGCGGAGGCCCTGGTGATCGGGGTGCTCGCATCGGGCGCGGGGTGCCGGCTGGGCCGGTGGGCCGCGCCGCGGCTCGCCTCGTGGATGTCCGGAGAGGGCCTCGCCCCGACCTGGTTCCGGATCGGTGAGCAGGCCTGGCCGCTCCACGTCGCCTTCTGGACCGGCCTGACGGTGGCCCTGTGCGGCGTCGTCGTGGCGTCCTTCCGCGCGGGCCGGACCGGCCCGACGGCGGCGCTGCGGGAGTCCGCCGTCGACAGCGGCACCATGCCGTGGAGCCGCCTCCTGGTGGCCGCCGCCGTGCTGCTCACCGGCCTCGGCCTGCTGGTGACGGCACTGGTGGACAACCCCGGCGACGTGCTGAAGCGCAAGACGTACATCACCCAGCCGATGCTGCTCATCGTGGCGATGGCCCTGCTCGCGCCGCTGCTGGTGCGGCCGCTGACCCGGCTGCTGACCTGGCTGCCCGCCCGACTTCCGGGCGCCGTGGGCATGCTGGCGCGGGAGAACGCGGCGGCGGGGGTGCGCCGGACGGCGGCCGTGGCCGCGCCGGTCATCATCACCGTGGCGCTCGCCTGCTCCCTGATGGGCACGACCGCCACCATCAACGAGGCCAAGGCCGCCGAGGCCCGCACCCAGATGCGGGCCGACTACGTGGTCTCGTCGGGCGACGCGGGCCGGGCACTGCCCGACGGGTTCGTCCGGGCGGCCCGTGACGTCCCCGGCGTCACCGTCAGCACGTCCCGCTCGACCGGGGTCACCGTCCTGGAGGAGGGCACCGCCCTCGTCCGCTCCGAGGCCCGCGCCGTCGACAGCGGCACGGACCTGTCCGCGGTGTCCCGACTCCCCGTCGTGGCAGGCAGACTGGCCGACCTCGACGACGACAGCATCGTCGTCAACGAGGAATGGCTGACCACCCGCGTCGGCGATCGGGTGCCCGTATGGCTGGGCGACGGCCGCAAGGCGAACCTCAGGATCGCGGCGGTCCTCGGGATTGGCACCGGCAACAACGGCGTGTACCTCACGGCGCGCAACGCCGCCGGCACGGGCGTAGACCGCGTCGACATCAAGGTCGCCGCCGGCGCGGACCGGGCCGCCGTCGACCGGCGGCTGCGCGCGGCGGCCGGGGCGAGCGGCGTCGAGGTGCTCGGCGCCGGGCAGTGGATCGAGGCGCACTACCCGCGCTCCAGCGAGTCCACCCGGCTCGGCCTGCTGATGATCCTGGCCATCGCCTTGGTCTACACGGGCATCGCGCTGGCCAACACGCTGGTCATGGCCACCACGGACCGGGTCCGCGACCTCGCCGCGCTGCGCCTGACGGGCGCGACGAAGACCCAGGTGCTGCGCCTGGTCGCCGTCGAGTCGGTGATGGTCGTGGTGGCCGGCGCGGTGCTCGGCGCCGCCGTCTCGGCGGTGAACCTGCTCGGTGTCCGCACCGCTCTCGGCCTGCTGGACGTGCACTCCACGATCGTGGTGCCCTGGCCCACGGTGGGTGCGGTGATCGCCGCGAGCGCCTTCCTCGCGGTCCTCGCGGCCACCCTGCCCGCGTCGCTCGCCCTGCGCACCCGGCCGGTGGAGCTGGCGGGCATGCGCGCATGAGAAAACCCCAGGACGGAAAGCATCCGGCCTGGGGTTTCAGTGGAGCCGCCTTCGGGATTCGAACCCGAGACCTACGCATTACGAGTGCGTTGCTCTGGCCATCTGAGCTAAGGCGGCGCGCTGTCCGCACTATGGTGCGATCAGCAACGACGGTAAGTCTACACAGTTTCCGAGGGTGCTCCGTACCGGCCCCGGAGGCGGGCCCTCCGGGGCCGGGGCAAGGCTATGAGCAGCGCTTTCCGTCCGTGGGCGGGGTGCCGCGCAGAAGGTAGGCGTTGATCGTCCGGTCGATGCAGGAGCTGCCGCGGCCGTAGGCCGTGTGGCCGTCGCCCTCGTAGGTGAGCAGGCGCGCCGAGGAGAGCTGGCCGGCCAGGGCCTGCGCCCAGCGGTACGGGGTCGCCGGGTCCCGGGTCGTGCCGACCACGACGATGGGCGCCGCGCCCTTCGCCTCGATGCGGTGCGGCTCACCCGTGGCGTGCACAGGCCAGTACGCGCAGTTCAGGGCCGCCCACGCCAGGCCCTCACCGAAGACCGGCGACGCCTTCTCGAACTCGGACAGCGACCCCCGGACCTCGTCGGGGGTGTCGAAGGAAGGCGGCAGGTCCAGGCAGTTCACCGCCGCGTTGGCGAACATCAGGTTGCTGTAGGCGCCGTCGGCGTCCCGCTCGTAGTAGCCGTCGGAGAGGACCAGGAGTCCGGAGCCGTCGTTCTCCTTCATCGCGGCCGTCAGGGCCTCGCGCAGCTGCTCCCAGGAGCCCTCGTCGTACATGGCCGCGATCACACCGGTCGTGGCGAGGGACTCGGTGAGCTTGCGGCCGTCGCCGTCGGCGGTGGGGACGGGCCGCGTGTCGAGCTTCTCGAAGAACGCCTTGAGGTTCTCGCCGACCCGCTCGGGCGTGGTGCCCTTGCCGCCCAGCGGGCAGTCGGCCTGCCGTACGCAGTCCTTCGCGAAGGACCGGAACGCCGTCTCGAAGCCCGCCGTCTGCTCCAGGTTCAGCCGCCGGGCCGGCAGCGACGGGTCCATCGCGCCGTCCAGCACCAGCCGGCCCGCCCGGTCCGGGAAGAGCCCGGCGTACGTCGCCCCGAGGAAGGTGCCGTAGGAGGCGCCGACGAAGTTCAGCTTCTCGTCGCCGAGCACCGCCCGCACGATGTCCATGTCCCGGGCCGCCTCCACCGTGGACACATGGCGCAGCAGCCGGGGCGCGTCCGCGCCGCAGCCCTCGGCGAACGTCCGGTACGCCGCGACCAGCCCGTCCGTCTCCTTGCCGTCGTCGGGCGTGGCGTCCGTCTGCGTGTACCTGTCCATGCGCGGCCCGTCCAGACACTCGACGGGTTCGCTGCGGGCCACGCCGCGCGGGTCGACCGCCACCATGTCGTAGCGGGCCCGCACCTCGGCCGGGTAGCCGATGCCCGCGTACGCCTGGACGTAGCCGATCGCCGAGCCGCCCGGCCCGCCGGGGTTCACGAGCAGCGAGCCCAGCCGCTTACCCGGGCCCGTGGCCTTCTTACGGGTGACGGCCAGCCGGATGTCGCCGGAGGACGGCTCGGCGTAGTCGAGCGGCGCCTTGAGGGTGGCGCACTCGAAGCCGGGGGCACCGCAGCCGCGCCAGGCCGGCTTCTGCCCGTAGTACGACGAGAGCGCCGCGGGCGTGGCCTGCGGCAGCGCGACCAGTGCCGCCTCCGCCGCCGCTGAGGCGGCGGACGTCGTCGCGCTGCCGGAGGAGCAGGCGGAGACGAGCAGCGCGGCCGTGGCGAGGAGACCTGCGGCGGTCTTGGCCCGGTTTCGTGTCCTGCGGTGGAGACCGCTGGAGCCGGAGGCGGAGCGGGGGGTGCGCCGTGTGTACATCCAGCGAGCGTAACTCTGGGCGACGGAATGAGTGCCGTGCGTGCGTGTCGTGCCTCGTACGAGTTACGGCGTCAACCGCACGTCCGCCCCATGGTCCCTGCCGGTCCCTCAGCCCGCTCTGAGCGCCATCGTCATCGCCTCCACCGCGAGCAGCGGCGCCACATTGCGGTCGAGGGCGTCCTGGCAGGCGGCGATCGCCTCGATGCGGCGGAGGGTGGACTCCGGGGAGCTGCCCCGGGCGAGGCGCTCCAGGGCGTCCTCGGCGTCCGCGTTGGCGATGGCCACGCGCGAGCCGAGCTGGAGGGCGAGGACGTCACGGTAGAAGGCCGTGAGGTCGGTCAGGGCGAGGTCGAGGCTGTCACGCTGCGTGCGCGTTCTGCGGCGCTTCTGCTTGTCCTCCAGGTCCTTCATCACGCCCGCGGTGCCCCGGGGCATGCGGCCGCCCTGGGCGGCGCCGAGCGCGGCCTTCAGCTCCTCGGTCTCCTTGGAGTCCGTCTCCTCCGCGAGCTGCTTGGCGTCCTCGGCAGCCGCGTCGACGAGCTCCTGGGCGGCCTTGAGCGCGCCGCCGATGTCCTCGACGCGCAGCGGCAGCCTCAGCACGGCGGCCCGGCGTGCGCGCGCGGCCGGGTCGGTGGCCAGGCGTCGCGCCCGGTCGACGTGGCCCTGGGTCGCCCGGGCCGCGGCGGCGGCGACGTCCGGCTCGATGCCCTCGCGGCGGACGAGCATGTCGGCGATGGCGTCGACCCTCGGTGTGCTCAGGTTCAGGTGGCGGCAGCGGGAGCGGATGGTCGGCAGGACGTCCTCGATGGAGGGGGCGCACAGCATCCACACCGTGCGGGGGGCGGGTTCCTCCACGGCCTTGAGGACGGCGTTGGCCGACTTCTCGTTCAGCCGTTCGGCGTCCTCGACGAGGATGATCTGCCAGCGGCCGGTCGCCGGCGAGGTGAACGACTTGCGGACGGTGTCGCGCATGTCGTCGGCGAGGATCTGCGTGCCGACCGCGGCGACGGTGGTGACGTCGGCGTGTGTGCCGATCAGTGCCGTGTGGCAGCCGTCGCAGAAGCCGCAGCCCGGGGAGCCGCCGAGGGCGCGGTCGGGGCTGACGCACTGCAGCGCCGCCGCGAACGCCCGCGCGGCCTGGTTCCGCCCGGCGCCGGGCGGACCCGTGAACAGCCACGCGTGCGTCATCTTCGACGCCTCGGGCGGCGGGGTGCCGGTGGTGGCCGCGGTGACCAGGGCGTCGGCATCCCGGGCGGCAGCGGCCAGCTGCTCGCTCACCCTCTCCTGCCCGACGAGGTCGTCCCACACGGTCATGGGTCACGCCGCCCTTCCGTCACGTGCTGTGTTGCGAGATCCATTGTGGGGGCGACCACTGACATCGCCTGCCGCCCCCACCCGGCTCGCAGAGCGGAGGCCGGGCTTCCGCGGCGGTCCGCTCCCGCGGCGGTCGGCCGGAGGCGTCAGCGCCCGCGGTCGCCCCTGCCCCGGCGTCCGCGCCTGTCGTCCGGCTCGTCGTCGTGCGGTCCGAGCAGCTCGTCCGCCAGCGAGGGCAGGTCGTCCAGAGGCGTCTCCTCGGCCCAGTCGGACCGGCGGCGGCGCGGCGTCCCGTCGGGGTCGACCTGAGGCATCTCCCGCGTACGGTCCTCGGTGCCGTCGGGCCGGGCGGCCGGGGCATCCTTCCGGAAGTACCCGGGCGGAACCCGGTCCGCCGGTTCGTCCCCGCGCACCGGCGGGAGCACGGCCGTCTCCTCGGCGTCCCCCGGCCGGACCGGAGGCAGCACCGCCGTCTCCTCGGCGTCCCCCGGCCGGACCGGAGGCAGCACCGCCGTCTCGTCGGCCGCACCGGAGGCGTCCCGGTCGCGCACCGGCGGCAGGACCTCGGTCTCGTCCCCGCCGCGAGACGGGACCGGCGGCAGGACCTCCGTCTGCTCCCCGGCCGCCGGCGGCATCGGCAGCTCCGCCGTCACCTCGGCTTCGGACTCTCCGGAGGAGCGGCCCGCACCACGCTCGTCGTCCCGCACCGGGCGCAGCACGGTCGTGTCGTCCCCCGCACCGCCCGGTGTCACCACCGGGGTGGGCACAGTCGCCGCGTCCTGAGCGGCCGCGGCAGGCGCGGCGCCCTGCGCGGGTGAGCTCTTCGAGGCGGAGCCCGTGGAGGCGGAGCTCGTGGAGGCCGAGCTCTT
The DNA here is from genome assembly GCF_001611795.1 of Streptomyces qaidamensis. Lineage (NCBI taxonomy): Bacteria > Bacillati > Actinomycetota > Actinomycetes > Kitasatosporales > Streptomycetaceae > Streptomyces > Streptomyces qaidamensis. Next base: position 5,061,005 of record NZ_CP015098.1, on the reverse strand, counting down.
CGGCCCGGCCTCGGCCGCGGCGGCAGCCGCCTCCGCGAGCCGGCGTGCCTCCTCGGCCCGCAGCAGCGCCGCCTCGGCCTTGCGCTGCTTCTCCAGGCGGAGCGCCTCGGCCTCGGCACGCAGGCGCGCCTCCTCCTCGGCCTGCTTGCGGCGCTGTTCCTCCTCGGCCTTGCGGCGGGCCTCCTCCTCGGCGCGGGCCTTCTCCTCCGCGAGGAGCCGTGCCCGCTCCTCCTCGGCCTTCCTGCGCGCTTCCTCGGCCCGGCGCCGGGCCTCCTCCGCCTGCCGTTCGGCCTCGCGGCGCTGCGCCTCCTCCAGCTCGCGGCGCTTACGCTCCTCCTCCTCGGCGCGCAGCTTGGCGAGCTGCTCCTGGCGCTCGCGCTCCAGGCGCTCCTCCTCGGCCTTGCGGGCGGCCTCTTCCTCGGCCTTGCGGCGGGCTTCCTCCTCGGCCTTCTTCCGCGCCTCTTCCCGGGCCTTGATCTCGGCCTCGGACAGCGGCAGCACCTGATCGAGCCGGTGCCGGATGACCGTCGTGACGGCCTCGGGCTCCTGGCCGGCGTCCACCACCAGGTACCGTCCGGCGTCGGCCGCGGCCAGGGTGAGGAAACCGGCCCGCACGCGCGCGTGGAACTCGGCGGGCTCCGACTCCAGCCGGTCCGGCGCCTCGGTGAACCGCTCGCGCGCGGTCTCCGGCGCGACGTCCAGCAGCACGCTCAGATGCGGCACCAGTCCGTCCGTCGCCCAGCGGTTGATCCGGGCGATCTCGGTCGGCGAGAGATCACGGCCGGCGCCCTGGTAAGCGACGGACGAGTCGATGTACCGGTCGGAGATGACGACCGCGCCACGCTCCAGGGCGGGCCGAACGACGGTGTCGATGTGCTCGGCCCGGTCGGCCGCGTACAGCAGCGCCTCCGCGCGGTGCGACAGGCCCGCGCTCGACACGTCCAGCAGGATCGACCGCAGCCGCTTGCCCACGGGCGTCGCACCGGGCTCGCGCGTCAGCACGACCTCGTGGCCCTTGGCGCGGATCCACTCGGCGAGCGCCTCGGCCTGCGTGGACTTGCCGGCGCCGTCGCCGCCCTCCAGGGCGATGAAGAAGCCGGTGGCCGCGGTCCCCTGCCGGGGGTCGTCACCGCCGAGCAGCGCGTCCTTCAAGTCCTGCCGCAGCGGCACACCGGAGCGGTCGTCGACCTTGGCCAGCACCAGCGCGGCGACGGGCAGCAGCAGGGCGCCGGTCAGCATGAGCGTGAAGGCCGCGCCGCCGTGCGCGAAGACGAACTTGCCGCTCTCCAGCCGGTGCGGCCCGATCGCCGCCGCCACCAGCGGGGCGATCACCGCGCCGAGCGCCACGCAGACCCGGACGACCGCGTGCAGGTGCTCCGTCGTGCGGGGGCGCCGGTACTCCTCGGTCTCCTGGTCGAGCAGGGTGTGCCCGATGTTGGCGGACAGGCCCGCGCCGACGCCGGCCAGCGCGAGGATGAGCAGCACGGTGGTGACGTCCGGGACCAGCCCGGCGGCCAGCAGGGCGACACCGGTGAAGGCGATCGTCAGCGCGAGCAGCCGGCGGCGCGACAGGGCGGGCACGAGGGCGGGCGCCGTACGGATGCCGACGACCACGCCGCCGGTCAGCGCGGCCACGAACAGGCCGTAGAGGACCGGGCCGCCGCCCAGGTCCTTGGCGTGCAGCACGGCGACGGCGACGGCGGCCGACACCGCGGCGGCGACGGCCGCGCAGGACAGGACCAGCAGCGGCATCGCGCCGGTGCGGCCCTTGTCGGCGCCGCTGCCGGTCTTCGGGCGGCGCAGCCCCTCCAGCGGCGACCGCGCGCGCGGGGTGCGCGTGCCGGGCAGCTCCAGGAAGGTCAGCACGGACAGGGACGCGGCGAACAGGCCTGCGGCCACGTAGGAGGCGAGGGCCGCCTGGTGCTGACCGAACCAGTCGATGCCGGTGCCCAGGAGGTTGTTGAACAGGGCCGCGACGACCAGTGTCACGGCGGCGAGGGGGATCGCCACGAAGCCGGTGCGCAGCGACAGGCGGCGCAGGGCGTCCATGTGGTCGGGCAGCGGCCGGACCGTCGCGCCCTCCGGCGGCGGGGCGGGGAGCAGGGCGGGGGCCGCGCTCTCCCGGCACACCGTCCAGAACCGCTCGGCGACCCCCATCACGAAGGCCGTGACGAGGAGGACGGCCAAGGCGTTCTCGGGCGTCCAGTCGATCCACAGGGGCGCGACGATGAGCAGCGCGGCGCGCAGCCCGTCGGCGCCCACCATGGTCCAGCGGCGGTCGAGCGGGCCGTCCTGCGAGGTGAGCGCGGTGAGCGGGCCGAGCAGAACGGCGCCGAACAGGAGCGTCGCGAGGACGCGCACCCCGAAAACGGTCGCCACTGCGAACGCCACGCCCCGGTAGCCACCCCCGAACGAGCCTTCGGCGATGGCCGCCTGGAGCGCGAGGACGACCAGCACGAGAAGGGCGAGGGTGTCCCCCACGCCGCCCACGAGTTGTGCGCTCCACAACCGCTTCAGCTGCGGTCGTCGCAGCAGGGCGCGGACGGCACGCTCGCGGGAGTCCGCGACCAGGGCGTCGTCGGGGGCGGGCTGAGGGGCCGTTGGGTCGTCGGCTCGCGTCATGCGTTCAGCCTATCGGGAGCCACCGACACCCTGGAGGGCGCGGCCTGGCATGCGCACGCCCCGACACCGAAGTGTTGCCGGGGCGTTCGCTTTCCGAACCCCGGGCGAAGATCCGAACACGGAGGTCCGGCTTCGCACAGGGCTCGAACGGCCTCAGTCCTCCGCGGACTTGGCGGCGGTCGCCGTCTTGGCGGCCGTCTTCTTCGCGGTGGTCTTCTTCGCCGTCGTCTTCTTCGCGGTCGTGGTCTTCTTCGCCGCGGTCTTCTTGGCCGTCGTCGTCTTCTTCGCCGGCGCCTTCTTGGCCGCCTTCTTCGCGGTCTTCTTCGCCGGCGCCTTGGCCCGCTTCTCGGCGAGCAGCTCGTAACCGCGCTCCGGGGTGATGTCCTCGACGCTGTCGCCGGAGCGCAGGGTCGCGTTGGTCTCCCCGTCGGTGACGTACGGGCCGAAGCGGCCGTCCTTGACCACGACCGGCTTCTCGCTGACCGGGTCGGTGCCCAGCTCCTTCAGCGGCGGCTTGGCCGCGGCCCGGCCACGCTGCTTGGGCTGGGCGTAGATCGCCAGCGCCTCCTCCAGCGTGATCGTGAAGAGCTGCTCCTCGGCCTGGAGCGAGCGCGAGTCCGTGCCCTTCTTCAGGTACGGGCCGTAGCGGCCGTTCTGCGCGGTGATCTCCTGGCCCTCGGCGTCCGCGCCGACGACACGCGGCAACGACATCAGCTTGAGGGCCTCGTCGAGGGTCACCGTGTCCAGGGACATCGTCTTGAACAGGGACGCCGTGCGCGGCTTGACCGCGTTCTTGCCCGTCTTCGGGGTGCCCTCGGGAAGGATCTCCGTCACGTACGGGCCGTAGCGGCCGTCCTTGGCGACGATCGTGTGGCCGGTGGCCGGGTCCGTGCCCAGCTCGTAGTCGCCGCTCGGCTTGGCGAGCAGCTCCTCCGCGAGGTCGACGGTCAGCTCGTCGGGCGCCAGGTCGTCGGGGATGTCGGCGCGCTGGTGCTGCTCGGTGTCCTTCTCGCCGCGCTCGATGTACGGCCCGTAGCGGCCGACCCGCAGCACGATGTCGTTGGCCACCGGGAACGACGACACCTCGCGGGCGTCGATCGCGCCCAGGTCCGTCACCAGCTCCTTGAGGCCGCCGAGGTGGTCCCCGTCGCCGTTGCCGGCGTCGGCCGCGCCGCCGCTGGCGGTGCCCTCGCCGAAGTAGAACCGCTTCAGCCACGGCACGGACTGGGCCTCGCCGCGGGCGATGCGGTCGAGGTCGTCCTCCATCTTGGCGGTGAAGCCGTAGTCGACGAGCCGCCCGAAGTGCTTCTCCAGGAGGTTGACGACGGCGAAGGACAGGAACGACGGCACCAGGGCCGTGCCCTTCTTGAACACGTAGCCGCGGTCCAGGATCGTGCCGATGATCGACGCGTACGTCGACGGGCGGCCGATCTCGCGCTCTTCCAGCTCCTTGACCAGGGAGGCCTCGGTGTAGCGGGCCGGGGGCTTGGTGGCGTGCCCGTCGACCGTGAGCTCCTGGGCGCTCAGGGCGTCGCCCTCGGAGACCTGCGGCAGCCGGCGCTCGCGGTCGTCGAGCTCCGCGTTCGGGTCGTCGGCGCCCTCCACGTAGGCCTTCAGGAAGCCGTGGAAGGTGATCGTCTTGCCGGACGCGCTGAACTCGACGTCCCGGCCGTCGGCCGCCGTGCCGCCGATCTTCACCGTGACGCTGTTGCCGGTGGCGTCCTTCATCTGGGAGGCGACGGTCCGCTTCCAGATCAGCTCGTACAGCTTGAACTGGTCACCGGTCAGTCCCGTCTCGGCGGGAGTGCGGAAACGATCACCCGAGGGGCGGATCGCCTCGTGGGCCTCCTGCGCGTTCTTGACCTTCCCGGCGTACGTCCTCGGCTGCGGCGGCAGGTAGTCGGCGCCGTACAGCTGCGTGACCTGGGCGCGGGCGGCGGCGACCGCCGTGTCGCTCAGGGTCGTGGAGTCCGTACGCATGTAGGTGATGTAGCCGTTCTCGTACAGCTTCTGCGCGACCTGCATGGTGGCCTTCGCGCCGAAGCCGAGCTTGCGGCTGGCTTCCTGCTGCAGCGTCGTCGTACGGAACGGGGCGTACGGCGAGCGGCGGTACGGCTTGGACTCGACGGAGCGGACGGCGAACCGCGTCTGCTCCAGGGCGGCGGCCAGGGCGCGTGCGTTCGCCTCGTCGAGGTGGAGGGTGTTCGCGCTCTTCAGTTGTCCCAGGGAGTCGAAGTCGCGGCCCTGCGCGACCCGCCTGCCGTCGACGGTCTGCAGGCGCGCGACCAGCGACGACGGGTCCGACGAGTCTCCGGCGCGGCCGGTCGCGAAGGTACCCGTCAGGTCCCAGTACTCAGCCGAACGAAAGGCGATGCGCTCGCGTTCCCGCTCCACCACGAGACGTGTGGCGACCGACTGGACACGGCCGGCCGACAGGCGCGGCATGACCTTCTTCCACAGGACCGGCGAGACCTCGTAGCCGTAGAGACGGTCGAGGATGCGGCGGGTTTCCTGGGCGTCGACGAGCTTCTGGTTGAGCTGGCGCGGGTTGGCCACGGCGGCCTGGATCGCGGCCTTGGTGATCTCGTGGAAGACCATCCGCTTGACCGGGACCTTGGGCTTGAGAACTTCCTGGAGGTGCCAGGCGATGGCCTCGCCCTCGCGGTCCTCATCGGTGGCGAGGAAGAGTTCGTCGGACTCCTTCAGCAGGTCCTTGAGCTTCTTGACCTGCGCCTTCTTGTCGGCGTTGACCACATAGATCGGCTGGAAGTCGTGTTCGACGTCCACACCGAGGCGGCGGACCTCGCCGGTGTACTTCTCGGGCACCTCGGCGGCGCCGTTGGGAAGGTCGCGGATGTGCCCGACGCTCGCCTCGACGATGTAGCCGGGGCCGAGATAGCCCTTGATCGTCTTCGCCTTGGCAGGCGACTCGACGATGACGAGTCGGCGGCCGCCCTTCGCGGTCTCGCTGGTCGGGGACAACTTCGCTCTTCTCTCCGGTCGACGCTGGGGCCTCCCCGGAGTCGTTTACCGGGGCTGGGTACGTGGTGACGCTGCGGAGTGTGACGGTACATCCCGCCCCCGTGTCAAACGGGAAAAGCCCGCAACGGCCACTCGAACGGTAACCCGACTACCACCAATCCTGCCGCCCGGCGTAGCGGGAGCCGGCCCGCCCCCGTACGCAGTGCGACGCCCCGGTCACGCGCGGGAACGTCGCCGGAGGGGGTCTCAGAGGCGTGTGAAGCACCAGGTTCCGGCCGCCAGAGCGAGCACCGCGACGAGGCCTGCGAAGGTCGCCGACGCGACCGGACTCACGCCCTCGGCGACGGGCCGGTCCTGACGCACGCGCGTCACCGTCCACGCCAGCAGCCCGCCTCCGAACAGGGAGAACACCGCTCCCGCGAAGATCGCCGGTTCACTCTCCATGCCCCGCCGCGCCCCATTTCCCCTGTCCGCGCATTCCCAGCCACGGGAGGCTGACACGGGCGGGCGGCGGGCAGGCGAACCCGAGGTGAACGCCGGGGCGACAGGGTGGCGGATCAAGGTCGTCCGGTTCCTCACGAACCGTCTCGGACGAGGTGTTCAAATCGACTCGAATTTGTTGGCGAGCCGCTTCGCCGGCCCCCCGAGGTCGCCCCTCGGCAGTCCGTTCAGCGGACCGGCTCCAGGAATCCCTGCTCGACCAGCAGCCGGATCTGGGCCGGCGTACGGTCGCGCAGCAGCACCGGGTCCTCACCGATCAGCTGGGCGATGGCGTCGAGGATGCGGCCCGCGCTCATCGTGCCGTCGCACACACCCGCGAAACCCGCACCGACCGTGTCCACCCGGGTCGCCCGGCGCATGCCGCGATTCTGGCGCAGCACGACGTGCTCCGGATCCTCCGCGCCGGGCAGTCCGACCTGCTCCTGCACGATCTCGGCGGCGAGCCGGAAATGCCCTTCGAGCAGCGCGGCGTCGTCGTGGTCGCGCAGGTGGTCGAGCCGGTCGAAGTGGGCCCGGATCGTGTCACCGAGCGGCTGCTCGACCGGGTGCGGCCACTCCTCCACCGTGATCGAGGGCACGGCGGCACTCGTCCTGCGCAGGGTGATCCAGCCGAAGCCGACGGCCTTCACCTTGCGCGCCTCGAACTCGTCGAGCCATGCGTCGTACCGCGCCTGGTACTCCGCCGCGTCGCCCTGGTGGTCGCCCGCGTCACGGAGCCACAGCTCGGCGTACTGGTTGACGTCCTGTACCTCGCGCTGCACGATCCACGCGTCACAGCCCCGGGGCACCCATGACCTGAGCCTGTCCTGCCAGTCCTCCCCTTCCACGTGCTGCCAGTTCGCGAGGAACTGCGCGAACCCGCCCTCGTTCAGGCGGCCGCCCGCCTGTTGAACGAGCGTGCGGCACAGATCGTCCCCGCCCATCCCGCCGTCGCGGTAGGTCAGCCGGGCGCCGGGCGAGATCACGAAGGGCGGGTTGGAGACGATCAGGTCGTACGTCTCGTCGCTCCGTACGGGCTCGAAGAGGGAGCCCTCGCGCAGGTCGGCGGCCGCGGCGCCGGACAGCGCCAGCGTGAGGGCGGTGATGTGCACGGCACGCGGGTTGAGATCGGTGGCCACCACGCGCGTGGCGTGCTGCGCGGCGTGCAGGGCCTGGATGCCGGAGCCGGTGCCGAGGTCGAGCGCGGCGGCGACGGGCGTACGCACGGTGATGCCGGCGAGGGTCATCGAGGCACCGCCGACTCCGAGGACGACGCCCTCCTCGCGTCGGCCGATCCCACCGGCGCCGCCGACCGCGCAGCCGAGGTCCGACACGATGAACCAGTCCTCACCGCCGGGACCGCCGTAGGGCCGAACGTCCACCGTCGCGGCGAGTTCGTCCCCGCCGGCCCGGGCCAGCCAGCCGCTCTCCAGGCAGGCGTCCACGGGCAGGACCTCCGCAACGCGCGCGTGCGGCACGGGCTGCTGGAGCAGGAACAGCCGGACGAGCATCTCCAGGGGCGTGTCCCCGCGGGTCGCCCGGAGCGCGGGGACGGTCTCGCTGCGGGCCAGTGCCGCGTACGCGGGGGCACCGAGCAGTTCGAGCAGTCCGTCGGCGGTGAAGGAGGCCGCGAGCAGGGCGTCCCGGAGCCGGGCGGCGGCTTCGGGACGGTCGGAGGCGGGCAGCGGGGGCAGGGGTGACTGACTGGCGTTACTCACGCCCCCATTGTGGCCGCCGGTGCGGGTGCCGCACGTGCCCGTGCCGGGGTTCGCATGAGCTTCGGGCGCTCGTCACGAGAGGGGCACTGGACACAACGGGGTCAGTCAGTCACCTTCAGCTCAGCCGTCACGTTTGGCTCAGCAGTCACGTTTGCCGCCTGCTGCCCGGCCCCGCTGCTCAGCTCTGCGTGGCCCCCGCCGACGCCGTGGCCGCCTTGCAGCTGGACTGCTTGGCCATCGCCTGGCCGACCTCGCCCTCCTCCAGGTTCCTGAGGGCGTCGTTCCCGCTCTGGCTCAGCTTGTCCAGCTCGGTGGCGATGTCCTTCAGGCCGTCGGCGAACTTGCCCTGGTCCTTGGTGTCGAGCCCGTCGACCTGCTTCTTCAGCGAGGCGTACGAGGCGGAGATCGAGTTGAGCTCCTTGACCGCGTCCTGCTGCTTCTTCTCGCCGTTCTCGACGTCCGGGGCCCCGGCCTTGTTCACGGCGGTCCCGATCGCCTTGTAGGCGTCGGACATGTCCTGGAAGGCCTGTGCGTCGGTCTTCTGGACGTCCTCCGGCGTGCTGTTGTCGGAGGTCTCCTTCTGGATCGCGGCATTGGCCGACTCGATCTTCTTGGCCTGCGGCTGTACGGCGTCACAGACCTGCTTGGCCCAGGAGTCCAGCTTCTCGTTGCTGTCGTCGCCGCCGCAGCCCGACAGCGCCAGTACCAGTACCGCACCGCCGGACAGTGCGGCCGCGAGCTTCTTGTTCACCGGTTTGGTCCCTTCCATGGCTCTCGGCCCCGGAACATACACGCCAGATGCACGGCAACCGCACGCCGAGCGTCTATTAAGACCTTTTTGTAACCTTTTGCACCAAGCGAGATAAGGCTCACGCGTGATCGTGTACCCACACAGCGCGGGCGGGCGGCACGTCAACGCGCGCCGCCCGCCCGCACCTTGAGCTGGGGCTCGGAAACCTCCCTACGAAACCACTGCCGGATCGGCCGACTTGGGTGCGGTCCCGGCGTTGTCTTCGTCACCCATGGCGATGCCGCGCCGCTTTGACACGTACACCGCCCCTGCGATCACGAGGAACGCGAGGACGGCGATCAGAATCCGCACTCCGATGCTCTTGTCCGGGCCGTAGGAGAACTTGATCACCGCCGGCGCGATGAGCAGCGACACCAGGTTCATGACCTTCAGCAGCGGGTTGATGGCGGGACCCGCGGTGTCCTTGAAGGGGTCGCCGACCGTGTCTCCGATCACGGTCGCCGCGTGGGCCTCACTGCCCTTGCCGCCGTGGTGGCCGTCCTCGACGAGTTTCTTGGCGTTGTCCCAGGCGCCACCGGAGTTGGCGAGGAACACCGCCATCAGCGTGCCCGCGCCGATCGCGCCCGCCAGGAACGCGCCGAGCGCTCCGACGCCGAGCGTGAACCCGATGAAGATGGGCGCCAACACGGCCAGCAGACCAGGCGTGGCGAGCTCGCGCAGGGCGTCCTTGGTACAGATGTCGACGACCTTGCCGTACTCCGGTTTCTCGGTGTAGTCCATGATCCCGGGCCTCTCGCGGAACTGCCGCCGCACCTCGTAGACCACGGAACCCGCCGACCGCGACACGGCGTTGATCGCCAGCCCCGAGAAGAGGAAGACGACCGCCGCGCCGGCGATGAGACCCACGAGGTTGTTGGGCTGCGAGATGTCCATCATCAGGCTCATCGGGGCGCCCTCCCCGCTGAGTTTCTCGCCGACGTCCCGGGCGCCGGTGATGATCGCGTCGCGGTACGACCCGAACAGCGCCGCCGCCGCGAGCACGGCCGTGGCGATCGCGATGCCCTTGGTGATCGCCTTGGTGGTGTTGCCGACCGCGTCCAGATTGGTGAGCACCTGCGCGCCCGCGCCCTCGACGTCGCCGGACATCTCCGCGATGCCCTGCGCGTTGTCGGAGACCGGCCCGAAGGTGTCCATCGCGACGATCACACCGACCGTGGTGAGCAGGCCGGTGCCGGCCAGCGCCACCGCGAACAGGGCCAACATGATCGACGTACCACCGAGCAGGAACGCCCCGTACACACCGAGGCCGATCAACAGGGCGGTGTAGACGGCGGATTCGAGACCCACGGAGATGCCGGCGAGGACGACGGTGGCCGGGCCGGTGAGCGAACTCTTGCCGATGTCCCGCACAGGCCTGCGGGTGGTCTCGGTGAAGTAGCCGGTCAGTTGCTGGATCACGGCGGCGAGCAGGATGCCGATCGCCACCGCGACGAGCGCGAGGACCCGCGGGTCGCCGTCCTTGCCCAGGATCGCGGCGTCGGTGACCCCGTCGAGCTCGGAGTACTTCCCCGGCAGGTAGACGAAGACGGCCACCGCCACCAGCACCAGCGAGATCACCGCGGAGATGAAGAATCCGCGGTTGATGGCGCTCATGCCGCTGCGGTCGGCGCGCCTGGGCGCGACCGCGAAGATGCCGATCATGGCGGTGATCACACCGATCGCCGGCACGAGCAGCGGGAAGCCGAGCCCGGCGTCGCCGAAGGCCGCCGATCCGAGGATCAGCGCGGCGACCAGGGTCACGGCGTACGACTCGAAGAGGTCGGCCGCCATGCCCGCGCAGTCTCCGACGTTGTCGCCCACGTTGTCGGCGATGGTCGCGGCATTGCGCGGGTCGTCCTCCGGAATGCCCTGTTCGACCTTGCCGACCAGGTCGGCGCCGACGTCGGCCGCCTTGGTGAAGATGCCACCGCCGACACGCATGAACATCGCGATCAGCGCGGCCCCGAGGCCGAAACCTTCGAGCACCTTCGGCGCGTCGGCCGCGTAGACGAGCACCACGCAGGAGGCGCCGAGCAGGCCGAGGCCCACCGTGAACATGCCGACCACGCCGCCCGTGCGAAAGGCGATCTTCATCGCCTTGTGCGAAACGGTGGTCAGATCCTTTTCCGGCTCGCCATCCGCCGGGGTGGCTTCACGCGCCGCCGCGGCGACACGCACATTGCTGCGTACGGCGAGCCACATGCCGATATAGCCGGTGGCCGCCGAGAACGCCGCTCCGATCAGAAAGAACACCGAACGTCCGGCACGCTGACTCCAGTCGTCCGCGGGCAGCAGCATGAGCAGGAAGAACACGACCACGGCGAATACGCCGAGCGTGCGCAGCTGACGTGCCAGATAGGCGTTGGCGCCTTCCTGGATCGCCACCGCGATCTTCTTCATGCTGTCGGTGCCCTCGCCGGCCGCGAGTACCTGGCGCACCAGGACCCCCGCGAGCACCAGGGCCGCCAGTGCGACGACCGCGATGACCACGATGAGGACGCGGTTGCCATCGGTCAGTACGGCGGCTGCGAGGTCGGTGGGATGGCCCGACTGTTGTGAGAGGGAAAGCCCCGCCATTCGTCCTCCTTGACGCTTGGGCTGAGCTCAAGATGTGGACGGGATTGTAGGTACCGGAACCTGATCAAAACAGAGCGCGATAAACGGAATTGGACTTCCGGGGTAATGCCCTGAAAGCATTCCGAGACTGCCGGAGAGCGCGCGAATGATCGTGAACGAATTCACGCGATGAACGGCACAGGAACTACTGTAAAGGCGAGCACTGACACCCGCACATGACGAAGGGCCCCACGGGTGGCGGGGCCCTTCGGACGAACGGTGTGCGGTGGCGGGGTCAGACCAGGATCGTCGGCGGCGGCGTGGTCGGCCAGGTCATCTTGATCAGCCCGCCGTGCTCTCCCGCGCTGACCTCGACGTCGTCGACGAGTCCGCTGATGACCGCGAGGCCCATTTCGTCCTCGTCGGTCTCAGCGTCGGGGTCGCCGGGACCGGCGCCACCCTCGCCGGCCACCGCGTGCGGGACCTCGTCGCCGACCTCGATGGAGAACTGCTTCTCCTCCTCGATCAGCAGCACCTTCACCGGTGCCGAGATCCCGCCGGTCTGGTGCAGCCCGACGGCCCGGCTGCATGCCTCGCCGACGGCGAGCCTGACCTCGTCGAGGACGGCCTCGTCCACTCCGGCCCTGCGCGCCACCGCTGCCGCCACCAGCCGGGCGGTCCTGACGTGCTCGGGCAGCGCGCTGAAGCGGAGCTCAACGGTGGCCATGCATCCCCCTCGCAACTACGGGCGTGCTGTCGGGAGGCTCCGGGCCGCCGAAAGCCCGGGCCCCCTCGGTCTTCACTTCTGCCGAACGACGGCCGGCCCGGGCGCATGGCCCGGGTCCGGTGTCAGTCGGTGGCCGCAACCGCTTCCTCGACCGAGGTGTGAATCGGGAACACCTTGGTGAGGCCTGTGATACGGAAAATCTTCAGAATGCGCTCCTGGTTGCAGACCAGGCGCAGGGAGCCCTCATGGGCACGCACGCGCTTCAGGCCGCCGACCAGTACGCCGAGTCCGGTGGAGTCGAGGAAGTCCACGCCCTCCATGTCGACGACAAGGTGGAAACTGCCGTCGTTCACCAGCTCGACCAACTGCTCGCGCAGCTTGGGCGCGGTATATACGTCGATTTCGCCACCGACCCTGACGATCGTGCGATCGCCCATGGTCTCGGTCGACAGGGACAGGTCCACGGATCCTCCAGCACCTTGCTATCGAGCGGTCGCCCTAGGGGCATTCGGCTTCAGCCCCTGGACGCTTCGCCAGCCGCGATGGCATTCAATCACTTACCGGCAGGCGTGCACGACGCCTTGGCTCCATTGTCCGTCACGCCAGTGACACACTCGGTGCCGATGGCCAAGAATCACCGATCCGATCGAACCCGGACGGACCCCGCCCCCCGACCCGCGCCGGATGCGGTCCTGGACCGGCTCGCGTCCGGTCCGGGCAGGGCTTCGCGCATTACTCATACGGAGCACTTGCCCCCACGTGAGGGTCGGCATGCCGTCTGGCCGGACCGGATCCGCGCGGAGGTCGTCGCGGCCGTGCGAGCCGCGGGCATCGAGCATCCCTGGGCCCACCAGGCACGCGCCGCCGAGCACGCCCTGGACGGCGATTCGGTCGTCGTCGCCACCGGCACGGCCTCCGGCAAGTCCCTGGCCTACCTCGTGCCGGTCCTGTCCGCCCTCGTGGAGGGCGCGGAGGCTCCGAACGGCCGCGGCGCGACCACCCTCTACCTGGCTCCCACCAAGGCTCTCGCGGCGGACCAGTGCCGTTCCGTGAAGGAACTTTCACATCCGCTGGGTCATTCCGTCCGCGCTGCCGTGTACGACGGCGATACTCCGTTCGAGGAACGCGAGTGGATCCGCCAGTACGGCAACTACGTCCTGACCAACCCGGACATGCTGCACCGCGGCATCCTGCCGTCCCACCCCCGCTGGTCCTCCTTCCTGAAGTCGCTGAAGTACGTCGTCATCGACGAGTGCCACACCTACCGGGGTGTCTTCGGCTCGCACGTGGCACAGGTGCTGCGCAGGCTGCGCCGGCTGTGCGCCCGCTACGGCGCGTCGCCCGTGTTCCTGCTGGCCTCCGCGACCGCCGCCGAGCCCGCGGTGGCAGCCCGCCGGCTGACGGGTGTGCCGGTGCTGGAGGTGTCCGACGACGCCTCCCCGCGCGGCGAACTGGTCTTCGCCCTCTGGGAACCGCCGCTGACCGAGCTGCACGGCGAGAAGGGCGCCCCCGTTCGCCGCACGGCCACCGCCGAGGCCGCCGACCTGCTCACCGACCTCACCGTGCAGGGCGTGCGCTCGGTCGCCTTCGTCCGCTCCCGGCGCGGCGCCGAACTGATCTCGGTCATCTCCCAGGAGCGTCTGGCCGAGGTCGACCGGTCGCTGGCCGGGCGTGTCGCGGCGTACCGGGGCGGCTATCTCCCCGAGGAGCGCCGCGCTCTCGAACAGGCCCTCCATTCGGGTGAACTCCTGGGCCTCGCCGCGACGAACGCCCTCGAACTCGGCATCGACATCTCCGGCCTCGACGCGGTCGTCATCGCCGGCTACCCGGGCACACGCGCCTCCCTGTGGCAGCAGGCGGGCCGGGCCGGACGGTCCGGGCAGGGCGCCCTGGCCGTCCTGGTGGCCCGCGACGACCCGCTGGACACCTTCCTCGTCCACCACCCCGAGGCCCTGTTCGACCAGCCCGTCGAATCGACCGTCCTCGACCCGGACAACCCCTACGTGCTGGCCCCGCACCTGTGCGCGGCCGCCGCCGAGCTGCCCCTGACGGACGAGGACCTCGACCTGTTCGGCCCGGCGGGCGAGGGCCTCCTGCCACAGCTGGAGGCAGCGAAGCTGCTGCGCCGCCGCACCCGGGCCTGGCACTGGACCCGCCGCGAACGCGCCGCCGACCTGACCGACATCCGCGGTGAGGGGGGACGCCCGGTCCAGGTCGTCGAGACCGGCACGGGCCGGCTGCTCGGCACGGTCGACGCCGGCGCCGCGCACTCGACGGTGCACGAGGGGGCGGTCCACCTCCACCAGGGCCGCACGTACCTGGTGCGGTCGCTGGACCTGGAGGACTCCGTCGCCCTCGTCGAGGAGGCCGCGCCGCCCTACTCCACGGTCGCCCGCGACACGACGTCGATCTCCGTCCTGGAGACGGACGTCGAGATCCCCTGGGGTGACGGCCGCCTCTGCTTCGGCTCCGTCGAGGTCACCAACCAGGTCGTCTCCTACCTCCGCAGACGGCTCATCACCGGTGAAGTGCTCGGTGAGACCAAACTCGACCTCCCTCCCCGTACACTGCGCACCCGCGCCGTGTGGTGGACCGTCACCGAGGACCAGCTGGACCGGGCCCGGATCAACCCGGAGATCCTCGGCGGCTCCCTGCACGCCGCCGAACACGCGTCGATCGGTCTGCTGCCCCTCTTCGCGACCTGCGACCGCTGGGACATCGGCGGCGTGTCGATCCCGCTCCACCCCGACACGCTCCTGCCCACGGTCTTCGTCTACGACGGCCATCCGGGTGGCGCGGGCTTCGCGGAGCGTGCCTTCCACACCGCCCGCACCTGGCTGACCGCCACCCGCCAGGCCATCGCCTCCTGTGAGTGCGATGCCGGCTGCCCGTCCTGCATCCAGTCCCCCAAGTGCGGCAACGGCAACGACCCGCTGCACAAGAGGGGGGCCGTGCGGCTCCTCACGGTGCTGCTGGAGGGGGCTCCCGAGGAGAAGGAGACGGCGGACGAGGCACCTGAGCAGGCTCCGGAGGATCCAGCAGACCCGTCGGAGGCCCCGCCCGGGCCCTGACCTCCGCGGTGAAGGGCCCGCGACCCGACGCCGCCGTCACGTCCGAGATCTCCCCGGCGACCTCACACCGCACGAGCCGCACGCCCTGTGCCCGGGCCACCCGGCCGGCCCGGGCACAGGCAGCCGTGCCACCCTCCGCCCAGTGGTCCGCCGCGGCGAGCGCCGCGAGATCCGCACCGCCCGCCGCACGATGGCGGATGACGACGGCCTGGCCGAGCGCGAGAACGACACCGAACACCACGCACAGGACGGCGATCACCCCGACACTCCAGACGCTGGCGGACCCTCGGTCCGGGCGGACGCTCCGGATGGCTGTGGACCCACGGCCCGAGCCGACCCTCCGGACGCCGACGGGCCCCCGGCCCGGGACGAACCCCCGAACGCCCTGCTCGGCGTCGACGGAACCCCGGCCCGAGCCGGCGCACCGGACAGCGGCCGATGCCCGGCCCCCCTCGGCATTCCTTCGGCCCCGTCTCACGGCCCCACCGCCTCCTCGGCCGACGCCACGGCCTCCTCACGCACGGCGAAGGACAGACCGCGCAGCACCGGCGGCTCGGCCACGACAACCACCCGGACGTGCTCCGCGTCCCGGCTGACGGTCACCTTCGCGCCCGGCGGCGCCGCCTCGCGGGTCAGCTTCACGACCGCCCCGGGCGGGTCCTGCCGGGCCGCCGCACGCGCGCCCGTCCGCGCCGCGTCCACGCACTGGATCTGCGCGGCCACGACCAGCAGCCCCCACACCAGCGCCATCGCGAACATCACCAGAACGGGCAGCACCACGGCCGACTCCGCCGTGACGAACCCCCGGTCCGCGCCCCGCTCACATCCGCGCATTGAGGGCTTCCTTCACGATGTTCTGCAGCTCCGCGCTGACCGGGCCGCTCGTGACGACCTTGTAGAGCACCACCGCGAACGCCACCGCCGCGACGATTCCCATCGCGTACTCGGAGGTCACCATCCCCGCGTCCCTCCGCGCCGCACGCATCCCGCACACCAGGGCACACAGCCGTGCCCGTACCGTCTGATACATCTCAACCCCCGTGGGAAAGAGTCCGAACTCCTGTTGCTCACTGCTCACTGCTTCCGGTCGGTCGCCGCGTCATCCACCACCCCCTCCGAGCACGCCGCCCGCGAGGCCGATCACCACGGGCAGCACGCCGACCGCGATGAACGCGGGCAGGAAGCACAGCCCGACCGGCGCACTGACCATCACGCCCGCCCGCCGGGCCCGAGCCGTCGCGGCACGGCCCCAGTCGGCCCGGGCCTCCGCGGCGAGCCGCGCGACCGGTACCGCGGCGGGCAGTCCGGACACATCGGCCCGTTCCAGCAGCCGGGCCAGACCTCCGGCACCCGGGACGGCAGCCAACGTCCGCCAGGCCGAGCCCGGTTCGCCGCCCAGCCGTACCTCCGCCGAACCCCGGGCGAGCGCATCGCCGACAGGGCCGCCCAAGGCCTCACCCACCGCCTGCGCGGCGATCACCGGGCCGGCGCCCGCCGCGATGCAGGCGGCCAGCAGGTCGGCGGCCAAGGGCAGTTGGCGCGCAGCCTCGGCGAGGTCGGGTGCCCCAGGGTCCGCGCCGGCCGTCTCCTGCCTGAGCCGCCACCGCCACAAGCCCACCGCGCCCACCAGTCCCACCGCAGCGCCGGTGAGGCCTCCGGCAAGCACCCATCCGGCGCAGGCCACGCCCACAGGGGCCAGCCACGTCCGCACGGCCCCGCGCCATGCCCGCCGTGGGACGGGAACAGCCGCTTCCCGAACCCCCGGCAGCCCGGCCAGGCGCCGGCGCATCCTCCGGCGGCGTCGCGCCTCCACCACCCACCGTGCCGGCCATCCGCAGGCCAGCACGATCCCCAAGGCCACCCCCAGCCTGTGGACAACTTCTCCGCTGCTCATGGCGCCTCCTCCGCGCCCCGCACGATCCGCTGCACCCACCACAGCCCCAGGCCCTCCAGCACCCCGCCTGCCGCCAGGCAGCCCAGCCCCGCCCCGGTGTGCAGCAGGACGTGCAGGGGATCGGCCCCGAGGGCGGTGCCGATGAGCAGCCCCAGGGCGGGCAGCCCGGCGAGCATCACCGCCGTGGCCCGTGCCCCCGCCAACTGGGCCCGCAGATCGGACCGCTGGTCCCGTTCGGCGCGCAGAGCGGCGGCCAGCCGGTCGAGTCCGGCGGCGAGCCCGGCACCCTGGTCCACGGCGACCCGCCAGCACGCCGCCAGTCCCCGCAGCCCCTCGGCACCCGGCTGCCGGGCCGCCGCAGCGAGCGCGTCCGGCACGTCACCGCCGAACCGGGCCGCCGCCAGCACCGTCGCCTGCGCGTCCGCGAGTCCGCCGCAGTCCCGGGCGGCCCGCAACAGCGCCTCACCCGGCTGGCGTCCGGCCCGCACCTCACCGGCGAGCGCTCCGCACAAGGCGACCACCGCGTCGGCCCGGCGCTCCCTGTCCCGCCGCGCCCGGCCGGCCAGCCGGACCCGCCGCAGCAACGGCACCCCGGCCGCACCCAGGACGGCCGGCAGGACCGACGCGCCGAGCACCGCCAGGACCAGCCCGGCCACCGGTGACCACCACTCGGGCCGCAGCCGCCCACGGACGTGCCGCAGTTCACCGGCCGTCCGCCGCCACCCGGGCGGCCCGCTCCCCGCGGCTTCGCCGCTCGCGAGCAGCAGCCGCGCCCGCCGCGCAGCCTCCTGACGCTCACCCAGCAGCCAGACAGCCGCCCCCACGCACGCCACGGCCGCACCCATCGACATCTCAGGCACCCCCGTCATGACCCGCCCCCTCCACGCCGGCCTCACCCGGTCCGCTCCCGCTCGCCCCGCCCCGAAGCAGCCCCCGCAGCCGCTCCCACCCCCGCTCACGCACGAAGGCCTCCGCTCCCCACCGCAGCGCCGGCACCGTCCGCACCAGGCCCGAGGGGTCCCGCTCCAGCACGTGCACCTCGGCGATCCGCCGCCGCCCGGCCCGGTCGCGCACCAGGTGCAGCACCACGGAGAGGGCGGCCGCCAACTGGCTGTGCAGCGCGGCCCGGTCGAGCCCGGCTGCCGTGCCGAGCGCCTCCAGCCGGGCCGGTACATCGGCGGCGGCGTTGGCGTGCACCGTTCCGCAGCCGCCCTCGTGGCCGGTGTTCAACGCGGCCAGCAGATGCACCACTTCGGGCCCGCGCACCTCGCCCACGACCAGTCGGTCCGGCCGCATCCGCAGGGCCTGGCGCACCAGGTCCTCCAGCGTCACGAGGCCCGCGCCCTCCTGGTTGGCGGGTCTGGTCTCCAGCCGCACGACGTGCGGATGGTCGGGCCGCAGTTCCGCCGAGTCCTCGGCGAGGACGATCCGTTCGTCCGGTCCCACCAGCCCCAGCAGGGCACTCAGCAGCGTGGTCTTGCCCGTGCCCGTGCCTCCGCTGACGAGGAAGGACAGCCGCGCGTCGAGCAGGGCGCGCAGTATGCGGTCCCCGCCCGGCGGCACCGTGCCCGCCGCGACCAGCTCGCCGAGCGTGAAGGCACGCGGTCGTACGACCCGCAGTGACAGGCAGGCGCAGCCCACGGCCACCGGCGGCAGCACCGCGTGCAGCCGGGTCCCGTCGGGCAGCCGGGCGTCGGCCCAGGGCCGGGCGTCGTCCAGGCGGCGTCCGGCCACCGCTGCGAGGCGCTGGGCGAGCCGTCGTACCGCCGCCGCGTCCGCGAAGCGCACCGGCGTCAGCTCCAGTCCCCCACCCCGGTCCACCCAGACCCGGTCGGGGGCCGACACCAGCACGTCCGTCACCGACGGATCGGCGAGGAGCGGCTCCAGCGGCCCGCTGCCGACCAGCTCCGACCGCAACTGTGCGGCCGCTCCCAGGACTTCGGCGTCCCCGAGGACCCGCCCCTGCTCCCGCAGAGCCTGCGCCACGCGCGCGGGGGTCGGATCGGCCCCGCTCTCGGCCAGCCACCGCCGCACCCCGTCGAGCAGCGCGGCGCCCTCGATTCCGGCCAGGGTGCTCATGCCGTACCCGCCTCGACGAGCGCCCGCTCCCAGAACTCCTTGCAGAACCGGGCGAGCGGTCCGCGGGGAGCCGCGCCCGGTGGCGCCGGGGCGGCGTCCGGGCGCGACAGACCCGGCTCTGCCGGTACCTCGCCGACCAGGGGCAGTCCGAGCAGCCGGGCCACCTCACGGTCGTCGAGCCCCGGTGGGTAGGGCCCGCGGACGGCCACCCGCAGGTCCCGCAGGACCATGCCGACCGCGGAGGCCACCCGGCCCGCGGCCGCGACGGCCCGCAGCTCGGCGGGCACCACCACTACGCCCACGTCCAACTGGGTGAGGACCTCGGCGACGCCGTCGTCGATCCGGCGCGGCAGGTCGACCACGACGGTGCCGCCCCGGCGCCGGGCCGCCGCGAGCACCGCCCGCACCGCCTGCGGCGGGACCGCGATCCGGTCGCCGCGGTCCCAGCTGAGCACGCGCAGCGCATGCAGTTCGGGCAGCGACTCCTCCAGGGCGGCCCCGCCGACCCGGCCGCGCGAGGAGGCGAACGCGGGCCAGCGCAGTCCTTCGGCCGTCTCACCGCCGAGGAGTACGTCAAGTCCGCCACCCAGTGGATCGGCGTCCACGAGGAGGGTGCGCAGTCCCTCCCGCGCGGAGGTGACGGCGAGGGCACACGCGAGCGTGGACGCTCCGGCCCCGCCCCGGCCGCCGATGACGCCCACGGTGAGGGCTGGCCGGCCGACGCCCTCGGCCACGTCGGCGATCCGGTCGACCAGCCACTGCTCGCCGTCGGGCAGCATCAGGACGTGCTCGGCACCGATCTCGACGGCCCGCCGCCACACCCCGGAGTCGTCCTGGTCCCGGCCGACGAGCACCACGCCCCTTCTGCGGACGGCCCCGCGCACCCGCCGCGCGGCGTCGTCGCCGACCAGGACGAGCGGTGCGGCCTCCCAGCTGCCCCTGCGCTCCGGCACTCCGTGGTGCACCTCGGGTGTGGCGCCCGCTGCCGCGCACAGGCGCAGCAGGTCGTCGAGGAGTTCGGTGTCCTCGGTGACGATCAGCGGGCCGCCCTGCCGCCCTCCGGCGCCCGGCGGCGGGTCGTGTGTGACGGTTCCGGCCACGGTTTCCATCCCCCTTCGCTGCATGGCTCGCGCGGCCCCTGCGGCCCCGCGATTCCCAAACGTGGGAAGAACCGGCGAGCGGCCTCCCTGTGAACGGCCGACAGAAACCGGCCAAACGCCCCGGGTACTCGGAACCGGCGATGAACTCGCCGCGAGCGGGGCGCGCTGGAATCACGGTGCAGCGATCCCGGAAATCGTGTGGATCTTGGTGGATAACCGTGGACGCCTCGGGGGTTGTGAATATCGCCGTCACCCATACCGGTGAGTCGCTCCGGCCCTCTGTGCGGCTGCCACAGAGCAGCCCGGCAACTACCCAACGTAACAAATCATGGGCATGACAAGACCTGGGTCGGAGCCGCAGCCGAGCGGCATCCAGGCCGCGAGAAGGGGGAGAAAACCCACCCGGACATGCGACGACCCCCGCCGGGGGGGAGAGCGGGGGTCGTCCCCACGGCCGACTCGGGGGGGGGAGGAGTCGGGCCGGGTTAGCACGGTCGCGAACGATCCGTGACTTCCATGGTGTACCCGAGAGCCTTCTCAGGCAAACCCACGCGCCCCACCTTACGCCGAATGGGCTGCCCCTATGCTCTGGGGCGTGGAAAACCACTCGTTGCCCCGCACAGCTGCCTTCTTTGACCTGGACAAGACGGTCATTGCGAAGTCGAGCACGCTCACGTTCAGCAAGTCGTTCTACCAAGGCGGTCTGATCAACCGCAGGGCCGTCTTGCGCACCGCATATGCCCAGTTCGTCTTCCTGGCCGGCGGCGCCGACCACGACCAGATGGAGCGCATGCGCGCATATCTGTCCGCCCTGTGCCGCGGCTGGAACGTGGAACAGGTCAAGGAGATCGTCGCCGAGACGCTGCACGACCTGATCGACCCGATCATCTACGACGAGGCCGCCTCCCTCATCGAGGAGCACCACACCGCCGGCCGCGACGTCGTGATCGTCTCCACATCCGGCGCCGAGGTGGTCGAGCCGATCGGCGAGCTGCTGGGGGCGGACCGCGTGGTCGCCACCCGCATGGTCGTGGGCGACGACGGCTGCTTCACCGGTGAGGTGGAGTACTACGCGTACGGCCCCACCAAGGCCGAGGCCGTGAGGGAACTGGCCGAGTCAGAGGGTTACGACCTCAGCCGCTGTTACGCCTACAGCGACTCGGCGACCGATGTGCCGATGCTGGAATCCGTCGGGAACCCGCATGCCGTGAACCCGGACAGGGCACTGCGCCGCGAGGCCCTCGCGCGCGGATGGCCTGTCCTGGACTTCCACCGCCCGGTCCGACTCAAGCAGCGCATCCCCGCGTTCTCCGTGCCGCCGCGCCCGGCGCTCGTCGCGGTCGCCGCGATAGGCGCCGCCGCGGCCACCGCGGGACTCGTCTGGTACGCGAACAGGCGCCGTACGACGGTCGCTTGACCTGCGGCGACAAGCCGCCCTAATTGAACCCAAAAGTAAAGAAGTGCAGCCTGGACTTCCGCTTGCTCCGGGGCAGGAGTACAAAGGACTCAACGGCCCGCGAGACCAAGGACATCCGAGAGGATCACCTTTTCACGCATTTGGCCCCACGGACCGAGCATGAACACCGGGCACCCACGCGACGTCGACCCGTCGAATACGGGCCAGCCGCACCAGGTCACGGGCAAAGTTCCCGGCCTGATGGGCATATATCGAGGACGCTTGGTAACCCGATGCTCATGCCAGCGGCGGTACGAGAAATCGTGCCGCCGCATCATTTTCCCGGCCGGGTGATGTCACGCCGCTCCGCGCTGCAGCGCCTCGCACACCGCCATCGACTCGCGCGCCCCCAGTTCGAGCGCCCTGCCGCAGTGTGCGATCCAGGCGGCGACGCCTTCCGGGGTACCTGAGACGTACCCGCCGAGGGCTTCCAGGTAGGCGTCGCGCCCCAGCTCGGCGTGACCTACCTCGGCCGCACAGACCGACTTCGGGTCCAGGCCGCTGCCGACCAGGACGACGCGTTCGGCCGTGCGGGCGACCAGGCCGTTGTGGGAGGTGAAGGGGCGCAGCGCCAGAAGTTCGCCATGTACGACGGCGGCCGTCACCAGCGCCGGTGCGGAGCCGCCCGCGATGATCAGGCCGGCCAGTCCGTCCAGTCTGCCGTGCGTCTCGGTGGCGCTCGGCAGCGGCAGTGCGACGAGCGGCTCGTCGACCTGCTCGCCGTCCTTGCGAGGCCTGCCCACCTGGTCGCCCTGGTCCGCGGCCGCCACCAGGTGCAGCCGGGCCAGCACCCGCAGGGGCGACTGCCGCCAGATCGACAGCAACTGGCCCGCCTCCGCGGTGAGCCGCAGCGCGGCGCCCACGGTGCGGGCCTCGTCGTCGCCGCTGAAGTCCGTACGACGGCGCACCTCCTCGAGGGCCCAGTCGGCGCCGGACAGCGCGGCCGAGCCGCGGGCGCCGCGCAGGGCTGCCTCGGAGGTGATCGCGTTGCTGCGCCGCCGCATGACCCGGTGCCCGTAGACCCGGTCCACGGCCTTGCGTACGGACTCCACGGAATCGGCCACTCCGGGCAGCGCCCCCAGGGCCGCGAGGGGATCGGCGGTCGAGCCTGCTGTACTCATGAGTACGACCCTACGCATCCCTGGGCCCGGCCCCACGGCGGAGTGGCCTTCTTCACGCGCCGTGCGCCTGACGGCGTCACTCCGGAGAGCTACCCCCTGGCCGCCGGAGGCCCCGGGACGCCCTTGGGAGCCGGGGCGGGCCGGCCCGACAGGAAGGACGCCCAGCCCTCCTTGGGCGCCTGGCCGACCTGCAGGGTGCGCAGCTTCTCCAGCGTCTTCGGGTCCTGCGCGTCCAGCCAGTCCACGAGCTGCCGGAACGAGACGCAGCGCACCTCCTCCTTGGTGCACACCGTCTCGATGACCTCCTCGACGGCCCGCATGTAGGTACCGCCGTTCCAGGACTCGAAGTGGTTGCCGATGATCAGGGGCGCTCGGTTGCCGTGGTAGGCCCGTGAGAAGCCCTTGAGCAGGCCGTCGCGCATCTGGTCGCCCCAGAAGTCGTGCATGGCGGGGTTGCCCTGGGTCTTGGTGCCCGACTGGTTGACCATGAAGTTGTAGTCCATGGTGAGCTGCTCGAAGGAGTGGCCGGGGAACGGCACGAGCTGCATGGACACGTCCCACAGACCCTGCTTCTTCTTCGGCCAGACCTGGTCGTTCACGCCGCTGGTGTCATAGCGGAAGCCCAGGTCGCGGGCCGCCTTCATGAAGTTGCGCTGGCCTTCGAGGCAGGGGGTGCGGGCGCCGATGAGCTCCTTGTCGTAGTCGAAGGGCAGCGGGGACGCGTCCCTCAGGCCGGTGTTGGTCTTCCAGGTCTTCACGAACTGCTTGGCCTGGGAGATCTCGTCCTTCCAGTCCTCGACCGACCACTCGCCCACACCGCCGCCGCTGCCGCAGAAGTGGCCGTTGAAGTGGGTGCCGATTTCGTTGCCCTCCAGCCACGCCAGGCGCAGCTGCTTCGCGGTGGCGGCGATGCCGCGGCGGTCGTTGAAGCCGATGTCGGAGCGCCCCGGGGAGTGCTGCGGCGGCCGGTACCGGTCGCGCTTGTCGTCGGGCAGCATGTACACGCCGCTGAGGAAGTACGTCATGGTCGCGTTGTTGTCCTTGGCGACCTTGCGGAAGTGGGAGAACAGCTTCTGGCTGTCCTCGCCCGCGCCGTCCCAGGAGAAGACAACGAACTGCGGGGGCTTCTGGCCGGGCCGCAGGCGTTCGGGTCTGGGCAGGTGCGGCTGGGCGCCGGTGTAGGCGGTGGAGCCGTCTCCGATCAGCCGGACCGCGCTCTTCGGCGCCTGCGCCGGCGTCGGCTTCTGCGGGTCGGGGGCCTCCTGCCGGGGGGTGCCGGTCGCGCAACCGGCGAGCGATGCGGCGCAGACCGCGGCGATCACGGAACTCGCGGCGATCCTGTGGGTGGCGGTCATGTTCCGCCCACCTTCTTCCTTCTCTCGGGTGCGGACAGCGCCGCCAAATTCGCACGAGATCGAGAAGGAATTAGTACGACAAGCCGATCAAATAGCCACTTCACTCTTCAGAGTGATCCATTAGCCCATTTGCCCGTAAAGTCTATGCTCGTCCTTTACTCTGCATTACGATCCGTTTACCGAGCGTTGATTCATCCCGCCGATCTACACCGTGACCGCCGCGACCGAACCCCGCCCCGAGCGGGGACCCCACAGTTACGCGACCGCGCAGCCCCGGAGGAGACGGGAAGCCATGTCAGCCTGCGTCCCCACACGCGCCACCGACCCGAACCAAACCGAACGCACCCATCCGCCCCACAGTCCGCCGCCGCCCGGGCCCCGCCGATTCCGGATCGCGGGTGCCGATGTGTCGGCCTCGATCGCGGTCTTCCTGATCGCCCTGCCCCTGTCCCTGGGCATCGCCCTCGCCACCGGCGCCCCCCTCCAGGCCGGCCTCGTCGCCGCGGCCGTGGGCGGACTGGTCGCCGGGCGGCTCGGCGGCTCCCCGCTCCAGGTGAGCGGACCGGCCGCCGGACTCACCGTCGTCACCGCCGACCTCATCCAGCGTTACGGCTGGCGGACGACGTGCGCCATCACCGTCCTCGCCGGCCTCGCCCAACTCGGCCTGGGCTGCCTGCGCGTGGCCCGTGGCGCACTCGCCGTCAGCCCCGCCATCGTGCACGGCATGCTCGCCGGGATCGGCGTCACCATCGCCGTCGCCCAGCTGCACATCGTGCTCGGCGGCACACCCCAGAGTTCCGTCCCGGACAACCTCCGCGCGCTGCCCGCACAGCTGGCGGACATGCGTCTCGCGTCGGTCTCCGTGAGCGTGCTGACCCTGGCGCTGCTGCTGCTCTGGCCGAGACTGCCCGGCCGGGCCGGACGCCTGCTGCGCAAGGTGCCGGCCGCGCTCGTCGCCGTCGCCGGAGCCACCGCGGCCGCCGCCCTCGCCGGGCTCCGCCTGCCCAAGGTCGACCTGCCGTCCTGGAGCAACCACGCACTGGCCGGACTGCCCGAGGGCCCCGTGCTCGGCCTGGTCGCCGCCGTGCTCACCACCACCCTGGTGTGCAGCGTGCAATCGCTGCTCGGCGCCGTCGCCGTGGACAAGCTGGTGGCCGCCCGCCCGGGCCTGCCCACCCGGGTCGGGCGCTCCCGCCTCGACCGTGAGCTGCTCGGGCAGGGCGCCGCCAACATCGTCTCCGGCTCGCTCGGCGGACTGCCCATCGCCGGTGTGGCCGTGCGGAGTTCGGCGAATGTGCACGCGGGTGCCGTCAGCAGGAACTCCACGATGCTGCACGGCGTTTTCGTAGTGATCGCCGCGCTGCTGATGGTCCCGATCCTGGAGTTCATCCCGCTCGCCTCGCTCGCCGCCCTGGTGATGGCCGTCGGCATCCAGATGGTCTCCCTGAACCACATCCGCACGGTGACCCGCCACCGGGAAGTCTGGGTCTACGCCGTCACCACCCTCGGCGTGGTCTCCCTCGGCGTCCTGGAGGGCGTGGCGCTCGGCATCGCCATGGCCGTCGGCGTCGCCCTGCACCGCCTCACCCGCACCCGCATCAGGCACGAGGAGAAGGAAGGAGTCCATCACGTACACGTCAGAGGGCAGTTGACGTTCCTCGCGGTGCCACGGCTCAGCCGGACCCTGCATCTCGTGCCCCACGGTGCCGACACCGTCGTCGAGCTGGACGGGTCGTTCATGGACCACGCGGCGTACGAAACGTTGCAGGACTGGCAGAAGACGCACACCGCGCAGGGCGGCACCGTCGAGATCACCGGCCGGCATCCCGGCACCCGCATCTCCGAGCCCCAGTCCGGCAGCGCCTGCCGCTGCCGGCCCTGGACGCCCTGGCGCAACCACCAGTGCGACGGCCCTCAGTCCACATCCCCCACCGAGAAGAACCCGGACGGGTCGGACCGCGCCGAGCCGGACCCGACGGGCACCGGTGGAGCAAGCGGGCACGAACTGGCGCGTGGCATCAGCGCGTTCCAGCGCAACACCGCGCCGCTGGTGCGCAGCGAGCTGGCCCGGCTGGCACGCGAAGGGCAGCGGCCTTCGCAGCTCTTCCTGACCTGCGCGGACTCCCGGCTGGTCACGTCGATGATCACCTCCAGCGGTCCGGGCGACCTGTTCGTCGTGCGCAACGTGGGGAACCTCGTGCCACGGCCGGGCGAGGAGAGCGGCGACGACTCGGTGTCCGCCGCCATCGAGTACGCCGTGGACGTGCTCCGGGTGCGGTCCATCACGGTGTGCGGGCACTCGGGCTGCGGCGCCATGCAGGCGCTGCTCAACTCCGAGCTTGGCGGCGCCCGGACCCCGCTGAAGCGGTGGCTGCGGCACGGGCTGCCCAGCCTGGAGCGCATGGCCGACGCGAGTCTGCCCTGGGACAGGCTGGCCGGGCGCTCCGCCGACGACGCGGTCGAGCAGCTCTGCCTGACGAACGTCGTCCAGCAGCTGGAGCACCTGCGCGCCCACGACTCGGTCGCCCGGGCCCTCGACGAGGGCACCTTGGAGCTGCACGGCATGTACTTCCACGTGGGCGAGGCCGAGGCGTATCTGCTCACCGAGACGGAGGCCGGTGGGGTCTTCGACCGCGTACGGGAGCCGGACCTGACGGCGTGAGCCGGACGCCGGACCAGGGCGGTCTCCGGCTCGGCACCGGTTGGGGTGTGCCCCGGTCGAGCCCCGGGGCACACCCGGTGGCCTCGGGTGAGGCGGGTGATCGGCAGCCGACCTGGGCGTGCTCCGGGGGGCGGGAGCCCGGCAATTTGCCGGTGGTGGTCCGATCGGGAGCCCGGCAAGTGCGGTGGTGGTCCGGTGAAGCGGGCGGGCGGCAGTCGGCCAGGACCGTCCGGTGCGGCGACCACCCCGGCAGGCTGCCGGGCCTCGCCTTACCGGACCGCCGCAGCCGTCTGCCGACCGCCCGCCAACCGCACGCCTCCCGCAGGCTTTCGACGGTCGCTGCGCCGGGGCCGGGCGGCCCCGTGACGGACGTCACCCGACCACCCGCCACCCCGCCCCGCCCCGGGCCGGCCCGGCCGCACGCCGACCACCCACCCCCCGTCACCCCGTCACCCCGTCACCCCGTCACCCCATCACCCCGTCACCCCGTCACCCCGTCACCCCGTCACCAACCTCACGCGAACACGCCACGACTCCCCTCCGCCCCTCCGAGTCCAGGTGACGGGCAGCAGACGCAGTGAACTTTCCCTGGTCGGCGTCCGTGGGTACGGATGACCCCGCTCCCCGACAGCACCGCCCGACAGGTCTAAACCAATCGGCGGTCGGCCCTTGTCATCGCACCCCCGGGTCTGATGAGCTGTGGCTTGGGACACAACGGACACCCTGGGAAAGGCAGATGCCGTGAGCAACGAAAGCCTGGCCAACCTGCTCAAGGAAGAGCGCAGGTTCGCACCCCCCGCCGACCTGGCCGCGAACGCCAACGTCACGGCGGAGGCGTATGAACAGGCCAAGGCTGACAGGCTCGGCTTCTGGGCCGAGCAGGCCCGTCGGCTGACCTGGGCCAAGGAGCCCACCGAGACGCTCGACTGGTCGAACCCGCCGTTCGCCAAGTGGTTCAAGGACGGCGAGCTCAACGTCGCCTACAACTGCGTCGACCGGCACGTCGAGGCCGGGCACGGCGACCGGGTCGCCATCCACTTCGAGGGCGAGCCCGGCGACAGCCGTGCCGTCACCTACGCAGAGCTCAAGGACGAGGTCTCCAAGGCCGCCAACGCGCTGCTGGAGCTGGGAGTCCAGGCGGGCGACCGGGTCGCCGTCTACATGCCGATGATCCCCGAGACGGCGATCGCGATGCTGGCCTGCGCCCGGATCGGCGCCGCCCACTCGGTCGTCTTCGGCGGCTTCTCCTCGGACGCGCTCGCCACCCGCATCCAGGATGCCGACGCGCGCGTGATCATCACTTCCGACGGCGGCTACCGTCGCGGCAAGCCGTCCGCGCTCAAGCCGGCCGTGGACGAGGCCGTCGAGAAGGCGGGCATCGTCGAGCACGTCCTGGTCGTGCGCCGCACGGGCCAGGAGGTCGCCTTCACCGAGGGCCGCGACGTGTGGTGGCACGACCTGGTCGGACGGCAGAGCACCGAGCACACCCCGCAGGCCTTCAACGCCGAGCACCCGCTGTTCATCCTCTACACCTCGGGCACCACGGGTAAGCCGAAGGGCATCCTGCACACCTCCGGCGGCTACCTCACGCAGACCGCCTACACGCACCACGCCGTCTTCGACCTCAAGCCGGAGACGGACGTGTACTGGTGCACGGCCGACGTCGGCTGGGTCACCGGCCACTCGTACATCGTCTACGGCCCGCTCGCCAACGGCGCGACGCAGGTCATGTACGAGGGCACGCCCGACACCCCGCACCAGGGCCGCTTCTGGGAGATCGTGCAGAAGTACGGCGTGACGATCCTCTACACCGCGCCGACGGCGATCCGTACGTTCATGAAGTGGGGCGACGACATCCCCGCCAAGTTCGACCTGTCCAGCCTGCGTGTGCTGGGCTCGGTGGGCGAGCCGATCAACCCCGAGGCGTGGATCTGGTACCGCAAGAACATCGGCGGCGACCGCACCCCGGTCGTCGACACCTGGTGGCAGACCGAGACCGGCTCGATGATGATCACCCCGCTGCCGGGCGTGACCGCGACCAAGCCCGGCTCCGCGCAGACACCGCTGCCCGGCATCGCCGCGACGGTCGTCGACGACGAGGCGGGCGAGGTGCCCAACGGCGGTGGCGGCTACCTGGTGCTGACCGAGCCGTGGCCGTCGATGCTGCGCACCATCTGGGGCGACGACCAGCGGTTCATCGACACGTACTGGTCGCGTTTCGAGGGCAAGTACTTCGCCGGTGACGGCGCCAAGAAGGACGACGACGGCGACATCTGGCTGCTCGGCCGGGTCGACGACGTCATGCTCGTCTCCGGGCACAACATCTCCACCACCGAGGTGGAGTCGGCCCTGGTCTCCCACCCCTCGGTCGCCGAGGCGGCCGTGGTCGGCGCGGCGGACGAGACGACCGGGCAGGCGATCGTCGCGTTCGTGATCCTGCGCGGTACGGCCTCCGAGACCGAGACGCTGGTCGGCGAGCTGCGTGCCCACGTCGGCAACACCCTCGGCCCGATCGCCAAGCCCAAGCGGATCCTGCCGGTGGCCGAGCTGCCCAAGACCCGCTCCGGCAAGATCATGCGCCGGCTGCTGCGGGACGTCGCCGAGAACCGCCAGCTCGGTGACGTCACCACGCTGACCGACTCCACGGTCATGGACCTCATTCAGGCCAAGCTGCCCGCCGCGCCCAGCGAGGACTGATCGCGGCACCGGCATGACGGAGCTGACCGAGGGCACCCCTCAGCGGGTGCGCTCGGTCAGGGCACACAGGCCGCCCTCCGTCAGCTCGCCCCGGCGGTGAGGACCACCGGGTGCGCCCGGCCGTACGGTTACCTAAACTAAGCAAAACAAGTACTCCATGGTGCGCCGGGAAGTCTGGTCGGCAGGTGCTTCCCCCTGCCCATCGACCGGAGGTCTCCCCTGTGACCGCGCCCCGCCCCACCACCGCCCGCAAGGTCCTCGGCCGGCTGTCGCTTCCCGAGCGGACCTATGTGGCCAACGCGCTGCGCACCGAGACCGTCGGCGGGGTGCTGCTGCTCGTCGCCGCGGTCACCGCGCTGCTCTGGGCGAACATCCCCGCGCTGCGCGACAGCTACGAGAGCGTCTCCCACTTCCACATCGGCCCCGCCGCCCTCGGCCTCGACCTGTCCGTCGCGCACTGGGCCGCCGACGGGCTGCTGGCGATCTTCTTCTTCGTCGCCGGGATCGAACTCAAGCGGGAACTCGTGGCGGGCGACCTGCGCGACCCGAAGGCCGCCGCGCTGCCGGTCGTCGCCGCCCTGTGCGGCATGGTCGTACCGGCGCTCGTCTACACCGTCACCGCCGTCGCCGGTGGTGGCTCCCTGGTCGGCTGGGCCGTGCCGACCGCCACCGACATCGCCTTCGCGCTCGCCGTGCTCGCCGTCATCGGCACCTCCCTGCCCAGCGCACTGCGGGCCTTCCTGCTCACGCTCGCCGTCGTCGACGACCTCTTCGCGATCCTGATCATCGCCGTCTTCTTCACCGCCGACCTGAACTTCGCCGCGCTCGGCGGCTCCGTCGCCGGGCTGCTGCTCTTCTGGCTGCTGCTGCGCGCGGGCGTCCGCGGGTGGTACGTGTACGTGCCGCTCGCCCTCGTCGTCTGGGCGCTGATGTACAACAGCGGCATCCACGCCACCGTCGCCGGTGTCGCCATGGGCCTGATGCTGCGCTGCCACCGCCGCGAGGGGGAGGACCGCTCCCCCGGCGAGCGCATCGAGCACCTCGTGCGGCCGCTGTCGGCGGGGCTGGCGGTGCCGTTGTTCGCCTTGTTCAGCGCGGGTGTCGTGGTGTCGGGCGGGGCGCTCGCCGACGTGTTCACCCGGCCCGAGACCCTCGGCGTCGTCCTCGGTCTCGTCGTCGGCAAGACGGTCGGCATCTTCGGCGGGACGTGGCTGGCGGCCCGTTTCACCCGCGCCTCGCTCAGCGACGACCTCGCCTGGGCGGACGTGCTCGCGGTGGCCAGTCTCGCCGGCATCGGCTTCACCGTGTCGCTGCTCATCGGTGAACTCGCCTTCGAGGGCGATCAGGCGATGACCAACGAGGTCAAGGCCGCAGTCCTGCTGGGCTCGCTCATCGCCGCGACACTCGCGACCGTTCTGCTGAAGTTGCGGAACGCCAAGTACCGCCGGCTGTGGGCGGACGAGGAGCGCGACGAGGACGCCGACGGCGTCCCGGACGTCTACGAGGAGGACGATCCCGCCTACCACTTGCGGCTCGCCACCATCTACGAGCGCAAGGCCGCCGAGCACCGCCGGATCGCCCGGGAGAAGGAGGCCGCGCGCCACGGGCTTGCCGAAGTACCGGGCGGGGCAGGCGAGGACCACGACCGTCCGGCATGATCTGACGAGACGGTACAAAAGACGGGACCGTACGCAGTCGGACCGTGCCCGGCCGGACGACTGTGGCGGGTCAGGACAAGACGCGGACAACGGACCGTACGCAGAAGAGGGAGACCGCGATGAGCGCACCCGACGGCAGCCCGGTCGGCGCCGAACGCAGCATCGGCCAGCTGTTCGCCTCGGCGACAGCGGAAATGTCGGCGCTGGTGCACGACGAGATCGCCCTGGCGAAGGCGCAGCTCAGGCAGGACGTGAAGCGGGGCGCGACCAGCGGCGGTGCCTTCTCGGCGGCCGGCGCGGTGCTGATCTTCTCCCTGCCGATGCTGAACTTCGCGCTGGCGTACGGCATCCGCACCTGGAGCGACTGGAACCTCGCGGTCTGCTTCCTGCTGTCGTTCGCGGCGAACGTGCTGGTCGCGCTCGTCCTCGCGCTGGTCGGCATCGTCTTCGCGAAGAAGGCCAAGAAGAGCAAGGGCCCGCAGAAGGTCGCCGCCTCGATGAAGGAGAGCGCGGTCGTGCTGCAGAAGGCCAAGCCGCACCCGCGTCCGGAGCTCCCGCAGGACCGGGTCCCGGAGGCCATCGAGGCTGTGGCACGCTCGTCCTCATGACGGACCCCGACACACCCTCGGCACCACCGGCTCCGGCCGTCCTGCTCGACGGCCCCTGGAGCCACCGCGACGTCGCCGCCAACGGCGCCCGCTTCCACATCGCCGAGCTGGGCGACGGGCCGCTGGTGCTGCTGCTGCACGGCTTCCCGCAGTTCTGGTGGACATGGCGGCACCAGCTGGTGGCGCTCGCCGACGCGGGTTTCCGGGCCGTCGCCATGGACCTGCGGGGCGTCGGCGGCAGCGACCGCACGCCGCGGGGCTACGACCCCGCCAACCTCGCGCTCGACGTCACCGGCGTCATCCGCTCCCTCGGCGAGCCGGATGCCGCGCTGGTCGGCCACGACCTGGGCGGATACCTCGCGTGGACGGCGGCGGCGATGCGCCCCAAGCTGGTGCGTCGGCTGGCGGTCTCGTCCATGCCGCACCCGCGGCGCTGGCGCTCGGCCATGCTGAGAGACGTCAAGCAGAGCCGCGCCGGTTCACACATCTGGGGGTTTCAGCGGCCCTGGATCCCTGAGCGGCAGCTGACCGCCGACGACGGGGCGCTCGTGGCGGAGCTGATCCAGGAGTGGTCCGGGCCGCGCCCGCCCGAGGACGAGGCGCTGGAGACGTACCGCCGTGCCATGTGCATCCCCTCGGCGGCGCACTGCGCGGTCGAGCCGTACCGCTGGATGGTGCGCTCCCTGGCCCGCCCGGACGGCATCCAGTTCAACCGGCGGATGAAGCGGCCGGTGCGCGTGCCGACCCTCCATCTGCACGGCTCCCTCGACCCCGTGATGCGCACGCGCAGCGCCGCCGGGTCCGGCGAGTACGTCGAAGCCCCCTACCGCTGGCGTCTGTTCGACGGCCTGGGCCACTTCCCGCACGAGGAGGACCCGGTCGCGTTCTCCTCGGAGCTCATCAACTGGCTGCGGGATCCCGAACCCGACCGGTGACCGGCCGGCCCCGCCCCGCCCCGCCACCGGCA
Source organism: Streptomyces qaidamensis (assembly GCF_001611795.1). Taxonomy (NCBI): domain Bacteria; kingdom Bacillati; phylum Actinomycetota; class Actinomycetes; order Kitasatosporales; family Streptomycetaceae; genus Streptomyces; species Streptomyces qaidamensis. Next base: position 5,028,462 of record NZ_CP015098.1, on the reverse strand, counting down.
CGTGAACGCCTGTCCTACGAACGGCCACTTGCCCGGCGCATAGGCCAATTGGACGCTCCGGGCGCGGTTATCGACCATGGGGCGGGGGCACACGTCGGGGTATGGGCTGGACGCACGACTACAGTGACGCAACCCGCAATCGCCGCTCGGCGAGCGGTACGAACCCCCACCAGCGAAGCGGCGCACCGCAGATGGTGACCGCGGATCCCAGGGTGGGGATCCCGCGCATCCTCCGCCGCCGGGCCCGCTGGGTCTCCGTACGTCTGCGCCACACACGCGACTGAGGCGTCACTCGCGCGAGTGACGCCCCGACACCTGCCGCCCCGGCACCGCGCCTAGAGCGCGCAGCTGTCGCTTCCCACCTGCTGGTTGGCGGTGCGCCCCTTGGTGATGTCCTCCTGGATCTCGTCCACGGTCAGCGCGTACCCGGTCTCGGCGTCGTCGAGGGACTTGGCGAACACCACGCCGTAGACCTTGCCGTCGGGGGTGAGCAGCGGGCCGCCGGAGTTGCCCTGGCGGACGGTCGCGAAGAGGGAGTAGACGTCGCGGCGGACGGTGCCGCGGTGGTAGATGTCCGGGCCGTTGGCCGAGATGCGGCCCCGCACGCGGGCGGCCCGCACGTCGTAGGCCCCGTTCTCCGGGAAGCCCGCGACGATCGCGCTGTCGCCGCTGACCGCGTCCTTATCGGTGAACCGCAGCACGGGCGCCTTGAGGTTCGGCACGTCGAGGACGGCGATGTCGCGCCGCCAGTCGTAGAGCACGACCTTGGCGTCGTACTTCCTGCCCTCGCCGCCTATCTGCACGGTCGGCTCGTCGACTCCGCCCACCACGTGCGCGTTGGTCATGACGCGGCGGTCGGAGAAGACGAAGCCGGTGCCCTCCAGGACCTTGCCGCAGCTCGGGGCCGTACCCATGACCTTGACGATGGAACGCTGGGCGCGGGTCGCCACCGGGCTGTTCGCCAGGGCCGGGTCGGGCGGCCGGACGTCGGTGATCGGCTCGTTCGAGAAGGGGCTGAAGACCTGCGGGAAGCCGTTCTGCGCGAGGACGGACGAGAAGTCCGCGAACCAGGTGGCCGCTTGGTCCGGCAGGGCCTGCGAGACGCCCAGCAGCACCTTGGAGTTGCGGACCTCCTTGCCGAGCGTGGGCAGGGTCGTGCCCGCGAGGGCCGAGCCGATCAGCCAGGCGACCAGGAGCATCGCCACGACGTTGACCAGGGCGCCGCCGGTGGCGTCGAGGGCACGGGCCGGGGACCAGGTGATGTGCCGGCGCAGCTTGTTGCCGAGGTGGGTGGTGAGGGCCTGGCCGACGGAGGCGCAGACGATGACGACGACGACCGCGACGACGGCGGCGGTCGTGTTCACCTCCGCGTTGTCCGTCAGCGCGTCCCAGATGACGGGCAGCACGTACACCGCGACGAGGCCGCCGCCCAGGAAGCCGATCACCGACAGGATGCCGACGACGAACCCCTGGCGGTACCCCACGACCGCGAACCACACGGCGGCGACCAGCAACAAGATGTCCAGCACGTTCACGGAGGCCACCCTGTCATGCGCGCCAGTCGAGCGGGACCTGCTTCTCCCGGTCCCAGGGCCGCTCCCAGCCCGCGAAGTGCAGCAGCCGGTCGATGATTCCGGCCGTGAAACCCCAGACAAGGGCTGATTCGACCAGAAATGCCGGACCTCGGTGGCCACTGGGGTGGACGGTGGTCGCCCGGTTCGCGGGATCCGTGAGATCCACCACGGGCACGGTGAAGACCCTGGCGGTCTCGTTGGGATCGACCACCCCGACCGGGCTCGGCTCCCGCCACCAGCCCAGCACGGGTGTGACCACGAAGCTGCTGACCGGGATGTAGAGCCGGGGCAGGACGCCGAAGAGCTGGACGCCGGAGGGATCGAGGCCGGTCTCCTCCTCCGCCTCGCGCAGGGCGGCCCGCAGCGGGCCGTCACCGGACGGGTCGCCGTCCTCAGGGTCGAGGGCGCCGCCCGGGAAGGAGGGCTGGCCGGCGTGCGAGCGCAGGGAGGTCGCACGCTCCATGAGCAGCAGCTCCGGCCCACGCGTGCCCTCGCCGAACAGGACCAGCACGGCGGACTGCCGCCCGCCGCCGTCCTCCGGCGGCAGGAAGCGGCTCAGCTGCGTCGGCCGGACGGTCTCCACGGCGTGCACCACCGGGTCCAGCCAGCCGGGCAGCCCTTCCTTGCTCAGCACCACCGGGCCGTCCTGTGTGTCGCTCGCGCGCGTCATCGCCACCCCCGTCGTCCTGCCGCATCCAACGCGCGACGGCCCCGAGATCGTTCCGCGAGCGCCCGGGGTCCCCTGAACGGGCGGCGCGTCAGGCTCTCAGGGGGGCGCGTCGGGCCGCTCGGGCGGCGGACCGGATGTTTCGGGCGAGCCGGGCGGCTCATCCGGCCCCCAGCGGCGGCGCCGGTGTGCCGCCCGCGTCCAGGTAGGCCTGCGGCGGCTTCAGGCGCTGGCCGGGGAAGCCGCCCTTCTCGTACTTGAGGAGCTTCTTCGCCTTCTCCGGGTCGGTCTCGCCCTCGCCGTACGCCGGGCAGAGCGGGGCGATCGGGCAGGCGCCGCACGCGGGCTTGCGGGCGTGGCAGATGCGGCGGCCGTGCCAGATCACGTGGTGCGAGAGGTCCGTCCAGTCGCTCTTCGGGAAGAGCGCGCCGACGGCGGCCTCGATCTTGTCCGGGTCGCTCTCGCCGGTCCACCGCCAGCGGCGCACCAGGCGCTGGAAGTGCGTGTCCACGGTGATGCCGGGGCGGCCGAAGGCGTTGCCCAGCACGACGAACGCGGTCTTGCGGCCGACGCCGGGCAGCTTGACGAGGTCCTCAAGACGGCCGGGCACCTCACCGCCGAAGTCCTCGACCAAGGCCTTCGACAGTCCTATGACCGACTTCGTCTTGGCCCGGAAGAAGCCGCACGGGCGGAGGATCTCCTCCACCTCCTCGGGGTTGGCGGCGGCCAGGTCCTCCGGGGTCGGGTACTTCGCGAAGAGGGAGGGTGTCGTCTGGTTGACGCGCAGGTCGGTCGTCTGGGCGGACAGGACCGTGGCGACGACGAGTTGGAACGGGTTCTCGAAGTCCAGCTCGGGGTGCGCGTACGGAAAGACCTCGGCGAGCTCGCGGTTGATACGGCGGGCCCGGCGGACCAAGGCGGTGGGCGACTCGTCGCCCGGCGGGTGGACGACGGCCTTGGCGGGGGCGGTGCCCTTGAGGCGGGCGGTGGCCTTCTTGGGCGCGACCGCGACCTTCTTGGCCGCGGGCGCCTTCTTCACGGCAGCGCCCTTCGCGGCCTTCTTGGAAGCGGACGTCTTCGAGGCGGACGTCTTCGAGCCACTCGCCTTCGAAGCACTCACCTTCGAAGCAGTCGCCTTCGAGGCGGACGTCTTCGAGCCACTCGCCTTCGAGGCACTCGCCTTCGAAGCAGTCGCCTTCGAAGCAGCCCTCTTCGTGGACGCGGCCTGCTTAACGGGCGCGGCCTGCTTAACGGGCGCGGCCTTCTTAACGGGCGCGGCCTCCTTCGCGGACGCGGCCCTCACCGGCTCCGTCTTGTTCTGTTTCGCCGTTTTCCTACCGCCATCGGGGCTCTGTTCGCCCATAGCGGAATCGTGACGTACAACCACCCGCGCAGCCCCCTCGGCCTGTGCTCTCACCGGCGATTTGGACACCCGGCCAGCCTAAGGCCCGGCACAGACATCCGCCCCGGCCCCTGAAGATCGGCGCCCAATTGGACCCCTGCCGCGTACCCCGGGACACGTGTGCGGCATCCTTGTGACAGATCACACTGTTTGGACCGCCCGACAAAATGGGCACCACGGTCCCTCGGTACACGGGGGAGCAAGACCCCCTGAGCAGGTCGACAAGGAGAGAACTCGTGGACGACGTTCTGCGGCGCAATCCGCTCTTCGCGGCGCTCGATGACGAGCAGGCCGCGGAGCTCCGCGCCTCCATGAGTGAGGTGACCCTCGCCCGCGGTGACTCGCTGTTCCATGAGGGCGACCCCGGAGACCGCCTGTACGTGGTCACGGAGGGCAAGGTGAAGCTCCACCGCACCTCCCCCGACGGCCGCGAGAACATGCTGGCCGTGGTCGGCCCCAGCGAGCTCATCGGCGAGCTGTCGCTGTTCGACCCGGGCCCGCGCACCGCGACCGCCACGGCACTGACCGAGGTCAAGCTGCTCGGCCTCGGCCACGGCGACCTCCAGCCCTGGCTGAACGCCCGCCCGGAGGTGGCCACGGCGCTCCTGCGTGCCGTCGCGCGCCGGCTGCGCAAGACCAACGACGCGATGTCCGACCTCGTCTTCTCGGACGTCCCGGGCCGCGTCGCCCGCGCCCTGCTCGACCTGTCGCGCCGGTTCGGCGTGCAGTCCGAGGAGGGCATCCACGTCGTGCACGACCTCACGCAGGAAGAGCTGGCCCAGCTGGTCGGCGCGTCCCGCGAGACGGTCAACAAGGCCCTCGCGGACTTCGCCCAGCGCGGCTGGCTCCGCCTGGAGGCCCGCGCGGTGATCCTCCTGGACGTGGAACGCCTCGCCAAGCGCTCACGCTGACCCGCGCCTGACCGCACAGCTGGCCGTACGTCATCGGGCCCCGTCTCCTCACGAGACGGGGCCCGACGTCGTCAAGAGAATCGTCAAGAAAGTCGTCAACGAAGTCGTCAAGGAAGCGGAAAGCGCGCCCCCGGCGGCCCTGCGCGCGGCACCGTGAGCGCATGACCGGCAACACCGTCCGCCGCCCCGGACTCGACGCGCGGGGCTTCCTCACCCGGGAGGGCTCCCTCGCGCGCGTGTCCCCGGCCTTCCGTCCGGTCGTCACCGCGACGCGCGAACGGCTGACCGACGTGTTCGGGCACCGGCTGCACAGCGCCTACCTCTACGGGTCGATACCGCGCGGCACCGCGCGCGTGGGCCGCAGCGACCTCGACCTGCTGCTCGCCCTGCACCAGGAGCCGACCGGGGCGGACCGGTACGACGCCCGGGCGCTCGGCGTCGCCCTGGACGAGGAGTTCGGGCAGATCGACGGGCACGGCACCCTGCTGTTCAGCCGGGCGCGGCTGCTGAGCGACCTGGAGAGGTACGACCTGGGGTGGTTCGTCGCCTGCCTGTGCACACCGCTGTTGGGCGAGGACCTGGCCGCGTACCTGCCGCGCTACCGCCCCGACTCGTTGCTCGCCCGCGAGACCAACGGCGATCTGACCCTCCTCCTGCCGCGCTGGCGCCGGCGGATCGCCGAGGCGGGCGACACGGAGGAGGCCCTCCGGCCCCTGGTGCGCTTCATGTCCCGGCACCTGGTCCGTACGGGCTTCACGCTCGTCATGCCCCGCTGGCACGGCTGGACCAGCGACCTGCACGAGATGGCCGAGGTCTTCGCCGGGTTCTACCCCGAGCGTGGCGAGCAGCTGCGGGCCGCGGCCGCCCTGGGGCTGGAGCCGGCCGGGGACGCCGCCGTGCTCGCGGCGTACGTCGGCGATCTCGGACCCTGGCTCGCCGGGGAGTACGCGCGCGTGCACGGCGTCAAGACGCCCCGCCCCTGAGGGCCCCGGCCGCGTCCGCGGCGGGCCTAGATGAGCCCGTGTTCCTCCAGATAGTCCATCTGCGCCCGCACCGACAGTTCCGCAGCCGGCCACAGGGAGCGGTCCACGTCCGCGTAGACGTGCGCCACGACCGCGGGCGGGGTGCGGTAGCCGTCCTCGACGGCCGTCTCCACCTGGGCGAGGCGGGTGGCGCGGTGGGCGAGGTAGTACTCGACGACGCCCTGGGCGTCGTCCAGGACGGGGCCGTGGCCCGGCAGGACCGTGTGGACGCCGTCGTCGACCGTGAGGGAGCGCAGGCGGCGCAGGGAGTCCAGGTAGTCACCGAGACGCCCGTCGGGGTGGGCCACGACCGTCGTGCCGCGGCCGAGGACCGTGTCGCCGGTGAGGACCGCCCGGTCGGCCGGGAGGTGGAAGCAGAGGGAGTCGGAGGTGTGGCCGGGGGTGGGTACGACGCGCAGCTCCAGACCGCCGGTGGTGATGACGTCCCCGGCGGCCAGGCCCTCCTCGCCCAGCCGCAGTGCCGGGTCGAGGGCACGCACGCGCGTGCCGGTCAGTTCGGCGAACCGGGCGGCGCCCTCCGCGTGGTCGGGGTGGCCGTGGGTCAGCAGGGTCAGCGCGACACGCTTGCCCGCCTGCTCGGCCGTGGCGACGACCCGGCGCAGGTGCCCGTCGTCCAGCGGACCCGGGTCGACCACCACGGCCAGGTCCGAGCCGGGCTCGGAGAGGATCCAGGTGTTCGTGCCGTCCAGGGTCATCGCCGAGGCGTTGGGGGCCAGGACGTTCACGGCCCGCGCGGTGGCGGGCCCCGAGAGGACCCCTCCGCGGGGCTGGCCGGGAAGGGCGGCTGCGTCCGTCATGCGGTGGCTCCACCGGTCGCGATGTGCTTGGTGAACTCGTCGTGGCCCGGCCAGGAGAGCACGATCTCCCCGTCCACCAGGCGGGCGGTGGCCAGGACGGGCGTGAGGTCACGCCCCGGGGCGGCTTCGAGTGCCCCCGCGGCCGTCCCGTATGCCGTCAGCTGGCGCAGGGTCGCGATCGTCGGCGGCATCATCAGCAGCTCGCCCTGGTCGTACCCGGCCGCTGCCTCGCTCGGGGCGATCCACACCGTACGGTCCGCCTCCGTGGAGGCGTTGCGGGTGCGCTGTCCCTCGGGGAGCGCGGCCACGAAGAACCAGGTGTCGTAGCGGCGGGACTCGAACTCCGGGGTGATCCAGCGGGTCCAGGCACCGAGCAGGTCGGAGCGCAGGACCAGGCCGCGGCGGTCCAGGAACTCCGCGAAGGACAGGTCCCGGGCGACCAGCGCGGCCCGGTCGGCCTCCCAGTCGGCTCCCGTGGTGTCACCGACGACCGCGTCGGCGGCCGGCCCGGCGAGCAGCACGCCCGCCTCCTCGTACGTCTCACGTACGGCCGCGCAGACGATCGCCTGGGCCGCCGTCTCGTCGACGCCGAGCCGGTCCGCCCACCACGCGCGCGTGGGGCCCGCCCAGCGGACGTGGTGGTCGTCGTCACGCGGATCGACACCGCCGCCCGGATACGCGTACGCGCCTCCGGCGAAGGCCATGGAGGCGCGTCTGCGCAGCATGTGGACGGCCGTGCCACTGCCGGTGTCCTTCAGGAGCATGACGGTGGCCGCGCGCTTCGGGGTCACCGGGGTGAGGGTGCCGGCCGCGAGTGCGCGGATGCGGTCCGGCCACTCCGGGGGATACCACTGACCGTTCGCCATGGGCGCGAGGCTATCCCGTGACGGGTGGATGTTCGAGTGGCCCCGGGGACGGAATCCGCAGCTGGGGCCATCGAAGAGGGCGGGGTACGGGGTGCGCGGCCGGGTGCTACGCGAGCTCCACCTGGATCTCGACCTCGACCGGTGCGTCCAGCGGCAGCACCGCCACGCCCACCGCGCTGCGCGCGTGCACGCCCTTGTCGCCGAGGACCTCGCCGAGCAGCTCGCTCGCGCCGTTCAGCACCGCGGGCTGGCCCGTGAAGTCCGAGGCCGAGGCCACGAAGCCGACGACCTTCACCACGCGCGCGATGCGGTCCAGGTCACCGGCGACGGATTTCACGGCGGCCAGGGCGTTCAGCGCACACGTGCGTGCCAGCTCCTTGGCCTCCTCCGGGGTGACCTCGGCGCCGACCTTGCCGGTGACGGGAAGCTTGCCGTCCACCATCGGGAGCTGCCCGGCGGTGTAGACGTACGGGCCGGACTGCACGGCCGGCTGGTACGCGGCGAGCGGCGGGACCACGTCGGGCAGGCTCAGGCCGAGCTCGGCCAGCTTGGCCTCCACGGCGCCCACTACTGCTTCTCCCGCTTCAGGTAGGCGACGAGCTGCTCGGGGTTGTTCGGCCCGGGCACGACCTGGACGAGCTCCCAGCCGTCCTCGCCCCAGGTGTCCAGAATCTGCTTCGTGGCGTGGACGAGCAGCGGCACGGTTGAGTATTCCCACTTGGTCATGCGGCCGACTCTAGCCGCTGGCGGGCAGGGGCTACGCGGCCCACCACCGCACCGGTTATCCACAGCCTCCCGCGTAGCCCGGGCACGAACTGGTTAGGCTCGAATACGTGAGCAGGCTCCAGGTCGTCAGCGGCAAGGGCGGTACCGGCAAGACCACGGTGGCCGCGGCCCTAGCGCTGGCCCTGGCCACGGAGGGGAAGCGGACGCTTCTCGTCGAGGTCGAGGGCCGTCAGGGCATCGCGCAGCTCTTCGAAACGGAAGCGCTGCCTTATGAGGAACGGAAAATCGCGGTAGCACCCGGGGGCGGGGAGGTGTACGCACTCGCCATCGACCCCGAACTGGCCCTTCTGGACTACCTCCAGATGTTCTACAAGCTGGGCAGCGCCGGACGGGCCCTGAAGAAGCTCGGCGCGATCGACTTCGCCACCACCATCGCGCCCGGCCTCAGGGACGTCCTCCTGACCGGCAAGGCGTGCGAGGCCGTGCGCCGCAAGGAGCGCAGCGGGCGGTTCGTCTACGACTACGTCGTCATGGACGCCCCGCCGACCGGGCGGATCACGCGCTTCCTGAACGTGAACGACGAGGTCGCGGGTCTCGCGAAGATCGGCCCGATACACAATCAGGCGCAGGCCGTGATGCGGGTGCTGAAGTCGCCCGAGACGGCCGTGCACCTGGTGACGCTGCTGGAGGAGATGCCCGTCCAGGAGACCGTGGACGGCATCGCCGAGCTGCGTTCGGCCCGGCTGCCGGTGGGGCGGATCATCGTGAACATGGTCCGGCCGGAGGTGTTGGACGAGACCGACCTGGAACTCCTGCGGACGGTCCCGCGTTCCACTGTCGCGCGGTCCCTGTCGTCCGCGGGGCTCGGCGGGGCGCGGCGCGGCGGGCACGCCGAGCGGCTGGTGGACCCGCTGCTCACGCAGGCCGAGGAGTACGCCGAGCGGTACACGCTGGAGCACGAGCAGCGCGCGGTCCTGGCCGAGCTGGGCCTGCCGCTGCACGAACTGCCGCTGTTCGCCGAGGGCATGGACCTGGCGGGGCTGTACGAGCTGGCCCGTGAGCTGCGCGAGCAGGGCGTGTCATGAGCCAGGACGGACAGGCAAGGCCCGCAAGGCCCGTCATGATGAGTCGGAAGCAGGGGATGTCATGAGTCGTCCGGACCCGGCCCACCACCGTCTGTCGCCGGCGCGTCTGCTCGACGTCGATCCGCTGCTGGAGGATCCGAAGACCAGGATCGTGGTCTGCTGCGGCTCGGGCGGGGTCGGCAAGACCACGACCGCGGCGGCCCTGGGCCTGCGCGCCGCCGAGCGGGGCCGCAAGGTGGTCGTCCTGACCATCGACCCGGCTCGCCGGCTCGCCCAGTCCATGGGCATCGACTCGCTGGACAACACCCCGCGCCGGGTGAAGGGCATCGACGACTCCGCGGGCGGCGAGCTGCACGCGATGATGCTCGACATGAAGCGCACCTTCGACGAGATCGTCGAGGCGCACGCGGACCGCGAGCGGGCGGCCGCCATCCTGGGCAACCCCTTCTACCAGTCGCTCTCGGCGGGCTTCGCGGGCACGCAGGAGTACATGGCGATGGAGAAGCTCGGGCAGCTGCGCGCCCGGGACGAGTGGGACCTGATCGTCGTGGACACGCCGCCGTCCCGCTCGGCGCTGGACTTCCTGGACGCGCCCAAGCGGCTCGGCTCGTTCCTGGACGGCCGGCTGATCCGGCTGCTGACGGCACCGGCGAAGCTGGGCGGCCGGGCCGGGATGAAGTTCCTGAACGTCGGGATGTCGATGATGACCGGCACCCTCGGCAAGCTGCTCGGCGGTCAGCTCCTCAAGGACGTCCAGACGTTCGTGTCCGCGATGGACACGACCTTCGGCGGCTTTCGCACCCGCGCGGACGCGACGTACAAGCTGCTCCAGGCGCCCGGCACGGCGTTCCTCGTGGTCGCGGCGCCGGAGCGGGACGCACTGCGCGAGGCCGCGTACTTCGTGGAACGCCTGGCAGCCGAGAACATGCCGCTCGCCGGTCTGGTGCTCAACCGGGTGCACGGCAGCGGCGCCGGCCGGCTGTCGGCCGAGCGGGCGCTCGCCGCCGCGGAAAATCTTGAAGAGCCCCGCATTGTGGATCAGGAGGGCGGGAAAGCAGTACTTCGTAACTCCCCCGACGCACAGGACAGTTCAGACTCTCCCACGCCCGGAACACCAGCTGGGGCTCCGGCATCGGCTCCCGAGGGTGGCTCCCCCACCGAAGACGCCGAGGACACCGAGCGGTCCGTCGACCAGCTCACGGCAGGCCTGCTGAGGTTGCACGCCGATCGTATGCAGCTGCTCTCCCGTGAGCAGCGCACGCGTGACCGCTTCACCGCGCTGCACCCCGAGGTGGCCGTGACGGAAGTGGCCGCACTGCCCGGCGACGTGCACGACCTCACGGGACTGCGCACCATCGGCGACCGGCTCGCGGCCGACGAGCGCGAGCTGCCCGACCCCGCCGACCGGCCGGAACCGCCCGAGGCGACTGCCTGAGGGCAACCCGGCGAGGGCGCAGGGCGCCTGAGCCACGGCCACGCACTCGCTGGTGATGGCGAAGGGCCCGGAAGGGGCCCTCAGAGACCTGGGGAGCTCCCGAGAGGGACTCCTCAGCTCACCGCCGCGTAGTTCTCGTAGATCTCGTCGTCGTCGAGGGGCAGTACACCGCACCCCCGCTCGTACTCCGTGCGCGCCGTCTCCAGCAGCCGGCGCCAGGAGGTCACCGTGGGACGCCTGCGCAGCAGTGCGCGGCGCTCCCGCTCCGTCATGCCTCCCCACACACCGAACTCGACGCGGTTGTCGAGCGCGTCGGCCAGGCACTCCGTGCGCACCGGGCAACCGGTGCACACCGCCTTGGCCCTGTTCTGCGCTGCTCCTTGAACGAACAGTTCATCCGGATCGGTAGTGCGGCAGGCCGCCTGCGCACTCCAGTCGACTACCCAGCCCATACCGGCGCCGTCCTCTCCCGAATCGAGGCTCCCCCACGGCGGCAGCGGCATATTCACCGCCGCCAGTTGAGGACGTTACGGAAGGTGGGCACAGCGCAACACCCCCTTCGGGCCCAATCTTGAATGGCCCGAACGGACTATGGGTAAGCGGCAGATCACCCGGGGGAGTGAGCGGGCGGCATACGTAACTTTCCCGGCAAACCGGGACAGTTCAGCTGCGTCACAACGGACGCCGCATGACACACAAGGCGGATTCGGACACGGCCCCACCAAAAAAGTTGGGGAACACCCAGAACGATTCGGGGTCGCCGGACGTATTGATACGTGACCTCACTGCTGTGACAGTTGAGAGCAGCTTAGGCCAAGGCCTATACGCCTGTCCGGCGAATGAGAACGTAGGCTGCCCTCATGCCAAACAAGCGCTCGGGCGGTGGTCTGTCTCCCACGCAGCAGGCCGCCAAGTTCCTCGGTGTCAGTGTCCTCGCGGGAGCCGTGCTGGCCGGCATCGCGCTCCCGGCGGTGGGCGCGCTGGGACTCGCGGCCAAGGGATCGGTCGAGAGCTTCGACGAGCTCCCGGCCAACATGAAGACCCCGCCGCTGAGTCAGCGCACCACGATCCTCGACGCCGACGGCGGCCAGATCGCCACGGTCTACTCGCGCGACCGCACGGTGGTCCCCCTCAAGGACATCTCGCCCTACATGCAGAAGGCGATCGTCGCGATCGAGGACTCGCGCTTCTACCAGCACGGCGCGGTCGACCTGAAGGGCGTCCTGCGCGCCCTCAACAAGAACGCGCAGACCGGCGGGGTCTCCGAGGGCGCCTCCACCCTGACGCAGCAGTACGTGAAGAACGTCTTCGTCGAGGAGGCGGGCAACGACCCGACCAAGGTCGCGCAGGCCACGCAGCAGACCATCGGCCGCAAGATCCGCGAGCTCAAGTACGCGATCCAGGTCGAGGAGGAGCTGGGCAAGAAGAAGATCCTCGAGAACTACCTGAACATCACGTTCTTCGGCCAGCAGGCCTACGGCGTCGAGGCCGCGGCCCGGCGCTACTTCTCCAAGTCCGCCAAGGACCTCAGCCTGGAGCAGGCGGCCCTGCTCGCCGGCATCGTCCAGTCGCCCAGCCGGTACGACCCGGTCAACGACGAGACGGAGGCCACCAAGCGCCGCAACACCGTGCTGCAGCGCATGGCCGCCGTCGGCGACATCTCCAGGGCGCAGGCCGCCGACGCGATGAAGGCGCCGCTCGGCCTGAAGGTCAGCAAGCCCAAGAACGGCTGCATCACGGCGGTCAAGGGCGCGGGCTTCTTCTGCGACTACGTGCGCGAGGTCTTCCTGACCGACCCGGTCTTCGGCAAGACCAAGGAGCAGCGCGCGAAGATCTGGAACCGAGGCGGTCTCACCATCCGCACCACCTTGGACCCGCAGGCCCAGAAGGCGGCGCAGGCCTCCATCAAGGACCACGTCTACCAGAGTGACGACGTGGCCACCGCCGCCACCCTCGTCCAGCCCGGCACCGGCAAGATTGTCGCCATGGGCCAGTCGCGTCCCTACGGCGTGAACACCAAGAAGGGCGAGACGACCCTCAACCTGTCCGTCGACGGCGACATGGGCGGCGGCATGGGTTACCAGCCCGGTTCGACGTTCAAGCCGATCGTGGCCGCCGCCGCCATCGAGGACGGCATGCCGGCGAACAAGGTGTACTCGTCGCCGTACCAGATGCCGTACCCGAGCCCGGTCTCGGCCTGTGACGGCAAGCGGTGGGTGAACGACCGCAACAAGCCGGCCAAGCTGGAGAACGAGAACTCCTCCGAGGTCGGCCCGTACGACATGCGGGAGGCGACCGCCAAGTCGGTCAACACCTACTACGTGCAGATGATCAGCGATATCGGCATCTGCCCGGTGACGACGATGGCGAAGAAGATGGGCGTCGTGCGGGCCGACGGCGACAAGATGCCCCAGGTGCCCTCCATCGCCCTCGGCACCCAGGAGATGTCCCCGCTGACCATGGCGAACGCGTACGCGACCTTCGCCTCGCGCGGGATGTACTGCACGCCGGTCGCCATCGAGTCGGTCAGCCGGCGGGTCGGTGCCAAGACCTCGTCGCTGGAGGTGCCGAAGTCGACCTGCTCGCGCGCCATGTCGGAGAACACCGCCGACACGATCAACACGCTGCTGAAGGGCGTCGTCGAGGACGGTACGGGTAAGAAGGCCGGCCTCGGCAGCCGTCCCAGCGCCGGCAAGACCGGTACGACGGACGAGCGCTACGCGGCCTGGTTCGTGGGCTACACGCCGAACATGGCCGGCGCGGTCTGGGTCGGCGACCCCGCGCACAAGCGCAAGATGGTCGGCATCACCATCGGCGGCCGGTCGTACGGCAAGGTCTTCGGTGGCGAGGTCCCCGGCCCGATCTGGGGCGACATGATGTCCGGCGCGCTGGAGGGCAAGCCCGTCGAGAACTTCAACACCGTCCACATCCCCGACAGCAAGCCGCGGGACCGCGGTGACGGGGACGAGGACGGCGGCGGCGGCCGCGACGACGGTGGCAACGGCGACGACGTCATCGGCGGCCTGGTCGGCGGAAACAACAACGGCGGAGGCGGCGGCGAGCCCTTCCCGACACCCTCGTTCTCCATCCCGGAGGGGTTCTTCCGGGGCCAGAGCAATGGCGGCGGCAACGGCAACGGCGGCCGGTTCGGCTGAGCCGCCGGTGTTCCGTCACACCGCCGGTTCGGCTGAATCGGCGGTGTGACGGAACGGAGACGGCCCCTTCCTACCCGCGTGGGTGGGAAGGGGCCGTCGTCGTCCGGTTGAACGGTCAGCCGGTCGGCAGCACGTTCGGGCCGACCACCAGGTCAGCCGGCCAGCAGCTTCTTCACCGCGGCGGCGACGCGGCCGCCCTCGGCCTGCCCGGCCACCTTCGGGTTCACGATCTTCATGACCGCGCCCATGGCCCGCGGCCCCTCGGCACCGGCCGCCTTCGCCTCCTCGACGGCCTGGGCGACGATCTCCTGAAGCTGCTCGTCCGACAGCTGCTGCGGCAGGTACGCGGCGAGGATCTCGCCCTCCGCCTTCTCCCGCTCGGCCTGCTCGGTACGGCCACCCTGCGCGAAGGCGTCGGCCGCCTCACGCCGCTTCTTCGCCTCCCGGGTGATCACCTTCTGCACCTCGTCGTCGGAGAGCACGCGCTTCTCCTTGCCCGCGACCTCCTCCTTGGTGATCGCGGCGAGCGTCAGCCGGAGCGTCGAGGAGCGCAGCTCGTCGCGCTCCTTGATCGCAACGTTGAGGTCATCCTGCAGCTTCGACTTGAGCGTGGTCATGGGGCCGATTGTCGCAGGTGCGGGAGGAAGAGCGCCCCTTCATTTAAGGGGGCACGGCCGAAGGGCCGGTGCGCTCAGGGGATTTCGGGCGCCGGCCGGGCACGGGCGACGCCCGGGGTCTGACACGATGGTCGTATGCGCGCGCGATACGGAGTCCCCCTGGGAATCGCGGCGGCTGGCGCCGCCGGTCTGTTGTACGCGGCGGGCTTCGAGGCCCGCTCCTTCCGCCTGCGCCGGGTCACCGTCCCGGTCCTGCCCCCGGGAATGCGCCCCCTGCGTGTGCTGCAGGTCTCCGACATCCACATGGTCGGGGGCCAGCGCAAGAAGCAGCGCTGGCTGCGGTCGCTGGCGGGCCTGCGCCCCGACTTCGTGATCAACACGGGCGACAACCTGTCCGACCCGGAGGGCGTCCCCGAGGTCCTGGATGCACTCGGCCCCCTGATGGAGTTCCCGGGCGCGTACGTCTTCGGCTCCAACGACTACTACGGCCCCAAGCTGCGCAACCCCGCCCGCTACCTGTTCGAGAAGGCCCAGGGCCGCCACGGGCTCAACGGCAACGCGCCGGCCGAGGGCGTGGTGCACAACCCGTGGGAGGACCTGCGGGACGGCTTCGACGCGGCGGGCTGGCTCAACCTGACCAACTCGCGTGGCGAGCTCAAGCTCGAGGGCGTCTCGGTGGAGCTCACGGGCCTGGACGATCCGCACATCAAGCGGGACCGCTACGCGCAGGTGGCCGGCGGCCCGTCCGAGGCGGCGGACTTCTCCATGGGCGTCGTACACGCCCCCTACCTGCGCACCCTGGACGCCTTCACGGCCGACGCCTACCCCCTGATCCTGGCCGGCCACACCCACGGCGGCCAGCTGTGCATCCCCTTCTACGGCGCCCTGGTCACCAACTGCGACCTGGACACGGACCGGGTGAAGGGTCTGTCCCAGCACCGGGCGGAGGGCAATACGTCGTACCTGCACGTGTCGGCGGGCTGCGGCACGAACCGCTACACGCCGGTACGGTTCGCGTGCCCGCCGGAGGCCACGTTGCTGACGTTGGTCGGGCGCGACGAGGACCCGCGAGGGTAACGCAGAGGGCCCGGGCGGGACTGGTCGGGCTGGTCGGGACCGGGCGGGACTGGTCGGGCTGGTCGGGACCGAGGGCTGGGGACCGAGGGGGAGCCGAGGGCTGGGAGCCGAGGGCTGAGGGCCGGAGGCTGGGAGCCGGAGGCTGAGGACTGGTCGGGACCGGGTAACCCACACAGCCCTGCCCGCATCGCCCCCTATGTCCGTTTCTGCCAGCGTGGGGGCATGACCGCCCCGATACCCCGGGACATCCCGGACCTCCCAGCGATCCCGTCCCCGCCGGCACTGAAGCCCTCCCCTGTGCCCGCCACGGCCGTCGTCACCCCGGTCCGCCGCCCCGCGGCCGCGGCCTTCCGCCTGCTGATCGCCCTCGCGGCGGCCGTGGGCGTGACGCTCGCACTGCTCCTCGGCGACCCGTCCCGGGTCCTGAGCCACTTCACAATCCAGAGCAACATGCTGCTGGCGCTGGTCATGGCCCTCTCGGCCCGCCGCGCATCGTCGGCCGGCCGGCCCCTTCCGGGCGCCGTACTGGGGGCGACGCTGCTCTACGTCGTCATCGCGGCCCTGGTGCACCACCTGCTCCTGGCGAACGAGGCGAGCCCCTTCTCCCTCACGGGCGAGGCCGCCGCCCCGACGGGCTTGCAGGCCCTCTCCCACGCGGTACTGCACACCGTGACCCCGATCGCGGCGGTACTGGACTGGCTCCTGCTCACGTCCCCCGGCCGCATGCACCTCCGCCAGGCCAGCACGTGGCTCCTCTATCCCATGGTCTACCTGGCCTTCTGCCTCACCCGAGGCGAGCTGCTCCTCCCGGGCACGCCCGACCGCTACCTCTACCCGTTCCTGGACGTCGGCCAGGACGGCTTCAAGCGCGTCCTCGGCAACGCCCTCCTCCTGGGCCTCTCCTTCTACGCCCTGGCCGTGCTCCTCGTGGCCCTCGACCACGCCCGCCCGAACCCGCTCCGCCACCGCGGTAAAACCGGATTTCGTCTCTAGCCACCGGTGGGCTAAAGTAAACGTCGTCGCCGCGACAGCAGCGACATCGGGGTGTAGCGCAGCTTGGCAGCGCGCTTCGTTCGGGACGAAGAGGTCGTGGGTTCAAATCCCGCCACCCCGACGCTGGTCAGAGGCCCATTCGCGTGATCGCGAATGGGCCTCTGTCATGCCCGGGGGGCCAAACAGGGGGCCGACGGGAGTGGATCAGCCCTCAATCTCAGCTCACCAAGATGATCTAGACCATCAGCAGCGGCATCACCAACCCTCCGACGGCCCCACCGAAGAGGAACGAGGCAAGCAGCCCCTGCTTCGTGCTGAGCGACAAGTGCCCCTTCGCGTAGTTCATCGCCATGAGGTTGATGAAGCAGACAAGGAAGAGGAAACAGAGAAAGTTTCCGAGGCTCCCGAAGGCCGGATCAGCTCCCGTACGGTACGCCCGAGCGATGACGCCGTATGCCCACGTGGCCACGAATCCCAAGATCGACAACAGATAACACAGTACGAACATGGCAAACGCCCCTTAGCCCGAAGTGACTGGCGACCACCACTCCCGGCAAGGCATGGCCACCACTTAGCTTCACCAGAATGACTGAATAGCCTCTTTTAGAACAGTCCCTCAGGGTTCGTAGACATAGATAGCCAATACGCGTACTCTGACTCTTTGGCCGGGATGTTTCGCTCCTAGCCCGATGTGTCCGACGTTCCTCGCACTCCCGGCAAGAGGCCGAGAACGGCGGATGGCACCTATATGGCCCGCTCTGCGTGGGTCAACATGAGAGGGGGCGGGCCGCCTACTCCGGCGGCCCGCCCTGCCCCTTCCTCGTACGTAGGCCGAATCCGTCAGCTATTCGCTGCCGGTCCAGCGGAACTTGTCGCCTCGTCGCCGTGGACGCTCCCACGGACGCACGCGAAAATGTCGTCCATCGCTTCGGCACCCTGCGTGATCACGGGCCGGAGCTGCTTCCGGTAGACCGCCTCTGTGGTCGCCTGACTGCTGTGACCGACCAAGAGCGCGATCCGCTCCAGCGGTATGCCGTGGTCGGAGAGCAGGGACACGAAGCTGTGCCGAAGCTCCCGCGGGGTCCACTCAGGCTTCAGTCCGGCCTTCTTCACGATGGCCTTGAAGTCTCGTCGGACGTTGGCCGCGTCGAGCGGCTCGCCGCTCCGGGTGGTGAAAACGCGGCCGGTCGGGCTCCATTCCATTCCTCTCGACACCCGCTCCTGCTTCTGCCATCGCATGTGCTCTTCGAGGACGTCGACCACCTGCTTCGGCAGGGCGATGGTCCGGCGGCTCTTCCTGGTCTTGGTCTCACCGTGCTTGCGCACCGAACGCCACACCGCGACGTGGGGCGGGATGCCGTCCATCGTCTCCAGGAAGACGTGGTCCCAGGTGAGGGGGCGCGCCTCTTCCGTGCGCACACCGCTGAGGAGTGAGAGCACGAGGTAGGCGTACAGCCGTGACGAACGCGCGGCGGTGAGCACGGCTTTCGCCTGCTCCAGGTTTAGTGCCTTGCTCGGCCGGCCGGGGCGCCCCTCCGGCGCGGTGACGAGTAGGGCGACGTTCCGCGCAGCCTTGTCCCTGCGCTGAGCGTGCGCGATGGAGCGGCGCAGGATGGCGAGCAGGTCGCGCAGGCTCCGCGTCGCGAGGAACTCAGCCCTGTCGTCCAACCAATCGTCGACATCGTCCGCGCTGAGTTCCTTCAGCTTGGCCTTGCCGATGAACGGAATCAGGTGCTTATTCGCCATCGAGCGGTTCTTGCCGATGGTGCCCTTCTCGTCGCGCCCTTTCAGCCCGCGCTCCAACCAGTCGTTCACCGCGTCGGCCACGGTGTAGTTGGCCGGCGCCTTGACGCCGGTCTGCAACTCCTTCTTCAGGTCCCGGATTTTCTGGCGAACTTCGGTCTTCGTCTTGCCGTACACCTTGGGTCGACGGCGTTTGCCGCTCGGGGCGTACCCCAGGGAGACGGCTCCCACGTAGCTCTTCTTGACGGGGTCCCAATAGATCGTGTCCGCACCGTGGCCAGCCCTTTGGGCGCGCTTCGGGGTCTCGGTCATGCTGTGCTGTGCCTCCATGGGACAGGGCCGCGCCCTGAAGGACGCGGCCCTGTGAAACTGGGGTGATGGGATGTTCAGGCGGTGGCCTCTGCCTCGCGCTTGAGGAGTTCGACGTATCGCTCGATGTACTCCGGCGGCACGAGACGGCGACGGCCGATGCGGACGGTCTGAAGTCGTCCGAGGCGTATCTCCTCGTAGACCATCGAACGTCCGATCCTGAGAGCCTTGGCCGCCTCTTCGGGGCGGTAGAGGAGTTGTTCGGCAGGTTCAGCAACGGTGGCCATGCGGCGGTGCCTCCTCGGCAGGGTTCTGGGGGCGGTGCCCCCCTTCCTGTCAGGTCCGCTACCTCCGCTACCTCCGCTACCGCCCTGGTCAGGGGCATGATCGAGGTAGCGGATAGGGGCAGCGGTAGCGGATGGAGCCGCTACCGGCCCCGGGTTCGTGGCCGCGGGGCGGGTAGCGGGTGGGGCATGCGGTAGCGGATGCGGAGCGGCTTGCCGCTACCCGAGAACCGCCTCTGAGCTGCCCGGTAGCGGAGGTAGCGGAAGTAGCGCACTTTCTGCGGGGGGTGGGCAGTAGCGCTGCCATGCGTCGTGCAGGTCGGACGCGTAGTAGCCCTTCATGACGCTCCCGCCCGCCTTGATGTTGCGGGCCGCGATGGGGGTGTTGTCCGCGGTCATGTACTCCCGCAGCATCCGCGACAGCCCGCGGGCATCGAGCGGCTTTCCGCTCATGTCCGCCCAAGGCGCCTCTTCGAGGCCGTGGAGCCGGTCGAGGATGGCGACGGTGGGCAGGCGGTCGATGCCGTTGAAGACGTAGTCGCGCAGGTCCGTGAGCAGGCGGATACCGATGCTGCCCTTGTCGCTGGTCTTGGCCGCGTTGACCAACTCGATGCAGGCGGCGCGGGCCCGCTCCGGCCACGCTCCGCCCGCCGCGTCCGCGATAGCGAGCAGGGGTTCCCACACGTCCGCGGGCCGGTCGCTGATGCCCTCCGGGAGCTCCGGGAACACCCCGTCGACCAGGTGGCGCACGGACTGCGCCCATGCGGCGAGCCGGTCGCGCAGCGCGTGGCCCTCCTTCTCGTGGATGCGCTGGCGGAAGGGCTCCACGCGCTCGTTGGGGGCGCGGCGGCGCATGCGGACGATGATCGAGCGGGTCAGGATCGTGTCCGGCAGCGAGCCGAGTCCAGCGACCGCGACTCCGCAGAACGACGGGAACTCCTGCACCTGCTGGTTGGAGCCGTCGCCCACGCAGCGCCACATGACGCCGGAGCGTCGGTGGCCTGCGTTGAGGAACCCGCGGAGCTGTTCGTTCTCTCCGGCCTTGGGGCCGAATACGGTGTCGATCTCGTCGAAGAGGATCGTCGGGCGTCCCTCCATCCCGGACACCGCGCGGAAGAGCGCGGAGGCGGATGCATTGACCGCGACCATCGGTTGCGGCACGAGGGTTTCCACGATTTCCAGCGCGCGGGACTTGCCCGAGCCCGGCTCGGGTGAGAGGAACGCGAGCCGGGGGGTGGAGTCGAAGCAGTCGAGCAGGTGCGCGTGCGCGTCCCACAGCGTCACGGCGACGTACGCGGCATCGAGCGGGAAGATGTTGAAGCGGCGGTGGAAGGCTTCCACCTCGTCGAGCAGCGCGGCGCCGTCGATGGGGTCGGTCATGCGGCGGCCCTTCCTTCCTCAGTACTCCGGGGCGAACAGGTGTCGCGGTGGATGGCGTACTTGGCGAGCAGCGCGGCCACGGCTCGGGCGCCGGCGGCGGTTTCGGTCTGACCGCACCGACAGGCGTAGGCGGCGGTGGGGGTGGCGCCGTAGCGCTTGGACCAGCGGGCCCCGTCGTGGTGGTCGCGGTAGATCGGCGGGGCATAGACGCGTAGGCCTGGCTGCTCCGGCATGGGGTTGGCCGAGTCGCCGGCCTGCGGCTCAGGGCTTGTTTGGGCGCCCTTGCGGGCGGTGCCTGTCGGCTCGCCCACGGCCGGACCAGGCGCGGCTTGTGCGGCGGCGCGCGGGCCAATCGGGGTGACGGGAAGGCTCTTCAGGGAGGGGCGGGCAGGGGTGCTCATGCCGCCCTCCGCTGACCGTTGCGGGTAATCGACCAGTTCAGACCGCTGCGAATGGTCGCCTCACACGACCGCGGCGAGAGACCGGCCTGCTCCCCCGCCCACTGAAGAGCCTCCTCAACCTGCTCCCTGGGGAGGTCGCCCCACGCGATGAACCGTCCCAGGGCTCGCGCCGCCCACAGCAAGGTGGCGTTGCGCTCGCCCTCCGGGGCCTGCCGCACGGACGCGGTTTCCGCGTCCAAGGCCGCTGCGGCGTAGCGAGAGGCCCGTACGGCCGAGGGTGCAGCCATCAGTGCCCGCGAAGCCTGACGGGCCGTCAGGCCGTCGCGCAGCCAATCCGGCAGGGGTGCAGGCGGCGCGTCGTTGAGAACCGCGTAGGCGCCGGTGGGGGTAAGGCTGCCGGGGGCGACCACGTAGCCGCCCCATGCGCGGGTGTCGATGCGCTTGCCGAGCCGTCCGGCCGTGCTGCCGAGCCGGACGCCGGGCGGGGCGGTGAAGTACAGATGGACCCCGCCGCTCGCGGTCCGCACCGTGCGGGTGGTGGGCACTGCCTGTCCGGCGCGCTCGCAGAGCGCCGTGAAGGTCGTCACGCCGTTAGGCGTGTCTGTACTGCTCTTCCGCTTGGGCATGTCGAGGTCGACGACAACCAAGCCGGACGGGCCGGTCGCGATGCCGACGTTGAACGGCAAGTCGCCCCACGCGCGGCGGATGCGGTCGGGGTCGATGGTGGCGCGCTCTTCCCACTTGCGGTGACCGCCCGCGCAGTCCCCGATACCGGGGCAGACGTCCTCACCGTGCAGGGCCGGACGCTTGTCGCCGGGACGCAGAGGGAGGACGGCCCATCCCCGCTCCGCCGCATCGAGGGCGGCGAACAGAAGGTGACGGTTCATGCCGTCACCCCCGACGTGCTCGATGGGGTGGCATGGACCGGACGGCCCTCGCCGAATGACGTTCGTTGGGTCATGCTGGATGTCTCCTGCTCTCTTGGAGGGACGGGAGAACCGGGGCGGGCGCAGGCTTGTGGTGAGACGGCGTCCGCCCCGGGCGTCTTTAAGCGATGTCCAGGGTGAGTTGGGAAGGTTCGGGGGCTGCGGCTTCGGGCGCGCCGGCAGCGAGCAGCGTGCGGTAGGCGAGTGCGGCCTGATGGATGACGACGCCGTTGCCGAGAATCTTGAGCTGGTCGGAGCGGGACAAGCCCAGGTCTGTGCCGGTGACCCCGCCGGGATCGGCGCCCATCATCCATTCCACGAACGCCGGGGACAGGCGGCGGTTTCCCTTGGTGCCCGGCTCGGTCGGCTCGGGTGCAGGACGGCCCAGCACCTGTTCCCATCGGTGGATGGCGGGCCCGTAGTCGGTGCCGTTGGTGGCCACCCACCGCTGATCGTCGGCCAGGTCGCGAGCCAGGTACTCGATGGACGGACGCGAGCTCGCACGCTGCGAGGCGGAACGGTTGCGGCCGTAGCGGGAAGCGGTCGGGGTGGGCAGCAGGTTGACCACCACCTCGTTCAGCGGACGCGAGTTGGTACCCAGCAGGTTCGATGCGCCGGACTTCCAGTCACGTGCGGCGGGGGTGGGCAGCAACGTCACAGCGGTGCGCAGGTTCATCCCGCCCTTGCGCTTAGGGGACGTGCCAGGGCCGCCGGTTCCGTCGGCAGCCGCAGGCGTGGGCAGTAACCTCACGCGTCCGTCGGGGGCAGCAAGAAGACCACTTCGTCCTCCAGTGTGGGACCGTGCCCGCCCGCCTTGCGCTTGTCCGGGTGTTGCGGTCCCCCGTTGCGCCCGAGCTGGGATGTGGGGGTCTTCAGCAGCGGGATACGCGACGGCGAACCAGCGGTCGCGTCGGTGGCAGGCTCCGACTTCGGGATCTCCAGCGCGTAGGCACATCCACCGTGCGTGGTACCCGATCGAGGCCAGGTCGGCGGCGACGACGTCGAGTCCCCGGCTGCGGATGGCGGCGACGTTTTCCAGGAACACGAGTCGGGGTCGAAGGTGGCGAACGGCGTGGGCGATGGTTTTCCAGAGGCCTGAGCGGTCACCGGCGATCCCTCCCCGAGGTCCGGCGTTGGAGATGTCCTGGCAGGGGAAGCCGGCGGTGAGCGCTGCCGGGCGCGGCACCGCGGCGGAAAGCTTCGGCCAGTCGACTGCCGTGATGTCACCCAGGTTGCGCGCCTGGGGCAGGCGGGCTGCCAGCAGCCGGGACGCGGCCGGGTCCTTCTCACCGACCAGGACCGTGGGCAGGCCCGTGACGGCTTCCACGGCCTGGTCCAGCGCACCGGAGCCAGTGCACAGGCTGATGTTGCCGCCCTCTGACGGCACGACGGGGTGATGGGTCATGCTTGGTGTCTCCTGCTCTCTTGGAGGGACGGGAGAACCGGGGCGGGCGCAGGCTTGTGGTGAGACGGCGCCCGCTCCGGGCGTAGCTAGTGGTGGAAGTGGTTGCGCTTGAAGACGGCCTTGCGGATGTTGACCGTGGTCCCGCTGCCGTGGCCGCTCGCGCTGAAGACCTGCACGGCCACCCAGCCGCCGAAGATGACAGCGGCGAGGGTGATGAGCTGGGTGATGAGCGCTGTCAGCGCGGTGATGAACACGGTGAGCAGGAACAGTCCGCCGCAGACGGCGCCGAAGCCGATGCCGCCCGGAGCGATGTTCACCGCGGTACGGGAGACGGGCGGCTTGGCCGTGACCGGTTCGGGTTTGGTGGGTTCGAGGGTGTAGCCGGTGACGACGCGGCCGTCCGGCAGGACGATGCTCGTCACGGCCGGGACGGTGCCCGGTTGCACCGGTACGACCGGCGCGGACGGCACCGGGGCGAGCGGGGTGGGCCGGTGGACTTCCACGGGCGCCTCATGGCGGCCGGGTACGAGGTTGGCGGGTTCGTTCATGAGGGAGCCTCCTGTCAGCCGAGGTCGTTGAGGGCGTCGGCGCATGCCTGCACGAGGTTGTGGATGGGCTCGTAGGCACCGGTTCCGGCGGCGAAGAAGCCGAAGAGGAACAGGACGATGGCCGCGCCGCCTCCAGCGGACTTGGTCTTGACGGCGAGGGCGGATGCGGCGCCGAAGAGCAGCACGGCGGAGACGTTGAGGATCATCGGGAGCCTTCCGGTCAGGGGGTGTCGGTGCCCGCGCGGTAGATGCGGGCCCAGCGGTTGTAGAGCCACCGGCCGATGCGGATGCGTTTGCCGGTGGCGTTGCAGCGGCGGCAGTCCTTGCCGCGCTTCATGCGGCCCTTGCGGTCGGTCTTCATGGCGAAGCCCCAGCCGTTGCACTTGCGGCAGTTGCCAAACGGCGAGGCAGCACACACGGAGACGTAACACAGCGTTACGCCGAGGATCAGGGTGGTAGCGAGCAGGACAGGGGTCATGACGGGCCCTTCCAGGCGGGTTTCAGGGGTTTCCGCAGGTGGGCCGCTATCCGCTAGCGGCCTGCTCAGGGTGGGCTTGGGGCGCTAGCGGGGCCGCTAACGTTAGCGGGGTGTGCCGCTAGCGCTAGCGGCCCCGCAGCCTCAGCCTGCGTCCCGCTTTCCGTCACGCTCCGCAATCGCGGCGGTGATGTGGGAGCGGTCGATGCCGCGCCGGTTGACGACCTTGCCCTTCACGCGGCGGCCCACCTGGATGGTGGAGATGCCGTGCGGCTTGAGGGCCGCGGCCAGTCCTTCGGGGTCCCAGCCGTCGTAGGCCTCCTCGCGCAGCTCTGCGAGCCGAGCGACGACGGTTTCGGACCACACCTTGGGCTCATCGGCCGGCACGACGGCGAGGATGTCGCGCAGCAGGTCATACGCGCTGGTGACCGGCTCGGGTGCCTCGCCGAGGGCGTGACCGGACAGGGTGCCCGCTTCCTCGCGCAGGCGGCGGGCGCGGGCGCCGATGGCGTCGGCGCCCTGGCCGTCGACGTAGACGGAGCGCACGATCCGGGCATCGGAGCCTTCACCGACGAAGTAGTGAATGCCCTTGTCACCCCAGGCGAACATGGTTGCCCGCACGCCCCGCTTGTAGGCGGACGTGCCGAGCACCATGTCGTTCTCCAGCTGGCCCATGACCTTCAAACACCAGCGGGCCGACGCGTTCGCGCTGATCCCGGTGGGCAGTGCCTTGGCGTCCGGGCGCTGCGTGGCGAGCAGCAGCACGATGCCGGTGGCCGGACCGCGTTTGACCAGGTCGGTTGCGATCTCCTCGAACTCCTTGGCGTGCTCGGGGTGCTCGAAGAGAACCTGGCACTCATCCACGCCGATCACGATCGGGTGCAGCCCCAGGGAGCGCTTGTCGGCGAGAGCGCTGGTCACCTTCGACTCCGGGCAGACATCCCGCGGAAGCGAGCGGATCACCTTGGTGCGGCGGCGCAGTTCCTCGCGCAGCGCCCGGAAGTCGTTCAGGCAGTAGGTGATGGAGTCGTCATCGTCGCCCGCGGTGTGCCGGTGGGAGACGGCGTCGCCGACCGGGTCCAGGTCGCCCGTGCCCTTCATGTCGTAGGTGTGCAGCTCCGCCCGCGGGTCGAGGGCGGCGATGAGCAGCAGCAGGCGGAGCAGGAAGGTCTTGCCCATGCGCGGGATGGCGCCGATGACACCGGCGATGTACATGAGCGTTGCTTCGACCCAGCGTCCGCGCTGGTCGGTGCCGTAGGCGACCGGCTTGAACAGGTCCACCGAACCCGACTTGAGCAGCGGCCACTTGGGCTGTTTGGCGCGGGACATGTCCTGATCCCCGACCCACAGCACGAGGTGACCGGTGTGCTCATCGGGCACCGCTTCGGGCCACACGCAGCCCAGCGGGCGGCGCAGGCCGGAGGCGAGCCGGTCGCGACGCTCGATGACGTCGGTCACCGTAACGCCGTACGGCAGGTTGCCCTCCGCACGCCAGCCGGGGCCGTCGCGGGTGATCGGGGCGGTGAACTCGAACCCGTCACGGCCCTTGGCCTGCGCCTGGTTGATGGCGGGGATGCCGAGCGCCCCGAGCGCACGCAGCACGATGTCACTGGTGAGCTTGACCGCCTTGGGCAGTTCCACAGCCCTGTGGATGACCGGGGCATCCGCCTGCTGGCCGGCGTAGCCGAGCGCCATCAATACCGCGCTCACCGACACCGCCTGAAGCCAGCCGGGAGCGAGCACGTACATCGCGAGCGCGGCGCCGAGCCCGACGAACATCGCGAGCACAGTCACCAGCGTCCGGAGCCGGACGCGTCCGTCGCGCTGCCGCGACAGCTTCAGGTACTCGGCTGCGTCCTCACGGCGCACCGCGGCGAGCCGGACCGGCTCGCCCTCACGGTCGGCCACCCACCGCACCGTGCCCCCCACGAACCGGGCGGCACCGGTCGGTGCCTGAAGCGTGAGCCGTGCGGCGTAGACCGGGGCACGCAGCGCGTGATACCCGGCGGCGTGCACGTAGTGGCGGGCCACCCACGCCGTGGCGGTCCGCAGCTCCGCCACCGAACGCAGCCACACCGGGACGACCGCACGGCGCTGCGCCCCGCGCAGCCGACCGAGGTAGCCCGGACCGACGGCGGTCGGAGTCGGCTGGTCGACCATCACGCGGGCGGTCGGGTCGCCCGACCTGTCGGCGTGGGAGTCGGGCGACCGGTCGGAGTCGGGTCGGGTGGTCGGGTCGGCCGACTCGGCACGGGCCGACCGTGCCTTGTCGAGGTCGACTACCTCGCCGCCGGAGTCGGCTGCCATCTCGGCTTCGAGTCGGTTGAACAGTTCGTTGTCGTCGTCGGGGTGCTTCACTGAGATTCCCTTCCTAGGGGAGGAAGGCAGGGCCGGTCCGTCGCTGTAGGAGGTGGGCGGACCGGCCCTGCCGGATGGTTGGTGCGCAGTTCAAGCGGCGCGCTGTTCCTCGGGGTAGGCGCAGGGCACGCACATGCCGAGCGAGCCGGGGATGACGTATCCGGCCTCCGTCCGGCACACCGGGCAGGTACGGCGGGCGCGCATCGCCTTGGCGAGCGCGGCTCGCTTGCCCGGCGTCATCGGGCGGACCGGCTTGGCGCGGTCGACGCGGTAGAGGTAGGCGACCAGTGGGCCGCGCCGGTAGCGCGGGCGCAGCACCTGAGCCGCGACCGGCTGACCGCCCGGACGTAAGCCACGGGCGCGCAGTTGGCGACGAGTGGCGAGCCCGTCGGGGGCGTAGCGCCACGGGTAGGTGGGGATGCCGTACTGGCTGCCGGAATGGTCGTAGCACTTGCCGAACGCCGGGGGCATCAGGCGGCCTCAGCCTCAGACTCCTCGCCCTCCGGGGCATCCACAGCACGCAGCGCGCGGCCGTCCACGCGCTCGCCCTTGAGGGTGTCGCGCAGCTTGCGGGCGTTGGCCTGCGAGACATGCAGCGTGGTGCGCAGACGGTCCGCGGTCAGCTCCGCCTCGGTCCACTCCGCGGTGACCGTGCGCGCCTCGGCCAGCGCCTCCTCGAAGGTGCGCTGAGCCTTGCCCTTGCCCTTGGCGGAGGGCCGACGGCGCGGGCGCGGCTTGGACTCGGCCGGTTGTGCCGGCGGATTCTCCACCGGAGGCGGGGTGGCCGTCTCCTGCTCGGTGGCGGGGGCCAAGTCGCCCATGCGCAGCATCACGCGCTCGCGCCGCGGGGTCTTCGAGCGCCACTTGCGGCCGTAGCGCTCGCGCAGGTCCGCTCGGGCCAACTGCCGCTCCTTCTCCCGCGCCAGCGCCTCCGAGTAGGAGGTGATCTCCCACAACGTCATACGGCGCCACAGCGCGAAGGTGGAGGGAAAGGCGAGCAGCCAACGAGAGAACCGGATCTTCTCCATACGCCGGCCGGTGGCCGCGCCGATCCGCACGGCGTAGATGTGCGCGCCGATCTCGGAAAACACCACCCACAGCAGCGGCATGGTGCCGTGGGCGACCTTCGCCCACGCACCCTGTCCCGCGGCGACGTTCAGCCCACAGGTGACCAGGGTGAGTACCCAGGGCACGAACCGCACCCACGCGAGCGCCATATCCATCCGGATCAACAGCAGGTTGGCGACGGTGAACACCGGAATGGCCACGTCGATACCGACCGGCAGCATCCACGGCTCGCCGAAACCCCAGCGAGCCGCAGCCGCGGACACGGCGTCGAACGAGGAGATCAGACCGAGCGCGCCGACTCCGGCCGCGGCGAGCGCGCCGACTCCGGCGAGCCCCATTTCCGGGCGGGTCAGCGGCGGAACCTCGGACGGCGGCGCCTCTAGGGTCGGGGTCGTGGTGGTCATGCCGCCACCCCCTTGCGTGCCGGGCGGCGGCCCCGGGCGGGGCGGGTGAGCGGGACGACGTCGAACAGGTCCGGGTTCTCCTCGATGACCTGCGCGGCAATGCGGATCAGGTCGTCGGGAAGGTGCGGGTTGTCGGCGAGGATGTCGCGCGCCGCATCCTCGCGGGCCGCGCGCTCTTCGTCCGTCTCGCCCTCCACCCCGAGCCACAGCTCAACCGGGGTACCGAGCGCCAGTTCCGCGAAGTCCTCAGCAGAGACCGCCTGTTGGTGGCCGATGTATGCACGCATGAAAGCTCCTGAAGTGGGAGGGACTGGGAGCCGGAGCAGTCGCAGGCGTGTTGGTGAGACGGCGACTGCTCCGGAGGGACCCGAGCCGCTACGCGGCAGGGGGGGAAGCGCCCCGGGCCGGATTCGATCCGGCGCCCTTCACGGCGGGATGCCGGGGCTGGGGTTGTCAGCGGCGGAATGCCCAGGAGATGAGGCTGCTCACGCTGTCGGTGACGTCGGTGACGCGGCCCGACTCCAGTTCGTCGGCGCGGGCTTCCATCCGCTCCGCGGCTTCGTCCTTGCCACGGTTGCGCAGTACCTTTGCCGCGTCGCGGTTCTTGGCGGCCTGGTTCTTCATGCGGTCAGACATGGATGTTCCCCCTCGTTCGATCGATGTGGACACCGGGGCTCCGGCTCCCCTCAACCCCGCCCGTACGGGACGGCTCCGCAGAGCTCCCGGACGGGCAGGGCGAGCAACCGGCGCGGCGCTATCCGCCGCGATTCGGTGAAGGTGACCGGTCGCCCCGCTGCACCCCGAGGTGCTCACGGGCCAGGGATGGAACGGCGCCGCCGTGCCGGTCGATCACGGCCGCGCCCATCGCTTTCGTCGACTCACTGCCACTCCTTCAGGTCGCTGATCAGGGGATTCGCACTGCAAGGGGGACCTTGTCCCCACTCTCCGGCCGTTGCTCGCGGTCACCGGGCCACCTCGCCAGTACGGGCCGAAACCCTGTTCTGCCTGGCCTTTAGCGGGATTGCAGCGTCCCCGCCCTATGCATTCGTGCAGGTCAAGCGGCCCTTTCCCGAGGGTTCGGGCGGGCGGCTCGCTGACTAGCTTGCACTAGTCTGCTGTGGTGCACAACCCTCATGGGGTGATGCGCTCTAGTTCGCTGTGGTGGGTACGCTCAGGGCATGACTGCCACAGGAGGGCCGAAGCCGAAAGCGGTGCAGGTCGCGGACGCGCTTCGCGAGGACATCAAGAGAATGAAGCCGGGGGACAAGCTCCCCTCGCAGCGCGAGTTGATCGACCGGTTCGGGTTCGCGAGCCAAACCATCCAGAACGGCTTGGCCGCACTGCGGGCCGAAGGGTTGATCGTTTCGGCCGGGAACCTCGGCAACTTCGTCAGCGACGGGGCTTCCCCCAGCAGCGACGTGCGCGACGACATCAAGGAAATCCGCTCCCAGCTTCAGGCGTTGACTGAACGGGTCGCAGCGCTCGAAGAACGCTCCGCCCCGAGTGGCGCGTGATCTGCAACCAGCATGCGAGGAACGGGAGTTGTGGCGTAAGTGACAGCCAGGGGACGACGAAGCGGAGGTGGGGACATGTCCAGTGACACCCCTGTGTCCCCTTCCCTGTCCCCCTGGCTCGCGGGTGAGACTCGGAGTAGGCACTCGGAGGAGGGCACATGACCGACGACAGGCCCGCATGGGCGCGGCGCATCGCTGCCGAACGGGCGGCCCGTGACTGGTCGCAGCGTGACGCCGTGAGGGCACTGCGGGCGCACGCTCCCACGGAGCTGCCCGCGGAAGAGAGCATGATTCGCCAGTGGAAGCGCTGGGAGTCGGGGCAGACGCCGAACGACTTCTACCAACCGATCATCGCGGCTCTCTTCGGCACCGTGACGCACGCACTCTTCCCGGCGCCGGCACGGCGGGATGGAGACAAGGAGATCCTGGCGGCATCCGGGATGGAGACGCTGGAGATCGTGAGCCGTCTCAACCGGTCCGACGTCGACAACGCCACTCTTGATGCCCTGCGGATCACGGCAGACCGGCTCGCCTCGGAGTACCCGTTCATGCCGAGCGAGCAGCTTCTTATCGAGGGGCGGCAGTGGCTGCGCCGTGTCGTCGAACTCCACACGAAGAGCCTCACGCTCGCGCAGCACCGTGAAGTGCTCGCACTGTCTGGTTGGCTCGCCCTACTCGTCGGCTGTGTCGAGTACGACACTGGCGCCCGCCACGCGGCAGAGTCGACGCGGCAAGCCGCGCTCTCGCTCGCGACTGAGGCTGACCATGCAGAGGTCGCCGGGTGGGCGCACGAGATGCGGGCCTGGTTCGCTCTCACGACCGGCGACTACCGGGGCGTGATTGCAGCGGCTCAGGCCGGAGCCGAGAGGGCTCCGCACCATGGCGTGGCCGTACAACTCGCCGGCCAGGAGGCCAAAGCTTGGGCGCGGATCGGGGACCGCCGGCAAGTCGAGGTGGCCCTGGATAAGGGACGGCGGTTGCTCGAAGGGATGCCGTACCCCGAGAATCTGGACAACCACTTCGTGGTGGACCCCGCCAAGTTCGATTTCTACGCGATGGACTGCTACCGCCTGGTCGGTGAAGACAAGCTTGCGCGCACGCTCGCCGAAGAGGTGCTGCGGGCGGGAACCGACTTCGACGGCACCGAGCGGTCACCGATGCGCAACGCGGAAGCCCGAGTCACGCTGGGCGTAACGGCGGCGCGTGACGGCGACTTGGAGCAGGCGTTGACAATGGGGGCGCGTGCCCTTGAGGGCGACCGCCAATCAGTGCCGTCGCTGATCATGACCAGCCGGGAACTTGCTGCCGAGGTGCGGTGCCGCTACGCCGCAGAGCCTGCAGCGCAGGACTACCTCAACCGGCTCCACGCGTTGGCACAGGAGAAGCCTGGCTTCCTGCCCCGGTGAATCGGCCCGGATGAGCGTCCGCTCGCAGTGGATACCTCGGACTACTGCTGTCCACAACACAGGATAAGACGCTAATAACCGCCCTGGTCTGTCAGTTCGGACCTGGTACTACAACCGAACGGAAGAACCCGGAAGGTGTTCCGCGGGCCGTACGCCAGACGAAGGCCGTCCGACGCCCTCGCAGTAGAGCTCTCGTTCAGATCTGCCAAAGCTCCTGACATGCGCGGACACTTGACCCTATAGTGTGCCAACTGCATACGTACCCGCGTTCGGAGTTTAAGTGGCACCTCTTGAGCAAGGTCTTGCCGAAGTAGATTTCCCGAATATTTACCGTTCTGCGGATGCCGCTTCCCTGGAGGGCCAGAAAAGTTACCTGCGATATACGAGATTGCGTCTCTATTTTGTGATATTTGCAGCCACGGCAAGCGCAGTAACGGCAGGCATTTCAAGCGCTGAAGCCCAAAAAATCCTGATTGCCCTTTCGCTGTTTTTCTTCCTCGCGGCATCCGCCGCCGAGATTATTCTACTCAGCATCCGACCCGAAGAATCGTGGTATCACGGGCGCGCTGTGGCCGAATCCGTAAAAACCCTAGCTTGGAAATATTCAGTCTGCGCGGAGCCATTTTCCCGCTCTGCGGGGGCTACGGAGTCCGACCGCCTTTTCCTTCAGCAGCTAACTGATATCGTCGCCGAATCGCCAATCTTCATGGACTACAGTTCCACCGGATCACAGCAGATCACCTCGGCCATGAAGGAACTGCGTGAATCGGATTTTTCAACACGCAAGATGTCGTATTGCAATGGGAGAATCGAAGACCAAAAGAGGTGGTACTCACGTAGCGCTAGGAAGAACGAGCGTAGCGCGCTAAGATGGCGAATTACCCTAGTCGCTTTGGAGCTTCTGGGAGCCACTGGCGCGCTACTTATTCTCCTAAACGTAACTGATCTTGACGTGGGTAGCGCTTTGGCTGCAAGTGTGGCGGCCGGCGGGGCATGGATTGGGGTAAAGCAATACGACAGTCTCGCGAGTGCTTACTCTTTGACGGCCACAGAGTTGGCACTCGTCCATGCAGAGGCAGATCAAGTAACCGATGACGCATCTTGGTCCAGGTATGTCATTTCTGCAGAGCAAGCGATTAGCCGGGAACACACAATGTGGCTAGCCCGGCGCGCACGCACGAGAATCCCAAGAAGGAGAACTCCGTGAATTCACCAGCCAATCGCTATGCAAACGAACAGGCGAAACAAGAGCTTCGCCGAATCTCAGCTCGCTATGCAGGCTCCAGGGACACAGCAGTTCGGCATAAGTGTTTCATTAGCTATCACGGCGCTAACGCCACAGAGGTTCTATCATTCGTCAAGCGATACGAGCATGTACTAATTCCCCGGGTGATCGGCGTCACTGACGACGATCCCAGAATTGCCAGTGATGACATCGACTACGTCATGGACACCATCCGAGAGAAGTATCTTTCGGACTCCACTGTCACCATCCTGATGGTTGGCAACTGCACCTGGGCACGTAAGTTTATCGACTGGGAGATCTACAGTTCGCTGCGACGGGACAAGGTGAATCGCCTGAACGGACTTATGGGAATCGAACTTCCTAGTGCGGCGCAAGCGGGCATAACACTTCAGAGCAGGTTCAGTGATAACCTACCCAAGAAGTCGGGGGAGGATGGATACGCGCGTTATTGGAAATACCCGCGAACTGATCAAGCCTTGCGCGACTGCATTCATGACGCCTTCGAAGCACGGCGAAAGAGAGATCACCTCATTCGAAACACGCGGCAACGTCGCCAGAGAGACTCACCATGCCCGTGAGTAAGGCGCCAGTAACGCTCAGACGACACCGCGACGGAAAGGGAAGCGATGAGCAAGAATGCCTTTGTTGCAATGAAATTCGAAAGTGATGCCTGGCGGGACAAGAAGTACCAGGCAATATCTGACACGTTAAGCGAGGCGGGCTTCAAGGCATTGCGTGCCGATGAAATCCGAACCTCTGGCGTATCCACAGATGAGGTTACGAGACATCTCCGAAGCGCGGACCTCGTGGTTGTAGACCTGTCGGGTCAATCATTGAACGTTTCCTACGAACTAGGGTTTTGCCATGGAAGTGGCAGGGATCCAGAAGATCTAATCCTCCTATGCCGGGAGGGCGTTGACATCCCATTCAACTATGCACACTATAGACACAATCCATATAGAGACTTGCGCCATCTACGCACAACTCTGAGGTATCGCCTAGGTATCTCGACACCGCTTACAGACGACCAATTGGGCTACGCCCTTGCTTTTGTCGACCTCTCTGGAGCCTACGGTGGTACCGCAGCCGAGGCAATACTGGACGCCTTGCGTACGGTCAAATTCACAGGCCGCTGCGAGTATTATGCCGGCGACGTAATGCAAGACCGTTATGTCATCGGTCTAGCCGTGAAGGGGCACTCCCGAAGGGAAAGTTTTGACCACAAATGGTGGATCAGGATCAAGAAGCTAGTTGCCAATAGTCTGAGCGACCCAGGCAACCTAAGCAATAGCAGAAGTACATGTGTTCTCGACGAGCTCGGATCTGAATACGCTGAAGTGAGAGCATTCCGCCAGCACTTGCTGCCTAGGGGTGTTGCTGAGTTTACCGAAGGCTATCCGACCCAGCTTCTGCGGCCGCATGAAGAAGACAGTTGGTTCTCGGGGGCAGTCCTGGAACGACTCCAGCCCCACAAGCTGGCAGATTAGGAATACCAGAAACCGGAAATTGCTGAGCCTAGGCAGGAGCTGCGTTTCGGCCGCCGCGTCTGCCCGAGGAACTGACTTCATAAGCGGCGTCGCACGGCACGCACGCTGTGAGCCGCCTCCGCCACGACATGGAATCATTCACGTAGGACATCCTCTGGGGTCAATCCTTTCATCTGCAGGTGATCGACAAGCGCCTCGATCACCTGACTCTTACGCATACGTTCAATGCCGCCAATTCCGAGGCGTGATCCAATTTCATGCAACTGACTTAGGGTCATCCCTGTGAAGGGGGTCCTAGGCGGCTTTTCGACCCTGACAACTCGATCCTCGGCAGGAATTTTAATATATCTCCCGCCTTGAGCTTGCCTCTCTTGCAGAACGACGCGCATATCGTCGTCCAGGCGAGCAATCCGCCTTTCCTGATGGCGAATCAAGACCAGAAGCTCTTCGAGCATGTCTTCACTCGAACGAATAGGGTGGCTTGTCCTACCCCTCTTCGCCCGGATTCCCTCCAATTGAGTGTCAAGGTCGGGCCAGTTTCGCTCGAACGCTCTACCCAGACGATCGCTCGAGATAGCGGAGTCTCCCAGTGCTGCGTTGATGTCTCTCATCAGCTGGTGCATGTCTTCCTTAGATGCACTTTCCGTGGCTTGGAACTGAGCCAGAGGACCAGTCAGTTGTGCGGCCTTGATGTCGAGCAGGAGAGGTACTACTAGAGACTCATCCATCTGCTTAGAGAGCGCCCCAGCCTCGAAGTTCACCCATGGAGAGGTTTGATTTCCTGCAGTTACACAGACAATGCCGAACTGAGATTCAGCAAGCTCGCCAGCAACATCTCTTAGCCCCCTACTCCCCTTACTAATATCTTGAGAAGAAATCCAGGGCTGAATAGCCTGAAGTACATCAGGAAGCCACGCCTTCAGAGCTTCCGCCATCTTCTTAGAGCGCTCACCGGACCAACTAAGGAAAACTTTCATCCCACTTACCCTTTACCGATTGTCGCAATGGATCAAGCATCGATACTACGGCGAGGCAACCACACTCGCGACGCGAATTTGGAATTTCGCACGTACTGCCCCAACGGCCCGGCTAGGGTAGCCGCTGGCATATGAGCTTGGCTCTGCATACGCTTGGCGCTCAGGTCCCCGGGCCCTACCCCTCCCCTGCACAGCAGGAGTGCCGCTTAGAGCGACGACCTCGGGGGGCCAAACGGGGGGCCAAACACTACAGCCTCATCGAGACGGTCCCGGACTGTCATGGACAGCGCGCTCCTCGAAACACCCAGCCCAGTGGCCTTCAGGAAGGTTCAGCGCTGGCCTGATCGCGTTCGGGACGAAGAGGTCGTGGGTTCAAATCCCGCCACCCCGACAGTGAAACAGCAGATGAGCACCTCCGAAATTTCGGAGGTGCTCATCTGTTTTCGCATGCGTGTCTATCTGCGTGACTACCGGTTCCCGCGTGTCTACGGCCGCTGCGGATCAGCGCCGAAGATCCCGTCCATGACCACGGCGCCGGTCTGGATCACGGGTCGGATCTGCTTCCGATAGACCTCCTCGGTCACGGCCGTCCCTGAGTGCCCGACGAGCCGCGAGATCACTTCCAGCGGGACGCCACGGTCGGACAGCAGCGACACGAAGCTGTGCCGGAGCTCCCGAGGCGTCCACTCGTCGGCATCGATCCCGTCGATGCCCTTGAGCGCCTGGCGGAAGGCCCGGCGAACGTTGGCAGCGTCGAGCGGCTTGCCCACGGCCGAGGAGAAGACGAGCCCGTGTTCCTCCCACTTGTCGCCAGCGGCGAGCCGATCCCAACCCTGATCTTCGAACTGCTGCCAGAGGGCTTCGACGCAGCGCGCCGGCGGAGCGAGCGTGCGCCGGGACTTCCGGGTCTTGGTGTCCCCGCCCCTCCGGACCGAGCGCCACACCGCGATGTGCGGAGGCTGAGGCAGGTCCGCGTCCGGCTGGCCCTTGAGGAAGACGTGGTCCCAGGTGAGCGCCCGCAGCTCCTCGGTCCGGGCACCGGTCAGCAGGGCGAGGACGATGTACGCGTACATGGCGGTCCCCTCGGCACCCTTGAGGACGGCCTCGGCCTGAGTGAAGGTGAGCGCCTTGGAGGGGCGCCCGGCTTGCCCTTGGGGCACCGAGCACAGCTCGATGACGTTCCGCTTCACCTTGTCCCGGGCCATGGCCCGCTTGACCGCGCGGTTGAGTGGATCGCCTGAGGAGTGCGCGTGCTGAGCGTCTTCGCCTTGGCAGCCAGCCAGCGGTCTACGTCCTCCGCGCTGAGGTCTCGGAGTTTGCGTGGGGTCTGATGCAGGTTCGGGTGACAGGTGCGGTCACGCGGCCCGGAGAGCCGATGTGGTCATGACGGTCTCGAATTCGACGGGGGTCAACCGGCCGAGCGAGGCTTGTCGGCGGCGCCGGTGATAGGTCCGCTCGATCCAGGACACGATCGCGATCCGCAGTTCCTCGCGGGTGGCCCAGCTCCGGCGGTCGAGGACGTTCTTCTGTAACAGGCTGAAGAAGGAATCCTTGGCCGCGTTGTCGCCGGCAGCTCCAACCCTCCCTATCGATCCCGCCATCCGGTGGCGGTCGAGCGCCCGGACGAACTTCCGGGAGCGGAACTGCGAACCGCGATCGCTGTGCAGAATGCAACCGTCGACGTCTCCGCGCCGGGCCACGGCGTTGTCCAGGGCGGTCACGGCCAGGCGGGACTTCATCCGCTCGTCGATGGAGTAGCCCACGATCCTGTTGCTGAAGGCGTCCTTGATCGCGCAGAGATAGAGCTTGCCTTCGCCGGTGGCGTGCTCGGTGATGTCGGCGAGCCACAGCCGGTTCGCACAGGTCGCGGTGAAGTCCCGGCGGACGAGGTCGTCGTGCACCGGCGGGCCGGCCTTCTTGCCCTTGCCGCGCTTCTTGCCGAACACGCTCCACCAGCGGTTGTCCCGGCAGATCCGCCATGCAGTCCGGTCCGCCATCACGGCCCCGGCGCTACGCGCTTCGTCGGCCAGGAAGCGGTAGCCGAACTCCGGATCGTCACGGTGCGCGTCGAACAGCGCGTTCGCGCGATACGCCTCCTCCAGCATGGCGTCGGTCACCGGCTGGTCCAGCCAGCGGTAGTAGGGCTGTCTGGCGAGCTTCAGCACCCGGCACGTCACCGTGACGGGCACCCCGTCCCTGGTCAGCTCCTTCACGAGCGGGTAGACCCTTTTCCCGGCAGATGGGCCTGCGACAGATAGGCCGCGGCCCGCCGCAGGACCTCGTTCTCCTGCTCCAGCAGCTTGATCCGCCGACGCGCTTGCCGAAGCTCTGCGCTCTCCTGGCTGGTCGTTCCGGGCTTGGTCCCGTCGTCGATGTCCGCGCGACGCATCCACTTCCACAACGTCATCGGATGGACTCCGAAATCGGTGGCCACCTGCTCGACCGTCACACCCGGCCCGCGGTTCCTCGCGACACGCACGACGTCCCTGACGGAACTCCTCCGGATAAGGCTTGGGCACAGCGACATCCTTCCCACCCACCCCACAGGGCAAGCCAGTTCAGATGTCACCCGATCGTGCGGCAGACCCCTTTCGGAAAAAGGCTCTCCACCTTTCGCTACCTGGCTAGGCTCTTCTTCATGCCTTGGGACGAACGATACTCATTCCGAGACTGCCCGTGGTGCGGTCTCACGAATACCCGGCTGACGACCGTCAACGCCGACCAGGAAGTGATCGACAAATGGGGTGAGCGCAAGTTCTGGGCGACGCTCGGATGCCCAGCATGCGGAAACGCTGTTCTAGTGCGCCATGGCGCCCCCGACAGCGACGACACCAAAGTGTACGAGGTAGTGCCGACCTCCTCTCACGCCAAGACAGACATCGGCCACCTGCCAGAAGACGTGGCGCGCTACTACAACGATGCTCTACTAGTGCTTCGGGTTGGCGTGCCAGACGCCGCTGCCGTCCAACTCAGGCGCACACTGGAAGCCGCAGCAGCTCACTACGAGATCAGGGAAAAGATCCTCATGAAGAGTATCGAAAAACTGATCTCTGACGGCCATGTCACGCAATCGTTTGGGCCCCTCCTGCATCACATCAGGTCCATTGGCAATGTAGGCGCCCATGCGAGCGATGAACGAGTAGATCAAGAAACGGCAGAGCGGGCGCTTCGCTTTACAACCCAACTTCTCCGAAACCTCTTCGAAGTTCCCGGTGAACTTGACGAGCTAGCTAAGAACGGCACTCCAGTCGTGAAGTAACAGGAATCCGCATTAAAACGTGGAAATTACGGGCCCTGTTGTGAGACAGCAGGGCCCGACTCACATAGTAACTATCGCCCCTTTCCTGACGCGAACTCAACGAGCCTCTGGCTGACAGCTACTACAGCCTCAGACATTTCAAGCTCCCGGAGCTGGGGGCGCGAAATTCCCAACTTGGCGAACTCTGCGAGATCGAGCAGATACATGCTGTTTCGCAGCTCCACGCAGCCAATGCTTTGCAAGAAGTCTAGCGCAGTACGGGCCCGCCGATTTTCGCCAATAATTAGGTTGTCGACAAACGGCTGAAAGAGGGCGGCTTCCCCTTTCTTTGCATCTTTGAATCGCAATACGATGCGCCGCAATTCTAGATACAGAGCTGACGCTTCGCGAGCATCTGACCGCAGCTTGGAAGGGTTCAGCTTTTTCTGATATTGCGTCCATGGGTAAGACAAGTCATTACAGAGCAGGTGAAGTTGCGCGGACTCGACCCGGATCTTCACGTTTTCGCTGATGAGGTTGGCAACATTCAGCAGGACCGACATTTCAGACTCATCCCCAGTGCCAAACACCTGGATGTCTTTAGCCACGACGAGCAGGTCGTGGCAGGCGATGTAGACACTCGGCCCGAACTTGAAGGAGCTTCCCTCGCCTCCGAGCATCACCTCCGGCACCTCGTAGATCTCCGCGTTGCTCAACTCGCGCGGAAACGTCAACGTCAGGTTGCCCTCGTATGACGCGAAGGTGAGCGGTCCCATGGCAAGAATCGTCTCGTGCTGCCGCTTTGACGATACGGCGTAAGACGCAACCAGTCTGTTTCCATGCCTTCCTGCGGTGAAATGCAGGGTATCACCTGCAACACACATCGACTTGAAGGATTCGTAGAGAGCTCCAAATAGCTCAGAGTGGCAAGTGCTGACAGACACCCCCTTAACCTGCGTTAGAGCATGCGTGAAGTAAGCAAACATCGGAGAATGCTTCCATTCGGAGGAGAGCAGCCGACTCCGAATTGATGCCCCAGCATCGCCTGCGGTCGTGACGCTAGCTAGAGAGCGTGCCGTCACGTAATCACGAAAGATTACATTGAACCACCGAGAACCGCGTAGGAAGGGGTGGTTTACCAGCTGCGCTGTGACAGCCATTTCGTAGGGCTCCCGCAGACGCTCAGGCAGGAGCGCCGGCAACTCTACCGATGTTGGGATGTTTTCTACATAGTCAAGGAGGCGTGTGCACTGCTCCTCAGGGGCGTACAGGGCAGCCGACAGCCGGCGGTCCCCGAAGGATTCAAACTCCGCAGTTTCAACGAACTGAGTTACAAACTTCTCCTGTTCTCGAACGAGAAGATGGTCGATGACCTGTGCGACTAGATGCCAATGCGCTGTTCCCTCTACCGCTTCCGATGACGAAAAGTCTCGATGTAGCGTTGTGAAGTTGTCCACCGCCAGGAACTCTGCAGCGACATCCAAGACCGGAGCATACCCAAGGAAATCGCGGACCGACGGATCCTCCCAGATATCCGAACTTCCGCTAGAGATGACAGAAGCCAGGAGTGAGAACAGAGTATCGCGAGCCTTTTCATAGGGAGCGACGTAACGACGGTGCATGGCTTCTTTGCCCGAAGCTGCGTACACCTCGACCATTCGGGAATCCAAGTATGTTTCAGCTTGGGCGCACCCGAAGGGGAGAATCTCAAAGTGGGAGTATTGAAGATTCCGCTCCTTAAACAGTCCAGTCAAAGAGCGCGCGCTTTCAGCTCGAGACAACATGATCATTGCGGGATTACCCGACATGTCGGATGCAGTTTCGGCGACGTCCCGAAGAAACGCCTGGAAGTTCGCTTGGCCTGATCGAATTTCTGCCTCGTCGAGCGCGTCAATAATCAGTGTCGCGCGCCCACCCTTCATTTCCTCGACGAAGTTCCCAGCTTTTCGTGGACTCATCGATTTCCATAATGCCCCTTCGAGGGCGTTGCTACCTACGTGAAGGGTCGAGAGGTCCACGATGGGCGCCCTAAGCGTGTGACTCAGGTAGTGTGCTGCTGTTGTTTTTCCTACGGCAGCTGGAGCCGTGATCAGGATGAGTGAGGGAGTCACCGGATCGCTGACATGCTCTATCCGCATCTCCGGAATGACGTAGTTTTCCTTCGCTTTGCGCTCCTCTCGTACACCCTTTGATTCTGAAATCAAGCCGACCCAGGAGTCTTGCATCCCGCAAAGCTTAGCCAGATCACTAAGAAGCACGCCTTCTCCCCACCCGCAGATCACGTGAACTCATATGCATAACATGACAAGCCGCCCCCTGTCCTCGGATCCGTTCCTTTGCCTGGCTGGGGAGACCGCGCAGGTGGTGTGTGGGGCCGTGGCGTCCCGTCGACAACGTGGCTGAGGCCGGTGGGGCTGCAGCGAGACACACGCGCGCCTGGTCGGTCGACGCACCCGCCGTCGTGGCTGGCTGTCCCCGGGCTGAGGTTCGTGCCACAACCGTGCCAGATGCAGGGGTCAGCCACGGTGAACACCGGTGCCTCATGGGCGAGTACCCGCCCGCTTCCTGGCCCGGTGAAGCCGCAGCTCAGGAGGGAGACAACCCAGCCTCTCTCCTAAGGTGGTTGTCCAGCGCGATCACCGCGTCCACACCCACTGAAACTCCTCGGCCGGGATGGCCTCCAGCAGATCCTCTTCAGGGTCGATCGCTTGGTCTGTCAGGCCGCCGTGCTCGTCCTCCAGGTGCTCCCAGCTGTACCGGTGAAGCTGGTCGGCCGAGGTCAGCTCGGCTTGCTTGACGACAATCAACTCACCGCGGTCGGGTACGGCCTCGATGTACCACAGGCCCCCCTCCTCGTCGGCGTGACGGAAGTGGTGCCGCAGGGTGGCGTTCTCATCGAGTGCTCGGAAGTACGCCAGGGTCTCTGCTCTGATGCGCTCCAGGTCAACCACGCGACCATCGTGCCAGCGAGCGAGCGCGGGGTGCTCCGTTCTGACATCCACGAGTGACATCAACGACGCCGGACGCCAGCAGTCCTAGGTGGTCCGACACGGCCAGTGCGGCCGGGTGATTCCCCGACAGCATTGAGCGGCGATCGAACTCCTAAAGCGGTGCTCATCCGCCACGATCACTTCAGCCCTGCACGCCGTCCGGAATTGGCCCAGGACTCCTGGGGTCGGTCGGGCTCAGACTGCTGCCTTAACCGCTCCCAGGAACGCGGTCCACGAGGGCGCCTTTTGTCCGGGCAGGGCGCGTTTCAGGCTGAGTTGCAGGGTGCGGCGCAGGGGATGGGGGGATTGCGTGATTGCATCATTTCGGGCCGCGAGGCGGGCGAGCTCGGCCGGGGTGGGCAGTCGGTCGCTCTTGGCTCCGTTGCAGGTTGCATGTGCGGGGGCAAGGTTCCACAGGGCGTCCAGATCTGGACCGTGCCAGGAGCCGACGCTATCGAAGCGACGCATCAGGGAGAACGGGAAGACGTGGTCGACGGCTATGGCTTCCCCCGGGGCCAGAACATCGCCGCAGATCAGGCAGCGGCCGTGTTGAAATCCGACCGTGGCGTCAACGATGCCGGTCACCGAGCGGCGTCGGCGTTTGTCGGTGATCTTAAGGGTGTCCCAGTCGACCGTGACGCCCTCCTCGATGAGGCTGCGCCCGACGCCGACAGCGAAGGAGCTCTCCACGATGCTCCAGCGTGCACCCAACTCCGCGGCTAGGCCTGGTGCTTGCTCTGATTGCGCCAGTCGCAGCAGGTCAGGAGTCAGGCGCACGAAACGTTGCCGTCCCGTCCCTGCCAGCTCGTAAAAGGTGTGGGGCACCGCAGTTTCACCGCGGAGATTGTGGAATTTCTGCATCACCATCATCGGCATGGAACGCACTGCGGCTGCCAGCAGCCGCTCGGTGGGCCAGCCGGTCTCCAGCGTCGCGGCTCTCTCCTGCTCAGCGACGGTGAGGAAGTCTTCCTCGCCCAGCCCCACCGTCTGCGGCGCCTGCGGGTCTTGGTCCAAATGCTGCACCAGGCCCAGGCTGTAGGCAGCGGCGAGCTCGGCAAGGGATATCTCCTCTCGCCCGGTTCGCCCGAACTCCAGCAGTGCCTGCCCGAGAGCAAACTTGTAGGTGCGCGAGTTGGCCCCCATCAGCACTGCCAACCGCCACGACGCGCGCGCCGAGGAATCCTGGGCGTAGAACTCGCGCCCGCTCACTCGCCCCCCTTGCGCAGGACAACCGTCTGCCACCACACCTCGCCACGGCCGAGGCGGTCCGCGCCCTCCTCTACCAGTCGCACCAACTGCAGCGCATGCCGCTCCCCGTCCCGCACGACCTCCTCCGCGGGCACATCGAACATCACCCGGTCTATCGGCGGGACTCCGCGCCGAAGCGAGACGACCAGCAGCCCCGCCGAAGTCAGGAGCGTGGCCAGCCGCTCCATCGCCTGCCCACGCTCGGCCGGCGCTAGGTGCATCCACACAGCCGACAGCAGCACCAGCTCAAAAGGCCCTTGCAGGTGGGACAGTGAAGGCAGCGAGTCCTCGACCCAACGGACGTCCTCGCACGGGTTGAGGCTCTGCGCGACCTCCCGAAGCTCACGGACCGGCTCCGCCGCCAACACCTGGTAACCGCGCCGCGCGAGTGCCACCGCGTCCCGCCCAGTGCCAGCACCTACGTCGAGCACCTTCGCCGACGTCGGCGGAAGCAGATCCAACACCCCGCCATGCACTTCCTCGAAGGTGACGCTCCCGTACCTCTGCCCCAGCAATTCGGCGCGCTGCGCGTAGTAAGGCTGGACGCCCTCAGTGGGCTGGCCCACCGCCGACGACTCGTCGAGGTGAGGGAAGTTCTCGCCTATACCAACCATGGCCTCAAGCTACGGGACCGCACTGACAACGGCCGACACATGAAGACGAGGAGTGGGTGTGGAGTCATGCGGCACCCCGGGCAGACGTGCCAGAACCATGCCAGGCCGTGCGGGAAGCCACGGGGAACACCGAGGAACACCGCGTGATCAAGGTGTCAGTACAAGAGGGTCCAAGAGGAAACGCGGCCACGAGCTGCAGGCCCAAAACAAGATCGGCTCCTGCCCAAACTCGCTGGTCAGGAGCCGATACCTACAACTAGAACCGTCCGCGGATCTGCTTACCCGTCTCGCTCTCCGGGTAGTTCAGCGCGTCGTAGACCTTGTGTCCGGAGTCACGGGCACCGCCCGCCCAGGAGACGGCCCCCCGGTCGGTCACCTTGGCCGCGATGCCGCTCCAATACTTCGCCTCACGCTCCCACTGGATACCTTCCAGCATTCGCTCCAGGGTGATGCCCTCGGGCATGGGGTCGGCGCTCCAAGACATGGTGCGGTTCATGGTCGCGCCGAGGCCGGCCACGACGGCGGGGGCGGTGACGGCAGTCTTGGCGTGGAAGAGCGCGGCGTTCTCCTGGAGAAACGCGCCCACCGTCTCCATGACCTCACGCTGAACGATCACCTTGTCCGGTCGGTCGCCGCTCTCGTTGGCGGGGATGTCCTCATGCTCGATGCCGGTCGACGCGGCGTGGATACCGGCCTTGCCGAGCATGGCCGTGGCGATGAGGGTCCGCAGGACCGACATCGTCATCCACTCCGGGGCCTTGTCCGACACCTGGCGCTTGCCGGTGAGGATCAGGCTGGACAGCGGAACCGTGGTCTCCCCGGCCGGCACCTTCAGCGACTCCATCAGCTTGCGCGTCACGGTGGTGCCGAAGTCGCGGCCGTCCATGGACATGGCCAGGGACTTGTCGACCGGAACGCCCTTCAGGTTACGGTCGTGGAAGATCTGGCGGGCCGCCATCACGCTGATGCCGTGGAAGATCTCGAACGACAGCGGGATCGCGCCGAAGTCGCAGTCCTCCAGGCCATACGCGCCCGGGTGCTTCTTGATCCGGTGCCAGGCGGTGACCTGGGTCTCGCTGTCGAGAGCGTAGAGGCCGTCCTTGATCGGCAGGGCCGACGAGCCGTCCTCAGAGATGATCAGCGGGCGCGGCGACCACAGGGTGATCTGCGGCAGCGACCAAGCGTCGTCGTAGTCCCCTCGCAGGCCGGCCGCAATGTAGTCGGCGTACTCGCCGACGTTCTTGGCCTTCTTGCTGCCCGCAGTACCCAAGAGCCGCTGGATCTCGGCGCGCGTGCGGGCATACTCGCTGATCGGCTGACCGGCCTTCTGTGCGCGCTTGGTGGCGTCCTCGACCTCCTGGGGATCGTTGACGATCGCCAGGAGGTTTTCACAGTCAATGACACCGTTCGCCATGACCCCCTTGCGGATCTCTCGAAGGTCGACGGGCAGGCCGGTGGTCACCGGCTTCAAAGACGTCGGCATGCTCAAACTCCCCACCCCACGGGCGTCACTTTGACGCACCGTCACGTGCGATGACGCTAGCGGACATACCGTCAGGACGTCAACTGAGGTGACCGAGAACCCCCCATCACTGTACCGCAGTTAGGGATTTCGGACTGCGGTGGAGCCATCTAGCCTGCAGATGCGACCGCGGCGGGCAATTCTTGGTCACTTGAGCCATCCGCGGACAGGGCGGCGGCCCCAGCCGGAGCGTATTCTGATCAGCTCAGGTGATGACGGTCACGCTCGCGTATCTGACTCCACCGCAACCGCTCCGGACGACGTCTGACCACCCGGGACTGTTCCGGTCGATTCGCCTAATTCAGACCAAGGGGAGATGGAGCGTACGAAGATGCGGATCAGCACCGTCCCTCCGCGAGTTGCCCGGCTGACGACCGCCGGAACGGACGCAGGGGACAGCACAGGATCGATTGCAGGGGCGCAGGTCAGAGGGCGCGAGCTTGAGCAGGTTGCCAAGGACTATGGGTTTGCCACGGCGCTCCCGCAGTGGCAGGGGCCCGGGGACCTTCACGCACAGTGATGTACGCGGTCAGCGTGGACTATCCGTGGACGAGCCTCGGGCCATCGTGGGTTTATAAGGGTCTGACCGGTGCTTTTCTCCAGGACTCAAGGGCCCTCCGGAGACGTGTGCGATGACGACAGTGATAGCACTCGGGACAGCAATGAAGGCGTACGGCAGCGGTTCTGCAACTAGAGCAACGGATAGCTGCCGATCCGACCGGTGACCAAGAGTGTGACCGCGACAGCGGGCCCGCATCTGCTAAGTGGTCCTAACAAAGGCGTTGGACGTGGCGGTGGATGATCAGGCAGGTGGCGAGGCCGAGGAAGGCTTCGTGGATGTCGTCGCGTCGTTCCCAGCGGATGCGCAGGCGGCGGAAGCCGTGCAGCCAGGCGATGTCCGCTCGACCACCCAACGGAAGACGCCCAGGCCGGAGCCGTGTTCCTGGCCTCGTTCGGCGATCACTGGGGTGATGCCTCGCGCTTGGACAAGGCGTCGGTACTTGTCGTGGTCGTAGCCCCGGTCAGCGAGCAGGGCATCAGGGCGCCGGCGCGGGCGGCCGACGACACCGGCGACTGCCGGGAC
The DNA here is from genome assembly GCF_001611795.1 of Streptomyces qaidamensis. NCBI lineage: Bacteria > Bacillati > Actinomycetota > Actinomycetes > Kitasatosporales > Streptomycetaceae > Streptomyces > Streptomyces qaidamensis. The sequence continues at coordinate 4,983,487 of NZ_CP015098.1, read as the reverse complement.
CTTGTCGAGCAAGGGCAGCAGCTGGGTGACGTCGTTGCGGTTGCCGCCGGTCAGCGACACCGCGAGCGGGATGCCCTGGCCGTCGGTGAGGACGTGATGCTTGCTGCCCGGACGTGCGCGGTCGACCGGGCTGGGACCGCTTTTGGGCCTCTGCGGGCCGCCCGGACATGAGAGGAGTCGATCACCGCCCGCGACCAGTCGAGCTTCTTCGCCGCCCGCAGCTTCTTCAGCAGCACCAGGTGCAGTTCGTCCCAGACGCCGGCCTCGTTCAAGGCGGCCAGGCGCCGCCAGCACGTCATCCCCGAGCCAAAGCCCAGCTCCTGCGGCAGGTACTCCCACTGGATGCCGGTGTGCAGCACGAACGGGATCCCGCACAAGGCCTGCCGGTCCGGGACCCGCGGCCTGCCCTCGACCAGCTTCGGACCCGGCTTGGGCAGCAACGGCTCGATCAGCGAGCACAGTTCGTCCGAGACAATCCACGGACGCGACTCCCTCTTCCCCACGACCAGACCAACGAGCAACCAAACCGACAGTCACATGATCAACGGCTTCTGTTAGGACCTCTTAGCCCAGGGCGCCAAGAAACCACCGCTCATGCCACCGATAAGAGCCGCCACCAACGTCGCTAGCCAGCTCGCCATCTCAACTCCCCGTTCGAAGGTCTCGGGAGCGTATCGAGGACCACCGACACCGTCTGCTGAGGCTGTGCCCCAGCCGTGCCCGATCGAACGGGAAACCACGGGGAAGACCGGGAAGCCAGAGAGGCCCGGCAAGCAGACGGCCCCCGACCAAAACCCGAGGTCAGGGGGCGTTCTCACTGCTCATCGGGCAGAGGCGGTGGGATTTGAAACCACGGTGACATCGCTGCCGCGACGGCTTTCAAGATCGCGTACTGGGAGCCGGACGCTCGTACCCAAGGATGTCGTGAAGCCAACGGTCGAGGTACTCGGCCTCTGCCACTCGGTCGCCCTCGACGATCAGCCACTCACGGGCGGCAGTGACCATATACGTCTCGGCTTGATCCGTTTCCTCAGGCCTAAGCTCGACCCGATCAGTCAGCTCGCCCCATATGAGTGCGAGCGAACACAGGGCTTCATCGCCGTTGCCCACCGGTGCCCCGCCACTGGCAAGACCCAAGATCTCCAGAGCCTGTTCGTACGGCGAAGTGTCGCTGTCCAGCATGGCCGTCGCACGCGCCCTGACCGCTGCGCGAAAGGACTCCGAGGCATCCATGGTCCAGAGAGTAGGCGACGTGATGTGGAGCACCGGCCATGTCGGCAACCTGTACAGCAGCGCAGTACCGCAACCACAGCAACCGTCTCTGTCGCGTAGCAGTCCTCCGAGGCCGTGCAGCGACCGGTCTGCCCCCTCACTGACTGATCCACATAGAGCTACGGATGAGAACGTGCGGCCATCTGAGCCTGAGTGGCGAGATCACGCCCTCTACGGGGGACGGAGTGCGGCTGTACCGTGCGCTTCGCACACATAGGAGCACCTCAGGGCACTGGAGCCAGACTGTGATAGCCATTCAACTTGCCGCTGAGGCCATTAACACAGCCTTCATCGCCGCCATTGCTGGCGTGGCTGGCGCCCTGGTGGGAGGAGTGGCCGCCGTTACCGCCGCCCGTTTCGCCAGTCGAGGATCCGTAGGTGCTGCCGCGAAATCAGGAGCCGATGCCTACGGCATGTCCGTTCGGCAGACACGGATGGACTCGTATCAGGAGTTCGCCAAGGCTGCTCGCATAGCGGTAAGTCAGATACAAGACGCCGCCAACTCAGTCGGGGCGTACAGCCAAAGCATCGGGGAAGACGAGCGCCGCGGTGCCATCCCATCCCTACAGGACCCTCTGGCTCAACTCGATCCGATGGGCGATGCCGCGATCCGCGTACGACTCGCCGGCCCAAAGGTCGTCGCCGAAGAGGCGTATGCAGTCCTTGAGAAGTGTGGGAACGCGCTGGGTGACCTGGAGAGCTACGTCGGGCTGGTCCAAAGCAGCCCCTTCATGTCAGTAGACAGCGACAATCTCGTGATCATGACGGAAGGCCCCCTGATCCGGTACCGCGAGGTAGCAGCCTCCATCGGAGCTGCTTCGACTGCGATCGCAGAGTTCCTAGACGTAGCGCGTGACCATCTGGACGACTGGAACGGAAGCCCCGCCTAGCGGCGTACCGAGAGTCAGGCTTGGACGAACATGAACCTGTCCCCGGTGAGTGTCTAACTGCGTGACAACGACGACACACGGCCGCGAACAAGCGTGGACGTCTGCGGACCATCAGCGCAGGTGCAGGATGCACCAGCTCAAGGACAGTGAGTATTCCGAGTTGCTTCGGGACGAAGAGGTCGTGGGTTCAAATCCCGCCACCCCGACAGTGAAGTACCAAGTCAGGGACCTGATCCAGGGAATGGGTCGGGTCCCTGAGTGGTTTCGGGCGCGGTGGGTCGGGCGGTGAAGGGGCAGCCCCACTCCGGCTCGGTCATCCGGCCGCTGTAGTGGCGTGCCTCTGATCGGTACGTGGCCAGGCTCGGGTTCATGGATCCGTTGAGGTCGTGGTCCCTTTGCCGGATCTTCTTGCGCATCTTGAAGAAGGTGCGTCCCATCGCGTTGAACTGCAGGTGGGAGTTGAATACCAGCGCCGGCATGGTGAAGCGCCGGCTCGGACGGGACGTGCCGGGGTGGAGACCCACCACGAAGAAGGGGTGGCCGCCGACGGAGAAGGCGAATCGGGGTGAAGAGGGGTCCGAGGCGTACTGGGTGGACCAGGGGTGGTGTCTGCTGTCCCGGTCGTGCATGTCCTGCAGGTGGCGCCACATCGCGTCCTCGAAGGCCCGCTCCGACGTGTCGGGAAGGCTGTCGAACGTCGCCACGAACGACGCGTAGCTCCGTTCACCGGGTTCGAGTGACTCAAGGAAGTCGTGGAGTCCCTCCAGGGTCCTGCCGGCGGCGTCCGCACGTCCCAGTTCTCCGCAGTGCCGGTGCGAGATCGTGTTCCGCTTCAGGGCCGCCCTGGCGCCCAGGCACACGAAGGAGTCCTGGCCGATGAGGTCGGCCAGCGCCCCGTACGCGCGCTCCTCGGTGTCGGCGGCCGCCGGCTCGGCCACCGGGTGGGTGGACAGCATCTGGGCGGTGGACACCGTGACAGCTGTCCCGTCCTGCGTCTCGATCGCCACCTCCACCGATATCAGCCCCCCTCCCATCGCCCGTCGCGCCCTGACCAGCCGGGCCCGGGCCATGAGCACGTCGCCTCTCCTGATCGGACGGATGTGGCGGTACTCCTGGGAGAGGTGTACGGCCGACGTGTAGTCGTAGCCGAGCGGGTGTCGCGCTACGACCGCCGCCTCGGCCCGGGCTGCCAGCCGGACGGCGAACGTGGGTGGTGCGATGACGTCCGGGTATCCCAGTTCACGGGCCGCCTCCGCGCAGCGGTACGCCGGATGGGGGTCGCCGATGGCGTCGGCGAACTCCGCGATCAGGTCGCCGGTCATCTCGACGGGCCCCACCAGGGCCGGTGCCTGTGCATCGGCATCAGCGTCGGAGTCGGAGTCGGAGTCGGAGTCGGTCTCAGCCGAGGCCGAGGCCGAGGCCTCGGTCGCGGCCTCGGCCTCGGCCTCGGGCGCCAGCTCAGTGTCCACGGATCCCACCGTCCCCGATCGCGTGGACTCCTCCGTCGACGTGCAGGATCTCCCCGGTGGTCGAGGGCAGCCAGTCCGACAGGAGCACCGCGCACGCCCTCGCCACCGGCTCGAAGTCCGTGGCCTGCCACCCCAGTGGGGCTCTGAGGTCCCACTCCTTCTCCGCCTGGGCCGGGTCCGTGTCCTCTTCGTAGGTGGCACGGCCGGCCGGTGTCTGCAGCGGTCCGGCCGCCACAAGGTTGACCCGGACGCCCCGCTCCCCGAGATACGCCGCGAGGTAGCGTGCGCACGCCTCCAGGCCCGCCTTGGCCACGCCCATCCAGTCGTACCCCGCCCACACCTGGCGGGAATCGAAGTCGAGTCCGACCACGGAGGATCCCCTGCGCAGGAGCGGGAGCAGCGCGGTGGTCAGCGACTGCAGGGAGAGCGTGGACACCTCGAACGCGGTCGTGGCGTCCTGCCGTGTCGTGCTGAGGAAGCTGCCTCCCAGCGCGCCGGGGGGTGCGTACGCAACCGCGTGCAGCACCCCGTCGAGGTGATCGGCGTGTTCGCGGATCCTGCTCTCCAGCGTGGCCAGGTGCTCGTCGTCGGTGACGTCGAGTTCGATGACCGGGGCGGGTTCCGGCAGCCGTCTGGCCATCCGCTCGACCAGGGAGAGCCGGCCGTATCCCGTGAGGATGACGCGGGCTCCCTCTTCCTGGGCTGTGCGGGCTACGTGGAAGGCGATCGAGCGGTCCGTGAGAACGCCCGTGACCAGGATGGTCCTTCCCTCCAGCAAGCCGGTCCGTGCAGTCACGGTTTCCACCTTTCGCAATGTTCGGTCCGTGCGGTGCCGGCCTCGGTCGCCCGGGCCGGGGCCGGCACGCTCAGCGCAGGCGCGCGTGCAGGACGGTGACCGGTAGGCCGGGCTCGTCCGCGGCGGCCGCGGCCACCGCCAGTACGGCGTCGAGCAGCGGCTCGGGCTCCGGCAGGACGCGGGTGTCGTACGTGAGGGTCGCTTCGACGACGCCGGGACGGTCCATGTAGTAGTTGATCCACACCGCTGCCGTGGACGGCCCGGCGGCACGCTCCCCCGCCCACAGCGGGGCGAGGAAGTCGCGGGTCGCGGTCGTGGCCTTCGCGCCCGGCGCGAGGACGACCGGGCGCGCGGGCGGCAGCACGTTGACCCCCACGTTGCGGGGTGCCAGCGGGGCGACCTCGCGGATGGACCTGCCGTACGTGGGCGGCAGTTGCCGGTTGGTGTGGCAGTGCGCAGTGATCCACTCACCGACACCGAGGGGCTCGGGGCTCGGTGGAAGCAGTACGCAGGGCTCGACCAGCGGGCCGATGACCAGCACGTCCTCCGGCCTGGCGTGGCCGTGGCGCAGGCTGAGCAGCGGCTGCGGCCCGTCCGCCCACAGGCCCGCGGCGAGGGCGGTGACTGCGAACAGCACCTCGGCGCGGCTCAGCCCGGTGCGCGTCGCCACGGCGGCGAGGTCCGCGGCCAGCCGGTCCGGAAGTGCGCCGTCGAAGGTGCCGTCGGCCAGGAACGATTCAGGCCCTCCCGGCGCACCGCCCGGCAGACGCAGGGCGGGCCCCGGCAGCGGGTGGGGCTCCAGCAGGTCCCGCCACCGGGCGAGGCTCTCCTCGCGGACCCGGTGTGCGGGCAGGTCGTGCAGGAAGGCTTCGAAACCGCGCCCGCGCACGGTGTGGTCACCCGACCGGCAGGCGCCGGCGACGGCCCGGACCAGCAGGCCGAGCGCCCAGCCGTCGATGACGGAGTGGTCGAAGGAGAACGCGAGCAGCTGTTCCCCCTCGTCTGCGGGATCCGTGGCCCGCAGCAGGCACACGCGCCCCACCGGATCGTTGCGCAGGTCCGGCTTGTCGAAGAACACCGGCGCCAGGAAGGTGGCGGCCTCCTGGCTGAGCCGGCCGCCGGACACGACGGCGGGGAGGTCGACGACCTCCAGCTTCACGGGGACGGGCTCCTGCCGTTCCAGGCAGGGGCCTTCCTCCGTGGCCCGCAGCCGCAGATGCAGGACGTCCGTGGCCAGCGTCACCCGCTCGACGGCCTCGGCGAGCCGCCCGGCATCGAGCGGGCCGCTCACGCGGAGCAGGTTCCATGCCATGTCCGCCGGATTCCTGCGCAGGTACCCGTCGGCATCCGTCTCACCGTTGGCCAGGCCGCGCACCGGCATCCCGTAGGCGGGCAGTGTGGCCCTGGCGGCGTCGTCAGTGCTCACGGCCGGCCTCCCAGGCGCGCAGGACGAGTACGGCGTTGTGGCCGCCGAAACCGAAGGAGTTGCTCATCGCCACGTCGACCCGGTGCTCCTGCGCCTCGTGCGGGACGAAGTTCAGGTCGTCGGCGATCGGACGGTGGCAGTTGATCGTCGGCGGTACCAGGGAGTTGCGGACGGCCAGGCCGGCGACGATGGCCTCGACGGCGCCGGCGGCACCGATCATGTGGCCGGTCATCGACTTGGTCGAACTGATCGGTATGCGCGTGGCATGGTCGCCGAAGACGGCCCGGATCGACTCGATCTCCGAGCTGTCGTTCGCCTGCGTCGAGGTGCCGTGGGCGTTGATGTAGTCCACGTCGGCGGGCTCCAGGGCGGCGTCGGCGAGCGCCGCCCGCATGGCGGACCGGGCACCGCGGCCTTCGGGGTGCGGCGCCGTCCAGTGGTGCGCGTCCGAGGTGGACCCGTATCCGGCGACCTCGGCCAGGATGGTCGCGCCGCGGGCGAGCGCGTGTTCCTCCGATTCCAGGACCAGTACACCGGCTCCCGCGCTCATGACGAAGCCGTCCCGGTCGCCGTCGAACGGGCGTGAGGCCTCGGCCGGTGCGTCGGTGCGGGTCGACAGGGCGTGGGCGTTGCAGCTCGTGGCCAGTTCGAGCCGGGTGAAGATGTGCTCGGCGCCGCCCGCCAGGGCGACGTCCACCACGCCGTGCCTGATCCAGCGGGCGGCCTCGCCGATGGCGTCCGCGCCCGACGCGCAGGCCGTGCTCAGGGCCCGGGTCGGCCCCGTCGCTCCGTACGCGAAGCTGATCTCACACGCGGCGCTGTCCATGGCGCCGGTGATCTGGGCGAAGGGGCTGACCTTCCGGATGCCTTGCTTCTCAAGGGTGTTGAGGTGCCTGGCCACGGACGACACCGGCCCGTACCCGCTGCCGATCAGTACGCCCGTCCGCTGTCCGGTGGCCTCGTCCAGGTCCAGTTCCGCCTGCCGCATCGCCTCGGCGGCCGCCGCGAAGGCGTACTGCGCGTAGACGTCGGTGCGCCGGATCCGTGGCCGGTCGAGGTGGCGGGCCGGATCGAATCCCCTGACCTCGCCCCCGAAGTCGGTGGGCAGGCCCGTCGTGTCGACACCGGTCAGCGGCGCGATGCCGCTCTTCCCGGCCGTCAGGGCGGACCAGGTGTCGTCCACGGACAGACCGACGGGTGTGACGGCCCCCCAGCCGGTGACGACGACCCTGCGGCGCTCCCCCGTGCGGGTGCCCGGCGCGTTCTTCCCCTCACTCATCGCCTGATCCCGCGATCTGGGGGAAGTCGCCGCCGGCCACGTCCGCGCCGAACATGGCGTCGCTCAGCCGCACCGGCACGTTCAGGACGACCACCTCTCCGGCGGCGCACTTCTGCCATGCCTGCGCGATGTCGGCGGCGAGGGACTCCTTGTCCCACACGGTCACCTGGTGCAGTCCGGGGATCTGCGGCGCCTGCGCCCCTACGGATTCGGGGTCGACGAACGCGTGGTCGCCCACCGGGTTCTCCCGCTGGTCGAGCTGCACCTGCAGCCAGCCGTAGCCGCCGTTGCGCAGCACCACGTAGAGCAGGCCGCCGCCGCTGTTCTTCACCGCGGTGGACAGGTCGGCTCCCGCCATGGTGAACGCGCCGTCCCCGACGAACGCCACCACCGCTCGCTCCGGGGCGGCGAGTTTGACCCCGAGTGCGGCGGCCGCGCCGAAGCCCAGGCTCGTCTGCTCGGACGGGACGACGGAACCGGCCCCCGAGGTACAGGCGTACAGCGGGTACTTGTACGACCACATGTCCTGCAGGCCGTTCTCCTGCACCAGGATCCGGTCGGCGGGGAGTTCGGTGTCCAGGGCACGGAGCACTTCGGCGATGTGCAGGTCGGCGGAGCGCGCGAGTCCGTCGAGCAACTCCTGGTGTGCGGTGTGCAGTTCGGTGTGCACGGAGCGGACGGTCGCCGTCCACTGCGGGTCGGCGGGCTCGGCGGGCAGCTGCGCCAGCCAGGACCGTACGGTCGCCCCGGCGGGAGCGAGGGCCTTGGGCCCCTGGAACGCGGTCGCGAAGTCGGCCGCCGCCATGTTCACCTGGACCACGGGGACGTCGCGCCCGATGGTGTCGGGCCACTGGAACGTGGCCGTCTCCTCGAGCCGGCTGCCCAGGGCGACGACGCAGTCGGTCTCCTGCCAGAGCCGCGCCGCCTGCTCCGGTGTGTAGAGCCCGGCGAGACCGCAGAAGTACGGCGACGCCTCGTCGACGGAGCCGCGGCCGGACGCCGTGCTGAAGACCGCGGCGCCCAGCCGCTCGGCCAGCCGCTCCACGTCGCGGCCGCCGTTCTCGTGGCGCATGCCTCCGCCGACGAGCAGGACCGGGCGGCGGGCGGACCGCAGCGTCTCCAGGACGGCGGAGTCGCCTCGCGTGACGATCTCGTGGGGGAGCTCGGAGACGTCCGGTGCCGCCGGTACCGCGAGCGGGGTCTCGCAGAGCAGGTGCTCCGGTATCTCGACGTACACGGGCCCCCGCTCGTGGCGGGCGACGAGGAGGGCGCGTCGGAGCGTGGGCAGCAGCCGGTCCGGGTGATCCACCCGGGCCGCGTACTTGACCAGCGGTGCCACGACGGCGAGCTGGTCGAGTTCCTGGAACGCCCCGCTGCCCCGGTGCCGCGCCCCGGTGCCGCCGCTGAGCAGGAGCACGGGGGCGGCGGACGCCGCCGACTCCAGCAGTCCGGTGACCGTGTTCGTCACGGCCGGGCCCTTGCCCACGACGGCCACGCCGACCTCCCCCGACTGGATCGCCCAGCCGGTGGCCATGAACACCGCGTTGCGCTGGTCGCGGCACAGGACGAAACGGATCCCCGCCTCGTGCGCCGCTTCCAGCGCGTACATGTCGTCGCCGGGGAGACCGAACACGGTCCGCACTCCGGACGCGGTCAGGACCGAGGCGGCGACGGACCAGGCGGCGGCCGCGGACGTGGTGGTTTCGTTGCTCATGACTTCCCCGGCAGGTGGTCGGCGACGGCCTTCGACAGGAGCAGCGGTTCGGTGTGCCGCTTGCGGCCGACGGAGATGTAGTTGGCACGGATTCCACGGCCGCCGAACGGATGGTTGCCGCTCTCGATGTCGATCAGGGTTTCGTCGACGCTCACCATGTGGCGGTCCCTGAGGGCCCCGACGGTGTCGGGCAGGGAGCCGAACACCGTGGCCGCCATGGCGCGTTCGGCGTAGTAGGGATGGCGGAGCAGCTCGTTCAGCCACTCCTCCGAGGAGTAGGGCACGACGTTGAAGACGGGCGCGAACATCTCCGGCGGCAGGAAGGGGTCGTCCGTCGGGTGGATCAGGACGGTGGGCCGCACGTGCCGGTCCACGACGTCGATACGGCCGCCCGCGGCGATGAACTCCCGCTTCTCGCACAGGTAGTCCAGCGTCGACGCGAACGCCTCGTCGTAGAACATGGCGCTGTAGTCGGCGGTGGCGTCGTGGGGGGTGCCGAGGCGCAGCGCCTCGACCCGCCGGGACAGCAGGTTGCAGAACTGCGCGCTCACCGAGGTGTGGACGAACACCACGTCGGGCCCGAAGCAGTCCTGTCCGGAGTTGAGCATGCGGACCTTGACCAGGCCGTCGACCGCTTTGCCGAGGTCCGCGTCGGCACCGACGACGAACGGGTTGATGCCCTGGCCGAAGAAGCAGAACACCGTGTCGCGGGGCAGCTGCTCGCGGATCGTCTCGGCGTTCTCGTACGAACCCGTGAAGACGAGGACGTCGGACTTCGTGCCCACGTTCTCCATGAACTCGCGCTGGCCGCTGTCGTCGAGCACCAGGGGCAGTCCGTGGACGGTGCCGATCAGCTTGTGCAGCGCCCTGGTCTGCGCGTCGATCATCCGGGAGGGCCGGAAGACGACCCTCTGGCTGTAGAGGCTGGGGATGACGACGTAGAGGATGTAGCCGTACAGGGGGATGTTCGAGGGCATCAGGACACCGGTCTGGCCGACCGCCTGCGGACCGTAGCGCGACACCTCGGCCACCGCGCCTTCGAGCGCTTCGATGGACGCGTCGATCTCATCCGTGGCGGTCCGGTGGTTGCAGACCTCGGTGAGGATGCCGAGGATCTCGGACCTGCGCTCGCTGAGGAGCCTGGCCACGTCCTGCAGCACGGTGATTCGGTCGCCGAACGGGATGGCCTGCTCGGCGGGCTTGGCCGTCGTCTGCTGTGCGGCCGTCTTCTCCGGGCGGCTCCGGAGAGCGGCCTGTGCCATGTACCGCAGAGCGGTGAGGTTGGCCTTTCCGTTGGTGTGCTCGGGGAACTGCTTGACCACGAGCACCTTGTTCGGCTGCTCGAACTCGGCGACGAGGTCGGCGAACACGCGGCGCCAGTGAGCCGCCGGACGCTCGTCCGGATCCGCGACGACGAAGACGAGGTCCGTGCCGTAGCGGCCGTTCTCCACGGGTATGACGCGCACCGGACGACCGCATTCGCTGGCCTTGGCCGTGATGGCATCCGGGTAGAGCGTGTTTCCGAAGCGGTGGACCGCGGCCTTGCGTCCCAGCACCCGCAGGTTGCCGTTCGCGTCGAGGAAACCCAGGTCCTGCGTCCGGTGCACGGCACGCTGGCTCTCGCGCACGCGGCCGCCCGGCTCCAGCATCCCCACCATGATGTCGGGGGTGTGGACGATCACTTCGCCGACTTCGCCGGCCGGCAGGGGGCGGTCCTCGTCGTCCACCACGGTGACCGTGATCCCGGCGAGCGGCCGGCCGCAGAGCCGCGGGTTGTCGGGCGCGGCCAGCGCGATGTTGCCCGCCTCGGAACTGCCGTATCCGTCCAGCAGCGGCCGGCCCATCTGCTCCGTGAAGCGGCGCAGCAGGTCGTCCTGCAGCGGTTCACCGCCGACACACCACATGCGCACGGACTCGAGGAGAGTGGTGCTGGTGTGCCCGCGGTCCAGCAGGCGCAGGATTCCCTCGTACACGGCGGGAACGGAGTCCACGACCGTGACGCCCAGGTCGACGATGGCTTCGAGGGCCAGGTCGGTGCGCCGGCTCGGCAGCAGAGCGAGGCTCGCCTTCGCCTGCCACCACAGGAGCAGGATGGAGAGACCGTACTGGTGCGTGAACGGCAGCAGGGGCAGCAGTACGTCGGACTCGGTGTACTTCATCCGGTCCTGCGTGCGGGACACGTTGGCGAGTACCGAGCTGCCGGACCGCACGATGCCCTTGGGGCGTCCGAGGCTTCCCGACGTCCACACGATCAGGGCGTCGGAGCGCCGGGCCCAGCGGTCGAACGAGAGCTCCGCGGGCTCACCGGCATCGCGCTGTGCCGCCGCGTCGAGTTCCCGCAGAGGGATCCAGTGCGCGTCGAGCCCCTCGAACGCGGGCACCGACTCCTCGTGGTCCGAGACGAAGAAGTCCGCATCGGCCTCCTCCACCAGGCGTGCGAACTGGTTCGGCGTCACCCCGCGGTCCACGAGCCCGACGGACACTCCGAGCTCCATGAGCGCGAACGTCGTGAGCACCGAGGCCGCGGAGTTCGCGGACGAGAGCAGGACCCGATGGGAGTCGTCGACGCCGCGGGCCTGCAAATCCCGGATGACGCTTGCGCAGGCGATCCTGACCTCGCGCCATGAGCGGCTGCTTTCATTGCGGCTGATGAGCACCAGGAAGACACATCCATTCTTCGAACAGAGTCGGCGAGGGGGACAACACCCGCTGGACGCTATGCGGAGGTGCTCAAGCGGGAATCAAGCGTGGCTCCGGGGCCCGGAGGCGGGCCCTGCGGCATGACGAAGCCGCCCGGGCCGGAGAGCTCGGGCGGCTGCGGAACGAGGGTGGTGGTCTGCCGGGGCGCAGGTCGGGCCCCGGCCTCAGGGTCCTTCGGCATACAGTCCGTTGGATTCCAGGGCACGGATCGCCGCCTGATCGCGGTCGAGTTCGGCCTCCGTGCCGGCGACGAGGGACACGTAACCGGGAGAGGTCGCCATGTCGACCGTACGCCGCACCGGTGCGCCCTCGCGCAGGCCCGTGACCAGCCGGTCGAAAGAGGGCAGGCCCGAGAAGCGGTCGTGCCACGCGGACGACACGCCGGCGCTGCTGTTGATCAGCCAGATGTTGCGCACGGTCCTGCTCCAGGACACGTCACGGTCCCGGAAGGCGTGGAACCCTTCCTGGTCCGTGAGCGCCAGGGCGAGCAGCTCCACGTGGGACGTGCCGGAGTGGCGCTCGATCACGTCGGGCAGCATCGCGCCCATGAGCCGCGCCCCGGTCTCGATCAGCACCGGGCCGTCCTCGGTGAGCATCACCTCGCTGTGCGCGGCGCCATTGGTGATGCCGAGCGCTGTGACGGCCGACACCACGTAGTCGATCAGTTCCGCGACGTGCGGGGCCGTCACCGGCAGGGGCTGCTGGTAGTCGTACAGCGGTGCTCCGGTCGGGCCGGCGGTCTTCGCCGAGAGCCAGACGTCGGACACCTTCTGCACGCCGTCCACAGAGACGGTGTTGACTATGTACTCCGTGCCGGCCAGGAACTTCTGCACCACCGCCGACGGGTTCGGGTTCCCGAAGTAGTCGTTGCTGCGCATGACCGCCTCGCAGGCGGACCGCACCTCTTCCGCGGTGGAGCAGATGTGCACGTTGTCCGTGCCGGCGCTGGCCGCCGGCTTGACGACGACCGGGGAGCCGGCGGTGGTGAACCACTCGACGGCGGCCGCGGGGTCGGTGGTGTTGAAGCTCACCGGGGCGGCCAGCCCCGCCGCGGCGAGCCTGCTGGCCATCAGGTACTTGTCGCGCCTGGCCTCGATGCCGTCGAACTCGTTGCCGGGCAGGCCGAGTTCATGGGCGAGCGTGTCCGCGAGCACCACCCCGCACTCGGCCCCGGCCACCACCCGGTCGACCTCCGCCACCTTCAACGCCCGTACGGCGTCGTCCAGGTCGGAGAACCATCCGAGATCCGCCGCGTAGTAGTCCGGCACGAAGGAGGGCAGCAGGCGGGCGGGCGGCACCTCCTGACTCCGCAGGTGGACGCACTCCACGCCTCGCTCGCGCAGCTTCTTCACAAGGATGCTGCCGGTCGAGTAACCGTCGACGATCGCGATCTTCACTGCAGGGCTCCCGAGGACTCCAGGTGTTCGCTCCGCGCATCGGGGGTGTCGCTCCCCTTGCTCCGGAGTCGCAGGTCACAGAGGTAGGCCAGGCCGGCTATGAGCGCGGCGGTGGCACCGAACGCGGCGAAGGAGGCAGCGGGGCCACCGTGGTCGAGGACCGTGCCGGCCAGCGGCGAACCGACCACGTTGCCGACCAGGATCGCGCTGGCGTACGTGCCCATGGCCACGCCCTTGCTGTCGTCGGGTGCGAGCCCGCTCACGGCGCCGGCACTGGCCGACAGGGCGGGTGCCACCAGGAGGTTGGCCGGGATGGCGAACACGCACAGCCAGTACCACTCGGACGCGAGGCCGATCGGGATGCAGAGCACACCGAGGAGCGCGCCGATCGCGAAGACCGACGGCGGGCGGCGCATGCCTCCGTAGAGGAAGCCGCCGGCCACGGAAGCCAGGCCCGCGACCACCAGCAGCAGCCAGCTCCACTGCAGCTGACCGGACTTCTGCAGGGTGCCGATGGCCGCGACCTCGAAGCCGATCACCGCGATCGAGGTGGCGACGGTGATGCTCAGGGCGCACACCATCCGCGCGGTCAGCCAGCTGCGCAGCCGGGGCTTGGGGCCGTCCGCCGCCGGACGTGCCGCCTTGAGGGGCGGGTCGAGCAGCAGGTACGCGCAGCCCGCGGCGAACAGCAGCGTGCCCATGGCCAGGAACGCCACCGTGGGCGACGCCAGGGTGGCGAGCAGGATGCCGAAGGACGGGCCCGCCATGTAGGCGACGTCGGTGGTGATCGCCTCGACCGCATAGGCGGTGTGCCGGTTCTCCTCGGTGACCATGTTGGCCAGGGCCAGGCGGATGACCGTGAAGGCGGGCAGCGTGGTCAGGCCGCCGATGAACGCGGTGGCGACCAGGGCGGGGAACGGCAGGAAGTGGGCCAGCCCCCAGAACAGCGACTGGGCGATCACCAGCAGCCCGAAGACCTTGCGCAGACCGTAGCGGTCGAGACCACGGCCCTGGAGTGGGGCTCCCAGGCCCGCGCCGGCCGTCCAGAACGCGGCCACCAGGCTTCCCGCACCGAAGCCGCGGTCCATGTTTCCCACCACGTGCAGGATGAGGACCGACGAGATACCGAGGCCGGGCATTTTCGCCAGCAACCCCACGGCCATAAGGGGTCGAATTCCGGGTTCGGAAAACAGCCGCCGATAGGCAGAGAACACGAGTACACCTCTTGCGTCAAGAATTGAAGATGCGTAAGGAACTACTGAACGTCGCCCCAGTCCCAGTCCACTTGGCCGAGCAGATCCATATCGGCGAGGAGACGGCGAAGGCCGCTGAAGTCGCGCACGAGATTCTTACGGCCGGCATCGTACTGGACCTCGGAGATCATCTTCTCGGCGCCGGAGACGTCATGCAGGGCCAGGATCTGCCGCCACGTCCCGTAGTCGTTCGCGACGAACGCCTCCAGTCCGGTCATCATGGTCTCGACGAAGAACCTCTTCTGGTCCTTGGAGAGGAATGCGTAGACGGTTTTGGCGAGTTCACCGGTGATGGACGAATGGCAGATTTCGTCACGGTTGTGCAGCTGTACCGTCGTCGAGTTGATGACCTGGATTTCCTTGTCGTCCGACAGCAGGTGCAGATAGGCACTGATCGACGTCTCGGAGACCGTTGCGAACGCGAGAGTGGTGAGCTTGCGCTCCCAGGACTCCGAGCATGCGTCCCGGAGTTCCGCGAGACGCTGGACGATGTGCGGGGCGGGCAGCACGGTGTCGGGGATCCCGATCAGCCGCTTCTGCCGGGTGATGGTGCTGGCGTTGAGGTGCATCAGCGTGTGGTACTGCTCGTCCACCATGGCCTGGGCGAGCGACTGTTCGAGCGCGGGGCCGCCCAGGGACGGGAACTCCCCCTCGATGACGTAGGCGAAGGCCGGATTCACCACGCGCTGCTCGGCGAGGACGGTGTGCTTGTTGTAGGCCAGCCAGGCCCAGCTCAGCATCCGGCTTCGGAGTTTGGGATCGAGGCCCTCCCACACGGGGTGGCCGGCGAACGGGACGAGCCGTTCCGGGTAGTCCGGCCGGCCGGTCTCGAACAGGTCCTCCAGTTCGGGTTCCTTGCGCTTCACCGTCGCGCGCCGGTGCCAGTTGCCGGCGAGGCGCGTGATGACCGCGTTCTCCACCGGATGCGTCGGGTCGAACGGCGGGAAGCCGGGTATTTCGATCAATTCACAGGTGCTGTTCATTCGGGCCTCTGTCGTGTGCGGGTGCTGATCGGTCGGAGCCGCTTCACGCGGGCTGTGCCACGTCGTAGAAGCCGGGGCCGTCCAGGTAGCAGAGCGCGTTGAAGTCGCGTTCGACGACTTCCGCCGACGGGTGCGCGAAGCCGACGGCCATGGTCTTGGTGGAGTCGTCGACGGTCCGCACGATGGAATCGCCCGGCTGCACGAAGATCTCCGTGTTGTTGAAGCTCTCCATCTCCCGGACGACGTCGAGCAGGGGGTAGGAGACGAGCTTTCCCGGCTGCGGTGCCGTCGGCCAGGACACCGATACGTGCTGCCGCAGGCGGTAGGGGCGCCGGTGTTCGGCGAGGAACCGCTCCGGGTCGAGATAGGCCTGCACGGTCCACCCGATCTGCGACTCCCCCGCTCCCAACTCGGCGTAGTACGGGGTGTTCGCCCCGGCGATCCGGGCGCCCACCTCGACCAGGCAGGGCCCTTCGTCGGTCACGATGATCTCCAGGTGCGCCGGTCCGTGCCGGATGCCGAGCGCGTCGAGCACGTCGTGGGCGTAGTCGACGACGGCCCGGCGGACCGGCGCGTCCTCGGGGATCAGATGACCGCCGGTGATCCGGTCCCGTACGCCGGGGACGGTCATCTTGCTGTACTTCCAGACGTCCGTGGCCCGGTGCCGGCCGTCGCGGCTGACCGTGTCCACGACGTACTCGCCACCCACCAGGTACTCCTGGACGACGGCCGCGGTGTTGGTCTCCGAGAACACCGTCGTGGCGGTCAGGATGCCGCGCAGCGCGGCGGCCGACTCCTCGGGGGTGTCGCAGACGGTCACGCCGTCGTTGGCGGCGCTGCGCAGTGGCTTCACCACGACCCGGCCGCCGACCTCGCGGTGCCAGTCGACGAGGGTCTGCTCCTCCTCGACCAGCTTCTGCCGGGCCGCGCGCAGTCCCGCCGCCCGGACCGTCTCGGTCATCACGAACTTGTTCCGCCGGGCCGGGGAGAGCCGGCGGCCGTTGGTGGGCACGGCGAGTTCCTCGCTGAGTGCGTCCGCCAGCTCCACCCCGTACTCGCCCGCGGCGATGACCGCGACGGGCCGGTGTGCGGCCACCGCCGCGACGGTCTCGCTCAGCACGCCCCGATGGATGATGTTGTCGCTGAAGGCCCGGGTGTCGAAGTCGCCCTGGTAGCACCTGGGTACGTCCTGGGTGCTCTGCACGCGGACGACGGCACAGCCCTGCTCCATGAACGCCTCGGCCAGCGCGTAGCTGGAGGGGTACGCGTCGACGAGGACGACACTGCTGTCGGTGTTGCTCATGCTTGCCTTTCTCTGCATCGGTCCGCCCGGAGGGTCTGCGGGGTAGTCGACGGTCACGACTCCTCTTCCAGGGCTTCGGCGAGGCCCGCGACCGTGGGGTGGCGGAAGACCAGGACCGGTGAGACACGGCGTCCGAGCCGAGTGCTCAGCCGCACCGCGACCGCGGTGACGGCCAGCGAGTTGCCCCCGGTCTCGAAGAAGTCGGCGTCGGCGCCGATGGGGTCGTCGATGCCGAGGACCTCCTGCCACACCTCGACCACGAGCAGCTGCTCCTTGGTGATCTCCCGGTCGGTCGCCGGCTCGGCGGCCATGGCCTGCGGTGCGGGCAGGGCGTCCCGGCTGACCTTGCCGTTCGGGGTCAGCGGGATCTCGTCGATGACGGTGCAGGACTGCGGCACCATGTACGACGGCAGCTGCTCGGCGAGGTGCTCCCGCAGGTGCGCCCAAGTGAACGGCGCCGCCGGGTCCGCCGCGGCTTCCGGGATGACGTACGCCGCCAGCTGCTCGACACCCGTGGCCGTACGGTGCACGGCCACCACGCAGTCCGAGACCGCCGGGTGCGTGCGCAGCACGGACTCGATCTCCCCGAGTTCGATGCGGAATCCGCGCACCTTGACCTGGTGGTCGTTGCGGCCGAGGAAGACCAGGTTCCCGTCGGGGAGCAGCTGCACGACGTCACCCGTGGCGTACATGCGTGCGCCGGGCTCCTCCGCGAACGGATCGGGCAGATAGGCCTGAGCGGTCCTGGCCGGCTGCCCCAAGTAGCCGCGGCCCACGGCGATCCCGCCGACGTACAGCTGTCCCCGGCACCCGGGCACGACGGGCCTCAGCTGCGGATCGAGGACGTACAGGCGGGCGTTGTCGGTGGCCTGGCCGAACGGAACGCTCGGGCGGTGTGCGTGCCGGTCGATCAGTTCGGTGGTGATCGGGCAGTACGCGGACGTGACGGTCGCCTCGGTCGGCCCGTACTCGTTGAAGACCTGGCAGCCGTCCGCGGTGACCTCCAGGATGCGGCGCGCGACGTCGTGCGGCACCGCCTCCGCCCCGGTGAAGACCAGGCGTACGGAGGCGAGTCCGCCCGCGGGGTCGTCGGTCGCGTCCAGCAGGATCCGCATCTGCGACGGCGTGGCGTTGAGGGTGGAGATCCTCCGTTCGCTCACCTCTTTCAGGAAGGCCTCCGGGTCGTACGCCGCGGTGGAGCTCGCGAGGTGCAGCCGGGCTCCGGAGACCAGGCACTGGAAGATCTCCCACACCGAGTTGTCGAAGGCCACCGAGTGGTTCAGCAGTGCGCTGTCCCGCTCGGTGAGGCGGCACAGCCGCTGGTTCCACTCAAGGAACGCCGTGATGTTGGCATGGGTGATCGCCACGCCCTTCGGCTTGCCCGTCGACCCGGACGTGTAGATCACGTACGCGAGATGGTGCGGCTCGGGCTGAGCGCCCCCGGCCGCGAGCGGCTCGGCCGGCGCCCCCGCCTCCGCCTTCGCGGTGACGGGTACGAGCGTCACGGACTCGGGCAGCAGCGCCGACGACGCCTGACCGGGGTCACCCACCACGAGACGCACACCGGAGTCGTCGAGCAGATGCTGGATCCGGTCGGCCGGGTAGCCGGGGTCGAGCGGCACGTAGGCGCCGCCGGCCTTCAGCACCCCGAGGAGCGCCACGACCATCTCCACCGAGCGCTCCAGGCAGACGCCCACCAGGCACTCCGGACCCACGCCCCTGGCGCGCAGCGCCCCGGCCAGCACCTCGGCACGGCGGTCGACCTCCGCGAAGGCCAGCGACTCGGCATCGCCCACGAGGCACACGCCGTCGGGAGTCCTGCGCACCTGCGCGTCCCACATCCGCACCAGGGTGCTCGGCTCGGGCAGGGGTTCGGCGAGGTCGCCTCGGGCCAGGGCACGCAGCTCCTGCCCGGACAGGATCTCCAGCTCGGACAGCCGGGCCGTGCAGTCGCCCACCATCTGCTCCAGGACCCGTACGAAGTGGGCTCCGAGGCGCTGGACGAAGGCACGGTCGAACAGATCGGTGGCGTACTCGATCGAGACGGACAGATCACCACGGCCCACGGCGTGGTCGGTCACGTCGAAGGCGAGGTCGAAGCGGGCCGAACCGAGTCGTCCTTCGAGCTCCTTGCGGTCGTAGACCTCGGTGAGAACGCCGGCCGGAGCCTCCTCGTCGAGGGCGAACAGCACCTGGAAGAGGGGGTTGCGGCTGAGGTCCCGCGTCGGACAGAGCTGCTCGACGAGCTTCTCGAACGGCAGCTCCTGGTGGGCGTAGGCGCTCTGCGCGACCTCGCGGACCCTGCCGAGCAGTTCCCGCCACGACGGGTCACCCGAGAGGTCCGTACGCAGCACCACCGTGTTCACGAAGTAGCCGATGAGGTCTTCGACCTCCGGCCGGCGCCTGCCCCCGACCAGCGTGCCGACGGCGACGTCGCTCTCGTCCGCGTACCTGCCGAGCAGCACCTGGAGAGGTGCCAGCAGCCCCATGAACAGGGTGACGCCCTGCGCACGGCACAGCTCACGCACCCGGTCCGCCAAGTGGGCCGGGACGCGGAACAGTTCACGGCTGCCGCGGTGCCCGGCGATCGGCGGCCGGGGCCGGTCGGTGGGCAGTTCGAGAGCGGGAACGCCGTCGAGCCGCTGTCGCCAGTAGCCGAGCAGCCGCTCCAGCTCGGCCTCGTCCAGCCGCTCCCGTTGCCACTGCGCGAAGTCGGCGTACTGCACGGGCAGAGAGCTCTGCCGGGGAGAGCCGCCCGCCCGCAGCTCGGCGTAGAGGTCGCCGAGTTCGCGCACCACCAGGTCGAGGGACGTGCCGTCGGAGGCGATGTGGTGGAGGGTGAGCAGCAGGAGATCGCGCTCCGGCATGCGCAGGAGGTCCGCCCGCAGGAGCGGGGCCTCGTCCAGGGCGAAGGGGACGCGGATCCGCTCGGTGAGCAGCTCGTCCAGCTCCTCCTGCGAGGTCTCCCAGCAGGTGACCGGTACCGCTGTCGCGGCCCGCGTCTCCGGCTGGACCCGGCCGTCGATGGCCGGCAGCGCGGTACGGAGTACCTCGTGTCGGGCCACCACGGCCGACAACGCGTCTTCGAGCACCGGCACGTCGGCACGGCCGCCCGGGAAGGCCAGGACGAGCGGCAGGTGGTAGGCGGGGACGGCGCTGTTGAGCTGCTCGAAGATCCAGATGCGCTCCTGGCCGAAGGAGAGTTCCGCCCTGGTCGCCGGACGGATCGGCTCCTCCTGCTCTACCGGGAGGGTCCCGAGCGCCGCGGCCAGACCCGCCGGGGTCGGGTGGGCGAAGACCGCCTGTACGTCGACCGGTACGCCGAGCGCCTCACGCAGCCGGGCCACCGCACGAACGGCGGTGAGCGACTGCCCGCCCAGGCCGAAGAAGTCGTCGTGCGGTCGGACGTCGGACACTCCGAGGAGCTCGCTCCAGATCCGGCAGACGGTCTCGGTCTCCGGGCCCGGCACAGCCTCGTCGGCCGTGGGCCGCGCCTCTCGGATCCGCTCGTAGGGAGCGCCGCTGAGAGCGTTGCGGTCGGCCTTGCCCGCGGGCGTGCGAGGCAGGACATCGAGCACCGAGTACCCCTGCGGGACCATGTAGGCGGGGAGCGTTTCGGCGAGATGGTCCCGCAGTCGGACCGGCAGGTCCCGGGGTGCGCTGTGGGCAGGGACCAGATGGGTCACCAACTGGGCTCCGCCGGTTGCTTGGTGGTCGACGACGACCACCGCGTCCGCGACGTGTGGATGGCGGCGGACGCTCGCCTCGATCTCCCCGAGTTCGATGCGGTAGCCGCGCACCTTCACCTGGTGGTCGTTCCTGCCGAGGACCTCCAGGCTTCCGTCGGAGGCCCAGCGGGCGAGGTCACCGGTGCGGTACAGACGCTCTCCCGTACCGCCGAAGGGGTCCGGTACGAAGCGTTCGGCGGTCAGCGCCGGGCGGTTCAGATAGCCGCGGGCCACCGCCTCGCCGCCGATCCACAGCTCGCCGCTGACGCCCGGAGCGACCTCGTTCCCGTGCTCGTCGACCACGTGCAGGCGGGTGTTGGACAGCGCGGCGCCGACGGTCACCCGTCCCCCCGCGGTGTCGATGCGGCCGGCCGTGGCCCACACCGTGGCCTCGGTCGGCCCGTACAGGTTCCACAGCGTGCCGCCGGTGGCCAGCAGGTCCCGTGCCAGCTGGGGATCCAGCGGCTCGCCGCCGGAGAGCAGGACCTTCCCCCGGCCGGCCCGCCAGCCGGAGGCCACGAGCATGCGCCAGGTCGTGGGGGTCGCCTGGACGACCGTGACTCCCGCTTCTTCGATGGTGGCGGCGAGCAGTTCGGGGTCGGTGTTGGCGGCCTGCGGCGCCATGACGACGGTCGCGCCGAGGGTCAGCGGGAGGAAGAGCTCGAGTGTGGAGATGTCGAAGGAGAGCGGGGTGAGGGCGAGGACGCGGTCGTCCCGGGAGAGACCGGGGCGCTCCGCCACGCTCTTCAGGAACGAACTGATCGCCGCGTGATCGATTCCTACGCCCTTGGGCAGCCCGGTCGATCCGGAGGTGTAGATGACGTAGGCCAGGTTCCGCGGACCGGCCGCCTCACCGGCCCGCGCGGTGAACTCCGCCGGGAGGCGGCTGCCGTCGGCCGCCGTGATGTCCTCGACCAACAGGACGTCCGCGGCCGCGAAGGACTCACCGGCGTCGGCTGCCCGGGCACGATGCTCGGCGTCACACAGCACGAGCTCCGACCCGGAGTCGGTCCGCATGTACCGCAGGCGGTCGGCGGGGTAGCTGGGGTCGAGCGGCAGATAGGCGGCACCCGACTTCAGGACGCCGAGCAGTGCCACCACCATGTCGACCGACCGGCCGAGACAGACGCCGACCAGCGACTCCGGGCCGATGCCGCGCGAGCGCAGCTCCGCGGCCACGAGCGTGGCGCGCCGGTCGACTTCGGCGTAGGTGGCGTGTTCGTCGCCCGCGACGACGGCGATGGAGCCGGCGGCCGTCGCGACCCGCTGCTCCCACAGTGCGACCAGAGTGGTCGGCGCCATGAACTGATCCTTTCTCAACCCCGGACGGGGGAGGTTTCTCGACCCCGGACTGGAAGGGTGCGCGCTATCGATTCGGCGAGCTGCTGCTCTGTGTCGCGTACGTAGAGGTGATCTCCCGGGAACATCCGCAGCTCGAACGCGGCGGAGGTGTGGGCGCGCCAGGCGGCCAGTTCCGGCTCGCGGACCGAGTCGTCCCGGTCGCCGCCGAACACGGTGAACGGGCAGGGCAACGGCGATGGGTGGCAGTGCTCGTACGTCTCGCACACGGTGAGGTCCGCCCGCACCGTCGGCAGCAGCAGTTCCTGGAGTTCGGGGTCGAGGCCCGCGAACTCCGAACGGGCCAGACGGGTCAGGAGATCGGCGTCCGACAGGTGGTGCAGCGGCTCCCGGTCCGGCAGCTGAGGGGCGCGCAGGGCGGACAGGAACAGCCGGGTGGGCAGCGGTGCGCCCATGTCCCGGAGGCGATGGGCCAGAGCAAAGGCGAGCAGCGCACCCATGCTGTGCCCGAAGAAGCCGAAAGGCAGCTCCGAGCGTGCGGCCACCAGCGGCGCCAGCTCGTCCACGACGGCTTCCACGGACAGCAGGGGCGGCTCGGCGAAGCGGTTCTCCCGCCCCGGCAGCTGTACCGGGCAGACCTCGATGCTGTCCGGGAAGTGCTCGGCCAGCTGGTACGAGGATGCGCCGGCACCGGCGTGCGGGAAGACGAACAGTCGGTGGCGGGCGGTCTGCCGCCGGCTGTCCAGGCCGCGCAGCCACAGCCGCTCGGCCCGGCCCGATGCGGAGGAGGTGGCCGCGCTCATCGCGAAGCGGCCTTCGCCGCGGGCTCTGCCAGGGACCTGCGGACGGAGAGCGGCGTCAGGTCGGTCCACACGCTCTCTATGTGCGCGAGGCACTCCTGCTTCGTGCCCGCCTCGCCCACCGGCCGCCAGCCCGCGGGGATCGTACGGTCGGCGAACCAGATGGAGTACTGCTCCTCGTGGTTGACCACGACGAGGTAGCGGTCTTCCGTCGCACTCATGATCAGACCTCCACGCCGGTGAAGAAGTCGCTCGCCCGATGGCCCTTGCCCGCCTCGACGAGCCGGTCGTGCACCCACTTGCCGACGGCCAGGTCCAGCACGCCGAGGCCGAACGGCGCGAAGATCGCGGGACGTCCGGGCTCACGGGTGCGGCGCCCGGCGAGGAGGTCGCCGATGGTGCCGTCGATGAAGTCCCGGTCGCCGGTGACCTGCTCGGTCAGGTGCAGCGACGTGCGCTCGCGCACCGCGTGGTCCACGTCGTCGGTGAAGTTCTGGGCGGCCAGGACGACCTCGGGGGAAAGGTCGCGCAGGGACAGGTGGAGCACCACCTGCCCGTGTGCCAGGAGCTCCGGGTCGTGCAGGTGCGGCTCACCGGCCACGGTGGTGAGCACGACGAGGTCGCAGTCGGCGAACGCGTCCTCGACGCACTCGGCGATCTCCACCTCGGCCGCGGAGTCCTCCTTGAGGACCACGCCGTAGCGCTCGGCGGCGTCCCGGTTGAGGTCGAAGAGCCGGAACGCGCCGATCTCCCAGTCGAGATCACGCAGGAACTTCCAGACATGCTGGGCGATCAGACCGGTGCCGACGATGCCGACCCGGCGTGCGCGCCGCTCACCGAGCAGGACCTCGGCGCCGAGCACCGCGGAGGCCGCGGTGCGGGTGGCGGAGATGACCGACGACTCCATGCACGCGAACGGGTAGCCGGTGACACAGTCGTTGAGGATCAAAGTGGCCGAGGCGCGGGGGATCCCGTGCTGGGTGTTGTCGGGGAAGCTCGCGATCCACTTGTTGCCCGCCACGTCGAACTCACCACCGAGGTAGGCCGGCAGGGAGATGATGCGGGAGCGGGGCTGGTGCGGGAACCGGAGGAACGAGCTGTGCGGGTTGGAGCTCTCGCCGGCGTCGTGGGCCAGATAGGCGCGGCGTACGACATCCAGGAGCTCCGGACGGCTGCCGTTGATCTGCGCGGCGACGTCGGCCGCATCGATCACCGTCATGGTCGGCGGGGTCAGGGCGTGCACGTGAGCAGTTCTCCTTCGATGTCTGACTGATGGGGCCGTGCGGGCGACGAGGACCGTGCCGCTTCCGCACGCAGCTCCCGAAGCCAGTCGGCGTCGTAGACGGTCTTGGTGTAGGCGTGCCCTCGGTCCGCGGCCAGGAAGGCGATGGTGGGGCGCGGCCCGGTGGGCCGGTTGCGCGCGAAGTAGCTCTGGATGCCGGCGTAGATGCTGCCGGTCGATCCGCCGACGAACAGCCCGTAGCGGTCGAGGAGTTCGTGGCAGCCCTCGGCCGCGCGCACCTCGGAGACGATCTCGACCTCGTCGATGAGCGCCTGCCGGCACAAAGGCGGCACGATGCTGGAGCCGATACCGGGGATCCACCGCTTCTTCGGCGGCCCCCCGAAGATCACGGAGCCCTCGGTGTCCACGGCCACCACCACGGACCGCGGAAAGGCCTCCTTGACCCGACGGGAGACGCCGGCGATGGTTCCGCCCGTGCTCACACCGACGAACAGGTAGTCGATGACGCCCGCGTCCTTGATCAGCTCACCCGCGGTGAACTGGTAGTGCGCGTCGAGGGCATCCGGGTTGGCGTACTGGTTGGGCCAGTACGCGGGCCCGCATTCCATGAGGAGTTCCTGCACCCTGGACAGGCGGGTCTTCAGGTATCCGCCCGCCGCATCCCGCTGGGAGACCTTCTCCACGTGACGGCACAGATTCCTCAGGTGCGTTTCGGTCGCCGCATTGCAGTTGGGGTCGATGACCGGCACGAACGCGATGCCGAGCATGCGACAGTAGAAGGCCAGCGCCAGGGCGAAATTCCCGGACGACGACTCCACCACCATGGTGTTCTGCTGGATGTCACCGCGGGAGATCGCCCGCTCCAGGATCCACAGTGCCGAGCGATCCTTGGTACTGCCGGTCGGATTGCAGAACTCCAGCTTGGCGACAATGTCGAGCTCGTCATGCGCCAATGGGATCAGCGGGGTCCCCGCGAGGCCGGTCCGGAGCTGTTTGACTCTCTCGACCAGCGCCTTGTCGGCATGCCTTTGAACCATGCAACGAATCTGACACGCAGGGTTCCAGGCCGACTCAAGCGGAACTCAAGCGGTCCGCGGGAACCGGTCCGCGTTCAACTGCGCAGGACGAGCGGTTGGACGGCCTCGGCATGGCCTACCGTATGCCGGGCCGGGCCTTCAGCCGGGACTGCCCGGCAGGTAGCCGAGCTGCACGGCTTGGACACCGGCCTGGAACCTGCTCCGGGCGTCGAGCTGAATGAGCAGACCGGACACGGTTCTGCGCACGGTGCGCGTCGAAACACCGAGGTGGTGCGCGATGGCGTCGTCGGTGAGCCCCTGCGCCATCAGGCGGAGCACTTCGGCCTGATGAGCGCTCAGCTGCTCCGGCTCCCGTTCCGGACGCGTTCCGAAAGGCTGCGCGGACTGCCACACGGACTCGAACAGCGCGATGATCAGCGCGAGCGTGCCCGGGTTCTCCACGACGACCGCGCCGGTGCGGGTGTTCTGGCTGTCGGTTGCGATCAGGGCCGTCCGCCGGTCCACGACGATGAGGCGGTTGGGAAGAGAAGGAGTCGTACGGATCTGGGCGCCGTGGTCGACCAGCCATTCGGCGTGCGAGACGGTCGGCTGGTCGCGCCGGATGCTGTCCAGATAGATGGTGCGCATCCGGATGCCCCGGTCGAGCAGGCTCAGATTGAGCGGACGCGAAGCAGCCATGTTCGCCTGCGTCTGGGGCCCACCAGGGGCGAAGGTCAAAAACTCGTCCTGCACTTGATTGGTGAGGATTTCGATGTGGTCCCTGACGGCGTCTATGCCTTCGAGGTACTGGAAACCGGATCCCGCACCGGCCGCGTAGCGGTCCGCGAACTGCGCCATGGTCTCGGCGACCTTCGCCCGGCTCGCCTCGACACGCAGCTGGTGCGCGGCCAACTCGGCCTGCTCCTTGGCGAGCAGGGCCTCCAGGCCCAGCAAGGGGTTCACAGGACGTATCCGCGTGTGATCGTCTGTGGAGCGCCGCACCAGCGCCAAGCCGCTCAGGCGGTCAAGGGCCTTGCGTACGTCGCTCTCCGGCAGGTCGAGCTCTTTCGCCCACGAGGCGATGCCGCCCTCCGGCCGGGCCAGCATGGTCCGGTATACGGCTTCTGTAGCCGCGTCGATTCCCAGTTCAGAAAGCATGCGCCCCCCCTGTACACCTCGCCCCATGTGTACAGATCGCCCCCTGCACACCGGTCATGTGTGCGTAATGAAACGATTGGAGAGGCTACATGAACGGCCTGGTGAGGGGCTGTGACGGAGATCACTCACGGCCTTCGCGGCGGCTGTACCTGGTTCATGTCCACCTCGCGCCCCACCCCTCGGGGGCCCCACTGCCCATGGAAGCGGCGGCGGTCATCACACGGGCCGCTCCGCCGGAGACGGCGATCCTCCACGCCACGGTGCACCCCTCGGACGGACCCGTCCCGGCCGTCGGCATCTTCCTCGAGTCCGCCGCGCCGGAGCTGGCCGAGTCGGCCGCGCGCGTCGCGTGGTGGACGGCGGTCGGCATGCAGCCCCACCTCGCCGAATGGAATCTCCTCTCGGCATCGGTCGCCCTGGCCCCGGGCACCGCCTGGTGATGCCCCACCGGCCCGCTCGCGTCGAGCCGGAATCTGTCCTCATCAGGACATGGCCACTTCGCCCCTCCCGAACTCTCTTCACTCCGCCTCCGGTCTCGGATCAAACTCAGTCATCGGCGCGATCAGCGCCAAGAACTTCGTATCCGGGGGAGAAGAAAGATGACGATGCGTCGAGTTACGGGCTTCGGAACCGCGGTCGCGGCAGCGCTGGCGATGGTCCTGGGGGCGGCCGCGGCGGAGCCGGCACAGCGCACGGCGGTCCAGGCGGACGCGGGCTGGCAGTCGCCCGCCCCCGCGGCCGTGGCCGTTTCCGGACAGCAGACGGCGGACGACGCGGGCTGGCAGTGAAGCCCCACGGACGAGGCGGCCGTGGCACGCTCCGGCACGAGACGACGGCCATGCCTCACCCGGCACCCGACGGCGCGCACCTGCTCGAACTCCGCGACGAACTGGTGCGGGCCCCGGTGGAGGTCGTTCCTGTCGAAGCCTTGCGGACCGTGGGATCCCCCCGACGCACGATGGAGGGCGCGGCCCGCTCCCGGAAGCCCGCGGACGCGGGTGCGGGCTTCCCGCCCCTGCTCGTGCACCGTCCGTCGATGACGGTGATCGACGGGATCCACCGTCTTCGGGCGGCGAAGACGCACGGCCGGACCACCATCGCGGTGCGCTTCTTCGACGGCAGCGCGGAGGACGGCCACCTGCTCGCCGTGGCCCTGAACGAGGCACACGGACTCCCGCTCACCCTGGAGGAGCGCACCGCCGCCGCGGAGCGCATCCTCACGAGCCGTCCGCACTGGTCGGACCGATGCGTGGCGGACGTCGCGGGACTGTCCAGCGCGAAGACCGCCGAGATCCGTCGCCGCCTGCTCGGTGCGCCCGCGCCCGATGCCAAGCGCGTGGGCCGTGACGGCCGGGCCAGAGCGGTGGATCCGTCGCGTGGCAGGGAACGGGCCGCGGCACTGCTGCGCCGGCACCCGGGGGCCTCACTCCGGCACATCGCCAAACAGGCGGGGGTCTCCCCGACGACCGTGGCCGCGGTGCGGGACCGGATCGCGCGCGGTGACGACCTCACCGTCGCCTCCCAGCCCGCTCGCGGTGACGACCTCACCGTCGCCGCCCAGGCCGCGCGCGGTGCCGGAACCGGCAGCGCGAGCGCAGGGGTGCCCCGTACGGAGCCCCGCCCCGCGCTGCCTCCCACGGACGCGGGGCAGCCGGCCGACGCGGTCGAGATCCATCGCCTGCTGAGGCGGGACCCCTCGCTGCGTCTCACCGAGACCGGCCGGACGGTGCTGCGTCTGCTGGACGCCGGCGCGGCCGTCACCCGCGACAAGGACGCCATCGCCGCGAGCGTGCCGCCCCACTGCATGCCCGCCGTTGCCCGGCTCGCCGAGGCGTACGCGAAGAGCTGGCAGCTCTTCGCCGCCGAGATCCAGTCCATGGGCAGTGCCGGAAGGGTCTGAGACCCCGCCCGAGCGCTCCCGACAGTCAGCGCACGATGGAGAAGCCCATGCGAGTCAATCTTCTGGGCCCGTTCGAGGTCTACGCCGGGGACGCCTGCGCCAGCACCGCCCCGGCAGCGCAGAAGGTCCGCCAGATTCTCGCCCTGCTCGCACTCAACGCGAACCGGGTCGTGCGATCCGGGCAACTGGTCGAAGAACTGTGGGAAGACAACCCGCCCACCAGCGTCAGCACCGCACTGCAGACGTACATCTGCCAGATCCGCAAGAAGTTCGGGCTCGGCAGTCCACGCGGCGACGCTGCCCGCCGGCTCGGCGCGGGGCCGACGCTGAGCACGGTCGACGGTGGATACCAGCTGACGCTTCCCGACGACCGAGTGGACGCCTTCCGTTTCGAACCGCTCATCTCCCGGGCCCGCCAGGAGTTCCACGCGGGAGACTTCCTGCGCGCCCGGAACTCCGTTGTCACGGCGATGGCACTGTGGCGCGACTCCGCGCTCGTGGACGTGCGCAAGGGCTCCATCCTCGAGTCCGAAGCACTCCGGCTCAACGAGCTCCACAACAGCGCGCGTCACCTGCGGATCGACGCCGATCTGCACCTGGGCCGGCACCACGAGCTGCTGAGCGAGCTCACCTCGCTGGCCCGGCTGGAACCGACGAACGAAGGCGTCCAGCGGCATCTGATGCTGGCGCTGTACCGGACGGACCGCAGGGCCGACGCGCTGCGCGCATACCAACGCGCCCGGACGTCCATCGCCGACGAGCTCGGCCTCGATCCCTCACCCGAGCTCCAGGCCCTGCACACCGCGATACTCAACTCCGACGACTCCCTGCTGGGTGCGCCCGAACCCCTCAGGGCCGTGACGACCACGGCATCGCCGACCACCCGGGTGCCGCGCGACCTCCCCCCTGCCCGGGCCCGGCTCGCGGGCCGTCGAGGCCAGTTGGCGCGGGCGGTCGGTGCGCTCACGGCACCTGCGGCAGGGCGCGTCGTCGTGGTCAACGGCCCCCTCGCGTCCGGCAAGAGCGAGTTGTGCGTGCACGCCGCCCAGGAGGTGAGCGCGCACTACCCCGACGGCCAGCTGTTCGCCCGGCTCCTCGACGGCGACAACCGTCCCGTCGACCACGCGACGGTGCTCCGCTCCTTCCTCCGGGGGCTCGGCGCCCACGACGACCAGCTCAACCGCGACGTGACGGACCTGAGCCTGATGTTCCGCGCCTGGACCGCGGACCGACGTGTGCTCGTCGTGCTCGACGACGTGACCACCCCGGACGACCTGGCTCCGCTGCTTCCCTCCGGGAAGGGCTGCGGCACTCTGATCAGTGGTCGTCGGCGCCTGTTCGTCGCTTCCAGCACCGAGCAGGTCGAGCTGGACCGGCTGCCCCTCGACGACAGCCTGCAGGTGCTCGGCTCCGCCGTGGCGGACCACCGGATCACGATGGATCCGGAAGGGGTCCGGCAACTGGCCGAGCTCTGCCACGGTCTGCCCGGTGCGCTCCTGGCCGTCGCATCCAAGCTCCGGCTGCGGCCGCACTGGACGGCACGTCAGGCGGCGCACCGGATCGGCGAGTCGTCGGAGGCGGGCGAGGACCCGCTGGGCATCCGCTCCAGCCTCGAACGATCACTCACCGCACTGTCCGCCGACGCCCGGTTCGCCTTCGACACCCTGATGGCCGCACGAGGACTCCGGGGACTCGGCGTGCAGGCCGCCGCCTCACTCCTCGGCACCGGCGCGTACCGGACCGAGGAACTCCTGGAGGAACTCGTGGAGACGCACCTGCTGCGCGCGTCCCTGCCCTCCACGGGCGGCAGGTTCTCCTACACGTGGGAGCCGGCGCTGGCAGTGCTTCGCACCCGGCACACCACGCCTGGAGTGACGGCCCGTGTCTTCCCGCAGGCCATCCCGGCCTGACCGGCCGTCCGACATCTCAAGCCCCCTTCTCAGACCACCAAGGATCACTGTGAACAACAGGCCCGTCGTGCTCGTCGCCGATCCCCTCTCCCCCGTGGCCCTGGCCTTGCTCGGATCCGACGTCGACGTCCGGCACTGTGACGGCACGAACCGCCCGGCGCTGCTGGCCGCCGTCGAGAGTGCCGACGCGCTGCTCGTGCGCAGCGCGACCAGGGTCGATGCCGAGGTGCTCGACGCCGCTCCCCGCCTGAAGGTCATCGGACGCGCCGGGGTCGGCCTGGACAACGTCGACGTCCAGAACGCCGCCCTTCGCGGTATCGCGGTGGTCAACGCGCCCACCGCCAACGTGGTGTCCGCCGCGGAGATGACCTGTGCGCTGATCCTCGCGTCGGCGCGCCATCTCCTGCCCGCGGGAACCGCCCTGCGGCAGGGCAGGTGGGAGAGGTCCCGGTACACGGGCGTCGAACTGTCGGGGAAGACCCTCGGCGTGATCGGGTTCGGCCGTATCGGCACCCTGGTCGCGGAGCGCATGGCCGCCTTCGGCATGGACATCGTGGCCCATGACCCGCACCTCGGGGGCGTCTCCCCGGACGGCGTCGGACTCCTCCCTCTGGAGGAGCTGTTGCGCCGTGCGGACGTGATCACCATCCATCTGCCCAGGACCGCGGAGACCATCGGGCTCATCGGCCGGGCCGAACTCGCCGCGATGAAGCCCACGGCTCTCCTGGTCAACGTCGCCCGGGGCGGCATCGTCGACGAGCAGGCCCTCCACGACGCGCTGGTCTCCGGGCGGATCGCCGGCGCGGCCCTGGACGTCTACGGCCAGGAGCCGTGCACCGGGTCGCCGCTCTTCGAGCTGGACAACGTCACCCCGACACCGCACCTGGGCGCCAGTACGTCGGAAGCCCAGGACCGGGCCGGGGTGACCGTCGTGGAGGCCGCTCTCAAGGCCCTCTTCGAGCAGCCCGCCGGCAGCCTGGCGGCGTGACCGCCCGGTGCCGGTGCTCTCCGGACCACAGGACCGGCTGGGAGGGTGCTGAAGATCTTGGCCGGATCGGCGAGCGGTGCCTGGTGCGTGCGGCTGCACGGCGCCGGAGCGTCCTCGTAGCGGAGCCACCAGGGCGTTTCGGCGACGCGGCAGACGTGCGCACCAGGCGCCGGGAGCCCGGCCAGGATCTTCAGCACCCTCTCCTAGGAGAGCATTCCCGTCAGCGTCCCCGCCGACGTCAGCGTCAGGAAGACCGCCCCCCACCCCATCGCCTGCCGTATGCGGCGGCGCCTGATGCACGTCGTGCGGGCCAGGAGCTGTGGTGGGAGGTCGGCGGCCGGGGCCGGGTGGGGGCGGCTCGCCAGGCTCAGCAGGACCAGGGACGGGGCGCAGGCCGCGCAGCCGGTCCAGAGGAGGAGCTGGGGGATCGTGGCGTACTGGGTGGGGGTGATGACGCCGGCGGTGATCGCGGTCAGGAGGGCGGTGAGGACCGCGCCGAGGGTGGCCAGGGTCAGGCCGGCCCGGTGGTCGGCCCTGGCCAGTTCCGCGCGGACCGCCTCGGGCAGGAGCGGCGGGTCGAGTTCCGCCGTGTGCTCGCCGTGGAGTGTGGTCATGCGTACTCCTCGCTGATCAGCGGTTCTCCCCGGGTACCCCAAAGGGCGCGCGGCATACCGGAGTTCAGGTGTTCCACGTCTCGTCGTACGGGTCGTGCGGGGTGGGGACCGGTCTGGCGGTCGCCACCTTCAGGTACGGGATCGGGCCGCCGTTGACCGGGTCCTTCATACGGCGGGGAGTGTAGGTGCCCGTGATCTCCAGCCAGGTGTCCGGCCGCAGGACCGGGGGGATGGCGCCCGTCAGTGCGATCTTGACCGGCTGTGCGTCGGCCGCGCAGCAGTTGAGGCCCATGCGGACCAGGTAGGGGGTGCCCTTGCGGTCCAGGGTGACGAAGCCGGTGATCTTCAGCCGGCGGTCGCGGAGGGAGCGGCCGTCGTCGTAGACCGCGCGGCCCGCGTAGTCGGCCACGGCGAGGCGCAGGGGTGCGTCGCCGGAGGGGAGGGCCGGGAAGCCGAAGGGCTTCGTCAGGGCCGTGCCGGTGTGCGCGGCGCTGTAGGAGCCCAGGGCCGGCGGGGCGACCAGGATCAGGGCGAGGACCGGGAGCGTGAGGAGCCAGGAGACGCGGGGTTCGCGGTGGTGGTGGTCGTCGTCGGCGGGGGTGCGGCGGTCGTACCAGAGGGTGGCGGCCGCCGTGGCGATGAGGACCGCGCCCGCCAGCAGGACCAGGGGGCGCAGGCCCTCCTTGACGTAGCGCAGGTAGAGGTCGGTGGTGCCGGCGTGCAGGAGGGTCGCACCGAGCAGGAAGAGGAGGGCCGTCTGGGCCAGGCGGTTCACAGCAGGACCGTTCCGGTCAGGGCCGATACGACGACGGCCAGGGCGAAGGTCGCGGGGGCGAAGCGCAGGGCGAAGGCGCGGCCGAAGGTGCCCGCCTGCATCGCGAAGAGCTTCAGGTCGATCATCGGGCCGACGACCAGGAACGTCAGACGCGCCGTCAGGGAGAACTGGGTCAGGGACGCCGCCACGAACGCGTCCGCCTCCGAGCAGATGGAGAGCAGGACGGCGAGGGCCGCGAGGACCAGGACCGACAGCACGGGGTTTCCCGCCGCGAGGCTCAGCCACTGCGCCGGGACCACGGCCTTGAGGGTCGCCGCGGCCATCGCGCCGATCACCAGGAACCCGCCCGCGTGCGTCACGTCGTGACGGACCGAGCCCCAGAAGGCCGCTCCCCTGCCCCGGCCCTCGTACGACGCGCGGGCCGGGGGCCGGAGCCAGTCCGTGCGGCCGAGGCGGTGCCACAGCCAGCCCATCGAGCAGGCCACCAGCAGGCTCGCGACGAAACGGGCCAGGACCATCTCCGGGTTGCCGGGGAACGCCACGGCCGTCGCCGTCAGCACGATCGGGTTGATGGCCGGCGCCGACAGGAGGAAGGCCAGAGCCGCGGCGGGCGTGACCCCGCGGCGGACCAGGGCTCCGGCCACCGGCACGGACGCGCACTCGCAGCCCGGCAGTACGGCGCCCGCCGCGCCCGCGACCGGGACGGCGAGGGCCGGGCGCTTGGGCAGGGCCCGGGCGAAGAACGACGGCGGCACGAACACGGCGATCGCCGCCGACAGCAGCACCCCGAGCACCAGGAACGGCAGCGCCTGGACCATGACCGCGACGAACACCGTCATCCAGCTCTGCATCACCGGAGCGGCCAGGGCCCCGCGGATCGAGTCCTGGAACATCACCGCCATGAGGAGCAGAAGGGTCAGCAGGAGCGGGGAGTTGAGGTGCCGGCCCTCCTCTTGCTCGCCGCCGTCCGGCGCGGTGTCCCCAGGCCCGGCACCCCCGCTGTCGGCGTCCCCGCACTCGCCGCTGCCTCGCGGGACGGTCTTCGTGATGGCCACGGGCCCGGTACCTCCGGTGGTGCGCGCGGGCATTGCCCATTCCCTCCCCTTGCGTACGGACGGCGACGGCCGGGCGTTCACGCGACACCGTCCCCTTCTGGAACCGGTCGTCCCGGTGAGGCAGTCTTCTCCCCGTGGGGAGCGTTCCGAACCAAGGTCAGCCGAGTGATCCGGCCACGCACATGATCGTGTGCGGTGACGACGGGCTCGTGCACCGGCTGGCCGCCGAACTGCGCGGTGTCTACGCCGAGCAGGTCACGCTCGTCGTACCGCCCTCCGGCAGGCGGGTGCGCCGCCCGGTGGTCGGGCGGGCCCGTGCCGCGTCGGCGGCGCTGCTCGACCGGGTGGTGAGCGCGGCCGCCGGCCGGGCGGGGGCGGGCGGCGCCGAACCGGCCTCCAACGACCAGGTCGTCGAGGCCGCCGAGGTCACCGAGGCCGTGCTCACCGAGGTGGGCGCAGACCGGGCGGCGGCGCTGGCCCTCGTCTACGACGACGACGAGACCAACATCCGCGCCGCGCTCACCGCCCGCCGCTTCAACCCTCGCCTCCGCCTCGTCCTCCGGCTGTACAACAGGCGGTTGGGGCAGCACATCGAGGAACTGCTGGACCAGACAGCGGCCGTGGCCTCCGGGGACGGGCAGGGCGCGGGCCTCGACACGTCGACGACGGTGCTGTCCGACGCCGACACGGCCGCCCCCGCGCTGGCCGCCACCGCCCTCGTCGGCACCAGCAAGGTCGTCCAGACGGAAGGACTCGTGCTGCGTGCGGTGGAACGGCAGCCGCCGCGGCCGGGCGAGGTCGCCGACCCGGGGCTGTGCACCCTGGCGCTGCTGTCCGCGACGAGCAACGACCCGGCCGGCGCGGACGGTTCCGAGGGCAGTGGGGAGCACGGGCCGCAGTTGCTGCCGGACGAGGCGGCGGTGGCGGCGGCGACCGGGCGCGGGACCGTGGCCCTGGAGCAGGTGTCGTACTCCGGGCCGTCCCTGCCCGCCGGGCGGGGCGGTGTGCCGCCGTTCGCCTCGCTGTTCTCGCGGCGGCTGCGGTGGTCGCTGGCCGGGCTGGTGGGCTGTGTGCTGGCCCTCGCCGTCGCGTTGACGATCGTGACCGACGAGCATCCGCTGTACGCGACGTACGTCACGCTGCTCGATCTGTTCGGCATCAACGATCCCGCGTTCCACGAGTCGACCGGCGAACAGGTACTGCAACTGCTGTCCGGGCTGGTCGGGTTGCTGCTGCTGCCGGTACTGCTGGCCGCGGTGCTGGAGGCACTCGGCACCTTCCGCACCGCGTCCGCGCTGCGCAAGCCGCCGCGCGGGCTCGGCGGGCACGTGGTGCTGCTCGGGCTGGGCAAGATCGGGACGCGGGTGCTCACGCGGCTGCGGGAACTGAACACTCCCGTGGTCTGTGTGGAGGCCGATCCGGAGGCACGTGGGATCGCCACGGCACGACGGCTGCGGGTACCGGTGGTGATCGGGGACGTCACGCAGGAAGGCGTGCTGGAGGCGGCGAAGATCCACCGGGCGCACGCACTGCTGGCGCTGACCAGTGCGGACACGACGAACCTGGAGGCGTCGCTGTACGCCCGGTCCGTGCGGCCCGATCTGCGGGTCGTGCTGCGGCTGTACGACGACGACTTCGCGACGGCCGTGTACCGCACGCTGCGGGCCGCGCATCCGTTCGCCCTGACGCGGAGCCGCAGTGTGTCGCATCTGGCCGCGCCCGCGTTCGCCGGAGCGATGATGGGGCGGCAGATCCTGGGGGCGATCCCGGTGGAGCGGCGGGTGCTGCTGTTCGCGGAGCTGGAGGTGGGCGGGCATCCGCAGTTGGAGGGGCACACGGTCGGGGAGGCGTTCCGGGCGGGGGCCTGGCGGGTCCTGGCGCTCAACACGTCACCTCCCGGGGGGCGGCGGGGAGAACCCGAGCCCCCGGGTGAGGAGCGGGTACCGGCTTCGGGACTGGTGTGGGATCTGCCCCCGACGTATGTGCTGGGGCCCGGGGACCGGGTGGTGCTGGCGGCGACTCGACGGGGGCTCGCGGAGCTGCTGGGGCGGAGGCGGCGGGAGCGGTCGGGGGCGTGACGGGGCGCCCGAACACCCCAAGGGCGCGAAGCGCCCACAGGGGTGCGGGGAACGGCGCGATCAGCACCACCCACCCGCAGCCGCCGAACCACCCCCGCCTCCCGGGCTACTGGGCGTCCGCGACCCCCCTCAGGTGCCTCTCCGCGAACTCCAGCTCCAGCCGCACCTGCTTGATCCGCTCGTCCACCACCAGCGACCCGTGCCCGGCGTCGTAGCGGTACACCTCGTGCACCGCGCCTCGCGCCTCCAGGCGCTTGACGTAGTTCTCGATCTGACGGATCGGGCAACGGGGGTCGTTGACGCCGGCCGAGATGTAGACCGGGGCCTTGACCCGGTCGACGTAGGTGAGGGGGGACGAGGCCTCGAAGCGGTCGGGGACCTCCTCGGGCGTGCCGCCCAGGAGCGTGCGGTCCATCGCCTTCAGCGCTTCCATCTCGTCGTGGTACGCCGTGACGTAGTCGGCGACGGGCACCGCCGCGATGCCGAGGGTCCACGCGTCGGGCTGGACGCCGAGGCCGAGGAGCGTGAGGTAGCCGCCCCAGGAGCCGCCGGTGAGGATCAGGCGGTCGGGGTCGGCGAGGCCGGAACCGACGGCCCATGCACGGACCGCGGCGATGTCCTCCAGCTCGATGAGGCCGACACGGTGCTTCAGGGCGTCCGTCCAGGCACGGCCGTAGCCCGTGGAGCCGCGGTAGTTGACACGGATCACCGCGTAGCCGTGGTCGACCCAGGCCGCGGGGCCCGCCGCGAAGGAGTCGCTGTCGTGCCAGGTGGGCCCGCCGTGGATGTCGAAGACCGTGGGGAGCGGGCCGGTGGTGCCCTGCGGCTTCTGGACGAGGGCGTGGATGCGGCCGCCCGGCCCCTCCACCCACACGTCCTCCACCGGCACCGAGCCGGGCGACTTCATGCCGGGCGGGTCGAGCACGACACCGCCCTCCGTGGAGCGGACCGCGGACGGCTCGGCCGCCGAGGACCACAGGTACTCCACGCTGCCGTCGGGCCGGGCCGTCGCACCGGACACGGTGCCCGGCGGGGTCGGGATCTCCGTGAGGGCACGGCCGGCCAGGTCGTAGCGGAACAGCTCGCTGCGGGCCTCGAAGCTGTGCGCGATGAGCAGGCCGCTGCCGTCCGGGTACCACTCGGCGCTGACGTCGCCCGGCAGCTCCAGCGCCAGGTCCGCCTCCTCGCCGGTCGCCACGTCCCACACCAGCGGCTCCCAGCGGCCGCGGCGCTGGTGGCCGATGAGCAGACGCGTGTCACCGTCGACGGGGGCGAAGCCGAGGACCTCCAGGCCCAGCTCCCGGGTGCCGCCCTCGGTGTCGTCGAGGTCGGCGACCGCCGAGCCGTCGGGGCGCAGGACGCGCAGCGCGGAGTGCATGGCGTCGCCGTGCTCGGTGTGCTCGACGGCGATGAGCGAGCCGTCGTGGGAGAGGTCGCCGACACCGGCCGACTCGCGGTGGCGGTAGATCTCCACCGGTTCCTCGCCGGTGCGCACCAGGTGGATGGTCGTGCCGTCCTCGTCCGTGGAGCGGCCCACGACCGCCGTGCGCCCGTCACGGCCGAGGGCGAGGCCCGCCGGGTAGGAGGCCTCCAGGCCCTCGGCGGCCGGTTCGTCCGCGCCGCCCGCGAAGGGCTGGCGGCGCCAGACGCCGAACTCGTCGCCGTCCTTGTCGTCGAACCACCAGATCCACGCCCCGTCCGGGGACAGCACGCCGTCCGTCGTGCCGTTCGGCCGGTCCGTCACCTGGCGCTGCTCGCCCGTCGACCGGTCCCAGGCGTACAGCTCGTACGTACCGGTCGCATTGGAGACGAACAGGGAGCGGTCCGGTGCGTCCTCCGCCCAGTCGGGCAGGGAGACCCGGGGCGCCCGAAAGCGCTTCTCCCAGTCCGGCATCCGCTCCTGCTGTCCCGCCTGTACCGCTTGCTCGTGCTGGTCCCGCCGATCCCGCGCGTCGGACCCGTTGCTCTCAGTCATGGCCCCATACTGCCCGCCCGGGCCGACAATGCGCTGGCGAGGTCCCCAGCCTGTGGACAACCTCCACCACTCCCCCTTCCGGGCCGGTCGGAACCCCCTGCGGGACGTCGGGCCCGCCTCGGCCCCGAAGGCCGGCAACCGCTCTCCGCCGCCCCGCGGAGCCGCACCGGCCGGACCCCCGGCGAGCCCGCTTCCGTTGCCCACCCCGCGGGCAGGGCCTGCCCGACAGCCCCGTACCGTGGGGGTGTGTACCGGTTTCTGCTGACGCCCCGATGGTGGGGGATCAACGTCTTCGTGCTGCTGTCCATCCCCTTCTGCATCTTCATGGGGTCCTGGCAGCTGGGCCGGTTCGAGGACCGGGTGCAGGACCATCGCACGGCGACCGAGCAGGTCGCCGAGGCCCAGAGCGAGGCGCCCCGTCCCCTCAAGGACATGCTGCCGGTGACCAAGGCCACGTCCGGGAAGCTGGTCACCGCTAGCGGGCGGTACGGCAAGCAGCTCCTGGTGCCCGGGCGGGAGCTCGACGGCAGGCAGGGCTTCTACGTGCTGGCCCTGCTGCGGACCGGCTCGGGTGAGGCGCTGCCGGTGGTGCGGGGATGGCTGCCCGGGGCCGCGGGGACGGCACGGGTGCCCGCCCCGCCGGCCGGTGAGGTCACCGTCACCGGGGCACTGCAGGCGTCGGAGACACCGGGGGACAACGGGGTCAGTGCGCAGGGCGGGCTGCCGGCCGGGCAGACGGCGGCGATCAGTGCGGCGTCCCTGGTGAACCTGGTGCCGTACGACGTGTACGACGCGTGGGTCACACTGTCGAAGGGTGACTCGGGGATGAAGGCGGTGCCGGCCGCCGCGCCGCCGGACTCGGGGCTGGACCTGAAGGCCTTCCAGAACCTGGGCTACACCGCCGAGTGGTTCGCCTTCGTGGGGTTCGTGATCTTCATGTGGTTCCGGCTGCTGCGGCGTGAGGTGGAGTCCGTACGGGATGCGGAGCTGGGGCTGGTGACGGGTGAGGAGCCTGTCGCCGTGGACGCCGCCGTGAAGTGAGGGGCGTCCCCGCCGGGCAGGGCGGCCCGCGCCCCGGAGGAGCTGCGCCTCCTGCTACGCCCCCGCCAGGACGCCCGTCCAGTACACCGTGCCCGCGCACGCGTTGGGCACCGTCACCGAGGTGGCGCCCGAGCCCGTGCCCGGGGTGTACGTCACCGCCACGCTGCCGTCGACCGTGCCGTCCTCCGTGGCCAGCTGCGGGGCCGTGCCCGTGTCGCCGCCGGTGGAGGTGCCGGCGGTGGTCGCCGGGTCCTGCGACGGGGTCGGGTCGGGGCTGGGGTCGGGACCGCCGACGCTTCCGCCGGGGGTGGGGCAGGTCTCGGAGGGGACCCAGGCGAACTTGACGTCGTAGCCGATGCCCGGCTGGAGCACCAGCTGGGCGGCCTCCAGGGACGGGTCGGGCAGCAGACCGGCCGCCGCGTCGCCCGCGGTGTGGCGGGCCTGACCGACCTTGCTGATGTCGGCGGCGCCCTGTGGCAGCGCGCTCACCGAGCCCGGGCCGGTGACCGTGCAGGCCGCGCCGGAGACGTTGGTGACACGGAAGGAGCCGGAGACCGCGCCCGTGGAGTCGGGGGCGCCCGCGCTTCCGGAGGCGGGGCCGAGCTGGGCGGCGGTGCACGCCGGGATGCCGGCGGCGGCGGTGGAGGAAGGGTCGGTACCGCCCTGGGAGGCGCCGGTGGCGGCGCCGGTTCCCTTGTCCTCGTCCTTCTCCTTCTTGTCGCCCTTCTCCTTGCCCTCGGTCTTGCCGGAGGAGCCGCCCGCGGTGCTCTCGCCGCCGTCGGGGCCCTTCCCCTCGCCGGAGCCTCCTTGCGTCTCGGAGGCGTGGCCGATGGCGGACGGGTTGGCGTCGGAGCCGGTGGCGTTGGAGACGTGCACCAGGGCGGGGATGGCGGTGCCGATGAAGAGCGCGGCGGCGGCCATGCCGACGACGGCCTGCCGCTTGCGGGTCCGCCGCTGGGGCACCGCCTTGCGCAGGTACTCCAGGGTGCCGTCGCGCGGCTCCACCTCCTGCACCACCTGGTGCAGCATCGTGCGCAGGTCCAGCTCGTCCGAGTCGAGCCCGTCGGGGCTCTGGTCGTCGGGGCCGTGGTTCACAGTTCCGTTCCCAGCGTGCGATTGCTTCGGATCTTGCCCGTGCAGCCTTGTCGGCGTCTGCCACTCGTCGAGGCGCTCGGCGGGTTCGGGGCCCTCGCGCCCGTTGCCGCCCGTGCCGTTGCGGTCGCTCATGCCGGCGCCTCCATGGCCACCCGGAGCGCCGCGATGCCGCGCGAGCCGTACGCCTTGACCGAGCCCAGCGATATGCCGAGGGTCTCGGCGACCTGCGCCTCGGTCATGTCCGCGAAGTAGCGCAGCACCAGCACCTCGCGCTGGCGGCGCTGCAGCCCCTTCATCGCCTTGATGAGGGAGTCGCGCTCCAGCTGGTCGTAGGCACCTTCCTCGGCGCTGGCCATGTCGGGCATGGGCTTCGACAGCAGCTTCAGGCCGAGTATGCGGCGGCGCAGCGCGGAACGCGAGAGGTTGACGACGGTCTGGCGCAGGTACGCCAGCGTCTTCTCGGGGTCGCGGACCCGCTTGCGGGCGGAGTGGACCCGGATGAAGGCCTCCTGGACGACGTCCTCGCAGGAGGCGGTGTCGTCGAGGAGGAGGGCGGCGAGTCCCAGCAGCGAGCGGTAGTGCGCGCGGTAGGTCTCGGTGAGGTGGTCGACGGAGGTTCCGGCCGCTACGCCGTCCTCTGCGCCGTCACGCTGGTTGGGTATGCGGGCCGGCCGCGCTGCGGGCACGGGCGCGATCACCGGCATGCCACCGGGCGTACCGGCCATGCGGGGTCGTAGAGCCGCCGGACGGGGCGGTCGAAGGACCGTGCCGCGTGCCGCGCTGAAGTCGAGTACCTCTGCCACGCCTGTTGGACACGCTGACCCCTGTCAGGGTTGTACGTGCCGGGCATCACTTTCACGCCGACCGTCGCCGACGGTCTACCCGCGTCAGGCAGCACAACCGATAGTGCATCAAATGCCCTCATGCGTCCCGCTCTTCCCCTATGTCCATATGTAAACGGACGTCCCCACGCCCGGTTCCAGGCGTCCCCACGCCTGATGAAGCGCTCCCACGGCCGAAGGGCGACCGCAAAGACGCTCCCCGCCCTCCGCACGGTTGCGGAGGACGGGGAGGTAAATCCTCTGATGCCGAAGCGCCATGGACAAGTGGTCCGGACCATCGACCGGCTCACATGTCGTGCACAGATCCTACAAACCGCCTATGACATCGGCCGTGGTGTTCTGCCACGGCGAAACTTCACGAAAGCCGGTCGGTGACCCGTCAGCGCGGCTCGGCGGCGACCAGCTCGGCGATCTGCGCGGTGTTGAGCGCGGAACCCTTGCGGAGATTGTCCCCGCACACGAACAGTTCGAGCGCCGTGGGGTCGTCCAGCGCCCGCCGGACCCGCCCGACCCAGGTCGGGTCGGTGCCGACCACGTCGGCGGGGGTCGGAAACTCCCCCGCGGCCGGGTTGTCGAACAGCACGACACCGGGCGCCGTGGCGAGGATCTCGCGGGCCTTGTCGACGGTGACCTCACCCTCGAAACGGGCGTGCACGGTCAGGGAGTGCGTGGTGATCACCGGCACCCGGACACAGGTGACGGCCACGGGAAGGCCCGGCAGGCCGAGGATCTTGCGGGACTCGTCCCGTACCTTCAGCTCTTCCGAGGACCAGCCGTCCTCACGGGCCGTACCGGCCCACGGCACGACGTTCAGCGCGACCGGCTCCGGGAACGGTCCGGTGTGGTCCCCGACGGCCCGCCGCACGTCGCCGGGGTTGGTCCCCAGCTCCGTGCCGGCGACCAGGGACAGCTGCTGCCGCAGCGTCGCCACGCCCTCGCGCCCGGCGCCGCTGACGGCCTGGTACGAGGAGGCGACCAGCTCGCGCAGGCCGAACTCGGCGTGCAGCGCGCCCAGGGCCACGATCATGGAGAGCGTCGTGCAACTGGGGTTGGCGATGATCCCGCGCGGGCGCATCCGCACGGCGTGCGGGTTGACCTCGGGCACGACGAGCGGCACCTCCGGGTCCATCCGGAACACGCCGGAGTTGTCGACCACCACCGCGCCCTTGGCGGCGGCGACGGGCGCCCACCGCCCGGCGACCTCGTCGGGCACGTCGAACATGGCGACGTCGACCCCGTCGAAGGCCTCCTCGGTGAGCGCGAGGACCTCGGTCTCCTCGCCGCGCACGCTCAGCTTGCGGCCGGCCGAGCGCGGGGAGGCGATGAGCCGGATCTCGCCCCAGACGTCCGCCCGCTGGGACAGGATCCGGAGCATGACCGTGCCGACGGCTCCGGTCGCCCCCACCACGGCAAGCGTCGGACGCCCGGACCGTACGGTCCGGGCGTCCTGTCGGAGATCGGCCATCAGCGGCCGGTGCCCCCGTAGACGACGGCCTCGTCGCTGTCGGAGTCGAGCCCGAACGCGGAGTGCACGGCACGGACGGCCTCGGGCACGTCGTCGGCGCGCGTGACGACCGAGATGCGGATCTCGGAGGTCGAGATCAGCTCGATGTTCACGCCCGCGTCGGACAGGGCCGTGAAGAAGTCGGCCGTGACACCCGGGTTGGTCTTCATGCCGGCGCCGACGAGGGAGATCTTGCCGATCTGGTCGTCGTAGCGCAGCGATTCGAAGCCGATGCCGGCCTTGTTCTTCTCCAGCGCGTCGATGGCCTTGCGGCCCTCGGTCTTCGGCAGCGTGAAGGAGATGTCCGTCAGGCCCGTGGAGGCGGCGGACACGTTCTGCACGACCATGTCGATGTTGATCTCGGCGTCGGCGATCGTGCGGAAGATCGAGGCCGCCTCGCCCGGCTTGTCCGGCACGCCGACGACCGTGACCTTGGCCTCGGAGGTGTCGTGCGCGACACCGGAGATGAGAGCCTGCTCCACCTGCTTTGCTCCTTGCTTCGGCTCGCTGCTGACCCATGTGCCCTGAAGTCCGCTGAAGCTGGACCGGACGTGGATCGGGATGTTGTACCGGCGGGCGTACTCCACACAGCGGTGGAGCAGCACCTTCGACCCGGACGCCGCCAGTTCGAGCATGTCCTCGAAGGAGATCCAGTCGATCTTCCGGGCCTTCTTCACCACACGCGGGTCGGCGGTGAACACGCCGTCGACGTCGGTGTAGATCTCGCAGACGTCGGCGTCGAGGGCGGCCGCGAGAGCCACCGCCGTGGTGTCGGAGCCGCCGCGGCCGAGCGTGGTGATGTCCTTGGTGTCCTGGGAGACGCCCTGGAAACCGGCGACGATCGCGATGTTGCCCTCGTCCACCGAGGTCTTGATCCGGCCCGGCGTGACGTCGATGATCCGGGCCTTGTTGTGGACCGAGTCGGTGATGACACCCGCCTGGCTGCCGGTGAACGACTGGGCCTCGTGGCCCAGCTTTTTGATCGCCATCGCCAGCAGGGCCATGGAGATCCGCTCTCCGGCGGTCAGCAGCATGTCGAGCTCGCGCCCGGCAGGCATCGGGGAAACCTGCTCGGCGAGATCGATCAGCTCGTCCGTCGTGTCGCCCATCGCGGAAACCACGGCAACCACCTGGTTGCCGTTCTGCTTCGCTTCCACGATCCGCTTGGCGACGCGCTTGATGCCCTCGGCATCGGCTACGGAGGAGCCTCCGTACTTCTGCACGACAAGGCCCACGTGCGCTCCTCGCTCAATCCGTCTCTATCCGCTCATACGCATTCGTACCGCGGTCGGCTCAGTCTAACGAGCGTCCGAAAATCCCTTCCGCGATATCGCATGGTGAGATCTCGGCCCGCCCGTCCAGAGTCGCTCATGCCCATCTGGGCACACGCCACGCGGGAAAGTGCCCGGCGTCACAATCGCACCCGGTGCGGCAGGGGTCAGACAACTTTCAAGCACTAGGGTTCGGCTGTGCGCGTACTCCTGGTGGAAGACGATGAACCGGTCGCCGAGTCCCTGCGCCGCGGCCTGAGGCGCTACGGCTTCGAGGTCGAGTGGGTCACCACGGGCGGGGCGGCCCTGCGGCACGAGGGCCCCTACGACGTCGTCCTGCTCGATCTCGGCCTGCCCGACACCGACGGCCTCGACGTCTGCAAGGCGCTGCGCGAGCGCGGTGACGTCCCGATCATCGTGATCAGCGCCCGCAGCGACGAGACGGACCGGGTGGTCGGCCTGGAGCTCGGCGCGGACGACTACGTCTCCAAGCCGTTCGGTGTCCGGGAGGTCATCGCCCGGATAAGGGCCGTCATGCGCCGCACGCGGCCCCAGACCCCCGCTGGCACGCCCGACGCGGGCCCCGACCGCTACGGCACCCGCCTGACGATCGACCGCAAGGCGGCCCGCGTGCGCCTGGACGGCGAGGAGGTCGCCCTCGCCCCCAAGGAGTACGACCTGCTGGCCTTCCTCACCGAGGAGCCCGGGGCGCTGATGTCGCGCGAACAGATCATGGAAGCCGTCTGGGACGCGAACTGGTTCGGGCCGACGAAGACGCTGGACGTGCACGTGGCGGCGCTGCGGCGCAAGCTCGCGGGGGCGATCACCATCGAGGCGGTGCGCGGGGTCGGCTTCCGGCTGGAGATCGCGCAGGACACCGGCGGGGACGGCACCGCCTCATGATCCGCCAGCTCGTCCGCAGCTACGTCCTGCTCGTCGCGGTCGCCATCGCGCTGTTCACCGTGCCGGTGGCGTTCACGCTCACGAACCAGCTGCGGGGCGACACCAGGTCGGCCGTCCTGCGCGAGGCCGACGCCATGGCCCTGCTGCTGGGCGACGGCCGGGCCGCCTCCTGCCGGGCGCTGGAGGAGATGGCCAAGGCCTACGACGACGAGATCCAGGTGACCGCCACCGCGAGCTGCCCGGCGGACCTGCCGCGGCCGACGGCGGACGCGGCCCTGACCAGGGCCCTGAAGGAGGGCGGGTCCACCACCGACTGGGGCTCCTCCTTCATCTGGGGCCCCGAACTGGAGATCACGGTGCCCGCCCGCGCGGCCGGCACGGA
This sequence comes from Streptomyces qaidamensis, assembly GCF_001611795.1. Lineage (NCBI taxonomy): Bacteria > Bacillati > Actinomycetota > Actinomycetes > Kitasatosporales > Streptomycetaceae > Streptomyces > Streptomyces qaidamensis. The sequence goes on along the minus strand of NZ_CP015098.1, from coordinate 4,939,428 downwards.
CCGGGTCGTCGGCGCCGTGCGCATCCTGTACTCGACCGACGAGATGACCAGCCGCCTGTGGCAGATCTGGGGCTTCCGGGCGGTCCTCGCCGTGCTCGTCCTCGGGGTGGCCGCCCTGCTCGGCGCCGCGGTGGCCCGGCGCCTCACCCGGCCGCTGCGCCAGCTCAACGACATGGCCAGCAAGTTCAGCGACGGCGATCTGACGGCCCGCTCCCCCGTGACGGGCCCGCCCGAGACCCAGACCCTGGCGCGCACCCTGAACCAGGGCGCCGAACGCCTGGACACCCTGATCGCGGCCCAGCGCATCTTCGTCGCGGACGCCTCCCACCAACTGCGCACCCCGCTCACGGCGTTGCGGCTGTCCCTGGACAACATCGCGGACGGCGTCGACGACGAGTTCGTCCGGGAGGACGTGGAGCAGGCCACGGCGGAGGTCGTGCGGATGAGCCGGCTGGTCAGCGGGCTGCTGGTGCTGGCCCGGGCCGAGGCGAAGGTGACGGCGGCCGAGCCGCTCCCGCTGATGGACATCGTGCGGGAGCGGCTCGCCGTGTGGAGGCCGGCCGCCGACGAGCGCGGAGTCACCATCGCGCTCAGGGGGAGTACCGACGGCCGGCCGTCTGTGCTGGCCAGCTCCGGTCATCTGGACCAGATGCTGGACAACGTGCTCTCGAACGCCCTGGAGGTCTCGCCCGACGGCGGGACGATCACCGTGCGGGTGGAGCACCGGGGCGATGTGGTGGAGGTGTCGGTCCTGGACGAGGGGCCCGGCATGTCGGATGCCGAGAAGTCCCGTGCCTTCGACCGTTTCTGGCGAGGCCAGGGCCTGACCGGGAAGTCCGGCTCCGGCCTCGGTCTCGCCGTCGTCAGGCAACTGGCGACGGACGACGGCGGGACCGTGGCGCTGACGGACGCTCCGGGTGGCGGCCTGTGCGTGACGATCACGCTACGGGCGTCCCACCGGGGCGGCGGCTGACCCCGCTCAGCCCTGCGGCATCTTCGAGGAGTGGTGGTTCACGATCAGCCACTTCCCGTTCGGCTGCTTCTCGTAGGCGTAGGTGTAGCGGGCCTTGACGGTGCTCTTCGCGCCCGTGTCGTGGTCGGTGAGCTCGAACTCGTACACACCGGTGTCGACGACGGTGTCGCGGTCGAGGACGTTGACGACGGACTCGGTCTTCGTGCCCTTCGGCTTGTTCTGCAGGAAGTGCTCGAAGTAGTCGACGATCCCGGCTCTGTCCGTGCGGACCTGGTTGGAGACCGTCGGCAGCAGGACCGCGTCCTTGGCGTACAGGTCGGCGACCTTGTTCGGGTCACCGGTGCGCAGCGCGGCGTTCCACTGGTCGAACAGCCCGAGCACCTGCGTCCTGGTCACCGGCTTGGCGTGCTTGCCGCCCTTGCTCCCGGCGTCGGCTCCGGCGACTCCGGCCCCGAGGGCGAAGGTGCCGGCGGCCAGGACTGCGGTGGCGGCTACGGCTGTGCGCCGGCGGGCGGGGCGACGGTTCATGACAGCTCCGTGGGATCGAGGGGAGTCGGCTTGCCTCCGCGTTCTCTGCGGTGGAAGTGACTCCAGCCTCGCGTTTCACCGGTTAGCGGCCGTACAGCGCGCGTCCAGGGCCCGTACAAGGAGCCGCCAAATCACGCTGCACCACCGGGGGCCGGGCGCTACCGTCTGGGCATGGAGATATTGCGCTACGTGGCGTTCAGCACCGATCCCCAGGGCGGCAACCCCGCCGGGGTGGTACTCGACGCGAGCGGTGCCGACGACGCGGCGATGCTGGCGACGGCGGCCGAAGTGGGCTATTCCGAGACCGCGTTCGTACGGGACGCGTGCGACGGCTCCCTGAACGTCCGGTACTTCAGCCCGCTCGCCGAGGTGCCGTTCTGCGGCCACGCCACGATCGCCACCGCCGTCGCCCACGCGGAGCGCCACGGCACCGGGCGACTGCTGCTGCGCACCGCGGCGGGCCTGGTCACCGTCGCCACGGACCGGGCGGCGGACGGCACCGTCGTGGCCACCCTGGTGAGCGTCGCCCCGCGCACGGTCCCCCTCGACGAGGCCGACTTCGCCGAACTGCTGGCGATCCTCGGCTGGTCGGCCGGGGATCTGGACCCGGCCCTGCCGCCCCGGGTGGCCTTCGCCGGCGCCTGGCACCCGGTGATCGCCGCCGCGACCCGGGACCGGCTGGCGGACCTGGACTACGACATGCCCGCGCTCACCGCCCTCATGGCCCGCAGGGACTGGACCACGATCGACCTCGTCTGGCGCGAGTCCCCCACCGTCTTCCACGCCCGCAACCCGTTCCCGCCCGGCGGCGTGACCGAGGACCCGGCGACCGGAGCGGCTGCGGCCGCGTTCGGCGGCTACCTCAGGGAACTCGGACTCGCCCCGGTACCGGCCACCCTGACGATCCACCAGGGGACGGACATGGGCCGCCCGAGCACGATCACGGTGACGGTACCGGAGGACCCGGACAGCGGAATCGGCGTCACCGGCACGGCCGTTCGGCTCTGACCGGCTACTTCGCCGGACGCAGCCCCAGGGGCTCCGCGATCTCCTCGGTCATCACGCGGCCCGCCTCGATCTCCAGCGTGTCGTCGCCCATGCCCTGGTCCGTGTCCAGGCCGTCGAGTTCGGCGAGGGGCTGGTTGAGGCGGACGTGGGCGAGGACCGACTGGAGGGCCCGCAGGCTCGCCGAGGCGGTGGAGCCCCAGTTGGAGAAGTAGGAGAACTGCCACCACCACAGGGCCTCCGAGGTGCGGCCGGCCCGGTAGTGGGCCATGCCGTGGCGCAGGTCCGTGATGACGTCCGTGAGGTCGTCGGAGATGCGGGCCGGGACCGGCGCCTTGCGGGGCTCGTAGGGGTCGAAGACCTCGGAGTAGACGTCGATCGGGTCCAGCAGGCGGGCCAGGTTCTCGCGGAGCTCGTCGACGTCCGGCTCGGGGCCCGAGTCGGGTTCGTAGCGCTCGTCGGGCACGATGTCCTCGTGCGCGCCGAGCCGGCCGCCGGCCAGGAGGAGTTGGGAGACCTCCAGGAGGAGGAAGGGCACGGCCGATTCCGGCTCGTCGCCCTTCGCGACCTCCGTGACGGCGACCAGGAAGCTCTCGATCTGGTCCGCGATCTGGACCGCGAAGTCGTCCGGGTTCTGGTCGGTCGCGTGCAGCGTGGCGTCAGACATCTAGGAGTCGTCTCCCCTCGAAGGCGCGTCCGAGGGTGACCTCGTCCGCGTATTCCAGGTCCCCACCCACCGGGAGGCCGCTGGCCAGGCGGGTGACCTTCAGGCCCATGGGCTTGATCATGCGGGCGAGGTACGTCGCTGTCGCCTCGCCCTCCAGGTTCGGGTCCGTGGCCAGGATCAGCTCGGTGACCGTCCCGTCCGCCAGGCGGGCCAGGAGCTCCCTGATGCGCAGGTCGTCGGGGCCCACTCCGTCGATCGGGCTGATCGCGCCGCCCAGGACGTGGTAGCGGCCCCGGAACTCACGCGTGCGCTCGATCGCCACGACGTCCTTCGGCTCCTCGACCACGCAGATGACGGCCGGGTCGCGGCGGGTGTCGCGGCAGATGTTGCACAGTTCCTCCTGCGCGACGTTGCCGCAGGTCGCGCAGAAGCGGACCTTCGCCTTGACCTCCATCAGGGCGTGCGCGAGGCGCCGTACGTCCGTCGGCTCCGCCTGGAGGATGTGGAAGGCGATCCGCTGGGCGCTCTTCGGACCGACGCCGGGCAGCCGCCCCAGCTCGTCGATCAGGTCCTGGACCACGCCTTCGTACAACGGACTGCCCTTCCTGGGTCTTCGGGGTCGGTACGCACCGTCCCGTACGTACCGTAGTTGTCTGCCGCCTGTCCGAGGAAGGCGGTGAGCCTGGTCAGAACGGCAGGCCGGGAATGCCGCCGCCGCCCAGGCCCTGTGCGAGCGGGCCCAGCTTCTGCTGCTGGAGCGTCTGCGCGTTCTCGTTGGCCGCCTGGACGGCCGCCACGACCAGGTCGGCGAGGGTCTCGGCCGTCTCTTCGATCGATGCGGCCTCCGGGTCCACCGCCTTCGGGTCGATCTTCAGGGCGCGCAGTTCGCCGGCGCCGGTGACGGTGGCCGTCACCAGACCGCCGCCCGCCTGCCCGTCGACCTCCGTCTGCGCCAGTTCCTCCTGCGCCTGTGCCAGGTCCTGTTGCATCTTCTGGGCCTGCTGGAGCAGCTGCTGCATATTGGGCTGGCCACCACCGGGGATCACGATCAGCTCCTTGCTCGGTACGGGTTTTCCCGTTCGGCACGAGCCTACGTGGTCGGGGCTGCCGTCGCCCCAGCACTCTTTCGAGTGAGTCCCCCTCGCGCCCTATACCCGATCAAGGAATACTTCCGGGCGGAAAAGAGGCGAAAGCTACGCCTTCGCCACCCATTGGGAGGTAGGAAGGGTCGGGCGCGTTCCGGATGCGGGTTTCGTCCATCGCGCAGCGTGATCGGTGAGTGAACCGTACGTGGTCATTCGTGGTCAGTGAGGAGTGCCGGGTGGGTCAGCCGGAGATGCAGCCCGAGGGGCCGCCTCAGGACGGGTGGGGCGAGCAGGCGGCGGCCGGGCTGCGGCCGGGCGATCTGACGGGGCGGGTCTTCCCGCTCGGGGACTGGGGCGAGCCGGCGGTCCGGCTGGACGAGCTGTACCGGTGGGTGGAGCGCGGGGCGCTGCGGACGGCGGCCTGGTACCTCACGGACCGGGTGTGGAAGCGGCGGTGCGCGCGGGTGCTGCGCTGCGGGACCGCTGCCGGGGCGGTCACCGGGGTGGCGCTGCCCCTGCTGGATCTGACCGGGGTCGCGGGCGGGATCGCGCCCTGGGGGTGTCTGGCGCTGCTGGTGGGGGCGGCCTGCGTGGCCGTCGACCGCTACTTCGGGGTGACGTCCGGGTGGATGCGGGACGTGGCCACCGCGCAGGCCGTGCAGCGGCGGCTCCAGGCGCTGCAGTTCGACTGGGCGGCGGAGAGCGTGCGGGAGGTGCTCGGCCCGGCGGAGGGCACGGCGGGCGAGGCCGCCGAGCGGTGCCTCGGGGTGCTGCGGAGGTTCTCCGAGGACATGACGGAGCTGGTACGGGTGGAGACCGCCGACTGGATGGGCGAGTTCCGGTCGGGGTGTGCCGCGCCGGTGGGGCTGCAGACGATCGTGTTCCCGGGACCTGGCCGCGGGCCCGAGACAGGGCTGAACGGCCGGTTCCCGGTGCCGCCGCACGGCGGGACCCGGCCGAACATGCCGCGCCAGCGCCCGCCGGAGCCGCGGTGAGCCTCGGGCCCTCAGCGGGCCTCCTGCCCGCGGCTAGGACGCACACAGGGTGAGCCCTTCCGGGGTCCAGCACGGCACGTGGCCGTGGGTGCGGATGACGTCCTGGCCGTTGCCGCGGGCCAGGTACGTGAGGAAGCTGGAGGCGAGGGAGTCGGCCGGGGGGCGGCCGTAGGTGTAGGCGTACTCGATCTCGCGGTAGGGGTAGGCGCTCGTGCCGTGCTCGATGGCGTCGACGGACGGCGGGTCGCCGTCCAGGCGCAGCGCGTGCAGGCCCTTGGCTCGGGCGGCGAGGTTCAGTTCGCTGTAGCCGACGGCGCCGGGGAGGCCGGCGACGGTCGCCAGGACCTGCTCGGTCGAGTCGAGTTCGCAGCGCAGGACGGTCGCCGTGGGGTCGTCCTTGTGGACGCAGTCGACGGAGGAGTTGGCGATCTCGCCCCGGCCCAGCACCCGGCGCTGGAAGACCTGTCTCGTCCCGGAGTTGGCGTCCCGGCTGACGAGACGCACCGGCAGGTCGGAGCCGCCGAGCTGCCGCCAGTTGCGGATCTCGCCCCGGTACAGGCGCCGGACGTCCTCGGTGGACAGGTTCGTCAGCTTCACGTCGTCGTTGACCACGAGCGCGAAGACGGACACCGCCACCCGGTTCTCGCGCAGGTCGGGCAGGCCGGCCGGCTTGGGGCCGTCCGAGAGGGCCACGACCGGCGGGGAGCCCGCGGAGTCCCGTCTCGCCCGGTCACCGGCGGCCGTGAGCTCGCGGATCCCGGCCGTGGAACCGTGGGCGTCCACGTCGATGACGGGGTCGCCGCCGCAGTCCCGCTCGTACTTCTCGGCCACCTCGCGCAGGACGGGGGCGAACGCCGTGGAGCCGGTGAGGGTGAGGGTGCCGCTCGCGCAGCCGATCGGGGGCGGAGTGTCGTCCTGGGCGACGACGATCGCCGCCAGGGTGACCACGCTCGCCGTGAGCGCGATGGTGATCAGCCGCGCGGCCCGGCTGAACAAGGGCGGCTTCTCGTCCGGAGTGGCGCTGCGGTTGGGGTGAACCTCGCCGTCGCGCAGTCCGCCGACCAGCCGGATCTCGTCCCCGACGTCACCGCCGGAGAGGAGGACGAGCAGCTTGAAATGGTCGCCGCGGTTGAGCGGCACGCGCGGGATGCGCAGGGTGTTCCCGTCGTAGGCGAAGCCGCGGCCGGCCGTGAAGTGGTCCATGAGGTGGTCGGTGTCCGACGGCTGGGTGACCGAGACACCGCGGACGGTACGGCCCGCGAACACCGCGGTCAGACCGTGCGTTTCGGGGCCGGTGTAGTCGTCGCGGTCGATCCCCTGCGAGCCGTCGTTCTCGATGCGCAGCAGGACCAGGGTCGCGTCGGACATGCCGGGAGCCTCGTCGAACAGGCCGAGACGGCGGTTGGCGCGGCCCGAACGCACGTCGTCACCGATGGGGTTGTCCATCTGCACCCGGTAGCCGACGCGTTTGCGGCGCGGTACCCGGCGTTCGTACCAGACCATCACGCCCGAGGCGATGATGCCGAGGAGGGCCGTGGCCACGGCCACGAGGTTCTCCGCGCTCAACCACTCCACCGTGGGTGCCCCCGCCGCCGCCCGGACGATTTCGATCGTCCGGTCACCGTACGGCTGTACGGGCGCCTATCCGGTTTTCGTCGGCCGGAATTCGCCCGACGTTCAACGACTCGCCCGTTGCCCGGAGTTGGTCACTGCCTCGTGTACGTCAGTCGCTCCCCGCTGCTCGTGTTCACACGCTCCAGCGTGCCGTCCGGCAGAAGGGTCACCTCGGTGGCCGCGCCCGGGGTGCAGGCGGTGCGGGGCTGTCCGACCTTCACGGTGGACGGGCCGATGCTCAGCGCGCCGTCGGTGCCGGGTTCCGCGGTCAACCGGCCCTCGAACACGCAGTGGTAGGTGCCGCCGCCCTTGGTCGGGCCGTCGGCCACGAGGGACAGGACCGTGTCGCCCGGTTCGCCCTGCTGGAGGGTGAGCGAACGGCTGTGCTCGCCGTCGGCGTTGTCGATGGTCGTGGTCCAGGTGCCGAGGTACCCGGTCGCAATCGTGCCGTCCGCCGGGGAGGGGGCGGTGTCCTGCTGCGAGGTCGTCGGGGACGGGCCGGGAGCGGTCGGGGAGGTGCCCGTGCTCTGTGTGGGGCCGGGGCGGTCGTCGGCCCGGTCGTCGTCGCCGCCCTGCATCAGCGCGTACACCGACCCGCCCGCGGCGAGCGCGACGACCAGGGCGATCACGATGAGCAGCGCGGTGGAACGGCCGTCTCTTCCCCGCTGCGGCTGCGGAGGGCCGTACGGCGGGGTCGTGCCGTAGGGCGGCGGGCCGTAGGGCGGGGTGGAGCCGAGGCCGCCGTAGGCGGGGTGGGGCTGGGGGTGCTGCTGGGGGTGGCCGTACGGGGGGTAGGGGGGGGGGGGTGTCTGCATCTGCGGGTGGGGCGCGGCACCGGCGGCCGGGAGTTGCCGCGGCGCCGGGGGCGGGCTCTGACCCGCCACCATGGTGGGCAGGTGGTTGACCGGCCCGCCCTCGCCGGGCAGGCCAGGCGGGGGCGGGCCGGGGGTCGCGGCGGGAGCCGCCGCGGGGGCCGGGGGCAGCGCGGGGCGCGGTGACGACTCGTCGGCGGCGGACGCGTGTTCGGGGGTGGGGCCGGGGCCGGGGCCGGGGTTCTCGCCGGGGGCGGAATCGCGCTGACCGGCGGGCGGCCCGGGAGGGTCAGCTCCCTCGGCGGAGCCGGCTCCCTGCGGATCCTCCGTCTCCAGCAGCCGCACCGCGTGCCGCCCCAGTTGCGCGACCAGCGCGCTCGGCAGCCACGGATCGAGGGCGCGGCCGTCCGCGACGGTGTCGTCCGCGCCCGTGCGTTCGAGGACGCGGTCGAGGGAGGGCCGGGCGGCGGGGTCCTTGCGCAGGCAGTCCCGGACGAGGTCGGCGATGCCCTCGGGGACGCCGTCCAGGTCCGGTTCCTCCTGGGCGATGCGGAACATCAGGGCGTGCACGCCACTGTTGGCGGTGCCGAAGGGCAGGGCGCCGGTCGCGGCGTAGGCGAGGACCGAGCCGAGGCAGAAGACGTCGCACGCCGGGGTGATGCGGTCGCCCCGCACCTGCTCGGGCGCCATGAAGCCGGGCGATCCGACGAGCGCGCCGGTACGGGTGAGCCCGCCGTCCGTCACGGTTTCCAGGGCGCGGGCGATACCGAAGTCGATGACGCGCGGGCCGTCGATGGTGACGAGCACGTTGGACGGCTTGAGGTCGCGGTGGACGATGCCGGCGGCATGGACGTCCTTGAGCGCGTGCGCGAGCCCGGCCGCGAGGATGCGGACCGTCCGCTCGGGCAGGGCGCCGTGGTCGTGCCCGACGACCTGCTGCAGGCTCGGCCCGGCGACGTACCCGGTCGCGACCCACGGCACGGCGGCCTCGGTGTCGGCGTCCAGAACCGGCGCCGTCCAGTACCCCCCGACCCGCCGCGCGGCCTGCACCTCCTGCCGGAACCGCTCCCGGAACTCCTCCTGCGCGGCGAGTTCCTCACGGACCAGCTTCACGGCGACCGTGCGGCCCCGCTCGGAGCAGGCCAGATAGACGTGCCCCATGCCCCCCGCACCGAGCCGCGCCAGCAGCCGGTACGCACCGATCTGCTGCGGATCCCCGGACCCCAGGTTCTCCATCGCTCAGCCGCCTTCCCCCCACACGCGAGCAACGGACCGAGAATAGTGCGGGGCCGGGGCGGGGTGGACCGGGCGACGTCTACGGTTCGGTAACAGGCGGACCAGCCTGTTCGAGCACCTTCGACAGCCGTTCGAGGACGCGGGCCGCCTCCGCCAGCTCCGTCTCCCCGAACTCCTCCGCCAGCCGGTCCGCGAACGCCGCGTGCCCGGGGTCGATCCGGGCGATCGCCGCCCGCCCCTGCGCGGTCGGCGCGAGGAGCTTGGCGCGGCGGTGCGCCGGGTTCGGCCGGTACTCCGCGAGTCCCCGCTCCACCAGCAGGTCGGCGATGCGCTGCACGCTCTGCCGGGTGATGCCCATGGCGCGGGCGATGCCGGAGACGGGCAGCGGCTCCCCGAGGACCGCGCCGAGCACCTGCCACCAGGCGGCGGTGAGCCCGGCGGGCCGGGCCAGTTCCTCCGCGACGGCGAGGAACTGGCCGTTGAGCCGGAACACCCCGAGGGCGCTGCGGCTGAGGAGGTCCTGACGCTCGCGGCTCACAGCGCGCCGGCCTTCTCCAGCACCGCGTACGCCGCCGCGTCGGAGTCGTGGAACAGCCGGTACCAGGCGTCCAGCACCTCCCCCTCGTAGACCCCGAGCAGCCGGAGGATCTCGCGGGCGAAGGCGACGGGCTCGGTCGGGCCGGCGGTGACCAGGGCGCCGTCGGTGACGGCGTCGGCCTCGACGTAGCGTCCGCCGCCCGCGTAGCCGGTCGCGGCCAGGTAGAAGGAGACCGCGCTGGTGTGGTCGCGGTCGTCGAGCAGGCCCTCCCGGGCGAGTCCGGCGGTGGCTCCGCAGATCGCGGCGACCGGGACGCCCGCGTCCAGGAACGTCCGGGCCGTGCGGGCGAAGGGGGCCAGGTCGCCGGATGTGTCCCAGAGGTCGGCGCCCGGGAGGATCAGCAGCGCGCTGTCCTCGGGCCGCAGGGCGTCCAGGGCCAGGTCGGGCAGGATGCGCAGGCCGCCGACGCTCCGCACCGGGGCGGTGGCGGGGCCGACGGTCCGGATCTCCCGGCCCGCGCGGGCGAGCTGGGCGGTGGCGTGGCCGGTCTCCCAGTCGGCGAGGGTGTCGTAGACGGCGAGATGGACGGGCTTGCCGGGGCGGCCGGTGGTGGCGTTCATGACTCCTCCTCGGTCCTGCACTGCTATGACAGCATCCTGTCACTACGACAGAAGGCTGTCAATGTGTTGGGGTCGCGTCTGGACAACCTGTCGGTGGAAGGCGTCCGACGCCCGACAGGCCGCCGCTTTCACCGCCGTCTCCCCCGCACCTACGCTCGCCCGCATGACCCCTCAGCCGAACCCCGAAGCCGGTGCCGCCGTCAAGGCCGCCGACCGTGACCACGTGTTCCACTCCTGGTCCGCTCAGGAGCTCATCGACCCGCTCGCCGTCGCCGGTGCCGAGGGGTCGTACTTCTGGGACTACGACGGCCGGCGCTACCTCGACTTCTCCAGCGGGCTCGTCTACACGAACATCGGCTACCAGCACCCCAAGGTCGTCGCCGCGATCCAGGAGCAGGCCGCGAAGATGACGACCTTCGCGCCCGCCTTCGCCGTCGAGGCCCGGTCGGAGGCGGCCCGGCTGATCGCCGAGCGGACCCCGGGCGACCTGGACAAGATCTTCTTCACCAACGGCGGAGCCGACGCCGTCGAGCACGCCATCCGGATGGCCCGTCTGCACACGGGCCGCCCGAAGGTGCTCTCGGCGTACCGCTCGTACCACGGCGGCACCCAGCAGGCCGTGAACATCACCGGCGACCCGCGCCGCTGGGCCTCCGACAGCGGCACGGCCGGGGTCGTGCGCTTCTGGGCGCCCTACCCCTACCGCTCCCGCTTCTACGCCGAGACCGAGGAGCAGGAGTGCGCGCGGGCGCTGGAGCACCTGGAGACGACGATCGCCTTCGAGGGGCCCTCGACCGTCGCGGCGATCATCCTGGAGACGATCCCGGGCACGGCCGGGATCATGGTCCCGCCGCCCGGCTACCTCGCCGGTGTGCGGGAGATCTGCGACAAGCACGGGATCGTCTTCGTCCTGGACGAGGTCATGGCCGGGTTCGGGCGGACCGGTGAGTGGTTCGCCGCGGACCTGTTCGACGTCACGCCCGACCTGCTGACCTTCGCGAAGGGCGTGAACAGCGGGTACGTGCCGCTGGGCGGGGTCGCGATCTCCGGTGCCATCGCCGAGACGTTCGGGAAGCGCCCCTACCCCGGCGGTCTGACGTACTCCGGGCACCCGCTGGCCTGCGCGGCCGCCGTCGCGACGATCAACGTCATGGCGGAGGAGGGCGTCGTCGAGAACCCGGCCCGGCTGGGCGCCGACGTCGTCGGGCCGGAGCTGCGGGCGCTCGCCGAGCGGCACAGAAGCGTCGGCGAGGTGCGCGGCACCGGCATGTTCTGGGCGCTGGAGCTGGTCCGCGACCGTGAGACGCGGGAGCCGCTGGTGCCGTACAACGCGGCCGGTGAGGCCAACGCCCCCATGGCCGCCTTCGCCGCCGCCGCGAAGAAGGGCGGGCTGTGGCCCTTCGTGAACATGAACCGGACACATGTCGTGCCGCCCTGCAACATCAGCGAGGCGGAGCTCAAGGAAGGGCTCGCCGCGCTGGACGCGGCGCTGTCGGTGGCGGACGAGTACGCCGGGTAAACACCTGTAAACCCGTCAGTAACCGACATCCTCGCGTCCCATTCGAACGCGTAAGGTGGCGTGCTCGTAGACATACCTGTACGCGCACGCCACCCGAACGCGACGAGGGAGACGCCCTGACCATGCCCGCCAGCACCGGCAACGGCGCCGTGACGCGCAGCACCCTGCGGCAGCAGATCGCCGACGCGCTCCGTGACGAGGTGCTGGCCGGGCGGCTCCAGCCGGGTCAGGCGTTCACGGTCAAGGAGATCGCCGAGCAGTACGGGGTGTCCGCGACGCCGGTGCGCGAGGCGCTCGTCGACCTGTCCGCGCAGGGGCTCCTCGAAGCCGACCAGCACCGCGGCTTCCGGGTCCGCGAGTACTCGGTCGACGACTTCCGCGGCATGATCGAGGCCCGCGGGCTGGTCATCGAGGGCATGTTCCTCGCGCTGAACGAGGGGCGGCCCCATGCGGTGCGGCCCGATGATCCCCGGGCCGCCGCCGTCGTCGCCGGGGTCCGCAGGCGCGGCGAGGAGGCGCAGCGGGCCGCCGCGGCCGGTGACCTCACCGTCCTCATCGGCTACGACCTGCGCTTCTGGCGCGAGCTCGGCGCCTGCTTCGGCAACCCCTACCTCGCCGACTTCCTGCACCGGCTGCGCGTCCAGACCTGGGTCTGCGCGGTGCAGCACCTGCGCCGGCTCACCGACCTGCGCGGCGAGCTGTGGGCCGGTCACACGCAGCTGGTGGAGGCCCTGATCGACCGCGACAACGAGTCCGCCCGGGCGCTCATCGCCGCGTACAACGCGCACTCGCTCACCCTGATCGAGCGGCTCGCCTCCGGATGACCCGCGTCGCCGCTGCCCCTGTGGGTATGGGACATGCACGGCGGGAGCCGTGACCGTGCCGCACCGCTACCCTTCTTGACCACCGTGCTACCCGACCGCGCTGAGCGAGGAGCCTTCTTTGGCCTGTGACCTGTGGCTGGTACCGCTCGTGGACGTGTTGTGCCACACGCCGGACAATCCCTTCGCCGAGGAACTCGCGCAATACAACAAGGTGCTCGCCGAGGCCGGTCTGCCGCCGGTGCCGGTGTACCAGTACATGCCGGGCCTGTCCGGCGAGGTCGCCCCGGTCGCGGGCTTCGACTACGACGCGCTGCACTTCCTGCGCCGCGCCTATCTGCTCCAGGTGTGCGGCCTTCCGGTGACACCCGTGGACGAACTCGGCGGTGACTACGAGCAGTTGCTGGAGATGTTCGAGTCGACGGCCCAGCAGTCGCACCTGGTCTGGCACTACGACCACGCAGGCGCCTACGTCCCCGTCGACTTCCCCAGTCCGCTCGCCGACGACGATCTCCTCGCGGGCGGCGGCCCGCTGGGCTCCTCGCACGCCCTGCTGCGGGAACTGGAGACGGTCGCCCCGGGTATCGGTATCGACCCGGCCAACCCGCCGGCCGCTCCCCAGCCGCCGCTCGCACCGACGGAGCTGGAGGAGCCCGCCGTCCCCGCCCCGTACGACCCGAGTCCGTTCGCGCGTGAGCGGCACGTCTGGCTCGGGCTGCACGCGGCCGTGACCCGCAGCCTCGCCCAGGGGTCGATGATCGTCTTCAGCTGAACGCCGGGCTCAGCGGCCCAGCTGGGAGAGGCCCTTCTGCACGTCCTCGACGTTCATCACCGGCGTGTAGGTGACCTCCGCGTTGAGCTGGAGGAAGAAGGGCTCGCTGAGCACCGGCATCTGCGAGCTGTCCTGCATGTCGAAGAACAGGAAAGCGGTGCGCTTGCCGTGCTCGGAGGTGAAGTAGGCCGCTTCGGGCCTGATCTGTTCCAGCGACTCCTGGATGATCTTCCCCAGGGTGCCGTTCCGGATGGCCTCGTTGGCCTTCTCCGTGTCCATGGACGCCTTGAGCATTACGCGCATCGTGGTCACCTTCTTCTGGTCGACGCACGCGGGGGTATGGCTTCAGCGTATGCCCGTTCCGGGCAACTCTCCCTCCGGAGAACGCAGGCCGCCCCCCCGTGGGCACGGGGGGGCGGCCTGCGAACGAGGGGCGGCTCAGATGAACGAGTTGATCTCGATCGTCTCGTCCCGGCCCGGGCCCACGCCGATCGCGGAGATCGGGGCGCCGGACATCTCCTCCAGCGCCTTCACGTACGCCTGGGCGTTCTTCGGCAGGTCACCGAAGGTCTTCGCCTTGGAGATGTCCTCGTTCCACCCCGGGAGCATCTCGTAGACCGGCTTGGCGTGGTGGAAGTCGGTCTGCGAGTAGGGCAGCTCCTCGACGCGCTTGCCGTCGATCTCGTAGGCGACACAGACCGGGATCTGCTCCCAGCCGGTGAGGACGTCGAGCTTGGTGAGGAAGAAGTCGGTCAGGCCGTTCACGCGGGTCGCGTAGCGGGCGATGACCGCGTCGAACCAGCCGCAGCGGCGGTCACGGCCGGTGGTGACACCGCGCTCGCCGCCGATGCGCCGCAGCGCCTCGCCGTCCTCGTCGAACAGCTCCGTCGGGAAGGGGCCGGCGCCGACGCGGGTGGTGTACGCCTTGAGGATGCCGATGACCCGGCTGATCTTCGTCGGGCCCACGCCGGCACCGGTGCAGGCGCCGCCCGCGGTCGGGTTCGACGAGGTGACGAAGGGGTACGTGCCGTGGTCGATGTCGAGCAGCGTGCCCTGGCCGCCCTCGAACAGGACGACCTTGTCCTCCTCCAGCGCCTGGTTGAGGACCAGGACGGTGTCGGCGACGTACGGCGCGAGCTTGTCGGCGTAGGCCAGCAGCTCCTCGACCACCTGGTCCACGGCGATCGCGCGCCGGTTGTAGAGCTTGGTGAGGATCTGGTTCTTGGCGTCGAGGGCCGCCTCGACCTTCTGCGTGAGGATCGACTCGTCGTACAGGTCCTGCACGCGGATCCCGACGCGGTTGATCTTGTCGGCGTAGGTCGGGCCGATACCGCGGCCGGTCGTGCCGATCTTCCGCTTGCCGAGGAAGCGCTCGGTCACCTTGTCCACCGTCACGTTGTACGGGGTGATGATGTGCGCGTTTCCGCTGAGGAGGAGCTTGGACGTGTCGACGCCACGCTCGTTCAGACCGCTCAGCTCGGAGAGCAGGACCGACGGGTCGACGACGACACCGTTACCGATGACCGGCGTACAGCCGGGAGACAGGATTCCGGAAGGGAGGAGGTGCAGTGCGTACTTCTGGTCACCGACGACCACCGTGTGGCCGGCGTTGTTGCCGCCCTGGTAGCGCACTACATAGTCCACGGAGCCACCGAGAAGGTCGGTGGCCTTTCCCTTGCCTTCGTCACCCCACTGAGCACCGAGCAGCACAAGTGCGGGCACGCGCGTACACCCCTTCCGGGCGGGGCATGTCCATGGTCGAGGGCGAACGCGGAGAATACGCAGCCGCGTGCACCGCGACCGCCGTTGGCCGCCAACCGTCGGACCGGATGCCCCGGAATAGACGAAGCCCCTGGCGCAATAGCGCAAGGGGCTCTTGCACAAAGATGCTACCCGAGGAAGCGAGGCATGGCCGAGGTGGCGACTTCCGCGACGTCCGAGCAGCTGTTGGTGGTGGTCGACCCGGTCGCCCGCAGGTCGGACGGCGAGTCCGTCAGGATCGCGAAAGACGTGCTCGGAGCGGGTGCCGGCGTCAAGCTGTGCCTGCCGGACGGGCCGGAGGAGTTCGCCCGGGCGCTGGCCCGGCGGGGCTCGCGGCGGCCGGTGGTGGTGGGCGACGACCGGGCGCTGATCCGGGCGGTGGCGCTGCTGCACCGACACCGTGAGCTGGCCGGATGCGCGCTGTCGGTGGTCCCGGTCGGGGGTGCGCTGTCCCTGGCCCGGTCGCTGGGGGTGCCGACAGGGACGGTGGCGGCGGCGCGGGCGGTGCTCGACGGGGTCGAGCGGCGCATGGACCTGATGGTGGACGACAGCGACGGGGTGGTGCTCGGCGCGCTGCGGATACCGCCGCTGCGGCCCTCGCCGGAGGCCGCGCCCGACCCGGACGACCTGACGGGCCGCCCGTGGCTGCGGACGTGCCAGTACCTGGTCCGGACGCTGGTTCCGGCCGGCCGGCCCTCCCGGCCGGCCGCCGGGCCCGGGCCGGGGCCGTCCCGGCTGCGGGTCGAGGTGGACGGGGAGACCCTCGTCGACCTCAACCAGCCGGTGGAGGCGGTGTCGGTGTCACCGGCCGCGTCGGGCGTCGCGTCGGTGGAGGTCAGACCCGTGTCGGTGGGAGCGGAGGCCTCACCGCTGCTGGCGGAGGGCCGGACGGTGACGGTGTCCGGGGCGCACTTCCGCTACCGCGCGGACACGGTGGTGTCGGGGCCGGTGCGGACCCGGACGTGGGTGGTGCGGGAGGGGGCTTGGGGGCTGACGGTGCCGGCGGGGCAGTGAGCCGTCGCCCCGGACGTTCCGCTGGTCATTGCGGTCCGAACGTCTTCTCCCGGTGCACGCGCCAGCGCTCCATCATCTCCACGATCTCGGTCTCGATGAACTCGAAGAAGGCGAGTGTCTCGGCCATGCGGCGGCCGGCCGGGGTGCCGGCGCCGAGGCTGGCGACGCCCTCGCGCAGGGCGCCTTCCCAGCGCTTGATGACGGCCTCGCGGTTGGTCAGCGCCTCGTACCACTGGTTGCCGTGCACCCGGTAGCGTTCCCGGCGCGATCCCGGCTCCCTCTCGCGCGAGACCATGTGCGTCTGGGCCAGGTAGCGCACCGCCCCGGACACCGCCGCGGGGCTGATCCGCAGTTGCTCCCCCAGCTCGGTGGAGGTCATCGAGCCCTCGTCGGAGGAGAGCAGCGCGGCGAAGACGCGGGCGGGCATCCGCGCCATCCCCGCCTCGACGAGCTGCGCGGCGAAGGACTCCACGAACCTCGACACGGCCTCCGCGTCCCGGCTCGTTCCGGCTGATTCCGTCATGAGGCCCACCCTATCCGCGGTTCATACGTTTCTTTAACTTCACAAATTTCTGAAAGAAGCGTACGTTCTGGAGCATGACGAAGGCCATCACCGTCTCCGGACTGCACAAGTCCTTCGGGCGGACGCATGCTCTCGACGGGCTCGACCTGGAGGTCGCCACCGGTGAGGTCCACGGCTTCCTCGGCCCCAACGGCGCCGGGAAGTCCACCACCATCCGGGTCCTGCTCGGTCTGCTGCGCGCCGACTCGGGCGCCGCGCAGGTGCTCGGCCGCGACCCCTGGGCGGACGCGGTGGAGGTGCACCGCCGCATCGCCTACGTCCCCGGGGACGTGACGCTGTGGCGCAACCTCTCCGGCGGCGAGGTCATCGACCTCTACGGCCGGCTGCGCGGAGGGCTCGACGCGATGCGCCGCGCGGAGCTGATCGAGCGCTTCGAACTCGACCCGACCAAGAA
This sequence comes from Streptomyces qaidamensis, assembly GCF_001611795.1. NCBI lineage: Bacteria > Bacillati > Actinomycetota > Actinomycetes > Kitasatosporales > Streptomycetaceae > Streptomyces > Streptomyces qaidamensis. Next base: position 4,922,491 of record NZ_CP015098.1, on the reverse strand, counting down.
GGGCCGCACCTACTCCAAGGGCAACCGCCAGAAGGTCGCCCTCGTCGCCGCGTTCGCCTCGGACGTCGACCTGCTGATCCTGGACGAACCGACCTCGGGCCTGGACCCGCTGATGGAGGGGGTCTTCCGGCGCTGCGTCGAGGAGGAGCGTGACCGGGGCCGCACGGTCCTGCTCTCCTCCCACATCCTCAGCGAGGTCGAGGAGCTGTGCGACCGGGTGAGCATCATCCGGGGCGGCCGCACGGTCGAGAGCGGTTCGCTCGCCGACCTGCGCCATCTGACCCGCACCAGCGTCGTCGCCGAACTCGCCGGGCCGCCCAACGGGTTGTCGGCGCTGCCCGGCGTGCACGACCTCGACGTACGGGGGCGCCGCGTCCGGCTCCAGGTCGACACCGACCGGCTGGACGGCGTCCTGCGGTCGCTGAGCGAGTCGGGCGTGCGGTCGCTGACGTCGACACCGCCCACGCTGGAGGAACTCTTCCTGCGGCACTACCAGGACGAGGCGGCGGGCCGATGACGGCCTTCGCGGTACGGCACGGCAGCACACGCCAACTCGCCGGTACGGGCACGCTGCTGCGCTTCGCCCTGCGCCGCGACCGGCTGATGATCCCCGTCTGGGTCGCGGTCGGCGCGATGATGGTCCTGTCCATGCCGGGCACTCTGGAGGGCCTGTACGGCACCCCGGCCGAACGCGCCGACCTGGTCCGGCAGATGGAGACCAACTCCTCGCTGCGCGCGATGGTCGGCCCGGTCTTCGGCGACTCGCTCGGCGCCCTCACGGCCTGGCGCGTCGGCATCTACGCCGGTGCCCTGGCAGCCGTGATGAGCCTGCTGGTCGTCGTACGGCACACCCGGGACGAGGAGGAGAGCGGCCGTCACGAACTGGTCGCGTCCGGGACCGTGGGCCGCCGGGCCTCGCTGACGGCGGCCCTGCTGGCGGCGGCCGTCGCGAACGCGGTGCTGGCGCTGCTGGTGACGGCGGGCCTGGCCGGACAGGGCGTGGCAGGGGCCCTGGCGCTGGGGCTCGGGATCGCCGGGGTCGGGATGGTCTTCGCCACGGCGGCGGCGATCGTCGCGCAGCTGACCGAGAGCGCACGGCTGGCACGCGGCCTGACGGCGGCGGTGCTCGGGAGCGCGTTCGTCCTGCGCGCGGCGGGCGACTCGGGCACGGACGACGGCTCGTCGGTTCTGACCTGGCTCTCGCCGCTGGGCTGGCTGGAGAACCTGCGGCCCTACGCCGGCGAACGCTGGTGGGTGCTCGCGCTCCTCGCCGGGGCGGTCGTCCTCCAGGGAGCGGTGGCCTACGCCCTGGCCGGCCGCCGGGACCTCGGCATGAGCTTCCTGCCGACCCGGCCGGGCCCCGCGTCCGGCAGGTTGGGCACCGCGAGCGCCCTGGCCTGGCGGTTGCAGCGGGGCGGTGTGCTGGGCTGGAGCATCGGCTTCTTCCTCGCCGGGGTCGTCTACGGCGGCATGACCGACGGCGCGGCCGACCTGGTCGGCGACAACGCCAACGCCCGGCGGATCATCGAGCGGATGGGCGGGCAGTCCGGCCTGACGGACGCGTTCCTGGCGTCCATGATCGGCATGCTGGGCCTGGTCGCGGCGCTGTACATCGTTTCCTCGGTGCTGCGCCTGCACGGCGAGGAGACCTCCGGCCGGGCGGAACCGGTCCTGGCGAACGCGGTGGGGCGGCTGCGCTGGGCCACCGGGCACCTGGTGATCGCCTTCGGCGGTGCCGCCTGGATCATGCTGCTGGCCGGGTTCGGCTTCGCCGTCGGCTACGGCAAGGAGACCGGCCCGATCCTGGCGGCGTGCCTGGTGCAGCTCCCGGCGGTGTGGGTGATCGGCGGGGTGGCGGTGCTGCTGCACGGCGTCCTGCCCCGGGCGGCCCTCGCGGCCTGGGGTGTCGCCGGGGCGGTGCTGCTGATCGGCTGGGTCGGGCCCGCGCTGGATGTGCCGCGGGCGGTGCTGGACGTCTCGCCGTTCGGGCACCTGCCGAAGTTGCCGGGCGGCTCCGTGGAGTGGGGGCCGGTGCTGACCCTGACCGGCTTGGCGGTGATGCTGGTGGCCGGTGGGCTGGCGGGGTTGCGGCGGCGGGACATGACGACCTGACCCGCCGCACGCGGCTGACCAGCAGCACGCCCGCCGACCCGCCGCACGCCGACCGACCAGCAGCACGCCCGCCGACCCGCCGCACGCGGCTGACCAGCGGTACGCCCACCGACCCGCCGCACGCGGCTGAGCAGCAGCATGCCCGCCGACCCGCCGCACGTCGACTGACCAGCACGCCCGCCGACCCGCCGCACGTCGACTGACCAGCAGTACGCGGCTGGTCAGCCGATCTCCACCGCCAGGCCCTCCAGCCCCCTGATCACGAAGTTCGGCTTCCTCACCGGCTCGGCGGCGAGTCGCAGCGTCGGGGCCCGCTCCAGCAACGCCCCCATCGACGCCGCCAGCTCGATACGGGCCAGGGGTGCGCCGATGCAGTAGTGGATGCCGGCGCTGAAGGAGATGTGGGGGTTGTCCGCGCGGGTGAGGTCGAGGGCGGACGGGTTCCGGAACACCGCCGGGTCGTGGTTGGCGGAGCCGAAAAGCAGGGCGATCTCCGCGCCGCGCGGGATCGTCGTGCCGTCGATCTCGATCTCGTCCAGGACCCAGCGTTCGAACAGCTGCAGCGGGGTGTCGTAGCGCATCAGCTCCTCGATCGCGGAGGGGACGAGCGTGTGGTCCGCGCGCAGCGCCTCCAGCTGGGACGGGTTGCGGAACAGGGCGTACCAGCCGTTGACCGTGGCGTTCACCGTGGCCTCGTGGCCGGCGTTGAGCAGCAGGACGCAGGTCGAGATCATCTCCTGCTCGGTGAGCCGGTCACCCTCGTCGTGGGCCGCGATGAGACCCGAGATGAGGTCCTCGCCGGGCTCCTTGCGGCGGGCCGCGATCAGCTCGCGCAGATAGTCGGAGAACTCGACCGACGCCCGGACCGCCTTCGCCGCCGTGTCCTCGGACGGCTTCAGCTCGTACATCCCGCAGATGTCCGCCGACCAGGGGCGCAGCGGGGCCCGGTCGGACTCCGGGATGCCGAGCATCTCGGCGATCACCGCCACGGGGAGGGGTTCGGCGACGTCCGCCAGCAGGTCGCCGCCGCCCTTCGCGACCAGCGCGGACACCAGATCGTCGGCCAGGCCCTGCACGTACGGCTTCAGCCGCTCCACCGTGCGGGGCGTGAACGCCTTCGACACCAGACGGCGGATCCGGGTGTGGTCCGGCGGCTCCAGGTCGAGCATCCCGTGGTCGTTGAGCGTGTGGAACGGCTCGTGCTCCGGCGGGGGCGCCGCGCGGCCGAACTCCTCGTGTGAGAACCGGTGCTGGTACGTCCGGCCGAGGCGCCGGTCACGCAGCAGTGCCGAGACGTCCGCGTGGTACGGGACGAGCCACTGGTTCGTGGGCTCGAACCAGTGCACGCGGCCCCGGGCACGCAGCTCGGCGTAGACGGGGTACGGGTCGGTGAGGAACGCCGGGTCCCACGGGTCGAACCCGAGGTCGGAAACAGCTGCCATGAACGGACGCTAGCCCGGCAGCCCCCACTCTGACCAGGGGCGGCGCCCACCTGTCACCCCGGCGTCACCAGCCGCGCCTCGTACGCGAACACCGCCGCCTGGGTCCGGTCCCTGAGGCCCAGCTTCACCAGGATCCGGCTGACGTGCGTCTTGATCGTGGACTCGGCGACGACCAGCCGCCCCGCGATCTCCGAGTTCGACAGTCCCTGCGCGATGAGGACCAGCACCTCCGTCTCCCGGTCGGTGAGGTCACCGTATGCCGCATGGGCGGAGGGCATGAGATGCGGCTTCTCGGACAGCTTGGAGAACTCGGTGATCAGCCGCCTGGTCACCGAGGGGGCCAGGAGCGCCTCCCCGGAGGCCACGACCTTCACCCCGTCGGCCAGCTGGCGGGCCGAGGCGTCCTTGAGGAGGAAGCCGGAGGCCCCCGCGCGCAGCGCCTGGTACACGTACTCGTCGAGGTCGAAGGTGGTGAGCACCAGCACCTTCGCCGCACCGTCGGCGGCCACGATCTCGCGGGTCGCCTCGATGCCGTTCAGCTCGGGCATGCGGATGTCCATCAGCACCACGTCCGGAGCGAGCTCGCGGACCTTGGTGACGGCCTCCCGGCCGTTCACCGCCTCGCCGACGACCTCGATGTCCGGCATCGCGTTCAGCAGGACCGAGAAACCCTCGCGCACCATCATCTGGTCGTCCGCGATCAGAACCCGGATGGTCATGCGTCGTCCTCGTCCGGCAGGATGACCGGCAGGAACACCGCCACCTCGTACCCTCCATCGTCCGTGCCGCCCGCCGTCATCTCGCCGTTCAGCATCGACACCCGCTCCCGCATGCCCGTGATGCCGTGCCCGGCGCCGGGCGAGGGCTTGATCAGGCTCGGGTTCGGCGGCGGGCCGTTGACGACGCGCAGGCCCAGGCCTCCGAGAACGTACCCGATCTCGACGCGGGCCGTCGCGCCCGGTGCGTGCCGCAGGGTGTTGCTGAGGGCCTCCTGCACGATGCGGTACGCCGACAGCTCCACGCCCTGCGGCAGCTCCCGCACCGCGCCGGTCACCACCTTCTCGACACCCAGCCCGGCCTCCCGGACGTTGGCCAGCAGCCCCTCCAGGTCGGCGAGGGTGGGCTGCGGGGCGTCCGGGGCCTCGTAGTCCTCGGCGCGGACGACGCCCAGCACGCGGCGCAGTTCGGTCAGGGCCGCCACCGCGTTCTCCCGGATCGTGGCGAACGCCTTCTCCAGCTCCGGCGGCGGGTTCTCCACCCGGTAGGGCGCGGCCTCCGCCTGGATGGCGACCACCGACATGTGGTGGGCCACCACGTCGTGCAGCTCGCGGGCGATCGTGGTGCGCTCCTCCAGCAGGGTGCGGCGGGAGCGCTCGTGCGCGGTGACCGTCTGCTGGGCGGTGACCTCCTGCTCGGCGTTGCGACGGATGTGCCAGACGGTGACGCAGAGCAGGATCATGGCCGAGAAGACGAGCATGGGGCCGGAGTTGGTGCCGTAGACGTAGGTCGGGCCTATGCCCATGTCCGCGACTATGGCGTACAGCCCCGTCAGTGCCCACATCCACCCGGCCGTGCGCGGCCGGGTGCGTATCGCCACGACCGTCAGCACGGTCAGATGGCAGGCGAAGCTGCTGGCGGCCCACGGCCAGTTGTTCCAGTTGCCGACGAGCAGGGCGACCACCGGGGTGGAGGCCATGGACGCCCAGAACGCTCCGACCGGCCGGATCATGGTCAGCAGGACGGGTATCACCGTCAACGGAACGGCCAGGAGCACCATGCCGTCGGTGTCGACGCTGGCGAGGAACAGGGTGATCAGGGCCGCCAGGGCTATCAGAGCGTGCGGCGTCCATGTCGCGTACCCCCGCAGGCGGGCGGGCAGCCGCCGGACGAGCCGCCCTTCCACGCTCCTGCGCGGCAGCGGCCGGTAGGCGAACGCGTCGCGGAAGAGGTCCTGCCGCAGCCCGTGCAAGGAGTCCACGGCCACCCGGTACTCCGGGCTGCGCGGCTTGGCCCCGGGCCCCGGTGGCGTGGTCTGCATGTGAGTCGTCTCGGTCACGTACAGAACGGTAAGCGCGTCCCGGGCCCCGGTCGTCCCCAGTGAGAGGGGTTCCACAGGGTCCCTCTCAGGTACTACGGCGACCCGCCGCGCCACCCCTCAGTACCCCGAGGGACGCACCAGCCCCGATTCGTACGCGAACACCGCCGCCTGCGTACGGTCCCTGAGGCCCAGCTTCACCAGGATCCGGCCCACGTGGGTCTTCACCGTCTGCTCGGCCACGAACAGGTGCCGGGCGATCTCCGCGTTCGACAGGCCCTGCGCGATCAGCGCGAGCACCTCCGTCTCCCGTTCGGTCAGGTCGCCGACGCGTTCCCTGAGCGGGGCACGGGGCTTGCCGTCGAGCCGGGAGAACTCGGCGATCAGCTTGCGGGTGATGACCGGGGCGAGCAGCGCCTCCCCGGCCGCGACCACCCGGACCGCCTCGGCGAGCTGCTCCGACGACGCGTCCTTCAGCAGGAACCCGGAGGCCCCGGCGCGCAGCGCGTCGTACACGTACTCGTCCAGGTCGAAGGTGGTGAGCACCAGCACCCGCATGTCCGGGTGCGCGGCGGTGATGTGCCGGGTGGCCTCGATGCCGCCGATCCCGGGCATGCGGATGTCCATCAGGACGACGTCCGGGGCGAGCTCCGCGGCCAGGGCGATGCCGCCCTCACCGTTCTTCGCGTCGCCGACGACCTCCAGGTCGGGCTGTATGCCGAGCAGCACGGTGAAGCCCTGCCGGACCATCGCCTGGTCGTCGACGATGAGAACCCGGATGGGTTTGCCGGTGCCGCTCGTCATGAGGTCCCTTTCCTGCGGGCCGTGGGGTGGTCGGTGCCCGGGGTGTCCGCGGGCGGGGTGTCCGGGAGGAAGGCGGTGACCTTGAAGCCGTCCCAGTGCCACAGGTGCGCGGTCATGGTGCCCCCGAGCATCGCGACCCGCTCCCGCATGCCGAGCAGCCCGTGGCCCGCCCCCGTCGACGGCGGTGGCGGTCCGGTCGGGCGGCCGTTGACGATCTCCACCTCCAGGCCGTCCGGCTCGTAGGTGAGACGGACCGTGATCCGCGCGCCGGGCGCGTGCCGCAGGGCGTTGCTCAGCGCCTCCTGCACGATCCGGTACGCCGACAGCTCCACGCCGGGCGGCAGCGGACGCCGCTCGCCCTGAATGTCGGTGACGACCTCGCGTCCGGCCGCCCGGGTGTTCTCCACCAGCGCGTCGAGGCGGTCGAGCGTGGGCTGCGGGGCGTGCGGCGTGGTGTCGTCGCCCGCCTCACCGAACGGCTCCCCCGGCCCGGAGTGCTCCGAGCGCAGCACGCCCAGCACGCGGCGCAGTTCGGTCAGGGCCTCCAGCGCGTTCTGCCGTATGCCCGCGAGGTTCTCCCTGAGCTCGTCGGGCGGGTTCTCCACGAGATGCGGGGCGACCTGCGCCTGGATGGAGATGACCGACATGTGGTGGGCCACCACGTCGTGCAGTTCTCGCGCGATGCGGCTGCGCTCCTCCAGCAGGGTGCGCCGGGTGCGCTCCTCGGCGGTGAGCGTGGTCTGCTCGACCAGTTCCGCGCGGGCCTCGCGTCGGCCGCGCAGGGCGGTGCCGAGGACCACGACGACGGTGGCCAGGAAGACCGCGACCGTGCTCGTGGAGTCGTAATGTCTCCGCGCCACCCCCGTCAGCAGGCTCTCGAGGCCGATGGTGACCAGCGCCGTGACGGCCAGTGCCGCTATTGCCGCCCGGGTCGGCACCCGCAGGGCGAGCAGCAGCAGCACGAGCAGCAGGCCGATGATCCCGGCCGCGGTCCAGGGCCACGTGTAGGTCTCCGGGTCGAAACCCAGCTGGCTGCGCAGCGTGGCGGCGCCCACGACGAAGGCGCCCATCGCCAGCCACCACGCCGGCACCGGCCGCCACATGCCGAGCACCACGGCGCCGCCCTGCGCGACCGCGATCAGGAGTGCCAGACCGGGGGCCAGGTGGCCGTTGTCGTTCATGTCGCCCGTGCCGCCCAGGATGATCCCGAACGCGGCCATGCACAGCACGCCGTGCGGCAGCCAGCGCAGCCAGGTTGAGGGCGGCAGCGGGTCCGCCCGGACGGTCCACAGGTCCTGGCGCAGCAGCAACAGCCAGCCCTCGACGCGCGCCCGCAGCGCGCGGCCCACCCCCGTGTCCGTCACACGCCCCAGCCTAGACATGACGCGCCTCCGTCGCCGCGCCCCGGTCGGACGGACGGTGCGCCCGCACCACCCGCGGCCTGCGGCCCGGGCCGCCGCCGCCTCGCTCGAAGGAGCGGAAGGCGGCCCAGCAGGCCGTGAGGGCCAGCGCGAACACGGGCAGCCACAGCAGCCGGAACCCGACCCAGCCGAGACCGGCGGGCGGAGTGTGCAGGCCCGCGAGCCTGCCCGCGAGCAGGCCGGTGGCGGTCGTGGCCATCATGGCCGTCTGGTGCCAGAGGAAAACGGTCATCACGGAGAGGTTGGCCAGCGCCACCGCCGCCCACGCCACGGGCCGGCGCATCGCCCGCCGCAGCCGCTCGCGCAGCAGCAGGGCGAGACCGCACTGGGCCAGGCCGAACGTGACGACGGCCAGCGTCGGCGGATCCAGGTTGGACACGCCTTCGCCCGGGACGCCGACCATGGACGCCGGGTAGCCCGCCCATGCCACGAGCGCTGCGGTCGCCGCCGCCCCGGCACCCAGCAGGACCCAGCCGGCACGGCGGCGTTCCAGTTCGCCGCGGGTCCAGGCCGCGCCCAGCGTGTAGGGCACCGTCCAGGCGGCCGCCACGTTCACCCAGCCCAGCCAGGAGGGGCCGCCGAGGCCGAAGCGCACCAGGTCCACGTGCAGGACGACGGCCAGCGGCCAGAGCGGGTTGAGCCGGGTGAGCAGCGGGGTCGCCGCCGTCAGGCCCGCGAACACCACGAGGAACCACAGGGGGGACAGGGCCAGCTTCACCAGCGTGCGTACCGTGCCGTACTCGGTGCCCGACAGCAGCAGCGCGACGGCGGCGACCGTCCACAGGGTGAGGACGGCGGCGACCGGCTTGAACAGCCGGGACAGCCGGGCCGTCAGCCACTGGTGGTACGGGATTCCCCGGTCCCGGGCCGAGGCATGACTGCGGGTGGCGACATGGCCTCCGACCAGGAAGAACACGGCGAGTGTCTGCAGCATCCAGGAGACGGGCGTCAGCCAGGGCATGTGCTGCAGCGGGCTCGCCGTGCGCAGGACGCGGCCGTCGGAGACCAGGGCCGTGACCAGCCAGTGCCCGAGGACGACCCCGAGGACGGCGGCGGCCCGCAGGGCGTCCACGGCCCGGTCGCGGCCGGGCGGGGTGGCCGCGTCGATGCGGCCGGCGCCTCGGCGCACTCCCTGTCGCAGGGCGCGTACGCCGATGTCAGTCATGGGTCACCGCCTTGGTCTCGCCCAGGACGATCCGGGCCAGGTTGGTCAGGGAGGCCGAGCCGGGCCTGAAGTAGTCGCTGTGGCCGCCGTCGCCCGCCGTGAAGACCCGGGCGCCGAAGGCCGGGGAGACGGGGTCGGTGCCGAAGCCGACCGTGGTGCCGAACAGGTCCACGTCGACGTGCGGGACGTTCTCCACCCAGTCGTCACCGCCCCGGGCCGCCCAGACGCGGGCGCGGGTGTGCAGACCGGCGGCGGTGTCGGCACCGGTGCCCGGGCTGCCGACAAGCGCGATGTCGTCGACGGCGAGCCCGGCGGCGGCACGGCCGCAGACCACCGAGCCGTACGAGTGGCACAGCAGCGAGATGCGCGGTCCTGCGCCCGTTATGGCACGCAGGTCAGTGACGAGCGCGCGCAGCTGCGGGACCGCCTGCTCGGCCCTGCCGGTCGTCGTGACCGTCGTGCTGACCGTGCCCGGCGTCTCGTAGCCCAGCCAGGCCACGACCGCGGTGCGCGTGCCCGCCGGGGCCTGCCGGCCGAGCTGCCGGTGCAGGGCGGCGGCCGCCGCGTGGAACCGGCCGTAGGTGTCGAGGCTCGTGTCGGACCCGGGGACCAGGACGGCGACGCGGTCGGCCCGGGCGAGGTCGCCGAGGACCTCCGTCACCCGGCCGGAGCCGCGGCCGTCGAACCGCAGGAGGTGCCGGGCCGGGGCGGCCAGACGACGGTCCGTCGCGGCACGGTCGCGGTCGTGGTGGACGGCGGCCGTACGGGCCGCCTCGGCGGCGTTGGCCCGGTTGGCCGCGTACGCATCGTCGAGCGTCGACGCGCTGAGGGCCGCGAGGTGGGCGGGGGCCGGTGCGGGGGTCTGCGGTCGTACGGCCCCGGACAGGGGGACGACCACCGCACCGGTGATGAGGGCGGCGAGCGTGGCTCGGCGCCATCGGCCGGCGCGGCGCCTGTCGCCGCGCCGGCGGTACTGCGGTGCGGACCCCATGGTCGTCCTCCTCCAGCGCACCCGGCCATCGGGTCTGCGTGGAAGGGAAGTTACGGAGCGGGACACCTCGTCCGCGTCCCACCGGGGGACTCACCTGCGGCGTAGCTCTCAGGTACTACGGGTATGGCCAGGGGCCCCTCCTAAGGGCAGCTCGAACAGCTCGAACAGCTCGGCCAGCGCTGTCGAACAGCTCGGCCAGCGCTGCAAGGGCTGCTGCCCCTCACCAGGCCAGCTGCGCGATCTCCTCCACCACCACCGCGCACGCGTCGGCCGCCGGGTCGATGAGCGGGAAGTGGCCCACGTCCTCCAGCAGCGTCACCCCCACCATCTCTCCGGCCTTCGCCGCCGCCTCCGCGTACGACTCGGCGACCGCCTGCGGCACGTCGAGGTCCGCGCGGCCCTGCACGAGGGTGGTGGCGATACCCGTGGGCAGCAGCAGTGCCGGGTCCGCGTACGGCTGCCGCTCGGCGAAGTGCTCGTCTCCGCCCAGGAGTTGCCGCGCCGCGCCCCCGCACACGTCCAGCTTGTCGGCGATCGCCAGGTCCGCGATCGGGGCGAGGGCGACGACGCCGCGCAGCGTCACCGGACTGCCGCTGCGCCAGGGCGAGTCCGCCGGCAGGACGTGCCGGGCGGCACCCCACAGCGCGAGGTGCCCGCCCGCCGAGTGACCGGTGAGGACCGTACGGCGCGGGTGGGCCTGCGGCAGCAACTCCCTTACCAGCGCGGGCAGGGCGTCCAGCGCCGCCGCGACGTCGTCGAAGGTGTCGGGCCAGCGGCCCGCGAGGGAGCCGCCGTCGCCGCCGCGCCGGTACTCGACGCTGGCCACGGCGAACCCGCGGCGGGCGAGGAAGTCCGCGAACGGGCTGATGTGACGCCGGTCGTAGGGCGCCCGCCAGGCGCCGCCGTGCAGCACGACGACGACCGGGGCCGGTCCGGGGCCACCGGCCCGGCGCGGTGCGAAGAAGTCGATCACCTGGTCCGGGTGGTCGCCGTAGGCCGCGGTGGCGTCGGGGTCGACGGGCGCGTGGGAGAAGGCCGACTTCTCCTCGGCAGCGGCCCGTGCTGCTGCGACGTCGTCCGTCATGCTCCAACCTTCCAGCGATGAACGCCAGCGATGAACCGTACGCGGCGGGCCGGTTGAGGACCGCGCCGTTGGCCGGGACGGTACCAGGCGCGTGACGTGCGCGGACATGCGGATGTCACGCTCGGTGAAGAAGGGACGGAGGCCGCGGGCCGGGACACCACCGGTGCGTCCCGGCCCCGCCGCCGCTCAGGCCAGCGTCTCCGCCAGCACCCGCGCCGCCCGCTCCACGTCGGCGAACCCGACGTACAACGGTGTGAAGCCGAAGCGCAGCACGTCCGGGGCCCGGAAGTCACCGACCACACCCCGCTCGATCAGCCGCTTCATCACGGCATCGGCGATGGGGGCACTTCCCTGCTCGAACGAAGTGGAGAGCTCGGGGGAACAGCGCAGGGCGATCTGGCTGCCCCGCTCCCCGTGCGCCACCGGCGTCACGCACTCGACCCGGCCCTCGGGCACGTACGCCGCCACGCACTCCAGGAAGAAGTCCGTCAGCGCGAGGGACTTGGCCCGCACCGCCTCGACCGTCACCCCGTCCCACACCTCAAGAGCCGCCTCCAGGGCGAGCATGGAGAGGATGTCGGGCGTGCCGACCCGGCCGCGCAGGGCGCCGGGGGCGGCCTCGAAGTCGCTCCGCATCCCGAACGGCTCGGCGTGCGAGTTCCAGCCCGGCAGCGGCGAGTCGAAGCGGTCCTGCAACTCCCGGCGCACATACAGGTACGCCGGTGAACCGGGCCCGCCGTTCAGGTACTTGTAGGTGCAGCCGACCGCGAGGTCCACACCGTGCTCGTCCAGCCCGACCGGCAGGGCGCCCGCGCTGTGGCACAGGTCCCAGACGGCGACCGCGCCCGCCGCGCGCACGGCGGCCGTCAGACCGGGCAGGTCGTGCAGCCGGCCGGTGCGGTAGTCGACGTGGTTGAGGAGGACGGCGGCGGTGCGGTCACCCAGCGCGCCCGGGACGTCCGCGGGTGCCACGGGCCGCAGGGTGCAGCCGGTCATGCGGGCGGCGGACTCGGCGATGTACCCGTCGGTGGGGAAGGTCGTCGCGTCGACGAGGAGCTCGTCACGGCCCTCCCCGGCCATCCGCACCGCGCCGACAAGTGCCTTGAAAACATTGATACTTGTGGAGTCGCCCACGACGATCTGCCCGGGCGCCGCCCCGACCAGCGGGGCGATCCGGTCCCCGATCCGCTCGGGCGCCGTCCACCAGCCGCTCTCCTCCCAGGACCGGATGCGCAGCTCGCCCCACTGGCGGCGTACGACGTCCTCGACCCGGGCGGGGACGACGGCGGGCAGGGCACCGAGCGAGTTGCCGTCGAGGTAGACCACGTCGTCGACGACGAACTCTGCGCGCTTGCCGGCCAGTTCGTCGACGGCGTCCAGCTTCTGCGCGCGTTCCGCCTGCTCAGACATAGGACCGCGCCGTCCACAGCTCGGGGAACACGTGCTTCTGCGCGCGCTTCTCCAGCCAGGCCACCCCGGCGGAGCCGCCCGTGCCGGTCTTGGCGCCCATCGCGCGGCGGGTGGCGACCAGGTGGTCGTTGCGCCAGCGCCACACCAGCTCGGCGACATCGCTCAGCGCCTCGCCCAGCCGGGCGACCTCGTCGCTCTCGTCACCCGAGTAGACGGCCGTCCAGGCCGCCTCCACCTCCGGCGACGGCTCGTAGCGCTTGGAGACGTCGCGCCGCAGCACGGCCTCCGGGATGTCGTGCCCGCGCCGCGCCAGCAGCCGCACGACCTCGTCGTACAGGCTCGGCTCGTGCAGTGCCTTCTCCAGCTCGGCGTGCACGCGCGGTGCGCCCCGGTGCGGGACGAGCATCGACGCGGACTTGTCGCCGAGCAGGAACTCCAGGCGGCGGTACATCGCCGACTGGAAGCCGGATCCCTCGCCGAGGGCGCTGCGGTACGAGTTGAACTGGGCCGGCGTGAGCTGGGCGAGCGGCTTCCAGGAGTGGTTGAGCGCCTCCAGTTCGCGGACGGACCTCTTGAGCGCGGCGGTGGCGGTGGGGATGTCGTCACCCCGGAGCGCGCCTGCCGCGGTCTCCCACTCGTGGACGATGACGGTGAACCACAGCTCCATCACCTGGGTCGTCACCAGGAAGACCATCTCTCCGGGGTCGTCGGAGAGGGTGTGCTGGAGGTGGGTGAGTACGTCCGCCTTGACGTAGTCCTCGTACGGCGTCGTGCCGTGGAAGTCGAGATGCGGGGTCTCGGGCTCGTGAGCCTCGTGGGACATCGCTGTCTCCTGCGTATAACTCCGGGTAGCGGTCCGCCCCTGCCGAATCCGACACGGGGGCCCCGGTCCCCAGGGGCATCTTCCGCAATCGTCCCCCGAAACCGCAAGGCCCGCCTTTCGCGGACGGGCCTCGCGTACACCGACCGTGTCTCAGCCCAGGACCTGCGCCGCCGTCGGCGAGGAGTCCTTCAGGAACTGGGAGCAGCGCTCGTACTCCTCCTGCTCGCCGATCGCCTGGGCGGCCCGGGCGAGGGCGTGCAGGGCGCGCAGGAAGCCGCGGTTCGGCTCGTGCTCCCACGGCACGGGGCCGTGGCCCTTCCAGCCGCTGCGGCGCAGCGCGTCCAGGCCGCGGTGGTAGCCCGTGCGGGCGTACGCGTAGGACTCCACGGCCGCGCCGCGCTCGAACGCCTCGTCGGCGAGCTGCGCCCAGGCGAGCGAGGAGGTGGGGTGAGCACCGGCGACCTCGGCGGGCGCGGCACCCGACGCGAGCATTTCCCGCGGCCCGGGGTCGTCGGGGAGATGGGTCGGGGGCGGGCCCCCGAGAAGGTTCTCGTGAATGGACATGCCCCAAGTCTGCGCCATCCCACCCGGCTGCGGGCAACGGTCCCGCTCAGCCGCAGCATCGGCACCGGCATCAGCGCCCCGCCTCTACCGCAACCGCTTCCGCACCGGCTCCCCCTCCAGCGGCGGCGCCGTCACCCCGCCGTGCCGCAGGCACTCCGGCCGCTTGCAGTCCGGCGGCGGCCTGCGCACCACCGCAAACGCGATCACCGCCCCCACCACCAGCGCCCCCGCGCACCAGCCCATCGCCTTGCCGAACGCCGTGTCGAAGGCGGCCGGCTCCCGGTACGCCTCCTCCCCCATCCCCGCCAGCAGCGGCAGCGCCGCCACCGCCATCAGGCCCGCCGCCCGGGCCGCCGCGTTGTTGATGCCGCTGGCCAGGCCGGCCCGCACCACGCTCACCGAGCCCAGCACGGTCGCCGTCAGCGGCGCCACCAGCGTGACCAGGCCCAGCCCGAGCACCACCAGCGCCGGCAGCACATCGGCCAGGTACGACGCCCCCGGCCCCACCCGCAGCATCAGCAGCATCCCGGCCGCGCACAGCAGCGGTCCCACGGTCAGCGGGACCCGCGGCCCGATCCGGTCGGCCAGCTCCCCGGAGCGCGCGGACAGCAACAGCATCAGCACGGTCGTCGGCAGGAGCGCCGTACCGGCCGCGAGGGCCGAGTAGCCCACGACCACCTGGAGCTGGAGCACGGCGAGGAAGAAGAACCCGCCGAGCGCCGCGTACACGCACAGCGTGATCAGGTTGACGGCCGTGAACTGCCGGGACGCGAAGATGTCCGGCGGCATCATCGGCTCCGGCCGGCGCCGCTCGACGAGCACGAACGCGACGGCCGCGGCCAGCCCGGCCACCGCCGGGACGGCCACCACCGCACCGCCCCCGCCGGCCTCGATCAGGGCGTACGTCACGAGCGCGAGCGCCAGCGCCCCCAGCACGGCCCCGAGCACGTCGAACCGCCCGTGCGCCCGCTGTCCCCCACTCTCGGCTTCGCTCGAGCGGGCGGTGCCCCCACCCGACTCGGGGACATGCCGCAGCGCGACCGGCACGCAGACCAGGGCCACCGGCACGTTCAGCAGGAACACCCACCGCCAGCCCGGCCCGTCCACCAGCCAGCCGCCGACGAACGGCCCGACCGCCGCCCCGATCCCGCCGAAGCCGGACCACAGGCCCACCGCCCGCCCCCGGTCGTCGGGGTGGAAGGACGCCTGGATCAGCGCCAGCGACCCAGGGGTCAGGAGCGCGCCGCCGACCCCTTGCAGGGCCCGCGCGGCGATCAGCACGTCCGCGTTCGGCGCGATCCCGCACAGCAGCGACGCCACCGCGAACCACACCACGCCGATGACGAACACCTTCCGCCGCCCGAAGCGGTCCCCGAGCGCCCCGCCCAGCAGGATCAGCCCGGCCAGCGTGACCATGTAGGCGTTGACGGTCCACTGCAACGCGGACAGGTCCGCGTCGAGGTCGCGGCCGATGCGCGGCAGGGCGACATTGACGACGGTCGAGTCCAGCATCGCCATGCTGGAGCCGAGGACGGTGGTGAGCAGAACCCACTTGCCCTGCGGTGCGGCCAACCGGACATCGGGCATGCAGGGAGCATAGGAGCATACGGAAGAGCCCGGCACCCCAGGGGGTGCCGGGCTCGACGCGAGCGGAACCGGGACTACTTGATCTTCGTGCCGGTCGAGCGCAGGTTGCCGCAGGCCTCGACGACACGCGCGGACATGGAGGCCTCGGCCAGCTTGCCCCAGGTGCGCGGGTCGTACGTCTTCTTGTTGCCGACCTCGCCGTCGACCTTCAGAACGCCGTCGTAGTTGCGGAACATGTGGTCCGCGACGGGGCGCGTGAACGCGTACTGGGTGTCCGTGTCGATGTTCATCTTCACGACGCCGTTCTCCAGTGCGGTGCGGATCTCCTGCTCCGTGGAGCCGGAACCGCCGTGGAAGACGAAGTCGAACGGGGAGCCCTTGGCGAACTTGGCGGCGACGCCCTCGTTCAGCTCCTTCAGCAGCTCGGGACGCAGGACGACGTTGCCCGGCTTGTACACGCCGTGCACGTTGCCGAAGGACGCGGCCAGCAGGTAGCGGCCCTTCTCGCCCAGACCCAGGGCCTCGGCGGTGCGGATCGCGTCGTCGACCGTGGTGTAGAGGGAGTCGTTGATCTCGTGGGTGACGCCGTCCTCCTCGCCACCGGTCGGCGTGATCTCCACCTCAAGGATGATCTTCGCGGCGCGGGCCTGCTCCAGCAGCTCCTGCGCGATGGAGAGGTTGTCGGCGAGGGTCTCGGCCGAGCCGTCCCACATGTGCGACTGGAACAGCGGGTTCAGACCGGCCTCGACGCGCTTCTGGGACAGCGCCAGCAGCGGACGTACGTACCCGTCGAGCTTGTCCTTGGGGCAGTGGTCGGTGTGCAGCGCGATGTTCACCGGGTACTTCTCGGCGACGATGTGCGCGAACTCGGCCAGGGCGACCGCGCCGGTGACCATGTCCTTGCTGTACTGACCGCCCAGGAACTCGGCGCCACCCGTGGAGATCTGGACGATGCCGTCGCTCTCCGCCTCAGCGAAACCGCGCAGGGCCGCGTGCAGGGTCTGGGTGGAGGTCACGTTGATGGCCGGGTAGGCGAACTTTCCTGCCTTCGCCCGGTCCAGCATCTCGTTGTAGACCTCGGGAGTTGCGATGGGCATGCGTCCGCTCCTTGTATCTGCGGGTTGACGTACTGCTGTGTCTAACGGCCCTGACCTAGACCTTGGGGTGCGACGTCATCGTCGGCCCCATCTTTCCAGACTTGGCCGGAAGGTCCAGGCCACCGTCCACGCCCTGGTCAGTACCCGGTCAGTCGAGGCCCAGCTCGTCCTTGGAGAAGGCGAAGAGGTACGGCACCCCGGCGCCCTCCTGGATCTTCTCCGCGGCGCCGGTCGCCCGGTCGACGATGGTCGCGACGGCGACGACCTCGGCCCCGGCCTCGCGCACGGCCTCGACGGCGGTGAGCGGGGAACCGCCGGTGGTGGAGGTGTCCTCGACGACCAGCACCCGGCGGCCCGCGATGTCCGGGCCCTCGACGCGCCGCTGCAGCCCGTGCGCCTTGGCGGCCTTGCGTACGACGAACGCGTCCAGGCGCTTCCCGCGCGCGGCGGCCGCGTGCAGCATGGCGGCGGCGACCGGGTCGGCGCCCATGGTGAGGCCGCCGACCGCGTCGAAGTCCAGCTCGGCGGTCAGGTCGAGCAGCACCTGCCCGACCAGCGGCGCGGCCTCGCCGTCGAGCGTGACGCGCCTCAGGTCGACGTAGTAGTCGGCTTCCAGACCCGACGACAGGGTCACCTTGCCGTGCACCACGGCCTTGTCCTTGATCTGCTGCAGCAGCGCGCCGCGAGTGTCCGTCATGCCGCCCAGCTTAGAGGCGGCGCCAGGTCCAGGTCGTCGAGGCCTCCAGCGGCTCCAGGGGCGTGACCAGGTGCGGCAGGGTGTTGAGCCCGTTGGGCGGCCCGGTCTGCGGCTCCACGCACACGGCTTCGTGCTGCTCGTCGTAGACGACGACCCACTCCTCGCGGCTGGTCACCTTCAGCTCCAGCTGACCGGGCCAGGTGAGCGTGGCCCCGACGCCGCCGGGCATGCCGAAGCAGTCGTCCCAGGGGCCCGGCTTCGGGTCGATCCGGTTGCCGGTGGGCAGGTGGTCCTCACCGCGCTCCTCCTGCCAGGCGGGGTCGAAGTCGAGCTGCACGTCCTCGCCGCCGAGGTTCCGGTTGAACCAGGGGTGCCAGCCGATCTGCGCCGGGAAGGACGACTCGTACGTCTCGACGGACATGCTCAGCGTCAGCGCGTCCTCGGTGAGCGCGACGATCTGGGTGACGCGGCCCGGGTGGGGCCAGGGGTCGACGAGCTCGTACGTGAGGACCGCCTCGTCCGTGCTCGTGCGGGCGGTGCGCCAGGCGTGGTCGCGGACGGTGCCGTGGATGGCGTGCGGCGGGGCGTTCAGCGGCATCTGCCGCACCTCGGCGCCGTCCAGGAACCGTCCGTCCCGGATCCGGCCGCACCACGGCACCATCGGGAAGCACCCGAAGCGCTCCCCCTGCCGGAGCAGCTCCACTCCGCCGATCCGCAGCCCTCCGACCCGGCCGCCGTTGCCCGGCTGCACGGTCACCTCCGCGTCACCCGCGGTCAGCGTGATGTCTTCGTCACTCACGGGACGACCCTACTGCGGTGATCAAGATGGCCTCACATGCAGCGGGGCGTTTCAGCGGCGCCGGCGCAGGGCCCTGACCGCCACGATGGCCGACGCCACCGCGAGCGCCGCCGCGGGCGCGGCCCAGCGCAGCGGGGCGGGAGGCGACACGGTCTGGGGTGCGGGCACCGGCGCGTACCGCCCGCGCGGCGGGGCGTGGTCGACCTCCTCGGCGCTGCGTCCGATCATGGTCCGCCGGGCGTGCGCCGCCTCGGCGATGTCCTCCTCGTCGCCCTCGTCCTCCTCGTCCTGCTCGTCCGCGGGCCGGTGGGAGGAGGCCGGGCGGCCGGAGCCGAAGGCGGAGGGGCGCTCGGGGGCGGGGGGTTTCTCGGGGTCCGGGGGTTCTTCCGTGAGACCGGGGTCGGCAGGGGTCTGCTCCTCGGCTTCGGCTGCCGCTCCGGCTCCGGCTTCGGCTTCGGCTTCGGCTTCGGCTTCGGCTCCGGCACGCTCACCGTCCGTGCCGCTCGCGTCGTCCGTGCCGTTCGCGTCGTCCATACCGTTCGCGTCGTCCATACCGTTCGCGTCGTCCCTGCTGTCCGTGCCGTTCGCGTCGTCCGTGGCATGGGTGGCCGCCGTGGCCAGGTGTTCCGCGAAACGGTTCAGCAGCCGGGTGACGGCACCCTCCACCGCCTCCGCGGGAAACTCCTTGATCCGTCCGTCGGCGGACGCCGTGCCGTCGTACGTGACGGTGCAGCCGTCCTCCGCTTCGCGCAGGGCGATCCGCAGGGTGAGCCCGACCGAGCCGCTGCCGCGCGACTCCTCCGCCTCGCCTTCGACGGCGTAGGTGCCGTCGTCCCGCCGGGAGACCCGCACGGCACCGCGGTAGGTGACGGAGTGGCTGCCGACCCGGATCTTCAGCCGCCCGGCGACGGGCTCGGCGCCGGCGTCCTGCTGGAGCCCGGGAACAGCCCGGGCGACCCGCGCGGGGTCGTCCAGCACCTCTCTCAGCCGCTCCGCCGGAACCGGAACGAACACCTCGTGCTCCATGTCGACGGACTCTACCCAGCACAGCCGGAAACGCACCCCCGCCTGAGGGATTCACCCCCGGTCCACCCCCACCAGGCGTATCCTCCCGGCCCGCCCGGCGGTTCGGGCCCCTCAGTACCGCGGGTGCACCAGCGTCGACGCCGGCAGCCCCGCGATCCGCGTGCCGCGCGCCGCCCGCTCGCCCGCGGCGAGGGACGCCTCCGTCAGGACACTGGGCCGCGGCCCGTCCGGGTCGAGCCGCAGCCGCGGGTCCGTGCGGGCCGCCAGGACGAAACCCCAGTCCCGGGGCGCCCGGGAACGGTCGGCGGGGGTGCGGTCGGGCCCGGCGGCGGAAGCCGTGTGGCGGCCGCCCGTGCCGTACGGGGCGGTGCGCAGGCCGGCCGCGCGCAGCGTCGCCTCGACGGTCCAGTGGACCCGGGGGCCGGCCGCGACCGGGCCGGTGTGCACCACGAGCCGGCCGCCGGGGGCGAGTACGCGCCGGGCCAGGCCATAGAACTCCTGCGAGTACAGCTTCGTGCTCGCCGTGATGCGCGGATCCGGCAGGTCCGAGACGACCACGTCGTAGGCCGCCGGGGTCGCGCCGCGCAGCCGGACGAAGGCGTCCTCGGTCGTCACGTGCACCCGCGGGTCGCCGAACGCGTGCTGGTTGAGCGCGGACAGTGCCGGGTCGGTGCGGGCCAGCCGGACCACCTCGGCGTCGAGTTCGACGACGTCCACCCGTTCGACTCCCGGGTGCCGCAGCACCTCGCGGGCGGCGAGACCGTCCCCGCCGCCGAGGATCAGCACGCGTGCGTGCGGCCCGTTCATCGCGGGGTGGACGAGGGCCTCGTGGTAGCGCAGCTCGTCACGTTCGCTGACCCGCAGCCGGCCGTCGAGGAACAGGGCGAGGGGCCGCCCGTGCGTGCCACCGGTGAGGACGACCTCCTGCACTCCGGTCCGGAGCGCCACGCGGACGTCGCTGCCGTAGACCGCCTGCCGCGCGGCCCGTTCGAAGTCGTCGACGAGGACGGCGGCCGTGGCGAGGACCGTGAGGACGAGGGCGTTGCCGAGCAGCAGCAGCCACCGGGCGCGCCGGGTCAGGTCCCGGCGGAACAGGCCGAGCACCAGCGCGCCGCCGACGACCGCGTTGACCGCGCCGGTGAGCAGGGCCCCGGTCAACTGCCCGAGGAACGGCAGCAGGAGGAAGGGGAAGGCGAGGCCGCCGACGAGGGCACCGACGTAGTCGGCGGCGGACAGGTCGGCCACCGCGCCGCCCGCGTCCTGGCGGCGGATGCGCTGGATCAGCTCCATCAGCAGCGGGACTTCGGCGCCGATGAGCAGCCCGGTGGCGAGGGAGAAGGCGACCAGCAGGCAGCGCGACCCGTTGGCCCACATCCCGCCCCAGTCGCCGGTCCAGGCGAAGACCGCGTACAGGGCCATCGCGCTGCACCCGCCGACGAGCGCGAGGGTGGCCTCGACGGCGCCGAAGCCGGCCGCGGCGAGCGGGCGCAGCCGCTTCGCGCCGAGGGAGCCGATGCCCATCGCAAAGACCATGACGGACAGCACGACGGACGCCTGGGTGACGGAGTCGCCCATCAAGTACGAGGCAAGGGCGACGAGTTCGAGTTCGTACACGAGTCCGCAGGCCGCGCAGACGAACACGCCCGCGAGGACCAGGAACCGTCCGGTGCCGGGCCGGACGGGCAGTCGCGCCGGGCCGGTGGGGTCGCCCGGAGCGCTCCAGGGCGGCGGGCAACCGGGCGGGGCGGGCGCGTGCGGCTCGATCACGCTGCGACGTTACGTCACGCCTCGACTGCGGTCCGTCACCCACACGTGTGGTGCTGGTTTACAGGGGCCGGATATCGGTACGAGATCGGGTTTGCCCCGTGCGGTTCGCGGGTGCGGTTCGGTGAGGACGGTTCGGTGAGGGCGGTTCCGCGGGTTCGGTTCCGCGGGCCGGGCCAGCGGCAGGCCTGCTGCCCGGCCGCGGTCACTTGGCGAAGACCCCCGCCGGTACGCGCACCCCCACCTTCGTGCGGGTCGCCACCAACTGCCCGTCCTGCGGGTAGGCGTGCCAGGTGCGCCAGTGCACCTGCCCTTCGTGGTGCTGGGCGAGCAGGGCCGTGAAGGCGTACGGGCTGCCGGGGAAGACGCCGGCGAGGCCGTGCGGATGGTCGGAGACGAGGGCCAGCAACTCCTGGGCGCGGCCCGCGAAGGAGCCGGGCGAGAGGACCTCGACCCGGGCCGCGAACTCGTACTCCCAGTCGTCCACGCGCTTGGCGACACCGAGCGGAAGCGGGGTGCTGCTGCCCGCGATGCACGCCACCGTCTCCGAGCAGATGCCCCGCTCCTCCTCCAGCAGGACCTGGTGGGACGCGCCGAGGAGCCGCAACTGCACTTTGGTGTCCGCCAGTTCGAGGTCGAGCACGGCCAGTGCGGGAAGCGGCTCGCGCCCCAGGGCCCATGCGAGATCGGCCGCACGCGTGTCGGTGTAGGAGGTGTTCAGGGTCGTGAGCATGGATCGGCTCCGCAAGCACACAAGGAGAGGGAGATGGGGTCCGCTGCGCCCCGGTCGCACCGGGGGATGTCGGCCCGGGTCAGCCCGGTCGGCCGGTTTCAGGAAGGTGTCCGCAGGACGTCCGAAGGGCTGCGTCGGTGGCTTAGAGGGAATCATGAACGGTGGCACCGCCACAGCGTTTTTACCCAAGTTCGTAGGGTTTCCATCCCTCAGAGGGCTCCACAGCTCAACTGTTCAACTACGGCGTGCGCCGGTGCCGGGCAGGCGTGCGCCGGTGCGCCGTGCCGCACGCCCAGGAGCGGGGACGGACGGGAGCCCGCGATTCCGGCCGCCACTCGAAATCGCCCTTCCTCCGGCGCAGTTGCGGAGGCAACGCGCGAACCCCGTCCCACTGGACGCAAGTTGTCCTACAGGCATGGAATGTTGCCCGGATGCGCCCGAAGCCGCCCGACAGCCGTTCGAGCGATCGTCCGTCCGGGGACTCCGGACAGGACGACGCGGGGCCCGCCCAGGTGCGGACCCCGCGTTCGGTGGAGGCGGCTCCCCCCGTGGTGAGGACGGCCGACGTCAGTCAGCTGCCTCCGCCGCCGCAGCCACCGCCACCACCGCCCCCGCAGGACGACCCGCCGCCGCAGGAGTGCCCCCCGTGGTGTCCGTCGCCGCCGGAGGAGCCGGAGTCTCCCCCGCCGGCCCACCAGCTGCCGCTGTGACTGCTGCCGCTGCTGCCGCTCGAACCGGTGGACGCCCACGCCCCGCGACGCGTCGTCCGCCGGGTACCGCCCCTGCGGGCCTGGGAGACCAGCGCCCCGATCAGTACGACTCCGACCACCGCCAGGATGATGCCTACGATCATGGCGTCACCCTCCTTTCGTTCCCCCGAAGCGGCCCCCCGTGGGCGCCTCGCTCTTGCGTGAGGCGGTGATGCCCGGCCCCGGAACGACCCAACACAAAGTTGAGGAACTCCAGAGCTTCGGCGCAGGATGACCGGCATGACCTCCAGCGCGCGCCCCCTCCTGAACCGCCGGCTCGCCGAGTTCGGGACGACGATCTTCGCCGAGATGTCCGCCCTGGCCCTGAGCACCGGCGCCATCAACCTCGGGCAGGGCTTCCCCGACACCGACGGCCCCGAGGAGATCCGGGAGGCCGCCGTACGGGCTCTGCGGGACGGCCGCGGCAACCAGTACCCGCCGGGCCCCGGCGTCCCCGAGCTGCGGACCGCGGTCACCGCCCACCAGCAGCGCCTCTACGGCCTGTCCTACGACCCCGACACGGAGGTTCTGGTCACCGCGGGCGCCACGGAGGCCATCGCCGCCGCCCTGCTGGCCCTGCTGGAGCCCGGGGACGAGGTGATCGCCTTCGAGCCCTACTACGACTCCTACGCGGCGTGCATCGCGATGGCGGGCGGACGCCGGGTGCCGGTCACCCTGCGGGCGCACGAGGACGAGGGCCGGTTCCGGCTCGACCTGGACGAGCTGCGCGACGCCGTCACGGACCGCACCCGGCTGCTGCTGATCAACACCCCGCACAACCCGACCGGCACGGTCCTCACCCGCGAGGAGCTGGCCGCGATCGCCCAGCTCGCCGTGGAGCGCGACCTGCTGGTGGTGACGGACGAGGTGTACGAGCACCTGGTCTTCGACGACGCCGAGCACGTGCCGCTGGCGACGTTCCCCGGGATGCGCGAGCGGACGGTGACCATCTCCAGCAGTGGGAAGACCTTCTCGTTCACCGGCTGGAAGGTCGGCTGGGTGACGGGGGCCCCGGAGCTGGTCACGGCCGTGCGCTCGGCGAAGCAGTACCTGACGTACGTTTCTGCGGGCCCGTTCCAGTACGCGGTGGCCGAGGCCCTCTCGCTGCCCGAGTCGTACTTCACCGACTTCCGCGCCGACATGCTGGCCAAGCGGGACCTGCTGGCGGCGGGCCTGGCGGAGGCGGGCCTCCGCGTCTACCGCCCCTCGGGCACGTACTTCATCACTACCGACATCCGCCCCCTCGGCGAGAGCGACGGCTTCGCCTTCTGCCGCGGCCTTCCGGAACGCGCCGGGGTCGTCGCCATCCCCAACGCGGTCTTCTACGACCACCGCGAGGAGGGCGCCCCGTTCGTACGGTTCGCGTTCTGCAAGCGGACGAGGGTGCTGAAGGAGGCCGCCTCCCGCCTCAAGACACTCAGCACATAGGGCCCTGGACCGCGTGGTCGTACCAGGGAGTGCGTGACGGGGAGTCGGCTGGGTGACGGGGGCCCGAGCTGATCACGGCCGTGCGCTCGGCGAAGCAGTACCTGACGTACGTCTCTGCGGGCCCGCTCCAGTACGCGGTGGCCGAGGCCCTCTCGCTGCCCGAGTCGTACATCACCGACTTCCGCGCCGACCCGCCGGCCAAGCGGGACCTGCTGGCGGCGGGCCTGGCGGAGGCGGCGAAGCGACTCAGTGCGGCGCTCCAGGCGCACGGACGGTCAGGCCGGCCAAGTGCGCTCGATCGCACATCAAGCCTGCCGCCCAGGGGCGAACGGCACACCCGAACACCGGCTCAGCCCGCCGCACGCAGGCAGTCCCCGGCGAGTCGGTCCCGGCAGCTCCGGCAGTGTCCGGGCTCCGGGGCGCGGAAGGCACGCTCGCAGCCGTCGCAGGTCTGGAAGGGCAGTACGGCCGGGCGCCCGACACTCGGCGGGAGCGGTGCGTGGGAGGGCAACGGCAGGGGGTTTTCCCGGAGGCGGAAGGCCAGGACGTTTGCCGGGCGGGCCCGGAAACGGGGACGACTGGCCCCTCGGAACCCGTCGGCCACCTCCACGCAGTCGCCGCCCTGGCAGCGGCGCCCGAGAAAGACGTCCGGCGCGTACAGCGCGTACAGCGCGCGGCGCCCGAGAAAGACGTACGGCGCGTACAGCGCGTACCTGTTCGTACGCGCCGACGCGCCGCTGCGGGGCCCTGAGGGTCTACTCCTCGTCCTCGGGCTTCTCCGCTTCGTTGATCTCCTCTTCGAGACCGAGCTGCTCGATGAGCCACTTGTCGAACTCGATCGCGGCGCGCACCCAGCTGACCGTCGAGGAGACGAAGTGCTCCAGGCTGACCCCCATGCCGATCAGCATCTGGGCCTCGCCGATCAGGCGGACCGTGCCGTCGTCGTGGGTGTGGCTGTAGACCTTGGGCCACAGGGTGCGGCGGTTCCAGTCGTCGATCGACTCCAGGATCTGCGGCTTGGCCTCGATCTCGTGGGGCCGGTCGTAGAACGTCCGCACGGAGAAGACCTGCTGGTCTCCCTCTCCCCGGAACATGAAGTAGGTGCGGAACTGCTCCCACGGCGCCGCGAGGTCACCCTCGTCGTCGACGACGTACTTGAGCTCCATCTGGTCGAGGAGCTGCTTCACGAGGTCCTGATCCGGGACGACGGGGCCGGCCGGTCCGCCGGGCTGCGGCTCGGGCTGTCCCCCGAAGTTCGGAATCGAGGACGGGTCGATGGTCACCGTGAATTTCCCTTCGTACGGATTCCGCCATCCTCCCCCATGCGGGGAGGGGGGTGGCAAGCCCGGACCGGCCCCGTCAGCCCACGGCTGACAGGATCCGGCCGGTCGGCGGAAACACCGAGTACCTCGCCGGAGCCCCGGCGCACCTGTCAGCTGCGCCGGACCTCGAAGATGTCCACCTTGTCGTTCCAGTTCCCGCCGCCCGGATAGTCGAGGTTGCGGAAGTTGGAATAGCCGCCCGGCGGGTCGAGCCGCCGGACCCGGTCCTCAACGGGCCAGGAGCGCAGGTCGGTGATCTTCGCGTCGCCGTAGTTGATCGAGTAGCGGCCGACCCAGTAGTAGACGGAGCTCAGCTTATCCCGGCAGCCCCACTCCTTCAGGTCCTTCTTGCCGTCGGAGAACAGCCGCAGAAGCCTGCCCTTGTAGCCGGCGTCCATGTACAGGCACCAGTAGTCGGCGACGCACCGGGCGGGCGGCGCGGCGGCCGCGCGGGCCCCGGCGGGAGCGGCGGCGGTGGCCTTCCGCGTCTGCTCGCGGATCTCGGCGGGCAGCTCGGGGTCGGCCAACGCCTCGGCGTCCGAGTCGTAGCAGTGCACCTCACCGCTGGGCAGCTCGGTGCAGCTGTCGGCGCCCTCCCACGAATCGGCGAGGTTGATCTCCCGCCCGTTGTACTCGGCGATCACCGGGTTGGCCGGTGCCTCGTCCGTCGGCGTGGCGGTGACCGACGGCTCGGGGGTGGGTTCCTCACCCGCGTGCACCACCGTGCCGCTGGTGAGCACGAGCACGGTGGCCGAGGCGGTGGCGACCAGGGCGGCGGTCAGCGATCTGCGTATCACGTCTGTTCTCCGGAGCGGTGTCGTGGAAGGGCGATGCGTTCCGTCGGTCAGCCGTGGATCAGGGTGGTGCCCGCGAGTTCCTGGGTGATGGCGCCCTTGCCGTCTCCCTCGATGTCGTAGACGACCGTGGCGTCCGACGACCACCACAGCTCACCGTCGTAGGTGGTGGACGGGGCGACGCAGGTGTTCTCCGCAGAGTCGTAGGACCATGCGTAGCGCTCATTGATGGCCGTGGTCATGTCACACGTCTTCTTGGTGATGACCTCGTCGTTCGCGGTCTTGCCGAGGCGGGCCTCGATGCGCGTGGTGATCTTGAAGCTGGTGAACCGCTTCGAGTCGTCGATCACCTGGTCCACGCCGAGCTGCCAGTAGACAACCGACTTCCCGGTCATGTTGCCGTTCGACGTGGTGTTCGCGCCGGTGTTCTCCACGTAGTAGGTCGTCTGCGGCTTCTGGCCGGGGAAGACGACGTCGAACTGGGACGAGGCCGTCCAGGCGGCGGCCGGACCGGCGAACAGCACGCCGAGCGCGACGGCGGACGAGGTGAGACCGGCTGCGGTCAGGAGCTTGCGCATGGGCATTCCTTCTGGCTGGAGTGAGGACACGCGAGGGCCGGGCAGGGCACCGGCCGAGGGCTGGTCACCTGTCCGGAGGGGAACGTCGGCCGAGGAGCATCGGCCGGGGAACGCGGCCGCGTTCTCGCCGAGCGGGAAAGGGTGCGGGAGCGGCCGCCGTTACGGGCGCGGGCCGCGAGGTGCTCCCTCCCCGTCAGCGGGCAGGTGGCGGCGTGAAGGCGCGCAGGATGACGTGCATGGCTGAATCCCCCCGTGGATGGTCAACGCACCAGGACGGACTGGTCAGGTCCACTTCACTGGCAGCCCGGCCACTTTAGACACACCGGCAACACGTCGGCAGAGAGCCGAGCGGGCGTGGCCGATAACCGCGCCGGGAGCGGAATCGGCAGCTGGAAACGAAAAGTCGTTCGAACAGGGCCCCACGCCGCTACGGTGCCGTGAAGCGGAAGGACCCGCAGCGTGCGGACGGCGCGCCGAGTTGGCCGGATATCTCGCATCCGGGCGGTGGCGTCACGGGCGGGGCCCGGGTGCACCCCGCCACCGGAAACCTCGCCCTCGGGCGGCGGCGTCGCGAACGAGGTCCCGTGATCCCCGCCGGGCACGTGCCCGCGCGCGGCATGCGGCGCAGCAGCGTGCGGCGCAGCGGCATGCGGCGCAGCGGCATGCGGCGCAGCGGCATGCGGCCCGCCCCGCACATACGGAGCGGCGTACGCCCCGCCCCGCACATACGGAGCGGCATACGGCCCGCCCCGCACATACGGAGCGGGCCGTCGTCAAGCGCGTGAGCGGCCGCCGGTCAGAGGGTCTTGCCGGTCGCCGGGCCCACCAGCAGCCCGTCCTCGACGCGGTCCACCCGGACCGTGTCGCCGTCCTTGATCTCCCCGGACAGGATCTCCTTGGCGAGCCGGTCGCCGATGGCGGACTGGACGAGCCGCCGCAGCGGCCGGGCGCCGTACGCCGGGTCCATGCCCTCCTCCGCGAGCCATGCCAGCGCCTCGGGCGTGATGTCCAGGGAGAGCCGCCGCTCGGCGAGCCGCTTGGCCAGGCGCTCCAGCTGGAGCTTCGCGATCCGCTCCAGCTCGGGCTTGGTCAGCGCGGCGAAGACGACCAGGTCGTCCAGGCGGTTGAGGAACTCCGGCTTGAAGGAGGTCCGCACCACCTCCAGGACCTGCTCCTTCTTCTCCTGCTCGCTGGTCACCGGGTCGACCAGGTACTGGCTGCCCAGGTTCGACGTCAGGACGAGGATCGTGTTGCGGAAGTCGACCGTACGGCCCTGGCCGTCCGTCAGACGGCCGTCGTCCAGCACCTGGAGCAGGATGTCGAAGACCTCGGGGTGGGCCTTCTCCACCTCGTCCAGCAGGACGACGGAGTAGGGCCGCCTGCGCACGGCCTCGGTGAGCTGGCCGCCCTCCTCGTAGCCGACGTATCCGGGCGGGGCGCCGACCAGCCGGGCCACGCTGTGCTTCTCGCTGTACTCCGACATGTCGATGCGGACCATCGCCCGCTCGTCGTCGAAGAGGAAGTCGGCGAGGGCTTTGGCGAGTTCGGTCTTGCCGACGCCGGTCGGGCCGAGGAAGAGGAAGGAGCCGGTGGGCCGGTCCGGGTCGGAGATCCCGGCCCGTGAGCGGCGTACGGCGTCCGACACCGCCCGCACGGCCTCGGTCTGGCCGATGAGCCGCTTGCCGATCTCGTCCTCCATGCGCAGCAGCTTCTGCGTCTCGCCCTCCAGCAGCCGCCCGGCGGGGATGCCCGTCCAGGAGGCGACGACGTCGGCGATGTCGTCGGCGCCGACCTCCTCCTTGACCATGGTGTCCTTGGCAACCTCCTCCTCGGCCTCGGAGGCGGCCTCCAGCTCCTTCTCCAGGGCGGGGATCTCGCCGTAGAGCAGCTTGGAGGCGGTGTCGAAGTCGCCGTCGCGCTGGGCGCGTTCGGCCTGGCCGCGGATCTCGTCGAGGCGTTCCTTGAGCTCACCGACGCGGTTGAGGGACTGCTTCTCCTTCTCCCAGCGGGCGGTGAGGCCGCGCAGCTCCTCCTCCTTGTCGGCGAGGTCGCGGCGCAGCTTCTCCAGGCGCTCGCGGGAGGCCGCGTCGGTCTCCTTGCCGATCGCGAGCTCCTCCATCTTCAACCGGTCGACGGCGCGCTGGAGTTCGTCGATCTCGACGGGCGAGGAGTCGATCTCCATACGCAGCCGGGAGGCCGCCTCGTCGACGAGGTCGATGGCCTTGTCGGGCAGGAAGCGGGAGGTGATGTACCGGTCGGAGAGCGATGCGGCGGCGACGAGCGCGCTGTCGGCGATCTGCACCTTGTGGTGGGCCTCGTAGCGGCCCTTGAGCCCGCGCAGGATCGCGATGGAGTCCTCGACGGTCGGCTCGGCGACCAGCACCTGCTGGAAGCGCCGCTCCAGGGCCGGGTCCTTCTCGATCCGCTCGCGGTACTCGTCGAGCGTGGTCGCGCCCACCATGCGCAGTTCGCCGCGGGCCAGCATCGGCTTCAGCATGTTGCCCGCGTCCATGGCGGAGTCGCCGCCCGCGCCCGCACCGACGACCGTGTGCAGCTCGTCGATGAAGGTGATGATCTGCCCGTCGGAGTCCTTGATCTCGGCGAGGACGGTCTTCAGCCGCTCCTCGAACTCGCCCCGGTACTTCGCGCCCGCGACCATGGCGCCGAGGTCGAGCGCGACGAGCCGCTTGTCCTTCAGCGACTCGGGCACGTCGCCCTTGATGATGCGCTGGGCGAGGCCCTCGACGACGGCGGTCTTGCCGACGCCCGGCTCGCCGATGAGGACGGGGTTGTTCTTCGTACGGCGGGACAGGACCTGCACGACGCGGCGGATCTCCTGGTCCCGGCCGATGACCGGGTCGAGCTTGCCCTCCCGCGCGGCGGCCGTGAAGTCGGTCCCGAACTTCTCCAGGGCCTTGTACTGCCCCTCGGGGTCGGCTGTGGTCACGCGGCGTTGTCCTCGCGTCTTCTGGAAGGCGGCCTGGAGCTTCTTGGCGTCGGCCCCCTGCTGCGAGAGCACCTCGCCGGCCGCGCCGCCCTTCGCGGCCAGGGCGATCAGGAGGTGCTCGGTGGAGAGGTACTCGTCCCCCAGGTCCTTGGCGCGGGCCTGCGCGTCGGCGACGACGGCGAGCATGTCGCGGTTGGGCTGGGGCGGCGCGACGGTCGACCCGGTCACGCTGGGCAGCCCGGCGAGCACGCGTTCGGCTCCGGCGCGTACGGCGGCCTGGTCGGCGTCGACCGCGGCGAGCAGGTCGGTGATGTTCTCGTTGTCCTGTCCCTGGAGCAGCGCGAGCAGCAGATGGGCCGGGGTGAGGTCGGGGTGCCCCTCGGTCACGGCCCGGTTGCTGGCAGCGTTGATCGCATCCCGGCTCCGGTTGGTCAGCTCGGCGTCCACGTTCGCGTTCTCCTCCTTGCACTGACCCGAACGGCTTGCACAAAGTTGAGTCTAGTGCACTCAAGGACGGTTCCGGGAGGCTCGGGGGCTAAGTTCCGGGGCATGGCGACCAAGTACTCCGTCGACCCAGGCGCTCCGGACCCGTCGTATCTCAGCTTCTGGCGGGAGCGGCACCTGTGCACCCTGACGACTCCCCGCCCGGACGGCACTCCGCATCTGGTACCCGTCGGGGTCACATACGATCCCGAGGCCCGTCTGGCTCGGGTGATCACCAACCGGGCGAGCGCGAAGGTGCGGTACGTGCGGGCAGCCGGGGACCAGGGGGCGGCCGTCGCCGTCTGCCAGCTGGAGGGCCGCCGCTGGGCGACACTGGAGGGCCGGGCCTTCGTCCACGACGAGCCGGACCGGGTGGCCGAGGCGGAGCGGCGCTACGCGGAGCGCTACGGCAGGACGCCGTCGCCGAATCCGGCGCGCGTGGTGATCGAGATCCACCTGACGCGGGCGATGGGGCGAGGTTGAGCGAAGTGAAAATCCACACCGGTGATCGACTGGATCCGGCCACCACGGGATCGGGTCGATACTCGGAAATGTCCTCGAAAACTACAGCGGCGTCACCGTGTTCAGGTCACGGTGACGCCGCTGCGGGGGGAAGCACCTGAGCGATCTGTTACGACGGGGGAATCGCGTCAGGCACTGCGGGGGGTGGCAGAGATGGTCCTCGGGGCAGGGGAGTCGGCCTCCACCTGCTGGTGGTCCCGTTGGTCCAGGTTCACAAAGATCATTCCGTACCGTACGGCACATCGCACTGGCTGCGGCGCCCCCCGAGGCCGCCGCAGACACCGGTAAGCCCGTACGTCCTCGTCCTCGTCGCGCGTGACGACCACCGGCTCGCCGAACACGGTCACCATCAACGAGTCGCCGCTGTGGGGGATGGCGGTGACCAGGTCGATGAAGTGCCAGCCGGAGCGGTAGGCGGTGGCCATCTCGCGGCGGAAGGAGCGGTCGTCGGGTGGAGTGGTCACGGTCAGCTCCCGGATCCGGCTGCCCCGGAGCTCGGCCAGCTGCTGTTCTCCGCTCCGTGAGTGCTGTTCACGGCGACGGACGGCCAGCTGCTGTTCGCCCGAACCTCGTCCTTCACATCGGAGAAGCCACTCAGCGCACCGAGGGCTACAACGGCGGAGAAGGCGGCGACAAGCACCGAGCGAAGCATTCTGTTACGCATAGTCGGCTTCGTCCTCACTTGAAGGTCCCCTTTTCCCCCGTCGAGTACGACGATGGCTCATTCGGGCACGTCATGGCCACACAATCGATGCATCATGTTCCTGCATGTTCAGGACCCTGGGGGGTGGAGATTTGACATCGAATCGGACTAAGGAGACACATCCCCATGCGATGACCCAGTGGTGCGACGAGGGCGGCCGTCTGTATGCCGCCGCACTGCGCGCCGGACGCATCGCACGCGAGGACGTGGCGCCCGCTCCGTGCCTGATGGAGTTCGCCCTGCTCCACCCCGACCCGGACGACCCGAGCTGGCTGCGTCCGGTACCGCCCGCCGTCGCCCTGTCCCGGCGGCTCAACCCGCTGGAACAGGAGATCGCCGACCGCCGGCGCCTGGCGACCGGCCTCGCCGAGACCTTCGAGCCGTTCATGGCCCTCGGCACCCAGCTGGCCGCCACCAGTGACGCCATCACTGTGCTGGAAGGCGGCGAACGAATCAACGCCGCGCTCAACATGGCCACTTTGCAATGCCAGACGGAGATGCTCACCGTCCAGCCCACCGACCGGATGTCCGAACGCAGCCTCCTGCTCGGCCTGGAGCGCGACCGGCCGCTGATCGAACGCGGTGTGCGCATCCGCACCCTGTACCAGCACACCGCCCGCTACAACCCCGAGCAGCTGGCCTACGCCGCCCAGCTCTCCAACGGCAAGGCGGAGTACCGCACCATCGACGAACTCGTCGAGCGCCTGATCATCTGCGACGAGTCCGTCGCCTTCATCCCCGCCCGCGACGATCAGCAAGTCGCCCTGGAACTGCGCCACCCCGGTCTGGTCCGCTACCTCATCAAGCTCTTCGAGTACCTGTGGGACCGGTCGGTTCCGCTCAGCACCGGCACACCGTACGAGACCGCCCGTGACGGCATCACGGAGATCCAGTACTCCATAGCGAAGCTCCTGGTCGAGGGACACGTCGACGAGGCCATCGCCCGGCGCCTCGGCATGAACGTGCGCACCTGCCGGGCCCACATAGCCAAGCTCGCGTCCGCCCTCGGCAGCGGCAGCCGTGCCCAACTGGGGTACCTCATCGCCCAGTCCGGCCTCCTGAAGCAGGACGACGAAGGAGCCGCCGGTTGACCTCGCCCGCGCACCGGGAGCACGACGTCGACGATCTGTGCCCGGCGGGAACGGAGTTGTACGCGCGTGCCCTGCGCGAAGGCCAGGTGCCCGCCGGGGAGGCGAGCGCGGCCCCCTGCCTCAAGGACGCCGGCCTCGCCCTGGAAGTCCGCCACCCCGCCCTCACCTCCCACTTCACGACCACCTTCGACCGCCTCTGGCGCCTGGCCACCCCCATGCACCCGCAGGCCGCGCCCCGGCCCTCCCACAACGGCATCACCCCCCGCCGGCACGCCATAGCCGCGCTCCTCGTCGAAGGCCACACCGACGCCGTCATCGCCGACCGGCTCGGCATGAACATCCGCACCGCCCGTGTGCACATCGCCAAGCTCGCGGCGACGCTGGGGAGTCAGAGCAGGGCGCAGCTCGGGTACCTCATCGGGCGGTCCGGGATCCTTGATCGGGGACGCTGAGGGACGGGGAGGCGGCCGAGGAGGGCGGGCCGTCGAGGCCCGCCTGGGCGATACGCACGCCGAGTTGCGTACGGCTGGCCGCCCCCAGCGTCTCCGAGAGGCGCGCGATGTGCGCCCGGCACGTCCGGACGCTTATGCCCAGCCGTTCCGCGATGACGGCGTCCTGATGCCCCTCCGCCAGCAGCGCTGCGATCGACTGCTCCCGGTGGGAGATGCCCTCGATGCCCGTGTCGGGAAGCGGGGCCTTGAGGGGGATGGCCAGACGCCACAGCCGGTCGAAGACCGTGACGAGGTACGCGACGATCGCCGGATGCCGTAGCTCCAGGGCCATCGTGCGGTCGGAGTTGGCGGGGATGAACGCCACCGTCCGGTCGAAGAGGATCAGCCGGTCGATCACCTCGTCCAGCGTGCGCGCCTCCACCGCGTCGCCCATCAGCTCCAGATAGGTCAGCAGCCCCTGCCCGTGCCGGGCGACATGCGTGTACAGGTCCCGCATCCGCACGCCCCGGCCGCGCAGCGCCAGCGCCCGGTGCAGCCCCTCGGAGAGCTCCGCCTCGCGGCGGATGCCGCCGGGCTGGACCGTGAGCACCTCGGCCGTGCACGCCTGGGTCGCCTCGTCCATCGCGGCCTGGATCCGGGCGAGTCCGTCCAGGACCCGGATCGCGGGGCCCTCAGCCGCCGGCGCCGCCGGCCGCACCTGGCGGCCCAGCCCGGCGTACCACTCGACTGCCGCGACGGCCGAGCCCACCCGCCGCTGGCTCGCGCTGACCTCGTCGCGCATCCCGCGCAGCAGCCGGGTCATGACCTCCTGCGGGGAGGTCGGCACCAGCCAGTCCATGTCGTCGGGATCCGGGTGCAGCAGGGCGAGTTCCAGCAGGCAGGGCACCGGATCCGCATCCCGGCGCGGCACCCGGCCACGCCGTACGGCCCGGGAATACACGCGATCCCCGGCCTCGCACAGTCGGTCGGCACCGTGTGGATGCTGCTCCGCCCCGTGCCCGGCCATCGCCCATCCCACCCCCGGTTCCGCCGTGTTTCCGCAGCGCAACTATGCGCGGACGGGGCGTGCTCCGCAACACGGCTCCCCGCGCGGCGACCACCGGAAACCACCGGTACGCACCGGTATATCCGGGCCTCGGGCGGTCCTGCCGCGGCAGCCTGCCGGGCGGTGGGTGAGCCCGGCCCGATGCGCGCCGGGGGCGCGGCTACTTCAGGCCGATGGCCCGGCACGCCGCCTTGTACTCGGCCGTGCAGATGTCCGACAGCTTGTAGATGTCGTCCGCGACCACCGTGTCCTTGATGTTCTCCTTGGTGAGCGCGACCACGGGCACGAGCTGTGCCGGGATGCCCTTGTGGGTGGGGCTGTCGACCTTGTCGCGGGTGAGGGCGGCGAACTGGATGTCGCGCCCCTGGACCTTGGCGACAGCCATCTCCGCGGCGTTCTCCGCCTCCTGCGGGTAGGACTTGTACACGCTCATGTACTGGTCGCCGCTGATGATCCGCTGCACCGCCGGCAGCTCCGCGTCCTGCCCGGTGATGGGCGGCAGGTCGGTCACGCCCGCGGCCTCCAGCGCCTTGACGATGCCGCCCGCCATGCCGTCGTTGGCGGAGTACACCGCCGCGATGTTGCCCTTGCCGATCTTCTGGATCGCTCCGGCCATGTTGGCCTCGGCGTTCTCCGGCTTCCAGTCCTTGGTGTCGAAGGCCGCGGCGATCGTCACCTTGCCGTTCAGCTCGGACATGGCCCCCGCCTTGAACTGCTTGGCGTTCGGGTCCGTCGACGAGCCGTTCATCATGACGATCTTGTCGGAGAGGCTCGCCTTCTCGCCGATGGCCTCCAGCAGGGTGCGGCCCTGGACCTCGCCGACCAGCTCGTTGTCGAAGGAGATGTACGCATCGATCGGGCCCTCGGCCAGCCGGTCGTAGGCGATGACCGGAATGCCGGCTTCCTTCGCCTTCTTCACGCCGCTCGCGATGGCCTTGGAGTCGACGGCGTCCAGCAGGATCACATCGACCCGGTCGTCGATCATCTGCTGCAGCTGGCTCGCCTGCTTGTCCGCGCTCGCCTCGGCGTTGGCGTACTCGACGCGGCCCTTGTCGTTGGTGAGCGACTCGACCTTCGTCTTGATGATCGGGTAGTCGAAGTTCTCGTAGCGCGTGTTGGCCTTCTCCGGCAGCAGCAGGCCGACGGTGATGTCGTTGCCCTTCGCCGGGCTCGCCTCGTCACTGCTCCCCGTCGCGTTGAGCACACCGCAGCCTGCGAGCGTGACGGACATCGTGGCGGCTGCCACGGATATGGAGATACGACGACGCATGCGGGGGCTCACTTCGCGTGTGATTCGGACGTGGGCGCAGTTTTGGTGCCCATGTGACTGAAAAGCCAACGCGGACGCGACCCCAGCGTCAAGCGGAACCACTTAACGAGATGACAACACCACGCTCCGCAGCCGTTGTGAAGACTCTGCGGAATCACCTTCAAGTGGCGTGCACCACGCGGTCATCCATGGGATGCCACACGAAATCGGGGCAAGATGCACCAAGCAGATGAAAAGGGCCGGGAGTCAACTCCCGGCCCTTTCACGTGCGTACGCGCGTCAGTCGGACTGCTGCTGCCGCTTCGGCCGCCACACCACCAGCGCGCTGGTCTGCTGCACCTCCTGGTACGGCACCAGGTCGCGGCGGTACGACGCGTGCACCGCCGCCTCGCGCTGGCGCATGGCCGCCGCAGCGCCGTCTAGCGCGTCCTGCATCTCGGCCAGCCGGGCCTGGAGCGCGGCGACCTGGTTCTCCAGTTCGATGATGCGCTTGATTCCGGCCAGGTTGATGCCCTCGTCCTGCGACAACTGCTGGACGGTGCGCAGCAGTTCGATGTCACGGGCCGAGTAGCGCCGGCCCCGGCCCGCGGTGCGGTCCGGGGACACCAGGCCCAGGCGGTCGTACTGGCGCAGGGTCTGGGGGTGCAGGCCGGACAGCTGGGCCGCCACCGAGATGACGTAGACCGGAGTCTCCTCGGTCAGTTCATACGGGTTGCGCCGACGACCGTCCATCTGACTCATGCTCCCTTCGCGGCCTGGAACAGATCCGCCCGCGGGTCCTCATCCGCGGTCGCCTCGCGATACGCCTCGAGTGCGTCACGAGCCTTCCCCGTCAGGTCCTTCGGAACACTCACCTCCACGGTGACCAGAAGGTCGCCGCGGGTGCCGTCCTTGCGGACCGCGCCCTTGCCCCGGGCGCGCATGGTGCGGCCGTTGGGCGTGCCGGGGGGCAGCTTCAGCGTGACGGGCGGGCCGCCGAGCGTCGGCACCCGCACCTCGCCGCCGAGGGCCGCCTCGGTGAACGTGACCGGGACGGTGACGGTGAGGTTGTCGTCCTTGCGGCCGAACACCGGGTGGGTGTCGACGTGCACGACGACATACAGATCGCCCGCCGGGCCGCCGCGCTCGCCCGGCGCGCCCTTGCCGCGCAGCCGGATCCGCTGGCCGTCGCTGACGCCCGCGGGGATGCGCACCTGCATGGTCCGGGAGGACTTGGCCCGGCCGCTGCCCTTGCAGACCTCGCAGGCGTTCTCCGCGATCAGTCCGCGGCCCTTGCAGTCCGGGCAGGGGTCGGTGAGGGAGAAGCCGCCGCCGCTGCCCCGGGCGACCTGCCCGGTGCCGACGCAGGTCGGGCACACGCGGGGTGTGCCGTTCTTGTCGCCGGTGCCCGAGCAGGCCTTGCAAGGGGACTGCGACGACATCCGCAGCGGGACCGTCGCGCCCTCGATCGCCTCGGTGAAGCTGAGCGTGACCTCGGACTCGATGTCCTGGCCGCGCCGGGGGTGCGTACGCGTCCCCGGGCCGCCCGCGCCACCGCGGTTGAACAGGCCCCCGAAAACGTCACCGAGTCCGCCGCCGAAGCCGCCCGCTCCCTGGCCGCCGCCCTGGGCACCGCCTCCGAAGAGGTCGCCCAGGTCGAAGTTGAAGGAGCCGCCCGCGCCGCCCGGCCCCGGGCGGAAGCCGCCGTTGCCGAAGAGGGCGCGCGCGTCGTCGTACTCCTTGCGCTTCTTGGGGTCGCCGAGGATGTCGTTGGCCTCGGAGATCTCCTTGAAGCGCTCCTCCGCCCTGACGTTGCCCTTGTTGGCGTCCGGGTGGAACTCGCGGGCGAGCTTCCGGTAGGCCTTCTTGATCTCGGCCTCGGTGGCGTCCTTGGGGACGCCGAGGACCTTGTAGTAGTCCTTCTCGATGAAGTCCTTGGTGCTCATCCTCGACGCCCCTCCTTCCCTTCGTCTGTGACGTCAGCCCTCGTCCGGGCCACCGCTCTCCTTGTCGTCGGCGTCGGCGGACTCGTCCGCCTTGACCGTCTGCGCCCCCGGCTGGGGTTCGGCCACGGCCACCCGCGCGGGGCGGATGGTGCGCTCGCCGATCCGGTACCCGGGCTGCAGGATCGCGACGCACGTCGTCTCGGTGACGTCCGGTGCGTAGCTGTGCATCAGGGCTTCGTGGATCGTCGGGTCGAAGGGCTCGCCCTCCTTGCCGAACTGCTGCAGTCCCATCTTCGCCGCGGTGCTCTCCAGCGACTCGGCGACGGACTTGAAGCCGCCGACGAGTTCGCCGTGTTCACGCGCGCGGCCGATGTCGTCGAGTACGGGCAGGAGCTCGGTCAGGAGGTTCGCGATGGCGATCTCCTTGACCGCGATCCGGTCGCGCTCGACCCGGCGGCGGTAGTTCTGGAACTCGGCCTGGAGGCGCTGGAGGTCCGCCGTGCGCTCGCTGAGCGCCGTGCGGGCCTGGTCCAGCTGGGCCACCAGGGCCGCGTCCTGGCCCGTGTCCCCGGCCGGGGCCGCCCCCTCCTCCGCGGAGGGGGAGGCGGCCTTCGGCTCGGCGTCTTCGGAGGTGGCGCCGGAAGGGACGTCGGGCTGCTGCTCGTCGAAGCCCGGGGTCTCCTCCGTCACGCGGCACCATCCTTCCGGTCCTCGTCGACGATCTCGGCGTCGACGACGTCGTCGTCAGCGGCCTTGGCACCACCGGCGGCACCGGCGTCACCCGCGGGGCCACCGGCGGCCTGGGCCGCGTTGGCGTCCGCGTACATGGCCTGGCCGAGCTTCTGCGAGACGGCCGCGACCTTCTCCGTGGCGGTGCGGATCTCGGCGGAGTCCTCGCCCTTGAGCTTCTCCTTCAGCTCGGCGACGGCCTCCTCGACCTCGGTCTTGATGTCGCCCGGGACCTTGTCCTCGTTGTCCTTGAGGAACTTCTCGGTCTGGTAGACGAGCTGCTCGCCCTGGTTGCGGGACTCGGCGGCCTCGCGGCGCTTGTGGTCCTCCTCCGCGTACTGCTCGGCCTCCTGGCGCATGCGGTCGACCTCGTCCTTCGGCAGCGAGGAGCCGCCGGTGACGGTCATCTTCTGCTCCTTGCCCGTGCCCAGGTCCTTGGCGGTCACGTGCATGATGCCGTTGGCGTCGATGTCGAAGGAGACCTCGATCTGCGGGACGCCGCGCGGCGCCGGGGGCAGACCGGTCAGCTCGAACATCCCGAGCTTCTTGTTGTACGCCGCGATCTCGCGCTCGCCCTGGTAGACCTGGATCTGCACGGAGGGCTGGTTGTCCTCGGCGGTGGTGAAGATCTCGGACCGCTTGGTCGGGATCGTCGTGTTCCGCTCGATGAGCTTGGTCATGATGCCGCCCTTGGTCTCGATGCCGAGGGACAGCGGGGTGACGTCGAGGAGCAGGACGTCCTTGACCTCGCCCTTGAGGACACCGGCCTGCAGGGCGGCGCCGATGGCGACGACCTCGTCCGGGTTGACGCCCTTGTTGGCGTCCTTGCCGCCGGTCAGCTCCTTGACGAGCTCGGCGACGGCGGGCATACGGGTCGAGCCGCCGACGAGGACGACGTGGTCGATCTCGCTGATGGAGATGCCGGCGTCCTTGATGACGTTGTGGAACGGCGTCTTGCAGCGCTCCAGGAGGTCCGCGGTCAGCTGCTGGAACTGGGCGCGGGTGAGCTTCTCGTCGAGGTGCAGGGGGCCCTCGGCGGAGGCGGTGATGTAGGGCAGGTTGATCGAGGTCTCGGTGGACGAGGACAGCTCGATCTTCGCCTTCTCGGCGGCCTCGCGCAGACGCTGCAGGGCCATCTTGTCCTTGCCCAGGTCCACGCCGTGGCCGGACTGGAACTGCTGGACGAGGTAGTCGACGACGCGCTGGTCCCAGTCGTCACCACCGAGGTGGTTGTCACCGTTGGTGGCCTTCACCTCGACGACGCCGTCGCCGATCTCCAGCAGCGAGACGTCGAACGTGCCGCCACCGAGGTCGAAGACCAGGATGGTCTGGTCGTCCTTGTCGAGGCCGTACGCCAGCGCGGCCGCGGTGGGCTCGTTGACGATGCGCAGCACGTTCAGGCCGGCGATCTCACCGGCCTCCTTCGTGGCCTGGCGCTCGGAGTCGTTGAAGTACGCCGGGACGGTGATGACCGCGTCGGTCACCTTCTCGCCCAGGTAGGACTCGGCGTCCCGCTTGAGCTTCTGGAGCACGAAGGCGCTGATCTGCTGCGGGTTGAAGGGCTTCCCGTCGAGCTCGATCTTCCAGTCGGTGCCCATGTGACGCTTCACGGAGCGGATGGTCCGGTCCACGTTGGTGACCGCCTGACGCTTGGCCACCTCTCCGACGAGCACCTCACCGTTCTTGGCGAAGGCGACGACGGACGGCGTGGTCCTGGCGCCCTCGGCGTTGGTGATGACGGTGGGCTCGCCGCCCTCCAGAACGCTGACGACGGAGTTAGTCGTGCCCAGGTCGATGCCGACCGCACGTGCCATGGTTGATTCCTCCAGCTGACTTGAGTGGAACGGACTCAAGTGTGCACGACGGCCACCAACCGGTCAACAGAGCTGAGTCGAGCAGGCTCAACTCTTATCCGTTCCTTACACGCAATGGGCCGTTGACCTGCGGCGATACGCTGCGTCGAGGTCCGTACACAGGGACACGCGAGAGGGCGAACACCACCACGAGCGCTCCTCCCGCCACCCACCACAGGGCACCGGCCCCGATCCGGCCGGCATGCGCGAGTACCCCGACGAGCATCCCGGACAACGCCCCGGTTCCCAGCAGCAGAGTCGCCCCCGGCGCGGTCAGCCCGAGCCGCCGCAGCCGGTGCGCGAGATGATCGGGCCCGCTGCGGAGCACCCCCCGCCCGCCCAGCCGCCGCGTGCCCAGCACGAGCACGGCATCGGCACCCACCAGGGCGGTCAGCGCGAACAGCACCCCCGCACTCTCCCCGACCCCGAACCCGGCCCGGGCGTACACGGCT
Source organism: Streptomyces qaidamensis (assembly GCF_001611795.1). Taxonomy (NCBI): domain Bacteria; kingdom Bacillati; phylum Actinomycetota; class Actinomycetes; order Kitasatosporales; family Streptomycetaceae; genus Streptomyces; species Streptomyces qaidamensis. The sequence goes on along the minus strand of NZ_CP015098.1, from coordinate 4,882,594 downwards.
CCCACGGCGATCACGAACCCGGCGGACATGGACCCGCAACTGCCCAGCGCCACGCGCGCGGGGTGCCAGTTGTGCAGCAGGAACCCGGTCAGGGCGGCGGCCAGGACGCTCATCAGCCCCGCGACCCCGTCCATCACCTCGACGGCCGCGCAGGCCGCCACCCCGAAGGCGGCGACGACCCCGGCCGTACCCGCCAGCCCGTCGGCGTGGTCGAGCCCCCGCAGCCCGAACACCACCGCCACGACCCACCCGACGGCCAGCAGCCCGGTCCCGACCCCCGTCTCCCCGTACGGCACGACGCACGCGGCGGCCACGCCGGTACCGGCGGCCAGCACCCGACGCCGCAGCCGCCACACGTCGTCGACGAGCCCGAGCAGGGCGACGGCGCCCGCGGCGACGAGCACCCCCGGCGTCCCGTCGGCGGGCGGCGCGACCCCCAGCCACTCCCCGGCCCCCACGACCAGCCCCGTGACGAGCGCGACCGCGATACCCCCGGACAGCGGCACGTCCCGCTGCCGCCGCCGCTCGACCAGCCGCAGCCGCAGGGCGGGGGCCCGCAGGGCGGCCGAGAGCAGGGCGGTGAGGAGGAGGGCGGTGGCGGCGGCGGTGATCCCGTAGAGCACGGATATAAGGTAGGCGGGATTATGACAATTCGGTATGAATAACACGAGGAGATGGCGTCGGGATCGCGACGGGACGGTGACCGGATCCGGTCGGTTTCTGAGGCAACCCTCAGCGATTCAGATCACTGCCCACCCGGCTACAGTGCGGCGGAGGATGAGGGTAGTCTCAGACGGACTGCATAAGTTACCGCTTAGTAATTTCGGGGAACCCTGAAGAACGACAGGTCACCCGACGAAACCCCTCGCAGGCCCGAGGAGCCCCCATGCAACTCGCCGCGATCATCGTGTCGCTGGTTCTGACCGTGGTCGGCGTCGCGCTGCTCGCACGCGCGATCGGCCAGTTCGTCCGGTACTTCAAGCTGGGCCAGCCGGTCCCCGCCGGTACCCGGACCGACAACCCCTACCAGCGCAGCGTGACCCTGGTGAAGGAGTTCCTCGGCCACACGCGCATGAACCGGTGGGGCATCGTCGGTGTCGCCCACTGGTTCGTCGCCGTCGGCTTCCTGACGCTCCCGCCGACCCTCGCCCAGGCCTTCGGGCAGCTGTTCCAGGCCGACTGGGTGCTGCCGGTCATCGGTACGTTCCTGCCGTTCGAGCTGTACATCGAGTTCATCGGCGTGATGACGATCCTGGGCATCGCGGTGCTCATCGTGATCCGCCTGCTGAACCTGCCGAGCCGCCCGGGCCGCAAGTCCCGCTTCGCCGGCTCCAAGGCGGGCCAGGCGTACTTCGTCGAGTACGTCATCCTCACCATCGGCCTGGCGATCTACGTGCTGCGGGGCCTGGAGGGCGCGCTCCACCACGTCGACCACTACGAGGCGTCGTACTTCGCGTCGTACCCGCTGGTGCTCGCGTTCAAGGGCCTGAGCGTCACGGCGCTGCAGAACCTCGTCTACTTCGTCGCGATGATCAAGATCGGCACCTCGTTCATCTGGATGATCGTGGTGTCGCTCAACACCAACATGGGTGTCGCCTGGCACCGCTTCCTGGCGTTCCCGAACATCTGGTTCAAGCGCGAGGCGAGCGGCGGCACGGCCCTCGGCGCGCTCCAGCCGATGACGTCGGGCGGCAAGCCGATCGACTTCACCGACCCGGGCGACGACGACGTCTTCGGCGTCTCCCAGGTCGAGCAGTACTCCTGGAAGGGCCTGCTGGACTTCTCCACCTGCACCGAGTGCGGCCGCTGCCAGTCGCAGTGCCCCGCCTGGAACACGGGCAAGCCCCTCTCCCCCAAGCTGCTGATCATGTCCCTGCGGGACCACGCGCACGCCAAGGCGCCGTACCTGCTGGCCGGCGGCGGCAAGACGATGGAGGGCGAGGAGAAGGCGTCCGAGGAGCAGCTGAAGGACGTGCCCGCCGCCGCCCTGGCGGAGGCCGAGCGCCCGCTGGTCGGCACGCTGGAGGAGAACGGCGTCATCGACCCGGACGTCCTGTGGTCCTGCACCACGTGCGGCGCCTGCGTCGAGCAGTGCCCGGTGGACATCGAGCACGTCGACCACATCGTCGACATGCGCCGCTACCAGGTGATGATCGAGTCCGCGTTCCCGTCCGAGGCGGGCACGATGCTCAAGAACCTGGAGAAGAAGGGCAACCCCTGGGGCCTGGCGAAGAAGCAGCGCCTGGAGTGGCTCAAGGAGGTCGACTTCGAGGTCCCGGTCGTCGGCAAGGACATCGAGGACCTGTCCGAGGTCGAGTACCTGTACTGGGTCGGCTGCGCCGGCGCCCTGGAGGACCGCGCCAAGAAGACCACGAAGGCCTTCGCCGAGCTGCTGCACATCGCGGGCGTCAAGTTCGCGATCATGGGCGGCGACGAGAAGTGCACCGGTGACTCCGCCCGGCGTCTCGGCAACGAGCCCCTGTTCCAGGAACTCGGCATGGAGAACGTCATGGCGCTGAACATGGCGTTCGGCGAGGAGACGGACGACGAGGGCAAGGTGACGCCCGAGTCGGCGAAGCCCAAGTCCTCGAAGAAGATCGTCGCGACCTGCCCGCACTGCCTCAACACGCTCGGCAACGAGTACCCGCAGCTCGGCGGCGACTACGAGGTCATCCACCACACGCAGCTGCTGCAGCACCTGGTGGACGAGGGCAAGCTCATCCCGGTCACGCCGGTCGAGGGCATCATCACGTACCACGACCCGTGCTACCTGGGCCGCCACAACAAGATCTACACGCCGCCGCGCGAGATCATCGCGAGCGTCCCCGGCATCCGCAACGAGGAGATGCACCGCCACAAGGAGCGCGGCTTCTGCTGCGGCGCCGGTGGTGCGCGGATGTGGATGGAGGAGCGGATCGGCAAGCGCATCAACAACGAGCGCGTCGACGAGGCCCTGTCCGTCAACCCCGACATCGTCTCGACGGCCTGCCCGTTCTGCCTGGTCATGCTCACGGACTCGGTCAACGGCAAGAAGAACGACGGCAAGGCGAAGGAGTCCATCCAGGTGGTGGACGTCGCCCAGCTGCTGCTGGACTCGGTGAAGACGCCGGTCCCGGCGGAGGCCGAGACCGACGACGACGGTGAGCCGCCGGCGGGCACGTCGGACTCGGAGAACGCGCCGGAGCCGGAGCCGGTGAAGTAGGCGGTTCCCCGCGGTCCGTCCGATTGTTGCGACGCCCCCTGTCCGAGTCATCGGGCGGGGGGCGTCGGCGTTCCACCCCTGCTGTTGTACGGGTGACACGAGCATCCGCAGCGGGGCTGCAGCAGGATGCCGAGGGCGAAGGGGAGGGGCAGATCGCAGAGTTGCAGTACGAGTTCGCACCGGAGTGACGGGATCTACGGCGGTGCCTGGCGGGGACCCGTGTCCGTGCTCACCCACCACCCGGAGGACGCGCAGCCCACCCTCGGCGTGACCTTCCCGGACTGCGACGTCTCCGAGGCGCTCCGGATCGCGCGGGAGGCCGCCGGGGACAAGAACGTGGAGGTCTTCTCCGCGGCCATCGGCCGACAGCTCCTGGAGCGCGGGCTGATCGACGTCATCGACCTGCACATCGCGCCCGTGTTGCCCGGCGCCGGAATCCGGCCGTTCGACGACCCCGGCGGCGCGCCCGTCCGGCTGGAGCTGCTCACCGGGCAGGACCGCAGCGCCGCGGTCGACGTGCGGTACCGGCCGACGACCGCCGGCCGGTCGCCGCACACCCCGAGCAGCACCGGCCGACGACCGCCGGCCGGTCGCCGCACACCCCGGGCAGCACCGGAACTCAACCGAACTCACGTACAACCCTTACGTCCCTCTGCGGGTCTCTTGATCGTCGGCCAGCCGTGAACGCCCGGACAACTCCCGGCGGACACGGACAGTCCGGCCCTCCATCGACTGTGGATGTCCGCCAGGCATCCCCCGCATGCAGCAGGAGACCCCGCATGCAGCAGCACGAGCGCCCCTCCGGGCGCCGGCACGCACCCGCTCACCCGTCACCCTGGCGACGGATGGCCCCGGGACGGCCCCGGCGCCCGCGCGTGCGGCTCGCCCTGGCGACCGCCGCCGCGGCCTCGCTGACGGGCACGCTGCTGTACGGCTCGCCCTCCGGCATCAACACGTCCTCCGGCACCCAGGCGTTCGCGCAGAGCACCGCGGGCGTCCCCGGCTCGGACGAGAAGGACGACATGCTCGGCGCCGACGTGAAGCTCGACGACGTCACCGGCGACGGCCGCGCCGACCTGCTGGCCGGCTCGTACGAGAACACCGGCAACGGCTCGGTCCTCCACCTGCCGTCCGACGGCACGAAGATCACCGCCACCGGTTCGCGCACCGTCTCCCCCAGCGCCTCGGGCGTCTCGACGACGGGCTACCCGAACTTCGGCGCCAACTTCGCCGACTGAGCCACCCCGCACGCCCCGGGGCCGGGCCCTCCCGGTCCGGCCCCCTCCCCATCCGGAGCCCCGCCTTGCGCAAGCGCACCCTCCTGCTGGCCGCCGCCCTCACCACCGGCCTGCTCTCCGCCACCCCGGCCACCGCCGCCCCCTCCGGCCTCGCCGGGGACTTCAACGGCGACGGATACCGCGACCTCGCGGCCGGCGCCGCCTGTGCCGACGTCGGCTCGGCCCCGTGCGCCGGAGCGGTCGTCGTGCTGTACGGCTCGGCGTCCGGCGTCTCGGCCGGCCGCAAGGCCGTCATCACCCAGAACTCCGCGGGCGTGCCCGGCACCGCCGAGGCGGGCGACCTGTTCGGCTCCGCCCTGGCCACCGGCGACCTGGACCGGGACGGCTACTCCGACCTCGTCGTCGGCGCCTCCAACGAGAGCGTCGGCGACCGGGACGGCGTCGGCTCCGGCACCGTCCTGTGGGGCGGCAAGTCGGGCCTGTCCGGCGGCAAGGGCCTGCCGCAGCCGTCGACGCTCTCCGAGTACGGCAACTTCTCCCGGGGCATCGCGACCGGCGACTTCGACGGTGACGGCGACACCGACGTCACGCTCACCGGCCAGAGCCACACCCGCATCTACAACGGCCCCTTCACCCGCACCGGCGGTCCGCTGAACAACCTCCGCGTCGGCGAGGTCGGCACCACCTTCGAGGTGTTCGCCGGTGACATGACCGGGGACGGCGCGGCCGAGCGCGTCTACCCGTTCAACGTGGACGGCGACACCGGCGGCCAGATCGACTACTTCCGCTGGACCGGCACGACGTACAAGATGGCGGATCTGCCGAACGCCGACGGCTACCCCGGCTCCATCGGCGACATCAACCGCGACGGTTACGGCGACCTCGTCCTAGGCGACTCCGCGGACCCGTACGACCTCAAGCCCGGCGGCCACAAGGGCGGCCAGATCACCGTCTGGTACGGCGGCCCGAACGGCCCCGACCCCGCGCAGCAGCCCACCGTCGTCCACCAGGACACCGCGGGCGTGCCCGGCGCGGGCGAGGCCGAGGACGGCTTCGGCAGCGCGGTGAGCACCGGCGACATCAACGGCGACGGGTACGCCGACGTCGTGGTCGCCGCCCCGGGCGAGGACATCGGCTCGGCGACGGACGCGGGCTCGGTGACCGTGCTGTTCGGCTCCGCCACCGGCCTGAGGACCAGCAGCGGCGTGAAGTCGTACACCCAGGACACCGCCGGGGTGCCCGGCTCCGCCGAGAAGGGCGACCGTTTCGGTTCCGCCGTCGGCCTGACCGACGTGACCAAGGACGGCAAGGCGGACCTGGTCGTCGGCGTCCACGGCGAGAACTCCACGGGCGGCCTGTGGACCCTGCGCGGCTCCGCCTCCGGCCTGACGACCAGCGGCGCCCAGGGCATCACGGCCACCGCCGTCTCCCTCAAGGGCAGCGTCGGCCTCGGCTCGGCCGTGGCCCAGTGACGCCCCGCCGACTCCCCCGTGAGGCACGTACACCCATGCGCACCCGTATCACCGCCGCCGTCCTCGCCGCGGCCCTGACCCCGCTCGCCCTCACCCTCTCCGCCCCCGCCGCGCACGCCGTGCCGGCCGCCGCCCCCTACGACTTCAACGGTGACGGCCGCACCGACCTCGCGATCGGCGCGCCGGGCGCCACCGTCGCCGGGCAGGCGAGGGCCGGTGCCGTGTCGGTGGTCTACGGCAGCACCAGCGGTCCGAAGAGCTCCACGCGCACCCTGCTGACCCAGAACACCGCCGGCATGCCCGGTGCCGCCGAGGCCGACGACGCCTTCGGTTCCGCCCTCGCCTCCGCCGACCTGAACACCGACGGCTACGCCGACCTGCTGATCGGCACACCCGGCGAGGACGGCAGCGACACCAACGACGGCACGGTCACCATCGTCTGGGGATCGGCGTCCGGCCTGTCCGGCGCCCGCTCGCTGTTCAGCTTCTTCAGCACCGACTACGACCGGTACGGCCGGGCGCTGGCCGCGGGCGACTTCGACCACGACGGGGACACGGATGTCGCGGTCGGCTCCACCGGACCGGTCACCCTCTCCCTCGTCAGCGGCCCGATCACCCCGACGAGCACCTCCCAGGGGGGTTCGGGCTCGCACAGCACCTGGTGGTCCTCCTCGTCCGGCGTCACCCACCTCTCCTCCGGCGACATCACCGGCGACGGCCACCCCCACGTGGTCCTGCACGGCCGCGCCGCGAACACCGGCCACGCGACCACCGCCCTGGCCGACATGGAGATCAGCAACTACACCGACTGGCTGCAGAGGCTGCCCGCCGGCTACGTCTCCGCCGTCGGGGACATCGACGACGACGGCCACGCCGACATCGCCGTAGGAAACGACCGGGAGACGTCGGCCGACCCGGCGGGCGCGCTCGGCGGCAAGGTCAGCATCGTCTACGGCGGACCGGAGGGCCCCGACCCGGACCGCGCCCCGCTCGTCCTCACCCAGGACACCGCCGGTGTGCCCGGCGCCGCCGAGAAGGGCGACCGCTTCGGCAGCGGCGTCTGTCTCGGCGACGTCAACGGCGACGGATACGCCGACCTGGCGATCGGTACCGCGGGCGAGAACGGCTCCGCCGGTGCCGTCACCGTGCTGTACGGCTCGGCGTCCGGCCTGACCACCAAGGGCGCCACGTCGTACACCCAGAACACCGCCGGGGTGCCCGGCGCCTCGGAGCAGGGCGACCGCTTCGGCGAGCGCGTCACGCTCACCGACCACACCGGCGACCGCCGCGCCGACCTGAGCGTCTCCGCGCCGGGCGAGAACGCCGGCGACGGCGCGATCTGGTCCCTGCGCGCCACGGCCACCGGCCCGACGGCCTCCGGCTCGACGAGCTTCGGCCCGGGCACCACGGGCATCTCGACGGCCGGCGCCCCCGGCTACGGCACCGCGCTCAACTCCTGATCACCACCACTTCCGACCCGACGGGGATCCCGATGCGCAAGCGCACCATCCTCCTGGCCACGGCCCTCACCACCGGCCTGCTCACCGCCCTGCCCGCGACGGCGGCCACCGCCGCACCCGCCGCCGGCCCCACGGCCGACTTCAACGGCGACGGCTACGGCGACGTGGCCTTCGCCGCCCCCTACGCCAAGGTCGACGGCAAGGGCATGGCCGGCTACGTCGCCGTGGTCCACGGCGGCGCCACCGGCCTCGACCCGGCCAAGCGCACCGTCGTCAGCCAGAACACCGCCGGCGTGCCCGGTGACGCCGGCAGCGAGGACACCTTCGGCGGCGCGCTCGCCCAGGCCGACCTCAACGGCGACGGCTACACCGACCTCGCGGTCGGCGCTCCCGGCGACCGCGACGGCACCGACGGCGACGGCGGCACCGTCACCGTCCTGTGGGGCTCGGCGAACGGCCTGCAGAACGGCACGACGGTCAAGGACCCGGCCGTCTCCGCCCACAACAACTGGGGCAACCTGCTGACCGCGGGCGACTTCGACGGCGACGGCGCACAGGACCTGGCCGTCGGCACCGACACCGACGACGTCCACATCGTCCGCGGCCCGTTCACCACCACCGGCACCACGGGCGCGACGCAGAAGATCTCCACCCCTGAGCCGGCGTGGATCGTCGACGCCATGGACACGGGCGACACCAACGCCGACGGCAAGGCGGACCTGGTCCTCACCTACCGGGTCTTCACCAACGACGACGGGACGGGCAGCTGGTCCAAGGGCGTCGCCTACCTGGGCTCCCCCACCGGCCCGGACACCACGGCCCCCCGGGCCCTGAACGGCGGCACCTCCGTGGCCCTCGGCGACATCGACGGCGACGGCCACGACGAGATCGCCCTCGGCAACGTCTTCAGCAAGGGCAGCGACCACACCGGCAGCCTCGGCGGTCGGGTCGTCGTCATCCGTGGCTCCGAGGGCGGCCCGGTCAACGGCGACGCACCCATGGCCGACCTCACCCAGGACTCCCCGGGCGTCCCCGGTGCCGACGAGGAGCGCGACAACTTCGGCGGCTCCGTCTCCATCGGCGACACCAACGGCGACGGCTACGGCGACCTCGCCATCGGCGTCGGCTTCGAGGACATCGGCACCACCGAGGACGCCGGGGCCGCGATCCTCATGAACGGCTCCGCCTCGGGTGTCTCGCGCACCGGCGCCCGCACCGTCACCCAGAACACCGCCGGCGTCCCCGGCACCGCCGAGGCCACGGACTACTTCGGCTCCGAGACCCTGCTGGCCGACGTCACCAAGGACGGCCACGCCGAGTTCACGATCACCGCGAGCTTCGAGGACGAGGGCATCGGCGCCGTCACGGCCCTGCGCGGCTCCGCCACCGGCCCCGTCACCGACGGTGCCCGCACCTTCGGCCCGGGCAGCCTCGGCCAGATCCGCTCGTACGGCGCGTTCGGCGCCAACCTCATCGGCTGACCGGCCAGGGAGACACCATGCGCAGATCCGCCACGACCGCCCTGGTCGCCGCCCTGCTGGCGACCGGCGTCACCCCGGTGCTCCTCACCGGCCCCGCCGCCGCGGCCCCGGCCAAGCACTACGACGACTTCAACGGCGACGGCCGCCGCGACCTCGCCTACGGCGGCTACAACGACGTCGACCGCGAGGGCGGCACGATCACCGTCGTGCACGGCACCGCCACCGGCCTCGACACCGCCCACCCGAAGTTCCTCCACCAGGACAGCCCCGGCGTCCCCGGCTCCGGTGAGGAGGACGACCAGTTCGGCGCGTCCCTGGCGAGCGCCGACCTCAACAAGGACGGCTACGCGGACCTGGTCGTCGGCAACCCCTTCGAGCACGTGGGCAGCGAGGACTACCGCGGCACGGTCACCGTCCTGTGGGGCTCGAAGACCGGCCTGTCCGGCGGCACCAACATCACCCCGCTCGGCGGCTCGGCCGGCCACTTCGGCCGCGACCTGGCCACCGGCGACTTCACCGGCGACGGCTCCCCCGACCTGGCCCTGATCGGCGGCGAGGAGGCGTGGCTCTACCGCGGCCCCTTCACCAAGTCCGGCACCACCGGCAAGGTCAGCAAGATCGACAAGGGGTCGGGCGGCTGGTACTCCTCCGCCCTCGGGGCCGGGAAGGTCGACGGGGACGGCCGGACCGACCTGGTGGTCATCGGCACGGAGATCACCGGCAGCGACATCCGCGAGCGCGCCTGGTACTTGAAGGGCACCTCCTCCGGCCTCGCCTCGGGCTCGTCCAGGACCCTCAGCGACCGGCAGCAGGGCCTCTACCCGAGCCCCGTCGTCGGCGACTTCGACAAGAACGGCTACGGCGACATCGTCCTCGGCGTGCCCGACAAGGACAACGGCAAGGGCGCGGTGACGATCTGGCGCGGCACGTCGTCGGGCCCGGGCACGTCCGTCACCCTCACCCAGGCCACCTCCGGCGTCTCCGGCACCCCCGAGGCCGACGACGGTTTCGGCTACGCGGTCTCGGCGGCCGACACCAACGGCGACGGCTACGCGGACCTCGCGGTCGGCGTCCCGCACGAGGACGTCGACGGCGAGGAGGATCAAGGCGGCGTCCACGTGTTCCGCGGCGGCTCCGGCGGCCTCAGCGGCGCGCGCTCCTCCTGGATCGCCCAGACGGTGCTCGGCCCGGCCGACTCCCACACCGCCTTCGGCTACACCCTGCGTCTGCGCGACCTGACCGCCGACGGCAAGGCGGACCTGGCCGTCGGCGCGGCGAGCAACGCGCTGCTCATGCCCGGCACGGGCACGGTCCCGACGAAGACCGGCGCGATCGTCCTGCCGGAGCTCGGCGGCGGACTGCCCGACTGAGCCGGGGACGCGCCCCGTACGGTCGAACCGGCCCGGGGCGCGGCCCATACGGCCGACCCGGCCCGTACGGCCCGACAGGCCCGGGGGCGCGGCCCGTAAGGCCGAACCCTGACGCCCCACCGACACCCCAAGTCCCTGCCCCTTAAGGGATGTCACAGCTCGGCCGCAAAGCCGGGCCCGGAAGCCCGGGCCCGGCACGCCACCGCCGGGGACCAGGTACGTTCGAAGACGTGGCTGGATTCAGGATCGGACGCGGCCGGAACAACGGCGCTCCTCAGACGCGACCGCAAAACCCCCCGTACGGGCAGCAGACGCCGCAGGGACCGCCGTACGGCTCCCCGCCGGCGCCGCAGCCCTACCCGCGGCAGCAGCCGCCGTACGGCAACGGCGGCGGCCCCGCATGGCCGCAGCCGAACGCCGCGCACGGCGGCGGCTACGGCGGCCAGGGCGAGCCGGAGTACTTCGGCGACGGCGCGTACCCGCCCGGCCCGCAGGGCCCGCCCGACCCGTACGCGGCGAACAACCCGGGCCACACCCAGGCCTTCTCGGTCGGCGAGGACCCCTACACCCAGGGCGACACCTACCGCGCCGGCTCGGCGGCCCCGGCACCCGGCCCGGTCGGCCCGCGCCTGCACTGGAAGGAGCTGCTCCGGGGGATCGTCCTCGCCCCCAACCAGACCTTCCTCCAGATGCGGGACTACGCGATGTGGGGCCCGGCCCTCGTCGTCACGTTCCTCTACGGCCTGCTCGCGGTCTTCGGCTTCGACGGCGCCCGCAAGGATGCGATAAACGCCACACTGTCGAACGCGGTCCCGATCGTCCTGACGACGGCCGTCGCGATGGTGCTCAGCGCCTTCGTCCTGGGCGTGGTCACCCACACCCTCGCCCGCCAGCTCGGCGGCGACGGCGCCTGGCAGCCCACCGTCGGCCTGTCCATGCTGATCATGTCCCTCACGGACGCGCCCCGCCTGGTCTTCGCGATGTTCGCGGGCGGCGACGCGATGTTCGTCCAGCTGCTCGGCTGGGCCACCTGGATCGCGGGCGGCGCCCTGCTGACCCTCATGGTCAGCCGCTCCCACGACCTGCCCTGGCCGAAGGCGCTGGGCGCGTCGGCGATCCAGCTGATCGCGCTGCTGTCGATCGTGAAGCTGGGCACGGTCTGAGGCTCAGCGGGTACGAAGGAGGGGCTCCCCACGGGGAGCCCCTCCTTCATGTCTCTGATCCTGCTGGTCAGGCGTCGAGTACCTGCCCGGCCCGCCGGATCACCGGCGGTTCGACACTCCACGGGAAGTTGATCCAGTCGTCGGTGCGCTTCCACACGTACTCGCACTTCACGAGCGACTGCGACTTCTCGTAGACCACGGCGCTGCGCACCTCGGCGACGGTGTCGAGGCAGAAGTCGCGCACCAGCTTGAGCGTCTTGCCGGTGTCGGCGACGTCGTCGGTGATCAGCACCTTCTTTCGCGAGAAGTCGATCACGTTGGGGACGGGGGCGAGCATGACGGGCATCTCCAGGGTCGTCCCCACACCGGTGTAGAACTCCACGTTCACCAGGTGGATGTTCTTGCAGTCGAGGGCGTAGGCGAGGCCACCGGCCACGAAGACGCCGCCGCGGGCGATGCTGAGGACTATGTCGGGCTCGTAGCCGTCGTCGGCGATGGCCTGCGCGAGCTCGCGCACGGCGACGCCGAACCTCTCGTAGGTCAGGTTCTCGCGTACGTCACTCATGCCGGCGTCGCCCATGTTCGGGTCGCTCACACCTGGGTCCGGTGGAAGTTGAGGAAGGACCGGGAGGCGGTCGGCCCGCGCTGCCCCTGGTACCGGGACCCGTACCGCTCACTGCCGTACGGGAAGTCGGCGGGCGAGCTCAGCTTGAACATGCACAGCTGCCCGATCTTCATGCCCGGCCAGAGCTTGATGGGCAGGGTGGCGAGGTTGGACAGCTCCAGGGTGACGTGCCCGCTGAAGCCGGGGTCGATGAACCCGGCGGTGGAGTGCGTCACGAGCCCGAGCCGGCCGAGCGAGCTCTTCCCCTCCAGCCGGGAGGCGAGATCGTCGGGCAGGGTGATGACCTCGTAGGTGCTGGCGAGGACGAACTCGCCGGGGTGCAGGATGAACGGCTCGTCCCCCTCCGGCTCCACGAGCCGGGTCAGGTCGGACTGCTCGACGGCGGGGTCGATGTGCGGGTACCGGTGATTCTCGAACACCCGGAAGTAGCGGTCGAGGCGCACGTCGATGCTCGACGGCTGCACCATCGTGTCGTCATAGGGATCGATCCGTACCCGCCCGGCATCGATCTCGGCCCGGATGTCCTTGTCTGAGAGAAGCACGCCCCGAGGATACGCAAGGCGCGCGGAGCGACCACAACCGGACGTCTCCGCGCGCCTTGTGCCTGTTGCCTTGTGTTGTCCGTTCCGCTACCGCGGTCGTCGCTACCGCTTCTGATAGCTGACGGGCACCACGCTCCGGAGCCGCGCACATCGCGGGCACCGGAGCAGGCGCCCGGGGCCGAGCCGCTCGGCCTGCTGCATCGGGAACGAAGCGGTGGTGAACACGTGCCCATCGGCACAACGGACGACGGTGCGCTCCATCAAGTCCAAGAGTCCCTTCCCCAAGAGCCGCGTCTGGCTGCTGCTTGCCTGACGACAAAAGCCACAGTACGGGATCAAAGGGACGGCCCTGAAGGCGGCACTCCGGTCCCGCCCGGGCCCTCTTACGCCCCACCACCGTACGCCCCAACTCCGTTCCCCCGCAGCCGCATCCCATCCCTGAAACGGCCTCAGGCCCCACGGCTTCAACACCGGGGGCCTGACATGAGGTAAAGTGGCGATCGCTCGGACACCGACTCGGTCGGCGTCTTACGCGGGTGTAGTTTAATGGTAGAACATCAGCTTCCCAAGCTGAGAGCGCGAGTTCGATTCTCGTCACCCGCTCCATAGTGAAACCCCCAGGTCAGCAGCCTGGGGGTTTGTTTATTGTCTAGTCCAATTCGGGGGTGGTGTGCCCTCCGTGTGCCCCAAGTGCAGACAGGGCGCCCTTTCCGTGACGCTCAGACGCCGCTGCGGGAATCGCGGACGCCGGGCGTCTCGAATCCTGAGACGCACACCTTCGGTAGCTGGCTGATCGGGACACGAGTCGGCGTGGGCCGCGCATTCGCGGACCCCCGCCTCCGCCGGACGACGAGCAGCTGTACATGCTGGGCGCGGCGCACAGGTCCTGTCTCGCAACCGCCGTTGCGCTTCTACGCGTGCGCAGAGCCCAACTGGCGGACGACCTGGCCGTGGTGAACCTCGAACCGACCATCGGCAACCGCGCGCACGAGAATTGGTTGCCGGCTCCATCTGGCCGCTGCCCCTTCTGCTTGGACCCGCAAGGGCAGCCCACGGACGAGGACATCTGCCCCAAGTGGCCCGTGCGCGAGACGAAGCGACACGGCATCCGGAGCACGGACCCGAAACGGCGGCGTATGAGCTGGCCGACGACACCTGTCTGCCAGCACTGCAACAACACGTGGATGTCGACCCTGGAGAACGACGTCAAGGACATCCTCATCCCGATGTTCCACCACCCCGGTGCCACCCCGGAAAACGCAGTAACGCCCGGAATCCGGCCGCTCCGGCGACGGACTTCAAAGAGCACGGCCCTGGCGCTGACGGCTTTGCGATGGGGCCCGCCGAGGCCGGCCAGGGCGTCGATCACCGCGAGTTGTCGACGCGGGGTGATGCAGTGGTGCGGACGCCATGCGCGAGATCCCTGCGTTCGGCTTCGGGCCGGCAGATCCCGGCAACCGGAGGTTCGGTTGCCGGGATCTGGTTCGTGGGCGGCCCGGTGACATCACGCCGCGGCGGCGTAGGTCAGGTGAGGGTCCACTTCTGGTTGTTCTGGCCGTTGCAGGTCCACAGGATCAGCTTGGTGCCGTTTGCGGTCGCCGCGTTCGAGGCGTCCAGGCAGAGGCCGGAGAGGTTGTTGGTGATGGTGCCGTTCGAGTTCACGGTCCACTTCTGGTTCGTGCCGCCTGTGCAGTCCCAGATGATGACCTTGGTGCCGTTGGTGGTGCCGTTGTTGTCGGCGTCGAGGCACTTGTTGCCGTAGACGACGAGTTCGCCGCGCGAGGTCTTGGTGAAGGCCTGGTTGCGGCCGCCGGAGCAGTCCCAGATCTGTGCCTGGGTGGCGTTGACATAGGTGTTCTTGTCGATGTCCACGCAGCGCTTGGAGGGGGAGCCGACGAGGGCTGCGCCGTCGGTGCCGGGGATGGCCTGGACTCGGAGGGCGTCGATGTCGGGTGCTGGGCTGCCGGAGACCGCGGCGAAGTTCACGGCGTTCGTGCCCTTGGCCAGGTGTGCGAGCACGGAGACGGTGCGGTAGGTGGTGGCCGAGCCGGTCGGCGGGAAGGACACGACGTACTTGAACTGGCCGTTCACCTGGATGGTGGCCTTACGTGCGGTGCTGCCGCCGTTGGCGTAGGTGATGTCCACCAGCTTGGTGCCCGCCGACGTGGCGGTGACGTTGCCGAACGTCGGGGTGGTGGCGGTTGCGGTGTCCTCGACGGTGGTGCCGGATGCCTCGGTGCCGGAGACGGTCAGCAGCACCGCGTCGTTCGCCGGGACGGAGGTGGTGTAGCTGGTGGCGAAGGAGCCGGCGCCGGTGCGGGTCCAGGCGTTGCGCACGGTGGCGGAGGCCGAGGTGAGGCCGAGGTCGGCCCAGCGCACGGTGATGTTCGCGGCGGAGCCGGTGCGGTTGAACAGCATCACCGCGCGCTTGCCGGTGCCGGAGAGCACCTTGCCGTACACCTGCAGGTTCCGGGTGTCCTCGGCGACCTTGACGCCCTGCAGACCGCGCGGGTCCTGGTTGATGGCGAGGACCTCGGGGTTGGTGAGGATGTCGCGGGTCTCGGTGCTCATCGTGGCCACGTTGTTGCCTGCCAGCAGCGGGGCGCCGGCGATCGACCACAGGCTCATGTGCAGCCGGTTGCGCGCGGCGGTCATACCGTTCAGGCCGACCATCAGCATGTCGGGGTCGTTGTAGTAGCCGGTGTGCTGGGCCGCGGGCTGCAGCGCCTGGTCGAAGTTGCGGTACATCTTGGTCAGGCCCGGCGTCTCCTTGAAGAAGAGGACGTCGTCGCTGGTGCGCCACAGATCGCCGTAGCCGGTGGCCCAGTTCCACGGCAGTCCGGTGCCCCACTCGCAGTAGGACAGCACGAGCTTGCGGCCGGTGACCGCGGAGGCGGCCTCGTTCGCGGCGGAGATCGCCTTGTACGTGGTCTCCTGGTTCAGGCCCTCCACGCGGCCGCCGCAGAAGTCGAGCTTGACGTAGTCGAAGCCCCAGCGCTGGAAGGTCTCCAGGTCCTGCTGGTAGTGGCCCTCCATGCCGGTGTTGGGGGCGGCCGGGCGGGTGGTGGGGAAGTAGTAGCCGCAGCCCTGCTTGCCCGCGTCGGTGTAGATGCCGGCCTTCAGGCCCTTGCTGTGGATGTAGTCGGCGATCGCCTTCATGCCGCCGGGCCACAGCTTTTCGTCGACGACGATGTTGCCGTTCGCGTCCCGCTGACCCTGCCACCAGCCGTCGTCGAGGTTGACGTACTTGTAGCCGGCCGCCGCCATGCCCGAGGAGACCAGGGCATCGGCCTGCTGCTTGATGACGTTGTGGTCGATGCTGCTGAAGAAGCTGTTCCAGGACGCCCAGCCCATCGGCGGCGGGGTGACACCGATCTGACTGGTGCTCACAGCGGCCGGTTCCGCGGACAGGGGCACCGACGGCTCCTGCCGGTCGAGGGACGCCAGACCCAAGACGGCGAGCCCGACGGCGAGGACCTGGGCGGTGATGCGTCTGGTCCATCTTCGTGCGGGATTGTGGAACATGCGGCACTCCAGGGGAAGGAAGGGGGAAGAACGCTGCCCTTGCCAGGCCGCCGGCCCCCGGGGAGCCGTGAGAGAGGGCTCCGGGGGCCACGCCCTGCGCGGCCACCACCACCCTTGTCCGATATACCGGACCGAGTTCGGTGAGTCGGTCAGAAGGTAGGGGTGAGGGAAACGACGGGTCAATGCTTCTGTCGTTTCGCGTTGAATTTTTGTGTGACTGCACCAACTGGAGGCGTCCGCCCGCCGTGACGACGCCGAGATCCGGCTGCCGAGTTGGGACCGTGGGCCGCGGGCGTCGGTCGAGGACTCACCGGAGTCCCGCGACTGGCAGCGGAGCTCCCACAAACCTTCGCAATGATCGACCCGCACCACGACACGAAAACATCACACGCCAGCTCAAAGAGCTCAGCGACGAGTTGTCCCCCGTCTCGATCGACTTTCCGGACGTGGCCGGCGACATCCTTGCCCGGCGCGACGAGCCAACAGCGGTCCGAGCGAGATGGCCGCTGTGCCTCACGAAAATGCCTCGCCCGGGGCGGCGTCGAAGCCGCCTCGGGCGAGGCCGTGTGCGGGGCAGGCGCCTACTTGGTCGTGAGGTAGGCGCGTTCGATCGTCTGGACCAGCGTGTTGCCCTTGCGGTCGGTCAGCTTGGCCCGCAGCGAGACGGAGCCCGCCTTCGCCGGGTGCGTGAGCGACAGGTGCGTGCCGCCGACGGTCTTGGTGGGCTGCCACGTGGTGCCCTCGTCGTACGAGACCTCGAAGGCGAGCTTCTCCGGCAGCTGTCCGGCGGCCGCTCGCTCGATGCTGAAGGGCACCTCGAACCGCTTGCCCGCCCTCGCCGTGCCGGAGAGGGTCAGCACCGGGGAGAAGCGGATCACCGACAGCGGCAGCGCGATCGGCTCGTCTCCGGGGTCTTGCCGGAGCGCGCCACCTTCTCCCCCACGAATAACAGGCCCTCGGGACCCTTCTCGGCGTACCAAGCGAGGTGCCGGCCAGAGAGCCGGATCCGACGGCCCCACTATCGCCCGCAGTGCCGCAAGGTGCCCCTGATATGCGTCCCGGCCTCGCCGGGTCAGCCGGAGCCACACTCGCTGCCGGGTGTCGCGGACGGCCTTGCGCTGCTCGACGTAGCCGGCACCCACCAGCACGGTGGCGTGCTTGCTCAGCACGGAGGCGGAGAGGCCGAGTTGCCCACGTGTGACGGGTGTCACGCTGAGGGGAAAACCTGCCGTACGGGCGGGGCGTCTAGTGGGTGTGAGAAAAGGCAGGAAGGCGCCGGGGGACATGGACGAGGAGCATCTCGTCCGGCTCGTGGCCAGGGGTGACCTGGCCGCGTTCGAGGAGTTGTACCGGCGCACCGCGCCGTGGCTGGCGGTGCGCCTGCGCCGCCGCTGCGCGGACGAGCAGATCGTCGCCGAGGTCATGCAGGAGACGTATCTGGCGGTGTGGCGCGCGGCGGGCGCGTTCGCCGGAACCGCGGTGGGAGGGACGGCCGTCGGCTGGCTGTGGACGATCGCGTCACGCCGTCTCGTCGACGCGTTCCGGCGCCGCGCCCACCACGCGGAGCCGCCGCCCGCGGCCGCCGTTCAGCCCATGGCGCCCGCCGCCGAGGAGGAGGCGCTCGCGGCGACCGTCGGCGGTGACGTCGGGGACGCACTGCGGCGCCTCGCGCCGGAGCTCAGACAGGTACTGCAGGCCATGGTGCTCGACGGGCTGTCCGTCCGGGAGACCGCGGTCCTGCTGGGGCTGCCCGAGGGGACGGTCAAGACCCGTGCCCGCCGGGCCCGGATCGCGATGCGGAAGGCGCTGGCATGAACGTGGAACACGCGTCGATGCGGATCATCGACGGTTACGCACGCGGCGACACGGACATCGCCGCCGACGAGGTGTGGGCCCTGGAGTCCCATCTGGAGGCGTGCCGGGAGTGCCGTGACCGGCTGTCGGCCGCCCTCACGACCGAGGCGCCCGCCGTGGCGGTGCTGGTCGACACCGTGTGGTCCGGCCTGGAACCCCAGCTGGCCACAGCCGTCCCGATGCCGCCACGGCGGCGCTGGTCGGCGCGGCTGTCGGTGTGGATGACGCCGGTGATGGTGCCGTGGCTGGCCATGGCCGTGGGCGTGACGCTGATCGCGCTGCTGCTGGACGTGGTCGGCTCGGGCTCCGGTGATGTGTCGCTGGTGCTGCTGCTCGCCCCGGTGCTGCCCGTGCTCGGCGTCGCGGCGTCCTGGTCACGCGGCCTGGACCCGGCGTACGAGCTGACGGCGTCCGCGCCGAGGGCGGGACTGTACCTGGTGCTGCGGCGAACCGCGTCCGTGCTCGCCGTGGTCGTCCCCGCGCTGCTGGTGGGTGGATGGGTGACGGGGGTGGCGGCCGCGCAGTGGCTGCTGCCCTGTCTGGCGTTCACCACCGCGGCCCTGGCGCTCGGCGGTGTCGTCGGCGTGACCCGTGCCGCCGTCGCACTGGTGGCCGTGTGGGCCGCCGTCATCGTGGCGCCGACGCTGGCCGCCAGCCGTACGACCTTCGCCCTGGAGACGGGCGGTCTGCCTGTGTGGGGGCTGCTCCTCGCGCTCGGCATCGGTGTCCTGATCGCCCGCAGGGGCGCGTACTCGGTGCTGGGAGCCCATGCATGACCATCGGAAAGGACCATCACAGATGACCGCGGTGAGCGCGGCCGACATCGCGCCGACGGCCTACGCCTGGCAGATCCAGGCCACCGGGCTGAAAGTCAGGGTCGGCAGGAAACGGATGGCGGTCGACGGGCTCGACCTGTCGCTGGGCACCGGCGTACACGGTCTGCTCGGCCCCAACGGGGCGGGCAAGACCACCCTCATCCGGACGCTGGCCACCGTACTGCGCCCCACCGAGGGCACTCTGGAGCTGCTCGGCGAGTCCGCGGGCGGCATGCGCGAGCACCGTGCGCTGCGCCGCCGGATCGGCTACCTGCCTCAGGAGTTCGGCTACTACAAACGCTTCACGGTGCGCGAGTTCGTCGAGTACATGGCGTGGCTGAAGGAGGTGCCCAGGGCGGACATCCCCGGGGCTGTCCAGCGCGCCGTGGAGCGGGTCGGTCTGGCGGACCGCGCCGACGAGCGGATGAAGGCCCTGTCGGGCGGCATGGTGCGGCGGGCCGGAATCGCCCAGGCCATCGTCAACGACCCGTCGATCCTGCTGCTGGACGAGCCGACGGCCGGCCTGGACCCGGCGCAACGGCTACGTTTTCGCGAGCTGCTTCAGGAGTTGGGGACGGACACCTGCGTGCTCGTCTCGACCCATCTGGTCGAGGACGTCGCCGCCGCCTGCACCGACGTGGTGCTCTTCGCCGAGGGCCGGTCGGTCTTCCAGGGCACCCCGGACGAACTGGCCGCGGCGGGTGGCCCCGAGCATGCGGGCGACAGTCCGCTGGAGCGCGGCTACTCGGCGCTGCTGCTCAACCCCCAGCAGGTAAGGGGTACTTGGTGAATATCCGTGTCGTGCACATCGAGCTGAAGCGCTCCGTCGCCCCGTGGGCCGGCGCCGTGGTCCTGACGACGGCGCTGGCGTTCCTGTACCTGCTGGGCGCCGTGTGGTGGCAGGGCACCACGGCGTGGACGGCCCAGTGGACGTCCCTGGCGATGTGGACCCGCTCCCTGCTGTTCTACCTGTGGCCGCTGGCCGTGGGGCTCGGGGCGCTGCAGGGCCTGCGCGACCACCGCTCGAAGATGTCCGAGCTGCTGACGAGTACGCCGCGGCCGGCCTGGCACCGCGCGGCCACGGTGGCGGGGACGACGACGCTCACGCTGGCCTCGGCCTTCGCGCTCCTCGTCCTCGTGGGCGGGGTCCAGGTGCTGGCCCACACCGAGTACACGCACCTCGGGTGGCTGCCGATCTCGCTGGTGGGGGCACTCTTCCTCGTCGCGGGGGCCGTGCTGGGCATGGGGGCCGGGCGGGCCCTGCCGTCCGCGCTCACCCCGCCCGCGCTGGCCATGGGCGCCTTGGTGTTCACGGCTCTCATGTACATGTCGCCCGGCCGGACGGAGACGACCACGGCGACGGGGATCACGAGCACGGAGCCGAACCGGGTCTCCCTGCTGTCACCGGCGGTGCAGGAGGTGCGCGATGTGCTCGTCACGCTCTCCGCCTCTGTGCACGTCGGGCAGACGATCTGGCTGCTCGGCATGGCCGCGACCGGCTTCGCGCTGCTGGTCGCCGCGACCCCGCGCGCCCGGCTGATCGCCCTGACGCCCGTCCTGGCGGGCGTGGCACTCGCCCTGCTCGTCCTCCCTTCCGACCCTCGCCGGATGTACGTCGTCGACGAAGCCGCCGCGGAGCTGGTGTGCGACGGATCGGTGTGCGTGACGAAGGCGCACCAGGCGCGACTCGCCGACCTGGCGGGTCCCGGTGAGGAGGCGCTGCGCCTGCTGCACGGCGCCCTGGGCGGCCAGGCGCCGGTCTCGGTCCGGGAGAACACCGCCGTACTGCCGGAGGGCTCCACGCCGCGGTGGTCCCGCGAGACCGTGCTCTTCGACTTCGACGACGAGATCATCGCCGCCGCGAAGGGCGAGGAGCTGACCTGGGCCCTGATCGCCAAGGGCATGGTGCCGGGGTGCACTGCCGTCGGCTGGAGCGGCTTCGGGAACGACGAATACGCGCAGACCGTCGCGGCGGGCTGGGTCCTCGGGGGCCTCAGGCCGCTTCCCGGCACAGAGGCAGGGGGTTTGCGCCGCGAGGTCGACGCCGCGACCCGCCCGGTGTGGAAGGAACTCAAGGCGCTTCCGCGGGCCGAGCAGCTCTCGCGGATCAACGCGATGCGTACCGCCGCGTTCTCCTGCAAGGGCGACGCGTTCGACGCGCTGAAGGGCGGTGCGTCCCGGTGAGATGGCTGACGCTGTACGCGCGCTCGCGTCAGATACCCGCGTCGCTCGCCGCGGTGGTGATCAGCGCGGTGGCGGTGTGGGCGCTCGCCCGGGACGGCAGCGGGGGGCCGGGGGATCCGCGGCCGGCCGCGCTCGTCCTCGCCGCGGCGGCGATGGCGGTCTCGGTCGGGCTCAGCGGGCAGGACCTCGCGCTGGACCGGACGGCCGCGATCCGCTGGGCGCACCGCAGAGCGGCGCACGTGCTGCTCGGCGGGGCGGTCGTCGGCACGGTGCTGCTGGCCGTGCAGGCGATGGGCGAGGGCATGGCCACCACCGCGTTCGTCGTCCGGGACAGCGCCGGCCTGATGGGGCTGGTCGCCCTGGGCGCGGCGCTCTGGGGCGGGCAGTTCGCGTGGACACTGCCGTTCGCCTGGCTCGCGTTCTCGTTCTTCGCCCCGCCCGCCACGAGTGTGCCGATGCAGGTGGCGTCCTGGATGCTGCTGCCGCCCGGTACGGCGGCGGGCACCTGGACGGCCCTGGTCCTCGCGGTCGTCGGCACCGCGGCGTACGCCTTGGCGGGACCGGGGCGGTGAGCGGAGGCTGCGGACGGTTCGGGTCGTTGTTGATGCCCGGCGCTGCCCGTACGACGCTCAGGACCACGTCGGGCAGGTCCTCGGCCCTCTAGAGCGCGAGTTCGGTTCGCATCACCCGCTTCATACGGAACCCCCAGGTCAGCAACCTGGGGGTTCCTTGTTGTGGGGTTCCTTGTGGTGCTTCGTGTCCTGTGGCGACGGAACGGTGGGCGAGGGGACCCCTCAGCTGCCGTCCTCGATCCTGCCGGTGAAGACCGGGCCGACCGGCGGCTCTTCGAAACCGAACAGCTGGATCCGCGCTGCCTCTTCCGGTTCGGCCACCCCGTCCGCGATCGTGGGGATGGCC
This sequence comes from Streptomyces qaidamensis, assembly GCF_001611795.1. Lineage (NCBI taxonomy): Bacteria > Bacillati > Actinomycetota > Actinomycetes > Kitasatosporales > Streptomycetaceae > Streptomyces > Streptomyces qaidamensis. The sequence goes on along the minus strand of NZ_CP015098.1, from coordinate 4,860,745 downwards.
ACCTCGGTGTTCCCGACTTCGGCATCGACACGTCCGAGGGCCGGACGCTAATCGGGAGAGCCCGACGCCACCGGAGACGAGGGTGGCCGGGTCGTGGTGGCGGCCCCGCCCACGCGGGCCTCGAAGCACTCCCGTTCGCCGTCGGCGGACGCGGGCCGGAAGCAGGCCCGGACGGTGCTGCCGGGACGGACTTCGGCCATCCCGGTATAGACGAAGGCCGCCGCATCGTCCTTGGTCCTGATGCGCACGCCGTGGGTCGGTCCGCCCGCCGTGACGTCCAGCCGGTCGCCGACCTCGGTTCCCCAGGTCCGGGCCCAGCTCGCACCGCACTTCTTGCTGTGGCGCAGCTCGACGTGGGCGCCGGTGGCCGTGCGGTACGAGGCGAGGGTCTCGGGGCCGAGGCCGCAGATCAGGCGCATCGGGTCCCGGCCCTCGCAGGCGGCTCCGTGGCACTGAGGAGCGAGGGAGAACGGGACGGAGGCCGGCAGCGGTTCGTCCTCCTGAGCCTGTGAGTCCGGCAGCAGGAGGAACAGCAGCGCCGCGACACCACCGACGATCACTGTGTACGCCGACGCCAGCACCACCAGGAGCCTGCTCCCGCCAAGTCTCCGCCGCCAGGTCCCGGCGAGTGGTGGCGACTCCTGAGGGTGCGGCCGCGGCGACTCGTCCGTGGGAGGGGCGGGTGCGGGGGCCACTGCGCGTCCGCTCCAGTGCGACTCGGCGATCTCCCACAGGGCCAGCAGCCGCCCGTCCGGTTCGTTCGCGAGCCGGCACAGTTCCCGTACGGCCTGGCGAGGAGGCAGGCTCTTGCCGTTGAGGTAACGCTCCCACGAGGACTTGCTGTACGCCGTCCGCTCCGCCAGCGCCGCCAGGCTCAGCCCCGCACCGGCCCGCAGCTCCCGCAGCGCCGCGGCCAGCCGGGTGTGTTCCGCGGTCACTTCGCATCCGCCGACCGCAGGGCCTGCCAGGTGGGCGGGTCGATGACTCCGTTCACGATCAGCCCGTTCTGCTTCTGCATGCGCTCGACCGCTCGCCGCGTCTTCGGGCCGAAGACGCCGTCGATGTCGCCTGGCGCGGTGCCCGCCCGGTGCAGCAGGCACTGCGCCTCGGCCACTTCGAGCCCCACGTGGGTGTTGGACAGGAGGATGCTCGTGGTCCGGCTCAGGCCCGCGTACCAGCGGCCGTCACGCTGCTCCAGCCGACAGGTGTAGATGACCGGCACCAGCGATTCCGACACGGTGGCCGGGGCCGTCGTGACAGCATCGCCGCGGTCGCGCGCGAGTTGGGCGCGGGCCTCGGTGAGCCGCACGGCCAGCAGGAGCGCCACGGAGACGGACAGCACCGTGACCACGGCTCCCGCCGTGACCGCGGCGCGCAGGTGACGCCGGTACGGCTGCTGCTCCGTGGGGGGTTGTGCCGGTGTCTCGGAAGGGTTCTCTGGGGCGTCGGTGGTGAACCCCCGTCCCTCCGCCCAGCGTTGGGCGGCGATCTCGTGCATCACCAGCAGCCGGGCCGGATCGTCACCGCCGACGCGGGCCATCGCCTCGACGGCCTCCCGCGGCGGTAGCGACCTGCCGTTCAGATATCGCTGCCACGACTTCGCGCTGTACCCGGTTCTCGCGGCCAGTTGCCGCGTGCTCAGTTCGCTGCGGTCCTTGAGCCTGCGCAGCCGCACGATCAACTGGTGGACGTGTGGATGCAGTTCTGCGGGCAGTTCCTTCCATCGCGACACGCTTTCCCCCCACTCGCGTCAGGGACCACGGGCCCGGCCCTGTGTCCCGGGCTCATTCTGCATCAGCTGTCACCGGGATCACAGGGCGGGCACGCCGCCCTGGTGCTGCTCAGCCCTGACGCGGAATCAGCCGTTCCCTCTCGCCGCAGTCCCGCCGCAGGGACTCAGCGGGCAGCGTCTCAGCAGGTCAGCGCGCGGGACGTCCCGGGATGAGGTCACTTCTGCGTCAGCTGTGGCCGGACAACGCGCCGAACCCGCAGTCTCGTTGCCGGAGCCGGCCGGTGCGGTCGGCTCCGGCCAACGCACGTCAACGGAGGGAAACAGCATGCGAGCTCTCACCAAGGCACTCGTCAGTGTCACCACCGCGGTCGGGATCGCCGCCGGCGGCCTGGCGACCGCGGGAACGGCCATGGCGGCTCCCGCGCAGGTCAAGGAGCAGGCGGTGAGTGCCGAGGCCGTCGCGCCGCTCGCGGTGGTCAATCTCGGCCTGAGCGAAGCGCAGGCCAAGGACGTCCAGCGGGCGCTGAAGGCTCGCTGGAGGTACACCGGCGAGATCGACGGGCAGCTCGGCACCAACAGCTGGAAGGCGATGCAGCGCTTCCTCAAGGAGCACTACAGCTACACGGACAGCATCGACGGAATCGTCGGACCCAACACGGTGGAGGCGTTGCAGCGCTACCTCAAGAGGTTCTACGGCTACACCGGTCCGATCGACGGAGTCGCCGGATCCGGGACCAAGGCAGCGTTCAAGCGGGCGGCCGACGTCTGCCCCGGCGGCTGCTTGCTGACCTGACCGACAGCACGGACATGTCGCGGCCCGTCCTTCTTTGGGGGAGGACGGGCCGCGTGCGTCCCCTTCGGTCCACCCGGTGATCCGGACGAAACCGCCTGGCTGGTTCCGTCCTTCACAACAACACAGGGGCCCGGGCAGCAATCCTGCCGTCGTGATGACCCGTCAAGGGCCGCAGGCGGCACTCGGTGAACGACAAGCAGTCCAAGCCCTGGTCGGCCCGCCCGGCTCGGCGTGCCACAACAAAGAAGCGGAATACCGGGAATCACGTCTCTTCGCAGCCGACTCGCCCGCCGCGCGCAGGTCACGCTCGTAGGCGTCGCCGCCGGAGGTGTCGCGGCCGCAATCGCCGTCACACCGTCGCTCGCCGGCACCGACTCCTCGAAACCGGCGACGGTCGCCGCCCAGAAGGAGACCGGCTACGGGCCCGAGCCCGAGGCCGACAGCAAGCTCGTCACCCAGGACGGCTCGCCGTCGACCATGGCCACAGCCGCGCTCTCGTCTTGATCAGAGGTGCAGCAGGTGTGCCGCGTTGCGGTGTGCGATGCGTTTGCGGTCGGCGGGGGAGAACGGCGCCGAGTGGAGGAACTCGACTGCCTCTGCCGTTGATTCGTAGGGGTAGCCGACGGCGAACGGGTTTCCGCGGAGTCAGCTCACCGGTGTGCGGATCAGCACCGACACCAGCGGCAACATCCTGCAACTCCATGGCCTGGGCGTCATCAAGGCCGGTGACACCTGGTACGGCTCCGGCGAGGACAAGACGGGTGTGGACTCGTCCGACACGTCCTGCCGGGCCATCGCGTGCTACAGCTCGACCGACCTGGCGGACCGGACACGAAGCAGAGGCGGCCGATGGTGCCCTGCTCGAACAGGGCAGGCAGCAGCGTGTCTTGTCGGCGGTCGCGATGGCCGTCAGCGCCGGCTCGGCCGGCGGCCGCCGCGGTGGGCGGGCCGCCGGATGGCTCGATCAGCGCTGGAAGGGCATCGTCCAGCAGTTGGACACGGTCGGCTTGCCCTCCAGTCGGTCGGCGAGCCAGGAGATCGCCGCTCCCTGGTCGGTGAGGAGGGGGGCGAGGTGGTTGGTGAGGATCCTGTCGCCGAGGTTGGGCAGGTCGACGGCCTCGTAGGTGACGTTGCCGCCCTTGCGGCACCAGTCCACGGCCAGCTGGCGGGCCTGGGCGTGCGGAACGATGTCGTCATGGATGCCGGTGGCCACGCGGACCGGACCGGTCGGCTTGAGCGTTCCGATGCGCTGTTCGTCGAGGACGGCCTGGGCGCGGGGTTCGGCGGCGATGACGTCGGCGACGGACTTGCCGCTGGTCGTCCATGCCGTGCTCCGGGTGAAGCCGTAGCGGACGACGGACTCGCCGACGCACATGGTCGACGTGTCGGCGAGGGCCTTGCGTCCGGCGTCGTTGAGGTTCGCCTCGGTGACACTGCGCAGGTCGGGGTAGGTCTGGGAGAAGCCGTTGATCGCCCAGCCCAGGGCGCTGACCAGGGCGCTTCCGTCGATCCCCTTCATGACCGCGGTCAGGTTGGCGGGCGGCGCGCCCGCATAGGTGCCGGCCAGTTGGACGTCGGGCGCGTAGGTGGGCTGAAGTTCGGCCGCCGAGGCGGTGGCGCCGCCGCCCTCGCTGTAGCCGTACAGGCCGACGCGGGAGCCGGAGGTGAGGGACGTGCCGGGGAGATCGCGCGCCGCGCGGACGGCGTCCAGCACCGCGTGCGCCTCGTCCAGGCGGTTGACGTAGGTGTGCAGACGGTCGGTGGCGCCCAGGCCGACGTAGTCGGTGACGACGACGGCCGCTCCGGTGGCGAGAAGACGGTAGATCGCCAGGTTGTCGTAGGCGATGGACAGGGTCTCTTCGCTGACGGTGAGCGGGTGTTGCAGGGCGAACGACGGCGCGCACTGGTCGCCCTGGCCCATGGTCCCCGAGACCACCGCCACCAGGGGGCGGGGCCCGTCGCCCTTCCACTGCGCCGACGGCTCGATGTAGGCGCCGGTCACCGCGACGGGCTTTCCGCTCGAGTCGGTGGACTTGTACATCAGGCGGGTGGCCGTGCCCGGCAGGGGGCGGCCGTCGAGGCCGGGGAGTGAGACACCCAGGGGGAGGGGTTCTTGTCGGATCAAGGTGCCGTTTGCGGCGGGCAGTTGGGCGGGCGGGGTGTAGAAGGCCGGGATGGTGACTCCCCGGGACACGACGGGTTCGGTGTCGGTCCCGGTGGCGGCGTCGACCGGGACCGCACTGACACAGACGCAGGCCACGGCGGCGATCGCGGCGGCGGTCAGGCGGTTGAACGTGGAACGCGGACGGCTTCTGTAGCGGCTCACAGTGCACTCCTCGCGCTGCTTCGATGCAGGGTGCGGGAAAACTAGCACTGGTAGTTAAAGTCGGTAGCGCCTTGCTAAGTTACGCTACGGTAACGATTTCCCTGAGTGGGTCCTGGGCGCCCTCGGCCTGGCTCGGCGGACGGCCTCGGCCTCGCCCGTGCCCGGGGAGTCGACGTCGATGACAGCGAGAGGCCGGCACACGTACCGCATCCGCCATCGGGCACATCGCGGCGGCATGCCAGTGCGGGAGCTCGAGCGCACGCATCGCGTGACCTGGCGAACGCTCGAAGTCGTCGTGTTCGTCCGCGCCGGAGCCGAGGACGAAACGCGGGCTCCGCGCGGCGTAGCGGGTGTTACGCGGTCTTAGGACCGCAGCGCATACCGATGTACACGCAGCCCGTGCCGTCCTCCAGTGTGGAGAAGATGACGGGCATGTAGTCCTCGCTGAATGCCGCGCCCACCCCTGTGCCGGCGAAGACCGTCCCGGTCACCGGCACCAGATCGATCTCCAAGGGCTCGGAGAAATCCTTCATGCCGTCGACGAACTCGTACACCGCGTGGCCGGCGCCGTTTCGTTCCGTCACGGTAATGACCACGCCCTCTCGCCGGTACGTGCCGACGAGCGGCGCGAAGTCGACCACGGGCGGCTGGGCCGGCGGGGCGAAGGGCTCCGGCATCCTCACCCCGGCCAGATCGGCGAGGAGTTCCCGGCAGAGCGCCGCGTACAGTTCTCGCGCACCACCGCCGTTGGTGAGCAGTACGACCGCGAGGCCTGCCGACGGCACGACGCGCAGGTAGCCGTACTGCCCGATGGAGGCGCCGTCGTGGCCGTAGCCCTGGACGCCGTCCCAGTCGTACAGAGTCCAGCCCAGTCCCCAGCCGTCCGCGCTGACCGTCCACTTGTCGGGGGAGCGGACGACGCGTCGCTGCATGAGCGCGACGGTCTCCTCGGACAGTACGCGTGCGCCGTTCTGCGCCACGCCGCCGTTGAGGTGCATCCCCGCGAGTCGCGCGACGTCTCCGGCCGTGGCGATGACTCTGCCGTACGGGCCCGCCGAGCGCGGCATCAGGTCCCAGGACGGCGCCGGGTCCGGATCTTGTCCCGCGTCGCCCAGGTGCCCCATCGCCGCACGGAAGCGCAGTGCCTCCTCGGGCAGCGTCATGGTGTGTGAGAGACCGAGCGGTGTGAGGAGTTGGTCCTTCAGGGCTTCGTCCCAGACCTTGCCGGTCACCACCTCGATGATCCGGCCGAGGACGTTGTACCCGACGCTGCTGTAGGAGATCGCGGCGCCGGGCGGGCAGTCGAGCGCCACGTTCCTCGCGGCCTCGACGTACTTGGCGAGGCAGTCGTCGCCCCGCCCGCTGTCGTAGGTGAAATCGCAGGTGAGGCCGCTGGTGTGGCTGAGCAGTCGGCGCGTGGTGATCGCCCTGGTCGCGTCGGGATCGGCGACAGAGAACTCCGGCAGCACGTCGACCACCGGCGCGTCCAGGTCCAGTTCACCTGATGCGGCGAGCTGCATGATCAGGGTGGCCGTGTAGATCTTGGCGATCGAGCCCAACTGGAAGACCGAGTCGGTCGTCGCCTCCACGCCCGTGCCGCGGTGCAGCACACCACTGGCAAGCTCGTGGACGGTCCCGTCGACGAGAATCGCCAGCGAGGCGGCCGGGACGTGATGCTCAGCGCGCAACGTGTCGAGGCGGGCCTGCCAGTGGGCGAGGTCCAGCTTTCGGCCCGCCGAATTTCGGCTTCCCCACGCGCCGTTGGCGTTCCAGCTGCCCTGCTCGTCCCAGCTCATGGCGTTCTTCGACATGTCGTCCCCCACTCGATGCGTACACTGTCCCCGCGATGCGCACACTGTACGCACCGGGAGACAGCGTACGCAAGGCGCGTACGGCGTGCGCGAGAGTTCGGAGAGGGGCGTGGCAGCGCAGCGCACGGCCAGCGTGTGCACCGCCCGGCTGCTCAGCGGTGCCAGGTGTTCGCCGTGGCATTCTCGGCGGATGCGACCTTCACCGGCTCGGTGATCTTCACCGGTTCCGTGCCGATCGCGCTGTGTCGCTCGGCCCAGGACTCCAGGGCCGTACGGCAGGCGTGGTCGAGGTGGTGCAGGCCGGACAGGTCCAGCTCGACCGGGCGGTCCTGCGGCAGCGCCTCCAGACTGTCAAGAATCTTCGGCAGTCGAAGAAAGGTGGCGTTACCCGACAAGTAGACCTGGATCGGACCGGTGCCCTTGTCTATGGCCTCCAGCTTGACGTGCGAAGCCTCCCAAGCGGTCTTGCCGACCGCCAGCGCCAAACCGATGAGTACGCCTTCGAACATGTTCACGGCGACGATCGACACGGCCGTGACCACGAGGATGAGTGCCTCGCCCTTGTGGCTGCGCCACAGCGCCGCGACCTGGCGGAACGGAATCAGCTTCCAGCCCGCGTGCACCAGGATGCCGGCGAGGGCGGGAAGCGGAATCAGGGCCAGGGCCCACGGCATCGCGGCGGCGAACAGCAGCAGCCACACGCCGTGCAGCACACGCGACGCCTTGGTCTTCGCCCCCGCGGCGACGTTGGCGGAGCTGCGCACGATCACCGCGGTCATCGGCAGCGCGCCGAGGACACCGCAGACGGTGTTGCCCGCGCCCTGGGCGATCATCTCCTTGTTGTACTCGGTGCGTGGACCGTCGTGCAGCCGGTCCACGGCCGCCGCGCTGAACAGGCTCTCCGCCGAGGCGATCAGCGCGAACGCGATGATCGTGCCCCAGACGGCCGGGCCGGCCAGCTCGCCGAAGGCTTCGGCTCCGGGCGGCTGGATGACGCCGAGCAGACCATCCACCTGGACGGTCGCGACCGGCAGGCTGAGGGCCAGCGTGGCGAGCGTGGCCAGGACCACCGCCGCCAGGGCACCCGGCACGGACTGCACGGCCTTCGGCAGCTTCTTCCACGCAACGATGACGGCGATGGTGCCCGCGCCGATCGCGAGAGAGATCAGAGCCTCGGTGCTGCCCAGGGCGTCGGCGAACGCCCCCGGCAGCCCCACGATTTTGCCGATACCGCTCTCCGGGGCCTTCAGACCCGCCGCCGCGTAGATCTGCCCGGCGATGATCACCAGACCGATGCCGCAGAGCATGCCCTCGACGACGGCGACGGAAATCGCCCGGAACCAGCGTCCGATCTTCAGAATGCCCATGGCGAGCTGGAGGAGCCCGGCGAACAGCACGATCACGCCGAGCGTGCCCACGCCGAACTCGCTGACGGCCTCGAAGACGATCACAGTCATGCCCGCGGCGGGCCCGGACACCTGGAGGCTGCTGCCGGGCATGAGACCGGTGACGAGACCGCCCACGATGCCGGTGATCAGGCCGAGTTCGGCCGGGACACCGGAGGCGACCGCGATACCGACACACAGAGGTACGGCGACGAGGAAGACGACGACGGAGGCAAGGAAGTCCTGCCGCCGGTAGGGGTACTTGGACAGCATGGTCACCAACTCCCTCACAGCATCTCGAAGGTGCCGGACTCTGCGTCGTGCTCCCGGACGATGCCGGTGCCGGCCTCGCGGTACCAGCCGTGCAACTGGAGTTCACCCGCTTCCAGGCGCTTCTCGATGCACGGGTAGACACGCAGCCGCTCCATCTGCGTGAGCACGTGGTTCTGCCCGGCCTCGGCGACCGTCGGATCCGTGATGTCGGAGCACGTGGGCTCGTCCGCGGCGTGCACGAGCCAGGCGCCCACGGCCGGTACCGCGGCCAGGTCGTCTCGCCGCACCACCGCGCCCACGGCCGCCGTACGCAGAGCGAAATGCTCGCCGGGCAGAGCACGCGTGATCAGAGCTGGTACGACCCGGGAATCGGAGCAGGTGATGAACAGGGCCTGGGGGGACTGACCCTCGGCGAGGCGAGTGAACTCCTCGGGGCGCTGTCCGGATAAGCGGGCGTTGTCGATGAGCGGCTGCATGGTGGGGTGACCTCCTGGCGCGCCGTGGGGTACGCGTCGGACTTACCGGGCACGGGGGGTGTGGGTGCTCTACGGCTCAGCAGCGGAAGACCTGCAGAACGGCCGGCGAGTGGGCTGCCGTCCATCTCGACGTGCCGTGGTCCGCGAGGCGGGGCGTGTTCGGCTTGGTCGCGGTCGACGTGCACGCCTTCATCAGCGGGCATCCGGCGCTTCGCGGACACAGCCGACGGTGCGGTACCGGTCGCCGGTGCGCAGGAAAGCGGGCTTTGGCCTTGATATGACGGGCTGTGCGCGCGGATAGGAAAGGCGCCGTGGATTCGAAGCACTGGAGAGCGACCAGAACCGAAGTAAGAGCCAAACCACGGTCCGGACCTTCACACCTCGGAACATGAACCCCCTCAAGGCAGCCCAATGCCTCTTGTGTATGCCAATGATCGGTCAAAGGCCGGTCAAGAACACGTTAACTGGATAAAGACGTTCGCGGGGTCAACTGAGCGTTTGCACACCAAGAGAGCCTGAAAACAGAAGTGGACTGGCCCGAAGCTGTCACTGTCCCGAAGAAGGGGCGGGCACGTTTATGCCCTCCTGGGACAGCGTTCGGCGGAATCGTCGGCCCGGTTCGTGTGCTGTGGCCACGCGACCTTCACACCCTCCTCCCTTCAGCGGTCTGTTCACCGCCCGTGCAGGCCCTTCACGGGCTCCGGGTGTTGGAGTGTGCGATGGGCATGGGGGAGCTGATGGTCAGCGAGCCGGTGGTCAGCGAGCTGGTGACCAACGCATACAAGTACGCACCCGGCCCGTGCCTGCTGGACTGGAGGTCAGCGACGGCGCCGTGGAGATCAGCGTGTGGGACACCGACCCGACGCTGCCGTCGTCCTGTCCTGCCGGGCCGGGCCGGGCCGGGCCGGGTCGGGTCGGGTCGGGTCGGGCGGCATGGTGGAGGTCGCGATGGCGGCGTGCCTCAGTTTCGAGGTGCGGCGCGAGCCGGTGGGCAAGCGCGTCAAGGCCGCGATCGTGTTGGCCGACGATCCCGGCGGGGATCCGGCGGGCCTCCTGTTGTGACGGGCAGGGGTGACCCCGCCGGTCAGGCAAGGAGCCCATCGCTGCGCTGCCGGTTTCGTCACCGGGTCGCAGAGCGCTTGCGATGGGGGTCCAGCCGGTAGTCGGGACAGTCGCGGTTCTGACATGCGCCCGGGCCCCACACGGGAACGAATACGCCGAGGCTCTTGTGGCGATGGACTGCGGTCGGCACGGATTTCTTGCACGTCGGGCACACGTACGCTTCGGGCTTGCGCTTCATTTTGACCATATTTTTACGATATGCCCGTATTGGCGTGTCGGGAAGTGCCCTGCTACTGCGCCAACCCGAGCGCGAGCCGGCTCCCCCCTCCCCGCCCGGTGAACCGGCCGAAGGCTCAGGGGCATCCGTCACGGGCGGTGCGCTGGGCGCCTCGGGCTTCTCGGTGGCCGCGGAGGCGTCTCGTTCGTCGGTGGGTTCCAGATGGTCTGTGAGGGCCGGCCTCTTGAGGCTGAGCACCACGGAACCTGTCAGGACGACGACGATGACCGCGAGGCTGATCGGTGAGGGGATCTCCGGGATGCTGGGGCTGATCAGCTTGTGGGATGCCTGGAGGATGAGCTTGACCCCGATGAAGGCGAGGATGATCGCCAGTCCCTTGTTCAGGTAGTGGAAGCGGTCGAGCAGGCCGGCGAGCATGAAGTAGAGGGCCCGCAGGCCGAGGATGGCGAAGGCGTTGCTGGTGTACACGATGAAGGCGTCATCGCTGACCGCGAGGACGGCGGGCACGCTGTCGACGGCGAAGATCAGGTCGGCGGCCTCGATCGCGGCGACCACCGCGAGCAACGGGGTCGCCATCCGTATGCCGGCTTCCTTGACGAAGAACTTGGCCCCGGCGTACTCGTCCCGCACCGGGATGAGCTTGCGGAGCATCCGTACGGCGAAGCTCTTGCCCGGGTCGAAGCTCTCCTGCTCGTCCTTGAGGAGCTTGTAGGTGCTGTAGAAGAGGACCGCGGCGAAGGCGAACAGCACCGCGGTGAAGCGGCTGACCACGGCCACGCCCAGGGAGAGGAAGATCCCGCGGAAGACGAGCGCGCCGATGACGCCGAAGAACAGCACGCGGTGCTGGTAGGCGCGGGGCACCTTGAAGTACGCGAAGATCACGGCGAAGACGAACAGGTTGTCGACCGACAGGCTCTTCTCCAGCAGCCACGCGGTCGTGTACTCGGTGCCCGCAGTGGTGCCGAGGACGAGGAAGACGACCGCGCCGAAGATCAGGGCGAGGCTCACCCACAGGCCGCTCCAGGCGGCGGCCTCCTTGAAGCCGATGACGTGCGCGGTGCGGTGGGACAGCAGGTCCACCGCCAGCGACACGACCACCGTCGCGGCGAACGCCCCCCACAGCCAGAGCGGAACCTCAAGCACGCCGAACACCCTCACTATGGCCCGCGCGAATACGCCGGCCCTATACAGGAGTGTCCGGTATTGCGCCCCCAGGGGCATGCGGAGCGGGTGAGGCCGGCCGGACCCGGTGTGATCCGGACCGCGCCACACCCGGGGGCATGCGGAGCGGGTGAGGCCGGCCGGACTCCGTGTGATCGGGACCGCGCCACCAGGACGGACGCGTTTGCGGCCGTAGCGCACGCGCGCCATCACACCGCAGTTTGGAGTCCTCCGCCGGATCAGCCCCGCCCCGAGATCGCCGGCAGTACCCGACCCCCCTGTGGCTGCAGGAAACGCGCCGGCAGGGCGTCCAGGCTCACCATGCCGGTGAGCCGGCCATAGCCGGCACGGACCACGGCCAGCGAGGACCGGCTGCGTCGGCGAGCAGTCGCAGCGCCAGCTGCTGGAGTTCCGGACTCGCCTTCTCGGTGCTGCCGGTGTCGAACGGGGGATCGGGGTCGTAATCGACGGCGAGCTGCATCCCCTGGGCCACGTCGTCGCCCGCCGACCGCGCGGCGATGTGCAGCCCCATGTCGATGCCGGCCGAGACCCCGGCACCCGTCATGATCTTCCCGGCTTCGGCGAAGCGTCCCGGCGTAGAGACGGCGCGGACTTCTGCGAGATAGGAACGGGAGGCCCAGTAGGTGGTGGCCGGCAGACCACGCAGCAGACCGGCTGCGCCGAGGATCAACGACCCCGTGCACACGGAAGTGGTCCCCACCGACCGCCGGTGGATGTGACGTATTCAGTCGAGGACGACCCGATTCGCCATCGTGGTCGTGGTCCCTCGCTCGCCTCCGCCGGGCACCAGCAGCACCTCCGCCCGCGTCACGCTGTCAAGGGAACGCTCCGCCACCAGCCCCAGCTCGCGGGTGTCGGTACGGATGCGCCCCGCCCTCTCGGCCACGGTCGTCACGGTCACTCTGGGGACCCGGCGCCACGCGGTTCGCCAAGCCGCAGCGTCGCGACGCCCGGCAGGCCGAGAGCACGCACCGAACGCCGCTCCCTCTTCCACGGGGACTCCAAAACACGGCCTCTAGCCGTTCTCCGGCCGGCAGTCCGCCTCGACGGCGCCGGCGGCCCACTGGATTCCGCCCAACAGGTGCTGGCGGACGGCGGGTTCGGCGAAGGACTCCTTGCTGTGGCCGACGCCGGTGTAGAAGGAGCGGCCGCCCTGGTAGTTCTGGCACCAGGCGATCGGATGGTCGCCGTTCATGGTGCCGCCCCAGTACGAGGACTCGTCGAGGGAGGCCAGGACGCGGACCCGTTCCCGTGGATTGGAGCGGAAGTTGTACCACTCGTCGGTGCGCTTCCAGGTGGTGGGCAGGTTGGCGGTCGCCGGGTGGGCGCGGTCCTCGACGTGCACCGTGGCACGCATCGGCCACCACGGATGCGACTCGAAGTAGGCACCGACGAGCCCGCCGTAGAACGCCCAGTCGTACTCGGTGTCGGCGGCCGCGTGGATGCCGACGTAGCCCCCGCCGCTGCGGATGTAGCCCTCGAAGGCCGTCTCCTGGGCGGCGTTCAGGACGTCACCGGTCGTGGACAGGAACACGACCGCGTCGTAGCGCCCGAGGTTGTCGGCCGTGAAGGCTCCGGCGTCCTCCGTCACGTCGACCGAGAAGCCGCCCGTCTCGCCGAGCTGTTTCACCGCCGCGATGCCGGCGGAGACCGAGCCGTGGCGGAAGCCGGCCGTCTTGGAGAACACCAGCACCCGTGTGCCGTCCTGCTTCGCCTGTGACACGGCCGGTCCCGAGAAGCAGCCCAGGAGCAGGGCCGCTCCGACGACTGATGTTGTCAGTCGGTTGATCGATCGCATGCTGTGTATGTCCCTCTCATCCGGTGGTGAATGTGAAGTCGAGCGGCGACCTCTGCTCGCTCCGAGCTGCGCAACGGTGATCACGCCCATGCGGGCCAGACGGTGAGGTTCTCCAGCTGCGCGGGCCCCCGGCGGGAAACCTGGCCGGTGTCCGATGCCCGGGAACACGACGCCCTCGCCCCGGCCCGGCTCCGCCGCTGCCGGCCGGGGGGCAGCGGCGGGCCGCCTGGCATGGTTACCGTGGGCACGCGTCCGGCAGCCAGGGTTCGAGTGCGGTGCCGACCGCGCGGACGGCCGTTTCGCTGTCGAGTCGCGCGGCCCTGCGGAGCGTCTGGTCGGGGTTCAGGCCCCGGTGGAGTCGGACGGCGGGCGCGGGCCGCCGAAGCCGTGTTCCGAGAGGTCGAACCAGTTGCCCTCCGGATCCATGGCCCGGTACTCGGCGAAGGGGCGATTGGTGAACCGTTCCGCCGGTTTCGGAGTGCCGGCCGCCACAAGAGCCTCGGTGGTGGCTGCCGTGTCCTCGATGTGGAACCCGAAGTGGTTGAAGCCGACCGGCGTCTCACCGTCGAGCTGATGCTTGATCAGGGCGAGGGAGAGATAGCCGTCGGAGAGGAAACAACTGCCGTCCGGATCGCGGTGGAAGAGTTCCATCGCGAAGACCGAGGAGTAGAACTCGGCCAGCTTCTCCGGGTCGCGGGCCACGATGGCCAGGTGGCGGAGCCTCGGCCGTGCGGCGGTGGGTTCGTCCACGGTGGAATCCTTCGAGTCGGGGTCCTGCCGCGCCGGGCGGGGCGCGGGGATCATGTTGTGGAAGGCACTGATCAACCAGCGGCCCTCCGCTGTCCGTTCCACGACGGCCAACGCGTGCGTGGCGGTCAGCGGCTGCCCGTCCGGGGCGGTGATGGTCGACTCGGCCTCCACCGTGGCGAGGTCGGGGCGGAGGAATCGGACGGCCACGACGCGTGTGTCGAGGACAGTTCCCGCGTACGGCCCGTGGAAGAGGGCGTCGTGCCCGGCCGCGATGCCGGTCCGGCCGGGTGGCTTGTCGCCTCGTACGGTCGTGAAGTCGCAGTCCTCCGCGAAGCTCGCGGCGAAGAGCGCGGCGTCACCTGCCGCCCAGGCGCGGGCCATCTCGGCCCACAGGGCGCGGATCGTCCGGGCGTCATCCTGGGTTCCGTCCTGGGCTGGTGCGTTCGTTCCTTCGGGCTGCTGCATTGTTTTCACGCCTTCATCAGTGAACTCGTACGGATACGCAGGTCGACCTCGGGGCACTCGGCGCCCTCGGAACCCTCGGCGGGATGCTGGGGAGGCGGGGCCCAGGCGCCCAGGGCGTGGTAGAACTCGCCGTCCCGTCGCTCCAGGTAGCAGATGATGTTGAGGGGCCAGCCGGTCCGGCCGAAGAGATGACGGTCCATGGGAGTCGGGCGCTCGCTGAGCGTCTCTCCCCGTTCCGACGGCGGGCCCAGACGGTGCCAGTCCGGGTGCATGTGGATGGAGCCGAGCAGGTCCATCCCCAGGGCCTCGGCCTCTCGGGACGCCCGGAGGAGGTCGTGGGAGTCCATCCACCAGCCGCGGTGCTCGTTTTCGTAGGCCGGTCCGAACTTCGGCACGATGGTCTCGCGGAACTCCCGTAGAGCCGCCGGATCACTGGTGCGGGCATTACGGCCGAAGGCGACACGCCGCACGTGGTAGGTAGTCGCCTCCGCGTTGCCGAGCAGGAGCGCGAAACAGGGTAACGGAGCTTCGGGAGTGATGAGTTGGTACTCAGCGGCAGCCACGGCGATGAAGTCCGCGAGTGCCTCGTCGTCCATCAGGACGGTGGGAGGAGGGATGGTACGACCGGTTGCTGAACAACCGGCCGAGCCGCATCGAGCGTCCGGCGCACCGGACCCGGATGCGTTCGTCACTGCGGACATGGGTGGTCTCCGTCGAAATGGGGGGTGGGGAGGCCGTTGGAGCGGAGCGTCCGCAGACGTTAGTTGAGAGTTCACGCTCACAGGTCGACTGCCGTGAACTGTGGGGTTTTCCCTACGGCTTGATAGGAACTTGCGGCCGGACGGTTCGCGACGTCGAGGGGGATGAGCATCCAACGCGCGACGAGGTGCCGTGTGCGGCGGGCGATTCACATCGACCTTGCTCGCGTCGCCTTGGCACTGCCGCTTGACTGGCGTCGCACCTCCGCTTGACTGGCGTCGATTCTCGTCATCCCTCCGGCAGGAACCCAGGGCACCGGCCTGATCACCCCGCACCGCCGCGCACGTGGAGAGGCTGAAATCCGCGGCCTGGTCGGCTCCCGTCCGTGGTGACGAAGCGCGAGGAGCACCGAGTCCCTGTCCGGCTGGACCCTGTAGTCCTCGCGCGATTCAGGCGTCTTCGTCCCACTCCCCTGTGTGCGGCAGTGTCCCGCGACGGCCACCTCGGCATCCAAGCCTTTTCCAGCCGGTGAGGGCGCGCAGCGGGTCTCAACTGGCATGACCTGCACAGGGATTGACGTAGAAATCGCTTACCACCTACGGTCCTTCCGGAATCGCGGACACCTTTCGCAATCTCGAACGTCTGGGCGTCGGTACGCCCCACGAGAACAAGGAGTCGAAGCGGAATGGGCCCACAGCGAAGACTCGGCTGGATGTCGCTCGCGGCGGCAACCACCATGGCACTCGCGGCCGGAGTGATCACCGCCCCCGCCGCCCACACCGCGGACGATCCCGTGGAGGTCGTGGTCAACGGGGACGACGTTCGCGCCGACAACGTGAACGGTCTGACCTACAAGGGCCTCGGCGTGCTCAGCTGCAACAGCACGAGCAACCTGCTGATGGACTACAAGGCGGAGCACCCCGGCCGGTACTGGGAGCTCATCCGCGTGCTGTTCGGGGGGAAGAACCCCCTGATCAACCATGTCAAGGTCGAGATGGGTTCGGACACGAACACGTCGACCGGTTCCGACCCGGCGACCATGCGCACCGCGGACGAACTCGCCGACGCGTCGCGCTCCCCGGGCTTCCAGCTGGCAGCGGACGCCAAGACGGTCAACCCGAAGCTCAAGGTCTCGATTCTCCGCTGGGTCATGCCCCGATGGGTCCAGAACGAATGGAACAAGGGCACCGGCTCCGACGAGATGTACAAGTGGTACAAGGAGACGATTCTCGACGCGTACGAGAAATACGGGTACATGGTCGACTACGTGAACCCGGACACGAACGAGACGCATAATCCGGACGAGGCCTTCATCAAGTGGTACAAGAAGGCGATTATGGCCGACACGGACTTCGCTGATCCCCGCTACGGCATCCCGGCGAAAAAGCGGGCGAAGGCAGAGAAGGCCTACCGCAGCATAAAGATCATCGCCGCCGACGAGAACACCACCCACCATTTCGGGCCGTCGATGCTCAGCGACGCGGAACTCTTCGGCATGGTCGACGCGGTCGGCTACCACTACAACACCGATGACCGGCGCGACGGGCCCGTCGGCAGCGACACCCATCTGCCGTACACCAGGCTGGCGACCGGTGAGAACAAGTACAACGAGGACAAGGAGGTCTGGTACAGCGAGGGAGTCGGCTCCTTCGGCTACACCGACTACCGCGTCAACAACACCGAGGGCCCGAACGGAACGAGCACCGGTATCGGCGGCGTCCAGAGCGCCCTCGATCTCGCGAACCGCTCCGTCAAGAGCTACGCCAACTCGAAGCGGACGCACTACATCTTCCAGCCGGCGATCGGCTCCTTCTACGAAGGCGCGCAGTACAGCCACAAGGAACTCGTCAGCGCCCGTGACCCGTGGTCGGGTCACCTCCATTACGACGCGGCCATCTACGTGATGCAGCACTTCACCCAGTTCGCGAAGACCGGCTGGGAGAACGACACGAACACGGCGGGCATCTGGCGCACCGTGCCGGAGGCCAGTTACAGCGGGGTGAGCGGCACCGAGAACGTCGACGGCTCGAACGGGGCACCGAGTTACATGACGCTCGCCGACCCCCGTAAGAAGGACTTCTCCACGATCGTCGTCAACGACAGCGACCAGCCCAAGACCTACCGGATCAAAGCCGAGAACATGCGACTCGGTTCCGACCCGACCATGGAGATCTGGGAAACCCGCGGACCGGACGCGGGCGAGCCCTACGACGCGAACCTCAAGCGCCTCGTCGACGAGATCCGGCCCGGCGGCGCCGGGTACTACACCTACACGGTCGAGCCGAGGTCGATCGTGACCTTGACGACGCTCGACAAGAGCCGCGACAAGGCGACGAAGCAACGCCTGCCCGAGTCCCGGGACCGCACGGTGCTGGACACCGACGCGACCGGCAAGAAGCACAACACCCGCGACAAGGTCCTGTACGCCGACGACTTCGGGTACGAGGAGGAGGGCAGGGTCCAGGTCGGCACCGGCGACGGCGCGCACAAGACGTCCCAGCCCTACCTGAGGTCCCGCGGCAACCAGCCGCGCTACATGGTCGACCAGACCGGCGCCTGGGAGGTCGCTGAGGACGCGAGCGGCGACAACGTCCTGTACCAGTACATGGACCAGTCCATGAAGGACACCGGCGCCTGGAACCGCCACACCCCGAACACGACGGTCGGCGACTTCCGCTGGGAGAACTACCGGGCCACGGTCGACGTCTCGTTCCCGGACCCGGCCGGCGGACTCGCCTCCCTGGGCGTCCGTCAGCAGAAGGGCATGGCGATCAGCGACGCCGCCTACAACGTGCGCATCGCACCGACCGGCGCCTGGACGTTCTACGAATACGGCAGGGCCGTCGAGTCGGGAACGGTCGCGGCCTCCGACGGCTATCGCCTCGCCATCGAGGCGAAGGGCGCGACGATCACGACGTACATCGACGGCAAGGCCGTCTCCACGTACCAGGACCCGACTCCGCAGACCGAAGGCCGCGTCAAGCTCGGATCCGACTTCCACAGGACGGCGTTCGACAACCTGAAGGTCGAGAAGATCGACGGGTACACGCCCTACGCCCGCGCACAGCTCGACAACATGGACAGCTCGGTCACCTACGGCGGCACGTGGAGCCGGAAGGCCTCCCTCGGCGACGCGATGGACTGGTACCGGTCGACGTCGACCGGCACGACCGCCGGTTCGTCGTTCACCGTCCCGTTCACCGGCACGGGCATCGACGTCATCGGCGGCAACGACGGCACCGCCGTCCTCGACGTCTACGTCGACGGAAAGCCGATCGCACGGGACGCGAAGACGGCCGCGACCGACAAGCGCCTCGCGACGTACGCGCTGCGCGGTCTGCCCGACGGCGCGCACACGGCGAGGTTCGTCCTCAAGTCCGGAAAGATCGTTCTCGACGCGTTCCACGCCATCTCCGGGGACGTGGACGGCACTGTGGACACAGCGCCGATCCGGGACGCCCTGGAGAAGATCGGACGTCCGGCGCAGGCGGACTACACGGCCGACTCCTGGGCCCTGTTCGCCTCCGCGTCCTCGGCGGCGAAGGCTGCCGCGGCGGGGCGGCAGAAGGGCCTTGACGCCATCGGCGTCGAGCAGATCACGGACCGGCTCGAAGAGGCTCACGACCGGCTGGTACGGAAGGACGGCTCCGCCACCCGGTAGATGCCCTGCCCTGGGTCTGCGTGCCCCGCGTGTCCGCGGTAAATGATCAAGAGGTCGGACGGAGGCGACCCGGGGCAGATCTACGCTGCGTCGGCCGGTCAGAGTGCGTGCTCGACCGGGTCCGCGAGTGACGTGCCGGAGGACGCGCCTGGCACAGGTCCGGCAGGAATACCAGCGCGGTCACAGCGGCCACCAGGGCCGGTGCCGTGATGCCTCTCAGGAAGTCGGTCAAGGCCGGTCCGGAGCCGCCGTCCCCTGTGCGGCGGCTCCGGACGCAAGGGGCGGGTCAGGCGTGGACGGCGCTGCCGTTCAGGGTGGTGAGCGGCTTGTCCGCCAGGCCCAGCTCGCCGGCCCGGTCGAGCAGTTGCTGGAGCTGCCCCGAGTCGGCCCCGCCGGTCTTCATCAGCTTCATCAGCAGGGCCGAGACGGTCAGGTTCTGCACGTCGGCCGTGGAGAGCGAGCCGAGGATGCGGCCCAGGTCGTCGGTGAAGCTGGAGGTGCCGTCCAGCCAGGGCCGGGCCATGGCCTGTGCGGTCTCACAGTGCTGGACGAAGCCGTCGACGCCCTTGCCGAGCGCGATGGAGGACATCAGCCGGTCGAAGAAGACGGACTCGCCGCCGACGATGCTGATGTCGGCGCTTTCCAGACCGGTGGCGAGCACGGTCGCCTGCGCCTCGGCGACCTGCCGCTGCACGTCGAGTCCGGCGAGGCGGATCTCCTTGTCCGCCTGCACGCGCAGCCGGTATTCCTCGTGTCCCCGCGAGGCGTCGTCGAGGGCGGCCATGGCGGCGGCCTTCTGGGTCAGTCCCTCGGCCTCGGCCTTGAGCTTCTCGCCGATGGCCGCGGCGTCCGCGAGTGCCTGGGCCTGCGCGCCTTCCGCCTCGGCCCGCAGCCGGGCCTCGGTGGCGGCGGCCTCCGCGCGGCCGGCCTTCTCGGTGACGTCGGCTTCCTTGTCACGGACCTGGACGGCGGCGAGCCCTTCGGCGGCGGCCTCGGCCTGGATGCCCTCGGCGAGGCGGAGCTTGGCCTGCGCGTCGAGGTCGGCCGTCTTCAACCGGGCCTCGGCCAGCGTCAGTTCCTCGGCCGCACGGTGTGTGGCGGCCTGCTCGGCGGCCTCGGCGGCCTTGATGTCCTTGACCAGCTTCTCCTGCGCCTCGGCCTCGGCGGCGATGATCACGGCCTGCCGGTGGCGCTCCGCCTCCTCCACGGCCCGCAGCTTCTTGATGGACTCCTCCTGCTCGGCGACCGTCCGGTCCACGGCGACACGCTCGCGGATGACCTCGGCGATGTCCCGCTTCTCCGCCTCGACCTCCTTCTCGGCGGCGATCCGGGTCAGCTGCGTCTCCCTCTCCCTGCCGATGACTTCGAGGAGCCGGTCCTTCTCGATGCGCTCGCTCTCGATGGCGATGACCCGCTCGCGGTTCTTCGCGGCGACGGCGATCTCGCGGGCCTGGTTCTCGCGCTGCACGCCGAGTTTCTCCTCGGTGGCCAGGAAGGCGCCCTGTGCCCGCAGCCGCTCCTCCTCCACCACCCGCGCCGTCTCGGCCTCCTCCCGGGCCCGAACGGTCGCGATCTCACGCTTCTGCTTGATCTCCGCATCCGCCTGCCGGCGCTCCAGCTCCAGAATCGCCTCGCGGGCGTCGACGTTCTGCCGGGTGATCTCCTTCTCCTCGTGGCGCTGGAACTCGTTGGTACGCACGTGCTCCACGGCCGTCAACTCGGTGATCTTGCGGATGCCCTGGGCGTCGAGGACGTTGGCCGGGTCGAGCTGGGCGACCGGGGTCTGCTCCAGGTAGTCGATCGCCGCGTCCTCCAGGTGGTAGCCGTTGAGGTCGACGCCGATGACCTCGATGATCCGGTACCGCAGCTCCTCACGCTTGGTGTACAGGTCGGTGAAGTCCAGCTGCTTGCCGACGGTCTTCAGCGCCTCGGAGAACTTCGCGTGGAACAGCTCCTGCAGCGTGTCCCGGTCGCTCGCGCGGGCGGTGCCGACGGCCTGCGCGACCTTGATGACGTCCTCGACGGTCTTGTTGACCCTCACGAAGAACGTGATCCGGATGTCGGCACGGATGTTGTCCTGGCAGATCAGCCCGTCCTTGCCGGTCCGGGTGATCTCGATGGCCTTCACCGAGATGTCCATCACCTCGGCCTTGTGCAGCACCGGCAGCACGACCTGCCCGGTGAAGGTCACGTCGACCTTCCGCAGCTTGGAGACGATCAGCGCCCTGCCCTGCTCCACCTTGCGAAACAGCCGGGAGACGAGCAGTACGGCGAACAGGGTGACGGCGACGAACACACCGGCGCCCAGGAGGATGACAGTCATGACGAACGTCCTTGAGGCGTGAAGGAATCGAAGCGTGAGAGGACCGGCGGCAAGGACCGGCGGCGGCACTGCTCAGGCGGCGCGGTCCACCTGGTCCCGCGCCCGGCCGCGGTCGGGCGGGCCGGGTTCGTCGGGGAAGAGCCGATGCAGGGGACGTACGAACAGGCAGGTCAGTCGCCATGCGGCGGGCAGAGCCGCCAGGGGCAGGGCCATGCGCAGCAGCCCGGTCGCGGAACACGGCGGCGCGCACACGGCCAGCAGGAGGACGCCCCCGACACTCAGCAACCAGGCCACGGCCGTCAGCGTGGAGACGGCCACCGCCACCGGGACGCCGCCCATGCCCCAGGCACGGAGGTTCGCGTCCGCGTCGAAACTGCCGACCGAGGTGAAACCAGCGGCGACCAGGAGCCAGAAGCACAGCACCACGACGAGGGCGGTGGTCAGCAGGATCGTGGGCGGGCCGGTGACGACCGAAAGCAACATCCACATGCCCAACCCCCGTCTCTTCCGCACTGCCCGTCAACCGCACTCGGCGGCGCTCCACTCGCTCAGGCTCCCGGTGCCGGACACCTCTGCCGGTGTCCGGCACCAAAATCCCCCGTAGTGCCCCCCGCACCCCATCCTGCATCGTCGGCGCACGCCCGCGCATTGCCGGTTCCCGGCAACATTGTCTAGGGTCTGCATGCCGGTCAGCTGCTAAGAAGCCGTCAGCGGCGCATCAAGAACTCGGGGGAAGCATGGCGGAGTTGGAGATTCCAGAGCAGTATCTGGCGGGCTATGCCCGGATGCTGGCCGAGGTCGCTGCCACCGGCCGGCGTCTCACCCGGAAGGAACTCGCCTCACGTCGGGCGCTCGGAGAACAGGCAGCTGACGCCGGCCACGGACTGCGGGCCCTGGTCAGCGCCCATCTGACCGCCGCCCGCTCGGCCTGGCCTCCCGGCCCCACATCGGCCGACACCGTCCTGGCCGCCGTGCAGCAGGCGACGGACGCCTTCGCCGAGGGCTTCGAGCGCGCGCAGCGCCAGGCCGTACGGCAGGAGGAGGCCGCCCGCCGCGAGTTCATCGACGACCTCCTCTACGGCCGCAGCGACCTCGGACGCCTCTCCGAACGTGCCGAACGCTTCGGCCTGCGTCTCTCGCACGCCCACGCCGTCGCCGTCGCCGAGGGCCCGACCGCCTACGAGGAGGGCGACCCCGTCCCCCGCCAGGTGGAACGCGCCCTCATCTCACGCTTCGGCGACCGCAGCATCCTGCTCACCACCAAGGACGGCCGGCTGCTGTGCATCGCTCCCGGCTCCCAGGACGAGGTCCTCGCCCACTTCGCGAAGCAGGCCCATGCCGCCACCGACGGCGGCCGCGTCGCCATCGGCCGGCCCCAGCCCGGCCCCGGCGGTGTCGTGCACTCCTACGAGGAGGCGCTGGGCGTCCTGGAACTCGCCGAGCGCCTGGAACTGGAGGACCCGGTCCTGCGGGCGGCCGACCTGCTCGTCTACCCGGTCCTCACCCGCGACCGGCAGGCCATGGCCGAACTCGTCGTCAACACCCTCGGCCCGCTCACCACGGCCCGCGGCGGCGCCCAGCCCCTCCTGGACACCCTCACCGCCTACTTCGACTCCGGGTGCATTGCCGCCGAGGCGGCCCGTCGCCTCACTCTCAGCGTGCGGGCCCTGACCTACCGGCTGGAGCGCATCCACAAACTCACCGGTGCCAACCCGGCCGATCCGGCCCACCGTTACATGCTGCAGACCGCGGTGATCGGCGCAAGGCTGCTGGACTGGCCCACCCAGGGCCTGTGACGCGCCCCCGCGGTCGGGTTCAGGAGCGCGCCAGTTCAGCCGCGCCGAAGGACACGTCGAAACGGTCGCACCAGATGCTCACGCTGGTGTACCGGGACGCGTCGACGTCGGCCGGTACGGCGTAGTTCTGGCTCCCCTTGTTGCCCTTGAGCTTGCCGAGGCTGACGTACGCGCCGTCGTCGAAGACGTGCCATCCGGCCCGCCCCTCCTTCACCGGCGCGTCGGTCAGCCACACGCGCAGATCCGGACCGTTGCTGGTGTCGAGGTTCTCCAGCCGTATGACATGGGAGCCGTCGGCGAGCCGTACGAGCTTCACGCTGCCCGAGGTGGCGTGCTCGTGGCTGATCAATGTGCCGCCCGCCAGCGTCCGGGGCCCGGGAGCCGGGGAAGGCGACTCGGAGGGCGCTTCGGCCTCAGGGACCGTCGGGGCCACGGCGCTGGGCAGTGCCTCCTGCACGGTCTCGTCCTGCCACAGCTTCCACGGCTGGAACCAGTACAGCCCGAGACCGGCGCCTACGACCGCCATCGCCAGCACGCCGATGACCAGCGGCCTGCCCAGCACCATCTGCCTGCGTGCCATTCCATGCCTCACTTCCTGAGAGCTTTCGTGGCTCCCCATTCAACGGGTCAGGAAGGCGTCATGACCCCCGCGAGAGATGACGGAACGCTTACGCCGCCCCCATGCCTATGTGTATGTACGTTCATCAGCTGTCCGGTGAACGGATCTCCGGCCCCGCATAACGGTCCGATATCGCTCGCTGGCATTCTCGACTGCGACTGTGAGTTATGTGACTTGAGTCACTAAAGACATGGCAATGGTCGTGGTAGAACTACGCAACTCCGCAGGTGGCACCACTCGACGCCACAGTGCGGAGCGGTCGGCATGCACCGGCAGCACGACCAGGGTGATCACGATCCGCATCCACGGACAGCCCACCCAGCGTCGCCGATCGGACAACGGCGTTCGTTCCGAGACCGCACATCGACCGGCGGCACTTCCCCTGTGCCCCGGGCTCGCACCATCGAGGTAGCAACTGTGTCACTCGACTCCGTCACCCAAAACGTCGACGAAGCCGTCAGCGATTTCTTCGAACCGATAGCCAAGTGGCTCGGAGACGTCGTCTTCTACGCTGTTCCCGTAGGCGGAACGGATCTTCCCCTCATCGTCGCCTGGCTCGTCGTCGCCGGTCTCGTCTTCACCGGCTGGTTCGGGTTCGTGCAGGTCCGCAAGTTCAGACTCGCGCTCGACGTCGTGCGCGGGAAGTACGACGAAAAGGGGTCGACCGGCGAGGTCAACCACTTCCAGGCCCTGACCGCCGCCGTCTCCGGCACGGTCGGCCTCGGAAACATCGCGGGTGTGGCCGTCGCCGTCTCCATCGGCGGCCCCGGCGCGACGTTCTGGATGATCCTGTGCGGCCTGCTCGGCATGGCCTCCAAGTTCGTCGAGGTCACCCTCGGCGTGAAGTACCGCGAGGTACACGCCGACGGCACCGTCTCCGGCGGCCCGATGCACTACCTGCCCAAGGGCCTCAAGGAGCGCTTCGGCAGCGGCGGCGCCAAGCTCGGCAAGGTACTCGCCGTCCTCGCCTCGATCATGATCCTCTTCTTCGGTCTGTTCGGCGGCAACCTGTTCCAGACCAACCAGAGCTACGCGCAGATCTCCTCGACCTTCGGCGGCGAGGACGGCTTCCTGGCCTCCTCCGCCGGCGCCGTCCTCTTCGGCCTGGTCGTCTCCGCGCTGGTCGGTCTCGTGCTGCTCGGCGGCATCCGCTCCATCGCCTCGGTCACCAGCCGGCTCGTGCCCGCGATGGCCGCCATCTACATCGTGGCCTGCCTGGTCGTCATCCTGAGCAACGTCACCGCCGTGCCCGACGCCTTCCAGACCATCCTGCAGGGCGCCTTCGAAGCTGAGGGCGTCGCCGGCGGTGTGCTCGGTGCCCTGATCATCGGCTTCCAGCGCGCCGCGTTCTCCAACGAGGCCGGTCTCGGCTCCGCCCCGATCGCCCACTCCGCGGTCAAGACCAAGCACCCCGCGAGCGAGGGTCTGGTCGCCCTGCTGGAGCCGTTCATCGACACCGTCGTCATCTGCACGATGACCGCGCTGACCATCGTCATCGCCAACCCGGCCAGCTGGGCCGAGGCCCGCGCGGGCGAGAGCATCGGCGGCGTCACCATCACCTCCGACGCCTTCGAGACCGTGCTGCCCTGGTTCCCGGCCGTGCTCACGATCGCGGTGCTGCTGTTCGCCTTCTCCACGATCCTGACCTGGGGCTACTACGGCCTCAAGGCCTGGTCGTACCTGTTCGGCAAGAGCAAGGCCAGCGAGACCGTCTTCAAGGCCGTCTGGAGCCTGTTCGTGATCCTGGGCGCCCTGATGTCCCTCGACTCGCTGATCAGCCTCGCCGACTCCGCGCTCTTCCTGCTGTCGGTGTTCAACATCATCGGCCTGTACCTGCTCGCCCCGGTCGTCAAGCGCGAACTCAACTCCTTCCTGGAGTTCGTCCGCGCCCGCAAGGCCGGTGAGATCGGCGACGACGGCGACGAGGACCAGGAGTCGGTGAAGACCACCGTCTGACCGCCCCCCGGCGGCCCGGCTCCGGCACGGGCCCGTACCCACCTCGCGCCTTGGTGGGTACGGGCCCGTACGTCTGCCCCTACGACCGACCACCGAGCTCCGGCCCGTCCCGCCACCGGTCCAGGTATCCGATGGCCGGGGTCGCCATGACCCCGTGCAGCACCACCGAGAGCACTACGGTGAGGGCCACGACCGCCCACAGCTCCCGTTCCAGACCGCCGAAGGAGTCCTGCCCCAGCGCGTAGGACAGGTAGAACAGCGAACCGATGCCCCGGATCCCGAACACCGCGACCACGGCACGCTCCTTCTTCCCCATGGCGGTCCGTGCCTGTGCCGGCCACCCGGCCAGCGGCCGTACGACCAGGAGCACGACGATGGCGACGACCGCGCCCATCAGCGTCAGGGCGGACAGGGCGCCGGCCACCAGGTAACCGCCGAGCAGGAACAGCAGGGCGGCCGTGAGCAACCGCTCGATCTGCTCGGTGAACTCGTGCAGCACCTTGTGATAGCCGTGGCTGCGCTCGGCGGCCCGGATGACGCAGGCCGTCACGAACACGGCCAGGAAGCCGTAGCCGTGGAGCACCTCTGTGATGCCGTACGACACGAAGGTGGCCCCCAGCGCCACGAAGCCCTCCATGTGCTCGGACAGCCGCAGCGCCGACGTACGCACCCGGAAGAACATCCACCCCAGCAACCAGCCGACACCACCCCCGACGGCCAGCCCCACAGCGCACTTGGCCAGCAGATCGGTCAGCGCCCACGAACCGATCCAGCCCGCCGACCACCCCGTCCCGGCCGCCGCGGCGAGGGCGATCGCCGCGTAGACGAACGGAAAAGCGAGTCCGTCGTTCAGCCCCGCCTCACTGGTCAGGGAGAACCGCACCTCGTCCTCGTCGCGCTCGGTACCGAGCGGCTCGCCCACGCGCACCTCACCGGCCAGCACGGGATCCGTCGGCGCGAGCACGGCCCCCAGCAGCAGAGCGGCGGCGGGCGGCCAGTCGAGCAGCCCCCAGGCCAGCAGGGCGACGACCGCCACGGTCAGCGGCATCGTGATGCCCAGCAACCGCCACGTGCTCGACCAGCGGCGCCAGCCGAAGGGCCGGTCGATGGCGAGCCCCGCGCCCATCAGCGACACGATCACACACACCTCGGTGGTGTGCTCGACCCACAGGCGATCACGAACGGGATCCACGGCCGGCACGCCCACCGGCAGCAACTCGATCAGAACCCCCGCGGCAAGGAAGACCATGGGCAGGGAAAACGGTCGCTTGGACACCACCCGGGGCAGCACAGCGGCCCCCAGCGCCCCCAGGCCCAGACAGACGTAGACCACGTCCGAAAGCGTCACTGCGACCTCCTGCCCGACGTGATCACTCCAGGCACGTGTGTACCCCGTCCACCACGGCACCTCGCCCGAATACGTCCACCGATGCTCACTGCCTGCCCGTTTGCGGCGGAAGCGGCGGGGGTGGGCCGACGGACCTGCTCCGGTTAGGGTGTGAAGAACGCGTCAATGAGGCGCGGGGTGTGCCGGGAAGTCTGGTCGGCGTCCGTAGGGCCGTATGCCCGCTTCCCGATACCCCGGAGGTTCGCCGCTTTGGCCGCCACCCCGCCCCGCACCCCGTTCCTCGGTCTCCTCCCCTGGCCCGAACGACAGGCAGTGGCCCGGGCCCTGCGCACCGAGACGGTGGGCGGCCTCGTCCTGCTGGCCGCCGCGGTGGTCGCACTGGTGTGGGCGAACACTCCGCTCAGCAGCGCGTACACCACGATCCGCGACTTCCACTTCGGGATACCCGCACTGGGACTGGACCTCTCGGTCGGCCACTGGACCTCCGACGGACTGCTGACCGTCTTCTTCCTGGTCGCCGGGATCGAGCTGAAGCGGGAACTGGTCGTCGGCTCGCTGCGCACCCCGGCGACGGCGGCGCTGCCCGTGATCGCCGCCGTGTGCGGCATGGCCGTGCCCGCCGCGTTCTACGCCGTCACGGTCGCGGCCGGCGGCGGCAGCATGGACGGCTGGGCGGTGCCGATGGCCACCGACATCGCCTTCGCCCTGGCGGTCCTGGCGGTCATGTCCACCCACCTGCCGACCGCCCTGCGGGCCTTTCTGCTGACCCTCGCGGTGGTCGACGACCTCGGCGCGATCCTGATCATCGCCCTCTTCTTCACCTCGGACCTCAACTACTGGGCGCTGGCGGGCGCGGTCGCCGGGCTGGTCGTCTTCTACGTGCTGCAGAGGCAGCGGGTGAAGGGCTGGTGGTGGTACGTGCCGCTCGGAGTGGCGATCTGGGCGCTCCTCTACAACGGCGGCGTCCACGCCACCGTCGCCGGGGTCGCCATGGGCCTGATCCTGCGCACCGTCCGCGACAAGGACGAGAAGGAATCACCCGCGGAACGCACCGGTCATCAGCTGCACCCGCTCTCCGCCGGCGTGTGCGTGCCGCTGTTCGCGCTGTTCGCCGCCGGGGTCAGCGTCTCCGGCGACGCGCTGGGCAAGGTCTTCACCACCCCCGAGCCCCTCGGAGTGATCGCCGGGCTGGTCGCGGGCAAGATCCTCGGCATCTTCGCCGGGACCTATCTCGCCGCCCGCTTCACCCGCGCCCGGCTCAATCCGGACCTGGCCTGGGCCGACGTCCTCGCCCTGGCGACCCTGGCAGGAATCGGTTTCACGGTCGCCCTGCTCATCGGCGAGCTCGCCTTCCCCGGCACGGCCGTCGGCGAGCACGTCAAGGCCGCCGTCCTGATCGCCTCACTCACCGCCGCCCTGCTGGCCGCCCTGCTCCTGCGCCGCAGGAACGCCGTCTACCGGCGCCTGTACGAGGAGGAAAACCTCGACGAGGACGCCGACGGCATCCCCGACATCTACCAGCGCACCGAAGCGGGCGGCACCTGACCCGGCCACCGCCGCGCTGCCACCTGCAGCGGCGGACTTCTGTTGAGAGCTCCTTCGAGGGGCGTCTCTCCGACCGGGTTCCGGGGGGGGCTGACAGCGCCGACATGCAGGTGGTTGTCCGTACCGAATGAGGCGAGCCGGCGACTGGCACGCGGCTTTTGAGGGGCCGGCGGTGCCTGCTGGGTACTGCTGCCATCGACCGGCAAGGGCCCTACGTCGCCCGGCAGGAGGGGGCCAAGCCCCTTGCGGGAGAGGGTGCTCGGCCGCAGAGGATCTCGACGAGGTGGAACGCCTGAACCTCGGCGAGCACCGGGGCAGTCGCGACCGGGGAGCGTCCGGGCTCACGGGCGGGCATGCCGCGGGGAATGACGGCAGCTGGACGCCGGCGTCTGACGCCTCAGTTCTCGGTCGATCGCGGCATCGCGCTCCGCCCCCCTCCCGCAGACCCCGGCATCCGCGCCACAGTCGTCGCCGAGTTGTACCGGCACACCATCGATTGTCGACCCGCAGCCACATCACGCCCGGCCAAACCGAGCTCGTACCAGGACGGAATCCCGCCGACCCCGCGGCGGACTTCGGCCGGGCGTGGCAGCCCTCGGGCATGCCGTCGTCCGCTGTAGAGAAATGGGCATGATTCTCAAGCACCCGTCCGACCGCGGAGGCTCGCGGAGCAAGCCGTTTGAGAGGCTGGCCGAGAACGCCTCGCGGTTCACCAGTTCGGCAGCGTTCTTCGGGATCTGCCTGATCCTGGTCGCCGTGGCTGTCACCTTGCACGTGATCGGTTTGCCGATCACGTGGCTTCTGTTCGTGGGCGAGGCGATGTCGGCCTTGACCCTGCTCATGGTGGCGCTGCTGAAGAACTCCGAGCTGCGGGCCGAACGCGCCGTCCAGCGCAAGCTCGACGCCATCGCGGCAGCCCTGCTGGAAGGACAGGAGGGCAACGGCCCAGGAGAAGCACACCGGAGGCTACGGTCCGCCCTCGATAGGGGAGAGAGCTCCTGATGCACTCGGTTCTCACACGCTTACGCCGCCTGTCGTGCCTGCGTGAAGGGGCCGTGGCGGTGGTCACCTGCGAGATGGATCATCCCTTCGGCCTTTCCATGGTCGAACGTCATGGCGGCAAGGTCGACCTCGCGGCCCTGCTGGAGCACACCCGGGACCTGCACCCGCGAGAGGCCGCGCTGCATGAGACACAGCGGCACACCAGCTCCGGCGCGGACACCGGACGGGCCTCGGCCGCCCGCGAGAGACACCAGCCGTGATCAGGGCACTCTCACTTGGCGGTGCCGAGGACGCGTGTCAGGGCCCCTTGGAAGGGAGCCGAGGGGACGCGGCCTCCGGGCGGTCATGGGTGTCGTTCCGCTCGGCGGGAAGCGCGACCGGGTACTTCGAGGCGAGTACGCCGCCGGGCCCGCCCTGCGCCGGGACGGCTCCGGCGCCTGCCGCCGGTACCGGTGCCGGCTCGCCGTCCGTTCGCCGCAGCACGCGACGGCCGAGGTGAGGCAGCAGGGTGTAGAAGCGGTCGGGAAGGAACACCGCGTCGGCGACGATCATCGCCCCGGAGAAGAGGGGCAGCCCCATGAGTACGGCGATGCCGATGTGCATGCCCAGCAGCAGGGTGAGAACGGGGTACTTGAGTCTGCCGAACAGCACGAACGGGAAGGCCACCTGCAGGAGCACGGTCAGGTGACCGGCGATGGCGATCACGAGCGAGTGCTGGTCGACGAAGTCCGAGAGCACGGGCCAGGGCCGGAAGAGTTCGAGGTTCAGGGCGTAGTGGAGAGCGGTGCCGCTGCCCCAGGTACTGCCCTGGACCTTGTACAGGCCGGCTGATCCGTAGAGGAGACAGACCTGCGCCGCGATGAGGAACATGCCGCAGTTGTGGGCGACCGTGACCAGGACGCACCGGGCGTCCGACAGTTGCCGGGTGAGGGGGTTTCCCGACGCTCGCGGCGCACTGTCGGCAGGAACTGATTTCAACCTGTTTCTGCGCGCGTCCAGGGACCAGCGTCGGCCGCAGGCGGTGAGGACGAGGTAGAGGGCCATCAGCAGGATCAGGTTGTCGCCCCCGTCCGTCATGAAGATCGCGCGGGCGTGGAAGGAGGTCACCACGACGGCGAAGAGGACGGACATGACGCGGGTCCGCCAGCCCAGCATGAACAGCGCGGACGTGACGAGGGCCAGCCCGTAGCAGAGCTCGAGGAAGGCCCGGCTGTCGGACAGGACCAGCACGCTGACCCAGCCCGTCTGTTCGAAGAGCTCGCGGGCCAGGGCGGGCGTCCAGGGAGATCCGGGGCCCCAGATCTCGTGCCGGTGCGGGAACTCACGCAGCAGAAAGACGAGGTAGAGCAGCCCGTAGCCGATGCGCAGCACCGACGCGGCGTACAGGGACACCGGCCGCCCGGTCAGGAGGTCCCATCCGGCGGTGATCCGTTCGCCGAGCCATGTGCCGGCGCCGGGATGCGCCGTCCTCCGGGTCTCATTCGGCATGGCGGGTCACCTTCCACCAAGGCAGAAGCCGGTTCTCGGACGGCTTCGGCGGACGAGTGCCGGCCTCTGATCCGGGCGCGGCGACGGGCCGCGTGACGACGCGGAGCTGGACGAAGTCGAACGTGTCGCCCTTCTGGGCGGCGAGGCGGTCCGCGGCGATGTTGGTCAGATACGTCCGCATCATCACGGCGCGTTCCGTGCGCGCCGTGTCGGTCCCTCCGTGCGAGTCGGCGTAGCCGGCCCAGGCGCGACGCAGCATGTTCTGTGCCGTGTGGCTCGGGAAGACATGACGTTCGACCGCGGAGCCGTCCACGGCGGTGAGATCGGACCAGGGGCTCACCTCGAACGATCCATCGGAATCGGTGCGGGCGGTTCTCGCCAGGATCTGCCGGTTCACGGATTCCGGGTCCGGGGCGAAAAGCCGCCAATTCTGTTCGAAGAAGGGGAACACCCAGGCATTGATCTGGGAGCCGTATCGCTTGGATACCGTATTGGCCGGCGCCACGTGGAGAAACACCAGAAGCACGTGCACGACACTCGCCAGTACGCACAGGACCACCATGGCGCACAAACCCGCTTTGAGAGCACGGGCGCCTCTCGGCAACTTGGGCGGAGCGGCCGCGACGTCAGGGCATTCCCGCACATCCGGACCGGACTCGGAATGCTGGATTTCCTTCACGTCCGCCGCATCGATTCCGCTTGCCATCGCCTACCGCCTTTCTCACATCAGCTGCCCATGCCGGGCGGCGCGCGGCGGATTCGAAGAGATTCCGCCGCGCGCCGTCATCGGGTGAGCGGGCCGACCGTAGTGCGTTGCCTAGCCGTCGTGGCGGTTGGAGTGGTCGTCGCCCTCGTGCCCCTTGGGCGTCCCGTCGTGGCCGTACCTCTGATGGGGCTGGTCGCCGTAGCCGTACTTCTCGTGGGGCTGGTCGCCGTAGCCGTAGTCCTCGTGGGGCCGCTTGCCGTGGTCGGAGTCGTCGTGGCCGGGTTTGCCGTGGCCGTGTCCGCCGCCCTGGCCCGGCCTTCCGGGCTTGTCGTCATGGTCCGGCTTGCCCGGGCCCTCGTCGTGCCCGCCGCCGTTCGCGCCGCCGATTCCGCCGTGCCCGCCCCCGTTCCCGCCGCCGTTCCCGCCGGTGGTGTTGCCGGCCGTGTTGCCCGCAGTGTTGCCGGCCGTGTTGCCCTCGGTGTTCCCGGACGTGCTGCCGGCGACGTTGCCCGAGGTGCTGCCGGGCGAGGCGATCGGTCCGCCCAGGAGACCGCCGGTGACGAGACCGCCGCCGAGGAGTCCTCCGCCGGTCGTCGTGCCGGTCGTCGTGCCGGTCGTCGTGCCGGTGGTCGTGCCCGCGGTGGTTCCGGTGGTCGTGCCACCCGTCGTGGCGCCCGCGCACCCGCCGAGGAAGATCCGGTTGTTGTCGAGCGTCACGGAGCCGTTACGGGCCAGCGCCCGGCCCTCGATGTTCGTCCCCGTCGTCACGCTGATCGAGGTCAGCGCCATGATCGTTCCGACGAAGACGGAGTTGGTGCCGAGGGTGGCCGAGCTCCCGACCTGCCAGAACACGTTGCACGCCGAAGCGCCGTTCGTGAGGAGGATCTGGCTGGACGTTGCCGTGATCAAGGTCGAAGGGATCTGGAAGACCCAGACGGCGTTGGGGTCTCCGTGGGCGTCCAGGGTCAGCGTGCCGTTGATCTGGACACCGCCGGATTCACGGGTGTAGACACCTGGGTCCAGCGTCTGGCCCGCACCGATCACCGAATCGAGCGGGAAGTCCTGTGCCTGGCCGGCCGCGTTGTTGTATGCCGTGACCAGGTCCGACTTGGCCTGAGCGGCCTGGGCGTCCCCGCGGTGCACCGCACCACGCACCTCACCGGGCGGGAATCCGGTCACAGCCGGGTTCGGGGAGGTCCCGAGGTCGTTGTAGAGCACGGTCGGGCCGGTGTTGGTCACGCCCTGGCCCGCCAGGACGGAATAGCTGGCCGCTGTGCCCAGCCCCGGGGCCGTGGCGATGGCCAGCGCCGGCGTCGGCGTCACAGCGACCAGCACGGCGGCAACCGTCGCTGCGAGGGCTGAGGCCAGGATGCCGGACACGGAACGCCGGTCAGTCGCTTGAGGGATTTTCAGCTTCATCGAAAGGCCAATCCTGTGAGGACCGTGGCGTACCGGGCAGGCCATACCCATTGCCCGGGATGCCTTGCTGCTCTTACGCAGCGGCATATTACGCAGAACTATCGTTGTAACTGACTTGAACAAGACAGAAGAATCTCACCTCATTCAGACGGCGCACAGCGCTACGAAAATAGCTTGAATGCGAGTGAGCAGAGCCGAATTCAGTAATTTCCCTACCGGCGCTTCCGGGTGGCCGTATGAGTGCCGCGCCCGGCGGGTGATCCTCGGCACCAAGCCGCACCGACGGCCAGGTGGCCGGCCACCCGAGTGTTGTCCGGCACCCCGTTCCGCCGGAGGCGGTCGGCGGGACGCGCCGCACGGGGCGTCGGCGTTCGGATGCGGAGCGGAGCCGCGCCCGCCGCGCCGGCTCCGTCATCGGGCAGCTGTCATGCGGTAGTTGACGACCTTCTCCAGCGGGCGGGAACGGCCCGCTGGATCCCCGGTCGGCCAGGGAACTGCACGCGCGCTGCCGTCGCGGTGTGAGACCTGCCCGGCGGGGAACCCGCACGGAAAAGGGCCTGCGCGGCCGCCCGCTGACGAAGCAGACGTCGTCCTTGCTCCGCGGTCGCGCGATGCGCTTCCTGCAATGGAGGAAGCGCATCCCTGCCTACGGCCCGGTATCAGCGGCTCCCGGGCGACACCGAGTCATCGGCCTCATCCGGGGAGAACACCCTCATGACCACGCATTCCATCGTCCGCCCCCCGCCCTCGGAGAGGCCCGGCAGCGACTTCGCCCGGCTGTCGAGGAAGATCGCCGATGCCGGCCTGATGGGCCGCCGTCCCGGCTACTACGCCCTGCGGATCACCGTGGTCGCGGGGCTCTACGTCGGCGGGTGGGCCACCGTCGCGCTCATCGGTGACAGCTGGTGGACCCTGGCCGCCGCCGCTTTCCTGGCCGTCGTCTTCGGTCAGGTCGCCCTGCTCGCCCATGACGCGGCCCACCGGCAGGTGTTCCGCCGGCGCCGGGCCAGCGAGGTGTCCGGACGGATCGCCGGTGCCGGTATCGGGATGGGCTACGGGTGGTGGCAGGACAAGCACACCCGCCACCACGCCAACCCCAACCACGAGGACCTCGACCCCGACCTCGACCCCGACCTGCTGGTCTGGTCCCAGGACCAGGCCCGGGACGCCACCGGGCTCCCCCGCGTGATCGGCCGCTGGCAGGCGTTCCTGTTCTTCCCGCTCCTGACACTGGAGGGCTTCAACCTGCACGTGTCGAGCGTGAAGGCGCTGGCCAATCGCTCGCTCAAGCACCGAGGGCTCGACGGCGTCCTGCTGTTCGCGCACTTCGCGGTCTACCTGACCGTCCTGTTCTGGTTGCTGCCCCTCGGTATGGCGATCGCCTTCCTCGCCGTCCACCAGTGCCTGTTCGGTGTCTACCTCGGCTCCCTCTTCGCGCCCAACCACAAGGGCATGCCGATCCTGAAGGGCGAAGACCGCCCGGACTTCCTGCGCCGCCAGGTGCTCACCTCGCGCAACGTGCGCGGCGGCCGGCTCACCGACATCGCGCTGGGCGGGCTGAACCACCAGATCGAGCACCACCTGTTCCCCAGCATGCCCAGTCCCAACCTGCGCAGGGCGCGGACCATCGTCCGGCGCCACTGCGAGGACCTGGGCGTGGACTACGTGGAGACCGGGCTGATCACCTCCTACCGGCTGGCCCTCGTCAGCCTCCATCAGGCGGGAGCTCCGCTCCGGAGGCCCCGGGCTGCCGCGTAGGAGCGGGGGCCGGGGCGATCTCCGCGAGGACCGTCGGTGGCGGTGACGGCACCGCGCGGCGCCGCGGATGCCCGGGCCCGCTCGGCTCATGGTCAGCGCAGCCGGTCTCCCCTGGCCCCTCGCCGGTCATCGCGGATGCGGTCCTGCCGGTCCCGGCGGCGGATGAAGTCGCCCGGTTCGAGATCACCGTCCATGAGCCGCCCGATCACGAGACCGACGATGCCCAGGCCCAGCACCAGCAGGAAGGCCCAGAAGTCACCGAAGTACGCGGCGAACCCCAGCGCCATTCCCGCGATCAAGCCCACCACACCCCTGCTCATCACTCGCTCCTTTCGACGCACCGGGCCTGGTCCGGTTCCCCTTGCTCCGGTCCGGCCGTGCTCCGGTCCGGCCGGCCCTACCCTTCCCGCCTCAACGCCCTCCGGATGAGCAAGAAGGCCGCGACAGCGACCAGGGCGATCCCGATGATGATCAGCAGCGCCCCGAGGACGATCAGGACCGTTCCGACCAGCATCAGCATCGCCCCCA
Source organism: Streptomyces qaidamensis (assembly GCF_001611795.1). Taxonomy (NCBI): domain Bacteria; kingdom Bacillati; phylum Actinomycetota; class Actinomycetes; order Kitasatosporales; family Streptomycetaceae; genus Streptomyces; species Streptomyces qaidamensis. The sequence continues at coordinate 4,825,606 of NZ_CP015098.1, read as the reverse complement.
TCAGGATCAATATCGTCCCGATGACGAGAAGAAACGCTGCGAGGACGGTCATGGCTTCCTCCTGCCCCCCACTCGACTCTGACTCCTCCTCGTCCGCTTTGTAAACAATTCAGGATGAAATGGTGCAATAAGGCCTACGATGGCGGATGGTCACCCTTCTGCCCAAGCCGTGCGCGGCGAGGGGCGCTTGGGACGACATGCCGCCCTTGGCGCGATCGGCTCGCCATCACCCCGGGACGAAGGGAATCGAGCAGTGATGACGGACGGTGGGCGGCAGCCGGGCAGGGTCGGGGTGGACCGGTCGGAGGGGTTCGGCGAACGACTGCTGGGTGTGCTGCTGGACCGTGCCCACGAGATGCCGCCGGACTTGATCGCCCCACTCGTCGCGGAAGAGGTCGCCAGGGTCGGGGGGCGGGAGGTCTCCATCCTCCTGCAGGACTACGAACAGGTGCTGTTGGTGCCGCTGCCGGGCCGGCGGCTGAAGGTCGGCGGCCCCGAGCCGGTCGAGGACTCCCCCGCGGGCGAGGCGTTCCTGAGCCTCAGAACGGTGGAGGCGCCTCAGGGCGGCAGCGTGCGGATCTACCTGCCGTTGCTGGACGGCAGTGACCAGATCGGGGTCATGGCCGTCACCCTGGACAACGTCGACGACGACGACCGGCGGCTGCTGCGGAGACTCGCCGCTCTGGTCGCGGACATGATCGTCACCAAGGACGCCTACACCGACCAGTTCTTCCAGGCCCGCCGCAGCGCTCCGATGAGCGTGGCCGCGGAGATCCAGTGGTCGTTGCTGCCCCCGCTGTCGATGACCGTTCCGCAGGTCGAGGTGGCCGGCATCCTGGAGCCCGCCTACGACGTGGCCGGCGACAGCTTCGACTACGCCCTCAACGGCGACATCCTTCACGTGGCCATGCTCGACGCGATGGGCCATGGGCTGGACGCGGCGACCATGGCGACGGTGGCCGTCGGCGCCTACCGCCACACGCGACGGGCCCACACCGACCTGTCCCGGGTGTACGCGTTCATGGACCGGGCCATCAACGACCAGTTCGGCCCCGACCACTTCGTCACCGCACAGATGATGGTCCTGGACATCACCACAGGCCGGCTGCAGTGGGTCAACGCCGGCCACCCGGCTCCGTTCCTGATCCGTGACCGCGCCGTGGTGGACCGGCTGGAGAGCCCCACCACGCTGCCCGTCGGCTTCGGCGGCGAGGAGCCGGTGGTCAGCGAGCGGATGCTGCAACCCGGCGACCGGTTGCTGTGCTTCACCGACGGTCTGATCGAGGAGCACCAGGCCGACGGGCAGCAGTTCGGTGAGGAGCAGCTCATCGAGTGGACCAACCGGATCCTCCGCGACCGCACCGAGGTACGGGCGGTGGTGCGGGCGCTGTCGCACGCTCTGAAACACGAACGGGGCGGCACCACGACCGACGACGCCACCATCTTCCTCGTCGAGTGGCGGGGCGGCGGCGCCGATCACCTCACCGCCCTAGATTGAGCCTCTTCGGGAGATCGACGTGAGGGCGCTGCGCGGGTGGGGAGCTCGTGGACCAGGAACCCGGAGCCGGTGATCTCGATGATGCGGGCCATGATCGGCGGCGGATGGTGCAGCCGGAGGATCGTGCCGGCTTCCGTGGCGAGCCCCGATGCCGTGAGGAAGACGTTGAGTCCGCTGGCGTCGCAGAAGGTGACTCCCGTGAGATCGACGTCCGTGATGCCCATGCCGTCGTTCAGGCACTCGGCCAGCGCGGCCTGTACGAGCGGGGCGGTGGCCAGGTCGATCTCCCCCGAAAGGCTGATCAGCGAGCGGGCTGTGTGGTCGCGCCGGTGGACGTTCAGCCGTGGAAGGGGCATGGCTCCTCGGTTCGGAGTGCCCGTCGGCGAGCCGCGTGGCCGGACCGGGTCCTGCCCTCGCGGCGTGCCGCCGATACGGGAGTGTGCGGGGTGGCGGGCGGAGGGCCGTTCCACAAGCCCGGGTCGGCGGGCATCGTGGTGGACCGGCCGTCCGGGGATGCGCCACGAACCGGACAAGGTCCGCGCCCGACGGGCATCGTGTCCTGGAGGGGGTTGGCTGCCCCGGTCTGCGGAAACCGGACGCGGGTGGGCCCCCGGCCTGTCGTGTGCGCGGCTGCGGCCGGGGTCCCGGATTGCGGGTGGTGCTGTCGGTGCGGTCAGTTCCGCCCGTCGGGTGACGGGCCGGGCGAGCCTGCCGGAAGGCTGGGGCTCGCTCCTTCACGGGCGCGTGGGCGGAGTCGCCCGCGTACGCCGGGCCCGGGCCGGTCGGGGCGGCCGGTGCCGCTCGTCGCCGCCCTGCCGCGGGCCCTGCGTCGAGCCGACGGAGCCGGTCCCGCGACAGGCATCCCGGTGCGGCCGTAACGGACGCCGGTCATGCGGTCGCCGTGCTGCGAGTTCAGCAGGCGGATGAGGAGCGCCCCGACCCCGATCAGTCCCAGGATCACGGCCACGGTCACGAAGGTCTCCACCGTCCTCACCTTCCCCTCGGTTGCTGCGGCACCGTGCCGGTCATGGCCGGCGCCCGCGGAGGTGCGGCCGAGTCGCGGGACTCGTGTCCTCCTTCGAAGTCCCAGACCGCTTCCACGGCCCGGTCGGCGTCGCGCAGCGTCCGCAGGCGCTCCGCCTCCTCCATCAACCGGCTCGCGGTCGACATACCGCGCGGGTCACTCGCGGCGGCCATCAGCCAGGCGGCCGAGTCGGGAGCCGTCCGCGGCGGGACGACCAAGAGGTTCCAGCGGCCCACGTGGTAGGAGAGCAACAGAAGTTCGTGCGGGTCCTGCTCCTCCCGGAACCAGCCCACGTTCACCACGTGCCCGGGGACTGGCACCTTGCGCGGGATGACCGGCCACTGGGCGGGATTCACCGTGACCCGGGTGATCCGCCCCCACAGCGGATCCACTACGGCGGTCAGGGAGGGGAGTTCCGCCGCGAGATCGCGGGAGTGGGGCCACCAGGCGCCGTCCAGCAGAGCCGGCGCGGAGCCGGTGGGAGCCAGCGACAGTCGCAGAGGGAGCGAGGAGAGCCGGTCTACGGCTTCGGTCGTCGGCGGGTGGGAAATGGTCGCAGTCATGACGCGAACCCTGCCCCGGGCCGACCAGGGTCGGCCCGGAATATTCAATCGCCGAAAACGACACGGGCCTGAAAGCCGGTGCTCGAAATATCCTCGGTAAATCCAGCGTACTCCTCGAACAGGCCCGACGGACCGTACGGACAGCGGAGGAACCGTCCCATGCGCCCCTCCCGGAACCGTCGTCCCCGGGGCAACGATGGCGGGCTCGGGCGGTGAGGCCCCGTCGTCGAGGCTTTCGACGTCACCGACCTGCTCCACCGGCTGTCCGAGGGCACCTTCATGTGGTCGCGTGCGGCTGTCCGTGGTGCAGGTCGTGGTACCGGCCAGGAGGACAACGGGCTCGAAGCCGGGTCCGTGGGACTGGCCCTGGAGCGGTGTGCGACGGCTCATGACGCGTACCGGACGCGTACCGGACGCGTACCGGAGGCTGCGGGGAGGACTCGGTCCTCCCCGCAGCCGCAGCCCGATGGCGGATTCAGTCGCCGGACGGCCGCCCCAGGTGCGGCACCTGCGATGACTTCGCCGCCTCAGCCTCCGCCTTGGCGTCGTTCACCGCCGCGGCGGCCTGCTTCCCTGCCTCGTCGGCGGCCGCGGCGGCGTCCAGGGCGACCGTCGAGCCCGTGTCGAGTTGCGGGATCCGGGGCTCGTGCGAGGCCTCGGCTTCGTCGGCGCCGGCTGCTTCCTCGGCCCGCGCGGGGCGGGGAGGGTCTGCCGTCGACTCGTCGCCGAACGCCCGGGTGACGGTCCGGACCGCCTCGGTCAGCTCCCCCGGGATGACCCAGAAGGTGTTGTTGTCGCTCTTGGCCAAGTGCGGGAGCGTCTCCAGGTACTTGTAGGCCAGGATCTTGGGGTCGGCGTTGTTGCGGTGGACGGCCTGGAAGACCAGCTCCACCGCCTTGGCCTCGCCGTCCGCCCTCAGGATCATGGCCTGCTGTGTGCCCTGCGCCTCCAGGATGTCCTTCTGCTTGGTGCCTTCCGCGGTGAGGATCTTGGCTTGCCGCTCCCCTTCCGCGTGCAGGATGGCCGCCCGCTTGTCGCGCTCGGCCCGCATCTGCTTCTCCATCGCCTCCTTGATGGTGTGCGGTGGATCGATGGCCTTGATCTCGACACGGTTGACGCGGATGCCCCACTTGCCTGTGGCGTCGTCGAGGACGGCGCGCAGCCGGGAGTTGATCTCCTCGCGCGAGGTGAGCGTCTCCTCCAGGTCCATGCTGCCGATGACGTTGCGCAGCGTGGTCACGGTGAGCTGGTCGATCGCCTGGAGGTAGTCGGCGACCTCGTACGCCGCCGCCCGCGGGTCCGTGATCTGGTAGTAGAGCACCGTGTCGATGTTCACCACGAGGTTGTCCTCGGTGATCACCGGCCGGGGGTCGGACGAATAGACCTGCTCGCGCACGTCGAGTTTGGTGTTGATGCGGTCGGCCACCGGCAGGACCAGGTTCAGCCCTGGCTGCAGCGTCCGGCGGTACCGGCCGAACCGCTCGATGTTGTAGCGGCGGGCCTGCGGGACGATCCGCACGGTGGAGGCCACGAGGAAGACGATGACGAGTGCCGCCAGGAGAATGGGGATGACAACTGGATCCACAGTGCCTCCGTAGCTGTGCGTTCAGCCGTTCAGGGAAGGAGCTCGCGGGGGTAGACGATGGCGGTGGCCCCTTCGATCTCCATGACGTCCACCAGCGCTCCCACCGGGATCACATGGCTCTCGTCGAGGGCGCGGGCGGACCATTCCTCGCCGGCGAGTTTGACCAGGCCGCGGGTCGCGGTGACCTCCTGCACGACCTCGGCCCGCTTGCCGATCAGCGCGTCGCTGCCGTCGCGGATGAAGGGCTGCTGTGCCATGTGCCGCAGTGCGACGGGACGGACGAGGACGAGGCCCGCCGCTGCCGCTGCCCCCAGGGCCAGAAGCTGGCCGAGCAGGCCGACGCCCACACCGGCGACCACGGCGGCGACCAGTGCGGCGCCCGCCAGCAGCCCGAAGACCAGGGTCAGGGTGAAGAACTCCGCGGCACCCAGCGCCGCGGCAGCGAGCAGCCACAGGAACCACGGCATCGATTCGCCCTTCTTTTGGGGCTTTCTCTACCAAGTTACCGCCCGAAAGTCTGGACAGGACAGACACGGGCAGCAGGGGTTCCTGGTCGTCGGGTCACTGCCGGCACGGGAACAACACCACGCGACGTCGCCGATCCGCGCCGAGTGCGGGCAATATCGATCCACTGGTGTGTCGGTCCCCCGATGTGCCCGCGGGCTTCGGCGAGGGTTTGCCTGACGGAGGGGGCGGCGTGGTGAAGGGTGCGGGAGACGAGGGGAGCCGGCCGACGGCCGAGCCGGGTTTCTGGCAGCGGGTGGTCCGGCAGCTGGGCACGGCCCTGATCGTGGTGGATCCCGCCGGACGGATCCTCGCGGCCAACCCGGCAGCCGAGCGGCTGCTCGGCCGCGCCGGCCCGGAGATGCTCGGGGAGGACGCACACGACCTGCTGCACCGGGATGCGCACGGCGGCACGATCCCCCGGGAGCAGTGCACGCTGCTGCGAGCCGTGGCCGAGAGGGTCGAGGCGCGGGAGGAGGGCCACATCTGTCTGCGCGGGGACGGTCGCCTGATCGCGACCTCCTGGTCCGCTTCTCCCCTGAGGGGCGACGGCGCCTTCCTGGGCATGGCCGTGCTGTTGACCGACGCCGCCGGCGACCGCAGCGCGCGTCGGGAGCGTGCGGCCTACACACGTGCTCTGGAGGACCTCACCGAGCGGCTGACGCTGGTCGCGGACATCACCGACGTGCTCGGTCAGACTCTGGAGACCGATGAGGCCCTCGCCCGGCTGGGCCGCCTGCTGGTCCCCCGCCTCGCCGACTGGGCGGCGGTGGACCTCCGGGTCGGTTCCGGCCAGGTCCACCGTGTGGCGGTGACGGGCCCCGAGGGCCGGGACGCCGCACAGGAGGACTGGCGCGAGCGACTTCCCGAGGCCGGGGAGGAGGTCCGCTCCCCTCTGGTTCAGGTGCTGAACGGCGGTGATCCCGTCCTGCAGCGCGTGGCGGACGTGGCCGCACCGGCCGCCTCCGCCCTGGCCGCCGTCCACAGCGGCTTTCTGCGGGCCGCCCGTGCGACGTCCGCGGTCACGGTGCCGCTGAGCTCCGGGCGGCAGGTCACCGGCGCCCTGACACTGGTGCGCACGGACCCGGCGCACCCCTTCGACACCGACGATCTGACCGTCGTGAGCGACATCGGCCGCCGGGTCGGGCTGGTCATCGACAACGCCCGCCGCTTCGGCCGCCAGCGCGCCGTCGCCGAGGCCATGCAGCGCAACCTGCTCGCCCCGCTGCCCCAGCCCGGCCGCCTGCGGCTGGCCGCCCGCTACCAGCCCGCCCCGGCCGGCTCGCAGGTGGGCGGCGACTGGTACGACGCGTTCGAGCGGAAGGACGGCACGCTCGCGCTGGTCATCGGTGATGTCGTGGGTCACGACCTGACCGCGGCGGCCGGAATGGCTCAACTGCACGGCATCCTGCGCTCGCTGGCCTGGGACCACACCGGCCCGCCCGGTGCCGTCGTCGACCGCCTCGACGACGCCATGCCCGCCATCACCACCGTCCCCATGGCCACCCTCGTCCTCGCCCTGCTCGAAGGTGACCCGCACACCGGTCCCTGGACGCTGCGGTGGACCAGCGCGGGGCACCCGCCGCCCCTCCTGCTGACCCCGGACGGACAGGCGCAGTACCTCGAGACGGGACAGGGACTCCTCCTCGGCGCCCCTCCGGGCACCGGCGTCGGGCGGCCGAGCGCCGCGCAGGTCCTTCCGCCGGGTTCCACCCTGCTGCTCTACACCGACGGTCTGATCGAGATCCCCGGCAGCGACCTGGACACCGGCCTCGCCCGGCTGCGCCGCCACGCCCTCGCTCTCGCCCACGAACCGCTGGACACGCTGTGCGACCAGTTGCCCGCCCGGATGCCACCCGGCAGCACCGACGACGTGGCCCTCCTCGCCCTGCGTCTGCCGTCGCCGTGAGAGCGGTGACCGCGGTGCGGCGGGACGCCGGGGGTCAGGTGTGGAGGACCAGGACGCGGAACGGGCCGAGCGGCGCCGTCCGCGGTGTGTCGCCTTCGACGTACCGCCACCCCCAGGACCGCAGGGCCTCGACGGTTCTGTGGTCGGAGCGCTTCACCAGCGTGACGGCGACGTCGGCGCCGTGGTCGGTGAGCAGCCGTTTCTGCAGGCGCCGGGCGAGGTTCCAGGCACGGTCCTGGTTCTGCCTGCGCACCCGGGACGGAACGTGGATCCCGGAGATCACGAAGAGGCGTCCGGAGGCGGCGAGCCGGAGCAGCCGCCCCGGAAGGTATCCGTCGAAGCCCTCCCACCAGGGGCCGTCCCCGCGTACGGGGAAACCGTGGGCGCATCCGGTCAGCGCGGTGGTCTCCGCGATCAGCAGCTCGAATCCCGGTCGCCGTACGTCGGCCGCAAGCCGCCGCAGGAAGTCGCCGCGGGCTTGGTTCCACGCCCAGGGGCCGCCACCGGACGTCTCCGCGAACAGATCGCCCAGTTCCTGGAGGTGATCCTCGATCTGACGCCGGGTCAGCGGACGGACGCGTTGCCCTTCCCGGGGCGAGGAGCCCCGCTCAGGCCTCGGGCCGGGCTTCCGCGTCGCGGGCGGGTGCGAACCGACGGGACGCCCGAGGAGTTCTGTGGTCGTCGGCGCAACCGGCACGTTCACGGTCATGAGGCAAGCCCTGCTTCGGGCACGGGCGGGCCCGGCCCGGCGTCGTCGGTCGCCGAGAGCGGCACCGGTGTCGGAGTCGGCGCTCGACACCCTCGGTGTCTTCAACCGTACTCCCGCGCTTCCCGACAGTCGGGGACGCACGGGAGTACGGCGGAGGTACCGAGGGCATGTCGCACACCGGCTCCCGCGCTGGTCTCGTCCTCGGCGAGACACTTCGCCGGAAGCCTCGCGCAGCGCAGGATCTTCCGGAGACAGGTCAGCACGATGGCCCCGGCCCTCGATACCTTGCCCGCCGCCGACACGTGGCCGGAGCCCGACCCGCGCAGAGCCGTACTGCAACTCTTCACCACCGGCACGAAGGCACCACCACCACGAGCCCGAGGGACTGCGGCCCCGCATCTCCCGAGCATGACCGCCGCGCTCGGCGACCGCGTCTGACACGCAGCTGCTCGGCGCACTTCCGGGCCCGCCGTCCCGTCGCTCCCGGCGAAGCGGCGGGCGGGAGATCAGTGCGGCTCCGGGGAGCGGGCGGGCGCGGAGGCGGTGCCTTCGCCCGCTCCGGTCGCGGCGTCGTCCGGCACTGCCTCCGCCACCGGGGTCCGGGGTGCAGGCAACCGTGGGGAGGGCTTCGGGGTGGTGCGTACGTAGCCGTAGATCACCGAGGTCATGGCCAGGATGAGCAGGGGCCCGGACACCTCCGGATATTCGGCCATCTCCGTCGGCAGATAGCGGTACGACACCAGGAGCGCGGTGAAGACCGTGGTGCCGTAGGCGACCAGCAGGACGCCCGGCCGGTCCCAGCCGCGGTCGAGGGAGCGCAGGGCCGCCTCGATGGTGAGGGCGAACACCACACCGGCGATGAGGTCCACGCCGTAGTGGTAGCCGAACCCCAGGGTCGCGGCGAGGGTGACGACCAGCCAGAACGTGCCGGCGAACCGCAGCGCCCGCGGTGCCCTGCGGGTGTGGACGAAGATCGCGACGGACCACGCGGTGTGCAGGCTGGGCATGCAGTTGCGAGGGGTGATCCCGTCGTACGTCATCGGCTGCGGGGTGGTGACCGGCAGCGGGGTGTGCGGCCACAGGTTGGCCGCCGCCCACTGCACGCCGCCGGTTCCGGAGGCGCCCGGGCCGTAGGCGAAGACCGGGCCGACCACCGGGAAGAGCATGTAGACGGCCGGTCCGACGAGGCCGATCACCAGGAACGTGCGCACCAGGTGGTGGCGGGGGAAGCGGCGCTCGACCGTGACGTTGCGCAGCTGGTAGAAGGCGACGACGACCGCGGCCACCGCGAGCTGGCCGTAGACCAGTTGGAGGAGATGGCTGCTGTAGGGGTCGGTGGCCTCGACGATCCGGCCGGCCGGCCAGGAGGGGTTGCCCAGCGCGTGGTCGGCGGTCGCCACGTACTGGTCGAGTACGGTCGGGCGGGTCTTCGCCGTGATGAACAGCCAGGTGTCGCCGGTCTTGCGGGCGGCGACCAGCAGCAGGCCCAGTCCGACGCCCTTCAGCAGCAGGAGGCGGTCAGGGCCGGTGCGGCGGGTGACGGCGATGACCGCGGTGCCCAGCATCACCCACAACGCGCCCGTGCCGAATACGTGACCCTCCGTCATGTCGGCGTCCGCCGCCCACCGCACCGGCAGGAGGACGGCGTCGATGCCGAGCGCGGCGCCGGCCGCGATGAACCGCTGTCGCCAGGTGAGCACGACCATCATCAGCCCCAGACCGCCGTACAGCGGCCCCGGCTTGGGGGCGAGGACCAGGCCCTTCACCTGGTTGGTGATCGGCCCCGGTTCGCCGTAGCGGCGTGCGGCGATCTCCAGCGCGATGAGGAATCCGAGCGTGACCACGCCCGCCGTGCCCCACAGCAGCACTCTTCGGCGCCCCGCACCCCACGAACTCATGTCGCCTATTCGCGAAAACACCCGCGATGCTCTGGCTTTCAATCTTTTGGCCGATTCTTCCGAATGGCTGGGCAGATGGAGAGCGATGGAGGGACCATCGCGAGTTCGAACATGCTATCGGAGGGTGCCGGTCCTGACCGGCGGAGGCGGCTCCACCCGCTCACGAGCTCACCCGTATCGCGGTGCGGACCAGGTCCGCGACCGCCCGGGACCGGCTGTGGGGTGGCCAGGCGATCACCGTGGTGACCGTCGGCGCGTCCGGCACCGGCACGGCGGCCAGCCCGTCGCGCAGTTGGGTCCGGCAGGACTCCGGCGCGATCCAGCAGGCGCGGCCGAGGGCGATCAGCTGGAGGAGCTGGGCGTGGTCGCGGGCCCGGGGGCCGGGGCCGGCCGGGTAGGTGCCGTCGGGGCCGGGCCAGCGGGGCATCGGCAGGTCGGGGAGGCCGGTGACGTCGGCCGTACGGAGATGGGGCCGGCCGGCGAGGGGGTGACCGGCCGGGAGGATCGCGACCTGCCCCTCCCTGCAGAGTTCTTCGGTGTCGAGACCGGACGTGGTGTCGAACGGCAGGTGCAGCAGCGCCACGTCGGCCCGGCCGTCGCGCAGCATCGGTCCCTGCTCGCCCATGCCGCACAGGAGCAGCTCGACGCCGGCCGCGTCGGGTTCGGCGGCGTGGGCGTCGAGCAGTTTCGCCAGCAGCTCGCTGGACGCGCCGGCCTTCGTGACGAGCACCACGCCGGCCTGGCCGGACGGGGCGTGGGCCGCGCGGCGGGTGCGGCGTTCGGCGGCCTCGACCGCTTCGAGCGCCGCCCGGGCCTCCCTCAGGAGCACCGCTCCGGCCTCCGTCAGGGTGACCGCGCGGCTGCTGCGTTCCAGCAGGACCGCCTTCAGGCGCCGTTCGAGCCGGCCGATCGCCCGCGACAGCGGGGGCTGCGCGATCCCGAGCCGCTGGGCGGCCCTGCCGAAGTGAAGCTCCTCGGCGACGGCGACGAAGTACCGCAACTCCCTTGTCTCCACGCCGTGATGCTACTGCTCCAGGCTGCTCCGAGCTGGGCCGATACCGGTGCGGTATCGCCGCCCACCCGATCGGTGTTGGCCCGCCGACCCCGGGCGCGGACACGATCGGCGGCATGAGCGAACAGACGATCGCGCTGGTGACCGGCGCGAACAAGGGCATCGGATACGAGATCGCGGCGGGCCTGGGCGCCCTCGGCTGGAGGGGCGGGGTCGGCGCCCGGGACCGGGAGCGGCGCGAGACGGCCGTGGCGAAACTGCGGGCGGCCGGTGCCGACGCGTTCGGCGTACCGCTCGACGTGACCGACGACGTGAGTGTGGGCGCGGCCGCCGCACTGGTCGAGGAGGGCGCCGGGCGTCTCGACGTGCTGGTCAACAACGCCGGGATCACCGGCAGTGTGCCGCAGATGCCCACCGAGGTGGACCCGGCGACGGTACGGACGGTCGTGGAGACCAACGTGATCGGCGTCATCCGCGTCACCAACGCGATGCTGCCGCTGCTGCGCCGCTCGTCGTCGCCGCGGATCGTGAACATGTCCAGCGGCGTGGGCTCACTGACCCGGCAGACCACTCCCGGCAGCGACACGGGCCCGATCGCCGCCGCCTACACGCCGTCCAAGACCTTCCTCAACGCCGTCACCGTCCAGTACGCCAAGGAGCTCCGGGACACGGGCATCCTCATCAACGCCGCGTGCCCCGGCTACTGCGCGACCGACCTCAACGGGTTCCGCGGGGTCCGCACCCCGGAGCAGGGCGCGGCGGTCGCGATCCGGCTCGCGACGCTGCCCGACGACGGCCCGAGCGGCCGGTTCTTCGACGACGAGGGCGAGGTGCCGTGGTAGACCCGCCAGGGGCCGCGGGCCGGTTCAGCTGAAGGGGACGGCGTCCGTCGCGGAGGTGTGCCGGTTGGTGACGACCGGCTCGTCGACCGTGATGGTGCCGACCTTCAGGGAGACCGGGTCGGTGTCGTCGTCACCGACGGCGACGATGATGCTGTCCAGCTCCTTGCCGCCGTCGCCGGTGTCGGCGCCCGAGCCGGCCCCGTCCTCGCTTCCCTGGCCCGCCGCGCCGGAGCTCCGGCCTGGTCCCAGCCCAGCCCTGGCACGCGGTCATCAGCAGCACGAGGGCGATGGAGACGAGGAAGGCCTCTGTGCACGTAGCTGCGACCCGGCGGGGCTGAACGGGTGATGTGAGCTTCGTCGCGGCAGCGGCGTGCCGGTGCCATCGCCACCGTGCCGCGCATCGGCGGAGGTCACAGGGCCGGCGCGCGGGGGTGCGGCAGGAAGAGCCGCACCCCCGGAGGGCAATATCTGTGCCCGCAAAATGAGAAATAGAAGCGGGGCCCGCCGAATATTCCCCGATCGCCCGCCGAGGTGGATTTTCCGAGCCACACGGCGCCGATCGCCCCGTGCTACTGTCGATCTCAGTTGCAGGTGTGGTTGCCAGAAGGTTCATTTCCTACGGGGTAATCATCACGGCGACACGGAATTCACAGACGGTGAATTCCTGAAACCGCCTCCGAAGGAGAAACAAAATGGCTACTGGCACCGTGAAGTGGTTCAACTCGGAAAAGGGCTTCGGCTTCATCGAGCAGGACGGCGGCGGCGCTGACGTCTTCGCCCACTACTCGAACATCGCCGCCCAGGGCTTCCGCGAGCTGCTGGAAGGCCAGAAGGTGTCGTTCGACATCGCGCAGGGCCAGAAGGGCCCGACGGCCGAGAACATCGTGCCCGCCTGACATCGGCGCTCGCGCATATTCGCAGCTGGGGCCCGCACCTGAAGGGGTGCGGGCCCCAGCTCGCTGCTTTTCCCCGCCGGCCGGCCCGGCCGCAACGACTTCGGCTCGTCTCGAGATTCTCTGCGCCGCTCATCTGCTGCGGATTTTCCTTGCCACGCGCCCATCGAGGAAGGTCCCGCATGAAGCGTGCCCACACAACCCGTACCCGTGACCGTTTCTCAGGAGGCGACGGTGACGGCCGCCGCTCCGGCAGGCCGAGCTTCTCCGGTGGTGCGAGCCGCTCCAGGAGCTACGGAAGCCGCCCGGCCCTCCAGGGCGAGTTCGCCCTGCCGAAGACGATCACGCCTCCGCTGCCCGCCGTCGAGTCGTTCGCCGATCTCGACCTGCCCGCCCGGCTGTTGGCCACGCTCGGCCACGAAGGGGTGACCGCGCCGTTCCCGATCCAGGCGGCCACCCTGCCGAACACCCTGGCCGGTCGGGACGTACTCGGCCGTGGCCGCACCGGCTCGGGCAAGACCCTCGCCTTCGGCCTCGCCGTACTGGCCCGGACCGCCGGGCGGCGCGCCGAGCCGCGGCAGCCGCTCGCGCTCGTCCTCGTGCCCACCCGCGAGCTCGCCCAGCAGGTCACCGACGCGCTCACTCCGTACGCCCGTTCCGTGAGCCTGCGGCTCGCCACGGTCGTCGGCGGGATGTCCATCGGCAGGCAGGCCAGTGCGCTGCGCGGCGGAGCCGAGGTGGTCGTCGCCACGCCCGGGCGGCTCAAGGACCTCATCGACCGGGGTGACTGCCGGCTGGACGGCGTGACCATCACGGTCCTCGACGAGGCCGACCAGATGGCCGACATGGGCTTCATGCCGCAGGTCACCACCCTGCTCGACCAGGTTCAGCCCGGCGGTCAGCGGATGCTGTTCTCGGCCACCCTGGACCGCAACGTCGACCGGCTGGTCCGCACCTACCTGCACGACCCGGTGGTCCACTCCGTCGACCCGTCCGCGGGCGCGGTCACCACGATGGAGCACCACGTCCTCCACGTGCACGACGCGGACAAGCACCGGACCACCACCGAGATCGCGGCGCGGGACGGCCGGGTGATCATGTTCCTCGACACCAAGCACGCGGTGGACTCGCTGACCCAGCACCTGCTGAAGAGCGGTGTCCGCGCCGCGGCCCTGCACGGCGGCAAGTCACAGCCCCAGCGGACCCGGACCCTGGCCCAGTTCAAGAGCGGCCACGTGACGGTCCTGGTGGCGACCAACGTCGCAGCGCGCGGCATCCACGTCGACAACCTCGACCTCGTCGTCAACGTGGACCCGCCCAGTGACCACAAGGACTACCTGCACCGCGGCGGCCGTACGGCGCGGGCCGGCGAGTCCGGCAGCGTGGTCACCCTGGTGACCCCGGGCCAGCGTCGCGGCATGAGCCGGCTGATGACGTCGGCGGGCATCACCCCCCGGATCGCCCAGGTGCGGTCCGGAGAGGCGGAGCTGAGCCGCATCACGGGTGCCCAGGCCCCTTCCGGTGTCCCGGTCGTCGTGACCGCCCCGCGCGCGGAACGCCCCCGCGGCGCCTCCGCCCCGTCCCGGGGCCGGCGGGGCCGCCGTCCCACCGGCCAGGGCCGTCCCGCCGGCGAGGCGGCACGCCCGAGGGCGCAACGGCGGACCGGCTTCGGCCCTGCCGCGTAGCGCCCCGCGCCCACCCGCCCCCCACCTGGCAGGAGACACCCATGACGCCGGTTCTGACGCAGCACCCCGCCAAGGCCCATGCGCCGCACATCCGTGACGACATGACGGTCGAGGTGGCGTTGTCCCTCATGGCCGGTGCCCGGGTCGATCACCTCGTCCTCTGCGACGGGGACGACCAGAGCACGGGCGTGATCACCCTCGCCCGGCTCACCGTTCTCCGGGACGCCCCCACCTACACGGACCGGGTCCGCCTCCGGGACGTCCCGGTGGGCTGAAGCGCGGGCGGGTGACCGCCGCCATAGACCAGTGAGGGCCCTGCCGACGCGCGTCGGCAGGGCCCTCACTGCTGTGCCCGGGTCCTGTGTCTGCGCCCGGGTCCTGCGTCCATGATCGGATGCAGCCGAATGCCTGCGCCTGGCGGAACGCAAAATCTGTCTTTGTCGGAGTAGACATTGGGCGCTCGCCGCGGTTAACCTTCTTCTCGTAGACATGGTCAGAGGAGAACCGAGGAAGGACGGAGGAGCAGACGCCATCAGGATCGCCCGGCCGGGAAGCTCTCGGTCCGGGTACCGCAAGACCCCGGATTGGATGGTGGTCCCCGGTCACGCAGCCGCGATCCCCGCACCCCTCCCGCCAGCGGGCCGGGTAGCGGAAACAGAAGGTCGGCGCAGCATGAGGGCCGACAGATGGTGTTGAATTTCCTTCGGGGCCCTGGTGCCGTACGGCGCCAGGGCCCCTCGACGCGTTGCACTACGAGGTGACATGGCAGCTGATACTCCGCTCAGCGATCGTCTGGACGACGACGACTACCCCGCCTACACGATGGGCCGGGCCGCCGAGATGCTCGGCACCACCCCTGGCTTCCTGCGTGCCATCGGGGAGGCCCGTCTGATCACTCCGCTGCGCTCGGAGGGCGGACACCGCCGGTACTCCCGCTACCAGCTGCGGATCGCCGCGCGCGCCCGCGAGCTCGTCGACCGGGGAACCCCGATCGAGGCCGCCTGCCGGATCGTGATCCTGGAGGACCAGCTGGAGGAAGCCCAGCGCATCAACGCGGAGTACCGCCGCGCCGCGCAGGACGCGTCCGGTGTTCCCGATCGCGGTCCGAGCTGATCGGCTGAACGCCCGCGGGTCCCGTCACCCGCCCTATGAGACCCCAGGTCGGCGACCTGGGGTTTGCTGCTGCCCCGGCCGGTTCGGGGCCCGGCCCGGGGGAACCGGCCTCCCCGCCCATCAGGTCAGCCGTCCCGGACCCTTGACTCATCAAGCGGCAGTGGCGATTCTCGTCGCACACTTTGCGAGGTCATGACAACACGACCGAGCGACCCGCCGACCGAGGACGTGGGCTGTGACCAGTTCCGGACGCCCGTACCACCGACGCAAGAACCTCACCGTTGTGTCGCTCCTCCTGCTCGTGCTGTCGATCGCGCTCGGGCCCACTCCGAGTGCGGCGGCCGGGACCGACTGGTGGGAGCCGGCCGCACGGCCGGCGCCGGACTCCCGGATCAACGTCACGGGCGAACCCTTCACCGGCACGAACGCCGAGGGCGAGGTGCGCGGCTTCGTCGACGCACACGACCACATCTTCTCCAACGAGGCCTTCGGCGGCCGACTGATCTGCGGAAAGCCGTTCTCCGAGCAGGGCGTGGCCGACGCGCTCAAGGACTGCCCCGAGCACTACCCCGACGGCTCGCTCGCGATCTTCGACTTCATCACCAACGGCGGCGACGGCAAGCACGACCCGGACGGCTGGCCCACCTTCAAGGACTGGCCCGCGCACGACTCGCTGACCCACCAGCAGAACTACTACGCCTGGATCGAGCGGGCCTGGCGCGGCGGCCAGCGGGTGCTCGTCAACGACCTCGTCACCAACGGCGTGATCTGCTCGGTGTACTTCTTCAAGGACCGCTCCTGCGACGAGATGACGTCCATCCGGCTCCAGGCCAAGCTGACGTACGACATGCAGGCCTTCGTCGACAAGATGTACGGCGGACCCGGCAAGGGCTGGTTCCGGGTCGTCACCGACAGCGCGCAGGCCCGCGAGGTCATCGAGCAGGGCAAGCTGGCCGTCGTCATGGGCGTCGAGACCTCCGAGCCGTTCGGCTGCAAGCAGGTCCTCGACATCGCGCAGTGCAGCAAGGCGGACATCGACAAGGGGCTCGACGAACTGCACGCGCTGGGCGTGCGCAGCATGTTCCTGTGCCACAAGTTCGACAACGCCCTGTGCGGGGTGCGGTTCGACTCGGGCACGCTCGGGACGGCCATCAACGTCGGGCAGTTCCTGTCGACCGGCACCTACTGGAAGACCGAGACGTGCAAGGGCCCGCAGCACGACAACCCCATCGGCAACACGGCGGCACCGGCGGCCGAGAAGAAGCTCCCGGCGGGTGAGGAGGTTCCCTCGTACAGCGCCGACGCGCAGTGCAACGTGCGGGGCCTCACCGACCTCGGCGAGTACGCCGTCCGCGGCATGATGAAGCGCGGCATGATGCTGGAGATCGACCACATGAGCGTCAAGGCCACCGGCCGGGTGCTCGACATCTTCGAGGCCGAGTCCTACCCGGGCGTGCTGTCCTCGCACAGCTGGATGGACATGGACTGGACCGAGCGGGTCTACGGCCTCGGCGGCTTCATCGCCCAGTACATGCACGGCTCCGAGGGCTTCGTCGCGGAGGCGGAGCGCACCGAGGCGCTGCGCGACAAGTACGGCGTGGGGTACGGCTACGGCACCGACATGAACGGCGTCGGCGGCTGGCCGGGACCGCGCGGGGCGGACGCTCCGAACAAGGTCACGTACCCGTTCAAGAGCGTCGACGGCGGCTCGGTCATCGACCGGCAGACCACCGGCGAGCGCACCTGGGACCTGAACACCGACGGCGCCGCCCACTACGGTCTCGTCCCGGACTGGATCGAGGACATCCGCCGGGTCGGCGGCCAGGACACGGTCGACGACCTGTTCCGGGGCGCCGAGTCCTACCTCGACACCTGGGCGGCCTCGGAGAACCACGAGGCAGGGGTCAACCTGGCGGCCGGTTCCGCCGCGTCGGCCAGTTCCTCGGAGTGGAGCCTGTTCACGAGCTACAAGCCGCACCGGGCCGTCGACGGCGACCGCGGCACCCGCTGGGCCAGCGACTGGAGCGACGACCAGTGGCTGCAGGTCGACCTCGGCTCCGCGCGGACCGTGGGGCGGGTCACCCTCGACTGGGAGCGCGCGTACGCGAAGTCGTACCGGATCGAGCTCTCCGCGGACGGCACGACCTGGCGGACCGCATGGTCCACGACCGCCGGTGACGGCGGTCTGGACACCGCGCGCTTCCCCGGCACAGCGGCCAGGTACGTCCGCGTCCACGGCCTGGAACGCGGTACCGGCTGGGGCTACTCCCTGACCGAGGTCGGCGTCCACGGCCGCTGACACCCACGAGAGGGGCTCCATGGCACGGTTGCCGTCCGCCGAGCGGCGGCGACAGCTCACCGAGGCGGCGATCCGGGTGATGGCCCGGGACGGCGTCCCCAGGACGACGACCCGGTCCATCGCCGCGGAAGCGGGCGTCTCGCTGAGCGTCTTCCACTACTGCTTCGACTCCAAGCAGCAGCTGGTCGAGTCCGTCATCACCACCATCACCGGGCACTACGTGACGGTGGTGAAGGAGGCCATCCGGCCCCGAGCCACCCTGGAGGAGACCGTCCGGGCCGGCTTCCAGGCGTACTGGGACCACGTCCGCGCCCACCCCGACGAGCACATGCTCACCTACGAGCTCACGCAGTACGCACTGCGCAGCCCCGGTTTCGAACACCTGGCACGCCGTCAGTACGAGCTGTACGCCGAGGCGTACACCGAGCTCATCGACCAGCTGCGCGGGACCATGGGGCTGCGCCTGCGCGTGCCGGTCCCCGTGCTGGCCCGTTATCTGGCGGCCATGACCGACGGCCTGACGCTCAACTACCTCGTGCTCGGCGACGACACGGCCTGGACGGCCATCCTCGACACGGTCATCGCGCACGTCGCCGGGCTGGTGGAGGAGAACTGACCGGGGTCTCCCCCGAATTGGGTGTCATGGGAACGCCTCAGAGGGGCATTCGAACAAAACAAGTCGAAAGTGAGGAGAGTGCGGCCCGTTCGGTCCGTGCCATCGACAACTGGGAGTTTTCCATGGCGAGTTACGGCGGTTCCTCTGCCGCGTCCTCCGGTTCGCGCACCAACGGCCTGGCGATCGCGAGCCTGTGCTGCGGCATCATCGGCCTGTTCTTCCTCAACATCGTGCTCGGTCCGCTGGCCATCGTCTTCGGTGCCGTCGCCCGTCGGCAGGCGTCGGTGAAGAACGGCGCGGGGATGGCGAAGGCCGGCATCATCCTCGGCGTCGTCGACGTGGTCCTGTGGCTCGTGCTCCTGGCCATAGCCAGCAGCAACGGCGGCTTCAGCTGGTACGTCGGCGGCTAGCGTCCGTCGCGGTCTTCTTGCGGGCGCGGTACGCGGCGGCCTTGATCTTGTTGCCGCAGGAGTCCATCCCGCACCACTGGCGCCGCATGCCGCGCGAGCGGTCGATGTAGGTGCGGGTGCACTCCGGGTTGTCGCACTCCTTGAGCAGGGGCACGTCCGGGCCGCTCAGGAGCTCGACGGCGTGCCGCGCCACCAGGGAGAGGGCCTCGTCCGGCGTCGCCTGCGTCCAGCGCCCCGACGGGGTGAGCTGGGGCACGGCGGGCGGCGTCCGGGCGGCGTTGTTCACGACGGTCAGCGCCGCCCCGTCGTACTCCTCCCCGAGCCGGCGGGCGGTGACCAGCCGGTAGACGGCCTCCCGCACGGCCTTCGCCCGCTCGACATCGGCCTCCTGGCCCGGGGAGACCGCGTCGACCAGGCCGGACTCCACGTACCAGGCGTTCAGCCGGTCCGGCGTCACGAACATCTCGAAGCGCACCGAGCGGCGGGCCCGGAGCGTGGCGGCGAAGTCGAGCGCCGGGTTTCCGCAGACGAAGACGTGGTCGAGGTTCACGTCACCATTCTGACCAGTGACCATTTCCGCGGCAAGCCGCAGAGGTGATCGGCGTCGACGACCGCCTGCGCGAAGGCCGCCGGGGCCTCCTGGGCACGTGGCGAGAGGCGAACCGAACACAGTTTCGTCACCGCTTGAACCAGCGACTCCGGTACCGGCGGCCCCGCCGCCGATGACGAGTGGCCGCCCGTCCGCACCCCCGCCGGTTGCCGGCCCGGCGTCAGGATTCACAACGTCCGTCGTCCGCCGCCGGGTCGGTTCGGGCCCGTCCGGGAACCAGGCGGCGGTAGGCGGCGCGGGCGTGGACGAGGCGGGCCAGGCCCGTGCCGACGAGGGCGGCGGTGAGCAGGCAGGCGAGCCACGTGGTGTCGCGGTGGCCGGCCCAGGTGAGGACGCCCGCGGGCGGTATGGCGAAGCCGTTGAGGAACAGCCAGCACAGGAGTGCCGTGCCGGGGGCGGCTGTGAAGCGGGCGCACAGACCCAGCAGGGCGGCCAGCAAGGACACTGCGGTCAGGGCCAGTTCGGGCCGTTCCGGCCCCACCACGGTGTTGAGGAGCGCCACCAGCACCAGTGCCCCGACGCCGGCTCCCGCCCAGACCAGCGGCGTGGCCACGGGCTGGGGGACGGGCCTGGCTCCGGTGCCCAAGGGCTTCCACTCGATCATGCTGGCGCTTCCTCCCGGTCCACCTGGACGGAATTCACCCTCGGCCTCCCCTGCCGGTTCCCGGGGTGCTCGTCAGGGTCCCACCAAGGCCCTCTCCGGGAACAGCCGATCCGGACAGCCGCCAGGGGCGAACCAGGGCTTCCGGCCGGGCACACCGGCCTCTTCCCGGATCAACCGTGGGCGGTGGCCGTCTCCTTGGGGGAGTCGGTGGCCGGTGGGGCCGGGCGGGGGCGGCGGTGGGTGGCGCGGCGGGCCAGGGGTTCGGTCCAGCGGGCCGCCAGGGGGCCGAGGATGACCAGGATCAGGACGTAGGCGGTGGCCAGCGGGCCGACGCGGGGTTCGGCGCCGACCGCGAGACCGGCGATGACGATGGAGAACTCGCCGCGTGCGACCAGCGTGCCGCCCGCGCGCCAGCGGCCCTTGGGCGAGATCCCGGCCCGGCGGGAGGCCCAGTAGCCGGTGGCGATCTTCGTCAGGGTGGTGACGGCGGCCAGGGCGAGCGCGGGCAGCAGTACGGGCGGGATGGCGGCCGGGTCGGTGTGCAGTCCGAAGAAGACGAAGAACACCGCGGCGAACAGGTCCCGCAGCGGGGTGAGGAGGCTGCTGGCACCCTCGGCGACCTCGCCGGACAGGGCGATGCCGACGAGGAACGCGCCGACGGCCGCGGAGACGTGCAGCTGCTGCGCGAGCCCGGCGACGAGCAGGGTCAGACCGAGGACGGCCAGCAGGAGCATCTCGGCGTTGTCCGAGGACACGGCGCGGCTGACCAGGCGGCCGTGCCGCAGCGCCACGTAGAGGACGGCCCCCACGGTGCCCAGCGAGATCAGCAGGGTGACCGCGCCGCCCGCGAGACCCGCCCCGGCCAGCAGGGCGGTGAGGATCGGCAGGTAGACCGCCATGGCCAGGTCCTCCAGGACCAGCACACCGAGGATGACCGGCGTCTCGCGGTTGCCGAGCCGGCGCAGATCACCGAGCACCTTCGCGATGACCCCGGACGAGGAGATCCAGGTGATCCCGGCCAGGGCGACGGCGGCGACCGGCCCCCAGCCCAGCAGGAACGCCATGGCCGCTCCCGGGGCGGCGTTGAGGACGAAGTCCACGGCCCCGGAGGGGTATTGGGTCTTCAGTGTGGTGACGAGTTCGGAGGCGCTGTACTCCAGGCCGAGCAGGAGCAGCAGGAGTATGACGCCTATCTCGGCGCCGGTGGCGACGAACTCCTCACTGGCCCGCAGCGGCAGGATCCCGCCCTGGCCGAAGGCGAGTCCGGCCAGCAGGTACAGGGGTATGGGCGAGAAGCCCACGCGTCCGGCGAAGCGTCCCAGGAGCCCCAGGGCGAGGATGATCGCCCCGAGTTCGATGAGCATGGCGGTGGTGTCGTGCACGGGCGTCTGACCTCCGTTGATCGGGTCTGCGGCGTCTGTGCCGGCGGGCGTGAGCCCTTGGGTACGGCTCGAATTGAGCGGTGGAACGGTGCGTGAGCCCGTGTCGGGGCGACGGGCCGGACACGCGGTGCCGCGGCGTGCTCCGATTCGGCCGTCAGCGGCGCAACACGCGTGACGCGCCCCCGCCCCGGGACATCAGGCGACAGGCGTGAGGTGTCAGGCGACAGGCGTCGACCGTCACGCCTCAGGCCACGCGTCGCGCGTCAGAAAGAGAGGAGACCGCTCACGCGGAGCGGTCGGTATCAGGGACGCCGTCACGGGCGGCGTTGTGGACGCGGACAGGCACCACTCGCCCCATGCCACGCCCCCTCACGCCGGCCCGGAAAGCCGGGCGGCCACTGTCGACGAACCGAGCGGCCGGCGCGACTGTGCACGGCGCCGCTCAACCGAGCGTAAGAGCTCGGTAAAGAATCCTAGCGCACGCCAACATTCAGTGGTCGCAGGGAAGTTCAGAAGCGCTACGCGCCCGTGGCCCGCCGCACGACGCGCGGGGACGCGCCGGGTTCCTTGCGGCAGGTCTTGTTGAACGCCTGGAGGTCGGGGGTCCCGACCGTCGCCGCGACGGGTGTGGTGGGGGCGGCGGGCGCCGGGGTGGTCCAGCGGAAGGCAGAGCCCGGATGCGCTTCGACCCGGCACGGCTCTTCGCCGCCGAAGTCGACGCACTGGCGGGCCCGCCGCCCGCCTGGATGTGCTGTTCGGGCATACGAGGGCTCAGCGCTTCTGCGCCCGGCAGCGCTTCATCAGCGCGGTGATCCGCGCCTGGTCCGCCCGGCCGTTGAGCTCGGTCAGCAGGTCGTCGGGGCACAACTCGTAGAGGTCGCCCCACCAGCGGCGCCCCCGGTTGTCCCGGATGCGGTAGCCGCCGGGCACACCCCTGGCCACGTAGCGTCTCCTGCTCACCGCCCCGACCGTACGGGGCCCGGGGCCGGGCGGCCACGCAATAGGCCCCCCGGCAGAACGAAACCCCGGGTGGAGACCCGGGGTTGGTTCGTTCCGCCGTGTGCCGGAGGTCAGACGAAGGCGCTCTCACCGGTGATCGACTTGCCGACGATCAGGGTGTTCATCTCGCGGGTGCCCTCGAAGGAGTAGATGGCCTCGGCGTCGGCGAAGAAGCGGGCGATGTCGTGCTCCAGGAGGATGCCGTTGCCGCCGAAGATCTCACGGCTCCAGGCCACGACCTCCCGCATCCGGGAGGTGACGAACGCCTTGGCCAGGGAGGAGTGTTCGTCGCGGAAGATGCCGGCGTCCTGCAGCCGGGCGAGCTGCACCATCATGCCCCAGGAGGCGGTGATGTTGCCGAGGCTCTTGACCAGCAGGTCCTGCACCAGTTGGAAACCGCCGATCGGGCGGCCGAACTGGCGGCGCTCCCGGGCGTAGTCCAGGGCCAGTTCGTAGGCGCCGACCATGACACCGAGCGCCTGCCAGGCCACTCCCGCGCGGGTCGCGCGCAGGATCTCGGCGACGTCGCGGAAGGAGTTGATGTTCTGCAGGCGGTCGGCCTCCGGCACCCGGACGTCGGTCAGGGTGATCTCGGCGTTCTCCACGATGCGGAAGGCGATCTTGCCCTCGATCTTCACCGGGTCGAAGCCGGGCGTGCCCTTCCCGACGACGAAGCCCTTGACGTGGTTGTCGTCGACGTCCCGCGCCCACACCACGACGTGGTCGGCGAAGGTGGCGTTGCCGATCCACTTCTTGGCGCCGTTCAGGACCCAGGTGTCGCCCTCGCGCTTGGCGGTGGTGCGCATGCCGCCCGCGACGTCGGAGCCGCCGAGCGGCTCGGTCATGGCGAACGCGCCGATCTTGTCCATGGCGGCCATCGCCGGGAGCCAGCGGTCGCGCTGCTCCTGGTCGCCGCCGGAGTGGATGGAGTACATGGCAAGGCCGTTGTGGACGCCGAAGAAGGTGGACACCGAGGCGTCGGTGCGGGCCATCTCCATGGCCATCGTGCCGCTGAGCAGGTTGCTGACGGCGGGCCGGTGCTCGCCGTAACCCTCGTAGGGCAGGCCGGCGAGGCCGCTGTCGCGGAAGAGGGTGATGAGCTCCTTCGGGAACTTGTCCTCGGCCCAGTTCTCGTTCACCAGCGGCTTGACCTCGTCACGCATGAGGGCGCGCGTCTTGAGGAGGAGCTTGCGCTCGTCGTCCGGCAGCAGGGCCTCGTAGGCGTAGAAGTCGGCGGTCAGCTGGTCCTGAAGCGGTTCCACGGTGGTGGTCATCTCAGTTCTCCTCCTTGTCCGCGCTGTCCAGGGCTGCCAGGACAGCGAGTTGCCTGCGGTCGCGCGTCCCGGTGAGTTCCGAGTACGTGGAGGAGCCGTAGGCCTTTTCCACGGCTTCGATGAGCCGTTCCTGTGCTTCCTTCTGTTCCTTGTTCTGCGACGGGGTGCCGAGCCCCGCCCCCGTCTGCTGCATCGACCTGCCGATGTGCTCGACCAGGTGCCGGTAGCCGCCGGGTCCTCCGCCCAGGTGCGCGCCGAGGAACGGCCCGACCGTGGCCCAGCGCAGGCCCAGCGAGTTGATCACGACCTGGTCGAGGTCCTCGGGGGTCACCACGCCCTCCTGGACGAGGTACGCGGCCTCCCGGCTGAGGGCGTTCTGCAGGCGGTTGCCGACGAAGCCGGGGATCTCCTTGCGCTCGACGACCGGGGTGCGGCCGACCGAGATGTAGAAGTCCACCGCGTCCAGCACGGCGTCCTCACCGGTGCGTTCGCCGGGGACGACCTCGACGAGCGGGACCAGGTGCGGCGGGTTGAAGGGGTGGCCGATCAGCACCCGTGCGGCGTCCTCGTCGGACAGCTCCCCGGTGAACGCGGTCGACGGGATCGCCGAGGAGGAGCTGAGCAGCAGGGCGTGTGCGGGTGCCTCGCGGGCGAGGGTGGCGAAGAGGTCCTTCTTGAACCCGGCCCGCTCGGGGCCGTTCTCCTGGACGACGTCGGCGTCCCGGACGGCCTCGCTGACGTCGGCGGCGAGGTGCACGCGGTCGGCGAGGCCGGTGACGTCCAGGCCGCGGGCGGCCAGATGCGGGGCGTACGTCGCCAGGGCGTCGTCCACGGCCTCGGCGAGGTCGGGGCGCGGGTCGCTCACCCGTACGGTCAGGCCGTGCGCGGCGAACAGCGTCGCCCAGGACAGTCCGATGGTCCCGGCGCCGATCACCGCTGCGGTGCGGAAGGCGCGGGTCATGACGCGGCTCCCTTCAGGTAGTCGTGGACCGGCTCGACGCCGGACAGCGTCAGGTCGGTGAGGATGTGGCCGGCGGAGACGACCTCCAGCACCGGCAGGTCGGCCAGCGGGGCGAGCACGTGCTGGAACAGCTGGAGCCGGGCGGGGCCGGTCCAGGCGCCCTTGACGGTGACGTCGGTGATGCGGGTGCGGACGAGTTCCTGCACGCGCGGCAGCCCGTCGTAGCCGGGGATCGTCTTGAGCATGAAGGTCGGCACGGTGATCTGTGCCTCGGCCTCGGCCCGGTCCAGCTCGTGGTGCTTGTAGCCCATGGTCGCGGTGGCGACCCGCACGCTGCCGTGGTCGAGGGTGCCGACGAGCGCGCCGGAGTCGACGTACAGCGCCGGGGAGCCGATGACCTTCGGGTAGGCGGAGACCTCGCGGCCGGAGGCGGTCGCCGGGAAGTTGTCCAGGTGCATCGTGTGCAGGTACTCGCCCCGCTCGCCCTCGAAGCCGACGGGGATCGCCTGGCCGGCCTCGGTGTAGGGGCCGTAGCCGCTGACGTCGCCCATCTTCATGATCTCGAACCGGACCAGCGGTTCCTCGATCCGCAGGGGTTCGGGGACGACGGCCCGCAGGGCGTCGGCGTCGGTGCGGTAGACGACGTTGAGGTACTCGCGGTCGGTGAAGCGCGGCACCATCGGCGCGTACGCCGGGCCGGTGAGGGGGGTGGTGACGTGCTGTCGTACGTCTGCGGCCTTCATGTCCGGCTCACCGCCCGGTCCACCGCGCGGGGCGGCGCTCGGCGAAGGCGGTCATGCCCTCGCGGACGTCGTCCGAGGCCATCAGGGTCTTCATCTCGCCGCGCTGGAACGCGAAGGCCTCCTCGTCGGAGGCGCCTTCGGCGGCGCGGACGACGCGCTTGACGGCCGCGAGGGCCAACGGGGCGTTCTCCGCGACCCGTTCGGCCAGCCGGAGCGCCTCGGCGACGGCCTGTCCCTTGCTCGTGACCCGGTTGGCCAGGCCCAGTTCGCCGGCCCGGCGGCCGTCGACGGGCTCGCCGGTCAGCAGGAGCTCCATCGCGAGGTGGTGCGGGATGCGCCCGGGCAGCCGGATCACTCCGCCGCCCGCGGCGATCAGGCCGCGCTCGACCTCGGGCAGACCGAACCGGGCGTCCTCGGCGGCGACGATCAGGTCGCAGGCCAGGGCCAGTTCGAAGCCGCCGCCCATGGCGTAACCCTCCACGGCGGCGATGAGGGGCTTGTCCGGCCGGGCCTCGGTGAGGCCGCCGAATCCGCGGCCCTCGACCTCGGGCGACTCGCCGCGCAGGGCGGCCTTGAGGTCCATGCCGGCGCTGAACGTGCCGCCCTCGCCGGTCAGGACGCCGACCCGCAGGGCGGGGTCGGCCTCCAGCTCGTCGAGTGCGGCGGCCAGCGCGGTGGCGGTCGCCGCGTTCACGGCGTTGCGGGCCTCGGGGCGGTCCAGGGTGATCAGCAGGGCGGAGCCGATGCGTTCGGTGCGCACGGCGGGAGCGGTGGGGGTGCTCATGTCGGTCCTCCTGTGGCGATCAGCGGCTGATGGCGTCGAGTTCGGCGAGGACGCCCTCGGTGTCCTGGCCCGCGACCGGCGCGAGCCGGCGGATCGAGCCGGGGGTGGCGGAGAAGCGCAGCGGGATGCCGATGGTGCGGACCGTGCCCTCGGTCGGGTGCTCGGCGGTGTCGAGCAGGTGGCCGTCACGGACGTAGGGGTCGTCGTGGGCGCGGTCGAGCTCCAGCACCGGGGCCATCGGGATGCTGTGCTTGGCGCACACCTCCGCCCACTCCTCGGTGGTCAGCGCCGGGGCGCAGGTCTCCAGGAGCGCGGCCAGGTCCTCGTGGTCGGCGCTGTCGATGGCGTCGCCGCTCACGCGCGGGTCCTCGGCGAGGTCCGGGCGTCCGGCGGCGGTGAAGAAGTCCCGGTAGTTGTGCGGGTTGTACGGCATGACGCAGGCCAGGCCGTCCTTGGTGCGCACCGCCTTGTGGCCCTTGAGCATCGACAGCGCGAAGCCGGTGGGGCCGGTCTCGGGCACGTGGGTGTGGCCCGCGAGGTGCTCGACCAGGTTGAACGCGATCAGCGTGTCCGTCATCGGGATCTCGATGAGCTGGCCCTGGCCGGTGTTGTTCCGGTGCAGCAGGGCGGCCAGCACGCTGTAGGCGATGGTCAGCGAGGAGACCTTGTCGCCGATGATGGTCGGCAGGTAGACGGGCTCGCCGAGTGCCCGGTCGGCGATGTCGACGAGACCGGAGGCGGCCTGCACGGTCTCGTCGTACGCGGCGTTCCCGGCCCGGTCCGAGTCGCTGCGGAAGCCCTGGGCGTGCGCGTAGACGAGGCCGGGGTTGCGGGCGGCGATGTCGTCGTAGGACAGGCCGAGGCGGTGCAGGGCGCCGGGGCGCATGTTGGTGATCAGTACGTCAGCGGTGTCGATCAGCCGCAGTGCGCGTTCGCGGTCGGTGTCGTCCTTGAGGTTGAGGGCGACGCTGCGCTTGTTGCGGTTGACGTTGAGGTTCAGCGGGGTCATGCCCGGGGTCGTGCGGTAGTGGCCGTTGCGCACGGTGTCGGACGGCGACTCGATCTTGATCACGTCGGCGCCCAGGTCGCCGAGGATCTGGGCGGCGTAGGGGCCCATCACCACGGTCGAGAGGTCGATCACGCGCACGCCCTGCAGCGGGCCGGCGACGGTGTCGGTGGTGTCCGTCATCGGTTTCTTCACTCCTTCACTCACCATGTGTGTGTACCTGGAAACTAAGTTAGCTCGGAGATTCGCCGAACGGAAACGAATGGCATGACCGAATAGCGAAAAGCGGTATGACCGCAGTGGTCATACCGCTTTTCGTGGAGATTGTATGGCGATTATGAGTGGAGCGGCTCGGTGAAGAGCTCCCGGGCCGCCGCCACGATTTCTTGCAGGTCACCGCCGTTCGCCCGGTCCTTGCGCCAGATCAGCCCGGTCTCCATACGAGGATGGAAATCGGAGAAGGGAAGGACGGTGACATTGTCCAGACGGTAATTCTGCACCGGGCTTCTGGAGTCCAGCATGGAAATGGAGAACGCCAAACCGCTGGAGACTATTTCGGAGATTCCCTCGAATGTGGCGCTGCCCAGTTCGATGCGCTTCTTGATGCCGAGTTCGGCGAGCTGCTGGTCGAGGCCGCGGAAGTAGGCGTTCGTCACCGCCGTCGGGGAGCCCGCGTAGGCGAGTTCCGCCAGTTCCGCGAGGGCGACGGACTCGCGCCCGGCGAACCGGTCCCGGGGCACGACCGCGCCGAGCCGCTCCGACATCACGGGCATCTGCTCCAGCGCCGGGTCGCCACCGGCCGGGAGCCGGGCCAGGGTCAGCGCCAGCCTGCCGTCGCACACGGCGTCGACGAGCCGGTCGGTGCCGCCGGGCCAGCGTTTGATCTCGAACCGGTCGCTGACCCGCTCGGCCAGGGCGTCCATCCGTTCCCGCAGGTCGGGATGGACGCCGGTGGGCATGCCGAGCAGCAGGGTGGTGCGCTGCGGCCGGGCGGTCTCGTCCAGCCGCCACCGGATGGAGTCGACCTGTTCCAGCACCCCGCGCGCGATCGGCAGCAGCGCGTTTCCGGCCGCGGTGAGCCGTACGTGGTGGGTGTCCCGGTCGAACAGCCGGTGCCCGACCTCGTTCTCGAGGTCCTTGATCCGCCGGCTCAACGGGGAGGCCGCCATGTGCAGTTTGCGGGCGGCGGTGGAGAAGTTCAGTTCTTGGGCGACGGCCAGGAAATAGCGCAGGTGCAGGAGCTCCACGGGATTCACCCTAACCGCTGCAACCACAGGGCCTCGCCGCCCTTGTCACCCGGGGAATTCGGAGATCCTGACCGGTGGCGGCAGGAGTTTCCGGGCGGGAGCCGGACGCCACCGGGCCGCGCCCGTGCCGTCCCGCAGGACGCGCCCGAAGGCCTGGTCGCCGAAGTGGAAGGCGAACGCGTGGGTGCGCGGCAGCAGGAGGCGGGCCAGAAGGGTCCGGCGGGCCTTCAGGACCGCGCCGGTGTCCGTGTCGGGGCCGGAGGGCCACTCGGGGTGGGCCAGCTGGGCGGGGGTGTGGAACGCGTCGCCGAAGACCAGGACATGCCGTCCGCCGGAGGCAGCGATCACGTAGGTGGTGTGTCCGGGGCTGTGGCCCGGGGTGACCAGCGCGGTGACGCCGGGCCAGATCTCCGCGCCGTCGCCGAACGTCCGCAGCACCCTCGACATCGGCACCATGAATCCGTCCCAGGAGGGGGCACCGATCTCGATCTCGCGCCGCCAGAAGGGCTCCCATTCGGCGGCGGCCACCAGGTAGTCGGCGCGCGGGAACGCCTTGCGCGGTGCCCGCTCTCCGTCCGTGCGGAAGCCCAGGCCGGTGTGGTCGGTGTGCAGGTGGGTGAAGGCCACGGTGTCGACGGACTCCGGGGGCACCCGGAGCCGGCGCAGGGTGTGCGGCAAAGCGCCCGCGCGGGAGACGCCGAGGGACGGGGAGAGCACGTTGGCGCCGAGCCCCGCGTCGATCAGCAGCCGCCGCCCGCCCCGCTCGACGAGCAGCCCGCCCGCGGAGGCGGCGATCCGGCCGGACCGGGTCAGCGCCTCGGGGTGGTCCCGCCAGTAGGCGGCGGGGACGGCCGGGAGGAAGCCCGTGGGGTCCAGCTCCATCGCGCCGTCGACGACGTAGGTGAGCCGGGTGTCTCCGACGGTGAGGGTACGGACCGCCGACTGGTCGTTCAGCGCACCGGGGCTGCTGGAGGCGGGGTGGCCCGTGGCCGCGTGGACGCTTTCCGAGGACGCGGCGTACGCGGCCGTGGCCGCCGTGCCGCGCAGGAGCGCGCGACGGGAGACGCCGAGGGGGCGAGGGTCGGTCATGAGCCTTTCCTGGTACGGGGTCAGGGCGCCAGCAGGGCTGCCGGGTTGAGTGCGGTGACGGCATGTACCTGGTGGGGCGTCAGCTGCGCCTGCTCGAACCAGCTTTCGCTGAGCGACAGCCATCTGGCGGGGTCCGGCTGGTCCGGCTGCCCGAGGTCGGAGCTGAACACCACCCGGGGGTGGGCGCGTACGACGTCTCCCAGATGCCCGGCGTCACGATGCCCCAGGAGCAGCGTCAGGGCGGTGATCTCGACGTACACCCCCGGCGCATCGGCGAGTCGGGTGAGGTCGGCGGGGGTGAGGCCGGTCATCGGATGCGTGGCGTGGGTCAGCAGCAACCGGGGCAGGTCCAGCCGGGCCGCCTCGTCGACCACGCGCAGGGTCTCCTCCCGGTCGCAGTGGCCCGTCGCCAGGACGACCGGGAGGTCCCGGGCCGCCCGGAGCACCTCGCGCACGGGACGCCGGAGCTGTCCGGTGTCGTCCAGGACCCGCTCGCCGCGCCACCGTTCGGTGTCCAGCAGCGGGTGGAAGGGCTGCCGGTGCAGCCGGGAGGGATGGGCGGGGCCGACGAGGGTGGGCAGGTGCACGACCAGCCGGGCGGGGCTGTCCTGGCCGTGGGTGTAGACGGCCTGTTCCACCACCCGGGGGTGCACGCCTCCGGCGAGGTCGTTGAGGACGACGGTGCCTGAGACGGGCAGCCCCTCCTGACGGGCCTCCCACGCGCTCGCCGCGGTGCAGCCCAGGTGGCTCTTGATGACCACCCAGCCGTCGATCCCGGCGTAGGCCCGGCCGGCGCCGCCGGTGGTGAGACGGCGCCGGTACAGGTCGGGGCCCGCGTGGTAGTGGACGTCCACCACCCGCCGCGCGAGGTCACACATCGGCGGTCCGCCGCGCCGGGCCCTCCCACGGCCTCGCGTAGCCGAACCTCCTGCGGGCCTCGTCCAGCCGCAGTCCGGTGTCCACCGCCTCGGCGATCGCCGTCTCGGTCCGCTCGACGCGCTCGGCACGGCCGGCGACCTCGGCGGCGTGCGCCGCGGGCACGACGAGTACCCCGTTGTCGTCGGCGACCACGACATCGCCGGGGCGTACGGTCACGCCGCCGACGGTGATCTCCCGTCCGGTCGCGGCGAGTTCGACGCGGTTCTTGCCGCTGACCATCGTGGCGCCGGTGCTGAACAGGGGGTATCCGGCGGCCCGGATCTCGGCGATGTCACGGGCAGAGCCGTGCACCGCGGTGCCGCGCACGCCGCGGCTGCGGGCCACGGAGGTGAGCAGCGAACCCCAGTTGGTGCAGTCCGTGCTGCCGGCGTTGTCGACCACGACGAACGCGCCCTCGGGTACGTCGTCCAGATAGTTCGCCGCGTTCCGGAAGCCCTGGCCGTCGCCGTCCACCGGCCGGTAGGTGACGGTGTACGCCAGACCGGCCGTACGGGCTCCGGGAACCCGGGCGCTCAGGCCCGCGAGCACACCGCCGATGCCGAGGCTGTCCAGGGCGTCGGAGACGGAGGCGGTGTCGAGACGGGCGAGCCGGTCGACGACGTCCGGGGGGACGAGGGTGCTCTCCGCCGAGGCGGCTGCTCCCTCCGCCAGCCGGCCGGCGACGGCCCGCGCCACCTCCCTGGTCCCCGACGTGCCGCCCAGGTCGTACGTGACGGTCCTGCGGGCGCGGGCGACGGTGCGTACGGCGTTGCGCAGTTCCTCGCCCGGCACGTCGAGGCCGAGGTGGCCGAGCATCTGGCCGATCGTGAGGAGCATCGCCATCGGGTTGGCCCGGTCCTTGCCGACCATGCCGGGGGCGCTGCCGTGCACCGGCTCGAAGTAGCTGCCGTGGTCGCCGATGTTGCCGCTCGGGGCGAGACCGAGTCCGCCCATGACACCGGCGCCGAGGTCGGAGAGGATGTCGCCGAACATGTTCTCGGCGACCAGGACGCCGAACCGTTCCGGCCTGCGGACCATCCACAGGGCGACGGCGTCGACGTTGAGGATCTCCGTCTCGATGTCCGGGTGCTCCTGGGCGATCAGTTCGAGGCGCTCGCGCAGCAGGTTGCCGCTGTTGCGCAGGACCATCGGCTTGTCCGCGACCGTGAGCAGGCGCTTGCCGTGCGCCTCGGCGTGGGCGAAGCCGAAGCGGAGCAGCCGGTCGATGCCGTGGCGGGTCTGCAGGCGCAGGGTGAGGCTGGTGTCCTCCGGGCCCGATGCCGCCGCGTTGGGGTGGTGTCGTACGGCGTTCCAGAGCGGCTCGTCGAGGCCGTGGACGTCGATGCCGGCGTACAGGCCCTCCGTGTTCTCGCGGATGACGGTGAAATCGAACCGGCCGCCGTCCAGGTCGGTGACCGGACGGACGTTGGCGTACAGGCCGAGACGCTGGCGGAGTTGGAGGACCGGTGAGACGTACCGGAGGCCGGTGCCGCGCAGGGACGGGGCGAGTTCGGCCTCCGTCTCCCGCACGGGCTTGCTGGTGATGGCGCCCAGGAGGCAGGTGTCGGTCTCCTCGAGCAGCTTCCAGGTGCGCTGCGGGACGGGGTCGCCCTCCTCGCGCCAGCAGTCCCAGCCGATGTCTCCGAACCGGAACTCCAGGGGCAGGTCCAGCTTTTCGACGGTGCCGAGCGCGGCGGAGACGACCTCCGGGCCGATGCCGTCGCCCGGGAGGACGGCGACGCTCTTCTTCGGGGTCGGCTTCATGTCAGTCCCTTCTCCCGCAGGAAGGCGCCGATGAGGGCGGACACTTCCGCGGGCTGATCGGTGTGGGGGCGCATGCCGGCCTCGGCGACGACATGCACCCGGTGGTGCGGGCCGGCGGCGGTGTGCCGCCGTGTGACGAGCTGCGAACGCCCGCCGACGATGTGCAGCAGGGGGCCGGGGTGCGCCTCGACGGCCGCGGCCAGATCGATGCCGCACAGCAGCCGGAGCCCCCCGTCGAGCCGCTGGGCCGGGGTCTGGCGGGCAGGGCGCGGGAGGTCGGCGGGGACGGCCGGGGCGGTGCCGCCTCGCACGAGACGGCCGGGGGCTGCCGGGGCGGCATCGGCACGCGCGAGGCGACCGAGGCCGTCGACCGCGCCGTCGACCACCGCCCGCCCGTCGTGGCTCTCCACGGGGCGGTCACCGCCCGCCCGGCCGACGGCGGTACCGCCTCCCGCCGGGCGGTCACCGCCCGCCCCGTCGGCGGCTACTCCCGTCCGCGCGACGGCTGCCGCCACGGCGGAGCCAGCCCCCTCCGGGCGATCACCGCCCGCCCGGCCGGCGGCGACTCCCGTCCGCGCGGCGGGGGTGTCGCCGGGGGCTGCCGGGGCGGTGCCGGCACGCGTGAGGTGACCAAGGTCGCCTACCGCGCCGTCGCTCCGGCACGCGGCATCGCCCTCGGCTGCCGTCCGCGCGGCGGTTGCCGTCGGGTCCGGGCCGGTGGACGGAGGTGTGCCGTCCGGCTGGACCCTCTCGTGCAGCAGCGCGAGGGACGCCTCGGTGTGGCCCGTGGCCGCCAGATCGGCGATTTCGCTGAGGCGGTGTTCCAGGAGCGCGTCCGAGCGGGCCGGGCCCGAGACGAGGAGGGCGGCCGTGCCGGGGGCGACGTACGGGAGGAGTCCCTGGGCCACGGCTCCGCCCAGGGCGTTCCCGCACAGCAGGTCGATGCGGCCGAAGGCGGGGAGCAGGGCCCGCCAGCGGGCGACGAGGTCCTCCAGGGTGCGTACGCGCTCGTCCCGGAGGGCGAGCGTGTCGACCACCGTCACCCGGAGCCCGGCCCCCGCCGCCGTCAGCGTGTCGATGACCGGGGCGAAGAACGCTCCCTCGTCCCAGACGGGTGTGACGGGGGCGAGGACCAGGGCGTGGGCGTGCGCCGGGCCGACGGCGGTCCGGGGTGGGTGGACCGTCGTCGGCACAGCAGTTCCGGTGTGGGTCACCGGGCGCCCGCGAGGGTGCGCGCGGTGGCGAGCACCTCGCCGTGGCGGCCCACCAGCTCCTTGCGGTGCTCCACCGGCAGGTCGTACCGGCCCAGCACCAGATCCGGCAGCGGCAGCGAGGGCGAGCCCTCGGGGACGTTCGCCAGGAGCAGGTCCGCCAGCTCCAGCACGGGCTCCAGGTTGAGGCGCGCGGCGGCCTCCGGGTCCGTGCGGTCCAGGTGCGCCAGCCACTGCTCGGCGATGAGGTTGCCCGGGCCCTTGCCCATGCCCTGGATCGAGGAGTCCATCCAGGTCGCGCCGGCGGCCTCGGCGCTGATGGCGTTGGACAGGGCGAGCCCCAGGTTGTTGTGGGCGTGCAGCCCGACCGGGCCCCCGGTGACCGACCTGGTCAGGGTGGTCAGGTGGGCGGTGTCCACCGGCGACAGGCTGCCGTTGGAGTCGGCGAGGTAGACGAACTCGGCACCCGCGTCGGTCGCGGCGGCGGCCACCTCGACCACGTCGCGGCCCGGCCACTGGCTGATCCGGGCGAAGTTGACGCCCACCGTGAAGCCGATGTCCCGGGCCTGGCGGATGTAGTCCAGGCCGGGCTCGTAGCCCTTGGCCGGCAGGATGATGCGGACGAGCCGCGCCCCGGCCTGGTACATGGCGGGCAGGTCGTCGCGGGTGATGTTCTTCGGGTGCAGGATCATCGCGATGTGCCGGGGGCCGACCTCCTGGGCCATCGCGGCGATGTAGTCGTCGTCGCCCCGGCCGGTGAGCCCCAGGCCGGGTATCGGGACGAGCGAGCCCTTGCGGTAGGCGATCTCGACCCAGTCGAACCCGGCCTCGACGCTCAGCTTCGCGTGCTTCAGGGCGTAGCCGAGCGGGAAGTCGAAGCCGTTGCGATAACCGCCGTCGCGGAGGGTGACATCGATGTTGACCATACTCATGGGTCCTCCAGAAAGCTGACGTGAGGGTGGGTCAGGCGGACTGCCGGGCCTGGACCGCGTGGTGCGCGGCGAGCCGTCCGAAGATCAGCGAGCGCAGCACGGACGTGGCCGGCGGGTAGGCCTTGTAGAAGAGGCCGGTGGCCTCACCGGCGGCGTACAGGCCGGGGATGGCCGTGCCGGACGGGGTGACGACACGGGCGTCGAGGTCGGTGCGGACGCCGCCGTAGGTGAAGCAGATCGCGGCGGTCACCGGGACGCCGATGAACGGCGCGGTGTCCAGGGGCGTGGCCCAGTTGGACTTGGGCGGGGTGAGGCCGACGGTGCTCTTGCCGTCGAGGCGGGTCGGGTCGAACTCCCCTTCCCCGACACCCGCGTTGAACTCGGCGACGGTCTTCGCCAGTCCCTCGGCGTCGATGCCGAGCTTGTCGGCGAGCTCCTCCAGGGTGTCCGCCTGCTCCGGCGGTACGTCGCTGAGCAGCGAGTTCATGATGCCCGGGATGGCGAGGGTCTTGGCGTCGGCGATCCAGTACGCCTCCTGGTCCTGGTTGCGCCAGATCTCGTAGCCGACGTGCTCGAAGGTGTTGTCCCAGGTGTCGCGGCCCTCGTCGAAGAACCGCTGCATACGGCCGTTGACGAAGATGCCGCAGCTGAAGCCGTACAGCACCGCGTCGGCCTTGCTGGTGCGGCGGTCGACCGGCTCGGCGTGGATGCCGTCGAACTGGCCGGCTGTGTCGGCGCCGAGCTCCAGTGCCATGCGCAGGGCGTCACCGCGGTTGTTGGCGATGCCGGGCGCGATCAGCGGCAGGTCGCAGGCGCGGTCGCCGACGTAGCGGGTGAGCATCTCGGTGTTGCCCTGGAAGCCGCCGCAGGCCAGGACCACCGCGCGGCCGGTCAGCCGCCGGGTGCGGCCGTCGGGGCCGCGCACCACGACGCCGTCGACGGCACCGTCCTCGGCGGTGGTCAGGCGCAGTGCCTCCGTCTCGTAGTGGATGTCGACGCGGGGGTCCTTCTCCAGGGCCGCGCCGAGGTGTTCGACGATGGAGGCGCCGCCGCCGCGGGGGCTGGCCGGCGGGGTCATCGAGGGGGTACCGCCGTCGAAGGTGTGCGGCAGCGGGAAGTCGGCGTAGTCGATCTCGACGCCGTGCTTCTCCACGAAGGCGAGGGTCTGCGGGGACTCGCGCTCCACCGTGCGGCAGTACTCGACGTCGGCGAGGCCGCCGGAGACGCGGCCCACGTGCTCGGCCCAGTCGGTGTCGAGCCGCCGCTGCTCGTCGACGCGGAGGAAGGCACCGGTCCAGCGGGTGGCGCCGCCGCGTTCGTCCTCGGTGGACCGTTCGAGTATCGCGATCCGGGCGGGCGTCTCGCGCCCTTCGGTGGCCTCGGCGAAGGACAGGGCGGCCGACAGGCCGGCGGCGCCGAATCCGACGACGACGAGGTCGTACGGGGCGGGCGTGGACGGGACGGTCATGGTTGCTCCTTGAGGTCGTGCGTGCCGGGCGGTGCGGTGCGGCGCGGGTTCAGCGGTTGGGGCTGATGACCCGGCTGGTGCGGTAGAGGCGGTACTTGGCGCCGGTCACGGTCTTCGCGAACTCCTGGTAGCGGCCGGTGAAGCCGGGGTCGTCGAAGATGGCGTTGAACCGCTTCTCGTCGGTCCAGGCCGCGAGGTTGATCACCGCGTCGCCGTCGACGCTGGTGAGCAGTCGGGATCCGCGGAATCCGTCGGCGGTGGCGGCGACGTGCTCGACGGCACCGGCGAGGGCGTCGACCGTGGCGGGCGCGTCCTCGGTGGTGGCGACGTTGATGAGCAGGACGCTGTCGTCGGGGACGGCCGCGGTGACGACGCCGGGGCTGGCGTTCTTCCCCTCGAAGGCGACCCGGTCGTACGAGGCGATGCCGAGCTTGTGCCACGGGTCGCTCTCGATGAGCTCCCGCACGGTGGCCTCGTCGAGGTCGGCGGTGACGATGACGGCACCGCCGTCGGGCCGGGGCCCGCTCAGCAGGATCCGTCCCCGGTCGGAGTGGTCCCGCAGCCAGGCCTTGTGCTCGGGCAGGTGCGCGGTGACGGTCTCGCGGGGCTGGAGGTAGGTGAGGGTGAGGACGTGGATCACGGGTTTTCTCCGGTGTGAGGAAGGACTGCCCGACCGGTGGTCAGGACGGGTCCGTGCAGGGCGATTCGGGTGGGGTCCGGGGGCTGGGGCCCGCCCGGAGCGCAGGGGTCAGGGCGTGATGCGCCCGGCCAGGCCGCGCAGGATGGACTCGGCCTCGGCGACCGTCTCGCGCACGACGCTCCCCGCCGGCCGGATGTCGTGGACCAGGTCGAGGACCTCACCGGCGAACAGCGCCCGCCGGCTCGTGTCGTCGCGGGCGACCGCCGCGGCCCACTCGGGCTCGATCTCGGCGCGACGGGCGGCGAGTTCGGCGTCGCGGCCGGTCCAGGTGCGGGTGAAGTCGTTGCTCACTGAGCGCGCCTGGTAGACCTCGTCCCACGGGATGCCGCGCACGACGTCGAAGGCCCGGGTGTCGACGAGGTCCGCCGTGGCCCCGGAGACCAGCGAGGACTTGAAGCCGGGCGTGCCCAGCGACTCCTCGGTGACGGCGAAGCGGGTGCCCATCATGACGCCGTCGGCGCCGAGGGCGAGGGCGGCGGCCAGGCCCCGCCCGTCCGCGAAACCGCCCGCGGCGACCACGGGCACCACGCCCTGGGTGATGTCGAGCACGGCCGGGATCAGCGGCAGTGTCGCCTGTGTCTTGTGGTGGCCGCCGGCTTCGGCGCCCTGGGCCACCAGCACGGAGGCCCCGGCCTGCAGGGCCACGGCCGCCTGCTCGGGATCGTGCACCTGGACCACGACGTGGGCACCGCTCTCGGCGGCGGAGGCGACGTACCGGCGTACCTGGTCCGGGTCCCCGAACGACAGGGCGACGACCGGCGGGGCGTAGCCGAGCACCTTGTCCCACAGGCCCGGGCGCTCGTCGAAGGTGAACATCACGCAGCCGACGCCCCAGACGCCACCGGCCTGCGCGGCCTGCCCCACGTGTTCGTCGATGAAGGCGGGGTCGCCGTAGCTGACACCGACGAGTCCCAGCCCGCCGGCGCGGGTGACGGCGGTGGTGAGCCGTCCTCCGGACACGGACCCCATGGGGGCGCTGATGACGGGGTGTTCGATGCCGAGCAGTTCCGTCAGCTTGGTGGAGATCACGCTTCTCCCCTGTTTTCCCGGCCGCGGCCGAATGGATCAGGAATGAATCCGACGTCATTGGGAAATCGATCGGAAATTGCTGTGTGACCGAACCGGATTCGTGTCACATACAGGAGACTAGGTTCAGCGGATCTCGCCTGTCCAAGACCTATACCGCGTAGTAGCCATAAGGCTCCGACTATGACGGAATATGACCCTCCGGTAAGGTGACCTCGGAGTAAGTTTCCGTTTTCATTTCCTGCGGGGAAACAGAGAACGGCCGGCCCGGAACAAGAAGTTCCGGACCGGCCGTCGAGTGGGGCCGAAAAAGGGAGATCAGGCGCGGTAGGGCCACCCGCACCGAGCGGCCACCCGGCCCAGATACCGGGCCGCGCGGCTGCCGGCCAGGGCGGTCACGGCCAGCCGTTCACGGGGCGCGGAGGCGGTGGGCAACGGGCGCCAGACGAGCTGCGGATCGTCCGTCACCGCCGTGCTCGGGCGCAGGGCCACCAGATCGCGGGTGGTCTGCAGGGCGTGCACGAACAGAGCCTGCTGGTCCTGGTCGACAGGATGCAGCACGGCCTTCCAGCCCAGCGCCGTCAGCTGCGCCGGCACGGCGTCGGCGTACCCGGGCGCGCACCCCTCGTCGTACCAGAGGAGGCGCTGCGTGGAAAGGTCTTCCCAGGTCAGGCTCGGTTGCGAGGCCAGGGGGTGCGCGGTGGGCAGGACGACGCCGAGCGGCTCGTCCCATACGACGGCGCGGGCGAGGTGAGGCGCGGTCACCGGCAGGCGCATGATCCCGAACACGATCTCGCCGTGCTCCAGCAGCTCGGGCTGCTCCGCCGCGCCCACCGAACGCATGCGCAGGTGCGGTCCGGGTCTGCTGCCGACGTGGTGTGCGCCCTGCCCGGCGAGACCGTTCTGCACCTCCGCGAGCACCTCCGCCGGCACGCCTCCGCACACGCCGACGGACCAGAGCGCGGGGGTGGGGGCGGCGGCCGCGATGGCCGACCGGAGCTGGCCGGGGATGCTCTGGATCTCCCGGAGAAAGGCCCGGCCACCCGCCGTCAGTTCGACACCGCGGGAGCTGCGAACGAAAAGCGCGGCTCCTATTCGCTGCTCCAGCCGTTTGATCTGCTGACTCAGACTCGGTTGCGATATACGCAATTCCTTGGCGGCTGCGGAGACAGTTCCGGAGCGGACCACAGCCAGGAAGTACCGAAGGTGTCGCATATCGAAGTCATCGACATGTTCGGCATGGCTGACAGCACGCTGAATCTCCTCCTGGTGCGGCTCCTCGGGGGCCGCGCCGAAGGCTGCCTGCCCGAGGGGGAACGGACCGATCCTTTCATCCAGCACACTCATCTGCTTCCCTCCGTCACTTCATGGCGACCGCGACCGCGGACCGGCCTGCGACCGGGCAGCGGGCGGCCCGGCGGGCCGGGACAGCATCATCATGACAGAAAAAACCTTCGGGATGGTATTTTTTACGTGTCCGAAACGACGACCTCACCGCCCGGCCATGCCCCGGCAGCCCCCGCGATCACCGGCGAGCGCGTCGAGCAGGAGACGCCACACCGCCTCCCGGGTGGGGGCGCTGCCGTACCGGTCGTCGCACTGCGAGGCGTGGAGAGTGCCGTGCAGGGAGGTCAGCAGCAGCTCCACCACCAGGTCCGGCGGATAGGGGGCGATGCCGTCCTCCTGCTGCGCCCTGTGGACGAGGCCGACCAGATGACGCCGCACGTCGTCGAAGAGGTCCGGGGCCGCGCGGGCCAGACAGGGCAGGTCGCTGGCGAGCCGGAGGGCCGCCCTGAGCCGGATGTCCGAGCGCAGGCGCCGGGCGAGCTCCAGGACCAGTTCCTCCAGCACGGCACGGGCCGCGGCGCCCGGCACGTCCCGGGCACGCCGCATCTCCTCCCAGGCCACGCGAGACTGGGCGAGCAGGGTCGCGGCGAGGATCTCCTTGGACGGGAAGTGCCCGTAGAGGGCCCCTTTGGTCATCCCCGTCCGCCTCGCCACGTCGTTCAGCGTGGCCTTGGCGTATCCCTGCGCGGCGAACTCCTCGGCCGCGGCGTCCAGCACCTTCTCACGTGTGCGCAGCGCCCTTTCCTGTTTGGCCATGCGGGGTGCCCTCCGGTCTTGATCGAGAGCACAAACATACCCCTGGGAAGGATTCCTCCGAGGAGGCGAAAGTCGGCCGTACATCAGGGACTCACGGAGGCCTGATCCTGCCGTTGGCCTGCGGCGGAACGGGGCGGTCGACCGGTAGCCACGGGCGGCCTTGCGGGGTGTGGTCCGGTGTCGCCGGGGAGGGTCGTCCAGCCCAGCCGGGCGGCCTCGTGCCGCAGGGCGGGGGCGCCGCCGATCACGACGGGG
This sequence comes from Streptomyces qaidamensis, assembly GCF_001611795.1. NCBI lineage: Bacteria > Bacillati > Actinomycetota > Actinomycetes > Kitasatosporales > Streptomycetaceae > Streptomyces > Streptomyces qaidamensis. The sequence continues at coordinate 4,785,970 of NZ_CP015098.1, read as the reverse complement.
TGGCCGACGGAGCGGAGCATGGGCAGGTCGCTGTCGTGGTCGCCGTACGCGTGGCAGTCACCGGCGCGGGCGCCGCGCTCCGCGAGGTGGGCCTCGACGGCGTCGGCCTTGGCCCGCCCGATCATCGGCCGGTCGATCTCGCCGGTCAGCAGTCCGTCATCGGTGACGGTCTGCTCGGCGCACCGTACGGCGGTGGCGCCGAGGTCCGCGGCGACGGCGTCCACGACGGGGCGCAGGGAGCCGGAGACCAGGACGATCTCGTGCCCGAGAGCGCGGTGCCGGGCGAGGGCGTGCAGTCCGGCGGTGACGAAGGCGCGCTCGCCGCGGCGGTAGCGGGCGTACCAGTCGCGGGCGGCGGCCTGGAGGAGCGACTCGGGCGTGCCCGTGTAGCGGCGGTAGTAGTCGCGGTTGAGCCGGGAGCGGTCGGGCGGGCCGGCTGCCGCCGTGGACGTGGTCGCGGGCGGCGCCGGCTGCGCCGTTCGTCGCTGCGGGTCGTACGGCCCCCGGCCCGTGCCCGCCGGGCCGTCCTGCCGTGTCACCCAGTAGTCCCAGAAGTCGAGCAGGCTCTTCGTGGCGACGAGGGTCTCGTCGACGTCGAAGAAGGCGACCGGGACGGCTGCCGCCCGGGTCATGGCCCGTCACCTCCCGCCGGGGACAGCACCGCTTCCGCGTAGGCCCGGGCCGCGGCGTCCGGGTCCAGGGCGGCGTGGGCGGCGATGGCCGTGGCGTCCCGCCAGGCGCGTTGCACGGCGCTGTCCGGGGACTGGGCGCGCAGGCCGGAGGCGTGGAACAGCGCGTCGACCGCCTCCCGGCACAGTGTGGCCGCGGCGGTGGCGTCCCTGCGGTTCTCCGCGACGGCGAGCGGGGTGATCTCGCCCCGGTCGGCGCGCTCGGCCGCACCGGTCAGGAGCAGACCGGCGGCGTGGATCCGCGCCGATGCCCGGGCCAGCACGGTGTGGGCCGCCGGGTGGCGGCGCTCGGCGGCGAGCCGTTCGCCGGTCCAGGCGCGCAGGGCCCCGCGGGCGGCTCCGAGCAGCGGAGCGGCGAACATCAGCGCCGCGACCATGGGATACGGCACGGTGTGGCACCGGGCCGCACCCGGACGGCTTCGCAGGAGTGCGTCGAGCGTGTACGTCCGGTGCCGCGGAACGACGAGTCCCTCGCACCGCACCGTGTTGCTGCCGGTGCCCCGCAGGCCCAGGGAGTGCCAGGTGTCCTCCACGGTCACCTGCGCACGGGGGACGGCGAAGATCCGGTGCTCCCGCCCCTCCTCGCCGTCCGTCCAGGAGGCCAGCAGGATCCAGTCCGCGTGATCGACCCCGCTGGCAGGCCGCCAGGCGCCGTCGAGGCGCCAGCCGCCGTCGACCGCCACCGCCGCGCCCTGGGGCGGTACCACCGCGGCGGCGATCCGCACGTCCGGGCCGTCCGCCCACACCTCGCGCTGCCCCTCGGGCGGGAGATAGGCGGCCAGCCGGCCGTGCGCGGCGAACAGCGCGGCGCACCACGCCGTGGCGGCACAGGCCTCCCCCGCGTCCGCCACGCCGGCCACCAGCGGGACGAACTCCCCCGCCTCCCCGCCGAACCGGCCGGGCACGAAGTGACGCGGAAAACCCGCGCGGGTCAACGCGTCGACGGCATCGGCCGTGAGTGCACGCCGCTCCTCCGCCACCGGGGCGTCCCGGCGGGCGGTCGCCGTCAGGGCCGACAGGTCACGCAAGGGTGTGCGCAGGGCGGCGCGCTCCGGGTCGTCGATCAGCATGCGGCCCCCGTACGCCGGTGGGCACGGCCGGGCGTCCCGCACCGGATGCGGGCCCGGGCGAGCGTGCGGTCGCCCTGCGTGGCGGTCAGGTGGACGAGGCGGGCGTGCTCGTCGTGCGGCTCCCGGGCCCCTGCCCCGCGGGGCTCCAGGGTGATGGCCACCGGCAGGTCCGGTTCGCCGAACGAGTCGTATGCCACGGTGAGTTCACCGATGTCCCGCACCCGGGCCGGGCCGACGGCGCCCTGGGTGGCCGCGACGCCGGCCGCTTGGCGGAAGGCCTCCACGAGAGCCATGCCCGGTATGTGGTCCGACGGGTGGTCGAAGAGGACGGGGTGGCCGGGGTCCAGCCGCAGCCACCACCGGCCGGAGCGCTCCGTGTCGGAGGCGAGGAGGACGTCGCGGTCGCGCCGCAGCCCGACCCTGGCCGGTGGCAGCGAGGCGGCCCCGGCGGCAGCGGCGTGGGCCGGCCCGGACACCACGGGTGGCTGGGCGGCGCCGCGCTTGCGGAGGACCGCGTATCGGCGTGGCTCCATGGCCTCCCAGAGGACTCGCGCCCGGCCGGCTGCCCGGCCCGCCGCCCACACCGTCGCGTCCAGTTCCAGGCAGGCGCGGCGGGGGTTCCCGGCCTTGCGCCGACAGTGCGCCTGAAGCGTCGCGTCGGCCGAGGGCGGCAGCGGCTCGTCGAGTTCGACGGCGACCTCGCCGAGGACGAAGGGGTGCCCGAGGGGGATGTCGTGGAAACGGTGGGACAGGTGGATCGCCGCCTGCCGAGCCGCCTCGGCCAGCAGTACGGGGTCCAGGGCCCCCTCGCCGGGGTGGTCGGCGGTGATGAACTGCTCCCGGGGTAACCGGGCGGCGACCGCGAACCGGTCCTCGCCCAGGTGCCGGGCGTCGGTCAGGAGCACTTCCGTGGAGGCGGACTTGTGCACGGATTCGCGGGCCACGGGGCGGTCGTAGCGGAGCGCGCCGCCGGGAGGTCCCGGGGTGTGGAGGTCCGGCGGCGCGGCGGGGGACGGTACGCAGTGCAAGGTTCTGTTCCCTTTCGGGTCGCGGAAGCAGGGGTGAGCCCGCTATGGTCCCGTCGTTCACGGGAAGCGACGCGAAAAAAGATACCTTCCAGAAGGTATCGAGCCGAGAATCGTTTTTGAGCCAGTACGGCCGGAACGATTCCATCTGCCCCGGCCGAACACGTCCGCCAGCTCCGGCCGAGGCCGCCGAGTCAGAGGAACCGAGCATGTCCGAGCCGCAGCCAGCCATCGCCGCGTTCGCGCCGAGGAAGTTCGTCACCAGGAGGGGGCCCGACCCCAAACAGGAACGGTCCGCGCGCACCAGGTTGCTGGTGCTCACCGCGGCGTCCGAGCTGTTCGCCGAGCAGGGATTCCGGCACACGTCGGTCAAGGACGTGGCCGACCGCATGAAGATGACGAAGGGCGCGGTCTACTTCCACTACCCCTCCAAGGAGGCGCTGGCCGTGGCGGTGGTGGAGGAGCACTACGCCCGGTGGCCGGCGCTCCTGGAAGAGGTCCTGACGGAGGGGTACGGGCCGCTGGAGACGGCGGAGCAGATGCTGGCGCGTGCGGCGGTGTCGTTCCGGGACGACATCGTCGTGCAGGCGGGGGCGCGCCTGCAGATAGAGCGCCCGCACATCGACGCCGAGCTGCCGACGCCGTACGTCGACTGGACCGAGCTCCTCGCCTCGCTGCTGGTCGCGGCGCGGGACGAGGGTCAGGTGCGGGAGGGCGTCTCGCCGGAGGCGGCGGCGAGGTCCCTGGTCTCGGCGTTCTTCGGCGCCCAGCACATCTCGGACGTGCTCAGGGGACGCGCGGACGTGGTGGAGCGCTGGACGGAGACGAGCGAACTGCTCTTCCACGCCATCCGGGCCCACTGACCCGGGGCCTCGGAAGCGGCTCCGGGCGCCGGGGCGCACACGTGCATGGCGGTGCTCCGCGGCCGAAGCCGTGGAGCACCGCCACGCGGGTACGCCCGGGGACCCGGCACCGGCGCCGTCCCGTCACGCCGGCTCGGACACCCGGCGGTGGCCGGAGAGCACGACGAGTCCGCCGACGACGGCGAGGCCCATCAGGACGGTGCCGAAGAGGGTCGCGCCGGTGGGCAGGCCCACCGCGTCCATGAGGTAGCCGGTGGACACCGGCAGGAGGCCGGCGGGGATGTAACCACCCACGTTCAGTGCGGCGTTGGCCTCGGCGAGGCGCTGCGCCGGGACGGTGGAGTTGAGCAGCGACAGACCGCCGAGCTGGCCCATGCCCTGGCCGGCTCCGGCGAGCAGGGCGGAGGCGACGAGCAGCGCGACCGACGAGGCGTGCACGGCGGCGATCAGCGCGGCCATGCTGAGGGTGGTGCTGATCGCACCGGCGGTCAGGATGGTGCGCCGGGGCAGCTTCTGCACGGCGAACTGGACGCCGGTGGCGGCGAGGAACATGACGAAGGCCATGGCTCCGGCGACGATCCGGCTGGTGGTGCCGAGCAGTTCGGTCAGCAGGGTGGGGCCGAGCGACAGCACGAAGGACGTGGCGGTGATGCCGGGGGCGAACACCGCGATGCCCAGAGCGAGATGGATGCCGTTGCCGTGCGGCACGCCGGGCACGCGCACCCAGGGGCCCTTGCCGCGGGCGGCGGGACGGCGTACCGGCATGCGCAGCACGGCGAGGACGGCCGTGAGCAGCAGGACCGCCTCGACGACGAAGACGGTGACGGTGGGAGCCGGGAGCGTCTCGGACAGCAGGCCGGCGAGCAGCGGGCCGAGGCCGGCCCCGAAGACCATCGCGCAGGAGGCCAGCAGCGCGGCCAGCCGCTTCCGCTCCGGGCCTGCCACGTCCGTCACCGCGGCCATACCGGCGGAGACGACCGCGCCGACGGCGATGCCGGTGAACAACCGGGCGACGATCAGTGCGACGACCGTCGTGGCGGTCGCGAAGATCGCGCATGCGGCCAGGGCGAGGGCGAGGGCGGGCAGCAGCACGGGCTTGCGTCCCAGCCGGTCGGAGACGACGCCCGACACGAGCAGCGAGCCGAGCAGTCCGACGATGTAGAACGCGAAGACGACGGTCAGCGTGCCCTTGGAGAACCCGATGTCGCGCTGCCACAGCACGTACAGCGGGGTCGCCGCGTTGGACAGCACGAAGACGGCGGTGACCGGCCAGGCCGCCAGCCACACCCACCAGGTGGGCGTGCGGGCCGCCGCGGCCCGCTCCGGCGGTGCGGGCGTGGCCGGCTCCGGCACTGCGGCCTGCTGTTCGTCCACCGTCTCGGCGGACAGGGTCCGACTCTCCGACATGGGTTGCTCCCTCCGGCAGCTAAGTACGAGTCCATTCGAACTTAGCATGCAGTACGATTGAACTCGTACATAGGATTTCGGTTATAGGGAGTTGCCTATGTCTGCGACGGTTCGACAGGCGCCGGTCATCAAGGTGGTGCCGGAGCCGGAGGACCTGCCGGAACCGCTGCCCGAGCCGGCGGTCGGGGAGCTGCGGCTGGAGACCGTGCTGGGCGCGCTGAGCGACCCGCTGCGGCTGCGGATCGTGCGCAAACTCCTGCTTGAGTCGGAGGCGTTCGACCACTCCTGCGGCTGGTTCGGCCTCGACCGCCCCAAGTCCTCCCTCACCCATCACTTCAAGGCCCTGCGCGAGGCCGGCGTCACCCGCCAGCGCCAGTACGGCCTGGAACGCCGCAGCCACGTCCGCGTGGACGACCTCAACGCCCGGTTCCCCGGGCTGGTGGACCTGGTGGCGGCCTGGACACCGCCCAACGCGCCCTGAACCAGGGCTTGTTCTCCCGGCGCGTGCGGCCACCACCCCGCTACGGTTCCGGGGTCGGGCCGCAACGGGACGGGGGGGCGCCATGGGCATGCGCGGGGAACTGCGCGGGTGGCGGGAGCGGGGCCGGGTGCTCGCGGCGGCCCATCCGCTGCTGGTCGACCTCGGCGTCGCGCTGCTCGTCCAGGGTGCGATGACCATGCCGTTCCTGGTGCCGCGCGCGCCCGGGCTGCCCGCGGCGACCTGGGCCGCGTACGGGCTGAGCACCCTCACCGTCGTGCCCCTGGTATGGCGCAGGCGGGCACCGGTCGCCGTGCTGTTCGCGGTGCTGGCCACCAGCCTGCTGTACCGGCTGGCCGTCGACGGGCCCGGGCAGCCCCTGCCGTACACCGGACTGGTGGTCGTGTACACGATTGCCGCGCTGTCGCCCGCGCGGAAACGGGCCGTCACCGGGCTCGTGCTGCTGATCGCCGTGCCGGTGGGAGTCTGGCTCAACACCCGGTCGGCGCGTGAACTGACTTTCTCCGTCTTCGTGTTCGCCGCCGCCTACGTCTTCGGGCGGCTGACCGACGCCCGGCAGCGGGCTCACCGCATCGAGGCCGAACAGGCCGCCGCTCGCGAACGGGCCCGGATCGCGCGGGAGATGCACGACATCCTCTCCCACGCCGTGAGCCTGATGATCGTGCAGGCCGAGGCCGGACCGGTCGCGGTACGGTCCGCGCCCGAGCGGGCCGAGGCCGCCTTCGACGCCATCTCCGCGACCGGGCGGGACGCCATGGCGCAACTGCGTCACATGCTGGGGGTGCTGCGGGACGGCGGCGACGACAGCGGTGGCTCCCCGCGACAGCCGCAGCCCGGGATCGCCGCGCTGCCCGGCCTTCTCGACCGGGTGCGCGGGAGCGGACTCGACGTCGTGTACCGGACCGCGGGGGACGCCGGGCCGGTCGCCGACGGAGTCGGGGTGACCGTCTACCGGGTGGTCCAGGAGGCCCTGACCAATGTCGTCAGGCACGCGGAGGCGCAGACCGCGACAGTGGAACTGATCCGTAGGGGGAACGAGTTGGAGGTCACGGTGACCGATGACGGGCGAGGGGCGCAGACCGTGTCCCGCCGGGGCGGGCACGGGCTCGCCGGCATCCGCGAGCGGGCTGCCGCCCACGGGGGCGACGCGGTCACCGGGCCGGGAGCGGACGGGCACGGCTTCGAGGTACGGGTGCGGATTCCCCTCTCCGCCGCGGCGGAGGTGAAGACGTGACGATCCGTGTCGTCGTCGCCGACGACCAGGAACTCGTGCGCAGCGGCTTCGCCATGATCCTGGACGCGCAGCCCGACATCGAGGTCGTCGCCGAGGCGGGTGACGGCGGCGGGGCCGTCGACGCGGTACGGCGGCACGCGCCCGACGTCGCGCTGCTCGACATCCGGATGCCCCGCATGGACGGCATCGAGGCCTGCCGGGCGATCAGCGCGGCGAGCGACTGCCGGACGGTGATGCTGACGACCTTCGATTCCGACGAGTACGTGTACGACGCGCTGCACGCGGGTGCGAGCGGCTTCCTGCTCAAGGACGTCCGCCGCGACGACCTCGTGCACGCCGTGCGGGTCGTCGCCCGGGGCGACTCACTGCTCGCCCCCTCCGTCGCCCGGCGGCTGGTCGAGCAGTACACCCGGCCCGCCACCGCCCGGGCCCGCCGGCCCGATCCCCGGCTCGACGTCCTGACCGCCCGGGAGCGCGAGACGCTGCTGCTGCTCGCGCGCGGTCTGTCGAACGCCGAGATCGCCGCCGAGCTGGTGGTCAGCGACCACACCGTCAAGACGCACGTCGGCAACGTCCTCGCGAAGCTGGGCCTCCGGGACCGCATCCAGGCCGTGATCTGCGCCTACGAGACCGGCCTCGTCGCGGCCGGTGATCCCCCGGCCGGGGGAGCGGCCGGGGCCGGGTCCTCCCCCGCGCCGGTGAGGAAGTGACGCCGCGGGACCACCGGCGGGGGCGATCCGCGGGACGGCGTGGCGGCGGAGGATGAAGCGGCCGCACAACACCGCCTCCTCACAAGGAAGTTCGCCATGAAGATGCGTACCGGCCTGCTGACCGCCGCCGTGCTCGTCGCGGGACTCGCCGTGGGGCCGTCCGCGCTCCCGGCCGCCGCCTCCGCCCCCGCCGCGTCGACGGCCGCGCCGACGGCCGCGCCGTCCCCGGGCCCAGCCCTCGAAGCCGCCATCGCGGGCCTTCCCCGCGCCGACGCCACCGCCGCGCTCGTGCGGGTCGGCGGCAAGGAGGGCACCTGGCGCGGCAGTTCGGGCGTGCACGATCTGGAGACCGGACGGCCCGCCGATCCGGCCGCCCGCTTCCGCGCCGGGTCCGTGACCAAGGTCTTCACCGCCGCGGTCGCCCTGCAACTGGCCCAGGAGGGACGGCTGGACCTCGACCGCAGCGCCCGCTCCTACCTGCCGGAACTGATCCCGGCGTCGTACGGGGGCGTCACGGTGCGGCAGCTCCTCGACCACACGCACGGCATCCCGGCCCCCGACTTCCCCGCCACCACCGTCGAGGAGGCGTACGCGAACCGTTTCCAGGTCCACGACCCCGAGGACATGGTCCGCTCGGCGACGTCGAAGAAGCCCGAGTTCGCGCCGGGCGAGCACCAGCACTACCTCAACATCGGCTACACCGTCACCGGTCTGCTCATCGAGCGCGTCACCCACGACTCCTACGAGCGTCAGGTCGCCCGGCGGGTGCTCGAACCGCTCGGGCTGCGGAACACCTGCTTCCCGGGGTCCGGCCCCCGCATCACCGGGCCGCACAACCACGGCTACCAGACCATGCGCCTCGACGACGGCACGACAGGGCTCCGGGACGTGTCCGTGTGGGGTGCGACGGACGCGTGGGCGGCCGGGGACATCATCTCGACCACCGCGGACCTGGAACGCTTCACCGTCGCCCTGTTCAAGGGGCGGATCGTGCGCGGGCCGCTGCTGGAGGAGATGTTCACGCTGCCGGAGGTGACCGGCTTCGGGACGGGGGAACCGGCCGCCTACTCCGTCGGTCTGTCCATGAAGGTGCTGGGCGGGCGCGAGGTCTGGGGCAAGACGGGCGGGCGCTGGGGGTACAACGCCGCCATCGCCTCCACCCGCGACGGCTCCCGCACTCTCGTCTACAGCGTCAACTCCACCGACGCCAAGGGCCAGGGCATGAACAGGACCGCCGAGAACATCATGGTGGCGGCCTACGGCAGGCCGTAGGGCCCCGCGTCACGCCGGCGGCGTCGCCCGTACGAGCCCGGTCTGGTACGCGATGACGACCAGCTGCGCGCGGTCCCGGGCGTGCAGCTTGGTCATGGCCCGGTGGATGTGCGTGCGCACGGTCAGCGGGCTGAGCGTGAGGTCCTCGGCGATCTCCGGGTTGGACCGGCCCTCCGCGGCCAGCGCCATCACCTCCCGTTCCCGGACCGTGAGGTCGGCGAGGCGCTCGGGGGACGCGAGGCCGGTGCCGGGGGCCGGCGCCATGAGGAAGCGGGTGATGAGGGAGCGGGTGGCGACGGGCGAGAGCAGGGCCTCGCCGGAGGCCACCGTGCGCAGGCCCGTCAGGAGGGTGTCGGCGGTGACGTCCTTGCCGAGGAATCCGCTGGCGCCGGCGCGCAGGGCCTGGGCGACGTAGTCCTCGGTCTCGAACGTGGTCAGGATCAGGACGCGGGTGGCGGACAGCTCCGGGTCGGCGCACAGCTCGGAGGTGGCGGTGAGGCCGTCGGTGCCGGGCATGCGGATGTCCATGAGGACGATGTCGGGGCGCAGCTCGCGGGTCAGCTCGACCGCCTCGGCGCCGTCGGAGGCCTCGGCGATCACCTCCAGGTCCGGGCAGGAGTCGATGAGCATGCGGAACGTGGCCCGCAGCAGTGCCTGGTCGTCGGCGAGCAGCACCCTGATGCTCATGCGGTGGTTCCTTCCGCGAGGTGGACGGAGGGCTGCAGGGGCAGCGCGGTGGTGACCTCGAAGCCGCCCTGGGGGCGGGGGCCCGCGCACAGTTCGCCGCCGATGGACAGGGCGCGTTCGCGCATACCCATCACGCCGAAGCCGCGGCCCCGGGCGGCCTCCGGTTTGCTGGGGCCGTCGTTGCTGACCGTGATCAGCAGGCGCGAGCCGGTGTAGGTGAGCAGGACGCGCGCGGCCTCGGCCGTGGCGTGCTTGGTGACGTTGGTGAGGGCCTCCTGCACGATCCGGTACGCGGTCAGGTCGACGCCGGGCGACAGCGGCTGCGCCTCCCCTTCCGTGTCGACGGTGACCTTCAGACCGGCCGACTCGCACGCCGAGACCAGCTCGGGCAGCCGGGACAGGCCCGGGGACGGCTCCAGCGGCCCCGAACCGGGGACCTCGCCGTCCTGGCGGAGCAGGCCGAGGGCGGCCTTCAGCTCCCGCAGCGCGGAGGACGTGGTGCCGGTCAGGTCGTTGAGGATCTTCTGGGTCTGCTCGGGGCGGGTGAGGGCGAGGTGCGCGGCCGTTCCGGCCTGGGCGTTGGCGAGGGCCATGTGGTGGGCCACGACGTCGTGGAGCTCCCGCGCGATACGCATCCGCTCCTCGGTGACGCGCAGCCGGGCCTCCTCCTCCCGGGTGCGCTCGGCGTGTTCGGCCCGGGCCTGCACGGCCTGGAGGTAGGCGCGCCGCAGCCGCGTCATGTTGCCGGCGGCGAGGGGCAGCATCAGCCAGAAGAACGGGCCGATCGTCCTCAGCAGCAGCGAGAGGTGGTCCATGGAGCGGGTGAACACGGCCGCGACGATCACCGCCACCATGGTGAGGATGCCGTAGGCGCGGGTGGTCCTGCGGTCGGTGAGGGTGGCGAGCCAGTACAGCCCCGCCATGATCGGTGCCAGCAGCAGGGGCGTGAGCAGATAGCCCATCACGACCGCCGTGACCGTGCAGCCCGTCGTGATCATGACGACGGTGCGCGGGTTCGCGCGGTGCCTGAGCAGGGCGAGGCAGGCCACGCCCATGAGGACGACGCCCGCCTTGTCCTGGGCCGGCGGCTCGGCGCCGGGCAGGGAGAGGGACGTGCCGAAGGTCGCGCAGCCCATCAGTCCCAGGACCATCGCCAGGTCGACGAGGAAGGGGTGCTGCTCGGCGAATGCCTCCAGGCGGTCCGCGTAGCGGCGCTCCGGGGGGATGCTCATGGGGCTCTCCGGTCGGTGGGGCTGGAACCATCGTGGTCGACGGCGGGCCGCAACACCCGAGGGGCCGCCCGTGTCCTTCGCCACGGGCGGCCCTGGGCGGGATTCCTCAGGTGCGCGCCGGCTCCAGTTCGGGTGCGGTGTCCGGGGCCGCTTCCCGCTCCGGCCGGCTGAGGGCCTCGCCCTCCACGTCGACGCGCGGCAGCGCCCGGTTCAGCCACTTCGGCAGCCACCAGGCCTTGTCGCCGAGCAGGGCGAGGACGGCCGGCACGATCGCCATCCGTACGACGAAGGCGTCGAACAGGACGGCCGAGGCGAGCCCGAAGCCGATCATCTTGATCATGGAGTCGCTCTCGCCGATGAACCCGGCGAACACCGCGATCATGATCAGGGCGGCGGCCACGACCACCCGGGCGCTGTGGTGGAAGCCGGAGGTGATCGCCTGGGAGGACGACTCGCCGTGGACGTACGCCTCGCGCATCCGGGAGACGAGGAACACCTCGTAGTCCATCGCGAGGCCGAAGACGATGCCCACCAGGAAGATCGGCATCAGGCTCATGATCGGGCCGGTCTGCTCCACGCCGAGCAGCTCCGCGCCGTGGCCCTGCTGGAAGACCACGACGACCGCGCCGAGCGAGGCCAGCACCGACAGCAGGAACCCGAGGGCCGCCTTGAGCGGGACGAGCAGCGACCGGAAGACCACCAGCAGCAGCACGATCGCCAGGCCGACCACGACGACCAGGTACGGGATCAGCGCGGCCTGGACCTTCTCGGCGATGTCGATGTTCATCGCGGTGCTGCCGGTGACCTCGTAGCTCGCGCCGGTGCCGGACTCGATGCCGGGGCGCTCGTCCCGGATGGTGGTCACCAGGTTCTTGGTCTTCTCGTCGGTCGGCGCGGTGGAGGGCACGGCCGAGAAGACGGCGGTGTCGCCGGCGTCGTTGAAGCGGGCCGGGGAGACGGACACGATGCCCGCGGTGCCGCCGATCTCCTTGGCAATGGTGCCGGCGGCCGCCTTCGGGTCGGCGGCGCCCTTGGCGTCCACGACGATGGTCAGCGGCCCGTTGAAGCCCGGCCCGAACCCCTCGGCGAGCGCGTCGTAGGCCCGGCGCTCGGTGGTGGAAGTCGGCTTGGCCTCGTCCCCGGGCATGCCCAGCTGGAGGTCGGCGGCGGGCAGGGCGAGGGCGCCGAGGCCGACGACGCCGAGGAGCAGGACGGGTATGGGGCGGCGCAGCACGAACCGCGCCCAGCGGGTGCCGGCGTTGGTCTCGGCGCTCTCCTCGATCCGGCCGCTCCTGCGGGCCCGCCGGGTGAGCACGGCGTTCGGCCAGAAGCCGAGGAGCGCCGGGACGAGGGTGAGGGCGATCAGCACGGCGACGACGACCGCGCCCGCCGCGGCCAGCCCCATCTTCGTGAGCATCGGGATGCCGACCACGGCGAGTCCGGCCAGGGCGATGACGACGGTGAGCCCGGCGAACACGACCGCGGACCCGGCCGTGCCGACGGCCAGCCCGGTGGCCTCCTGCGGCGTGCGGCCCTTGGCACGCTCCTCCCGGTAGCGGGAGACGACGAACAGGGCGTAGTCGATGCCGACGGCGAGGCCCAGCATCATCGCCAGGGTGCCGGTGGTCGTGGACAGGCCCAGGGCGCCGGCCAGGGCGAGGATCGTGGCCATGCTCACGCCGATGCCGATCACGGCCGTCAGCAGCGGCAGCCCGGCGGCGGCCAGCGAACCGAAGGTGATCAGGAGCACGACCGCGGCGATCGCGACGCCGATCACCTCGGCCGTGCCGCCCGGCCCGCCCTCGGCGGCCAGCGCGGTACCGCCCGCCTCGACGGTCAGCCCGGAGTCCCGGGCCTGGTCGATGGTCCGCTCCAGGTGGCTGCGGCTGGCGTCGGTGAGGTCGCCCGCACCGACCTTGTAGGTGACCGTCGCGAAGGCCGTCGTGCCGTCCTTGCTGACGGTCTTCGCCGCGAACGGGTCGACGGCGTTCGCGACCTGCGTGCCGTCGCCGAGCCCGGCCACGGCCTTCTCGACGGACTTCTTGTTCCCGGCGGCCGTGACCTTCTCGCCGCCCGGCGCGATGAAGACGACCCTGGCCGTCGCGCTGTCGGCCGTGGCGCCGGGGAAGCGCTGCTCCATCAGGTCGAACGCCTTCTGGGACTCGATGCCGGGCATCGAGAACTCCTCGTCGACGGCCCCCGGCGCCTTGAGGGCGCCCAGCCCCACGGCGGCCAGGACGGCCGCCCAGACCAGGGCGACGTACCAGCGCCGCCGGAAGGCCAGACGGCCCAGTCGATACAGGAAAGCAGCCACGGCAGGAGGTCTCCACATCTGGTGTCGGACGTGGGGCCAAGCCTGTCCGTGAGCGGGTCGTCCCGTCGTCGTGCGCCTGCCGACAATCTCCGGTACTCGAAACGCAGTACGAACGGGCGGGCCACTCCACCCCGGGTACGAGATTGCCGAGCCATCCGGCCGGGCCTGTGCTACCTTGGCTGGCGTTGCAGTTTTGGTTCCCAGAGACTTCGAGTGCTCTATCGACCTTTTGTCGACGAGCACTCTTTTTTGTTTCCGAGGATTCTCGGATCTCCTTAGGGTGATCAGATCGGCGACTACGGGTCCGCAAGGTGCGGGCCCTGAGTACTGCCCTCAAGGGAGATTCATATGGCTACCGGTACCGTGAAGTGGTTCAACTCGGAAAAGGGCTTCGGCTTCATCGAGCAGGAGGGTGGCGGCCCGGACGTCTTCGCCCACTACTCGAACATCGCCACCTCTGGCTTCCGTGAGCTCCAGGAAGGCCAGAAGGTCACCTTCGACGTCACGCAGGGCCAGAAGGGCCCGCAGGCCGAGAACATCGTTCCCGCCTGACGCGTACGCGAACGCCCTGAACCGGGGCCCGCACCCTCGCGGTGCGGGCCCCGGCTCGTTTTGCTCTTCTCCGGCTCAACTCTTGCGAATCCCGCGGCCCTCCGGTGCCGCCGCGCATTCCTCGACGCGTGCCGCATCGAGGAAGGTTCCGCATGGACCGCACCGCTCGCAAGAACAACGGCTCTCCCCACTCCCGCGGCAACGGGTACCGGCCCCGCAAGTCCGGCGGCGCGGGTAGCGCCGCCCGCCCCGCGGGCGGTGGACGCGGAGGCCGCCGCCCCGCCCCCAGCCAGGAGTTCGCTCCGCCCGCCACCGTCACCCCGGCGCTGCCCGCCGTCGAGGCGTTCGACGGCCTCGACCTGCCCGAGCGGCTGCAGGCCGCGCTGCGCGCCGAGGGCCTGACCGCGCCGTTCCCGATCCAGGCGGCGACCCTGCCCAACTCCCTGGCCGGCCGGGACGTGCTCGGCCGCGGGCGCACCGGCTCGGGCAAGACCCTCGCCTTCGGGCTCGCCCTGCTGGCCCGCGTCGACGGACGGCGGGCCGAGGCCCGCCAGCCCCTGGGCCTCGTCCTCGTCCCCACCCGCGAACTGGCCCAGCAGGTCACCGACGCCCTCACCCCGTTCGCCCGTGCGCTGCGGCTGCGGCTCGCCACGGTGGTCGGCGGCATGCCGATCGGCCGGCAGGCGAACGCGCTGCGCACCGGCGCCGAGGTCGTCGTCGCCACGCCCGGACGGCTCAAGGACCTCATAGACCGAGGCGACTGCCGCCTGGACCACGTCGACATCACCGTCCTCGACGAGGCCGACCAGATGACCGACATGGGCTTCATGCCGCAGGTCACCGCCCTGCTCGACCAGGTGCGGCCCGGCGGTCAGCGGATGCTGTTCTCGGCCACCCTGGACCGCAACGTCGACCGGCTGGTCCGCACCTACCTGCACGACCCGGTGGTCCACTCCGTCGACCCGTCCGCGGGCGCGGTCACCACGATGGAGCACCACCTGCTGCACGTGGAGGACGACGACAAGCACGCCACCACGACCCGGATCGCCGCCCGCGACGGGCGCGTGATCATGTTCCTGGACACCAAGCACGCCGCCGACCGGCTGGCCAAGAAGCTGCTGGCCGTAGGCGTGCGCGCCATGGCCCTGCACGGCGGCAAGTCCCAGTCGCAGCGGACCAGGACTCTGGCCCGTTTCAAGGACGGTCAGGTCACGGTCCTGGTGGCCACCAACGTCGCCGCCCGCGGCATCCACGTCGACAACCTCGACCTCGTCGTCAACGTGGACCCGCCCGGCGACCACAAGGACTACCTGCACCGCGGCGGCCGTACCGCCCGGGCCGGCGAGTCCGGCACCGTCGTCACGCTGGTCCTGCCCCACCAGCGGCGTGAGATGACCCGGCTGATGGCCGACGCCGGGATCACCCCGCAGGTCACCCGGGTCCGCTCGGGCGAAGGCGAACTGAGCCGCATCACCGGGGCGCAGGAGCCCTCGGGCGTGCCCGTCGTCATCACCCCGCCGCCCGCCGAGAAGCCCGCGGCGCGCACGGGTTCCGCCCCGAACGGGCGGCGGGGCAGGCCGCCCCGGGGCCGCCGCCGCTGAACCGGCCCCCCGGACCCTACGGATTCGGCGCCGGCCGCAGCACCGCGCCCTCCCCGTTCGACGACACAGGGCCGGGTCGGGGCTGCGCTCGACGCTCGGAGGGGGAGCCCGACCGCCAGGTCCTCGGCCGACGCAACGCTCGCCCGTGGTCAGCGGCACCGACCACAGCCTGCGGTGCTCGACCTCCCCGTGAACAGGGCCTCGCCGTGCACGGCGAGGCCCTGCCGGGCGCCCGGACCGTCCGACAGGACCACGGGCCCCTCGTCGTCGAGGCGGAGTACCGCGCCGAGCCGGTGGTCGCTGACGTGGCAGCGCCCGTCGGCGTCGAAAGCCACGTCCACGGGGTGGGCCAGGCCTCGGCGAGGACGGTGACCGTGTCGGCCGCGTCGAGGCCGACGACGCGGCCCGCAGCCCCGGCGCCACGCGGCCGTCGGGCCACGCGCCGGGACGGCGCCTGGCCCGCCGCCGAGAACGTGCCGCCGCCTCACCGCCCGGGCCGCGGCGCCGCCGTACTCGCCCGCCGCACCAGCCGCGTCGGCACCAGCGTCGTCGTCCCGTGCTCCACCCCGTCCTGCCGCATCTTGCTGAGCACCCCCTCCACACACAGCCGCCCCACCTCGGCGAAGTCCTGGTGGATGGTGGTGAGCGGCGGGAGGAAGGACGCGGACTCGGGGATGTCGTCGAAGCCGACGACGCTGATGTCGCCGGGGACGCGGCGGCCGCGTTCGTGCAGGGCGCGGAGCAGACCCAGGGCCATCTGGTCGTTGGCCGCGAAGACCGCCGTGCACTCCGGCTCGTCGGCGAGGAGCAGGCCCGCCCGGTAGCCGGATGCGGCCGACCAGTCGCCTCGGACCAGGGGCGGTGGGGTGCGGCCCGCCCCGGTGAGGGTGGTGCGCCAGGCGTTGGCGCGGCGCTGCGCGGCGAAGGAGCCCTCGGGACCGGCCAGGTGCCACACCGTGTCGTGACCGAGCTCCAGCAGGTGCCGTACGGCGTCCCGGGCGCCGCCCGCCTGATCGGTGTCGACGACGGTGTAGCGGTCACCGGCGTCGGAATCGGCCACCACGACCTGCACGCCGGGCGGGAGGGAGACGGTCGCCGCGTCGAGCAGGTGGATCTCCATGATGACGATGACGGCGTCCACGGCGAGCTCGCCCAGCCGGGAGAAGGCGCCGTTCACCTCGTCCTGGGTCGGGACGGCCACCGGCAGCAGGGTGACGGCGTACCCGTGCTCGGCGGCGGAGGTGGCGATGGCCTCCAGGGTGCGGATGTTGCCCATGGTGGAGAGGGAGAAGGTGATCACGCCGAGGGTACGGAACTCGCCCCGGCGCAGCGCCCGGGCCGCGCTGTTGGGGCGGTAGCCCAGCTCCCGCATGGCGGCCAGGACCTGCGCGCGGGTGTCCTCGGTGACGCCGGGGAAGCCGTTCGAGACGCGGGAGACGGTCTGGGAGGAGACCCCGGCGAGCTGGGCGACGTCCGCCATGGACGCGCCCTGGCGGGGCCGGGCCGCACGCCTTCTCGTACGGCTCGTGCCCCCCGGCTGGCTCTCGCCGTCCACGGTGCCCACCTGCCCCTCGTTCCCCTCGCCGCGCACCCGGCGCAATTTTCGGTCCGGAACGAGTCCTTGACCCCTGAGATTCGGACAGTGTAGACATCCGGCCAGTGGATGTTTACGTAAACATTGCCTAGTCGGAATCGTACGAGAAGGCGTCAAACCCCACCAGAAGTCCGCACCGGTCGTATGAGCTGGAGTACTCGAGATGGCACACCGCACCCGTAAGAGAAGGCTCCTCGGGGCCATCGGCGTCACCGCCGTGGCGACCGGAACCCTCCTGGCCACGACGACCCTGCCCGCCGCGCACGCCGAGCCGGCCCGGGCCGCCGCTGCCGGCGTCACCGTCCGGCCCGACCCCTCCTACGCCGGGGACAAGTTCGAGGGCTGGGGCACGAGCCTGGTCTGGTTCGCGAACGCCACCGGCGACTACCCGCCCGCGGTCCGCGAGAAGCTCTACAAGCTCCTCTTCGGCGACGACGGTCTCAACCTGAACATCGCCCGCTACAACATCGGCGGCGGCAACGCCCCCGACGTCAAGGACTACCTGCGGGCCGGCGGCGCCGTCGAGGGCTGGTGGAAGGCCCCGGCGGGCACCACCCGCGAGGACGTCGACTGGTGGGACGCGGACGACCCGGCCGACTGGAACAGGCACGCGGACAAGACGCAGCGCTGGTGGGTCGACCGCATCAAGAAGGACATCACCCACTGGGAGACCTTCAGCAACTCCCCGCCCTGGTTCATGACCGAGAGCGGCTACGTCTCCGGGAACTTCGACGCGGGCAAGGACCAGCTGAAGCCCGAGTCGGTCGAGGACTTCGCCAAGTACCTGGTGGGCGCGACCGAGCGGCTGGAGAAGGCGCACGGCATCAAGGTCGACACGCTCGACCCGTTCAACGAGCCGAACACCAACTACTGGGGCACGAAGCTCGGCCCGGACGGCGAACCGACCGGCGGCCGCCAGGAGGGCGCCCACATCGGCCCCGAGCTCCAGCAGAAGGTGATCCGCGCGCTGGCCCCGGTCCTGGAGAAGTCCCGTTCGGGCGCGGAGATATCCGCGATGGACGAGACCAACCCCGGCATCTTCGCGACGAACTGGAACTCCTACCCCCAGGAGGTCCGCGACCTCGTCGCCCAGATGAACGTCCACACCTACGGCACCGGCCAGCGCACCACCGTCCGCGACCTGGCCAAGGCCGCCGACAAGCCGCTGTGGATGAGCGAGGTCGAGGGCGACTGGGGCGACGGGCAGAGCTTCACGGACATGCGGCCCGGCCTGGGCCTGGCCCAGCGCATGGTGGACGACCTGCGTGAACTGGAGCCCAAGGCCTGGGTGTTCTGGCAGCCCGTCGAGGACTACGACAACATGAAGCCGGGCGGCGAGTCCGCCAAGGGCGGCAACTGGGGCGAGATCCAGCTCCCGTTCAGCTGCACCTCGAAGGACACCCTGAAGTCCTGCCCGATCTACACCAACACCAAGTTCGACACGGCCCGCAACTTCACGCACTTCATCAAGCCCGGAGACCGCCTGATCAAGACGAACGACACGGCCAGCACCGCGGCGGTCTCCCGCAAGGGCGACGCGGCGACCGTCGTCCACGTCAACAGCGCCACCGAGGCACACGACGTCACGCTCGACCTGTCGAAGTTCGGCCGGGTCTCCTCCCGTGCCACCGTCACCCCGGTGGTGACCAGCGCCGACGGCAAGCTGGAGAAGCACAAGCCCGTCCGCGTGACCGGCAAGCAGGCCACCCTCACGGTGCCCGCCCAGTCGGTGACGTCCTTCCTCGTCAAGGGCGTCTCTGGCGTCGCCAAGGACGCGGCCGAGCTGCGCAAGGGCCACACCTACCGCCTGACCGGCGTCCAGAGCGGCAAGGACCTCACCATCGCCGGCAACGGCACGGGCCTGGTCATCAAGACGCCGGACGCGTCCGACCCGAGCGGCCGGCAGTGGCGGGTCGAGCAGATCCGCGGCGAGGACAACCGCAAGCGCTACGTCCTCACCGAGACCGGCGCGGACAAGCGGCTGGCCGTCCGTGACGGCGCTCTGGTCGCCGAGCCCGACGCGGGTCGCCGCGACGCCGCCGCGCAGTGGATCGCGTCCACGACCGGTGACGGCACGTGGACGCTGGTGAACGCGGCGACGGGCCAACTGCCCGACGTCGGGGGGCAGTCCACGAACGACGGCGCCTCCGTGGGCGTCTGGCAGCCGAACTCGGGCTCCAACCAGCGCTGGAGGGTCACCGAGGTGACGGGCGGCTGACGCTTCGCGTCCCGCCCGGCCCTCTCCCCGCGCCCCCGCCCGTCATCGGATGCCGATGACGGGCGGGGGCGTCGTCGTGTCCTGCCCCTGCGGTCCTCGGGTCAACGGGCCGGCGGGGTGAACTCCGGCTGGTCCAGCACCCGCAGCCAGCTTCCGTCCGCCTGCCTGCGGACCACCTGCGCCCGGGCCCCCGCCCCGTCCTTCGGCGGGGTGGAGGTGAGGGCGATGTCGCCGTGGACCAGGGTCGGCAGGGGCTCTTCCGGTTCGAAGCGGGGGCGGTCGGCCAGGACCTTCTCCCAGAGAGTGCGGATCGCTTCGCGGCCCACCGTGCGCCGGCCGGGCGGGTGGGCCAGGACCGCGTCGATGGCCGCGGGCCGGGGCGACCGGGTCGTCGTCCGCGCCATCGACGACGTCGGGACATCGGCGCTGCTCGCCCTGGTCTGGCGGAGCGGGCGGGGCCCCGCGGTGCGGGAGCTCCTCGCGCGGTGCCGGCGGGCGTTCGGCATGCCCGGCAGCCCGGCGTAGCGGTCAGCGTCGTCCGTTATCTCGGGTCCAAATAAAGCGTCAGGCATGTTGACCGAACTAACTCATGAGTCCTCGCAGGTCAGTTGGGGTCTCTGCTAGCTTCCCGGCATGCCCGGTGAACAGCGTCCCGACAGGGATCTGAAGAACTTTGTGCTGCCTGAGTTGGGCAAGCTACTGGAGACGGGAGACCGCTGGGAGCCGCCACTGGCGCCACCGCAGCAAGGACCCCGCCGAGATACCCCAGTCCGCCTCGGCCGGCAGTCCAGCGCCGGGATCTCCGAACCCGGTGACGGGCAAGCCCACCGTCGGCAAGAAGTACGCGCCCACTACCCGGGCGCACTGCGAGACGGTGCTGCGGACCTTCTACGACTTCCACCTGGAGCGCAATACCGGATCGCTGCTAGTAAATCCCTTCCCTCTGGTCCGTAGCCGGCGCTCGGGACGAGCCAACGCCCACCACAACCCTGAGAAGGAACACGAGAAGCAGCGCACCGGCCTCTATCGGCCCAAGGTCCCCAAGCGGATCCCGCGCCGCATCCCCGATGAGAAGTACACCGAGGTCTTCGCAGGTCTCCGCTCGCACCGCGACCGAGCCTTACTGGCCTTCTGGGTCGCCACCGGCGCCCGCGCCGAGGAACTGCTCACCGCAAAGCAGAGCGATGCCGTCGTCGGCCAGCAAACCATCGGCGTGATTCGCAAGGGCACGCGCGCCTACCAGGAACTGCCCGCCACCCCCGACGCGTTCGTCTGGCTGCGGCTCTACCAGGAAGAAGCCTGGAAGAAGGGCGTCCCTCGCCGCCGTGCGCAGCCGCTGTGGTGGACTCTGCGCCGCCCCTGGCGGCCTTTGGAGTACGACGCGGCGCGCATGATGTTCAACCGCGCCAACGAGCTCCTGGGCGCCAACTGGACTCTTCACGACCTACGGCACACGGCGACATTCCTGATGCTCGACGACCCGAACATGCCGCCGGTCTACGTCCAGCACATCCTCGGTCATAAGCATCTGTCCACCTTGGACATCTACAACCGTCCTACCAGAGACGACGTGATCTCGGCAGGTCTCGCACACCATGCCCGCCAGGAGCACAAGCGCAACAACCCGCCTCCGGCCCCGCCCGCGCTGGCCTACAACCGGGACTCCCTTGACGTCCTCTTCGGCGGGAGCCCCGGGTGACAACTACCACCGTCCCGCTCGTCACCCCGCCGGCCCTGACCGCGAAGAGCCTGGCCGGCAGCGAGATCGATGCCCAGCTGCAGAGGTTTCCGCCACGTAGCCCGGGAACCGACTGGCCCACTACCCGGATCTCCCGCGAGGAGGTCCTCCACAGGTTGGAGCGGCCGCCGTTCAAGAACGGCAAGGACTCCACCCACCAGATGCGGATGGTCGGTGCGCGCCTGCTGCTGCGATGGCTGGAGACCTTCGAGGGGAAGACCTGGCAGCAGCGCTGGAACGCCAGCCCGGGCTCCGCCACCTCGGTCGGCTGGACCGAAGCCCCGCTTGCCTGGGGGATCGTTCACGGCAGGAGGCCGCAGAAGGCTGGGCTCGGGTCCGGGCTGCTGGCCCTGGTCTGCGCTGATGTCATCCGTCCCAGCATGCCGTGGCTCGCCAGCAGCCTGTCCCCTCACCTGCGCGAAGCCATCGAAGCCGCCCGCGATCCCAGGGGATTTGCCGAACTTCGTGACGCACGCATGCCCGGACAGCCGGACCCGCGGCGCACATCGAAGGCGCTCAAGGCCGTGGCCCGCATTCTCGCGGCGAAGGGCGGCGGCATCGACGACATCGTGGTCGGCGATGTCCTCGAACTTCTGTTGGCGGCCACGGGGACCTCCACGAGCCACACGCGACTCGCCTACGCCCTGCTTCAGAGCCGCGGCCAGTTTCCCCCTGACGCACCCAAGACCCTGCGGAGCATCGAGATACGTGCCGGACAGGTGAGCCCGGCCCAGCTCGTCGACCGGTTCGACGTGAAGTGCGAGCCGATCCGCGACCTGCTCGTCGGCTACTTGACCGAACGCCAGCCCTCAGTGGACTACGTCACGTTGGTGCAGCTGTCCAGGAATCTGGTCGGCTACTTCTGGGCCGACCTGCAACGGCACCATCCCGGGATCGAGAGCCTTCACCTGGCCCCGGAGGTGCGCGACGCGTGGAAGGCCCGGATCGCGGTCAAGACGGTCAAGTACCGCATGCCGAACGGCACGGTCGCCACGACAACAGAGCCGCGCATCGCAGCCTTGAGTATCAGGACGGCAGTGCGGGGCTTCTACCTGGACATCGCCGAGTGGGCTCTGGACGAGCCGGAGCGCTGGGGACCGTGGGCCGCTCCGGCCCCGGTGGCAGAAGCCGACTGCTCTGCCAAGAAGGTCGAGCAGGAGGTCCGCACCAGATCCGATGCCCGCACCCGAGAGAGGCTGCCGGTCCTGCCCGCGCTGGTACAGGCAGCTGCCCGCCGACTGAACGAGGCCAAGGAGCGGCTGGAGGCATTGGAGGCAGCTGACCTGGGATCTACCATCACGGTGCTCGGCGAGAGCTTCACCCTGCCCCGGTCTACGGAGCGAGCCGGCGGCAAACCTTCAACGGTCGTTGACGCCACAGGAGCGAGGCGCGACTTCCGGACGGAAGAGAAGCTGGCCTTCTACGGCTGGGCGACCGTGGAGATCCTCCGGCACACCGGGATGCGCATCGAAGAGCTCAGGGAACTCGGCCACCACAGCATCATCAGCTACAAGCTGCCGACCACCGGAGAGGTGATCCCGCTCCTGCAGATCGCGCCGTCCAAGACGGACCAAGAGCGCCTCCTGCTGGTCAGCCCTGAGCTCGCCGACGTTCTCAGCGCCGTGATCAGCCGTGTTCGCGGGCATGACGGCAGGGTGCCGAGTGTCCCGTCCTATGACCTGCACGAGAAAGTCTGGAACCCACCCATGCCGCTGCTCTACCAGTGGCCCGTAGGCGGGGAGAACAGGACGATCTCCATCACCACGATCCGCCAGTCACTCAACACGCTGCTGGCAGATACCGGCATCACCGACGCCCACGGACAGCCGTTGACCTTCCAGCCGCACGACTTCCGCAGGATCTTCATCACCGACGCCATCCTCAACGGCTTGCCGCCGCACATCGCCCAGGTTATTGCTGGTCACGGCCACATTGGAACCACGATGGGGTATGCCGCGATCTACCCGGAAGATGCCATCGAGGCTCACCGAGCCTTCATCGCCCGGCGCCGCGGTCTACGACCCGCCGGGGAATACCGGGCGGTGACCGACGAGGAGTGGCAGGAGTTCCTCGGGCACTTCGAGCGGCGCAAGCTGGCCCTGGGGCAGTGCGGCCGAGCATACGGAAGCAGCTGCGTCCACGAGCACGCCTGTGTCCGATGTCCGGTACTGATCGTGGGGCCGGACGAACGGCCCCGCCTGGAAGAGATCCGCGAGAACCTCCACGCCAGGATCGCCGAAGCCGAACGAGAAGGATGGCTGGGCGACGTCGAGCAACTGACCGTCAGCCTCACCGCAACCCACGACAAGATCAGCCAGATTGACGCCACCGAGAGGCGGAAGAGCTCGCCGGTATTCGTCGGCATGCCGACGATCAGTGAACTCGTAGTTCGGGAAGCCGAGAACCGGGATAAGGCGGACTGACTGCGACACAGATGGATAACAACCCAAACCGATCGGCCAGAACGCGGCGCTTCAGACGAGCTTCATCCACACAGATGACCTACCCCACCCCAGGCCACGGGCCACGTTCTACGGGCGGCGGGCCAAGAAGTGTGTGTCGAGGAAGCCGCGCTCGGACGCTGGGTCGTGGAGCAACCGAGCCACCGTGACGAGCCCGGCCTCGGCCAGCGACTCGGCAAACTGCTCCGCTGGCCAGCTATAGGCGGGCGCCACCTTGTGATCGAAGCGGACCGGATCCGGCCCCTCGGTCCCGAAGAAGGACACCAGGAGCAGACCCCCTGGTGCCAGAACACGCACCTGCTCAGCGAGTAGCGCGGGCAGTTCATCAGGTGGGGTATGGATCATCGAGTAGTGGGCCAGCACTCCACCGAGCGCGCCGTCCTCGACCGGCAGGGCCTCCATTCGCGCTTCGTCGAACCGCAGCATCGGCTGGGCCCGCCGAGCGTGGTCGACCATGGCCGGGGAGAGGTCGATCCCGAAGGCGTCTAGCCCCAAGTCGTGGAGCATGGCCGTCAGATGACCGGGTCCGCACCCGACGTCGGCTACCCGCAAGTTCCCTGTATCACGCACGAGCTCGGCGAAGGTGCCGATCATGTTCCGCGCGAACGGCCGCGTCTCCAACCGACTAGTGAACATTGACGCATAGAGCTCGACGACCCCGTTGTAGGCCGCCCTGGTCTCATCCTGGTGTTCTAACACGGGCAGGACGCTAACACCCTTGCCGTTCACCGCCGTTCAGCGCCATTCTCCGGCCCATACCGGCCCTTCCCCTCGGGACTGATCGTCCCGTCACCTGATCACGGGACGCCCCCGGTAGTTCGGAGAAGGCATGTGAGGCACGTGCCCTCTGGCGTACGTGCCTGACGGATATCTACAGGTTGTTCAGGCAAGTTGGTCACGTACGGAACTGCCTGGGCCGTCGACTTCTTGCGAAACCGAAAGAAGTCGAGGACCTCGGTTCGGCCGAACGGAGGTTGAGGCGCAGGCCGTGCGCGGCTGGCGGCCGGCGACGTGTCGTAGCACCCACTCAGCTCGTTCCGTTGCTGCTGGCTCGGTACGTCGCGCCCGAACGGGAGTCCAGGAAGCGTTTCGCCCGAAACACTTCCTGGACAGGCCATCCGTCAGCCATGGTCGAGATTGAGATCCGTATCAGTCCCAGCCTGGCCATCCGTACGGGCCGCCGTGCCGACGGACGTACCGGCGCAGGCTCAGCCGCTTCAGCGGCCCGAGGCGCCGTCTGCGGCCATCATCCGGATGCAGCGCTTCACGGCACGCGGCCGTGAAGCGCTGCACCTTCTCTTCCGCGTGGCCACTGAGCTCAGTGATGATCTTGCGCTGATGATGGGGGCGCCCCAGTTCGAGCCACCAGGCCAGTTCGTCCAGCCATGCACTGAGGCGCTCGGCGGCGCTCATCGCGGCGTCGGCCACCACCTCAGGCCCCTCAACGGCGACCGCGCCCACCGTCGTCCCAACGTCGTCGTGAAGCGCCTGAGCCTGCGCTACCCGCTTCTTCGCCCTGTCCACGTCCAAGTTCGGGTCACCCCGTGTGCCAGTCACCGCGAGAACCAGGGGTCGAGCGCCCCCGTGCGCGGTTGCGGTCTCGATGCCCCCGGGCGTCACCGCGCGCGGGCGGCCCGCGCCTCGCGCTCGTCGGCGATCCGGTCCAGCTCGCGCATGGCCTCGGCGTGGGCGCTCATCCGCCGACTGACGCTGCCGCTGGTGAACAGGACCGCTCCGGCCACGGACACCGGCACGGACAGTCCCAGTACAGCCACGGCCTCCGGCCAGTCGCGCTCGTTCTGGCAGTAGTCGCCTCGGCCCAGACCCTCGTTGGACGTGCCGCGCTCCGTCATCAGCCGCGACTCGCATTCCACGGGGTACCGGTCGTCGGGCTTGCGGTCCACCTCGTACGGGGTCAGGAGCAGCAGGGTGCACCAGCTCCACAGCAGCCCGGCCACGACCAGCAGACCGACGCCCCAGGCTCGGGTCCGGCTGGCCCGGTCACGGAAGTCGAGGTCGTACTCACTTGATCGCACGACGGGTGAATGTATCAACGGCTCCCGCTGCATGCGGCATAGCCCGAGGAAAGGCTGCCCAGCGGGCAGCGAGCAAGCAGCAGAGCAGAAGGCACGCGGGGGCCACCCGCGCCCGCGAGTGCAGGAGGTGTTTCGACCGAAACACCTAACAGGATCAGCGTCCGTTCGGCACTTGCGCGTTGTGATGAACTGGCCACTGATCACCAGTGAAGCAGGGGGAAAGATGACGGCAGACGCAGAGCAGCTCCGCCAGGATGGGCACCTGATCGAGAAGTGGGCGGTCGGGTGGATGCTGCTGTCCCTGGCCCTGTGGGCGTGGTTCGGCTACCGGTTCCTGCTGGACGACGACCGGGGACGCTTCGCACCCGCCGAAGGCGGCCGCGCGCTGGTAGGCATACTCGCGCTCGCCGTCATCCCGACGATCATCACGGCGGCGACCCTCGTGTACGCCCGGGTCCTGTTCCGCCTGGCTAGCCGGACTACGGGGCAGAAGGCGGGCGAGGGATCCTGAGGACGGCCTTGATGCTGCTCCGCGCGGGGTCATGCCTTACATGCCTGAACTACCGATCAGCCCTGCGACCTGGGCGAAGAGGCTCCATCCCCTAGATAATCCCAGATGACCTCCGCGATGCGGAGGAAGCCGTCCTGGCCGTGACCCAGCCCGATGGTGCGGCGGGCCATGCCCTCGGCCGCGCGCATGACACCGGCGTCGATGCCGTGCGACTCGGAGACGTGGACGATGTGGGACATGGACGACGCGGCCGAGGTGAGCGGGTTGCCGTCGCCGGAGTAGGTCCCGGCGTCGGCGTCCGCGGCGGTCTCCCCGAACAGCGGCGGGAGGATGGCGCCGATGCCCTGGGCGAAGGGGGCCAGTTGGGTCGCGGTGACGCCCTCGGCCCGGGCCACCGCCAGGGCGTGCGCGTAGCCCGACATCGCCGTCCAGAAGATGTCGAGCAGGGCGATGTCGTAGGCGGCGGCCCGGCCCGGATCCGTGCCGAGGTGGGTGTGGGCACCGCCCAGTGCCTGCCGTACTGCGGCGACTTCCTCGTAGAGGTCCTCCGGACCGCTGTACAGGAACACCGCGTCGGGTGTGCCGATGGTGGTCGTCGGGGTCATGATCGCGCCGTCGAGGTAGCGGACGCCGTGCTCTGCGGCCCAGTCGGCGGTGTCGCGGGCCCGGGCCGGGGTGTCGGCGGTCAGGTTCACGACCGTACGGCCCTTGAGGGCGGCCGCGACCTCGTCCCGGCGCAGCACGGCGTCGGCGGCGTCGTAGTTCACCACGCAGACGACGGTCACCTCGCTCGCCGCCACCGCCTCCGCCGCGGAGGCCGCGCCCGCCGCACCGCGGTCGAGGAGTTCCCGGTCCCGGCCCGGGGTGCGGTTCCAGACGGTGGTGCGCAGGCCCGCGTCGACGAGCGCGCCGGCCAGGGCACGGCCCATCGGGCCGAGACCGAGGACGGTGACCGTGGTGGCCGGGTGACCGGCGGGCCGCCGGGCGGAATGCGCCGGGGCGGGGGAAGCGCTGTACGAAGTCATCGTGAACTCCTCCGGTGTGCTGGACAGTTGACAGGTATGACAATCCATAAGAAAAGGGGCGGATATGACGCGTCGGCGGCAGGACCCGGACGTCTGCGGGGTGACCGCCGCGATCGCGGTGGTCGACGGCAAGTGGAAGACGGCCCTGCTCTGGCTGCTGGAGTCGGGCCCGCACCGCCCGGCGGAGCTGCGCCGGCAACTGCCGGGCCTTTCCGAGAAGGTGCTGACCGAGGCCTTGCGTGAGATGGCCGCGGACGGGCTGGTGCACCGGGAGGCGTACGACGTGCAGCCGCCGAAGACGGTCTACTCCCTGACCGCGTTCGGCCGTGAACTCTCCGAGGCGCTGGCGCCGTTGTCCGACTGGGGCCACCGGCGCCTGGAGAATCTGGCCGAGGCCGCCCGGTCGGCCTCCTGAGGCGGGTGCCACCTCCGTCCCTTCCGGATCCTGTGCCTCACCGGCCGCCCACCACCAGGTTCGCGCGGCACCGGCGCACTGCCAAGTCCCCACAAAAAGGTGGGTACTCCGGCGGTCGATCACCGTCTGGCCCCTGCCGGCCCCTACTGGTCGCAGCAGGCGGGCCGTGCCCCGGTCAGGCGGTCCGGCGAGCCGCCGCCACCCGCTCCCGGAACGGCCGCCGTCCCACCGCCTGCGCCACCTCGGCCAGCAACTCTCCCAGCGGCATCGACAGTTCCGCGTCCAGCTCCGCCATCGCCGCGGCCGTCGCCTCCCACTCCGCCTCGATCCGCGGCAGCAGCGACCGGGCCTCGGCCGTCAGGGCGACCAGCCGGCGGCGGGCGTCCAGCGGGTCGGGGGTGTGGGTGACCAGGCCCGCGCGGGCCATCTGGGCCGCGGTCTGGCTCGCTGCCGAGTGCGTGACACCGATGGCCTCGGCCAGGTCGCGCACGGAGAGCGGGCCTTGCGCCACGAGCGCGCGGACGACCGGGGAGAAGCGGGGCCGGTACTCGGCCATGCCCTGCTCCTCGTAGACCGCGGCCACGTCGCCGTCGAGCAGCTCCAGGACGTGGCGAAGCAGCGTCCCCACGGCGGCCGGATCCGGTTGATTCCTCACGCTGATAATCTAACAGCACTGTTACATCACGGATTCGTCCGAGGCAGGTCATCCGGGGCGAGCCGTCCGAGGCAGGCCAGGAGAGGACATCGCGCATGCCCGAGCCCTATCCGCCCCGCATCGAGCCGTACGCGCACGGCATGCTCGACGTCGGCGACGGCAACCGCGTGTACTGGGAGGCCTGCGGGAACCCCGCGGGCAAGCCCGCCCTCGTGCTGCACGGCGGGCCGGGGTCCGGGGCGGGGCCCGTATGGCGCCGGCTCTTCGACCCGGCGGCGTACCGCATCGTGCTCCTCGACCAGCGCGGGTGCGGGCGGAGCACGCCCGACGCGGCCGATCCGGGAACCTCGCTCGCCGCCAACACCACGCACCATCTCATCGCCGACATCGAGCGGTTGCGGCAGCACCTCGGCATCGGGGAGTGGCTGGTCCTCGGCGGCTCCTGGGGCGTGACCCTCGCCCTGGCCTACGCCGAGCAGCACCCCGGGTCCGTGTCCGAGCTGGTCCTCTTCAGCGTCACCGGCACCACGCGCCGCGAGGTGGAGTGGGTCACCCGGGACATGGGGCGGATCTTCCCCGAGGAGTGGGCCCGGTTCCGCGACGCCGTGCCGGAGGCCGAGCGCGAGGGGAGCCTGGTGGACGCCTACGCCCGGATGCTCGCCGACCCCGATCCCGCCGTACGGGAGCGGGCCGCGCGGGAGTGGTGCCGGTGGGAGGACGTGCACGTCTCCACCGTGCCGGGGCACCGGCCCGACCCGCGCTACGAGGACCCGCGCTTCCGGATGCGCTTCGCCCGGCTCGTCACGCACTACTGGCGGCACACCGCCTTCCTGGAGGACGGGACGCTGCTGCGCGACGCCGGGAAGCTGTCCGGCATCCCGGGCGTGCTGGTCCACGGCCGGATGGACATCAGCGGGCCTGCGGACATCGCGTGGCACCTGGCACAGGCGTGGCCGGACGCGGAACTCGTGCTGATCGGCGGCGAGGGGCACGGGCTGGGGACCTCCATGACCTCGGCCGTGGTGGCGGCGACGGACCGGTTCCGGGAGACGTGAGGGCTCCGCGGTTCGCTGTCCGGCGGGCGGCGGGTGGCAGGCGCCGTTCGCCGTCCGCCGGGCGGCGGGCGGCGGGCGGCGGGCGGCGGGTGGCGGGTGGCAGGCGCCGGCCGCCGGGCGCCGGGCGCCGGGCGGCGGGCGGCGGGCGCCGGGCGGCGGGCGGCGGGCGCCAGGCGGCGGGTGGCGGGTGACAGGCGCCGTTCGCCGGGCGGTGGGCGGCAGGCGCCGTTCGCCGGGCGGCGGGCGGCGGGCGGCCGCGGCTCCGCCCGGCGGTGGGCCGCGCCCGGGTACAAGTCCGTGCACCTCGTCCACGGGACCACGGAGGACCTGTGCGCCCGCATCGGCTGACGTGAGCGGGGGCCGCAGCAGGCGTGACACATCCCTCACCGATCCCTCGCGCACGGCACTGGCCCCGCCGCCCCGTCCCACCCGATCGTGGGCACCATGAACGATCACGGTGACGAGCCCGATGCCATCCGCCGCTTCTGGGGGCGGCTCGGGCTCCCCGGCCTCGTCGACGTGCACACGCACTTCATGCCCGAGCGGGTCCTGGACAAGGTCTGGGAGTACTTCGACGCGCTCGGGCCGCTCACCGGCGGGCTGGAGTGGCCCATCACCTACCGGGAAGCGGAGGCCGAACGGGCGGAGATACTCCGGGGGTTCGGCGTACGCGCCTTCACCGCGATGCTCTATCCGCACAAGCCCGGCATGGCCCGCTGGCTGAACGGCTGGGCGGCCGACTTCGCACGCCGCACCCCGGACTGTCTGCACACCGCGACCCTGTTCCCCGAGCCGGGCGTCGAGGCGTACGTCCGGGAAGCCGTCGCGGCGGGCGCACGGGTCTTCAAGGCGCATGTGCAGGTGGGGGCCTACGACCCGGCCGACGACCTGTTCCGCCCGGCATGGGGCGTGCTGGCCGAGGCCGGGGTCCCCGTGGTGATCCACTGCGGTTCCGGTCCCGCGCCCGGCAAGCACACCGGCCCCGGGCCGATCGCACGGGTGCTGGCGGAGCACCCGCGGCTCCGGCTGATCGTCGCCCACATGGGGATGCCCGAGTACGAGGAGTTCCTCGACCTCGCCGAGCGGTACAGGGAGGTGCGGCTGGACACGACGATGGCGTTCACCGACTTCGCCGAGCGGCTCGCGCCGTTCCCGCGCCGGGCCCTGCCCCGGCTGGCGGACGCCGGCGACCGCATTCTGCTCGGCTCCGACTTCCCCAACATCCCCTACCCGTACGCCGACCAGCTCCTCGCCCTGGAGCGGCTGGGCCTCGGGGACGCGTGGCTGAGGGCGGTGTGCCACGACAACGCGGCGGAACTCTTCGGCCTCTGACCGCGCCCGCCCCTCCTGAACGGCACCAGGCTGATCCCTCGGCCCGGGGTGGGTGGGGACATCCCGCGAACCCCCGTTCCGTTCAGGAGCCGATGTCCACCACGCGGGCCCACGCCGGGGGTGTGTCCGGGACGTACTCGGGGTCCGACTCGTCGTAGGCGTGACTCCGGTACGGGCGCGGGAACAGG
The DNA here is from genome assembly GCF_001611795.1 of Streptomyces qaidamensis. NCBI lineage: Bacteria > Bacillati > Actinomycetota > Actinomycetes > Kitasatosporales > Streptomycetaceae > Streptomyces > Streptomyces qaidamensis. The sequence goes on along the minus strand of NZ_CP015098.1, from coordinate 4,755,586 downwards.
CCGATCACCGTGCGGCAGGGGGGCCGGGTGCCCGGCCAGGGGGTCTGGCCGTCGGTGAGGGCGACGATGACGTCGGGGGCCGGGCGGGTGCGCAGGGCGCGGGTGAAGCCGGCCCGCAGGTCCGTGCCGCCGCCGCCCGTGAGGGGGATGCCCTCGGCGCGGCACAGGCGGCGGGCGAGACCGGCGGAGGCGTCGCAGGGCACGACGGTGACGAGGTCACGACGGCCGCCCACGGCCCGGGCGATGGCGGCCACTTCCAGCAGGGCGCTGCCCAGTTCGGCGTCGCTGACCGAGCCGGAGGTGTCGATGACGACGGAGACGCGGGGCGGGCGGCGGCGCAGGCTCGGCAGGACCGTGCCGGGCAGGGCGGTGGAGCGGCGGGCGGGGCGGCCGTAGGTGTAGTCCTCGCCCGCGCCGGGGGCGGACGCCGCCGAGCGGACCGCCGCGCCCAGCAGCTGCCGCCACGGCTGGGGTGGGTGGAAGGCCTCCTCGGCCCAGCGCCGCCAGCCCTGCGGGGCGCTGCCGGGGCGCCCGGCGATGCCCTGCGCGACCCGGAAGCGGACCGCGTCCCGTTCCTGCTCGCTCAGGCCGTGCGCGCCGTCCGGGCCCAGTTCCCACTCCCGCTCCAGGCCGTCGGCGCCGCTGCCGCAGTCGAGCCAGGCCAGCTCCTGGGAGCGCGGGCCCAGGGTGAACTGCCGCAGGTACTCCTCCATCAACTCGTTCTCGGCCAGGCCGAGACGGCCCGGTTCGACGACTCCCTCCGGGCGGGCCAGGCCGTCGCCGTAGACGTCGTCGTTGATCTCGAAGTCCGCGGCGATGTTCATCCGCAGCCGCTCCCCCGGGCCGTTCAGGCCCCGCTCGCGGGCGACCCGGTCGCTGCGGGCGTGGTGGTCGCGCAGCAGGTGCGACACCTCGTGCACCCACACACCGGCCAGTTCCTCGACGGGCGTGCGGTCCACGAACGCCGGCGACACGTAGCACCGCCAGTAGCGGTCGACACCCATGGTCGGCACCCGCCGCGACTCGACGACGTGCAGGGCGAAGAGGGCCGTGGCGAGGTAGGGGCGGACGCGGGCGGCGTGCAGGCGGGCCGTGAAGAGCTTGTCCCGGTCGAGGGCCCCGGGGGCGGCCCCGGGCGCGTCGGTCGCCGTCACCGGCCCGCCTTCCCGGCGGCAGCGGCGGCGACCGCGGCCGTGGTCCGGTCCGCCCGCCTGGACAGGGAAACCACTCCGGCCAGGCGCTCGATGGACGCCGGGACGTCCCAGTCGTCGCGGCGCAGGGCGGCGAGCGTGGTGGCGGGGACGACCACCACGTCCGGGGGGCCGGTCTCCAGGGCCTTCACCAGGAGCGCCCAGGCCGCGTCCCAGCGCAGCCGCTCCGGGCGGTTGCGTACGGCGGCCACGACGCCGTCCAGCGCGGCCTGCCGCAGATCCCCGCGCTCCGGCAGGACCGCACCGGCCGGGTCGGCCAGCAGCGTCTCGGGGTCCGGGAGGTCCATCCGGTCCAGGCTCGCCAGCAGTTCGAGCCCGGGCCCGTCCCCGACGGTGCCCCTCACCAGCAGGGAGAGCACGTCACGGGAGGAGCCGGCCGCGGTCGCGAAGGCGATCAGGTGCAGCGTCATCTCCCAGCTGCGCGGAGACGGCCACGGCCCGCCCCGGCGGGTCTCCCCGCTGGGCAGCCGGTGGGCGAGCGCGGGGCGGGCGGCGAGCAGCCCGCACACGGCCCGGCGGGCGAAGTCCACGGCCTCCGGGAGCCTTTCCGGGTCGAGCCGGGGCAGGGTCGCCCGGGGCCAGGTCCCGCCGAGGCCGCGGACGACGACATCGGTGTCGTGCGTCCACTGCAGGTGGACGAAGCGGTTGGCGAGGGGCGGGCTCAGTTCCCAGCCGTCCGCGGCCGAGGAACGCGGGTTGGCGGCGGCCACGATCCGCACGCCCGGCGGCAGCCGCAGGGCGCCGATCCGCCGCTCCAGCACGAGCCGGAGCAGGGCGGCCTGCACGGCGGGCGGCGCGGTGGAGAGTTCGTCGAGGAAGAGCAGCCCGCGCCCGGCCCGCACCAGGCGCACGGCCCAGTCCGGCGGTGCCATCGGCACGCCCTGCTCGGCGGGGTCGTCGCCGACGATCGGCAGCCCCGAGAAGTCGGACGGCTCGTGCACACTCGCGATCACCGTGGTCAGGGGCAGGTCCAGGGCGGTGGCGAGCTGGGTCAGGGCCGCGGTCTTGCCGATGCCCGGTTCGCCCCACAGCAGCACGGGCAGGTCGGCGGCGACGGCCAGGGTGAGGGCCTCCAGCTGGGTGTCGGGGCGGGGTTCGGTGGTGGTGTCCCGCAGCAGGGCCAGCAGGTCGCCGGCCACGTCGAGCTGGGTGGCGGTGTCGGACGGGAGCGAGGCGTGAGAGCGCATGAGTGATCACCTGTGTGCCGGTGGTGGGCCGTCTCGGTGGGATGAAGGGCGGGGCGGGGGCAGGGCGTTCGCCCCGGCCGGGTGGGGCCGGGTCACATGTGGCGTGGGTGCGGGCCGTCGTCGCGGGAGCGGCGGCGGTCCCAGGGGCGCAGGCTGCCGGGCGAGGGGCCTTCCAGGCCCGCGCGGTACAGCCCGTGGGCGATGCGGCGTCGGGCGGCCGTCTCCAGCGCGTCCCGCAGCGGGCCGTCGCGCAGCACCGCCTCGGGGCCGAGCAGGCTCTCGACCGCGGCGAGCGCACCGGCGATGTCGCCGTGGTGGAGGCGTTCGCGGACGCCGGGGAGGCAGTCGGGGCGGCGGTGTGCCTGGTCGACGGCCCGCAGACAGGGCAGCGGCGGACCTCCGAAGGCGGCGAGCAGTTCCTCCCGCCGGATCTCGTCCGGGTCGTGGTCGAGGGCGGTCAGTGCGCCGTCGACCAGGCCGATCCGGTGCCGGGCGCCCCGGCACTCCACGACCCGTGGGTCACCGGCCCGTTGCGGCACGCCGGGGCTGCCGGTCCGCTCGGCCCCCAGCGCCGCGGCGACCAGCGGATGCAACCGCCCGGCGTCGATCGCCCCGGCCCGCAGCAGCTCCAGGTCGGGCAGCACCCAGGTCGCCGCGTCGGGCAGGACGGGGAGCGAGGCGTCGGGGGCGCGTGCGTACGACATCGCCGTCCGCGTGCCGCCGTCGGACACCTCCAGGACGACCCGGTGGCGTGCCCCGAGGCGCACGGAGACCTTGCCGTCGGACCGTCGTTCGGCCCGCAGCAGGATCTCCGCCTCGGCCGCCCAGCGGTCGACGGCGCACCGCTGTCCGTGCGGCGGCCCGGCCGGATCCGGGTCCGCGCCGCCCTCGCCGGACCGCGCCCGCAGCTCACCGGCCCGGCGCGCGTCCCACAGGTGGCGGTGCAGGTCGAGCCGGAAGCGCCGGCTGGGGCGCGGGTGCGGATGATGCCGGTGGGCCTCCCGCGCCCGGGAGGCGTCCCACAGGGCGAGGCTGATCCGCTGACCGGCGTCGGCCCAGGCCGGCGGCGTCCGCACCACGAGGTGCAGTGCTCCCGGGCCGGTGGTGCCGTAGCGGGCCAGGGTGATGGTCAGACCCGGCCGCAGCAGCCCGTCGGGGGCGATCCTCGGCATGTGCCAGCGCAGCAGGTCGGGGGCGAGGTGCCGGAGGTCGGCGCGGAGCCGGGCGGCGAACTCCCGGCCGTGGCGCCGGGCCAGGAGACGCGGCTGGAGGTCGACGTCGATGTTCGCGGCGGCGCAGGCACCCGCCCAGTCACCGGCACGGCGGCGCGCGGTCGCGGTCTCGATCATGGAGGGCGGCACGGCGAACTCGCGCACGCGCGGCCAGAAGGAAAGCGGGAAGTCCCCGTTCGCGAGGTCGGTGAGCATCAGCACTCACCTTGCGCGGACGGGTCCCCCAATCTGTTGACAGAGTGAGTCGTCATCGCGACGGATGCTAGCGGCCCCGACTCCCGTGCGCGACAGGTTATTTCGGAGCCCCTGCGGCGGCTTTGCCATCTCTTTACAACCCGCCCCGGTGCCGCCTCGTCTCTCCGCACGATCTGTCATCCCGCCCGACCGTCGGGCGGACCGACGAAGGAGTGCGATTCCATGCGCCGAACTGTCCTCAGTGCCCTGGCCCTCGCGGGCACCGCCGTACTGATGGGCACCGGGCCCGCGTTCGCGGACGGGCCCACGACCCCGAGCCCGGTCCCGGCGTCCGCCGCGCCCACCACCCAGCCGGAGGAGAGCGCCGAACCGACCCGGGCGGCCGAACCGGCACCGGCCCCGGCCAGTGACGAACCGACCCGGGCGCCCGCCGAGGGGCAGGTCTCCCGCGTGCCGAGCGGCGCGCCCGACACCGGTGTGGCGGCGTCCCCGGCCTCCGGGAGCGACGGCACGGCTCTCGGCGCGGGCGCCGCCGCGGTGCTCGCCCTCGGCGGCGGCACGGTCTTCGTCGTACGCCGCCGCCGGGCGACCGGGGCATGAGCTCGTTCTCCAGGCGCGCGTTCACGGCCGGGGCCCTGGCGTCGCTGCTGACGGCGTGCGCGGGCCACGGCACCCCGCCGCGGCCGAAGGCCACCTCTTCGCCGGTCCCGGCCAGGAGGGCACGCCCGCTGGCCCGTTCGGTCCCGGTGCGGCTGCTGATCCCGGCGATCGGCGTCGACACCCCGGTCGTCCGGCTGGGCCTGGCGGCCGACGGCACGGTGCAGGTGCCGCCGGTCACGGCCCACGACCGGGCCGGCTGGTACCGGCACTCGCCGACACCCGGCGAGACCGGCCCGTCCGTGCTCCTCGGCCATGTCACGGTCGGCCCGTACGGCGACGGCGTCTTCCGGCACCTCGCCCGGCTGCGCCGGGGTGAGCGGATCACGGCGCGCCTGGAGAACGGCACGGCGGCGGAGTTCGCCGTCACGGCGGTGCGGACCGCCCCCAAAACCGACTTCCCGGCCGACGACGTCTACGGGAACGTGGACCGCCCGGAGCTGCGGCTGATCACGTGCGGCGGAGCGCGGACCGGCGACGGCTACGCGGACAACGTGATCGTGTTCGCGGCGCTGAGCGATGCGAAGTCCCCCACCCCTGGAGAGCGTTGAAACGGTCCCGCGAGAAGGCAGCGTCCGAGCTGTTCGCCGCCCTCTACCCGCGCCTCGCCGGCTGGTGCCGCCGGCTCGTCGACGACGACGGGACGGCCCACGAGATCGCCTCGGAGGCGTTCACCCGGCTCTGGGCCCGCTGGACGTCCGTGGAGGAGCCGCGCGGGTTCCTCTACGTCACCGCGGCCAACCTGGTCCGGGACCACTGGCGCAAGCTGGAGCGCGAGCGCCGGGCCATGCACCGCGTCACCTCGGAGGCCGCCGTACGCCCCCACCCCGAACAGGCGGACCCGTCGGTGCGGCTGCTCGTGCAGTCGCTGCCGGAACGACTCCGCGTCCCGATCCTCCTCCACTACTACGCTGACATGCCGATCCGGGAGGTGTCCGCACTGACCGGGCGCAAGGAAGGAACCGTCAAGGCCGACCTGCACGCGGCCCGGGAACTGCTCCGCGTCCATCTGAGGAGAAGCCTTGACCACACGCCTTGACGACGACGGCCCGGAGCCGGGCACCGACGACCCGCTCGCGGTGATCCTGCGCCCCTCCTCCTCCCCCGACTACCTGGGCGCGCCCCCGGGCCAGTTCGAGACGATCCGCCGCAGGGCGACCCGCCGCCGCCTGCTGCGCACCGCGGCCGGGGCGGGTCTGTGCTGCGTCGCGGCCGTCCTCATCAGCATTCCCCTGCGCCACACGGCGCCCGAACGCCCCACCGCCCCGACCATCCCGATGGCCCCGCCCGCCACGCGGACGGCGCCGCCCACCCCCTCGGCGTCACCCACCGCGGTACCGTCCCCGTCCGAGTCGTCGCGCCCGTCGTCCCCGGGCACGCGCCGCCCGGCCACCGACGACCCTCGTGCGGGGCGCCCCGGTACCCCGGAGAAGGAGGCGACCGGCCCGGCGGAAGCGTCCCGCGCCCCGTCGGCCACCCCCACCCCGGTACGCCCCGTCCCCTCGGCGGCCCGCCCGAGCCCGGACCGGCCGGCCGCCGGCAGCCGCTGACCGGCCCACGTCAGTCGCCCCGCCCCTGCCGCCGCACCCGCTCCGCCACCTCGCCCTCCTCGGTCTCCCACCAGGGCCGGACCAGTTCGGCGGGCCCCTGCGCGACGGCCGCGGGAGCGAGTTCGCCGTCGAGACGCCGGTCCAGTACGGCCGTCCGGGCCCGCTCGGCCCGCACCCACTGCGCGAGGACCGCCAGCAGGAAGGGGAGCGCGACCAGTTCGGAGATGCCCAGCATGGCGCCGCCGCCGAGCTGCTGGTCGTGGTGGACGTCGGAGGACCAGGGCGGCGCGTGGTGCAGATACCAGGCGCCCGCGATCAGGGTGCCGTGCGTCATGACCACCAGCCCGGGGAGCGCGTCGACGATCCCGTCCAGGAAGACCAGGGCCGCCCGGACCGGGTGGGTGCACCAGGCGGGCAGGGCCTGCTCGCGGGTGAGCACCGGCAGCACGAACAGGCAGCCGGCCGCCAGCAGATGCAGGTACATCAGCTCGTGCAGCCAGCCCACCCGCAGCGCGGTGGCGAAGTACGGCGTGCAATAGACGGCCAGTTCGGTCGCCAGCACCAGGACCGTGCTGACGAGGGGGAACGTCAGCAGCCGGACCGGACGGCCGGTCAGCGCCCGCCGCACCCGGCCCGCGCCGCCCTCCGGCAGCGCCTCCACCGCGAGCCGCAGCGGATCCCCCAGGGCGAGGCCCAGCGGAGCGAGCAGATCCAGCGCGACGTTCTGCACGGCGGCAGGCCAGAACAGCTCATGGTCGTAGACGGCCAGGCCGGACATCGTGGCCACGACGATGGTCCCCAGCCCGAGCAGCACGAAGGCGGCGAGCCGCGCCGGTGGCCAGGACCCGCCCCGCCGGCGCACCCGGACGACACCCCAGCCGTAGAGCCCGCCCAGCGCGGCGACGAGCAGGAGGGCGGGGACGTCCGGCTGCCACGACCCCAGCAGCCGTCCGACGGTCGGTTCCGGCAGGTACACAGCCGACAGTTCACTCACCAGCGGACGATAACCGCCGAAGTTCAGCAGGGCGGAGGCAGGGTGGGCCGGTCGCCGGCCCCGGGCGGACGGCTCGTCGTGACGTAGGAGGGGCGCCCGCTAGCCTGGCCGTATGGCTCTGGCATGCAACGCCCTGCCCCACTGCTTCCTCTGACGCCGCGGTGAGGACGGCGACGTGAATCGCTCACGTCGCCCTCCTCGGCGTTCCCGCCCCCGCTGCCGGTTCGACGGCAGCCGCCGGCGGGCGCCGACACCCCACCGTCCGCCGCCGCACGCGGCGCACCCCGCTGCCCGGCGGTGCGCCGCGTTCCGAGGAGCCCTCATGCCGTCCGACCGACTCCTGTCCGTCCTGACCTGCCCCCAGTGTCCCGCCGGTCTCGAACACACCCGCGGCGCCCTGCGCTGCGCCAACCGCCACACCTTCGACATCGCCCGCCACAGTTACGTCAGCCTGCTGACCGGCCACCGGCGCGCCCCGAGCGCCGACTCCCCCGGCATGGTCCGCTGCCGCGCCTCGTTCCTCGGCGCCGGGCACTACGACCCACTCGCCCGCACCCTCGCGCGACTCGCCGGGGAACTGGCCCCGCCCGACGCCACCGTCCTGGACGCCGGGGCGGGCACCGGCCACTACCTCGCGGCCGTCCTGGAGGCCCTGCCCCGGGCCCTGGGCCTGGGGCTGGACAGCTCCGTGCCCGCCCTGCGCGCGGCGGCCCGCGCGCATGCCCGTGCGGAGGCCGCCGGCTGGGACGTGTGGCAGCCGTGGCCGGTGCGCACCGGCTCCGCCGACCTCGTGCTCAACGTCTTCGCGCCCCGCAACGGGCCCGAGTTCGCCCGCGTCCTCGGCCCGGACGGCGCGCTGCTCGTCGTCACCCCCACCGCCCGGCACCTGCGTGAACTGCACGGTCCGGTCGGGCTGCTGGCGGTCGACCCGAGGAAGGAGGAGCGTCTGCGCCGGGCCTTGGACGCCCGTTTCCGGCTCGATCGCACCGAGCCGCTGGAGTACCCGATGAGGCTCACGGCCGACGACATCGCCGGCCTGGTGGGCATGAGTCCGACCGCTCATCACCTCGCCGGCGCGCAACTGGCCGGCCGTATCGACCGGTTGGGGGCACCGGTGCCGGTGACGGCCTCCTTCGCCGTGTCGGTGCACCGGCCGCGGCGACCCGGTCAGTAGCCCCGGCCGGCGACGTGCTCCTGCTGCGCTGTCGTGAGCGTGTGGACCATGAGGGCGGCGGCCCCGGCCGCGGCGACGATCACCAGGTCGGCGGCGAGCAGGGGCAGGACGCCGCTGTAGGCGCGGGCGATGACCTCGTCCGTGTCGTCCGAGTAGATGATCCCCACGCCGCCGGCCAGACCCGCCAGCCACAGGCCCCACCACCAGTTCACGACGGCCGGCAGCCGCCGCTCGGGGAAGACCGAGCGGTGGACGTCCGCGACGATGCCCCGGGGTATCCACAGGTTCACGACGGGCAGGACCCAGCCCACCCAGAGCCAGGGGTAGCCGTAGCGCGGGTCGGTGCCCGAGAGGGCCTTGGCGTTGTCCCTCATCCGGTCCAGCCAGAGCAGGAACACGATCACGCAGACGGCCGTGACGGCGCTGCCGACGGAGGCGACCAGGTGGTAGGAGTCCTCCAGGGTGTTCAAGGGACGGTGCACGCCGTCGCCCTGGCCGGACGGGCCGGACGCCGGCTGTCCCGCCGCGGCGAGCCGGATGTGCCAGACCGCCCGGGCCACCCAGACGGCCCCGGCGAGGGCGAGGGCCGCGACGGCGCAGCGGGCCGCTCCCCGGACGGGGCGCAGGACGGGGTCGGGGGCGGCCGGTCTGGACTTCTGTTCGATCACCCGGTCATCCTGCCGTACGCAACTCCGTGGCCCGGCCCTCCCCGTCGAACCGCACCTCCAGGACGTGGTCGACGGCGTCCCGGTCGAGAGGGCCGAACACGTGCGGGAACAGGACGTCCCCGGCGACCCCGGGCGGCGGGGCGGGGGCCGCCGCCTCCCACTCCACCCTGGCGGCGAGCCGCGCCTCGTCCAGGGCGAGCACCAGCAGGGGCCGGGGCGCGTCCCGGTAGAAGGCGTTGACGACGGCCAGCGTGGTCGCCTCGTCCGGGGAGCAGTGCACGAAGCCCTCCTCGGCGAGGGAGTCGGGCGCGTAGGACCGGCCGGTGGCGCCGGCCCAGACGGTGCTCGGTACGACGTGATAGATCATGGCCCCGTTATAGACGGCGACGGAATCCCCGGGAGCCGCAGGGCGGCGACGGCCCGCCGGGTGGCCTCGGCGATCAGGGCGTCCGAAGGTTCGGCGTCGCGGCCGGGCCGGTCGGTCATGACGGCCAGGACGAGCGGCTCGGTACGGGGCGGGTGGACGACGGCGATGTCGTTGGCCCTGCCGTAGTCGCCGGTGCCGGTCTTGTCGGCCACCTTCCAGTCCGCGGGGAGTCCGGCCCGGATGCGGCGGGCTCCGACGTCGGTGGCGTTGCGCGAGAGCCAGTCCATGAGGAGCCGGCGTTCCCGGGCGGGCAGGGCGGTCCCGAGGAGGAGCCTGCGGAAGTCGGTGGCGATCGCCTGCGGGGTGGTGGTGTCGGCGGGGTCGCCGGGCGGTACGTCGTGCAGTTCGGGCTCGTAGTGGTCCATGCGGCTGACCTCGTCGCCGAGCCGGCGCAGGTAGGCGGTGAGCTTCGGCGGGCCGCCGATGTCGCGCATCAGCAGGTTGCCCGCCGTGCCGTCGCTGAAGCGGACGGCGGCGTCGCAGAGTTCACGGAGGGTCATCCCGGTCGCGACGTGCCGGCCGGTGACCGGCGTGGTGGAGCGCAGGTCGGCCTCGGTGTAGGTGACGCGCCGGTCCAGGCCGCTCAGGGTGCGGTGGTGCAGGACCGCCGCCGCGGCCAGGGCCTTGAACGTCGAGCAGAACGCGAAGCGTTCGCCGGCCCGGTGGGCGACCGTGGCACCGGTGCCGGTCGCGAGGGCGTAGACGCCGACGCGGGCACCGTACGCACGCTCCAGATCCGTCAGCCGGAGGCGGTGGACCGGGGCTCGTCGCGACGGCGCGCCGGTGGGCGTGGGGGCGCGGTCCGTGCGGCCGGCGGGGCGGTCGTCCGTGCCGCACGCGGCGAGGGGGAGCAGGGCCCCGGCGGCCAGGAGGGCGCGGCGGGACGGGGCGCTGCGGGACGGGGCGCTGCGGTGGTGGGTCCGGTCGGCGGTCATACGGCGGGCTCCTTCACGGCGGACCTGGGCGCAGGTCTCGGGCCTGCCACGCGCGGTGCTGCGCGTGCTGCCTCGGGCGGAGCCGCCCGGGACGGCGGCGAGCAGACCGCGGACCACCGGACGGCGGACGACCGGACGGCGGAGCCGCCGCCCGTGGCGCCCTCCCGGGGACGGCGCGGTCATCGGCACGGTGCCCTCCCGGCCGTGGACGCCCTGCGCGCTCCCCGAGCGGCAGGGCGTCGGTCGCCCGGCTCACCGATCAGAGCTGGAATTCGGCCGGGGACACCCCCAGCGCCGCACAGGCCTCGCGCAGGACCGTCGCCTCGGCCTGGGAGAAGTGGCCGTCGGCACCGGCGATGACCATGCCTGTCTGGATCACGGCCCTGGCCTCGGTGGGCTTCTTGGCGGCCTTGGCGATCTCCTGCATCGCCTCGGTCTTGCCGTACTGGAAGTTGGACGTCAGCTGGTCCACATGCTTGTTGAAACGCGTGCGCAGCTGCTCCGGCGGGAAGTTCTGCAGCACGTCGTTGCTGAGGATCATCGACTCGACCTGCTGGCGCTCGGCCGGATCCACCTGCCCGTCGGCCGCCGCGACCAGGGCGCACATCGCCATGCTCGCGTCCCGGTAGGCACCGCTCTTCAGCTCGTTCTTCAGCGACCCGAGCTGCGTCTTCAGCAGACCGACGAGCTGGGACTTGCTGCCGCCGCCGGGCCTGGCCCCGCCGCTGTGCCCACCGGTCGTCGCACCCCGGCCGCCCTGATTCTGCTGGAGAGCCTTGGCCTGGTCCTTGAGCCGGTCCCACACTGCCATTGAGGTCACCTCGGTACTAGTCGGCATCACCTGGCGCACCCGCTCACGCGCGCACACCCTTCCAACGCCCGGCCCACGAGCAAAGGTTCCGCAAAACGAGACGGAGACTGCCCGCCCCCGCAAGCCGGGGCCGGGCAGTCTCCGTGGCCGGGCGTCAGCCGTCGTCGCGCGACCGGAGCTTCAGGCGCGGGGCGAGGCGGAACGCGGCGAAGCCCACCGCGGCCAGGCCCGCGGCCGCCGCGAGGAGCAGGCCGATGCCGCCCGCGCCGGTGGAGGCGAGGCTGCCGCCGTCGAGGTTCGTCGACGTGCCGCCCGTGGTCGAGGTGCCGTCGCCGCCGGTCGTGCCCGAAGTGCCGTCACTGGTCGACGGGCTCGGCTCGGCGGACGGGCTCGGGTCGGCCGTGGGGCTCGGGGACGGGGAACCGGACTCCTCGCCGGAGCCGGGCTCCTGCGAGCCGTCGCCGGGGACGACCTCGACCGCGAACTGGGTCATGGCGTCACCGACCGAGGCGGCCACGGTGTACGTGCCCGTGCCCTCACCGGCGGTCAGGGCCGGGGCCGTCGCCTCGCCCGACTCGTCGGTCTTCACGCGGACCACCCGGTCCTCGCCCTCGAAGCGGGGAGCGTCCTCGGCGGTGTCCTCGACGCGGAACTCCACCTCGGTGCCGGCCGGTGCGGTCGTGCCCGCCTTGATCACCCGGGCGACCAGCGCGTCGGCGAAGTCCTGCCCCTGCTCGGCCTTCTGCTTGTCGCCGCCGTAGGCGCTCACGACGTACGGGGACTCCTTGACCCGCACGGTGAAGGCCGTCGACGCGCCGAGGGTCTTCGCCCGGACGGTGAACGACCCCTCCTTGCGGCTGCCCAGGCCGATCCACGGGGACGGCGCACGGCCCTGCGCGTCGGTCGCCACGACCGTCTTGTCGTCGTCGGGGCCGCCGGTGAGGTAAAAGAGCGGCTTCAGGCCGTCCGGATCCTCGATGGTGTACGTCACGGACGCGTCCGCGACCGGCTTGCCGTCCTTGCCCTGCGCCACCACGGCCAGCGGTTTGACGTCGGTGCCCGGCTGGGTCGTCACGTCCGTGCCGGTGACCTGGTTCAGACGGTCGACGGGCAGCCCCTGCCACTGCAGGACGATCCGGCCGGGGCCGCCGGGCGCGTTGGCGCCGCCCTCGGCCACACCGGAGTCGACCGGGTTGTCGGAGGGGGCCCAGAACGGGTCGTTCTTCTCCGGTGCCTTGGTGCCGCTGCCGACGACGAGCCGGGCGTTGTCCACCCGGGCCGGTTCGGCGTAGCTGGAGCCGCCGCCACCGCTGCCGGTGGTGGGGTTGTTGCCGGTCGAGGAGCCGGTCTCGGCACCCGTGCCGCCGCCACCGCCCGCGTAGCCGGCCCCGCCGCCGCCACCGCCGTAGCGGCCCGCGCCGCCGGCCCCGCCGGCCCCGCCCTTGGCGTGGTCGGCGCCCGCGGCGCCGTTGCCGGTGCCCGCACCGCCCTGGGCGCCTATGGCACCCTTGCCGCCGCGGTCCTTCTCCGAGGCGTCCTGGCCGGACTCGCCACCGGCGGCGCCCGCCTGGCCGGTGGCGATGTCGCCGCCCCCGCCGCCACCGCCACCGGCGACGACCAGTGCGGAGCCGCCGCTGGTGCGGATGGCGCTGCTGTTGCCGCCGCGGTCGGCGCCGTTGCTGCCGCCCTTGCCGCCGGGGGCGTCACCGGCGTTCAGCCCCGCGACGGCGATGCTCAGCGCCTCTCCGGGGCTGACCTTCAGGGTGCCGGCGACGAAGCCGCCCGCACCGCCGCTCGCCATGGAGTTGCCGCCGCCGCCCTCTCCCCAGGCCCGTACGTCCAGGCCGGTCACGCCGGACGGCACCGTGAACTCCTGCTTCGCCGTCGTCGGATCGAAGAGCCGGCAGCCGGAGAAGCCCTCCGTCGGTGTGCACGCCTTCCCGGCGAGCGCCGCGCTGCCGGCGGCCGTCGCGGCCGGCGCACCCGTCAGGGCGGTGCCGGCGGTCAGCGCCACGAAGGTCAGGGCCGCGGCGCCGCGCCGGAATCCGGCGCGGCGCGGCACGGCGGAACCGTGATGCATCAAGGAAACTCCCCAACTCGTCACAAGCTCCCCCCCAGGGAGCCATGAAGTGCTCGATCAAAATCGAACATGACTAGTGGGACAGCTGATCAAACCTGAGGCTCTCGGTCAACCGAGAACGGTTGATTCCGGACGCGGGAACCTCGGGACAGAGCGCGCGGAGGACATGCGCGGCGATGGCCTCGTCGATCGGGTGCAGCTTCGGACGGCCGTTCTCGTCCAGCTCCTGGTACTTCATCAGGTTCTGGGCCAGGGCGACCTGGCGCTTGCCGTCACGGCTGGACAGCGCGATCGTGCCGGCGCCGAACACCGCGCCGTCGTGGCCCCAGAAGCGGCCGCAGCCGGGCAGTTCGAGGGAGTAGATGCCGAGGCCGTAGTCCAGGCCGGAGACGGGGACCGTGCGTGTCATCTCGTCGAGGGAGGCCTTGCCGACCAGCTTCCCGCCGAGCAGGGAGCGGTAGAAGCGGTTCAGGTCGTCGGTGGTGGAGACGACCGAGCCCGCGGTGGACACCCAGGACATGTCGTAGACGCTGAAGTCGCGGGGCGGGTCGAGCAGGCCGAACCACGACTCGTACATCCGCGGGTGCGGGCCCTTGATGTACGGGGAGCGCGGCAGGTACGTGTGGCGCAGCCCGGCCCGGTCGATGACGTGACGGGTGAGGTAGGCGCCGGCCTTCTGGCCGGTGACCTTCTCCAACAGCAGTCCGGCGATGACGTAGTTGGTGTTGGAGTACGAGCCGGGCACCGAACCGGGGCGTCCGGTCGCGGGGGCCGCGAGGCCCATCCTGACCAGTTCCGCGGGGCGTAGGGAGCGGAAGCGTTCCTCTTCGAGGCTCTCCGCCGAGCCCTGCAGGAGGGAGGGGAAGGCACTCAGGACGTGGTCGCCGATGCCGCTGGTGTGGTTCAGGAGCATGCGGACGGTGATCTCCCGGCCGCGCTCCCCGGGTATCAGCTCCGGGAGGTAGTCGCCGACGGGCGCGTCGAGCCGGATCCGGCCCCGCTCCACCTGCTGCATCACACCCACGGCGGTGAAGGTCTTGCTGATACTGCCCACCCGCTGGCGCATGCCCGGTGTGACGGGCCGTCCGGTGGCCACGTCGGCCACACCCGAGGCGCCGGTCCACCGCTCGCCGCCGTCCCGGACGGACGAGAAGACGCCGTACATGCCCGCCTCGTGGACGGCGTCCAGCGAGTCGCGCAGCGCGGGTCTGTCCAGGGTGGCGGTGTCCCGGACGGCGGCCGTGCCGGCGTGCGCGGGGGCCGTCAGCACGGCGGTGGCCGTCAGCAAGGTGGTGCCCAGAACGGTTCCGAGGAGCCGGGCTATGCGCAACTGCTTGTCCCTTCCGTGGTGTTCGAGTACGTCGCTTTTCGACGGCGTGTGTTCGAACAGGTCGGGATCATCGTCTTGGGCGGCGAACGGCCCTTACATCCTTCCGAGGGATGATCGAAAACCGGCCGTCGTCCGCTGACACACCGTCACGCCGCCTGCGGGTCCGCCGTGATGCGCAGTGCCTCCACCAGCTCTCGGTACAGCGCGTCCGTCGCGAGCAGTTCCGCATGGCCGCCGCGGGCACGGACCCGGCCGGCCTCCATCACCACGATGGTGTCGGCGTCGATCACGGTCGACAGCCGGTGGGCGATGGTGACGACCGCGCCGGCCGCCGCGCGGGCGCGCACGCAGGTCTGCACGGCGGCCTCGGTCAGCCCGTCGAGCTGGGCCGTCGCCTCATCCAGGAGCAGCACGTCCGGAGTGCGCAGCAGGGCCCGGGCCAGGGCGATGCGCTGCCGCTCACCGCCGGAGACCGCCGCGCCGGACAGGGGCGTGTCGAGCCCCTCGTCCAGGGCGTCGACCCTCTCGGCCAGCCGCACCTCGCGCAGAACGCGCCGCAGTTCCTCGTCGGTCGCGCCGGGGCGGGCCAGCAGCAGGTTGTCGCGGATCGTCCCGGGCACGACGGGGGTGTCCTGTTCGACGTACGCCAGGCGCGACCGGATCTCGTCGTGGGAGTGGTCGCGATACGGACGGCCGTCCAGGAGCAGTTCGCCGCCGGTCGGTTCCAGGAAGCGCAGAACCAGGGAGAACAGGGTCGTCTTGCCCGCGCCCGAGGGTCCGACGATCGCCGTGTGCCCGTGCCGGGGGATCACCAGGGAGACGCCGCGCACCGCGGGGTCGGCGCCGGGGCCGTAGGCCGCGCTGACGTCCCGCAGCTCCAGTACGGGGGTGTCCTCGGCGACCGCCGCACGCGTCGGCGCGGGTCCGCGAACGTGGGCCCCGGCCGGTCCCTCCGACTCCAGGGCGTCGGTCTCCCGGATCCGCTCCGCGGCGGCGATCCCCGACTGGAGCGCCGTGATGTTCTGGCTGAGTTCGCTGACCGGGTCCATCAGGCCGAAGGCGTAGAGCAGGAACGCGATGAGGCTGGAGACCTCCAGGGCTCCCTCGGAGACCCGCCAGGCGCCCACGCCCAGCACGAGGATGATCGCGAACTGGATGCCGGCGACCGCGATCGTCCAGGCCAGGGCCTCGCGGCGGACGGCACGGACGCCGTGCTCGGCGGAGATGCGGGCGTCGGCCACGATGCGCTCGGCCGTGCGGTCCTCGGCCCGGCCGGCCTTCACCGTCCGGATCGCGCGCAGCGCCCCCTCCAGGTTGCCGCCGAGCCGTCCGAGGTGGTCCTGGGCGCGCTGCTGCGCGGTCGCGATCCCGGGCATCAGGACGGCGAACAGGACGCCGACCACCGCAACGGCCGCCGCGACCGTCCCCAGCAGCACCAGGTCGAGGACGCCCATGAGGGTCAGCGTCCCGAAGAGCATGACCACGGCGTTGATCAGGCCGACCGGGGCGCCGGTGGCGGCCTGGTGCAGCAGGACCGTGTCGGAGGTGACACGGGTGACCAGCTCGCCGGGCGGGCGCCGGGTGACGGCGGGGACCGTGGCCCGCAGCAAGCGCCGCACCATCGACTCGCGGGCCCCGAGCACCACGCGCTCCCCCAGCGCGCCCAGCAGCGTCCACTGCCAGTACATGACGGCACTGCCGAGGACCAGCAGGACGAGCAGGGCCAGGATCGGCCCGCGCAGGGACCCGGACCCGCCGAGCGCGTCGAGCACGCCCTTGGTGACCATCGGCGTGGCCAGCCCCATTCCGGAGCCCACCAGGGCGAGGACGAGCGCCAGGACCAGCGCGCGCCGGTGTGGCCGGGCGAACGACCAGAGGATCCGCAGCCGCGGGACGGACAGCTTGGGGGACGCACTTTCCGGAACAGTCATGATGCCGATTGGAACATCGCTGTTCCATAAGGGTCAATCGATTTTCATCCTGGAAGGCGCGCTACCGTATGCGGCATGGGTGAGGAGCGGGCCGTGGCGGCCGAGAGCGGAACCCGGGCACGCACGCGTCGCGCCATCGTCGACGCCGCCGTCGCCCTGCTGGCCGGCGACCCGACCGCGTCGCTCGGCGACGTCGCGACGGCGGCGGGTGTGGGGCGTACGACGGTCCACCGCTACTTCCCCGAGCGGTCCGACCTGCTCGCCGCGATCAGCGCGGACGTCCTGGACAAGGTCGAGGCGGCGACCGAGCGCGCCCGGCTCGACGACGGCCCGGCTGCCGAGGCGCTGGAGCGGCTCTGCCAGGAGTACTTCGAACTCGGCGACGGCCTCACGCTGATGTTCGACACGCCGCAGTTGACGAACTGGTCCGACTGGGACGAGGAAACCCCCGCCGACCTGCACTTCCTGCACACGGTCCGACGCGGTCACGCGGAGGGCAGCATCGATGCCGAGCTCCACGAGGAGTGGGTCCGCAACCTGGTCTGGGCCCTGCTGTACACGGCCTGGGAGCACACCCGCACCACCGGCACCCCCAAGCACTCGGCCCTGACCCTGTGCCTGCACACCCTGCGCAAGGCCATCGCGCCCTAGGAGGGTGCTGAAGACCTTGGCCGGATCAGCGAGCGGCGCCCGGTGCGTGCGGCTGCAAGGCGCCGGAGCGTCCTCGTGGCGGAGCCACCAGGGCGTTTCGGCAACGCGTCAGACGTGCGCGTCAGGCGCCGGGAGCCCGGCCAAGACCTTCAGCACCCTCCCAGGCGGGCTACTGGGGGTGGGAAGACCGGGCCCGGCTCCCGAGCGGCACACGCGGGGACGCGACGGCCGGACCCGGCCTTCCTCTGGCCGCAATCTGCCACCCCTGCGACGGTGCCGCCTCCGGGGCGGGCCCGAACGGGGCCGGGCGGGCGGGAACACCCGGACAAGGAGCGGTCGAGTGGGGATGGAGGGGCGGCGGGGTCTGTGATGATGTGCGCATGTCGACGCTTGCCACCATCGCGGTACTGGCCCTCGCCGCGCTCCACGCCTACATCCTGGTGCTGGAGATGTTCCTGTGGACCTCGCCGCGGGCCCGGGCCGCCTTCGGTACCAGTGCCGAGTTCGCCGCCTCGACAAAGGCCCTGGCGGCCAACCAGGGGCTCTACAACGGGTTCCTCGCGGCCGGCCTGGCGTGGGGCGCGGTGGCGTCCGACCCGGTGGGCTTCCAGGTGTCCGTCTTCTTCCTGGTGTGCGTGGCGGTCGCGGGGCTCTACGGCGCCGCGACGGCGAGCAGGAAGATCCTCTTCGTCCAGACCGTCCCGGCGCTGGCCGCCCTGGCCCTGGTACTGCTCGCGCGCTGAGTCAGACGCCCTGCGTGACGGCCCGTTCCATGACCCGGCGGGCCTCCGCCTCGTCGGTGGCGGGCGGCACCACCAGCAGGTCCCAGCGCCCCCGGCCGGGTGCGAGCAGGCACACGGTGTGCGGGGCGGTCGGCGAGTCCGTGCGCCCCACGTGCACCGTCTGGCCCGCGACGACCATCCGCTCCGGGCACTCCGGCCAGGTGTCCCCGTTGACCAGGACACTGCTGATCCGGCCCCAGGCACCCGGCAGTCCGCCGAGCAGCCCGGGCAGTTCGGCGGCCAGGTCGTACGAGCGGGGCCACCACGCCCCGTCGATGCGGCGAGCCATGCGGCCTTGGCGCGCCTGGTCCGCGATCCGTAGCCGGACCTCGGACGGGGCGGGGACGGACGGCGGGGGCGAAGAGGCGGACGTCATCGAGGACTCCTGCTGCGGTGGGGCGGCGAGACCGGTTCGGCCACCGGTTGTGACATACCCGCGGCATATCCACCGTACGCCGTGGGGGCGGTACGGGGGCCGGGGCCGCCTGTCCCGCCCACCGCTCGGTCACCAACCGTAGCGGCTCTTCAGACGGCGCCAGAAGTCACGCAGCCTCCACGTGGCCGCCGCCGTCGAGGACGCCCGCGCAGATGCCGACGGAGTCGTCGGTCCACTGCGGGCCGGAGCGGCTCTTCACCGCCCAGCCGACGATGTCGACCGGGACGTTCGTGTACGGCCAGGCGTTGTGGCCCTTGCCGTTCACCACCATCGCGGACATCCGCGTGCCGAATGCTTCTGCCCCGGCGCGGCCGGGGCTGCCCGCCCATGACCGAGAGGGCATTCCGGGCGCTTTATCACATTCCGTCGGTGATACTTGGGGCATGAATACGGCAACGTATGCAGAACTGGCGGCCTCGTCAGATCACGCGGTCGCCGTGACCATCGCCTTCGTCGGCGGGCTGATCGTGGCCTGCGCGCTGATCTGGGCCGTGCGGGTCGGGATGCAGGTCATGGACAAGGACACCCATCACCCCGCCCCCGAGGAGCAGCCGCACCTGCCGGACACCGGGCCGGTCCGCGAGATGCGGGAGATGCGGGAACCCGACGACGTGCCGGTCGTGACGCGCGACGGTCAGCGGATCATGCCGCACGAGCTCCACCGCGCGAGCACCAGGACCGGAAAGGACCAGAAACCGCGCCGCTGGTCGCCCGGATCCAGTGGATCCTTCGGCGGCGGTGGGCTCGGCCGCACGTGAGGCCGTGGAGCCGGCAGGGCCGGCGGACTCCAGGGAGGCGACATGACTGCCCGCCACCGGACGCGCTGGGCGACGGGAGGGGCGGCCACCGCGCTGGCCCTGTCCGCGGTGCTCGCGGGCTGCAGCGGTGACGACAGCCCCGCGGACGTCGCGAGCAGGGCGGAGTCCGCGGTGGGGTCGATCGCCTCGGAGGCGGGCGAGGCGGTGGAGTCCGCCTCGGCCGAGGCCGGGAAGCGGCTCGACGACATCCAGGACGGCGCCGACGTCAAAGGCGACGTGACGACCGGGACGCCCGTCACCGGCGCCGACGGCCGGGTCCGCACGGACGTCACCGTCCGCAACACCGACGACTCGTCCCGGTCCTTCGCCGTCCAGGTCGACTTCCGGGACGCCGGGGGGCAGTTGGTCGACACGGTCATCGTCACGGTGGACCACGTGCAGGCCGGCCAGTCCGCCACGGCCACCGCCCGCAGCACGCACGACCTGTCCGGTGAGGTCCGGACCGAGGTGGCCCGGGCGGTCCGCTACTGAGCCCCGTCGTCCGGGGCGACCGAGATGTCGACCTGCCCGCTCACCCGCGCCCCGCGCCGCCCCCCTACGCGCCCCCGCCCCCCGTACCTGTTCATGGCGGGCGGGACTCACTGTCCGGACACGGCCGGGAGAACAATCCTCCCGGCCACCCCCACCCCCGGCACGCCCGGCTACGCCCCGCGGGGTCCCCGCGCCCCCAAGGGGCGCGGGGAACCGCGACCAGCCACGCCGGCGCCGCACACGCAGGACACCCCGCCCCCGAACGCCCCCCGGCGGCCCCGCGAAGCGCTCAGCGACCCAGCCACACCGTCGTGTCCGGGCCGACCCGGCCGTCCTCCAGCGGCGCGCTGCTCAGCAGAACCTCCCCGGCCGGCAGCTCGACCGACGCACCGGACAGGTTGGCGACGCAGCGCCACCCCTCACAGCGGTCGAACCGGAGCACACCGTCCGGGGCGTCCGCCGCCCACGTCAGCTCCTCGCCGTCGAGGAGTTTGCGGCGCAGCCGCAGGGCCGTGCGGTAGAGCTCCAGGGTGGATCCCTCCACCCCGTCCTGCGCCTCGACGGCGTACGCGGCGAAGCCGGGCGGCTGCGGGAGCCACGCCCCGCCGGGCCCGAAGCCGTACGACGGCCCGGACGTCGTCCACGGCAGCGGCACCCGGCAGCCGTCGCGGCCCTTGCGGACGTGACCGGTCTGCTCCCAGATCGGGTCCTGGAGCACCTCGGTGGGCAGGTCGGCGACCTCGGGCAGGCCGAGTTCCTCCCCCTGGTAGACGTACGCCGAGCCGGGCAGGGCCAGCATCAGCAGCGTGGCCGCCCGGGCCCGGCGCAGCCCGGCCGCCTCGTCGACGGCCGGGGCGTGGCCGCCGGACAGCAGCCAGGCGTTGAGGTCGGTGCCGGGCGGCAGCGTCAGCCGGGAGGCGTGCCGTACGACGTCGTGGTTGGACAGCACCCAGGTGGCCGACGCGCCCGCAGCCCGGGCGGTGGCGAGCGAGTCGGTGATGACCTGCCGCAGCTCCTCCGCGTCCCAGCCGGCCTCCAGGTACTCGAAGTTGAAGGCCTGGCCGAGCTCGTCCGGGCGGGCGTACAGCGCGCGCCGGGCGCCGGGCACCCACGCCTCGGCGACGGCCATGCGGGGCGGCCGGTAGGCGTCGAGGATCTTGCGCCAGTCGCGGTAGATCTCGTGCACGTCGTCACGGTCGTAGAAGGGGTGGGTGCCGGGCGGCAGCGCGGTGAGCGCCTCCTCGCGGCTCAGCTCGGGCCGGCCGAGGTCGCGCAGGGGTTCACTCAGGTCCTTGACGAGGGCGTGTGCGACGTCGATGCGGAAGCCGTCGACCCCGCGGTCGGACCAGAAGCGCAGGGTGGTGCGGTAGTCGGCGCGGACCTCCTGGTTCTCCCAGTTGAGGTCGGGCTGTTCGGGGGCGAACAGGTGCAGGTACCACTGGCCGTCGGGCACCCGCTTCCAGGCGCTGCCGCCGAAGACGGACTGCCAGTCGGTGGGTGGGAGTTCGCCGTGCT
This sequence comes from Streptomyces qaidamensis, assembly GCF_001611795.1. NCBI lineage: Bacteria > Bacillati > Actinomycetota > Actinomycetes > Kitasatosporales > Streptomycetaceae > Streptomyces > Streptomyces qaidamensis. The sequence goes on along the minus strand of NZ_CP015098.1, from coordinate 4,734,531 downwards.
CGCCGCGGCCGTCGCGGAAGACGTAGCGGTCACGGGCCGCCGAGCCGGGGCCCGCGTACAGGGCCTCCTGGAACCACGCGTGCCGGTGCGAGGAGTGGTTGGGCACGATGTCGACGATGACCTTCAGGCCGAGGCGGTGGGCCTCGGCGACCAGGGCGTCGAAGTCGTCGAGGGTGCCCAGGCGCGGGTCGACGCCCCGGGGGTCGGCGACGTCGTAGCCGCCGTCGGCGAGCTCGGAGGGGTAGAAGGGGCTCAGCCACAGGGCGTCCACGCCCAGGGCGGCGAGGTGGGTGAGGCGGCGGGTGATGCCGCGCAGATCACCGAGTCCGTCGCCGTCGGCGTCGGCGAAGCTGCGGGGATAGATCTGGTAGACGACGGCCTGGCGCCACCAGTCGGGGTCCCGGGACGACAGGTCGAGGGTCGAGCGATCGGTCACGCGGTCTCCTTCACAGGGCATACGGGCGACAGCATTGAATCTGTCCAGAATGCCGGAAAAAGGAACCATCACGCTGATCGGAGTGATCCATTCCCGCTGTGATGAAAGCGTGACGGTGGAGCAACTTCCTTTGCATCACCGCAGGTTGACAGCGTGCTGCGACGCCGCCACGATGGGGCCACTGAGGCACATGTGACCAATGAGCCCAGTGTTTCTCCGACCACTCACTCCCCGGTGCGGCCCCGGCAGCCGCGTGCGTCGCGCTGCCCGCATGCCGTCACCCGGGTCCGGCACACGCCAAGAAATGGGATACGCATGTCCATAGCGAGACGTGTCACCGCGCGACGCCTGCTGGGGACGGGCGCCGCGGCCCTCGTCCTCTGCGCCGCCTCCGCCACGACCGCCTTCGCCACCGGAACGCCAGGCGGCGACGGCTGGTCGTCCGGCGGCAGCTACAAGCCGGGCACGGGCGCGGGCACGGAGACCGGGACCGACCGCTGCCAGTTCTCGCTCGACGGCACGAACTTCTACGACTCGGTCAAGGTCGACGACCAGAACCTGAAGCCGACCGAGGACGGCAAGGTCCACATCAAGGTCCGCACCGCCGGCGGCGCGGCCACCTGCACGGCCTCCCTCGCGTCCTACCTCGCGCACGGCGCGACGTTCGCGACCTCCGGCGAGCAGGTGTTCGTCGACTTCGACACGGTGACGGTCAAGCCGGGCGCCACCGAGTCGCTCGACATCGCCATCCCGGACAAGGGCTGCTTCGGGCAGATCGACCTCTACCGGGGCGCGGTGAAGTTCGACGGCGAACTCGACGCGACGGACGGCTTCGAGCACGGCGAGCTGCCCAAGGGCCCGGACCGCCCGGTCATCAAGGACAAGCTGATCGCGGCCTGGAACGGCGGCACGAAGGACTGCACGACCCCGCCGCCGGCGGAGGAGGAGCCGCCCGCCTCGACGCCGCCCGCGAGCCCGTCCGAGCCGGCCGAGGAGACGACGCCCCCCGCGACACCCCCGGCGTCCCCGTCCGAGCCGGCCGAGCCCTCGACGCCGCCGTCCTCCGACACGGACACGCCCACCCCGAGCGCCTCCGAGTCGACGCCCGTCGCCCCCAAGCCGAACGGCGGTGGCGGCGACCTCGCCGAGACGGGCGCCGACAGCAGCACCGGCCCGATCGCCCTCGGCGCGGCCGCCCTGCTGGCGGGCGGAGCGGCCCTCGTCGTCGTGACCCGCCGCCGTGCGGCCCGGCGCGGCGCGTAGGACACCCGAGCCTGACTGAGAACGCCCGGTGTGCTGTCGTCCGGCGGCGACAGCACACCGGGCGTTCTCGCGTCCCGCGGCCGGACCGCCGCGGCGTGACGGTCGCGGCGCGCCGCAGCGCCGCCGGCATCACACCTCGACGGTCGCCAGGTACAGCTTCACGTAGCGCTCCACGTCCACGTCCAGCCCCACGTCGACCAGGGGCTGTTCGCGCGTGCCCTCGTGGATTTCCGCCTCGCCGGGGCGGGGGCGGCGGTCGACGATCGTCATGCCGCGCGTGGGCCCCGGCGCGAGGGAGACGTCCACCGGGAGGCGGTGCGTCGTCAGGCCCTCCGGGTCGACGACCGCGCACACCGCGCCCGCGTCGCCCAGACCGCCGGACGTCTCGGAGGGATCGCCGGGACGGCTGTCCGGGTGGGCCGGGCGGTGGGCGAGCAACTGCCCGGCCAGCCGCGCCCCCGGCTCGCTGCTCTCGCGCAGCCTGCGCACATCCGCCGCGGGGACCACGACCCGTGTGAACACGTCCAGCCCGTACATCGTGATCGGCACCCCGGCCGTGAGCAGGATCGCGGCCGCCTCCGGGTCGTGCCAGACATTGAACTCCGCGACGGGCGTGGCGTTCCCGACGGCCGCCGCGCCGCCCATGAAGACGATCCGCTCGATGTTGCCGACCACCTCCGGGTGGGTGCGCAGCAGCAGCGCGATGTTGGTGAGCGGGGCCATGGGGACGAGGGTGACCGGGCGCGGGGAGGCGAGGATCTCGCGCCGCAGCAGCGTCACGGCGTCGACGTCGGCGGGCTCGCGGGCCGGCCGCGGCAGGCCCAGGTCGCCCATGCCGTCGTGCCCGTGCACGTGCTGGGCCGAGCGGGGCGCCTCGATCAGCGGCCGCTCGGCGCCCCGGGCGACGGGGATGTCGGGGGCGCCCGCCTGCTCCAGCACGGTCAGGGTGTTGCGGACGACGCCGTCCACGTCCGTGTTCCCGGCCACGCAGGTGATCGCCCGCACGTCGAGCGCCGGGTGCCGTACGGCGAACAGCAGGGCGAGGGCGTCGTCGACGCCGGTGTCACAGTCGATGATCACCGGGATGCGCCGGCCGTCCGTCACGGCGGGACTCCTTCCAGTGGTGCGGGAAGCTTCCTGGCAGCGACCCTACGGCCTGCCCGGCGGCCCGCGCCCCGCACACGGCGCCAGGACCGCCGTACCGCCGTGACATCGAGGTCGAGCGCCACCTTCCGGCGGGTGTGGGAGGACCAGGACATCGACGGCCTCACCGGCGTGCTGGCCCCCGGGGCGACCGCGACCGGCGACGGCGGCGGGCTCGTGCCGGCCGCCCTCCAGCCGGTCGAGGGCGCCGAGCGGGTCGCCCGCTTCTTCGCCGAGCGCGCCCGCGCGTACCCGGCATCTCCCTCCTGGAGTGCGCGGTCAACGGCCGGCCCGGCCTGGTGGCCCGCAAGGACGGCGTCACCGTGTCGGTGCCGGCGTCGACATCGCCGGCGACCGGGTCCAGCACGTCCGAGCCGTGCTCAACCCCGACAAGCTCCGGCCCTGGACGGCGGACCGACCGGCGCCGTACGGCGACACGAACGGACGCGGCGATGATTCCGGCCCCGGCGGACGGTCGTTACGGGGAGGAGACGACAAAGGAGTCCGCCATGCCCGCACAGACACCGACGACCGAACTCGACGCCCGCTACAGCTCCGCGCTCAACCCCCGCCCGGGCGCCTCGGAGGTGACGGCCACCGAATGGGCCGAGGCCCGGCGGCGGCTGGAGGCCGCCGAGATCTTCTGGGTGTCCACGGTGCGGCCCGGCGGCCGGCTGCACGTCACGCCCTGCATCGCCGCCTGGCACGACGGGGCGCTGTACTTCTCCACCGGCCGCGGGGAGCAGAAGGCGAAGAACCTCGCCCATGACGCGCACTGCGCCCTGACCACCGGGACGAACTCCCTCACCGGCGGGTTCGACCTCGTGGTCGAGGGCACGGCCGAGGCGGTCGCCGACCGTGCGCTGCTGGAGGAGGTGATCACGGCGTTCGAGACGAAGTACGGGCCGCACATCACCTCCCCCGAGGGCACCTTCCACGGCATCGGGGACGAGTTCCGCAGCGGCGACGCGGTGGTCTTCGCGGTGGCCCCGGACACGGCATACGGCTTCGGCCGGGACAACGGGGTCTACAGCCACACGCGGTGGACGTTCTGAACCGCCCGGTCCGTGGTGATCCGTCCTACGACGGGTCCCACAGTCCGGGACCGCGGGCCGCCACCCGGTCGCCGATCCGGCGCAGCAGCTCGGCGCCGGGCAGGGCGTCCGGCCGGCGGCCGTCGCGCAGGCGCGGTGCCACGAGTCCCGCGGCGGCCTCCCGTCCGCCGATCACCGCCCGGTACGGCACCAGCCGGGCCGCGCGGATCCGGGCGGCGAGGGTGCCCTGGACCGGGCCGGCGACCTCGGCGCGCAGACCGAGCTCCCGGGCGTGTCCGGCCAGGCCCTCCGCCGCCTCGGCCTGCTCCTCCCCGACCGGCAGGACCGCCAGCTGCACCGGCGCCAGCCACGGCGGGAAGGCGCCGCCATGCTCCTCGACGAGGTGCGCGACCGCGCGCTCCACGCTGCCGATGATGCTGCGGTGCACCATGACGGGGCGGTGTTTCGCCCCGTCGGGGCCGATGTAGTGCAGGTCGAAGCGTTCGGGCTGGTGGAAGTCGATCTGCACGGTGGACAGGGTGGCCTCCCGGCCCGCCGGGTCGGTGATCTGCACATCGATCTTGGGGCCGTAGAAGGCCGCCTCGCCCTCGGCCGCCTCGTACGGGAGGCCGGAGCCGTCCAGGACCTCCCGCAGCAGGGCGGTGGCGCGCCCCCACAGCTCCGGGTCGGCCACGTACTTGCCGCCCTCGCCGGGCAGCGACAGCCGGTACCGGGACGCACGGATGCCCAGGTCCGCGTAGGCGCGGCCGATCAGCTCCAGCGCGGCCCGGGCCTCCCGGACGGCCTGATCCAGGGTGCAGAAGATGTGCGCGTCGTTGAGGGTGATGGCCCGCACCCGGGTCAGGCCGCCGAGGACACCGGACAGCTCCGAGCGGTACATGCCGCCCAACTCGGCCATCCGCAGGGGCAGTTCGCGGTAGCTGTGGGAGCGGGAGCGGTAGATCAGGGCGTGGTGGGGGCAGAGGCTGGGGCGCAGCAGGACCTGTTCGGCGCCCACGTCCATCGGCGGGAACATGTCGTCGCCGTAGTGGTCCCAGTGGCCGGAGATCTCGTACAGCTCGCGTTTGCCGAGGACCGGTGAGTACACGTGCCGGTAGCCCGCCCGGCGTTCCGCGTCGCGGATGTACTCCTCCAGGGTGTGCCGCACGATCGCGCCGTCGGGAAGCCAGTACGGCAGCCCGGCGCCCATCAGCGGATCGGTGTCGAACAGGTCCAGTTCACGGCCGAGCCGGCGGTGGTCGTGCATGGTGACTCCTCGCGGTCAGGGGAGGCGAGCACCACGCGACGAAGCCCCGGGGCACTCGCCCCGGGGCTTCGGACATCAGCTGTCAGCGCGCCGGGACACTCTCCGGCGTCGTCGTGGCGGACGGGTACGACTGGGCGCGCTGCATGGGCGTGACCGTAACAACGGGGCCGGGGGCGGGGCGAGGGGTTTTCGGACGGCGGCCGCAGGTGCCCCGGCCGCTCACCCGGACGGCCCGTATCGCTGGTGGGCGGGCGGTCGCGGTGGTGCCGTAAGAGCATCCACCCGATCGTGGAGGGACCGCTCCGCCCGGAGGCGCCTCCACGAGCCCCTCGCAGGAGGCACCCCGATGACCCACCCTCCGGCCGCCCGCGCCCTCCTCGCCTCCGCGCTGTCCGTGACGGCCCTGCTGGCCACGGCCGGCTGTGCCGTCGACGACGAGCCGCGGCCCCGGTGGTTCTCCCCCTCCGCGTCCGCCTCCGGCGCGTCACCCGCCGTCGAGCAGCCCGCCGGTTCCGGCGCCGCCCTCACCGAGGCGCAGGCCAAGGCGGCGCTGGTCACCGAGGCCGACCTGGGCGAGCCGTGGGGGCCGACCCGGGGCGCGCGCACCTGGCGGGACGGGCTGCTCAAGGGCACCACGGAGGACGGGCACTGCCAGCGGCTGCTGGACGCCCTCTACCTGGAAGAGCCCTTCGGCACACCGAAGGGCCCGCAGGCGACGTCCGCGCTCGACGACGGCGACACCGACGCCCAGCTGCGCTACCGGGTCGCCGCGTATCCCCCGGCGGACGTGGACCGCACGCTGGACTGGATGAAGTCGCTGCCGGACCGGTGCGGCCAGTTCACGGTCACGACGACCCGCGGCGTCGTCCAGGGCGTGGAGGTCCGGGACCTGCCGCTGCCGCCGGTGGGGGACGCCCGGCAGGCCCTGCGGGTCACGCTGGCCGGCGAGACGGAGGAGGGGGAGCTGACGTACCTCACCATGGACCTCGCCGCCGTCCGCGTCGGCGAGGACGCGATCACCCTCACCAACGCCGGCCTCGACGAGGTGTACGCAGAGGTCACCCAGCAGGCCGTGCAGCTCGGGGCGCAGCGCCTGGCCGAGATCAGGAAGCAGGGCAGGGCGCAGATCTGACCTCCCGGGCCGCGGAAGTCAGGACCGGTCGAAGCGCGTGCGGTGGGCGATCACGTCCCGCGCCACGTCCAGGGCCGTACGCCCGTGCGCGAAGGCGTCCGCCCGCAGCCGCGCGAGGGCGTCGTCCGCGCCCATGCCGAGCTGCGCCATGATCATGCCGACGGCCCGGTAGACCTCGTCGTGGTCGGTGGCCAGGCCGCTCAGCCAGTCCTCCCCGTCCGGGGTCTCGGGCTCGTCCCCGCGCGGCAGGGCCATCAGGGCCACGGTCATCACCCCGGCCACGATCCGGGCCACGTGCAGCTGGCCCTCGGTGAGCCCGCCCGGGCGGTCGCGGTACAGGTCGAGCGTGCCGACGCACACCGTGCCGCTGCCCAGGGGCACCGCGTACACCGCCCGCACCCCGGCCTCCGTCGCCTGCTGGGCGAAGACCGGCCAGCGTCCCGCGTCCCGGCCCGAGGTCAGATCGCAGGCGAGCACCGGCGCGCCGTCCTCCAGCGCGCTCTGGCAGGGACCGTCGCCCAGGGTCGCCTGGATCTGCGCCAGGTGCGCGGCCTGCGGGCTGCTCGCGCTCAGCTGCACGGGCATGCCCTCGCTGCGCAGGGACACGCTGGCGCCGGTCACCGGCAGCAGTTCCACCGCCACCTCGCACAGCCGTCCCGGGACCTCTCCGGGCTCGGCGCCCCGCACGCCCCGGGCGATCACGTCGGCGGCCCGGGCTCCGTCCGGGTCCGGGTCACCGCCTCCGGTGCGGCCGGGCCCCGGGTCGCCGTCGGGGGCACCTCCGGGATCGTCCCTGGGCCGCACGACCACCGCCTCCTTCGCACCGCGGCTTGCGCCATGACCGTTTCCGGGGCGCCCCGCCGGCAAGTTCGGCCGGCCCTCGTGCGGCCGGCCTCCGCACCCGCCCGGACCGCACCCCCGGGCCCTCCCGGAGGTGGCCCGACTACCCGTGGAGGAAGGGCCGAAACCCCTGGGCGGGGCGCTCACCGGGGGGTGGGGCCTCAGCGTTTCTCGTACGGGCTGTCCGGCTGCGGCACCTGCCGGACGGAGCGGGCGTCGATGACCGGCGGCCAGGTGGCGTCCGAACCGAGCCCGCCCTCGGGATGCCACCTACCGGTGACCGTCACCCACGTGTCGACCGGCGGGGCCTGCGCGCCGCGCACCTCGGCCTTGGCGGCCGTGGCGTCAGCGGCGCAGCAGGAGACGAGGAGGCGGGTGACGTACCAGGCGCCGTCGCCGCCACGGGTGACGAAGCCGGTGAGCCGGACCGTACGGCCCTGGAGGGAGCGGCCGCTGTCGTAGACCGCCCGGGAGCCGAACTCCCCGAGGGTGAGGTCGACCGGGCTCCCGGACGGCAGGGCCGGGAAGGTGCCGACGCCCCGGGCGGCACGCTGCGCCGCCTCGCGCTCCGCGCTGTAGGAGCCGAGGGCGGGCGGCGGGAACAGGAGGAGGGCGAGAGCGGGGAGGGTGAGGAACCAGGCGACCCGGGGCCCGCCGGGGCCGTGCCCGTGCCCCGCGAAGCCGTCACCGCCCCCGTGCCCCGCGAAGCCGTCACCGCCCCCGTGCCCCGCGAAGCCGTCGCCGCCCCCGTGCCCCGCGAAGCCGTCACCGCCCCCGTGCCCCGCGAAGCCGTCACCGCCCCCGTGCCCCGCAGGGCCGTCGTCGTCCCCGTGCCCTGCGTCGCCGTCCCCCTGCCCGTGCTCCTCGTCCGCCCTGTTCGTCACCACCGCCACCGCAACGGCCAGCAGCACCAGCGCCGCCCCGGACACCACCAGGTACGGCCGCAGCCCCGCCTGGACGTAGCGCAGGTACAGCTCGCTGAAGAGCGACACCCGCAGGATCGCCGCGCCCACGAGCGCGAGCAGCACGGCCGGACCGTAGCGCCTCACAGCAACCACCACCCCACCAGGACGCTGCTCGTCACGGCGACCACCCAGGTCGCCGCCGAGAACCGCACCGCGAAGGCCCTGCCGAACATGCCCGTCTGCAGCGCGATCAGCTTCAGGTCGACCATCGGCCCGACCACCATGAACGCCAGCCGCGCGGTCGGGGAGAAGCCGCTCAGCGACGCCGCCACGAACGCGTCGGCCTCGCTGCACACGCACAGCACGACCGCCAGCAGCGCGAGCAACAGCACCGACAGCCAGGCGGAGCCGGTGAACACCTCCAGCAGCGACCGCGGCACGACGATGTCGAAGGTCGCCGCGGCCGCCGCCCCGACCACGAGGAAGCCGCCCGCGTGCAGGAAGTCGTGCTGGAGTCCTGAGACGAAGGCGCGCGGGCCGCCGCCCTGCGGCGGCCCGCCGCTCCGCTTCGGCAGCCGCAGCCACTCCTCCCGCCCGAACCGGGCCCACAGCCAGCCCATCACCACGGCCGTGCCGAGTGAGGCGAGCAGCCGGCCGAGGACCATCTCCGGCTGCCCCGGGAAGGCGATCGAGGTCGCCACCAGGACGACGGGGTTGATCGCGGGCGCCGACAGCAGGAAGGCGAGCGCTGCCGCCGGTGCGACACCCCGCCGCATCAGGCTTCCCGCCACCGGCACGGACGCGCACTCGCAGCCGGGCAGCACCACCCCGGCGGCCCCGGCGACCGGCACCGCGAGCGCCGTGCGGCGGGGCAGGACCCGCTGGAAGACCCGCTCGGGCACGAACGCCCCGATCGCCGCCGACACGAGCGTGCCCAGCAGCAGGAACGGCACGCCCTGGACGGTGATCGCGGTGAACACCGTCCACCACGCCGCGACCGGCGGGGTGGAGAGGTCGAGCGCCAGCAGGGGCCCGAGTACCGACGCCACCGTCGCGATGGCGACCAGCGCGGCACCGCCGAGGACGGCGTACACCAGGGCCCGCAGGCCCAGCCGTATGCCGTCGGCCACCGTCCGTTGGTTCTCCACGCGCCCGCCCCGGTCGTTCACATCCCGGGTGGGAGGCTAACCCGCATGGCTGTGCGAGGGCCCCGCTTTCTCAGAGAGGGGGCTGTGCGGGCGCGGGCCCGAGGGTGGTGGTGCCGGGGGCCGTGCGGTGCCCGAGGCCCGTCCGGTAGGCGTCCAGGGCCGCCTCCACCCGCCCGGCCCGCCGCAGCAGGTCGCCCAGCAGCCGGCACAGGTCGGCCAGGTCACCGGCGGCACCGGCCCGCTCCAGCAGGCTCAGGGCGCGGACGTAGTGCTCCTCGGCCTCCTCCGTGCGACGGGCGTCCTCGGCGATGATGCCGAGCAGCCGGTGCGCCGCGGCGGAGTGGACGGCGCCGCGCTCGGGGGACAGGTGCCCGAGGACGTCGTGCAGCAGGGCCGCCGCCTCGTCGGACCTGCCGCGCCGGTGCAGCACGTCGGCCAGTTCGACGGCGACCTGACTGCTGTAGAGGGCGGCGCGCTTGGCCGACAGCATGCCGAGGGCCTCCCGCAGCTCGGCCTCCGCCCGCTCCAACTGCCCGTCCTGGGCGTAGACGTAGCCGCGCATCCAGTGGCAGTTGGCGAGTTCGGTGCGGATCTGCAGGCCCCGGTACAGCTCGGCGGCCTTGGCCAGGGAGGCGTCGGCCTCGGCGAGACGGCCCTCGGCGACCAGGGTGCGGGCGACGGACCGGTGCATGCGCGCGACCAGGGCGGGGTCGCCGGACTGCGGGGCGAGGGCCAAGGCGAACTCGGCGGCCTGGGCGGCCCGGGCGTGCGCGCCCATGTCCATGTAGGGGCCGATGGCGCTGGCGTAGAGCAGCAGCAGGGCGTCGGGGTCGTGCAGGCCGCCGCGGTTCAGTTCGTCGAGGGCGGTCTCCAGCAGGTAGACGGCGTAGCGGAGTTCACCGGCGAGGTAGTGCGCGACGGCCCGGCCGCGCAGGGCCGGGACACGGGCGGGCAGCGGCGCGCCGGCCAGAGCTTCCTCGGCCCGCTCGAAGTACTGCCGGCCCGCCACGAGCTCGCCCGTCTCCAGGGCGCACTCGCCGAGGCCGAGCAGGGCGGCGGACCGCTCCGCGGCCAGACCGTGCCTCTCCGCCTCGGCGAGCAGCCCGGCGTACTGCCCGGCCGCCGCCTCGGTCTCACCGACGGCGAGGGTCCGCTGGGCCTCGGTCAACCGCAGCCGCAGCTCGGTCACGAGCCGCGCGGAGTGACCGCTGGCGAGCTCGTCGAACGCGACGCCGAGCCGGTCCGCGAGATGCCGCAGGGCGTCGTCGGAGGGGCGTACCCGGCCCGACTCCAGGGTGGAGATGTAGGCCGGTGTGTACACGGGTTCCGCCAACTGGCGCTGAGTCAGCCCGCGTTCCACACGCAACCGCTGCACCCGGCGCCCGATGGTCCCCGGATCGTCACGCTCCCCCACGCCAACTCCCCCTGTGCCTCTTGCCGTTCGACCTGAACTGCCCCTAGGTTAAACGGAGTGTTAAGCCGGATTGTCGGACTCGCTTAACACGCTGCCACCGTAGTCGCCGCCCCAGTTGCGAGGTCGCCGTGCTGATGCGCACACGCACCGCCGAGCGGTACGCCCGAGGCTTCACCGCCGCCCTCGTCGCGGTGGCGACCCTGCTGCTCGCGGCGAACGCGGGCCCGGCGAGGGCCGAGACCCCGGAGCCGGCCCCCCAGGCGGTCGCGGACTCGCGCTGAGCGCACGCCGGCGTCGGCCGGACACGGCGTCCGACGGGACGTCTCGACCGGCTCGACCGGTTCAGCCGGGTCAGCCGGGTCAGTCAGGTCAGTCGGGTCAGCCGGGCAGCACCTTGCTCAACGCCTCGTCGAGGTTCTGCGCCACCTGTGCGTCCCCCGGCGGCGGGCCGGAGCCGTACAGGGCGTCCAGTTCGGTGATGAGGGTCTGAGTGACGGCGCCGTAGAGCGGTGTGCGGGGGCGCTGCACCGCCTCGCTCAGGGCGGGCAGCAGGATGTCGCGGGAGTAGCTGACGCCGTCGGCGAGCTGGTCGGGGGCCTTGACCTCGGCGCTCTCGCCGGTGGGGGACGCCGAGGGGCCTTGGGAGTACGCGGAGGCGTGCCGGCACTCCGGGGTGCCGCCGGAATCGCGGTAGGCGGAGGTGCGGGTCGCGGCGAACCCGGCGCGCAGCAGGCAGCGTTCGCTGTCCGGGTCGGTCAGGAACGCGATCAGCTCGGCGGCCTTGGCGGCCCGCTGCTCGGACGTGTTCGAGGTGACGGCCAGGTTCTGCCCGCCGAGCACGGCCTTGCCGGGCAGCCGGGTCACACCGAGCTCCCCCTTGAACGTCTCGTACAGGGCCGGGTAGACGTACGGCCAGTGCCGCAGGAACGTCGTGCGGCCCTCCGCGAAGGCGCTGAGCGACTCCGCCTCACGGGAGCCGGAGGCCTCGTCGAGCATGTACGTCGGTGACTGTGTGCGCGCCCGCAGTTCGGTCACCCCGGCCGTCAACTGCGCCTCGTCGGCGGTGTACCGGCCGTCCCCGTCGGTGAGCGCGAAGTCCGGGACGGCCGAGGCGAACGCCTCGATCGCGTTGACCGTACGGCCCTCGTAGGCGGCGAGCTGCGTGGTCCACCCCGCCGTGTAGTTCTTGGGCTTCGTGGAGCCGAGGTTGACGGCGTCGATCAGTTCCCGCAGGTCGGCCCAGGTCACTTTGCGGCCCAGTTGGGTCTGGGAGGCTCCGGCGTCCCGCAGGTGGTCCTTGCGGTAGTACAGCAGGCCCACATCGCTGTTGAAGGGGACCGCGTACCGCTCGCCGTCCCAGAACGACGTCCGGTCGACGGCCTCGATGATGTCGTCGGGCGACTTCACCGCCGCGCCGGTCAGCGGGCGGATCAGGCCGGCGGCGGCGAACTCCGGGATCCAGGTCACGTCCAGGTTCACCACGTCGTACTCGGCGCCGCCCGACTGGAGCGCGCCGAGCAGCTGGCTGCGCTGCTGGTCGGCGGAGCCGGGGAGCTCCACCAGGCGGGCGCGATAGCCGTGTTCGCCCTCCCTGGCGTTCCAGGCGTCGATGAGCTGCTGGCGGATGCCGTTCTTGCCGGTGACGTCCTGGCCGCTGGCCACCACGATCCGGGGCGGGTCGGCGGCGCCCTGCGGCTGCTCCGGCGCGTCCTTGCCCGTGCAGGAGGCGAGCGCGAGCAGGGACAGCAGCGACAGTGCGGCGGCCGTCAGGCGGCGGGCCATCATTCCTCCCCCGATCCGATGCGGGCGACCTCGTCGTGCAGGGCGGGCACGAGGTCGTCACCCGCGTCGAGGCAGCGGCCCCGGCCGGCCTCGGCGATGGGCGTCGCGGGGCGGCCCCGGTCGCAGCCCGAGCTGCTCAGGGACACCATGGTCACCGGGACGCCCGCGCTACCGGCCCGGTCGACGACCTCCTTGAGGGCCTTCCGGGTCAGGCGGCCGTCGTCCTCGCCGTCGGTGAGGTACACGATCAGCTGCGGCCGGTCGTCACCGCTGCCCCGCTCCCGCATGAACGCCAGGGCGTCCAGCAGGGCGCCGTGCGGATCGGCCTCCGCGTCCCGCACCTCGGCGACGTCCAGGGCGTCTTCGGCCTCGCGTCGCCCGTGCGTGCCGAATTCCAGCAGCTCGGTGTGCGTACGGTCACCGGTGCCGTGCACCGCCCACACCCCGTACTCGTCCTCCCCGCCGAGTCCGGGCAGGGTCTGCTTGAGGATGCCCGGGCCGCCGCTGGGGCCGTCCCACCGGCCGGCCATGGAGCCGGAGCTGTCGAGGAGGTACAGCACCCGGCCGGGTCCGTGCGCGTCGCCGTAATCCTTCAGCGTCCGGTCCATCGTCGTGGGGTCGGCGGCCCTGGCCGGGCGGACGGACCCGGTGAGGCCTTCGGGCACCTCTGCCGCGTCGAGCAGGCCGCGCTCACCGGTCGGGGACCTGAAGCCGTGCTCGCCGAGCACCTTCCGGCCGTCGTCCCCCGTCAGCCAGGTGTGGAAGCGGTCCACCGCGTCGTCCCGCGCGGCGGCGTCCCGGTCGCCGTCCTCCCAGCGCACCCGCACGAACGCCGGTTCCAGACCGGGCACGTCGTCGGGGTAGGCGGCGATGCGCCGGGCGCGGGTGACCGGGTGGCAGCCGATGCCGCTCTTCAGCAGGAACTCGGGGACCAGCGCCGCGCCGCGGTCGTCCACGGCGTCGCCGCTGCCGGGCAGCGCGCACAGCAGCCGCACGGCCGAGGGCTCGGGCCGCTCGGTCCGGGCCAGGCCCTGCTCGGCACGGCGCGCGTCGGCCTCGTCGCCGTACAGGCCCGTCGTGGCCAGCAGCGCCGCGTCGGTGAACTCCGGGTCCGGACGGTGCACTTCGGCTCTGCTGTCGGCCCGTTCGAGTGCGGTGAGCAGCTGGGACAGCGACTGCCCGGTGGGTTCGAGGCCGGCGCGCAGTACCTCCGGTACGGCCAGCACGACCGGCGAGTACGCGATCGGCTCGGCCTCCGGTTCCAGCCGGGCGAAGATCCGGTCCTGCTTGGCCGCGGCCGCGGTGACCCGGTCGACGTCGGCGCCGGTGGCGGGGATCCACACGTCCGGCTGCGGGCCGATGTCCCGCTGCGGGTTGTCGTCCTCCCGGGGCTGCTGCCAGGCGTCGGTCCGCTCGCCCAGGGCGTTCACCACGGCCGCGGAGCCCGCGCTGTTGACCGTGACGCCGCTGCGCCGGCAGCCCTCGCCGGTGGTGTTGGCGTCCGAGGTGACGTAGTCGTCCGCGGCCGCCCGCACCGCCGGCTCCAGGTCGGGGTCGGCGAGGACGCGCAGTTCCAGGGCCGGTGCGCAGGGGCCGGAGTCGCCGGTCAGGGCCAGGATGCCGTAACCGCCGGCGCCGGTGGCGAGCACGGCGAGCAGAGCCGACAGCGCGGTACGGCCGGACCGGGCGAAGGTCTTCCGGGCGCGGGCGAGCAGGGGCCGGAGCCACGGGAACCAGCCGCCGGGCACCGGCTCGGGCCGCTCCACCACGATCCCCGGCCCCGCCGCGAGCAGTACGTCCGCGTCCTGCTTCCAGGGGGGAGCGAGCGCCTGCGGCCGCTGCGAGTCGTCATCCTCCGCCCGGTAGTTGGCCGCCGCCATCCGCTCCTTCACTCTGGTGTACAGCTCCGAGAGCCACACCTCGCCGCCCTCGTCGAGGACGTGCGCGACTTCGCGGGTGAACGGTGTCGCCTTGTCGGCGTCCCCGCCCAGGATGCAGCGGTTGGGCTGCACGCTCATCAGCAGCAGGATCTTGTGCTTCTTGCGCTTCGGATCGTCGAAGCGGTGCCAGATCCCCGCCGCGTTGCCGGCGTAGCAGCAGTCGAGGATCACCACCACCTGCTCGGCGTTGCTCTCCGCGAGCTCGCCGAGCACCTCGCTGAAGCGCACCGAGCCGGGCAGTCCGTTGCCCGTGAGCACCCGCGCGGTGCGCATCTGGAGGTGCAGTTCGCTGCCGGAGGTGGAGGTGACGGCGTGCCCGGCGAAGTAGAACAGCAGCAGCCCTCTGGCCTCGTGGCAGACGCGGCGCAACTCGCGCGTGAAGTCGTCCGGGGCCGGTGAGGCCAGAGCCCGCACCTCGCCCGCGCCGAACACCCCGCCCCGGCGCAGCGCGTCCTCCAGTCGTGTCCGGTTGTGCCGCACGGCCGGAAGCTGACCGCTCACGCCCTGGGGGTGGTCCGATGCCGTGTGGTCGTACTCGGACACACCGGCCAGCAGCGCCCGGTTCACCTTGCCGCGCGGGTCGAAGCGGCTCACCGGCCTACTCCCCGTCGGGGCCCAGCGAGCGGATCTGCGGCTCGGGATCGCCGCCCTGCAGCCTGCTCCGGTTGTTCCTCCAGGTCTTCACCGCGCGGGCGGTGTACTCGGTCAGGGCCGCGACCGTGACCACATCGCCGAGGATCGTCAGCACGAGTTCCAGATCGGGCCCGAGCCGCCCCGGGGTCCCGTCCGTGCCGGACTGTTCGTCGATGCGCAGCTGACGCCCGGTCAGCAGCGCCTCCAGCGGCTCTTCGCGCTCCAGCCACGTCTTCAGAGCTCTGACGTCATCCGCGGTCGCGTTGCCGCCCAGCCGGACGCGCACGCCTAAGACAGCCACTTGGTCCCCCTCTGTCATACCCGACATCATGACACCGGGTCAGGGCTCGGCGGCAGACCTGTGACGTGACCTGCGAAAGCGGTTGCACGCCCCCTTCACGCCACGCGCACACGGCGCACGCGGCTCAGGCCTGGGTCTGCAACTGCCTCAGCTGACGCTGCACATGGTCCAGCGCGCCTTCGCGCCGCCCGGGCACCCGTCCGCGCAACGCGGCGAGCGCGGCACCCAGTTCGCGGGCGGGGGCGGTGTCGCGGACCTGGCCCCACTGGTGGTGCGCCCGGTCCACGGCGGCCTCGACGGCGGGGGCGTCCGGGGCCTGCCCGGCGTTCAGGCGGGCGGTGGCGATCATCAGCCAGGTGCGGCAGCTGCGGGCGGCGTCCCCGGCGAACATCGCCAGGTCGGCCCGCACCTCGGCCCAGTGCAGGGCCTCTTCGGACGCGGGCCCGTGCGCGGTGACGGCGATCTGCTCGTGCCGGGCGGCGAGCGCGTCGGCTTCGGCGTGCCGGCCGGACTGGACTGCGGCGGTGATGACGGCGTGCGGATCCCCGCCCGCCGGGCCCGGCGTGCTCAGCACCAGGTCTCTGCCCGCGCTGTCCGCCGCGATCCGGGTCAGCGCCTGCTGGTGCAACTGCTCGGCCGGCGGCCGGAACCCGCTGCGCAGGATCGTCGCGACGGCCTTCATGTACGCCGGCTGCGCGACCGTGCGTCTGGACGGCGGTGGCGCGATACGGCCGTGCACGGCGTTGCCGCGCCCCGAGTCCAGCGGGGTGCTCCGCAGCAGCTCCCAGGTCTCGGTGTCGGCGTGCAGGTCGAGCAGGAGGGTCGTGGCGCCGGCGGGCCTGAGCCGCAGCTCCTCCCGGAACCAGTGCCAGGGGAAGGCGGTGTAGCGGGCCGTGGAGGCGGTGGTGCGGGCCAGCGCGAGGTGGGGCAGGCGCTGCCGGCGGTCCAGTTGGAGCTGGCCGGTGACGTACACGGTGAGGGGGCCGGGGGCCGCGGCGGCGGCACGCAGCCGGGTGAGGACGGCCTGCGGCTCCAGCGGGTCGGCGAGTTCGACGACGTTCGCGGTGTCGGTGCCGGACAGCACAGCGGGCGCCACGGCGGCGAGGACGGGGAGCACGGAGGCGGCGTCCACCAGGCGTCCCTTGCCCACCGGCGAGGCCGCCAGCAGCAGCACGGTTCCGGGCATCGCCCCACCCCCTGTGTCGATCACGTACGCCAGCACCGTAACCGCTGCGGCTGCAAAGGGGGGTCTCAGGACCGCAAACGTCCGCCTTCGGGGGCTTCGCCCCCCGGTCTGCGGTGGGCCGGACCTCTGCGGACGGCGAACACGGTCGTGTCGTCGGCGAGGTGCCCGCCGCCGTGCCGCAGTGTGCCGTCCCGTACGAACGCGGCGAGGCGGGCCGGTTCGGCGATGCCCGGGTCCTCGGCGACGGCCCGGGACACCTCGTCGGCGAGGAGGTAGAAGGACCCGGCGCCGTCCCGGGCCTCGGTCACACCGTCCGTCACCAGCAGCACCGTCTCGTCGCCGGAGACCCGCCACCGCCGGGCCCCGGGCGGCCCGGGCGCCAGCTCCCGGCAGCCGAGCGGCAGTCCGGCCCCGGCCGACAGGGTGCGCACCCCGCCGGGCCCGACGGCGAGCGGCGGCTCGTGCCCGAACAGCAGGACGTCGACCGCCTGCTGCTCGTCGTTGGGAAAGGCGAGCAGGACGGCCGTGGCGAACCTGTCTCCGTCCGAGCGGCCCAGGGCGACGGTGTGCCCGCGGTGCCGGATCATCCGCGTCTCCAGCCGCTCGGCGACGGTCGCCAGGTCCGCCTCGTGGTAGGCGGCCTCGCGGAACGTGCCGAGCAGCGCGGCCGCCGCCTCCACCGCCCCCAGGCCCTTGCCCTGCACGTCGCCGACGAGGACACGGGTGCCGTGCGGGCCGGGCTGGATGTCGTAGAAGTCGCCGCCGACGCGGGCGTGGGCGTCGGCGGTGAGGTAGACACCGGCGTGGTCGAGGCCGCCCCAGCCCGGCGGCAGCGGGCGCAGCACGGTACGGCGGATGGTGTCGGTGACGTCCCCCATGTGCAGCGCGCGGCGCTCGTCGCGCACCCGGATCGCGCAGGCGAGGACGGCGAGGATGCCGCCCAGGGCGACGAGGACGAAGTCGCCGCGGCCGGCCCGGTACTCGTGCGGCCAGGCGCTGTCGGCGATGACGTACGTCACCAGGGAGACGACCGCGAACAGGGTCGTGCCCCACACCCCGCAGAGCGCGGCCGCGATGCCCGGCACCAGCACGATCCAGGAGATCATGCGGAACTCGCCGATGGTGTGGTAGTCGGCCACCGCGATGGCGACGAGCAGCAGCAGCGGCGGCACCCAGGCCACGCTGCGGCCCCGCACCCGCAGCAGTTCCTGCCGCCGCACGACGTCCCGGCCCCCGGCCCGGGCGTGCCGGACGAGCGGGCCGTGCCCCGTGCGGTGGCGGCTCACGGCCCCAGCGAAGCACGGGGCCGCACCGGCCGCATCCGGTCCCGGCCGCTCCGCCGACTTGCCACCGGCTGCCCGCCGGTGTGCCCTGGTTCCGGGGGCAGGGACAGAGAGGAGAGCTGTCATGGCTCATGCGGCACCCGCCTCACGCAGGATGATCACGCAACGCCGTAGGCCCGATGTGTTCGGCCCGCGCGTCCACGCCGCCGTCAAGGTCGGCCTGCCCGTGGTGCTCGGACTGGTCTACGGCTTCTGGGCCGCGGCCAACCAGCGGCACGGCGGGCCCATCACCGGCTGGAACCTGCTGTTCGGCTTCGTCACGGCGCTCGTGTTCGCCGTGGTGTTCGCCGCCGTGTGCGCGCTGGCACCGCGGCTGCCCCGCGAGCTGCACGCGCTGTGCTGGTTCGCCTTCTCGGGCTGCGCGGTCGGCTTCCTCTACAGCCAGACCGGCGCCTCCGTGTTCAGCTCCAGCGGCCTCGGGCTGCTGGTGGGGGCGGCCGTCCTCGCGATGGTGTTCTACCGCTACTACACGCACGAGGACGCCGCGGGCCGGCAGATCGGCTGACGGGGATCAGGACACCCGTTCGGGTGAGTCCGCCGAAGGGGCCGTGACGGCCGCTTCTCGCAGGTGGAGTGCGCTGCGGCGCGACCGCTGTGCGACCGGACGGCGTCGCAGCGCTCGCGGGCCGGGCCCAGGGCGCCTTGCCTGGAAGGGTGTCCGAGCGCGACCGGGCGCCCGTGACCGAGCCGGCGCCCCCACGATCGCGGAACGTCCTGTCGGCCGTTCTGCTCACCCTGGCGTGCCTGCTCGTGCCGTTCGGGGCGCTGGCGTCCTGGGCGGCCCACGGACTCACCGACACCGGCCGCTGGGTCCGGACGATGGCACCGCTCGCCGCCGACCCGGACGTGCGGCGCTCGGTCGCGGAGGCCGTCGGGGACGGCGTCCTGCGGGAGGCCGCGCCCGCGGCCGGCTCCGGTCCGCTGCGCGGGGAGATCGGCCCGTTCGTGCACAACGCGGCGCGCTCCTTCACCCGCACCGAGGCCTATCGCACCGCCTGGGACGCGGCGAACGAGGCCGTGCACGACGCGGTGCTGCGCGCCCTGCGCGACGACCGCGCGCGCGGAGCCCCGGTCACCGTCGACGCCGCACCCGTCATCGCCCGGGTCAAACAGCAACTCTCCGACGACCACGTGCCGTTCGCCCACCGCATCCCGGTCACGCACACGCGGATCCCGGTGCTCCCGGCCGAGGACGTGGACCGACTGCGCAAGGGGTACCACGTGCTGGACACCGCCGCCCTCTGGCTGCCGCCGGCCACCGCCGTCCTCGCGGTCGCCGGGATCGCCGTCGCCGCGTGCCGCCGCCGCGCGGTCACCGCCCTCGCCCTGGGCACGGCCCTGGGCGGCGCGCTGCTGGTCCTCGCCGTGGCGATCGGCCGCCGCCTCACCCTCGCCGACCTGCCCGACGCCCTCCACCGCCCGGCCGCGGGCGCTGTCTACGACGCGCTGACGGCCACCTTGCGCACGGTGTCCTGGCTGCTGTGCGTGCTGGGTCTGGCGGTGGCGGCCGGTGCCTGGGTCACGGGCCGGTACGGTCCCCGGATCGCCGCGCGGCGACATGCGCGAGGGTCCGCAGTGCCCGTCGCAGATCCGGTTCCGGAGCCGACGCGAGCCCGAGCCTGACGGCGTCGGGCGTGTGCCCGGGGGCGACGGCGAAGGCGGGGCCGGGCGTGACGGCGATGCCGTGCGCGGCGGCGGCGGCCGTGAAGGTGTCCGCGCGCCACGGGGCGGGCAGCTCCCACCAGGCGAAGTAGGCACCCGGGTCGGACCGCACGGTGAAGCCCGCGAGTTCCTCGGCGAGGATCCGCTGCCGCAGTACCGCGTCCGCCCGCTTGGCCGCCACCAGCCGCGCCACCGTCCCCTCCCCGGTCCACCGCACGGCCGCCTCCAGCGCGAACCGCCCCGCGCTCCACCCGCCCGACCGCACGGCGTCACCCACCGCGGCGACCCGGTGCGGCGGCACGACGAGGAACCCGGCGGTGAGCCCCGGCGCGACCCGCTTGGAGAGCCCGTCGACGACGTGGGTGAGGGCCGGGGCGTGCACGGCGAGCGGATCACCGGGCTCCCGGAGGAAGGACCAGATGCGGTCCTCCACCACGGGCAGGTTCAGGTCGTGGACCAACTGGGCGAGTTGCAGCAGCCGCGGCCCGCTCGTCGTCCGGGACGTCGGGTTGTGCAGCGTCGGCTGCACGTAGAGGGCGGACAGCGGCGCCGAGCGGTGCGCGGCCGCCACGGCCTCCGGCAGCAGCCCGGCCGCGTCCCCGGCCAGCGGCACCAGGATGATGCCGAGCCGCGCGGCGATCTCCTTGACCAGCGGATACGTCAGCTGCTCCACCCCGACCCGGCCGCCCGGCCGGACCAGCGAGGCCAGCACTGCGGCGATGGCCTGCCGGGCGTTGCCCGTGAACAGCAGCCGCTCCGGGGCGGGGCGCCAGCCCGGGGTGGTGAGCAGCGTTGCCGCGGCCTCACGGGCGGCCCCGGTGCCGGTGACGGCGGCCGGTAACAGCGCCTCGGCCAGCACGTCGGGGCGCAGCAGCGGCGCGAGGACGGGGGCGAGCAGCTCCGGCTGGCCGGGCGCGACGGGGTAGTTGAGCTCCAGGTTCACGGGCGCGGGGACCGGGCCGGGCTCGGTGAGCGCCTGCCCCGCCGGGCCGTCCGGTGCGGCCCGTACGAAGGTGCCGCGCCCGACCTCCCCGACGACCAGCCCGCGCCGCACGAGTTCGCCGTAGACCCGCCCGGCCGTGGACGGGGCGATGCCCCGCCGGCGTGCGAACGCCCGCTGCGGCGGCAGCCGTTGGCCGGGCCGCAGCCGGCCGGTGGCGATGTCGTCGGCGATGCGGTCGGCGATGCGCCGGTAGTCACTCATCAGCCGGTCTCCCCCTTGGATTGCACCGAGAGCAAAGATCTTATTGCACCGAGTAGTTGGGCGGCCTAGGGTCGACGTCATGGCACCCTTCCTCGCATACGAGGACAAAGGGCCCGATGCGCATCGGGTCCCCCTGGTCCTCGTCCACGGCCATCCCTTCGACCGCACGATGTGGGCCCCGCAGCTCGCGGGCTTCCCGGGTACCCGCCGCGTCATCGCCCCCGACCTGCGCGGCTACGGCGCCTCCCCCACCACCCCGGCCGTCACTGACTTCTCGGAGTTCGCCCGGGACGTCGAGGCCCTGCTGGACGAGCTGAACGTGGAGTCGTTCGTCCTCGCGGGCCTGTCGATGGGCGGGCAGATCGTCATGGACTGCTACCGCCTGTTCCCGGAGCGCGTCCGCGGCCTGGTCCTCGCGGACACCTTCCCGTCCGCGGAGACCCCCGAGGGTGTGCGCACCCGCGACGCCATGGCGGACCGGCTCCTCGCCGAGGGCATGCGCGGCTACGCCGACGAGGTCCTGGAGCGGATGGTCGCCCCGTACGCGTCCGCCGAGGTCAAGGCACACGTCCACGGCATGATGACCGCCACCGCCCCCGAGGGCGCCGCCGCGGCCCTGCGTGCCCGCGCCCGGCGCCCCGACTACAACGCCCTCCTGCCGCGCGTCTCCGTCCCGGCCCTGGTCGTCGTGGGAGCCGACGACACCTTCACGCCCGTCTCCGACGCCCTGGCCCTGCACGCGGCCCTCCCGGACGCGGAGCTGCACATCATCGAGGGCGCGGCCCACATGCCCAGCCTGGAACGACCGGAGGTGTTCGACGCCGCGCTGGAGGAATTCCTGGCCCGGGTCGACGCCCGGCAACCTTCCTCCGCCCTGCCCCGTCTCTGAGGGAGGATTCGCCCCTGAGGGAGGATTCGGGCATCCCGCACCGCGAACGGAAGGCCGGGCCTTTGGACACCGCCGCTGCCGAGTGGACCGCCAGGGACGACGGGCGGGAGCACCGTCCGCCCGGACGGCGGCTCGGCGCCTGGTGTGCCGGCCTGCTGTTCGCCGGAGTGAGCGTGGTCGTCGGCTTCCGGACCGCCGACAGCGACGGCATCACCCCGGTCCCGCAGTTCCTCGCCTTCCTCCCCTGGCTGCTCGTCCCCACCGCCGTGGCGCTGCTGCTCACGCTGCTGTCCCGCTGGTGGTCCGGGACGGTCTGGGGCGTGGTCCTGCTCGGCCTGCTGGCCTGGTTCATCGAGCCGTACGGCAAGGTCGGCGACCCCGTGGGCCGCCCGGTCGCCGACCTGCGCGTGCTGACCTCCAATGTCGAGTTCGGCCAGGGCACCGCCTCCCTCGTCACCGCCGTCCGCCGCGAGAAACCGGACGTGGTCTTCGTGGAGGAATGCGACTACGAGTGTGACGCGCTGCTGAAGCGGGACCTCTCGGCGGACTACCCGCACCGCCGGGCCGTGGAGGGCGGCGGCTCCGAGGGCTCCGTCATCCTCAGCCGCTTCCCGCTCCGGCCCACCGAGGGCGTATCCGGCACGATGGGCATGCCCGGGGCGGTCGCCGACGTGGACGGGCACGCCGTACGGCTTCAACTCGCCCACCCGATGCCGCCGCTGCCCGGGCAGGTGGACCTCTGGCAGCGGGAACTCGCCGCCCTGCGCGAGGCGGCCACCGCCGACCCGGACATCCCCCTCGTCCTGGCCGGAGACTTCAACGCCTCCCAGGACCACGCGGCCTTCCGCCGCATCCTCGACACGGGCCTGCGCGACGCCTCCCGGCTGGACGGAGCCGACCGCACGGCCACCTGGCCGGCCCAGACGGCACCCACGCTCGGCGTGCAGATCGACCACGTCCTGGTGTCGGAGGACTTCGGCGCGAGCCGCACCCGCATCCTGGACCTGGCCGACACCGACCACCGGGCGGTCGTCACGGACCTCACGCTCCACGAGAGCCGCTGACCAGGGCTCGGTGCGCGGGCACGGATACGGCCGCCCCGCACTGGAGGAGGCGTACGGGGAGGTGGCGCGGCAGGCACCGGCGTACCGGGAGCGGCAGGAGCGGGAACGGCCGGTGCCCGGGGGCCCTCTCAGACCCCCTAGCCCGGCCCTCCCCTGAACCGCTTGCCGTCGGACGGCTGCAGACGAACCACTGCCGCCGGACGGCTGCCGCGCCGGGTCGCTTTCGCCGGACGGCTCAGACGCCGATGTCGCACCCGTCGGCACGCCACACGGCCACGACGGCCGGACGGACGTAGGTCCCGGGCCCGTCGGGCCAGGTGCTGGCGGGCTTCTCCACGGACGCGCCGTCGATCTCGCCCGGGTGCTGCACGGCGACCAGGACACGCCGGTCCTGGATGATCGGGCCGCAGGTCTCGGCGCCCTTCGGCACGGTCAGGAACTGCTTGAGCTCACCGCGCCGCTCACCCCGGGTCGCCACACCGAACAGGCCGTCGTGCGAGCCGAGCTGGGCGCCGTCGGTGGAGATCCACAGGTTGCCGTAGGGGTCGAAGGCCACGTTGTCCGGGCAGGAGATCTGGCTGACGGCGTCCTTGGGGAACCCGGCGAAGTAGGTCGCCGGGTCGTCCGGGTCACCGGCGACCAGGAACAGCGACCAGGCGAACCGGGTGCTCTCGGGCCGGTTCCACCGCTCGGTGAGCTCCAGCACGTGCCCGTGCTTGTTGGCGTTGCGCGGGTTGGCCTCGTCCGCCTTGGCGTTGGAGCCGACGCCCCGGTTGCTGTTGTTGGTGAGGGCGACGTACACCTTGCCGGTCACCGGGTTCGGCTCGATGTCCTCGGGCCGGTCCATCTTGGTCGCGCCCACCTTGTCGCCGGCGAGCCGCGTGAAGACGAACACCTCCTCGGCGCTCATCCCGTCCACGTGCGAGACGGCGCCCTTCGCCGTGGCGGTGGCCAGCGGAATCCACTCGCCGCTCCCGTCGAACTCGCCGTCCTTCGGCAGCTTGCCCGTGCCGTCGATCTCGATGGCGGGGGAGTCACCGGTGAGCTTGGCGACGTACAGCGTGCCCTCGTCGAGGAGGGAGAGGTTGTGCTCGCGCACGGACCTGCTGCTGCCATGCTTCATCCGCTTGCTGCCGACGAACTTGTAGAAGTAGTCGAAACGCTCGTCGTCACCGGAGTACACGACCGGACGGCCGTCGTGCGTGAGCCGCACGGTCGCGGCCTCGTGCTTGAACCGCCCGAGAGCGGTGTGCTTGCGGGGCGTGGAGGTGGGGTCGTACGGATCGAACTCCACGACGTACCCGAACCGGTGTACCTCGTTCGGCTCCCGGGCGACGTCGAACCGCTTGTCGAAGCGCTCCCACTTGCGCTCGGTCGCCCCGGTCCCGATCCCGTACCGCTTGTCGGTCGCCCGGCTGCTGTTGGCGAAGTACTGGTTGAAGTTCTCCTCGCCGTGCAGGGTCGTGCCCCAGGGGGTGACACCGCCGGAGCAGTTGTTGAGGGTGCCGAGCACCTTGGTGCCGGTCGGGTCGGCGGAGGTCTTCACGAGGTCGGACCCGGCGACGGGCCCGGTGAGCCGGAACTCGGTGGTGGCGGTGACGCGCCGGTTCAGCTCGTGCCGGGAGACGGCGGTGAGCTTGCCGCTCTTGCGGTCCCCTTCCACCACGACGGCGGACAGCCCGTGCGCCGCCCAGGCGATCTCGGCCTGCTCGCGGGTCGGGTTGGCGGCGTCGTAACCACGGAACATCAGGATCTCGTCGGTGTACTCGTGGTTGGCGACGAGCAGCTGCCGGTTGCGCTCCCCGGGCAACGGCAGCAGGGCGAGGAAGTCGCAGTTGTACCCGAACTGCCCGGCCTGCGCCTTCGCGGTCTGCTTCTCCGGGTCGAAGGCGGGCGCACCGCGCAGGATGGGCTCGCCCCAGCGGATCACGACGTTCTGCCGGTACCCCTCCGGCACGGTCACCGCGTCGGCGGTGTTCGGCTCGACGGGCGCGAAGCGCAGCCCGCGCGCACCCTTGTGTTTACGCCGGGCGGCCTCGGAGGCGGCAGCGGCGGACGGGGCGCCGGCGGCCGGGGCGGCGGCGGCCCGCGGAGCCTGCGCGATACTGGCGGCACCCGCTCCCGCGGCGGCCACGGTCACCACGGCCGCGGCCCGCATCATCGACCGGCGGCCGATCGCACCGGCGATCACATCGCCGACGTACTCGTTGGAGCTGGTGTTGGGCACCTCGTGGAAGCAGGCGTCACCACACCGGAAACGACAGGTCATGGCGGACCGGCCGCCGGGGTGCGAACCGGACGGCGTTCCGATCAACGGCAGCAGCTTGCGCACTTTGCTCTCTCCTTGGATGCCCTTGGTGTCAGCGTGACGGTAGGGGCACATATGCGCGAGAGCCGGGCGCCCTGGTGAACAACGGGTGAACCCCCGGCCGCTGTACGGGGGTTGCGGCGATTCAGCCCGGCGACACCTGCCCCGGCCGGATGTCTCCTTGACAGGGTGGACCTGGCACAACAGACCCTGCCCAAGATCACACAGGAGGGCCGCTAACCTTACGTGTCCGTCCTGGCCAGGGATTGACGGCTTCAACTCACGCGAAGGGTTGCGCGCACATGGGCATTCTCACTCGGTTGCGGAACGCGTTCGGTCGGTCCCGCAAGTCACGGACCGCCGAGGCGGAGGGTGCGGCGCGGACGACGACCGCCGGTGAGACCAGCGGGACCGAGGCGCAGACCGCCGACGCAACGCTCGCACCTGCCGACCGGACCCCGGCAGCGACCCCCTCCTCGGACCCGAAGGTCCCGTCCCCCTCCCCGGAACCGAACCCCACGCCGAAGGCCGGCGTCCCCGAGCCCCGCACGTCGTCCTCCGACTCCGACGAACACGATCTGGTGTCGGCGGCCTTCGACAACGTGGCGGTCCCGAGGCCGACGCGATCGGCGGAGGGGGAACAGGCGAGTGCTGAGGGACGGGGGTCCGCGCAGGAGCCGGCCGAGAAGGCGGGGCCGGGCGCCACGGAGGAGACGGCGGGTGCCGTGAGGCCGACGGCTGTCGAGAAGCCCGGAGCCTCGCAGGATCCGGCCGAGACGGAGTCGGGCGCTACGGAGGAGACGACGGAGGCGGAGGCGGAGGCCGGGACCGAAGCCAAGGCCAAAGCCGAAGCCAAGGCCGAAGCGGCTTCGACGGAGCCGACGCCGGTGGAGGAGCCGACGCCGGTGGAGGAGACGGTGGAGGCGGAGACGTCCTCCCCGGCCGCTACGACGACGGAGGAGCCGGAGTCGACGACCTCGGAGAAGCCCGAGGACAACCCGGCGGACGAGGCTCAGCCGAAGCCCGCGGCGACGACGGACACGAAGGCAGCAGCCGAGGCCGGCGCACAGCCTGACGCGGACAAGACGGAAGCGGACGCGAAGGCTGCGGCCAAGGCCGACGCACCTGCGGAAGCGGACACGAAGCCGGAGGCCGAGCCCGAGCCGGAGGCAGCGGAACCGGCAGCGGCAGAGGCCCCTGCCCCGGCGACGGCGACGGACTCGAAGCCGGCAGCCGAGGCGACGCCCGAACCGAAGCCCGAGGCCCAGGCCCCGCTCGCGCCCGAGACGACGGCCGCAGCCGAGCCCAAGGCCGACGCAAAGCCGCAGGCCGAGCCCGAGGCGAAGCGAAAGACCACGCCGAAGGCCGGGGCCAAGGCGGAGACACAGCCCGAGACGGCCCCTGAGGCCGAGGCCGCCGCGGCACCCGCCGAAGAGGCGCCCGCCGAGGCGAAGCCGAAGGCTGAAGCCGGGACCGGGACCGGGACCCAGACCAAGGCCGAAACCGAGACCGTGACCGAGGCCGAGCCGAAGGCCAAGGCCAAGGCCACACAGGCAGCCGAGCCGAAGGCCGAGGCCGCTCAGGAGGCCAAGGCCGAGCCCAAGGCCGAGCCCAAGACCACACGGAAGACCAAGGCCAAGCCGAAGGCCGAGGCCGAAGCCGCACCCGAGCCCGCGGCCGCCGACGGCGCCCCGGCCCCTCAGGGGCCACCCGCACCCGGCGACGAAAGCAGCACGGGTGGTGCGGGTGGGAACAACAAGACGGCCGAAGGCGAAGCCGAGGCCGAGGCCGACGACCCCGCCCTCCCCCTCACCCGCGTAAAGACCCTCGCCCCCGGCCTCACCACCGCCTACAAGGCCGCCACAACCACCCTCGACCGAAACAACCTCACCGGCACCCGCGCCAAGGTCTACCTCGTCCTCGACCGCTCCGCCTCCATGCGTCCGTACTACAAGGACGGCTCCGCCCAGGCCCTCGCCGAGCAGACCCTCGCCCTCGCGGCCCACCTCGACCCCGAGGCAACCGTCCCGGTCGTGTTCTTCTCCACCGAACTCGACGGCACCGGCGAGATCACCCTCACCGACCACGAGAACAAGATCGACGACCTGCACGCGAGCCTCGGCCGCATGGGCCGCACCAGCTACCACGCGGCGGTGGAAGCGGTCCTCGCCCAGCACGACAGGACGGAAGCCGCCGGCACTCCCGCCCTGGTGGTCTTCCAGACCGACGGCGCCCCGGACGCGAAGACTCCCGCCACCCAGGCCCTCACCGACGCCGCCAAGACCCACCCGGCCGTCTTCTTCTCCTTCGTCGCCTTCGGAGATCCGGAGAACAAGGCCTTCGACTACCTCCGCAAGCTCAAGACCCCGAACACGTCCCACTTCCTCGCCGGCGAAACCCCCCGCGAGCTCACGGACAAGGAGCTCTACGAGGGCGTACTGGCGAACTGGCGCCCGTAGCCACCCACTGCTCACCACGCCGCCCGCTTCCCACCCCGTAAAAGGGGAGGCGGGCGGCGTGCCCGTGTCGGCTACGATTTCAAGGTTCGTAGACGACCGAGACCACGAGATCGTCACCCCGTGTAGCGACTTGGGAGCAGCCCGCGATGGCTCGACACCTCATCACCAGCGCCCTTCCGTACATCAACGGGATCAAGCACCTGGGCAACATGGTGGGGTCCATGCTCCCGGCCGATGTCTACTCCCGGTACCTCCGCCAGCGGGGCCACGAGGTCCTCTACATCTGCGCGACGGACGAGCACGGCACCCCCGCGGAACTCGCCGCCAAGGAGCAGGGCGTACCCGTGGACGCGTTCTGCACGGAGGCGCACCACCAGCAGAAGGCGATCTACGACGGCTTCAGCCTGGCCTTCGACTACTTCGGCCGCAGCTCCTCCCCGCAGAACCACGAGATCACGCAGGAGATCGCCCGCGAGCTGAAGGCGAACGGCTTCATCGAGGAGCGCGCGATCCGCCAGGTGTACTCGAACGCCGACGGCCGCTTCCTGCCCGACCGCTACATCATCGGCACCTGTCCGCACTGCGGCTACGACAAGGCCCGCGGCGACCAGTGCGAGAACTGCACGCGCGTCCTGGACCCGACGGACCTGATCGACGCCCGCTCCGCGATCAGCGGCAGCAGCGACCTGGAAATCCGCGAGACCAAGCACCTGTTCCTCCTCCAGTCGGCGCTGGCCGGCGAGGTGGAGGCGTGGGTCGACGAGCGCGCCGACAACTGGCCCGTGCTCGCCTCCTCCATCGCCCGCAAGTGGCTCACGGAGGGCCTGCACGACCGGGCGATCACCCGCGACCTGGACTGGGGTGTGCCCGTTCCCGCCGACACCTGGCCGGACCTCGCCGCCGAGGGCAAGGTCTTCTACGTCTGGTTCGACGCCCCGATCGAGTACATCGGCGCGACGAAGGAGTGGGCGGACCAGGACCCGGCCAACCGCGACTGGCGCTCCTGGTGGTGGAAGTCGGACGCGAACGTCCACTACACGCAGTTCATGGGCAAGGACAACGTCCCCTTCCACAGCGTGATGTTCCCGGCGACCCTGCTGGGCACCCGCGCCCCGTGGAAGAAGGTCGACGTCATCAAGGCCTTCAACTGGCTGAACTACTACGGCGGCAAGTTCTCCACGTCCCAGCGCCGGGGCGTCTTCACGCACGACGCCCTCGACATCCTGCCGGCCGACTACTGGCGCTACTTCATGATGGCGAACGCCCCGGAGTCGGACGACTCGTCCTTCACCTGGGAGCACTTCACCGCCACGGTGAACAAGGACCTGGCCGACACCCTCGGCAACTTCGTCAACCGCGTCCTGTCGTTCTCCAGGAAGCGCTTCGGCGAAGAGGTCCCGGCCGGCGCCGAGCCCGGCGAGGCGGAGGCGAAGCTGGGCGAGGAGATCGCCCGTCTGCTCGCGGAGTACGAGTCCCAGATGGAGGCCATCCAGTTCCGCAAGGCGGCGGCCGCGCTGCGCGCCCTGTGGTCGGCGGGCAACTCCTACCTGGAGGAGAAGGCCCCCTGGCTGGAGATCAAGACCAACCCCGAGGGCGCCGCGCTCACCCTGCGGACGGCGATGAACCTGATCCACCTCTACGCCGTGGTCTCCGAGCCGTTCATCCCGACGTCGGCGAAGAAGATGCGCGAGGCGTTCTCCCTGAAGGACGACACCGCGCTCTGGGTCACCGCGGACGAGGCCCGGTCCCTCACCGCCGTCCCGGCCGGCACGCCCTTCACGATCCCCCCGGTCCTGTTCGCCAAGCTCACGGACGAGGACCTGGAGTCGTACAAGGAGCGCTTCGGCGGCGAACCGGCCGCGTAACGGGCGTAACGCGCTCGCTACAGCACGGGGCCCGGGAGAACGAGAACCTTCTCCCGGGCCCCGCGTTTTGCGAGGATCCCCTCAGGACGGCCACGAAGGCCGCTCCGACTCGTCCAGGGGGAACACATGGCACTCTTCGGCAACGCACACACGGTGAACCCGCAGTCGGCCCAGCAGGACTACGCCCGTCTCCTCGGCCACGGTGAGCAGGTCCACGCCGCGTTCCTGCTGATCCGCGACACGATCCTCTTCACCGACCGCCGCCTGATCCTGATCGACAAGCAGGGCATCACCGGCAAGAAGGTCGAGTACCACTCGGTCCCGTACCGCAGCATCACCCACTTCGCGGTGGAGACGGCCGGCACCTTCGACCTCGACGCCGAACTGAAGATCTGGATCTCCGGCACCCCGACCCCCATCGAGAAGACCTTCACCAAGGGTGTCGACATCTACGAGGTCCAGGCGATCCTGACCCAGTTCGTGGCGCGCTGACCATGACGACGGAAGGGGGCCGCGGTGAGTGAGTGCTTCGACCTGGGCGGCGAGACCCTGTGGAACCCCTCCAACGCGGCTTCCCGCCTGTTCCGACGGCAGGTGTCGGTCTTCGAGGAGGAGCTGGAACTCTCATCGGGTATTGGCCCGATGGAGAACGACGAGTGCCAGATCGACCTGGGCACCTTCGAAACCTTCGTCAACGCCCTGCTGGCGGCCCACCGAAGAACGAGCCATGCCATCGTTCTGGCCCTCTCCGACGGCTTCACCGCCACCATGCTGGTCCTCGCGGAGCGCGCCGGCATCGAGGTGCACTGGGCACAACTCGGCGCCGTCCCGGACGGCCCACTCGAAGACGTGCAGGTCTCAGCCCTTACAGGGATGTCCGCCCCGGCGGACGGTGGGGCCTGGGCCGCAGGACTGCGCGAGAAGGCACGGGAGCTGGGCCGGCGAATGCCCCGCTGACCGGCTCAGCCCCACCAGTGCACCACCGTGACCCCGGCACCTCGAAGAGGGGCTCCGGGGCCCTCGTGGAGGGATGCCGGACCGTGTCCCATGGACACCCCCTGCTCAACAGCACCACTGTGCAGAATCCGCCGGCCGGACCACTGGATTGGTTCGTCCACACCATCATCCGACCAGGCACGTCATGACCCGGCGAACGGCTGAGGCGACGAGGTGGCTTCTAAGAGTCCAGCAACGCCGCAAGACGGATAGCGGTCTGCTCACCCGCCCGCTGCCTGATCAAACCCTCTTTGGCGGCAGCACGAAGCCTGACCTGCGAGTCGGAGGCCCCGCCCTTCGTCACCAGTGCGGTGACCACGACAGGGTTCATACCGCCGACACCACCACCGGCTACGACACGGATCATCCGTTGCTCAGTACGGGGTTCGGACAGAAGGTGGACCCTTCGCCCTGCTCGCCCGAGCACATGGGCAACGCGCTCGACG
Organism: Streptomyces qaidamensis; assembly: GCF_001611795.1. Taxonomy (NCBI): domain Bacteria; kingdom Bacillati; phylum Actinomycetota; class Actinomycetes; order Kitasatosporales; family Streptomycetaceae; genus Streptomyces; species Streptomyces qaidamensis. The sequence goes on along the minus strand of NZ_CP015098.1, from coordinate 4,703,871 downwards.
GTGTCTTCGAACGGCAAGGCGACATCCAGGTCGATCTCGTGCACGTTCTTCCTCATGAGCTTGGCCACGAAGCGAGTCAAGCCACCCCAACCCCCGGCAACGGAAGCCAGAGCAGCAAGCTCATCGGCCAGAAGCTCATCCTCACGCTCGTCCACACGCCCCCGTTCTCGGTCACCTTCTCCACTGGCCGTCGAACACACAAGGAGAACGTTTTTGCCGCTCCCGAAAGAGTGAACGCACCTCGTTCACCCGATGCGCCCGCCTCCGGTGGATCTAGCTTGCGCACATGGTCACATCAACCCATGAGACCTCGCACCGGATCTTCCAGGACCATCCGGAGGTTCTCACTCCCGTCTTCCAGGCGCTGGGCCTGCCACCGCCGGTGAAGGCAACCATCGAGGCCCTGACGCCCGACGCCACCGAGGTCAAGCCGCTGGAGCGCCGGGTGGACACGGTGCTCAGGGTCGAGCCGTCCGAAGGCGACGGCTTCCTCATCGCCGTCGAGGCCCAGACCGATCGGGCCCCGGGCAAGGAGGTCAGTTGGGCCTATTACGTGGCGCATCTGCACGCCAAGTACGGCATGCCCGTGCTGCTCGTCGCTGTCTGCAAGAACCGGCGAACCGCGTCCTGGGCGGCGGGGCCCTTCGAGTGCCGCGTCCGGACCTGGACGACGCAGATGACCCGTCCCTTCGTGCTGGGCCCCGACAATGTTCCGGAAATCACCGACGAGTCCGTCGTAGCCCGGCACCCGGCGCTGGCCACCTTCTCGGCCATCGTCCATAGCGAAAGCGCGAACGCCGCCGCCATACTGGAATTGCTGGCCCACGGGATGCGGTCGTTCGACAAGGCCACAGCGAAGTACTGGTGCGAGTGGCTCGAAGTCGGACTGGAGAACACTCCGGTCCGGGAGACATGGAGAGAGCTGGAGAAGATGGTCGCCACATACTTCCCGGGCAGGGGAACCCTCTTCGAGGAGACGTACCTGGAGGGTAAAGCCGAAGGCATCGTCGAGGGCAAGGTCGAGTCCATCCTGAGCGTGCTGGAGAAGCGGGGGATCGGCCTGTCCCAAGACATCCGCGACCGCATCACCTCCTGCACCGACCTCGACACCCTCACCCTCTGGTTCGACCGCTCCCTGACGGCCACCACCGCCGAGGACCTGTTCGTCGAGGAGTGACCGGCACCATCCGAAGGCCCGGGGCCCGCCCCATCCAAGGAGCGGGCCCAAGGCCTGGGTCGGGCCGGCTCAGGTCAGCGCGCCTCCCCCGCGACCGGCTCCCCCGCCACCGTCACCGCACCGCCGGGCCCAGTCCGCTCCCCCTTGTTGGTGTGCCGTACGAACGCCACGCCCAGCACCGCCAGAACCGACGCCGCCGACAGCGTGTACAGGCCCCCGTTCGTGCTCCCCGTCGTGTCCTCCAGGTAGCCGAAGAGCGTGGGGGAGACGAACCCGCCCAGATTTCCCAGGGAGTTGACCAGCGCCAGACCAGGTGCCGCGATCTTCAGGTCGAGGCCCGACTGGGCCATCGGCCAGAACAGGGTGGCCGCGCACTTGCCGCCGACCGCGGCCAGGGTCAGGGCGGCCAGGCCGAACCAGGGGGAGCCGAGCGTGGCCAGGAACGTGCCGGTGGCGGACAGGACCAGGGCGATCGCCAGGTAGGGGCGGCGGTCCGGGGCCCGGTCCGTGAAGTGGCTCATCGTGTACATCGCGATCACCGCACAGATCCAGGGGATCGCCGACAGCAGGCCGATCTGGAACGGCGACAGCCCGCCGATCTCCTCCACCAGGCTCGGCAGCCAGAACGTGATCGCGTAGCCGGTGAGCGCCATCGCGAAGAAGACCGCGGTCAGGACCGCCACCTGGGGGTGGAGGATCAGCTTCATACGGGACACCGACGGCGCCCGGTCCCGCGCCTGCTTGTCCCGCGCCACCGCCTCGCTCAGCGCGTCCTTCTCCTCCGGCGTGAGCCACTTCGCGTCCTGGATGCGGGAGACCAGGAAGAACCCGGCGATGAAACCGACCAGGATGGAGAAGGCGCCCTCCAGGGCGAACATCCAGCGCCAGCCGGCGATGCCACCCGCGCCGTGCAGCTCCAGCAGCGCGCCCGTGATCGGGCCCGTCACGATGTACGCCGTCGCCGAGCCGCCCAGGAAGATCGCGCTTGCCCGGCCGCGGCTGGAGTCCGGCAGCCACTGGGTGAAGTACAGCAGCACGCCGGGGAAGAAACCGGCCTCCGCGACACCGAGCAGGAACCGCAGCCCGTAGAACATCCACACGTTGTGGATGAAGCACATCGCCACGATCACCGCACCCCAGGTGATCATGATGCGGGTCAGCCAGACCCGGGCGCCGAACCGCTCCAGCCACATGTTGCTCGGGACTTCGAACAGCGCGTAGCCGATGAAGAACAGGCCCGCGCCGAGCCCGTAGGCCGTGGCGCTGACTCCGACGTCGGCCCGCAGTTCGTCCTGGACGAAGCCCACGTTCGTCCGGTCCATCTGGTTGACCAGCAGCATCAGGACCAGGATCGGCAGCATGCGGCGCAGGAACTTGCTTACCGCACGCTGCTCGGCCTCCGGTATCGCGGCTTCTGACATCGTTGTCTCCCTTTGATGTGCACATACGTGAACAGCAATCACGTACGCGTTCTCGAAGGGACCTTATGGAGGCACAAGTTCCGGGTCAACGGGTTGAGCAGAAGTCCATGCATGTGAACATGAGGCGGACGGTCGGGTTCTTCCCGCACACGTCCGCCTCACATGTCCGCGTCAGCCCCCGCCCGTGCCTGTCCTGCGTCGCCTCGGGACCGGCGCCCATGGCGAGCATCGCGACGACGCCCGCCCTCGCAGCCCGCGTCGGTCCAGCGTCCCGGCCGTCTTCGCTCCGGCGGCCGGCGTCTCCTCGCCGGCGAACGCGCCCGCCGCGAACGTACCGCCGACACCCGCCGCCACCACCGCACCGGTGCCCGCGACGATGACCTTGCGGCGTGTCAGATCCCGTTGGTGCTGAGGTCCTTGGGCCTTCTCGTGTCCCGTCATGGAAAGGGAAGCCAGGGAGCGCGACTGTCAGGAGCCCGGGTGCGAGCTGGGTAAGCGCCCTGGACGCGAGAATGGCCCGGAACCGGCGACGGTTCCGGGCCACTCACGGGAGATCGCCTACTTCGGCTGCGGCTTGCGCACCGACAAGTGCAGCTCCTTCAGCCGCGCTTCCTCCAGCTCCGTCGGCGCGCCCATCATCAGGTCCTGGGCGTTGCCGTTGAGCGGGAAGGCGATGGTCTCGCGGATGTTGGGCTCGTCGGCGAGCAGCATGACGATGCGGTCGACGCCCGGGGCGATGCCGCCGTGCGGCGGGGCGCCGAAGCGGAAGGCGCGCAGCATGCCGGCGAACTTCTCCTCGACGGTCTCGCGGTCGTACCCGGCGATCTCGAAGGCCTTGAGCATGATCTCCGGCTCGTGGTTCCGGATCGCGCCGGAGGACAGCTCGACGCCGTTGCAGACGATGTCGTACTGCCAGCCGAGGATGTCCAGCGGGTCCTGGGTCTCCAGGGCCTCCAGGCCGCCCTGCGGCATGGAGAACGGGTTGTGCGAGAAGTCGATCGCGCCGGTCTCCTCGTCCTTCTCGTACATCGGGAAGTCGACGATCCAGCAGAACCGGAAGACGCCCTCCTCGAAGTGCCCGGCACGCTTGGCGGCCTCGACCCGCACCGCGCCCATGATCTTCGAGACCTCGTCGAACTCGCCCGCGCCGAAGAAGACCGCGTGGCCGGCCGCCAGCGACAGGCGCTTGGTCAGCTCGGCGACGTTCTCCTCGGTGAGGAACTTCGCGATCGGGCCGGTCAGGGAGCCGTCCTCGGCGACACGGACCCAGGCCAGGCCCTTGGCGCCCTGCGAGACGGCGTAGTCGCCGAGCTGGTCGAAGAACTTGCGGGGCTGGCCGGAGACGTCCGGCACCGGCAGGGCACGGACGTGCTTGCCGGCGAACGCCTTGAACTCCGAGCCCTCGAAGATGTCGGTGATGTCGACGAGTTCGAGCTGGGCGCGCAGGTCGGGCTTGTCGGAGCCGTACTTCAGCATCGCCTCGCGGAACGGGATCCGCGGGAACGGCGAGGTGACGTGGCGGCCGCCGCCGAACTCCTCGAACAGCTCCGTCATGAGCTTCTCGACGGGCTGGAAGACGTCCTCCTGCTCGACGAAGCTCATCTCGATGTCGAGCTGGTAGAACTCGCCCGGCGAGCGGTCGGCGCGCGCGTCCTCGTCACGGAAGCAGGGCGCGATCTGGAAGTAGCGGTCGAAGCCGGAGATCATCAGCAGCTGCTTGAACTGCTGGGGCGCCTGGGGCAGGGCGTAGAACTTGCCCGGGTTCAGGCGGGAGGGGACGACGAAGTCGCGGGCGCCCTCGGGGGAGGTCGCGGACAGGATCGGCGTCGCCATCTCGTTGAAGCCCAGGGCCGTCATCTTGTGGCGGATCGCCGAGATGACCGAGGTGCGCAACAGGATGTTCTTGTGCATGCGCTCGCGGCGCAGGTCCAGGAAGCGGTACTCCAGGCGCCGCTCCTCGTTCACCCCGTCCTCGGTGTTGATCGTGAACGGCAGCGGGGCGGCCGCGCCCAGCAGCTCGACCTCGCCGACCTCGACCTCGACCTCACCGGTGGGCAGCTCGGGGTTGATGTTCTCGGTGCCCCGGGAGACGACCTTGCCGTCGACGCGGACCGTCGACTCCTTGGACAGCTTGTCGAGGGCCTCGTAGGCCGGCGTGCCGGGACGGGCCACCAGCTGCGTGATGCCGTAGTGATCGCGCAGATCGATGAAGAGGATGCCGCCCAGGTCGCGCCGATTGTGCAGCCAGCCACTCAGCCGGACGTCGCTGCCGACGTCAGAGGAGCGGAGCTCGCCGCAGGTGTGGGACCTGTACCGATGCATCGTCGTTCATCCAGTCTTCGCTGATCGGGGTCTGTGTTTCACGTGAAACGCCTCCCCAGCGTACCGGGCACGCGAAGATCGGCTCTCCTCAGTTATCGATCGAGCACACGGCAGCTGTTGATCGAGCTACGCTCGCGCCGTCGTTCGGGCACATGTCCGCTATCGGTGGCAGCGTTCGAGCGCGTCTTCTTAAAGTAGGGCAATGCGCACTGGCGAGCCTCTGCCCGCCGTGGGGGAGGCTCTCGCCGCCCTCGCGACCGGCCTGTGGCACTGGGACACCGCCACCGGACTGGTCACGGTCGATGCCGAGGCAGCCCGGTTGCTCGGGCTGCCCGCCGAGCAGGTCAGCCTCACGGAGGCCCAGGCCCGGGCCCGGCTGCACCCGGTCGACTGGAACGAGATCACCGGCGTGATCCAACTGGCCGTGGCCGAGGGCACCCTCGCCGAGGTCCGGATCCGGATCATGGACGAGCAGGGCCGGGTCGTCCGGGTCGTCCGCAGCCGCTCCAAGCCGTCCTTCGACCGGGCCCGCAAGGCGTACCGGCTGATCGGCACCCTCCAGGAGGTCACCGAGCCTGCGCCGGGCACCCCGGCCGGGCGCAGCGCGGTCACCGGGGACTGGCGGCGCTCGCGGGAGGCGTTCCTGCTGGACGCGGGCCGGGCCCTGGCCGAGGCGCGCTCCACCCAGGAGGTCCTGCGGGTCACGGCGAACCTGTCGATGCCCGGGTTCTCGCCGGACGGGCTGGCGGTGTTCGGCGTCTCGGGCGACCGCCTGACGATCATCGGCCACCACGGGCAGCAGCGGGGCACCGAGAGCCCCTTCTCGGACATGCCGCTGGACACGGACTACCCGGCCGCCGAGGTGGTGCGGACCGGCCGGGCCGTGTACCTGTCCTCCGCCGAGCACTACAAGGCCCGCTATCCGCTGACCTGGCCGCTCGCCGAGCGCTTCGGCCGCCGTTCCTGGGCGTTCCTGCCGCTGACCGTGGCCGGGCGGACGATGGGCGCGTGGATGGCGGCGTTCACCTACCCGGTCGCGTTCACCCCGGACGAGCGGTCCGTGCTGGCGACGGTGGCACGGATGCTGGCGCAGGCCCTGACCCGGGCGGGCGTGGCCGAGAGCGAGCGGGCCCTGACCGACGGGCTCCAGCGCACGATGCTGCCGAGGCTCGGGCCGCAGCGCATCCCTGGCATGAGCGTCGCGGCCCGCTACGTCCCCACCGGCGGCGGGCTCCAGGTCGGCGGCGACTGGTACGACGTGATCCCGCTGCCCAGCGGGCGGTTCGCGCTGGTCATCGGTGACGTCCAGGGCCATGACGTACGGGCGGCGGGTCTGATGGGCCAGCTCCGCATCGCCCTGCGGGCCTATGCCTCCGAGGGCCACCGCCCCGACGCCGTCCTCTCCCGTGCCTCCCGCTTCCTGCACGGCATCAGCGACGAGGACCCGGCCGACCCGCGCTTCGCGACCTGCGTCTACGTCGAGGTCGACCCGGCGACGGGGGTGCTGGACATCGCCCGTGCCGGACATCCGGACCCGGCGATCCGGATGGCCGACGGCACGGTGCTGACGCGGCCGACATCGGGCGGTCTGCCCCTGGGCATCGACCCGGACGCCGACTACCCCACGACCCGGCTCACGCTGGAACCCGGCGAGACCATGCTGATCTGCACGGACGGCCTGCTGGAGACCGGCGGTCACGACCTGGACAGCGGCTGGCGGCGGCTGCGCGTGATCCTGGAGGACCACAAGGGCGATCTGGAGGAACTCGCCGACACCCTGGTGCAGGCCGTGCACGGGCCGTCCTCGCACCACACCACCGGCCCCCTGGCGGACCGCCGCGAGGACGACATCGCGATGCTGCTGCTGAGCCGGGAGGGCGGCGGCTGCGGCTGCGGCGACGCGATGACCGTACGGCCACCGGCGCGGCGCTCGGTGCTGACCGTCGCGCAGGCCGAGCCCGAGCGGGTCGCGGCCGCCCGGCAGCAGCTGCGCGAGCTGCTGCACGACTGGGCCTCGCCCGACCAGGTCGACTCGGCGGTGCTGCTGCTGTCCGAGATGCTCACGAACGTCCTCGTGCACACCGACTCCGACGCGCTGCTGGTCGCCGAGATGACCGGCGAGGTGGGCGGACGGCGGCTGCGGATCGAGGTCACGGACGGCGGCGACGACCTGCCGCACAAGCGCAGACCCGGAGAGCTGGCGTCCTCCGGCCGCGGCCTGGTCCTGATCGAACTGCTCGCGCACGCCTGGGGGGTGGAGCCACGCGGCGAGGGCAAGAGCATCTGGTTCGAGCTCTACGAGTCCGTGAACGGCTCGGGCGACGGGTCCCGGACCTCGTAGCCGTCGCGACTGCTACGACGACGGCCCGGGCTGCGACGGCTCCTGGTCGCCGTACCGGATGCGCAGCTCCTGCACGGCCCCGAAGGCCGGCCCGAGCAAGGCCGTGCCCAGCAGTGCGAGCAGCACGGGCACCACGGCCGTCCGGAACTCCACGACCAGCCGGACCCCGACGTAGAAGACCCCGGCGGCGAGCAGGAGCAGCGCCCACCGGGCGGCGAGGCGCCGGGCGGGGCCGGAGGAGCGGGGCCTGCTGGGTGTCCTGCACCCCTCCACCCGATCACGCGCCCGGCGGGCCGTCCCGTCAGGGAGGCCCGCCAGGGTGACGGGGCGTCAGCCGCCCCGGTGCCCGCGTCAGTCCTGCGGGCCGCCCGCGGTCATTCCGTGCACCGCCGGCACCGTGCCCAGGCGGCCCTTCTGGAAGTCCTCGAAGGCCTGCATGAGCTCGTCCTTGGTGTTCATGACGAACGGGCCGTAGTGGGCCATGGGCTCGCGGATCGGCTGTCCGCCGAGCAGGACGACCTCCAGGTCGGGGGTGTTGGAGTCCTGCTTCTCGTCGGCGCGGACGGTCAGCGAGGAGCCCGCGCCGAAGACGGCCGTCTGGCCCATGTGGACCGGGCGGCGGCCGGGGCCGACGCTGCCGCGGCCGGCCAGGACGTAGGCCAGCCCGTTGAAGTCCTCGCGCCACGGCAGCGTGAGCTCCGCACCCGGGGCGACGGTCGCGTGGACCATCGTGATCGGGGTGTGGGTGATGCCGGGGCCCGCGTGCCCGTCCAGCTCACCGGCGATGACCCGCAGCAGCGCGCCGCCGTCGGGGGTGGTGAGCAGCTGGACCGAGCCGCCGCGGATGTCCTGGTAGCGCGGGGCCATCATCTTGTCCTTGGCCGGGAGGTTCACCCACAGCTGGAGGCCGTGGAAAAGCCCGCCGGAGACGACGAGGTGCTCGGGTGGGGCCTCGATGTGAAGCAGGCCCGAGCCCGCGGTCATCCACTGGGTGTCGCCGTTGGTGATGGTGCCGCCACCGCCCTGGCTGTCCTGGTGGTCGAAGATGCCGTCGATGATGTAGGTGACGGTCTCGAAGCCGCGGTGCGGGTGCCATGGCGTGCCCTTGGGCTCGCCCGGCGCGTACTCCACCTCGCCCATCTGGTCCATCATGATGAACGGGTCGAGGTGGCGGTAGTTGATCCCCGCGAACGCCCGGCGCACCGGGAAGCCCTCGCCCTCGAAACCGCTCGGAGCGGTCGTGACGGCGAGCACGGGACGTGCCACGGCCTCGGCAGGCGCGGTCACGCGGGGCAGCGTCAACGGGTTCTCGACGGTCACTGCAGGCATGTCGGTTCCTCCTCGTGTACGCCCAGTTTAGTTGAGCGTTGAACTTCTTGCCACCCGGAACGGAGAAAACCGGGAGGACATTCCCGCCCCGGGGGGACGGCGCAGCGAACCACGGGGGACCGGCATGGCGAAAGGCCGTCACCCGCAGCGGGGTGACGGCCCTCGGGCGCCCGGGACAGGTCAGGCGACCAGCTCGCGCTCCTCGCTCTCCACCCGGGCGGGCCCGGACTTGCGGTCCCGCATCACCAGCGCGGCCACCACCGCCGCCGCCAGGACACCGACCGCGCTGATCGTGAAGGTCGTCGACATCGAGTCGGCGAAGGCCTCCCGGGCCGCCCGCACCAGCCCCGCGTCACCGCCGGCCACGGCCAGGGCCCCGCCGATGGACTCCCGGGCCTGCTCGGGGGCGCCGGCCGGCATCGCGTCCGCATAGCCGGAGGTGAGCAGGGAGCCGAGGATCGCGATGCCGAGGGCGGTGCCGGACTGCTGGATGGTGTCGTTGAGGGCCGAGCCGACGCCCGCCTTGTCCTCCGGGATGGTGCCCATCAGCGCGGCCACCGCGGCCGGCATGGCCAGACCCGCCCCCAGCCCCAGGATCCCCAGCGCCACGGCCGGGACCGTGAACCCGCTGTCGACGCCGAGCGTGGTCAGCAGCCCGAAGGAGGCGGCCATCAGCAGCATTCCGCCGAGGATGACGAACCGGTTGCCGATCCGCACGGCGAGCTGCGCCCCGGCCGCGTTGCCGGCCAGCGCGGCCACCGCCAGCGGCAGGAAGGCCAAGCCCGCCTCGACCGCGGACCAGCCGAGGACGAACTGGAGGTACTGGGTCAGTACCAGCAGCAGACCGGCGTTGCCGATCTGGACGAGCGCCAGGGAGAGCGAGCCGCCGCTGAAGTTGCGGTGCTTGAAGAGGGCCAGCGGGACCATCGGCGACGGGGTCACGTTCTGCCAGGTCACGAAGCCGGCCAGGGCGATCACCGCGACGGCCAGGACGAGCAGGGAGCGGCCTTCGAACGCGCCGTGCTGCGGAATCTCGATGATCCACCACACCAGGGCCGTCATGCCCACCGCGGACAGCACCGCGCCCAGCGGGTCCGGCTTCTGCCACGGCGCCTTCGACTCCGGCATCAGCAGGACACCGGCCAGCAGCGCGAGCCCGACGATCGGGACGTTGATCAGGAAGATGGCCTGCCAGGCGAAGTGGTCGATCAGCACCCCGCCGAGGACGGGGCTGCCGACCAGCCCCAGCATCGACACCGAGCCCCACGCGGCCATCGCCCTGGGCCGCTCGTCCTCATCGAAGACGGTGATCAGGATCGACAGCGTCGAGGGCATGATCAGCGCCCCACCGACGCCCATCGCGATCCGCAGCGCGATCAGCTCGCCCGGGGTGGAGCAGAACACCGCCCCCAGTGAGGCCGCCCCGAACAGCAGCAGCCCGATCAGCATCACCCTGCGGCGCCCGAACCGGTCCCCGAGGCTTCCCGAGGTCAGCAGCAGCCCGGCGAAGACCAGGGTGTAGGAGTCGAGGATCCACTGCATGTCCTGGGCGCTCGCGCCGAGGTCCTCGGTCAGCGCGGGCACCGCGACCGTCAGTGCCATGTTGTCCACGACGAGCATCAGCGTGCTCAGGCACAGCACGATCAGGATCCACCAGCGGCGTGGATTGCGAGCGTCCATTTCCGTTCCCCTCCCGCGAACACCGTTCCTTCGATGCGCACACTGTACGCATCGCGGAACAGTGTGCGCAATACTTGAGTTCTGTACGCTGGTTGCGCACACTGTTCGCACGGAGAGGTTTCACCAGGAGGACCCCGATGAGCAGGACGAAGGACAAGAACCCCATCCCGTCCGTCTGGACCCGCGAGCAGCGCCGCACCGACCAGCCCGCGCTCAGCCGGGACGCGATCGTCCGCGAGGCGATCGCCATGCTCGACGCCGAGGGCATCGAGGCGCTCAGTATGCGCAAGCTCGGCGCCCGGCTGAACGCCGGCGCGACCTCGCTGTACCGGCATGTCGCCACGAAGGACGAGCTGATGGAGCTCGCGGTGGACGAGGTCGCCGCCGAGATCCACGTCCCGCCGGCCGACAGCCCCGACTGGCGCGCGGCGGTGACCGAGGCGGCCGGATCCTTCCGCACGACGGCGCTACGGCACCCCTGGCTGACCCTCGTCCTGGGGCAGGCCGGGCTCGCCTACCTGGGGCCGAACTACATGAGCTTCTCGGAGCGGCTGGCGGCCCTGTTCACCGCTGCGGGATTCCCGGAGCCGAGCCGGGCGATCGACGCCGTCTTCTCGTACGTCATCGGCATGAGCACGACCGAGGCCGCATGGCTCACCACGGTGGCGCGCTCCGGCGAGAGCGAGTCGGAGTTCGTCGCCCGGCTGCTGCCCGCCGCCCAGCAGGTCTCGGCCGGCTACGACCACCTGGCGGCCGCCGGGCCCGAGACCTCCGCGCAGGCCTCCGACCCCGCGAAACTGCGCGACGACAAGTTCGCCTACGGCCTCGATGTCGTCCTGGACGGCCTGTCGCTGCGCCTGCCGAAGTGACTACTACCGGGTCTCAGCCGCCGTACATCCGGCGCATCGCGAACTCGACCATCTGCTCCACGGCCTTCGCATCGAACACCATGCGGTGCTCGCCCTCCATGTCGAGGACGAAGCCGTAGCCGGTCGGCAGCAGGTCCAGCACCTCGGCGCCGGTGATCACGAAGTACTTGGACTCCTTGCCCGCGTACCGGCGCAGCTCCTTGAGCGTGCTGAACATCGGGATCACCGGCTGCTGGGTGTTGTGCAGGGCGAGGAAGCCGGGGTTGTCGCCGCGCGGGCAGTAGACCTTCGACGTCGCGAAGACCTGCTGGAAGTCCTCGGCGGCCATCTGCCCGGTGGTGAAGGCGCGCACCGCGTCCGTGAGGGAGGGCGGGGACGGCTCGGGGTACAGCGGCGGCTGCTGTCCGTACCCGCCGGACATCGGCTGCTGCGGAGGGGCGTACTGCCCTTGCGGGCCCGCTGTCTGGTCGTAGCCGTACATGGGCGCAAGCGTACCGAGAGCGACCGGCCGGGCGGTGCGGTACGGCAGCGATGGCGAATCGACAGCGACTCGACAGCGACCTGACAGTCGCCGCTATGGATCGGCACAGCCACGGCTCATAGCGTCGGAGCCATGAACGAACGCCATGACGAGGGCCCGCACGAGCACGACAGAGGCCTCTCCTACGACCTTCCCGTCCTCGCCCGCCGCCGGATGATCCGGCTGATGGCCGGCGCGAGCCTGATCCCGCTGATGGGCTGCACGACAGAGGAGAAGACGCCGACGTCCTCGGCGTCCTCGGCGTCCTCGTCGTCCGCCGCGTGCGCGGAGATCCCCGAGGAGACGGCCGGACCCTTCCCCGGTGACGGCTCCAACGGCGTGAACGTCCTGAAGGAGAGCGGTGTCGTCCGCAGCGACATCACCAAGAGCTTCGGCGACTCCGCGGGCGGCACCGCCGAGGGCGTGCCCCTGACGATCACGCTGACGGTGGTCGACGCCGCCTCCGGCTGCGGCACGCCGAAGAAGGGCGCCGCCGTCTACGTGTGGCACTGCGACCGGGAGGGCGCCTACTCCCTGTACTCCGACGGCGTCACCGAGGAGAACTACCTGCGGGGCGTCCAGGAGACGGACGAGAAGGGCCAGGTCACGTTCACGAGCGTCTTCCCCGGCTGCTACCCGGGCCGCTGGCCGCACGTCCACTTCGAGGTCTACGGCTCTCTGGCCGACGCCACCGCCGCCACGTCGATCACGAACACCTCGCAGCTCGCCTTCCCGAAGGACGTCTGCGACACGGTGTACGCCACGGACGGCTACGACGCCAGCGTGCGGAACCTGAGCAGTCTCTCCCTGGAGGACGACGGCATCTTCAGCGACGGCCACGAGCGGCAGCTGGCGGCGATGAAGGGCAGTGCGGGCGACGGCTACACCGCGACCTTGACCGTTCCGGTGTGACCTGTCACAGATGACCGGATGGGGTTGCGCCTTATTACTGACGGGTAGCATCATCGTAGCTACTTGTTGGTACGTGAACTAGCGCGAGGATCCAGTGCCTCGCCGATCTCTCTACGGAGCCGGGAGCCGTCGCCATGGGGCACTACAAGTCGAATCTCCGCGACATCGAGTTCAACCTCTTCGAGGTACTCGGGCGCGACAAGGTGTACGGCACCGGTCCGTTCGAGGAGATGGACGTCGAGACCGCGAAGAGCATCCTGGAGGAGATGACCCGCCTCTCGGAGAACGATCTGGCGGCATCCTTCATCGACGCCGACCGCAACCCGCCGGTCTTCGACCCGGAGACCAACACCGCGCCGGTCCCCGCGTCCTTCAAGAAGAGCTACCAGGCCTTCATGGACTCCGAGTACTGGCGCCTGGGCCTCCCCGAGGAGATCGGCGGCACCACCTCGCCCCGCTCCCTGATCTGGGCCTACGCCGAGCTGATCCTGGGCGCCAACCCGGCCGTGTGGATGTACTCCTCGGGCCCGGCGTTCGCCGGCATCCTCTTCGAGGAGGGCAACGAGGTCCAGAAGCACATAGCCAAGGTCGCCACGGAGAAGCAGTGGGGCTCCACCATGGTGCTCACCGAGCCCGACGCGGGCTCCGACGTGGGCGCCGGCCGCACCAAGGCCGTGCAGCAGGAGGACGGCTCCTGGCACATCGAGGGCGTGAAGCGCTTCATCACGTCCGGTGAGCACGACATGTCGGAGAACATCCTCCACTACGTGCTGGCCCGCCCCGAGGGCGCCGGCCCCGGCACCAAGGGTCTGTCCCTCTTCCTCGTCCCGAAGTACCTCTTCGACTTCGAGACCGGCGAGCTGGGCGAGCGCAACGGCGTCTACGCCACGAACGTCGAGCACAAGATGGGCCTGAAGGCCTCCAACACCTGCGAGATGACCTTCGGCGACCAGCACCCCGCCAAGGGCTGGCTGATCGGCGACAAGCACGACGGCATCCGCCAGATGTTCCGCATCATCGAGTTCGCCCGCATGATGGTCGGCACGAAGGCGATCTCCACGCTGTCCACGGGCTACCTGAACGCGCTGGAGTACGCCAAGGAGCGCGTCCAGGGCCCCGACCTGGCGAACTTCATGGACAAGACCGCGCCCAAGGTCACCGTCACCCACCACCCCGACGTGCGCCGCTCGCTGATGACGCAGAAGGCGTACGCGGAGGGCATGCGCGCCCTGGTGCTCTACACGGCCTCCGTCCAGGACGAGATCCAGATCAAGGAAGCCGCGGGCGAGGACGTCTCCGCCCTGGAGGCCCTGAACGACCTGCTCCTGCCCATCGTCAAGGGCTACGGCTCCGAGAAGGGCTACGAGCAGCTCGCCCAGTCGCTCCAGACCTTCGGCGGCTCCGGCTTCCTGCAGGAGTACCCGATCGAGCAGTACATCCGGGACTCCAAGATCGACACCCTCTACGAGGGCACCACGGCGATCCAGGGCCAGGACTTCTTCTTCCGGAAGATCGTCCGCAACCAGGGCGCCGCGCTGAACTCCCTCGCCGAGGACATCAAGAAGTTCCTGGCGCTCGGTGAGGGCGGCGAGGAGCTCGGTGCGGCCCGTGAGCACCTCGCCAAGGCCGCGGTCGAGCTGGAGGCCATCGTCGGCCTGATGCTCACCGACCTCGCCGCCACCGAGCAGGACGTCAAGAACATCTACAAGGTGGGCCTGAACACCACCCGCCTGCTGATGGCCTCCGGTGACGTCGTCGTCGGATACCTGCTGCTCAAGGGCGCCGCGGTCGCCGCCGAGAAGCTTCAGACCGCGTCTGCCAAGGATGTGGCCTTCTACACCGGCAAGATCGCCGCCGCGAAGTTCTTCGCCGCCAACGTCCTGCCGGGCGTCACCCTGGCCCGTAAGGTCGCCGAGGGTGTCGAGCTGGACCTGATGGAGCTGGACGAGGCCGCGTTCTAGATCTCTCACGTCCGCTGTCCGAGGGCCTGTTCCCCTACGCCGGGAACGGGCCCTCGCCCGTCGTTAAGGTGTCTCCATGACCGAACCAGCCCGCTTCGACCGCGGCCACACCGACGACCTCATGACCTTCCTGGCGGCGAGCCCCACGCCGTACCACGCCGTGGCCACGGCCGCCGAGCGACTGGAGAAGGCCGGCTTCAGGCAGGTCGCCGAGACGGACGCCTGGGACGCGGTGGCATCAGCGGCTTCCGCCGCTGGGAGCGGTGGCAGGTACGTGCTGCGCGGTGGTGCGATCGTCGCCTGGTACGTGCCGGAGGGCGCGGCGCCCCACACGCCGTTCCGGATCGTCGGCGCCCACACCGACTCCCCCAACCTGCGCGTCAAGCCGCTCCCCGACAGCGGGGCGCACGGCTGGCGCCAGGTGGCCGTGGAGATCTACGGCGGTCCGCTGCTCAACTCCTGGCTCGACCGCGACCTGGGCATCGCGGGCCGGCTGACCCTGCGCGACGGCTCGACGCGTCTGGTCAACGTGGACCGGCCGCTGCTGCGCGTGCCCCAGCTCGCCATCCACCTGGACCGGTCGGTCACGGCCGACGGCCTCAAGCTCGACAAGCAGCGGCACATGCAGCCGGTCTGGGGCCTCGGTCGCGACGTGCGCGACGGCGACCTGATCGCCTTCCTCGAGGAGACGGCCGGCATCCCCGCGGGCGAGGTCACCGGCTGGGACCTGATGACACACTCCGTGGAACCGCCCGCCTACCTGGGCCGCGACCACGAACTGCTGGCCGGCCCGCGCATGGACAACCTGCTCTCGGTGCACGCCGGCACGGCGGCCCTGATGGCCGCGGCCTCCGGAAACCCGGCGTCCATCCCGGTCCTGGCCGCCTTCGACCACGAGGAGAACGGCTCCCAGTCGGACACCGGCGCGGACGGGCCGCTCCTCGGCACCGTGCTGGAACGCTCGGTCTTCGCCCGCGGCGGCTCCTACGAGGACCGGGCCCGCGCCTTCGCCGGCACGGTCTGCCTGTCCTCCGACACCGGCCACGCCGTGCACCCCAACTACGCGGAGCGGCACGACCCGACGCACCACCCGCGCGTCAACGGCGGCCCGATCCTCAAGGTCAACGTCAACAACCGCTACGCCACGGACGGTTCGGGCCGCGCGGAGTTCACGGCGGCCTGCGAGGCCGCCGACGTGCCTTTCCAGTCGTTCGTCTCCAACAACTCCATGCCCTGCGGCACCACGATCGGCCCGATCACCGCCGCGCGGCACGGCATCAAGACGGTCGACATCGGGGTGGCCATCCTGTCGATGCACAGCGTGCGCGAACTGTGCGGCGCCGACGACCCGTTCCTCCTCGCGGGCGCCCTGACGGCGTTCCTGGAGAGGTAGAACCAGCCGTCACCGCATGGGTGTTCGCCCCGGGGGTACCCGGTGTTCCGGGACCGGAACGACCGGACCGTACAGGGAGGCGACACACATGGGCCTCGGCGGATGCATCATCCTCATCGCCGTGGGAGCCATCCTCACGTTCGCGACCGACTGGGACATGCAGGGGGTCAACCTCGACCTGGTCGGCATCATTCTGATGATCGTCGGACTGATCGGCGTCACCACGTTCAGCAGCATCGCCAGGCGCCGACGCGTGGTGGTGCCCCCCACGACACAGGTGGTCGAGGACCCGGCGGTGCACCACCACCGTCGCGACGGCTACAGCGACGGCTACGGGGTGTAGGACCGTCCCGTGGTGACGTCCACATGCTCCGGGACGTCATCGTGGCGGTCGCCGACCGTCACCGTACCGGTGGGTTCGAACATGAGGATCGCCGTGGGGACGGAGGCGGACGGCTTGTGTTCCGTGCCGCGCGGCACCGTGAAGACGCTGCCGCGCGGCAGGACCACCGTCCGTTCGCCGTCCGGCTCGCGCAGGGCGATGTGGAGTTCCCCGTCGAGGACGAGGAAGAACTCGTCGGTGTGGTCGTGGACGTGCCAGACGTGTTCGCCCTCCACCTTGGCGATGCGCACGTCGTAGTCGTTGACGGCGGTGACGATGCGGGGACTCCAGCAGTCGGTGAAGGAAGCCAGGGCCTGGGCGAGGGAGACGGGTTCCTGGGTCATGAGGGGATCATGCGGGGTGCCGTGGACGTCGTGCGAGTGCTAGGAATCGCACATGCCGCAAGGATCCTCGCAGCGCCCGCACCGGGTCGCCGTGATCGTCGACGAGGGCACCAACCCCTTCGAGGTCGGGGTGGCCACCGAGCTGTTCGGGCTGCCGCGGCCCGAACTGGACCTGCCGGGGCCGCTGTACGAGGTGACGCTGTGCGCGCCCGCGCCGGAGATCCGGATGAACCACGGCTTCTTCACGCTCACCGGCATCCGGGGCCTGGACGCCGTGGCGGAGGCGGACACGCTGGTCGTGCCGGGCCGGCCCGACAACGTCGTACCGCGCGGCCCCGACGTCCTCGACGCCATCCGGCGCACACACGCGCGCGGCGCGCGGGTCATGAGCTTCTGCACCGGCACCTTCGCCCTCGCCGAGGCCGGGCTGCTGGACGGGCGGCGGGCCGCGACCCACTGGCGCTGGGCGGACTCCTTCCGACGGCTGCACCCGAAGGTGCTGCTGGAGCCGGACGTGCTGTTCGTCGACGAGGGCGGCCTCCTCACCGCCGCCGGCAGCGCGGCCGCGCTCGACCTCGGGCTGTACATCTGGCGGCGTGACCACGGTGCCGAGATCGCCAACCACGTCTCCCGCCGGCTCGTGTTCGCCGCGCACCGCGACGGCGGGCAGCGGCAGTTCGTGGAGCGGCCGGTCCCCAAGGTGCGGGACGAGTCGCTGGCCCCGCTGCTGGCGTGGGCGCAGGAGCGGCTGGGTGAGCCCCTGTCGGTGGCGGATCTGGCCGCACGCGCCCGTGTCAGCCCCGCCACGCTGCACCGCCGCTTCCGCACCCAGCTGGGAACGACGCCGCTGGCCTGGCTGACCTCGGAGCGCGTGACGCTGGCCTGTCGGCTCATCGAGCGGGGCGAGGAGCGGCTGGACGTGGTGGCCGCAAGGAGCGGGCTCGGTACCGCCGCCAACCTGCGGGCGCGGCTGCGGCAGGCGACCGGGCTCAGCCCGTCGGCCTACAGGCGGCGTTTCGGAAGCGGCGGCGGGGAAGCCCTGGTGTCATGAGATTCCTCGTGTACGACCGGCTCCTCGGCTTCGGTGACGACTACTGGATCGAGGACGACCACGGCGGCAAGGTCTTCCTCGTCGACGGCAAGGCCCTGCGGCTGCGGGACACCTGGGAGCTGAAGGACACCCAGGGGCGCGTCCTCGTCGACATCCACCAGAAGATGCTCGCCCTGCGCGACACCATGGTGCTCCAGCGGAGCGGGGAGCCGCTGGCCACGATCCGCAGGAAACGGCTGTCCCTGCTGCGCAACCACTACCGGGTGTCCCTCGCCGACGGCAACGAGCTGGACGTCAGCGGCAAGATCCTCGACCGGGAGTTCGCCGTCGAGTACGACGGTGAGCTGCTGGCGGTGATCTCCCGGCGCCGGCTGACCGTACGGGACACCTACGGCGTGGACGTCGTCCGCGAGGACGCGGATCCGGCGCTGCTGATCGCGGTGGCCGTGTGCGTGATCCACCTGGCGGAGAAGGAGCGGGAGGACTGAGCCGTCCGAGCCGCCGCCCGTTCTCAGGGCCGGCGAGGGGGCTGGAGGCCCAGCATCCGGTCCTTCAGGGCCGGGAACTGCTCCCGGGTCGCCGCGACCTTCCCCGGGTCGAACTCCACCGTGAGGACCTCCTCGCCGGCACCGGCCTGCGCCAGCACCTCACCCCACGGGTCGACCACGATCGAGTGACCGGCCTGGGGGACTCCGGCGTGCGTCCCGGCCGTTGCGCAGGCGAGGACGAACGACTGGTTCTCCACGGCCCGTGCCTGGGCCAGCAGTGTCCAGTGGGAGCGGCGGCGCTCCGGCCAGCCCGCCGACACCACGAGCGTCTCGGCACCGGCGTCGACGAGACCGCGGTAGAGCTCGGGGAAACGCAGGTCGTAGCACGTGGACAGGCCCAGGGTCGTCGCGGGCAGACGCACCGTCACCAGCTCCGCGCCCGCACCCATCAGCACGGCCTCGCCCTTGTCGAAGCCGAAGCGGTGGATCTTGCGGTAGGCGGCGGCCAGATCACCGGAGGGGGAGAAGACGAGAGAGGTGTTGTAGAGCGGCCCGTCGGGGTCCCGCTCCGGGATGGAACCCGCGTGCAGCCACACACCCGCGTCGCTCGCGGCCTTCGCCATCGCCTCGTAGGTCGGCCCTTCGAGCGGCTCGGCCTCGCGCCCGAACTCCTCGTAGGCGAAGGCGCCCGTGGTCCACAGCTCCGGCAGGACGACGAGGTCGGCCCCGGCCTGCTCCCGGACCGTCGCCGCCACGCGTCGGCGGCGCGCTTCGACCGATTCGTCCTCGTTCACGGCGATCTGGATCACAGAGGCGCGCACACTACCACCGTCCTGGCATTCGAGCCGTCCACACGGGCCTACGATCGTCACACGAAAGCACTGCCGGGGTGCCTCACAGCAGCGTAACTTAGCTCGCAAGACGCCCGCCGACAGCCGCCACCTCCCACTGGCAACGCCGCCACCACCTGCCCGTGACCGAACCGCCGAGGGGTCCCGTTCCGTGAGTCTGCATCCCACCCTCCAGCCCTACGCCGACGCCTGGACCCACTCCATCGAAGCGATATCCGAGCTGCTCCAGCCGCTCGCGGAGGCCGAATGGAACCGGCGGACGCCGTGCCCCGGGTGGTCGGTGCGGGACGTGGTCTCCCATGTCATCGGTCTGGACTGCGAGATGCTCGGCGACCCGCGCCCCATCCACAGCCTGCCGCGCGACCTCTTCCACGTCACCAACGAGCACCAGCGCTACATGGAGATGCAGGTCGACGTCCGCCGCCACCACACGGCGCCGGAGATGACCTCCGAGCTGGAGTACGTGATCATCCGCCGCAACCGGCAGCTGCGCAACGAGTCGCGTGACCCGGGCACGAAGGTGCGCGGGCCGCTCGGCAGCGAGCTCACCCTGGAAGAGTCGATGCGGCGGCACGCGTTCGACGTGTGGGTGCACGAGCAGGACCTGCGCACGGCCCTCGGCCGGCCCGGCAACCTCGACTCCCCCGGCGCGCTGGTCGCCCGGGACGTGCTGCTCGGCGAACTCCCGCGCGTGGTGGCCGAGGACGCGCAGGCGCCGCGCAGCTCGGCGGTCGTCTTCGACGTGCACGGGCCCGTCGAGTTCCTGCGCACGATCCGCGTCGACATCCAGGGCCGCGGCACGCTGGAGACGGCCCCGGCCCTCGGCCCCGCCGCGACCCTCACCCTCGACTGGGAGACGTACGTCCGTCTGGCCTGCGGCCGCGTGACCCCGGAGTCGGTGTCCGACAGGCTCAAGACAGAGGGCGACCCGGAACTGACAGCGGCGATCCTGAACAACTTCAAGGTGACGCAGTAGCCCGCATGCGTGCAGCCGCCCCCGCTGTGGGCGCGCGCAGCCCTCAGCTGCGGGCATGCGTGCCGCTGGGGGCGGCACGGGTGGGCGCTGGGGGTACCCCCTGCTCGAAGAGCTTGGGGGAGGCGCCCCGCTCCGCCGGGTTGCGGACCCACCCGGCCCGGGTATCGACGCCGAGCGCCGAAAAACCCCGTGCCGCAGCCCCACAACCTCCGTAGCGTCCCCCGGCATGACCCCACCCCACCGCACCCGCCTCACCTTCCACGGCCCCCTGTCCGAGACCCGGGCGGACGCCCTCGTCCGACGCCTCACCCGCCACCACCCCACCACGGTCCTGGACATCGGCTGCGGCTCGGGCGAACTGATGCTCCGTATCCTGGCCGCCGCTCCGGAAGCCACCGGCACCGGCATCGACCTGGACGCCGACGACCTGGCCCGGGGCCGGAAGGCCGCCGAGGACCGCGGGCTGGCCTCCCGGGCCCGTTTCGTGGAGGAGTCCGCCACCGGTACCACCCGCGGCCCCGCCGACCTCGTCCTGTGCGTGGGGTCGAGCCAGGCCCTCGGCGGCCGGCTCCCCGACGCGCTCAAGGAACTCCGCCGCCTGGTCACCGACCGCGGCCGCGTCCTGCTCGGCGAGGGCTTCTGGCAGCGCACCCCCACCCCCGACGAGCTGTCCCGGATGTGGCCCGACGCCGCCGTGACGGACCACCCCGACCTCGCGACGCTCATCAGCACGGCGATCGACGCGGGGTTCCGGCCGGAGTGGACGGAGACCGCGAGCCTCGACGAGTGGGAGGAGTTCGAGTCGGGCTACCTCGCGGACACCGAGGTGTGGCTCGCCGAGCACCCCCGTCACCCCCTGGCGGAAGAGACACGGCAGCGCGTCGACCGGCACCGCGCCCGGTGGCTCACCTACCGCGGCGTCCTCGGCCTCGCGTACCTCACCCTCGTACCGACCGCCTGACGGACGTCACACGGGCACGTGCACCGTCTCCACCCGGCTGGCCACCAGCCGCTCCCGCTCACGCCGGGCCGCACGCCTGCGCAGCCGCAGGATCTGGGAGACCCCGACCGCCTGGAGGACGAACACCACCGAGAAGGCCAGGGAGTAGTCGTCGCCGGTCGCGTCGAGGAGCACACCGATCGCGAACAGCGTGGTCATGGAGGCCACGAAGCCGCCCATGTTGGTGATGCCGGAGGCGGTGCCCTGCCGTTCGGGGGGGTTGGCCGGGCGGGCGAAGTCGAAACCGATCATCGACGCGGGTCCGCACGCCCCGAGCACCGTGCACAGCACGATCAGCAGCCACATCGGGGCGTGCGGCGCCGGGTAGGCAAGCGTCGCCGCCCAGAGGGCCGCCGTCGTGCCGACCGTGCCGAGCGCGAGCGGCAGCCGCGCCCCGTGGTGCCGGGCGACGATCTGGCCGTAGACCAGGCCGACCACCATGTTCGACAGGACGACGAGGGTGAGGAGTTCGCCGGCCACCGCCCGGGAGAGCCCCTGTGCCTCGACGAGGAACGGCAGGCCCCACAGCAGCAGGAACACCATCGCCGGGAACTGGGTGGTGAAGTGCACCCACAGGCCGAGCCGGGTCCCGGGCTCGCGCCAGGAGGCGGCGATCTGGCGCCGTACGTAGGCCGCGCCCTGGTGCGGGAGCGGCTCGGGCTCGTGGCCCTCCGGGTGGTCCTTGAGGAACAGCAGCACCAGGACGAGCACCACGGCACCGGCCGCCGCGCTGCCCGCGAACGCCGCCGTCCAGCCGATGCCGTGCAGCAGCCGGGCCAGGAGGAGCGTGGAGACCAGGTTGCCCGCCATGCCGACGAGTCCGGCGAATTGGGCGACCATCGGCCCGCGGCGGGCCGGGAACCAGCGGCTGCCCAGGCGCAGCACGCTGATGAACGTCAGCGCGTCACCGCAGCCGAGCAGGGCGCGGGAGGCGAGCGCCATGCCGTAGGTGGGGGAGAAGGCGAAGCCCAGCTGTCCGGCCGTGAACAGCACCGCGCCGAGCGCCAGCACCTTCTTGGTGCCGAGCCGGTCGACCAGCAGGCCGACGGGGATCTGCATGCCCGCGTAGACCAGCAGTTGAAGGATGGAGAAGGTGGAGAGGGCGGAGGCGTTCACGTGGAAGCGGTCGGCGGCGTCGAGGCCGGCCACGCCCAGGGACGTGCGGAAGATGACCGCGACGAAGTAGACCGAGACGCCCGCGCCCCAGACGGCCAGGGCGCGGCGGCCGCCGGGTGGGTCGCCGGGTATCGCGACGGCGCTCATCGGACCTCCCCCCGGGCCAGGTGCGAGAACCAGCCGATGTGCCGGTGGACGAGGCCGACGGCCGTCTCCGCGTCGTTGGAGCGCAGCGCTTCGAGGATCTCCTCGTGCTCGGCGAGGGTCTTGGCGATGCGGTCCGGGTGGGAGTGCATGACGGCGACGCCCATCCGCAACTGGCGGTCGCGCAGCTGGTCGTAGAGGCGGGAGAGGATCTCGTTGCCGCCGCTGCGGACGATCTCGGCGTGGAAGCAGCGGTCGGTGACGGCGGCCCCGGCGAGGTCCCCGGCGGCGGCCTGCTTCTTCTGCCGGGCCAGCAGCTCCTCCAGGCGCTCGATGAGCCCGGCGGGCGCGGGTACGGCCTTGCGCGCCGCGTGCTCCTCGACGAGCAGCCGTGTCTCGACGACGTCGGCGATCTCCTGCGCGGAGACGGGCAGGACGAGGGCGCCCTTCTTCGGGTAGAGCCGGATCAGCCCCTCGGCCTCCAGCCGGAGCAGCGCCTCGCGGACCGGTGTGCGGGAGACTCCCACGGCTTCGGCGAGCTCGCCCTCGGTGAGGAGGGTGCCGCCCTCGTAGCGGCGCTCCAGGACGCCCTGCTTGACATGGGCGTAGACGCGGTCGGCGGCGGGCGGTTGCTTCACGGCCAAGGTCATGCCGACAGCATAGATACAACAGGGACGCATGAAGGGATACGTCCAGTATGCGGACTTGTATGTCACACATCTGTGGCAAAGCAGGGGTCCCCCTCGGCAACAGCACAACCACGTGTGCTAGTTACAAGTCAGACACGTGCGGCCCCTTTCCCCTCGTCCTCAACTCGGCCGCATCGTTGGGGCACTCGACGTATTCGGGGTACTTCACTTGATAACCGGCATTCAGGGCACCCGCCTCCGCAGAGCAGCGGCCGTCGCCGTGACCACCGGCGCCATGCTCGCGACCGGTGCCCTCACCGTCGCGCCGGCGCAGGCCGCCTCGGCGCCCTCCATCGCCGCCAAGGGCGGCTACGTGATGAACAACGCGACCGGCAAGTCGCTCTACACCAAGGCGGCCGACACCCGCCGCTCGACCGGCTCGACCACCAAGATCATGACGGCGCTGGTGGTGCTGAAGCAGTCGAACCTCAACATGGACAGCAAGGTCACGATCCAGAAGGCGTACAGCGAGTACATCGTCGACAACAACTACGCGTCCAACGCGAAGCTGATCGTCGGCGACAAGGTCACCGTCCGCCAGCTGCTGTACGGGCTGATGCTGCCGTCCGGCTGTGACGCCGCGTACGCGCTCGCCGACAAGTTCGGCTCGGGCTCGACGCGCGCGGCGCGCGTGAAGTCGTTCATCGGCAAGATGAACACCACCGCCAAGAACCTGGGTCTGAAGAACACCCACTTCGACTCGTTCGACGGCATCGGCCACGGCGCCAACTACTCCACGCCGCGCGACCTGACCAAGCTCGCCAGCGCAGCGATGAAGAACTCCACGTTCCGCACGGTCGTCAAGACGAAGAAGTACACGGCGAAGACGACCACCAAGACCGGCGGCACGCGGACGATGGCCCCGTGGGAGAACACCAACCCGCTGCTCAGCAGCTACAGCGGCGCGATCGGCGTGAAGACCGGCTCCGGCCCGGAGGCCAAGTACTGCCTGGTCTTCGCCGCCACCCGCAACGGCAAGACGGTCATCGGCACGGTCCTCGCCTCGACCGGCCCGGACGCTCGCAAGGCGGACGCGACGAAGCTGCTCAACTACGGCTTCACCAGGTAGGACGCACGCAGGACGACCGAGGGGGCTCCGCCGCACACCGCGGTGAAGCCCCCTTCGTCATGCGGCTCTCACCCGGCCGTCAGACCAGGCTGCGCTGACGGCGCTCCAGCGCCCGGGCCGCCTTGCGCCGGCCGCCCGACAGCACGTTCACCGCGGAGCCCGCACCGGCGCCCGGCTCCAGCTGCCAGCCGCGGATCCGCGCCGCGACCCGGACCAGCCTCTTGTCACCGGGCCGTACGTCCACGCTGAACAGCGACTCGTCGGGCGTACGGTCGTCACCGCCCCAGCGGACCACGCCGTCGAGCTCGGCGAGGATGTCGCGGATCACGACCTCCTGCTGCGGGAAGAAGCCGCCCCGGACACCGCGCGGGTAGAAGCCGGGCCGGATCCGCACGGCCGTGCCGGACGCCAGATTGGACTCGGGCCCGCTCCTGGCGAGAGCGGCGGGGTCGTGCCAGCCCACGACGTCGCCCCGGCGCAGCGGGTCGACCTCGTAGTGGAACCGGCGCACCAGGTGGACGAGGACGGTCTCCACATCGCCCATGCGCACGGCGACCCCCTTCAGCGGGGTGCCGGGGACGGGGCGGGTGTAGACGGTGCCGCCGTCGTCGGCGACGGTCTCCATCTCCCAGCCGTTGTGGGAGCGCGAGCCCGCCAGCACGCGCCGGGTCCGGTCCTGCGCGCTGCGCAGGGCGTCCCGTACGCGGGCCGGTATGGGGTTGTTCGCGTCGGCGTACGCCTGGGACAGGAAATGGGACAGGGGCAGGGCGGCCACGCCCACGGCACCGCCGACGGCGGCGACCCGGCCGAGCAGCGCCCGGCGGGACAGGACGCGGCGGTGCCCGGCGCCGGGCGCCGGTGATGTGCGGGACATGCGGGGGAGGTTGAGCTTCAATGGAGTCTCTTCCTGAAGTTCTCGGCGCACACGCGCTCAGGCGTTGCGGGCGATGCTGTTGTACTTCTCGAAGATCTGGTAGACGGCCAGGCTCTGGTGCGTCTGGGCCTCCACGTCGGGGTCCCAGGCCCGGTAGCGGCGCAGGAGTTCGGTGATCTCGAACTCGGCGAGGTCGAGGCGCATGGACCGCGGGGTCGTGACGCGGTCGCCCGGGGGCAGTTGACCGCCGGGCCTGCCCCGGGTGCCCCACAGATGGATCAGGGCCGCGGTGCGCACACTGAACGCGTTGTCCTTGTTCAGCCGCTGCCACACCGTCCACAGGTCGGTGTCCTCGGCCGGGTCGCGGTGGTCGCCGGTGGCGAAGCCCCAGCCGATGCAGTGGTTCCAGGCCCGGATGGCGTCGCCGGCGCTGATCTCGCCGATGCCGGTGTGCGAGTCCCGCACGGAGCCGGAGCCCGAGAGGTGGTGGTCGGCGACCTGCTGGTCGGTGGCCTGATCGGCGAGGCCGTAGTCGCGCATGGACCAGTACACGACCGTCTGGATCAGCGCCTTGCGCATCGTGTACGTCTTCGACAGCTCGGTGATCAGCCCGTCCTGCTCCTGGATCGCCGCGACCGCCTGCGCGTTGGTGTAAAGCCGCGCGTCGCTGCCGATGCCGCCCGCGTCCGGGCGCCCGATCGACCGCATGTAGCGCGAGAGGTCGGCCCGCAGCGCCGGCACCTGGCGCGCGTCGAAGGCGACGTCCGGGACGGCGGGCCGCGGCGGATCGAACGAGCCCTGCCCGGTGTCCCGCCCCGAGGCGATGTCGGCGTCGATCTCCAGCTGCCCGTCACCGGAGCCGAGGGTGCGGATGACGAACTGGTCGTAGGCCCAGTCCTTCGGCAGCGGGTGCCCGGCGTTGCCCTCGAAGCCCGGAGACATGTCGGCGACGAAACTCGCGGTCGAGTATCCGGCCGCGCCGACCTGCGCGCACACGTTGCGGGAGCCGTAGACGCCGATCTCGTACGGGTGGCCGGAGTCCGCCATCGCCTCCTTGACGCCCTTGAAGTGGGGCAGGACGCTCGCGGTGATCTCGGCGTCGATCGCGTCGAAGTCGACGGCGAAGAAGATCCGGGTCCCGCGCCGGAAGCCGTGGTCGCGGGCGGCGTTGACCGCCGCGTACCCGGCGGTCCGCCCGGCGACGTAGTCGAAGTCCGAGGCGTCGTTGTTGACGGTCTGGTAGATCGGGAAGCAGCGCAGACCCTGCTGGGCGATGGTGGCGAGCTCACCCGGCTGGATGGCCTTCTCCGGCAGGGAGGTGGCACTCGGGTTGGTGAGGTAGCGGCCGACGTACGTGATCCCGGCCGCCTTGAGCGACGCGGCCCGGGCCGGGGTGATCTTCGTGATGGTGTCGCAGGCCCTGGCCGGGCGGGACTGGTCGCCGAAGGACGCCAGCAGGGAGGCGAAGGTGGCGAAGTCGCCCTCGCCCGTGGCCGGGAGCGCGGCGAAGGTCTGGAAGGCCCGGACGGCGGCAGCGAGGGAGGAGTCGAATGTGTCGGTGAGGGCCGCGGGCCGCCGGTTGACAACCATCCCGGCGGAGAACAGCTGGACGAACACGCCCTTGTCGCCCTGGGTCACGGGGTGCGACTTCAGGCCCGACTGGGTACCGGGTCCGAAGTTGCCGTTGGCGGTGCCGTCCGCCATGCCCAGCTCGTACTGCACGCCGAGAAGCAGCGCCTTGAGCGTGCTCTTGGACACGAGCCCGTCGCAGGCGATGACGTAGAAGTCCTGCCGCTTCAGGTAGCGGCCGTTGAGCCACTGCTGGACGGCCCTGACCTGTCCGCTGCCCGAGGCGCCGGGGACGTAGGAGTCCATCGTCAGCAGGGCCTTGAAGACCTTGGGCGTCAAGGCGCCTCCGGGGAAGGCCTGTTCGATGCCCATGTCGGTCTTGAGCCGGGTGACGGCCGCCTGGATCCGGGTGCCGTAGGTGCCGTCGAGGTCGCCGCCGTCGTAGCCCTTGCAGGCGAGGCCGGCCTGGATGATGCGGCAGAAGTCCGGCGAGGGGACGGTGTCCACGTCGAGCTCGGGGTACTTCGCCGTCAGGGTGCTGAGCGTCGTGGGGCCGAAGCTGTCGGAGAGGGCGGTGATGCCCAGCTCGTACTGCAGGGCACGGGTCAGGGCGTACATCGTCGCCCAGTCGGCCTCGCCGGTCTCCTCCACGGTCGTGCCGGTACGGCTGCCGTACACGGAGTTGACGAACTTCTGGGCCCTGAGAACCATCGGGTCGCGCATGAAAGTTGATCGTATGTCCGGCTAAACCGCTTACTGTGGGGTACTTGGGCGGGTCTGGCGGGCTTCTTGTGCTCCGCTGCGCACGCCCGGTTAACCTTTCCAAAAGCGCCGGCGGCCCCCCGCCCGGGTGGGCAGGGGGCCGCCGCGGCCGGCTCATGCCCAGGTGATGAGGCGTTTCGGCTGCTCCAGGATCGCCGCCACGTCGGCCAGGACCTTCGAACCCAGCTCGCCGTCGACCAGACGGTGGTCGAACGACAGCGCCAGGGTGGTGACCTGACGGGGCTTCACCTTGCCCTTGTGGACCCACGGCTGCGGCTTGATCGCGCCGACCGCGAGGATCGCGGACTCGCCCGGGTTCAGGATCGGCGTGCCCGTGTCGACGCCGAAGACGCCGACGTTGGTGATCGTCACCGTGCCGCCCTGCATGGCCGCCGGGGACGTCTTGCCGTCCCGGGCCGTCGCCACCAGCTCGCCCAGCGACTCGGCCAGCTGCGGCAGCGTCTTGGTGTGGGCGTCCTTGATGTTCGGCACGATCAGGCCGCGCGGGGTCGCGGCCGCGATGCCCAGGTTCACGTAGTGCTTGACCACGATCTCCTGGGCGGCCTCGTCCCAGGACGCGTTGACGTCCGGGTTGCGCCGGATCGCGACGAGCAGCGCCTTCGCGATCAGCAGCAGGGGGTTCACGCGCAGGCCCGTGAACTCCTTGTCCGCCTTCAGCTCCTCGACCAGCTTCATCGTGCGCGTCACGTCGACCGTCACGAACTCCGTGACGTGCGGCGCCGTGAACGCCGAGCCGACCATCGCCGCCGCCGTCGCCTTGCGGACACCCTTGACCGGGATGCGGGTCTCGCGCGCGGTGTCGTAGGACGCCGGAGCCTGGACGGCTGCCGGGGCGGGCGCGACCTGCGGCTCGGTGGCCACCGGTACGGCAGCGGCGACCGCCGCGTGCACGTCCTCACGCGTGATGATGCCGTCCGGGCCGGTCGGGACGACCGTCGTCAGGTCGACGCCCAGGTCCTTGGCCAGCTTGCGCACGGGAGGCTTGGCCAGCGGGCGTTCCGGGCCGGCCGGCGCCGCCGGGGCGGCAGCGGCGGGCGCGGCCGGGGCGGCAGCGGCGGGCGCGGCCGGGGCTGCGGGCGCGTGGCCGTTCAGCTCCGTCTGGATCGCCGCTGAGACATGCTGGACCGGGACCTCCGGGCCCTTGCGGGGGCGGCGGCGGGTGGACGAGGTCGCCACCCCGTAGCCCACCAGCACCGGCTGGCGTCCCGAGCCCGCCGCCTTCGGCTCCTCGGCGGGTGCGGCCGCCGCGGGCTGCTCGGCGGCGGGCTGCTCCGCGGCCGGTGCGGCGCCGCCGCCGCCCACGTCCACCGCGATGATCGCCGTGCCCACGTCGACCGTGGTGCCCTCGGGGAAGTGCAGGTCCCGGACCACGCCGTCGTACGGGATGGGCAGCTCGACGGCCGCCTTCGCCGTCTCGACCTCGCAGACCACCTGGCCGTCGGTGACCGTGTCGCCGGGCTTCACGTACCACTTGAGGATCTCGGCCTCGGTGAGTCCCTCGCCCACGTCGGGCATCTTGAACTCGCGCACGGACGCTTCCGTCATCGTCGTCACGACCCTCTCCTCAGTACGCCAGCGAGCGGTCGACGGCGTCCAGTACCCGGTCCAGGTTCGGCAGGTACTCCTCCTCCAGGCGGGCCGGCGGGTACGGGGCGTGGTAGCCGCCGACCCGGAGCACCGGGGCCTCCAGGTGGTAGAAGCAGCGCTCCGTGATCCGGGCGGCGATCTCCGCGCCGGAGCCGAAGAACACCGGGGCCTCGTGGACGACGACCAGGCGCCGCGTCTTCTCCACCGACGCCTGGATCGAGTCGAAGTCGAGCGGGGAGACCGAGCGCAGGTCCAGGACCTCCAGGTTCTTGCCCTCCTCGGCGGCCGCGTCCGCGACCTCCTGGCAGAGCTTCACCATCGGGCCGTAGGCGGCCAGGGTGAGGTCGGTGCCCTCGCGGACCACCTGGGCCTTGTGCAGCGGGCCCGGGATCGCCTCCGCGTTGACCTCGCCCTTGTCCCAGTAGCGGCGCTTGGGCTCGAAGAAGATCACCGGGTCGTCGCTCTGGATGGCCTGCTGCATCATCCAGTACGCGTCCGACGCGTTCGAGGGGCTGACGATCTTCAGGCCCGCCACGTGCGCGAAGAGCGCCTCGGGCGACTCGGAGTGGTGCTCCACCGCGCCGATGCCGCCGCCGTAGGGGATGCGCACCACGACCGGGAGCTTGACCTTGCCCAGCGAGCGGGCGTGCATCTTCGCGAGCTGCGTGACGATCTGGTCGTAGGCCGGGAAGACGAAGCCGTCGAACTGGATCTCCACCACCGGCCGGTAGCCACGCAGGGCCAGGCCGATCGCCGTGCCGACGATGCCCGACTCGGCGAGCGGGGTGTCGATGACGCGGCTCTCGCCGAAGTCCTTCTGCAGGCCGTCCGTCACCCGGAAGACGCCGCCGAGCTTGCCGACGTCCTCGCCCATGATCAGGACCTTGGGGTCGGATTCCAGGGCGCGGCGCAGCGATTCGTTGATCGCCTTGGCCAGTGCCATCTTGTCGGCCATCTCAGTTACCCCCCTCGTCGGCGAACGACGCCTGGTACGCGGCGAACTGGGCGCGCTCCTCGTCGACGAGCGTGTGTCCGTCCGCATAGGCGTTCTCGAAGATCGCGAAGTGGTCCGGGTCCGGCATGGCACGGACCGCCTCGCGCACTCGTTTGCCCAACGCCTCGGACTCGGCCTCCAGTTCCTGGAAGAATCCCTCGTCCGCGTGGTTTGAGGCCTCCAGGTACCGGCGCAGGCGCAGGATCGGGTCCTTGGCCTCCCAGGCCTGGCGCTCCTCGTCGCCCCGGTAGCGGGTCGGGTCGTCGGAGGTGGTGTGGGCGCCCATGCGGTAGGTGAACGCCTCGACGAGGGTCGGGCCCTCGCCGCCGCGGGCCCGCTCCAGGGCCCACCGGGTGACCGCGAGGACGCCGAGCACGTCGTTGCCGTCCACCCGGACGCCCGGGAAGCCGAAGCCCTGGGCGCGCTGGTAGATCGGCACGCGGGACTGCTTCTCGGTCGGCTCGGAGATGGCCCACTGGTTGTTCTGGCAGAAGAACACGACCGGGGCGTTGTAGACCGCGGAGAAGGTGAACGACTCGGCCACGTCGCCCTGGCTGGAGGCGCCGTCGCCGAAGTACGCGATCACCGCGCTGTCGGCGCCGTCCTTGGCGACGCCCATCGCGTAGCCGGTGGCGTGCAGCGTCTGGGAGCCGATGACGATCGTGTACAGCTGGAAGTTGTTGCTGTTGGGGTCCCAGCCGCCGTTGTTCACACCGCGGAACATCCCGAGCAGGTTGGCCGGGTCGACGCCGCGGCACCAGGCCACGCCGTGCTCGCGGTAGGTCGGGAAGACGTAGTCGTCCTCCCGGGTGGCCCGGCCGGACCCGATCTGGGCGGCCTCCTGGCCGAGCAGCGACGCCCAGAGGCCCAGCTCGCCCTGGCGCTGCAGGGAGGTGGCCTCGGCGTCGAAGCGGCGGGTGAGCACCATGTCGCGGTAGAGGCCGCGGAGCTCTTCCGGCGTGATGCCGGCGACGTACTTGTCGTACTCGGCGTTCTTGACGCGCTTGCCCTCGGGCGTCAGCAGCTGCACGAGCTGGGGCTCGGTGCCGGCGTCCTTCTTGGCGGTCGTGCGGGTGCGCTTGGTGCCGGTGGTGCCGGCCTTGCTTCCGGCGCTGCGTCGCGGTGTGCGCGCGGCAGTGCTCTCCACGGTCACGTGTGCTCCTCCGTCGGTCCGGCCCCCGGGGTTGCCGGTAGGCCAGTGCGGCTCACCTGTTCTCGGCCCACGGGACACGGGGTGGGTGCCACTCGGCCGGGAACAGGCGTGACAGGTGCCCCGGCGAGCGCCCTGCAAAAAGCACGTTACCCAGTGCGCCACATTTCTGTGAAACCCCATCTGACCTGCGATTTTGCTTGGATATCCAAGTAAATCGGGAAGGCGGCGAAGGGGCCCTGGTCACAGCCTTGCAGGAGGCCGGAGCAACCGCACGTTAACCCGGTGACCCAGGTCACGGGAAGAGTTTCCTTGTCGGCGTGCCGAAACGGCACGCGCGCGTGGGCCCGTTTCCGGGCCCCACGCGCGCGTGGATCATGCGTTCCTGTCAGTTGCCGCCTTCGCCACCCGAGCCGCCGACGATTCCGGTCGCGCCGCCCGCGCCGGCACCGCCCGTGTCGTCCGGCGGTGTCTGCGGGTCCGAGGGCTCGGGGTCCGTGGGCTCGTCGGTCGGCTCCTCGGTCGTCGGCTGGTCGCTCGGTTCACCGGTGGGTGACTCCGGAGCGCTCGGCGACGGCGTGTAGGAGGGCGCGTACGACGGCGTCCAGTTGCCGTTGCCCGAGCCGGTACCGGTGCCGTCGTCCGTGCTCGTGTCGGTCGGCGCGCCGGTGTCCTCTTCGCTGGGGGTCTCGCTGGGCGTCTTGTTCTCGGTCGTCTGCGAGGTGGTCGGCGACTGCTTCTTGCTCGGGCTGTCCCCGTCGTTGCCCGTGGTCTTCAGTGCCAGCGCGACACCCACCGCGACGGCGATCACCGCGAGCACGGCGAGGATCCAGAGCTTGCCGCGGCCGCTGCCCTTGTTGCCGTGGCCCTCGAAGCCGCCGTCGTCCCCGCCGCCGTAGCCGCCGGGCAGGATCGGCGAGGGGATCTGCGTGGTGCCGGAGGCGTCCCCGGCGTGGCCCATCACGGCCGTCGCGCCGGCGAAGCCGCCCGACGGGGTGTGCCGGCCCTCGTGCATGTCGACCGGCCCGGTGTTCCAGGTGCCGGTGTGGCCGCCCTGGTCGTAGAGCATCTGGAGCGCGTACTGGACCAGCCCGCGCATCTCCTCGGCCGTCTGGAAGCGGTCGTCGGGCTCCTTGGCGAGGGAGCGCATGACCAGGCCGTCCAGCTCCGGCGGGCAGGCGTCGGAGGCCTCGGACGGCGGGGTCGGGATGTCCTGGACGTGCTGGTAGACCACCGACAGCGGGGTCTCGCCGGTGAAGGGCGGGCGCAGCGAGAGGAGTTCGTAGAGCAGGCAGCCCGTCGCGTACAGGTCGGAGCGGTGGTCGACGGCCTTGCCGAGCGCCTGCTCGGGGGAGAGGTACTGCGGGGTGCCCATGACCATGCCGGTCTGCGTCATCGTCGTGGACGCGCCGTGCAGGGCCCGGGCGATGCCGAAGTCCATCACCTTCACGGCGCCGTTGTGCGTGATGATGACGTTGGCCGGCTTGATGTCGCGGTGCACGATGCCGTGCTGGTGCGAGTAGGCGAGCGCCTCCAGGACGCCCGAGACGATGATCAGCGCCTGCTCGGGGCCGGGTGCCTCCGCGTTCAGCAGCAGGTCGCGGATGGTGCGGCCCTCGACGATCTCCATGACGATGTACGGCACGGACTGGCCGCCGACGAAGTCCTCGCCGGAGTCGTACACGGCGACGATCGAGTGGTGGTTGAGACCGGCCACCGACTGGGCCTCGCGCGTGAAGCGCGCCTTGGACACCGGGTCCTCGGCGAGGTCGGAGCGGAGCAGCTTGACGGCGACGGTGCGTCCGAGGCGGACGTCCTCGGCTGCGAACACCTCGGCCATGCCGCCCCGGCCGAGTCTGCGGGTCAGCCGGTACCGGCCGTCCCCGACCAACCCGCCGTTACCCCAGAGCTCAGGCGCGTCCGACATGCCGCCGCCAGACGCCTCGGGGTCGGACGGGCCCTGAGCGGCCTGCTGCTGTGCCATCAGTCCTCGCCGTCGTTTCTGCCCGCGGTGCGCGCGGTGTTGTTACGGTCTCCGTCGGCCACGCTACAGCCTCCGCGCAAGCCTCCGGCCCGAGAAGGGGTGCCGGGACCGGCACGAGACGGACCGGCCATGAAACCTTCACTCCGTACTCTCGTGCAAATTCTGTGTCCCGCCCGTACGCCCCCTGTAACGCTTACGCGACTCTTCTTTCGCGTACGGTCACGGAACGGGCACCGAGCTTGACGTGTCGGTGCCCTGGGGCAGACTTGGCCGGGAATGGCGGTTTGGATCAACGACGGATCGACGACGGATCAGCGGCAGTCGGCGGCGTCCGCAGGGGCTACGGGGGACGGGGAACATGAGCCAGGACGGCGCACAGGGCGGGCACACGGGGCGGGCGCTCGCCGGCGGCCGCTATCAGCTGCGTGACCTCCTCGGCCAGGGCGGCATGGCCTCGGTGCACCTCGCGTACGACAGCGTGCTCGACCGGCAGGTCGCGATCAAGACACTTCACACGGATCTCGGTCGGGAACAAGCCTTCCGCGAACGGTTCCGCCGCGAGGCCCAGTCCGTGGCCAAGCTCACGCACACCAACATCGTCTCGGTCTTCGACACCGGCGAGGACATCCTCGACGGCATGACGACGCCGTACATCGTCATGGAGTACGTCGAGGGCCGCCCGCTCGGCTCGGTCCTCGACGAGGACGTGCGGCAGCAGGGCGCGATGCCCGCCGACAAGGCGCTGAAGATCACCGCGGACGTGCTGGCCGCGCTGGAGATCAGCCACGAGATGGGCCTGGTCCACCGCGACATCAAGCCGGGCAACGTGATGATGACCAAGCGCGCCGTGGTCAAGGTCATGGACTTCGGCATCGCCCGTGCCATGCAGTCCGGCGTGACGTCGATGACGCAGACCGGCATGGTCGTCGGAACCCCGCAGTACCTCTCGCCGGAGCAGGCCCTCGGCCGCGGCGTGGACGCCCGCTCCGACCTGTACTCGGTCGGCATCATGCTGTTCCAGCTGGTGACCGGGCGGCTGCCGTTCGAGGCGGACTCGCCGCTGGCCATCGCGTACGCGCACGTGCAGGAGGAGCCGCCGGTTCCGTCCTCGATCAACCGCACGCTGCCCCCGGCCGTGGACGCGCTGATCGCCCGGGCGCTGAAGAAGAACCCGAACGAGCGTTTCCCCAGCGCCGAGGCCATGCGCGACGAGTGCCTGCGCGTGGCGGCGTCCTTCCAGGCCGCGCCGCCGAGCATCGTCCCGGGCACGCAGGCCCCGAGCGGCGCGGGTGTCGGCTCGGCCGTGTTCCCGCCGGTCGACCAGGCGGCCCCGGCGCCCTCGGGCCAGGTGCAGACGCCGTACCAGCCGACCCCGCCGCCGAACCCGTACGGCACGCCCGCACCGACGGGGCCGTCCCCGGCGTACGGCTATCCGCAGCAGGGTGGCTACCAGACGCCGTCCCCGGCGGCGTACTCCCCGCAGCCCGGCCCGTCGACGCCGCCGCCGTACAACCTGTCGCCCCAGACCGCGGCGGTCCCCTCCGGCGGTGGCCGGAACAACAAGCCGGTGATCATCGGCTCGGTCATCGTGTCCGTCGTCGCGGTCGGCGGCCTCGTCACGGCGCTGCTGCTGAACGGCGGCAGCGAGGACGACAAGGGCGGCGGCGGCAGCGCGAGTGCGTCGGCCTCGGCGGAGAAGAAGCCCGGCTACCGCGGGCCGGACACCGCGAAGACGATCGACACCGAGGAGTGCACGGAGCCGCGGGAGTCGTACAACGACCCCGACAAGATCCAGATCCCGGACTTCAAGTTCAAGAACATCAAGTCGGTCAAGGCCTGTCTCCAGGCGGCCGGCTGGGAAGTGAACGAGAAGGAGATCGACGAGAACACCTACGGCGACGGCACGGTCATGAACCAGTTCCCGTCCGCCGACACCGACGTCGACCCGAAGGACATGCCCGAGATCGAGCTCAGCGTCTCCACGGGCAACCCGCCCTCCTGACGGTCCGCCGACGCGAAAGGGGCCCGGCAGCTTCGGCTGCCGGGCCCTCTGGTCTGTACGGCCTGCCGCCGTCTACAGGTAGGGGCCGCCGGACCGGCCGCCGCCCGGGTGCTGCTCGTCGAGGCCGTCCCCGACACCCGGCGGAAGGGCGCGGCGCATCTGCTCCAGCTGGGCGCGGGCCGCCATCTGCTGGGCGAACAGCGTCGTCTGGATCCCGTGGAAGAGCCCCTCCAGCCAGCCGACCAGCTGGGCCTGCGCGATGCGCAGCTCCGAGTCGCTGGGGGTCGCCTCGTCCGTGAAGGGCAGCGAGAGGCGCTCCAGCTCCTCGACCAGCTCGGGCGCCAGACCGTCCTCCAGCTCCTTCACCGAGCTGGCGTGGATGTCCTTGAGCCGGACGCGGCTGGCCTCGTCCAGGGGAGCCGCCCGCACTTCTTCCAGCAGCTGCTTGATCATGCTGCCGATGCGCATGACCTTCGCGGGCTGCTCCACCTGTTCCGTGACCGGGGTCTCGCGGGAGTCCTCGTCTGCGCTGCCGCCACCGAGCGCCATGCCGTCCTGGCCCACGACCAGGATCTGCGGGTTCTCCGGCGACCTTTCGTTCCTCGGCATCTCCATGTCGCCATTCTGTCGCACGCCTGCACCTCACCTCCGTGGTGCCCCCGCGGGAGGCTGATCCACCGTGCTTGAGGAGACGAACCGGCCGGGCTCCGGGTTGCTCCAGCGGGGGCGGTTCCTCCTCGCGGGTGAAACAGGGCGGGCGGGCCCCGGAGCCACTCTGCGGCGGGTGGCGATTCCGTCCGTCGGCCGAACCCGGCGTGCCGGGGGTCCGGGACGGTGTGAGGCTGATTGCCTCGATATGACCGAACTTGCCGTTTATGCCCTACCGGGCACGGCGGGAGGGGGTCACCCACGTGACTCCATGGCTACGCGCACTGCGGGCGGCGGGACTGGTGCTCGCCCTGGGGGCGGGCGCGGTCGTCTCACCCTACGGATCCGTCCCGTCCTACGGGGCTGTCCCGTCCTACGGAGCTGTCCCGTTCTACGGAGCTGTCCCGTTCTACAAGGCTGTCCCGTCCTCCGGATCCGTCCCGTCCTCCGGGGCTTCTGTAACGCAGGAGGAGGCCGCGGAAGCGGCGGCGCGGGAAGCGGCGAGGGAGGCAGGGCCCGGAACCCGGGCCGCCCCATTGCCCCGGGCGGCCCCGTCGCCCCTGTCCGCCCCGTCCGCCCGGGCGGCTTCGACGGGCCCTTCGGCCCTGGCGGCTCCTTCCGCCTCCGGCGAACCCTCGCGGGCCGGGAGCCGGGCGGGAGAGGGCCGGGTGCGGCCGGGACGGCCGGAGGACGCCGGGGACGGGCCGGGCGTCGCGGACGCCACGGCCGTCCCCGAGGAGCCGCGGGAGACCGCCCCGGCGCCCTCCGAACCGGCGGAGCAACCCGTGCGCGAGGCCGCGACCGCCGAACGCCCCGTCGGCCAGGTCCTGCGGATCCTGCCCCTGGGCAGCGGCCTGGTCCTGATCGGACTGGGGCTGGGCCTGGCGTTCTTCGCGCTGCGGCTGCGGAGGGTCTAGGGGCGTCCGACGGATCTCCGCTGCGGGTGTCAGACGCCCTGCGGGGTGATCAGCAGGACCTTGCCGACGTGGCTGCTCTCCTCCACCACCCGGTGCGCGGCGGCGGCGTCCCGCATCGGGAGCTCACGGTCGACGACCGGTCGCAGGTGGCCGTCCGCGAACAGCGGCCAGACGTGTTCGCGGACGGCCGCGACGATGGCCGTCTTCTCCTCCTTGGGCCGGGCACGCAGGGACGTCGCGCTGATCGCGGCGCGCTTGGCCAGCAGGGCGCCGATGTTCAGCTCGCCCTTGACGCCGCCCTGCATGCCGATGATCGCGAGGCGGCCGTTGACGGCCAGGGCCTTGACGTTGCGCTCCAGGTACTTGGCGCCCATGTTGTCGAGGATGACATCGGCACCGGCGCCGTCCGTCGCCGTCCTGACCTCCTCGACGAAGTCCTGCTCGCGGTAGTTGACCAGGATGTCGGCGCCCAGCTCGGCACACGCCCGGAGCTTCTCCTTCGTACCGGCCGTCACGGCCACCCGCGCGCCTACGGCCTTGGCCAGCTGGATGGCCATCGTGCCGATGCCGCTGGACCCGCCGTGCACGAGGAGTGTCTCGCCGGGCCGCAGGTGGGCGACCATGAAGACGTTCGACCAGACGGTGCAGGCCACCTCGGGCAGCGCCGCCGCCTCGGTCAGACCGACCCCCTCGGGCACGGGCAGCAGCTGCCCCGCCGGGACGGCCACCTTCTCGGCGTAGCCGCCGCCGGAGAGCAGCGCGCACACCTCGTCGCCGACGTTCCACCCGGAGACGCCGGTGCCGATCCCGGCGATCCGCCCGGAGCATTCCAGACCGGGGTAGGGGGACGCGCCGGGCGGCGGTTCGTAGAAGCCCTGCCGCTGCAGGATGTCGGCCCGGTTGACGGCGCCGGCCGCCACCTCGACCAGGACCTCGCCCTCGCCGGGCACGGGATCGGGGACCTCGTCCCAGACCAGCGCCTCGGGCCCACCAGGTTCGGGAATCGTGATCGCATGCATGCAAGGGACCGTACCCCTCGGTCCCCGGACCGAGTCCGCTCCGTCCCCGGGTCCGCTGCGGCTACGCCTTTGGTCCGGTCCCGGCGAAAACCCGGGTGCGGGACCGATGAGTTTGCGCGACCGTAAAGGTCTTTCCATGCGTAGCCCAAGCACGCGGAAGGACCTGAAGCATGAGCACCCAGACGTCCGGCCTGGCGATCGAGACCGCGGGCCTGGTGAAAACGTTCGGCGAGACGAAGGCCGTGGACGGAGTCGACCTGGCCGTGCCCGCGGGCACGGTCTACGGCGTCCTCGGCCCGAACGGCGCCGGCAAGACCACCACCGTGAAGATGCTCGCCACACTCCTGCGGCCGGACGGCGGCGAGGCGCACGTCTTCGGCCACGACGTCGTCCGCGAGGCGGACGAGGTACGCGGCCGGGTGAGCCTCACCGGCCAGTACGCGTCGGTGGACGAAGACCTCACCGGCACCGAGAACCTGGTCCTGCTCGGCCGGCTCCTCGGACACCACAAGAAGTCCGCCCGCGAACGCGCCGGCCTGCTCCTGGAGGCCTTCGGACTCTCGGAGGCGGCCGCCAAGCAGGTCAAGCACTACTCCGGCGGCATGCGGCGCCGCATCGACATCGCCGCGTCCATCCTCAACACCCCCGACCTGCTCTTCCTCGACGAGCCGACGACCGGTCTGGACCCGCGCAGCCGCAACCAGGTCTGGGACATCGTGCGGGCCGTGGTCGCCCAGGGCACCACGGTGCTGCTGACCACGCAGTATCTGGACGAGGCCGACCAGCTGGCGTCCCGGATCGCCGTCATCGACCGCGGCAGAGTGATCGCCGAGGGCACCAAGGGCGAGCTGAAGTCGTCCGTCGGCGCCGGATCCGTCCATCTGCGCCTACGAGATCCCGCACAGCGTGATCTCGCGGCCGGCCTGCTGCGCCGCGCCCTCGACGCACAGGTGCAGCCGGAGCCCGACCCGGTGGCCCTCACCGCCCGCCTCGCCACGGCGGCCGGCGACGACTCCGCCGCCGAGCAGGCCTCCCGCGCCCTGGGGGAGCTGGCCCGCGCCGGGATCACCGTCGACAACTTCTCGCTGGGCCAGCCCAGCCTCGACGAGGTGTTCCTCGCTCTCACCGGGCACGACACGCACGACTCCACCGACCGCTCCGACGACCCGAAGGACGAGGTGGCGGCATGAGCGCCGCGGCGACCACCGAGAGCAAAGAGCTCGCCCCGGTCAGCGCCGAGTCCCTCGCCGCGCTGCTCGTCTCCAAGGAACGGCCGCCGCGGCCCAGCGCGTGGTCGGCCTCGATGACCTTCGGCTGGCGGGCGATCCTCAAGATCAAGCACGTGCCGGAGCAGCTCTTCGACGTCACTGCGTTCCCGATCATGATGGTGCTGATGTACACGTACCTGTTCGGCGGGGCGCTGGCCGGCTCGCCGAAGGAGTACATCCAGTTCCTGCTGCCGGGCATCCTCGTGATGTCGGTCGTGATGATCACGATGTACACGGGTGTCTCCGTGAACACCGACATCGAGAAGGGCGTGTTCGACCGGTTCCGCAGCCTGCCGATCTGGCGGCCGTCGACGATGGTCGGCTATCTGCTCGGTGACGCCCTGCGGTACACGATCGCGTCGGTCGTGATGCTCACCGTCGGCATGATCCTCGGCTACCGGCCGGACGGCGGCATCGCGGGTGTGCTCGCCGGGATCGCCCTGCTGGTGGCCTTCTCGTTCGCCTTCTCGTGGATCTGGACGATGTTCGGGCTGATGCTGCGCACCGAGAAGTCGGTGATGGGCGTCAGCATGATGGTGATCTTCCCGCTCACCTTCCTGTCCAACGTGTTCGTGGACCCGAAGACGATGCCGGGCTGGCTCCAGGCGTTCGTGAACAACAGCCCCATCACCCACCTGGCGTCGGCGGTGCGCGGTCTGATGGGCGGCGACTGGCCGGCCGACGAGGTCGCCTGGTCGCTGGGCTGGGCCGGGCTGTTCGTGGCGGTCTTCGGGCCGGTCACGATGCGGCTGTACAACCGGAAGTAGCGGATCTCCGGGCTTCGCCGGCCGTCCCGCACCGGGTGGTGCGCGGCGGCCGGCGTGCTTCCGCCCTGTTCTCAGGTGTTGCGGGGCATCGGGGGCATCGGCCGGATGTCGGGCGCGACCTGGGTGCCCGGGGTCTTGCGCACGATCGTGATGAGCCGGTCGGTCAGCTCCAGTCTCCCGACGGCCGGATCGTCGTAGCCGAGGACCCGGTGACCGCGTATGACGCTCACGACCAGGTCGGCGAGCTCCCGCGGCGTCTTGCCCACCTCGGCCTTGACGACCGGCCGTTCGACGAGGTCGAGCCCGGTGCCCTGCTGGATGAGGTCCTCCAGCACCATGCCCGCGGAGGGGCTCAGCACGGAGAGGCCGAGCAGCCGGCCGGCGGCGCTGGCGCTGGTGATGACCGCGTCGGCCCCGGACTGCTTGAGCAACGGCGCGTTCTCCTCCTCCCGCACCGCCGCCACGATCTTCGCCCCGCGGTTGAGCTGCCGGGCCGTCAGCGTCACCAGGACCGCTGTGTCGTCGCGCTGTGTCGCGATGATGATCTGGCGGGCCTTGTGCACCTCGGCCCGCTTCAGCACCTCGCTGCGGGTCGCGTCCCCGACGATGCCCGCGTAGCCCTCGGCGGTCGCGGCGTCGACCACCTTGGAACTGGGGTCGACCACGACGACCTGCTCCTTCTTCAGGCCCGTCGCGCAGACGGTCCGGATCGCCGATCTGCCCTTCGTGCCGAAGCCGATGACAACGGTGTGATCGCGCAACGTGGACCTCCAGCGGGTCAGTCGCCACTCCTCCCGGGTGCGTTCGGTGAGGGCTTCGAGGGTGGTGCCGACCAGGATGATCAGGAACAGCACGCGCAGGGGCGTGATGACGAGGATGTTGGTGAGCCGAGCGGCGTCGCTGGCCGGCGCGATGTCACCGTAGCCGGTGGTGGAGAGGGTGACGGTCGCGTAGTAGAAGGCGTCGAGAAGGTCGACGCCATCGCCCGCGTTGTCGTTGTAGCCGTCCCGGTCGGCGTAGACGATCAGCGCGGTCGCGACGAGCACCAGCAGGGCGATGGAGAGCCGCTTGGCGACCTGGCGGAACGGGTGCTCCACCACCTTCCTCGGGAGTTTCACCCGATGGGTCACCAGATGCTCGTCGGCCTGTCGGGCGATCGCGTCCTGGCCCGGAAGTTTCACGTGAAACACACCCCGATTCCTCCGGACGCCCAGGGCAGGTCGAGCAGTTCCGCCTCCTGCCCCGAACGTGCGCCGCCCGGCGGTACGACGGCCAGCGCGTCGGCCGCCGCGATGCCGCGCAGCATGGCGGGGCCGTTGTAGTGCAGCGGCACGGCCTCGTCACCGCGCAGGACGACGGGGACCAGCCGGGTGTCGTGCGGATGCCCGTGCACGGCGTCCCGGAGCGGCAGCGTGTACGGCTCCGGGGCCGGGCGGGCCGCGAGGATCCGCAGCAGCGGCTCGGCGAGCGTCAGCAGGCCGGAGACGGCGGCGAGCGGATTGCCCGGCAGGCCGACGAGGTGCTGGGTCTCCTTGGTGCGGGCCAGCAGCATGGGGTGGCCCGGGCGCACCGCGACGCCGTCGACGAGGAGTTCGGCGCCGATCCTGCGCAGGGTGGGGTGGACGTGGTCGACAGGGCCGGCCGCGGTGCCACCGGTGGTGAGGAGGACGTCGGCGTCGCAGGTGGTGACGGCTTCGTGCAGGGCGTCGGCGTCGTCGCGGATGCGCCGGACGGCGGTGACCTCGGCGCCGAGCGCCCGCAGCCACGGCGGCAGCATGGGGCCGAGCGCGTCCCGGATCAGGCCGTCGTGCGGCAGGCCCTGGGTGAGCAACTCGTCGCCGAGGACGAGGACCTCGACGCGGGCCCGGGGGACCGCGGTGACGGTGTCGTAGCCGGCCGCCGCCGCCAGCCCGAGAACGGCCGGGGTGACGAGGGTGCCGGCGGCGAGGAGCTGATCGCCGGTGCGGCACTCCTGGCCGCGCGGGCGGATGTCCTGGCCGGGGACGACGTCCCTGGTCGCGGACAGGCGGCCCTTGTCGTCGGTGCGGCCGTGTTCGCTGCGCAGGACGGCGGTGGTGTCCGGGGGGATGCGCGCGCCGGTGGCGATCCGCACGGCCTCACCGTCGGTGAGGGATACAGGGGCGGCGGGCCCGGCGAGGACGCCCTCGTCCCGTACGTGCCAGGGAGCGGGGCCGCAGACCGCCCAGCCGTCCATCGCCGAGGTGTCGAAGGAGGGAAGGTCGGTGAGGGCGTCGAGCGGGGCGGCGAGGGTCATGCCGAGGGCGGTGTCGAGGGGTACGGAGACGGGGGCCCGGCGGGCGGCCCGGGTGGCGTGGCGGCCGGCGCGTTCCGCGAGGGCCCGGGCCTCGGGCCAGCCGGTGGCGCGGTGGCGGGTGTCGGGCCGGGCGGACGGGTCCGGCCCGTGGGCGGGGCGGGCGCTGTCCGTCCCGCCTCGTGCTGCCGGGTCGGGCAGGTGACTGCCGTTGCTGTTCCTCACGAGGGCGAGCACCTCCTCGACGTCGAGGTCCTCGGCGTCCTCACCGGCACGGGCGCCGTGCGGCGTCATCCGGCGTCCGGGCGGGTGTCGGGGGTGGCGTCGGGGGCGACATCGCCCTGCGCGGGCTGCTGCCCCTCGCCGGAGGGCCGGTCCTCGGCGGTGCTCTCCCGGGCCCAGCGGGCGGCGAGGGCCTCGGCCTTGCGGGCGGCCTCGGCGACGGCCTCGGGGCCGCCGCCGGCCTGCGCGGCCGCGTAGCCGACGAGGAAGGTGGTCAGCGGCGCCGCGGGCCGGTCCACCCCGTGGGCGGCGACGCGGGCGAGGTCGAGCAGGCCCCGGGTGTCGACAGCGAGGTCGATCCCCAGTTCGTCCTTGACGGCGGAAATCCATTCATCCAACACGTGCCCATGCTCCCTGATACGTGCCCTGGCGGTGGCGATGTCGTCCCAGGTGTCGCAGTCGAAGGACGCGACGGGGTCGGAGATGCGGGTGAGATCCAGCTCGGCGGTGAGCCGCCGCAGGGGCAGACCGGCGAGGGCGCCGTGCCGGCCGGAGAGGAGCGCGAGTTCCTCACGCAGCCGCGGCGCCCGGTAGGCGGCCACGAGGGGCTGGTCACGGCCGCTCGGGTCGGTCAGCAGCACGCCGTCGCAGCCGCTCGCCCGCAGCGTGCTCAGCATGCGGTCCACGGTCGGCTCGTGCAGGAACGGCAGGTCGGCGGAGAGCACCACGACGTGTTCGGCGGTGGTGTGGCGGAGCCCGGCGTCCAGGGCGGCGAGCGGCCCGCCGCCGGGCGGGTCCTCGCGGGCCCAGGTCACGGGCCGTGCGGTCGGGCGGGGCGCGGCGACCACGACGGTGGTGCGGGCGGTGGCGCAGGCCGCGAGTACCCGGTCGAGCAGGGGGCGCCCGCCCACCCGCACGCCGGGCTTGTCCGTGCCGCCCAGGCGCCGGGCGGCACCGCCGGCGAGCACGACGGCGTCGTACCGGGCGGGGCCAGCCCCGTGCGCGGGGCCGGTCTCGGCGCCTGGTTCGCCGGGGTGCTGGTACGCGGTCACCCCCCGAGTATGCGTGCCCCCGCGATCACACGGAACGCGGGGGAAGCGACGCGATCACGAACGCCGGCTCGGACGAGGAACAGGAATCACAGCGTCCGCAGCAGCACCGCCGGCTGTTCCACGCAGTCCGCGACGTACCGCAGGAAACCGCCCGCCACGCCGCCGTCGCACACCCGGTGGTCGAAGGTGAGCGACAGCTGGACGACCTGCCGTACCGCCAGCTCGCCCTCGTGCACCCACGGCTTGGGGACGATGCGGCCGACGCCGAGCATCGCGGCCTCGGGGTGGTTGATGATCGGAGTGGAGCCGTCGACGCCGAAGACGCCGTAGTTGTTCAACGTGAACGTCCCGCCGGTGAGTTCGCCCGGCGTGAGCGTCCCCGTCCGGCCCGCCTCGGTCAGCCGGGCGAACTCGGCGGTCAGCGACTCGGCGTCGCGTGCGTGTGCGTCCCGTACGACCGGGACGACCAGGCCCCGGTCGGTCTGCGCCGCGAAGCCCAGGTGCACGTGGCCGAACCGGACGACCTCCCTGGCCTCGGCGTCCACCGTGGAGTTGAGCTCGGGGAAGCGGGCGAGGGCCGCGGTGCAGATCCGGGCCAGCAGGGCGAGGAGGGAGATCTTCGGTCCGCCGGCCGCGTTCATGGCCGTGCGCGCCCGCATCAGCTCTGTGGCGTCGGCGTCCACCCAGCAGGTGGCGTCCGGGATCTCGCGGCGACTGCGCGCCAGTTTGTCGGCGACGGCGCCCCGGATGCCCTTGAGCGGGGTACGGATCTCGGCGGGGGCCGCTG
This sequence comes from Streptomyces qaidamensis, assembly GCF_001611795.1. Taxonomy (NCBI): domain Bacteria; kingdom Bacillati; phylum Actinomycetota; class Actinomycetes; order Kitasatosporales; family Streptomycetaceae; genus Streptomyces; species Streptomyces qaidamensis. The sequence goes on along the minus strand of NZ_CP015098.1, from coordinate 4,659,941 downwards.
TCGCCGGGGACGCCGACGCGGGGGCCGGGCTCGGTGTCTGCGGCACGGGCGGGTGCGGTTCGGCCGCCGGCGCCGCCGTGGCGCCCCGGCCGGCGGCGCGCAGGGCGTACTCCACGTCCGCCCGCAGGATCAGCCCGTCGGGGCCGGAGCCGGTCAGCTCCCGCAGGTCCAGGCCGTTCTGCCGGGCCAGCCGGCGCACCAGGGGCGAGATCACGGGGACGGGCCCGTCCTGCGTGGCCAGGCCGCCCGCCTGCCCGTTGGCCGCCGCCGCGGCGCCCGCGGCCTGCGCGTTCACCGGGGCAGCGGTGGCTTCGGCCCGTCCGTTCGCCGCCCCGGCGGCACCGGCCTGCCCGGCTGTCGCGGACGCGCCGGACACCGGCCGCTCCTGCCGGACCCGGCGGCGCCGCGCGGGTGCCTCGGAGGTGCCGTACCCGACCAGGACGTTGCCCGAGCCCCCGGTGCCGGTGTCGCCGGTGCCGGCGGCGGGCTTCTCCCCCACCGCCACCGTGATCAGCGGTGCCCCGACGGGCAGTTCCGTGCCCTCCTCGCCGAAGCGGGCCGTGACCACGCCGCCGTAGGGGCACGGCACCTCGACCATCGCCTTGGCCGTCTCGACCTCGACGACCGGCTGGTCGATCGCGACCACGTCGCCGACCTCGACCAGCCAGCGCACGATCTCCGCCTCGGTGAGCCCCTCCCCGAGGTCGGGCAGCTTGAACTCCAACACCTGTGCCATCAGCTCTCGGCCTCCCACTGCAGGCGCCCCACGGCGTCCAGGATCCGGTCCACGCCGGGCAGGTGGTGGCGCTCCAGCATCGGTGGCGGGTACGGGATGTCGAACCCGGCCACGCGCAGCACCGGCGCTTCCAGGTGGTGGAAGCAGCGCTCCGTGATCCGGGCCGCGATCTCACCGCCCGGACCCGCGAAGGAGCCCGACTCGTGGACGACGACCGCGCGCCCCGTCCGCCGTACCGAGGCGCACACCGTCTCGTCGTCGAACGGCACCAGGGAGCGCAGGTCGACGACTTCGAGGTCCCAGCCCTCGGCCCGGGCCGCCTCGGCCGCCTCCATGCAGACGGGTACGGACGGCCCGTACGTGATGAGCGTGGCGCTCCGGCCCGGGCGCCGCACCACCGCGCGGCCGATGGGTTCAACGGGCGCGGGCTCCTCGGGGTTCCAGGAGTCCTTCGACCAGTACAGCCGCTTCGGCTCCAGGACGACGACCGGGTCGTCGGAGGCGATGGCGGCGCGCAGCAGCCCGTAGGCGTCGGCGACGGTGGCGGGCGTGACGACGTGGAGCCCCGGAGTCGCCATGTAGTACGCCTCGGAGGAGTCGCTGTGGTGCTCGACGCCGCCGATGCCGCCGCCGTAGGGGACGCGGATGGTGATCGGCAGGGGCATCTTGCCGCGGGTGCGGTTGCGCGTGCGGGCCACGTGCGAGATGAGCTGCTCGAACGCCGGGTAGGCGAACGCGTCGAACTGCATCTCCACGACCGGTCGCAGGCCGTACATGGCCATGCCGACGGCGGTGCCGAGGATGCCCGCCTCGGCGAGCGGGGTGTCCGTGCACCGGTCCTCGCCGAACTCCTTGGCGAGTCCGTCGGTGACGCGGAAGACGCCGCCGAGGGTGCCGACGTCCTCGCCCATGACGTGCACGGCGGGGTCGGCGGCCATGGCGTCGCGCAGCGCGCGCGTGAGGGCCTGCGCCATGGTGGCCGGCTTGACGGCGACGGTGGTCATCGGTGCGTGCCGCCTTCCGGCTCGGTGTCGGCCTCGGCCGCCAGCTCGGCCCGCAGCTGGTCCTGCTGCTCGCGCAGGTGCGGGGTGGGCTCGGCGTAGACGTGGGCGAAGAGGTCCATGGGGTCCAGGGCCGGGTCCTGGTTCATGTGCTCGCGCAGGGCCGCGGCCATGGTCTCGGCGTCCTGGCGGGCGGCCTCGATGCCGGCCTCGTCGAGCAGGCCCCGCCCGGTCAGCTCGCGCTCCAGCAGCTGGATGGGGTCGTGTTCGCGCCAGGTCTCGACCTCGGCGTCGCCGCGGTAGCGGGTCGCGTCGTCGGCGTTGGTGTGGGCGTCGACGCGGTAGGTGATCGCCTCGACGAGGGTGGGGCCGCCGCCCGCGCGGGCGTGGCGTACGGCGTCGGCGAGCACCTCGTGCACCGCGGCGGCGTCGTTGCCGTCGACCAGGCGGCCGGGCATGCCGTAGCCGACGGCCTTGTGGGCCAGCGACGGGGCCGCGGTCTGCTTGGCGAGCGGGACGGAGATCGCGAAGCCGTTGTTCTGCACGAGGAAGACGACCGGCGCCTGCCAGACGGCGGCGAAGTTCAGCGCCTCGTGGAAGTCGCCCTCGCTGGTGCCGCCGTCGCCGACCATGGCCAGCGCGACCACGTCGTCGCCCTTGAGGCGGGCGGCGTGGGCGAGGCCCACGGCGTGCGGCAGCTGGGTGGCGAGGGGGGTGCACAGGGGTGCGACCCGGTGCTCGTAGGGGTCGTAGCCGGTGTGCCAGTCGCCGCGCAGCAGCGTGAGCGCCTCCACCGGGTCCACGCCGCGGGCGACCACGGCGAGGGTGTCGCGGTAGCTGGGGAAGAGCCAGTCCTGCTCCTTCAGCACCAGCGCGGCGGCGACCTCGCAGGCCTCCTGGCCGGTGGTGGAGGGGTAGACCGCGAGACGGCCCTGCTTGGTGAGGGCGGTGGCCTGCGTGTTGTAGCGGCGGCCCTTCACCAGCTGCGCGTACAGCGTCCTCAGCAGCTCGGGGTCGGCCTTCGCGGCCGCCTCGGTGCCGAGGACGCGGTACGGCTCGGCGTCGGGCAGCAGCGGCGCGGGATCCGTCCGGGGCTGCCAGGCGGGCGGCGGGGTCGGCTTGTACGCGCCCCGCTGCTCCATGACCGTCATGACGGCACCTCCTCGTGGGAGCGGCTCGAAGAGGCGCGTCGGCTGTGACCCGCCTCACCTACCGATTGTTCGGTCGACGGCACAATTTGGCTATGGGTGGCCTCAGGCTGTGGACAAACGGTTCTCCACAGCCTGAGATGGACGCAGTACGTCCATGGTAGGGAGGTCGGCGCAGGTGGCATCTGAACAAATGGCCGAGCGGCAGGACGACGGCGGCGTGCTGCCGCCGCCGCGCCCTCTGGACGCCATAGATCAGGACATCCTGCGCATGCTCCAGGCGGACGGCCGCGCCTCGATACGGTCGGTCGCCGAGCGGGTCCACGTCTCGCGCGCCAACGCCTACGCCCGCATCAACCGGCTCGTCGAGGACGGCGTGATCCGCGGCTTCGGCGCCCGCGTCAACCACGAACGGGCGGGTCAGGGCACGTCCGCGTACATCACGCTGAAGATCGTGCAGAACTCCTGGCGCACGGTGCGCGAGGAGCTCAGACAGCTGCCCGGCGCCTCCCACATCGCTCTGGTCGGCGGCGACTTCGACGTGCTGCTGCTGGTGCACGTGTCCGACAACCGGGCGCTGCGCGAGCTGGTGCTGACCCGGCTCCAGGCGATCCCGCAGGTGCTCAGCACGCGCACGCTGCTGGTGTTCGAGGAGGAGGACCTGGAGCCCCAGGGGTGAGGCCCGCTCCGCGCGTCAGGCGGCCTGGCGCAGGGCCGCGTCAGACGGCCTGGCGCAGGCCCGAGAAGGCCACCTGCACCACCGCGTCGGCCACCTCGCGCTCGTTCATGCCGCGGCCGTCCGGCCGGTACCACTCGACGATCGAGTTGATCATGCCGAAGACCAGCCGGGTCACCAGCCGGACCTCTATGTCGGCCCGCACGTCCCCGTCCGCGGCGGCGGCCTTGAGCAGGTCGGCGACGCGGTGGTCGAAGTCGCGGCGCCGCTCCAGGGCCCACCGCTCGGCGTCGGTGTTGCCCCGCACGCGCAGCAGCAGGGTCACGTAGGGCAGTTCGGCGATGAGCACCTCGACCATGCGCCGCACGACGTACTCCAGGCGGTCGGCGGCACGCCCCACGCGCGCGTGCTCCTCGTCGAGGATCCCGAAGAGCCCGTCCAGGGCCCGGCTCACGGCCCGGCGCAGCAGCTCCTCCTTGCCGGCCACGTGGTGGTAGATCGACGACTTGGAGATGCCGGCCGCCTTGGAGAGGTGCTCCATGGAGGTGCCGTCGTAGCCACGCTCGTTGAACACCTGGACGGCGACGGACAGCAGCGTGTCCGGGGTGTAGGTGTCGCGTTTGGCGGTGGTCATGAGGCAGTGCCTTCCCGCGGGTCGGGGGCGTGGGCGTGGCGGTACAGCGCCAGGGACGGCGCGTAGCGGCCCGAGGGGTCGCGCCGGTGCAGGTCGTCCAGGAGCACGTAGGCCCAGGTGCGGCCGAGGCGGCGGTTCCACTCGAAGGGGCCCAGGGGGTAGTTGACGCCGAGGCGCATCGCGGTGTCGATGTCCTCCTCGGTGGCCACGCCCTTGGCGACGGCGTCGTACGCCAGGTCGATGATCCGCGCGACCGTGCGGGCGACGATCATGCCGGGCATGTCGCCGATGAGGCTGACCCGCTTGCCGAGCGCCTGGAAGAGGCCGGTGGCCTCGGCGAGGGTCTGCGCGGAGGTGTCCTGGGAGGCGGACAGGGCGATCCGGGTCGCCTTGCGGTAGTCCAGGGCGAGGTCGAAGTAGACGAGGTCCCGGAACTCCACGGCGGTCTGCCCGTCGGCGAGGACGAGCCGGCCGCCGCTCGGCAGCAGCAGACACGCCCCCTGGTCCTCGTCGTCGCTCTCGTCACGGACCGGGATGCCCGCCTCGCGGATCAGCGGGAGCAGCTCGGCGGCCGGCCCCAGGCCGCCCTCGGCGACGACGTACGCGGGCGGCTGCCGCCGCTCGGCGGTGTCCGGCTCGGGGCGCTCGGCGCCGTCGCGGTGGTCGTACCAGCCGTGGCCGGTCTTGCGGCCCAGCCGGCCGGACTCGACCAGGCGGCGCTGAGCGAGGGACGGCGTGAAGCGAACGTCGTGGAAGAAGGACTGCCAGACGGACTGCGTGACGGACTCGTTGACGTCCTGGCCGATCAGGTCGGTCAGCTCGAACGCGCCCATCCGGAAGCCGCCCGACTCGCGCAGCACGGCGTCGATGGTGGCCGGGTCGGCGCCCTGCGCCTCGTAGACCGCGAAGGCCTCGGCGTAGAAGGGCCGGGCGATGCGGTTGACGATGAAGCCGGGGGTGTCCGCGCAGGCCACCGGCGTCTTGCCCCAGGCCCGGGCGGTCTCGTACGCGCGCGTGGCGTGGGTGACGTCGGTGGCGAACCCGGAGACGACCTCGACCAGCGGCAGCAGCGGAGCGGGGTTGAAGAAGTGCAGGCCGACGAAGCGGCCGGGGGCGCGCAGGGCGCCGCCGATGGCGGTGACGGACAGCGACGAGGTGTTGGTGGCGAGCAGACAGTCGTCGGAGACGATGCCCTCCAGGTCGCGGAACAGCTCCTGTTTGACGTCCAGCCGCTCCAGGACCGCCTCGACGACCAGGGCGCAGTCGGCGAGCTCGGCGAGGCTCTCGGCGGGCAGCAGCCGGGCGCGGGCGGCGTCCCGGTCGGGGCCGGTGAGCCGGTCCTTCTCGACGAGCCGGTCCAGCCGGGCACCGATCGCCTGGGCCGCCGTCCGGGCCCGCCCTGGGACGGTGTCGTACAGCCGTACGGGATGGCCCGCGACCAGCGCGACCTGGGCGATTCCCTGGCCCATGGTGCCGGTGCCGACGACGGCCACGGGGCTGCTGAGGTCGAGTGCTGTCATGTGCGCGATCCTCCCGCACGGGGTTTTCCACAGATGCGGCGGACCCCCTTGAACCGACCGATCGTTCGGTTACTCTAGCTCTGTCCGAGTGTTCCTGCCCAGGTTTCTGCCCAGGTCATGAACTCGACGAGGAGTTCTTGAGACGAGGAGTTGGTCACCCATGACCGCCGCACTCTCGGCGCACGAGCTGATCGCCCGGCACCGGTCCACCCTCGACCAGGCGCTGGAAGCGATCCGCACGCGCGCGTACTGGTCCCCGCACCCCGAGCACCCGAAGGCCTACGGGGAGAACGGCAGCCTGGACGCGGCGGCGGGCAAGGCCGCCTTCGACGCCCTGCTCGGCTCCCGCCTCGACCTCGGCCAGCCGGGCACGGACGACTGGGTGGGCGGCGAGACGTCCCCCTACGGCGTCGACCTCGGCGTGACGTACCCGCACGCGGACCTCGACGTGCTGCTGCCCGCCATGAAGGCCGGACAGCGGGCCTGGCGGGACGCGGGAGCGGAGCAGCGCGCGGTGGTCTGCCTGGAGATCCTCAAGCGCATCAGCAACCGGACGCACGAGTTCGCACACGCGGTCATGCACACCTCCGGCCAGGCGTTCATGATGGCGTTCCAGGCGGGCGGGCCGCACGCTCAGGACCGCGGCCTGGAAGCCGTGGCCTACGCGTACGTGGAGCAGGTACGCACGCCCGACAACGCCGAGTGGTCCAAGCCCCAGGGCAAGCGCGACCCGCTGGCCATGAACAAGCAGTTCACGCCGGTCCCGCGCGGCATCGCCCTGATGATCGGCTGCAACACCTTCCCCACGTGGAACGGCTACCCCGGCCTGTTCGCCTCCCTCGCCACCGGCAACGCCGTCCTGGTCAAGCCCCACCCGCGCGCGGTGCTGCCGCTCGCGCTCACCGTGCAGGTCGCGCGCGAGGTGCTCACCGAGGCCGGCTTCGACCCGAACCTCGTCGCCCTGGCCGCCGAACGCCCCGGCGAGGGCATCGCCAAGACGCTCGCGCTGCGCCCCGAGATCCGCATCATCGACTACACGGGCTCGACCGACTTCGGCGACTGGCTGGAGGCCAACGCCCGCCAGGCGCAGGTCTACACGGAGAAGGCCGGCGTCAACACGGTCGTCGTCCACTCCACGTCCGACTACAAGGGCATGCTCTCCAACCTGGCGTTCTCGCTGTCCCTGTACAGCGGCCAGATGTGCACCACCCCGCAGAACCTGCTGGTCCCCCGCGAGGGCATCTCCACGGACCAGGGTCCCAAGTCCTACGACGAGGTCGTCGCGGATCTCGCCAAGTCCGTGGACGGCCTGCTGGGCGACGACGCCCGGGCGAACGCGCTGCTCGGCGCGATCGTCAACCCGGACGTGAAGGCCCGCCTGGAGGCCGCCGCTGGGCTGGGCGAAGTCGCCCTGGCCTCACGTGAGATCACCAACCCGGACTTCCCGGGGGCCGTCGTCCGCACGCCGGTGATCGTCAAGCTGGACGGCGCCAAGCCGGACGACGAGGCCGCTTACATGAGCGAGTGCTTCGGGCCGGTGTCCTTCGCCGTGGCGGTCGACTCGGCCGCCGACGCGGTGGAGCTGCTGCGGCGGACCGTCCGGGAGAAGGGCGCGATGACCGTCGGGGCGTACACGACCGACGCGGAGGTCGAGCGGGACGTGCAGGAAGCCTGCCTGGAGGAGGCGGCGCAGCTGTCGCTGAACCTCACGGGCGGGGTGTACGTCAACCAGACGGCCGCGTTCTCCGACTTCCACGGGTCGGGTGGCAACCCGGCGGCGAGTGCGGCGCTGTGTGACGGGGCGTTCGTCGCCAACCGGTTCCGGGTGGTCGAGGTGCGCAGGGACGCCTAGGAGCTCGGGAGTGCGGTCGCCTGCGCGGGTGCCTGGAGTGCGGTCGCCTGCGCGGGTGCCTGGAGTGCGGTCGCCTGCGCGGGTGCCGGTGCGTTGTGGTTACTCGCGCAGTGCCCCGCGCCCCTGGAGGGGCGCGCCGCAGCTCCAGTGGTACAGCGTCATCGCCACGCTCGTCGCCAGGTTGTAGCTGCTGACCTGGGGGCGCATCGGGAGGGACAGAAGATGGTCGGCCCGGGCACGCAGCTCGGCCGACAGACCCGTGCGCTCGGAGCCGAACGCGAGGACGGCGTCGTCCGGGAGTTTGACGCCCCGGATGTCGTCGCCCTCCGGGTCCAGGGCGAACAGCGGGCCGGGCGGCAGCTCGTCGGCTGTCAGCCGCTCCACCGTCGTCGCGAAGTGCAGACCCGCCCCGCCTCGCACGACCGTCGGGTGCCAGGGGTCGACCGTCCCGGTGGTCACCACACCGGTCGCCCCGAATCCGGCGGCCAGGCGGATCACCGCCCCCGCGTTGCCCAGGTTGCGCGGGTTGTCGAGGACCACGACCGGGGCCGTGCGGGGCGTGTGGGACAGCTTGGCGAGGCTGGTCTCGCGCGAGGGCCGTACCGCCAGCGCGGCCACCGCCGTCGGGTGCGGGCGCGGCACGAGCGACGTGTACGTCCCGTACGGCACCTCCGTCAGCAGCCCGGCCAGCGCGTCCCCTACGTCCGGGGCCAGCTCCTCGGCGAGGGCGAGTGCGGCGGCCCGGTCCGCGGTGACCGCCACCGGCACCTCGGCACCGAAGCGCAGCGCGTGCTTGAGGGCGTGGAACCCGTCGAGCAGGACGGTGTCGCCGGCGAGCCGGTGCCAGCGGGTCACGGGGTCGGTCATGTCCCGGAGCCTACGTGCTCGGCCTCGGGGTTCTCCCGGGCACGCTGCCCGGGCAGGGACACCCGCCCGCCCCGGCACGCGAGCCGGTCACGCCCGCGTGCCGCCCGGCCGCCCAGGCGGCGCAGGAAGCCCGTCGGCAGGAACACCGCGTCCGCCGCGATCATCGCCAGCGAGAAGAACGGCAGACCGAGGACCACGGCGATCACGGCGTGCTCGGTCATCATCACCGCCAGCAGGACGTTCTTCACCCGCCGGTTGAACAGGGTGAACGGGAAGGCGACCTGCACGAGGACCGTCCCGTAGGTCACCAGCATCACCATCGTGCCGCTGGCGGACAGCAGATCGGCGAGCGCCGGCCAGGGCGAGAAGTACTCCAGGTGGAGCGGGTAGTAGACAGCGGTGCCGTCCTGCCAGCGGGAGCCCTGGACCTTGTACCAGCCGGCCGTCGCGTAGATCAGGCACGCCTCGGCCATGATCACGAGCAGGGCGCCGTTGTGCACGACGTTGCCGATCACGTCCAGCAGGATCCGCGGCTCCCCGGTCCCGGCCCGCCGCCCGACCAGCCACCACAGGGCCTGCCCCACCCACACCGTCCACAGCAGCGCCGGTATCAGCCAGTCGCCCTGTATCCGGCCGACCAGGGTGACCGCGATCAGCACGGCCCCGAGCACGCCCCACAGGGCCGGGCCGGTCCGGTCCGTGACCCGCTCGCCCCGCGCCCGGGCCGCCCTCTCCCGCACGGCCCGCCGGGCGTCCAGCGACCACACCTGGGCGCACCGCGTGAAGACCAGGTAGATCGACATCAGGTGCAGCACGTTGTCGCCGCCGTCACCCATGAAGACGCTGCGGTTCTGCAGCGACAGCACCCCGGCCATGAACAGCACCGACATGGTGCGGGTGCGCCAGCCCAGCATCAGCAGGGCGCTGGAGAGGACCGCGAGCGCGTAGACGATCTCGAACCAGACCCGGCCGTCCGACCACATCAGCGCGGTGAACGAGCCGTTGGACGCGATCAGCTGCTGGGCCAGATCCCAGCTCCAGGGGCCGTCGGGACCGTACAGCTCGTGGCGGTGGGGGAGCTCGCGGAGCAGGAACAGCAGCCAGGTGGCGCTGAAGCCGATGCGGATGACGGCCGTCTGGTAAGGGCCCAGGGCGGCCTCGGTGACACGCGCGATACCGCCCGAGACCGCCAGCGAGAAGCGGTTCACCGCACCCCTCCCGCGGCCTCGTCATGCGGGAGCTCCCACCATGGCAGCTCCCGGTAGGACGGTGTCGTGGAGACCTTCTCCCGGCTCCACTCGGGCGGCGGCACGTTGCTGGTGCGGGAGCGGACCTGCACCCGCTCGATGACACCGGAGCCCCCGGTCGCGGCCCGAACGGCATCGTCACGGCCGAGGCGCAGCACCATGATCCGGCGCAGATACGACTCCGAGAGCGATCCGCGCAGGCCCACCGGGCGGTTCTCGCCGTCGTGGGTCGCGACGTAGAAGTCCCAGGCGCGGCGCAGTTCGTTCTGCTGGGTGTGGCTGGGCAGCAGGTTGCCGTCGATGGCGAGGCCGTCCTCGGCGGACAGGTCGTACCAGCCGGTGGTCGACGTCACGCCGTCCGGCCCCCGGATCCCGGCGCGGACCTGGATCGAGATGTTCTGCTGGAGCGGGTTCGGCGCGAAGAGCTTCCAGTTCTGCTCGAACTCCGGGTAGATCCAGTCGTCCACGGCCTTGCCGTGCGCCTTGGTGACCGTGTTCGCCGGCGCGACGTGCAGGAACGTCATCCCCAGATGCACACACACCCCGACGGCGACGACCGCGAGCGCCAGGGCGACCGCGATCCGGTAGCGGAGGGAGAGCGCGGCGACCTCGGTACGGGGCTCGCCGAGCGGGTAAGACCCGGAGGGCTCGATCGGCTCGGCGGACTCCGCCGGCGCGCCCCGCTCCTCGGGCGGGACCGGCCGGCTCGGCGCGTCCGGGCCATGCCGGGCGTCCGGGCCCTCGTCGTACGCGTCCATTCCGCCCCGTTCCACGATCCCGGTCCGTCGTTCCGTCCGCCCGGCCACCCGGCCACCCGGCCACCCGGCCGCGAGGGCGTCGTACCGCGCGCGGCACTGCGCGGCGTCGGCACGGGCACGGTACTCAGGACGCCCACCCGGGCACAGCCCCTGTCCGCCGGTCCCGCCGTGGCCGTCACCACACCGCGGAGGCCGACCGTACGGCGAGCTCGACCGGTCGAAACCGCGGTCCCCCTGGTCCACAGGGGACCCCCGCAGGTTATCCACAGGGCGCCCCGCCCGGTCGTCCGTGAGAGTGACACCCTACGGCGCCCGCCCGTACACCCATTCCCTTCTTCTAGAACCTGTTCTATCTTGACGCCCCGTCAGCTCACCGGGATCGCGGAAGGACAGGCACTGTGGACTTCACCTTCACCGAGGAGCAGCAGGCGGCGGCCGAGGCGGCGAGGGGCGTGTTCGCCGGGGTCGCGCCCGACGCCGTGCCCAGCCCGGCCCTCACCCCCGGCGCCGTCGCCGAGACGTACGACCGGGCCCTGTGGGCCACACTCGCCGACGCGGACCTGCTGAGCCTGCTGCTCGACCCCCGGTACGGCGGGGCCGGCCTGGACGCCATCGCGTTGTGCCTGGTGCTTCGGGAGTCAGCGCGGGTCCTGGCCAGGGTGCCCCTGCTGGAGAGCAGCGCGGCAGCGGCGGCCGTCCAGGCCTACGGCGGCGAAGAGGCGAAGAGGGGCCTGCTCGCCCGGGCCGGCAGGGGCGAGACCGTGCTGACCGTCGCCGCGCACGGCCGCACCGGCCACGACCCGGCCGAGCAGGCCGTGACCGCCCGGCAGGACGGCGGCACCTGGGTGCTCGACGGGGTCCAGACCGCGGTGCCGTGGGCCCACGACGCGGACGTCACGCTCGTCCCCGCGCACACCGGGACCGGACGGACCGTGCTGGCCCTGGTGCCGCGCGGCCACGAGGGAACCGCCCTCGCCGAGCAGTTCTCCACCAGCGGCGAGCGGCTCGGCGAACTGCGGCTGGAGTCGGCACGGCTCGCCGCCCGGGACGTCATCGACACCGACGGGGCGTGGGAGTGGCTGCGGGACCTGCTGGCCACCGGGACGTGTGCGCTGGCGCTCGGCCTCGGGGAGCGTGTGCTGCGGATGACCGGGGACTACACAGGCAAGCGTGAGCAGTTCGGTTTCCCCATCGCGACCTTCCAGGCCGTCGCCGTGCAGGCCGCCGACCGCTATATCGACCTGCGCGCCATGGAGGCCACGCTGTGGCAGGCCGCGTGGCGGATCTCCTCCGGGGCCCCGGGCCCGCTGCCCGCCGCCGGAGACGTGGCCGTCGCCAAGATCTGGGCGGCGGAGGGCGTACGCCGGGTCGTGCAGACCGCGCAGCACCTGCACGGCGGCTTTGGCGCCGACGTCGACTACCCCCTGCACCGCTACCACGCCTGGGCCAAGCACCTGGAACTGTCACTCGGCCCGGCCTCGGCCCACGAAGAGGCCCTGGGCGACCTCCTGGCGACCCACCTACTGGCCTGACGAGAACGGGCGGCCCCGGCGGCCTGGGCGGTCCAGGCAGTCCAACGGCCCGGGCGACCTAGTCGGTCAGGTGGCCCATGCGGCCCATGCAGAGCCCATGCGGCCCACGGGCCCACGCGGCCCACGCGGCCCACGCGGCCCACGCGGTCTAGAGGACGAACCCTTCCTGCCCGTCGTCCGTCACGACGGGACGGCCCGCCGCCTCCCACACCTGCATACCGCCGTCGACGTTCACGGCGTCGACGCCCTGCTGGGCCAGATACATCGTGACCTGGGCGGACCGGCCTCCGGAGCGGCAGATCACATGGACCCGGCCGTCCTGCGGGGCGGCCTCGGTCAGCTCGCCGTAGCGGGCGACGAACTCGCTGATGGGGATGTGCAGCGCCCCTTCGGCGTGACCGGCCTTCCACTCGTCGTCCTCCCGGACGTCCAGCAGGAAGTCACCGTCCTTGAGGTCCGCGACCGCGACCGTGGGTACACCAGCTCCAAAACTCATGCGTCCGACGCTACCGGAACCGGCCCGGACCCCGGCCGGGGCACGGCTCAGACCTGGCTCTCGCCCCGGCCCTGGCCTTCTCCTTCGCCGAGCAGCGCGGCCAGCTCCATCTCGCGCTCGGTGACCTGGGCGAGGAGCCCTTGCCCGATCTCGTCCAGGAGCCGGTCCGGGTCGTCCGGGGCCAGCTGGAGCATGTGGCCGATGGCGCTGTCCTCCAGCTCCCTGGCGAGCAGGCCGAGCAGCTCCTTGCGCTGGGCGAGCCATTCGAGCCGGGCGTAGAGCTCCTCGGCACGGCTCGGGCCCCGCTTCAGCTCGGGTCCCTTGGCCCATTCCGCGGCGAGTTCCCGCAGCTCGGCCTCGTCGCCCCGGGCGTAGGCGGCGTTGACCCGCGTGATGAACTCCTCGCGCCGCGCGCGTTCCTTCTCCTCCTGCGCCAGGTCCGGGTGGGCCTTGCGGGCAAGGTCGCGGTACAGCTTGCGGGCCTCCTCGCTGGGGCGGACCCGCTGCGGTGGCCGGACCGGCTGGTCCGTGAGCATCGCGGAGGCCTCTGGGAACAGACCGCTGCCGTCCATCCAGCCGTGCAGCAGATCCTCGACGCCGGGAATTGGGGCGAGCCGCGCCCTGGCCTCCTCCGCCCGCTGCCGGTCCGCGGGGTCGCCGCTGCGGGCGGCTCTGGCTTCCAGGATCCGGGCGTCCAGCTCCTCGAGCCGGGCGTAGATCGGGCCGAGCTTCTGTTCGTGCAGCCGGGAGAAATTCTCGACCTCGACGCGGAAGGTCTCCACCGCGATCTCGTACTCGATCAACGCCTGCTCGGCGGCCCGCACGGCCCGCTCCAGCCGCGCCTCGGGCCGGGCGGCGTCGCCACCATCCTGCTCAGCTTCCGGGGTCGTCACCCGACCAGCCTAGGTGACGGCCCGACCCCGTCCACGCCCCGGAGGGCAGCCCCGGTCGGACGGACCCGGCGGACGGCGCCCCATCCGACGCCCCATCCGACGCCCCATCCGACGTCCCACGAGCCACAGCCATCAGCCCCATCCGGCGATCCCGCAGCCACAGCCCACAACCCGCAGTCTCACAGAACCCGCAACGCGCCACCCGCAGCCGCAGCCGCAGCCGCAGCCGCACGCACCCTCAGCCCTCAGCGCGCACCCGGCACCCGGCACCCGGCACCCCGCATCCCGCGCCACGCACCCGAAAACACGCAGCCTCTACACCCCCACCTCTGCCGCGACCTTCCCCGCCCGTACCCCGGCCACCAGCTCCGCGTGATCCGCCTCCGTCCGGTCCGCGTAGGCCACGGCGAAGTCCGCCATCGCCTCGTCCAGTTCCTCGTTCTTCCCGCAGTACCCGGCGATGAGCCGCGGATCGGCGCTGTGCGCGTGTGCGCGGGCCAGGAGCGCACCGGTCATGCGGCCGTAGTCGTCCATCTGGTCGGCGGCCAGCGCGGCCGGGTCGACGCTGCCCTTGCGGTTGCGGAACTGGCGGACCTGGAAGGGGAAACCGTCGACCGTCGTCCAGCCCAGCAGGTTGTCGCTCACGACCTGCATCCGCTTCTGGCCCATCACGACCCGCCGCCCTTCGTGACCGGCCTCCGGCGCCTCGAAACCGGCCTTCACCAGATGCGGCACCAGCGCCGACGCCCGTGCCTCCTTCACCTGGAGAACCAGCGGCTCGCCCCGGTGGTCGAGGAGCAGCACGACGTAGGACCGGGTGCCGACACTGCCCGTGCCGACGACCCGGAAGGCCACGTCGTGCACCGCGTACCGGGCGAGGAGCGGCAGGCGGTCCTCCTGCAGGGTGCCGGCGTACTCCTCCAGGGACGCCGCCACCGCCGCGGCCTCGGCGTCCGGGACCCGTCGCAGCACCGGCGGGGCGTCGACGAAGCGGCGCCCGCCGTCTTCGGTGGTCTCGGTCGACTTGGCCGCGAAGCGGCCGCTGGTGTTGTGACGGGCCTTCTCGGAGACCCGCTCCAGCGTGCCGAGCAGATCATGGGCGTCCGCGTGGGAGACGAGTTCCTCGTCCGCGATGGCGTTCCACGCGTCCAGCACCGGGAGCCGGGCCAGGAGCCGCATGGTCCTGCGGTAGGCGCCCGCCGCGTCGTACGCCGCCTTGCGGCACTCGTCCTCGTCGGCGCCCGCCACTCGGCCCGCGAGCACCAGGGAGGTCGCGAGACGCTTGAGGTCCCACTCCCAGGGGCCGGACACCGTTTCGTCGAAGTCGTTCAGGTCGATGACCAGGCCGCCGCGCGCGTCGCCGTACAGGCCGAAATTGGCCGCGTGGGCGTCGCCGCAGATCTGGGCCCGGATGCCGGTCATGGGCGTGCGCGCCAGGTCGTACGCCATGAGGCCCGCCGCGCCGCGCAGGAACGCGAACGGGGTGGCGGTCATGCGGCCGACCCGGATCGGGGCCAGCTCAGGCAGCCGCCCGCGGCCGGACTCCTCGACGGCGCTCACCGCGTCGGGCCGGGACGCGTCCAGGTCGAGCATGGCGTGCGCGCTGCGCGGGATCCGCTTGCGCAGGGCCTTGCCCTCGTCCTTGGGCGAGCCCGCGGCCGGCCATTCGGCGAAGCCACGCACCTCGGGCAGCCGGCGTGGCGCCCCTTCCCTCGCCTTGGCCCCGCCCTCGTCCTGAGCTCCAGCCCTGGTCATCCCGACCGCCTCCCCCGCACGCGCACGAACATCAACTCGTGCCGACCGTACAACCGGCGGCCGAAACGCGTCAGACCCTGTGGACAACTCCACAGCTGTGGACAATCCGTGCCGGGCGGTACGGCGGCGGTGCGCTAGGCCCCCGAGGGCACCGAAGGCGCTGAAGGCACTGAAGGCACTGAAGGCACCGGAGCCTCCACGGTCACGGCCGCTTCCTCCGGCGTCCGCACCTGCGCCAGCAACCGCTCGGCCCGGTCCACCGAGATGTCGAGCCTGGCCAGCACCGCGGGCACGGTGATACTGGGCAGGAAGTGCTCGAACAGCACGACGACGCGGCGCTCCAGATCCTGCCGCTGGCAACGCAGCTGGGACAGCAGCTGCACCCCGGAGAAGCTGCCGACGAGCAGCTCCGCCGTCTCCGCCACGTCGACGTGCTGCAGCAGCTCGCCGCGCGCCTTCGCCTCGGTCAGCAACTGTGTGTTCTGGTCGATCCACATCCGGAAGGCCGGGGTGCGGTCGAGGTCCATGGCCCCCTGGTCGAGGGCGAGCCCCACACTGGCCCGCACCAGCGGTTCGGACCGCAGCCGGCGGGCCATCACCAGGCCGGAGTCGACGAGTTCCTGGAGCTTGCTGGACTGCGGCGGGAGCGCGATCGCGAGCTGCTCCTCGAACACCCCCACCGCCAGCTCCTCCTTGGAGCCGAAGTGGAAGTACAGCGCGCCCTTGGTGACGCCTGCCCGGTCCAGGATCTCGCCGATGGTCGCCGAGGTGTAGCCGCGTTCGTCGAAGACGGCCGCGGCCGCCTCCAGGATGGTCCGCCGGGTGCGGATCGCGCGCTCCTGTCGCGCCATCGGGTGCCTCCTGAGCTTGGTCGATCCCTGTGAAGTCGCTGTGTGGCGAGGGCGCGAGGGCCTGTCCCAGCGGCTTGGCTCACCCTTTGAAAAAAACCGGCTCGTCCGTATCTTAGTCAAGCGTCGATCGCGGCCAGGCAGCCGATCCTGGGGGTTCTCATGCCACAGACAGGACCTTTGAGCGCACTCACGGAGGATCAGACCGGACGCGGGGGCCGTCCCGCAAACGGAACCGCTACGACCGTCGAGAACCCGCCACACCCCGCCGTCCCCCGGCAGACGGCACCGCCGAGTCCCGCAACCGCGGAACCCGCACCCCCGACGACCGCCTCCAAGGAACCCGCGTCCTCGGCCACCGTCTTCGAAGACCCCGCCCCCTCGACAACCGCCCCCGAGAAACCCGCATCCTCGGCCACCACCTCCGAAGACCCCGCTTCCTCGACAACCGCCCCCGAGAAACCCGCATCCTTAGCCACCGCCTCCGAAGAACCCGCGCCGCCGTCTCCCGCCACCGACCAGCCCGCCCCCCACTCGCCCGTCACCGCCGTCACCGCCGTCACCGCCGTCACCACGGAACTCGCCCACCGCACCACCGAGACGGACGTCTTCCCCACCCGGTGGACCCGAATCTCCGACACCCGCTTCCGGTTCACCGCGCACTGGCCGGCCACCCACCCCTTCTTCGGCCCCGTCGACGACCGGCACCAGGACCCGATGATCGTGGGCGAAACGTTGCGGCAGGCTTCGATGGTGCTGGCGCACGCCGAGTTCGGCGCCCCGGCCGACACCCACTTCGTCATGTGGGACCTGACGGTCAGCGTCGACCCGACCGCACTGCTGCTGGCGGACGCCGCCGAGCCGGTCGAGTTCGACGTCGTCTGCTCCGAGATCCGCCGCCGCGGCCACGGACTGCGCAGCATGCGGACGACGATGGAGTTCCGCCGCGCGGGTCGGTTCGTCGCCCGCGGCACCGGAAGCACCGGCTGCACCTCACCGCGCGCCTACCGCCGCCTGCGCGCTGGCCGGTTGGATTCCCTGAACACACCGGTTCCGCTCCTGGCGGGCATAGCGCCGCAGGCCGCGGGACGGTCCCGTGCCGAGGACGTCGTCCTCGCCCCCGCCGACCGTCCCGGCGTCTGGAACCTGCGCGTCGACACCGGCCACCCGGTCCTCTTCCCACGGCCCAACGACCACGTCCCCGGCATGGTCCTGTTCGAGGCGGCCCGCCAGGCCGCGACCGCCGCGTCCGGCCTGCGCCCCTTCCTGCCGGGCACGCTGACGGCCGAGTTCGCCCACTACGCAGAGCTGCACAGCCCGTGCCGGATCGAGACCGAGGTCTTCGACGAGCGCCCCGGGGAGGTGACCGTACGGGTCTCGGGGCGGCAGGACGGCGCGTCCGTCTTCACCGCGAGCCTGACCTCCGCCCGGCCGGCGCGGGTACGGTCCCTGTCGTGACGGTCAAGGTTCTGATCACGGGCGCGAGCGGCTTCGTCGGCAGCCGGGTCGCCGACACGGCAAAGCGGCAACCGGACGTCCACGTACGCCTGCTGTCCCGGCCTGCGCCGCACGGCCCCGAGTACGTCCACGGCGACCTCTGCGCCCCGCCCTCCCTGCGCGGGGTCTGCGCCGACACCGACGTCCTGGTGCACTGCGCCACGCGGGTCGGCGGCGACGCCGAAACCGTCCAGGCGGTCAACGACCACGGCACCCGTGCCCTGGTCGAGGAGGCCGTGCGCGCCGGGGTGCGCCGGATCGTGTACGTCAGTACGGCCGCCGTCCACGGCCGGGGCCCCTTCCGCGGCGTACGCCCCGGGGAGGTGCCGATCGCTCCGGCGTCACCCACCAGCCGCACCCGGGCCGCCGCCGAACGGTACGTCCTCGACGCCGGCGGCCTCGTGCTGCGCCCGCACCTCGTGTACGGCGAGGGCGACCGCTGGGTGATCCCCGGCCTGGTGTGGCTGATGAAGGAACTGTCGGCCACCCTGACCGGCTGCGAGGCGCTCCAGTCGATGATCGACGTCGACACCCTGGGCCGTGCGGTGGTGGCCGCCGCGCTCTCCCCCGCGCCCGGCGGCGGTGTGCACCACGTCAACCACCCCGAGCCGGTGGCGGTCGCGGACCTGCTGGCCGCCGTGTCCCGGGAGATGGGGGAGCCCGGCGGCGGTGCGGCCGTGGACGTCGCCACCGCCCTCGACCGGGTCGCCGGGTCACCGCCCGCCCTCCATCACCTCGGCATGCTCACCGTCGACCACTGGTTCGTGGACGACGCGTTCTGGAAGGACCTCGACTGCCCGCCCGGTGAGGGGTTCGCGGCCGCGTTCACCCGCGCGGCGCCCTGGTACCGCGCGTTCCTCGACGGCCGGAGGGCCCCCTGACCGCCCCCGCCTCCGCCGGCATCTCCGCCTACGCCGGCATCTCGGCCGCCGCCTCCGCCTACGCCTGCGCCGGCATCTCGGCCTCCTCCGGGCGCGGGCCCGCCGGGCCCCGGCCGTGCAGCAGCACCGGCAGTTCCTCGTGGCCGGTGGAGATGATGGACCGCAGCCGCTTCGGCGGATGCGCCGGATCGGCCAGTGCCAGCCGCGGGAAGCGCGTGAACAGCGACGTCAGAGCCACGGTCGCCTCGGCCATCGCGAGGGGCCGGCCCAGGCAGTGGTGCACGCCGTGGCCGAAGGACACGTGGTCACGGCTGGTTGTGCGCGTCACGTCGAACCGTTCGGCGTCCGGCCCGTGCCGCTCGGGGTCGCGCCCGGCGCCGGCGAAGGAGACCACGAGCGGGTCACCCTTGGGGATGGTCAGACCCGGCTCGATCTCGATGTCCTCGACGGCGTAGCGCAGGCCCGACATGGCGCCCGGCGCCTCGAAGCGCAACGACTCCTCCAGTGCGTCCTCCCAGCTGACCTGCCCGGTGCGGACGAGGTCGAGCTGGCCGGGGTGGGCGAGCAGGCTGTGCACGGTGTTGTCGATGAGGTTGACGGTCGTCTCGAAACCGGCGGTGAGCAGCAGGATCAGGTTGTCCATCAACTCCTGTTCGCTGAGGCCGCCTTCGTCGCGCGCGGCGATGAGCGCCGTCGTCAGGTCGTCGGCGGGGTGCTCCCGCTTGTGCTGGAGGAACGCGGTCAGCGTGCCGTAGAGATCGACGGCGTTGGCCTGGGCGTCCTCCAGGGAGATCGCCGTGTCGAAGAAGCGGCTGATGATGCGGTAGAGGGCGGCGCGCGGGCCGTCCTCGCCGGCCGGTACGCCGAAGAGCTCGCACACCACCTCGTGCGGGATCGGCGCCGCGAACGCCGCCCTCAGGTCCACGACTTCGCCCTCCGGGATCCGCTCCAGGGCGTCGAGCGCCCGGTCGACGATCTCCTGGACACGCGGCAGCAGCGCGTCGACGCGGCGCTTGGTGAAGGCGGCGGCCATGGGCTTGCGCAGCCGGGTGTGGTCGGAGCCGTAGGCGGTGACCATGTTGCGCACCGAGACCCAGATGGCGAGCGGCCAGGTGCGGGAGATGTCCCCGTTGATCCAGGCCGGCCAGTGCTGGAAGGCGTCCTTGCTCGTCTCCGGTCCGGCCAGGAGCCGCTTGTTCAGCTCCAGGCCGGTGATCCACCACGCCCGGACGCCGCCGGGGAGTTCGACCTCCACGGCCGGGCCCTGGGCGCGGATGCGGGATATCTCGCCATAGAGATCCTGGCCGGACGGGTCGATCGACAGGAAGGGGCAGGCCTGCTGTGCCATGACTCATCGCTCCTTGGTCCAGAGGCTGGGGGACCATCGTGCGATCCGCGGACGGAAAAAACTTGGCATCCGGTTTGTTTTGGCCACAGCTTCACCCACTGTCGGCCGAAGGGGGGCGGCTACCGCAGCGCGAGCCCCGCCCTGCCCGCCTCCGCCTGCCCGTCCCGGGCGACCGGTCCGCGCCCCGCCGGATCACTCACCGCCGGATCACTCCCCACCGGTTGACTCCCCACCGGTTGACTCCCCACCGGTTCGGCCCCCGCAGGGCCGCTCCCCGTCGGATCACTCCCCGCCGGATCCACCGCCCCGGCCAGCCGAGGCGCCGCCAGGCTCGGCAGGAGCAACTGCCACAGGTCGGTCAGCGACGGCCGGGCGAGCCACTCCTGGTCCTCCCGCGCCAGCACCTCGATGCCGGTCGTGGCGGCGAGGACGACGGCGCCGGTGCGCTGCGGCGTCACACCGGCGGCGAGTTCCCCCCTGCGCTCCGCCTCGGCCAGCAGCCCCTGCACGCACTCCCGCCACTCCCGGCGCAGGTCCCGCACCCGCCCGGCCGCACCTTCCACGTTCAGCCGCAGCCCCGCACGCACCACGACATCGGCGCACAGGAGCCGGGCGACGTGATGCGTGACGTCCACGAGACGTTGCAGGGCGCAGCCGTCACCACCGTGACCACGGACCGCGGCCTCGCGCAGGGCTCGGGCGGCAGCGTCCTCGACGGCCTCCGCGACGGCGGCCTTGTCGGCGAAGTGGAAGTGCAGCGCACCGGAGCTGACGCCGGCTCCCGCGCTGATCCGCGCCAGGCCGGCCCTTACGTACCCATGGGCCTCGAACTGTGCGGCCGCCGACCGGATCAGCGCGAGACGGGTCCGGACGGCCCGGTCCTGTTTGGTCACCCGTGGCTCCCCTGCAGGGCTCTGATGGCGACGCAATGAAACCAACTCGCTGGTTTTTATACAACGCGTCGAGACTCAACAGCGGCCCTTGCCCTGCTGCCCGCCCCGGCCACTCCCCTTCCAGGCCCAGGGCACGCCCACAGACGCCCACGCCGCTCGCGCCGCCCACGCCGCCCACGCCGCTCGCGCCGCCCACGCCGCCCACGCCGCCCTCGCCGCCCCGGCTCCACCAGCGGAGCGCCGGTAGACTGGACGCCAGGCCCGCCCGCACACCGGTGGCCACCGCCGCCAGGCGGAACCCGAGGCGGCCACCGAGACGGACGATCACGCTGATCGCCCCGCGATGACCACCAGATGCCGGCCCCGTGCCACGAGCGCCTCAGCTCCGTGGCGATCGGCGGCACCACCCGTCGGAACAAGCGCCCAACCCACCCACCGGCCCCTCCCGGGTGACGGGCGGACCTTCCCGCGTCGCCCCCCCCACCTCGCACCCCCCACCTCGCACGCATCCGTACGGGAGCACTCATGCACCACCCGTCCGGCACCCCGGGCGACGACTCCGACGGCACACTGTTCGGGCTCGACGCCCTCGCCCCCGGCCCCGCCGCCCCTGGCTCCACCACCGCTCCCGGCACGGACTCGTCCTTCCGGACCTCCGCCACGGCCCGTCGGCTGCTGTCCGTGCGGGAGATCTACGCCGAGCCCGCGGCCGCCGCGTCCCCGCGAGGGCGGCAGATCAGCGCCCGGTTCCCCGACGCGCGGGTGATCATGGTCGACTCCCACTGGCGCATCCCCGGGCTGCACGGCAACGAGGGCAACGTCGAGCGCTGGGTGCGCATCAAGGGAGAGACGCTGGTCCTGGGCGAGAAGAAGACCCTCACCACCCGCCCCAACGGCCGGTCGGCGGACTGGATCGCTCCCGGCACCTCCAACGGCTGCGCGATGGCCTGCGCCTACTGCTACGTGCCCCGGCGCAAGGGATACGCCAACCCCATCACCGTCTTCACCAACATCGACCGGATCATCGCCCACCTCGCGAGGCACATCGCTCGACAGGGGCCCAAGCCCGAGCCGAACCAGTGCGACCCCGAGGCGTGGGTGTACGACATCGGCGAGAACGGCGACTGCTCGGTGGACGCCCTGATCTGCCACAACACCGCTGACCTGGTGCACGCCTTCCGGCAGTGGCCCACCGCCAAGGCGTCCTTCGCCACCAAGTTCGTCAACCCCGACCTGCTGGCCCTCGACCCACGCGGTCGCACCCGCGTCCGGTTCTCGCTGATGCCACCGGACGACGCCCGGCTACTCGATGTGCGCACCTCACCCGTCGCCGAGCGCATCGCCGCCGCGGCGGACTTCCTGGACGCGGGATACGAGGTGCACTTCAACCTCTCACCCGTGGTCGTCCGCCCCGGCTGGCAGGATGCCTGGGCCGAGCTGCTCGTCCACCTCGACGACGTCCTGCCCCCGCGGGTGAAACAGCAGGCCGCCGCGGAGGTGATCATGCTCACCCACAACCGGGAGCTGCACGAGGTCAACCTCGGCTGGCATCCCCGCGCCGAGGAGACGCTGTGGCGCCCTGAGCTCCAGCAGGCCAAGCGCTCCGAGAACGGCGCCCTGAACATCCGCTACCGCAACGGGGTCAAGGCGGAGGCCGTGCACACCCTGCGCGCCCTGATCGACCACCACGCGCCCTGGCTACGCGTGCGCTACGCCTTCTGAACCCCAGGAGCTGCGCCGCGCCGACCTCACCGAAGACGGCAGGCCCCGCCCGTGAGTTAGCTCACGCGCCGGGGCCTGCCGTGGGACCTGGCCGGGCTGTGTGATGTTTCACAAAGGCCCAGGAAACGAGAAACGGGCCCCTGCGGTGACTTCCGTCACCTGCAGAGACCCGTGTCTCATGGTGCGCGAGGGGGGAGTTGAACCCCCACGCCCTTGCGGGCACTGGAACCTGAATCCAGCGCGTCTGCCTATTCCGCCACCCGCGCATTGGGTGTGTCCTGGGCGTCTGCCCCTTGCGGGTCGGCGCCTTCCGACACCCAGAACATTAGCACGCTGGAAGGGGTGGGTTCACATCCCTTATCCCCGCAGGCAGGGACCTCACCGAACCTTCGATGTCCCTGCCACGTATCAAGCCGTACCGGTTCACGTATCAACCTCGTACCGGTACCGGCCGTCTCCGCAGGAGGGGGTCGGGGTCCACAGTCAGGTGCGGGACACTGGTCTTCCACCGCCTCTACGATCCTTGTCAGGCATACACGAGGCGGTTACGCGCAGCAGTACCACCGGAGGAGTTCGAAGGGGAGCTCCACAGGGAACTTCGTCATGCGTCGACACCGTCGGCAGTGCTGACAGGGGGAACCAGCCGATCGAGCGGCGCGTGGATACGATCAGTAAGCAGTACCAGGCAAGCGGCCCGCAGAGCAGTGCACAGGACGGCAGCGACGGAGGAGGTGCCCCATGGGAGTCCTGAAGAAGTTCGAGCAGCGTCTCGAAGGTCTGGTCAACGGCACCTTCGCCAAGGTGTTCAAGTCCGAGGTCCAGCCCGTGGAGATCGCGGGAGCGCTCCAGCGCGAGTGCGACAACAACGCCACCATCTGGAACCGCGACCGCACGGTCGTGCCCAACGACTTCATCGTCGAACTGAGCACACCGGACTTCGAGCGGCTCAGCCCCTACTCCGGCCAGCTCGGCGACGAGCTCGCCGGCATGGTGCGCGACTACGCCAAGCAGCAGCGCTACACCTTCATGGGCCCGATCAAGGTGCACCTGGAGAAGGCGGACGACCTCGACACCGGCCTGTACCGGGTGCGCAGCCGTACGCTCGCCTCCTCCAGCAGCCAGCAGGGCGGCCCGGGAGGCGGTGCCGCCGCGCCCGCCGCCCCGCAGGGCGGACGCCCCGGCGGCTACGGCTACCCGCCGGCCGCCGCACCCTCCGGCGCCCCGCCCATGCCGGCCTCGCCGCCGCCCGGCGGCCGTCCCGGCGGCTACGGCTACCCGCCCGCCGCGAGCGGCCAGCGGCCCCCGGCCGCCCCCGCCTCCGGCGGACGCACGCGCCACTGGATCGAGATCAACGGCACCCGCCATCAGATCTCCCGCGCAACACTCGTACTGGGCCGCAGCACCGACGCCGACGTGCGGATCGACGACCCCGGCGTCTCCCGCCGGCACTGCGAGATCCGGACCGGAACGCCCTCGACGATCCAGGATCTCGGATCCACCAACGGCATCGTGGTGGACGGGCAGCACACCACCCGCGCTACGCTCCGCGACGGCTCGCGGATCGTCGTGGGCAGCACCACCATCATTTACCGGCAAGCCGAAGGGTGAAGCGGGGGCAATGTCAGAGCTGACCCTCACGGTCATGCGGCTGGGTTTCCTGGCCGTACTGTGGCTGTTCGTGATCGTGGCCGTGCAGGTCATCCGCAGCGACCTCTTCGGTACGCGCGTCACCCAGCGCGGCTCGCGCCGCGAGGCGGGCCGACAGCAGCAGGCCGCCGCCGCCCGCCAGGCGCCGCCGCCGCAGCGCCAGCAGGCCGCCGGCGGCCGACGCGGCCGTAACGCCCCCACCAAGCTGGTCGTCACCGAGGGCACCCTCACCGGCACCACGGTCGCGCTCCAGGGCCAGACCATCACCCTGGGCCGCGCGCACGACTCGACGATCGTGCTGGACGACGACTACGCATCCAGCCGCCATGCCAGGATCTACCCGGACCGCGACGGCCAGTGGATCGTCGAGGACCTCGGCTCCACCAACGGCACGTACCTGGACCGGTCCCGGCTGACGACTCCCACACCGATTGCGCTGGGCGCGCCGATCCGCATCGGCAAGACCGTCATCGAGCTGCGGAAGTAGTGCTACATCATGGATAGGCGCGAGCGGAGCGAGCACGCAGTGGCGGGCCCCACCCCGGCCCCCCGCGCGCTCCCGACCGGAGGGTGGGCAGTGTGGCTCGACACGACCGGCTGTACCCGGAGCCGACAGGCGAGGTGCGCATGAGTCTGTCACTGCGCTTCGCGGCCGGATCGCACAAGGGCATGATCCGGGAGGGCAACGAGGACTCCGGATACGCCGGCCCGCGCCTGCTCGCCATCGCCGACGGCATGGGCGGCGCCGCGGCCGGTGAGGTCGCCTCCTCCGAGGCCATCTCCACCATCGTCGCGCTCGACGACGACGTCCCCGGCTCCGACCTCCTCACCTCGCTCGGCACGGCGGTGCAGCGCGCCAACGACCAGTTGCGCTCGATGGTCGAGGACGACCCCCAGCTGGAGGGCATGGGGACCACCCTCACCGCCCTGCTGTGGACGGGCCAGCGCCTCGGCCTGGTCCACGTCGGCGACTCGCGCGCCTACCTGCTCCGCGACGGCGTCCTCACCCAGATCACCCAGGACCACACCTGGGTGCAGCGCCTGGTCGACGAGGGCCGCATCACCGAGGAGGAGGCCACCACGCACCCGCAGCGCTCGCTGCTGATGCGCGCCCTCGGATCCGGCGACCACGTCGAGCCCGACCTGTCCATCCGCGAGGTCCGCGCCGGCGACCGCTACCTCATCTGCTCCGACGGCCTGTCCGGCGTGGTGTCCCACCAGACCCTGGAGGACACCCTCGCCAGCTACCAGGGCCCCCAGGAGACCGTCCAGAACCTGATCGAGCTGGCCCTGCGCGGCGGCGGCCCGGACAACATCACCGTCATCATCGCCGACGTCCTCGACCTCGACACCGGCGACACCCTCGCGGGCCAGCTGTCCGACACCCCCGTCGTCGTCGGCGCCGTCGCCGAGAACCAGCACCAGCTGCACGACAACGGCATCATGCAGACCCCCGCCGGCCGCGCCTCCGGGCTCGGCCGCCACGGACACGGCCAGGGCGGCGGAGGCGGCGAATTCGGCCCGCCCGGCTCCGGAGACACCACCGGCTACATCCCCGCCTCCGGCTTCGATTACGGCGACGACGACTTCGCCAAGCCCCGCAAGAAGGGCCGCTGGCTGAAGAGATCCTTCTACGGCGTCCTCGCACTGGCCCTCATCGGCGGCGGCCTGTACGGCGGTTACCGCTGGACGCAGACGCAGTACTACGTCGGCGCCGAGGACGAGCACGTCGCGCTGTACCGCGGCATCAGCCAGGACCTGGCCTGGGTCTCGCTCTCGAAGGTCGAGAAGGACCACCCCGAGATCGAACTCAAGTACCTGCCGCCCTACCAGCAGAAGCAGGTCGAGGCAACCATCCCCGAGGGCGGTCTGAAGAACGCCCAGGCGAAGATCCAGGAACTGTCGGTGCAGGCCTCCGCGTGCAAGAAGGAAGCGCAGCGGCGCGAAGCCGAGAGCCAGAACAACTCCAAGACCGGCGAAGGCGAGGCCGGGGGCACCACGGGAACCACTCCCGCCTCCTTCACGTCCAAGGCCACACCGACGCCGAACCCGTCCAGCCCGTCGGGTTCACCGTCGGCACCGGAGAAGTCCACGCCCCCGACCACGACCGCACCCACTCCCAGCCCCGGCCCCAGCCTCTCGGAGGAAGAGCAGAAGGTCGTCTCGCTGTGCGGTAAGCAGTAGCCGTGAGAGGCCCTGTCACACGATGAGCGGTACGAATACGTCGCACTCGCCGACGCACCACACGTCCACGATCGGCGCCATCGGCGCGCCGAGCCGACGCAACACCGAGCTCGCGCTCCTGGTGTTCGCCGTCGTCATCCCGGTGTTCGCCTACGCCAACGTCGGCCTGGCCCTGAACGACTCGGTGCCTCCGGGCCTGCTGAGCTACGGACTCGGGCTCGGCCTGCTCGCGGGCGTCGGTCATCTCGTCGTACGGAAGTTCGCACCGTACGCCGACCCGCTGATGCTGCCGCTGGCCACCCTGCTCAACGGGCTCGGTCTGGTGGTCATCTGGCGGCTGGACCAGTCGGAGAAGCTGCAAGCGAGCAGGACCTTCGTCGAGGCGGCACCGCGCCAGCTGCTGTACTCGGCGATGGGCGTCGCCCTGCTGGTGGTCGTGCTGATCTTCCTGAAGGACCACCGGGTCCTCCAGCGGTACACCTACATTTCCATGGCCGCGGCCCTGCTCCTGCTCGTGATGCCGCTGATCCCCGGCCTCAGCGCCCCGACCTACGGCGCCAAGATCTGGATCAAGATCCCCGGCCTCGGCACGCTCCAGCCCGGTGAGTTCGCGAAGATCGCCCTCGCGGTGTTCTTCGCCGGCTACCTCATGGTCAAGAGGGACGCCCTGGCCCTGGCCAGCCGCCGCTTCATGGGCCTGTACCTGCCGCGCGGCCGCGACCTCGGCCCGATCCTCGTCGTCTGGGTGATGTCGATCCTCATCCTGGTCTTCGAGACCGACCTCGGTACATCCCTGCTGTTCTTCGGGATGTTCGTCATCATGCTGTACGTCGCCACTGAGCGAACCAGCTGGATCGTCTTCGGTCTGCTGATGTCCGCGGTCGGCGCCGTCGGCGTGGCGAGTTTCGAGCCGCACATCCAGACGCGCGTGCAGGCCTGGCTCGACCCGATGCGCGAGTTCGAACTCTCCCGCGCCGCCGTCCAGGACGGCATCGTCCACTCCGAGCAGGCCATGCAGGCCCTGTGGGCCTTCGGTTCCGGAGGCACGCTCGGCACCGGTCTCGGGCAGGGCAACTCCGACCTCATCGGCTTCGCCGCCAACTCCGACTTCATCCTCGCCACCTTCGGCGAGGAACTGGGCCTGGCGGGCGTCATGGCGATCCTGCTGCTCTACGGCCTGATCGTCGAACGGGGTGTGCGCACCGCCCTCGCGGCCCGCGACCCGTTCGGCAAGCTGCTGGCGATCGGCCTGTCCGGCGCCTTCGCCCTCCAGGTCTTCGTCGTGGCCGGCGGTGTCATGGGTCTCATCCCGCTGACCGGTATGACGCTGCCCTTCGTGGCCTACGGCGGTTCCTCCGTGATCGCCAACTGGGCCCTCATCGGCATCCTGCTGAGAATCAGCGACACGGCCCGCCGCCCGGCCCCCGCCCCCGCCGCCAACCCCGACGCCGAGATGACCCAGGTGGTCCGCCCGTCATGAACAAGCCCCTGCGCCGGATCGCGATCTTCTGCGGCCTGCTCGTTCTGGCACTGCTGATCCGCGACAACTGGATCCAGTACGTCCAGGCCGACGAGCTCCGGACCGACAAGAACAACCGCCGCGTCACCATCGAGCGCTACGCCTCCCCCCGCGGCAACATCATCGTCGGCGGGGAGCCGATCACCGGCTCCGCCGAATCGTCGGGCAGCGACTACAGGTTCAAGCGCACCTACAAGGACGGCCCCATGTGGGCGCCGGTCACCGGCTACGCCTCGCAGGCCTTCGGCGCCACTCAGCTGGAGAACCTCGAGGACGGCATCCTCACCGGCAACGACGACAGGCTGTTCTTCCGCAACACCCTCGACATGCTCACGGGCGAGAAGCAGCAGGGCGGCAACGTCGTCACCACCCTGAACGCCGCCGCCCAGAAGGCCGCCTACAACGGCCTCAAGAAGCAGGGCGGCAAGGGCGCCGTCGTCGCCCTGGAGCCGTCCACGGGCAAGATCCTGGCCCTGGCCTCCTACCCGTCGTACGACCCGTCGTCCTTCGCCGGCAACTCCACGACGACGGACACCCCGGCCTGGCAGAAGCTGCAGAAGAAGAACAACCCGAACGACCCGATGCTCAACCGCGCGCTGCGCGAGACCTACCCGCCGGGCTCCACCTTCAAGGTCGTCACCGCGGCCGCCGCCCTCGAGGACGGCATCTACACGGACCCGGACGGCAAGACCGACTCGCCCGACCCGTGGATCATGAAGGGCACCACCACCAAGCTGCCCAACGAGGGCAACATCCCCTGCAAGAACGCGACGCTGCGGGTGGCCCTCCAGTACTCCTGCAACACCGTCTTCGGCAAGATCGGCTCCGACCTCGGCAACGACAAGATGCTGGACATGGCCAAGAAGTTCGGCTTCGACGAGGAGCAGTTCACGCCGGTCCGCGCCAACGCCTCGGTCTTCTCCGACAACATGAACCCGTCTCAGACCGCGCTGTCCTCCATCGGCCAGTTCAACACCGCCGCGACGCCACTGCAGATGGCCATGGTCGCCTCCGCCGTCGCCAACGACGGCAAGCTGATGAAGCCGTACATGGTCGACGAGCTCCAGTCGCCCGGCCTCGACCCGATCCAGAAGACCGACCCCGAAGAGCTGAGCCAGCCCCTGTCGGCGGAGAACGCCCAGAAACTCCAGTCCATGATGGAGACGGTCGTCGACAAGGGCACCGGCTCCAGGGCCAAGATCGACGGCGTCAAGGTGGGCGGCAAGACCGGCACCGCCCAGCACGGCGTCGACAACAGCGAGAACCCCTACGCGTGGTTCATCTCCTACGCCAAGGGCGAGGACGGCAGCGCGCCGGTCGCCGTGGCGGTCGTCGTCGAGGACGACAACGCCGTCCGTGACGACATCTCCGGCGGCGGCCTCGCGGCACCGATCGCGAGGAACGTGATGGAGGCGGTCATCAAGAAGTGACCCCGCTCACGCCTGCTTCACATCGGTGCACGTTGCGATACCGGTCCTGTATCGGCTGACGGGCTTGGCCAGGTCACACAAAGCGAGCCGGGTACGGTAGGCCCGGACGGCAGCCTCCGACCGTACAAGCATGCCGGTCGGGACCGACGGAGAGGGCTGGTAGGTAGCTATGGAAGAGCCGCGTCGCCTCGGCGGCCGGTACGAACTGGGCCAGGTGCTCGGGCGTGGTGGCATGGCGGAGGTCTACCTCGCGCATGACACCCGCCTCGGCCGCACCGTGGCGGTGAAGACGCTGCGCGCGGATCTCGCGCGTGACCCTTCCTTCCAGGCCCGGTTCCGCCGGGAGGCCCAGTCGGCCGCCTCGCTCAACCATCCCGCGATCGTCGCGGTCTACGACACGGGCGAGGACTACATCGACAACGTGTCGATCCCGTACATCGTCATGGAGTACGTGGACGGCTCGACCCTGCGTGAACTGCTGCACTCCGGCCGCAAGCTGCTGCCGGAGCGGTCCATGGAGATGACCATCGGCATCCTCCAGGCCCTGGAGTACTCCCACCGCGCCGGCATCGTCCACCGCGACATCAAGCCGGCGAACGTCATGCTGACGCGCAACGGCCAGGTCAAGGTCATGGACTTCGGCATCGCCCGCGCCATGGGCGACTCCGGCATGACGATGACGCAGACCTCCGCGGTCATCGGCACCGCCCAGTACCTCTCCCCGGAGCAGGCCAAGGGCGAACAGGTCGACGCCCGGTCCGACCTTTACTCCACCGGCTGTCTGCTCTACGAGCTGCTGACCGTGCGTCCGCCGTTCGTCGGCGACTCCCCCGTGGCCGTGGCCTACCAGCACGTGCGCGAGGAGCCGCAGGCGCCGAGCGTCTTCGACCCCGAGATCACGCCCGAGATGGACGCGATCGTGCTGAAGGCGCTCGTCAAGGACCCGGACTACCGCTACCAGTCGGCCGACGAGATGCGCGCCGACATCGAGGCCTGTCTCGACGGCCAGCCCGTCGCCGCCACGGCCGCGATGGGCGCGGTGGGTTACGGCGGCTACCCCGACGACCAGCCGACGACGGCCCTGCGCGCCGATTCCGGCGCCGGCGCCACGTCCATGCTGCCCCCCATGAACCCGGACGACGGCGGCTACGGCTACGACGACCGCCCCGACCGGCGCCGCGGCCAGCAGCGCAAGTCCAACACCTCCACGATCCTGCTGGTGGTGGCGGGCATCCTCGTCCTGGTCGGGGCGATCCTGATCGGCCGATGGGCGGTCAGCGGCGACGGAGGCGTGGGCAACGACGAGGTCGCGGCGCCCAACTTCATCGGTGAGACGAAGAACAGCGCCCAACAACTGGCCACGAACTCCGACCTCAAACTGGAGTTCTCCAACAAGCCCTGCGACAACCAGGCCAAGGGCAAGATCTGCTCTCAGGACCCCGTGCCCGAGACGCAGGTCAACAAGGGCGACACCATCTCCCTGGTCGTGTCGACGGGAGCGCCGAAGGTGACGGTGCCCAGCGTCACCGGCCTGAGTGTCGACGAGGCCAAGGACAAGCTGGCGGGCGACAAGTACGAGTTCAAGATCGAGACGAAGACCCGCACGTCCCCCGAGAAACCGGGCACTGTCCTGGAGCAGAACCCCACCACGGGTGAAGAGGTGGAGAAGGGCTCCACCATCACCCTCACCGTCGCCAAGGAAGCCGAGAAGTCCACCGTCCCGGATGTGCTCGGCCAGAGCTGCGACGCGGCCAAGCAGCAGATGCAGGCCAGCGACCTGGTCGGCAACTGCACCGAGGTGGAGACCGACGACGACAACCAGGTCGGCAAGGTCATCCAGACCACGCCGCAGGCCGGCACGTCCGTCGACCCGAACTCGTCGGTGAACATCCAGATCGGCAAGAAGAAGCAGCAGCAGAAGGTCAAGGTCCCGCAGGTCGTCGGCCAGACGGTCGGCCAGGCCAAGCAGATCCTCGCGCAGGCCGGCTTCACGACCATCCAGTTCGCGGGCGGCAGCGACCAGAGCGACAACGCCCTCGTCGTCGGCCAGAACCCCGGCCCCAACCAGGAGGTCGACGACCCGGCAGGGACGACGATCGCCCTCCAGACGGTCGGCGGCGGAGGCGGAAACAACAACGGCGGCAATGGCAACGGCGGCATCTTCGGCGGCCTCAACGGCAGCAACGAGGACGACTGACCCCGCCGACCACACCGTCACACCACAGAGCCCCCCGGCCCCCAGAGGCCGGGGGGCTCTGCCTTTCACGACCGAGGACATCCCCGAAAAAGCGTGCGTCCATCGATCGTGTCTTCATATGTCCCGACTCGTTCACCGGGTGGGGTGGGGCATCGGAATCCACCCCGGCCATACGAGCCGAAGGGCAGAACGTGATCAACGAAACGGCCTTGCTGGAATCACAGACCCTGCGCGGCAGCGTGCTCGACCGCACAGACGTGCTCGACCGGGTCAAGGCACTGTCGCTGCTGCCTGACGGGATGCACGTGACGACCGCGATGGTGGCGTCCTACTTCTCAGTGACGGTGGAAGTCATCCGTGCCCTTGTGCACGACCACCGTGCGGAACTCGAAGCGAGCGGATACCGAGTTCTGACCGGGACGGAACTGAGTGACTTCAAGCAACTCAGTGGAATCCAGTCACGCACCCGATCCCTCGCACTCTTCCCCCGGCGCGCCGTCCTCAACATCGCCATGCTGCTCCGGGACAGCGACGTCGCACGTCAGGTGCGTGTGTACCTCCTCGACATGGAGTACCTGGCGCGCACACAGCCTGTGGAAAACTTCGTCCCGGCCGACGCCGCCTCCCTGGACGCCCGCATCGACCAGCGCATCACCCACATCCTGGGGAGGACCGTCGTCCCCCTGTTCAACGCCCTGATCGAAACCTCGGGCGAGCACCGGCGGGAGCTCACCGCCCTCCGGGCAGGCGTCCAGCGCATCGAGAAGCGGCTCCAGCAGCACCACACCCGGCTGCAGCGGCTGGAAGCCCCCCGGGAGGGCCGCCCCCTCGCCGGAGTCATGGCCGCCATGGACGCCATGAACGGACGCGAGTTCGAAGAACACGTCGCCGAGCTGCTGCGCCGCGACGGCTGCACCAACGTCGTCGTGCAAGGCGGCGGAAGGGACCGGGGCATCGACATCACCGCGCTCACAGCCGACGGACGGCGCATCGTCGTCCAGTGCAAGAGGTTCGCACCCCACCTCTCCATCACCAGCCCCGAGATCCAGAAGTTCCTCGGGGCAGCCAAGGTCCTGCACGACTCCGAGGTGGCCCTGTTCGTGGCGACCTGCCCCTACACCCGCGACGCCCTCAACATCGCAGCCGAGAGCGGCATCACCGCCGTACATCGCGGGCTTCTGGAGGAATGGAGCGCCGGGGCGGCCCTGACCGTCCTGGAATGACGGCCCTACCGTGACAAAGGCCCGAAGCCGCAAGAGAAAGTTGCGGCTTCGGGCCTCCGTCATGCTAGCGGGCGGCCTCCCCCAAGGAGCGCAGTCAGCCCAGTTCCTTCGGCGGTGTCCGGTCCGCGTCCACCTTCTCCACCCGCTCCAGCTCACCCCACACGATGTACCGGTACGTGCTCGTGTACAGCGGCGTGCAGGTCGTCAGCGTGATGTAGCGGCCGGGCTTCTTCCTGCCGGATTCCATCGGCACCGGCGAGAGGACCTTGACGTTGTACTTCGAGGTCTCGGGAAGGATGGCGTAGGTCTTGTAGACGTACCACTTGTCCTTCGTCTCGAAGACGATCGGATCGCCCTTCTCGATCTTGTCGATGTTGTGGAACGCGGCGCCGTGGCCGTCCCGGTGGGCGGCGAGGGAGAAGTTGCCGTCCTTGCCCGACATCGGCAGGGTCGCCTTGACGGGGTCGGTGTAGTAGCCGGCGACACCATCGTTGAGGATCTTGTTCGACGTACCCTTCTCGACCAGGACCTCGCCGTTCCTCATCGCCGGCACGTGCAGGAAGCCGATGCCGTTCCTGGTGTCCAGCGCACCCGGCCCACCCCGGCCATGAGCCCAGTCCTCACGGACCTTGTCCGCCTGCTTGCCCGCCGCACGGTCGGCGACCACGTTCGTCCACCACAACGAGTAGACGACGAACAGCCCGAGGACCAGGCCCGCGGTGATGAGGAGTTCCCCGAAGAAGCTGACCGCCATCGCGAACGGGCCGGGCCTGCGACGTGCCGCAGGCGGCCGCGACGCCGCGCCGGTGTGCTTCTCGTGATCCGTGTCGGTGGTCGCTGCCACTGGTCATCTGCCCTTAACTGACGAGCGCATCCGGCTTGCCCTTGCTGCGCGGCCGTTCCTCGACCATCTTGCCCCAGACGATCATCCGGTACTTGCTGGTGAACTCCGGCGTGCACGTGGTCAGCGTGATGTAACGGCCGGGCTTGGTGAAACCGGACCCCGTGGGCACCGGATTCAGGACGCTCGTGTTGCTCGGCGGCGTAACCGGCAGGATCGACGCCATCTTGTAGACGAAGTACTCGTCCTGCGTCTCCACGACGATCGGATCGCCCGGAGCGAGCTTGTTGATGTACCGGAACGGTTCTCCATGGGTGTTGCGGTGGCCCGCCAGCCCGAAGTTCCCGGTCTTGTCGCCTGGCATCGCCGTCTTCAGCGCACCCTCCGCGTAGTGGCCGACCATGCCGCGGTCGAGCACGCCCTTGCTGTTGGTGCCCTCGGCGATCGGGACCACCACGTCCAGCTTCGGGATGTGCAGGATGGCGAAGCCCTGCCCCGGCTCGAACGCCCCCGGGTTGCGCTTGCCGCTCGCCCAGTCGTTCTGCAGGCTGCTGGCCTCCTTGCCGGCCTGGGCATGCGCCCGCACGTTCGTCCACCACAACTGGTAAGTGACGAACAACAGCATGAGCACGCCGGTGGTGATGAACACCTCGCCTATCGCCCGGCTCGCGACGACCGCCGGACCGGGCTTGCGCGCCCGCGCCTGCCGCCGCGCCTCGACCCGCGACAACGGCGCCCGCGAACGGCCCCCGTCGTCGGCCTGGGCAGCCGAAGAGGGGTCCGGCGCACCGCCATGGCGCCCATGACGGCCTTTGGCGGCCTTCCTGCGGGCCGCACGGCCGCCCTGGGCGGATCCGTCCCGCCGCGAGCCCGAAGACGCCGCAGAGCCCGCCACGGAGTCCCCCGACTCCGTCGGTGGCTCCGGTATCCGCAACGCCACCGTCTCTTCGTCGACGGGCGGCAGATACGGCTCCTCCGGGACGGGCTCGTAGGACGCGTACTGCCCCGGATGCCGCGGACCGGACTGCGGCTGCGGCCCCGGCCCCGGCCCCGGTCCTGGACCCGGCCCCGGCGGGTACGGCTCCCCCTGCGGGGACGCACCGTACCCCCCTGCGCCCGACCAGTCCTCGAACGCACCCGACACCCCGTACGACTGCTGCCCGTACGAGGTGTCGGACTCGCGCTCGGGGCGCAGCGCAGTCACGCCGAGGCCCTGCCCACCACCGGGGCGAGCCCGGCCGACCTCGTCACCGCACCCTGGTCCCCGCACTCCACCAGCCAGTTGGCCAGCATCCGGTGCCCGTGCTCGGTCAGCACCGACTCAGGGTGGAACTGCACACCCTCGACCGGCAGTTCGCGGTGCCTCAAGCCCATCACGATGCCGTCGTGCGTACGGGCCGTGACCTCCAGCACCGCCGGAACCGTGGCCGGCTCGGCGGCCAGCGAGTGGTAGCGCGTCGCCGTGAAGGGGGAGGGCAGGCCGGCGAAGACGCCGCCGCCACCGTGCTCGACCAGCGAGGTCTTGCCGTGCAGCAGCTCCGGCGCACGATCCACCACACCGCCGTACGCCACCTGCATCGACTGCATGCCCAGGCAGACACCGAAGACCGGAACACCCGTGTCGGCGCAGTGCCGGACCATGTCCACGCAGACACCCGCCTGCTCCGGCGTGCCGGGTCCCGGAGAGAGCAGAACCCCGTCGAAACCGTCCTGGGCATGCGCCGTCGACACCTCGTCGTTGCGCAGGACCTCACACTCGGCGCCCAGCTGATACAGGTACTGGACCAGGTTGAAGACGAAGCTGTCGTAGTTGTCGACGACGAGAATGCGCGCACTCACTGGTTGTCCACCGTCACATCGTTGAAGGGCAGCAGCGGCTCCGCCCACGGGAAGACGTACTGGAAGAGGACGTAGACCACGGCCACGACCAGGACGAGTGAGATCACTGCCTTCGCCCACGTGTTCCCCGGCAGATGCCGCCAGATCCAGCCGTACATGCCGTCCCTTCCGTCGTACCACGGCACCAGACCCACGCCGTACAGCCACCAGACTAACGGCGCAGCGCCTCCGGTTTCCCGGCCTCCACAGGCTGGGTCGAGTCCAGGTGCGCCCAGACGATCAGCCGATGACTGTGCCCCCACTCCGGTTCGCACGTGGTCAGCGTCAGATACCGGCCCGAACGCGTGTACCCGGATGTACGTGGGACAGGGTCGATCACCTCGATGTCCGAGGGCACTGTTTTGTACGGGCCTTTGTCGATCCGATACGTGAACCAGGTCGTACCGTCGGTCAGCACCACGGCGTCACCCCGTCTGAGCTCGGGAAAGTCCTTGAAGGGGTCGCCGTGGGTACGGCGGTGACCGGCGACCGCGAAATTGCCCCTCTGCCCGAGCTGGGCGGTCTCCGCGTAGTGGCCGAGGCCCTTCTTCAGCGTGCCGGTGGCGGTGCCTTCGAGCACGGGCTTGTTCCACGTGAAACCAAGCCGCGGGACGTACATGATCGCGAAAGGCCTGCCCTTGGCGTAGGGCGCGGGCTTCCCAGGACTCGCGGGTCCGCCGGCCGGCGGACGGGGCTTCGACCACTCCTTACGGAGCAGGTCGATCTGGTCGTCCATGACGCCGTCGGCCTTCACGCCGGTCCAGAAGAGCACGTAGACGACGAACAGCACGATCAGGCTGCCGACGGTGATGCACAGTTCGCTGACGGTCCTGACGATCACGCGCACCGGCAGCTCCCCCGGTCCGGCTACTGCTCCACAGGCTTCGCGTAACGCAGATCCACTGTGCCCGAGTAGCCCGGCAGAGTCACCGGGCCGTTCTCCTCGACTTTCCATCCGAGCCCGTAGACATTGACGTAGACCATGTAGTTCTGGATCGCCGGCGAGGCCGCGAGCGCCTTCTGCAGCTTGCCCGGGTCCCCGACCGCCGTGATCTTGTACGGCGGCGAGTAGACACGCCCCTGCAGGATCAGGGTGTTCCCCACGCAGCGCACCGCGCTGGTGGAGATCAGCCGCTGGTCCATCACCTTGATGCCCTTGGCCCCGCCCTGCCACAGCGCGTTCACCACGGCCTGGAGGTCCTGCTGGTGGATGACCAGGTAGTCGGGCTGCGGCTCCGGATAGCCGGGCAACTTGGCCGTGGCGTCCGGCGGGGCGTCATTGAGCGTGACCGTGAGCGAATCACCCTTGAGCTTCTGCGTGCCCGCGCGCTTCTCCAGCGCCGAGAGCTTGTCGTCCTCCGCCTTGGTACTGCCGTCGTCCCGCTCGGCGAGGGCCTCTATGTCCTTGCGCAGGGCCCCGTTGGTCTCGTCCAGCGCGCCGTTCTCCTGGCTGCGCTCGTGGATGAGGTCGGACAGCTTCAGCAAGGAGGCGTCCGTGCGAATGTTGGTGCCCTTGGCGGTGTTGAAGCTGGTGAAGAAGATGAGACCCGCGAGAGCGAACACGGCCGCCGTGAGGACGCGCACAGGCCGGAAACGCCGCGCGCGCTCAGGGGTGGATCCCGTCCCGGGGGAGTCGGCAGAATTGCTCAACGTACCCTTATCTCCTTCGGCGCGGCGGAAGCACTACGCTAACGGACGCCCGGGGGAGCAATCGGAGTCCCCTTACGCTGCCCCGAGACCGACCCAGTTACCTGCGCGGCCACGCAGCGCATCGACAGGAGAGACCCTCGTGCCGAAGTCACGTATCCGCAAGAAGGCCGACTACACGCCGCCGCCTGCCAAGCAGACGACCGCCATCAAGCTGAGCAACCGTGCCTGGGTCGCGCCGGTCATGCTGGCCATGTTCCTCATCGGCCTGGCCTGGATCGTCGTCTTCTACGTCACCGACGGCTCACTGCCCATCGACTCGCTGGGCAACTGGAACATCGTGGTGGGCTTCGGCTTCATCGCCGCCGGATTCGGTGTCTCGACCCAGTGGAAGTAGCGGTCATCGCACGGTGAACGCAGCTCTGCCCAGGGGTGTTCGCTGAGTTATCCACAGCAGTTATCCACATGGGGATAATGAAGACGATCTGTGGATAACCCGCTGGGCGTTGACGCCGGTATGACGGAAGTACCGGCACTCGAAAACTTGTTCGCCCCCCCGCCTGGCCTGCAGAAACGCGGGTCAGTGACGGGGGGCACATGTGTTCCCGCACCGTATGCACAAGATCCGACACCCGCTGTGGATAACGCCTGCTCAGGTGAGCTGCGCCGTCCTCAGTACGGTCAGCAGCACGACCGCTCCCAGGACCAGGGCGCAGGTGCCGTACTGGACCAGTGCCCGGCGTTCGCGGGGGGCGTGGACCATGGCGTACCCGACGACGACTCCGGCGACCAGGCCGCCGATGTGGGCCTGCCAGGAGATGTTGAAGCCCGGGCTGAAGGTGAAGATCAGGTTGATCGCCAGCAGCGCGATGATCGGCCGCATGTCGTAGTTGAGCCGGCGCATCAGGACGGCCGTCGCGCCGAAGAGGCCGAAGATCGCGCCGGAGGCACCGAGGGTCGCCGTGTTGGGGGAGGCCAGCAGGTAGGCCAGCGCGCTGCCCGCGAGTCCGGAGATGAAGTAGAGCGCGAGGTAGCGGGCGCGGCCCAGTGCCGCTTCGAGCGGGCCTCCGAGCCACCACAGGCTGAGCATGTTGAACGCGATGTGCCAGATCTCCTGGTGGGTGAACATCGAGGTCACCATGCGGTACCACTCGCCTCCCGCCACGCCTTGTGTGGGCGTGAAGGGCGCGGGTGGCCAGGCGCCGAGGAGGACGATGTCGTTGAGCAGCGACTCGTGGACCTGGACGGCGATGAAGACGGCCAGGTTGATCCCGATGAGGATCTTGGTCAGCAGCCGGGGGTCGGCGGCGATGGAGCCGCCGGCGATCGTCCGGGGCATGGCGGCCGTGGGCGAGTGGCCTGTGCCGGAGCCGGTTCGGACGCACTCGGGGCATTGGAAGCCGACGGAGGCGTTGACCATGCATTCCGGGCAGATGGGGCGCTCGCAGCGCGTGCAGCGGATGCCTGTCTCGCGGTCCGGGTGGCGGTAGCACATGGGGACGCTGTGGGCGTCCTGCGGGCTGCCCGCAGCCTGGTCGTCCATGGTCTCCCCTAGGTCGTGTGAGAAAAGCCCGCCCCGCTCATCCTTACGGATGGGCGGGGCGATTGGTTCCCTGCGGGAGCCTTCGCGCTCAGCGGGTCTCGATGACGACCGACTCGATGACCACGTCGTTCAGCGGGCGGTCGGTGCGCGGGTTGGTCTGGGTGGTGGCGATGGTGTCGATGACCTTCTGGCTGGCCGCGTCGGTGACCTCGCCGAAGATGGTGTGCTTGCGGTTCAGCCATGCCGTCGGGGAGACGGTGATGAAGAACTGCGAGCCGTTGGTGCCCGGGCCGGCGTTGGCCATCGCCAGCAGGTAGGGCTTGTCGAAGCGCAGATCCGGGTGGAACTCGTCCTCGAACTGGTAGCCGGGACCGCCGGTGCCGTTGCCCAGCGGGTCACCGCCCTGGATCATGAAGCCACTGATCACCCGGTGGAAGACCGTGCCGTCGTAGAGCTTGTCCGTGGACTTCTGGCCCGTCTCGGGGTGGGTCCACTCCCGCTCGCCCTGGGCGAGCTCGACGAAGTTCTTGACCGTCTTGGGCGCGTGGTTCGGCAGAAGCCGGACTTCGATGTCGCCGTGATTGGTCTTCAGGGTGGCGTAGAGCTGCTCAGCCACGATCTGCCTTCCGTTGTCTTTCCGTGACTCCCTGATCCTCGCACGGACGGGCCTTCGCGTCGTCCGACCTCGGTGCGGCTGGGGGAAACCCTCGGCGGTGTCGCGGAAATCCAGTCGAGTAGGCCCGGGGCGGGGGCGCTCGGCGGCGATCCGTGGCATTGTCGACGACAAGCTCCTGTTGCCCCTTATTCATCCGCTATCGCACGTGATCGGCTGTTGGATGCCGACTCTCGTGACCCGGATGCCCTTCCGCGCATGCCTGGTCGTGCGCCGGGAGGCATGATCCGTAAAAGGGTGGAAAGTCGAAATACCGTACGCCACCGAGGAGGAGGAACCCGTGACCCGCATCGACAGCGTGCGCGCCGCGACTGGTTCGGCGAAGGACAGCGTGCTGCACGCCGCGGAAGTGGTGGCGCCCTACGCCGACACGGCCAAGGACAGGGCCGCGCACTACGCACACGAGGCACGCGTACGGCTAGCGCCCAAGGTGACGCAGGCCGCAGGGCAGGCGCGTGTCCAGTACGGCGCTCATGTGCAGCCGTATCTGGAGCAGGCCCGCACGCATGTGCCGCCGAAGGTCGACCAGGCCGCCCAGGAAGCCGCCGAGCGCACGCGTAAGGCTGCCCGTCAGGCGGCGGAGTACTCCAGGCCGAGGATCGAGCAGGCGGTGGCCGCGGCCGTGCCTGTCACGACCGAGGCAACGGCCCGCAGTGTGGCCGCCATGGCCGCGCTGCGCGGTCAGGTCTCGTCCAAGGAGATCCAGAAGCTGGTCCGTAAGCATGAGCGGCGCGCCAAGGCCGGTAAGGCCGTGAAGTCGCTGCTGCTTCTGGGCGCTCTTGCGGGCGGGGCTTTCGCCGCGTGGAAGTGGTGGGACAAGCAGGCCAACCCGGACTGGCTGGTGGAGCCGCCGGCCGCGACGGAGGTCCCCGAGTCGGGGCGCCTGTCGTCCGTGGACGGCACGGGTCCGTCGGTCCTGGACCCGGAGGTCGAGGCCAAGCAGGCTGAGGACGAGGCCGCTCGGCGCGACGATCGTTCCTGAGGGCGCACCGGATTCAACAGCACGGCGGGGCGGGAGACTTGAGTGTCTCCCGCCCCGCCGTGCTGTTTCACGTGAAACACTCGCCGCCGGTATGCGCCCGGGGGCGCAAGAATGCCCTCCGAGACTGCGTTTTCGCAGTTCGGAGGGCATTTTCGGTGTGGAGCCTAGGGGAGTCGAACCCCTGACATCTGCCATGCAAAGACAGCGCTCTACCAACTGAGCTAAGGCCCCGTGGGGGGACGTCCGACCGGAAAGATCGCGTCCCGGCGGGCGTCGGAGACCAGAGTACCGGGTCCCCCCCGTGGTTCCGCAAAAAGATTGGGGGTCCCCGTCGACGACCACTCTCCGTAAGATGCTCGGCGTGGTTCGCTACCGCGAACCGCCGTACATGGGGAAGCGATGGGGAGACGCAATGGACGCCGCACAGCAGGAAGCGACCGCAAGAGCGCGGGAACTGCAGCGGAACTGGTACGGGGAGCCGCTGGGGGCGCTCTTCCGTAGGCTTATCGACGATCTTGGTCTCAACCAGGCTCGTCTCGCGGGGGTTCTGGGACTGTCCGCGCCGATGCTGTCGCAGCTGATGAGCGGTCAGCGGGCGAAGATCGGCAACCCGGCTGTGGTGCAGCGGGTGCAGTTGCTGCAGGACCTGGCGGGGCAGGTCGCGGACGGCAGTGTGAGCGCGGCCGAGGCCACCGAGCGCATGGAGGAGATCAAGAAGTCACAAGGGGGGTCGGTGCTCAGCAACACCACGCAGACGACGAGCAGTTCGGGGGCGCCCACGGTCAAGCGTGTTGTGCGCGAGATCCAGTCGCTGCTGCGGTCGGTGGCGGCGGCGGGCGACATCATCGATGCCGCCGACACTCTCGCCCCGACCCACCCGGAGCTGGCAGAGTTCCTCCGGGTCTACGGCGCCGGCCGCACCTCGGACGCGGTCTCGCACTACCAGTCCCACCAGAACTGATCCCGCCGCCGGTCGCCGAAGGGGGTTCGGCAGCGGGCGGCGGGTGAGGTGACGGGGGATGCGTCACGGTACGGACGGGCACGTGGGGGCGTGTTCCGTACGGGGGACCGTTCGACGCGAGGGGGATGTATCGCTCATCGGGGGGTCGGGGGGCGTGGGGGGCTCGGGGGAGCTGTTTCGTCCGTCGGGGAGTCGTAGCGCTCGCCGGGGGGAAGCAAGGGGGGAAGCCGCAGGGGGAGGAGCGACGTACAGCCATGGGTGAGGTCTTCGCCGGCCGGTACGAACTGGTCGACCCGATCGGGCGCGGAGGGGTCGGCGCCGTGTGGCGCGCCTGGGACCATCGCCGGCGTCGCTACGTGGCGGCCAAGGTTCTGCTCCAGAGCGACGCGCACTCGCTGCTGCGCTTCGTGAGGGAGCAGGCGCTGCGGATCGACCATCCTCATGTGCTCGCCCCCACCAGCTGGGCCGCAGACGACGACAAGGTCCTGTTCACCATGGACCTGGTCGCGGGCGGATCACTCGTCCACCTCGTCGGGGACTACGGTCCCCTGCCGCCGGCTTTCGTGTGCACTCTGCTGGACCAGCTGCTGGCGGGTCTGGCCGCGGTGCACGCGGAGGGTGTGGTGCACCGTGACGTGAAACCCGCCAACGTGCTGCTGGAGGCCACCGGCACGGGCCGGCCGCGGCTGCGACTGTCCGACTTCGGCATCGCGATGCGGCTGGGCGAGCCCCGCCTGACGGAGACCAACCTCGTGGTGGGGACGCCCGGTTATCTCGCGCCCGAGCAGATGATGGGCGCCGAACCGGACTTCACCGCCGATCTGTTCGCCGTGGGGCTGGTCGCGCTGTACTTGCTGGAGGGCGCCAAGCCGGACAGCAAGGCGCTCATCCAGTACTTCGCCGAGCAGGGGACGCCTGGTGCGCCCCAGGGCATTCCGGAGCCGCTGTGGCAGGTGGTGGCCACGCTGCTGCAGCCGGATCCGGAGGCGCGGTTCCGTACGGCCACGGGGGCGCGCAAGGCGCTGGCGGCCGCTGCGGAGCTCCTGCCGGAGCCGGGGCCGGACGACGAACTGATCGAGATTTTCGACCAACTCGGCCCGCTGCCAAGGGGGTTTGCCGCCGAAGGGCCACTGGAGCGGGCGAAGGGGCTGGGCCTGGGAGAGGAGCGGTCCGACTCCGCGGGGAGAGGCGAGGAGGGGTCACGGCAGGGAGAGGACGAGGGTGCGCTGTCGGTGTCCGGCGCGGGGTCCGCCGAGGCCTACCGGCGCCACGCACGGGAGACAAGCAGCGATCCGCGTCGTGCCGCCGACCCGTCAGGCGGCTCCGCCCAGCCGCCTTCCATGTCGGACACCGGCAGCTTCCATCTGCCGCCTCCGCAGGCCACCGTGACCTCCTCCCCTGCCCCCGGGCAGCAGGCGGCGGCACCGCACCAGCAGCCGCCCGTCTCCCCCTACGACCCCACGCACCGGCTGTCACCCGCACAGCCGCTGCCACCGGTGTACTCCGGCCCGCCCCTGCCTCCTGCGGAGCAGTACCGCACGGACGCCTCGACAGCCTCGTACACCGCCCGGTCCCCGCAGGCCCCGCAGTCGCGGCCGAGCGGCCAGACGCCGTCACGGCACCGGGCCCGACGGCCTTCCCGCCCCGGCCCTCCGGCCAGGGTGGCGATCCCGGTCCTGCTCCTCGCGCTGGCCTGTTACGCCGTGGGGTTCTGGGCACTGACCCGGATCTGAGGCCGTTGGA
Organism: Streptomyces qaidamensis; assembly: GCF_001611795.1. Lineage (NCBI taxonomy): Bacteria > Bacillati > Actinomycetota > Actinomycetes > Kitasatosporales > Streptomycetaceae > Streptomyces > Streptomyces qaidamensis. Next base: position 4,617,169 of record NZ_CP015098.1, on the reverse strand, counting down.
GGGGCCCGGCGCCCGCCCTACGCGGCAGTTCCGCGCCGGGCGAGCACGGTCCACACGCCGAGTCCCACCAGCAGTGCGCTCCCGGTGCCGATGCCGCCCACGGCGAGCGCCCTCATGGCGGTTTCATCGCCCGCGGCGACGCCCTCCGCGGCTGCCTCCCGGTCCTGGTCCGAGACCTCGAAGACGCCCGTCGGCTCGGACTCCCCCGCGTACTCGGGGCCGCTCTGCGGCTGCCCGCTCACCCGGACGCGCAGGGTCATCGGGAACGGCCCGTCCCCGTAGGTGCCGGCGACGCCTTCCGAGAGGTGGGCGACGAGGTAGTGGGAGCCGGCGAAGCGCAGCGTGCTCACCTGTGCGGTGGCGGCGTAGCGGTTGGCGTGGTCGACCGGTGGCAGGGGAGGCAGGCTTCCGGAGTTCTGGCCGCCGTTGTAGCCCACGCCGACGTCGGCGACGTCCGCGCGCGCGGGGTTGTAGAGGGTCAGGTCCAGGGCGTCGGGGGTGTAGCCGGTGCTGCCGGAGTCGGTGCTGCCGAGTTCCGCGGTGACGGAGATCTGCTGTCCCCAGTCGACCGGCACCGTGTAGAAGAGTGTCTGTCCGGGTCGGATGTCGTCCTGCCAGACGCCCTGGTCGATGGGTGTGGCACCGGTGAATCCCGCGCCGCCCTTGCGGCGCTCGGCTTCTCCCTGGAGCGGCTGGGGGGTGGCGGAGTTCCATACCTCGGGCGCGCTGGTCGGCCCGGTCTTCGCCGTCCGCGGTTCCGTCATGGCGACGAGTTCCAGATCCCAGGCGTCCGGTGAGGAGCCCTCGCCGTCGGGGTCGACGCGCTCGACGGACACGTAGTAGGCGCCGGCCTTCCGGCAGAGCGCTCTGCTGGGCGAGATCTCGCGCATGCCCCACGCCGCGACGGGATGGGGGCTGCGGGCGATTCCGAAGCTCGTGTTGTCCACGGAGCAGGTGTTCCCCTCGGCGTCCTGGACGGTCACTTTGACTCCGTCGATGACGGAGACGGTGCTGTCGGGGGAGGGGACGGCGGTGACGGAGACGTAGGCGTTCGACACGGCGTCGAGGTCGAGGCGGTAGCTGACCTTGCCGCTGCTCGGCAGGGAGCTCTTGTAGGTCCCGCCGGGCTTCAGGAGGGCGGCGTTGCCTGTGCTTCTCGCTCCCTCGATGCTCTGTGCGCCGTCGGCGAAGGCGTACGGGCTCGGCGTTGCGGAGGCCGGTCCGGCAGCAGCGGCCGGTACCGGCCCCGCGGCGGTTGTCGCCCCGAGGACCACGGCCAGGGCTCCCAGGCGCACGGCCACCGTCGGACGGTGGCGCCACGCCCCCGCGCGCCGTCCCCACGCCGTACGGCACCGTCCTCTCACGCGCCACCCCTCACCGTCGCCGGACCCCAGAGCCGTGAAGCCGTGGCCCATCCTGCCGCGCCGGCCTGGTTCACGACCGGCTCTCGGCACACAAAACCCCGACCGCGAGGCGGCCGGGGTGTGCTCGGTATGAGTTGTCGTGACTCACGAACCCGTGGGCACGGAGTCAGTCGCCTCCGTCCACAGATCCTGCTCGGCGCGATCCGCCTGGATCTGGCGGTACACGAGGAGCCCGCCGATGGCGGCCAGTGCGACCAGGAGAAGCTTCTTCACCGCGCGACCTCGTCTTTCGTTGACGTAGGGGACCTCTGGCGCCCGACTATACACACCGACCGATACCGATCGGTGACCTGAGTCGGCCCTCAACTCCCGTCCCGAGAACCGGGATAGAAGCGGAGTCCACCGCTCCGATCGGAGGGTGATCACACCTCGACGGGCGGCTGCTTTGACCTCCCTTCACCCCTATCCTCACCTTTTCTCCGCTCTTGCGTCCATCCGGGTGGTGTTCATCAGAACATCGACGCGCCACGGGCGGAGATCCACCACTTCTCGACCCCCATACACATCATGAGGAAAGTACGCAAATCGCCCAACCCGAAAGTGAGGGGCCATGGCCCGGAACAAGGTCATGAAGCTGTGGACCACCATCGTCACCGCCTTCCTCGCGCTGTGCACGGCGCTCGGACTCGTCACCACGACCGCCGCCGCGGCCGTACCGCAGACCGAGCAGAAGAGCAACAGCAACGGCGCGAGCATCCCGCAGCAGCGGACGGCGGCACCGGCGACGTTCCCCTGGTCCTCACCCAGGGCCCTGCCCCCCACGATGAAGCAGCGCATCCGCGCCGAGGCGCACGGCAAGACCCCCCGCTGCCGGCACCGCTCGCCCGCGGACACGACGGTCTCCCCCGCCACGGACTCCACCGACGAGGACCCCGACGCGGAAGCGGACCATCTCACGCCCCTCCAGCGCTGACCCCCCGAACAACACCCGGCGATCCTGCGTACAAAGCCCGGCAGCTCGGCAGAGCAGCCGGGCTTACGCATGTCCCGACCCGTCCGCGCCCTCCTGACCTGCACATCCGGCGCGACGTGTCCGCCGGGCCCAGCGGACCCTGTACCAGACGGCCCAGCCCACCAGGAGGGTGGAGAAGGCGAGGGCGCCCAGCATGCGCGGGTCCCCGTCCAGGGCCTTGGCCCAAGCATCCCGCCCCAAGTAGACCTGAGAGGCGATGAAGACCAGCCATCCCCACCTGCCCCGGCCCAGCCACCGCCGCAGCATTCCGCCGGTCGCTCGGGCGACTGCTCGCACGGTCACGCAGACCTCCCTGAACGACGAAAACCCCCAACCATGACTGGTTGGGGGTTTCATGCTGGTGGGGCTAACAGGATTTGAACCTGTGGCCTCATCCTTATCAGGAAACAGCTCTCTCCGGATGATCTCCGCAGGTCACCTGACCTGCGGTGCTTATCCACATCTACGCCCGTCTACCTTGTGGATAACCACCCGACCCCTGTGGAACGTACCCGTCTCCCGGGGTAGTTCCGGGGTACTCCCGGGGTGGCTCACGCCGCCGACACCACCCGCAGCCGGCGCTTCGGCGCCCGGGCCACCGCACCCGGCTTGCCATCCTCCAGCGCCGCCAGGACCTGGCCCGCGTAGTCCGCCGCCGCGTGCGTGTAGATCCACGTCACCTCGCCCGCGCGCTCGTGCCCGAGGATCTCCTGCGTGATCACCTCCGGCACACCGCGGTCGTGCAACCGGGACGCAAACGCATGCCGCACGTCATGGAAGTCCGGCCACCAGTCGGTCCGCTCCAGCTCGACCACCCGCGCCCGGCCCGTCTGCTCGTCGACCCGCTGCACCTTGACCGTCTTCACGGTCGTGCGAACGACGCCGGCCTTCGTGATGGCGTCGATCCAGAGCCGCCGGAACGCCGACCGCCGCAGCGGTGCCCGGTACGGCTCGCCCGCACCGCCGTTCACCTTCGAGCCGCGGCGCACCTTGTTTCGGCCGTGGAAGACCAGCTCGTCCTCGCACAGCCCGTCCTTCAACTCGGACACAGCCCGGCTGGGGGTGCCCTCCTCGCTCTCCTCGGCCCACACCTCGCGCAACACCCTGGCGGCCAGACCGGTCATGGGCACCGTGCGCAGACCAGCGTCACTCTTCGGATACGCCTTCCGCTTGATCTTGCCGCGCGGCTCGACCAGGACCTCGCGCACGTGAATGCGGCGGCCCTCGAAGTCGACGTTGCTCCAGCGCAGGCCGGCCAGCTCCTGGAAGCGAAGGCCGGTCTCCTGTGCGACGATCAGCAGGTTGTGGAAGTGCTCGGGCAGCTTCTGCCTGATCAGCCACAGCTGAGCGTAGGAGGGCGGCCGCCGGTCCTCGGGGTGCTTCTTCTTGATCGTCGGGAGCTTCACGCCCTCCGCCGGGTTGAAGGGGAGACGACGATCCCGCTTCGCGTCCTCCATCATCCGGTCCAGGACCTGGAAGCACTTCGTGACCGAGCTGGCGGCCAGCGGCCCGCCGTTCTCATCGTGCAGCGCGTTCACCCAGAGCTGGATCTCTCGCCAGGCCAGCTCGAACAGCCGGACGCTGCCGAAGGTGGGCTCGATGTGGTTCCGCCACATGCCCTCGTCGCGCAGCTGGGACTGGGACCAATCCTCGATCCGGGTGCAGCCCTTTGTCTGGGTCGGCCACCACAGCTTCCACCAGGCGGCGAGGGTGACCTCCCCGCGGGCCGGGTCGATCCACGTGCGTTGCCGCATCTCGGTGCGGGTCTGCTCCAGGAACTCGACGGCAGCCGTGAAGGTCGGCTTCGTCTTGCTTCGTTCCCTGCCGGACGGATCGGTGTACCGCGCTTCCCAGCTGCCGGTGTGCTCGTCGGTGGGTGGCCGGTCGCCTGGGAACTTTTTCAGGCAGGGCGGGCAGCCGCACTTCATGCTCGGGTTGGGGCGTGGGTTGTTGCTGGCCCGGGCCTGGGCCCTCTTGCGCACCATCGGGCGTGCTCCTGATCAGAGAATCGAGGCGCCAGCGGGCAGTGCGGTGACCGTGAACTCGCTCGGGAGCTCGACGCGTGTACCGCAGAAGCAGAAGAGGCCGGCGCCGGGAATGGCTGGTGCGCCAAGGTCGACCGCGAGGATCGCGTGCAGTTCTCTGATCAGGTCGTGGGGGTGGGTGCCCCTGTTGACGAGGATGGTGACCTCGTCCGGGTCCCAATGGGCGATCGTCGGGAGATCGTCGACCACGGCGATGCGGATGCACACAGGTGTCCCCCAAGGATGTGCGTGCGGGCACGGAATGTTCCGCTCCGGGAGGACAGCGGGTGACTGATCGTACCTGTGTGTGAAGGCTCTAGGGAGACCGATAGGAAGATCAATCAACGGTTTGTTTTAAGGGCGAGCTATTCCTGATAGGTATCCTCATTTCGGACATTCTGGGTCACTTAAAACAGACCGAGCGAGTTAAGGCAACCCTTACTAACTGCTATGAAACGCGACTGACTTGGACAGCTGCCGCAGCGTCTCGGAGCATGGCTTCGGCGAACTTGATCAAATCGCGTTGCTTGTTCTCCGGCAACTGTCGGTACAAGGTCAGCAGCCGGCCCTCGCGCTCCTCGTCGGTCCGCCCGGGCACCGGTCTTCCGGCGGCCTCGAACATCTCCTTGGGTGTGACCCCCACCCCCCAATGACGGAAGGCGTCCACGAGGGCGCGCAACGTCTCTGGGGCGACACGGGAGGTCCCTCTGGTCCTGTTCATCCAGGCGTTGAGGGTCGGGTAGGAGATGCCTGCCGCACCGGCCAGGTCTTTCTGCGTCCTGTCGGGCGCCTCCGCGAGTAGGCGCTCCAGGAGTGCCGCCAGGTCCTCGCCGCGGTGGGCTCGGTCCTCGGCGGGGTGGTCGGTCTCGCCGGGGTCGTTCTGGGGGCTCGTCACGCTCTGAGGATCGGGCATCGGCATCTACATACGCAAGTAGATCGCAGATCCATGACCCGTTCTTAACGGTGCCCCGGCGCAACTACACCACCCCTGTGCGCCCCTATGGCGCGTAGCCACGCCCCTGTGCGTACCCCTTGACTCGATATGCGTCTACACGTAGATTGTAGATACCGCAGGTCAGCAGGACTCGCGGACCCCTAATTCGGCCATGCGCCGGAGGTTCACCATGCGACGACTGGACGAAGGTGCCCCACTGCGGGCCGCCATGAAGGCGGCCGGGTTGGACATCCCGCGCCTCGCCGCCAAGACAAAGGACGTTGATCCCACGGGCGAGGGCCTCTCGCGGGCGATGGTCGGCTTCATCGTCGGCAGCGGCAAGACGGCCCGGGAAGAGTGCAGCGACCGGGCTGCCGAGCTCATCGCCTCGGCGCTTGACCGGGAGCTGGGCACGCTCTTCGCGTCGACCGTTTTCACGCTCGGAGAATCTACATCTACACGTAGATCGAAGACCGAGGAACGGCGGAAGCCGGAGTTGCCCGAGCAGCTGATGGACCAGAAGGAGCTCGCTCGGTTCCTGCGGAAGTCCCCCAGCTGGATCGACAAGCAGATCCAGGACTGGGCGCGGGACCACGAGGACGACTGGCCTGGCCTGATCTACGTCGGCCGCAGCAGGCGCTTCGACCCGCACGCCGTCCTCGCCGGCCTTCAGCGGCAGCGCACCGCCGCCTGACACGGAAGGGCCGCCCCGGATGCGACCCGGAACGGCCCTCACACACCCGAAAACCCCTACGTCAAAGGAGAACAGGTCGTGCCTCACAAGGTTAACGGCAAGGTCAGGGCGGGAGGTGCGGAGCTCGTCGCGCAGGCCTGCGCTGGCGACCGCACCGCATTCGCCGCCCTCTACGCCCAGCACTACGACGACGTGTTCGGCTTCCTCTACAACCGGACCCGCGGTGACCGGACTCTGGCGGAGGACCTCACGCAGGACGTGTTCCTGCGGGCCCTGCGCCGCCTGGAGACCTTCAACTCCCCCCGATCCAGCGGCTTCGCTGGGTGGCTGATGGTCATCGCCCGGAACATCTACCTGGACCACGTGAAGCTGGCCCGCACGCGGCTGGAGACCCCTGTCAGTGAGATGGCCGACGGCGACCGCCGCGACCGCTCCGCCGAGGCGTCTGCCCTGCGGGAGCTGGACATCGCCGAGGCAGCCGAGTCCGTCGAGGCCGCCCTGGCCGCGCTCAACCCGTACCAGCGGGAGTGCGTGCGGCTGCGGTTCCTGGAGGGCCTGTCGGTGCCGGAGACGGCCGCCCGGCTGGGCAAGGGCATCGGCGCCACGAAAACCGTCCAGTTCCGCGCGCTCCAGCAGATGCGGAACGCCCTCGCCCCCGAGGCGGTGGCGGCATGACGGAGCAGATCGACTTCGCCGCTTCCCTCAGCGACCAGGGCCGGGCGCTCAAGCTCGCCGCTGAACTGGCCGCCAAGAACCCGCCGCTGCCCCCGGCGTACATCACGTGCAGTGGGATCACGCCGTACCAGCTGACCGTGCTCGTGGACCACCCGGGCGAGTTCGAAGCGTGGCGCGAGGCGTTGAACGTCGCCCCGGAGGACGTGATCCCGGGCGTGCTCACCGGCAAGGCGAAGCTCAGCTTCGACGTCTCCGTGGCCCGCGTGAGCCTGCACGTCTGGGTCACCTTCCCCCTGGCCGAGGTCGAGACAGAAGAGGCCGCAGCGTGAACAAGAACCTTCCTCATGCCGTCCGTGTGATCCGTGCGGCTCTGGCCTCCACCGGCAGCGACCCGGCAGCCGCCATCGCCCACGCTCTCAACGACAGCCGACTCCTGGTCGACCCCGAGAAGTCGTTCGGCGCGGTGCTGCGTCGGACGCCCGCCGGCAGTTGGACGAGCGAGCAGCAGCCGCAGCCGACGGAGCTGGAGCAGCAGGCCCTCGCCTGGGACAAGTCCTGCGAGCGCGCCCGGCAGGTCGCGGTCGGCATCAAGGCGCAGATCGGCCAGCACCCCGAGTTCCAGAACGTGCAGGTCGACAAGGACCGGATCCTGGTCGCGCTGCACATCACCGACCAGGCCCAGTGGGTGCAGTGGCGCGCATGGTTCGGCATCACCCACGACAAGGAGCAGCCGCTCCCGTACGCAGTGGCCGGGGACGGCTACCGGGATGGCATCCGGGTGTCGGTCGTGGCCTACGACCTTCCTCAGGCGCAGGCCCGGGCGGTGCAGTCCGCGAAGCGGCCGTTCCAGCTCGACGGGATCGTGTACGACCTGGCGGTGCCGCTGCGGGACGCCCAGGGCGACGTCTGGTTCTTCCAGGGTCAGCGGTCCGACGACGGCATGCCGATGCTGTCGATCGACGGCCGTCCGGAGCGGTGCTCCCTGGCGAACATCGTGACCCATGTCGGCCCGCTGACGCCCGTCACGGACGTCGCGACGCCCGTCAGCGCGCAGGGCGGTGAGGGCGCATGAGGAAGCTGGTCGATCACGTCGCTGTCGCCGCGCGCTGCCGGGCCAACCCCGGCCAGTGGCAGAACGTCGGCGAGTACAACTCCACGGAGTCCGCCGACGGCCTGGTGCGACGCATCCGGACCGCTTACGTCCCTCTGTCCCGAGCACGGGGAGCGCGGACGGTGTCGCCGTACTCCCCGGCCGGAGCGTTCGAGGCCGCCCGCGTGCTGACCGAGTTCGGCGCCCGCGTGGAGGCCCGCTACGTGGGCGCCGTCGACAACACCGTGACCACGCTGACGGCCACGCCGCAGACCCGCCGCGCCTACCTCCTCGACCGACTGCGGGAGTACGGCCGCCCCGTCACCACCCAGCTCGCCGAGGAGCTCATGGCCAACTCGCCTTGGCCCACGGCCGGCCGGAACACCCTCCGCAAGACCCTGCGGGGCCTGGCCAAGCAGGGCGACCTCGTCCCGGTCGACACCGACCAGGGCCGCATCTACCACCTCACGGCCTTCGCAGAGAGGACCGCCCGATGATCTCGAAGCTCGCCATGCTGGCGAAGAAGACGATCGAGGCCGCCTGGCTGAACGGGTCGTCGTACGACCTGGCGACGCAGGCCGCCGAGGCGCTGGAGTCTGCGCAGTTGCTCCAGTCGCCCGACTCCGAGGTGATCATCTACCGGGCGTCGTGGGACTCGGTCCCCCTCGGCTGGTACACGACGCCCAACGAGGCCCGCAAGCACTGCAAGGCGCACGCCCGCCGCGACCTTCCCACCGTGGATTTCGACTGGATCGAGGACGAGGAAGACGGCGTCGCCGAGTTGGTCGCTGCTGTCGGGGAGGAAGAGCGCTCCACCGGCTACACCGTCACCGCCCTGGAAGTCGCCTCCAAGTACGACGCGGAGGCGGACGAGTGAGCGCCTACAGCCGCGCCTACCGGGCGCTCACCAGCGGCCGCACCCTCCGGCCCGACGAGGCCGCGCAGCTGCTCGCCCAGCTCCGCAAGGAGCTCGGCGAGGACATCGCGAAGACCGTCGCGGCGGAACTCGACGGCCAGTTCCGCCGCGCCGCCGCCGACACCGACGCCGAGTTCCGGCGCAAGCGGCGCAAGTACGGCGCCGCCATGCGCACCGTGAACCGCTTCCGCGAGCTCGCTGCCAGCCCCTTCCGAGCCACCATCCCGCCCCAGAGCAACAACCGGAGCACGTCATGACGACCTTCACCTTCGCCCCGGCGACCCGCGAGACCGCCAAGGCCCGCATCGCCCTTCAGGGCCCCGGCGGTAGCGGCAAGACCAAGACCGCCCTCCGCATGGCCGAGCGTCTCGCGGACGGCGGCGACATCGGCGTCATCGACACCGAGCGTGGCTCCGCGAAGAAGTACGCCGTCGTCCCCGGCCGACCCGACCTCGGCGGGCACCAGTTCGGGCACATGCCCATGGCGTTCTGCTCGCCCGAGAACCTCATCGCCGCAGTCAAGGCCGCCGAGGAGGCCCGGCTCACCGTCCTCATCGTCGACAGCTGGTCCCACTTCTGGGCAGGAAAGGGCGGACTTCTCGCCCGCGTCGAGGAGGAGTCCCAGAAGTCCTCGAACAGGGGCGGGAAGTTCACCGCGTGGGCGCCGGTCAACGACCTCGAACAGGACATGCTTGACGCCCTGCTCAACTTCCCGGGCCACGTCATCGTCACCATGCGGACGAAGAACGACTACGAGATGGAGGGGAAGAAGGTCACGAAGGTCGGCGTGAAGACCGTGCAGCGCGAGGGCGCTGAGTACGAGTTCGACGTCGTGATCGACATGATCGCGGGCACCGGCACCGTCACGAAGACCCGCTACGAGCCGCTCTACAACGCCAGCGTGCACCACCCCGGCGAGGACTTCGCCGAGGTGATCCTGGAGCAGCTCGGCCAAGGCGTCGACCCCGTCCAGGTCATCGTGGACGAACTGGTCGCCGACGGCCTCACGTATGACCGAGCGCTGGAGCTGCACAGCCAGGCCAAGGCCCGGAACCTGCTCGGCTCCGACCTGCTGCACCCGAAGTCGGGGGAGCCCGCGAAGCTCGGGGACGTGATCCGGGAGTACGGGCAGGCCGTCAAGCCCGTCGCGACGGGCGTCACAAGCGCCCCGTCGACCCCGTCGGTGCCGCCCGCTGGACAGGACCAGGGCGCCCCGCCGGCCGGACCGTCCGGCACCGAGCAGGACCAGGGCCCGACGCCCGTCACGGCCCCGCAGATGCGGATGATGCACGCCTGCTTCACGAAGGTCGGCCTCGGTCACAAGGACTCGCGCGCAGAGCGGCTCCGCGCGACCTCGCTGATCATCGGCCGCGAGATCGGCTCGGCGAACGAGCTGACGAAGGACGAGGCCCAGATCCTCCTGGACACGCTCACGAACTACGGCGAGCGCGGGGACACCGCGGCCGCCGACTTCGCCGAGATGGTCCAGGGCCTGGAGAACGAAGCCCTCACGTCCGCCTGATTCACCACTGACCGCGGGTCCGCCCCGACTTCCCCCATGCGGGGCGGGCCCGCACCCCCAGAAAGGAGGTGCACCACAGTGGTGAACCCCACCCACGAGCAGGCCGAAGCGGTCGACGCGTACGGCGACGGGCTGGACCTGGTCCTCCAGGCCGGCGCGGGCTGCGGCAAGTCCTCGACGCTCAAGATGATCGCCCGGTCCGACCGGCGCCGCCGGATGACGTACGTCGCCTACAACGCGTCCATCGCGGCCGATGCACGCCGCAGCTTCCCGTCCAACTGCATGGCCAAGACCGGTCACGGCCTCGCCTTCGACCCGAAGTACGGCGCCCGCCTCAAGCGGCCCCGCCAGACGGCGCACCAGGCCGCGCAGGCCCTCGACGTCCGCTCGATCCTCGGCATCATCGGCGCCACACCGTCGATCCGCACGGACCTCGGCCACCCGAAGGCCATGACGTCCAAGATCATCATGCGGATGGCGCTGGACACCGTCACCCGCTTCTGCCACAGCGCCGACGACGAAATCACCGCCCGGCACATCCCGCACTACGACGGCCTGACCAAGAAGCAGGCCCGCGCCGAGCTGGAGCAGCTCGTCGAGCCGGTCGCCCGGGCCGCCTGGGAGGACCTCAAGCACAACGAGTCGGTCCTGAACCTCAACCACGACCACTACCTGAAGATGTGGGCCCTCTCCCGGCCGACCATCCCGACGGACGTGGTCCTGCTCGACGAGGCACAGGACACCAATGACGTCCTCTCCGCCGTCCTCCTGGCCCAAGAGCACGCGCAGCGCATCGCCGTCGGCGACTCCGCCCAGCAGATCTACAGCTGGCGCGGCGCCAACGACGCCCTGCAGAAGTTCCTCCGCGAGCTCGGCTGCCCCGAGCTCACCCTGTCGCAGTCGTTCCGGTTCGGTCCGGCCATCGCCGCCCGGGCCAACATCTGGCTCCGCCTTATCGACGCCCCGCTCCGCCTCACCGGCTGGGAGGCCGCCGAGTCCTCCGTCGGCCTGCTCGACTCCCCGGACGCCGTCCTGTGCCGCACGAACGCAGGCGCCATGGGCATCGTCATGGAGGGCCTGGCCGCCGGCCGGAAGGTCGCCCTCGTCGGCGGCGGCGGGGACATCAAGAGTCTCGCCTGGGCCGCCGAGTCGCTCCAGGGCGGACGGCCCACCGACCACCCCGAGCTGTGCGGCTTCGCCTCCTGGGACGACGTGCGCCAGTACGCAGCCGAGGAGGACGGCTCCCTTGAGGTCCTGGTGAAGCTCATCGATGAGCACGGCCCGGACCGGATCGTCGCGGCCGCCGACGGGCTGTGCTCGGAGGCACAGGCCGAGCTGGTGGTGTCGACCGCTCACCGGTCGAAGGGCCGCGAGTGGCCGGCCGTCCGCATTCACGCGGACTTCCGGGCGCCCAAGCCGGATCAGGACACCGGCTTGGTGATCCTGCCGCGCGAGGAGGCCCGCCTGGCCTACGTCGCGGTGACCCGGGCGCGCGAGCAGCTCGACGACACCGCCCTGGCCTGGGTTCGCGACGTGACGGCGGTGAGCGAATGAGGCACACCGACACCGTTGTCCCCGGCACCCACGCCGGCCGGGCCCGGGAGTGGATTTCGGTGACCACGGTCGCCGTCCCCACGGTGTGGCTGGCGACCGCCGACGGCCTGGTCCTGCTCGACCTCCTCGCCATCGAGCTGACGGTCAACGGCTGCCGCACGGACGACTGGAAGCTCACCGGGCCCGAGGCCGCCTACGCAGCGGACGTCCTGCTCAGGCTCGGCACGGACCGTATGCGGATCGCGCAGCTGATCGGACGCGACTACCGGACTCTCCGCAACTGGTTCCCTACGGACGAGACGCCCCTGGCCGAGGCCCTTCCGCGGATCGGGAAGCGGTCCGCGCTCCAGGTTGCGGCTGAGTCGGCCCGGCCGGCCGCGCGCTGCGGCTCGTACTACGGAGCCCAGCGGCACAAGCGCCGCAAGGAGCCGCTGTGCGGGCCGTGTCGGTGGGCCAAGAACGCGGCGAACCGGCACTACCGGCAGCACGGCACCTACGTAGGCGCCCCGGAGTACATCGGGGCGGCCTCGTGACGCCCGTCAGCGACGCCCGTCGCGCGTCCGCCACCACCACTTCTTCCCCTGCGTCTGGAGGCCGAGTCATGGATCGAGAGTGGGAGCTCAAGGCCGCCTGCAAGGGCGTCGACCCGGACGTCTTCTTCAAGTCGCAGACGATCGGCCTGGCCCGGCAGACCTGCGACGGGTGCCCGGTCCGGATGGAGTGCCTGGAAGCGACCCTCGTCCGTGAGGCCGGGGTGGCGAAGGAGTTCCGTACGGGCCTGGTCGCCGGTCTGACGGGCAAGCAGCGCTGGAAGATCACCCAGCAGCGGAAGGCCGCCGCCAGGGCCACCGAGAAGCCGCCGGCGAAGAAGAAGCCTCAGCCGAAGAAGAGCACGCGCCGGTGGAACGTCGCGCCGTGCGGGACCCGGGCCGCGTATCAGCGGCACGTGCGCAAGAAGGAACCCATCGACGCGGCCTGCCGGGAGGCCAACGCCGTGGGCAAGCGCGAGCACGCCCGAACGGGCTCCACGCAGGTCCCGGCATCCGGATGAGCACCGGTGGCCCGGCGGATGAGCACGGCCGCCGGGCCACCGGCCAACACCACCCCTAGGAGACAGCACGTGGGCAGCCGCCTGTACGTCGAGGTGCTCGACTACGCACCGACGACGCTGACGCACCGCGAGAAGCTCGCGCTCTCGGTGCTGGCGGACGATGCCCGGGACTCGACAAGGGTCACCTGGTCCTCAGTGGAATCGGAGAAGATCCTCCGCCGCGCACAGGTGTCGCGCCCTCAGATCTACGAAGTGCTCAAGGCGCTGGTGAAGAAGGGCGTCCTGGAGAAGGTCGCGGCCGGCCAGAAGAACGGCACGGCGAAGTACCGGATCCTGCCGCTTCAGTGTCCGGAACTTCCGGACACTGACGACGACACCCAGAGTCCGGATTCTGCGGACGCTGATGACTCTCAGGGTCCGGGAACACCGGACCCTGGAGCAGAACCTGAGGGTCCGGAAATCACGGACACTGACCCGGCTCAGCATCCGGAATCTCCAGACATTGACGCTGAAGCCCAGTGTCCGGAAAACGCGGACACTGACGAGTCTCAGTGTCCGGAAACACCGGACGTCAGTGTCCGGGAATCCCGGACACCTACTCTCTCTCCTCTCTCTACAAGACCTCTCTCCTCTGGCGAGCACCCGTCGTCGACCGAAGGTCACGACGACGCACCAGACGAGGTCCTCGAAGGAGAGCCCGTCGACGACGCTGAGGTCGCCGACTCCGACGCCCCCGTCACCGCCCAGACGATCGTGGGCGAGTGGCTGGAGCGCTGCACCACCCGCCCGCCGTCCCGCGTCATCGGGCAGCTCTCCAAGGAGATCCGGATCCTCCTCGATGAGGACCGCATCCAGCCCGACCACATCCGCCGCGGAATCGCGCACTGGATGCAGCGAGGCCTCCACCCCTCGACGCTCGCCAGCGTCGTGAACGAGGTCATGAACTCCCAGGCGGTCCCGGCCGGTGCGACCACGCCCCGCCAGCAGCCCGCCAACTCCCTCTACGACCAGGCGACCGGCACCACCGTGTTCGACCGCGCACGTGCCCGCCTCGCCGCCCGCACCGCCGCCCAGGAAGGACAGGGCCAGTGACCCAGGACGAAGCCATCCTGCTGCTGGAGTACGTCTCCGCCGCCTGCCCCGCCCAGCGCATCGGCGAGTTCACCCCCGACGTCTGGGGCGAACTGTTCGCCCCGTACAGCCTCGACGAAGCCCGCACCGCCGTGCTCGTCGTCGCCCGCCAGCAGCCGTTCATCGCCCCGGCCGACGTCATCGCCGAGATCAAGGCCCGCCGTGCCGAGCGCATCGAGCTGGCGAACATCGTCTACGACGGCAACCCCGAGGAGACTGGCGCCGAATCGGCCGTCGCCCTCCGCGAGATCATCCGAGCGGCTGGAGACGGCCTCACGGGCCCCAGCAGCATCCGGGCCTCCCTCGGGGCTGCAGAACGCCCCGCACTGCCTCCAGGCGATGATCACGGCCCGTACAGCGGGCGTGCAGCCGCAGTGCGAGCCGCCATCGGCAAGATGCCCGCCGACCGCGACCCCACCGTCGACCCCCGCGGCCGCGCCTGCCGCCGCTGCGGAGCCGCCCCCGGCAGCAGCTGCACCACCGGCGACCGCCGCCGCCGAGACGTCCACCCCATCCGCCTCGAAGACACCCAGCGCGCCGCCGCCGGCCTGCCGCTCCTCGACCAGGACGCCTCCGAGTCCCGCATCAAGGCCGCATCCGCTGCCGCCCTGGCCCGCGGCGACAACCAGGAGCAGGAGGCCGAGGCGTCATGAGCCATTCGCCCCGCCGACGGCCGCCCTACCGGTTCCCGCAGCTGGCCGTGCAGTGCCGCTGGTGCCGTGCCCATGTCGGCGAGCTGTGCACAAACCACCGCGGCACCAAGGCCCGCCGCGCGGACACGCACGACACCCGCCTCACCGACTGGGACAGGGTCATGTCAACCCGGTGCCCTGAGCGGATCTGCCAAGCCGCCGCCGACCAGCCCTGCACCCTCACCCCCGACGTCCACACCGCCCGCATCACCGCGGCCCTCACCCCCACCACCACGCCATGAAGCAACTCGCCCCATGCCGAGACTGCCGCCGCCCCGTCCTCTGGACCACCACCGAAGCCGGGAAACGCCTCGCCGTCGACCCCGAACCCGACCCCGCCGGGAACGCAGCCGTCTGGCGCGACGGAACCGGCGCCGTACGGTCCCGCCGGCCCTCGGCCGAGCTCCCCCTCAACGGCTGGGAGCGCCTGTACATGCCGCACGTCGCCACCTGCCCCGCCCGCACCCAACAGCTCGCCCTCCCCGTCGGCGTGACCAGCCTCGCCGCCCATCGTCGAAAGAGACGACCCCGATGAAGTGCCGCTACTGCCCCCGCACCCTCCGGACGAAGGAGTCCCGCGCCCGCGGATACGGCCTGGTGTGCGGCCGGAAGCTCGGCCTTATCCCCCCGCCGGCACCACGCCGCCGCCAGCCGCCCGCGCCCGTGACGGCCGTCACGACGCCCGGCATCCACCCCGACCAGACCAGCCTCCCCATCCAGCCGACCCTCCCTCAGGAGTGACCGTGCACTACGGCGGCCACCACACCGCCCCCAGGAACACCGGCAAACGGAGCGCCGCCCTCGAAGCCGCCCAGCGCCTGGTCGCGCTCGGCCACCACGTCCACTACGTCGCCAGCAACGAAAACCGCTGCATCAGCGGCCACTGCAAGGAGAACTGACCGTGTCCCTGCCCACCATGACCGGCGTCGGCCGACTCACCGGCGACCCCGAACTCCGCTTCACCCAGGCCGGGAAGGCCGTCGCCTCCATCCCTCTCGCGTTCAACAGCCGGCGCCTCAACCAGCAGACCCAGCAGTGGGAAGACGGCGACGTCTTCTATATCCGCGGCACCGTCTGGGAGCGCCTGGCCGAGAACGCCTCCGAGACCCTCTCGAAGGGCATGGAGGTCCTCGTCTCCGGTGACCTGCGCACCGAGCGGTGGGAGAAGGACGGCCAGAAGCACGAGCGGCCGGCACTCCTCATCCGCTCCATCGCGCCCAACCTCGCGTACGCCGTCGCCCAGGTCTCCAAGGACGCCCAGAGCCAGCAGCAGAACGGCCAGGGCGGACAGCAGCGGCCCCCGCAGAACCAGCAGCGCGCCCAGGGCCAGACCCAGCGCCGGTCCGCACCCGCCCCGCAGGACGACCCCTGGGCCGTCGACCAGGCCACCGGCTACAGCGACGAACCCCCGTTCTAATGCGCACCCTCGCCGTCGCCCTCCTCGCCACAGCACTCCTCACCGGCTGCAGCGATACCCAGCGCGAACCGACCCCGACGCCACAAGCAGCCCCCACCCCACCGGACGAAGGGAGCTGACCAATGGCCGCCCTCCTCAAACTCCCCGGAGGCACCCGAGACGCCTCCGAACTCGTCGAAGCGCTCCTCGTCGCCGCAGCAGCACGCGACGACACCGCACCCGCACTCGCCGCCCGCTGGCGGAAACTCGCCGACGACATCGGCGACGGACTCGACGAACTCCCACCACCACGACAGGAAGCCGAATGAGGATCTTCTACGACACCGAGTTCATCGACGACGGCCGCACCATCGACCTCATCAGCATCGGCATGGTGGCCGAGGACGGACGCGAGCTCTACGCCGTCAGTGGCGAGTTCAACGTCCAGAAGCTCAAGGCCAACCCCTGGCTCGTCGAGAACGTCTGGTCTTCCCTCCCCACCCGACGGCACGAGGGCACGCGGTGCGCCGACTGCCGCCCGTCCGGCCCCGGACACCTCGACCTCAACCACCCCGACGTCCGGTCCCGCGCCCAGATCGCCCGGCTCGTCGCCGACTTCATCCTCACCACCCCCGACCCTCAGCTCTGGGCCTACTACTCCGCGTACGACCACGTCGCCCTCGCACAGCTCTGGGGACCCATGATCAACCTCCCGGCCGGCATCCCCATGCAGTCCGACGACATCGTCACCGCCGCCAAGCTCGCCGGACTCACCCCCCGCAACATGCCCAAGCAGGCCGACGGACACCACAACGCCCTCGCCGACGCCCGTCACAACCGCGTCATGGCCGAGTACATCGACAGCGTCACCAGTCGCTGACCTACCCGCAGAGGACAGGGGCCCACGAAGGGACCCGCCCCGGACACCACACCGGAGCATGTCCATGCCATTCAAACTCCTCCGCAGGAACCAGGAACCGGAACCGGTTCGCCCCTGGTTCGCGCGCCTGTACCCGGGCCGCCCGACGGCCGCGATGCACCCCTCCGCCGGCCGCGCGGTCGCCGAGGGATTCGCCGCCGGCATCCGCCAGACCGAAGAGCTCCGCCTCGCCCGTGAAGAGGCGGCCCGCTGGCGGCGCCACGCCGACTCCTACGACCAGGAGCGCGCCCGGGCTGTCGAGGCCCTCGCCGACGCACACCGCAACACCTACGCCGCGCACGCCGAGTCGGCGCACCTGCTCGCCTGGCTCGCCGCGCTGCACCCCGCCTCGGCCGTCATGACGCCAGCCTCCGACGAGGACCCGGGCGGCCCCCAGGTCCTGTACCTGGTGGCGGGCGGCTGGCAGATGTCCTGGACGGTCGGCCGGGAGCTGGTGCCGCTCTTCGGCCATGTGCCGGTCGTCGACCGGACCGATTCGCGGGCGCAGTGGGACGGTCACGGCACGGAGCAGAAGTACCAGCGGATCCGGCAGCACGTCCGGCTCCTGGCCCTCGCCGACGCCCCGGTGACGGGCGTCATGACGGAGCTGGAGGCGCACAGTGCCTGAGCCCCGCCTCTTCCACCTCCAGCGCGACCACGACGTGTCCGGCGTGTCCGGCACCGGCCGCGTAGCCGACGGCGTGCTCTGGCCCGACGGCACCGTGGCCATCCGCTGGCGTGGCGACCGGCCGTCGACCGTGCACTGGGACCGCCTGGTCGACGCCGAGCACGTCCACGGCCACCAGGGCGCCACCCGCATCGTCTGGGCCGACGAACGGCCCACGCCCGATCACGACGCTGTCCTCGTCGACAACCACGGCCAGCTCTGGGGCGAGTACCAGACCAGTCCGCCCTCCCACGGCGACGCGATCCTCCGCCTCGTCTGGGAGGTCGCCGAGTGCAGCTCCAAGCGGGAGCTCGAAGCCCGGGGCGTCGAGTTCCGCCACATCGGCTGGAGCCAGTAGCCGCAGTGGCCGGCCGCCCGCGCCCGAATCGCGGGCGGCCGCTTCCCCGATCACACCACACCACCGGGAGCAGAAACCCGTGACCAACATCGCCTTCGTGGACTGCGAGACCACCCACCTCGACGCCGAGATCGGCGAGGCCTGGGAGGTCGCCGTCATCCTCCGCCAGCCCAACGGCACCCGCTTCAGCGACACAGAGCACGTCTGGCAGTTCGCCATCGACCGCTCCACCGCCGACCCCGAGGCCCTGCGCATCGGCCGCTTCCACGAACGCCACCTCGTCGACCCCACATGGGGCGCCGCCTACACCGGCCCTGGCCCGGTGAGCCCGTGCAGCCGCGCCGACGCGGTCACCGCCATCGTCAGCGTGCTGTCCGGCGCTGTCCTCGTTGGCTCCAACCCTGGCTTCGATGACCGGTTCCTCCGCAAGCTCCTCGGCCCCGGCTCTGCCCAGTGGCACTACCGGCCGTACGACATCGTGCAGCTCGCCGCCGCGAAGATCGGCGCGCAGGCCGCTGGCCCGCTCCCGTGGCGACCGCACGTGCTGTCCCGCGCGGTCGGAGTCGAGCCGCCGGCCAAGGAGGCGGCGCACACCGCGCTCGGAGACGCCCGCTGGGCCCGCGACGTGTACGACGCCGCGATGGTCCAGGAGAAGTTCCCGCTGTCCTGGGAAGGCCGCGCGCGGCACGCCATCGGCCTGTACACCCAGACCGCCATCGAGCTGGAGGACACCCAGCGCGACCTCGCCGAGATGCGCCGCAGCTACGAGAGCGCGTGCGTGACCATCGCCGCCATGCACGAGGCGGCCGTCGGCGAAGTCCGCGGACCGATCCGAGGCGTCGTGGAGGACGTGGCCGACGTACGGGGCGCCGTGGAACGGGCGCGGAAGCTGGCCACCCAGTGGGCAGTCCTCCGCACCTACGGCGGCGCCGCCACGGAGCTGCGCCGCGCTCTTGACGGCCCGTCACAACCTGTCAGCGCACGCGACGACAGCGATCCAGCCGATGGCTGACCTCACCGACGCCGAACTCGACCAGCTGATCGACGCGATCGGCCTCAAGCGCCCCCGCGGTGGGAGCAAGTACAAGCCCATCGCACACGGCACCTACCGAGGTGCCCGCCAGCACCGCTACCGCAAAGAGCCGCTCTGCGATCCATGTCGGCTGGCGGAGAACGCCTACCAGGCCGGGATGAAGCAGAAGGCGCGGGAGCGCAAGCGTGCCCGAGAGCAGGCCCGAGCGGCATCGAGCACGTCGTGACCCGGTCCGGCCGCCCGCGCTCGAACCGCGGGCGGCCGCGCCCCCGACCTTCCCACACCCACCAGGAGCAGCACATGAGCCACCGGCCGACCGGGCCCGCATGCGGCAACAACCCGAACCACCCACTGACGGACGGCGACCGCCAGGCCGTCGCCGATTTCAAGGCGTACCTCGCCGAGCGGGCCGCGCTCCGTGACCGCATCGCCGAGGCGCTGCGCGAGACCGACGCCTACGCCCAGCTCGAAAGCCGAGACGACCGCGAGCGGTTCGCCGACGCGGTGCTGGCCGTGCTGCCGCCGCCCGCCGACCGGGCGGCCGTCCTATCCGAGGCCGAGGCCGAGGCGGAACGTCAACTGGCGACGGTCCAGCGTGTTCGCCACGTCCTGGAAACGGAGCCCGTCCTGAACCGCACCGCCCTGGAGTACCGCGGGCTGATCGTCTCCGCCCTCATGGCCGACGAGGCGCAGCCCACCCCACCGGAAACAGCACCGCCCGCACCCGCGACGGAGCTCTGGAGGGGTGCCACCGAGCTGGCGACCGATCGCGAGATCGCTGCACGCGCAGCGACCGGGCTGGTCGGCTACCGGCAGGGCCGAGGCACCCTGCTGCACTGCCTCGCCCACAAACCCGCCCCGGCCAGCAGGTGGGCCGACTTCCACGAGGTCACGGCGGACGACCTGGACGACGGCGGGATCTGCGTGCACCCGCGCTGCGGGCGGGACCTGCTCGCCCCCTGGGCCACCGCCGAGGCGCAGCAGAACGGGGCGCAGCAGAACGGGGCGCAGCAGTGATCGCCGAGGCCTTCGACACCCTCATCACCCTCGGCTGGGGACTCGCCGCCTGGATCGTGCTCCTCGCCCTGGCCGCGACCCTCGCCCTGTACGCCGTGCTCGCCAGCGTCTGGTGGAGCCTGCGTGCCCTGTGGCGAGGCCTCGGCCGGCCGACCTGGTCCCGCAACCGGCTCCGCGCACGCCTGTACGCCCGCCGCACCCGGCACGACTACGAGGAAGCCGCGTGATCGGCCACATCCTCGGCGGCGCCATCGCCGGCGCCTGTCTCATCTCCGCTGCCCTGCTCGGCCTCGGCCGGGCAGGGCGCGCCCTCCGCAACCTCACCCGAAGGAACAGCCAGTGACACACCGATCCGACGCCGAAGGCAGCATCCACTCGGCCCGCGACACGCTCGCCGAGCTCGATGGCCGACGCACGCCCACGGACCTGGCCATCGCCAACGCCGCCCGGGCGCAGGCCATCGCGACCGCAGCCGTGGCGCAGGCGCTCCTCGCGATCAACGACACCCTCGCCTCCGCACAAGCCGACGGCAGCCCGTCATGACCGCCGACGCATACGCCCCCGCCCTCCTCGCCCTCACCTTCGGCATCGCCATCGGCTGGTGCTGGGGCCACGCCACCGCCCGCATCCGTCACGTCCCCGTCGGCGCCACCGAGGACCAGGACGACGCCGTGCTGTGGGCCCACGACCGGGCCCGGGCCGAGGACCTCCTGGCCCAGCTCGGCCATCCCGACGTCGACAGCGACGACGCCGAGTCCCCCTTCGGCTGGCGCGACCTGCCCAAGCCCAACCACACGGTCCAGAACAAGGAGTGACCCATCCCATGATCCGCGTAGCCGGCCGGTGCCCTGGCTGCCACGGCACCAGCCTCTTCCTCGGCGAGGGCGCTCACGTCACCTGCTCTCGCCTCGAATGCCCCAACCCGACGGCCGTCGACGAACTCCTGCACGGTGAAGCGCAGGATTCGACGTCGGCTGGAGGAGCCGAGCCCGACAGCTACGACGACGGACGCCCCGAGCCTCCGTCCGACGAGGAGCTCAACTCGCCCCTGCCCGTCCGGCCCGACCCGCGACAGCCCGCCTACGACGCGGTCTACGAGTACATCCGTGGTCTCGGCGACTATCTGCCCCCGGACCGTGTGCACCGCAACGCTGTCATCTGGCGCGCGGTCCAGGGGGCGCTGGACGCCGCCCATGTCGGGCGCTGCGTGTCCTCGCATTGCGTCGAGGGCGACCACATGGTGTTCGTAGAGGAGCAGCAGCTGTGAAGGCGACCCGCCTGGAGATCCTCGGCGACGACGGCGAGTGGCACGAGGTGCCCGGCATCGCCTCCATCGAGCTGCACGAGGAACAACCCGAACCCACCTCAGCCGAACTCCACGCCCGGCTCGCCGCCCGCGAGATCCTCACCCGCCGCCTCGTCGAGCGACACGGCCTGACCCGCCTCACCGCCCGCCGGGCCGTCCTCGCGGTCGAGCAGGGCCAGGACACTCCGCACGCCGCGCTCGTCCGCGCCGAAGCGCGCGAGGTCATGCGGCCCGTTCACGAAGCCTTCGAGCGGTTGCGGGAGCAGCTGCGCCCCACCTTCGAGGCCTACGGCCGGATGCTGCGCGCGTTCACCGAGAACCTCAGCCGGTCGGCGCTGAGCGAGCACCAGGAGCGCCGCCCCGTCCGTCGGCCGGACCGGCCCGCCTGGCAGTCCCCGTACGGACCGCCGAGGAGGCGCTGACGATGAGCGACAACACCGTGGCCGCAATCGTCGTCATCTGCGTCACCGCGATCATCATCGCCCGCATCTGGGCCTCCACGAAACGCAAGTACCCACGCTGAGCATGCGGAAGGGGCGCGCTTCACGTCTCGCCAGACCAGCGCGCCCCCCGGCAGTGATCACCGTAACCCAGCCACCCCAGGAGTCACGATGACCACCGCCACCACCCCGCCGCCCGTCTGCGGCGCCTGCAACCACCACCGCGACAACCACGACACCCGCAAAGCCCACTGCACCACCTGCGCGGCCGACTGCGCGTACCGGCCGCCCCGCGCCCTCCCCTGCGGCCACTGCTACGAAGAGCGCGGCCAGCAAATCCACCCCCCCCCCGAGTGCCCCGTCGGCCACCTGGAGACCGTCATCGACCGCTGGCCCGCCCTCCAGGAACGCGCCGGCACCCGACCCGCCACCAGCTGGCCCCCGGCCATGGGCATCAGCCGACTCATTTCCGACGAGGAGCGCCAGGAGCTCGCCGAGGAGCGAGCCGACACCAACCCCGACGCGCCCGGGCCACGGCCGGCACCCGTCGACGTCGACGTCCTGGACGTCATGACGACCGTCGAGACGGGACTCGTCACGGCCGCGGACTGGCTCGCCTCCCGCATCCAGCGCGAGCCCGTCACGGCCCCGGCCGGGAAGGGCTGGGGCGACGAGGCACACAAGGCCGCCGTCCTCCTGGCCGCCAAGGACACCGCGGACCCGGCCCGCTGGCGATTCACCGGGCAACGCACCACTCCGGTGGCCGCGGCCTGGCTCGCCGCCCGGCTCGCCCACCGGCCCGGCCCGTGCCGGACGCTCGACGACGGCGAGCGCGGAGCCATCGTCGAAGTCGCCCGCATGGCCAGCGAACTCGTGCGGCGCGCCCTCGGTGACGCCCGCCGGGTCGAGGACGTACCGCACCCGTGCCCTCAGCCGTGCGGCGGCCAGCTGGTCGTCGAAGGCGGAGACGGGACACCCCCGGTCGTGCGCTGCACGAGCCCGGGCTGCGGCCGCACATGGACGGAGTCGGAGGCGCCGAGTGACGCCGCATGACGGGACCTCACAGCAACAGCGGTGCGACGTCCCCTTGCCCGACCACTCTTCGGGCAACGCGCGTCTGTACCCCTGCGGCTGGCGCTGCGACACGCACGCGCCACGCCCTCGTGACGCCCGTCAGCCCGGCCCGTCGTTGAACCCGTAGCACCACCCGCGCACCACGCGGTACCGTCATGGACGGCAGATGCCCCCCGTAGGGCGTCACCCTCCAGAAACAGTGCGAGCCCCGGCAAGGAGACTGCAACTCCCGCCGAGGCTCTGACCACAGGAGAGTGACCTCCTATGGCTGAGCTGCACCCTAGTGCGCCCATCGCCACCTACGACACCCCGACCCCCCGATGGGTCTCCCTCCTCACCGACTTCGGCCGACCCGTCGTCGCCGCCTGGGTCATGATCATGTGCGCCCCCGGTGAGCACCACCTCGGCAAGCTCGCCGGATGGAACGACACCCTCGCTTGGGGCATGGCCGGAGTCCTCGCCGCCTACGCCGGCATCGCGGCCGCCGTCGCCACCAAGCGCCCCAAGGGAGCACCCGGCAAGTTCTCCGCCGTCGCCGGCGCCTGGCTCTCCCTCGCCGCGGCCATGTCCGCGCAGCCCGTCAGCCACATGTTCGTGACCGGGCACTGGACCGCTGAACCGCGCCCGCCCGTGTGGCTGGTCGTCACCGTCTCGTGCATCCCGCCGCTGGTGCTGGGACACCTGCTGCACCTCGCCGCCACGCCCGTGCGTGGGAAGGCCGTGACGCCCGTCGTCACCCAGGAGCAGCAGGAGACGGCCCCCGTCACGCCGCCGCCCGCGACCGCCGAGCAGCCCGCGAAGGCGACACCTCCCGCGGCCGCGCCCCGGCACCCGGTCGTGCCCGCAGGCGCGCGACTCCTGCCGATCACCACCCGGCCCATCGCCCAGACCTCACCCCCGCCGCACACCAGCGCGCCGATCACGTACGACGATCCCCGGTGCGAAGCCATCCGCCCGCTGTACGACACCGGCCTCCGCCCAGGCACCAAGGCCATGCGCGCCGCGATCATCGACGCGGGGTTCACCGACTGCTCCGACGGCATCATCCGCGGCACCCTCCGCGCCGAGATCGAGCGGCACGAACCGCACCTGGCGCAACTGCCGCCGGCCCCCGTCGCCTTCAGCGCCTGACCGCACCATGCTCGCCGTCCTGTTCGGCGCGTTCTGTGCTGCGTGCGCGCTGCTCGCGTTCGTCGGTCTGGCCCTGGTGGTCCCTCGCGACGTCCCCAAGATCAGCGGGACGTGCGCCTTCATCTGCACCCTCGCCGCGCTCGCCGTGGCCATCGTCCGCTGAAGGACACCCCATGCCGTACATGACCATCAACCTCGGTGGCGTCGCCGTCGGTGTCGCCGTCATCCTGTGGTTCCTCGTTCGCTGGTGGTTCGCCGAGGAGCACCGCTGGACAGCCCTCGTCCCCTTCGTTCTCGCCCTGCTGTACGGCATGGTCGCCGCCCTGGCCGCCTACGGCTCCGCCTCCGCGCTCGGCTGGGCGGTCTGGCTCAACCTCTGGGCCGCCAACGTCGGCGGCTACGCAGGGCTCGTCTGGGGCGTCGGCGGCACCGCGCCCGACGTCACACGCGCGGGGCAGCTCGCCCTCACCCCCGGCGGGTACGTCATCGTCCTGCTGCTGACCGTGGTCCTGGTCGCCCTGTGCAAATTCGCCAAGCGCATCCCCACCGGGAAGATCGCTGCTGGGGCCTTCGCAGGAATCGCGGTCGCCTTGTCCGGGAACGTGGCCGGCGTCGCCTCAATCCCCCTCGGCTCGGCCGTCAACTTCCTCGGAAGCGGCTTCAACGGGGCGTTCGGATGAGCACCGCACAGCCCGAGCCGCAGGCCTCGGAGGCGGGGGAGCAGCCCACGAAGGAGGCCGTCGAGCCGGGGGAGCGGGCCGAGAGGATCGCGCGCCTGGTGTTGACGCTCGTGGCCGGCCTCGCGCTGTGGGGTGTGCTCGCCGCCTTCCCGTACGTGGCATACGTCGTGGTCGGCGTCCTCGCCACCCTTGGATGGCAGCGGTCCCGAGCAGCGCTCCGAGGGCGGCGCAGCAGCGAGGGGGAGACGGCCGAGGATGCTCCGCCGCCGGACGTCGGGGCAGCACTGCGCCGCCTCGTCGGCGACGACAACGGCGTCCTCCTCACCCGCCTGCGCGACGACCTGAAGCTCCCCGACACGAGAGCCGTTAAGGCACTCCTGAAGGCCGAGGGAATCCCGTGGAAGGCCGGTCGCACGCGAGAGGGGAACGGGCCGTCCGTACGCCGGGAGGCCATCCCGCCCGCGCCCTCTCCCCCTGCTGCCGCACCCCATGGTGACGGTTGTTGTTGCAGGTCAGGCGACAACGCCAACAGCAACAACGCGCCGGAGGGCGAGCCCCGAGAGGGGTTCCGTGTAGTGCGCATCGGCACCGATGGGCGGATCGTCTACGACCTCTCCGACACTCACCTGCACCACCCCGTCGACGGACGAGGGAGGGGGTGATCGCGATGATCCGACGCCTCCTCAGCGCCGTGCTCGGCTACGACTTTCCGCCGCTGGACTACTGCCCCCGCCACGGTGGCCACTACCCGCCGAGTCACTTCCCCTGCGACTGACCACCCCACCCCGAGAGAGGATGAACACCATGAGCGAGCGTGTGAAGGTCAAGGTGCTGCTGTTGTTCGGCGACGACGCCGAGATCGTGGCCGATGTGCCGGCGGATGAGCGTGATGAGCCTGCCCGCTACCCGGCGGCGGACATCGCTGCGGCTGTCGGTCTGACCCTGGAGCAGTTGCCCGGGAAGTCCCTGACGGCCGTTGTTGGTCCGGATGATCGCCTGTCGGGTTGGCGTCTGGCCTAGCGCCTGGTCACGGCCTCGGTCTGCGTGCTGGATCGGGGCCATTTCCCGCCCCAGAAGTGTTGCCTTTCAGTGCACCACTGTGCCACAATAGACACGTAAGCGGGAACGGGCCGCCAACCCGGACCCACCACCCACAGGTCGAAAGGACCGAAATGGCCGACGAACACGACAAGAGCATCGAGCAGCTGGCGATGGATCTCGCCGTCAGCTACGCCGAGATCGCCACCGCCCTGGGCCACCTGCCCATCCCGATCAGGCTCCCCGAAGGCCTGGTCCAGCCCAAGGAGGCTGTCGAGGGCATGATCCGCGCGCTGGAACTCATGGACTCCGAGCCGGTCCCCGAGGGCGTGCGGCTCGACTTCCAGGTGGCTTGCACCTCCTGGCTCAACACGGAGGACCTCTTCCGCCTGGAGGTCGTCAAGCCCCGGCCCTACCGGATCGCCGGAGCGGTGCTCTGCCTCCTGACCGCCTCCGAGGCGATCATCCAGGCGATGGAGTGGCTGGTCGAGAACCAGGAGTAACCGAACACAACGCCCCCGGCAGCCAGCCGGGGGCGACCCCATTACAAGATCCGAAATGACGTGACCGGCAGGCCCGAGCCGAAGCCCAGACACCCCGAAGGGTGCTCGCCAAAACCTGCCGGTCCCACCCAGCCGAAAGGCCGGTAACACCATGGTAAAACCCCCCGCCGAGGGCGAGACCCTCCGCGAGATCGCCGCCCGCCACGGCCGCGCCTACAACACCCTCCGCAACCAATGGTCCCGACACCCCGCCTGGCCCGACCCACTCCCCGAGAAGCGCGGCCGCTCGTACGTCTACGACCCCACCGCCGTCGACCGCGTCATCGCCCAGCACTTCGCCCGCGACGCCGCCGAGCTGGAGCCCCGCCGCCTCTACACCGCCCGCGAGATCGAGACCCTGACGGGCGTCACGGCGGGCACGATCCGCGCCGACGTCACCCGGGGCCGCTGGCCGACCCCCGACGACACGGCCCAGCGCGCGAACCGCTGGTACGGCGAGACCGTCACGACGGCCCTGACGGCCCGTCGCGGATACCGGCGCAGCGCGGAAGGATGACTCAGCTGCCCGACCGGCTGCAGTTCCTCGGCCGCTCAGATGTACGAGGACGCAGAGTCCCCTCCGGCGCCGATGCGGACTCGACGGGATCAAGGAAAATCTGGCAAAGTCAACTTAGAAGGAGGTGACACCATGGGATTCCCTGTGGACCTGACGGCTGCGCTGACCGGCGCGTCGGTCTGGCAGCTAGCCAGTTGGCGCAAGGACCTTTTGCAGCCTGAAGTGCAGAGCAACCCCGTGTTGTACTCCTTCCGCGATCTCGTCGCGCTGCGAATGTTCGTCCGTCTGCGCGCCGAGGTCCCCCTACAGCGCATCAGGAAAGCCGTGAACACGATGCGGGACTGGGACCTCACACAGCACCCCTCCCGCTACACGCTTCTCACTGACGGCGACACAGTGTTCCTCAAGGAACACGACCGCGCGATCGACCTCGTCCGACGCCCAGGCCAGGAAGTCCTTCTCAGCATCGAGGACGCCTTCGCCGCCTTCACCAACCTGCAGGGGCGAGGGGTCGTCGACTTCCGTCGCCCTCGGCCGAACGTAGAGGTTGAGCAGCAGCGGCTTGGCGGCTGGCCAACCGTCGCCGGCACCCGAGTCGCCTATGACACCATCGCCAAGCTCGTCGAGGGCGGCATCCCTCCCGGCGACATCGAACGCTTCTACCCAACCGTCACCCAGGCAGCAGCCGCAGACGCGGCAGACTTCCACGCGGAAGTGATTCAGCTCCGCAGGACGGCAGCGTGAAGTTCTTCCTGGACGAGAACGAATCCCCAGCAGTCCTAGCGCCCCTGCGCACAGTCTTCTACCGTCACGAGTTCACGTCGGCGCACGATGAAGGACTCCGAGGCACGCTCGATCCCGACCTCATCCGGGAAGTCAAAGACCGCGGCTTCGACGCCATCATGACGCAGGACCGCAACCAACTCTCCAACCGCGACGAACGAGCGGCATACATAGAGACTGGTCTTCACTGGATCGGCCATCGTGAGCCTGACGCCGCTGGGCTGCAACTCATCGCGGCCACAGCCTCCGCGTACCTAGCTGCGATGCCTCACATCCTTGACGCGCTATCCGAAGTGACCGGCGCCCACTCTTTCCGCGTGGTGAACTTCCCCCAGCAGGTCGGGCAGCGAGTGAAGATCAACCCGTTGAGCCTGTAGGCCTGCCCAGCGGACGCCTCCTGCGCCCTTTACAGTTCTCGCACGAAGCCCCAGCGAACTGCGGCATGATGCCGCCTCAGCAACCGTTCTGGGGGGACCATGCGCATCCTTCACACTGTCGTCGCGGTAGCCGCGCTCGCTTGCGCGCTCACCGCCTGCTCCAGCAGCGGCACCAGCGACGAGCCCGCCGACCCCACCAAGCTCGACGACGCCGCCTCACTCGCATGCGACGACTTCGCCACCGGGTACAAGGGCGCCCAGACGCAGTCCGCCCGCATCGACCTGGCGAACAAGGTCAACAAGTGGGCGCAGTCCTCGATCACCAACGGGATCGCCGACAACGCCAAGGCGCTCGCCCGGGGCTCCGAAGCATCCGCCGGCGCCTGGCAGCTGGGCGCCGACAGCTTCGCCCAGGCCTGCCTCGACGCCGGATGGAAGGCATGACCGTGACGTAGTTGCATCCCGGGACCGCATGATCCATCCTGGGGCCAAGTCCGGCGTGCCCGGACACAAACACAGACTCATAGATCGCGCCGCCGAGCGCACACGAAAGGCCCGCCACAGTGCGGGCCTTCGCCATGTCCAGGGGGGTGACCGCCATGGGCAAGGCCCGACCGGTCACCGACGAAGACCGCCAGCGCGTCCGCGAACTCCACGCGGAGGGCAAGGGCCGCAACGAGATCGCCACCGAGCTGGGCCGCTCCGGCCGCACGATCAGCGAGATCGCCAAAGGCCTCGGCATCAGCTTCGCCCGGGCCGCCGAGGTGCGCACCGCGACCGAGGTCCGTCAGGCCGACCTCGCCGCCCGCCGCGCCGCCTTCGCCATCAAGCTCCAGGACATCGCCGAGCGCGAGGCCGCGAAGATCAACCAGCCACACGAGTACTGGGACTGGGGCGGCAAGGAACACGACTTCGACACCCATACCGCGCCCGAGCCGACCCCCGGCGACAAGCGCGCGTACATGGGACTGGTCGCCACCGCCGTCGACCGGTCGCTGAAGCTCGCCCCACCCAAGGAGGAGGGCGGCGCAGACGAGGTCGGTTCGCTCCTCGTAGGCCTCTTCGACAAGCTCCGAGCCAAGCATGGCGACCACTGAGCTGGGGCTGTCCGACAAGCAGGAACGGAGCATCGCCCACTCGACAGCCTGGCTGAACGTCTGGGAAGGATCGGTCCGGTCCGGCAAGACCATCGCCTCGCTGCTGCGCTGGTTGATGTACGTCTGGACAGCACCCGCCGGCGGGGACCTGGTCGTCGTCGGCAAGACCTACGACACCGTGGCCCGCAACGTGTTCGGCCCCCTGCAGGACCCGAACATCGTCGGCGTCGACACCGCCAAGCTGGTCAGCTACACCCGCGGCTCCAGCGTCGCGTGGATCCTCGGCAAGAAGATCGAGGTCGTTACCGCCAACGACGCCAAGGCCGAAGCCAGGCTCCGCGGCCTCACCGGCGCGGGCGCATACGTCGACGAACTGACCCTGTTGCCGAAGGAGTTCTTCAAGCGTCTCGTCGACCGCATGTCCGTACCCGGCGCACTGATCTTTGCGACGACCAACCCGGACAATCCGGGCCACTGGGCGCGCAAGGAGTGGCTGAACCGTGCCGATGAGCTGGGCATCCGCACCTGGCACTTCGTCATGGACGACAACCCGGGCCTCTCGGAGGACTACAAGGCCCGGATGAAGCGGAACTTCACCGGCCTCTGGTACCGCCGCTACATCCTCGGCCACTGGGTCCAGTCCGAGGGCGCGATCTACGAGCAGTTCGACGTCAAGAAGCACGTCGTCTCGACGCTCCCCAGGATCGACCGCTGGCTGTGCGACGGGATCGACTACGGCACCGTCAACCCCTACGCCGACGTCCTCATCGGCCTCGGCGCAGACCGGAAGCTGTACGTCGTCAGCGAGTACCGGTACGACTCCCGCCGCGAGCGGAAGCAGATGACCGACGCCGAATACTCCCGGGCCCGCCGACAGTGGCTCGCAAAGGTTACGCAGCCCGGAACCAACGTCGTCGGCGTCGCCCCAGAGTGGACCGTCGTCGACCCGTCCGCCGCCTCGTACATCGAGCAGCTGCACCGCGACCAGGTCCCGGGCGTCACCCAGGCCGACAACGCCGTCCTGGACGGCATCCGCACCGTGTCCTCCCTGCTGTCGACGGAGGGCCTGTACATCCACGAGTCCGCCGAGGGCCTCATCGACGAGATGCCCGGCTACTCCTGGGACGACGAGGCGGCGGAGCGCGGCGAGGACAAGCCGATCAAGGAGAACGACCACTCGTGTGACGCCCTGCGATACGGGCTGCGCACGACGGAGTCCCTGTGGCGGCCCTACCTACCGACCCGACTGGATGTCGCCGCATGACCGAAGAGGAGGTGCCCGATGCCGCTGCCCACGCGGAATGTGCCGTGGCCCCCGCCGCACCTCAAGCCTGCCCTCGACGCAATGAACGTCTGGGACACCTGGTGGAGCGGCGACCCGGACCGTCTCGAAGACCTCTACGGCGGTGGCAACGGAGGCTTCGGGATCAGCCCGAAACCAGCCCAGTTCTCGACTGGCGTCGTCGGCAAGATCGCCCGCTGGTGGTGGGGCACCCCCACCGCCCCCGGCGAGCGGCGCACCAAGCTCCACGTTCCCATCGCGGGCGACATCTGTGGCGGCTCCGCGGACCTGCTGTTCTCCGAACCGCCGAAGCTCACCGTCGAGGGCGACCCCACGCAGAAGCGCCTCGACATGCTCACCGATGACGGCATGCTCGCCACCCTGCAGACCGCTGCCGAGGTCGGCGCCGCCCTGGGCGGGATCTACATGCGGCCGGTGTACGACAAGACGGTGGCCGATCGTCCGTGGCTCCACGCCACCCACGCCGACCGCGCCATCCCGGAGTTCACCTGGAACCGGCTCAGCGCCGTCACCTTCTGGCGCGTCGTCCACGAGGAGGACGGGCAGGTCTGGCGGCACCTGGAGCGCCACGAACCCGAGCGCATCCTGCACGGCCTCTACCAGGGCACGAAGGGCAAGCTCGGCCGCCCGGTGCCCCTGGAGGACCACCCGGCGACCGCCGGGTACGCCGCCACCGTGAACGACGAGGGAGCGCTCGCCACCGGCTACAAGGGACTGGACGTCTCGTACATCCCCAACCAGAACAGCCGCCGCTGGCGCTGCAACGCCGACCTGGCCGACCTCGGCCGCTCCGACCTCGACGGCATCGAGCCGCTCATGGACAGCCTCGACGAGACCTACGCCAGCTGGATGCGGGACATCCGCCTCGGCAAGGGCCGCATCGTCGTCCCGGACGCCTACCTTCAGTCCAACGGGCCCGGGCGCGGCAGCTCGTGGAACCCAGATCAGGAGGCCTTCGCGGGCATCAACGCGCTCGCACGTGGCGACCAGGGCGTGCAGCTCACCGTCGCCCAGTTCGCCATCCGCGTGCAGGAGCACCGCGAGACCGCGGAGGACCTGGTTAACCAGATCCTCCGATCCGCCGGCTACAGCGGGCAGACCTTCGGCCTCGGAGGCGACGCTGCGGTGACCGCGACGGAGGTCAAGTCCCGTGAGCGCAGGTCGATGACGACGCGTGGCCGGAAGATCCTCCGCTGGAGGGCCGGCCTCGCAGACGCGGTGCACGCGCTGCTCGCCGTCGATCAGGAGGTGTTCCGCTCCGGGGTCACGCCGCAGCCGCCGACGATCGAGTTCGAGGACTCGGTCCAGGAGGACCCGCTGTCCCTGGCGAACACCGCCGACGTACTCCGGCGGGCCCAGGCCGCGTCCACGGACACGCTGGTCCGCATGCAGCACCCGGAGTGGAACGACACTCAGGTCAAGGCCGAGGTCGCCCAGATCCAGCAGGAGGCCGGCACCGCGGTGCCCGACCCGATGCAGACCGGGGCGCTGCCGTAGGGGAGGTGGGTCGGTGCCCGTCTCGCCGGCCACGGCCGAGGATCTCGCCGCCACTGTCTCCGCTCTGTACGAGCAGGTCGAGACCGTCCTCATCCGACGGATCCGCCAGGCCGCGGCCGAGGGAATCGACGCCCCGACCTGGGTGGAGCAGAAACTCGCCTCACTTGGCAACCTTCAGGCAGGGATCCGCTCCGTCGTGGACGCCCTGGCCCAGGACTCCTCGGGGGCTGTGCACCAGGCTGTCGCCGAGGCGTACCGGCGGGGCCAGCAGGCCGCGGTGGCGGAGCTCGGCGCGCTGCCAGCCGGCGTGACGCAGGTGGTCGCAAACGACATCCCCAACGCAGCGACCATTGACCGACTGGCGGCTGCGCTCGTCAACGACACGCGCGCCACTCACCTTCGGATCCTGCGGCAGTCCGAGGACACGTACCGCGACGTCATCGCCCGTGCCTCCGCCGCTCCCCTCGTCGGCGCGCAGACGCGCAGGCAGGCAGCGCAGGCAGCGCTGGACGACTTCGCGAACCGGGGCGTCACGGGCTTTGTCGACAGGTCCGGCCGCGGCTGGAGCCTGCCTTCGTACATCGAAATGGCAACCCGCTCCGCAGTAGGCCGGGCCGCGGTCGACGCCCATACTGACCGGCTGGGTGAGGCCGGCGTCGACCTGGTGATTGTGTCTCGGGCGCCGGAGGAGTGCCCGCTGTGCCGCCGATGGGAGAGCAAGGTCCTCGTACGGTCAGGCGCAGCAGGGGCGCGCACCATCGAGGTGGAGCACGCCACCGAAGACGGCCGCATGGTCAAGGTGAAGGTCGCTGGCTCGTTGGAGGAGGCTCGGGCCGCGGGCCTGATGCACCCGAACTGCCGCCACACCGTCAGCGCGTACCTGCCCGGGCTGACCCGAGAACCCGCTCCGGTCCCGGCGCGCGGCACGTACGAGCAGTCGCAGCAGCAGCGCTACCTGGAGCGGCAGGTCCGTAAGTGGAAGCGGCTCAGCGAGGCCGCCCTCGACGAGGCCACCCGGAAAGCAGCGAACGCGCGGGTGCGCGGGTACCAGAGCAGGATCCGCGACCTGGTGGACGAGTCCGGCATGCCCCGCAAGCCGCACCGCGAGAAGCTCGCCGAGCCCTCGCCGCAGCAGCACGCTGAGCTCGCCGAACAGCAGCCCGCGAAGCCGCCCGAGCCGGAGGCCAAGCCGGAGCCGGTCGCGCCGCCTGAGCCGCAGGCGAGCGTGTCGCATGCGACCCGGGATCGTATCGAGCAGGTGCGGCGCGTGCTGCCGAAGGACCGCGAGGCGTGGGAGAACGCGCGGCGTGTGCAGGTGGCTCCCGAGCAGCTCGGCTACGACATCCGCATCGCCGAGTTCCGGGAAGAGCTGAAGAAGGAGGAGGCTGAGCGGGAGCAGATCGTCGCTGAGACGGAAGCCGAGTTCAAGCGCAAGAGGACGCCCAAGTGGAAGCGCCCTCAGATGCTGGAAGACGCTACCCGGAGCATCGACAGCAACATCCGGATGACCCAGAACAGCATCCGCTCCATGTCGGAGGAGAGGGACGCATTCCTCCGCGGCGATCCTGGCAACTACAGCTCGTGGCTGAGCCGGACAGAACCGCCTCGCTACGAGTACACGTACCAGAAGGACCCGTCCGGGGCACTGCTCCCGCCGGAGGCGTACGAGCAGCATCTGAACCGCGTGTTGGAAGTTGGAGAGGCTCTGCAGGACGACCTGCACGACGCGTTCCTCCAGGACTCGGTACTCAACGAGCTGCGCGAGGAGGTACGGCGAATCTCTCGCAACAAGCCGCCGGACGCCGACGCGTTGCGCAGCGCTCAGATCGCGGTGGCGGCACGCGAAGCGGAGACGATCCGCATGCTCCTGGCTGACGTACGCAAGCTGGGCGGGAAGGTGAAGGCCGAGGCTGCCGGCCCGGACGTCATCGCAGCACGTGGCCCGTCCGCGTCCGCGGTGCGTGAGGACTGGCAGGAACTGCTCGGTGAAGCACTCGACCACTTCCCCAAGCAGTGGCTGGACCGCATGCGGGACTCGCCGATGTCGCTGGTGGGGTCGGACCGGGCCTACTACGGGGCTCGCCAGGGCCCGAACGGCACTGACCTCTTCGCGCTCGATATGGCCGCTCCTGCCTGGTACAACGGCGCTTTCAGCTCGTACGCGGCGGAGGTCGCCACGCACGAGCTGGGGCACCGCATGGAGCAGTACGTGCCGGGCCTGCGCGAGCTGGAGTACACCTTGGTACGCAGACGTGCCACCAAGGATGGTGTGCTGGAGCTCCCCAGGCAGTTGGCTGCGATCTATCCGGGAGCGTCGTATCGGCAGGGTGAGCTGACGTACGAAGATCAGTGGGCGGACGCTTACACGGGCAAGACCTATGAGCGGGGTGCGCCCGAGGATCCAGCATCGGTGTCCTCGGAGGCATTCCAGGTGGGCCTGCAGGACTTGTTCGGCAGGTCCGGCAGGAACTTCGGTGGCTTGGAGCTGCGGCAATTCGTCCTTGGCTGCCTGGCCCTGCTGTGACAGGCTGAGGGCATGGCCTGGAGAGTGGAGTCGCGCACCGAAGCGGGCCGCTGGGTTGCTCACGATGGGCGCCAGTGGACTGCCGATGACACGACCCGCATCGACATGATCGCCCTGGCGGATGGGGCGCAGCCGCTGACGCCGACCGGCCCGTACTACACACCGACAGGCCCGGACGACGAGGTCGCTGCATACCTGACCGCGGTGCGTCTGGTGCCTGCTCCGCAGGTGACTGGGGAGCCGCCGCGGGTACCGACGCCGTCGGCCAGCAGCGACGAGCAGGGCGTCGTCTACTAGACCGCTCACTCCTTGCAGGGCCCGCCTCGTGCGGGCCCTTTTTCATGCCCGGATTCGGGCTCTGAGACGTCCGGGTCGCCAGGTGCGCCCGGCAGATGTACGGCCCCGCCGGGTGCGGGGCTCCTCTACGCGCACCGGGAGTGCACGACATGCAGCAGCGAACCCTTCCCCGCCGCGCCCTGGCAGGCGCTGGCTGGGTCCACCCCTACGCCACCGGCCCTTTCGACCCGTGGCTGTACGCCGACGGCGGGGACGGAGGCGACTCCGAATCCGGCAGCGACGACAGCGATGACGGCGACACCGGTACCGACGAGGACGACCAGGACGACGACGCCGAGAGCGGCGACGACGACCAGGACGGCGCCGACGAAGCCAAGGACGACAGCGACGCCAAGCCGAAGCCCAAGCCGCCCGCGAAGAAGGCCGCCGCCGGCACCCCGTCCCGCAGGGACAAGGAACTGGAGAAAGCCCGCGACCAGGCCGCGAAGGCTCGCGTCGGGGCCAAGGAGGCAGCCGAAAGGGCCAAGAAGGAACTGGTCCAGGACATCGGCAAAGCGCTCGGCCTGGTGCAGGACGAGAAGGACGAGGCGCCGGACCCGGCGAAGCTCCAGGCGGAGATCGAGCGGCGCACGACCGCGCACCGCGAGACCGCGATCGAGCTGGCCGTGTACCGGGGTGCGTCGAAGTACGGCGCCGACCCGGACGCGCTCACCGACTCGCGAGGGTTCCTGAACTCGATCAAGGGCCTCGACCCCGAGGACGAGGGATTCGCGAAGGCCGTCAGCGCCGCCATCAAGAAGGCGGTCGACGACAACCCCAAGCTCAAGGCCGCGGCGCCGCCGCCGGACCGTACGAGCAGCGACTTCAACGGCGGGGCCGGGAGCTCCTCCGAACCGGAAGACATCGACGAAATCCGCGCCGCGCGCCGCAAGCGCCGAGCCGGATAGGAGGTAACACCCCATGGCCAACACCTTCCTGACCGCGCAGGTCATCGCGCGACAGGCCCTCGCGAACCTGTACGAGACCACCGTCGCGGCGAGCCTCGTGCACCGCGACTACGAGGCGGAGTTCAACCGCAAGCAGGGCGACGCGATCACCATCCGCAAGCCCGCCATGTTCACGGCGAACGAGTACAACCGCGCCGCGGGCATCACGGTGCAGGAGGCACAGGAGACCAGCGTCAACATGACGCTGAACCACTTCGCCGACGTCTCCTTCGCGGTCACCACCGAGGACATGACGCTGAAGATCCAGGACTTCGACGAGCAGCTCCTCACCCCGGCCATGGAGGCCATCGCCCAGAAGATCGATCGCGACATCCTCGCCCTGCGCGACGACATCGTGCAGGAGGTCGGCGACGCCACCCCGAACGCCGCGGGCGAGGACTACGCCGGCTACAACGGCGACTACCCCTGGTCGGACTCCCGCGTCCTCATCCAGGCCGGCAACGTCCTCGACCTGAAGAACGTCCCGGCGGCGCAGCGCTCGGTCATCGCTGGCCCGACCACGAAGGCCCGCTGGGTGGCGGAGAAGACGTGGCGGCAGGCCGACAAGCGCGGCAGCACCGAGGGCCTGCTGGAGGCGTCCATGGGTGGCCGCGTCAGCGGCTTCGACCCGTACTGGACGCAGAACATCGGCCAGCCCGCCGGGTCGCCCGCCTCCGGGCAGCCGACCACCGAGGTCAACGTCGCCTTCCACCGGACCGCGTTCGCCCTGGCGTTCCGCCCGCTGGAGCTCCCCCAGGGTGCCCTCGACGCGGCGATCATGAACTACAAGGGGTTCGCGCTGCGCATCATCCGCGACTACGACATCGACAAGAAGCAGATGGTCGTGTCGATCGACTGCCTGTACGGCACGAAGACCCTCGACGCCAACCGTGCCGTCCTCATCAAGGGCGCCGACGCGGCCTGATCCCCGCGCCCGCCCCCGCGCGGGCGGGCCTCCTCTCCCCACAGGAAGGACAGCCCCATGGGCTACAAGGTCCACACCGTGGACGGGCGCGCCGGCGAGGTCGACACCTCCACTGCGCGCACCTACAGCAAGGAAGTCCGCGTCGCCTCCGGCACCGCGGGCA
Source organism: Streptomyces qaidamensis (assembly GCF_001611795.1). NCBI lineage: Bacteria > Bacillati > Actinomycetota > Actinomycetes > Kitasatosporales > Streptomycetaceae > Streptomyces > Streptomyces qaidamensis. The sequence continues at coordinate 4,580,440 of NZ_CP015098.1, read as the reverse complement.
CCTACCAGCTCTTCAAGGTCCCGGCCGCCGCCAGCATCATCGCCGTACGCGCGTACCGCACCGGCGGCACCGGCGGCACGGTGCAGGTGAAGAAGGGCGCCTCCGACGTCCTCGCCTCCCCGATGGCCACCAGCACCGACGCATGGGCCGGGAACACCACCGTGCAGAACGCGTCCTGCGCGGCCGGAGACAACCTCTCGGTGGTCCCCGCCTCCCCGGCCGGATCGCCGACCGAGATCCTCGTTCAGGTCGACCTCAGGACGGCGGTGCCCGCGTCATGACCACGTACTTCAACCAGCGGACCGGAGACCGGGTGAAGATTGACGGGCGCTCGGCCCGACTCGATTCCCTCGACAACTGGAAGATCCTTGGCGAGGGCGAGGAGGGAGAGATCGTCAACGACGGTGTCCTGTCCCGGCCGACGCTCACCGCGCCCGGCGTGCACGACCCGTCGGCGGACGTGCCGAAGACCAACGAGGAACTCCGGGAGGAGAACCCCTCGCTGGAGGGGCCAGCTGTCGGCCAGAAGCTGACCCCCGTTGAGGACGGCGAGTCGGCCCCGGTTCTCAAGGTGCCGGCCAGGGGTGCTTCGAAGGCGGAGTGGCAGGAGTACGCCCGCAAGGTGGAGGACGACCCGGAGCGGCAGTCCGACATCGAGGGCATGACCAAGGAGCAGCTCGTCGAGCGGTACGGGGGCGGTAGCTGATGCCACTCTCCGGAACGCTGCTCGCCGTCAGCGCCTTCGCAGAGCTGACGACGGCACTGGACCTGGGCACCGCCAGGGCCCCGCACAGCCTCAGCCGGAAGCTGTCGCTCGGCTCGGGCACCGGCGCAGGCAAGGCCGACCGCGTCTTCTCCGACCGGCGCACCCTGGCCGCTTCGGCGACCGAGGACCTCGACCTGGCGGGCTCGCTCGTCGACGCGTTCGGCGCGACGATCACCTTTGCCCGGATCAAGGGGATCATCGTCGCCGCGGCCGACGCGAACGCCAACAACGTCGTGGTCGGCAACGCCACCTCGAACGCGTGGGCCACCCTGCTCGGCGCGACCAGCACCCTCACCCTGCGCCCGGGCGCGTTCGTCGCGGTCGGCACCGGGGTGGCGGACGCGACCGGCTACGCAGTGACGGCCGGCACGGGCGACCTGCTGAAGATCGCCAACTCGGGCGCCGGTACGTCAGTGACGTACGACGTCCACATCATCGGCGCGTCCGCGTAGCCGATCCGCACCGTGACGAGGGAGGCCCGGGCGGCGGGCCTCCCTCGCGCGCTCACACCGAGGAGGAGCGCCGTGGCCGATGTGGTCGCCAACATCGCCAAGGGCCGGATCCTGCACTACGCCGGACTCCCGGCCGCCAGCGACGGGCTCGTGGCCATCCCGCTGGAAGCGGCCGGGCTGCCGACCGATGACGTCCTCCAGGACTACGACACCGTGGCCGAGCTACTCGCGGGCCCGGCCAACGAGCAGACCAGCATGGGCCGGGTAGCGCTGACCGGCGTGGTGGTGTCGGTCAACGACACCGCGAACACGGCCAGCTTCGACGCGAACGACCTGAGCTGGTCGCTCGCCACCGGCACACCGACCGGAAAGTTGGTCATCGCCTACGACCCCGACACCACCGCGGGCACGGACGCAGCGCTGATCCCGCTGACCTACCACGACTTCGCGGTCACCCCGGACGGCACGGACATCGTCGCCCGCGTCCACACCGACGGCATCAGCGTCGACTCCAACGCCTGACCGGGGAGGCCACGGTGCCGCTGCTGGAGACCCTCGAAGACTCCTTCACCGGGACCCTGGACCTCACGAAGTGGCCCAACTCCTACGGTGACCCGACAGCTACCGGCGGCCGCGGCCGGATCCCCTGCACTGTGGGAGGCTTCGCCGGGCTCCGCTCCGCGACCGCCTACACCCTGGCCGATTCGCACTTCCTGCTGCGGGCCTACCCGCCGCCTGCGCTCGGCGCGGTGTCAACGGCCGCCCTGTCGGTCCTGGTGCTCACCGGCACGGGCGGCACCGACGCCGGGTTCATCATCGACACCGCCCAAGGCGCGATGGGCCTGTACCTCCGTGAGGGGTACGCCGACGGCGGCGCCCTCTTCCCGCCGTACGATCCCGTCGCACACGCCTGGCTCAGGCTGCAAGACGCAGGTGGAACGCTGCTGTGGGAGGCCTCCCCGGACAGCTCCAACTGGACCGTGCTGCGCAGCGCCCCGACCCCGGCATGGGCGGCGGACACGAACCTGTCGTTGCTGCTGGAGTCGACCCGCACGGACGGCTCCAACAACGTCGCCGAGATCGACAACGTCAACCTCCCCACCAGCCTGGTCCTGCTGGGCGCCGCGCGTACGGCGGCCGCGGCCCGGCCGGTCACCGGGCAGAAGAGCGTCCCGCTCGGCGCCACCCGCTCCACCAGCCTGGCTCGGCCGCTGACTGCCGCGCACATCGTCCAGCTCGGCACCGCACGTACCCGCGGCCGAGCAGGCACCATCACGCGCCTGCCCCGCCCCGCACGCACCCTCGCGCCCAGCGCGTCCGGACCCGCGCTCACCCCCTCCACGACCGGCCCGCAGCTGGCTGCGACATCGACGACAGGAGGCTGACTATGCCCGACGTGGGAGACACCGTCACCGCGTCCCTGACCGTCGACCCGTACGACGCCACCACGGTCGCCACGCTGGCCGTCACCGCGCCGAACGGGACGGTTTCCTCGCCCTCGACCGGCACCGCCGACAACGGTCGGACGTGGACAGCCGCGCTCACCTACACGGTGGCCGGCCTGTGGAAGCTGTCGTGGGCGGTGACCGGAACCGGCGCCAGCGTGCAGCACGAGGTCGTATCCGTCGCTCCGGCGCCGCCGACGATGGCCGACGTCCGGTCGTACGCAACCACCACCCAGTTGGCGAACGTCCTGCACAAGGCGCCGCCGCTGGACGCCGTGGAGCTGCTGGAGCGCGCGACGCGTCTCCTGGACAGCGACTTCCTGAAGGCCGCGGTGTACGACGTCGACGACGTCGGCATGCCGACCGACCCTGTGGTCCAAGCCGCGTTCGCCGAGGCCGTGTGCCGACAGGTTGAGTTCTGGGGCGAGGCGGGGGTGGAGACCGACGTCTCTGGCCCGTTGCAGGGCGTCAGCATCGGCAATGTGCAGTTGCAGTTCGGTGCGGGTGAGAACCGGTCCGGCCCGGACTACTACGCGCCCGGGCTGATCCGCGCGCTTGAGAGCATCCCCGCCGAAAAGCTCCGGTGGGGAGTCTCCACGGGCGGCTTCGCATGGTGACGCGCATCCCTCGTCGCTACCTGATCCACGAGATCACGGTGGAGCCGTACGGCGGGGAGTCCAGCACCGGCACCCTGTACGGCCCGCCGGCCCCGGTGCGGTGCCTCCTCGACGAGCAGACCCGTGCGGTGCGCACCCCGGGCGGCGAGCAAGTCACGTCCACGTCGACCGCCTACGCCGACCTCGACACCGAGGCGCCGGCTCTGTCCCGGGTGACGCTCCCCGGCGGCCGGACCACCACGGTCATCCAGACCAAGCGGCGCGACGGCCGAGGACTCGGCACCCCCAATCACCTAGAAATTCAGCTCGAATGAGGTGACGTCGTGCCGCAGTCCTACCGCCTTCGATTCGATACCTCGGGCGTGCAGAGGGAGCTGCGGCAGGCTGCAGCCCGCGGTCTCTTTCTCGGCGCCGAGCACGTCCTCGGCACCAGCAACGACAAGGTGCCGCTCGACGAGGGCACCCTGCAGCACTCCGGTACGGCCAGCGTCGACGAGGCCGACCTGACCGCAATGGTCAGCTACGACACCCCGTACGCCGCCAGGCAGCACGAGGAACTCGATTACGAGCACGCGCCCGGGCGCGAGGCGAAATTCCTGGAGAACGCCCTCAACGCCGAGCGAGGCGTAGTTCTCGCGCTGGTCGCCGCGGAGATGCGGCGGGCGCTGCGGTGAGCGCCGAGACACACGACGTCGACCTGCTCCAGGGCGTCGCCGAGCTCCTGGCCGCCGCCGAGGTCGGCGTCTACGACCCCTCGGGTGCGCTGCCCGCGGGCGCCACGGGGATCGTGCTCGGTCGCATGCCGGACGGCCCGGATCGAGCGATTGCCCTGAACCCCTACCCCGTGGCCGACGACGACTCCACTGACTCGGTCACCGGCGTCCAGGCGCGCATGCGCGCGGGCACGAACGTGCTCGACCTGGTCCAGCTCGCCAACGACGTGTTCTCCGTCCTGCACAACCGCGACACCTGGCAGGCCCGCGGTGTGCGGGTGGAGATCTCCTGGCGCAACTCCCAGGCCTGGATCGGCCAGGACACCCGCGGCCGCATGGAGCTGGTCGCGAACTACTACTTCCGGACGGTCAGGTCCGGGATCCGTCTGAACGACTGAGGAGGACCCTGTGTCGACCCCCACGGAGGAGACCGAGCTCGCACGCGAGTGGCGGCTTGAGATCAACATGGGCACGGACGAGACGCCGGACTGGCAGCTCTGCCCGGGCGTCCGCGAGTTCCAGCCCGCGAGCGAGCCGAACATCGAGGATTCCAGCGACTACGACAGCGAGGGCTGGAACGGCAACGAGAAGACCGCCCAGTCCTGGGAACTGTCGGTCACGATCCGCCGCAAGGCCAACAAGGCCGTCAAGGTCTACCACCCGGTCCACGAGAAGATCCGCCTCGCGCACTTCGCCTACGGCGACGCCAACAAGATCCGCCTGCGGTACATGAACCGCGATGGGCTCCCGGAGGCGTACCAGGGCAAGGCCATCCCGAACTGGCAGCCCGCCGGCGGCGAGCACACCGCGCTCGGCGAGGTGGAGATCACCTTCACGGGCGACGGTCCGCTCACCCCGATCACGAACCCGCTGGCGCCCTGATGGGCGGCACCTTCGAGGCACTCGACGACTTCCTTGAGGAGGGCCTCGACCTGCCGGTGAAGCGCAAGGACGGCGAGGTCAGGACGTACCACATCGCCGACCCGTCCGCCGAGGCTGGCGTCAAGATCGAGCGCATCACGTCGTACGCCGCGCGGCTGGCCGCCGGCGGCACGAGGCCGGGGACCAAGGTCCTCGACGACGACGAGGAGATCGACCTCTACCGCCTGTGTCTGGGGGATGCCTACGAGCCGCTCCTGGCCGACGTCTCCTGGTCCATGTTCAAGCACGTCGCGCTCACGACGATGTTCTGGGTCACCACGGACCGCGACACGGCCCTGGAGTACTGGCGTACCCGGCAGCACCCGGGAAAAGCGCCGAGGAATCGGGCGGAGCGACGGCAGGGGAGGCCCGGTACCTCGGAGTCGGCCGAGGCGAGTACGACCCGGTCACCGGCCTCTACGAGTGGTACGAGGGCGGGCTCCCGACGCCGAAGCGGGCGCGGTCGGGGGCGCTCAGGAACCTGACGTGGGAGCGGCTGCTGGAGCAGTGGCCGCTGATCGAGGCGGACCTGCACGACGTCTACGGCATCGACGTCGAGGACGGCATCCTCCGCCGACGGACCTGGCGGTGGCTTCAGGTCCGCATCTTCGGCCTGCTGTCAGCCGAGACCCGCCTGTACCGGCATTTCGCACCACCTCCTGAGGACCCCCAGCACGCCCCCCGCCGAAGGAGGTAGCCGTGGCGCTGACCGTCGGCGAGCTCAACGCCATCCTGTCCGTCGACGACCGGGCGATGGACCCCGCCCTGCGCCGCGCCGAGAACGCCATCCGCTCCTCCGGGCAACGCATGGGAGACGAGGCAGAACGCGCCGGGCAGGACGCGGGCGAGGAACTCGGCGACGGCATCGTCCGCGGAGTTGATGGCCGCCTGCGCAACGCCCGCGGACAGTTCGTCGCCGCCGGCCGCCGCGGGGGTGACGCTGTCGGCGAGGGCCTGACCGACGGCGCGGCCGACGGCGCCGACCAGGCCGTCGAGCAGACCACGTCCCGCATGGACCGGCTGAAGTTGGCCGCAGCGGGCGTCGGCCTGGCCGCCGGTGCGCTGCTGATGGACTCCTTCGCGCAGGCGATGGAACAGACGCAGATCACCGGCCGTCTCGCCGCCCAGCTCGGGGCGACGCCGGCGGAGGCGCAGCGGTACGGCAAGCTCGCGGGCGAGCTGTACGCGGACGCGGTCACGGCCGACTTCCAAAGCGCCGCGGACACGATCAGCGCGGTCATGCGTGCGGGCATCGCCCCGCCGGACGCGACGGAGGCGCAGCTCAAGCGGATCTCCACGCAGGTCTCCGACCTGGCGACCACGTTCGACCTGGACTTGGGACAAGCCGCCAACGCTGTGGGCCAGACCTTGAAGACGGGGCTGGCGAAGAACGGCACTGAGGCCGTGGACGCCCTCACCGCAGGCCTCCAGCGGATGGGCCCGCGCGCGGATGACATCGCCGACACGTTCAACGAGTACAGCACCATCTTCCGCAACCTCGGCTTGGACGTCACAACGACCACCGGTCTGCTCACCCAGGGCATGGCCGCGGGCGCCAGGGACACGGACGTGGTCGCCGACGCCCTGAAGGAGCTGACCCTGATCACTCAGGGCGGCGGCAAGGCCGTGGACGAGGCGTTCGGCAAAATCGGCCTGTCCGGGAAGAAGATGCAGTCCGCGTTCTCGGAGGGCGGCCCAGCTGCACGCAAGGCGCTGGACGAGATCTTCGACCGGCTCCGCAAGGTGAAGGACCCCGCCGACCGGGCGAGCCTGGCGGTCGCCCTGTTCGGGACGAAAGCCGAGGACACCCAGAAAGCCCTCTTCAGCCTCGACCCGTCGAAGGCAGCCGACGCGCTCGGCAAAGTCGGCGGCAAGGCCGACGAGATGGGCAACAAGCTGCGCGACAACTCCGGCGCCAAGCTGGAGGCCTTCAAGCGGGGCATGCAGCAGAACCTGATCGAGTTCCTCGGTGGGGAGGTCGTCCCCCGGCTGCAGGGCCTGTTCTCGTTCATGGGCGACAACAAGGGCCTCGTCATCGGCCTGGCCGGGGCGATCATCGCTCTGGGCTCCGCCTTCGCGATCGCCTCGATCGGCGTGTGGGCCATGAACTCCGCGATGCTCGCCAACCCCATGTTCTGGATCATCGCCGGAATCGTGGCGGGACTCGCGGGCCTGGTCCTGCTGGTCGTCACCTACTGGGACGACATCACTTCAGCCACGGGCACGGCCTGGGACTGGGTGGTTGGCAAGGTCACCGGGGCGAAGAACCTCATCCTCGCCGCGATCGCTTACCTCGGCACGATCCCCGGCAAGGTGTCGAACTGGTTCGGCCAGATGAAGGACTGGGCGATCAAGAAACTGCTCGCCCTGGTCGCGTGGATCACGGGCCTGCCGGGCCGGGTGTCGTCCGCGGTCTCCAGCATGGCGTCGAAGCTGGCCGAGCGGGCAGCGGCTGCTTGGCAGGCCTTCCAGGTCGCCACGGCGAAGAAAGTCGTCTCGTTCATCAGCTACGTCCGTGGCCTCCCGGGCAAGATCTCTGCCGGGATCGGCTCCCTGAACCGGCTGCTCGTCTCCAAGGGCGTCGCCGTGGTTCAGGGCCTGTGGTCCGGTATCCAGTCGATGGGCGGCTGGATCAAGTCCAAGATCCTCGGCTGGGCGCGCTCGACCATCCCGGGCCCGATCGCCAAAGCGCTCGGGATTGCGTCGCCGTCGAAGGTCACGAAAGCGCAGGGCCGCTGGATCGCCCGCGGTCTCATCGACGGCCTCACCGGCTCGTCGAAGCAGGTCAAGGCCGCCTCCACGAAGCTCGCCGACATCGTCCGCGACAGCATGAAGCCGGGCAAGAAGCGCTCCAAGGCGCTCGGCATCATCTCCGCAGGCACGAAGCGGCTGCTGCAACTGGCCGGGCAGGAGGCCAAGCTCGCCGCCCGGATGAAGGCAGCGACGAAGAAGGTCGCCGACCAGATCAAGGCCCGCGACAAGCTCGCGGCGGACGTGAAGAAGGGCGTACTGGAGGGCGCCGACGTCACCAAGCAGGACACCGGCGGCTGGCCGCAGACCGCCGAGACGATCCTCGCCGGCCTGAAGTTGGACCGGGCGGCGGCCGAGACGTTCGCGAAGAACTTGGCGACGCTGCGGAAGAAGGGCGTGTCCGCGGACCTGATCGCGCAGATCGCCCAGGCCGGGGTGGAGCAGGGCTCGTCGGCCGCTGCCGCTCTGGCCAACGCCAACAGCAGCCAGATCAAACAGATCAACCAGGAGCAGAAGCTCCTTGTGTCGGCTGCGGGCTCGGCCGGTTCGGCCGCGGGCAACGCCATGTACGGGGCCGGAATCGCCGCCGGGCAAGGCCTCGTGAAGGGCCTGCAAATGCAACAGAAGGCGATCGAGAAGCAGATGCTCATCATCGCCAAGGGCATGTCCAAGAGCATCCGCAAGGCCCTGGGGATCAAGAGCCCGTCGCGGGTGATGGCGCTGGTCGGCCAGTACACCGCGCAGGGCCTCATCCGTGGCGTGGAGGGACAGCGCTCGGCCGTCAACCGCAGCATGGCCAGCCTGGTGGAGACGCCGGCGCCGGGCTCGTGGGACATGGCCGGCAGCCGTGCCCGCGCGGCCGCGTCGCAGCGAGTCGTGCTGGAACTCCGCTCGTCGGGCCGGGCGGAGGACGACTACCTGATGGAGCGGATGCGGCGCGGCATCCGGAAGAAGGGCGGCGGCGACGTCGGCCTGGTACTGGCGGGACGGAGGTCTGGCTGATGGCGTTCCCTGAGGACCCGTTGGGCACGATGGTGGAGTTCGCCATCGGCGGGGTGTGGACGGACGTCACGCAGCACGCGCAGCTGTCAGACATCATCACCCACAAGCGCGGCCGCTCGGGCGAGGGGCAGGCGGTCGACCCGGCCTCCTGCTCCCTCGTCCTGCGCAGCCCGGACGGCTTGTACTCGTGGCGCAACCCCCGCTCGCCGTACTACGGGAAGCTGGGTCCGAACACGCCGATGCGCGTGTCCGTACACGCCAGCGACCGGTACCTGTGGCTGCCGGACACCGCGGGCAACGGGGCCTCCACGCCGGACGTCGCCGCCCTCGACATCGTGGGCGACCTCGACATCCGCATCGACTGCACCCTCGACCGCTGGATCTCGACCGGCACGCTGCGCGAGCTGTGCAGCAAGTACCTCGTCACTGGGAACCAGCGGTCCTGGGCGATCTTCACCTCGACCGCCGGGAAAATCACTTTCCGGTGGACGACCGACGGTTCCATGATCCAGCAGTACGACTCGACCGCGCCGCTCCCGGTCCTTCCCTCGGGGCGGCTCGCCCTTCGCGTCACGCTCGACGTGGACAACGGGGCCGGTGGCCACACGATCACCTACTACACCGCTCCGACCATCGCGGGTCCGTGGACACAGCTGGGCACACCGGTGGTCAACTCGGGGGCCACGTCGGTGTTCTCGTCGAGCGCTCCCGTCCTCGTCGGTGACACCGTCGAGCTCGGCTTCGAGCGGCCCGCCGGCCGGATCCATGCCTTCGAGCTGCGGTCCGGCATCAACGGAACGATCGTCGCTGCTCCGGACTTCTCCCTGCCTGCGGCTGGCGCCGCCTCGTTCGTGGACGCGGCGGGCCGCACGTGGACGCCCGCGGGCGGGGCGGAGATCACCAACCGGCAGGTGAGGTTCAGCGGCGAGTACTCCGACTGGCCCGCCCGCTGGAGCAGGGGCGGGCACCTCATCCGCGTTGAGGGTGAGGGCGCGGGCATCCTCCGCCGCCTCAACCAGGGCAAGAAGTTGCTGCAGAGCACCCTGAGGCGGCGTATCCCGTCGGATTCCACCCTGCTCGCCTACTGGCCGATGGAGGACGACTCGGCGGCCACCCAGGCCTACAGCCCGGTGCCCGGCGTCGCTCCCATGAAGTTGACAGGGTTCGACATGGGGGCGGACGACTCGCTAGGCGGCTCGTCGGCGCTGCCTGTCCTCCAGCCCGGGGGTTCCCTCTCGGCGAGCGTGCCGCCGCCCGCCTCTGGCACGGGCCCGTGGCACGTCGAGCTGGTGAACTTCATCCCGGCCGCTCCGGTCGCCCAGGCCGTGCTGTACGAGATCGTGTGCTCCGGCACGGGCAACCGCTACCGGGTCCGCGTGCAGACCAACAACGTGCAGCTCCAGGTCCTCGACGCCGACGACAACCAGCTGCTCCTCACCAGCACCGGCGCAGGATCCGGCCCGTCCTTCTTCGGCAACTGGAATAGGGTAAGGATCTTCGCCCGCCAGAACGGCGGCAACGTCGACGTGGACCTCGGCTGGCTGAACGCCGCGAACAGCAGCGGCGGCCACTTCCACACCGGCAGCTTCGCCGGCACGGTCGGCCGGGTCACCTCGATCCGGTCGTCGTTCGGCGCCGGCCTGGAGGGCACAGCGATCGGCCATGTTGGCGTCTTCCAGGCCAACAACACGGCCATCTACAACGACGCCGACAACGGGTTCGGCGGCGAGCTGGCCGCAGCGCGGCTGACCCGCCTCGCTGCCGAGGAGTCTCTGTCGCTCATCATCACCGGTGACCCTGCCGAGACGGCCGCCATGGGCGCCCAGCGTCCGGCGACCCTGCTGGAGCAGCTGGAGCAGTGCGAGCAGGCCGACGGCGGGACCCTCGTCGAGGACCGGTCCCGGCTGGGGCTGCGCTACCGGACCCGCGCCTCGCAGTACAACCAGACGCCGAAGCTCACGCTGTCCTACGAGTCGAAAGGCTTGGGCGCGCTGGAGCCGGTCGACGACGACTCCAACCTGCGCAACGACGTCACGGTGGAGCGGATCGGCGGGAGCTCCGGCAGGGCGGAGCTCACCAGCGGCCGCCTGTCGGTGCTGGACCCGCCCGACGGCGTCGGACGGTACGACGACAGCGTCACCATCAACCTCTTTACTGACAGCCAGACCGAGCCGATGGCGCACTGGATGATGCACCTGGGCACGGTCGACGAGGCCCGCTACCCAGTGGTCACCGTGCGGCTGCACAGGGCCCCGTCGCTGATCTCGACCGTCCTCGACATGATCGAGGGTGACCTGATCCGCATCACGGACCTGCCGGACTTCCTGCCCCCAGGGCCGGCGGACTTGATCGTGCAAGGCCTGACCGAGCGCATCGGGGTGCGCACGTGGGAGATCGATTTCGTGTGCGCTCCGGGCTCACCGTGGCGTGTCGGTGTCGTTGAGGATCCGGTGCTGGGCCGGGTCGACACCGACGGCAGCCAGCTGGTCGTCGCGGTCGACGAGGACGACACCACGCTGACCGTGCGGGCCATCGACGGCATCCCGTGGGTCACCGCCCTGCCACCCCTCACCGCGAACCCGTATCTGGAGACGGACCTGGCCGGGTGGTTCGGCAACGGCGGCACCCTCGACCGCGTGGCCGCGCCGTTGCCCGCGCCGTTCGAGGGCGCGTGGGCGATGCGCCTGGTCCCGGACGGGGTGGCGCAGTTCCCCAACGCTGGTTCCTCCACGGTGCCGGTGACGGTCGGCCAGCAGTACGTCATCTCCGGCTGGCTCCGCTGCGCCACAGCCCGGACCGTGAACCTCAACCTCAACTGGTTCACCACCGGAGGCGCGTACCAGTCGACCAGCGCCTCCGGGCTCGCGGTCCTGGCCAACACCTGGACCTGGTTCGAGCTGACCGCGACAGCCCCGGTCGGGGCGCTCACGGCAAACGCGGCCCCGACCGTGGCGAACTTCCCTCCCGCGGCGGACGTGCTGTGGGTCCACGGCGTGACCATCCGCCCGGCCGGGGGCAAGCCCGCCGAGTTCCCCTTCGACGTCCAGCTCGGCGGGGAGCACGTCACCGTCGACGCCATCGCGGACTCGGTCCGGGATGCCTTCGGCCGGACCGTGGCCGCCGGCAGTTGGGGGCAGGCGGACTCAGGCCAGGCCTGGACCGTGACCCCGAGCGCGGACCACAGCGTCGGAGCCGGGTACGGGGTGGCGGCGCAGCCGAGCACAGGCATTGCGCACCTGGCCCTGGTGCCGGCGCCGAGTGCGGACGTGGATCTGTATGCGGATGTTGCGGTGTCGGCTCTGGCGACGGGTGCGTCGGTTTTCACTGGTCCCGTCACGCGCGCGGTGGACAACAACTCCCTGTATCAGGCGAGGGTGGAGATCACGACCTCTGCGGGCCTCCTGCTGACCGTGCGCAAGCGGGTCGGCGGAACGGAGACCCAGCTCGCCACGTACACCAGCACCCTGACGCACACGGCAGCGACGTTCTACCGCGTCCGCTTCCAGGCGATCGGGACCGCGCTGAAGGCGAAGATCTGGCTCGCTACCGACCGGGAGCCGGATCTGTGGCAGATCGAGGTGTCCGACACCTCGCTGACGGCGGCCGCCAGCATCGGCGTGCGCTCGTTCCGGAACACCGGCAACACCAACGCCGGGCTGGAGACGCGCTTCGACAACGTCCGCATCGCCAACCCGCAGGTGTGGACGGTGCGCCGCAGCCGCAACGGCGTCGTGAAGGCGCAGACCGCGGGCACGGACGTCCGGCTTGCCACTCCCACCGTCGTCGCCCTGTGAAGGAGGAGCATCGTGCCGTACGAGCCGTGGCAGCCAGGTATGCGACTGACCGCGGGGCGACTGCGGTCGATCTCGCCGACCTGGAGCGACTGGGTGCCGGTGTGGACCACGAGCACGGGGGTGAACACCCCGAGTTTCGGCAACGCGGCGGTCATCGCTCGCTTCGCTCAGTCTGCCCTGACCGTGTATTGGCGTATGGAGATCACCTTCGGGGCCACCACGAACTTCGGCGGTGGCGGCGCCAGCGACAACTGGCGCTTCAGCCTGCCGGTCAACGCCGCGGCGACCTCGCTCATCGCGGGGTACGGAGAGATCTCCGACTCCAGTGCTGGGCTCGGCTCCCGCATGGGTGTCCGGTCCAGGCTGACGACGGCCACCACGATGGAGATCGAGATGGCGGCAGGCCGCATCGACTCGGCCGCAGCGGCAGGTGTCGGTCTGATCGACGCGGCCTCGCCGTGGGCGTGGGCGAGCGGAGACACGATCCGTGTCTTCGGCGAGTACGAGGCTGCGGCCTGATCGGAGGAACCCCGTGCAGTTGCAGTATCCCTACGTTGAGATCGGCGCTTCAGACGTCCTTCAGCCAGAGGCCGCCTGCACTGTTCTGCTCCAGTTCAGCACCGAGGGCTCCGGCATCGCCGGAGTGTCGGAGCAGGACATCGTGGACGCGGTGAAGGCGCATCTGGCGCAGCTGCCCAACATCACGGTGAACGCCCATCGGTATGAGGTGACGGCCTCTCCCGCCTGAGCGCACCCCCCTCTTTCAGAGCCCCGAGCCGCCCGGCCGGGGCTTTTCTCATGCCCTGGAGGGCCACGTGAAGCCATCGATCGGACGCATCGTCCACTACACCCTCAGCCAGGCGGACGCCGACCAGATCAACCAGCGCCGCAAGGACTTCCACGAGAGCCGCAGCGCCTCCAACCGCACCGGCTTCGTCGGCCACACCGGCAACTGGGCGGCCGAGGGTGACGTCTTCCCGGCGATGCTCGTGCGCGTCTGGAAGGAAGCTCAGATCACGGTAAACGCCCAGGTGTTCCTGGACGGCAACGACATCTTCTGGGCCACCTCACGCGCCGAGGGCAACAAGCCGGGCACCTGGGCCTGGCCGGAGCGTGTGTGATGGCCTGGTACACGGAAGCGGTCCGGCTGGAGCTCCAGCCGGAGGCCCGCGAGCAGCCCAAGATCAGACCGACACAGGTCATCTTCCACAGCATCGTCGCCCCGTGGGACGAGCACCGCCTGTACGCCTACTGGAAGAACAGCACGTCACTGGAGAGCCACTTCGGTGTCGACTTCGACGGGTCGATCGGCCAGTACCTGTCCACCACCACCCGCGCCGACGCCAACTACCAGGCCAACCTGCGCGCGGATGGCTCCGGCGCGATCAGCGTCGAGACCGCCTCCAACACGAAGGCCAGCGACCCGTGGACGGATGAGCAGCTCGACGCCCTGGCCGACCTCGGCGTATGGGGCCACCGCACCCACGGCATCCAGCTGCGGGCCTGCCGCAGCGGCTCGGACTCCGGCTACGGCATCCACCGCATGTTCCCGCAGTGGTCGCCTTCCGGGACCGCCTGCCCGGGCGAGAAGCGCGCCGCGCAGTTCCGCGCCGAGCTGCTGCCCGAGATCCTCAAGCGGGCCGGGAAGCCTGCCGCCCCCGCGCCGGGTGGCACGAAGAATCCGTCCGTCTCGCTGCGGCACATTCAGGCCGCGCAGCGCCGCGACCCGGGCCTGCCCCAGGGCGGCACCACCTACAAGGCGGAGGGCCTGGTCGTCGAGACCGCGCTGTACCGCGAGGGCCTGCTGGCGAAGCGCTGGATCGACGGCTCCCTCGGCTCCCGGACCCGGCCGGCCGTCAGTGAGTGGCAGGAGAAGTGCGGTTACCGCGGCCGGCGGCCCGGCGAGCCCGCGGACGGGCACTTCGGCAGGGACTCCCTGACGCGCCTCGGCCAGAAGCACGGCTTCCGCGTAACGGCCTGATCAACCTCACCGTCATCGGCTGCGCCAGCTGGCGCAGCCCGTCTGAATAGAGGACCACATGTCCCAGCTCAACCTTCCTGGCGCCGAGACCGTCGTGAAGACGGCGAAGACCTACGCCAGAGACCTCGCCGAGCGCACCCTGGCCACGGCCGTGGTCGCAGCGGGCGGCGTCGCCATCGCGGCGGGCCCCGGCGACATGTTCCACGCCAGCTTCTGGGAGACCATGGCCGCCGCGGGCATCGCCGCGGGCGGCACCCTCATCAAGGGCATGCTCGCCAGAGCGTTCGGCACGAGGAACTCCGCTAGCCTCGCCAAGGGCGTCTGATGTGGGGCGCGGCGGTGGCGCGGCGGTTCTCCCACCGCCGCGCCTTCCTCGTCGTCCTCGGCCTCGGCTGGGCTGGATACGGCGGACTGGGCATCATCGGCCAGCCCCGCTACGGGACCGCCCGCGGCCTGGCCGACCTCACCCGGTACGTGCCCGGCGGCCTCGACACCCTCGGCTGGATGTGGGTGGTGTGCGGAGCCGTCGCCACGTTGGCCGGCCTGCTCGCCGGGTGCCCGCGCGCACAGGCCGCCGGGTACGTAGCGCTCGCGGTTCCCGGCGGCCTGTGGGCCGGGGTGTTCTCAGCCGCAGCAGCGAGCACGTACCCGCCGGCCGTGGGCAGCGCATGCGGGTGGGGGGCGTTCACCATCGGCGTGGTGCTGGTGTCCGGCATGGACGATCCGCCCCCGCTGCACCTGAGAAAGGCGAGACGCTGATGGATGTGGGGGCACTGGTCGGCGGCGCCGTCGCCCTGGTGGTGGGGCTGCTGTCGTGGACGCAGAGCCGGGCGACGAACCGGCGCTCGGACTTCATGGCGATCACCGACCGGCTCGACCGCGAGGTCAAGGAGGAACGGACGCAGCGCAAGCTGCTGACCCGCGCCTACCTCGACCTGCACCGCTGGGCGCGACGCGTCGGCCCGGACACCTCGGCAGGGCCCGCACCCGAACCGCCAGCTGACCTCGACCTCACCCCCTGGCACCTGTGACTGCGCCCCCTCTCGCCCTTCGGGCGGGAGGGGGCATTTCGTCATGCCCGGAGAGCAGCGAGGGCCCTGCCCGTATCGGCCAGGTCGTCCAGCACCACTTCCGCGCCGACGTCCCACAACTCGCTCGCCGAGGTCTTCCCCGTGGCGACAGCAACCACTCGTACGCCGGCCTCCAGGCCCCCTGCCACGTCGGCCGGGGTGTCTCCGACGAACACAGCGGCGGCCGGGGCCACATCCGACCGCTTGAGTGCGGCGTGCAGCAGCTCGGGGCGGCCTTCCCCATCCTCGCCGTACGCCCCGTTATCGAGTCGCAGGTAGGTGTCGAGGCCGAAGACGGCGAGCTTCACTTCCGCGGCCTGGTGCACGTTGCCGGTCACGACAGACTGATGCACGCCCCGTTCCGCGAGGGCCGCGAGCACCGCGGCGGCGCCGGGCAACGCGTGGCCGCGCTCTCGCAATTCCGCTGCACGTCGAACGTGCACCGCGCCAAGGGCGTCAGCGAACCGCGCGAACAGGTCGTCGCTGTATGGGAGGTCGTGCAGGCGTGCGGTTTCACGCAGGATCACCCTCTCCGTCGATCCGGTCACGGATGCCTGCTCCCGCAACGGCACCCCCGTTACCTGCTCGAACGCCTCGCCCCACAGCTCGCCGCCGAGTCCCCGAGTCGCCATCAACGTGTGGTCGATGTCCCACAACACCAGTTCTGGCACCAGCGTCTCCCGTCTTCACGAACTCCCGGTCCCCACGCAGCGGGCACCCTACGCTCAGAACAAGGAGCGAGGAGTGGGCGCATGGTTGCAGCAGACCTCCCCATCGGGGACCGGATCCGGCACTACCGCGGCGGCCGCCGGCAGGATGCCGTGGCCGGGCTGGTGGGCATCTCACCCGACTACCTGTCGCAGATCGAGCGCGGCCTCAAGGTGCCTTCGTTGCCCATCCTGTACGCCCTCGCACAAGAGCTGGGAGTGCCCACGGCCGCCCTGCTGTCGGAGCAGCCGCCGGCCGAGGCGGAGACGACAGACACCGCCGAGGCCGCGGTCGGGCGGGCACTCCTCGGCTACGGCCCGGCCCTAAGCGCCCCGCCCGTATCGGCAGCCGCGCTGAGGGACCGGGTGGAGGCTGCGTGGCAGAGCTGGCAGACCGCGGGCGACCGTTTCACCAGAGCCGCCGAGACGCTGCCCGGCCTGGTCGCCGATACTGAGCACGCCGTACGGGCCGCCCGGGCGGGTGCGGACCAGGCGGAGCGCCGCGCCGTACTCCGAGCGGCCGCAGACCTGTACTGCCTGCTCCGCTCGTATCTGCGCCGCACCGGCCGCGTAGATCTGGCCACGCTCGCCGCCGACAGGGCCATGCGCGCGGCTGAGGACGCCGACGACCCGCTGCGGATCGCCGCCGCCCAGTGGAACCTCGGGCATGTGCTGCTCGCCGCAGGCCAGCCCGGCGAGGCTGAGGCATTGGCGTTGCGGGCCGCTGAGCAGGTATCCGCCGCGCGAGTAGCGGAGGCTGACCGAAAGGCGATGGGCGGTGCTCTGCAACTCGTCGCGGTGGTCGCCGCCGCCCGCCGACGCCGGTGGTGGGAGGCTCGGGAACGGCTGAGGGAACACGCGGCGCCCGCGGCGCGCGCCGTGTCCGACAGCAGCAACGTCGCCTGGACCGTGTTCGGGCCTACAAACGTGGCGCTGCACGCCGTGTCCATCGAGATGGAGGCGGGCGAGACCGGAGAGGCGCTGCACACTGCGGACGCCATCGACACCAGTGGGCTGCCCTCGCTGGAACGGGAGTTCACCTTCGGCCTGGAGGTCGCGGCCTGCCACAGCCAGCGACGGGATGACGCCGCGGCGCTGCTGTCCCTCCTGGGACTGGAGGCGATGGCCCCGGAGGACCTGGCCCGGACGCCGCTCGCACGGCAGCTGGTTCTGACGGTGATCCGCAGGGCCCGGGCAATGCACGCCCGGCAGGCCGAGCAGCTGGCGCTACGCATCGGGCTCGTGTAGAGCCCGGCGAGCCTGTGGCTCACCCGAACTGTCAGCTCGGGTCAGCACGACTGCTTCTCCCTACGGTCGCGTGTGTGAGGCGGACCACATGCGACAGGGGAGGCGCGAGCATGACCAGCGACCACAGCCAGCAGGCCTTACGGCCCGTCCATGCCGCGCCCGGCGTGCTGGTCCACCCTGCCGCGGACCGCCGTCTTGCCACCGAGCACTGGCTTCTGTCGACCCTGCCGGCACACGGCCGCGCCCGGGCTCGGCTGGAGTGGGAACAGCACGACGTGGCGATGCTGCCGTTGGGCACCCTGTTCTCCGCTGTGCGCATCCCGGGGCGACTGGTGGTCGCCCTCACCGCCAGCACCGAAGCCGCCCAGCTGGACGCGTTCCTGGGCGAGGCACTCGACGGCGGCCCGGTCATCTGCGACCCCCACCACGAGCGGTACTACGCGGTGGTCCCCGCCAGCATGCCGACGACGTGGCACGTAGCCGTCGACGAGTGGCGTACCTCGGACGTGGACTGCCTCGGCCGCGGCAGCTACCTGGGCGTTCCGCGACCCGACGTTGCCGGAGCCCCCCGCCGGACCACCTACTGGTCGGTGCCGATGGATTCGGCCGCGGCGCTGTGCAGGCCGCTGGCGGTAGCCCGGCTGATCGCCGCTGGACGGCACTGCCTGGCCGCCGAGCCGGAAGCATGAGTGGCGCTGGCCGCGTGGCGACTTGAGCTCGCCCTAAGACTCCCGCCCCGGTCCCCAACCCTGGACAGGTCTAGCGCCGGGGCGGGTCTCGCACGCACCACCACGACGACACAGAGGAGAGGCATGTTCGTTCACTCCGACCGTCTGCCCACCAGCCCCGCCATCCCGCAGGGCCTCGTCACCGCCCGCCCCTGGGGGCTCGGCCGCATGGCGCCCTACCCCACCATGGCGCCCGCCTACGCCCGCGCCGAGCTGGACCCAGCCACGCAGACCGCCCGCTTCTACGACGGCGCCAGCCAGGTGCTGGAGATGGGCAAGCACGGCACGTCCACCGGTACGAGCCCGTCGACCGGCACCAGCCCGGACGGCCAGGGCGGCGGCGACACCGACACGAGCAGCGACAGCGACCAGTGAGCGTTCCGCGTCCGGTGCTGGTCGTCACCAGCCTGCACGACCCCACCGCCGACGTGGTGATCGGCGAGCTGCACGGCCGGGGTGTCCCGGTCGTGCGGCTCGACTCGGGGGACTTCCCCGCATCACTGTCGGTGGAGGCCGAGATCACCGAGCACGGCCTCCGCGGCCGTCTCCTCACTCCCTCCCGCACCGCGGACCTGGCGGGCATCCGCTCCCTGTACTACCGGCGCCCGTCCGGCTTCGCGTTCCCGCACCTCGACGAGCAGGACGCCCGGTTCGCCATCACCCAGGCCCGATACGGGCTCGGCGGAGTCCTGGCCTCACTGCCCGGCTGCTTGTACGTGAACCACCCGCACCGCATCGGGGACGCGGAGTTCAAACCGGCCGGGCTGGCCACGGCAGCAAAGGCCGGGTTCCTGGTACCGCCCACGCTCGTGACCTCCAGCCCCGACGCAGCGCGAACCTTCATCAAGGCGCACAGCCCGGTCATCTACAAACCGCTGTACAACCCGGTCCATCTCATCGACGGTGTCTCGTCCGTGGTCAAGGTCGCCGAGGTGGCTGAGGCGGACATCGACGACGCCGTCGCGGGCACCGCGCACCTCTTCCAGCAGCGCGTCCCCAAGGTCGCCGACGTGCGGGTGACCGTCATCGGCGCCGAAGTGTTCTGCGTCCGCATCGACTCCGACCTCCTCGACTGGCGCACCGACTACAGCCGACTCACCTACACCCCCGTCGAAGCGCCGCCCGGAATCCGGCCGGCGCTCCACCGCTACATGAACCGCTTCCGCCTCGTCTTCGGCGCTTTCGACTTCGCCATCGGCGAGGACGGCCGATGGTGGTTCCTGGAGTGCAACCCCTCCGGCCAGTGGCACTGGCTGGAGGACGAGACCGGCCTGCCCATGTGCGCAGCCCTCGCAGACCTCTTGGAGAGGACACCGTGACCGACCATGAACAGCTGCACCAGCAGCTCATCGACAGGATGGTGATCGGCGGCAGCCTGCGCACCGAGCCGTGGAGGCGCGCCGCCGCGGCCGTCCCCCGGCACGAGTTCCTGCGCGGCGGGTACTTCCGGCGCGTGGCCGGGCCGCAGTTCCACTCGGCGTGGGAACCGGTGCAGGCAGGCGACGCGGACTGGCTCGAAGGATGCTACGCAGACGAGAGCCTGGTGACTCAGATCGCGGGCACGATCGTCCCGGAAGACATCCGCGGCCCGATCACGCGCGAGCCCACGAGCTCCAGCACCCTGCCGTCCCTCGTGCTGCGCATGTTGGAGGACCTCCAGGTCGAGGACGGGCACAAGGTGCTGGAGATCGGGACCGGCACCGGCTACTCGACCGCCGTGCTCTGCGCGCGGCTCGGCGCCGGCAACGTCACCTCAGTCGAGTACGACGAGCGCGTCGCTTCGCGGGCCCGGGCGGCCCTCGGCCGCCTCGGCACGTACCCGACACTCGTCACCGGCGACGGGCTCCTCGGCCACGGCGCGGGCGCACCCTACGACAGGGTCATCGCCACCTGCGGCGTGCGCACCGTGCCTCATGCGTGGATCGAGCAGACCCGCCCGGGCGGCCTGATCCTGGCGACCGTTTGCGGATGGCTCGGCTCCTCGGAGCTCGCGCGCCTGACGGTCCATGAGGACGGCACTGCGTCCGGCCGGCTGCTGGGCGGCGCCGTGTCCTTCATGCTCGCGCGCCCGCACACGCCGCCGCCGCTCGGCCTGCTCCCCGACCTCGACGACGGCAAGGAACGCGAGACCGCCATTGGCACCGAGGTGCTGGAGAACTGGAGCTCCCGGTTCGTCGTGCAGCTCGCCGTGCCGGACGCCCAGCGGCTGACGATGCAGCGGGACGGACGGACTGAGGACGTCCTGGTCGATGTCGCCACCGGCTCCTGGGCCGCGGTGTATTCAGAGGGCGGACGCTGGCTCGTCCGGCAGGGCGGCCCGGAGCCGCTGTGGGACACCGTGGAGGAGCAGTTCGGCAGCTGGTGCGCGGCCGGCGCCCCGACTGTGGAGGAGTTCACCGTCACCGTTGCTCCGGAGGGCCAGGTTATTCGCTGGCGGCCCTGAAGCCCTGTCGGGCTACCAGCTCCGCAAGGTCTACGCCGATCGCGTCGGCGATCCGGATGAGCGTGTCCAGCTTCGGCGAGGCGTGCCCCTGCTCGATACGGCTGTAGGTCGCGACGTCGATGCCTGACCGGCTGCAGACCGCCTGCTGGGTCAGGTTGTGGTGCTCGCGGACGTGACGGATCTGCTCGCCCACAGCGCGCCGGCGGGCGAGGACGCGAGCGTCGGGCGGTGTGGGACGTGGCACACGTCCACGCTCCCGATCCCATGATCAGTAGTGATTAGGGTTAACCCTAATTTGCGTGATCTTGCAGTACACGGGCACTTGATCGAATCGCTGCCTTAAAGGCGAAGAGACCCCCGGGGCGCCCGTCGCCCCGGGCGGCGGGACAGTGTGATGTGCGTCCGCTGCTCCCGCAAGGCGCTGGCCAAATATGGCTGAGCGCAACCGCCCCGCCCTCCGTGCTGGAGGGCGGGGCGGTCTAGTCTTTTCAGGGCGCCCCCTGCCGAGCTATGCGGCAGGGGGCGCCCCTTTCCGGTCGGAGGCCTCCCGAGCTCTCCGACCGGGCTTGTTCTGGGGCTGTGCGTCAGGTGGACGGGTGGGGGTCACGTCCGCCTCCCCAACAGGCACTTTACCCACGCGTGGCCGGTTTTTGCAGGCAGTGGGAAGCGGTTACACATTGCCCACACAGGCAGTTCGACCACTCTTGTGCATTTATGCACCCGCTACTACCGAGTAGTTCAAGACAAAAAATCCGACCGGTCGCCCGCTTTTGTGGGGGCCGTGTTGACAGCGCGCTATCACGATGTCGCCGCCTGCATATTCGGATGGGCGTTCGATTACACTGCCAGGCAGGCTCCGGTCGGGCTCGGGAGGTTCCGGCCGGATGGCGGACACCCCCTGCCGCGTGAATCGGCAGGGGGTGTGCTGCAAGCGTAGACCGAAGGGCCGACATCCCCCTTGGGCACAGAGATCCGCCTGTCGGCACGATTCGCGGGTCGCCGTCAGCTACAGGCGGCCGCTTTCGTGCTCAACTCGGCGGCGTTACGGGGTAGTAGCGGGGTAACAAGATCAACACATGTAGAAGCCCGGTAGATCCTGAGGACCTACCGGGCTTCTCACCTGGCGCTTTGCCGCTGTGGGGCTAACAGGATTTGAACCTGTGGCCTCATCCTTATCAGGGATGCGCTCTAACCAACTGAGCTATAGCCCCGCCGCGCTTTGCGGTGTGTCCCGCGCGCTGACTCCTGAAGATTAGCGCACGACATGGGCAGTCCCAAAATCGGTTGTCGGGGCCCCGTCAGGCCAGCGGCGGAGGTTGCGTCACTCGTCCTCGGCGAGCGTCAGCTCGACACCGCCCACGAAGCCCGCGGACAGGTTGTAGATGAACGCGCCGAGGGTCGCGAGGGCCGTCGCCAGGACGACGTCGATGACCGCGATGACCGACGTGAACATCAGGACGTTGGGCAGCGACAGGAAGGCCTGCAGGTCGAAGCCGTTGGACTCGTTCGAGCCGGTGGCCTCGGAGATCGTGCCGCCGACCGTCGCGAAGACGCCCATGGCGTCCATGACCATCCACAGCACGGCGGCCGCGACGATCGTGCAGATGCCCAGGGCGATGGAGAGCAGGAAGCTGACCTTCATCACCGACCACGGGTCGGCCTTCGCCACCCGCAGCCGCGCCTTACGGACCCGCGGCGTGGTGCTCGCCCCCGTGCGGGGACGCCGGACGGCACTCGTAGCGGCGCCCGCTCCCGCTCCGGCCGCCGCCGGCTGCGCCGGGTAGGCCTGCGGCGGGTGGTACGGCCCGGCCTGCTGCTGCGCCTGCCGTTCCCCGGGCAGCGGCGAGGCCGCGCCCGGCTCCTGCGCGGCCGGCTGTGGCTGCGCGCCGGAGGCGGACGGGCCCGTGCCGGCCTTGGGCTGCTTGGTTTTCGGACCTCGGGTGTCCGTCACAGTTCCCCCCTGTGATGCATGCGAGTCAGGCGAGGGCGTGTCCTTGGTCGGGGACTTGATCGCCTTCAGGTTGGTCGTGTGCGGGTCCGCCGCACGCGCGGCGGAGCCACGGCCGCCGTCGTCCGCTTCCGTTCCCCTTGGGGTTCCGGCCGGTCCGGCGCCCGTGGCTCCGCTCACGCTGACTCACTCCTCGTGCCTACTCGGCCGAGGGCGCCTCACCCTCGTCCGTGCCGCTCGCGGCGCCCTCGGCGGTATCGTCGACGACCACGTCGCCGTCGACCTCCTCCGCCTCGCGTCCCGCCTCGGCGTTGCGAGCGATGCCCACGACGGCATCGCGCTTGCCCAGATTGATCAGTTGGACGCCCATGGTGTCACGGCCGGTTTCCCTGATCTCGTTGACTCGCGTACGAATCACACCGCCCGACAGCGTGATGGCGAGGATCTCGTCGGTTTCCTCGACCACCAGCGCGCCGACGAGGGACCCACGGTCCTCGACGATCTTGGCAGCCTTGATGCCGAGGCCGCCGCGACCCTGGACGCGGTACTCGTCGACGTTGGTCCGCTTCGCGTACCCGCCGTCTGTGGCAGTGAACACGAACGTACCGGGTCGAACAACATTCATCGAGAGCAGCTCGTCGCCCTCGCGGAAGCTCATGCCCTTGACACCCGAGGTGGCACGGCCCATGGGCCGCAGGGTGTCGTCCGAGGCGGTGAACCTGATCGACTGCGCCTTCTTGCTGATCAGAAGCAGATCGTCGTCTGCCGAGACCAGTTCGGCTCCGATCAGCTCGTCGTCCGAACCGTCCTCCATCGACCGGAGGTTGATCGCGATCACGCCGCCGGAACGGGGTGAATCGTAATCCTTCAGAGGCGTCTTCTTCACAAGTCCGGCCTTGGTGGCGAGCACGAGGTAGGGAACCGCCTCGTAGTCGCGGATCGCCAGGATCTCGGCGATCGCCTCGTCCGGCTGGAAGGCGAGCAGGTTCGCGACGTGCTGACCGCGCGCGTCCCGGCCGGCGTCCGGCAGCTCGTAGCCCTTGACGCGGTAGACGCGGCCCTTGTTGGTGAAGAACAGCAGCCAGTGGTGCGTGGTGGACACGAAGAAGTGGTCGACGATGTCGTCTTCCTTGAGCTTCGTGCCGCGCACGCCCTTGCCGCCGCGCTTCTGGGCGCGGTAGTCGTCGGTCTTGGTGCGCTTGATGTAGCCGCCCCGGGTGACCGTGACGACGATGTCCTCCTCGGCGATCAGGTCCTCGATGGACATGTCGCCCTCGTAGGGGATCAGCGTCGTCTTGCGGTCGTCGCCGAACTTCTCGACGATCGCGGCCAGTTCGGCGCTGACGATGCCGCGCTGGCGGACCGGGGAGGCCAGGATCTCGTTGTACTCGTTGATCTTCGCCTGGAGTTCGTCGTGCTCCTGGACGATCTTCTGGCGCTCCAGGGCGGCCAGTCGGCGCAGCTGCATCTCGAGGATGGCGTTGGCCTGGATCTCGTCGATCTCCAGCAGGCTCATCAGGCCGCCGCGGGCGATCTCCACGGTGTCACTGCGCCGGATCAGCGCGATGACCTCGTCGATGGCGTCCAGGGCCTTCAGCAGGCCGCGCAGGATGTGCGCCCGCTCCTCGGCCTTGCGCAGCCGGAAGCGCGTACGGCGGACGATGACCTCGATCTGGTGGGTCACCCAGTGGCGGATGAACGCGTCGAGCGAGAGCGTGCGCGGCACGCCGTCCACCAGCGCCAGCATGTTGGCGCCGAAGTTGGTCTGCAGGTCGGTGTGCTTGTACAGGTTGTTCAGCACGACCTTGGCGACCGCGTCCCGCTTCAGCACGATGACCAGGCGCTGGCCGGTACGCGAGGAGGTCTCGTCACGGACGTCCGCGATGCCGCCGATCTTGCCGTCCTTGACCAGGTCGGCGATCTTCTGGGCAAGGTTGTCCGGGTTGACCTGGTAAGGGAGTTCGGTGACCACCAGGCACTGGCGGTTCTGGATCTCCTCGACCTCGACGACCGCGCGCATGGTGATGGAGCCGCGGCCGGTGCGGTACGCCTCCTCGATGCCCCGGCGGCCGACGACGAGCGCGCCGGTCGGGAAGTCCGGGCCCTTGATGCGCTCGATGAGCGCGTCCAGCAGCTCCTCGTGCGAGGCCTCGGGATTCTCCAGGTACCACTGGGCACCGGAGGCGACCTCGCGCAGGTTGTGCGGCGGGATGTTGGTCGCCATGCCGACCGCGATACCGGCCGAACCGTTGATCAGCAGGTTCGGGAAGCGCGCCGGCAGGACGGTCGGCTCCTGGGAGCGGCCGTCGTAGTTGTCCGTGAAGTCGACGGTCTCCTCGTCGATGTCACGGACCATCTCCATCGACAGCGGCGCCATCTTGCACTCGGTGTACCGCATGGCCGCGGCGGGGTCGTTGCCCGGGGAACCGAAGTTGCCGTTGGAGTCGACCAGCGGCATCCGCATCGACCACGACTGGGCCAGGCGCACCAGCGCGTCGTAGATGGAGGAGTCGCCGTGCGGGTGGTAGTTGCCCATGACGTCGCCGACGACGCGGGCGCACTTGTAGAAGCCGCGCTCGGGGCGGTAGCCGCCGTCGTACATGGCGTACAGCACACGGCGGTGAACGGGCTTGAGGCCGTCACGGACGTCCGGCAGCGCACGCGAGACGATGACGGACATCGCGTAGTCGAGATACGAGCGCTGCATCTCCGTCTCGAGCCCGACGGGCTCGACGCGCATGGCCAGGGCGTCACCCTCGGGCGTCGTCACAGGAGTGTTCTCGTCGGTCATTGCTGGTGAAGATCCTTCCTGATGCGGTCAGCTGAGACCGACTCAGATGTCGAGGAAGCGGACGTCCTTGGCGTTGCGCTGGATGAACGCGCGGCGGGCCTCGACGTCCTCGCCCATGAGGACCGAGAACAGGTCGTCGGCCTGGGCGGCATCGTCGAGGGTGACCTGGCCGAGGACGCGGTGCTCCTGGTCCATGGTCGTGATGCGCAGTTCCTCGGCGTTCATCTCGCCGAGACCCTTGAAGCGCTGCACGGAGTCGTCCTTGATGCGCTTGCCGGCGTTGCGGCCCATCTCGATCAGGGCGTCGCGCTCGCGGTCGGAGTAGGCGTACTCGAAGTCGTCCTTGCCCCACTTGATCTTGTAGAGCGGCGGGCGGGAGAGGTACACGTGACCGGCCTCGACCAGGGGCCGCATGAAGCGGAACAGGAACGTCAGCAGCAGGGTGTTGATGTGCTGGCCGTCGACGTCGGCGTCCGCCATCAGAATGATCTTGTGATAGCGCAGCTTCTCGATGTCGAAGTCCTCGTGGACTCCGGTGCCGAAGGCCGAGATCAGCGCCTGGATCTCCTGGTTCTGCAGGATCTTGTCGATCCGCGCCTTCTCGACGTTCAAGATCTTGCCGCGGATCGGGAGGATCGCCTGGTACTGCGGGTTGCGGCCGGACTTGGCCGAGCCGCCTGCGGAGTCACCCTCGACGATGAAGATCTCGCACTTGGTGGGGTCGTTCGACTGGCAGTCGGAGAGCTTGCCCGGCAGGGACGCCGTCTCCAGCAGGCCCTTGCGGCGGGTCAGGTCACGCGCCTTGCGGGCCGCCACGCGCGCGGTGGCCGCCTGGATGCCCTTGCGGATGATGTCCGCGGCCTCGTTCGGATTGCGGTCCAGCCAGTCCGCGAGGTGCTCGTAGACGACCTTCTGGACGAAGGTCTTGGCCTCGGTGTTGCCCAGCTTGGTCTTCGTCTGACCCTCGAACTGCGGCTCGCTCAGCTTGACCGAGATGATCGCCGTCAGACCCTCGCGGATGTCGTCGCCCGTGAGGTTGTCGTCCTTCTCGCGCAGCAGCCTCTTGTCGCGCGCGTACTTGTTGATCAGCGAGGTCAGCGCGGCCCGGAAGCCCTCTTCGTGCGTACCGCCCTCGTGGGTGTGGATGATGTTCGCGAAGGAGTACACGCCCTCGGTGTAACCGCCGTTCCACTGCATGGCGATCTCGAGGGACAGCTGCCTGTCCTTGTCCTCGGCCTCCAGGTCGATGACGGTCGGGTGGACCGCCTCGCCCTTACGGGAGTTGAGGTACTTCACGAAGTCGACGATGCCGCCCTCGTAGTGGTACGTGACGGTCTTGACCTCGGCCTTCTCGTCCGCACCGGCCTCGTCGGCACCGGTCACGGCCTTCGCCGACTCGCGCTCGTCAGTGAGTTTGATCGTCAAACCCTTGTTGAGGAACGCCATCTCCTGGAAGCGCCGCGAGAGCGTCTCGAAGGAGTAGTCGGTGGTCTCGAAGATGTCGCCGTCGGCCCAGAAGGTGACCGAGGTGCCGGTCTCGTCCGTGGCCTCGTGCTGGGCGAGCGGGGCCGTCGGGACGCCCATCTTGTAGTCCTGCGTCCAGCGGTGGCCGTCGGTCTTCACCTCGACGGAGACCTTGCCGGACAGGGCGTTCACGACCGAGACACCGACGCCGTGCAGACCACCGGAGACCGCGTAGCCGCCGCCGCCGAACTTGCCGCCCGCGTGCAGCACGGTCAGCACGACCTCGAGAGCCGGCTTGCCCTCGGACGGCACGATGCCCACCGGGATGCCACGGCCGTTGTCGACGACGCGGACGCCGCCGTCGGCGAGGATCGTCACCTGGATCGTGTCCGCGTGCCCGGCCAGTGCCTCGTCGACGGAGTTGTCGACGACCTCGTACACGAGGTGGTGCAGGCCACGCTCACCGGTCGAGCCGATGTACATGCCGGGTCGCTTGCGGACCGCGTCCAGACCCTCGAGGACGGTGATGGCACTGGCGTCGTACGAGGCGGTGACCTCGCTGTTGGAGGTGATCGCCTCGCTGCTCACGCCTTCGTCGGTGGACGGGATGTTCTCGTTGGGGTTGCCGGAATCGGCCACGAAGCGCCCTTTCTGGCACAGCACGAGCCAGGCTCGTCGGCGGGTTGCCGGAGCGGCTGCGGCATGTTGCGTTGGTAAGCCTTGATCAGCGTTGCTCAGCTTTTCCCGGACGGTCCCCAGCGAGTGGGGCGGGATTGCTTCCAGTCTACCGGTAGCACTGACACTGATGGGGGTTTGCCGGTACCTGAGTCCGCATGTGCCGCCCTCGATGGGTCTCGTCCGACTCCCGATATACGGATGGGGGCCCCAAGAGGCTCACGGAGGCACTCAGCGCTTCCGGCCGTCAACCCTTGGCTACTTCGGAGTCAGGTCGCGATTCGCAACCGTGTGCGGGCACACGCCGAGAGCACGGCCGGCTCTCCGGAGGGGTGGGCGGAAGCCCTCGATGTGAAGTCACTCACGTGCTGTCGACGGGTGGGAAACCGGTGCCGATCAGCCGTACGTATCGCCCGGACCGGTGCTGCCGGGGGCGCGCAGCGGCCCGTAGCGGCGGGCGGGGCCGCCCGGGCCCTGCACCTTGATCAACTGCACCGTGCCGTGGCCCAGGTCCTCGTTGAGGCGCGCGACCAGCGTGGGCGCGAGCAGCCGGAGGTTCGTCGCCCAGGCCGTCGAGTCGCAGCGCACGGTCAGGACCCGCTCGTCCTCGTCGTACCTCTCCGGCACGCAGTGCTTGGCCACGTCCTCGCCGACGATCTGCGGCCAGCGGCCCATCACACCGCCCACCGCGGCCGGTGCCTCCCAGCCGCGTTCGGTGATCAGCCGGTTGATCGCGGAGCCGAGCGCCATCGGATCACGGCCGTCAGCGCGCGCGCCGGAGCGCAGACCCCCGCGGCGCGCCTGCTTCTTCTGCTGCGCCGCGTCCCCACGCGCGCGTGCGGCATCCTTCGCGGCGCGCAACGCCACGCGCGCGAGGTCGACGCCGGAGGGCTCAGGAGTTCTGGGGGGCTTGGGGGCGTCGTCGGATGTGTTCTCCGTCATACGCGCTCGACCGTCCCCTCGGACACGGCGAACCGAGTGCCGGACAGCACATGGGGTACGTCGTCGTCGACCGCCGCCGTCACCAGGACCTGCTCGCCGGGGGCCACCAGTTCGGCGAGGCGCTCACGGCGTCGGGTGTCCAGCTCGGCGAAGACGTCGTCGAGCACCAGCACCGGCTCGTTGCCCTCCGCCCGGAGCAGGTCGTACGACGCCAGCCGCAGCGCCAGCGCGTAGGACCAGGACTCGCCGTGGGAGGCGTAGCCCTTGGCGGGGAGCTGGCCGAGTTTGAGCTGAAGGTCGTCCCGGTGCGGGCCGACCAGGGTCACCCCGCGCTCGATCTCCTGCTTGCGGGCCTCCGCGAGCGCCGCCATCAGCTGTTCGAAGAGGTCCTCGCGGGTGTGCGCCTCGCCCGGCGCGGACGGCTTGTACTCCAGCGCGACCGGGCCGCCGCCGGGCGCGAGTTGCTCGTACGCCTTGTCGGCCAGCGGCTGGATCGTGGCGATCAAATCCAGACGCTGAGCGAGCAACTCCGCCCCGACGCGCGCGAGATGCTGGTCCCACACGTCCAGGGTGGACATGTCCATGGTGCGACCACCGTGCCGACGGGCCAGCGCCGCGGACTTCAGCAGGGTGTTGCGCTGCTTGAGGACCCGGTCGTAGTCGGAGCGGACCCCCGCCATGCGCGGGGAACGCGCGGTGATCAGCTCGTCGAGGAACCGCCGCCGCTCACCGGGGTCGCCCTTGACCAGCGCGAGATCCTCCGGCGCGAACAGCACCGTCCGCACGATCCCCAGCACGTCACGCGGCCTGACCTGCGAGGACCTGTTGATCCGGGCCCGATTGGCACGCCCCGGGTTCAGCTCCAGCTCGACCAGCTGCTGCCGCTCACCCTGCCGGACCTGCGCCCGGATGATCGCGCGCTCGGCGCCCATGCGGACCAGGGGGGCGTCGGAGGAGACCCGGTGGCTGCCGAGGGTCGCGAGATAGCCGACGGCCTCGACGAGGTTGGTCTTGCCCTGCCCGTTCGGCCCGACGAAGGCCGTCACCCCGGGGTCGAGCGGGACCTCGACCCGGGGGTACGAGCGGAAGTCGGCCAGCGACAGATGCGTGACGTGCATGGTCGTTCCGCCGACCTCCCTCGGTGCTCGGTTACTTCTTCTCGACCGCGTGGCCGCCGAACTGGTTCCGCAGCGCCGCGATCATCTTCATCTGGGGCGAGTCCTCCTGGCGGGAGGCGAACCGCGCGAACAGCGACGCGGTGATCGCCGGCAGCGGCACCGCGTTGTCGATGGCGGCCTCCACCGTCCAGCGTCCCTCCCCGGAGTCCTGTGCATAACCCCGGAGCTCGTCCAGGTGCTCGTCCTCGTCGAGCGCGTTGACCGCGAGGTCCAGCAGCCAGGAGCGGATGACCGTGCCCTCCTGCCAGGAGCGGAAGACCTCCCGGACGTCCGTCACGGAGTCGACCTTCTCCAGGAGCTCCCAGCCCTCGGCGTAGGCCTGCATCATCGCGTACTCGATGCCGTTGTGGACCATCTTCGCGAAGTGGCCCGCGCCGACCTTGCCGGCGTGCACCGAGCCGGAGTCTCCCTCCGGCTTGAGCGCGTCGAAGACCGGCTGCACCTTGGCGACGTGCTCCTTGTCGCCGCCGTACATCAGCGCGTAGCCGTTCTCCAGGCCCCAGACGCCGCCGGAGACACCGCAGTCGACGAAGCCGATGCCCTTGGCCGCCAGCTCCTCGGCGTGCTTCACGTCGTCGGTCCAGCGGGAGTTGCCGCCGTCCACGACGACGTCGCCGGGCTCCAGCAGTTCGGCGAGCCGGTCGATCGTGGTCTGCGTGGCCTCACCGGCCGGGACCATCACCCAGATCACGCGAGGCCCGCTGAGCTTGCCCACAAGCTCTTCCAGGCTGTGGACATCGGCGAGGTCCGGGTTGCGGTCGTATCCGAGGACGGTGTGACCTGCGCGGCGGATCCGCTCGCGCATGTTGCCGCCCATCTTGCCGAGGCCGACGAGACCGAGCTCCATCAGTTGTTTTCCTTAGGTTCTGCGACGTGGCGTGGCGGCACATGCGTACCGCGCGGCACTTTCGTACCCGCGTCCGAGCCTAAACCCGGACGCTCGCGCACATCTGTGGGCATACGCGCTCAGTCGTACGCCCTCACCTGCAACTTTGTCCTCAGCCTGTGGACAACCGCGGACGATCCTCGGCGCCTCGGACAAGCTCAGCCGCTGAGGCGCACCGGCATGATCAGGTACTTGTAGGCGTCGTCCGCCTCGGCGTCCAGCGCGGGCTTGCCGCTGAGCAGAGCGGGCTTGGTGGACGTCGTGAACGACAGCTGGGCCACCGGGGAGTCGATGGCGCTCAGGCCGTCCAGCAGGAACGTCGGGTTGAAGGCGATCGAGACGTCGTCGCCCTCCAGCTGGGCGTCGACCCTTTCCACAGCCTGTGCGTCGTCGCTGGAACCGGCCTCCAGGATGAGCACGCCCTGCTCGAAGCTGAGCCGCACAGGGGTGTTGCGCTCGGCGACCAGGGCCACGCGCTTGACGGCCTCCACGAAGGGGGCCGTCTCGATCACGGCGACGCTGTTGAACTCCGTCGGGAACAGCGAGCGGTACTTCGGGAGATCACCCTCCAGCAGGCGGGTCGTCGTACGGCGGCCCGCGCCCTCGAAGCCGATCAGGCCCTCGCCCGAGCCCCCGCCGGACAGCGCCAGGATCACCTGGTCGCCGCTGGTCAGTGCCTTGGCGGTGTCCAGGAGCGTCTTGGCGGGCACCAGGGCGACCGCGGAAGCGTCCGGGTTCTCCGGCTTCCACAGGAACTCGCGGACCGCGAAGCGGTAGCGGTCGGTGGACGCCAGCGTGACGGTGTCGCCCTCGATCTCGATGCGTACACCCGTGAGGACCGGCAGCGTGTCGTCACGGCCGGCCGCGATGGCGACCTGGGAGGCGGCGGAGGCGAAGACCTCGCCGGGGACCGTGCCCGTCGCGTTCGGCATCTGCGGCAGGGCCGGGTACTCCTCCACAGGCAGGGTGTGGAGTGTGAACCGGGACGAGCCGCAGACCACGGTCGCCCGTACACCGTCTGTGGAAATCTCCACCGGCCGGTTGGGAAGCGCGCGGCAGATGTCCGCGAGCAGGCGGCCGGAGACCAGGACCGTGCCCTCCTCGTCGACCTCGGCCTCCACCGACACCCGCGCGGAGACCTCGTAGTCGAAGCTGGACAGGCTCAGCTGGCCTTCCTCGGCCTTCAGCAGCAGGCCGGCGAGGACAGGCGCCGGCGGACGGGCCGGGAGGCTGCGTGCCGCCCAGGCCACTGCCTCCGCGAGTACGTCGCGTTCCACCCGGATCTTCACTGTTGCCGCCTCCTGCTGTTGCCGGCGCTTCTCGCTCTGCCTGGCCCTCGTCGTCTGTCTCGGTGTCGACGGTCCCTGTGACGGGGAGGACACCGGGGACCAGTCTGACGCACCGCACTGACAGTAGGTGCCTCTCGGGGTCAAGTCGTGACGAGGGGCAGCCGGGCACCGAAGAGCGAGTTGTGCACAGGGCCCCCTTCGAAACGGATTCCCAGCTCTCTCTAGTCGGGAGTAGTAGTAGGGGCTGTGGATACCGTGGATAACCTCGTTTGCCCAGCTCAGGGCGGGAATTTTGTCCACGGGTCCTGTGGGTGGAGGCGGTGGACAACCGGGCGCATCTGTGGAGAACAGAAAGTTCTGCACACGCCGTGCACAGGGTGAGGCGAGTTCTCCCCAGCGCCGTCCCCAGCTTTACCCACCTTTCCCACAGCCCAACCCGGCACCTTTGTGTGACGCCTTTCACTCGACCCGGTGAGGAGGCGCGTCGTGTTGCCGAACAGTGGACAGGCATGTGGAGAAGCGAGTGTTTGCTGGGGACAACTCTCCCCAGCCTGTGGGTGGCCGGTGGACAACTCGGTGCACAGCCTGTGGATCATCTCGTCGTCCACAGGCTGTGGAGATCCTTCGTCCACGAATCCACAAGCACCTGAGCTGGTCTGATGGTCTATCAACAGTGGCTGCTGTGGACACGGTCTGGACAACTTCCCGGTCCCCAGGATGTGGACGGCAGAAAGTCCACGAATCTGTGGAGGGAGGCCGTAACCCGGCGGCTATTCGAACAGTGGGTTGCGATCAGGTGCCGGGTGCGGAGGCCGGGGATCCGCACCAGCGGGGCTCGGAGAGGCTCGGAATGCCTCGGTGGGGGCATCGGGAGTCCTCGGAGATCGGCGTTCTCGGAGGTCGGGAGTCCTCGGAGAGGGGTGTCGCTGCGGCCCACCCGTGTCGTCGTGGCGCCCAGGGCTCCTGTGCATGAAGAAGGGCGCCCCAGAGCCTCTGGGGCGCCCTCAGCGGTGTACCGCTGTCGCCGTCAGCCGTTCTTGATGCGGTTGGTCAGCTCGGTGACCTGGTTGTAGATGGAGCGGCGCTCGGCCATCAGATTGCGGATCTTGCGGTCC
The DNA here is from genome assembly GCF_001611795.1 of Streptomyces qaidamensis. Taxonomy (NCBI): domain Bacteria; kingdom Bacillati; phylum Actinomycetota; class Actinomycetes; order Kitasatosporales; family Streptomycetaceae; genus Streptomyces; species Streptomyces qaidamensis. Next base: position 4,547,514 of record NZ_CP015098.1, on the reverse strand, counting down.
GCGTGCATCACCGTGGTGTGGTCGCGGCCGCCGAACAGCGCGCCGATCTTCGGCAGCGACAGGTCCGTCAGCTCACGGCACAGGTACATGGCGATCTGACGGGCGGTGACGAGGGCGCGGCCGCGCGAGGTGCCGCACAGGTCCTCGACGGTCAGCCCGAAGTAGTCCGCCGTCGCGCCCATGATGGCAGTCGAGGTGATCTCGGGCGCGGAATCGTCGCCGCCGGGGATGAGGTCCTTGAGGACGATCTCCGTCAGGCCCAGGTCCACCGGCTGCCGGTTGAGCGAGGCGAACGCCGTGACCCGGATCAGGGCGCCTTCCAGCTCGCGGATGTTGCGCGAGATCCGGGATGCGATGAACTCCAGCACCTCTGGCGGCGCGTTCAGCTGCTCCTGCACTGCCTTCTTGCGGAGGATCGCGATCCGCGTCTCCAGCTCGGGCGGCTGGACGTCCGTGATCAGCCCCCACTCGAAACGGTTCCGCAGCCGGTCCTCCAGTGTCACCAGCTGCTTCGGCGGCCGGTCGGAGGACAGCACGATCTGCTTGTTGGCGTTGTGGAGCGTGTTGAAGGTGTGGAAGAACTCCTCCTGCGTCGACTCCTTGTCCGCCAGGAACTGGATGTCGTCGACGAGCAGGATGTCCATCTCGCGGTACCGCTTGCGGAAGCTGTCGCCCTTGCCGTCGCGGATGGAGTTGATGAACTCGTTGGTGAACTCCTCCGAGCTCACGTACCGCACCCGCGTGCCCGGGTAGAGGCTGCGCGCGTAGTGCCCGATCGCGTGCAGCAGGTGCGTCTTGCCGAGCCCGGACTCCCCGTAGATGAACAAGGGGTTGTACGCCTTCGCCGGTGCCTCTGCCACAGCGACCGCGGCCGCGTGGGCGAAGCGGTTGGAGGCGCCGATCACGAACGTGTCGAAGAGGTACTTCGGGTTCAGACGCGCGGTGGGCTCACCGGGGCCGGTCGCCGGCGCGGGCTGCGCGGCCAGTGGGCCGGGCGCGCCTGTCGTCGGCAGGTTCGGGCCGACCGGGCCGCCCCGGTGCACGTGCCCGGAGCCGGCCGGCGGCTCGGGCAGCTCCCGGCGCACCGGGTCGCGCTGATCGTAATCGGGGCGTGGCGCGTCGTAGTCGGAGCGGGGCTGCTCGTAGGAGGGGCGCTCCATGGGTTGGGGACGGTAGTCCTGCGAGGAGGAGCCGTAGGAGTCCTGGGAGCCGTACGCGTCCTGCCCGCGTGACGCGTACGGGTCACGCTCGGGGAAGCCGAGGCGCTGCTGCTGCCAGCCGTACTCGTCTTGTTGCGACGGCCGGGGCCAGGAGCCCGGCTCGGGCCGCTGGTACTCGGACGGGTACGCGGGACGGGCCGTGGGAAGTTGATCTGCGCGCGTAGGCGGAAGCTGGTCACCGGCCGGTCCGGGCAGCTGGTCGGCGCGGTGGCGGCCGTACCCCTCGTATCCGTCGCGGTCCTGACGGTCCTGACGGTCCTGGCGGTCCTGGCGGTCATAGGCGTCACGGTCGGGGCGGTCGTATCCGTCACGTTCCGGCCGGTCGTAGCCGTCGCGGTCCTTGCGGTCATAGGCGTCGCGCTCGGGGCGGTCGTATCCGTCGCGGTCCTGGCGTGCGGCCGGGAGCTCGGGCTCCTCGTAGCGCTGCTGGGGGCGGGACGGGGGTGCCGGCGTGGCGGGGGGCTCGCCGGCGGAGTCGTCGACGGTGATCGCGATCCGGATGGGGCGGCCGCACTCGCGGCTCAGTGTCTCGCTGACGATCGGCGCCAGCCGGCCCTCCAGTACGCCCTTGGCGAATTCGTTCGGTACGGCGAGCAGGGCGGTGTCTGCGACCAGTGCGAGGGGCTGGCAGCGCCGGATCCAGTGCTCGTCCTTCCCTTCGACCCCTTGGCTGCGGCCCTCCCCGAGGAGCTGCTCCAATACGCGTGGCCACACTGCGGCAAGATCGGCAGGTACGTCAGCCACAGGGCACGCTCTCTCACAGGTCCCACGAACGTGTGGTTCTGGGACGGCTCGGGATGTAAATCGGGTGGGGCAGGGATAAGGGAACGAATCGGAGTTCCGTCACGGTAGTCAGGGCGGCCGGTAGGGTTCAAGTTGTTGTCCCCAGCCTGTGGACAAGTGTCTCCCGGCGACTCCTGGTTTGACCGGATGGCGTAGCCGCGCGTACCGTAACCAGGTCGAGTTGTCGATGGCTGCTGCCGCCTGCCTCCGATGGGCACAGATCATTTGGGTGATCGGTCAGCGGTGCACTCGGGCGTAACTGCGAGCTACTCGTGGGCGCACGGTGACAGCCAGGACGGCACCCCGCAACCACCGATTTCTTCTGGAGCCCCCGAGTGAGCAAGCGCACCTTCCAGCCGAACAACCGTCGTCGCGCGAAGACCCACGGCTTCCGCCTGCGGATGCGTACCCGTGCCGGTCGCGCGATTCTCGCGAACCGTCGCAGCAAGGGTCGCGCCAGCCTGTCCGCCTGATTCTGATCAGGTCATGACGTCGTGCTGCCTACCGAGCATCGGCTGAGGCGGCGCGAGGACTTCGCGACCGCGGTACGACGAGGACGCCGGGCCGGACGCCCGTTCCTCGTCGTCCACCTACGGAGCGGTTCCACGGACCCGCACGCGCCTGGGGAGAGCGCTCCCCCGACGCGTGCGGGTTTCGTCGTGAGCAAGGCAGTGGGTGGCGCGGTCGTGCGGAACAAAGTGAAGCGCAGGCTTCGCCACCTGATGCGCGAGCGAGTTGCCCAGCTGCCCCCCGGTAGCCTGGTAGTCGTACGAGCGCTGCCCGGATCGGGCGACGCCGACCATGCACAGCTGGCCCGAGACCTGGATGCCGCTCTCCAGCGGTTGCTGGGAGGGGGCGCGCGATGAAGTACCCGCTGCTGGCTCTGATCAAGCTCTACCAGTGGACGATCAGTCCGCTGCTCGGGCCGGTCTGCAAGTACTACCCCTCGTGCTCCCACTACGGCTACACGGCCATCGACCGGCATGGTGCCATCAAGGGAACGGCACTCACGGCATGGCGCATCCTGCGGTGCAATCCGTGGTCGCTGGGCGGTGTGGACCATGTCCCGCCGCGCAAGCGCCCGCGGTGGCACGAAATGCTGCGTAACGCGTGGCGCGCACGCAAGGGCGGGCCCTCCGCCGCCGGACCGGCCACCGAGGGACAGACTTCTCCCACAAGTCCGTCGAGTCCTTCGAGCCCGGCCGCAGAGACACCGTCCCATGCCCAAGGAGCATGATTAGTGGACACGATTGCCAGCCTCTTCAGCTTCATCACCACACCCGTCTCCTGGGTCATCGTCCAGTTCCACACGGTGTACGGCGCCATCTTCGGCCCTGACACCGGGTGGGCCTGGGGCCTGTCGATCGTGTCCCTGGTGATCCTGATCCGTATCTGCCTGATCCCGCTCTTCGTGAAGCAGATCAAGGCCACCCGGGCGATGCAGACGCTCCAGCCCGAGATGAAGAAGATCCAGGAGCGCTACAAGAACGACAAGCAGCGTCAGTCCGAAGAGATGATGAAGCTGTACAAGGAGACGGGCACCAACCCGCTCTCCTCGTGCCTTCCCATCCTGGCGCAGTCCCCGTTCTTCTTCGCCCTGTACCACGTGCTCAACAGCATCGCGTCGAACGACACCATCGGTGTGATCAACGAGAACCTGCTGCAGAGCGCGCAGAAGGCGCACATCGTCGGCGCGCCCCTGGCGGTGAAGTTCACCGACAGCTCGTCGAAGGTGGAAGCGCTCGGCGCCTCGCTCACCGATGTGCGCGTGGTCACCGCCGTCATGATCGTCCTGATGTCGGCGTCGCAGTTCTTCACCCAGCGCCAGCTGATGACGAAGAACGTCGACACCACGGTGAAGACGCCGTTCATGCAGCAGCAGAAGATGCTGATGTACGTCTTCCCCGTCATGTTCGCCGTCTTCGGCATCAACTTCCCGGTCGGTGTCCTCGTCTACTGGCTGACCACCAACGTGTGGACCATGGGTCAGCAGATGTACGTCATCCGCAACAACCCGACCCCGGGTTCCAAGGCCCAGGCCGAGTACCTGGAGCGCCTGACCAAGCACGTCACGCAGCACGACAAGGTCGGCAAGCGTCGCGACCGGGCCATCGTCAAGGCCATCGTCGCCAAGGGCCGCGATCGCAACGAGTTCGAGCGCAAGTTCATCAACGGCCTGAGCAAGGCCAACCTCGCCGCCCAGGCCGACGGCACCGTGATCAAGAGCGACACCGCGGCAGTGGCCGAGGCCGAGGACGGCACGCCGATCACCGCCACCGGTGCTGCCAAGCGCCAGCAGCCGAAGCGGCAGAGCAAGTCGCAGCGTCAGCACGGCGGAACCGCCGGTGCCAAGGCGGCGGGTGAGAACGAGCCGAAGACGTCGCTGACGAAGTCCGACGAGCCCGAGGACGCCAAGCCCGCCGCCGCTGCCAAGAAGGGCGGCGCGAAGCCCGCCGGCGGCACCCGCAGCAAGGCCCAGTCCGGACAGCGCAAGGGTCCGCAGCGGCCCAAGTCCCCGTCCAAGAAGTAAGAAGGAGTCCATCCCGTGACGGAAGGCACCACCTCCGCCGCTGCCGAGGGTGCAGACACCCTGACTCGCCTGGAGCAGGAAGGCGAGATCGCGGCGGACTACCTGGAGGGTCTGCTCGACATCGCCGACCTCGACGGCGATATCGACATGGACGTCGAGGCCGACCGCGCCTCCGTCTCGATCATCAGCGACGCGGGCGGCCGTGATCTGCAGAAGCTGGTCGGCCGTGACGGCGAGGTGCTGGAGGCGCTCCAGGAGCTCACTCGTCTGGCCGTGCACCGGGAGACCGGTGACCGCAGCCGCCTGATGCTGGACATCGCCGGCTACCGGGCGCAGAAGCGCTCGGAGCTGTCCGAGCTGGGCGCCAAGGCCGCCGCGGAGGCCAAGAGCAGCGGTGAGGCCGTCAAGCTGGAGCCGATGACGCCCTTCGAGCGCAAGGTCGTGCACGACGCGGTCAAGGCCGCGGGTCTGCGCAGCGAGTCCGAGGGCGAGGAGCCGCAGCGCTTCGTCGTCGTGCTGCCCGCCTGATCGGCCCCTACGTTTTCCGGCCCCGTCTGTTGCGCAGGCGGGGCCGAACTTTGTCAGCCTGATAGTTCTGGTGGTTCTGGTGTCGGCGCCGGGTGCGCTGACGCGGTACGGAAGGACGGTCCCCCGTGACGGAGGCAGCGGAGCTTCCCCCCGCGCCCGAGCAGGCGCGTGAGGTGTTCGGTGATCGCTTCGCGGATGCGGTGCGGTACGCCGAGCTGCTTGCCGAGGCGGGCGTGAAGCGCGGTCTCATCGGCCCGCGGGAGGTGCCCCGCCTGTGGGAGCGGCACCTGCTGAACTGCGCGGTGCTTTCGGAGGTCGTGCCCGATGGCGTGACGGTGTGCGATGTCGGCTCTGGCGCCGGTCTTCCCGGCATTCCGCTGGCGCTGGTCCGCACCGACCTGAAGATCACGCTCCTGGAGCCGCTGCTGCGGCGCACCAACTTCCTCACTGAGGTCGTGGAGCTGCTGGGCCTGGACCATGTGACCGTCATGCGCGGCCGGGCCGAAGAGGTCATGGGGAAGATCCAGCCGGTCCACGTGGTGACGGCCCGGGCCGTCGCGCCGCTCGACCGGCTCGCGACCTGGGGTATCCCGCTGCTGAGGCCGTACGGGGAGATGCTCGCGCTCAAGGGAGACACCGCCGAAGAGGAGCTGAAGAGCGCCTCGACGGCGCTCAGCAAGCTGGGCGCGGTGGAGACCTCCATCCTGCATGTGGGTGAGGGCGTGGTGGATCCGATGTCCACCGTCGTACGGGTCGAGGTCGGGGAGAGCCCCGGCGGCGTGCGCTTCGCCGCGAAGCGCGCCAAGGCGGCTCGCACGGGGCGGACGCGCCGCCGACGTTGAGTCGATCCGGAGTCCGTGGCGGTTATTCGGTCTTCCTGAACTGATCCCGTTTCCTCTGTCGAGCAGGCCTTCCGGTACTGATCCGACCTGAGGGCGCTGATCCGTCCTGACGACGAGACGTACTCCACACAAGCTGCCAAACCGATGCAAGCCGGAGTGTCGCGGCAGTCCGGCCTCGGCTGCTGTGCATCGTGTTTCACGTGAAACGTCGCTCACTGCTGCACGGCATCATCAGTCGTGGCCGCGCCGCGGCCGAACCCCGCGACCGGAAGCCTCTAGGGTCACTCGATGAGGGCCCTGAGGTATCCACAGAGGTGGATTTCTCCACAGAACGACAGGCCTCACTGGTTCACGACCCCGAAGACATGGGAGGCTCTGTTCATTGCGAGCCTGAAGTCGAGGAGAGTGAATCCTTGCGGTCCGACGCCAACATCGCGGGACCGATGACCGATCCGGTCCCCGGTCCCCGTACCGAGTCGATGGGGGCGGATGTTTCACGTGAAACACCGCCTCCGATGGACGACACTCCCATCGGTCGTGCTGCCCAACTGGCGGTGGAGGCTCTGGGTCGTGCCGGCGAGGGCCTGCCACGGCCCGAGCAGACCCGAATCATCGTGGTCGCCAACCAGAAGGGTGGCGTGGGCAAGACGACGACGACCGTCAACCTTGCCGCTTCCCTGGCGCTGCACGGTGGCCGGGTCCTGGTGGTCGACCTCGACCCACAGGGCAATGCGTCCACGGCGCTGGGTATCGACCACCACGCTGAAGTTCCTTCCATCTACGACGTGTTGGTCGACAGCAGGCCGCTCTCCGAGGTGGTCCAGCCGGTCCCCGACGTCGAGGGCCTCTTCTGCGCTCCCGCCACGATCGATCTCGCCGGTGCGGAGATCGAGCTGGTGTCCCTGGTGGCACGGGAAAGCAGGCTGCAGCGTGCGATCCAGGCGTACGAGCAGCCGTTGGACTACATCCTCATCGACTGCCCGCCCTCCCTCGGTCTCCTGACGGTCAATGCGCTGGTGGCGGGCCAGGAAGTTCTGATCCCCATCCAGTGCGAGTACTACGCGCTGGAAGGCCTCGGGCAGCTGCTACGCAACGTCGACCTGGTGCGGGGGCACCTCAACCCCGCCCTTCATGTGTCGACCATTCTGCTCACCATGTACGACGGCCGGACGCGGCTCGCGTCACAGGTCGCGGAAGAGGTGCGCACTCACTTCGGTGAAGAGGTGCTGCGGACGAGCATCCCGCGCTCCGTCCGTATCTCGGAGGCGCCGAGTTATGGGCAGACGGTACTGACTTACGATCCTGGATCGAGTGGTGCCCTCTCCTACCTTGAGGCGGCACGAGAGATCGCGCTGAAGGGCGTCGGCATCAGCTATGACGCGACGCACGCCCATATCGGCGTACAGCAGAACGACCCGAGCATGGTGGAGGGCATTCAGTGAGCGAGCGACGAAGGGGGCTGGGCCGTGGTCTCGGCGCACTGATCCCTGCTGCGCCGACGGAGAAGTCGGTGGCTCAGGCTGCGGCGGGGAACGCTGCTTCCACATCCCCTGCGGCAGTACCTGTCCTGCCGAACGATCGTGGGGTGGCCGCGGCGAAGGTAGCGACTCTGCCGACTGTTTCACGTGAAACAGAGGAGCCGGTGCAGCCGACCGCTCCCACCGCGCCTGCGGCGCCCATCGGTGCGCACTTCGCCGAGATCCCGCTCGACTCCATCACGCCGAACCCACGCCAGCCGCGTGAGGTATTCGACGAGGACGCGCTGCACGAGCTCATCACCTCCATCAAGGAAGTGGGTCTCCTCCAGCCGGTCGTCGTGCGGCAGGTGGGTCCTGCCCGCTACGAGCTCATCATGGGTGAGCGTCGGTGGCGCGCCTGCCGTGAGGCGGGGCTGGAGGCGATCCCGGCGATCGTGCGGGCCACAGAGGACGAGAAGCTCCTTCTGGACGCTCTTCTGGAGAACCTGCACCGTGCTCAGCTGAACCCCCTGGAAGAGGCAGCCGCCTACGACCAACTGCTGAGGGACTTCAGCTGCACGCATGACCAGCTGGCGGACCGTATTGGCCGGTCCCGGCCGCAGGTCTCCAACACCCTGCGTCTGCTGAAGCTCTCGCCGGCCGTGCAGCGTCGGGTCGCCGCCGGGGTGCTCTCCGCGGGCCACGCCCGGGCACTGATCTCCGTCGAGGATTCGGAGGAGCAGGACCGGCTGGCCCACCGCATCGTGGCCGAGGGCCTCTCGGTGCGAGCCGTCGAAGAGATCGTGACCCTGATGGGATCGCGACCCCAGAAGGCCCAGAAGCCCAAGGGCCCCCGTGCCGGTGCCCGGGTCTCTCCTGCGCTGTCCGACCTCGCCACGCGACTGTCCGACCGCTTCGAGACCCGCGTGAAGGTCGACCTGGGGCAGAAGAAGGGCAAGATCACCGTCGAGTTCGCCTCGATGGAGGACCTTGAGCGGATCCTCGGCTCACTCGCTCCTGGCGAAGGGCGGGTCCTGCAGAAGAGTCTTCTGGAGGGCGACTCCGGGGAGAGCGAGTCCTGAGCCTCCGGTAAGGAGCATGTGCTGTGCAGGAGACGGAGCGGGCCGTGTCCGGTGTGTACCGGAACGTGGCCCGCTCTTTCCTTTCTGTCGGTATCGATGGAATCGCATCGTCGATACGATGCGTTCGGGTACGGCGCAGCCACTTGGCAGCACCTCTGAGAGGGAGGCAGGGGCCATGCGAACCATGAGCCGCACCGGACTGGTGAGCACCGGTTTGGGGCTCGGAGCGGTCGGTGGGTTCATCGGCAGTCTCCTCAGGGAACGGAGTGCTCTGACAGCCGCCCGCGATGCGGCGGCGGGCGAAGGAAGCGAGGATCAGCCTTCATGGGCCGCCGGCTCGTACCGCTCACGCTGGACAACCTCCAGGACCTGCCCAAGCGTTGTCGCTCGTGTGTCTTCTGGGAACTCGACCCAGTCAGCGGTGAGGCCGCGGTAAAGGCGGGCACAGCGGCTCCAGAGAAGGAAGCCTGGATCTCGGCGGTTCTGCTGGACTGGGGATCCTGCGGGCGGGTCGTCTACGTCGACGACGTGCCGGTGGGCTTCGTGCTCTACGCCCCGCCTGCCTATGTCCCTCGCTCCACGGCGTTTCCCACGAGTCCCGTCTCGCCTGATGCGGTGCAGCTGATCACCGCGTTCATCGTGCCGGGCTACCAAGGGCAGGGACTGGGCCGGGTCATGGTGCAGACGGTTGCCAAGGATCTGCTGCGGCGCGGGTTCAAGGCGATCGAGGCCTTTGGAGATGCGCGCTGGAAGGAACCCGCCTGTGTGCTGCCCGCTGATCATCTTCTGGCGGTCGGCTTCAAGACGGTCCGCCAGCACCCCGCCCATCCTCGGCTGAGGCTGGAACTGAGGTCGACGCTCTCCTGGAAGGAAGATGTCGAGCTGGCGCTGGACCGGCTTCTGGGTGCAGTGCAGAAGGAGCCGGCCTTGCGGCCGCTGTAGAGGAACCAAACGAATGGGCCAACCCGGCAGGGTTGGCCCATTCGTGTTTCACGTGAAACATGCACCGTCGGTGCGACGGTGCAGCCGATTCACTCGGCGATGAACTCCTCGAGGTCGCGAACGATCGCGGCCTTCGGCTTCGCGCCCACGATGGTCTTGGCGACCTCGCCACCCTGGTAGACGTTCAGGGTCGGGATGGACATGACGCCGTACTTGGCGGCCGTACCCGGGTTCTCGTCGATGTTCAGCTTGACGATCTCGATCTTGTCGCCGTACTCGGAGGCGATGGCCTCAAGGGACGGCGCGATCTGGCGGCAAGGACCGCACCAGGCGGCCCAGAAGTCCACCAGAACAGGCTTGTCGCTCTTCAGGACGTCCTGCTCGAAGGAGTCGTCGGTCACGTTCTTCAGGGTGCCGGCCACGGAGGGCTCCTAACTGGTTGGTGCGTGGGGCGGGTAGAGAGAGGTCAGACAGAGGTCTTCTCGGGCTCGGGCTGCTCCTCGTCCGCCAGGGCGGCGAGATAGCGCTCGGCGTCGAGAGCTGCGGAGCAGCCGGTCCCGGCCGCGGTGATCGCCTGACGGTAGGTGTGGTCGACCACGTCGCCGGCACCGAAGACGCCGGTCAGGTTCGTGCGCGTCGACGGCGCTTCCACCTTCAGGTAGCCCTCTTCGTCCAGGTCGAGCTGGCCCTTGAAGAGCTCGGTGCGCGGGTCGTGGCCGATGGCGATGAACAGCCCGGTCACCGGCAGGTCCGAGATTTCACCGGTCTTGAGGTTGCGCAGCTTCAGGCCCGAGAGCTTCGGGTCGCCCTGGATCTCGGCGACCTCGCTGTCCCACACGAAGTTGATCTTCGGATCGGCGAAGGCGCGCTCCTGCATGGCCTTGGATGCGCGCAGGGTGCCGCGGCGGTGGACGACGGTCACGGACTTGGCGAACCGCGAGAGGAAGGTGGCCTCCTCCATCGCGGTGTCGCCACCACCGATCACGGCGATGTCCTGGTCCTTGAAGAAGAACCCGTCACAGGTGGCGCACCACGACACGCCACGGCCGGAGAGAGCGTCCTCGTTCGGCAGGCCCAGCTTGCGGTGTTGCGAGCCGGTGGTGACGATGACGGCCTTGGCCTGGTGAACGGTGCCGGCGGTGTCCGTGACGGTCTTGACCTCACCGCTCAGATCGACGGCCACGATGTCGTCCGGGACGAGTTCGGCTCCGAAGCGCTCCGCCTGGGCGCGCATGTTGTCCATGAGGTCAGGGCCCATGATGCCGTCCCGGAAGCCCGGGAAGTTCTCGACGTCCGTGGTGTTCATGAGTGCGCCACCTGCGGTGACGGCGCCCTCGAACACCAGCGGCTTCAGCGACGCGCGCGCGGTGTAGAGCGCCGCCGTGTAGCCGGCGGGCCCGGAGCCGATGATGATCACGTTACGGACGTCGCTCACGGCTTGATTCCTCGTCTCTGGACTGCGTCGGTCGAGCGGTGGGAGTTCTCTATGACCTCTCACCCCACCCAACGGATCCTAAGGGGCGCGCATTCCCGCTGTGTCCGGGCACACGGAGATGCGTCGCGCTGCGGCGAGCCCGCAGGGTGAGGACGAGGCGTTCGCTCAGGCAGCCGGGTAGGTGCGCTTCAGGAGTACCTTGCCGGCGGCCGTGGGTGCCTCGTGATCCACACAGGTCGCGTCAACGATGTAGGCCGTGACCCGAGTGGTGTCGGCGTCGTCGGGAAGCAGCACGAGCATGGCCTTCTTCCCTTGATAGGTGCCGTCCTCGGTGGCCAGGGCCGCGTCGTGGCGTCCGATGCCGTCGCGGACGCAGCCGGGAATCACGGCTTCCTTGAAAACCCTGGGCTGGTCGGTGCCAGGGGCTGTGGCTGCGCCGAAGGGGGTGCGGGAGCCGCCGCCCTTGGTCTTGTTCTCGGACAGGAGATCGGTGACCTGCTTCTGCAGCTTTCCTTCGGAGAAGGTGTCCGCGGCAGTGGTCTGCCGTTCCCCTGCCGTGTCATGAGGAGGCTTGTTGTCCCCGAGCGATGACAGCAGGACGGAGCCCAGCCCCAGGGCGGCCACCGTGAAAACGGTCCCCAGGACGGCAATCCTGCGGCGCCCGGTGCGCGTGCGGTCCTTGCGGCCAGGACCGGTGGTCGAGGATCGGGGACGGCCAGCGGGTCGATCGGCAGGACGGTCGGCGGGTGTCGATGTTTCACGTGAAACATCGACACCGCTGTCGTCCCTGGCCGGGGCACGGGCAGCGCCGGAACCGGCAACACTCTCCGGCTCCGGGCTCTCCTCGGAGTCCGGTCCACTGGCGTTCAGCAGAGCCTCGGCGGCGAGAGCGGCATCGATGCGGCCCGCGACATCGGCGGGCATCCGCGGCGGTCCCGGTAGCGTGCCGAGCAGCCCGCGGATCTCCTCCAGGGAGGCGTACACATCCGCGCAGAGCTCGCACTCGTCCAGATGACGGCGCAGGTCGGTGGTCCGGGCCGGTGGGAGGAGTCCCTCGGTGAGGTCGGAGATCTCCGCGACGTCCGGGTGCCCGGCCATGTCTGTCGTCGACGTCACGCTCGTCCACCTCCGCCCTTCACTGCCGCTGAGTCGCTCGGTCCTGCGTCCGGGGATCCCGCTCGGGACGGGCCCGCTGCGGGTGGGACGGCCGGGCCCTGCGTCCGGTTCCGTTCTCCGCCCGGGTTCTTGCCCTCACCGCTGCCGTCCTGCCGTAGATGGGTGAGCAGCGGCAGGAGCCTGGCTCTGCCTCGCGCACATCTGCTCTTGACCGTGCCGGTGGGCACGTCGAGGATGCGGGCCGCCTCCGCGACCGGGTAGCCCTGCATGTCCACCAGGACGAGCGCGGCACGCTGATCGGCCGGTAGGGTTCCCAGGGCTTCGATGAGCTGCCGGTGGAGATCGTTTCGCTCGGCTGGGGCCGAGGCCGACTCGTGCGGCTCCAGCAGCTGCTCCAGGCGCTCGGTGTCGTCGACGGGAGAGGTCTTCCGGGAGGCCGCCTTGCGGGCGCGGTCCAGGCATGCGTTCACCGTGATCCTGTGCAGCCACGTCGTAACGGCCGACTGGCCCCGGAAGGTGTGGGCGGCCCGGTAGGCGGACACGAGGGCGTCCTGCACGGCGTCAGCGGCTTCCTCGCGGTCGCCGAGCGTCCGCAGCGCGACGGCCCAGAGCCGGTCGCGATGACGGCGTACCAACTCGGCGAAGGCTTCCGGGTCGCCTCCTACATGAAGGCGGATCAGTTGGGCATCGGTCGCCGGTGAGCTGTTCTGGTGCTCTACCTGCACGTCCCCTCCCCGTTCCGCTCTGAGTGGTCCATTGAATCCTGAGGGCCGGTGGGATGTAAACGTGCCTCAGCGAGCCCGAGGCGGGTCTCGGAACGCGATGACAGACACAGCACCTCCCATTGGCTTGATCATGATCATTAGCTCTCTGCTGGTCATTGATGCGTCATGTTGGCCACACAGCTGGCAACAGGAGAAGCTGGTGAAGAAGTTGAGTGGGCGTCGAGCTGCCGCTATGGGGACGGTCGTGTCGACCATCGCGGGAGCGGTCATTTTTGCGGGATCCGGAACGGCTCAGGCTGCGACCACGTGCCCGGGAAGTCGAATTGACCGGCTTTCCTTTGACGCAGGGGGTGGATCTCTACTACAGCAAGGGCACCAACTGTGTGATCACCACATCACGGTCCCCTGGAGTCAAGTTGCGGATGATAGCTGAGCTTGAGGTGCTCGGCGGGACCAAGAAGACGGACTCTGGGTATTACTCCTACCACGCCGGCCCGGTGAGCCTGTATGCCAATGGGGCGTGCGTGCGGTTCCGCGGCCAGGTGGGGACCACAGGTGACATATCCGGCTGGGGTCACTGGGCTGATCATTGCGTCCGGTTCGGAGCCTGAACTTCGAACCGGACGCGCTTTCGGTGCAGCTGGATCGTTCTCAGCCGCGCACTTGAATTTCTGAGATACCTCCTCGGAAGCGGTCCGCGGAGCCGTCGACCGGAAGTTTCGTGATGTGGATGAGGATGTAACGCGTCTTGACCGGCTTCTTCAGCGTGACCTTGAGATCGGAACCCACGGTCGACAATTCGGTCAGTTCGTGGGGGAAATCACTTAGAGATGACGGATCGGAAGTATCGGCATCGGCGGCGAGAATCTGTGCTGTCTGCCCGCTTCGGTACATGGAAATATCGAGACGGGACACGTCTGTGCTTTTGCCGAGGTCCAGGATCAGCCCGCTGCCGTCCTTGCGCTGCGGCAGATTTCCGAAGTTGGGGTACCCCCGGTACTCCGGCGTGATCCAGGCGGTGTCCGCCTGGCCGTCGACGGCTAGCTGGACCTCGTCCTCCTGTATGCCGGAACCGCCCGGGGTGAACTCCCGTACGCTGTCGATCGGGATCTGCTTCAGCGGTGCGACCGGCTTGTTGCCGCCGTCCCCGTCGTTCGTCTGCGTCTGGCCCGGGTCCTCGTTCTTGCCGCCCTGGTCCATCAGCGCGTCCGCGAGCTGCCAGCTGCCGAGACCCAGAGCGGCGATCAGAAGTGCGGAGACGGCCCACTTCAGGGCCTTGCCCGTGCGGCTCTGGAGCGGGGGCGGCGGGGTCGTGATCGGCTGGGTGACGCCGGGGCGCGGGCCCTGACGGCCGTAGGTGCCCTGCTGATACGTCGTGCGCTGGTACTCGGGCGGGGCGGTGAACGCCGGCTCCGGCGGGCGGATGCGGGGCATCTCGCCGATCGCCTTCACCAACTCCTCAGGCGTGGTGCACGGCGACTCGTGCCGGGAGGCGGTGGCACCGTCGTTGGCGAGCGCGCGCATCGAGAGCTCGGACAGACCGCGGTGCACCCCGGCCCGCACCTGGTCGGGCGCGATCAGGCCGATGTCCTTCGGCAGGCCCGACAGGCCGTATGCGTCGCTCTCGTACGGCCAGCGCTGCGTGAGCGCCGCGTACAGCAAGGCACCGATGGCCTCGGTGTCGGTGCGCTGCGGGGTGTCGGACGCGACGCCTCGCAGGGCGGCGTTCACGGCGAGGCCGCGGATGCGCCACTGACCGGTCGAGGCGCGCAGTACGGCGTTGGGGTTCAGCCGCAGATGGGCGAGGCCCTCACGATGGGCTGCGGCCATGGCGGAGGAGACCTGACTGACCATCTGGTAGGCGTCGTAGGGCTCCAGGGGCCCGGAGGCGAGGAGTGTGGTCAGTTCCGTCGCGTCGGGCAGCCACTCGTGGACGACGTAGACGACTTCGTTCTCCTCCACCGCGTCCAGCACCTGGACGAAGCGAGGGTCACCCAGGAGGGCGGAGGAGCGGGCGGCCGCCAGGACGGAGCGGGCTCGCGAGTGGTCGGCGGGCAGGATGTGCACGCCGACGGCACGGCGGAGCTTCTCGTCCACGGCACGCCAACTGCTGAAACCGTCCAGACGGGTGACGCACTCCTCGAGGCGGTAGCGTCTGGCGAGTTTGTGACCACTGTGCAGTTCGGGCGGCGAGGTCGTTCCGGCACCGTCGGTCCGGGTGCTCTCCTGTACCTCGTCGCTGTCCGTGTCCCGCTCCCGGTTCTTGGCCACCCCGTCGGCCGTGGACTGGTCCGCCTGTGCGGTCAGCGACGTGTCGTCGCTGTTGTCTGCCACGTCGACGGCAGCCGTACTCCGTTCCGCCACCGTCGTTCCTGCCTCCCCATCCATTGCGCGCCGGCCGGCATCCATTGCGCGCCGTCCGAAGCCGAAACCAATTGTGCCCACAGTCCGCCGCTATGCACGACACGCGGTGGCTGACGATGGTTGTGCGCCTACCCCCCGACTCAACGTCCCAGGCGTCCGCGGACCATGCCGACCAGCGAGTTGAGTTCCTCGATGCGCATGCGGCGGGCAGCGACGAAGAAGATTCCGAGCAGTACGACGCCGCCTGCCAGGACCGCGGCGAGCGAACCCGCGGGACCTTGGCCGAGCGAATGTCCGATGCCGTAACAGGCCGCGCCGCTGAGCAGGGCGGCCGGGACCGACGCGATGCACAGCCGGGCGTAAGTCCGCAGGACGCGGGCGCCGTCGAGGTCCCCGCCGAGGCGCTTGCGCAGCCGGCGCCATGCGACGCCGACGCCGATCGCGTAGGCCAGGCCGTACGAGGCGGCCATGCCGACCACGGCCCAGCGGGACGGGATGACGAAGTAGCAGGTCGCCGAGGCGCCCGCGTTGACCGCGGCCACGATGACCGTGTTGTAGAAGGGAGTTCGGGTGTCCTCATAGGCGTAGAAGGCACGCAGGACCACGTACTGCACCGAGTACGGGATCAGGCCGAGTCCGAACGCCATCAGCATGAAGCCCATGTTGGTGGCCTCGCTGGTGCCGGAGGAGCCGAACATCAGCGTGCACATCGGGATGCCGAGGGAGAGGAACCCGAACGCGATCGGCACGATCGCGACCGCCGTGGTGCGCAGGCCCTGGGAGATGTCGTCGCGGACGGCTCCCCCGTCGCCCTCGGCCGCCGAGCGTGACAGGCGCGGCAGCAGGGCGGCCATGAGGGAAACCGTGATGATGGCCTGCGGCAGGCCCCAGATCAGTTGCGCGTTGGCGTAGGCGGCGAAGCCGGTGCCGTCGACCGGAGAGGCTTTGCCCGCGGCGGTGGACAGCTGGATGACGATCATGGCGCCCGCCTGGTTGGCGAGGACGAACAGGACCGTCCACTTGGCCAGCGTGACGGCCTTGCCGAGGCCCTGGCCCTTCCAGTCGAAGCGCAGCCGCAGCCGGAAACCGGTCTCGCGCAGGTAGGGGATCATCGCCAGCGCCTGGACCACGAGGCCGAGCAGGACGCCGATGCCGAGCAGGCGCTGGCCCTCCGGCGGGATGGTCGTGGCCTTCATCCCGGAGCTGGCCGCGGTGCCGTAGACGTAGATGAACATGCCCAGCGTCACGATGATGACGATGTTGTTCAGGACCGGGGTCCACATCATCGCGCCGAACTTGCCACGGGCGTTGAGGATCTGGCCCATCACCACGTGGATGCCCATGAAGAAGATCGTGGGCAGGAAGTACTGGGCGAAGGTGACGGCGACCTGGTTCGCGGCCGGGTCGCTGGCCACCGGGGCGGACAGCATGCGGATCAGGAGCGGCGCGCCGAGGACCGAGAGAGCGGTGAGTGCGCCGAGCGTCACGATGACCAGGGTGAGCAGGCGGTTGGCGTAGGCCTCGCCGCCGTCGTCGTCCTCCTTCATGGCGCGCACGAGCTGCGGCACGAAGACGGAGTTGAGACCACCGCCGACGGTGAGGATGTAGATCATCGTCGGCAGCTGGTAGGCGACCTGGAAGGTGTCGCCGAGGAGGCCGACACCCAGCGCCGACACGATCAGCGCGGAGCGGATGAAGCCGGTGAGGCGGGAGACCATCGTGCCCGCCGCCATCACGGCGCTGGACTTCATCAGGCCCGCGGCGCGTCCGCCCTTCTTAGGAGCGGACGAGGCGGCGGGCTCAGGGGCCGGCGTCCCGTCCACGAGGGGCGGCACTGTCGCCGCGGCCCGGCCGGGCGTCGTGTACTGGTCCTGCGGTGTGTACGGGCCCTGTGCCGTCTGCCCCGGGGCCGGGGAGGGGCCGGGGACCGACGTCGACTCGTAGGACGGGTGGCCGCTGCTCTGCTGCTGGTCCCGGAAGAGATGTGCGAACGCGTCCGGCTCCTGGCGCGGCTCACCCGCCTGGGAGACGAGGTCGTCCACTCCCACGAACTGGGTGGTGCGGGGGTCGTCGCCGTACGGCAGATGCCGCGTGGCGCCCTCCGGCTCCGGTGCGGGCGTCTGCGCCCACACCTGCGGGTCGGGCGCGTACGGCGACTGCGGCGGCTGGCCGTACAGCTGCTGCTGCGGCTGGTACGTGCCGGGAGCGGGCGGCGGGTGCGCGGCGCGGTCGTACAGCGCCTCGCCGACGGGGTCTTGGGCGGAGAGGTCCTGGGCCTGGTAGGGGTCCTGGCCGTAGACGTCCTGGAGGTACATGTCCGCGGGCGGCTGCGGCGGCACCTGGCCGTGCTCGGGCGGTGAACCCTCGGACCCGCCCGCATCGGGGTGGCCCGGGCTGCCCGCGGCATGGCCGCGGTCACCGTCGTACGGCGCGTTCATGGTTACCCCACCTCATCGTCCCGGGCCCACCGGCCACGATTTCTCAACGGTCCACTCTCTCACCCGTGCCGGACGGGTCGGCGCTTTCCGCTGCGGTGTCCGGGGCCGGGTCACTCGGCTGCTCCGGGCCGTCCGCCCGGGAGCCGGCCACGGTCTCCTGCTCAGGACGTGCGCCGGAGGTCTCCGGGTTCTGCGCTTCGTCGACCTGGCTCTGCGGGCCGTCGGTCTCGTCGCCCGCCTCGGCCGTGTCGTCCTCGGCGGCTTCACGGGCGGCGGCGCGCTTGCGCTGCGTGTACATCCGGAAGCCCGCGAGGACCAGGAGCAGGACGCCACCGCCGATGACCAGCATCACCGTGGGGGTGACCTCGGTGACCCTCACGTCGAAGTCGACCGGGGCGCCGTACTTCTGGCCGTCCTCCGTGTACAGCTGGGCGACGACTTTCGCCTGGCCGTTGGCGTTGGCCGACGTGGTGAACTTCACCGACTGGGCGTGGCCGCCGTTGACGGTGACGGGCTGCTCCTCGTAGCGGTCTCCGCCGATCTTGAGTCGCGTGGGATTCGTCGATGTGAGCCGCAAGGTCAGGTTCTCGACGCCTTGGACGAGGTTGTTCTGGACGGTCACGGGGATCATGGCGCTGCGGCCGGAGAGCTTGGTCTCGGACTTCTGGATCAGCTTGACGCCGTCGATGAGCCCGTTGAGGTACGACTCGATGCCATCGCGGTATCCGACCGCAGCGACGCCCTGGCCGCGCCACGACGTGGACATCTCGCGGTTCATGGCCCGCCCGAAGGGGGTCACCACCCGGGATTGGCGGGTGAGGATCACCTTGAACTTGTCGAGCTTGCTCTGGGTCCTGGCGATCTGCTCGAAGGCCGCCCGAGGAAGCTCCTGCTTGCGCAGCGAGGAGGGATACGCGGCGGCCGGCGGCACCTTCGTGTTGGCAGCAGGGTCCGGCTTGGCTTTGGCGGCGGCCGTGAGGTCCTGCGACTCGGACCAGTTACCGCCCTGGAGGGCCGCCAGCGCCTCGGCCATGGCCTGCGCCTGGCTCACGGACGGCATGCGCTGCGGGGCCACGACGACGCTGCGCTGCTTGCCGGTCTGCAGGCCGAGCGTGAGGCTCTGAGCCAGGAAACGCTGCACGGCGAGTGTGTAGGCGGAGGCCTTGGTGAGGTCGCCCCGGAACGCCGTGGACATCCGGGAGTCCGCGACGACCGCCGTGGTGCCGCCGCCGATGGGCCGGGCCGCGGAGGGCGTGTACGACAGGTTGTCCTGGAGGCTGTCGCTGCGGGTGATGACCTTGTCGGCGCCCGCGGATGTGGCGACCTTCACGATCGAGGGGTCGACGGCGCCGTCCACCGGCCAGACGAAGTCCGTGGACGGTTTCACGTGGAGGATCGTGTCCACCGTCTCGTCGGCGGCGTCGGTGGCCTCCTTGAGGTGGTTCAGCGAGCCGGTGACGCTCGTGCCGTTGTGGGCGAGGGAGGCCAGGTCGGGGTCGCCGAAAGGCAGGGCGGCCACCTCTTCGCCCGTGACAGCCTGCTGGAGCTCGGCCAGCCAGTGCTTGGCGACCTCCTGGTTCTTGCCGGGGGTGGTGCTGCCGTCCGCGCTGCGGACCTGGTAGCTCCCCGTCATCGCGTCGACCGACGCCAGCAGATCCGGGTCGACCACCCACGTGACATCGAGGCCCTTGCCCAGCGACACCATCTGGTCGAGACGGCCGCCGGGGGCGATCTCCTCGGCGAGCTCGTCGTCACGGAAGACCGGCGTCTGCTGCTCGTTCGACCCCGTCTCGGCCGCCATGTGGGCGCTGGAGATCAGCGGCCACAGGAAGGTGGTCTTCGTCCTGGTGCTCGCCTCCTCCGGCTGCCACGGCAGGAACGTGCGCTGGATGCCGAGAACCTGCTCCCAGGGCTGCGTGGAGGTCTTCCCGGAGAGCGCGACGGCCAGCTGATAGACGCCGTTGTCTCCGAGGTCGAGCTTGTCGGCCGGCACCGAGATGCTGAAGGGTTCGGCGACGCCGGGGGTGAGCGCAGGGAACTTCTCGGTGTACTTGCCGCCGACCTTTTCGCCGACGGGTCCCTGAAGGTCGTCGCTCCTCTTGGCGAGGGTGTCGATCGCCGAGCGGGTTTCGAGAGGGGGCCCCACCTGTAGGTCGACGTGGGCGCCGGTGACCGTCTGCTTCCCGTTGTTGGTCACCGTGCCCGACACGGTGACCGTGTCCCCCTCGGAGGGGGCGCTGGGGCTGAGCGAGTCGACCGCGACCGACACCGAGCCCGCGCTGGAAGCAACCTGCGAGGACTCCTCCCCGGCGGCGTCCGCCGGGGTCGCGGCGGGCAACTGGAGGAGACCGGCCAGCAGGGGCGCGCCGGCGAGCAGAGCCCCGGTGCGCCGCAGCCAGCGGCGGGCAGGTGAGGCACTGGTCCCCTGGAAGTCTGCCGCCTCGGCCACGCGCTCGTCCGTCCCTCGTCGTCGTCAGTGGTCGTCGGAATGTGCGTCCACGCATGGTAACGATGTGCGCCGAGGGGAAGTGCCGCGGTCCGCTCCACAAGATCGCGGGGGCCGACACCGCGCTGTCCGGTATGCACCCCTGTGGAGGGGTTGGGTTCGTTACAGCCCTGGAGCTTGGCTTGTGAGCCTATAACGGACGTATCCCCATGCTGGTGCATGCGGAATAGGAGGAGCCCGCGTTGGCCCGAGCCACGTACCCTCTTCTGTTGTGCCGAACGCCAACGAAGAAACGTCCAGTGCCCTGAGCCAGGTGCAGCACCGCGCCGTGAGTGAACTGCTGCGGGTCGCTCCTGTCGCCGACGACCTCGCCCGCCGCTTTCAGGAGGCCGGGTTCTCACTCGCCCTCGTCGGCGGCTCGGTACGGGACGCGCTGCTGGGCCGGCTCGGCAATGACCTGGACTTCACGACGGATGCCCGTCCCGAGGACGTCCTCAGGATCGTGCGTCCGTGGGCGGACTCCGTCTGGGAGGTAGGAATCGCGTTCGGCACGGTGGGGGCCCACAAGGGCGGCTACCAGATTGAGGTGACCACCTACCGCTCGGAGGCCTACGACCGCACCTCGCGCAAGCCCGAGGTGTCGTACGGCGACTCCATCGAGGAGGACCTCGTCCGCCGTGACTTCACGGTGAACGCCATGGCGGTGGCGCTGCCGGAGAAGGAGTTCGTCGACCCGCACGGCGGGCTCGAGGATCTCGCGGCCCGTGTGCTGCGTACACCCGGCACCCCGGAGGAATCGTTCTCCGACGACCCGCTGCGGATGATGAGGGCCGCGCGCTTCGCGGCTCAGCTCGACTTCGAGGTCGCCCCCGAGGTCATCACGGCGATGACGGAGATGGCCGGACGTATCGAGATCGTCTCGGCCGAGCGGGTGCGGGACGAGCTGAACAAGCTGATCCTCTCCCAGCGGCCACGCAAGGGGCTGACGCTGCTCGTCGAGACAGGCCTCGCCGAACGCGTGATGCCCGAGCTGCCGGCCCTGCGTCTGGAGCGTGACGAGCACCACCGTCACAAGGACGTCTACGACCACTCGCTGATCGTTCTGGAGCAGGCGATGGCGCTGGAGGAGGAGGGTCCCGACCTCACCCTCCGCCTGGCTGCCCTCCTGCACGACATCGGCAAGCCGCGCACGCGCCGCTTTGAGAAGGACGGTCGGGTCTCGTTCCACCACCATGAGGTGGTCGGGGCGAAGATGACCAAGAAGCGCATGACGGCCCTGAAGTACTCCAACGAGTTGGTGAAGGACGTCTCACGGCTGGTCGAACTCCACCTGCGCTTCCACGGCTATGGCACGGGTGAGTGGACGGACTCGGCGGTCCGTCGTTACGTCCGTGATGCCGGCCCGCTCCTCGACCGCCTCCACAAGCTCACCCGCTCGGACTGCACCACCCGTAACAAGCGCAAGGCGGCGGCTCTGTCGCGTGCGTACGACGGGCTGGAGGAGCGGATCGCCAAGCTGGAGGAGCAAGAGGAGCTGGACTCGATCCGCCCGGACCTCGACGGCAACCAGATCATGGAGACCCTCGGTGTCGGCCCCGGCCCGGTCATCGGCCGTGCCTACCAGCACATGCTGGAGCTGCGCCTGGAGAACGGGCCGATGGAGCAGGACGCTGCGGTGGCCGCGCTCAAGGAGTGGTGGGCCGGGCAGGAGAGCTGAGGCTGTGCAACGGGGTCATGTTTCACGTGAAACATGACCCCGCTGGAGACAGGCGCTCCGCTGGAGACAGACCTGAGGGCGGTGTTTCACGTGAAACACCGCCCCTCGTCGTGTGTGCCTACTTCTTGTAGGTACGAGCCCTCGATCTTGGCCAGCACCTTGAACTGGGCCTTGGCATCGTCGCACTTGACGACTTCGAGGTCCGGGGTGTTGTCGCTGGTGCTGCCGCGGTGCATGCAGTCGCCGACAGCGGCCGTGTTGGCGTATACGGACCGGCCCCCCTGGGGCGGGAAGCCGGGCTGCCCGGGCTGCTGGGGGTAACCGCCCTGGGGCAGGAACGGAGCCTGGGGCGCAGCCGCTGGCTAGCCCTGCGCGAATGGATTGCCCTGGGCGCTCCGGTTCCCCCGCAGCCGTCCGGCCGCAAGCTCAGCTTCAAGACGATCAAGAACATCGTCATCGTCATCGCCGTGGCGGGGCATGGCCATCGGCGGCTGCCTCGCCAGCCGGGACGACACCTACTGGCGGCCAAACCGGGCCATAGTCACAGCTACTGCCGCGTAGATAACGGCGATCGTGATCACGAGCGGTGCGGATCGGCCGTCCGGCGGCAGCATCAGGGCGGCCACGGCGGCCGCGCCGACGAAGGAAACGTTGAAGAGAACGTCGTAGACCGAGAAGATCCGGCCACGGAAGCCGTCCTCGACCGAGGACTGGACGATGGTGTCCGTGGCGATCTTCGCGCCCTGAGTGGTCAGCCCCAGGACGAAGGCCGCGGCCAGCAGCGGAGCGGTGGCGAACGGCAGCCCGAGAGCGGGTTCCAGCAGCGCCGCGGCCCCGGCGCACGCGACGATCCAACGGCCGGGCCCGAGCCGGCCCGCGGTCCAGGGCGTCACCACGGCCGCCGCGAAGAACCCGGCGCCGGAGAAGCCCAATGCCAGGCCCAGCAGGGTGAGTCCGTCGTCCGTGGTCGAGGTGAGGGCGTACCGGCACAGCATCAGCAGCATGACCAGCAGGGCGCCGTAGCAGAACCGCATCAGCGACATCGCTACGAGGGCCCAGGCGGCCTCCCGGCGCTGCGGGGCGGCCAGATGGCGTACGCCCGCCGCCAGGTCGCGGGCCGTGTCCGTGAGAGCCGTCCCGATCCGCTCGCGCGCCAAGGGCCGGTCGGGGCCGAGGAGTTCTCGCGCCATGCTCAGCGATGCCAGGGCGGCGCACAGATACAGCCCCGCTCCCACGAGCACGACGGCGGCGTCCGAGTCCGCCACCACCAGGCGCACGGCGAAGGCGAGGCCGCCGCCGGCGGTCGCCGCCAGTGTTCCGGCGGTCGGGGAGAGGGAGTTGGCGATGACCAGGCGATCGGCGTCGACCACGCGCGGCAGGGCGGCGGACAGGCCCGACAGGACGAAGCGGTTGACCGCGGTGACGCACAGAGCCGAGACGTAGAAGAGCCAGTCCGGAGCCGGGCTGAGGATCAGCAGGGCCGTCGCGGAGGCCAGGAGGGCGCGGACCAGGCTGCCGAACAGCAGGACCTGGCGGCGCCGCCAGCGGTCCAGCAGGACACCGGCGAAGGGGCCGACGAGGGAGTACGGGAGCAGCAGCACCGCCATCGCGGAGGCGACCGCGGCCGCCGAGGTCTGTTTCTCCGGCGAGAAGACCACGTACGCGGCGAGCGCGACCTGGTAGACACCGTCGGCACCCTGGGATAGCAGACGCACGGCGAGCAGGCGTCGGAAGCCCTGGAAGCGCAGGAGGACGCGCAGGTCACGGACGACGGCCATGCGGCACAGCCTCACATACGGGGAGGGTCCCCGGGTCGTACGACCCGGGGACCCTCACAGCCCTGGCAGGAGCGACTGGTTGCGGCGCGTCAGCGCTCGACCTCACCCTTGATGAACTTCTCGACGTTCTCGCGGGCCTCGTCGTCGAAGTACTGCACGGGCGGGGACTTCATGAAGTAGCTCGACGCCGAGAGGATCGGACCGCCGATGCCGCGGTCCTTGGCGATCTTCGCGGCGCGCAGGGCGTCGATGATGACGCCGGCGGAGTTCGGGGAGTCCCAGACCTCGAGCTTGTACTCCAGGTTCAGCGGGACGTCACCGAACGCACGGCCCTCGAGGCGGACGTAGGCCCACTTGCGGTCGTCCAGCCAGGCGACGTAGTCGGACGGGCCGATGTGGACGTTGCCCTCGCCCAGCTCGCGGTCGCGGATCTGGGAGGTGACGGCCTGCGTCTTGGAGATCTTCTTCGACTCGAGGCGGTCGCGCTCGAGCATGTTCTTGAAGTCCATGTTGCCGCCGACGTTCAGCTGCATGGTGCGGTCCAGGACGACGCCCCGGTCCTCGAACAGCTTCGCCATCACGCGGTGCGTGATGGTGGCGCCCACCTGGGACTTGATGTCGTCGCCGACGATCGGGACGCCGGCCTCGGTGAACTTGTCCGCCCACTCCTTGGTGCCGGCGATGAAGACCGGAAGGGCGTTGACGAAGGCGACCTTGGCGTCGATGGCGCACTGGGCGTAGAACTTCGCCGCGTCCTCGGAGCCGACGGGCAGGTAGCAGACGAGGACGTCGACCTGCTGGTCCTTGAGGACCTGGACGACGTCGACCGGCTCCTCGGCGGACTCCTCGATGGTCTCGCGGTAGTACTTGCCGAGGCCGTCGAGGGTGTGGCCGCGTTGGACCGTCACACCGGTGCTGGGTACGTCGCAGATCTTGATGGTGTTGTTCTCGGAGGCGCCGATGGCGTCCGCCAGGTCGAGGCCGACCTTCTTGGCGTCCACGTCGAACGCGGCGACGAACTCGACGTCGCTGACGTGGTAGTCGCCGAACTGGACGTGCATCAGGCCCGGCACCTTGGACGCCGGGTCGGCGTCCTTGTAGTACTCGACTCCCTGTACCAGCGATGCGGCGCAGTTGCCCACACCGACGATGGCTACGCGAACCGAACCCATTCCGGTTGCTCCCTGTGTGTACGAGTGAGGCCCTGAGTGGGCTCTCACGTGGCGGTGTCGTCGGGCGAATCCGGCCGGGGGGCGTCCCCCGGCCGGGGCAGGTCGCCCGACGCTCCAGATGTGGTGTCACGCGAAGCGGGCTCCCCGGTGGCCGGACCCTTGAGGTCCCGCCCCGCCCGCTCGCTCTCGATGAGCTCGTTCAGCCAGCGCACCTCGCGCTCCACGGACTCCATCCCGTGGCGCTGGAGCTCGAGCGTGTAGTCGTCGAGGCGCTCCCGGGTGCGGGCCAGGGAAGCGCTCATCTTCTCGAGCCGCTCCTCCAGCCGGCTGCGGCGGCCCTCCAGCACGCGCATGCGGACATCGCGTGAGGTTTGCCCGAAGAAGGCGAAACGGGCTGCGAAGGTTTCGTCCTCGTACGCGTCGGGCCCGGTCTGCGAGAGCAGCTGCTCGAAGTGCTCCTTGCCCTCCGCCGTCAATCGGTAGACGATCTTGGCGCGGCGCCCGGCGAGGGGGGCGGCGAGGGCGTCCTCGGTGGTGTTCCCCGTTTCCTCGATCAACCAGCCGTTGGCGACCAGCGTCTTGAGGCAGGGGTAGAGCGTCCCGTAGCTGAACGCACGGAACACGCCCAGTGATGTGTTGAGCCGTTTGCGCAGCTCATAGCCGTGCATCGGAGATTCGCGGAGCAGGCCGAGGACGGCGAACTCGAGGATCCCGGAACGCCGGCTCATCGTCGCCTCCTCTCGCCGTGGTGCGCATGTATCAGTCCGATGTGTCGGACCGATGTGTCGAGCTGATGTATCGGCTCGATACATCACGACGATAGAACGGCCTTCCGGATGCGACAAGAGGGGGTCGGGTGAACGGGGTCACATCACCGATTCGTCGGATGCGAGTTGCCTGATTTGAGGTGAACTTCAGGGCTCGGCAGGTTTTGGCGGTGCGTAGTCTGTGCGCCATGCACATCACCGGGAACCGAGTGACGCCTGAGAGCGTCGTCGTCTGCGGTGTAGTACGGGTGCATACGGGACCGATGAATGCGGAGCCGACCGCATCCGTACTTCGGGGGGACCGGAAACCAGCCGCCGTTTCCAGGCGCGCAAGGGTGCGCCTGCCCGAGGAGTAGTCGTTCGATGAGCGAGCACCGTCGCAAACCGCCGCAGCCGCAGGGAGGCGGACGTGCCGCGGCCCGACGCGGCCAGTCCGGCTCGGCCTCCGGCCGCCGTGCGGCACCGCGAGGCGCCACCGGGTCTCCGTCCGACTCCTATGGGTCGGACCCCTACGACTCGGGGGGTGAGGAGCGTCAGTACGGCGGCCGTGCCGAGGCCCGGCGTGCGGCGCAGAGAAGTACGGGTGGAGGCCGCCGGAGAGCGGCCGAACCGACCCGAGGTGGCAGGCGTGCCGGCCCTGGCGGCCCGAACGGGCCCGGCCGGGGCAGAGGACGCGTGGCCGCCGTTCCCGACAAGAAGCGGCTGATCGACTATCCGCGCGCCGGCAAGTACGGCTGGCAGCGCTGGATGCCGTCCTGGAAGCTCGTCTCCGGGCTGTGCATCGGCTTCTTCGGCAGCCTGGTGGCTGTGGCGGGCATCGGCTACGCCATGGTGGGCGTCCCGAACGAGGAGAACGCGGCGGCCCTGTCGCAGAACAACGTCTACTACTGGTCCGACGGCACCCAGATGGTCGCGGCGGGCAGCGGGCAGAACCGGCAGAACGTCACGATCGACCGGATCCCCAAGGCCATGCAGTGGGCGGTGATCTCGGCCGAGAACAAGACCTTCTACAAGGACT
The DNA here is from genome assembly GCF_001611795.1 of Streptomyces qaidamensis. NCBI lineage: Bacteria > Bacillati > Actinomycetota > Actinomycetes > Kitasatosporales > Streptomycetaceae > Streptomyces > Streptomyces qaidamensis. The sequence continues at coordinate 4,521,154 of NZ_CP015098.1, read as the reverse complement.
CCGGTGTCGACCCCATGGGTATCGCCCGCGCCCTGGCGAACATGGCCCGCGGTGGTGACACGCAGGGCGGCTCGACGATCACCCAGCAGTTCGTCAAGAACACCTACCTGACCCAGGAGCAGTCGGTCTCCCGCAAGTTCAAGGAGATGTTCATCTCCATCAAGGTGGGCACCAAGGTCTCCAAGCCGGTGATCCTCCAGGGCTACCTCAACACCTCGTACTACGGCCGTGGCGCCTACGGCATCCAGGCTGCAGCCCAGACCTACTTCGGCAAGGAAGCGAAGGACCTCGAGCCGAACGAGTGCGCCTTCCTCGCCGCTCTGCTCAAGGGCCCGACCTACTACGACCCGGCGGGCAACGCGGGTATCGACACCTCGGCGACCAGGAAAGCCAACACCAAGCGCGCCAAGGCCCGTTGGAGCTGGATCCTCGAGCAGATGCACAACGACAAGAGGATCACGGACCAGCAGTACCAGGACGCGATCAAGAACTTCCCCAAGCTCCAGGGCCGCAAGGCGTCCAAGGGCATGACCGGCCAGATCGGGTACCTGGCGGACACGGCCAAGAAGTACGTCCTGAGCCACTCGAACATCTCCGAGAAGCAGTTCGACCAGGGCGGCTACCAGATCAAGACGACCTTCAAGAAGGCCAACGTCGAAGCGCTGGCGAAGGCCGTCAAAAAGATCGAGAAGGAGAAGCTCGACCCGAAGAACCGTGAGCTGGACAAGCACGTCCAGTTCGGTGCGGCGTCGGTGAAGCCCAACGACGGCGCGATCGTCGCGCTCTACGGCGGCGCCGGGTACGAGAACGGCCACTTCAACAACAACGCGGACACCTCGGGTGTCCCCGTCGGTTCGACGTGGAAGCCGTTCGTGCTCGCGGCGGCGATGGAGCACGGCACTTACAAGAGCGACGGAGTCGGGGTCTCGCCGCTGAGCAAGTACAACGGCAACGACCATCTCAAGGTCAGGAAGAACGACGGAAGCTACGTCCTGAAGAAGGACAACACGCCGTTCTTCCAGGAGAACGAGAGTGACTACCCCTGGGGCTACATCTCCTTGCGCAAGGCGATGGAGCAGTCCGTGAACACGCCGTTCGTGCAGCTCGGCATGGACGTGGGGATGAAGAACGTGGCCGACGTGGCCGAGAAGGCCGGCATCCTGGAAGGCAGCTTCGCCGAGCTCAACGCGTCGTTCGCGCTCGGTACGTCGACTCCCAGTGCGATCCGTATGGCCGACGCTTACGCGACGTTCGCGGCAGCGGGCAAGCAGGCCGCCCCGTACTCGGTGACCAGCGTCAAGTTCAACGGTCAGGAAATCGACGGCTTCAAGAAGCCGAGGGTCACGCGGGCGATGCCCGAGAACGTGGCCAACAACGTCACGGACACTCTCGAGAACGTCATCCAGAACGGTACAGGCACGAAGGCGCTCCCCCTGGGCCGTACGGCGGCCGGCAAGACCGGTACCACCGACGAGAACAAGTCGGCCTGGTTCGTCGGCTACACCCAGCAGCTGTCGACCTCGGTCGCGATGTTCCGCGAGGACCCCAAGAGCGCCAAGCTGCTCTCCATGAACGGCACGGCCGGTGAGAAGTCCATCCACGGTGGTGACGTCCCCACGCTGGTGTGGACCGAGTACATGAAGGCCGCGCTGAAGGGCAAGCCGGACCTCGGCTTCCCAGAACCCGAGAAGATCGGCGAGATCCAGGACGGGGTGGGCGCCCCGTCACCGACTCCGACGCCCAGCGTGGAGCCCAGCGAGACCGTGACCGAGTCGCCGAGCCCCACGCCCACGGAGAGCTCGACCCCCTCGCCGTCGCCGAGTGACACCTGCGGGTTCTTCGGTTGTGAGGACGACGGTGGCGCGCAGAACGGCGGCACAGGCAACGGAGGCACAGACGGAGGGACTTCCCCCGAGCCCACGCCAACCGATACGAACCTGGATGGCGGCAACACCAGAGGCAACGGCAACGGAGGCATCTTCGGAGGCCCCGAGGGATAGCCGCCGTCGACAGATCGCCCGGCTTGGGTGTTTCACGTGAAACGCGAGGGTGTTTCACGTGAAACAAGGGCCGCCGTCCCACTTGGGCACGGCGGCCCTCGGTGTTTTCCTAGGCACGTACGGCAGGATGTGCGGCATGCCCAGTGCAGAATCGACGCAAGCGAGCGTCCATGAGCCGGACCCGGTGCGGCCGACCAAGGAGGACGAGGTCGCCGCGGCCGGCAGCGAGCTGATCGGCGGCCCGCTCGGGCGGCGAGCCCTGCTCGGGGCGTCCTGGTGGACTCCCGTGCGGGTGATCGCGTTGGTGGCGATCGGCATGTTCGCCCTCGGCCTGGTCCAGAAGGCGCCCTGCTACAACGGCGCCTGGTTCTTCGGCGCCAGCTCCCAGTACACGCACGCCTGCTACTCGGACATCCCGCACCTCTACCAGGGGCGCGGCTTCGCCGACGGGCTCGTGCCGTACTTCGACAGGCTCCCCGGCGACATGCAGTACCTGGAGTACCCGGTGCTCACCGGTGTCTTCATGGAGGTCGCCTCCTGGCTCACGCCCGGCAGCGGCACCATCCAGTACCAGGAGCAGTGGTACTGGATGGTCAACGCCGGAATGCTCATGGTGTGCGCGTCGGTCATCGCCGTCTGCGTGACCCGTACCCACGCCCGGCGCCCCTGGGACGGCCTGCTGGTTGCCCTGGCGCCCGCCGCCGCGCTGACGGCGACCATCAACTGGGACCTGCTCGCGGTCGCTCTGACGGCCGCGGCGATGCTGATGTGGTCACGTGGCCGCTCCCTCGCCTTCGGCGTGCTGCTGGGGCTCGCCACGGCCGCCAAGCTCTACCCGTTCCTGCTCCTCGGGCCGCTGATGGTGCTGTGCTGGCGCGCGGGCAGGTGGCGCGCGTTCGGGACGGCCTTGGGCGGCGCGGCCGCCGCCTGGGTTGTCGTGAACGGGCCGGTGATGCTCTTCGCGTTCGAGGGCTGGTCGAAGTTCTATACGTTCAGCCAGGAACGGGGCGTCGACTTCGGCTCCTTCTGGCTGATCATGGCCCAGAACTCGGACGACCCGCTCAGCACCGACACTGTCAACACACTGGCCACCCTGCTGATGCTGGCATGCTGTGCGGCTGTCGCGGCGCTCGCACTGACCGCCCCACGCCGCCCGCGGTTCGCCCAGCTCGCGTTCCTGATCGTCGCGGCGTTCATCCTCACCAACAAGGTCTACTCGCCGCAGTACGTCCTGTGGCTGGTCCCGCTGGCCGCCCTCGCCCGGCCGAAGTGGCGGGACTACCTGATCTGGCAGGCGTGCGAGGTGGCGTACTTCCTGGGGATCTGGCTGTACCTCGCGTACACGACCAGCGGAGACGCGCACAAGGGACTGCCCACCGACGGATACCACTGGGCCATCGCCCTGCATCTGTTGGGGACGCTGTACCTGTGCGTCACGGTCGTGCGTGACATCTTCATGCCGGAGCGGGACCCGGTGCGGCGGTCCGGTGACGACGATCCTTCGGGCGGGGTGCTCGACGGCGCCGAGGACGTCTTCGTCCTCGGCCCGGCGGCTCGCCCCCGACGGCATGTGGCCGCCCAGTTCGACGGGCCGCCGGTCGACTGGGGCAGGCCGGGCCCTACAGGAGGTTCGCTCTGAGCGAACGCCGCGAGACGCCGTAGCCGGGACACGTCGAAGGCCGTACACGGGAAGCCGTGTACGGCCTTCTTGCTGCGCTGCGAGGGTCGGTGCCCCAGGAGGGTCAGCGGTCCATGAGCCGGTCGAACTGCGTGGTGGTGTGCCGCAGATGGGCCACCAGCTCATCGCCGACCTTCGGCTCGGGCGCGTCCGCCGGCACGAACAGGATCGACACCTGCATGTGCGGAGGCTCCGCGAACCAGCGCTGCTTGCCGCCCCAGACGAACGGCGAAAGGTTCCGGTTCACCGTCGCGAGGCCGGCACGGGCGACACCCTTGGCGCGCGGCATGACGCCGTGCAGCGCCTTCGGGGCCTCCAGGCCCACTCCATGCGACGTACCGCCCGCCACGACCACCAGGAAGCCGTCGGAGGCCGCCTTCTGCTGCCGGTAGCCGAAACGGTCGCCCTTGGCCACGCGCGTGACATCCAGGACCGCTCCGCGGTACTCCGTGGCGTCATGGTCCCCCAGCCACAGCCGCGTGCCGATGCGAGCCCGGAAGCGGGTCTGCGGGAACTGCTGCTGCAGCCGGGCGAGTTCCTCGGCCTTGAGGTGGCTGACGAACATGGTGTGCAGGGGCAGCCGGGCGGCACGCAGCCGGTCCATCCAGCCGATGACCTCCTCGACGGCGTCCGAGCCGTCGGTGCGGTCCAGTGGCAGGTGGATGGCGAAGCCTTCCAGACGGACGTTCTCGATGGCGGCGTGCAGCTGGGCCAGGTCCTGCTCGCTGATGCCGTGCCGCTTCATCGAGGACATCACCTCGATCACCACACGGGCGCCGACCAGGCCGTACACACCGTCTATCGACGAGACGGAGCGGATGACCCGGTCCGGCAGCGGTACCGGCTCCTCGCCGCGCCGGTACGGCGTCAGCACCAGCAGGTCCCCGCCGAACCAGTCCTTGATCCGGGCGGCCTCGTACGTCGTGCCGACGGCGAGGACGTCCGAGCCCAGCCGCGTGGCCTCCTCCGCCAGCCGCTCGTGCCCGAAGCCGTAGCCGTTGCCCTTGCAGACCGGCACGAGGCCCGGGAACTGCTCCTGCACGTGCTTGTGGTGCGCACGCCAGCGCGCGGTGTCGACGTAGAGCGTGAGCGCCATGGCCGGACCTGGAACCTTTCTCGCGGTGCCGTGTATCGGCAGTTGCCGTGTATCAGGGGTAGAGAAGCACTGAAAGGGACATCAACGGCGCGACATGTAGATGTCGAGCGCCTTGTGCAGCAGCTTGTTCAGGGGGAAGTCCCACTCGCCGAGGTATTCGGCCGCCTGGCCGCCGGTACCCACCTTGAACTGGATCAGGCCGAAGAGGTGGTCGGTCTCGTCCAGCGAGTCGGAGATGCCGCGCAGGTCGTAGACGGTGGCGCCGAGCGCGTAGGCGTCGCGCAGCATCCGCCACTGCATCGCGTTCGAGGGCCGGACCTCGCGGCCGATGTTGTCGGAGGCGCCGTAGGAGTACCAGACGTGCCCGCCGACGATCAGCATCGTGGCGGCCGACAGGTTCACGCCGTTGTGCCGGGCGAAGTACAGCCGCATGCGGTTGGGGTCCTCGGTGTTGAGGGCCGTCCACATGCGCTGGAAGTACGACAGCGGGCGCGGCCGGAAGTGGTCGCGCACGGCCGTGATCTCGTACAGCCGCTGCCATTCCTCAAGGTCCTGGTAGCCGCCCTGGACGACCTCGACGCCGGCCTTCTCGGCCTTCTTGATGTTGCGGCGCCACAGCTGGTTGAAGTTTTTGTGGACCTCTTCCAGGGAGCGGTTCGCCAGCGGCACCTGGTACACGTAGCGGGGCTGGACGTCTCCGAAGCCGGCGCCGCCGTCCTCGCCCTGCTGCCAGCCCATGCGGCGCAGCTTGTCGGCGACCTCGAAGGCGCGCGGCTCGATGTGGTCGGCCTCGATGTCACGCAGGCGCTTGACGTCCGGGTTCTGGATGCCCTGCTTGATGGAGGGGGCCTCCCAGCGCCGGATGATCACCGGCGGGCCCATCTTCACGGAGAAGGCGCCCTGCTGCTTGAGGTGCGCCAGCATCGGTTCGAGCCATTCCTGCAGATTCGGCGCGAACCAGTTGATGACCGGGCCCTCGGGCAGGTAGGCGAGGTAGCGCTTGATCTTGGGAAGCTGCCGGTAGAGGACCAGGCCGGCACCGACCATCTCGCCGGTGCGGTCGTCGAACCAGCCGAGGTTCTCGGAGCGCCACTCCGCCTTGACGTCAGCCCAGGCCGGGACCTGCATGTGGCTCGCCGACGGCAGGCTCTGGATGTAGGCCAGATGCTGCTCGCGACTGATGGTCCTCAGGGTCAGGCTCATTTCGGGGCGCTCCTCGGGCTGGTGTGTCCCCATGGGTACAGGGGCTCCGGCTCTCGCGCGAAGCCTACTGCGCCTTGGGAGCGCGCCGGTTGGGCGTACGGGACCTTCGCCCCGGCCGAGGCCGGCCGGGGCGTGATCCGGTGTTCAGGTGAGGAGGTGTCCTGGCGTCAGCCGATGAGGCCGCCGTGCGCCATGCCCAGGAAGAACCCGACCCCCGATGCGCCCAGGCCCAGGATCAGGCCGAAGCGCTCCCGGGTCGTCTCCGAGATCCACTGGCCGTACGCACCCGTGAGGATGCCCGCCAGGCCGGCCCAGGAGCTGAGCAGATGCAGGTCTTCGTCGATGATCGCCGTGAGGAACGACAAGAGGCCCAGGACCAGGGTCACCGCGAGCAGGGCGTCCTGGAGGGGGTGGGGTCTGCCGTCCGTGGCGAGGAGACCGCCGGCGGTGTTGGGTCGCAATGCCTGTGCCATAGGGCACCTCCTGCGAAAGGCGGCGCATCGTAGCGCCATACACACCCGATGTGTACAGATTGGCTGCCCCGGCGGCCGGATTTCAACCGCAAGCCGCTGTGCGGGTACTCTGTACCGTCCGCACCGGTGTCTGCCCATGTCACGGCAGGGGCTTCTCGCCAGAACCCCCTGACTGTCAGTGGTGGCCGATACCGTTGCCTACGCATCACAACCCTCCTGCCACGGAACGACCGTGGCCGCTGAGTCCAAAGGAGGTGGGTTCCACATGCGTCACTACGAGGTGATGGTCATCCTCGACCCCGAGGTCGAGGAGCGCGCTGTCTCTCCGTTGATCGAGAACTTCCTTTCTGTCGTCCGTGACGGCGGCGGAAAGGTCGAGAAGGTCGACACCTGGGGCCGTCGTCGTCTCGCGTACGAGATCAAGAAGAAGCCCGAGGGCATCTACTCGGTCATCGACCTGCAGGCCGAGCCTGCGGTCGTCAAGGAGCTCGACCGCCAGATGAACCTGAACGAGTCGGTCCTCCGGACCAAGGTCCTCCGCCCCGAGACCCACTGAGCTTCCCAGCTCAGCTGATCCCGGGATTCGAGTAGCAAGCAGCCAGAGCAAACCCGCCGAGAGGTTCCCCCATGGCAGGCGAGACCGTCATCACGGTCGTCGGCAATCTTGTCGACGACCCCGAGCTGCGCTTCACCCCCTCCGGTGCGGCGGTCGCGAAGTTCCGTGTCGCGTCCACCCCCCGCACCTTCGACCGCCAGACGAACGAGTGGAAGGACGGCGAGAGCCTCTTCCTGACCTGCTCGGTCTGGCGTCAGGCGGCGGAGAACGTCGCTGAGTCGCTCCAGCGAGGCATGCGCGTCATCGTGCAGGGCCGGCTGAAGCAGCGGTCCTACGAGGACCGTGAGGGTGTCAAGCGCACGGTCTACGAGCTGGACGTCGAGGAAGTCGGCGCCAGCCTGCGCAACGCCACGGCCAAGGTCACCAAGACCACCGGCCGCGGTGGCCAGGGCGGCTACGGCGGCGGTGGCGGCGGCGCCCAGGGTGGCGGCAGCTGGGGCGGCGGCCCCGGCGGTGGCCAGCAGGGCGGCGGCGCTCCCGCCGACGACCCGTGGGCGACCGGCGCTCCCGCCGGTGGCAACCAGGGCGGTGGCGGCGGCTGGGGTGGAAACTCCGGCGGCAGCGGCAGTGGCGGCGGCTACTCGGACGAGCCCCCCTTCTAGGGGCGGGTTCGCACTCACACTTCTTGATCACACAGGAGAAACACCATGGCTAAGCCGCCTGTGCGCAAGCCGAAGAAGAAGGTCTGCGCATTCTGCAAGGACAAGGTCACGTACGTGGACTACAAGGACACGAACATGCTGCGGAAGTTCATTTCCGACCGCGGCAAGATCCGTGCCCGCCGCGTGACCGGCAACTGCACGCAGCACCAGCGTGACGTCGCCACGGCCGTGAAGAACAGCCGTGAGATGGCGCTGCTGCCCTACACCTCCACCGCGCGATAAGGGAAGGGTGACCGACTCATGAAGATCATCCTCACCCACGAGGTCTCCGGCCTCGGTGCCGCGGGCGACGTCGTCGACGTCAAGGACGGTTACGCTCGCAACTACCTGATCCCGCGGAAGTTCGCTATCCGCTGGACGAAGGGTGGCGAGAAGGACGTCGAGCAGATTCGTCGGGCTCGCAAGATCCACGAGATCCAGACCATCGAGCAGGCCAACTCTGTGAAGGCCCAGCTCGAGGGTGTCAAGGTCCGTCTGGCCGTTCGCTCCGGCGACGCCGGTCGTCTCTTCGGTTCCGTCACCCCGGCCGACATCGCTTCCGCGATCAAGGCCTCCGGTGGTCCCGAGGTCGACAAGCGCCGCATCGAGCTCGGCTCGCCGATCAAGACGCTGGGCGCTCACGAGACGTCCGTGCGTCTGCACCCCGAGGTTGCCGCGAAGGTGAACATCGAGGTCGTCGCGGCCTGAGTGCCGCGCGTGCTGAAGCAGTAAGCGATGGGGCCGCACCCTGCGGGGTGCGGCCCCATTCGTGTCTCTTGCTCTCCGAGCGGCGTGCGCGTGTTTCACGTGAAACACCGCGTTCTGTGGAGCACGCCGTGTTTCACGTGAAACAGGCAGCGTTTCACGTGAAACGGTCAGCGGGTCGCGCCCGTCACGATCCAACGGCCCGAGCGAGTGCGAAGCCACAAGGTCAGCATTCGCACAGTCATCATCAGCGTCATCGTGGCCCAGAGGGCGGTGAGCCCGCCGCCCAGTACCGGGACCAGCAGAGCGACCGGAGTGAAGACCGCCAGGGTGATCAGCATCGCCCAGGCCAGGTAAGGGCCGTCGCCGGCACCCATCAGGACTCCGTCCAGGACGAAGACGATGCCGGAGATGGGCTGGGAGAGCGCGACGATGATCAGAGCGGGCAGCGCCACATCCTTGACTGCAGGGTCGCTGGTGAACAGGGGCAAGAACGCCGGTCGGGCGATGACCACCAGAATGCCGAAAACGATCCCGACAGCGATACCCCACTCGACCATGCGACGGCAGGCGTCCCGGGCGCCCTGGGTGTCCCCGGCTCCGAGGTAGCGACCGATGATGGCCTGCCCCGCGATGGCGATGGCGTCGAGGGCGAAGGCCAGCAGGCTCCACAGGGAGAGGATGATCTGGTGGGCGGCGATGTCGGCATCCCCGAGACGAGCGGCGACCGCCGTAGCGATCATCAAGATCGCCCGCAGCGAGAGGGTGCGCACCAGCAGGGGCACACCGGCTTGAGCGGAGGCCCTGATACCGGCGGCATCCGGGAGCAGCGAAGCGCCATGCTTGCGTGCTCCTCGCAGAACCACCACGAGATAGACCGCGGCCATGCCGCACTGGGCGATGACGGTGCCCCACGCGGAACCGGCGATCCCCAGATCGGCGCCGTAGACGAGCCCAGCGTTGAGTGCGCCGTTGGCGACGAAGCCGGCGATGGCGACGTAGAGCGGGGTCCTGGTGTCCTGCAGGCCGCGCAGAACACCTGTGGCGGCGAGGACCACGAGCATGGCCGGGATGCCGAGCACGGAGATGCGCAGATAGGTGATCGCGTAGGGGGCTGCCGCGTCCGAGGCGCCGAAGACGTCCACGAGTTGGGGTGCGGTCGGCAGTGCGACGGCGACGACGGCAGCGCCGAGGAGCAGTGCCAGCCAGATACCGTCCATGCCTTGCCGGATTGCGGCCTGGAGGTCTCCCGCTCCGACGCGACGCGCAACCGCGGCCGTCGTGGCGTAGGCGAGGAAGACGAAGACGCTTACGGCGGTCATGAGCAGGGCCGACGCGATGCCGAGACCGGCGAGCTGGGCGGTGCCCAGGTGGCCCACGATGGCGGTGTCGGCCATGAGGAAGAGGGGCTCGGCGACGAGGGCGCCGAAGGCCGGCACGGCCAGCGCGACGATCTCTCGGTCGTGCTGTCTCCGGCCGGTTCGGCGGCGCGCGGGGGCCTGTGTCATGCGCACCAATCTAATCGTCCACAGGTAAGAGATGCAAAGCTTTTGTGACCCTTACTTTCCGTCCTGGGGTGCGCACTGCTGCGCACTGTTCGAGGCGATCTTGGGCCGGTTGGGAAAGTTTTTCTTCTGCACAGCCAGTGGACGACAAAGGTGCAGGTCAGGATGGTCCCTCTCGCGGGGGTCGCTGCTTGTTCACAGGCCTGTCCACCGGGTCGTGCACAGGTTTCGCGGAGTTCTCCACAGCATCTGGGCCGTCGTCCACATGGCCTGTGGATAACCAGATTGGCTGACGGTGCCGACAGGCCTACGGTGGTCCGGCGCCCGCTCCGTCCGCCGGTTTTCAAAACGCCACAAAACCGGCGCGTGCCAACCGGAGTTGGGCCTCTTATTTGTCAGTGCCGTGCCGTAGAACAGAGGGGCACGGCTAGGTCTGCTTCGGCGGACGGGAGGAGGTGGCTCGGTGAGCATTTCCGAGCCCTTGGACGATCCGTGGGCCGACAGCGGTCCCAGTGATCGTCTGCCCGCCTCCCGCCGCCGTGGTGACGGAGCCCGCGGCCGCGACGAACAGCACGAGCGCGGCCGGGACAACGGGGCATGGGACGGCGGATCGGCCCCGTCCTTCGAGCGGGTACCGCCACAGGACATCGACGCCGAGCAGTCCGTCCTCGGCGGCATGCTCCTGTCCAAGGACGCCATCGCCGACGTCGTCGAGATCCTGAAGGGCCACGACTTCTACAAACCGGCTCACGAGACGATCTACCAGGCGGTCCTCGACGTCTACGCCAAGGGCGAGCCGGCGGACCCCATCACGATCGCGGCCGAGCTCACCAAACGCGGCGAGATCAACAAGGTCGGCGGGGCCTCATATCTGCACACCCTCGTCCAGACGGTCCCCACGGCGGCCAACGCGGCGTACTACGCGGAGATCGTCCACGAGCGGGCCGTCCTGCGCCGGCTGGTCGAGGCCGGTACCCGCATCACACAGATGGGATACGCGGCCGACGACGACGTCGACGAGATCGTCAACCGCGCCCAGGCAGAGGTCTACGCGGTCACCGAGCAGCGCACCAGCGAGGACTATCTGCCGCTCGGCGACATCATGGAGGGCGCGCTCGACGAGATCGAGGCGATCGGCTCGCGCAGCGGCGAAATGACGGGCGTACCCACCGGGTTCACCGACCTCGACTCCCTCACCAACGGTCTGCACCCGGGGCAGATGATCGTCATCGCGGCCCGTCCCGCCATGGGTAAGTCGACGCTCGCCCTGGACTTCGCCCGGGCCGCGTCGATCAAGCACAACCTGCCTAGCGTCATCTTCTCCCTGGAGATGGGGCGCAACGAGATCGCGATGCGTCTGCTGTCCGCAGAGGCGCGCGTGGCCCTGCACCACATGCGGTCCGGCACCATGACGGACGACGACTGGACGCGCCTGGCGCGCCGGATGCCCGAGGTGTCGTCCGCACCGCTCTACATCGACGACTCCCCGAACCTGTCGATGATGGAGATTCGCGCGAAGTGCCGTCGGCTGAAGCAGCGCAACGACATCAAGCTCGTGATCATCGACTATCTGCAGCTGATGCAGGCCGGTGGTTCCAAGCGTTCCGAGAGCCGGCAGCAGGAGGTCTCGGACATGTCCCGGAACCTCAAGCTCCTGGCGAAGGAGCTGGAGGTTCCCGTGATCGCGCTCTCCCAGCTCAACCGTGGTCCCGAGCAGCGTACGGACAAGAAACCGATGGTGTCCGACCTGCGTGAGTCGGGTTCCATCGAGCAAGACGCCGACATGGTGATTCTCCTGCACCGCGAGGACGCGTACGAGAAGGAGTCGCCGCGCGCGGGCGAGGCGGACATCATCGTGGGCAAGCACCGTAACGGCCCGACGGCGACGATCACGGTCGCTTTCCAGGGTCACTACTCACGGTTCGTGGACATGGCGCAGACCTGATCCGCCTCCTTTCTGACTGGCGGAGTGCCCATCGCGGTCATTCGGCGTCGGCTCGGTCCGCCAGCGGGCCCGCAGGACTCCGTCGTCGTCGGTCATGACTGCGGTGCACAGGGGCACACGTTCACCTGCATATACGGACAGGATTGTGGCAGCACGGGCACGGGACATCCGGGCCGTCAGCTCCGGGAACGCGTCCTCGTCGGCTATGGCGCTGCAGATGAGGCCCTCGTCGTCCTGCCACACCCCTTCGACGAGGCCGTCAGCGGGAAGGGTTCCGAGGACGGCGGCGATGTCGGAGGACAAGGGTGGCCAGACCGCGATCCGGGCCCGGGGGGCCAGCCCGGCGCGGACCGGGCCGAGGGTGTCGCCGGTGAGATGGTGCCACCGTGAGGCACCTTCGAGGTACGTCTCTTCCAGGATTCCTGCCTGGCCGGCGACGACTGCCCGGTGCAGGTCGGCCCAGAAGTCATCATCTGCCGACCGCTGGATGTACTGCTGCTCTGCCTCCTCGGCTTCGAAGGCATAGGGGGAGGCGTCCAGGCGTTCTGGGAACAGCCCGAGCTCGCGGGTGACGGCCAGCGCTTCCTCGCACGGCCGGCTGCTGCTGATGTAGAGATACTGGTCCCACCCCACGTGGACCGCGAACCTGCCCTCCGCCTCCAGTCGGCACCAAGCGCCGTTGTCGCGCAGCATGACCCGGACCAGCTCCAGCGCGCTGTCGAGGGGCACCTGTGCCCCGTCGTGGAAACCGGCCAGGCCGGACGGGAAGAGGTCTTCCAGCCCGGAACCGGCCACCGCAGGCTCGACCCCGAAGTGCGCGAGGGAGGGAACCTGCGGCTCACGTACGGCCAGGTGATCGATGCCGGTGTCCGCGGCGAATGCGGCGACCGCCTGGAGATAGGCCGTCTCGACCTCGCCGTGGTCGCTGACCGTGCCCTCAGGACCGGAGTAGCGGCCCTGCTCGTCGCGGTCAGCGTGGTCGTACTTGGTGATGCAGTACACGTAGGTCAGCACGGCCTCGTCCCTCCGCACAGGCCCGAAGGCGCCTGGTCAGCGCGATGCCCTGGGCCACCGGTCGCGAGACCCTACACCCATCTCACAGGCCCCGGCCCTGAATGTGCTCGACGAGGGGATGCCCGGCCGGGTGGACTGGGCTCATGACGACATCTCAGGGAGAACTGCTTCCCGGAACCCGTCGCGCTCTGTTGCACCGGATCGCCGTCGCGCAGGCCGAAGGGCGAGCCCCGTCGCTCGTCGCGGCCGTCGTGCGGGACGGGACAACGGTGTGGACGGGTGCCCGGACTTCAGTGGAAGGGCACGCGCCGGACGAGAACGTGCAGTACCGGATCGGCTCGATCACCAAGACCTTCACGGCCGTCCTCGTGCTGCGGCTTCGCGACGCGGGTGCCCTGGATCTTGGGGATCCGCTCGAGAAGCATCTGCCGGGCACTGGCGTGGGGGAGGCGACCGTCGCCGAACTCCTGGCGCACACAGGCGGGCTGGCGGCCGAGACGCCCGGGCCGTGGTGGGAGCGGAGCCCTGGATCCCTGCGGCCCGAACTCGCCGACGTTCTGGGTGAGCGGCCCCTGCTGGCTCCGCCCGGCCGCCGGTTCCACTACTCGAACCCGGGATACGCACTGCTCGGCGCACTCATCGAGAAGCTCTGCGGGGCCCCTTGGGAGGAGGTCCTTCGGCGTGAAGTGCTCGAACCTCTGGGGCTGCATCGCACGAGTGTGTTGCCTCAGGCGCCTCATGCGGGCGGCTGGGCCGTACACCCCTGGGCCGATGCAATGCTTCCCGAGCCCATCGAGGATCTGGGGCGCATGGCGCCGGCCGGTCAGCTCTGGTCGACGACCGGTGATTTGGCGCGGTTCGCGGTCTTCCTGGTCCAGGGCGACGAGCGGGTGCTGAGCGCCGCGTCCCTGCGGGAGATGAGGACACCGGCCGCGCCCCACGAGGCGGCGGACGTGGCGAGCGGTTACGCCTACTGTCTGGGCATGGAGATCCGGCGACGGAACGGCCGGTCCCTCGTCGGTCACACCGGCTCGCTGCCCGGGTTTCTCGCGTGCCTCATGATCAGCGTCGACGACGACGTGGCGGCGGTCGCCATGGCCAACTCCACTTCCGGGCCGCTGCTGTTCCCGGTCGCCGCCGACCTGGTTCGCATCGTCGCCGAGGCAGAGCCGCGCATCCCGGCACCGTGGAAGCCGCTGGCTGATCTCGACCCGTCGCTGCTGGAGCTGACGGGGCAGTGGTACTGGGGGACGCACGCCTTCGCTCTGCGACTGACGGCCGACGGACTGGTCTCACTGGGGCCGCTGTCCGGTGCCGGGCGCCGCTCACGGTTCCGCTCGAACGGCGACGGCACTTGGACGGGGCTGGAGGGCTACTACGCCGGTGAGGTCCTGAAGGCCGTACGGCTGCCGGACGGGTCCGTGAGTCACCTGGACCTCGGCTCGTTCGTGTTTACGCGTCAGCCGTACGACGAGGGGGTTCCTGTGCCGGGCGGGATTGATCCCGGGGGATGGCGCGGTATCGGCTAGGCGGTGACATGACGGGGCGCTGTGTTTCACGTGAAACACAGCGCCCCGTCATGTCGGTCACAGCTGGAGCTTGAAGCCTGTATGGGAGGCCGTGAACCCGAGCCGCTCGTAGAAGCGGTGGGCGTCGGTGCGGGTCCTGTCGGAGGTCAGCTGGGCCAACTGGCATCCCTGGTCCCGGGACGCTTGGATCGCCCACTCGATGAGCTGTGTTCCCAGGCCGCTGCCGCGCTCGTCCGCGTGGATGCGCACCCCTTCGATGATCGACCTGGTGGCACCGCGGCGGGAGAGCCCGGGAATGATCGTGAGCTGGAGCGTGCCGACGACCCGGCCCTGCCGTACCGCCACGACCACACGCTGGTTCGGGTCGGCGCTGAGCCGCTCCAGCGCGGCCAGGTAAGGGGCGAGGTCGTCCGGCGACTCGCGCTGTGCGCCCAGCGGGTCGTCCGCGAGCATGGCGACGATCGCCGGGACGTCGTCGGCGATGGCGGCACGTATCTCAAGATCTCCCATGGACGCACCCTACGCAGAGCCGGCCGGTGCGGAGACGCCGCACGCGGTATGTCCTGCGCGGGTGTGCTAGGCGGGTACCGGGGCCTTGAGGGTCTCCACGACCCGGACCAGCGGGGCCAGTTCGGGGTTCTTCGCCGCCTCGTCGAGGGCTGCGCGCAGGGCGGCGTCATTGGTCGGCCGCGCCGCTTCCAGCAGTTCGAGGCCCGCTTCGGTGACGTTCGTGTAGATGCCCCGGCGGTCCGTGGGGCACAGGTAACGCTCCAGGAGCCCGCGGTCTTCCAGCCGGGTGACCAGGCGTGTGGTGGCGCTCTGGCTGAGGACGACCGCGTCGGCGACCTGCTTCATCTGCAGATGTCCGCCGTCCCCGTCGTGCTGTCGGCTGAGCACGTCCAGCAGGGAGTACTCGCGCGCGCTGAGGTTGTGCCCGGCCTGCAGGGCGCGCTCGATGTGGGCCTCGATCCTCCCGTGGAGCAGGGAGAGGGCGCACCAGCTCTGGGCGAGAGCGGTGAGCGCGGGGTCCGTCGCTGTCATTGGCGTTTCCTCCGTCCCGGAGCGGCTGCCACCCAGGATAGAGCAGGTCCGCAATAGACGGCGGTTGCATATAGCCCGCGTATGCAACTATTGTGAACGCACGCAAAGCGCTCCTGCAATCATCTGGGAAGGTAACCCCTCCATGCCTCTCGCGCTTCTGGCCCTCGCGATCGGGGCCTTCGGGATCGGAACGACGGAATTCGTGATCATGGGCTTGCTGCCCGAGGTCGCGGGCGACTACGGGGTCTCCATCCCCACCGCCGGGTACCTGGTGACCGGCTACGCGCTCGGCGTCATGTTCGGCGCCCCGTTGATGACCGTGCTCGGCACCAAGATCTCCCGCAAGCGAATGCTGATGCTGCTCATGGGCCTGTTCATCGTCGGCAACCTGCTCTCGGCACTCGCCCCGGCCTTCTCCGTCATGCTGATCGGCCGGATCATCGCCTCGCTGGCCCACGGCGCCTTCTTCGGCATCGGGTCGGTCGTCGCGGCCGACCTCGTCGCCCCGGACAAGAAGGCCGGAGCCATCGCGATGATGTTCACCGGTCTGACCGTCGCCAACGTGGTCGGCGTCCCGCTGGGCACGCTCGTCGGTCAGTCCGTCGGCTGGCGGGTGACCTTCGGCATCGTCGCCGCTCTCGGGGTCGTCGGTCTGGCCGGCATCGCCCGGCTCGTCCCCGACATGCCCAAGGCGGAGGGCGTGCGCCTGCGCCACGAGCTGGCCGCCTTCAAGAACGTGCAGGTGCTGCTCGCGATGGCCATGACCGTCCTCGGCTTCGGCGGTGTCTTCGCGGCCATCACCTACATCGTGCCGATGATGACCCACGTCGCAGGCTTCGCCGACGGCTCCGTCACCTGGCTGCTGGTCCTCTTCGGCCTCGGCATGGTCGGCGGCAACCTCGTCGGCGGCAAGTTCGCCGACCGCGCCCTGATGCCCATGCTGTACGTCTCCCTGGGGGCCCTGGCCGTCGTCCTGGCGCTGTTCACCCTCACCGCCCACGACAAGCTGCTGTCGGCCATCACCATCGCGCTGATCGGTGCCCTGGGCTTCGCCACCGTGCCGCCGCTCCAGAAGCGGGTCCTGGACCAGGCGCACGGCGCCCCGACCCTGGCTTCCGCCGTGAACATCGGCGCCTTCAACCTCGGCAACGCGTTGTCCGCCTGGCTCGGCGGCCTCGTGATCGCAGCAGGCCTCGGCTACACCGCCCCCAACTGGGTCGGTGCCGCTCTGGCAACCGGAGCCCTGGTCCTGGCCCTTCTCTCGGCCGCCCTGGATCGCCGTGCCGGTGAGCGCAGCACCGTCATCACGGGCGGCGCACCGGCCGAGCAACGGACCGCCATCCACCACTGAGCAGCCGGACCACTCCGACCGACCACATGACCCAGCACCACCAGCACGCCGTCCAGGAGAACTCCCTCATGAACACCACCACCGCTGTCGCCCCGCTCACCACCCAGGACGCCGACGCGCTCGTCGCCGCGGCCCAGCGTGCCGCCCAGGCCGCAGGCGTCACCATCAGCGTCACCGTCCTGGATGCGGGCGGCCACTTGCTCGCCTTCCGGCGGGACGACCGCGCCGTGCTGATCTCCGGGGAGACCAGCACCCGCAAGGCCTTCACGGCTCTCCAGCTGAACGCGCCCACCGCCGACCTGGTCGACGCGGTGCAGCCCGGGGGGCTCTTCCACACGCTGCCGACCGCGCTCGACCGGCCGCTGCTGTTCATCGCCGGCGGCGTTCCGGTGCACCGCGACGGCCGTCTGATCGGCGCGATCGGCGTCGGCGGCGGCGCACCGGAGCAGGACCACGGTTTCGCCACGGCCGCTCTGGAGGCCCTTGCCTGACCGGGCCCCTTCAGTACAACGATGCGGGCTCGCCGACTTCCGGGGAGCCCACATCGTCGTATCGAGGCTCTTCAGCCCGCCGCGACTGTGACCGGCGCGAACCGCCGGCTCCAGTCTCCGGGCAACTCGGTGATCCCGTACGACATCACCGAGTTGAAGGCGATGGATTCCAGGCCGCGCTCCTTCACCCACGCGAGGAGCTCTTCATGCCGCACATCGATGTCCGTGCGCAACGGACGGTCGGTGCGAACGGCAAGAGAGGCGATGAGCGCCTGCGCCACCGACGTGTCGCGTGCGATGAGCGGCCCCACCACGTGCGTGTCCATGTTGGGCCAGGCACCCGCGTACCCGATGATCCGCCCGCCCTCCTCGGCCACGCGCAACTGGTCGGCGAAGGCGGGAAGGCGGGTGACGATGTGAGTGCGGTCGGTCCCGAACACCTGCTCGTCGAGCCGGAGGATCGCGGTGAGGTCCTCGGCGGTCGCGGCTCGCGTGGCGACTCTCGGCTCCGGCCCGCCGGGAGTGAAGTGTCCGCGGACCATCTCGGCCCGCCCGGTGACCTTGAAGCCGAGTTCCTCATAGAGAGGGCGGCCGTACGGCGTGGCATGCAGGGTGAGGGGGGTGGCGCCCATCGCCGAGATGACGTGGTGCATCAGCCGGCGTCCCACACCCTGCCGAGCATGCCGTCCGGCGACCAGGACCATGCCGATCGCGGCGAGAGCGGGGTTCTGCGGTCCGTACTCGGTGACGACGCAGGCGCTGACCAGGCCGCCGTCGGGGTCGTCGATGCCGTAACCCTTCCCGGCCGTGAGGAGGAAGCCCCACTTGTGCTCCTCCCGTGGCCACCCCCGGTCCTCGGACAAGTCGGCGCACGCGGCTTGATCGCGGAGCGTCAGACGACGGATGGGCAGGGAGGCAAGGGAAGGAGTCGGCACGCAGGTCAGGCTGTCCGACGCGGGCCCCTGGCGTCCACCTCTTTCGGTGGAGACATACGAGCTTTTGGCCAGTTGTCGCCACCCGTACACGGCGTGGGCCGGTGCTGGATGTTTCACGTGAAACACGTAAGAACACCGCGTGTCCGATCGGTGCTGGGAACGGAGCGCCATCGCACCGTAGTTGACCGACTGGATGATTCGCGGGGTGGCCGCATTCGTGGTGAGGGAAGGGGGGACTTGTGTGCACGGCGGTGGCCGGTAGGGTCGACTCCGGTTCGCATCCGGGACGGGACGCCCCCGTGAGGGCCGAGTGCAGGGCAATGCAGCCTAACGGGACGGAGAGATCGAAGACCCGCGTTTCCGGTTATGCGACGGAAGCGTCCAGGCGGGTGAGAAGCTCGATGAGAGTTACTGCGGCCAATGTCACACTCTCGCCTTACTTGTCCGTACGGGGCCGGAATACGGGTTGAATGTGGCCGCATTGGCCGCGACAAGGATGGGAACGCAGACCGTCCACGGGGGAAAGCAGGCACCTTCCGACTGGGGAAGTGCGCAGACCGACCGAAAGATGCTCGAGGCGAGGCACACCATGGACGCTCCGACCACCACGTCGGCCGACAACGGCACTTCTGGCGGCGGGGGCGGCTGGTTCACACCCCGCAAGGACCCGGCGACGGCGCCGGACAGCGACGCCAGGACGTCCGACAGGACGGCAGAAGGGCGCCGCCCGGCCGCGATACGCCCGGTGGGCAGGCCCGGACCCGTCCCGGCAGCGTCGGCAGACGGCACATCCGCGCCGCCCGACTCCTCGTCCGGCAGTGTGAGCGCTGGTGGGCCGGAGCAAGGGGGTGAGGCCCCGGATCCGATATCGACGCCCGCCCCTCACGCGCCCGCCTCCCACGCCGCGCAGCACGCGTCTTCCCCTGGAGCCTCCAGCCTCGCCGGCGCCTCATCGCCGGGTCCCGCACCGACCGCGCTGACCCCCGCGCCCTTCGCCTCCACGCTGGCTGCGCCCCCACCCGCCGCTGCCGAGCAGCATGTCCCCGCCCAGCGGCACGCTCCGATGCCGTCCCCGGAAGAGGCAGCCACCGCCCCGGTCGAAGAGGGCTCCCCGGACGCCCTGCTCATCCGCCGCGCCATGGCCGAGGTAGCCCCGGTCGCCGACAAGGTCACGTCGTACTTCTACGCCCTGCTCTTCGTCCGCCACCCCGACCTGCGGTCACTGTTCCCGGCCGCGATGGACACCCAGCGGGACCGGCTGCTCAGAGCGCTGCTCACGGCCGCCGAGCACATCGACAACAAGGAAGTCCTCGTCGACTACTTGCAGAATCTCGGCCGGGGGCACCGGAAGTACGGAACACGGGCCGAGCACTACCCGGCCGTCGGCGAGTGCCTCATCGGTGCGCTCAGCAAATACGCCGCCGGGGTCTGGAACGCGGAGATGGAGGCGGCCTGGGTCAGGGCCTACACCACGATCTCCCAGGTCATGATCGACGCGGCGGCCGCGGACGAACTGCGCGCCCCGGCCTGGTGGTACGCGGAGATCGTCACGCATGACCTGAGAACCCCGGACGTCGCGGTCGTCACCGTCCGGCCCGACCAGCCGTACCCCTTCCTCGCCGGGCAGTACACGAGCGTGGAGACGCCCTGGTGGCCCCGGATATGGCGGCACTACTCCTTCGCCTCGGCGCCCCGCTCCGACGGTCTTCTGTCGTTCCATGTGAAGGCCGTTCCGGCGGGCTGGGTCTCCAATGCCCTGGTGCACCGCGCACGCCCCGGCGACATCATCCGGCTCGGCCCGCCCGCCGGTTCCATGACCGTGGACCACACCACCGACAGCGGTCTGCTCTGCCTGGGTGGCGGCACGGGCATAGCGCCCATCAAGGCCCTGGTCGAGGATGTCGCCGAGCACGGGGACCGTCGGCCGGTCGAGGTCTTCTACGGCGCCCGCACGGACCACGACCTGTACGACATCGACACCATGCTCCGCCTCCAGCAGAGCCACCCCTGGCTCTCGGTCCGGGCGATCATCGACCAGCAGGCGAACCAGCAGCTGCCGGACGCGATACGCGCCTACGGGCCGTGGAACGAGTTCGACGCCTACCTCTCGGGGCCGCCCGGGATGATCCGCAGCGGTATGAACGCCCTGAGGGACATCGGCATCCCGTCGGACCGCATACGGCACGACTCCGTCGAGGAACTGGTCGCGGCCGGAAGCTGACCAGGTGTCTCAGCCCAGGTCGGGCGCGTGCATGGCGAGCACTCCCTCGATGTTGCCGTCGAGGTAGTGGCGCAGCGACAGCGGCACGAGATGGACCGAGGCGATACCGACACGGGTGAAGGGCACGCGCACGATCTCGTACTCGCCGACCGGCTCGTCCACCTCCGGGCCATGGCGCAGGGAGGGGTCCATGGACTCCAGGCGGCATACGAAGAAGTGCTGCACCTTCACACCGGTAGCGCCGCCGTCCTCCCCGATGTGCTCCATGGTGTCCACGAAGCAGGGCACCACATCACTGATCTTGGCGCCGAGTTCCTCGTACACCTCGCGGTGCAGGGCGTCGACGACGGTCGAGTCGCTGGGCTCGACCCCGCCACCGGGAGTGAGCCAGTAGGGATCCACACCCGGCTTGGTGCGCTTGATCAAGATCAGGTCAGCACCGTCCAGCAGAACGGCGCGGGCGGTGCGCTTGACCACGGGTCGGACGGTCATGAGTGAAATGTGGCCCGGCTGGTTCCACGTGAAACATCGCGAAACGTCACCGGCCGAGCCCCCAGAGTGAGGCACGGTCCCGAGCGCCCCGATACCTGCGTCAAGGCGCCCCGGGTGCCCACGCCAGGGCGCACTCGAAACCCACGTCACGCAGCTCCCAAAGGCCGGCCGGAAGGGGCTCAGCACCAGTCGGCCGAAGCCCGCTGCAACCACTCGTGGGCCCGGGCGATGTGGGGCATCGCCAGCGTCCCGGTACGGACCACCAGAAAGTACGTCCGCAGTGGCGGCACCGTCGGCTCATGCAGGGCGACGACATCGCCCCGCTCCAGCGCCGGCGCACACAGATAGCGGGGCAGCACCGCCAGGCCGGCGCCGGCGGCCGCGCAGGCCAGGACCGCACGCAGGTCGGGGACGATCACGGTGCCCGGGGCGGCCGGGTGCGAGTCGAAGACGGAGGCCCAGTAGCGGGAGACGAAGGGCAGCGACTCGTGCACCTCCACCACGGGCACCTTCTCCAGGGCCGGTTCCGGCCTGCGGTCCGGTTGGCCGGTCCCGATCTCCTCGGCCCAGCGCGGGGCGGCGACCAGGACGTGCTCCTCGTCGCAGAGCGCAGTCGCCGTGAGCAGGGGGCCCCGCGGCTGGGCCGTGCTGATGGCCAGATCGTGATGCCCGGCGGAAAGCCCTTCCAGTGTTTCCTCGGCCGTCCCGAAGGAAGCGCGCAAGGCGAAGCCCTGACCGTCCTCACCGGTCAGCTCTGTGAGGGCGGGCAGGGCTCGTTCGGCGGTGAACTCCGGAGGACCTGCGAGGTGCAGCGTCCGTAAGGAGGAGTCGTCGTCGAGGCCGGTCTCGGTGATCTCCACCAAGGCGTCGAGATGGGGCGCGGCCTTGTGTGCGAGTTCGTCGCCGATGCTCGTCGGGGTCACGCCGCGGGCCTGCCGGAGGAACAGGGGGCGGCCCAGCTGCCGCTCCAGCGTGCGTATCTGCGAGGTGACGGCGGGCTGGGAGAGACCGAGCAGAGCGGCGGCGCGGGTGAAGGAGCCGGCCCGGTGCACGGTCACGAAGGTCCGCAGCAAGGCCAGATCCACCGCACACTCCCCTCGTCGGCCTCCGCTACCCGCCCACGGCCGTGCTCAACTATAAATAAGTCGATAGGTCTCTGTCGCTACCGTGATTGGACACTGACAGAGAGTCAACTAGCCTTGGTCGCGCGGTTCTTGCGCGCGGAACCGGGGGACGGTCCGAGCCACGAGGGGGGAGGCTCGGACCGTCCGTGGGGAGGGTCAGGCAGCCGACGCGTCCAGCGCACGCAGCACGTCCGCCACCAGGTCCTCCGGGTCCTCGGCACCGACCGACAGGCGGATGAAGCCCTCAGGCACCGCGTCCCCACCCCAGCGCCCCCGCCGTTCGGCTGTGGACCGCACCCCGCCGAAGCTCGTCGCGTCGTCCACGAGCCGCAGCGCGTCGAGAAAGCGGTCGGCACGCGCGCGCGTGGGGAGGGTGAACGACACCACGCAGCCGAAGCGCCGCATCTGCCGCGCGGCGATCTCGTGCGAGGGATCGTCAGGGAGACCCGGGTAGCGCAGCCCGGCCACCTCGGGCCGTTCGTGCAGCGCCTCGGCGATGGCCAGGGCCGTCGCGCTCTGCCGGTCGACCCGCATCTGGAGCGTCGCGATCGAACGGTGCGCCAGCCAGGCCTCCATGGGCCCTGGAATGGCCCCGACGATCTTGCGCCAGCGGCGCACGGCGGCCATGGCCTCGGCGTCCCGGCCGACGACATAGCCCAGGAGGACGTCACCGTGGCCGGTGAGTTGCTTGGTGCCGCTGGCCACCGCGAAGTCGGCACCGAGCTCCAGCGGACGCTGACCGAGCGGCGTCGCGAGGGTGTTGTCGACGGCCACCAGGGAACCACGCGCGTGTGCCGCCTCGGCGAGCCGCCTGATGTCGCACACGTCGAGCCCGGGGTTCGACGGCGTCTCGATCCACAACAGCCTCGCGCCGTCGAGGACGTCGAGCTGGGCGTCGCCGCCCGTCGGCGCGGTGCGCACCTCGATGCCGTACGCCTCCAGCTGGGCGCGGACCAGCGGCAGCGCCTGGTAGCCGTCGTCGGGCAGGACGCACACGTCGCCGGTGCGCAGCTGGGAGAAGAGCACCGCCGAGATCGCGGCCATGCCCGACGCGAAGACGAGCGTCTCGGCATCGCCCCGGCCGGGTGCCTCCAGCTCGCCGACAGCGCGCTCCAGCAGCGTCCAGGTCGGATTCTCGTCCCGGCCGTAGGTGTAGGGGCCGGTCGGGTCACCCGGCAGGTGGAAGTGGGCGGCGAACACCGGGCCGGGCAGGGTGGGCTCGTACTTGACCGGCTCGGGCAGCCCGGCCCGCACCGCGCGTGTGCCGTCACCGGCCCCCGCGGTGGCCCGTCCCGCAGTGCCCGTCACCTCGTCGACGCCGCCCGTCGCCTTGTCCCCGGCGCCCGTAACCTCGTCGAAGGACCCTGTCGCCTCGTTCGCGGCACTCGCCATCGTGTCGGCGGTCCCCGGCACCTCGTCCACGGCGTCCGTCACCCGGCCCGCCGCACTGGTCACCCGGCTCGCGGCGTCCTTCGTCTCCTCCGTCGCGGCCGCCGCCCGGGCCGAGTCGCCCTTCGCCCCGCCCGCGTCATCCGTCGTCGCGGAATCGCTCATGCCGCCCGTCCCTCCACGTCCTTGCGCACGGCGGCGAGCAGACCGGTGCTCGCCGCCTCCACCATCTCAAGGCACTCCTCGAAGCCGTCCATGCCCCCGTAATAGGGGTCCGGTACGTCGAGGTCGTCGCCGGCGGCAGGATCGTACGAGCGGAGCAGCCGTACCTTCTGGGCGTCCTGCTCCGTCGGCGCGAGGCGGCGCAGCGCCCCGAGGTGGCCGGAGTCGAGGGCGATCACCAGGTCGAGGCGGGAGAACCAGGACGGCTGGAACTGCCGGGCCGTGTGGCCGCCGGCGTAGCCGTTGTCCTCCAGGACGGCCACCGTGCGCGGGTCGGCGCCGTCGCCCTCGTGCCAGCCGCCCGTGCCGGCGCTGTCGACCTCCACCAGCCCGTCGAGACCGGCCTCCGCCACGCGTGCGCGGAAGACGATCTCGGCCATCGGGGACCGGCAGATGTTGCCCGTGCAGACGAAGCAGACGCGGTACGTCATGTCTGCTCAGTCCCCGTCGGGCAGGACGACGTGCAGCGCCCAGGAGACGACCGAGATGATCAGGCCGCCCAGGACGGCCGTCCAGAATCCCTCCACATGGAAGCTCAGGTCGAGCTTGTCCGCCAGCCACGAGGTGAGAAGCAGCATCAGCGCGTTGACGACCAGCGTGAACAGGCCGAGCGTCAGTATCAAAAGCGGCAGGCTGAGGAGCTTGACCAGCGGCTTGACCAGGAAGTTCACCAGGCCGAAGAGCAGCGCGACGATGATCAGAGTGCCGATCTCCTTGCCCGTGCTGTCACCGGTCAGAGTGATCTTGTCGAGCAGCCAGACGGCGACCGCAAGGGCACCCGCGTTGGCGATCGTCTTGACTAGGAAATTCATCATGTGTCTGATCGTGGCAGACCTGATCGGACACGGGCACAAGAGGCAGGGGCGGATAAGGCGATGAAAGCATTCCGGCTGGATGAACTGGAGGCGGAGCGCGCCGCCAACGAGGGCGCCTACCTGCAGTTTCTGCGGGAGCAGAACATGTCGGTCGGTCTGTACGCCCTGGACGCGGGCGAACAGGATCCACAGAAGCCGCACAATCAGGACGAGGTCTACTTCGTTGTGAGCGGCCGTGCCGCGATCACCGTCGGCCTGGAGACGACCCAGGTGGCGCGCGGCAGCGTGATCTACGTGCCGGCGGGTGTCGCCCACAAGTTCCACCACATCACCGAGGACCTGAGGGTGCTGGTGGTCTTCTCTCCGCCCGAGAGGTGACGGACCGCCTCAGGGTTCCCTAGGGGATCGGTCAGGGGAGGACAAGGGGTGCGAGGCCCCCGTTCGACCCCGCCCGGACCTAGCATCGAGTGCAGGACATCAGAGATCCAGAAGGACCGACAGGGCCCGGCACTCGAACGGGTGGGAAGGTAAGGACGAGGGCGATGCGAGAGATCTTCACGGGACTGCCGTGGTGGGTGAAGTGGATCGCGGTGCCGGTCATCGCCCTGGTCGTGTTCGGCGGGCTGATCGCCAGTGTGGTCGGCTTCGTCATCGGACTGCTCTTCAAGGTGCTGGTCTTCGTGGCCCTGGTCGGTGGACTGATCTACGTCGTACGGAAGTTCACTTCGAGCTCCTCGTCGCGCAGCGACTGGTGAGACCGGTGGGAAACCGGTGGGGGTAGCGGGAAACACCTGGAATCACCCGTTCCCTCGGGCGAGGGAAGTTTCCCGTCCGGACCGTCTGCATGCGGTGGCAGACGAATAGAGTCCGGAACTCGACGCGGGGACTTCCCCCGCGAGCGGCATTCACCCCACCCGTGTTCCTCCGCACGGTCTGCCCCCTCGCGCTTCGGGAGAGACCCTTGGTCCCGGCTGACACCGCACCCGTCCAGCTCCACACCGTCCCCGCGCAACCGCGCTCGGCGGCGCCACCCGGGCCACCGCCCCCCTCCGCGCAGGCGCCTCCGCCGACCCTCATCGGCTCCGTGCAGCGCGCGATGCGCCTGCTGGAGACCGTCGCCGTACACGAGTACGGGGCCCCAGCCAAACAACTGGCCCGTGAGACCGGGTTGGCGCTGCCCACGACGTACCACCTGCTGCGCACGCTCGTGCACGAGGGCTATCTGCGCCGGGACAAGGGCCTGTTCTTCCTCGGCGAGGCGGCCGAGCGGCTGAGCAGCAGCGGGGCGCGGCAGAAACGTCGCAGCACGGTCGTCGACGCGCTCGCGCACTGGCGGGACGTCCTGGGTGTGCCCGTGTACTACGCGGTGTACCGCGAGGGCGAGATCGAGGTCATGTGCGTCTCCGACACCCCGGGCAACCCGGCGGTCGAGGAGTGGGCAGACTTCCGTGAGACCGGGCACGCGCACGCCATCGGGCAGTGCCTGCTGTCCCAACTGGACGAGGAAGCACGCCGGGACCACCTCGACCGCTACCCGGTGCAGCCCCTCACGCCGAACACGGTGCGCGACAACCACAGTCTGCTCCGGCGTCTGGAACGGATCAGGCGGATGGAACCCGTGACCGAGCGTCAGGAGTACGCCCTGGGTGCGGTGTGCGCCGCCATCCCGCTCACCCTCGGCACCACGGCCGCGACGATGGCCATCTCACTGCCCGCACACCAGGCCGACCGACTGCTCCCCGCAGCCCGTCAGTTGCAGACCGAGATCGGGCGGGCGCTCGGCTCGCTCGCGCTCTCTATCAGTATGTGAAAACTCACTCCTTGTGATCTGCTGTGTACGTTCAGCAAGATTCCACCAAGTGTCAGAGGTTCGTTCCCGGCCAGTCACGGCGAATGACGGGGTTATCGATGCGCGAGTCCGTACAAGCAGAGGTCATGATGAGCTTTCTCGTGTCCGAGGAGCTCTCCTTCCGCATTCCGGTGGAGCTGCGCTATGAGTCCAGTGATCCCTATGCCGTCCGGCTGACTTTTCACTTGCCCGGTGATGCCCCGGTGACATGGGCTTTCGGGCGGGAGTTGCTGATCGACGGGGTCGGCCGACCGTGCGGGGAGGGCGATGTGCGGGTCACGCCCGTCGACCCCGACGCGCTGGGCGAGGTGTTGATCCGGCTTCAGGTGGGCAGCGACCAGGCGTTGTTCCGGTCGTCGACGGCACCGCTCGTCGCTTTCCTGGACCGTACGGACAAGCTGGTGCCGCTGGGCCAGGAGGGCTCGCTCGCCGACTTCGACGCGCACCTCGACGAGGCCCTGGACCGCATCCTCGCCGAGCAGGGCGCTGGTTGAGACATGGGCCCGGCGGCACGGTGGAGTAACGCTTCACCGGGTGCCGCCGAGCTGTGCAGGAACGCTTCTTCCTGCGATCTTCGTATGACCGGGCGATCTTCACGCGGTCCGAGGTGGTCGATCCGAGACGCTTCGAGGGGGCGACGGGCCGGACGCCGGGGCGCCACGTCAAGGACCGGGGCGCCACGCCGAGGGGGCGCCACGCCGAGGACTCGGGGCGCCACGTCGAGGAACAGGACGCTGCGCCGAGGGCCGGGGCGCCGGCCGGGAGTCCGGCCCGCACCAGACGCCGGGGGCCCAGGCCCGCACCAGACGCCGGAGGCCCGCACCTTCGCAGGCGTCCGCAGCGCAGTGGCGTCAGCGCTTGCGGCGCCGGCCCCTTCCCCCGCGCGCCGAGACCGCGGAGGCCTCCAAGGCGGGCTCCGTGCCGGGCCGGTCGGCCGAGACCACCAGCGCCGCCAAGGCCGTGGTGACCGGCACCGAGGCGACCAGGCCGATCGAACCGACCAGCGTTCGCACGATCTCCTCCGCGACCAACTCGCTGTTGGCAACCGTCCCGACACTGCTCTGCGCGATCGAGAACAGCAGCAGCAGCGGCAGCGCGGCACCCGCGTAGGCGAGGACGAGCGTGTTGACGACCGAGGCGATGTGGTCGCGGCCGATCCGGATGCCCGCGCGGTAGAGCCCGCGCCACCCCATCGACGGATTGGCCTCGTGCAGCTCCCAGACCGCCGAGGTCTGGGTGACCGTCACGTCGTCGAGCACACCCAGCGAGCCGATGATGATGCCGGCGAGCAGCAGACCGCTCATGTCGATCGTCGGGTAGAGACCGTGGATCAGGCCGGTGTTGTCGTCGGTGTTGCCGGTGAGCGCGGCCCAGTCGATGAACACCGAGCCGAGAATGCCGATCAGCAGCAATGAGATGAGGGTGCCCAGCACCGCCACGGATGTTCGGGCGGACGGACCATGACAGAGGTACAGGGCGATGAGCATGATGGCGCTCGCGCCCACCACTGCCACGACCAGCGGGTTCGAACCCTGCAGGATCGCGGGGAGGATGAAGAAGTTCAGCACCATGAAGCTTATGGCCAGCGCGACCAGTGCCATGACACCCCGCAGCCGCCCGACGACCACGACGGCGACGGCGAAGATGCCGGCGAGCAGAGCCATGGGCAGCCGACGGTTGACGTCGGTGACCGAGTACTGCAGGTCCTTCGGCGCCGACGGCTCGTAGGCGACGACGACCTTCTGGCCCTCGTGCAGTTGCCGGGACTGGTCGGGCTGGACGATCTCGGTGAACGTACGGCCCTTGTCGTCGCCGCTGTCGACCCGGATCGTCGCCCGCTTGCAGGTGCCCTCCTCCTGCTGCACCGCGGAGGAACCCTCAGCGGTGGAGGTGTCGCCGGTCGGCGGAACGCCCGAAGCGCCGGCCTCCTTGCAGCTCACCTCGACCACCTTGGTGACCGTGGCGTCCTGCGTCTGCCGGTCGAAGCCGACGCCGGTGCGCTCGTGAGCCGGGGCGCCGCCCGGCCACAGCACGACGAGACCGACCAGCACCGCCGCGGCGAACGGGATCAGGACCGCCGCGATGACCTTGCGCAGATGCATGGAGACGGGCGTGGCCGGACCGTGGCTGTGCGAATGCCCGTGGCCGCCGCCCGGGGCGGAACCGGGCCCGTGCCCGCGCCCGCCATCTCCGCCACGGCCGTTCCCGTCAGCGCCACCGCGCCCGTGCCCGCCACCTCCGCCATGACTATTCCCGTCACCGCGACCGCGCCCGTCACCTCCACCTTGGCCATGGCCATTGCCGTCACCGGCACCGTGGCCATGTCCGTCGCCGCCACGGGGCCCACCACCGGGGCCGTGGCCGGGGCCCTGACCGCCGGGGGGAGCACCGTGACCACCGGGAGAACCGGCACCTGGGCCGCCACCGAAGCCCGGTCCGTACTCACCGCCGTCCGAGGGGCCGAATCGACGGTCACGTCCGTCACGCCCATATCCGGGCCCGGGGCCCTGCGGCCCGGCCTGCATCGGCCCGCTTCCGGCGGCGAAATCATGGCCGTCACCACGGCCGTCGCCGTTTCCGGCGCCGGATCCGCGGGGCGGCTCGGGCGGTGGGTAGGGGGGACGCTGCGTCGTGGTCACCGACCGATCATCGCAAGAACGAGGGGGGCCCTCTGTTCACCGCGCCAGAATTGCCGCTAGCGTGGAGGCACCTTTTGTACACGCGGGAGCTCGGAGCACCGGGCTGAGAGGGCGCTGACCTCCGTCCCAGCGATGTTTCACATGAAACATCGCCGGATTCGAGTGATGTTTCACACGAAACGTCGCCGGACGGAAACCGCTGCGTCGACCGCCGAACCTGTTACCGGGTAATGCCGGCGTAGGGAGTAGGTCTGATGACCAACAAGGACGCACGCACGCCTGCCTCCGTTCAGGACGAGAAGTCCGAGGAGGCCGGGAAGTCCATCGGCTGGCACAAGGCGTATATCGAGGGCACCCGCCCCGACCTGCGCGTGCCGGTCCGTCAGGTGCACCTCACCAACGGCCAGTCGGTCACGCTGTACGACACGTCGGGCCCGTACACCGATCCACTCGTCGACACCGACGTCCGCAGGGGCCTGTCGCCGCTGCGCGAGAACTGGATCATCACCCGCGGCGACACCGAGGAGTACGCGGGCCGACCCGTCCGTCCCGAGGACGACGGCATCAAGCACACCTCGCCCCGCGGCGGCCTCCGCAACCTGGACGCCGTCTTCCCCGGCCGGCCGCGCCAGCCGCGCCGTGGCAGGGAGGGGCAGGCGGTCACGCAGCTCGCGTACGCCCGCCGGGGAGAGATCACGCCCGAGATGGAGTACGTCGCCATCAGGGAGAACGTGGCGCCCGAGGTCGTGCGCGACGAGATCGCCGCAGGCCGGGCCGTGCTGCCGGCCAACGTCAACCACCCGGAGATCGAGCCGATGATCATCGGTAAGCGATTCCTGGTGAAGGTCAACGCCAACATCGGCAACTCGGCTGTGACGTCCTCCATCGAGGAGGAGGTCGAGAAGATGACCTGGGCGACCCGCTGGGGCGCCGACACGGTCATGGACCTGTCCACCGGCCGCAACATCCACACGACGCGGGAGTGGGTCCTGCGCAACTCCCCCGTCCCCATCGGCACGGTGCCGCTTTACCAGGCGTTGGAGAAGGTCGACGGCCGGGCCGAGGAGCTGACCTGGGAGATCTACAAGGACACGGTCATCGAGCAGGCCGAGCAGGGCGTGGACTACATGACGGTCCACGCGGGCGTGCGCCTGGCGTACGTGCCGCTGACCGCGAACCGCAAGACCGGCATCGTCTCCCGCGGCGGCTCGATCATGGCCGCCTGGTGCCTCGCGCACCACAAGGAGTCGTTCCTGTACGAGAACTTCGAGGAGCTCAGCGAGATCCTCGCCGCGTACGACGTCACGTACTCGCTCGGGGACGGCCTCAGGCCCGGATCGATCGCGGACGCCAACGACGAAGCGCAGTTCGCGGAGCTGCGCACGCTCGGGGAACTCAACCGGATCGCGAAGCGTTTCAACGTACAGACCATGATCGAGGGCCCGGGCCACGTCCCGATGCACAAGATCAAGGAGAACATCGACCTTCAGCAGGAGATCTGCGATGAAGCTCCGTTCTATACGCTCGGCCCGCTGACCACTGACGTCGCGCCGGCGTACGACCACATCACCTCCGGCATCGGTGCCGCGATGATCGCCTGGTGGGGCACGGCGATGCTCTGCTACGTCACGCCCAAGGAGCACCTGGGCCTGCCGAACCGTGACGACGTGAAGACCGGCGTCATCACCTACAAGATCGCCGCCCACGCAGCCGACCTCGCCAAGGGACACCCGGGTGCGCAGGAGTGGGACGACGCGCTGTCCGACGCCC
Source organism: Streptomyces qaidamensis (assembly GCF_001611795.1). NCBI lineage: Bacteria > Bacillati > Actinomycetota > Actinomycetes > Kitasatosporales > Streptomycetaceae > Streptomyces > Streptomyces qaidamensis. The sequence goes on along the minus strand of NZ_CP015098.1, from coordinate 4,490,410 downwards.
GTTTCGAGTTCCGGTGGGAGGACCAGTTCAACCTGGCCCTCGACCCGGACACGGCACGGGAGTTCCACGACGAGACCCTGCCCGCCGAGCCCGCCAAGACGGCTCACTTCTGCTCGATGTGCGGTCCCAAGTTCTGCAGCATGAAGATCTCGCAGGACATCCGCCGTGAACACGGCGGCACACGGACCGAGATCGAGGAGGGCATGGCCCTGAAGTCGAAGGAGTTCGCGGCGAGCGGGAACCGCGTGTACCTGCCCATCGCGGACTGACCCGGCCGCGCACAGGCCCGGGGGTCGATGGTCCCCCGGCCTGTGGTCCGTCCGCTCGGGTCCGCCCCCTCGGATCCGCCGCTCGGACGGGCTCCGATGGGTGCTACTCCGGCTGGTGCTCCGGCCCTCCGAAGTCCGGGCTGGTGTAGTCCGGGCTGCTGAAGCTGGGGCGCGAGCCGCGGTCGCCGTCGTCCGGGCTGCTGAACCCCGGCCGTCCGTAGCCGAGGTGCGGCATGCGGCTGACCGGCGTGGACGAGGGCGTGTGGTGCAGCGCTGCCGCCGCGCCGGGGTCGACGAGGGCCTCCCGCAGGAAGGGCAGGATGCCGCGTTCCAGCAGAGCCTCGTGCCAGGCCTCCTTGGCCTGGGCCACCTCGCCCTGCATTTCGCCGTACGGTCCGCCTTCGGCCGTGGGCTTGTTCCGCAGGGCCGTGAGCAGCAGCCCCACGGCGGCGACGAGGATCGCCGCCGCGGTCACGGCGCCGAAGACCCAGCCCGTGGTGAGCATGGTCCGGGCGAATCCCTGCTCCGGGTCGAGCATCCGCAGGATGTAGCCGACGAGCAGGAAGATCGCAGCGGCCGTTCCGGCGAGGACAGGTGCGAGGACGGCGACGACGGCGACGGCGCCCGCGCCGGCGGTCTCGGCGACCCCGCCCATGGTGGCGGCGAGCCCCGACGCGCCCGTACCGGGCTCGGCGGAACCGGACTCGCGCACGGCCGACGCCGGCTGTCGCAGTTCGTCGCGGACCTTGACGTAGTGCTGGTACTCGGCCGACGCGGCCGCCGTGATGAGTGCGGTCGCGTTCAGCGCCATGGTGCGCAGTTGTTCGGAGTTGAGTCGCTGACCGACAGCGGCCAGTTCGGGACGGTGTGGTGCGGAGCGCAGCGCCTCATCGAGGATCCGCTCGTATTCCTGGCGGTCCTCACTCAACAGGTGCTGCGGAACGCTGTTCATGTGCATCCCCCGATGCTCCGTAGGGCTTGTGGCTCGGCATGCTGACGAGCCGTCGGGCAGAAACGGAGGGGAGCCTGCTACGGATAAGCCGATGGTAGAGCGGTGACGGTATGCGGTGACAGGGGGTTTACCGAAATTGACCCCTCACCGGCCCAGTCCTCCGAAGGGGAATGCCTGCCCGGTGAACGTTCACGTATCCAGCGGCAGTTGCTGGACCAGTAGCTTTCCGGCCATGGTCACGCCACCGTCCATCGCGATGGCGAGTCCGTCGGCGTAGACGTGCGGGCCCTCGATCACGGGGTCGCGGTTGTCCTCGTCGTCCTCGGAGCCGACCTCGCCCAGCAGATACGGAATCGGGCTGTGCCCGTGAACGATGCGGGTGCCCCCGTACGTATCGAGCAGGGAACGCACGGCGTCCGCGCCGCCCTCGTCGCGGAAGGAGAACCGCTTGGTGAACTTGCGGAACAGGTCCCAGACCTCGTCCGCGTCGTTGCGGGTGATCGTCTCGCGGACGGTGTCGTTGACCTCCTCGATGGAACGGCCGTAGTCGAGGTAGGCGGTGGTGTCCGAGTGGACGAGCAGGTGGCCGTCGACCTCCTCGATGGCGTCAAGGCGCGACATCCACTGCAGGTGGTGGTCCTGGAGACGGTCCATGTCGGTCTTCTGGCCGCCGTTGAGGAGCCACGCCGCCTGGAAGGTGGCGGTGCCCGCGCCGGAGTTGACGGGGGTGTCGCCGAACCGCTTGGCGCCGAGCAGCAGCAGCTCGTGGTTGCCCATGAGTGCCTTGCAGTAGCCGCCGGCCGCGGCGGCCTCGGCGGACAGCCGCATCACGAGGTCGATGACGCCGATGCCGTCCGGCCCGCGGTCGGTGAAGTCGCCGAGGAACCACAACCGGGCGGTGCCCGCGCACCAGTTTCCGGCGGCGTCGAGCAGGCCCTTCTCCTGGAGGGCCGACACCAGCTGGTCGAGGTAGCCGTGCACGTCACCCACGACGTACAGCGGGCCCTGCCCGGTGATGGCCTGCGGGGCGGCGGCGGTCTCGGGGTCCACGGTCACCTGGACAGTGTCACCCCGGTTGATGACGGGAAGGTCGCGCTCGGTCGGCGTGTACCCCTCGGGGTAGGCCTCCTCGGGCGGCGGGGCGACGTCACCGGGGTGGACGCTGTGGACGTACGGACCGGTCTCGTGGACGTACGCGGGCACCCGGAAGTCGCGCAACGTCGCCGTTCGCTCCACCTCGGGTCCCTGACCGGCCCCCTGAGTCATCGACCCCTCCACCATCGCGCCGCATTGCACCGCATCGGACTGCCTGGTCGTAGCGGCCCGCGGGTGTCGTGGGCCCATCATAGGAATGCGGATCGCGCCATGTGATGACCCAGGGGTGGTGAATCAGAGCAAGAGTCCAGTTCACCGCGGCTTTCGCCCCGATTGGGCCGGGCTTTGACCACCGTGTGACCGTCCTCGCTCTTCTGCTCTTCGCGAGAACGATCCCTTCTCTCCGGGGGACCGGCCCTGTTTCTCCCCAGGAGTACGACCATCCCTTTACCCGCGTGCGGGACCTACGTCTCCTCGGGTGATCGCGGGGGGCTGACCGTCGTACGCGGCGAGCGTCGCTGGGACGAGGTGCGCACGATCAGCTCCGTCGGTATCACCTGCTCCACCGGCCGGTCGGATTCCGCTCCCTCGATGGCGTCGATGAGGAGCTGCACCACCGCCGTGCCGATGCGGCGCGGCTTCAGGGAGAGCGTGGTGATCGGCGGCTCGGTGTTGGCGTACACGGTGGACTCGCTGCAGCAGACCAGCAGCAGGTCGTCCGGGACGCGCAGGCCGTAGCGGCGGGCCGCAGCGAGCAGGTCGGTGCCGTTCGGGTCGAACAGTCCGTAGACCGCGTCGGGCCGGTCGGGCCGGGCGAGCAGCCGGTCGGCGGCCACGGCTCCCGCGCACGGATCGTGCGCCGGGTAGGCCTCGTACACCGGATCCTGGCCCACCCGCTCGCACCAGCGCAGGTAGGCCGTGGTCGACAGGTGGGTGTACGTGTCCGTCGACGTGCCGGTCAGCAGGCCGATGCGGCGGGCGCCGGCGTCGGCCAGGTGATCGAGGATGCCGAGGACGGCGGCCTCGTGGTCGTTGTCGACCCAGGCCGTGACCGGAAGCGCGCCGGCCGGGCGGCCGTCGGAGACGACCGGCAGACCCTGTCGGACGAGTTCGCTGACGACCGGGTCCTGGTCGGAGGGGTCGATGACGACGGTGCCGTCCAGGGCGACGTTCGACCACACGTCGTGGCGGGAGGTCGCGGGCAGGATGACGAGGGCGTAGCCGCGGGCGAGCGCGGCGGAGGTGGCGGCCCGCGCCATCTCCGCGAAGTACGCGAACTCCGTGAAGGTGAAAGGTTCATCCCCGTACGTGGTCACGGTCAGGCCGATGAGTCCCGACTTGCCGGTACGGAGGGTCCGGGCGGCGGCCGAGGGGCGATAGCCCAGCCGGTCGGCGACCTCGCGGACATGGCGCCGGGTGGCGTCCGGGAGCCGGCCCTTGCCGTTGAGGGCGTCGGAGACGGTCGTGATGGAGACTCCGGCTGCGGCGGCCACGTCTCTGATGCCCGCCCGACCCGGCCTGCTGCCTCGCCGTGAGGTTTCCGCGCGGCTCACCTGGTGCTTCCCTGCTGCTGTCATGGCGAGCCGATAGTAGGGCTCATGCGGTGGGGTAGGGCGGACGCATATGCACGCATTGACAGGCACGTTTCTGCATGATCATTTACCAGCAATTGCTTTGGAAACCAAGGGCGTTGAGCGCTCTCATGGCAGTACGTGCCTTGTCGGCGCGCACGGGCCTGCCAAGTGGGCGATGTTGCGAAGAGGTCTCAACTCACCTGCACGAGGGATGCGCGCCACGGCGTGCACCACCGGCGCGTAGGTATATGCGAGGCGCGCCCCTGGATTCGTACGCCTTGGTGCGGCGATGCCCCTGATGCCGGTGGGACGGGGAGGCCGGGGCCGGCTGCTCGGTCGTTGCTCTACGCAGCGGCGCCGAATCCTCATAAGGTGAGGAGTATTGGATGTCGGCGGCGGTCATGGGCCGCCGGTCTTCACGAGGAGGACTGCGGTGAGCGAGACGAGCCCCAAGCTGCGCGCCGAGCTGGAGGGGATCCCCACCTACAAGCCGGGCAAGCCCGCTGCGGCGGGTGGTCCGGTGGCCTACAAGCTGTCCTCCAATGAGAACCCGTATCCGCCGCTGCCGGGCGTGATGGAGACCGTGACGGCGGCGGCCTGCAACTTCAACCGCTATCCGGACATGGCCTGTACGGCGCTGATGAACGAGCTGTCCGAGCGGTTCGGCGTGCCTCTTTCCCACTTGGCCACCGGTACCGGTTCGGTCGGTGTCGCCCAGCAGCTGATCCAGGCCACCTCCGGCCCGGGCGACGAGGTGATCTACGCCTGGCGGTCGTTCGAGGCGTACCCGATCATCACGCAGATCAGTGGCGCGACGTCGGTCCAGGTGCCGCTGACCCCCGGGGATGTGCACGACCTCAACGCGATGGCCGACGCGATCACCGACCGGACACGGCTGATCTTCGTCTGCAACCCCAACAACCCCACCGGCACGGTGGTGCGGCGGGCGGAGCTGGAGCGCTTCCTGGACCGGGTCCCGAGCGATGTGCTGGTGGTCCTCGACGAGGCCTACCGCGAGTTCATCCGCGACCCCGAGGTGCCGGACGGCGTCGAGCTCTACCGCGACCGGCCCAACGTGTGTGTGCTGCGGACCTTCTCGAAGGCGTACGGCCTCGCCGGCCTGCGTGTCGGTTTCGCCATCGCCCACGAACCGGTGGCCGCGGCGCTGCGCAAGACGGCGGTGCCGTTCGGCGTGAGCCAGCTCGCGCAGGAGGCGGCGATCGCCTCGATGCGGGCCGAGGACGAACTGTTCGGCCGGGTCGGCTCGCTGGTGTGCGAGCGCACGCGCGTGGTCGACGGGCTGCGCTCGCAGGGATGGACGGTGCCCGAGACCCAGGCCAACTTCGTGTGGCTGCGGCTGGGGGAGCGCACGGTCGCGTTCGCTCAGGCGTGTGAGCAGGCTGGTGTGGTGATCCGGCCGTTCCCGGGTGAGGGTGTGCGGGTCACGGTCGGGGAGGCCGAGGCGAACGACATCTTCCTGAAGGTGTCGGAAGGATTCCGCAAGGAGCTGTAGCCCTCGCCTCCGGGAGTCGGATCAGGCTTCCAGGAGTTCCACGCGTACGGGGTCGCCGTCCCGCACTGTCGCGAGCAGGCCAGGGTCGCCGTCGAGATGGCCCAGGAGGTTGCACGGACTTGCGAGGCGGCACTCGTCGCCCTGTGAGATCGGCGTGGGCCCGTAGGGGAGGGCGAGGGCGTCGCCGTCGGTCCAGAAGGCGACGGTGCCCGGCTCGACGACCTCGCGGGCGCCTGTTTCACGTGAAACCGACACTCCTGTATCGAAGTACACCTCCTCGCCCCAGGTGCGCGCTGTCGAGACGAGGGGCAGCGCTGTGGCGAGGGCCTGACTGGTCGGGGTGTCGTCGAGCGACGCCGTGAGATGGCCCGCGGGCCAGGAGATCCGTATCCGAAGCGGCGTCGGTGGCTGCATGCCGTCGATTCAACAATATGTTGAAGTCCGGGCCAAGAGGTCTGTTGTGACCGGCGCGACAGGGGACCCCCTCCAGGACTCGAAAGCACGTGCTGCATAATGGCTTGTGAATGTGAACGCTTTCACAAGCGTAGGTAAGGAGCGGCGACGTGGACCTGGCTTTGGCGCCGGAGACCCTGGCGCGATGGCAGTTCGGCATCACCACCGTCTACCACTTTCTGTTCGTCCCCCTGACGATCTCGCTGGCCGCGCTCACGGCCGGTCTGCAGACGGCGTGGGTACGGACGGAGAAGGAGAAGTACCTCCGGGCGACGAAGTTCTGGGGCAAGCTCTTCCTGATCAACATCGCGATGGGCGTGGTCACCGGCATCGTGCAGGAGTTCCAGTTCGGCATGAACTGGTCGGACTACTCGCGCTTCGTCGGTGACGTGTTCGGTGCGCCGCTGGCCTTCGAGGCCCTGATCGCCTTCTTCTTCGAGTCGACCTTCATCGGTCTGTGGATCTTCGGCTGGGACAAGCTGCCGAAGAAGATCCACCTGGCCTGCATATGGATGGTCTCGATCGGCACGATCCTGTCGGCCTACTTCATTCTCGCTGCCAACTCCTGGATGCAGCACCCGGTGGGCTACCGGATCAACGAGGCGAAGGGCCGGGCCGAGCTCACCGACTTCTGGCTGGTTCTGACCCAGAACACCGCACTCGCCCAGGTCTTCCACACGCTCACCGCGGCCTTCCTGACCGGTGGCGCCTTCATGGTCGGCATCGCCGCCTTCCACCTGGTCCGCAAGAAGCACGTGCCGGTGATGAAGACCTCGCTGCGGCTGGGTCTCGTCACCGTCGTCATCGGCGGCCTCCTCACCGCGATCAGCGGCGACGTGCTCGGAAAGATCATGTACCAGCAGCAGCCGATGAAGATGGCCGCGGCAGAGGCGCTGTGGGACGGCGAGAAGCCGGCTCCCTTCTCGGTCTTCGCCGTCGGTGACGTCGACAAGGGCCACAACAAGGTCGCCATCGAGATCCCGGGCCTGCTGTCCTTCCTCGCGAAGGACGACTTCTCCTCGTACGTGCCCGGCATCAACGACGTCAACAAGGCCGAGCAGGAGAAGTACGGGCCCGGTGACTACCGGCCCAACATCCCCGTCGCCTACTGGGGCTTCCGGTGGATGATCGGTTTCGGCATGACGTCGTTCGCCATCGGCCTGGCCGGGTTGTGGCTGACCCGCAAGAAGTTCATGCTGCCGCAGCACCTGAGGGTGGGCCACGACGAGGTGCCGCATCTCGTGCTGCTGCCGAAGAAGGCGCTCGGCCCGACCCTCACCAAGTGGTACTGGCGCATCGCGATCCTCACCCTGGGCTTCCCGCTGATCGCCAGCTCCTGGGGCTGGATCTTCACCGAGATGGGCCGCCAGCCGTGGGTCGTCTACGGCCTGTTCCAGACGCGTGACGCGGTCTCCCCCGGTGTCTCCCAGGCCGAGGTCATCACCTCGATGGTCGTCTTCACCACGCTGTACGCCATCCTCGCCGTCGTCGAGGTCAAGCTGCTGGTCAAGTACGTCAAGGCGGGCCCGCCGGAGCTCACCGAGGCCGACCTCAACCCGCCCACGAAGATCGGCGGCGACTCCCGAGACGCCGACAAGCCGATGGCCTTCTCGTACTAGGCCGAGGGAGCTGCACAGTCATGGAACTGCACGACGTCTGGTTCGTCCTGATCGCCGTCCTGTGGACCGGCTACTTCTTCCTGGAGGGCTTCGACTTCGGGGTCGGCGTGCTCACGAAGCTGCTCGCCCGCAACCGGCCCGAGAAGCGGGTGCTGATCAACACCATCGGACCCGTCTGGGACGGCAACGAGGTGTGGCTGCTCTCCGCCGCCGGCGCGACCTTCGCCGCCTTCCCCGAGTGGTACGCCACGCTCTTCTCCGGCTTCTACCTGCCCCTGCTGCTCATCCTGGTCTGCCTGATCGTCCGGGGTGTCGCCTTCGAGTACCGCGTGAAGCGGCCCGAGGAGAACTGGCAGCGCAACTGGGAGACGGCGATCTTCTGGACCTCGCTGCTGCCCGCGTTCCTGTGGGGCGTGGCCTTCGCGAACATCGTCCGGGGCGTGAAGATCGACCAGGACTTCAACTACGCCGGCGGCGTCCTGGACCTGCTCACCCCGTACGCGCTGCTGGGCGGGCTGGTCACGCTGTCGCTGTTCACCTTCCACGGGACGGTGTTCGTCGGGCTCAAGACGGTCGGGGAGATCCGGGAGCGGGCGCGGAAGCTGGCGCTGCGCGCCGGACTGGTGACCGCCCTGCTGGCCCTCGCCTTCCTGCTATGGACGCAGACCGACCGGGGTGACGGCTCGTCGCTGGTGGCGATGATCACGGCGGTGGCGTCGCTCCTCGTGGCCCTGGCCGCGGCACGGGCCGGGCGGGAGGGCTGGGCGTTCGCCCTGTCGGGAGTCACCATCGTGGCCACGGTGGCGATGCTCTTCCTGACGCTCTTCCCGAACGTCATGCCGTCGACGCTGAACCCGGACTGGAGCCTGACGGTCACCAACGCCTCGTCCAGCCCGTACACACTGAAGATCATGACCTGGTGTGCCGGGATCGCCACTCCGGTCGTCCTGCTCTACCAGGGCTGGACGTACTGGGTGTTCCGCAAGCGGATCGGTACGCAGCACATCGCCGAGACCGTGCACTGAGGTGTGTTTCACGTGAAACCAATCGATCCGCGTCTGCTCCGGTACGCCCGTGCCACCCGGTTCTTCCTCGCGGCGGTCGTGGCTCTGGGCGCCGTCGGGGCGGTGCTGGTCATCGCACAGGCGATGCTCATCGCCGAGGTGGTGGTCGGTGCGTTCCAGTACCGCATGACGGTGTCCGAACTCGGCACCCCCCTGCTGCTGTTGGCCGCCGTCGCGGTCGGCCGGGCGTTGGTCGGCTGGCTCACCGAGCTCGCCGCGCACCGTGCGAGCGCGGAGGTGAAGTCCGAGCTGCGGGGGCGGCTGCTGGAGCGTTCCGCCGAGTTGGGGCCGGGGTGGCTGAGCGGGCAGCGGACCGGTTCGCTGGTCGCCCTGGCCACCCGGGGGGTGGACGCCCTCGACGACTACTTCTCGCGGTATCTGCCGCAGTTGGGTCTCGCGGTGGTCGTGCCGGTGGCGGTGCTGGCGCGAATCGTCACCGAGGACTGGGTCTCCGCGGCCATCATCGTGGGCACCCTTCCGCTCATCCCGGTCTTCATGGTGCTCATCGGATGGGCGACCCAGTCCCGGATGGACCGTCAGTGGCAGCTGCTGTCGCGGCTGTCCGGGCACTTCCTGGACGTCGTCGCGGGGCTGCCGACGCTGAAGGTCTTCGGCCGGGCCAAGGCGCAGGCCGATTCGATCCGGCGGATCACCGGCGAGTACCGGCGGGCGACCATGCGAACGCTGCGGATCGCCTTCATCTCCTCCTTCGCCCTGGAACTGCTCGCGACGATCTCGGTGGCGCTGGTCGCCGTGACGATCGGCATGCGGCTGGTGCACGGAGAGATGGACCTGTACATCGGCCTCGTCATCCTGATCCTCGCGCCCGAGGCGTATCTGCCGTTGCGGCAGGTGGGAGCGCAGTACCACGCGGCGGCCGAGGGGCTCGCCGCCGCCGAGGAGATCTTCGAGGTTTTGGAGACGCCCGTCCCGGCGTCGGGTTCCGCGGCCGTGCCGGAGGGTCCGCTGTCCTTCGAGGGCGTGACCGTCCGGTATCCGGGGCGGTCGGCGGACGCCGTCTCGGACGTGACCTTCAGCATCGAGCCCGGGGAGAGGGTCGCCCTGGTGGGGCCGAGCGGTGCCGGCAAGTCGACGCTGCTGAGTGTCCTGCTGGGGTTCGTGCGACCGGACGAGGGCCGGGTGCGGGCCGGGGGAGTCGATCTCGCCGGTGCCGACCTGGAGGCGTGGCGTTCCCGGATCGCGTGGGTACCGCAGCGGCCGCATCTGTACGCCGGGACCATCGCCGAGAACGTCCGGCTGGCCCGGTCCGACGCCGGCGACGACGCCGTACGGCAGGCGCTGCGGGACGCCGGGGCGCTGGAGTTCGTCGACGCGTTGCCCGAGGGCGTGGGCACCGCGCTCGGTGAGGACGGCGTCGGGCTGTCCGCCGGGCAGCGACAGCGGCTCGCGCTGGCCAGGGCGTTCCTCGCGGACCGGCCCGTGCTGCTGCTCGACGAGCCGACGGCGGCGCTGGACGGGGCCACCGAGGCCGAGGTCGTCGCGGCGGTGCGGCGCCTCGCTGCCGGCCGGACGGTGCTGCTGGTGGTGCACCGGCCGGCGCTGCTGGAGGTCGCGGACCGGGTCGTGCGGCTGGTGGAGCCAAAGACCTCCGCCGCGTTGACCGTGGCGCCCGCCGTGGCCCGGGGTGCCGGAACGCGGCCCGTCGAGGTCGAGCCGCCCACCCCGGCCGAGGCCGTCGAGCCGCCTACCCCGGCCGTGGCCGTCGGGCAATCGGTATCGGGCGGCGTCCTCGCCCGAGTACGCGCCATATCCGGTGCCCGGCGGGGACGGCTTGGACTCGCGCTGCTGCTCGGGAGCCTCGCGCTGGGGAGTGCCGTGGGGCTCATGGCCACCTCCGGCTGGCTGATCTCGCGGGCTTCGCAGCAGCCGCCCGTGCTCTATCTGATGATGGCCGTCACCGCGACACGGGCGTTCGGGATCGGGCGGGCCGTGTTCCGGTACGCCGAGCGGCTGGTGTCCCACGACGCCGTGCTGCGGATGCTGGCGGACACCCGGGTCGCGGTGTTCCGCAGGCTGGAGCGGCTGGCGCCGGCCGGGCTGCGCCGGGTCCGCCGGGGCGATCTGCTCTCCCGGCTGGTCGCCGACGTGGACGCGCTGCAGGACTACTGGCTGCGGTGGCTGCTGCCGGCCGGGGCGGCCGTCGTCGTGTCGGCCGCGTCGGTCGGATTCACTGCATGGCTGCTGCCCGAGGCCGGTGCGGTGCTCGCGGCCGGGCTCCTGGCGGCGGGTGCCGGCGTGTCGCTGATCACCGGCGCGGTGGCCCGGCGGTCCGAGCACCGGCTGGCGCCCGCCCGCGGGGTGCTCGCGACGCGGGTGGCCGATCTGCTCACCGGCACCGCGGAGCTGACCGTCGCCGGTGCCCTGCCCACGCGGACCGCTAAGGCCCGCGAGGCCGACCGGGTGCTCACCCGTATCGCCTCACGCGCCGCCACCGCCACGGCCCTCGGCGACGGCCTCACCGCACTGATCTCCGGTCTGACCGTCACGGCCGCCGCCCTGGCCGGTGCGCAGGCGGTCGCCGCAGGGCGGCTGGACGGCGTGACCATGGCCGTCGTCGTCCTGACCCCCCTCGCCGCTTTCGAGGCCGTGCTCGGGCTGCCGCTGGCCGTGCAGTACCGGCAGCGCGTGCGCCGGAGCGCGGAGCGGGTCTACGAGGTGCTGGACGCCCCGGAGCCCGTGACGGAGCCGGAGCGGCCCCGGCAGGCGCCCGCTTCTCCGTTCCCGGTCGTGCTCAGAGGGCTGACCGCCCGCTACGCCGGTCAGGAGCGGGACGCGCTCGCCGGGCTCGACCTGACCCTCGAGGAGGGCCGCCGGATCGCCGTGGTCGGGCCCTCCGGCTCCGGCAAGACCACGCTGGCGCAGGTGCTGCTGCGGTTCCTCGACGCGAAGGCCGGTTCGTACGTGCTGGCGGGCGTGGACGCCTACGCGCTGCACAGTGACGACGTACGGGGGCTCGTCGGGCTGTGTGCACAGGACGCGCATCTCTTCGACAGCTCGCTGCGCGAGAACCTGCTGCTCGCCAGGAAGGACGCCACCGAGGACCACCTGCGCGCCGCGCTGCGCCGTGCCCGGCTGCTGGACTGGGCCGACAGTCTGCCCGACGGCCTCGACACGCTCGTGGGCGAGCACGGGGCACGTCTGTCGGGAGGCCAGCGGCAGCGTCTGGCGCTGGCCCGGGCGCTCCTGGCCGACTTCCCCGTCCTGGTGCTGGACGAGCCCGCGGAGCACCTCGATCTGCCGACCGCCGACGAGCTCACCGCTGATCTGCTGGCCGTGACCGAGGGCCGGACGACCCTGCTCATCACGCACCGGCTGGCGGGCCTCGAAGCGGTCGACGAGGTGATCGTGCTGGACCGGGGACAGGTGGTCCAGCGCGGTCCCTACGCGGAGCTGCTGGCGATGGACGGGCCGTTGCGGGAGATGGCCGAGCGGGAGGCGGCGGCGGAGTCGCCGGCGGGGGCGCGGTAGCGGCCGGGGCCGGTGCGCACTGGGCCGTTCGGCGCAGCCGGTCCCCCAGCCGTACGACGTGAACAGGACCGGGGCCGCAGCGCTGGGCGAGGATCACTGACATGCGCTCATATCGCCGCCATCGGCTAGTGGTTCCGGTCCTGCTGTGTGCGCTGACCGTGCTCGCGGCCCGGCCGACGGCGGCACCCGAGGAACCCGGGAGCGGCACCGGGACCGGCGCGGAGGCGGGCCTCAGCGCCGAGGTGGCGCGGCTGTACGAGGAGGCCGCGGTGGCGACACAGCAGTACGAGGCCGGCCGCGAGGAGGCCGAGAGGCAGCGTGCGGAAGCGCAGCGGGCGGAGGAACTCCTGGACGCGCAGCGGCAACACATCGCCGCCCTGCACGAGGACCTGGGCCGGATCGCCCGGGCCCAGTACCGCACCAGCGGGGGCCTGCCGGTGGCCGCGCACATGATCCTCGCCGACAGTCCCGACGGTCTGATGCGAGGTCAGCACGCCTTCTCGCAGGCGCATCTCGCCGTCGACAACGCGATCTCCAAGAACCAGCGTGCCGAGGCACGGCTCGCGGCGGACGAGGCCAGGGCCGCGGACCGGTGGCAGGCGCTGGAGAAGCGCAACCTCCAACTCGCCGGGCTGAAGGCGGACATCGAGCAGAAGCTGGAGACGGCCCGTTCGCGGCTCCAAGGGGAGGCGGACGCCGCGGTCGCGGCCGGGGCGTGCCGCGGAGCCGTCCGGCTCGACCAGCCGGAAACGGGGTTCACCGACGGCGAGTGGGTCGCGCCGGTCGAGACGTACGAACTGTCCGCGTCCTACGGCAGCGGTGGTGCGCGGTGGTCCAGTCGGCACACCGGGCAGGACTTCGCGGTGCCGATCGGCACGCCGGTGCGGGCCGTGGGCGCGGGCCGGGTGGTGAGGGTGTCCTGCGGCGGTGCCTTCGGCATGGAGATCGTGCTCAAGCACGCCGATGGCTACTACACGCAGTACGCCCACCTTGCTTCCCTCGCGGTCGACCAGGGGGAGCACGTCAGCCCGGGCCAGTGGATCGGCCAGTCGGGCACCACGGGCAACTCCACCGGGCCGCACCTGCACTTCGAGGCCCGGGTCACGCCCGAGACGGGCTCGGCGGTGAACCCGGTGTCATGGCTTGCGGCGCGCGGGGTTTCCCTCTGAGACACCCCGGGCCCCGGTGGCTACGGCAGTTCCGCCAGCAACTGCTCGATCACGACCGCCACACCGTCCTCGTTGTTCGCGACCGTCCGGCCCGAGGCGGCGGCGATCACGTCCGGGTGGGCGTTGCCCATCGCGTACGACCGGCCCGCCCAGGTCAGCATCTCGACGTCGTTCGGCATGTCGCCGAAGGCGACGACCTGCTCGTGCGAGATGTTGCGCTCGGCGCAGCACAGGGCGAGGGTGCTGGCCTTGGACACTCCCGGGCCGCTGATCTCGAGCAGGGCGCTGGGGCTGGAGCGGGTGACGTTGGCACGGTCGCCGATGGCGAGGCGGGCCAGGGTCAGGAAGGCGTCGGGGTCGATCTGGGGGTGGTAGGCGAGGATCTTCAGCACCGGCTCCGCGGCGGCCGGGTGGTCCGGGCCCAGCAGCTCCTCGGCCGGGGCCAGGCTGTCCGGTATCTCCATGTGCAGCTTCGGGTAGGCCGGCTCCTGGTAGAAGCCGTACGTCTGCTCCACCGCGTACACGGTGCCCGGCGCCGCGTCGCGCAGCAGCCGTACGGCGTCCAGGGCGTTCTCCCTGGCCAGCTCCCGCACCTTCACGAACCGGTGGGCGCCCGCACCGCCGTGCAGGTCGACCACGGCGGCGCCGTTGCCGCAGATGGCCAGGCCGTGGCCGTGCACGTGGTCGCTGACGACGTCCATCCAGCGGGCCGGGCGGCCCGTGACGAAGAAGACCTCGATGCCCGCCTCTTCTGCGGCGGCCAGCGCGGCGACCGTACGCGGGGACACCGACTTGTCGTCGCGCAGCAGGGTGCCGTCGAGGTCGGTGGCGATCAGCCGCGGCGGGAGGGTCTTGGCCGCGGTCTCGGGCTGTCGGGTCGCTGAGGTCACCCGGCCATTGTCCCGCACATGCCTGCACGGGCGTGCGGGGCTCCGCACAGGTGAGTGGATACCGCCCTGATACCGCTCTGACCAGAGGCTCCCCGACCCGTCCGGCGACGCTCAGCGCAGCTGTGCCGGCGCCTCCATCGCGATCTGCTCGAAGACCTTCTCCTCCGCCGCGAACGGCGAGTCGGCGATCGGCCAGTGGATCACGATCTCCGTGAAGCCCAGCTCCGCATGCCGTCCGGCGAAGTCCACGAACGCGTTCAGGGACTCCAGCGGGCCGTTGCGGTCCGGTGTGAAGCCGGTGAGCAGGACCCGGTCGAGGCCGGTCATGTCCCGGCCGACCTCGGCGCAGATGTCGTCGAGCCTCTCCGCCTGTCCGCGAATGGCCTGAATCGACTGTTCGGGCGTGCCGTTCTCGAACAGTTTCGGGTCACCGGTGGTCACCCACGCCTGGCCGAACCGGGCGGCGAGCCGCATCCCCCGCGGACCGGTCGCGGCCACCGCGAACGGCAGCCGGGGCCGCTGCACACAGCCGGGGATGTTCCGGGCCTCGTGGGCGGAGTAGAAGTCACCCTCGTACGACACGGCGTTCTCGCTGAGCAGCCGGTCGAGCAGCGGGACGAACTCGGCGAAGCGGTCGGCGCGCTCACGCGGTGTCCACGGCTCCTGGCCGAGCGCGGTGGCGTCGAAGCCCGAACCGCCCGCGCCGATGCCCAGCGTGACCCGCCCTCCGGAGATGTCGTCGAGGGAGATCAGTTCCTTGGCGAGCGTCACGGGGTGCCGGAAGTTCGGGGAGGTCACCAGGGTGCCCAGCCGCAGCCGGTCGGTGACGCTCGCGGCGGCCGTGAGGGTCGGCACGGCGCCGAACCACGGGCCGTCCCGGAAGGTGCGCCAGGACAGGTGGTCGTAGATGTAGGCGGTGTGGAAGCCGAGCTGCTCCGCGCGCGTCCAGGCCGCGCGGCCGCCTTCGTGCCATCGGCGGTACGGGAGGATCACGGTGCTCAGGCGCAGACTCATGAGACCGAGCCTAAGGGAGCCCGGCAGGCCGCCCGTGTTTCACGTGAAACCGTCACCCTGAGTGTCTGGCCACACCACCGGGTCAGTGCGGTCCGGGAAAGCGCAGGTAGCGCGGCGGTACGGCCTGGGTGAGCCACACCCCGTTGGCGCTGACGTGGAAGACGTGGCCGTCGGCGTGCATGGCGGACGCGTCCACCCCGAGCACGACCGGCTGCCCTCGGCGGGCTCCGACACGGGTCGCCGTATCCCGGTCGGGCGAGAGATGCACGGCGTGCCGGTTCATCGGACGGAGTCCCTCGGTCCGGATCGCATCCAGGGTGCGGGCGACGGTGCCGTGGTAGAGGCGCGCGGGCGGGGTGGCCGACGCCAGCCCGAGGTCGACGTCAACGCTGTGGCCCTGGCTGGCGCGGATGCGGGTGCCCTCGACGGCGAAACGCCGCTTGTCGTTGGTGGCGACGACATGGTCCAGTTCGTCGCGGGTGAACCGGAAGCCGTGCGTGGCGGCTGCGGCGATCAACGTGTCGATCTCGACCCAGCCGGCCTCGTCGAGCGTGAGCCCGATGCGTTCGGGCTGGTGGCGCAGATACTTCGACAGGTACTTCGACACCTTCACGGTGCGTCTTTCGTCCATCCCCCCAGCGTGCGCGAGAGATGCGAATCACGCGATCGAGTTTCCCCTCGGAGGTTTGATCCACAGCCAAGTATGGTTATCCACAGGAGAATTGGCGGTTCTGTGGACAACTTCCCTTCGCTTTAGGCGTTTTGGGCTTCGCTTCACACCGGCGGCTTCAGTCGCGCGATGCCCCGCAGTGCTCCCGGCGCCCACCGTGACAGCCAGCGCGCACCCCGCGCCTCCGGTGTCACCGGCACCACCGCCTCGTTGCGCGTCACAGCTCGCAAGATCGCACGGGCGACCTTCTCCGGAGGGTAGTTGCGCAGTCCGTACAGACGGGCGGCGCGCTTCTGCAGCCGCTGCTCCTCCCCGGCGTCGACTCCGGCGAAGTGCGCCGTCGAGGTGATGGCCGTGTTGACGAACCCGGGGCACACCGCCGTCACGCCGATCTCCTGGCCTGCCAGCTCCGCCCGCAGGCATTCACTGAGCATCAGCACGGCAGCCTTGGAGGTGCTGTAGGCGGGCAGCGCCCGGGACGGCTGGTACGCCGCGGCCGAGGCCACGTTGACGATGTGGCCGCCCTGCCCGCGCTCGGCCATCCGCCGGCCGAAGAGCCGGCAGCCGTGGATGACGCCCCACAGGTTGACGTCGAGGACCTTCTTCCAGTCCTCCGGCGTGGTGTCGAAGAAGGAACCGGACAGTCCGATCCCGGCGTTGTTCACGAGGACGTCCACCACTCCGTACTCGGTGGTGACCTTCTCGGCGAGTTTCTCCATGGCCTGCTCGTCGGAGACGTCGACCGTCTCCGCCCAGGCCTCGGGGGCGCCCAGCAGGCGGGACTTCTCGGCGGTGCGGACCGCCGCCCCGGCGTTCCGGTCAACGGCCACCACACGCGCTCCGGCCTGGGCGAACGCGAGCGCCGTTGCCTGCCCGATGCCGCTGCCCGCCCCGGTGACCAGCACGAGCTGCCCGCCGAACCGCTCGGCGTGCTCGCCGCTCGCCGTCAGCGGGGACCGGCCGCTCCCGACGGACGTCACGAACTCCTCGATCCAGGAGGCCAGCTGGTCCGGGCGAGTGCGCGGGATCCAGTGCCCCGCCTGGATCGTCCTGCGGGTCAGCTGCGGAACCCACTGCTCCAGTTCATCGTGGAGCCGCGACGAGAGGAACCGGTCCTCCAGGGGCGTGATGACCTGCACGGGCGCGTGGGCGTGCGCGTCCGGGCGTGGCGCGCGCAGCCGGGGCCGGACGTTGTCCCGGTACAGCCAGGCGCCGTGGGCCGCGTCCGACGGCAGGGACGCGGTGGGGTAGCCGCCCCGGGGCACCTTCTCGGCGCGCTCCAGCATCCGTGGCCAGCGCATGCCGAGCGGGCCGCGCCAGGCCAGCTCGGGCAGCACGGGCGTGTGCAGCAGGTACGCGTACCAGGACCGGGCCCCCTGCCCGAGGAGCTGGCCGGCCCGGCGCGGGGTGGGCCGCTTCACGCGCCGGGCGATCCAGTGGCCGAGGTGGTCGAGGGACGGCCCGGACATCGAGGTGAAGGAGGCGATGCGCCCCTCGGTGCGCTGCACGGTGGTGAACTCCCAGGCCTGCACCGAGCCCCAGTCGTGCCCCACCAGGTGCACCGGCGCGTGCGGACTCACCGCGTCCACGACGGCCAGGAAGTCGTCCGTCAGCTTCTCCAGGGTGAAACCTCCCCGCAGCGGACGCGGCGCCGTCGACCGGCCGTGGCCGCGGACGTCGTACGCCACCACGTGGAAGCGTCCGGCGAGCCGCCCGGCGACCTCGGACCACACCTCCTTGCTGTCGGGATAGCCGTGCACCAGGACGACCGTCGGCCGCCCCGGATCACCCAGCTCGGCCACGCACAGCTCGACTCCGCCGGTCCGCACCCAGCGCTCCCGCGCGCCCGTCAGCAACGTCATCCGGCGAATCTGACAGTTGTTAGAGAGTTCGTCAATAGGAGATTCCCGGTCGTGGTAACCCTCGAGAACCAGCTCCCCTAGGGGCCCGTAATACCTGGGGCTGATCCGAAGACAGCTCTGCGGAGTGACGACCGCCACGCACACGACCTCTACCTTCTAAGGGTGACTGTGATCGCGACCGAAAGCCTGAGCAAGCGGTTCCCCCGGGTGACCGCGCTTGACCGGCTCTCCGTGGACGTCGGACCCGGTGTGACCGGACTCGTCGGGGCCAACGGAGCCGGCAAGTCCACACTGATCAAGATCCTGCTGGGTCTGTCCCCCGCCACCGAGGGCCGCGCCGAAGTGCTCGGTCTCGACGTCGCCACCAAAGGCGCCGCCATCCGCGAGCGGGTCGGCTACATGCCCGAGCACGACTGCCTGCCGCCGGACGTCTCGGCCACCGAGTTCGTCGTCCACATGGCGCGCATGTCCGGCCTGCCGCCCACCGCCGCGCGTGAACGCACCGCCGACACCCTGCGCCACGTCGGTCTGTACGAGGAGCGCTACCGCCCCATCGGCGGCTACTCGACCGGCATGAAACAGCGCGTCAAACTCGCGCAGGCCCTCGTCCACGACCCGCAGCTGGTCTTCCTGGACGAGCCGACCAACGGCCTCGACCCGGTCGGCCGTGACGAGATGCTCGGCCTGATCCGCCGCATCCACACCGACTTCGGCATCTCGGTCCTGGTCACCTCCCACCTCCTCGGCGAACTGGAGCGCACCTGCGACCACGTCGTGGTCGTCGACGGCGGCAAGCTTCTGCGCTCCAGCTCCACCACGGACTTCACGCAGACCACCACGACCCTCGCGATCGAGGTCACCGACTCCGACGAGCACCCGGACGGCACCCGCGCGGTCCGTGAGGCGCTGCACGCACGCGGAGTGACCGTCGAGGACGGCAGCGGCCTGCCGGGCGCCGGCCACGTCCTGCTGCTCACCGCGCAGGGCGAGGAGACATACGACCTGGTCCGGGACGTGATCGCGGACCTCGGACTCGGCCTGGTGCGCATGGAGCAGCGCCGGCACCACATCTCCGAGGTCTTCACCAGCAGCGACGAACGCGAGCAGCGGAAGGAGGCGGTCGGCCATGGCGGTTGAGCACTCCACGGGGACATCCGCCCCGGCCCCGGGCGACCAGACCCGCATCCACAACATCGGCTACCGCAGCTACGACGGCCCGCGCCTCGGCCGCGCCTACGCCCGCCGCTCGCTGTACTCGCAGTCCCTGCGCGGCTCCTACGGCCTCGGCCGTTCGGTGAAGTCCAAGGTGCTGCCGATGCTGCTCTTCGTGGTGATGTGCGTGCCCGCGGCCATCATGGTCGCCGTCGCGGTCGCCACCAAGGCCAACGCCCTGCCCGTGGACTACACGCGGTACGCCGTCATCATGCAGGCGGTCATCAGCCTGTACGTCGCCTCGCAGGCACCCCAGTCCGTCTCGCGCGACCTGCGCTTCAAGACCGTTCCGCTGTACTTCTCGCGGCCCATCGAGACCGCCGACTACGTCCGCGCCAAGTTCGCCGCGCTGGCCTCGGCGCTGTTCGTCCTCACGGCCGCTCCCCTGCTCGTGCTCTACGTGGGCGCGCTGCTGGCCAAGCTGGACTTCGCCGACCAGACCAAGGGATTCGCACAGGGACTGGTCTCCGTGGCACTGCTCTCACTGCTCTTCGCCGGAATCGGCCTGGTCATCGCGTCCTTCACGCCGCGCCGCGGATTCGGCATCGCGGCCGTGATCGCCGTGCTGACCATCACCTATGGCGCGGTCTCCACACTCCAGGCCATCGCCGACGCCCAGGGCAGCGGCGATGCCGTGCCGTGGATCGGGCTGTTCTCGCCGATCACGATCGTCGACGGTGTGCAGTCCGCGTTCCTGGGCGCGACATCCGCCTCCCCCAGCGGGGTGGGCCCGAGCACCGGCGAGGGCGTCGTCTACGTCGTCGTCGCCCTGGGCCTCATCGCGGCGAGCTACGGCCTCCTGATGCGCCGCTACAAGAAGGTGGGACTGTGACCACGCTCAACATCGACCACGTCTCCCGCTGGTTCGGCAACGTGGTCGCCGTCAACGACATCACCATGACCATCGGCCCCGGCGTCACCGGCCTGCTCGGCCCCAACGGCGCCGGAAAGTCCACCCTCATCAACATGATGGGCGGCTTCCTGGCCCCCTCCACCGGCACCGTCACCCTCGACGGCCAGGCCGTGTGGCGCAACGAGCAGATCTACAAGCACATCGGTGTCGTCCCCGAGCGGGAGGCGATGTACGACTTCCTCACCGGCAAGGAGTTCGTCCTGGCCAACGCCGAGCTGCACGGCCTCGGCGCCAGGGCGGCCCAGAAGGCGCTCGCCACGGTCGAGATGGAGTACGCCCAAGACCGCAAGATCCAGACGTACTCCAAGGGCATGCGCCAGCGCGTGAAGATGGCCAGCGCCCTCGTCCACGACCCCTCACTGCTCCTGCTGGACGAACCGTTCAACGGCATGGACCCGCGCCAGCGCATGCAGCTGATGGACCTGCTGCGCCGCATGGGTGACGAGGGCCGCACGGTGTTGTTCTCGTCCCACATCCTCGAAGAGGTCGAGCAACTCGCCTGGCACATCGAGGTCGTCGTCGCCGGCCGGCACGCCGCCAGCGGGGACTTCCGCAAGATCCGCCGCCTGATGACCGACCGGCCGCACCGCTACCTGGTGCGCTCCAGCGACGACCGTGCCCTCGCGGCCGCGCTGATCGCCGACCCGTCGACGGCCGGCATCGAGGTCGACGTCGCCGAGGGCGCGCTGCGCATCCAGGCCGTCGACTTCGGCCGCTTCACGGCCCTTCTGCCGAAGGTCGCCAGGGACCACGGCATCCGGCTGATCACGGTCTCGCCGTCCGACGAGTCCCTCGAGTCCGTGTTCTCGTACCTGGTCGCGGCGTAGGAGGCCCTGATGTACGACCCCACAGTCGCCCGGCTCACTTACCGGGCCCTGCTCGGCCGGCGCCGGGCCCTCATCCTGGGCGCTCTGCCCCTGCTGCTGATCGTGATCGCCGTGGCGGTGCGCGGCCTGGCCGGGGCGGACGACCAGACGGCGTCCGACCTGCTGGGCGGGCTCGCCCTCGCCACGATGGTGCCGATCATCGGCGTCATCGCCGGAACAGGCGCGATCGGCCCGGAGATCGACGACGGCTCGGTGGTGTACCTGCTGTCCAAGCCGATCAAGCGGCCGACCATCATCTTCACCAAGCTGATCGTCGCGATCGCGGTGACCATGGTGTTCTCCGCGGTGCCGACACTCATCGCCGGATTCATCCTGAACGGCAACGGCCAGCAGGTCGCCGTCGCCTACACGGTAGCGGCCCTGGTCGCCTCCATCGCCTACGCGGCCCTGTTCCTGCTGCTCGGCACGGTCTCCCGGCACGCGGTGGTGTTCGGGCTGGTCTACGCCCTGGTCTGGGAGGCCCTGTTCGGCTCCCTGGTGCCGGGTGCGCGCACGCTGAGCGTCCAGCAGTGGTCGCTGGCGGTGGCTCAGAAGGTGTCCGGTGGGGACCTGGTCTCCTCGGACGTGGGGCTGACCACGGCGACGGTGCTGCTGGTGGCCGTCACGGTGCTGGCCACCTGGTTCGCCGGACAGAAGCTGCGCTCCCTGACGCTCGCCGGCGAGGAGTGACGTGCCCCGGCCTTGACGGGGGTTTCACCTCTGTCCGGGCACACTGGGCGAACGGGATGTAGGGGCAGGGCCACGGGAGTTGGACGGCTAGGAGGACGGGGATGGCGGGCGAGAGGGCTCAGTACGACGACGGTGGGCAGTCCACCGGCGAGCCGGGGAGCGGGGCCCGTTCCCCGGCCGGGTCCGGGTCCCGGGGCGAAGCCCCGGACGACCTGGACGGCGTCGTACTGGACGAGGACTTCATACGCTCCGCCGGGGCCTCCGAGCCGTCCGCCCGTGCCCGGATGCTCGCCGCCAAGTGGCGGCGCGAGGAACCGGAGCCGCAGCCCTGGCGCTCCGACGAGCCGCCCGCGGGCTGGTTCTTCAGCAAGGCCCGGCGGCGCAGATGGCGCAGGAAGTAGCCGGACCACTACCACGGATCGACCGCCGATTTAATCGGTGGCGCCCCATTCGCCCGGCGGGCAGAGTGGACGTCGTCACGGCCGGGCGGGAAGCCCGGCGCCACGTTCTGGGAGAGGAGCGGGACGATGTCCATGCACGGCAGCACGTCCAGCTCCCTTCAGGGCAGCCCGCGGCGGGATCCGGAGTAGTCGCTACCCCTCCGTAGAACCCGCCCCACACGGGGAGCTGCCCGGGGCGGCCGCTTCGAGCACGCGAATCACACATCGCGTGGGCCGCCCACCCGGAGGATTGGCCGAGTGGTAAGGCACCGGTTTGCTAAACCGTGGTCGGGTCCGAAAAGGCCCGCGCACGTTCGATCCGTGCATCCTCCGCAGAGCACCGTCGAGTCCTGAGCATCGAGCCCTCACCACCCGGCCCGGAGGGCCCGAGGCTCAGCCCAGCAGTCGCTCCAGCACCACCGCGATGCCGTCCTCGTCGTGGGAGGACGTCACCTCGTCGGCCACCGCCTTCAGTTCCTCATGGGCGTCCGCCATGGCGACGCCGTAGGAGGCCCAGGCGAACATCGGTATGTCGTTGGGCATGTCGCCGAAGGCGATCGTGTCGGCCGCCTTGATCCCGAGCCGGCGGGCCGCCAGGGACAGGCCCGTCGCCTTGGACAGACCCAGAGGGAGGAGTTCGACGATGCCCGCGCCGGCCATCGTCACGGTGACGAAACCGCCGGCGGTGCGCGTCGCCGCCTCGCAGAGCTCGTCGTCCGTCAGCGTCGGGTGCTGGATGTACAGCTTGTTCAGCGGCGCGGTCCACAGGTCGGACGCGTCCGTGAAGGGCGTGGCGGGCAGGGTGCCCTGGACCGCGTAGCCCGGACCCACCAGCACCTCGCCATCCAGGCCGTCGCGGCTCGCCGCCAGGTGGAGCGGGCCGACCTCCGCCTCGATCTTGGCCAGCGCGACCCCGGCCAGCTGCCGGTCCAGCGTCACCGACGTCAGCAGGCGGTGCGCGCCGGCGTCGTAGACCTGTGCGCCCTGGCCGCAGACGGCCAGGCCCTGGTAGCCGAGGTCGTCGAGGATGTGCCGGGTCCACGGGACGGCGCGGCCGGTGACGACGATGTGCGCGGCGCCCGCCGCCGTGGCGGCGACGAGCGCGTCACGGGTGCGTGGCGACACCGTGTCGTCGGAGCGCAGCAGCGTCCCGTCGAGATCGGTGGCGACGAGCCGGTACGGGAAGGCGCCCGGGGAAGCCGTGTCGCTCACTTGGCCACCGGCTCCAGGACCTCCCGGCCACCCAGGTACGGACGCAGCACCTCGGGCACCCGCACCGAACCGTCGGCCTGCTGGTGGTTCTCCAGGATCGCCACGATCGTGCGCGGGACGGCGCACAGCGTGCCGTTGAGCGTGGCCAGCGGCTTGACCTGCTTGCCGTCACGGACACGGATCGACAGGCGGCGGGACTGGAACTCGGTGCAGTCCGAGGTCGAGGTCAGCTCACGGTACTTGCCCTGGGTCGGGATCCACGCCTCGCAGTCGAACTTGCGGGAGGCCGAGGCACCGAGGTCGGCGCTCGCCACGTCGATCACGCGGTACGGCAGCTCCAGCGAGGTCAGCCACTGCTTCTCCCACTCCAGCAGGCGCTGGTGCTCGGCCTGCGAGTCCTCGGGAGCGACGTAGGAGAACATCTCGACCTTGTCGAACTGGTGCACGCGGAAGATGCCCCGGGTGTCCTTGCCGTGCGAGCCGGCCTCGCGGCGGAAGCAGGGCGAGAAGCCCGCGTAGCGCAGGGGGAGGCGTTCGGCGTCGAGGATCTCGTCCATGTGGTACGCCGCGAGCGGCACCTCGGACGTGCCGACCAGGTAGAGGTCGTCGTCGGCGAGGTGATAGACGTCCTGCGCGGCCTGGCCGAGGAAGCCCGTGCCCGCCATGGACTGGGGACGCACCAGCGCCGGGGTCAGCATCGGGGTGAAGCCAGCCGCGGTGGCCTGCGCCATCGCCGCGTTCACCAGGGCCAGCTCCAGGAGTGCGCCCACGCCCGTCAGGAAGTAGAAGCGTGAGCCGGAGACCTTGGCGCCCCGCTCGACGTCGATCGCGCCGAGGATCTGGCCGAGCGCCAGGTGGTCCCTGGGCTCGAAGCCCTCGGCGGTGAAGTCGCGGATCGTGCCGTGCGTCTCGAGCGTGACGAAGTCCTCCTCGCCGCCCACGGGCACGTCCGGGTGGACGAGGTTGCCGAGCCTCTGGAGCAGCTCCTGGGTCTCGGTCGCGGCCGCGTCGCGGTCCGCGTCGGCCGCCTTGACGTCGGAGGCGAGCCGGCCCGCCGTCTTCAGCAGCTCGGCCTTCTCGTCGCCGGCCGCCTTGGGGATGAGCTTGCCGAGTGCCTTCTGCTCGGCGCGCAGCTCGTCGAAGCGGACGCCGGACGACCTGCGCCGCTCGTCGGCAGACAGGAGGGCGTCGACGAGGGCGACGTCCTCTCCACGGGCGCGCTGCGAAGCGCGCACACGGTCGGGGTCCTCACGGAGCAGGCGAAGGTCAATCACGCGCCCAAGGCTACCGGTGTGGGGTCACCGCCCACGACTCACTATGACCGGCGCGGCATACATACCGTTATAGGCGAATTGCGTGCGGTGTCAATAAAACAGCCCACCGTCCCTGGCGCGAGGCATCCGCAGGGCATCGTGTTGACGTGAATCCCTTGTGCGGAGCGGGATTTGGGCTTGAGTTGTCCACAGGGATCCACACCCCTCGCAAAGTTATCCACAGGCTGTGTGGAAGATCTGTGGACTTCGGAATTGATCACTCCGGAAGGCCCGGTCACCCCTCAGAATTCCCCTCGCAAACCCGCTCTACCCTCACTTTCGAGTGGAAATGGGTCACCCCTAAGAGTTACGCAAGGGGAAACGGTGGACGAAGGGTGACCTGCCCGACGATGCGCCCATCAAGGGCCTGTAGGGCGATTTATCGACTGACTCATGCTTCGTTGTCGACTTGTCCCCAGGTCGAGAAGCGGACCTGTGGAAAACTTCTGTGGATAACGACAATCGGCAGGTACGACCGGCCTAGAAGCGGCCGTCCTGGCACCGTGCGACCCAGTCCGCCGCCGCCATGAACTCGTCGTCGGAGGTCCCCAGGCGCGGCCGCTGCACATCCCCCGGACGCACGTCCGCGCGCGGGTAGGAGCCGAGGTAGCGCACCTGGAGGCAGATCCGCTTCAGGCCCATCAAGGCGTCGGCCACCCGGCGGTCGGAGATGTGGCCCTCGGCGTCGATGCAGAAGCAGTAGTTGCCGATGCCCGCGCCGGTGGGCCGGGACTGGAGCAGCATCAGGTTGATGCCGCGGGTGGCGAACTCGCCCAGCAGGTCGCGCAGGCCGCCGGGGTGGTCGTCGCGCTGCCACAGCACGATCGAGGTCTTGTCCGCGCCGGTCGGCGCCGCAGGCCGGGCGGGCCGGCCGACCAGCACGAACCGCGTCTGGGCGTTCTCCGCGTCGTGGATCCCGGTCTCCAGGGCCTCCAGGCCGTAGCGGGCGGCGGCGAACTCACCCGCGAAGGCGGCGTCGTACTGGCCCTCCTGGACCAGGCGGGCGGCGTCCGCGTTCGAGGCGGCCGACTCCCAGTGCGCGTCCGGCAGGTGCTTCTTCAGCCAGTTGCGGACCTGCGGCTGCGCGGCCGGGTGGGCGGAGACGGTCTTGATGTCCGACAGCTTCGTGCCGGGTCTGACCAGCAGCGCGAAGGTGATCGACAGCAGCACCTCGCGATAGATCATCAGCGGGGCGCCGGCGACCAGCTCGTCCAGGGTGGTGGTGATGCCGCCCTCGACGGAGTTCTCGATCGGCACGAACGCGGCCTCGGCCTCGCCGGCACGTACCGCGTCGAGCGCGGACTGGACGGACACGTACGGGACGAGTTCCCGAGTGGCGGCCTCGGGAAGCGTGCGCAGGGCGACTTCGGTGAAGGTGCCCTCGGGACCGAGATACGCATAGCTCGCTGGCATGACCTCACCCTAATGGGCTTGCGGAAGCGCTATCCCCCACAAGCCCGTACAGAGCGCGACTCTCACCCCTCCAGCAACTTCTGTCCCACGTACTCGCCCTCCGCGGCCCCGCCCGGCACGGCGAACAGCCCGCTCGACTCGTGCCGGATGAACGTGGACAGGGCGTCGCCACGGTCGAGTTTGCGCTGCACCGGCACGAAGCCGCGCAGCGGATCGGCCTGCCAGCAGATGAAGAGCAGGCCCGCGTCGGGGACCCCGTCGGTGTCGATGCCGTCATGGAAGGAGAACGGCCGGCGGAGCATCGCCGCGCCGCCGTTCTGGTCGGGCCGGGTGATGCGGGCGTGGGCGTTGATCGGGACGACCAGGTTGCCCTTGGCGTCCGTTTTCTCCAGGTCCATCGCGGTCGTCTCGGTGCCCCCGGACAGTGCCGCCCCGTCGGACTTGCGGCGCCCGATCACGTCCTCCTGCGCCCTGACAGAGAGCTTCTCCCAGTCGTCGAGGAGCATGCGGATCCGGCGTACGACGGCGTAGGAGCCGTTCGCCATCCAGGCCGGTTCGCCCTTCTCGGGGACGAAGATGCGCTGGTCGAAGTCGGCCTCGCTCGGCTTGGGGTTGCGGGTGCCGTCGATCTGGCCCATCAGGTTGCGGGCCGTCATGGGATGGGAGGTGGCGCCCGGTGAGCGGTTGAAGCCGTTCATCTGCCAGCGCACCTTGGCGGCCCGGCCCGCGTCCTTCTGGACCGCGCGCAGGGCATGGAAGGCGACCAGAGCGTCATTGGCGCCGATCTGCACCCAGAGATCGCCGTTGCTGCGGTTCTTGTCGAGGTGGTCCGAGGAGAACTCGGGCAGCGGGTCCAGGGCGGTGGGGCGCTGCTTCTCCAGGCCCGTCCGGGCGAAGAAGCTGTGGCCGAATCCGAAGGTGATCGTCAAGGACGAGGGCCCGGCGTCGCGGGCCACGTCGGTGTCGTCGTGAGCGCTCGGCTCGCCGGCCATCAGCCGCCGGGCCGTCTCCGACCAGCGGCGGAGCAGGGCGGCGGCCTCCTTGCGCCCGGCGCCCGCCGCCAGGTCGAAGGCGAGGACGTGGCCGCGGGCCTGGAGGCCGTCGGTGATGCCGGGCTGATGTTTCCCGTGAAACATCGACCGGTCCGCGCCGAGCGAGGTGAGCGGAGCCGCGGCTTCGGAGGGAGCGGCGGCGTAACCCACGGCGGCGCCCGCCGTGCCGAGGACGAGCCCGGTGGCACCGGCGGTGCCGAGCAGCCGTCGCCGTGAGATGCCCTCGTGGGCGAGGGCCGCTTCCTTCTCCCCCGGGGTGACCTCGGGGGTGCGGGCCTTCGGAAGGGACTGTTCAGGCATGGTCGTTCAGCCGATCTGCGCGTTCTTGGAGACGGTCACCTCGTCGATGTCGGAGGTCCGCACGGTCACGTCGACCTGCCAGTCGCCGGCCATGGGGATCTGCACTCCGTTCGCCGACCAGTGTCCGGTAGCGATGTGGTCGGGGACGACAGGCAGGGGCCCGATGTCCTTGGCTTTGAGGGTGAATGCGACCTTCACCTCGGGGATGTCGAATGCCCGGCCGTTGGGCCGCTCCACGAAGACGTGCATCTCGTTGTCGCCGACGCGGGCGGGGTCGAGGTCGATGGTGACGATGCCCTTGCCGTCCTCGCCGCCGGTGTCGAACGGCATGTTCAGGGTCAGCGCCCCGGACGCGCCCGTGTCGGACGAGGCGGACGCGGAGGACGAGGAGGCCGCCTTGGCCTCCTGCTCGGTGCGTCCCGGCTCGGTCTGCGTCAGCACGGTGGTGACGGCGAGGAGCACGACCGCGATGCCGGCCTCGGCCAGTACGGAGCGCCGCAGTCCGAAGCGGTTCGGGTCCGCGTCCCGCATCCGCTTCTGCCGTGCGGCGTCCCGGGCGGCCTGCTGCCGGGCGAGCTGCGCGGCACGTTCAGTGCCGGGATGCCCGCCGGAGCCGGAGCCGGAGCCGGAGCCGGAGTCGAGGTCGAGGTCGCTCGCGCCTGCGGCAGGGGCGTCTCCGTCACCGGTGGCAGTGGTGTCCACGGCACCGGCGGGCTCTGTGCCCGCGCCGACCCGCTCCTTCTCGCGTACCGCCGCTTCCTCCACCGGCGCCGTCTCCGCCAGCCGGCCCGTCCACCGGCGCGAGATCCACGCGACGCCGACCATGATGACGACGAGGCCGATCTTGGCCAGCAGGAGCTGGCCGTAGCGGGTGTCGGTGAAGGCCGACCAGGAGCCGAGCTGGCGCCAGGACTGATACGTGCCGGTCGCGATCAGGGTGAGGACGCTACCGAAGGCGATCCGGGAGAAGCGGTGTACGGCGGGCCGGTCGACCGAGGTGTCGGCGGGAGCGCGGTACAGGGCGACCAGGAGCGCGCCCAGTCCGCCGAGCCAGGCGGCGACGGCCAGCAGATGGAGCACGTCGACCGGCATGGCGATGCCCGCCTGGAGGCCGACCGAGGCGTGCTCGGACATCGCCCAGCTCGCCGCGAGTCCGGCCGCCACGACGACGCCGCCGATCGAGAGCCCGAAGGTGAGGTCCCGCTTCTCCTGGGCGTCTTCACGCTTGTCGTACGCGCCGAACAGCACGGCGATGAACAGGGCAGCCGCGGCGAGCAGCAGCAGCCGGGACACCAGGGCCGCGCCGGTCTTGGTCTGGAGTACCTGCCCGAGCAGGGACAGGTCGAAGACGTCGGCGACCTTCCCGGAGCCTGTGAAGGAGCCGCGCAGCAGCAGCAGGGCGAGGGTCGCCGCGGTGAGCGCGACCCACCCGGAGACGACGAACCGCTGCACCGGCCGCACCCCGGAACCGCGCCGCCAGCAGGCGAGCACGAAGGCGGCGCCGCCGGCCATCACGATGAACCCGGCGTACGACACATAGCGGCCGAAGCCGTACAGCCAGCCCACGACTCCGTCGTCGGCCGACTGCCCGGAGACCGAGACGGACGTCTTGGAGGGGGCGCCGATGGAGAAGGTGTAGGCGCCGGCGACGGGATGGCTGTCCGCCGAGACGACCTGGTAGGCCACGGTGTAGGTGCCGTCGGGCAGGCCCGAGTGCAGCGGCACGGCGTACGTCGTGCCGCTGACGTTGGAGGGTTTGCCGGTGTCGACGCGCTTGCCCTCGGGGTCGAGCACGCGCAGCGAGTCGTCGGACATCGCGACCTGCTCGGAGAAGGTGAGCGAGATCCGGGCCGGGGCCTTGTCGACCACCGCCCCCTGGCCGGGGTCGCTGCCGGTCACCGCGGCGTGCGCGGAGGCCGGGCCGGCTCCGGCGAGGAGTGCGCAGGCCGCGGCCAGGAGCAGCAACACCAGTGTCCGGACGCGGGGGGCGATGGTCAGCGTCACAGTGGTCCCTCCCTCAGTGTCCGGTCTTCGGGGTGTAGGTCGCCGGCTTCACCGGCATCTCGACCTTCACGGGGTCGGAGTGGGCGAAGTGCAGCTCGACGGAGACCGTCTGGCCTTCCTTCGGCTTGCGCTTGAGCTGCTCGAACATCAGGTGGTCGCCGCCGCTCTTCAGCTCCAGCCGCCCGCCCGCGGGGATCTTCAGGCTCTTGACCTCCTGCATGGCCCCGTCGACGGTCTCGTGCACGGTGACCTGCCCGGCGATGTCGCTGGTGACCGAGGTCAGGTCGTCGGCGGCACCGCCCTTGTTGGTGACGGTGAGGAAGCCCGCCGCCATGTCGTCGGACACCGGCTGCGGCATGTACGCGGAGCCGACGGAGAGTTCCGCCTTCCCGGAGCCGCTGCCGCCGGAGCCGCCCGTGTCCGAGCCGCCGCACCCCGCCAGGGCCAGAGCCCCGGCTATGACGAGGGCGGCCGGACCGAACCTGAGCCTCACGGGTTCTCCCCCTTGGCGATCTTGGGGAGGTCCTTGGTGTAGTCGTCGACGGTGGCGTCCTCGCCGTAGAGCACGTAGCCGCCGTCGGTCTTCGGGGAGAACGCGATGACCTGGGTGCCGTGCTCGGAGACGAGCTTGCCGTTCTTGTCCTTCTTGGTCGGCTCGATGGAGATGCCGAGGGTGCGGGCGCCGGCCTGGATGGTCGCGAAGTCGCCGGTGAGGCCGACGAAGCTGGGGTCGATGCCCTTGAGCCACTTGCCGAGTTCGGCCGAGGTGTCGCGCTTGGGGTCGGTGGTGACGAACACCACGCGCAGCTCGTCCTGCTCGGCCTTGGGCAGCTGCTTCTTGGCGACGGCGATGTTGTTCATCGTCAGCGGGCAGACGTCCGGGCAGTGGGTGTAACCGAAGTAGATCAGCGTGGGCTTGCCCGCGGTCTCCTTGCGGAGGTCGTACTTCTTGCCCTGCGTGTCGGTGAGGACCAGGTCCGGCTTCTCGAACGGCTTGTCGAGGACGGTGGCGGCCTTGTCGGTACCGGCCTCCTCCGACACCACGGCGACGGGCTTGTTGCTGTCGTCGCCGCTGCCGCAGGCGGTCAGGGTCAGGGAGGCGGCGGCGAGCAGTGCGGCCGCGGCGAAGGTCTTGGTGCGCATAGAAAAATGTCCCAGATGTCGGTGACCCGGCGCGCACCGGGGGTGTCCCGCCCGGAGGCGGGATCCGGCGCGCGCCGTCAACGGAAGCAGCCTCAGGCGGTGGTGCGCCGGCGCCCGGCGAGCACGCCGTAGGCGACACCGGCCGCGCCGACCACGATGCCGACGATGCCCAGGACTCGGGCGGTGGTATCGGTGCCGTCGGAGGAGGCGGAGTCGGAGGCGGCGGTGTGGGCGGAGGCCTTCTCGGCCGACTCGGCATCGGAGTCCTCGTCGGCCGCCGAGCCGTGGTGCCCGTCCTCGGAGGCCGCGGCCAGCTCCAGCACCGGGGCCGGGTTGTCGGGCTCCTCCTGGCCCTTCTGCGGCACCTCGATCCAGCGGACGACCTCCTTGTTGGAGTACGTCTGCAGGGCCTTGAAGACCAGCTGGTCGGTGTCCTCGGGCAGGGTGCCGATGGAGACCGGGAACTTCTGGAAGAAGCCGGCCTTGATGCCCTCACCGTCGGCGGTCCAGGTGACCTTGGTGACGGCCTCGGAAATCTTCTTGCCGTGCATCTCCAGCGGCTTGTCCAGCGTGGACTTGGTGACCTTGATGTCCCAGCCGGGCACCGGCTCCGGCATCACCGAGGCCAGCGGGTGGTCGGTGGGGAAGTTGACCTCCAGCTTGGTGGTCGAGGCGTTGTCACGCTCGTTGGGGACCTTGAAGTCCACGACCGCGTAGCCGCCCTTGGCGGCCGTGCCCTCGGGCTGCACGGTGACGTGCGCGAAGGCGGGCGCGGACAGGGCGAGGACGGTGATACCGGCGGCGGCACCGGCCGCGGCGATACGGGAAGCCTTCATGGAAGGAGCACTCCGCTGTGATTCGGTGTGGGTGTGGAAGGAGGGGTGCGCGCACGCGCGTGCCGCACGACGGCGGCCCCTCCTCCGCAGGAGCGGAGTGGTGGTGGTCGCGTCGCGTCAGGCGGCGAGGGCGAATGCGGCTGCGGAAGCCGTGGCGGCCGGCGGGCCGCGCCGGATCACCGAGTGCTGGAGTGCCAGGGTGCGAGACATCGAGGGCGCGGGCCGCGCGGCGCGCGCCGGGTGCGGGCGGGCCTCCGGGGCTCCCGGGAGCCCGGCGCGCAGGGCGCGGACCAGCGCGAGGGCAGCCCGCAGGGAGCGCATGAGCGCCCCCTCGGCGACTCCCTGCGCCGACAGTTCGGTGAGCCGCAGCAGGGCCAGATCGCCGTGGCGCAGCAGCCAGCCGGCGGCGAGCGCCGCGAGCACGTGACCGAGCAGCATCGGCAGGGACGGCCACAGTGAGGCCGACTCGGACAGGGTGTCCGCGGGCAGATGCGTGTGCGCCCCCGGAGACGGCTGGATCCGGGCTTCCGTGAGGATCCTGTGGGCCTGCGCCGGGCTGATCGCCGCCGCCGTCGTGCCGCACACGAACCGCGCGGCCTGCTGGACCAGCGCGGCGTCGCTTCCGCCCGCCGGCACCGAGGGCGTGACGGCGGTCGTACCGTGCTGGCCGAGGCCGAACAGCGTGTGCAGCACCGTCTGACCGACCGCGAGCATCACGGTGATCCCCGCCAGCGAGCGCACGCGCCCGGCGAGCGGAGCCGCCACCGCGACCACCCCGAGGAATCCGGCGCCCAGCGTCCACAGCGGAATGCCGTCGCAGGAGGCGAGCGCGTGACCTGCCCCGGCCAGCACGACGCAGACCGCGGCGAACACCGCGGCCCGCAGGATCCGGAACGTGTGTCCGGAGCGCGCCGCGCGCGCGTGGGGGGCAGTCATGGCGGGCTCATCATCGCACTGGCCCCGCAGGCCCCGTGCGGCAGGTCCACAAGATGCCCTACGACCGGAACGTCATGCTCTGGCCCTGCACGCCCCCAGATGCGCCGATGTCTGCCCCCACATACACCGATCAGGACCAGCGCGCATCCGCCGTATGGGCGGCGTCACGTCAACTTCACGCTTACACACGGCCACTGAGGGCAATACGTAACGGTATGTCGAGCCGCAGCCAGGAGGCTGGAGCATGAGCATCTGGTGGTCACTCCATCTGCGGCGCGAAGCTGCGAGCGTGCCGCTCGCCCGCCGCCTGCTGATCGGCACGATGGAGACCGCGGGCGTCGACCCCGACATCTCCTACGACCTCTCCGTCGCCCTCAGCGAGGCGTGCGCGAACGCCGTGGAGCACGGCGGGGACACGGGGCGTGGCCCCGGTTCGGAGGCGTACCGGGTCACCGCGTACCTCGACGGCGAGAAGTGCCGGATCGAGGTCGCCGACGCGGGTCCGGGGTTCCCCGCGGCATCCGCCGGGCGGTCCCGTCCGCAGATCCGCCCTGCGCACTCCGACGCGGAGAACGGCAGGGGGCTGGGTCTCATCGAGGAGCTCGCCGATCACGTCCACATCGGCAACAAGCCGGGCCGGGGCGGAGCCGTGGTGAGCTTCGACAAGGTCCTGAAGTGGCGTTCCGACGCACCGCTGATGGCGGTCTGACCTTCCCGGCGGGGCGGTGTTTCACGTGAAACACCGCCTGTCACCGGCTGCGTGAGGCACTGCCCGTGACCGGCTGCGTGAGACACCGCCCGTGACCGGCCGTGTGGATCACCGCCCGTGACCGGGTGGGCGTCCTTACAGCGCGCCCCAGTCCAGCGTCGTACGCGCCAGCCCCGCCACCTCCGACAGCAGCGCCAGCCGCGCCGCCCGGACCGCGGGGTCGGGGTCCATCACCAGCACCTCGTCGAAGAAGACGCCGATCGCGTCGACCAGCGGGGCGGAGACCTCGATCAGCGCACCGAGATCGTCCTCCCGCCCCTGAAGCGCCTGCCGTACGGCCTGTGCGCTCTCGGCGAGACGCAGTTCCGCGGGCGCGGTCAGCAGGGACACGTCCGCCGCCTCGACACCGCCCTCGGGCAGGATGCGCACCACCCTCTGGAACGCGGCGGCGAGTGCCTCGAACGCCTCGCTTCCGATGTGCCGTTCCAGGGTGGCCAGCGTGCGATCGCCGTGGGCGGGCCGGTCGGCCCACACCAGTACGGCCTGGACGAGCCGGTGCTCGTGCCCGGCGTCGGTGAGCTGCTGCTCATAGCGCCGGGTGATGAGCTCGGCGGCCTCGGCGACCCGCTCGGCGGGCACCTCGACGCCCTGCGCGGCGTACCGCACGGCCGCCGCGCGCAGCCCCTCACTCACCCGCACCCCGGCCACGGCGGGCAGGCTCCGCAACACGTTGAGCAGCCCGATCGCGGCCCGGCGCACACCGTACGGGTCGGAGCTCCCGGTCGGTGCGGCGCCGATCAGGAACATGCCCGTCACCAGGTCGAACCGGTCGGCGAGGGACAGCACGGCACCCGCGTCCCCGGTCGGCAGGGCGCCGCCGGCGGAGCGTGGCAGCTCCATCTCGGCCAGCGCCCGGGCGACCTCAGCGGACTCGCCGGCCCGGCGGGCGTACTCCTCCGCCATGACCCCGGCCAGCCCGGAGAACTCGATCACCATCTGCGAGGCCAGGTCGAACTTGGCCAGGGCACCGGCCCGCCGCACGACCTCCACCGACTCCTCCGGGAGCCCGGCCCGTCCGGCCAGGTCCTGGGCGAGGGAGGCGAGCCTGACCGCGCGGTCGGCGACCGTGCCGAGGCGGTCCTCGAAGGTCAGCTTGTCCAGCCGCCGCCGGAACTCCTCCGGTGCCACCTTCAGGTCCGCCCGCCAGAAGAACGCGGCGTCCTCGTAACGGGCCCGCAGCACCGCTTCGTTGCCCGCCCGCACCACGTCGTCGTCGCACAGGGCGTTGGCGAAGGTCACGAAGTGCGGCATGAGCCGCTCGCCGTCCAGCACCGGCAGGTAGCGCTGGTGCTTGCGCATCACGGTGGTCAGGACGCTCGCGGGCAGTTCGAGGTAGCGCTCGTCGAACGAGCCCCGCACGGCGTAGGGGAACTCCAGGATGTCGGTGATCTCGTCGATCAGCCCGGCCTGGCCCTCCACGTCGATGCGCCCGCCCACCTCGGCGGCGGCCTCCAGGGCCCCGCGCACGACCGCGCCGCGCCGGGCGTCCCGGTCGAGCAGGATGCCGTGCATGTGCAGGAAGTGCGGATAGCCCTCGGCGGAGGTCACCCGGACCTCCGGGTAGGGGGCCTGCCGCTGCACCCGGGTCGTGTCGCTCGCGGAGAGGGAGGAGACCACCACGGGCAGGGGAGTACGGCCCAGCAGCGCGAGCAGCCAGCGCACGGGACGCGAGAACGACAGCCCGGGATCACTCCAGCGCATGTTGCGCCCGGCCCGCAGCCCGGAGACGACCTCGGCCAGCAGGCCGCTGAGCACCTCGACGGCCGGCCGGCCCTCCTCGTGCCGGGTCAGGGCCACGTACTCGATCCCGTTGACGTCGACGATCCGCACGTCCGTCGGTTCGGCGCCCTGGCTGCGGGCGAAGCCCAGCAACGCGGGGGTGGGGGCGCCGTCCTTGAAGGCGGCGGCGACCTTGGGACCACGCACGGTCCGCATGGTGTCCCGCTCGCGCGGCTGCACCCCGTCGACCGTGATCACGATCCGGCGAGGCGTGGCCATCACGGTGATCGCGCCGTGCCCCAGCCGGGTAGCGGCGAGCTTGGCGGTGACCGACTCGCGCACCGCTTCCGTGGTGGCGGGGACGTCGGCGTAGGGCAGTTCCTCCACGCCGATCTCGAACAGCAGCGTCTCGGTGCCGGGCACCTTGGGGAGCATGGTCCGCTCGGCCGGAGCCGGCGCCGCCGCCCGCCCGAGCGGATGCTCCAGCGCGGCCCGCCGCCGCTCCCACAGCTTGGCCGTCTCGTGCGTCAGGCCGCGCATCAGCGAGAACGCCTTGGCGCGCTCGGTGGTGCTGATCGCGCCGCGCGCGTCGAGCACGTTGAAGGTGTGGCTGCACTTCAGCACGTAGGTGTACGCGGGGACGGGCAGTTCCAGGTCCAGCAGGCGCCGGGCCTCGGCGGCGTACGACTCGAACAGCCGGTGGTTGGTGTCGATGTCGGCGTCGTCGAGGTAGTAGCGGCTCATCTCGTACTCGTTCTGTCCGAACACCTCTCCGTAGGTGATGCCCGGCGCGTACGCGATGTCCTTGAAGTGGGACACGCCCTGAAGGTTCATCAGGATGCGTTCGAGGCCGTACGTGATCTCCACCGACACCGGGTCCAGGGCGACGCCGCCGACCTGCTGGAAGTAGGTGAACTGGGTGATCTCCATGCCGTCCAGCCAGACCTCCCAGCCCAGCCCCCAGGCGCCGAGGGCGGGCGAGGCCCAGTTGTCCTCGACGAACCGCACGTCGTGGGCGTTCAGGTCGACACCCAGGGCGCGGAGGCTGCCCAGGTAGAGCTCCTGCGGGTTGCCCGGGTCGGGCTTGAGGATCACCTGGAACTGGGTGTGGGTCTGGAGCCGGTTGGGGTTCTCGCCGTAGCGCGAGTCGTCCGGCCGCACGCTCGGCTCCACGTATGCGACGCTCCACGGCTCGGGACCGAGCACCCGCAGTGCCGTGGCCGGGTTGGCCGTACCGGCTCCGACCTCGGTGTTCAGCGGCTGCGTGATCATGCAGCCGTTGTCGCTCCAGTACTTCTGCAGGGTGAGGATGGCGTCCTGCATGGTCAGCGCCGTCTGAACGTTCTTCATGGTGATCGCGCCCGTTCCCCGATTCGGCCCGGCAAGGTCGGCCATGATCTCATACGTCAACTACCGCTGACCTGCTGTTTCTTGACCGACCGGTCGGACGTGCCCGCCGGGCTCCTTCACGGGGGACTCACAGCCGGGCCTCATGCCCCTGAGGGGTCGTGCCCCTACGTTCCGGATGCCATGACGGGAACACAGCACGGCAACGACCCCGAGGACGAGGCGCTGCCC
Source organism: Streptomyces qaidamensis (assembly GCF_001611795.1). Classification (NCBI taxonomy): domain Bacteria; kingdom Bacillati; phylum Actinomycetota; class Actinomycetes; order Kitasatosporales; family Streptomycetaceae; genus Streptomyces; species Streptomyces qaidamensis. The sequence continues at coordinate 4,454,381 of NZ_CP015098.1, read as the reverse complement.
CGGGCCGCCGTCGACGCCCTGATCGGCGACCCGGGCGCGATCGGCCAAGCAGCGGGCCGCCCACCCGGACCGCCGCGCCCTGACCGCCCTCACCACGGTCCGCAGCCAGGTCGCCACCGAACCCCAGGCCAGGCTGGACGCCCTGCTCACGGTGATGTCCACGCTCCAGGACACGGAACTGCTGTACACAGCGGGGGCCCGTGGGGCTGCGCCGCGTCCAGGCGGGAGCGCGCGGGGTCCTGGAAGCGGGCGGTACGGCGACGGAGGCCGGCGCGGCGGCACGGAGCGCCCCCTGGACACCGGCCTCACGGAACGCACCTGGACCCCGAGGGGCAGCGGGGCCCTGCTGGCAGGGGCATTGTTCCTGGACGCACGTCCAGGGGCGGAACTCAGCCCTTGAGCGACGCCATCCACGCCTCGACCTCGTCGGACCGCCGAGGCAGCGCGGCGCTCAGGTTCCGGTTGCCGTCCTCGGTGACGAGGATGTCGTCCTCGATCCGCACGCCGATGCCCCGGTACTCCTCCGGCACGGTCAGGTCATCGGCCTGGAAGTACAGTCCGGGCTCCACGGTCAGGCACATCCCCGGCTCCAGGACACCGTCGACGTACGCCTCGACCCGCGCGGCAGCGCAGTCGTGCACGTCCATGCCGAGCATGTGCCCGGTCCCGTGCAGGGTCCAGCGCCGCTGCAGCCCGAGCTCCAGCACCCGCTCCACCGGCCCCTCGACGAGCCCCCACTCGACGAGCTTCTCGGCCAGCACCCGCTGGGCGGCGTCGTGGAAGTCGCGGTACTTCGCGCCCGGCTTCACCGCCGCGATCCCGGCTTCCTGGGCCTCGTACACGGCGTCGTAGATCTTGCGCTGGATCTCGTCGAACCGCCCGTTGACCGGCAGCGTGCGCGTGACGTCGGCCGTGTAGTACGTGTGCGTCTCCACACCGGCGTCGAGCAGCAGCAGCTCACCCGAGCGCACGGCCCCGTCGTTGCGCACCCAGTGCAGCGTGCAGGCGTGTGGCCCGGCGGCGGCGATCGTGCCGTAGCCGACGTCGTTGCCCTCCACGCGCGCGCGGAGGAAGAACGTGCCCTCGATGTACCGCTCGGAGGTCGCCTCGGCCTTGTCGAGGACCTTCACCACATCCTCGAAGCCGCGCACGGTCGAGTCGACCGCCTTCTGCAACTCGCCGATCTCGAACTCGTCCTTGACCAGGCGCGCCTCGGAGAGGAAGACCCGCAGCTCCTCGTCGCGCTCGGCGGTGACCTTGTCGGTCAGGGCTGCCTCGACGCCGGCGTCGTAGCCGCGCACGACCCGCACCGGCCCGGTGGCCTCGCGCAGGGCGTCGGCCAGCTCGCGCACGTCGGAGGCGGGGATGCCGTACAGCGTCCCGGCCTCGGTGAGGGAGTGCCGGCGTCCGACCCACAGCTCGCCCTGGCCGTCCAGCCAGAACTCGCCGTTCTCCCGGTCGGAGCGCGGCAGGAGGTAGATCGTCGCCTCGTGGCCCTCGCCCTTGGGTTCCAGGACCAGGACGCCGTCCTCGGTCTGGTTACCGGTGAGGTACGCGTACTCGACGGAGGCGCGGAAGGCGTACTCGGTGTCGTTCGAGCGGGTCTTCAGGTTGCCCGCGGGGATCACCAGACGCTCGCCCGGGAAGCGGGCGGAGAGCGCGGCCCGGCGGGCGGCGGTCTCGGCGGCCTGGGCGATGGGCTGCAGGTCGCGCAGCTCGGTGTCGGCCCAGCCGCTCTTCATGTTCTCGGCCAGCTCGTCGGACACGCCCGGGTACAGTCCGTTCTTCCGCTGCTTGATCGGCTCTTCGCTCTCGTCCGGGGTCTCCGGGATGAGCTCCTCGGCCACGGTCATCCTCCTCGATACGGCACTGGACCGTCCTCCACTGTACGGCGGCGCGGAAGCGGCCTCAGGGCGATGACGAGGAGCGTTACTCGAAACGGACCGCCAGCAGGACGACGTCCTCCGCACCTTCCGCGGCGTCCAGCCCGTCCGGCAGCACGCTCCGCAGGACGTGGTCGGCGATCGCGCCGGGGTCGCCGCGCAGGGCCCGGGGCACTCCGGCCGCGGCCGCGTGCAGCCGGGCGAAGGCGCGGTCCGTGGCCTCGCCCATGCGGTGCAGCAGACCGTCGGTGTAGAGCAGAACCGTCTCTCCGGGTTCGGCGAGGATCTCTACGCTGGGCGCCTCCCAGCAGGCGAGCATGCCGAGCGGGGCGGAGACGGACGTCTCCACGAACTCGGTACGGCGCTGTCCGATCAGCAGCGGCGGGCTGTGCCCGGCCCCGGCCAGCGTGATCTTGCGCGCGGCCGGTTCGCAGTAGCCGAACAGGGCCGTTGCCGAGCGAGCCGGTTCGGTCAGGCGCAGCAGCAGCTCCAGGTCCGACAGGACGGCGACCGGGTCCTCCCCCTCCATCACGGCGTAGGCGCGCAGCGACGCCCGCAGCCGCCCCATCGCCGCGACGGCGCTCGGGCCCGACCCGGTGACGGAACCGACGGCGAGGCCGAGGGCCGCGTCGGGCAGCGGCAGCGCGTCGTACCAGTCGCCGCCTCCGCGCGGGCCGGTGCGGTGCCGGGCGGCGAGCTGGACGCCGGCGACCCGGGGCAGCCTGGCGGGCAGCAGCTCGTCCGACATCGTCGCCATGGACGTGCGGGTGCGTTCCAGTTCGAGAAGGCGGGCCAGGTGCTCGGCGGCGTACCGCGCGTAGAGGCCGGCGAGATGGCGCTGCCGCTCGCCCGGTTCGGCGGGCTCGTCGTAGAGCCACACGGCGACGCCGAGGCGGCCCGCGGTGTCGGTGGTCAGGGGGAGTGCGTAGCTGGCGGCGTAGCCGAGGCGGGCCGCGACCTCGCGGTGCCGGGGGTCGAGCCCCTCCACGGCGAACAGGTCCGGTTCGGCGATGCCTCCCTCGCCGCCGGTCAGCCCGTCGAGGATCCGGCCGTAGGACAGGGCGCTGCGCGGCACCGTCTCGATGTGGCCGAGGTCGGCGCGGGCGAGGCCGAGGCCGATGGTGGTGTCCGGGCCGAGTCCGTCGCCCGGTTCCAGGACGAGGAGGCCGCGCCGGGCGCCCACCAGAGCGGCGCCGGCCCGCAGCAGCTCTTGGAGCGCCTCGTCGAGCGCGGCCGTGCGGGCCAGGCGCTCGGTGAGTTCGTGCAGGGTGGTGAGGTCGGAGACCCAGCCGGCGAGGCGGTCCTGGAGCACCGCGCCGGGAGGGGTCGGGGGGTTCGCGGGAGCGGCCGGGGACGCACCCGCCGCGACGGGCGCGACAGTGTGTGCGGGTGCCGGAACCGTTGAATCGATTCCAGCCACTTTCGGAGGGTGCGGAGCGTTCATGGCGTCCGGCCTTCCAACCGGTACGTACTGCTCAAAAGCATCGCAAACCCCCATGTCATTCTGCGTCGCTAGCAGTGTCTCCACATGTACACGCACTCGTGAGGAGATGTCCAGCATTGTCCTGCCGGGATTCCTGGTGTCCGTGAGGACCGAGAGAACAACTCCCCTTCCTCTTGCGGAAATGCAAAGTTGGCTTAAAACTGCCTCAGGGGACGGCTTATTGCGGTCGACTGGGCTTGCTCGACGGAGCGTCACAGCGGTCGTGATGGGTACGTACTCGGTGAAGGCCAGGGGTGGTTGGGAATCACCCGGAACCTGGTGACGGAACCGGGCGTCCTATCCACCGACGACCGTGCCCCATCCTCCCGTGGCGGAGGCGGAGAGAAATACGCGCGACGGCAAACGCCATACTTCGCCACCCCTACGCCACGCCCGTGCTTTCGGTAGACGCAGTATGGGCGGGACGGCCGCGGAGGCAGCCCGAAGCTCGACCCACAGGGGTTCCCCTTGCTTTCAGCAGGGGTGTGATGCGCCAACAGGTACGCACAGTGAAGCGATCGACACATGATGTGATGTGGACCACGGTGTTGCCAGGCGTGCAACGGAAAGGAACGAGCGCTCATGCGCGAGATCCTCGGAAGGCGACGCAGGCTCCTGTCCCAGCGCAGCGACAGGCCTGAGCTGATCGGCGCGGCCCTGACCTACGCGACGGAATGGCAGTGGCCCGTACTCCCGGGCGTGGCGGCGGACCCGCAGGGGCACTCCCGCTGCAGCTGCCCCGACCCCGACTGCACGGTGCCCGGCGCCCACCCCTTCGACCCCGGCCTCCTCGCGGCCACCACCGACGAACGCATGGTGCGCTGGTGGTGGGGCAACCGGCCGACGGCGCCGATCGTCCTGGCCACCGGCGGCCACGCGCCCTGCGCGGTATCGCTGCCGGCCCTCCCGGCCGCCCGCGCCCTCAAGGCGCTCGACGAGATGGGCATGCGGCTCGGCCCGGTCGTCGCCTCCCCCGCCCGCTGGGCGATCCTCGTCAAGCCGTACTCCATGGAGCAGCTCGGCGAACTGCTCTACGCCAAGGACTTCGTGCCCGGTTCCCTCCGCTTCCACAGCGAGGGCGGCTACCTGGCCCTGCCACCGTCCGAGACGGGCCAGGGCGAGATCAGCTGGGAGCGCGCGCCGCTGCCCGGCTCCGCCTCGCCGTGGGTGCCCGATGTCGAGGCCGTGGTGGACGCCGTGGTCGAAGCTCTCACTCGTACGGGTGTGAGCGCGCCCGAGTTGTAGGGCTGTCGGGCGCGCCGAGCCCGGCGCCCGCCCCGGCGCGTTAAGTTCCGGAACCATGCGGCGTCATGCCCGGGGCCGCTCCCGGGATCCCCGAAAGACCAGACTGTTCGCCCTCGCGGGTGTCGTGGCGGCGTGCGCGGCCGCACTGCCCTTGGCGGTGGCGTCCGCGGGATCCGTGGGGTCCACGGGGTCCACGGGCACTGTGGGCTCCGCGGGTTCCAAGGCTTCTGTGGGTTCCAAGAGCTCTGTCTGGGCCACGGGTTCCAAGGGCACTGTGGAGTCGGTGGGCGCCGATGGCCGTGCGTCCGAATCCGGTGCCGTGCGTCCCTCCCCGCGCACCGTCGGCAAGGCACCCGGGGCGTCCGTCCCCGGCCGCCCCCTGCTCGGCCAAGGGCTGTCGACCGCCGTGCGCTGCGGCCCCGGACTCTCCTCGCCCGACGGCATCGAGGCCCAGACCTGTGTGGTGACGCAGGGTGCCGAGACCTGGGCGCGGACCTACTACCGCAACGCGACGGGCGAGCCGCTGGACGCCGTACTGAGCCTGATGGGTCCTGAGGACCGGAGCGTGCGGATGACGTGCGCCGTGAGGGCGGAGGACGAGCCGGGGACCTGTGAGACGCCCCGGGAGCCGACGCACGGGAATCCGGCGGCGTACACGGCTGTCGCGGAGTTCGCCGAGCGGGGCGGGCGGGGCCCGCTGCTGCTGCGCTCGGGAAGTAACTCGCCCGGGGGAAAGGGAAGTTGAAGAGCGGCTGCGTTCCGTGAAGGGAAGCGGACACGAAAAGACCCGGTTGCTGGCGACGGGGGATGCACCAGCAACCGGGCTACAGGAACGGTAACAAGAGATCGGCGGTTCGCAAATTCGAACTCGCCTTTCCGGTCACCGACTGGCTTGTCCGCGCCGGGAGTTGTGGTCCTCCCGGACGCGACGACCCGGCCCGCCGGCGGACCGGGCGGCCGGGCGCCGGAGCGGGTGTCAGCTGAGCGTGACCTGCCGGTTGGTGAGACCGCCGCGGGCCCGGCGCTCCTCCGCGGTGAGCGGCGCGTCCGTCGCCAGGGCGGCGGCGAGGCGCTCGGCGAACTCCGCCGCGGGCTTCTCCACATCCTCGGCCGTGACCCCGCTCGGCAGGTCCCAGACCGGCACCGTGAGCCCGTGAGCGCGGAAGGAGCCCACCAGGCGGGTGCCCTCGCCGAGGCTGGAGCGGCCCGCGGCGTGCAGCCGCGCGAGGGCGTCCAGGAGCAGCTCCTCGGCGTGCGGCATGACCCACCGCAGGTGGTTCTTCTCCGGCGTCTCGCACCAGTACGCGGCGTCCACGCCCTGGAGCTTGACGGTCGGGATGGCCGCGGCGTTGGCCCGCTCCAGGGAGGCGGCCACGTCGGGCGTGGCGTTCTCCGGGTCCGGGACCCAGAACTCGAAGCCGCTGTGCACTTCTGGCTCGAACGCGCCCTCGGGGTCGAGCAGATCCTGCAGCCGCGGACTGTCGGCCGGGGCGCGGCGGCCCTGGACGGGCGTGCCGGGCTGGGCTTCCAGGGCGCGCTGGAGCGTGTCGGCGAGGTCGCGGCTGATGTCGCCGGAGGAGGTGTCGTTCTGCAGGCCGATGAGGACCGAGCCGTCGTCGCGGCGCAGGGCGGGCCAGGCCATCGGCAGGACCGTGGCGAGCGTGACCGCGGGGACGCCCTCGGGCAGGCCGTCCTTGAGGGTCAGCTCGACCGTGGCCGCCGGGACCAGTTCGCGCAGGGCCACCCAGTCGCACTCGCCGGGCAGGCCCTCGAAGGGGCGGTGCACCAGCTCGGTCGCGGCGTGGGAGGCGGCCCGGCCGTGACAGGCCTTGTAGCGGCGGCCGCTGCCGCAGGGGCAGGGTTCGCGGGCGCCGACGACCGGAACGTCTCCATCAGCACCTGCGGTGCGGGCCCCGCCCGTGGTCTGCGGGCGCTTGGCCTTCGTCTGGGGTCGCTTCTTGGCCATCGATGGGTCTCCCGGTTACGGCTCGTCTCGTACGGTCGCGAGCCTAGCCGTTCGTGCCCCGCGTCACCGGGCCCTGTGGACAACGCCCTCTCCAGCGCGGCGTACGCGTCAGTCCATGTCGTCGAAGACGTCTGCGAAGTCAAGCCCGGGTATCCGGGAGACCGCGGGGGCGGCGACTCGCGTCGCGAAGTCGTCGCGGCGGTGGCTCGCGTCCGGGTCGTGGACGTCATCGTGGACGATGACCCACACGGTGACCTCGCCGCGGATGTCGTCGCGTACGCCCCAGTCGTCGGCGAGCGCGGTGATGATGTTCAGTCCGCGGCCGCCGTGCGCCGTGACCGACGGGGTCGCGGGGGCGGGGCGGGTCGGGCCGCCGCCGTCCGTGACCTCGACGATGAGCCGGCCGGCCGGGTCCACGCGCCAGGCGGCACGGACGTCACCGTCACCGGACAGCGCGTCGCCCAGGGGTCTGCCGTGCTTGCACGCGTTGCTCAAGAGTTCGGAAAGGATCAGTACGGCGTCGTCGATGACCGACTCCGCGACTCCACCTCCGCGCAACTGCGTACGCATCCGGTGTCGCGCTTCCCCCACGCCCGCAGGGCCATGGGGTACGGCCATGCTCGACGACGTGGGCACCTCCTGTGCCACCACCAACGCCACCCCCGAGACCTCCTTCGCCCCACGCCACGGTGTGGATGCCCCATTGGCCTGTACCGGAAACCGGCCAATCCACGTCCCATGACGCATTCACCACGGCCGACTACGGATCGAACGCGCCGGAGCACTCCCTGTCATCGGCTGGCCGGAAACCGTCGGTGTGGCCGAGATCGGAGGATCCCGTCCGCTGGGGCATGAGGTCAAGAGGTGTGCGTGGGTCTGGTGTGACTTGAGAGGTTGGCGACACCGAAGAGACGCCGACACCGAAGAGACGCCGACGCCGATGCCGGGGCCGGTCGACGCCGGGCGTCAGCGGCCGAGCTGGTCCAGCACCGCGCGCGGGCGGTTGGTGATGATGGCGTCGACGCCCAGCCCGACGCAGTGATCCACGTCCGAGGGCTCGTTCACGGTCCACACGTGCACCCGGTGCCCGGACTGCTTCAGGCGCTCGACGTACGTGGGGTGATTGCGCACGATCCGGATGGAGGGGCCCGCGATCCGCACGCCCGGGGGCAGCCGCCCGTCGCGCAGCCGGGGTGAGAGGAACTGCGTCAGGTAGACCGTCGGAAGCGTCGGCGAGGCGGCATGCACGCGGTGCAGCGAACGGGCCGAGAAGCTCATGACCCGCACCTGGGACTCCTCCGCGGAGGCCGGGGCGTCGAGGCCGAACCGCTTCAGCAGGACCAGTAGCCGGTCCTCGACCTGGCCCGCCCAGCGCGTGGGGTGCTTGGTCTCGATGGCCAGTTCCACGCGGCGCCCCGCGTCGGCGACGAGTTCCAGCAGCCGCTCCAGGGTGAGGACCGAGGTCGCCTCGCGGTCCTCCGGGCGGTGCTCCCAGTCGGGTTCCTCGTCGCGTCCCTTCCAGGCCTCGCCTGTCTTCCACGAGCCGAAGTCCAGGGCGGCGAGGTCGGCGAGCTCCAGCGCGGAGACCGCTCCGCGGCCGTTGGACGTACGGTTGATCCGGCGGTCGTGTACGCACACCAGGTGGCCGTCGGCGGTGAGGCGCACATCGCATTCGAGGGCGTCCGCGCCGTCCTCGATCGCCTTGGTGTACGCGGCCAGGGTGTGCTCCGGGGCGTCCTCGGAGGCTCCGCGGTGGGCGACGACTTGAATCACGTGCTGTCGTGCGTGGGTCACCGCGTCATGGTGCCACCGAGTGCGGGTACGCGTCCGGTCGGACGGACTCGACGTATGCGCAGGTCCGGACGGAGGCATTGGGATTGCATCCTTTTCGCCAGTAATGACCTATATAAAGGATGGCCCCGGACGCACAGCCGCCGCTTATGGTGCTCTGACGGCCGGTGGGAAAAGCTGACGGCATACAAAGGGACAAGCACAGCTCCATCGCGCCGGACCCGTCGGCCGGCGTGAAAAAGCGTGACCGAGTGCGACCCGGACAACAGCCGTGGATCTAGGAGAGAAGCTGTGAGCACCGAGAACGAGGGCACCGCGGTACCCCCCGCCCCGTCCGCACCCCCCGTGCCGGTGGACGCTCCCGCTGCTCCGGCGTCCCAGGCACCGGCCCCCCAGGGGCCGTACGGGCAGGACGCCCAGGGGCAGGCCCCCCAGGGGCAGGGCGCCTCCGGCGACGCCGGCCACCCCGGCGCCTCCTCTTCCGCCCCCGACCCGTCCTGGCCCCCGCCCCCGCCGCCGACCGCCCCCTACGGCGACGGCGGTTCCGGGTCCGGTCCGGGCGGCTGGGGTTCGTCGTACCAGCAGCCGGCGCCGAAGTCCGGCCGCGGACGCGGCGGCCTGGTCGCAGCGGTCCTGGTGGCCGCGCTGGTCGCGGGCGGCATGGGCGGCGGGCTCGGCTACGTGCTGGCGAAGGACAACGACGAGAGCACCGGCTCCACGACGGTCTCGGCCTCCGCGAACGGCGGCGACGTCAAGCGCGACCCGGGCACGACCGCGGCCATCGCCGCCAAGGCGCTGCCGAGCACGGTCACGATCGAGGCCGAGAGCACCAGCGGCGAGGGCGGCACCGGCACGGGCTTCGTCTTCGACAAGCAGGGCCACATCGTCACCAACAACCACGTGGTGGCGGACGCGGTGGACGGCGGCAAGCTCACGGCGACCTTCCCGACCGGCAAGAAGTACGACGCCGAGGTGGTCGGTCACGCGCAGGGCTACGACGTGGCGGTCATCAAGCTCAAGGACGCCCCCTCCGACCTGAAGCCGCTCACCCTCGGCGACTCGGACAAGGTGGCCGTCGGCGACTCGACCATCGCGATCGGCGCCCCCTTCGGCCTGTCCGACACGGTGACGACGGGCATCATCAGCGCCAAGAACCGCCCGGTGGCCTCCAGCGACGGCAGCGGCAGCCAGGCGTCGTACATGAGCGCCCTGCAGACCGACGCCTCGATCAACCCGGGCAACTCCGGCGGTCCGCTGCTGGACGCGCGGGGCAACGTCATCGGCATCAACTCCGCGATCCAGTCGACCGGCAACGGCGGCTTCGGCACCGGCCAGTCGGGCTCGATCGGCCTGGGCTTCGCCATCCCGATCAACCAGGCCAAGTACGTCGCCCAGGAGCTGATCAAGAACGGCAAGCCGGTCTACGCGAAGATCGGCGCGTCCGTCTCCCTGGACGACAGCTCCGACGGCGCGCAGATCACCAGCCAGGGCGCGGGCGGTGCGGCACCGGTCGAGCCGGGCGGCCCGGCCGCCAAGGCGGGCCTCAAGCCGGGCGACGTCATCATCAAGCTCGACGACCGGGTCATCGACTCCGGCCCCACCCTGATCGGCGAGATCTGGACCCACCAGCCCGGTGACAAGGTCACGATCACCTACGAGCGCGGCGGCAAGCAGCGTACGGCCGAGGTCACCCTGGGATCTCGCGTCGGCGACAACTGACCCCCACCCGCCCGCACCGACCCGTTACCCTTGTCCCCGCGCCGCCGATCACGGCCGGCGCGGGGAGGCGTGCCCGAGCGGCCGAAGGGAACGGTCTTGAAAACCGTCGTGGCAGCGATGTCACCGTGGGTTCAAATCCCACCGCCTCCGCGCTGAGAGCAATGAGAACGGCCCCTGACCTGGGTGTTTGTCGGGGGTCGTTCTCATGTCCGGCTACTGTGACTGCCCGCCGTTCCCCGTGAGTTCCCGCTCTATCGGGCACGGATGGGGCATGTTTTCAACCCACGCGTATATCGATCTTCGGGCATACTCCAACGGTGGATCTGACCGCGGACCTGGACCTTGACGGCCGACGGCTGCGTACGCTGACGCCGGAAGATGCCCCCCTCTTGGTCGAAGCGACGGCCGCTGAGACCAGCCGCGCCCTGTGGGGTCCGTATCCGGCGGGACCGTACTCGCCGGCTCAGGCACAAGGCGCTTTGCGTGATTGGGATCTTGTTGGCAAGCGGCAGGTGTCTTACGGCGTCGTCGATGACGGGCGTCTCCTGGCGGCGCTCGGGCTCATGATGGATGAGGAGCAGGGTGTCGAGTTGGCATACTGGGTCCGGCCCGAGCATCGTCGGCGTGGGATCGCGTTGAGCGCTGTGCGGCTTCTGACGGAGTGGGCACACCGGGACGTCGGCGTGCCGCGGCTGTGGCTGGAGATCGATCCGGACAACATCGGCTCGCAGAGGCTCGCGTCGAAGGCTGGCTACCGCCTGGAGAAGCGGCTGCCCCGTCACTGCCGTTCGTGGGTGCACGACGACCCGGAGGACGACATGTGGCACGACTGCCTTATCTGGGGTCATGTCGGGCCCGCCGCCACCAGCAGCTGATCGCGATACCTGTGGTGCCAGAAGTAGCCTCGCGGGCGATTCACCCACCGCAACCCGCCACCCACCCCAGCTCCCATCCCGTCTGCCGTCGACCCACACACCGTGGAGCGGGCGTGGTTCCTGGCGTCCAGGTAGAGCGCGCCACTGTACGAACGACCTGGACGCCAGGGGCCGCGTCTGCTCGGCTCTGCCTGGGTCGATGGCAGGCGGGATGGGAGCTCCCCGCGCACGCCACTACTCGGCCGGCACTCGCAGACGGCGCCCCCGCCATCTCGGAGCCTGAGCGCCCCCGCCGGAGGCATGCTTTGAGCGTTGCCGCGCTCCGCGGTTCTCGACTCATGACCCGGCCTGTTTCACATGTGGGCGCGCGTCGGCGCAGCCCGGGCGGAGCGGGCCGAAGGCAGGAGCGGCGCCCGGAGCGGAGCCGGGAAGCGCGCCCGGCGGAGCGGAGCGCAGCCGGGGCTTGATGAGGTAGAGAAACCTGTAACAGCCGCGCGGCGTCACGCGTCGAAGTCGTACTCCAGGATGTACGAGGCGGCGTCAAGCGTCATCTCGTTGTTTTCGACGGGGCGGCCTTCGTCCGCGAATGCGGTGCGGCAGATGAGGATCACGGGCGTGCCTGCGGAGATGCTCAACTGCGCCGCCTCGTCCCTCGTGGGCATGCGTGAGCGGATTTCTTCGCGGAAGTGCACTGGCTTGTAGCCGAGTTCGGCAAGGCGTGCATAGGTTCCGCCTGGCCCGGTGTCCTCCTGCGTGATAGCTGAACCAGCCACCACTGATGTGGGGAGATAACTCGTAGCGAGCAGAACGGCCTTCCCGTCCAGGACGAACCGCCGACTCCGCACGCACACGGTCTCCCCCTCAGCCAGGTCCAGGACCTGACTGACGCCTTCCGGGGCGGCCTCCTCGGACACCGTCACCTGGTCGACCACGAGCGTGCGGTTCTCGATGTCGGCGGACCAGATGGATCGACCGCTGCCTCATTGCTCCTGGGCAAGCCGCTGGATGCCTCGCCGCCGCAGAGGGCGGAAGGAGCGCACGAACACGCCAGCACCCTTGCGGGACTCGGCGACGCCTTCGTCCTTGAGCACGCTCAAGGCCTGGCGGGCAGTCATGCGTGCTACGCCGTGCGCGGCCATCAGCTCGTTCTCCCCCGGAAGCCGATCACCGGGGCCGTACTCGCCGGACCGGATCGCCTCACGTAGGGAGTCCGCGATTCGCTGGTACTTCGGCCGACGGTCGTCGTCGGTGTTGGTCATTCCGGAGCCTCCTTATGCCGCAGACGGAGCCGCACATCCTCACCCCGCTCGAAGCCTCCCGGATCGTGCGGCGTGCCGCCCAGCCGCATGACCTGCTGATCGCGCTTCTCGCGTACGCGGGCCTGCGGGTCGGTGAGGCGTTCGCCCTCCGGCGCGTGGACATCGACGTGTCCGGCGGCTTCGTCCTGGTCGACGAGAACCTGGCTGAAGCCAACGGTGCCTTGGTCTTCGACACCCCGAAGTCGCATCAGAAGCGGCTCCTTCGCGTTGGCCCGTCGCTCGCGAAGAAGCTTGGCCGGCATCTTGAGTCCCTGCCCGGAGGGGATGACGCGCTCCTGTTCACGACGCCCGCGGGGAAGCCGCCCCGCTATAACCAGTGGCGCAAGGCCTACTTCGGCCCCGCCGTGTCGGCGGCCGGGTTGACCGACGTGACCCCGCATGACCTTCGGGCCTCGCATGGGACTTGGGTCGCCGACCGGTACGGCGTGATGACCGCCGCTCACCGGCTCGGCCACTCGAACGCGAGCGTCACGACCCGCCACTACGCCCGGCCGGTCGCCGGTCGCGATGACCAGGTGGCCGAAGCTGCGGACTCCTGGCTCAGAGGGCACGACCACGAGCATGGGGCACGTAGCGGGCACGACGACGATGACGACGGATCGGCCGGAGTGCCCATACCCGTCTGACCTGCGGCGGAGTAGCATCCTGGCCGTGAGGCCGAGAGATCTTGAAAACCGTCGTGGCAGCGATGTCACCATGGGTTCGAATCCCACCGCCTCCGCGCAGGTCATAGCTGTGCAGGCCGGAAGGGGTGTCCCTCGTCGAGGGGCGCCCCTTCCGCATGGGGCAACGGCAAGCGGCTCCGTGCCGTCTTCAGCCTTGAGACCCCCACGACGCAGGAGTGTCATGACGAACACCAAGGCGCGAACGGCCGCCCTCATCACCCCCGTCGGGCGGGAAGCCCAGGACGAGGCGAGGGCGCTGGCCGCGGGCGGTCGTACGGGCAAGGCCGTGCGGCGGTTGCGCAGGGGCTCCTGGCTCAAGCGGGGCCCGGCCCGGGAGGCCGTGGAACTGCTGGCCGCCGGGCACGCGTTGCCCACGGACAACGCCGAGGGGCTGGCCGCCCTGCGCCGGCTCGACGCCGAACTGGTCGCGGAGCTGACCGCTCTGCTCGACGACGACCAGCAGATCGCCGCGGTCAAGTTGCTGCGCGAGCGGACCGGTGTCGACCTGGCCGGCGGCTATCACCTCGTCCTGGAGCTGGGCGGCCGGCCGGCCGCGGACTGAGGGCGGCGCTCAGCCTGGCACGGGCGCCGTCGGCGTCAGGTCGTGGCAGGTGTACCACTCCGTGCCGAGCAGCCGTTCCCGCTCCGGCGTGGAGAGCGCGGCGATCAGGCCCGGCGCGGCTCCCCGTGCCACCTCCGTGCGGTGGGCCAGGACCGCGGCGATCTTCCGGTCCAGCCAGGGGGTGACGTCGACGGTGGCGGAGACGCGTTCGCCGGGGACCGTGCGCATCGCCTTGCCCGTGGGGGCCCAGTGCCCGCCCCACGCCCGGAGGGCCGAGTGCGGGTGGGTGGCCAGGTACAGGGCGCTCGGCTGCCAGGGCTCTCCGGTGTCCGGGAAGAGGCGTTCCAGACCGGCGGCGTGGACCGCGAGCGTGGTCACCCGGTGGGTGTGCACGTGGTCCTCGTGGCCGGTCAGGCCGCCGTAGGCGTCGTGGGTGACGACGATCTCCGGACGGACGTCGCGGAGGTGCGCGACCAGGTCCCCCACCGCCTCGTCCAGCGGGGCGTCGCACCAGCGCGGTCTGCCCGGGGCCGAGCGCGGGACGCGGGAGTCGGCGTAGCCCAGCATGCGGGGCGGGCCGGCGCCCAGGATGCGGAGCGCCTCGGCCAGTTCGGCGGCGCGCGGGGTGTCCGCCGACCAGGTCGGCGTGACGACGGCCGTGCGCGCGCCCGCGGAGGCGTGGCGGGCGAGGATGCCCCCCGCCGACAGGGACTCGTCATCGGGGTGGGCGAAGACCGCGAGGAGGCTCGGCGCCGGCATCGGCCCTCCCTACGGCAGGTCCGGCCGGCCCGGCGTCGCGTGCGGTGACCGCGGTACCCCGGTGATGCTGATCGCCTGGCTCGGACACTTCTCCACCGCCTCCAGGATCTCCGGGTCCTCGCCCGTCTGCTCGCGGCCCGGGCGGACGACCCCGAAGCCGTCGACGAAGTCGAAGACGGCCGGAGCCCGGTGGGCGCACTCGGCGGAGCCGTAACAGAGATCGCGGTCGACAGAGACCTTCATACCGCTTTGTCCCCCTTCTGACGGCATCGGGAGCCGGTGGCCGTCGGGAGTCTGCCTGCCCAGCAGGCCGTCGGCCGAACCGGCCCGGCTACCGCGTGCCCCCTGCGGCCGTCAGCCAGTGGGCGACCCGGCGTACGGCGTCCTCGTCGAGCCGTTCGGCCAGGGCCTGGACGGTCGTGTCGTCCTCGGCGGAGAGGTCGTAGAGGCCCGCGTTGGTCAGGCCGGCCATGAGGACCTGGTGGCGGCGGCCGGTCATCCGTTCCGCCAGGGTGGCCGGTTCGCCGGGGGAGGGCTCAGGATCCGGCCGGTACACGGCGGTCTGCCGCGGCGGGGCGTCATACCGGTGCCACGCGCCGTCCTTCGGCCCCCACAGGGCCACCGTCATCTCGTCGCCCCGGGCCCGTACGGCCCGGGTCATCTCGCCGAGGGCGTACAGCACGGGCGAGCGGTGGGGCGACTGTGCTGCCGTACGCCAGGAGCCCGCGGCCGGCCGGTAGAACATCGCGACCCAGCGCGGAGCACCCTGCGGCTGTGGGCTCTCGGGACGTGACTCCACTGCGCTCACCCCTGTACGTCGCTCCGAAGCGGTACGGCAGGGCGACCATAACTGACGGATCGTCAGTTATCCAGGGTCCGGGAGCGCGGTCGGCCAGGGGCGAACCGGGCGGTCCGCCGGGGTTGCGGAGGGGCTCGCCGGGGAGGATCACCACGTCGTCCGGCACCGGTCCCTCCCCTCGTGGGGACCGGTACCGAACGGTGGGGCTGTCGTCGTCCGGCTCGGACGGCAGCTGACCGGATGAGCCCGCTGGTGCGTCCGGATCCTGCCATTTTCGGCCACCGAGGAGGAGGTTCCGGCGTCCAGCGGAAGGCATTACCGCAGGTCAGCCATATAAAGTGAGCTTTCCGGTCCGGACGTCCAGGCGTGGGAAATAAGGAGCTGAGACCTTGAGTTCCGACTCGGGGGCACGCACCGCCTTCGCGGAACGCCTCGCACTGCTGTACAAGGAAGCCGGCAACCCTCCTCTCAAACGGGTGTCCGAAGCGGTCGTCCGGCTCCAGCGGGTCGACGAACGCGGGCGGCCCGTGCGGGTGTCCGCCCAGCGCATCAGCGACTGGCGTCGGGCCCGGAACGTACCGGCCCAGTTCCCCGCTCTCGCGGCCGTGCTCCAGGTGCTGATCCCCGAGGCGCGGCGCTCGCGGCCCACGCCGGTCTCCCCCGGCCTGTACGACCTCGGCCAGTGGCAGCGGCTCTGGGAACGCGCGGTGGCCGACCCGGTCGGCGAGCGCCCCGCCGCGTCCGCGGGCGAGGAACGGCCCGCTGACGGGGCTGCGTCCGCGCCCGGCGGAGTGTGCCCGTACCGCGGGCTGGCCTCCTACCGCCGGGAGGACGCCCGGTGGTTCTTCGGCCGGGAGCGGAGCACGGACGCGCTCGTCACCCAGCTCGGGGCCGCCGCGGACACGGGCGGCCTGGTCATGCTCGTGGGTGCGTCGGGGGCGGGGAAGTCCTCGCTGCTGAACGCCGGTCTGGTGCCTGCCCTGCGGGGCGGTGCGCCGGGCGGGGACGACGGCGGCAGCGGCCGGGCCGGTGCGCCGGGCGGGGACAACGGCGGCAGCGGCCGGGCGCGGCACGTCGTGCAGCTCGTACCGGGGGGTGATCCGCTCGCGGAGCTGAGCCGCTGCATCCCCGAGCTGGCGTCCGTAGTGCCGATCACGACCCCGACCACGACCCCGTCCGGGGAAGCCTCGCCCCGGCGGCTGGAGCCGGCCGGATCCGACGCGTCTCCGCAGGGAGCCCCGGGGTCCTCTCCCGGAGGAGTCGCCGGTTCCCGTCCCGAAGATGGCCCCGCCCCATCCCCCGCAGAGAAATCCGTCCCTCAGAACCCCGCCCCCCAGAACCCCCCCCCTCAGAACCTCGCCCCTCAGAACCCCCCTCAGAAGTCCGCTCCTCCGAACCCCGCCGCCCGAGCGGCCCCGAAACCCGACCACCGACCGGCCCAGGAGCCAGCTGCCCGAGCGGCCCCGAAACCCGACCACCGACCGGCCCCGGGCCCCGACACCGCTCGCGCCGCCGTCGCCGCCTGGGCCCGGCGCGTGGCTCCCTCCGGGGCCCGCCCGGTCGTGATCGTGGACCAGTTCGAGGAAACGTTCACGCTCTGCCCCGACGAGGCGGACCGGCGCGCCTTCATCGAGGTTCTGCACGCAGCCTGCTCGCCCGCCGGCCCCGGGGAACCGGCCCCGGCGGTCGTGGTGCTGGGCATCCGCGCCGACTTCTACTACCGCTGCCTGAGGTACCCCGAGCTGGCCGACGCGCTTCAGCACCGGCACATGGTGCTCGGGCCGCTGACCACCGCGGAGCTGCGCGAGGCGGTGACCGGCCCGGCCAAGGCCGTCGGCCTGGAGCTGGAACCGGGCCTCGCGGAGCTGATCGTCCGGGAGGTCAGTGCCGACGGCCTGCGCCCGGCGCACGATGCCGGTGTGCTGCCGCTCCTCTCGCACGCCCTGCTCGCCACCTGGCAGCGCCGGAAGGGCGTCCGGCTCACGCTGGCGGGCTACCGCGCGGCCGGCGGCATCCAGGGCGCGGTCGCGGCGACCGCCGAACGGGCCTGGGCCGGCCTCGACCCGGCCGCGCGCACGGCGGCCCGGCTGCTCCTGCTCCGCCTGGTCCGCCTCGGCGAGGACACCCAGGCCACGCGCCGCCGCGGAACCCGGCGGCAGCTGGCGCAGGAGTCGGCCGACCCGGGCAAGACCGAGGAGTCCCTCGAAGCGCTGGTCCGCGCCCGGCTGGTGACGCTCGACGCGGAGACCGTGGAGATCACCCACGAGGCGCTGCTGCACGCCTGGCCGCGGCTGCGCGACTGGATCGACGAGGACCGGCAGGGCAATCTGCTGCGCCAGCGCCTGGAGGAGGACGGCCGGGCCTGGGAGGAGTCGAACCGCGACACCTCACTGCTCTACCGGGGCTCCCGGCTGGAGCAGGCCCACGGCTGGGCGAGGTCCGCCGGGGACACGTTCCTGACCCGCAGCGCGGTGGAATTCCTGGCCGCGTCCGTCCGGCTGCGCAGGCGGATCACCTGGATCAGCCGGGGTGCGGTGGCGGCGCTGGTAGTGCTGGCGGTGCTGGCCGGCGGGTCGGCCGTCGTGGCCTGGAAGCAGCGGGACGCAGCCGTCTTCGAGCAGGTGCTCGCCCAGTCCGACCGCGTCCAGCACGCCGATCCGTCGCTGTCCGCGCAGCTCGACCTCGTGGCGCACGGGCTGCGACCCGACGACAAGGGTGCGAACAGCCGTCTGATCTCCATCGTGAACGCCCCGCTCTCCACCCCCCTCACCGGCCACACGGGGGCCGTCTACCTCACGACGTTCAGCCCGGACGGACGGGTCCTGGCCACCGCCAGCTACGACCGGACCGTACGGCTGTGGAACGTCGCCGACCCCAAGCGGCCGAAGGCCCTGGGCGGGCCCCTCACCGGTCACACGAGCTGGGTCAGCAGTGCGGTCTTCAGCCCGGACGGCCGGACGCTGGCCAGCGCGTCCGACGACGGCACGATCCGGCTGTGGGACGTGACCGACCCCGAGCACCCGAAGCCGCTCGGCGAGCCCCTGACCGGCCACGACGGCACGATCTACCTGATCTCCTTCAGCCCGGACGGGCGCACGCTGGCCTCCGCGGGCGACGATCGCACCGTCCGGCTGTGGAACGTGGCCGACACGAGCCGGCCGCGGGCCCGGGGCGCGCCCCTGACCGGGCACACGGCAGCCGTGCGGTCGGTGGCGTTCGGCCCGGACGGCCGGACGCTGGCCGCGGGGGGCGACGACGGCACGATCCGGCTGTGGGACGTGTCCGGCCCGGGGCGCCCGGAGCCGGCCGGGGCGCCGCTGACCGGCCACACCGCCACCGTGCACTCCGTGGCCTTCAGCCCCGACGGGCGCACGCTCGCCGGCGGCAGCGCGGACGGCACCGTACAGCTGTGGAACATGGCCGGTCCGGGCCGTCCGGCCGAGGTCGGCGCGCCGCTCACCGGCCACACCGGGCCGGTCTGGTCCGTGGCCTTCAGCCCGGACGGGAACATGCTCGCCGCGGCCAGCGCGGACAGCACCGCGAGCCTGTGGAAGGTCAGCGATCCGGAGCACGCGTCGCAGGTCGGAGGGCCCCTCGCGGGCAGCAGCGGCGAGATGTACGCGCTCGGCTTCAGCCCCGACGGGCGCACACTCGCCACCGGGGCGGGCGACAACAAGGTCCGCCTGTGGTCCCTGCCCACGTCGGACATGACCGGCCGGACCGGAGTGTTCCGACCGGACGGGCGGCTGCTCGCGACGGCGGCCCGGGACGGGCGGATCCGGCTGTGGGACGTGCGGACGCCCGGCAGGCCGATCCGGACAGGAGAACCGTTTCGCCCGGGCAAGGGCGACGTGCGCTCCCTGGAGTTCTCCCCGGACGGCCGCACCCTCGCGGTGGCGACGGGCGACCGGGTGGTGGAGCTGTGGAACCTCGGCGACCCCGAACGCCCGGTCCGCCACGGCTCTCCCGCCCCCCTGCGTATCCGGTACGCCGACCCGCTGGCCTTCAGCCCCGACGGGCAGATCCTGGCCACCGCCTACGACGACCGCACCATCCAGCTGTGGAACATCGGCGACCCGGCCCGGCCGCGCCCGCTCGGCGCGCCTCTCACCGGCCACAAGGGCTACATCAACCACCTCGCTTTCAGCCCGGACGGCCGAACGCTCGCCAGCGGCAGTGCGGACGGCACGATCCGGCTGTGGAACGCGACCGACCCCGGCCGGGTGAGGCTGATCGGGGCGCCTCTGCGCGGTCACCTCGGAGCGGTCAACGCGCTCGCCCACAGCCGCGACGGCCGGATCCTGGCCAGCGCCGGTGACGACAACTCGGTCCGCCTCTGGGACGTCACGGACCCGGCCGGGGCCTCCGAGCAGACGCGCCTCACGGGCCACACGGAGGCGGTCGTGTCGCTGACGTTCAGCCGGGACGGCCGCACCCTGGCCAGCGGCGGCAACGACAGCACCGTCCGGCTGTGGAACGTCTCCGACCCCGCGCACGCCACCGCGATCGGCCCGTCGATGAGCCCCCACGCCAAGACCGGCACCTTCCTGGCGTTCAGCCCGAACAGCGACATGCTCGGGGTGTCGAGCGGCGCGGACACCATCCGGCTCTGGGACCTCGACGTCGACACGGCCGTCCGCCGCATCTGCTCGATGACCCGGGGCGTGCTGACGCCGGACACCTGGCGGGAGTACCTGCCCCGGCTCTCCTACGATCCGCCGTGCGACGACTGACGAGGCCGTCGCGCCCAACGGGCCCGGGAATCACGGCAGTTCAGTGATACCAGTCACAACCGGAGGTTTCCTGACGGTCAGTCGGCTCGCGGTGGACAAGCGCTTGTTACCCTTGGCCATGGCTCGACCGCTGGTGCATCCCCCGTCGCCAGCGGTCGAGCCTTTTCAGCGCAGGTCCAGGCGCATCAGAATGCGGGGATGACCGGCCAGGACCGAGGTCGTGTCCGCCGCGTGGGCGAAGCCGGCGCGCTCGAAGTTCTTCCGCAGACCCGCGTACGCCATCGTCAGATCGACCTTGGCGTCGCCGTTGTCCAAGGGGTACGCCTCGATCGCCGGTGCGCCCCGGCCGCGGGCGAACTCCACCGCGCCGGCGATGAGGGCGTGCGAGATTCCCTGCTTGCGGTGGCCGGGGCGGACCCGGACGCACCAGAGCGACCACACCGGCAGGTCGTCGAGGTGCGGGATCTTGCGGTTGCGGGCGAAGGAGGTGTCCGCGCGCGGGGCGACGGCGGCCCAGCCGACCGGTTGGTCACCGTCGTAGGCGAGGACGCCCGGGGGCGGCTCCGCGCGGCACAACTCGGCGACGTACGTGCCGCGGGCCGGGCCGCGCAGTTCGTTGTTGAGCCGGGAGGGGATCCGGTAGCTCAGGCACCAGCAGACGTTCGCCCCGGGCGACTTCGGCCCGAGCACAGCACGGACGTCATCGAAGTCCGTGGCCGGGCGAACGTCGATGCTCATGCCCCCACGATGTCACGCCCCCGGGTGGCCGCGCCCCGGGAGCCGGGGACACGGCCTGGCTGAACGCGTCGTAGAACGGGGAGGGCCGGGTGACCTGGGCCATCCCGGCGAGCACCGAGGCGCCCTGTGCGAACGGGGTGATCGGATCGATGCCCCGTCCGGCCGCCGCCTCCTCCGTCTCCTCCGCCACCGCCGCCATCAGCGGCCGGCGCGGACGATGCGCCCTGCGAAACGACGAGCGCGACGAGCGGAGCAGCGGCACGAGAGAGCCGACGGAATCGCGTGCATGCTTCAGCGAACCGCATCGCGGCAGGTCACAGGCCTGCCGTTGGTGATGTGGACGTACCGGTACGCCTCGGGCACGGTTCAGACGGACGCAGCCCGCAGCAGCCGCAGTTGGCCGATCTCACTCACGTTCTTCATCAGCTCCGCGTTGACCCAGGCCACCATGTGCTCGACGGTGTGCCCGGGATCGTTCGGCCAGGGGAACGGGGCCGTGGCGTCCAGGTCCTCGTCGGTGAGGTCGTCCAGGACCTTCAGCCACTGGGTGCGCAGGCCCCGCAGCCATTCGACGGTCGGGGCGCCCTCACCGGGCCAGACGACGTCCGCCCGGTCGCGGGGCGGGCGGCCCTGCGCGTGGTCGAGGGTGACGCTCCACCACCAACCGATGTGCCAGCTCACCCACCCCAGGGTCGGTACGGGGACCGGGTCGGGCTCGGTGTCCGCCCAGTCCGGGATCCAGGTGCCGTCGGGGCCCCGGCGCATCGTCCAGCAGTGCTCCGCGGGCTCCCAGAGGAAGTCGCCGGGCTCCAGCCGCTCCAGGTGGTACTCGAACAGTGACCAGGTGAACTCGAACTGCCAGCGGGGCAGTTCCGTACGGGAGGCGCTCATCGGGCGACCCTAGGGGGGCGCCGGGGCGTCCCGGGCGAGCACTGTCCAGTCGAGGTCCCGCAGCGCGGGATCGGCATCGCAGTCCGAGGGCAGGCGGGGCGTGGTCTGGAACCAGACGACCGTCAGGCGCGAGCGGTAGGCGACCGGATCGCGGGCCGGGTCCAGGGCCGCCGAGTGGAACGTGCCGAGGCAGGCCACGGCGGGCAGCACCTCGACCGGCCCGAGGCCGCCCGCGTACTGGTCGGGGTACTCGCGCCGGGGCGGGACGAGGTGCACCGGTGTGCCCGGACGGGACCGCTCGGCGGCGTGCAGGAGGCTGCGGATGCGCAGGTCGTTCAGCGGCTTGCAGGGGTAGCCGTCCTGCAGGTCGCCGTACGTCGACGAGAACCGCAGCTCGGCGAGGTCCACCGGGCGGCCGGAGGCCAGGACGAGGCGGGCGAGCGCCAGGGCCGGCCTTTTCGCGTGGAGTTGCATCGAGGTCTTTCGGTGGTGGTCATGGGCGGAACCGGGTTCACGGCCGGTGCCCGGTCATCCGTGCCGCCGAGGCGATCGTCGCCCGGGCCTCCCTTTCGGACAGGCCGGTGGCCCGGGCGGCGTCGGCCAGCGGATCCACGAGTGCCGGGCCGATGCCGTCCTCGTAGGCCCGGCAGGCCGCCCAGAACAGGCGGGTGTTGCGCTGGCCCTCGTGGGCGGCCAGGACGAACTGGACCAGGCCCTGGCCGTGCCCGCCGGCCGAGGCGGGCAGCGGATGGTGGGCGCGGGGTGGCGGGAGGAGCAGCCGCAGGAGGGAACGCGGGCAGGGGGCGGGGGCCAGGTGTGCGGTGCCCGGGGCGGCGGCGTACACACCCTGGGCCGTGCGGGAGCCGGGGCCGACCAGGTAGCCGCCCGCGCCCCGGATGTCGATGCCGGGGGCGAGCCGGCCCGCCGAGTTGGGGACGACCACCTCGGGCGGTCCGCTCAGCCACAGGTGCCGCCCGCCGGACGGCGTCACGACGACCACGGTCGGCGGGATCGTGAAGAGGTGCCGCAGCGCCAGCTCGCGCAGGGCGGCCGAGGAGTCCGTGCCGGTCTTCACGTCCAGGTCGAGGCCGATCAGATGGTGCGGGGGCAGCCCGCAGGCGATGCCGTAGCCGGTCGCCCGGGGAGCGGCGGCGAACAGCTCGCGGATGCGGTCCGGGTCGCTGGAGGCGTCGTAGACCCCGTGCCCGAGGCGGCCGCACGCGCCGTGGCAGGGGGAGGGCGCGGGGTCGTCGTGGTGCGGGGAGCGCAGTGCCGGGAGCTTGGAGCGGGACAGGGGGAGGACGGCCAGTCCGCGTTCGGCGGCTGACAGGGCGTGTGCGAGGGCCAGCGTCGTGGCCTGCCGGTCGGTGGTGGCCATGCCTCTAGTTTCGTACGTACGTTCGAAAAAGGAAAGAGGGGACGGGGGTGACGCGCCGGGGCCGGGTGCCGGCCGGGAAAGCTGCTGGAACGTTTCATCCCTTGCGGCACCCGGGTTCGAACGCCCCCTTTCGCTCCCATCCGGTACGGAAGTGACGCATAGGGGTTTATCGACTTGTCCTCACGCTTGCGTGCGAATAGCGGCTTCCGGTGTGGTTCGCCGGGGATTCGGTGGGCAACTCTGGATTCGCGACGTCGAGCACCGCACCGGGGCGGCCGGCCAACTTCCCCGGTGACAGCAGTGGTTCACGCACGAGACGGCCATGAGCCGGTGCGTCCTCGGTTCCGAAAAGTCCTGGAGGGACAAGAACATGGCAAGCATCCGTACCGCCCGCGTCATCGCAGCCGCCTCCGCCCTTCCGCTCGCCGCCGCCCTCTTCACCGGCGTCGCGACGGCGGACAACGGCGCCTTCGCGGACAACGGATCCATCGCGTCCGTCACGGAGGCCGAGCAGGGCATCCTCGGCAGCGGCGTCGGCGGCGACAACTTCGGCAACGCGGCCACCACCCAGCAGCAGGCCGTCGGTGACGGCGCCTCGAATCAGAGCAATACCGCGCAGGTCAACGGCTCGGAGTTCACGGCCGTCAACCAGGGCAACGCCAACACCGCCATCAGCTTCGCCCCGCTGTGGTGGTGAACTGAGCGGGCCGGTGCGGCGGCACCGGCCCGGGTGCCGTGGGGGTGTGCTTCATGGGGTCACAACGTCTGAGCGGCGGTACTCCGGTACCGCCGCGCAGGCGTTCTCGCGTCTGCGAGGCCTTGACGGCGTATCGAATCTGACGGACAGTCAGAAACCGTGAGTGGTGAGCCGGAGGTCCACGTGGAGTTCGAGGCGCGCCTGAAGGCCTACGAGGGCCTCCCGGCCGCCGCCACCGGGGTCGGCCGCGACCTCGTCAACGAGCCGATGATCAGGCACTGGTGCGAGGCCATGGGCGACACCAGCCCCGCGTACACGGGACCGGACGCCATCGCCCCGCCCACCATGCTCCAGGCATGGACCATGGCCGGGCTGACCCGCCGCCCGGAGCGCACGGCCGCCTACGACGAACTCCTCACGCTGCTCGACGCCTCGGGCCACGACGCGGTCGTCGCCACCGACTGCGAACAGGAGTACCTGCGCCCGCTGCGCCCGGGCGACCGGGTCACCTTCGACTCCGTGATCGAGTCGGTGTCCGGCCGAAAGACCACGAAACTCGGCACCGGCTACTTCGTCACCACCCGCACGGACGTCCGGGCCGGGGGCGAACTCGCCGGCACCCACCGCTTCCGCATCCTCAAGTACGCCCCCGCACACCGGCCTTCGAAACCGGTGGAACGCCGCCCCCGCCCGGTCGTCAACCGCGACAACGCCGGCTTCTGGGAGGGCGTCGCCCGCCACGAACTGCTCATCCAGCGCTGCGCCGCCTGCCGCATCCTGCGCTTCCCCTGGCTGCCGGGGTGCAACGCGTGCGGCTCCCCGGACTGGGACACCGTGGCGGCGACCGGCGAGGGCACGGTCTACTCGTACGTCGTCATGCACCACCCGCCCTTCCCGGCCTTCGAACCGCCCTACGCGGTCGGCCTCATCGAACTCGCGGAGGGCGTGCGGATCGTCAGCAACGTGGTCGGAGTGCCGTACGACGAGGTGCGGATCGGCATGCCGGTGCGGCTGGAGTTCCGGCGGTACGACGAGGAGCTGGAACTGCCGGTGTTCCAGGGGGTGGGCCCGTGAAGGCCGGAGACCGCCTCCCGCCCCTGGAGATCCCCGTGACCCGGACCCTGATCGTCGCCGGGGCGATCGCCTCCCGGGACTACCAGGACGTCCACCACGACCCGGAGCTCGCCCGGCGCAAGGGCTCCCCGGACATCTTCATGAACATCCTGACGACCAACGGCCTGGTCGGCCGCTACATCACCGACCACTTCGGCCCGCGTGCGGAGCTGCGCCGGGTCGCCATCCGGCTGGGCGCGCCCAACCACCCCGGCGACACGATGGTGCTCACGGGCACGGTCGAGGAGGTCGACGGCGACACGGTGACCGTCCGGGTCGTCGGCGCGAACGGCATCGGCAAGCACGTCACGGGCACGGTGACGGTGAGGATCCCGGCATGAGTCCGCGAGGGCGGGACGGTCTCGGCGGGCGCGCGGCCGTCGTCGGTGTGGGGGCCACCGCCTTCACCAAGGACTCGGGCCGCAGCGAACTGCGCCTCGCCGTGGAGGCGGTGCGGGCGGCCCTGGCGGACGCCGGGCTGACCCCGGCCGACGTCGACGGGATGGTCACCTTCACGATGGACACCAGCCCCGAGATCACCGTCGCCCAGGCGGCGGGCGTCGGGGAGCTGTCCTTCTTCTCCCGCGTCCACTACGGCGGCGGCGCGGCCTGCGCCACCGTCCAGCAGGCCGCCCTGGCGATCGCCGCGGGTGTGGCGGACGTGGTCGTCTGCTACCGCGCCTTCAACGAGCGCTCGGGCCGCCGCTTCGGCTCCGGGGTGCGGCACCGGGAGCCGACGGCGGAGGGCGCGGCCCTCGGCTGGTCCCTGCCGTTCGGCCTGCTCACCCCGGCCTCGTGGGTGGCGATGGCGGCCCGGCGCTATCTCCACACCTACGGGCTGACCCCGGAGGCGTTCGGGCACGTGGCGGTCGTCGGGCGGAAGTACGCGGCGACCAACCCGGCGGCCCACTTCCACGGCCGGCCCATCACCCTGGCCGATCACGCCGCCTCGCGCTGGATCGTCGAACCGCTGCGGCTGCTCGACTGCTGCCAGGAGACGGACGGCGGCCAGGCCCTGGTCATCACGTCCGTCGAACGGGCCCGCGACCTGCCCCACCCGCCCGCCGTGATCGCCGCCGCAGCCCAGGGCGCCGGACGCGCCCAGGAGCAGATGACCGGCTTCTACCGCGGCGACCTGACCGGTCTGCCCGAGGCCGCGGTGGTCGCCCGGCAGCTGTGGCGCGCCTCGGGGCTCGCGCCCGCCGACATCGACGTGGGGATCCTCTACGACCACTTCACGCCGTTCGTGCTGACACAGCTGGAGGAGTTCGGCTTCTGCGGCCCCGGAGAGGCGGCGGACTTCGTGGCCGGGGAGCACCTGCCGCTCAACACGCACGGCGGGCAGCTGGGGGAGGCGTACCTGCACGGCATGAACGGCATCGCGGAGGCCGTCCGGCAGATCAGGGGCACGGCGGTGAACCAGGTGCCCGGGGCACAGCGGGTCCTGGTGACGGCGGGGACGGGCGTGCCCACGTCGGGACTCGTACTGACCGCCGCCCCCCAGGGGTGAACCCGCAGTACCCCGGGCCCGCCGCTCCACCTACAGGAGGTGCAGCGGGCCCTGCCCCTACAACCTGAGGGGGACCCCGCTTCGGGACCTGCGGCCGATCCGCTCGACGGGCCCTCGCTCATAGCGTTGAGCCATGACCACACTCGTCTGCACGAGCGCTTCGAAGGCGGCCGGACCAGCGGCGCAGACCCTTCCGTACCCGTCGTTCTCGTCGTACGTCAGGGCCCGCCAGCCGGTGCTGCTGCGTACCGCCCGCTCGCTCACCGGCAACCCGAGTGACGCGGAGGACCTGCTGCAGACCGCCCTCGCCAAGACGTACGTCGCCTGGGAGCGCATCGAGGACCACCGCGCCCTCGACGGCTATGTGCGCCGGGCGCTGCTGAACACCCGCACCTCGCAGTGGCGCAAGCGCAAGGTCGACGAGTTCGCCTGCGACGAGCTGCCCGAGCCGGACCCGGTGCCCGGCGGTGACGACCCGGCCGAGCAGCAGGCGCTGCGCGACGCGATGTGGCGGGCGATCATGCGGCTGCCCTCCCGGCAGCGGGCGATGCTGGTCCTCAGGTACTACGAGGACCTCAGTGAGGTCCAGACGGCCGAGGTGCTCGGTGTTTCGGTGGGCACGGTGAAGTCGGCCGTCTCCCGGGCGCTCGGCAAGCTCCGCGAGGACGCTGAGCTGGGACTTGTCCGCCAGTGAGGCGGTGCCCCGCCCGCTTGTGAGCTGCCCCTCCGGCATGGCGTGATCTGATCGATCACCCGGCTCTAGTGACATACCACGCGGTATGTGCGCAGAATCAGCGCAACCTTTACCACCGCGTAGGCAAAGTCGCCCCCGGGAGGACGCCGTGCTGAGCACCATGCAGGACGTACCGCTGCTGATCTCAAGGATCCTGACCCACGGGTCGACGATCCACGGGACATCACAGGTGATCACCTGGACCGGAGAGGACGAGCCGCACCGCCGCTCCTTCGCGGAGATCGGCGCCCGCGCGGCCCAGCTGGCGCACGCCCTGAAGGACGACCTCGGCGTCACCGGCGACGAGCGCGTCGCGACCCTCGCCTGGAACAACGCGGAACACGTCGAGGCCTACTTCGCGATCCCGTCCATGGGCGCGGTCCTCCACACGCTGAACCTCCGCCTCCCGCCCGAGCAGCTGGCCTGGATCGTCAACCACGCCGCCGACCGCGTGATCATCGCCAACGGTTCGCTGCTCCCCCTGCTCGCCCCGCTGCTGCCGCACCTGAAGCCGGTCGAGCACGTGGTCGTCACGGGCCCCGGAGACCGCTCCCTCCTCGACGGCGCGTCCGTCCGCGTCCACGAGTACGAGGACCTGATCGCCGGCAAGCCGACCTCGTACGACTGGCCCGAGCTGGACGAACGCCAGGCCGCCGCCATGTGCTACACCTCCGGCACCACCGGCGACCCCAAGGGCGTGGTCTACAGCCACCGCTCCGTCTACCTGCACTCCATGCAGGTCAACATGGCCCAGTCGATGGGCCTGACCGACGAGGACACCTCCCTGGTCGTGGTGCCCCAGTTCCACGTGAACGCCTGGGGCCTGCCGCACGCGACCTTCATGACCGGCGTGAACATGCTGATGCCGGACCGTTTCCTCCAGCCGGCTCCGCTCGCCGCGATGATCGAGAGCGAGAAGCCGACCCACGCCGCCGCCGTCCCCACCATCTGGCAGGGCCTGCTCGCCGAGCTGACCGCGAACCCCCGGGACGTCTCCTCGCTCGGCCAGGTCACCATCGGCGGCTCCGCCTGTCCGCCCTCGCTGATGGAGGCCTTCGACAAGCTGGGCATGCGGGTCTGCCACGCCTGGGGCATGACGGAGACATCCCCGCTGGGCACGATCGCCCGTCCGCCGGCCGGAGTGGTCGGCACGGAGGAGGAGTTCGCCTACCGCCTCACCCAGGGCCGCTTCCCGGCCGGCGTCGAGGGCCGCCTGACCGGCCCCGGGGGCGAACGTCTCCCCTGGGACGGGGAGTCGGCCGGTGAGCTGGAGGTACGCGGCCCCTGGATCGCCGGTGCCTACTACAACGGGCCCGACGGCGAACCCCTGCGCCCCGCCGACAAGTTCAGCGAGGACGGCTGGCTCAAGACCGGCGACGTCGGCACGATCTCCGCCGACGGCTACCTCACCCTCACCGACCGGGCCAAGGACGTCATCAAGTCCGGCGGCGAGTGGATCTCCTCGGTGGAGCTGGAGAACGCGCTGATGTCCCACCCGGACGTCGCCGAGGCGGCCGTCGTGGCCGTCCCCGACGACAAGTGGGGCGAGCGCCCCCTGGCCACGGTCGTCCTCAAGGAGGGCTCCACCGCCACCTTCGAGACCCTGCGCGCCTTCCTCGCCGACGAGGGCAAGATCGCCAAGTGGCAGCTCCCCGAGCGCTGGACGGTCATCGAGGCGGTCCCGAAGACGAGCGTGGGCAAGTTCGACAAGAAGGTGCTCCGCAGGCAGTACGCGGAGGGGGAGCTGGACGTCACCAGCCTCTGACCCGCCCCCGGACCGCCGTACGGCAGCACCTCACCGTCGTACGGCGGTCACGCCCCACCCGAGCACCAGCCACACCCCCGCGACGACGCACACCCCGCCCCACCCGAAGTGGCTGAAGGCAACCGCCGCGAGAGCCGATGCGGTGGCGCCGCCCGCGAAACCGGCGACCACATAGGCGGTGTTGGCCGTGGCGGGGGCGGAGGTCGCGGTCAGGGCCAGGGTCTGGTTGGCGACGTGGGAGGCGACCAGCGCCGCGTGCACGGCGACCGCGGCGGCGAACAGTGCCCACAGCACCTGCCCGCCCAGCCAGAACAGCGGCACCGCAATGGCGGCGATGAGATACGCGGAGCGCACGACCCGCGCCGCCCCGAACCGGTCCACCAGCCCGCCCGCCAGGGGCGCCACGGCACTCGCGGTCAGCCCGAAGAGCCCGAACAGCCCGGCGGTCGCGGTGGACAGCCCGTATTCCGGCCCGGTCAGCAGCAGGGCCAGTGAGGTCCACAGCGCGCTCCACGCTCCGAACATCCCGGCCTGCCGCACGCACGCCCGCCACAGCTCCGGCGAGCTCCGCAGCACCGACGGCAGCGCGACGAGCCCCGCGAACAGCGGGCCCTCCCGGCGCCGCCCCGACGGCAGGACCACCGCGGTCGCAAGCCCCAGGGCGAGCGTGAGAACGGCCGCACCCGCGAACACCCACCGCCAGCCGAACGCCTGCCCGGCCAGCCCGCCCAGGACCCGGGCCGCGACGATGCCGGTGAACAGGCCCGCGATGACCGCCGCGACATGCCTGGCCCGCCGCTCGGCCGGGGCCCGCTCGGCGACCAGCGGGACGAGCAGTTGGGGGATCACGGTCGCCGCCGAGGCGACGAACATCGCGACCGCGAGCGCGGCGGCACCCGGGGCGGCCGCACTGGCACCCAGCGCGAGCGCGGTGACGAGCGTGAGCCCGGCGACCAGCCGGCGCCGGTTCGCACGGTCGCCGAGCGGGGCGAAGAACAGCAGCCCGACCGCGTAGCCGAGCTGGGCGACCGAGGCGATCCAGGCGATGGCCGAGGGCGCCGAGCCGAAGTCGCGGGCCATGAGCGGGAGCAGCGGCGCGGCGAGGTAGATGTTGGCGGCGGTGACCGCACTGCACACGGCGAGCAGCGTGAGGAAGAGGCCGGGGGCGGGGGTGCGGGCCTGCCGCGCGGGGGCGGCGGTGCCACGGGCTGTGGTGGTGGTCGCAGACGGCATGGGAGGGGACTCCTTGGAGTCGGCTCTAACAACTAACTGGTTGGTTGGCTGAGGGGAGAACAGTCTGAGCCGCCCCGCCCTGCCCTGTCAACCAAACAGTTGGTTACCCGGCGCGCTACCCTCTCCCCATGGCAGCAAGGGACCCCGAGGCCACCAAGGCCCGCATCTTCGAAGCGGCGGTCGCCGAGTTCGCCCGGCACGGCATCGCGGGCGCCCGCATCGACCGCATCGCCGGCGCGGCGAAGGCCAACAAGCAGCTCATCTACGCCTACTTCGGCAACAAGGCCGAGCTGTTCGCGATCGTCCTCGAGAAGAAGATGCTCCATCTCGCCGAGGCCGTCCCCGTCGACCCGGACGACATCGAGAGCTGGGTCGACCGCCTGATGGACTACCACGCCGCCCACCCGGAGCTGCTGCGCCTGCTCTTCTGGGAGGGCCTGGAGTACGGCAGCACCGAGCTGCCTCACGAGTCCGACCGCCAGGAGCACTACGCCCGCAAGGTCGCAGCCCTCCGGGAGGGCCAGGCCCGGGGAGCCGTCACCGACGCGATCCCGGCGGCCGACCTGCTGTTCCTGTTGACCGCCCTGGCCAACTGGACCGCCGTCGTCCCCCAGATGCGGCGCATCCTGGTCGGCGACGGCGAGTCCGAACGGGACCGCCTGCGGGCCTCGGTGAAGGAGGCCGCACGCCGGCTGACGGCCCGGTAGGACTACGGCTCGGTGCTCAGCTGACGGCCCCGGTTGGACTACGGCTCGGTGCTCAGCTGACGGCCCGGTAGGGCTACGGCTCGGTGCTCAGCTGACGGCCCGGTTGGACTACGGCCCGAGGCTCAGTTGTTCCCGATCCGGCTGAGCAGCTCGACGATCCTGGACTGCACCTCGGAGCTGGTGGACCGCTCCGCGAGGAACAGCACCGTTTCTCCCGAGGCCAGCCGCGGCAGGTCCGCCTGGTCGACGGCGGCGGTGTACACCACGAGCGGGGTGCGGTTGAGCTGCCCGTTCGCCCGCAGCCAGTCGATGATCCCGGCGTATCCCTCCTGCCGCCGGTGCACCTGCAGCAGGTCCATCACGACCAGATTCGGCCGGAACTGCCCCGCCAGCGTCACCGCGTCCGCGTCACTCGCGGCCCGCGCGACCTGCATGCCGCGCCGCTCCAGCGTCGCCGTCAGCGCCAGCGCGATCTCCGCGTGCTCCTCGATCAGCAGGACCCGCGGCGGGTGCTGCTCACTGTCGCGCGGCGCCAGCGCCTTCAGCAGCACGGCCGGATCGGCGCCGTACGCCGCGTCCCGCGAAGCCTGCCCGAGCCCGGCCGTGACGAGCACGGGCACCTCCGCGGCCACGGCGGCCTGCCGCAGCGACTGCAGTGCCGTCCGCGTGATCGGCCCGGTCAGCGGGTCGACGAACAGCGCCGCGGGGAAGGCCGCGATCTGCGCGTCGACCTCCTCGCGCGAGTTCACGATCACCGGCCGGTAGCCGCGGTCGCTCAGCGCCTGCTGGGTGCTGATGTCGGGCGCCGGCCACACCAGCAGCCGCCGCGGGTTGTCCAGCGGCTCGGGCGGCAGTTCGTCGTCCATCGGCTGCGGCCGCGGCGGATCGGCCACCTCGACGGCCCCGCCGGGTCCGTCCAGCGGCTCCGGTCCTTCGGCGGCGTTCTCGTCAGGTGCGCCTATGGCGTACGACCGTCCGCCGCCCTCGGTCATCTGCGCCAGGCGCGACTGACCGGCGAGGGACGGCTGCGCCGGCACGGGGGCGGCGGCCGGGGCGGGGACCTGCGCGGCGACCGGCGGCGGCGTGTGCTCGGCCGTCGGATGCGGCCGCGCGGCCTGCTCCGGACGGGGTGCCTGCTGCTCCGGACGCGGCTGCCCCTGCTCCGGGCGTGCCGCCTGGTCCGTACGCGTCGCCGGGTCGGGCGGCGTGCCGAGCTTGCGGCGCCGTCCCGATCCGCCCGGCTGGTGCGGGGGAGGCGTCGCCGTCTGCTGCGGGTGCGGGGCGGACTGCGGGGCGGTTACGGCCGAAGGCTGCTGGACCTGGACCGCCTGCCGGTTGAACGGCACGCCCTGGCCCAGCGTCCGCACGCTGATCGCCCGCCCTTGCGTCGAGTTCGGGTCGACCGGCGCGGCGGTCTCGGCGGGCAACGGCTGAGCCGCCCGCGGCGAACCCTCCGGCGGCAGCGGGGTGCCCGGGGCGGGCGTGTGCTGCTGCGCGGCCCGGGGCGGCGTGCCGTTCGGGGGCAGGGGCGCGGAGTGTGCGGCACCGGCCCCCGACGTGTGGTCGGCGGGCCAGGACTGGGCACCGGGCTGCTGGGCACCGGGCTGCCGGGCCGCCGTTGCCTGGGCGGGCATGCCCTCGGGCGGGGTGCCCTGCCCGGGAGCGGCCTCTGCGGGGAGCGGCCCGGCGGACGGCTGCTGACCCGGTGCGGCGGCGACTCCCTGCTGCGACAACGGCTGGGCCGGTGCGGGGAGCTGCACGGCCTGCCCCGGCAGGGCCGCCTGCACGCTCTGCCCGAGTCCGCCCTGGGCGGGGACGGACACGCCCTGCGGCTGGGTGCCGTGCGGGGCGTTCACGTGGGGGACATCCCCCTGCGCGGGAACCGGCACGCCCTGCGGCGGCACGGCCGTACCCGGCGCGACGGGGGAAGCGGTGACGCCGGCCTGGACGGGAGCGCCCTGGCCAGGCCCGGCGGGTACGGATGCGGCAGGTACGGGACCTGTAGGCACGGGGCCTGTGGCTGTGGAACCGGCAGGTACGGGACCTGTAGGCACGGGGCTTGTAGCTGTGGAACCCGCAGGCACCGGTCCCGCAGGCACCGGACCCGCCTGGCCGGCACTCACCGGCGCCTGTGCTCCGGCCCCCTCGGCCGACTGCGGCGCGGCGACGGCCCGTCGCCGGCGGCCGGTCGGAGCGCTGGTGGGATGCGGCTGCGGCGGAGTGTGATCGGCGGACTGGTCGTGCGGGACGGCGTCGTGCCGACCCTCCTCAACCGCCCCGTCACCGGCGGCGGCCACACCGGGGGCCGCCCCGGCACCCTGCTCCGGAACCGGCACCTGGCCCTGAGCGGGCACGACACCCGGAGCTCCCGTGGACCCGTCGGCGGCCGGCTGCCCCGCTTCGGCCGGAACCTCCAGCTGGGCGGGCGCGGGGGCCGGGGCCGGGGCCTGATCGGCCTCGGCCGGCGGCAGCGCGAACACCGGACGCGGCCCGGCCGCCTCCTGAGCTGCCGCCGCCCGCTCGTTGGCGGCGGCCAGCGCGCGCCGCCGACGCCCGGTCGGCTGCTGGGCCTGCCCCTGAGCCGCGTCGGACGGACCGGCGGCCTCGCCACCGGACGGCGGCGCGGGCAGCGCCGGCGGCAGCGCGGCCTGCTCACCGGGTTCATGCCGACCCCGCCGCCCGGACGGCCCGGGCACACCCTGCGGCGGCACGGTCCCGCCCAGCCCCGTGTTCGAGGCGGCGGCGCCCGCCGCATGCTCGGCGGCCGTCATCACGGCCCCCTCGGCGACACCCTGGACGGCACTGCCGACGGCACCCGCACCGGCGTCCTCCGCCGCGCGCCGCCGTCGCCCGGTGCCGCCCGACGCGCCGCCCTCACCGGACGCCTGCGCCGGAAGGGCCGCCTGCTCCCCGGCGGCCCGGCGCCTGCGCCGCCCGGTGGGCGCGGCCCCGTCGGCTCCGGGACCACCGGCCGCCTCGCCCTCGCCACCCGGCACGTCTCCGTCCAGGAACGCGTCGGTGGTGGCCCGCCGCGCCCGGCGCCGCCCCCCACCGGACGTCTGCCCGGCCGGGTCGACGGCAGCGGGGTCGACGGCAGCGGGATCGACCAGAGCGAGCGCTGCGGACTCGTCCACCGGCTGGACGGCAACCGCCCCGGCCCCGCCCCCGATCGGCACCTCCAGGACGTACGCGCTCCCGCTCATCCCCGGCACGTCGTGCGTCTGCAGCACACCGCCGTGGGCCCGGACGATCCCGCGCACGATCGGCTCGTGCACGGTGTCGCCACCGGCGTACGGCCCGCGCACCTCGATGCGGACGACCTCGCCGCGCTGCGCCGCCGCCACCACGACGGTGTTGTCCAGGTAACCGCCCGCCGACACGGGCGTGTTGCCGGTCGCGTCGACCCCCGCCACGTCCGCGACGAGATGCGCGAGGGCGGTCGCGAGCAACCGGGGATCGACCTCGGCCTCGATGGGCGGCGCGTGAACGGCGAACTGCACCCGCCCGGGCCCGATGAGCTCGACGGCTCCGTCGACCCCCGCGGCGACGACGGCGTCCAGCATCACCTTCGTACGGGCGACGTCCTCGCTACCGGCGTCGAGCCGCTGGTACCCGAGGACGTTGTCGATCAGTGTCGTGATGCGCGCGTAGCCGGCCGAGAGGTGATGCAGCACCTGGTTGGCCTCGGGCCACAGCTGCCCCGCGTCGTCGGCGGCCAGCGCGGCCAGCTCGCGGCGCAGCTCGTCCAGCGGGCCGCGCAGCGACCGGCCGAGCAGGGTCAGCAACTGCTCGTGCCGGGCGGCGAGCGCCTCGAACCGGTCCTTCTCCCGCTCCCCGAGGGCGGCGTACCGCTCCTCGTTCGCGGCGAGCTCCTCGGCGTGCCGCTCGGTGAGCTCCTCCACTTCGGTGACGTGCTGCTGGCGCAGGGCGGTGAGCTCGGAGGCGTGCTCCTCGGCGACCCGCTCCAGTTCCTCGGCGTGCCGCTTCTCCGCCGCCTCCTTCTCCTCGACCACGGCGTCGTAGGGCCGCCGGTCGGTGAAGGTCATCACGGCGCCGACGAGCTGGTCGCCGTCGCGCACGGGCGCGGTCGTCAGGTCGACCGGCACCTTGCCACCGTCCTTGGCATACAGCACCTGGCTGCGTACCCGGTGTTTGCGCCCGGAGCGCAGGGTGTCGGCGAGCGGCGAGTCCTCGTACGGGAAGGGCGAGCCGTCGGCGCGCGAGTGCAGCACGAGGTCGTGCAGTTCGCGCCCGCCGAGATCGCTGGCGCGGAATCCCAGTATCTGGGCGGCGGCCGGATTGACGAGCACGATCCGCCCGTCGGTGTCGGTCCCGACGACCCCCTCGGCCGCGGCCCGCAGGATCATCTCGGTCTGCCGCTGCGACCGCGCGAGTTCGGCCTCGGTGTCCACGGTCCCGGTCAGGTCCCTCACGACGAGCATGAGCAGCTCGTCACCGCTGTACCCGTAACCGTCGTAGGCCTGCTGCCCGTTCTCCAGATTCGCACTGGTGACCTCGACGGGGAACTCGGTCCCGTCGGTCCGGCGCGCGATCATCCGGGTCGGCTTGGTCCGGGCGTGCGGATCGAGGTGCTCCGGCCGCCGCATGGAGCCGGGGATGAGCTTGGAGTCGAACTGCGGCAGCAGATCGAGCAGCCCGCGCCCCACCAGAGCGGTCCCCGGAGTCTCGAAGGCCTCCAAGGCGATGGTGTTGGCGTTGACGACCGTCCCATTGGCGTTGACCAGCACCAACGCGTCGGG
Organism: Streptomyces qaidamensis; assembly: GCF_001611795.1. Taxonomy (NCBI): domain Bacteria; kingdom Bacillati; phylum Actinomycetota; class Actinomycetes; order Kitasatosporales; family Streptomycetaceae; genus Streptomyces; species Streptomyces qaidamensis. The sequence goes on along the minus strand of NZ_CP015098.1, from coordinate 4,419,057 downwards.
AAGCGCGTCCAGTATGGCTGCGAGGCGAGCAGCGCCTCGGGATGGCCTGCTGCTCACGAGACGCTTCCTCCCTGTTACCGCACCTTGCCGACCGCTCGGGCCATCTTGCCAACCGTCCCGCGGCGTGTCACGCGAGGGAGTCTAAGGGCTGCGGTTGCGCTCGCGACGCCGGATGAGAGCGAGGTCGCACGAGGAAGTGACCCCGAACTGACGACCGAGTAACCGTCAAACCCCCGCCCTCCTGCGACGACGTCGCGGGACCTTCGCGGGACCTTTACGACGACGGTGCTTCTGTACCTTTTGGCCAGAGTGGCGTGATGAGGGCGGAGAGTGGCGCAGAAGGAGGCGCCGGGACGCCCCGCCCTCTCTGCCGCACGGGAGCCGGCGGGGCCTGCCGCACCGGCACCGGCGGAGTCTGCCGCACCGGCACCGGCGGGGCCTGCCGCACCGGAACCGGCGGGGCCTGCCGCACCGGAACCGGCGGGGCCTGCCCCACCGGAACCGGCGGAGTCTGCCGCACCGGAGCCGGCGGACGGCTCAGGCCCTGGCGGCCCGGTTGCCCCCCACGCCCGGCAGAAGCGGCACGAGCCGGTCCCAGCGGGAGATCTGGCAGCCGTCACGGCGGTCGTACGTGGCGTCGACGGGCCGTCCGGCCCAGGTGCCGGTGACGTGCGCGGTGGCGGGGCCGCCGTACTGCATGGTGCAGAAGCCGCCCTCCGGCGCGGGGGCGAAGACGTCCTGCCCCCACCGCGTGTCCCGCTCCAGGGCGTCACAGGCGCCGCGCGGGTCGGGGTGGCTGCCGCCGTCGGGGCCGCAGTACAGCTCGAACGTTCCGTCGGCCCCGCCGCCGGCGTTCCGCACGGTGACGGTGAGGTGATCGCGGTCCGGGCCGCCGCCGGGACCGGCCGGGGACAGTAGTCCGGTCCCTGCGGCCTGGGCATACGCGGCCGGGGGCGCCGCGGTCAGCGACCCGGCGGCGGCGACGGAGGCGGCGGCACCGATGAGGAGGCGCCGCAGGACGGGGCGGGCGGTGGCCCGGGGGGTGGCACGCAACATGCCCTGCCTAACGCGGCACGGCCCCGGATGTTGCGCGCGGCCCCACGGGCGGAGGCCCGCACGGGCCTGACAAGGCCTTTGCCCCACGCCCTTCCCGCCTAGTACCGTGGGGGTCGATTGGTGACAGCACGCTCGACTGTGTCATCATCGGCACGCACCGCTCGCGCTCGCGCGGGAGTGATGCTGGAGGCGTCGCCTAGTCCGGTCTATGGCGCCGCACTGCTAATGCGGTTTGGGCCTTAAAGCCCATCGAGGGTTCAAATCCCTCCGCCTCCGCACTCGATCACGAAGCCCCGGTCACCTGACCGGGGCTTCGCTGTCGTTGCCCTCCGCAAGAGCGGGCGGGAGAGCCGCCGGAAGTGCCGTTTCCGCAGCTCACAAGGGGTGCGGCTAACGGATTTCACATGGCGGCGGCAGTCATGTAATGTTCTTCCTGTCGCCGCGAGCGAGCCGGAAGGCCCGAGAGCGGCGAAAAAACAGAACAAGCACTCGTAGCTTAACGGATAGAGCATCTGACTACGGATCAGAAGGTTGCAGGTTCGAATCCTGCCGAGTGCACAGCAGACCAGAGGCCCTGTGGAGAGATCCACAGGGCCTCTGGCTTTTGTCTTGACGGCATGGCAGTGCATGAACCGATCTCTAAGAGGGCGATTTGCCCCGGCCAGGCGTCTCAAGACGGTTGAAGCCGGCGAGGCGGGGCGAGATGGCGAAGGGGAAGGATTCGCCGTCGGGGGTCTCGAGGGCCGTCACGATGTCGTGGTCCGGTGCACCGAATATCTCGAAGTGCTGCACGGTGCAGTGCTCCATCACCTCGCGGATGTACGGATCCGACAGCCGCCAGTGGGCGCGGATGGCATCGGAGTCGCGGTAGAGCTGGAAGCTGTGCGCCAGCATCCGCTCCTCGTCGATGAAGACCTCCACCATGAGCTGGGGGCCGTGCTCTTGAGTGAATGCCACCGCCTGCGCGATGGCGTGCCGGAAGCCATCGAGGTGGCCGTCGGTGATGCGCATGGTGTTGCGGAAGAGAATGGTGCTGCTGTTTGCGTTCTTCATGCACCGAGTGTTGTACCTAAACCAAGGTTGAGGTCAAAGGTGCAGCTCAGTCGGGGATGTCGGCGACGATGCCGAGTCGTCGATGAAGCGCTGGTGGGCCCCTTCGCCCTCTTCTCCCGCGTGGAGGACCGAACAGCACCTTTTGCGTCACTCTGACGAGATGTGTCACTGAGGCCCCCGCTCCCAACTGGAGAAAGACTTGTGGGTGAGGAGTGGCTGGCTGCTGGCAGGCGAAGGGGCTTGAGTCTCCAGTAGGGGGAGACGCGAAGGTGGGGGCATGGACGGCGACGCGCTCTACTCGATCGGCGAGCTCGCTCGGCGGACCGGACTCACGGTCAAGACCATTCGGTTCTACTCCGATCGCGGAATCGTGGCGCCGACGGACCGCAGCCCGGCCGGCTACCGCCTTTACAGCATCGACGCCATCGCACGCCTGGACCTCGTGCGGACCCTGCGCGAGCTGGGACTGGACCTTCCCACGATCCGCAAGGTCGTGGACCGCGAGCTCTCGCTTCCCGAGGTCGCCGCGGCGCACGCCGAAGCACTGGCCGTGCAGATCCGCGTCCTGCGCCTGCGGCGCGCGGTGCTGACGGCGGTGGCCGAGCGCGGGTCCACACCTGAGGAGACGGAACTCATGCACCGGCTGGCCCAGCTCTCCGAGGACGAACGCCGACGTCTGATCGGCGACTTCCTCGACGCTGTCTTCGGCGGTCTCGACGCTGCCCCCGCATTCGCGGGGGTCATGCGCTCGATGACCCCCGAGCTACCTGACAACCCGGAGGCGGAGCAGGTCCAGGCGTGGGTGGAGTTGGCCGAAATGTCCCTGGATCCGGATTTCCGTGCCGCCGTGCGGCGGATGGCCGAGGACCAGGCAGTCGAGCAGGCCCGAAGCGGCAAGATGGGCCCGCGCCGCGACATCACCGCAGCCGTCCGTGACCAGGCCGGCCCCGCCCTGACCGCCGGCATCGACCCGGCCTCCCCCCAGGCCGATCCGATCGTCGCGGCGTTCACGGCGCACTACGCGCACCTCCTCGGCCGCCCCGACGACGTCGAGCTTCGCCGCCGGCTGGCGACTCGGCTGGAGAGCGTGAACGACCCCCGCAGAGAGCGGTACCTCCAGTTGCTCGCAGTGGTCAACGGCTGGCCGGCCCCGGAGAGTCTGGCTCCAGTGTTCGACTGGTCTCTCCAGGCTCTGCGCGTCCGGACACAGCAATGACGGTGCGGTCGCAAGGCGGCATGGGCCGGACGCGGCTGGCGTCGGGTGAAACGCCCCCGCACATGATGGGTTTATGAATGCCCCCGTCGTACTTCAGGTGGCCGCGACGTCGGCCTCTCCCGCTCTCGTTCTTCGCCCCTGGCGCATGGAGGACGTTGCCGCATTGGTCGAGGTGAGCCGGGATCCCGCATTGCGTCAGTGGGCGAGCTCGGCGGTGGACAACGATGCTGACGGGGCACGGTGGGTGCAGGCCCAGCAGCTGGGCTGGGCAGCGGGAGACCGGTTCGGCTTCGCCGTCCTTGAGGCACAACCCGGTTCAGTTCGCGAACAGTTGTTGGGCAACGTGGTCCTCAAGGAAGTCGCCTACGGCAAACCGGCGGCCGAGGTGGGCTACTGGACCGCGGCGCACGCTCGCGGGCTGGGAGTGGCTCCCCGCGCTCTGGAGGCACTCACCAGCTGGGCCTTCGACACCTTCGAAGCCGACGGGCTGGAGCGTCTCGAACTCCTGCACCAGGTGGACAACCTGGCATCGTGCCGGGTTGCGCAGAAGAGCCGGTACGACTTTGACAGCGTCCTGCCCGCGGCGCCGCCTTCCTTCCCTCGCGATGGCCACCTGCACATACGGCGCACGAGTGCCTGAGACCCTCCCGGCTTCTGCGGATCGGCTGAGGCTGCTCACGCCGCGAGGGGCTCGGGGCATTCGGCGAGGTGGCCGCGTTCGAAGAGGGCCCCGGCACGGACCGGAGCGACGAGGTGGGGTGCGTTCACGGCCCGCCAGCGGGCCCTGGGCGGGCTCGACCAGCTTGAAGACCATGGCCGGCCCGGCGGCCCGGCTGCCGGAACCCTTGGTCACCTTGGTCCGCAGCCGCACGGTGGCGAAGGTCGACTCGATGGGATTCGTGCTTCGCAGGTTCGAAGGCCCCCTGGGATCATCCCAGGGCAGTCCATCCGGTCGGCGGCGGCCCCGAGCGTCGTGTGGCCGACAACTCCACCGCGACTCGCGCCAGTTCGCATTACGATCACGTGGCCGCTGCAGGGCAGGACATCGCGAGGGGGACACGGGCGTGGGGAGAATCGAGGGCCACGGAGGCCGCCGGCGGGGCGGGGGCATGGCTGCGTTGGCTGTCGCCACGGTGCTGCTTCCGCTCGTCGCGGGGTGTGGCGGGGGCGATGACGGCGCCGACCCCACTGCCAAGGGCACTCAGGCGCCTGCCGGACAGCAGGGCGGGAGCAAGAGCGCAGGCCAGGGGAGCGGGGACTTTCCGGACAGGGGTGTGATCGTCACCGCCTCGTGTTCCGTGCCCGCGAGCAACCCGGCCAGAGTGACGGTCACGGGCTGGGATCCGACCACGTGGGAACGGACCGTCTCCCGGACCTTCACCGTCCCGGCCGAGGCCGTGGTCGCGGAGGCCGACGACGTCGCCTCCCCGCTCGTGGAGCTGTGCGCTGACAACTTCCCCGTCGCCGGTGCGTCCGAGGACGGGCCGCGCGCCGTCGCGGCCACCCGGCTGCGGCAACTCTTCGACAAGGACTTCTCCCGGATGGCCGTCGTTCTCATCGATCGAGAGACCGAGGCGACAGGGGTGGGATACGTCGACACCAGCGGCAAGCTGACCAAGCTGTCCGGTGGACAGACCGAGGACTTCGGTGACGCGCCCGGAGAGGAGAACGCCGTCTTCGCCCAGGACGGCAGTGCTGTCTGGTTCACCGAGACCGACTCCTCGGATCATGTGCGGATCGCCAGCCGCTCCGTCGCGGGAGACCACGAGGTGACCGAACAGGCGGGCGGTGATGGCAGTTACATGGACGGGGCCGCCCTTGCGCTCGCGGGGGACCCGGTGCGCGGGCTCTTCGGCAAGGAGGTCCGCGTCAGTCACGACGGGCGCAAGGCGACGACCTTCATCACTGGGCAGGGCTTCACCGTGGCCGACGTGCCACAGCGCAGTGCGCTGTTCAAGACCGACGGTGTGAAGACGACCGGCATTCCCTACGAGGGCGACTGCTACCCCTACGGCTGGGTCGACGACGAGACCGTGCTGTGCGGCCCCCGACTCGGCGAGGCCAAAGACCCGGAGCGGAAGAACTCCTTCTGGACGCTGGACACTTCTCGGCTCGACGGCACGGCGGACCTCCCGAAGGCTGCCCTGGGTGATCCGATCATCCCGGCGACGGATCGGAAGAACACCGTGCGGGCCATTTCGCCGGACGGAAAGCAGCTGATCTTCGCCTCGCTCCAGGGCACCCGGCTCGAGTTCTTCATCTCCGCCATCGCCCCCGGCGCAACCCCGAAGAAGATCGCTGCACCGGGCGCGGACAAGGCGCTGAGCGTGGGGGACGTCCTGGAGTGGCGGTAGAGGCCGTCAGCCTCTGAAGCCGGCAGACCGGTCGGGGCGGACGCCGGTTCAGCCCTTGTCGCTTGCTCGGGAGTATCCGGCGCCCGCCCCTACGCGATCAGCCCCGTGCCGTGGCCGTCCCGTCGAGGTGCCGGAGGAGGAAGCGGACCGCGCTGTCGAACTCGAACCGTGGGAGTTCCTTGTGCCTGCCCGTGTTGGCGTGACCGTGTCACGGTGCTCCGCAAGCTACCGCCCCGGCCGTCTGCGGCCCAACTGCTTTTCCGCGGCTTCCACGGCCGGACCGACGCTGCCGCGCTCAGTCCGGGCGGCAGTGCTCCTCCAGGTAGTTCGCCGCCAGCGTGCTGGCGCGGGTGAACCAGTCGTGCAGGACCGCGATCTCGTCCGGGGAGTAGTCCGCGAAGAGGTGCGTGAGACGGGCGTAGTACGGCTCGTAGACCTCTCGGACGCGGGCGACCGCGTCGGGCTGGGCCGCCACGCGGATGCGGCGGCGGTCGGTGGGGTCGGGGCGGCGGGTGATGTAGCCGGCGCGCTCCAGGCGGTTGAGGATGCCGGTGACCGCGCCGGTGGTGACGTGGACGCGGGCCGCCAGATCCCCGGCCGTGGGGAGGTTCTCGCCGGCCTCGATCACATAGGCGAAGCAGGTGAGGTCGGTCACACTCAGGCCCACCTGCTGGGCGATCTCGTGCTGTCCGACCAGGTGAGTCGCGATGAGCTGGTCCATCGCCGAGAGCGCCTGCTCGGGTGTGGCGGCCGGACGCGGCTTCGCTGGCATTCCCAGATCCCTTAGTTCGTGAGATGTTTGGGCTGTAAAAGTCTTAGCAGATGAAGGGTTCGGCGGACAGGAGCCCTTGGGCGCGAGGGAGTGACACGTGAGTGCACATCAGTATGACCACGGGCACACGGTCGCGGGATGGGTCGGAACCGGCATCGCCAGCGTCGGGGCCGCCGTGGCGGGGCTCGGGGTCATCACGGTCTCGGGCGTGCTGATCGCCGGAGGTCTGGCGATCGGGGTCGTGAGCCTGCTCGTCACCTGGGCCCTGCATCTCGCCGGGTGGGGGAAGGGGCCCGGCCTGCGGCCCCGGGCGGAATGGGGATGGCGGGTGCGGGACTCGGCGGCGCCGGGCGGGCACGCGGAGTGCCTGGCGTGCCGGCTGGCCGGGCGGGGGCGTGGCGCGCGTGCGGTGGTGCCGGTCATGCCGGCACAGCGCGAGAGCGAGCCGGAGACCGTCGCCGCCGGTGTCGAATCCGTGCGCCGAGACCGCTCCTGACCGGTGCTCGCCACCGGCCGTGCGCCGAGGCCGCTCCTGACCGGCACTCGCCACCGGTGCTCCTGACCGGTGCTCCCGACCGGCGCTCCCGGCCGGCACTCGCCACCGGCGCGCTCCCGACCGGCACTCGCCACCGGCGCTCCCGGCCGGCACTCCAGGCGGGCGACCAGGAGATCCCGCTACGACCTGTCGGAGCCCTCACAGCCCGCCCCCGTTGTCAGTGGCGCCCCCTACTCTCGGCAGTGATGACACAGGCATGGAAGTGCTCGGGGCTGCGGTGGTCGGCGGACGGTCCCGTGCTGGTGTGGGACGGCGGCCGGCCCAGTGCGCTGACCCGGGGGAGACGCGTGGCCTTCGGGGTCGCGGAGGGGGGTGTGCGCACCTGCGTGGGGGCGCGGGGGCACACGTGCCCGGTCGGTGCGGCCGTGCCGGGGCGCAGTACAGGGGCGCGGTGCGAGGACTGTGCGCGGCTGGACCGGGCGCACTCCGTGGCGGCGGACACCATCGCCGACGATCCCCGGCCGTACCACGTCTATCTGGCGTGGTTCGGACCCGGCATGGTCAAGGTCGGGATCACGGCCCAGGCGCGGGGTTCCGCACGGCTCCTGGAGCAGGGGGCCGTCTGTTTCAGCTGGCTCGGACTGGGACCGCTCATGGCCGCGCGGCGTACGGAGGAGCTGCTGCGGGCCGCCCTGCGGGTGCCCGACCGGATTCCCTACGCCGAGAAGCGGGCGGTCCGGGCCGCGCTGCCGGAGACCGCCGCCGACCGGGCCCGTGAGGTGACCGAGCTGTACGAGCGGGCGGTCACGCTCCCCGCGTGGCCGGAGTCCCTCGTGCGGGAGCCGCTGCGGGTCGTCGATCACGTGGGGGTGTTCGGGCTCGGGGGGCTGCCCGTCGCCGTCGGGCAGGTGAGCGAGCTCGTCGCCGGGGGTGCGGTCGGCGGGGAGCTGGCCGCGGCCGCCGGGCCCGATCTGCATCTGGCCACCGGGGGCGGGGTGGTGGTGCTGGACACACGGTTGATGACGGGGTGGGGGCTGGTGCCCGCCGCGGCGGGTGAACTGACCGTGCCGACCCGGCAGTTCAAGGAGGCGGCCGGCGTGCAGGACGGGTTGTTCTGATCCGCCCGGCGCTTTCCCAGGCATTGCCTGAGAAGCGCCTGTGTGTTTCTCAGAGAAATCACAGGTTGCCGAAAGCGTGTTCTCAGAGCTCCCCGACATCGTGTTCACATGACCACGACCTCGCCCCAGGGGCGCACCGAACTGCTCAGGCCGGACGGGAGCCCCGTCCGCGTGCTGGTGGTCGACGACGAGATGTCGATCAGCGAGCTGCTGTCCATGGCACTGCGCTACGAGGGATGGCAGATCAGGAGTGCCGGTGACGGCACGGGCGCGCTACAGGCCGCCCGCGACTTCCGGCCCGACGCCGTCGTCCTCGACATGATGCTGCCCGACATGGACGGGCTGGCCGTGCTCGGGCGGTTGCGCCGGGAGCTGCCGGACGTGCCGGTGCTCTTCCTTACCGCGAAGGACGCCCTCGAGGACCGGATCGCCGGGCTGACGGCGGGCGGTGACGACTACGTCACCAAGCCGTTCAGCCTGGAGGAGGTCGTCGCGCGGCTGCGCGGGCTGATACGCCGCTCCGGTGCCGCCGACCGGCGCTCGGAATCCGTGCTGGTCGTCGGCGACCTCACCCTCGACGAGGACAGCCACGAGGTGACCCGGGCCGGGGACGGCATCCACCTGACCGCGACCGAGTTCGAGCTGCTGCGGTTCCTGATGCGCAATCCGCGGCGCGTGCTCAGCAAGGCGCAGATCCTCGACCGCGTGTGGTCGTACGACTTCGGCGGCCAGGCCAATGTCGTCGAGCTCTACATCTCCTATCTGAGGCGGAAGATCGACGCCGGGCGCGAGCCGATGATCCACACGCGGCGCGGCGCCGGATACCTGATCAAGCCCGCGGCGTCATGAGCGGCCGACGGCGGCCGGGTACGCAGCAGCGGGAGGGCAGGCGGTGGGCAGGCAAGCCGCGCACGCTGCGGACACGGCTCGTCGTCGCGTCCGTGGTGCTGATCGCGGTGGTGTGTGCGGTGATCGGGACCGTGACGACACTCGCTCTGAAGTCCCACCTCTACGAGCAGCTGGACGGGCAGCTCGGCGCGGCCGCGTCCAGGGCCGCGCAGAGCCCGCCCAGGGAACCGGGCACGGACGGGGACGCCGGGCCCGCCGGGCGGAAGAAGGAGAGCCTCACCGACTTCGTCACGCGGGGGCCCCAGCCGGGCGGTACGGTCGTCGCCAAGGTCGAGGGCGGCCGGATCACGGACTCCGCGTACGGCGTGACCGACGACAACTACCAGGTGAGCCCCCGGACGCTGAACTCCGCCCAGACCGCCGCGCTCGCCTCGCTGCCGCAGTCCCCCGGAGATCCGAGAACCGTCGGCATCCCGGGCCTCGGCGAGTACCGGGTCATGTTCAAGAGCGGCGACAAGGGCAGCTACTACGTCGCCATCCCGACCGCCGACGTCGACAACACCATCAGCACCCTCATCCTCGTGGAGCTCAGCGTCACGGGTGCCGGTCTCGCCGCCGCCGGTCTCGCCGGTCACGTACTGGTCGGCGTGGCCACCCGCCCCCTGCGCCGCGTCGCCGCCACCGCCGCCCGCGTCTCCGAACTGCCCCTGCACACCGGCGAGGTGAACCTCAGCGAGCGGGTCCCCGACTCCGAGACCGACCCGCACACCGAGGTCGGCCGGGTCGGCGCCGCCCTCAACCGGATGCTGGACCACGTCCACGGGGCGCTGCACGCACGGCAGCAGAGCGAGACGCGCGTCAGGCAGTTCGTCGCCGACGCCAGTCACGAACTCAGAACACCTCTTGCCTCCATCCGCGGCTACGCCGAACTCACCCGACGCGGCAGGGAGCAGGTCGGGCCCGACACCCGGCACGCGCTGGGCCGGATCGAGTCCGAGGCCGGCCGGATGACCCTCCTCGTGGAGGATCTGCTGCTGCTCGCCCGGCTCGACGCGGGACGGCCGCTCCAGTTCGGGCAGACCGACCTCGTCCCGCTCGTCGTGGACACCATCAGCGACGCCCGGGCGGCCGGCCAGGACCACAACTGGCGTCTCGACCTGCCCGACGACCCCGCGCTCGTGTCGGCGGACGCGGCCCGGCTGCAACAGGTGCTGATCAACCTGCTCGGCAACGCCCGCACCCACACACCGCCCGGCACGACCGTCACCGCCCGCGTCCAGCGGCGCGGGACCTGGCTGTGTGTGGACGTCGAGGACAACGGGCAGGGGATCCCGGCCGCGTTGCTCCCGCACGTCTTCGAGCGGTTCGCGCGGGGTGACTCCGCCCGCTCCCGGGCCACCGGCTCGACCGGTCTGGGCCTCGCCATCGTGCGGGCCGTCACGAGCGCGCACGGCGGTGCCGTGACCGTCGACAGCGTGCCCGGGCGGACCGTGTTCACGGTGCGCCTGCCCGCGCTGCCCCTCCAGCCGCAGCCGGACATGAGCCGGCAGCAGCACTCACAGGCACGCCACAGCGTCACCACATCGGCACAACAGGGCGCCTGACGAAAGTCGGTTCCATGCGAACCGACTCTTCTCCCGGCACCCTGCCGGCGCGGGAGCACCTCCCGGCCGCACCAGCCGGTACGCCTGTCCTGGACGTAGTGGTCCCCGTCTACAACGAGGAGAAGGACCTCCAGCCGTGCGTCCGCAGACTGCACGAGCACCTCGACCGGACGTTCCCGTACGCGTTCCGCATCACGATCGCGGACAACGCCTCCACGGACACCACCCCGCAGGTGGCGCGGCAACTGGCGGCGCAGATTCCCGAGGTGACCACCTTCCGCCTGGAGCAGAAGGGGCGCGGCCGGGCCCTGCGGGCCGTCTGGTCGGCCTCGGACGCCCCGGTCCTCGCCTACATGGACGTGGACCTGTCCACCGACCTCAACGCCCTGCTCCCGCTGGTGGCGCCGCTGATCTCCGGCCACTCGGACCTCGCGATCGGCTCCCGGCTGGCCCGCAGTTCGCGGGTGGTGCGCGGACCCAAGCGGGAGTTCATCAGCCGGGCCTACAACCTCATCCTGCGCGGCTCGCTCCAGGCGCGGTTCTCGGACGCCCAGTGCGGCTTCAAGGCGATCCGCCGGGACGTGGCGCGGATACTGCTGCCGCTCGTCGAGGACACCGGCTGGTTCTTCGACACCGAGATGCTGGTGCTCGCCGAGCGCGCGGGGCTGCGGATCCACGAGGTGCCGGTCGACTGGGTCGACGACCCCGACTCGACCGTGCACATCGTCAAGACAGCGACCGACGACCTCAAGGGCGTGTGGCGGGTCGGCAGGGCTCTGGCCACCGGCTCGCTGCCGCTGGACCGGCTCGCCCGGCCGTTCGGCGACGACCCGCGTGACCGGGACATCGAGGACGTGCCGACGGGACTCGCCCGCCAGCTCGTCGGGTTCTGCGTGGTCGGTGTCCTGTCCACCCTCTTCTATCTGCTGCTCTACAGCGGCTTCCGGGTGTTCACCGGCTCCCAGACCGCCAACGCCCTCGCCCTGCTGGTCTCGGCGGTCGCCAACACCGCGGCCAACCGGCGGCTCACCTTCGGGGTGCGCGGGCGGGGCGGGGCCGTACGGCACCAGGCGCAGGGTCTGGTGGTCTTCGGCATCGGACTCGCCCTGACCAGCGGCTCGCTCGCGGCACTGAACGCGGCGACCTCCGAGCCCGCCCACTCCACCGAACTGGCCGTCCTCGTCGCGGCCAACCTCGCGGCCACCGTGCTGCGCTTTCTTCTCTTCCGGGCTTGGGTGTTCCCGGACCGGCGCGAGGACGCCCCGGCTCCTGCCGCCGCGCCCTCGTGCGACACCACCCCCTGCCGCGCCGGTGACGTCGCGGACTCCTGGCGGGACGCCACCGTGCAGCTGCTGCCGGTACGCCCGCACGACACCGATGCGAGGGACTTGCGATGACCGTCCACCACGACCAGGAGACCACCGGCAGAGGCACGAGCCCCGGCACGTGGACGCGGCCCCCGGACGCCGAGCCGTCTCTGGATGCCGCGCCGGCTCCGCGCGCCGGTGACCCCGGCCGGACCTTCCCGCAGCGGCTGTGGCGCGGCCGGCCCGAGGACCCCCGCTGGGCCCGCCCGGCCTTCCTCGCCCTGCTGCTGGCGACGGCCGTCCTCTACCTGTGCAACCTGAGCGCCTCCGGCTACGCCAACTCCTTCTATTCCGCGGCCGTTCAGGCGGGCAGCCAGTCCTGGAAGGCGTTCTTCTTCGGCTCGCTGGACGCGGCGAACGCCATCACCGTCGACAAGCCCCCGGCCGCGCTGTGGCCGATGGCCCTCTCCGTGCGGCTCTTCGGCCTCAGTTCCTGGGCGATCCTCGCGCCCGAGGTCCTCATGGGGGTCGGCACGGTGGCCGTCGTGTACGCGGCCGTGCGCCGCCGGTTCAGCCCCGCGGCCGGTCTGATCGCGGGCGCCGTGCTGGCGCTCACCCCCGTCGCGGCGCTGATGTTCCGCTTCAACAACCCCGACGCGATGCTGGCGCTGCTGATGGCGGCGGCCTGCTGGTTCGTCATCCGCGCCCTGGAGGACGGCCGTACGAAGTGGTTGGTGTGGGCCGGTGCCGCGATCGGCTTCGCCTTCCTCGCCAAGACCCTCCAGGCCTTCCTGGTCCTGCCGTCGCTCGCTCTGGTGTACGGCGTCTGCGCCCCCGTGCCGGTGAAGAAGCGGATCGGCCAGCTCGCCGCGGGGCTCGCCGCGATCGTCGTCTCCGGCGGCTGGTGGGTCGCGATCGTCGAACTCTGGCCCGCGTCATCCCGCCCGTACGTCGGCGGCTCGCAGAACAACAGCTTCCTCGAACTGACCTTCGGGTACAACGGCCTGGGCCGCCTCAACGGCGACGAGACCGGCAGTGTCGGAGGCGGTGGTGGCGGCGGGAACGGCGGCGGCAACTGGGGCGAGACCGGCTGGGACCGGATGTTCAGCTCCGCCATCGGCGGCCAGATCTCCTGGCTGATCCCGGCCGCGCTGATCCTGCTCGTCGCGGGCCTGGTCGCTACGCTCCCCCACTCTCGACTTCGCTGGAGCGGGGGGGCCCCCATGGCCCGCCGGACCTCGGCGACCCGCGGCGCGTTCCTGGTGTGGGGCGGCGCGCTGCTCACGACCATGCTCGTCTTCAGCTACATGCAGGGCATCTTCCACGAGTACTACACGGTCGCCCTCGCCCCCTACATCGCCCCGCTGATCGGTATGGGCGCGGCCCTGCTCTGGGAGAAGCGGGACAAGGCGTGGGCGTCGCTGACCCTGGCCGCCGCGATGACGGCGACCGCAGCTTGGGGATACGTCCTGCTCAACCGCTCCTCCGACTACCTGCCCTGGCTCAAGTGGCTCGTCCTGGTCGGCGGTCTGACGGCGGCCCTCGGCCTGGTCTTCGCCGGCCGGCTGGGACGCCGGCCGGCCCTGGGAGCGGCCGGGCTCGGCCTCGTCGCCGCGCTGGCCGGTCCGGCGGCGTACACCCTCACCACGGTGAACGAGGGGCACACCGGCTCGATCGTCACGGCGGGCCCGGCGGTCGCGGGCGGCCGCGGCGGACCGGGCGGTGGCGGCGGCCCCGGCGGAGGCGGCTTCCCGGGCGGAGGCGGCCAGAACCAGCAGAACGGCAACGGCAACGCCCGGGGCGGGCAGGGCAACGGATTCCCCGGCGGGGACGGCTTCCCGGGCGGAGTCGGCCAGAACCAGCAGGGGCAGGGCCAGGGCCAGAACCAGGAAAACGGCGACGGCGGTCGTACGGGCGGCATGGGCGGAGGCGGCGGCGTCGGCGGCCTGCTCAACGGCGCCGACGTCAGCGCCGAGGCCAAGAAGCTGCTGGAGACCGACGCCGGCCGGTACACCTGGGCCGCGGCGGCCATCGGTGCCCAGAACGCGGCGAGTTACCAGCTGTCCACCGGCGACCCGGTGATGGCGATCGGCGGCTTCAACGGCACGGACCCGTCCCCGACCCTGGCCCAGTTCAAGAAGTACGTGGCGGACGGAAAGATCCACTACTTCATCGCCTCGGGCGGCACGGGCGGCGGCATGGGCGGCAGCAGCGACGGCACCTCTTCCCGGATCACCTCCTGGGTCGAGGCCACCTTCAAGAAGGTCACGGTCGGTTCGGCCACGTTCTACGACCTCACCCAGAAGGCGAGCGGCTGACACGTCCCTGACCGGAGGAAGGGCGGTGGCCGAAAGGCACCGCCCTTCGCCGTCCCCGCCGAAACGCTGTTGTACGCCGTATAGGAACTGTTCTACGGTGTACAGCATGACGACGTCCCCCCAGGAAACGGCCCCGCCGCAGACGGCCCACGGAAGCCACCCGCAACGCTGGCTGATCCTCGGTGTCGTCTGCCTCGCGCAGCTCACCGTGCTGCTCGACAACACGATCCTGAACGTGGCCATCCCCTCGCTCACCCGCGAGATGGACGCGACGACCGCCGACGTCCAGTGGATGATGAACGCCTACGCACTGGTGCAGTCGGGCCTGCTGCTCACCGCGGGCAACGCCGCCGACCGCTACGGCCGCAAGCTGCTGCTGATGTCGGGCCTGGCGGTCTTCGGCCTGGGCTCGCTGGCGGCCGGGCTCTCCCAGAGTCCGGGCCAGCTGATCGCGGCCCGCGCGGGCATGGGCATCGGCGGCGCGCTGCTGATGACCACGATCCTCGCCGTCGTCGTACAGATCTTCGACGACCAGGAGCGGGTGAAGGCCATCGCGCTGTGGTCGACGGTCAGTTCGCTCGGCTTCGCGGCCGGACCGCTGATCGGCGGCGTGATGCTGAACCACTTCTGGTGGGGCGCGATCTTCCTGATCAACATCCCGGTCGCGCTGCTCGGCCTGGTCGCGGTCGCCGCGCTGGTGCCGGAGTCCAAGCACAAGGCCGGTGACCGGCCCGACCTGCTCGGCGCGGTGCTCTCGACCATCGGCATGACGGCCGTGGTGTACGCGATCATCACCGGGCCCGAGCACGGCTGGACCTCCGCGCAGGTGCTGGTCTCGGCGCTGATCGGCGTGGTCGTGCTCGGCCTGTTCGTGCTGTGGGAGCTGCGCACCGAGCACCCGATGCTCGACATGCACTTCTTCCGCAACCAGAAATTCGTGGGCGCGGTCGCGGGCGCGATCCTCGTGGCGTTCGGCATGACGGGGTCACTGTTCCTGCTCACCCAGCACCTGCAGTTCGTCCTCGGCTACGAGCCGCTGGACGCGGGGCTGCGGACGGCGCCGCTGGCGCTGACCGTCGTCGCGCTCAACTTCACGGGGGCCGGGGCGAAGCTGGTCCTCAAGGCGGGCACCCCGGCGGCGATCGCGCTCGGCATGACCCTGGTGTCCGCCGGGCTCGCGGCGATCGCGCTGCTCGGAGGGCACGGGTACGAGGGCATGCTGCTCGGACTGGTCGTGATGGGGGCGGGTGTGGCGCTGTCCATGCCGGCGATGGCCAACGCGATCATGGGCGCGATACCGCCCGAGAAGGCGGGGGTCGGAGCGGGGATCAACGGGACGCTCGCGGAGTTCGGCAACGGACTGGGCGTCGCCGTCCTCGGCGCCGTGCTCAACTCCCGGTTCGCCTCGCTGGTCGCCGTGTCCGCCGCATCGTTGCCGGCGGCGCTGACCGCGGCCGACTCGGCCGAGGAGAAGGCCAGGATCTCCGACGCGTTCGCCTCAGGGCTGGAGACCAGTCAGCTGGTGGGTGCGGTTGCCGTGCTGGCGGGCGGGCTGGTCGCGGCGGCGTTGCTTCGGCGTGCTGAGCGGGCAGAGTCCGCCTAGGAGCTCGGGGTGTGCGGTCATCGCGCGGGTGCGGGGCCGTTGCGGCGGAGCGCGCCCACGCGGCGGAGCCGTACATCGGCACAGCCCCGCGCCCTTCCGGGGCGCCTGGCATGATCGGCGTTCGAAAGCAGAGGTAGGTGCGCCATGACGAAAGCCGCCCGGCAGGATCAGCCGCGGTCCAGCGTCTGGCTGGAGGGCACGGCGCACCGGCGGCGCGGTGGCGGGCAGCCCTCGGGACTGGACCGGGCGCGCATCATCGAGGTCACCGTGCGGCTGCTGGACGCCGAAGGACTGGCCAAATTCTCGATGCGGCGGCTGGCCGGTGAGCTGAACGTCACCGCGATGTCCGTCTACTGGTACGTCGACACCAAGGACGACCTGCTCGAACTGGCCCTGGACGAGGTCATGGGCGGGATGCGGCTGCCCGATCCGGACGCCGGCGAGGACTGGCGGGACCAGGTGCGGGCGCTCGCCCGGGAGTACCGGACGCTGCTCGTGCGGCACCCCTGGGTGTCCGCGCTGGTCGGGGTCTTCCTCAACATCGGCCCCAACAGCCTGGCGTTCTCCCGGGTGGTCCAGCGCGTCGTCCGCAGGACCGGCCTGCCCGCGAAACGCATGACGAGCACGATCTCGGCCGTCTTCCAGTTCGTCTACGGCTACGGCACCCTGGAGGGCCACCTCGCCTCCCGGGCCACGGCCGGCGGCATGAGCGTCGACGAGTACTTCCAGCAGACGCTGAACGCCGTGACCGCCGCCCCGCAGGCCGCCGACGTCCTGAAGGAGTCGCGGGAGATCATGGCGGCCCGCGGCGGCGACACGGTCGCCGAGATGCTGGAGCGCGACTTCGAATTCGCGCTGGAACTGCTGATCGCGGGCATCGAGGCGATGGTCACCCGCGAGCGGGAAGCCGCCGCGGAGCGCTGACCTACTCCCCTTCGACCAGCCGCGCCGGGAACCCCCCGGTCGCCACCGGCCCCCACCGCTCCGGCGTGATCCGGATGATCGACTTGCCCTGCTTGAGCATGGCCGCGCGGTACTCGTCCCAGTCCGGGTGCTCCCCGGCGATGTTCCGGTAGTACTCGACAAGCGGTTCGACGGAGTCGGGGGAGTCGACGACCTCGGCCGTGCCGTCGATCTGCACCCAGGGGCCGTTCCAGTCGTCGCTGAGCACGAGCAGGCTCACGCGGGGGTCCCGCTTGGCGTTGCGGGTCTTGGCGCGCTCCGGGTAGGTGGAGACCACGATCCGGCCGGAGTCGTCGACACCGCAGGTCAGCGGGGAGCCCTGGGGGCCACCGTCGGTCCTGCGGGTCAGCAGGATCGCGTGGTGCCGGGGGCGCACGAAGTCGAGCAACTCGTCCAGGGAGACGCGGGTGTTCGTCGCGATGTTCGGTGCCATGTGCGGCAGCCTACGACGCCAGGGCTTCGGCGAGGTCGTCGTACACGGGGACGTCCCGGCGCAGGCCGGTCAGCTCCAGGACGCGGGCGGTGATCCCCTCGGGCCGGGCCACCAGACGCAGCACGGCCCCGGGAGGCAGCCGGCGCCGCACGTCGTTGACGAGGCGGACGCCCTGGGAGTCCATGAAGGAGGTCGTGCTCAGGTCGAGGACGAGGACCTCCAGCCGGTCACGCCGGGCCCCGGCCGCGGACAGGACGAGCGGCAGCAGCTCCGCCGCGTTGCAGAAGTCGATCTCGGCGGGCATCGTGAGGTGGACGCGACCGGGGAGGTCGCGCGGTTCTGTGGGATTCGTGAAGAAGGTCACGGCACTCACCTGGCAGACGTTCGTCCGGTTTCCGGTAAGGCCGCTTCCTGACCCGTGGCGCCATTCCACCATGCGGGGGGCGGGTGGTGGAAGCGCCCCGCAGCGGCGTCGGCCGGGCGTCACTTGGAGGCAACCGAACAGTTAGAGTGCTGTCCGTCCTGTGCTCGCAGTCGGGAATGTGCTGCGGAGCTCTCCTGCGCACGGCCATGGCCGTGCATGCCGAAGAGGTTCGTGGTGGCTGCGTCCGAGTTTCCTGATTTGCCCCGTTTTCCGGCTGGCGCCGAGCTGGCCGAAGCCCTCACGGTGGCTTCTCAGCAGCTGCACGAAACCCTCACGCCGCACAGCGCCCTGCGCACGGCGGTCCGGCTGGCGGTCCATCTCATGCCGGGCGCCGAGCACGCCGGCATCTCCGTGATCGAGCGCGGCGACAAGCTCCGCACGCTCGCCTGGACCGACGAGGTCGTGCGCTCCGCCGAGTCCCGGCACACCGGCCGCGAACAGCACGGCCTGTGGGACCAGTTGTGGAACAGCCCGGTGGCGCGCATAACGGACAGCGAGGCGGACGACGGCTGGGACGTGCTCGCGGCGCTGGGGCTGCGCTCCGCGCTGTCGCTGCGGTTGCGCGCCGACCGTCGCCGGCTCACCGTCCTCACGGCGTACGCGCGCAAGCCGGGCGTCTTCGACGAGGAGGCCACGCGCGTCGGCCGGCTGTTCAGCGCGCACGTCAGCATCGCCCTGGACTCGGCGACCGTGCGCGAGCAGCTCACCGAGGCCATGCACACCAGGGACCTGATCGGCCAGGCCACCGGCATCCTCATGGAACGCCAGGGCATCGACGCGTCCGCGGCCTTCGAGAGCCTGGTGCGGGCCTCCCAGCGGGAGAACGTGAAACTGCGCGACCTCGCCCGCCGGATCGTCGGTGCGCACAACACCCCCTGAGGTGAGCTGAATTACGTCGGGGGCGTGTCCGGCCGGTGACGGGATACCCGTACGGTCATGAGCTCCGAAGCGTCCGACACGCTGGACCAGGCGATGGTGCGCAGCAGCGGTCTCGACACCCTGCTGCGCGATCTGACCGACCGCGCGGTGCAGGAGGTGCCCGGCGCGGAGGCGTGCAGCATCACCGTGCGCCGCGGGGGCCGGCTGCTCACCCTGGCCGGCAGTGACGGCATGCCCAGCGGCCTGGACCTGCGCCAGTACGAGAACGGCTCGGGGCCCTGCGTGGACGCGGCCGAGACCGGCGAGGAGCAGTACGCCCCGGATCTCGCCGAGGAGTCCCGCTGGCCGTCGTACACGCAGTACGCGCTCTCCACGGGCGTCCGCTGTGTGCTGGCGGTGCCGGTCGCCGTCGAGGGCGAGAGCGGCGCCGCGCTCAACTACTACGGGGTGCGGGCCGGGGCGCTGGACACGGGCCAGGACGCGGCCCGTGCCTTCGCGGCCCGGGCCGGGGACGCGATCGACGTGGCGCTGCGTATCGAACGCCGGCGCCAGTCGGCGGCCGATGTGCGCACCGCGCTGCTTTCCCGCAGTGTCATCGACCAGGCGGTCGGCATCCTGATGGCCCGGGAGCGGATCGACGCACGGATCGCGCTGGAGCGGCTGCGCCGGGTCTCGCAGGACCGGAACGTCAAGCTCCGGGACCTGTGCGGCCAGTTGGTGGCGCGGGTGTCCGCCCCGGACTCACACCGCCGGAAGTGACTCGCCCTGCACGGCCTGGATGTCCAGCTCCACCTTCAGCGTCGTGCCGACGGCGGCGATACCGGCCTGCAGCACCTGGTTGTAGTTCATCGCGAAGTCCTCGCGGTGCAGTTCCGTCGTCGCGCGGAACGCCGCCCGGGTGCCGCCCCACGGGTCCGGGCCCGTGCCGAGGTAGGCCAGATCCAGGTCCACGGGCCGGACGACCCCGCGCATGCCCAGCTCGCCGTGGACGGTCCACCGGTCGGACCCGGCCGCCGTCAGCCCCGTCGACCGGAAGGTGATCTCCGGGAACCGCTCGACGTCCAGGAAGTCCGGCGACTTCAGGTGCCCGTCGCGCATGCCGTTGCCGGTGTCGATCGACGCCGCCCGGATCACCGCCTGCACGCGCGACTCGGTGACGTCGTCCGGGGCGATCTCGATCGAGCCGGAGAACTCCGTGAACCGGCCGTGCACGCTGGAGATGCCCAGGTGCTGCGCCATGGCGGCCACGCTGGAGTGCACCGGGTCGACGGTCCACGGGCCGGGCGGCGGCAGCTCGGTGCCGCCTTGGCGCGCCAGCGTCACGGTGCCGGCCTCGGCCCGCCCGCTCGCGGTCACGATCACGCTGGAGGCCGCGGGCGCATAGCCCACCGCCGTGACGATGACCGTGTACGCCCCCGGCTCCATCGGCGTCGCGTCCCGCACGAAGCCCTCCGCGTCGGCCTCGGCCCGCAGCACCTGCGCACCGGTCGTGTCCGCCACCGTGACGACCGCGTGTGACACGGCCCATCCGTCCCGGGTGCGGATCCTCGCGGTCAGTCCCATCTCAACTGCTCCTCAGAAAGAAACCGGCCCGCGACAGGGGGCGCACCTCCGCTCAGAGCGCGCCCACCTGTCACGGGCCGGGGTCCGTACTACTCGCCGGGGTGGGCGAGTTCGATGTCGTGGGCGTCGGTGCCGACGCCCGTGACCGTCAGGGCGGTGGCCACCGGCGGGTAGCCCGTGGCGATGACGGTGTACTCGCCGCCGTCCAGGTCGGTGAAGGCGTACGCCCCGTCCGTCCCGGTCGTGGCCGAGCCGACGACGTTGCCCGCCTGGTCGACCAGCGTCACCCGGGCGTCGGCCAGCGGGCCGTGCGGGGCGCGGACGACACCCTGGACGCGGGCGCCCGGGTCCAGGTCGATCTCTACCCGGGTGACCCCGGTGCCGCCCACCTCGACGGGCAGGGCGCGCGGCCGGTACCCGGCGGCGTTCACCGCGACGGTCACCGCCCCGGGCACCAGCTCGGCGAAGGAGAACTCGCCCTGTTCACCCGTGGTCCCGTTGGCCAGCAGGTCCCCGCGCACATCCGTCACGATGACCATGGCGTCCTTGACCGGCTCCCCGCTCCCGGCGGCCCGCACCAGGCCGGTCAGCCCGCTGGTGCCGCTGAGCAGGATGTCGTAGGCGACCGGCTCGCCGTTCACCACGACCGTGGACGCCTGCGGCTGGAAGCCGTCGGCGGAGGCGATCAGGACGTACGAACCGGAGCCCGGGGCGTCCACCGCGTACGAGCCGTCGGCCTGTGCCACGGACCTGCCCAGCTGACGCCCGGCCAGTGAGATCAGCGTGACGGCGGCCTGCGGCACGGGCGCGGACTCGTTCCCGCGGACGAAACCGCGGACCGGGACACCACCGGAGGCCTCCTCGGCACGCACCGCCGTGGCGACGGCGGCGAGCCGCTGCGTCCCCTCGGGCCCGGTCCCGCCGGCGGCCTCGGTCTCGGCCCAGCTCGGCGCGGCCTTCTCCGCCTCGGCGGCCTCGACGGCGACTTCGGCCGGAACCACAGCCGGCGTCTCCGTGTCGGCGGCCTGCGCCAGCCCGCCCTTCGTCTTCAACGGGACCTCCTTGATGAACAGCGACACCAGCAGCGCGAGCAGCGCCAGCGGGGCCGAGTAGAGGAACACGTCCGCGACACCGTGGCCGTAGGCGCTCTCCACGACGGTGCGGATCGGCGCGGGCATCGTGCTCAGGTCGGGGATGCCTCCGCCGCCCGTGCCGGCGTGACCGAGGGCCGCGCCCTTGGGGCCGAGGTCGGCGAGGCCGTCCTTGACGTAGTCGGTGATCCGGGTGCCCAGGACCGCGCCCAGGGCGGAGACGCCCACCGCACCGCCGAGGGACCGGAAGAAGGTCACCGTGGAGCTGGCGGCACCCAGGTCGCCCGGCTCCACCTGGTTCTGCGTGCACAGCACCAGGTTCTGCATCATCATGCCGATGCCGAGACCCAGCAGCGCCATGAAGATCGCTATGTGCCAGTACTCGGTGTCGTACCGGATCGTGCCCAGCAGGCCCAGGCCCGCGGTCACCAGCACACCGCCGCCGACCAGCCAGCCCTTCCAGCGCCCGGTCCGGGTGATGACCTGGCCGGAGACGGTGGAGGAGATGAACAGACCCGCGATCATCGGGATCGTCATGACGCCGGACATCGTGGGCGACTTGTCGCGGGCCAGCTGGAAGTACTGGCTGAAGAAGACGGTCCCCGCGAACATCGCGACACCGACGAACAGCGAGGCCAGCGAAGCCAGCGCGATGGTGCGGTTGCGGAACAGCCGCAGCGGGATGATCGGCTCGCTCGCCTTCGCCTCGACGAGGACGAACAGCGCCAGCAGCACCAGCGAGCCGCCGACCATCGCGTACGTCTGCCAGGACACCCAGTCGTACTTGTCACCCGCGAAGGTGACCCAGACCAGCAGCAGGCAGACGGCCGCCGTGATGAAGAAGGCGCCGGCCCAGTCGACCTTGACCTTCCGCTTGACCACGGGCAGGTGCAGGGTCTTCTGCAGCACGATCAGGGCGATCACGGCGAAGGGCACGCCGACGTAGAAGCACCAGCGCCAGCCGAGCCAGTCGGTGTCGGTGATGACACCGCCGACCAGCGGACCGCCGACCATGGCGGTGGCGAAGGTGGCGCCGAGGTAGCCGTTGTAGCGGCCGCGCTCACGCGGCGAGATCATCGCCGCCATGATGATCTGGGCCAGCGCGGACAGACCGCCCATGCCGATGCCCTGGACCGCGCGGAAGGTGATGAGCATGCCCGGGTTCTGGGACATGCCGGCCGCCGCCGAACCCAGCACGAAGACGACCAGCGCGAACTGGATCAGCAGCTTCTTGGAGAACAGGTCGGCGAGCTTGCCCCACAGCGGGGTGGACGCGGTCATCGTCAGCAGGGACGCGGTCACGACCCAGGTGTAGGCGCTCTGGCCGCCGCCGAGGTCGCTGATGATCCGGGGCAGGGCGTTGGAGACGATCGTCGACGACAGGATCGCGACGAACATGCCGAGCAGGAGGCCGGTGAGGGCCTCCATGATCTGCCGGTGCGTCATCGGAGCGCCGTCGCCGGAGGAGCCGTGGGAGCCTCCCCCGTGCTTGGCATGAGCCCGCACACCGGCTGGTGTGGTCGTTGCCATGGGCTTCCTTCTCTTACGTGCTTGCGGGTGTACGGGTGGTCTGGTCGAAAGCGGCCGGTGCGGCCCTGGTCCCGGGTCGGCAGTCGAAGCTCTCCCTCAGCCGCGCCATGAGGCTGGTGAGCCGGCCGACGTCCTCGTCGGACCAGTCGCTCAGGCGCTCGGCGAGGACCTCGGTGGTCCGCCGGGACAGCTCGTCGAGCTGTGTGTGGCCCGCGGGAGTGAGGCGCAGGATGCGTGAGCGTTTGTCCGCTGGGTCGGGGGAGCGCTCGATCCAGCCCCGGTCCACGACGTGCGCGACATGGCGACTGGTGACCGACATGTCCACCGCCAGCAGCTCGGCGAGCTTGCTCATGCGCATGTCCCCGTGGCGTCCCAGCAGCGTCAGGACGGCCGCCGACCCGCCGGGGCATTCGGCGGGCATGATCCGGCCGAGCTCCCGCTTCACGGCGCCGAAGGCGCTGAACTGGCGGACCAGCTCTTCGTACTGCGCCTGTTCGGCCATGACACCTCCCGCTTTCGTTGCTTAGGGCAACCGTAGGAGCTGTTGGTTGCTGAAGGCAAATAAAAAGGGAGGCGTGGAAACAAAAAGTTGGCAAAGGCAAGTGTTGCGGAAGTAAATGTGCTGGTGGCGAGCCTGGCGGTAGGGGTCGGTCGGGGTCAAACGGAACCCCAACCCCCACTTGGGGAGTCCCGGCGTTTTCGCTAGGGTCTCGGGCCATGGCTAACAACCAGGCCCCGCAGGGCAATCACGACCCCGCCGGCAGCACCCAGATGTTCCGCGCGTTCGTCGACGAGGCCCCGCAGGGCCGTCAGGCGGCGGCCCCGTCCAGCAGCGGTCCGCGCATCGGTCTCATCCTCGGCGTAGTCGTCGCCGTGGCGGTCATCGCGGCGGTGGCCTGGCTGGCACTGGCCTGACTCTCACCCACCTGGGCGTCGCTGCCGTGGCCGGGTGTGCCCGCAGCCGAGCGGAGACGCACCCGCACCCGCCGGACGACGCAAGGGGACGTGTCGGGGTGTCCGCCCGCAGCGGTTGGCGCGTCAACGCCAGTCAGCCGGTAGGACACCCCATTGCGCCGTTCCGAGGACGGACACCCCCGGCGCGGCCCCGACCCACCCCCGGCGTCAGGCGCAGACGACGCGCACCCACCCGAAGCAGCCGCAGGCATACGGCGCGGCCCCAACAGCCGCGCCCCAGCCTTCGGTCTGCCTTCGGCGGGCCCTCGGTCAGTCCGAGATCAGGCCTTCCCGGAGCTGCGCCAGCGTCCGGGTCAGCAGCCGGGAGACGTGCATCTGCGAGATGCCGACCTCCTCGCCGATCTGCGACTGCGTCATGTTCGCGAAGAACCGCAGCATGATGATCCGCCGCTCACGGGGCGGCAGCTTCGCCAGCAGCGGCTTCAGGGACTCCCGGTACTCCACACCCTCCAGCGCGGTGTCCTCGTACCCCAGCCGGTCCGCCAGCGATCCCTCGCCACCGTCGTCCTCCGGCGCCGGCGAGTCCAGCGAGGACGCCGTGTAGGCGTTCCCCACCGCCAGCCCGTCGACGACGTCCTCCTCGGACACGCCCAGCACGGAGGCGAGTTCGGTGACCGTCGGCGACCGGTCCAGCTTCTGCGAGAGCTCGTCACTGGCCTTGGTCAGAGCGAGCCGCAGCTCCTGCAGTCTGCGCGGCACCCGCACCGACCACGACGTGTCGCGGAAGAACCGCTTGATCTCGCCCACGACGGTTGGCATCGCGAACGTGGGGAACTCGACGCCCCGTTCGCAGTCGAACCGGTCGATCGCCTTGATCAGCCCGATCGTGCCGACCTGGACGATGTCCTCCATCGGCTCGTTCCGGGACCGGAACCGCGCGGCGGCGTACCGCACGAGCGGGAGGTTGAGCTCGATGAGCGTGTCACGGACGTACGCACGCTCGGGGCTGTCCTCGTCGAGCGCGGCCAGCCGCAGGAACAGGGAGCGGGACAGGGTGCGGGTGTCGATGGCGCCCGCAGCCGGAAGGACCGGGACGGGCTCGGCCGGAACGGCCGGTACGTCATCGATGGGGCCGAGTGAGTCGAGAGCATGGGGAGCTGTCTCGCTCTCCGCGAGCGTGAGCACCTTCGAGCTGCCCTGTTCTGCGGACATGCCACCCCCTTTGGGTCGCGGGACGGTCGTGGCGAACGCCCCCGCTTGAGGAACGCAGCCTTCACCTGAATACCGGAACCGGAGCTCCGGCAAACGCGCTTCCCGCAGAATGTCACATGTCGGCAACACGCTGTAGTGACATGTCGACATCTGAGACGCGAATACGCCCTGCAAACAAGGGGTCTGACGGTGTTTCGGCCCTCAACTGTCGGCAACCGCCCTGATGAGGGATTCCCTCCTCGCGGTGACCTCTCGCTCGCGTTTGCGGTTACGCGTCGATGCGGTTCGCAGACCGCAACCTCTGGAAGCTACGCGCGAGTAGCCGCGACACGTGCATCTGCGAGACGCCGAGCTCCGCGGAGATCTGGGACTGCGTGAGATTGCTGTAGTACCTCAGCAGCAGGATCCGCTGCTCCCGCTCGGGCAGCTGAACGAGCAGGTGCCGTACGAGATCCCGGTGCTCCACGCCGTCCAGCGCGGGATCCTCGTAACCGAGCCGGTCCAGCAGCCCCGGCAGCCCGTCGCCCTCCTGCGCGGCCTCCAGGGAGGTCGCGTGGTACGACCGCCCGGCCTCGATGCAGGACAGCACCTCGCCCTCGGTGATGCGCAGCCGCGCGGCGATCTCCGAGGTCGTCGGGGTGCGCCCGAAGGAGGTCGTCAGGTCCTCCGTCGCGCTGTTGACCTGCACCCACAGCTCGTGCAGCCGCCGCGGCACATGGACCGTGCGGACGTTGTCGCGGAAGTACCGCTTGATCTCGCCGACGACCGTCGGCATCGCGAACGTCGGGAACTGCACGCCCCGGTCCGGGTCGAAGCGGTCGATGGCGTTGATGAGCCCGATGGTGCCGACCTGGACGACGTCCTCCATCGGCTCGTTGCGGGAGCGGAACCGGGCGGCCGCGTAGCGCACGAGCGGGAGATTGGCCTCGATGAGCGCCCCGCGTACGCGGTCGTGCTCCGGGGTGCCCGGCTGGAGCTCCTTGAGCTGCGCGAAGAGGACCTGGGTGAGAGCGCGGGTGTCGGCCCCACGGCTCCGCTGGGGAGCGGGTGGAGCGGGTGGAGCGGTTTCCGGGGCTTCCGGGGCTTCCGGGGTTTCCGAGGTGGGTGCCTGAGGTGCGGTACTGGCCAGCACGGTCAATTCCACCTCGTCATCGTCAACTCATCGTTCAACTCTTCCATCAAAAGCGGTCATAGCATCACAAGACATGTGCACTGTGTGCAAGCACCCCATAAGTACGTGTTGAGGGATGAATGGCGCATAAATGAACTCAGGTCACACAGAAGCCCCCTGTCGCACTGACAGGGGGCTCGAAGCGACCGGGCCGGCCGGGGGTCAGAACTCGTAGTCCGCGATCACCCACGTGGCGAACTCCCGCCACAGCGCGACACCCGCCTGGTGGTCCGGGTGCTCCACGTACCGGCGCAGCGCGTCCGCGTCGTCGAAGGCGGAGTTGATGGCGAAGTCGTACGCGATGGGGCGGTCGCTGACGTTCCAGCCGAGCTCCCAGAAGTGGATCTCGGGGATCGAGCCCTCCAGGGCGCGGAAGGCCTCGACGCCCTTCACGACCCGGGCGTCGTCGCGCTCGACGCCCTCGTTGAGCCTGAAGAGAACCAGGTGGCGGATCATCACTTTCCTCCCTTGGCGACCCACGTGGCGAAGTCGCCGAGGGCCCCGGCGGCATCCGAGATGCCCTGGAATCCTATGAGGACGTAGTCGGCCGCCGTCTCGGGGTCCGTGATGATCACGTACAGCGCGAAGACCACGAGGGCGTAGACGGCGACCTTCTTCGCGTTCACCGCCATCGCGGCCTCCCCTGTCACTCGCGTCCCATGCAGCGCACATGATCGCACGAAGGGCCGAGCACACGAAGAGGCTGATCGCACGAAGGGCCCCGTCTGTCGACGGGGCCCTTCTCAAGCGGTAGCGGAGGGATTTGAACCCTCGGTGACTTGCGCCACACTCGCTTTCGAGGCGAGCTCCTTCGGCCGCTCGGACACGCTACCGAGGGAGACCTTACAGCAAGGAGCCGCATGCTTTGAAATCGGTATTCAGCGGTCCCGGAAGAACGCCGTGAGCAGCCCGGCGCACTCCTCGGCGAGCACGCCCTCGATCACCTCGGGCCGGTGATTGAGCCGCCGGTCGCGGACCAGATCCCAGAGGGAACCGGCCGCGCCGGCCTTCTCGTCGCGGGCGCCGTAGACGAGCCGGTCGACGCGGGACTGCTGGATCGCGCCCGCGCACATCGTGCAGGGCTCCAGCGTGACCACGAGGGTGCAGCCGGCGAGCCGCCACGCGCCGAGGGCGGCCGCGGCCCGCCGCAGGGCGAGGAGCTCCGCGTGAGCCGTCGGATCGCCGCCGGCCTCGCGTTCGTTGTGCCCGGCCGCGAGCACGGTCGCGCCGTCCGGGGCCAGGACGACGGCGCCGACGGGGACGTCCCCGCCCCGGACGGCCCCGGCGGCCTCGTCCAGGGCGAGTCGCATCGCGGGCCGCCAGGGGTCGCGGACCGGATCCGGCGGCCCCGCGGTGGTACGACCGGTCAGCGGACGGTCTCCAGGGTCTCCGAGGCGCCCAGGGACTCGGCGATCTCGGTGACGGCGTCCGTCGACATCAGGCGCAGTTCCTTCTCGCTCACGCCGAGGTCGTCCAGGATCAGGGCGTCGCCGACCGGGCCGTGCGGCACGGACTCGGCGGAGCCGGCGGTCCCGGCGCCGTCCTCGGCGTCATCGTCGTCCTCGGCGGCTTCACCGTCCTCGGTGCCGTCGAGGTCGAGGGCGTCGAGGACGTCCCCGTCGTCCGGATCGCGGCCCAGCAGCTCGTCGGTGAGCAGGATCTCGCCGTAGCTGCTGCGGGCAGCGGCGGCGGCGTCCGAGACGTAGATGCGAGGGTCCTCCTCGCCGTCCACGCGGAAGACGCCGAACCAGGCGTCCTCCTGCTCGATGAGCACGAGCACCGTGTCCTCGTCGGGGGAGGCTGCACGGGCCAGGTCGGCCAGATCCGACAGGGTCTCCACATCGTCGAGCTCTGTGTCGCTCGCTTCCCACCCGTCTTCGGTGCGCGCGAGCAGTGCGGCGAAGTACACCGTGACTCTCCCACTGGTCTTAGGCGTGCCGGTTGGGGGTCCCCCCGGCGGAGGTTACGGGCGGGGAGTGCTCGTCCGAGCCCCACCCACTCGGAATCGTGGCAGAAACAAGGCGTTCAGGGGACGTCTTCGGCTCCCTGTGTTGGGCAGTTCTCTTCGCACGCCCGTTGCCGCCACCTGCGGATCGTACGCGGATTTGCCCCGCTCCACGCACGGTCAGCCGCGACAACCGCCGCGCGGTTCGTGATCTTTGCCGGGGGTTATCCCGCCCGTTTCCTACCAGCGGAAGGTGCGCATGCGCATGGCGTGCCGCAGCCGGGCCGTCTTGGCACGGCGCGGCTGGACGCGGTCGCGCAGCTCCCGGGCCTCTGCCAGATCGCGCAGGAAGCGGGCGCGACGCCGGCGGCGTTCGGCGTCGGACTCGTCGGTCCCGTTCGTCAGGTCGGGCTCCGGGCCCGTCCCCGGCCGCGTGCGCGGCGACGGATCGTCTCGGAATTTCCGGTCGGGCATCAGGTTCACCACCCCCAGTCCGTCCCTTCCGCCTTCCCCCGGACGGGCCGTTTGACGCCGGTGACCGGGTGACGGCCGGACGGCGGGCTTGCCGTGCGGTCCGGGGTACCCCGCCCGGTTAATGTTGTGGACATGCGCCTCCACGTCGTCGACCACCCTCTGGTCGCACACAAGCTCACCACGCTGCGCGACCAGCGCACCGACTCCGCGACCTTCCGCCGTCTCGCCGACGAGCTGGTCACCCTGCTCGCCTACGAGGCCACGCGTGACGTGCGCACCGAACAGGTCGACATCCAGACGCCGGTCGCGCGGACCACGGGCGTCAAGCTGTCCCACCCGCGGCCACTGGTGGTGCCGATCCTGCGGGCCGGGCTCGGCATGCTGGACGGCATGGTCCGGCTGCTGCCGACCGCCGAGGTGGGCTTCCTCGGCATGATCCGCAACGAGGAGACGCTGCAGGCCTCCACGTACGCGACGCGGATGCCGGAGGACCTGTCGGGGCGTCAGGTGTACGTGCTCGACCCGATGCTCGCCACCGGCGGCACGCTGGTCGCGGCGATCCAGGAGCTGATCCGGCGCGGCGCCGACGACGTGACCGCCGTGGTGCTGCTGGCCGCCCCGGAGGGCGTCGAGATCATGGAGCGCGAGCTCGCGGGCACGCCGGTGACGGTCGTGACCGCCTCGGTCGACGAGCACCTGAACGAGCACGGCTACATCGTCCCGGGCCTCGGAGACGCGGGCGACCGCATGTACGGGGCGGCCGAGTAGGCCGGAGGGCCTCTCAGCAGCCCTTCTTCGTCGTGGGCGCCGGCTCGGGTGTGGCCAGCTTGGTCAGCGCCCGGTCGGCGTCCGGCTTTTTCGCCAGCTCCTTGAAGCCGTCCCCGATGACGAGGTCGACGGCGGCGCCCTTGCGGGACGCCTCGGTGCGCCGTTCGGCGCCCGGGAGCTGGGTGCCGAGCACGGGCAGTGAGGTGTCGAGCGCGGCGGCGGGGCCGAGCAGCAGACCGGTGCCCTTGACCTTCTTGTCGTACTGCTTGGTCGCGTTGCCCACGTCGCCGATCTTGAAGCCGCGCTTCTTGAGCTCGTCGGCGGTCTTCTTCGCCAAACCCGCGCGGGTGGTGGCGTTGAGCACGTTGACGGTGATCGTGCGCGGCTGGGGCAGGGGCTCGGCGCTGGGCGAGGGGCTCGCCTTGGTCGTGGTGCCGCAGTCCGTCCCGTCACCGGCCGCCGAAGCCTTTCTTCCGCCGCCGGTGAAGACGTCGATGAGCTGCAGCGTGCCCCAGCCGCCCACGCCGAGGACGACGACGGACGCGACGGTCAGGACGACGAGCCTGCCGCGCCGCCGGGGCCGGCGCATCCGGGGGTACTTGTTGCCCTTGATGCGGTACTTGCCGCCCATGCCGGGGGGAGTCAGCATGCTCATGAGCGCAGCGTAGTGCGCCCGGGCGACGATGCCTACTAGATGATCATTCGACGTCGCCCAGCGGAACCCGAAAGGGCCAACCCGCGACCGGCGGGGATCAGTCCAGTTCGAGCACGCGTGCGTGCAGCACCTGGCGCTGCTGGAGTGCCGCCCGCACCGCGCGGTGCAGCCCGTCCTCCAGGTACAGGTCGCCCTGCCACTTCACGACGTGCGCGAAGAGGTCGCCGTAGAACGTCGAGTCCTCGGCGAGCAGTGTTTCCAGATCGAGCTGACCCTTGGTCGTCACGAGCTGATCGAGGCGGACCGGGCGCGGCGCGACGTCCGCCCACTGCCGGGTGCTTTCCCGGCCGTGGTCGGGGTACGGCCGGCCGTTTCCGATGCGCTTGAAGATCACACGGAAAGCCTACCGGTCAAGACCTTCCGGGCGCAGCCATGGCGAGCGAGTACGACGCTGAAAAAATCCACGCAAGGTGGTGTGAACGGGGAAACAGGTGCGTGAATATGCCGGACCGCGAGACCATGCCGTCGGCCTCCGCCCCGGAGGTGTCCGCGCGTGCCGCCGCCCTCCCCAGGAGGCTCTGCGGATCGCTGACCCGGCCCGGCGGACGCCTCCGGCTACGCCTTCTCGGGTCCGGCCCTCCATCTGGGCGCTCTGCTGTGGGGCGGGCAGTGTCTGCCGGACGCGCAGGTCCGGGTGCCGCTGGCGATGCTCAACCGCCACGGGCTGGTCGCCGGCGCCACCGGCACCGGCAAGACCAAGACGCTCCAGCTGATCGCCGAACAGCTGTCCGCCCAGGGCGTGCCCGTCTTCCTCGCGGACATGAAAGGCGACCTGTCCGGGATCGCCGCGCCGGGCCACCCGGACGGGCGGGTCGAGGGCCGGGCCGCGGACGTCCACCAGCGCTGGACGGCGACCGGTTTCCCGGCGGAGTACTACGCCCTGGGCGGCGTCGGGTGCGGCATCCCCGTCCGGGCGACCCGATCGCCGTTCGGCACGGCACGGCGTTCGGGGCGGCGCAGGCGGTAGGCCCGCGGCGCAGGCGATGGGGACGGCGTAGACGGCAGGCCACGCGGCGCAGGCGATGGGGGCGGCGTAGACGGCAGGCCACGCGGCGCAGACGATGGGGACGGCGTAGACGGCAGGCCACGCGGCGCAGGCGATGGGGACGGCCGAGGCGGTCGGCCATGCGACGCAGGTGATGGGGACGGCGGAGGCGTGGGCGCCTCCGCCGTGCGGGTTGCGTCAGCCGCGATCTCTTCCCTGCCCCTGCCCTTGTCCCTGCCCCTCCGGGGGCTGCGGCGGCTTCCGGGTGTCCGGCTGGGAGTGGGGGCGGGGGCGGGGCTTGGGGGTGCTGCGGGCGGCTTCCGCGCGCAGGAGGGCGCGCATGACGGCGTACGGGTCTTGGAGCATGGCTGGGTTCCTCGTCGTTGCTCGTCGTTCTGGTTCCGTGCGGGACGGACGGACAGACCGGGTCCGGGACGGACCTGTCAGCAGCGCAGGACCTCGGAACGCAGGGGACGAGGGTCGTACGGCGGGTCCGCGGGGACGGGCAGGGGGAGCCGTGCGGTGTGGGCAGGCTCGGGGAGCGGGGCCGGGGCCGGCGGAGCGGCGGTGCGGCGGACGCCCCGGGCCGGTGGGCGCAGGGCCGTGTCGAAGAGGTCGCACTCGACGGTGGTGCTCTCCCCGGAGACGGTCGCCGTCGGCCCCGTCAGCGCCTCGGCGTGGGCGCCCGGCACGAGCAGGGCGAGCAGCAGGACGAGCACGCGCAGCCAGATGAGGCGGCGGAGGCCGCGGGGTTCCGGCTGCGGTTCGGGGCTCACGGGACGTCATTCCCCCCGCCGTCCGCGCGGCTCATCCCGCAGGTCGCGAGATCCGCTCGCTCGGCCCAAGCCGGCGAGGGGCCCGGGGAGGTCGCGACAGCGGGACCTCACGCCTCCCGCATCCCCGCGGCGGGGGGCCGGGGATGCGGGGCGTCGTATGTCGGAGGCGTCGTGCTCCGGGTCCCAGGGGGAGCCGTCGGGTGGCTCGCTCATGGTTCATGCTGGGATCGCACCGCAGGCAGCCGCCACCTGAGCCGGGCCGGCCGAATGACGCCGAGGTGTCGGGCGCACGCTGCTCACCGGCGGCCCTGGGCGAGTCTGCGGGCCGGTGCCCGTGCCCGGGGTGCTTGCTGCTCGGGGGTGCCCCTGCGGGCCAGGAGCTCGCTGCCCGCACGTCGGCCGCGCCCCGGGTTCTGGCGGCGGGCCGGTGTCGGTGTCTCGTGTGCTCGCTGCTTGCCGGTGGCCTTGGGCCGGTCTGTGGCCTGACGTCCGTGCGGCTTGGCCGGAGCCTGGTCGCGGGTGGTCCGTGCGGCGTGGTGTTCGATGTCCTGCCGTCGGGTGCGCCGTGGGTTTTGGTGGCGGGCCGGTGTCGGTGTCTGGCGTGCTCGATGCTTGCCGGTGGATTTGGGGGAGCCTGCGGACGGCGCTCGTGGCCGGAGGTTCGGCGTCTGAGGGCCGGCGCAGGTGCGGCCGCGTGCTCGCCGCCTGACCGGGCGGCCGGCGGCACCCCGCGGCCGGCCGGCCCCCCGGGTCGACTGACCGGTGCCCGCGTCCACCCGCCGGAGGCGTGCGGCGGCGGCTACTTTCCGGTGGCCTTCGACGCCTTGGCCGCTGCCTTCATCTCCTGCTTGTGGGCCCGTACCTTGACCAGTGACTCGGGGCCGGTGATGTCGGCGACCGAGCGGAACGAGTCCGGCTCGCCGTAGGAGCCCGCGGCCTCTCGCCAGCCCGTGGGCCGCACCCCGAGCTGCTTGCCGAGGAGGGCGAGGAAGATCTGGGCCTTCTGTTTGCCGAAGCCGGGCAGTTCCGCGAGCCGCTTCAGCAGGTCCTTGCCGGTGCCGGCGTCCTTCCAGACGGCCTCGGCGTCACCGTCGTAGTGCTCGACGAGGTACGCGCACAGCTGCTGGATCCGCTTGGCCATGGAGCCCGGGTAGCGGTGCACCGCCGGCTTCTGGGAGAGCAGCGCGGCGAAGGCCTCCGGCTCGTGCGCGGCGATCTCGTGCGCGTCCAGGTCGTCGCCGCCCAGCCGCTGGGCGATCGTCGCCGGGCCCTTGAACGCCCACTCCATAGGAACCTGCTGGTCCAGCAGCATGCCGACCAGCGCGGCGAGCGGACTGCGGCCGAGCAGCGCGTCGGCCTCGGGATCCTGGGCGAGGTGAAGTGTGACGTCCATGCCCCGATCATCCCCCGGCGCGGGCCCGGCCGCCGCTCAGGTCGCCCGCCAGTACCCCAGCGCGTGCACCCGCTGCTTGGGCAGGCCCAGTTCCTTGCGGACGTACGCCCCGAGGGCCCGGGTCGTCGCCGTGTCGCAGGCGATCCAGACGTACGGGTCGGGCGTCTCCCGGAGCAGGCCGGGCAGGTCCGCCCTCACCCGGTCGACGAGGTGCGCGCCGGAATCCTGGCGCGGCACCTTGCGCAGCTCGTGCCGGTCCGGGTCGGTGCGGAACGGCAGGTCGTCGTCGCCGCCCTCGAACCAGACGGTGGCCGGGGCGGAGCCCAGGGCGTCCAGGAGGGAGTTGATGGCCGGGAGCGAGGCCGGGTCGCCGACGGCGAAGAGGTGCGAGGGCGCGGGGTCCGGGTGCTCGAAGCCGGTGCCCTGGACGGTCGCCTCGATGGTGTCGCCCGGCTTCGCCGCCCTCGCCCAGTCGCTGGCACAGCCCTCGTGCAGGGCGAACTCCAGCTGGAAGGTGCCGGTCTCGGCGTCCGGGTCGACGAGGGTGTAGGCCCGCTGGTGCGGCTTGCCCGCGTTGTCGAACCACAGCCGTACCCACATGGTGGGGTGCACTCCGGTGGCGGCCAGCAGACCGCCGTCGGTGAAGCTCAGCCGCCGGTACTCCGGGGTGACGTCCTCGACGTCCGTCACCGTGAACTCGAAGTCCTTGCCGCGCAGCAGTTTGAGGACCGCGCCCTCCCAACCCCGCCCCCGCCCCCTCGCTTTTCCGCCCCTTCGCGTACGATTCCGGCCACAGCTGTGACTTAGGCAAGCCTAACCTAAAGAAATTCAGCCAAGAGAAGATTCAACCCAAAGGACAGAGGAGACCCGGCGTGGCCACCGAGATCTACCGTGATGCCTGGGGCATTCCGCATCTGCGCGCGGGCAGCGCGGCCGAACTCGCCCACGCCCAGGGCCTCGTCACCGCCCGCGACCGGGCCTGGCAGCTGGAGATCGAGCGGCACCGGGCGCAGGGCACCTCGGCGTCCTTCCTCGGCGGGAGCGCCCTGGCCTGGGACCGGTTCGCCA
This sequence comes from Streptomyces qaidamensis, assembly GCF_001611795.1. Classification (NCBI taxonomy): domain Bacteria; kingdom Bacillati; phylum Actinomycetota; class Actinomycetes; order Kitasatosporales; family Streptomycetaceae; genus Streptomyces; species Streptomyces qaidamensis. Next base: position 4,385,006 of record NZ_CP015098.1, on the reverse strand, counting down.
GACGGGCCCGGCTCGACGACACCGCCAGACGCTGCTTCGCGGATCTGGAGAGACGGGAGCCCGGGACGGCGCGGTGGGTGCGCGCGTACGTCGACGGGGTCAACGAGGGTCTGGCCGGCAGCACCTCCCCCGAGTTCGCCCGCACCGGTCTCACCCCCGGCGGCTGGGAGCCCTGGACCCCGCTCGGCGTCTGGCTCGCCACCCACATCCTCTTCGCCGGATTCCCCGCCAAGCTCTGGCGCGAGCAGGTCGCCGCCCACCTGGGTGCGGACGCCATCGGCCTCTTCGCCGCCGACGGCCCCGGCACCTCCGGCAGCAACGGCTGGCTGGTCGGCGGCGAGCGGACCGTCACCGGGCAGGCGGTCATCGCCGGTGACCCGCACCGCTGGATCGAGGACCCGGGCGTCTACCAGCAGATCCACCTGTCCTGCCCGGAGTTCGACGTCGTGGGCCTGGCCGTCCCCGGGGTCCCCGGCATCGCCCACTTCGGGCACACCGGCACGGTCGCCTGGGCCATCACCAACGCCATGTCCGACTACCAGGACCTCTACCGCGAGCGGCTGCGGCGCACCGGCGCCGGGGTGGAGGCCCTCGACCCGGACGGGGTCTGGCGGCGGGCGGCCCGGCACACGGAGACCGTCGAGGTGGCGGGCGAGGACCCGGTCGAGGCCGAGGTGATCGAGACCGGCCGCGGCCCGGTGATCATCGGCGGGCCCGAGGGCCTGGACGGCGACCCGGCCGACCCCTCCGGCCTGCCCGTGGCGATCAGCCTGCGCTACCCGCCCCGCGTCACCGGCGACCTCGGCTTCGCCGCCCTGCTGCCGCTGCTGCGGGCCCGGCGGGTCGCCGACGTGGACCGGGCCTTCGACCACTGGGCCGAGCCGGTCAACGTCGTTCAGGCCGCCGACACCGAGGGCGGCGTCCTGCACCGCGTCGCCGGGCGGGTGCCGCTGCGCGCCGAGACCAACTCCCTGCGGGTGGTGCCCGCGTGGGAGCCCGGCCACGAGTGGCGGGGCTGGCACGCGACCCCGCGCGCCGGGCTCACCGACGGCGTCGCCGTCATGGCCAACCAGCGCGGCCCGGCCGCACCCCTCGGCGTCGAGTTCGCCCCGCCGCACCGCGCCGACCGCATCGCCGCGCTGCTCGCGGGCAAGGAGCGCTGGTCCGCCGCCGCCATGCCCGCGATCCACACGGACACCCATCTGGCGTCGGCGGCCCCCCTCCTGGAGCGTCTCGCCGCCCTCGACGACCTCACATCCGAGGCCGCCGCCCTCCGGGACCGCCTCCTCGGCTGGGACCGCCGCATGGACGCCGGCAGCGCCGACGCGGCCCTGTACGCGGCCGTGCGCGGAGCGGTCGTACGGCGCCTCGCGGCGCACCCGGCGTTCGCCGCGCTCACCACACCACCGGTGTACCCGGAGGTGTTCCAGCCCTGGCTGGCCCTCGTCCCCCGGGTCGGCTTCGCCCTCGAACACCTGCTGCGGGCCGGGGAGCTGTTCGGCGTCGACCGCCCGGCGGCCGTCCGCGCGGCGATCGAGGAAGTGGCCCTGCGCCCGCCGGCCGGCGTCTGGGGCGACACCCACCGCCTCGCCCCCTGGCGTGCGCTGGAGCCGGAGCAGCCGTACGACGAACCGGGACTGTCCGGCGACCACGACTGCGTGCTGTGCACCTCGGGCGTGCCGGGCCTCACCGAACGTGCCGCCCGGGGCCCGGCCGCCCGGTACGTCTGGGACCTGGCCCGGCGCGAGGACAGCCGCTGGGTGGTCCCGCTCGGCGCCTCGGGCGTCCCCGGCTCGCCCCACCACCGCGACCAGCTCCCCCTGTGGCTCGCCGGAGACCTCGTCCCGGTCGTCACCGACTGGACCACGATGCAGAAGGAATGCGATGTCTGACCCCTACGCCTCCCGCACGCCCGTCCACGAGCAGGTGGTCGACGGCTTCGGCACCGTCCGTGTCCTGCCGCTCGACCCCGACGCCGACGCCGCCGTGATCCACCGCTGGGTCGGCGAGGAACGGGCCGCCTTCTGGGGCATGACCGAGCTGACCGAACAACAGGTCGCCGCGGTCTACGCCCACATGGCCACGCTCGACACCCACCACGCCCACCTCGTCGTCCGGGACGGCGAGCCGGTCGCGCTCCTGCAGACCTACGAGCCGGAGGCCGACCGCGTCAGCGCGTGCTACGACGTCCGCCCCGGCGACATCGGCGTCCACCTGCTGCTCGCCCCCGCGGGACCGGGCGGCGGACAACCCGGCTGGACCGCCCGGCTGGTGGTGGCCATCACCGCGTACGTCCTGCTCGGCCTGGACCGCAGGCGGGTCGTGGTCGACCCGGACGTGCGCAACGAGAAGGCGGTCGCCCGCTTCCTCGGACTCGGCTTCGCTCCGGGCCCGGTGGTGGTCCTCCCGGAGATCGACCTGCCGGACGTGTACCTGCCGGAGAAAAAGGCCCAGCTCGCCTTCCTCGACCGGGAGCTAATGTTCCCCGGGTGACCCCCGAGGACCTCATCGCCCACTACGGCCTGGAGCCGATCCCCAGCGAGGGCGGCCTCTTCCGTCAGACCTGGGCCGGGCCCGACCGCCCCGACGGCAGGCCGGAGGGCACGGCGATCGTCGCGCTCCTGACGGCGGACGACTTCTCCGCCCTCCACCGCCTGCCGACCGACGAGATCTGGCACTTCTACCGGGGCGACCCTTTGGAGCTCCTCCTGCTCGCCCCGGACGGCACCACGCGGACGGTGGTGCTCGGACCGGACGTCCTGCGGGGCCAGCACGCCCAGTTCACGGTCCCGGCGGGCACGTGGATGGGCGGCAGGGTGGCAGCGGGCGGCTCCTGGACCCTGTTCGGCTGCACGATGGCCCCGGGCTTCACCTTCGCGGGCTACGAACACGGAGACGCGGCGGAGCTGACCGCACGCTACCCGGCGGAGGCGGCCGGGATCGCGAGCCTGTCCCGGCCGGCCTCTCGGCCCCCATCCCGTTGAGCGCTACACCGATCCCGTCCGTACATAACCGGAGCCGTCCAGCCCGACCCCGGAGAACCACGTGGACCAACGGCGGAACGAGGATCGCGATGCCGGACGCCCCCGGCGATTCCAAGCCCTGGTGCTGCTGGGCACCGTACTGGTCCTGCTCCTCGCCGGAGCAGCCCCCGCCTCCGCCCATGCCGCCCTCCGCAGCACCGACCCCGACGACGGATCCGTCGTCCGGCAGGCCCCCCGCCACGTCACCCTGACCTTCACCGAGTCCGTGGGCCTGCTCGACGACTCCTTCCGGGTGTTCGGCCCCGACCAGCGCCGGGTCCACACCGGCGAGGCCACGCACGCGGACGGCCGCTCCGACACGGCCCGGATCGGCCTGCCCGGCAAGCTCGCCGAGGGCACGTACACCGTGGCCTGGCGGGTCGTCTCCGCCGACAGCCACCCCGTCTCCGGCGCCTTCAGCTTCTCCGTGGGGAAACGGTCCGCAACCACCGGCCAGATCGACACCGGCCCGGCCGAGGACCCCCTCACCCGCGGCCTCTACGACGCCGCCCGCTACCTCGCCTACCTCGCCGCCGCACTGCTCGTCGGCACGGCGGCGTTCGCGCTGCTGTGCCGGCCCGCGCACACCTCCCCGCTGCGCCGGCCGCTGGTGGCGGCCTGGTGGACGCTACTGGGCTCGACGGCCGTCCTGCTCCTGCTGCGCGCCCCCTACGAGGCGGGCACGGGCCCCGCCGCAGCCTTCGACGCCTCCGCCCTCGGCCGCACCCTGACCGGCCGCCCCGGCCTGGCCCTGCTCGCCCGGCTGCTCGTCCTCCTGCTGACCGCCGCCTTCCTGGTCCGGCTGTCCAGGCACCGTGACACCGCGAAGCGGCCCGTCGCCCTGGCGATCGGCACGGCCCTGGCCGTGGCCCTGGCCCTGACGTGGGCGGCGGCCGAGCACGCCTCCGCCGGGATCCAGGTGCCGGCGGCGATGACGTCGTCCGTGGCGCACCTGCTGGCGACCGGCGTCTGGCTGGGCGGCCTCGTGGCGCTGCTGCTGACCCTGCGCCGCTCGTCCGGCGACGACCTGGTGGAGGTCGTGCCCCGCTTCTCCCGGATCGCCTTCACCTCGGTGACCGTCCTGGCCGTCACGGGCCTCTACCAGTCCTGGCGCGGCCTCGGCTCCCTCTCCGCGCTGTCCGGTACGTCGTACGGCCGGCTGCTGCTCGCCAAACTGACCGGGGTGGCCGTGCTGTTGCTGGTGGCCGGGTACTCGCGGCGCTGGACGGCGCGGATCGCGGCACCGGCGGTTGCGGCCCGGGCGGCCGTACCGGCACCGGTCCCGCAGCCGGTCGGCGCGCCCGCGGAAGGCGGCGAAGGCGCCGCGGGACCCGGGACGGGCGAACCGGGGACGCCCCAAGAGCCGGAGTCGCACGGGGAGCCGAAGCCGCACGGGGAGCCAAAGTCGCCCGACGGCCCGGCGGGGCCGGGGGCCGGATCCGGGGACCCCGGCATCCGGCGGCGCCTGCGCCGCTCCGTCCTGGTCGAAGTGGCCGTCGCAGCCGTGGTGCTGATGATCACGACCGTGCTCACCGGAACCCTTCCGAGCCGGGCCCAGGCCGAGGCGGCCCAGCAGGCACCGCTGGGGGCGCTGCCGCCCACGACCGAGATCACGATGCCCTTCGACACGGGCACGGATTCCGTGACCGGGAGCGGAAAGGTGCAGGTCACCCTGGACCCGGCCCGCGTCGGCGAGAACGGCGTACAGGCCGTCGTCTACGGCTCCGACACGGGCCTGGTGGTGATCCCCGAGGTCCGCATCACCTTCACCCTGCCCTCCCGCAAGGTCGGCCCGATCGACGCCGAACTCACCGACCGGGGCGGTTACTGGAGCACCAACTCCGTCAACCTGCCGCTCGCCGGGAAGTGGACGATGAAGACGACCGTGCGGGTGTCGGACGTCGACCAGGTGTCGGTGGAACGCCAGGTGCGGGTCGAGCCCTAGGCAACCGTGCCGCCGTCGACGGGGAATCGTCCGCCGTCGACGGGGAATCGTCCGCCGGTGGCACATCGTCCGCCGGTGGCACATCGTTCGTCGCTGGCACGTCGTCCGTCGGCGGGATGTCGCCCGTCGGCCGGGCGTCGTCGAGGAGCCGGGTCATGGCCTCGGCGGCGCTGACGGCGGCGTCGCCGCAGCAGTTGTTGAACAGGACGTGGACCTGCTCGGTCCGCTCGGCCAGCCGGCGCACCCGGGGCAGCCACTCGGCGAGTTCGTCCTCGCCGTACGCGTGGCGGAACCGGTCCTCCTTGCTGCCGGTGCCCCAGGCGGTGCTGCGGCCGTGGAAGCGGACGACGGACAGCCGGGGCGAGGTCACGGGTGTGACCGGCGGGACTGACGAGGCGAGCCTCTGCGTCATGTCGACGGCCACCGCGGCCATGCCGTGCCGGGCGAGCAGCGCGCCCGTCGCCTCGGCCTGCCCCGGTTCCCACCAGGAGGGGTGCCGGAACTCGACGGCCAGCGGCCAGCCTTCGGTCCGCTCGGCGCATTCCCGCAGGAACGCCTCCGCCCGCTGCCCGGGCCGGAACCAGGGCGGGAACTGGAACAGCACGCTCCCGAGCCGCCCGGCCTCCCGCAGCGGCTCGATCCCGGCCGCGAACCGGTCCCACACCTGATCGAGTACCGCCGGGTCCCGGTGCTCGGCCCGCAGCCCGTCCGGCATCACCGCCTCACGGGTGGGATGCCCGGTGAGCAGCGAGAACGCCTTCACGTCGAACACGAAGCCGTCCGGTGTCCGCTCGGCCCACAGCCGGCTGTTCTGTTCGCCCGGCAGGGCGTAGTACGAGGCGTCGACCTCGACGACAGCGAACCGCTCGGCGTAGTGCCGTAACCGCCCCTCGGCGTCCCGCCGGCCCGGGGGATACCAGCCGCTGCCGACCAGTGCCCGGTCGGTCCAGGAACACGTGCCCACCAGGATCTGACCCATGGGGGAGCGGTTACCCGGGCCGGGCGGCGGCAGGCTCCGATTCTCGTTTCGTGGACCTCACGGTGAGAGAGCCGACTTAATCGGGGTAAACCGGGTGATAGCTGTGCATATCCGGGATCATGGCTGATTCCCCCGAGAGTGAGATGACCGATCATGGAACAGCCCGCCGCCGTCGGCCGGGCCAGCCGGCCGTCCGGAGAAGAACCCGAAGCTCTCGAAGCCCTCGTCGGTGCAGCCCTCACGGCCCGTGTCGCCCTCGACGAACACGGCATCGTGACCGGCTGGAACGCGGGCGCCGAGCGGCTCCTCGGGTACTCGGCCGGGCAGCTGACCGGCCGCCGTGCCGCGGATCTGCTGGCCGAGCCGATCCCGGTGCGGGGCGGTCTGCCCACGCTCGCCGGGCTGCCCCGCTGGAACGGCGACGTCGCCCTCCGGCACCGCGACGGCCGGCAGCTGACGGTCAGGATCCTCGCCCACCACAGACCACCCGGCGCCGACGTCCCCGCCTGGCTCATCGTCTCCGCCCTGACCGGCCGGCAGCCACCCGCCGGTCTCGACGAATCCCTGGTGAGCTGGAGTTTCGCCCAGTCTCCGTGCTGCGCCCAGGCAATCTACGACACCCGGCTCCGGCTGCGCCGGGCCAACGCCGACATGGAGCGCGCCACGGCGCTCACCGAGGAGGAGATGCGCGGCCTGCGCGTGTCCGAGATCGTCGTCGACGACGCCGGCCTGCGGGCGGAACGCGCCATGGCCCGGGTCCTGCGCACCGGCGAGCCGGAGTACGAGGAGAACTACCTTCGCGCACCCGGCGAAGACCATGAGCACGCCTGGTCGGTCTTCATGTCCGCGCTGCGCGACCACGAGGGCACCATCCAGGGCGTCTGCCTGTCCGCACACGACATGACGGAGCAGTTCTGGGCCCGCAAGCGGCTCCAGCTGATCGCCGAGGCCGGCCGGCGCATCGGCAGCACGCTCGACGTGACGCGCACGGCCCAGGAGCTGGCGGACGTGACCGTCCCGGTCCTGGCCGACTTCGCCGGCGTCGATCTGCTGACCGAGCTGGACGACGCACCCGAGCCGCCCCCGCAGGCGGTTCCGGCGGACGGGCCGCTGCTGCTGCGCCGGGCCGCGCTGCAGTCGGTGACGCCGGGCGCACCGGAGGCGGTCGTGGCGGCCGGCGCGGTGGGCTCCTACCCGGCGGGTTCGATGCCCTTCGAGAGCCTGCGCACCGGACGGCCCACCCTGCACGAGGTGACCGACACCGCGTTCACCGCCTGGCTGGCCCGCGACCCGGCCCGCGCCGCCCGGGTCCGGGCGTTCGGCATCCACTCCGTGATGGCCGTGCCGCTGGTCGCCCGCGGCAGCACCCTGGGCGTCGCCTTCTTCGTCCGGCACCGCAACCAGGAGACCTTCCAGCAGGACGACCTGGTGCTGGCCGGGGAACTGGCCGCCCGGGCCGCGGTCAGCATCGACAACGCCCGCCGCTACACCCGCGAGCGCGCCACGGCGGTCACGCTCCAGCGCAGCCTGCTGCCGCAGCGACTGCCCCGGCAGGCGGCCGTCGAGGTCGCCTCCCGCTACCTCCCGGCGGGCGGGCAGGCCGGTGTCGGCGGGGACTGGTTCGACGTCATCCCCCTCTCGGGGGCACGGGTGGCGCTGGTCGTCGGGGACGTGGTCGGCCACGGGCTGGTCGCGTCGGCGACCATGGGGCGGCTGCGTACGGCGGTCCGCACGCTGGCCGACATCGACCTGCCGTGCGACGAACTGCTGACCCACCTCGACGACATGGTCGCCCGTCTCAACACGGAGGAGGAGAGTGACGGCGAGCGGGCGTCGGCGGGCTCCGCCGGGGCCTCGGGCGACGTCGGGGCCACCTGCCTGTACGCCGTGTACGACCCGGTGACACGGCGCTGCTGCTTCGCCGGGGCCGGGCATCCCGTGCCGGCCGTCGTCGGCCCCGGGGGCAGCGTCGACCTCGTCGGGCTCCCGGCGACGCCCCCGCTCGGCCTGGGCGGCCTGCCGTACGAGTCCACCGAGGTCGTCCTCCCCGAGGGCAGCCTGCTCGCCCTCTACACCAACGGCCTGATCGAGACCCCCGAGCGGGACCTCGACACCGGCGTCCACCGGCTGCGGGAGGCACTGGCCCGCCCGGCGGGCTCGCTGGACGCCCTGTGCGACACGGTCCTCGCAGACCTGCTGCCGCAACGCCCGGCCGACGACGTGGCCCTGCTCATCGCCCGTACCCGCGCGCTCGACGCGCGGCAGGTCGCCACCTGGTCGGTGCCGTCCGACCCGTCCGCGGTCGCGCAGACCCGCAAGGACGTGGTGGCGCAACTGGAGCGGTGGGGGCTCTCCGACGCCGTGTTCGTCACGGAGCTGGTCGTCAGCGAGCTCGTCACCAACGCCATCCGGCACGCCCAGCCGCCGGTCCAGCTCCGCCTGATCCACGACACGACCCTGATCTGCGAGGTGTCCGACGGCGGCAGCACCGCTCCCCACCTGCGGCGCGCCCGCACCTATGACGAGGGCGGCCGAGGCCTGCTCCTCGTCGCCCAGCTGACCGAGCGCTGGGGCACCCGCCAGAGCGCCACGGGCAAGACCATCTGGGCGGAACAGACCCTGTCACTCGCGTGAGGAGCCACAGGCCATGACCACACCGACGTCCCACCGGGCCGCCCGCACCCCCGTCCAGCAGGCCGCCCTGCTGCTCGGCCTCGTCTTCCTCGTGGTCGGCGTGCTGGGCTTCATCCCGGGCATCACCACCGACTACGGCTCGCTGGAGTTCGCCTCCCACGAGTCGGGCGCCGAACTGTTCGGCCTGTTCCAGGTCTCGATCCTGCACAACCTGGTGCACGTGGCGTACGGCCTCGCCGGTCTGACGCTCGCCGGCACGGCCGCCGGTGCGTACTCGTACTTGCTGGTCGGCGGCGCCGTCTACCTGGTGCTGTGGGTGTACGGCCTGTCCGTCGGCCACGACAGTGACGCCAACTTCGTCCCGCTGAACACCGCGGACGACTGGCTCCACTTCGTCCTGGGCATCGTCATGATCGGCCTGGCCCTCGCCCTCGGTCGGCGGCGCGGCACGCGCACCGACGCACGGTGAGGAGCACCGGCGACCGCATGCAGACCTTTCTGCCCTACCCGGACTTCCGCACGACGGCCCTGTCCCTCGACCGCCGCCGGCTCGGCAAACAACGCGTCGAGGCCCTTCAGGTCCTGCGCGGCCTGGTCGTCCCCGGCTACGGCTGGCGCCGCCACCCGGCCGTGAAGATGTGGCTCGGCTACGAGGAGGCGCTGGTCCGCTACGGCCTGGAGATCTGCCGCGTCTGGCGCGAACAGGGCCACCAGGACACGTGCGCGGCGACGCTCGTGGCCGACCTGTCGGCGACCCGCCCCCACGCCCCGATCCGCGACCAGCCGCAACTGGCCGCCGAAGACGAGCTCCCGCCCTGGCTGGGCGACGACCCCTTCCACGAGAGCCACCGCTCGGCCCTGGTCCGCAAGGACCCCACGACGTACGCGTCCCTCTTCCCGGGGGTCCCGGACGACCTGCCGTACGTCTGGCCGGCGTCGGACCGCGAGATCTGACCGGACCGCAGAGTGGGGCTAGGCGGCCCTGCGGCGCGCCGGACGCCTGGTCGCGACGGGCTCCTCCGGCATGTCCTCGACGAGAGGGAAGGCTTCGGCCTCCCCGAAGTCGGGGGCCTGGAAGGGGTTGGTCGCCGGAGGCGGCGACGCCGCACTGGAAAGGCTCGGCTGCCCCTCCACGGCGGAGAACAGCGAAGTCGGTTCGATGAGAGGTCTCTTTTCGGTTGCTGGCCCAAGGCAGGGCCAGGAGTGCCCCGACCGGGCACGGAGGTCCTACAGCTTGGTCATCTTGGCGTAGGGGCTCAGGATCCGCATCTGCGCCGAACCGAAGTCGACGAGCGCGGCGATCCCGTCCTCGATGCCGATGACCCGGCCGAGCCCGTACATGTCGTGCGTGACCTGGTCACCGACGGCGAAGTACTTGGGAGCGGGTGCGACCGGCGCCTTGAAGGGGCTGGTAGGCAAGTGACGCTTGGAAGCAGCAGGCTTTGTCATTGGCCTCAGTATGCGCCTACTCGGGCCTCTCGCGCTGCGGCTGTCCGCGTCCGGTGCCCGAACCGAGACGTAACAGAAGCCTTGCGCTGGCTCGAAAAATCGAACACATGATTGAATTCGGCCATGCGAACGTTTCCCGACGATCTCGTCCGGGCGCAACGGGAGTGGAGTGCCACGCACCGGCAGCTCGCCGATCGGCCCGGCCGCACCGAGCTGCGCCGGCGTCTGTACCGGCTGTCGGCCCGGGCGTTCTTCCACCCCTACTGGCAGCAGCGACGGCCGAGTCCCGCGGCGTGGTGGGAGCTGCGGGAGCTGGGGCGGACGGCCGCGGGCGTGCGCGAGCGGCTCCCTCGATGACGCGCCGGCCTGCGGGACCGTACGTCCCGGACGATCCTGAAGACATGTCCGGACCGATTCGTGTGATCGTGCATCCGCCGTCGCCCTCGGGCGGCCGACGCGTCCGCGTGGACGGCGAGATCCTCGGGCTCGCCCACGACGTCGTCGATGTCGCGGAGTTCCTCCGCCGCGCCGGACTGGAGATCGATCCGGCGGACGTGGCGGAGGTGCCGTGGATCGACTGGCGCGGAGTGGGACCCGAGCACTGGGGTCCGGAGGCGGGTGGCTGACCCACGAGTCCGCACATCCCGCCAAGATGGCTTCATCCACCCTTTTGCCACAGGGAGGGCCCCATGAAGGACCTCACGTTCGAGCAGAAGCGCTCGCTGTCCCGCCACGAGGCCGCTGACCAGCTCACGGCACTCGCAGACGCCCTGAGGGAAGGCGGGGACGCCGAGCTGGACCTCGGCCCCGGGACGCTGGGCCTCCGGATCCCCGAGGACCTCCACAGCGAGCTGGAGGTCGAGATCGGCGGCGGTGAGATCGAGCTGGAGATCGAACTGAAGTGGAAGACCGCCCCTGTGCAGGCGACGCCCTCACGGACCGAGCCCCACGCGGAAAAGCCCAAGCGGAAGAACACGCGCACCCCTGCGGGACGAAGCAGGAGCGCAAAAAAGTCCACCGCGAAAACGGCATGAGCGGTCGGTCGTGAGAGCGGCTATCGGCTTCCGTCCCGGCTGAGTCCACTCCGCGGATGACGGCATGGGTGCCCGCTGCACAGCCGACTTCAAACCGTCCTCTCAGGTGCCCGCGCCGTTGCCGGTCGGCAGGAGTGCGGCCAATTCGGCGTCGTCCGGGCGGTGGGCCGCCTCGGCGGCCTTACGCAGAACGGCGCGGTCGACCTTGTCCACATCAGCGATCAGATGAATCACCACGCCGTCGTCGGGCACCGCGTACTCGTGGCTGCCACCGGCCTTGCGGTACCAGGCGTCGCCGGCATGCTCACAGGTGACCCGCTTCTCCGACACCTCGCCCAGCGGCTGCTCGGGGCAGCTCTCCGCCGTCATCGTGCCGCGCCCTACGAAGAGGCCGAACTTGCCGACACCCTTCTCGGACCCGTACGCGGCAGCGAACTCGTTGTTGTACTCGCCAACCGACTCCCGGAGCACTGTGTAGCCGGAGACCTTGGTGACATACACGAGTTCCGGCGCGACGCCCCAGTCGCCCGCGGCGGCGTCAAGGTCAGCGCTGTCGGCGGCCGTACCGCTGCTCTTGCCCGCGCCGCAACCTGTAAGGAGAACTGGCACCAGGAGAAGGGGGAGCAGCGCACGCGCGGGTCGCATCATGCGCACATCCTTGTGCATGGGCATGCCACAAGCACAAGCGATTTCTCATTCCCTCCTGGAAGTGGCTCCAGCAAGGCCGAAGGGCCCCACCGCGAACGGTGGGGCCCTTCGACATCGTGCCCGGTGAGGCACTGGCGGAGGATACGAGATTCGAACTCGTGAGGGGTTGCCCCCAACACGCTTTCCAAGCGTGCGCCCTAGGCCTCTAGGCGAATCCTCCGCCAGGAACATTACATGACCGAGAGGAGTGCTCGCGAACTCGTTCCCCGCCCCAGACATCAGGTAGCCTTGGCGCAGCCCCTCACGCGGCGCTATCTGACTGAACTCCCCCAGGGCCGGAAGGCAGCAAGGGTAGGTCGGCTCTGGCGGGTGCGTGGGGGGCGTCTGCGTTCCCGGACCGGATCTCCCGGTCCGGATCTCCCGGTCCGGATCTCCCGACCGGATCTCCCGACCGGGTCCGGGCCGGGCCCGATGTCGGTGGGCGCCTATAACCTCGTATGCGTGTCGTCTCTCGCTCTGTACCGCCGCTACCGCCCCGAGACCTTCGCCGAGGTCATCGGGCAGGAGCATGTCACCGACCCGCTGCAGCAGGCGCTGCGGAACAACCGGGTCAACCACGCGTACCTGTTCAGCGGGCCGCGCGGCTGCGGCAAGACGACCAGCGCCCGCATCCTGGCCCGCTGCCTGAACTGCGAGCAGGGGCCCACGCCGACGCCCTGCGGGGAGTGCCAGTCCTGCCAGGACCTCGCACGCAACGGGCCCGGCTCCATCGACGTCATCGAGATCGACGCCGCTTCCCACGGTGGCGTCGACGACGCCCGTGACCTGCGTGAGAAGGCCTTCTTCGGGCCCGCCCGCAGCCGGTACAAGATCTACATCATCGACGAGGCCCACATGGTCACGTCGGCCGGCTTCAACGCGCTGCTGAAGGTCGTCGAGGAGCCCCCGGAGCACCTCAAGTTCATCTTCGCGACCACCGAGCCCGAGAAGGTCATCGGGACGATCCGGTCCCGGACCCACCACTACCCCTTCCGGCTCGTCCCCCCCAGCACCCTCCGGGAGTACCTCGGACAGGTGTGCCAGAAGGAGACCATCCCGGTCGAGGACGGCGTGCTCCCCCTCGTGGTGCGGGCCGGCGGCGGGTCCGTGCGTGACTCGATGTCCGTCATGGACCAGCTCCTCGCGGGCGCCGCGGCGGACGGTGTGACCTACGCCATGGCCACCTCCCTGCTCGGATACACCGACGGTTCCCTCCTCGACTCCGTCGTCGAGGCCTTCGCCACCGGCGACGGAGCCGCTGCCTTCGAGGTCGTCGACCACGTGATCGAGGGCGGCAACGACCCCCGCCGCTTCGTCGCCGACCTCCTGGAGCGGCTGCGCGACCTGGTGATCCTCGCCGCCGTCCCGGACGCCGCGGAGAAGGGGCTCATCGACGCCCCCGCCGATGTGATCGAGCGCATGCAGGCCCAGGCCGGCACCTTCGGCCCCGCCGAGCTGAGCCGTGCCGCCGACCTCGTCAACGAAGGCCTGACCGAGATGCGCGGCGCCCACTCGCCCCGTCTCCAGCTTGAGCTGATCTGCGCCCGTGTCCTGCTTCCCGCCGCCTACGGCGACGAGCGCTCCGTGATGGCCCGCCTCGACCGGATCGAGCGCGGAGTGAACTACTCCGCGGGCGGCCCCTCCGGCATTCCCGCCATGGGATACGTGCCCGGCCCGGAGGGCCATGGGGGAGCGGCTCCCGCTCCGGCCCAGGCGGGTGGCGGCGGTCCGGTGGCGGCGGGCGCCGGCGGTCCGGTGCCGGCAGGCAGTGGCCCGGCGGCGGCCCGGGCGGCGGTCCGCGCGACCGGAGCACCGGGCAGCAGCGGCGCGGGGACCGGCAGCGTCGGCGGTCCTACGACGGCCGCACCGGGCTCCGCTCCTCCGGCGGCGGGTCACGGTGTGCCCCAGTCGCCGCCGGCCCAGAGCGCGCCGCCGTCGGCACCGGCCACCCCGCCCCCGGGACACGCCACCCCCGAAGCCACCGGCGCCCCCGGCCCCGGCCAGGAGCCCCGGCCCGCCGCGGCCCGGTCCGCCCCTACCCAGCCCGCCCCGACCCAGCCCGCCCCCGGCGCCTGGCCCACCGCGGCCTCCGCCGGCAGCGGCGGCCGTCGCCCCGGCGGCTGGCCCACGGCCGCCCCGGGCGCGCCCGCCTCGAACACCCCACCGGCGAACACCCCGCCGACGAGCACCCCCGCCCCCCGCGCCCCTCCGGCGGCCCAGCCTCCGGCGACGTCGGCGCCTGCCCCCGCCTCCGCCCCTGCCCCCGTCCCCGCCGCCGCTCCCACCGGCGGCGGCCAGCTCGACCCCCGCATGCTCTGGCCGAACATCCTGGACGCGGTCAAGAACCGCCGGCGCTTCACCTGGATCCTGCTCAGCCAGAACGCCCAGGTGACCGGCTTCGACGGCACGACCCTCCAGCTCGGCTTCGTCAACGCCGGAGCCCGGGACAACTTCCTGAGCAGCGGCAGCGAGGACGTGCTGCGGCAGGCGCTGGGCGAGCAGTTCAACGTCCAGTGGAAGATCGAGGCGATCGTCGACCCCTCGGGCGGCTCCGCGCCCCCGGCGCCCGGCAGCGGCCCCTCCGGTTTCGGCGGCTCTGGCGGCTACAACACGGGCGGTGGAGGCGGTTACCACGCCGGCGGCGGTACGGCGACGGCCCAGCGCCCCGCCCCCGCCCAGCCGGCTCCCCCGGCCGGCCCCGCCCAGCAGTCGAGCGGCCCCGCGCCCGCCGCCACGTCCGCCCCGGCCCCGGCCGCCTCCGTCCCCCAGCCCTCCGCCCCACAGCCGCGCCACGTCTCCGCCGAGGAGGACATCCCCGAGGACGACGACCCCGACCTCGACGAGTCGGCCTTGTCCGGCCAGGAGCTGATCGTGAGGGAGCTGGGAGCGACGGTGGTCGAGGAGTTCACGAACGAATAGCCCGACTCCTTGGAGGAACCTCCAGCTCAAGATCCCCCCTCCCCTCGGCGGCCCGCACAAAGGGAACCCGGCGCCTCCCGTTAGGCTGACCCCTGTGAAGGTCCTCGTCATCGGCAGCGGCGCCCGCGAACACGCCCTGTGCCACTCCCTGTCCCACGACCCCGACGTCACCGCGCTGCACTGCGCCCCCGGCAACGCCGGCATCGCCGAGGTCGCCGAGCTGCACCAGGTCGACGCCCTGGACGGCGCCGCCGTGACCGCGCTGGCCACTCGCCTCGGAGCGGAGCTGGTGGTCGTCGGCCCGGAGGCCCCGCTCGTCGCCGGTGTCGCCGACGCCGTGCGCGAGGCGGGCATCCCCGTCTTCGGTCCGTCCGGCCGGGCCGCGCAGCTGGAGGGCTCCAAGGCCTTCGCGAAGGACGTCATGGCGGTGGCCGAGGTGCCCACGGCCCGGTCGTACGTCTGCACCACCCCGGAAGAGGCCGACGCGGCCCTCGACGCCTTCGGGCCCCCCTACGTCGTCAAGGACGACGGGCTCGCCGCGGGCAAGGGTGTCGTCGTCACCGACGACCTCGAAGCGGCCCGGGCCCACGCGGCGGCCTGCGAGCGCGTGGTCATCGAGGAGTACCTCGACGGCCCGGAGGTCTCCCTGTTCGCCGTCACCGACGGTGAGACGGTCGTCCCGCTCCAGCCCGCCCAGGACTTCAAGCGCGCGCTGGACGGCGACGAGGGCCCCAACACCGGCGGCATGGGCGCGTACTCCCCGCTGCCGTGGGCCGACCCGAAGCTGGTCGACGAGGTGCTGCAGACCGTGCTGCAGCCGACCGTGGACGAAATGCAGCGGCGCGGCACACCGTTCTCCGGCCTGCTCTACGCCGGTCTCGCGATCACCTCCCGCGGTGTCCGCGTGATCGAGTTCAACGCCCGCTTCGGCGACCCGGAGACCCAGGTCGTCCTGGCCCGGCTCAAGACGCCGCTGGCCGGGCTGCTGATGGCCGCCGCCACCGGGAACCTCGCCCACCTGGAGCCGCTGCGCTGGAGCGACGATGCGGCCGTGACCGTCGTCGTCGCCTCGCACAACTACCCCGGCACCCCGCGCACCGGTGACCCCATCACCGGTCTCGACGAGGTCGCAGCCCAGGACGCCCCGCACGCGTACGTGCTGCACGCCGGGACCCGGCAGGAGGGGGACGCCGTCGTCAGCGCGGGCGGCCGCGTCCTGTCCGTGACGGCCACCGGCAAGGACCTCACCGAGGCCCGCGACCGTGCCTACGCGGCCGTCGGCCGCATCGGCCTCGACGGCTCCCAGCACCGCACGGACATCGCCGCGAAGGCGGCGGGCGCGTAACCGGTCCACGCGAGGCAGGGAAACCACCCCGCCGCCGATGAACCCCGCAGGCCCCGGATCCGTCTCAGGATCCGGGGCCTGACGTATGCGAGGGGCGTGGTCTGACGTATGCGAGGGGCGTGGTCTGACGTATGCGAGGAGCGGGGCCGGAAGTATGCGAGAGGTGGGGGTCTGATGCTCGCTTCCCGTCATCCACCTCTCCCCAAAGCCATTCCATCGAGTGACCGATGCCCTATCCGGCTGACGAGGGCCGGAGCCCCAACTAGGGTGCGGCGCAAGCGTTCCGGCACTTGGCCCACCGGCATTGCGATGTCAGTGGCGGGTGCCACAGTGGGGGAGTGAGCAAGGGCAGCATCAGGTCGACGGGGAGGGGGTGAGGTCGGTAGTGACCGGAATGGGTGTGGAAGCAGGCGCGCAGGCCGCGCGGGCACGGGCACTGGCCGTGCTGCGCATCCGCAGCCGTGCCCTGGCCGTCGCCCTGCTGCCGGCCGCCGTCGCCGTGATCCTGCTCGCGGGCGCCGCCGGCGACCGCCTGGAGGGCCCTGGCTGGGACACGGCCCGCTGGGTGCTGACGCCGTTCGCGGTCCTCGTGCTGCTCGCCGCCGCGGGGATCGCCCTGGTCGTCGCCCGGGCCCGGCCCGCCATGAGCCCGACGGTCCCGGTCACCGAGGAGGCGGCTCCCGACCTGTACCGGATGGTGCGCGATCTCGCCGACCGCCTCGACGTCCCCGCGCCCTCGGCGATAGCGCTCACCCCGGACTGCGACAGCTGGCTGGAGGACCGCACGCACCCGGCCCACGGCCCGCCCCCGGCCGAGGAGCACCACGACATAGCGGGAGTCGGCAAGCAGGCGCACCGCCGGCACCCCGTCGCGCCGGTCCTCGTCATCGGCTCCCCGTTCCTGTGGTGGATGCGGGTCGGCGAGCTGCGGGCGGTCCTCGCCCCGGTCATCGCCGGTACGGGCCCCTCGGCCCACCCGGACATAGCCGCCGCCCGGCGCTTCGTCCGGGGCCTGGACGCCGCGGTGGCCGTGGCCTCGGCACCCCGCCGCGAGCCGGTCTCGCGGGCGGTGCTCGCCGGGGTCGGCTGGGTCGCCCGGCTTCTGCTGCGCAGTTGCCGCGGTCATGCCGCCGAGATGGAGCGGGGCGTGGCGGCCGCGGCCGCTGAGCGTGCACAGGCTGTGGATTACGGGCTGCGGATCGTCGCCCAGGAGCAGGTGGGCCTGGCGTACGCGGGCTGGGACCGGCTGCTGACCCGGGTGGCGCTGCCCGCCTGGCGGATGGGCCGCTGGCCGTCCCGGCTGGACGCCGGTGTGGTCGCGGCGCTCACGGAACTGTCCCGGCGCGACCGTCTGGCGGAGGGTTTCGCGTCCCGGCTCGGCGAGCGGCCCGCCTGCGATCTCCTGGAGGAGCCGGGCACGGTCGACGAGGCCGCCTCCCTCCTCGCCGCCCGCCTCTTCCACGGCGGCCCCGCCGGGTCGGGGCCCGACTGGTCGCCGGTGGCCTGGAGCGAGTATCCGGACGAGGTCGTCGACCGCAAGTGGCGCCTCGACGCGGCCCGCCTGCACCGCGTCCTGGACACCATGGGCGTCCGCCCCGCCTCCGCCCCCGCTGCCCCCGCGACCGGCGCCCCCACACTGTCCCGGGTCCTCGACCACCTGGCGGACCCGGGCACCGCACGGACAGCTGGGACCGCCCCGGCCGGCAGCACCGCAGGAGGGCCGGCCGTCTCCGCGCCGGACCCCGCCCCGCCCCAGGCCCTCGGCGCAGAAGACCCCCTCGACGACGAGGACCTCTCCGGTACGACGGCCCCCAGCGCCACCCTCGCCGCCCGGCTCAGCGCCGAACTGGCCCGTGAGGAGGCCGCCCCCCCCCCGGCGACCCCGTCGCCCGCCTCGCCGTCGCCCGCCTCCGACGCCGCGGCGCTCTGGGACGACCGGGCCCTGCCCCTCTTCCCCCTCCAGCCCCCGCGCACCGCCAGGGAACTGCTCGCCGATCACCTCACCGCGATGGTCTGCTGCGCCGCGATGGACACCGCCGGCGCGACTCCCGGCCTGGACTGGCTGGACGGCCCCACCCTCCTGATCGACGGTGAGCGTACGGCCGATCTGGCGCCCAAGGTCCTCACCCTCATCGAGGACGGCGACGCCACCCCCCTGCGGGTCTGGCTCTCCCAGCTCGGCATACGCCCGGAGAAGCCCGTCCGCCTCGGCTGACCACCGGAGCACCCACTTCCGGTTCTGGCCAATTCGAAACGAACAGTGACGAAGCGCGCGCGTTATGTGATGTGCTGGGACCGTTCGCGCGCAGGGCAAGGGCTTGCGACATACGACAAGCACATAGGCACGAAGGCATCGCACCCACCGCAGAACACCGCACACACCACACCGGCACCGCACAGAGCACACCGGCACACAGCACACCGGCAGACACCACCACGGGGGCAAGGGGAGGGGAAGCAACCATGGGTTCGGAGCAGATCCGCCGCTGGGAGTCGGGAGCGCTCGCGCACGCCGTGACGGATCCCTTCGGCCAGGGCCCCGTCCCGTGGCTGCGCGGCAACGTGACGTATTTCGACGACTCGGGCCAGGTCGTCCCCTGGTACGCGGACCAGGACGCCCCCCACCCGTCGAAGAAGGGCAGCCGCTCGGGCGGCCCCCGCGCGGCCGACGACGTCCACCGTCAGATCAAGGGCTTCACCTCCACCGGCGCGGTCGCGCCCGGTGAGGCCATCGACTTCCACATCACCGTCGACCCGCCACAGCAGTTCGCCGTCGACATCTACCGCATCGGCCACTACGGCGGTGACGGCGCCGCGAAGATCACCACCAGCCCGCGCCTGTCCGGCATCGTCCAGCCCGCGCCGCTGACCGCGGACCGCACGGTCTCCTGCCACCACTGGTGGCTGTCCTGGCGGCTCCAGGTCCCGTCGTACTGGAACGTCGGCGCGTACGTCGCCGTCCTCACCACCGCCGACGGCTACCGCTCCCACGTCCCCTTCACCGTCCGCCACGACCAGCCCGCCGACCTGCTGCTCGTGCTGCCCGACGTCACCTGGCAGGCCTACAACCTCTACCCGGAGGACGGCCGCACCGGCGCCAGCCTCTACCACGCCTGGGACGAGAAGGGCCGGCTGCTCGGCGAGTCCGAGGCCGCCACGACGGTCTCCTTCGACCGCCCGTACGCGGGCGCCGGCCTCCCCCTCCACGTCGGTCACGCCTACGACTTCATCCGCTGGGCCGAGCGCTACGGCTACGACGTCGCCTACGCCGGCGCCGTCGACCTGCACGCGGGCCGCGTCGACCCGGCCCGCTACCGGGGACTGGTCTTCCCGGGCCACGACGAGTACTGGTCGGCGGACATGCGCCGGACCGTGGAGCGCGCCCGCGACGCCGGCACCTCGCTGGTCTTCCTCTCCGCCAACTCCATGTACTGGCAGGTGGAGCTCGGCCCCTCCCCGTCCGGCGTCCCCGACCGGCTGCTGACCTGCCGCAAGCGCAGGGGCCCGGGCAAACCGGTGCTGTGGCGGGAGATCGACCGGGCGGAGCAGCAACTCCTGGGCATCCAGTACGCCGGGCCCGTCCCCGAGCCGCACCCGCTGATCGTGCGCAACGCCGGGCACTGGCTGTGGGAGGCGACCGGGGCGCACGAGGGCGACGAGATCGAGAACCTGGTGGCGGGCGAGGCGGACCGCTACTTCCCGCGCACCCCGCTGCCCGAGCACGAGGAGCGCATGCTGCTCGCCCACTCCCCGTACGCCGACAAGGAGGGCGTCCTCCGCCACCAGGAGACATCGCTGTACCGCGCCCCCTCCGGTGCCTGGGTCTTCGCAGCAGGAACGTTCGCCTGGTCCCCGGCTCTGGACCGCCCCGGCCATGTCGACCCGCGTATCCAGCGCGCCACCGCCAATCTCCTGGACCGCATCTGCAAACGCGACTGACCCACTGTCCGTGATCGAGCCCGGATACGGGAGAATCGAGCCACTTGGACAGAATTACGGGGAGGAACCGTGTCCGGATTCGTCGAAAAGCCCGAGCCGATCCAGGTTCCGGGCCTGGTGCATCTGCACACCGGCAAGGTGCGCGAGCTGTACCGCAACGAGGCGGGCGACCTCGTGATGGTCGCCAGCGACCGCATGTCCGCCTACGACTGGGTGCTGCCGACCGAGATCCCCGACAAGGGCCGGATCCTCACCCAGCTCTCCCTGTGGTGGTTCGATCGGCTCGCCGACCTGGTCCCGAACCACGTCCTGAGCACGGAACTGCCCGCTGGCGCTCCCGCCGACTGGGCGGGCCGCACCCTGATCTGCAAGTCGCTGCAGATGGTGCCCGTGGAGTGCGTGGCCCGCGGCTACCTCACCGGCTCGGGCCTCGCCGAGTACAACGAGACCCGCACGGTCTGCGGCCTCGCCCTGCCGGAGGGCCTCACCGACGGCAGCGAACTGCCCGCCCCGATCTTCACCCCGGCCACCAAGGCCGCCGTCGGCGAGCACGACGAGAACGTCTCCTACGAGGAGGTCGCCCGCCAGGTCGGCGCGGACACCGCGGCCCGGCTGCGCCAGGCGACCCTCGCCGTCTACTCCCGGGGCCGGGGCATCGCCCGGGAGCGGGGCATCATCCTCGCGGACACCAAGTTCGAGTTCGGCTTCGAGGGCGACGACCTGGTCCTCGCGGACGAGGTCCTCACCGCGGACTCCTCCCGCTTCTGGCCGGCCGACCAGTGGCAGCCGGGCCGTGCGCAGCCGTCGTACGACAAGCAGTTCGTCCGCGACTGGCTGACCTCGCCGGAGTCCGGCTGGGACCGGGGGAGCGAGCAGCCGCCGCCCGCCCTGCCCCAGCAGGTCGTCGACGCCACCCGCGCCAAGTACGTCGAGGCCTACGAGCGCCTGACCGGTACGAGCTGGTCGTAAGCCGTCAAGGAAATGGAGAAGCCCCCCGGCCGGAACCGGGGGGCTTCTCGATGGAGCGAACGACGAGGTTCGAACTCGCGACCTCAACCTTGGCAAGGTTGCGCTCTACCAACTGAGCTACGTTCGCATGCGCCGTGGCGCGAGAACCACTATACCCAACCTCGCTCCCGCGCGAGCCGTACCGCCGCATGCCGGTTCTCCGCCCCCAGCTTCGACACGGCCGACGACAGATAGTTCCGCACGGTCCCCTGCGACAGCGCGGCCCGCTCGGCGATCTCCGCGACGGGAGCCCCGTCGGCGGCCAGTTCCAGGACCTCGGCCTCTCGCGCGGTCAGCGGCGAGTCCCCGGCGGCGATCGCGTCGGCGGCCAACTCCGGGTCGACGTAACGGTTCCCTGCGTGCACCGTACGGATGAGCTCAGCGAGCCGCTGTGCGCTCACGGTCTTGGGCACGAACCCCCGCACCCCCGCCTCCAGCGCCCGCTTCAGATGCCCGGGCCGCCCGTGACTGGTGACGATGAGGACCCGGCAGCCGGGCAGTTCGGCCCGCAGCGATGTGGCGACCTTCACACCGTCGGCGCCGGGCATCTGGAGGTCCAGCACGGCGACATCCGGCTTGTGCGCCCGGGCCATCGCCATCGCCTCGGGGCCGGTGGCCGCCTCGGCGACGACGACGAGGTCGTCCTCCAGCGACAGCAGCGCGGCGAGCGCCCCCCGGATGAGGTGCTCGTCATCGGCGAGCAGCAGCCGGATGGGTTCCACGGCCGTCACGAGGTGACCTCACTCACAGGGCGCGCCGCGATGACGGCCGGGGCGGCGCCGGGAGGGGCGGACGGCGACGGCAGCGGGATCTCCGCCGTCAGCCGGAACAGCCCTCGCCCCACGGGGCCGGCCTCCAGCGTCCCCTCGATCTCCGCGAGGCGTTCCCGCAGCCCGGCGAGCCCCGAACCGGACGGTTGGGCCCCGGACTCCTTCCCCGCCTCGCTCACCCCGTCGTTCTCCACGGACAACACCACGCGCCCCTCCAGCACCCGCAGCCGCACCGCACACCGCCGTGCGTCCCCATGCCGCAGGACGTTCGTCGCGGCCTCCCGAACCACCCACCCCAGGGCGGACTGCACCGTTGCCGGCAGCCCGGCCACCGGTGCCCCGCCGACCGTGCACTCGATGCCGGCCGCCGCCAGCACCCCTTGCGCACCGGCGAGTTCCGAGCCGAGGTCGGCTTCCCGGTAGCCGCGCACGACCTCCCGCACCTCCCGCTGTGACTCCCGCGCGAGCCGCTGCACCTCGACCATCTGCGTCACGGCCTCCGGCCGCCCCCGCTGGGCCAGCTGCACGGCCAGCTCGCTCTTGAGGGCGATCACGGCCAGGTTGCGCCCCATGACGTCGTGCAGATCCCGCCCGAACCTCAGCCGCTCCTCGGCGACGGCGAGCCGGCTCCGGGTCTCACGGGCCTCGTCGAGTCGGTAGACGGCGTTCAGCAGCCAGATGGAGAAGACGGCCGTGAAGGCGATGAACACGCCGCCGATCAGCACGATCAGTGCCGTGACAAGCGCCGTGAGCGCGGAGGCCCCGAGCGCGAACGCCACGGTCCAGGTGCCTGCCGCGAAGCCCCCCGCGATGGCGAACGCGCGTCGCCGGTCGCGGACGCCGAGCGCGATGATGCCGGGACCGAAGATCAGGATCACCCCGAAGACGCCACCGGCGGCGGTGTCGACGTCCTCGCCCTGGGGTCCGTGCTCGGCGATGCCGATCGCGGCGGCGGCGATCACGGCGGTGACGGCGGCCAGTGTCCACAGCAGCCCGGTGGGCTGGGGCCTGCGGCCACGCGTCCAGTCGATCGCCCGGGACACGGTCACGAAGCAGAGGCCGGCGTGCACGGCCACCACCGCCATGACGGCACTGCCCAGCCGTGCCCCGAGCGGGGCCACGGACGTGAGCCCGACGGAGAAGAACTCCATCACCGCGAAGAAGTGGAACGACCACCGCGTGTACGTCTCGACCTTCTCCGGCGTGCTCTTGTGCCGCCACCACCTGCCCGGCGTGCGCATCGGCCCGTCACTCCCCCTTCGGTCAGCGCCGCGGTTCCCAGCGGAACCACCGCCGTACAGCAAACACCGCGATGAGGATCCAGGCCATGGCGGTCGCGAGAGCGCCCAGCGCCTCGTACCCGGAGAGGTTCCCGGCCCAGCCGCCGCGCACCAGCGTGACGACGGGCGTCAGCGGCAGCAGCTCGCATACGGAGGCCACCTTGTCCGGCAGCAGCTCCAGCGGTACGAACATGCCGGAGCCGATCATCGATATCAGCAGCAGCGGCATGGGCGTGGCCTGGGCGCTCTCGCCGGTCCGGGTGAAACTCGCGGTGGCCGCGGCGAGGGCCGAGCACATCACGAGCCCCAACAGCAGGCCGATGACGACCAGATGGGGCGCCGACGGTGCGGTCAGGTCCAGCAGGGCGACACAGCCCACCGTCAGCAGCAGGCACTGGGCCAGCCCGGTGAGGGCGGCCGGCAGCGCGGAGCCGGCCAGGATCTCGGCGTCCCGCAGCTCACCGGTGCGCAGCCGCTTGAGGACGAGCTCCTCACGCCGGACGACGAACACGCCGACGAGCACCGAGTAGACGGCGAACAGCAGGGAGAAGCCGACCGCGGCGGGCAGCACCAGCGTGCCGGTGCTCAGCCCCGCCCCGGCGAGGTCCATCTCCTCCGCCGCCGAGCGCACGCTGACCGGCATCACCAGCGGCACGAACAGCGCGGCGGCGAGCGCGCCCTTGGTCCGCCCCAGCAGGGTCAGTTCGGCGCGGGCGAGCGCGGTCATCCGGCTCAGCGGGGTCGTCGCCGCCGTGGCCTGCCGGGGCGTCGTCTGCGTGGCGCTCATGCCGCGTACTCCTTCGTCGTCGTTCCCGGGGCCCGCTCCGCCGAGACGTTCTTGGCGATCCCGAGGAACGCCTCCTCCAGGGAGGCCGAGCGCACGTCCAGGCGGCGCAGCTCCACTCCGGCCTGCGCGGCCCACACCAGCAGCTCCGTGGCCGTCCGCTGCAGTTCGCGGGTGCGGAGCCGGACGATCCGGCCGTCGGTCTCGTGCCCGGACACGCCCAGCTCGGCGAGCGGCGGGAGGTCGCCGAGGAAGTAGCCGTCGGGCAGCTCGAAGGAGATCCGGGAGGGTTCCGCGGCGGTCACCTCGGCCGGTGTCCCGGTGGTGGCGATGTGGCCGTCGTGCATGATCGCGAGCCGGTCGGCGAGGTTCTCGGCCTCCTCCAGGTAGTGCGTGGTCAGCAGCACTGTCGTCCCGCCGTCGCGCAGCGCGCTCACCAACTCCCAGGTGGCCCGGCGGCCTTCGGCGTCCAGCCCGGTGGACGGCTCGTCGAGGAAGAGCACCTCGGGATCGCCGAGCAGGGCGAGCGCCAGGTCGAGACGGCGCCGCTGGCCGCCGGACAGCTGCTTGACCCGGGTGCCGGCCTTCGTCTCCAGGCCGACCAGGGCCAGCACCTCCGCGGGCGGCCGTGCCCCGCTCACACATCCCGCCCACATCCGCGCGGTCTCCGCGACGGTGAGCTCGGAGGGGAAGCCGCCTTCCTGGAGCATCACGCCGGTGCGGGGCCGTACGGCGGCCCGCTCGGTGTACGGGTCGTGCCCGAGGACCCGCACCCGTCCGCCGGCCGGCTCGGCGAGGCCCTCCAGGAGTTCGACGGTGGAGGTCTTGCCCGCGCCGTTGGTGCCGAGCAGCGCGAAGATCTCCCCACGTCGGACGGAAAAGCTGATTCCGCGTACCGCCTCGAACCCGCCCCCGTACACACGTCGCAGGTCAGTGACCTCAATCACGTGTTCGTGTCCGTTGGTTTCCATGCTTCAAGCGTCCCGGCCGTGCGGGCCCGGAAGCAGTGCGCGCTGTCATCATTCGGCATGACAAATGTCAGGGCGGCCGCTCGGGAGCACGAAGAAGACCCCGGTCCTGATGGACCGGGGTCTTCATTCCCGAGCGGACGACGAGGTTCGAACTCGCGACCTCAACCTTGGCAAGGTTGCGCTCTACCAACTGAGCTACGTCCGCATGTGCTCCCGATCGGCTTTCACCGACCGGTGCAGGCACCAGCCTACCTGATCCACGACAGTGGCCGGTACGGCGATGCAGAGCGGGTGACAGGAATCGCACACTGCGCCTTCCCCCTGGAAGGGGGATGTTCTACTACTGAACTACACCCGCATGTTTCCGTGAGCCGGGCCTTTCGGCCTCGCCCCTCGGCGTGCTCCAGACTCTAGCTGATCAGCCCGGGTGCTGCGCAAGTCGGTTGCCGCGAGGGGCGGGTGGCCGGCCGTGGGGCCGGGCTCGACGGGCCGTCACTGGGCGGCGGTGAACGCCTCGTAGACCCTCTTGGGGATGCGCCCGCGCGCGGGGACCTCCATCTTGTTGGCCTGGGCCCAGGCGCGCACGGCCGACGGGTCGGGGGCGACCTCCGTCTGCCGGTAGGCCTTGCCCGAGCGGGACCGCTTGCGGCCGGCCTCCACGTAGGGCGCGAGCGCCTGCCGCAGTTCCCCGGCGTTGACTTCGCTCAGGTCGATCTCGTACGACTTGCCGTCCAGTCCGAAGGCGATCGTTTCCGTCGCTTCCGAGCCGTCGATGTCGTCAAAGAGAGTGACCACGACCTTCTGCGCCACGAATATCGGTCCCTTCATGCGGCACTTTGCCAATTCATTTGTACAGTGCCTGGCAATACATTGTGAAGCCCGACTAAATCCTTCCGCGTGTCAGAAGGCAATGGGTGCCGGGTGTCGATCCGGAATCTTTCCCGAAAATTCAGCGTGTGGGTCCGTCGATGCCGGATCGTGATGACGGTCACGTAGTTTCCTACAAGTCAACGCGCGTAGAAATTTTGTGCGGGTAGTCTGAAGGAACCTGCTCAGCACCACACACCGGGAGTGCCAGTGGCACGCGTCGTAGTCGACGTCATGCTCAAGCCGGAGATCCTCGACCCCCAGGGCCAGGCGGTGCAGCGCGCACTGCCGCGGCTGGGTTTCGACGGGATCTCGGACGTCCGCCAGGGAAAGCGTTTCGAACTGGAAGTTGACGGGCCGGTCGACGAGGCCGCCCTCGCCCGCATTCATGATCTTGCGGAGTCCTTCCTCGCGAACACCGTGATCGAGGACTTCACGATCCGCGTCGAGGAAGTCGCGGAGGCCGTGAAGTGACCGCTCGTATTGGCGTCGTCACTTTTCCCGGCAGTCTGGACGACCGTGACACACAGCGCGCGATCCGGGTCGCCGGCGCCGAACCGGTCGCCCTGTGGCACAAGGACAAAGACCTCAAGCAGGTCGACGCCGTGGTGTTGTGCGGTGGTTTCTCCTACGGCGACTATCTGCGCGCCGGGGCCATCGCCCGTTTCTCGCCGGTGATGGAGCCCCTGCTGGAGCAGGCGAAGGCCGGTCTGCCGGTGCTCGGCATCTGCAACGGCTTCCAGATCCTCACCGAGGCCCATCTGCTGCCGGGCACGATGCTGCGCAACGACCACCTGCACTTCATCTGCCGCGACCAGAAGCTGCGCGTGGAGAACGCCGAGACCTCCTGGACCACCGACTACTCGGCCGGCCAGGAGATCCACATCCCGCTGAAGAACAACGACGGGCAGTACGTCGCCGACGCGTACACGCTCGACAAGCTGGAGGCCGAGGGCCGTGTCGCCTTCCGGTACCTCGACTTCAACCCGAACGGCTCGCAGCGGGACATCGCCGGCGTCAGCAACGAGGCCGGCAACGTGGTCGGCCTCATGCCGCACCCCGAGCACGCCGTCGAGCCGCTGATCGGTACGGGTCGTACCGACGGCCTGCCGTTCTTCACCTCGATCCTCAAGAAGCTGGTCAACGTATGAGCCGGACGCCTCTGGACACGGTCGAGCACGCGGCCGCGACCCCCGACGTCGAGCTGCCCTGGGCCGAGCTGGGCCTGAAGAAGGACGAGTACGAGCGGGTCGTGGAGATCCTCGGCCGCCGGCCCACCGGGGCCGAACTCGCCATGTACTCGGTGATGTGGTCGGAGCACTGCTCGTACAAGAGCAGCAAGGTGCACCTGCGCCAGTTCGGCGAGAAGGCCCCCGAGTCCGACGCGATGCTCGTCGGCATCGGCGAGAACGCCGGTGTGGTCGACGTCGGCCAGGGCTACGCGGTCACCTTCAAGGTGGAGTCGCACAACCACCCCTCTTACGTCGAGCCCTACCAGGGCGCGGCCACCGGCGTCGGCGGCATCGTCCGCGACATCATCGCCATGGGCGCCCGCCCGGTCGCGGTGGTCGACCCGCTGCGCTTCGGCGCGGCCGACCACCCCGACACCAAGCGCGTCCTGCCGGGCGTCGTCGCGGGCATCGGCGGCTACGGCAACTGCCTGGGTCTGCCGAACATCGGCGGCGAGGTCGTCTTCGATGCCTGCTACCAGGGCAACCCGCTGGTCAACGCCGGTGCCATCGGCGTCATGCGGCACGAGGACATCCACCTCGCGAAGGCTTCCGGCGCCGGCAACAAGGTCATCCTGTACGGGGCCCGGACCGGCGGCGACGGCATCGGCGGCGCGTCCATCCTGGCCTCGGAGACCTTCGACGACGCCAAGCCGAGCAAGCGCCCTGCCGTGCAGGTCGGCGACCCCTTCCAGGAGAAGCTCCTCATCGAGTGCACCCTGGAGGCCTTCGCCGAGAAGCTCGTCGTCGGCATCCAGGACCTCGGCGCGGCCGGTCTGTCCTGCGCCACCTCCGAGCTCGCCTCGAACGGCTCGGGCGGCATGCGCGTCACCCTGGACGACGTCCCGCTGCGCGACTCCACGCTCTCGCCCGAGGAGATCCTCATGAGCGAGTCGCAGGAACGCATGTGCGCGGTCGTCGAGCCGGAGAAGGTCGACCGCTTCCTGGAGATCTGCGAGAAGTGGGACGTCATCGCCACCGTCATCGGTGAGGTGACCGACGGCGACCGCCTGGAGATCTACTGGCACGGCGGCAAGATCGTCGACGTCGACCCGCGCACGGTCGCCCACGAGGGCCCGGTCTACGAGCGCCCCTACGCCCGCCCGTCCTGGCAGGACGAGCTGCAGGCGGACGACGCGAACAAGCTGCCGCGGCCGGAGACGTCCGAGGAGCTGAAGGACCAGGTCCTGAAGCTGGTCGGCTCTCCGAACCAGGCCTCCAAGTCCTGGATCACCAGCCAGTACGACCACTTCGTGCAGGGCAACACCGTCCTCGCCCAGCCCGAGGACTCCGGCATGATCCGGATCGACGAGGAGACCGGCCTCGGCGTGGCCATCGCCACGGACGGCAACGGCCGGTACGCCAAGCTCGACCCGTACCACGGCGCCCAGCTGGCCCTGGCGGAGGCGTACCGCAACGTCGCCACCACGGGCGCCAAGCCGCTCGCCGTCTCCGACTGCCTGAACTTCGGCTCGCCCGAGGACCCGGCGGTGATGTGGCAGTTCGCGGAGGCCGTGCGCGGTCTCGCCGACGCCTGCCGGCAGCTTGGCACCCCGGTGACCGGCGGCAACGTCTCCCTCTACAACCAGACGGGCGAGGCGGCCATCCACCCGACCCCGGTCGTCGCGGTCCTCGGCGTCATCGACGACGTGGCCCGCCGCACGCCCGTCGCCTTCCAGGAGGAGGGCCAGCTGCTCTACCTCCTCGGCGACACGCGTGAGGAGTTCGGCGGCTCGGCCTGGTCGCAGGTGATCCACGACCACCTCGGCGGCCTGCCTCCGAAGGTCGACCTGGAGCGCGAGCGGCTGCTGGCCGAGATCCTGATCTCCGCCTCCCGCGACGGGATGATCGACTCCGCGCACGACCTGTCCGACGGCGGTCTGATCCAGGCGGTCGTCGAGTCGGCGCTGCTGGGGGAGAAGGGCGCCCGCCTGATCGTCCCGGACGGTCTGGACGCCTTCACCTTCCTCTTCTCCGAGTCGGCCGGCCGCGCGGTCGTGGCCGTGCCGCGTTCGGAGGAGGTCCGCTTCAACGACATGTGCGGTGCGCGGGGTCTGCCCGTCACCCGCATCGGTGTCGTCGACGGCGACACCGTGGACGTCCAGGGCGAGTTCGCGCTCCCCCTGTCCGAGCTGCGCGAGACGCACGAGGGCACGATCCCGGCCCTGCTGAAGTAGGCAACCGTCCCGAAGCCCCCGCCCGGTCCGCCGGGCGGGGGCTTCGCCATGCTCGGACGGATACGCGCGCCCGACTCTTGCGCGTAATTACGTAGTTCCGTAAAATCGAAGAATGGAGCTGGAGCAACGCGTCACAGACCTTGAACGCCGTCTGATGGCCCTGGAGGGCGCCCGGCACACCGGCCCCCGGATCGACGGGGGCGACTTCTGGGCTCTGGACGGGCTGAGGGAGCAGCTGTCCGAGGCGGGGGTGGCCGACGGCGGTGTCCTCTACACGGGCTCCGTGGGCCTGCCGACGGGTGAGGAGTACTCCTGGCAGATGACCGTCCTCACGGAGGACCTGCTGGAGGGCGACGGGACGACGGCCGCAGAGTCGTTCGCGGCGCTCGGCCACCCGGTCCGGATCCGTCTGCTCCGCGAGATCCTCGGCGGCCGGCGCACCGCCACCGAACTCGCCGAGCTGGACGAGGTCGGCACGACCGGCCAGATCTACCACCACCTGAGCCGGCTCACCGCCACGGGCTGGCTCCACACGACCGGCCGGGGCCGCCACGAGGTGCCACCGGGGCGGGTCGTACCCCTCCTGGTGGCACTGGCGACGACCCGCCCGTAGCGAACCGGGGGAACCGCATGTCCGCTCGAAAACTCGGCATGGTGACCTACCGCGTTCTGTGGCTGGTCTTCCTCGGCCTCATAGCCGCCGACCTGGGTTTCGGCCTGTCGGCGGGCCCCTGGTGGTGGAACTTCGCGCCGGTGCTCCTGGCGTACGCCGTCGTCGTCCTGGTGAACCGGTGGGGCGGTGCCCCGGACCGGCCGCGCGCGGCCCGTGCGCCCGTCGAGGTCGCCCCGCCCGTCACCGGCCGCTGGTCCGCGCTGAACAGCCCGGCCGACCGCACCCCCAGCCACGGCGTGCACAGCTACGGCCAGACCTTCGCCATCGACATCCTGGCCGAGCCCGAGCCGGGTGCCCGCCCGGCCTTCGGGTGGCTGTGGCCGCTCGCCCGCCGCCCCCAGGACTTCCCGGCCTACGGCGCCCCCGTCCTGGCGGTCGCCGGCGCAACGGTCGTACGAGCGCAAGGCCGGCAGCGCGACCACCTCAGCCGCACCTCCCTGCCAGGGCTGCTGTACCTGATGCTTCCCGAGGGGATGGTGCGCGAGGTCGCGGGCGTCAGCCGCATCCTCGGCAACCACCTCGTCCTCGACCTCGGCGACGGCACCTTCGCCGCCTACGCCCACCTCCAGCGCGGCTCCCTCACCGTCCGCGAGGGCGACCGCGTCCGCGCCGGACAGGTGATCGCCCGCTGCGGCAACTCCGGCAACTCCTCCGAACCACACCTGCACTTCCAGCTGATGGACGACCCGGACCCGGACGCGGCCCGGGGCGTGCCCTTCACCTGGCAGGGCATCGGCGTGCCCCGCAACGGGGAGACCTTCGAGGCGCCCCCCACCGTCACAGCCCGCACTTAGGCTGACCCCTATGCCACCCGCCAGGAAGCGCACCCGCAGCCACGACCCCGCCAAGATCCGCGCAGCCGTGCTCGCCCAGTTCGGGAACGTACGGCAGGCCGTCCTGGATCTCACCCCCGAGCAGCTGGCCCTGCCCACCCGGCTCGGCGACTGGACGGTGCGGGAGCTGGCCGCGCACGTGACCATGGCCGTGGAGACCGTCAGCCGCAACCTCGACCGCGAGGAACCGGCCAAGGCGGACCTGGCCCTGCTCGACTGGCCCTTCGCCACCGCCGCCCGCGCCCCCGGCATCGCCGACGACACCCGGCGGCTCGCCGAGGCCAACCCCGACCTCGACGCCCTCTACGCGAGCACCGCGCAGCGCCTCACCAAGGGCTTGGCCGACGCTCCCGGCACCCGCCTGCTCCCCACCCGCACCGGCGCCCTGCCCCTCGCGGACTACCTCGTCACCCGAACCGTCGAACTCGTCGTCCACACCGACGACCTCAACGCCGCCGTCCCCGGCCTGGACATCCCCTACGACCGTCAGGCCCTGGCCGCCTGCACGCGGCTGCTCGCGGACGCGCTGGCCGCGAAGGCGCCCGGCGGTTCGACGGAGGTGCGGGTGCCGCCGTACGCGGTGGTGCAGTGCGTGGAGGGGCCGCGGCACACCCGGGGCACCCCGCCCAACGTCGTCGAGACGGACCCGCTGACCTGGATCCGGCTGGCGACCGGGCGGGTGGGATGGGCGCAGGCTGTCCAGGACGCCAAGGTCAGCGCGAGCGGAGAGCGGGCGGACCTGTCGGCCCACCTGCCCCTGATGAAATAAGGGGAACCGATCCCCCCGGGTCGTCCGTCGAAGTGGCATGGACAGGCAGAAGCAGCGCATGACCCTGACGGCGGCCGCCATGCTCGTCCCGCTCATGGCGGCCTGTGGCAGCGAGAAGGCGGACAGCGGCAGCGGCTCGGTCGGTGCCGAGCGGCCGATCACCGGTGTGCGGTGGAGCGTGGACAGCGTCACCGCGGACGGCCGGACGCAGCAGGCCCCCGCAGGGGCCCACGTGACCATCGACAAGGGCCGGGCCGAGGGCAGCTTCGGCTGCAACAACTTCAGCGCCGAGGCCACCGTCGACGGCGACCGCGTCCGGCTCGGCAGGACCATGGCCACCGAGATGGCCTGCGAGAACAAGCCCATGGCGTTCGAGAAGACCCTCGCGCGGGCCTTCTCCGACCAGGAGCTGAAGGCGAAGGTGGACGACGACCGTCTCACCCTCACCACCGGCCGGGGCGACACCGTCCGGCTGACCGAGGCGAAGGACGCCCCGCTGGCCGGCACCAAGTGGACCGTCACGACACCGAAGGCCGACGGCCGTGCCCACCTCACCTTCGACGAGAAGAAGGGCACCGTCTCCGGCCGCCTCGGCTGCAACAAGGTGAACGCCAAGGCCACGGTCAGCGACGGCCATATCACCCTCGGCCCCCCGGCCACGACCCGAATGATGTGCGAAGACTCACTCATGGCCGCCGAGAAGACCCTGCTGCGACTTTTCGACGGGAAGCCGAAGTACCGAGTCGATCACCAAACCCTCACGCTGACCAGCGAAAACGGGACGAGTGTGCGAGCGGTCGCCGAGCGGTGATCCACCGGAAAGTCCGGTATCCCCAATTCGGACCAGTGGTCGACCTCGCCTACACTCGGTGGCGTGCCACGTGGTGACGGACGACTCAACCACGACCTGCTCCCCGGAGAGAAGGGCCCCCAGGACGCTTGTGGCGTCTTCGGTGTCTGGGCTCCGGGCGAAGAGGTCGCCAAGCTCACGTACTTCGGGCTCTACGCCCTCCAGCATCGAGGCCAGGAATCCGCGGGAATCGCGGTCAGCAACGGCTCACAGATCCTCGTCTTCAAGGACATGGGCCTGGTCTCCCAGGTATTCGACGAGACCTCCCTCGGTTCGCTCCAGGGTCACATCGCGGTCGGACACGCCCGCTACTCGACCACCGGTGCCTCCGTCTGGGAGAACGCCCAGCCGACCTTCCGCGCGACCGGACACGGATCCATCGCGCTCGGCCACAACGGCAATCTCGTCAACACCGCCCAGCTCGCCGAGATGGTCGCCGACCTGCCCAAGCAGGAAGGCGGCCGCACCCCGCGCGTCGCGGCGACCAACGACACCGACCTGCTCACCGCGCTCCTGGCGGCCCAGGTCGACGAGGACGGCAAGCCCATGACCATCGAGGAGGCCGCCCACGCGGTCCTCCCACAGGTCAAGGGAGCCTTCTCGCTCGTCTTCATGGACGAGCACACCCTGTACGCGGCCCGCGACCCGCAGGGCATCCG
Organism: Streptomyces qaidamensis; assembly: GCF_001611795.1. Classification (NCBI taxonomy): domain Bacteria; kingdom Bacillati; phylum Actinomycetota; class Actinomycetes; order Kitasatosporales; family Streptomycetaceae; genus Streptomyces; species Streptomyces qaidamensis. The sequence continues at coordinate 4,352,182 of NZ_CP015098.1, read as the reverse complement.
CCCGCTGGTCCTCGGCCGCCTGGAGCGCGGCTGGGTGGTCGCCTCCGAGTCCGCCGCCCTCGACATCTGCGGCGCCAGCTACGTCCGCGAGATCGAGCCGGGCGAGTTCGTCGCCATCGACGAGAACGGCCTGCGCACCTCCCGCTTCGCGGAAGCGAAGCCCAAGGGCTGCGTCTTCGAGTACGTGTACCTGGCCCGACCGGACACCGACATCGCCGGCCGGAACGTGTACCTCTCCCGCGTGGAGATGGGCCGCAAGCTCGCCAAGGAAGCCCCGGTCGAGGCCGACCTGGTGATAGCGACCCCGGAGTCCGGCACACCCGCGGCGATCGGATACGCGGAAGCCTCCGGCATCCCGTTCGGCGCCGGCCTGGTGAAGAACGCCTACGTCGGCCGGACGTTCATCCAGCCCTCGCAGACCATCCGCCAGCTGGGCATCCGCCTGAAGCTGAACCCGCTGAAGGAAGTCATCAAGGGCAAGCGCCTGGTCGTCGTCGACGACTCGATCGTGCGCGGCAACACCCAGCGGGCCCTGGTCCGCATGCTCCGCGAGGCGGGAGCGGCCGAGGTCCACATCCGGATCTCCTCGCCGCCCGTGAAGTGGCCCTGCTTCTTCGGCATCGACTTCGCCACCCGCGCCGAGCTCATCGCCAACGGCATGACGATCGACGAGATCGGCACCTCCCTGGGCGCCGACTCCCTGGCCTACATCTCCATCGACGGCATGATCGAGGCGACCACCATCGCCAAGCCGAACCTGTGCCGCGCCTGCTTCGACGGCGAGTACCCGATGGAGCTCCCGGACCCCGAGCTGCTCGGCAAGCAGCTGCTGGAGACGGAGCTGGCCGCCGGCCCGGCCGCCACGGCCGCCGCCGACGCGATCCGCCGCCCGTAGACGGCCCGTAACACCTGCCGTACGACACAAAGGTTCTTATCGTCATGCCTGACACAACTGGTGCCAGCTACGCAGCCGCGGGCGTCGACATCGAAGCGGGCGACCGCGCCGTCGAACTGATGAAGGAGTGGGTGAAGAAGGCCCAGCGCCCCGAGGTCCTCGGCGGCCTCGGCGGCTTCGCCGGCCTCTTCGACGCCTCCGCCCTGAAGAAGTACGAGCGGCCGCTGCTCGCCTCCGCCACGGACGGCGTCGGCACCAAGGTCGACATCGCCCGCCAGCTGGGCGTCTACGACAGCATCGGCCACGACCTGGTCGCCATGGTCATGGACGACATCGTGGTCTGCGGCGCCGAGCCGCTGTTCATGACCGACTACATCTGCGTCGGCAAGGTCCACCCCGAGCGGGTCGCCGCCATCGTCAAGGGCATCGCCGAGGGCTGTGTGCTCGCCGGCTGCGCCCTGGTCGGCGGCGAGACGGCCGAACACCCGGGCCTGCTCGGCGAGGACGACTTCGACGTCGCCGGCGCCGGAACCGGCGTCGTGGAGGCCGACCGGCTGCTCGGCGCGGATCGCATCCGTACGGGTGACGCGGTGATCGCCATGGCGTCCTCCGGGCTTCACTCGAACGGGTACTCCCTCGTCCGCCACGTCCTGCTGAACCAGGCGGGCCTGGCGCTGGACGCGCACATCGAGGAGCTCGGCCGCACCCTCGGCGAGGAGCTGCTGGAGCCGACGAAGATCTATTCGCTGGACTGCCTGGCCCTGATGCGCACCACCGAGGTGCACGCCTTCAGCCACGTCACCGGCGGCGGGCTCGCGGCCAACCTGGCGCGGGTCGTCCCGGACGACCTGCACGCGATCGTGGACCGCTCCACCTGGACGCCGGCCCCGATCTTCGACCTCGTCGGCCGGACGGGCAGCGTCGAGCGCCTGGAGCTCGAGAAGACCCTGAACATGGGCGTCGGCATGATCGCGATCGTGCCCCAGGAGTCCGTGGACGTCGCCCTGGCGACCCTCACCGACCGCGGCGTGGACGCCTGGGTGGCCGGAGAGATCACGGACCGGGGCGAGCACCCCACCGGTGCCGCCCTGATCGGTGACTACGCGAGCTGAGGCACGGGGTCGTGACCCTGCACGCAGCACAGAACCCGGTCGGTGACCGAAGTCACCGACCGGGTGAGTGCTCAGTGCAGGGTCAAGCGCCGCGACGATGCTGCGAGGACTGGTCGTCCTCGTCGTCGTCGTCCTCGTAGAGGTCGGCGTACCTTGCGTACAGGTCGTCGTCCTCATCGTCTTCGAACGGCTCGCCGTTAGGCGGCTGCGGATTCGAAGGCGATGCACCCAGCTCCTCGGCCAGGCGTGAGAGGTCAGTCCCACCGCTGTTGTACTTCAGCTGGCGGGCGACCTTCGTCTGCTTGGCCTTGGCCCGGCCGCGCCCCATGGCTCGACCCCCTCAACGACGGGGCTCGACGGCCCCAGAGTCTTGACACGCGTTCATGGTCCGGCACGGCCTCTCCGCGGAGAGACCGGTCCGTAGGGCTTCCACGGTACCTGAGCCCGCGCCCATACGGTACGTCGCCCGCATGACGTGCCCGCGCCCAGGACCTTCGAGGCGCCCCGTCCTCGCTGGTCAACCGCGATTTTAACCACTTATCGGCGGTCGACCCGCCGGTAGAAGTGAGAGTTCTCTCTAACTGCCCACCGGCGGGTACCGGCCAAACGTACGAGGCGCCCCGGATGGCCCGGAGTCAGCGCGCTCGGCGGGCCAGGGCCGCGTCGTGCATCCGCTGCTCGGCGATCCGGTCGGCCGCCGCGGCCGGCGGAATGCCATCTTCCTTCGCACGTGCGAATATGGCCAGCGTGGTGTCGAAGATCTTCGACGCCTTCGCCTTGCACCGGTCGAAGTCGAAGCCGTGCAGCTCGTCGGCGACCTGGATGACCCCGCCGGCGTTCACCACGTAGTCCGGCGCGTAGAGGATCCCGCGGTCCGCGAGGTCCTTCTCCACGCCCGGGTGGGCGAGCTGGTTGTTGGCGGCGCCGCAGACCACCTTGGCGGTCAGCGCGGGCACCGTGTCGTCGTTCAGGGCGCCGCCGAGCGCGCAGGGGGCGTAGATGTCGAGGCCCTCGGCGCGGATCAGGGTCGCGGTGTCGGCGACGGCCGTCACCCCCGTCGGGTGCGCGGCGAGGATCCGGCCCACGGCCTCCTCGCGCACGTCCGTGATGACGACCTCGGCGCCCTCCGCCCGCAGGTGCTCCACCAGGTGGTGGCCGACCTTGCCGACGCCCGCGATGCCGACCCGCTTGCCGCGCAGCGAGGGGTCGCCCCACAGGTGCTGGGCGGAGGCCCGCATGCCCTGGTAGACGCCGTAGGCGGTGAGGACGGAGGAGTCCCCGGCGCCGCCGTTCTCGGGAGAGCGGCCGGTCGTCCAGCGGCACTCGCGTGCCACGACGTCCATGTCGGCGACGTACGTACCGACGTCGCAGGCCGTGACGTAGCGCCCGCCCAGGGAGGCGACGAACCGGCCGTAGGCGAGGAGGAGCTCCTCGGTCTTGATCTTCTCCGGGTCGCCGATGATCACGGCCTTGCCGCCGCCGTGGTCGAGACCGGCCATGGCGTTCTTGTACGACATGCCGCGGGCGAGGTTCAGCGCGTCGGCGACGGCCTCGGCCTCGTTCGCGTACGGGTAGAAGCGCGTACCGCCGAGCCCGGGGCCCAGAGCGGTGGAGTGGAGGGCGATGACGGCCTTGAGGCCGCTCGCGCGGTCCTGGCAGAGCACGACTTGCTCATGTCCGCCCTGGTCCGAGTGGAACAGGGTGTGCAGTACATCAGCAGGTGCGCCGGTTACGTCGGTCACTGTGGTGACTCCTGAGTAGGTGCGGCGGGTGGAGACCAGCCCTCGTGCGGGTGGCGGGGACTGTTGAGCATGAGATTAGAGCCTGGTGGCCCCGCCGGCCGCACAGCGCACAGGATCACCTCCGACCGGAGTACAGCCGTGGGACGATTTGCATAGATTTCCCGCGCGATCGTGAGTGGGTTCCGCAGGTTTTCGCGGCGGTGCGCGGGGGAGGGAGCAGGCGTGCCCAAGGTGACCTCGGTGATCGTCCCCTACGCGACCTACCTGCGCGTGTACGAACCGCTGGCCGCCTTCCCCGAGCCGGAGCGCAGCCACTGGGCCCGCTACGCCCGCCGCACGGACCGGCCTTCGTACCAGGACGAACTCCGGCGCGCCCTGGCCGACTTGGCTCCCACCCCGCCGGTGGCGGTGCCGGTGCACGAGAGCCAGGACGCCTTGGTGCTCGACGTCGACGGCGTGGTGTGCGTCTGCCCCTGGCGCACCCGGCTGCGCGGCTGGCTGGCCCTGGACGAGCTCAGCGAGGAGCTGCCCCCGCCGGTCATGGACGCGGTCCTTCCGCCCGTCCTGCGGCGCCAGGCCTCCCAGGACTACGAGCGCTGGCTGGCGATCAACCCGGACGCCCGGCCGTGGATCCGTACGGCCACTTGGCAGGTGCCGATCAACTGGTTCGTGCTGGTCTCCGACGAGGAGCGCGAGTACGACAAGGGCGCCTCCGTCGACAGCCCGCCCGTGCTGCGCTACCGCACCCCCATGGTCCAGGCCCGGCGGCGGGTGGCCCGGGGCCTGCGCGCCCTGAAGGAGGCCATGGACGAGGGGCCGCTGATCGACGGCCTGGTGGACGTCGGGCGCTGGCTGGAGGAGTTCCACCCGCGCTCGCTCGTGGAGCTGGACTACGGCGGCCTGGTGCACGCGGTGCCGGCCGGGGCACTGGAGGCGGACCACTCCGCGGCGGACGTGGCCGAGGGCATCGCCGCGCTGCGCAGGGGCGACGGGGCCGCCGCGGGGAAGGCGTACGCCCGGCTCGTGGAGCGCTGGCGTTCCGTGCGGGATCTGCGGTCGGCCAACTGACCCCTGACCTTGATGTCCGTACAGACCGCTCGCATTCGGTCACGAACTGACGTTTGACGAACCGCCCGATTTGGGGTTTCGTCCTCGCACCGAGTTCCTGAAGCGGGCTGTGCGTCTCCTGAGGCTTCGTCAACAAGGGACGTAGGGCCCGATCCGGGCAGACCTCTCAAGTAGGCCAAGCGTGACGGACTACACGTACGAGGCTCTTGCGTCCCTTGCCCCCCCTCATGCCAAAATAGGACAAGGAGTCCGGGGAGGGCTCCTTCCGTCCCATGGTCTTGCACTTTGGGCGGAATCTCAGCATTGCACGCTTTGGGGGGTCTCGTGACTTCCTGATCACCCTGTGACTGATCGTCACAGCGGTGTGACTGTCCGCTATGGCATGGTCCATCGGCTTCCGTCGCTGATGAACACCTGGAGGGGCAATTCCATCGGTTTGGCCGACGCGGCTGGACAGATGGTGTAGTTGTAGTGCCGAGGACAAGCCGTTCGTCCTATAACCGACTCGACTCGCGTCCGCCATTTCGGGCAACGCGGGTCAAGGTGCAGAATTTAGAGGAAAGAACCGAGAAGGTTCGGTTCTCCCGAGGAGGCCGCTCATGACCGCTCGCACCCCTGATGCCGAGCCGCTGCTGACCCCGGCTGAGGTCGCCACCATGTTCCGCGTGGACCCGAAGACGGTCACGCGGTGGGCGAAGGCCGGCAAGCTCACGTCGATCCGCACGCTCGGCGGGCATCGGCGCTACCGCGAGGCCGAGGTCCGCGCTCTGCTCGCGGGCATCCCGCAGCAGCGCAGCGAGGCCTGAACAACTGAATAACCGGGCAAACCGGCTGGTTCCCCCAACTGGCCGCGACGTCCGGACCACAGCTCCACACGACGCGGGGTCCTGCCCCAACAGGCCCCTCGCCCCAGCCGTTCAAGGCTTTCCAGGCATACAACAGGGTGCGTCGTCGATCGCGCTGGACTCCGCCGGGTCCAGCGCGATCTTTTTTGTGCGCCCGCGATGGGTCTGCCGATCCGGCTGTGAGCAGCCTTGTAGGAGCCTGGGGAAGGGTGTCGGATCAGCTGTGCGCGGCACCTCGGTCAGGGTGCAATTGCACATATTAAATTGACCCTTTGTAGGCGAGGTGTAAGTACCGCACTTTCCAAAACTCATGCGGTGACACCCGTCACATACCAAGCGGCTTGTTAGCTCTGCCGCAGGTGCTGTAGAGGAGCCGCCGCCTCCAGCAGCCCGTCCCTGCACGGGCGTTGAGGCTGCTCGTGGATCATGCGGGCGCCGGGCTCTCGTCCTCCTGGGCCCGGCCCGTGCCCTGAGCGGCACGCGGCGCGGACTCCAACGCCAGCCGCAGCAGGCGATGGCAGATCGGGCAGTGCCGGGTGAGATGCCGGTACGACGACGCGGCCGACAGGTGCGCGCGCAGCAGAGCCCGCGTCTCATGCCTCGCCCCTGCCGCCATGTGCCACCTCCAGGAGGCCGCACGGACGACGGCCCTGGTTCTGGGGTACCTACGGATTGAGGGGCCGTCAAGACGGCGTGTGGCGGCCCGAAGGGCTCACGGCGAGGTCAGCGCACACAAAAGAGCCCGGATCCGAAGATCCGGGCTCTTTCACTGCGGTCCTGACGGGATTTGAACCCGCGGCCTCCACCTTGACAGGGTGGCGAGCACTCCAAACTGCTCCACAGGACCAGGTTTCGCGGCGCCATTCGTGCGTTGCGCTGCGAGAAGAGACTGTACAGGAGGGTGAGGCCCGGGTCGAACTCACCCTGCGTACAGGTCCCGTCACGGCGCCGCCGCGTCGATCGCCTTCACGATCCGCTTGTCGGAGACGGGGTACGCCGTGCCCAGCGCGTGGGCGAAGTAGCTGACCCGGAGCTCCTCGATCATCCAGCGGATGTCCAGGACCGACGACGGGACCGGCCGGCCCCGCGGCAGCTGCTCCAGCAGCCAGGCGTACTCGTCCTGCATCTCATGGACCTTCTGCATGCGCGTGGTGTCCCGCTGCACGTTCGTCGGCATCTGCTGCAGGCGCCGGTCGGCCGCCACCAGATAGCGCATCAGGTCCGGCATCCGCCGCAGCCCCGCCTCCGTCACGAAGCCGGGCTTCACGAGCGCGTCCAGCTGCCCCCGCACGTCCTGGAGGTTCGCCAGCAGCGCGGGGCTGCGTACGGCCTTCAGACGGCGCTCACAGGCCTGCCAGGCGGCCAGGACCTGCTGTACCTGCCCCACCGTGCGGACGGTCGTGTCGACGATCTCGGCGCGCACCTTCTCGTACAGCTTCCGGTACGACTCCTCGTCCCACGCCGGCCCGCCGAAGTCCCCGATCAGCTTGTCCGCGGCGGCCATCGCGCAGTCGTCGAACAGCCCCTGGACCGAGCCGTGCGGATTCGCGGACAGTGCCAGCTTCTGCGCGTTCGTCAGGCGATCGCTCGCGAATTTCGCCGGGTTCACCGGGATGTTGCGCAGGATCAGCCGACGCATGCCCTTCCACATCGCCTGCGCCTGCTCCGCCTCCGTGTCGAAGAGGCGCACGGAGACCGTGTCGCCGTCGTCGACCAGCGCCGGATACGCCTTGACCGGCTGACCGGCCCGCCGCGTCTCGAAGACGCGGGTGAGGGTGCCGATCGTCCAGTCGGTCAGTCCCGAGCGCTCCAGGGACTCTCCGCCCGAACGCTCGGCCGTCGCCGCGGCCGCCTGCGAGAGCGCCTTGCGGGCCTTCGGCCGCAGCTGGAGCTTCAGCGCCTCCAGGTCCTTGTCCTCGGCCAGTTTGCGGCGCCGCTCGTCGACGATCCGGAACGTGACCTTCAAGTGGTCGGGGACCTTGGACAGGTCGAAGTCGTCCGCCTCGAAGGGCACCCCGACCATGAGCCGCAGCTCGCGGGTCATCGTCGTGGTGAGGGGTTCCTGGAGAGGGACGGCCCGGTCCAGGAAGGTCTTCGCGAAGTTCGGCGCGGGGACGTAGTTCCGGCGGATCGGCTTGGGCAGGGACCGGATCAGCTCCGTCACCAGTTCCTCGCGCAGACCCGGGATCTGCCAGTCGAAACCCTCGTCCGTGACCTGGTTGAGGACCTGGAGCGGGATGTGGACGGTCACACCGTCCGCGTCCGCGCCCGGCTCGAACTGGTACGTCACCCGGAACTTGAGATTCCCCTGGCGCCACGAGTCCGGGTAGTCGGCCTTGCTGACCTCGCCCGCCTTCTCGTTGATGAGCATCTCGCGCTCGAAATCGAGGAAGTCGGGCTGTTCGTGCCGCTTGTGCTTCCACCACGAGTCGAAGTGGGCGCCGGAGACGACGTGTTCGGGGATCCGCTGGTCGTAGAAGTCGTACAGCGTCTCGTCGTCCACCAGGATGTCCCGGCGCCGGGCGCGATGCTCCAGCTCCTCGACCTCCGTCAGCAGCCGGCGGTTGTCCGAGAAGAACTTGTGGTGCGTGCGCCAGTCGCCCTCGACCAGGGCGTTCCGGATGAACAGCTCACGGCTGATCTCCGGGTCGATCCGCCCGTAGTTGACCTTCCGCTGCGCCACGATCGGCACGCCGTACAGCGTGACCTTCTCGTACGCCATCACCGCGGCCTGGTCCTTCTCCCAGTGCGGTTCGCTGTACGTGCGCTTGACGAGATGCGCCGCGAGCGGTTCGACCCACTCGGGTTCGATCTTCGCGTTGACGCGGGCCCACAGGCGGGACGTCTCGACGAGCTCGGCGGACATCACGAAACGCGGCGGCTTCTTGAACAGGGCCGAACCCGGGAAGACCGCGAACTTCGCGTTGCGCGCCCCCAGATACTCGTTCTTGGCGCCTTCCTTGACGTCCTTCATGCCGACGTGCGACAGCAGGCCGGCCAGCAGGGAGACATGGACGCGGTCGTCCGGGGCGTCGTCCTCGTTGAGGTGGATGCCCATCTGCTTCGCGACCGTGCGCAACTGCGTGTAGATGTCCTGCCATTCGCGGATGCGAAGGAAGTTCAGGTACTCCTGCTTGCACATCCGGCGGAACGAGGACGACCCCCGCTCCTTCTGCTGCTCACGCACGTAGCGCCAGAGGTTGAGGTAGGCCAGGAAGTCGCTGGACTCGTCCTTGAAACGGGCGTGCTGCTGATCGGCCTGGGCCTGCTTGTCGGCGGGGCGCTCGCGCGGGTCCTGGATGGACAGCGCGGCGGCTATGACCATGACCTCGCGCACACAGCCGTTCTTGTCCGCCTCCAGGACCATCCGGGCCAGCCGGGGGTCGACGGGCAGCTGCGCCAGCTTGCGGCCGGTCTCCGTGAGCCGCTTGCGCGGGTCCTTCTGCGCCGGGTCCAGGGCGTTCAGCTCCTGGAGCAGCTGCACGCCGTCGCGGATGTTGCGGTGGTCCGGCGGGTCGATGAAGGGGAACTTCTCGATGTCGCCGAGGCCTGCCGCGGTCATCTGCAGGATCACGGAGGCGAGATTCGTCCGGAGGATCTCCGCGTCCGTGAACTCCGGGCGGGCCTCGAAGTCGTCCTCGCTGTACAGGCGGATGCAGATGCCGTCCGAGGTACGGCCGCAGCGGCCCTTGCGCTGATTGGCGCTGGCCTGCGAGACCGGCTCGATGGGCAGCCGCTGGACCTTGGTGCGATGGCTGTAGCGGGAGATCCGCGCGAAGCCCGGGTCGATGACGTACTTGATGCCCGGAACCGTCAGCGACGTCTCGGCGACGTTCGTGGCCAGAACGATCCTGCGGCCCGTGTGCGGCTGGAAGACGCGATGCTGCTCCGCGTGGGAGAGCCGGGCGTAGAGCGGCAGGATCTCCGTGAACCGGTAGTTCTTCTTGGTGAGGGCGTCCGCCGTGTCCCTGATCTCCCGCTCACCCGAGAGGAAGACGAGGATGTCGCCCTTGCCCTCCTTCTGGAGCTCCTCCACGGCATCGGTGATCGCGGTGATCTGGTCCCGGTCGGCGTCGTCGCCGTCCTCCTCCAGCAGCGGCCGGTAGCGGACCTCCACGGGATACGTACGGCCGCTGACCTCGACGATCGGGGCGTCGCCGAAATGCCGCGAGAACCGCTCCGGGTCGATCGTGGCCGAGGTGATGACGACCTTCAGGTCCGGGCGCTTCGGCAGCAGCTGGGCGAGGTACCCCAGCAGGAAGTCGATGTTGAGGGACCGCTCGTGGGCCTCGTCGATGATGATCGTGTCGTAGGCGCGCAGCTCGCGGTCGGTCTGGATCTCTGCCAGCAGGATGCCGTCCGTCATGAGCTTGACGAAGGTGGCGTCCGGGTCGACTTGGTCGGTGAAACGGACCTTCCAGCCGACGGCGCCGCCGAGCGGGGTGTCCAGCTCCTCGGCGACCCGCTCGGCGACCGTGCGCGCGGCGATCCTGCGCGGCTGCGTGTGCCCGATCATGCCGCGTACGCCACGTCCGAGCTCCAGGCAGATCTTGGGGATCTGCGTCGTCTTGCCGGACCCCGTCTCACCGGCGACGATCACGACCTGGTGGTCGCGGATGGCGTCGGCGATCGCGTCCTTCTTCTGGCTGACCGGCAGCTGCTCGGGGTACGAGACCTCGGGCACGAGGGCACGCCGCCCGGCCATCCGTTCCTCGGCCTTGCCGACCTCCGCCTCGATCTCGGCGAGCACGGCGGCCCGCGCCTCCGGCTTACGGATCTTGCGCGCGCCTTCGAGCCTGCGCCCGAGCCGGTGCGCATCGCGCAGGGACAGCTCGGTCAGACGGGGGGCGAGGGCGCCGAGGGCGGGGGCGGGGTGCGTAGACATACGGGATCCAGGATCTCATCCCGCCGAATTTGATGGCTAACGCTTTTGTCGTGACGCGTACCGGCCCTGATCGGCTCCCCCGACTCTGATCCTTCGAGATCACTGGTCCGGGCGTTGGTTGCCGGTTGGCGGCGACACGAAAGAGCCCCTCCCCGAATGCATCGGGGAGGGGCTCAAGCCCTGGCGAGGGCTGCTGTGGCTGGGGCCGGGGTCGAACCGGCGACCTATCGCTTTTCAGGCGATCGCTCGTACCAACTGAGCTACCCAGCCACGAGGTTTCACGTGAAACCTCAGCGGTCCTGACGGGATTTGAACCCGCGGCCTCCACCTTGACAGGGTGGCGAGCACTCCAAACTGCTCCACAGGACCAAGCTTCGTACGACAGTGTCGCACAGGGTGGTGCGTGCCCCCAACGGGATTCGAACCCGTGCTACCGCCTTGAAAGGGCGGCGTCCTAGGCCGCTAGACGATGAGGGCTATCGGCCCGCCTGGGCGCTTCTCAGCGCGTCGGGGACGTGAGAAGCATATGGGATGGCGGGAGCTATCGCCAAAACGGTTTAGGGGGAGGGTGACGGGGTGGCCGCCGTGGGGGTGCTCGGGGAGGGTGTCGCGCCGGGCTGGTTCTCCTTCGGGAGGTGGCGGCTGACCTCGGCCGTCGTGAGGCCGAGGCCGCCGAGTTCGATCTCGTCCCAGGCCTGGAGGTGACGGGTGTCCCGGTCGAAGTAGAGGATCGACGCCTCGATGGGGTCGGGGTGCTTGCCCTCGATGGCGCGCAGGCCGCTGCCGCCCGTGGAGCCCTCGATGCGGAGCCGGGTGCCGTACTTCAGGATCTCCATCTCGTCGTGGTGGAGGTGGCCGGCCAGGACGAGGGGGACCTCGCCGTCGACCCCGCGGGCGGCGGCCGGCTCGTGGGCGATGGCGACGTCCACCGGGGTGCCGGCCGCGTCCTGGTCGCGCAGGGCGGTGGCCAGGCGGGCGCCGGCCAGTTCCTGGGACTGCCGGGCGCCGATCTGCCGGGAGCGGTCGGGGGTGAACTGCGGGTCGCCGATGCCGGCGAAGCGCAGGCCCTTGATTGTTTTGGCCTTGCCTTCGTCGAGGACGTGGACGTTCTTCAGGCCCTGCATGTAGCGCTGGGTGATCATGGAGTCGTGGTTGCCGCGGACCCAGACGTAGGGGGCCCCGAGGTCCTCGATGGGGTCCAGGAAGCCGTTCTCGGCGGCCGTGCCGTGGTCCATCGTGTCGCCCGAGTCGACGATCACGTCCACCTTGTACTGCTTCACGAGCGAGGCGATGATCTTCCAGCTCGCCGGGTTGAGATGGATGTCGGAGACGTGCAGGACCCGGATGGTGGAGGGGTCGGGCGCGTAGGCGGGGAGCGTCGAGGTGGCGTCGTAGAGCTTGGTCACGTTGGTGACCAGGCGGGCCAACTCCTTCTGGTAGACGTCGAATTCCGTGACGATGCTGCGTGCGTTGCCGACCAGGGAGGGGGCCGAGGTGAGCAGGCCGGAGAACTTGGGTTCCAGGACGGAGTCGGGGCGCCAGGTGGCGTACGCGGTGCCGCCCGAGGCGGCGAGCAGGGTGAGGGCCAGGCCGCCGGCGGCCATCGCGCGTCGGGGGCGGCGGTAGACCGCGAGGCCCAGGGCGGTGGCGCCGACGACGACCGCGACGCCGGAGCGCGCGGCCAGGTCGAGGGCGCCGCGGCCGACGTCCTCGGTGACCTCGTCCTGGAGGCCGGAGAGGCGTTCGGGGTGGTCGACGAGGGCCTGGGAGCGGTCGGGGTCGAGCTGGTCGACGTTGACGTCCAGGCGGAAGGGGGCGATGTGGCTGTTGAGTTCCAGGGCGCCCAGCGGTGAGATGTTGATCTTCGTGCCGCCGGTGAAGGACGGGCGCAGGGTCATGGTGGTGTTCATGGGGCCGACCGGGGCCCGGACGTTGCCCACGACCAGCAGGCCCAGCCAGGCGCCGAGGAGGACGACGACGACGAGTCCCACCGCGCGGGTCCACGGGTGCGGCTGCGTCACGAGCTCGATCGTGGTGGGCGCCTGGCGGGAGCGGTAGCGGCGGGCCAGGGCGCCCGGGGCGTTGCGGATGGGTTTCAGGACACTCAGGACTGCGGCGGGGACGCGGGCCATTGGTCCCGTATGCCCAAGTGCGCGGCCGGATATGCGGCGCCGGGAGGCTCTCGTACGGCGGGGGTGTGGCCGACAATGGGCCTGTGCTGGAGATGACGCGTGAGGAGTTCGAGGAACTGGTCGCCGAGGCGCTCGACCGGATCCCGCCGGAGTTGACCCGATTGATGGACAACGTCGCGGTGTTCGTCGAGGACGAGCCGCCGGCGGACGATCCGGAGTTGCTCGGACTGTACGAGGGGACTCCGCTGACCGACCGGGGTGAGTGGTACGCCGGTGTGCTGCCGGACCGGATCACCGTCTACCGGAATCCGACGCTGCGGATGTGCGAGTCGCGGGAGGACGTCGTCGCGGAGACGGAGATCACGGTGGTGCACGAGATCGCGCACCACTTCGGCATCGACGACGAGCGTCTTCACGCCTTGGGCTACGGCTGACCGGGTTGTGAATACGGGGCGCGTGTCCTCTTGTGGGCGGCGGGAGTTGGAGGTGTTGACTCCATCACCCTTTCCGGAGGTGGCCCCGTGCGCCCCTTGTACGTACCCGTCCGACTGGCCGCCACGGTCGTGGCGGTCGCCGCTGCCGCCGGCTGCATGAGCGTCGGCGACGACGCGGGTGGGAGCGTCAAGCCGTCGCACTCCGCCGGGCAGCGGGGCGGCGAGGCGCCCGACGGCGGGCCGGCGGTGTCGGGCGGTGGCGCGGGGTTCGGCGCGGCCGGTGCCGAGGGGGAGCGGAGGCGCGGCAAGGGCGAGAAGGACAAGAAGGGCAAGGGGGGCGGGGCGGGGGCGTCGGCGTCCCCCGAGGCGTCGCCGAGCGCTGACGCGAGCCCGACGGTGTCGGGGCATGACAAGCCGGGGAAGCCTCCGCGGCCCACGGTGAAGCCGCCGGCTCCACCGACGCCCACCCGGACGGCCGAACCGGAGCCCACGCCGACGCAGCAGGAGCCGACCACGTCTCCGGAGCCGACGCCGGAGCCGTCGTCGTCGGCGCACGAGCCGCCGGGGCCGCAGCTCGCCCAGCGGGAGCCGGCGCCGGAAGCGGGGGCACCGGCGTGAGGGGGCGGGGGTGTGCCGGAAGTTTTCCTCCTGGGGCGGGAACAATCCCGGCCGGAGGGTGGTTGGAGCCCTCGGGAGGCTGTCCGGTCGTCGGACGGCTGCCCACTGCCGTCTGCACAGTCCGGTTTGCCTTGAGGGGCCCGGAGTGCGTATGGTGGCAGATCGTTTGATCCCATCTTGCCCGGCGCCACCGCAGAGCGCGCCGTGTGGCGCGTACTCTCCCTTGCCGTGGTGGACCGCATTGAGGCGGTCGTATTGCGAATCGCGAATCACGGAGTTGACGGGCGCGTGCCGACTGAGACTCCGGAAGGTTTCGCATTCGCATGTCCATCGCCAGTACTGATCACGTCGTCGTGCCCGAGAACGAGGCAACCGAGGACGCCCCCGAGGCCACTTTCGCGGACCTCGGTCTTCCCGAAGGCGTCGTGCGCAAGCTCGCGCAGAACGGCGTGACCACCCCCTTCCCGATCCAGGCCGCGACCATCCCGGACGCCCTGGCCGGCAAGGACATCCTCGGCCGTGGCCGCACCGGCTCCGGCAAGACCCTGTCGTTCGGTCTGCCGACCCTGGCGCGTCTCGCCGGCGGCCGCACCGAGAAGCACAAGCCGCGCGCGGTCATCCTCACCCCGACCCGTGAGCTCGCGATGCAGGTCGCGGACGCCCTCCAGCCGTACGGCGACGTCGTCGGCCTGAAGATGAAGGTCGTCTGCGGCGGTACGTCGATGGGCAACCAGATCTACGCCCTGGAGCGCGGCGTCGACGTCCTCGTCGCCACCCCGGGCCGGCTGCGCGACATCATCAACCGTGGCGCCTGCTCCCTGGAGAACGTCGAGGTCGCCGTCCTCGACGAGGCCGACCAGATGTCCGACCTGGGCTTCCTTCCCGAGGTCACCGAACTGCTCGACCAGGTTCCGGCCGGTGGCCAGCGCATGCTGTTCTCGGCCACGATGGAGAACGAGATCTCCACCCTGGTCAAGCGTTACCTGAGCAACCCGGTCACGCACGAGGTCGACAGCGCCCAGGGCAACGTCACGACCATGTCGCACCACATCCTCATCGTGAAGCCCAAGGACAAGGCGCCGGTCACCGCCGCGATCGCTTCCCGCAAGGGCCGCACGATCATCTTCGTCCGCACCCAGCTGGGCGCCGACCGTATCGCCGAGCAGCTGTGCGACTCCGGTGTGAAGGCCGACGCGCTGCACGGCGGTATGACGCAGGGTGCGCGGACGCGGGTGCTGGAGGACTTCAAGAAGGGTTACGTCAACGCGCTGGTCGCGACCGACGTCGCCGCCCGCGGTATCCACGTCGACGGCATCGACCTGGTGCTGAACGTGGACCCGGCCGGGGACCACAAGGACTACCTGCACCGGTCCGGCCGTACCGCGCGTGCGGGCCGTTCCGGCACGGTCGTGTCGCTGTCCCTGCCGCACCAGCGGCGTCAGATCTTCCGGCTGATGGAGGACGCGGGCGTCGACGCCTCGCGCCACATCATCCAGGGCGCCGGCACCTTCGACCCGGAGGTCGCCGAGATCACCGGCGCCCGGTCGATGACCGAGGTGCAGGCCGAGTCCGTGGGCAACGCCGCGCAGCAGGCCGAGCGTGAGGTCGCCCAGCTCACCAAGGAGCTGGAGCGTGCGCAGCGGCGTGCGAACGAGCTGCGCGAGGAGGCCGACCGCCTGATCGCCCGGATCGCCCGCGAGCAGGGTGAGGACCCCGAGGCCGCGGTGGCCGAGGCCCAGGCGGCGGTGGTGGCCGCGGCGGCCGAGGTGTCCGTGCCCGAGCAGCCGGCGGCGCAGGACGTCGACCGGGGGGACCGTGACGACCGTGGTGGTCGTGGCTTCGAGCGTCGTGACGACAACCGTGGTGGCGGTTTCCGCCGGGACGAGCGTCGTGATGACCGTGGGGGCCGTTCGTTCGAGCGTCGTGACGACCGTGGTGGTCGTGGCTTCGAGCGTCGTGACGACAACCGTGGTGGCGGTTTCCGCCGGGACGAGCGTCGTGATGACCGTGGGGGCCGTTCGTTCGAGCGTCGTGACGACCGTGGTGGTCGTGGCTTCGAGCGTCGTGACGACAACCGTGGTGGCGGCTTCCGCCGGGACGAGCGTCGTGATGACCGTGGGGGCCGTTCGTTCGAGCGTCGTGACGACCGTGGTGGTCGTGGCTTCGAGCGTCGTGACGACAACCGTGGTGGCGGTTTCCGCCGGGACGACCGTCCGGGCCGCTCCTTCGAGCGCCGGGACGAGCGCGGTGGGCACCGTGGCAGCGACCGCCCCTTCAACCGTGACCGTCAGGGCGACCGCCCCGGCTTCCGCTCCTCCGGTCACGACCGTCCGTCCGGCCGTCGTGACGACCACCGCGGTGGCGGTTCGTTCCAGCGCCGCGAGGACAAGCCGCGCTGGAAGCGCAACGGCTGACATCAGCGCATGAGGAGCGCCGTGCTCCGCCCAACGGGCGGGCCACGGCGCTCCGTCGTTGCGGCGCGGGCTGTGCGGGGGCGCGGGGACACGCCCGGACGGGCCGGTTCTTGCCCCTCATCGGCCCAGTTCGTCCCTCCGGCAGGGCCGGGACCCCGATACCCGATCGGAGTCTCGGCGTCGTCCGGCTATGCTCGTGGGGGCGACATCGCCTGGGCCCTTAGCTCAATTGGCAGAGCAGTGGACTTTTAATCCATTGGTTGTGGGTTCGAGTCCCACAGGGCCTACCGAGGCCAGGGCCGCTCTGCGGTTCTGACCAGCGGTTTCGTGGCCCCGACCAGTCCTCCTGGCCGGGGCCACGCCATGTGTGGAGTCCGTCTGCGTGAGCGGGTGTGCCGGCGGGCAGCGTGGCTTGTTCAGCCGCCGCCTCCTTTCTCAGGGTTCGCCGCCGCAGGCGTGCCCCCTTTGTGGCATCGAAGGCGTTGGTGAGACCGTCGAGGCGGTCGGCAAGTTCCCGGAGCCGATCCGCGTGTGCCGTGAGGGTGTCCGAGAGGCGGCGCAAGTCGTCGGAACTATGCGGATGCCAGTCGCCATCCATCTCGACGTTCACGAAGGGGACATGACCGGGTGGGCGCTCGGTGAAGGGGCGCTGTTCGAAGCACGCGCGCAGAACCACCGGCGTGCCGCGGCTCGTTGAGACTGTGAATTCGTAGTCAGGGCTCGCGTGCGTGATGTCGACGCGGTAGCCGCCGGGCTGATGCTCTTGCTCGCTTCCGCACACCAGTCGGGTTCCCAGACGGTGACGGGCCCGTGGTCGCACGTGGGGACAGTCACTGTCCGGGACGAGTTGTCATGACCCGGCATGAGCGCGTTCCTTGTTTCCGGTAGTCATCGGCCCTGCGGCGGCGTTGGGGTGGGGATCCCGGCTCATTCCTCGTTCAGGAGTTCAGCCGCGGCCTTCGGATCCATGAGGGTCGACCAGGCTTGCTCGGCGGGAAGAAGGGGGCGGCTGGGGAGGGCGTACTCGGGGTACCAGACGGTGGGATCGCAGCCGGGGACATGGCGCAGGATGACCGCGATGAGATCGTCGGGTACGGAGCCGGTGATGCGCATCGCAACATAGGTCTCATGGCCGTCGTCGGCGCGTACGAGGATGCCGAGGCGAAAACTGGGAAGGTCGGCGGCGTGTTCATGCCCGTCGTGCAGTGATCCACGAGCCAGCTCCCGGACAGTGGCAGCGAGATGGCGGACAAGCCGGGCACCGGCTTCGAGTTGGTAGCGATCACGGTCGTTCTGGTCAGGGAGGAGATGCCCGACGTACGTTGTGGTGCTCAGGGGCTGGCGGTTGTCGGCGTTGTAGCGGGCTCGTGCAGCCCTCGCGGTCGTCTCCAGGGCTGAGTAGAAGTCGTCTGATGACCCGTCCTCGCGTTGCCCGGCAGCGATAAGCCAGGGCAGATCCTCGTCGGTCCAGACCGCTCCGCGCCAGCGTCGGACCTTGACTTTGAAGAGCACCTCATCATCGACTGAGCGGATCCGCTCATGTCCTGCCTCGTCGTCGGCGAAGTGTTCCCGGGCTTTGGCCAGGATCGGATGATCCAGTTCATCGAGCGGTTCCCGGGCTGACGGAAGCGGTAGTTTCAAGTCCTCGCGGAGTGCGCGGAGGGTGGGTCGAGCGGGCCGCACGGATCAGTCGTCCTCGCCTACTCCGCCGAGTTCCTTGATCCGCTCCGGTGACAGTCCGGTGAGCAGCGAGACGCTCGATTCCACGGATCCGTCAAGCTTGCGCATCTTCTCCAGCATGTTGGCCCGAACCTCCTCACGGCGGATCTCCAAGTAGGTTCGGACGGCCTCCGCGACCAGGTCCTTCTTCGTCATCCCCAGAAAGTGGGCGCCGTCCGCGATCAGCTCGTCTATGGCCGCATCGACTTTCAACGGTGCTGTCGTCCGGTTTGTCCGACTGGGGGCTTCCTCTGTGATCCTCATGCTCACACCCTCTCTGGTACCAAAAGATACTCCTATTCTTCTCTACTCACGAGTGAGTGGACAGCGAAGCGCCTGCTCGACCTGCTTGTCGGTCCCGATGGACACGGCGCTCGTCCCGCTGGCGTGCCGGTTGGTGGAGTCGCGTCAGTGCTCGAAGGTGCGCTTTGCCGCCCATGGCGCGGCCAGCGAGTGCACGATGGACTGCGTCGGCCGGATGGCCGCCTGCGCGTTCGACTCCGGCCGTCGCGCCATCCGGGTGGCGCCGCGGCCCCAGGCCATGCGGCCTCCAGGCATGAGAAAGGCCCCAGCCGGGCGACGCGAGGCGAAGAGGCGGGCAGCAGCTACGCGGTGGGCACGTTCCACGTGGGAGTAGGTGCGGGTCGCGATGGTCACCTGGAAGTCCGGGGAGACATCGACGAGGTCGACGAACTTCTGGACGATGCGGGCCATGTCGTCCGTGCCCGGGGTGGCGGTGGACACCGTCACGTCGAAGGTGACTCTGTCGCCGCCGGCAGGGTCGTACTGTTCGCGGTGACCTTCCCCTGGCTCCGTTCCGGGCCCTGCGGGGTGCCGAGAGGCATGCCGGTGCTCCTGTCAGTTCTCGCTGATCCAGGCTGCGGTGATGCGGATGGTGATCCCGTTGGTGATGTTGGCCGTGGCGGTGCGGAGCGTGACGGCGCCGACCGTGCCGTCGACGTCCTCGACTCATCAACGGCCAAGACGGTAGGCGGCCAGCGCGAAGCCATGCGTAGAGGGGCGATTCGCTGGAGAACCCACCGCTGCACGGTCACTGCCAGTAAGGTGCTCTGGACACAAAGCAGAGATCACGGGGCGTGGGAAATGAGTAAGACCGTACGGCTGGAGTTGATAGGGCTTTCAGACACCGATGACGACGAACTCCTCAGCTTGAGCAGCCAACTGCGTCGCTCTCTCCTCGAACTGGACGTGACAGACGTACAGTTGGCGCGTTGCCCCAGTGATGTCGGGGCAGGGGCGAAGAGTGGTGAACTGATCGCTGCCGGAGCGGTTGTTGTCACCGCCGCCCCTTTCGTCCTGCGTCAGGTCCTCAAGCTTGCCGAGATTTGGCTGCAGAACCGTCCAGTTCGTGGCATCAAGGTGGAACTGGACGGCCGCACGATCGAATTGAGTGACTCTTCGGATGTTGAGCGGGAACGGCTGATCGACGCTTTCCTGGCCCGTGGCGGGGCGCCCGACGAAGATGAGACGGGCACTGTGCAACCGCAGCCCTCGACCTCGTGACCGCCCAGGCATTGGGCGAAGGCTACCGCAGGGCCCTGCTCATCGGCACGGGAACTTACGACCACCCGGAACTCTCCAAGCTGCTGTCTCCGGAGGCGGACTGCGCTGGATTGACCGAGGTCCTGCGCGATCCAGAGATTGGCCAGTTCGAGGTCCAACAACTGGTCGACGTCGACCGGCCCATGCTGGAGCGATCGATCGAGGAGTTCTTTCTCACCGCGCGACGGGATGACGTCTGTCTGCTGTACTTCTCGTGCCACGGGGTCAGGAATCGCAGCGACAAGCTTTACTTCGCCGTTCGGAACACCGATCCGGAGCGCCCCGCGCACTCGGCGATCTCCGCGAGTTTCGTCCACGACATGATGGATGAGTGCCGTGCCCGCAGCGTTGTTGTTGTGGTGGATTGCTGTTACAGCGGATTGTTCATTCCTGGCGCCAAGGGGAGCGAATCGGCAGGCTTCGAGGAGGTACTGGCTGGCCACGGCCGTGTCATCGTCACTGCTGGCACCCGGCTGCAGCGAGCCTGGGAAGGGGATCACTCCGACGCGGAGGCGCCTGCACTCTCGCGCTTCACCTCAGCGATCGTCGAAGGCTTGCGCAGCGGTGACGCCGATCTCAATGGCGATGGTCTTGTCACCCTTCAGGAATTGTTCAAGTACACCTCTGAGCGGCTCCACCTGGAGGGGGTCGAACAGACGCCGCGGATGGGTGGCGAGATGCAGTACGACATAGCGCTGGCCAGGGTGAAGAAGAAGCGTCGGCAGCGGTCTTCGCGTACCACCAAGAAGACGCAGAGCCGTCGGACTGCCGGCCCGTCCCCGACCCGTCGAGCTGAAGTGCCCTGGCGGGTCTCGGCCGCTTCCGGCTCCGCTCGTCAGCCGGTCCTATCCGACGGCATCTTGGTAGTGCACGAAAAGTACAGCCTGCACGTGTTCGACGCCGAGTCCCGCCGCCGGTACCCGCTGATTCAGACGAACTACCCCGGCAGCGCCGTCTTCCACAGTGGCACTGCCTACTTCCCGGGCCCGGGCAGCTTGCTGCGGAGCGTCGATCTGCGAACGGGGAAACCTCGTCGGTCTGCCCGGCTGCAAGTCTGTGACGGCCTTCTAAGCGTCTCCGTAGACACTCTGTACGCAACGAGCCCGGACGGCTCCCTGCACTCGATCGATGTCCGGTCCGATGGCGTTCGCTGGTCACAAAAGTTGGGGCAACCAGCCGTCGGCTGTCCTCCTGAAGTGGCCGCAGGCAGTGTGATCGTCATGACTGAGGAGTCCCGGCCTCTGGGTGACACTACGGACCCTGCGGAGAAGCGCGTCCAGGCAGTCCTGGAAGTCACAGGCCAACCAAACTGGTCTTACCGGCCCGAAAGGCCGCTTTCCGGAGAATGGACTGTCACCGACTCCGGCATCTACTTGGTCCAACAGGTCGATCTCTCTCGCCAGAGGATTGTGGCCGTCGACCCGACCAACGGTGAACCGCTGTGGCGGTTCGATGCAGCAGCCAACCTCGCTGTCGCTCCGGCTGCGGTGAGCGGATTGGTGGTGTTCGGTGACGTGGACAACCGGCTTGTCGCCCTCGATGCAAAGAGTGGTGCCCAGCTATGGGAACGGAAGACCAAAGGGCGTGTTCTCACCCGGCCGTTTGCGGTAGGCGACACTCTCTTCACTGCTGATCGTGCGGCGACGTTGACAGCTTGGAAACTCCCCGTCGGCCGAAAGCTCCGCTCTTACGAGGTGCTTCTGAGCGCTGACCGCCAAGGGGCCCCAGCCTGTACCAATGACTGGCTATATCTGACGGACTCCCAAGGGGATATGCACGCCTTGCCCACGAAGCTTCGTGCGTGAGCGGATGGAGTGGCACGAGCCGATGCGGCGCGGACCGAGTGTCACGTGAGTGTGCTCTGACCTTGATGGTTCCGGACTCCGAAGGGGCAGTCGGACTCGCCCCCATATCCCGACCAGGACTTTTAATCCATTGGTTGTGGGTTCGAGTCCCACAGGGCCTACAGAAGAGCCCCGGTCCGGATCGTTCCGGACCGGGGCTCTCGCCGTTTCTGGGGGCGTGTCAGCTCGTGGTCAGCATTCCCGACCGCAGACGTGCCACCGTGCGCGAGATCAGGCGGGAGACGTGCATCTGGGAGATGCCGAGCCGGGCGCCGATCTCCGCCTGGGTCAGCTCCTCCACGAAGCGCAGGTGGAGGATGAGGCGCTGGCGTTCGTCGAGTTCGGCGACGAGGGGGGCCAGGGCGTGGAAGTCCTCGACGAGTTCGAGGGCCGGGTCCTCCTCGCCGATGAACTCCGAGAGTGTCGTGTCGCTCTCGTCCGGGTCGCCGGTGACCGTGGCGTCGAGGGAGGAGGACAGGTAGCCGTTGGCGGCGATCTGGGCCTCGACGACCTCCTCCTCCGACAGGTTCATCAGGGCGGCCAGTTCGGCCACCTTCGGGGCGCGGCCGAGGCGGGAGGCCAGTTCCTCGGTGGCCTTGGCGAGTTCCGTGCGGGCCTCCTGCAGGCGGCGCGGCACGTGCACGGCCCAGGACGTGTCGCGGAAGAACCGCTTGATCTCGCCGATGATGTACGGCACCGCGAAGCTGGTGAACTGCACCTCGCGGGAGACCTCGAAGCGGTCGATGGCCTTGATCAGCCCGATGACGCCGACCTGGACGATGTCCTCCATCGACTGCCCGCTGGTGCGGAAGCGGCGGGCCGCGAAGCGCACCAGCGACATGTTCATCTCGATGAGCGTGTTGCGGGCGTACTGGTATTCGGGCGTGCCCTCTTCAAGGACGGCGAGCCGGTCGAGGAACTGTCCGGTCAGCCCGCGTGCGTCCTGCGGGGCGAGCTTCTGGGGTTCGGCGATCTGCGGCAGTTCCTCACCGGTGCAGATGGCGGAATCCGTCGTCGTGCCGATGCGCATGGTCGCCGTCACGGGCCCTCCCTCTCGTTCCGGCCCGCTCCGATCCCCCGACAGGCCACCTCCAGCGCCGTTACCCGCGCTCGCCCCGGTCATGCCCCGCATATGCCCCGGCGAGATGTAGACCACAGTCGGCGCAGGTCGAGGCGGTGTCGGGGTACTCGGACCGGTACTGCGACGGTACGAGCGGGGAGGGCGGGCGGTGGAGTGCGGGAGAGAAGGCCGAGGGGTTCGCGGAGCGGACAGTTGTCGTTTGACAACTATAGGTGGAGGGCAACAGCCTAGGCGTGCCGAACGTGCTCGGGGAAGAGACCAGAAGGAAAGACTCCGTGCGGGGCGGCGCGTAATTCAGGCAGTCCGGGTGCCGGACGAGCGGGAGTCTTCGGAGTCGTCGTGTATCTGGGCCGCCGCTGCGTCGCAGAACGCCTCCAGCCCCTGCAGCAGCGCGACCCGCTTCGCCGCGGGCATCTGGTCGAGCACCGCGCGCAGCGCGTCCTCCCGGCGCGTGCGCAGGTCGGCCAGGAAGGCGCGGCCCGGGCCGCTGAGGTGCAGGCGGACCTCGCGCCGGTCGGCCGGACTCACCTCCCGCTCGACGAACCCGGCCGCCTGCAGCCGGTCGCACAGCCGGCTGGTCGAGGGCGGTGTGGAGGCGAGGGAGTCGGCGAGCGTCCGCAGGTTGATGCCCTCATGGTGTTCGAGCATCAGCAGCACCCGCAGCTGGGACGCGGAGGCCGGCGCGGTCGAGGCCCGGCCCCAGAGGACCTCCAGCAACTCCGCAGCCGTGGAGGTCACACGGGCGACCTCAGCGGGCTCAGGGCGGGGTCGGAGGGAAGTCACAGTCACACTCTCGCAGGCACCGGGATGGCCGTCAGCGTACTAGGCGTGTCGTGAACCGCCCGGGACCCGCTTCCCGCCCGTAGACAAGGACCGTTTCCGAGGACGCGTCGGCGTCCCACCGAGGATGGTGAAAGACCACCGTGACCACGATCACGAACAGATTCGTGGCCGCCGAGCGCGCCCTGCGCACGGCGGCGCCCCATCACCTGCTGGACGCGGTCCGTCGTGTACTGACCGATCAGTACGCGGCGGACTCCGTCGAGCTTTTCCTGGCCGACTACGGACTGACGGTGCTTCAGCCGGTGTCCGTGCTGCCGCAGACCCTCCAACCGGTGTCCGTGCACAACAGCCCGGCGGGCCGGGCCTTCGGCGCCCAGGAGCCGTATGTGGAGATCCCCTCGGGTGATCACGTACGAGCGCATCTGCCCGTCACCGTGCGGGGCGACCGGCTCGGCGTGCTGACCGTCACCCTGCCGAGCGCGGAGCACGCCGAGGGCTGCCTGGGCGAGCTGGCCGAGATCGCCGAGGTGCTGGGGCACGAGGTCGTCGTGGCCGAGCGCGATACCGACCTGTACCTCCAGGCGCGCCGCCGGGACCGGCTCACGCTGGCCGCCGAGATGCAGTGGCAGATGCTGCCTGGCCGCTCCTGCACCCGCCCCGAGTACGAGCTGGGCGCACAGCTGGAACCGGCGTACGCGATCTTCGGCGACAACTTCGACTGGTCCGCCTCGGCCGACCGGCTCAGCCTCTACGTCACCAACGGCATGGGCGAGGGCATCGAGGCCTCCCTGCTGACGAACCTGGCGATCAACGCCCTGCGCAACGCGCGCCGGGCCGGGCTGTCCATCGACGACCAGGCGGCCCTGGCCGACCAGGCGGTGTACGCCCACTACCGGGGCCGCTGCTACCTCTCCGTGCTCATGCTCGACTTCGACCTGGCCACCGGGCGGGCCCGGGCGGTGGACGCCGGGTCACCGCAGATGCTGCGGCTGCGCCGGGGCGCGGTGGAGCGGGTGCCCTTCGACGCGCAGCTGCCGCTCGGCATGTTCGAGGAGACCGACTACGTGATCCAGGAGTTCCTGGTCGAGCCGGGCGACCGGCTGGTCTTCGTCAGCGACGGGGTCTACGACGTCGCCTCCCCCGGCGGGGAGGCCTACGGGGACGCCGCCCTGGCCCGGGCGATCCAGTCGACCCGGCTGCTGCCGGCCGCCGAGGTGCCCCGGGCGATCCTGCGCGAACTGACAGGGCACCGCGGCGGATCCACCCCGGACGACGACGCGCTCGTGGTGTGTCTGGACTGGCGTGGCCGGTAAGGGGCCGGGGAAGACGCAGGCGGGGGGCGCCGGTGGGCAGTTGTTTGGTGGTGCCGAACGCCGGCACTAATGTTTGTCATACGGCAAGTAACGGCTGAGGCGCCGTCGCGCGACCTCGGTCCGGCCCGTGCAAGGGAGCGATGCATATGTCGGTGTCGGAAGAGAACGCGGAACAAGAGCCGGCCTCTCACCGGGTGAGCGCCTTTCTGGAACGGCGCCGGGAGCAGATCGCCCAGCGCTGGGCGGACGCGGCGCTGTTCCGCACCGTCTTCACCGTCTCACGCGACGAGGCCGTGGAGGCGGGCAGGGCCGTGACAGCGGCGCTGGCGGCCGTGGCGGCTTCGGGGCGGCTGGACGACATCCGGGCGTCCGGATTCGAGTCCGTGCGCGACCAGTTGGGGCGCATGGCGGCCTCCCGCGCGCGGACGGGCACCGACCCGGACGGAGTCGCCAGCGAAGTGGCCGCGCTGCGCGAGCCGGTGACCGAGCTGCTGCGCGCCGAGTTCCCGGAGCCTTACGCCCCCGAGGCCCAGGAGGCCGTAGTGGCGCTGACGGTGCTGATGGGCACGCTGCGCCTGGTCGTGATGGAGACGACGGTCAGCGCGGGCGAGGAGCTGATCGCCCGGCAGCGCGAGCAGCTGCACGAGGTGGCCACCCCGGTGATCAAGCTGTGGGAGAGCACCGTCGCCGTGCCGCTGATCGGCACGCTGGACAGCGCGCGCAGCCAGGTGGTCATGGAGAGCCTGCTGGACGCGATCGTCGCCGAGCGCGCCCGGTACGCCATCCTCGACATCACCGGCGTGCCGACGGTCGACTCGCTGGTCGCCCAGCACCT
The DNA here is from genome assembly GCF_001611795.1 of Streptomyces qaidamensis. Taxonomy (NCBI): domain Bacteria; kingdom Bacillati; phylum Actinomycetota; class Actinomycetes; order Kitasatosporales; family Streptomycetaceae; genus Streptomyces; species Streptomyces qaidamensis. Next base: position 4,326,899 of record NZ_CP015098.1, on the reverse strand, counting down.
GATGAAGACCGTGGCGGCGGCGCGGCTGATGGGCGCCGAGTGCATCGTCTCCGGCATCCGGCCCGCGATCGCGCAGACCATCGTCCACCTGGGCATCGACCTCGGCACGGTGCTCACCCGCTCCAGCCTGGAGGACGCGCTCGCCTACGCGCTCAGCCAGCAGGGGGTCGAGATCGCACCGCTGAGGGCGGCGGCCGGCGCGGCGGCGGACGCGGGCACGCGGTGACCGGTCTCGCGGGACACGGGCCCGCGGTCGGACACGGCTTCACCGTGCCGGTCCTCCAACTGGGCGACGTCCTGCTGGTGACCCTCCAGGGGGAGCTGCACGACGGGATGGCCGAACAGCTCCAGCAGGACATCACGGCCCGGATCTCGCACACCAGGGTGAGCGGCGTCGTGATCGACATCTCCGGCGTGGAGATCGTCGACTCGTTCCTGGGCCGGGTCCTCGCCGAGATCGCCGCCGGAGCCAAGCTGCTGGCGGCCCGTACGGTACTGGCCGGGATGCGCCCGGCCGTGGCGATCACGCTGGTCGAGCTGGGGCTCACCCTGCCCGGCCTGCGGACGGCCCTGGACGTCGAACGTGCCATGGAGCAGCTCGGCGTGACCACGCGCCGGGGCGAGGGGAGTCCATGATGCAGACTTCCCGCCATGCCGGCCCGGCCAGCCTGCCCATCGGCTCGGACGCCGATCTGGCGTGGGTGCGCCAGCAGGTCCGGCAGGCAGCCGCCGAACTCGGCTTCGGGCTGGTGCAGCAGACCAAGCTCGTGACCGCGGCGAGCGAGCTGGCCCGCAATACCCTCGTGCACGGCGGGGGCGGCCATGTGCAGATCACCCCGCTGGACGCCGGGCAGTCGCGCGGGCTGCGGCTGGCCTTCGTCGACACCGGGCCCGGCATCCGGGACCTGGACCAGGCGCTGACCGACGGCTACACCAGCGGCGGCGGGCTCGGTCTCGGTCTGAGCGGGGCCAAGCGGCTGGTGCAGGAGTTCGAGGTGGACAGCCGGCCCGGTGAGGGGACGACCGTCACCGTCACCGCCTGGGCCACCGTCGTACCGCCCTCCCGGACGGTGCCGTGATGAGCAGGGTCTGGGACGTGCCGGTGGACGACTCGACCCGGGTGCGGGACGTACGGGTGGCGACCGAGGAGGCCAGCGCCTGCGCCGGTCTGCCGCCCGGCCGCACGGCGACCGCCGCGCTCGTGGCGACGGAGCTGGCGACCAACCTGCTGCGGCACGCGGACGGCGGGCGGGTGCTGATCAACATCGTCGAGCGTGCGTATGACGACGGCCGCCGGGCGGCCGTGCAGCTCGTCTCGCTCGACCACGGCCCCGGCATCCCGGACGTCGCCGCGGCGATGCGCGACGGCTACACCACGACCGTCGCCGCCTCGCTCGGCGCCGGACTCGGCACGTGCCGGCGCATAGCGAACGACTTCGATCTGCACAGCGCGCCGGGCCGGGGCACCGTCGTGATGGCCCGGATCGGCCACGAGCCCGCCGTCCGCAACCAGGGGCCGCCCCCGCCGGGCCCGCGCGCCGGGGGTGTCAACGTCCCCCTCGGCCGGGCCGAGCAGTCCGGGGACGCCTGGGGCCGGGTGCGCGGCGGGGACCGGCTGACCCTGCTGCTCGCCGACGGGCTCGGGCACGGGGCGAAGGCGGCCGAGGCCTCCACGGCAGCGGTGCAGGAGCTGCGGGGCCTGGCCGAGCTGCCGCCCGCCGAGATCCTGCGGAGTCTGGGCCGGGCCCTGCGCCCCACCCGGGGCGCGGCCGTGGCAGTGGCCCAACTCGATCTGCGGGAGGCGCAGTTGAGCTTCGCCGGGATCGGCAACATCGGTGCCCGGCTGCGGACCGACGGCGCGTGGAAGCCGCTGCTGTCCCACCCGGGCATCGTGGGCGCGCAGGCGCCGGCGTCCATACCCGTGCAGCGGGTGCCCTGGCATGGGGACAGCCTGCTGGTCCTCCACAGCGACGGCCTGCCGAGCCGCTGGACGCCGCCCGACGACGGCGTACTGCACGGCTGCGACCCGGCGGTGGCGGCCGCGGTGGTGCTCCGCGACGCGGGGAGCGCGGCCCGGCCGACGCGGGACGACACGTGTGTGGCGGTGCTGACCGCCGGTGGTGTGAGCCGCCACGGCTCGGGAGCCTGAGGGCCCCTGCGCGTGGGGTGCGTGCCCTGCCTGCTCCGCTCGGGTCGGCACCTCACCCGGGTCGGGGCCCGTTCGGTCGCTCAGGGGTTCTCAGGCGTGTCGGCGTCCGGCGGCAGCGTGTTCCGGGCCGTCAGGAAGCCCCGCAACCCCCTGCTCAGCGCCGCCCGTTCGGCCGGCTGCATGGCCGCCAGCGCTGCCGTCAGGGCCTGGGCGCGGCGGTCGGCGACGTCGCGCAGGACGTGCCGGCCGTGTGGCGTGAGCCACAGTTGCACCTCGCGGCGGGTGTCGGGGTGCGGGGCGCGTTCCAGCAGGCCGGCCGCCGCGAGGCGGTCGCAGAGGCGGCTGGCCGTGGGGAGGCCGATGTCCAGTCCGTCCGCCAGGGCCGTCACGTTCAGACCCGGCGCCGCCTGCACGGTGCGCAGCGCCCGCAACTGGTGCAGGGACAGGCGCAGGGACGCCTCCTGGGCGGCGGCCGACCAGAGCGCCGTGAGACTCTCCACGGCATCGGTGATCTGCGATGCGACGGCCTCCGGGCCATCGCCCGGTCTCCTCGCCCGGTGGTCGCCGGGGCCGCCGAGATCGGTCACGAAACGGTCACTTCCATAAAGCTCCGGGTACTGATGAGGTCGCCCTCTTTCAAAGGCTGTACCCGAGGAACCGAGGGGCAAGCAGCCCGGTTCAGTGCCCGGCCGGACCGGAGGCGGCTCAGCCGGCGCTGAGTTCCGTCAGCGCGGCGAGCGGCAGCGTGTGCTGGGTCTGGAGGACCTTGGCGCGCAGGTAGCGGACGTTGTGTGCGGTGGTGAAGACGCCCGTCGGGATCCGGTCGCGGACGTCGACACCCAGGGACCGCAACTGACCCGCCTTGTCGGGGTTGTTGGAGAGCAGGTCCAGTTCGCCGATGCCCAGGGCCCGGAGCATCTGGGCCGCGGCCGTGTAGTCGCGGGCGTCCTCCGGCAGCCCCAGCGCCGCGTTCGCCTCGTACGTGTCGAGCCCCTCGTCCTGGAGGGCGTACGCGTCCAGCTTGTTGTAGAGGCCGATCCCGCGGCCCTCCTGGCGGAGGTACAGCAGCACGCCGCCGCGCTCGGCGATGGCCTCGACCGCCTCGCGCAGCTGGGGGCCGCAGTCGCAGCGGGCGGAGCCGAACACGTCCCCGGTCAGGCACTCGGAGTGCAGCCGCACCAGCGGGACCGGGCCGGGCTCGCCGAGGACCACGGCCACGTGCTCCCGGCCGTCGGCCAGCCCGTGGAAGGTGACGAGCTCGGCGTCGGCCTCGTAGCCGTCGTGGAAGCGCAACGGGACCCGGACGCGGGAGCGCGGGGTGGCGATGACGGCGGGGGTGTCGGGCATGCGGGGCCTCCGGGTTCCGTTTCCTGTTCGGCTGCACAGCCGTACTGCTTCAGATTTGAAGCAGATCCACGTCCGGAACCCTACTCGTGCTTTAAATTTGAAGCAATCAGAATTCGGCCCGCTGTGACGCGCGTCACGAACAGGACGGTGAAGACCTCCGCCGCCACGGCACCTCGTCCGCAGCCGACCGCGAACCGTCCTCCTGGAGCCCCTGCGCGATCGCCGCGGAGATCGCCTCCAGCTGTCCCACCTGCTCCTCGCTGAGCCGGTCGAACAGGAAGCTCCGCACGGTGTCGACATGCCCGGGCGCCGCCCGTTCCAGCACGGCGAACCCCTCGTCCGTCAGCGCGGCGATGCTGCCCCGCTTGTCGTACCGGCAGGCCTCGCGCCGCAGCAGGCCGTCCTTCTCCAGCCGCGTCACCGCGTACGTCAGCCTGCTGCGCGTGATCTTCAGCCGCTCGGCGAGATCGGTCATGCGCAGCCGCCGCTCCGGGGACTCCGACAGGACGGACAGGATGGAGTAGTACAGGTGCGGCATGCCGGCGTCCTGCTGGAGCTGCCGGTCGATCGCGTCCTCCAGGAGCAGCGAGGCGGCGACGTACGCGCGCCAGGCACGTTGCTCCTCGGGGGTGAGCCAGCGAGTCGTCATGCCACCAGTGTAGGTTTGTTTCAAACTTGAACCAAGCCCGCCTTGGTGATCCTGTCCAGTCCCGCCGTCCCGACCAGCCGCGGAGCGTCGATGCCTCACCCGTACGTCCTGCTGTCCGCCGCCGTCTCCCTCGACGGCTACCTGGACGACACCGGACCCGACCGCCTGCTCCTGTCGAGCCCGGCCGACTTCGACCGGGTCGACGAGGTCCGGGCCGGCGTCGACGCCATCCTGATCGGCGCCGGCACCATCCGCGCCGACAACCCGCGGCTCCTGGTGAACTCGGAAGAACGCCGGGCCGCCCGCCGGGCCGCCGGGAAACCGGAGTACCCCCTGAAGGTCACCGTCAGCGGCTCCGGCGACCTCGACCCGGACGCCCGCTTCTGGCACACCGGCGGCGAGAAACTCCTCTACACCACCGACCGGGGCGCCGAACGCGCATGCTCCCTGGGCCTCGCCACCGACGTCGTCCCGCTCGGCGCCGACCTCGACTGGCGGCGGCTGCTCACGCACCTGCACGACGTCCGGGGCGTACGGCGACTCATGGTCGAGGGCGGCGGCCTGATCCACACCCAGCTCCTCACCCAGGGCCTCGCCGACGAACTCCAGCTGGTCCTCGCCCCGCTCTTCGTGGGTGACCCCGGGGCGCCCCGTCTCTTCGGCCCCGGCGGCTACCAGGGCGGCCGGCTCCGGCTGCTGGAGACGCGGCGGATCGAGGACGTGGTCCTGATGCGCTACGAGCCGACCGCGCCGGGTGCCGGCGGGCTCCCCGCCGCCGCCGACCACCACTGGCTCGCCCTCGCCTGCGAACTGGCCGAGCGCTGCCCGCCGTCGGACACGGCGTTCAGCGTGGGCGCGGTCGTGGTCGCCGCCGACGGCACGGAACTGGCCCGCGGCCACTCCCGAGAGGCCGGTGACCCGGTCGTGCACGCCGAGGAGGCGGCCCTCGCCAAGATCGACCCGGCCGACCCGCGCCTGCCCGGCGCGACCGTGTACAGCAGCCTGGAGCCGTGCGCCCGCCGCGCCTCACGCCCCGCCCCCTGCGCCCGGCTGATCCTCGACGCGGGGGTACGGCGGGTCGTCACGGCCTGGCGTGAGCCGGACACCTTCGTGACGGACGCCGACGGCAGCGGCCTCCTCGCGGCCCAGGGGGTGGAGGTCGTGGTTCTCCCGGAACACGAGGGGCGGGCCAAGGCCCCGAACCGCCACCTGCCGGGCTGAGCACGGGTTGATCCGTGGGTGTGCACGAGTGGTCCCGCGGATGGCGTACACTGGAGTCACAACGACGCGGGGTGGAGCAGCTCGGTAGCTCGCTGGGCTCATAACCCAGAGGTCGCAGGTTCAAATCCTGTCCCCGCTACTGAAGGCCGAGGGCCGGAATCCAAAAGGATTCCGGCCCTCGGCCTATTTCCCCGTAGTCATAACGCTCGGTGAGTGAACCACCCCGTTCCGCACGGTAACTGACGCATCGTCAAAACTCATCGGTCACTTGCGAAGCGGTCAACTCGCCCGATTTACTCCGGTCATGGCAGGTAAGTCCGCGCGAAAAAGGTTAATGATCAAGCGGAATCGCTGGAATACCCCTCGCGCCTCCATTAACGTTCGATAACGCAGCGCGGTCGTCCCAGCCGTCACAGAAGGCGGCTCCGTGCGCACGCGCCGAATCCCGAAAGGGAACCGGGGAACCACCACTTGGGGTGAATCGGGCGGATACCACCGTGGAAGCACGGCCGGTATACGCGCGTAGGAGACCTTCCTGCTCCGAACCCGTCAGCTAACCCGGTAGGCGAGAAGGAAGGAAAGGAGTACGCCCACGTGGCGTCCAACCGGCCTGCCCCCGAGGCCCCGTTCGCGCCGAAGCGCGACACCGACACCTTCGGCTACGGCGGTCAGCGCACCGACGAGGGCCCGTTCCAGGAGTGGAACCCCACCGAGGAGTCCATCCGTCCCGTCCGTGGCCGGCATCGCGTCACCAAGCAGCGCGGCGGAGGCCTCGCCCGCAGCTCCACCGTCCTGGGCGTCGGTGTCATAGCCGCCGTGGGTGCCGGCGGCATGGCCAGCGCCCAGACCGGCAAGCCCCCGGTGTCCATCTCCGTCCCGGACCTGCCCTCGGTGGGTTCCCTGATCTCGGACGACGACACCCCCGAAGGCTCCGCCACCCCGCTCAGCAGCCTCGGCACCGCCGCGGCAGCCACCGAGCAGGGCAAGAGCACCTCCGGCGCCGGTGCCGGCGAGGCACTGCGCGCCCGGATCATGGCCCAGGTCGAGCACCAGCAGGACCAGATCGAGACCAAGGCCGCCGAGGACGCCGCGGCCGCCGCCGAGAAGGCGGCCAAGGACGCGGTCGCCAAGGCGGAGAAGGAAGCCAAGGCCAAGGCCGCCGCAGCCAAGGAGAAGGCGGAGGAGGAGGCCAGGAAGAAGGCCGAGGCCGAGCGTCTCGCCGCCCTGGCCAAGCAGTTCACGCTGCCGACCTCCTCGTACACCATCACCTCCAGCTTCGGCCAGGCCGGCGCCTACTGGTCCTCCGGCTACCACACGGGCCTGGACTTCGCCGCCCCCACGGGCACGCCGATCAAGGCCGTCCACAGCGGCACCATCACCGAGGCCGGCTGGAACGGCTCGTACGGCTACAAGACCGTCCTCACCCTCGATGACGGCACCGAGATCTGGTACGCGCACCAGTCCTCCATCGGCGTCAGCGTCGGCCAGAAGGTCAGCACGGGCGAGGTCATCGGCCGTGTGGGCGCCACCGGCAACGTCACCGGGGCCCACCTTCACCTGGAGGTCCACTCCGGCGGCTCCGCGAGCGGCATCGACCCGATGGCGTGGCTGCGGGGCAAGGGACTGAACCCGTAAGCCCTACCCACCCGTTGAAGCACCGGCGGCCCTGACGACGACCCCCCGACGTCAGGGCCGCCGGTCTTCCGGTGTGGTTTACGGGACCTTTGCGTCCGTTGTGGAATGAGGCCTTCCTGTACGGGCGTTACGCAAGGCATGACTTCTCTTCGCAAGCTGGGCTCATCCGACCTCGACGTCTTCCCCCTCGCCCTCGGCGGCAACGTCTTCGGCTGGACCGCCGACGAGGACCAGTCGTTCGCCGTCCTCGACGCCTACACCGCCGTCGGCGGCAACTTCGTCGACACCGCCGACTCCTACTCGGCCTGGGTCGAGGGCAACCGGGGCGGTGAGTCCGAGACCGTGCTCGGCAAGTGGCTGAAGTCCCGCGGCAACCGGGCGGACGTCGTCGTCGCCACGAAGGTCAGCCAGCACCCCGAGTTCCGCGGCCTGTCCGCCGCCACCATCAAGGCCGCCGCCGACGCCTCCCTGCGGCGCCTCGGCACCGACTACATCGACCTGTACTACACGCACTTCGACCAGCCCGACGTGCCCGTCGAGGAGATCATCGGCGCGCTCGACACCCTCGTGAAGGCCGGGAAGGTGCGGCACATCGCCGCCTCCAACATCTCCGCCGAGCGGCTGCGGGCGTCCCTGGAGTTCTCCGACCGCGAGGGGCTCGCCCGGTACGTGGCCCTCCAGCCCCACTACAACCTGGTCTCCCGCGGCACCTACGAGGGCGAGCTCCAGGATCTCGCCGAGCGGACCGGCCTGTCCGCCGTGCCGTACTTCGCGCTCGCGTCCGGCTTCCTCACGGGCAAGTACCGGCCCGGCGCGACGGTCGAGAGCGCGCGAGCGGGGAGTGCGGCCAAGCACCTGGAGACCGAGCGGGGGCAGCGGGTGCTCGCCGCCCTCGACGAGATCGCCGCGGCGCACGACGTGCCCGTCGCCACGGTGGCTCTGGCCTGGCTCGCCGCCCAGCCGACCGTGGCGGCGCCGATCGCCTCCGCGCGGACGGTGGAGCAGCTGCTCGCGCTGACCGGCGTCGGCGAGCTGACGCTCTCGGAGACCGAGATCGGGCGTCTCACCCAGGCCTCGGCGTGACCCCGCCTGACCCGGCCTGATGCAGACGAGAGGTCCTAGGAGCGGTACGGGTTGTACGCGGGGTACGGGGTCGGCTGCGGGCCGTACCCGTACACCCCGTACACCGGCCAGGGCGGGGCCGTCACCGGCACCGGAGGAGCGGTGATCCGCGCCGCGTGGTCCAGCGCGGGGCGGGCCACCTCCCGGCGCCGCCACAGTTCGCCGAGCAGTTCCCCCTCCCGTACGGCGAAGTCGGGCCCGGAACGGCCCTGCCGGGCCCGGTGCCGCAGGAACGCCAGGGACGTCGCGTACGCCTCGTACCGCGCCACCTCCCGCGCCGCGGCCCTGCCCACGTGACGGCGGGCGTACTGGCGGGCGATCCGCCGGGCCCGCATCGAGCCCAGCGCGTACGGCTCGGCCGGGGTCAGCCAGCCGGCCACGGCGTAGGCGGGCAGCTCCGCCCGTACGGTCCTCAGCTCCCGCTGCCGGGTCCAGATCACCAGCCACGTCAGCAGCCCGAAGATGGGCACCATGAACGCCGCGTACACGGCGAAGAACCCGTACTCGCCGAAGGCCGAGGAGCCGTTCCACATCGCGTGCATGCCCATCGCGAGCAGCAGCCCGCCGAGCGGGAAGACGACGCGGCGCAGGGGCCGGCGGTCCGCCGAGAGCGCGGCGATGCCGAAGCCGATGCCGGACAGGACCGTGAACAGCGGGTGCGCGAACGGCGACATGACGATGCGCACGAAGAAGGTCGCCGCCGTGACGGAGGCGATGCCGGTGCCGCCGGTGAGCTGGTCGGTGCCGAAGGCCGTGCCCAGGTAGAGGATGTTCTCCGTGAAGGCGAAGCCGGTCGCCGTCACACCGGCTATCACGACCCCGTCGACGATGCCGGTGAAGTCCCGGCGCCGGAACAGGAAGACCAGGAGGACGGCCGCCGCCTTGGCCGACTCCTCGACCACCGGGGCTATCACCGTCGCGCCGAGGGTGTCCGCGCTGGACGGGTCCGCCGTCGCCGTCGCTATCCATCTCGTCGCGAAGCTGTTGGCGACGATCGCTATCAGTGCCGCCGCGCAGGCGCCCCAGGCGAAGCAGAACAGCAGGTTCCGCCAGGGGCCGGGCTCCACCCGGTCCAGCCAGCGGAACGCGGCTATCAGCAGGGGCACCGGCAGGACGGCGAGCCCCAGCCCGACCAGGAAGCCCTCCGTGCCGGTCTCCTCGCGGACCAGGGCGAGGATGACCAGGCCGGATATCGCGAGGAGCGTGCTCAGCGCGCCGTAGCGGACCCAGGCGCGCTGCCACCAGTGGGCGTGCCGCAGGGAGCCGGCCGTGCCCGGGCCGGCGAGGGGTGCGCCGTCGGCGGGACCGCTGGGGTACGCGGGACCGCTGGCATACGACGGATGTGGGGGGCTGGTGGCCACGGCATTGACCCTAACGACGGATGGGCGCTGTCCGCAGGCGGAAGAGGTGCCAGGGGTGGTCAGGCGCCGGCGGGGGGCTGGTCCACGTGCTGTACGCGACGGAAGAGGAGGTCGTTCACGACATGTCCCTTGTCCAGTCCCTGGCCCTCGAAACGGGTCAGCGGACGGAAGTCGGGACGCGGCGCGAAACCGCCGTCCGCCTGTGTGTTCTCGAAGTCGGGGTGTGCCGTGAGGACATCGAGCATCTGCTCGGCGTACGGCTCCCAGTCGGTGGCGCAGTGGACCAGCGCGCCCGGCCCGAGTCGGGTGGCGGCCAGGGTGAGGAAATCGGGCTGGATGATCCTGCGCTTGTGGTGCCGCTTCTTCGGCCAGGGGTCGGGGAAGTAGACGCGCAGACCGCTGAGGGAGTCCGGGGCGAGCATTTCGCGCAGGAGGATGATCGCGTCGCCGTTGCCGACCCGGATGTTGGACAGGCCGTTGCGGTCGGCGAGGCTGAGCAGATTGCCCTGGCCGGGGGTGTGGACGTCGACGGCGAGGATGTTCGTGGCGGGGTCGGCGGCGGCCATCTGGGCGGTGGCCTCGCCCATGCCGAAGCCGATCTCCAGGACGACGGGGTTGTCGTTGCCGAACAGCTCGGGCAGGTCGAGGGTGCGGCTGCCGTCGATGTCGAGGCCCCACTTGGGCCACAGCCGCTGCAGGGCGTCCGCCTGACCTGCGGTGACCCGGCTGCGCCGCGGCTGGAAACTCCGGATCCGCCGCTCGAAGTGCGACCCGGCGGGGTCGGCCTTGGGCCCGTCGGGAAAGCGCGGCTCTCCCTTGGCCCGGGTGCCCCGGACGGAGACACCGGGGGTGTGCGGGTGCGGGGTTTCGGGGGTGTTCGCGGAGTCAGACACAGTGCTCTGATTTTACGGCGGTGGTGCTTGGTGTTGTCGGCGGGTGCGGGCGCGCTCTGCCCTGGCTGCGGGCATGCGTGCCGCTAAGGGCGACGGGGGTCCCCCCCCTGCGCGAGCGAAGCCGAGAGCTCGGGGGAGGGTGGGCGCAGCGGCACCCCGCTCCGCCCGGTTGCGGGCCCACCCGCGCCTCAGCGGCATCGCCGAGCACCCGCGAACCTCACAGCGCGCTCAACGCCCTCCGTGCCACCTCTCGGCCGATCGGCAAGGACGCCGTAGCCGCAGGAGACGGTGCGTTGAGGACATGGACGGTTCTGGCGCCCTCGCGGATCAGGAAGTCGTCGACCAGGGTTCCGTCCCGCAGGACCGCCTGCGCGCGCACCCCCGCGGCCGTCGGTACGAGGTCGGGCTCGGACACCCCGGGCAGCAGCCTCCCCACCGCCTCCGTGAAGGCCCGCTTGGACAGGGAGCGCCGCAGCTCGCCCGCCCCGTACCGCCAGTGCCGGCGGGCTATCCGCCAGGAGCCGGGCCAAGCCAGGGTCGAGCCCAGCTCACGCGGGCGGACCGTGCCCCACCCGTAGCCCTCGCGGGCCAGCGCCGGCACCGCGTTGGGCCCGACATGGACGCCCCCGTCGATACCCCGCGTGAGATGCACCCCGAGGAACGGGAACGCCGGGTCGGGCACCGGGTAGACCAGGCCGCGCACCAGCTCCGGCCGGGCCAGTTCGTAGTACTCGCCCCGGAACGGCACGATCCGCATGTCCGGGTCGTCCCCGGTGAGCCGGGCGATCTCGTCGCACTGCAGACCGGCGCAGTTCACGAGGACCCGCCCGCGTACGACGTCCCCCGCGGCCGTGAGCACGGCGACTCCTCGCTCCGGGCGGCGGTCGACGCGCACGACCCGGGTGCCGTAGCGGATCTCCGCGCCCGAGCCGTGGGCCAGCTGGCGGGCGACCGCGACGAAGTCGCAGATGCCGGTCGTGCCGACGTGTATCGCGGCGAGGCCCCGCACCTCCGGCTCGTACTCCGCGATCTGGGACGCGCCCAGCTCCCGCACCGGGATCCCGTTCTCCCGGCCGCGCTGTACGAGGGCGTGCAGGCGGGGCAGCTCCGCGCGGTCGGTGGCGACGATCAGCTTGCCGGTGACCGCGTGCGGGATGCCGTACTCGGCGCAGAACTTGACCATCTCCGCCGCGCCCCGCACCGCGTAGCGCGCCTTGAGGGAGCCGGGGCGGTAGTAGATGCCACTGTGGATGACGCCGCTGTTGCGGCCGGTCTGGTGGCGGGCCGGGCCCGGTTCCTTCTCCAGGACGGTGACACGTGTGCCCGGTGCGGCTCGTGTGATCGCGTACGCCGTCGACAGGCCGACGATGCCGCCGCCGATCACCAGCACGTCACAGTCGTATGTGATCCGCACTCGCACCACCTCCCGCCTCGATAGTGCACTGCGCCACTGACAATGCCTTCAAACGCGGGACGGGCGGCACACCTGCTCTTTCTACGCCGGAGCCATCAGCAGCGGCCGTGCACGCTCACGGAGCTCCACCACCCGAGGCTCGTCGCCGTACGGCTCCAGCCGGTGCAGGAGGTCCTTGACGTACTCGGTGGTACGGGCCGAGGAGATCCGCCCGGCGACCTCCACCGCCCGCACCCCCTGCTCGCACGCCGCGTCCAGTTTGCCCGACTCCAGTTCGGCGACCGCCGAGACGACCAGGCGCAGGCCGTGCGAGCGGACGAACTCCTCCGTCGGCTTCGACAGGGCCTGCTCGGTGAAGCGGCGGACCTGCCGGGGTGCCTTGAGGTCGCGGTAGCACTCGGCGGCGTCGGCGGCGAAACGGTCGTAGGAGTAGAAGCCGAGCCAGCTCGGGTCGTTGTCGCCGGGGCGGGCGCGCTCCAGCCAGCTCTCGGCCGCCTTCAGGGCGCCGCCCGCCGCCGGGGCGTCGTTCGCGCGGGCGTGCGCGCGTGCCTCCACGAGGCGGAAGAAGCTCATGGTGCGGGCCGTGGCCAGGCCGCGGTTGCGTTCGAGGGCGGCCTGGGCGAGATCGACGCCCTCGTCACCGAAGCCGCGGTAGGTGGCCTGGAGGGACATGGTGGCCAGCACGTAGCCCCCGAGGGGGACGTCCGCCGCCGCCCGGGCCAGGCGCAGGGCCTGGATGTAGTAGCGCTGGGCCGCTTCCTGCTGACCCGTGTCGAAGGCCATCCAGCCTGCGAGCCGGGTGAGTTCGGCGGAGGCGCCGAAGAGGGCCCGGCCGACCTCGTCACTGTAGGAGCCGAGCAGCAGCGGGGCGGCCTCCACCCTTAAGCACTCGGGGACCATGGACGAACGCCAGTCGCCGCCGCCGTACTTGGAGTCCCAGCGCCGCGCGTCCTCGGCGGCCTCCCGCAGCTTCTGCACATCGCTGTGGCCGACTTTGAGCGGTGCGCCGGAGCCCTCGCCGGGGCCCACGTCACGCGCGACCGAACTGTCGGCCGGGGTTATCAGCCATCGTGAGGCGGGCGTTGCGTATGCGCTCACCGCGAACGATCCGGCCAGCGACTGCCAGATGCCGCCGGAACCGGCGCGGCGGCCGGCGAGGTCGAGGCGGTACAGATCGGTCGCGGACCTCACCGCCTGACCGACGTCGCGCGGGAAGGCGAGACCGACTTCGGGTGCGGGGTCCGCGTCCGCCAGGCCGATCTCGTGGAGCGGCACCGGGCGGCCGAGTTTCTGGCCGATGGCGGCGGCGATGAGGTGCGGAGCCGCACCTTGCGGCACCATGCCCTTCGACACCCAGCGTGCCACCGACGTCTTGTCATAGCGAAGTGTCAGTCCTCGCTGGGCGCCAAGGTCGTTGACGCGTCGCGCGAGGCCTGCGTTGGAGATTCCCGCGAGGGCGAGAACGGCGCCGAGTTTTTCGTTCGGCCCGCGTTGCTCCCTGGACATGCGCCACCCCTCGACACAGACGGCTGCCGCGCTGGCATAACCATGCGGCATTCGTAAACCCAGCGTAGTTCGCCGCATCCCAAGCGTTAAGGGGCATTGTTCCGGTTGGCGGGATTGTGGTCCGTACTGAAGTGCGGTTCAGATACGGGCTGTTGCGACGTGCTCCCACTGTGTGGCCGTGCGCCTGTCCGTGCGCTCTTCTCCGGCCATCGCGGGAGCGGTTCCATGGTCATTGCGTGGGTCGGCCCGCTGTACTGGATCCAGTGGGCTGGGGGACACCGCCGCCTTCATCCCCGCGGGCGGCGGAACGGTCCGGGAGGCGTGCTCCGTCTCCCGGACTGCGCGACCGGGTGGCAGGGCGCGGAGCCTGTACGGAGCGTGTTCGAGGCTGCCAGCGCGATATCGATTTGGCTGAAAAGCGACCCCTTCGGCCGTGGGGTATCAAGCCTCCTACCATGGCAGTTGAGGGCGCGCCGGGCGTGATTGGGGCGCGTTCCGGGGGCGCATTCGCGTCGCAGTCGTACCAGGGACATGTCGCCGGTACGACTTGATTCTTGGCCGCCCCTTCGTTTTTCGCGGTCCTGGCCGCCGTCGTATCCGACTGCCGTTCGTATCCGACTCGTCACGAACGTGCGGGTGTTCGGGGTCCCGGAATGGTGCGGGCGGCTCCGCCGGGGCGCATTCGGCGGAGCGCAAGCGGCGTCGGCACCCTCTGGAACGCTTCCTTCATGGCAGCATGGTGAACCGGTTCGTACGGTGCACTGGTTGTCCACAGCCTGTGGAGGCGGCGATGCGGTGGTTGGTGGGGTGGAGCAGCACCGCCGCGGGAGCCGTCGCTGCCGGTTCGGCGGGGGCGACCGGCAGCGACGGTGAGACGCTGCACCCGGTGGGGTCCCAACTCCTGTGGGGAGACCCCGATCCGCTGTGGGCGGTCGGCGACTGGCGCCCCGACGAGGTGCGGGTCGTGAAGGCCGACGACCGGACCAGGATCGCCGTCCTCGGCATCTGCGGCGCCACCGACGAGCAGCTGCGCGTCGCGCTGTTCGCCGCGCGCGGCGGGGCACTTCGGCATCTGACCGCCTGGCCGGGCAGCTACACCGCGATCGTGCAGGTCGGCAGGCGGATCACCGTCTGCGGCGATCTCGCGGGCGCGCGGCCGGTGTTCCACACGCCCTGGGCCGGCGGCACGGCGTACGCGACCGCCGCGCTGCCGCTGGCCGACCTCATCGAGGCCAACCTGGACTTCGGGCACCTCGCCGCGCTGCTGGCCGCCCCGGACGTGCCCGCCGCGCTGCACGACTCCACGCCGTACGACGGCGTGAAACGCATTCCGCCCGGGCATGCCCTCATCCTGCGCGCCGGGGCGCGCGAGATCGCCGGGTACGAGCCGGTCGCCTCGCTGGCCGTGGCGGCGCCTCCGGCCGATCCCGACAGCGCGGTCGACGCGGTGCGCGACGCGCTCGTGGAGGCCGTACGGACGCGTCTGTCCGCGCCGCGGCACGTCCCCGGGGCGGACATAGACCCGGGTCCGGTGCCCGGCATGGGTCCCGCCGAGCGGCGGGCAGCGCGCGGGATGCCGGTGCCGGGGATCGGCGCGGACCTGTCCGGCGGGCCGGCCTCCGGGGCCCTGGCACTGCTGGCCGCGGGCCTGCCCGGGATGCCGGGCACGGTGCTGGGGCACGGCACGGGCGCGGGCGAGCGGCTGCTCGCCGTCACGTTCAACGACCTCGCCGTCGCCGGGCGGGAGGCCGAGCTGGAGCGGGCGGGCGCGCTGGCGGCGAACCCGCGGCTGCACCACGTCGTCGTGGCGGGCGGCGAGGAGACCCTTCCGTACGCCGACCTGGACGGGCCGCTGACCGACGAACCCGGGCCGTGCCTGGTGTCCGCGGCGCGGCACCGGGCCCGGCTGGCGGCGGGCAGCGCGGACCACTTCACGGGCTACGGCGCGCGCCAGGTCCTGGACGCCCACCCCGCGCGCCTCGCCGACCTGCTGATGGACCGCCGACGGCGTCATCTCGTACGGCCGGTCGCCGCCCTGACCAAGGCCGACGGGTCGGTACTGGTGCCCGCGCGCGTGTACGCGGCGGCGCGGCGGTTGTCCCGGACGCCGTACCGGTCGGGGGTCGAGTCCCTCGCCGAGCGTCTGCTCGACCCCCGCTCCGACGACGGCCTCGACGCGCCCGGCGGCGCGCTGGATGCCTCGCTCGCCGCGCTGAGCTGGGGCAGACCCGGGCCGGCGGCGCGCTGGCTGACCGGTGAGGCGCTCGCTGAAGTATCGGTTCGCCTTCAGGCGTCGACGCACCGGTCGGAGCTGGTGGGGCCGGGGCAGCGGCCGGGTGACTTCCGCGCGCGTGCGGCGCTGGCGCGTCATGCGGCGGACCTGCGGGTGCTGGAGCAGGCCGCGGAGGTGCGCTTCCAGCGGCTGCACGCGCCGTTCCTCGACAACCAGGTGGTCCGCGCGGCCCGGGCGCTGCCCGAGGCGCTGCGGGTGCGGCCGGGTGCGCGGGCGGCGATCCTGCGGACGGTGCTGGAAGGAGCCGGGGTCCGGGAGCTGCCGACCGGCTGGGGTGCCCCGACCCAGGCGACGGAGGCGGCCGCGGAGCGTACGGGGCTGCGGGTGGCGGCGGACTCCCTGGTCGCCCTGTTCGACACCCCGCTGCTGGCGGAGGCGGGCCTGGTCGAGGCCCGTGTGGTGCGCAAGGCGCTGCGCGGCGCGGCGGCGGGCGAGCCGCTGCCCCTGGACGGCCTCGCGGACCTGGTCGCCCTGGAGCTGTGGCTGCGCCGCCTGCTGTCCCGCCGCGGCACGTGCTGGACGGGGACACCGGCGAGGCAGCGGGCGGTACCGGCGGGGATCGCGCCGCAGCGAGGAGCGTTGGGGGCGGGGGCCGGCGGGGGGCGGCGGGTGTAGCGCCTGCGCGCCCCTGCCCGCCTGCCCGCTTCGCCTTCCGCCGGGTTGGGGTCGGGGCCGCGCCGGGTGGGTCCGTCCTCGGAACGGCGCGATCGGGTCGGACGCCGACCGGCTCCCCGTTGACGCGCCGACCGCTGCGGGCGGACACCCCCCCCGACACGTCCCCTTGCACCGTCCGGCGGCCGTCGCCGCGGGCATGCGTGCCGCCCTGACTGCGGGCATGCGTGCCGCCAGGGGCGATGAGGGTCCCCCCTGCCCGAGCGAAGCCGAGAGCTTGGGGGAGGGTGGGCGCAGCGGCACCCCGCGCTGCCGGGTTGCGAAACGCCCCGCCGCAGCGAAAACGCCGAGCCCCCCCCAGCGCCCCCCGAGCAACGCCCCGCCCCGAAAACCCCCGCCCCTCACCCTCACCCCCGGCGACAATGACCCCGTGCGGTACAGAATCCTGGGCGTCACCACGGCAGAGGACGAGCACGGAACAGTCGTACCCCTCGGCGGCCCCCGGCTCCGCGCACTGCTCACCGCCCTCGCCCTGCGCCCCTCCCGCGTCACCACCCCCCAGACCCTGATCGACGAGGTCTGGGCGCAGGACCCGCCCCAGGACGCCCCCGCCGCGCTCCAGGCCCTCGTCGGCCGGCTCCGCAGAGCCCTCGGCAAGGACGCCGTCACCTCCGGGACCGGTGGCTACCGGCTCGCGGCCGGCGAGGACGACATCGACCTCCACGTCTTCGAACGGCTCGTCCAGCAGGGCACCGACGCCCTCGCCGGCCACGACCCCGCCCTCGCGGAACAGCACCTCGACGCCGCCCTCGCCCTCTGGTACGGCCCCGCCCTCGCCGACCTCCCCGACCGCTCCGCCGCCACCCGTCCGGAGGCGAGGCGGCTGGAGGCGATCCGGGCCAGGGCAGAGGCCCGGATAGGGCTCGGCCGCGGGCGGGACGTCGTACCGGAACTGCGCGAACTGACCGCCGTACACCCGTACGACGAGCCGCTGCACGCCCTCCTCATCCGCGCCCTGCGCGACACGGGCCGGGACGCCGACGCCCTCGCCGCGTACGAAACCGCCCGCCGCGCCCTGGCCGAAGGCCTCGGCACCGACCCCGGGCCCCGACTGCGCGCCCTCCACGCCGAGATGCTCGACTCCACGAGGACGGCAGAACGCGAGCCGTCGCCCGCTCCGCCGGCGCGCGAACGCCTGCGACCCGGGACCATCCGCCCGCGGCTGACCTCTTTCGTCGGCCGGGAACCCGAGATCGACGCCATCCGTTCCGAGGTGCACAGGGCCCGACTCGTCACCCTCACCGGACCGGGCGGCTCTGGCAAGACCCGTCTCGCCGAGGAAGCCGCCGCCGGGCTCCCGCAGGCACGGCTGGCCGAGCTCGCCCCGCTCGACCGGCCGGAGGCGGTGCCGGGAGCGGTGGTCAGTGCGCTCGGTCTGCGCGAGACGGTGCTGATGACCAGCGAGCTCACGGCCGTGCAGGACGACCCCGTCGCCCTGCTCGTCGAGTTCTGCGCGCCGCGCAGCCTCCTTCTGATCCTTGACAACTGCGAGCACGTCATCGGCGCCGCCGCCCACCTCGCCGAGACCCTGCTGACCCGCTGCCCGGGGCTCACGATCCTGGCCACCAGCCGTGAACCCCTGGGCGTGCCGGGCGAGTCGGTGCGCCCGGTCGAGCCCCTGCGGCCGGATCACGCCCGCCGACTGTTCGCGGAGCGCGCCTCCGCCGTCCGTCCCGACGCGGACGCCGTGCTCCGCGACGAGCAGGCGGTGGCGGAGATCTGCCGGCGGCTGGACGGGCTGCCGCTCGCCATCGAACTGGCGGCGGCCCGGCTCCGGATGCTCACTCCCCGGCAGATCGCCGACCGCCTGGACGACCGCTTCCGCCTCCTCACCTCCGGGAGTCGTACGGTCCTGCCCCGCCAGCAGACCCTGCGTGCCGTCGTCGACTGGTCGTGGGACCTGCTCGACGACGCCGAGCGGACGATGCTGCGCGAGGTGTCCGTGTTCGCGGGCGGCTGGGACCTCGCGGCGGCCGAGGCGGTGTGCTCCGGGCCCGCCGCCGAACTGACCGGGGCGCTCGTCGACAAGTCCCTCGTCGTGGCGGCCGCCGGCGCGGACGGCGGCTCCTGCGGCATGCGCTACCGGATGCTGGAGACCATCCACGAGTACGCCGTCGAGCGCGCCGCCGACGCCCCGCGGGTGCGTGCCACCGCCGAGCTGCGGCACCGCGCGTGGGCGCGTGCGCTCGCCGAGCGGGCCGAACCGCTGCTGCGCTCCGCCGGTCAACTGCCATGGATCTCCCGCCTGGAGGCCGAGCTCGACAACATCCGCGCGGCCCTCGACCGGGCCCTCGCCGCCGGGGAGGAGGCCGAGGCCGCCGCCCTCGCCCTGGCCATGGGCTGGTTCTGGTGGCTGCGCAACTACCGCCACGAGGGCATGGAGTGGCTCGATCGGACCCTGCGGCTGGGCGTGGCCCTGGATGTCGGGGGCGGTGTGGCGTCCGGCGGGGAGCCGGAGCCGCCCGGGCACATCGACCACTTCCTCGCCGCGCCTGACGGGGAGGCGGGGCATCCGCTGCACGCCCTGCGGATGGACGTGCGTCTGCTGCATCTGTTCTTCATGACCGAAGTCGCGCCCATGGAGCCGTTCGTCGCCGAGCGGCTGCCGTACATGGAGCGGGTGTGGGCCCACTACGGCGGAGGCGGCCCGCACGCGGCCCGTATCCCGGGGCTCGTCTGCCCGATCCTCTCCTCCTTCCTGGGCGACCAGAGCGAGGTGCGGACCGTGCTGGACGCCGCCGTGGTCAACTGCCGTGCGTACGGCGGCGACTGGGAAGTCTCCGTCGCGCTGATGTTCCGTGCGCACACGGTCGTCGACGGACCCGGCGGCCTGGAAGGCGTCGACGACGACCTGGCGGAGCTGCGGGTCCTCAGCCGCCGCGCGGGTGACCGCTGGCTGCGCGCCCAGGTGTGCAGCGCGGCGGGTGAGGCCGACATGGCGCGCAGCCGCTTCGAGGATGCCAAGGGTGAGTACGAGGAGGCGCTGCGGCTCGCCTACGAGGTGGGCGCCTACGCCGAGTCGCCGTTCCTCATCGCCCGGCTCGCCGAGATCGCCTACCGCCGAGGAGACCGGGCGGCCGCGCTGACGTTGCTGGACGAGGCCACGGCCGCCGCCGAACGGTACGGCGTGCGGGACTCCAAGGCGTACATCCTGCTGATGCGCACCCAGATGGCGTTCGAGGAGGGGCACACCGACCGGGCGCGCGCGTGGTGCGAGGAGGCCCGGGCGAACACCGGCACCGGCACTCCGCCGCCCCAGTTCATGGTGATGCTGCTCCTGCTCGACGCCGCGATCACGGCTCGGGAGTCCGGTCCGCGGTCCGCTCTGCCCATGGCGACCGGAGCCCTGCGCCAGGCTGTGGCCAAGCGGTGCTCGGACGTGGTCCGGGCCACGGTGGTGGACGGCGCGGCGGGGCTGCTGGCCGACCTCGGCGACTTCCCGCGAGCGGCCCGGCTGCTCGGCACCGCCGACCACTGGCGGTCCGGCCGCCCGCGCTCCCTGCCCGAGCGCGCCCCGGTGGAGCGGGCCGAGGCCGCCGTCCGCGCCGCCCTGGGGAGGGTCCGGTGCGAGGCGGAGCGCGCTCGGGGCGCGGCGCTCACCGCGGACGACGTCCTGCGCGAGCTGGACGAGGCGCGCAGCGCATACGTGTGAGCCGCCCTACCCGCGCGGTCGGCCGCAGGTGAACCTGGACTCCGCCCAGTCCACCGGCATCAGGTTGTCCAGGGCGCTGCGCGGTTCCACCACCAGCCGGACCGTGCTGCGGCCGGCGAGGTTCACATGGACGGGCACGGCCGGGTCACCGCCCTCGACCAGCGACGACCGCCACAGCCGGACCCCGTCGGCGTAGACGGAGAAGTACACCTTGCCGAGCCGCAGCGTCATGTCGTCCACCCCCACGAGCGCGTCGTACGACGAACAGGAGCGGTTGAGGTCGATGGTGACGGACGAACGGCCGTGCACGGTGACGCCGTGCGCGTACCGCTGGGCCCCGACCGAGAGGCCGGACCGCTTCCAGACCCAGCTGCTGGAACCGATCCGCATCTCGGGTTTCGTGCCGTCGCCGTCGATGTCGTACGACAGCTCGCTCCACTGGTAGACGGCCGGGGCGGGCGCAGGCGGTGGGGGAGTGGGTGTCGGTGTGGGAGCCGGTGGCGGTGTCGGCCTCGGGGACTCGGGCGGTGAAGCGGGTGCCCGGGTCGGCGTGGGGACCGGGTCCGGGTCCGGGTCCGGTTCTGGACTCGGGCTGGTCCTGGAACTCGGTGCCGGCGCTGGTGTGTGGGCGCGCGCGGGCATGATCCCCGGCGGTCGGGGCCCCGGCCCGGGCCGTGAGGAGGACGGCGAGGGCGTGGGCTCGCCCGGGCGCACCACCGACGACGGCGGAGGAGGGGATGAGGGGATGCCCTTGGCCTCCGCCTTCGGCTTCTCGTTGCCGGCCAGTGCCATCACCACCGCCGCCACCGCACCCACGGCGACCACGCCGGCCGCGATACCGGCCTTCACCGGCGCGCCGACCCCCTCGGAGGCCGCCGCACCCCCCCCGCCGGCCGAACCGCCGCCCCCCGCTGTCGCCCCGCCGGCCGAACCGCCGCCCCCCGCGGACGCCCCGCCGGCCGAGCCACCCGTCGCCGCGGCCGCTCCCGCCGCACCGGCTGCTCCCGCGCCCCCGGCGATGAGCCCGGCCGCCTTCGCGTACCCGGCGGTCCCGAACCAGCCGATGACCGCGACCGGCACGACGGCCGGGATGCCGCCGGCCACTTCCTCGATCTGCAGGGCCGCCCGTCGGCATTTCGCGCACTCGTCCAGGTGCTTGCGCAGCCCCCGCTCGGCCCGGGTGCGCAGCCGCCCGCGAGCGTAGGTGCCGAACTGGTCGGCATAGCGCGCGCACTCCTCGTCGCCGGTGAGCGTGGCGCTGACGTGGGCCTGGAGGTAGGCCTGTCTGAGGCCCTCGCGGGCCCGGCTGGCGAGCACGCGGGTGCCGTTGGCGTCCAGCCCGAACAGCGTGGCGACCTCGCTGGGCGACTCGTCCTCGATCTCGGTGTGCCACAGCACGGCCTGCCAGCGCTCCGGCAGCGACCGGAAGGCCCGCATGGCCATGGACTGTTCGGCGTGGTGCATCGCCCGTACGTCCGCGCCCAGTTCGAGCGTGTCGTCGTCGGACACGTCGGGCCCGCGTGCGGACTGGGCGGCGAACACCGCGAAGTCGTCGACGAGCTGCTCGCGCCGCGCCGACCTCGTCCAGGAGGCGGCCACGCGCCGGACGGAGGTGAGCAGGTAGGCGC
Organism: Streptomyces qaidamensis; assembly: GCF_001611795.1. Classification (NCBI taxonomy): domain Bacteria; kingdom Bacillati; phylum Actinomycetota; class Actinomycetes; order Kitasatosporales; family Streptomycetaceae; genus Streptomyces; species Streptomyces qaidamensis. The sequence goes on along the minus strand of NZ_CP015098.1, from coordinate 4,305,357 downwards.
GCACGGCGTGCGTCGGGCCCGCGCCGCCGCGTACCGCCTGGAGCATGCGGGCGAAGACCTCGGCGGTCAGGTCGTCCGCGGTGTGGGCGTCACGGCAGCAGGTGCGGGCGTACCGGCGCACGGCTTGCGCATGGCGCCGGTACAGCTCCTCGTACGCCGTGTCGTCGCCCGAGCGCATCCGGTCGATGAGGTCGGCGTCGGACAGCGGCAGTTCGCGCGGTGGCGGCAGGACGCCGTCCTCGCGCCGGTCGCGCTGGGCCGGGACCGAGCCGTCCACGGGGTGCCCGCCGGGCGGCACGCTCGCGCGTCCGCCCTGGCTCGGCACCTGCGGCGGGACCTCGTCGCCGGCCGAGGCGTCGCCGCTCCCACTGCCGCTCGACTCGTCCCGACCGTCAACACTCATCGCGGAAAGCCCCCGCCAGCCGCCCAACCCGTCCAGACCACCGGGTCAGCGTGCCATGTTGGCATTTGGTCAGACCGCCGGAGTTCGGACCATCACTCATCCGTGGGGACTTACCGCACGGCAGTGCTGGCCGTCACTCATTCAGGGAAGGCTTCCCTCTTGCCTCAGGGCCCGCCCCTCATGGCCCTGAGGGGCGGCTCACGCCGGCCGCGAGCGCAGCCCCTCCAGCAGGATGTCCAGCAGCCGGGCCGACGCGGCCGCCTGCTGTGCGGCGTCCGGCAGTGAGGGCGCGGCCGTGGCGATCACCAGCAGTACGTCCGACACCGACACGTCCGCCCGCAGCTCACCGGCCGCACGCGCCCGGTCCACGAGCTGGCCCACGACCTCCAGCAGCGCCGATGTCCCGGCGTCGTCCTCGCTCGCGACCGCCGGTACCGCGGCGACCGCGACCGGCTGGTCCGGCACCAGCCGCAGCTCCGTCCCGCCCGGCTGGGTCCGCTGCTGCGGCACGCGCGGGCCTCCGGCGCCGTCCTCGACCGAGACCCGCAGCACCTGCGGCGGCAGCAGCCGCCCGGCGCCGGAGGCCACCGACGTCCGCAGGAAGCGCGACAGCGCCGACCACGGCTCGTCCTCCTGCCCGAGCGCCGCACGCGCCTGGTCGGTCAGCCGGGAGGTCTCCTCCTCGGCTATCCGCCGCACCAGGACGTCCTTGCTCGGGAACCGCCGGTACACCGTGCCCACACCGACCCGCGCGCGCCGCGCCACGTCCTCCATCGGCGCGCCGTACCCCAGCTCGCCGAAGACCTCGCGCGCCGCCCGCAGCACGTGCTCCAGATTGCGCTGTGCATCCACGCGCAGCGGCGTCGTCCGCGATACGTCGCGTCCGTTGCCCGCCGCGCTCATCGTCATGCCACCCGCCGCGACCGCGGACGCCGGCGACCAATGAGAGTCCTGAACATGCATAAAAATTCCCCCGGTAATGACGTCTCCCCCCGGAGACACTCCCCGCCATGCGATGCCGGGGTCAGGGAACGGCTCGGGTCCGCGGGCCCGCCCGTCGCGGACCCGGTGAGCACATCCCCCTACACCCCGTCGACACACGAACATAGTTGAGAGGGAGTCAATTCAGAAGGGGCACGTTCCGCACGGAGCGCCCACCGATCGGAGTACGGGTCGTATACGTCCTGAATGTGCCCCCGCGCGCCCCTCGCACCACCCCTCCTGACCTGCGCATATGCGCGGCAGGTCCGGATTCCGGCCAACTCCGCGCGCTCTCCCGCTCCGGTCACACAATTCGTCGAGGCTGTGGACAAACTCAAGCGTCGGGTGCGTCATGGGATGGTGAAGGAACGTGCGCGCATTCTCGTTGTCGGTGGTGGCTACGTCGGGATGTACACGGCCCTGCGCCTGCAGCGCAGACTGAAACGGGAACTGGACCGGGGCGAGGTGGAGATCACGGTCGTCACCCCCGACCCGTACATGACCTATCAGCCGTTCCTCCCCGAGGCCGCGGCGGGCGCCATCTCCCCCCGCCACGTCGTCGTGCCGCTGCGCCGCGTCCTCGACCGGTGCCGGGTCCTGATCGGCGAGGCCACCGCCGTCGACCACGCCAAACGCACCGCCACCATCACCACCCTCGCCACCGACGAGGAGGGCACGGGCGGACAGCGGCTGCCCTACGACGAACTCGTCCTCGCCCCGGGCTCCGTCTCGCGCACCCTGCCGATCCCCGGCCTCGCGGACCACGGCATCGGCTTCAAGACCGTCGAGGAGGCCATCGGCCTGCGCAACCACGTCATCGAGCAGATGGACATCGCCTCCTCCACCCGCGATCCCGCGATCCGCGACGCCGCCCTCACCTTCGTCTTCGTCGGCGGCGGCTTCGCGGGCGTGGAGGCACTCGGCGAACTGGAGGACATGGCCCGCTACGCCGCGCGCTACTACCACAACGTCCAGCCCGACGACATGAAGTGGATCCTCGTCGAGGCCTCGGACCGCATCCTGCCCGAGGTCGGCGAGGAGATGGGCCGCTACACCGTCACCGAACTGCGCCGCCGCAACATCGACGTCCGCCTGCAGACCCGGCTGGAGTCCTGCGCCGACCGGGTCGCCGTCCTCAGCGACGGCGCCCGCTTCCCCACCCGTACGGTCGTCTGGACGGCCGGCGTGAAACCCCACCCGGTGCTCGCCGCCACCGACCTGCCGCGCAACGGCCGCGGACGCCTCACCTGCACGCCGGAACTGTCGGTCGAGGGCACCACGCACGCGTGGGCCGCGGGAGACGCCGCCGCCGTTCCCGACGTCACGGCCGGAGAACCGGGCCGCGCGTGCGCCCCCAACGCCCAGCACGCCGTCCGCCAGGCAAAGGTCCTCGCCGACAACATCGTGCACTCTCTGCGCGGCGAACCCCTGGAGACCTACGAACACGCCTACGCCGGTTCGGTCGCCTCCCTGGGCCTGCACAAGGGAGTCGCCCACGTCTACGGACGCAGACTCAAGGGCTACCCCGCCTGGTTCATGCACCGCGCCTACCACCTCAGCCGCGTGCCCACCTTCAACCGCAAGGCGCGCGTGCTCGCCGAATGGGCCCTGGCCGGCCTGTTCAAACGGGAGATCGTCTCCCTGGGTTCACTCGAACACCCCCGGGCGGAGTTCGAACTAGCGGCCGGTGGAAAGCCTTCTCAGGACCCCCCGCACAACCCGAAGGGGTCGTCCTGACCGGACCCAGGAACTCCACCGGCCGGCCCGGCGTCTGACGGATGTCGGTCCGGTCCGCGCACTGCCAGACTGGTCCACCACCGCGGGCGTGCCACCCCACGTCCCGGTGCGGGCCCTCCGGGGCCCCGGCCGGTTCCGGTGCCGGCCGCCGACCACTACACGAGGCAAGGATTCGTGAACTTCACGCGCTGGAGCGCCCGGCTCCCCGGAACGCAGCGCCGCGCCGCAGCGCGGACCGAGCAGACGGCCTCCCCGGACCGGCGGGGGGAAGGCTCCGTACCCGCCGCCCGTGCCGAACAACTGACCGACGAGTCGCCGTCCGTACCCGCCGTCGACGAACTGCGGGTGCGTGAGGTCCTCGACCGCGTCCCGTCCCTCGTCGCCCTGGTCCACGGCCCCGACCACCGCATCGCCTACGTCAACGACGCCTACACGACCGCCTTCGGCGTACGCCCCCTGGGCGAACGCGCCCGCGAGGCCCTCCCCGAGCTGGACGGCCTCGGCCTGTTCCCCCTCCTGGACCAGGTCCAGCGCAGCGGCAAACCGCGCACGGTCAAGTCCCGCAAGGCCCCCGACGGCCGCTCTTACACGTTCACCTGCACCCCGGTCGCCCAGGGCGACGGCGAGGGCGGCAGCGAGGGCCGCGGCGTCCTCGTCTTCGCCACCGACGTCACCGACCACGCCGAAGCCGCCGAACGCCTGCGTGCCAGCGAACGCCGCCAGCGCGAAACGGCGGTCACCCTCCAGCGCTCCCTGCTCCCCCAGGAGCTCGAACAGCCGGACGACCTGCGCATCGCCGCCACCTACCACCCCGGCGGCACCGAAGCCGCGGTCGGCGGCGACTGGTACGACGTCATCACCCTGGGCGGCGGCCGCACGGCCCTGGTCATCGGCGACGTCATGGGCCGGGGCGTCCGCGCCGCGGCGGTCATGGGCCAGCTCCGCACGGCGGTCCGCGCCTACGCCCGCCTCGACCTTCCCCCGCACGAAATCCTCCAGCTCCTGGACGGCCTGGCGGCCGAGATCGACGCCAACCAGATCGCCACCTGCGCGTACGCCATCCACGACCCGAACGAGGGCAAGCTGATCTACTCCTCGGCGGGCCACCTCCCGATCCTCGTCCGCGACGAGAACGGCACGGTCCTGCGCGCCGAAGAACCCACCGGCCCCCCGCTCGGCACCGGCGGCTGGATGCACACCTCCGGCTCGATCCCACTGGCCCCCGGCTCCACGGCGGTCCTCTACACGGACGGCCTGGTCGAGCGCCGCGACGCGGACCTGGACGAGGGCATCGCCGCCCTGGAACGCGCCCTGGCCGGCGCCACCGGCACCCCCCAGGTCGTCTGCGACCGCCTGGTCCGCTCCGCGGGAGTGACCCCCGACCACGACGACGACGTGGCCGTCCTGGTCCTCCAGCACCCCGCGCGCAGCGGCCCGGACAGCGAGCTCTTCCGCAACGCCGCCCTGGAACTCCTGGGCGGCGTGGAAGCGGCCCCCCGCGCGCGTGCCTTCGCTTCCGGCGTCCTGACCAGCTGGCGCTTCCCTGCCGACCTGCACGACCTGGGCGTCCTGGCCACCAGCGAACTGGTCGCCAACTCCCTCCAGCACGGCAGCCCGCCGATGCGCCTGCGCCTGCGCCGTACGGACAGACGCCTGATCATCGAGGTCACCGACGGCGACGACCACCTCCCCAGACGCCGCCGTGCGGAACCGGGCGACGAATCGGGCCGGGGCATCGCCATCGTCGCCACGATCGCGTCGAACTGGGGTTGCCGCCGCACACCGGGCGGCGGCAAGGCGGTCTGGTGCGAGTTCGCGCTACCGCGCACCCAGACGACGTAACGAGCAGAGGATCAGACGTCCGCGGAAACGGGCGCCCCACCCCGCGCCACGACCCGGCTCTTCCCGAGCCACGGCTGATCCTGCACATCGGTCAGCTGCCGCCCCAACCGCACGGCAAGGACGGTGATCCCCAGGGAGAACACCAGGAACGCCACGATGTACGGCGCGTGCAGCGAGGCCCCCAGCGGCCCGCCCACCGCCGGCCCGACGGCCAGCGCAAGCTGCTTGACCAGGGCGAACGCGGAGTTGTACTGCCCGGCCATCCCCTCCGGCGCGAGATCCGCCACCAGCGGGGCCACGGTCGGCGACAGCATCGCCTCACCCAGCCCGAACAGCGCGTACGTCGAGACGAACGCGGCCGTCGCCATCTCCTGGCTCCCGTGCCCGAGCCCCGCGTATCCGGCGACGGCCCACGCCACGGCCCAGATCAGCCCGACGGCGGCGATCACCCGCGACCGCCGGCGCCGTTCCACGAAACGCAGCACGGCGAACTGCGCGATGACGATCACCAGAGTGTTGGCGGCCAGCGCGGTCCCCAGCGCGGACGTCGAGATCCCGGCGGCCTCGACCCCGTACGCACTCAGCCCCGACTCGAACTGCCCGTAGCAGGCGAAGAACAGCACGAAGCCCAGCACGCACAGCTGCACCATGGCCCGGTTGCCCAGCAGCTGTTTCCAGCTGCCTCCGCCCAATGCCTTGGGAGCGTCCTCGATCCGCGGCGCGCGCGGCATCCGCACGGTCACCATCACCACGACGAGCAGCAGGAACATCGCCGCCTCGATCGCGAAGAGCACAGTGAAGGAGGCGGCGCTGGTGGTGTCGACCAGATGCCCGCCGATGAGACCACCGACGCCGAGCCCGAGGTTCTGCAGGAAGAACTGCATGGCGAAGGCACGCGACCGCGTGTCTGCCGACGAGCAGTCCACGATCATCGTCGCGAGCGCCGGCTGCATCACTGCCTGCCCCGCTCCCAGCAGGGAGGCCGACACCAGCACGGCCGCCGCGCTGCTCGCGATCCCCAGACTGAGCGCACCCAGAGCGGCGGTGAGCAGGGCGGCGAGCAACACCGGCAGCGGCCCCCGCCGGACGATGGCCCGCCCGGCGAACGGCAGCACCACCAGCGCGGCCACGGCGAAGACGGCGAGTACGAGACCCGCCGTCATGGCCCCCAGACCTCGCACCTGCGCCACATAGACGTACAGGTACGGGACCGTGAAGCCGAGCCCGAACGCGCTGAGTGCGTTACCCACGTGAATCCGGCGCATCGCTGCGCCCATCGCCCTGGTCACGTTCACCTCTCTCACAAGTTAGGAGTGAAGACTTCGAAGCTAAAGTTCGAAGCTAAAGAGTACATACCCAAGGACTTCAAGGCAAAGAGGGACCGTGCGATACTGCGCCCATGGGCGACACCGCCGGCCCCAGCGAGCCGACCCTCGAAGAGCAGATCGCCGCGTACCAGCGCGAGTTCCAGGACCTCGACCCTCAGGTCGAGCAGATCGTCTCGGCCCTCTCCCGCCTGAACCGCCGCATGAACGTCGCCTACGGCCGCCAGACCTCGGCCCTCGGTATCAGCAACGCGGAGTGGGAGGTCCTCAAGGCCCTCGTCCTCTCCGGAGCTCCCTACCGCCTGGGCCCCAGCGACCTCGCCAAGCGCCTCGGCCTCACCCCGGCCGCGATGACCCACCGAATCGACCGCATGGTCGCCGAATCTCTGGTGACCCGTGAGCGAGACGAGTCCAACCGCGTACGAGTCATCGTGGAGCTGACATCCGAGGGGCGAGAGAAATGGCTGGAGGCGATGCGCCTGGCGTCGGTCTTCGAGGAGGACCTGCTCCAGGACCTGTCCCCCGACGAGCGCACGGCGCTGGGCGAAGTGCTCACGCGCCTGCTGCGCCGGGTCGAGCACGCGCAGCCGGATGCCGGCGGGCGTCTCACCGACCTGGACTGACGCCCGGGCCGAAAAGATCTTGACAGGGCCGCTTGACAGCCACATGCCGGATCCGTAGAGTTCTTCGGGTTGCCGCAGAGCCGTAACGGTTCTTCGACAGCACTTCCGCCGCAGCAGCGGCACCCAAACCACCAGCTCGACATCCCACGGGGTTGTTTTCGGCGTGCCCGAATTCAATTCGAATTGGGACTCGATGATCTGATCGACTCCGAACGGCTTCGATTTGGGAATCACCGAGAGGGCGCGCTAAGGTTAGGGACGTCGGAACGGCCCAACAGCCGCAAAGACAACCCCCGCTGACCGGGGATCAGGCCCGAAAGGATCTGATAGAGTCGGAACCGCCGGAAAGGGAAACGCGGAAGCGGGAACCTGGAAAGCACCGAGGAAATCGGATCGGAAAGATCTGATAGAGTCGGAAACGCAAGACCGAAGGGAAGCGCCCGGAGGAAAGCCCGAGAGGGTGAGTACAAAGGAAGCGACCGTTCCTTGAGAACTCAACAGCGTGCCAAAAGTCAACGCCAGATATGTTGATACCCCGTCTCCGGCCATAACGGCTGGGGCGAGGTTCCTTTGAAGAAAACACAGCGAGGACGCTGTGAACGGTCGGGCCTATTCCGCCTGACTGTTCCGCTCTCGTGGTGTTCATCCCGATTACGGGAAAACATTCACGGAGAGTTTGATCCTGGCTCAGGACGAACGCTGGCGGCGTGCTTAACACATGCAAGTCGAACGATGAACCACTTCGGTGGGGATTAGTGGCGAACGGGTGAGTAACACGTGGGCAATCTGCCCTTCACTCTGGGACAAGCCCTGGAAACGGGGTCTAATACCGGATAACACTTCCATCCTCCTGGGTGGAGGTTAAAAGCTCCGGCGGTGAAGGATGAGCCCGCGGCCTATCAGCTTGTTGGTGAGGTAATGGCTCACCAAGGCGACGACGGGTAGCCGGCCTGAGAGGGCGACCGGCCACACTGGGACTGAGACACGGCCCAGACTCCTACGGGAGGCAGCAGTGGGGAATATTGCACAATGGGCGAAAGCCTGATGCAGCGACGCCGCGTGAGGGATGACGGCCTTCGGGTTGTAAACCTCTTTCAGCAGGGAAGAAGCGAAAGTGACGGTACCTGCAGAAGAAGCGCCGGCTAACTACGTGCCAGCAGCCGCGGTAATACGTAGGGCGCGAGCGTTGTCCGGAATTATTGGGCGTAAAGAGCTCGTAGGCGGCTTGTCACGTCGGGTGTGAAAGCCCGGGGCTTAACCCCGGGTCTGCATTCGATACGGGCTAGCTAGAGTGTGGTAGGGGAGATCGGAATTCCTGGTGTAGCGGTGAAATGCGCAGATATCAGGAGGAACACCGGTGGCGAAGGCGGATCTCTGGGCCATTACTGACGCTGAGGAGCGAAAGCGTGGGGAGCGAACAGGATTAGATACCCTGGTAGTCCACGCCGTAAACGGTGGGAACTAGGTGTTGGCGACATTCCACGTCGTCGGTGCCGCAGCTAACGCATTAAGTTCCCCGCCTGGGGAGTACGGCCGCAAGGCTAAAACTCAAAGGAATTGACGGGGGCCCGCACAAGCAGCGGAGCATGTGGCTTAATTCGACGCAACGCGAAGAACCTTACCAAGGCTTGACATACACCGGAAAGCATTAGAGATAGTGCCCCCCTTGTGGTCGGTGTACAGGTGGTGCATGGCTGTCGTCAGCTCGTGTCGTGAGATGTTGGGTTAAGTCCCGCAACGAGCGCAACCCTTGTTCTGTGTTGCCAGCATGCCCTTCGGGGTGATGGGGACTCACAGGAGACCGCCGGGGTCAACTCGGAGGAAGGTGGGGACGACGTCAAGTCATCATGCCCCTTATGTCTTGGGCTGCACACGTGCTACAATGGCCGGTACAATGAGCTGCGATACCGCGAGGTGGAGCGAATCTCAAAAAGCCGGTCTCAGTTCGGATTGGGGTCTGCAACTCGACCCCATGAAGTCGGAGTTGCTAGTAATCGCAGATCAGCATTGCTGCGGTGAATACGTTCCCGGGCCTTGTACACACCGCCCGTCACGTCACGAAAGTCGGTAACACCCGAAGCCGGTGGCCCAACCCCTTGTGGGAGGGAGCTGTCGAAGGTGGGACTGGCGATTGGGACGAAGTCGTAACAAGGTAGCCGTACCGGAAGGTGCGGCTGGATCACCTCCTTTCTAAGGAGCACTTCTTACCGATCCCTTCGGGGTGAGGTCAGAGGCCAGTACATCGGCGAATGTCTGATGCTGGTTGCTCATGGGTGGAACGTTGACTATTCGGTCAGGACCTCGGGTCGGAGGCTGCTAGTACTGCTCGCAAGAGCGTGGAACGCACGATCTCCGGACGGGACTTGGCCGGGCACGCTGTTGGGTGTCTGAGGGAATGAACTTCCTCAGTCGCCGGCCCCAGTGAACTCGCCTGTGAGGGCGGGGTGATGGGTGGCTGGTCGTTGTTTGAGAACTGCACAGTGGACGCGAGCATCTGTGGCCAAGTTTTTAAGGGCGCACGGTGGATGCCTTGGCACCAGGAACCGATGAAGGACGTGGGAGGCCACGATAGTCCCCGGGGAGCCGTCAACCAGGCTTTGATCCGGGGGTTTCCGAATGGGGAAACCCGGCAGTCGTCATGGGCTGTCACCCGCTGCTGAACACATAGGCAGTGTGGAGGGAACGCGGGGAAGTGAAACATCTCAGTACCCGCAGGAAGAGAAAACAACCGTGATTCCGGGAGTAGTGGCGAGCGAAACCGGATGAGGCTAAACCGTATACGTGTGAGACCCGGCAGGGGTTGCGTATGCGGGGTTGTGGGATCTCTCTTCTGTTGTCTGCCGGCAACAGGACGAGTCAGAAACCGTTGATGTAGGCGAAGGACATGCGAAAGGTCCGGCGTAGAGGGTAAGACCCCCGTAGTCGAAACATCAGCGGCTCGTTTGAGAGACACCCAAGTAGCACGGGGCCCGAGAAATCCCGTGTGAATCTGGCGGGACCACCCGCTAAGCCTAAATATTCCCTGGTGACCGATAGCGGATAGTACCGTGAGGGAATGGTGAAAAGTACCGCGGGAGCGGAGTGAAATAGTACCTGAAACCGTGTGCCTACAAGCCGTGGGAGCGTCGGATGGAAGCTTGCTTCCATCTCGTGACTGCGTGCCTTTTGAAGAATGAGCCTGCGAGTTTGCGGTGTGTTGCGAGGTTAACCCGTGTGGGGAAGCCGTAGCGAAAGCGAGTCCGAATAGGGCGTTTCAGTAGCACGCTCAAGACCCGAAGCGGAGTGATCTAGCCATGGGCAGGTTGAAGCGGAGGTAAGACTTCGTGGAGGACCGAACCCACCAGGGTTGAAAACCTGGGGGATGACCTGTGGTTAGGGGTGAAAGGCCAATCAAACTCCGTGATAGCTGGTTCTCCCCGAAATGCATTTAGGTGCAGCGTCGTGTGTTTCTTGCCGGAGGTAGAGCACTGGATAGGCGATGGGCCCTACCGGGTTACTGACCTTAGCCAAACTCCGAATGCCGGTAAGTGAGAGCGCGGCAGTGAGACTGTGGGGGATAAGCTCCATGGTCGAGAGGGAAACAGCCCAGAGCATCGACTAAGGCCCCTAAGCGTACGCTAAGTGGGAAAGGATGTGGAGTCGCAGAGACAACCAGGAGGTTGGCTTAGAAGCAGCCACCCTTGAAAGAGTGCGTAATAGCTCACTGGTCTAGTGATTCCGCGCCGACAATGTAGCGGGGCTCAAGCGTACCGCCGAAGTCGTGTCATTCACACAATAGGGCCAACGCCTGTGTGGATGGGTAGGGGAGCGTCGTGTGCCGGGTGAAGCAGCACCGGAAGGTAGTTGTGGACGGTTCACGAGTGAGAATGCAGGCATGAGTAGCGATACACACGTGAGAAACGTGTGCGCCGATTGACTAAGGGTTCCTGGGTCAAGCTGATCTGCCCAGGGTAAGTCGGGACCTAAGGCGAGGCCGACAGGCGTAGTCGATGGATAACCGGTTGATATTCCGGTACCCGCTGTGAAGCGTCAAACATCGAGCATCGTGATGCTAAGGCCGTGAAGCCGCCCTGGAGCCTTCGGGCAAAGGGGAGTGGTGGAGCCGCTGAACCAAGCGGTTAGTAGGTGAGTGATGGGGTGACGCAGGAAGGTAGTCCATCCCGGGCGGTGGTTGTCCCGGGGTAAGGGTGTAGGCCGTGATCCAGGTAAATCCGGATCACATGAGGCTGAGACCTGATGCCGAGCCGATTGTGGTGAAGTGGATGATCCTATGCTGTCGAGAAAAGCCTCTAGCGAGTTTCATGGCGGCCCGTACCCTAAACCGACTCAGGTGGTCAGGTAGAGAATACCGAGGCGTTCGGGTGAACTATGGTTAAGGAACTCGGCAAAATGCCCCCGTAACTTCGGGAGAAGGGGGGCCACGTCTGGTGATCCGTTTTACACGGTGAGCTGGGGGTGGCCGCAGAGACCAGCGAGAAGCGACTGTTTACTAAAAACACAGGTCCGTGCGAAGCCGTAAGGCGATGTATACGGACTGACGCCTGCCCGGTGCTGGAACGTTAAGGGGACCGGTTAGCTCAGATTCGTCTGGGCGAAGCTGAGAACTTAAGCGCCAGTAAACGGCGGTGGTAACTATAACCATCCTAAGGTAGCGAAATTCCTTGTCGGGTAAGTTCCGACCTGCACGAATGGCGTAACGACTTCTCGACTGTCTCAACCATAGGCCCGGTGAAATTGCACTACGAGTAAAGATGCTCGTTTCGCGCAGCAGGACGGAAAGACCCCGGGACCTTTACTACAGTTTGATATTGGTGTTCGGTTCGGCTTGTGTAGGATAGCTGGGAGACTGTGAACTCTGGACGCCAGTTCAGGGGGAGTCGTCGTTGAAATACCAGTCTGGTCGTGCTGGATGTCTAACCTGGGTCCGTGATCCGGATCAGGGACAGTGTCTGATGGGTAGTTTAACTGGGGCGGTTGCCTCCTAAAGAGTAACGGAGGCGCCCAAAGGTTCCCTCAGCCTGGTTGGCAATCAGGTGTTGAGTGTAAGTGCACAAGGGAGCTTGACTGTGAGACCGACGGGTCGAGCAGGGACGAAAGTCGGGACTAGTGATCCGGCGGTGGCTTGTGGAAGCGCCGTCGCTCAACGGATAAAAGGTACCCCGGGGATAACAGGCTGATCTTCCCCAAGAGTCCATATCGACGGGATGGTTTGGCACCTCGATGTCGGCTCGTCGCATCCTGGGGCTGGAGTCGGTCCCAAGGGTTGGGCTGTTCGCCCATTAAAGCGGTACGCGAGCTGGGTTTAGAACGTCGTGAGACAGTTCGGTCCCTATCCGCTGTGCGCGTAGGAATATTGAGAAGGGCTGTCCCTAGTACGAGAGGACCGGGACGGACGAACCTCTGGTGTGCCAGTTGTCCTGCCAAGGGCATGGCTGGTTGGCTACGTTCGGGAGGGATAACCGCTGAAAGCATCTAAGCGGGAAGCCTGCTTCGAGATGAGTATTCCCACCTCCTTGAGAGGGTAAGGCTCCCAGTAGACGACTGGGTTGATAGGCCGGATATGGAAGCACGGTAACGTGTGGAGTTGACCGGTACTAATAGGCCGAGGGCTTGTCCTCAGTTGCTCGCGTCCACTGTGTTGGTTCTGAAACCACGAACAGCCCCATGCCATGGTCACGGTATGGTGTGGCATGGTTCGACAGTTTCATAGTGTTTCGGTGGTTATAGCGTAGGGGAAACGCCCGGTTACATTCCGAACCCGGAAGCTAAGCCTTACAGCGCCGATGGTACTGCAGGGGGGACCCTGTGGGAGAGTAGGACGCCGCCGAACAATTCTTTGGGAAACCCCCGCATCTTCGGATGCGGGGGTTTTCTGCGTTTCAGGACGACTGGACCAGCTTGGTGTCGTACGCCAGGATGACCGCCTGAATGCGGTCGCGGGATCCGGTCTTGGCGAGAATACGGCCCACATGGGTCTTCACCGTCGACTCGGCCAGGTGGAGACGCGTGGCTATCTCCGTGTTGGTCCAGCCCTTGCCGATGACCGTGAGGATTTCGCGTTCCCGGTCCGTCAGGGAAGCGAGACGCGGATCGTCCTGGGGCAGGGCTTCCGACGAGGGACCGGCCGGCAGGTGATGGACGTAGGCGTCCAGGAGGCGGCGGGTCAGGCTGGGGGCGACCACCGCGTCTCCCGTGGCCACCGCGCGGATGCCGGCGAGGAGTTCCTCGGGCTGGGCGTCCTTGACGAGGAAGCCGGAGGCGCCTGCGCGGAGTCCGGCGTAGGCGTACTCGTCCAGGTCGAAGGTGGTGACGATCAGGATGCGGGTGCGGTCGCCGGCGGCGGTGATGCGGCGGGTCGCCTCGATCCCGTCGAGGCCGGGCATGCGGATGTCCATGAGGACGACGTCGGGATGGAGCTCGGCCGCCAGGCGGACCGCCTCGCTGCCGTTCGCCGCCTCGCCCACGACCGTCATGTCGTCCTGGCTCTCCAGCAGCATGCGGGAGCCGAAGCGCTGAAGGGGCTGGTCGTCGGCGATGAGGACCGTGGTCACTGCGGGGACTCCTCCGGAAGAGACAGGCGGACACGCCAGCCCCGCTCCGGGTGGGGGCGGGGGCCGGCCTCAAGTGTGCCGCCGTACAGGGCCGTTCGCTCGCGCATTCCGGGTAGACCGCGTCCGTCCCGGGAGGTCCCGGCGGTGCGGCTGCCGTTGCCGGTGTCGGTGATCGTGACGGTGACGGCGGACTTCTCCTCGTAGGAGAGCTCTATCTCCGCGGTGGCGTGGGGGCCGCCGTGTTTGAGGGTGTTGGTGAGGGCTTCCTGGATGACGCGGTAGACGGTGAGTTGGCGGCCCGGGGGGAGGGTGGGTTCGCCGTGGGTGGTGGTGCTGACGGGGAGGCCGGCGGAGCGTACGCCGTCGAGGAGCCGGTCGAGGTCGGCGAGGCCCGGCTGGGGGGCCAGGTCGGCCTGTTGCCGCTCTTCCTCGCGCAGGACGTCGAGGAGGCGGCGGAGTTCGGTGAGGGCCTGGCGGCTGGTGGTGGCGATGGCGTCGAGGGCCTGGGCCGCGCGCTCGGGGGACTTGGCGGCCGCGTACCGGCCGCCGTCGGCGAGGCCGGTGATGACGGAGAGGTTGTGGCCGATGATGTCGTGCATCTCGCGGGCGATGCGGGCGCGTTCGGCGGCGGCGGCGAGCTGGGCCTGCTGGTCGCGTTCGGTCTCCAGCCGGCGGGCGCGGTCCTCCAGGGCCTCGGTGTAGTCGCGGCGGGTGCGGACCGTGGCACCGATGAGGACGGCCACGGTGATGGACATCAGGTGTGAGCCGATCTGCTGGTCCCAGGTGCCCTCGCCGTGGCGGAGGGCCGACACGAGGACCGGGGCGATCACCAGGGCCGTCGCCCACCACAGGTTGCGCAGCGGGCGGCGCAGGGCCAGGTGGTAGACGAGGACCAGTTGGAGCAGGGCTGCCTGGAGTGCGGCGCCGGTCCAGGCGTTGACGAAGGCGAAGGGCGCCATGGCGGCCAGGACCGTACCGGGATGGGTGCGGCGCCACAGGAGCGGGGCCGACAGGCCGAGGCTCAGGGCCAGGAGGAGCCAGCCGGGGACGTCGAGGTGATGGGCGTTGTAGCGCCAGCCGCCGCCCGCGTAGTCGATCAGGGCGGCGGTGACCCAGAAGCCGGTGAAGTGGAGGTCCCACAGCAGCGGGTGGCGTCGGTCGAAGGCGCGCACCTTGTGGGTGAGGCGCTGGGCGTATTCGGTGAGGGGCTCCGGCGCCCGGTCTTCCGTCACGGGGTCCATCGTGCGGGATCCGCCGCCGGGCGTCATACGTCTTTGCGGCGCAGGACCACCGCGGCCACCGTGAGCACGGTCGCCGTCCACAGGAGCATGGCCAGCAGGGAGGCACCGGGGGAGGCGGCTCCGGGCTGGGGCTGGGCCGTGGTGAGGGCTTCCAGGGCCTTGCCGGGGAAGTGGCGGACGGCGTCGTCGACGAAGGCGTACGGGAGCATGGCCAGGACCTCCGGGAGGATCATCACGAGGCCGATGAAGGCGCCGATGGCCATGGGGACCGAGCGGAGCAGGGCGCCGATGCCGAGGGCGAGAACGGCGAGGAGGGTGAGGCCGGCCGCGTTGCCCGCGAGGGCGCGCAGGACGCCCGGGTCGCCGAGGGAGGCGGAGAGGTCGGTGCCGTTGAGGAAGGACTGGGCCAGGGGGAAGGTGAGGAGGTTCGTCGCCAGGGTGAGGGGGAGGACGACCGCGGCCAGGACGGCGGCCTTGGACCACAGGACAGGCAGGCGGCGGGGGACCGCGGTCATCGTGGCGCGGATCTGGCCGGTGGAGTACTCGCCGGCGGTGGCCAGGATGCCCAGTACGCCGAGGTTGATCGTGGCGAACTGGGTGCCGAGCAGGGCGAACATGACGGGGTCCATGCCGCCTTCGCCGGAACCGTCGTAGGCGGCGCCGAGGCCCGCGCCCATCGCTGCGGTCAGGAGGCTCGTGACGGCGAGGGTGATCCAGGTGGAGCGCAGGGTCCAGAGCTTGTGCCATTCGGAGCGCAGGACGCGGACGGGGGTCACGCGGTAGGGGAGGGTCGCCGTGGTCATGCCGCTGCTCCTTCGAGGGTCGCCGGGTACTCCAGCGCGTCGCGGGTGAGGTCCATGAAGGCCTCCTCCAGGGAGGCGGCGCCCGGGGTCAGTTCGTGGAGGGGGATGCCGTGGGCGGCTGCGGTGCGGCCGATGTGCTGGGCGTCCGTGCCGCGGATGTGGAGGGTTCCGGGGGTGTCGGTGGTGATGTCGACGCCGGGGGCGGTCAGGAGGTCTGCGAGGGCGGTGGCCTCCGGGGTGACGACCTTGGTGGTGCCCGCGCCGGAGTCGCGGACGAAGTCGGTGACCGTGGTGTCGGCGAGGAGCCGGCCGCGGCCGATGATGACGAGGTGCTCGGCGGTGAGGGCCATCTCGCTCATCAGGTGGGAGGAGACGAGGACCGTACGGCCGTCCGCGGCGAGGGACTTGAGCAGGTTGCGGATCCACAGGACGCCCTCCGGGTCGAGGCCGTTGACCGGCTCGTCGAGGATGAGCGTGGCCGGGTCGCCGAGGAGGGCGGCGGCGATGCCCAGGCGCTGCCCCATGCCGAGGGAGAAGCCCTTGACGCGGCGGTGCGCGACGTCGGTCAGGCCGGTGAGGCCGAGAACGTGCTCCACCCGGGCGCGGGGGATGCCGTGGGTGTGGGCGAGGGCGAGCAGGTGGTGGTAGGCCGTGCGGCCGGGGTGGACCGAGCGGGCTTCCAGCAGGGCGCCGACCTCGGTGAGGGGCGCGGGGTGGGCGGCGTAGGAGCGTCCGCCCACGGTGGCGTGGCCGCGGGTGGGGGTGTCGAGGCCGAGGAGCATCCGCATGGTCGTGGACTTGCCGGCGCCGTTCGGGCCGAGGAAGCCGGTGACGGTGCCGGGGTGGACGGTGAAGGACAGGTCCGTGACGACCGTCCGGTCGCCGTAGCGTTTGGTGAGTTCGTGTGCCGTCAGCATGGTTCGATGCTCGTGCGTGCTGGGGCGGCGGGCGTCGGACCGGCGGGGTAATCGGGGTGAGGGGTGTCGTACCCGGGTACTACCGTGGCGGCATGAGCTATGTGATCCGGTCCGTCCGTGCTGATGAGTGGCCTGCGGTGAAGGAGCTGCGGCTCGCGGCGCTGCGGGATCCGGTGGCGCACCTGGCCTTCCTGGAGACGTACGAGGAGGCGGCGGCCCGGCCGGAGGTGTACTGGCAGGAGCGGACCGCGAGGGCCGCCGAAGGGGCGGACAAGGCGCAGCAGATCATCGCCGAAGGGCCGGACGGGCGGTGGGTGGCGACGCTGACCGTGCTCGTGGAGGAGCCCGGGACGACGGACTGGGCCGGGTTTCCGGTGGAGCGGAAGCAGGGGCATGTGGTCGGCGTGTTCGTACGGCCCGAGGAGCGCGGGAGCGGGCTGACCGAGGTGCTGTTCGACGCGGCCCTGGAGTGGTCGTGGGGGCGGGGTCTTGAGCGGGTGCGGCTCTTCGTGCACGAGGAGAACGGGCGGGCGCAGCGGTTCTACCGGCGGGTGGGGTTCCTGCCGAGCGGGGTGACGGTGCCGCTGGGGGATGCCGGGGAGCTGGAGTTCGTGCTGGAGCGGGAGTGACGGCCTAGACGGGCAGTTCGTCGTGCGGCCAGCGGGCGCGGCCCTGTTCGCGGGACCGGAGCAGGGCCAGGGTCGGCATGCCCCGGTCCGCTCCGGTGGCCAGCAGCTCCGGAAGGTGGGGAAGCGGGGCCACGGCCGCGACGTCGTCCAGGACGAGCGTCATTGGTGGGTCGAGGCGACCGGCCGATGACCGTTCGGCCATGTGCCGGCCGCGCTCGACCACGCTGGAGACGAGGGCCGTCAGGAGGGGCATCGCGCCCGGGTTCGTCCTGGGGTCCTCGATGGATTCCCCCACCACATAAAGCGTGCCCGCTTCGTGGACGAAGGAATCCAAGGCGAGGGCATCAGTTCGGTTGGGAGTGCAGGCCTCGCGGATATTGACCGTGGAGAGGGCGGCCAGGGCGCGGGTGGTCAGCTGCTGGGCCATGTCGCGGCGTTCGGGGTGGGCCGTGAGGGCGCCTTCGAGTTCGCCCGCGGAGCCGGGGGCGGACTTGGGGTTGGTGCGCAGGATGCGTACGGCGTCCTGGATCTGGGTGCCCTGGGACCAGCGGTGGACGTGGCGGATGGTGCGGCCGTCGATCGCTGCGGCGTGCAGGTAGCTCCGCAGGAGTATCTCGGCTGTGTCGTTGAGGGCCTGGTCGAGTTTGGCGGTGGGGCGGACGGGGGCGAGGAGGGCGGTGGCTCTCGCGGTCGCCGTCGCCTTGTCCTCGCAGCCGGCTGTGGGGGACCAGTGGAGGCGGGACGGGGTGTCGCAGAGGTGGGTGGGGTCGTAGAGGTGAGTGGGGCCCAGTTTGGCTCTGGCGTCCTTGGTTTCCTGCCAGAGGGTGGGGTTCGAGGTGACGACGAGGGCGGGGCCCTCGGCGTCGCGTACGGCTTGGGTGGCGGTGCTCTGGCGGGTTTCCCTGGGGGCTACGAGGATTTTCTCCCACCCGCCCACCCGTTCCCGGCCGAACAGGACAGCCGGGGTCGCGGGCGCGGCAGCCGGGGTGGGGGCGGGGGGGGGCGTCGGGTCCACGGGGGGGGGGGGCTCGGGGGCGGGGCGGCGTGGGGTGGGCACGTCGTGCTGTGCCGACGCGGGTGCGTCGTGAGGTGCCACCGCGGGGGCCCCGTGCCGGGCCGATGGCGATGCGTCGTGCTGTCCCGGGCCGACTGACCCGTGCTGGGTCGATGGCGATGCGTCGTGCCGCCCCGGGTCCGTTGTCCTGTGCTGCGGCGACGCCGGGGCCTCGCGCGGTGTCGCGGCGCCGGTCTCGTACGCGAACCCTGCCCGCTCCTCAGCCGTCGCCCTCTCCAGCCGGCGCCTCGCGCGGACCGCCCGCCACCGGGCCAGCGTGCCCATCACGAACACCGTCAGGACGACCAGGATCATCAGCTGGCCGATGAACACGCCCCAGAACAGGCCGTAGCCGGAGAGTTCGCCGGGGGGTGTGTCGGGCCAGGCGCCGGGGATGTCGTGGGGCTGGGCGATGAGGCCGCGCATCGCCAGGGGTGTGCGGGCGAAGGTGACGCCGGACGGCCAGGAGCCGTGGGCGAACAGGGCGGCCAGCCCCGTGGCCGTCCACGCCAGCACGGTCATGCCGAGGAGGAACGCGAGTATGCCGATCAGCAGGCCGTCGGGGATGCCCCCCTGGCCGTCCCGCTGGGTGTGGCGGTCGTCCGGTCTCACGCGTTCTCTCCCCTTACGCCTACGCCACCGTCGATTCGGAGTCGCCCAGGTGGTGCTCCACGAAGGCCGCGGCCCGTTCCTCCGCCTCCAGTTCGGCGGCGTGCAGGGCGTCGTCCGCGAGTTCGGCGGAGGACTGGGTCATCGCGCGGTCGGTGAAGACCAGGCTGCGTTCGGTCTCCGTGACGAGGTGTTTGACGACCTGGACGTTGCCGTTGACGTCCCAGACGGCGATGCCGGGGGTGAGGGTCGGGATGATCTCCACCGCCCAGCGGGGCAGGCCCAGGACGCGGCCCGTCGCCCTCGCCTCGTCGGCTTTCTGGGCGTAGATCGTCCTCGTCGAGGCCATCTTGAGGATCGCCGCCGCTTCCTTGGCGGCTGCCCCGTCGACGACGTCGGACAGGTGGTGGACCACCGCCACGAACGACAGGCCCAGGCGTCGGCCGAACTTCAGCAGGCGCTGGAAGAGCTGGGCCACGAAGGGGCTGTTGATGATGTGCCAGGCCTCCTCGACGAGGAAGATGCGCTTCTTCCGGTCGGGGCGGATCCAGGTGTGCTCCAGCCACACGCCGACGATCGCCATGAGGATGGGCATGGCGATGGAGTTGCGGTCGATGTGGGACAGGTCGAAGACGATGAGCGGGGCGTCGAGGTCGATGCCGACCGTCGTCGGACCGTCGAACATGCCGCGCAGGTCACCGTCGACCAGGCGGTCCAGGACCAGGGCGACGTCGAGGCCCCAGGCCCGGACGTCGTCTATGGCGACGTTCATCGCCTCGGCCGACTCGGGCTTGGGGTGGCGCAGCTGCTCGACGATGTCGGTGAGGACCGGCTGGCGGTCGACGACGGTCTCGTTGACGTAGGCGTGGGCGACCTTGAGGGCGAAGCCGGAGCGTTCGTCCAGGCCGTGGCCCATGGCGACCTCGATGATCGTCCGGAGCAGGGCCAGCTGGCCCGTGGTGGTGATCGCGGGGTCGAGCGGGTTGAGGCGGATCCCCATGTCCAGGGCCGCCATCGGGTCCAGGCGGATGGGAGTTATGCCCAGCTCCTGCGCGATGAGGTTCCACTCGCCGACGCCGTCCTCGCCCTGGGCGTCCAGGACGACGACCTGGCGGTCGCGGAAGCGGAGCTGGCGCAGCACGTACGTCTTCTCCAGCGCCGACTTGCCGTTGCCGGACTCGCCGAGGACCAGCCAGTGGGGGGCGGGGAGCTGCTGGCCGTAGAGCTGGAAGGGGTCGTAGATGTAGCCCTTTCCGGAGTACACCTCGCGGCCGATGATGACGCCGGAGTCGCCGAGACCGGGGGCGGCGGTCGGGAGGTAGACCGCCTGGGCCTGGCCCGTGGACGTGCGCACCGGGAGCCTGGTCGTCTCGACCTTCCCGAAGAGGAAGGAGGTGAAGGCGTCGGTGAGGACGGACAGCGGGTCCCGCATCAGGTCCTACCTCCGAATGCCGGTGGCGAAGGGAAGGGTGTTCACGAAGGCGCGGTGGTGCTCGCGGTCGCACCATTCCAGCTTGAGGTACGACTTGCCCGCGGAGGCTCTTATCGTGCGCTTGTCGCGGGCGAGTGCGTCGGGGTTGCGGGAGGAGACGGTGATGTAGCCGACGAGGTTGACGCCGGCCGCGCCGCTGGCGAGGTCCTCGCCGCGCTGGTCGAGCCGGGAGTGGGCGGCGATGTCGCGCGGGTCGACCGTGCGGTTCATCTTGGCGGCGCGGGAGGCCTCGGCCTCGTCGTTGGTCTTCTCCGTCAGCATGCGCTCGATGGCGACCTCGGTGGGTTCGAGGTCCATGGTGACGGCGACCGTGCGGATCACGTCCGGGGTGTGGACGAGGAGCGGGGCGAGGAAGTTGACGCCGACGGGGGTCATCGGCCACTCCTTCACCCAGGCCGTGGCGTGGCACCAGGGAGCGCGGGTGGAGGACTCGCGGGTTTTGGCCTGGAGGTAGGTGGGCTCCATGGCGTCCAGTTCGGCCGGCCAGGCGTTGCGCTTGGTCATCGCCTGGATGTGGTCGATGGGGTGGTCCGGGTCGTACATGGAGTGGATCAGCGAGGCCAGCCGTCCCTGACCGAGCGGCTGCCGGACGCGGATGTCGGCCTCCTGGAGGCGCGAGCAGATGTCGGTGAGCTCGCGGGCCATGACGACGGCGAGGCCGGCGTCCCGGTCGACCTTGCCGCCGTGGGCGCGGGCGGCCCGGGCCATGGCGTTGGCCTCGGCGGCGAGGTCGCGCGTGTAGTGCATGCAGGCGACGAGGTAGGCGCGGTGCTGCTCGCTGCTGGTGGACACCATCGACTGGAGTTGGTCGTAGGACTCCTGGAGCCACGGCAGGGCCTTGCCGTCGCCGCGGACGGCGACGTCCTTGGCGTGGGCGTCCGGGTCGGCCGGGAGGGTGCGGGCCAGCATCTGCAGGCGGGTGACGAAGCCGTCGCCGTTGGCCACGTGCTTGAGCAGCGTGCCGAAGCGGTCGACGAGGGCTTCCTGGTCCTCGCTGTCGCGCAGGCCGACGCCGGGGCCCTCGATCTCGATGGCGGCGGTGACGGTCTTGCGGTCGGCGTGCAGGAGCACGGCGATCTCGTCGGGGCCGAAGGGGGCGGCCAGCCAGGTGATGCGGCCGATGCCCGGGGGCGGGCCGACCTCGATCTCCTTGCCGTCCAGCCGGGTGCCGGCCTCGATCGCGGTGGAACGGTAGGTGGTGCCTTGTTTGAGAGTCCGCTTGTAGCTGCGGTTGATCTCGAACCACTTGTAGAAGGTGCGGTGCTTGTAGGGCACGTACACCGCGGCCAGCGCCAGCATCGGGAACCCGGCGAGCAGCACGATGCGCAGGGACAGCACCGGGACGAGGAGCCCGCACATCATGCCGAGGAACGCGCCCACGACGATCAGGGCGATCTCGCCGGTCTCGCGGTTGCGGCCGATGATCGCGTTCGGCCGGGCGCGGCCGATCAGGTATGTCCGGCGGGGCGTGACCGGATGGGACACGTGGGACTCGGTCGTCAACGCCCTTCACCTCCCGTGCGGTTGGTACTGCTGTTGCGGGTGTTGCTGGCGTGCGGAGTGTTGACGGGGCTGCTCGAACGGGGGGCGGGTGCGGCGGAGGGGACAGATCCGCCGCCGCCGTTCGAGGTGCGCGCACTGTGCGCGGCGACTCCGCCGGAGGCGGGGTTGCTGGGGCGGGGTGCGGAGGACTGGCTGCCTCCGCCGTTGTGGTCGGCGCGGGAGCTGTGGGTCTTGATGCCCTGCGCGACGAGGGTGGCCGGGGAACTGATGACCGCGGCGGCCTTGCTCTCGGCGCCCTGCATGAGGCGGTTGTTGCGGGAGCCGGCGATCTCGTCGCCGAAGCCGGGCACGAAGCGGTAGATCATCGCGCTGGCGAAGATGGCGAGCAGGATGATGGCGAGGCCGGAGACGACGGCGGAGAAGGCGTTCGGGCCGTCGTCGGCGGAGAGTGCGCCGGCGAGGCCGAGGACGATGACGATGACCGGCTTGATGAGGATGACCGCGATCATGATGCCGGCCCAGCGGCGGACGTGTCCCCACAGGTTCTTGTCGACGAGGCCGGCGTAGACGACGGTGCCGAGGAGGGCGCCGACGTAGAGCAGGGCGGCCCGGATGACGAGCTCCAGCCAGAGGACGCCGGCGGCGAGGATGCTGACCAGGGAGACGACGATCAGCATGATCGGGCCGCCGCCGATGTCCTCGCCCTTCTTGAGGGCCTCGGAGAACGTGCCGAAGAACGCGTCGGTCTGGTCGCCGGTGGCTTTCGCGAGGACTTCGGTGATGCCGTCGGTGGCCGATACGACGGTGTAGAGGATCAGGGGGGTGAAGGCGGAGGCCAGCACCGTGAGCCACAGGAAGCCGATGGCTTCGGAGAGGGCGGTGGTCAGGGGGACGCCGCGGACGGCTCGCTTGGCGACGGCCAGGAGCCACAGCAGGAGCGTGAGGATCGTCGACGCGGCGAAGACGACGGCGTACTGCTGGAGGAACTTGGGGTTGGTGAAGTCGACGTTGGCGGTCTCCTTCACGGCCTCGCTGAGCTTGTCGACGGTCCATGAGGCGGCGTCGGCGCAGCCCTTGGCGAGGGAGGAGAGGGGGTCGAGGGTGGAGGTGGGGTCGAGCCGGGAGGTCCCGCTGCCGCTGCCGCTTCCGGTGTCGCCTTCGCAGATGTCTCTGGCCTCGCCCCTGAGCAGGTCACAGGCGTTGTTGCTGGGGGACGGGGAGGGGGGGGGGGCGGCGAAGGCGCGGGTGGCCAGCAGGACCGTGGCTGTCTGCACGGCTGCGACCGCGGCGCCGAGCTTGAGTACGTGATGCCTAACGGGCATAGGTGAACCCTCCGTACTCCTCGACAGCCTTGCTCATGTCCTCTGCGGTGGAGGCTCTTTGGTCGCGCCCGACCGGGACCGGGCCGTCCTTCTGGGTGAAGCCGGTGACCTTCCAGTCACCGTCGACCCACTTCAGCTGGTACGTCGTGGTGTACCAACTCTCGGTCACGGGGTTCTTGGAGCCCTCCCCCGACAGGCCGAAGAGGGAGGTGTACCAGAGTGCGACCGAGGCGGTGCTGTTGTTGTAGGAGGTGACCTTGGTGCCGACCGGAACGACGCGCGAGACGAAGGTCTGGCCGCTCGGTGCGGCTCCGTCCTTGGTCAGACCGATCTTCTCGAGGAAGCTCTCCCGGGAGTACACCTGGTCGAACTCCGGCAGTTGGGCGGCGGCGACGTCGGGTGCGTACACGGTGTTGACGATGGCGTGCCGCTTGTCGAGGTTGTACATGTCGGCCGACCCGAGGGCGATGCCGTAGTTGGTGGCCGCGGACTGGGCACCCTGCTCGGTGTGGGCGTAGCCCGTGGCGATGTCGCCGGTTTTGGACTTCACCGGTTGCTTTCCCGAGGGCGCCGTCGCCGACGTCCCCGGCTTGCCCGAGGAGCTGTCCGTCGACGAGGACGTGTCGCCGTCCCCGCGGTTCGCGAAGGCGATCGCTGCGATCAGGAGGACCACCACGCCGACCACCGTGACCAGGCTCCGGGAGGAGGAGCGGCGGCGGGGGTCGCCGAAGGCGTCGCCGGAGTCGGGCAGGCGGGTGCGGGTCTGGCCCGTGCCGCCGTAACCGCCGGAGGACTCGTGGTCGTCACCGAGACTCATGCCGCGTACGCCCCTTCGACGTCGTGCGGAAACACTTCGTACCGGTCGTACTTCTCATACTCCTCGTACGACGGTAGCCGTGCTGGTTCCCGCGCGGGCGCGGTGTGGTGACTCGACATCAGGGAAACGCAACCTCAGCCGGTGGGCACGACGGGCGGGTGGGATGGAGAGGGAGCCGGGCGTGCCCGGCCGGGCGGTCGGTGCCCGGGCTACACGGCCATGCCGTACACGATGGTGAACAGCGTGCCGAGTGAGCCGATGATGAAGACTCCCGTCAGACCCGCGATGATGAGGCCCTTGCCCTGCTCCGCGCTGAAGGTGTCCCGCAGGGCGGTCGCTCCGATGCGCTGCTTGGCGGCGCCCCAGATGGCGATGCCGAGGCAGAGCAGGATGGCCACCGCCATCACGACCTCGATCATCACCTTCGCCTCGTTGCCCAGGCTGCCGAAGGGGCCCCAGTCCGGAGCGATCCCGCCGATGATGGTGTTGATGTCTCCCTTGTCGGCCGCAAAGAGCATGTAAGTCACCGCCCCTGTTGGGTAGTTCCGCACCCTCTGCGGTCGTGCAGAGGTCAGGCCTCATTGTCGCCGACAATGATGCTGTCGGATGTCGACTTGGCGTCATTGATTGGCAGGTTTCGTACGAATACCTTGCCACCCTTCCGCTCCCGCCCCTAGGGGAGGTGACGGGTGGTGTGCGAAGGATCGTATGGTCACTCTGTGTATCACGGCAGGTCACGCCGGGCAATGAGGCCTGAGCGGAACCTGGTGTGCGGTTCCGTCGTTGTGCCCTCTTGCGGCCTTTCTCACCTTTGCGGGCTGTTTCTGACGGCTGATCGGGTGAGTGGTCGCGCCGGTGTTCCCGGGATGAAGGCTACCCGGCAAGGCGAAGGGGCCGCGGCTGGATTGCCGCGGCCCCTTCGCCGTCGGCCGACCCCGGGCTCCCACGGCCCTGGGTGGCGTTCCTCGGTGACGGTCTGTCACCGGCTGGGAGGCGTCAGCCGGTGAAGGCGCCGAGTCCCTCCGGGGTGCCCAGACCGGTCGGACCGTCGTAGCCCGTCCGGGCGGTGCAGAAGTAGCTGGTGGTGCAGCTGCCGTTGCTGCCGCTGGTCACGTCGTTCAGGGCGGAGGTGTTCGCGTAGGGGAACTCGGCCGGGTAGGAGCCGGTGGGCGGGGTGCCGGCGAGGGCGTAGACGCCCGCGATGATCGGGGCGGAGGCGCTGGTGCCGCCGTAGGTGACCCAGCCCAAGCCGTCGGCGCCGTAGGTGTCGTAGACGGAGACGCCGGTCGCCGGGTCGGCGACGGCCGAGACGTCGGCGATCATGCGCCGGGTGCAGCCGGTGTCGGTCTGCCAGGCGGGCTTGGTGTCGTAGGCGGAGCAACCGGAGCCGGTGCCCTCGGTGCTGCTGGTCCGCCAGACGCTCTCGGTCCAGCCGCGGGTGGCGGAGGAGGTGGTGAGGCTGGTGCCGCCGACGGCCGTCACGTACTTCGACGCCGCCGGGTACTCGGCGCCGTAGCCGGCGTCGCCCGCGCTGACGGTGATGGCGACGCCCGGGTGGTTGAAGTAGGCGGAGTCGTACGAGGCGTCGGAGGAGGACTCGCCGCCGCCGTAGCTGTTGGAGACGTACGTGGCGCCCAGGGCGACGGCCTCGTTGACGGCGGTGCCGAGGTTGGCCATGGACGCCGACTTCGCCTCGACGAGGGTGATGTGGCAGTTCGGGCAGACGGCGCTCGCCATGTCGAGGTCGAGGGAGATCTCGCCGGCCCAGCCGCTGTCGGCGGTGGGGAGGGCCGTGGTGGAACCGGTCTGGCTCACCTTCTTGAAGCAGCCGTTCGCCGTGGTGCAGGCGGGCAGGCCGTAGTGCGAGCGGTAGGCCGCGAGGTCGGACTCGGCCTTCGGGTCGTCGTAGGCGTCGACGATGGCGATGGTCCGGCCGGAGCCGTTGTTCGCGGCGGCGGAGGTCAGGCCGTAGGCGCTGCGGAGGTCGGTGGGGCCGTAGCCGGAGGGGGAGGTGGCTTCGGCGGTTCTCGTCGAGGTGCCGTGCTGCTTCTGGAAGGCGGTGACGCCCCCCGTGACGCGCAGGGCGTTGCAGGCCATCTCGCCCTGGTGGCGGGGCAGGGCGCAGGAACGGGTCCAGGTGACCTTGGAGGTGCTCGTGTCCGTGGCGGCCTGGGCGTGGGCGGCGGTGGCGAGGCCGGTGAGGAGGAGTGCGGCGGTGGCGGTGACGGCGGAGAGGGTGCGGCGCCATCTGCGGCGGGTGGAGGTGGTGTTGTGCGGTGTCGTGCGCAAGGTACAGCCTCCTGGCAGTGGTGGGCAGAGGCCTGCGGGTGGGGGAACCGCCGGTGCGTTTCCCGGCTGGGGCGGCGACCCGCGACGACGATCGCTTGTTGGGTACGTGACAACAAGACGGGTTTCGGGATTCTGACCTCCGCATTGCTGAAGGAGGCGTGGGGCTTACTGATCGCTGACGGGTCGATGGCCGGGGGATGGGAGCGGCTTGACCGAGGCGGCCACACCGAGGGTGCGGTGCCGGTGCCCACCCGCCCGGGTGGCCGACGGGGTCGGGCCGGCCTTATGCGTACGGATCGGCCGAGAACTCGGGCTGTCCGGTCGGGAAGTCACCGGGAAAGAACGGGACGCGCAGTGCACCGGTGAGCAGGTGGAGCACCGTGGCGGTCGAACTCGCCGGTGAGACGACCGCGCCGAGCTGACCGGCCTGGATGATCACCGTGGGCCAGTTCTCGGGGTCTCCCGTGGCGATCCAGGCCAGCATGTCGGCATTGTCGGTCACCCCCCATTGGACGAGCTGATCTGGAGTGCAGTGAAACTCATCGAAAACTTGACTCAGCCGGGGCAGCGCCCTGTCGCGGAAAATGGATCGCAGTCGGCGAGTGCTTTCGGTGATGTCGAGGTTGCTGTTCGGTGCGCCGTCCGCGAAGAGCCACAGGAACTCATCGAAACAGCCAACGCCGTACGTGCGCATCAACTCGCGATGGCCGGGCGGAACAACCTGGGTGGACTGCGTCGATTCCCCGCTCTCCGGGCAGGCGGGGTGGGGTGGCGGGGGGCACACCGTGGCCAGGCGACGCAAATCCCTCAAGGTATTCTCCACCGTCATCGATGTTCCTCTCTCATAGGTTGGGAAGCCTCCTGCTGAATGACCATCCGAAGTCGTCGACAGCTTCGATGAGGACGTGGCTGGGGACGTTCCCCCCGTTGGCATACTCAGGGGTGACGCTCATGGTCACGGTATTTCTCGACGATCTCACATGCTCTGCGATGATGTCTTCGGCTGTTGAAATGGGTCCGTTGTTCTGGGCGGATCCTTGCGTGACGATATTTCTCATGTCTCGCCCGTCGCCCCCGAATTGCTGGCCGATCAAATGCCCCCGAGAGTGACCGGCCGGGCCACCCAGGAAACCTGGGGGAGCGTATCGGGCGCCGCGTCCCGGCGGGCTGCCGATGAGATTGTTCGCAGCATCGTCAAGCGTTTGAGGTGTCACTACAGCGTAGGCGGGACCGCGTTGACCATTGGGGGCGATCTCGCTGTAGTAGGGGCTCAGTCCGAGGAGGTCGACCCCGGTGTGGGGGTTGGGCACATAAGTGACTGGGTTGGGTGCTGGAGCGAGCCCGAGAGGGTCAGGGGTGAGATATCGAGCCGTTTCGGGATCGTAGTGACGGAAGTAGTTGTAGTGCAGGCCGGTCTCGGGGTCGAAGTACTGACCGGGAAAGCGCAGCGGCGTGTAAGCGGTGGCATCGGAGTTCCACGCTGTGACACCCCAGAGCGTTGCACGTGTGTGCCAGGCGACGTTTCCGGCCTCGTCGACCAGCTCTGTAGGCGTGCCGACGAGGTCCGTGACGATGGAGAAGAACCGGCTGTCGATTTCCTCCTGGGATGCGTCGGCCAGGACCAGGCGCTCTGTCTGTGCGACGGGATGGAGACCGTCGTGGTCCCATGTCGTGCAAACCGGGTGTGGGAGGGACGGTCCTGTCGTGGTCTGTTCGCGCAGGATGACGCCGTCCCAGGTGAACTCGGTCTGCTCCACCACAGCTTGGCCGTCGGCGGACAAGCGCCGCTTGGCGATGCGTCGTCCGAGCGGATCGTAGAGGTAGCGCCAGCAGGTCCCGTCCGGTGTCCTGACGGACGTGAGCCGGTTCTCCGCGTCCCAGGTGTACCGCCAGGACTCCGGCTTGCGGGACAGATGCTTCTTCTGCCGCATGACGACTCGTCCCAAGGCGTCGTACTCGTATCGAGTGTCACCGGCGCGGGTGACCTTGGTTCCGGTGTATGCACGTGGACCGGTTGCCGGCCCGCCGGGATGCCCGGTGGGCCAGGACGCGGACGTCAGGTTGCCCGCCTCGTCGTAGGCGTAGCGTTCGGACCAGTCCGAGGCACGGACCGCCGTGACGCGATGCGCCGCGTCCAACTCGAACCGGCGGCTTCCGGAATGGGAGTCCTCGATACCGACGAGGTTGCCGTCCTCGGCGTATGCATAGGCGCGGGCGATCGGTTTGCCGTCGTCGTGGGACAGCTCCTGTGCGGTGAGCCGACCGAGGCCGTCGTACACCTGCGAGAGAACTGACCGTTCGCCGATGCACCGGCTGGTTTCCAGGCCCGACCAGTCATGCCGAAAACGCAGCACGCGGCCCGACGCCTGGAGCTCTGAGCGGTTTCCCGTCTCGTCGTAAGTCCAGCGGCTGGAGGCCCCGGACGGCGTCATGCGCTGGGTGACCCGTCCTAGCTGGTCGTATGCATACGTGAGGCGTTTGCCGTTCACCGTCTCACACGTGACGCGTCCGCTGGAGTCACGGAGCAGGGTGAGCTCTGCGTCGGGGCCCGTCGCTGTCACCAACTGCCGGTTCCGGTCGTAGGTGAACCGCGTGATGTGTTCATCGCTGGTCTTCGCGACGAGGTCGCCGATGACGTCATACGTGTAGTGGACGGTATGACCGAGCACGTCGGTGCGTGAGGTGAGGCGTCCGGCGCCGTCATACGCGTACCGGAGCGTGCGACCGTCGAAGTCGGTCTCAGCGAGGAGGCGCCCGGCCGCGTCGTGCTCATAGGTCCAGGTGAGCCCTTGAGGATTGACGACCTCGGCGAGACGCAGGTTGTGATCGTGAATGAACTCGTAGCGCACTCCATCGGGGCCGGTACGCGCCGAGGGAAGGTCGAAGTGGGTGTACTCGAACCGCGTTGTCGCACCGGCAGGAGTGGTGTGACTGACGCAGTTGCCCTCGCCGTCGTACAACCACCTTTCGACGGCGCCGTCGGAGGTCGTCCTGCTGGTCAGGAGGCCCTCGACGGTCCAGGTAAGGCGAGTGATCCCGCCCAGCGGATCGACATACTCGGTGATCCTGCCGAAAGCGTCGCGTACCCATGTGGTGGTGTTCCCGAGGGGGTCGGTCATGGCAACGGGGAGACCGGCCGCGTCACACCGCACGGCCCTGGCATTGCCCAGGGCATCGACGACCCTCGTGACGCGTCCCGCCTCGTCGTAGGTGAATCGCGTGGTCGCGCCGGCCGGATCCGTCATGTCCGTACAGTTGCCGCGTTCGTCGTGGCTGCGGCGCCAGCCGAGGCCGTCGGGTCGGCCGATGACCGTGAGCTGCCCGTGGACGCCGTACTCGAAGCGGAAGGCCGCTCCGTCCGGCCGGGTCACTTCGGTGGGCCGGCCGAGCTCATCGCGGATGAGTGCCGTGGTGTGACCGAGCTGATCTGTCCGGGACACCACGTGATGATCGTCGTCGAAGGTCGTCCGTACCGCGCCCCCCAGCGGGTCGATCTCGGCGACGACCTGGCTGTTGTCGTTGACGACGAATGTGGTCGTGGCGCCTTCGACACTGGTGAGCGTGGTGATGCGGCAGTCCGGCCAGGCGGGGTCGGTGCCGTCGTAGTCGAGGACGACGGTGATGTGGCCCGCCTCGCCGCCCTCGGCGACGCACCGGTCGCGGCTGTCGTAACGATAGGTGTAGCTGCGGTCGTTCGTATCCGTCCAGGACGTGACGCGCAGTCGCTCGTCGTAGGTGAACCGCAAAGGCTGCCCGGAGGAGTTGACGGTCTCTGTGAGGTTGCCGTCGGTGTAGCCATAGCGCTTGAGGACGACGTCGGGACCGTCCGCAACTGCGTCGGCGAGGTAGAGGGCGGTGACGCGGCCTTCGTCGGTGGTGAGTTTGAGGTGGTAGCCGCCGGAGTGGCGAATGGAGACCGGGGCACCCAGCTCGTCGTATTCGAAAGTGATCGCGTGCTGATTGCGGTCGGTGATACCGGCGAGGAGGGCGATGCCGTCCGTGGTGGGGCGGCTGAAGTGACGTGTCCGGCCGGTGATCGGGTCATCGATCCGAAAGCCACCGTCTTGCAGGCAGGCCAGTGGCCAGTGTGGTCCGGCGTCGGGCAGTACCGGCGTCTGCTGGTCGGACGGGAGTGGATAGGAGAGGAGCAGACCGTCCTCGGTGACGAAGACGAGGCGATCTTCGTCAACCTCCAGCCGCTGGTCGATCGTCGAGGCCCAGGTAGGCCCGAACCACCAGCCACAGCGGTAATCGGAGGCCGTGCGGCGGGTGAAGGACAGGGGGAGGTTCCCGGGGAGTTCCACATCGAGCTGGGGCAGATACATGGCGCCGGTGGCCATGTCGACGGGGTCGCTGCCCGTGGACCGGACGACGTTCTTGACACGGTTGTAGGCGCCCTTGGCCCCGTCCGCGATCATGCCCGTGGCGCTCTTGCCCAGACCTCGCAGGCTCAGGGCCGCGCCCTTGAGCCCCATCGCGCCCAGACCCTTCATGCCCTTGGCGAGGCCGCCGAGGGTGGTCAGGCCTTTCATGCCGGGTATGCAGTCCAGTGCCGCGAACCCTACGTCCCATAGAGACGCCTGGCCTTTGGAGTATTTGTAGAGCGTGTCGGCGAGCACGACCGCGGCGGCGATCAGCACGATCGCGCCCAGGATCGGACCGCCGATGATCATCGCGACGATACCGACGACCGCCACGACGACCTTGCAGACCGCGACGATGGTGTCCCAGTTGTCGGTGAACCAGTCGCCGACCTCTTCCCACCACGACCGGTTCTGGATCCCGGCATCGGAAGCCTCGTCGATCTTCGACTTCGCCTCCCGCGCCGCCTCGTCACGCATCGAGCGGGCGTCCGCGGCCATCTTCTTCGCGGCGGCGAGGGCGTCCTGCGCGTCGGAGACGTCCGACTGGGCCTTGGACTGGGCCGACTTGGCGTGCTGGACGTCCCGGGTCGCAGCCCGCACCTTGGCCTCATCGGGCTTGTCGGCGCCTTTGCTGCCGGTCGGGTCGTCCTTGTACTTGTCCGCCTCCTTGCCGGCCCGTGTCACCCACGAGTCCGCTGAGGTGAGACGGGACTGGGCGGAGGAGAGGCTGTCGCGGGCCTCCCGGCCCTTGCGCAGGGCCTTGTCCGCCAGGGACTGCGGCACGCTCCAGCTTCGGCCAGAAGTCGGCCAGCGCGTCGCCGCACATCTCATAGGACTTCTTCAGCTTCTTGAGGTTCTTCGGCACATCCGCGAAGTCCTCCTTGAAGACGTCGGCGGACTTGCCCGCCCACTCCAGGAGCGTGCCCTCGCCCGCCATGCCCTTGACCAGACGCAGCGCGTCGGAGACGTCGTCGGCGAAGTCGTGCAGATGCTTCGCGAGTGTGCGCACCCGCTGCGGATCACCAGGCGTCGGGTCTTTGTCCAGGTCCAGGACATGCCAGTCCGTCGGTCGATGACCCACCATGCTGCAACCCCCGTCACACGCGCACCCATGTCAACAACCGACCGTATGCGCTGGTGAACTTCTGAAGTGTGGCACTTTCGGGAAAATCTGATCTACCTGGTGTGCCCGCATCCCTGCGGGCTCGTCGTCGGGGCGTGTCTGACGTTCCTCTCACCTTCGTCCGGCACAGTCGCCCCGGTGAAGCGCGTCCTGGCCGTCGTCGTGATGCTCCTCGCCCTCCTCGCCGTGTCCGTCGCTACCGCCGACGACGGGGGCGGGCCCCTCGGGGTCACCGTCACCGCGCGCGACGCCCGGGTCGGGGTGCTCGTGCCCGCCGCGGGGGGACGGCACTTCTGTACGGCGTCCGTGGTGGACGCCCCGCACCGGAATCTGATCGTCACCGCGGCGCACTGCCTGGGCGGCGCCGGAGGGCTGGTCTTCGTGCCGGGCTACCGGGACGGACGTGCGCCCTACGGGGAGTGGAAGGTGCGGCGGCGGTTCCTGGCCCGCGGGTGGGCCGAGGAGCGGGACGAGGACAGTGACGTGGGATTCGCCGCGGTCGCGCCCCGGGGCGGGGAGGAGGTCCAGGACGCCGTCGGCGGGAACCGGTTCGTCACCGGCACGGCGACCGGCGCCACCGCGGTAACCGTCACCGGGTATCCCAACGCGCGGGAGACGGCCGTCAGCTGCACCGCCGAGCCGCACGCGTTCGGCCGCACCCAGCAGCGCATCGCGTGCCCCGGGTTCAGCGGCGGCACCAGCGGCAGCCCTTGGGTGAACGGGGACGGGCAGGTCGTCGGCGTCCTCGGCGGGCACGACCAGGGCGGGACGGCCCCGGGCGTCTCCTACAGCGTGGTGCCCGGCGCGGAGGCGCAGCGGCTGTACGAGCAGGCGGCGGGGGATTCGTGACGGGCCGTAAACCCGTGCGCCGGGCCGGATCCGCCGTGCTCTCGCCGTGCCGCCCGTGCTGTGGCCCGTTCCTCCGTCCGCCCCGACTCTCCTCCCCGTGATCATTCCCGGGCGTGCCGGCCGCCTCTACACTGACCAACGGACTCCTGGGCGGTGAGGGGCGGTTGACGGTGCGTAAGGCATGGATCGTGGCGAGTGTCGCCATCAGCTCCGCCCTGGCCTTCGTGATGCTGCTCGTGGTCGGGGTCTACCTCGTCGCAGGGAACCTGGTCAACGGCGTGAGTGGCGGAGCGAAATCCCTGGCCAAGGGGTCGGTGCCGGCCGCGTACGCGGCCCTGGTGCAGAAGTGGGGCAACCTCTGCCCCGCCATCAGCCCGGCCCTGCTCGCCGCGCAGCTCTACCAGGAGAGCGGCTTCAACCCCAGGGCCCAGAGCCACGCCGCCGCGCAGGGCATAGCGCAGTTCATCCCCGGCACGTGGGCCAGCCACGGCATCGACGGCGACGGCGACGGCGACCGTGACGTGTGGGACCCGAAGGACGCGATCCCCTCCGCCGCCTCCTACGACTGCGAACTCGCGTCGTACGTGAAGAAGGTTGGCGGGAATCCGACCGAAAACATGCTGGCCGCCTACAACGCGGGGGCGTACGCGGTGATCAAGT
This sequence comes from Streptomyces qaidamensis, assembly GCF_001611795.1. Taxonomy (NCBI): domain Bacteria; kingdom Bacillati; phylum Actinomycetota; class Actinomycetes; order Kitasatosporales; family Streptomycetaceae; genus Streptomyces; species Streptomyces qaidamensis. Next base: position 4,272,223 of record NZ_CP015098.1, on the reverse strand, counting down.
ACGGGGGCGTGCCGCCGTACAGCGAGACCCGGAACTACGTGAAGCGGATCACGGCGCTCTCGGAGAGCTTCGCGGCGCCGGTCGGGCGGGTCGACCCCTCCGAGCAGGCCGCCGGCGCGATCGAGTACGCGCAGAAGAAGCTCGGCACGCTCTACCTCTGGGGCGGCACCGGTACCGCTGAGCAGGGCGGACGTTTCGACTGCTCGGGACTGACCCAGGCCGCCTATGCGAGCGTGGGCATCAAGCTGCCGCGCGTCGCCAACGACCAGTACAACGCCGGTCCGCATCCCTCGCGGGACGAACTGCTCCCCGGCGACCTCGTGTTCTTCTCGGACGACCTCACCAATTCCCGTGCCATCCGGCATGTCGGCATTTATGTCGGAGGTGGGTACATGATCGACGCGCCCCGGACCGGTGCCGTCATCCGGTTCGACCCGATCGACACCCCCGACTACTTCGGGGCCACCCGCGTCACCGAAGATGGCGCGAAAGCACTGCCCACGACGGTGTGAACCGTGCGTGAACCCACCCCCTGAGCTGCGAAGACGTATCTCTCTTCGATAACGTCTGCGTGATCATTCGGTGGAGTGTGGAACGTATCAACGGGGACCATGCGTTCCTGGTGACGTAGCCGAGCAGACGTTCATTCGGCACGCGTCACGCACGCGTGCGGCGGAAGCGGATCTACAACCACGGGGGTGGCAGGAGCGGCGCACGCACAGGTGCGCCGGGAGAGACGACGAAGGGGCCGCAGCGCCATGGCTGGACTCGCCGATTCCGGGTCGAACCCCGACGTCGACCTGCTGTACGACATCAATGGCCTGGCCAAGGATGCGCCGGCCTGGTTCGACCGCGTCATGGAGTACGTCGGTGAGTACGGGCTGCTGCTCGCCATCGTCCTGCTCGTGGTGTGGTGCTGGTGGACCGTGCGGCGGCGGGGCGACGAGGACGCGGCCTCCACCGTGGCGGCACTGGTCTGGGCGCCGCTGGCCGCAGGGGTCGCCGTGCTGGTGAACGTGCCCATACGGGGGTTCGTGGAACGGCCCCGGCCGTTCCTGGACCACCAGGGGCTCGACGTGCTCGTCCAGGGCAAGACCGACTACTCGTTCGTCAGCGACCACGCGACGATCGTCATGGCACTGGCGGTCGGCCTGTTCGTCGCCAACCGGAAGTTCGGGCTCATCGGGCTCGTGCTGGCGTTGTTCGGCGGGTTCATCCGCGTCTACATGGGCGTGCACTATCCGACGGACGTCGTGGGCGGGTTCGCGCTGGGGACGGCCGTGGCGCTGCTGCTGTCGCCGCTCGCCATGGCCCTGCTGACGCCTGTGATGAAGGCCGTCGAGCGCTCGCCCCGGGTGGGGTGGCTGGTGCGCAGCAGAGGGCGGGCGTCAGGAGAGGACACGGTGATCCCCGAGGCGCGCAGTGAGCGGGCCTCGGAGCGGGACCTCGCCGCGTAAGGGCCTCAGGTCCCTTACAGCGCCTGGGGATACGTGAAGAAGCGGTCGGGGTCGTACTGCTTCTTCAGCTTCGCAAGGCGCGTTGCCGCATCCCCGTAGTACGCCTTGCGCCAGTCGGTCAGGGTCGGGTCCGTGTAGTTCTGGTACGCCGCCCCCGAGGCGTACGGGCGCATCGACTTGTGGGCGGAGGCCAGCCAGTCGCGGGCCGTCGCACCGCTCGTGCCGGCCCGCCACGCGGCGATGTACTGGGCCAGCATGCGGGAGCGGCGGTGGACGAACGCCGTGGACGTGGGGGAGACGCGGTTGACCGCTCCGCCGAGGGCGGTCAGCGCGATGCTGCCCGTGCCGCCGCGCACCGACCCGATCTGCGAGAGCAGCGTGCGGATGCCGGCCGTGGACAGGGAGCGGTCGAAGAAGTCCGACGCCGCCGCGTACGTCTCGCGGCCCAGCGCGCCCTTCGGGGAACGCCCCGGGGTCGAGCCGGGCAGATGACACTGCGCGTCCGTCGGGAACGAGGAGCAGCCCGCGTACACCTCCATCGACTCCTCGTACGAGCGGCGCTTGAGGGAGACGCTGCGGGCCGGGGCGCCGACGCGGTCGGCCAGGCGGTCGACGGCGTTCTTCAGCTCGCCGTGGGTGCCGAGGGAGAACGCCGCGACCGAGACGGTCGGCGTGCCGCCCGCGGCGTTCGCCAGGTGCAGGGACGACCAGATCTCGTCGGGTTGTGAGGGGCCCCACTCCTGCCAGGCCTTCACCACCGCGGCCGCCTTGGACCAGGGCCAGGACAGATACGCCGAGACGCCCTGCGGGGCCGGGTGGGTCTTGAAGTGCAGCTCCGTGACCACGCCGAAGTTGCCGTTGCCGGCGCCGCGCAGGGCCCAGAAGAGGTCCTTGTTCTCACGGGCGTCGGCGGTGAGCTGCTTGCCGTCGGCGGTGATCAGGGTGGCCCGGGTGAGGCTGTCGCAGGTCAGGCCGTAGGCGCGGGAGACCACGCCGTGGCCGCCGCCGAGAGTGAGGCCCGAGACACCGACGGTCGGGCACGAGCCGGCGGGGATCGTGACGCCCTTGGCGGCCAGGGCCCGGTAGACGTCGATGAGTTTGGCGCCGGCGCCGACCACCGCGCTCGTGCCGGAGGCCCGGACGCGGCTGAGTTTCGAGACGTCGATGATCAGACGGCCGTCGCCGGAGGACCAGCCGGCGTAGGAGTGGCCGCCGTTACGGATCGCCACCCGCAGGGCGTGGGTGCGGGCGTAGGCCAGGGTCGTGCGGACGTCCTCCGCGTGGGACACGTACGCGACCGCGGCGGGCTTCAGGCTGTCGAAGCGGGTGTTGTAGAGCTGCCGGGCCGCGGCCCAGTCGGCGTCGCCCGCGCGGACCAGGGGGCCGTCGAGGTCGCGGGCCAGGGCGGACCAGTCGGCGGCGGTGGCTCTCGACGTGGTCGTGGTGCGCGAGGCGGGGGAGGCCGTGGCCCCGGAGCGGTCGCCCGACGGGGTGCATGCGGTGGTGAAGGGGGTCCCGGCCGCGGCGATCACCGCCGTGCCGGCTGTGAGGATCGTGCGCCGTTCCATGGGGCCTCCCGGTGGTTCCGTCCTGGGAGACGGGGTGCTGGGGGTGAGGGTTCCATGGTCCGGCCCCGGCCGGGGCATCGTCCGCCACGGGTCTCAACGCATCGCGTGCTGCTCCGCGTCCGTGCGGGCCTGGCTCCTGGCTCTTCGTGCCGGGCCGCGCCAGCCGCAGATGCAGTGGGCCATGCAGAACCGGCCCTTCTCCATGGTCGTCGTGCGGTGTTCGGGGACGTTGGGGGGAGACTCCGGCCCGTCCTGCTGCGCCACGCCGCCAACGTTACCCACCCCCGGGTGAAGAGTTCGTACGGCGGTCCGCACGGGCTCGCGTGACGGGGGAACATACCCGTCGTTAACCGGAACAACAGGGGGCCCGTGACGGACGTACCGGCTGGGGGTAGGCAGGCGATGACTGGGCGGCAGCGCGAACGGCGGCGCGGGCGGGTGGGCGCGGCGGTCGTCGCGGCCGCGGTCCTGGCCGGGGCGGGGCTCGGGACCGCGGGGTGCTCCGGGGGCGACGCGGCCGCCGGGGACTCCCGTGGCGAGGACGCGGTCGTGGTGCTGCGGCAGGCCGCCGGCCGGCTGGTGGACGCGGGGAGTTCCAAGGCCCGTACGTCGATGGAGATGGCCGCCGGCGGGACCCGGGTGACCATCCGGGGTGCCGGGGTGTACGACTACCGGAAGCGGATGGGGCAGCTGAAGGTGCTGCTGCCGCAGGATCCCGCTGGAGTCGCGAAGCGCCGGCCGATCACCGAACTGCTCGCCCCGGGTGCGCTGTTCATGAAGAACCGGGGGGCCGGTGTGCCCCCGGACAAGTGGGTGCGGGTGGACACGCGGACCCTGTCCGACGGAAACCTCGTCACCGGCGGCGCCACCGACCCGTTCACGGCGGCCGAGGTGCTGCTCGGGACGCGGACGGCGGCGTACGTGGGCAGGACGGAGGTCGCGGGCACCGGAGTGCGGCACTACCGGGGGACGGCGGATCTCGGTGACGCGGCCCGGCGCGCCTCGGACGGGAACAAGGACTCCCTGAAGGCGGCGGCCGGCGGGTTCGCCACCGCCGCGGTGCCGTTCGACGCCTACCTCGACGACGAGGGACGCATCCGCAAGATCAGGCACCGCTTCAGCTTCCTGAACGGGCAGCAGAAGAGCCCGGTGGCCGTCGCCTCGACCACGCTGCTCTACGATTTCGGGGCTCCGGCGCGCGTACGGTTGCCCGCGGCCGACGACATCTACGCGGGCAAGATCGCCGAGGAGTGACCGGCGTGAACTAGCCCGTCCGTGCCATGCGCGGTGTGTAGACCGCTCCCTACTCTAGGAAGCCGGTGACGGCAGAGACGAGGTGATGCACGTGGCTCCGGTCGGCGGTACGGCAGTTCAGGACCACGTGGCCCTCGCCGAGATCGAGCTGTGCGGAGAGCTGATCATCGCGGCCTCGGCCGCCCAGGAGCGGCTCAGCCTGGAAAGCATCGACGAGGTGCTGAAGGTCGCCGAGGAGCGGGACTCCTCCGGGCGCTGATGCACAGGCCGCCGGCCCGCTTCACGTCCGCAGCATGCGGGCGATCGCCTGGGTCGCCTCCTTCACCTTCGCGTCGATCTCGTCACCGCCCTTGAGGGCCGCGTCGGCGACGCAGTGCCGCAGGTGCTCCTCCAGGAGCTGGAGGGCGAAGGACTGCAGGGCCTTGGTGGAAGCGGAGACCTGCGTGAGTATGTCGATGCAGTAGACGTCCTCGTCGACCATGCGCTGCAGGCCGCGGATCTGGCCCTCGATGCGGCGCAGGCGCTTGAGGTGTTCGTCCTTCTGCTTGTGGTACCCGTGCACGCCGTGGTCGTGATCGGCCGCCACGCCCGCCCCGGCGGTGTCGGCGGTGCCGGGGGTGACATGTGCGACATCTGTCGTGTCGGTCACGTCCGTCATCGCTTCCTCCTGGTGGGCAGTGGGTGAACTGATACCCCTGGTGGGTATATGGTACCGAACTTTGCCGGGTATACGGCCCTGGGAACCGCCCCCGTGCTCATCACCGTGCCCGATGGGCGACACTGGTGGGCGGCCCGATAGCCGTGGCCGGATGATGCGCCTAGCATCAGCCTGACCGAAACCGAAGCACCCCGAGGACCCCACGTGCGCTTTCGTCTGACCCCCAGGGAGACGAGCTTCTACGACATGTTCGCCGCCTCCGCGGACAACATCGTCACGGGCTCGAAGCTCCTGATGGAACTGCTCGGGGCGGACGCATCCGCCCGGGCCGAGATCGCAGAGCGTATGCGGGCAGCGGAACACGCAGGTGACGACGCAACGCACGCGATCTTCCACCAGCTGAACTCCTCCTTCATCACGCCGTTCGACCGCGAGGACATCTACTCCCTCGCCTCGTCCCTCGACGACATCATGGACTTCATGGAGGAGGCCGTCGACCTGGTCGTCCTCTACAACGTCGAGGAACTGCCCAAGGGCGTCGACCAGCAGATCGAGGTGCTGGCGCGCGCGGCCGAGCTGACGGCCGAGGCGATGCCGCACCTGCGGACGATGGAGAACCTCACCGAGTACTGGATCGAGGTCAACCGGCTGGAGAACCAGGCCGACCAGATCCACCGCAAGCTGCTCGCGCACCTCTTCAACGGCAAGTACGACGCCATGGACGTCCTCAAGCTGAAGCAGATCGTGGACGTGCTGGAGGAAGCGGCGGACGCGTTCGAGCACGTGGCGAACACGGTGGAGACCATCGCCGTCAAGGAGTCCTGAGCCCTTCATGGACACCTTTGCTCTGGTCGTGACCATCGCGGTCGCGCTCTTCTTCACGTACACCAACGGTTTTCACGACTCGGCGAACGCGATCGCCACGTCCGTCTCGACGCGGGCGCTGACCCCGAAGGCCGCGCTGGCCATGGCGGCGGTGATGAACCTCGCCGGTGCCTTCATGGGCTCCGGGGTGGCCAAGACCGTCAGTGAGGGCCTGATCCAGACGCCGACCGGGTCGAAGGGGATGGGGATCCTCTTCGCCGCGCTGGTGGGCGCGATCGTCTGGAACCTCATCACCTGGTACTTCGGGCTGCCGTCCTCCTCCTCGCACGCGCTGTTCGGCGGCATGGTCGGGGCGGCGCTGGCCGGTGGGACGACGGTCTACTGGCACGGGGTGCTGGAGAAGGTCGTCATCCCGATGTTCGTGTCCCCGGTGGTCGGCATGCTGGCCGGCTATCTCGTGATGACCGCGATCCTGTGGATGTTCAGGAAGGCCAACCCGCACAAGGCCAAGAGGGGTTTCCGGATAGCGCAGACCGTCTCGGCGGCCGGCATGGCGCTGGGGCACGGTCTGCAGGACGCGCAGAAGACCATGGGCATCGTCGTGATGGCGCTCGTCATCGCCGATGTCGAGGACTACGGCGATCCGATCCCGGTGTGGGTCAAGGTCGCCTGTGCGGTGATGCTGTCGCTCGGGACGTACGCCGGTGGGTGGCGGATCATGCGGACGCTGGGGCGGAAGATCATCGAGCTGGATCCGCCGCAGGGCTTCGCGGCGGAGACGACGGGTGCGTCGATCATGTTCACCACGGCGTTCCTGTTCAAGGCGCCGATCTCCACGACCCATGTGATCACCTCGGCGATCATGGGTGTGGGTGCGACGAAGCGCGTGAACGCCGTGCGGTGGGGTGTCGCCAAGAACATCATCCTGGGGTGGTTCATCACGATGCCGGCTGCGGCGCTGGTGGCTGCGGCGTCGTTCGGGATCGTGAACCTGGCGTTTCTGTAGCTCAGCGGGGTCTGTGCTGAGGCCGGGTTGGTCCGCAGCCCGGCCGAGCGGGGCGCCGTTGCGCCCGCCCTCCCCCCCCCCAGCTCTCGGCTCCGCTCAAGCAGGGGGACCCATCGCCCCCAGCGGCACGCATGCCCGCAGCCGGGGCTGCGAAAAGGCCCGCCCCTGGGAGAGGGGCGGGCCCTTTTTCGGCCTCGCGGTGGCACCGCCATGCAGCACCGCGAGGAGTCGGCGGGGTCCGGCTCAGCCGAATCGGCCGGAGATGTAGTCCTCCGTGGCCTGGACCGACGGGTTCGAGAAGATCCGCTCCGTGTCGTCGATCTCTATGAGCTTGCCGGGCTGGCCGACCGCCGCGAGGTTGAAGAACGCCGTGCGGTCGGAGACGCGGGCCGCCTGCTGCATGTTGTGCGTCACGATGACGATCGTGAAGCGCTCCTTGAGCTCGCCGATCAGGTCCTCGATCGCGAGTGTGGAGATCGGGTCGAGCGCCGAGCAGGGCTCGTCCATGAGCAGGACGTTCGGCTCGACCGCGATCGCCCGCGCGATGCACAGACGCTGCTGCTGGCCACCGGAGAGGCCCGAGCCGGGCTTGTTCAGACGGTCCTTGACCTCGTTCCAGAGGTTCGCGCCCTTGAGGGAGCGCTCGACGACGTCCGCCAGCTCACTCTTCTTGTAGTTGCCGTTCAGCCGCAGGCCCGCCGCCACGTTGTCGAAGATCGACATGGTCGGGAACGGGTTCGGCCGCTGGAACACCATGCCGACCTCGCGGCGGACCGACACCGGATCGATGCCCGTGCCGTAGAGGTCCTCGTCGTCGAGGAGCACCTTGCCCTCGACCCGGCCGCCCGAGGTCACCTCGTGCATCCGGTTCAGCGTGCGCAGGAACGTGGACTTGCCGCAGCCGGACGGGCCGATGAACGCCGTCACCGAGCGCGGCTCGACGGTCATCGAGATGTCCTCGATCGCCTTGTGTGAGCCGTAGTAGGCGGTCAGTCCGCTTACGTCGATTCGCTTGGCCATTACTACTTCACTTCCAAAGTCTGAGGGTCGCTGTGGCCCCGCGCGGCGGTAGCCGCAGATTGTCGCTCAGCGACCGGTCTTCGGGGCCTTCCAGCGGGCGATCCCGCGGGCCACCAGGTTGAGGATCATCACGAAGGCGATGAGCGTGAGGGACGCCGCCCATGCCCGGTCGTACGCTGTGACCTCGCCCGATCCGTACTGCTGGTAGATGTACAGCGGGAGCGACGCCTGCGCACCGTCGAAGGGGTTGGCGTTGATGAACTTGCTGCCGAACACCAGCAGCAGCACGGGCGCGGTCTCACCGGCGATACGGGCGATCGACAGCATGATGCCGGTGGTGATGCCGCCCAGCGAGGTCGGCAGGACCACCTTCAGGATGGTGCGCCACTTGGGCACGCCGAGCGCCAGGGAGGCTTCGCGCAGCTCGTTCGGGACGAGCTTGAGCATCTCCTCAGTGGAGCGGACGACGACGGGCATCATCAGGATCGCGAGGGCGAGCGAGCCGGCGAAGCCGAAGGGCTCCATCTCGAGCATCAGCATGATGCTGAGGATGAACAGGCCGGCGACGATCGACGGGATGCCGGTCATGACGTCGACGAAGAAGGTGACGGCCCGGGCGAGGTTGCCGCGCCCGTACTCCACCAGGTAGATCGCGGTGAGCACGCCGACCGGCGCGGAGATCAGCGTGGCGAGGCCGACCTGCTCCAGCGTGCCGAGAATGGCGTGGTAGATGCCGCCGCCCGCCTCCGAGTCGGCGACCACGCCCATCGAGTGGGTCAGGAAGTAGACGTCGAGGACCTTCGTGCCGCGTTGGACGGTCGACCAGACCAGCGAGGCCAGCGGTACCACGGCGAGCAGGAACGCGACCCACACCAGCGAGGTGACCACGCGGTCCTTGGCCTGGCGGCGGTTCTCGACCCGGGCCGCGATCACGTACGTACCGAGGACGTACAGGATCGCGGCGATCAGGGCCCACTGGATGCTGCTGTGCAGGCCGGCGGCGGCGCTGATGCCGACTCCGAGGGCGAGGGATCCGGCGGCGATGGCCCACGGAGCCCACTTGGGCAGCCGGCCGCCGCGCAGGGTGCTGGGGCCCTTCGGGGAGATGGTTGCGGTGCTCATGCGTTGGCCCCCGAGTACTCCTTGCGGCGGGCGATGATCGCGCGGGCCGCGCCGTTGACCAGCAGGGTGATGACGAACAGGACCAGGCCGGAGGCGATCAGCGCGTCACGGCCGAACTCGGTGGCCTCGCTGAACTTGCTGGCGATGTTCTGGGCGAAGGTGCCGCCGCCCGGGTTGAGCAGGCTGGTGTGGATCAGGAAGTCGGGGGAGAGCACGGTGGCGACGGCCATCGTCTCGCCGAGGGCGCGGCCGAGGCCGAGCATCGAGGCGGAGATGACGCCGGAGCGGCCGAAGGGGATGACCGCCATGCGGATCACTTCCCAGCGGGTGGCTCCGAGCGCCAGGGCGGCCTCCTCGTGCATCTGCGGGACCTGGCGGAAGACCTCGCGGCTCACGTTGGTGATGATCGGCAGGATCATGATCGCGAGCAGGATGCCCACGGTGAGCATGGAGCGTGCGGCGCCGCCGTTCCAGGAGAAGATGCCCGTCCAGCCGAGGTAGTCGTTCAGCCAGCCGAAGAGGCCGCTCATGTGCGGTACGAGGATCAGGGCGCCCCAGAGGCCGTAGACGATGGACGGCACGGCGGCGAGCAGGTCGATCACATAGGCGATCGGGCCGCGCAGCCGGCGCGGGGCGTAGTGCGTCAGGAACAGCGCGATGGCGACCGAGACCGGGACCGCGATGACCATGGCGATGATCGAGGAGACGATCGTGCCGTAGGCCAGGACCGCGATGCCGAAGACCGGCGGGTTGACACCGGTGTTCCATTCGAAGGTGGTCAGGAAGTTGCCCTCGTTTTTGCTGATGGCGAGGACGGCGCGGTAGGTGAGGAAGCCCGCGATCGCGGCCATGATCACCAGCAGCAGAATGCCCGAGCCACGGGACAGACCGAGGAAGATCCGGTCTCCGGGTCGGGTGGCGCCACGGGTGGCGCGCTTCTGCTGGGCTGTGGGTGGCTGCGTGGGCGGAGGTGCGTCAGCTATCTGTGTGGTGTCCATCGGGTTCTCCGGTCTGCGGAACCGCACGTGCTGTGCGGCCCTTGGCGGCGGTGCACCGGACGGTGCGGTCCGGTCCCCCTGGGGGGACCGGACCGCACTCAGGTCAGCTCAGGCTCTCGACGGTCGTGCGCACCTTGGCGATGATGTCGTCGGGCATGGGCGCGTAGTCGTTCTCGGCGAGGATCTTCTGGCCGTCCTCCGAGGCCGCGTAGCGCAGGAACGCCTTGACCGCGGGCAGCGTCTCGGCCTTGTTGCCCTTGTCGCAGACGATCTCGTAGGTCACGAGGACCATCGGGTAGGCGCCGTCGGCCTTGGTCGCGTAGTTCAGCTCCAGGGCGAGGTCCTTGCCGGTGCCGACGACCTTGGCGTCCGCGATGGCCTTGGTGGCGTTCTCGACGTTCGCCTCGACCGGCTCGGCCGCGCCGGTGTCGATGGCGACGGTCTTGATCCCGTCCTTGGCGTACGACAGCTCGAAGTAGCCGATCGCGCCGGCGGTCTGCTTGACCTGCGCGGCCACGCCGGAGGACTGCGGAGCGGACTGGCCGCCCTTGGCCTGCCAGGCCTTGCCGCCCTCGTAGGGGAAGTCCTTCTTGGCGGTGGCGATCAGGTACTTGGTGAAGTTGTCCGTGGTGCCGGACTCGTCCGAGCGGTGGAACGCCTGGATCTTGAGGTTGGGCAGCTTCGCGTCGGGGTTCAGCTTCGCGATCGCCGGGTCGTTCCAGTTGGTGATCTTGCTGTCGAAGATCTTGGCGATCGTCGCGGAGTCCAGGACGAGCTTGTCGACGCCCGGGACGTTGTAGCCGACGGCGATCGGGCCGCCGACCATGGGCAGGTCGATGCCCTGGCCGCCGGAGCAGATCTTCTTGGAGGCCGCGACCTCGTCGGGCTTCAGAGCCGAGTCCGAACCGGCCCAGGGGACCTGGCCCTGCGTGAACGCGGTGACACCGGCACCGGAGCCGCCGGCCTTGTAGTTGATCTCCACCTTGCAGGCCGCGGAGAACTGCTTGACCCACGCGTCGACGGCGTTCTTCTGCGCGGAGGAGCCGTCGGCGAGAACCTGGCCCGAGGCGTCGTCACACTTGATGTTGCTCGACGCGGCGGCGTTGGAGGAGCCTCCGCCCGGGGTGCCGGTTTCGTCGGAGCCGCACGCCGTGAGGGCCAGGGCGCCGGAGACGGCGAGAGCACCGAGAGCGAGGGCCCGCCGGTTCATGCGCTGAAGCTTCACTTGAGTTCCTTCCAGGAGCCGCCGTCCTGATCGGCGGCGTGCGAAGTCTGAGCGATGCGGACGCGGTCGCACTCAGCAGGCGCGGCTCGCGTCGGTAAGGCCGAAATTAGGCAGATCAGGTGAAGCCGCCGATGGCCGCACATGAACGAGGGGTGAACCCCTGCCTAAGGCCTGGTTAGGTCACGGAATGCTCACGGGGAGAGCACGTCGGCATTCCGCTTTTTCTGACGAACGGGGATCTTCCGGTCAGCCTGCCGTCCGGGGCAGGTGCAGAACGGCGAGCAGCTCGTCCACCAGGGGCCGGTCGTGGGACTGGGTGAGGTGGTCCCGGGCGGCGGTGGGAGTCAGCCACAGGACCCGGTCCACCTCGTCCGTCGGGGAGAACGCGCAGGACACGGCCTCGGCCGCCCAGTAGCGGACCTTCTTGGGGCGGCCATTGGCCAGATAGCGCTGGGTGGACAGCTCGGGGCCGGGCACGGCCCGGCAGCCCGTCTCCTCCGCCACCTCGCGCAGCGCGCCCGCGAGTGCCTCCTCGCCGCGCTTCAGTTTCCCCTTCGGCCACGACCAGTCGTCGTATTTCGGCCGATGAACGAGGCAGAGCTCCGGCTCGTCGTCGGCGGGAGAGCGCCGCCACAGGACGCAGCCCGCCGCCTGAACCGTGGTGTCCTTGGGGGTGCTCACCGGTTTCACCGCCTCCTGGTGCCGGGCCCGGTCATGACGCGCCGACGGTCTCCTTCTGCCAGGCCTGCTGGAACGCGAAACGCGCCGCCTCCACCTCGTGCCGCTGGTCGGCGTGGAGCACGCCGAGGGCGTAGGCCGTGGCCGGGGCGATGCGCGGGGTGCGGGCCGCCTGGGCCGCCGCCGCCGAGGCCTCCGAGGCGTCGCGGTGCCGGTTCAGGGCCTGGCCGGCGGCGAGCAGCCGCAGGTCGACCACGGCGTTGCCCTTGGGGCCGCTGACGGCCTCGCGGGCGTAGCGGTGCAGGCGCAGCAGCAGGCGGACCTGGTGCCACGGGGCGTCCTGCGGGTGCGGGACGGTGTCCGGGGACAGGCCGTGGACGAGGGCCGCGGCGTTGTACGGGTGCCCCGCGACGACGAGGGGCAGCGCGGTCACGGCGTCGGCGAGACGGTCCTGGGCCGCGGTGGAGAGGGGGCGCAGGTCGGTGGTGCCGGCGGTCCTGGCGAGCGGGACCTCGCTCGCCAGTACCGCGACCTTGTCCGCGACGGCGTGGAAGCGGCTGCTGCCCAGGGCCTGCAGAGCCGTGGAGTGGGCCCGGGTGCGGGCGAGCGTCAGCTGCCGGTCGAGCAGGGCACCCGCCTTGGCCGCCCCCACCGTCAGGTTGCCGCGTTCCTGGGCGGGCGCACCGGCCTTGGGCAGTGATGCCGCCGCTGCCCGCGCACCCGTCTGGGCCGGGAAAGCCGCCGAGCCCGACAGGCGGTGCAGGGCCGCCAGCAGACGTTCCAGGCGTGCCGTGTACGCGTGCTCCATCGCCAGTGTCCCCGAGACCCACGCCAGTTCGGGGCGCATCGCCTCGCACCACTCCGAGTCGAGGAGGGACTGGAAGGTGTGCAGGCTGGCGCTGATGCGGCGGGCCGAGCGGCGCAGGGCACGGGCCGCCTCGGCGGACGCCTCCGAGCCGTTCGCCCCCGACCCCGTCTCCCGGTGCAGGCGCAGTGCCCGGAGGAACTCCGTGGCCTGGGCCCGCAGATAACCCGCGAGGGCGTCACCGGTGGGGACGGGCCCGGCGTGCCTGGACCGGGGATCCGTCGGGTCAAGGTGTTGCTGTGCCACGCCGGCGCCTCCGGGCGTCTATGAGCATCTCCTGGACGTTGCGCAGGGGCTGTCCGTCCGCGTCGGTCGCATGCCGGGTCCAGTCGCCGTCCGGGCCGAGGTGCCAGGAGGCGGTGGAGTCGGACATGCCGGTCTCCAGCAGCCGGTTCAGGGCCGCCCGGTGGGCCGGGTCGGTGACCCGGACGAGGGCCTCTATCCGGCGGTCGAGGTTGCGGTGCATCATGTCGGCGCTGCCGAACCACACCTCGGGCTCGCCGCCGTTGCCGAAGGCGAACACCCGGGAGTGCTCCAGGAAACGGCCGAGGATCGATCGGACCCGGATGTTCTCCGACAGGCCCGCGACGCCCGGGCGCACCGCGCAGATGCCGCGCACCCAGATGTCCACCGGCACGCCCGCCTGGGCCGCGCGGTAGCAGGCGTCGATGATGGCCTCGTCGACCAGCGAGTTGACCTTGATGCGGACGTACGCGGGCCGGCCCGCGCGGTGGTGCTGGACTTCCTTGGTGATCCGCGAGACCAGGCCGTCGCGCAGCGACTTGGGCGCCACGAGCAGCCGGCGGTAGGTCTCCCGGCGCGAGTAGCCGGACAGGCGGTTGAAGAGGTCCGAGAGGTCCGCGCCGACCTGCGGGTCCGCCGTGAGCAGGCCGAGGTCCTCGTAGAGGCGGGCCGTCTTCGGGTGGTAGTTGCCGGTGCCGACGTGGCTGTAGCGGCGGAGCGTCTCGCCCTCCTGGCGGACCACCAGCGACAGCTTGCAGTGGGTCTTCAGGCCGACCAGGCCGTAGACCACGTGGCAGCCGGCCTCCTCCAGCTTGCGGGCCCACTTGATGTTGGCGTGCTCGTCGAAGCGGGCCTTGATCTCGACCAGGACCAGCACCTGCTTGCCGGTCTCGGCGGCCTCGATGAGCGCGTCGACTATCGGGGAGTCGCCCGACGTCCGGTACAGGGTCTGCTTGATGGCGAGGACGTCCGGGTCGCCGGCCGCCTGTTCCAGGAAGGCCTGGACGGAGGTGGAGAACGAGTCGTACGGGTGGTGCAGCAGCACGTCCCGCTCGCGCAGGGCGGCGAAGACGTCCGGCGCGGACGCCGACTCGACCTCGGCGAGGTCGCGGTGGGTGCCGGCGACGAACTTGCGGTACTTCAGCTCCGGCCGGTCCAGGGAGGCGATCCGGAACAGGCCCGTCAGGTCCAGCGGCCCGGGCAGCGGGTAGACCTCAGCCTCGCTGATCTTCAGCTCGCGCACCAGCAGGTCCAGGACCTCGCGGTCGATGGACTCCTCGACCTCCAGGCGCACCGGCGGGCCGAAGCGGCGCCGCATGAGTTCCTTCTCCAGGGCCTGGAGGAGGTTCTCGGCGTCGTCCTCCTCGACCTCCAGGTCCTCGTTGCGGGTGAGGCGGAAGGCGTGGTGCTCCAGGACCTCCATGCCCGGGAACAGCTCCTCCAGGTGGGCGGCGATGACGTCCTCGATGGGGACGTAGCGGCCCGGGGAGCTCTCCAGGAAGCGGGACAGCAGCGGCGGCACCTTCACGCGGGCGAAGTGCTTGTGGCCCGTGACCGGGTTGCGCACGACGACGGCCAGGTTCAGCGACAGGCCGGAGATGTACGGGAAGGGGTGCGCCGGGTCGACCGCCAGCGGGGTCAGCACGGGGAAGATCTGGTGCCGGAACAGGGTGAACAGGCGGGCCTGTTCCTTCTCCTGCAGCTCGTTCCAGCGGACCAGGTGGATGCCCTCCTCCGCGAGTGCGGGGGCGACGTCCTCGTGGTAGCAGGCGGCGTGCCGGGCCATCAGCTCACGGGAGCGGGCCCAGATCATCTCCAGCACCTCGCGGGGCTGGAGGCCGGAGGCGGAGCGGGTGGCCACGCCGGTGGCGATGCGGCGCTTCAGACCGGCCACCCGGACCATGAAGAACTCGTCCAGGTTGCTGGCGAAGATCGCGAGGAAGTTGGCCCGCTCCAGCAGGGGCGTGTTCGGGTCCTCGGCGAGTTCGAGCACGCGCTCGTTGAACGCGAGCCAACTGCGCTCCCGGTCGAGGAAACGCCCCTGCGGCAGCTCGGGCCCGTCGTACGGCGATTCCTCGTAGGCGTCGAGGTCGGCGTCGATGTCCGGTTCCAGATCGGAGACGACGGCCGCCACCGTGTGCGGGCGGTGCGCCGCGATGGAGCCCACGGAGGGCTGCGCGTGCTGGACCTGTGCCTGGGTGTTCGGCTGGCTCATGGACCCATTCTTCCGCGCCGCGAGCATCACGGGCGCGTCGGACAGCGCGGGCGGGAGCGGGGGTGTCACATGAGTGCTCCCGTTTCCCTCGTGCCCCTCGCGGGGCGGGGAAGGCTCTGGCACAGCGGGATTCATTGGCCGAGCTTCGCAAGCTCGTCTGAATCAATGGTTACGGAGACATGACGTGCGGGATAGCGGGGGGCGGCCCGCGAGGGGTTCGCGAGGGCGGTCCGCGCGTCCATCCCCCCGTGGAAGGACGCGCGGACCGGGTTCAGGGGAGGCGGCGGGCCAGCAGGACGAAGGCGGCGGCCGTCGCGGTGGCCGCCACGGCCAGGAGCAGGCCGGTCTCGACGTACTGCAGGGGCCAGAAGTGGGACTCGGGGTGGAAGGTCGCGCGGGTGATCGGGACGCCGTTCACGGGGGAGTCGGCCCAGGCGACCTGGAGGGCCGAGCGGGGCAGTTCGAAGCTGCCGGCCTCGGTGCGGGTGACGGGCGGCCAGAGGTCCTCGCGGTGCCGTTCCAGGAGGTTGTGCAGGAGGAGGGAGGCCGCGAGGGCCACTCCCGCGGCGGGCAGGGCCCGGCGCCACACCAGTCCGGCCAGGGCCCCGAGGGCGAGACCGGCCAGGGCGTAGGCCACGGCCACCGGGCCGGTCGACACGAACACGTCCGGGTAGTACCAGTCGCCGGCCAGGTCGGGATCGCGGTCCCCGCGCGCCCAGATGTTCACCGGGACGAGCAGGCCCGTGCCGGCGGTGAGCAGCGCGGCGGGGACGGCGAGCTTGGCGGCGAGCCAGCGGGCCGGGGTGACCGACTGGGTCCAGGCCAGCTGCGCGGTGCCGCTCTCCAGCTCGCGCCCGGTCAGGGCGCCGCCCGCCCAGGCCGCCACCGGGAACATCACCCAGGACAGCACCGTGGCGATCATCGCGAGGCCGCTCGCGTACGTCTCGTCGACGGTGATCGCCTCGACGGCCGCGCAGGACGGCAGCCCGTCGGTCGGGGGCGTGGCGCAGGCGCTGTTGCCCGCCCGGGCCTCGTCCCCGAGGGAGTGCAGCCAGATCAGCGCGGCCGTCGCGGTGGCCAGGACCAGGAGGGCCAGGGCGAGGGCCGTGCGGTGCGTCCGGGCGACCGTACGGACCAGGCCGCCGGGACGGCCCGCGGGTGCCGGCGCCGTGCTCAGGGCGGTCATACGGCCGCTCCCGTGCGGCGGCGCAGCAGGGTGAACGAGGCGGCGGTCGCCAGGGCGGCGACGGCCAGGAGGATGCCGGTCTCCACGAGCTGGAGGGGCCAGAAGTGGGAGGCCGGGTGCTCGTGCATCAGGGCCGGTGTCCCGGGGGGCACCGGCCACAGGTGCGGGCGCACCTCGTCGAGCACGTAGATCAGCGCCATGACGGCCAGGGCCGCGGCGGCGAGGGCGGGCAGCGCCCGGCGCACCACCAGGCCGGCCAGGACGCCGAGGGCGAGGGCGGCCAGGGGGTGGGCGGTGGCGAGGGTGCCGTTCGCCTCGAAGACGCTGTCGTCGTGCCATTCGCGCCAGCCCAGGGAGCGGGTCAGGTGGCTGTCGGACGCCCACAGCGCCCGGTGCAGCAGGGTGATCGCGAGCGTGCCCGTCACGAGCAGCAGGGCGGGGACGGCGAGCTTGGCGGCGAGCCAGCGGGCCGGGGTGACCGACTGGGTCCAGGCGAAGTCGGCGGTCCCGCTCTCCAGCTCGCGGCCGATGAGGGCGCCGCCCGCCCAGGCTCCGGTGAGCACCGGCAGGACGGCGAGGAGCCCGGAGGCGCACGCCACGACCGTCTCGTAGCGGCCGTGCGCGGGCCCGGGGAGGTCACAGCCGAGGTGGGGGCTGTCCCCGCCGCAGCCCGACGCCCGGTACTCCGCCCAGGCGTTGTCCGCTCCCGGACCGAGCGCCCACAGCAGCGCCCCGGCGGCCACCACCACCAGTCCCAGCCAGAACAGCAGGGCGGAGCGGTGCACCCGCAGCAGGGCCAGGAACAGGCCGCGCGGCTCCGGGAACCGCCGGACGGCGGTGGGTGCCCCGATGGTCGCGGCGCTCATACGGCGGCCTCCCGCGCGTCGAGCAGGAGCGGCGGGGCGTCGGGGGAGCGCAGGTGGGCCAGGACGACTTCCTCCAGGGAGGGTTGGTCGCCCTGGACCCCGTCGCCGAGGGGGCCCGCGGGCCGGACCAGGGCGGTCAGCTGGCGGCCGGTGGTGCGGGACTCGACCACGGTGTGCGGGTCGAGGGAGTCGCCCGCCCGGCCGGTGACCAGGGTGTGGGCGGCGAGCACGTCCTCCAGCGGCCCGGCGAGCCGGACGCGGCCGCCGCCGAGCAGCAGCAGGTGGTCGCAGGAGCCCTCCAGCTCCGCCACCACGTGCGAGGACATGACAACCGTGGTGCCGCGGTCGGCGGCGTCGGCCATGAGCGTGGCCATCAGCTGGTGCCGCGCGAGGGGATCGAGGTCGGCCATCGGCTCGTCCAGCAGCAGCAGTTCAGGGCGCTTGCCGAGAGCCAGGGCGAGCGCCACGCGGGTGCGCTGGCCGCCGGAGAGGGAGCGGATCCTCGCACCCGGGTCGAGGTCGCCCTCCGCGACGATCCGCTCGGCGACCCCGGCGTCCCAGCGGCGCGGGTTGAGGTCGCGGCCCAGGCGCAGGGTGCCGGTGACGGTGAGCTGGGGGTGCAGGGGCTTGTTCTGCGCGACGTAGGCGAGGCGCTCGCGGGATGCCGCCGGGGCCCGGCCGAGCACGGTGACCGAGCCGTCGGTGGGCCGCAGCAGCCCGGCCGCCAGCGCGAGCAGGGTGGACTTGCCGGCGCCGTTCGGGCCGACGACGGCGCACACGCGGCCCGTCGGTATCCGGAAGGAGCAGCCGTCCAGGGCCGGCCTGCGGCGGCGCCCGAACCTCCTGCCCAGTGCCGCCGCCTCGATGGCGGTGTCGGTCATGCGTCCCCCTTGGAGTCTGCGAAGTGCGCGTCGAGTACGGAAGTGAAGAGGGCGGCCACGTCGTCGTGCTCCAGACCGGCCGCGCGGGCCCGGGCCGCCCAGGCGTCCAGCTCCGCGCGGAGGGGGGAGTCGGCGGGGGCGGCGCCCAGGGACCTGCGGACGAAGGTGCCGAGTCCGCGGCGGGCCTCGACCAGGCCCTCGCGCTCCAGCTCCCGGTAGGCCTTGAGGACCGTGTTGGGGTTGATGGCGGTGGCCTCCACGACCTCGCGGGCCGTGGGGAGCTTGTCGCCCGGCTCCAGCAGGCCCAGACGCAGGGCCTGTTTGGTCTGCTGGACGATCTGGACGTAGGTGGCCACGCCGCTGCGCCGGTCGATGCGGTACTCGACCACTGCTTGAACCACCCTTTCACTAATTGAGTAGTGAAAGGGTGGTGGAGCGGGTCGGCAAAGTCAAGCGTGCTTTCGTGAACCGTTCGGGCCGGGCCGTCCGATGAGGAGACGTGAGCGATACGAGAAGCGACGGGGAGCTGCTGCGGGCGATAGCCGCGGACGCCGACCGGCGTGCCTTCGAGGAGCTGTACCGGCGCTACGCGCCCTGGCTCCGGGCCCGGTTGCGGGGGCGGTGCGCCGACCTCGGGGTCGTCGACGACGTCGTGCAGGAGACGTTCCTCGCGGTGTGGCGGGGCAAGGCCCGCCACCGTGAGGAGGCCGGTTCCGCGGACGCGGCCGGGTGGCTGTGGCGCATCGCGTCGCGGCGGCTGGTGGACGCGCTGCGCGGCGACGGGGCGCGGGGGCGGCTGCGGCAGGCCCTGGCGCGGCTGCGGCACCGTGACGAGGTGTCGGCGGAGGAACGCGTGCTCGCGGGGGTGGAGCACGGGGACCTCGCCGGAGCGCTGGTCCGGCTGTCGCCGGAGCTGCGGGCGGTGCTGCAGGCGACCGTCATCGACGGGCTGACCACCCGTGAGGCGGCGGTACTGCTCGGGATACCGCCCGGGACGGTCAAGACACGGGCGATGCGGGCCCGGAAGCAGCTGCGGGAGGCGTTGGCATGAGCTGGCACGTGCCGGAAGAAGACCTGCGGGCCTACGTCCGAGGGGAGCTGGCGGCTCCCGCGCTCTGGTCCGCCGACGCGCATCTGACCTCCTGCGCCCGGTGCCGCGGGGCACTGGCCGAGGTCAGCGACCCGGTCGCCCTCGACGCCGGGTGGGACCGGCTCGACGCCGAGCTGGACGCGCCCCGGACGGGGCCGCTGGAGAAGCTGCTCGTGCGGATCGGCGTGGCCGGGCACACCGCGCGGATGCTGGCGGCGACCCCGGTGCTGCGGCGGTCCTGGCTCGGGGCCGTGGTCGTCGTGCTGCTCCTGAGCGTGGCCGCCGGGCACTCCGTGCACACCGGGGAGTTCCCAACGCTGTTCCTGGCCCTGGCGCCGCTGTTGCCGCTGGCGGGCGTGGCGCTGTCGTACGGGCCCGCGCTGGACCCGACGTACGAGATGGCCGTCGTCGCCCCGATGCACGGCTTCCGGCTGCTGATGATCCGGACGGTGGCCGTGCTCGCCGTCGTGCTCGCGCTGAACGGGCTGGCGACCCTGGCCCTGCCCTCTTACGGGCTGCGGGCGCTGGCCTGGCTGCTGCCCGGGCTGGCGCTGACGACGACCGGGCTCGCGCTGATGCCCCGGCTGGGGCCGGTGCTCGCGCCGTCCCTGGTGGGCGGGGCGTGGGCCGGGCTGCTGCTGACGGCGGACGTACTGCGGGCGGGGGCGGACGTGCCGCTCGCGCCGTTCACCGCGGCCGGGCAGGGCGTGGCGGCGGTGGTCACCGCGCTCGCCGCCGGGCTGCTCTTCCTGCTCCGTGACCGATTCGACCTCTTCCAGGGACGTGCCGTATGACCCCGACCGTGTCCGCCTCCGGGCTGAGCCTCCGCTACGGCGGTACCCGGGCCCTCGACGACGTGTCGCTGCGCCTGACCGCCGGCGTGACCGGGCTGCTCGGCCCCAACGGCGCCGGCAAGACCACGCTGTTGCGGGTGCTCGCCACGGCCCTGCCCGCCGACCGGGGCGCCTTCACCGTGCTCGGGCACGACCCGGCCACCGCCCGCGGCCGGCAGGAGGTGCGGCGGCGGCTGGGCTATCTGCCGCAGACCCCGGGCTTCCATCCGGACTTCACCGCCTTCGAGTTCGTCGACTACGTGGCGATCCTGAAGGAGATGACCGACCGGGGCGTCCGGCACCGGGAGGTGCGGCGGGTGCTCGACGAGGTCGGCCTGGCGGACGTGCGGGGCAAGCGCATCCGCAAGCTGTCCGGCGGGATGCGGCAGCGCGTCGCCCTCGGAGCCGCCCTGGTCGGGGACCCCGGATTCCTGGTCCTCGACGAGCCGACCGTTGGCCTGGACCCCGAACAGCGCATGCGGTTCCGGGAGTTGATCGCCGGAGCGGGGGAGGGGCGGACGGTGCTGCTGTCCACCCACCAGACGGAGGACGTGGCGATGCTCTGCCACCGCGTGATCGTCATGGCCGGTGGCGGGGTACGGTTCGAGGGCACTCCGGCCGAGCTGACCGCCCGGGCCACGGGGCGCGTGTGGAGCAGCACCGAGCGGGACCCCGGCGCGAAGGCCGGGTGGCGCACGGGCACCGGCTCCTTCCGGAACGTCGGCGATCCGCCGGCCGGGGCCGATCTCCTCGAACCCACCCTGGAGGACGGCTACCTGCTCACGCTCGACGTCGCCGGAGCGGAGGTGGCGGCGTGACCACGGTCGTGGAGAAGCCGGTCGCGTCCGGGATGCGGAACGAGCTCGGCGGGTCCTTCAAGGCCGTGCTCGCCCTGACCCTGTTCGAGTCCCGCCGGCTGCTGACCCGGATTCCGGTACTCCTCGCGTTCAGCGTGTACCTCGGCTGGACCGTGTGGCGTGCCGGCAAGGCCTGGGGTGACTACCCGGCCCTCCAGGACGCCGACCGGGCCACCCAGGGCGCGCCGATGCTCGTCGGCCTCGCGGTCCTGCTGTCCGTCAACCAGGCCGCGCTGCGCTCCCGACGGCACGGCACGGAGCGGTATTTCACGGTGCTGTTGCTCCCGCACTGGTGCCGTACGGTCGCCCACGCCCTGTCGGTCGCGGCCGCGGCCCTGGTCACCGCCCTGTGCGTGGCCGGGCAGTTCGGCCGGGAGGCGCTGCGCCCCGGGGCGATCGGGCAGGGCTCGGTGGGCGAACTGCTCGTCGGCCCGCTGACGGTCCTGCTGTTCGGACTGGCCGGGCTGCTCATGGCAGGGCTGGTGCGGTCCGTTCTCGCCGCGCCGCTGCTGGTGGTGCTGTTCCTGTTCCTGTTCCTCTTCTTCTCGGGCATGGACTACGGGGCGAGGTGGCTGCTGCCGGCAGTCGAGGAGCCGACCTCCAACACCCTGCCGTCGGACCTGATGGGCCGGCCGGCCGCCTGGCACGCCCTGTACCTCGCCGGACTGGCCCTGTTCCTGGGCCTGGCGGCGGTCCTGGCCGCCGGTGGCCGCAAACCGGCCGTGTTCGCCGGTGTCGCCGGGACGCTGGCCCTGACGCTGGTGGGCGGAGTGGCCCAGTCGGCGGGCGACTCCCCCGAGCTGGTCAAGGCGCGCGAGCGCGCCACCGTGCACCCCGAGCAGGTGCACTCCTGTGTCCGACGGGACGGATCCACCTACTGCGCGTTCCCCGAGTGGGGGCCACGGGTCGGGGACTGGGCCGCGGTGGTGGACCGGGTCCGCTCCTTGGCCGGCGGCAGCGCCCATGACCAGGACGTCGTCGTACGGCAGCGGGTCGATGCGCGCTACGGCCTCTCCGGTGACGCCGCTCTGGACTCCCTGAAGCGCCCGCACGAGGTGACGGTGGGCACCCAGTGGGGCGGCAACCGCGTCCCCGAGTTCTCGGCCGCCGTGGCCGGTGTGCTCATCGCGGGCGACGAGGAGGCCGCCACCTCGAT
This sequence comes from Streptomyces qaidamensis, assembly GCF_001611795.1. Classification (NCBI taxonomy): domain Bacteria; kingdom Bacillati; phylum Actinomycetota; class Actinomycetes; order Kitasatosporales; family Streptomycetaceae; genus Streptomyces; species Streptomyces qaidamensis. The sequence goes on along the minus strand of NZ_CP015098.1, from coordinate 4,250,220 downwards.
CTGCGACGGCCGCATCGTGCCCCTCATGTGGCTGGCCGTGGGCTGGGAGTCCGACCCGCTCGACGCGCTGCGCAGGGTTCGCCTCAACGACACCGTCACCGGCTCCGACTCCGTGCTCCAGCCCACGAACGGGCTGTACATGACCGAGGCCCAGACCGAGGTGCTGCGCGCGCTGCTCGACCTGCCCCGCGCCGAGGCCGGCGCACGGGTCAAGGACCGGTGGGACGAACTCACCGCACCGAAGATCACCGCGGCCCGGGCGGCCGGGCTGCTGGGCCTGCCCGCGCCCGAGGGGGAGGACAAGTGCCTCTCATGACCCGGCAGCTGGTGCTCCCCGTCCACCGGACGGTGCCGTGGGGCACGGTCGGCGCGGCCGGGGCGGCGGGACTGCTGCTCGCCGCGCTGGCCCGGACCGGCGAGACGGCGGAACGGCTCTCCCTGTCCCTGCTGCGGGCCGCGATCCTCGCCTTCGCGGTGGGCCTGGCCTTCCTCCTGGACGACCCGGCCCGGCACAGCACGGCCGCCGTGCCGACGCCGCGCCCGGTCCGTGTCGCCCTGCGCGTCGCCCTGGCCGTCCCGGCCGCGGCGGCCTGGTGGACGGTGGCCCTGCTGCTCGTGCCGCCGGGCGTGCGGCCTCCGGTCGGCGACATCACGCTGGAGGCCGGGGCCGCCTTCGTCCTGGCGGTGACCGGCGCGGCGGCCGCGGTGCGCTTCAGCGAGGTCACCCGGCCCGGACTGCCGGCCGCGAGCGGCCTGTTGGCCACGGCCGTCCTGGCCATGCTGTTCTGGCCCGGCCGCTGGGCCCTGTTCGTGCCGGTGGAGGACGAGCGGTGGGCCGCGGCACACGACCGGTGGGGCGTGGTGCTGGCCGGGGCCGTGGTCCTCGGCGTGGTGTGCGCGGTGGAGCCGGTGCGGCGACGGGTCCGGTTCTAGGGGGTCTCCGCAACGTCCCGCCTGCCCCGCGACGCCCGCCCTCCGGGCGAAGGACGCGACGCTGCGGACACCCCCTGGTACGTCGAGTGGTTGTGCAAGGAGGGCGTACCGGCTCCAAGGTCAACGTTCGCAGGTCTCTCCGACAACCACCCGTTGTGCGGCTACGCTGCCCCTCGTGGACCTCAAAGCCGTACGGGCCTTCGTCGCGATCGCCGACTCCGGGCAGTTCCAGAAGGCCGCCGTGGACCTGGCCCTCACCCAGCAGGCCGTGTCCAAGCGGATCGCCGCGCTGGAGAAGGACCTCGGGGTACGGCTGCTGGTCCGTACGCCGCGCGGGGCGGAACTCACCATCGACGGGCAGGCCCTGCTGCCGCACGCCCGGGTCCTGCTCCGGGCCGAGGAGCGGGCGACGGCCGCCGTCCGGCCCGGGGACCGGGCGCTGCGGGTGGACGTCGTGGGACGCAGGGCCGCCCCCGGCGGACTGGTGCAGCACTTCCACCGGGCGCACCCGGAGACCGCGCTGGACGTCGTCACGCTGTTCGACGTCGAGACGGCCGTGACGGCCCTGCGGGACGGGGCCGTCGACGCCACCTTCCGGGCCGTCACCATGCCCGGGCAGCGGCTCCCCGACGGCATCGCGGCCACCCCGGTTCTCGATGAGCCGCTGCGGCTGTGCGTCGGCCCCGGCCACCCGTTCGCCCGGGCCGACCGGGTGACGACCGCGCAGCTCGCCGGACACCGGATCTGGATGCCGGGCAACGTTCCGGGGACCGAATGGCACGCCTACTACGAGGAACTGGCCGCGGCCTTCGGGCCGGCCATCGACACCATCGGGCCCAACTTCGGCCTGGAGGCGCTCCTCGACACGATCGCCGGTTCCCCGACCGTGGCGACCTTCCTCAGCGAACGCACCCCGCACGTCTGGCCGGCCGGCCACGACCTGCGGCTCGTCCCGCTCGTGGACCCGGTCCCGGTCTACCCGCACTCACTGCTGTGGCGCACGGACAACCCGCACCCCGGCCTGACGGCCCTGCGCGACTACCTGGTGGCGACCCGGCCGCGACCGCCGCAGGGCGCGACCTGGCGGCCGTCCTGGGCGGAGCCGCCGCCTGCCCGGGTGCCGCCTACCCGAGCTGTTTCTCCATCAGCGTGAAGGACTTGGGCGTCCCGCCGGGCTGCGGCTTGCCCGCCTTGTGTCCCACGACGCGGTAACCGGCGTCGAGGTAGTAGGCGTTGAGCTGCGCGTTGCCCGCGAGACAGTCCAGGCGCACCCGGGTGCGTCCCGCCCCGGCCACCTGGCGCTCGGCGGCGTCCAGCAGCAGCCGGCCCGTCCCGGGCGCGGTGGCGGTCCGGTCCACCATCAGCCGGTGCACGTACCCGGCCACGGGCGGCTGCGGGCCCCAGGCGTCCTCGTCCTCCCACCACAGCTCCCAGGCACCGGCGAGACGCCCGCCGGCCTCGGCGAGCCAGACCTCGCCGTGCGTCATGGCCCGGCGGAAGTGGTCCTCGTCCAGCTCACCCGGCCGCCACTGCCCGGTGACACCACGGGCCAGCATCCAGCGGGCGGCGTCGTCGCGCAGGCGCACGAGGGCGGCCAGGTCGGCCTCGGCGGCGGGGCGGACGCGCAGATCACGCACCGGGACCATGACTCAGGTCTCGGTCCGGTACATGAGGTCCACCTCGTGCGTGGTGAACCCCAGCCGCTCGTACACGGACACCGCCGCCTTGTTGTCGGCGTCGACGTACAGCATCGCCGTCGGCAGCCCCTGCCCCGCCAGATGCCGCAGCCCGATCGTGGTCAGGGACTTGCCGAGGCCGCCGCCCTGCGCGCCCGGCCCCACACCGAGGACGTACACCTCGCCCAGGCCCTCCTCGGCGTGCACCTTGGTCCAGTGGAAGCCCACGAGTTCGTCGCCGCGGAAGGCGAGGAAGAACCCCGCGGGGTCGAACCACGGCTCGGCCTTGCGGTCGTCGAGGTCGCGCTGGGTGAGGGAGCCCTGCTCGGGGTGGTGGGCGAAGGCGGCGGCGTTCACCGCGAGCCAGGCCGCGTCGTCCCGGCCGGGCTCGAAGGTCCGCACGGTGACACCGTCGGGAAGCACCGGCTCGGGCGCGTCGAAGTCGGCCAACGGCCGTCGCATCTGGCGCAGTTCACGGAACAGGGTGAGCCCGAGGACCTGCGCGAGGTGCCGGGCGGCGGAGTGCCCGCCGTGCGCCCACACCCGCAGTCGCTTGCCGGACGCGGCCAGCAGCGCGGACCCGAGCGCCCGTCCGTGCCCGTGCCCGCGATGCCCGGGATGCACCACCAGCTCGGCGGCCGGCGGCTCCACCGGGTCCGTGTCCTCCAGCTGGGCATAGCCGACAAGTTCCCCGCCGGCGGTGAGCAGGAGATGGGCCACGCCCGCCCGCTCCCCGCCACGCAGCTGCAACCGGCCCTGTTCGGACACCGCCTGCTGCCCGTCGGTCCGGGCCGCCTCGTCGAGCAGCCCGAGCACGGCCTCGGTCTGCTCCGCGGAGAGCGCGGCAAGGGTCTCGATCGAGCGGGGGTGGCCTGGCCGTACGGTGTCGTCGCTGGTCATGCGTACGAGGGTACGGGGCACCACCGGCAAAACGGCGGCAAAGAAGCAACCAGGTCGTAACCCGGAAAGGCCTGTCGCGCTACGCGCGTTGACTCTAGGCTGCGCCGGACGACATCACTGTCCCAGCAGACCCACAGGGGGGCGTATGCCAGCCACTTCACCGGCGCATCCGGAGCGCCGGAGACGTCGTACGAACCGTTTCGTCGCTCTCGCCGCCGGTGTCGTCACCGTCGGCGCGCTGGCCGCAGCGGCGTTGCCGGGTCCGGCGACCGCCGGGGAGAACCACCGCAAGGGCGGGCACGGGCACTGGCCCGGCCGCTACCAGGACGTGCAGCTGCTGTCCTTCAACGACCTGCACGGCAACCTGGAGCCGCCGGCGGGCTCGTCCGGCCGGGTCACCGAGCACCAGCACGACGGCACGACGAAGACCATCGACGCCGGTGGTGTCGAGTACCTCGCCACGCACCTGCGCCAGGCCCGCAAGGGTGAGAAGTACTCCATCACGGCCGCCGGCGGCGACATGGTCGGCGCCTCCCCGCTGATCTCCGGCCTGTTCCACGACGAGCCGACCATCGAGGCGCTGAACAAGCTCGACCTCGACGTCACCTCGGTCGGCAACCACGAGTTCGACGAGGGCGCGAAGGAACTGGCCCGCCTGCAGAACGGCGGCTGCCACCCGAAGGACGGCTGCTACACGGACAAGAGGTTCAAGGGCGCCGACTTCCCCTACCTGGCCGCCAACGTCCTCGACGAGAAGACGAAGAAGCCGATTCTCAAGCCCTACTGGGTGTGGAAGAAGAACGGCGTCAAGGTCGGTTTCATCGGAGTGACCCTGGAGGGCACCCCGGACATCGTCTCCGCCGAGGGCGTCAAGGGCCTGTCCTTCAAGGACGAGACCGAGACGATCAACAAGTACGCCAAGGTGCTCCAGAAGCAGGGCGTGAAGTCGATCGTCGCGCTCATCCACGAGGGCGGCTTCCCGGCGTCGACGTCGTACAACTACGACTGTGACTCCCCGGGTGCGGGCGACGGCATCTCCGGCCCGATCGTCGACATCGCCAAGAACGTCACGCCGCAGGTGGACGCGCTGGTCACCGGCCACACCCACAACGCGTATGTGTGCAGCATCGCCGACCCGGCGGGCAAGCCCCGCATGGTCACCTCGGCCGCGTCCTTCGGCCGCCTCTACACCGACACCACGCTGACCTACGACCGCAAGACCGGCGACATCGCCCGTACGGCGGTGAAGTCCGCGAACCGCGTGGTCACCCGGGACGTCCCCAAGGCGCCCGACATGACCGAGCTGATCAGCAAGTGGAACACGCTGGCCGCGCCCATCGGCAACAAGCCGATCGGCTACATCTCCGGCGACATCGGCAACACCGGCACCGAGTCCCCGCTCGGGGACCTCATCGCCGACGCCCAGCTCGCCCACGGCAAGCAGCTCGACCCGGAGACGGACCTGGCGCTGATGAACCCGGGCGGTATCCGGGCGCCGCTGACCTACGCGGCCAAGGCCGGTGAGGGCGACGGTGTCGTCACCTACGCCGAGGGCTTCACCGTCCAGCCGTTCGCCAACACCGTGAACCTCCAGGACTTCACGGGCGCGCAGCTGATCCAGGTGCTCAAGGAGCAGGTGTCCGGCCCGAACGCGGCGGCCCCCAAGGTCCTCCAGGTCTCGTCCGGCCTGACCTACACGCTGGACCTCACCCAGTCCGGTACCGACCGGGTGGTCACGGACAGCATCAGGCTGAACGGCTCGGCCATCGACCCGGCGGCCACCTACCGTGTCGCGACGAACAGCTTCCTCGCGGGCGGCGGCGACGGCTTCCCGACCCTCGGCCAGGGCACGAACGACGTCGTCGGCTCCGACGACCTGGCCGCGCTGGAGCAGTACCTGACGGCCAACTCCTCGGCCGCGAACCCGATCGCGCCGCCGAAGGCGGACCGCATCACGATCGTGAAGTAAGTCGCATACCGGGGGTTCGAGTTGCGGGGCGGGGCGGTGCGCATGGTCGGATGAGACGATGCGCACCCCCCACCGCATGGACACGCACCATCCCGACGACCGCTCCGAGCAGCCCCGCAACCCCTACGAGGAACTCGGCGCACTCGACGACGGGCCTCTGGAGGCGACCCCTCTGGAGGACTTCCTCGGCGAGGACGCCGAGCAACGGCACGTGCCGGAGCCTCAGTGGTCGCCGCCCGACCACCGCCGCGGCGGCCGACGTCGAAAGAATCGTTTCGCCGGACTGCCGCTCGCCGTGAAGGCGGTCGTCGGCCTGGCCGTCCTCGCCTCGTTCGCCGCCCTCGGCGACCGCTGGGCCGTGCTGTATGCCGAGCACCGGGCCGCGGACACCCTCAAGGACCGCCTGGACCTGGCCGCCGCGCCCGAGGTGGAGATCGGCGGCTTCCCCTTCCTCACCCAGCTCGCCGACAAGCGGCTGGAGTCGGTGAAGGTGACCGTCCCGGACGTCGCGGCGGACCGGATCTCGCTCGCGAAGGTGTCGGCCACGGCCCACGACGTGCGGCTCAACGCCGACGGCCTGACGTCCGTGCGCGGCGCCGACGTCCCCCGCTTCGACGGGGACGTCATGCTGTCCTTCGAGGACCTCAACCGCGAACTCGGCGCATCTCAGGTGACGTTCACCGGCGTGGGCCGGGACCGGGTGCGGGCGCGCGGCACCCTGCCGGTCGCCGGGCACAACCTGAAGCTGCGGGCCGAGGCCCGGATCCAGCGGCAGGGGGAGCGGGGCATCGCCACGGAGATCGGCGGCATGCGCCTGGACATCGGGAACCTGGCCACCTACCGCCCCGGCAAGCGCGCCTCGGAAGGCCTGCACCTGACGCCCCAGGCCTCCGCCGACCTGGCCCGGGAGACCCAGAAGGCCAAGGCGCTGCTGTCGGTCCCGGCCATCGTGCAGCGCATGGGCGTGCCCGAGGCGACCGTGAACCAGGCCCTGGCCGACGACGGCAGGCTCGCCGAGCTGACGGGATCCCCGCGCTTCGCCCGCCAGGCCGAACGCCTGAACCTCATCGACCTCGCCCTGAACAACCCCGAGGTGCTCAAGCGCCTGGGCCTCGACCCCGACCTCCTCGGCGAGTTGTCGGGCCTGACCCGCCCGGTCCTGGCCGACCGGCTGGCCCTGGCGTTCGAACTGCCGAAGCCGGAGCAGGGGGACGTGAAGCTGGAGGACGTACGGGTGGAGGAGGACGGCATCCGGGTGCGGCTGTCGGGCTCGGGGCTCACGGTGGGGTCGTAGCTGCGTTCTTGATGAAATTTGGTGTGCTGGTGTGTTGACCTCTGTTCGATCTCTCTTCTAGTTTGCGGGAGCCAACGAGCCGCCGATCTGTGCGCGGGTTCTCGCGAAACGCAACTGCTCAGAAGGGGACGTCGTGTCACGAAAGACTCACCGGGGGACAGCCGGCCTGGGGGCCCTGCTCGCCTGCGTCACGGCATTCGGTGGAGCGCTCGCCTCCCCCGCCGCCGCCTCTCCCGCCCACCGTCCCGCCACTCCGCCGCCCGTCAGCGACTTCAAGGGCGTCAACTGGGCCGACCCGCGCGACAACTTCGCCGACGACGCGGTCGTGCCCTCGGGCCTGTCCACCTCCGACGGCTACGCCACCACCTACGCCAAGTCCAAGGCGATCATCGGCGGGTTCTCCAAGCTCGGCGCCAACACCGTCCGCCTCCCGGTCAACCCGACCTCGGTGAACGGCCCGTTCTGGAAGTCGTACCGGGGCGCGATCGACGCCGCCACCGCCAAGGGCTTCAAGGTCATCCTGGGCTACTGGGAGGCCGACAACGCCAAGGACGGCAAGATCGACGACCAGGCCTCCTGGGGCCGGATGTGGGCGCGCATCACCTCCGCCTACGCCGGCAACTCCAAGGTGTACTTCGAGCCGATGAACGAGCCGTTCGGCTACACCGCACAGGAGTGGACGGACATCGCGGCGAAGTGGGTGAGCACCCATCGCTTCATACCCCGCGACCGGATCCTGATCGGCGGGTACAAGTACAGCGAGGACGTCAAGCCGGTCTGCGCCGACCCGCGTCTGAAGGGCACGCGCCTGGCCCTGCACAACTACGGCTTCTGGCACACCGACTGGACCAGCGTCGACCAGTGGAAGGCCGACTTCAAGAGCCGCATCGGCGACTGCGCCTCCCGCACGATCCTCGACGAGTTCGGTGCCTCGATGACCACCGGCCTGGACTACAACGGCCCGGTGGGCACCTCCAACGAGATCGCCTACATCCAGGCCGCGACCGACACCATCCGGGAGCTGGGCCTCGGCTCGGTCTACTGGCCCGGCCTGCGCAACGGTGACACCTACTCCCTCACCACGCTCCAGGGCACGGGCACGAACCTCAGCCTGACGGTGAACAACCAGAGCGGCCTGGACCGGCTGCACTACGCCTGGAGGCAGTAAGCACCCGGAAGGTGGTGGCCCTTCCGGGTCCGGCGCCGCTCGTCAGCCGGACCCGGAAGGGAGCCGTTCAGGACGCCGAAGGCGTCCAGCCCGCGAGCCAGTCCCCGACCTCCTGGTTCGCGGCCTGCGCGTCGCTCAGGTGAGGGCGATTGGTGCTCGCCGGGCCCGCACCGGCGCCGTAGTTGCCGTACTCGGCGAACCGGTCGTCCTTCCACGAGAAGCCGCTCATGTCGGTCCACGGCGTGGACTTGATCGCGGCGCTGAGGTTGGTGTTGCGGACGGTCGTCTGCGGATCGAGGGACGCGTCCCCGCCCGCGTGCCAGGGCCGTCCGAGGTAGAAGGTGCCGGCCGACACATCGCCGTTCACCGTGGAGTTGGCGATCAGGATGCCCTTGCGGTTCGCCGCGGTGCTCGGTGCGGTGATGTACCCGGCCGAGGTGCCGTTCCAGCGCTTCTTCAGCGTGATGACGGACTTGTCGACGACGGCCGTGGCCCGGCCGAAGATGAAGTCGACGTTGCCGATCACGTAGGAGTTGCTGACGTAGACCCGGCCGAGGCGGTCCTTCGACGCGGTGTCGAGCAGCAGCGTGTCCTGGTCCCCGCTGACGATGATCCCGTCCAGGAACACCTTGTCGGCGGCGGTCCGCAGCGCGACGGCCTGATGCCCGTTCAGGGACTGGTTGGCCTTCTCGTCGAAGTCGTTGGAGATGGTCAGGTTGCGTGCCTGGAAGTCGTCGGCCTCGACGGCGACGGTCGCGCTGCCGCCGGTGCCGTAGGTACCACCGCCCGGCTTGGGAGTTCCCGAGGCGTTGTTGTAGACGATCGTCGTGTCCTTGCGGCTGCTGCCGGTGCCCCGGATGGTGACGTGCGGCTTGTTGGAGGGCACCTTCACCAGTTCCCGGTACGTCCCCGGCTTCACGGCGATCACGACACGCGAGGGGTTGTTCGCCGGTACGGCGTTCACGGCGGCCTGCACGGTGCGGTACTGGCCGCTGCCGTCCTGGGCGACGGTGAGGGTGGTGGCGGCCGCGGCCTTGGCGGTGGCGGCGGTCGTACCGATGGAGGCGCGGGGGCCGGCACCGGCCTTGAGGACCGCCGGGAGGTCGGTCGCCTTGTCGAGGGTGTAGGGGTAGTACGTCTTCGGGTCGAAGGCGCTCCCGCCGCTCTCGTTGCGCCCGCTGGTGCCGGAGAAGGAGTTGCCGCGCTGGACCACGGCGGCGCCGCTGTCCTTGATGACGGGGTTGTTGACGCCCTTGAAGAGGGAGTTCTCCAGGACCATCTTCGTGCCGCCGCGCGAGTAGTTCCCGTACGACGACTTGATGGCGGTGCCCGGGGCGTCCTCCAGGAAGTTGTTGTAGAGGTGCGCGTGGGCGGCGTTGTCGGTGGACGGGTTGCGCTGCTCGGTCTCGCGGATCCAGTTGTGGTGGATCGTGATGTCGGTCTTGACGTTCTCGGTCCAGCCGATGCCGAAGGTCTTGTTGTTGTCGCTCAGCCTGTTCCAGGAGACGGTGACGTTCGTCGAGTCCTTGCGGACGTCGATGAGCCCGTCGGCCATGTGCCGCAGATCGTTGTGGTCGATCCACACGTGATGGGCGCCGTCCATCTGGATCGCGTCGAAGTCGTGATCCTTGTCGTTCCAGATCCCCTGGTACGCGTCCCGGATGGTCAGGTTCCGGATGATCACGTTGTGCACGCCCTGGCCGAGGAAGAACCCGCCGCCGACGATGTGCCCGGTGGTCCCCTGCCCCACGATGGTCTTGTCGGACTTGACCTTGATCTCTTTGCCGACCGGATTCATCGTGATGGTTCCGGCGACGACGATGACGTAGGGCTCGGCAGCGGTCGCGTACTTCTCCAGATCGGCGAGCGTCTTCACCGTGACGGTCTTTCCGCCCCGGCCGCCGTACGTCCCGTTCTGGCCCATGGAGTTGACGGAGGCGAACCCGTCGGCGGTGTCGGCGGCCCAGGCGGGGGCGGCGGCGGAGGCCTGCCGGACACTGCTGCCCAGGATGCCGAGGTCGGTGCCGTAGGCGAAGGTACCGGCGGCGGTCAGGGCCAGAGGGACCCCGACCGCCAGGGCGGTGCGGCTTCTGCGACGACGGTGCTGGGCCTTGCTGCGCGGCTCACTCATACGGCGATCCGTTCCGTGTGGGGGAATGACCGCTGATCAGTCGCCGCCCCACACGGAAAGGTTGCCGGGCCGGCCGGCTTACTCGGTACAGGAGTTGGGGTCGAGCTTCTCCTCGACCTTGTCCTCACGGCCGTCGGGCTGACCGTTGGGCAGGATCTTGTCGGAGATGCCGTCGATGTAGTACCCGTGCGAGTAGATGGTCTGGTACCCGCGGTCACGCCAGCTGTGCACGGTCCGGTCCCCGTCGCCCTTGTTCCACTGGTAGTCCTCCACGTGGAAGACGGGGTTCACGCGCACCACGCGCTGGTACGGCGTCCAGGTCACGGCGACCTGACGGCACGGCGGAATGGTCTTCTCGCTCCGGGTCTCGAACCTGGACTCCTTCTCCCAGCCCCACTCGTACCCGGCGCTGCCGCCCACGGTGCCGGAGAAGATGCTCTTGGCGAGGGAGAGGCTGATGGAGCCGCCGACGCTCTTCTTCGCGAACGTCTTGGTGCTGTAGCTGCTGACGAAGGTCTCCTTGTCGTCGGCGGAGCCCTTGTTCCCGATCCACCGGGACGTGCGGACGGTGTCGCCCTTGATCGACCAGGTCGAGGCCTCGGCGTACCCGCACCAGCCGCGGAACAGCTCCCACGGCCCGGCGGGCTTCCACAGCCCGAAGACGTCCCGCAGGTATTCGTCCTGGGTCTTGAACTCACCGGTGTCGACGTTCAGGGCGCCGTACACGCCCGTCAGGCTCGTCTCCTGGCTGCAGAGCCGCTCGATCATCCGGTCGGTGTCCCCGGGGTCGACACCCCGGATGTTGGTCGCCCCGGCGGGCCCGGCCGAGGCGGTCCCCGCGCCGGCCAGCAGACCGGTCACGGCGAGGGCGGTGGCTGCGGCAACTGCGCCGCATTTCCTGAGAGTTGAGACGCGAATGAGACGCATGTGGGGGCTCACTCCTGCTTGCGGATGTGTGACGGCGACGAAGATGTCAGAACAGGAGCAGGAGTTCGCGCTACTGACGGGTATGACAGGACATCGACAGCTGGACGGGTGGCATGTCCCTCTTTATCGGGTGTCGCCCCTGCGGCTGACGGCGATCCGCAACACGTCGCCCAGGGACTCCACGGCCCGCGTCAACGCGAAACGCACCGCCCGTTCACCGGCCTTGGGGTCGTGCAGTACGGCTCTGGCGCCGGCGAGCACGGCCTCGGCGGACGCGAGCTGAGCGGCCTCGACTGCTGCTGAGCAAGATGCCGGTACCCAGTGTTCGTTTCATCATCGACGAGCTGGCGTTACGCCGCCCTGCGGCCGACGGGGCGACCTGGGCCGGTCAGTTGCAGCACATCGGGTCCGTCGCACAGTGGCCCAACGTCGTCGTGCAAGTGCTGCCGTTTTCCGTGGGTGTCCACGAACTGATGGGCAAGGGGTCGTTGACCCTGCTCTGGCAGGAGGACGGAAGCGCCGTGGCCTACACGGAGGGGGACAGCGGCGGTCTGCTGATGGACAGTCCGGACGACGTCATGCGTCACCGCTTGTCCTACGATCGGCTTCGGGACCGGGCGCTGTCACCGTCGGACTCCCTGACGTTCATCAAGGACGTACTGGAGGAGCTCAGATCATGAAGCGGACCCCTGACCTCAGCACCGTCGTCTGGCGCAAGTCCAGCTACAGCGACGGCGGAGACAACAACTGCCTCGAGATTGCCGCCGACTGCCCCGGCACAGCTCCGGTCCGCGACAGCAAGCACCTCGACGGCCCCACACTCGTGTTCGGCGCCAGCCCCTGGGCATCGTTCCTCACCTACGTCACGAAGTAGGAGGATCCTCCGGCGGTGGAACAGCCGCCCCCGGCAGTCGTACCGTCGCCACCGTGCCGCCGCCCTCCGCCCGGGAGAGGGACACCTCGCCCCCCGCCTGCTGAACCGTCCGCGCCACGATCGACAGGCCCAGGCCCGAGCCAGGCAGGGCCCGTGCCCCCGGGGAGCGCCAGAAGCGGTCGAAGACGTAGGGGAGTTCGTCGGCGTCGATGCCCGGGCCGTGGTCGCGGACCGTGAGGACGCCCTCGGACAGGCGGACCTCGATCAGGCCGCCCTCCGGGCTGAACTTCACCGCGTTGTCCAGGATGTTGACCACCGCCCGTTCCAGGGCGGAGGGTTCCGCGCGGACGAACCAGGGCTCCACGTCCGCCGTGATCGTCAGTTCCGGTCCACGCAGCCGCGCTCGCCGCAGCGCCGACTCGACCGTGTCCTGCCAGGCGACGATTTGCGTCCGGCCCGAGTGCTGGCCCGTGTCCGGGCGGGACAGCTCCTGGAGGTCGCCGATGAGTGCGGCCAGCTCCGTCATCTGCGCCTTCACCGACGCGAGCAGTGCCTTGCGGTCGGCCTCGGGGATGGGGCGGCCGGTTTCCTCGCTGCGGGTGAGGAGTTCGATGTTGGTACGGAGGGACGTGAGCGGCGTACGGAGTTCATGGCCGGCGTCCGCGATCAGTTGCTGCTGGAGGTCGCGGGAGCTGGCCAGGGCCGAGGTCATGGCGTTGAAGGAACGGGACAGCCGGGCGATCTCGTCCTCGCTGTCGTCCTCCACGGGGATGCGGATGTTCAGGTCCTCCGTGCGAGCCACGTGCTCGACGGCGTCCGTCAGCTTGTCCACGGGGCGCAGCCCGGCTCGGGCGACGGCCAGGCCGGCGGCTCCGGCGCCGAGCACTCCCACGCCGGAGACCAGCAGGAGGATCAGCGCCAGTTCGTTGAGCGTGGACTGCGTCCCCTTCAGCGGCAGGGCGATGACGAGGGAGTAGTCGGCTGCGACGCCCGGGGGCAGGTCATCGTCGTACTTGATGGGGACCGCCGTCGTCAGGACGCGCAGCTTGTTGCCGTGGTCGTCCGTGCCGTCGCGGATGCGGCCCTGGTTCGGGTCGGGGTCCCTGGCCACGGCCTTGTCGTCGTCGGTGACGCGCACCCGGGTCGTGGAGGTAGGGAAGAGACACAGCTTGCCGTCGACGTGGACCAGCTGCCCGTAGGTCTTGGGCCGTGACCCCATGCCCAGCGAGTCGGAAGGCGTCTGACGGCATTCGCCGGTGAGCGCCTGGAACTCGCCCGGGCGCAAGGGGCCGACCGATGACTTCAGGTCGTTGTCGATCTCGTCGTACAACTTCCCCTGCACGATGAACCAGCACGTCACCGACACCGCCGCCACCGCGAACGCCACCGCCGCGGCCACCAGCAGGGCCAGTCGGGAGCGGATCGGCAGGGAGCGGAAACGCCGTACGACGTGCGTCCGGGAACTCACTCCGCGCCGCCCTGCCGCAGCACGTAACCGACCCCCCGGACCGTGTGCACGAGGCGCGGCTCCCCGCCCGCCTCGGTCTTGCGCCGCAGGTACATCACGTACACGTCGAGGGAGTTCGACGACGGCTCGAAGTCGAAGCCCCAGACGGCCTTGAGGATCTGCTCCCGGGTGAGGACCTGGCGCGGGTGCGCCATGAACATCTCCAGGAGGGTGAACTCCGTACGGGTCAGCTCCACCTGGCGCCCGCCCCGGGTGACCTCCCGCGTCGAGAGGTCCATGCGCAGGTCGGCGAAGGTGAGCGCGTCCTCGTCGGCCGGGCCGGCCGCGCCCACGGCCGCCGCGTAGGTGCTGCGGCGCAGCAGCGCGCGGATGCGGGCGAAGAGTTCGTCGAGTTCGAACGGCTTGACCAGGTAGTCGTCGGCACCCGCGTCGAGACCGGTGACCCGGTCGCCGACCGTGTCGCGGGCCGTGAGCATCAAAATCGGCGTGGTGTCGCCGGTGGCGCGGATACGGCGCGCCGCCGTCAGACCGTCCATGCGCGGCATCTGGATGTCGAGGACGACCAGGTCGGGCCGGTAGGCCGCCGCCTTGTCCAGCGCGTCCGCGCCGTCGACGGCGACCTCGGTCCCGTACCCCTCGAAGGCGAGGCTGCGCTGGAGCGCTTCGCGTACGGCCGGCTCGTCGTCGACGATCAGGATGCGCTGCGGGTCACGGTCGCCGTCTGCGGGGCTCATGGGTCGGGGGTCCTCGGGTGTGAAGGGGGACGGGGGTGCTCTGACGGTCTCAGCGTCGCACGTCGGCGGGCGGTGCCGTCAGGAGCGTCGGCTCCCTACCGCGCGGCGTCGGGCCGGCGCGGCCCGGCCGCCGCGCCGGCGGGCCTTGGGCGGCACCTCCGGTGCCCGGCCGGCGGGCGCGTGCAGGGCGTACGCCACCGCCAGGGCCGGCCCCACCGCCGCCGGGTCCCCGCCCGGCTCCGTGCGCACCGTCTGCTGGATCATCGCCGTACTCCTCACTGTCAGGTGCTCGGACTCAGTCGGTCGAACCCGCCCGCAGCTTCGCCAGGTCGGCCTTGACGGTGTCGATCGGGATGGCGAAGCCCAGGCCGACGCTGCCCGCGTCGGAGGACGAGGAGGCCTGGCTCGTCGGCGAGTACATCGCGGAGTTGATCCCGATGATGTTGCCGTTCATGTCGATCAGCGCGCCGCCGGAGTTGCCCGGGTTGAGGGACGCGTCGGTCTGGAGCGCCTTGTACGTGGTCGTGTCGGACCCGGTGTCGCCGTTGAACTGGCGCCCGCCGAACTCGAACGGCCACTGGTCGCCCTGCCCCTGGCCCTGCCCCCACTGCTGCTGGCCCTGGCCCTGGCCCTGGCCCTGCTCGGTCGGGACGGTGACGTCACGGTCGAGGGCCGAGATGATGCCGCTGGTGACGGTGCCGGACAGCCCTTCGGGGGAGCCGATCGCCACGACCTGGTCGCCGACCTGGATCCCGGCCGAGTCGCCGAGCGTGGCCGCCTTCAGGCCGGAGGCGTTCTCCAGCTTGATCAGCGCCAGGTCCTTCTTGCTGTCGGTGCCGACGACCTTGGCGGTGTACGACTTGCCGTCGCTGGTGGTCGCCTTGATCTGCGAGGCGCCGGAGACGACGTGGTTGTTGGTGACGATCTCGCCGTTGC
This sequence comes from Streptomyces qaidamensis, assembly GCF_001611795.1. NCBI lineage: Bacteria > Bacillati > Actinomycetota > Actinomycetes > Kitasatosporales > Streptomycetaceae > Streptomyces > Streptomyces qaidamensis. The sequence continues at coordinate 4,235,210 of NZ_CP015098.1, read as the reverse complement.
TCGTGATGATGACGCCGGAGCCGGTGGAGGACCCGGCGTTGGAGTCGGCGCTGATCTCGACGATGCTCGGGCTGACCGCCTTCGCGACCCCGGCGACCGTGCCCTTCTGGCTGGAGGGGACCACGTTGGTGCTGGTGGAGCTGGAGGCGACGGTGTCGTTGCCGGTCAGTTCCTGGATGCCGTAGGCGGTGCCGCCGCCTATCGCCGCCGCGACGATCGCCACGGCGGCGATCAGGGCGAACGGGCCACGGGCGCGCTTCTTCTGATGCGGAGCATGTGCCGGGGCGTACGCCGGCGGGGGCGGCCACTCGGGGTTCACCGGGGCCTGCTGCTGACCCTCGTAAGGGTTCTCGTACTCGCCACTGCGGTGGAAGCTCTCGGTCATGGCACCGAGCCTGTCGCCCGACCATGAGAGCTTCCTGAGTGCTTGCTGAGAAGCCCGACAGAACCTCGTATGCCCGATATAAAGAGGCTCCCCGCCCAGCCGCCAGGCTCCCCGCCCAGCCGCCAGGCTCCCCGCCCAGCCGCCGGAGGCTACTCCCAACCGCCGGAGGCTACTCCCAGCCGCCGGAGGCTACGCGCAGCCGCAGGAGTGCCGGGTCACCAGTCGCGACGGGAACACCTTCAGCCGCTCCCGCCGGGCCCCCGCGACCCGCAGCCCGTCGTCGAGGACGAGGTCGACGGCCGCCCGGGCCATCGCCGGACGGTCGGAGGCGACCGTCGTCAGGGGCGGGTCGGTGAGCGCCGCCTCTTTGATGTCGTCGAAGCCGGCCACCGCCAGCTCTCCGGGGACGTCGATCCGCAGCTCGCGCGCCGCGCGCAGCAGGCCGATCGCCTGGTCGTCGGTGGAGCAGAAGATCGCCGGCGGGCGCTCGGGGCCGGAGAGGATCTTCAGGGCGGCCTGGTAGGCGTCGTAGCGGTTGTAGAGGGCCTCGAAGAGGCGGCCCTCGGTGGAGATCCCGGCGTCGTCCATCGCGCGGCGCCAGCCCTCGACGTGGTCGGAGACCGGGTCGCCGACCGCGGGCGTCTCGGCTATGCCGCCCATACAGGCGACGTACGGGTAGCCGTGCTCCAGCAGGTGCCGGACGGCGAGCTCGGCGCCGCCCAGGTCGTCCGTGGTGACGGCGACGTCGTCGATGGCCTCGGGGCGTTCGTGCAGCAGCACCACCCGGGCGTCCCAGGCCTCGATCTCGGCGGCGGCCAGGTCGTTGAGCGCGTGGCTGACGAGGATCAGGCCGGAGACCCGCATGCCGAGGAAGGCCCGCAGGTAGTGGACCTCGCGCTCGCCCACGTAGTCCGTGTTGCCGACGAGCACCATCTTTCCGCGCTCGGAGGCAGCCTGCTCGACCGCGTGCGCCATCTCCCCGAAGAAGGGCTGGCGGGCGTCCGGGATGATCAGGCCTATGAGGTCCGTGCGCCGGGACGCCATCGCCTGGGCGACCCGGTCGGGCCGGTACCCCAGTTCCTTGATCGCGGCGAGGACACGCTCGCGCGTGGCCGGGGCGACCGGCCGGGGTCCGTTGTTGATGACATAGCTGACCACGGCAGTGGAAGTCCCTGCCAGCCGCGCCACATCATCCCGAGTCACCTTGGCCACGCGCGGAGTCTACGCGGATATACCGGCTGTGGGCAGGGCGTAAAGGAGGTTCTGTACGATATCCCGACCGCCGTCCGGGGCACCCTGCGCGGGAAGCAATGCCCAGGTCGGCGCCGGAGTACGCCTCTCACGCCTTGGCGCGGGCCTCAGCGGCGTCCAGGGCGGGCGACTCGTCCATCTTGTCCGCCTTTGTCTGGGTCGCCTTTGCCTTCGCCTCCTCGGCAGCCCGCTCCATCTTCTCCGGCTTCTCCGGCGTAACGAATCGATAACCGACGTTCCGGACGGTGCCGATCAGCGACTCGTGCTCGGGGCCCAGCTTGGCGCGCAGCCGCCGTACGTGCACGTCGACCGTGCGCGTACCGCCGAAGTAGTCGTAGCCCCAGACCTCCTGGAGCAGCTGGGCGCGCGTGAAGACCCGGCCGGGGTGCTGCGCGAGGTACTTCAGGAGTTCGAACTCCTTGAAGGTGAGGTCGAGGACGCGGCCCTTGAGCTTGGCCGAGTACGTCGCCTCGTCGACCGACAGGTCGCCGTTGCGGATCTCCATGGGGGAGTCGTCGCTGACGATCTGCTGGCGGCCCATGGCCAGACGCAGGCGCGCCTCGACCTCCGCGGGTCCGGCGGTGTCGAGCAGGACGTCGTCGATGCCCCAGTCGGCGGTGACGGCGGCGAGACCGCCCTCGGTGACGACGAGGACGAGCGGGCAGCCCGGCCCGGTCGAGCGCAGCAGCTGACAGAGGCTGCGGACCTGCGGCAGATCACGCCGGCCGTCGACGAGGATGACGTCGGCGCCGGGGGTGTCGACGAGGGCGGGGCCCTCCGCCGGGGCCACACGCACGTTGTGCAGGAGCAGGCCGAGGGCGGGGAGCACCTCCGTCGACGGCTGGAGGGCGTTGGTCAGGAGCAGCAGAGAACTCATACGTCTGGTTCCTCCTCGGTCCCTGCGAGGACGTTTGTTGGCACAGCACCGCTCTGCGATCCCGAAGGCCCCGTACACCTGCGGTTTCCCGCGTCGTATACAACGCTTCCGAAAGCACAAAAGGACCCGGGGGCTACGCTGCCCGAGTCCTCTGCCCAGCAGAATAGCCCACATGAGCTCTGGTCCGGCAGGTCATGTGGCACGTTCCACCGATCGTCCGCATTCCGAGACGGGAGGTGGAAAGCCCGTGCGGATGTCCACGCGGGCGTTTCTGCGCACGTCCGACGGGGTTGCGATCGACGCCGTGTACGAGCCGGGAGCGGCTGTGTACGACACATCCGGGACCCTTTCCGCTCACCCCGTGTTCGTCGTCGCCCACGGGTTCACCGGGGCGGTGGACCGCCCGCACGTGCGTCGGATCGCCGCGGCGTTCACCCGGTACGGGGGCGTGGTCACCTTCTCCTTCCGCGGGCACGGGAGGTCCGGCGGGCACTCCACGGTCGGCGACCGGGAGGTGCTCGACCTGACGGAGGCGGTGGCCTGGGCGCGGAGCCACGGGCACGCGCGGGTGGTGACCGTGGGCTTCTCCATGGGCGGCTCGGTGGTGCTCCGGCACGCGGCGCTGCACCCGCGGCAGACCGACGCGGTGGTGTCGGTCAGCTCACCGGCCCGCTGGTACTACCGGGGCACCGCGCCCATGCGGCGGCTGCACTGGCTGGTGACCCGGCCCGAGGGGCGGGTCGTGGGCCGGTACGGATTCCGTACCCGCATCCATCACCGGGACTGGAACCCGGTGCCCCTCTCCCCGGTGGAGGCGGTGCGGAGGATGGCCCCGACCCCCCTCCTGATCGTGCACGGCGACGCCGACGGCTACTTCCCCGTCGATCACCCCCGGATGCTGGCCGCGGCCGCCGGTGACCAGGGCGAACTGTGGCTGGAGCCGGGCATGGGGCATGCCGAGCACGCGGCGGGCGACGGACTGCTGGCCCGGATCGGGGAGTGGGGCGTCGGCCGGGCGGGCTAGCCTGACGGGGTCGACCGCCGAATTCATTGAGGAAGCAGATGCCAAAGGTCACGGTGCGCTACTGGGCCGCCGCCAAGGCCGCGGCCGGGGTGGCCGAGGAGCCGTACGAGGCGGCCACGCTCGCCGAGGCGCTCGCCGGGGTGCGCGAGCGGCACCCCGGCGAACTGGAGCGCGTCCTGCGCCGGTGCTCGTTCCTCGTGGACGGCGACCCCGTGGGCACCCGCGGACATGAGACGGTACGGCTGGCCGACGGCGGCACGGTCGAGGTGCTCCCGCCGTTCGCAGGAGGATGACGATGAACGACCAGCCGAACCGGCCCCACCAGCCGTACGACCCCTACGGACAGCAGCCGCAGGCGCCGCAGGCGTGGCCCGGGCAGGGGTACCAGGGGTATGACGAGAACCCGCAGGCCGCGCAGCAGTATACGCAGCAGTGGCAGGGGCAGACCTGGGAGACGCAGAACCACCAGCCGGTGCCGTCCGCGCAGGCGCAGGCGCCGGATCCGGAGACGGCGATCCTGACCCCCCAGTCGCCGCCGCAGCGACCTGCGGCCCCGGCCGGAGCCGACGCCTCCGCTCCCGGCTACGGCCCCGCCACCGTCGGCGGGAACGCCCGCCTCACCGACGCCCAGCGGGCCCGGGCGGAGGGGCGGTCCCCGGTCATCGAGCCCGGCATGCAGCCGGCCGCGCTGACGGCGCTGCTCGGGCTGCTGCTGGCCGGTGCGGCGGCGGTCGGGACGTACGCGCTGCTCGTGCCGCTGGTGGTCCTCCAAGCCGTCACCGCGGCGGGCTGGTTCCGGCTGAACGGCATGTGGCCGGCCCGGCAGGGCATCGCGCTGGGCTTCGCGGGCGCGCTGGCCGCGGACGCGGCGCTGCTGGCATCGGGCCGCTCCCCGTCGGCGATCCTCGGCACGCTCGGCGTGTGGGTGCTGCTCGCGCTGGTCCTGCAACTGCGGTCGCACGCCGATCCCGACGAGCGGATGTACGGCCTGATGGCGACGGTCGCCGCCTCGGCGCTGGCGATCGTGGCCGGCGGGTACCTCGCGGCCGCCGCGGACGCGGTGACGGTGGGCGCGGTGGCCGTGGCGGTGGCCGCCCTGGCCCGCGCGCTGCCGCTGCCGACCCCGGCATCGGTGGTGGTGTCCCTCCTCGCCGCGGCGGGCGCGGGCATCGCGGCCGGGAAGGTCACGGACCTCGGCACCTCCGGTGCCCTCCTCGGTGCGGGCGTCGCCGCCTGCGCCCTGATCGGCCACCGGGTCGCGAGCTACGACTACCCGTCCCGCTTCGTCCACTTCACGGCGGGCGTGGCCCTGCCGCTGGCCGCCGCGGCCCCGGCGGTGTACGTCCTGGGCAGGGCGCTGGCGTAGCGCCCGCACGGAGCCCCCGTCCTGTCACAGATGATCAACAATCCTCCGGTTCCCCTTCCCCGGAGGGTTACTCTCGCGCCAGGGACGGCCACCCGGTCGTCAGGGACCGCCGTCTAACCGACTGGGTGGGGGACACACCGCATGCGCGCACTGCGAATACTGCTGATCTTCGTCGTGATCCTGGGCGGGCTCTTCGTGATCGCCGACCGCGTCGCGGTCAACTTCGCCGAGGGCGAGGCCGCCGACCGGCTGAGGACGACCGAGAACCTGGCCGCGACGCCCGACGTGTCGATCAAGGGCTTCCCGTTCCTCACCCAGGTCGCCGGCGGCTCCCTGGACGACATCGAGGTCGGCATCAAGGACTACGAGGCCACCGCGGGCAACGGCGGCCAGAAGATCCGCATCGACGACCTCCAGGCCGATATGAAGGGCGTCGAGTTCTCCGGCGACTACAGCTCCGCCACCGCCACCAGCGCCACCGGCACCGCGACCATCACCTACGACGAGCTGCTGAAGACGGCGAAGTCCGAGCCCACCCAGGTCGCCCCGGGCGTCACCGCCAACGTCGTCGGCCTCTCCGACGGCGGCAACGGCAAGATCAAGGTCACCGTCGAGGCCACGGTCCTCGGCACCAAGCTCCCCGAGCCGGTCTCCGTGCTCAGCTCGGTGAAGGTGGACGACGGCACCGTCCGCGTGCACGCCGACGGCCTGCCCAAGTTCGGCGGTGTCGACATCGCCGAGGACCGCGTCCGGGCGATCACCGACTTCCAGCAGAAGATCGACGGCCTGCCCGGCGGCATCAAGCTGGACACCGTCCAGGCCGCCCCGAACGGCGTCGAGATCACGGTGAAGGGTTCCGACGTCCGCCTGGCCGGGTAGGGAGGGCGCGAGGTGGCGGACCAGGGGTGTCCGGTGGGCGAGACGGTGACGTCCGCAGCTCAGATGTGACAGCCGATACATCGGGTCACGGCCCGTGCCCCGAGGCCACGCACACCCCTCCGGTCCCACATCGCGGATCATCGCGTCTCAGTATGCGACACACCGGTGACATGCCCGCCTGACCGTCCCTACGATCGACGCTATGAAGCGACAGGCGGACCTCACGAAGCGGCGGGCAGTAGACCTGTGCCGCGTCGCCGCCATGCTCTGTCGCACCTTCTGAGCGATCGCGTCGGCAGTCGCGCCGGCGCGCGCATCCCCGCAGCCCCGCATCACGGGCACTCGTGCGCCGCCCTGCCTCAAGGGCGCGCTCTGCAGACCTCGCACGCCCCGCCGTAACTGCCCCGGAGGAGAAGAAGCATGAGCCGCAACGACGTCCTGGTCGACGCCGACTGGCTCCAGGAGCACCTGGACGACCCGACCATCGCCATCGTCGAGGTGGACGAGGACACGTCCGCCTACGAGAAGAACCACATCAAGAACGCCATCCGGATCGACTGGACCCAGGACCTCCAGGACCCGGTCCGCCGTGACTTCGTCGACCAGGCCGGCTTCGAGAAGCTCCTGTCCGACAAGGGCATCGGCAACGACCACACCGTGGTCCTCTACGGCGGCAACAACAACTGGTTCGCCTCGTACGCCTACTGGTACTTCAAGCTGTACGGCCACGAGAGCGTCAAGCTCCTCGACGGCGGCCGCAAGAAGTGGGAGCTCGACGCCCGCGAGCTGGTCGCCGGCGACGAGGTGCCCGAGCGTCCGAAGACGGACTACAAGGCCAAGGCCCAGGACACCTCCATCCGCGCCTTCCGCGACGACGTCGTGGCCGCCATCGGTTCGCAGAACCTCGTCGACGTGCGCTCGCCCGACGAGTTCTCCGGCAAGCTGCTCGCCCCGGCCCACCTGCCGCAGGAGCAGTCCCAGCGCCCCGGTCACGTCCCGTCCGCCCGCAACATCCCGTGGTCCAAGAACGCCAACGACGACGGCACCTTCAAGTCGGACGACGAGCTCAAGGAGCTCTACGCCGAGGAGAGCGTCGACCTGGCCAAGGACACCATCGCCTACTGCCGCATCGGTGAGCGCTCCGCGCTGACCTGGTTCGTGCTGCACGAGCTCCTCGGCGTGGAGAACGTCAAGAACTACGACGGCTCCTGGACCGAGTACGGCTCCCTCGTGGGCGTGCCGATCGAGCTCGGCGCCAACAAGTAACCCTCCCCGACCGACCTTTCCAGACTTCAGGAGTACGACATGTGCGGTGCGAAGGCCGGCGGCCCCGACGCCTCGACGATCAAGCCCGGTGAGACCACCATCCAGGGTCAGGTGACCAAGGACGGCGAGCCCGTGGTGGGCTACGTCCGTCTGCTGGACTCGACCGGCGAGTTCACGGCCGAGGTGCCGACCTCGGCGACCGGACAGTTCCGCTTCTACGCGGCCGAGGGCACCTGGACCGTCCGTGCCCTCGTGCCCGGCGCCACCGCCGACCGCACGGTCGTCGCCCAGCAGGGCGGCCTGGCGGAGGTCGCGATCGCCGTCTGACGACGACGGATCCTCGAAGGGCCGCACCCCCCGGGTTGGACGCCTGGGGTGCGGCCCTTCGGCCTGCCCGGGCCTACGCTGGACGTATGTACGCACGGCGGCGTCACACGTACTTCGCGATGATGGGCCTCTGCATCGGCCTCTTCGTGCTGGCCTGGGGTGTCGTGCGGCTGTGGTCGATCCCCGTGGCCGTGGGTATGTGTGTGGTGGCCATGGTCATCCCGCCCGTCGCGGCCATGGTCGCCAACCGGCGGGGGCCGGAGGACCGGTGGTGGGACGACCCCTCCGGCGATCCTCAGTCCGACGAGTGGTGGGACGAGCTGGACGGCAAGAAGCGCCGGTAGTGAACCGGCCGGGGGGAGGGCCATGCGCTTGGCGGCGGCGACTCTGGACGCGCCGGACGCCCGTGAGCTGGCGGACTTCTACCTGAGGCTGCTGCCCGGCTGGCGGGTGTGGCGGGGGGAGGAATGGCAGGACTGGGTGCACATCAGGCCGCCCGACGGCGGCACGGGACTGTCCTTCCAGACCGAGCCCGCGTACGTGCCGCCCGTCTGGCCGAGCGGTCCGGACCGGCAGCAGATGATGATCCACCTCGACATCGAGGTCGACGACCTGGAGCGGGAGACCGCGCGGGCCGTCGCCGAGGGCGCGCGGCTCGCCGGGTTCCAGCCGCAGGACGACGTCCGGGTGCTCCTGGACCCGGCGGGCCATCCGTTCTGCCTCTACACGGAAACGCCTCAGTAACGGAAACGCCTCAGTAACGGAAACGCCTCAGTAGACGAGTGCCTGCGTCCCGTCCGCCAGCGCCTCCTGCACGAAGACCTGCGCGCCCGCGATCCGGACACCCTTGATGACGTCCTGCTCCGTGATCTCGCGGCGGGCGGCGCACTGCGTGCACAGGGTGACGCGGCCGCCCGCGAGGAGGGAGTCCAGCAGGTCGGGCAGGGGAGCCGCGTGCGGCAGCTCGAACTCGGCGGCCCGGCCGGGCAGCGCGAACCAGGCGGACTCGCCGGTCAGCCACAGGGAGACGTCGACGCCGCTGGCCACGGCCACCGCCGCAACCGTGAACGCCTGAGAGCACCGCTCGGGGGCGTCGGCCCCCGCCGTCACCTTGATCACCAGCTTCTTCGCCATAGCCGGAATCGTAGTGCCGAAAGGGCCCGCGTAAGCTGGGCTCGGCCCTGTGCACCCATTCGCACCCCCGCTCAAGGAGCACCCCGTGGAGATCTTCTTCGAAATCCTGTTGGTCCTGGTCGCCGTCGGCGTCCTCGCCTTCGCCGGACTGACCGTGAAGAAGCTGTACCAGGGCCAGCGCTGACCCACGTCTAGGAAGTTCCCATGATCGAGATCCCGTCCGACCTCCACAAGGACCTCGTCCCGCTCGCCTTCCTGCTCGGCGACTGGGCGGGCGCCGGCGTGCACGACTTCCCCGGCTCCGAGAAGTGCAACTTCGGGCAGGAGGTCTCCTTCACCCACGACGGCCGGGACTTCCTGGAGTACCGGTCCCACAGCTGGGTGCTGGACAAGGACGGCAGCAAGGTCCGTCCCCTGGAGTCCGAGCACGGCTTCTGGCGGATCGACGCCGGCCGCAAGGTCGAGGTGACGATGACCCGCGACGACGGCGTCATCGAGATCTGGTACGGCGAGCTGGCCGACAAGAAGCCGCAGATCGACCTCGTGACGGACGCGGTGGCCCGCACGGCCGCCTCCCAGCCCTACACCGGCGGCAAGCGCCTGTACGGCTACGTCAAGAGCGACCTGATGTGGGTCGGCGAGAAGCAGACCCCCGAGGTCGAGCTGCGCCCCTACATGTCCGCCCACCTCAAGAAGGTCGTCACCCCGGAGGAGGTCGAGCGCTGGGCCAAGGCCCTGCCCGACGACATGCCGGACGACGGCATCGCTTTCTTCAAGTAGTTCTAGACTCAGGGGTGTGGTGAGCACCGACTGGAAGAGCGATCTGCGGCAGCGCGGCTACCGGCTGACCCCGCAGCGGCAACTCGTGCTCGAAGCCGTGGACACCCTGGAGCACGCGACCCCCGACGACATCCTCGTGGAAGTGAGGAAGACGGCGTCGGGGGTCAACATTTCCACCGTGTACCGGACGCTGGAGCTCCTGGAGGAGCTCGGCCTGGTCAGTCACGCGCATCTGGGGCACGGGGCGCCGACGTACCACCTCGCGGACCGGCACCACCACATCCACCTGGTCTGCCGTGACTGCCAGAACGTGATCGAGGCGGACGTCTCCGTGGCCGCCGAGTTCACGGCCAAGCTGCGGGAGACCTTCGGCTTCGACACCGACCTCAAGCACTTCGCGATCTTCGGCCGGTGCGAGGACTGCACGCTCAAGGCTTCAACTACCGAGTCGTAGGCTTACGCATATGAAGAGCCCCCTGCTGACCCTGCCCGGTGCCGTCCCCGCCGAGGGCGTGGACGAAGGCGTCGCCGCCCACTACGGCGATCTGTTCCGTGAGCAGCGTGCCCTCGCCGACGGCACCGGATTCGTGGACCTCTCGCACCGGGGGGTCGTCGCCGTCACCGGCGAGGACCGGCTGGCCTGGCTGCACCTGCTGCTCACCCAGCACGTCAGCGACCTCCCGGCGGGCCGGGCCACCGAGGCCCTGATCCTCTCCGCGAACGGCCACATCGAGCACGCGCTGTACCTCGTCGACGACGGCGGGACGGTCTGGGCCCATGTGGAGCCGGGCACCCAGGAGGCGCTGATCGCCTATCTGGAGTCGATGAAGTTCTTCTACAAGGTCGAGGTCGCCGACCGTACGGCGGACACCGCGCTCGTGCACCTCCCGGCCGGCTCCATCGCCGAGGTCCCCGAGGGCGTCGTCGTCCGGGAGACGCCGCACGGACGGGACCTGTTCCTGCCGCGCGCCGACCTGGAGGCCTACGCCGCGCAGGCCGGGCCGCCCGCCGGGATCCTCGCCTACGAGGCGCTGCGCGTGGAGCAGCACCGGCCCCGGCTCGGCTTCGAGACCGACCACCGCACCATCCCGCACGAGCTGGGCTGGATCGGCTCTGCGGTGCACCTGCAGAAGGGCTGCTACCGGGGGCAGGAGACGGTCGCCCGGGTGCAGAACCTGGGCAAGCCGCCGCGCCGGCTGGTCTTCCTCCACCTCGACGGCAGCGAGGTCCATCTCCCCGTGGCCGGGACGGAGCTCCGGCTCGCGGACGACGGCCCCGACGGCCGGAAGGTCGGCTTCATCACGACCTCCGCGCGCCACCACGAGCTCGGGCCGGTCGCCCTCGCCCTGGTGAAGCGGAACGTGGCCGTGGACGCGCGGCTGGTGGCCGGGGACACGGCCGCGGCCCAGGAAGTCGTCGTCGAGCCGTAGGACTTGTAGATCTTTCGGGTCAGATTTCGATCTGCACGGTGAAGGGGCCGTCGTTCGTCAGCGATACCCTCATCGCCGCTCCGAAACGGCCCGTGGCCACCGTCGCGCCCAGCGAGCGCAGTTGGGCGACCACCTCGTCGACCAGCGGCTCGGCCACGTCCCCGGGGGCGGCGGCGTTCCAGGTGGGGCGGCGGCCCTTGCGGGCGTCGCCGTAGAGGGTGAACTGGCTGATCACCAGGAGCGGGGCGTCGACGTCGCTGCACGACTTCTCGTCGTGCAGCATGCGGATCGACCAGAGCTTGCGGGCCAGCTGGGCCGCCTTCTCCTCGGTGTCCTCGTGGGTGACGCCGACGAGGACGCACAGCCCCTCGCCCTCGATCGCCCCCACGGTCTCGCCGTCCACGACGACGCTCGCGCCGTCCACCCTCTGCACCACAGCTCGCATACGTCCATCATGCAGGGCGGTGACATCGGCGCCGCGTGCGGTCGGCGCATGGCCCGAAAGGGTGGTTTGCGCGGGAGCCAACAGCCCCTGCACGGACGTATTTTGCTGCTATACCGCCCATCTGGGGTCTATCGGGGGCACTCGTTCCCATAGCGGCCACTTGGGGTGGCACGATGCATGCACACACCGGTCGAGGGGACGGTTGAGGCACATGAGCACATCAAGCACCGGACAGCAGCAGGCGGCTTTCCGGTCGACGTACACGGGGATCGGCGCGTCGGAGTACCACCGGCCGCCCACACAGCGCACGGACAGCCCGCGGCTGCCCTCGGACGCCTCCGAGCCAGAGCTGCCCGCGCTGAGCCTGCCCGACCTGCGCACGCTGCGCCGCGAGGCCCAGCGCGACGAGGCCGACCTCAGCTATCTGCGGCGGCTGCTCCAGGGGCGGATCGACATCCTGCGCGCCGAGGTCGCCCGGCGTACGCCGGCGGGCGTGGCCTCCCTGGCCGTGTCGGACGAGGGCTCGGTGGTGGAGCGGCTGGCGGAGATCCTGCGGGACGGCCCGGCCCGGCACCGCTCCTCGGCCCGCCACGTGACCCTGGGCACCCCGCAGGGCGAGGAGTACCGGCGGCTGGCCGCGGAGATGCTCGCCGAGGTGGAGCTGTCCGACCTGGACGCGCGCACGGACCAGGAGCTGGACATGGCGATGGGACGGCTCGAACGCCACGAGCAGCAGGTCTCCCGCCGCCGCCGGCGGCTCCAGCGCACGGCCGACGAGTGCAGCGCGGAGATCGCGCGCCGGTACCGCGAGGGGGAGGCTCAGGTCGAGGATCTGCTGGTGTGAGCCGTCCTGGAGGGCCGGGGGAGGGCCGGTGGTCGGTTATTCACGCGACACCGGCCGGCCCTCCGCCTAGCGTGAGTTCATGACCTCCATGTCCCGTTCCGACGACATCGACGTCCGTCCCATCACCGCGCCCGAGTTCACCGACTGGCTGCGTGCCGTGAACACCGGCTTCCTGCGGGTGCCCGCGCTCACCGAGGAGGAGATCGGGGCCAGGCGCGGGAAGTTCGTCGAGGGCCGCTACCTCGGAGCCTTCGACCACGGCAGGTGTGTGGCGACCTTCCGGTCCTTCGACCAGGAGCTCACGGCCGTGGGCGGGGCGAGTGTCCCGGCGGACGCGATCTCGGGCGTCACCGTCACCGCCACCCACCGCCGCCGCGGGCTGCTCAGCCGGATGATGGCGCGGGACTTGGCGGCCGCGAAGGAGCGCGGGGACGTCGTCGCGACGCTGATCGCCGCCGAGTACCCGATCTACGGCCGCTACGGCTTCGGGCCGGCGACCTGGATGGCGGAGTGGACGGTCGACGTGCCGCGCGCCGGCCTCGACGCCCGCCGGGCGGGCCCGGCGGACGGCGGGCGGATCGACCTGGTGGAGGGCGAGGACGTCCGCAAGCTCGGCCCCGAGCTGCACGAGCGGATGCGCCGTGGCCGGCCCGGCGCCATCGACCGCGACGAGACCTGGTGGAAGGTGAACACCGGCGCCCTGCTGTTCGACCCGTCGTGGAAGACGCCCTTCTTCGCCGTGTACCGCTCGGCGTCCGGCGAGGTCGAGGGCATGGCCGCGTACGACGTGGACGACAACTGGGGTGACGCCAAGCAGCCGTTGAACACGGCGACCGTGCGGTGGCTGCTCGGCGTGACACCGGCCGCGGATCGCGCGCTGTGGGAGTACCTGTGCTCCATCGACTGGATCGTGAAGGTCAAGAGCGGCTGGCGGGCGCCCGACGACCTGCTCCCGCACTTCCTGCCCGACCCGCGGGCGGCCCGGATCACCACGCTGGCGGACTGGCTGTGGGTCCGGATCCTGGACGTCGTACGGGCGCTGGAGGCGCGGACGTACGAGGGGCAGGGGACGCTGGTGCTGGAGATCGCCGGGGTGGACGGGCTGACCGGCGGGCGCTACCGGCTGGAGGCCTCACCCGAGGGAGCGTCCTGCACGCCGACCACCGAGAGCGCGGAACTCGCACTGGGACTGGGCGAGTTGGGGGCGCTGTGGCTCGGGGACGAGTCGGCGGTCCGGCTGGCGGCGCTGGGGCGGGTGAGCGAAGAACGAGCGGGCGCCGCCCGGAAGGCCGACGCCCTGCTGCGTACGTCCGGGCGGCCTTGGTGCCCGGACATGTTCTGAGCCGCTCCCTCCTGCCGGTGTGCTGGGACCCGCATCCGTAGCGAGCTGTTCAGTTGTGGTTGTCGTGCGGCCGAGCCGGCCGGGCGGGACTCCCGGCTCCCCTCCGGAAGGGAGTCCCTGGGCGGGTGGCCAACCCCTTGAAGGTCTGACCATGTTCCCCAAGTTGGTTACCAACTTCACTGTTCTTATCTCCGCCTGGAAGCGGCTCATAACCACCTTTCCTCGAACTGCCTGAAGATGGCGGGAAGTTGTACTGTTCAGACGTGGACCCGGAACACGACTCCGTCCATGGACGGAAGAGGTCGCAGCGGCCACAGAGAACACATCACGAGGTGGCCGACGCGCTGCGCGCCCGGATCAGGTCAGGGGCGCTGCGCCCGGGTGAGCGCATGCCCACCCAGGCCCAGCTGGCCCACGAGTTCGGCGTCGAGCGCGGGGCGGTGCGGCAGGCGCTGCGCGTCCTGCAGTCCGAGCGATTGCTCACCAACGTGTCCAAGGGCAGCCCGGCGACCGTCGCCGCCGACCCCGCCGGTGCGCTGACCGGCCCGCAGGCCCCGCCGCTGCCGACCACGGTGGCTCTCGCGCCCCGGATAGCGACGGCGTTCGCGGCGGAGCACGTCGAGATCGACGCCGTGTGCCTGACGTCCATCTCCCTCACGCTCGCCATCGGGGAGCCGCTGCGGCAGATCCACGCCGGACGGCTGAAACCGGCCAAGGTCGACGTGCGGGTGCTGCTGCCGAGCCGGGACATCGACCTGGCCTTCCCGGTGCCGGTCGAGGGGGGCGGAGACGACTGGGTGCACGAGCGGTGGCTGGCGATGCGCAACGCCCAGGGGCAGGTCCTCCAGCACAACCTGCTGGCCCTGCGCGCCACGCACGGCATCGACGTGCGGGTCACGTTCCGGGCGCTGCCCTTCACGCCGCCGGTGAAGCTGTACCTGCTCAACGGCACGGAGGCGCTGTTCGCGTACTACACGCTGACACGCCGGGAGGCCGAGGCCGATCACGAGCAGCCGGCACTGTACGACGCGCAGGGCACCCGGTCCATGCTGTTCGCCTTCCGGCAGGGCGCCGGGCTGCGCGACACGACGTTCGTGGAGCAGTCGCACCTGTGGTTCAACGCACTGTGGGGGACGATCAGTTCGGAGCTGGTGCTCACGAGCTGACGTCTCCCACGGGCCGTTCCGGGATGGCGCGGTGACTCATCGGGCGGGCCCCGTCATCAGCAGCGCGAGCACGACCGCTCCCGCGGAGCTGACGGCCGGGCTCTTGGCCTTGACGCCCACGGTGAGAAGGATCAGACCGACGATGCCGGCCGGACCGTACTTCCACTGGACGAGCTGCTCGAAGGCGACGACGAAGGCGGCGGAGAGGAGAGCGAGGGCGGGCATCGGTGTTCCCCCTTCGGAAGTCCGGAAGCAAAACTTCCGCCAACTTCGAGAAGTTGGCAACCAACTCTGATTAAGTTGTCCCCACTTGGCCCCTAGTCATAAACAACTTTCAAACAACTCCCGCCAGATGGATCAGAGTTGTAGCGTTTGGTCGTGACCCAGGAGAGCGTGGCGGAGAACGTGGCAGTGAACGGCAGCAGAAGGTCATCGCCCCAGGAGATCGCCGACAGCCTGCGGAAACGCATCCGTGCCGGTGAACTCAGGCCCGGGGACCGCCTGCCCACCCAGGCGGAACTCGCGGAGGAGTTCGGTGTCGAGCGCGGCGCGGTCCGCCAGGCCCTGCGGGTTCTCCAGGAGGAGGGCCTCCTCACCAACGTCAGCAAGGGCAGCCCGCCACGGATCGCCGACCCCGCCCCGGCCCGAGGCGAGCCCCAGCCGACGATGGTGGGCCTGGCGCCGCGCCTGGTGGAGGCGTTCTCGGCGCGACAGGTGCGCGCCGATGTCGTCTGCCACACCGCGGAGACACTGATGGTCGCCCTCGGCGAGCCGCTCCGTCTGATCCACGAGGGGCGCATCCGCCCCGAGTCGATCGACGTCCGCATCCTGGTCCCGTCCCGGGACATCGAACTGGCCTTCCCGGTTGCTGTCGAGGCCCACGGCGAGGACGACTCCGTCCACCAGCGCTGGCTGGCCATGCGCAACGCCCAGGGCCAGGTCCTGCAGCACAATCTGCTCGCCCTGCGCTCCACCCACGGCATGGACGTCCGGGTCCGCTTCCGGGCACTGCCGTTCACCCCGCCGGTGAAGCTCTACCTCCTCAACGAGGAGGAGGCCCTGATGGGCTACTACATGCTGACCAGGCGAGAGGAGGAGTGGGGGAGCCGGACGCTGGACATGTACGACGTCCTGGGCTCGAAGTCTCTGCTGTTCTCCTTCGCCCGGGGGGCCGGCCGGCGGGACGCGGCGTTCGTGGAGGAATCCCAGAAGTGGTTCAACGCCCTCTGGGAAACCATCACGACCGACCTGACACTCTCCTCGTGACTCCTGATACGGCGCAGACTGGTGCGGTGACAATCGAGACCGAGAACGATCCGAATCGACTCCCTCATCTGATCAGACGTGCCCGTGTCGTGCTGTGGGACTTCGACGGCCCCATCTGCCGCCTGTTCGCCGGACACTCCGCTGAGCGGGTGGCGGGCGACCTGGCGTCCTGGCTGGCGGGCCGTGGCCTGCACGGGCTGCTCACCGACACCGAGCGCGAGTCCCTCGACCCGCAGGTGGTGCTGCGCGCCGTGGACCGCCGGCACCCCGGCAGCGACCTCGTCGCCGAGCTGGAGGAACGTCTCACCCAGGAGGAGCTGCGGGCGGCGTCCTCGGCTTGGCCGACCGCTTACGCCGACCCGCTGATCCGCACCTGGACCGCCGTGGGCTCGCGCCTGGCCATCACCACGAACAACTCGCCACGGGTGGTCCGCAAGTACCTTGCGGGGCGCGGCCTCGCTGACTGCTTCGCCCCGCACATATACGGCCGGACGCAGGAACTGCGCCACCTGAAGCCGGATCCGCACTGCCTGAACCGGGCGCTGAGCGCGATGGGGGTGGCGCCGGGCGATGCTCTGATGATCGGCGACGCGCCCTCCGACCACGAGGCGGCCGGGCGGGCCGGCGTGCCCTTCCTCGGCTACGCGCGCAACGGAAGGAAGGCCAAACTCCTGAGAGTGGCCGGGGCCGACGTGGTCCTGGAGTCCCTGGAGCCGTTGCTGAGGCTGCTGCGCGCGTAGGCCTCAGTACTCGGCGAGTAACAGGCCTGTGAGGACGGCCGCGATGGTCAGGCAGGTCGGGTTCCGGGTGCGAAGGCCGACTCCGAAGAGGAACAGGCAGAGCATCCCGGACGTGCCGTAGCGGGTCTCGATCACACGCTCGAAGGTCAAGCCGATGAGTGCGGACAGCAGTTGTGCGAGTTTCATGGCGCCCCCAGCTACCACTTCCCGTGAAGCGATCAACTTGCAGTCCAATTGGACTGGTTGTCGCAGTATGGTTCTGCCCTGGGCTGCTGATCCCTTAACCGGCCGCTGAGTTGACTGCCCGAGTTGACTGAAGGCGGTTTGGACGTCTGGGTGAAGAGGTACGGTCGCGGTGTGAGTGAGGGGCACCCCGGCGAGGCCGGCGGCAGATCGTTCGAGCGCGTGGCGGGCGAGTTGCGGGAGCGTATGGCCAGCGGCCGCTACCCGCTGAACTCCCTCCTGCCGCCGCAGTGCGAGGACCTGGAGGCGGCGAAGCTGGTTCCCTCCGTGGAGGTCCGGATCCGGCACACGCCCCTGACGCCGACCTTCAAGCTGTACGTGATCAACGGGGTCGAGGTGCTGCACGGCCCGTACCAGGTCGTCGAGCGGGAGCTGGCCCTGGACAGCGGGGAACAGGTGCGGGCACTCGACGTCCTGGGCCTCGGTGCCACCCTGACCCACCATGTGCAGGACGGTGATCCGGACTCGGCCGGCAGCGTCTTCGTGAGCACCATGCGCAACTGGTACGACTCGGTGTGGAACATGTTGTCCGAAGCTCGCTGATGCCGGACCACACTCCCATCAAGTCGTTGACCATCTGGACTGGTTGACGCAAGGTGGTTCTTCCTTGCGCTCTTCCTCCTCTGGCCGACGGCGAAGTTGGCTGCTGAGTTGACTGAAACTGGTTTGACCGCTCGTGTGACGAGGTACGGTCGCGGTGTGAGTGAGGGGTACACCGGCGATGGCGGCGGCAGGTCATTCCAACGCGTCGCAAGTGAGTTGAGGGCGCGTCTCGCCGACGGACGTTACCCTCTGCACACGTTGCTGCCGCCGCAGCGTGAACTGGCAGAGGAGTTCGCCGTCTCCCGCGACACCGTTCAGCGGGTGCTGACGGAGTTGAAGAGCGAGGGATGGCTTGAATCTCGCCAGGGAAGCGGATCCAGGGTGATCAGGACTCAGCAGATCCACTCGCTCACGAGCGGTCGCGTGGTCACGCTCGGCCCGCTCATCAGTGAGGCGTTCGAGCAGCCCGAGGTAACCCTGGATGTCTTCACGCTGACGTCGGAGTCGCTGGACGCGCACATCCGTCTGCAGACGGATCGCATAGCGGCTGGGGAGATCGCCCCGCAGAGCATCACTCTTCGCATGCTGCTACCCGACGAGTCCCTCGACTTCCCCTACTGGCGCACGAAGGACGGCGTCGACGACGACATCCTGAGGGAACGGTTCCTGGCCATCACTCGAAGGCATACCGCTTCGCTGCGCAGCGTGTTGAGCGACCTGAGAACCATGGAGCTCGTGCCTTCGGTGGACTTCGAGATTCGTAAGGCCAGGTTGGTGCCGGCCTTCAAGCTGTATCTGGTCAACAAGGTGGCGGCGCTGCACGCCCTCTACCAGACGAACGAGCGCAAGATCGTTCTCGAGGACGGCCGGGAGATCGAGGCCATCGACGTGTTCGGCCTGGGGGCCCAGCTCACCCACCACGTCAAGGACGAGGATCCTTACTCGTCGGGCACGGTGTTCGTCAAGACCCATCAGAACTGGTTCGACTCCGCCTGGACGTATCTCACCTGACGCGCTCGGGTGAACGTGAGTCCAAGAGCCTCTTCGCTGCGGCGAGGACGGTGAGGTGTGAGGAAACCACGAAGTCCGCGCCGCTCTGACGCATGTCCTCGGCCCGGCCCTCATGCCTGGTGTAACCGAGAAAGCATGCTCCGGCTGAGCGGGCCGCCTTGAGGTCGGTGAGCTGGTCCCCCACCATCAGGCAGGACGCCATCGGAAGCTCCAGGTGCTCCCTGGCCCGCTTGATGCAGTGCGGGTCCGGCTTCATACGGCGGGCGTCCTCCCGGTCGCGACCGAAGATCCGCTCGAACTTGGTGTCGAGCCCGTGAGCCTTCAGATACGTTCGGATCGGTTCCTCAGCGTTGTTGCTCACCATGACCAAGCGCATGCCGAGGTCGGACAAAGCATCCACGAGGGCTTCGACGTGCGGCGTGGGCGTGGCACCCGCGACCGCTCGCGCCTCCTGTCCCGTGACGATGTCCTCCGCCAGTTCCAGGGGCCGCCGGCTGCGAGGTCGCGATGACCGCCGGTCGTACATGTCCCTGAGTCTCAGGAGGATGCCGTGGGAGTCGTCGCAGGCGCTCACGTCCGGGTCGAGGGTGCCCCAGTGCCGCTGTGCCGCCCGCTTGACCTCCTGCGCGACGGCCCGCGTCGACTCACCGCCGAAAAGGTCACAAACCGGGCCATCGAAGTCGAACAGCACCGCTCGGGTGGGGGCGAGCAAGCGCACCAGGGCATCGTCGGCGGTCGGTTCGGGCATGGGGCTCCTCGGCCTCTTCGTGGTCGCGGCGCCAGTCTGTCCCAAGGGCCCCGGTCCTTCCAACGGCGCAGGTCCGGCGTAGTCCAGGGTCCTCGCCATCGTTCGGGTGTGCGTTCCCTGCCCTTGGGAGGGACATGCTTCTGGGATGGCCGGGTTTTCCTCCGGCAATCGAGTTCGGTGGAGTAACCTGCGTTTCCTCCTCCACCATTGGCACCACCGAAACAGGCTCAATCAGCTGATGACACCTTCCCTGATCTCCGGTGCTCGAGAGCGAGCCGAGGAGATGAGCGGCGACTCGAACCTGGTCAAGGGGCCGCTCAAGGGGTATCACCACGAGACGTACGTTCTCGCAGTGCCAGGCTTGGCGCGCGCGGTCAAAGTCCGTGAGCCGCGGGCCGAGATCCTTTGGTTCGACCGGAGGTGTTTCGGGTCGGAGGAGGAACTGCTCAAGGCACTTCGAGCGCACCTGAGCCGAGTCCCGGACATCATCGACGTGGGGGGCATGGCGCTGCAGGCCTTCATCGAGGGGCGGACACTCGGTGAGCAGCGCCGGCCGGGGCGCCGCGTCACCGAGGCCGTGTTCGCCCAGATCGTCGACGTCTTCCGCGAGATGGTGCGGATCACGCCGGACATGCTCAGCGTGGAGCGGCGCTGTGAGGACCGAGACCGTGCTGAGGACGGTGACAGCGACGGCTTCCTTGATCGCCTGGTCGCCTTCGTCGAGGAGCAGGTCTATGAGAAGAACCACAGAGCCTTCGCCGGACTGTTCCACGCGCTCGGCATTTCGGAGGAATCGTTCAGCCTGCTCAGGAAACACGTGCTGGGACTTCAGGAGCGCCCCTTCTGTCTCCTGCACGCGGACCTGCACCGGGAGAACTTCGTTCTCGACCCCCGACAGCGGCTCTGGGTCATCGACTGGGAACTGGCGATGCTGGGGGATCCGCTCTACGACTTGGCCACCCATCTGTACCTGATGCGTTACCCGGCCGATCAGGAGCACCGGATGGTGCGCGAGTGGTGCCGTGTCGTCGAGGGGATCCGGCCGGGCGGCTCGTCCGGCTGGGAACGGGACCTGCCGATGATCCTCGACTTCAAGAGGGCGCAGTCGGTCTTCACCGACGTCATCCGGGTATCCCTCGCCCTGCGCGAGGAGTGGGGCTTCAACTGGGTGGCTGCTCCCCTTGCCGCCGTCCGGCTGCAGAAGATCCTGGCTGCCGCCGCACAGCCGCTCGGCCTGGTGCAGGTGCCGAGTCGGTCCCACATCATGGCCGCCCTCGTTCGCTGGCACGGGGAACGCGAGGAACCGCTCACGCCCACCACGTCGGACGGCAACTGACGCCGGGCCGGCGCAGCTTGAACGGCATGTGTCCGCCGTGCGGAATCTTCCGGCTGCCTGGAGTTTGCCCCGTATGGTGGTATCCGGCTCCGCCGAGAGGCCCGAGCGATCAGGAGCAGCCCGTGGGCGCACCTCCTTACCCGTCACACTTCCGTGGGGACCCCGAGGGGCCGGCATCAGTCGTCGAGGACTTCCTGGAACGGGCCGTGGAGCGGGGCCGGGAAACCAAGGGCCATCACAACCGGAACTACGTTGTGCCGCTGACCGAGGGCATGGCCCGGCTGCTCGGCCGAAAGGCGGGCACCTCCGTGACCGTACGCATCCGTCGTCGTGATGCTCTGCCTGTCGTGATCCGGACCTGGCAGGACGAGACGGAGATTCTCCGAGCCGTCGCGGGGGCCCTGTCGCACGCCCCCGAATGCCTGATGAAGGGAGCACATTTCGCGATCCACAGCTTCGTGGAAGGCGTACCGCTCTCCAGCGTCTGTGGCAACGGCAAGCCTGTGGACGGCCTGCTCGTCGAGGCGTTGGCGGGTCTGCTCGCCCAGATGACCCGAGTGCGGCGTGGTGCACTGCCCGCCCTTCCACCCGGCTGGCCCCGCGACGACGGGGACAGCCAGAGTTTCCTCCGGACGCTGGTCCACTTGGCCGACCGGCAGGTCAGGCGGCCGAACTGGGGCGTGTTCGGAGGGCTCTTCGCGGCGCTGGGCGTTCGGGACGACGCCCTCGACGAACTCGCCGGCCGGATACCGGCCATGGCCCGACGGCCCTACAGCCTGCTCCATGCCGACCTCCACCGCGACAACGTGATCATGTCGTACGCGGGCGACCCGCCCCTCATCTGTGTCGACTGGGAGTTGGCGACCTACGGCGACCCGCTGCACGACCTCGCGACCCACCTCGTGCGCATGCGGTACCCGGCTCACCAGTGGGCCGAAGTGGTCGACGCCTGGGCCGAGGCGATGCAGGAGGTCCGTCCGGCCGCAGTCGACGGGCTGGCCAGGGATCTGCGGCACTACCTGGCGTTCGAACGGGCTCAGTCCGTCTTCCCGGACGTGATGCGCGCCGCCCGGTCCCTCGAAAGCTCTCTCACGCACACGACACTTGACGAGGCGACGGCCCGGGTCCGGCGCGCCCTCGAAGCGGCGGCGGCACCGCTGCGGCTCGGCAGCGTGCCAGGGGAGGACGAGGTTCGGCGGGCCCTTCTCCGGTGGCTTGCGCCGCGGATGAACGAGGACGTCACCGGGCCGGCCTGGACCGCGAAGGTGATCGAGTGGCGGCCCGATCGGCGGGTACCGGAGCGTCCTGACTTCCCGCCTTCCGCGGTCCTCGAGGCTCTGCTGGCGGAGGGGGCCGCGCCAGCGGGCAGGGTGTTCAAGGGCACGGCGCACCTGAACACGGTGGTGTCGGTGCCGGGCATCGACTTTCCCGTGGTCGTACGCCGCGAGCTGGCCGGGGTGTGCCGGCGGCAGCGCCGCTTTCTCAGCGAGCACGCCGTGCTGCGCGCGATCGAGGAGTCGTCGGCCGGAGTGGCGGCGCCTCGGGTGCTCGCCCTGGGCGAGACCTACCAGGGCGACACCATCGCCCTGCACACCTACGTCGGGCCGCGGGACGTCGACCGGCCTCCCGGCCATCCCGTTCACGGCCTGCTGCCGCACGAGGCGGACGGTCTGGTGGACCAGCTGTGCGCCCTGACGCAGGTCAGGTACCAGGTGGTGGACCCCACCGCCGGCGAGTGCGCGTTCCATCAGTGGCTGCGGGATCAGCTGATCTCCCTGGTGCGGGACCTGCCGAAAGAGTCGCAGCAGCTGGCGCGGCACCTCGGGCTGCCCGGCGCGGACCGGTTGCGAGCGATCCTCTCCCGGCACGAGGTGAGCGACAGGGAGCCCGCCCTCCTGCATGGGGATCTGAGTCCCCGGAACCTCGTGCGCCGCGACGACCGACTGGCGCTGACCCTCATCGACTGGGAGATGGCCGTCGTCGGCGACCCCCTCTACGACCTCGTACGGCACATGCATCTGACTCCTACCCGGCCGGAGATCCGGGCCCGCATGTTCCGCCGCTGGGAGCACCGGCTGCCGGCCGAGTACACCCGTGACTGGCGCAGGGACTGGCCGGTGTACCGCCGGCTGGAGATCGTGCGGTCCGCGTATCTCGATCTCGACCGCCTTGTCACCGGTGCGAGCCTGAGCGTTCCGGAAGCCCGGCGGGCTGCGGATACGTATCCCATGACCCTCGCGGCCGCCATGGCTCTCCTCGGCCTGCCGGCGCCTCCCAGGGCGAACCCGTACCTCGCCCGCGTCTTCGCCTAGCCCACCAGCCGCTCCCCGGCACTGCGTAGGCTCCCCTCATGAGCGACCCCGGCCTGCGTGAGCGCAAGAAGCAGCGGATGTACGAGACCGTGTCGGACATCGCCGTGCGGCTCTTCATGGAGAAGGGGTTCGACGCGGTGTCCGTCGCGGAGGTGGCGGCGGCGGCCGAGATCTCGAAGCCGACGCTGTTCCGGTACTTCCCGGCCAAGGAGGATCTGGTGCTGTACCGGATCGCCGATCACGAGGGGGAGGCCGCCCGGGTGGTCGCGGCGGCCGAGGGGGCGGCGGTGGAGGCGCTGCGGCGGCATTTCCTGGAGGGGCTGGAGCGGGCGGACCCGGTGACCGGACTCAGCGACCATCCCGACGTGCTCGCCTTCCACTCCCTGCTCTACGGGACGCCCTCCCTGGTGGCCCGGGCGTACACGCATCAGGAGCGGTCGGAGGCAGCGCTCGCCGAGGTGCTCGGGGGTGATCTGGACGCGCGGCTCGCGGCCGGGCAGATCATGGCCGTGCTGCGGGTGCTCGCGCTGGAGAACTGGCGTCGGATCGCAGCGGGGGAGCGGGTGGCGGACGTGCGGCCGGACGCGGTGGCGGCGGCGGAGCGGGCGTTCGGCCGGCTCGCGGCCGGGCTGCCGCCGCACCTCTCGACGAGTGAGACTCGGTAATTTATTTAACTCGGTCACATTTTCCCGTACGCTCGGTGGAATGACCTCGACCGAGCCTGCCCTTCAGCACGTCCTCGACCAGGAACGCGCCCACCACGAGCGCTGCCGGACCGCCCTCGCCGCGATGGTCGAGGGCGCCGGTCAACAGGTCGTCATCGGGGCGGACGTCTCCGCGTCCGGGGCCGATGCCGAAGTCCTCGGATACCAGCTGCGCAGCCGGGCGAAGGCGCTGCGGGAACTGCCCGAGGGGCCGCTGTTCTTCGGGGCTCTGCGGGGCAGCGAGGGGCAGTTGCACATCGGACGGCTGCGGATCTCCGAGCACCCGGCCGAACCGCCCCTCGTCGTCGACTGGCGTGCGCCCGTCTCGCGCGCCTTCTACCAGGCCTCGGCCCGGGACCCGCAGGGCGTCACTGTGCGGCGCCGGTTCGGTTGGGCGCCCGGGAGCCGGGGCGACTCCGGGGATCTCACCGGCCTGGAGGACGAACACCTGGAGCAGGGGGAGACGCGCGACAGCGAGATCGTCGCCCGGGAGATCGAACGGCCCCGGGTCGGGCCCATGCGGGACATCGCCGCGACGATCCAGCCCGAGCAGGACGACCTCGTCCGGGGGGATCTGGCGCTGTCGGTGTGCGTGCAGGGCGCGCCGGGCACCGGCAAGACCGCCGTCGGGCTGCACCGGGCCGCGTATCTGCTCTACACGTACCCGCAGCGCATCCGGCGCGGCGGTCTGCTGATCCTCGGACCCAACCGCACCTTCCTGTCGTACATCGCCGAAGTACTGCCCGCCCTCGGCGAGACCGGGGTGCGGCAGTCGACCCTGGGGGAGGAGATCGCGCGCGGTCCGGTCCGGGGCGTGGACGACGAGCGGGCCGCCGTCGTCAAGCACGACGCCCGGATGGCCGGGGTGCTGCGGCGGGCGCTGTACGCGAGGGTGCGCCCCGAGGGGAACGGCGCGGAGATCGCCCTGCCGGACGGGGCCTACCGGTGGCGGGTGCCGGCGGGGCAGCTCGCGCGGATCGTGACCGAGGTCCGGGAGGAGGAACCGCCGTACGAGGTCGGGCGGGAGCGCCTCCGGGCCCGGATCGTGCGCTGTCTGCGCGAGCAGGTCGAGCGGCGGGCCGGGCCGCCCCCGGGTGCCTGGGTCCGGCGGATCGAGCGGGCGCGGCCGGTGTCGGCGTACGTCGACGCCGTATGGCCGCGGGTGCGGCCCGAGGAGGTCGTGGCCGGACTGCTCGGCGACGAGGCGGCGTTGGCGGCGGCCGCCGAGGGGCTGCTCGACGCCGGTGAGCAGCGGGCCCTGCTGTGGGAACGGCCGCCCCGGTCGTGGAAGTCGGCGCGCTGGTCGGCAGCCGACCTCGTGCTGCTCGACGAGGTCGCCGGGCTGATCGCGCATCCGGAGGGGTACGGGCACGTCGTCGTCGACGAGGCGCAGGACCTGTCCCCGATGGAGTGCCGGGTCATCGCCCGCCGGGCCCGCTTCGGCTCCCTGACGGTGCTGGGCGATCTGGCGCAGGGGACGACGCCGTGGGCGGCGCGGGCATGGCCCACGGTCCTCGCACACCTGGGGAAACCGGACGCGGCCGTGGTCACCCTGACCACCGGGTTCCGGGTGCCGCAGGCCGTCGTCGGGCTCGCCAACCGGCTGCTGGAGCGCCTCGACGTGGAGGTGCCGGCGGCCCGTTCGCTGCGCGGGGACGGGGAGTTGCGGATGCGGGAGACGACCGTGGACGGTGTGCCCGGAGCGGTCGTGGCGGCCGTCCGGGACGCGCTGGGGCGGGAGGGCTCGGTCGGGGTCGTCGCGGCGGACGCGGACGTTCCCCGGGTGCGGACGGCACTGGACGCGGCCGGCATCGGGGCGGCGGGCCCGGACGAACCCGGCGCGCGGGTCGCCCTGGTGCCGGCGAGTGTGGTCAAGGGCCTCGAATACGACCATGTCGTGGCCGTCGAGCCGGCGGCGATCGCCGAGGCGGAGGAACGGGGGCTGCACCGGCTGTACGTGGTGCTGACGCGGGCGGTGTCGCGGCTGGAGGTGGTGCGGGGGCGGGAACTGCCGTTCTAGGGATCCTTCTCGACGGGTCCTTCTCGACGGCTAGGGTCCCCTGCCATGGCTGACGTCGACGCGTTCACGGACATCCCCACGACCACACTGGCCGACGTGCTGGGCCGCGGGCAGGTCATGGACTTCGGGATCCGGCCGCTGTGGGGGCCGGTGCCCCGCGTGGCCGGGCCCGCCTTCACCGTACGGTGCCCTCCCGGGGACAACCTGATGCTGCACGCCGCGATCCACCGGGCCGGCCCCGGCTCCGTCGTGGTCGTGGAGTCGGGCGACCTGGACTACGCCCTGGCCGGCGGCAACGTCTGCGCCGTCGCCCGGCGCCGGGGCATCACCGCGTTCGTCGCCGACGGGCTGATCCGCGACCTCGGCGAGGTCCGGGAGATGCGCTTCCCGGTCTTCGCGCGCGGCGTCATCCCCATCCCGGGCACCAAGTCGGCCGCACGGCCGCTGAACGAGCGGGTGCGCTGCGGTGGGGTGGACGTGGACGCGGGTGACGTGGTCGTCGCCGACGAGGAGGGCGTCGTGGTGGTCCCCGGGGCCCGCCGCGAGGAGGTCCTGGCCGCGGCCCGGGCCAAGACGGCCGAGGAGGCCGCGGAGTCCCTGGGCACCTGGGAGTCGGCACACCGGGCCCGCATCGGCAGGATCCTGGCGGACCAGGGCTTCGAGGACTGACGGAGGCTCACCGCCGCCCGCGCCCGGGAGACCGGCCTCAGCCGGTCAGACGCCGGGGCACCGTGAAGTGCGGGTCCGTGAACAGGCGGGCCAGGGCGTCCGGATCGCCGCCGGCGCACGTGCCGGCGAGCCGGTCGAGGAGGAGGTCGTACTCGGGCCCGGTCCCGCCCTCGTACGCCTCCGTCATCCGGCCCCATTCGTCCCAGTTGAGCATCTCGTGCTTGCAGAGGGCGGCGAGGTCGCGGACGGCGTTGCCGCTGATCTCGTGGGCACCCCAGGCGTGTTCGGTCCCGGCCACGCCGAACGTGCCGGGGTCGATGAGCCCCGCGCGGTACCGGACCCACGCCTCACCGCCCGTCAGGAACTCGCCGGGCGCGAGGTCCTCGGGGTGGTCGACGTACCCGTTGCCGAGGTGCTCGGTGTCGACGCGCACCCAGCGCCCGTCGCCGGCGTGCCAGTACTCGGTGATCCAGTGGTCGAGGCCGCGGCCCTCCGCGAAGTAGGTGCCGAAGCCGCAGCGGGCCCGGGCGGGAACGCCCCGGGCCCGCAGCAACGCGCAGGCCAGGGTCGCGAAGTGACGGCAGGTGCCCACGACCCGGTGCTCAGGACTCCGGGGGTGGTGCAGCGGGGCGGGGGCGAGGTCCGTCAGGGCCGCGATCAGTGCGCTCACCGGCCGGATGTCCTTCTCCGCGATCCGCTCCCCGGGGAGCCCGAGCCGGGCGGCGTCCGCGGGCTGGACGACCAGGGCCTGTACCGCGGCGCAGACCTCGACCGGGTCGTCCGGCAGCCCTTCCAGGAGCGCTGCCTGCCCGGGCCCCAGACGGGTGAAGGGGCCGGGTCGGGAGTAGTGGCCGGGCGGGTCGGCGGTCATGGGTGAGCAGCGTAGGGGACGGGTCTGACAGCCGCCCCTCTTCCGCTCACCCTCTCCCGCTCACCCTCTTCCGCTCGCCCTCTTCCGCTCGCCCCTGCTCCGCTCATGCCTCTTCCGCTCACGCCTCCTCCGCGAAGGGGCCTCCCTTCGTGAAGGCCAGATGGTGGAAACGGTCGCCGATGTGGTGGTGGGTGGCCGCGTCCGGGTGGATGCGGTCGGGCAGGGGGAGGGCGGCGGCGTCCTGCGGGCCGTAGAGGTCGAGGCCGTCGAGGTAGTGCAGGTTCGGATCGTCGGCGGCGCGCTGTTCGACGATGCGGGACATCTCCTCGCGGATGACCGTCAGGGTGAGTTTGCCCATGGGCGTCTCCGCCGGGTCGCCCATGGGGGAGAAGAGCAGGCGGCCCTTGGCGATCTCGTCGCTGTCGGGGGCGGTGGGGCCGGGGGTGTCCTCGTGGATGGCGCAGTGGATGGGGGAGACGAGCAGCAGCGGGGTGTCCGGGTGCCCGTCGCGGATCGTGTCGAGGAAACCGTGCACGGCGGGGCCGAACGCGCGCAGCCGCATCGCGTCCGCGTTGACGATGTTGATGCCCGTCTTGACGCTGATCAGGTCGGCCGGGGTGTCCCGCATGGCGCGCGCGGTGAACGGGTCGAGCATCGCGCTGCCGCCGAAGCCGAGATTGACCAGCTCCACACCGCCGCGCAGCGCGGCGATCGCCGGCCAGATGGCCGTGGGGCTCGCGGCGTCCGAGCCGTGGCTGATCGAGCTGCCGTGGTGCAGCCACACCCGGCGGTCCCCGTCCGGCACGGGTGCGACGGGCGCGTCCGTGCGCAGGGCGACCAGCTCGGTGGTCTCGTTGTGCGGCAGCCAGATCTCGACGTCCTTGTCCCGCGCGGGCAGGCCCGTGAAGCGGACGGTGCCGACCGGGCCGGACGTGACCTCGCCCGCCCAGGTGGCCAGGTCGACGGTGAGGACGTTGCCGCCGGTCCCCGAGGCCTGGCCGGCCGGGACGCCGTCGACGAGCAGGTCGTACAGCCCGTCCGGGCGCGGCGGGAAGCCCGTGTAGTCGCGCTTGGTGCGCAGCGTGTCCAGTTCGACGGCGGTCGCGGCGGTACGGAACACCAGGCGGACGCCGGAGGGCTGGGCCTCGGCCATCGCCAGCTGCGGGTTGGTGTTCTGCGTGCGGGCCCGGGCCGGGAGCCGGTGGGGGAGCAGGCCGTGCTCGGTGCCCTCCACGTCGAGGGCGCCGCGCAGCAGGTCCGCCGTGAGGGGGGTGGTGATCCAGTCGTGCTCGGTGTGCATGGGTGTCAGCCTCGGGGGTCGGTAGGGGCCGCGGGCCAGTTCCGCAGCAGGGCGTCGAGGGCGTCGAGGATCCGGGCCCAGGTCTCCTCGGTGTCCGGGGCGCTGTGGCTGAAACCGCCGCCGAGCTCCAGGCTCACGTAGCCGTGGAAGACGCTGCCGAGCAGCCGGACCGCGTGGGTCTGGTCCGGTTCCGTCAGGTCGTAGCCGCGCAGCAGCGCCCGGGTCATCTGCGCGTGCCGGACACCGGCGCTCGCGGCCGCCGTCTGCGGGTCGAGCCGTAGCTGGGCCGCGGCGTAGCGGCCCGGGTGTTCCCGGGCGTAGTCGCGGTACACGTTCGCGAGGGCGGCCAGGGCGTCCTTGCCGGCCCGTCCGGCCAGGGCCTCGGCGGCCCGGTCGGCGAGTTCCGTGAGGGCGAGCAGGGCGATCCTCGTCTTCAGGTCGTGGGAGTTGCGCACGTGCGAGTAGAGGCTCGCGACCTTGACGTCGAACCGCCGGGCGAGTGCCGAGACGGTGACCTGCTCGAAGCCGACCTCGTCGGCGAGTTCGGCGCCGGCCTCCGTCAGACGCTCGGGCGTCAGTCCTACGCGTGCCATGAGTGCTCTCCCTTCTACCTGAAGAGAGTGTGCCTTTGCCTAAAGGTTTTAGGCAAATGTCTGTGACCTTTCGCGGCCGCGGCGGGTCTTCCCCCAGGGCTTGAGGACGGAGATCACCGTCATGAAGACGTACGCGGACAGCGACACGACTGGCCCGAACAGCACGTCACCGGCGTCCGGCAGCGGCCCGCCCGCGGCGACGGCGGTGACCGCGGAGTTCACCCCGGGGCGCAGCGCGAACACCGTGGCGGCGGTCGTGGCGAGGGTCAGCCAGAACTTCGTGTACACCCAGCGGTACCGGGCCAGGCCCCACTTCGTGCCCAGCGACAGCAACAGGCCGCTGAAGAGCGTGAGGAACGCGACGGGCAGCAGGAGCCAGTCGGCGAAGAGCTTCATGGCCCGCACGGAGGCCTCCACGGTCCCGGCGGATCCGTCGCTGGCGGCGGTGATCCCGAGCGCGAGCAGCCCGAGCGTGAGCCCGAGCCAGCCGGCGGAGGCGATGACGTGCACGGCGAGGGCGGCCCGGCGGGCCGGGCGGCCGAGTCTCGGCGACGGGCCCGGGTGCGGCTGCCTCGGCTTCTTCGGCGTGCTCGGCGTGCTCGGCTTCTGTTCGGTATGCGTGTCCACGCCGAACACGGTGCCGAACGGGGGCCGCGGGGTCGTCTCACGGCGGGAGTAACCCGGCGTACCGGCGTCGGAGTACGGACGTGTCACTCCCGTCGCCTAGGTTCGCGGCATGACCGAGCCCTCCCACCTCACCGCGGTCCGCGAGTCCTACGACGCCGTCGCGGCCGACTACGCCCGGCGCGTCAAGGAACCGGCCGAACTGGACCCGGTGTCCCGCGCGACGCTGGCCGCGTTCGCCGATCTCGTCCGGCCCCCGCACCCCGGGCCGGTCGCCGACCTGGGCTGCGGCCCCGGCAAGGTGACGGCACATCTGGTCGCCCTCGGGGTTCCGGCGTTCGGCGTGGACGTGTCGCCGAGGATGATCGAGCTGGCCCGGGCGGCGTACCCGGAACTCCGCTTCACCGTCGGCTCGATGACCGCGCTGGACATCGCCGACGGCGAGCTCGGCGGCATCCTCGCGTACTACGCCACCCACCACACCCCGCCGCAGTGGCTGCCGACGGTGTTCTCCGAGTTCCACCGCACCCTCGCGCCCGGCGGCCGGCTGATGCTGGCCGGCCACATCGGAGGCGGCGAGCACCTCCGCCCGACCCACGCCTACGGCGACCACCCGGTGTCCTACGCGTCGTACCTGCTCCCCGCGGACCGCATCGCCGAACTCCTCCGGCGGGCGGGCCTGGTGGTCACGACCCGGGTGGTGCAGGAACCGGAGGGAGGATCGAAGAGGCAGGTGGGCACGTTCCTGGCGTACAAGGCGGAATGACGTCGGCGGAGCTCAGGCCGGCCGTTCGTGCACCCACACCCGGAGCGGCCCGACGGCCTCGAAACCATGGCGGAGGGCGGCCGTCAGGTCGTCCCCCTGCTCGTAGCCCACGACGGGCAGGGCGGGGAAGAGCCGGCCGACCGCGTGCAGAACGAGGGGCCAGGCCACGTTCGGCGGTCCGAAGACGTTGGACACGCCGACCACGTCACTGCTCCGGCCTGCCACCGCTCCGACGGCCACGCGTCCGTCGGCGGACCGCCCGGCGAGCAGGAACGTCTGCGGATCACCGAGCAGCCCCGGCCGGAACAGGTCCGCGTGCCCGCCCCCGTCGTCCCAGGCCCGAGCCCAGTCCCGCAGCGCGTCCGGATCCCTCACGGCGTCCCACGCGAGATCCGGCGCCGTGACGGGCACACCCGCCGGACGGTGGATCCACTCCGCCTCGAACAGCACCCGGAACCCCGCCCCGGTCAGATCGAGGTCGGCGAAACCGTCCTTCACCGAGGCGCCGGGCGAGACCGTGTCGATCCGCGCCACGAGCGCCTCCGGGTCGGCGCCCGGCTCCAGTGTCACGGCGTCGGGGTAGTAGAGAGGCGTACGCCGGGCGGCGGCCCAGGCCTCACCCTCGAACGTGCTCGCCACCCCGTGCGCCCGGCACATCACCGCACACCACTCGGCGTTGTTGCGGGCGGCCGACCGGACCAGGGCTTGCTGCGGAGTCGTCACGGCGTGGATCAAATCGATGGCAGGCCCGGTCCGTCCACCGATTTGATGGTCGCGACCCCCGGCCACTGCTGGAAGGACTCCCCCTGTGCCCGTCTCCCCTCCTGACTCCGGACCGGCCGTCGCGCTCCTGCGCGGCCTCGGCGCGGCGGACATCGCCCACCCGGGCGGCACGCTCCTCGCCCACCTCACGCGGGTACAGCGACAACTCGCCGCGTGGGGTGCCCGCCCGGCCCTCCAGCTGGCGGGCCTGTGCCACGCGTTCTACGGAACCGACGGCTTCCCGGAAGCCCTGCTGCCCCTGGACCGCCGTGGCGAACTCGCAGCGGCGGTGGGTGCCGAGGCCGAGGCCCTGGTGTACTTGTACGCCTCGTGCGATCGCAGGGCCACCTATCCGACGCTCGGGGAAGCCGACGGACCTTTTCATGACCGGTTCACCGGCCTGAGCCACATCCCGGAACCGCAGTCGCGGCGCGACTTCGCCGAGTTGTCCGCCGCCAACGAGACCGACCTCGCTCGCCTCGACCCCGCGTTCCGCGACCAGTGGGGACCCGGACTCCTCGGCCTCTTCACCCGCGTCCGTCCCCTGCTGAGCCCACCGGCCTGGGCGGACTGTCAGGAGGTGCTGGCCGGATGAAGTTGAGCGCGATAACCCTGGACTGCGCAGATCCGCTGGCGCTGGCGGCGTTCTATCAACGGGCCACCGGACTCGAACTCCATCCGAAGTCGGACGCCGACTTCGCCGCGCTGGGCGGTGAGGGCGGACTCTCCCTCGGCTTTCAGCGGGTCGACGGCTACCGGGCGCCGAGCTGGCCCGACCAGGAGGTCCCTCAGCAGCTGCACTGTTGCTTCAGGGTCGAGGACCTGGACGAGGCCGAGGCGCGGCTGGTGAGGTTGGGTGCGGGCAGGCCGGAGCAGCAGCCGAACGCGGGCAGATGGCGGGTGCTCACGGACCCGGCGGGGCATCCCTTTTGCATCCTCGGGGGCTGAGGCCGCCACAGGGAGAGGCGGGGGTTCAGGTGCTCGGTTCGCCCTCCTCGGGCGCGTCGCCGGCCGGCTCCGGCAGCTCGATGCCGTAGGTGTGCCCTTCGCGGGCAGGGCGGCGACGAGTCCTCGTTGCGGAGTTCGACGACGGCCCGACGCACGGTGCCGATGCTCACGCTGTACAGATCGGTCATGGCGCGCTCGCCCGGCAACGCGGCGCCCAGCGGCAGCTTGCCGGACGCGATGTCTGCGGCGATGGCGTCGACGAGTTTCACGTACTCGTAGCGCGGAAGCTCCGTCGTCTTTCCACCGTGCCGCAGCCCTACGCATGCCGCAGAGGTGGAACGCGTCCTGCCGCAGTGGGACGCGGAGGGGTGCGGGGGGAGGCAGGTGGCGGGGGTCGACAGCCTGCGGTGTCAGAGGTGCCTGGCACAGTGCCGCCGTGGACATCGATTCCTTCTGGAAGCTCATCGAAGAGTGCCGACGGCAGACGCGGGGCCGGGACGAACGGCTGACGTGGTTGCGTGACGAGTTGTCGCGGAGGCCGCTGACAGAGATCGTGCAGTTCCAGGTTCGCCTGGACGAAGTGACGCACGAAGCCTTCACCTGGGATCTCTGGGCTGCTGCGGAGCGGATCTTCGGCGGCTGGTGTTCGGACGACGGATTCTGCTACTTCGGCCTGTGGATGGTGGGGATCGGTCGGGAAGCCTTCGTGCGGGCAGTGATCGATCCCGACTCTCTGGCCGACACCCCAGAGGTTCAGTGCCTGGTGGGTCGCCCTCGGGAGCTCTGGAACGACGACTGGCCGGAGTGGGAGTCTCTCGACTACGTCGCCATGGAGGCGTATGGACTACTCACCCGCGCGGATGACGACTGCGGCGACGCCTTCCATGAAACCGTCGAAGCCGAGGAGGGCGCTGTAGGCGGCAATCGAGGGCCGCGCGGCGAGCAGTGGGACGTGCGATGCGAAGACGAGGCGATGCGCAAACTGCCGAGACTGAGCGCGATGTTTCCCCTCCGGCCACTGGTCCGGTAGGCGCGAAAGCGCGAGGGATCAGGCCGAGGCTTCGGGGATGTCGACAGACAGGCGATGCCACGCGTGGCCGCAACCGTCGGAGCAGAAGCGCTCGCGCCGGCGTTCGTCGGCGACGGCCAGCACCGCGATCAGTAGCCGGAACGACTTGAGGCGCTCGTCGTGCGGGGTGAGACTGGCGATCTTTCCGAGTTGCTGGTCGATCCGCCCTCGTGTGATCAGAACTGCCGGTGTGTGCGTGGCGCGAAGTCCGGCGCGTCGGATACTTTCCGGGCCGTCCTCGGCGGTGGCGCGGGCCTGAATGCAGAAATGTGACAGGAGGCGCAGGGTGTTGGACTGCTCCTCAGCCGAGAGTCCCTCGAACCACTCGATTCCCTGTGGCATCGGCCGAAGCTCTTGGGCGAGTTCGTTGAGAATGATGTACGGATCAGCCATCCTCACGCCCCCGTTGCTCTCGATTCACAGACTTTCCCGGTCATCCAAGCAGACCCTCGGATGCCCGGAAAGGCAGTTCGTCGGCTTCCAACGGCTCTGAGTACCCACGTACCCAGTGGCCGGGGAGGGCGGCGCAGAGCGACTCCAGGTCGGCCAACGTACTTCCCCGAACGTGCAGCCAGCTGTGGTCACTCAGTCCGTCGAGCCGCAAGAGCTTCCCCGGCGCGGAAAACCAGCACACGGGTGACTCTTCCTTCCCCGTCCACATCGGGTACTCGGGAAACTCCACCGGTGCGAACCGACTCGGCAGCTCTCGAATCAGGCCGGCGGGAAATTCGCAGGCGTTGTAGAGCCGTCCTTCGCTGCCAAGCAGCGTCTGCTGTCGCCGAATTCGCATCGTTCCTGACGTGATCCGCACTCTTCGCAGGCAAGTTGCCGTCCGGACCGTGCCGCCGGTAGGCGACGTCCACGCCGTGCACGGACACGGCGCGGGTCGGCGCGTTCTTGTACGACGACGGGGTGGGCGTGGGGGAGCTGGACGGCGCGTTCGTGATCGGGTCCTGGTGTGGGAGAAAGGAGCGTGGGGCGGGTTCTTCTCGTTGTGGCGGGCGGCGTTCACGGCGTCCGGCAGGGCCGTTGCCCTGGGTTCACGTCATGGAGACGACGACCTTGCCGGCTTTTGCGCGGCCTTTCTCGACGTACTCCATGGCCTGAAGGGTCTCGTCGAAGGGGAAGACCTGGTCGACGACGGGGCGGATCTTCCCGGCGTCGATGAGGGGGGTGAGTTCGCGCAGCTGGTCGCCACTGGCCCTCATGAACAGGAAGGAGTACGTGACACCGAGACGCTTGGCCTGGCGCCGGATCTTGGCGCTGAGCGCGGCGACGCCCAGGCGGAGCACCAGGTTCGAGCCGAGTTCGCGGGCGGTGGCCGGGTCGGGCGGGCCCGCGACGGAGATGGCCAGGCCGCCGGGCTTGAGGATGCGCAGGGACTTGGCGAGGTTCTCGCCGCCGAGGGAGTCCAGGACGAGGTCGTAGCCGGTGAGGAGTTCGGAGAAGTCCTGGGTGCGGTAGTCGATGACCTCGTCCGCGCCGAGGTCCTTGACGAGGTCGATCTTGGCGGTGCTCGCGGTGGCGGCCACGTGCGCGCCCAGTGCCTTGGCCAGTTGGATGGTGATGGATCCCAGGCCGCCGGCGCCCGCGTGGATGAGGACCTTCTGGCCCGGCTGGACGTTCGCCCGCTCGACCAGGGCCTGCCAGGCGGTCAGCGCGACCAGGGGGAGGGAGGCGGCCTCGGTCATGGTGAGCGTGGCGGGCTTGGCCGCCAGGTCGTCCTGGTGGACGGCGAGGAGTTCGGCGAAGGTGCCGATGCGGTCCTTGTCGGGCCGCGCCCAGACCTCGTCGCCCACCGCGAAGCGGGTGACGGACGATCCGACGCGGACGACGGTCCCGGCGAGGTCGTTGCCCAGGACGAGCGGGAGACGGTAGGGCAGGATCTGCTTGAGGTCACCGTCGCGGATCTTCATGTCCAGCGGGTTGACACTCGCCGCGTCGATCCTGACCAGGACGTCGTCGGCGCCCACCTGGGGGTCGGGTATCTCGGCGGCACGCATGTTGGACGCGTCACCGTACTTCTCGACCATGAAGGCCTTCATCGTCATCTCCGTTCGTGTGGTCTCCCGTCCAAGCGGGAGGGGTGTTCTGTCCGTGAGGGGTTTGTCTCGTTACGAGACAGTTGGTGGTGTCTTCTGGTCCGCGCGCTCCGCGTCGGCGCGGCAGTGGCCAGTGCCTGCGCGGAGAGCTCTGCGGCGGCCGTGTTTGCGGGCTCAGGCCACCGGCACGCCCGGGGCGATGACGCTGCCCGCGTCGCCGCCCTGGAGGTGTCCCAGCGAGCCCGCGACGCCCTCGTGCGGTACGCCGAGCGGCATGGCGCTGGCCTTGTCGAGGCGCGCGTACTGCTCGTCGGTGAGCTGGACGTCGAGGGCTGCGAGGTAGCTGTCGGCGCTGTCGAGGAAGGTGCCGCCGGCCTCGGCGAACCGGTCGAAGATCCGGCGGGCCTCGTCGGGCTCGGCGCCGGCGCCCCAGCCGGTGCCGAAGTTCGCGGTGCCGAGCGCGTACTCGCAGACGCGCGGTCCGGTCTTGCGGCCGAAGGCCGTGTAACGCATGAGAAGTCCTTGCGTAAGGGGGCCTGGAAGGCCGTCGTGCCGTGGTGGAGAGGGTGAGCGTCAGCCCGCGTTCGGCTGGGGCGCCGCGGACAGGCTCTGCTTGACGTACCTGCTGGTCTCGTCGGCGAGGATCTCGGGCAGGCCGGTCTCGATGCCGTAAAGGGCCTGGGCCGCGACGTCGGCGGCGGCGACCTTCTGATCGGCGGGCACGCCGGCGGCCATGTCGGTGTCCATGTAGCCGACGTGCAGCGCCGAGACGGTGATCCCGCGGGGCGCCAGTTCCTCGCGACTCGCGTCGCTCAGCGCCCAGGCGGCGGCCTTGGAAGCCGCGTAGGAGCCGAGGCCTGCCGGGTGGAACCAGGACAGGGCGGACAGGACGTTGAGGACGGCGCCGCCGCCGTTGCCCTCGATGACGGGAGCGAAGGCCCTGGTGGCTGCGAGCGGGCCGAAGAAGTTGGTCTCCATCTCGCGACGTACCTCGTCCAGGTCGCCGCCGACCAGCGTCGCGCCGGTGGAGATGCCCGCGTTGTTGATCAGAAGCGTCGCGTCCGACGCGATGCGGGCGGCCTCCCGTATCGACTCCTGGTCCGTCACGTCGAGGCGCAGTGGGCGGACGCCCGGCAGGTCGACCGTTTCGGAACGGCGGGCCGCCGCGTAGACCTTCGCGCCGCGCTCGACGAGCTGGGCGGCCAGGTGCCGCCCGAGGCCCCGGTTGGCGCCGGTGACCACCGCGACCGCGTTCTTGAGTTCCATGCTCGCTCCTGTCCTTCGCAGGCGCCGTCGGAGCACCCGCGTCAGTTAGATTGCGACCACAATCTAAACACGCGGCTAGGATAGATGCCAATCGACATCCAAGCTGGTTCGTGCAGGAGGTGGCCATGGGCCGCGTATCGCAGGCGCAGGCGGCGGAAAATCGCAGGCGGGTGGTGGACACCGCGTCGCGGCTGTTCCGGGAGCAGGGCACCCACGTCAGCGTCGCCGATCTCATGAAGGCGGCCGGCCTCACCCACGGCGCCTTCTACAAGCAGTTCGCCTCCAAGGAAGCGCTCGTCGATGAGGTCACCGCCCATGCCTTCGATGAGTTCGCACGGCGCTTTGCGGCCGGGCTCGAGCGGCACGACGGGCAGCGGGATGCCGCTCAGCGGGCCCTGATCGACGCCTACCTCTCCGTGGAGCACCGTGACAACGCGGCGGACGGCTGCCCGGTCACGGCTCTCGCCACCGATATCGCGCGCGGACCCGAAGGCCGCGCGGCGCGCCGTACCTACGCGGAGGGCGTGGCCGACTTCGCCGCGTTCCTCGCCCCCGCCGAGGCCGTCGCGGACGGCGAGGGCGTCGGTGGCGTCGGGGGCGGCGAGGGCGGCCTCGCCCGGCTGTGCACCCTGGTCGGTGCTCTGGTCCTGTCCCGGGCCACCCAGGGCTCCCCGCTCTCCGAGGAGATCCTCGCCGCCGCGCACGCGGCCCTGACGGAAGCCGGCTGACCGGGGCCCGGCATCGGGCGCCGCGCGGCGTGTGTGTACCGGCCGCACCCGCGAGGTGACGCGGGGTCCGAGGCTTCCGTGCTCGCGGCCTGATCGGTCTGGCGTAGTTCCGTGCTCCCTGCGGCAGTTGTCGTGCAAATGCGACACCTGTCGTGCCCGGGCTCATCGGCGGCGGCCGGGTGGCGTGGCGCACTTTTGCAAGCGGGTGCTTGCAATAGTTAGCGAGGTGCTGCACTGTGGAGGCATGGCATCGCTCAACGTCGGCAATCTCGGTGACTATCTGCGCGAACAGCGGCGCACTGCGCAGCTGTCGCTCCGGCAGCTCGCCGATGCCGCCGGGGTGTCCAATCCGTATCTGAGCCAGATCGAGCGCGGGCTGCGCAAGCCGAGCGCGGAGGTGCTGCAGCAGGTCGCCAAGGCCCTGCGGATCTCCGCCGAGACGCTGTACGTCCGGGCCGGCATCCTCGACGCCGAGCGGGACCGGGACGAGGTGGAGACGCGCGCCGTCGTCCTCGCCGACCCGGCGCTGAACGAGCGCCAGAAGCAGGTGCTGCTGCAGATCTACGAGTCCTTCCGCAAGGAGAACGGGTTCGGGAGCGGTGACGGCTCGGATGTCCCGGGTGTTCCGGACGGCTCGGGCGGTGCGGGCGTCGTCGGTGTCGTCCCCGGGGGCGGTGCGGTGAGTGTGGACGGGGACGCTCCCGACGCCGGAGCCGAGATACCGAAGCCCGGCCCGGCCGCGGACGCTCAGCCCGCCCGGCGCCGCAGCCGCAAGAGCCCCGACAAGAGCATCAAGAAGAACGACGGCAGCGACATCGACCCGCAGCAGACGGCCGGCTGAGCCGGACCAGGGCACCGGCCGTACCGCCGCGGATCACACAACCCTCAGCCGAACCCTCAAGCGATACAGAATCCGGGAGGACCATCACCATGGCCATCACCGACGACCTGCGCAAGACCTTCAGCGACCCGACCCCGCTCTACTTCGCCGCAGGCACCGCCGACCTGGCCCTCCAGCAGGCCAGGAAGGTGCCGGCCCTGGTCGAGCAGCTGCGCTCCGAGGCCCCCGCGCGGATCGACGCCGTACGCAACACCGACACCAAGGCCGTCCAGGAGAAGGCGTCCGCCCGGGCCAAGGAGGCCTCCGCCCGCGTCAAGGAGACGCAGGAGACCCTGCAGACCAAGGTCACGGAGTTCATCGGCTCCATCGATGTCGACATCAAGAAGCTCGGCAGCACGATCGACTCGGACCTGAAGAAGTTCGGCGAGAACGCCCAGGACTTCGCGCTGCGCGGCGTCGGCGTGGCCGCCGAGTACGCCGTCAAGGCCCGTGAGACCTACGAGAAGGTCGCCGAGCACGGCGAGCAGGCCGTGCGGACCTGGCGCGGCGAGGCCGCCGACAGCATCGAGGACGTCGCCGAGGGCGTCGAGGAGCTGGCCGTGGCCGTCGAGCCGAAGCCGCAGCCGGTCGAGGTCAAGGAGGAGCCGGCGAAGCCGGTGGCGGCCGCCACCCCGGCTAAGAAGGCCCCCGCGGCCAAGAAGGCCCCGGCGCGCAAGACCACCACCGCGAAGAAGACCACCCCGCCCGCGAAGTAGGACGGCGGAGCGGTCGGACGGGCCGGGCACCCTGAGGGTGCCCGGCCCGTTGTACGGGTACGGTGACGCGTAGGACGAGCCGAGTCAGGTGGTGGATGTTGTGCTGATGCAGGGCTTCCAAGGGTTCATGTGGCTTCTGAGCATGGCCCTGATCGTTTTCAGCGGCTTCGCGTTGTTCGACGCGGCTGTGCGCCGGGAGGACGCCTACCGCGCTGCCGACAAGAAGACCAAGCCCTTCTGGCTGATCATCCTGGGGATCGCCTTCGTGGTGAACCTGTTCTTCCCGATCCTGTCGTTCCTGCCGATCATCGGCCTCATCGCGACGATCGTGTACATGGTCGACGTACGGCCCGCGATCCGGGCGCTTCCGGGCGGTGGCCGCAGCCAGCGGGGCTCCAGCAGCGACGGCCCCTACGGCCCGTACAACGGCGGCCGGTAAGGGCCCTCAGCGGCATCGATGCCCCGCGGCATCGGCGCCCGGGGCTACGGCACCCGGTCCAGCAGCAGGACCGCCACGTCGTCCGTCAGCTCACCACCGTTGAGGTCGCGCACCTCGTTCACCGCCGCCCGCAGCAGCTGCTCTCCCCGCAGGCCCTCGGCGAACTGGCGGCGGACCATCTCCGTCATGCCGTCCTGGCCGAGCCGCTCCCGGCCCTGGCCGATGTGGCCCTCGATCAGGCCGTCGGTGTAGAGCATCAGGCTCCACTCGGCGCCCAGCTCCACCTGCATCCGCGGCCAGCGGGCGCCGGGCAGCAGGCCCAGGGCCGGTCCGTTGTTGTCGTACGGCAGCAGGCGGGCCGGCTTGCCCGGGCGGGCCAGCAGCGGCGACGGGTGACCCGCCAGGCACAGGCCCGCGCGGCGGCCGTCCGACGCGATGTCCACCGTGCACAGGGTCGCGAAGATCTCGTCGTCGGCCCGCTCGTGCTCCAGCACCTGCTGGAGTGTGCCCAGCAGCTGGTCGCCGCACAGACCCGCCAGCGTCAGCGCGCGCCAGGCGATCCGCAGTTCCACCCCGAGGGCGGCCTCGTCCGGGCCGTGGCCGCAGACGTCGCCGATCATGGCGTGCACGGTGCCGTCCGGCGTGCGCACGACGTCGTAGAAGTCGCCGCCGAGCAGTGCGCGCGAGCGGCCGGGGCGGTAGCGGGCGGCGAACCGCAGCGAAGAGCCCTCCAGCAGTGGCGTCGGCAGCAGGCCGCGCTCCAGGCGGCGGTTCTCCTGCGCCCGCAGCCGGCCCTCGGCGAGCCGGCGCTCGGCCGACTCGGAACGCTTGCGCTCCACCGCGTAGCGGATCGCGCGGCTCAGCAGCCTGCTGTCCAGCTCGTCGCGGAAGAGGTAGTCCTGGGCGCCGACGCGCACCGCCTCGGCGCCGCGCTCGGCGTCGCCTGACGCGGTCAGCGCCAGGACGGCGTGCCGGGGCGCGAGCTCCAGCACGTGCCGGAGCACGGCGAGCTCGTCCTCGGAGTCGCTGTGGCCGGGCGCGGGCAGCGCCAGGTCCAGCAGGATGCAGTGGACGTCGTCGGTCAGCAGTCGCCCGGCCTCCGTCAGGTTGCGGGCCGTGCGGACGCGGATCGGCTTGCCCGCCTGGTCGAGCATGTCCGGCACGATCGGCGAACCGGCCGGATCGTCCTCGATCAGCAGCAGCGTCAGGTTGGTGTGGGCGGTGTTGTTCTCCACCTTGTCCGTGGTGTTCCCGGCGGTGTCCGGCGTGCGGCCCGCGGGCGAGGCGTCCTTCGCGGACTCCCCGGCCGAGCCGCCGCGCGGGGACGCGGCCTGCGCCTGACCACTCTCCACGGCCGGGATCGCTCTCTGCCGCGGTATGGGTACGGGCATCGTCTTGGGTTCCTTCCCTCCCCCCGAGGGCACGGTGGGGCGAGGGACCTCGACCCACCGACGGGGACCATAGCGGGTGTCGGCGCCGCATTGGAATGGTGTGAGCCACGCCGCTGTGCCATCGGCCAGTGTCATATGCCGCGATATGTACCGCAGTTGGACAGCTCGGAGATGCTGCGGGGATGACGAACGTCACGTCAGCGCACGGTTTTGCCCGTGGTGGGGCGTGCGGTGGGTCACGTGGGCCGGGTCACCGCGGGTGTCCGATATCCGGTGCGCCGTCTTCAGGCAGTCGCCAGGCGGTCGCCAGGCCACCGTCTTCAGGCTGCCGTCTTCAGATCGTCGTCTTCAGGTCGTCGTCGGCGATCAGTTGGTGCCGGTGTCGGTGCCGGTGTCCGCGTCCGGCCGGACCACCCCGAGGATGGGCATGGATCCGGCCCCCGCGATCGTCACGGTACGTCCGGGCCGCGGCGCGTGCACCATCGCCCCGTCACCGATGTACATCGCGACATGGCTGGCGTCGCCGAAGTAGATGATGAGGTCGCCGGGCCGCATGTCCTGGATGTCGATGTGCCGCAGCCGCTTCCACTGCTCCTGCGAGGTGCGGGGGATGCCGCGCCCGGCGGATATCCAGGCCTGTGACGTCAGCCCCGAGCAGTCGTAGGTCTTCGGGCCCTCGGCGCCCCACTGGTACGGCTTGCCGATCTGGGCCGTGGCGTACTGCACGGCCTTCTTGCCCTGCTCGGAGGCCTTTCCGTCGACCTCGTCGAGGATGCCGGAGTCGAGCCAGGCGGTCTGCGCCTTGTTCGCGGCCTCCTTCTCCAGCTCGGCGAGGCGCTCCTGCTCCTCCTTCTGCAGTGCGGATTCGAGCTTCTCCGCCTGCGCGATCTGCTTCTCGATCTTCTTCTGCGCGGCGGC
Organism: Streptomyces qaidamensis; assembly: GCF_001611795.1. Taxonomy (NCBI): domain Bacteria; kingdom Bacillati; phylum Actinomycetota; class Actinomycetes; order Kitasatosporales; family Streptomycetaceae; genus Streptomyces; species Streptomyces qaidamensis. The sequence goes on along the minus strand of NZ_CP015098.1, from coordinate 4,193,789 downwards.
CTTGGCCTTGCGGCCCGCCTCCAGTTTCTTCCACTGTGCGGAGGCGTCCTTCGCGTACTGCTCCAAGTCCTCCTGGGTGCGGGTCAGTTCGCCGAGCAGGCCCTTCGTCGCGTGGTGGCCCTCGCGGACGCGGCCTGCGCCGTCGAGGAAGTCCTGCGGGTCTTCGCTCAGGACCAGGTGGGCCTCGGGCGGCAGCCCGCCCCCGCGGTACTGGGCGGCGGCCGCGGCGCCCGCGCGATCCTTCAGCTTCCGGAGCCTCTCCTGGCCCTTGACGATCTTCTTGGCCAGTTCGACGACCTCGGCGGACTGCTTGTCCGCCTTCTCCTCGGCGGCGTTGTACTCGTCGGTGGCGCGGCCCGCGGCGCGGTACAGCTTGTCGAGCTTCTTGCGGACGGCTTCGAGGTCCTTGCCGGCTGCGAGGGCCGGGCCCGCGCTCGGGGTGGGGGAGGGGGTGGGGTTCGCGAACGCCGTGCCCGGTGCGGCCAGCACCGTGACCGCACAGACCACGGCCACCGCCGTCGCGATCAGGCCACGCTTGCCCGTTCCCATACCTCAGCCCCCAACTGATTAACCGTCAGTAACTTGCGGTTCGTCTGGGGATGCTGCCATGTCGATCAGGAAAGCGACAGAGGTAGTACTTCCCGCCGCCCCCTCGCCGTTATGCGGCACGCGATCTCCCCGGTCTGTGTGACGAACGACTCAAAGAGATCGTTCCATCGGACCGTGCCCGGATCGCAGCGGCGCCCGCCGGGAGGACGAGAGGTCCCTTTCGGACCGCAACGGAATTTCGGCGGAGCGGCATGGGCTCCGCCCTGGGCACGGCAGCGCCCGCCAGGTCCGTAACAGGCGCAGCCCGGTTCGCATCTGGTTCCGTCCGGTTCCCAGAGAGCCCCGTCCGGGGTGCCATGGGTCCCGCCCGCACCGCAACGGCCTGCAACGGCCTGCCGGGAGGGCGACGGGCCCTGCCCTGTGCCCTACGGGTCTCTCGCGGTCCCCAACGGGCCTCCCGGGGTGGGGGCGGCCCATGCCCGGAGGGAACGGGCCCCGCCCGGACCGCAAGGGCCCCGCCCGGAGCGCAACGGGCCCCGCCCGGACCGCAACGGGGTCCGTCCGGAGCGCAACGGGGTCCGTCCGGAGCGCAACGGGCCCCGCCCGGACCGCAACGGGGTCCGTCCGGAGCGCAACGGGGTCCGTCCGGAGCGCAACGGGCCCCGCCCGGACGCAACCGGGTCCGTCCGGAGCGCAACGGGGTCCGTCCGGAGCGCAACCGGGTCCGTCCGGAGCGCAACGGGGTCCGTCCGGAGCGCAACGGGCCCGCTGGGAAGACGACGGGCCCTGCCCGGTCCTCGACGGGTGCGCCCGGTCCTCGATGGGCCCCGCCCAGTCCGCAACGGCCCCACCGGGAGGGCAACGGACCCAGCCCGGAGCGCAGCAACCCCGCCCGACCGCAGCAGCCCCCGCCCGGAGGGCAACGGCCCCGCCCGGAGGGCAGCGCCCCCCTGCCAGGAGGGCAACGGCCCCCGCCCGGGGGTCAGCGCCCCCCTGCCAGGAGGGCAACGGCCCCCGCTCGGGGGTCAGCGCCCCCCCCCGCCCGGAGGGCAACGGCCCCGCTCGGAGGGCAACGGCCCCCGCCCGGGGGTCAGCGCCCCCCTGCCAGGAGGGCAACGGCCCCCGCCCGAGGGTCAGCGCCCCCCGCCCGGAGGGCAACGGCCCCCGCCCCGGAGGGCAGCGCACCCCGCCCGGAGGGCAGCGCACCCCGCCCGGAGGGCAGCGCCCCCCGCCCTGACCGCAGGGGTCAGGCGCAGAAAGACGACGGGGCCAACGCCCCCCACCGCACCGTCACTTCTCCCTGCCGCCACCGCGTCGGCCCGTCCGTCACAGGCCAGTCGGTCGTCAGGTCGCGTACCGCGCGGATCCAGCGCTGCCGGGCGCCGTACGCGGCGTAGGGCGCGGCGGCCGCCCAGGCGCGGTCGAAGTCGCGCAGGAAGGCGTGCACCGGCTCGCCCGGGACATTGCGGTGGATGAGTGCCTTCGGGAGCCGTTCCGCCAGGTCCGAGGGGCGCTCCAGGGAGCCCAGCCGGGTCGCGAAGGTGACCGTGCGCGGTCCCTCCGGGCCGAGCGCGACCCAGACGTGCCGGCGCCCGATCTCGTCGCAGGTCCCCTCGACCAGCAGCCCGCCGCGCGACCCGGTCGCCGGCTCGGCCGGTGCGAGCCGCGCGCACAGCCGGTGCCACACGGCCGCGACCTCGCCCTCCTCGTACTGCCGCAGCACGTTCGCCGCGCGGACGAGCAGAGGCCGCTGCGGGACCGGGATCTCGAAGCCGCCGTGCCGGAAGACGAGCCCCGGCCGTTCGTAGGGCAGCGCCGCCGCGACCCGTGCCGGTTCGATCTCGACGCCCACCACGCGCGCGCGTGGCGCGGCCGTCCGCAGGCGCTGCAGCAGCTCGACGGCCGTCCAGGGGGCGGCGCCGTACCCGAGGTCGACCGCCACGGGATCGGCGGCGCGGCGCAGCTCGGCACCGTGCGTGGCCGCGATCCAGCGGTCCATACGGCGCAGCCGATTGGGGTTGGTCGTCCCGCGCGTCACCGTGCCGAACGGGCGGGCGGCTGCGCGGGGTGTCATACGTACGAGGTTAAGCGGCCCCCGGCGCTGTCAGGGCGCGAGGTGCCACCGCGGCCGCTACGCCCCGGCCCCGTACGTCCCGAACCCCGGCGCCCCCGCCGACTCGAAGACATGGACCGACAGACCCCCCGGTGTCGTCCGGTGGTCGGTCAGCCGCAGCCCCGCGGGTGCCCCGCCGTCCGGGAAGAGCCGCCGCCCCTGGCCGACCACGACCGGGGCGATCGCCAGCCGGAGCGTGTCGACCAGCCCGGCCGCCAGCAGCGACTGGGCGAGACGGGCGCTGCCGTGGATCTGGAGCTCCCGGCCGGGGTGCCGCTTCAGCTCCGCGACCTGGGCGGGGACGTCACCGGACAGGATCGTGGTCGGGTTCCACCCGGCTTCGGCTTCGGTCAGGCTGCGGGAGGCGACGTACTTCGGCAGGCTGTTCATGATCCCGGCGAGGGGGTGCCCGGTCATCGCGGGCCAGTCCCGGGCGAAGCTCGTGTACGTCCGGCGCCCGAGCAGCAGCGCGTCGGCCTCGCCGAGCCAGTTGCCGGCCAGCCGCTCGAACTCCTCGTCCAGATGCGGCACGAACCAGCCGCCCCGCTCGAAGCCGTCACTGGTGTCCTCGTCCGGGGCGCCCGGCCCCTGGGAGACACCGTCGAGCGACAGGAATTCCTGCACCACCAGTTTCATCACGAACCACTCTCTTCCCGGTCGTCACCACCACTGCTTCAGACGTCGTGGCGCGGCGAAACTCATCGGTGCGCCAGATCACCTCCGGGTCACCCCGCACGGACCGACGGACACGGACCTCCACGCCCTCGAACGGTTGAGCGACAAGCGGTAATGATTCGGTAAAACTGCCGAATCGGGAAATGGAGCACCTGCTTCCGGTGTTGGACTCCGTCGGAGGGCAGCGTGCGCCCTGCGGAAGGCATGCCCCGAGCGAGGAGGAACGCCACGTGAGCCAGTACATCGGCAGGCTCGGCCGGCTCTCCGCGTCGTCACCCACGCGTCTCCGGCTGCACCGCAAGCCCCGCCGCGTCGCCATGCTCTCCGTGCACACCTCCCCGCTCCACCAGCCGGGCACCGGCGACGCCGGCGGCATGAACGTCTACATCGTGGAGCTCGCCCAGCGCCTCGCAGCGCACGGCGTCGAGGTCGAGATCTTCACGCGCGCGACCGCGGCGGCCCTCCCCCCGGCCGTCGAGCTGGCCCCCGGCGTCCTCGTCCGGCACGTCGACGCCGGTCCCTACGAGGGCCTCAACAAGGAGGACCTCCCCGCCCAGCTGTGCGCCTTCACCCACGGCGTCATGCAGGCGTGGGCCCACCAGCGCCCGGGCCACTACGACCTGGTCCACTCCCACTACTGGCTCTCCGGCCACGTCGGATGGCTCGCCGCCCAGCGCTGGGGCGTCCCCCTGGTGCACGCCATGCACACCATGGCCAAGGTCAAGAACGCCAACCTGGCCGACGGCGACACCCCAGAACCCGCCGCCCGCGTCATCGGCGAGACCCAGATCGTCGCCGCCGCCGACCGGCTCATCGCCAACACCACCGAAGAGGCCGACGAACTCGTCCGGCACTACGCGGCCGAGACCGACAAGGTCGCCGTGGTCCACCCCGGCGTGAACCTCAGCCGCTTCTCGCCCGCCGACGGCCGCGCCGCCGCCCGGGCCCGTCTCGGCCTGCCCCAGGACGCGCTGATCCCCCTCTTCGCGGGCCGCATCCAGCCCCTGAAGGCGCCGGACGTGCTGCTGCGCGCCGTCGCCGTCCTCCTCGACCGGCGTCCCGAACTGCGCTCGCGCATCCTCGTGCCCGTCGTCGGCGGCCCCTCCGGCAGCGGCCTCGCCAAGCCCGAGGGCCTGCAGAAGCTCGCCGCACGCCTGGGCATCGCCGACGTCGTACGGTTCCGCCCGCCCGTCGGCCAGGAGCAGCTGGCGGACTGGTTCCGCGCCGCCTCCGTGCTGGTCATGCCCTCCTACAGCGAGTCCTTCGGCCTGGTCGCCATAGAGGCGCAGGCGGCCGGCACCCCGGTGCTCGCGGCGTCGGTCGGCGGCCTGCCGGTCGCCGTGCGCGACGGACACACCGGCTTCCTCGTCCGGGGCCACGACCCGGCCGAGTACGCGCGCGTGCTGGGCGACTTCGCCGACGACCCGCAACTGGTGCCCCGGCTCGGCGAACAGGCCGCCCGGCACGCCCAGTCCTTCGGCTGGGACACGGCGGCCGCCGCCACGGCGGACGTCTACACGGCCGCGATGCAGGCCCACCGCCGTCGCGTACGCTCGCTGCATGGGTGAAACCGATCAGGAACAGCGCGCGGCCCAGGTCATCGAGGGAGCGCTGAAGGACGCCGAACTGGAGTGGGAGAGCCCCCAGCCCGGCACCTACGTCGCACAGCTCCCCGGCACCCGCAAGCTGAAGACGACGGTCTCCCTGATCGTCGGCCGCCACTCCCTGTCGCTGAACGCCTTCGTCATCCGCCACCCCGACGAGAACGAACAGGGCGTCCACCGCTGGCTCCTGGAACGCAACCTCAAGCTCTACGGCGTGAGTTACGCCGTCGACCAGCACGGCGACGTCTACCTCACCGGCCGCCTCTCCCTGTCCGCCGTCACCGCCGACGAGCTCGACCGGCTGCTCGGCCAGGTCCTGGAGGCGTCCGACGGCGCCTTCAACACCCTGCTGGAGCTGGGCTTCGCCTCGGCGATCCGCAAGGAGTACGAGTGGCGGGTGTCGCGGGGGGAGCCCACGCGCAACCTGGACGCGTTCGCCCACCTCACGCAGCGCCCCGAGCGCTAGGCCCCTTCTGATGGAACTCCGCGGCGTCGCGACGCCCGGCACGCACTCTCGCCGCACCGCGCGAAGGCCCAGGTAGCTCCTCCCCCACTCTCGGCTTCGTTCGAGCGGGGGGACCCCCATCGAGGGCTTCCACGCGGCACGCCGAGAGCACGTACCGAACGCCGCTCCTTCTCCCGCGGAGATCCATCAGAAGGGGCCTAACCCTTGCCGCCTGCGCGGTAACGCCCCGGCGGCACACCCACCAGCTTGCGGAAGTGCCGGGTGAGGTGTGACTGGTCGTAGAACCCGGCCGCCACCGCCGCATCGCCCGGTGAGCGGCCCTCCAGGAGCAGCCGCCGGGCGCGCCCCACGCGCAGGGACGTCAGGTACTGGTGCGGTGCGATGCCGTAGGCGGTGCTGAACGCCCGGACCAGATGGGCCGGATGGGCGCCGAGCAGCCCGGCGGCCTCCCGCAGGACGACGCCCTCGACGATCCGCTCGTCCAGCAACTCGCGCAGCCGCCGCGCGAGTACGGGATCGGTGGGCCGGAGGGAAGCGGCGTCGCCCCGCAGATGCCCGCGCAACCGCTCCCCGACGAACAACAGCCTGCTCTCGGCCTCCAGTTCCTCACCGGGCCGCCCCAGTGTGCCGTGCAACTGCCCCACGCGCCGCCGCAGCAGCGGATCGCGCAGATCGGGCCGGTCGACGGCAGCCCCGATGAACTCGTCGCCGAGGTGCGTCGCGTCGAGGTACAGCACCCGCTTGCGGAAGCCCTCAGCGGTGACGGGGGAGCCGTTGTGCGGCACGTGCGGCGGCAGCAGCGACACGGTGTCGTGCGGGGTGCCGTGCTCGTGCCGGTCGAGGTCGTACCGCACGGCGCCGGTGTCGACGATCAGCAGCGTCCAGGCGTCGTGGACGTGCATCGGATACGCGTACTCGGTGAACCGCGCGTGGAAGACCTCGACGACACCCGGGACGGCGGGCCGCCAGGCGGAGACGATCCGGGCGGGCTGGGAGGCCATGCAAAGAACGTACAAGACCGCGACGGGGACTGCCCGGCACGCTCGGATCATGAACACGAGTACCGAACCCGAACCCACTGGGCCGGAGCCGGTCCGCTTCGACACGAAGATCGCCGTGCTGCTGCGCGCCGACCTGGAAACCTGGCAGCGCCTCAACGTGACGTCGTTCCTGGTCAGCGGCCTGGGAACGCAGCTTCCCGAGGTGATCGGCGAACCGTACGAGGACGCGGACGGCGTGCCCTACCTCCCCATGTTCCGCCAGCCGGTCATGGTCTTCGAGGCCACCAAGGAAACCCTGGCCACGGCTCACACCCGGGCTCTGACGCGCGCCCTGCCCCGCGCGGTCTTCACCTCCGACCTCTTCGCCACGGGCAACGACCGCGACAACCGCGCGGCCGTGCGGGCGGTGCCGACGGCGGATCTGGACCTGGTCGGCCTCGCGGTCCACGGCCCGAAGAACGCGGTGGACAAGGTGGTCAAGGGGGCGCGGATGCATCCCTGAAACCAAAGTCGAAGGCCCGTAGACCAACGGTTGATGACGGGGCGGACGGCCGCTGAAGAGACTGGCTGCATGGAGGAAGCCAGGAACGTTCCCATGGGCAAGAGCCCCCGGCCGCGGGCGGGCGAGGCGACGGAACTCGCCGAATCGGCCTGGGCCGTCGTGCTCTTCTGCGTCGCCTGCGGTGCCGTGGCCGGCGCCCTGCTCCCGCTTCTCGCCCGCTGGCTGCTCACCCTGCCGTGGGCGCCGCTCGAAGGCCCGGCCGAACTGCTGACCTCGGTCCCGGAACCCGCCCTCACCCTCGGCACGATCGCGGTGGGCGTCTTCGGCGGCCTGCTGCTCGGCTTCACGGCGGTGCACGAGTCGCTGTCGGTCGGCATCTCCGGCACCCAGGTGACCCTGACCATCAGGGACGGCTCCCAGGAGTTCCCCCGCGAGGAGATCTCCGTGCTGTTCCGGGACGGCAAGCAGCTCGTCCTGCTCGGCCCGGACGGCATGGAACGGGCGAGGGAGCACTGCGGCCTGCCCTGGCAACGCCTCGCGGACGCCCTCGCGGAACACGGATACGAGTGGGCGGAGGAGGACCCGTACCGAACCGAGTTCCGCCGCTGGGTCCCCGGCACCCCCGGCCTTCCCCCGGGCGCGGACGCCCTGCTGCGGGCTCGTGCGCAGGCCCGCAAACACGAGGACGACGCCAAGGACGCCCGGGAGTTGCGGGGTGAACTGCTGCGGCTGGGCGTGGTCGTACGGGACGAGGAGAAGCGGCAGTACTGGCGGCTGGTGCGACGGGACTGAGGTGCACGGCGTGGGTCCGCGCCGCCGCCACCGCTGGCTGGACCCCTTGGCGGCCGTCCGGCCTGACGCCCCCTCGGGCCTCTCCGGCGCCCCGGCTCCACCAACGTCCCGGCTCAGCGACAGAGCCCGGTCAGGGGGCGCAGGCCTCGGCGATCGACAGGCTGTTCTCGTAGAGGTGGTGCCGGGTGATCCGCCCGTCCTCGACGGTGAGCCGCAGCGCGAACGGCCCCGAGAAGGACTTCCCGGTCGCCCGGACGGTCCCGGAGACCTGCCCCATCAGCACGGCGTCGGTCCCGTCGACGAGGACGGTGTCCACGGACGCGCGAGCGTCCTCCGGGACGGTGTACCGGGCCAGCTCATCGGCCTGTGCCGCACATTCGGCGGCGGTGGACCGAGGCCGGATCCAAGGGACGCCGGGGTTGTCGGCGAGCACCCAGTCGACCTCGTCGGCGAAGAGCGCGGTGAGCCCCTCGGTGTCACCGGCGAGCCGGAGTCCGAGGAACTTCTGAACGGTGAGGCGGGTGGCTTCGGCGATGTCAGTGGATGTCATGGGGCCCAGCCTGCCGGGACGGCGGCGGAGCGTCGATGACGTCGGAGGTAATGGGTGCCGCCGCCGGTGGTGGTCCGGGGTGGGCCGGAGGCGACGGCGAACCTAGAATCGAACGCATGAACGATCCAGAGTCGCGGCTCGCGCTGCTCCGCTTCCTGGAGCGCGTGCAGGAACGCGACCTGGCACGCACCCGCCGGTGGATCGCGGACGAGGAGCGCCGCCAGGCCGAACGCCGGCACGGTCTCCTGTCCCGGCCGCCCGCGCCGGACTGGCTGATCGAACGCGGCCTGTCCGGGCAGGAGGCGGTGTACGTCCACGTCGGCGGCTGCTGGAACGCGGGCCGGCGCAGCAAGGGCGTCGACCGCGACCGCGCCCGGCGCGCCCTCGCCGAGGGGATCACGTCCTGCCCGCAGTGCCGGCCGGACACGGAGCTCGGCTTCGTGGACGGGTAGGGCGGCCGTGCTCGGGCGGGGTGAGAGGCCGGAGCCGTGTGCCCCGTGACCGGTGCCGTGTGCCCCGTGACCGGTGCCGTGTGCCCCGTGACCGGTGCCCTGTTGATGCTCCTATCGCTGTCAGTGCCCGGCGCTATGGTCGCGAGCGCGCGGCCGGCTTCCGGGGGTTCCAGCTCCGCAGGGAATGGTTGCATCCCCGGCCTGTCAGGGGGCGGCCCGGAGAAGTCGTCCGGGACCCAACCGACGACCGGGCTTCGTCGATGGCCAGGAGGAGACCTGCCAGCGCCGGCCGCGCGCCACGTCGCTGCGGACGCGAGGGACGGCCATGAGGTCACGCGTCGCCTCGGCGGGCCGCCGCGCCGCCGTCACGCCGAGGAGTGGTACTCCTCCCGCGTGATCGCCATGACCCGGACCGGCTGCCCATGGGCGGGGACGCGCGTGGTGCGGTCGTACGTCATTCCGAGCTTGGTCATGACGCGGAGCGAGGCGTGGTTGTCGACGTGGCAGATGCTGACGACGCGTTCCAGGCCGGCGCCCGCTTCCGCCTCGCCGAAAGCGAACGCCAGGACCTCGCGTGCGGCTTCCGTGGCGTAGCCCCGGCCCCAGGACCGGCGCCGCAGCCGCCATCCGATCTCCACCGCCGGCATGACTTCCGGGAGGAAGGCCGGAACGGCCAGCCCCACCCAGCCCACCAGCTCGCCGGTCACCCTCTCCTCGGCGGCGAACAGGCCGTAGCCGCGCTCGTCCCAGACCGCGCGCATCCGGGCCAGGGCCGCGGCGGTCCGCTCACGGGTGCCGGGCGAGCCGTCACCGATGTACCGCATGACGTCCGGGTCCGCGTCCATCTCCGCGAGCACGTCCAGGTCCGCCTCGCTCCACTGACGCAGCCGCAGGCGTGCGGTGTGGCGCTCGGGGTGCCGCGTGGTCACAGTGTCCGGCTCCTTCGCGTGTCCCTGCCGGGCCCGGCAGGCAGCGCCCGGAGCCCGTCCGCCGCCTCCGTCCCCGCCTCAGCCTTCTCCCCGTCCTCCGCGACCCGCCGCATCAGCGCGGCGTACCCCGCCCCGGCCGCCGTCCCGAGCACCGCGCAGGACCCCCACAGCCACTCCGCCCCGAACCGGTCGATGACGAACCCGGACAGCAGCGGCGCGACGAGGGCGGCCACGGACCAGGACATCGTGTACATGCCCTGGTAGCGCCCGCGCCCGTGCACCGGGGACAGCCGTACGACGAGGCCCGTCTGCGTGGGCGCGTTGACGATCTCCGCCAGGGTCCACACGCACACCGTGAGCGCGATGACCCCCACGGACCCCGCGAAGGCGGTGAGGGCGAAGCCGTACCCCGCGAGGAGGGACGAGACGACCAGCAGCCGGCGGGGGTCCCGGTGCTCGATGAAGCGGGTGACGGGGATCTGGAGGACGACGATCAGCGCGCCGTTCACGGCGATCGCCATGCCGTACTCGGCCGGGGAGAAACCGGCCTCGCCCATCGCCACCGGCAGTCCCACCGACCCCTGCTGGAAGATCAGCGCGACCAGGAAGGACAGCCCGACGACGCTCATGAACCGCCCGTCGCGCAGGACGGTGCCCAGGCTCACGGAGTCCGCCGGCACGGCAGTCGAGACCGCCGGCTCTGCGGGCTTGGACTCCGGCAGCCGCAGGAAGACGAGGATCGCGCAGGCCATCGTCATCCCCGCCTCGATCAGGAACCCGGCGCGGTAGCTGACCTCCGCGATGAACCCGGCGGCCATGGAGGAGACGGCGAAGCCGAGGTTGATGGCCCAGTAGTTGAGGGAGAAGGCACGGATCCGGTCCTCGGGCCGGACGATGTCCGCCATCATCGCCTGCACGGCGGGCCGCGAGGCGTTGCTCGCCATGCCGACGAGGAAGGCGACACCGGCGATCGCGACCGGGTCGTGCACGAATCCCAGCAGGGCCACGGACACGGCGGTCGAGGCCTGCGCGATCAGCAGCGTCGGCCGCCGGCCCAGCCGGTCCGCCATCACCCCGCCGCCCAGCGAGGAGAGCACCCCGCCGAGCCCGTGCAGGGCGGCGACCAGACCGGCGTACGTGGCGGAGTAGCCGCGGTCGAGGGTCAGGTACAGCGCCATGAAGGTGGCGACGAAGGCACCGAGCCGGTTGACCAGCGTGCTGGTCCACAGCCACCAGAACTCGCGGGGCAGACCCGAGACCGTCTCCCGGACGGCACGTCGGGCACGCAGGACGTACGGCATGGATCCCCCCGGAGGCGACACGTGTCGGCTGCGCTGTCAGCCGCGCTTGTAAGCAGCGCTGATGGCAAGCGCAAATTACAAGCCGCCGGTTGACGGGGGCCACTCAATTAACAGATCCAGTCAAACGTCCGCCTGCCGGGCAGCCACGCGAACGGGCGAAAGCGTGGATTACGCTCTGAGGCATGGCCGACGCACCGTACAAGCTGATCCTCCTCCGCCACGGCGAGAGCGAGTGGAACGCGAAGAACCTGTTCACCGGCTGGGTGGACGTCAATCTCAACGAGAAGGGCGAGAAGGAGGCAGTCCGCGGTGGCGAGCTCCTGAAGGACGCCGATCTCCTCCCCGACGTGGTCCACACGTCCCTCCAGAAGCGCGCGATCCGCACGGCCCAGCTCGCGCTGGAGTCCGCGGACCGCCACTGGATCCCGGTCCACCGCTCGTGGCGCCTGAACGAGCGCCACTACGGCGCCCTGCAGGGCAAGGACAAGGCCCAGACGCTCGCCGAGTTCGGCGAGGAGCAGTTCATGCTGTGGCGCCGGTCCTACGACACCCCGCCCCCGCCGCTCGACGTCGACGCCGAGTACTCCCAGTTCTCCGACGCGCGCTACGCGACCCTCCCGCCGGAGCTGCGCCCGCGCACGGAGTGCCTGAAGGACGTCGTCGTCCGCATGCTCCCGTACTGGTTCGACGCGATCGTCCCCGACCTGCTGACCGGCCGCACGGTCCTGGTAGCGGCCCACGGCAACTCCCTCCGCGCCCTGGTCAAGCACCTGGACGGCATCTCCGACGCGGACATCGCGGGCCTCAACATCCCCACGGGCATCCCGCTCTCCTACGAGCTCGACGCCGACTTCAAGCCCCTGAACCCGGGCGGCACGTACCTGGACCCCGAGGCTGCGGCAGCGGCCATCGAGGCGGTCAAGAACCAGGGCAAGAAGAAGTAGGGTTTGTGATCATGCCTCCCACCTGCGCATAGGGCGCGAGTGGGAGGCATTTTCGTGCTCTGGAACCTCCCTGGAACCTCAGCCCTCGTGATCTTGTGGCCTGAGCTGCCCTGCCGAGAGCCTTCCGAGCCCGGTCCTGGCTGCTCGGCATGAGGTGCGCGTACACCTTCAGCGTCAGCCCCGGGTCAGAGTGCCCGAGGTACTCCGCGAGCACCTTGATGCTCTCTCCCGCATCCAGGAGCACGTACGCGTAGAAGTGACGCAGGGCGTGCATGCCGTGCTCACGGGCGGCGGCGTGCTCGCGACTCTTGGCCTTGGGGATGACACTGGCCTTGGCGAGCGCGGGCTTCCAGTGGTCTTCGTTCAGCGACGTACGCCGGACGTGCCCACCGTTCGGGCCCGTGAAGATGAGCCGCCGGGTCACCGGCTGGCCGTTCGCTCGCATCCACGGAAGCTTGATCTCCACAGGCGGGAACCGCTTCATGTGCTCCTGTAGCGCCTCTGCCACGGGATCGGGCAGAGGTACGTCACGGAGCTTGCCGCCCTTGGGGGGCGCGAACACGGCCTTGCTCAGGCTCAGCTTGACTGCCGTCTCATCTGCTTCGACTACATTCCGGAGAGGAGCATTGACTGCATCGGAGAGCTCCTGATATCCCGCTTCCACGGCGCGTTGCTGCTCTCGCGCTTCGACGCCACGGGCCGCCCCTTCCTCCCCCGGGGGCGCCGGCACCGTTGATGCCCTTGTCGCTTGTCGCTTGTCGTGACAAGACGGGACCCGCACTGCGGGTAGCCCAGAACAGGCTCTGACCTGCGAGCCGACAAGCGACAAGACAAGCGACAAGCGGACCAGGCCCATGGGTTAGCCCGGACACGGCGGCGGAAGGCTGCTGACATGCCCAAGCCGAAGAGCTTCACCGCATGGTTGAAGACCCACGCCGACCAGCGCAATGCCATTGGGGATCTCGCGCGGGACGTCTCCACTGACCCTGACTGGCCCTCACACAAGGGAAGGCAGGGCCAGTTTGACTACCTCGAAGAGCGCGGCGCCATCGACGCGGCTGTCGAGACCCTCGAACGCGCCTGGGCTCAGTACGAGGCGTACCGGGCCGCTCAGACAGATACCTGAGCGGCCCGGAAGGCGGATGGCTCATCCGCCGTAGATCATGAGCGCGCCAGGACCCGGAACCTGTCTGGAACCTCCGAGGTCCTGTCCGTCACTTCTTCGTCCCCGCTCGTCTGCTGATGCTGTGACCTCATTGGGTCGCCGGGTTGGCTCAGTGTCAGGCGGCCGGGTGGGTGGTCATGGCTTCCCCCTCTGGTGGGGAGCAGAGGGGGCGGAAAAAGCCCGTCAGCCCTGGGTGCCGTCCTGGTTGACGGGGTACAGGCCGAGCACGCCCTGCGGGTCGGAGGGGTTCACGCCCTTCACGTCGCCGACATAGAGGTTGATGCGGGCCTTGTAGCGGTCGAGGGCGGTGCGGTTGTTCATGAACTCGCCGAGACCGAGCGGGTTCATGTTCTCGTAGTCGAAGATGCCCCTGCGGCCCGCCGGCGCGGCGACGTCGGTGCGGGCGCTCCAGGTGCCGATGGAGTTCTGCTGGGCTTCCTTGGACAGCAGCCAGCTCATGTAGAGCTTGGCGGCGGCCTTGTGCGGGGCGTTCTTGAGGATGGCGCCGGTCTGCGGCCAGGCGACCCACGGCGACTTCTTCGGCAGGGTGGTCTCAGCGACGCCCGGGGTGCCTCCGGTTGTGCCGAAGCTCGCCACGTAGTTATCGGAGCCGACCAGGTCGGCGGAGTCCTGGGTGCCGCGGACGAACTTCGGGTTCTGGGCGAGCAGCTTCTTCAGGTAGTCGAAGCCGTACTTGTCGGTGAGCTGTTTGAAGTAGTAGAGGACGGCGTCGTCGTCGTTCGGGTAGGTGAAGACGAGCTTGTTCTTGAACTCGGGCTTGAGGAAGTCCTTGGCCTCGACGGGTGCGTCGCCGCCGAGCTTGGTGGCCGTGACATTGGAGAAGGCGAAGAAGAACAGGCCGGTGTAGTAGCCGTCCTTGTCCTTGATCTGGTCGAAGACCTTGTCCCAGCCGACCGGCTTGTACTTCTGCAGCACTCCTTCCTTCTTCCAGCGCGGGAAGTCGTCGACGGTCTGGAGGTGGACGACGTCGGCAACCACGTGGTGCTCGGCGATCTGGTTGTCGACGCGGGCGTCGTGGTTCTTGCTGAAGTCGACGACGATGTCGACCTTCATCTTGGGGAACTTCTTGACGAACGCGTCCTTGAGGTAGTCCGCCTGGCCCGGCTTGTCACCGCCGGCATAGACGACCAGGCGGCCGTCCTCGGCCACGGCTTCCTTGTACAGCTTCTGCAGTTGGTCTTCTTCGCTCGTGTGCTTGGGGGTGGGTTTCGGGGAAGGGGTGGCGGCGGCGATGGTGGCACCGCTTGCGGCCAGGACGCCCAGGGCGACGGCGACGGCCCATGCCTTGTGGGGGGACTTCACACTCGACTCCTTCGTGGTGGGGCAAGAAGGGGAAGCTTGATGCTTCAAGCATCTGATTTCACCCTAGGGCAGGTATTGCAGATCTGCAAGAAAATGCGATGAGTGCCTGAATGGTCATGCAGGGTAGCCAGGGAGGCTGGCAGTCCGGCGGGCTCGGCTCTGCCTCTGCCTCTGGAAGGAGGTCAGCGGCGCCAGGGGAGGTCGGCGGGGAAGGCCGGGCGGTCCGGGCCCGTGAGGCCGGTGAGGATGATCTCGCACGCTTCACCGAAGGCGCGCGCCTGCTCAGGCGTCAGCCGGTCGAAGACGGCAGCCCGAACGGTGGCGACGTGACTGGGGGCGGCCTCCTCAAGGGCGGTCAGCCCCTCCTCCGTCAGCACGGCGAGCTGGGCCCGCCCGTCCCCCGGCGCGTCCTCGCGGCGCACCCAGCCGCGCTCCTCCATGCGGCTGACGGTGTAGGAGAGCCGTGTCCGGGCGATCTTCAGCTGTTCGGCGAGGTCTGTCATGCGCAGCCGTCGCTCGGGGGCCTCCGAGAGGAACACCATCACCGAGTAGTACAGGTGGCTGAGGTCGGCCTTGTGTCGCAGTTGCTGGTCGAGGACGTCCTCCAGGACCAGGCTGAGGTCGCGGTAGGCGCGCCAGGCGCGCTGCTCCTCGGGGGAGAGCCAACGGGGTTCCATGGATCGCACTCTAGTGAGAGCTCCTTCGCGGGCCGTCGACCCGACGGGGTTCCGGGAGGCCTGATGGCACCGGCATTCAGGTGGCTATCCGTACTGGATGAGGCGAGTCGGCGACTAGCTGTATTGAGCCGCAGCGTTGTTCACACGGCTGATTGGTGGCTGGCCGCCGAGTGCGGTGTGGCAGCGATGGTGGTTGTAGGTGTGCAGGAACCCGGGCCCTGCACCGCTACCTGCGCTGGCGCAACGCCAACGCCCGCCACCCCGACGTCCTGGCTGCACAGCGCAAGGAACGCGCCCGTATCCGCAGCGAGAAAGGCACGCTGGGGCGGACGCCCTCTGACGGCCGCAGCCTGATCCAGACCGGCGAAGACTGGACACGCCCGCGAAGGCTCGAATCGGTGCGGTAGGAACTGGTTTGCTGCCGTCCCTGCTACGCAGCGCAGCCGAAAATCTCTTGCGGAGTCGTCTGAGCACTCGATACCCAGCATCGAGACGACAAGGAGCACAGGATGACGACCCGTCTGGGTTCATTGAACGAGTTCTGCTGGATGGACCTCAAAACCCGTGACCTGGCCAGCACCGCCACCTTCTTCTCGAAGACGCTGGGCTGGCGCTTCGCGCTGGACGAGAAGGACTGGCGAAAGGCCACCAGGATAGCCATCGACGGCCACCTGATCGGTGGCGTGAGCGACCTGGCGAACCCGGTCTACCCACCGGGAACACCCGCCCACATTGCCTACTACTTGGCAGTCGACAACGTCGACCGTCGCGCCGAAGTGGCGACGGTGAACGGCGCTCGTCTTGTCGTACCTCCCTTCGACGCGGGCGATCAGGGGCGCATGGCGACATTGATCGATCCGGTAGGTGCTGCCTTCTCGCTGTGGCAGCCGCGCAACTTCACCGGATGGCAGTTCCCGTCCCACTTGGCGGGCGCCCCGCACCGCATGGTCCTGACGTGCGACCAGCCTGACAGAGCCCGGCACTTCTACGACAAGACGACGGGGACCCCTCTGAACTGCGCCGATTTCATCGCTACACGTGGACCCAGTGCATCCGTTCCGCAGTGGGAACTTGCGGTCGACGTCGAGGATTTGGACAGCGTCGTCGTACGCGCACACGAACACGGCCATGACTTGGCCACGCGGTCCGAGAAAACCGGTCGTCGTGTTGTGCGGTTGAGCAGCCCGGAGGGACTGACATTCCTGGTTCGCTGCCTTGAGCAGTGACTTGGCCGTCGACCAGGCGCGGTGGTGGGTCGCAGCCTGGACCGACCCGGCGGACCATGCGGTCACAGCACTAGGTTGAGAGCGTGAACGAGGAAGCGATCACCATCAGGCTCACGCGCGATCAAGCGTTCGTGCTGTCGGACTGGCTCTACCAAGTCATGTTCCAGTGGCGATGACCTTGAAGGGATCGTGCACGACCGAGCCGTCTGGTTGCCCGCAGCTTCCCCAGCTGAGGGCGCACGTGGCCTGCTCTCAGGCTTCCCAATCCTCTTCACCGCCGGGACCGACGGTGATGGCGTGGACGCCGCTTCCGGTCAAGTGCCAGGACTCGAAGTGCGGATCCGGTCCGATGCGCAGCCCAGTGCCGTCCTGGAACTCGATGGTCAAGGTGCCGAGATACTGGACGTCAACTGCTGCGACCGATTGGCCGAGGAGGCCGAGCACGGGGGCAAGGCGGACGCCCGTCCCGGGCTCCAGTTCGTGCCCATGACCGGCTGCGTCACGGAGCAGGAATGGTGTCTCCAGGATCAACTCGGCCTCGACACCAAGCCCCCAGGGCAAGAAGAAGTAGACCCCGTGATCATGCCCCCGACCTGCGCTTACGGCGCGAGGCGGGGGCATTTTCGATCTTGCGGCTGAGTGCCCTGCCGAGAGCTTTCCGAGCCCGGTCCCGGCTGCTCGGCATGAGGTGCGCGCCGACGCAGCCAGGCCTCGACCACCTGTACGTCAGACAGTCGTCACTCCGCAGCCGCCGTCACTGCGAAGGCTTCCGACCCGGCACCATGATCAACGTGACCGGGTCGATGCGCCCTCAGCAGATGTCGAGGCGATTGAAGTCGTACGTCGCGTGGTCCGGGAAGTTGTAGATGTTGCCGTCCGCGGGGGCGTGGTACGCGTAGGTGGGACCCCAGAAACGGACCTGGGCTCCGCCGGTCTGGTTGTTGCGGACGGAGAGCGCGTCGATGAAGTTCGAGAGCGACCGCGTATCGCACTTGAACAAGTGGAAGATGCTGTGTTTGCCGTCGCCCTGACCGACCGCCACGCAGGCGATCCCGGATGCCCGGGAGCAGTCGATCAGCTCATCCCTCCGCTTGTCACCCGACACATCCCGCTTGACCCACTCGCCTGAGAACAGCGGGTAGATCTCCGGTGTCCAGGCGGCCGTTCCGGTCGCAACGTTCGGTGCTGCCTGTGCCGGTGCCTGCGCCGCCAGCGGAACGAGGGCCACTGCGGCGATCATCGTCACGGCCGTTGCAGTCGCCCGTTTTCTGATGCTTCTCAAGCTCATTCGGTCTCCTCCGTAGTCGCAACCGATGCAGCCGCGGCTGCTGCTGCTACCCGACCGGAGCGCTCACATCTCCTGCTCAGATGCCGTAGTGGCCAAGAGCTCCCCCGCGTCAGCGCCTGGCAGCGTAAAACGCGTCAGGGACGTCGCGGTCCTGACAGATGTCAGGGCGTGGTATTCGGGGCCGGCCGACGCTGCGGCCCCTCTGTTCCCCGGCGTGCGGTGGGTCGTGCGCGGCGTTATCCGCTCTGTCCTCACGACGAGAACCCGCGTGCCGCCCGCAGGATGTCACCCGGGGCCGTCCCGCACTGGGCCCATGCGATGCCGACACCCGCGTGCATGCGCACGGTCTGGTCGCCCAGGGGGATCGGCAGGTGGATCCGGTCCTGCATCCACACCGCGGCGGTGTGCGCGCCGGCGGGGTCCAGGCCGTCGGCCAGGACGACGAACTCGTCACCGCCGTACCGGGCCACCGTGTCGTCGTCGCGCACGGCCTCACCGAGCCGTCGGGCGACCTCGACGAGGACGCCGTCCCCCGCGTCGTGCCCGAAGCGGGTGTTGATGGCCTTGAAGTCGCGGAGGGCGAAGAACAGCACGGCCAGGCCGTGGGTGTCGGCGTCGCCCACGGGGGCCCGGACGTGAGTGTGGGGGGTTGTGGCCGGGTAGGCGTGGTCGAGGTAGGGGTCGTCGGCTCCTTCCGCGGCGTCGGACCCGTGCTCCCGGAGCGCGCAGAGCCGGGCGTCGATACGGGCATGCAGCTCGGCGGAGTTCGGCAGGCCGGTGAGGGCGTCGTGCGAGGCGCGGTGGGCGAGATCGAACTCGCGCTGTTTGCGCTCCTCGATGTCCTCGACGTGAGTGAGCAGGAAGCGGGGGCCCTCGGCCTCGTCCGCGACCACGCTGTTGCGCATCGAGACCCACAGGTACGTCCCGTCGCGGCGCCCGAGGCGCAGTTCCGCGCGCCCGCCCTCGGCGCTGGTGTGGAGCAGAGTGCCGATGTCCTCGGGGTGGACGAGGTCGGAGAAGGCGTAGCGGCGCATGGCGGAGGCCGGGCGGCCCAGCATGCGGCACAGTGCGTCGTTCGTCCGGAGGATGCGGCCGTTCCGGTCGCCGCCCAGCTCGGCGATGGCCATTCCGGTGGGCGCGTACTCGAAGGCCTGCCGGAAGGACTCCTCGCTGGCCCGCAGTGTCTGCTGCTCCCTGTCCAGTCTGACCAGTGCGCGTTGCATGTTCGTGCGCAGCCGCGCGTTGCTGATCGCGATGGCGGCCTGGAAGGCGTACTCCTCCAGGTCCCGGCGTTCGTCCGGCCTGGGACGGCGGCGGGTGAGGGGGTGGTCCACGGAGATCACGCCGATCAGCTCACCGTGCGAGGCACCGGAAGCGCTCCGGGCGTACATCGGGGCGAAGAGGCGGTCGGAGGGGTGCCACTCGTCCTCGAAGCGGGGGGCGGGGCCCTCGGTGTGCCACTGCGGGACGTCGTCGTCGTCGAGGACCCAGCCCTCGCTGTGCGGTATGAACACCAGGTCGCCCCAGTGCTCGCCCATGCTCAGCCTGCGGTCCCAGGACGCGCGCGAGCCGACACGGCCAGTGAGGAGGGCCTCGGCGGCGGAGTTGCCCGCCAAGGAGGCGACCACGAGATCGCCGTCCGGGCGGGCGAGGTTGACGCACGCCAGCTCGTAGCCGAGACCGGTGACGACTCCGTCGGCGACGATCTGCAGAGTGTCCGCGAGACTCCGGGCGAGATGCAGACCCTGGACCGCGGCCTGGAGATCGTGACTCTTGTCGATGGCGAGCGCGCTGCGGGTGGCGAACTCGGCGGCGACCGACAGGTCGGCGTCCTGGAAGGCCCGCTCGGCGGCGTGGCGCAGGAGGACCGCCGTGCCGATGATCCGCCGGCGGCCGTGCAGGGGCACGAGGACGGTGTGGCCGCCGCCGGGTGTCCCATGGCCCTCACCGAGCAGTTCCGGCAGCGCGGCGCCGCCGACCGGCGAGTCGGTGGCGACCGGCAGTGCCCCGTTCAGTACGTCGAAGAGCGCGCTGCCGGGGCGCACCTCGCACAGCGCGGCACCGCCTCCGGCGTGGAGCGGGTGCACCTGCTGCAACCGCAGGACCAGCGGGCCCGCCTGTTCTTCGTCGCCCATCGGGATCGGGTCCCGCAGATAGACCATGACCGCGTCGGCGACGGTGGGGACGACGGCCCGGCACAGCCGCGTCACGATGTCCTCCGCGTCCCTGCCCCGGGTGATCCGGCGGGCCGCCTCGGAGATGTCGCTCTGGGGGTCGGCGGCCGGGGACCGGGGGGATTCCAGTGCTGGGAAGGATGTCTCCTGGCCGGTCGGCGGGTTGTCCGGGGTTGTTCCGGACAACTCGAAGGGTTGTCCGGGCAGGTCTTGCCCGACCTGCCCGGGCGCGGAGGCGGCGGCTTCCGCCGGAGCAGCCGAGGGGATCGAGGACGACCAGTAGCCCACCTCGCCGGCCGCCTGCTGAACGGCCTCGTGCTCCTCGTCGAGGACGGCGCGTGCCTTCTCCAGCGCGCGGTCCACGTCGTTGAGCGCGGCGTCGTCGGGGCCGAGGGCGTGCAGGTCGGGGTGGGACAGCGGCGGCGCCGGCTCCTGCGTCCGGGAGGGCCCGTCCTCCCCCATACGGAGCCGCAGCTCGGCGAGTTCGGCCTCCAGCTCGTGGATACGGCGTGCCGCGTGGTCGGCGACCTGCTGGGCGATGCCCCGCTCCCGCTCGGCGCGGACCAGCTGTTCGCGCAGATCCGTCTCCTGCCGTTGCGCCCGTGAGAGCAGCTCCACGACCCCTTGGCCGTCGGGGAGTTCCGTCGTCACCGACTCCAGCGCGTCGAGCCTTCGCCTCAGTTCGGCGACCTTCGCCTGGGCCTGTCCGAGCATGACGAACAGCAACGTGGCGATGGACAGGGCCTGTTGCCGCCCGTGCTCGCCGGCCTCGTAGGCCTGGCGGACGCGCTGCATCTCCTGGAGGACCTCGATGGTGCGGTCCTTGGCCTCCAGCAACTCCCGGGCGGGGACCAGTTCCTGTGCCTCCGCGATGGCTGTGGGGTTGGTGCCCGCCCGGTCCCACAGCGTCCTCGCCTCCCCGAGGCGTCGCCGGGAGAGGTCGGCCTGTTCGTCGGGAAAGCAGACGTCGGCCACGGCCTCGACGAGATCCCACTCCAGAAACTCGCCGGACAGCCGGTCACGCAACCGGCGTAACTCGGGCACGGACCCGGCGACGAAGTGCTCGGGAGTGAGCCGCGCGTGCAACTCCCGCACGGACACCGCCGATTCGTCGAGCCAGGACCGGACCACCGCGACCAGCTGGTTGATCTCGACGCACGAGCCCCGGGCCGGTCCCCACGGTCGCCCCGCCCGCTTCCTCTGGCCGGCCACTCGTTCTCCCCCACGGTTTGTTCGCCGGACAACCCCCTGTTGTCACCGGAGAACACATCCAACCGTCCCACCTGCGGTTCCGCCCGGGGATCGTCGTAATTCGTCATCGACACCACACGACCCAGGCGGTGCCTCCATGAAACACACCTTCCCGGCGTTGCTGCTTCTCGCGCTGGCGGTGGCCGTCCTCTTCTCGCTTGTCGCCGCTGCGATCGCCTTCGCCCTCGCCCGCTGGGAGGGGGCCGCGGTGCCGACGGCCCTGTCCCGCTGCGGCATCGCGTTCGCCGCGAGCCTCACCCTGTGCCTGGCCGTCTTCACGGCGTTGGACCGGACGTAGCGGAGTGGGGACAGGGGGCAGGCGGTCGACGGAGCCAGGCCGCGAGGGCGCGGAAGTCGGCGTCCACGAGGCCCGCGGCCGGGTCGACGCGATGCAGCAGGGACGGCCCGGGGTGACTCACGTCGACCCACAGGTGATCCATCGTGCCGATCTCGTCGTCGACCCAGATGAACGGCCGGCCGCCGGCCCACTCGACGAGGGGGCCGGTCTTCCAGTGCAGGCCGTTCGGGCCCTGGTCGGCGCCGGGGGCCGGCCACTCCACCACGGGCAGTCGCGGCAGTCCGACGAGGGGAGAGACGACCTCGTTCGCCTCCTCCATCCAGGTCGTCGCCCAGATGAGCTGACAGTCGAGGGCCAGCAGACGCGGACCCAGCCCGGGGTCGAGCCGCTCCAGCAGGGGGTTTCCCCGATCGGGGCGGGCCGGAGAGCCGGCCGCAGCGGTCGGTGACCGAACGGACGGTGATCCGAATGGGAGGAGCGGGCCGTCAACGTCGAGGAAGAGGAGGGGACGATCCGTCGCGCCGGTCACGCCGGCACAATAGCCCGGCGCGGCGACGGCGGCTTCGTCAGCGCCGGGTCGTCCACAGGGCCGCCGCCCTCCCGTACCGCCGTCCACGGGGCCGCCGCCCTCCCGTACCGCCGTCCACGGGGCCGCCGCCCTCCCGTACCGCCGTCCCCGATATTCGGTGGCGCCCCCACCCCGCCCGGTCCACCATGCCCGCATGGTCTCAGGCGAACACACCGGCGAACGAGCGACATCCACCGCGTCAGGAACCTCGGACACGACGCGGTGGACGAAGGCCACCGTCTATCCCGACATGTGGGTCGATCCCGACGACGACCCTCGCGAGACCGACACCCAGCCGGTAGACGAACGCGGCATCCTCCTCGACTACCTGCGCAACTACCGCCTCACCTTCGAGATGAAGTGCGCGGGCCTGGACGCCGAGCAGATGGCCCGGCGGTCCTGCCCGCCGTCCACGATGTCGCTGCTCGGACTGGTGCGGCACCTGACGGAGGACGAGCGGCATATCCGCCGGGTGATGGCCGGCGAGGACGCGCCGAAGCTGTATCGGACGGAGGCGGACCGGGACGGTGACTTCAACGGTGCCGTCGCCGACCCGGCGGTCGTGGAAGAGGCCTGGCGGCAGTGGCGTGCCGAGTGCGAGCGCACGGACCGCTGGCTGGCCGGCGTCACCGACCTCGCCACGCGCAACACCGGCTTCTCCGACTACGGCCCCGAACCCGGCGGGCAGGTCCAGCTC
Organism: Streptomyces qaidamensis; assembly: GCF_001611795.1. Lineage (NCBI taxonomy): Bacteria > Bacillati > Actinomycetota > Actinomycetes > Kitasatosporales > Streptomycetaceae > Streptomyces > Streptomyces qaidamensis. The sequence goes on along the minus strand of NZ_CP015098.1, from coordinate 4,171,244 downwards.
CGCGACATCCTGGTCGCGCAGATCGCGGAGTACGCACGGCACTGCGGCCACGCCGACCTCCTGCGCGAACGGATCGACGGCCGCGTCGGGCAGTGAGGACCGGCCCACAAAAAATCGGCGGCAAAAAAAACCTCGGCGGCGATGTCGAGAACCCGTGCCCCGCTCCGTCCCCGGGGTGAAGGCGGCCAAGATGGGTCGCACCAGCACCGAGGAGAGCCACCATGGCCAAGTACCTGCTTCTGAAGCACTACCGCGGCGCCCCGGCAGCGGTCAACGACGTGCCCATGGACCAGTGGACGCCCGAGGAGATCTCGGCGCACCTGCAGTTCATGCGGGACTTCGCGGACCGGCTGGAGAAGACCGGCGAGTTCGTCGACGGTCAGGCGCTCGCCCCCGAGGGGGCATGGGTCCGGTACGACGGTGAGGGGCGCCCGCCGGTCACCGACGGCCCGTTCGCCGAGACCAAGGACCTCATCGCCGGCTGGATGATCATCGACGTCGACGGCTACGACCGTGCTGTGGAGCTGGCCGGGGAACTGTCGGCCGCCCCCGGGGCGGGAGGCAAGCCGATCCACGAGTGGCTGGAGGTGCGCCCCTTCCTGGCCGCCCACCCCACCGTCACGGACTGACCCCACCGATGGACGAGGCCCTCGTCAGAAGCCTCACGCCCGGCGTGCTCACGATCCTCGTCCGCCGCGGAGCCGACTTCGCGGCGGCCGAGGACGCCGTGCAGGACGCCCTGATCGAGGCGTTCCGCGTCTGGCCGGCAGACCCTCCCCGGGATCCGAAGGGCTGGCTGGTCACCGTGGCCTGGCGGAAGTTCCTCGACCAGGCGCGGGCCGACAGCGCCCGCCGACGGCGTGAGGACCTCGTCGAGGACGAGCCGCCGCCCGGGCCCGCGCCCGGCCTGGACGACACGCTCCAGCTCTACTTCCTGTGCGCCCACCCCTCGCTGACGCCGTCGTCGGCGGCCGCGCTCACGCTGCGCGCCGTCGGCGGGCTCACCACCCGGCAGATCGCCCGGGCCCATCTCGTGCCCGAGGCGACGATGGCCCAGCGCATCAGCCGGGCCAAGCGCACCGTCTCCGGCGTGCGGTTCGACCGGCCCGGCGACGTCGCGACCGTGCTGCGCGTGCTCTACCTGGTGTTCAACGAGGGCTACTCCGGCGACGTCGACCTCGCCGCCGAGGCCATCCGGCTCACCCGGCAGCTCGCGGCCGCGATCGACCACCCCGAGGTGGCGGGGCTGCTCGCCCTGATGCTGCTCCACCACGCGCGGCGGGCGTCCCGGACCGGGCCCGACGGCAGCCTGGTGCCACTCGCCGAGCAGGACCGCGGCCGGTGGGACACGCGGATGATCGCCGAGGGCATCGGGATCCTCCAGGCGGCCCTCGCCCGCGACCGGCTGGGCGAGTTCCAGGCCCAGGCCGCCGTCGCGGCACTCCACGCCGACGCACCCACCGCCGGGGAGACCGACTGGGTGCAGATCGTCGAGTGGTACGACGAACTCGTGCGCCTGACCGACAGCCCGGTCGTCCGGCTCAACCGCGCGGTGGCCCTCGGCGAGGCCGACGGACCGCGCGCCGGACTCGCGGCGCTCGCGGCACTGGACGACTCACTGCCCCGGTACGCGGCGGTGGCGGCGTACCTCCACGAGCGCGACGGTGACCCGGAAACGGCGGCCCGGCTGTACGCCGAGGCGGCCCGCAAAGCGCCCAACCTCGCCGAACGCGACTACCTGACCCGGCAGGCGGCCCGCCTCAACGCCGGCCGGCGCCGCTGACGGACCGCGTGGGGTGGGTCACCGCACCGTCAACGGCACGGGGTGCACCTCGTCCGCCTTGTGCCCGGCGCGCTCGTGAATGCGCTGGACCGCTTCGGCCGAGGGGGCCTCGGAGAGGCAGTAGACATGGCCGGATTCCGGGTCCGCCCAGGCCGTCTCGAAGTGGACCTGCTCGTCCTTCTCTATCGCGAGGTCCGCGTTGTGGGCTTCACGCAGCTGTTCCTCCGTGATGCCCTTCATGCCGCTGTGGACATCCATGAACTTGGGCATGCCTCGCGCCTCCTTCCGGCAACGGCGACGGCAACGCCGACGGCGCCGGCCCGCGCCGCCTCGCCTCCCTCCCATGCTCCGCCCGTACGGCCACCCGGGCGACCCCAAGCTCCACGCCGCAGGGCCCCGGCGAGACCGCCGGGGCCCTGAAGGACGTACGGAACGACACTGCGCCGGCGTCAGCCGCACTGGCAGGGGCTGCCCGACTGGCACCCGCAGCCACAGCCCGAGCCGCAGCCGCACGCGGCGATCAGGGGAAGGTTCCTGATCTCGGCGGGCTGTTCGGTCTCGCGCTGCCGGGCAGGGTCGGGCGTCGTGCTGGGGGATTCGGCCATGGGTCCCTCCTAGAGGCTGGTGCCTGTGCCCATTGGATGCCCATGGCGCTGGGCGCATCAACGGCGCATTGAGGCGCCCGCGCGCCCGGGCCGGACCTCCGCCGCGCGCCCGGGCCGGACCCCCGGCCCGCCCCCCGGGCACGACCCGTCAGGCGCTCTCCGCCCCCGGAACCGCCTGGATCTCCGGCTGCGCGTCCGCCTGGAGCTCGTCCGCGTGCTCGCCCGTCACCAGGTACACCACGCGCTTGGCGACCGAGACCGCGTGGTCGGCGAACCGCTCGTAGTAGCGGCCGAGCAGCGTGACGTCCACGGCCGTCTCGATGCCGTGCTTCCACCGGTCGTCCATCAGGTGCTGGAAGAGCGTGCGGTGCAGCAGGTCCATCTCGTCATCGTCCTGCTCCAGCTGGAGCGCCAGGTCGACGTCCTTGGTGATGATCACCTCGGCGGCCTTCGCCATCAGGCGCTGCGCGAGCTGGCCCATCTCCAGGATGGTGGCGTGCAGGTCGCTCGGGACCGCGCGGTCGGGGTAGCGCAGGCGTGCGAGCTTCGCCACGTGCTGGGCGAGGTCGCCCGAGCGCTCCAGGTCGGCCGACATCCGCAGCGACGTGACGACGATCCGCAGGTCCGTCGCCACCGGCTGCTGCCGCGCCAGCAGGGCTATGGCCCGGGCCTCCAGTTCGTGCTGGAGCTCGTCGACCCGCTGGTCGGCCTCGATGACGTTCTCGGCCAGCTTGAGGTCGGAGTCGAGCATGGCGGTCGTGGCGCGCCCGATCGCCGACCCGACCAGCCGGGCCATCTCCACCAGACCGTCGCCGATCGAATCCAGTTCCTCGTGGTACGCGTCCCGCATCAGGCTTTCCCTCTCGTGCGTCTCAGTCGGGGGTCCAAAGGGCCGGGGCCCACCGGACAACCGGCGGTACGACCGTCGTATTACCAACGGTCCGAACCCCACGCTCCCACGTTCCGGCTCTTACGCGTCCGTTTCCGTCACCCCAAATGAACCAATACTGGCTCCAAGGTGAACTCTGGGCGACGAGTGTTCGAGCTCGCAGCCCGACGGCTGTGGAGGGTGCCCGAGCCATGCCTAACCTGGGTGCATGGACGTGAACGCGGCGGTCGCCGCAGTGGCTGCGATCGCCGGGGTGCTCACCGGCGTCATCGCCATGCTCGCGTTCCGCTGGAGTGAGCGCGAGCAGAAGCGCCCCACCCGTAGCTCCCTGCACACCGACGCGGTGCTCCCGCCGGGGGTGGACACGGTCCTGTCGGTCCTCAGGTCGTCCGCCGTCGTCCTGGACGAGGCGGACGCCGTGGTCAAGGCCAGCTCGGCGGCGTACGCCCTCGGTCTGGTCCGCGGCGGCAAGCTCGCCGTCGAGCCGATGCTGCAGATGGCCAGGGACACCCGGCGGGACGGCGAGATACGCCAGGTCGAGCTTGACCTGCCGAGGCGCGGCACCGGACGCGGAGAGGCCCTGGCCGTCTCCGCGCGGGTCGCGCCGCTCGGCTCCCGGCTGGTGCTGCTCCTCGTGGAGGACCTGACCGAGGCCCGCCGCATCGAGGCGGTCCGGCGCGACTTCGTCGCGAACGTGAGCCACGAGCTGAAGACGCCCGTCGGCGCCCTGTCGCTGCTCTCCGAGGCCGTGATGGACGCATCCGACGACCCCGAGGCCGTCGAGCGGTTCGCCGGGCGCATGCAGATCGAGGCCACCCGGCTCACCAGCCTGGTGCAGGAGCTCATCGACCTCTCGCGGGTGCAGAACGACGACCCGCTGGAGGACGCCGAACCGGTCCGGGTCGACGAGCTCGTCGCCGAGGCCGTCGACCGCTGCCGGCACCAGGCCGGCGCCAAACAGATCACCATGGCCTCGAATGTATGGGCGCCCGAAGGGCCCGATCAGGGTGGTGGCGGGCGACGGGCCGGCGAAACCGCCGACCTGCGCGTCTGGGGAAACCGCGGCCAGCTCGCCGCCGCACTCGGCAACCTCGTCGAGAACGCCGTCAACTACTCACCCGCCCGCACCCGCGTCGGCATAGCGGCCCGCAGCGTGAACGCGCCCGGCGGGGACCACATCGAGATCGCCGTCACCGACCAGGGCATCGGCATCTCCGACAAGGACAAGGAGCGCATCTTCGAGCGCTTCTACCGCGTCGACCCGGCCCGCTCCCGTGCCACCGGCGGTACAGGACTAGGACTGGCGATCGTGAAGCACGTGGCCGCCTCGCACGGCGGGGAGGTCACGGTGTGGAGCGCCGAAGGCCAGGGCTCCACCTTCACCCTGCGGCTGCCGGAGGCCGGTGCGGCCCGCGACCGCGCACATCAGCAGCCCGCCCGAGAGACACGCGCAGGAGGCGCGGGCCTCGACGTGGAGGCCGGGCGGTCCACCTCTCCATCCCCCGATTCGAACGCGTACGAAACGCTTCCCGCCCCGGAGGTCCTTCCGTGACCCGTGTGCTCGTCGTCGAGGACGAGGAGTCCTTCTCCGACGCCCTGTCGTACATGCTCCGCAAAGAGGGCTTCGAGGTCGCGGTCGCGACCACCGGGCCCGACGGACTCGACGAGTTCGAGCGCAATGGCGCCGACCTCGTCCTCCTCGACCTCATGCTGCCCGGCCTGCCGGGCACCGAGGTGTGCCGCCAGCTGCGCGGCCGTTCCAACGTCCCCGTCATCATGGTGACCGCCAAGGACAGCGAGATCGACAAGGTCGTCGGGCTGGAGATAGGAGCCGACGACTACGTCACCAAGCCGTTCTCCTCGCGCGAGCTGGTCGCCCGCATCCGCGCCGTGCTGCGCCGCAGAGGCGAGCCCGAGGAGGTCACGCCGGCGGCCCTGGAGGCCGGTCCGGTCCGCATGGACGTCGACCGGCACGTGGTCACCGTCGGCGGCACCAAGATCGACCTGCCGCTGAAGGAGTTCGACCTGCTGGAGATGCTGCTGCGCAACGCCGGCCGCGTGCTCACGCGCATGCAGCTGATCGACCGGGTCTGGGGCGCCGACTACGTCGGTGACACCAAGACCCTCGATGTCCACGTCAAGCGCCTGCGCGCCAAGATCGAGCCGGACCCGGGCGCCCCGCGCTACCTGGTGACGGTCCGCGGCCTCGGCTACAAGTTCGAGCCGTAGACCGGCCGCCGCGCGACGGCACGACGACACGACGAAGGGCGGGCCCTCTCCTCGGAGAGGGCCCGCCCTTCGTTCTACGACCGACTGCTCAGTGCCCGGCGCTCGCGCTCGCCGAGGCCGCGTCGGTCGGCGTGCTCGACGCTCCGTGGCCACCCGGCGTCTCACCGCCCGCGGGGCTCTCCGGCGCGCCCGACTCACCCTCGGCGGGGGAACCGGACGGCGAACCGGACGGGGAGGACGAGGCGCCCGGCGCGGCCGGAACCTCCGTCGGGCCCCACTCCTTGAAGTAGTGCTCGGCGGGGACGACGAACGCGCGCAGGCTCACGGCACCCGTCTTGCTGAAGGTGAAGGTGACCTTCTGCGCGTTGCCGTCCTGCACCGCCTCGCGGCTGCTCGGCAGCATCGCCGTGGCGTTGTTCTGGCCGCCCAGGATCAGCGAGCCGCCGGGCGGGATGGTGAGGCTGCCGCCCTTGGCGGGCTTCAGCTGGGCGGTCTTGCCGGTGCCCGGGAGGGTGATGGACTCCAGCGTCTCGGCAGTGCGGCCGGAGTTGAAGAAGGTCGCGGAGATCGCGGCCGGGCCGGTCGACTCGAGGTCGGGCTGCGTGATCACGACAGCGTTCTGGATCTTGATGTCGCCGACGCTCGTGGCAGCGTTGTCCGGCTTGATCTCCAGGGTCTGGGCGTCGGAGCCGGCGCCGCACGCGGCGAGCGAGGCGATCGAGAACGCGGTGACGACGGCGGCGAGGGCACCGCGTCGAAGGCTGCTGCTCACGGCGGCGGCAACTCCTTGACTCGAGCGGAGCGGCCGATAAAGCCGCCCTAAGTGTCTGTCAGCGGGCCTTAGGTTACCGAGCCGTCCTCGTCCGGCCGCACCCGACCCCCCGTCACCGCCGAGTCCACCCGAGTCACACATGACTGCCGCGTCACATTGGCGTGGTGCTCGTCCGGCATTCACATAAGAGCCCCGGGCAGTAGCACGGATTTTCAGTGGAGGAATGCGCGGGGCACCTCGGAATTGATCACCGACGGCCCGTCCGGGAACCTCGTGATCAATTCCGGATTCGACCGGAACCCGGCTCGGGCCTCCGAACGGAGTAGCGGAAGTCGATCATACGGAACTGGACATATGGGGATGTTCGGCCGTCTGGAGGATGCTCCGGATGCGTGTAACGTACGCGTTTCGCTCACCCCGGAGAGCCGCTCCCACCTGCGAATACCTTCTTCCACTCCCTGTCCGAAGCACGTTCCTGTCGGAGTTGTCAAGCCCCGAGATGCGCCCTGACCTGCGAAAACGCCATTCAGAACCCGCGATTTCCGTGTTACCCTGGATAGCCACGGAAGGGGTACCTGTCACATGACGTTCAAGGTTGGCGACACCGTGGTCTATCCCCATCACGGGGCCGCGCTGATCGAGGCTATCGAAACTCGCCAGATCAAAGGCGTGGACAAGACCTACTTGGTGCTGAAGGTCGCCCAGGGCGACCTGACGGTACGTGTGCCAGCGGACAATGCGGAGTTCGTCGGCGTGCGTGATGTGGTCGGTCAGGACGGGCTGGACCGGGTCTTCGAGGTGCTGCGCGCGCCGTACGCCGAGGAGCCCACGAACTGGTCCCGTCGATACAAGGCAAACCTGGAGAAGCTCGCCTCGGGCGATGTCATCAAGGTCGCGGAAGTGGTGCGTGACCTGTGGCGTCGTGAGCGCGAGCGTGGACTCTCCGCCGGTGAGAAGCGCATGCTCGCCAAGGCCCGCCAGATCCTGGTGAGCGAGCTGGCCCTCGCGGAGAACACCAACGAGGACAAGGCCGAAGCCCTGCTCGACGAGGTTCTCGCCTCCTGAGGCGAAGCCGGTCGTTCAGCGCTCTGCGCATCAAGCGCGCGCCTGCACATCGAAATGCCGCGGTGCCCGATGACGAATTCTCTGTCGCCGGGCGCTGCGGCATGTTCATACTCCGACGCCGATGCGCCACCGCCCCAGAGTGTGCTATCACTCACGCCCCGGTGTTTCGGGGTGCCGGGCCCGGGCAGCCGGCTCGACCAGCGTCACGGAAGGGTCCGGTCGAGCGCGTCGCGCCCGGCACTCCTCCAGGCCATACCCACGCCAGGCCAGCACACAAACCTGACAGGAACCGATGTCTGACGATTCGCGTCCCTCGCCGCCCGCCGGCCCCTCGGCGGCCCGTACGGCGGCCGTGATCCCGGCCGCCGGCCGCGGTGTGCGGCTCGGTCCGGGCGCGCCCAAGGCGCTGCGCGCGCTGAGCGGCACCCCCATGCTGATCCACGCGGTCCGCGCGATGGCCGCCTCCCGGGCCGTCTCCCTGGTCGTCGTCGTGGCCCCGCCCGAGGGCGCCGCTGAGGTCAGGTCCCTGCTCGACGCGCACGCGCTGCCCGAGCGGACGGACTTCCTCGTCGTGCCGGGCGGGCAGAGCCGCCAGGAGTCAGTGAAGCTCGGGCTGGACGCCTTGCCGCCCGGCCACGACATCGTGCTGGTCCACGACGCGGCCCGGCCGCTGGTGCCGGTGGACACGGTCGACGCGGTGATCGAGGCCGTGCGCGACGGCGCACCCGCCGTGGTTCCGGCGCTCCCGCTGGCCGACACCGTCAAGCAGGTCGAGCCCGCCGGCACCCCCGGCGAGCCGGAGCCGGTCGTCGCCACGCCGGAGCGCGCCCTGCTGAGGGCGGTGCAGACCCCGCAGGGCTTCGACCGGGCCACGCTGGTCCGGGCGCACGAGACGGTCACCGGCGAGGTCACCGACGACGCCGGCATGGTCGAGCAGCTCGGCCTCACGGTCGTGGCCGTGCCCGGCCACGAGGAGGCCTTCAAGGTCACCCGCCCCCTGGACCTGGTTCTCGCCGAGGCGGTCCTGGCCCGCAGGAGGCTCAACGATGGCTTCTGACCAGCCCGTTCTGCCCCAGGTCGGCATCGGCACCGACATCCACGCCTTCGAGGAGGGCCGCGAGCTGTGGTGCGCCGGCCTGAAGTGGGAGGGCGAGGGCCCGGGCCTGGCCGGCCACTCCGACGCGGACGTCGTCGCACACGCCGCCTGCAACGCCCTCTTCTCCGCCGCCGGCCTCGGCGACCTGGGGCAGCACTTCGGCACGGGCCGCCCCGAGTGGTCGGGCGCCTCCGGCGTCACCCTCCTGACGGAGGCCGCGCGCATCGTGCGCGAGGCGGGCTTCCGGATCGGCAACATCGCCGTACAGGTGGTGGGCCCCCGCCCGAAGATCGGCAAGCGCCGGGACGAGGCGCAGAAACTCCTGTCCGAGGCGGCCGGAGCCCCGGTGTCGGTGTCGGGCGCGACGACGGACGGCCTCGGCTTCCCCGGCCGGGACGAAGGGCTGATGGCGGTGGCCACGGCGCTGGTGGTGCGCGCGGGCTGAGGGCAGGCGTTCGGGGCGGACCCGTTGCCAATGTCACGAATATGTGAGCCCCGAGGTGAAGGTCCTGATGCACACCCCGGGGCCCACTACCCTGGAGTGGTGACTATTCGCCTGTACGACACCAGCGCCCGGCAGATCCGTGACTTCTCCCCGCTCCAGCCGGGTTGCGTCTCGATCTACCTGTGCGGTGCCACCGTGCAGGCCGCCCCGCACATCGGGCACATCCGGTCCGGGCTGAACTTCGACATCATGCGCCGCTGGTTCGAGTACCGCGGCTACGACGTCACGTTCGTGCGGAACGTCACCGACATCGACGACAAGATCATCGCCAAGTCGGCCGACCAGAACCGCCCTTGGTGGGCCATCGGCTACGAGAACGAGCGGGCGTTCAACGACGGCTACCGCGCCCTCGGCTGCCTGCCCCCGACCTACGAGCCGCGTGCCACCGGCCACATCACCGAGATGGTCGAGATGATGCGCGGCCTCATCGAGCGCGGGCACGCCTACGAGGCCGACGGCAGCGTCTACTTCGACGTCCGCTCCTTCCCCGCGTACCTGGCGCTGTCCAACCAGGACATCGACGACCTGCGCCAGCCCGACGAGGGCGTCTCGGGCAAGCGCGACCCGCGCGACTTCGCCATGTGGAAGGCCACCAAGCCCGGCGAGCCCGACTGGGAGACGCCCTGGGGCCGCGGCCGTCCCGGCTGGCACCTGGAGTGCTCGGCGATGGCCCACAAGTACCTCGGGACCGCCTTCGACATCCACGGCGGCGGCCTGGACCTGGTCTTCCCGCACCACGAGAACGAGATCGCCCAGGCCAAGGCCTACGGCGACGAGTTCGCCCGGTACTGGGTGCACAACGCCTGGGTCACCATGAGCGGCGAGAAGATGTCCAAGTCGCTCGGCAACTCGGTGCTGGTCAGCGAGATGGTCAAGCGCTGGCGTCCCATCGTGCTGCGCTACTACCTGGGCACCCCGCACTACCGGTCGATGATCGAGTACAGCGAGGAGGCGCTGCGCGAGGCCGAGTCGGCGTTCGCGCGGATCGAGGGCTTCGTGCAGCGCGTGGTCGAGAAGGCCGGCGTCGTCGAGCCCGCCCCCGAGGTGCCGCTCGCCTTCGCCGAGGCCATGGACGACGACCTGGGCGTGCCGCAGGCGCTCGCCGTGGTGCACACCACGGTCCGGCAGGGCAACAGCGCCCTGGCCGCCGACGACAAGGAAGCCGCGGTGGCCCGGCTCGCCGAGGTCCGCGCGATGCTGGGCGTGCTCGGTCTCGACCCGCTGGACCCCCAGTGGGCCGGGGAGGGCGACCGCGGCGATGATCTGCACGGTGTGGTCGACACGCTCGTCCGCATGGTGCTGGACCAGCGCGAGGCCGCCCGGGCCCGCAAGGACTGGCCCACCGCGGACGCCATCCGCGACCAGCTGAGCCAGTCCGGTCTGGTCATCGAGGACAGCCCGCAGGGGCCGCGATGGAGCCTCGGCCCGCGCTGAGACCAGTCCCACGGGCTGATCGACTGTGCCGCCGGGGCCTCCGGGCGGCACACTGCACAGACGTAAGAGCCGTACACAGACGTACGTACGCATCACTTCACGGAGACAGGTAGCTCAATGGCCGCGAACAACCGCCGCATGTCCGGCAAGAAGGGCGCGCAGGTCGGCAGTGGCGGCCAGCGGCGCCGGGGCCTGGAAGGCAAGGGCCCGACCCCGCCCGCCGAGATGCGCAAGGGGCACAAGAAGAACCGCGTCGCCAACGCCAAGGCGAAGCAGGCCGTGCGCCGGCCCACCGTGCGCGGCCGGGGCGGCAAGGGCACGTCCGAGCTGGTCGTCGGGCGCAACCCGGTCCTGGAGGCGTTGCGCGAGGGCGTGCCGGCCTCGACCCTCTACGTCCAGCAGTTCATCGACAACGACGAGCGGGTGCGCGAGGCCCTCCAGGTCGCCGCCGAGCGCGGCGGGATCAACCTCATGGAGGCCCCGCGCCCCGAGCTGGACCGGATGACCAACGGTCTCAACCACCAGGGCATGGTGCTCCAGGTCCCGCCGTACGAGTACGCCCACCCCGAGGACCTGGCGTCCGCCGCCTACGACGAGGGCGTGGACCCGCTGATCGTCGCCCTCGACGGCGTCACCGACCCGCGCAACCTCGGCGCGGTCGTCCGCTCCGTCTCCGCCTTCGGCGGTCACGGTGTGGTCGTCCCCGAGCGCCGTGCGGCAGGTATGACGGCCGGTGCCTGGAAGACGTCCGCCGGTGCGGCGGCCCGCACCCCGGTCGCCCGCGCCACCAACCTGACCCGGACCCTGGAGGCGTACAAGAAGGCCGGCATCACGGTCGTCGGCCTGGCCGCCGACGGCGAGGCCGACCTCGGCGAGCTTCCGGCGCTGAACGGCCCGGTCGTCATCGTCGTCGGCAGTGAGGGAAAGGGCCTGTCCCGGCTGGTCGGAGAGACCTGTGACGTCCGGGTGCGGATCCCGATGCCGGGCGGCGCCGAGTCGCTCAACGCCGGTGTGGCGGCGGGGATCGTGCTGTACGAGGCGGCCCGCCGACGTCACTGAACAGGCGTCCGGAACTTCACCCGTACGGGGTAATTCCGGTGTCAACGGCGCGACGAGGACAAGCTTGACGGGGTCCGGACAGATCTGGCGGGTCAAAGCAGTGTCCTAATGCGACGTCACTCGGTTAGATGAGTGTGGACACCAGAACACCCCGCACACCCACGGGGGACCGCTCGTCGGGACTCGACGACGCTCCCGCGCTGAGCATGGTGAAGGTGCCGAGCGACCCGGCGCAGGTCATCGTCAATCACGCGAGTTTCCGCGTGCAGTTGGGCGTATCGACGCGTCGCGTCCAGTCCCCCCGGGTCGCACGGCATCTGACCGCCACCGAGGACACCGCCCGCATCCCTCAGGTGGGGGGCGAGGCGGACGGGGCCACCGCCCGCCGCCGGCCCGTCGTCTGGAGCGGCAGATCCGCCCCCGACGACACCGGCGCACACCGGCTCCTGCAGGCCGTGCGGCACGAGAGCGTCCGCCACGCCGACGAGCCTGCCTCCGACACCGGAGCCACCCAGGTCATCTCCCGTGTGGGCCCGGGCTACGACGACCCCGGGTACCAGGGCGCGGGCTACAGCGGCGGCGGCTACGAGGACAACCTCGCCCAGACCGTCGAGACCCCGGTCGTCGGCCCCCAGCGCACCCACGAACCCGCCGACGGCACCCGGCTGCTGCCGCCCATGCGCACCGTCGGCAGCGCCTACGACGAACCGGCGTACGGCGAACCGGCCTACGGCGACGGAGAGTTCGAGGAGTCGGTCTCCGGCGCGGACGGCACTGGGCGCCGGGCCAAGCGGCACGGCGACGACCCGGCCCGGCACGCCTACTACCCGGGCCGTCGGATGAACCTCGGCGTCGTCCTGCTCCCGTTGCGGGTCTTCCTCGGCTTCATCTCGATCTACGCCGGCATGGGCAAGCTGTGCGACCCCGTCTACTTCGAAGGCGGCAAGCGCGGCTCCATGGTCAAGTGGCTCAACACGCTGCACCCGTGGGAAGTCGCCGAGCCGCTGCGCCAGTTCGCCCTGGAACACCCGGTGGGCGCCGGCCTGGTCATCGCCTTCGCCCAGGTCATCGTCGGCGTCCTGACGGTGCTGGGCTGCTGGCAGCGCGTCGCCGCCTGCCTGGGCGCCCTGCTGTCGGCCGCGCTGCTGGTCACGGTCAGCTGGAAGAGCGTCCCCGCCTACGAGACGCCCGACATCATCTACCTCGCCGCCTGGTCGCCGCTGATCATCGCCGGCGCCCCCGTGTACTCCGTCGACGGCCGCCTGGCCGGCAGCGCCTGGCGCCGTCTCGGCCCCCGCGCCGACATCTGGGACCTGCGCCGCTACGTGCTGCGCCGCGGTGCCCTCGTCACCGCCATCGCCACCGGCGTCACCCTGCTCGTCGGCTCGCTGCTCGGCGGTGCCGTCCGCGACGCCGACCGGGTCGTCGTCCCGGGTCCCGGCGAGGCCCCCCGCAACGAACTGCCCGGCTCGCCGCTCCCGGGTGAGCCCGGCAAGCGCAAGGAGAAGCGGACCCCGTCGGCTTCCTCCTCCTCGCCCACCCAGGGCGCCACGGCCGGCTCCGCGAGCCCGAGCGCGGGCACCACGACCCGGCCGGACGCCACCCGCGACACCGGCACCGTCACCGGCGGCTCGCCCAGTCAGACCCAGGGCACCGCGGGCCAGGCCCCGCCCCAGCAGTCCACCCCGGAGAACCAGGCCCCCAGCACCACGACCGGCCCCACCTCCGGCGGCACGGCGACGGGCGGCGCGGGCTCGACGGGCGGCTCGGGCGACGACGGCTCGTCCTCCACGGGCCGGCCGGGCCTGGTGGGCGGCCTTCTGGGCTAGCCCCCGCCCCGAACGACAGAGGGGCCCCGCACCGGGAGGCGCGGGGCCCTCTCACGCGTAGGGTCGGACGTCCCTCAAGGGGTGCGGGGAGCTGCGCGAGTGACCACATCGGGTCCGCGGCCGCCTGGCATGCCGGGGGCAGTTCTTGGCGCGTGCGGGTCGGACGTCCCTCAAGGGGTGCGGGGAGCTGCGCGAGTGACCACATCGGGTCCGCGGCCGAAGCGCAGCGCACCGCACACCGCGGCTAGCGCCCCGCCGCCAGTTCCTTCGCGGCCTCCGTCAGGTCCTTCGCCGTGTCGATGGCCCGCCAGTACGACCCCTGCGGGATCGTGAACCCGGCCAGCCGCCTCTCACGGGCCAGATGGGGAAACGTCGTCCGCTCGTGGTCCCCCCGGTGCGGCAGCAGCCCGGCGAACTCGGGGGAGAAGACGTACACGCCGGCGTTGATCTCGAAGGTCGACGGGGGCGCCTCGATGAAGTCGGTGATGCGCCCGAACCCGTCGGTCTGCACCGCCCCCCACGGCAGCCGGGGCCGCGCCAGCGCCAGCGTCGCGACGGCATCGCGCTCGGCGTGGAAGTCGGCCATGTCGCGCAGCGAGAACCGGGTCCAGATGTCCCCGTTCGTCGCGTACCAGGGCTGGTCGGGGTGGGGGAGATGCGCCGCGGCGTACTTGAGGCCGCCGCCGCGCCCGAGCGGCTCGGGCTCCACGACCGTCTTGACGGAGACGGGCAATTCGGCCGTCTCCAGCCACTTCTGCAGCACCTCGGCGAGATGGCCGCAGGAGACCACGACGTCCGTCACACCCTCGTCGGCGAGCCAGGACAGCTGATGACCGATGATCGGCGTCCCCGTCCCGGGGATCTCGACCATCGGCTTGGGCCGGTCGTCGGTGTACGGACGCAGCCGGGAACCCTGGCCACCGGCCAGAACGACGGCTTGAACGGGGCGGGACGCGGCGCTCGGATCGCTCATGAGAACGAACTGTACGTGGCGTCCCGCCCGTGACAGCGGCTGACGATCGGGCCGGCGTCAGCCGTCAGGGACTTCCCACCCGGTGGCAGGGCGGTGCGCTCAGCTGTGCGCGGCGGCGACGCCGGTGGCGAAGGCAGTGTCGCACACCGGTCGCGCGTAGGACTGGGCGCGGGTCGGGCCGTAGATCCGGACGGCGGCCTGCCCGAGGGTGCGGGCGATGGATGCGCAGTGCTTCGCCAGCGACGGGCGGCCGTTGACGGCCTGCTGGAGGTGGGTCAGGGCGACGCCCGGGTCCTCCTCCTGCAGTTCGGTCAGCAGCTTGTCGCGCAGGACGTCCTGGGGGGCGCGCTTGGCGGCCCGGGGGGAACCCACGGAGGTGTCCGCGGCGGTGAGCACCGGGTCGGTGGAGTTCCCCGACCAGTTGACTCGGGTGACCGCGAGGGTCCCGGAGAGCACCAGGACGACGGGCAGGACGAAAGCGAGGGTGCGGCCGATCCGGCGGGCGGGGCCCCGGCCGCGTCGCGTCTGTTGGTTCATGGAGTGCTTCACGCGTGTGAGGGTAGCGCCCGGTAATGGTTTGTAGACATTTAGTCACCGGTTCGGGGGATGAGAGAGTGCCACTTTCTGGGTATGGCGTTGACGCACACAGCTCGAAACGTCCGGTCTGCCGGGGTATTTGTCGACAACGGGAAGGGCCCCGCAGCACGCTGCGGGGCCCTCTTCGTCAACCTGGGTGATTCACCCGGGGTTGTGCGGTTGCTGGTTGATCAGTCGGACAGGCGCGCACCGGTCGACGTCGAGAACACGTGGGTCTCGCCGGAGCGGGGCACGACGTGCAGCTGGCTGCCCTTGTCCGGGACGTCACGGCCGCTGACGCGGACGACGAGGTCCTTGGAGTCGTCGCCGACCTTGGCGGTGCCGTAGACGTACGCGTCGGCGCCGAGCTCCTCGACGACGTTCACCGTGACCGCGAGGCCCAGCTCGGCGTCCGCGCCGGCCACCTCGAAGTGCTCGGGGCGCACGCCCACGGTGACGGTCTTGTCGGTGGCGGCGGCGATCGCGTCACGCTGCACCGGCACGACCGACTTGCCGAACTTCACGCCGCCGTCGGTGATCGGCACCTCGACGAGGTTCATCGCCGGGGAGCCGATGAAGCCGGCGACGAAGAGGTTGGCGGGCTTGTCGTACATGTTGCGCGGGGTGTCGATCTGCTGGAGCAGACCGTCCTTGAGGACCGCCACGCGGTCGCCCATCGTCATGGCCTCGACCTGGTCGTGGGTGACGTAGACGGTGGTGATGCCCAGGCGGCGCTGGAGCGAGGCGATCTGCGTACGCGTGGACACACGGAGCTTGGCGTCCAGGTTGGACAGCGGCTCGTCCATGAGGAACACCTGGGGCTCACGCACGATGGCGCGGCCCATGGCGACGCGCTGGCGCTGACCGCCGGAGAGGGCCTTCGGCTTGCGGTCCAGGTACTCGGTGAGGTCGAGGATCTTCGCGGCCTCCTCGACCTTCTGCCGGATCTCCGCCTTGTTGACGCCGGCGATCTTGAGCGCGAAGCCCATGTTGTCGGCGACGGTCATGTGCGGGTAGAGCGCGTAGTTCTGGAACACCATGGCGATGTCCCGGTCCTTGGGCGGCAGGTGCGTGACGTCGCGGTCACCGATGCGGATGGCTCCGCCGTTGACGTCCTCGAGCCCCGCGAGCATGCGGAGCGAGGTGGACTTGCCGCAGCCGGAAGGGCCGACGAGGACGAGGAACTCGCCGTCCTCGATGTCGATCTCCAGCGCGTCGACGGCGGGCTTGGTGGAACCCGGGTAGATCCGGGTCGCCTTGTCGAACGAGACAGTGGCCATGGTGAATGAACCCCTTCTACCGGCAGGAACGTGCCGGACGATCCGAGTAGGAAGGTGGTGCCACGACGGGTGTTCCGTTGTGGTGTAGTCCACGCGTGTGAACTGGCTCAGGACGGTACCTGGCGTTCACACGTCTGTCAGTAGTTCCGGGCCTGTGAACTTCGCGGAAATTTTCGAAGCGACACGTCACGGCTGAACGGGCCTGTTCACGACCGGCCGGGCCCGCTCACGGCAGTGCGGGCTCTTTCACGGCTGCCCGTACCGGTCGGCCGGCGCCGTCACCGCCCGGGCCACGGCCTGCCGGAGCCCGGGAGAGCCGAGCACCTCCGCCTCCGTGCCGAACCGGAGCAGGCCTCCCGCGGCGACGGCCCCCGTCTCCTCCACGGACAGCAGGCGCGACACCCGGTAGGTCCGTACGGCCTCCTCCGCGAGGGCGACCAGGTACCAGATCCCGCCCTTCGAAGTGAAAGGGCCGCTTCACCGCTCGGCACGGTGAGACGGCTGTGGCGTACCACTTCGAGTACGAGACGCCGTGACCCCGGCCCGGACGGAACTTCGTGGCTCGGCGTAACGGGCTCTGTGTACAGTGGTGCCGCCCTCGCGCACGACAACCCGGCGCACGGCACCCGCCTCCTTAGCTCAGCTGGCCAGAGCAACGCACTTGTAATGCGTAGGTCGTCGGTTCGAATCCGACAGGGGGCTCCACTGAACCCCAGGTCGGATGTGGTCTGACCTGGGGTTTCGTCGTCAGCGGACCCGGCGGCGGCGCCGGGTGCGGGCCGCGCGATCGTCGGCGGCCTCAGTTCTGGTCTCGGAAGTCGCCGCACTCCTCCTCCAGCCGGCTCGTCCCACGTGGCACAGGACACGTTCATGACAGGATTGCGCCGGGGAAGGGTCAGGGAAGCCATAGGGGCGCCCATGATTGCCGTGAAGGGAGTTCCGTGACGTCCGCTGCGTCTCTCCCCATACCTCGGGCTGCCGGATCGCTTCCGTTCATCGGCCACGCTCTGAGAATGCGCGACAACCTCGGCTTCATCGACTCGCTGCGTGACACACGGGAACCGATGGTCGAGATCGTCCTGCAACCCGGAACGCGCACCGTCGTGGTCCAGGACCCGGCCCTGATCCACCAGATGCTCAAGGCCCTGGCACCCACGCTCGACAAGGGCCGGCTCTACGACAAGCTGGGCCAGCTGCTGGGCGACAGCGTCGTCACCGCCACCGGCCGGCCTCACGTACGCAAACGCCGCCAGCTGCAACCGGCGTTCGCCCACACCGAGATCAGCCGGTACGTCGACATCATGCGTACCGAGGTCACGGCCACGGTCGCCGGCTGGGAACCCGGGCGGCCCCTCGACGTACGCGAGGCGATGGTCGGACTCAGCCTCGACATGCTGGCCAAGACGGTGTTCTCCGGCAGCCTCGACGACGCCGTCTTCCGCCGGCTGCGCAGCGACCTGTCGGTGGTGATGAACGGCGTCGGTGTGCGCCTGATGCTGCCCGACTGGGCCGAGCGCCTGCCGTTGCCTTTCAACCGCCGTTTCGACCGGGCCCGGGCCGGCGTACGCGCCACCGTCAACACCGCCGTCGAGGAGTTGCAGGCCTCCGGGCACGACACCGGAGACATGCTCTCCATGTTGCTGCGCGCCGTCGACGAGGAGACCGGCGAGCCGTTGACCGGGCATCAGATCGCCTCCGAGATCCTCACCCTGGCCGTGGCGGGCACCGAGACCACCGCGTCGGTTCTGTCCTGGGCCCTGTACGAACTCGCCCGCCACCCCGGCATCGAGGCCCGGGTCCTGGCCGAGCTGGACGAGGTCCTCGGCGAGCGGCCCGTCGCCCTCGACGACGTGGCCCGGCTGCCGTACGTGAATCGGGTGATCACCGAGACCCTGCGGCTGCACCACCCCGGCTGGTTGGTCACACGCCGTACCACCGAGGAGACCCGTCTCGGCGAGTGGACGCTGCCCGCCGGCACCGAACTTGCCTACTGTCAGCACGCTCTGCACCGCGACCCCGAGCGTTTCCCCGATCCGCTCACCTTCGACCCGGACCGGTGGAACGACGCCACGCAGGAGCCCCCGCCAGGCGCGTTCCTGCCCTTCGGGGACGGCAAGCACAAGTGCATGGGGGACCGCTTGGCGCGCACCGAGATGGTCACGGCGATCGCGACGATGCTGCGTTCGGTACGGCTGGAACTCGCCGAGGGCCGGACCGTCCGCCAGGTCGCCCGGCTCACCGTACGGCCGCGCGCCCTGCGGATGACCGTCCTCCCCCGGAACCGCCCCCGAGCCTGAACGTGTTCGGCCTCAGCCCGGGGCCGGGCCTGTGCGGTCGATGCGGACGATGTCGCCCGGCTGCAGCAGCTCGTAGCACCACTTCGCGTCCGCCGAGCGCAGTCCGATCCAGCCGTGTGTGACGTCGCGTTCGCCGGGGGCCTGCTCGTTGTAGGCCAGGGCGACGAGGTAGTTGATCGTGCCGTCGGCGGCCCGCAGCTCGACCACCCAGCGCATGGCGACGTCGTACTCCTCGCCCAGCCCGACGGTCGCGCCCGGCAAGCGCCGTTCTGGGTACTTGGCGACGACGGTCATCCGGCCGGTCGGCGTCGGATGCTGTGCGGTGCCGCCGGACACGGGCAACCGGCGCCCGGCCAGAACGAGTTCGTGCTGCGTGAGGTCGACCGTCGCCGTGGCCTGCTGCTGCGGCGGTGACGGCCGTGGCGGCGCGCTGGCGCTCGCAGCGGCGGGTGGTGCGGGGCGGGCACCGTCGTGACCGGTGAACGCCACCGCCAGACCACCGGCGAGAGCCAGTGCGACGGCGGCGGCCCCGCTCGCGTACGCCGCACGGCGCCGGCGCCCACGGCGCTCGGCCAGCCGCCTGATCTCCTGCGCCGGCACCGACGGGGCGACCCGATTCCGGTCGGCGACCTCGTGCAGCAGGTCGGTGAGGTCATCGGACACGGTCGCCCTCCTTCTCACCGCTGCTGCGCTCGGGGTCGAGATGCACGGCGAGCGCGGCCCTGCCGCGTGACAAGCGGGCCTTCACCGTTCCCACGGCCGCGCCGGTCTCGGCAGCCACCTGTTCCACACTCAGGTCGCACAAGTGGTGCAGGACGATCGCGGTGCGCTGTGCCTGCGGCAGCCTGCGCAGGGCCTGGACCAGCGCGGTGTGCTCCGGGCCCGGTCCCGGGACATGCTCGGGGGCCGCGTGGTGGCGCATCAGCTCCAGCCAGCGCCGGGCACGGCGCCAGCGGCTGACCGCGAGCCGTACCGCGACCGTACGCACCCACGCCTCCGGTGCCTCGTCCGTCAGCATCTCGCGCCGCCGGTCCCAGGCGCGCACGAACGCTTCCTGGACGACGTCCTGCGCCTCTGCCAGATCCCCCGTCACGGCGTAGACCCGCCCGACCAGCCGCGGGAAGGCTGAGGCGTAGAAGATGTCGAACTCCTCCTCCGTCATGCCCCGTTGCGCCCCCGTGTGGTCCTCGCCCGGAAGTCCGGGAAAAGAATTCGTATCCGCTGCAACCCGGCTGCCGTGCCGTGCGTACAGGTGGCGTACATGGAAGCACAGGCAGCGAGTTGTGCGCGTGATCAAAGGAGACAGACGACGATGCAGCGTTTCACTTCACGTTCGAGGATCAAGCTCATGACGGCGGCTGCCGCGGCGATCCTCGTCGGGGCGGGTGCGGCGGCTCCGGCGGTCGCCGCGCCGGGCCAGCAGACCGAGCGGGCCGCCGCGACCGTGCGTGCCAGCCAGACGGTCGTCACCTGGATCAACGGCAACGTGCGGGTCGGGCCGGCGGTGGGCTACCGAATCGCCTACACCGTCGCACCGAACCAGAGCCTCAGCGCCGAATGCTGGCTCGTGGGCGGTCCTGTCACCGCCAACGGCATCAGCCACGACAAGTGGGTGCTGCTGTCGGACGGCAACTACATCTGGGGCGGCCTGCTCAAGGGCAACGAGGTGGGCAACGTGTCCCGCCCCTGCTTCTGACGGACGGCACCGGGCCGCGGTACGACGGGGGGGTACCGCGGCCCGGGCTGTTCGCTTCCCCGCCCGCGTCAGAGGCCGCGGCCGCGCAGCCGCCGGGCGATCTCCAGCTGGGCGTCGTCGACGGGGCGGTCCTCCTCGATGTCCCACAGGGCGTTCTGGAGGAGGCGGGCGAGGGTCCAGGCGTGAGCCCGGGGGCGGTCCAGGGCGAGGATGTCGGTCATGGCGTCGAAGCGCCAGAGGATGTCGTCGGGGTCGTAGCGGTTGTCGAGGGCGGGCCACAGTTCGAAGCCGGGGTCACCGGCGAGGGGCTTGGGGTCGATCGCGAGCCAGGGGGTGCGGTCGGAGGCGAGGACGTTCTCGTCGTGCAGGTCCCAGTGGAGGAGGCGGTCGCCGGGTTCGTCCACGACCTCGCGTACGGCTGCCGCGCAGTCGGCGACGAGGCGGCGGACCGCGGGGTCGGGGATGCGGGCCAGGGCCCAGGGGGTCCGGTCGAGCATGCCGCGGGCGATGTCACCGAGGCGGCGCATGCCGGGCGGGGACGGGAAGGACGTGAGGTGGGCCAGGAGCTCGGCGATGGTGACCACGGCCGCGTGGGCGTCCGGCACGTGGGACAGCATGCGGGTCTCGTCGAGGCGCTCCAGCAGCATCGTGCCGGTGGGCTCGTCGTGGTCGAGGAGACGGACGGCTCCGTCACCGTTCCAGGCGCGCAGCGCGACCGGTTCGCCCGCGCTCTCCTCGTCGAGGATCTGGAGCTTGAGGACCACGGGGGTGCCGTCGGCGCGGACGACCGGGAGGACCAGGGCGGAGACGCCGTGCATGGGTGGTCCGTCGGGTCTGAGGTCCCAGTGGTCGAGGAAGCGGGCCGACTGCTCCGGTAGTCCGGCGATGAAGGCGCGGCCCGCCTCTCCGTTGAACTTCTCCTGTGATGCCGCCAGTTCCCGGGGAATGTCGATCACCCCGGCACGGTAGCGGCGCGCGCCGGGGGCCGGCATGCGAATTCGCCGGGGGCTTCCTCGTGCCTGCCTGGCCGCCGGTCAGGGCTCCAGAACCACCTTTCCGGTCGTGGCCCGGGTCTCCAGCGCCCGGTGCGCCGCGGCTGCCTCGCTCAGCGGGAAGCGCTGTACGGCCGGGGTGAGCCGGCCGGATGCGGCCTCGGCGAGGGCGCGCAGTTCCAGGGTGCGGACGGGGTCGGGTCCGCCGGCCTTCCCCAGCATCACCGGGCCGAGGACCTCCTCGGAGACGCCGTCGACGAGGTGGGGGCCGCCGCCCTGGATGCCCGCGCCGGACCAGCCGAAGACGATGTGCTTGCCGCCCGGGCCGAGGAGGGCGACGGCCTCGCGGGCGATGTCGCCGCCGACGCCGTCGAAGACGACGGTCGCGGTCCGGCCGCCGAGGTGCGCGCGGACCTTCGCGGGCCAGGCGGGGTCCTTGTAGTCGACGGCGAGGTCGGCGCCGCCCGCCTGCACCCGGGCGGTCTTGTCCGGCCCGCCCGCGAGGCCCACGACGGTCGCCCCGGCGTTCTTGGCGTACTGCACGAGGAGGGTGCCGAGGCCTCCGGCGGCGGCCGGGACGACGACCACGGAGTCGGGGCCGAGGTCGGCGAACTGGAGGATCCCCATCGCCGTACGGCCCGTGCCGATCATGGCGACGGCCTCGGCGAAGTCCAGGTTCCCGGGGATCTCGTGCAGGCGCTCGACCTCGGTGACGGCCAGTTCGGCGTAGCCGCCCGGGACGAAGCCGAGGTGGGCGACGACCTGCTTGCCGCGCCACACCTCGGCCACACCCTCGCCCAGGGACTCGACGACACCGGCGACCTCACGGCCGGGGATGGTCGGCAGCGGCGTCGGCTCGGCCGCCGGGCCGCCCCGCATGCCCTCGCGCAGGGCGGCGTCCAGGAGGTGGACGCCCGCCGCGCGTACGGCGACACGGACTTGCCCCGGGCCCGGCAGGGGGTCCTCGACCCGCTCGTAGCCGAGGTTCTCGGCCGGGCCGAAGGCGTGCAGGCGGATGGCGTGCATGGCGACTCCTCTGGAGGAACGTTCGGTGCGACCAGTCTTGAACCTCAAGCTTGCTTGAGGTCAAGCTCGTGCCGGCCGAGGGCCAGCGAGACCGCCGTCAGGGCGCTGTTGAAGGACACCTCCGACAGCACACCGGGGGCCGCGACCTGGTCACCGGCCAGGTAGACCCCGTCGCCCCGGTCCACGGCCGGCCGGTCGCGCCAGCTGGTGCCGGGCGGATCGACCGCGCCCGTACGGCCGTTCGCCACCGCCTCGCGCCGCCAGGTGAGCCGTTCGCGCCAGCCCGGGAAGCCCAGGTCCAGCAGCTGCTCGGCGCGGGCGGTGCCGTCGGCCTTCGACTCGTGCGGGGCGATGGGGATCTGGCCCTGGATCAGCTGCTCGCCGGCCGGAGCGAGACCGCGGTCCTGGGCGGTGAACCGTTCGAGCCAGCCGGGCGCGTCCAGGTCGGAGACCGCGAAGGCGTCGCCGCGCCGGGTGCGTACGGCCAGGTCGACCAGGGCGGTACGGCCGCTCGGCCAGGTCAGGGAGTCGTCTCCGAGCAGGCGGCGGGCGGCGTCGAGGGAGGTGGCGACGACGACCGGCGTGTCGGTGGGAAGCGTGTCGACGCGGGACAACGTCTCCATCCGAACGCCAAGGTTCCAGGCGCGGGCGGCCATCCGGTCGATGAGGCTCGCCCAGCCGCCGCGCGGATAGTGCGCCTCGGGCGGCAGCTTGGTGGCGCGGCGCAGCCGTTCCTGCACGAACGCGGCCGACAGCGACCCGGGATCGTGGTGGAACAGGGCGACCGCCGAGTAGTGGGCGGCGGCCCGGGCCCCCTCCTCGCCCGCGATGCCCGTCGCCCAGGTCAGGAAATCGGCGTCGACGGGTGCCTGCCGGCCCGTCCGGCGCAGCAGCTTCAGCATCGCGAAGGGCGGGGTGCGGCGCAGCACGCCCTGGTGCCGCAGCCGGAGCCGGGCCGCTTCCAGGGGCGGCAGCGGGGCGAGCGGCCCGATGAGGTCGCGCTGCCTGAGCCAGGCCCAGTGCGGGCCACCGTTGTAGAGGGCGTGCGGGCCCTCGTTGGTGCGGTACGGGCCTTCGGCGGTGCGTGCCCGGCCGCCGAGCGTGTGATGGGCCTCGTGGATGGTGACCCTGGCGCCCGCCTCGGCAGCGGTGATGGCCGCGGTCAGTCCGGCGAAGCCGCCGCCGATGACGGTGATGCGGTGCATGACTGTGGTTCTCCCTCGGGTCGGGGCCGCCTTCTGCCCGTACGACCGATCGAGGGCGCCGGAATGTGACATCACCGGTGTCCGTGCAGGTCAGGGGCAGGTCGCAGTCGGTTGTCAGTGGTGGGGTGCAGCATGGGCGCATGGCGAGGAGAGCGGCGGGCGGTACGGGTGTGAAGGGCGCGCGGCGACCGGAGGTGCGGCTGCCGGTGCTGGAGCCGTTCGAGGGCGGCGAGCTGGAGCCGGACGGGGACTACGACGGGCTGGACTTCCGGGAGGCCGACTTCACCGGGCAGGACGGATCGGGCGCCCGTTTCATGGACTGCGCCCTGACGGGCTGCGCGCTGGACGAGACCCGGCTGCGGCACGCCCGCGTCCTGGACTCCGCCTTCACCGGCGTCCGCGGCGTCGGCACCGACCTCGCGGAGGCGACCCTGCGCGACGTGGAGCTGACCGATGCCCGGCTCGGCGGACCGCAGCTGCACGGGGCGGTGCTGGAGCGGGTGCTGATCCGCGGCGGCAAGATCGACTATCTGAACCTGCGCACGGCCCGCCTCAGAGACGTCGTCTTCGAGGGCTGCGTCCTGGTCGAGCCGGACTTCGGCGGTGCCCGCCTGGAGCGCGTGGAGTTCGTGGACTGCGCACTGAAGGGCGCCGACTTCCACGCGGCGACCCTCACGGACGTCGACCTGCGCGGCGCCGCTTCCCTGGAGATCAGCGGCGGGCTGGACCGCCTGTCGGGGGCGGTGATCAGCACGGCGCAGCTGCTGGACCTGGCGCCCGTGCTGGCCGCACAGTGGGGGATCCGCGTGGAGGGCTGACCAGAGCGGCGTTCAGGGGGCGCTCAGGGGGCATTCAGGGGGTGTTCACGGCACGCGGGGGAAGCGGGCCTGGAGGGTCCAGATCGCCGGGTTCTCCGCGAGGTCGTCGTGCAGGTCCGTGAGGTCGGCGATCAGGTCGTGCAGGAAGTCCCGTGCCTCGCGGCGCAGTTCGCTGTGGGAGACGGTGAGTGCGGGCTCCTCCGCGCGCATCCAGTCGGCCTCGATGTCCACCCAGCCGAAGCGGCGCTCGAACAGCATCCGGTCCGTCGACTCGGTGAAGTCCAGTTCCGCCCGCTGCGGCCGGGAGGCCCGCGAGCCCGCCGGGTCCCGGTCGATCCGCTCCACGATGTCGCACAGCGCCCACGCGAAGTCGAGCACCGGCACCCATCCCCAGGCTGTGGACACCTCGTGATCCGTCTTGGTGTCCGCCAGGTAGACGTCCCCGCAGAACAGGTCGTGCCGCAGCGTCCGGACGTCCGCGCGGCGGTAGTCGGTCTGCGGCGGGTCGGGGAAGCGGTTGGAGAGGGCGTAGCCGATGTCGAGCACGGAGGTGATGGTGTCACGCGCCCGTAGGATCGCGACCGTGGCCCGTTCTGTGCGTCTTGTCCCCACCCTGTCCGCAGCCACCCCGCCCGCCCCCGCGCTGCCCGTCTCCGCTCTGCTCGCCTCCGCTCTCGTCCTCACCGCGTGCGGCGGTGGAGTGCACGGCACTCCGGGCGGCTCCGGCGTCCGTGACCCCTATTTCCCGAAGGCCGGCAACGGCGGCTACGACGTCTCCCACTACGGACTGCGCCTCGCCTACGACCCCGCCGACCACCACCTCACCGGCACGGCCACCCTCACCGCCCGCGCGACCAAGGACCTCTCCGCCGTCAACCTCGACCTGCTCGGCATGGAGGTCGAGGAGATCACCGTCGACGGCGAGACGGCCCGCTGGAACCGCGCCGGGCAGGAGCTCACCGTCCGCCCGCGGGAGGATCTCGGCCGGGACGCGACGTTCAGCGTGACGGTCCGCTACGCGGGCGCACCCGAGACCGTCACGGACCCGGACGGCTCCCAGGAGGGCTGGCTGCGCACCACGGACGGGGCGCTCGCGCTGGGCGAGCCGACGGGGTCGATGGCGTGGTTCCCCGGCAACCACCACCCTTCCGACAAGGCGTCGTACGACCTCACGGTGACCGTGCCGGAGGGGCTGCGGGCCGTGTCCAACGGGGAGTTGCGCAGCGAGCGGACCGCGCGGGGCCGTACGACGTTCGTGTGGCACAGCGGGGAGCCGATGGCGAGCTACCTCGCCACCCTCGCGATCGGCCGCTTCGACATCAGCCGCTCCAGAGCCGGGGACCTGCCCGTCTACACGGCCGTCGACCCGGCCGAGGCGGCGGCGAGCCGGCCCGTGCTCGGGCGGCTGCCCGAGGTGCTGCGGTGGGCCGAGCGGCGTTTCGGGCCGTACCCCTTCTCCTCCACGGGCGCCATCGTCGACAGCGCCGCGTCCGTCGGCTACGCGCTGGAGACCCAGAGCCGGCCGGTGTTCCCGGGGGCGCCCGACATCACGCTCCTCGTCCACGAGCTCGCCCACCAGTGGTACGGCGACTCGGTCTCGCCGGAGAGCTGGCGGGACATGTGGCTCAACGAGGGCTTCGCGACGTACGCGGAGTGGCTGTGGGAGGAGGACCACGGCGGGGACAGCGCGCAGGAGACGTTCGACGCGCTGTACTCCGGTGAGCACTTCGGCACGGAGGAGGACGGGGAGGAGATCTGGGCGTTTCCGCCGGCCGACCCGCCGAGCGCCGCGCGGATCTCCGACCCGCCGGTGTACTTCCGGGGGGCGATGGTGCTGCAGAAGGTGCGGCAGGTGGTCGGGGACGACCGGTTCTTCTCGATCATCAGGGGGTGGGCGGCCGAGTACCGGTACGGCAACGCCGACACCGCCGACTTCACGGCCTACGCCGAGAAGCGGGCTCCCGGGGCGGACTTGGAGGGGGTCTGGGAGGACTGGCTGTACGGGGAGGGCAAGCCGGAGCGGCCCTGAGGCCTCACGGCGTGGCCGGTTCCTTGCGCAGGACGGTGCAGGGGTGCCCCATGCCCCGGTTCTCACGGTGGTCGAGCACCTCGTAGCCCAGGGCGGTCCAGAAGGCCATGGCCTTGTGGTTGTTCGCCAGGAGGGCCAGCCGGGCGGCGGTGCGGCCGGCCGCGCGGAAGCGGTCCTCCAGGAGGGCGGCCAGGCGGCTGCCGTGGCCCTGGCCGTGCAGCTTCGCGTCGACCATCAGCAGGCCGATCCAGGGGTCCGGATCGGCGGGGTCGGGGTGGTGGGCGAGGGTGACGGCGATGCCGGTCAGACGGCCGGAGCTGCGGGCGGGCGTCGTAGCGGGGTCGGGCGTCCTGCCCGGTGCGGGTCGGGCGCGGCATGTCGCGCCCCGCGGCGGAGCCGCCGATGCGGCACAGCCCCGCGCCCCTGAGGGCGAAGCCCCCGGGAGGCGCAGTTCCCCGCGCCCCCTGAGGCGAAGCCCCCCGGGCCGGTCACCGGCCCGGGGGGCTTCCCCGCGAAACGCTCAGGCGTCCGTCAGACGTTCACGCCGAAGTCCTGGGCGATGCCGACCAGGCCCGAGGCGTAGCCCTGGCCGACCGCGCGGAACTTCCACTCCGCGCCGTTGCGGTAGAGCTCGCCGAAGACCATGGCCGTCTCCGTGGCCGCGTCCTCCGACAGGTCGTAGCGGGCGATCTCCGCGCCGCCGGCCTGGTTGACGATGCGGATGTAGGCGTTGCGGACCTGGCCGAAGTTCTGCGAGCGGTTCTCCGCGTCGTAGATCGAGACCGGGAAGACGATCTTCTCGATGTCGGCCGGGAGGCCGGCGAGGTTGACGTTGATCGCCTCGTCGTCGCCGGCGCCTTCACCCGTGCGGTTGTCACCGGTGTGGACGATCGTGCTGTCCGGCGTCTCCTTGTTGTTGAAGAAGACGAAGTGGGCGTCCGAGTAGACCTTGCCCTGCGTGTTGACCGCGATCGCGGAGGCGTCGAGGTCGAAGTCCGTGCCGGTGGTGGTGCGGACGTCCCAGCCGAGGCCCACGGTGACGGCGGTCAGGCCCGGAGCCTCCTTGGTGAGCGAGACGTTGCCACCCTTGGACAGGCTTACAGCCATTGTTGGGAGTCCCTTCCCTCGTTTACGTGCGGCAAAGACACTGCGGCATCGAAGCTACAGCTACCCCCATGAACGTGGAGAGGGGTACGCGAGGTTCCAGCTCCTTTACTTTCTTTACTCGCGATTATTCGGGTGACGTGGACGGGACAGGAGCGGGAACATGGACGGCATGTCCGGTCCCCATGTCATCCGCGGTTCCGTCTCCCTGCCCGAGGCCGAGCTCATGTGGCGTTTCTCGCGGTCGTCGGGCCCGGGCGGGCAGCACGTCAACACCAGCGACTCCAAGGTCGAGCTGAGCTTCGACCTGGCGAAGACCGAGGCGTTGCCCGCGGTGTGGAAGCAGCGGGCGCTGGAGCGGCTGGCCGGGCGCCTGGTCGACGGAGTCGTCACCGTACGGTCCTCCGAACACCGCTCCCAGTGGCGCAACCGCGAGGCCGCGGCCGTACGCCTCACCGCGCTCCTGGCCGAGGCCACCGCACCCCCGCCCCGGCCCCGCAAGCCCACCCGGATCCCCCGGGGCATCAACGAACGCCGGCTGCGGGAGAAGAAGCAGCGCTCGGAGACGAAGCGGGGGCGCAACGGGCAGAACTGGAGCTAGGCCAGCTCAAGCACTCCCACCGTCTGGCCCCCGCTGTTCTCGCCGTCCGGGCGGAAGCCGAGGCCCAGGTAGAAGTCCTCGGGGCCGTCCGGGCCGGGGTGCCAGGTCACGTAGAACTTCTCGGTGCCGCGGCGGCGCAGCTCGGCGGCGACGGATTCGACGGCGAACCGGCCGTACCCCCTGCCCTGCTCAGCGGCCGCGATGTTCAGCCGCCACAGGCCCGAGCGGATCTCGCTGCCGTCCCCGTACCAGTCGATGCCGAGGCAGGCCATCAGGAAGCCGACCGGGCGGTCGCCGTCGACGATCAGGCGGGGCCAGGCGATGCCGGGATGGACGTAGGCCTCGGCGAGGGACTTCACGACCGGGGCGACCGCGTGCTCCTGGCCGGGGCGGACGCGGATGCCGAGGGCGGCGTCGAGGTTCGCGGGGGTGATCTCTTCGAGGCGCGGGCCGGTCGTGGTCATGCGCGCACCCTAGGCAGGCCGTAGGCGGCCGGGCCAGCGGGTTTCCTCAGCCCAACTGCCGGTACCGGCCCCGGAAGTACGTCAGCGGCCCGCCCTCCGCGCTCGGCACCCGCGCCGTCAGGACGCGGCCGATGACCAGCGTGTGGTCGCCCGCCAGGACGCGCTGCTCGGTGCGGCACTCCAGGACGGCCAGGGCGCCGCCGACCAGCGGGGCGTCGGTGTACTCGCCCCGGGTGTACGGGATGTCGGCGAACAGCAGCCGGTCGCTGAGGCGGCCCTTCATCGCGAAACGGCCCGCGATGTGCCGCTGGCTCTCGGACAGGACCGAGACCGCCCACAGCTCCTGCTCCTCCAGCAGCTCGTCCATGCGGGAGCCCTCGCGCAGGCTCACCAGCACCAGGGGCGGGTCCAGGGACACCGACATGAAGGCCGTGGCCGTCATGCCCACGTCCTCGACATCCGGCGCCGAGGGGTCGTCCGGGTCGAGCGAGGGCTCCTGCGCGGTCACCAGGACCACACCCGAGGCCAGCCGGGACATGGCGGCGCGGAACTCGTCGTTGCTCACCCCCTCAGCATGCCCGGAGGCGGGCGACGGAATGATCGCGGACGGGGCGGCGGGAGTGTTCGACACGCCGGAAACGCTAATCTCCGCCCCGCACGCCCCGCATCGGACTCCCGCCCGATCACGGTCCTAGGACTCCCGACGGACCTGCGGCCCGCGGATGAGCAGGGCGGATGAGCAGGGTGAAAGAGCAGGAAGGAAAAACATGTGCGCAACCTGACAAAGTTTGCGTTCGGTAGCCGCCCGTGAAGAACGCAGAAACTCCACTCAATTGTTCAGGTTTGCCTGTGACTTGAGTCACAAGGGGCAGGAATTGTTGACCCTGTGTACCGAGTGAGCAGCGCGCTGTGATTCAGTGGCTGGGAAGCTGCCAGGACGATACGCCGACGAGACCCTTGAATCGCTGCGAGTACTCGGGGGGAGGGCGAGCATGGAGACCGAGTCGGAACCCTACGTCCGTCTTGCGTCCCTGCGACAACTGCACCAGGTCATGGCCGACATGAACACGGCCCGCAGCCTGGCGGACACCCTGCAGACCGTCGCGGAGGGCGTCGTGGCGGCCCTCGGGTACGAGCTGGCGTGCGTGAACCTCGTACGGCCGGACGGCGACCTCGTCGTCGCCGCCTTCGCCGGGAACCCCGCCGCCGAGGCCCTCATCACCGGCCGGGTCGGCTCGCGCGACTCCTGGGAACGCCGCCTCGGCATGGGTGAGCACTGGGGCGACCTGGTGTTCATACCGCACACCGAGGGCTGGGTCCTCGACGACGACGACGTCCCGCAGTGGTACACCGACGGCCCCGCCCCCCGCTTCGAGGACGAGTGGCACCCGGCCGACCGGCTCTTCGCCCCCATGTACGCGCCGGGCCCGCAGGGCAGCGGGGCGTGCGGCGAGCTGGTCGGCGTGCTGTCCGTGGACCGGCCGCGCAACGGCCGCCGGCCCGGGGCCTGGGGCCGCGAGGCGCTCCAGATGTACGCCTTCCAGGCCGCCATCGCCATCAGCAACGCCCGGCTGCGCGCCAACATGCAGCGCGCCCTGGTCCGGCTGGAGCGCGAGCAGCAGGCCCTGCGGGCGAGCGAGGAAAGCTTCAGGCAGGCCTTCGAGTACGCACCGTCCGGCATGGCCATCGCCGAGATGGGCGGCGACCAGCACGGCCGGATCCTGCGCACCAACGACGCGCTGTGCCGGCTGCTGGGCCGCCCCGCCTCCGCGATGCGCCGCTACTCGTTCTCCGACCTGGTCCACCCCGAGGACATAGGCACCCTGCTGCGCACCTCGGCGGAGGGCGGGCGCGCTGAGCTCCGCCTCGGCCGCCGCGACGGCACGTACGTCTGGGTCAGCCTGCGCAACAGCGTGGTCGCGGACGCCGCCGACGGGCCCCGCTTCCTCCTCACCCACGTCGAGGACATCGAGGAGCGCAAGCGCCGCGAGCTCCAGCTCGCCCACCGCGCCTCGCACGACTCGCTCACCGGCCTGCCGAACTCCGCGGAGCTGCGCTCCCGGCTGTCCGCCCGGCTCTGTCAACGCGCGTCATCACCGCTCACCGCCGCGGAGTCCGTCGACGCGGCCTACGGCCATCCGGCCTTCGACGTGGTCGGGCCCGGCTTCGACTTCCGGCAGGGCGCCGAGCCGTACGACGCCTACGACCACCACGTGCACACCGTCGCCCCGGACGGGGACCACGACGACGGCACCAAGGGGCTCGCGGTGCTCTTCTGCGACCTCGACGGCTTCAAGTCGATCAACGACCGGTTCGGGCACAACGCGGGTGACGCGGTTCTCATCGAGGTCGCCCGGCGGCTGAGCAACGGCGTCCGTGACGGGGACACGGTCGCGCGGCTCGGGGGTGACGAATTCGTCATCCTGGCCGACGGGCTCGGCCGCGCCGACGCGCAGGACCTCGCGGTCCGGCTCCGCAACGAGATCATCCAGCCCATCCGTGCCGAGGGGCGGGCCGTCCGGGTGGGCGCCAGCTTCGGCATCGGATGGGCACACTGTGGAATGACGGCGGACGAAGTGTTGAAATCCGCTGACGAGCGGATGTACGTCGAGAAACGATCTCGTCCCAAACAACACAGACGCGCCGGGTGAAGCCCTGGTCAGCGAGTTGATGCGGTCTGAGTCACCCGTTTGGGTCTCTGGGAGCGGGTAGGCTCGCTTACTCACCCGTGTACCGCATGCACCGCACCTGACTGAGGAGACCAAGGGATGACGCCCGGCAACAACGGCGCGAGCACGCCCGAGGACGACGACCCGTTCGGCTATCTCTACGCCGACGGGCAGGCCAACGGGGCCCAGCCGCCGTCCGGGGGCTACGGCTACCCGAACTCGGTCAACCGGGTGCGCGCGGTCGGCACGCGCCAGTACGGCCAGCAGCCGCAGAACGCGCAGACCGCGCCGTACGGCCAGGTCCCGCAGCAGCAGGGCTCCTACAGCCAGCAGAACGCGCACTACGCGGCGCCGGAGACGCTGCCGGGCGGTGCGCAGACCGCGCACCACGCGACCCCGGCGGGCGGCGGCGGCCGGGGTGGCCGCGGCCCCAACACCAAGGGTCTGCTGATCGGCGCGATCGCGGTGGTCGCCGCGGCCGTCATCGGCATCGGCGTGGCCATGCTGGGCGGCGACAAGGACAAGGACGACGCGTCCGACAAGACGGGCACGACCCCGACCCAGTCCGAGGAGTCGAAGCCGAGCCCTTCGACCAGCAAGGCCGGAGCGGCCAAGCAGGATCTCCCGAAGACCGACGCGAAGGCCCTGCGGCTCAGCCCCGGCATGACGACGGCGTCCGACATCAAGGGCGCGAAGGCCGGCGGCGGGGTCTACGTGACGGGCCTCAACCAGGTCGGTGCCAAGGTGACCTGGACGGTCGATGGCATCAAGAAGGCCGACATCTACCGGTTGTATGTGCGCTACGCCATCCCCGGCGTGGACGCCAACGCCACGCTGGTGGTCAACGGCGATGCTCAAGACCGGCCCGTCAACATGGAGAACTTCGGCAAACTGCCCAAGGGCGACTGGGAAAAGGGCTGGCAGGAGACGTGGTCCAACGTCAACCTGACCAAGGGCACCAACACGATCGAGATTGCCTGCAACGAGGGCAACCAGTGCGATGCGCTTCTCGACCAGCTCTGGATCGCCCCGGAGAAGGGCCAGTAGAGCCGGCAACGGTCCCACTGCCGGAGCGGTTGGGGGCCACCCGTGGCGGACGGCCCCCGCTGTGCGAAATCCCCCTTGTGGCGATCTACTGACCGGGGCGGAGCATGCCGGGCGTCATCCCCAGACGGCCATGCTCTTCACCGGCCACGGGGTCTTGTCCGAGTAGTGGCCCGGCTTGATGTCGAAGTGGCTGCCGTAGCACGACGCGTCCTTGTAGACGGTGATGAGCTTGCCACTCTGGTTGGACACCGAGCGGCCGCTGCGCGGGTAGCACCCGTTGTCCTTGCCGTAGGTGTGCTTCGTTCCTCCGAAGTCGGCCTTCTGCCAAGTGCAGATCTTGCCGCTTGCGCACCTGGTCGCGGCGGAGGCGGTCTGGGTGGTGAGCGGCAGAGTGGCGATCAGAGTGGCGCCGAGCAGCGCGAACAGGCGCATGCGCATGAGGTTGTTCCCCCTACATGGTCAAATCTGGTCGCTCATGATCATGTCGATCATGTGACTGAAAGGCAATCGGGTTCCGGTCAGGGCGAGTGTTTCGTCAGATGCTGGACCGACCTCAGGCAGCGCTGGCCTCGGCAGTCACCGTCACCCTCGCCAGCAACTCCTCGTACGTCCCCCGGTCGAACTCCCCCGCCACCGGCGCCTGCACCGTCGCCGCCGACAGAGCGATGGCCCGGGCCAATCGGTCCGGCCACGGGAGGTGTTCCACCAAGCCCGACAGGAGGCCCGCTACCGCCGCGTCGCCCGCGCCGGTCGGGTTGCCTCGTATGGAGGTCGGTGGGGTCGCTCGCCAGCGGCCCTCTCGGGTGGCGGCGAGGAGGCCCCCCGGGCCGAGGGACGCGACCACCGCGCCCGCGCCCCGGCGGCGGGCGTCCTGAGTGGCGCGCAGCGGTTCGTGGGAGCCGGTCAGTTCCGCCAGTTCGTCGGCGTTCGGCTTGATGATGTCGGGGCGGGCCGCGACGCCCCGGCGCAGGGGTTCGCCGCTGGTGTCCAGGAGGACCGGGAGACCGAAGGAGCGGGCCGTGCGGATCAGGCCCGCGTACGCGCCCACCGGGACACCCGGCGGCAGGCTGCCGCACAGGGCCACCGCCGACGCGGTGTGCAGCAGGTCCGCGTAGGCCTCCTGGAAGGCCGACCATTCGGTGGGCGTGACCGTGGGGCCGGGTTCGTTGAGCTGGGTCGTGTCGCCGGTGCGCTCGTCGACCACGGCGACCGTGCGGCGGGTCGCGCCCGAGAGGGGGACCAGCGCGTCCAGCACGCCCGGTACCGCCGCGAGCTTCTCCTGCACGACCCGGCCCGTCGCCCCGCCCGTGAAGCCCGTCACCGTCACCTCGTGCCCGAGGGCAGCGAGCACCCGGGCCACGTTGACGCCCTTGCCGCCCGGGCGTTCCGTCACCTCGGAGACGCGGTGCGAGGCGTGCGGCCTGAGGGACCGTATGCGGTAGGTGATGTCGAGAGCGGTGTTCAGCGTGACCGTGAGGATCACCTGGGTCGACCTCCCCCGATGTGCTTGCCGACGTGAACGTGCAGGTAGTCCGATCATGCCAAAGAGACGGCGGTCGGCCCACTCCTGGGGTCGGCCACCGTCTCTCGACTGGGGGATGGATCAGCCCAGTTGGGGACCCACCACCCATTCACCCCGGCGCATCACGCCCTTCACCTCGTACGCGGAGTCCAGGATCAGCAGGTCGGCGTACTTCCCGGGCTCCAGTGAGCCGATCGTGTCGGCCATGCCGAGCAGCCGGGCGGGGGTGGCGGACAGGGCCGTCACCGCGTCCTCGACGGACAGGCCGTCGACCGTGACCGCCCGCTGGAAGGCGCGGTCCAGCGTGAGGGTCGAGCCGGCGATCGTGCCGTCCTCCACGAGCCGGGCCACGCCGTCCGCGACCTCCACCTCCAGCGGGCCCAGCCAGTAGCGTCCGTCGCCGAAACCGGCCGCGTCCATCGCGTCCGTGATGAACGCCACGCGGTCCGCTCCCGCGTGGTGGAACGCCAGCTGCAGCGCGGCGGGGTGGAGGTGCGTGCCGTCGTTGACCAGCTCGACCGTGACCCGGTCGTCCTCCAGGAGGGCCGCGATCGGGCCGGGGGAGCGGTGGCCGAGCGGGGGCATCGCGTTGAAGAGGTGGGTGGCGACGGTGGCGCCCGCGTCGATGGCCTCGACCGTCTGTTCGTACGTGGCGTCCGTGTGGCCGATCGCCGCGATCACGCCGTGGTCGGCGAGGAGGCGTACGGAGTCCAGGCCGCCGGGGAGTTCGGTGGCCAGCGTCAGCATCCTGGCCTGGCCCCGGGCCGCGTCGATCAGCTTGCGGACGTCCGTGGGGTGGGGGTCGCGCAGGAGGGCCTCGGAGTGGGCGCCCTTGCGGCAGGGGGAGATGAACGGGCCCTCGAAGTGGACGCCGGCGATCTCGCCCTGCTCGGCGAGTTCGCTCAGCAGGCCGGCGCGCCGGGTGAGGAAGTCCATGTCGCCGGTGACGGTGGAGGCGACCAGGGTGGTCGTGCCGTGCAGGCGGTGGGTGTGGATGCCCTTGAGGATGTCGTCGACCGAGCCGGAGGTGAAGGAGGCTCCGCCGCCGCCGTGGTTGTGGATGTCGACGAAGCCGGGGATCACGTAGTGGTCTGTTACGTCGATGACCTGGGCGTTCTCCGGGGTGACCCGGGTGATGCGGGTGCCGTCGACGGCTACCTGGCCGTTTTCGACGGTTCCGGTCGGGAGGACCACTGTCGCGCCGGTGAGCACGGTGGGGGTCCCCGATGTAGCGGGGTGCGGGTGCGTCGTGGCTGGTCGCGCAGTTCCCCGCGCCCCTTGCGGCGATGCCATCAGGGCGTTACCTCCATGCGGTCGGTCGATGCCAGAAGGTCCCAGGCCAGCAGGCCCGCCCCCAGGCAACCGGCGCTGTCACCCAGCGCCGCCGGGACGAGTGTCGGCTGTTTCTGGAAGGTGATGCGGCCGCGGATCGCTTCCCTGAGCGGCGTGAACAGGGTTTCCCCCGCCTCCGCCAAGCCGCCGCCGATGATCAAAGTGCGGGGGTCCAGCAACGTCAGGGCCGTGACCAGTCCGTCGGCCAGGGCGTCCACGGCCTGCTGCCAGACCGCCCGGGCCTTCGGGTCTTCGGAGTCCACCGCCTTCGCGCAGTCCGCCGCGTCCGCGGCCGGGTCGCCGGAGGCCGCGGCCCAGGCCTCGCTCACGGCCGCCGCCGAGGCGAAGCGCTCCAGGCAGCCGTGCTGCCCGCACGGGCAGGGGGACCCGCCGGGGCGTACGACGATGTGGCCGATCTCGCCCGCGAAGCCGTGCGCGCCCGCCTCGACCCGGCCGTCGACGCCGATGGCGCCCGCGATGCCGGTGCCCAGGGCCACGAACAGGAACCGGTCCGCTCCCCGGCCCGCTCCGACCCGGCCCTCGGCGAGGCCGCCGGTGCGCACGTCGTGGCCGAGGGCGACCGGAACGCCGAGCCGCTCCGACAGCAGGGCGCGCAGCGGGACGTCGCGCCAGCCGAGGTTGGCCGCGTAGACGGCGACGCCCTCCGCCTCGTCGACGATGCCGGGGACGGCCACGCCGGCGGCGGACGCGAGCGTGCCGAAGTGCTCGGCGCCGTAGGCGCGCAGCTCGGCGGCGAAGTCGAGGATGCCCGCGACGACGGCGTCCGGCCCCTGGGCGCGTCCGGTGGCCCGGCGGGCCCGGTGCAGCACCTCGCCCCCGGGCCCGGCCAGCGCGGCCTTCATTCCGGTGCCGCCCACGTCGAGGGCGATGACATGTCTCACGGAAACAGTGTGACCCGCTGACCCGCGAGAGGTCTAGTCCACTCGCGTGGTGTAGACCTTATTCCGAATATCGAAAAGTTTTCAGAGGCGGCGACGCCAGGGTTGGGGAAGAACAGCGGTGCAGCGGCGGCGAATGGCAGGAACGATCGCGGCGGTGTCCGCACTGGGCATGACGGCGGTGCTCGGCGGCTGCGGCATCACGGGCGGCTCGGCGGACGTGACGCTCAAGCTCGTCGCCGCCGACTACGGCGACAGCGCGGCCAACAGCTCGAAGAAGTACTGGGACAAGCTCGTCGAGGAGTACGAGGCCGACCACCCCGACGTCAAGATCGACGTCAGCGTCTACTCCTGGAACGACGTCGACCGCAAGGTCAGGGAGATGGTCGCCGCCGGTGACCCGCCGGACATGGCGCAGATCGGCGCCTACGCCGACTACGCGGCCAAGAACCAGCTCTACAAGGCCGACGACCTGCTCTCCATACCCGTGCAGGCCGACTTCGTCGGGCAGCTGGCCTCCGCGGGCCGGGTGAAGGGCGTGCAGTACGGGATGCCGTTCGCCGCCTCCACGCGCGTCCTCTTCTACAACAAGACCCTCTTCGCCAAGGCCGGCATCACCCCGCCCGAGTCCTGGGACGACCTGGCCGAGGACGCCGAGGCGCTCAAGGCCGAGGGCGTGAAGTACCCGTACGCGCTGCCGCTCGGTCCGGAGGAGGCACAGGCCGAGACCATGCAGTGGATGCTCAGCGGCGGGGGCGGCTACACCGACAGCGTCGACAGCTACGGCATCGACTCCCCGGAGAACATCGACACCTTCTCCTGGCTGAAGAACGACCTGGTCGGCAAGGACCTGACCGGGCCGGTCGCGCCGGGCGAGCTGAACCGGGCCGCCGCGTTCGCCGCCTTCGCCAAGGGCCAGGTCGGCATGCTCAACGGCCACCCCTCGCTGATGAAGATCGCCGAGAGCAAGGGCGTGAAGTACGGCATGGTGCCCATGCCGGGCAAGGGCGGCCCGAGCAAGTCCACGCTCGGTGTGGCCGACTGGATGACGGCCTTCCGCGAGAACGGCCACCGCGACCAGGTCGGCGACTTCCTCGACTTCGTCTACAGCGAGAAGAACGTGCTGGCCTTCTCCCGCGAGTACGACTTGCTGCCGGTCACCTCCTCCGCGTCCGGCACCATGGCCGCCTCCGACGAGGACCGGCACCTCAGGCCGTTCCTGGAGGAGCTGCTGGCCTCCGAGCTCTACCCGGTCGGCAAGACCTCCTGGGCCGACGTCAGCGCCCAGGTCAAGCAGCAGATCGGCAAGGCCGTCGCGCCCGGCGGCAGCCCCTCGGGCGTCCTCGGCCACCTTCAGGCGGCGGCGGGCCGGGCGGAGAGTGCGGAGTAGCTCCGCTGTCGGTGGCAGGCGTTACGGTGCCGGGCATGGACGAGGACACGGGTGAGCAGGGGCTCGGGCGCAGGGAACGGGACATCCTCGCGCTCGAACGCCGGGGTTTTCCCGGACCCGGTGCGAAGGAACGGGCCATACGTGAGGAGCTGGGGCTCGCCCCTGTGCGCTACTACCAGCTTCTCAATGCGCTGTTGGATGATCCACGGGCCTTGGCTCATGACCCCGTGACGGTGAACCGGCTGCGGCGGATACGGGAGACGCGGCGGGCGGAGCGCTGAGGAACGCGGGGCGTCCGGTCGTCGCGGGGCGCGGGTGCGTCGTGGTTGATCGCGCAGTTCCCCGCGCCCCTGAGTACGTGCCCTTCAGCCGATGAAATCAGCAAGCGCCCGCAGCAGCCCCACCACACCCTCCGGGCCGTCCACCACCACGTCCGCCCGCTCCCTGAGCTCGGTCACCTCGTCGCTGCCGCTGCACACCAGCAGGCCCGGCGTGCCGGAGGTGCGGAGGGTGTCGACGGCGGAGTACGCGGGCAGGTCGCCCAGGTCGTCGCCGCCGTAGAGGACGGATCCGGCGCCGATCTCGCGGGCGAAGCCGGCGAGCGCGACGCCCTTGTCCATGCCGGGCGGGCGCAGTTCGAGGACCATGCGGCCGGGCTCGACGATCAGGCCGTGCCGGGTCGCCAGGCCGGTGAGGGGCTCGCGCAGGGCCTCGAAGGCGGCCTGCGGGTCGGCGGCCCGGCGGGTGTGCACGGCCACCGCCCGGCCCTTGTCCTCGACCCAGGTCCCGCTCCCTTCGAGCAGCCCGGGCAGCTCGGCGCGGACGGCGTCGACGCCGGGGTGCGGATCGGGGGCGGTGACCTCGCCGCTGCGGGCGTCCCACCGCTCGGCGCCGTAGTGCCCGAGGACGACCAGGTGTTCAAGACCCGGTGCGTCCGCGAAGCCACCGTTGCGTACGGCGACCTCGGCCGGCCGGCCGGTGATCACCGCGATGGCGGCGACCTTCGGGGCGAGCGCCACCAGTGCGCCCAGCGCCTCCGGATGGGCCCGGGCCAGCTCCGGATCGGCGACGATCGGCGCGAGCGTCCCGTCGAAGTCCAGTGCGACCAGCGCCTTGCCGGGATCGGCGAGCAGGGCGGCGAGCCCGTCCTCGCCGGCCTTCGTGACAGGCACGGGCAACGCGTTCGCGCTCATCGCCGCTCAGCCCCTCAGCGCGTCGAGCTGGTCCACGAACCACTGGGCCGGCGGCAGTGCCGTCGCCGCCGCTGCCAGGCGCTTGCTGCGCTCGGCCCGTTCCTCCGGGCGCATCGACAGCGCCTCGTGCAGGGCCGCGGCCGTGCCCGTCACGTCGTAGGGGTTCACCGTGATCGCGTCCTCGCCCAGCTCCTCGTGCGCCCCGGCCTCCCGCGACAGCACCAGCGCGCAGCCCGCGTCGGAGACGACGGGAACCTCCTTGGCGACGAGGTTCATGCCGTCGCGGATGGGGTTGACGAGGGCCACGTCGGCCAGCCGGTAGGCGGCCAGCGAGCGGGCGAAGTCGTCCTTGAGGTTGAGGAGGACCGGGGTCCACCCGGGCGTGCCGTACTCGGCGTTGATCTCGTCGGCGACCCGCTGCACCTCGGCCGTGTAGTCCCGGTACACCGCGAGGTCCTGCCGCGAGGGGTACGCGAAGGCGACGTGCACCACCCGCTCGCGCCACTCGGCGTGGGTCTCCAGGAGCCGGCGGTAGGCCAGCAGGCCGCGCACGATGTTCTTGGACAGCTCGGTGCGGTCGACGCGGACGATGGTGCGGCGGCCGTCGCCGATCTCCTGCCGCAGCGCGGCCATCCGCTCCTCGACGTCCGGCTCGTGCGCCCGCTTGCGCAGGAAGTCCGCGTCGGCGCCCAGGCCGTGCACCCCGACCCGGGTGCCGCCGAGCCCGCCCGCGAACCGCTCGGCGCACTCGGTGAACGCCTCCGCCCAGCGCTCGGTGAGGAAGCCCAGCCGGTCCGCGCCGAGCATGCCGCGCAGCACCTGCCCGGCCACGTCGTCCGGCAGCATCCGGAAGTACTCGGGCGGTGCCCACGGCGTGTGCGAGAAGTGTCCGATGCGCAGGTCGGGCCGCAGCTCGCGGAGCATGCCCGGCACGAGCGTCAGGTGGTAGTCCTGCACCACCGCCGCCGCGCCCTGCGCCGCCTCCTCGGCCAGCGCCTCGGCGAACGCCCGGTTGTACGCCTCGTAGGACGCCCACTGCCGCCGGAACTCCGCGTCGAAGACCGGCTCCAGGGGCGTCTGGTAGAGCATGTGGTGCACGAACCACAGGACCGAGTTGGCGATGCCGTTGTACGCGTCGGCGTGCACGTCGGCCGGGATGTCCAGCATCCGCACGCCGTCCTCGCCGATCCCGCGCCGGACCGCCTCCCGGTCGCCGTCGGACAGCGCCGAGCACACCCACAGCGCGTCCGCGTCCGAGCCGATCGCGGAGAGCCCGGAGACCAGCCCGCCGCCGCCCCGTTTGGCGTCCAGCGAACCGTCCTCACCCACCGTGTAGGAGACCGGACCCCGGTTGGAGGCCACCAGCACCTGCGCAGCACCGTACGTTGAAGCCATAAGCCTCAACCTAGCCCGGCCCGGAAACGCTCAAACGTGCGGATCTGTCGTACCCGGCCGAAAACGGCCCCGGTCAGGCCGCTCTCCGCGCCTGGTACTCGGCGATGTCCACCATCGGCGGACGCTCCTCGGTGTCCACGGAGTACGTGCGCGGCTCGAAGCCGTCCTCCCCCCGCTCGAACTGGGTGAGGGAAGGCCGGATCAGATGCCCGCGGGCCAGCCGCAGCTGGGCCGTGCGGTAGATCGCGGCGGCCATCCGGCCGAGCGCCTGACCGTCCTGGTGCCGGTGCTTGCGCACCCCGACGTCCACCTGGGCGAGGGCGTCCAGGCCCGCCAGGTGCAGGGCGTCGACGAGCATCCCCAGCTCCACGCCGTAGCCGACGGGGAACGGCAGCTGCTCCAGCAGCGAGCGGCGGGCCGCGTACTCGCCGCCGAGCGGCTGCACGAAGCCGGCCAGCTGCGGCCAGTGCATGTTGAGCAGCGGGCGCGCCATCAGCTCGGTGACCCGGCCGCCCTGCCCGGCGGCACCGGACAGCGGCCGGTCGTACATGGCCTTCACCAGGTCCACGTCCGGGTCCGTGAGCAGCGGGCCGACGATCCCGGAGACGAAGTCCGACGAGAAGTCCCTGAGGTCCGCGTCGACGAAACAGACGATGTCCCCGCGGGTGACGAGCATCGAGCGCCACAGCACCTCGCCCTTGCCGGGCACGGCGGGCAAGCGCGGGAGTATGTCGTCCCGGTGCACCACCCGCGCGCCCGCGGCGGCGGCCACCTCGGACGTACGGTCGGTCGAGCCGGAGTCGACGACGACCAGCTCGTCGACGAGCGGGACCTGCCGCATCAGGTCGTGGCGGATGACGGCGACGATGTCGCCGACCGTCGCCTCCTCGTTGAGGGCGGGCAGCACGACACTGACCGTCTGGCCCGTGCGCTGCTTGGCGGCCAGGATCTGGTGGAGCGGGCGATCGGTCGCGGACCAGGAACGGGTGCTCAGCCAGCGCTCGACTTCTTCCAGCACCGTGGCGGCTCCTCTGCGTTCTCCAGGCGGGACGGACTGTGATCCATCTCGCGGTTCGGACGACTATCTCAACTGTCCTGGTCGTCGGTTACAGTCTTGAACAAGGCGGATGACCATCGCATGTCCGGGGTCACCCGCCGCCTACAACCACATACAGCTCATCCAGAGGGGCAGAGGGAAACGGCCCGATGAAGCCCCGGCAACCCTCCAGTCGGTACTCGTAGGTCACTGTCGACCACATGCGCGAGGCTCCCGGCTCGGGAAGGTGCCAAATCCGTCTCACGGCGAGATGCGTCGTGAGGAAGATGAGGAGAAAGGGCCTCGCCTCACATGGCTGTGCAGACTGTTGCAAGCACCACTGACTCCACCGTAGACCTCGGTCCCGCCGCTGCCCTGAGCTGCCGCGAGTGCGGTCACCGTGTACCCCTCGGACCGGTCTTCGCGTGCGAGGAGTGTTTCGGGCCGCTGGAGATCGCCTACGACTTCTCGGCCTACGACACCGAGGAGCTCCGCAAGCAGATCGAAGCGGGCCCCGCGAACATCTGGCGCTACGCCCCACTGCTGCCGGTCCCGGCCGACGTCGCGGACAAGCCGAACATCAACCCCGGCTGGACCAAGCTCGTCAAGGCCGACAACCTCGCGCGCGAGCTGGGCGTCGACGCCGGCAAGCTGTTCGTCAAGGACGACTCCGGCAACCCGACGCACTCCTTCAAGGACCGCGTCGTCGCCCAGGCCCTGGAGGCCGCCCGCGCCTTCGGCTTCACCACGCTCTCCTGCTCCTCCACCGGCAACCTCGCCGGTGCGGTGGGTGCCGCCGCGGCCCGCGCCGGCTTCCGCTCCTGCGTGTTCATCCCGCACGACCTGGAGCAGGGCAAGGTCGTCATGGCCGCGGTCTACGGCGGCGAGCTCGTCGGCATCGAGGGCAACTACGACGACGTGAACCGCTTCTGCTCCGAGCTGATCGGCGACCCGGCCGGTGAGGGCTGGGGCTTCGTCAACGTCAACCTCCGGCCGTACTACGCGGAGGGCTCCAAGACCCTCGCGTACGAGATCTGCGAGCAGCTCGGCTGGCAGCTGCCGGACCAGCTGGTCGTGCCGATCGCCTCCGGCTCGCAGCTGACGAAGATCGACAAGGGCCTTCAGGAGCTGATCAAGCTCGGTCTGGTGGAGGACAAGCCGTACAAGATCTTCGGCGCGCAGGCCGAGGGCTGCTCGCCGGTGTCCGTCGCCTACAAGGCCGGGCATGACGTCGTTCGGCCGCAGAAGCCGAACACCATCGCCAAGTCGCTCGCCATCGGCAACCCGGCGGACGGGCCCTACGTGCTGGACATCGCGCGGCGGACCGGCGGTGCGGTGGAGGACGTGAACGACGAGCAGGTCGTCGACGCGATCAAGATCCTTGCTCGCACCGAGGGGATCTTCGCGGAGACCGCCGGTGGGGTGACGGTGGGTGTCACCAAGAAGCTGATCGAGAGCGGGCTGCTGGATCCGTCGAAGACGACGGTGGTGCTCAACACCGGGGACGGTCTCAAGACGCTGGACGCAGTGGCGGGCACGGGTCTGACGGCGACCATTCGCCCCAACCTCGAATCGTTCCGTGAGGCCGGGCTCGTCTGAGCGTCGTTGTTCGCTGCGGGGCCGTGGGGGGCTGGTCGCGCAGTTCCCCGCGCCTCTGAGCGCGATACCCAACCGGAGGTTTTGAAGTCATGAGCGTCACCGTTCGCATCCCCACCATC
Organism: Streptomyces qaidamensis; assembly: GCF_001611795.1. Lineage (NCBI taxonomy): Bacteria > Bacillati > Actinomycetota > Actinomycetes > Kitasatosporales > Streptomycetaceae > Streptomyces > Streptomyces qaidamensis. The sequence goes on along the minus strand of NZ_CP015098.1, from coordinate 4,128,716 downwards.
CTGCGCACCTACACCGGCGGGCAGGCCGAGGTCGCCGCCGACGGGGCGAACCTCGGCGAGGTCATCGCCGATCTGGAGAAGAACCACACCGGGATCGCCGCCCGGGTGCTCGACGACCAGGGCAAGTTGCGCCGGTTCGTCAACGTCTACGTGAACGACGACGACGTGCGGTTCGAGCAGGGCCTGGAGACGGCGACGCCGGACGGTGCCGGTGTGTCGATCATTCCCGCCGTCGCCGGCGGCTGAACCGGTCGACCGGCCCGATTGTTACCTTCGGTAACGACAATTACCGAGAGTTCACCGAATTGCCCCCTCCGTGAGAGAAGCGGAGGGGGCAATTCTGTGTGGTTGAGCGGGGTACAGTTGGGGAACGCGGTATCGATCCTCTGATCGGAACCCTGAATTCCTGCCGCGAGCCCGACAAGATGTAGCCAAAGTGTGCACGTCTTTCGCGCCTTTTGTTCCTTTTGTGTAGCCCGATTTGCCCTGAATTCGGGCGAGTTCTCCCCACATTCCGGACCCTGCGCGTCCAGAATTCTCGTCCGATTGACCTGTTGCAGACGGCAGTTGGACAGATACATTCAGCCGCGGTCGACGCGTTCCGGCGCACGCCCCCAACCGTGGGGGGTGAGGTCTGACCCGGGTCCGCGAAGTGTGGATCTGTGCAAGGGCCAGTAATAGGGGAGTTAGGCATGGCTCAGGGCACCGTCAAGTGGTTCAACGCGGAGAAGGGGTACGGCTTCATCGCGGTCGACGGTGGTGCGGATGTTTTCGTCCACTACAGCGCGATTCAGATGGACGGCTACCGCACCCTTGAAGAGGGCCAGCGGGTCGAGTTCGAGATCTCGCAGGGCCAGAAGGGACCGCAGGCCGACATGGTTCGCGTCTCTGCCTGAACGCGCACCACGACCAACGCTCAAGCGACCGGTCTTCTCAGAAGGGCCCGTACCCCCCGGGGTGCGGGCCCTTCCGCGTGCCCGCAGGGCCCGCCGGCCGGTGTTCGCGGGCGGCTGACGTCCCTGCCCGATCCCCTGCGGGCGCTTGCACTCGCAGGGGTCGAGTGCTAATCATTGCGTTAGCACTCTGAAGGTGAGAGTGACAACGTAAGGACCGGGTCGGTGAGGCCCAGGACCGGATGGGGCAAGGAACCAGCCGGTCGGGGCCGTCCGTCGCGGGCGCGGGCGCGGTCCGAAGTAATCACCCCCAGTCCTGGAGGGACCACTTCACATGGCCAAGATCATCGCGTTCGACGAGGAGGCGCGGCGCGGCCTCGAGCGCGGCATGAACCAGCTCGCGGACGCCGTCAAGGTGACGCTCGGCCCCAAGGGCCGCAACGTCGTCCTCGAGAAGAAGTGGGGCGCGCCCACGATCACCAACGATGGTGTCTCCATCGCCAAGGAGATCGAGCTCGAGGACCCGTACGAGAAGATCGGCGCCGAGCTGGTCAAGGAAGTCGCCAAGAAGACGGACGACGTCGCCGGTGACGGTACGACCACCGCGACCGTTCTCGCCCAGGCCCTGGTCAAGGAGGGCCTGCGCAACGTAGCCGCCGGCGCCAACCCGATGGCTCTCAAGCGCGGTATCGAGAAGGCCGTCGAGGCCGTCTCCGCCGCCCTGCTGGAGCAGGCGAAGGACGTCGAGACCAAGGAGCAGATCGCCTCCACGGCCTCCATCTCCGCCGCCGACACCCAGATCGGCGAGCTCATCGCCGAGGCCATGGACAAGGTCGGCAAGGAAGGCGTCATCACCGTCGAGGAGTCCCAGACCTTCGGTCTGGAGCTGGAGCTCACCGAGGGTATGCGCTTCGACAAGGGCTACATCTCGGCGTACTTCGCGACCGACATGGAGCGTATGGAGGCCGTCCTCGACGACCCGTACATCCTGATCGCGAACTCCAAGATCTCGAACGTCAAGGACCTGCTCCCGCTCCTGGAGAAGGTCATGCAGTCGGGCAAGCCGCTGCTGATCATCGCCGAGGACGTCGAGGGCGAGGCCCTGTCGACCCTGGTCGTCAACAAGATCCGCGGCACCTTCAAGTCCGTCGCCGTCAAGGCCCCGGGCTTCGGCGACCGCCGCAAGGCGATGCTGCAGGACATCGGCATCCTCACCGGCGGCGAGGTGATCTCCGAGGAGGTCGGCCTCAAGCTGGAGAACGCCACGGTCGACCTCCTGGGCAAGGCCCGCAAGGTCGTCATCACCAAGGACGAGACCACCATCGTCGACGGTGCCGGCTCCGCCGAGCAGGTCCAGGGCCGGGTCAACCAGATCCGCGCCGAGATCGAGAACAGCGACTCGGACTACGACCGCGAGAAGCTCCAGGAGCGCCTGGCGAAGCTCGCCGGCGGCGTGGCCGTCATCAAGGCCGGTGCCGCCACCGAGGTGGAGCTCAAGGAGCGCAAGCACCGCATCGAGGACGCCGTGCGCAACGCCAAGGCGGCCGTCGAGGAGGGCATCGTCGCCGGTGGTGGCGTGGCCCTGCTGCAGGCCTCCCAGGTCTTCGAGAAGCTGGAGCTCGACGGTGACGAGGCGACCGGCGCCAACGCCGTGAAGCTCGCCCTGGAGGCCCCGCTGAAGCAGATCGCCGTCAACGGTGGTCTCGAGGGCGGCGTCGTCGTGGAGAAGGTCCGCAACCTCCAGGTCGGCCACGGCCTGAACGCCGCGACCGGTGAGTACGTCGACATGATCGCCGAGGGCATCATCGACCCGGCGAAGGTGACCCGTTCCGCGCTGCAGAACGCCGCCTCCATCGCCGCGCTGTTCCTCACCACCGAGGCCGTCATCGCCGACAAGCCGGAGAAGAACGCCGCGCCCGCCGGCGGCGGCATGCCGGGCGGTGACATGGACTTCTGATCGACCCGGTCGATCAACGTCCTTGCCGAGGGCGGTACTTCCTGTTCCGACAGGGGGTGCCGCCCTCGGGCGTGTCCGGGATCACAGCGGGGCCGGGATGCCAGGGCCGCGCCGGGTGGTTGAACCATGTGTCCTATGCGTATGCACATACCATCCGGTACCTCCAAGGGAGCCCCCACGTGACCGTCGCCGCCTCCGCTTCCCGCGCCGCCGAAATCCTGTCCCGGCCCGTATCGCTGGGCGGCCTGACCGTTCCCAACCGGATCGCGATGGCGCCGATGACCCGCATGTTCTCCCCGGGCGGTGTGCCCGGCGAGGACGTCGTGTCGTACTACGGGCGCCGTGCCGCCGCCGGAGTGGGCCTGATCGTCACCGAGGGCACCTACGTCGGCCACGAGTCGGCCGGGCAGAGCGACCGCGTGCCGCGGTTCCACGGCGAGGAGCAGCTCGCGGGCTGGGCGAAGGTCGCCGAGGCGGTGCACGCCGGGGGCGGCACTATCGTGCCGCAGCTCTGGCACATCGGCATGGTGCGCAACCAGGGCGAGCCCCCGTTCGCCGATGCCCCCGCCGTCGGCCCCTCCGGTCTGCGCATCGGCGCCGACGAGCCCACCGGCAAGGTCATGACCCAGGCCGACATCGACGCCGTCATCGGCGCGTTCGCCGAGGCCGCTGCCGCCGCCGAGCGCATCGGCTTCGACGGCGTGGAGCTGCACGGCGCCCACGGCTACCTGCTCGACCAGTTCCTGTGGGAGGGCACCAACCGCCGCACCGACGCCTACGGCGGCGACCGGGTCGCGCGCGCCAAGCTCTCGGAGGAGATCGTCGCGGCCGTCCGCGAGACGGTCTCCGCCGACTTCCCCGTCATCTTCCGCTACTCCCAGTGGAAGCAGGAGGCCTACGACGCCCGCCTCGCCGAGACCCCGGAGGAGCTGGAGGCCATCCTGACGCCGCTCGCCGCCGCCGGTGTCGACGCCTTCCACGCCTCCACCCGCCGCTACTGGGTCCCCGAGTTCGAGGACTCCGACCTCAACCTGGCCGGCTGGACCAAGAAGCTCACCGGCAAGCCCACCATCACCGTCGGCTCGGTCGGCCTGAACGGCGACTTCATCAAGGCCTTCCAGGGCGAGAGCGCCGAGGTCGGCGACCTCGACAACCTCCTCGACCGCTTCGAGCGCGACGAGTTCGACATGGTCGCCGTCGGCCGCGCCCTGCTCCAGGACCCCGAGTGGGCCCGGAAGGTGCTCGACGGCCGTCTGGAAGACCTGGCTCCGTACAACCCGGCGTCGCTGAAGACCCTCAGCTGACACCCGTCACCTGAGCCTCTGGATCTGCTTGCGTCAGTCAAGGACACTGGCCGGACGCCTGTTCACCGGCATCCGCGAGGAGATCCAGATGACGACGACCGAATCCCGCCCGTCGGCGGGCGGCCCTTCGGAGGAGCCCGCACCGGTGGTCCGTACGACCGCCGGTGCGGTTCGGGGCCGAAGGGAAGAGGGACTCGCGGTCTTCCGCGGCATCCCGTTCGCCGCACCCCCGGTGGGCGAGGCCCGCTTCATGGCCCCCCGCCCGGCCCGTCCTTGGGACGGCATACGCGACGCCCACGCCTTCGGCCCGCCGCCCCCGCAGGACCTCGGCAACCTGGGCGGCCCGGGCCTGCTCGACGTGCCCGAGGGCGACGAGTGGCTCACGGTCAACGTCTGGACGCCCGAACCCGACCCGGGCGCCCGGCGGCCGGTGATGGTGTGGATCTACGGCGGCGCCTACAAGCTGGGCCACTCCGGCAGCCCCGGCTACGACGCCCGGCGCATCGCCACCGAGGGCGACGTGGTGGTCGTGTCCCTCAACTACCGCCTGGGCATGGAGGGTTTCGCGACGATCGAGGGCGCTCCCGCCAACCGCGGCCTGCTCGACCAAGTGGCCGCCCTGGAATGGGTGCGGGACAACGTCGAGGCCTTCGGCGGCGACCCCGGCCAGGTCACGGTCTTCGGTGAGTCCGCGGGCGCGGGTTCGATCGCCTCGCTGCTGTCCATGCCGAACACGGCCGGACTGTTCCGGCGGGCGATCGTCCAGAGCGTGCCCGGGACGTTCTTCTCCGACGCCCTGGCCCGGGACGTCGGCACCGCCCTCGCCGCCGAGCTGGGCCTGCGCCCCACGGTCGCCGACCTCTCGACGATCGCTCCGCACCGGCTGACCTCGGCGGGCGAGACGCTCAGCGCCAAGATGCTCCAGCGCGTCGACCGCTGGGGCCAGGCGGCGCCCACGGTCACGCCCTTCTCCCCGGTGGTCGACGGCGAGGTCCTGCCGACCATGCCGTGGCAGGCGCTGCGGTCCGGATCGGCGAAGGACGTCGACCTCCTCGTCGGCCACAACCGCGACGAGTACCGCCTGTTCATCGCGATGGCGGGCCGACTGGGCCGGATCACCGACGAGAGGGCGGCCTCCGCCCTGCGCCTGTTCGCCCCCGGGCCCGACGGCGAACAGGCGTACCGCGCCGCCTTCCCCGAGGCCTCCCCGAGCGAACTCTACGAACGCGTCCAGACGGACTGGCTGTTCAACATGCCCACCCTGCACCTGGCCGAGGCCCAGCGCGCGGGCGGAGGCCGCGCCCACGTCTACGAACTGACCTGGCCGGCCCCGGGCAACGGCGGCGCGCTCGGTGCCTGCCACGGTCTGGACATCCCGTTGCTGTTCGGCACGTACGGCGCGGACCTGGGGCTGCTGCTGTTCGCGGGCGCGGAGCCGTCCGCCGAGGCCCTCGCGCTGTCGTCCCGCTTCCGCGCGTCCTGGACGTCCTTCGCGAGGACGGGCGACCCGGGCTGGCCGGCCTACGACGACGAGCAGCGGCTGGTACAGGTGCTGGACGCGGAGCCGGAGGTGAGGGCGTACCCGGAGGAGCGGTCGCGGCGGCTGTGGGAGGGGTACGAGTTCCTGCCGCTTCCGCTGCTGTAGCCCGGCCGGTCAGAGGTTGCCCATCGGCTCGATGTCCACCTTCACCGGCGTCCCCCACACCCGCAGCACCTCGTAGTCGGTGAACTCGTGCACCAGCCGGTACGCCATGGCGGCCCGGGGAGCCTTGCGCTGGGCGTTGATGAACAGCTCCGCCTCCCGCCGGTCCCGGCGCGGGGTGCCGCACAGCTGCCAGTTCTGGCCGTTCCACAGCTCCGCCAGCCAGCGCTGCTGGGGCTGGGGGCGGTCGCCGCGCACGCCGTAGCGGGACGGCGCGGGTTCGACGGGCTGGTACTGGGGAGCGGGCCCGTTGAACTCGGCCCTGCGGGCGGCCCGGCGCCGCGTCTCGCACAGCAGGCACAGGTCGGGGGCGGCCTCGTCGACCGGGCCGTTCGGGTGCTCGGGGCAGCGGGTGGTGGGCGCGGCGTTCGAGACGCTCTCCTCCAGCAGGTCCAGCGCACGCTTCAGATCGGCCTTGACCTCGTGCAGCTTGGCGTCCGGGGTGTCGGCCGTGAGGGCCTCCCCGTGCTCGCCGAGGAGTCGGAGGGCGCGGCCTAGGGCGGTGAGCTGGGCGTGGTTCATGGGTCCATTGTCCTCAGTCGGCGCAATCGTGGCGTCGTCGGGACATCGCCGCGCGGATCACAGCCGCGTGGGCGTGGACCGTAGGGGCGGAAAGGGGTGCAGCGGGTTGTGCGGGGGCGCGTTCGCCCCGGCAGGCGCTGCAACGACCCCCTGGCAGGGTTTCCGGACGCCCCGGGGCGCCGCAGTTCGCGCACTCCAGGATCCGTAGGGGTGGGCGGGGAGGGGGTGGTGGGGATGGAAGTTTGCTGGTCAGGCGGTTTCGGACCAGCGCGGCGGCGTGGTGGACGGGCGTCGGCAGGCCGGCGGTGAGCGCTCGCAGTACGTCGTCTTCCGATGCGCCCCGCTCGAACCACTCCGCCACGAGTGGGGCGAGGGTCGCGCAGTCCGCCTCGGAGAGGGACAGGACGGGTGCTGTGCGGCCGAGGGCGGCGAGGAGGATGTGGGCCCGGGATCGGGTCGGGCGTGCAGTCTGCGGCCGTGGTGCGTCGCCGCGGGTGAACGCCGTCCACCAGTCGTCATCCCGTGCGGTGCGGGTGAACCACGTTCGGGTGATCCAGCGGGAGCTGCCGTCGTCGGCCGTCACGCACTCCCGGCCTCGGCGCAGGTGGCCCGCCTGCTGGATGCGGTTGAGGGCCGTGCCGAGGGCGCACTGTCCGTAGGGGAGCTGTTTGGCCAGCGTCTTCACGGAGATGTCGGCGCCGTCGGGGAGCCGGTCGAGGTAGGCGGCGATGGCGGCTTCGCGGGGCGGGAGGTGGGCGAAGTCGTGTTTCGTGCCGGGGAGTTGGCCGGGGGTGGTGCGTTTGCCGTAGCCCGGCCCCGCCATGGGGTGCGCGGACGGGACGGCGGCACTAAAGTTGGCGTCAGCCATGGGATCGACTGTCTTTCGATCTCGTTGGTTAAGCCCCCGCAGGTGTTGGCGCACCGGGCGGGGGCTGTTGCTTGTCCAGGAACGGTAGAGGTATGTGACTGTCCGTGGCAAGCCGAACGCGTCGCGTCAACTCACTGGGTGGGAGGGTGGGTTGAGGCCCTCCACCCGTTCCTTGAAAAGAGGGCTCGAAGCCCGGGTCCCGAAGCTCAGGCCGTCTCGTCCTTGAGGTTCTCGACGAATGCGGTCCAGGCCATCGCCCGGAACACGAGCTTCGGGCCGTGAGGGGTCTTGGAGTCGCGGACGGGGGTGAGGCTGGGGTGGCCGTCGGCTATTTCCAGGCAGTCGCCGCCGCTGCCGCCGCTGTAGCTGGACTTGTGCCAGGTCGCGCCGTCCAGGTCGTACTCAGGGATGCTCCTCATGGCTGCCATCCTGCGCGATGTCCTCGATGAGAACCAGGGACCTTTCCGGCGAGAGGGCGTACGCGGTCAGTAGTTGGAAGGTGCGCCGCTGATACCGGACGGTTGCCGGGTCATCCTCCAGCCGCCCCGTGCCGACCCCCTCGAAGTAGAGCAGCGGAGGGGCGTCCTCGAAGTCCATGAGCTTCATGGAGCCCTCCATCGAGGCGTGGGCGCCCGCGCTGAAGGGCAACACCTGCGCGATGATCCGGTTCCGGCGGATCAGGGCAGTGACGTGACGTAGTGCCTCGGCCATGACCTCCGGGCCGCCGGTCTGCCGACGCAGTGCAGCCTCGTCAAGCACCGTCCACAACAACGGGCTTGTTGGAACGTCGAGGATGCGGGCCCTCTCCGTCCGGGCCGTCACCAACTCCTCGATCACCTGCTCCGGTGCTGTGGGCCGGTACGCGCGGAAGACGGCCCGTGCGTACGCGGCGGTTTGCAGCAGCCCGGGAATGAGGAGCGGCGCGAACTGTCGGATCTCAGTAGCCGCAGCCTCTGCCTCCGCCGCCTCCGCAAAGTGCTCCGGATACTTCGACTTCGCCGCCGCCGCACAGTTCCGCTGGAAGAAGTCCTCCGTCCCCAGCACCTCGTCCAGCAACCGCGCGTACTCCCGCTGCAACCTCCGCGTCCCCGCCTCCAGCTGCCCGATGAACGACCCGCTCACGAACAGCCGCTGTCCCAGTTCCTCCTGGCTCAGGCCGGCCTTTTCTCGGGCGTGGCGGAGTTCGGCGCCCAGGAGGGCCCGAGGGGAGGAGGACGGGTCGAGGTCCCTGGATCCGGGCATGGGCGACTCCCTGTCGTACGGATCGGGTTGTTGGACCGCCGTGTCTGGCCAGGTTAGGGACGCGTCGGACACGCTGTGTGGTGATTCGCCAACTCAGCGTGGAGGTAGGACGGGATGCGCTCGACCGAAGAGATCGTGAAGTCGCTGCGGGACGCTCTCGCGGGGGTCGGTGTCGTGTTGCCGTCCCTGCGCGTGGACCCGGTCACGGCCGCGAGTGACGAGCCGTTCGCGCTGGTCGATCTGGGGCGGTGCAACGTACGGACGGCCGAGCAACTCACCGACGTGCTGCGGTCGTTGCCCGTGCGGGAGGCCTTGCGGGCTCGCGTTCGGCAAGTCAACCGGGAGCCCAAGTCACGGTGAAGTAATAGCCAACGATGGATGTACAACCATTCGCCCTCCGCCACCGTCGAACAGGCGTATCGCGCATACACCGGCGTTCGCCCCACCGCACGCCACTCCGGAAATCACATCCTTTCCCCAGAGGAATCCTGTCTTATGACGTTCCGTTGGCTGTGCGGTGTCCTGCGTGTGCGCGGGAAGACCGACCTTTTGCTTGTGTTCCTGTTCGCCGCCGGATTCGCCGCACTGCCCGTCTTCGCGCTGCTCCCCTCACTGTGGGGCTTCGCCGCGGCCTCGGCCGTGACGTACGCCGTGGACGAGGTGCTGCACACGCGGGCTCCCGCCTTCGTGCGGCGGCTGGCCGCGTTGCAGCTGACCCGGACGATGCGGTTCGCCGTGCGGACGGTGATGCTGCTCGCGCTGGCCGAGCGGATGGGCGCGCCGGAAGCGGTGCTGGTGGCCGCGCTGGCCGTGTTCAGCGTCCACTTCGGCATGGTGATCATGTATACGGCGGTGCACCACGCCATCCGGCGGCGCCGCACGCTGTCGGTCGTGGTGCGCAACCTCGACATGAGCGGGGCGGGCATCCAGCAGTCGCCGCCCGCGCTCCTCTACCGGCGCTTCCTGCGCAAGCTGCTGCATCTCGACGTGCCGGCCCACGCCGGGCTCCTCGCCGCGCTCGCGGCCGGGGCGTGGCAGTCAGCCGGCATCGGGTTCGCCCTCACCGCCGGGCTGGCGGTCGCGGCCGTGGCGGCGCTGCTGGGGCAGCTGCGCCGGGCCCGCCGGATGCCGCCGGACGCCGAGGTGATCGCCGAGCTCAACCGGCAACTCGCCGGATACCGGCCGGAGGTGGCGCTGTACTTCAGCTTCGCTTCCGTGTCGCGGGACTTCATGTACCAGGTCAACATGTGGATCGAGACGCTGGAGCAGCTCGACCGGCGGCCGCTGATCATCCTGAGGGAGCGGGCCTCGTTCCGCTACCTGGGCCGTACGTCGATCCCGGTCGTGTGCGTGCCGAAGGCCGACGACGTGGCGCAGCTGGAGCTGCCCGAGCTGCGGGTCGTCCTCTACCCGGGCAACGCGGGCAAGAACGTGCACATGCTGCGCGTCGCCGAGGCCAAGCACGTGTTCATCGGGCACGGCGACAGCGACAAGCTCGCCAGCAGCAACCGGGTGAGCAAGGTGTACGACGAGATCTGGGTGGCCGGGCGGGCCGGGCGCGACCGCTACCAGCGGGTGCGGCACGCCATCAGCGACTCGGCGATCGTCGAGGTGGGCCGCCCGCAGCTGTCGTCGATCCGGCTGCACGCCGACCACGTTCCGGGACCGGTGCCGACCGTGCTGTACGCGCCGACGTGGGAGGGCTGGAGCGACGACGACTGCCACACGTCGCTGATCCCGATGGGCGTGCCGCTGGTCGAGAAGCTGCTCGCCGAGAACGTCCGGGTCCTCTACAAGCCGCACCCGCTCACCGGCAAGCGCTCCCGGGTGGCGGCCGAGGCGGACCGGGCCGTCCGGGAGCTGCTGCGCGCAGACAACGAGCGGCGGGACGCCCGGGACGCCCAGGAGGCCGAGGCCGCGATCGCCGCCGCCCGGCCGCGGCTCGCGGAGATCCAGGCCCGGCTCGGCGAACTGTCCGGGCGGCTCACCGGCGACGACGCCCAGCAGGTGCGCGATGCGCGGATCCCCGTCCGGGACGGGGAGGCGGAGTGGCACGAGCTGCGGGCCGAGTGGCACCGGCTCTTCTGGCAGAGCCGGGGGCCGGTCCGGCACCAGGTGATCCTCAAGCAACTGCCCACGCTGTACGAGTGCTTCGACCAGGCCGACGTCCTCGTCAGCGACGTCTCGTCCGTGGTCGCGGACTTCGTGGCGAGCCTCAAGCCGTACGTCCTGACCAACGCGAACGATCTGCCCGACGAGGACTTCCGGGCGGCGTACACCACCGCCGGGGGCGCGTACCTCCTGGACCGGGCCTGCACCCGCCTGCCGGAGATCCTCGACTCGGTGCGCGCGCCGGGCCGCGACCCGATGGCACCCGAGCGCCGGGTCCTCAAGGAGTACGTCCTCGGCCCGGACCGCCCCACGTCGATGGAGCGGTTCAACACGGCGGTCAACGTCCTGGCCGAGAAGGCGACGGCGGAGCAGGCCGAGCGGCTGGGGGAGGGGGAGGTGCAGAGGGTGGTCGTGGGCGCGTGACGGTTCAGCCGGCGGCAGCCGCCAGGGCCTCGCGCAGGTGGCCGTCGGACTCCTCCAGCAGCCTGGCCGCCGTCGGTCCGTCGACGTCGGCCAGGAGGGCGAGGATCGCGTTCTTGACCTCGCCGTCCGTGGCGGTCAGGGCCCGCTCGATGTCCTCCTCGGCGGCGCCGGTGGCGAGGGCGACGATGCGGTGGGAGCGGGCCCGGAGCTTATCGTTCGACGCGCGGACGTCGACCATCAGGTTCCCGTAGGTCTTGCCCAGCCGGATCATCGTGATCGTCGAGAGCATGTTGAGGACGAGCTTCTGCGCCGTGCCCGCCTTCAGGCGGGTGGAGCCGGTGAGCAGTTCGGGGCCCACGACGATCTCGATGCCGTGGTCGGCGGCGGCCGCGAGCGGGCTGCCGGGGTTGCAGGCGAGGCCGATGGTGAGGGAGCGGCGGGCGCGGGCGTGTTCGACCGCGCCGATGGCGTACGGGGGGCGGCCGGAGGCGGAGATGCCGACCACCGTGTCGTCGGGGGTCAGGGCGAGGACCTCCAGGTCCGCCTCGGCCAGTTCCCGCGAGTCCTCAGCGCCCTCCACCGAGGTGACCACGGCGTCCCGGCCGCCCGCGATCAGGCCGACGACCCGGGAGGGGTCGGTGTTGAACGTGGGAGGACACTCGGAGGCGTCCAGGACGCCCATCCGGCCCGCCGTGCCCGCGCCCGCGTAGACCAGGCGGCCGCCCCGGGCCATCCGCTCCGCGACGGCGTCGATCGCGGCGGCGATCTGCGGCAGCCGGGCCGCGACCGCCCCGGCGACGGTGGCGTCCTCGCCGTTCATCAGCCGGGCGATGTCGAGGGTGGGCAGCCGGTCGATGTCCGCGAGTTCCGGCCGGAAGGCCTCGGTGGTCAGGGACTCCAACTCGGTCCTGACATCGCGGGGGCTGGAGGTGGAGGTCATGGACGGCTCTTTCCGTGTCTTTCCGGTGCTGGGCGGGGCGGCTGCCTCAGGAACGATGCCGGTGGGCCAGCGCCTCGTACGACGCCGAGAGCGCCGGCGCCGCCGTCTCGTACGTCCGCTGCGCCACCCCCACGAACAGGCAGTCCACCACGAGGAGCTGGCCCGTGCGGGACGACATCGCCGCCGGGCGCAGCTCGCTCTCGCGTGCGGTGGACGTGGTGAGGACATGATCGGCGTACTGCGTGACCGGGCCGTCCGGGCGGCCGGTGATGGCCACCGTCGTCGCGCCGCGCTCGAAGGCGACCCGCAGCGGCTCGATGACGTCCCCCGTCGACCCGGAGTGCGTGACGGCCACCGCGACATCGCCCGCGCGCAGTTGCACGGCGTTGGTGACGGCGAGGTGCGGGTCGCTGTGGGCGTGGGCCATGAGTCCTATGCGCAGCAGCTTCTGCGTGAGGTCCTGGGCGACCAGGCCGGACGCCCCGACGCCGTACACGTCGGTGCGGCGGGCCGTGGCCAGTGCGGCCACGGCCGCGCCCAGTTGGACGGTGTCGAGGCCGGCGGCGGTGTCGGCGAGGGTCTGCTGCTCGTCGTAGGCGAGCTTGGCGACCACGTCGGCGATCGGGTCGTCCACCGCGATGTCCGTCGTGATGGCCGGGGCGCGGCCCGACTGCTGCTGCGCGGCGAGGCCGGCGAGCGCCAGGCGCAGGTCCCGGTAACCCGGATAGCCCAGCAGGCGGGCGGTGCGTACGACGGTCGCCTCGCTGGTGCCGGTGAGTTCGGCGAGGCCGGTGACCGTGAGGGCCGCGCAGCCGGCCGGGTCGCCGGCGACGGCCTCGGCAACGCGCTGCATGGAGCGCGTCATCGACGGGCCCAGCGTGCGGACCTTGGCCGCGAGGGCGGCGGGGGCGGGTGGGGCGCCGCTCGCCCCCAAGGAGCCGCTCCGCTCGCGGGCGAAAATTTCCTTCACGTCACGGGTCACGATTGAAAGATATTTTCGGCGCGGCGCCGGGGTCAAGAGTGCGCACAATGGGTGCATGGAACCCATCAGCCCCCTGGAGCAGGCGCTGCACGCCGCGCGCGCCCTCGTGCTGGCCGACCTCGTCGCGGGACGCGTCGCCGAGGCGGATGTCGTGTCCCTGGTCGAGGACTCCGTCACACAGCGGCGATGGTGGGTCGAGCAGTGGCCCGAGGGCGCCCGGTACGTGGCCGGCCTGGTCGCGCAGGACGTCCAGGACGCCCTGCTGGAGCGGTACGGCCGCTGGCCGCTGTGCCCGGTGTGCGGGGCCGGTGAGCCGCACGCCCTCGACGTGGAACCGGAGTTGGGGCCCGACCCGCACTGGGTGTGCAGCGAGGCGGGCGTGAAGGTCGCCGCGGTGGGATCGCTGGGCGAGGCCATCGGCGGGCCGGCGTCCTCGTGAGGCCTTCGTGACGATCTACATCGACCCGCCGACCTGGCCCGGCCACGGCCGCATGTGGTCCCACCTCGTCAGCGACGTCTCCTACGAGGAGCTCCACACCTTCGCCGCGCGCCTCGGCGTCCCCCGCCGGGCCTTCGAGCGCGACCACTACGACATCCCCGACGAGCGGTACGCCGACGTGGTGGCCGCCGGGGCCGTGGAGGTCAGCAGCCGTGAGGTGGTGCGGCTGCTGCACGCGGCGGGGCTGCGGTGGCCCAAGGGGCGCTATCCCTCGCGGGGTTCGCGCAGCTCGTAGGCCAGAAGCTCGGGGTCCTCGGCGGGCACCTGGATGAATCCGGCCCGGGCGAGCACGTTCTGCGACGGCAGGTTGCCCCGCTCGACGTTCGCGAGCACGGTCCGCACCCCGTCCCGCTTCAGCGCCCGGGCCGACAGCGTGCGCAGCGCCTCGGTGGCGTAGCCGTGGCCGCGGGCGCCCTCGACCAGGTCGTAGCCGATCTCGACCCGCCCCGCCGCGTCCGGGACGCCGTGGAAGCCCATGGCGCCGAGCGCGCGGCCGTCCTCGCGCCGGACGAGCACGTACATGCCCCACTCCGGCCGGTGGGTCCCGTCCTCGTACTGCTTGTACACCAGCCCGGCGCCGACCCGGGTGCCCTCGACCGGGCCGCCCTCGATCCACTCGAAGCCGCCGTCGCCGACCGTGGACAGGTCGGTGGCCGCCGCGGGCGTGACGCCCTCCAGGGTGAGCCGCTCGGTGTCGAGCACCAGGTTGTTGTTCCAGCGCCACTCGGTGAGCGGGGCGCGGCCTGCCAGATCCCCCCGGCCGGTGGCCCACAGCAGGGTCGGCCACGGGGTGGGGCCGGGCTGGACGTGCGGGAAGATCCGGGTGAGCACGAAGTCGCACAGCTCGGGCGCCGGTTCGTACGACAGGCCCAGCCCCTCGCAGATGTCGTGTGTGTGCAGCAGCACCTCGATCACGCCCATCGCGGCGAACCCCTCACGGTTCGCGCTGCGGAAGGGGTACGGATGGAAGGCCCGCACGTGCCGCGGGGCGGTACGGATCGCGGCCGCGAGCAGGGCACCCGTCGTGCCGATCACCCGCAGCACGTCCGCGTTGCCCGTGTCCTCCTCCATCGACAGCTCGAACGGCGCGTACCCGTCCTGCTCCCGCCCCGCCAGCTGCCCCGCGTACGCGATGAGGTCCTCGGCGATGTGCACCGCCGTCCGCCGGCAGTCCCAGTCGAGCCGCCCCGCCCGTACGCCTTCCCAGTCCCCCTCGGTGACCGCCCCCAGCAGCCCCACGCACTCGGCGACGGCCTGCTCCACCTGTTCCGCTCCCGTTGTCCACATGGCGGGCAGGCTACGAGGCGTCCCGGGATGGGAGCGACAGCATTTCCAGCTCGGCCGTGAGGTTGTAGCGGGCCGTGACCTCCCACGCGGCGGTGCCGTGCGGTGTCCTGAACAGGCGGGGGAGAGCGAGGAGCTGGCGCAGGATCGTGGCGCGCCCCTCGCGGAAGGCGTCGTTGGGGACGAAGTGGTACTCCGCGCGGACGGCCGCGGTGTAGGCGGCGTACGCCGACGGGGGCGAGGCGAGGACCGCGAGGTCGGCGTCGCACAGGACCTGGCCGTCGGGGTCGTCGTCGGCGGGGTCGTGGGTGACGGTGAGCCGGACCAGGCGGGCCACCTCGGCGGTCTTCGCGTCGGGCACGCCGGCTTCGGCGAGGGCGCGTTCGGCGAGGCGCGCCGAGCGCTCCTCGTTCTCGGAGCGGTCGGGCAGGTACACCGCGTCGTGGAACCAGGCGGCCAGCCGGACCACGTCCGGGTCGTGCGCGTACCGCTCCAGTTCGTCGACGCGGTCGAGGACCGCCGTGAGGTGTCCGACCGTGTGGTAGCGGCGCTGGGGCTCCTGCCAGCGGGTGAGCAGGTTGTCGGCGTACGGCGCCGGGTCCGGGCCGCCGGCCGCGCCCCGGGTCGCTTCCAGGGTGCGGGCGAAGCGGGTTCGCAGGGAGTCGAGATCGGCCATGGGGGCATTCTCCCGCCGAGCGGGGTCGGGCACCTAGCGTGGGGGCATGACGACACCTGCTGATGTTCCAGACGTACGGGACCCCGAGCAGCCCGGGCGGCTGCTGACGATCGAGCGTGACGCGCTGATCCCGCTGCTGCGGGGCCGGGCCGGGGAGGACTTCGCGCGGCCTGTCGCCGCGTGTCCGGGCTGGACGGTGCGGGACGTGCTGGCGCACTGCTCGGCCGCGCTGACCCGGGTGGCGGAGGGCAGGTTCGAGGAGGGCGTGTTCTCACCCGAGTCCAACGACCGGGACATCGCGGACCGGGCCGAGTGGAGCGACGCGCAGGTCGTCGACGAACTGGAGCGAGGGATGGGCGCGGCCGGAGCCGCGATCGCCGGGGCCGACGGCAGGCTGGACGGCCTCGCCCTCGGGGAGTGGGTGCACGCCGGGGACGTCCGCGAGGCCCTCGGCGAGCCGGGGGCGTACGGCGGGGCCGGGCTGCCGGACGCGCTCGCGCTGCTCGCCCGGATCACCCGCGAGCGGGGGCACGTGCCGCTGCACGCCGACCTCGACGACCTGGACGAGCCGCTGCGACTGGGGGAGAGCGGCGGGGAGCGGCCCCCGGGCCGTTTCATCGGGGACGGACCGACACTCGTACGGCTGTACACGGGGCGGCCGGTCGACGGGGCGGCGGCGTTCGAGCTGGCCGGGGTCGAGGCGAAGGAGCTGAACATCTACGGCTGAGGCGGGGCCCCGGGGGCTTCGGATTCCGCGGGAGTGGGCAGCGTAGTCTTGATTGGACTAGACCTGTCGCAACCGCCGGGCGTCCGAACGCCGACGCCATCCCGACGAAGGGGCCCCATGAGCAAGCGTGCAGTCCTGGAGGTGATCGCCCTCGGCGTCGAGGACGCGGTCGCCGCCCAGGCGGGAGGCGCGGACCGCCTTGAACTGGTCACCGACATGGCGGCCGACGGGCTCACACCGTCGGCCGCCACCGTCGCCGGGATCCGGGGGGCGGTCGACATCTCCCTGCGGGTGATGATCCGGCCGGCTGACGGGTTCGCCGCGGGTGATGTCGACCGGCTCGCCGATACGGCTGCGGAGCTGCGGGAGGCCGGGGCGGAGGAGTTCGTGCTGGGGTTCCTCGACGGAGGGGGTGCGGTTGATCTCGCCGCCGTGGAGCGGGTGGTCGCGGTCCTGGACGGATGCCCCTGGACATTCCACCGGGCCATCGACCGGGCCGCCGACCGGGACGCCCTGCGTAAGCAGTTGGACGGGATGCCGGGGCTGGACACGTACCTGACGGCCGGGGCTGCGGGTGGGGTCGACGAGGGGCTGCCTGTGCTGCTCGCTGAGGCCGGGCGGGCCGGGGAGCCCGGGTATGAACAGCGGTTGCTGGTGGGGGGCGGGTTGCGGCTGGAGCATGTGCCGGTGCTGTCGAAGGCCGGGGTCGATGGGTTTCATATCGGCGGGGCGGCTCGGCCTCGGGGGTGGGACGAGCCGGTGTCCGTCGAGGCGGTCGCGGTGTGGCGGGCTGCGGTGGATGGCGCTCAGTAGGAACTGCGCGTCGGGGCCGGCGCCGGGTGGGTGCGCGGCTCGGCGCGACGAGGTACCGCTGCGCCCACCCGTGCCGCCCCCCCCGGCGGCACGCACGCCCGCAGCTAAGCCAGTTGGTCCGGCAGCGGGGCCGTGTGGGTCACCGTCAGGCCCGATACCGCCCTCGTCAGTGCCACGTACAGGCGGCGTAGGCCCGTGCGTTCGTCCGGTTCTGCGGCTACCACCGCCCGGGGGTCGTCCAGGACCACGTAGTCGTACTCCAGGCCCTTCGCCAGCGACGCCGGGACCAGGGTCAGGCGGGTGTCCTGGGTGGTCTCCTCGCCGGGGCCGAGGTACGGGATGCCGGCCTCCGTCAGGGCCTCGGCCAGCTCGGGCACGCGGGCGTCCGCCGCGATCAGGCCCGTCGAGCCCTCGTGGCGCAGCGACTCGCGGCAGGCCTCGACCACGTCCTTGCCGCCGGAGACCGGCCGGACTTCGAAGTGGCCCGGGTTCTCGCGGATCGACACGACCGGGGTGAGGCCCGGGGCGATGTGCGGGAGCAGCCGGGAGGCGTAGGTGATGACGTCCGTCGGGACGCGGAAACCCGCCGTCAGTTCCTCCACCAGGGCGTCCTGCTTGCCGAGGTGCGCCAGTGCCTCCTGCCAGCTCCGGGTCGCCCAGGGCGTCGTGCCCTGCGCCAGGTCGCCGAGGACGGTGGCGCTTCCGGTGGTGCAGCGGCGGCCGACCGCCCGGTACTGCATGGGGGAGAGGTCCTGCGCCTCGTCGAGGACGACGTGGCCGAGGGAGTGCGTGCGCTGGATCAGGTCGGTGGCCTCGTCGATCAGGACGGCGTCCGCGGGGGACCACTTGGCCGACTTCACGCTGCGCGCCGGCTTGGCCCACAGGATCGCCTTCTGCTCGTCCCCGTCGAGGATCCCTTCGGCGTGGGTGGCGAGGAACTCCGCGTCCGACAGCAGCCGCAGCACCAGCTTGGCCGGGTCGACGGCCGGCCAGACCGCCTTGACCGCCGCCTTGACCGCGCTGTTGCGGGCCACCGCGTCCTGCACCCGGTCGTCCGGCGCCTCACCCGACCGTTCCATCTGTACCAGCACGGCGTGCGCGATGCGCTGCGGCAGGGCCTCGCGGGCGGCGCCGTAGCGGATGTCCCGGTCGAGCAACTCGCGGACGAGTTCTTCCAGTTCGTAGGCCGGGACCCGCCAGCGGCGGGAGCCGCGCACGACCACGACCGGTTCGGCGGGCATCGTGACGTGCGAGTAGAGGGCCCTGCGCAGCACCTGCGCCAGCCGGGCGTCGCCCTTGACGACGGCGGCCGTCGCGTCGTCCGTGCCCTTGATCTCGACATGGGCGACGAGGTCGTCGACGGTGGCCTGCTGGACGGCCAGCTCGCCCAGCGCGGGCAGGACTTGCTCGATGTAGTGCAGGAAGGACCGGTTCGGGCCGATGACCAGCGTGCCGGTACGGGCGAGCCGCTCGCGGTGGGCGTAGAGGAGATAGGCGACCCGGTGCAGGCCGACGGCGGTCTTCCCGGTGCCCGGGCCGCCCTGCACGCACACCGTGCCGGACAGGCCGGACCGGACGATCTCGTCCTGCTCCGGCTGGATCGTCGCGACGATGTCCCGCATCGGGCCGACACGCGGCCGCTCGATCTCCTGCTGGAGCAGCTTGCTGGTCCGGGCCTCCCCGGCGGAGCCGGATGGTGTCACAGCCGCCGGGTCGGACAGGTGCTCGTCCTCGTACGCCGTGAGGTCGCCGCCCGTGTAGCCGAAGCGGCGGCGCAGCGCGATGTCCATCGGGTCCTTCTTGGAGGCCCGGTAGAACGGCTGCGAGACCGGCGCGCGCCAGTCGATGACCATGGGGTCGCCGTCGTGGTCGTGCACATGGCGGCGTCCGATGTAGAAGCGCTCGCCTTCCGCGCCCTCCGCCTCCTCGGCGTCCGGGGCGTGCAGGTAGTCGAGCCGGCCGAAGAACAGCGGGGTGCCGCTGAGGTCGGCCAGCGCCTTGATGCGTTTCTCGATCTGGTGGGCCAGCGCCTCGGCGTTGACCCAGTTCGCGGTGACGTCGCTGATGTCGAGGGCCTCGACGCCCTCGCGCATGGCACGCAGGGCGGAACGGGACGCGCAGAGGTGGGAGCGCTCACGCGCGAGCGGGTCGTCGACGGGCGTGGACAAGGGGGTGCCTCCGGAGGGACCTGCTGAAGAGTGGGCGGTGAGATGCCGGCCGGTTTCCGTCCGGTCGGCGGCACTCCGTGGCGGAGGCGGGCAAGAGCGGAGATCCTAGAGGAGCGGGGGCGCCGGCCGCGAACGGTTTTCCCCCTTCCGGTTCCCCTGCCCCCTCGTCCCCTAGGGGACAGAGCCCTCCTCCCCGAGGGGGCCGGATCGCCCCACGGGCGTACGCGGACCACCGCACAGTTCGGTCCGGAGACCGACGCGGGCTTTACGGACGAAAACGCACCATGGAGACATGAGCGCAGCAACCATTCACCCCGCCCCGGCACCGGGCCGCCCGCCCGGCGCCACCGCCGTGGCAGGCAGCCACCGCCACCGCCTCGGCGATGCCCTGCGCGCCGTCAAGGTCTTCGCGGGCGCCGCCTTCGACGTGGTCGTCCTCGGTCAGTACGGAGAGGAAGTCGGCGTGGTCCGCCGCAAGTGAGGACGCGTGGTCCGCCGCAAGGGAGCCGACCGGCCCGGCCCCGTCAGCTCTCCGCCAGCAGCTCGTCCGCGTCCATGATCCGGTACGCGTAGCCCTGCTCCGCCAGGAAGCGCTGGCGGTGGGCCGCGAAGTCCTGGTCGATGGTGTCCCGGGCGACCACCGAGTAGAAGTGCGCCTGGTGGCCGTCGGACTTGGGGCGCAGCACCCGGCCGAGGCGCTGGGCCTCCTCCTGCCGGGAGCCGAAGGTGCCCGAGACCTGGATGGCGACCGTCGCCTCCGGCAGGTCGATCGAGAAGTTCGCGACCTTGGACACGACGAGCACGCTGATCTCGCCCTCGCGGAAGGCGTCGAAGAGCTTCTCCCGCTGCGCGTTCGACGTCTCGCCCTTGATCACGGGCGCGCCCAGATGCTCCCCGAGCTCGTCGAGCTGGTCGATGTACTGCCCGATCACGAGGATCTGCTGCCCGGCGAACCGCCGCACGATCGCCTCGGTCACCTTCCGCTTCGTCGCGGTCGTCGCGCAGAAGCGGTACTTCTCCTCCGTCTCGGCCGTGGCGTACGCGAGCCGCTCGGAGTCGGTCAGATTGACCCGGACCTCGACGCAGTCGGCGGGCGCGATGTAGCCCTGCGCCTCGATCTCCTTCCACGGCGCGTCGAACCGCTTGGGACCGATCAGGGAGAACACGTCCGACTCGCGGCCGTCCTCGCGCACCAGGGTGGCGGTCAGACCGAGCCGCCGGCGCGCCTGGAGGTCGGCGGTGAACTTGAAGACCGGCGCGGGCAGCAGGTGCACCTCGTCGTAGACGATCAGCCCCCAGTCCCGCGAGTCGAACAGCTCCAGGTGCGGGTAGACGCCCTTGCGCCGGGTCGTCAGCACCTGGTACGTGGCGATCGTGACGGGCCGGATCTCCTTCTTCGTCCCGCTGTACTCGCCGATCTCGTCCTCGGTGAGCGACGTCCGCTTCACCAGCTCGTGCTTCCACTGCCGCGCGGAGACGGTGTTGGTGACGAGGATGAGGGTGGTCGACTTCGCCTGGGCCATCGACCCGGCGCCGACCAGCGTCTTCCCGGCGCCGCAGGGCAGGACGACCACGCCCGAACCGCCGTGCCAGAAGTTCTCCACGGCCTGCTTCTGGTACGGCCGCAGCGCCCAGCCGTCCTCGGCCAGCTCGATCTCGTGCGCCTCGCCGTCGACGTACCCGGCGAGGTCCTCGGCCGGCCAGCCCAGCTTCAGCAGCGTCTGCTTGATCTGGCCTCGCTCGGAGGGGTGCACGACGACCGTGTCCGGGTCGATGCGGGCGCCGACCAGGGGCGTGACCCGCTTCGACCGCAGGATCTCCTCCAGCACCGGGCGGTCGGTGGTGGTCAGGACCAGTCCGTGCGCGGGGTGCTTGGAGAGGGTGAGACGGCCGTAGCGGTCCATCGTCTCGGCGATGTCGACGAGCAGCGCGTGCGGCACCGGGTAGCGGCTGTACTGCACGAGCGCGTCCACGACCTGCTCGGCGTCGTGCCCCGCCGCGCGGGCGTTCCACAGGCCCAGCGGCGTCACACGGTAGGTGTGGATGTGCTCCGGCGCCCGCTCCAGTTCCGCGAACGGGGCGATGGCCCGGCGGCAGCCGTCGGCCTGCTCGTGGTCGACTTCCAGGAGCAGGGTCTTGTCGGACTGGACGATCAGCGGACCATTCACGCGCGGCACCCTTTCTACGGCCGGAGGGCTCGGACGGCTCGACAGCGCGACGCCTCGGCCAAACGTCCAGTGTGCCTGATCGACCGCGTCAGGTGGTGTGATCTGCGCGTCCGGTCGTACTGAATGCCTATTCATCCCAACGTGTGGTGTGAATTCAGTTTTTCCAGTGCGGCCCCGAAGAATGGCGCAGGTGCAGAACCCGACGACCACCACGCTCGGCTACGCCCTGTTCGCCACCCGCTGGCTCCAGGCCCCGTTGTACTTCGGGCTGGTGGCCGCCCAGGGCGTCTACGTCTACAAGTTCTTCAAGGAACTCTGGACCTTAATCCTGATGTGCGTGACCGGGCACGCCACCGAGACGTACGTGATGCTCGCGGTGCTCAAGCTGGTCGACGTCGTCATGATCGCCAACCTGCTGATCATGGTGATCGTCGGCGGCTACGAGACGTTCGTCTCGCGCATCGGCCTCCAGGGCCACCGTGACCAGCCGGAATGGCTCTCGCACGTCAACTCCAACGTGCTGAAGGTCAAGCTCGCCACGGCGATCGTGGGCATCTCCTCCGTGCACCTGCTCCAGATGTTCGTGGACGTGCACCACACCTCCCGGCACGCCCTGCTGTGGGGGACGGTGATCCACATGGCGTTCATCGCCTCGGCGGCGATCCTGGCGTACATGTCGGGCCCGATGGTCGCCCACACGGACCGCGGACACGCCGACCCCTCACCGGCCGCGCCCGCGCAGGCCCCCGACCACGGAAGCCGGCAGCACACGGAACCGGAATCCGGGAGGGCCCCGGCTGCCGCCATCCCTCCACAGCCCGATCCCGACGCCGACGCCGAAGCCCGGATCCGTGCCGCCGGGTTCCCGGCGCGCAAGGTGCTGGAGGAGTTCGACCAGCGGCATCCCCGGGGCTTCGACCGGGAGGCCCTCGCGCGGCTCGGCAAGGCGGACTTCGTCGACGCCCGGCGGAACGTGGTCTTCGTCGGGCCGCCCGGCACCGGCAAGACCCACCTGGCCGTCGCCCTGGGCGTGCGGGCCTGCCAGGCCGGGCACCGGGTGCTGTTCGCGACCGCCGCCGAGTGGGCCGCCCGGCTCTCCGATGCCCGGGCCGCCGGCCGGCTCGACGCGGAGCTGGCCGCTCTCGACGATCACCCCCTCCTGATCGTCGACGAGGTCGGCTACACGCCCTGCGACGCGGCGACCGCGGGCCTGTTCTTCCAGCTCGTCGCGCACCGCTACGAGCGGGCCTCACTGATCCTGACCAGCGACCGCCCGCTCGGCCGCTGGGACGAGGTCTTCGGCCCGTCCGCCCCGGCGCTGACGGACCGCCTCGCCCATCACGCCGAGATCGTGCGGCTGGACGGCGACAGCTACCGGACGCGGCGCGCTACTTCAGCGTGGGCAGACTGACGTTGTTGACCAGCGGGCCTTCGATGGAGACCCCCTCGGTGACCAGCGGCTCCACCGCGGTGACCGGCAGGGGCAGCGGCGGTGGAGAGGCCGCGGCGGCGGAGGGCGCGAGCACCCCCACGAGCACGACGGCACAGACGGCGACGGCGGGCAGGTTCTCACGCATGAGGACGGCAGGGCCTTTCCAGGACCGAGGGACGGGACACCGCACCGCGGGCCGGTCCGGGGCGTCTGGACCGGCCCGGTGGGTGCGCGGGAGCGGATCAGATCTGCGGTGTCTCCAGGACGAGGCCGGCGACATCGATACTCACCGCGGAGGCCGGGGTGGCGAGCCCCCCGAACGTCATCAGGGCGGCGGTGGCGAGGACGGCGGCGACGCGACGGACAACGCGCATACGGGGGACTTCCTTTCGGCGATGCTCACAGGACACCCGGTGGCTGCCCCCGCGCACCCGGCGTGATGCGGCACGCCCGGGAAGGTCGCCCGAGCGTGGGACATCCCCGGCGTGGCGTGCATGAACGCCCGCCCGCACCCGAACGGGTGACGCGGGCCGCGAGCCGCCGTCAGCCCGCGTCGTCGGCGAGCTCCGCGACCCCGGTGATCCGGTGCAGCGGATACGTACGGACCTCGTCCGCGGTGTGGTCGTACGCCGTGACGAAGCCGCCCTCGACACGCACCGGGGCGATGACCCGCTGGCTGGCGGCCCCCTCGGCGTTGACGTAGCCGATCCACAGGGACTCGCCGGTGAGGACGGCGGCCTGCATGGTGGCCAGGGTCTCGGCGGCACCGGTGCGGGGCAGCTCGCCGTTGCCCGCCGGAGCCGTGCCGGGCTTGCGCGGGGTGGTGGAGGCGAGATCTCCGGCCCGGATCGCGCGCAGCGCGGCCGCCAGGAGGGTGTCGTCGGGGACCGGCGGGCCGTCCGGCACCGGCTCGGGCGCGGCGCGGGGCGGGGTGCGGCGGGCCAGGGCGCGGGTGATCAGCACATCGCCCTCGGCGGACTCGGCGGCCGGCGCGAATCCCATCGCCCGCAGGCCTTCCAGGAGCCCCGACGGGTCGGTCTGCGCGGCCAGTACGGTCGGCGCGAGCCGGCGCAGCCCCAGCCCGGCGGCCCGCTTGTCGGCGAGGATCTCGCTGAGCACCGCGTCGTCGTCGCAGCGCACGTACGCCGAGGCCGCGCCGACGCGCAGATGGCCGTGCCGGCGGGCCACGTCGTCGATCAGGTACGCCAGCGGCTGCGGCACCGGCGTGCGGGAGTGCGCGGCGAGGAAGGCGTGCAGGTCGGAGGCGGCCTGTCCGGCGTCCAGCGCCCGCCGCACCGAGCCGGGCGTGAAGCGGTAGACGGTCGCCCCGCCCTTGGACTCGACGTCCGCCAGCACTCCCAGCATGTCCGCGAGCGGCCGCCGCAGGGGCCCGGGCGCCACCGCCGTCAGGTCGGCCTGGAGCAGCACGTGGTCCAGCGGCTCGGGCAGCAGCGGCGCGAGCAGCCGCGCCGCGGCGGCCGAGGCGACGGCCTGCTCGGCGGGGGAGAGGGGAGCGAGCGGGGCGGGCCGGTGATGGTGGTGGACGGGCAGTTTGTCCCCCGGGCCGGAGGGCTCCCCCGCCGGGCCCGGCGCGGGAGCCGCGGGCGCGCCCAGCAGCGCCCGGCCCTGGGCCGACAGCGCGCCCCGGCCCGTGACGCCCAGCTGCTCCGCCTCGGACAGGGCCCACTCGGCGAGCCGGCCGCGCAGGTCGTCCTCGCGCCGGTCGCCGCGCAGGGGCCGCTCCCAGCGCAGCCGGGCCAGCACCGAGGCGGCGGCCGGAGCGGCGCCCTCCGGCAGCCCGGCCAGCAGCGCCAGCACCCGGTGCCGTACCTCGGGCGCCGCCGAGCGGTCCAGGCCCGGCCCGAGCGCCGACAACGTACGGTCCTTCGCGTCCCGCCCGCCCACCAGACCGGCCGTGCGGGTCGCCGCGAGCCAGGCCGTGACCAGCCGCGACCAGCGCTCGGCGGGGGGCTGCTCCAGCCACTCGTCGTACGCCGGGGTCGCCGCGTACCGCTCGTCGGCCTCGCCGTCCGAGGCGATCAGGCCCGCCGCGTACGCCAGCTCCACCCAGAACGCGGCGGTCGGCTCGGGCACGTCGAGGGCGACCGCGGTCCGCTTCAGGTCCCGCACGCTCAGCCCACCGGCCCGCAGCACCGCCGGCCCGCCCTCGTCCCAGTCCTTCAGCAGCTCCTCGACGGTCGCGAGCGCGGTGTACGCCTGCCCGGCCGCGGCGCTGTCCACAACCTGTGGACGGTGAACGGCGGCCGCCTCCACGACCGGCGGCACGGGCTCGGGCGTCCGGTGCGCCAGGCCCCGTCGCAGGTGCAGGGCGACCTCGCGCGGCAGGACGACCGTCCCGGGCGCCGTCGGCAGCAGCAGTCCGCGGTCCAGCAGCCAGCGCAGCCGGGGTGCCGGATCGTGCGTGACCTGCCCGTACGGCGGCCCCCACGTCAGGCGCTCCAGCACCTCGACGGAGTCGGCCGGGGCGGCGGCGAGCAGCGCGGCCATCCGGGCCCGGTCCGTGAACAGCCCGGCCAGCGCGGTCACGGCGGAGACCGAGTCGTGCGTCGAGGCCAGCCCGGCGGCCGTGACGATTTCCTGGATCCGCCCCGGGGACATCCCGGCGGTGGCCTCCTGCACCGTCGGGCCGAGCCCCGTCGGCGAGGGGTGCTGCGGCGAGGGGGCCAGCAGCTCACGCGCCGTGCGGACCAGCCGCAGCCGGTCGTCGTCGCCCCACACCAGGGCCTGCTCGCGCAGCAGGTCCAGGGCATGGGGCAGGGCGGTGACGACGACCGGGTCGGCGTCGTCCCCGGCCATGAGCCCGAGCAGTTCGCCGTAGGACGCCGGTTCCGCCGCCACGGCCAGGGCCTCCGCCGTCTGCAGCGCGAACCGGTCCAGCCGCTCCAGGGCCCGCACGACCGAGGCACGGGTGCCCGCGCGGGTCGCGAGCTGGGTGAGGTCGGTGGGGACGGGCGTGATGAGATCCGGGCGGCTGCGCAGGAGCGCGCCCAGCGCGGCGTCGCCCCGCGCGCGGAGCGCTTCCGCGAGGGAGCGGGGGGCCGGGGGCCTGTCCTCGGTGCTCATCCGGTCCACGGTAGCGGGTCGCCCACGGCGGCCGGGCCGACTGTGAGCGGCCTCGCCCCCGAACGCGGGACGGGCTTTTGGCCGCCCCGCCGGTCCTCGCGGTACCGTCGTCCGACGGCGTCACGCAACGCACCCGCCCCGGAGGGGACTTCGTGGGGATTGAGAGCGACCAGGTCGTTTACGAGTATCTGAGCCGCGTCGGCGACGTGGCCCAGCAGCGGCAGTTGTCGTCGGCCACCCGTATGCGACTGGTCGCGGACCTGCGCAACGAGATCGACAAACGCCGTGCGAAGGCCACCGTCGACTCGCCCGCCGCCGTCCGCCGCATCCTGTCCCGGCTGGGCAGCCCCGACGACATCGTGACCGCCGCGGCGGGCGGCACGGGCGGTGCGCCGCACAGCGCCGCTCCCGCCTCCGTCCCCGTGCAGCGCGAGGCCGAACCGCAGGAGCGGGCGAAGGGCGTCATGCGGCGCGTCGTACCGCGTCCCCGCCCGGGGCGGTCCGCCGAGGAGTCGCAGCCCGCGCCCTCCGTCGGTCCGGCCCCGCCGCATCTGGCCGCCGGGCACGAGCTGGGCGACAGCGCGGTCCAGCCGGACTGGTGGCGGGTGGACAGCAGCCCCTTCGGCGTGGGCGACGAGGTGCCGGGCTTCGTGGGCGGCGTGGAGCTGCCGGAACTGCTGAGGCCGCCGGCGCCGCGGAAGGCGGAGAAGGAGCAGCCGGACGCCGAGGAGACGGAGCCGGTCGTCGAGGCGGCGGCGGTGGCCGAGAAGGGGGGCCGCGGCCGTCTCCCGCGCCTTCCCGCCGGGAACTGGAGCAACCCGCTCCTCCTGGTCGCCGCGGGCCTGCTCGTCGCCGGTGCCGTACTCGGCAACTGGTTCGTCCTCCTGCTCGGCTGGCTCATCGCCTACGCGTCCCGGCGCCTGACCCAGGCCGAGACGAAGTGGGCGGTCGTGATCCTGCCGGGCCTCTCCGTGGCCGGGGGCCTGGTCTGGCTGTGGGGCCGGATGAACGGCCGCTGGGGCGACCCGATCGCCGAGGGGCACATGAACGCAGCGGTGGCGGAGACCTGGCCGTGGGTGGTCAGGGGCGCGGCGGTGGCGTCGGCCCTGTTCCTGGTGTGGCGTTCACAGCGCTCGCGCTAGCCCGCCACGGGCGAGCGCTCGCGCTAGCCCGCCACGGGCGGACGTCTGGCGTTCACACCGCCTGGGCACAATGGCCGATATGGCCTTCATGACCCCGCCCGCACTCACCGTCGGCTTCGACCTCGACATGACCCTCATCGACTCCCGTCCCGGCATCCGCGCCTGCTACCAGGCGCTGTCCGAGCGGACGGGGACGTACATCGACGCCGACCTGGCGGTCACGCGGCTCGGGCCGCCGCTGGCCGAGGAGCTGATCAACTGGTTCCCGGCCGGGGAGGTCGCGGCCATGGCGGACCTGTACCGGTCGATGTACCCGGCCATCGCCATCGCCGCGACCCCGGCGATGACCGGCGCCCGGGAGGCCATCGCGGCCGTGCGGGAGGCAGGCGGACGCGCGATAGTCGTCACCGCCAAGTACGAGCCCAACGCCAAACTGCACCTCGCCCACCTGCGCATCGAGCCCGACGCCGTCATCGGCGACCTGTGGGCCGAGCAGAAGGCGGAGGCGCTGCGCGAGCACGAGGCGGGCGTCTACGTCGGCGATCACGTCGGGGACGTGCGCGGCGCCCGCACCGCCGGGGCGCTCGCGGTCGCGGTGGCCACCGGCCCCTGCCCGGAGGAGGAACTGCGGGCGGCGGGCGCGGACGTCGTCCTCACCGACCTGACGGAATTCCCGCGGTGGCTTTCGGACTACCGTCCCGCGCGCGCCTGACGGCGCCCCGCCGCCACGGAACGCAGCACTCCCGCGCCGGCCATCAGGAATCCGACCGCCATGAGCATGCTCAATCCGAACATGTACGTCGGAAAGGGCGACGTCCCGAGGAACAACGGGGCGACCGTGACCAGTGTGGCCAGGGCGCCGATGAAGAAGACGACGGCTCCGGCACGGACCAGGCGGTCACCGGGAGCGGCGGAATTCGTTTGGGTTTTGTCACGCACCCGACCAGGGTAGTTCCCAGCGCGAAGGAACAACCGGGTGACGTCTTGTCACCGGCTGCAAGAGCATTAGCCTGGGTACCGGCGGGTCCGTACGACCCGCCCGAGTGCTATCAAGAGCCGTTTCCAGAAGCAGTTTTCCGACGAGTACGAGGACGAGGACAGACGTGCCTACCGGCAAGGTCAAGTGGTTCAACAGCGAGAAGGGCTTCGGCTTTCTCTCCCGCGACGACGGCGGTGACGTCTTCGTCCATTCCTCCGTCCTCCCCGCCGGAGTCGACACCCTCAAGCCGGGTCAGCGCGTGGAGTTCGGCGTCGTCGCCGGACAGCGCGGCGACCAGGCACTGTCCCTGGCGATCCTGGACCCGACCCCGTCCGTCGCCGCCGCGACCCGCAAGAAGCCCGACGAGCTGGCCTCGATCGTCCAGGACCTGACGACGCTCCTGGAGAACATCACGCCGATGCTGGAGCGGGGCCGCTACCCCGAGAAGACCGCCGGCAAGAAGATCGCCGGCCTGCTGCGCGCGGTCGCCGACCAGCTGGACGTCTGAGGCCCGGGGAAGAGGACTCAGGGAAAACGCAGCGCGTCCGGGCCGAGGGGCGGTACGAGCCCTTCGGCCGCCGCGCGGGTGAGCAGCCCGCGCACGGCCGCGTAGCCGTCCTCGCCGAGTTCCGCGGTGAACTCGTTGACGTACAGCCCGATGTGCTGGTCGGCGACGGCCGGGTCCATCTCCTGGGCGTGCTCCATGACGTACGGCCGGGACACCTCGGGGTCGTCCCAGGCGGCGCGCACGGACGTGCGGATGGAGTCGGCGAGCAGCCGCAGCTTCTGCTCGCCCAGCGACCGCTTGGCGATGATCGCGCCCAGCGGGATCGGCAGCCCGGTCGTGTTCTCCCAGTGCTCGCCCATGTCGGCGAGCTTGTGCAGCCCGTAGTTCCGGTACGTGAAGCGCGCCTCGTGGATGACGAGGCCCGCGTCGACCTTGCCGTCCCGCACGGCCGGCATGATCTCGTGGAACGGCATGACGACGATCTCGCCCACCCCGTCGGCCACGGTGTCCGCGGCCCACAGCCGGAACAGCAGATACGCGGTCGACTTCTCGCTCGGCACGGCGACGGTCCGGCCCTTGAGGTCGGTGCCCGCCTCCCGGGTCAGCACCAGCGGCCCGCAGCCCCGCCCCAGCGCGCCCCCGCAGGGCAGCAGGGCGTAGTCGTCGAGCACGTAGGGCAGCACCGCGTACGACACCTTCAGCACGTCGAACTCGCCGCGCTCGGCCATGCCGTTGGTGACGTCGATGTCGGCGAAGGTCACGTCGAGGGCGGGCGCACCCGGCACGCGGTCATGGGCCAGGGCGTCGAAGACGAACGTGTCGTTCGGGCAGGGCGAGTACGCGATCTGCAGCTGCTCAACTGTCATGCCGGTTCCAACCCTCCAGTACGGGCGTGAGCTTCCCGAACCCCTCGGTCAAGGCTGCCAGAGCCTCCGGGATGCGCCAGGCGGCGCGGTCCCTGGGCCCGACGGGATTGGAGATCGCCCGGATCTCCAGCACGGGCACCCCCTGCGCGGCGGCGGCCTCGGCGACACCGAAGCCCTCCATGGCCTCGGCGAGGGCGGTGGGGTGCCGCTCCCGCAGCGCGGCGGCCCGGGCGGCCGTACCCGTGACGGTCGACACCGTGAGCACGGCACCGGTCCGGGCCCCGGCGGCGTCGGCGACCCGCCGTACGAGCTCAGCGGGCGGCTGATGCCCGACGGTGCCGAAACCGAGCTCGGTGACCGGCACGAACCCGTTCTCGGTCTCCGCCCCCAGATCGGCCGCGACGATTGCGTCGGCGACGACGAGCGACCCCAGCGGCGCCTCGGGCTGGAACCCGCCCCCGATCCCGGCGGACACGACGAGACCGTAGGGCTCGCCCCGAAGGGCGGCGGCGGTGAGCGCGGAGGCGGTACAGGCAGCCGCGAGAGCGGGCCCGACACCGACGGCGATCACCTCGATGCCCGTGCCACCGGGGCAAGCCCTGGCCACCGCGTCCCGCTCCACGGGAACGGCGGTGGCGACCAGCACCCGGTCAGGCCCAGCGGCAGCGATCAGGCGTCCTTCTTGAGCTTGAAGTTCCAGAGGCCCGACGCGTCCTTCTCGCCCTCCTTGATGGAGACCAGCGTCGAGTTGCCCTGCGCGCCGTACTGGGCGTTGAAGAACACGCTGCCCGGGATCGTGCGGTAGGTCTTCGTGCTGGAGTCGGTCAGCGGCTGACCGTTCATCAGGATCGTCCAGCCCTTGTCGGCGATCTCGGGGTCGACACCGAAGCGCACGGTCTCGTCGGGGTCGACGGAGATGCTCTTGATGCCCTTGTCCTTCAGGCACCCGGCGAGATCGGACTGCTTCAGGGTGTCGCCCTCGCCACCGCAGGTGGCCTCGGAGTTCACCGAGTCGCTGCCCACGGTGACCGTGGCCATGGGCGTCGGCTTGTCACAGGCCGACAGGACGAGCAGTCCGGCGGATACGACGCCGGCGACGGCGACGGCGCGGCGGCGTCGCACAACGGATTGCAGCGTGTTCATGGGCGAAGGCTATCGGGCCCGCCGGTCGCGCCGCCCACGCGGGGTACGGCTCCCTCACAGTTCCATCAGAAGGGCCCTACGTCACGCGCGCCCGCCCCGTGGTCCCGCGCCGGGCCGAGCCGAGCAGCCCCCGTACGGTCGTCAGCCACCCGGTGCCGACGATCGCGGCGCCCACCGCCAGCCCGGCCGTGCCGTTGAGCGGCACCACGATGCCGACCGCCCCGCCCAGCACCCACGACATCTGCAGCAGGGTCTCGGAGCGCGCGAAGGCCGACGTCCGGACCAGTTCGGGCACGTCCCGCTGGATCAGCGCGTCCAGGGAGAGCTTGGCCAGGGCCTGGGCGAACCCGGCGATCGCGGCCAGGCCGGCCACCAGGATCGCGCCGAAGAACACCGCGGCCGTGATCGCGGCGCCCGCCACGCACGCCACCACCGTCACGATGATGATCTCCGGCGCCCGGGAGCGCAGCCACGCCCCGACGGCCGTGCCGAGCGCGTTGCCCACGCCCGCCGAGACGCCCACTATCGCCAGCGACACCGCGGCGCTCTGGCCGGAGATCGGGTGCTCGCGCAGCAGGAACGCCAGGAAGAAGATCAGGAAGCCCGTCAGGCAGCGGATGGCGGCGTTGGCGGCCAGGGCGTGGGTGACGGCCGGGCCGACCGTGCGCAGCCCGGGGCGCTTGACCGGCTTCTTGTGCGGCCCGTGCAGGTGCTGCTCGTCCGCCGCCAGCAGGGCGCGGTCCTCGCCCTTGGCGGAGTCGACCTTCGGCGGCAGCGTGAACGACAGGATCGTCCCCGCCACGAACAGCACGAAGGCGCCGTACAGGGGGTAGCGCGGCCCGATCTGCTGGAGTCCGGCGCCGATGGGCGCGGCGACGCCGGTGGCGAGGAGGCCCCCGAGGGTGACGCGCGAGTTGGCCTTCACCAGGGAGAAGCCCGGTGGCAGCAGCCGGGGCACGACGGCGCTTCTGACCACGCCGTACGCCTTCGACGAGACGAGGACACCGAGGGCGGCCGGGTACAGCTCCAGGCCGCCGCTGACGACCGCGCCGGACAGGACGATCGCGAGCAGCGCCCGCGCCAGCATCGCGCCGGCCATCGCGGCGCGGCGGCCGTGCGGGACACGGTCGAGGAGGGGGCCGATCACGGGCGCGAGGAGGGTGAAGGGCGCCATGGTGATGGCGAGGTACAGGGCGACGCGGCCGCGGGCCTCGTCGGTGGGCACGGAGAAGAAGACGGTGGAGGCGAGGGCGACGGTGATCATGACGTCGCCGGCACCGTTCACGCCGTGCAGTTCGATCAGCTTGCCGAGGCCGGACTCGCCGGCGCCGTGCGCGTGGGTGGCCTTGCGGATGCCGCGGGCGGTGCCGGTCACGGGGAAGTGCAGGGCACGGCCGACCGCACGGAGGGAGCCGCCCAGACGGCCCGGTCCGTTCAGTCGGCTGCTTCCCTTGACCCCTTTCGACCCACCGGTCCCGGTGGCGCCCGGGGGTGTCTTCGCGGCTGCCACGTCGTCATAGTGCCCCGATAAGGCTGTGGGTAGTGCCATTACCGCTTGTATAGGGCCTGTGGGGTGACTGTCCGGGGCGGCGGCTCGTGGTCCGGTGGACGGCGCAACAGGACCGTCGGTGTACGCGACGTGGGGCGGAAGGGTAGCGTGCGTATCTCAGCCATCCCGCAAAATGGATGAAGGATGTCGACGCGGTCCTCCGGTCCGCTCCGTCCGCCCCCGCGCTGGGAGTGGCGCACTCGTGAGACGGCGTATGGAGAGAAGCGATACCTGTGAGCGCAGCGACAACGCGAAGCCGCACCCCTGACCGCCTGTGCGCCGAGGCCGTCGACCTCGCACGCGCCGCAGCCGAGGAGGCCGCCGCGCCGGGGATCGTCGGGGAGCACGTGGGCCTGGTCTCCGAGGGGGACCGCGTGGTCACCCACTTCTTCCAGTGCCTGGAGCTCGGCTACCGGGGCTGGCGCTGGGCCGTGACGGTGGCCAGGGCGTCCCGCGCGAAGATCGTCACGGTGGACGAGGCGGCCCTGCTGCCCGGCCCGGACGCGGTGCTGGCCCCCGAGTGGGTGCCGTGGAGCGAGCGGCTGCGTCCCGGCGACATGGGCCCGGGCGATCTGCTGCCCACCGACGCCGAGGATCTGCGGCTGGAGCCGGGTTACACGGGCGAGGACGAACCGGCACCCAAGTCCCCCGTCTCGCACGAGATGGCCGACCTGGTCGAGGCGGAGGACGCGGACCTCACCGCAAGCCCCCCGTCCGGCTTCACCGTCGCCCCCTCCCGCGGCTCGATCCCGGCGATCGCCGAGGAACTGGGCATGCGCCGGGCCCGCGTCCTGTCCCGCTACGGCCTGCACACCGCGGCCGACCGCTGGGAGGAGGCGTTCGGCCCCAAGACGCCCATGGCCCAGTCGGCCCCCGCGGCCTGCGTCAGCTGCGGCTTCCTCGTCCCGATCGGCGGCTCCCTCGGCCAGGCCTTCGGCGCCTGCGCCAACGAGTTCTCCCCGGCCGACGGCCGCCTGGTCTCCCTCGCCTACGGCTGCGGCGGCCACTCCGAGGCCGCCGTCATGCCCCGGCCGCCCCAGCCTGCCGCCCCGGTCATCGACGAGACCCGGGTCGACCCGTTCCCCCTGCGCCCGTCCCCGGACTCGGGCTCGGTGACACCGACCGCGGACCAGGACACGGAGGAACTGGGCCACTCGTAGCCCCAAGCGACGACCGGCCCGGCAGGGGGTTTCCCACGCTGCCGGGCCCTTGGCGGCCCGCCGGGCTTCCGGGGGCCCGCATGCTGCCGGGCCTTGCGGTCTACCGGGCTCCGGGGGCCGCGCGCTGCCGGGCTCTTGGGGGCCCGCCGGGCTTCGGGGGTGCGCTCGGGGGGGGCGTCCCGTGCGTTGCCGGGCCCTTGGGGGCCCGCCCGGCTTCGGGGGCAGCGGCCGGCCGTGTCGTCGGGGGTTGGTCGGCATGGGGCCCGCACGCCGCTGCCCTTCGGCGGTTCGCTCGGCTTCGGGTCCGCAACCGGCCGAGTCGTCGGGGTGCGCTCGGGTGGAGGGCCGTGTGCTGCTGAGTCGTCGGGGGTGTGCTCGGGGGGCGTCCTGTGCGTTGCCGGGCCCTTGGGGGCCCGCCCGGCTTCCGGGGGCCCGCATGCTGCCGGGCCTTGCGGTCCACCGGGCTCCGGGGGCCGCGCGCTGCCGGGCTCTTGGGGGCCCGCCCTGCTTCGGGGCCAGCGGTCGGTCGCGTCGTCGGGGTTGGTCGGCATGGGGCCCCGCACGCCGTCGAGTCGCCTGCGGTCCGGCCGGGCGGGGCCCGGCCGCCCCGGGCGTCCGCGTCGGGGAGGTGCATGGGGGGTGCTTCCCAGGCGGTACCTTCATCCTCACGTCCACGAGGAGAAGGAACGGAACGTGAGCAGCAAGTTCGTGCGGCCCGCCGCCGAGGGGGCCGATCCGTTCGGTACCGCCCGTCTGCGGCGCGGTGTCCTCGACGCCTGGGCCACCAGCCCCGCCCGGTTCCGTGAGGACGCCAACGCCGAGGAGGACCTCGTCCTCGGCGGCTACCGGGACCGGCTCGTCGTGGAACTCGCCCAGAACGCCGCCGACGCCGCGGCCCGGGCCGGGGTGCCGGGGCGGCTGCGGCTCACCCTTCGCGACGGGGTGCTCGTCGCCGCCAACACCGGCGCCCCCCTGGACGCGGCCGGGGTCGAGTCGCTGTCCACGCTGCGGGCGTCCGCCAAGCGGGACACGCGGGACACGTCCTCCGTGGGGCGGTTCGGTGTCGGCTTCGCCGCCGTGCTCTCCGTCACCGACGAGCCCGCCGTCGTCGGCCGGCACGGCGGTGTGCGGTGGTCGCTCGCCGAGGCCAGGGCACTGGCCGCCGAGACCGCCCGGCACAGCCCCGGCCTCGGGGACGAGGTCCGGCGGCGCGACGGCCACGTACCCCTGCTGCGGCTGCCGTACGCCGCCGAGGGAACCGCCCCCGACCCGTACGACACCGCCGTCATCCTGCCGCTGCGGGACGCGGCCGCCGCCGATCTCGCCGAGCGGCTCCTGCGGGCCGTCGACGACGCCCTGCTGCTCACCCTCCCCGGACTCCAAGAGCTCGTCGTCGAGATCAACGGGGAGAGCCCGCGGACCCTCACCCGCCGCAGCGACGGTGCCTTCACCGTCGTCGACGACTCCGCCCACGGCGTCACCCACTGGCGCACCGCCGCCGCCCACGGCCCCCTCACGCCCGACCTCCTCGCCGACCGGCCCGTCGAGGAGCGGCTGCGGCCCCACTGGTCCGTCACCTGGGCCGTGCCGGTGGACAGCGACGGCAGCCCGGCCGGGCCCCGCACCAGCGCGGTCGTGCACGCCCCCACCCCGAGCGACGAACCGCTCGGCGTCCCGGCCCTGCTCATCGCCTCGTTCCCGCTGGACTCCACCCGCCGGCACGCCGCCCCCGGCCCGCTGACCGACTTCCTCGTCCAGCGCGCGGCCGACTCCTACGCCGAGCTCCTCGGCGCCTGGCGGCCGGTGACCACCGGGATCATCGACCTCGTGCCCGGCCCGCTCGGCCGGGGCGAGCTGGACGGCGCCCTGCGCCAGGCGATCCTGGAGCGCCTGCCGCGCACGTCTTTCCTGCCGCCCGCCGTCGAGCCCCCGGAGGACGGCGAGGAGGTGCCCGAGTCGCTGCGGCCGCGGGACGCCGAGGTCGTCGAGGGCGCGGGAGCGGACACCGTGCGGGTGCTCGCCGAGGTGCTGCCCACCCTCCTGCCCGCCGGGCTGGAACGACGTGCCGAGCTGCGGACCCTGGGCGTCGCCCGCGTCCCGCTGACCGACGCCGTCGACCGGCTGGCCGGTCTGGAGAAGGAACCCGGCTGGTGGCGGCGGCTCTACGACAGCCTGGCCGGGATCGACCCGGACCGCCTGTCGGGGCTCCCGGTCCCGCTCGCCGACGGCCGTACGACCATCGGGCCCCGGCAGGTCCTGCTGCCCGGGGCGGAGGCCGGGAGGATCGACCCCGAGGTGCTGGCCCGGCTCGGCCTGAAGGTCGCCCACCCGGACGCCGCCCACCCCCTCCTGGAGAAGCTCGGCGCCCTGCCCGCGACCCCGCGGGCCGTCCTCACCACCCCGCAGGTCCGGGCCGCCGTCGCCGCGTCCCTGGACGACGACGGCGGGGTGAACTGGGAGGAGGACTCCCTCGACGCCGACGAACTGGCCGACACCGTGCTCGCCCTGGTGCGGGACGCCGCTCTGGAGCCCGGTGACGAGCCCTGGCTCGGTGCGCTCGCCCTGCCCGACGAGGACGGCGAACCGGCCCCGGCCTGCGAACTCGTCTTCCCCGGCGGTCCGTTCGCCCAGGTCATGCGCGAGGGTGAACTCGCCTCCGTGGACGCCGAGCTGGCCGGGAAGTGGGGCGAACAGCCGCTCGCCGCCTGTGGTGTCCTGGTGAACTTCGCGGTCGTCCGCGCCACCGACGTCGTCCTCGACCCGGACGAACTGGAGCCCCGCGAGGGCGACTTCGCCGAGCCGGACGACGCGGGACTGCTGGACGCCGTCGACGTGTGGTGCGAGGACATCCTCGACCGCTTCCCGGACAGCCCGGTCCCGCCGGTCGCCACCGAGATCATCGCCGTCCGGGACCTCGACCTCGTGGACGAGGACAAGTGGGCACAGGCGCTCGCGCTGCTGTCCCAGCCACCCCTGCGGGACGCCATCGTGGAGCCCGTACGGATCCTGTTGCCGGACGGGACGCACGAGGTCGTCCGGCCGTACACCGCCTGGTGGCTGCGCGGGAACCCCGTCCTCGACGGCCGCCGCCCGGCCGGTCTGCGGGCCTCCGGCGGCGACCCGCTGCTCCGCGGGCTCTATGACGAGGCCGACGCGACCGGGTTCGAGGACGAACAGGTGCTGCGGGCGCTGGGGGTGCGCACCTCCGTCGCCTCGCTGCTGGACGAGCCCGGCGGTGCCGCCGAACTGCTCGACCGGCTCGCCGACCCCGAGCGGGAGGTGACGGGTGCTCAGCTGCACGCTCTGTACGGGTCGTTGGCCGAGCTGGACCCGGAGCAGGTGACCCTGCCGGACGACCTGCGGGCCGTCACCGACGGCCGGGTGGAGGTCGTCGACGCGGCCGGCGCCGTGGTGTGCGACTCGCCCGACCTGCTGCCGTTCACCGAGGGCGTCCCGCTGCTTCCCGTCCCGCCGTCCCGCGCCGCCGAACTGGCCGAACTCTTCCAGGTGCGGCGGCTCAGCGAGTCCGTCACCGGGGAGGTCACCTCCGAGGGCACCGAGCACGACGTCCCGGAGCCGGTGCGGGTGCTGCTCGGCCGGCGGACCCCGTCCTTCTACGTGGAGCACGAGGAACTCGTCGTCGACGGCGTGGAGATCGACTGGCGCCTCACCGGCGACGGCGTCCTGCACGCGGCCACCCTGGAGGGCGTCGCCGCGGGACTCGCCTGGGCGGCGGGGCAGTGGCCGCGGCGGTTCGAGGTGGCGGCACTGCTGGAGGACCCGTCGCGGACGGAGGAGTTGGCGCGGGACCGGTGGTTCGACTGACCGGTGCGGCCGATTCGCCGCCCGCGTACGGCCGTTGGTGAAAATCCCCGCACAAATTTTTCACCTGTCGTACAACCATGCGCACCACTGGGCTATCTGATCACGTGAGTCAACAGACTCCACGATCACTTGGGCCCCGAGAGCCGACGACGAGCGCCGGGGCCCCTCTCCACCTGGAGAACGCATGCGTATCCGAGCCACTGTGGCCGCCGTCACCGGCGCCCTGGCCCTTTCCGCCCTCGCCGTGCCCGCCGCACAGGCCGACAACCAGGTACCGGACCTGGCGTCGCTGGTGCCGTCCACCTCGAAGGCCACGCCGTTCGCCGCCGTCGCTCCGGCGGACGAGTCCCTGGGCGACACCAAGATCACGGGTGTGACCGTCAACGGCGGCAAGAACATCGTGGTCGGCACGACCGTCAAGAAGTCCTTCACCGTCTCCGTGACGGCCACCGACCCGGAAGGCGTCCAGGACGCCTTCGCGATGCTGTGGCACGGCCCGGACACCGAGAGCGCCGACGGCGCGATCGTGCCGGAGACCCTGGACAACGAGCAGGTCGGCAACTGCACCAACTCCAGCGCGACCACTGCCACGTGCAAGGTCACGCTGATCGCCGACCCGAAGGACAACCTCTACAAGAACCTTTTGGCCGGTACCTGGAAGGTGTGGGCCGCCGCTGCCGGTAACGACGGCGACTACGTGATCCGCGAGGCCTACAAGACGGCCAAGGTCCAGCGGGCCTCCAAGCTGACGGTCAACGCCTCGCCGGAGCCGGTGAAGAAGGGCAAGACCATCACGGTCACGGGCAAGCTGTCCCGTGCCAACTGGGAGACGTACAAGTACGCGGGCTACACCGGCCAGCCCGTCAAGCTGCAGTTCCGCAAGAAGAGCAGCAACACCTACACCACGGTCAAGACCATCAAGACCAACTCCACGGGCGAGCTGAAGACCACCGTCAAGGCCTCGGCGGACGGCTACTTCCGCTACTCCTTCGCGGGCACCACGACCACCCCGGCGGTCAACGCGACGGGTGACTTCGTCGACGTGCGATAACACCGCACGCAGCGACCGTCCACGCCACGACACCGCCGGTCCCGGAGCCGTCCCGGGGCCGGCGGCGCCATTTCCGGTGCGGGGCGGTCAACGCCACGGGCGACTACGTCGACGTGAAGTGGCTCCGGCTAGGCGGGAAAGCGGCGGTCCACCCACCTCCACAGGAGTTCCAGGGCGGCCGCCGCCACCGCCGCGATGCCGACGGCGGTCCACGGCATCGTCATCCCCACCAGCTTCAGCGCGAAGAAGTGCTGCAACCACGGCACGACAAGCACCAGCAGGAACGCCCCGGCCATGGACGTGACGAGGGCGACACGCCACCAGGTGTAGGGCCGGGCGAT
Organism: Streptomyces qaidamensis; assembly: GCF_001611795.1. Classification (NCBI taxonomy): domain Bacteria; kingdom Bacillati; phylum Actinomycetota; class Actinomycetes; order Kitasatosporales; family Streptomycetaceae; genus Streptomyces; species Streptomyces qaidamensis. The sequence goes on along the minus strand of NZ_CP015098.1, from coordinate 4,090,356 downwards.
GATCGCCAGCACCCACATCGAGACGAGGAACAGCGTGAGCGTCGCCGCACTGGTCTCCGCGTCCAGCGCCCCCGCACCCGTGTAGTGCCCCCGGGCGATCAGATACGTCGCGAAGGTCGCCGCCGCGGCCACGACCCCGCCCGGGATCGCGTACCGCATGACCCGCCGTACGAAGTTCGGCCTCGCGCGCTCCTTGTTGGGCGCGAGCGCGAGGAAGAAGGCCGGGATACCGATGGTCAGCGTCGACAGCAGGGTCAGATGGCGCGGCAGGAACGGGTACTCCACCTGTGAGCAGACCACCAGGACGGCCAGCAGCACCGAGTAGACCGTCTTGACGAGGAACAGGGTCGCCACCCGCGTGATGTTGCCGATGACCCGGCGTCCCTCGGCGACCACCGAGGGCAGCGTCGCGAAGCTGTTGTTCAGCAGCACGATCTGCGCGACCGCCCGGGTCGCCTCCGAGCCGGAGCCCATCGCGACACCGATGTCGGCGTCCTTCAGGGCCAGGACGTCGTTCACCCCGTCGCCGGTCATCGCGACCGTGTGCCCCCGGGACTGGAGCGCCCCCACCATGTTCCGCTTCTGCTGCGGGGTGACCCGGCCGAACACCGTGCCGTCGTCGAGGGCGTCGGCCATCCCCTCCTGCTCGGCGGGCAGCCGGCGCGCGTCCACGGTGGTGCCGGACAGCCCGAGCTTGGCGGCGACCGCGCCGACCGACACCGCGTTGTCACCGGAGATGACCTTGGCCCGGACGTTCTGGTCGGCGAAGTAGCGCAGGGTGTCGGCGGCGTCCGGCCGCAGCCGCTGCTCCAGCACGACCAGGGCGACGGGCTTCGCCCCCTTCGTCACCTCGGGATCGTCCAGGTCCCGCGCGACCCGGGCGAGCAGCAGCACCCTCAGGCCCTGCTCGTTCAGCCGCCCGGTGTCGGCCAGGGCCGGATCGTCCTCGGCCAGCAGCACGTCGGGCGCGCCCAGCAGCCACCGGCCGGCCTGCCCGTCGCCCTCGCTGAACGCGGCGCCGCTGTACTTGCGGGCCGAGGAGAACGGCAGCGCCTCGGTGCAGCGCCAGTCCTCGACGGCCGGGTAGGTGTCGATGATCGCCTTCAGGGAGGCGTTCGGCCGCGGGTCCGACGCGCCCAGCGCCCCGAGCACCTTGCGTACGTACGTCTCGTCCGCGCCCTGGAGCGGCCGCAGCTCGGTGACGTCCATGCCGCCCTCGGTGAGGGTGCCGGTCTTGTCGAGGCAGACGGTGTCGACCCGGGCCAGTCCCTCGATCGCGGGCAGCTCCTGCACCAGGCATTGCTTGCGGCCGAGGCGGATCACGCCGATGGCGAAGGCGACCGAGGTGAGCAGGACCAGCCCCTCGGGGACCATCGGGACGATGCCTCCGACCGTGCGGGCGACGGAGTCGTCGAAGGCGTTCTCCTTCACGAACAGCTGGCTGATGATCAGGCCGATCGCGGTCGGGACCATCATCCACGTGACGTACTTGAGGATCGTGGAGATGCCCGACCGCAGCTCGGACTGGACGAGGGTGAAGCGTGAGGCCTCCTCGGCGAGCTGGGCGGCGTAGGCCTCACGGCCGACCTTCGTCGCCTGGAAGGCCCCGCCGCCCGCGACCACGAAGCTGCCCGACATGACCTGGTCGCCCGGCTGCTTGACGACCGGGTCGGCCTCGCCGGTGAGCAGCGACTCGTCGATCTCAAGACCGTCGGCCTCGACGCAGACGCCGTCGACGACGACCTTGTCCCCGGGCCCGATCTCGATCAGGTCGTCCAGCACGATCTCGGACGTGCTGACCTGCGCGGCGGCCCCGTCCCGGCGTACGGTCGGCCTGACCTCGCCGATCAGCGCGAGCGAGTCCAGCGTCTTCTTCGCACGCCACTCCTGGACGATCCCGATGCCCGTGTTCGCGAGGATCACGAACCCGAACAGGCTGTCCTGGATCGGCGCGACCACCAGCATGATCAGCCACAGCACGCCGATGATCGCGTTGAAGCGGGTGAAGACGTTCGCACGGACGATGTCGACGGTGGACCGGCTGCTGCGCACCGGCACGTCGTTGACCTGCCCGCGCTCCACCCGTTCGGCGACCTGAGCACCGGTCAGGCCGGTCTCGCGGGAGGTGACCGTCGCCGGCCGTGCGGAGTCGGGCCGGGCACCCGCGTCGAGATGCGTCATGCATTCGACGGTACGTGCGGATTTGCCGCTTCACCCGCTGAATGTGGCGAAGATCCGACCTGGGAAGGACGGACTTCGTGCCGTGGTCGTACGGCAGTTGTACGCCGTCGGACCCCGGTGCCACGCCCCGGTGACACGCCTTGTGTCAGCTCGCCCGGCGGGCGGTGAACAGCAGGTACTCCCACTCCAGGAGGGTCCCGCCGGAGCCCGTGCCCTGGTCGCCGTCGCGGGCGAGGTCGACCAGGGCGCCGTCCAGGGCGGCGGCGCGGTCGGGCTCGCCGGCGATGTTCTTGTAGACGCTGATGGCCGGGCCGTAGCGCTCCTTGAAGTAGTCGCGGAACATCTCCGGCGTCTCGAAGCGGTCGACCCGGACCGTGCGGCGCTCGGCGCTGACGTCCGTGACCCGGTCGCCGAGGAGGGCGCGGACGTGGTCCTCGTCCCCCCACAGCGGGGGCGGCTGGGCTCCGGGCGGGGGCGGTGGCGCGTACGGCTTCATCGCGGCGAACATCCGGCCGATGAAGCCCTGGGGCGTCCAGCTGAGCAGCCCGATGGTGCCGCCGGGACGGCAGACCCGGACGAGTTCGTCGGCGGCCTGCTGGTGGTGCGGGGCGAACATGACGCCCACACAGGACAGCACGGTGTCGAACTCGGCGTCCCCGAAGGGCAGGGCCTCGGCGTCGGCCTCCTGCCAGGTGAGGTGCGCACCCTGCTTCTCGGCCACCGCCCGGCCCGCCTCGAACAGCTCGGGCGTGAGGTCGGAGGCCACCACGTCCGCGCCGGTCAGGGCCGCCGGGATCGCGGCGTTTCCGGAGCCGGCGCCCACGTCCAGCACCCGTTGGCCGGAGCGCACCCCGCACGCCTCGGTCAGGACCGCTCCCAGCTCGGGGATGACCTCGGCGGCCAGGGAGGGGTAGTCGCCCTGGGCCCACATCGCCCGGTGCTTGGACTTCAGTGCACGGTCGGCCTCGACCGCGCTGTTCTGCGTCGTCATCGCTGCGCTCCTCACCGGTCCGGCGGCGGTCCCGCGCGACGGTTTCGAGCGTTTCGCCGCCCTCTCCTGAGCGTAGGGAGGGGGCGGGCGGGTGTCTCGTCGGAGGGTGCGGGTGCGTGTCCGCTTCGCGCCTCACCGCCGGGTGGTGGGTCGGGACCGGGGGTGTCCGTCCTCGGAACGGCGCGATGGGGTCTCACACCGGCTGACTGTCCGTTGACGCGCCAACCGCTGCGGGCGGCCCCCCGACACGGCCCCTCGCGGCGTACGGCGGCTGTGGACCGGCGGTGGTGCGGCGGGGCGTCGCCCTGCGGACCGGCGGTCGTGCGGCGGGTGTCGCCGGGGCTACTGGGTCGTGGGGGACGCCGCCGGGTCCTGGGAGGACGCTCGCTTGATCGCGGCGTCCCGCTTACGGACGTACCAGATGCCGATCAGTCCCAGCCCGGCGCCGGCCAGGCAGGTCCATACCCACCAGGTGTGGCCGTGGTCGTCGAACCAGCCGTAGAAGGGGAGCTGGACCAGGAAGAGGACGAACCACAGGATCGTGCCGCCGATGATGGTGGCGACCACGGGGCCCTCCAGGGGCTCCGGCGCCTCGTGTCTGGGGGTCCACTTCGCCATGGGGACAGCTTACGAGGCGATCGGGTCTACGCGCGGAGATGTGCGATCGGGGCCTTATATGTTCATACTGAAACGGTTTGTGTCTGACCACTTCTCTTCGTAGGAAACACCAAAGACATGTCCTCCTCGGCTCCTGCCAAGGTCCCCGCCCCTGAACAGCCGGGAGCCGGGCGCACGTACGGCGCACTCGACCGTTTCTTCCGGATCTCCGAACGGGGCAGCACCCCGTCCCGCGAGGTCCGGGGCGGTCTGGCCACCTTCTTCGCGATGGCCTACATCATCGTGCTGAACCCGATCATCCTCGGCAGTGCCAAGGACATGTACGGCCATCAGCTCGACAACGGGCAGCTGGTCACCGCGACGGCCCTCACCGCCGCGCTCACCACCCTCCTCATGGGCGTCATCGGCAACGTCCCGATCGCCCTGGCCGCCGGCCTCGGCGTGAACTCCGTCGTCGCCCTCCAGCTCGCCCCGCGGATGTCATGGCCGGACGCGATGGGCATGGTGGTCCTCGCCGGGTTCGTGGTCATGCTGCTGGTGGCGACGGGGCTGCGCGAGCGCGTCATGAACGCCGTGCCCTACGGGCTGCGCAAGGCCATCTCCATCGGTATCGGCCTGTTCATCATGCTGATCGGGCTCGTCGACGCGGGCTTCGTCTCCCGGATCCCGGACGCCGCCCAGACCACCGTCCCGCTCCAGCTCGGCGGCGACGGTCACCTGAACGGCTGGCCGGTCCTCGTCTTCGTGCTCGGCGTGCTGCTGACCCTGGCGCTCATCGTGCGCAAGGTCTCCGGCGCGATCCTGATCTCGATCGTCGCCATGACGGTCCTCGCGGTCGTCATCAACGCGGTGGCCAAGGTGCCGAGCTGGGGCCTGACCACGCCCACGTGGCCCGGCAACCCGGTCGCGAGCCCCGACTTCGGGCTGATCGGGCAGGTCAGCCTGTTCGGCGGCTTCGGCAAGGTCGGCGTGCTGACCGGGGTGCTGTTCGTCTTCACCGTGCTGCTGTCGTGCTTCTTCGACGCGATGGGCACGATCATGGGCGTCTCCGACGAGGCGAAGCTGACCGACGGCGAGGGGCAGATGCCCGGCATCAACAAGGTGCTGTTCGTCGACGGCCTCGCGGTCGCCGCGGGCGGCGCCAGCTCCTCCTCCGCGACGACCGCGTTCGTCGAGTCCACGGCCGGTGTCGGCGAGGGTGCCCGGACCGGTCTGGCGAACGTCGTCACCGGCGGCCTCTTCGCCGTCGCCCTCTTCCTGACGCCGGTCGCCACGATGGTCCCCTCCCAGGCGGCCACTCCCGCGCTGGTCGTGGTCGGCTTCCTGATCCTGGCCGGGTCGGTCAAGGAGATCGACTGGGCGGACTACACCATCGCCGTCCCCGCCTTCGTGACGATGCTGATGATGCCGTTCACCTACTCGATCACCAACGGCATCGGCATGGGCTTCGTCACCTTCGTGGTGCTGCGTCTGGCGGCCGGGCGGGGCCGGGAGGTGCCGTCGGCGATGTACGCGGTGGCGGCGGTGTTCGCGTTCTACTACCTGATGCCGGCGCTGGGTCTGACCTGATCCGGGTCCTCGTCGCCGGAGTCGGGTGACCCGTAGAACCTCTCCGTCTCCTCGACGGCGGCCTGGAACCGCTGGTCGAAGTCATTTCGAATGAGCGTCCGGACGACATAGTCCTGGACGCTCATTCCGCTTTTCGCGGCATGGTGCCGGAGCCGTTCGAGCAGGTCGTGGTCTATTCGCAGGCTGAGCACGCTGGTCCCCATGGGCACGAGGGTCGCGGCACCGTTCGGTGCGGCGGGCGCGGTTCCGCCGCCGGATCACCCATATGAGTGATGTCACGCTTCAGTGGCGGGCGTCACGGACCTCCTGGTGTGTTACCGCTGGTCTTTAGCGAGAGTAATGAGTTACGCTAAAGAACATGCCGGACCTCAGCCATGGCGACGATGTAGCCGCCGTGAACTCCCTCCGATCCGCAGTGATGCGGCTGTCCCGTCGGCTCAAGCACCAGCGGGTCGACGAATCGCTCAGCCCCACCGAGATGTCGGTGCTGGGCACCCTGTCCCTGTGCGGCAGGGCCACACCGGGCGAGCTCGCCCGCAAGGAGCACGTCCAGCCGCCGTCGATGACGCGCATCGTGGCGCTGCTGGAGGCCAAGGGCCTGGTCCGGCTGGAGCCGCACGCCGAGGACCGGCGCCAGAAGGTCGTCACACGCACCGAGCAGGCCGAGACCATGCTCGAGGAGAGCCGCGCCAAGCGGAACGCGTTCCTGGCGACGCTGGTGGAGAACCTCGACGAGGACGAGTGGGCGAAACTGCGCGCCGCCGCCCCCGTGCTGGAGAAGCTCGCGCACCTGTAAGCCGTATGTAGCAAGGAGGCGAACCCTTTGAGTTCGGGACCCGGAGCAGCTTCCGCCCCCGCACCTGATCCTCACGACTCCCCACCCGCCCTCGACGCACCCGCCTGCGCCCGGCCCGCCCGCAAGTCCTCGATGTTCTCCTCCCTGAGCGTGCGGAACTACCGCCTGTTCTTCATGGGACAGGTCGTCTCCAACATCGGCACCTGGATGCAGCGCATCGCCCAGGACTGGCTGGTGCTCAGCCTCACCGGCTCCTCCGCCGCCGTCGGCATAACGACCGCGCTGCAGTTCCTGCCGATGCTGCTCTTCGGCCTCTACGGCGGTGTCCTCGTGGACCGGCTGCGCAAGCGGCCCACGCTGCTCGTGACGCAGACCTCGATGGCGCTCACCGCGATCGCCCTGGCCGTCCTCACCCTCACCGGTCAGGTCCAGGTGTGGCACGTGTACGTCGCCGCGTTCGCCGTCGGACTCGCCACCGTCGTGGACAACCCGGCCCGGCAGTCCTTCGTCTCCGAGCTGGTCGGCCCGGGGCAGCTGCAGAACGCCGTCAGCCTGAACTCGGCGAACTTCCAGTCCGCCCGCCTGGTCGGCCCCGCCGTCGCCGGCCTGCTCATCACCGGCGTCGGCACCGGCTACGCCTTCCTCTTCAACGGCCTGTCCTTCATCGCGCCGCTCACCGGCCTGCTGCTGATGCGCGCCCGCGAGCTGCACGTCGTCGAGCGCGCCCCGCGCGCCAAGGGGCAGCTGCGCGAAGGCGTGCGGTACGTCACCGGCCGCCCGGAGCTGATCTGGCCGATCGTCCTGGTCGGCTTCGTCGGCACGTTCGCCTTCAACTTCCCCGTCTACCTGTCGGCCTTCGCGGACGACGTGTTCCACGCGGGGGCGGGCGCCTACAGCATGTTCAACACGCTGATGGCGGTCGGCTCGGTCGCGGGCGCACTGCTCGCCGCGCGGCGGGGAACGGCCCGGCTGCGACTGCTGATCGTGGCGGCCATGGCCTTCGGCGCGCTGGAGATCCTGGCGGCGACGACCCCCACCCTGTGGATGTTCGCCCTGCTCATGGTCCCGCTGGGCCTGTTCGGCATGACCGTCAACGTCACGACGAACACCAGCATCCAGATGTCCACGGATCCGGCCATGCGCGGCCGCGTCATGGCCCTCTACATGATGGTCTTCCTCGGCGGCTCGCCGGTAGGCGCCCCGGTCGTCGGCTGGATCACCGACACGTACGGCGCACGGGTCGGCCTCGCGGCCGGCGGCGCGGTCGCGGCGCTCGCCGCGGCGGTGATCGGCCTGATCCTGGCCCGCGTCGGCAACCTGCGCCTCTCGGTCGGCTGGCACCGAGGCCACCCCAGGGTGCGCTTCGTGCCCCGCGAGCAGGAGCAGCTGGCCCCGGCGGCGTAAGGGCGTCGTCAGTCCCGGGGGAACTCGCCGGTCTTGAGGACGAGCCCGACCACGGTTCCGGTCAGGTCGATCTCGTCCCCGAAGTCCAGGCTCAGCTCACCCCGGTACTCGCCGTCCTTGGGCTTGGTGTGCAGATGCCAGCGGCCGGTGTACGGATCCACGATCAGGTACACCGGCACCCCGGCGACGGCGTAGGCGTCCTTCTTGGGGCCGTAGTCGTTGGCGGCGGTCTTCCTGGAGATCACCTCGGCGACGAACTCGACGTCCTGGTAGCGCCACAGGCCCTTGTCGTTCTTCGCCGCGCCCTCCGCCATCACGGTGACGTCGGAGGCGAAGCCGTTGAGGTGGCCCGGGTAGTCGACACGGACGTCGGACTTCACGCGCTTGCGCGGGTACTTGCTGCGCAGTTGCTCGACGATGTCCAGGATGATGTCCCAGTGGGTGTCCCGCTGAGGCGCCATGAAGATGTTCCCCCCGACGATCTCGACCTTGTAACCCTCGGGGACGGGCATCGTCTCCACCCACTCGAACATCATGTCGAGGGTGAGTTCGCCGCTGCTGTCGGCCATCTCGATCCTGTCTGCAAGGACGGTCAATCGTGGCGTTCCTCCCCGGCCGCACCCGTGGATGGATCCGGCCGCGCGGTACAACGATACGCACGGTGACCTGGACACGCCCGGGACCCGGAGGCTGCCTACACCCGCCGGGCCAGCAGCTGCCCCGGCCAGTCGTTCTCGCCGACCGTGAAGGCCTCGGTGCGCGTGAAGCCGTTGGACTCGTAGTAGCGGACGAGTTTGCCGTCGTCCCCGGCGTAGCAGTCGACGCGCAGGAGGGAGACCCCGGCGCGGCGGGTCTCCTCGGCGGCGTGGGCGAGCAGGGCGCTGCCCACGCCGTGACCCTTGAAGCGGCGGTCGGAGGCCAGCCAGTGGATGTAGCGCTCGGGTTCGCCGGGCTGGGGGAGGTGGGACAGGTAGGCGCCCGCGGAGCCGGTGAGGGTGAGGGTGCCGGCGGGGACGCCGTCGGCGTCGGCCATGTACACGCTGCCCTCCGCCATGTACCGGCGGACCGACTCCACCGTCTTGGGGCTCTCCGACAGGGGCTTCGTCCCCCACTGCCCCGTGCGCCCCTGTGAGACCAGCCACTCCACACAGCTGTCGAGCATGCCGAGTATCGCGGGAATGTCGTCGGGCCCGCCGTCCCGGATGGTGATCCGCATGGCCTCATGATGCCAGGCTGGATCCATGAGACTCTTCGCGGCCGTGCTGCCCCCTGACGACGTGTGCCGGGAACTCGGCGGTGCGGTCGACGAGTTGCGCACGCTGCCCGGCGCCGACGGCATGCGCTGGACCGGCCGTCCCGGCTGGCACTTCACGCTCGCCTTCTACGGTGAGGTCGACGACGGTGTCGTCCCGGAGCTGACGGAGCGGCTGGAGCGGGCCGCGCGCCGGACCGAGCCGTTTTCGCTGGCCGTGCGGGGTGGCGGGCAGTTCGGGCACGGGAGGGCGCTGTGGGCCGGGGCCGAGGGGGACCTGGCGGCCCTCCGGCTGCTGGCCGAGCGGGCCGAGGCGGCCGCGCGCAAGGCCGGGGTGCCGATGGGGGAGCACCGGCGGTACAAGGCCCATCTGACCGTGGCGCGGAGCCGGGAGGCGGGGGACGTGCGGGCGTTCCTGGACGTGCTCGCGGGATTCTCGGGCCGGAGCTGGACCGTGCGGGAGCTCTGCCTGGTGCGGAGCAATCTGCCGACATCGGGGGTTCCGGGGGAGCAGCCCCGGTACGAGGCGGTCGGGCGCTGGCCGCTCGGGGGAGCCGGTTAGGCTCGGTGTCGTGGACCCGAAAACCCGCAACCGGATCATGGCCGGTGTGCTCGTGCTGATGTTTCTCGTCGTCGCCTTGGCTTCCGTGCTCGGGAGGTAGGGCGGCGGGGGGACTGCGGACGGTTGCTCTCCGGCTGCGGGCCGGTGGAGGCCGGTCGCGCAGCTCCCCGAGCCCCCTCGGGGCGCGGCGGAGCCGTATGGTGCGGCAGCTCCCGCGCCCCTGAGGGGTGGACCTACCAGGCGAAAGCCTCCGGGCTCGGGCCCGGGCCCGGGAAGATCTCGTCCAGGGCGGTCAGGAGGTCCTCGGACAGTTCCAGCTCGGACGCGCGGACGGCGGAGGAGAGCTGTTCGGCGGTGCGCGGGCCGACGATCGGGCCGGTCACGCCGGGGCGGGTGAGCAGCCAGGCCAGGGCGGCCTCGCCGGGCTCGATGCCGTGCTTGTCGAGCAGGTCCTCGTAGGACTGGATCTGCGCGCGGGTGGCGGGGTCGTTCAGCGCGTCGGCCGCGCGGCCGGTGGCGCGGCGCTTGCCCTCGACCTCCTTCTTGAGGACACCGCCCAGCAGACCACCGTGCAGCGGCGACCACGGGATGACCCCCAGGCCGTACTCCTGCGCGGCCGGGACGACCTCCATCTCGGCGCGCCGCTCGGCGAGGTTGTACAGACACTGCTCGCTGACCAGGCCGATGGTCCCGCCGCGCCGGGCGGCGATCTCGTTGGCCTGGGCGATCTTGTAGCCGGGGAAGTTCGACGAGCCGACGTAGAGGATCTTGCCCTGCTGGACCAGGACGTCGATCGCCTGCCAGATCTCCTCGAAGGGGGTGGCCCGGTCGACGTGGTGGAACTGGTAGACGTCGATGTAGTCGGTCTGGAGCCGCTTGAGACTGGCGTCCACGGCCCGCCGGATGTTCACCGCGGAGAGCTTGTCGTGGTTGGGCCAGGCCGGGCCGTCGGCGCCCATGTTGCCGTAGACCTTCGTGGCGAGGACGACCTTGTCGCGGCGTCCCTCGCCCTTCGCGAACCAGTTGCCGATGATGCTCTCGGTGCGGCCCTTGTTCTCGCCCCAGCCGTACACGTTGGCGGTGTCGTAGAAATTGATACCTGCGTCCAGCGCCGCGTCCATGATGGCGTGGCTGTCGGCCTCGTCGGTCTGGGGGCCGAAGTTCATGGTGCCGAGGACGAGCCGGCTGACCTTGAGTCCCGTGCGTCCGAGCTGCGTGTACTTCATGGTCCCCAAGCCAACGTCTTGAAGTGCGCTCCAAGCAAGCACGCGATCCGGGCCTGCCGTCAGACGTCGGAGCTGTGGTCACCGTGCGATGCGCACGGTGACCACGACAGGGGGGGGCGAGCGTGGACAACCTGGCCGGACTGCGGGAGCCGACCGGTCATGAGCAACGCCGTTCGCTGGTGGAGGAGTTGCTCAGGGCCTCCGGGGGCGGGGAGGGGCTGCGGCCCGTCGAGCCGACCGTCGTCGTGCAGGACGGCGTACGGCCCTGGCGGGCCCGGTTCCGGCCGCCGGCCCCCGGCGGGCAAGTCAATCCGCGTAGGGCCCCGCCAGGCCCCAGCCCTGGTGCATCGCCTCCGCGAAGGCCGCCGCGATCTTGTGCTCGCCGCTCGCGTTGGGGTGGGTGCCGTCGTAGGTGTCGGTGGCGACGTCGTACGACGTCGGGGGCGAGGCCAGGAGGACGGGGGAGCCGGGCTCGTCGAGGTCGGCTGCCGTCTTGGCGAGGAGTTCGTTGAAACGGGCGACCTCGACGGCGAAGTCCGCATCCGACTGGGCGCGCACGTTCGGGGTGACCGGCAGCCACACCATCCGCACCCGGCGGTTCGCCGCCCGGGCCCCGGCCGTGAAAGCCCGGACGTTCTCGGCGGTCTGCTCGGCGTTCGTGTAGAAGCCGAGGTCGATCAGGCCCAGGGAGACCAGGAGGACGTCCGCGCGGTACGAGCGCACCGCGTCACCGATCAGCGGCGCCATGTGCTGCCAGCCCTCGCCCCAGCCGGCCAGGTGGGCGCGCGGGAAGTCCGGTTCGGCGTAGGCGTACGACACCGGGGCCCCGGCGAGCTGGTCGTAGAGCGTCTCGCGCGGCCCGACGAGGGTGAAGGGGCCGCCGTAGGAACGGCACAGGTGCTGCCACAGCCGGTAGCGCCACGTGTGTTCGCCCGTGCTCCCGATCGTCATGGAGTCACCGACGGGCATGAACCTGAGCATCCGCTCATCATGAACGATCGGATCACCCGGCGGGGTGTGAGTCGGGCCACGCCCGGCGCCCGGCCGTCCACCTTGATCCACCGGCCACGGTGAACCGCCGCTGAACCGCCGGGCGGGATGGCAGGCTTGGGGCATGCGCAGACCGTTCGCCCTTCTCGCCGCGGCCCTCCTCACGGGTGCCCTCGCCGTGCCCGCCTCCGCCGCCGACGGCGACGAGAAGTTCACGATCAAGGACCCGCGCATCACCGAGTCCAGCGGCCTGGCGGCCTCGCGGCAGCACCCCGGCATCTACTGGACGCACAACGACAGCGACGACGGCGCGTATCTCTACGCCGTCGACAGCGCGACGGGCGAGACGGTCGCCACGGTCACCATGTCCGGCGTGGGCAGCCCGCGCGACGTCGAGGCCGTCTCCATCGGACCGGACGACCAGATCTACGTCGGTGACATCGGCGACAACCTCGGTGGCACCTGGCCGTACGTGTGGATCTACCGGCTGCCCGAGCCGAAGAACCTGCGCGACCAGACGATCAAGGCCACGCAGTACGTCGTGAAGTACTCCGACGGCGCGCGGGACGCCGAGTCGCTCGTCGTGCATCCGAAGACCGGCCGCGTCTACATCGTCGACAAGAACGAGAAGGGCGGGCACCTGTACGAGGGGCCGGCCCGGCTCTCTCCGTCCGGGTCGAACACGTTCCGGCCCGTCGCGGCCGTCCCCGACCTGGAGGCCACCGACGCCACGCTCTCCCCGGACGGCGAACACCTCGTCGTACGCAGCTACTTCGGCGCGATCGCGTACGACTGGAACGGCGGGAAGATCAAGAAGAAGGAACGGCTCGGCGTGCCGTTCCTGGGTCAGGGGGAGTCCGTCACCTACACCGCGGACGGCAAGAAGCTGATGTACGGCGCCGAAGGGGCGGACAGCCCGGTGGAGCCGCAGGACGCCCCGGGCGGTGGCGGGTCCGACGCGCCTTCCGGGAGCGGGAGTTCGGCCACATCCGGTGGGGGAGACGGGCTGAGCGGCAATCTCAGGACCGGCGCGATCGCCGCGGGTGCCGTGCTGATCGCCCTGTTCGGCCTGCGGCGGCTGATGCGCCGGGGCTAGCGACCCCGCCCCCTGTCCGCCCGTCCCCCCTGGGCCCCCTTTCCCCCCGGGTGACCGCTCCCTCAGCCGTGCGGCCTGCGCGGATCCCACCTCTGTGGAGCGGCGCAGGTAGCGCTCGGTCACCCGGAGTTCCTCATCGCCGAACTCGGCGAGGAGGGCGGCGAAGGCGCTGCCGGGGGCGTCCCACGCGGCTTCGGCCTCCGGTGCGCGCCGAGCGGTGAGCGAGACACGGGTCCTTCTGCGGCCCCAACGGTCCGGCCCGGTCCTGACGGTCCGGCCCGGTCCTGACGGCCCGGCCCTACGCCTTGCGCCGCGCGACCAGGACCTCCAGCCCGTCCAGGATCCGCTGCAGGCCGAACTCGAAGTGGTCGAAGTCCGTGCCGAAGGCGTCCTCGGAGAGCGACGCCATGACCGGGTAACGGCCCGACGCCATGGCCTTCTCCAGCATCGGCACCTGCGCCTGCCAGAACTCGGCGTCCGTCAGGCCCGTCCGGCGCTCCGCCTCCTGCTGGTACACCTGCGTGCGCGCGGCCCCGACGACGTACCCGTCGATCATGATGATCGCGGAGACCAGCTCGGGGTCGCTCAGCCCCATCGGGCGGATCAGGGTCATCACCTTCTCCATGCCGTCGAGGGCGCTCGGGCCGAGGATCGGGCGGGACTGGTTGACCTGGAGCAGCCAGGGGTGGCGGCGGTAGAGGGCGAGGGTCGCGCGCGCCAGTGCCTCCAGGGCCGCGCGCCAGCCGGTGCCGGGGTCGGCGGGGTTCTCGGAGGGACGCTGCACCCGGTCCAGCATCAGGTCGAGCAGCTCGCCCTTGCCGGGGACGTACCGGTACAGCGACATGGTGCCGGTGCCGAGTTCGGCGGCGACGCGGCGCATGGAGAGCCCCTCCAGGCCCTCGGTGTCCGCGAGTTGGACGGCCGCTTCCACGATCCGGTCCAGAGTCAGGGCCGGTTTGGGGCCGCGGCTGGGGCGGCGGCCGGTGTCCCACAGCAGTTCGAGGGTGCGGGCGATGTCGCCGCTGCCGCTGGTCTCCGTACCGCCCGTGCCGCTCGTCATGGAGTCCAGCTTAGGTCCCCGCGAAAAAATTGGGTACGGCGTACGCGTAATCGGGTACGCTGTACCCAGTTCGAGCCGACGGGGCGCGAGCGCAAGGGAGGGGGCGGCATGGACGGATACGCGGTGCGGGCCGAGGCACTGGAGAAGCGGTACGGCGAGAAGCGCGCACTCGACGGCTTCGACCTGGCGGTGCGCGAGGGCACGGTGCACGGCCTGCTCGGGCCGAACGGGGCGGGCAAGACCACCGCCGTCCGCATCTTGTCCACGCTGATCCGGCTGGACGGGGGCAGGGCGACGGTCGCCGGTCTCGACCTGGCCCGGCAGTCGCGCGAGGTCCGGGCCCGGATCGGGCTCACCGGCCAGTACGCGGCGGTGGACGAGGTGCTCACCGGCCGGCAGAACCTGGAGATGTTCGGCCGTCTGTTCCACCTGGGCGGGAAGCGGGCCAGGCTGCGGGCGACCGAACTGCTGGAGCAGTTCGACCTGACCGACGCCGGTGACCGGGGGGTGGGCAAGTACAGCGGCGGCATGCGGCGCCGCCTCGACCTCGCGGCGTCCATGATCCTCGCCCCGGCCGTCCTCTTCCTCGACGAGCCGACGACCGGTCTCGACCCCCGCAGCCGGGGCGAAGTCTGGGACTCCGTAAGGGCGTTGGTGGCCGGCGGCACGACCGTGCTGCTGACCACGCAGTATCTGGAGGAGGCCGACAGGCTCGCCTCGCACATCACCGTCATCGACCAGGGGCGGGCCATCGCCGACGACACCCCGGACGGGCTGAAGAACCTGGTCGGCGGCGACCGTATCGAGGTCGTGGTCGCCGAGCGGTCCGAGATCCCGCGTGTGGTGAAGGTCGTCGCCCGGGTCACGGACGGCGAACCCGAGGCGGACGAGACGGAGTTGCGGGTGCACGCCCCGGTCACCGACCGGGTCACCGCCCTCACCGAGGTCGCCCGGACCCTCCAGGACGAGGGCGTCCGCGTCGAGGACATCGGGCTGCGCAGGCCGAGCCTCGACGACGTCTTCCTGCGCCTGACCGGCCACCGCACCGAGAAGGAGCCCGCAGCATGAGCGCCACCGACCTGAGCACACCCGGCACGCGCAGCGCTGCCCACTGGCTGCTCGCCGACTGCTGGAACATCGTCCGCCGCGGCCTGACCCACTACCAGCGCCAGCCGGTCAACATCGCCTGGCAGCTGGGCTTCCCGATCATGTCCGTGCTGCTCTACGGCTATGTCTTCGGCAGCGCCATGAAGGTGCCGGGCGGCGGGGACTACAAGGACTTCCTGATGCCGGGCATGTTCGCGATGACCATGGCGTTCGGCTTCATCAACACGGCGACCGTCGTGGTCTACGACTCCACCAAGGGCGTCATCGACCGCTTCCGCTCGATGCCGATGGCCTCCTCGGCCGTGGTGGCCGGGCGCGGGGTCACCGACATCATCGTCGCCTGCGCCGAGTTGGCGATCATGATGCTCACCGCGCTCGCCATGGGCTGGCGGCCGGACGGCGGCGCGGGCTTCCTCGGCGCGTTCGGGCTGCTGCTGTGGCTGCGCTTCTCACTGATCTGGATCGGGGTGTGGCTCGGCCTGATCGTGCCCAACCCCGAGGCGGCGGGCGGCCTCTTCGCGGTCGCCTTCCCCTTCACGATGATCTCCAGCATCTTCGTCGCGCCGCAGCTCATGCCCGACTGGCTCGGCTGGGTGGCGGTCTGGAACCCGATCTCCTCCACGGCGGCGGCGACCCGCGAGCTGTTCGGCAATCCGGTCGATGGCGACACCTGGGTCGAGCAGCACGCGCTGCTGATGGCCGGGGTGTGGCCGGTGATCCTGACGGCGATCTTCCTGCCGCTGGCCGTACGGCGGTTCCAGAAGCTGAGCCGATAGCGGTTGCCACGGTCGCGCACCTCCCAGGGTCTTGACGTGCTGATGTTGCGTCAGTTCTCTGGGAGGTGCGCGGCATGATGGGAGCGCTCCCAGTCAGTTCCGGGTGCCGTGCCTCACCGTCCCCGGAGGACCGAGAGGAAGCAGCCACATGTTCCGCACCCTGCGCAGAGCCCTGTGTGTTGCCGCGGCGCTCCTGTTACCGCTGGCCGGCGTGCAGTCGGCACGGGCCGATGTCACCGCGGAGGCCGCCGGCGCCGGCTACTGGCACACCAGCGGCCGGCAGATCCTGGACGCGGCCGGGCAGCCCGTCCGTATCGCCGGCGTCAACTGGTTCGGCTTCGAGACCGCCAACCACGTCGTCCACGGCCTGTGGGCCCGCGACTACAAGAGCATGATCGACCAGATGAAGTCGCTGGGCTACAACACCATCCGCATGCCCTACAGCGACGACCTCCTCAAGCCCGGCACCATGCCGGACAGCATCAGTCACGACGGCAAGAACACCGACCTGCGCGGGCTGACGTCCCTCCAGGTCCTGGACAGGATCGTCGCCTACGCGGGCCAGTCCGGCCTGAAGATCGTCCTGGACCGGCACCGGCCGGACGCGGCGGGCCAGTCGGCGCTCTGGTACACCGCGTCGGTCCCCGAGTCGACGTGGATCACCAACCTCAAGGCCCTCGCGACGCGTTACAAGGGCAACTCCACGGTGATCGGCATCGACCTGCACAACGAGCCGCGCGACCCGGCCTGCTGGGGCTGCGGGGACACCTCCCGCGACTGGCGCCTGGCCGCCCAGCGCGCGGGCAACGCGGTCCTGTCGGTCAACCCCGAGCTGCTGATCATGGTCGAGGGCGTGCAGTCGTACAACGGCGCGAACGGCTGGTGGGGCGGCAACCTGATGGGCGTGGCCCAGCACCCGGTCCAGCTGGACGTGCCGAACCGGCTGGTGTACTCCGCGCACGACTACGCGACGTCGGTGGCCCAGCAGTCCTGGTTCTCCGACCCCTCCTTCCCCGCCAACATGCCGGGCATCTGGGACAAGTACTGGGGCTACATCTTCAAGCAGAACATCGCCCCGGTGTGGCTCGGCGAGTTCGGTACGACGCTCCAGCCCTCGGTGGACCAGAAGTGGCTGGCCGAGCTGGTGAAGTACCTGCGCTCGACGTCCGTGTACGGGGCCGACAGCTTCCACTGGACGTTCTGGTCCTGGAACCCCAACTCCGGTGACACGGGCGGCATCCTGAAGGACGACTGGCAGACGGCCGACACGGTGAAGGACGGCTACCTGGCGTCCATCAAGGCCCCGGGCTTCGACCCCGGTCCCGGTCCCGGGCCGGGCGGTCCCGGCGACCCCGGAGGCGGCAACGCAACTTGCTCCGCCGCGTACACGGTCGGCAGCGACTGGGGCGGCGGCTTCAACGCCGAGGTGAAGGTGACCAACACGGGCACGCTGCCGCTGAAGTCCTGGAAGGTGACGTGGACGTGGAGCGGCTCGCAGAAGGTCACGAGCATGTGGAACGCGTCGCACACCCAGAACGGGGCGACCGTCACCGCGGTCAACGCGGCGCACAACGGGAGCGTGGCGGTGGGAGGTTCGGCGAGCTTCGGCCTGGGCGGCGCGCCCGGGGGCGGAGGTGCGACGGATGTGAGGTGTACGGCGACGTGAGCGCGCGGCGGTGAGTGGGTACGCCCGGTGACCGCCGGGCGTACCCATGCCGAGGCGGCGTGTCCGGATTGCCGTAACTCCCCTTTTCTGAGGGGTGTCTGAGAGCAGACTATGACTCGATTCGGTCAAGTCTTGGTCGAATCCGTACGTGTGTTGCGCGCTCTTCGAAACGATGCGGCACGGCCCGTGTCACTCACGGGCCCGACCCCCCTCACCGTTGCGAGAGAACTCCATGAGAAGAAGCGCAGCCGTACTGTGCGGCGTCACGGTCGTCCTGGCCGGGACGCTCGCCGCCGCCCCCGCCAACGCCGGCGCGTCACACTCCGCGAACACCGCCGCCCTGACGACCGCCGCGGCGCAGATCGCATGGAAGAAATGCGGTACGGACGACGCCCCGACGCTCCAGTGCGCGTCGTTGAAGGTGCCGCTCGACTACGCGAAGCCGCGGGGGAGGCAGATCACGCTGGCGCTGTCCCGCGTGCCGCACACCGCGCCGAAGTCCCAGGGCCCGCTGCTCGTCAACCCCGGCGGCCCCGGTGGCAGCGGTCTGTCGCTGGCCCCGTTCGTCGCGTCGTCCCTGCCCAAGGAGGTCGCGGCCCAGTACGACGTGATCGGCTTCGACCCGCGCGGAGTGGGCGAGAGCCAGCCCGCCCTGGACTGCAAGCCGGGCTACTTCGACCCGGTCCGCCCCGACTCCGTACCCAGCACACCGGCCCTCGAGAAGGCCAACCTCAAGCGCGCCAAGTCCTTCGCCAAGGCCTGCGGCACGAAGTACAAGGACGTCCTGCCGTACATCGACACGGTCAGCGCCGTGAAGGACATGGACTCGATCCGCAAGGCCCTGGGCGCACCGAAGATCAACTACTTCGGCTACTCGTACGGCACCTACCTGGGCGCCGTCTACGCCAAGCTGTTCCCCGAGCGGGTGCGGCGCCTGGTCCTGGACTCGATCGTCGACCCGACCGGTGTCTGGTACGACGACAACATCCAGCAGGACTACGCCTTCGACAAGCGTCACAAGGCGTTCATGACGTGGATAGCCAAGTACGACTCCACGTACAAGCTCGGCACGGACCCGAAGAAGATCGAGGCCAAGTGGTACGCCATGCGGGCGGCCCTGGCCAAGAAGCCCGCGGGCGGCAAGGTGGGCGCCTCCGAGCTGGAGGACATCTTCCTCCCCGGCGGCTACAACAACGGCTACTGGCCCACGCTCGCCCAGACGTTCGCGGCCTACGTCAACAGCCACGACACCGCCGCGCTGGTCGAGGCCTACGACAACATCGCGGCGATCGACGCCTCCGGCGACAACGGCTACAGCGTCTACACCTCGGTGCAGTGCCGTGACGCGTCCTGGCCGCGCGACTGGAAGCAGTGGCGCAAGGACAACTGGGCGGTGTACGAGAAGGCGCCGTTCATGGCCTGGAACAACGCCTGGTACAACGCACCGTGCGCGTTCTGGCCGACGAAGACGCTGAAGCCGGTGAACGTCGCCAACAGCAAGCTCCCGCCGGTGCTGCTGTTCCAGGCGACGGACGACGCGGCCACGCCCTACCAGGGCGGTGTCACCATGCACCGGCTGCTGAAGGGCTCCAGCCTGGTGGTGGAGCAGGGCGGCGGCAACCACGGCGTCACGCTGAGCGGCAACGCCTGCCTGGACAAGCACCTCGCCACGTACCTGACCGACGGCAAGGTCCCGCACGGCAACGGTGTGGCCGACGCGGTGTGCAAGAAGAACCCCGACCCGAAGCCGCAGCCGGCGGCGCAGAAGGCGCCGAGCACGCCGCAGCCCGCCGTCGCGGCGGTCGGTGACGGCCTGCGCGGGATCCTGGGGTTCGGCCGGTGAGTTCTTCCGGCTGAGCAGCGGCTGATCTGACGGGAGAGGCGCCCGGGGCTTCCCGGGCGCCTCGTGCGCGCGCGGGGGCCCGGGCGGCGGCGGTCGCTTCGTGCGATGCGCGTGCTCCGCGGGCCGGGCGCTGGACGCAGGGAGCCCCCTGCGCCCAGCAGCCGATCAGTCGGCGCCCGGTCTCCAGCTCCTGGCCCGGGCGACCACTCCCTGGCCTCCCGCGAGGCCGACGCAGATCGCCAGCAGCGTGCTCCCCGCCACCGTCACCGCGGTGAGCTCCGGTGCCCAGCGGGCCCCGCCCGTGGTCACCATCGGATATCCGAGGACGGCGGACACGACGGCGCCGGCGCAACCGGCCACGCCGATCGGCACGGACAGGTACCACAGTGCGGTGGACCGGAACACGTGTGTGTCTCCCGCCAGGACGCCGACGGGAGCGAGCCGGCTTCCGAAGACCTGGAACTCCGCCAAGGCGCTGAAGGCGGCGGCGAGTGCGGCCATGAGCATGCCCCCCAGGCCGAGCAGCGTCACCCAGTTCGCGATGGTCTCGTCCAGCAGGGCGCCACCCAGCTGCGCGCCTGCGAGGACGTTGACCAAGGGCGCCGTACCCAGATGGCGGTAGGCCGCTTCCCGGACCGTGCCGGCGGCCGACGCGTCACCCGGGCGGGAGATCACCACGAGTTTGATCTCTGCGACGCCACCGCGTGCGCCCGTTGTGGGGATGCCGTCGCTGGCGATGCGCAGGTCCGGCGTCCCGGTTTCCCAGCGCCCCAGCTCGCTCAGCCGCCGGTCACCGTCGCGCAGGACGGTGGACCGAGGGGGCGGGCAGGGGAGCTGAACAGCCTTCCAGCTCGCACAGGGACCGGTGAGCACGGCCGGCTCCCCGCGATCCTGGACCAGAGCGAACACAGCGCGCCCCTGTCCCGTGTCCTCTTGGAACGCCTTGATGTGCGAGGCCGGCTGGACACGGCTTCTGATGATCAGGACGCTGTCCCCCAGAGCATCGAACGTCTGCCTGGCCTCGGCGGCCGCCACCGTGGTCCGGCTCACCCACAGCTGCACCTGGCTGACCAGACCCAGGCCCACCACGACGGCGACCACCAGACGCGCGATGACTCCCGGATGGGCGTGCAGCCAACGGCCGGCGATGAGCCCGCCCGGATACCGCTTCGCGATGGACCGGCCGGCCAGCCGTCGCCCGAGGGCCGTCATCGCCCAGGCGATCAACGCGGGCAGGGTCGCGAGCGTCAGGACGATGCCGATCGCGTACTGCACGATGCTGACGCGGTAGTCCGGAGCGAGCGGCCCGAGATCGACCGGCATGGCCAGCACGAGACCGAGCGCGCACAGCAGCGCGTAACGCCGCTTCACCCGGCCCTCGGTCAGCGTGCGGGGGGAGCGGCCGTCCCCCTTCTTCCGGTGCAGCAGCACCGAGGCGACCAGCACCCCGGCTGCCGCACCCGCCGCGCCGAGGAGGACCGCCGGCAGCCAGGCGCGAACGGCCGCCGCCGAGAGCGTGTAGTCGGTGAGCGGAACGGCGACGTCGGTGTACGCCGCCGTCACGAGCGGCAGCGTCCCGATCAAGGCACCTGCCCCGACCGGCCACAGCGCTTCGCCCACGCACACGAGGGCCCGGTGCCGCCACGTGCCGCCGAGCGCGTCGAGCAAAGCCGTACGACGGTCACGTGCAGCAGAACCGCAGCGCAGGGCCACCACGGTCAGGACGGCGGCCGGAAGGCCCAGAAAGCCGAGCACGGCCGCCATGAACGCATCGGCGTCGACCACGCCGATCGAGTCCCCGAACGGCGTGGGATCGGGGTCGCCGAAGCCGGAGATCTCCATCGTCCTGTCCCACTCGGGGGATTTGGCGGCCGTCGGTCTGACGTAGACCAGGCGCTCCGACGGAGACGTGAGACCTTCGGCGGAGATCCTCCCCGCGTCCCGTCCGTAACGGTGGGAGATCCCCTCCCGCTGCCCGGCCGCGGCAAGCGCCGGGGAGAGCACGGCCTCCCCCGGCCGTGGCCATGCGGACAGGCCGGGGGGCGGCGAGGCGCCGGGAGTCAGCGGCTCGACGAAGATGACACTGTGCTGAAGTCCGCCGACCGTGTCACCGCTCTCCCGCCAGTGGGCGACGGCACGCTCTCCCGGGAACTTGCCGGTGAACCGGGGTGCTCTCGCCTGGGCGTGGCTCTGCTCCGCGCTGTCCGCCGCCATGGTGATGACCGCCGTGCCGGCGGCGCAGCAGAGGAACGCGGTGGCCAGTGCCAGCGCGAGACTCCGCAGCCGGTGCCCCGGACCGCCCTTTGAGGCCCGTAGCCCCATGGCCATCAGCTGCCGCGTCAGGCCGCGCCCGCTCAGCCGCCCCACGTCGGAGCCCCCATGCTGATCTGCCCGTCCGTGATCCGTGCGACGCGCTCGGCGCCGAGCGCCACCTTCTGGTCGTGCGTGACGAGCAGAAGCCCGCAGCCCCATCGGGAGGGCAGCGAATACAGCAGTTGACTGACGCGGTCGCGGTTGTCGTCATCGAGCGCGCCGGTGGGTTCGTCGGCAAGGATCAGGGACGGCCTGTTGACCAGGGCCCGGGCGATCGCCACCCGCTGGCGCTCCCCGCCGGACAGCGATCCCGTCGCCACCGAGGTGTCCGAGATGCCGAGGTCGTGGAGGAGTTCTTCGGCAGCGCTGCGTCCGCGGGAGCTTCGCACACCGCCCAGCATGGCGGCGAGCATCACGTTCTCCAGAGCCGTCAGCTCCGGGAGCAGTTCGCCGAACTGGAAGACCATGCCGATGTGGCGTGACCGGTGGCGCGCCCTCGCACCGGCCCGCAGGGACGTGACGTCCGCGCCCGCCACCTCGATGGTTCCGCTGTCCGGGCTGATGAGCCCCAGGACACACGAGAGCAGCGTGCTCTTCCCGCTGCCACTGGGGCCCGTCAACGCGACGGACTCGCCCTCCGCGACGGTGAGATCGACGCCGCTGAGCAGCACGCGGTCGGCCAGTTCGAGCCGGACGTCACGCAGGTGGAGGACGGGATTGCGCACCAGGAGTCCCTTGCGAGGAAGGCAGTGGTCGAACATGAGAACGCGCCCGTCGCCACGGCGGCGACGGGCGCACGGCAGTCGCTCTAGATCCGGTAGGCCCAGGAACCGCACGCGTCCGGCTTGGCGAACTGCTGCTCGCAGACGCGGATCTTGTTGAGGATCGCACCCGCGCCGGTCCTCACGCAGTTGTCCGGGCCGGCGCCGTTCTTGTCCCAGAGGTGACTCGAGTCGTTGTCGTAGACGCGGAAGTACTCGCCCTCCACCGCGTTCGTGTCGGCCTCCATGTCGCAGACGCGGAGACGGCGGTCACCCTCGAAGCCCTTGGCGTTGTCGTCACCCTGCCAGGCCTCGATGTAGGCCCACGCCGGACCGCTGCCGACGCTCACCCCGAGGGCGAGAGTTGCGCCGGCCACCGCGAGGGCGAGGCGCCCGGCCCTGCCGGTTATTCGAGTCATCATCCGTTCCGTCCCTCCCCCGGAGGATCGATTCCTCCAGGACTTCACCTGTACTGCGGCCCCGGGCCCCCGGCCCAGAGCCAAAGGATCATGACAGGCCTCTCACAGGCTGTCCACTTGATAGGTTCACAACGTCCCCGCGCCGACCGCGACTTGGAGCGACCGGCGGCCGCTCGGGGCGCCACGACTCGCGCTGGGGGCGATGTGCTGAACGACATGGTGGCCGTCCCGGCGGGGCCCGTCACGCTGTCCGACCGGCGGACCGAGCGCAGCTGGACGGTCGAGGTCGCGTCGTTCCGGATGTCGGCGGTGCCGGTCACCCAGGCCTGGTACGACGAGGTCACCGGCGAGCGTCCGAGCGCGGCCCGGGGTGAGCTGCTGCCCGTCGAGGGCGTGTCATGGTGGGACGCGGTCCGGTTCTGCAACGCCCTGTCCCGGCGCGAGGGCCTGACCCCGGCGTACGAGGTGCGGTCCGGCGACGGGGCCGCCGACTGGGACACCGCCGCCGACGGCTACCGGCTGCCGACCGAGGCCGAGTGGGAACACGCCTGCCGCGCCGGCGGCACCGGGCCCCGTCACGGCCCGCTCGACGAGATCGCCTGGTACCGCGGCAACGCGGACGACCGCATCCACCCCGTGGGCGGCAAGCAGCCCAACGCCTGGGGCCTGTACGACATGCTGGGCAACGTCTGGGACTGGTGCTGGGACCTCTACGACGCGGAGGTCTACGGCACCTACCGGGTGCTGCGCGGCGGCGGCTGGTCCGACGAACACTGGAGCTGCCGCGCCTCGGTGCGCCGCCGGAGCCATCCGACGTTCCGGATCGACGACGTGGGGTTCCGGGTGGCGCGTTCGATGCCGGCCTGAGCGCGGCAGAGGGCGCCCCGCACGAGCGGGACGCCCTCGACACTCACGTCGTGTGCGAGAAGGTCAGAGCTTCTCGATCACGTAGTCGACGCACTTGGTGAGCGCCTCGATGTCCGCCGGGTCGATCGCCGGGAACATCGCGACGCGCAGCTGGTTGCGGCCGAGCTTGCGGTAGGGCTCGGTGTCGACGATGCCGTTGGCGCGCAGGACCTTGGCGACGGCGGCGGCGTCGACCTCGTCCGTGAAGTCGATCGTGCCGATGACCTGCGAGCGCTTGGCCGGGTCGGTGACGAACGGGTTGGCGTACTTGATGTCCTCGGCCCAGCCGTAGAGCGTACGGGCGGAGGTGGCGGTGCGCCGGACCGACCAGTCAAGGCCGCCCTGGCCGTTGATCCACTCCAGCTGCTGGTTCAGCAGGAAGAGGGTGGCCAGCGCCGGGGTGTTGTACGTCTGGTTCTTGCGGGAGTTGTCGATCGCCGTCGGCAGCGAGAAGAACTCCGGGACGTGCCGGCCGGACGCGTGGACGCGCTCGGCGCGCTCGATCGCGGCCGGGGAGAAGACGCCGATCCACAGGCCGCCGTCGGAGGCGAAGGACTTCTGCGGGGCGAAGTAGTAGACGTCCGTCTCGGCGATGTCGACGGGGAGGCCGCCCGCGCCGGAGGTGGCGTCCACCAGGACCAGGGCGCCCTCGTCGGCGCCCGCCACGCGCTTGATCGGCATGGCGACACCGGTAGAGGTCTCGTTGTGGGTGAACGCGTAGACGTCCACGCCCGCCCCGGCGACCGCCTCCGGGTGGGTGCCCGGGTCGGCGGAGATGACGTCCGGCTCGGCCAGCCACGGGGCGAGCTTCGCGGCCTTGGCGAACTTGGAGGAGAACTCGCCGAAGCTGAGGTGCTGCGACTTGTTCTCGATCAGGCCGTGGGTCGCCACGTCCCAGAACGCGGTGGAGCCGCCGTTGCCGAGGATCACCTCGTAGCCGTCGGGGAGCTGGAACAGCTCGCTGATGCCTTCGCGCACCTTGCCGACCAGGTTCTTGACGGGAGCCTGGCGGTGGGAGGTGCCGAGCAGGGACGTGCCGGTGGCGGCCAGGGCGTCCAGCGCCTCCACCCGCACCTTGGAGGGGCCCGCGCCGAATCGACCGTCGGCGGGCTTGATGTCAGCAGGAATCTGGATCTCAGCCACGCAGGGGAGCGTAGCCCTTTCCAGAAACCTGGGCGAAACGTCGTCCGTCGGGTGAGACGGCGTGTGGACAGGTCAGTGCGGCGGGCCGGGCCAGACGGCCGAGGCGTCGTCGCGGTGCGGGTCCGGCAGCCGCAGGGGGCGGACGGCGACGGGGCGGACTCCGCCCTCGGTGGTGGCCGTCCAGGGTGCGGGGCGGCCGGAGTAGCACAGGGTGGTGAGGACGAAGACGCCGTCGGCGTAGACCTCGACGTACTCACCGACGGTGAGGATGCGCAAGCCGGCGGCGGGTTCCGGCAGGAGGGTCTCGCCGAGCGGGGTGCCCTCGGGGCCGGTGACCCACAGGTTCTTGCCGTCGCAGCCGACCGTGAGCGCGGGCCGGTCCGGGCCGGAGGCCTGCGTGCGCAGGACGATCTCGGTGCGGCCGGAGAGGCTGACGTCGCCGACCGCGTGCAGGAGGGCGTCGTACGTCTCCCCACCGAGCCAGGGGTCCAGGCCCGGCCACCACTCCAGGCGGGGTGCCGAATCCGCGGGTACGGCGAGGGCCTTGGGCTGGGCGAGCATGCCGCGGCAGCGCTCGCCGGTGTCGCTGAGGCCGACGCGGCGCGGGGTGGTGTGCAGCACGACGCGCGAGCCGTCGGGGGCGGCGACGACGCGCGGGGCGTACGCGCCCGTCGGGCCGAGCGGGCCGCGGCGGGTCCACGGGCCGCGCAGGCGCGGAGCGGTCCACGCCTCGAAGCCCCGGGTGGCGCCGATGGAGCCGAGCAGCAGCCAGCCGCCGTCGTCGAGGCGTTCCAGGACGGGGCACTCGAACTCGTCGACGTCGCCGGGGGAGACCAACGGCGGGTGGACGGTCCAGTGCTCCAGGTCGTCGGAGGTGGCCCAGGCGACGCACCCGCCGACCTCGACGGGCAGGGAGGCGTCGGCGGCGCAGACCACCATCACCCAGCCGTCGGACTCGTCGTCGCGCACGACGAAGGGGTCGCGCCAGCCCATGCGGTCGCCGGTGCGGTACCAGCGCCCGTCCGCCTCGACGACCGGCCCCGTGCCGTGGCGGCGCCAGCCGGTGCCGTCGGTGCGCTCGGAGCGGGCCAGGCCGATCGACTGCAGGGGCCAGCCGTCCGGGGTGAGTCCGGAGACGGCGGTGTAGAGCATCGCCATGCCGGGGCCGTGCGGGAAGGCGTGCATGGTCCACACCGCCTGCTGGTCGAAGCGGCCCGGCAGGCCGTTGCCGAAGGCCGTGCCCTGCGGCTCCCAGTGGACCAGGTCGGTGGAGGTGGCCCGGCCGTACGAGGTCTCCATGCGCAGGTGGTCGAACTCGGACGTCCACGGGCCCTGGAGGTGCAGCACGGTGTAGGTGCCGTCCGCGTGGCGCAGGAGGTCGAAGTCGTTCACGCAGAGGCCGGGCGGCGCGTATCGCATGGACAGGTCCTGTCTGCCGACAGCGGCACTCAAACGCGTGCGCTGTGATCTTGCTGGGGGGAGTTCCTCTGGGAGTCAGCCGAAGTAAATCTGAACGCAAACGCTTGCGCAACCAGGTGAGCGGGTTTACGGTCTCGTCACTCCCCCTCCCGCCGACGTGCTCCGGACCCCCGGCCACGCGGCGCGCACCCGACCAAGGAGCGACCCGTGACGGTCAGCATCACCGATGTCGCCGAGGCCACCGGCGTCTCGGCGTCCACCGTGTCCCGCGCCCTGCGCGGCCGTTCGGGAGTGTCGGAGGAGATGCGGGCCCGGATCGTCGCGGCCGCCGCCGAACTGGGCTACACCGCCTCGCGCTCGGCCTCCAGCCTGGCCAGCGGGCGCACCTACACCATCGGCGTCGTCGTCCCGTACGTCGGCCGCTGGTTCTTCGGCACGGTGCTGGACGCGGCCGAGAAGGTCTTCAGCGCCGCCGGTTACGACGTCCTGCTGTACAACCTCGGCTCACCGGAGGCACGCAAGCGTTTCTTCACCAAGCTGCCGATCCGCAAGCGGGTCGACGCCGTGCTGTCCCTGCTGATCCCGGACCCGGAGGAGGCCGCCGCCCTGTGCTCCCTCGGCGTGCCGCTGGCGACCACGGTCGGCGGCGCCCGGCCCGGCTTCATGGTGGTCGGCATCGACGACCGGGGCGGCGCGGAGAGCGCCGTACGGCACCTGGTGAACCTGGGCCACCGGCGGATCGGCATGATCTCCGGCGCCAGCGAGCCGCTGCACTGGACCACGCCCCTCGACCGCCGGCAGGGCTACCTGGACGTGCTGGCCGACGCGGGGATCGAGTCCGACCCCGCCCTGGAGGCGGACGGCGGTTACACGGTCGAGGGCGGTGAGCGGGCCATGACCGAGCTGCTGGCGCTGCGCCATCCGCCGACCGCCGTGTTCGCGCAGTCCGACGAGATGGCGATGGGCGCGCTGCGTGCCCTGCGCCGGCACCGTCTGAGGGTTCCGGAGGACGTGTCCGTGGTCGGCTTCGACGATCACGAGCTGTCCGAGGTGGTCGGGCTGACCACCGTGGCCCAGCCGGTCGCCGCCCAGGGCCGGGAGGCGGCCCGGCTGTTGCTGACGCGGCTGGAGGGGCCGGATGCCGGTTCGCCGCGCCCCGTCGAGATGCCCATCCGCTTCATCCTCCGCGAGACCACCGCTCCGCCGCACACCGGCCGGCAGCGGTAGCCCCGCGCCCTCCCCCGTTTTCCCTGCTCCCCCTCCCCACCGTCCGCGCACCCACCCGCACACCCCGCTCGGAGGCACCACCATGATCACCGGCCACGGAAGACACCGCCGTACGGGCCTGACGGCCCTCGCCCTGCTGCCACTGGCCGCACTGGCCGCCTGCGGCGGTGGGGGCGGCAGCGACACCTCTGCCGAGGAGGGCAGCGGCAAGGGCACCATCAGCGTCTGGGCCCACCAGGGCCAGGCGAGCGAGACGGCCGCGCTGCAGAGCGCGGTGAAGTCCTTCAACTCCTCGCAGAACGCCGTCAAGGCCGAGCTGAAGCTGATCCCCGAGAAGGACTACACCAAGACCATCACCGCCACCGACGCCTCCGAACTTCCGGACGTGCTGGAGTTCGACGGCCCGACGATGGCGAACTTCGTCTACAACAGCAAGCTCGCCCCGGTCGACGGCCACGTCTCCGCCAAGACCCTCGGCAACGCCACGGACGCGATCAAGGCGCAGGGCGAGATCGAGGGCAAGCACTACGGCCTCGGCATGTTCGACGCCGGGCTCGGCATGTACGCCAACAAGAAGCTGCTGGACGCGGCCGGCGTGAAGTACCCGACGAGCGTGGACGACGCCTGGACGGCCGAGGAGTTCGGCAAGGCCCTCAAGGCGCTGAAGGGCGAGGACCCCGACGGCAAGGTCCTCGACATATCGGAGCAGTACGGCCTGGCCTCCGAGTGGGGCACCTTCGGCTTCTCCCCGATCGTCTTCTCGGCCGGCGGCGGGCTGCTGAAGGACGGCAAGGCGGAAGGCGCCCTCGACAGCCCGAAGACCGTCTCCGCGATGAAGACCTTCCAGTCCTGGAAGCCCTACGTCGACCCCAACACCGACGGCAACGCCTTCGCCAAGGGCAAGGTGGCGCTGAGCTGGGTCGGCCACTGGAACTACCCCGCCTACAGCAAGGCCCTCGGCGACGACCTCGCCGTGCTGCCGCTGCCGGACTTCGGCAACGGTCCCAAGACCGGACAGGGTTCATGGGCCTGGGGCATCGGCGCCGACAGCAAGAACGGCAAGGCCGCCGGCACCTTCCTGGACTACCTGCTGAACGACGACAACGTCGGCGCGATGACGAAGGCCAACGGCGCGGTGCCCGCCACCAGGACCGCCCTGGCCAAGAGCGACCTCTACAAGAAGGGCGGCCCGCTCCAGCTCTTCGCCGACCAGTTGGCCAAGCCCTGCGGCGACAGCGACATCAGTGCCTCCTGCGTCGCCGTCACCCGCCCGGTGACCGCCGGATACCCCACCGTCACCGCCAAGTTCAACACGGCCCTGAACTCGATCTACGGCGGCGCCGACCCCGAGGAAGCCCTGCGGAAGGCCGCCCGCGCCATCGACCGGGACTTCACCGACAACGCCGGCTACGAGATCCCGTAACCCGCAGGACGTATCGGCCCGGGCGGGCCGCCGTCGACGTGGCGAGGCAATGACGCAGCCATGTACCGACCGCGCCCGCCCCGCCGGGAAGAGGACCCCTCCCGTGAAAACCGTGGAACCCGCGCACGCCGCGGCCCCAGGCCGGGCGCAGGCCGTCTCGTCCGCGCCCCCCGCGAAGCCCCCGCGTCACGCGCGCGGCAACCGTGACCGGCTGCACGGGCTGCTGATGTCCGCCCCGGCCGTCGGCGGGCTGATCGCCTTCGTCGGCATCCCGTTCGGCTACGCCGTGGTGCTCTCCTTCTACAACGTCCGCCTCGGCTCGCCGCTGGAGCCCGCCTTCTTCGGTGTGGAGCACTACCGGCGGCTGTTCACCGACCCCGATCTGTCCGGCCCGTTCCTGCGGGCGCTGCTGAACAACCTGACCTTCGCCGTCGTCGTCGTACCGCTCCAGACGGGCCTCGCCCTGGCCCTGGCGATCCTGCTCAACCGCAAGCTGAAGGCCATCGGCGTGTTCCGGTCCTTCTTCTTCATGCCGGTGGTCTTCCCGATGGCGCTGGTCGCCGTGATCTGGCGGCTGATCCTCGCCCGCAGCGAGCAGGGCATGCTCAACTCGCTGCTGGACGCGGTGAGTTTCGGCCACTGGGGCGCCTTCGACTGGCTCGGTGACGGCCTCACCGCGATGGGCTCGATCATCGTGCTGTCGGTGTGGCAGGGCGTCGGCTTCCAGATGGTCATCCTGCTGGCCGGCCTCCAGCAGATCCCGGGCGAGCTCTACGAGGCCTCCCAGCTGGACCGGGCCTCCCGCTGGCAGCAGTTCCGGCACGTCACCCTGCCCGGCATCCGCGGCACCCTCGTCTTCGTCGCGATGCTGACCTCGGTGCTGTCCTTCCGGGTCTTCGACCAGGTGTACATCCTCATCCGCGGCGGCGGCCTGGACGAGGACGCCACCCGCACGGTGATGTACCAGGCCGTCACCACGGCCTTCGACCAGAACAACATCGGCCAGGCCTCGGCCGTCACGGTGGTGTTCTTCCTGATCGTCGTCGCCCTGACCATCGTCCAGCGCCGCGTCGTCCGGCCCGACAACGAGGACTGACCCACCCATGGCCATGACCCGTACGCCCGTGCGCCGCGTCCTCGACTACACCGTCCTGAGCGTCCTGGCGTTCGTCTTCGCCCTCCCCGCGCTCTACCTCTTCCTCGGCAGCCTCAAGCCGTCCGACGAGGTCCTGAACGGCCTGTCCGGCTTCCTGCCCACCCATCTCTCCTTCGACAACTACGCCGCCGTCCTCGACAGCCTCAACTCCGACAGCACGGGCTACTTCTGGCAGTTCATGGGCGTGTCGGTGCTGCTGTCGTTCGTCGTGGTGACGGGCGGGCTGATCGTCAACTCGATGGCGGCCTACGGGCTGACGCGGCTGAAGTGGCGGGGGCAGAACGCGGTGTTCACCCTGGTCCTGCTGCTGATGCTGATCCCGTTCGAGTCGGTGGCGGTGCCGCTGTTCTACATGTTCAACGGCCAGCGCAACACCCTGTTCATCCAGGCACTGCCGTTCGTCGCCAACGCCTTCGCGATCTACCAGTTCCACACGTTCTTCAAGAAGATCCCGCCGAGCATCGAGGAGGCGGCCCGGCTGGACGGCGCGGGGCCCTGGCGGACCTTCTTCGCGATCATCGTGCCGATGTCCCGGCCGGTGTTCGCCTCGGTCGCGATCCTCACGTTCCTGATCCAGTGGGGCTCCTTCCTGTGGCCGGTGCTGATGGTGTCCGACCCGTCCGTGCGCCCGCTGCCGCTGGAGATGAGCGTCTTCCAGGGCCAGCAGCCCCCGGACTGGGGTCAGATCCTCGCCTTCGGAGTGCTGCTGGTGCTGCCCGTGCTGATCGTCTTCGCGTTCTTCCAGCGCTGGTTCGTCGAGGGCGTGGCCAGCTCCGCCGTCAAGGGCTGAGGCTCCGGGGGCATGCTGGACGCATGACCGATCTCGAAGCGCGGTTGCGTGCCGTCGTCCGGGGTGACGTCGGGTTCGACGTCACCTCCCGGGCGCTGACGACCATGGACGCGTCCAACTACCGGCGGGTCCCGGTCGGCGTGGTCGCTCCGCGTGACGCCGACGACGTGGCGGCGGTGCTCGCGGTGTGCCGGGAGCAAGGGGTGCCCGTCGTCGCCCGGGGCGGCGGCACCTCCATCGCCGGGCAGGCCACCGGCACCGGTGTCGTCCTGGACTTCACCCGGCACATGAACCGGCTGGTCGCCCTGGATCCCGACGCGCGGACGGCTGTGGTGCAGCCGGGGCTGGTGCTGGACCGGCTCCAGGAGGCCGCCGCCCCGCACGGGCTGCGCTTCGGGCCCGACCCGTCCACGCACAGCCGCTGCACGCTCGGCGGCATGATCGGCAACAACTCGTGCGGCTCGCACTCGGTGGCGTGGGGCACGACCGCGGACAGTGTGCGGGAGCTGGACGTCGTCACCGCGCGGGGCGAGCGGCTGCGGCTCGGGCGGGACTGGGCCGGGGCGCCGGACGGGCTGCGTGCCCTGGCCGAGGAGGAGTTGGCGCGCCTGCGCACCGGCTTCCCCGACCTGCCCCGCCGCATCTCCGGCTACGCCCTGGACGCCCTGCTGCCCGAGCGCGGCGCCGACGTGGCCCGCTCCTTCTGTGGTTCTGAGGGCACCCTCGGCGTGCTGACGGAGGCGGTCGTACGCCTCGTCGAGGCCCCCCGCGCGCGGGCGCTGGCCGTGCTGGCGTACGCCGACGAGAGCGCGGCCGCCCAGGCCGCGGCCGGGCTGCTGCCCCTCGGCCCGCTGACCGTGGAGGGCATGGCGGCGGACCTGGTGCCGTCCCCGCAGGCGCTGCCGAGGGGCGGAGCCTGGCTGTTCGTGGAGACCGGCGGGGAGTCGGCGGCTGAGGCACGCGCGCGTGCGGAGGCGGTCGTGCGGGCCGCCGATGTGGTGGACGCGCTCGTGATCACCGACCCGGCGGGGCAGCGCGCGCTGTGGCGGATCCGGGAGGACGCGAGCGGTACGGCGACCCGGATGCCCGACGGGACCGAGGCGTGGCCGGGCTGGGAGGACTGCGCCGTGCCGCCCGCCCGGCTGGGGGCGTACCTGCGGGACTTCCGGGCGCTGATGGCGGCGCACGGCCTGCGCGGCACGCCGTACGGGCACTTCGGGGACGGCTGCATCCACGTCCGGATCGACTTCGACCTGCTCACCGAGGCGGGCGTCGCCCGTTTCCGCCGCTTCTCGGAGGAGCTCGCGGAGCTGGTGGTGGCGCACGGCGGCTCACTGTCCGGGGAGCACGGGGACGGGCAGGCGCGGGCGGAGCTGCTGCCGCGGATGTACGGCTCGGAGATGGTCGGCCTCTTCGAGCGGGTCAAAGGGGTGTGGGACCCGGACGACCTGCTCAACCCCGGCATGCTCGTCCGCCCCGCGCCACTCGACAGCGGCCTGCGCTTCTCCGTCCTGCCCCGCGAGCCCGTCGACGTGGCCTTCGGCTACCCGGCCGACGGCGGTGACTTCCCGGCGGCGGTGCGGCGCTGCGTGGGCGTCGCCAAGTGCCGTACGACCTCGGTGTCCGGCCCGGGCGTCATGTGCCCGTCCTTCCGGGCGACGGGCGCGGAGGAGCACTCCACGCGCGGGCGGGCCCGGCTGCTGCACGAGATGCTCGCCGGTGAGGTGGTGACGGACGGCTGGCGCTCGACCGAGGTCCGGGACGCGCTGGACCTGTGCCTGTCCTGCAAGGGCTGCCGCTCGGACTGCCCGGTCGGGGTCGACATGGCCACGTACAAGGCGGAGTTCCTGCACCACCACTACGCCGGGCGGCTCCGGCCCGCCGCGCACCACACCATGGGCCGGCTGCCCGTGTGGCTGCGGGCGGTGGCCCGTACGCACACGGCGTGGCTGGTCAACGCCCTGGCAGCGGTACGGCCTCTCGCCTGGGCGGCGAAGCGGCTGGGCGGCATCGCGCCCGAGCGGGAACTCCCGCGGGTGGCCCGGCGGACGTTCAGCCGGTGGTGGGAGCGGCGGCGGGCGCACCGCCCGGCCACGCGGGGCGACGTGGTCGTCCTGTGGCCCGACACCTTCACCGAGCACCTCTCCCCGGCCGTGGGGCAGGCCGCCGTACGGGTCCTGGAGGCGGCCGGGCTGCGGGTGGCGCTGCCGCCGACCGTGCACCTGGCGAAACCGCCCGTGGGGGACGGCAGGACCGTCGCCCTCGACCCGCTGACCCTGCTGCGCGGCCGGGGGCGGGTCTGCTGCGGGCTGACGTACGTGTCGACGGGCCAGCTGGACCGGGCCCGGGCCGTCATGCGCCGCACCCTGGACCTGATGGAACCGGTACTGGAGACCGACGCGCCGGTCGTGGTCCTGGAGCCGAGCTGCGCGGCTGCCCTGCGCACGGACGTTCCCGAGCTGCTCCACGACGACCCGCGCGCGGCCCGCCTGGCCGCGAAGGTGCTCACCTTCGCGGAGGCGCTGGAGCGCCACGCCCCCGGCTGGAGGCCGCCGCGCGTGTCCCGCCCGGTGGCCGGGCAGACCCACTGCCACCAGCACGCGGTGCTCGGCGACGCCGCCGACCGCCGGCTGCGGGAAGCGGCCCGGCTCACCGGCGAACTGAGCGGCGGCTGCTGCGGCCTCGCGGGGAACTTCGGCTTCGAGAAGGGCCACTACGAGGTGTCCGCCGCCTGCGCCGAGGAACAGCTCCTGCCGTCCGTGCGGGACGCCCCCGACGGCACGGTGGTCCTGGCGGACGGCTTCTCCTGCCGTACCCAGCTCCGGCAGCTGGCGGGCGTACGGGGCAGGCACCTCGCGGAGGTACTGGCCGAGGCGCTCGACGAGAACCCGGGGCGCGACGGCACGTGAGGCGTTCGGGCCACGGGAGGGCGGACCCGAGTGTCTGAACCGGGGGAGGGCCGAAGCCGCTCCTAGGCTCGCGGAACCAGCCACTGCCCGTCCAGGCCGTGTCCGCGAAGCCCCCGCCTGCCCCGGGCGGACGACGGGACTTCGCGGGCACGACCTGAGGCCGCTGCTCGAAGGAGCCCGCGCATGAGCGTCCGCGTCCAGCCGATCACCCGTGACGAGCACCTCGCGTTCGTCACGGCCCGCCCCTCCGCCAGCCACACCCAGCTGCCCTCCTGGGGTGCGGTCAAGCCCGACTGGCGGGCGGAGAGCCTCGGCTGGTTCGACGGCGGCGGGCAGCTCGTCGGCGTGGGACTGGTGCTGCTGCGCCCCCTGCCCGGGCCGCGCCTGCCCGGGCTGCCGCGGTACCTCGCCTACCTCCCCGAGGGCCCGCTGATCGACTGGCAGGAGCCCGGCCTCGAACGGCTGCTGGAGCCGATGCTCGCGCACCTGAGACGGCGGGGCGCCTTCGCGGTGCGGATGGGCCCGCCGGTCGTGGTGCGCCGCTGGAGCGCCGACGCGGTCAAGGCGGCGATCGCGGACCCGGCCGCCCGGCGGCTGCGCGACGTGCGGGCGACGTCGTACGAACCGCGGGCCGGCCAGGTCGCGGACAGCCTGCGGCGGATGGGCTGGCGGCAGTCCGAGGCCTCCGGCGAGGACGGATTCGCCGCGGGCCAGCCCCGCTACGTCTTCCAGGTGCCGTTCGCCGGCCGTTCGCTGGAGGACATCCACAACGGCCTGAACCAGCAGTGGCGCCGCAACATCAAGAAGGCGGAGAAGGCCGGGGTGAAGGTCGTGCGCGGCGACCTGGAGGACCTGCCGGCCTTCCACGAGCTGTACTGCGAGACCGCCGAGCGGGACCGCTTCATCCCGCGCCCGCTGCCGTACTTCCAGCGCATGTGGAGCGCGCTCACCGCCGAACACCCGGACCGCATGCGGCTCTACCTCGCCCACCACGACGGGGAGGTGCTCGCCGCGGCCACGATGCTGACCGTCGGCGACCACGTCTGGTACTCCTACGGCGCCTCCACCGCCCGCCGCCGCGAGGTGCAGCCGAGCAGCGCCGTGCAGTGGCGCATGATGACCGACGCGCACGAACTCGGCGCCGCCGTCTACGACCTGCGCGGCATCACCGACACCCTGGAGGAGTCCAGCCACCTGCTGGGCCTGCTGCGCTTCAAGGTGGGCACCGGCGGTGAGGCCGTCGAGTACCTCGGCGAATGGGACTACCCGCTCAACCGGCTGCTGTACAAGGCGCTCAACCTGTACCTCGCCCGCCGCTGACGTCTCACAGCACGAGACAGAGGCAAAAGGGGTTCACGCACCTGACGAAGTCCATTACCCTGGACTGCGCAGTGCATCGGGCTGTACGTAGAGTGCATCCCGGTGTACGCACCGCACATGTGCAGCACCCCTGACACCGATCCCGAGCACAGGACCGCCCGTGACCACGCCGGAGACCGCCACCTCGCCCTCGTCCGCGACCGCCGACGCCACCTCCCCGGCCACCGGCCCGGGCCGGCTCGGCTCCCTCGGACCCGTGGGCCTGGTGCTCGCGGGCGGGATCTCCGTGCAGTTCGGCGGCGCCCTGGCGGTCACGCTCATGCCCAGGGCGGGCGCCCTCGGCGTCGTCGCGCTGCGCCTGCTGGTCGCGGCCGTCGTACTGCTCCTGGTCTGCCGCCCGCGGCTGCGCGGCCACTCGCGCACCGACTGGGGCACCGTCGTCGTCTTCGGCATCACCATGGCCGCCATGAACGGCCTCTTCTACCAGGCCGTCGCCCGCATCCCGCTGGGTCCCGCGGTCACGCTGGAGGTCCTCGGCCCGCTCGCCCTCTCGGTCTTCGCCTCCCGCCGCGCGATCAACGTCGTCTGGGCGGCGCTGGCCCTCGGCGGTGTCTTCCTCCTCGGCGGGGGAGGCTTCAGCGGCCTCGACCCCACAGGAGCGGCCTTCGCCCTGGGGGCCGGCGTCATGTGGGCGGCCTATATCGTCTTCAGCGCCCGTACGGGCCGCCGCTTCCCGCAGGCGGACGGGCTGGCGCTGGCCATGGCGGTGGGGGCGGTGCTGTTCCTGCCCCTGGGTATCGCCGAGTCGGGGACGAAGCTGCTCGACCCGGTGACGCTGGGCCTGGGCGCGGCGGTGGCCCTGCTCTCCTCGGTGCTGCCCTACACGCTCGAACTCCTCGCCCTGCGCCGCCTGCCCGCCTCCACCTTCGCGATCCTGATGAGCCTGGAACCGGCCATCGCCGCGACGGCCGGCTTCCTCATCCTCGACCAGGCCCTCAGCGCCGCCGAGGCCGCCGCGATCGCCCTGGTCGTCGCGGCGAGCATGGGCGCGGTGCGCACCCAGGTGGGCGGCGGGCGCAAGAAGCGCGCGGCGCTGGAGAGCACCGGCCTGGAGGGCTGAGCCGCCCCGCCAGGGGAGCGGCCGCTCATGCGGTCCGGCCCGGCTGTCAGTGCCGGCTGCCACACTGCGCGCATGACCACACCGGACCCGAAGGCCGACCTCCTGCGCTACCTCCAGGACGCGCGTGACGCCCTGCTGTGGAAGCTCGACGGACTCTCCGAGTACGACATCCGCCGCCCCCTGACACCGACCGGCACCAACCTGCTCGGGCTGGTCAAACACACCGCCGGAGTGGAGCTGGGGTACTTCGGCGACACCTTCGGCCGGCCCTTCTTCGGCGAGAACCCACCGTCCTGGTGGTACACGCAGGACGCCGAACCCGAGGCCGACATGTGGGCCACCCCCGACGAGTCACGTGAGGACATCGCCGGGCTGTACCGCCGGGCATGGGAGCACGCGGACGCCACGATCGCGGCGCTGCCGCTGGAGGCGACCGGTCACGTCCCCTGGTGGCCCGAGGAGCGGCGCGAGACCACGCTGCACCACATCATGGTGCGCGTGATCGCCGACACCTGCCGTCACGCCGGTCACGCCGACATCGTGCGCGAACTCATCGACGGCGCGGTCGGCCTGACGCCGGGCAAGGACAGCATGGGGCCGGGCGACCGGGCCGGGCGGGAGGCCCACCGGCGCAGGCTGGAGGAGGCGGCGAGGCAAGCGGGCGTGACGGGCTGAGCCCCGAGGTGCCGGCGGGGCACGAGCGAGCGCTAGCGCACCAGCATCCCGCGCACCGAGATCCCGTAGTGCGCCCGCAGCCGGCGCAGCTCCCACAGCCCCACCGCGGTCACCGACAGCGGCGCCCCGAGCATGAACACCGCCCGCACCGGGACCGGCACCCCCGCGTACGCCCCGGTGAACAGGTCGATCAGCGTCATCTCCCACACCAGCGCCATGGCGAGCAGCGGCGGCATGGTCTGGTGGATGTCGGCCGTGCGGAACACGTGCAGCAGCGCCAGGCCGACGCCCCATGCGATGAACGGCAGCACCCACACCAGGACGAGCACGATGACCACCCACGTGATCACGGTCATCGCC
Source organism: Streptomyces qaidamensis (assembly GCF_001611795.1). Classification (NCBI taxonomy): domain Bacteria; kingdom Bacillati; phylum Actinomycetota; class Actinomycetes; order Kitasatosporales; family Streptomycetaceae; genus Streptomyces; species Streptomyces qaidamensis. Next base: position 4,053,278 of record NZ_CP015098.1, on the reverse strand, counting down.
GGGCTGGTGGCGAACCGGCCGTCGACGAAACCGGTGAGCACCATCAGCGGGAACACGAACACCGCGGCGATCAGGGCCACCATCGCACCGAACGGCTTGGCCGCCCGGCGCAGCAGATCCCGGCGGGCCGACGGGGCGGTCAGGGCCAGGAGGACGCCCACGCCCACCGGGAACGTCACGGACAGCACCAGCACGCTGTGCCAGGACTGGTCGAGGCGGTCGTCGGCGACGTCCCGCAGGGAGTCCGCGACCTTGTAGCTCACCGACACCCACACCACCGCCGCCAGCCCCACCAGCGTGCGGATCTTCTGCATGCGGGCGACGAAAACGTCCTCGACGAGGTCCGGCCGGGACGGCCTGAACACCCGGCGCGCGGTGTGGACGGGGCCGATCCGCCGCCGCAGCCGCGCGACCGGGCCGGGCGGCGGCGCCTGCGGCGGCCCGGGGTGAGGCATATAGGGATGCGGCACATGGGGCGGATAACCGGTCCCGGGCGGCGGCGCATGGGGCGGATACCCACCCCCCGGCGGTGCGTACGGCCCCGGTGAGGGCGGGTAGGGCCCTGGCTGGGGCGGGTACGGCTGCGGGCCGTTCGGGTCGTACGGCGGCTGCCCGCCCGGGTTCCAGGTGCTCATCCTTGTGTCTCCCCCGACGCGTGACCAATGGAACGAGCGCGACCCGCAGTGTATTGATCCCGCCGCCGAAGAGCACATAGAGCACACCTCCGGCCCCCCGACCATTTCATGCAAGCACGCTTGATTGTTTCCTGTGCTGCTGCCATGCTCCTCAGCACGCCGCACCACCCCGCACACCGCCGTGCCCCGAGGGGAGCGCCCGTGTCCGATCCGACCTCCGTGATCGACGATCTGCGCGAGGAGAGCGAGGAACTCGACCGTCTCGTGGCCGAGTCGTCCCCGCTGCGCTGGTCGCTCGCAACCCCCGCGCCCGGCTGGACCGTGGCTCACCAGATCGCCCACCTCGCCTGGACGGACGGCTCGGCCCTGCTCGCCGTCACGGACGCCGACGGCTTCCACGCACTGGTCGAGAAGGCCCTCGCCGCGTCCGGCTCCTTCGTCGACGAGGGTGCCGAAGAGGGCGCGGGAGCCCCGCCCGGCGCGCTGCTCGCCCGGTGGCGCGCAGGCCGTACGGCACTGATGGACGCCCTGCGGGCCGCCCCGCCCGGGGCGCGTTTCCCCTGGTACGGCCCGCCCATGTCGGCCGCCTCCATGGCAACGGCCCGTCTCATGGAGACCTGGGCCCACGGACAGGACGTGGCCGACGCCCTGGGTGTGGTGCGCGAACCCACCGACCGGCTGCGGCATGTGGCCTGGCTCGGGGTGCGGACCCGGGACTTCGCCTACGGCGTGCACGGCCTGACCCCGCCCGCCGACCCCTTCCGCGTCGAACTGCGCGCCCCCTCCGGCGACCTGTGGACGTACGGCCCCAAGGACGCCCCGCAGCGCGTCACCGGATCCGCCCTCGACTTCTGCCTCCTGGTCACCCAGCGCGCCCACCGCACCGGCCTCGCCCTGCGCGCCGACGGCCCCGACGCCGACCGCTGGCTCGGCATCGCCCAGGCCTTCGCGGGACCGCCCGGCCGCGGACGCCCGCCGAAGAAGGCCGGCTCGTGACGCCCGAGCGCAGCGGCGAGGAGGCGGCCTCGTGACGATCCTCCGTATCGGCAACGCCTCCGGCTTCTACGGCGACCGCTTCGACGCGATGCGCGAGATGCTCACCGGCGGCGAACTCGACGTCCTCACCGGTGACTACCTCGCCGAGCTGACCATGCTCATCCTCGGCCGCGACCGCCTCAAGGACCCGGCCGCCGGATATGCCCGCACGTTCCTGCGGCAGCTGGAGGACTGCCTCGGTCTCGCGCACGAGCGGGGCGTGCGGATCGTCACCAACGCGGGCGGTCTCAACCCGGCCGGACTCGCCGACGCCGTACGGCAGTTGGCCGGCCGGCTGGGCATCCCTGTGCGCGTCGCCCATGTGACGGGCGACGACCTCGGCGCCGCCCACCCGGGCTCCCTCGCCGCCCACGCCTACCTCGGCGGCTTCGGCATCACGGAGTGTCTGCGGGCGGGCGCCGACGTCGTCGTCACCGGGCGCGTGACGGACGCGGCCCTCGTCACCGGGCCGGCCGCCGCCCACTTCGGGTGGAGCGCAACGGACCATGACCGGCTCGCGGGCGCCGTCGTCGCCGGGCACGTCCTGGAGTGCGGGGCACAGGCCACCGGCGGCAACTACGCCTTCTTCCGGGACGGCGACGTCCGCCGCCCCGGCTTCCCCCTCGCCGAGCTGCACGAGGACGGCGGCTGCGTCATCACCAAGCACCCCGGCACCGGCGGCTTCGTCGACACCGGCACGGTCACCGCGCAGCTGCTGTACGAGACGGCCGGTGCCCGGTACGCGGGACCCGACGTCACCGCCCGGCTGGACACCGTACGGCTGAGCCAGGACGGGCCCGACCGGGTGCGGATCGAGGGCGTGCGCGGAGAGGCGCCGCCGCCCACCCTCAAGGTCGGGCTCAACCGGCTCGGCGGCTTCCGCAACGAGGTCGTCTTCGTGCTCACCGGCCTCGACATCGAGGCCAAGGCCGCCTTGGTGCGGGACCAGATGGAACCCGCCCTCGGAAAGGCCGCCGACGTGCGCTGGGAGCTCGCCCGCACCGACCGCGCCGACGCCCCGAGCGAGGAGACCGCGAGCGCGCTGCTGCGGCTCGTCGTCCGGGACCCCGACCCGGAGGCCGTCGGGCGGACGCTGAGCGGGGCGGCCGTGGAGCTGGCACTCGCCGGCTACCCCGGCTTCCATGTGCTGGCACCACCGGGGAAGGGCTCGCCCTATGGGGTCTTCGAGGATGTGTACGTCCCCCATGGTGGCGTCGACCATGTGGCCGTTCTCCATGACGGGCGCCGGGTCCCCGTGCCACCGGCCCACGACACGGCCGTACTCGACGAGGTGCCGGAGCCGCCGCTCCCCGAGCCGCTCCCGCCCGGGCCGGTCACCAGGGCTCCCCTCGGCCTCGTCGCGGGCGCCCGCAGCGGGGACAAGGGCGGCGACGCCAACGTCGGGGTGTGGGCCCGCACGGACGACGCCTGGCGGTGGCTCGCGCACGAACTGACCGTCGACCGGTTCCGTGAGCTGATCCCCGAGAGCCGCGAACTGACCGTCGTACGGCACGTGCTGCCGAACCTGCGCGCCCTCAACTTCGTCGTCGAGGGGATCCTCGGCGCCGGCGTCGCCGCGCAGCACCGCTTCGACCCGCAGGCCAAAGCCCTCGGCGAATGGCTGCGCTCCCGCCACCTGGACCTGCCGGAGGCACTCCTGTGACCGTCCTGACCTCCGCCCTGGACCCGAACGACCCGGAGTACCGGGCCAACCGCGAGGCCATGCTCGAAAGGCTCGCCGGACTCGACGCCGAGCACGCCAAGGCCCTCGCGGGCGGCGGCGAGAAGTACGTCGCACGGCACCGGGGGCGTGGCAAGCTCCTCGCCCGCGAGCGCATCGAGCTGCTCCTCGACCCGGACACGCCGTTCCTGGAGCTGTCCCCGCTGGCCGCCTGGGGCAGCGAGTACACCGTCGGCGCGTCCCTCGTCACCGGCATCGGTGTCGTCGAGGGCGTGGAGTGCCTGATCACCGCCAACGACCCGACCGTGCGCGGCGGAGCGAGCAACCCCTGGTCGCTGCGGAAGGCCCTGCGCGCCAACGACATCGCCCTCGCCAACCGGCTGCCCTGCATCAGCCTGGTGGAGTCGGGCGGGGCGGACCTCCCCTCCCAGAAGGAGATCTTCATCCCCGGGGGCGCCATCTTCCGCGACCTCACCCGGCTGTCCGCCGCCGGCATCCCGACCGTCGCGGTCGTCTTCGGCAACTCCACCGCGGGCGGCGCCTACATCCCCGGCATGTCCGACCACGTGATCATGGTCAAGGAGCGGGCGAAGGTGTTCCTCGGCGGCCCGCCGCTGGTGAAGATGGCGACCGGGGAGGAGAGCGACGACGAGTCCCTGGGCGGCGCCGAGATGCACGCCCGCGTCTCGGGCCTCGCCGACCACTTCGCCGTCGACGAGCAGGACGCGCTCCGGCAGGCCCGGCGCGTGGTCGCCCGCCTCAACCACCGCAAGGCGTACGAGGATCCGGGGTCCGCCCAGCCGCCCAAGTACGACGCGGCGGAGCTGCTGGGCATCGTCCCCGGCGACCTCAGGAGCCCCTTCGACCCGCGCGAGGTCATCGCCCGCATCGTCGACGCCTCCGACTTCGACGAGTTCAAGCCGCTGTACGGCACGAGCCTGACCACCGGCTGGGCCACGCTCCACGGCTATCCCGTGGGTGTCCTGGCGAACGCCCGGGGCGTGCTGTTCAGCGAGGAGTCACAGAAGGCCGCGCAGTTCATCCAGCTCGCCAACCAGCGCGACATCCCGCTGCTGTTCCTGCACAACACCACCGGCTACATGGTCGGCAGGGAGTACGAACAGGGCGGCATCATCAAACACGGCGCGATGATGATCAACGCCGTCGGCAACTCGAAGGTCCCGCACCTGTCGGTGCTGCTGGGCGCCTCCTACGGGGCCGGGCACTACGGCATGTGCGGCCGCGCCTACGACCCCCGCTTCCTCTTCGCCTGGCCCAGCGCCAAGTCGGCCGTCATGGGCCCGCAGCAGCTCGCGGGGGTGCTGTCGATCGTCGCCCGCCAGTCCGCCGCCGCCAAGGGGCAGCCCTACGACGAGGAGGCGGACGCCGCGCTGCGCGCCATGGTCGAGCAGCAGATCGAGTCCGAGTCGCTGCCGATGTTCCTGTCCGGGCGGCTCTACGACGACGGCGTCATCGACCCGCGCGACACCCGTACCGTCCTCGGCCTGTGCCTGTCCGCGATCCATACCGCCCCCTACGAGGGCGCGCGCGGCGGCTTCGGCGTCTTCCGGATGTGAGGGAACCAGTGACCGATGCCGTGAGGGGCCCTTCAGTGATCACTTCCGTGCTCGTCGCCAACCGGGGCGAGATCGCCTGCCGCGTCTTCCGCACCTGCCACGACCTGGGCATCCGTACCGTCGCCGTCCACTCGGACGCCGACGCCGACGCCCTCCACGCGCGCGTGGCCGACGCGAGCGTACGACTCCTGGGGGAGACGCCCGCCGACACCTACCTGCGCGGCGACCTGATCGTGAAGGCCGCCGTCGCCGCCGGAGCGGACGCCGTGCACCCCGGCTACGGCTTCCTCTCCGAGAACGCCGGCTTCGCCCGGGCCGTCCAGGACGCGGGCCTGGTCTGGATCGGCCCGCCCCCCGAGGCCATCGAGGCGATGGCGTCCAAGACACGCGCCAAGCAGCTCATGGGCATCCGGCCCCTCACCGAGGTCACCGAGGCCGACCTGCCCGTGCTGGTCAAGGCGGCGGCGGGCGGCGGCGGCCGCGGCATGCGCGTCGTACGGCACCTGGCGGACCTGGACGCCGAACTGGCCGCCGCCCGTGCCGAAGCGGCGAGTGCCTTCGGCGACGGCGAGGTCTTCGTCGAGCCGTACGTGGAGAACGGCCGCCACGTCGAGGTGCAGATCCTCGCCGACACCCACGGCACGGTCCGGCCGCTCGGCACCCGCGACTGCTCCCTCCAGCGCCGCCACCAGAAGGTGATCGAGGAGGCCCCGGCACCCGGCCTGTCCGCCGCGCTCGACGAGGAGGTCCGCGCCCTCGCCGTACGGGCCGCCCGGGCCGTCGACTACGTGGGCGCCGGAACGGTCGAGTTCCTCGTCGCCGACGACCATGCGCACTTCCTGGAGATGAACACCCGCCTCCAGGTCGAACACCCCGTCACGGAGGCCGTCTTCGGCATCGACCTGGTGGCGGAGCAGATCCGGATCGCCGAGGGCCACCCCCTCGAAACCGATCCGCCACCCGCGCGCGGCCACGCCGTGGAGGCCCGCCTGTACGCCGAGGACCCCGCCCGCGACTGGTCGCCGCAGACCGGCACCCTGCACCGCCTGTCCGTCCCCCGGGCCGTCCGCCTGGACACCGGGTACACGGACGGCGACGACATCGGCGTCCACTACGACCCCATGCTCGCCAAGGTCGTGGCCCACGCCCCGACCCGCGCGCAGGCCCTCCGCCGACTCGCCTCCGCCCTGGAACGCGCCGAGATCCACGGCCCCGCCACCAACCGCGATCTCCTGGTCCGCTCCCTGCGCCACCCCGAGTTCACCGCGGCCCGCATGGACACCGGCTTCTACGACCGCCACCTGCCGGACCTGACCGAACCGCGCCCCGACCCGCACGCCCCCCTGGCCGCCGCCCTCGCCGACGCCCGGGCCCGCTCCCGTCCCGGCTTCGGCGGCTGGCGCAACGTCCCCTCACAACCGCAGATCAAGCGGTACGCGATGGCGGGACAGGAGTACGAGGCCCGATACCGGCACGGCAGGGAGGGGCTGGAGGCGGAGGGGGTGCGGGTGGTGCACGCCGACGCGGGGCTGGTCGTACTCGAAGCGGACGGGGTGGAGCGGAAGTACGAGGTCGCCCGCTACGGAGACCAGGTCTACGTCAACACCACGGCCCTGACCGCCCTGCCCCGCTTCCCCGACCCCACCACCCAGCACGCCCCGGGCTCCCTCCTGGCCCCCATGCCGGGCACGGTCGTCCGCGTCGCCGAGGGCCTCACGGCAGGAACACCGGTGAAGGCGGGCGAGCCCCTCCTCTGGCTGGAGGCGATGAAGATGCAGCACAAGGTCACGGCCCCGGTGACGGGAACGCTGAGTGAGCTGCGCGCAGTGCCGGGCCAACAGGTGGAGCCGGGCGCACTACTGGCAGTGGTGACAGAGACCTCTTAGGGGCGCGGGGCTGTATCCATGTGCGGCTACCGCCGCGCGAGCGCGACAAGCCATATCCGGCCCGCACCGAAAGGACCCGTCATGGACCCCGAAGACCACAAGGCGCTCCGAGAAGCCGTCGCCGCCCTCGGCAAACGCCACGGCCCCGGCGGCGACCCCACCCAACTCTGGTCGGACGCAGGCAAACTCGGCTACCTCGGAGTCAACCTCCCCGAGGAGCACGGAGGCGGCGGTGGAGGAATCTCCGAACTCTCCATCGTCCTCGAAGAACTCGGCGCGGCCGGCTGTCCCCTGCTCATGCTGGTCGTCTCACCGGCCATCTGCGGCACGGTCATCGCCCGCTTCGGCACAGACGCCCAAAAGCAACAGTGGCTCCCCGGCCTGGCCGACGGCACCCGCCTCATGGCCTTCGGCATCACCGAACCCGACGCCGGCTCCAACAGCCACCGCATCACCACCACGGCACGGAAAGACGGCACCGACTGGCTCCTCACCGGCCGCAAGGTCTTCATCTCCGGCGTGGACATCGCCGACGCCACCCTCATCGTCGGCCGCACCGAAGACGCCCGCACCGGCCGCCTCAAGCCCTGCCTCTTCATCGTCCCGCGCGACACCCCCGGCTTCACCCGCCGCCCCATCGACATGGAACTCAACGCCGCGGAGAAGCAGTTCGAACTGGTCCTGGACGACGTGCGGCTGCCCGCCGACGCCCTGGTCGGCGACGAGGACGCGGGCCTGCTCCAGCTCTTCGCCGGCCTCAACCCCGAACGCGTCATGACGGCCGCCTTCGCGATCGGCATGGGCCGCCACGCGCTCGCCAAGGCCATCGAGTACGCCCGCGACCGCACCGTCTGGAACTCCCCCATCGGCGCCCACCAGGCCATCGCCCACCCTCTGGCCCAGGCACACATCGAACTCGAACTCGCCCGCCTGATGATGCAGAAGGCCGCCCACCTCTACGACACGGGCGACGACATCGGCGCCGGAGAGGCAGCCAACATGGCCAAGTACGCCGCCGGGGAGGCCTGCGTGAAGGCCGTCGACCAGGCCGTGCACACCCTCGGCGGCAACGGCCTCACCCGTGAGTACGGCCTGGCCCGGCTGATAACGGCCGCGCGCGTGGCTCGTATCGCGCCGGTGAGCCGGGAGATGATTCTCAACTACGTCTCCCACCAGACCCTGGGCCTGCCCAAGTCGTACTGAGGACCCTGAGACGGCCCGCGCCGCGAGGAGGAACCCGCCATGTTCCGCAGCCAGTACGCAGACGTCCCGCCCGTCGACCTGCCCATCCACGACGCGGTCCTGGCCCGGGCCGCCGAATTCGGCGACATCCCGGCGCTGATCGACGGCACGGACGGCACCACCCTCTCCTACGAGCAGGTGGACCGCTTCCACCGGCGCGTCGCCGCCGCCCTCGCCGAAGCCGGTGTCGGCAAGGGCGACGTCCTCGCCCTGCACAGCCCCAACACGATCGCTTTCCCGACCGCCTTCTACGCGGCCACGCGCGCGGGTGCCACCGTCACGACCGTGCACCCGCTCGCCACCGCCGAGGAGTTCGCCAAACAGCTGCGGGACTCGGCGGCCCGGTGGGTCGTCACCGTGTCACCGCTGCTGGACGTCGCCCGCCGGGCCGCCGAGCTCGCGGGCGGTGTACGCGAGATCTTCGTGTGCGACAGCGCGAGCGGCCACCGCTCCCTGATCGACATGCTCGCCTCGGCGGCCCCCGAACCGCAGGTCCCCATCGACCCCGCCGAGGACATCGCGGCCCTGCCGTACTCCTCCGGGACCACCGGCACCCCCAAGGGCGTGATGCTCACACACCGGCAGATCGCCACCAACCTCGCACAGCTCCACCCGGCGATCCCCGCCGGCCCGGGCGACCGCGTCCTGGCGGTGCTGCCCTTCTTCCACATCTACGGCCTCACCGCCCTGATGAACGCGCCCCTGCGACAGGGCGCCACCGTCGTCGTCCTGCCCCGCTTCGACCTGGAGCAGTTCCTCGCGGCCGTCCAGAACCACCGCATCACCGCCCTCTATGTGGCCCCGCCGATCGTCCTGGCCCTCGCCAAGCACCCGGCCGTCGCCCAGTACGACCTGTCGTCCCTGCGGTACGTCATCAGCGCCGCCGCACCCCTGGACGCCCGCCTCGCCGCCGCCTGCTCCCAGCGCCTCGGCCTGCCGCCCGTCGGCCAGGCCTACGGCATGACGGAACTGTCGCCCGGCACGCATGTCGTCCCCCTGGACGCCATGAACGACGCCCCGCCCGGAACCGTCGGCAAACTCATCGCCGGCACCGAGATGCGCATCGTCTCCCTCGACGACCCCGGCAAGGACCTCCCCGCCGGCGAATCCGGCGAGATCCTCATCCGCGGACCCCAGATCATGAAGGGCTACCTCGGCCGCCCCGACGCCACCACCGCCATGATCGACCCCGACGGCTGGCTGCACACCGGCGACGTGGGCCACGTGGACCGGGAGGGTTGGCTGTTCGTCGTCGACCGCGTCAAGGAACTCATCAAGTACAAGGGCTTCCAGGTGGCCCCCGCCGAACTGGAGGCCCTGCTCCTCACCCACCCGGGCATCGCCGACGCCGCCGTCATCGGACGGTACGACGACGACGGCAACGAGGCCCCGCACGCCTACGTGGTGCGCCAGCCGTCCGCCGCCGGCCTCACCGAGGCCGAGATCATGATGTACGTCGCCGAACGCGTCGCCCCCTACAAGCGGATACGCCACGTCACCTTCGTCGTCGGCGTCCCCCGCGCGGCCTCCGGCAAGATCCTCCGCCGACAGCTCCGGGAGAGCGCATGACGCTGATCGCCCGCACCCGTGCGCGAGCCGTGGAAACCCTGACCCTCGACTCGCCGCACAACCGCAACGCCCTGTCGGCGGCCCTGGTCGGCGACCTGGCCGACGCGCTCGGCGACGCCGCCGAGGACACCGGTGTCCGCGCGATCGTCCTCACCCACACCGGCAACACGTTCAGCGCCGGTGCCGACCTCAAGGACCCGCCGCCGCCCGAGGCCCTGGTCGCCCTGCTGCGGCGGATCGTCGAGCTGCCCAGACCGGTCGTCGCCCGGGTCACCGGCCACGTCCGCGCGGGCGGCCTCGGCCTCCTGGCCGCCTGCGACATCGCCGCCGCCTCCACGGACGCCACCTTCGCCTTCACCGAGGTCCGCATCGGAGTCGCCCCCGCGGTCATCTCCCTGCCGCTGCTGCCCCGCACCGACCCCCGCGCACTGGCCCGCTACTACCTCACCGGCGAACGCTTCGACGCCCCGGAGGCGGTGGCAACGGGCCTGCTCACGACCTGTGACAGCGATGTCGACAAGGCCCTCGACCCCATCCTCGACGGTCTGCGCCGCTCCGCCCCCGATGCCCTGGCCGAGACGAAACGGCTGCTCACGGCTAGGGTGCTGGAAGCCTTCGACCGGGACGCGGACGCCCTGACCGCGCTCTCGGCCCGGCTCTTCTCCTCCCCGCAGGCCCGCGAGGGGATGACGGCCTTCCTCGAACGACGGGATGCGGCATGGGTGGTGTGAGCACGGCCGACCGTGCGGAGAGAGTCCCCAAGCAGGACCGCAGCCGGGCCACCCGGCAGCGGCTCCTCGAAGCCGCCGTGTCCTGCCTCGCCGAACACGGCTGGGCAGGCTCCACCGTCTCCGTCGTCGCCGAACGCGCCGGCGTCTCCCGCGGCGCCGCCCAGCACCACTTCCCGACCCGCGAGGACCTCTTCACGGCGGCCGTCGAATACGTCGCCGAGGAACGCTCCACGGCCCTGCGTGCCCTGTTCCCCGAGGGCGCGGCCGGTGACCGTCACGCCGTCGTCGCCGCCCTGGTCGACCTCTACACCGGGCCGTTGTTCCGCGCCGCCCTGCACCTGTGGGTCGCCGCATCCAACGAGGAGCAGCTGCGGCCCCGCGTCACCGAACTCGAATCCCGCGTCGGCCGCGAGACCCACCGCATAGCCGTCGACCTCCTCGCCGCCGACGAGTCCCTCCCCGGCGTCCGCGAAACGGTCCAGGGCCTCCTCGACATGGCCCGCGGCCTGGGCCTCGCCAACCTCCTCACGGACGACGCGGCCCGCCGGGAGCGGGTGGTGGCCCAGTGGGCGGGGCTGCTGGAGGAGACGCTGGGCTGAGTGGTGTCAGCGCGGACGGGGGATGCGCATACCGCAGTATGCTCGGAGCATGGCGGACACGACACGCATCACGGTGACACTGCCGACCGACCAGGTCGCCGAACTCAGGAAGCTCACCGACAACGTCTCCGGCTATGTCGCCGAGGCGGTGGCTCGTCAGCTGCGGCATCAGTTGCTCGGCGCCGACCTGATGCGTCACCAGGAGGAGCACGGGGCGTTCACGGAGGAGGAGCTGGCCGAGGCCCGCTCCAGGATCTTCGGCACGGCGGATGCCGACGGATCGGCGAGCGCTGCGTGATGGAGCACGTCGAGACGGTTGTCCTGGACTCCCACGGGCTCTCCGCCTGGATCGCACAGGATCGCAAGATCCTGGCGATGTTCCAGGTTCTCCACGCCATGGGCACCGATTTCGTCATCGGCGCCAACACCGTCGTGGAAGTCAGTCATGCGCGCGTGAACATGCCTCGACTGCAGTGGGCGCTCTCCCGCGTCAAGGTCGAGCCGGTGACCGAGGGCGCCGCGAAAGCGTCCGCGGAACTGCTGAAGGCCGCCGGGCTGCACGGCCACAAGTACGCGATCGACGCGACTGTCGCCGAGGTGGCACTGCGGCAGCCGGGCCCAGTGGCCGTGCTGACGTCCGATGTCGACGACATGGCGCGGCTGTGCGGCGATCGAGTCCGGCTCATCGGCATCTGAGCCTCACGGACTGAGCCGCTCCACCCGCCAGCTCCCATCGGCCTGCTCCACGTACCGCAACCGGTCGTGCAACCGGTTCTCCCGGCCCTGCCAGAACTCCACCGTCTGCGGGGCCACCCGGAAACCGCCCCAGTGCGGGGGCACCGGCACCTGCTCGCCCTCCGGGTAGCGCGCGGCCAGCTCCGCGTACGCGCCGTCGATGTCGGCCCGGGTGGAGATCACCGAGGACTGGGCGCTGGCCCACGCGCCCAGCTGTGAGCCGTGCGGGCGGGTGCGGAAGTACGCCGCCGTCTCGTCGCGGCCGGTGCGACGGGCGATCCCGCCCACGATGACCTGCCGGGCCATGGGGTGCCAGGGGAACAGCAGCGAGACGAAAGGGTTCTCCGCCAGGTCACGGGCCTTGCGGGAGTCGTAGTTCGTGTAGAAGACGAAGCCCTGCTCGTCGAAGTGCTTCAGCAGCACCGTGCGGGCACTCGTCCGCCCCTCGGCGTCGGCCGTCGAGACGATCATGGCGTTCGGCTCGAACAGCCCGCCGTCCGTCGCGGCCTGCTGGAACCAGCGCGCGAACTGCTCGACGGGCGTGGCGGCGAGCTCGGTCTCGGAGAGCCCCTCGGCCCGGTACTGCTTGCGCATCGAGGCCAGATCGAAGGGGACGTCGTCGCGGTCGGTCACCCGGTCATCTTGCCGTACGGACGGTGTCCTTCGTCACTGCGTGGCACTGAGTGCCGTGAACCCTCCCCAACGGTGGCACTCGGAGATATCGTTTCCGTGCCGTTCCGGTTGGGTGACCGTAGGCCGGACGGGGCATCACAGGGGCAACCGACCAGGACCGCGAGTCGCCGTAGACGACCGTGGATCCACCGGACGGCCGCCCGCTTCGCAAGCCGACTGACACATGGTTCGTACGCCCACCCCATAACACACCATCTGTCACTTCCACCACGAGGAGCCGCCTGATGTCCGACTTCGTTCCCGGGCTCGAGGGAGTCGTCGCGTTCGAGACGGAGATCGCCGAACCGGATAAGGAGGGCGGCGCACTCCGGTACCGGGGCGTCGACATCGAGGACCTCGTCGGCCACGTCTCGTTCGGCAACGTCTGGGGCCTGCTCGTCGACGGCGCCTTCAATCCCGGCCTGCCGCCCGCCGAGCCCTTCCCCATCCCCGTGCACTCCGGTGACATCCGCGTGGACGTCCAGTCCGCCCTGGCCATGCTCGCGCCGGTCTGGGGCCTCAAACCCCTCCTGGACATCGACGAAGAGGAGGCCCGCGAGGACCTGGCCCGTGCGGCCGTCATGGCCCTGTCGTACGTCGCCCAGTCCGCCCGCGGCCAGGGTCTGCCGATGGTTCCGCAGCGGGAGATCGACAAGGCGCAGTCCGTCGTCGAACGCTTCATGATCCGCTGGCGGGGCGAGCCGGACCCCAAGCACGTGGCGGCGGTGGACGCGTACTGGACGAGCGCCGCGGAGCACGGCATGAACGCGTCCACGTTCACGGCCCGTGTCATCGCCTCGACCGGCGCGGACGTCGCGGCCGCGCTCTCCGGCGCCGTGGGCGCGATGTCCGGCCCGCTCCACGGCGGCGCCCCCTCCCGCGTCCTCGGCATGATCGAGGAGATCGAACGCACGGGCGACGCGGAGGCCTACGTCAAGAACGCGCTCGACAAGGGCGAACGCCTCATGGGCTTCGGCCACCGCGTCTACCGCGCCGAGGACCCGAGGGCGAGGGTCCTGCGCCGCACCGCCCGCGAACTGGGAGCCCCCCGCTTCGAGGTCGCCGAGGCCCTGGAGAAGGCGGCCCTCGCGGAACTCCACGCCCGCCGCCCCGACCGCGTCCTCGCCACCAACGTCGAGTTCTGGGCGGCCATCGTCCTGGACTTCGCCGAGGTCCCGGCGCACATGTTCACGTCCATGTTCACCTGCGCCCGCACGGCCGGCTGGTCCGCCCACATCCTGGAGCAGAAGCGCACGGGCCGCCTGGTCCGCCCCTCGGCCCGCTACGTCGGCCCGGGCACCCGCGACCCCCACGACATCGAGGGCTACGAGGACATCGCACACTGACCCGCCCCGCCCACGGCCTCACCCGCTCCCGGGTGGGGCCGTCCGTGTGCTCCGCCCCGAGAGCCGGTCCAGCTCCTCCCCGATGGCCTCCCGCAACGGGCCGTGCCGAGCCCCGAGCGCGTACCGCGCCTCGCCCCACATCCCCCGCGGGTAGAGCCACACGGGCCGCCGCACGAGCTCCGCGGGCTCCCAGGCGTACCGCGGCCACACCTGCGCGTGCAGAAACCCGTCGGCGTTCCCGAGAATCTCCAGATTGACCCGCCGAAACCCCGGCTCCACCCGCCGGCAGGCCTGCTCGACGGCCTCCCCCAGCCGGTCCATGTCGGCCAGGAACGCCAGCCGCCCGCTCCGCGGCAACTCGGACAACCGCTGCACAGCGGGATCATCGGTCAGCAGCACCGAGTAGCCGGGCAGGAACTGCACATCCCCGATCACCGCGAACCCGGACTCCAGCCGCCGCATCACGGCCGGATTCTCGCCCCGCAGGGCGCTCCCGATCCGGTCCTCACGCCACGCACCCACTGTCATCGCCCCCGGAACGCCGCAGAAGAACGCAGACGACCCGCGAGTCTGGTTCCTCCTGGGGAGGAGCCGGCCGGACGTACCGGCGACTCGCGGGTCGGGTGACTGCCTGAGATTGGGCCGGCTGCACGTACGCTCACGTGCCGGCTCGGCACCGCACTGAGTGTGGTGACGGGCCTCTAGCCCGCAGCCACCTCACGCGTCCGGGATTCATACATCTGCCGGATCACCTCCTTTCGGTGTGAGCCACACACTAGGAACCGCCCGCTCACCGCTCAACCCATTTTTCGAGACGTTGACTGTGCCGGTTCGGGTCGGATGCCCCACCCGTATGCCTCGCGGCACCACAGCACGCACCAGGTCGCCGGTGATGTATCCGGAGCGCTGCTCGGCACGAGTCCTCAGCAGACGAGGGAACCCGTGCCTGTCCGAAGTGGTGCGGGCGTAAGAGCCGCGGCCCGTGGCCTTCGCCGTCAGCACATGCGCCGGACACCTCACGATCCGGTCGCCGGCATGGCGGCGGCATCAGCCAGCGGTGCCCTCAGTCGAACGCGTGGCCGAACTCTCTGCTGCTCCGGCATGGCTCCACTCCGCTGCGTCCTTCGGGATCCCACCGCCCGACGCCCGTATGAAGATCGGGATCGATGGGTACACGCGGCAGGGGGCGGAGGCAGGGCCCGGTTGTTGATCGACTGACGGCGTCGGTCGGCCGCGGTGTGGTCGGCCGGGTGGTCTCCGGAGCCGTTGACGTGGGGATTGCCGCCGTACAACGATTCCTTCAATGTTGTGGGAACTCGGTGTGCGCTGGGTCACGTTCCAGTTGAATGATTGCAAGGAGCGAACCGACGTGCCGTACGTGCGGACGCAGCCTGCAGGGGGTCCAGGTGAGTGCTTCCCGGCGTAGTGGGACCACCGACGAGCTGGGGCCGGACGAGCCCGAGCGGGAGAGTTCGGATGGTTCGGATCTGCTTGCCGCTTTGCTGGACGGCATGGACGCGGCGCTGTGCGCGTTCGACGCCGACGGAGTCGTGACGCACTGGAACCGTGAGGCCGAACGGATTCTGGGCTGGGGCGCGGACGAGGCCGTGGGGCGGCGTGGGCTGGCCGGGTGGGCCGTGCGCAGCGCGGACGCCGAGGAGGTCGAGGGGCGGCTGCTGTCGGCGATGCACGCGCCGGGGCGGCAGGTGCACGAGTTCGCTCTGCTGACGAAGGACGGCGGGCGGGTGCTCGTGCGGATGCAGTCGGCGGCGGTGCGCGGGACCGACGGCAAGCCGGCGGGGGTGTACTGCGCGTTCAGCGAGGTGCACGCGCAGATCGATCTGGAGCGCTCTATCGCGCTGAGCGAGGCCCTGTTCGAGGACGCCAGCTGGGGTGTCGTGCTGGTGGACGTGGACCTGCGGCCGGCCGTGGTGAACGCGCACGCGGCCCGCGCGCTCGGCACGGGCCGTACGTCGGTGCTGGGGCGGCCGCTCGGGGAGCTGCTGTCGCACGGCGTGGAGGAGCTGGAGAGCGCGCTGCAGCATGTGCTGGCGGAGGGTGCGCCGCCCGCGCCCGCCGAGGTGTGGGTGAGCGTGCGCGCCAAGGAGGGCGAGAAGCGGCGCTGCTGGCGCAGCGGCTTCCTGCGGCTGGCCTCGCCGCTCGCGGAGGAGCCGGTTCCGCTGGGCGTGGGCTGGTTGTTCCAGGACGTGACGGAGGCCAAGCAGGCCGAGCAGGAGGCGTCCCTGCTGCGCTTCCGTATGCAGCAGCTGCACCGTGCTTCGCGGGCCGCAGCCGAGTGCGAGGACCCGGCGGAGGCGGCGACGGTCCACCTGGACTTCGCCCTGGCCGGTTTCGCCGACCACGGGCTGATCGACCGGGCCGCCGGCGGCGCGGTCACCGACGCGGAGGCCGAGGGGCCGGTCCGGCTGGTCCGGGTCGCCGCCACTCCGTCCGGGGCGCCGGGCCCGAGCAGGCTGGCCGGTCAGGCGGGTCTGCCCGTCCGCTATGCAGAGGGGCATCCTGCGCGGCAGTGCGTGGAGCGGGTGGGAGCCGTGCGTGCGAGCGCGGGCGCCGCCCGGCCCGAGGCGGCCCGCGAGTGGGCCCTGGCCCGTCAGTGGCCCCCGGACGCGGTCCACGCCCTGTGCGCGGTGCTGCGCAGCCGGGGCCGGACCCTGGGCGTCGTGACGTTCCTGCGGGGCGCGGGGCGCAGTGCCTTCGAGCGGTCCGACGCGATGTACGCGGAGGACGTGGCGGTGCGGATCGCTTCGGCGCTGGATCTGTCGGGGCTGTCGGACGGGGAGTGAGGCGCGTCCGGCTGCGGTCCGCTGCGCCGGGCGGTGCCGGGGGTGGCCGGTTGTGGCCCGCCTGTGCTGGGCGGTGCTGGGCTGTCGGGCGAGTGGTGGGGGTGGCCGGTTGTGGTCCGCTTGTGCTGGGCGGTGCTGGGCTGTCGGGCGAGTGGTGGGGGTGGCCGGTTGTGGTCCGCTTGTGCTGGGCGGTGCTGGGCTGTCGGGCGAGTGGTGGGGGTGGCCGGTTGTGGTCCGCCCGTGCCGGGCCGTGTGGTCGGGGCGAGCGGCGACGGGGGCTGCGGCCGAAGGTGCCGAGCGGGGTGGTCGACCCGGGGTGAGAGAGGCGCCCCCGGGTCCGGTCAGTGCCGGTAGAAGATCCGGTCGCGGTACTGCTCCATCACCCGGGTGTTCCAGTCGTGGCCGCCGTCGACGTTGCCGGAGCGCAGCAGGGGCGGCTCGATGCCGCGGTCGGCGAGGGTGGTGGCGGTCGTCGCCATGACGGCCTGGAGGAGGGCCGAGGTGACGACCGTCGAGGCGGGGGCGAAAGGGGCGGGGATGCCGTCGTGGGTCAGTTCCGCGTCGCCGACCGCGATCTTCGAGTCGAGGACGAGGTCGCAGTGGTCCTTGAGGTACGTCCCGGAGGCGTGCCGGGACTTCGTCCGGGAGGCGTAGGCCACCGAGGTCACGCCGATGACCTTGACGCCCAGGGCGCGCGCGTTCATGGCCATCTCGACGGGCAGGGCGTTGCGCCCCGACAGGGAGATGACCAGGAGGGCGTCGCCCGCGCGGAGCGGGGAGCTGTCGAGGACGGCGCTCGCGAGGCCGTCGACGCGTTCCAGGGCGGAGCCGAGGGGTGCGGGCATGACGTCGACGCCGACGACACCGGGTACGGCGAGCAGGTTCACCAGGGCGAGGCCGCCGGCGCGGTAGACGAGGTCCTGCGCGGCGAGGGAGGAGTGCCCGGCGCCGAAGGCGAAGAGGCGGCCGCCGTCGGCGACGGTGTCGGCGAGGAGCGTCCCGGCCGCGGCGATGCTGTCGGCCTCCTCGTCGCGCAGCCGCCGCAGCAGGCCGATCGCGGCGTCGATGAACTGGCCGGCCGGCGCGCGGTCGCTCATACGGGGTCCCTTCAGGCTGGCCTCGCGGCTTGTGTCGCGCATCACGGTGCGGTCTGGACCAGTGCGGTGTCAATACGGCCATGAGGGGCGTGCGCGGAGTGCCGGGAAGCGCCCGAAAGGGAAGTCCGTACCCTTGCGGACGGCCGGGTAATCCCCGGCTTTCCCTCCCGCGGCACGGTTGTCGGTGGTATCCGGCAGAATTGGGTGCAGGGCCAGCGCACGCGCCGGTGAGCCGTCCAGCCTCCGGCAGATCTCATTCGAGGGGCACGTATGTCCGGACTGATCGACACCACGGAGATGTATCTCCGCACCATCCTCGAGCTGGAGGAAGAGGGTGTGGTCCCCATGCGCGCCCGTATCGCCGAGCGGCTGGACCAGAGCGGGCCGACCGTCAGCCAGACCGTGGCGCGCATGGAGCGCGACGGCCTGGTGTCCGTCGCCAGCGACCGGCATCTGGAGCTGACCGACGAGGGCCGCCGGCTGGCCACGCGGGTGATGCGCAAGCACCGCCTCGCCGAGTGTCTGCTCGTCGACGTGATCGGTCTGGAGTGGGAGCAGGTCCACGCCGAGGCGTGCCGCTGGGAGCACGTGATGAGCGAGGCCGTGGAGCGCCGCGTCCTGGAGCTGCTGCGGCACCCGACGGAGTCGCCGTACGGCAACCCGATCCCGGGTCTGGAGGAGCTCGGCGAGAAGGACGGCGCCGACCCGTTCCTGGACGAGGGCATGGTGTCGCTGGCCAGTCTCGACCCGGGCCCCGAGGGCAAGACGGTCGTGGTGCGCCGGATCGGTGAGCCGATCCAGACGGACGCGCAGCTGATGTACACGCTGCGGCGGGCGGGCGTGCAGCCCGGCTCGGTGGTGAGTGTGACGGAGTCGGCTGGCGGGGTGCTGGTGGGCAGCGGCGGCGAGGCGGCCGAGCTGGAGTCGGACGTCGCGTCCCACGTGTTCGTCGCCAAGCCCTGATCCGGCCCGACCCGGCCTGATGCGGCTTGATCCGGCCCGACCCGATCCGATCCGGCCTGATCCGACCCGGGGAGTCGAGTCCTGAGCCGGTCGGTCGGCTTGGGCCAACTCCCGTTGCGCAGGGGGTTCTTGTGGCGTTGGCGTGATCCGGACCGAATCCGGGATCCAGTCCGTCGAATGGCAGCGCTCGCACGCTTCCCGTGCGACGCTGTCGCGTGAGGCATATGACCTGAGGGGCTCTGGGCCGAGGCTCGACAGCGATGTCGCCCGGCCGGGGAGGGGACGGGAGGATGTGCCGTGGAGATGTGGAGGGCCCCGGCGCCGTGCGGCGCCGGGGCCTGTCCTCCCCTGTGCTGACCCGGAGCCCCGAGCTCTCAGGGTCATTCCCCTCGGACCGGTTTCCCCGAGCGGTCCGCCTCCCGCTGGAGATCTCCCCGCGGCAGCGGCGATCAATCCCCGGGGGTGGTCACTCGAACGAGGGGTGTTGCCCGCGAGAACCCCATTCTCGAATGCGCTTTCGATAGTCTGCGGGCGGCGCACGGCACACTTGCACCGACAGGTACGGCAACCAGCACGGCAGAAGGCACAGCAGGCAGAACACGGTTCACAGGACCGGCCGGCTCAGGGAGCCGCGGTCCGCGCGAAGCTTGGGGGGTGCCAGGACATGGCGCGACGCATCGACGTGACCGGGACGGGCGGCGTACGCCTGGCGGCCTGGGAGTTCGGGGACCCGCCCAAGACCGATCCCGCGCAGGACGGGCAGGGGGCGCACGACGGGCACACCGCGCCGGAGGGCTCCCCGGGTGTGCTGTTACTGCACGGCCTCATGGGCCGCGCCTCACACTGGGCCTACACCGCCCGCTGGCTCTCCGCGCGCTACCGCGCGGTCGCCCTCGACCAGCGCGGCCACGGCCGCAGCGACAAACCCCCGCAGGGCTCCTTCACGCGTGACGCCTACGTCGACGACGCCGAGGCCGCTCTGGAGCAGCTCGGTCTCGCCCCGGTCGTCCTCATCGGCCACGCCATGGGCGCGCTGACCGCCTGGCAGCTCGCCGCCAGGCGTCCCGACCTGGTCCGCGGGTTGATCATCTGCGACATGCGGGCCTCCGCGCTCGGCGCCGCCTCGCAGCGCGAGTGGGACCAGTGGTTCGAGGCCTGGCCACTGCCGTTCGCCACGCTCGCCGACGTACGCAAGTGGTTCGGCGAGGACGACCCCTGGGTGGAGCGGCCCAATCCGGCCCGTGGCGCGTTCTACGCCGAGGTGATGGCCGAGTCCCCGGACGGCTGGCGTCCGGTCTTCGAGCCGGAGCAGATGCTCCGCTCCCGCGAGACCTGGGTGTACGACGCGCACTGGGAGGAGCTGGCCCAGGTCCGCTGCCCCGCCCTGGTCGTGCGCGGTCTGGACGGCGAGCTGGGCCGCGCCGAGGCCCAGGAGATGGTCCGGGTCCTGCCCCGCGGCCAGTACGCGGAGGTCGCCGACGCCGGCCACCTGGTGCACTACGACCAGCCGGAGGCCTGGCGCGCCGCGATCGAGCCGTTCCTGGACGCGCTGGGCGACGACTGACGCCGGCCCGGCCCCCGTCACCCCTTGCTGACCGCCGCCAGGATCTCCGGCAGCCGCCGGGCGGTCCGCGGAGCGGCCAGTTTCAGCCCCGCCGCCGCGAGCCCCGCCCCGTACGCCGTGCTCACCGGCAACAGCAGCCACGTCCAGTCTTCGCCGTCGGCGCTCACGTTCAGCCAGATCGTGAGCGCGATGACGGGCGCGCACAGCAGGGCGGCCGCCACCATCCCGCCGAAGATGGAGATCCAGGCGAGCCCGGTCTGCCCGGGGGCGACGTTCTTGTAGCCCTCCTGCGGGATGGAGTAGGGGAAACGGGCGGACGTCCACGCCCCGGTCGCGAGCATCGCGCCGAGCAGCGCGAAGGACAGGCCCAGTGCCTCGGGCAGCCGCCGCCAGTCACCGAGCATGGCCGTCGTCAGGATCGTCACGAGCGCGGCGTAGGGCACCGTGATCAGCAGCAGGGCGTACGCCCGGGCGCGCAGTTCGACGTAGGCGTCACGGGTCGAGGAGATCGTCATCGCGACGATCCAGAACGCCGAGGTGTCCTGCCCGAACTGGTTGTACATCTGGATGCCGAGCATCCCGGCGGCGAAGCACGCGAAGTACACCGACCCGGTGCCCTGCCAGGCGTTGAACACCGGCACGATCAGCCCGATGGCCAGCGACGTCACCCAGGCGGCCTTGGTCTTCGGGTCGCGCCACACGTACCGCAGGCTGCGCTCCATGACCGTGCCCGTACGGCCCGGAGGCAGCAGCCGCCCCAGCCCGGTCGACGACCGCTCCTTGGCGGCCGACTCGGCGCCCGGCAGGGTGGATCCGTCGGGTGAGGTCATCAGCCGGGTCAGATGCCGTGACCAGAGCGCGAGCAGCGCCACCAGCGCCCCCGCGGTCAGCGCCAGCTGCGCGGCGGCGACACCGTACGACCCCTCGCCCACCGCGTGCACGGCCCCGATCGCCGAGGCCGGCGGCACCCACTGCAGGATCCCGGCCGCCGGGTCGAGTTCGCCCAGCCCCGACGCCCCGATGCGCTGCGCGCCGAAGTTGACGATCTGCGCCCCGATGGCGATGACCAGCCCGCTGAGCACGGCGAGGTCGCGCCCCTTCCGGCTGGTCAGCAGCCGTACGTTCGCGGCGGCGACGGCCCGCGCGAGCGCCACGCACACCAGCAGCGCGAGGACGACGGCGACGGCACCGACGGCGAACGCCGCCCCGCCCCGCGCCACCGCGACGACGGAGCCGACCAGCAGACACAGGGTGAACAGCGGCCCGATGCCCACCAGCGAGGCCGTGAGCAGCGCCCGCACCAGCGGCCGGGGCCGCAGCGGCAGCATCACCAGCCGGGTCGGGTCGAGGGTCTCGTCACCGCTGGGGAAGAACAACGGCATCACCGCCCACCCGAGCCCCAGCACCGCCACCGCCAGCACGACCACCGACTCGGCGTGCGCGTGGCCGCGCAGCGCGATCAGGCCGATCAGCTGGAGCGCGGCGAACAGCAGGGCGAAGACGGCCGAGGTGATGTAGGCGGCCTTCCGCCCGCCGGACTGCCGCAGCCCGTTGCGCAGCAGCGACAGCTTCAGCCGCACGAAGACGGGGGTGATCGCGTCGGCGCTCACCGGGCCCCGCCGCCCAGCCAGTCGAGATCGGACCCGGCGTCCCGGCCCTGTGCGCCGACGAGTTCGAGGAACGCCCGCTGCAACGAGGGAGCGTCCCCGCGCACCTCGGCGAGCGTGCCGGTGGCACGGATCCGCCCGGCGGCCATGACGGCGACCCAGTCGCACAGCGACTCGACGAGCTCCATGACGTGGGAAGAGAACACGACCGTGGCGCCCGAGGCCGTGTACCGCTCCAGGACGCCGCGGATGGTCTGCGCGGAGACGGGGTCCACCCCCTCGAACGGCTCGTCCAGGAACAGCACTTCGGGATTGTGGAGGAGAGCGCTGGCGAGCCCGATCTTCTTGCGCATGCCGGTCGAGTAGTCGACGACCAGCTTGTGCTGGGCCCCGGCCAGATCGAGGACGTCGAGGAGCTGCGTGGCCCGCTTGTCGACCTCGGCACCGGGCAGTCCGCGCAACCGCCCGGAATACGCCAGCAGTTCCCGCCCGGAGAGCCGTTCGAAGAGCCGCAGCCCCTCCGGCAGCACCCCGATCCGCGCCTTCACCTCGACGGGGTCCCGCCACACGTCGTGCCCGACCACCTCGACGGTCCCGTGATCGGGCCTGAGCAGCCCGGTCACCATCGACAAGGTGGTGGTCTTCCCGGCCCCGTTCGGCCCGACGAGCCCGATGAACTTGCCCGCGGGCAAGTCGAGATCGACCCCGGCGACAGCGACCTGCTGCCCGAACCGCTTCCACAGCCCCCGCACACGCACAGCGCTGGATCCCACCGCGCCTCCCTCCGTCACCCTGCACCCTACGGTGGCGTGCTTCAGGGGCGCGGGGAACTGCGCGATCAACCACGACGAAGCCGCAGCCGCCGGCGAACGCGAACCAGGCAGGACAGCGGGCGCGGCTACCGATCCCTGCCGCACGCATAGGCCAACGGCGAGATCAACTCCTCCGCATCCGGCAGCCACCGATTCGCCGGAGTCGGCCGGCAGGCCCACTGCACAGCCCCGCGGGACCCGAACCGCGTAGGCGGCGCGGCCACGTACGCCCCCTCACCCAGCACGGCCAGATCCAGCGACGACACCGACCACCCCAGCTTCCGCACCAGATCGGGCACCTTCACCCCGGCCCCCGGCAGCACGAAGAACTCCATCCGCCGGTCCGGCGTGAGCGTCACCGGCCCGAGCGTCAGCTCCATCCGCTCCATGCGCGCGAGCGCCAGGAACCCGGCCGTCTCCGGCACGGAGATCGCGTCGAACGTCCGCCCCGTCGGCAGCAGGATCGACGCGGTCGGCTGCTTCTGCCACATCCGTCGCGCGACCGTCGCACTGCCCGTGGCCTGCGTCGCCCAGTCCGGGCGCGCCGGGTGCGACCCGGGCGCCGGACACGCCGCGTCACCGCAGGAGCAGCGCTGGCTGCCGTCGACGGCTTCCAGCCAGGTGCCGGGGAACACGTCCCAGTGGCGCTCCTCGGCGTAGCGAACAGCGGTCTCCAGCAGCGATTCCCCGCGCTGCTTCGGGATCTGAGCGGCTTCGGTGCCCGCGATCGTCTCTTCCACGATGAACACAACTCTGGTCGTCACCAGGGGTTACGCCCACCCGTGTGCGCGGGGGAGAGCATCGCCCCTGTTCGCGGGGCGCATGGGTGCATGTGCGGGGGCGCGCAGGAGGATCCCGTCGCGGAGCTGGGTAGCCACGAGGGGGGCCGGCAACTGCCGTTACCCCGGCATTCCTCACATGCTTCGCATTTTCGCCTGGTCGGCGGGGCATTGATCTTCACGGCCGGATCTTTTCGCCGGGACGTGAGGGGTTCGGCCGCGGAAGACACGTCAACTCGGTGCGTGGGCAGGCACCGCAGCCTCAGGGGGTACGCCATGGCCGCAAGGCCGCTCGTCGCCCGGCAGCCGAACGAACGGCTGCAGGCGCTCATCCAGGAAGCCGGATGCTCCAACGCCGGCCTGGCCCGCCGGGTCAACATGTGCGGTGCCGAGCACGGCCTCGACCTGCGCTACGACAAGACGTCGGTGGCGCGCTGGCTGCGCGGGCAGCAGCCGCGGGGCCGGGCCCCGGCGATCATCGCCGAGGCGCTGGGCCGCAAACTCGGCCGTACGGTCACGATCGACGAGATCGGCATGGCCAACGGCAAGAACCTCGCCTCGGGCGTGGGCCTGCAGTTCTCGCCGACGGTACTGGGGGCCATCGAGCAGGTCTGCGAGCTGTGGCGCAGCGACGTGGGGCGGCGGGACTTCCTGTCCGGTTCCTCCGTCGCGGCGTCCGCGCTGGTCGAGCCCAGCCGGGACTGGCTGATCTCCACGCCCGACGCGCAGGTCTCGCGCTCGGCGGGGCCGCGGGTGGGGCAGTCCGACGTGCAGGCGGTCCATGCCATGACGCAGGCGCTGGTGGATCTCGACCACCAGTACGGCAGCGGGCATGTGCGGCCGGTCGTCGTGCACTACCTCAACAGCGTCGTCTCGGGGCTGCTGGCGGGGTCGTACCGGGAGGCGGTCGGGCGGGACCTGTTCGCCGCGGTGGCCCGGCTGACGGAGCTCGCCGGGTACATGGCCGTCGACACCGGCCAGCCCGGCCTGGCCCAGCGCTACTACATCCAGGCCCTGCGGCTGGCGCAGGCCGCCGGGGACCGCGGCTACGGCGGGTACGTCCTCGCGGCCTCCATGAGCCATCTCGCCGCGCAGCTCGGAAACCCGCGGGAGATCGCGCAGTTGGCGCGGGCGGCGCAGGAGGGGGCGCGGGGGCGCGTGTCGCCGCGGGCGGAGTCGATGTTCCTGGCGGCGGAGGCGCGCGGGCACGCCCTCATGGGCGACGTGCGCGCCGCCCAGTCCTCGGCGGGGCGCGCGGTCAGCGCCCTGGAGGCGGCCGACCCGGCCGCCGGGGACGACCCGGTGTGGATCGCGCACTTCGACGAGGCCTACCTCGCCGACGAGTTGGCCCACTGCCACCGGGACCTGGGGCATGCCGAGGCGGCGGCCCGGTGTGCGCAGGAGTCGCTGGCCGGGCATCCCGAGACGCGGGCGCGCCGCCGGGCCATCGGCTATGTGCTGCTGGCCACGGCGCAGGTGCAGCAGCGGGAGATCGAAGAGGCGTGCAACACCGGCATGAAGGCCGTCGAACTGCTGGAGGGGCTGCGCTCCAACCGGGGCGCCGAGTACCTGGAGGACTTCCAGCAGCGGCTGGAGCCGTACCGGGAC
Organism: Streptomyces qaidamensis; assembly: GCF_001611795.1. Classification (NCBI taxonomy): domain Bacteria; kingdom Bacillati; phylum Actinomycetota; class Actinomycetes; order Kitasatosporales; family Streptomycetaceae; genus Streptomyces; species Streptomyces qaidamensis. Next base: position 4,028,336 of record NZ_CP015098.1, on the reverse strand, counting down.
GAGGCGGTGGTAAGGGAGTTCGGGGCCCGGCTCGACCTGCAGGCGGCTGCGTGAACACAGGGTCTGCGGATGCGTGAACGTGCGGGAAACGGCTGCCGGCTGCGCAGGAGGTGACCTGGGCAACGTGCCGTGACCCACTGGTGTTACCGCGCTCACAGGGCACGAGGTCGGGCCCTGTGCTGCGTGGCACGGGGCTCTGGGGACCCGGTAGCGTGACCCGACGATTCACAAGGTCCCCCATTAGTAGGAGTCCCGGTGACGCAGAGTGGACAGGGCGAGGAGCCCTCGGCGCGCCCCGCGCGCGAAGGCATCGTGCTGCCCTCCGACGGTGGCGAACCCCTGCTGCCGGGCATGACGGGCGGACCGGGTGACGCCCCGGGCCGCCGGCCCGTCCCGCCCTCGACGGGCGGGCCGCAGGCCTCGGCCCCCGCGGAGGGCCAGACGTGGGGCCAGCCGTGGGGCCCCGGCCAGGAGCAGACCCCGCCCCCGCCGCCGGGCCAGACCTGGCAGTCCCCGCCCCAGCAGTGGAGTGCGCAGGAGCCGCCGGCGTGGGACGCCCAGGCCCCGGGTGAACTCCCGCCGGAGGGCGGCCGGCCCCCGAACCCCTACGCCGGCCCGCCGGCCGAGCCCGGCCCGTACGGCACGGCCCGGCCGCCCGCCGGCCACACCGGCTACGACCCGTACGGCGCCCCCGGCGCGGCCCCGCTTGCCCAGGAGGGCTCCGGGACCCTGCCGCAGGGCACCGACGCCTACGGCGCCCCGGCCGGGGGCGGCGCACAGCCGCAGCCGGGAACGGGCGGGCAGGGGCCGCAGGGAGGCTCCGGGTACGGGTATCCGCAGGAGTCCGGACTGCCGTCCTCCGCCGGAGGCTACGGCGCCGCCGGCGGAGCCCAGCCACAGCCGGGGTCCGGTGCGCACGGGGCCGGTCTGCCGCCGGCCGCCGACGCGTACGGCCCGCCGGGTGGGGGAGCCCAGCCGCAGCCGGGCGCCGAGGTGTACGGCGGCGGTCTGCCGCCGGTCTCCGGTGCGTACGGGGCCACCGGCGGGGGCGCCCCCCTGCCCGCGCCCGCCGACGAGGGGGCCACCCAGTACATACCGCCCGTCGCCGGGGACGCGGCCGCCGCGGCCACGCAGTACCTGCCGCCCGTCGCGCCGTCCGCCGACGAGGGGGCGACGCAGTACATACCCCCGGTGGGCCCGGGGGCACTGCCGCCCGAGATGCCTTCCGGGGAGGACCCCGAGACGACGCGGTTCCTCGGGACCGGGCCCCGGGCCGGGGCGGGCGCCGGGCCGCTGCCGGCCGCCTCGCATCCGGACGCCGAGGCGACGCAGTTCATCGCGCCGGTGCCCGGCGGGGACAAGCAGCCGCCCGCCGAGTTCGACAACCTCTTCCGCAGCCAGGGCGGCGCCGAGAGCCCCGCCGGGGCCACGCAGCAGATGCCCCGCATCGAGCAGCCCCGGCCGCAGCCCTCGTACGCCGCTCCCCACACTTCCCAGGGCCCGCCCGCCGGAAGCCGGTCGCGCGGTGGCCGTACCGGCTCGCGCGTCCCCGTCATCGCCGCCGTCGGCATCGGCATCGCCGTCCTCGGCGTCGGCGCGGGCGCGCTGCTCGCCGGTGGCGGAGGCGGCGGTGACGACGACGGCGGCGACAACAAGACGGTGGCCGCCTCCGCACCCGCGACGGACGGCTCCGCCTCCCCGTCCGCCGACCCGGCCCGGGCCCAGGCGGTCGAACTGGACAAGCTGCTCGCCGACAGCGGCAACAGCCGCAGCATGGTGATCAACGCCGTCGCCGACGTCAAGGGCTGCGACAACCTCGCCGAGGCCGCCAAGGACCTGCGTGACGCGGCCAAGCAGCGCACCGGGCTGGTCACCCGGCTGTCCGGCATCGAGGTCGACGAGCTGCCCGGCCACGCCGCGCTGACCACCGCCCTCACCAAGGCCTGGCAGGCCTCCGCCTCGGCCGACAACCACTACGCGGCCTGGGCCGACCAGACCGCCGGCAAGAAGGGCTGCAAGAAGGGCCAGGCCCGGCCCACCGGCCAGACCCAGGCCGGCAACCGGGCCAGCGGCGTCGCCAGCACGGAGAAGGCCAAGGCGGCCGGGCTGTGGAACGGGATCGCGAAGAAGTACGGCCTGACCGAGCGGCAGCCGACGCAGCTGTGAGGGGGCGTGGACTGCTGGTCGGCGGGGTCGCTCAGTAGTCCACGTCGGTGTCCTGCAGCGTCTTCGTCGTGTCGACGAAGCCCTTGCGCGCCGACACCAGCCGCCCGTCCCGCACCACCTGGAGGGTCACGTTCGCGTTGACCAGGCGCGGGAAGCCCACAGCGGCGAGCTTGTCCTGGAACCGCCATCGCAGCGTCGGTGTGAGGCTGCCCGTGGTGACCTTCAGGCCGTCGTCCAGGGCCTCCGCCACCGTGTCGGCGGACACCTCGCCGTCGCCGAGCGACTCGACGACCTGCCGGAACACCGTGTAGGCGATCCACGTGGTCTGCACCCCGGCGTCCGCGGGGTCGATGCGGTTGTCGCCGAAGGCCTGCTCCCGGATCACCTGCTTCATCCCGTCCCAGCGCGGATCGCTCGCGACCGGGTACCAGCCGGTGATGTACGAGCCCTCGTAGGGGCCCGACGCCCCGCCGGTGGCGTCGATCACCGTCTGGTCGACGCTGCCCAGCACGGTGGCCGTCCGCACCTCGGGGTAGTCCTCGCGGGCGCGCCGGAAGGAGTCCATGAAGGTGCCGTTGCGGTCCCCCAGGGCGGGCACCACGCACCCCTGGTCCGCCCTGTCGGTGCTCGTCGTGCGCAGAGCGCGCTCGGCCTGGTCGTCGTACTCGGTGGCGTCCTCCGCCGCCCGCTGGTCGTTGGAGGCCCGGTGCCCGCCCGCCTTCAGACCGGAGTCGAGCAGCGGGGGCAGCTGGTCGCCCGCGATGGTGTCGGGCCGGATCAGTGCGACGGGCCCGCACTCGGCGAGGGCACTGCCGAGACCGGCCAGCAGCGCGGGCTGGCCGCCGTTGACGGGGTACGACAGGGGGCTGGTGAACTCGGCGTTGGTGGCGCCGTAGCCGCCTATGTAGGGGATGCCGGCGCCCTCCAGCGACGGGAAGAAGGAGTCCGCGTACTGGCTGTAGGATCCGACGACCGCGACCACGTTCTCCTTGGCGGCCCGCCGGGCGCACTTGGCGGCGGCCACGCTGTCGTTGTGGTCGTTGCAGGTCAGCACGTTGAGCTTGCGGCCGTTGATCCCGCCCTTGGCGTTGATCCAGCGGGCGTAGGCATGGGCGAAGGCGGGCATTCCGGGCTTGTTCGTGGCCTTGGTGTTCTGCGGAGCCCAGGTCATGACGGTGATGGTGCCGTCCCCGACATCCCCCGTGGTGCCGGGGACGACACCGCATGCGGCGAGGAGCGACGCGCACGCGACCGCCGTGCCCGCGGAGAGGACGCCTTTTCTGGCGTGACGGGTGAGGAGGCCGGGGAGGAATGTGCTGCGGGTGCGTCGCCTGCCGGTCATGGTTCTGCACGATTCCGTCACACGGCTAACCCGTGAGTGATCTCGGGTCAACAATTGGTGACGCACCGGTGAATTGCGGGGGCAGCTGTGACCGATGTGGAGGGGAACGTACGATCGATGACCGTGCAAGCTTCGGAGAACTCTTCCCGTCGTGGCCGTCGCTCATCCACCATGGGCGGCATGCCTGTCAACGACATGCCGTGGTGGCGCTGGCGCAGCAACGTGCGCTCGGCCCTGCACATGCTCTCCGATCCCGGGTTCCAGCGGGACGTCTGGCTGGCCGGCGTGGACGGCTACGGCGACGTGACCGACGCGGTGTACCGGCTGGTCGAGGACACCTGGCTGGACCACTGGTCCGCCGAGAAGTACGTCGGCACGATCTTCCGCGACGCGCAGGAGGCGGCCCTCGTCGACACCGCGGTGCTGCGCGTGCTGCGGATCATGCACCAGGTCGGGCCGGACGCTCCGGTCGCCGCGTACCTGGAGCACGAGGCGTGGCCGGAGGCGGTCCGGGCGGCCCGGGAGGCGCATGTGCGGCTCGCGGCTGGTGACGGCGAGGAGCCGGACACGGCGCCGCGCAGCCTGGACGTGCTGCAGATCATGACGAGGTCTGCCTAGAACCTGTCGTCGCCGGTCCGCACAGCGGGACGATTGCCGGTGGTGTCGCCCCCTGTGGGACCCTGTCCTGCATGAACGAGCAGTCCACCAGCGCCGCGGTACCGGCCGACCAGTATGTCCTCACCCTCTCCTGCCCTGACAGGAAGGGCATCGTGCACGCCGTGTCGAGCTATCTGTTCATGACCGGCTGCAACATCGAGGACAGCCAGCAGTTCGGCGACCACGACACGGGGCTGTTCTTCATGCGCGTCCACTTCTCGGCGGACGCGCCGGTGACCGTGGACAAGCTGCGGGCCAGCTTCGCGGCCATCGGCGACTCGTTCCAGATGGACTGGCAGATCCACCGGGGCGACCAGAAGATGCGCATCCTGCTGATGGTCAGCAAGTTCGGGCACTGCCTGAACGACCTGCTGTTCCGCGCCCGCACCGGCGCGCTGCCGGTGGAGATCGCGGGAGTGGTGTCGAACCACACGGACTTCGCCGAGCTGGTGGCGTCTTACAACGTCCCCTTCCACCACATTCCGGTGACGAAGGACACGAAGGCCGAGGCCGAGGCGCAGCTGCTGGGGATCGTGCGCGACGAGGGCGTGGAGCTGGTCGTGCTCGCCCGGTACATGCAGGTGCTGTCGGACGACCTGTGCAAGGCGCTGTCCGGGCGGATCATCAACATCCACCACTCGTTCCTGCCGAGCTTCAAGGGCGCGAAGCCGTATCACCAGGCTCATGCGCGGGGTGTGAAGCTGATCGGGGCGACGGCTCACTATGTGACGGCCGATCTCGACGAGGGGCCGATCATCGAGCAGGAGGTCGAGCGGGTCGGGCACGACGTGACGCCCGAGGGGCTTGTCGCGATCGGGCGTGACGTGGAGTGCCAGGCGCTGGCGCGGGCCGTGAAGTGGCATGCCGAGCGGCGGATTCTGCTCAATGGGCGGCGGACTGTGATTTTCGCCTAGGAGCTCGGGTCGTCCGGTTTCGTGGCGGGTGCGGGTCCGTTGGGGTTGTTCGCGCGGTTCCCCGCGCCCCCTGAGGGCGTGCCCCTGGTGCCGGGTTCTACATCCTGCTCAGTGAAGCCGCTGCGAACAGGACGTCCCTGATCGCCTCTCTGTCTCCGACCTGGCCCGCCGCCGCCTCCTGCGGGGGGACGTGGCCGGCGGCCAGGCGGCAGAACTCGACGCCGTCCAGGGCCACATGGGCCACCTCGTGCTCGGCGGAGCCCTTCGCCGCGGGGGAGTCGAGGGGGATCAGCCACTCGCCGCCGCCCGAGCCCTCGATCTCCAGGCGGAGGCTGCGGCCCGGTTCGCCCGCCGCGACCAGATGGCGATGGGGGGCGGGGGAGGCCAGACCGGCCCGGCGGCGGTGGGCCAGGGCCGTCGGCAGCATCCGGGCCGCCAGGTCGATCATGCGGTGCAGATGGCGGGGCGAGGGCGGGTCGTAGGGGTAGTCGACCGCGTCGGCGATGTCCTCCGCGTGCACCCAGCACTCGAAGGCGCGGTCGAGCATCGCGTCGTGCAGGGGCAGTTCGAAGTCGCCGTACGACACCGGCATCCTCCCCGCGCCGCCGCCCGTGAAGGACACCGTGCGCACGAGGCTGTGGCTCTGCTCCCGCCAGGGCGCGCGGACGAACCGGGTGGGCGGGAAGTGGGAGGCGCGCCAGAAAGCCTCGGTGCGGGCCGCCGGGGTCGGCTTCCGGGACGGGACGTCGCCCAGTGGGTCGTCCAGGCCGAGCGCGACCGCCACCAGGCCGTCGACGCTGAGCAGATGCGCGATGACCCCGGCGACGGTGGTGCGGCGGCTCGTCGCCGCGTCGGAGCGGAACCAGCGCAGCCGTACCGGAGCGTGCCACTCGGCGTCACCGAAGTCCTGCAGCAGGGCGTCCAGGCGCGCGGTCTCGGCGTCGTACGCGGCGGCCCAGTCCGGTACCGGGATGCGCGGCGGGCGCCGCTCCAGGCAGGTGTCCAGGACCCGGGTGCGCAGCCCGGGGTCCAGGTCGAGGCTCTCCGGGCGTTGAAGCAGGCCGACCGCCTCGCGCAGCCGCCGGGCCTCGTCGGCGCAGGAGCCGCAGTCGCCGAGGTGCTCCTCGACGGCCGTGGCCTCCTCGGCCGAGCAGGCGGCCAGCGCCCAGGCGCCGAGCAGGGCCTTCAGCACGGGGTGTTCGAGGACGGGCGGGGCGGGCGGCGGTGCCGTGACGCCGAGGTCCGCCGGCGCGGGCAGCGGCAGCCCGCTGTCCTCGACGGAGGCACGGGGCATGGGTATCCGGGGCCGGCCCCCGGGCGCCGGGGTGCCGTCGCGCCCGGTCCCGCCGCTTCCGTCCCGGGCGCCGTCTTCATCCCGAAGGCCGCCTTCGTCCCGGGTGTTGTCGCTCTCCTCGGGGCCGTTCTGCCCCTCGTGACCGTTCTCCCCCTCGTCGCTGTCGTGGGCCTCGAACCGTTCCGGCCCGTTCACACCGCACCCCCGTATCCGGGCGGTGCGCCCGGTGCCTGGGTGTCGTGGGCGGTGGAGAGCAGTTGCAGGCCCAGGCGCAGCCGGCGGCGTGCCTCGTCCTCGGTGATGCCGAGGTCGGCGGCGGTCTGGCGGTAGTCGCGGCGCTGGAAGTAGGCGCGTTCCAGGGCCGAGCGCAGCGGGACCGGCATGGACTGGACGATGTAGTCGGCGCGGGCGGCGACCGAGGCGCGGCGCACCCTGCGCTCCAGTTCCTCCGCGGTGCCGGAGCCTTCGCGGGCGAGGGCGGCGGTCTCGGTGGCGCGCAGCCGCTGCACCGCCAGCCGGTGGGTAAGGGTGGCGACCCAGGTGCGCAGCGGGCCCTGCTTGGGGTCGTAGGAGTCGGGATGCTCCCAGACGTGGATGAAGACCTCGCGCGTGATGCCGTCGGCGGCGCGTTCGTCGCCGAGCACGCGGTGGGCGAGGCCGTGCACGAGGGAGGCGAACCGGTCGTAGAGCTCACCGAGGGCGGCGGCTTCCCCGCGGGCGAGCCGCTGCTGCATCTTGCGGTCCCAGCGAGGCGGTGCGTCCTTTTTCGCCATGCGGTCCCCTCACCCCCCTGCTCGTGTCCCGCGCCCGTGCTCTGTCCAGCCTGTCTCCGGTGTCTCCTCGAATGTAGTCGGCACGTCCGGTAACGCACGCCCCTTTGTGGCAATGTGCGCCCCCTGACCGGCCGCAGGTGGTAGGGGGGCGCGGAGGCCCGCACCGAATGCCTTTGGGCTCGCGCCTACCCCACAGCCCTCCGATCAGACCTGACTGAAGAGGATCGAACAGGATCGAAGTCGACTAAAACAAGCCTCTTCCGCGGGGGATCCGTTTTTCGGGTTGCGTTTCAGGGAACTGCCGCTGGGCAGCCGCGCTGCAAGGAAGCGTAGGGACTGCTTCCGTTTTGGCGAGCGAGGGGCGTGGTGGTGACCTTCAAAGTGACCGGCGGCGAGCAGGGCGAATGGGCCGTGCTCCAGGTGTCGGGCGAGCTGGATCTGGTGACGTCACCGGTGCTGCGTCAACGCGTGCACGACGTGGTGGCCGAGGGACACCACTGTCTCGTCCTGGATCTGTCCGAGGTGTTCTTCTGCGACTCCAGCGGCGTCGGCGTGCTCATCGCGGCCCGCCGGCTGATCCGCTCCTGCCAGGGCCGGCTGCGCCTCGTGCTGCCCGCCCGGGGCGCTGCCGACGGGTCCCACGTCAACCGGGTCCTCGGCGCGCTGGGCGTCCGCAGGCTGTTCGACGTGTACGGCGATGTGGACGCGGCCCTCGGCGACGAGGGCGAACCCCTGTCCGCGTGACGCCGCGATCACGCACCGTGGACGGAGTGTTGCCGTTCCGACACGCCGTTGTCCCGGAATTCCCCCGGTCTTGGCGCAAGTGACGTTTTCCCGCGCCCGAACGGCTCCCTCCGTCGTACGCTCCGACCGAGACGCACCCCACCCGACGTAAGGCGGCCCGAAAGAGACATGGTCAGCAGCGAGTACGAGCGCAGGATCGCCGCCAGGTTCGCCACCTTCGACCAGGACGGCAACGGCTACATCGACCGCGAGGACTTCTACGGCGCGGCCAAGGCGCTGCTCACGGAGTTCGCCGTGACGGCCCGGTCCGACAAGGGGCAGGCCCTGTACGGCGGCGCCGAGGCCTTCTGGCAGGGCATGGCGGGCATTGCGGACCGCGACGGCGACCAGCGCATCACGCGCGAGGAGTTCGTCACCGGCGCGGTCAAGCGCCTGCGCGACAACCCCGACCGGTTCGCCGAGATCGCCCGCCCCTTCCTGCACGCGGCCCTGGACGTCGCCGACGCCGACGGGGACGGCGCCGCGACGGTCGAGGAAGCGGGCCGCGTCCTGAAGTGCCTCGGAGTCCCCGAGGACCTCGCAGGGCCGGCCGCCGCCGCGCTCGACACGGACGGTGACGGCAAGGTCGGCGAGGCCGAGGTCGTATCCGCCTTCGCCCGCTACTTCACCGTGCCCGAGTAGGGCCACGTGTCCGCGCCGCGGGATGTCGGCGCCCCTTCGCTGCGGGGATTGTTCACGGGTGGGCGGGTGCGGGCTGTCGGTGGTTGCTCGCGCCGTTCCCCGCGCCCCTGAAGGTCCTTCCCGCAGCGCGTTGCGTGTCCGCGTCCGTGTCGTGGGATGTCGGTGCGCCTTCGTCGTAGGGGTTGCTCTCGGAGGGGCGGGTGCGGGCTGTCGGTGGTTGCTCGCGCCGTTCCCCGCGCCCCTGAAGGGGCTGCCCGCAGTGGGTTGCGTGTCCCGCGCCCCTGAAGGGGCTGCCCGCAGTGGGTCAGGTGTCCGTGTAGCGGTCGCGCAGCTTGTACTTCAGCACCTTCCGCAGGGTCTCGCCCCGCGGAAGGGCGTCCACCACCTCCAGCCGCTCCGGCAGCTTGTGCACCGACAGTCCCTCGGCGCGCAGGAAGGCGGTCACGGCGGCGAGCGTCAACGCCTCGGTGCCGGGCGGCTGTTCCACCACCGCGCACACCAGCTCCCCGCGCTCCGCGTCCGGCAGTCCGACCACCGCCACGTCACCGACCGACGGATGCCGGTGCAGGAGATCCTCGATCTCCTGGGCCGAGATGTTCTCGCCCTTGCGGATGATCACGTCCTTGAGCCGGCCCGTGAGGACCAGGTGCCCCGTCTCCGTCAGGCGTCCGAGATCGCCGGTGCGCAGGAACCCCTCCTCGTCGAAGGCATCCGCCGACTGCCCCGGGTCCAGATACCCCCGGCACACGGCCTCCCCGCGCAGCCGCACCTCCCCGTCCACGATCCGGATCTCCATCCCCTCCGGCGGCCGCCCCTCGGTCACCGCGAGCAGCTCCGGGGTGTCGTCCGGGTCGCCCATGGTGATCATCGGCACCTCGGTCATGCCGTATCCGTGGGTGAGCTGCACGCCCATCTCGCGCACGACGGCGTGGTACAGCTCCGGCGGCTTGGGCGCCCCGCCGCCCGCCAGCAGCCGCAGCGACGGCACCACCGGCTCTCCCGGCTGCTTGCGCTGCTCCGCCAGGAACATCGAGTAGAAGGCCGTCGACCCGCCCGCCATCGTCACCCCGTGCGCGCGGTACGCCGCCAGCGCCTCCGGCAGCGCGAACTGCTCGAACAGCACCGCCGGGAAGCCGTACAGCAGCAGCATCACCGTGTAGTCGGGCCCGCCGATGTGGGCGTACGGGAAGGCGATCGACCCCACGTCGTCCGCCGAGGGGCGCAGCGCGTGGGCCAGGCAGGAGCCGCCCGCGAGCAGTGAACGGTCCGTGTGCAGTACGCCCTTGGGGTCGGAGGTCGTGCCGGAAGTCCAGTAGATCCAGCGGACGGCGGTGCCGTCGCAGGGCGGGGGCGGCAGGAGGGACGGATCGCCGTCGGGCAGGTCGGCGTAGGCCTCGAAGACGCCCTTCGCGCCCAGCCGCCGGGCCATCTCGCCGTGGTCGAAGCCGCGCCAGGTGCCCGGCACCGCGAAGAACTCCGCCCGGGACTCGCGCAGTGCGAAGCCGACCTCGCGGTCCCGGTAGAAGGGGATCACCGGGGTCTGCACGGCGCCGAGACGGGCCAGCGCGAAGGACAGTACGGCCGTCTCGATACGGGTGGGCAGCTGCCAGGCGACCACTGTGCCGGGGCGCACACCCATGCCGTACAGCCCGGCCGCGACCCGCTCGGCCCGCGCGTGGAGCGTCCCGAAGGTCAGCGTCCGGTCGGCCTGGAGGAAGAGCGGGCGGTCGGGCGTGAGGGCCGCGCGGCGGGTGACCAGCTCCCACAGGGTGCGGGACGAACTCAGGGCGTGCGGGGTCTCGTTCACGACTGCCCCCTGCTGCTTGGCTGACAGGTCGTCAGGTGGGATGCTATCTGACGATGCATCAGATAAGTACCGTCCGGCGGAGGGGACCCATGGCGACCGAACTGCCCCGCATCATCAGCGTCGACGACCACGTGATCGAGCCCGCCCACCTCTTCGACACCTGGCTGCCGGCCAAGTACCGCGAACGCGGGCCGAGGCCCCTGACCGCCGGGATCGGTGAACTCGCCTACGTCGGCGGCAAGTACCGGATCACCATGGACCCGGACGGCCAGCCCACCGACTGGTGGATCTACGAGGACCTGAAGTTCCCGTACAAGCGCAACATCGCCGCCGTCGGCTTCGACCGGGACGCGATGACCCTGGAGGGCATCACCCGCGAGGAGATGCGGCCCGGCTGCTGGGACTCGAAGGAACGCCTGAAGGACATGGACCTCAACCACGTCGAGGCGAGCCTGTGCTTCCCCAGCTTCCCGCGCTTTTGCGGTCAGACCTTCGCCGAGGCGCACGACAAGGAGGTCGCCCTCGCCTGCGTGCGCGCCTACAACGACTGGATGGTCGAGGAGTGGTGCGGCGACAGCGGCGGGCGGCTCATCCCGCTGTGCCTGATCCCGCTGTGGGACATCGGCCTGGCCGTCGCGGAGATCCGCCGCAACGCCACACGCGGGGTGCGGGCGGTGACCTTCTCGGAAATCCCCACCCACCTCGGGCTGCCGTCCATCCACTCCGGCTACTGGGACCCGTTCTTCGCGGTCTGCCAGGACACCGGGACCGTCGTCAACATGCACATCGGATCCTCGTCCCAGATGCCGGCCGCCTCCCCGGACGCCCCGCCCGCCGTCCAGGCCTCGCTCAGCTTCAACAACGCGATGGCCTCGATGATGGACTTCCTCTTCAGCGGGGTCCTGGTGAAGTTCCCGCGCCTCAAACTCGCTTACTCCGAGGGCCAGATGGGCTGGATCCCGTACGCCCTGGAGCGGGCCGACGACGTCTGGGAGGAGCACCGCGCCTGGGGCGGCGTCCGCGACACGATCCCCGAGCCGCCGTCGACGTACTACTACCGGCAGATGTTCTGCTGCTTCTTCCGCGACCAGCACGGCGTGGCGTCGATCGACGTGGTCGGCCGGGACAACGCCACCTTCGAGACCGACTACCCGCACGTCGACTCGACCTTCCCGCACACCAAGGAGGTCGCCCTCGACCACGTCAAGGGCCTCGACGACGAGACGGTGTACAAGCTGATGCGCGGCAACGCCATCCGGATGCTGGACCTGGACCTGGACCGCTGATGGATCTGTCGTACACGCCCGAGGAGGAGGAGTTCCGGGCCCGGCTGCGGGAATGGCTCGCGCGAACGCTCCCCGCACTCCCGCCCAGGCCGTCCCCCGACGACTGGCCGGGACGGCGGGCGTACGACCTCGGCTGGCAGCGCAGGCTGTACGAGGCCGGATACGCCGGCGTCCACTGGGACGCCACCCCGAGCGTCCGCCTGATCTTCCTGGAGGAGACCGAGAAGGCCGGAGCGCCCTATGTGGGCGCCAACTTCGTGGGCCTCCTGCACGCCGGGCCGACCATCGCCGCCGAGGGCACGGACGCCCAGCGGGCGCGCTGGCTGCCGCCCATCCTGCGCGGCGAGGAGGTCTGGTGCCAGGGCTTCAGCGAACCGGAGGCCGGATCCGACCTCGCGGCCCTGCGCACCCGCGCGTGGCGCGACGGCGACGACTACGTGGTGAGCGGCTCCAAGATCTGGACTTCGCACGCCGAAGTCGCCGACTGGTGCGAACTGTTGGTCCGCACCGGCCCGGCCGCCCCGAAGCACCGGGGCATCACCTGGCTCGCCCTGCCCATGGACGCGCCCGGCATCACCGTACGGCCGCTGCGGACACTCGCCGGGCCGGCCGAGTTCGCCGAGGTGTTCCTGGACGAGGTGCGGGTGCCGGTGGCGAACCGGGTCGGGGACGAGAACGACGGCTGGCGCGTGACCATGGTGACGCTGTCCTTCGAGCGGGGCACGGCCTTCGCGGGCGAGGTCGTCGCCTGCCGCCGGGTTCTCGCCGAACTGGCCGTCGAGGCCCGCAAGAACGGCCGCTGGGACGACCCGGCCCTCAGGCGCCGGCTGGGCAGGCTCAACGCGGAGTTCCGGGCGCTGTGGCGGCTCACGCAGTGGAACGTGAGCGCGGCGGAGGCCTCGGGCGGAGTGCCCGGCGCGGGCGGCTCGGTCTTCAAGCTCCGCTACTCGCACGCCCGCCAGGACCTCTACGACGCCGCCGCCGAAGTACTGGGCCCCGACTGCCTCGACCTGGACCGGCCGTGGACCCCCGACCGGCTCTCTTCCCTGGCGTACACCATCGCGGCCGGCACCTCGCAGGTCCAGCACAGCATCATCGCCGAGCGCATCCTCGGTCTGCCGAAGGGACGGTGAGTGCCGTGCGGTTCCGGCTGACGGACGACCAGCGGGCACTGCGGGACGGGGTGCGCGAGGCGCTGGCGCGGCGGTTCGACGGCCGGGCGCTGCGGGCGGCGGTGGAGGAGGCCGACAGGGGCGGCGGCGCCGGGGTGCGGGGTGGAGCCCGTGGCACAGGTGAGGGCCCGGGGCGTTCCGCGGCGGGCGGCGGTGGTGCGGGCGGGGCCCGTGCGGCAGCGGCGCTTGACGGCAGGGGACATGGGGGGACGGGGAGTTCCGGGGGACCGGGCGGGGCCGGCGGACCGGGGGAGGGGCGTGCGGCCGGGCCGCCGCGGCTCGACCGGGGGCTGTGGCGGGCCCTCGGTGACCTCGGGTTCTTCGCGCTGCGGGTGCCGGAGACGGACGGCGGGGTCGGACTCGGTCTCACGGAGGCCGTGTTGGTGTTCGAGGAGGCGGGGCGGGCGCTGCTGCCCGGGCCGCTCGTCGCCACCCACCTCGCGGCCGGTGCCGTACCCGGCGCGGCCACCGGGGAGACGGTGGTGGCGGCCGTGGACGGCGGGCTCGTGGAGTGGCTGGCGGAGGCGGACGCCGTACGCGGGGACACCACCGGGGCCGTGCCGCTGCGCTCGCTCGACCCGTTGACGCCCCTGCACCGCGTGCCCGCCGCGCGCCCAGCCCCCGACCCCGTCGCCATCCTGCTCACCGCCGCCGAGCAACTCGGCACGGCGGGCCGCGTCTGCGAACTGGCGGCGCAACACGCCCGGGCGCGCGAACAGTTCGGGCGGCCCATCGGGGCCTTCCAGGCGGTGGCGCATCTGTGCGCGGGGATCTTGGTCCGTGCGGAGACGGCCCGCGCCGCGGTGTACGCGGCCGCCGTGACCGCCGACCCGGCCGACATCGCCGCGGCCCGGATCCTCGCCGACGAGGCCGCCGTGCGAGGCGCCCGCGACTGTCTCCAGGTGCACGGCGGGATGGGCTTCACCTGGGAGTCCGAGGTCCATCTGCACCTGAAACGAGCATGGGTTCGAACCCAGCGTGCGGGCGGAGTTACGGAGAGTGAAGAGGTGCTCGCGGCGGCTCTGACGCCCGAGACGGTCTGACGGGCCGTCTGGCTGCGGTATCGCCGGGACCCCTCCCGGAGATGTCACGGATCGTGGCATACCGGAATTACGGAGCGTTGATATCGGCTTTGTGTCCTCAGCGTGACTCGTTACGGCCTGGAGTCGATTGCCCGCTCCGGTACCTTGTGTCGAATGCGAGTGGCTCCGAGCGCAGTGCGACCCCGTGGCGCCGCCTGTTCGACTGCCCGCGGCGAGCGTCGCACAGTATGCCGCACGGGTACTCCTTCGCGCTGGAATATGCCCGAAGCGCTTGTTGGCGTGACTGTACGTCAACCATGCTGTCCCACAAGGGATTCACGGTGCGTGATCCTTGTCCCGGCCGTTGTTCTGGCCATGCAGAAAATGGCTACGATCGTGGCCCTCGTGAGGCGCGAGCCTAAGTGTCCGCCGGTTCGGATGGTGTGAGCGGTGCAGGTGCTTCAAGTGCAGCTGGAGATCCGGCCCGACCCCGCAGAAGTGGGGCGAGCCCGGCGGTGGGCCCGCTCCCGCCTGGCCGGGTCCGGCATACAGGCCGACGAACCCCTCGCCGAGACGCTGATCCTGCTCGTCTCCGAGCTCGTCACCAACGCCGTGGTGCACACCGGCCGTCCCGCCGTCCTGCGGCTGTCCCTGCCGCACGTGGTGACGGAGGAGGCCACGGTCCGTCTGGAGGTCGCGGACCGCAGCGGCCGGGCCCCCGTGCCCCGGTGCGCCGGCGACGAAGCGACCGGCGGCCGGGGCCTGGCACTCGTCGACGGCCTCGCCGACCGCTGGGGCTGGAGCGTCGAGGCCACCGGCAAGCGCATCTGGTGCGAGGTGGACCGGTGCGCGAAGTCCCCTGACCTCACGGCGTCGTGCGCAGGCGGCGCGGTGGCGTGCGGCGGGGCGGCTTTCGAGGGCCTGGCGTACGAGGCGGTGTAGCACCGCCGCCCGTTCCGGCCGGGCGTGGTGTACGGCGGCACATGCCGCGGGTTCGTGCGGCGGGGCCGGGGCACGGATGCACGACGGGTCGGCGGGTTCCGTCAGATCATGCGGCGATGCGCCGGGACGTGCTTCCGTGCGCGCCTGCGGCAAAAGCCGCCTTGGCGACATTTCTCCGAACTCCTGTTGACGCGTCGTGACCGTTTGCTCACGCTGGTGGTCAGCGATTCACCGTGAGGGGACGGCGAGGGCTTCGGTGGACGGCGGCCCTCGTCGAGTGTGAGTCGCGATTCGGCGTCGGCTCCCTTCAGGGGCGGGGAGTCGGGGCGGGAGCGCCGGAGTCGGGTGGCGGCGCGCGCTGCCGTGCTCGGGGCGAGCAGCGCGGCGCCGCCATCCAGCTGCGGCGGATGGCGGCCCGGCGGCGCCGGCCTGCCGGGCGTCCGGCGGGCGGGGCCCGGATCCGACGGCCTACAGGACGGCGACGGGGGCCACCGGAGAGCCGGTCGCCCCGGTGAACGGCTCGGGGGTCGCGGTCAGCAGGAAGGCATACCGCCCCGCTTCTCCACAGGCTGTGGACAACTTTTCGAGATTCCAGTTCTGGCCCTGTGGCATGCCCATCTCCACGAGGTCGAGGGCGTGCACCGGCAGCCAGAGGTCCTCCACCTCGGGCGGGAACACCTCGAAGGTCAGGGTGTCGTTGGCGACGGCCGCGACATCGCGCGCGTGGAACCACTCCGGGGTCCGGATCGACAGCCCCGGCGAGGGGTACGCGTAGCCGTGCCGGTCCCCGGCCAGGCAGGCCTGGATCTGCCCGGTCCGCACGAGCACGACGTCTCCCGCCCGCACCCGCGTGCCGGCCAGCTCCTCGGCGGCGTCCAGGTCCTCGGGCGTGACCGCGTACCCGCCGTCGAGCCGGTCCGTGCCACGGGCCCGGGCGACGTCCAGCAGCACCCCGCGCGAGACGACGTGCCGGACCGTGCCGATACCGCTGAACCCGGCGCCGCCGTGTGCGGTGACGGTATGGGCGGGGCGGCCGTTGTAGAGCCGGCCCGAGTGTGAGACGTGCGGCAGGGCGTCCCAGTGGGTGGCCGCCTGGAGGCCCATGGTCACGACGTCGTCGCTGCACGCGACCGTGCCCGGGCCGAAGATCTCCTGGTTGATCTGCACCATGGCGTGCAGGGGGTTGACGCGGCCGGGGATCATGCCGGTCTGCACGCCGTCCTGCTGGAGAGGCAGCGCCAGCGGGACGCGATGACCGGTGCGGACGGTGGCCGCGGCCTGCCTGACGACGTCGTCCGTGATCAGGTTCAGGGTGCCGATCTCGTCGCCGGATCCCCAACGGCCCCAGTTGTTCACGCGCTTGGCGATGTCGTGGAACGCGTCCGGCAGCGACATGAGTCCTCCGCGGGGCTTGTCTTTCCATATCTGACGGGCCGTAGAATTCGGGAACCGAGAATCTAACGGTCCGTCAGAAATCGTGGGACGGGAAGGGGCCGGGCGTGGGGAACTTCTTGGCAGGCAAGGTCGTCGCCGTCACGGGTGCCGGGCGGGGCATCGGCCGCGCGGTCGCGCTCGCGGCGGCGGCCGAGGGGGCGAAGGTCGTCGTCAACGACTACGGCGTCTCGGTCGACGGCGCGTCACCGGCGAGCGAGGTCGCCCAGGCCGTGGTCAAGGAGATCGAGGCGGCGGGCGGCGAGGCGGTGGCCGTCGCCGACGACATCTCCACGATGGCCGGCGGGCAGCGGGTCGTCGACGTGGCACTGGCGTCGTACGGGCGGCTGGACGGTGTGGTCTGCGTGGCCGGGATCCTGCGCGAGCGGATGCTGTTCAACATGACCGAGGAGGAGTGGGACCCGGTCGTCGCGACCCACCTGAAGGGCACCTTCACGGTGTTCCGGGCGGCCTCCGCGGTGATGCGCAAGCAGCGGGCCGGGACGCTGATCGGCTTCACCAGCGGCAACCACCAGGGGTCCGTCTCACAGGCCAACTACAGCGCCGCCAAGGGCGGGATCATCTCGCTGGTGCGCAGCGCCGCGCTCGGGCTGCACAAGTACGGGGTGACCGCGAACGCGGTGGCGCCGGTCGCGCGGACCAGGATGTCGGCCGGGGTGCCGATGGAACTGGCCGAGATCGGGGAGCCGGAGGACGTCGCCGCGCTGGTGGTGTACCTGCTGTCCGACGCCGCCTCCCGGCAGGGGATCACCGGGCAGGTGTACACGGTGGCCGGGGCGAAGATCGCGGTGTGGGCGCAGCCGCGGGAGCTGCGGGCGGCGTACGCCTCCGGCGGGTGGACGGTGGAACGGATCGCGGAGTTTCTGCCCGGGTCGGTGGGGGTGGATCCGATGCCGTTGCTGGAGCGGGTGCGGGAGATGGAGAGGGCGGCGGCTGAGGGGGAGCGGCCCAACGCCCAGTAGGTCGGGGGGCGGGGTGGTTCGGCGGGTGCGGGTGGAGTGTGGTCGTTCGCGCAGTTCCCCGCGCCCCTGAGGGGGCTGCCCCGCTGACCGTGTGCATGGACCGGGCCAATCTAAGGCGGTCGAGCGTGGAGTTCGGGTTCGGGCAAGAGGATGAGGACTTTCGCGCCGAGGTGCGCGACTGGTTGACGGCGTATGCCAAGGACGCTGCCGACCGCCGCACTTGGGAACGCACCCTCGGTGCCGCCGGGTGGATCGGGCTCGGGTGGGGGGAGGACGGGTACGGGAATCGCAGGGCCACCCTCACCCAGCAGGTCGTCTGGGCCGAGGAGTACGCGCGGTCGGGGGCGCCGCCGCGCTCCGGGCACATCGGGGAGAACCTGCTCGCCCCCACGCTCCTCGCCCACGGCACCGACGAGCAGAAGTCGCGGTTCCTGCCGCCGATCGCCGCAGGCGAGGAGCTCTGGTGCCAGGGTTACAGCGAACCCGGTGCCGGATCGGACCTGGCCGGGATCCGTACGGCGGCCGTGCGCGAGCCGGACGGCCGTACGTACCGCGTCACCGGGCAGAAGATCTGGACGTCGCTCGCGCACGAGGCGGACTGGTGTTTCGTACTGGCCAGGACCGAACCCGGCTCGGCACGGCACCACGGGCTGACCTTCCTCCTCGTCCCCATGGACCAGCCCGGCCGGATCGAGGTCCGCCCCATCCGCCAGCTGACGGGCACCAGCGACTTCAACGAGGTCTTCCTCGACGGCGCGCACGCCGAGCACGTCGTCGGCGGCGAGGGTGACGGCTGGCGCGTCGCGATGAGCCTGCTCGGTTTCGAACGCGGGGTGTCCACGCTGGCCCAGCAGATCGGGTTCGCCGAGGAACTGGCGGGCGTGGTGCGCGCGGCCGTCGCGTCGGGCGTGGTGCACGACCCCGTCGTACGGGAACGGCTCGTGCGGCAGTGGGCCGAGCTGCGGACGATGCGCTGGAACGCCCTGCGCACGCTGGGGGGTTCCGGTGACGCGGGTGCCCCGAGCGTGGCCAAGCTGCTGTGGGCCGGCTGGCACCAGCGGCTCGGGGAGCTGGCGGTGCTGGTGCGGGGCGCGGGGGCGGCCGTGGGCCCCGGCGACTGGTCGGCCTCCGAGCCGTATGAACTGGACGCCTCCCAGCACCTGTTTCTCTTCTCCCGGGCCGACACGATCTACGGCGGCTCGGACCAGATCCAGCGCACGATCATCGCCGAGCGGGTGCTCGGCCTGCCCAGGGAGCCCAAGGGGGCCGTGTGATGCGAGGCGTGATCTTCGACGGGAGGCACATCCGGGTCGTGACGGACCTGGAGGTGCGCGAGCCGGGGCCGGGCGAGGTGCGGGTCGCGATCTCGGCGGCCGGGCTGTGCCACAGCGATCTGTCGGTGGTGGACGGGACCATACCGTTCCCCGTGCCTGTGGTGCTGGGCCATGAGGGGGCCGGGGTCGTGGAGGCGGTGGGTGGGGGCGTCACCCATGTCGCGCCCGGTGACCATGTGGCGCTGTCCACCCTGGCGAACTGCGGCACGTGCGCCGAGTGCGACCGGGGCCGGCCGACCATGTGCCGGCAGGCCATCGGACGCCCCGGCCGACCGTTCCGCCACGACGGATCGCCGGTGCACCAGTTCGCGTCCAACTCGGCGTTCGCCGAGCGCACCGTCGTCCAGGCCGTCCAGGCCGTCCGGATCCCCGACGACATCCCGCTGACGTCGGCGGCGCTCATCGGGTGCGGGGTGCTGACCGGGGTGGGCGCCGTACTGAACCGGGCACGGGTGGACCGCGGCGACAGCGTCCTGGTCATCGGGACGGGCGGCATCGGCCTGAACGTGCTTCAGGGGGCCCGGCTTGCGGGCGCCGGGCGGATCGTGGCCGTCGACGCCAACCCGGCGAAGGAGGAGGCGGCACGCCGGTTCGGCGCGACCGACTTCCTGACGTCCACCGAGGGGGTGCGCGAGCTGCTGCCCACCGGCGCGGACCACGCCTTCGAGTGCGTCGGCCGCGTGGAGCTGATCCGGCAGGCGATCGACGCCCTGGACCGGCACGGCCAGGCGATCCTGCTCGGGGTCCCGCCCGCCACGGCCGAGGCGTCCTTCCGGGTCTCCTCGATGTACCTCGACAAGTCCATCCTGGGCTGCCGTTACGGCTCCTCCCGACCCCAGCGGGACATCGCCCTGTACGCCGGGCTGTACCGCCAGGGGCGCCTCCTGCTCGACGAACTGGTCAGCCGGACCTACCCGGTCGAGGACTTCGAGAAGGCGGCGGCGGACGCGGAGGCGGGGCGGGTGGCACGGGCGGTGCTCACCTTCTGAGGGCGGCGGCGGTCTCCTTCTCCGCCCGGAAGGTGCGCCGGTAGGCGGTGGGCGTGACGCCGAGGGCCGCCTGGAGGTGCTGGCGCATCGACTGGGCCGTGCCGAAGCCCGCCTCCCGCGCCACCTGCTCGACGGAGCGGTCGGTGGACTCCAGGAGGTGCCGGGCCCGCTCCACGCGCTGCTGGGTGAGCCACTGGCCGGGGCTGACGCCGGTCTCCTCACGGAAACGGCGGGTGAAGGTGCGCACCGACATGGACTCCTGCGCCGCCATGTCACGCAGCTGGATCGGCTCGTGGAGACGGCCCAGGGCCCAGGCCCGGGCCGAGGTCGTGGTCGCCTGCTGCGGGTCGGGCACGGGCCGGTGGATGTACTGCGCCTGACCGCCGTCGCGGTGCGGCGGTACGACCGTGCGGCGGGCCACGTCGTTGGCGACCGCCGTGCCGTGGTCGCGGCGCACCATGTGCAGGCACAGGTCGATGCCGGCCGCGACACCGGCGGAGGTCAGGACGTCGCCGTCGTCGATGAACAGGACGTCCGGATCGACCTGGATGTGCGGGAAGAGCCGCTGGAAGCGGTCGGCGTCGGCCCAGTGCGTCGTGGCGGGCCGGCCGTCGAGGAGACCGGCGGCGGCGAGGACGTAGACGCCGGTGCAGATCGAGGCGAGCCGGGTGCCGGGGCGGATGTGGTCGAGGGCGGCGGCCAGTTCGCCGGTGAGCACGCCCTCCTCGAAGACCGGGCCGAGTTCGTACGACGCCGGGACGATCACGGTGTCGGCGGTGGCCAGGGCCTCGGGGCCGTGCTCGACCTGGACGGCGAAGTCGGCGTCGGTCCGCACCGGGCCCGGCGGGCGGATCGAGCAGGTGACGACGTCGTACAGCGGCCGCCCCCGGGCGTCCCGGGGGCGGCCGAAGATGCGGTGCGGGATGCCCAGCTCGAAGGGGAGCAGGCCGTCGAGGGCGAGGACGACGACCCGGTGCGGGCGGAACTCCGGCTCACGGCGCATGGCCTGATCCTAACGAATGCTGTCCTTCGGGCCACTCGATGGAGCGAGCCGCAGGTCGGAAGCTCTATGCCGTGACCCGGACAACCGATGCGGCGGCCGTCCAGCAGCCGCCGAAGCCGACTCGTGTGCGCGTGCACCGCGCCTGGTTCGTCGCCGCCGTCACCTTCGTGACGATCATCGGCGCCGCCGCCTTCCGTTCCGTGCCGGGCCTGCTCATCGACCCGTTGCATGACGAGTTCGACTGGTCGCGCGGCACGATCGGCGCCGCTGTCTCGGTGAATCTCGCGCTGTACGGCCTGACGGCCCCGTTCGCGGCGGCCCTGATGGACCGCTTCGGCATCCGCCGGGTCGTCGCGGTCGCCCTCACCGTGATCGCGGCCGGCTCCTGGCTCACGGTGTGGATGACCGCGGCCTGGCAGCTGATGCTGTGCTGGGGCCTGCTGGTCGGTCTCGGCTCCGGCTCCATGGCGCTGGCCTTCGCGGCGACCGTCACCAACCGCTGGTTCACCGAACGGCGCGGCCTGGTCAGCGGCATCCTCACCGCCGCCTCGGCCTCCGGCCAGCTGATCTTCCTGCCCCTGCTGTCCTGGATCATCGACCGCTACGACTGGCGCCCGGCCGCCGTGACGGTCGCCCTCGCCGCCCTCGCGGTCGTGCCGTTCGTGTGGCTCCTGCTGCACGACCACCCGGCGGACGTGGGCCAGAAGCCGTACGGTGCCGCCGAGTTCGTGCCGAAGCCGCCGCCCGTCCCCGGCGCCGCCCGCCGGGCCGTGACCGTCCTGCTCTCGGCCGTGCGCACCGGCCCGTTCTGGCTGCTCGCCGGCACCTTCGCGATCTGCGGCGCCTCCACCAACGGCCTGATCCAGACCCACTTCATCCCAGCGGCCCACGACCACCACATGCCCGTCCAGGCCGCCGCCTCCCTGCTCGCGGTCATCGGCGTCTTCGACGTCGTCGGCACGATCGCCTCGGGCTGGT
Source organism: Streptomyces qaidamensis (assembly GCF_001611795.1). Lineage (NCBI taxonomy): Bacteria > Bacillati > Actinomycetota > Actinomycetes > Kitasatosporales > Streptomycetaceae > Streptomyces > Streptomyces qaidamensis. The sequence goes on along the minus strand of NZ_CP015098.1, from coordinate 4,006,818 downwards.
TCACGGACCGCTTCGAGCCGCGCCGCCTGCTGGCGGTGTACTACGCGCTGCGGGGCGTGTCGCTGATGTTCCTCCCGCTCCTGCTGGGCCCCGTGGTCCACCCGCCGATGATCTTCTTCATCGTCTTCTACGGCCTCGACTGGGTCGCCACCGTCCCGCCCACCCTCGCCCTGTGCCGCGAGCACTACGGCGAGGACAGCGCGATCGTCTTCGGCTGGGTCCTCGCCTCCCACCAGGTCGGCGCCGCCCTCGTCGCCTTCCTGGGCGGCGTCGCCCGCGACACGTTCGGCACGTACGACGTGGTCTGGTACGCGTCGGGGGCGCTGTGCGCTGCGGCGGCGCTGATGGCGCTGGTGATCCGGCGGAGGGCGGGGGGCGAGCCGGTCGCGGCCTGAACGGGCCGGTCTTCCGGGCTTCAGGCCTCGATCCGCCGCGCGCGGCTCGCCCGGGCGGCGTTGCGGATCCTCTTCGTCCGGCCGCTCTCGGCGAGGACATCGAGGGCATCGGGGCTCGACCCGGCCGCGGTCTTGAGCTGGAGCCAGTCCGACGACACGAGCAAATCCTCTGACCGCCAGGGCAGTTGAAGGGAGACCGATCGAAACAGGGACCACTCCTGGAGGCGCCGGACCAGGAAAGGCCGTCCGGTCACCACCCGGCCCACGGCCGCTGCCCACTCCTCCCAGGCGGGTTTTGGCCACAGCTGTGCGGCCCGGCGGTCGAGGTGCCGCACCACGGCAGCCTCGGCCATGACGCGGTCCGGGTCGGCGAGGACAGCGCCGACCAGCTCCATCTCGTCCGTGTCGGCGACCTGTTCCAGCTCGCCCAGGCAGGCGGCGAAGCGGGCGTGCTCGGCGGGTTCCTGCGGGCCGTCCTCGGTGGTCATGGCTCCTGCCTCCCTGGTCCGACGCGACGCTCCGCCCGGTCGGCCCATTGTGAGCTCGACCTTGTTCCGCCCGCTGGCACTCCGAGCCCGGGCTGCCCCTGCCCGCCGGGTCGTCGCCGACGACCGGATGCGGGCCGCCGTCGCCCACCGGCTGGCCTGTGAGGGCACCGGGCTGCTGTGGCGGCTGGCGGCCGACCGTGGCGTGAGCCCTACGGGCGGGCCGGCCGGGTGAAGCGCCCCCGGTGGAAGAGCAGCGGTTCGGACGGATCGTCCGCCGTGCCGAGGGCGTTCACCCGGCCGACCACGATGAGGTGGTCACCGCCGGTGTGGACGGCGTGGATCGCGCAGTCGATCCACGCAACGGCGCCCGTCAGCCGGGGCGAGCCCGACACCGGCGCGGCGTCGTGGGCCACGCCCGCGAACTTGTCCGCGCCGCTCACCGCGAAAGCGCGGCACAACTCGCCCTGGCCCGCGCCCAGGACGTTCACGCAGAACACCCCCGCCCGCGCGATCCGCGGCCACGTCGACGACGTACGGCCGACCATGAAGGCCACCAGGGGCGGGGTGAGGGAAAGGGACGTGAAGGACTGGCAGGCGAAGCCGGCGGGGGAGTCACCGTCGGCGGTGGGTGGTGCCGTGATGACCGTCACGCCCGTCGCGAAGGCGCCGAGGACGCGTCGGAACTCAGCCGGGTCGAGTGGTGCGCGCTCGTCCTCGGCGACGCAGCGCAGATCGGGGCGCGGCAGCGCTTCGACGGGCTCCGGGGCGGGTGTGCGGTTCGACCTGAGGTAGCGGACGGCGGCTTCCGCCATCCCTGCTTGTCCCATCACATCCGCCATTGAAGCTGACGGCTCGTCAGATAGGAAGGGTCAGCGTCCCTCGAACTCCGCGCTCCGCCGTTCCACGAAGCTCCGTACGCCCTCCCGTGCGTCCGCCGTCGTCATGTTGATCTCCTGCGCGGCTGCCTCGGCGGCGAAGGCGGCGGCGCGGTCGGTGTCGAGGGAGGCGTTGACGAGCTGCTTGGTCAGGGCGAGGGCGCGGGTGGGGCCGGAGGCGAGACGCTCGGCCCACACGCGTGCCGTCCTCTCCAGCTCCTCGTCGCGGACGACCCGGTTGACGAGCCCGAGGCGTTCGGCTTCCGCTGCGCTGAGCGCGTCGCCGAAGAACATCAGCTCCTTCGCGCGCTGCGGGCCGATGAGGCGGGGCAGGAGATAGGCGCCGCCGCCGTCGGGGACCAGTCCGCGGCGTGCGAACACCTCGATGAAGCGGGCGGATTCGCCCGCGAGGACCAGATCGCAGGCGAACGCCAGATGCGCGCCGAGGCCGGCCGCCGTGCCGTTCACCGCCGCGATCACCGGCTTCTCACAGTCGAGCACGGCGCCGATCAGCCGCTGGGCGCCGGTGCGGAGGGTGCGGGCGACATCGCCCGCGAGGCGTTCGCCGGATGTCCCGGCGCCCCTGAGGTCCGCTCCGGCGCAGAAGCCGCGGCCCGTCCCCGTGATCACGACGGCTCGTACGCCGGGGGCCGCCGACGCCTCGGACAGCAGCCGGACGATCTCGTCCCGCTGGTCCGGCGTGAGGGCGTTGAGCGACTCGGGCCGATTGAGGGTGAGGGAGAGGACATGGCCGGCCGTCGCGTACAGAACGGCCGGCATCAGCGGCACACCGCCAGCGCGTCCAGCGCCACCGCGCCCTGCCCCTGCGGCAGCACCATCAGCGGGTTGATGTCCAACTCGGCGAGCTGGTCGCTCAGTTCCAGGGCCATGCGCTGCACGCGCAGGACGACCTCGACCAGCGCGTCCAGATCCGCCGCCGGGCGCCCCCGGACACCGTCGAGCAGGGCCCGCCCGCGCAGCCCGGCGAGCATGTCCCGCGCCTGCTCCTCCCCGAAGGGCGGCACCCCGACGGCGGTGTCGCGCAGCACCTCGACGAGCACGCCGCCGAGTCCGACGGTCACGGTCGGTCCGAACAGGTCGTCGTGGGCGACACCGACGACCATCTCGACGCCCTGCTCCACCATCTGGCAGACCAGGACGCCGTCCAGGGCGACGTCCTCGTAGCGGGCGATGTCGGTCAGCTCCCGGTAGGCGTCGCGGACCTGGCTGGCCGAGGTCAACCCGATCTTCACCAGGCCCAGTTCGCTCTTGTGGGCGATCCGGGCCCCGGAGGCCTTCATCACCACCGGGTAGCCCACGAGCCCGGCCGCGCGGACGGCCGCTGCCGCGCTGGTCACCAGCTGCTCGCGCGGTACGCGTATGCCGTACGCCCGCAGCAGCTGCTTCGCCGCGTGCTCGCTCAGCTGCCGGCCGGGCTGCATCAGGGCCTGCGCCTTGCGGTAGGACGGCGACGGGGTGCGCGGGGCCTCGTCGAAGGGGGAGCGGTAGCCGGTCGTGAAGCGGTGGTGGGCGAGGTAGGCGCGGACGGCGGTGAGGCAGTTGCCGACCGTGCGGAACGTGGCCACGCGGGAGGAGCCGAGCAGGACCTCGCGGTAGGCGGGCTCGGTGCCGACCGGCGAGCCCCACACCACGCAGACCAGCTTGTCGGTCTGCTCGGCCGCGTCCACCAGGTCCCGGACGAGCCGGTCGCTGAGCGGCGGGAACGGGCCGGTGACCGGGCAGATCAGCACGCCCACCGTGGGGTCGGCGAGGATCGCGTCGATGATCTTCCGGCCGCGCTCGTCGCCCACCGGATGCCCGCCGTTGTCGACCGGGTTGGCGACGCTCAGGTACTCGGGTATCCACTGGTGCAGCTCGGCCTGCCTGGCCTGGGACAGTACCGGCAGGCTCAGACCGGCGGCGGTCGCCAGGTCGGCGACGTGCGCGCCCGTGCCGCCCGAGATCGAGTAGACGACGACCCCGTCCGCGCGCGGCGGCCGGGCCCGGGCCAGCAGGGCGGCCGTGTCCTGGAGTTCGTCCAGCCCGTCGACCCGGATCACGCCGTACTGGCGCAGCGCCGCGTCCACCACGGCGTCCGCGCCGGTGAGTTTGCCGGTGTGGGAGGCGGCCGTGCGGGCGCCGGTCTCGGTACGGCCCACCTTGACGGCCACGACCGGGACTCCACGCCGGGCGGCGCGGTCGGCGGCGAGCAGGAAGGAACGGCCGTCCTTCAGCCCTTCCAGGTAACAGGCGATGGCGCCGACCTCGGGCTGCTCGGCGAACCAGGAGAGGAAGTCGGCGCTGTCGAGGTCGGCCTCGTTGCCGGTGGGGGCCCAGTGGGAGAGGCGGATGCCGAGCTCCTGCAGGGCGAAGACCGGGCGTCCCTGGTGGCCGGACTGGGTGATCAGCGCGATCGCCGGCCCCTCCAGGTCGTCGCGGAACCGCTCGAAGGCGTTGAGGTTGGTGTTGGGCCCCAGCAGCCGCAGCCCCGACCGCTCGACGGCGGCGGCAAGGCGCCGCTGGGCGGCCTCGCCCTCCGGCCCGGTCTCGGCGAACCCGGACGCGAAGACGACCGCGAACCGCGTCTTGGCCTCGGCCAGTTCCTCGATCACCGGGAGGGGGTCGCCGACCAGCACCACGGCCAGATCGACCTGTTCGGGCAGGCCGGCGACGGACGGGGAGCAGGGGATGCCGAAGACGGAGGGCCGGCTGGGGTGTACCGGGTGGAGCCGGGCACCGACGCGCTCCGCCCAGTCGGCGAGCTGCCGCGTGATGCCGGTGTTGGGGCGGCCTTCGGCGTCCGAGGCGCCGATCACGGCGACGGACCGGGGGCGGAAGAAGCGGTCCAGGTCGGGTACGCCGGCGTGCAGCGGGCGTCCGCTGACGTCCAGGTCGCCGTCCTGGGCGGGCCTGCCGTGCACGACGGGCCCGGACCGCTCCCCGCAGGCGATGGCCCGGGTCCGGCGGGAGTCGGTGGTGAGGGTGCCGTGGGTCGATCCAAGCATCGTTTCCGCCCGCTCCTGTGAGACAGCCGCTAACTGACGCTCTGTCAGATTACTGAACTGATGCGGCGTCAGGAACTGGGCGGAACGAGCGAAGTTGTACGGAGGTCCGGCCGGGCGGGGCGGGTTCGTCAGCCCGGCAGCCGGGACACGCTCCCCGGGCCGGACCGCGCGACGGCCTTGGCGATCTTCACCGCGTCGAGTGCCATTTCACGGAGGTTGCCGCTGATCGGGTTGGTGAAGCCGGTGAAGTACAGGCCGGGAGCGGTGTGCGGGGTGCGGGCGCCGTGGACGACGGGCCTGCCGCGGTCGTCGAGCACGTCGAGGTGACCGACCAGGCCCTCCAGGGCGCGGACGTAGCCGGTGGCGGCGATCACCACGTCCGGGGAGATCCGGGTGCCGTCGGCCAGGGCGATCTTGCCGCCGTCCTCGAAACCGTCCACGGCGGCCACGATCTCCACCCTGCCCTTGCGCACGGCGTCGATCAGGCCGACGTCCTGCACCGGGACGGCCCCCTCCTTCACCCGCGTGTACAGCCCGGTGTCCGGACGCGGCAGCCCGTGGGCCGACAGATCGGGCAGGGCCACCCTGGCCTGCACCCGGGAGATCCGGTCGACCAGGCCGACCGGCAGCCGGCGGACCAGGACGCCGCTGTACTGGGCGGCCCAGCCGGCGGTGGAACGGCGCACGATGTGGGGGACGGTGCGCACGGCGAGCCGGACCCGGGAGGCGCCGCTCTCCACCAGGTCGACGGCGATCTCGGCGCCGGTGTTGCCGACCCCGGCGACGAGGACGTCCCGGCCGGCGTAGGGCGTGCCGTTGCGGTAGTCGCGGGCGTGCAGGAACTCGCCGGTGAACGCGGACCGGCCGGGCCAGTCCGGCACGCGCGGGGTGTGGTTGCAGCCGGTGGCGACGACGACCGCCGCGCCGGTCAGTTCCCGGCCGCCGGTGGCGTGCAGCAGCCAGCCCGTGCCGTCGGGGGTGCGCTCGACGCGGGACACCTCGACGCCGGTGACGATTTCGAGGCGGTGGTGCTCGGCGTACTTCTCCAGGTACCGCACCACGTCGTCCCGGGACACCCACCGGCCGAACCGGCGCGGCATCGGCAGCCCGGGCAGGGCCGAGAGGCGTCGGGTGGTGTGCAGGTGCAGCCGGTCGTAGTGACGGCGCCACGACGCCCCGACCCGGTCGGACTTCTCCAGGACGACGGCCCGTATGCCCCGGGCGCGCAGCGCGTACGCGACGGAGAGCCCTCCGGGGCCGCCGCCGATGACGTAGACGGGGCGGTCGGGCGGAGGCTGCGCGGAGGTGTGTGTGGGGGGTGTGGAGTCGGCCATGAGCGGGAGCGTAATCACGGGACCGGATGATGGGTCTCGGTCAAGACCGGAATTGGTTCCGGATTGATCACGACTGTAGAAGGACGGGGCGGAGCCGGTGGCATGGCGGGCCTGATGGTGGCGATTCGGTGATCCTGCCTCCCCGACCGCGCCCTGGCGAGGGAACACCCGGTCTTGGCCGGGCCGGTTCTCGCTCAGAAACGCTGGTGCCGCGGATGCGGCCGGAGCGGTGGGTCTCGTCGGACCTCGGTCAGGTGCGAGGAGCCCTCCGGGGTGACAATCGGGGGATGTCAACGGATCTTCATGAGCTGCTGAGGTCACTGCGGGTCTGGGACCCGGAGGTCACGCGACTGCCCTCCTTCGACCCGACGACCGCCCCCGCCGCCCCGCTGCCCCTCTTCACCGAGTGGTTCGCGGCGGCGGTGGCGGCCGGGCAGACCGAGCCGCACACCATGTCGCTGGCGACCTCCGACGAGTCCGGCCGGCCCGACGTACGCATCGTCATGCTGCACGGCGCCGACGAAACCGGTTGGTTCTTCGCGTCCCACGCCGGCAGCCGCAAGGGCCGCCACCTCATCGCCCGCCCCTGCGCCGCGCTCGGCTTCTACTGGCCGGTCCTGGGCCGGCAGGTACGGGTCCGCGGCCCGGTGTCGGCAGCCCCGTCCGAGGAGGCCCAGGGTGACCTCCACGCCCGCTCGACGGGCGCGCTGGCCGCGGCACTGACCGGCCGCCAGAGCGAAATCCTGGGCTCCGTGGAGGAGCTGGCACGGGCCTCGGAGTCGGCGTGGGAACGGGCCCGGAATGAGCCGGAGGCTCCCGTACCGTCCTGGACCCTGTACCGACTGCGGCCGCAGGAGGTGGAGTTCTTCCAGGGAGACGAGGCACGGCGGCACGTACGGCTCCGCTATCGGAGCACGGAGGCAGGGTGGGCACGGGAACTGCTGTGGCCGTGACCGGACCTGGGGCCGCGAGCGCCCGTGAGCCGTCGGAGGATGATGCGGCGATCAAGTCGACGAGCCCGGCAGTGTTCTGATCCTCCGACGCGGGAAGCCCCCTGGTCACTGGGGCGAGATCAAGCGGGCGCGGACCACCCCGTGAAGTCGTACACCGCGAAGTCCGCCACCGGCAGGTACCCGATCCGCTGGTACAGGCCGTTGCTGGTCGGGTTCGACAGGTCCGTGAAGAGGAGCACCTCCTGCGCTCCGGAGGCCAGGGCGGCGCGGCTGACCTCGGCCGTGGCGGCGCCCGCGTAGCCGCGGCCGCGCAGGTGGGGCGGGGTGTAGACCGAGGCGACGCGCACCTGGCCGGCGATCTCGGGCGTCGTGCCGGCCATGGCCACGGGCGTGCCGTCCGGCGTCTCCCAGAAGGTGATGCCGCCGTCCGCGATACGGGCGTCCGCCCATGCGGCGGCGTCCCGGAAGCTGCCCTCGCCGACGGCGGCGACGAACTCGTCGTGCCAGCGGCAGAGTTGGTCGCGGTCTGCCTCGACGGCGATGCGGGGCCCACCGGGCGGTACGGGACGGGGCACGGTCAGGGTGCCGAGCCGGTAGAGCCGCTGACGCTGTCGGAGCGTGGCCGCGGCGCCCGTGTGCCGCTGCCAGGCCTCGGAGAAGGCGGCGGCGGTGTCGCGGTCGGCGTGCACGCCGGGCAGGCGGTGGCCGAGGGCGGCCAGTCGTGCGGCCAGCGCCTCGGCCTCCTCGGCGGTCAGGGCGGTGAGGTTCATCCGGTGCGGTGGTGTGCGGAAGACCGTCGCCCGGACCAGGCCGTCCCGTTCCAGTACGCCGAACTCCGGCACGCTGTCGCCGTAGATGTGCGGGCCGCGTCTGCGCAGGTTGTCCGTGACCGTCAACGGGACGGTGTGCAGAGCCGGCTGGGCTTGGAGGAAGGCGCCGGCCCGGGTCAGGAAACCGTCGAGGTCGTGGGTGAGGCGCCAGTGGCCGGTGTCCGTGTCCATGCCTCATGATGCCGTCGGCCTCCGTCCCGGCGCCTCCCCATTAGCGGCCCCCTCGGCTCACTTGCCGCCGTCCTCGGCGAGGGTGTGGGCGACGAGCGCGTTGGCGTGGCCGTGCCCGAGGCCGTGCTCGGACTTGAGCCAGTTGACGAGCTCCAGGTGCCGGGTCAGCGGCGAGGAGCGGATGAGGGCCTGCCAGTCTGCGATCGGCCGGCCGTACTTCTTCTCGATGGAGGGGAAGTAGCTCGCGGGGCCCTTCGCGGGTGCGGTCATCTCGGTGGTCCCTTCGCTGTTGTCGCCGGTTATGACCGGGGCGACGGGACCGACTGATCGCCCGCATCGAGTGACCTGCGCCACACTCCTGCCCGGCTCCAGGCCTCACGGACCCGCCGGGTCCGGGTCCGTGGCCAGGCGGGCGTGCAGGTGGGCGTCCCGGAACGCGTCGTGGCGGTCCTCCTGGAAAATCGCCCCGCGCAACGTGCCCTCGTACGCGAAGCCGCACCGCTCGGCGATCCGGCACGACACCTCGTGCCCCACCGCGTGATCCAGCTCCAGGCGGTGCAGCCCGAGTTCCGTGAGGGCCCAGCGGGCGGCGAGCAGGAGGGCCCGGGTGGCCACGCCCTGGCCACGGGCCTCGGGCAGGACCCAGTAGCCGACGCGGGCGACCCTCAGGTGGTACCTGATCTCATTGACCCCGATGTGCCCCAGTGCCGTGTCGTTGCGCGCGTCCGCGACCCGGAACGACAGCGATGTACCCTCCGTGGCGCTCTGCTCCCGCGCCAGCAGCGACTCCCGGGCACTCCTGCGGTCCGTGACCGGCCGCAGCGGGGTGTTCCAGCGCCGGAACTCGGAGTCCCGCATCCCACGCAGCCAGGCGTCGACGTCGGAGCCGGACCCGGCGTCCCAGGGACGCAGGCGCAGTCCGTGGCCGTTCAGTTCCGGGTGGGGGCCGGTCGGGGAGTGGTCACGTATGGGGGCCATGAGGTCATTCAAGCGCGTGGGGCAGCGCCGTTCACCTGCCGGCCGCGCCGGGCAGGAGCCGGAAGACCGGGATCCCCTGCCGGAACCCCACCCGCAGCTGCGCTCCGGCCGACGGTTCCCCCGGGCCGACGATCTCCGTCATCATCCGCGGCCCCTCGGCCAGATCGACCACGGCGGCGACGTAGGGGAGGCGCTCGGTGAAGGGCGGCAGGTCGTTACGGTGGACGACGGACCAGGTGTAGAGCGTGGCCCGGCCGCTCGCCGGCTCCCAGGTGACGTCCTCGCTCCAGCAGTGCGGGCAGAACTCGCGCGGGTAGTGGTGGGCCCGGTCGCAGGCCCCGCAGCGGCGGATCAACAGCCGGCCCTCGGCGGCGGCTTCCCAGTACGTCCGGGTGAAGGCGTCGGGCTCGGGCAGGCTGTGGCGGGCGGTCATCAGAACAGCCCCAGCGCTGCGTCCAGCGACCACGTCTGCCAGGACATCCCGAACAGCCCGACCAGTGACATCAGCGCCATCATCGAGTTCTGCCCCTGCTCGGCGACCTCGTGGATCATCAGCGTGAAGTAGAGGGCGTTGAGGAGGAACCCGCCCGCGAGGGCGACCGGGGTGAGGAAGCCGGTGATCAGGCCCAGCCCGAGGGCGAGTTCGGCGTGGACGACGACGTACGCCATCGCGCGCGGGTGGGGCGCGACGACCGTGTCGAATCCCGAACGTACGGCGCTCCAGCGGTGCTCGGCGGCTATCCCCGCCGCCCACGTGATGCCGGTGCCCCGTTGGAACCAGGCCTTGCGGTCCTTGTGCCGCCAGCTCTCCAGCCACCACAGCCCGAGCCCGATCCGCAGCACGGCCAGCCATTCCGCCCCGGTGAGCCAGATCGTGTCCATGCCCATGCTCCCGCATCGCCGCCGACACCGAATTTGACGGTACGTCAGATTCGGCTGCCGCAACAAGCCCGCGAAGGCGCGAGCCCGGACCCCGGTGGCACTCCTCGCGTGCGGTGGATCTCACGACAAGACCGCCACCTCCTGCGAGGCAGCGGTCGGTCGGGCGTCGTTCCCGCTCCGGGCCAGGCCGCTCGGAGAACGGACCTCAGCGTGCGTCGCCGCCCTCGCCGTCGCCGTACCGGACGTGGTCGTCGAGACGCATCCGGCCGTCCGTCGGCGGGGCCGTCAGCTGCGGCAGCAGGTGCGCGGTGAGCAGCGTGGTCAGGGCCGAGGTGTCGGTTCCCGTGCCGTCCGTGCGGACGACCACCGGCTGCGGGGCCTTTCCGGCGAGCTGGGCGCCCACGTCCAGGCGCCGACGGGCCAGTTCGTACTGGAGCACCGCCCGGTTGTCCCGGTAGGCCTTGGCCAGGGCCCGCTGGGCGCGGGCCTCGTTCTCGGCGGCGATGAGGCCGCTGCGCCCCCGCGTCTCGATCTCGAACCGGACGCGCTGCGCCTGGGTCTCCTGCTGCTCCAGCAGCTGGGCGACCTGCTCGCGCGCCCTGTTCAGCGCGGCCTTCACCTCGACGATCCGGGCGTCGCGGACCTTCTTGGCGCGCTCGATGTCCATGCCCAGGCTGTCGATGCGGCGCTTGCGGATCAGGCCCCATTCCTGGTCGTAGGCGGTGCGCTCCTTGGAGACCCGCTCGCGGGTGGCCAGGTGCTGCTGGTACTGCGTGGGCAGCTGGACGTCCGGGATGTTGGAGCCGGTGATGCGCACGCCGTAGCCGGACAGCTGGCGGTTGAGCAGTTCCTGCATGTCGGCGACGTCCGAGCCGCGCAGGTCGTACGCGCGCTCGGTGCGCATCTTGCGGGCCCGTTGCCGGATCGCGTCCTGCACCGCGCTGGACAGCACCAGGTCGAAGTTGCCCGCGCCGATGGTGCGGACGAACAGCACCGCGTCGGTGATGCGGAACTTCAGGAAGAACTCGATGGACCGCAGCGGCACGTTCTCCTGCGTCGGACAGGCCATCACGGGCGCCGAGTACGGGATCTCGGTGGCCGTGTCGACGACGAAGTCGACGCGTGACCACGGGTGCCACAGGTAGTGCCGGCCGGCGTCCAGGGTGCGGGTGACGGCGCCGTAGCGGGTCAGCACGCCGTGGGTGCCCTGCTCGATCTCGACGATCGACGAACGCCACCACCACAGGCCGCCGACCAGCAGCATGACCACGCCGGCGACGTAGCACAGGGTGCCCAGCGTGCCGTAGGCGAGATCGGCGGCGCCCTCGGAGTCCGCCTCGCGCAGCGACAGCATCACGCCGGCCAGCAGGGCGTACACGCCGAGCCAGAGCGGCAGCATCCACCACAGGCGGCGGCGGTGGCGCGGGATGATGACCGGGATCAGCGTGTCGGCCTCGCCGCCGCGCAGCAGGCGGGCGATGTCGTTCCAGGGGGCCACCGCCTCGGCGATGACCGAGCGGCGGCTCATACGGGCGGTGCTCACTGCTGGTCCTCCTCTGACACGGCGGACGGGTCCTCCGCGGCGTGCGGTGCCGCACTCGCGGCACCGGGTTCATCCGGTGCGCCGGTCTCACCGGGCATCTGCGGCACGGTGGGCCGCTCGGCGGCCAGCAGGGCGCCGATCTCGTCCTGGCGGGCGGCGATGCGCTCGGACACCTCCCCCAGACGGGCCCGGACGGCCGCCATGTCCTCGTCCGTGAACAGTTCCGCGCCGCGCTCGCCGACCAGTTCCCGGGCCAGTTCGAGGAAGTCGATCCCGGCGCCGCCGACGCCGTCCGCGCCGCCCCCGCCGATGCGCACCAGGCGCGGCAGGTGGTCGGCGACCTGCTCCAAGGTGTCCAGTACCTGCTGCTGGTAGCGGTACTCGAGGATCTCGGGCGCCTCGGCCGCGGTGACCGCGCGGATGTCGAGGGCCTGCGCCTCCAGCAGCGCCGCGTTGGCCTTCGCCTCCGACTCGGCCTGCACGTAACGCTGGCGGGCCGTCGCCTCGGCGCGGTTGGTCTCCCGCTCCACGGCGGTGTCCATCTGGGCCTGGTACTGGGCGATGTCGGCCTGGATCGCCGAGAGGGTCTCGTGACTGGAGGCGAGCTCCCTGGTCAGGTCGCCCTCGTCCTGCTGCTTGCGGAGCTGGAGGGCGTACTCGTGGGTGTACGCCTCCTTGGCCACGCGGACCATCTCGGGTGCGGCCAGGTCCATCCGGTAGCGCCGGTCGGACGGCTCGGCGTGCGTGATGTTGGCGTTGGTCAGCTCCACCGCGGGCCGGAACTGCTGGTTGAGCTGCTCCAGCAGGCGGCCGGTGTCCTCGCCGACCATGTCGTAGATACCGGCGGCCTCCTGCTCGTAGATCAGGCTGCGGATGGTCTCGCTGACGGCGTTGCTCAGCTTCTCCTCGAAGCCGCGCACCGCGCCCAGCGTGTAGACGAACTCCACCGGGTCACTGATCCGGAACTGGATGAACAGGTCGATGGACGCCTTGACGCCGCCCTTGGTGGGGGCCTCGCGCACGGGCGCGTTGAACGGGTACTCGCGGGTGGTGTTGACGATGTACGACACCCGCTTCCAGGGGCTCAGCAGGGTGACGCGGCCGGGGCCGACGACCTTCTCCAGCTTGCCGAACCGGGTGATCAGCGCCTGGCTGCCCTCCGGCACCATCACCAGGCCCTGCCGCCACCACACGAAGAACACGGCGAGCAGCGCGATGATCCAGTAGTGCAGCCCGAACAGCGGGTTGGTGAGCGGTCCGTCGCCCACCGCCGACACGACCGTGGTGCCCACGGCGCCCAGCACCAGCAGCGACAGCACCGGGAGCATGGACAGGAAGGAGCGGCCCTTGGGCATCACCATCGGGCAGATGGCGTGCACCGGTTCGCCCTGCTCGTGCATTTGCTCACTGCGGCCGAGGGCTTCCCCGGCCTCGTCCAGCGGCACCGTCTTCTGCCGCATGACGGTGGCGATGGACCCGCCCTGTTCCCGGGCCGCCGGGAAGTCGGCCGGGTCCATGCCCTCGCTCTCGGTCTCGTACTGCTCGTCGTCGCCGTCCTGGGAGCCCGCGTAACGCGTGTTCCTTTCCTGGCCGCCGGTGCTGCCGAATCCGGTGCGGCGGCGCAATTCCTCCTGCGCCGCGGCTCGCGGATCGGTGCCGGATGCGACGGCCTCGGCGACGTTCCGTAGGCTCTGCGCCCGCGTTCGTGCCACGGCTCCCCCTTCGGTTGTGGTGCTTGTCGTGCTGCTCGGGTGTCCCGTGTGTCCTGTGTGCTTCAGGTCATCCCACACGACGGTTTCCGGCAAGGGTAGGGGGTGCACCCTGCAGGGTTACCGCTTGGTAATTGCCGGGATGCACCCCTTACGCCTGGGGAAAGCGATGTCTTTCAGGCCGGGACCGGCAGGCGCGCCGAGCGGCCGCACGCAAGGGCCCCTCCCCGAGTCCCCTCACCCCGCCCCCAGCACCACCGTCCCCGACGAGCAGAACCAGCCCCCCGTCCCCGACGCCACCGCCAGTCGCGGCGGCGAGCCGTCGCTGCGCCGTACCTGGCGCTCCCCGCAGTCTCCGCGCACCTGCCGCACCGCCTCCACCAGCAGGAACAGCCCCCGCATCCCGGGATGCTGCGCCGACAGCCCGCCCCCGTCCGTGTTGACCGGCAGCTCACCGCCTTCGACCCGCAACCGCCCCTTCTCCACGAACGCCCCGCCCTCGCCCTTCGCGCAGAAGCCGAGGTCCTCCAGCGTCACCAGCGTCATGTAGGTGAACGCGTCGTAGATCTCGGCCACGTCGATCTCCGACGGCCGCACCCCCGCCCGTTCGAATGCCAGCCGCCCGCTCACCGCCGCGGGCGACACCGTGAAGTCCGGCCACTCGGACATCGCCGCGTGCGAGACGCACTCCCCGGACCCCAGGACCCACACCGGTGGCGTACGGCAGTCCCCTACGTACTCCTCCGCCACCAGCAGCACCGCCGCCCCGCCGTCGGACCGCACGCAGCAGTGCAGCTTGGTGAAGGGGTCCGCGATCATGGGCCCGGCCAGGACGTCGTCGACCGTGACCGGGGTGCGGAACATCGCCTCCGGGTTGAGGGCCGCGTTGGCCCGGGCCTGCACCGCCACCTCCGCCAGCTGCTCGATCGTCGTGCCGTACTCGATCATGTGGCGGCGCGCCGCCATGGCGTACTTGGCGATCAGGGTGTGACCGTAGGGGACTTCGAACTGCAGGGGGCCCCGCGTGCCGAACGACAGGGTCCCGGTGCGGCGGCCCGCGCGGACGTCGGCGCGGGCCGTCGAGCCGTAGACGAGCAGCACCGCGCGGGCGTGCCCGGCCGCGATCGCGTCCGCCGCGTGGGCCGCCATGACCTCCCAGGTGGAGCCGCCCACGGAGGTGGAGTCGACCCAGGTGGGGCGCAGGCCCAGGTACGCGGCGACCTCGACGGGCGCCAGGGTGCCGAGGCCCGCCGAGGCGAAGCCGTCGACGAGCGTACGGTCCAGGCCCGCGTCCGCCAGGGCGCGGCGGGCCGCCTGGGCGTGCAGGGCGTACGGCGTCGCGTCGTCCACGCGGCCGCAGTCCGAGAGGGCCGCGCCGACGACGGCCACTTTCCTCCGGGCCACCATGCATCTGACGGTACATCAGATTCGGGTGGGCCCGGCAGGGCTCTGGGCTTCCCTGTTCCGCCGCCCTAATATGACGGACCGTCAGATGCGAAGAGAGGTGCGGAGAGAGGTGCCCCATGGACGCCCGCTTCACCGACGAACAGGACGAGATCCGCCGCACCCTGCGAGGCCTGCTCGACAAGCGGTGCGGTCCACAAGAGCTGCGGGCCGCCGTCGACACCCCGGCCGGACACGACCGGGCCCTGTGGACCGCCCTCGCCGGGCACCTGGGGCTGCCCGGACTGGCGCTCCCCGAGACCTGCGGCGGAGTCGGCGGCACGGTGACCGAACTGGCCCTGGCCTGCGAGGAGACGGGCCGGGCCCTCGCCCCGACCCCCCTGCTGGCCACCGCCGTCCTCACCGCCCCGCTGCTGCTCGCCCTCGGCACCGGAGCCCAGCGCACCGGGCTCCTGCCGCGTATCGCCTCCGGCGGACTCACCGCCACCCTCGCCGTACCGGGGCCCGCACTCGCCACCGCCCTCGCGCTCACCGGCCACGACCGGCGCGGGCAGTGGGCCGGCGGGGGACGGGCCGGGGGCGTACAGGCCCGGCGGACCGGGGCCGGCTGGCAGGTGTACGGGCAGGTCGACCAGGTGCTCGACGGGCACAGTGCCGAGCTGCTCGTGGTCGCCGCGCACACCGGCGGTTTCGCCCGATCGCGCGTGCTGCTCTTCCTCGTGCGCGGGGACGCCGCCGGCCTCACCCGCGTACGGCAGACCGCCCTGGACGCCACCCGCCCGCAGGGGCGGATCCAACTGCGCGACACACCGGCGGAGTTGCTGGGTGACGAAGCCGCCGACGCCCTCCCCGCCCTGGCCCGGCTCGGTGACACCGCCGCCGCCTGCCTCGCCGCCGAGGCCGTGGGGGCCGCCGGCCGGGTGCTGGAGCGGACCGTCGAGTACGTGGGGCAGCGCGAGCAGTTCGGCAGGCCGGTCGGCTCCTTCCAGGCGGTCAAACACCGGCTGGCCGACGCCTACGTCCAGGTCCAGGCGGCCCGGTCGGCGGCGTACTACGCGGCCTGGGCCGCCGCGGCCCCGGCCCCCGGGGCACAGACGGCCGGCCCTCTCGCCCTCGCCCAGGCGCTCGAAGCACTGCGCCGCGCCGCCGCCGAGGGGATCCAGCTGCACGGCGGCATCGGATTCACCTGGGAGCACGAGGCTCACCTGTACTTCAAGCGTGCCGCGGGCGACGAGCTGCTGTTCGGGCCGGTGCACCGGCTGCGGGCACACGCGGCCGACGCGGCACACGTATTCGAGGAGGCCGGCACATGAGGGGTGCGCGTGTGGTGCAGAAGGTGTCGTCGACCAGAGGCTTCGCGCGGGTGGCGCCGCACGTGGTGCCCGCCCTCGACCGGGCCGTCCACCGGCTCACCCGGGGAAAGGTGCTGCTCAGCGCGCACCTGCTCCCCGGTGTGGTGCTGACCTCCACCGGGGCGCGGAGCGGACTGCCCCGTCGTACGCCCCTGGCCTGCATGCCTCAGGACGGCGGGCGCTGCTGGATCCTCGTCGGGTCCAACTTCGGACGGCCGGGGCATCCCGCCTGGAGCCACAACCTGCTCGCGCACCCCGACGCGGAGATCAGCTGGAAGGGCCGGGACGTCGCGGTCACGGCCCGGCTGCTGGCGGGGGAGGAGCGGGCGGCGGCATGGCGGGCGCTGCTGGCGTTCTGGCCGCCGTACGCGGCGTACCAGGCGCGGGTGGAACGGGAGATCCGGGTGTTCCGGCTCGTGCCCAGGCAGAAAAGCGCGACAGGCGGCGGTCCACCTGCGTGAACCACCGCCTGCCAGACAGGACTCGGATGCGTGAGAGGCCGATGCGCCGCGCTATTTCGCCGGCTTCCGGCCGGTGACGCCCAAGTGCACCAACAGGGCGAGGTTCGGTTTCAGTTCGGCCTGCTTCACGCCCCAGGAGGAGAAGCCCTTCTGGTGGGAGGCGACGGCCGCGAGCATCGCGACGAGCGAACCGGCGACGGCCGCCGGGTTCACGTCCTTGTCGACCCTGCCCTTGGCCTGGAGCTCGGCGACGGCGTCCGCGAGGGAGTTGTTCACCGAGTTGAGGATCTTCATGCGGAGTTTGTAGAAACGCTTGTCGCCCTCGGCGGCGCCGAGATCGACGACCCGGAGGATCGCGTCGTTCTTGCGCCAGAACTCCAGGAAGCCGTCGACGAGTTCCTGCGCCGTCTGCCAGCCGGCCTTGCCGGCCCAGGAGCGGCCCTCCAGGAGCTCCGTCAACGCGGCGCCCTCGGTGGCCATTTGCTCGGCGATCTCCAGGACGGCGCCTTCGACGTCCGGGAAGTACTGGTAGAAGGTCGCGGGCGAAGTGCCCGCCTTCCGGGCGACATCGATGACTTTGACGTCCCGGTACGGGGAGGAGCTGAGCATCTCGCTGAGGCAGTCGAGCAGCTTCTGCCGGGTCGCCTGCCCACGCCTGCCGGCCACGCGGCCGTCGACGGTACGCACTTGTCCTGTCATGCCGTCAGCTTACCGAGGCGTGATCGGGGCGCGATTCGGCCGACTGCAAATGGGGTGCGCGGGAGTACGAAGACTGTGTGCCTGGTCTGCGGGTTGCGGCGGTCGCGGTTACGTTGGCGGCATGGCCGAAAACAGGGCATCGGTGTACGGAGAGGGCGTCCCCTGCTGGGTGGACGCGCAGCTTGCCGACGTCGAGGCGGGCAAGCGGTTCTACGGTGAACTTTTCGGGTGGACCTTCGAGGACTGGTTCGGCTCCTTCGCGCAGGCGCTGAAGGACGGCGAACCCGTGGCCGCGCTGGTCCGCAAGGTGGACGGCCGGCTGCCCACCGTCTGGACGGTGTACTTCGCGACCCCGGACGCACCGGCCCTGGCCCGGCGCGTCCGGGACGCGGGCGGGCAGATCGTCTCGGCGCCGGTGCCCGCCGGGGAGCTGGGCGTCACGGCGCTCGTCACCGACCCCGAGGGCGCCGTCTTCGCCCTGTGGCAGCCGGAGGAGCACCCCGGCTTCGGAAGGCGGCACGAGCCGGGCACCTTCGCCTGGGCCGAGCTGTACGCCCGCGACACCGAGGCCGCCAACACCTTCTACGGCGATCTCTTCCGGGAGGCCCTGTTCGGGCCGGACGCCGAGCCCGATTTCGGCCGCGCCCCCGTCTCCGACGTGTTCCCCGCGCAGATGCCGCCCCACTTCCTCGTGCACTTCGCCGTCGAGGACGTACCGGCCGCGCTGGAGGACGTGCGGCGGCTCGGCGGCCGGGTCCAGGCCCCGCCGTTCGAGACCTCGTACGGCGAGGTCGCCGTCGTCACGGACGATCAGGGGGCGTCCTTCGCGCTGCTGCGCCGCTGAGCAGGCATTGTTTGGTCATCGTTTGATCGCTTATCCTCCGAGACATCTCAATTGTCACCGGGTTCGCAACCAGGGCTCCGGCCAGGAAGAATCAGGGTGCGTGCCGCCATGGCGGTGCGGTGGTGAGACGCTGCACGGGGTCGCGTGGAACATGTGGCTTTGGCGCGGCTCGTACGGGGAGGTGGCAGGCAGAGTGGTGGATCAGCTGACGCAGCACGATCCGCGGCGGATCGGGCCGTTCGAGGTGCTGGGACGGCTGGGTGCCGGCGGCATGGGGCTGGTCTATCTCGCGCGTTCGGCGTCCGGCCGGCGCGTGGCGATCAAGACCGTCCGGACGGAGCTGGCCGAGGACCAGCTGTTCCGGGTCCGCTTCACGCGTGAGGTGGAGGCGGCCCGCGCCGTCTCCGGCTTCTACACGGCCGCGGTCGTGGACGCCGACCCGCGCGCCGCCGTGCCGTGGCTGGCCACCGCGTACGTCCCCGCGCCCTCCCTCGAGGAGATAGTGAACGACTGCGGCCCGATGCCGGCCCAGGCGGTGCGCTGGCTGGCGGCGGGCGTGGCCGAGGCGCTCCAGTCCATCCACGGCGCGGGCCTGGTGCACCGGGACCTCAAGCCGTCGAACGTCCTCGTCGTGGAGGACGGACCCCGGGTGATCGACTTCGGCATCGCGTCGGGCGTCTCGAACACGCGTTTGACGATGACGAACGTGGCCGTCGGCACGCCCGCCTACATGTCCCCCGAACAGGCCAAGGACTCCCGCAGCGTCACCGGCGCCAGCGACGTCTTCTCCCTGGGCTCCATGCTGGTCTTCGCCGCCACGGGCCACCCGCCCTTCCACGGCGCCAACCCGGTCGAGACGGTCTTCATGCTCCTCCGGGAGGGCCCGGACCTCGAAGGACTCCCGGACGAGCTGCGGCCGCTCATCGAGTCCTGTATGCAGATGGACCCCACGGCCCGCCCCAACCCGGCCGACCTCCAGGCCCAGCTGGCCCCCCACCTCTTCGGCTCCGGCTCCGACGACAGCGGCACGGCCTCCGCGTGGCTGCCCGAGCGGGCCGTGGGCCTGATCGAGTCCCGCCGCAACGGCCGACCGTCCGGCAAGCCCGCCCCCGGCGCCGGCCGCAGCGGCGGCGGACGCCCCGCGCCGGGCCCGGCGCCCATCCCGCCGCCGCCCGCGCACGACCCGGTCGTCCCGTCGCCCGCTCCCTCCCCCAAGCTCTCGGCTCCGCCCGAGCGGGGAGGTGCCCCCATCGGCCCCGACACCGGCCCCGTCCGCCTCGCCGGCGCCAAGGTGCCCATCGGCCCGGGCCCGCGCGTCGCGGACGTACGCGCCGCCGCCGTGCAGGCGCCGGCACCGGAGGCCGCCCTCGCCGCCTCCTGGTCCAAGCCGCGCCCCGGCGTCAACGGCACGGACCCCGCCGTGGGCCCCGCCGTCGCCGCACCCCCGGCCCCGGCCGCGCCGCCGGAGCAGGCCGGCGGCTGGCGGCCCTGGCGCTTCCGCATGTCCAACGACGTCTGGGGCACGCCCTCGGTCGCCGGCGACCTGGTCTACGTCACCTCCTTCGAGGTGCACGCGCTGGACGTCGCCACCGGCCGCCGCCGCTTCAAGACCCGGGACGTCGCCTGGTCCATGGCGGTCGCGGACGGCCGTATCCACGCCTCCGACGGGCCCACGCTGTTCGCCCTGGACGCCCGTGAGGGCGCCGACCTCTGGCGCCTCCAGACGGACGCCTGGGTGTACTCGCTCAAGGCCGGCCGCGGCACCGTCGTCACCGGCACCCGCGGCGGCGGCGTCCAGGGCTGGGAGGCCTCCAGCGGCCAGAAGCTGTGGGAGGTCACCGGCTGCCAGTCGGACTTCGAGTCCCCCGAGGCAGGACCCGCCCTGCACGACGGCACGGTCTACGTGTGGCAGGACGCCCGGCTGCGCGCCCTGGACGCCCGCACCGGCGACGAGCGCTGGTCGTACCCGATCGGCGACGCGGCCTCGTGCGGCGGCGTCCCCATCCGGCTCACCCCGGCCACCGACGGCTACGTCTACGTCTGCGCCGGTACCCGCGTCCTCGCCCTCGACGTGGCCGCCGGGCACGTGAAGTGGCACTTCGAGGCCCCGGCCGTGTTCCTCTGCCCGCCCACCTTCGTCCCCGGCCCGGCCGTCACCGGCGGCGGCATCTACCTCGCCGACTACCTCGGTACGGTCTACGCCCTCGACGCCACCGACGGCCGCGACCGCTGGCGCATCGCCACCGAGGCCCGCTCCTGTGTCGATCCCGTCCTGGTCGCCGCCGGCCATGTCCACGTGGGCAGCGGCAAGGGCCTCTACACCCTCGACGCGGTCACCGGCACGCCCAAGTGGCGCTTCCAGGCGGGCGGCGACATCGTCGGCGCCCCCTCGGTGGCCGAGGGCCGTATCCACTTCGGCTCCACCGACCACCTGCTCTACACCCTGAAGGCCGACGACGGCCGGCTGCGCTGGAAACTCGCCACCGGCGGCGAGATCACCGGCTCCCCGGTCGTCCGGGACGGAGTGGTGTACGCGTGCAGCAAGGACCGCTGCGTGTACGCACTGGACGCGGAGAAGGGCACGGGCACGGCGCGCACCGCCTGACCCGCCCGGGACGGCCGTCGTCCCGGCGTACGGAAGGGGTGCTCCGGACGGCGGCCGTCGCTCGCCGGGGAGCGGCCCGTGCACCGCTCCCACCCACGACGCTACGCCGGGTACGGGCCGGTCGCCACGCAGCCGGACGACGGCAACCGGGTTGTCAGTCCCGCAGCTCCGTCAGGAAGTCGATCAGCGCCTCGTTCACCTCGGCGGGCCGCTCCTGCTGCGTCCAGTGGCCGCAGCCCGGCAGCACGAGCGGCTTGCGGCGCAGGTCCGGCATCAAGTCCGGCAGCCGCTCGATCAGTTCGGGTGTCCCCGGGAAGGCCGGGACCACGTCGCGGTCGCCGTACACGTACAGGGCGGGCGAAGTGACGACCGCGCCCTGCCAGGGGGCGGTCAGCTCCCAGTTGCGGTCCAGGTTGCGGTACCAGTTGAGCGCGCCGGTGAAGCCCGGCTCGAAGCTCTCGGTGAGCACGTCGAGGTCCTCCTCGGTGAGCCACTCGGGCAGCACCTCGGGGTCCGGCGCGTCCGTGAGCCAGCCGCGCTCCGGGTCGACCAGGGCCTGCTCGGGACGCCCGGCGTCCGGCGCGTCACCGGAGGCGGAGTACAGCAGCTTGCGCAGGGTCGTGCGGGTGTCGGCGGCGAACTCGGCGTCCGCGGCCCCCGGCCGGTTGAAGTGGTTCCAGTAGAAGCGCCCCTCGAACCGCTCCTGCATGGTCTGAAGCGGAGGCCGGCTCCCCCGGAACGGCGGCGGCACGCTCAGCCCCGCCACCCCGCGCACCACGTCCGGCCGCAGCAGCGCGGTGTGCCAGGCCACCGGCGCGCCCCAGTCGTGCCCGACGACGAACGCCCGCTCCTCGCCCAGCGCGTGGACCAGCCCGACCACGTCCCCCACCAGGTGGAGGATGCTGTACGCGGCCACGTCCTCGGGGCGGTCACTGCCGCCGTACCCCCGCTGGTCGGGCGCGACCACCCGGAAACCGGCCTCGGCCAGCGGCCCGAACTGGTGCCGCCAGGAGTGCCAGGACTCCGGGAACCCGTGCAGCAGCACCACGAGCGGGCCCTCACCCTGCTCCGCGATGTGCAGCTGTATGCCATTGACGTCGATCATCCGATGCTCAACCACGCCCCCGAGCATACGGGTGTAGGGGTAAACGACTTCACTCACGCAACCGGTACTCCCTCGACCTCCCGGCGAACAACCGGGCCTGCCGCTCGCCCGCCGCGTTCCCGAGTGCGATGAGATGCGGTGCCTGTGCGAATCCCTGGGCCCGCCCCGCCTCACTCGCGGCCCACAGCGCCCGCACGGTCCCCTGCACGGCCTCGGTCGGATACCCGGCGAGGACGGTGGCGCACGCGGTCGCCGCCCCCAATGCCTCGCCCTCCGGCACGAGTTCCGACACCAGCCCGATCTCGTACGCCCGCCGGGCCGAGATCCGCTCCGCCGCCCCCATCAGCGCCATCCGCGCGACCTCCCCGTAGGGCATGCGCTGCGCCATGAGGACGGACTCGTAGGCGCTGACCATGCCGTAGGTGGTGTGCGGGTCGAAGAAGCAGGCGGTGGTGTCCGCAACGACGAACTCCGCCTCGCCGAGCAGGTAGAAGGCGCCTCCGCAGGCCATGCCGTGCACGGCGGCGACGACCGGTTTCCACAGGTCGTTCGCCTTCGGCCCGATCCCGAGCAGAGGATCGTCCTGCGCGTAGGGCGAGTTCGGCTGCGGCACGACGGCGTCCCGGTCGATGCCGGTGCAGAACGCGCGCTCACCGGCCCCGGTGAGGACGATCGCCCGCACGGCGTCGTCGAACCGCAACTCGTGCCATGCGGAGGCCAGTTCGTCGGCCATGGCGAGGTCGACGGCATTGAGCCGCCCGGGCCGGTCCAGTGTCACGACGGCGACCCCGCTGTCCCGGTCGGCCCGTACGAGCACACCGCTCATGACCGCTCCGGGACCCACTGGGGAAGGCCGTCGTGGAAGACGGCCCGTACCCGGGCGCCGATGCGCAGGTTCTCCGGAGGGAAGGCGCCCAGGGGCTGCCCGGCCCCGGCGACCAGATTGCCCACCAGCCTGATGCGGGGCGCCTCGTCCAGCTCGACGACGACCACGTTGTACGGCGCGTGCGCGGCGTAGTCGGGCAGCAGCGGCGGATGGGCGACGACGTACGACCAGACCCGGCCCCGGCCGGAGACCGGACGCCACTCGCTCGCGAAGGACTGGCAGTGCGGGCAGCAGGGCCGGGGCGGGAAGCGGAGTTCTCCGCAGTCGCCGCAGGCCTGGACGCGGAGTTCGCCCTGGGCGGCGTACTCCCAGAAGGGGGCGCCGTCGGCGTCGGGGACGGGACGCAGCATGGGGTGCTCCTCAACTCCTCAGCAGCAGGGCGGAGGTCGGGACCCCTTCGCCCGCCGTGACCAGACAGGCGGAGGCGTCCGGCACCTGGGCGGTACTGGTGCCGCGCAGCTGTCTGACCCCTTCGTTGATGAGGTTGAAGCCGTGGACGTAGGCCTCGGACAGGCCGCCCCCGCCGGTGTTCAGCGGCAGCAGCCCGCCGGTCTCCAGCGCCCCGCCCTCGGTGAACGCCCCGCCCTCACCACGCCCGCAGAAGCCGTAGCCCTCCAGGGAGAGCAGGACCAGGGGCGTGAAGGCGTCGTAGATCTGGGCGACGTCGACGTCCTCGGGGGTCAGGTCGGAGTGTTTCCACAGGTGCCGGGCGGCACTCCAGGCGGGGCCGGTGAGGGGGTCGTCGTTCCAGTAGTTGACCATGCCGTGGTGCTGGGCGGGGAGGGACTGGGCGGCGGAATGGACGTAGACGGGCCTGCGCCGGCAGTCGCGGGCGCGCTCGGCGGAGACCACGACACAGGCCAGGGCCCCGTCGGTCTCCAGGCAGTTGTCGAAGAGGCAGAGCGGCTCGCTGATCCAGCGGGAGGTCATGTACATCTCGCGGGTGAGGGGCCGTTCGTACATGATCGCGGCGGGGTTCTGGTTGGCCCGGTTGCGGCAGGCCAGGGCGACGTTGAACAGGTGGTCGCGGGTGGCGCCGTACTCGTGCAGGTAGCGGCGGGTGAGCATCGCGATCTCGTCGGCGGGCCTCAGCAGCCCGTACGGCCGGGTCCACTGGGCCGGGGTCGGGAGCTGGACGGTCGTGTCGGTCCAGGGGCGTGGGCCGCTGCCCCGCTTGCGGGACCGCCAGGCCACCCCGACACCGGCCTGCCCGGCGACGATGGCGGCGGCGAGATGGGCGACGGTGGCGCACGAACCTCCGCCCCCGAAGCCGACCTTGCTGAAGAAGGTGATATCGCCGAAGCCGCAGGCCTTCGCCAGCTCCACCTCGTCGGTCTCCTCCATGGTGTAGGAGGCGAGGGCGTCGACCTCGCCGGGCGCGATCCCCGCGTCGTCGAGCGCGGCCAGTACGGCACGGCAGGCGAGGGTGCGTTCGTCCTCCGGGAGCCGTTTGGCGAAGGGCGTCTGGCCTATGCCGACGACAGCGGTCGCGTCCTTGAGGCCTCCCGATCCTGCTGCCATGCTGCGCGCACCTCCGGGCCCGAACCATCGCTGACAGGTCGTCAGATTACAGATAATCTGACGGGTAGTCAGCTCCTACGTCGTTCGGGAGGCGTGCTGTGCGAGCGGATACGGCATGGGGAAGCGTTCCGGGCCTGGTCGAGGCGGCGGCCGAGCGGTACGCGGACGTCGAGGCGGTCGTCGACGGCCGGACCCGCGTCACCTACGCGGAACTGGGCGCACGGGTCGAGCGCGCGGCAGCGGCCTGCATGGCGACCGGCGTCGAACCGGGCGACCGGGTCGGCATCTGGGCCCCGAACTCGCTCGACTGGATCGTCGCGGCCCTGGGCGCCGTCTCGGCGGGCGCGGTGCTCGTGCCGCTGAACACCCGGTTCAAGGGCGCCGAGGCGGCGGACGTGCTGCGCCGCAGCGGCACCCGGCTGCTGTTCGTGACCGGCACGTTCCTCGGCACCTCGTACGTGGCGTCCCTGCGCCGGGCGGCGGGGGACGGCCCGGGCACCGGCCCCCTGCCCGGCCTGCCCGAGCTGCGGCACGCGGTCGTCCTCTCGGACGACACCCCGGCCGGCTTCCTGACCTGGAAGGACTTCCTGGCGAGCGGGGAGGGGACGGGGTCGGCGGAGGTCCGCGGAAGGTCCGCGGCCGTACCGGGGACCCGGCCCTCGGACATCATCTTCACCTCGGGCACGACGGGCCGCCCCAAGGGCGCCGTCATCACCCACGCCCAGACGCTGCGGGCGTACGACATCTGGAGCGACCTGGCGGGCCTCACCCGGGGCGACCGCTACCTGATCGTCAACCCCTTCTTCCACACCTTCGGCTACAAGGCCGGGGTGATCGCCTGCCTCATGCGGGGCGCGACGATGATCCCCCAGCCCGTGTTCAACGTGACCACGGTCCTCGCCAACATCGCCGCCGAGCGGATCTCCGTGCTCCCCGGCCCCCCGACCCTCCTCCAGTCCCTCCTGGACCACCCCGCACGGGACGCCCACGACCTGACGGCCCTGCGCCTGGTCGTGACGGGAGCGGCGGTCGTGCCGCTGCGCCTGGTCGAGCGGCTGCGCGGCGAACTCGGCATCGGCACGGTCCTCACCGCCTACGGCCTCTCCGAAGCGAGCGGTGTCGTCACGATGTGCCGGCGCGGCGACGACCCGACGGTCATCGCGTCCACGTCGGGCCGGGCCATCCCCGGCACGCAGGTGCGGGTCGTGGACCCCGAAGGCCGGCCTCTGGCACCCGGCCTGCCGGGCGAGGTCCTGGTGCGCGGCTTCCACGTCATGAGCGGCTACTACGAGGACGAGCGGGCCACCGCCGAGGTGCTGTCCGAGGACGGCTGGCTGCGCACCGGCGACGTCGGCGTCCTGGACGCCGCGGGCAACCTGCGCATCACGGACCGCCTCAAGGACATGTTCATCGTCGGCGGCTTCAACGCCTACCCCGCCGAGATAGAGCAGCTCCTGGGCCTCCACCCGGACGTGGCGGACGTCGCGGTGATCGGCGTACCGGACGCCCGGCTCGGGGAGGTCGGCAGGGCCTACGTCGTACGGCGCCCGGGCGCCCTGCTGACCGCCGGCGACCTGATCGCCTGGTCCCGCAGGGAGATGGCCAACTACAAGGTCCCGAGAACGGTGGAGTTCGTCGAGCGGCTGCCGCGCAACGCGAGCGGGAAGGTCGTGAAGGGCGCGCTGCGGGACACGGTCACCGGCTGAGCGGCAGGGCCGGGGTGCCGGTGACCGACATCATCAAGGAGTACAGGGTGGTGTCGGCCGCGATGAACAGGCGGTTGCGCCGCGCGCCGCCGAAGCGGACGTTGGCGACGGTGCCGGGCACCAGGATGCGGCCGATCAGCGTGCCGTCGGGGTCGTAGCAGTGCACGCCGCCGGCCATCGCGGCGGCCCAGAGCCGCCCCTGGTCGTCGAACCGGATGTTGTCGAAGTTGCCGTTCCCGCACGCGGCGAAGACATCGCCGCCGGAGAGGGTCGTCCCGTCCTCGCGGACGTCGAAGACGCGGATGTGATTGGCGACGCTGTCCGATACGTACAGCTGCCGCTCGTCCGGCGAGAAGACCAGCCCGTTGGGCCCCTGGAACCCGTCGGCGACCAGCCGCACCTCGCCGGTCGCGGGGTCGACGCGGTAGACGTTCCGGGCGCCGATCTCGCTCTCGGCGCGGTGCCCCTCGTAGTCGGTGGCGATCCCGAACTCGGGGTCGGAGAACCACACCGACCCGTCCGACTTCACGACGGCGTCGTTCGGACTGTTGAGCCGCTTGCCCCGGAACCGCTCGGCGATCACGGTGACCGAGCCGTCGTGCTCGGTCCTGGTCACCCGCCGGTTGCCCTGCTCGCAGGTGATGAGACGGCCCTGGCCGTCCAGGGTGCTGCCGTTCGGGTACCCGGCGGGGGAGCGGAACACCCCGACGGCCCCGGTGGTCTCGTCCCACCGCAGCAGCCGGTCGTTCGGGATGTCGCTCCACACGAGGTACCGCCCGGCGGGCACGTACACGGGCCCCTCGGCCCACCGGCACCCTTCGTAAAGGGCCTCCAGCCGCGAATCCCCCGCCTGACACCGGCCCGTCCGGAACCGCTCGTCGAGGGTCTCGTAGAGGTGGGGCTGCTCGCCGGGCATGGGGGCCGCCTTCATGAGTGGGCCGACGGGTGATCTGCGCGGACCCACTATCGCGCGCGGCGGCCGACGGCGCACCACGCCGGGCCGATCACACCCGGGGTCGGTATGGTAAGTGGTATGGCAACGAAGAAGTACACCGTGACGCTGCCGGAGGAGCTCGCCGAGGAGATCCGGCACGAGGTCGGGCCCGGCGGCTTCAGCGCCTATGTCACACGGGCCATAGAGCGCCAGCGCGAGCAGGACCGGCTGGGAGAACTGGTGACCTGGCTGGAAGATGAGCACGGCCCTGTCACCGAGGATGAGCTCGCCTCGGCGGAGGCCGAGCGCAGGGAGTTCGAGCGCCACTTCACCGAGCAGGGCCCGGGGGCGGCCGGCGAGCGGCACCGGAGGGCGAGCTAGTGGGGCCGACCTGCTACGTGCTGGACTGCGAGGCGTTCTCCCGGACCGTCCTGGGCGACCGGGTGATGCTCGCCCGGCTCAAGGACGCGCACCGTTCCGGCATCCGCGTCGTGACCAGCTCGATGACGCTGATCGAGGCGTACCACGGCCGCGTGAAACGGGCGGCTTGGGCATGGGCGATGTCCCGTGTCGTCGTGGAACCCGTGTCCCGGGAGGTCGCCGAGGCGGCTGTCGCCCTGCTTCAGGACACGGGTCCGCACGGCCACAAGTACGCGATCGACGCGGCCTTGGCCGTGATCGCGAGCCGGCAACGCGGAGGCGTGGTGCTCTTCACGTCCGACGAGGACGACATGGGGAAGCTGTGCGGGCCGGGGGTGCGGGTCGTTCCGCTGTAGCGCGGCGGCACCTGCCGCGGACACACCTCGGCCGCGACGGCTCCCCCTCCGCGCCGCCGCGGCCGAACCCCGTGTAACGGTGGCTTACTTCGTCGGCTTGAAAGGCTCCGACGTGGCGTGCAGGTCCTTCGTCTCCAGCGGCTCGCCGGTGGCGTGCAGGTCCTGCTTCTTGACGGCGCCCTCGTCCGTGGCGTGCAGGTCCTCGGTCTTCAGCGGCTCGTCGGTGGCGTGCAGGTCCTGCGGCTTGAGCTCGTCGCCCATGATCGTCAACTCCCCTTGGCATGGAACAGGCAGTGAGGCCGGCGGGCCCGCCCGGCCACTCCCCCGAGGACGGCCGGGCAGGCCCACCCGGGCCCGCTCCCCGATGGAACACCGGAGCGAGGCCCGTGCAGTGACCCGTCTGCCCCCCGACGCGACGGATCGACTACGTCCATGATGACGTGGGGGGATAAACGATTGATGAACGCCCCGGCCGCTGTTCAGGCCGCCCGCACCGGGGACAGCAGCGCACGCACCTCGGCCGCCTCCGGTGAGCCGAGCTCCTCGTAGATCCCGGCCGCTTCCTGCCAGCAGACCTGGGCCCGGCCCGTCTGGCCGATGCCGCTCAGCGCACGCCCGAGCACCGTGAGGACGTTGCCCCGCCGCCACTCCCCGCCGATTCCGCGCAGCACCGTGAGGGCCATCTCGGCGTTGGCGGCGGCCCGTGCCGCGCGCCGGGCGGCGAGGTCCACCTCGGCCAGCCGGAATAGGCTCATGCCCTCCCACAGGCGCTGCCTGCTGTCGCGGAACACCTCCACCGCCTCCTGGAGCCGGTCGGCCGCCTTGCCCAGCTCCCCGCTCTGGGTAAGGGCGAGCCCGAGGGCGTAGCGGGCGTTCGCCCCGCGCATCGAGTTGCCCATGCCGTCGTAGATGTCGATGCCCTCCTGGGCCAGCCTGACCGCACTCTGGGTCCGCCCGGTCGCCAGATGGATCCGGGAGAGGTTGCAGAGCGCGGCGGCCTCGCCGGGGCGGTCGCCCAGGGCCCGGAAGTGCTCGATGGCCCGGGACAGGTGCTCCTCGCCGTCCGTGTGGCGGTTCTGGTACAGCGCGATGATGCCGCGCGCGTTGCTCGCCCAGCAGACGGGGAGCAGGTCGTCGGACTCCTGCGCGAGCAGGATGGCCCGTTCCGCCTCCTCCTCGGCCCGTTCGAACCGGCCGCTCACGTGGTGGACGTTGACGAGTGTCATCAGCGCCCGTGCCTCCGCCCGGCCGAGCCCGTGCGAGCGGGCCGCGCCGACGAGCGCCTGGGCCGTCGCCTCGTACTCCTTGGAGTTGGCCCCCGACTCGGAGAGGTCGTGCGCGGCCCACAGCATGTCGATCGCCCGGGGGAGGGTCTCCGGCCGCCCCGCGGACTGCCGTACGCACGCGAGGAGGCAGATGGCCTCCGCGTACAGCCAGTCCTGCGCCGCGTGCCGGTCGTCGAACCGCAGCCCCGGGTACGACGTGGGTTCCAGGTGATCCACCAGCCGGTCCCCGGGGCGCTCGATCGCGTACACGCCCGCCGCGGACGCCAGGTAGAAGTCCAGCAGCCGGGACAGCGCCGCCCCCCGTTCGCTCGGGGGCAGTTCGTCCCTTTCGGCGCAGGCACGCGCGTAGAGCCGCACCAGATCGTGGAAGCGGTAGCGGCCGGGGGCCGCCGATTCGAGGAGGGAGGTGTCGACGAGTGACTCCAGCAGGTCCTCCGTGTCCTCGGCCGGAAGATCCAGGACCGCCGCCGCGGCGGCGAGGGAGATGTCGGGGCCGTCCGCGAGGCCCAGCAGGCGGAACGCGCGGGCCTGGGCGGGTTCGAGCTGGCCGTAGCCGAGTTCGAAGGTGGCCTTGACGGCCAGGTCGCCGGCCTGGAGTTCGTCCAGGCGGCGGCGCTCGTCGGCGAGCTTCGCCGCGAGGACCGAAACCGTCCAGGTGCGGCGGGCCGCCAGGCGCGACGCGGCGATCCGGATGGCCAGCGGGAGGAAGCCGCAGGCCGCCACCACGTCCAGGGCGGCCTTCCGCTCGGACGCCACCCGCTCCTCGCCCACGATCTTCGTGAACAGCGCCAGCGCCTCGTCCGGGGACATCACGTCCAGGTCGATCAGGTGGGCGCCCGCGAGGTCCATCATCCGCGTGCGGGAGGTGACCAGCGCGGCGCAGCCGTCCGTGCCGGGCAGCAGGGGGCGGACCTGGGCGGCGTCCCGGGCGTTGTCCAGCAGGACCAGCACCCGCCGCCCGGCCAGGACCGAGCGGTAGAGGGCCGCGCGCTCCTCCAGGGAGTCGGGGAGCGCCGAGTCGGCCGTGCCGAGGGCGCGCAGGAAGGAGCCCAGGACCGTCTCCGGCTCCGCCGCCCGGGCGCCCGCGCCTTGCAGGTCGACGTACAGCTGGCCGTCCGGGAACGCCGCGCGCGCCTGGTGGGCCACGTGCACCGCGAGGGTGGTCTTGCCGACGCCACCGATCCCGGCCAGGGCCGAGACCGCCATGACCCGGCCCTCGGCGGAGGCGAGGATGTCGCCGAGCTCGCGGACGAAGGCAGCGCGGCCGGTGAAGTCCGGGACCGACGCGGGCAGTTGTGCCGGGCGGACCGGGGCGGCGGCCGGCTCGGGCGCCGGGGAGGAGGGCTCCGCGAGCCCCGGGTCCGCCTGGAGGATGCGCTGCTGCAGCTCGCTCAGGCCGGGGCGGGGGTCCACGCCGAGTTCGTCGGCGAGCAGGCGGCGGGTGTCGGCGTAGACGGCAAGTGCCTCCGCCTGGCGGCCGCTGCGGTAGAGCGCCAGCATCAGGAGCTCGCGCAGCCGCTCCCGGAGCGGATGGGCCGCGGTGAGGGCCGTGAGCTCCGAGACGGCCTCGGCGTGGCAGCCCTGCTCCAGGTCCATGTCCAGGCGGGATTCGAGGAGTTGCAGCCGCCACTCCTCCAGACGCACCCGCTGGGCCTCCGCGTAGGGGCCGGGCACTCCCGCCAGGGTCTCCCCGTCCCACAGGGCGAGGGCGCGGCGCAGGGTGTCGCGGGCGTGGCAGAGGTCGCCGGCGGAGCGGGCCTTCTCCGCCTCGGTCGCCAGGTCCTGGGCGACGGCGAGGTCCAGGGCGCCCTCGGCGAGGTCGCGGACCGCGTAGCCGCCGGACTCGCTGACCAGGACGGCGGAAGCGGTGGCCGCGGCGCCGCCCGACCGGCGTGCCTCGCCGCCCGGGTCGAGCACCTTGCGCAGGCGGGAGGCGTACGTCCGTACCGCCGCCAGCGCCTGCGAGGGCGATTCATCGCCCCACAGGGCGTCGATCAGCTCCGCCGCCGTGGCCGTCCGCCCCTCGCGCAGCAGCAGAGCGGCGAGCAGGGCGCGTTGCTGGGGGGATCCGGTGGCGACCTGCTCGTCACCGCGCCAGGCGCGCACGGGGCCGAGCACGCTGAAGCGCAGGCTCGCGGGCTCGGTCGGCCTCTCCGGCTCAGCCGTCGTAGCCGACCCCGGCGATGACGGCGCGGAGTCGAATCGCCGCTGCTCCGGTACGCGCGGTACACCGTTCGGTACACCGTCCATGCAGTCCCCCTAGACATCCTGAGCAACCACGCCAGTTTGCCTTGTTGACGACGGATACGTCAGCCGTGGGAGACACCGATCACAGGGCGGCACACGGGAACCCACAAGGTCTGCACACTCTCTCCGCACCACACTCGGCCGGACCGAGTGGATCACGCCAGTACGTCCGGAAGCAGCCCTTGCCCACATAGCTGACGCTCCGTCAGATCAGCGCTACCGTGAGCGCCATGGACACCCACGACAGCACGTTTCCGCTGATCATCTCCGTGGACGACCACACCGTGGAGCCCGCGGGCGTCTGGCAGGACCGGCTTCCGGGGAAGTATCGGGAGGTCGGACCGCGCATCGTCCGGGCCCCCGTGAAGGAGATGACGTTCCTCGGAGGCCGCTTCAAGCCGGTCATGGGGCAGCCCGGCGACGACGGGCCCGTCGGGGACTGGTGGGTCTACGAGGATCTGCGGCGGCCCCTGACCCGGCTCGACACCGCCGTCGGGTACGGCAGGGACGAAATCCGGCTGGAGGTCATCACCTACGAGCAGATGCGGCCCGGGTCCTACGACGTCACCGAGCGGCTGGCCGACATGGACGTCAACCACGTCCAGTCCGCCCTCTGCTTCCCGACGTTCCCGCGCTTCTGCGGCCAGACCTTCACCGAGGCCGAGGACCACGAGCTGGGCCTGCTCTGCGTGCGCGCCTACAACGACTGGATGGTGGAGGAGTGGTGCGGCCCGGACGCGCGCGGGCGGCTCATCCCCCTGCCCATCGTCCCGCTGTGGGACGCCGGGCTGGCCGCGGAGGAGGTCCGGCGCAACGCCGCCCGCGGGGTCCGGGCCGTCGCCTTCTCCGAGATACCGCCGTTCCTCGGGCTGCCCTCGATCCACACCGACGGCTGGGACCCGTTCCTCCAGGCCTGCGACGAGACCGGCACCGTCATCGCCATGCACATCGGCTCCAGCAGCCGCATGCCCTCCACCTCCGCGGACGCCCCGCCCGCCGTCGGCTCCACCATCACGTACGCCAACTGCTGCTTCTCCATGGTCGACTGGCTGATGAGCGGCAAGTTCGAGCAGTTCCCGAACCTCAAGGTCATGTACGCCGAGGGGCAGATCGGCTGGATCCCCTACATCCTGGAGCGGGCCGACGTGGTGTGGGAGGAGAACCGCGGCTGGGGCGGAGTCGCCGACAAGGTGCACCGGCCACCGTCCGAACTGTTCGCCGAGCACGTCTACGGCTGCTTCTTCGACGATGCCTTCGGTCTGCGCAACCTCGACTCCATCGGCGTCGGCAACGTCCTCTACGAGACCGACTACCCGCACTCCGACTCCACCTGGCCCAAGTCCCGCGAGGTCGGCGAGGCGCAGATGGGGCATCTGGAGCCCCACGTGGTCGAGCGGATCGTGCGCGGCAACGCCATCGAGCTGCTCGGGCTGGCGGAGGACGGCCTGTGGCCGGGCGGCTTCGGTGGTACGCGGTGAGCCTGCGGTACGGGATGCAGCTCCCCGCCCAGTCGCAGAGCACCCTCTACGCCGAGGGGTGGGAGGCGGAGGCCGGGCCGGACGACCTGCTGGAGATCGCCCGCGCCGCCGACCGGGCCGGATTCGACTACCTGGCCGGTTGTGATCACGTCGGCATCCCGCGCCGGCTGGCCGCCGCGATGAGCACCGTCTGGTACGACCCCGTCGCCACCCTCGCCTTCCTCGCCGCCGCCACCGAACGCGTCCGGCTGCTCAGCCACGTCGCGATCGTCGGGCTGCGGCACCCCCTGCTCACCGCCAAGCAGTACGCCACCCTCGACCACCTGTCGAGCGGTCGCCTGATCCTCGGGGTCGGCGCCGGGCACGTCCAGGAGGAGTTCGAGGCCCTGGGCGTCGACTTCCGCGGGCGCGGGGCCGTGCTGGACGAGTGTCTCGACGCCCTGCGCGCCGCCCTGGGGCCCGACGAGTTCCCCGAGCACCACGGCAAGCTGTACGACTTCGAGGGGCTCGGGCAGCGGCCCCGGCCGGCGCAGGAACGGGTCCCCGTCTGGGTGGGTGGCAGTTCGCCCGCCGCCGTACGCCGGGCCGCGCTCAAGGGCGACGGGTGGCTGCCGCAGGGGGACCCGAGGGACCGGTTGCCCGGGCAGATCGCCCGGATCAGGGAACTGCGCGAGAAGGCCGGTGCGCGGGGCCCGTTCACCGTGGGTGCCATCGCCGAGCCGCTGTACGTCGGCACGCCCCGGTGGGAGGTGGGGCGCCGCACCCTCACCGGCGGGCCGCGGGAGCTCGCCGACTCGCTGCGGGCGTACCGGGCGATGGGCGTGCACCAGATCCAGGTGCGGTTCCGCAGCCGGAGCCGCAGCGAACTCACCGACCAGATCTCGGCGTTCGGCGCCGACGTCGCCCCCGAGCTGTGAGGAGACCCCATGGGCAAGCTCGACGGACGGGTCGTCATCGTCACCGGCGCCGCACGCGGCCAGGGCGAGCAGGAGGCCCGGCTGTTCGCGGCCGAGGGGGCCCGGGTGGTCCTCACGGACGTGCTCGACGACCAGGGCGAGGCCGTCGCGAAGGAGATCGGCGCGCGGTACGTCCATCTGGACGTGGGACGGGAGGACGACTGGCAGGCCGCCGTCACCGCCACCAGGGACACGTACGGCCACGTCGACGGGCTCGTCAACAACGCCGGCATCCTGCGCTTCAACTCCCTCCTCGACACACCGCTCGACGAGTTCATGCAGGTCGTGCAGGTCAACCAGGTGGGCTGCTTCCTCGGCATGAAGACGGTCGCCCCTCAGATGGCCGACGGGGGCACGATCGTCAACACCGCCTCCTACACGGGCCTGACCGGGATGGCCGCGGTGGGCGCCTACGCGGCGACCAAGCACGCCGTGGTCGGCCTGACCCGGGTCGCCGCCCTGGAACTGGCCGGGCGCGGGATACGCGTCAACGCCGTCTGCCCGGGGGCCGTCGACACGGCGATGTCCAACCCGGCCCGGCTCGACCCGGACGCCGACCCGGAGGGGACGGCGCAGGGCCTCGACCACCTGTACCGCAGGCTCGTGCCGCTGGGCAGGGTCGGGCGGCCCGAGGAGGTGGCCCGGCTCGCGCTGTTCCTGACCTCGGAGGACTCGTCGTACATCACGGGCCAGCCGTTCGTGATCGACGGCGGGTGGCTGGCCGGCGTCAGCGTCATCTGACCGCGACAGCTGACGGAGCATCAGCTATTGACGGCCCCCGGAGGCCGGTGGAACAGTCGGAGCCATAAATCTGACGGTCCGTCAGAACTGACCGTGGGGCGGTGAACCTCCTTGGAATTCGGCATCTTCGTTCAGGGATACGTCGGCAAACGGGCCGAGACCGACCCGCTCGCCGAGCACAAGGCGCTGATGGAGGAGACCGAGTACGTCATCCAGGCCGACAAGTCCGGCTTCAAGTACGCCTGGGCCTCCGAGCACCACTTCCTGGACGAGTACTCGCACCTGTCCGCCAACGACGTCTTCCTCGGGTACCTGGCGCACGCGACCGAGCGGATCCACCTCGGCTCGGGGATCTTCAACCCGCTCGCCCCGGTCAACCACCCGGTGAAGGTCGCCGAGAAGGTCGCCATGCTCGACCATCTCAGCGGCAACCGCTTCGAGTTCGGCAGCGGGCGGGGCGCCGGGTCCCACGAGATCCTCGGATTCATGCCGGGGGTCACCGACATGAACCACACCAAGGAACTCTGGGAAGAGACCATCGCCGAGTTCCCGAAGATGTGGCTCCAGGACGAGTACCAGGGCTTCCAGGGCAAACACTGGTCGCTGCCGCCGAGGAAGGTCCTGCCGAAACCGTACGGCGGCTCGCACCCGGCCATGTGGTACGCGGCCGGATCACCGCCGTCGTACGCCATGGCCGCGAAGAAGGGGCTCGGCGTGCTCGGCTTCAGCGTGCAGAAGGTCTCCGACATGGAGTGGGTGCTGGAGCAGTACAAGACGGCGATCGTGGACGCGGAACCGGTCGGCGCGTTCGTCAACGACAACGTGATGGTGACGACCACGGCGATCTGCGCGCCGACCCATGCGGAAGCCGTGCGGATCGCGGCGAGCGGTGGGCTGCACTATCTGCCGTCGCTGGTGTTCCGGTACCACGACACGTTCCCCCGGCCCGAGGGCTTCCCGGTGTGGCCGGAGACGCTGCCGGAGTACACCGAGGAGTTCGTGGAGGTCCTCATCGAGGAGGAGCTGCTGATCTGCGGGGATCCGGACGAAGTGCTGCGGCAGTGCAAGCGGTGGGAGCAGGCCGGGGCGGACCAGCTGAGTTTCGGGTTGCCGGTGGGGGTGCCGAAGGAGGAGACGCTGCAGACGATCCGGCTGGTCGGGGAGTACGTGATTCCCAGGATCGATACGGATCCCGTGCATCGGACTTCGCGGTTCCGGCAGGGGGGTTGAGCGTCGTTGGCGGGTGCGGCGGGCGTCGTGGCTTGCCGCGCCCACGCGGCGGAGCCGCAGATCGACACAGCTCCGCGCCCCTCATAGGGCAACGGACTCCAGGGAGTTGAGTGGTCATGCTCGATCACGTGATCAAGGGCGCGTCCGTCGTGGACGGGACGGGCGCCCCGGCATACCCCGCCGACGTCGGCATCCGCGGCGGTCGGATCGCCGTCATCGGGAGCGTCACCGAGGAAGCCCGCACCGCCGAGGACGCCCACGGCCTCGTCCTCACCCCCGGCTTCGTCGACCCCCACACCCACTACGACGCCCAGCTCTTCTGGGATCCGTACGCCACGCCCTCGCTCAACCACGGGGTCACCACCGTCGCGGGCGGGAACTGCGGGTTCACGCTCGCGCCGCTGCATCCGGATCGGCCCGAGGACGCCGACTACACGCGGCGGATGATGTCCAGGGTCGAGGGCATGGCGCTGGTGGCGCTGGAGGAGGGGGCGCCCTGGAACTGGCACACCTTCGGGGAGTACCTGGACGCCCTGGAGGGGCGGATCGCCGTCAACGCCGGGTTCATGGTGGGGCACTGCGCGCTGCGGCGGTACGTGATGGGGCCGCAGGCCGTGGGCGGGCAGCCGAGTCAGGAGCAGCTCGCCGCGATGGTGCGGCTGCTGCGGGAGGCCATGGACGCCGGGGCCTGGGGGCTGTCCACGACCCAGTCGAGCAGCCACTCCGACGGCGACGGGCAGCCCGTCGCCTCACGGCACGCCCAGCCGGCCGAGCTGCTGGCGCTGTCGCGGGCGGTCGGGGAGTGCGAGGGCACGCAGATCGAGGCGATCGTCGCGGGCTGTCTGGACCAGTTCAGCGACGCGGAGATCGACCTGTTCGTGGAGATGAGCGCGGTGGCGGGGCGGCCGCTGAACTGGAACGTGCTGACCATCGACGCGGCCGTCCCCGAGCGCGTGCCCAGGCAGCTGCTCGCGAGCGAGCAGGCGCGGAAGGCCGGCGGCAGGGTCGTGGCGCTCACCATGCCGATCCTCACCCCCATGAACATGTCGCTGGGGACGTTCTGCGCGCTGAACCTCATCCCCGGCTGGGGGCCCGTCCTCGGGCTGCCCGTGCCCGAGCGGATCGAGAAGCTGCGTGACCCGGACGTGCGGGCCGAGCTGCTGCGGCGGGCCCGGTCCAAGGAGGCGGGCGTCTTCCGGCGGCTGTCGAACTTCGGGCGGTACGTCATCGGCGACACCTACAGCGAGGCGAACGCCGGGCTCACCGGGCGCGTGGTGAACGACATCGCCGAGGAGCGCGGGCAGGAGCCCTTCGCGTGCCTGGTGGAGATCTGCGCCAACGACGATCTGCGCACGGTGCTGTGGCCGATGCCGACCGACAACGACCCGGCGTCCTGGGCACTGCGGGCTCAGACCTGGCAGCACGAGGACGTGCTGCTCGGCGGGTCCGACGCGGGCGCCCATCTGGACCGGATGTGCGGGGCGCCGTACACCACCCGGTTCCTCGGGGACTGCCTGCGGGGCCGGAAGCTGGTCGGTCTGGAGCAGGCCGTGAAGATGCTGACCGACGACCCGGCCCGGCTCTTCGGGCTGCGCGAGCGGGGGCAGGTGCGGGAGGGCTGGCACGCCGACCTGGTCCTGCTCGACCCTGAGCGGATCGACGCGGGCCCGGCCACCCTGGTGCACGACCTGCCGGGCGACAGCCCGCGCCTGGACTCCCGGGCGCTGGGCGTGCGGGCCGTGTGGGTCAACGGCGTCGAGGCGATCCGGGACGACGTGGTGACCGGGGCCGTACCGGGCCGGGTGCTCCGCTCCGGACGGGACACGGAGACGGTGAGCACGCGGTGACGGCACGGCAGCCGCTGTTCGTCGGCGGCTCCTGGGTGGAGCCGGACGGCGGGCACTACGAGGTGATCGACCCGGCGAGCGAGGAGAG
Source organism: Streptomyces qaidamensis (assembly GCF_001611795.1). NCBI lineage: Bacteria > Bacillati > Actinomycetota > Actinomycetes > Kitasatosporales > Streptomycetaceae > Streptomyces > Streptomyces qaidamensis. The sequence goes on along the minus strand of NZ_CP015098.1, from coordinate 3,969,489 downwards.
CGTCGGCTGGGCGCCGGAGGCCTCGCGGGACCAGGTGCTCGCGGCCTGTGCGGCGGCCCGCGAGGCCTTCGGGCCGTGGTCGCGCACCGCACCCGAGGAGCGGGCCGCGGTCCTCGGGCGGGCGGCGAGGATCATCGCCGACCGGCTGAAGGAGTACGCGTCACTGGCCCGGGCGGAGACCGGAGCGACCCTCGGCACGGCACGCGGCATGCAGGTCGGCGTCGCCGCCGCCCGCTTCCGGCGCTACGCGTGCGTTGAGCCCGCCGAGTGGCCGATCCCGCCCCAGATCAACGAGGCCGGGCCGATGGGGAAGGCCGGTGTCATGGGCGCTGTGGCCGTCCGGCAGCCCGTCGGCGTCGTCACCTGCGTCACCTCGTACAACAACCCCTGGGCCAACCCGGCCGGGAAGGTCGCGCCCGCCCTGGCCATGGGCAACACGGTGGTGGTGAAACCGGCCCCGCAGGATCCGCTGTCGGTCTACCGGATGGCGCAGGCGCTGGAGGAGGCGGGTGTCCCGCCGGGCGTGGTGAACGTCGTGTCCGGCCGGTCGACCGGGGTCGGTGAGGCGGCCGTGGCGTCGCCGGACGTCGACATGGTCAGCTTCACCGGCTCCACGGCGGTCGGCCGGCGCATCGCCGAGGTGTGCGGGCGCGACATGAAACGGCAGTTGATGGAGCTGGGCGGGAAGGGCGCCGCGGTCGTCTTCGACGACGCCGACCTCCGCTCGGCCGTCGCCGGGATCGGCACCACCTTCTCCTTCTACAGCGGCCAGATCTGCACGGCACCGACACGCGTCCTGGCGCAACGCGGCATCCACGACCGGCTGGTGGAACAACTGACCGCCTACGCCGACCGGTTGAAGGTCGGGGACCCGCGCGAGCCGGACACCGTGGTCGGTCCGGTGATCTCGGCGGCCCACCGGGACCGGGTGGAGTCGTACGTCGGACTGGGCCGGAAGGAAGGCGCGGTGGTGGTGGCGGGCGGCCAACGCCCGGACCTGCCCCGTGGCTTCTACGTCGCGCCGACCCTCCTTGCGGACTGCACCAACGACATGCGCGTGGTCCGCGAGGAGATCTTCGGGCCGGTGGTGGCCGTCGTCCCCTTCGACGACGAGGAGGAGGGCATCGCGCTCGCCAACGACACCGACTACGGCCTCATCGACTACGTCTGGTCGGGCGACGTGGCCCGGGCCTTCCGGGTGGCCCGGCGGCTGCGGGCCGGCGGAGTGGGCGTGAACACCGTCGGCCGCAATATGGAAGCGCCCTTCGGCGGCTTCAAGAAGAGCGGCGTCGGCCGGGACGTCGGCTCGTACGCGCTGCACGCCTACAGCGAGGTGCAGGCGATCGTCTGGCCGGGCTGACGCCTCTCAGGCGTCCAGGTCCACCCGCACCGTCAGCAGGTTCGTCCCGAGCGCCCGCACCCCCAGGCTGTTGACCCGGGGCAGCCCCCGCAGTCGCGCCACCGGATCGTCCTGCGGCATCAGATGGGCGGTCCCCTCGTACCAGCGCCCGCGGATCCTTACCCGCACCCGCGGATCCGCCGTGATGTTGCGCACGTACTGTGACCGTGCGCCGAACTCCGACACCAGCCAGAAGGAGTCGCCGACACGGCGCCCGCCCACCGGCGTCCGACGGGGCAGTCCGGAGACGCGGCCAGTCGTCTCCAGGACCGTCTGGAGGGGAAGGCGGCGCAGGAGCGGGTTGAGGCGGCGCTGGACGGCGGTGGTCGCGCGGAACCTCAGGTCGGTGCGGCGGGACATCGGCTGCGGGTCTCCTTCGCGCGAAGTTCTCACGGCAATGGCTGCTGCCTCAATGATCCCCTGACACGGCGGGACGGGAACGGGTGCTGTGCATGCGGATCGTGACCTGGAACCTTTGACATCCTCCCCTTTCTGAAAGCGGGGGATTCCAGCCCAGTCGGGTTGAGGTTCACGGGCGCTCGAACGGCTGGTGGCCGCTGTCGCCCCTCCGGCACCGGCTGAGCACCGGGGGCGGGGGATCCCGCCCTGTCCTGCCGCGACGTTGGTTGCTGCGTTGTTGTCCGCGTTGCAGGTGAAGCCGCAGGATACGCACTCGAAGTCAGCGCCCTCGTGCCGGTACTTCCTGCGCCAGGCCGGCTCACCGAACCCGGACGTGAACCTGGCGTTCTCGGCCTTGGCGAAGTCCTTCAGTGCCTGCTGCTGCACGTCCGCGTTCCCCGAGCCCAGCCACTCGTTTGCCTGCCGGCCTCGGTCAGCTGACGGCACTGCTCCGCGAAACCGGGCGCACTCCTACGCCGTGATCCACACAAGGGGGTCCGACACTCGATCTCACTGACGTCCGAGAAAGATCGGGTTGGTGAACGCCGCCAGCGGGCCGGGGAGCGGTCCCGCCGCCGCCTCGTGCCGCAGTTCGGCCCGTACGTACGCCGCGTACGACGGCGTCGTGCGCCACTCGACCACGCCCGAGCCGGCCACCGGCAGCGGGGCGCCGGTGTGGACGACGCCCTGGTCGGTGACGAGGCGGACCGTGCAGCGCGGGGCGCCGGTGACCTCCAGGCGGACGGTGACCGGGGTGTCGCGGCCGACCGTGAGCCGCTCGCCGATGCCCGCGTGCTCGCCGCGTCCGCCGGACGCCCGCAACGACAAAGCGACTCGCGCGGACTCGGCGACGTAGGAGCGCCCCGCCCGGATGCCCTCCTGGATGGCCTCTCGGGTCAGGTCGTCGGCGAGGACGACCGTCTGGGGGCTGCCCACCGCGTCCGGGGAGCGGTGCGCGTCACTGCTGCCCATGGCCGGGATCCAGTCCCGCCCGTCCCGTACGGACGCCACCAGCATGCTGTCCCAGTCGGCCAGTGCCACCTCGTCGTCGGGTGTGCAGGGGCCGTTCCACACCTCCACCGCGTCCGCCTCGCCGAAGCCGAACTTCCAGTTGCAGCCGATGCAGGTGGCGTGCGGGTGGGCCGGTACGACCAGGCCGCCGGCGCGGCGGATCTGCCGGGCGAACCGGCCGAAACGGTTGTCACGGGCCCGGTAGCGCCAGTCGACGAAGGTGCCCGGGTCGGTGCCGAGCGCGACCACGTGCCCGTTGCGGGTGGTGACCTCCTCGCCCAGCATGACGAGCAGGTCGTCCCCGGCCACGTCCGCCCAGTGCGCGTGCGCCGCGTGCGTGTTGTGCTCGGAGGAGTTGATGAAGTCCAGGCCCGCCGCCCGGGCCAGTTCCCCGATCTCGGCGGGGGTGCGGCGGCCGTCGGAGTGCCAGGAGTGCAGATGGCAGTCGCCCCGGTACCAGGCCCGCCCCCGCCCCCTGGCCCGCTCCGGCGGGTACACCGGCTGCACGGCCTCGCCCGCCGCCCCGTACGTCAGCGTGATCGTGATCTCGTACGACAGGCCCTGCGGGGCGACCGTGTACGGGCCGAGCGCGATGTGCCAGGTGCCCTCGCGCACCGGGCCGGGAAGGTAGCCGGGCGTCGCGTCGTCCGCGCGGAGGAAGAACTCCGTACGCGCCCCGCCCGACCAGCCGCGGAAGCCCCGGCCGCCCAGTTCGGTGCCGCGGTCGTCGAAGACGCCGATGTCGAGGGCGTTGCCCAGGGTGCCGGCCGGGACGGACGGCCGGTCGTAGGTGTAGGCGACCTTCAGCTCCCGGACACCGGCCGGGACCTCGACGGGCACGTACACGAAGTCCGGGGAGCCGGGCGGCAGCGTGCCGCGCACGGTCCTGCTCTCCCGGTCCCCGTCGTCCGCTGCAGCGAAGCTCACGCTTCCCAAAGTAAGCGCGGCTGCCGCTCCCGTCACGAACAGGGCGCGCCGGCCGGGCCCGCCGTGGTTGTCCTCGCACATGCTGCTGCTCCCCAGGTGTCGTCGGTGACGTGGCGTGGGTGGTGCGGGGGTGGTGCGTGCAACCCTTGTATGGAGTCGTGAATGTGCGCGCAAGGGAGGGGAACCGGACGACGAACAGTGGATAGTCCGACCGGTCGGTATGGACAGTCGGGCCGCCCTCGGGTAGAGAGAGGTCATGCGCATCGCCGTGACGATCTTCCTCACCGACGAGACGATCACTCCGACCCGGCTCGCCCGGGAGCTGGAGGACCGCGGATTCGCCGGGTTGTACCTGCCCGAGCACACCCACATCCCCGTGGAGCGGACCACGCCGTACCCGGCGGGCGGTGAGCTGCCGCCCGAGTACGGCCGCACCCTCGACCCGTTCGTGGCCCTCGGCCAGGCCGCCGCCGTCACCGAGCGGCTCGGGCTCGGCACGGGCATCACGCTCGTCGCCCAGCACGACCCGATCGACCTGGCCAAGCAGGTCGCGACCCTCGACCATCTCTCCGGTGGCCGGTTCACGCTCGGGCTCGGCTTCGGCTGGAACGTCGAGGAGGCCGCCGACCACGGCGTGCGGTGGAGCAGCCGGCGCGAGCTGGTCCGGGACCGGATGGCGCTGATGCGCGCCCTGTGGTCGGCGGAACCGGTCGCCTACGAGGGGGAGTTCGGCGGCGTCCGGGCCAGTCACGCGTACCCGAAGCCCGTGCAGAAGCCGCGCGGACCGGTCGTGGGCCCGCGCACGCTCGTCGGCGGGGCCGCCGGGCCCAAGCTGTTCTCCCACATCAGCGAGTACGCCGACGGCTGGCTGCCGATCGGCGGCCGTGGCCTCGGCGAGGCGCTGCCGGTCCTGCGCGCCGCCTGGGCCGACGCCGGCCGTGACCCCGAGGCCCTCCAGGTCGTCCCCTACGCCGTCCACCCGACCCCGGGCAAGCTCGCCCACTACGCCGACCTCGGCATCGAGGAGGTCGTGGCGCAGCTGCCTCCGGCGGGGGAGGCGGAGGTGCTGAAGACGCTGGACCAGTACGGGGTGTTGTTGGCGTAGTCGGCGGCTCGTCCGCCGGGCGGGGTGTGCGGACGGGTGCGGATTCGTCGTGGTCGATCGCGCAGTTCCCCGCGCCCCTGAAGCCGGGCTGCGCCCCGCGCCCTCAGGGGCGCGGGGAACTGCGCGAGAAACCACGTACTACCCGCACCCGCCGACGAACCCGCACGTCCGAGCTGAACGCTCGGAGACGCAGGCGCCGCTGCTCGGCTGATCAGCGCACTCGTATGCTCGAAGGATGACGACTTCCGCGACCTCCGGAACCGGACCAACCGAGAACTCCATGCGTCGCGCCCTGAAACGGGCCAGGGACGGCGTCTCGCTCGACGTCGCCGAGGCGGCGGTGCTGCTCCAGGCCCGGGGTGAGCAGCTGGAGGATCTGTCGGCCTCGGCCGCCCGGGTGCGGGACGCGGGCCTGGCGGCGGCCGGGCGGCCGGGCGTCATCACGTACTCCAAGTCCGTCTTCATCCCGCTGACCCGGCTGTGCCGCGACAAGTGCCACTACTGCACGTTCGTCACCGTCCCCGGCAAGCTGCGCCGGGACGGGCACGGGATGTTCATGTCGCCGGACGAAGTGCTGGACATCGCCCGCAAGGGCGCCGCCCTCGGCTGCAAGGAAGCCCTCATCACCCTCGGCGACAAGCCGGAGGAGCGCTGGCCGGAGGCGCGCGAGTGGCTCGACGCGCACGGCTACGACGACACCCTCGCCTACGTCCGTGCCATCTCCGTCCGCATCCTGGAGGAGACGGGCCTGCTCCCGCACCTCAACCCGGGCGTCATGAGCTGGACGGACTTCCAGCGCCTCAAGCCCGTCGCGCCCAGCATGGGCATGATGCTGGAGACCACCGCGACCCGCCTCTGGTCGGAGCCGGGCGGCCCCCACCACGGCTCTCCCGACAAGGAGCCCGCCGTCCGGCTGCGGGTCCTGGAGGACGCCGGGCGTTCGTCCGTGCCCTTCACCTCCGGGGTCCTGATAGGCATCGGCGAGACCTACGAGGAGCGCGCCGAGTCGCTGTTCGCGCTGCGGAAGGTGTCGCGGGCCTACCACGGCATCCAAGAGCTGATCATCCAGAACTTCCGGGCCAAGCCGGACACCGCGATGCGCGGCATGCCCGACGCCGAACTGGACGAACTGGTCGCCACGGTCGCCGTGGCCCGGCTCCTCATGGGCCCGAGCGGCAACATCCAGGCCCCGCCCAACCTCGTCGACGACGAGTACGAGCGGCTGATCGGCGCCGGCATCGACGACTGGGGCGGGGTCTCCCCGCTCACCATCGACCACGTCAACCCCGAGCGCCCCTGGCCGCAGATCGAGCAACTCGCCGAGAAGTCCCGGGCCGCCGGGTTCGAGCTGCGCGAACGCCTCTGCGTCTACCCGGAGTTCGTGCGCCGCGGCGAGCCGTGGCTGGATCCGCGGCTGCGCCCGCACGTGGCCGCCCTGGCCGACCCGGAGACCGGCCTGGCGCGCCCCGAGGCCCTCCCGCAGGGCCTGCCCTGGCAGGAGCCGGAGGAGGTCTTCGTCGCGTCGGGCCGTACCGACCTGCACACCTCCATCGACACGGACGGCCGCAGCTCCGACCGCCGGGACGACTTCGACGAGGTGTACGGCGACTGGGGCGCCCTGCGCGAGGCCGCCGCCCCGGGCATGGCACCCGAGCGCATCGACACCGACGTACGGCAGGCCCTGCGCACGGCGGCCGACGACCCGACGAGGCTCACCGACGACGAGGCGCTGGCCCTGCTGCACGCGGACGGCCCGGCGCTGGACGCGCTCGCCCGGGTCGCCGACGACGTACGGAAGTCGGCCGTCGGCGACGACGTCACCTACATCGTCACGCGGAACATCAACTTCACCAACGTCTGCTACACCGGCTGCCGCTTCTGCGCCTTCGCCCAGCGCCGCACGGACGCCGACGCCTACACCCTCTCCCTGGACCAGGTCGCCGACCGGGCCCAGCAGGCCTGGGAGGTGGGCGCGGTGGAGGTGTGCATGCAGGGCGGCATCCACCCGGACCTGCCGGGCACGGCGTACTTCGACATCGCGCGGGCCGTGAAGGAACGCGTCCCGGGCATGCATGTGCACGCCTTCTCGCCGATGGAGGTCGTCAACGGCGCGACCCGCACCGGCATGTCGATCCGCGAGTGGCTGACCGCCGCCAGGGAGGCCGGCCTGGACACCATCCCCGGGACGGCCGCCGAGATCCTCGACGACGAGGTCCGCTGGATCCTCACCAAGGGCAAGCTGCCCGCGGCCGACTGGATCGACGTCGTGACGACGGCCCACGAGCTGGGCATCCGGTCCTCCTCGACGATGATGTACGGCCATGTCGACCAGCCCCGGCACTGGCTCGGGCACCTGCGCACCCTCGCGGGCATCCAGCAGCGCACGGGCGGCTTCACCGAGTTCGTGACGCTGCCGTTCGTGCACACCAACGCGCCGGTCTACCTGGCGGGGATCGCCCGCCCGGGCCCGACCATGCGCGACAACCGGGCGGTCACGGCCATGGCCCGGCTGCTGCTGCACCCGTACATCCCCAACATCCAGACCAGCTGGGTGAAGCTGGGCACGGAGGGCGCGGCCGAGATGCTCCGCTCCGGCGCGAACGACCTCGGCGGGACGCTGATGGAGGAGACCATCTCCCGCATGGCGGGCTCGTCGTACGGGTCGTACAAGTCGGTGAAGGACCTCATCGCGGTGGCGGACGCCGCGGGCCGTCCGGCCAGGGCCCGCACCACCCTGTACGGGGAGGTCTCCGAGGAGCGGCAGCGGGCGGCGGCCGCGTCGGACGGGCATCTGCCGGAGCTGCTGCCGGTGTTGGACTGACGGTCACTGCCCCCCGGCGTCCGCCGGCTGATGCACCGGCAGGGTGCGGCCGGCCGTGGCGCCGGGGGCCGCAGGAGGCGGTGCGGTCCTGCCGCGGCCCGGCCAGAGCAGCAGCAGGCCGAGGGTGCAGGCGAGCGCGGGCCAGTAGACGTAGCGGAAGTCCGTCGCGGGCATGATCGGCAGATAGCCGAGGATGTAGGCCGCCGAGCTGATGCCCAGCGCCCGGACCGGCATCGCGAAGACGCCCTTGCCGGGCCGGATGGCGAGCACGAGGGCGACCGTGAGCCAGAACCAGCCGCGGAACAGCCAGGGCACGTCCTCGATCATGCCCTTGACGTATGTGCCGAGCGCGTCCTCCAGCCGGGGGTGCGCCACCTCGACGCCCAGGTCGTTGCGGGTGATCCCCGCCTTGTACGCGTAGTCGGTCTCGAACAGCAGGGTCGTGAAGAGCAGCAGGCGGTACTGGAGATAGCCCGGCACATGCCCGCCCATCTCGCGCAGCCACAGCGATGTGATCGCGCCGGAGTCGCCGCGCAGCCCGTCGGCCGGGCGCTGGTAGCAGGCCCAGTAGGCGTCCGAGAGGGCGCCGACCCGCTCGCACTCCCGTGCCGAGGCCACGAGCCGGTCCCGCAGGGCGGGCGGCACATCGGCCGACCGCAGCTCCTGAACGCTCAGCACGTGCACGAGGTCGTCGAGCATGATCTGGGCGCCCTGTTTGGTCTGGAGCGGCGCGGCGAACAGGGAGATGGCGGCGGCGGGCACGGCGAGCCCGGCCACGAGGGCCGCCGTGCACGTCACCCACGTGCGGCGTCCGGGCCTGCCCCACAGGGCGAGGACCAGCATGACGAAGACGGGGATCGCGGCCACGACGGCGTTCTTGCGCACCAGGATCGCGTAGGCGAGGAACAGCACGCCCAGCCAGAGCAGGCCCCAGCGCAGGGCCGGGCGAGGCGCGCTGTCCCGCAGCCGCAGCCCGGTGAAGGCGACCGCGCAGGCGGCGAGCAGCGCGAACGCCGCGTGCACGTCCTTCCACACCACCCCGGCGAAGTTCAGCACGAAGGGCGCGAGGCCCACGCCGAGCACGGCGAGTGACCCGCCCCGGCTCCGGGTCAGCTCCCACACGCACCGGGCCAGCACCCACAGCGCCCCCCAGAGGACGGCCGACTGGAGGACGAGCATCGACGCGATCGACCCGGTCATGGCGATGAGTGCCCGCCACACCAGGCTCAGCACCGGCGGATGCCAGTCGGTCAGGGGGGCCTTGCCCTGGGCCTGCCGGAGCTGGTCGAGGCTGTCGGGACTGAGGAACCCGGGGGAGAAGACGAGGACCGTGGCCAGGCAGCAGAGCGCGGCGATGGCGGCCAGACCCCAGACCCAGCGCTGCGTACGCGCCACCAGTGGCTTTTGTCCCATATGCCGGATGTTAGCGGCTCAGGATGCGACGAAGACGTAGCGCCGGTAGGCGTAGAAGCGGAACAGGGTCGCGAGGATCCAGCCGAAGATGCGGGCGGTGTTGTCGCTGAGCGCCGAGTCCAGTCCGAGCAGGTGCCGGGAGGCGAAGACCGTGCCCGCGGTGATGGCGAGCCCGACCCCGTTCGCCACGAGGAACAGCGCGAGTTCGTGGGTCACCTTGTCGCGGTGCCGGCCGCGGTAGGTCCAGTAGCGGTTTCCGACCCAGCTGAAAAGCGCGGCGGCGGCCGTCGCGATGACGGACGCCTGTACGGGAGCCGTCCGCATCACCCCGCCCGCCGCGCCGCCGGGCAGACCGAAGACGAGCAGGTTGTAGCCACCGTTGTCGACGACGAAGGCCAGGGCCCCGACGACACCGAACTTGGCGGCCTCGCGCCAGATGCCCTTGATGGCGTCACGCGCACGCAGCGTCACAGAGTCGAGGACCGGCACACGGCGAGCCTAACGACCCGGCGTGACCCATCCGGTCAGGCGCGCTCATATCGCATTATGTCCAACTGTATGAGGTGCTGATGTGTGAGGTGCTGACTGTACGAGGTGCTGACGGTTGAGGTGTCGGCCGTGTGAGGAACCGGTCGGGTGAGCCGAGTGAGGAGTGGTCGTGGAACCGACGATCGCGTGTGTCGTGCCGTGCCACAACGAGGAGGCGGCCGTCGGCAAGGTGGTGCGCGACCTGCGCGCGGCCCTCCCCGAGGCCGTCGTCTACGTGTACGACAACGCCTCCACCGACCGCACCGTCGAGGTCGCCCGGGAGGCCGGGGCGATCGTCCGGCAAGAGACCCGCAAGGGCAAGGGCAACGTCATCCGCCGCGCCTTCGCCGACGTCGACGCCGACGCGCTGCTCATCATCGACGGCGACGACACCTACGACGCCTCCCGCGCCCGCGACCTGGTGGACCTGCTCTTCGAGGGACCGTACGACCAGGTCGTCGGCGCCCGCCGGGTGACGGTCGACGGGGCCTACCGGGCCGGGCACGCCGTCGGGAACAAAGTGCTCACCGGGGCGGTGCGGTCCCTGTTCGGCAACGACGTGACCGACATGCTCAGCGGCTACCGGGTCTTCTCGCGGCGCTTCGTGAAGTCCTTCCCGGCGCTCGCCCGCGAGTTCGAGACCGAGACCGAGATGACCATCCACGCGCTGCACCTGCGGCTGCCCACCGCGGAGGTCCTGACGGACTACCGGGTCCGGCCCGCCGGCGGCGAGAGCAAGCTGCGCACCTACCGGGACGGCTGGCGCATCCTGCGGGTCATCCTCGACCTGGCGCGGCGCGAACGCCCCTCGCTGGTCCACACCGTGATCGCGGGCGTCCTCGCCCTGGTCTCCCTCGTCCTCGGCATCCCCGTCATCGCCGACTTCGTCGAGACGGGCACCGTGCCGCGGGTCCCCACGGCGATCCTCGCCGCCGCGATCATGACCATCGCCGCGCTCGTGCTGCTCGTGGGCTACATCCTCGAATCGCTCATGCACATGCGCCAGGAGCAGACCCGCCTGGTGCACCTCTCCTACCCGGCCCCGGTGCGCACCCCGCGCTACGCCGCCCGCGGCGCCGGCACGGGCCCGGTCCCGGTCCGCAAGACCGCCCGGCACACCCCCTGAGGGAGCCGAGGGGCTGCGCGTGCGCAGTACGATGATCGGAACCCCGTTTCGGTGCGGGGTCCCGTGACTGAGGAGATGCGTGCCGGTGCCTGCCCGACTTCCTTCGTGGGCCTGGGTGACCGGGCTGACCGTGGGAGCGATAGCCGCGGTGACGGTCCTGGGCGTACAGGCGGACCGGGGCTCCCACCCCACCGCGACGTCGGCCAAGCCGAGCGGCACGGCCTCGGCGCAGCCCACCCCCACGGCGTCGGCCCCGGCGCGGGTGCCCGACGGCTCCGGCACCGGCCGGCGCGTCGTCTACTCCCTCGGCGAGAAGCGGGTGTGGCTGGTCGACGCGAGCGAGGCGACCCGCCGCACGTTCACCGTCTGGCCGGGCTCGGTCAGCCCCGACCCGGGCACCTACACCGTGTCGTCGCGCAACGCGGCCACGACCGGCTCGGACGGCGTCCAGATCGAGCACATCATGTACTTCGCCGCGAAGGACGGGGTGTCCGTCGCCTTCTCCAACGCGGTCGACGGGGCCTCGCCGCCGCCCGCCGCCTCCGGCACCAAGACGGGCGGAGTCAGGATGCGGAAGGCGGACGGCACGGCACTGTGGGCGTTCGGCACGGTCGGCACGACCGTGACCGTGGTCAAGTAGCGGCAGCGCTCAGGAGGGCAGCGCTCAGGAGGCGGGCGTCTGAGCCCGCGGGGCCGGCAGCTGGTTGACGATCAGCACGACCCCGCTGAACAGGAAGACGCGCGTCGCGGCGTCCAGCCCGTTCCAGTCCTCCGACTGCCACATCGAGAACCACTCGCCGCCGATGCCGATGAACCCGGCCCCGAACAGCAGCATCACCATCAGCAGCCCGTACGTGGACATCCGCCGGGCGCGCGGGTCTTCGCGTCTGGCCCACAGCCAGCTCCCGTATATGAGGACCAGCGCGGCGACGGTCTCCCAGACGATGATCGCGACGTAGGCGGCGTCCTGCAGCCCCCGGCTCGTGACGGCCCGCCACATCAGGTCCTCGTCCTTGAACGTGGTGTCCATGGCCAGCACGTGCCGGACGAACTGCTGGTTGGTCCCGAAGTCGGTGATGTTCCCGAACGCGACGAGCGCCATGTAGAGGGCGACGGAGGCGGTGAGCAGGGTGGCGGCGAGCGACAGTGTGCCGCGTGGTGTGGAGGTGGCCATGCCGATCATTCTCCCCAGCGGCCGGGGCGGACGCGACAGAATGAGCCCGAAGCCGACCGCGTGAGACGAGGGGACGTACGGATGGCCCAGGCGCGACCGTCGATGCAGGAGCTGATCCGGCAGCGCACCCGGGCCGGATTCGTCGGCCGGGGCGCCGAACGGGCCCTGTTCCGGCTGAACTTCGACACCGCCCCGCACGACGAACGCCACCGCTTCCGCTTCCACGTGCAGGGCAACGCCGGCGTCGGAAAGACGTTCCTGCTGCGGGAGTTCGAGCAGATCGCCCGTGAACAGGGCGCGTTGACGGCGTACGTCGACGACAGCACGGGCAGCGTGCCGGAAACGATGGCGGAGATCAGTCGTCAGTTCGCCTCCCAGGGAGCGCGGTTGAAGGAGCTCGACCGGCTGCTCGCCGCCCACCGCGAACGCCGGCAGGAGGCGGAGCTGGCTGCGCTGACGGCGCTGGACACGGAGTCGGAGGCCACCGGACCGTCGGCCGGCGGGCGGGTGGCGGCACGGGCCGGGATGGTGGCCGCCGGGATGGTGCCGGTGGTCGGCCCGCTGGCGGGGATGCTGGACGAGGACCAACTCGCGCGCTCGGCGGACCGACTGCGCGCCGGACTGGCCGCTCGCTTCCGCAGCCACGAGGACCTGCAACTGGTCCTCGCCCCCGAACGGGTGCTCACACCGGTGCTCCTGCGCGAGCTGATGGAAGCCCCGGCCCCGTGGATCGCCCTTTTCCTGGACACGTACGAGCGGACGGGCGCGTACCTGGACGCCTGGCTGCACGAGACGATGACGACCGACCGCCACGGCGCCATGCCCGCCACGACGGTGGTGGTCACGGCGGGCCAGACATCTCTGGAGCGGTCCCGCTGGGGCGGCTTGGCGGACTTCGTGGCCGTCATGCCCCTGGCCCCCTTCACGGAGCCGGAGGCACGCGGCTTGCTGGCCGCCAAGGGCGTGACCGCCGAACCGGTCGTGTCCGAGGTCCTGCGCCTGAGCGGTGGCCTCCCCGTCTTGGTCTCCACCCTCGCCGAGTCCCGCCCCACCGACCCCGGCGACGTGGGCGACCCGAGCGCGACGGCGGTGGAGCGATTCCTGAAGTGGGAGCGCGACCCGGTGCGCCGAGCCGCCGCGCTCTCCTGTGCCCTCCCGAGGTGGCTGGACGGGGACGTGTTCCGGGCGGTGGCCAACTGCCCGGACGAGGACGCTGACACGGTCTACGACTGGCTGCGGTCGCTGCCGTTCGTAGCCGACCGGGACGGCGAACGGTGGCGCTACCACGATGTCGTACGGGCGCCGATGCTGCGGGCGGAGCGGCGCCGCTCCCCGCGCGGATGGGCGGCGCGGCACCGGGGACTGGCGCAGGTGTTCGGGGGCTGGCGGGAGGAGGCCGAACAGGCCGCTGCCGATCCCTGGGCGGACGGGACCTGGCGGGACCTGCGCCTGGCCGAGACGTACCACCTGCTCTGCACGGGCGACAGGGAGGCGGTCCCGGCCGCACTGCGGGACTGCGTACGGGCATGCGCCGTCGACGAGGTGACGGCCCGGCAGTGGGCACAGGCCCTGACGGACGCCGGCCGCGACGCGGAGGCCGAGGGGGCGGCCGACTGGGGCAGCGACCTCACCGCGGCCCTCGCCGACGGCGGCGTCACGACGGCCCTGGCACTGCTCCTGCGACGTGCGGGCTTCGACCCCAGGACCCGTGCCCTGGCGCATACGGCCCGAGGCAGCGCCCTGCGGCACGGCGGCGCGCACGAGGAGGCGCTCGCCGAGTACGACAGGGCGCTGGCGCTGGACCCCGGTCTCGCCCACGCGTATCGCAGCCGCGCCATGACCAAGGGCGAACTGGGGGACTACGAGGGTGCGTTGACGGACCTCGACGAGGCGTTGTCACTGCACCCCGAGGACGCGCGGGGCCGCGCGATCCGCGGCGACTACCTGCGCATCGAGGACCGCTACGACGAGGCTCTGCGGGACCTCGACGAAGCGATCCGGCTCGACCCCGGGACGCACATCGCGTGGGCGTCACGCGGAGCGATCCGTTTCAACAGAGGCGATCCCGAGGCGGCGCTGGCCGACCTGACCCAGGCCCTGGAACTCGAACCGGACTATCCGTGGGCGCTCACCCGCAGGGCCCGGGTGTGGCGGGTACTGGGCCAGCCCGATCGCCAGTTGGCCGACCTCGACCACGCGGTTTCACTGAACCCGGACTGGCCCTGGAGCCGCTGCGAACGGGGCGACGCTCTCCGGACCGCGGGCCGGGACGAGGAGGCGGTGGCCGACCTGGACATCGCGATCGCTCTGGACCCCGCATACGTGTCCGCGTACGCGAGCCGGGGGGAGTCCCTGGCTCGACTGGGCCGCCACGCGGAGGCCCTGGCGGACCTGAGCCGGGCGGTGGGAATGCGTCCGGGATACGTCTGGGCACTGTGCCGCCGGGCTGTGCTGCACGCCGTGACGGGGCGATGGGAAGAGGCCCGTGCGGATGTGGAGCGTGTCAGGGAACTGAATTCCGAGATGCTGGGACGGCTTCCTGATACCGACCGCGCGGTACTGGCTCCGCTTCTCGCCGGGTGAACGGCAGGCGAATTACCTGTGTGCGAACGTAATCGGGCCGTTTCGCAATGCCGACCCGCCGGGTAATATCCGAAGCAAGAGGTCTGTGGTTCGGTCGAGTTGTCTTCTGGGAGGTGTGCGATGGTGCGGCGGACGATCCCTGATGAATCCCGTCACCAGTCGGCACATGCGCTCCCGGGCCACAGCGGTTCCCGGTTCCAGCGCGTCTTGTTCGCCTGACCGGTCCCTCCATTTCCCCCTGGTAGTACCCACCCGCCAACATCCCTGTGTACAAAGGAGGAGTCCGTGTTCGACGAGCGCAAAGAAGCGGAAATGAGGCTGTATTCGGAGAAGCTCGCGCGGGAACTCGCCCTGAAGAAGGAGCGCGAGGAGACCGACGAGCCGACCGATACCCCTGAAACGCCCCTTGTTCAGAACTGAGGGTCAACGCCCCGCCGCGAACTCCACGAACTCGGACCAGGCGTCGCAAGTGAACGCCAACCGGGCGTCGTTCCTGTTCTTGGAGTCGCGGAGGAGGATGGCGGGCTGAGCCGTGGATATGGCGACCTCTACGCAATCGGGTCCGTCGTTTCCGCTGTCGCCGACCCGAACTCCGCCTGCTTCAGCCCAGCTGTCTCGCGCCGCATCTTGATCTGCCGGCCGACCGTCCTGAGCACGGCCGCCGCTTCCTCGTCCTCCACGCCTTCCCCTCCTTGCGTACGACCCGTACGGCCCCGCCCTGCGCCCGGACCGTCACGCTCCGTACCGGGGTCACCGGCGCCCGGGGCGACCGGATCCCACGGCTCCCGGAGCCGGTGGCGGACGACGCCGAGGGAGGCAGGGGCCTGCGCATCGTCGACGCGTACGCGGACTACTGGGGCCTGACGCGGGCACCGGCCGGTGCGAAAACGCTGTGGGCAGAACTCGGCGGTCGCGACCCGGGAGCGGCGGGGGAGGGGCGGGATCGCGGCCTGTCGTGATCCGGGCGGACCTCGGCGTCGAAGAGCCCGGGGCGCCATCGCCGTCATCACACCCTTACATGTCCACGAGGTCGCCTCGGGCCGGAACGGCCCCGCCCTCGACGCAGGAGGCGAGATGTTGGTGCAGACCCAGCTCAAGGCACTGCTGCAGGACGGTGCGCGGGGTGCCGAGCGGCATGACGCCCGCCATCTGCAGCGCTCGTGGCGCAAGTTCGCCGCCTTCGCCTACGTCGTCGAGCAGTACGGCTACCGCTACGACGGGCTGTCGCCCCTGTCGCCCCAGGGCAGTCCGAACCCGTACTTCGCCTTCCGGCGCATGCCGGACGCCGCGGAACGGGCGGCCCGCACCGCCGCCCGGTATCCGGACGCCCTGGACGGCGGACCGCTGCCCGGCATGCGTCCCGGCGGGCATCGCCTGCGTCCGCTGCCCGAGGCGCGGCGCGACGTCGATCTGCTGCACGCCCGGATCATGGTCGACTACAGCTGCACCCACCGGCGGCGGGGACTGATCGCCCTCCTGCTCATCCCCCTGGTGCTGCTGATCCCGCTCTCGCAGACCGGCTTCTCCGGGCCGGCGCTTCTGGTCTGTGCCGCCGTCTGGCTGTTCTTCGCCGGTCTGTGGGCGCTCGGTCTGCTCATCGCCCGGCGCCGCCACCGGAAGTACGGCGAGATGCTGCGAGCCGCGGGGATCACCTGGCCGCGGACCTGAGGCCACCGACCGGGATCTCCTGGCCACACCCCGCACCGTTCCGCCCCCTGAACCCGCCGTTCCCGTTCGATTACAGTGCTGAGCTGTCGTACGTGTGGACGGTCCCTGGGAGGTCAAGGTGGGTGCGACTGCCGGCGCCGTCTGGGGCCGTACAGAGCAGCAGGACTTCCGCAGCCGGGTGCGCGGGACCCTGCTCGGCGTCGCCGTGGGGGACGCGCTGGGGACACCGGTCGACCGGCTGACCATCGACGGGATACGGGAGGCGCACGGGGCGGAGGGCCTGGTGGACCTGGCCCCCGCCTTCGGCAGACGCGGCGCCGTCACGCACCTCACCCAGCTCACCCTGTTCTCCGTCGACGGGCTGATCCGGGCCCAGGTCAGACGGGACACGGGTGCCTGGCATCCGCCGACCGATCTGCACCGGGCGTATCTGCGCTGGGCCGCCACCCAGCGTGACTGGGGCCCCGACGAACGCCGCAAGGAGGACGGGTGGCTGGCGCGGGAGGAGTGGCTGTACGCGCGGCGGGACCCGAGCCGCGCGCTGCTGCTGGGGCTCGGCGACGAGACCATGGGGACGCCGGAGGCGCCAAAGAACCCCGGTGAGGCCGGGCCCGAGGCCGCCGCCCGGTCGGCCCCCTTCGGGCTGCTGGTGGGCTGGGAGCCGCAGCTGGTCGCCCAGCTCGCCGTCGAGTGCGCGGCGCAGACCCACGGCCATCCCACGGCGGCCCTGGCGGCGGGCGCGTACGCCGTGATCGTGCATGCGCTGGCGCTGGGCGAGAGCCTCGACGCGGCCGTGCAGCGGACCTTCGGGCTGCTGGCCGCCCGGCCGGGGCACCAGCCGGTGTCGGACGCGTTGCAGCATGCGCTGGGTGCCGTGCGGCAGGGCATGCCCGGCCCGGAGCGGGTGGCCGAGCTGTGCGGGACCGGTACGGCGGAGAGCCTGGTCGGCGCCTCCGTGTACTGCGCGCTCGTCGCCGCCGACGTCCGGCACGGGCTGTGTCTCGCCGTGAACCACGACGGCCCGTCCGCCGCCACCGGCGCGCTGACCGGCGGCCTGCTCGGCGCCCTGCACGGGGAAACAGCCCTCCCCCCGGCCTGGCTGGCCGAGCTGGAGGGCCGACCCACCGTCCTGGAGCTCGCCGACGACTTCGCCATGGAGATGACCCAGGGGCCCGCCCTGCACGGGCCCGGCGGGTCGTCACCGGGGTGGCTCGCCCGCTATCCGAGAGCGTGACCCGCCCCCACACGGCCCGAGCCGGCGGCAGCGTCATCGGCGGGTCACTCCCTGCTGGTCGTCCGGACCACCTCGTCCGCCGGGCCGGCCGGCACCGGGATCGTGGCCGCCGTCGTGCCGTCCCCGTCCGTGTTGATGCGCTCGATGATCGCCAGCCGTTCCGGGGTGTCCTCCGGCCGGATGTAGCCGACCAGGACGTAGAGGATCAGTGAGACGGCCAGCGGGATCGACACCTGGTACTGGAGCGGCACGCCGCCCTCGACGTTCCAGTTGATCGGGTAGTTCACCAGCCAGAACGCGAGCAGGCCCATCGACCAGCTGACGAGGGCCGCCGTCGGGCCGGAGCGGCGGAACGCGCGCAGCAGGCCGAGCATCATCGGGATCGCCATCGGGCCCATCAGACCGGCCACCCATTTGATGACGACCGTGATGATGTCCTTGAAGGCGGGGGAGTTGACCTGCGTCGCCGCCGCCATGGACAGACCGAGGAAGACGACCGTCGCGATGCGGGCGACCCGCAGGCCCTGGCTCTGGTTCCAGGACCGGGCCCTCGCCCAGATCACCGGCGCGCAGTCCCGGGTGAACACCGCCGCGATGGCGTTGGCGTCGGAGGAGCACATGGCCATCGTGTGCGAGAAGAAGCCGACGATGACCAGGCCCAGCAGGCCGTGCGGCAGGAGCTGTTCGGTCATCAGGGCGTAGGAGTCCGAGCCGTCCGGCTTCTGCGACTCGACCAGCAGCGGCGACATCCACATGGGGAAGAACAGCACCAGCGGCCAGACCAGCCAGAGGATCGCCGAGAGGCGGGCCGACCGCTCGGCCTCCTTGGCGTTCGGCGTGGCCATGTAGCGCTGGGCCTGGTTGAGCATGCCGCCGTTGTACTCGAAGAGCTTGATGAAGAGGAACGCGAGCAGGAACACCGTGCCGTACGGCCCGACCAGCGGTTTCTCGTGGCCCTGCAGCTCGGGCGAGTTCCAGACGCCGAAGAAGCCGCCGTGGTCGTCGAGGCGTACGAAGACCGCCACGAACATCGCGATGCCGGCCAGCAACTGGATGATGAACTGCCCGAGTTCGGTCAGCGCGTCCGCCCAGAGGCCGCCGATCGTGCAGTAGATGGCCGTGATGCTGCCGGTGATGAGGATGCCCTGGTTGAGGCTGATCCCCGTGAAGACGGACAGCAGCGTGGCGATCGCCGCCCACTTCGCGCCCACGTCCACGATCTTCAGCAGCATCCCCGACCAGGCCAGCGCCTGCTGCGTCTTGAGGTCGTAGCGGTTCTTCAGGTACTCCAGCGGGGAGGCCACATGGAGCCGGGAACGCAGCCGGTTGATGCGCGGGGCGAACAGCTTCGACCCGATGGCGATGCCCAGGGCGATGGGGAAGGACCAGGTGACGAAGGACGTGACGCCGTAGGTGTAGGCGATGCCCGCGTACCCGGTGAACATCACCGCGCTGTAGCCCGACATGTGGTGCGAGATGCCGGAGAGCCACCACGGCATCTTGCCGCCGGCGGTGAAGAAGTCGCTGACGTTGTCGACGCGTTTGTGCGACCAGACGCCGATCGCGACCATCACGGCGAAGTAGCCGATGAGCACGGCCCAGTCGAGACCGTTCATGAATCCCCTTCCACGGTGCTGCCGCCAGGGTCAGGCATGTGAACTCTGGGTTCGGTGACGTGCGCACGGCAAGCAAGGGGAAGGTCAAGACACCGTAAAATAGTTCGGTGAGGTGACCTCAGTTTACGTACATGAACGGGATGGTGTGGTCGGAGGGGTGGCCGAAAACCGCCCCCGGATGCGCCTCAGCGCATCAGTTCGCCCGCGTTCACCAACAGCGACTGCCCCGTGATCGCCCGCGCCCGGTCGGACGCGAGGAACACCGCCGCGTCCGCCACGTCCCCGTCCGTCGCCAGCTCCGGCAGCGCCGTCCGGTCCGTCAGCCTGCCCAGCACCGCCGCCTCCGACACACCCTCCGACCGGGCCGCGAACCGCACGTACGCCTGCACCGGCGGCCCCCACATCCAGCCGGGCAGCACGGTGTTGACCCGGATCCGATGGGGCCCGAGCTCGCGCGCGAGCGAGTACATCGCACTCGTCAGCGCCCCCTTCGACGCCGCGTACGCCGCCTGCCGCACCTGCGACGGAGCCGCCACCGCCGACTGCGTCCCGACGAACACCACGGAACCGCCGCCCTGTTTGAGCGACGGCAGACAGGCCCGCGTCATCCGCAGAGTGCCCAGCAGGTTCACCTCCAGCACCGACCGCCAGGACTCGAAGTCGGCGTCCTCCAGCCCGCCGAAGTAGCTGTCCAGCGCGGCCACGTGCACGACCGCGTCGATCCCGCCGAACCGCTCCCGCGCCAGCTCCGCCAGTGCCTCGCACCGCGCCTCGTCGGAGATGTCCGTGGCCCGGTACGCGGTGCACGCCCCGGCGGGGTCGATGTCGGCGGCCGTCTTCGCCAGGCTCGCCTCCGTACGGGCCCCCAGCACGGCACGCCCGCCGTCCCGTACGACGGCCCCCGCGACCTGCCGCCCGAGCCCGGCCCCGACCCCCGACACGACGACCGTCTTCCCCGCGAGCAGTGACATGGCAGGACCTCCCCGGACCCGGACCCTGGCGTTCTATCTGACGGAGCGTCAGAGTATGAACCGGCCTCCGACGAAGGGGAAGGGCATGAGCGAGGACACCCGCAGCGAGCTGTACGCCGAACTGGCCGCCGTCGGCCCCTACGGCACCCACCCCGGGCACGCCCTCATCACCATGGTCGAACCGCATCCCGGCCACGAGTACGCGTACAACCGCTGGTACGAGGACGACCACTACTACGCCGGCGCGATGGCCATGCCCTGGATGCAGGCGGGCCGCCGCTGGGTGGCCACCCGCGACCTCCAGCTCCTGCGCTACCCCGAGAAGTCGGCGATCGCCCAGCCCGTCACCGCCGGCTGCTACCTCTCCACGTACTGGATCACCCACGGCCGCTACGACGACCACATGCGCTGGACCGTCGCCGTCAACAAGCGCCTCAACCGGGACGCCCGCGTCTACCACGACCGCACGCACGTCCTCACGGCGTTCCAGAACCACGAGACGACGGTGTACCGCGACGGGGCGGCCGGCCCCCGGGACGTCCACGCCCTCGACCACCCCTACGCGGGCCTGGTCCTCCAGGTCGTCGAGGCGGACACCCCCGAGCAGCGCGCCCCGCTCCTGGAGTGGCTGCGCACGCGCCACCTCCCCAAGCGCCTGGCGGGCTCCCCGGCCGCCCTGGTGACGGTGTTCAGCCCGACGCCCCTCCCGGGCGACCGCATGACCTACGTGAAACAGGTCGAGGGCGTCGACACCCGCCTGACGCTCCTGTGGTTCCTCCAGACCGACCCGGGGGAGTGCTGGAACCCGTGCTTCACCGGCCTCGACGCGGCGGTGACGGAATCGGGTCTGGGCAGGGTGGAACTGGTGGCCCCGTTCATCCCGACGGTGCCGGGCACGGACCGGTACGTGGACCGGCTGCGCTGAGGCTCAGCGCAGCTCCTCCGGGCACGGCGTCCCCCGGGGGAGCTGGTACGGCGCCGCCAGACGGTACGTGCCGGCCTTCGGGGCCAGCAGCTCCGTCCACTTGTCGCCCTGCGCGTCCTCCTCCGTCTCCGTCAGGCAGCCGTTGACGTTCACGTACGTCTTCGGCTCGCCCTCGGGACGGTTGCTGGACTCCTCCGTCTCCTGCGGCGGCTTCAGGCTCTTGCCCTCCGCGTCGACGATGCTCAGCCACGGCGAGTACGGGATGCGCACCAGGATCCGGCCCGCCTTCTTCACCTGGAGGACCATCTCGCCCTGCTCGGCCCGGTCGACCACGGCGTTCGGCTCGGCCAGCGGGGTCGGGTCGCTCACCTTGAACAGCTGCCAGGTGGCGTCACCCCAGATCTGCGTCAGATACGGCAGCCCGCGCCGCACCAGGGCCCGCTCCCGCTGCCCCCCGTCGCCGTCCGGCTCGCCCTTCGGCAGCACGACGTAGTGCACCGCCCAGCGCTTCAGCCACTCGTGGTAGTTCGCCGAGTTGAGGGTGTCGTCGTAGAAGAGGGGGTTGCGCTCCATGTCGGCCTGGCGGTTCCAGCCGCGGGCCAGATTGACGTACGGGGCGAGCGCGGAGGCCTCACGGTGGGAGCGGGCCGGGACGACTTCCACCCGGCCCTTCTCCGCGCCGACCTCCTGCAGCTCGTTGACGAGCGGCGCCAGCTCACGCGACCAGGACGCCGCCGGGGCCGTGTGCACGACGTCGTCGACCGTCTTGAAGCCGATCCACACGCCGAACCCGCACAGCGCCACGACGGCCGCGTACCACTTGCGGCTGCGCGGCACCGTGAACGGCAGTGCGGCGACCAGCGCGACCCCGGCGAACAACATCGCCAGCCGGGTGATGTTCGAACCGATCTGGGAGCTGATCAGCCACACCAGCACGACCCCCAGGCCGTACACCGCGGCCGTGAGCCGGACCGTCTTCCACTCCTGCGGGACCAGCACGTAGGCGAGGACCGAGAACGCGAGCGGCAGCAGCACCGAGCCGATCATCATCGGCTGCGTGCCCGAGAACGGGAACAGCCACGCCGACACCGCCACCACCGCGCTCGGCGCCAGGCCCAGCGCCCACGCGCCCGGCCGCCGCTTCTGCAGGAACAGCGCCACCGCCACCAGGCCCACGAACAGGCCCGCGACCGGCGACGACATGGTGGCCAGCGCGGCCAGCGGCGCCGCGCTCAGCGCCTTCGCCCAGCGCTTGTAGCGCCACCGGTACGGCCAGCAGAACACGACGGCCACAGCGCCGAGCGCGAACATCATGCCCAGCCCGAACGTCACCCGCCCGGACACCGCGTTGCAGAACAGCCCGAACACGCCGGCCAGCGACGCCCACAGCGGGTTGAGGACGGAGCGGCTGCGCAGGAGGAGCAGCGTCAGCAGACCGGCCGAGACCGTGCCCGCGATCATCATCGTCGTCCGCACGCCGAGCACCGACATCAGATACGGCGACACCATGCTGTACGACACGGGGTGCATCCCGCCGTACCAGGCGAGGTTGTACGCCGAGTCCGGGTGCCGGCCGACGAACTCGGCCCACGCGTCCTGCGCGGCCAGATCGCCACCACTGTTCGCGAACGTGAAGAACCAGAGGATGTGCAGCGCCGCGGCCAGGCCCGTGACGGACAGGACCGGGTGCCGCAGCATGCGCTCACGCAGCGCCAGTACGGGGGCGGGCCACTCGAACCGCGAGCCGCCGTCCTCAGGCGCGCCGCTCCCGGGCGTGCTGTCTTCCGGTGCTTCGGGCAGGCGTATTCGCGGACCTGATACCGAGCCCGGTCCGGTGTCGTCTGCGCGTGTCGGCTCCGCAGTGGCCACTCGAAGGCACTCCCCGTGTCCCGTCTTCTGTTCTCGGCCTGTCCCGGTTCGGGACGCTAGCACGCACCCCGCCGGGCGGCGCCCGTACGGGCCGTTACCGGCGGAGTGCGGTGGTGCGGGTCGCGTCCCGGGTCAGCCGAGGCGCGTGAGCTTGGCCGCGAAGCCCGGCTCCACCAGGTCCTTCTGGAGGGCCACCGGGACCTTCACGGCGCTGGTGGTGCCGTCACCGACGGTGAGCGTGCCCACCTTCGCACCGGCTTTCGCCGTGTGCGGCAGGTCGTCCGCGGCGAACGTCAGCTTGACGGACAGGCCCGCCCAGCCGACGGCCGTGACGTCCTTGGTGACGGCGACCGGCGTACGGCCGCCGAGACCGTCGTCGGCGTACCCGACGACGTCGCCCTTCTTCAGGATCGTCGCCGACTCCAATGCGCCCTGCGCCGCCCGGATCAGCTTGTCGCCCTCGTGCAGCGCGGCGCCCAGGATCGTGTTGTCCGGGCCGCCCGCGGGCTGGCGCACGACCGCGCCGATGATCCGGCGGGTCTCGCCGTTCACGTCCTTCTTGGCCGCGAAGACGAGGTTGCCGAGCGCCGAGGTGGTGGTGCCGGTCTTGATGCCGGTGACGTCGTTGTAACCGACCAGGCGGTTCCAGTTGTCGTGCTTCTTCTGCTTGTAGTCGACGTACGACATCATCGCCGCGACCTCGCGGAACACCGGCTGCTGCATGGCGGCCTTGGCGAGCTTCACCTGGTCCACGGCCGTGGAGACGGTCGTGTTGTTCAGGCCCGACGGGTCGGTGTACGTCGTGTTCTTCATACCGAGGTCCACCGCGGCCTGGTTCATCTTCCGAACGAACGCCTTCTCGGACCCCGCGTCCCAGCGGGCGAGCAGTCGCGCCACGTTGTTCGCGGACGCGATCAGGATGCTCTCCAGGGCCTCCCGCTCGGTGATCCGGTCGTCCTTGGTGACGTCGACGGTGGACTCCTGGCCGGCGTCGGACTGGTCCTGGGCGGCCTGGTCGATGAGGATCTTCGGGCCGTCCGCGCCGCTCTTGAGCGGGTGATCGCGCAGGATGACGTAGGCGGTCATGACCTTGGCGACGCTCGCGATCGGGACGGGCTTCTGCTCGCCGGAGGACCCGAACGTGCCGATGCCCTGGACGTCCAGCGCGGCCTGGCCCTTGGTGGGCCAGGGGATGTCGACCTTGCCGCCCTCGAAGGTGTAGCTGTCCTCGGCGGTGAGCTCCAGAGTGGGCGAGGGGAGCGGGCGCACGCTCTGCACGACCGCGAAGACGACCACCAGCAGCAGCACCAGCGGGGTCCAGATCTTCACCCGCCGGGCCGCCGTCCGCAGCGGGGTCTCCGGGGGCGGCGGGGTGTTCGTCAGCTCGGCCAGCAGATCCAGCGGCGGCCTGGGCGGAAGCGGCTGCTGCGTGGTCCGCTCGGGGCCGACGGTGGGGACGGGCGCGGTGGCGTCGGCCGGGGCGACTGCCGGGGCCGATGCGGGGGCCGATGCCGGGGCGGCCGGCTTCCTGGCCGACGGGTCGTCCAGCGGCTTGAGCGCGACGAACTTGCTGGTCCGCTCGGCGTCCTTCTCCGGGACGTCCTTCTTCGGGACGTCCGTCTTCGGGAGGTCCGTCTTCGGGAGGTCCCTGGCCGCGCCCCCGAGCTTCAGCATGGTGGTGGGCTGATCGACCGGAGGCCGTACGACCTTGAAAACGGCGGTGGGCTGGTCGACGGGGGGTGCGGCGGGTGAGCCGTCGGTGTCGTCGTCCGACTCGCCGGTGACGTGGTCGGCTTTGCCGGGCTTGTTCTCGGCGGCGTCGTCCGTGGAGTCGGAGCCGGTGGCGTCGGAGCCGGTGGCGTCGTCCTCGGTGTCGGTGGCCTTCGAGCCCTTGACGTCGTTGTCGGCAGCGGGCTCCGAGGGCTCGGAGTCCTCGGCGTCGGTCCGCTCGTCCGCCTCGACCTCGGCCTCAGTCTTCGCCTCGGCCGTGTCCTCGGCGTCGGCTTCGACGCCGGCGGAACGGTCCGCCTCGGGCTCGTCGGCGTCATCGTGAGCCGCCCCAGAGCCCTCGGATGCCGTCTCTGCGGCTTCCTGGGCGCCCTCGGCGTCCGTGCCGGCCTCCGCGGGCTCGTTCGCGCGTTCGGGCTCAGCCTCGTCCGTGCCGGCCTCCGCGGGCCCGTCCGCGCGGTCGTCCTCGGCGTCGGCGTCCGCGTCGGCCTTCCCGCCCTTCTCCGCGCCCTCGGCGGCAGCAGGCTCACCCTCGTCCGCAGACGCGACCCACGCGGCGACGGCATCCCGCAGCCGCCCGTCCGTGCCCTCGGACCCTTCGGACCCCTTGGATCCCTTGGATCCCTCGGAGGAGCCGGAAGTGTCCTGCCCCGCGTCAGCCGCCGCGTCCTCGGCGTCCGAGTCGCTCTCGGCTGCCTCGGGGCCCGAGTCGCCGTCGATCCGCTCGGCATCGTCCTCGGTGTCCGAGCCACCCGCGGCGCGCCCCGTGCTCTCCGGCTCCTCCGCCGTCCGCGTGGACAGCACGCGGGTCGCCGTATCGGCACCGCCTCGCGCGGCGGACCTCTCCGGGTCCCGGGCCACCGCGAGCCGCGGGTCGGCGACTTCACTCCTGGCCTCCGGAACCGGACTCGCGCTCCCCGACGTCTCTCGTGCCGACGACTCGCGCTGCTTCGACCTGTCGGGGGACTCGCCCGCCACCGATGCCTCCTCCTCGCGCCGCATGCCCCGCGTGCGCGTACCGAACCGTGAACCGCCGCCCGTGACACCGCTCCGGCGCTGTCCGAACCATGTACCAGTGTCCTGTGTGCGGGCCAAACCCATCCGGTAGACGAGAACGACATACCTACTGGTTCCACTACGAACCGGTCACGCACCCTCGACAGACCAATGTGAGAGGGGTCACCCTGTCTTTCATCCACGCGGGGAGGCATGGATGGGCAGGAGCCGCAGAACACTTCCGGAGGAGCTTCTGCTGCTGGCGTTGGACCCGACCACGGGTACCACCGCACAGCCGCAGTCGCTCGACCTCGGTCTGGCCGGAGCACAGCTAGTGGAGCTGGCGCTGGCCGGACGGATAGCCCCAGACGGGGATCGTATCGCCGTGGTGGCACCACGGCCGACTGGAGATCCAACGTTGGACTGCGCGTTGGAGTTGCTGCGAAGGCGTGGCGCTCCCGTGCGGGCAGTGAACTGGATTGGCGGGCCGCGACTGGGGCTGCGCCAGACTTACCTCTCGCATCTGGAGCGGTGCGGCATGGTGCATGCCGTGGCCGGTCAGATGTGCGGAGTGCTGCCGACGACTCGCTACCAGGCGACGGACACCGAGATCAGCCGGGAGATCAGGGCCCGGCTGGACTCCGCGATCCGCACCGGCGTACCGCCGGACCCGCGGACCGCGGCACTCGCGGCCCTCGCTCACGCGGTCGGTCTCGGCAAGCACCTGTACCCGGGCAACGAGGGACGCTCCTCTCGCTCCCGGCTCAGGGACCTGATCAGGCACGACCCCATGGGCGGTCTCGTCGCGCACGCGGTGATGGACGTCCAGAACGGCGTCGCGGCCCAGCCGCGCCGCAGCCCGGCACCGTCCGGCCGTCAGACGGCCGGTACGGCCAGGCCCGCACCGGAACCCGCCCGCGGCGTTCCGATGCAACCGCGCCACGGAAGCATGGCCCGCGCCGTGGCCCACTGAGCCGCGCCGCACCGGCACGACCCGGTACCAGTACGACCTACGACCGGCACACGCACCACGGGACTCACGACCCGGTCACGGGAGCCGCTGTCCGAGCGGGGCGAAGAGAGCGCACACTCTCTCCGCCCCGCTCGGCGTGCCGTGTCCGAACTGGCGTGTACCCGTCGCATATCCACCGTTTCCCAGCGGTAGTAAGCACCTTGGTGGCAGTCTGCTCAACAGCAGATACGCAAAGTAGAGGCACGCAGCCGGAGGTGCACGTCCCGTGGCGTCCAATGTCAATCCCACCGTCAGGCGGCGCCGGCTGGGCCAGGAGCTCCGCAGGCTCCGTGAGCTCAAGGGCATGACGGCCGAAGAGGTGGCCGAGCGGCTGCTGGTGTCGCAGTCGAAGATCAGCCGCCTGGAGAACGGGCGGCGCAGCATCAGCCAGCGTGACGTGCGCGACCTGTGCGGGGTCTACGAGGTCGAGGACCAGCGGATCGTCGACTCGCTGATGCAGATGGCCAAGGACTCCCGGCAGCAGGGCTGGTGGCACGCCTTCGGGGACATCCCCTACAGCGTCTACATCGGCCTGGAGACGGACGCCGAGTCGCTCCGGGTCTACGAACCCCAGATCATCACCGGCCTGTTGCAGACCCGTGCGTACGCCGAGGCCATCATCCGGGGCGGTTCGCCCGAGGCCTCGGAGGCGGACAACGACAAGCGCGTCGAGGTCCGGCTGCGCCGGCAGGGCCGGATCACCGCCGAAACGGAACCGCTGCGGCTGTGGGTGGTGCTGGACGAGGCGTCCCTGCACCGGATCGTCGGCAGCCGGCCGGTGATGCGCGAGCAGCTGGAGCACCTCGTCGAGATGTCGCAGCTGCCCCACATCACCGTGCAGGTCCTGCCGTTCGAGGTCGGCGCGCACGCCGGCATCAACGGCCAGTACTCGATCCTGGAGTTCGCCGACGCGGCCGACTCCAGCGTCGTCTACATCGAGGGCGTCACCAGCGACCTGTACCTGGAGAAGCCGCTCGACGTGCAGAAGTACACGGTGATGTACGAGCACCTGCGGGCCCAGTCGCTGAACGTGGACCAGTCGCGGCAGCTCATCGAGCGCGTGGCGAAGGAGTACGCGCGCTGAGCCACCGCCGGAGGATGACCTTCCGTCGGGCGAAGCGCGGGATACTACCCCCTGACACGCCCGACTGGAAGTCTCCCCTGGAATATGCCATCCGGTCGAGTGAATGACTGCTCCGAACGATGAAGGTGGCGAGTAGCGTCGATCACGCCAACCACCAGCACGGGTTGGCGTAAACGCAACTGGCAACGGAGCGAACATGGCAATTCGTCTGGGCGCCACGGAAACGTGGACGACGTCCTCCTACACCAACAACAACGGCGCGTGCGTGATGGTCAGGTCGACCGTCGACGAGGCCCTGGAGCTCGGGGACACCAAGATCCCCGAGGGCCCCAAGCTGGCGTTTCCCGCCGCCGCGTGGAACGCCTTCGTGGACTCGGTCAAGGCCTGACCCAGCGCTCGACCGCACCACACGCACCACCGACAGAGCCCTCTCGACCAGCATCGCCGTCCTAGCCGAGAGGGCTCCCTGGTGCCCGCGGGACCTGAGCAGGGCCCGAGGGGGGGATCAGCTCACCGGGAACGCCACGTCACACACCGGGTCCTGAGGTCCCGCCGCCGCCCAGTCCGCGAAGTAGAGCTCCCGGCAGGGGCCGGTCGCCGTCAGCCCCCGCGCCGCCATCCACTCCTCCACCGCCTCGAAAGCAGCCAGGATCTGCGGGTGCGCCACCTGCGCCTTGGTGATCCTGGTGTACGCCAGCCGCCGGGCCGGTTCCACCCTGACCGCCGTCTCCCCCGCCCGGCCCCGCCGCTCGGCCCAGGCCCGGGCCGCCGCCTCGTCGGCCACCGGCACGCACGCCTCCGCGGGGCCGTCGCTCTCCATCGACACCTCCGCGTGATAGGCGACGTACGGCACCCCGGCCACGCCTCCGCACTCCCGGGCCGCCTCCTCCAGCCGGCCCAGCGCCGCCCCGATCCACGCCGGCAGCTCGTCCGCGAGCGTGTGCCGCTTCTCGGAGATCACCACCTGCGGGGGTGCCTCCACCGTCTCGACCGTGAACTTCCCGTACATCTCGGAGCTCCTCCCCGACAGCCGTCCACGGAGGTACTCGGCGAGCGTCCGCTGCCCCGCCACCCGCGCCTCGACATCCGCCCAGTACGCGCCGAGCAGCTCGGCCGCCCCGGCCCCGTCGCCCGCCTCGACCACCTCGGCGATCCGGGCGAGCGGCATGTCCAGCTGCCGCAGCATGGCCACCAGCCGGGCCCGTTCGACCTGCCCGGCCCGGTAGTAGCGGTAACCGGTGGCCTCGTCGACATGCGCCGGGGCCAGCAGGCCCAGCCGGTCGTACAACCGCAGGGCCTTCGCCGACAGGCGGGCGCGCGCGGCGAACGCCCCGATGGTGAGCAAGTCCTGGTTCGGTCCGTCCACCACGGCATCCTCCGTCGTCGGGCGGCTCTTCCGCCCGACGACGAGGACACTCGGGCCTGCCCCAGGGGCAAGGTCAAGCAGCGGGACGTCAGGCCAGCTCGGCCTCGATCGCCGTCACGATCTCCGCCGAGTCCGGCTCGGTCTGCGGCGAGAAGCGGGCCACGACCCGGCCGTCGCGGCCGATGAGGAACTTCTCGAAGTTCCAGCGGATGTCCCCGCTGTGCCCCTCGGCGTCCGCGAAGCCGGTCAGGCGGTCGTACAGCGGATGCCGGTCGTCGCCGTTCACGTCGACCTTCTCGGTCATCGGGAACGTCACGCCGTACGTCGCCGAGCAGAACTCGGCGATCTCGTCGGCGCTGCCGGGCTCCTGCCCGAGGAACTGGTTGCAGGGCACGCCGAGGACGGAGAAGCCGCGCGCGGCGTACTGCTCGTGGAGCTTCTCGAGGCCCGTGTACTGCGGGGTCAGGCCGCACTTGGAGGCGACGTTCACCACGAGCACCGCCTTGCCCGCGTACTGGGACAGGTCGGCCGGACCGCCCTGCAGCGCACCGATCTCGACGTCGAGGGGAGAGGAACCGTTGGTAGTCGTCATGCCTCAGACCCTAGCTCCGGTGAGTTCCGGGCCTCGGTGGCCTCCACCAAAACCTGCCCCGCCGCCGTCCGCGAGTACAGCACCGACCTGCCCGCCCGCCGCCGCTCCACCAGACCGGCGTCCAGCAGCACTCGCAGGTGCCGCCCGACCGAGCCGAGCCCCTGCCCGGTCACGGCGACCAGCTGGCTGGTGCTCAGCGGCGAGCCGAGCCGGACCAGCACACCGGCGCGAGCCGTACCGAGCAGCGCGCCGAGGCTCGCGGGCGCGGGCCTGCCGCCCGAGTCGGCGAGTGCCCCGGCGCACGGGTAGACCAGCGCGTACCGGTCCGTGCCCCCCCAGGCCACCCAGCCGATGCGCTGC
Source organism: Streptomyces qaidamensis (assembly GCF_001611795.1). Lineage (NCBI taxonomy): Bacteria > Bacillati > Actinomycetota > Actinomycetes > Kitasatosporales > Streptomycetaceae > Streptomyces > Streptomyces qaidamensis. The sequence continues at coordinate 3,939,582 of NZ_CP015098.1, read as the reverse complement.
GTGGTGATCGGCACGAGCACCAGCTCGGCGCCGGACAGCTCGCGCGGCGGGTATTCGTGCGCGTTCACCTGGAGCCGGTTCTCCCCGAGCCACTGCGTCCCCGGCCGCAGTGTGTCCAGCGCGCTCGCCCAGCCGCCCCGGCTGACCCGCGCGGTGCGTGCGACCACATCGGCTTCGAGGATGTGCCGGCGCTGGGACCAGTACGGCCGCACCGCCGTGGTCCAGACGTACGTCAGCAGGTCCGCGGCGCGCTCCGGGAGGTCGTCCCGGTGCAGCACCGCGGGGACCGGGCCGCGCAGCGAGACGGTGAGGTCGGCGCGGGCCGCTTCCGGGTCGGCCGCCCGCACCCGCGCGACCTCCTGCTCGAAGGGCTCTCCGTCACGCGGGGCGGGGGAGAGGAAGTCCGCCGTCCACTCCCGCCCGATCCCGGCGCGGATCAGCTGCGCGGTCACCGGGTCCCGGGCCAGCCGCCGCCGGTAGGCCGGCAAATGGGCGTCGAGCCACCGCCGCTCGCCGGGGTGCGCCGCGTCGGCCGCGTGCAGCAGCCGCAGGCTCGCGAAGGCCTCGGCGAACGGCGAGATCACGAACCGGCTCCCGGCCAGGGTGTCGGCGCTGATCTGCCACCAGCCCATGGCCCACCCCCTCTTCGCGAGGTTTCGCGTCCGCGCGAAACAATAACCACGCGATCAGAGGGCGTCGAAGACTCCGCCCATGCGCAGCTACCGCGAACTGTTCCGCACGCCCGAGTTCACCCCGTTCTTCCTGGCCGCGTCGGCGCAGACCGTCGCCCAGACCATGGGCGGGCTGGCCCTGGGCACCCTGGTCTACCGGGCGACCGGCTCACCGCTGCTGTCCGCGGTGAGCATGTTCGGCTCCTCGCTGGTGCAGGTGCTGGGCGCGACCCTCCTGCTCTCCGCCGCCGACCGGCTGCCCCCGCGCGCGGCCCTGACGGCCCTGCCGCTGCTCTTCGCCGCGGCCACCGCCGCCCTGGCCCTGCCCGCAATGCCCGTTTGGGGGCTCTTCGTGGTCGTCCTCGCCAAGGGGCTGGTGGAGTCGGTGGGCGGGGGAGTGCGCTGGGGCCTGCTCAACGAGATCCTCTCCAAGGACGGCTATCTGCTCGGCCGCTCGGTGTTCAACATGATGAGCGGCGTCATGCAGATCGCCGGTTACGCGGCCGGCGGCGCCCTCGTGGCCCTGCTGTCCCCGCGGTTGTCGCTGCTGGCCGCCGCCGGGCTGTACGGCGCGGCGGCCGTCGTCGTCCGCCTCGGCCTGACCCGCCGCCCGCCCCGTACGACGGGCCGCCCCTCGGTGGCGGCGACTTGGCGCGCCAACGCGCTGCTCTGGTCCTCCCCGCCCCGCCGCCAGGTCTATCTGGCCCTGTGGATCCCCAACGGCCTGGTCGTCGGCTGCGAATCCCTCTACGTCTCCTACGCCCCCGACTCCGCCGGCACCCTCTTCGCCTGCGCCGCGCTGGGCATGCTCGCCGGGGACGTGCTGGTGGGCCGCGTGCTCCCATCCGGCCTGCGCTCCCGCCTGGGATTCCCGCTCCTGCTGCTCCTGGCGGCCCCGTACGTGGTGTTCCTGCTGCGTCCGGCGCTGCCGCTCGCGGCGGCCGCGGTCGCGCTGGCCTCCGTGGGGTTCGGCGCGAGCCTCGTGCAGCAGGAGCGACTGGTGGCCCTCACCCCCGACGGGCTCACGGGGCATGCCCTGGGTCTGCACTCGGCGGGGATGCTCACGATGCAGGGGGTGGCGGCGGCGCTCGCGGGGTCGGTCGCCCAACTGACGTCCCCCGCCGTGGCGATGGGGGCGATGGCCGTGGCGTCCGCGGGGGTGACGCTGCTGCTGATGGGCGCGGCGAAGCGGGAGGAGCCGAGGGCGGTGAGCCGCTGACGGGCTCTCAGGAGGGTGAGCCGCCGGAAGCGGAGACGGTCGCGGTCTCCACGAACACCTCGGGAACCTCGTTGTCCACGACGACCCTCGACAGCAGACGGGCCAGCCGGTCCCGCTCGGTGCCGCTCAGCCCGGACGGCAGCGCCTCCATACGACGGCAGGTCTCGGCGTAGAACTTCCCGGCCAGCGCGGCTCCTTGGTCCGTCAGTCCCACCCGCACGGCCCGTCCGTCGCGCGGGTCGGCCTCCCGGCGTACCAGCCCTCGCCGCACCGTCCGGTCCACCAGCCCGGTCAGTCCCGACTTCGCCAGCCCCAGCGTCTCGCCGAGTTCGCTCATGCCGTACGGCCGGGACATCAGCACACACAGCAACTGCCCCTGCTGCGGCGTCAGTCCGTACGCCCGGCTGGCCTCCGCGTACACACCGTCGACCAGGAACGCCGCACGCACCAGCGCGGCGACGACCCCCACCTGTCCGGCTGCCCCGTTCCCCATCGGGTCAGGGTACCGACCGGTCTGTCGACGTGCGGGGCGTGTGTGTCACTCCTCGTCCGGGGCCTCGCCCTCGATGAGGCGTTCGGCGATGTCGTCGGCCCACTCCTGGGCCCAGCGGCGCAGCCCGGCGACGGCCGGGGCGTCGAGGCCGGCCACGGTGAACGCCCTGTCGTCGAGCCAGTCCGTGCCGGTCAGCCGGGCGTGGAGGTCGGTGAGGTCGAAGGTGTCGGGGGCGTGGCGGCGGCCGAGTTCTTCGAGCTCGGGGTGGCTCCAGCGGGCCGAGGCGGCGTGTACGTCGACCAGGTCGCGCGCGAGTCCGCGGTCGGCCAGGTCCCGCACCCGGGTGCCGACGAGGTCGTGGAGGGAGAGCGCCGGGCCGAGTTCCGTCTCCACGGGCGGCCGCCACAGCACCTCCTTGTGCAGGGCGACCTCGCACTCCACGCCGCTCGCCGCGTCGGTGACGAGGAACTGGGCGGACAGCGGCCCGGTCTCCAGGGTCTGCACGAGCCAGCCCCGCCCGACCAGCCCGGTCCGCACGGTGTCCGCGACGACCTCCATCGCGGCCGGGTGCTCCGTGGCGGCGTCCACGGCCGGCCCGGCCCGCTCCAGGAGCCCGTGCGCCAGGACCGCGTATCCGCCGGCGAGGACGAGGGAGTAGGCCTCTCCCACCGCCAGCAGATCACCGAGGAGCCGGCCGGCGGGCTCGGGGACGGAGGGAGGGGCGGGCATGTCCTGATTATCGCGTGGGGGCGGGCGGGGGCTGCGGCGACCGGACCGGACGGGTGACGCGCTCAGGGACGCGGGGAACTGCGCGACCAGCCCCACGACGCCGCACCGGACCTGGTGAACGCCCTACGGCTTGCGCCCTACCCCGCAGTACGCGTCCACGGCGCCGTCACCGAAACCGGCGTCACCAAAAGCCCTTGGCCGCCACTCGGGCACCCTCACCACACCGGGCTCCACCAGCTCCAGCCCGTCGAAGAACCCGGCGATCTCGGCGACCGGACGGACGTGGTACGGCACCGCACCACTCGCGTTGTACGCCTCCGACGCGGCGATCATGCCCTCGCTGGTCGCGGTGCTGTCGCTGATCACCAGGTGGCTTCCGGCCGGCAGCCCGGCCATGAGCCGCCGTACCAGCTCGCGGGCCCGCTCGTAGTCGGCGACGTGGCCCAGGGTGTTGAGGATCATCAGGCCGACCGGCCGGGAGAGGTCGAGCGTGCCGGCGGCGGCCTTCAGGACGGCCTCCGGGTCGTACAGGTCGGCGTCCAGGTAGGCGGTCCTGCCCTCGGGGGTGCTGGTGAGGAGGGCGTTGGCGTGGGCCAGCACGATGGGGTCGTTGTCGACGTAGACGATCCGGGAGTCCGGAGCGACGCGCTGGGCCACTTCGTGCGTGTTGTCGGCGGTGGGCAGCCCGGTACCCACGTCCAGGAACTGCCGTACGCCCTGCTCACCGGCCAGGTACTCGACGGCCCGCCCCAGGAAGCGGCGGCTCGTGACCGCCACGTCGACGAGCCCCGGGAAGATCGACTTGATCTGGTCGCCGATCTCGCGGTCGACCTCGTAGTTGTCCTTGCCGCCGACGAAGTAGTTCCAGAAGCGGGCCGAGTGCGGCTTGGAGGTGTCGATGCGATCACGCAGGCTGTCGTCGGACACGGTGGGGCCTCCTGGAGGGCGGGGAAGGGGGACCGGCCCCCAACCTAGGCGAACTTCCCGATGCGATACGGGCGTTGCCCCGCCTGCCGGACGCCTGCCGTGCGGTTTCGGCCACGACCGGCCCGCTGCTACACCCCGCGGGAGGCGATACCGCCCAGGTCACCGCCGCCCTCGTGCCCGTGGCGCTGGGTGACCAGCCAGAACGCCCAGGCCAGGGCCCACAGCAGCAGCCCGGCGGCGACCGGGGTACCGAAGATGATCAGCAGTCCGGCTCCGATGTTGGCCCCGATGCCCCCCGCGGTCAGGATCCGCCACCCCACCCCGACCATGAGACCGAGCACCACCAGCGGCCCGAGCACCCCCCACCACCGCCGGTCCATCGCCCCGCGCAGCGTGCCCCGCACGAGCACCGCCGCACCGGCCACCGCCAGCACCAGCGCGAGCCCCCGGCGACGGCGGCCACGCCGTCCCCGATGTCCCACGGCTGAAACGCGTAGTCGAGCTCACCGGCCGGCAGCCCGTCGTGGTTCTGCTGCCCCATCAGCCCCCAGGCGGCCACAGGCACACCACCGACGAGCGCGGCCCCGGCCGCCACCATTCCCCGATCAGTCATACGACCAGGATCGGGGGATGGCACCGGGCCCGTCATGAGCACGCGTACTCAGGTATGCGGCATTCCGGCCCGGGCCCACGCCTCGAAGTGGTTCCCGGCCGCGATGGTGGCGCCCGTCCGCTTCGACTGCCGCACGCTCCCGCCCTGGTCGAAGGTGCGTATGCCCTCGACGCAGCCGTAATGGGGGAGCACGGTCACCGGGTCAAGCCGGAACCACGCTGCGGCCCGTCTCGTGCGCGTAGAGCGCCGCACGGTCCCGCAGGGCCGCGTGCACCGCCATCTGCGCGTCCCTGCGACGCTGGGCGGGGCCGTCCGGGAGGTGCAGGATGCCCGCGTTGCCACGGGAGCCGCGCTGGACCTCCGCCGTGCGCGGGATGCGCAGCGACTCGTAGCGGGCCAGGCGGTCCGCGATCGCCCCGGCCGGTGCGTCGGCGAGGCAGGCCGCCAGGTCCATCGCGTCCTCGATCGCCTGGTTGGCGCCCTGCGCCATGAACGGGAGCATGGGGTGGGCCGCGTCGCCCAGTAGCGTGATGCGGTCGGTGGACCAGGTGCGCAGCGGCGGCCGGTCGTGCAGCGCCCACTGGTGGGTCGTCTCCACGGCCGCGACGATGTCCGCGACCAGGCCCGTCCAGGAGCCGAAGACCGCCCGCAGCTCGTCGGGGTCACCGGGCCGGGACCAGGACTCGCGGGGCGGCGCGTCGGACGGCAGCGGCACGGTCGCGGCGTAACTGAGGTACGTGCCGGACGCGACCGGGTAGGCGACGAAGTGCCCGCCCGGCCCGAGCCACAGCCGCACCAGGCGCTCGCGGGCCTCGGCCGGAAGCGCGTCCACCGGAACCAGACCCCGGTAGATACCCAGGCCCGAGTAGACCGGCTCGTCGCGGCGCAGCGTCTCACGGACCGTGGAGTGGATGCCGTCCGCGCCGACCACCACGTCCGCCTCGCGCACCGAACCGTCGTCGAATGTGAGCCGTACGCCCGTCCCGTCCGGCCGTTCGCCCGCCGCGCTCAGCCGCTGGCCGAGGCCCAGCCGGTCCCGGTCGACCAGGGAGAGCAGCGCGTCGTGCAGATGCGCCCGGTGGATCGTCAGGTACGGAGCGGCGAACATGCGCTCGCAGTCGGCGCCGAGCGGCGTGCGCGCGATGGGCCGCCCGTTCCAGCCGCGTACCTCCATCGCCTCGATCCGCACCCCGTGCTCCCGCAGCGCCGGACCGAGGCCGAGGCGCAGCAGCGGCCGGATCGCGTTGGGGGAGAGCTGGACGCCGGCGCCCACCTCCGCCAGTTCGCGGGTCTGTTCGTGGATCACGTACGGCGTGCCGTTCGCGCCCAGCGCGCCGGCCAGGGTCAGTCCGCCGATGCCCGCGCCGACGACGGCGACCGTCGGCCGCTCCCCGCCGGACGGCTCCGCGGAGTTCCCGGGCAGCCGCCGCCCTCCTGTGTCTTCGCCCAACAGCACCTCGGGGACCGCCTTCCGGGTCTTGGCGTCACGTCCGTCACCGCCGTGGCGCGGGCGACGTGGACGCACTGTCATCGGTCGTGTCCCCGAGCATGTGGCGCCCGCCCCCGGGCGGCAACGTCATGCCCCCGCCGTGCTGACAACTGTCGCCGCTTGCGTGACGGACGTCATCGAAACCCCCGCCACGCCTGCTGCCGCACCCCCGACCGGCCCTAACTTCCGGAAGGAGAACACCCGTTACTACACCTGGAGGCACGCGGTGACACGCGAACGAGAAGTGGAGCGACCGCGGTGACCGCGGTGGCCGTCGACGGCCTGCTCAAGAGGTACGGGGACCACGAGGCCGTGCGCGGCGTCGGCTTCGCCGTGGAGGAGGGCGAGATCTTCGCCCTCCTCGGACCGAACGGCGCCGGAAAGACCACCACCATGGAGATCCTGGAGGGCTTCCGCCACCGCGACGGCGGCGACGTCCGGGTCCTCGGCCGCGACCCCGGCGACAAGGCCGACGGGCGGTGGCTGCGCGGGCAGATCGGGCTCGTGCTCCAGGACATCGCCGTCGAGCCGTACCTGTCGGTGCGCGAGACCATCGCCCGCAACGCCGGCTACTACCCGGCCCCGCGCGGCGTCGACGAGGTCATCGACCTCGTGGGGCTCGAAGAGAAGCGGGACGCCAAGGTCAAGGACCTCTCCGGCGGCCAGAAGCGGCGGCTCGACCTCGCCCTCGGCGTCATCGGCGACCCGAAGCTGCTGTTCCTCGACGAGCCGACCACCGGCTTCGACCCGGGCGCCCGCCGCGGAGCCTGGGAGGTCGTACGGAGCCTGCGCGACGCCGGCACCACCATCCTGCTGACCACCCACTACATGGACGAGGCGCAGGCCCTGGCCGACTCCGTCGCCGTCATCGCCGGCGGGCGGATCGTCGCCGCGGGCACGCCCGACACCATCGGCGGACGCGACAGCGCCCTCGCCCGCATCCGGTTCGCCCTGCCGGCCGGTGCCGCCATCGACGACGTGCCGATCCCGGTCAGCGACGCCGAGGACGGCCTCGTCACCGCCGAGGCCGAGGAGCCGACCGCCGCCCTGCACCGGCTCACCTCCTGGGCCCTGGACCGGGGCACGCCCCTGGAGCGGCTGACCGTCGAGCAGCCCACCCTGGAGGACGTCTACCTGGGGCTGACCAGTACGTACGCGGAGCAGGACGCCTCGTCCCCGTCCACCGGGCGGGGCAGCACACCGGCCCTGGCGGCGTCCGCCCGCCGAGGGCGCCGACCCGGACGGAGCCGACGATGACCAGCACCCTGCCCCCCACGACCACCGCCACCGCACGAAGGGCCGAACGCGCCGGACGTGAACGGCCCGACGAACGGGGCTCCCTCGCCCTGCTCGCCCACCAGATCCGCTACGAGCAGCTGTCGTTCTGGCGCAACCCGCAGTCGATGGTGTTCACCTTCGTCCTGCCCATCGTGATCATCTCGGTCTTCGGGGCCGTCTTCGCCGGCAGCGAGAGCCAGGACTTCTTCTTCGGCCTGAGCGGACTGCAGTACTACACGCCGGCCATCGCGGCCGTATCCGTCCTGGGCGCCTGCTACGGCCAGTTGGCGATCGTCCTCGCCATGCGCCGCCAGACCGGCGTCCTCAAGCGGCTGCACGCCACCCCGCTGCCCGCCTGGGTGTACTTCGCGGGGCTGCTCGTGCACTGCGTCGTCGTCAGTGTCGTGGACGTGGCCCTGGTCATCGGCATCGGACGGCTGTACGGGGTGCCGTGGCCCGCCGACTGGGCGGCCCTCGCGCTCACCCTGGTGCTCGGCGCGGCCAGCTTCTGCGCCCTCGGCGTGGGCGTGGCCTCGCTGATCCGCAACTCCGAGGCGGCACCCGCGGTCGTGCAGTTCATCCAGTTCCCGCTGGTGTTCATCTCCGGCAGCTACTTCCCCATCCACTCCGACGTCATGAACAACATCGCCGGGCTGCTCCCGGTGAAGCCGTTCAACGACGCCATGCTCGCGCCGTTCGCGCACCAGGGCGGCTTCCAGTGGAAGGAACTGGCCGTGTTGGCGGCCTGGGGTGTCGTCGGCGCCCTGATCGCCGTGCGCAGCTTCCGCTGGGATCCGCGCCCCGAGTAGAGCCGGGCGCGTTCCGACCCCATCGAGGGGGCCTCCCAGGAGGCCCCCTCGGCGCTTGTCGCCCCGGGGAGCGGCGGCCCCCCGGGGGAGCGGCGGCCCGCGGGGGACGGCGGTGCACCGGGTACGGCTGTGCGGGTGCGGGTGCGGGTGCGGGTGCGGGTGCGGGTGCGGGTGCGGGCGCGGGCGCGGGTCGCCGTCGTGCGGGAGGGACGAGCCGTGCGTCGCACACAGCGACGAGGCCCGGCCGGTGAGGGGAATCCGGCCGGGCCTCTGCGCGGGCGCCCACGGGCGCGGGGGATCACCCCGTGGGCGCCAGGCCCGGTGCCGCCGCCGGCACGGGGAAGACGTGGGACAGCCAGGCGTAGGTACGCAGTTCCTCCAGCAGGCTCAGACCGAGGCGGTTGTGGAGCATGTGCGCGTGCGAGAAGAGGATCATGCCGGGGTGGACCGGCGAGTGCCGCCGGATCTCGGCGGCGTGGGCGGTCAGGGCCTCGTGCCAGCCGGTGAACGGGCCGTGTGCGTCCGGGGCGACACCGGCCGTGGCCGGGTCCTGGACGACCGTGGTGATCCGGTCCAGCAGCTCGGCGGAGTGACCCGCGTCGCGCGCCCAGGCCCGCCAGGCGTCCCGGCCGCGCGCGAAGTAGTGGGCGCGTTCGTCCGGGCCGCCGAGGGCGACCGCGGCGGACAGCGTGCCGCGCAGGGCGAGCCGGGCGCGGCGGGCCTCGGAGGTGACGAGCGGGGCGAGACGCAGGACCAGTTCGCTGGAGAGGTGGAAGAGGGACTCGGCCGCCGGCATCAGGGCGCTGCCGCCGTACCGCTCGTACTCCGGGTCGTAGCCGGCGCGGTGCACGCCGGGCGGCAGCAGCGCCCGGACGGTGGTGTTGGCGCCGGTCTCCCCGGCGGCGGCCAGCCGGGACGCGCCCTGCTGGTAGGCCTCCTCCGCCACCGGTTCCTCGCCGGGCGCGAGCCGGCCCGCCTCGGCGAGCCGGTCGCGCAGGGCCCGCTCCACATGCGCGTGCGCGTCCGCGGACAGGTCCGCGACGCGCAGGCGCAGGTGAGGGCCCGACTGCCAGTAGCGGATGAAGAACCAGGGCGTCGCGGGCGGGAGTTCGGCGACGGTGGGGCCGATGACGTCCGTGAGGACGCGGTCGTGGGCGCCGCGGGCGGTGGTGCCGAGGTGCAGGTGCCAGGCGCTCCAGTCGTGCGGTGTGGTGGGCATGCGTGTTCCTTGTCCGGTCGGTGGGCTGTGTTCCAGGGCCTTATGTACGCAGGTCCAGCACGGCACCCCCGGTCTCGCGCGGTACCCCGGCCACCGCCGACAGGACGATCGTCTCGTCCTCGCCCAGACCGAGGACCTCCTTGGTCTGGATCTCCTTGAACGCCCGTACCGGCCGCGCGAAGAGGCCCTCCGCGGCGGCGGCGAGACACAGGCCGTGGACCGCCCAGCCGCAGGCATGCTGGGCGGCGCTCCAGCCGGCGGGGCCGAAGCGGGCGAACAGTTCGCGGGGCCGGACCGAGAAGAAGACGGTGAGGGGGGCGTTGGCGATGCCGCAGCCGTTGACCGGCGTCAGGCCGTAGCCGTAGTTGGCCTCCAGACCGGCGGGGGCGGTGGGGTCCCGCCGGAGCAGGTCTGCGGTGCCGTCGTGGATGCGGTGTATCCCGGGGGTGTGGCCGTCGATGTGCTGGACGACGGCGGTGACGGTGACCGCGTCGAAGGCTTCCGCCAGGAGCGGGTGCGGTGGGGGGACTCCCAGCCAGGCCAGGGCCGTGGTCAGGGTCCGGGCGGGGAGGGGGGTGAGGCACTTGGCCGAGTCCATGCCGTGCAGGGCTCTGGGCATGCGGCCGGAGTGGCGGTGCCAGAGGAGGTCCGACCAGGTGGGGGCGTGGGGGGAGTCGGGCAGGGTGGGGGGCACGGCTGTGGTGACGGGCGCGGGCTGTGTGTGGCTGGTCGCGCGGTTCCCCGCGCCCCCGGGTCCGTGCGGCTGAGCCCGGTTGGCACGGACCACGTCGGTGAGGGAAGGGTCGCCCCCGGGGACCGGAGGCTCCTTGAAGCCGGTCACTTCGCGACCTGCGCCCTGCGGCTCGTCCAGCTCGACCAGCCACGGCAGCGACCACTCCCAGGTGTGCTCCACACCGAGCTCGCGCAGCAGCTCCGGGCCGTCCGCGGTGGGCGGCGTCAGCGTCGCCGGCAGCCCGAAGAGCTCCAGGCCCAGGCTCAGCGCGCGCAGCACCAGGCCCGTCTCGATCGCCACCAGCGAGCCCCGGAACCACTGGTACGCCCGGGGGATCGCGGTGTAGCGGCCGGTCAGGGCGATGCGCCCGGGGGTGCCCGTGCCCGGGCCCGTGAGGGTGTGGCGGGTCGGCTCCAGCAGGCGCCAGTCACGGCCGTCCCCGACGAAGGCGTGCACGGGGAACAGGCAGCGCGGTGAGGCGTAGGAACGGTGTTCGTTGTACGGGTTCTCCGGTTCGCGGCGCAGGGGCGCGAACGTGGCGGTCAGGGCGTGGGCCAGGGCCTCCGGCGACGCCGGGCCGGGGGCCGGGAGCCACGGGTACGGCAGGGCCGCCAGGCGGTCGGTGGTGCCCGGCGGCAGCGGGGTCGCGGGCCCCGGCGGGCGCGGTGGCGGGGGCGGGACGTGGGCATCGGGCGGCGGTGTGGCGGTCCAGGTCCACGGCGGTGGTTCCGGGGCGTCGTCGCCGGCGCCGTAGGCGTACCAGAGGGGCTCGCGGGCGATGCTGCTGTCGCCCTCGGGGCCCGGCAGGTCGACCGGGGCGCGCCGCGTCCAGGGCTCGGCGGGGGCCGTCACGGGAACGGGTGCGGGTCGTAGGGGATCGCCCGGTGCTCCTGGCCCGTGCCGCGCAGGGCGGCGCGCAGCCGGGGCAGTCCGTCCAGACGCTGCTGGGCGTGCCCGAAGCACATCGGCACGATGCCGGGCACGACGGCACGGGCCACCGCGATACCGGCGTCGGCGTGCTCCCGGCTGGTCTGGTCGACGACGACGATCCGGTCCAGGCCGGCGTCGGCGAAGAGGGAGGCCACGTACCGGAGGGTGCCCCGGACGTCACCGCCGGACGCGCGCTCCAGCCGTCCCGGCCAGTCCGGGAACGCCTCCTCCAGGGTGACGGCCGGGCCGCCCAGTCCGGCCAGGGCGCGGTGCCGGGTCTCGGGGATGGAGGAGAACCGCACGTGGTCCTCCAGCTCCTCCACCAGCCACGGATCCTCGACCATCCGCTCGACCTGCTCGCGCGTCCAGTCCACCGGGTTGGTGACCAGCTGTGCGACCTCGCGCAGCGCCCCGCGGATCGCGGACTCGGGTTCGGCGCCCGAACCGGCGGAGGAGAAGGTCGCCGGGAAGGGGTCCTTCTCGTTCACGGCGATCACCCACACCACCGGCAGGCCGATGTCCCGGGTGGCGACCAGGAGATGGACGTCGTAGCCGCGTGCCCGGATCAGCTCGACCATGGCCCGGCTGGTGGGGTCGGTGAGGGTGCCGACCGGGATGTGGGGGAGCGGCTCCGCCCGGTACCAGGACGTCAGGAAGGCGTCCCGCTCGGCCAGTTCGAAGAGGGAGTGCAGGGCGGCCTCTTCGTGGTTGGCGCCGACCGCGCAGCCGCTGGAGCAGTCGAAGAAGTAGTGCCGGCGGTTGGCGGCGCCGGCCACGCGCGCCGCCCGCCGGTCCCGGCGAAAGGCGTACTCGTACTGGTAGAAGGCATGGTCGGCCGGCACCAGCAGGGGGGTGCCGTCGGCCAGATCGTGCCCCCAGGCCCAGTCCATCGGGGTGTCGGCGGTGAACGGCGTCGCCCTGCTGGTCGGGTGGGCGAGCTGCTCGGCGGTGTAGCGGCCGAGACTGCCCGGGTCGACGGCCTGTCCGGCGACCTCGCGGTACGAGCGGCCGGTCAGCAGGGGGATGTCGTAGGGGTAGCCGCCGAGCCGCTCGTACGCCTCCAGGACGGCGACCGGTTCGGTCTCCGCGAACGTACGGGCCCTGCCGTGGCCCATCGCCGGGGCGTCCGCGACGACGGCCATGCTCATCGCGAACGGGGCGTGCGACTCGCGCAGGATCGCGCGGACCGGCCCGAAACGGTCGTCGACGAGCCGGTCCCGCAGGAAGCCGGGCTCGACGAGACGGCTCGCGGCGGTGCGGGTGGCGTCCCCGGGCACGGCGGGCCGGGAGGGGAGCGGGCGGGGCGCGGGGGCCTCGGTGGTCGTCAGGTCCTCGCGGGAGGGGCCGCAGGCCGGGCAGTGGAAGCTGCGGGCGATCCGGTGCCGCCGGGTGCCGCGGACCGTCACCGAGTAGGCCTCGCCCGGCGCGAGGGGGTGAGCGGCCAGGTGGTCCAGGCCGGTGCGCAGGAGTTCGGGCAGGAGCGGTGCGGGGCCCGCCGGGACGCGCATGGCCTGGGTGAGGTCGCCCACGAGCGGGTGGTCGAGGACGGTGCGTTCGCGCACCTCGGCGCAGGCGGCACAGCCGACGGCGGTGTCCGGCACCCACAGGGGGCCCACCATCACCTCGTCGTCGTACACCCGCACGGACAGGTGGGGGCCGCCGGCCCGCGTGACGCGGTCGCGTTCCCAGGTCAGGTCCCAGCCGAGGTTGACGGAGACGGTGGCCCCGGTGGCCCGGGCCAGGGGCGCGAGGGCGGGGAGCCAGTCGTCGTACGCCGTCGGGGGCAGGGCCGGGCCGGCGGTGATCGCATCAGTGGTCTGCATCGCCGGACTCCTCGGCGGTCGTCGGGACGGCGCGGACGGTCACCGGGCCGTGCCAGAAGGGGAGTTCGCCGAGCACCGGATCGGTGCGGCGCGGGTGGCCCGCGTGGACGGCGATCGCCGAGAGCTGCTCGCGCAGCGCCGCCCGGGCGGTGTCGTCCGCCGTCAGCAGGGCGTCGGTGGAGAGCCGGTCGGCCGTGCCGCCGCTCTGTGCGACGGCCAGTGCGGTGCACAGCGCGGCGTACGTCGCGTCGGCGGCGGTCGGGCCCCAGCCGCGGCCGAGCGGCCGCCCGGCGGCGGTGACCTCGGCCAGCGGCCAGCCGACACCGGCGTACCGCGTGACGGCGAGGACGGGTTCGGCCTCGCCGAGCAGCGCACGCACCTCGGCGAGGATGCGGCGGCCTTCCGCGTGCAGCGGGGTGTCCGCGTCGCGGCCGTCCCCGTCCTGGCGGGCGAGGTGGCGCAGGGCGCCGTCCAGCAGCCAGTGCTCGCGGGTGAGACCCGCCGCCGGGATGCCGGAGGCGCGGGTGCCGCGGTCGCGCAGGGCGGCCAGGGCGGCGGCGACGACCGCCGTCTCCTGGTGGGCGGCCCAGGCGGTGACCGTGCCCGTACGGTCCGCCCGGTGCTCGGCCGCGCGCAGGGCCAGGGGCATCTGCGGCAGGTCCTCGCCCTGCGGGGAGGCGAAGAGACCGGTCCAGCGGGCGGTGAGGACCCCGGCGGCGCCGAGCGCGTCCTCGGGGGCGGGGAAGGGCTCGGCGGGGGCGTCGCCGAGCCGGACGGCGACCGCTTCGCTCACGGGGGCGCCCGTGACGGTGACGCGGTCGGCCGTCAGATCCGGTCCGTGCACGACGTGGGCCTCACCGGGCTCCGCGACACCCGTGAGGGTGTCGGTCAGGAGCTGCGCGGCGAGCGCTCCCGCGAGGGAGTGGGCGATCGGCCCGGTCGCGGGCTCGACGCCCTCGGCGTCCGCCCAGGCCCTGACCCGGTCCCGGAAGACCTCCCAGACGCCGGGTGCGACACCGACGGGACCGACCAGCACCGGCCCGGGCCCGAGCAGCACGGGCACGTGCAGCGTGCCGTCCCCCTCGGTCCACGTCCGGTCACCGTCGAGAAACTCGACGACGACCCCGGGCACGCCCTCGCCCATCACAGACGCCGCCACCGCCGGGTCGCCGACGGGGGTTCGCGTGCCGGGTTGGTGCGCCGCCGGGTCGCCGGCGGGGGTTCGTGTGCCGGTGTGGTGCGTCGCCGGGTCGCCGGCGGGGGTTGGGGGGTGGTGCACCGCCGGGTCGCCGACGGGGGTTGGTGTGCCGGGTGCATCCACCGTCGGGTCGCCGACGGGGGTTCGCGTGCCGGGTTGGTTCACCGCCGGGTCGCCGGCGGGAGTCGGAGGGTGGTGCGCCGCCGGGGCGCCGGCGGGGAACAGGGGGCCGGAGTCGCCTGCCGGTCCCGGCCTGCCGGACAGCAGGGCGGGGTCCGCGTACATCGCGGGGTCGCAGACCGGGACCAGGGACGTCGGCGTGAGCGGAACGGCCGTCGCCGTCACGTCGGTCACGCCCGCCCGGCGCAGTCCGCGCAGGGCCGGGGCCGTCGCCGTCGCCGGGCCGTGCAGCCGCACCCGGGCCCGGCGCAGGCGGGCGAACGCCGCGTACGGGTCGTCGAGGCGGGCGGTGAGGCGCGCCAGGGTGCCGGCGTGCCGGGCGGCCAGCTCGGCCGGCGGCTCCGGCTCGGTGAGCGCGGCGGGGTCGAGCAGCAGGCCGTTCTCGCGGAGCTTGCCGAGGAGATGCCGTACGGCGGGCCGGGCCCGCTCGGTGCCGAACTCGGCGACCAGGGCGTCCTCCGTCGTCCCCGCCCGCAGCAGCGGCACACAGCCGTCCGCCACCGCGTACAGCAGCTCCGAGCCGCGCAGCACGAACTGCCCGCGGGTGCCGCTGAAGTAGACGCCCCCCGGCACGGGCGCGTAGTGCAGCCCGGGCCGGGCCATGAGCGGCACGGCATCCGAAGCCGTCCGCGCCGGGGTCCTCTCGACATCGGTGACGGTCATGACCGGACTCCTTCCACTGCCCCGCCGTCGGCCGGGTGGTACTCGAAGTGGCCTCCGGCCGTGCGGCCCACTTCGAGCACCCACTCCGTGGCGTGGGTGCCGTCCGTGACGCCGGGCAGGGCCTCCTCCAGATAGCTCGTGCCGGCCCCGCGGCGCTCCAGCATCCGCGGCAGGACCCGCACCGCCAGGGCGCTGGACAGGTCGACGTACTGCGGCTTCTGCGCCAGCCGCTTGGACTGGACGTCGGGGGCGCCCACCGAGAGCGGGCCCTCGTCCTCCGGCGCCGACTTGATGACGACCTCCTCGGGGACGCCGTGGCGGGAGCGCCAGGCGGTCAGGGCGAGGAGCCGTTCGTGTTCGTCGGGCCCGGCGGCCACGGCCGTGTCCAGTTCGGCACCGCCGTACCAGCGACGGCGTCCGATGAGGACGTCGCCGACGGCCATGCGCGGAGCCACGCGGGTGTGCTTGCCGTCCCACGGGGTCGTCGCGTGCCAGGAGTTGGGCAGGCTGTTGAAGAGCCGGCCGCTGATCACCAGGCCGGAGGCGACCGACAGCGGCGGCGGGAACAGGCCCGGGTGGCCGGTGCCCAGCGGCAGCACCCGCAGCGGGGCGCCGTCGGCGTCCTCGACCCGCAGCGTGTCGGTCTCCGGGTCGTGCGCCAGGCGCAGCGTGAACCAGTCCTCGGCCGTGAGGCCGCCCGGCAGCACCGGGGTGTGCGCGTTGACGTTGAGGCGGTGCAGGCCCAGGTCCTCGGTGATGCGGGTGCCGTCATGGCCGTAGAAGCGCCGCAGGTGCTCGGCCAGGCGGGGCAGGGCGCGGCCGCCCTGGCGGCGGTCGGCCTCCAGGAAGCGTGCGTACAGCATGCCGTGGCCCGGCAGCCCGTCGTTGAGGACGAGCTGGTCGCCGGCCTGCTGGAGCAGCACGCCGTAGATCAGCGGGTCGCTGCGGAAGCGGTCGGGCAGGGCCCGGGTCAGCTCGGCGACGTCCGCCGCGGTGAGCCGCAGGGTGTCCTCACCGGCCTGGGCGGTCTTGGTGAGGAGGGCGTGCACCTCCTCGGACAGCTCGCGGCGCAGCAGGTACATGCGCTCCAGGCAGCCGTCGGCCGGTCCGATCCCGGACAGCGCGGCGGCCTGCCCCGTGCCCCCGGGCCCGTACACGGCGGCCATCGCGGCGGCCCGCCGGGAGACCTCCCCGACGATGAACGCGGCGTGCTCGGCGAGCGGCACGTTCGCCCCGGCCCCGAAGCGCTCCGTGAACGCGGCGGTCATCAGGACCCGCACGTCGTGCAGCCAGTCGAAGACGGTCAGGAGCTCCACCGCCGGGCCGAGGCCGGCCAGCGGGGCGTGCCAGTCGGAGGCCGCCACCTTCAGCGGCGGCATGACGTAGTCCTCCTCGACCGTGATGTGCGCCGGGCGGCCCGCCGCCTGGCTGAACCGGCCGAGGTCCCCGCGCAGCCCGGCCAGCAGCGCGCCCCGCCCGGCGGCCGGGGCCTCGGTCACCCGTGGCAGTCCGGCGCGCACCCGGTTCGCCAACTCCCGTACTCCGGGCGGCTGTTCGACGTCGGGAAGGGTCAGCAGGTCGTCGTAGTCGCCTGCGGCGGTCTCCTCCTCGGGCCGGGTGAACGTGCACAGCACGCCCTGGTGCAGGGCCTGCCGTACGCGCCCCTCGGCCTCCTCGGCTGAGCAGCCGGCCCGGGCGGCGACGTGCTCGACGACGGCCGGGAACCTGCGCGGCCCCATCGACAGCGCGTCGAGCAGATGGGCCACGGGCCCGTCGAGCGGGACCGCGAGGCGGTGCATGCCCTGCTCGGAGAACTTCAGGAAGAACAGCTTGCCCGACTCCGGGTCGGGGGCCGAGGTGGGCGGCATCCCCACCCAGAGCCCGCTCGGGTCGGTGTCGTCGGCGGGCAGGCCGCCGAGGACGTAGTGGAGCATGACCCGGTCCAGGCCCGGCACCGCGTGCGCGCCGGTGAAGGGCACCTCGCCGGGGCGGACGGCGTCCGGGTCGCCGGCCGGGGCCGGTTCGGCGATGCCCACCGCGGTGAACCGGGAGAGTGGGCTGGTGCGCACCATCGCCCGGGTCACGTACTGGATCAGGCCGCGCTCGGACTTGCGGGTCCGGGCGGACACCTTGCCCGGGCCCTCGACCGCGGCCCGGTAGCGCTCGGCCTCCTGGTGCACCTCGGGGGCGATGAGCGCCAGGGAGCGCAGCAGGTCCCCGTCGCCCAGCAGGGCGGCCAGTACGGCGCGTTCGCGGTCGGCCGCGGCCGGGTAGCCCTGCGTGACCGCGGTGCGCAGGCGCTCCCGCCCGGTCCAGGCGGCCAGCCAGCGGGCGACCGACGGGGTCGCTTCGAGGCTCTCGGGCGTCTTCTTGGCGGCGCGGCCGTTGTGGACGGCGCGGCGCAGCGCGATCAGCTCGCGCCGCTCGGCGTCCGAGCCGGCCGCGCCGATCCGCTCGTAGAGCTCCTGCGAGCACACCTCGGCGACCTCGGCCAACTCGGCCTCGGCCCGGGCGAGTTCTGCGAGCAGGCGGCGCTGCTCCGGGTCGGCGAGGCGGGTCCTGCGCAGCGGGTTGACGCGCAGGAACCACTGGGGTTCGGGGCTGGTCATCGCGGGGCTCCCGTCGGTCGCGTGGCGGTGAGGCGCTCCCGCCAGCTGCTGCCGAGCACGTCGTCGACGGTCTCGGCGAGCGCGAAGCACATGTAGTAGCGCTGCATCGGGGAGACCGTGAGCAGGGGCAGCTGCTGGTAGAAGAGGTTCGTCAGCAGGCGGTAGGCGGCGAAGAACGGGGACGGGGTGCTGATCGCCCCCGAGCCGTGCACGGTCCGGTGGAAGTCGGTGTCCGGCTGCTCGCCGCGCGGCACCACCGCCTCCGCCCCGGGCGGGCCCATCCGGCTGCGGTCGACGCCGTCGGTGACGGAGTCGAGCAGGTCCGGCGTGAGGGCGCCCGTGGCGACGGCGTGGTCCAGGACCCCGGCGCCGTAGGCGAACGCGGTGCGCCACTGGGCGGCCGCAGGGGACACCGCACCGCTCAGGCGCTGTTCGACGACCTCGCGGATGCGGGGCGCCTCCTTGGCGAGCCGCTCCCGGAAGACCGGTCGCATGTCCTTGCGGGGAGCCGCCCAGGCGAGGAACGCCTCCACGTGCGAGCGGGGCGAGAACACCCCGTAGGCGGGCCCCAGAGCATGGGTGTCGACGAGGGCGGCGAACGCCTCCGCGAGGCGGACCGTGCCGCTGCCCGGCTCCTCGGCCAGGCCCTCGATCATCGTCAGCACCGGTGCCGCCAGGGCGCCGTGCACGACCGTGCGCAGGGCGTCGAGGCGCGGCTCCCGGGAGCGCAGCGCCGGATCGCCGGGGCCGACGCGCAGAACCGCGCCGTGCTCCCGCAGCGGCAGGTACGGCGGCTCCACCGCCTCCAGCCGGCCGAACTCGCGGGCCTGGTCGAGGTACACCTCCTCGGTCAGCGCCCGGGCCGGGTCGAGGGGGCCGGCGTCCCAGCCGGCCTCGATCGCCGCCCAGTCGACGGCGCCGCCGGGCGGCAGCGCGCCGGCCGGGGCGAGCACGTCGACGTGCGGCCCGTGCAGCCAGCCGCGGCGCACCTGCACGCCGGGCACGCCCCGCTCGCCCAGTCCGCGGGCGACCGGGACGACGTGGCGGGCCAGCCAGGCCGGTGTCACCGGCATCCGAGTATGGAGTCGCACCCCCGTCAGGCCGGCGGAATCCGGCCTCACGGCAATGCGCTCCGGAGCGTGAACCCCCATGTCCTTTCACCTTCCGAGAAGAGCCGCAATGAATTCGAGAACGTGAAACCCATGATTGGCGGCGGGAATTCGAGCCGGAAGGGAAAACGGTCCGGCGCTTACATACGTCATCGTTTCCGTGACGCCCGTCCGAGGGTGCGAGGTCGGAATGTTGCATTCCGCTTCGAGGCGCCGATGGGCTGACCGAAAACCGTCAAGAAGGCCGACCGGCCGGTGTATTCTCCGCGAGTGACATCTACGTCCCCCACGACACCCCCCACCCCGTCCGCCACGGACGCCGAGTGCCTCGCGCTCACCCGCAACCTGCGCCGCCGAGGCGTGCTGGTGCTCTCCCTGTTCGCCCTGATGTGGGCCCTGGCGGCGGCCTCCGGGACCGGCTCGGCGACGGACGCCGTGCCGCTCGGTATCGAGGCGGCGGCGCTGCTGCTCACGGCGTCGGCGATCTACCTGGGGTACCGCAGGGGCGCCGCGCCCTCGCCGCGGATGGTGAACCTGCCGGCCAACTGGGCGCGCGGCGTGGGCATCGTCAACACCGTCGAGCTGGCGGCCATCTTCGCCGTCATCGCCGCGTCCAACGCCGCCGGCCGGCCCGAGGCCATCCCCGCGGGCATCGCCCTCGTCGTGGGCCTGCACTTCTTCCCGCTCGCCCGCCTGTACGACCAGTGGCAGTACCGGTGGACGGCGTCGCTGCTGACCGCCGTCGCGGTCGCCGGGTTCGTGCTCGTCGCGGCCGGCCTCGCGAGCGAGACCGTGCGGATCGTGGTGGGCCTGGGCAGCGCGCTGGTGTTGTGGGCCTCGTCGTACCACCTGGCCCTGCGCGGCTGACGCGCGCCCAGCGCTGAACGCAAGGATGTGCCCGGCCGGCCGGGGCCGGACAGGCGCATCCTTGACGCGTTCACGCTGTGGTGCTGGTGCCGTGACGCCGGTTCAGCAGGCCGAGCAGGTGCTGGACGAAGAGGACGAGGTGCCGATCGAGCCGCTGGAGGCGCCCATCTCCGGCAGGGCGACGCCGTCGGTGACCTCGAGGGTCTCCAGCTCGTCCGCGTCGAAGCCCTCGAACGCCTTGTCCGCGTCCTGGTTCCTGATGTCCTTGGCGGTCATGTCGAAATCCTTCCGAAGATCCGGGATGAGTGGTTCAGCAGGCCGAGCAGGTGCTGGAGGACGAGGAGGAGGTGCCGATCGAGCCGCTGGAGGCGCCCATCTCCGGCAGGGCGACGCCGTCGGTGACCTCGAGGGTCTCCAGCTCGTCCGCGTCGAAGCCCTCGAACGCCTTGTCCGCGTCCTGGTTCTTGATGTCCTTGGCGGTCATGTCGCATTCCTTTCGTCGAGGCCGGGGATATCCGTCACCGGAAAATCCGGCCGTGCATTCCTGGTCGCCTTCCGGGATTTCTTTCCTTTCCCGTCCGGCTCTGACATCCATATTGCTCGGGCCGTCATCCCGGCGCCAGGGTTCGCCGCCGCCGGCTGACATTTATCACGGTGCGAGTGACTTTTCGCCGCCGCCCGGCTCTCCGGGGCCGTCGAGTGGAATTGCCCAGTCGGGGCTGTTCACCATGTGCCATTCCTCGCCCGGGTCGGCGGGCGGCTCGGTGCCGCCGGCCGGCGTACCCAGCAGGAAGTCGCCCACGGAGGACTCCCGCAGGTAGTCCAGGCCCAGCACCCTCGCCGACAGATCGGCGTCGCCGTTGCCCAGTCCGCAGGGCGCCAGGCCCATCGCCGTGGCCACCAGGTACATGGTCTGGTAGAGCACCCCGGTGTGCCGCAGCGTCGTCGCGTAGGCCATCGCCCGGTACTTCCAGGCCATGCGCTGGAACCGCGAGGTCACGGTGAAGAGCACGTCGGGGTGGACGTCGAAGCCCACCGAGCGGGACGCGACGCCCAGCAGGGCCCGCCGGGCCGCCTCCTCGGAGCTGACCAGGACCAGGCGGTGCGCGTAGGAGTCGTAGTGGTAGATGCCCGGCTCCAGCCCGTCGCAGCGCACCACCGTGGCGTACAGCTCCAGTTCGTACAGGGAGCCGCCGCTCGGGTACGGCCGCGAGACGACCTCGTCCTCGCCGGGGGAGTCCGGGCCCGGGGTGCGGTGCACGCGCACGCGCTGCACCCGGTACAGGAACTCGCCCAGCTCGCGTGCCGTCAACGCCCGCTCCCCGAAGGCGCGGTGGGAGCGGCGGGACTCGATCGCGGCGGTCAGTGACGGGTCGGCGGCGTCGAGATCGGCGCGCCGCGGGCGGTACAGCTCGGTCACCGGGCCGGGCGGCGCGGGCTTCACGGCGGGCTCCGGGTCGATCTCGCCCCGGTACGGATAGACGGCGCCGAAGACACCGTCGTAACGCCCCGAGCGGATGCGCGAGTGGAACAGCAGGTCGTGGAAGTCCCACTGGCGCAGCACCGGTTCGGTGTCGGAGGCGAACGTGCCGTCCGGGCCCGCGAGCTCGGCGAAACCGAGACCGACGAGGTGGGACAGCACGTCCAGGGTCTCCGCCTCGCTCAGCCCGGTGACCTCCCCGGCGCTGCCCGCCCGGCCGGGCTGCCCCAGGGCGGCGGCGAGTTCACGCGCGGCCCGGTCGGCCAGCACCGCGCGGAACTTCACCAGCGGTGACTCCAGGACGAGCACGCCGTCACGCGTCCGGCAGAACGCGAACCGGGAGAGCCGGACGCGGTCGCCGGCCGCCACGTCCGCGACCCGGTGCACGGCGTCCCGCGCGGTCGGCTCCAGCCGGACCAACTCCCGCCGCAGCGGCGGCTCGTCGTGCGTCAGCACGCTGTACGCCAGCAGCTGCGCGGCCCGCTCCAGCAGGGCGTCGGCGCGCTTCCGCCCGGCGGCGTCGAGGCCCTCGTACAACTCCTCGCGCGGCAGCGGGCCTTCGGCCAGCCGGAGCAGGACCCCGCGCAGCGGGCCGCGCACCGGGCGCAGGGCGAGAGAGGTGACGGGACCTCGCAGCAGCGCCGTGTCCGTGCCGTCGTCGAACGTCACCCGCACGTCGCCGCGCAGCGCCCGGGCGGCGGACTCGGGGGGTTTCTCGGTGATCGCTTTCGTGCCTGCGGGATTCATCGGGCCTCCGGTACGGACTTGCGTGGGCGGACCTGTCGAAATCCACTCTGCGGCCCGCTACACCGGCTCCCCCCGCACCGGCCGCACCGAATGACAGTCGCCATTCCCGCTCGTGACCGGGGTCATGGAATGCATGACAGATGACAGGGGCGGACTTCGATCGCTCGGACATTCGGCACCCGCAGCGCATGCTCGGAACAGGAATTCTCCCCGCAACTCACCGACAGCGAAGGAAAACCTCGTGTTCAGTCGTCGACATGCGATACGTCTCGGCCTCACCACCGGCGCCGTCGGCGCGGTCGGCGCGGCGGGCGGGGTCTTCCGGACGCTCACCGCCGCAGGGCAGGGCACGGCGGCCGGGAAGGCCGCACCGGCCGGCGCGGCGGCCGCCCCCGTCGAACCCTTCTCCCTGCCCCTGACGATCCCGCCGGTCCTCGCCCCGTACCGCCGCACCAAGACCGCCGACCACTACCGGATCACGATGCGCCGCACCGGCGTGGAGATCCTCCCGGGCACCCGCACCGACGCCCTGACGTACAACGGCACGTTCACGGGCCCCACCATCCGCGCCCGCACCGGCCGGACCACCGTCGTGCAGCAGATCAACGCCCTGGACATGCCGACCTCCGTGCACCTGCACGGCGGCAACAACCCGGTGGCGCACGACGGCGGGATGATGGACACCATCGCGCCGGGCCGCAGACGCACCTACGTGTACGAGAACAAGCAGCCCGGCGCCACCCTGTGGACGCACGACCACGCGCACCACATGGAGTCCGAGCATGTCTACCGGGGCCTGTCCGGCCTCTACCTGCTGCGCGACCCCGCCGAGGACCGGCTCGGCCTGCCTTCCGGGAAGTACGACATCCCGCTGGTCCTGCGCGACGCGCACTTCGACGACAACGACCAACTGGTGTACACGATGGACGACCCGGAGAACCGCACGACCATCCTGGTCAACGGCCGCCCCTGGCCCCGTCTGAAGGTCGAGGCGCGCAAGTACCGCTTCCGGCTGGTCAACTCCTGCAACCTGCGCATCTTCATCCTCGCGCTGTCCGACGGGTCCGCCACCCAGCACCCCGTGCAGCAGATCGGCACGGACGGCGGCCTGCTCGCCGCCCCCGCCGAGACGCCCGTGCTGGTCCTCTCCCCGGGCGAACGCATCGACTTCGTCGTCGACTTCTCGCGGTACGCGCCCGGCACCGAGCTCACCCTCGCCAACATGCTCGGGCCGGGGCCGACCGAACTCGTCGGCCAGGTCATGCGGTTCGACGTCGGCGAACGCACCGCCGACACCAGCAGGGTCCCCGCCACCCTCGCCACGCTGCCGGCCCTGGCGAAACCGACCGTGGAACGCAGCTTCGACCTCTCCATGGACGAGCCCGGCTCCGGTGGCCACCAGGCCTACATCAACGGCAAGACCTTCGACCCGGACCGCATCGACACCCACATCGAGTGGGGCAGCACCGAGGTCTGGACGGTGACCAACAAGAGCGCCACCGTCCCGCACAACTTCCATACGCATCTGGTGCAGTTCCGCATTCTCGAGCGGGACGGGCAGCCGCCTTATCCGGCGGAAACCGGCTGGAAGGACACCGTGCTGCTCTTTCCCGGCCAGACCGCGAAACTCCAGCTCACCTTCGATTCGCACCGCGGTGTTTATCCGTACCACTGTCACATGATCGACCACAGCGCCATGGGAATGATGGCGCAGATGAAGATCGCCTGATTCCCGGAACCGACTTCTTCCTTCGGAAAGGAGGGCCATGACCACCGAAGCCATTCCCCGCCCCTATGCGCGCCGCGTCCTCGCGGCGCTGGGCAGGGACCCGACCCGCATCGTCCTGCACCGGCCGGAACGCACGGTGACGGCAGGCGAGTTGCACGCGTCCGTCCTGGGCAGTGCGGCGCTCCTGCACTCCCACGGCGTCCGCCCCGGCACCACCGTCGCCATCCTGACCGGCCCCAACCACCCGCTGATGCTCAGCGCCCGCTGGGCCGTCCATCTGCTCGGCGCCACCTCCGTCTACGTCCGCTCGATGAACCCGCGCACGGACACCGAGACCTTCTCGGTCGCCACCCAGACCGGGCTGCTGCGTGACCTCGGGGTGTCGCTGCTGCTCGTGGACGACACGGACGAGGAGAGCGCGTCCCGCGGCAGATGGCTGGCGCGGCGACGGCCCGGCCTGACCGTGCGGGCCATCCCGCGCACGGCGGACGGGCACGACACCGTGCCGCCGGCCCCGCCGCCGCACCCCGGCGACCTGGCCGTCGTCGACTTCACCAGCGGCAGCACCGGCCGCCCCAAGATGGTCGCCCAGCGCTACGGCACCCGCGAGCACCTCGTCGGCCGGCTGGCCTCCGGCCTCGACCCCCGGGGCCCGGCGACACTGCTGTCCGTCACACCGGTCAGCCACACGACGGCACCCATGGCCGACGCCGTGCTGTGCTCAGGCGGCACGGTCGTCCTGCACGACGAGTTCGACGCGGGCGCGACCCTGACGGCCATCGCCGAACTGGGTGTGACCGACGTCTACGTGGCGGTGCCACACCTGTACCGCCTGCTCGACCACCCGCTGGTCACGTCGTACGACCTGTCGTCGCTGCGCCGCATCACCTACAGCGGCACCCCGGCCGCCCCCGAGCGGGTCCGGCAGGCGGTCCGCGTCTTCGGCGACGTACTGATCCAGGTCTACGGCACCACCGAAGCAGGCGGCATCAGCAGCCTCACCCCGCTCGACCACCGCGAGCCCGAACTGCTGGGCTCGGCCGGCCGTCCCTTTCCCTGGGTACGCGTGGAGATCCGGGCAGCCGGCTCGGGCACCCCGCTGGGCCGCGGCCGGACCGGCGAGATCTGGGTCAACTCGCCGACGGTGTCAGCCGGTTACCTCGACGACGCGGAGCTCACCGAGGCGACCTACCGGGACGGCTGGCTGCGCACCGGCGACCTCGGGCACTGGGACCACTACGGCTACCTCCGCCTGGACGGCCGGGTCGGCGACGTCATCAAGCACGGCGGCCTCAAGCTCGACCCCGCCGCCATCGAGGCGGCCCTGCTGCGGCACCCGCAGGTCCGGCAGGCGGCGGTGTTCGGCGTCCACGACGAGGATTTGGTGGAGCAGGTCCACGCCGCCGTCGAACTCCACTCCGGCGCCGGCCACACCTCCTGCGACCTGCGCGGCTACGTCGCCGCGACCCTCACCCCGGAACACGCTCCCGTCAGCGTCTCGGTCTGGCCCGAACTGCCGCTCACCCCATCGGGAAAACCGGACCGTGCACGGCTGCGCGGGGTCACGACCCCGGTACGGGCCCGCCCCACGGGAGACGCTCCACCGAAACGGGTCACCGGCTCCTCAGCGGGGCCGGGGTCCGCGACGGGGCGGGTGTCCGATACGGGGCCGGTGTCCAGGATGGGGCCGGTGTCCGGTACGGGGCCGGGGTCCGCGACGGGGCCGGGGTTCGTTGCGGGGCGGGTGTCCGCGACGGGGCCGGTGTCCGATACGGGGCCGGTGTCCACGATGGGGCCGGTGTCCGGTACGGGGCCGGTGTCCGCGACGGGGTCGGTGTCCACGATGGGGCCGGTGTCCGGTACGGGGCCGGTGTCCGGTACGGGGCGGGTGTCCGCGAGGGGGCCGGGGTCCGCGACGGGGCCGGGGTTCGTTGCGGGGCGGGTGTCCGTGACGGGGTCGGTGTCCGATACGGGGTCAGCCGCGACGGAGCCCATCCCCCCGGCCGTAGACCACCCGGCGGGACACCCCCCGGCCGTGGGCCCCCCGGCGCGCCACCCGCTGGCCGAAGGCCCACCGCCGACGCGCCCGGGCGAAGGCGTGCCGTCGATGCGCCCGGCGGACGGTTCGCCGCCGACGCGCCAGGCAGACGGCCTGCCGTCGATGCGCCCGGCGGACGGTTCGCCGCCGACGCGCCAGGCAGACGGCCTGCCGCCGACGCGCCCGGCAGGCGCCCCCGCTCCGCCACCCGCGGAGCGACGCGGCACCGGTCCGCCCGACCCCGGCGGTACCGCCGGACCAGACGCCCGCCGGACCACCGACCGGCGTACGCGTACCGATCCGCGCAACAGAAAGGGCATCCCATGACCGCATTCGGCCACTTCGCCAGGTCACTGAGGCTGCGGCGGCTCTACCGCCACAGCACGGCAGGCCTGATGATCACCCCTCTCGACCACTCGATCAGCGACGGGCCCGTCGCACCCAAGGGCACCAGCCTCGACCACCTCGCCGGGCAGCTCGCCGCCGGCGGCGCGGACGCGGTCGTCGTGCACAAGGGCAGCGTCCGGCACATCAGCCCGGAGCGGTTCGCCGCGATGTCGCTGATCATCCATCTCAACGCGTCCACCAGCCAGGCGCTCGACCCCGACGCCAAGTACGTGGTGACGCAGGTCGAGGAGGCCCTCCGGCTCGGCGCGGACGCGGTGAGCGTCCACGTCAACGTCGGCTCCGACGACGAGCGGCAGCAGATCGGCGACCTCGGACGGATCGCCGACGCCTGCGATCGGTGGAACCTGCCGCTGCTCGCCATGGTGTACCCACGCGGCCCCCGGGTGACCGACCCGCGCGACCCGGACCTGGTGGCGCACGCCGTCACCGTCGCCTCCGACCTGGGCGCCGACCTGGTCAAGACCGTCTTCCTCGGCTCGACCGCGGAGATGCTCGACCTGACCGCCGCCTGCCCGGTGCCCGTACTCGTCGCGGGCGGCCCCGCGATGCCCACCGAGGAGGACGTCCTGGCCTACGTCCGCGACGCCCTGGCCGGCGGCGCGGGCGGGGTGGCGATGGGCCGCAACATCTTCCAGGCCTCCGACCCGCGGCGGCTCGCCGCCAAGGTCGCCCGGCTGATCCACCACTTCCCGGAGCAGCACTTCGCCCCGCTCGCCTTCCCGGCCGACGCACACCGGGCCGAGCGGCTGACCCCCGATCACCTGGACGCCCCGGCCCACCCCGGCGCGCCCGGCTCCCCGCTCGACCACGACACGCACCACCTCTCCGACCCTTCGTACTCCTCACACCCGACAGGAGGTCCGCATCATGACGGACGCAAAACTGTGCTGGCTTGACATCCGAGGCGCCGGCACCGCCACCCAGGCCGTCCTCGAAGAGGCCCTGCACCAGCGCATCGACGGCATCGTCGCCGCCGACCCGGCCGCCTTCGCCGGCCTGCCTCCCACCGTCCGCAAGGTCCTGCTCTTCGAGGACGGCCTCGACGCCGTCCCCGCCGACCTCGGCGCCGCCGACCTGGTCGTCGTCCCCGGCCCCCGTGAGGAGCGGGCGGCGCTCCAGGAGGCCCACCCGGACGTCGAGTTCGGCCGCTACGTGGAGATCGTCGACGCCGACACCCTGGAGGACGCCTGCCTCGCGGCCCGCCTGGAGCCGTGGAGCGTGCTCGACTTCCGCGACCCCACCAAGATCCCGCTGGAGATCGTGATCGCCGCCGCCACCGGCGCCCCCGGCTCCATCATCACCACCGCGTCCAACACCGAGGAGGCCGAGATCATCTACGGCGTCCTGGAATTGGGCTCGGACGGCGTCCTGATGCGGGCCAACACCGTCGGCGACGCCACCGCCCTGCGCACCGCCGCCAGCGCCCGCGGCGGCGAGATCGACCTGGTCGAACTCACCGTCACCCGGACCACGCACATCGGCATGGGGGAGCGGGCCTGCGTCGACACCACGACCCACTTCCGCAAGGACGAGGGCATCCTCGTCGGCTCGCACTCCAAGGGCATGGTGCTGTGCGTCAGCGAGACCCACCCGCTGCCGTACATGCCGACCCGCCCCTTCCGGGTCAACGCCGGCGCCCTGCACTCGTACACCGTCTCGCAGGCCGGCCGCACCCACTACCTCAGCGAACTCCACGCCGGCAGCAAGGTGCTGGCCGTCGACGTCAAGGGCCGCACCCGGCCCGTCAGCGTCGGCCGCGTCAAGATCGAGACCCGTCCGCTGATCTCCATCGACGCGGTCGCCCCGAGCGGGCAGACGGTCAACCTGATCCTCCAGGACGACTGGCACGTGCGCGTCCTCGGCCCGAACGCCGCCGTCCTCAACTCCACGGAGCTGAAGCCCGGCGACACCATCCTCGGGCACCTGCCCACCGCCGACCGCCATGTCGGCTACCCGATCGACGAGTTCTGCCTGGAGAAGTGACCCTGGCACCTCACCGCACATCCACCGCACCAGCCCGACCAGCGCTCGCACGGCACCAACGCCCCGCCCCGGCACCCTCTGTGCCGGGGCCGGCGCACGTTCGCCCACCGCCCGCGCGACCCTCACCGCAGCCCGTTTCCCGCCCGCCCCCCGGGCGGTCCTCACAGCAACCCGTGCTCCGCCCACCATCCGCGCGCCCCTCACAGCAACCCGTGCTCCGCCCACCAACCGCGCGACCCTCACAGCAGCCCGTGTTCCCCGGCGATCCGCGCCGCGTCGAACCGGTTGCGCCCGCCGAGCTTCTTGATCGCGGCGGACGTCAGATTCCGTACCGTCCCCGCCGCCAGATACAGCTCGCCCGCGATCTCCTTCACCGTCGCCCCACCGGCCGTCAGCCGCAGCACGTCCATCTCCCGTGTGCTCAGAGAGAGTTCACCGACGGCGACCGGCCGCAGCAGCGACGGGTCGACGGTCAGACAGCCACCCGCGACGCCCATCAGCGTCGTGACCAGCTGGGGCAGCCGGGCGTTCTTCGGCACGACACCCAGCGCACCGGCCGCCACGGCCCGGTCCACCACCGACGCCGTCGCCGCCCCGACCATCAGCGCCACCCCGCACCGGGGATGCCGGCTCCGCACGTCGGTCGCGACGCGCAACGCCTTCCCGCCCATCGTGGACTCGCCGAGCAGCAGCACCGTCGGCCGGTGCCGCTCCACGGCCGGCTGGACGGAGTCGTACGACGTGGCCAGGCCGACGACCTCCAGCCCGTCGACGCCGTTGAGCGTCTCGGCGAAGGCCTCCAGCACGAGTTGGTGATCACCAGCGAGGACTATGCGTATCGACATGCTCGACCCCCGTACGGCAGGACTAAGGCAAAGACTCGGGAAAACATGACAGGCGCCGGCCGTCACCCGGAGGGGGTGCGCCACTGCTCGTGCAGCCGCACCAGCCGCTCCACCACCGACTGGGCCGCCTCTTCCAGGCTGAAGCCCTGGCCGCTCACGTCGACCTCGATGTGCTCGGCGCCGGCCGGCAGGGAGGCCGCGACCACACCCGACGCGACGCGGAAGGCCTGCACCGGTCCCTCGCCTCCGCTTGCCGACGGCACGACCACGACACTCGCGGTGACCTGACCGAGGTCGGCGGCGATCTGACCGGTCAGCGCGCGGAAGCTCTCAGGCCGTTCCACATCGGCTTGATACGGCAACGCGACCAACCCGATTCCGGCCAGTTCCTTGCACAGGAACGCCGCGTTGGTGGCGGCGTCGTCATCACGCCCCGGGTGCCCGGCACCGACCACGGCGACCGCGGCGCCCAGCGCGCACAGCTGACTCGTGACCCGCCGGCCGACCCCGGTGGTGGCGTCGACGACGAGGACGACACAGCCGTGCAACGGCGGTAGTACATGTGCGACTGTGTGCGACACCGGAACTCCTGAGCGGGTAACGTGGCCAATATGTGAACGATCTACGGGGGTTCTTCGCATACCCTGCGCTGCTCCCCCGAGCCGCGCCGCCGCTCTCCAGCCGGCGCGGCGGTCCGGTCCAGACATGCGGTTCACATGTGGTTCAAGGGGGAGACGCCACGTGGACGACGTATCGCCGCTCGATCAGCAGACCCTCGCGGTGTACCGCGCGATCCTGTTCCACAAGCAACATGATCCGGACAAGCTCGCCGAGCTCCTCGACATCGGCCGCGACGACGTGCACATGGCGCTCACGCGCCTGTCGGACCTGTCGCTGCTCGCTCCCTCGGGAGACTCACCCGGCACGCTGCGCGCGGTGAACCCCTCGCTCGGACTGAAGGTCCTGCTCCAGCGGGAACAGGACGAACTGGCCTGGCGGCAGCAGCGCATCGAGCAGAACCGGGCCGCTCTCGCCGCGCTCGCCGCCGAGTACACGGCCTCGGCCGGGTCCGGCTCGGACGGCACCGAGCAGCTCGACAACGTGGACGAGATCCGCATCCGGCTGGAGGCCCTCGCCGAGTCGTGCCAGCAGGAGTCCCTGGTCTTCCACCCCGTGGGCGGACTGACCAAGGAGGCCATCGAGGCGTCCCGTCCGCTGAACGAACGGGCGCTCGCCCGGGGCGTCCGGTTCCGCTCGATCTACCTCGACAGCGCCGTCAGCGACCGGGTGACCAGAGCCCACGCGCAGTGGATGGCGGAGCACAACAGCGAGGTCCGCACCTCGCCGAC
This sequence comes from Streptomyces qaidamensis, assembly GCF_001611795.1. Taxonomy (NCBI): domain Bacteria; kingdom Bacillati; phylum Actinomycetota; class Actinomycetes; order Kitasatosporales; family Streptomycetaceae; genus Streptomyces; species Streptomyces qaidamensis. Next base: position 3,909,444 of record NZ_CP015098.1, on the reverse strand, counting down.
CCTGCCCATGCGCCTGCTGATCGTCGACACGACCGCGGCCATCGTGGCCAACCTGCCCGGCCAGACGGGCCCCGCCGCCCTGATGTTCCACAGCCGCCCCGTGGTGCTCGCCATGCGAGCCCTGTTCGAGGCGTACTGGGAACACGCGACGCCGTTCCATCAGCAGTCCCCCGACGAGGACCCGCAGGGCCTCACCCCGCAGGAGCGCAAACTCCTGCAGCTCCTCGCCACCGGCCTCACCGACGAGGCGGTGGCCCGGGCCCTCGGCATCGGGGTCCGCACCGAACGCCGCATCATGGCCGAGCTGATGGAGCGCCTGGGCGCCTCCAGCCGCTTCGAGGCGGGGGTCCAGGCGGCCCGCCGCCAGTGGATCTGACGGCCGGTCACCGACGGGATCACCGCTCGCCCACCGGACCGGGCTGCCAGGTGAAGTCGTCGGGACCCTGGGCCGGCGAGCGGTGCCAGCTGAAGTCGTCACCGCTGTGCAGCGGCCCCGGGTTCCAGGTGAAGTCGTCGCCGCCCAGGGGCAGCGGCGTCCACGTGAAGTCGTCCGGCGAGCCCGGCAGGTGCGGCAGTACGACGCCGACCGGGATCTCGCCCTGTGCGGCGACGGCCGGGCCGGTGCCCTGCTGCCCGGCGGCCTGAGCGGGCGCCGCCCAGGCGAGGGTGGCGAGCACGGCCGAGCCGAGGACGACGGCGGCGGAACAACGCTTGGTGATGCGGATCATTTCTGGTCTCCGTTCCCTGCGTGAGTCAGAACCTTCGCGACGCTGCGCATGGAGCCGGTGGTGCTTCAGCTCCCCCGGACCGTTCCGCGTTCCCCGCGCTTCCCGGCCGCTGAGAAGAGACAACCATCCCGCCGATGCCCCTGTCCGCATCCGGCCCCGCCAGGAAGCTGCCTGGCAGGGAGTTGCACCCCGGTCCCTGAGGGGGGCACGCCACGGCTGCTGTGTCGTGGCGTGTGGTGGTGCGGTTGGTGCCGGTGAGCGGCTTCTCCCGGCTTCTGGTGGGCCAGTGCCGGAGACGTCCGGCGTGTGCGGGACTGGGGCACCTGGCAGCTGGTTGCACGGCTGGAGCGTGCCCTCAGGGACCTGCTCTGACGGTGCCCGGGGACTCTCCGCCAGTGGCTACTCCAAGTGGCCCCGCACGACATCGAGGAACGCCCGCCGACTGGGGCGAATACAGGCCCAGACCTTCTCGTCCTGCGGCTCTTCCGGATCGTCGGGGCCCTTTCTGATCACGTCCTGGACGTCGTACGCCAGTCGACGTGCCGCCTCGTTCACCTCGGACGCGCACAGCATGTGGATCGTCTTCTGCGCCACCCACATCCGGTCGATGGACTGCTTGGCCCGCGCTTCCCACTGCTCGTCGGCCAGACGGTGGTGGTGGCGGTCCACGGCGACCCGTTCGGCTTCCTGCACCGCGGACAGGAAGTCGACGAGGTGGGCGACGCGTTCGTTGCGACGCGCCTCGGCGCGTTCACGAGAGCTCCGCCGCACTTCGGCCCGCTCCGAAGCGCGGCCCAACGAGTACTGGGTCAGGGTCGATACGAGGCCACCGAGCACAACGCCGATGAACGGCAGGAACGTTGTCGAGATCACGGCTCACTGTGGCACCCGCACGGCAGGTGTCGCGGTTCTTCCGGATATGTCGCGCGAGGCGTCTGCGCATGGTGTAGCGCTCCGGACTTGGTTACTTGGCGCCACCTGAACGACGTCGGAGCCGGCGCCCGACGGCCAGGTGCCATCGGAGCTCACCGTCGTGCCATTCGCCGGTGGGGGTGAGCCCGGCGGCGGTGGCGACCGCCGCGGACGCCCGATGCTCAGGGTGGATGTGGGCCAGCACGACGTCCACCGGCTGCCGACCGAGCCAGTCGACGAGTCCCCGGGCCGCTTCGGCGGCGATGCCCCTCCCTTGCCACGGCGCCCCCACCACCCAGGCGACCTCGGCGACGGTTCCGTGGCCGGAGGGGCCGACCGTCGCCTGCACGGTGCCCGCCAGACAGGACTCGGCACGGAGCCGGATCACCCAGTTCAGCCAGGAGACGGCCGGATCGGGAGAGCCCGCGGTGATGCGCTGGTAGCGCGAGCGCAGGGCCTGCGGGGTGTCCGGAGTACCGCCGATGAAGGTGTGCAGGGCCGGATCGGACAGCACGGCGGCCATCTCCTCGGCGTGCTCGACACGCAGCGGGAGGAGGTCCAGCCGCTGGGTCCCGATGGCCTGGGCAGCGAGGGCGCTCACGCCCCGACCCGGCTGTGCAACTCGTCGTCGACCACCGCAAGCACGCGCGTGCCTTCCCGACCGACGCGGCCACGTCGGCCTTGCTCTATGAACCTCTCGGTCGATCCATGGGCAAGGTACGCCTTCTTCGCCTCTCCGAAGGCACCCCATGCGGCTTCGACAGCGCGTACGGCGGCGGGCTCGACACCACGCTGCTCCAGGGCCGCGCGGGGCCGACCAGGGGCGTGCCATTGTTGAATCCCACTGATGACCGGATGGCGCGAGGGGGACGGGTGCGGCTGTCGCGGGACATCACGGGGTGGGCCTTCGTCGTGGAGGCGGAGGGCGTCCGGCAGGCCGGCGTGGCGGTGGGGCCGGCCGCCATCAGCCCGTTCACCTCCGGCGGCGGGTCCGGAGGCAGCCTGTTCACCCGCGCGAACGGCTGGTGGGGCCTCCCGGTACTCCTCTCACTGAACGAACTGCCCTTCGGCCGCCCCGTCGACCACAGATGGTGTGTCACGCGGGATGACGAAGGCATGCTGTCCGTCCTCAGCCCGGACGGCGCGCACTTCGCGCACGACCTCCGCCTGGAAGAGCCGCCCGGCTGGCGGGAGACGGCGACCGCCTCGGGCTCGGTCATGCTGGTCGTCTCCCACGTGCTGCCCGCCACGGACGATCCGATCGGCGCGCTCGACTTCGAAACGCGGCACGGGATGGTGTGTGCCGGCCCGGTGCCTTTCCGCTTCGGCGAGCCGGGCTGCGCACCGCGTGACGAGAAGGACAGCGCGCCGACGGTCAGGTTCCTCATCGACCCGGTCGGCACGCTGATGGAGCTGGCGCACTACGCGTGCGACCGGATCCTGTCGTTGCCCCAGGCGAAGCAACGGGCCCGCGAGCTGGAGCAGACACGACAAGCCCTGGCGGAACCCGCGGAGCAGGCCCTGCCCGCCGAGGCGATGGTGGAACCGCTGTTCCGGGACGAGTTCCTCGACCACCGCGGTCCGGCCGAGTTCATGTACGTCTACTGGAGGCTGGTCGCCGAGGTCGCCGACGCCTGCAGGGCGGAGGCCGCCTGGCGCGACGCCGCGCTCCGTACCGTCGACTTGGCCGTCCACGTGGTGGCGGACCGATGCGATCGCACGGTGTTCGAGGAGGCCGACGCGGTGGCGGCACGGCTGCTCGACAAGCTGAGCGATCCCGCCGAACTGGAATCCGCGTTGCTGGCCGCGGCCCGGTTGCGGATGGCCACCCGGGGAGCGGAGGACCTCGCCGCCGACCACTACGCCCGCGGACTGCGTACCGTCTGGTCCGCTCGGCTGGACGCGGACCTGTACCGCACGTGGTTCACCGACGAGGAGCCCTTCCAGGCCGAGTCCCCCCGGCTGCTGGCGGAGGCGGGACACCTGGTGGTGCGCGCGCTGGAGCTGGACGGCGGGACGCGAAGGCCCCGGCTCCTGGCGTCACTGGCGCAGATCCTCGCGGACGAGGAGGGAGTTCACCGGGACGCCGCGGACGCCGCGCTGTCGGCATGGCTCGACTCGTCCACCGCCGACGATCCGGATGTCGCCCTGTTCCTGCTGAGGGTGGTGGACGGCATTCCCCCCACCTTGGTCGACGGGTTGCCCAGGGCGATCTTCGGGTCGCCCTTGGCTGATTTCGTCACCGCCCACGGCAGCGGCGTCACCGCGAAGGTGATCAGCCAGGGCGTCAACCTGGCCCGGGAGAACGCCGACCGGCCGCTGCTGCGCACTGTGCTGGCCTGGGCTGAGCAGCTCGACGTCCGCTGGGACCCAGCCCACCGCAGGCAGCTGATCGAGGCACGGCTCCACGTGCTGCCCGATGACCCCACCGACTGCCCGGGCCCCGACGGCCCACTCACGGCCCCGTTCCCGCAGTCCCCGCAGCCCTCGCAGTCCACGCGGCCCACGCAGCCCTCGTGGCCCTCGCATTTCCCGCAGTCATGGACCCCGGCGCAGCGGTCGGCGGCGTTGCTGCACACAGCCGCACACGCCCGCGACCTGGGACAGCCGGCGCTGGGGCTGACCCTCCTGAAGCAGGCGGGCGACGTACGGAGTGAAGAAGCCAGGCTGTTGACGGCGGACCTGTACTACCAGTCGGCCCAGGCGGGCGAGCCTGCCGCCGGCCCCGTCCCGTTCCCGTGGGGCTACTACACGTACGCGGCACTCGGCTACGCCTCGCTCGGCTTCGAGCAACTGGCGCGGGCGAGCCTGGTGCCGTTCGTGCAGCAGGTGGGCGACCTCCACGGCGATGAACTCAAGGCGGCGCTGTCCGCGATCCTCGTGGACGTGCCGAACTTCGACACGAGCCGCGCGCCCGAACTCGGCGGGGTACTGCGCGACCTCGTGCATGCGGCGGTCTGGCAGCTCACCGCGGAGTCCGAGACGCTGCCGATGGGCCTGATGCTCGGACTGCACCAGGCGGGCAAGGGGCCGGAGTCGGGGGCGTGGTGGCGGATCGACGGCCCGCTCGCGCTGCCCGCGCACATCCAGCACCTTCTCGGCAGGCTGCGCGACCTGGAGGACCCCGCCACCTCCCCAGGTAGGCCCGGCGGGCCGCCGCCCCTGCTGAGCGCACTGGACTCCGACCGCCGTCCCGGCGGTCACGACACCCGGCAGATCGCCCGGAACGTGCGATGGCGCATCTCGTCGCTCATCGACGATGAGCTGAGCCGCCGCTCGGCACCGCTCATCGACGACCGGCGCCTCTGGGCGAAGGCGCACGAGCTGCTGGACGACCGGACCGTACTGCTGACCTGGTTCCTGCCCGCCGCCGTGAGCGGCGGGGCGGTGCTGCTCGCGGTCACCAGGCAGGGCCGGGACCTCGTCGTGCACCTGGGCGACGGCGCGGACGAGAACGACGACCGGCACCCGGTGGCGGACCGGGTCGAGGCGATCCGGACGGAGGTCGAACGCGACCCGCTGTTCGGCGACGTGACACCGGAAGGCAGCCGACTGCTGCGGCAGCCGGGCGACCTGCCGCTCGGCGGCAGCGGACTGTGGGACAAGTGGCGGGCCCAGGGCAAGGACCGGATCCTGGCCTGGCCGCACGGCGCCCTGCACTACCTGCCGCTGCCGCTGTGCCGCACCGGGGACAGGATGATCGCCGACGACTGGACGGTCACCACCATCGCCGGCCTCGAAGCCCTGGCGCCCGCCGCGGGCCCCGTACGGCCGCGCCGCACGGTAGTACTGGCCTCGGCCGACGGCGGCGTGCCCTACGGACTGCACGCCGAACCGGCGCTGGAGGAGCACGCACGCCAAGTCGCCGCCGCGGTCGGCACGGACGCCGTCACCGGTCCCGCGGCCACGCGCGACAGGCTCCTCGCGGAGCTCTCCACGGCGGATGTGATCCACATCGCCGTACACGGCACGCTGGACCAGGACGCGCCGTGGCTGCACTGCCTCCACCTCACCCCGGACCGTGACGACGACGGCAGGGTCTTCGCCTACGACTTCCTGGAGACCGACCTGCGTGGCGTCCGCCTGGTCACCCTCGCCGCGTGCGAGTCCGCACTGGGCCGGTTCGACCGCGGGGACAACGTCCGGGGCATCCCGTCCGCACTGATCACCGCCGGTGCGCAGGCCGTCGTCGGATGCCTGTGGCCCGTACGCCCGGAGCCGGCGACGTACTTCTACCACCACATGCACCACCGGATCGCGCACGATCTCCTGGACCCGGAGCGTGCCTTCCGCGAGGCCCAGCTCGCCACCCGCACCCGGCATCCCCACTACCGTGACTGGGGAGCGTTCACCTACCTGCACGGTCGGAGCGAAGGAGCCGTGGCATGACCGAGGTCCGGTTGCACGAGGTCGAACTCCTGCCGGAGCGCACACTCGGCGGCCCGGCAGACGACGAACCGCTGCGCGGCAGGCTCACGTTCGGCTGGGACGTGCTGCCCGCCGACCACGAGGGCGCGCCGGCGGAGTGGGCGTCCTACGTCAAGGCAACGCCCGACCGCGAGTTCCGGCAGCTGCTGATGGTGTGCTCGTTCCGTCCGGAGACACCGACGGGCAAAGGCGCGTTCCGCCACGCATCCTTGGGAGTGGCACTGTCCACACCCGACGGCCGGGCACAGCCCGTTGCGCGCCTGATCGACCCCGGGGAGCGCACCCGCCCTGTCGCCGGCTCCGGCATGGGCATGAGCTTCACGGTCAGCGCGGGTGTGCTGGAGGTGGGCGTGGAGAAGCCGCCGGGTGCGGGGCCGGAGAGGGACGAGTGGATCGTCCGCGGTCACGGCTCGTCCCAGCCGAACCCGCAGTGGGAGTTCCGCCGGGTCAAGAGCTACCCGCTGGCGGGCGACCATCCGGTGGCCGCGCTGGTGGAACTCGTGCCCGGGCGGCTGAACACGGCGGAGGTGCTGATGGCGGCAGAGCTGGAGCACCGCAGCTGGGGGATCCGCCGCTACCGGGCACGGCTGGCACCGTCGCCGCACGCCATCGTGCTGGCCGGGTGAAGCGGTCGGCACGCGGGACGCCGAGTGGCGCACACAGGCCAGGAAGCGGACAATCTTCTTGGTCCTGGACGGTCGCGCAGGTGCACGGTGCCAGATACCGGAGGTGGCATGACGGATCCGCGAACCATCCTCACGCAGGCGCGCCAAGGCCCCGTACCGGCGAACTGGCGCGTCTTCACCAAGAAGCGCGGAAAGGTGTCCGGCTTCCTGCGCGGGACATCGGAGGATCCGAACCCGCTGCTGGTCATCACCCCGGAAGGGGCCATCGAGTACAAGGACGAACGCAAGCCGCTGACGATCGTCAACTTCTACGAGCTGGCCGACATCACCCTGAAGGCGACCGCGAGTACCTCCTCCAGCAGTTCCTTCGCGACCCTCAGCGTATGGGTGGACCTCAGCTACAGCGACGGCACGAAGGCGAAGTGGCGATCCACATCCTTCGCCGACAACCAGCAGGCGATCCAGGCATTCATCGAAGCGTACGGCGCTCACAAGGCACTTCAAGGACGCTACTGACCGGGGAAGCACCCCTCCGTGGTTCCCACGTGTTCATGGGGCATCCCGGCCTCATATGTGCTGAATCCGTATCGCGAGGGCGCCCGGCGTCACAGACGGTCGACGTGCCCGTCCGCGCCCGCCGGCACGGCGGATCGCCAGGCATGCGCTGGTCATGGCAGGCGAGACGGCGTCCGGAGCTGAATCGGGATGTGCAGCCTCAGCCTGCGCCCGATGCCCAGCTCCTCAGGTGCGCACCGTGCGATGAGGGGCGCCGCCCCAAGCCGAGCCGTGTCGTGGGCCGGGCGCGAGGCGTCCGGCGTTCGCGATCCCGTCCCGTGGGCGGTAGCAGGCGGGGACGGGGCGCACGCACCGCGGCGCTGCCGGATCTGTCGCCGTCATTAACGGTGCCCCCATTTCGTGGCTCCGACCCGGACCAGCGTGCAAGGAGGGACCGTCAGCAGGGTCGATCGTCCGGGATGTCGTACGCAGTTCGATACTTCGTTCGGCGATCGAAAGTATGGGCATGTCTGCCGAGTGTCAATATTTCTGTCGTAGAAGGCGCTTTCGCGCCGGGGGCCGGCAGGCAGTCCGCCTCGCCCGTTGCCCCGCGTTACCCAAACGTGATGGCCTGCTTCTCGCGCAACCTCTTGACCAGGGGGGACGGCGGGCGCTCATATGACCTCCCCATCACTGACCACTTGAGGGAGGTACGGCCGTGGCACATCCGGCGCGCAGCAGCACCTCTCCGGCGGGTTGCGGCCAACGATTAGATCGCACCTCTCCTTGCGAAAGCCGGGCGAAGTGAGCGCCCGTACTCCCTGCGACGCCGCCGGGTCCGGGTTCGCGCCCCGGAGTCGCAGTTCTCGGCACCTCTGCTGAGCGCGGTCCGCCAGGGCCTCTGCACAGTGGCGGAGCGAAGCCGCGCCCTGCTCCTGGAGCCGTCGAGGAGTGGAACGAGGGCGCGGACCGACCGGAGCACCTCCGGTCGTCAGCGAGCCCGGACCCATCGCCCGCGTCGGCCGGGCGACACCAGCGCCACGACCACCTCGCCGGCCCCTACCTGATCCCCCCTGCCCGCCGATCTGCTCCTCCGGTGCCGACCACCTCGCCGGCTCCCCGCCCTCTGCGTCCGGCCGTCCCGGCCGCACTCCACCCTGACCACCCTCTGACGGCACGCGCCACGCATGTTCAATATTTCGAACGTTGGTCGGCCCGCAGAACGGCATCACCCCCCTGGTTTCCGACGGAACGTCAGAAGCCGCAGCAACCGAGTCCCATCCCCGGGCCGGCTCAACGAAGGAGATCAAGCATGCTCAACAGAAGAAACTTCCTCACCGCCGCGGTCGGTGTGGCGGCTGCGACCGGACTCGCGGCCTGCGCCAAGGAGGACGGCGCCTCTTCCGCCTCCGCAGGCGGCAGCAAGGCGATCACCCTCGGCTTCTCCCAGGTCGGCTCGGAGAGCGGCTGGCGCACCGCCAACAGCGATTCGGTGAAGTCGGCCGCGAAGGAGGCGGGTTACACCCTCAAGTTCTCCGACGCCCAGCAGAAGCAGGAGAACCAGATCTCCGCGATCCGCAACTACATCGCGCAGAAGGTCGACGTCATCGCCTTCTCGCCGGTGGTCGTCACGGGCTGGGACGCGGTGCTCAAGGAGGCCAAGGCCGCGAAGATCCCGGTGGTCCTCACCGACCGCTCCGTCGAGACCTCCGACGACTCCCTGTTCGTGACCCTGGTGGGCTCCGACTTCACGGACGAGGGCCGCCGCGCCGCCAAGATCCTGGAGAAGGTCCTGGAGAAGGCCGGCCACAAGGGCGCCGTGAAGATCGCCCAGCTGGAGGGCACCACCGGCGCCGCCCCCGCGATCGAGCGCGCCAAGGGCTTCAAGGAGGTCATGGAGGCGGACCACGCGGACGACTGGAAGGTCGTCGTCAGCCAGACCGGTGACTTCACCCGGGCCGGCGGCAAGCAGGTCATGGCGGCCTTCCTCCAGTCCAACCCGGACATCAACGTGCTCTTCGCGCACAACGACGACATGGCCATCGGCGCCATCCAGTCCATCGAGGCGGCCGGCAAGAAGCCCGGCAAGGACATCCTCATCGTCTCCATCGACGGCGTGAAGGACGGCTTCGTCGCCATGTCCGAAGGCAAGATCAACGCCATCGTCGAGTGCAACCCGCTGCTCGGCCCGCAGCTGATGGAGGTCGTGAAGAAGGTCAAGGACGGCGAGACGGTCGAACGCTGGATCAAGACCAAGGAGAGCGACTTCATGCAGGACCAGGCCAAGGACGCGCTCCCCACCCGCAAGTACTGACCGACCGTCCCCACCGGCGGGAGCCTCCGGCCGGGCCGACATCCCTCGGCCGGGAGGCTCCCCGCGGACCTGGACCATTCACGAGGAGCGCTGCCATGGCAGAGCCGCGGCCCGTCCTGGAGATGACGGGCATAGTCAAAGAGTTTCCGGGGGTACGGGCTCTGTCGGGCGTCGACTTCCGGCTCTTCCCCGGCGAGATCCACGCCTTGATGGGCGAGAACGGTGCGGGGAAGTCCACCCTCATCAAGGTGCTGACGGGCGTCTACACCCTGGACGGCGGCGCCATCACCCTGGACGGCGAGTCCGTACGGTTCGGCAGCCCGCTCCAGGCGCAACAGGCCGGCATCAGCACGGTCTACCAGGAGGTCAACCTCTGCCCCAACCTGTCGGTGGCGGAGAACATCTTCATCGGACGCGAACCCACCCGCGCCGGCCGCATCCAGTGGAAGCGGATGCGCAAGGAGGCGGCGGAGCTGGTCGACCGGCTCGGACTCGACATCGACGTCTCCGCGCCGCTGTCCTCGTATCCGCTGGCCGTGCAGCAACTGGTCGCGATCGTACGGTCGGTGGGCACCGGGGACCGGGACGGCACGGGACTCGGCACCAAGGTGCTGGTCCTCGACGAGCCGACCTCCAGCCTCGACCGCGACGAGGTCCTCGAACTGTTCCGCCTCATGCGGCAGTTGAGGGACGAGGGCGTCGCGATCCTGTTCGTGTCGCACTTCCTCGACCAGATCTACGAGGTCTGCGACCGCATGACCGTCCTGCGCAACGGCACCCTGGTCGGCGAGCACCTGGTCCGCGACCTCGACCAGGTCGGGCTGATCGAGCTGATGATCGGCAAGGCCCTGGACCAGCTCGAGGAACTGCACGAGCACCAGATGCACACCGACGTCGGCGAAACCCTGGTCAAGGCCGAGGGGCTCGGCCGCACCGGCGGGATCGCCCCCTTCGACCTGCAGATCAACAAGGGCGAGGTGCTCGGCCTCGCCGGCCTGCTGGGATCGGGCCGCACCGAACTCGCCCGGCTGCTGTTCGGAGCCGATACGCCCGACAGCGGCAAGGTGACCATCGGCGGCAAGCAGGTCTCGATGAGCGCCCCGAACGACGCCATCGCGGCCGGTGTGGCGTTCTGCTCGGAGAACCGCAAGAGCGAGGGCCTGGTCCCCGACCTGACGGTGCGCGAGAACATCATCCTCGCCCTCCAGGCGGCCCGCGGCTGGACCCGGCCCATCCCGGCCTCCCAGCGCGACGAACTCGTCGCCAGGTACATCAAGGCGCTGGACATCCGCCCCGCAGACCCGGAGGCCCGCGTGGGCCGGCTCAGCGGCGGCAACCAGCAGAAGGTACTGCTCGCCCGCTGGCTGATCACCCAGCCCAAGCTGCTGATCCTGGACGAGCCGACGCGCGGCATCGACATCGGCGCCAAGACGGAGATCCAGAAACTGGTGGTGTCCCTCTCCGAGGAGGGCATGTCGGTGCTGTACATCGCGGCCGAACTGGAGGAGGTGCTCCGGCTCAGCCACACCATCGGAGTGCTGCGCGACCGCCGGCTGGTGGCGCGCCTGACCAACGGGCCGGAGATCACCACCAGCAGGATCCTCGAAACCATCGCGAGCGGAGAACACCAGTGACCACCACCTCCCGCTGGCGAGCACTGACGCATCACCACCTGTTCTGGCCGGTCGCGGTCCTGATCGCCCTGCTGCTCGTCAACGTCCCCTTCACGCCCGACTTCTTCTCGATCAACATGACGGACGGCCACCTCTACGGCAGCCTCGTCTCCATCGTGCTGTTCGGCTCACCGCTGATCCTGGTCGCGGTCGGCATGACGCTGGTCATCGCCACCGGCGGCATCGACCTCTCCGTCGGTGCCGTGGTCGCCATCACCGGCGCCCTGACCTGTTCGTACATCAGCGACCAGGCCGACCAGAACACCCTGTCCGCGGTGTTCCTGGCGATGGGCATCGGGCTGGTGGCCGCGGTCGTCTGCGGTCTGTGGAACGGCTTCCTGGTGGCCAGGATGGGAATCCAGCCCATCATCGCGACCCTCATCATCATGGTCGCGGGCCGAGGTGTCGCCCAGCTGATCACCGACGGCCAGATCATCACCGTCAACAGCGAGCCGTACAAGCTGATCGGCGGCGGCTACTGGCTGACCCTGCCCTTCTCCGTCTTCGTGGTGGCCGCGGTGGTGGCCGTCACCGTGGCGCTGACCCGCCGCACGGCGCTCGGCCTGCTGGTCGAGTCGGTCGGCGGCAACGCCGAGGCCAGCCGCCTGGTCGGCATCAGGTCCACCCGCATCAAGATCATGGTCTACATGTTCTGCGCGCTGTGCGCGGGCATCGCGGGCCTGATGATCAGCTCCAACACCTCGGCCGCGGACGGCAACAACGCCGGCCTGTGGATCGAACTCGACGCGATCCTCGCCGTGGTGATCGGCGGCACCTCGCTGCTCGGCGGCCGGTTCTCCATCGGCGGCACGGTGGTCGGCGCCCTCGTCATCCAGACCCTGACCACCACGATCTACACCATCGGCGTGCCGACCCAGACCAACCTGGTCTTCAAGGCCGCCGTCGTCATCGTCGTCTGCCTGCTGCAGTCCCCGAAGTTCCGGGCCAAGGTCTTCGGCGCGAAGGGCCCCAAGGGCCCGCGCCGGGACGCCGCCCCGGTGGAGCCCGCTCCGGCGGCCGACGCCGCCCCGAAGATGGAGGTGTCGCGATGAGCGCGACCGCCCAGACCCCCAAGGCGGCTCCGCGCGGCAGCACCGCCTCCCGTGCCACGCGCCTGCTCGGCGACCGGCGTCTGCCCGTCCTGGTCACGGCCGCCCTGTTCATCGCCATGTACGTCGGTGGCCTCAGCCGGTACCAGAACTACGGGTTCGGCGAACCCCAGGTGTTCCTCAACCTGTTCATCGACAACGGCTACCTGCTGGTCGCCGCCATCGGTGCCACCTTCGTCATCATGTCGGGCGGCATCGACCTGTCCGTGGGCTCGATGATCGGCTTCACCACCATGTTCACGGCGTGGCTGGTCGAACGTCAGGGACTGCCGCTGCTCCTGGTCGTTCCCCTCGCACTGGCCGTCGGCGCCTTCGGCGGTTTCCTGATGGGCTACGTGATCCACAACTTCGAGATCCAGCCCTTCATCGTCACCCTCGCCGGGCTCTTCCTCTTCCGCGGGCTGTGCCTGGTCATCAGCAAGGAGTCCATCTCCATCAACGACGCTTCGGTGGGCACCCTGGCCCAGACGCGGGTGTCGCTGGGCGTGGGGGACCTGTCGATCGGCGCCGTCGTGGCCCTGGTCGTCCTCGCCGTCGCCTTCTACGTGCTCCACTACACCCGCTTCGGACGCCGTGTGTACGCCATCGGCGGCAACGAGCAGTCGGCCCTGCTCATGGGCCTTCCGCTGGGCGGCACGAAGATCGCCGTGTACACGGTGAGCGGCTTCTGCTCGGCCCTGGCCGGTCTGCTGTTCATGCTCTACATCCAGTCGGGCGACCCGCTGCACGCCGTCGGCATGGAACTCGACGCCATCGCCGCCGTGGTCATCGGCGGCACCCTGCTGACCGGCGGTTCCGGCTATGTGCTGGGCACGCTCTTCGGTGTCCTGGTGCTGGGCCTGATCAAGAGCGTCATCACGTTCGAGGGCACGCTCAGCTCCTGGTGGACGAAGATCGCCACGGGTGTGCTGCTGTGCGCCTTCATCCTGATCCAGCGGACCATGACGGCACGCCGGAAGACCTGACGGGCACGGCTGAGAGCCGCGACAGCGGCAAGTGAGCCGACGCCGTCGGCGCAGCGACCACGGGTGGCACCGGAAAGCCAGAGAACGAAAGACAGGGGAAATGCACATGCGCGCGCTCCTCTCCAGGCTGTCGGCGATAGCGCTCGCCGCCTGCCTCCTCTTCACAGGCCAGGCCCTGACCACACCTGACCGGGCCGTCGCCGCCGACCCGGGCTACCTGATGACGCACTTCATCGGGGAAGGGTCGACCGGTCAGCAGATCTACTTCTCGCACAGCACGGACGGCCTGAACTGGAGCGACCTCAACGGCGGCGGGATGACCCTGCGTTCCACGGTGGGAACCCGTGGGGTGCGCGACCCCGCACTGGTCAGAGCCCCCGGCGGTGACAAGTACTGGATCATCGCGACCGACCTGTGCATCGGCTGCGGGCAGTCATGGGGCGACTCCATGAACAACGGAAGCCGCAACCTCGTGGTGTGGGAGTCCACGGACCTGGTCACCTGGTCGCAGCCGCGGCTGCTCAACGTCGCCGGCGCGATCCCCGACGGCCGCAACGCCTGGGCACCCGAGGCCATCTGGAACCCCGAGACCAACGACTACGTCCTGTACTGGGCGACGAACGCGACCCGGGGCGGCGTCCTCAAGCACCGCATCTACTACGCCCGCACCACCGACTTCCGCACCATCACCACCCCGCAGCTCTACATCGACCGCCCCGGCACCCAGAACATCATCGACACCCAGATCGTCGAGGTGCCGTCCGGCGTCGGCAGCCACCGCTACGTTCGGGCCTCCGGCGACGGGCAGATCACGCTCGAAGGCAGCAACTCGATCCTCGGTACGTGGACCGACCTCGGCAACCTCTCCGGCATCGGCCTGACCGGCTCACAGGTCGAAGGCCCGATGTGGATGAAGTTCAGGGACCGCAACGAGTGGACCCTGTACCTCGACCAGTACGCCTCCGGACGCGGCTACATGCCGGTCGCGACGACCAACCCCTCCGCGCCCGGCACCTACCGGCTCCCGGCATCGGGGAGCTACAACCTGGGCGGAACGAAGAAGCGCCACGGCGCGATCCTCACCCTCACGGCCGCCGAGGAGAGCCGCGTGCTCGCACGCTGGGCCGACACCCCGGCCAAACGGCTCCAGTCGTTCAACTTCCAGGACCGGTACGTGCGGCACGCCGACTTCGACGTGCGCATCGACCAGAACGTCTCCGGCCCGGACGCCCAGTTCCGGCTGCGGCCCGGCCTGGCGGGCTCGGGCACCGTCTCCTTCGAGTCGGTCAACTTCCCCGGCCACTTCCTGCGGCACTCCAACTACGACTTCCAGCTGGCCTACAACGACGGCACCCCCCGGTTCGCCGCGGACGCCACCTTCCGCCAGGTCGCCGGCCTCGCCGACCCGACATGGTCGTCCTTCCAGTCGTACAGCCACCCCGACCGGTACCTCCGCCACTACGCCTACGAACTCCGCCTCGACCCGATCACCACCACGACGGCCCGCAGCGACGCCACCTTCCGCGTGACGAACTGACTCCCGCCGACAGGCGATCCCATGAAGTGACACGCCCAACGCCTGCGCGAAGTCCCTCGGCCATGGCGGGGCCGCAGGCGATTGTGTCTGCGGCGCCGCTCGGTGTCGGGGCAGGGCGGGTTGCCGTACCGGAGGCCGCGTCCGTTGGTGTGTCCTCGCAGGTCGACGCCGTCCGTCATGATTCTTGATCCCGCTCATGGCGGGCGGTGCTCCGCCGTCCGCTCACCCATCGCTCACGCGGTACGAGCCGCCCGTGCGGGCAGTCGCAGCGGTTATCGGGGAACCTCTGCGTCGCGTCCTCGCGTGGTGAGGGTATCGACCGTGGTAGTCGACAGGCATGCCGATGAAGCCTTCCGACGCCGCGGACCGTCCATCTTGGTTCGGGCGGCTGCGCCGCGTGATGAGCCGTTCACCAGTCGGGCGCGGATGGCGCCGGAGCGAGGACTTCGAGCTGTGGTCCCGTTCGCTGGGCTTCGCGGCACTGGGGTTGCTCACGCTGGTGCCGCTGCTGATCATTGTGTCCTCTGCCGACCCCCGACACGGGCGGGGATTCGCGCAGTGGCTGGGGGAAGGACTCGGCGCGTCGACGGCCTCCAGGCTGCAGGTCGAGCAGTTGTTCACCCGGCCCGGCCAGGCCCTGCGGACCACCACAGCCTTCGGTATCGCCGCCCTTGCCGTGTTCGGCCTGACCTTCGGCGCGGCGGTGCAGACCGGCTACGAGAAGGTCTGGGACCTGCCGTCGGCACACTGGCCGGCCAGGTGGCGGCATGTGGTGTGGCTCGTCGTCCTCACCGGATACCTCTTCGTCTCCGCCACCATCACGCTGCGGCGCGAACCTCTGGCCGGTGGGGCCGTCGCGTCGCTGGGCGCCGTGCTGTTCCTGTGGTGGTCCCAGCGCCTGCTGCTCGGCGGGAGGGTCCGCTGGCGTGCCCTGTTGCCCGGCGCCGTGGCCACGGTGATCGGCTTGCTCGGCTTGAGGGTCTTCTCCAGGTTCGTCTTCTCGCCGTTGATCGTATCCAACACCATCACCTATGGACCCGTCGGGACCGTCCTGGTCATCCAGTCCTGGCTGGTCGGTGTCGGTCTCGTCGTCTTCGGCGGTGCGCTGGTCGGCCGACTGCTGCACGAAGAACTCCCACGCGTGGCGCACGCACTGAAACGGCGCAGATGAGAGCGGCCCCGCAGTCGGTCTGCGCGTGCGGGCACGGCCTCGCTCGTGACGCGGCGGGTTCCAACACTGATGCGCAGGGTGCGCCCTCTGGGGAGCGCGTTGGCGGTGCGACGCCGCCGGGGGCAGGGGCGGCATGTCGCACGCTAGTGCTTGCAGCAGTTCCCCAACAGGCGTCAAGTAGCCATCCTTGCCGGGCAGGACGCGCTGACCTCGCACGGTATCCGCAACCCTTGGGTAGGACTACGCTGTGGGGTGAGGCCCCAGTCCCCGGTTTCGATGCTGTGTTCCGCTCCCGGGGAGGCCCGCCGTGTTCGTCCTGCTCCTCATCCTCATCGTGGCCCTGTTCGGCTTCGGCTTCCTCAATCCCATCTGGTGGGTGGCCGGGGCGGTGCTCGTCTACGGCGTCACCCGCCACGGCCGCGATCGCGGCGGAGGCCGGAGCCGCAACGGCAGCTCCGATCTCGGGGACTACCGGGACTACCAGGAGCTCCGGGACCGTCGGGAACGCTGGGACCGCCGCTACAGCCGTCAGAACCGGGCACGCTGGCGGCGCGAGGACCGTCGGGACCACGAACACCGCAGGTGACCCCTGGAGGGGGTCGGCAGCCACGGGTTCCGGGACGGCTCCAGCCAGGCAGGACATGTCGCGATCGGCAAGAGGTACCTGCCATGCAACGCACAACCCTGACCCCACAGGAGTGGGGGATCTGGGGCCGACTTCCGGAGGCGGCCGCGGCCCTGGTCGCCGTCTGGGAGGGCAAGCCGCTCCCGGAGCGCATGGAGCGGGCGCTGCGTCGTACGCCGCGGCGATTCACGTGGAAAACCAACGGACTGACCTACGAGCCCGGTGCGGCCGGAGAAAGGCAACTGGCGCGTCGCTGATCACCTATGGACGGGATGACTGCCCTGTGAGGTACGGACAATGCACCAGGTGAGCACGCCCCGTGAAGAACAGCGGCTATTGAGAACCGTACCTTCGGCGGAGGACGCGGTTCTGCTCGCCGAGGTCGTCGAACTACGCGCCGAGAACGAGCAGTTGGGGCGAGCGCTGACGAGCCGCGCGGTGATCGACCAGGCGCGCGGCATGATGATGGCCCTGGCGCCGTGTTCCAGTGACCGGGCCTGGGACCTCCTGGTGGACGTGTCGCAGCACTGCAACATCAAGCTCCGCGACGTGGCTGAGGCTCTGGTCGCCACGACGAAGGACCGGACGCTCCCGGAACCGATACAGCGCGAACTGCGCCGAGCACTGAGGCGCCTCCATGCGGAGGACCGGAGATGAGGCACAGCCGTCCACTGACCGACATGCTCGGTCGCCTGGAGCCTGGCTGCGACCTGATCGTCAACCGCGAGGTGCTCCGCCCGCTGCAAGCGCTGCCCGAACGCGAACGGTGAATCCTCTCTGAGGCGGGCAGTGTGACGACGTCCCGGGTGCACGGGCGGCACCGGACTGCCAGGGACCGGGCTCGGCGCTCAGCGGAGAAGCCGGGGTGCCCGCGGTTGCCACAACCGGCAGGCTGCCTTCCAACCGCCGTCTGATCGAGGACGGCGCAGAGCAGTAGCGGGCCCCGCCAGGGCGTGGGTCAGGACTCCAGGCCGGCGAGGGGTTCGGAGTCGTCGATGAGGGCGCGGGCCACATCGGCCAGGCGCCGGTTGTGGGCGCGGGCGTAGCCGCGCAGCGCGGTGAACGCCTGCTCCATGTCGATGCCCTGGCGTTCGGCGAGTTTCCCCTTGGCCTGTTCGATCAGCACGCGGCTGTTCAGCGCCGTCTGCAGTTGTTCGTTGAGCACCGTGCTGCGCTGAGTGGTGCGTTGTTGCAGCAGACTGATGGTGGCGACGTCGGCCAGGGCCTGGGCGACGAGTGTGGCGGCCGGATCGAAGGGGCCGGGCGCGGCGCGGAAAAGGTTCAGGGCGCCCACGGTCTCGTCCCGCAGGCGCATGGGCAGGGCCTGGACGGCCCCGAATCCGCTGCGGTGGGCCACGGTGACGAAGTGCGGCCAGCGATCGACCTCCCGGGTCAGGTCGTGGATGATCACCGGTGCGCCGGTGCGGTAGCAATCGAGGCATGGCCCTTGGTCGTTCTGGAGCTGGAAGAGCTCCAGCAGGCGCACCTGTTCGTCGGATGCGGCCATGACGCGGAGTCTGCCGTCCCGGTCGGCGAGCAGCACCCCGGCGGCGCTCGCGTCGAGCATGCCGACGCAGCGGTCGGTCAGCAGGCGCAGGAAGTCGATGAGGTCGAAGTCGGCGACCAGGTTGTCCGCCAGCTCGACGAAGGTCTTGGCCAGAAGCTGTTGATCCATCGTAGGCACCCTCGATTGAGACTAGTTCCTGCCTGAAGCGGCGGGAAGTACGGCACGTTTCTCGGCCGGCACCAATGCGTCAGGTTCCGTCATCGGCCTGGTCCGGTTCCGTGTCCGGGGAGAAGCGCAGCCGACGGGCCACCACGTCCGCGGCCACGTCGGCGAGCCGGCGCCCCTGCGCGTAGGCGTAGGCACGAAGCCGGACGAAGGCTTCTTCGATGCCGACGCCGAGCTGGACGGTCAGGATGCCGCTGGCTTGGTCGATCTCCGCCCGGTACGCGCCCAGGTCCTCGGCGGGGACGCTGCGCGCCCCGCCCGTCTCGTCGGTTCGCGCGTCGAGCAGCACCAGAGTCGCGAGATCGGCGAACGCCAACGCGTCTGCCAGTTCGTCCGCGTTCAACCGGACCGGAACGCGGGCGTACAGGTCCAGAACTCCCGGGCTGATCGCCCCCATCTGCAGAGGGAGAGCGAACACCGCGCGTGCCCCGGCTTCCAGGGCGGCCTCGGCGAAGACCACCCAACGGTCCTGCAGGTCACGGGTGAGCAGATCGGGTGTCAGGACGGCCGAGCCGTGCAGGAAGGCGTCCACACAGGGTCCTTCGCCCAGCGTGAGCTGGAGCTCTTCCAGTTGCTCGCTGATGTCGTCGGTGCTGCACAGCGGGTGGCTCGGCCCGGTCCGGGACATCGCCGACAGCCCGGCCCCGCTGACCGGCAGCGCAGCCACGGCAGCGGTACACACGTCCACCACACCGACCCGGGCACATCGTCGGGCAGCCTGCTCCGCCACCAGCATCTGTATGCGGACCGACCGGCTGTCAGGGCCCACCCGGGCCACCGCCTCCAGGCATTGTGACAGGTTCCTCCAACCTCGCCGAGGTGCGTTCCCCGACGGGAAGCACCAGCGCGCGGAACGTGGTGGGACCGGCCGGCCTGCGGAACACCCCGATGTCCAGCCACCCCCAGGAGCGGAGCGCAGCGAGAGTTGCACGGTCGGCCCGGTCCACCAAGGTGACGCCGAGTGACGCCTGGTGTTCGGTCAGCAGCCGTTCCTGCAAACGACGGGCGAGGTCCCGGTCCTGCGGGTGCGGCCGAACAAGGGTGTCGTCGAACGCGAAGGCCCTGCCGGATACCGTGAGTTGATCGATGCTGCGTGGCAATGTTCCGTCGAAGCCGACCCACCAGGAGCCGTCGCCGCGTACCGGGAATCCGAAGGCGCATCCCATCAGTCTGTCCATCTCGGCGATCACCATGGCGAATCCCGGCCGGTGCATGTCCGTGGTGAGACGGTCCATGAAGTTCTGGCGGCTGGGACGGCGGTACGCATCACCCGGCGCCGTTACGCGAGACTCCACATACAGATCCGCCAGATCCTCACACAGGTCCTCCACCAGCCAACGGTTCAGTCGACGCAACCGCACCGGAGCCATGGCTGAGGACTCGCCGTCCCCCGGCTTCCGTGACTGCCTCCGCCCGGGTTCGGCCGTCATCGCACATGCCCCGGGAGAACAGGCGCAAGCGGGGCAGACCGGTGCGGCGGGGCCGGAAGGGGCGGGGCCGGGGTGTCGCCGAGAGGAGGCGAAAGGTGGTCGAACGGAAGGCCGACGAGCAGGAACCCGTAGTCGGTGAGGTCGAGAATCCGAAGCAGCGTCGTCGGCGGATGGTGCAGTCGCAGGGTCCCGCCGGCCACGGTGGTCTCTTGCGCAGCGCGGAGGAATGCGTTGAGTCCGCTGCAGTCGCAGAAGGTGACGGGGCTGAGGTCGACGTCGATGGCGCGGATACCGTCCAGCAGGCACCGCTCCAGGGACACGCGCACCAACGGCGCGGATTCGAGGTCGATCTCACCGGCCAGGGTGATCAGCGCCCGTGTACTTCGGTCATGGCGGTCGACGGTGAGTTGTGGCAGGGGCATGACGCCTCGGTTCGGAAGACCATCCGGCAGCGGGCGCGGAGGTGCCGGAGTTCCGGTCCCTGAGCGCGCTCCCGGCAGGGGCGTATGTTCGGCGGAGGCAGAACAACGGCCGGTTCGACAGCCTGTGCAGCAGGACAGCGGACCCACCCGGTTCCCTCCAGGGATGCGCCGGGCGACGGACGAAGAGTCCGCACCCCGCAGCCATCTGCGTTCAGCAACAGCATGCCGCCGGGGTCTGGGACGTCTACGCAACAGCCTAGTCCTCGGGTTGTATTGATGGAGGGTTCGAAGCCGCCCGATCCCAGGATGTGGACAGTGCAAAAGCACGGTGCGCTGGCCCGGGTGATGTCAACGTGGGTGGGTAGCCCGGCGGCGGAGAGGGTGAGCGCGGTCTTGGTGACCGTGGTGGCGGACTTTACGGAGGCGACCGCGGTGAGTCGGCCGGCTCAATCGTAGGTACGGTCCTCGGTTTCGGTGTTGGGCAGCGCCGGCTTGGTGAGGTGGCCCGCGGCGTCCCAGGTGTAGTTGGTGGTGACCCCGTCGGCGGTCATGGACGACGTGCGGCCGTCGTTGTCGTAGGAATAGGTGATGGTGTTGCCGTCGGAGTACTTGCGGGTGAGTATTTACCCGGCGGCGTCGTAGGTGTAGGAGAAGCCGCGGGTCTTGGCGAGGTTGCCCACCGCGTCGTAGCCGAAGTCCTCGGAGATCTTCGCGTTGGCGCGTGCCGTCATACGCCCGGCGGCGTTGTAACCGAAGCTCACGTCCGGCGTCGAGTCCGAGTAGTCGACCTTGGTGGGCAGCCCGCGGGTGTCGAGGCGTAGCTGGTGGAGCCACGCGGGGTGGTCTTCTTGGTGAGGTTGCCCTCCGCGTCGTACGCGTAGGAGGTCACGCGGTCCAGCGGGTCGGTGACCCTCGTCAGGTGGCGTGCCGCGTCGTAGCCGTAGGCGGTCGCGTGGTTGTTGGCGTCGGTGCGCTTGGTGACGTTGCCCGCCGCGTCGTACTCGGTCCTGGCCACCCCTCCGAGCGGGTCGGTGACGGTGAGGAGGTTGCCGGCCGCGTCATAGCCGTTGGTGGTGGTGTACTGGGCCGGATCGGCGCCGGTGACGTTGCCGCGGGGGTCGACGGTGGTGGCCTGGCGGCCGTCGCCGTCGTAGGTCCAGGTCTCCTTGTTGCCCAGCGGGGAGGTGCGGCTGAGGAGATTGCCGTCGGCGTCGTATGCGTGGGTGGTGGTCTTGCCCAGCTGGTTGGTGGTGCTGGCCAGCCGGTTGTTCTTGTCGTACACCGAGGACACGCTCTTGCCGAGGGCGTCGGTGACCTTGGTGACGTTGTCGACCGCGTCGTAGGTGTAGGCGGTCGCCTTGCCCAGCGGGTCGGTGACCTTGACGGGCCGGTTCACGGCGTCGTACTCGGTGCTGACAGCCGCGCCGCTGGGGTCGGTGACCTTGGTGCGGTTTCCTGCGGCGTCGTAGGTGTAGCTCGTGGTGGAGGCGGCCGGATCGGCGCCGGTGACGTTGCCTCGGGCGGAGACTGTGCTCAGCAGTCGGCCGAGCTTGTCGTAGGCGTAGGTCGTCCTGTTGCCCAGCGGGTCTGTCTCGGAAGTGAGACGGCCGCCGGAATCGTAACCACGGGTGACGGACTTGCCCGCCGCGTCGGTGTCGGGAGCCCGATGATCGTGCCGCCCCTTCGTGGGCATGAGACGACCTGGAGTGACCCAGCCAAGGCGACAGAGCGAAGCATCCGATTCCAAACACCCCCAACATGCCCGAACACCCTCGAATAGCTGTGAGGTGTGTCGGTGAGCTGCTGCATACCTCACATGCCTCGCGCCCGCCGGGCACCCGGGACAACTGGTGCCTCACCACCCGCGACCGGCTGACCACCCTCACCACTCGGGAACGCGAGGTGATGTCCCTGGCCGCCGAGGGGCACTCCAACGACGAGATCGCGGAGAAGCTCTATGTCAGCCCCCTGACCGTGCGCACCCACATCCACCGCGCGATGACCAAACCCGGTGCCCGGGACATGGCCCAGCTGGTCGTGATGGCGTACCAGTCGGGTCTGGTCCAGGGCGTGCCGCCGGAATGAGCAGTGCACCGCGCCCTGCGAGGGCACGGTGCACTGGCGCCGCTCGGTCTACGTGGACCCCTGCTCCCTTACTCCTGGGAGAAGGTCGCGTCTACGCCTTCACTCCTTGTAGAAGGTCGCGTCCTGCCGGTCGAGGGTCGTGCTGATCGGCTGGCTGTAGAACAGGTTGTTGAAGTGCCGGATGTAGCGGCCGGGGAAGTTGTACGACTCGTACGAGACGCCGGCCGCGGTATCGGCGAGACCCGCCCGCTGGTAGAACGAGGCGTCGGCGTCGAACAGGGCCGTGCCGTCGTCCTTCTCCACCCACATCTCGTTGTTCTTGTGGCGGAGGTAGTAGCCGGGGAAGTTCGCCGACTCCAGCGAGACGGTGCCGTTGCCGGTGAGACCGGTGACGATCCGGAACTGCGAGTCGGCGAGGTTGGTGACGTCGGCCTCCAGCCTCGCGCGGTACTCCCAGTGGCGGAGGAACTTGTCCGGGAAGTTGTACGAGGAGAGACGGACCGGGGTCACGCCGTCGGCCACCGGGATGCCGAAGTTGGGAGTGCCGTCGGCGTTCCAGTACAGCTTCTGGTAGCGGGTGCGGCGGTTGGGGTCGTTGAGCGGGTCGCCGCTGATGTCCTTGTAGTTGCGGTCGTGGTAGACGAGGACGTCCGACTTGCCGTCCTCGGAGACCGTGAAGGTGTTGTGGCCGGGGCCGTACTGGCCGGTGGCGGCGTTGCTCTTGAAGACCGGGGTGGAGGTCTTCGCCCAGGACGCCGGGTTCATCAGGTCGGCGGTGGCGGAGGCGGTCAGCAGACCGAGGCAGTAGTTGGCGTCGGTGGCGCTGGCCGAGTAGGCCATGAACACCTTGCCGTTCTTCTGGATGACGGCCGGGCCCTCGTTGACGCGGTGGCCGACGGTCTCCCAGGAGTACTCGGGCTTGGAGATCATCACCGGGCTGCCGCTGATGGTCCAGGGGTTGGACATCTTCGCCAGGTACAGGTTGGTGCCGGTGCCGACCGCCGGGTCGTTCTGCGCCCAGCTGAGGTAGCGGGTGCCGTTGTGGGTGAAGGTCGTGGCGTCCAGCGAGAACGTGTCGAGCGGCAGGGCGATCCGGCCCTTCTCGGTCCAGGTGCCGGTCAGCGGGTTGGCCGAGCTGGACTCCAGGACGTACGGGCGGATCTTCCAGATGTCGTTCGAGGCGCCGGCCGCGAAGTAGACGTACCACTTGCCGTCGATGAAGTGGATCTCCGGCGCCCAGATGTGGGCGCCCATGTCACCGCTGGCGTGCTTGGTCCAGATGGTGGTCTCCGTGGCCGTGGCCAGGCCCTGGAGGGTGGTGGCCCGGCGCATCACGATCTTGTCGTACGCGGGGACCGTGGCGGTGAAATAGTAGTAGCCGTCGGTGTGCTTGAAGATGTGCGGGTCGGCCCGCTGCTCGGCTATCGGGTTGGTGAAGGTGACGGCCGGGGACGCGGGGGCGGCGGCCTGGGCGGGGGTGGTCACCGTGGTGAGCATGGCGAACGCTGCCGCCGCTGCCACCAGGACCCGTCTGGCGAGGTGTGTCATGTTCTGCTACGGCCCTTCGGGATCAGGCGGTGGTGGGGACGAGGCGCCACTGCTGGCAGTTGTTGTTCAGCCAGGACCACTGGCGGACGTCGGCGCCGTTGGCCGTGCCGCAGTCGGCGACGTCCATGACCTTGCTGGTGGAGGCGTTGACGATACGGACGTAGTCGCCGCCGAGGTAGACCATGCGGAACTTCTGGCAGTTGTTGTTCAGCCAGGACCACTGGCGGATGTCGGTGCCGTCGGCGGAGCCGCACCCGGCGAGGTCGGCGACCTTGCCGGTGGCGACGTTGACGAGACGGCTGGTGTCGTCGGCCATGTCCTCGATCCGCCACTTCTGGTTGGCACCGCCGTTGCAGCTCCACTGGAAGATGTTGGTGCCGTCGGCGGTGTTGCCGCCGTTGACGTCGAGGCACTTGCCGCTGTTGCGGTTGACGATGGTGTACGCGGTCGGGGTCGTCGCGGTCTCACCGGACGGGCCGGCCAGCGTCGTCCCCGTGGCGACCGGGGTGCCGAGGTTGGGCGTACCGTCCGCGTTCCACGTGAACTTCTGCGCGCGGGTCGTCCGGGCGTTGCCGCAGCCGCCGTTGGCCGCGCTGTTGGCGTGGTAGACGATCCAGTTCTCGGTGCCGTCGGGGGACGTGAAGAAGCCGTTGTGGCCGGGGCCGTAGACGCTCGCCGCGTCGTTGCGCTGGAAGACCGGCGTCTGCTTCTTCGTCCAGGAGGCCGGGCTCAGCGGGTCGCTGCCGGTGAGTTCCAGCTGGCCCAGCTTGTAGTCGGCGGTCTGGCAGCTGCTGGCGGAGTAGGACAGGAAGGTGCGGCCGTTGCGGTACAGCGGCTCGGGGCCCTCGTTGACGGGGCTGCCCTGGGTCTCCCAGCTCAGCGTGGGGCTGGAGATGATCGTGAAGGGGCCGCTGAGCGTGTACGGGTTGCTCATCGGGGCGATGACCAGGCTCTGCGTACTGCCGTTGATCTTGCCACTGCCCACCAGGTAGAGCTTGTTGTCGTGCTTGAGGACGGTGGCGTCGATCAGCCAGCCCTGCGCGGCGGTTGGGCCGGGGGTGAGGCTGGCGTCGGTGAGGATGTTCTTGTAGGTGTACGTGCCCATCGGGTCGGTGCCGGAGCTTTCCAGCACGTGCGTGCGCTGGGTGTCACAGCAGGCGGCGCCGGACTGCGCGGCCGAGTAGTACAGGTACCACTTGCCGTCGAGGAAGTGGATCTCGGGCGCCCAGATGTTGGCGTTGCGCCCGGCAGTGGTGTCCGACCAGACCTCCACGCTGGGGGCGGTGCTCAGGCCCCCGAGGGTGGGGGACTTCCGGATGAGCAGCTTGTTGGTGAAGGTGGTCGTGACCAGGTAGTAGTTGCCGTCGTAGTACTCCAGCCAGGGGTCGGCGCCCTTCTGGGACTTGATCGGGTTGGTGAACGGCTTGCCGTCGGCCGCGACTGCGGACTGCGCGGTGTGGACGGTCTGTACGGACAGGAGCGAGGCAAAGAGGGCCAGCAGGGCTGCCGCCGACGTCAGACTGCGGCGGGGCGTGGACCAGCGACGGGCGCGGGTGGGAAACACGACAAGTCCCTTCCGGGAGAGCGGCTCATTGCCCGGGTTCCTGACCTCCCCGGTGTGTTCGAAATCACGAACATTGTGCGTAACTTCGGCCAGAAGGTAAAGCTGAGGTGGCAGGGACGTCAATGGATTCGACAGGCTTTTGTCGTGCGGAGTAGTCGCGGGGTTTGCGGGTCGGAACGCGAAGAGGGAACAGGGACACGAGCCCCCTGCGCGTCGTGGACGCGCGAGAAGGTCAACGAGCGGCTGACCTGACTCGCGATGTTGCGTATTGGTATTCCAATGAGTTGGTGCCATCGTGATTTCCGCTGCTCAGCGGAGCTGGTGTGACGTTGGGGCGAGGTGCTCGTGCTGGTCGGGGTGGAGATCGGTAGCACGTGATCGTCCGTCACGGGCGGTCTCTGGGTTTCCCGGGCGGGAATCACGGGCCGCTGCGTAGGTTCCGTGGCGGGAGGGGTGTGGATGACGGACGTGCTCACGTGGACGATCGAGCGGCGGGTTCAGCTGACCGAGCGGGCTGAGCTGCTGCGCAAGGAGCTGGCGGAGATTAACGCCGAGCTGGGCCGGCTGGAGGCCGCCGAGGTGGTGTTCGGGCGGTGGGCCGAGGCGACCGACGGCGGACGCCGGTCGTCGGGCATCGTGGAGCCGGAGCCGGAGCCGGAGCCGGAGCCGGAGCCGGAGCCGGTCGTGGTGGGGCCAGGTGCCGGCGGGATGCGTCTGGTGCCGGACCGCGCGGAGGGTATGGGGATAGAGGTCCTCACGCCGGACTATCGGCAGATCATGAAGATCGTGGCCGACGCGGACGGACCGGTGATGGCCAAGGACGTCGCGAGGGCGCTGGGTCGTGAGCTCACGCCGGGCAAGGTCGAGCCGGTCCGGGGGCAGTTGCGTCCTCTACGTCCGCCACCAGGTCCAGCGCCGCCGTGGTGTCCTGTACGACGACGATCCCAAGAGCCGCCGTCGCCGCGCAGTCCCTCTGCCCGCTCTCTGCATCGCACCCCTGCGCTGGCACCGCCTGCGGCAGGCGGACGCTCGCGCCAAGGCGGGGGAGAGGTGGCAGGAGTCGGACTACGTCTTCGCCACCCGCACCGGCCGCCCCGTCGAGCCGCGTAACCTGTACCGCTCCTTCACCCGCGTCGCCCAGTCCGCCGGCCTCCGCGTGATCCGGCTGCACGACGCTCGCCACGGGACGGCCACCTTGCTCACGGCGGCCGGGGTCGCACCCCGCGTTGTCATGGAGATCCTCGGTCACTCTCAGATCAGCATCACCATGGACGTCTACACGCACGTCGTCCAGGACACCCAGCGCGAAGCCATGAGCCACGTGGATCGCCTGCTCAGGAGACGCCCCATTCGCGCGTGACCGCCCGCGTTGATGTCAGATGTGGATGTCAGAAGGCCCCCACCCCCGAAATTTCGAAGGTGGGGGCCTTTGAGCTGGTGCCCCCGGCAGGATTCGAACCTGCGACACCCGCTTTAGGAGTTTTCCCTGATCAAGGTCGTGACCTGGGGAAACTCCGCCATGACCGCGTTTGACCTGGAGAAACATGTCTCGGTGGTTTTTGCAGGTTCCCAGGGTTTCCCGGCCTCATGTGTGCTGAATCCGTTCCGGGCCGACTGCAGGGGGGCGACCTCGTGCCACAGGTCGTGGGCGCGCGCGGCGTGGCCAGAGGGAGGCACAAGACGCGGAGGAGTACGCGCCCGTGTGGTGGATCATCACCCCGTTCACGGGGCCCCAGTTGCCGTGCTGGTCGCGGTTGTGGGTGCGCCAGGATCCGTGTTCGACAACGCCAAGAGGTGCGCTCTTGAGAACGGACAGGAACTTGTCCGCGGACAGAGGGGTGGCCACCTTCGCTTCACCTTCACCCGGTGAGTCAGGGGCAGTCGGCCGTGCCCGGGGGCGCCGGACCGGTCCCTCGGGGACGAAGGGCACTTCGCTGCCGGCGGAGAGCCGTCCTGACAGCGGCCGGAGTCTAACGGCTCCCTGCGGCTTACCCACCTCGTCGGATCTGCTGCCAGGAGGGCCAAAAACAGGAGATGGCAGGACGAAGGTCCACAAGGCCGAGTACGTTCGACTCGGCCCGCTGGCTGCCGGACGGCATCGGGGTTACGCCGGCCGTCTCTCGCCCTCGCGACAGGAGTCGTTGCCGCATGACCTACCGGTTCAACCCGCCGCCCACCTGGCCCGCCCCGCCGGAGGGGTGGAGCCCGCCACCGGACTGGGAACCGGATCCCGCATGGCCCACACCCCCCGGCTGGCAGATCTGGATCCCGGAAGGAGCCGCGCCGCAGCCGAGTGCACCCGTTCCTCAGCAGTCCCCCTACGGTCCCCAGGCGACGGTCCCGGCCACAGGTGGGGGTCTGTTCAGCCGGCGCCGCAAGCAAGCGGAGTCCGAGGCGGCGCGTCTGGCGGGCGAGCTGGCGCTGATGGAAACACAGGTACGCGGACTACAGGAAGACAACCGTCACCTGACGGAGCAATTGAGTCGTCTCATCGGAGCCGACAGCGCTCAGATAGCCGCCGAGCAGCAGCGACTGCGCCGCGCGCATGAGGAGAAGATCCAAGAGATCGGACGGATCGACGCTCTCCTCGACGAGAAAATAGAGCACGCCGCCGAGAGCGCCGCGCAGTCCCTGGTTGACGTGCGCCGCCAAGCCGACGACATGGCTCGCCAGACGGCGGAGGCCGAACAGCGCCTCACGGCCGCGCGCCGGGATCTGGTGCTCACCGATGAGACGCGGATGCTGCAAGAGGCCGGCATTTACGAGTACCGCCATCCGCTCGCCGACGCGCTCGCCTACAAGGACCGGCTCGACAGTCTCAAGGCCCGCTACAAGCAGTTGGCGAGGGACGATCGGGCAGTGCTCGGGAACCAGTACTGGATGGTGGACGGCTCAGCTGCCAAGGGCCGCAAGATGGTCCGTGACTTCTCCAAGCTGATGCTGCGCGCGTACAACGCCGAGGCGGACAACGCAGTGCGCGGCATGAAGCCGCACCGGCTCGACTCGCTGATCGACAGGCTCGCCAAGACGCGGGAGTCGATCGCCCGGCTCGGCGCCACCATGCAGATCCGCATCGGCGATGACTACCACCAGCTGCGGGTCCAGGAGTTGGAGCTGACGGCGGACTACCTGGTGAGGAAGGAGACCGAGCGGGAGGAGCAGCGAGAGCTACGAGCCCAGCAGCGCGAGGAGGAGCGCCTGCAGCGCGAGATCGAGCGCGAGCGGCAGCGGCTGGAGAAGGAACGCAGCCACTACGAGGGCGCCCTGCGCCGCCTGCGCTCCGGCACCGGCGATGAGGCCGCCATCGCCGAACTTGAAGAAAAACTCGCCGAGTTGGGCGCCGAACTGGAGACGGTCGAGGCCCGCGAGGCCAACATCCGGGCCGGATACGTCTACGTCATCTCCAACGTCGGAGCGTTCGGCGAACGCATGGTCAAGATCGGTATGACCCGGCGCCTCGATCCCATGGACCGCGTCATCGAACTCGGGGACGCGTCCGTCCCCTTCCGCTTCGACGTACACGCCCTGATCTTCAGTGAGGACGCCGTCGGCCTGGAACGCCGCCTGCATCAGGAGTTCGAGTCCCGCCGCGTCAACCGGGTCAACCTACGCCGGGAGTTCTTCTACGTCACACCGGCAGACGTACGCGCCGCCCTGCAGCGGCTCGCCGGACAGCACCTCCTGGAGTTCCAGGACACGCCCGAGGCTCCTGAATGGAGGGCCAGCCAGACCGCTGCCGGGCGGTGACGGGCTCGACTCAGTCAACCTCGTCGGGTGCGTCCAGACGGCAGGCGGCGCCATCCAGACTGATCCAGGTGACCTTGGAGGTACTGCCGGCAGAAGGCCTATCGATGGCGTCGCGCAATCTCGGAGCAGCCGGTGGACGCAGAGTGACCTGTGGCGGATTTGGGACGGATGTGGTGGTCGCCCTGAAGTGGTTGCCAGGCGGCGAGCCCTCTGCCGGATGATGTGGCACGCCTGTGGCACGGGGCGGGAAACGAAGAAGGGCCAGCCTGGGAGGAAACCCTCCTGAGCTGGCCCTTTTGCTGTGCCCCCGGCAGGATTCGAACCTGCGACACCCGCTTTAGGAGTTCGATCCGAGCGCGGCCCAGTGGCGCTACTGCACGGTCGGGTCGACAGCGCCGAGCCGTGCAAGGGTGCCCACGTCCGGCGCCGTTGATGTCAGTTGTGGATGTCAGCCGGAGCTAGCGCTTCTTGCGGATCCTGCGCTTCTTCTCCCTGGCTTCCTTCTCCTTGCGCTGGGCCACACCGTACGCGGACCACGGTCCCTGATGAACCGGGCACCGGGAGGTTCCTGTCACCACCTTCCGTTGACACGACCCTCCTGTCTTGGTCGGCGCACCACACTTCGCCACGCGGCTTCCCCCTCCGGTCTCGTCACGCAGTACGTGAGGCTCTGAGCACAGTGGCTCGGGTTCTGCCGGCGGGGAAGGCGCACGCGGGATCTGCCAGGTGCACGCGGGCGCGCATCGCGGCCTCAGCCCGGGAAGCCCGCGTGCTCCGAGTGGCGACTGAGTTGCTGACGCGCGAGACGCTTCGCGGGCAGCCCTGCCTTGGCGTCGCAGCACCCCGAACTGCCCTAGAGGTAGGCAGAGTTGCTGGTCAGAGCATGTGATACAGTGTTTCTGCTCGGTCTCTTCGTGCCTTGAGCTGCGGCATCAGGGGTGGGACACAGTCTCACAGGAGATGAATCAGAGCTCGATAATTTATAAATCCATACCGTGAAATCGCAAGCCTGATTTCTTTTCGCGACGATGGCCAATTAGTGCCGGAGTGATTAGAGATCGGGCTTTTCTTATTTCCCCGCAGGGAAGGTTAGAAGCTCTATTCGGGAGCCACAATGTAATGGAGGGCGCCAATGCGCGAGTTTTTCAAGCAAGTTGGGCGGACGATCCGGTTCGCAATTGCCGACGAGTCCCGGACCGCCCGCCTCAGGTCCCTGATCACGACGACGGCCATCGTCGTGACTGTGGGCCACTACGTCCTGTTCGTTAGGTAGACGCCTCGCAGGACAACTCAAAGAGTACGGCGGGCTGCGTCCTCGTGGCTACAGCCCGCCGCACTCGGCCACGGCCCTGCTCACGCACCGAAGCATTACTCAACGGCATGCCTTACCACCACTTCAACTGGCCGTGGAGAGGGTGCTTCTGATGCCCTGCCGTCCTGGGTATGGCTCGTGCCGCGGCGCTGGGTGGGGCGACATCTGCCCCAGTTCGATCACGAGTCGGTGCCTTCGACAGGATCGGCCTGCTCAGCTAACGACAGTCAGCCACGGCGCTGGGGCGTCGACCGACCAGGGCGCGCGTGTGCCTCGGCCGGCCTTACCGCGCTGTCGGGGCTCGTCGTCAACCACAGCAAGTCGCGACGGCCGGCCCGTGACGGCGACATCTGAGCTCTCAACTTGGGAAGCTGCGAGCGTTTGACATCGAGTTGCGCGCTGACCTGGGAAAACGGTCGAGGCGTGGTGTCGTCGGGCCTGGCTGCTTTCACCGTGGTTCCCCGCTGTTCCCCGCCCGATCTGGTGCGCTTGTGGTGCGGCCGTGGTTCGCGCACCAAGGCCGTAGCTCCACAGAGGCCGATCATTGGAGGTCCTACAGGCTGCGGTACAGCTCGTGAGAGTCAGTGAAAGGTCCTGCCAGTTGCTGGGATTGCTGTACGTTGCTGCTGAACTTCGAGCATGCGCCGGGGGGCCGCGATGGATGAGCGTACATACGCGATCATGGAAACCATGAGGTCTGCGCAAGCGGACACGATGGTGCGCGCCGTCAGGAAAGCTCTCGACGACGAGCCCGGCATCTCCGGGCGTAAGGTCTTGGCCCTACTTGAAGAACTGGCCCACGAGGCTCAGGAGCGCGCCACTGAGGCGATGGCGGACAGTGAGCCCGATCGGGACACATGCGCTAAGTGTGGGCAGCCTATTCAGACGGACTCCCGGGACCGGGAGCGTTGGTTGCACAGCTCTGATCGAAGCCGGGGCTGCCGAGCAGCCACCTTCGACCGAGAGAACGGCTGGAACGACGACATCCCGAGGTCTTGGATGGCTACCCCCCGTCGGCGTCACCCCTGACGGGCAGGTGACTCTACGGCCCGGCGTCCACGGGAGACGGAACAGACTCGTACGCTTTCCAACTGTGTTGGCCGGCCCAAAGGCATCGGACGGGGCCGTTCCCCTGCGCCAGAAGCAGACCATGACTGCACATTTTTACTGTCGGGTAGGCGTAACCGCATCGTGGTGCATCATGTAAGAGCGCCGAGATGTTGCGATGCATCAGGAGGGGGATCGTTAGGGTGTCTAAGGTTGATGACCATTTCGAGTACGAAGTATCGCTAGGCCTAGTACCTGAAGATGAAGAGATCGAGATATCGCTGTCTGAGGAGCAATTGGCGGCGATTGACAAAATCGTCAAGTTCGGCTTCCGCAGAGCAGGTCACTACAGTGACGGTATGCACTTCGTGGACGAGCGTGATGGTTCGTCTTCACGAGGAAAAGGGGGATTCCTCAGGAGCGCCGATATCCGCGTGACTGACCTCCCGGCCGCCGCTTCGGGGTTGGATGTATACAAAGATCACACTGAGTACAGGGGGATAATTTCTCACGATGGGGCTAGCGCTGAGTTTCTGATCGGCAACTCTAGCTCTACCATTCCTGCTGGGAAAATCATCGAGTCATACTCCTGGCAGTATGCTGAACCTGATTGTGAGCACATATTCGAGCCCTATGTAATTAAGCAGAAATCGCGGACACATGAAGTGGGGTTCCACCTCCGCAGCCCCAATTTGAATGCCTGCGTCGAGATTTCCCCCATCAGTCCAATTGCCACACTCCTCGCCTATGATCTCGGATATTACACGGCGGACAACTTCAGTGAGCACACGCTAAAAGTGATGCTGGGATCGTCTAGTGACGTCGCCGCAAAATCCATGCAAGTGCAGCAACTTGCGCACGATCTGCTATTCGAGCTCGATGCTAAATATGGTCTTGTTCTCAGTCTGATACCACGAGAGCGTGGTCGGCTACCATTCTTGTCGAGGAAGCCGCCGAAGGAGTGGCAGTCGATCAGCTTCCCCTCAACGCGCGTGCCTCGCGAGGTTGCGGCGATCTTCTCTTTCGCCGGTGAAGCTCAAGATAATCCGCCCTTTGCCTTCCTCTCCTACTATCAAGTGCTTGAGTACTATCTCCCGTTCGCGGCGCGTCGAGCTGCACTAAAGCGTGTCCGCCGTGAAATAAGGGACTTCGCTTTTGATGTTTCGGATGACGCTTCTGTGCTTCGAGTACTAAACGTCGCCGAGCGAGCGAAGGGTGTGGGTGAAGAAGAAGCTTTGAAAATTCTGGTACGGGACTGCGTCCGAGAGGACAAGCTGATAGAGGTCCTCAAGGGCGACGGATTTATTGAGCACTTTTCCCGTAAAGGGCCTATAAAAGGGGTTCCTGCCATAAATCTCAGTTCCACGTCGGAGACCGTGCAGGTTCAAGTTGCTCGTAGAGTCTACGCACTCCGAAATAGGATTGTGCATGCAAAGGATGATCCGAAATACTCTGAAACGCCGCAGTTGTTGCCGCGCAGTAGTGAGGCGAATCTGCTCGGCCCGGACATCCTCCTAGCCCGCTTCCTGGCGCTTGAGACCATTATTGATGCGCAGGACTAGCTAGCATTCTGTTGGTCAAGCTAACCTCGCGCTTTCACGAGGCTGACTGTCCTTCTGGTGATCTCGGGTGCCATCGTTCGGGAGCGGAGGGCCTCGGACGGCCCAGCGACCGCAACAGCGGCGACCCTCATATCAATCGGATTGCTCTACGTCTACCCTCCCAGGCCGAAGTAGCTAAGAACTAGTTGCGTGACTACTCCCCCTGCGACTCCGGTGCCGACCGCCTCAGACGATCGGGCCCCCAGGGCCAGAACCCTGCCCAGCCACCCCTGCACACGAGGACCAGGCTCTGCCAGTTCTCCCCCCGCCTCGGCGCGGTCCTCGGAAATTGCTACGGTGAGAGATGTCAGCAGCTCTTCATTGACGCCAGCCTGCCTCAATCTGTCAACCAGCTCACTGTCTGTCTTTGGGGGACTAGCGTAAGAATTCTGAGTGAAGTTGCTTGA
This sequence comes from Streptomyces qaidamensis, assembly GCF_001611795.1. Taxonomy (NCBI): domain Bacteria; kingdom Bacillati; phylum Actinomycetota; class Actinomycetes; order Kitasatosporales; family Streptomycetaceae; genus Streptomyces; species Streptomyces qaidamensis. Next base: position 3,875,966 of record NZ_CP015098.1, on the reverse strand, counting down.
GTTTAGCGCTACGTTTGCTCCAGGGCCATTAATCACTGTATGAAAAATCTCGTTCCCTTTTTCAGGTGTCACGAGAGACTCCCCTGCTTTCTCCCCAGCCTCCGGGTTTTCTGCCTCAAGTTGAAGTGCGAAGTCGAGGATTCGCGTGCGAACTGCATCGAGAATGGCGCGCAAGAGTGACGGTGAAAGTTGACGCCAAATGCGCGTTGCGCCCATTCCTTCGTACATAGTGAAGTCGCCACGAGTGTGATGGAAGTTGAATTGGGCCACCATGTCTGCGGTCCAAGGAACACCAAGTCCATTTCGAAGATCACCTTTGAGGAGATCTTCGATTTCGGAAACGCTAGAATTTATGCTGGTTTTTCCAAGTCGAGAGGGGTTGAATCTTTCGGGTAGCATGGAGACGGCGACAGGAGCATTGCTCACCCCTGAGCCGAAGGGTCCTGCAAAGTCTCCAAGTGTGTGCACAGGAAATGGCCCGCGATAGGCTGGTACATCCTCGTCGGGGTATCCTGTTAGTTCTCTATCGATCCAGTTCAATGCGTCGGAAATTCGTAGACGTGTTGCCACAATTCGAGCCTGTCGAAGAAGGCTTGCGGTAGAGACTTCCTCGCCAGCCGCATCCCTAATCAGATCTTGCAATAGCGCCACTCGCGTCTCCCGCTGTAATCCCCTGGTGTCTTCGATCTCGCCAAATGTTAGCTACACACTGAGTGACTTGTCCTGGGAAGTTAGGTTTTGGCGGTCACCCAGGGAATGCTGCGATGGTTGGATGCGCGAGGTCGGTGGAGCGGCTTTGGGGTGGCGCTGCTTTGGCGCGAGTGATCATGGCCCCGTAAGCTTCCGGCGCGTCGGGCAGTCTGTGGACCTGCCCGGTAAAGCACGACGTTGGGGCCATGATCTTCGAGGCTCGCGCCAAAGTGGCTCCGTAAAGCCGTGGAGCCGACCGCCCCAGCCCCGACGTACCTCTTCTCTGACATCAGGCGGCTGCATGCTTTGAGCGCGGCCCGGGCGCCGGCAGGGCTGGAGCGGGGCGGAGACAGGAGCGCAGGCCCGGCCGGGGGCCGGGCCGCGCGCGGTGAGCGGAGCGAGCCGCCTTGAACCAGTAGAGAAAGTTGTAACTCAGTCTGTGGTGTGGGGCTTGAAGTCGTATGCGCAGGCTGGGAGTTCGACGTCTTGCCGGTGAGCCATCGGCAGGAAGACCACTGGCCGAATCGTCCATGTGATGCGGGTACTGGCGTGGGTCACAGAGACGGTGCAGGGCTCCATGCGCAAGAGAGCTCGTCGAGTCTCGATGCGGCCGTCATAGAGCCAGGCCCAGGCCTCGTCTGAGGCGTCGGGGTCGAGTGCTGGTGAGATGGTGCGTAAGGCGACCGCGACCCACCTGTCAGCCTGTGGTGCCGAGTACGCGTCGAAGGATGCCCGGAGTGCCGGCCATCCTGTCTCGTCGTTGATGTCCTGCGTCCAGCACTCGCACCAGAAGCCCCGCTGAGGCTTGTCCATCAGCACGGGTGTCCTCCCGGCTGGGTGCCCGTGAAGAGTTCGGCGGTGACGGTGTAGCCGCTGTGGCTGCCGTGGACGACGACCCGGTGTGCGATGACGCTGACCATGCCCAAGCCGCGGCCGTGTACCGCATCCATGCTCGGCTGCTCGACCTTCGGGGCCGTGCCCGTCCCTCCCTCGTCGGTGACCGACAGGGCGACCACCTTGGGGGAGACCGCCAGGGCCAGGTGGAAGCTGCCTGCCCCACCGCTCGCGGTGTGAAGGATCGCGTTCGCGCTCAGCTCGCTCACGATCAGTTCGGCGTCGTCGGCCAGGGGAGATCCGCGCAGGATGTCCCGCGTCCAGCGGCGGGCCCGGCTCACCTCTTCCGGAAATCCTGGGCAAGTGAGTCCCCAGACCCGGGCGGTGCTCGTATACTCGTGCATACAAGTTCCTTCGTGCTGGTAGGCCGCCATGTGCAGCGGGTTCGGGCTAGACGAGTTTCACGCCGTCGTGGGCGCGGATGGCCGGCGGGGACACCGCGTCCAATGCGTCCAGGACGCGGATCGCGTACGCCTCGTCGGCGAGTTCGATGACCTCTTCACGGGTGGCCCAGCGCAGCGCACGGGTCTCGTCCCCGGTGGTGGGCGTGCCGTCGGCGGCCTCACAGCGGAAGACCATGGAGACGATCAAGCCCTTCATGTTCTTGTAGATCCCGGTCAGGGTCGCGGGAAGCGCGATCTTGATGCCGGTCTCTTCGAGAACTTCCCGTTGGAGTGCCTCGGGGATGGTTTCCTCGCGTTCGAGGATTCCGCCCGGGGGTTCCCAGTGGCCGTTGTCGCGGCGTTTGATCAAGAGGGCGCGGTCCTGGTCGTCGACGATGACTCCGGCGACGCTCACGGAGTGCGGACGGTCGGTGCTCACGTTCCTCTGCCCTCTCGGATGGCTAGGCTCTCCACCGTAGCAACAAAGCTCGCCCACTCGTCTAGATACCTAAAGGAGTACACGTGCCCTCTCTTTCCTCCGGCCTCCTCGGCGATCTCGACCCCACGAGCGATCGTGCGGTCTTCCGGCAGATCGCCGACCAGCTGCGCGAGGCCATCGACCGTGGGCGATTCAAGGAGGGTGAAAAGCTGCCCTCCGAGGCCGAACTTGTCGAGCATTACGGGGTTTCCCGTATGACGGTTCGAAACTCCTTCTCCGTCCTCCAGGGTGAGGGCCTGGTGCACGCCGAGCATGGCAAGGGCGTCTTCGTGCGACCACGGCCGCCTGTCAGGCGGCTCGCCTCCGACCGGTTCGCCCGGCGCCATCGCGAGCAGGGGAAGTCCGCGTTCATCGTGGAGGCCGACGCCGCCGGCAGTCACCCGCAGGTGGACAGCCTGGAGGTCAAGGAGGAGAAGGCCAGTCAGGACGTCTCCACCCGGCTCGGGTCCGTGCGTCGGGTGCTGGCCCGGCGTCGCCGGTATCTGCTGGACGGGCGGCCCGTGGAGTTCGCTACCTCGTACCTGCCGCTCGACATCGCGCGCGGTACGCCGATCGCCGAGCCGAACCCCGGGCCCGGTGGTATCTACGCCCGGCTTGAGGAGCTGGGGCACCGCCTCGACCACTTCGAGGAAGAGATTCGTGCCCGGATGCCCTCGCCTGATGAGGTGCGCACGCTGCGGCTGGCCTCCGGCGTGCCGGTCATTCACCTGATCCGGACCGCGTTCGACCAGGAGGGGCGGGCCGTGGAGGTCTGCGACACGGTCATGGCTGCGGACGCGTACGTCCTGTCGTACCAACTTCCGGCGACGTGAGCGCCTGATCGGCGGTGGTGCGCGGGGAGGCTTCTCCGAACTCGTACACCCCAACAGGCCTACTCGTATAGACGAGTGGGCAAGTTGTGTGGCAAGGTGGTTGCCGTTCCCGGAGATCGGGTTCGAGCGCTGCATCTTGTATAGACGAGTAGATGGGAAGAAGTCTTGCGCACCATCCGTGTAGAGACCTCAGCCGCAACGATCCTGCTGACCGAGGCCCCCGAGCCCAAGGTCCGCGACCGGCAGACCGGTGAGATCGCCAAGGACGCCACCAGCGGAGAGGCTCTGATGACGATCGGCGTCGTCTACCTGGAGGACGGCGAGTCGTCGCTGATCAAGGTCACCGTTCCCGAGAGCGGGGTGTCCGAGGGGCTGACGCTCGGGGCTCCGGTCTCGCTTCCGGGTCTGGTGGCCCGGCCGTGGGAGAGCGTCTTCAACGGACAGCAGCGCCACGGCATCGCCTACCGCGCCGCCGCCGTGACACCGGCCGCGTTCCCGGCCGCCACCGGGGCCGCTGCCTGATGAACGACCTGACGACACTCCTGAAAGTGGGTGGTCCTGTCGCCGCACTCGGCGGCGGGGCCGCCTACGCCCGGGCCAACCACCCCGCGGTGTACTGGTCCACAGTCGGCCTGCCGATCTCCACCGCCCGGCTCCTCAGCTCCTACGGCTCGGTCATGGAAGCCTGCGGCCTGACCGTGGCCCCCTCCCGGCTGCGGATGCTGGCGGTCAAGGCCACCACTCGCCGTGAGGTTCGTCCCGTACCGCCGCGCCGGGGCATCATCCGGCCCACCTCGACCGGGCTGCGGCTGCGGCTCCGGCTCGCTCCGGGGCAGGAACCAGCCGACGTCGCCGCCTCGGCCGAACGGCTGCGGCACGCCTGGGGCGTTCACGCCGTGTACGCGACCACGATCAAGCCCGGTGTGGTCGAACTGCGGCTGGTCGGCTTCGACGTGCTGAGGCAGGTGCGGATGCCTCGCAAGGTGGACGCCGGGTTCCTTCAGGTGCCGGTGGCGCTGCGGGAGGACGCCATGCCCTTCGTGCGCGACTACCGGGCCGTGCCCCACCAACTCACCCTTGGCGCCACTCTGTCGGGCAAGTCCATGTATCTGCGGCACCTGATCGCCGGACTCGCTCCTCAGCCGGTCGCCCTGGTCGGCATCGACTGCAAGCGCGGTGTGGAGCTGGCGCCGTTCGCCTCCCGCCTTTCCGCGCTGGCGATCGATCCGGAGCAGGCTGCCGAGTTGCTGCCCGTGCTCGTGAAGGAGATGGAGGACCGATACGACCTGATCAAGGCCCGGCAAGGCATCGCCCCGGACACTCCGGCCGAGGAGATCACCTCGGACGTCTGGGGACTGCCCGAGTCCGAACGCCCGGTCCCGATCGTGCTGTTCGTGGACGAGGTGGCTGAACTCTTCCTCGTCGCCACGAGGAAGGACGAGGAACGCCGGGACGAGATGGTCACCCAGCTCATTCGCCTCGCCCAGCTCGGCCGCGCGGCCGGCATCTACCTGGAGGTCTGCGGGCAGCGCTTCGGCGCTGAGCTGGGCAAGGGCGCCACCATGCTGCGCGCCCAGTTGACCGGCCGCGTCTGCCACCGAGTGAACGACGAAGCCTCCGCGAAGATGGCGCTCGGCGACATCGCACCCGAAGCGGTCACGGCCGCCTGCGCCATCGCCCCCGAACGGCCCGGCCTCGCCGTGGCAGGTGACACCTCCGGCGGCTGGTCACGCATCCGCACGCCGTACCTGTCGCTGGGCGACGCTGCCGAGACCTGCCGCGAGTCGGTCCACCTGGTTCCCGACCTGCCCGCGCTCAAGCCCTTCAGGCCCGACGTGCCCGTACGGCCCGTCGAGACACCGGGCCCGGCCGTGCGGCCCCGGCCGGTGGCCGACTGACCGCGCCCCCAACCTCGGTCGGCGTGACCGCGTCACGCCATGTCCCTACCCCTCCCATGCCCGAATTCGGAAGGAGCCGCAGCATGCGTGCCCACCTGGCCCGTGTCGATGCGGTGCTCGTTCAGGCCGTCATCGCCGCCGCGTTGTCCTTCGCCCACCTGCACGATGTCGCCTCGGCGGCCGGGCAGGACGGGTGGAAGGCGTGGGCCTACCCGATCAGCGTGGACCTGCTGCTCGTCGCCGCCTGGCGCCGACTGCGCTCCGGAGAGGCGAAAGCGGCCGGGTGGTGCTGGTTCCTGATCGCACTCGCCGCGTCCCTGGGCGCGAACGTCGCCACCGCTGGCCTGCTCGACCTGGATCACGTACCGGCCTGGCTGCGCATCCTCGTGGCGGGCTGGCCCGCGGTCGCCTTCCTCGGCGGAACCCTCCTGGTCCACTCGCCTCCGACAGCGCACGGCGCGACCACTGACGCCGTAGACCAACAGGAACTCGACGGCAGCGAGGACCAGGAGAACGTGCCCGATCCCACGCCAGACCCCCCGACTCCACCGGCGGCCGAACCGGCACCGGCCCTACCGTTGGCCCCTCCGCCGGTCGCTGTTCCGGCCGCCCTGGTCGAGCACGCCCGCAAAGTCGCCGCCGACCACCGCACCCGCACTGGAACGGCCATCGACACCCCGACCCTGCGCGCCCGCCTCGGTGTCCCGCCGCCCATGGCCGAAGCCATCGCCGCTCAACTCACCTGACCAGCAAAGGGAGATCATGCCGCTCTTCTGCTTCAACACGGCCGCCGACTACCTCGCGGCGGCCCGCGAGATGGCCGTCAGTGGCCGGTCTGCGCTCGCCCGGCTCCTCGCCGAGGAAGCCGCCGACCGCACGCAGGATCCGGAGGAAGCCGCCCGGATCCTGCGCGACTTCCCCCGCTCCAGCCCGCGACAGGAGGACTGACCATGCCCGCGCCTAAGCGCTTCCGCCACGTCAGCCGTATCGGCCCCGTCCAGGTCGGCACGTCCTACGACGGTCGCGGCCGGGAGAAGCACACCGCCGCCTGTACGGCCCCGCGCTGCGGCTTCTCCGCCGACTACGACAGCCGCGCCGCCGCCGAGCTGGCTGCCCGCACCCACCACTGCCCCGTGCGCTGAAAGGATTCCCGACCCGTGACCGTCAGCCTTCCGCTTGTCGTCGTCCTCGGTTTCTTCGCCTGGGGAGCAGTCAGGTTCCTCGGCGTCCGCGTCTGGATCGTCGTCCTGATCGCTCTCTTCGGCTTCTGGCTCTCCCGCACCTTCCTCGCCCCCGCCATCGAGTCCGGCACGCGCTCTGGCGTGACCGTCATAAACGGCTCATACGCCTAGACGAGTAGATAAGGAGACCTGGCCCGTGTTCCTCCCGAAGTACCCCGACAGCCCGACCCCGCCGCCCGCGCACACCCACACCCCGACCGAGCCGCCGCCCGTACGGCGTTCACTCCCGTCGGTCTCCATCGATCAGAAGACCGTCGTGGCCTTGGTCGTCGGCGGGGTCGTCCTTACCGCGCTCCTGGCGGCCGTCGCCGTCACGGCCATCTCCGTTGCCGTTGCCGCCGTCGTCCTGCGCTCCATGCTCCGCGATCACCACCGCCGCTGAACCGCGCCAGCCTCCGGGGCGGCGGCACACGACCAAGCATTTCGCCGCCCCGGCGCCTGCTCCTCCCGACCCAGCAAGTCAGAAGGGGAATCGCCATCTTCACCCGCACCACTCCGGCCCCACTCCCGGAACTCGCGAACCTGGCCGCTCAGGGCACACTGCCGGGTATCCTCCGCCAACTCTCAGGACTCGGCGGCTGCACCCACCCGATCCGCCTCGACGGCCACCGCACCGAGTACGACGTCGACACCACGACCGGCGAGATCGGCAACGTCCTCCACCGCCTCGACTCGACCAGCCTCCCGGCCGGACAGCTCCTCGTCCGCTGCAACAACCGCCGCACGACCCGCTGCGCGGCCTGCGCCGAGGTCTACCGCCGCGACACCTTCCACCTGATCATCTCCGGCCTGCGCGGCGGCAAGGGCACCCCCGAACACGTCGCCGCCCACCCTCGCGTGTTCGCCACCTTCACCGCGCCGAGCTTCGGCCCGGTCCACAACCGCCCCTCCAGCGGGCGCCCCTGTCGCTGCGGAACCCACCACGACCAGGACGACGACGAACTTGGCACCGCGCTCGACCCGGACACCTACGACTACGAAGCCGCCGTGCTCTGGAACGCCCACGCCGGTCCGCTCTGGCGGCGCTTCTCGACGTACCTGCGCCGGGAGGTTGCCAAGCGCGCCGGCCTGTCTCAGCGGCGCTTTCGCGAGCACGCCCGCGTGTCCTTTGCCAAGGTCGCCGAGTACCAGAAGCGCGGCGCGGTCCACTTCCACGCCGTCATCCGCATCGACGGCCCCAGCGGCGGCGACCCCTCACCCCCTACCTGGGCAACCGCCGACCTGCTCACTGACGCCATCCGCAGCGCCACCGCCAAGGTCCGCGTGGACGGCCCGACCATCGACGGCCGCTCCCACACCTTCACCTTCGGCAGCCAACTCGACGTCCGCACCATCCGCTCGGCGGACTTCAACGATGGCCAGGAGCTAACCGAGCGGGCCGTCGCCGCCTACATCGCCAAGTACGCCACCAAGGGTGCTGAGACTGCGACGGGAGCTCTCGACCGGCCGCTCAAGTTCGCCGCCGAACTCGCCCAGCTCGACATCAGCGACCACGCCCGCCGCCTGATCCGCACCGCTTGGTTCCTCGGCACACGCAAGGACCTCGAACACCTCCGCCTGCGCGCCTGGGCCCACATGCTCGGCTTCCGCGGCCACTTCTCCACCAAATCCCGCCGCTACTCCACCACCCTCGGCGCCCTCCGCGACGCCCGCGCCGAATGGCGCCGTGCGCAAGCCACACCTGCCAACGGCCCCGAGACCGACACGACGTACGTGCTCTCGCACTGGGTCTTCGCCGGAACCGGCCTCTCGGAGGCCGAAGCCTGGCTTGCCGCATCCCTCGAACCCGCCCCCGGAACGGAAGGAGAGCCCACCCATGCATGACGACGAACTGCTGACGGTGCCTGACGTGATGGAGCGGCTGAAGCTCGGTCGCTCCACCGTCTACGACCTCATCCGCTCCCGTCGTCTGCCCTCGATCACCATCGGCCGGTGCCGTCGGATCCCCGCGCGGGCTGTCCGCGAGTACATCACCCACGAACTGGAGGCGGCTGCCTGATGGCCCAGCAACGCAAGCGGAACCCCAACGGCGCCGGCACCATCACCAAGCGCAAGGACGGACGCTTCCAGTGCGCGGTCTACGTCCTCCAGCCGGACGGCACCCGCGCCCGTAAGTTCGCCTACGGCAAGACCTGGGCCGAGTGTGACGCCAAGCGTCGCGAGCTGCTCGACAAGGTCGACCAGGGCGTGCCAGTGCCCACCAAGTCGGCCAAGCTCTCGGACTGGCTCCCGTACTGGCTGGACAACGTCATCAAGCCCCGGCGGAAGCACAGCACGTTCGACAAGTACGAGGCACACGTCCGGCTCTACCTGGTGCCTCTGCTCGGTGCCAAGCGGCTGGAATCCCTCGGCGTCGCCGACGTCCGCCGGTTCCTCGTCCGCCTGGAGAAGGAGACGACCGCCGCAACGGCCAAGGAGTCGCACCGAGTTCTGCGCTCGGCTCTGTCTTCCGCCTGTCGCGAGGAGCTCATCGCGCGCAACGTCGCCAAGCTCGTCGAGCCGCCCCGCACGGACAAGCCCGAGCTGCACCCCTGGACCCTCGACGAGACGCTCGACTTCCTCGCTGCCTCCCGCAAGGACCCGCTCTACGCGGCCTTCGTGCTCGCCATCGCCATGGGGCTCCGCCGAGGAGAGATCGTGGGCCTGCGCTGGTCGGACCTCGACCTCGACAACCGTGTCCTGTACGTCCGCCACCAGGTCCAGCGCCGCCGCGGCGTTCTGTACGACGACGACCCCAAGAGCCGCCGTCGCCGGGCGGTCCCTCTCCCCGCCCTCTGCATTGCGCCCCTGCGCTGGCACCGCCTACGGCAGACGGACGCTCGCGCCAAGGCGGGGGAGAGGTGGCAGGAGTCGGACTACGTCTTCGCCACCCGCACCGGCCGCCCTGTCGAGCCGCGCAACCTGTACCGCTCCTTCACCCGCGTCGCCCAGTCCGCCGGCCTCCGTGTGATCCGGCTGCACGACGCTCGCCATGGAACGGCCACCTTGCTCACGGCGGCCGGAGTCGCTCCCCGAGTCGTGATGGAGATCCTCGGTCACTCCCAGATCAGCATTACGATGGACGTCTACACCCACGTCGTCCAGGACACGCAGCGCGAAGCCATGAGCCACATGGATCGCCTGCTCAGGAGACGCCCCATCCGCGAGTGACCGCCCGCGTTGATGTCAGAAGTAGATGTCAAAGGCCCCGGACCAAGATCGGTCCGGGGCCTTTTGGCTGGTGCCCCCGGCAGGATTCGAACCTGCGACACCCGCTTTAGGAGAGCGGTGCTCTATCCCCTGAGCTACGAAGGCGGGGCTTGATCGAAACCTTGCACGGAACTCGGTGAAGTGCCCGTGGCCAGGTCTGTCTGTCAAGCCCTGAGCGTCCTGGAGGCGACCGCTGTGGCGCGTGGACAGGCTGGGCCTGGTGACATGCCGCAGCGCCCGCCGAGGCGCTCGATCCACAGGGTACCGGATCGGGGCTCGGGCGGGCGCTGGTGTTGGTGGGTGGGCGGTGGGGTGCTCAGGCGGTGGGGCTCAGCAAGGGTGACCTCTCTTCGGGTGAGGACGAAACCGAGGGTGAGGAGCAGGCGGCCGTTCCACAGGGAGGCGTCGAGCTGGGAGCGGTCCGACTCGGCGTCACTGCAGTAGGGGTAGACGAGCCGGTGGACGCGGGCGTACTCGGGGACTGCTGGAGGTGCTCGGGGATGTGAACCACGAAGCCGGCCGGGTCAGCACTTCCAAGTCGCCCAGTACCACTTGCCCTTCATCGAGCCGTCCGAGTTCATCACCGGCGTGGCGATCTGGACACCCGTGGAGCCCTTGCCGGGGTAATACCAGAAGTAGTGGCCGTGCTTGCGCTTGCCGTAGTGGACCTCCACCCACCCCTGGGATTTCCGCCAGTACGGCGCGAACCAGTACCCGCCCGCCATATGGGGCGGTATGACGCCCTTGAGTGTGGTGCCGGCGCTTGTGGTCCTGCCGACCTCCCACTTCTCCGTCTGCGACAGGCTGGCGGACATGCCCCCTTCGAGCACGTCCGAGAATCCGGCCTTGACCTCCACCTTCGTCTCCTGCTGGAAGGAGTACGAGGTGCTGCGGTCGGTCCTGAAGGCGAGGTCGAAGCCCAGGTCCCTGCTGCCCGCGCAGTTGTACACCGGGTTGCCGACCTGACGCCGCTTGCCCAGCTGGGTCCACGCGTTGACCTCGTGGTACTGGCACAGGTCGGTCTTGCCGTTGTTGCAGTCCCAGATCACATCGGGCCTGTCGTCGCCCCAGCCAGGGCTGGTGTTGGCGCTGGCCGTGCCCGTGGAGAGGGGGATCAGTGCCAGGGCGAGGGCCGATGTCAGCACGGCCGTCCGGCGGCGGCCGGTCTTCCGGATCTTCATGGGTCGTTCTCCCGTCGGACTCCTCGACCCGCGGGTCGGGTCGGGCCGCTGCCCCGGCCGAGGGGGGAGTCGGACCGGGGCAGCGACGGGTCGATCGTCAGGGACCGGGGGGTTGATCGGCCAGCCTTTCCATCAGGTCAATCAATCGCCTCTGACCAGGGAAATCAATGCCGGACGGGTCAGTCACCGCACACCTCGCGGTACGGCACGTCACGCACGTACGTCCGCCACTGCGCCCGAGTGAGGTCGCCGCCGCCCGCTCGCGCGCATACCGACTCGACGGCCTCCGACGGGCGGATCGTGTAGCGCTGGAGGGGCACGTGCGCGCTCCCCGCGTACACCGTGGAGCTGTCCTCGGCGAACGCCACCGTGTCGATCGCCTCGCCCGGTGTCGTCAGCGGACCGCCGATCGGCTGCTGCGTGGCGATGTCCCACAGCTGGAGAGTCCCCGCCTCGCCGCCCACCGCCAGCGTGCTGCCGTCAGGACTGACGGCGAGGGCGCTGACGGCCTCCGAGGTGTCGCCGAGGAGTGAGTCGGAGATGCCCTCCGGGAGTGTGGGGAAGACGCTCGGCAGGACTCCCGCCCGCTGCCGCAGCATCCCGTCCCACAGCGCCACCCGGCCCGTCTGGTCCCCCGCCGCCAGCCGCGAACCGTCGGGGGAGAAGGCGAGGGCGCCGAGCTCTTCGCCCTGGACGAGGTCCTGTCCGGCGACCTTGCCGCCGGGCAGGGCCGCCGAACGGTTGTCGCCGGTCAGGAGCCCGCCGTCGGGGCGGACGGCGAGGTGGTGGCTGGACAGCGCCGGGAGGGCCGCCGTCCTGCGATGGTGCGCGGTGTCCCAGACCTCGTTGCTCAGCGTGCCTTCGGCCAGGGTGCGGGCGGCGTAGAGCGTGCGGGCGTCCGGGCCCAGGGCGAGCGTGATCACCGCCCCGTCCGGCCCGCCCGGCGCCAGATCCACCGTCGTGCGGGCCCGCCCCCGCCTGACGTCCCAGATCGTGATGCGCTGCGTGGACGCCTCGCTGCCCGGGGCCGAGACACCGTACGCGAGCGACGTGCCGTCGGGGCCGAAGGCCAGCAGGGCAAGGGTCTGCTCGGCGTCCACCGGCCGGGCGGGGTCGCGGGAGACGGGGAGCGGCGGGGACGGCAGCGTCCGCAGCAGCCGCCCGCCGAGGGTGTCGCGCAGTTCGAAGCCGTAGCGGTCACCGATGCGCCGGGCGGTGACGACGGTACGGCCGTCAGGGCCGATCAGCACCTTGTCCAGTGGCCGGTCCTGCCAGGCGGAGGTCACGGCCGTCGCGACGTCCAGCGAGTGCACCGTGCCGCCCTCCAGATACCGCAGCACCGGGTGAGCCGGGTCCCAGGCCAGAGCGCCGTACAGATGCTGGTTGTTGAGGGAGTGCCGGAACACCGGGGCGTCGACGCCCAGCCGCCACACCCTGAGCTCCTCCCCGTCGGCGGTCGCCAGGAAGTTCCCGTCCTTGCTGAAGGCGGCCAGCTTCACCCCTGCGTCCTGCAGGTCGGCCAGCTGCCGCCCCGTTCGGACGTCGAAGACGCGCACGCCGGTGCCGTTCACGGCGGCGAGCCGCTTCCCGTCGCCGAGCACCAGCTGTGCCCGCTCGTCGCCGCAGACCTCGCCGCCATGCTCCCAGCGCCCGGGCACCGTGCGCCCGCTTCGCAGGTCCCGCACCCGCAGCCCGTCACCGGCATGGCAGAACGCGACCAGTCGGCCGTCCGCGCTGGGGACCACGGTCGCCGACTGCGTCTCGAACAGCAGCCTGCCGTCCGCGTTCGAACGGACCTGCACCCGGAAGTCGTCCACGTCGCTCACGGCGTAGCTGCTTCCGGCGAAGTTCACGCCGGACGACGCCGGAAGCCGGTCACCGCTCCACCGTCCGACGGCCGTGTCCCACAGCCGTACGCCGTCGTCCGCGTGGACCGCCAGCAGCCGGCCGTCCGGACTCGCCCCGAGCACCAGCCCGCCCGCAGGCAACCGTCCCGAGGCGATCCGCCGGTGCCGTGCCACGTCCCAGGTCCGCCAGGTACGGCCCTCGACGCTGAGCAACGTGCGACCCGAGTCCGTCAGGTAGCGGGAGGCGCTGTCGTCCGGCGCGTGATCGCTGAAGGTGTCCAGTTCCGGCTGGCCGAGTGAGCCCAGCAGGGCCCGCCGGGTCTCCGGCAGGCGGGCCACCCGCCACGCGGCGACGCCCAGGAGCTGCGCGACGCGAGGTTCGGTCGTGCGCAGGGCGTCCGCGACGTCGGCGATCCGGCGGGCCACGTCGTCGGTGCGCCGGTGCTGGTTGTCCCGGCGCTGTGTCCAGGCGGCCAGACCGGCGACCAGCGCCACCACGAGGACGGCCGACAGCACGCCCACCGCGGCCCGTGCCCGGCGTGTGGAGCGGGCGGCGGCCCGGGCTTCCGCATCGCGGACGTCGAGCGTGGCGGTGAGGAACGCCCGTTCCGCCGCGGTCAGTGCGGGGTCCCGCTCGTGGTCGGGGAACAACTCCTCCGCGCGGGCCAGCCGGGTGCCCCGGTACAGGGCGCCGGGGTCGCGGTCGTGCTCCAGCCATGTGCGGGCGGCATCGGTCAGCTTCCGGTGGTGGCGCAGCCGCTCGCGGTCTTCCTCGATCCAGCCGTGCAGCCGGGGCCAGGACGTGAGCAGGGCCTCGTGGGTGAGGTGGACGGTTTCCTCGTCGAGGGTCAGCAGGCGGGCGCCGGACAGCCGCTCCACCACCGGCGGCACGTCGGGGTCCCCCCACTCCTCCAGTTCGGACCGGGAGAGCGGGCGGCGGGTGTCGGGGGTGCCCTGCCCGGGCTCGACGAGCCGCAGCAGCAGGCGGCGGGCGGTGTGGGCCTGTGCCGCCGACAACTGCCCGTACACCTCCTCGGCGCTGGCCGCGATCGCACCGCGCACTCCACCGACCGCCTCGTACGCGGTCAGCGTCAGCATCCGGCCCTTGCGGCGGCGCCAGGTCTCCAGCAGGGCGTGCGACAGCATCGGCAGTCCGCCGGGCTCGTCGAGCACCTCCTCGACGAGCCGCGCGGTCAGCTCCCGCTCGACCAGGAGCCCGACCGCCTGCGCGGGCTTGACCACCGCCTCCCGCAGCTCGTCCGCGGTCATCGGGCCGACCAGCAGGCCGGTGCCGCGCAGGCCGTCCGCCAGGTCGCGGTGCTCGGCGCAGCGGGCGTAGAAGTCGGCGCGTACGGCGATGAGCACCCGGAGTCGGTTGTCCGGCTTCCGGGCGGCCAGCAGCAGGTCGATGAACCGTGCCCGCTCCTCCCGGTCCCGGCAGAGGGTGAAGACCTCCTCGAACTGGTCCACCACCACCCAGCTCTCCGGCTCGTCCTGCGCCGGGGCCAGCAGGTGGCCGTACTCGGAGGCGGGCCGCGGCCCCGGGGTGAGGATCCGCAGGACTGCCGGGGAGCCCAGCTCCAGGATCTTCTCCCCCAGGCGGGGGATGAGTCCGGCCCGCAGCAGCGAGGACTTCCCGCTGCCGGACGCGCCGAACACCACCGCGAAACGGTGCTCGCAGACCAGCTCCTGCAACTCCTCCACCAGCCGGTCCCGGCCGAAGAACAGCGCCCGGTCGTCGGGTTCGAACCGTGCCAGTCCGCGATACGGCGGCACCGCGTCCTCGTCGTCCTCGCGCGCGGCGCCGGCGGCCTCCGCCTGAGCGGCCTTCCAACGGGGCTCCCACTCGGCCGGGTCTCCTCCGCAGGCCCGCACATACCCCTGGACGACGGCGAGCGACGGCAGCCGTTCGCCCGCCGCGGCCTGGGACAACGTCGTGGCCGAGAACCCCGCCGTCCTGGCCATGGCCCGGTAGGACGGGCCGCCGGCCGTCCGGCGCAGCTCCCGGAGCTCGTGCGCGAGCCGCGGCACGGGGCCGGCCGTCGGGTCCAGCGGTCTTTCCGGGCGCCCCATGCGCATACCTCCGTACAGCCAGGCGAAAGCGACATCAGGCGTGACGAACACACAAGCCGCCCGACAGCGCCCAGATTGCCCACGGGTGGCGTGCAGGTGTTGCGGCATGTGAAGTCAATCAAACCCCTTTCGCCCACAGGATTGATTGACCTGACAAAAGGGACGTGCCAATCAAGGTTCCGGTTGCGAACGTCGGTGGGGAAAGGCCGGACATCCGGCACACCCAGCACCGGGAGAACAGCACAATGCCCCGATTCCAGGTCCTCCGCAGGCTTCGTACCTCGGCCGTCGTACCGGCGGCACTCGTCGGAGCCCTGGCCGTCACCAGCGTGAGCGGACTCACCGAGACGCACCACACATCGCTCGGGCAGGAGACCCAGCTGGTCAGCGCCACCACGCCGACCGACGGCATAAGCATCGAATTGGACACCGGCGTCCACCGCGATTTCGCCCACCGGTACGACGCCCTCATCAACGACATCCGCGGACGGGTCAGAGGCACCCGGCTCTACGGCAACATCATTCTCGCCCCGAAGAAGGACGACTACTTCGGGGTCACCCTGGCCGTGGGCAACGGGCGCCAGATCACCCTGGTGTTCAACGCGAAGAACCTGTACATCGTCGGCTGGCGCAACCACCAGACGAACACGTACTACCGGCTGGGCCACGGGCCCGAGACCCTCCCCGGGGCCTCCGCGGTGCGCAACCTGAACTGGATCAACTACAACTCCATGGAGAGCGCCGCAGAAGTGGGCCGCGGCAGCCTGGGCATCTCCATGGGCACCATCCAGGGCTCGATCAGCGACCTGGGCAACCCGCACTACGCGGCAGCCGGCCGGGACCAGGCACGAGCCCTGCTGATCCTCACCCAGGCCTTCGCGGAAGGTGCCCGCACCGACTTCATCTCCTACCGCGTCAGCCAGGCGATCAGGGGCGGCCACAGCTACTACAGCGGAGAGTCGTCGTCGATCAGCAGCAACGGGTCGAACTCGGGCGGAAGCATGATCGACGTGACGGGCCTGGACTTCGAGCGGGACTGGAGCGACCTCTCCCTGGCCGTCGAGAGAGCGACCCACAACCACGCCGCCCCCCGTTTCCGCATCGGGGACGGCTACCTCACGACGCTGTCGGCCATCGACGCCCAGCTGGCCGTGGCCCTCTATCACACGCTCTGAGGCCACCGCGACGAGCAACCCCCGGCGGGGCACTTCCCCATCCCGCCGGGGGGCACCAAAGGAAAGTCGCCACCTGCCGATCACTGGCGACAGGCGTGGAGCGGAAGGCTCAACCGTGGCGCCGCTGTGCGGCCAAGAGGCGTGGGCCGGAGGGCGGCTGACGGCCTGTGACCTGCGGCGATGCCGACGGCGTCCTAGAGCACCCGAAGCGCGTTCTGAGTGCGGAGAGGCCGCCCTCTCTGACCTGCGCTCTCAGGGTTTCGATCAAGCCACACGAAGGCAGTGGCATCGGACGCAAGCAGCGGCGTGCCTGTGGTCTGGAGGACCACAGGCGTCAACGTACCGAATACGGATCGGGCGGGTGCGGGTGCGGGTGCGGGTGCGGGTGCGGGTGCGGGGGTCAGGTCAGGGATGCGGGCGGGGCCGGTGTACGCGGGGCAGGTCGGGGACGCGGGTCGGGGTGGGCGTCACGACGCCGGAACGTGAGTGAAGCGCGCTGCCGTGTGGAAGTCCGTCTGGATGCGCGTCGCCGTCGCCGTCAGTTCCGGGAGGAGGTCCGTCACGCACTCCCTCGCGGTGCGGCGGCTGGCGTGGAGTGCTGTGTTCAGGGCCGCCACCACCCGGCCCGACCGGTCGCGGATCGGGACCGCGATCGAGCGGAGGCCCTCTTCCAGCTCCTCGTCCACCAGGGCGTATCCCTGGGAGCGGACCGGGGCCAGGGCCTCTTCATCACGAGTGTCGGCCAAGAGGACCCTGCCCAGTGCCGTCGCGTACGCCGGCAAGCGCGTGCCCACGGTGATGTTCACGCTCATCACCCGGGCCGTGGTCACCCGGGCCGTGAGCTGGATCTCCTCGCCGGAGTCCGACAGCA
The DNA here is from genome assembly GCF_001611795.1 of Streptomyces qaidamensis. Lineage (NCBI taxonomy): Bacteria > Bacillati > Actinomycetota > Actinomycetes > Kitasatosporales > Streptomycetaceae > Streptomyces > Streptomyces qaidamensis. The sequence continues at coordinate 3,859,213 of NZ_CP015098.1, read as the reverse complement.
CCGCCAGTGACGTCGACTCGTGGATGCGGGACGTCAGGTCGGCCAGGTGGGGCTGGGCGATCTCGGACAGGGTGGTGCGGGACAGGGGCGGGAAGCCGAGGGAGAGGACCCGGGGGGTCGGTGTGAAGGTGCGGCCGGCCGGGGCCACCAGACCCAGGTGTTCGTAGGTGATCAGGGCCCGGCGGGCCGTCGCCCGGGCCAGGCCCGTCGCCCGGGCCACCTCCGTGAGGGTCAGCTCCTCCCTGCCCTCGCCGAAGGCCGTGAGGACGGTCAGTCCCCGGGCCAGGGATTCGATGAACTCGCGGCCCAGTTGCTGCTTGGACGCGCCCGTCCAGAGCGCCAGGTCCGCGGGGGGTGGGCCGGGCTCGGGGGGCGGGGTGTCGCGCAGTTCGCGTTCCATCGCCTCGACCGTGGACCGCAGCCTCGGGAGGAGGGTCGTGCGCAGGTTGTGCGCGGTGTGGCGGCTCGTGTGGCTGACCACGCTCGCCACGCTTGCGATCCGGCCGTCCGCTCCCGGGAGGCGGACCGGTACCGAGATCGCCACCAGGCCCGGCTCGATCAACTGGTCGTCCAGGGACCAGCCGTTGGCGGACGCCTCTTCCGTGCGGCGGACGAAGGTGTCGTCGTCCCGCGCGTCCGGTCTGTGGGTCCGTGGCGGTACGGCCGTGAAGGACAGGTCCCTCGGGTCCGCCGCCCTGCGGTCCCGCCAGCGCTGCCAGTCCGCGGCCGTCCACTCCGTCGCGAACAGCGGCCCGGGGGCGGTGCGTTCGGCAGGGAGCAGGTCGCCGATGCGGAAGCTGAGGGACATCGCGCGGCGGCGGGTCGCCTGGTGGATGAAGCGGATGCCGTCCTGGTCGGCGACCGCGAGGGATACGGACTCGTCCAGTGCGTCCGCCAGGGCGTCCGCGTGCGGGGAGAGCAGAGCGGGGAGGCGCAGGGCCGCCAGGTAGGCGTTGCCCAGCTCCATCAGGCGGGGGGACAGGTGGACGTCCCGGCCGTCGAAGCGGACGTAACCCATGCGGGCGAGGGTGGCCGTGATGCGGTCGACCGTGGAGCGGGCGAGGCCGGTGGCGCGTTCCAGGCCGCTCAGGCTCAGCGTGCCGTTCGCCTCCGTCAGTTCCCGCAGTACCGCGATGCCGCGGATGAGGGGAGCGACCGCCTCCGCGGGGACGCTCCCACCGGTACCGGAACCGATGAGGGCAGCAGTCCCCTCGGCCGACGGCCCCTTCTCGTCGGCCTCGTCGGCCGTCGGGGCGGACTCCTCCGGAGTCGTCTCGGGCATGGGCTTCGCTGGCATCGGTTCTCCGGTACGGCGGTCGCTACGGCCGCGACAGCCGCCAGGCCGCCACGGCGTTCCGGCCGCGACGACCGCGACGGTCGCGGCAGGCCCACCGTAATCCGGAAACGGTGGACGGGAGGCCGAGGGGCTGGGCGGGCCGGGAGGCCCACGTGCTCCGGAACGGTGGCCGGGAGGCCCACGTAGTCCGGAACCGTGGCCGGGTGGCCGGGCGGTGAACGTCCCCTCTCACCCTTCGCGCGTACCTCACCCACCCCCACCCCCTACCCCCTCGTCACCCGCACCCGGTACCCCCCCTCCGCACCGACCCCCGACGCCTCCGCCGCCCCAGCCTCTCCCGCCCCCACCCCCGTCACCTCGATCGTGATCCCCCTCCCCGCGTCACGGAACGTCTCCCCGGGCGTGAACGGCGCGTCCGACAGTTCCGCGTGGACGTTCGGCGCGCGCGTGCAGCCGCCGCTGTCGCGGCGGGAGTCGATGACGGTGACCGGGCCCATGCCCGTGTCCACCTCCGCGTCGACCCGGTAGATCAGGACGCCCGGGCGGCACACCGCCTCGTCGTTGCCGGCGCGGGTGCGCAGTTCGACGGCGTAGCCGGTTCTGCTGTCCAGGGGGACGAAGACCAGCTTGGAGCCGCCAGGGAGGGCCAGGGGCGTCAGGGTGTATTCCGTGCTGCCGGGGGAGGCCGCGCAGTGGACCTGGGTGGCGTCGAGCCAGCCCAGCTTCCATTTGTGCCAGCCGAGGAAGTCGTTGTTGGCTCCCCAGTCCTCGCTCATGATGTCCCAGTGGCCCACCGCGCCCCCACCCTCCGCGGTGTACAGGTCGGGCAGGCCGAAGACGTGGCCGTTCTCGTGGGGGAGGACGCGGTAGCCGGTGCGGTCGTAGGAGCCGGAGCCGTCGTCCTGGCGGGAGTAGACGAAGGAGGCGTTGGCCACGGGTATGCCGTCGGCCCTGGGTGCCTCCGGGTTGCCGGCGAAGGTGACGGACAGGACCGTGTCCAGGGCGGAGGGGCCGGCGTTCGGTGTGACCAGGACGTTCAGCAGGTCGTACGCGCCGAAGTCCACCTTCGGGTCGGCCGCGGCGACCAGGTCCTCGACCAGGGCGCGGTAACCGGGCTCGAACGGAGCCCCGCGCTCTATGCCGTACGCGCGGAACGACTTCGGCATCCGCAGCCAGCCGGGTATCGGGGTCTCGGGGCGGTAGTCGAGGCGGCCGTAGGAGCTGGTGCGGAACCAGTCGCGGGTCTGCGGGAAGAACTCGTGGAAGCGGTCCTGGGCGTCACCCTCGCCGGGGGCGTCGGAGAAGTCGATCATGAGGGTGAGGGCGCGGACGGTGCCGGTGGAGCGGCTGTAGCCGGTGGAGGTGGGGATGCCCTCGGACATCTGGACCTCGCGGGCGCCGCGGATCATGCAGGGTGCGTGTGCGGAGGTGTGGGACAGGGTGATGGGGCCCGCTCCCGCCGTACTGGCGCCCGGGACGAGTCGGCCCGTGCCCGCCGAGGTGCTGACCGTGAAGGTCAGGGCGGTCACGCACGCCAGGGCGGCCAGCCGGCGCCTGGGTATCCGGTGGCCGGGCGGCCCCGTGCCGTCCGGGCGGGGGCGCCGTGGCCGCGGCTGCATGCAAGGGACCTGCAAGGGACCTCCCGCGCCACGGCAGCCGCCGGTCTCCGGCTGCACCCTTGCGATCACCCTGCGTCGCGGGGTGAAGGGGCGCGCGCTGGAAGAGACCGATCGTGGGTTTCCCGTCGGTAGGGCCGAAGGGGTTTGTGACTCAGGTCACAAACAATTTCCTCGGGAGTGGGAAATACCGGGGACTCACTCCCCGTTTAGCCATGTGTCCGACCGAAACGGGGATGCAGTCCCCGGATCGCCTCACTCACCGGGAGTCCACCGTGCAGACCGCCACCCCCGAAGCGCGCAAGGCGCCCCGGCCCCGCGCCGACGCCCTGCGTAACCGGGAGCGGATCGTCACCGCCGCCCGGGAGATGTTCGTCGAGCACGGCCCCGAGGTGCCGCTCGACGAGATCGCCCGCCGGGCCGGCGTCGGCAACGCCACGGTGTACCGCAACTTCCCGGACCGCGACGCGCTCGTCCGCGAGGTCGTCTGCTCCGTCATGGACCGTACGGCCGCGGCCGCCGAGGCCGCGCTCGCCGAGACCGGCGACGCGTTCGAGGCGCTGGAGCGCTTCGTGCACGCCGCCGCCGACGAGCGGATCAGCGCGCTGTGCCCGATGATCTCCAGCGCGTTCGACCAGCACCACCCGGATCTGGAGGCCGCGCGCGAACGGGTCGAGCGGCTGGTCGCGGAGGTCATGGACCGCGCCAGGTCGGCCGGGCAGCTCCGGTCCGACGTGGACGTGGGGGACGTCATGATCGCCGTGGCCCAGCTCAGCCGGCCCCCGGCCGGCACGGACTGCTTCCGGGCCGACCGGTTCGTCCACCGCCATCTTCAGCTGTTCCTGGACGGGCTGCGGGCTCCCGCCCGCTCCGCCCTCCCGGGCACGGCCGTGACCCTGGAGGACCTGCGCCGGCCCTGACCGATCCGCCCTGAACCGATCCGTCCTGACCGATCCGTTCTGACCGATCCATCCAGCTCGATCCATCCACCTCGACCGGCTCCGCCCGATCATCCTCGCTCGGATCCGTCCGAACCCGTCCGATTGATTTCGTCCGATCGCTTCCGCCCGATGAGTTTCAGGCCGCCCCACCGGTCTGAATCCCACCGGTCTGAAACCCACCAGTCTGAAACCCGCCGGTCCGAACCCCACCGATCCGGACCCTGAACGACAGTCCAAGATCTCAGCGGCCGTCCCCGCGCGAGCCGTCCCTTTCGTCACTCTTTTCCGTCACGAAGTCCCGAAGTGGGTATCCCCATGTCTGAAACAGCCTCGAAGACCCTCGGCACACCGGCCAGAGAACCGGACGCCGGCCGCTGGAAAGCGCTCGTCTTCATCGCGCTCGCCCAGCTGATGGTCGTCCTGGACGCCACCATCGTGAACATCGCCCTGCCCTCCGCCCAGCAGGATCTGGGCATCTCCGACGGCAACCGGCAGTGGGTCGTCACGGCCTACGCGCTCGCCTTCGGCGGTCTGCTCCTGTTCGGTGGCCGGATAGCCGACCTGTGGGGCCGCAAGAAGGCCTTCGTCGTCGGTCTGGGCGGTTTCGCCGCGGCCTCCGCGCTCGGCGGCGCGGCCACCAACGAGGCGATGATGTTCGGCGCCCGTGCCCTCCAGGGCGTCTTCGGGGCCCTGCTCGCGCCCGCCGCGCTCTCCCTGCTCGCCGTGATGTTCACCGACGCCAAGGAGCGCGCCAAGGCGTTCGGCATCTACGGCGCGATCGCCGGTGGTGGCGGTGCCGTCGGTCTGATCCTGGGCGGCTTCCTCACCGAGTACCTGGACTGGCGCTGGACGTTCTTTGTGAACATCCCGTTCGCCATCGTCGCCGCGGCCGGTGCGTACTTCGTCATCCGTGAGCCGGAGGGCGGCCGCAACCGCTCGCCGCTCGACATCCCCGGTGTGCTGCTGTCCACCTTCGGTCTGGTCGCCCTGGTCTACGGCTTCACCCGCGCCGAGTCCGACGGCTGGAGCGACTCCGTGACCGTCGGCATGTTCGTCGCGTCGGCCGTGCTGCTCGCGGCCTTCGTGTTCGTCGAGTCCAAGGTCAAGGCTCCGCTGCTGCCGCTGCGCGTGATCACCGAGCGCAACCGCGGCGGGATCTACCTCTCCCTCGGTCTCGCGATCATCGCGATGTTCGGCCTGTTCCTCTTCCTGACCTACTACCTGCAGATCGTGAAGGGCTACTCGCCGGTCAAGACCGGGTTCGCCTTCCTGCCGATGATCGCGGGCATGATCACCGGCTCCACCCAGATCGGCACCCGCCTGATGACCCGGGTCGCGCCGCGCCTGCTGATGGGCCCCGGCTTCCTGGTCGCCGCGCTCGGCATGCTGCTGCTGACCCAGCTGGAGATCGGTTCCTCGTACGCCGCTCTGCTGCTGCCGGCGATGCTGCTGCTCGGTCTCGGCATGGGTACGGCGTTCATGCCGGCCATGTCGCTGGCCACCCAGGGCGTCGAGCCGCGGGACTCCGGTGTCGCCTCCGCGATGGTCAACACCTCGCAGCAGGTGGGCGGCGCGATCGGCACCGCCCTGCTGAACACCATCGCCGCCTCGGCGACGACGGCGTACGTCGCCGACCACATCGCCGGGGCGACCAGCCGGTCCCAGCAGCAGCTGGTCCAGCTGGAGGCCATGGTGGAGGGTTACACCAGCGCCATCTGGTTCGCCGTCGGCATCCTCGTGGTGGCCGCCGCGATCGCCCTGACCTTCGTCAACGCCGGCCGCCCGGGCGGTACGACGACGGCGTCCTCCGGCGAGGACGCGGCGGACGAGGTGCAGATTCCGGTCGTCGCCCACTGACACCCGCGCACCGCACCCCTTCGGGCCACCCGTAGGGGCGAGGAAGGGGACGCCTCGCACCTGCGGAATCCAGGACCTGCCCCGGCTCGCGCGTCAGCGCAGCCAGGGCAGGTCCGCACCCGCTTCGGCCGGCTGAAGTCCCTCGGCGACGATCCGCATGATCTCGCCGAGGGACTTCTGCTGTTGCGGCGTGAGCCGGTCGAAGACCGCCTGGCGTACGGCCTCCACATGGCCGGGCGCGGTTTGGCGCAGCACGTCGTAGCCCTCGTCCGTGAGGACGGCGAACTGGCCCCGCTTGTCGTCGGGGCAGTCCTCCCGGCGCACCCAGCCGTTCTTCTCCAGCCGCGCGACGGCGTGCGAGAGCCGGGACCGGGTGATCTTCGCCAGCATCGCGAGCTCGGTCATCCGCAGCCGTCGCCGCGGCGCCTCGGCCAGCTTGACCAGAAGGCCGTAATAGACGTGCGGCATGCCCGCGTCGCGCTGCAGCTGACGGTCGAGATGGTCGTCGAGGAGGGTGACGCCCTCCATGAACGAACGCCAGACGTGCTGCTCCTCGTCGGTGAGCCAGCGCGGCTCCTGGGGCTCCTGGGGCTCCTGGGCGGAGCCCGGTGTCGGTACGGATGCGGGTGCCTTCATGCGTTCCACTTTACGTGGCTCCTCCTTGAACTTTAAACAAATGGTCCGTACAGTTTTGTAGGGAACCACGTTTTGGAGGGAGCCGCAGCATGTCCGCCGTCACCCAGGAGCGCATGCCCGCTCTGTACCTCAGCCACGGCGCCCCGCCCCTGGCCGACGACCCGGTCTGGCCCGGTGAGCTGGCCGCCTGGTCCGCCGGACTGCCGCGTCCCAAGGCCGTCCTGATCGTCTCCGCCCACTGGGAGGAGGCCCCGCTCGCCCTCGGCGCCACCGAGCCCGTCCCGCTCGTCTACGACTTCTGGGGCTTCCCGGAGCACTACTACCGGGTGAAGTACGACGCCCCCGGCGCACCGGAGCTCGCCGAGTCCGTACGCAAGCTGCTGCGCGCCCCCGGCATGCCCGTCCAGGACGTCCCCGACCGCGGCCTCGACCACGGCGCGTACGTCCCGCTGGTCGAGATGTACCCGGAGGCCGACCTCCCGGTGCTCCAGGTGTCCATGCCGACGCTCGACCCGGTCCGGCTCATGGAGATCGGCCGCAGGCTCGCCCCCCTGCGGGACGAGGGCGTGCTCATCGTCGGCTCGGGCTTCTTCACGCACAACCTGGCCGCGCTGCGGCAGGGTGGCATCCCCGCCTGGTCGGCGGAGTTCGACGACTGGGGCCGGCAGGCGCTGGAGGCGCGTGACGTGGACGCCCTGCTCGACTTCACCCGCAAGTCCCCCGCGGGCCGGCTGGCCCACCCGCGCACCGAGCACTTCGCCCCGCTCTTCGTGACGATGGGCGCGGCCGACGCGACAGGCGAGCTGGACGCGCAGGAGTCCGTGATCGACGGGTTCTGGATGGGGCTGGCGAAGCGGTCGGTGCAGTTCGGCTGACCGCCTCCGGTTACGGCAGCTCCTTCTCGTACCAGGCCACGTCCCAGTACCGGCCGAACTTGCGGCCCACCTCCCGGTACGTGCCGACGTGCCGGAAGCCGAGGCGCTCGTGCAGCCGGGCCGATGCCTCGTTCGGCAGCGCGATGCCCGCGTAGGCGCGGTGCACGTCCTCGCCGGACAGGGCCTCGAAGAGGGCCGTGTAGAGGAGCGTGCCGACGCCGCGCCGACCGGCGTCCGGAGCGACGTACACGGTCGTCTCCACGGAGGTGGCATAGGCGGGCTTCGTTCGGAAAGGGCTTGATGTGGAGTAGCCCAGAATCTCCTGTGGGTCCGCCGTCGTGGCAACCATCAGGCGGTGCGGCCCGTCTTCAGGGTGGGAGAGCAGCCAAGGTCGGCGCTCCTCCGGAGTGAAAACCGCGGTGTCGAATGTGATCGCCGTCTCACGTACATAGTGGTTGTAGAGGGCCGTGAGGGCTTCGAGGTCCCTCTCGACTCCCGGCCTGACCTGCACCTCTGTACGTTCCGACAGCATCGCGCCTCCCTGCGTGGCCGGACAGGGTACTGCATGATCAGAAAAATCGGAGGCCGGGTTGGGAATTCTGTCCTGATTCCAGTCGTTGTTTCCATCGGATGCAGGGCACCCGAGGAGAGTCCGGAGAGTCCCGGAAGACGGAGTCCAGCGTCCGAAGGACCACCCGCTGACCTCACCATCGCAAGGGAGCTCGCATGGCAACCCGTGCCGTCGCCCGTCGTCAGTCCGCCACCGGCGAGACGGCCGATGCGGCAAGCAGTGTTCGCACCCATGGCGGCGAGATCGCCGACCGCGACCTGGTCGGCATGTACCTCGACGAGATAGCGCGCACACCGCTGCTCGACGCCGCCAAGGAGGTCGAGCTGTCTCAGATCATCGAAGCGGGTGTGTTCGCACAGCAGATCCTCGACGGCCTGGAGGAGAACAAGGCCGGGGCCTCGCCCGAGGAGCTGCAGGCCCTGGTCGACGCGAGTGAGCGTGCCAAGGACGTCTTCATCCGCTCCAACCTGCGCCTGGTCGTCGCGGTCGCCCGCCGCTACCCCCGCAGCGGGCTGCCGCTGCTGGACCTGATCCAGGAGGGCAACGCCGGCCTGGTGCGCGCGGTCGAGAAGTTCGACTACCGCAAGGGCTTCAAGTTCTCCACGTACGCCACGTGGTGGATCCGCCAGGCCATCACCCGGTCCATAGCCGACCAGTCCCGTACGATCCGCCTGCCCGTCCACCTCGTGGAGGAGCTCGGCCGGATCCGCCGTGTGCAGCGCGAGTTCAACCGCGAGCACGGCCGGGACCCGGAGCCCGCGGAGATCGCCGCCGAGCTCGGCTCCAACCCGGAGCGCGTCACCGACGTCCTGGACTGGGCCCGCGACCCGGTCTCGCTGAACATGTCGGTGGACGACGAGGGCGAGACCCAGTTCGGCGACCTCCTGGAGGACACCTCGGCGGTGTCGCCCGAGCAGTCGGTCCTCACCCTGCTGCGCAGCGAGGAGCTCGACGACCTGATCGGCCGCCTCGACCAGCGCACGGCCTCCATCATCAAGATGCGCTACGGCATCGAGGACGGCCGGGAGCGCACGCTGACCGAGGTCGGCAAGGAGCACGGCCTGACCCGCGAGCGCATCCGCCAGATCGAGAAGCACGCGCTGCTGGAGCTGAAGAAGCTGGCTCGCAGCACCGGGTTCGACGCGGCGGCGTGACGCCCGGCCCGCGCGGGTGAGCAACACCCCTGCGCCGGGCGCGCGAAACCGGCGGAACAACGCCTTGGGCAGGGCGGCGCGAAACCGGCGGAGCAACACCCCTTCGCCGGGTGGCGCGAAACCGGCGGAGCAACACCCCTTCGCCAGGTGGCGCGCGAGACTGGTGAACGCGGTGAGCCTCCGGGCGTACGACTCGTTTCCCGCGGCCAGTGGGTGACGGACCGTGTGCGCCCGGCGGGCACCGCGTACGCCGGGTGGCGAAAGACCGCGCAAACATGGCGATGTAACGCCGCTTCAATCGGCGGACTCAGGGAACAAGACTTCTGGGTCCACCAGTTCGAGCCCGGGGCACACCCCCTGACCCCGACAGCCACGTCCCGTCGCACTCCCCCCGGCGCCGGGACATCCCCCGAAGCCGGGCTTCGGCGTCCTTCCCCCCGGACGCCGGGGCCCGGCTCTCTTTCCGGAGGGCGGGGCACCCCGTACCTGAACCACGGGGTGGCCCGCCAGATGGCAGATTGTGTCACATGGGCATAGCCTGCCGGGCGTGAGCAGCACCACCCCGACCCCGCCTTCGCCCTCGCTGACCGAGCGGCGGAAGGCCGAGACACGTATGGAGATCGCCCGGGCGGCGGCCGGCCTCTTCGTACGGCACGGCCTGCGGGCCACCCGTGCGGAGGACATCGCCCAGGCCGCCGGTATCGCCCCGCGCACCTTCTACCGGTACTTCGCCACCAAGGAGGAGGCCGTCGCCCCGCTCTACGCGGCCGGCGCCCAGCGCTGGGTGGAGGCGGTGCGCGCCGCTCCCGCCGACGCCGGGGTCCTGGCCGCCCTGGAGCAGGGGGTGCGCCACTCCCTCACCCCGGGCGTCGGCGTCTCGGCGGCGTCCTGGGAGTGGGTCCGCACGCTGCTGCGCCTGGCCGAGGCGACCCCGTCCCTGCGCAGGGTGTGGGCGGAGACGTGCCAGGCGTCCGAGCGGCTGCTGGGGGAGGTGCTGGCGGAACGGGTGACACGTGCAGGCGCACCCGGGATGTCCGGCGCGACAGGGGTGCCCAGTGGCGGCGACAACGTTGCCGCGACGGGTGAGCCACCCGTGATCATCCCTGAGCCGCGCTTCGCCGCCGCCGTGGCGAGCGCCGCCGTCCGTGCCGCGTTGGAGGCCTGGGCCGCGGGGGACGGGCCCGTGGGGGGTCCGGACGGTCCGGCGGAACTCGCCCTGCGCAATCTCGCCGCCCTGCGGGACTTCCCGTGGGGTCCGTGACGCGGCGGCTCAGGCTCCGCCGGTGTCGCTCTGCGGGAGACTTGTTGCGGGGTCCGTGACGCGGCGGCTCAGGCTCCGCCGGTGTCGCTCTGCGGGAGACTTGTTGCGGGGTCCGTGACGCGGCGGCTCACGCCCCGCCTGCGTCCCTCTGCGGGACTTCTCGTGGGGGACGCGGCCCGGGCTCACCCCCCGCCCGTGCCCCGCCCGCCGGCCGCCCTGCTCAACCGCGCCCCCAACTCCCTGACGGCCGTCACGAGTTCCGCCGGTTCGTGCACCACGAAGTCGCACTCCAGCATCGCCAGCCGGAACGCCACCCACTGCACGGCGTCCCCGGCGGACCCGCGCAGCCGGCAGCTGTCGTCGTCCAGCGGCTCGGGCGTGCCCAGCCAGTGGGGCACCCGGGCGGCGACGAAGTCGGCCGGTGCGGCGAACGTGACCTCGAAGTCGTAGGACTGCTGCTGCCGTTGCATCGAGCGCCGCAGGTACTCGGCCGCGTTTCCCGTCGGCAGTTCGCGCGGTGCGAACCGGGCCCCCGTGGCGAACGGCTCGCTGACCCGGTCGACGCGGAACGTGCGCCAGTCGTCCCGGTCGATGTCGTACGCCACGAGGTACCAGCGGCGGCCCGTCGACACCAGCCGGTACGGCTCCGTCAGGCGCCGCGACTCGGTGCCGTCTGCGGCCCGGTAGGCGAACCGCAGCCGCTCGTGCCCGGCCACCGTCGAGGCCATGACGGTCAGCGTCTCGGGCGCGATGCTCGGCCCGTCCCCGCTGGTCAGTGGGGTGGTAGCGGCCTGGAGGGTGGTCACGCGGTGGCGCAGCCGGCCCGGCAGGACCTGCTCCAGCTTGGCCAGCGCCCGCACCGACGCCTCGTCGAGGCCCTCCACCGCGTGCCCGGCCCCGGCGCGCAGCCCGACAGCGATGGCCACGGCCTCCTCGTCGTCGAGCACGAGCGGCGGCATGGCCTTGCCGGCGACCAGCCGGTAACCGCCGTCGGCGCCCATGGTCGCCTGCACGGGGTAGCCCAGCTCGCGCAGCCGGTCGATGTCCCGCCGGACCGTGCGACGGGAGACCCCGAGCCGCTCGGAGAGCTCGCCGCCGGGCCATTCGCGGGGCGTCTGAAGAAGGGAGAGGAGGGTCAGCAGCCGAGCCGGAGTGTCCGTCGTCATACCGAAGAGGATGCCGCACCACTAGGACACCATCTGACCTAATGGGGGCCTAACTTCGCACCATGAACTCCACCGACACCACCCTCGGCACGGCGGGCGGCGGGACCGACCGCCGGCGCTGGTTCGCCCTCGCGATCGTGATGACCGCGGCCTTCATGGACCTCGTCGACGTGACGATCGTCAACATCGCGATCCCCTCGATCCAGCGGGAGGCGGGCGCCTCCTTCAGCCAGATCCAGTGGATCACCGCTGGTTACGCCCTCGCCTTCGCCGCCGGGCTGATCACCGGCGGACGGCTCGGCGACATCCACGGCCGCAAGCGGGTCTTCCTCGTCGGCATCGGCGGGTTCACGGTCGCCTCCGCGCTGTGCGGTCTCGCGGTGAACCCGGAGATGCTGGTCGCCTCGCGGTTCCTGCAGGGCGGCATGGCGGCGCTGATGGTGCCGCAGGTGCTGTCGATCGTGCACGCGACCTTCCCGGCGCACGAACGGGGCAAGGTCTTCGGCCTGTTCGGGGCGGTCGTCGGCCTCGGGGCCGTGTCCGGTCCGCTGCTGGGCGCGCTGCTGACCGAGTGGAACCTGTTCGGCTGGGAGTGGCGGTCGATCTTCCTGATCAACCTGCCGGTGGGTGTCGCCGGCCTGATCCTCGGCAGCCGCTTCATCAGCGAGTCCAAGGCGCCGCGCGCCCTGAAGCTGGACCTGGTGGGTGTCGCGCTCGTGACGCTGGGCCTGCTGATGCTGCTCTACCCGCTCATCCGTGGCCGCGAGCTGGACTGGCCGGTGTGGGGGTACGTCTCGATGGCCGGGTCGCTCGTCGTCCTCGCGGCTCTGGTGGCGTACGAGAGGCGCAAGGCCGCGCGGGACGGCTCCCCGCTGGTCGAGCTGTCACTGTTCAAGGTCAAGAGCTTCGCGGCCGGGATCGCCGTGCAGACCGTCTTCGGGGTCGCGCTCGGCGTGTTCTTCCTGGTGTGGACGCTGTACATGCAGTTCGGGCTGGGCTGGAGTCCGCTGAAGGCCGGGCTGACCGGGGTGCCGTTCTCGATCGCCGTGTCGGTGGCGGCCGGGATGTCGGTGCAGAAGCTGGTCCCGCGCTTCGGGCGCAAGGTGCTCCAGGCAGGCGCGCTGGTGATGGCGGCCGGGGTGCTGCTCTACATCTGGGAGGCCGGGCACTACGGCCTCGCCATAGCGCCCTGGCAGATGGCCCTCCCGCTCGTCGTGATGGGCGTGGGCATGGGCCTGATCGTCGCGCCGCTGACCGACGCGATCCTCTCGGAGGTGCCGCGCGAGCACGCCGGTTCGGCGTCGGGGCTGATCAACACCGTGCAGCAGATGGGCAACGCGCTGGGGCTCGGTCTGGTGTCGGTGGTGTTCTTCGGCACGATCTCCGACCACCTGCGGCCCGAGCAGATCGGTCCCGCCTTCGCGGACGCCTTCCAGAACGCGCTCTGCTGGGTCGCCGCGGTGATGGGCGCCATCTTCCTGCTGATGTTCGCGCTGCCGAAGCGGCCCGCGCAGCACGTGGAGGGCGAGCAGGTGCCGGTGGGGGAGAAGGAACCGGTGCTGGTCTCCTAGGGCGGCGATCGCAACGCGTCGGGCTCGGCACCTCCGGTGTCGGGCCCGCCTGTGTTTCCGATCATGCCCGATTGGGTCCGAAGCTGTTTACTTTGCGGAAATCTCGGCGTAGCCTCCCGCTGAAACCACACGTTCGGGCATGAGCGGAGGCGAACGGACATGTACGCACCGGAGCGGCAGCAGGAGATCCTCCGGCTCGCCCGTGACGGCGGCCGAGTGGATGTCGTGTCGCTGGCCGAGGAGTTCCAGGTGACGGCGGAGACGATTCGCCGGGATCTGAAGGCCCTCGACCGCGCCGGACTGGTCCGCCGGGTGCACGGCGGGGCCATCCCGGCCGGGCGCCTCGACTTCGAGCCGGACCTCGCCGAGCGCGAGACGACCGCCGCCGACCAGAAGGACGGCATCGCCAAGGCCGCCCTCGCGGAACTGCCCGGTGAGGGCACGGTCATCCTCGACGCCGGGACGACGGTGGCCCGGATGGCCGCCGCCCTCCCGCTGGAGGCCTCCCTCACCGTCGTCACGCACAGCCTCCCCATCGCCGCCCGCCTCGCCGACCACCCCGGCATCCAGCTCCACCTCATCGGAGGGCGCGTACGGCACCGCACCCGCGCCGCCGTGGACGCCTGGGCGCTCAGGGCGTACGGCGAGATCCGCGCCGACGTGCTGTTCGTGGCCGCCAACGGCTTCTCCGCCGAGCACGGTCTGACCACCCCCGACCTCGCCGAGGCCGCGGTCAAGCGCGCGGCCGTGGCCGCCGCCCGCCGCGTGGTGCTGCTCGCCGACTCCTCCAAGCACGGCCAGGAGCACTTCGCCCGCTTCGGCGACCTGAGCGATGTGGACCTGCTGATCACCGACAGCGGGCTGAGCCCCGAAGACGCCGTCGCGATCGAGCGCGGCGGCACGGAAGTAGTGCGCGCATGATCCTCACCGTCACCCCCAACCCGTCCCTGGACCGCACCTACGAGGTGCCGTCCCTCGACCGCGGCGAGGTCATCCGCGCCACCGGCGAGCGGATGGACCCGGGCGGCAAGGGCGTGAACGTCTCGCGCGCCGTCGCCGCGGCGGGGCAGCGCACGGTGGCGGTCCTGCCCCTGGGCGGCGCTCCGGGCGCCCTCGTCGCCGATCTGCTCGACCAGCAGGGCATCGAGGTCGCGCCCGTCCCGGTCGCCGGGGCCACCCGCTCCAACATCGCCCTCGCCGAGTCCGACGGCGTCCTGACGAAGATCAACGCGCCCGGCCCCGAACTCTCCGGCGCCGAGCGGGAACTGCTCCTGGAGACCGTGCGCCGGCAGTCCCGCGACGCCTCCTGGATCGCCTGCTGCGGCAGCCTCCCCCGCGGACTCGCCCCCTCCTGGTACGCCGAGCTGGTCGCCCGCGCGCACGCCGCCGGAGCGCGGATCGCCCTGGACACCTCCGGGCCCGCGCTGCTCGCCGCCCTGCGCGAGCGGCCGGACGTGGTCAAGCCCAACGCCGAGGAGCTCGCCGGAGCCGTCGGCCGTCCCCTCGCCACCGTCGGTGACGCCGTCAAGGCCGCCGAGGAACTGCGCGAGATGGGCGCCCGGGCCGTCCTCGCGAGCCTCGGCGCCGACGGGCAGCTGCTCGTCTCCGACGCGGGCGCCTGGTTCGGCAGCGCCCGTGTGGCCGCCGTCCGCAGCAACGTGGGCGCCGGCGACTCCTCCCTCGCCGGTTTCCTGATCGCCGGCGGCAACGGCCCCGAGGCCCTGGCCTCCGCCGTCGCGCACGGCGCGGCGGCCGTCCAGCTGCCCGGCAGTGTGATGCCGACGCCGGGCGACCTGGACCCGGCGGCGGTGACGGTCACGGCCGAGGTCCCGGCGGACCGTGTGCTGAAGGAGCCGGTGTCATGACGTACGACGAGCAGCGCGGACTGACGCGCGAGCGGCGGGCCTCCTCCCCGTTACTCTCCGGCCCCGCCTCCACCCCCGTCACCCCCCACCGCACCCCCGTCCCCCTCCCGCCCACCTCTCCCACCCGGGCGATACGCGTGCTAAGGAGCCCGCGATGAGCGACATGATCACGGCGGACCTGGTCGATCTCGACCTGTCCGCCGACACCAAGGAAGCGGCGGCGCGTGCCCTCGCCGAGCGCATGGTGGCCCTGGGCCGGGTGACCGACCTGGACGGCTTCCTCGCCGATGTGGCCGCCCGCGAGGCCCAGATGCCGACCGGCCTCGACGGCGGCATCGGCATCCCGCACTGCCGCAGCGCGCACGTCACCGAGCCGACGCTCGCCTTCGGACGCAGCGCCGCGGGCATCGACTTCGGAGCCCCGGACGGCCCCGCCGACCTGATCTTCCTGATCGCCGCGCCGGCCGGTGCGGACGACGCCCATCTGACGATCCTGTCGTCGCTGGCCCGGCAGCTGATGAACAGCGAGTTCACCGACGCCCTGCGCGCGGTGGGCGACGCCTCCGCCGCGGCGGCCCTGATCCGCGGCGACGAGCCGGACGCACCCGCACCGGCGGGTTCCGAAGACACCGTGGCGTCGGCGGGAGCGGCCTCTCCCGCCGCCGCCACGGTCACCGACGAAGCCGGCGGTGCCGCTGAAGCCGTCGACCCGACCCCGGCGGGCGGCACCGCCGGAGGCGAGGAGCGGCCGTTCCGCATCGTCGCCGTCACCTCCTGTCCCACCGGCATCGCCCACACCTACATGGCGGCCGAGTCCCTGGAGAACGCCGGCCGCGAGGCGGGCGTCGAACTCACCGTCGAGCCCCAGGGCTCGGCCGGTTTCACCCGGCTCGACCCGCAGGTCATCGCGGAGGCGGACGCCGTGATCTTCGCCCACGACGTGCCCGTACGGGAGAAGGAGCGGTTCGCCGGCAAGGCCACCGTCGACGTCGGTGTGAAGGCCGGCATCAACCGCCCCGCCGAACTCATCGCCGAGGTCCGCGAGAAGGCCGCGCGCGGCGAGGTCACCTCCGGTTCCGCGCCGGCCTCCCCGGTGGACCGTGCGGGCGACTCCGGTGAGGGCTACGGCACCAAGCTGCGCAAGTGGCTGATGTCCGGCGTCAGTTACATGGTGCCGTTCGTCGCCGCGGGCGGTCTGCTCATCGCCCTCGGGTTCGCGATCGGCGGCTACGAGATCAACAAGGCCCCGTCGGTGATGGACCACTTCCTGTGGACCCAGGCCGACAGCTGGGCCGCGCTGCTCTTCCAGATCGGCGGCGTCGCCTTCGGCTTCCTCGTCCCGGTCCTGGCCGGCTACATCGCCTACGGCATGGCCGACCGGCCCGGCATCGTCCCCGGCTTCGTCGGCGGCATGATCGCGTTCAACATCAACGCCGGCTTCCTCGGCGGCCTGGCGGCCGGTCTGATCGCCGGTGGCGTGGTGATGGCGATCCAGAAGGTGAACGTCCCGGCGGCGCTGCGCGGCATCATGCCCGTGGTCGTGATCCCGCTGATCTCCTCGGCGATCGTCGGGTTCCTGATGTTCGTCGTCATCGGCAAGCCCATCGCCGAGGCCCAGAAGGGCATGACCGACTGGCTGAACGGCCTGTCCGGCAGCAACGCGATCCTGCTCGGTACCCTCCTCGGCCTGATGATGTGCTTCGACCTCGGCGGCCCGGTCAACAAGGTCGCCTACACCTTCGCCACGGCCGGTATCGCGGTGGCCAGCCCCAGCGACTCGGCGATGAAGATCATGGCCGCGGTGATGGCGGCCGGCATGGTCCCGCCGCTGGCCATGGCCCTGGCGACGACCGTGCGCGGCAAGCTCTTCACCCGGACCGAGCGCGAGAACGGCAAGGCCGCCTGGGTGCTCGGCGCCTCCTTCATCTCCGAGGGCGCGATCCCGTTCGCCGCGGCCGACCCGCTGCGCGTCATCCCGGCCTCCATGGCCGGCGGCGCGGTCACCGGCGCCCTGTCGATGGCCTTCGGTGCCACCCTGCGCGCCCCGCACGGCGGCATCTTCGTGGTCCCGCTGATCGGCAACGCCTTCCTCTACCTGATCGCCATCGCCGCGGGTGTCTGCGTCACGACGGCCCTGGTGATCGTCCTCAAGGGCCTGCGCAAGCCGGCCCAGGGTGCCGCACCGGCCTCCGGCGAGGACGGCGCGGCCCGGGCAGCGGAGACGAAGCAGCCCGTCGCGGCGTGAAACGGCTGGAGGTTCGCCCCTTTCGAGGCGTGTGAACCGTTCATGCCACCTGCGAGATAGATCACGAAAGTCACGGCCCGGGACCGAAGTCCCGGGCCGTGGTGTCTACTGGGGCGCATGCCCGAGCACGTCTCCCGATGGCCCGAAGGCCACCCGCTCCCCGCCCTCCCGCAACAGCGGCAGACGGGCCCCCGGTCGGAGTTCGTGGAGCTGACCACCGAGGAGAGAGCCGCCTTCGCCGAGCTGGTGAGCCAACTCGGAGACAGAGGCGTCTAGCAGGCGTCGGTCTGCCTCAGGAGAGTTGCGACGCCCGCCGCTCCATCGCCTCGCGCGCCGCGTCCTCGCTGGCGTACACCTCGCACATGTGCCGACCGTCCGGCGTCGCCGTGTGCTCGACCTCCCAGAGGGAGACCTCCTCGCCGTCGCGCAGCAGGAACGCGTGCTCGTACAGCGAGAAGCCCAGGCCCGCCCGGCCCGCCCGGCACGGGCGGCCGAAGGCCTGGGTGATCTGGTGCCCCGACGCGGTGGCCAGCAGGGCCGCCGTGTCCGCGCCCGGCCGGTCCGCGTTCTCCGCCCGGCGCAGTAAACGGCGCGCGTGGTCCGCGGAGTTCTCCGCGGCGTACGCGTGCCGGGGGGTGGGGACCGGTGACAGCTGTACCGTCGCCGGCAGTTCGAAGTCCGGGGTGTCCGGCGGCAGCGGCAGCCGCAGGGTGGCGGCCCGCAGCTCCTCCTCGTCGACATACACCTCGTGATGCGGTTCGCTGCCCGGCGCGGTGTTGTGGACGAGCTCCCAGAGCGTGAGCGCCGAACCGTCGGCGAGCAGCCACGTGTGCCGGTACGTCTCCCGGTGCAGGCCCGCGCTGTGGTGCGCGGAGTGCAGCGAACCGTCGTGCGCCAGCGCGCAGTCCAGGCGCCTTATCGTCTCGTCCGGGAGCTCGAAGGAGTTCAGGGCGCGGCCGAGGAGTCGCGCGAGGTGCTCCTCCGGAGTCTCGGGCGAGTCGTGGGGTTCGTACGCTGCCGTCTCGTACGGAACGCTCAAGGTTTCTCCCGGCGTTGCTGCATGTCACCTTGTGGGTGCATACGGTAGCCCCTCGGTCGGACATCATGTCCGGGAACCGAGAAAACGTACGTCCGGGAAAACGCGCGGGCCGCGCGAAAAGTTCCCGCGCGGCCCGGTCGGTCCGTCAAAAACCCCAGCTGGGATGGTCCTTCAGGTGGTCAGGAGGCGCTGCCCGCGACCCACTGGCTCCACGCCATGTTCCAGCCGTTGAGCCCGTTGTCCGGTGTCACCGTCTTGTCGGGGGAGTTCTTCACGATCACCACGTCCCCGATGAGGGAGTTGTCGTAGAACCACTTGGCCGACGTGGCTCCGCCCGCGCCCTGGACATCGGCGAGGCCGACGCAGCCGTGGCTGGTGCCCTGGCGGCCGAAGGGCGGGTTGCCCTTGTTGTACCAGTAGTTGCCGTGGATGAACGTGCCCGAAGTCGTCAGACGCATCGCGTGCGGCACGTCCGGGATGTCGTACTCCCCGCCCAGCCCGACCGTCCGGCTGTTCATCCTGGTCTGGACGAACTTCTCGGAGATCACCATCTGCCCGTTGTACGTGGTGTGCTGCGGGCTGCCCGCCGAGATCGGGATCGTCTTGACGGTCTTGCCGTCCCGGACGACCGTCATGGTCTGGGTGTCGGCGTCGACCGTGGAGACCTGCGACCGGCCCACCGTGAAGGTGACCGTCTTCTTCTGCACGCCGTAGACGCCGTTCGCGCCCTCGACCCCGTCCAGGTCGATCTTCATCGTGACCTTGGAGCCGGCCTTCCAGTACTCCTCGGGCCGGAAGTCGAGCCGCTGCCCGTTGAACCAGTGCCCGACGACCTTCTGCCCGCTGCTGGAGGAGACCGTGATGTGCGACTGCACGGCCTTCGGGTCGGTGATGGCCTTGTCGAAGGTGAACGACACCGGCATGCCCACGCCGACCGTCGTGCCGTTGTCCGGCGTGTACGTCCCGATGAAGCTGTTCGACGACGTCACCGTCGTGAAGATGGAGTTGGCCGCGGCCGTCCGGCCGTCCGCGTCCTGGGCGGTCGCCGATATCTGGTACTTCGTCCCGCGCTCCAGCTGCTCCTTCGGCTTCCACACCTTGCCGTCGGCGGAGACCGAACCCGCAACCGTCTGGCCGCTGCCCGCCACCGTCATCTTCACGTCGGTCAGCTTCCCGTCGCTGACCTTCACGCCGGTCGCGTTGATGGACGCGCCGGTCGACCCGTCCTGCGCCGAGATGGCGATCTTCGCGACGGACGTCTTCGGGTCGCCCTTGCCGCCCT
The DNA here is from genome assembly GCF_001611795.1 of Streptomyces qaidamensis. Lineage (NCBI taxonomy): Bacteria > Bacillati > Actinomycetota > Actinomycetes > Kitasatosporales > Streptomycetaceae > Streptomyces > Streptomyces qaidamensis. The sequence continues at coordinate 3,839,837 of NZ_CP015098.1, read as the reverse complement.
TCTCGTCGTCCTTGGCGTTGGCGCTGCCACCGCAGGCGGTGAGCGTCAGGGCGCCGACCATCAGGGCGGCACAGGCCCCCAGAGTGCGCCGCGCTGAAATGTTCGGCGTTGTCACGGGCTGCTCCCAGTTCGTGTGATGTTGCGTGATCCGCTCCAGTACGTGAGGGAAGAGGGGCCGGGGAGCCGGTCGGGTTCCGTCCGTTCCTCATGAGGGCCGTCACGTGACAGAACCGCGACAAATTCCGGCTCAGCTGTGGATCCGCTGTGCCCGCAGGCCCGTTCAGCCCGCCCCGTACAGCTCCCCGTACGACGGCCACGCCCCGCCCGGACCGTCCACCGGGTGCGCCGCCCGCACGGCCCGGACGATCGCGTGCGTCACCATGTCCGCACCCGCCGCGAGGATCTCGTTCAGGGCGAGCGGGTTCGCGGCGTCCAGGGCCCGGTCACCCGTCGCCAGCGCGAACACCGTGTCCCCGTCGTTGAGGAGATGCACCGGGCGCACCGCACGGGCGATGCCGTCGTGTGCCGTGCCGGCCAGCTTCTGTGCCTGCGCCTTGGACAGGTCCGCGTCCGTGGCGACCACCGCGAGCGTCGTGTTGAGCGGGGGCTGCGTATTCCTCGCGGCCGCCTCGGCGAGACGGCGCCGCGCCCGCGCGTGCACCTCCTCCGCCGGGTACTCCACCCGCCCCTGGAACAACTCCCCGTACAGCACCCCCGTTTCCGGATCCACCGCCGATCCCACCGCGTTGGCCACGACCAGCGCGGCCACCGTGATCCCCGAGCCGAGCACCGTGCTCGCGCTGCCGATGCCGCCCTTCACCACCCCGGCCACCGCTCCCGTGCCCGCCCCCACGCACCCCTGGGGCACCGGCGCGCCGGGCTCGCTCGCCGCGGCGGCCTCGACCGCGGCCCGGCCGGTCGCCGCGTCCGGACGAGCCCGGAAGTCACCGCCCCGCCCCAGGTCGAAGACGCAGGCGGCGGGCACCACCGGCACGACCTGCCCCGCTTCCGGCCCGACGCGGATCCCGCGCCCCCGCTCCTCCAGCCAGGCCATGACCCCCGACGCGGCGTCGAGCCCGTACGCGCTGCCGCCGGTCAGCACGACCGCCTCCACCTTCCACACCACGTTGCGCGGATCCAGCGCGTCCGTCTCCTTGGTGCCGGGCCCGCCGCCCCGCACGTCCACGGCGGCCACGGCCCCGCCCTCCGGGGCGAGCACGACCGTGGTGCCGGTGAGCCAACCGTCGCCGGTGCGCGTCGCGTGTCCCACACGCAGGCCGGAGACATCCGTCAGTGCGTCAACTGTCATGGGGCACAGTCTCGTCCACCGCCGGCCCCGGCGGGCGTACCGAGCCGGTGGCTGTCGCGTCAGCCGGTTGACCTACGCCCGGACCGGATCACGGGCCGGATCGCGGACCCGATCGCGGACCCGGTCGCGGGCACGATCGCGGGCCGGACTGCGGACCCGGTCGCGGACCCGGTCGCGGGCCGGACTGCGGACCCGATCGGGGACCGGACCGCGGGCCCGATCGGGGACCGGACTGCGGACCCGATCGCGAAGTCCTCACCCGGCCCGCGTCGCCGGCCCGCTCTCCCGTGCGGTCAGGCGCGTGGCCAGGATCTCTCCGACCGCCACCGACAGCGCGCAGACCACTCCCGCCGCGAACACCGCCCAGTGACCCAGGAACGTGCAGCAGATCACCAGCAGGGCCGTCGTCGGCAGCACCAGCTGCTGGGTGATGCCCCGCTTGAAGTGGCGCGAGTGCAGGGCCCACACCGTGAGCAGGTACAGGGCTGTGGGCAGCGTCACGGCAGCCGACGCCGCCAGCGTGGAGATGTGCGCCTTGCCGACCGTCTGCTCCACCGCCACCTCCAGCCCGGCCCCGATCGCCGCCGCCGAGGCGAAGACCAGGTAGTGGCCGTAGCCCCACAGGAACGCCTGACGGTTGGTTCGCAGATGGCCGTGGATGGGCACGACGAAGTAGATCCACCACGCGGCGAAGATGACCAGCAGCCCGCCCGCCGCGATGGGGAGGAGCTCGCCCAGTGCGTCGTTCTCGTCGATGCCGGACTTCACCGCGATCGTGGCCGCCGCGATCGTCTCGCCGAGCACGATGATGGTGAACAGCCCGTACCGCTCCGCGATGTGGCGGGGGTGCCAGGACGTGGAGTAGTCCCTCTCCGCGAAGGGAGGCACGCACATCTCCAGCAGCGCCATCACCAGGAACCACCAGGGCCTGGCCCCCTCGGGCAGGAACAGCAGCCCCAGCCAGCCGACCTGGCACGCCAGCACGCCGCCGGCGTAACGCAGGGCAGTCGTGCGCTCCGGGCCCTCGGCGGCGCGGGCCGCCCGCAGCCACTGCGCCGCCATGGCCACCCGCATGATCGCGTAGCCGAGCCAGACCACGAGGTACTCGTGGTCCTCGAACGCCCGCGAGACCCCCGCCGCGAGGACCAGCACACCGGCGATCTGCACCAGCGTGACGACCCGGTAGAGGGCGTCGTCGTTGTCGTACGCCGAGGCGAACCAGGTGAAGTTCATCCACGCCCACCACAGGGCGAAGAACACCATCGCGTAGTCGAGGATGCCCTGGCCCGCGTGCCCCTCGGCGACGGAGTGCACCAGCTCGATGCCCGCCTGGGCGACGGCCACGACGAAGCACAGGTCGAAGAAGAGCTCCAGCGGCGAGGCCGACCGGTGCGCCTCGTCGCGGCCACGGGCCCGAAGCCTGCGCAGCGCCCCCCTGGTGCCGGGCGGGCGCGAGGGGACAGGCGGGGGAGTGGGGCTGGACGTCATGCGTCCCAGCAGAGCAGAAGGCACGGGGATTTTCTCCGCGACCGTACCCTGGTTGCATGAGTACCGTCCCCGGCCCCGAGCCGCGCGAGCCGAAGCCCGCGCTGGTCTTCGACGACCCGCTCGACCAGCAGTCCTCCGACGACACCGACAGCGGCTGGGGCGAGCGCACCGACTCCGGCGGCAGTGCGGCGGACCTCAAGCGCTTCCTGGACGAGAAGCCGCCCCACCACCTCTGAAGCCGTCGCGCTACTCCCGGTCGTGCCCCGAGCCGCGCTGGGCGACCAGGGCGTCCCGGATCTCCTTCAGGACCTCCAGCTCGGTGACCTCGAGGACCTGATGCGCGCCCTCCTTCGCCTTCCGGCGTGCTTCCTGCCGGGCGAGGTACTTCGCCATGGGCAGGACCATCAGGAAGTAGACGACCGCCGCGGTGATCACGAAGCTCAGGGCGGCGCCGAGGACGGAACCCCACAGGATCTGGATGCCCTGCTCGCCCTCGCAGGTCGAGCTCAGGCACGAGCTGTAGTGGTCGAGGTTCTTGGTCCCGATGGCGCCGACGACCGGGTTGATGATCCCCTTCACCACGGCGTTGACGATGTTGGTGAAGGCGGCACCGATCACCACCGCCACCGCCAGATCGACGACGTTCCCGCGCATCAGGAAGGCCTTGAAGCCCTCCCAGAGACTCGGCTCCTTCTTCTCGCTCACCTGGGGGCCTCTCCTCGTACGAGCAGCTTGTAGAGCCGCTTGTGGAACAAAACGCTCCGCAACCTACGTCACCGTTGGGCCGAACCGGGCAACCAGGTCCCTCGAACGAGGGCCTTGACGAGACCATGCACACAATCACCACAGCGTGACCGCCAGCCGCCCTGTGGCACTCGCGCCGGCCAGCCGGGCGGCGGTGGCCCGCGGCACCGACAGCACGACCAGCGCCCCGCTGTCGCCCGCGCCTTCGACCGGCTCCGGCACCTTCGTCACCCTGGCTCCGCGCGCGACGACCCGGGCGTCGCCGCCCGGCACCGCCCCCTCGGCGGCGATGACGTCGACCCGGTCGCCGGGCCGCAGCAGCCGTACCGTGGCCGCGTCGGCGATCCGGACCGGGGCCGTCACCGACCCCGCGGCGCGGCGCGTGTGCGCGGGATGCCCCCCGGACACCGAGGCCGTCTGCGCGGGAGGCCGAGCCCGGGGATGGCCGCGGGCCCCGTCGGTCTCGCGCGGGCCCGCCGCCACGAGTGCCGTGGCGGTGACCGCGAGCCCCACGGCCACGGCCCGCCGCCGGTGCCGGACGAGCCGGCCGGACCGGTGCCCGCCGCGCACCCGTACCGGATCGAATCGCGGCACCTCACGGGTCGCGGGCACCTCCGCCCCGGGCGGGCACGAGGCGAGCGACCAGGAGGGAGACGAGGACACGACCGAGGAACGAGCGAGGGACACGGAGACCACCACCTGCGACGAGGGACCGGCTTGCGCTCCCCACGATGAGGCCGCTTGCCCCCGCCCGCTCAGGCCTGTGGACCCACCGCCGACGTGTGGACAACTCCCTCACCCGAACGGCAACTTCCGGGATCCCCACAAGGCAAGTCGCCCCCCGGCGACCCCCTGCACAGGCGACCCCTCCACAGGCTGCCCCCTGCACAGGCTGCCCCCTGCACAGGCTGCCCCCTGCACAGGCTGCCCCCTGCACAGGCTGCCCCCTTCACAGGCCGACCCTTGCATAGGCCGCCCCTTGCACAGGCCGACCCCTACACAGCCCGGCCCTCTACGGCAGTACGACCCCCGGATCCATCCCACCCAGCGCACTCACACACAAACAGTCCCGCTCGCCCTCCGCGGGCAGCCCGGCCACCGCGTCGAACAGCACCCCCCGCAGCCGGTCCACATTCGCCGCGAACACCCGCAGCACCTCGTCGTGCGAGACGCCCTCGCCCGTCTCGGCGCCCGCGTCGAGATCGGTGACGAGGGCCAGCGAGGTGTAGCAGAGCTCCAGCTCGCGGGCGAGCGCCGCCTCGGGGTGGCCGGTCATGCCCACCACCGACCAGCCCTGCGCCTGGTGCCACAACGATTCCGCACGGGTCGAGAAGCGCGGCCCCTCGACCACGACCAGCGTGCCGCCGTCCACCGGCTCCCAGTCCCGGCCGCGCGCCGCCTTCAGCGCGACGGCCCGCCCAGCGGGGCAGTAGGGGTCGGCCAGCGACACGTGCACCACGTTCGGTACGGAGCCGTCGGGCAGCGGCTGCCCGTCGAAGTAGCTGCTGGCGCGGGACTTCGTGCGGTCGACCAGCTGGTCCGGCACCAGCAGCGTGCCCGGCCCGTACTCGGGGCGCAGCCCGCCCACGGCGCATGGGGCCAGGACCTGGCGCACGCCGACCGAGCGTAGCGCCCACAGGTTGGCCCGGTAGTTGATCCGGTGCGGCGGCAGGTGGTGGCCCCGTCCGTGCCGGGGCAGGAAGGCGACCCGCCGGCCGGCGACGTCACCGAGGAAGAGGGAGTCGCTGGGCGGCCCGTACGGGGTGTCGACCTGGATCTCGGTCACGTCGTCGAGGAAGGAGTAGAACCCCGAGCCGCCGATGACGCCGATCCCGGCGCCTTCCTGGTCCGCCACGTTCGCCTTGTTCGCCATGCTCGCACCTTAATCGCATGCGGAAACGCCGAGGACCCCGTCGCCCAGAGGGCGACAGGGTTCCGTAAGAATCAGGCCTTACGCGGCGGTGGTGCTGCTGGAGGAGGAGCTGCTGGCGCTCGACGACGTGCTCGAACCGGAGCTCGACGAGCCGGAGTCCGAGGACGACGAGCCGGAAGATCCGCCGCTCGACGACTTCGCCGGGGAGCTGCTCGACGAGGAGCCGCGGCTGTCGTTCCGGTAGAAGCCGGAGCCCTTGAAGACAATGCCGACCGCCGAGAACACCTTCTTCAGGCGGCCCTTGCATGCGGGGCACTCGGTGAGGGCGTCGTCGGTGAACTTCTGCACCGCCTCGAGGCCTTCGCCGCACTCGGTGCACTGGTACTGGTAGGTCGGCACTGTCTTCCTCCTGGCACTCTCACTCGATGAGTGCTAACGACGATCCATAGTGACGTATTCCGGCCGCTCAGTCCACTGCCACCGGCACGCGGTGACCCACGCCACGTGCGACGGTCCGGCCGTTGCCCCGCGCCGCAAGCCGGGAGCGCAGCGCCAGGAGGGTCGCCAGGGCCAGCACCGTGCCGCCCATCGGCACCAGGAAACCGGCGCCCGACCAGAAGCGGTCCTCCAGCTGTCCGGCGGCCGTGACGGCTGCGGCCTGGCCGAGCGCCACCGCTCCGGTCAGCCAGGTGAAGGCCTCGGTGCGGGCACCGGCCGGGACCAGGCTGTCGACCAGCGTGTAGCCGGTGATCAGGGCGGGCGCGATGCACATGCCGACGAGCAGACCGAGGCCGGCGAGGACCGGCACGGAGTGGGCGGCCCACAGGCCGGACGCGGCCAGGGCGAGCGCCGCGTAGCCGATGACCAGGCGCCGCTGCGGGGCCACCTTCCAGGCGATCGCGCCGCAGACCACGCCGGAGAGCATGTTGCCCGCGGCGAAGACGCCGTAGAGGACGCCGTTCAGGCCCGGTTCGCCGATCGACTCGGTGAACGCGGCCAGGGAGACCTGCATGCCGCCGAAGACCGTGCCGATGCCCAGGAAGGTCACGATCAGCACGCGCACCCCGGGGACGCGCAGCGCCGAAGCGTGCTCCACGCGCGCGTGCCCGCCGGTGGCGACCGAGGGCTGCGTGCCCTTCTGCGCGGCGAACAGCAGGCCCCCGATCAGGGTCAGTGAGGCCTCCGTGACGAGTCCGGCGGCCGGGTCGACGGCCGTGCACAGGGCGGTGGCCAGCAGCGGTCCGACCACGAAGGTCAGCTCGTCGGTGACGGACTCGAAGGCCGCCGCGGTGGTCATCAGGGGCGAGTCCTTGAGCTTCACGCCCCAGCGGGCCCGCACCATCGGGCCGACCTGTGGCACCGAGGCACCGGTCGGGACGGCCGCCGCGAACACCGCCCACAGGGGCGCGTCCAGCAGCGCGAGCGCGGTCAGTGTCAGACCGGACAGCGCGTGCAGCAGCACTCCGGGGACCAGCACGGCGCGCTGCCCGTAGCGGTCGGCGAGACGGCCGCTGTAGGGCGCGAACAGGGCCATGGAGACACCGGTGACGGCAGCGACGGCGCCCGCCGCCCCGTACGAGCCGGTGGTGTGCTGCACCAGCAGCACGATGGAGATGGTAAGCATCGCGAATGGCTGGCGTGCCGCGAAGCCGGGGAGCAGGAACGTCCAGGCGCCGCGGGTGCGCAGCAGCCGGCCGTATCCCGGGCGGGCGGAAGCCGTCGGGTTCTCCGACGTCTTCGAGGTGACCGTGGACGCCACGGCCCGTGCCTTTCTGCCGCCTGGTAGCGCGGCCCCGTAGCGGGCGGCGCCGAGAGCTGTCCTCTTGCGCGGAACTGCGGTAGATGCCGGGGCCCGGTGAGGAGGGGTGTCCCGACCGCCATACGGTCGCGCCAGCTCTGCGTCAGGCAGAGTTGGTTCGATCTTGGGTAACGCCTTCATCGTACAGGGATCAAGGGGGTGTGTGCCTGTGAAAGTGAGCACCATGACCCCGCACGCCCTGCAAATTCCAAACCGGGCAAAACGGCCTCAACGGGTGGCCCCGTCCGTACCCAGCCAGCCGGCCAGCTTGCCGCCGCGCCCCACGGCCCGCAGCCGGCCCTCGGCCGCGTCCCGGACGGGGTCCGTGGCGACCACGAGGAGCTCGTCGCCGCGCTGCAATATCGTCGTCGGCAGCGGGACGAACGATTCGCCGCCGCGCACGATGAGCGTCACGGCCGCGCCGTGCGGCAGCCGCAGCTCGGCCACCTCCACGCCGTGCATCTTCGATTCGCCGGGGATCGCCACGGACAGCAGATGGCCGCGCAGCCGCTCCAGCGGGGCGGACTCGATGCCGAGGTCGGCGGCCTCCGAGCCGTCCCCCAGGTGCAGCTTGCGGCCCAGCCAGGGCAGCGTCGGGCCCTGGACCAGGGTGTAGACGACGACCAGCACGAAGACGATGTTGAAGATCCGGCGGCTGGCGTCGACGCCCTCCACCATGGGGATGGTCGCCAGGATGATGGGCACGGCTCCGCGCAGCCCCGCCCAGGACATCAGGGCCTGCTCCTGCCACGGCACCCGGAACGGCGACAGGCACAGGATCACGCTCAGCGGCCGCGCCACCATGGTCAGCACCAGCCCGATCACGAGGGCGGGCACGATGGTGTCGCCCAGCTCGTGCGGGGTGACCAGCAGGCCGAGCAGGACGAACATGCCGATCTGGGCCATCCAGCCGAGGCCGTCGGCGAAGCCGCGGGTGGCCGGCCAGTGCGGCAGCCGGGCGTTGCCCATCACCATCGCGGCGAGGTACACCGCGAGGAAGCCGCTGCCGTGGGCCAGCGCGCCCGCCGCGTACGCCACCACGGCGATCGCCATGACGGCGATCGGGTAGAGGCCGGAGGCGGGCAGCGCCACGTGCCTGAGCCCCAGGGAGCCCAGCCAGCCCACCGCGAGCCCGATGGCCGCGCCGATGGCCAGCTCCAGCAGGATCACGCCCAGCAGCACGTACCACTGCTCGACCGGGCCCGCCGTGGACAGGGACACCACGAGGATGACCACCGGGGCGTCGTTGAAGCCGGACTCCGCCTCCAGCGTGCCCGTCACGCGCGCGGGCAGGGGGATCTTGCGCAGCACGGAGAACACGGCCGCCGCGTCGGTCGAGGAGACGACCGCCCCGATGATCAGCGCCTGCCGCCACTCCAGCCCGATCAGATAGTGCGCGGCCGACGCCGTGACCCCGACGCTCACCGCGACACCGGCCAGCGCCAGCACGGAGGCCGATGGCAGGACCGGCTTGATCTCCTTCCACTTCGTGCCCAGACCGCCCTCGGCCAGGATCACGACCAGGGCCGCGTATCCGATGACCTGGGTCAGTTCGGCGTTGTCGAAGTGGATGTCGCCCACGCCGTCCTGGCCCATGGCGACGCCGATCCCCAGGTACACGAGCAGGCTGGGGAGCCCGCTGCGCGAGGAGATCCGTACCGCTGCGACGGCGACGAGCAGGACGAGCGAGCAGACGAGCAGGAGCTGGTTGAGGTGGTGAACAGTCAGCGGCCGAATCCTTCCCTGGCCCGCACACACGCGCGCGTGGGCTCACGTACATCGCACATGAAGCTGTGGCGCACCGCGCCAACTACTTCGTTACCTTACCTAACTCTTGACGATTTCTTGACACTTCTTGAGGCAAGATCGAACATCCGTCCGTGCCGGTTCCCGACTCCGCGTCAAGGGGCGCAAGGCCCTGCGCCTATCGTTGCTCCAGCGCTCAGTTAAAAGCACAGCCGAACCTGCCGCTCGCGTTAGGACAGCAAGGACAGCGATGCCCCCCAACACCACCGCCTCCACGGGTCAGCAGCCCGGCAAGTCCGGCAGGAGAAAGGGGCGCAAAGCCCGACTTTTCGTGCTCGTCCTGGTGCTGTCCCTCATCGGGGGCGTGGCCTACGGGTCGTACTGGTCCATCAGTACCGTCCGGGCCTCCTTCCCCCAGACCAAGGGCACCCTCACACTGAAGGGCCTGTCGGGCCCCGTCGAGGTCAAGCGCGACAATTACGGCATCCCCCAGATCTACGCCTCCTCCGACGCGGACCTGTTCATGGCACAGGGCTACGTCCAGGCGCAGGACCGGTTCTACGAGATGGACGTCCGCCGCCACATGGCCTCCGGGCGCCTGTCGGAGATGTTCGGCAAGAGCCAGGTCGACAACGACGAGTTCCTGCGCACCCTCGGCTGGGACCGGGTCGCCAAGCAGGAGTACGACACCAAGCTGTCGGCCGCCACGAAGAAGTACCTCCAGGCCTACGCCGAGGGAGTCAACTCCTACCTCCAGGGCAAGGACGGCGAGGACATCTCCCTGGAGTACGCGGCGCTGGGCTTCACCAACGACTACAAGCCGCAGAAGTGGACCCCGGTCGACTCGATCTCCTGGCTGAAGGCGATGGCCTGGGACCTGCGCGGCAACATGCAGGACGAGATCGACCGCGCCCTGCTCACCAGCCGCCTCGGCCCGAAGCAGATCGCCGACCTGTACCCGCAGTACCCGTACAGCCGGAACAAGGCGATCGTCCAGGAGGGCCAGTACGACGAGCTGACGGGGGCGTTCGAGCAGGGCGGCACGAACGGCACGTCCGGCACGAGCGGTACATCCGGCACGAACGGCGCCGGCGGCACCGCGGGAGCCGGTGCCGGAACCGCAGGCACCCAGGGCACCGCCTCGGGCACGTCCGGCGCGAGCGGCACCGCCTCCGGCGCCTCGGGCACCGCGGGCCTGGACAGCCAGCTCGGCGGTCTCACCAACGTCCTGGACGACCTCCCGCCGGCCGTCGGCGTGAACGGCGACGGCATCGGCTCCAACTCCTGGGTCGTCGGCGGGGAGCACACCATCACCGGCAAGCCGCTGCTGGCCAACGACCCGCACCTGTCGCCCTCCCTGCCGTCCGTCTGGTACCAGATGGGCCTGCACTGCCGCAGCGTCTCCAGCACGTGCCAGTACGACGTCAGCGGCTACACCTTCGCCGGCATGCCGGGCGTGATAATCGGCCACAACCAGAACATCTCCTGGGGCATGACCAACTCCGGCGCCGACGTCACGGACCTCTACCTGGAGAAGATCACCGGCAACGGCTACCTGTACGACGGCAAGGTCAAGCCCTTCGAGACCCGCGAGGAGACCATCAAGGTCGCCGGCGGCTCGCCGAAGAAGATCGTCGTCCGCGAGACCAACAACGGGCCCCTGCTGTCCGACCGCGACGAGGAGCTCGTGAAGGTCGGCAGGAAGGCCACCGTCGACACCGCCGCACCCGACAGAGGGGACGGCTACGGCGTCGCGCTGCGCTGGACCGCCCTGCAGCCCGGCACCACCATGGACGCCGTCTTCGCCATGAACAAGGCGAAGAACTGGACCGACTTCCGCAAGGCCGCCGCGCAGTTCGAGGTGCCCTCGCAGAACCTGATCTACGCCGACACCGAGAACAACATCGGCTACACGCTGCCGGGGAAGATCCCGCTGCGCGAGAAGGGTGACGACGGCTCCGTCCCGGCGCCCGGCTGGGACCCGAAGTACCGCTGGACCGGCTACATCCCGCAGGACGCGCTGCCCTACGAGTACAACCCGGACCGCGGCTACATCGTCACCGCCAACCAGGCCGTGATCGACCCGGACAAGTACCCCTACACGCTCACCGCGGACTGGGGCTACGGCGCGCGCAGCCAGCGGATCACCGACCTGATCCAGTCGAAGATCAAGGACGGCGGCAAGATCTCCACGGACGACATGCGCCAGATGCAGCTGGACAACAGCAGCGAGATCGCGCGGCTGCTGGTGCCCACGCTGCTGAAGCTCGACCCCGGGAACAAGGACGTCCGTGAGGCGCAGAAGCTCCTGGAGGGCTGGGACTACACCCAGGACGCCGACTCCGCGGCGGCGGCCTACTTCAACGCGGTGTGGCGCAACATCCTCAAGCTCGCCTTCGGCAACAAGCTGCCCAAGGAACTGCGTCCCAAGGGCCAGTGCCTGTGGGTCGAGCCGGTCAACACCACCGGCCCCGCCGACGAGGCCGAGAAGGTCCGCGAGTGCGGCCAGCGCAACCCCGACAAGGCACAGCCCGACGGCGGCGACCGCTGGTTCGAGGTGGTCCGGGGGCTCATGAACCAGCCGGACAGCGACTGGTGGAAGACGCCCAAGGTGAGGAACATCCGCCCGGGCGCCGTCAACCGCGACCAGCTGTTCGAGCGGGCCATGATCGACGCCCGCTGGGAGCTGACCGCCAAGCTCGGCAAGGACATCGACTCCTGGAGCTGGGGCCGGCTGCACCGTCTGTTCCTGAAGAACCAGACCCTCGGCACCGCGGGCCCCGCTTTCGTCCGGTACGCCCTCAACCGAGGCCCCTGGGAGCTCGGCGGCGGCGAGGGCACCGTCAACGCGACCGGCTGGAACGCGGCCGGCGGCTACGGGGTGGTGTGGGTGCCGTCCATGCGGATGGTGGTGAACCTCGGCGACCTCGACAAGTCGAAGTGGATCAACCTCACCGGCGCCTCCGGGCACGCCTACAGCGCGCACTACGTCGACCAGACCGACAAGTGGGCCGAGGGCGAACTGCTGCCGTGGTCCTTCTCGGACCAGGCGGTCGAGAAGAGCACGGCCGACAAGCTGGTGCTCAGACCGTGAGCCGGTGAACGAAGGGCCCTCCACGCGCGCGTGGAGGGCCCTTCGGCGTTCAGGACGCCGGCCGGAACCGACGCACCCCCGCCGGTGTCACCACCGCGTCCACCGGCCGGTCGTGGGGCTCGGCGGGGACGCGCCCGACGACCTCGGAGTCGTACAGCAGCACCACCAGGGCGGGATGCGCCCCCGCCCGCTCCAGTCGCGCCAGGACCCGGTCGTAGGAGCCGCCGCCCCGGCCGAGCCGCATCCCGCGCGCGTCCACCGCGAGGCCGGGCAGCAGCACGGCGTCCGCGGTGGTCACGGCGCCGGGTCCGAGACGCTCGCCCGCGGGTTCGAAGAGGGCCATCCTGCCGCCGTGTTGCACGCGCGCCAGGGAGCCCTCGCCCTCGTACGCGCCCCAGTCCAGGTCGTTGTCGGGCAGCAGGGCCGGCAGCAGCACGCGCACGCCCCGGGCGTGCAGCGCGTCCAGGAGCGCGAGCGTCCCCGGCTCGCTCCCCACCGAGACGTACGCGGCCACCGTCCCGGCCCGCGCCAACTCGGGCAGCTCCAGCGCCCGCCCGGCCAGCTCGGCCGACGTTTCCCGCAGGTCATCCGCCGTCAACCTGTTCCTCACCGCGAGAATCTCGCGCCGCAAACTCCGCTTGTCAGGCTCGCCCGGACGTGCGATAGGCCTCAATGGTTGCTCCCGTACCGTCGCAATACGCTCATATGAGCGCCTATGAACCGGAGCCGCAGATTCCATGCAAAGGCACCGGATAAGGTGGCCGACATGACTCAGTTGCACCCTCGGATCAGCAAGGCTGTCATTCCCGCAGCAGGCCTCGGCACCCGGTTCCTGCCGGCCACCAAAGCCACTCCCAAGGAGATGCTGCCGGTCGTGGACAAGCCCGCGATCCAGTACGTGGTCGAGGAGGCCGTCGCCGCGGGTCTCGACGACGTCCTCATGGTGACGGGCCGCAACAAGCGCCCCCTGGAGGACCACTTCGACCGCAACTACGAGCTGGAGTCGGCCCTCCAGAAGAAGGGCGACGCCGGCCGTCTCGCCAAGGTGCAGGAGTCCAGCGACCTCGCGACCATGCACTACGTCCGCCAGGGCGACCCCAAGGGCCTCGGCCACGCCGTCCTGTGCGCCGCCCCGCACGTGGGTGACGAGCCCTTCGCCGTCCTCCTCGGCGACGACCTGATCGACCCCCGCGACCCGCTGCTGCAGCGCATGGTCGAGGTCCAGGAGCAGCGCGGCGGCAGCGTCATCGCGCTCATGGAGGTCGCCCCCGAGCAGATCCACCTCTACGGCTGCGCGGCCGTGGAGACCACCGAGGACAGCGACGTCGTCCGGATCAGCGGCCTCGTCGAGAAGCCCGACCCGGCCGACGCCCCGTCCAACTACGCCATCATCGGCCGCTACGTCCTCGACCCGCACATCTTCGACATACTGCGCCGGACGGAGCCGGGCCGCGGCGGCGAGATCCAGCTCACCGACGCCCTCCAGCAGCTCGCCGAGGACGAGAAGATCGGCGGCCCGGTGCACGGCGTCGTCTTCAAGGGCCGCCGCTATGACACCGGCGACCGCGGTGACTACCTGCGTGCCATTGTCCGACTCGCATGCGAACGTGAAGACCTGGGCCCGGACTTCCGGACCTGGCTTCGCAGTTACGTAGCCGAGGAGATGTAGCACGTTGAGCAGCGCCGCGCCCCACGTCACCGGCCAGGACCACGTAGGCCCCGACCACCTGTGGTCGGTGGACGAGCACCTGGAGGACATCCTCGCCACCGTCCGCCCCCTGGAACCCATCGAGCTGCACCTGCTCGACGCCCAGGGCTGCGTCCTCATCGAGGACATCACGGTGCCGGTGTCCCTGCCGCCCTTCGACAACAGCTCGATGGACGGCTACGCGGTACGGGTCGCGGACGTCGCGGGCGCGAGCGAGGAGTTCCCGGCGGCCCTGGAGGTCGTCGGGGACGTCGCCGCGGGCCAGGCCGAACTGCTCCACGTGGGTCCCGGCCAGGCCGCCCGCATCATGACCGGCGCCCCGCTGCCGCCCGGCGCCGAGACGGTCGTGCCCGTCGAGTGGACCGACGGCGGGCTCGGCGAGGGCCCGGTGCGCGGCATGCGCGCGCGCAGCCTCGGCCCCGAGGGCGCCACCGGGCACGTGCACGTGTACCGCTCTGCCGAGGCACGCGCGCACGTGCGCGCCAAGGGCAGCGACGTGAAGGCCGGCGACCGCGCCCTGGAGGCCGGGACCGTCCTCGGCCCGCCCCAGATCTCCCTGCTCGCGGCGATCGGCCGCGGCACCGTCCGGGTCCGCCCGCGCCCGCGCGTGGTGGTGCTCTCCACCGGCAGCGAACTCGTCCCGCCGGGCACGGAACTGGGCACCGGTCAGATCTACGACTCCAACAGCTTCGCCCTCACCGCCGCCGCCCGCGACGCCGGCGCCATCGCCTACCGCGTGGGCGCCGTCGCCGACGACGCCGAGACCCTGCGCTCCACCATCGAGGACCAGCTGGTCCGCGCCGACCTGATGGTCACCACGGGCGGCGTGAGCGTCGGCGCGTACGACGTGGTCAAGGAAGCCCTGTCCCACGTCGGCGACGAGGACGAGGCCGGCAGCGGCATCGACTTCCGCAAGCTCGCCATGCAGCCCGGCAAGCCCCAGGGCTTCGGCTCGATCGGCCCCGACCACACCCCGCTGCTGGCCCTGCCCGGCAACCCGGTGTCGTCGTACGTCTCCTTCGAACTCTTCGTCCGCCCCGCGATCCGCACCCTCATGGGCCTCCAGGACGTCCACCGTCCCACGACCCGGGCGACCCTGGCCGCGGACAAGGCGCTGACCTCCCCGAAGGGCCGCCGCCAGTTCCTGCGTGCCACCTACGCCGACGGCAAGGTCACCCCGGTCGGCGGCGCCGGATCCCACCTGGTCGCCGCCCTCGCCCACGCGGACGCCCTGATCGCCGTCCCCGAGGACACCGAGTCCGTCGAGCCGGGCACCGAGGTCGAGGTGGTCCTGCTCGGCCGATAGCCGCTGGTTGGGGGTACCGTGTCGCGCACAACAGGCCCATGCGCCGCATCGCGACGGGCCCGGACCGGGAGCGCCACACAGCATGAGCACGCAGGACCCACCCCCGCAGGACGGCCCCACGCAGGACCGGCTGACGCACATCGACGCGGCGGGCGCCGCCCGCATGGTCGACGTGTCTCAGAAGGACGTGACCGCGCGCACCGCCCGCGCCAGCGGACGTGTCCTCGTCTCGCCCCGCGTGATCGAGCTGCTGCGCGGCGAGGGCGTCCCCAAGGGCGACGCCCTCGCGACCGCGCGGATCGCCGGGATCATGGGCGCCAAACGCACCCCTGATCTGATCCCGCTCTGTCACCCGTTGTCGGTCTCCGGTGTGAAACTGGACCTGTCGGTCGCGGACGACGCCGTGGAGATCCTGGCCACCGTGAAGACGACGGACCGCACGGGAGTCGAGATGGAGGCCCTCACCGCGGTCTCCGTCGCCGCGCTCACCGTGATCGACATGGTCAAGGCGGTCGACAAGGGAGCGGTCATCACGGACGTACGGGTGGAGGAGAAGACGGGCGGCAAGTCGGGCGACTGGAGCCGGGCATGACACTGGACGCTTCGATCGGCGGGGCGCTCCGCGCGCCGTACGCCGCTCTCGTCATCACGGCCTCGAACAGGGCCGCCGCCGGGATCTACGAGGACAAGGGCGGCCCGATGGTCTCCGACGGCCTGAAGCGCTTCGGCTTCGAGGTCGACGGCCCCCAGGTCGTCCCCGACGGCGACCCGGTCGAGGCCGCCCTGCGCGCCGGTGTCGACGCCGGCTACGACGTCATCGTCACCACCGGCGGCACGGGCATCTCGCCCACCGACCGCACCCCCGAGGCGACCCGCCGCGTGATCGACCACGAGGTGCCGGGCATCGCCGAGGCCATCCGGGCGTTCGGCCGCGAGAAGGTGCCGACCGCGGCCCTCTCCCGGGGCCTGGCCGGAGTGGCGGGCGGCACCCTGATCGTCAACCTGCCCGGCTCCAGCGGCGGCGTGAAGGACGGCCTCGCCGTCCTGGAGCCGCTGCTCGTCCACGCCGTCGAGCAGCTCCGGGGCGGCGACCACCCCAGACCCGGCAGCGGGGGTGCGAGCTGAACAGCCCATCCTGGCCCGTGGAGCTGGTGGACGGCGACATCGTCCTCAGGCCGATAAAGCTGCGCGACCAGCGGGCATGGCGCGAGGTCAACCGGCGCAACCGCGACTGGCTGCGCCCCTGGGAGGCGACGATCCCGCCGCCCACGCCCGGCGGGCCGATGACGCACCGCCCGACCTTCCGCCAGATGGTCCGCCATCTGCGGTCGGAGGCGAACGCGGGCCGGATGCTGCCCTTCGTCATCGAGTACCAGGGGCGGCTGGTGGGGCAGTTGACGGTCGCCGGGATCACCTGGGGCTCGATGTGCTCGGGCCACGTCGGTTACTGGGTGGACGAGGCGGTGGCCGGCCGCGGCGTGATGCCGACGGCGGTGGCGCTCGTCACCGACCACTGTTTCCGCACCGTCGGACTGCACCGCATCGAGGTCTGCATTCGCCCCGAGAACGGGCCCAGCCGCCGGGTCGTGCAGAAACTCGGATTCCGCGAGGAGGGTCTGCGGCCGCGTTATCTCCACATCGACGGGGCCTGGCGCGACCATCTCGTGTTCGCCCTCACCGCGGAAGAGGTGCCGGACGGGTTGCTGAGGCGCTGGCAGCGGGCACGATCGCAGAGTAATCCGGGAATGCGGCACCACCCCGGAAATTGAATAAGTGTTCGAAATTGATCGACCGGTGACCATCTCAGGCCAAGGAATTCCGGGCCTGGGCGGTCTGCTGATCGCATCGATCACAAGAAAAGTTCGAAATATCAGCCAGATCGTGCGACACACCGGCTCAATTGGCAGATGGCCTCACGCAAACCCCTCTACGGTGTGAGGCGTGAGCAGCAGCGGCCTCATCTACGCAGTCATTGTCGGGGCCTGGGCCGCCTACTTGGTGCCGATGTGGCTCCGTAGGCAGGACGAGCTGAACGAGGCCCGTCCGACGGAACGCTTCAGCACCGCCATCCGGCTGCTGTCCGGACGGGCGGGGATGGAGCGCCGGTACGCCAAGGACCTGCGGGCGCGCTCCACCGACGAGGGGGAGCAGGACGCCGACGACCTGGACGCCGTCACCGACTCGGTGGACGTCCGGGCCTTCGCCGTGTCCAAGACCCGTCCCCAGACCCAGGCACCCGTACCCTCGCCCGGCCCCGAACAGCCGGCCCGCCCGGCCCCCGAATCCCCGGCCCGCCAGTCGCCCGCACCGCACGCGGCGACGTCCGGACGCCCCCGGGAACGGGTCCCCGCCGCCCGGCGCAGCGCCTCGGCGCAGGCGAACCAGGCGGCCGCGGCACGAGCCCGGCGCTCGAAGGTGCTCGCGCGCCGCCGGCGCACCACCACCATGCTGTTCCTCGCCTTCACCCTCGGCGCGATCGTCGCCGCGGTCGGAGGGCTCGCCTTCCTGTGGGCGCCCGGCGTGCCCGCGGTCATGCTCAGCGTCTACATCGCGTACCTGCGCTCCCAGGAGCGCCGCCGCTTCGCCTACCAGATGGACCGCCGCATGGCCGAGGTCGCGGCGCAGCGCCTGCGGGAGCGGCAGCGCCAGCCCCGCCGGCGCACCCTCGCCGACGAGGAGAGCGACGAACCGGAGGAGGGACCCGAGCCGGTGACCGACCCCGGCCTGTCGGCCCTCGCCGCGGACCGGCGCGCCCTCGTCGAGCAGACCGACCACGCGGAGTGGGTCGACCAGCAGCGCGAGCGGCAGCGGCGGCCCGGGCAGGGCGGCGACAGCTGGGAGCCGGTACCGGTGCCCCTGCCGACGTACGTGACCGCCCCGGTCGCCCCGCGGGCCACCAGTGACGTGGATCTCGGCGCCCCCGACACCTGGAGCTCGGCCCGGTCGAGCACGGTCGCCCCGAACGCGGACAACGACTCCGGCGCAGACCACCCGGGCGAGCCGGACCACTCCGCCCAGGACGCGGGCGACGGCGACGGCGACGGCCGCTCCGACGCCCGGAGGGCGGCCTCCGCACGGCGTGCCCGGGAGCGCGGGCGCACACCCCTGTTCGACCAGTACGAGGACGGGGATCGGCCTCGTGCCGCCAACGAGTAGGCCGCGAAGCCGCAGGTGACCGCCCCTGGGGAACGGATTTCCAAGCAGGCCGATCGGGGTGCTAAAGTTTCACTCGTTGCAAGGGCCTGTGGCGCAGTCCGGTAGCGCACCTCGTTCGCATCGAGGGGGCCAGGGGTTCAAATCCCCTCAGGTCCACGCAGCTCAGAGCCCCGGTCGGGAAACCGACCGGGGCTCTGACGTGTGTTCAGCGCCACAACGTTGCCCAAGCTTGGCCGGGCCATGGATCTCCTTCGCGATCTCACCGTGGACACGGGGGCGTCCAGCCGATGCGCTCACCGCGGAGGTGCCGTGGCACACCTCGTCCCCGTCGCCCTCGCCGCCGTCCTCGCGGGCGGGGTGGACCTGTTCCCGGTCCGGGCGGCGTGGCTGCACTGGACCGGCTCCGACCGGGCGCCCGACATCATGTACGGGTACTCGTGGAACCCGTCGGCCGTACGCGGGCACGAGCGCGGCATCGTCACCCTGGCCGCCTCGGCGGTCTGCCTCAAGGCCGGTGTCGCCACCGCGGCCGCTGCCGAAGGCGTCGCGGGGATCGCACCGGTGCATGTCGGTGCGATCTTCATCCTTGGCTCGCTCCCTTGGACGGCGCTGCATCTGACGATCGCCTGGTTCAACTGGCCGAAGGCGCTGGTGCCGCCGCACCGGCGGGGCGAGAGCGGCTCGGTGACCGAGTGGTGGCGGCAGCGCGCGGCGCGTGACAAGGGCCGTGGCCCGGACGGTCGCTGAGCCCTCGTCAGCCGTGTGATCAGAGTCGCTTCGCGAAGCAGCGACTCGAGTCGTAGAGGCGGTAGTAGCCGAACTTGGCGCACGGCTCGTAGCCGCTGGATGTGTACAGGGCTATGGCCTCCGGCTGCTTGGTGCCGGTCTCCAGGACCATGCGGACGCGGCCGGCCGCGCGGGCGTCCTCCTCCAGGGCGGCCAGGATGCGCCGGGCCAGGCCCCGGCCGCGCATGCCGTCGACCACGTACATGCGCTTCAGCTCGGCGTCGCCGTCGAGGTTGCCCTCGTCGTTGGTGTCCTGGGCGCGCCAGCCGCCCGAGGCGACGGGGGTGCCGTGCTCGTCGTACGCGATCAGGTAGGTGCCGTTGGGCGGGTCGAAGTCCGTGGCGGCCATGGGCGTGGCGTCGCCGTCGTCGCCGTAGCGGACCGCGTACTCGGCCTGGACCTGGTCGTTCAGCTTCATGGCGTCGGGGTGGTCGAAGGAGACCCGGCGTATGTGCATGGCCGCTACGGTATTCGATCCGGAACTGGACCTCGTCCAGCGTGCCGGTATCGTGCCCTGGTGCTCACTGTGACCTCCGACAACGGGTCCTGCCGATGGGGTCGCCTGTGATGTCGAGGAGAGTGTTTTGCTGACAGTGACCTCTGTGAATGTGAACGGTCTGCGTGCCGCCGCGAAGAAGGGCTTCGTGGAGTGGCTCGCGGACACCGAGGCCGATGTGCTGTGCCTGCAGGAGGTGCGCGCCGAGCCGGAGCAGCTGCCCGGGTCCGTCCGCGCGCCGGAGGGGTGGCATGTCGTGCACGCGCCGGCCGCCGCCAAGGGGCGGGCCGGGGTGTCCCTCTACAGCCGCCGCGAGCCCGACCGGGTCCAGGTCGGGTTCGGCTCGGAAGAGTTCGACGGCAGCGGGCGGTACGTGGAGACCGACCTGCCGGGGGTCACCGTCGCGTCCCTCTACCTGCCCTCCGGCGAGGTCGGCACCGAGCGGCAGGACGAGAAGGAACGCTTCATGGGCGAGTTCCTCGCCTATCTGAAGGGGCTGCGGGAGCGTGCCGCCGCCGAGGGGCGTGAGGTGCTCGTCTGCGGCGACTGGAACATCGCCCACGAGCAGGCCGACCTGAAGAACTGGCGCGGCAACCAGAAGAACTCCGGGTTCCTCCCCGAGGAGCGGGAGTGGCTGACCCGGGTCCTCACTGCCGAGGACGGCGGCTACGTCGACGTGGTCCGCGCGCTCCACCCGGACACCGAGGGTCCGTACTCGTGGTGGTCGTACCGGGGGCG
Source organism: Streptomyces qaidamensis (assembly GCF_001611795.1). NCBI lineage: Bacteria > Bacillati > Actinomycetota > Actinomycetes > Kitasatosporales > Streptomycetaceae > Streptomyces > Streptomyces qaidamensis. Next base: position 3,819,595 of record NZ_CP015098.1, on the reverse strand, counting down.
GGCTTTCGAGAACGATTCAGGTTGGAGGATCGACCTCCACGTGGCCACCCCCGGGCTCGCCGGGCGGGCGGTAAAGGGGTTCGTGGAGCGGGCGGCCAGCCACGACGAACGGTGGTCGGATCATGCTCCGGTGACGGTCGTCTTCGATATGTGACATGGGGGGGCGGCATCTGGCCCCCCCCACGTGTCGCAGGGCGGATCAAGTACGCGACCCGATGGTGAAGGTCAGGCGTGAGGTATCGGGTCCGGCCGGTCGCTCCGGTCCGCCGCCCGACCGTCCCTTGGCGACTGTGACGCCAACTCCGTCTCCGAGGAGCCGCCCCCGAGTCATCTCGCCTCGACCGGGTGAATCTCTCCGCATGGCTGGACGGTTGGGCGGGATCCTCATCGACTGCTAGTCCTGTCCGCGCATCCTGCGGTCCAGCGCCAGTGACAGTTCCGCCTCCACCACGCTGCGGGCCAGTGGACGCAGGCGGGGCAGGTCCTCCGGGGAGGCGTGGCGGAGGACCAGGGTGGTGAAGAGTTCGGCGAGGGCGTCCGCGTGGGTGCGGACCTGTTGGGCCGCGCCGAGGACCTCCGCGAGGGGGATGCCCTCGTGGACCAGGGCCGAGGAGACGTCCAGGAGGCGGCGGCTGACGTGGACGATCTCCCCGCCGTCGGTGCCGAGGTAGCCGAGTTCCATCGCGGCGGCGAGGTTCTCCGGGGTGGCCTCGCCGGCGAAGTGGTCGGCCAGTTCCTCGGGGGTGAGGTGGACCGGCTCCTCCTCGGTGGGGCCGCCGACGCCGAGCAGGTCGCCGACGTCGCGGCCGTGGTCGAAGGCCTCCGCCAGTTCGGCGATGCCGCTGAGGGTGTGGCCACGCTCCAGCAGGGCCGTGATCGTGCGCAGCCGGGCCAGGTGCTGGTCGTCGTACCAGGCGATGCGGCCCTCGCGGCGGGGTGGCGGGATCAGTTTGCGTTCGCGGTAGAAGCGCAGGGTGCGCACCGTGATCCCGGCGAGGCGGGCCAGCTCTTCCATGCGGTATTCACGCTTCTCGGCCACCTGGGCACCTTAAGGCGTACCAGGGGTAACTTTCCTCGTCCCGCCCCCTACCCATCAGTACGCCGCTGCCCTACGCTCCCATTGCGCCAGTGTTCACTGGCATGGTTCTCCTGGTGTGTGGAGGTGTCGGCATGGGCGAGCGCGAACACGAGCATGTGCGGGTCGCGGTGATCGGGTCCGGGTTCGGCGGGCTGGGGGCCGCCGTGCGGCTGCGCCGCGAGGGCGTCACCGACTTCGTCGTCCTGGAGCGGGCGAGCAGTGTCGGCGGCACCTGGCGGGACAACAGCTACCCGGGATGCCGGTGTGACGTGCCCTCCCATCTGTACTCGTTCTCCTTCGCGCCCAACCCCGACTGGCCGCGCGCCTTCTCGGGGCAGGAGCACATCCGCGCCTACCTGGAGCACGTGACGGACGTGTTCCGGCTGCGCCCGCACATCCGCTTCGACTCGGAGGTGAAGCGGATGAGCTGGAACGCCGAACGGCTGTGCTGGGACATCGAGACCAGCAGCGGGAGCCTGTCGGCGGACATGGTCGTGTCGGCGACCGGGCCGCTGTCGGACCCCAAGATCCCGGACGTCCCGGGTCTGGACTCCTTCCCGGGCAAGGTCTTCCACTCGGCCCGCTGGGACCACGACTGCGACCTGCGCGGCAAGCGCGTCGCCATGGTGGGGACCGGGGCCTCGGCCGCCCAGATCGTGCCCGCCATCCAGCCCGAGGTCTCACGCCTGACCCTGTTCCAGCGCACGCCGCCCTGGGTCATGCCCCGCGTCGACCGGAACATCAGCGGTGCCGAGCGGTGGCTGCACCGGCAGCTGCCCTTCACCTCGCAGCTCAGGCGCGGACTGCTGTGGGGTATCCGGGAGTTGCAGGTCCAGGCGTTCACCAAGCATCCGAAGCAGCTCGGCCTGGTCGAGGAGCTGGCGCGGCGCAACATGGCCCGTTCCGTCAAGGACCCGGTGCTGCGGGCGAAACTGACCCCGGACTACCGCATCGGCTGCAAGCGGATCCTGCTGTCCAGCGACTACTACCCCGCGCTCGCGCAGCCCAACGTGGACGTGGTCGCGAGCGGGCTCGCCGAGGTCCGCGGGTCCACCCTGGTCGCCGCCGACGGCAGCGAGGCCGAGGTGGACGCGATCGTCTTCGGTACCGGCTTCCACGTCACCGACATGCCCATCGCCGAGCGGGTCGTGGGCGCCGACGGGCGGACCCTCGCCGAGACCTGGAAGGGCGGCATGGAGGCGCTGCGCGGCGCCTCCGCGGCCGGCTTCCCCAACTGGATGACGATCATCGGGCCCAACACCGGCCTCGGGAACTCCTCGATGATCCTGATGATCGAGTCCCAGCTGAACTACCTGGCCGACTACGTCCGTCAACTCGACGTGCTCGGTGGCCGGGTGGCCCTCGACGCCCGCCCGGACGCCGTGCGCTCCTGGAACCACCGGGTGCAGGAGCGTATGAAGCGCACCGTGTGGAACACCGGCGGCTGCACCAGTTGGTACCTCGACGCGAGCGGCCGCAACACCACCATCTGGCCCGGCACGACCGGCGAGTTCCGGCGGGCCACGCGGGGTGTCGACCTCGCGGAGTACGACGTCCTGCGGGCTCCCGCGGCGAGGAAGGCCACCGCGCAGGAGAAGGCCGGGGTGGAAGCGTGAGCCGCCTCCTGCACGTCGACTCCGGCCCCTACGCCCCGCCCGCCCCGGCGCGCGAACTGACCGCCGTCTCCGCCGACGGCGCCCGGCTGCACGTCGAGGTCCACGGGCCCGAGGGCGCCCCCGCCGTCGTCCTCGCCCACGGCTGGACGTGCTCCACCGCCTTCTGGGCCGCGCAGATCCGCGACCTGGCCGCCGACCACCGGGTCATCGCCTACGACCAGCGCGGCCACGGGCGCAGCCCCGCGAGCCCGGCGTGCAGCGCGGACGCGCTCGCCGACGATCTGGAGGCCGTCCTCGAAGCCGCCCTCGCGCCCGGCGAACAGGCCGTGGTCGCAGGGCACTCCATGGGCGGGATGACCATCATGGCGGCCTCCAAGAAGGCCGCCTTCCGGGCGCACGCCGCCGCCGTCCTGCTGTGCAGCACGGGCAGTTCGCAGCTGGTCGCGGCCTCCACCGTCGTCCCGCTGCGGGCGGGGCGGGTGCGGACCTGGCTGACCCGGCGGATCCTCGGCACCCGCGCCCCGCTCGGGCCGGTCACGCCGCTGGCCCGCCGGATCCTCAAGTACGGCACCATGGGGCCCGCTTCGGCCCCGCACATGATCGAGGCGTGTGCCCGGATCGTCCACGCCTGCCCCCGCGAGGTCCGTCACGCCTGGTCGCAGGTGCTGGATCTGCTGGACCTCGACCACGGCGTGCGCGAACTGGACGTGCCCACGGCCGTGATCGTCGGGACGGCGGACCGGCTGACGCCGCCGGTGCAGGCCCGGGCCCTGGCCGCCGCGCTGCCGCACTGCACCGGCATCGTCGAACTGCCCGGCATCGGTCACATGACGCCCGTCGAGGCGCCCGAGCTGGTCAACGGCACCATCCGGGACCTCGTCCGCACACACATCCAGGTCGTATCCGAGGAGAGCGCATGAGCAGGGTGAGCCTTGAGGGCAAGGTCGCCGTGGTGACCGGGGCGGCCCGCGGCGTCGGGGAGTTGCTGGCCCGCAAGCTGTCCGCGCGCGGGGTGAAGGTGGCACTCGTCGGCCTGGAGCCGGACGCGCTCAAGCAGGTCTCCGGGCGGCTGCACGGCGACAGCGACCACTGGCACGCCGACGTCACCGACCACGAGGCGATGGCCCGGGTCGCGGGCGAGGTCGAGGAACGCTTCGGGAGGGTCGACATCGTCGTCGCCAACGCCGGTGTCGCGACCGGTGGGCCCTTCGTCGATTCCGACCCGGAGTCCTGGCGGCGGGTGATCGAGGTCAACCTGATCGGCTCGGCGGTGACCGGCCGCGCCTTCCTGCCGCCGCTGCTTCAGAGCCGGGGGTATCTGCTGCAGATCGCGTCCCTCGCCGCGATCACCCCGGCGCCGATGATGACCGCGTACTGCGCGTCCAAGTCGGGTGTGGAGGCGTACGCGCACAGCCTGCGGGCCGAGGTCGGGCACCGGGGTGTGAAGGTGGGCGTCGGGTATCTGTCGTGGACCGACACCGACATGGTGCGCGGGGCCGATCAGGACGACGTCATGCGGGAGTTGAGGCAGCGGCTGCCCTGGCCGTCGAACAAGACGTATCCGCTGGGGCCGGCCGTGGACCGGCTGGTGGAGGGGATCGAGCGCAGGTCGAGCCATGTGTACGGGCAGTGGTGGCTGCGCGGGATGCAGGGCGTGCGCGGCTACCTGCCCGCGGTCATCGGGACGGTGGGCCAGCGCGAGATGCGGCGGTTCGCGGACCGGCTGACGGGCATGCGCACGGGCCTGGTCGGGGCCGGTGGTGCGGCCGATGAGCAGCAGCGGACTACGCTCCGTGAGTGATCGACATGCGCAGCGTCACGGCCCGTGTGAATCTGATCGAGCCAGATCCCCTCACCCCCAACGGGAGTGAACCCACATGGGTATGAAGGACCAGTTCCAGGAGAAGTCCGAGCAGTGGCAGAACCAGGCTCGCCAGAAGGCGGAGCAGGCCCGTGAGCAGGTGCCGGGCCGCAACCGCCGGCGCGACGAGGACATGGACCCCTCGCAGCCGCAGCGCGACCGTGAGCGCACGGAGCCGCAGCGCGACCGTGAGCGCGAGCAGGAGGACCGCTTCGACCAGGACTTCGACGCCTGACGTTGCGTGCTGAGCGGACTGGGGCGTCCCCGTGCGGGGCGCCCCTTTCCCGTGTACGAGCCAGGGCGTTCACGTCCTGGGCGGCAGCTTCGGACGGGAGCGGTCCGGGACGTCGCCGTAGGTCGGCGGCATCGCCGGCGGGTTGCTCTCCAGCAGTCCGAGCGCCAGCTCCACCGCGTCGGTCAGCTGGGCGTGCCGTCCCTCGGCCCAGTCCAGCGGGGTGCGCAGGACGTCGATGTCGGGGGAGACGCCCTTGTTCTCCACCGACCAGCCGTAGGCGTCGAACCAGGCCGCGTTCATCGGCACCGTGATCACCGTGCCGTCGCCCAGCTCGTGGCGGCCGGTCATGCCGACCACCCCGCCCCAGGTGCGCTGCCCCACGACCGGGCCGAGTTTCAGCAGCTTGAACGCGGCGGTGATCATGTCGCCGTCGGAGGAGGTCGCCTCGTCGGCCAGGGCCACCACCGGGCCGCGCGGAGCGTTCGCGGTGTACGACACCGGCTGGGCGTCGCGGGTCAGGTCCCAGCCCAGGATGGTCCGGCTCAGCGTCTCGATGACGAGCTCGCTGATGTGACCGCCGGCGTTGCCGCGCACGTCCACGATCAGGGCCGGGCGGGACACCTCCATGCGCAGGTCACGGTTGAACTGTGCCCAGCCCGAGCCGCCCAGGTCGGGGATGTGCAGGTAGCCGCAGCGCCCGCCGCTCAACTCGCGCACCACGGAACGGCGTTTGGTCACCCAGTCCTGGTAGCGCAGCGGCCGCTCGTCGACGAGCGGGACGACGGCGACCCGCCGGGAGGGGCCCGTGCCCTCCGCCGGGTCGAAGGTCAGCTCCACCGTCGTACCGCCCGCGCCGGCCAGCAGCGGGTAGGGGCCCGCGTCCGGATCCACCGGGCGGCCGTCCACATGGGTGAGGACCGCGCCCTCCCGGATGCCCGAACCGGCCAGCGGGGAGCGGGCCTTGGAGTCGGAGGAGTCTCCGGGCAGGATCCGTTTCACGGCCCAGCCGCCGTTCCTGCGGACGAAGTTGGCGCCCAGCAGGCCTTGCCGGCGCTGGTAGTGCGGGGGGCCCTCGTTGCGCCGGGCGGCGGTGACGTAGGCGTGGGACGTGCCCAGTTCGCCGAGGACCTCGCGGAGCAGGTCGGCGAACTCGTCGGGGGAGGCGACCCGTTCGACCAGCGGGCGGTACTGGTCGAGCACCCCGTCCCAGTCGATGCCGCACATGCCCGGGTCCCAGAAGTGGGCCCGGATCAGCCGCCCGGCCTCCTCGTACGACTGCCGCCACTCCGCCGCCGGGTCGACCGTGTGCAGGATGCGGCGCGCGTCGATCCACACGGTGGAGTCGCTGTCGCCCTGCTCGACCGCCGGGACCGCGCGCAGCTCGCCCTCGTCGACGATGACCAGCCGGCTGCCGTCGCCGCTGACGGCGAACCAGTCGAGGTGCTGGGCGAGTTCGGTCTTCCTGGCCTTGGTGATGCCGAAGTGCTCCAGGGTCGGCCGGCCGGTGGTGTCGTCGGGGTTGGCGAACGTCTCGCCGAGGGCGCCCGAGATCGGCCAGCGCAGCCAGACCAGCCCGCCGCCCGCCACCGGGTGCAGCGCGGAGTACTTGGAGGCGGCAACCGGGAACGGCGTGACGCGGCTTTCCAGCCCCTCGACCTCGACGGTCACGGCCCCGTTGTCGCCGTTGTCGTCGTCCTCCACCGGGTCCAGGCCCCCGGCGGCCGGGCGGCCCTCCGGGTTCACCGCGAACGGGGACGGCGTCGCGGAGGACAGCGGCACGAGGTAGGGGCGGCAGCCCAGCGGGAAGGACAGGTCGCCGGTGTGCACGTCGTAGACGGGGTCGAAGCCGCGCCAGGACAGGAAGGCGAGGTAGCGGCCGTCGCGGGTGAAGACCGGGTTCTCGTCCTCGAAGCGGCCGTTGGTCACGTCGACGATCAGCCGGTCGGCGAGCCGGGCCATCTTGATCTGCCGCAGGGTCCGCCCGATGCCCGGGTGGGACCAGGTCAGCCACGCCCCGTCCGGGGAGAACGCGAGGTCGCGCACGGGCCCGTTGACCGACCGGATCAGCTCGGTGACCTCGCCGTCGGAGTCCTCCGTGACGTCGACGAGGAGGAGCCGGCCGTCGTGTGAGGCGACCGCCAGCCGCTCGCCGTCGGGGTCGGAGACCAGTTCGCGTACCCGGCCCAGTGCGGCCGGGGCAGGCCGCCGGGGTGCCCGTTCGCCGCTCGCCCGGGGCAGGGAGGCGATCTCGATCGCGTCCTCGCCCTCCGCGTCCGTCACGTACGCCACGCGCCCGCTCGCGCCGAGCATCTCGGGCAGCCGCACCCGGACGCCGGGGATGTCGGTGAGGGTGCGGGCGGGGCCGTCCCGGTGGGTGAGCCAGTAGAGGCTGCCGCGTACCACGACGGCACTGGCCCGCCCGGTCTCGTCGACGGAGAGCCCGTCGACGTGCCGGGACGCCGCCACCTGGTAGGGGCGCCGCCCCGCCCGCGGCCCGCTGAGGCGTACGTCCAGCCGCCGCGGTCCGGAGTCCGGGGACAGGTCGTCGACGATCCACAGGTCGCCCGCGCACTGGTAGACGACCCGGGTGCCGTCGCTCGCGGCGTGCCGGGCGTAGAAGGCGTCGTGGTCGGAGTGCCGGCGCAGGTCCGAGCCGTCGTGGGCGATGGAGTAGAGGTTGCCGACGCCCTCGTGGTCGGAGAGGAACGCGATGCGGCCGCCGACGAACATCGGGGAGTGCAGATGGCCGCCGAGGCCTTCGAGCAGCCGTTCGCCGTGCAGCCAGAGCCGGCCGGTGGCCCCGCCGCGGTAGCGCTTCCAGGAGGCCGGTTCGTGCGGCGGGGTGCCGGTGAGGAGCAGGGATTTGCGCTCCCCGTCCACGTCGGCGACCTGGATGTCCGCGACCGGTCCCCAGGGCAGCTTGCGGCCCGGGTCGCCGGCGGGGGAGATCTTGTAGGCCCAGGTGAAGAAGGAGAAGGGCTCGCCGTGCGAGGCCACGGCCAGGATCTCGCCCTCCGGGGTCCAGCCGCAGACCCGGGTGTCGGCGCTGCCCCAGTGGCTCACCTGGCGGCCCGGGCCGCCGTCCACCGGGACGACGTGGACCTCGGGCACCAGGCTGCGCCAGCTCGTGCAGGCGAGCCGGCGGCCGTCGGGCGAGAAGCGGGGGTGGCCCAGCTTGGTGCGGTCGACGGTGAGCCGCCAGGCCCGGCCGGGGGCGTCGAGCGGGGCGAGCCAGAGGTCGTCCTCGGCCACGAAGCACAGCAGATCGTCATGGAGGTGCGGCAGACGCAGATAGGTCACGTCCTCATGCTTGGCCGGGGGGCGGACCAGGGCAACTCAAGGCAAGAGCCCGCTCGTGACCCAGTACACGTACGAAACGGTTTCGTTTCTATGAGGGGTGCGCTACCTTCGTGACGTACGAAACCGTGTCGTTCGGAGTCAGGAAGGTGAGAGAGATGGCTGAGGCCGCCACCGTGCGTCGCAGTCGGATCACCCCCGAGCGTGAGGCCGAGCTCTACACGGCCGTGCTCGACCTGCTCCGCGAAGTCGGCTACGACGCCCTCACCATGGACGCCGTGGCCGCGCGCACCCGGTCCAGCAAGGCCACCCTCTACCGCCAGTGGGGCGGCAAGCCCGAGCTGGTGGCGAAGGCGATCCGGCACAACAAGCGGGGCAACATCTCCGACATCGACACCGGGTCCCTCCGGGGGGACCTGCACGCCCTCACCTCCCGTGAGGACGACTGCACCATGCAGCAGAACGCCGCGCTGATGCGGGGTCTGTTCATGGCGGTGCACGCCAATCCGGACCTCCTCCAGGCGTTCAAGGAACTCCTCGTGGAGCCGGAGATGGAGGAGTTCCGCCGGGTGGTGCAGCGGGCCGTCGACCGAGGCGAGGTCCGCGCCGACTGCCCGGCGCTGGAGTACCTCATGCACATGCTCACCGGCGCTTTCGCGACGCGCACGCTGATCGACGACCAGCCGCCGACACAACAGTTCCTCATCTCGTACATCGACGCCGTGGTCCTCCCCGCCCTCGGCGCGCCCACCGAGTAGTCCCCCTCAGCTAGCCCCTACCTGACGTCTCCGCTCACGTCGTCGGGCTGATCACCCCTGCCCTGAAGACCCCACGACTGACCGGGAGTACGCCCTCGTGGCCACTTTCCTCTACAAACTCGGCCGGCTCTCGTTCCGGCGGCGGCACTTCGTCGCCCTGATATGGGTGGCCCTGCTGACCCTCGCCGGTGTCGGCGCGGCCAGCGCCCCCGCCGCGGGCAACAGCTCGTTCTCCATCCCCGGCACCGAGGCCCAGAAGGCCTTCGACCTGCTGGAGCAGCGCTTCCCCGGCACCAGTGCCGACGGAGCCACCGCACGCGTGGTCTTCAAGGCGCCGAGCGGCGAGAAGATGACCGACCCCGGCAACAAGGCGACGGTCCAGGAGACGGTGAAGGAGCTGTCCGACGGCTCCGAAGTCGTCCGCGTCACCGACCCGTACCAGGCGAAGGCCGTCAGCGAGGACGGCACGGTCGCGTACGCGCAGGTGTCGTACAAGGTCTCCGGCATGGAGCTGGACGACGCGGCGAAGGACGCCCTCAAGGACAGCGCGCAGGACGCGCGCAAGGCCGGGCTGACCGTCGAGATCGGCGGTGACGCGCTCCAGGCCGTGCCGCACACCGGCTCCAGCGAGATCATCGGCATCGCGGTCGCCGCGGTCGTCCTGGTCATCACCTTCGGCTCGCTGGTCGCGGCCGGACTGCCGCTGCTGACGGCGCTCATCGGCGTGGGCATCGGCGTCTCCGCGATCACGGGCCTGGCCAGTGCGCTGGACCTCGGCTCGACCACCTCCACCCTCGCGATGATGATCGGCCTGGCCGTCGGCATCGACTACGCCCTGTTCATCGTCTCCCGCTACCGTGCCGAACTGGCCGAGGGCCGCGAGCGCGAGGAGGCGGCGGGCCGGGCCGTCGGCACGGCGGGCTCCGCGGTGGTCTTCGCGGGTCTGACCGTGGTCATCGCACTGGTGGGCCTGTCCGTCGTCAACATCCCGATGCTGACGAAGATGGGCATCGCGGCGGCGGGCACGGTGGCCATCGCGGTGCTGATCGCCCTGACGATGGTCCCGGCCCTGCTCGGATACGCGGGCCGCAAGGTGAAGCCGATGGGGGAGAAGGGCAAGCTCCTCGGCCGCGCGAAGAAGAAGGACCAGCCGGCCAAGCCGAACCTGGGCACGCGCTGGGCGAGCTTCGTCGTACGCCGCCCGGTCGCGGTCCTGCTGCTCGGCGTCATCGGCCTCGGCGCGGCCGCCGTCCCGGCGGCCTCCCTCGAACTGGGCCTGCCCGACGACGGCTCCCAGCCGACCTCCACCACTCAGCGCCGCGCCTACGACCTGCTGTCCGAGGGCTTCGGGCCGGGCTTCAACGGCCCACTGGTGGTCGTCGTCGACGCGAAGGACAGCGACGACCCCAAGGCGGTCTTCGCCGAGACCGGCGACGCGATCAAGGGCCTGAAGGACGTCGTCACGGTCACGCCGGCGCAGCCCAACAAGGCCGGTGACACCGCCACCATCACCGTGATCCCCGGCTCCGAGCCGTCCTCCGTCACGACGGAGAACCTGGTGCACGGCATCCGGGACGCGGGCGCGGACCTCAAGGCCGACACGGACGCGAACGTCCTGGTCACCGGCAGCACGGCGATGAACATCGACGTCAGCGAGAAACTCAACGACGCGCTGGTGCCGTATCTCGTGCTGGTCGTCGGCCTGGCCTTCCTCCTGCTGATCGTGGTCTTCCGCTCGATCCTGGTCCCGCTGAAGGCGGCCCTCGGCTTCCTGCTGTCGGTGATGGCGGCCCTCGGCGCGGTCGTCGCGGTCTTCCAGTGGGGCTGGCTGTCCGGCCTGATGGGCGTGGAGCAGACCGGTCCGGTCATGTCGATGATGCCGATCTTCATGGTCGGCGTGGTCTTCGGCCTCGCGATGGACTACGAGGTGTTCCTCGTGACCCGGATGAGGGAGGCCTACGTGCACGGAGAGAAGCCCGCGCAGGCCGTGGTCACCGGGTTCCGGCACGGCGCCCGGGTCGTCACGGCCGCCGCGGTCATCATGATGGCCGTCTTCGCCGGCTTCATCGGCTCGTCCGAGTCCATGGTCAAGATGATCGGCTTCGGCCTCGCGATCGCGGTGTTCTTCGACGCGTTCGTCGTCCGCATGGCCATCGTCCCGGCCGTCCTGGCCCTCCTCGGCCGCAAGGCCTGGTGGCTGCCCAAGTGGCTCGACCGCGCGCTGCCCAACGTGGACGTGGAGGGCGAGGGCCTGCGCACCGCCTCCGGCGACGACGACAGGGAACTGGTCCGCGTCTGACACCTCGTGAGAGACCGGCCGGTGAGGGCACTGTGGGGACGGTGCGCCCTCACCGGCCTTTCACCCGGGCACGTCGACCTCGGCCCACACCGTCTTGCGCGGGTGCGGACCGGGCGTCACACCCCACCGGCCGGCGAGGGCGGCAACGACGAGGAGACCCCGGCCGCTGGTGGCGTCCGGGACCGGCCGGGTGAGGTGGGGAAGCCGGTCACCGCGCGTGTCCGTGACCTCGATACGGAGGGTGCCGCCGATGACGTAGAGCGTCAGCCGGAAGTCCCGGCCGGGGACGCGCCCGTGGGTGGCGGCATTGGTCGCGAGCTCGGCGACGATGTGCTCGGCAGGGTCCAAGGGCAGTCCCCACGCGCGGAGTTGCTCCGTGGCGAGGAGCCGGGCGAGCCGGGCTCCCCGGGGTGTCGGGGAGAGCAGAAGGCTGAGGTTGCGGATGGCGGTCTCCTGGTTCATGTGACTCAGCGTGGCGGAGTTCGCGCCCAGTGATCAGCGGCAGTGCGTGTGCGTACCGCTACTGTCCGGGACTTGTCCCGTGCTGTCTCGGCTGTCCCGGGCGTTGTACGGGTACGGCTGCGCGATGGAGGTGGGGCATGAACGAGGCTGTCGACGAGGCCGGCTGGGATGTCGAGCCGGGGGACGAGATCGAGCCGCTGGTCCAGGCGGTGGGGAAGCTGCTGAAGGTGTGCCGGGAGGCGGCGGGGATGCGGGTCGCCGAGTTGGGTGAGGTGCTCGGCTACGGCGAGGACATGATCCGCAAGATGGAACGGGGAGCGCGGATTCCCCGGCCGGAGTACCTGGACAGGGCGGACCAGGTGCTGAACGCCCAGGGGCATCTGAGGGCGTTCACGAAGGACATGGAGAGGGCTCGGTATCCGAAGAAGGTGCGGGAGCTGGCGCAGTTGGAGGAGCGGGCGGTGGAGATGTTGCTCTACAGCAACCACAACGTCCACGGGCTGCTGCAGACGCCGGAGTATGCGAGGGCGCTGTTCGAGATGCGCCAGCCTGCCCTTTCGGCCGACGTGATCGAGCGGGAGTGCGCCGCACTCATGGCTCGCAAGTCTGTCTTCGAGCGGGATCCTGCCCCGGATCTCAGTTTTGTCCAGGAACAGGTGACGCTCGAACGCCCCCTCGGGGGCAAGATGGTGTTGCGCCGACAACTCGAACATCTGCTGGAGATGGCCAAGTTGCGGAATGTGTCGCTCCAAGTCATGCCGACCGATCGGGAGGAGCACGCGGGTACGCAGGGCTTGATCGAGGTGCTGAAGTTCGCTGACGGCACGGCCATCGGCCGGTCCGAGGGCGCGTTCAACGGTCGCCCGGTCTCAAGCCCCCGTGATCTGCGGGTCCTTGAACTGCGCTATGGCATGATCCGGGCGCAGGCTCTCCCGCCAAGGGAGTCGCAGACCTTTATCGAGCAAGTGCTGGGGAGACTATGAGCACGCCGGAACTCCACTGGTTCAAGAGCAGCTACAGCAGCAGCAGCGAACCCGGCGACTGCGTAGAGGTCGCCCACGCCCCTGCCATGATCCACATCCGGGACTCCAAGACCCCGGGGACTCCCCACGTGGCGGTCGCCTCCGCCACGTGGGTGTCGTTCCTCGCGTACGTCACCGACTGACTGTCGGCCCGGCCCGGGCTGCCTACGCTGCCTGCGGGTGGAGCACCACCTTCGTGTAGCCCTCGACGCGCTTGTCGAACTTCTCGTACGCCGACGATGCCTCGTCGAGCGGCAGCTCGTGCGAGACCACGAAGCTGGGCTTCGCACGGTCCTCGATGATCATGTCCCGCAGGTGGCGGTTGTACCGCTTGACGTTGCACTGCCCGGTGCCCAAGCGGAGCCCCTTCTCGAAGAGGCGCCCGACGGAAACCATCAGCATGCCCTTCTTGGACTGCTCGTCGGGACCGCCCGGGTCACTCGGGACGTACAAACCGGGGATGCCGAGCGCGCCCGTCGGGCGGACCGTTTCGACCAGGGAGTTCAGAACGACCGCCGGTTCCTCCCGGTCCTCGCCCTGCGCCTGGGCCTGGTAGCCCACCGCGTCGATGCCCTTGTCGGTCCCCTGGCCGCCGGTCTGCTCCTTGATCTGCTCCGCCGGGTTGCCCTGGGAGAAGTCGATCGGGATCGTGCCGATCTCCTCGGCCTTCTGGAGACGTTCCGCCACCCGGTCGACCACGAACACCTTGCTCGCACCGCGCAGCATCGCGGAGTAGGCGGCCATCAGCCCGACCGGACCGGCGCCGTACACGGCGACCGTGTCACCGGGGCGCACGTCGGCCAGTTCGTTGCCGTGGTAGCCCGTCGGGAAGATGTCCGCGAGCAGGACGAAATCCGTCTCTTTCTCGGTGCCCTCCGGGAGCTTCAGGCAGTTGAAGTCGGCGTACGGGACCCGTACGTACTCCGCCTGACCTCCGACATAGGGCCCCATCGCGACATAGCCGTAGGCGCCGCCGGCGAAGCCCGGATTCACCGTCAGGCAGAAGCCCGTGAAGCCGGCCGAACAGTTCTTGCAGAAGCCGCAGGCGACATTGAACGGCATGACCACCCGGTCGCCCTTGCTGAGCGTGGTGACCCCCTCTCCTGTCTCCTCGACGACCCCGAGGTTCTCGTGGCCGAACACGATGCCCGGCTCCGCAGCCGTACGGCCCTCGTACATGTGCAGGTCGGAGCCGCAGATGGCTGTTGACGTGACCCGGACGAGCACATCGTTCGGGTGCTGAATGCGTGGATCCTCCACTTGCTCTATCGCTACCTCGAAGGGGCCTTTGTATACGACAGCCCTCATCGTCAAGCACCTCCATTTGTGCCGTGGCTCATATACCAGGCTGGTGCATGATGAGACGATTTGCACCCAGAGGAGAAAGGAAGTAGCGCTTTGTCTCGTCGTACAGGCACCCTTCTCGTGGCGGTCTCCGGACTGTCCGGCACCACCTACCCGGTCGGGACCCGGGTGGCCATCCAGGGCACCGGCGGATCCGTCGACGGCTTCGTCGACGGCGACTGGCTGCCGCTCGCCTGGTGGGAGTTCGCGGACGTCCGGCCGGAGGACACCACCGGCTGAAACGGTCTCGCCTGCCCTCTACACGTACCGCTAGCGTGCAGGGCATGACGACGACAGCCGCCACTGACGCCGAAGGTTCCGGAGCTCATCCCCGTTTCGCCGAGGCCCTGCGGGAGCTCGGGCTCGGGGATCTCGTGAGCCGCGTACGCCGCTTCCCCGACGCCACCCGTACGGCAGCCGAGGCCGCCGCCGCGATCGGGTGTGAGCTGAGCCAGATCTGCAAGTCACTGATCTTCGCCGCGGACGGAGTGCCGGTTCTGGTGCTCATGGACGGGGCCTCCCGGGTCGATCTCGACCTCGTCCGCAAGGAACTCGGCGCCGACAAGGTCACCCGGGCCAAGGTGGACGTCGTGCGGGAGACCACCGGGTACGCCATCGGCGGCGTGCCGCCCTTCGGGCACCGGACCAGGACCCGGGTGCTCGCCGACCGGTCCCTGCTGGAGCACGACGTCGTCTGGGCCGCGGCCGGGACGCCGTACACCGTGTTCCCCATGGCCCCCGAGGACCTCGTCACCCACGCCGACGGAACCCTGGTGGACGTGCGCGAGCGCACCGCGTGACCCCCCTGGTCACCGCCGCGGTCCTGCTCGCCGCCGTCACCCACGCCAGCTGGAACGCCATCGCCCACAAGATCACCGACAAGCTGGCCGGGTTCGCGCTGATCTCGGGCGGGGGCGTCCTGATCGGGCTGGCCCTCGCGCCCTTCGTGGCCTTTCCGGCGGCCGCGGCATGGCCGTACCTGCTCGCCTCCGCGGCCGTCCACATCGCCTACTACGCCCTGCTGATGAAGTCCTTCCGGCTGGGCGACTTCGGGCAGGCCTATCCCATCGCCCGGGGCACCGCGCCGCTGGTCGTGACCCTGCTCGCCGCCCTCTTCGCCCACGAGGTACCCGACGGGTGGGCCGCCGCCGGGATCGCCCTGTCCTGCGCGGGGCTGACCGGCGTCGCCCTGTGGGGACTGCGCGGGCGGCGGCCCGACTGGGCGGCGATCGGAGCGGCCCTGGCGACCGGGCTGACCATAGCGGTGTACACCGTCCTCGACGGTCTTGGCGTGCGGGCCTCCGGGTCCTCCCTCGGCTACATCGCCTGGCTGATGGCGGTGCAGGGGGTCGTCGTCCCGGCGTATGCCGTGTGGCACTGGCGCGGGGAGACCCTCGCCCTGCTCCGGCCCTTCGCCGGGGTCGGGCTGCTCGGCGCCGCGCTGTCCGTCGCCGCCTACGCCCTCGTCCTGTGGGCCCAGACCAGGGCCGAACTCGCCCCCATCGCGGCCCTGCGCGAGTCGTCGATCATCGTGGGCGCGGCGATCGGGGCCGTGTTCTTCAAGGAGAGATTCGGCGCGCCGAGGGTCGCGGCGGCCGGGCTGCTGGTCGTCGGCATAGGGCTGATGCTGCACGCCGGATAGGGGTCCGTCAGGCGGGTGCGTCCGGCCCGGGCGAGGAGCACCCTGGAAATAAGTGTTCCGGAGGTGATCGTCATGATGCACACCACCGTGGGGTGGCACGTCGAGATGGAGTTCACGGAGGACGACCAGCACACGCGAGCGGCCGCGATGGTCCGTCTGCCCGACGGCACCGAGGTACGGGCGCACGGCCACGCGAGTCGGCACCGGACCGACGCCAATCAGCCGCGGGTCGGGGAGGAGATCGCCGGTGCGAGGGCGCTCAACGAACTCGCCATGCAGTTGCTGACCAAAGCCCACGAGGAGATCGACCAGGCCTCCGGGCGGACCTCGCACCCCATCCACGTATAGACGCTTCCAGAGGTCAGACGCTTCTAGAGGTCCAGCACTCCCCGTACCGCCCGCACCAGCCCCTGCGCCCGGGGGTCCGCCGTCACGGTCTTGCGGAAGCCGTTGGTGACGTAGCCGAAGGCGATGCCCGTCTCCGGGTCGGCGAAGCCCAGTGCACCGCCGCGCCCCGGGTGGCCGAAGGAGCCCGGGGTGAGGAACGGCGACGCGCTGCCGTGCAGCATGTAGCCGAGGCCGAAGCGGGTGCCGACCACCAGGACCCGGTCGGGGCCCGCCGACTCCTCGGCCCGGGCCAGTTCCACCGTCTCCGGTGTGAACAGGCGCGTGGCGTCGGCCGTGTCGCCGATCAGGGTCGCGTAGAAGCGGGCCAGTCCGTCCGCCGTCGCCGTCGCGTTCGTCGCGGGCAGGGCTGCCGCGCGGTAGGCGGGGGCGTTCTGGTCCGGGAACGGGGAGATCGCGGCGAACGCCCGGCGGGTGAGGGAGGCCGGGTCCTCGTAGGCCTCGGTGACCGACCGCTTCGGGCGGGCCCGCAGACCACCGGTGGGCTCGGCTCCCTCGACGCGGCCCACCCGCCCGGCCCGGCCGGCCTCCGACTCCGGCAGGCCGAGCCAGAGGTCCAGGCCCAGCGGGCCGGTGACCTGGGAGGCGAGCCACTCCCCGGCGCCCTGCCCGGTCACGCGCCGCACCAGCTCGTCGAGCAGCCAGCCGTAGGTGAGGGCGTGGTAGCCGTGGTCGGTGCCGGGCTCCCAGACGGGGGCCTGCGCGGCGACGGCCTCCGGGCCCTTCAGCGGGTCGAGCGCCTCCTGCGGGGTGAGCGGCCGGTCGAGGACCGGCAGGCCGGCGCGGTGGTTCAGCACGTGCCGGACCAGCACCCGCTCCTTGCCCCGCGCCTTGAACTCGGGCCAGTAGTGCCCCACCGGCGCGTCCAGGTCCAGCTCTCCGCGCTGGTGCAACAGCAGGAGTACGGCGGCGGCGACCCCCTTGGTCGCCGAGCGCACGACCTGGGCGGTGCCGCGCTCCCAGGGGGCCGTGCCGTCGACGTCCTTGGTGCCGCCCCACAGGTCGACGACCTTCCGCCCGTCCCGGTAGACGGCGACCGCGGCGCCCCGGTCCCCGAGCGCCTCGAAGTTCCGTACGAACGCGTCCCTCACCGGCTCGAAGCCCTCGGCCACTGTGCCGTGCACGTCCACGCCCGTACTCCTCGTCTCGCCGCTGCGCTCGTGGTGCTCCCCTCTAGCCAAGCAGGATGGTCACGTCGATGTTCCCGCGGGTCGCGTTCGAGTACGGGCAGACCTCGTGGGCCGCGTCCACCAGCCTGGTCGCGAGGTCGGCGTCGACGACCGGCAGCGAGACGCTGAGGGCGACGGCGAGGCCGTAACCGCGCTGCCGGTTGGGGCCGATGCCGACCTTCGCGGCGACCGTGGAGCCGGTCAGGTCGTAGCCCTCGCGGTTGCCGACGAGGATCAGGGCGTTGTGGAAGCAGGCGCTGTAGCCGGCCGCGAAGAGCTGTTCCGGGTTGGTGCCGTTGCCGTCGCCGCCGAGCTGCGGGGGCATGGCGACCTTGAGGTCGAGCTGTCCGTCCTGGCTGGTGACATAGCCTTCGCGACCACCGTGGGCGGTGGCCTCCGCCACGAACATGATCTTCGTCGGGCGGGTGTCGACGGCGGGGCCGTCAGTCATGCTGTCCTCCCCCGGAACCAAGTGCGCACAAATACATCGTGCACAAGGTACTGGCCGGTAACCAGCCTGTCATGCCAGGGGGTCACAACCGGGGGTAACCCTCAGCGGGCCCGGTCCGCCGCCGACTCCGCCCGCTCGGCCAGCCGCCACAGCTCCGCACGCAGCCGCCCGGCCTCCGTGCCGTCGAGCCCGGTCGCCGCGATCAGCGCGCCGGGCACCCGCCCCGCCCGCTCCCGGAGTTCCTCCCCGCGCCCCGTCACGGCCACGAGCACCGACCGTTCGTCCCGCGCCGACCGCTCACGCCGGACCAGACCGGCGGCCTCCAGCCGCTTCAGCAGCGGCGAGACCGTGCCGTAGTCGAGGCGCAGGGCCGCGGCCAGCTCCTTCACCGTCGTCTCACCGCGCTCCCAGAGGACCAGCAGCACCAGGTACTGGGGGTAGGTGAGGCCCAGTTCGTCGAGGAGCGGGCGGTACGCCGCCGTCACCGCGCGCTGGGCGGCGTACAGCGCGAAGCACAGCTGGTCGTCCAGCAGCGGTGATCCGTCGCTCTCCTCGTTCGTCACGCGGTCATTGTCACGGACGGCCCTGAGCCGCCGGGACGGAACGCGGATCGAAACCGAACGGCAGCTCCAGACGGTGGGCCCGCATCAGCTCCTCGTCGGAGAGCAGCTCGCCGGTCGGCCCGTCGGCCGCGATCACCCCGTCGCTGAGGATCAGGGAGCGCGGGCACAGCTCCAGGGCGTAGGGCAGGTCGTGCGTGACCATCAGCACGGTCACGTCCAGGGAGCGCAGGATGTCCGCCAGTTCGCGGCGCGAGGCCGGGTCGAGGTTGGAGGACGGCTCGTCCAGCACGAGGATCTCCGGCTCCATCGCCAGCACGGTCGCGACGGCCACCCGGCGGCGCTGCCCGAAGGAGAGGTGGTGCGGGGGCCGGTCCTTGAACTCCGCCATGCCGACCCGCTCCAGCGCCCGCTGCACGCGCTCCTCCAGCTCCGGCCCCTTCAGCCCGGCCGCCGCGGGCCCGAACGCCACGTCCTCCCGGACCGTCGGCATGAACAGCTGGTCGTCCGGGTCCTGGAAGACGATGCCGACCCGGCGCCGGACCTCGGCCATGTTCCGCTTGTCCACGGGCAGCCCGGCGACCTGCACCGTGCCGGCGCCGCCGGTCAGGATGCCGTTGAGGTGCAGTACGAGGGTCGTCTTGCCGGCGCCGTTCGGCCCGAGCAGCGCGACCCGCTCACCGCGCGCGACCGAGAAGTCGACGCCGAAGAGGGCCTGGTGCCCGTCGGGGTAGGCGAAAGCGAGGCCCGAGACCTCCAGAGAAGCAGTCACAAGGTCCATCCCAGCAGACAGACGAGCAGCGCGGCGCAGGGGAGGGCGAGGGCGTACGACCACTGCGCCCGGGACGCGGTCACCTCGTCGATGACCGGCATGGAGCCGGCGTATCCACGGCTGACCATGGCCAGGTGCACCCGCTCGCCGCGCTCGTAGGAGCGGATGAACAGCGCGCCGGCCGACTTGGCGAGCACGCCCCAGTGCTTGACGCCTTTCGCCTCGAAGCCGCGTGACTCCCGGGCGATCCGCATGCGCCGCATCTCGTCCGTGATGACGTCGCCGTAGCGGATCATGAAGGACGCGATCTGCACGAGGAGCGGCGGGAGCTTGAGGCGCTGCAGGCCGAGCAGCAGTTCGCGCAGTTCGGTCGTGGCGGCCAGCAACACCGAGGCCGCGACACCCAGGGTGCCTTTCGCCAGCACGTTCCAGGCGCCCCACAGGCCGTTCACGCTCAGGGACAGGCCGAGGACGTCGACCCGCTCGCCCTCCGCCACGAACGGCATGAGCACCGCGAACGCGACGAACGGCACCTCGATCAGCAGCCGCCGGAGCAGGAAGCCGGCGGGCACGCGCGCGACCCACGCGACGGCCCCGAGCAGCACGGCGTACAGCCCGAACGCCCACATCGCCTCGCGCGGCGTCGACACCACGACGACCACGAAGGCGAAGACGGCGGCGAGCTTGGTGTGCGGCGGCAGGCCGTGCACGGGCGAGTGCCCGTGCCGGTACAGCTTGTGCGCGTGCCCTGCTCCCATGTCAGACGCTCGTGCCCGTCGTGCTCGTGTTCGTCGTATCCGGCGTGTTCGTCGTGTCCGACGGGGAGGTGTCGTCGGTGCGGCGGCGGCGCACGGCCCAGAACACGCCGGTGCCGGCGACGACCGTGACGCCCACGCCGATGACGCCCGCCAGCCCCCCGGACAGGCGAGCGTCGGCGACGTCCTTGACGCCGTAGTCGGCGAGCGGGGAGTCGGCCACCGCGTGGTCCTCGGCCTTCTTGTCGATGCCGTGGTCGGCGGCGACCTTCTCCAGGCCGTCGGGGTTCGCCGAGGCGTAGAAGCTGACGAACCCGGCCAGCACGAGGGAGGCGACCAGGCCGGCCGCCCACACCTTGCGGTGCGAAGTGCGGGCGGCGGCGGGCACGGGCTCGGGCTCGGCGTCGGGGGCGTCGACCAGTTCGCCGTTCACCCGCAGCTTCAGCTTCTGCGTGAGGCCGCGCGCCCCGTACACCAGGTCCGGGCGTACGGCGATGACCGAGCCGACGGTCAGCGCGGTGATCACGGCCTCGCCGATGCCGATCAGGACGTGCACGCCGATCATGGCGGTGGCGACCTTGCCGATCGACACGTCGGTGGTGCCGCCGATCGCGTACATCAGCGTGAAGGCGAGCGCGGCGGCCGGGACGGAGACCAGGGCCGCGACGAAGGCGGCCGCGGTGACCGATCGGCGGGTGCGGGGCAGCACCTTCACCAGGCCGCGGAAGAGGGCGTAGGCCACGACCGTCGTGACGATCGCCATGTTGGTGATGTTCACGCCCAGCGCGGTCAGACCGCCGTCCGCGAACAGGATGCCCTGCATCAGCAGGACGACGGAGACGCACAGGACCCCGGTGTAGGGACCGACGAGTATCGCCGCCAGCGCACCGCCGAGGAGATGGCCGCTGGTCCCCGCCGCTACGGGGAAGTTCAGCATCTGCACCGCGAAGATGAACGCCGCCACGAGCCCGGCCAGCGGCGCCGTGCGCTCGTCGAGTTCGCGGCGTGCGCCGCGCAGGCTCACGGCGATGGCGCCCGCGGCGATCACACCGGTGGCGGCGGAGGTGGGCGCGTTGATGAATCCGTCAGGTACATGCACCGTTCGATGATGTGGCTTGATGCGAACGGTTTGCAAGAGCGTGATGCTCGTTTTATCTCACCCGTGATATATCCGGCTCCAGGAGCGCAATCCGGAAAATATGCGACATTGGAGAGGGAGTGGACGCACGGTTTCCACTCGGATTGCGCACGGTGAAGGGGCCGTCCGATGTCCGTAGTCGAGCAGTACGCGCGAGCCCACATCGTCTCGGACGCGGCCGTGCCGCTGGTCGACGAGCTGGAGGCGGTTCCGGTCACCCTGCGGTACGACCCCGACCACGATCCCCGGAAGGTGCGCATGACGCTGCCGGGAGCCGGGGGACGCGAGTGGGTGTTCAGCCGCGAGCTGCTGGAGGAAGGTCTGCGGGCTCCTGCCGGGAGCGGCGAGGTGCGGGTGTGGCCGTGCGGCCGGGTGCAGGTCGTGGTGGAGTTCCACTCCGCGCAAGGGGTGTCGGTGGTGCAGTTCGAGCGCCAGGCGCTGCTGCGGTTCCTGCGGCGGACGTACATGGCCGCCGCGGAACCCGTGACGCATTGATCCGCATCACGCGCTGAACTCCGTCAGCACTGAACTCCTTCAGCGCTCAAGTCCGTCAGCGCTCAACTCCGTCAGCACTGAACTCCGTCAGCGCTGAACCCCGTTACGCGCTGAACCCGGGGCTCAGCCGCCCGCCTTCAGCAGGGCCGCCACGATCGGGCCGGCCGTCGAGCCACCGTGCCCGCCCTGCTGGACCACGCCCGCGGCGGCCAGGTCGCCCCGGTAGGCCGTGAACCAGCCGTTCGGCTTCTTCTGCCCGTCGACCTCGGCGGACCCGGTCTTCGCACCGACGTCGCCGCCGACCCCGGACATCGCCTCCGCGGCCGTGCCGTACGCGGCGGTGTACGCCATCAGCTCACGCAACTGGGACAGGGTGCTCGCCGGCATCGTGCGCGCGGCCTTCGCCAGCTCCCGCCCGTCCACGTCCGGGGAGACCAGGTACGGCTGGTGGAAGGTGCCGGCCTTGACCGTCGCCGACACCGACGCCATGTTCAGCGGGTTCATCCGGACCCCGCCCTGCCCGATCAGCGAGGCACCCATCTGGGCGGCCGACTGCACCGGCACCGCGCCGTCGAAGGACGGCACTCCGATGGCCCAGTTGTTCAGCCCCAGGCCGTAGACCTGCTGGGCCTCCTTGGTCAGGTCGTCGTTCTTCAGCTTCGGGGCCTGGCTGATGAAGGCCGTGTTGCAGGAGCGGGCGAAGCTCGCCTTGAACGTGCCGTTCTTGATCTGGAACTTGTCGTCGTTCTGGAACTTCCAGTGCCCGTACGTGAAGTACTTCGGGCACGGGTGCTTCTTGTCCGCCGAGGCCAGGCCCTTCTCGATCAGCAGCGACGAGGTGATGACCTTCATCGTGGAGCCGGGGGCCAGGGAGCCCTGGAAGGCGGTGTTGAAGCCGGGGGAGGCGTTGGCGGCGGCCAGGATCTCGCCGGTCGACACCCGCAGCAGGGCCACGGACGACTTGGCCTTCTTCGCGACCTGCTTCTCGGCGGCCGCCTGGAGGGCCGGGTCCAGCGTGGTCTTCACCGTGCCGGGCGTGCCCTCGCTCAGCTCCAGCAGGGTCTTGTCGGAGAGGTCCTTCGCCTCCGCGGACTTCCCGCGCACCACCCGCAGTTCGATGCCGGCCTTGCCGCCGGCCTCCTTGCCGTACTTCTCGCGCAGGCCGTCCAGGATCGGGCCGATCGAGGCGTACTTCTTGGTGGTCAGTTCGCCGCCGTCCCGGTCGAGCGCCTTGACCGGGGGCGTGCCCGCCGCGCCGGTGACCAGGGTGTCGCCGTCCCGCAGATCCGGGTGGACGACGGCCGCGTGCCAGTCGACCAGCGGCTTTCCGTCGGCGGCGCGGCGCACGACGGTCAGGGCGCTGTCGTACGCCAGCGGCTTGTCGGTGCCCTTGTAGGACACCGTGCCCTTGACGGAGAACGGCACCTTGTCGCCGGTGGGCCGGCCCGGGGTGAGGGTGACGTCCTTGATGTGGGCGTCCTTGGTGTAGCCCGTGAGCAGTGACCGGGCCGCGGAGGTGTCGTCGGTGGCCGCGGCGGCCCGGTCGACCTTCTGGGACTGCCAGGCGGTGAGGAAGGCGCGGGCGGTGGTGGTGACTTCGGCCGGGGACAGCGGGCCCGTCTTCACCTCGGCCTTCTGGTCCGAGGCCCGTGTCCCGTCGTCCGCGGCGGCGCCACCGCCGTACAGCGCGTAGGCACCGGCCCCGGCGCCCACCACGACCACGGCGATCATCCCGCCGATCACGGCGGGTCTGGTCTTCCGTCGCTCGGCGACGCGCCTTCTGTTGCCCACTGCTGTCCGTTCCTCCGAGATTCCCCAGGGCTCCCGTCGCCCTCAGCCGTCCCATGTCCCAACGACGGCCACCACCCTAGGGTCCCGTGGCGCGGAGGTGAGATCAGCCACCTGTTCGTAGCACGGCTGCGACAATCGGCCCGGCCGCGTCACCGCCGTGGCCGCCCTCCTCGGTCATGGCCGCCGCCGCGATGTCGCCCCGGAATCCGGTGAACCAGCTGTTGGACTTGGCGTTGCCGTCGACCTCGGCGGAACCGGTCTTGGCGCCGATGTCACCGCCCAGTCCGGCCATGGCCGGCGCGGCGGTGCCCTGCGTGGCCGTGAGCCGCATCATCTGCTTGAGCTGGGCGGCGGTGCTCGCCCGCAGGCCCTGGGCCCGGGCCAGCTCCCGGCCGTCCAGCTCCGGCGAGACCAGGTAGGGCTGGCGGAAGGCGCCGGTGATGGCGGTCGCGGTCACCGAGGCCATGTTCAGCGGGCTCATCTGCACCTGCCCCTGCCCGATGGCGCCCGCCGCCCGGTCCGGCCCGTCGACGGCGGGGACGCTGCCGTCGAAGGAGGCGATGCCGGTCGTCCAGTTGTCCTGCCCCAGGCCGAAGCGCTCCTCGGCCTCCTGGGTCAGCGAGGCGTCCGTGAGCGGCTTCTCGTCGATGAGCTTGATGAAGGCGGTGTTGCAGGACCGCATGAAGCTGTTGGCGAGCGTGGCGTTCTCGTTGGCCTTCATGCCCGTCAGGTTCTTGAACGACTGGCTCTGCCACACGGCGGTGTCCGGGCAGGGTGCCGGGCCGTTCATGGAGGTCACACCGTTGTCGATGAGCATCGCGGCGGTGATGATCTTCATGGTGGAGCCGGGTGCCGCCTCGCCCTGGAAAGCGGCGTTGAAGCCGTCCGTGCGGTGGTTGGCCACGGCCAGCACCTCGCCGGTGCTGGGCTTGACGGCCACCACCGACGACTGGGCGAACCGCTTGACCGCCTTCTCGGCCGCTGCCTGCGCGCCCGGGCTGATCGTGGTGGTGAGCTTGCCCGGCTTGCCCTCGGCGAGGGTGAGCAGCGGAGTGTCGGGAGCGCCGTTGCCGGTGTGCCGGATGACCAGTTCGACGCCGGGGGTGCCGCCGGCCTGCTCGCCGTACTTGTCGCGCAGGGCGTCCAGGATCGGTCCGAGGGAGGGGTACTTCTCCTTCGTCAGCTCGGCGCCGTCGCGGCCCACGGCCTCGATGGGCGGCGTGGCCGACTCCTCGGTGACGAGGGTGTCGTCCTTCTTCAGCTCGGGGTGCACGACGGACGGCTGCCAGTCGACCAGCGCCCGCCCGGTGGTCAGCCCGCGCACGACCTTCAGCTCGCTCTCGTAGCTCAGCGGCTTGGACTTCCCGCCGTAGGCCACCTTCGCCTTCACCGCGTACGGGACTGTGGTGCCCCGGGCCGCGCCCGGCGTGATCTTCACGCCGGTGATGTGCGCGTCGTCGCCGAAGGCGGTGAGCAGCTGCTCGGCGGCGCCGTCGTTGTTCGTGTACGAGGCCGCCGTGGCGGCAGCGCCCTTCTCCCAGGCCGTGAAGAACTTGGCCGTGGTCTCCTTGACCTCGTCCTTGCCGGGCGGCCCCGACTTCTTCTCCGCGGCCACCCCGCCCGTGCCGCCCCCGTCACCGTTCAGCGCGTTCACGATGTTGTAGGTGCCGTACCCGGCCCCGCCCAGCATCACCGCGAACACCCCGCCTATGACGGCGGTTTTGACCCCCTTGCCCATGGGTGGACCCCTCCCCGTTGAGCCCCACACGCTCCTTTGAACGCGTTCAGAAAGCTCGGTGCCGGGGGGACTCTATGCGTAAGCGGTTACTAACCGGGGCGGGAGTTTTCGGATTGTGACCGAACGTAGATCACACCCACGTGTCCAGCCACATCCGCGACCGCCAGTCGTCGATGGGGATGGCGGTGCCCGTGTACAGCGGCCAGAAATAGATGAAGTTCCAGGTGATCAGGAGGACCAGGACGCCCGCGGCCGTGGCGCCCGCGACGCGGCGGGTGTCGCTGGAGCGGGGTGGGCCGATGATCGCGCCGAGGAGCATCGCCACCGCCAGGCACAGGAACGGCAGGAAAACGACGGCGTAGAAGAAGAAGATCGTGCGCTCCTGGTACATGAACCAGGGCAGGTAGCCGGCCGCGATGCCGCAGGCGATGGCACCCGCGCGCCAGTCACGGCGGAAGAACCAGCGCCACAGCACGTAGAGGACCGCGAGACAGGCGACCCACCACAGCAGCGGCGTGCCGAGGGCGAGGACCTCGCGGGCGCACTTCTCGCCGGCGTCGGCGGGGCAGCCGTCCTTGCCGGGGGCCGGGGACTCGTAGAAGTACGACACCGGGCGGCCGAGGACGAGCCAGCTCCACGGGTTGGACTGGTACGTGTGCGGCGAGGACAGGCCGACGTGGAACTCGTACACCTGGTGCTCGTAGTGCCACAGGCTGCGCAGCCAGTCGGGCAGGAACGTCCAGCTGCCGCCCTTGCCGCTGGTCGCGGCCCAGTTGCGGTAGTAGCCGCCGGAGCCGTTCGTGGCGGAGAGGATCCAGCCGGTCCAGGACAGCAGGTAGGTGACCAGGGCGACCGGGACCGTGGCGACGAACGCGAGGCCGGTGTCGCGCTTGAGGACCGCCGCGTACGGGTGCCGGGCACCGGCGACCCGCCGCGAAGCGACGTCCCACAACACCGCCATCAGGCAGAACGCGGCCAGGATGTAGAGGCCGTTCCACTTCGTGCCGATGGCCAGGCCCAGCATCAGGCCCGCCGCCCAGCGCCAGGGGCGCCGTCCCAGGCGGGCCGTCTCGGCCGTGTGCCGGTCGGGCCGGGCCCGGCCGTCCTCGTCCAGCGGCAGCGCGGCGGCGAGTTTCGCGCGGGCCCTGTCCCGGTCCACGAGCAGACAGCCGAACGCGGCCAGCACGAAGAACATCAGCACACCGTCGAGCAGCGCCGTGCGGCTCATCACGAAGTGCAGGCCGTCCACCGCCATCAGCGCGCCCGCCAGACACCCCAGGAAGGTGGAGCGGAACAGGCGGCGGCCGATCCGGCACAGCAGCAGCACGGACAGCGTGCCGAGCACCGCCGTCATGAAGCGCCAGCCGAAGGGATCGAACCCGAACATCAGCTCGCCGAGCCCGATGACGTACTTCCCGATCGGCGGGTGCACGACGTACGCGGCGTCCGCCGGGAGCGGGACCTGCCCGCCCGACGACAGCACCAGGTCGTTGGCCTTCTTGTCCCAGTTGAGCTCGAACCCGCGGTGGATCAGCGCCCACGCGTCCTTGGCGTAGTACGTCTCGTCGAATATCACCGCCCTGGGGCTGCCCAGGTTCCAGAACCGCAGCACCCCCGCCAGCAGCGTGACGAGCAGCGGGCCGATCCAGCCCGACCAGCGCACCAGCCGGCCCGCGAGCTGGTGCGGGACGCCGAGTGCCGCCCACAGGCGCGGGGAGGGCTCGGTGTACGGCGGCACCAGGCGGTCACGGACGTCGCGGGCGTCGCTTCTGGGCTGCCCCTGGTAGCCGAAGCGGCGCAGCCGCTGCTGCCAGGACGGCCGCTGGTCGAGCGGCGCCTGGCCCTGCCGGGTGTCCGTGGAGGACGCGGTACTGGTCACCGCGCCATCGTAGGGAACCGTTCTGTGTGAGTCCCGTGCATGGCCGGTATGCGTCCGCATCCTCCGCCCCTGGGAGGAGTCCGGGCCCGCCGCCCCTGGGAGGATGGGAGCGTGATCGGAACCCTCGTACTCGCAGGCACCCCCATCGGCGACATCGCGGACGCCCCGCCCCGGCTCGCCGAGGAACTGGCCGGAGCCGATGTCGTCGCCGCCGAGGACACGCGGCGGCTGCGCCGGCTGACCCAGGCGCTCGGCGTCACGCCCAAGGGGCGGGTCGTGTCGTACTTCGAGGGCAACGAGGCCGCCCGGACGCCGGAGCTGGTCGAGGAGCTGGTGGGCGGGGCGCGGGTGCTGCTCGTCACGGACGCGGGGATGCCGTCCGTGTCCGACCCGGGGTACCGGCTGGTCGCCGCCGCGGTCGAGCGGGACGTACGGGTCACCGCCGTGCCCGGGCCGTCCGCGGTGCTCACCGCGCTCGCGCTGTCCGGACTGCCGGTCGACCGGTTCTGCTTCGAGGGGTTCCTGCCGCGCAAGGCGGGGGAGCGGCTGGGGCGGCTGCGGGAGGTCGCCGAGGAGCGGCGGACGCTCGTCTACTTCGAGGCCCCCCACCGGCTCGACGACACGCTGGCGGCGATGTCCGAGGTGTTCGGGGCCGAGCGGCGGGCCGCGGTGTGCCGGGAGCTGACCAAGACGTACGAGGAGGTGCGGCGGGGCGGGCTCGGGGAGCTGGCCGCGTGGGCCGCGGAAGGGGTGCGCGGCGAGATCACGGTCGTCGTGGAGGGCGCGCCGGAGAAGGGGCCCGAGGAGGTCGGGCCCGAGGAGCTGGTCCGGCGGGTCCGGGTGCGGGAGGAAGCGGGGGAGCGGCGCAAGGAGGCGATCGCTGCGGTGGCGGTGGAGGCCGGTGTGCCGAAGCGGGTGGTTTTCGATGCGGTGGTCGCCGCGAAGAACGCTGCGGGGTGACCGGGTTCGGGGTGGGGCTCGCTCCAGGTGCTTTGCGGGGCGCGGGTGGTGTGGGGTTGATCGCGCCACGCGGCGGAGCCGCACATGGATACGGCCCCGCGCCCCTCAGGGGGCGCTAAGCATCCCCTGAGCAGGGCGCATGTCGGATGAGCGTGCGCCCCATGGGTGGGCAAAGCGCAAGGGGTGCAACGGCAAGGGACGCCCAAATCGGGGCCAACAGTCGACAGGTCTGCTGCCATCGGTCCGGCCGAGGAGTCCACTGGGTCGCGGGGACGGAATCGTCCTCACGCCACAGCGGAACAGGAGCTGGCATGAGTGAGATCGCAGGGCAGACCGGGCTCCGCGCCGGTGCGACCGCAGTCGTCAACGAGTCCTACTCGTTCGCCTGCATGCGGTGCGGACACGGCTGGGAGCAGTCGTACGAGATAGAGCACCACACGGACGCCGCGGGTCACGAGTTCGTCCTCTATGTCGCGGACGGCAAGGTGGTGCCCTCCCCGTTGAGCAAGCCCGAGTGCCACCACTGCGACAGCCATGTCGTGCGCATCATGCGGCCCGGGCGGGTCGCGTCGGCGCGCGACGCGGCGCACCGGCCCTCCCGCGTGCCGCCGCCCGCCGGGCCCGTGGAAGCGCCCGCGGCACAGGCCGGGGCCGACGGCGAGGAGCGCGAGCACCACCACTGGCACCTGTCCGACCTGCTGCACCCCTTCCAGCGCAAGGCGAGCTGACCCGTCCGGCTTCCCTTGTAGACGCCCTCCCCGACCCTCCTCCATCGGGGAGGGCGTGCCCCTTTCGTAGGATCGGGGCATGCCTTCGAACGACTCCGGCCGCCAGGACAAGAACGCGGCACCGCCCCTCCCGGAGCCCCTCCGGGTCCCGGTCGCCGACTCCCACACCCATCTGGACATGCAGTCCGGCACGGTCGAGGAGGCCTTGGCGAAGGCGGCTTCGGTCGGAGTGACGACGGTCGTGCAGGTCGGCTGCGACCTCAAGGGCTCCCGGTGGGCGGCGGAGACGGCGGCGGCCCACGACGCCGTCCACGCCACGGTCGCCCTGCACCCGAACGAGGCACCCCGGATCGTGCACGGTGACCCCGACGGATGGTCGCGGCAGGGCGCACGCGAAGCCGGCGGCCGGGCCGCGCTCGACGAAGCGCTCGCCGAGATCGACCGGTTGGCGGCGCTGGAGCAGGTCAAGGGCGTCGGCGAGACCGGCCTCGACTACTTCCGCACCGGGCCCGAGGGCAAGGACGCGCAGGAGCTGTCCTTCCGCGCCCACATCGAGATCGCGAAGCGCCACGGCAAGGCCCTGGTCATCCACGACCGCGAGGCCCACGCCGACGTCCTGCGCGTGCTGAAGGAGGAGGGCGCCCCCGAGCGGACCGTCTTCCACTGTTACTCCGGCGACGCCGAGATGGCGGAGATCTGCGCGAGCGCGGGCTACTTCATGTCCTTCGCCGGCAACGTCACCTTCAAGAACGCCCAGAACCTGCGGGACGCGGTGGCCGTGGCCCCGCTGGAGCTCCTCCTCGTCGAGACGGACGCGCCCTTCCTCACCCCGGCGCCCTACCGCGGGCGGCCCAACGCCCCGTACCTCGTGCCGGTCACCGTGCGGGCCATGGCCGGGGTGCGCGGCATCGACGAGGACACCCTCGCCACGGCGCTCGGCGCCAACACCGCGCGCGCCTTCGGATACTGACGCCGGCCGCACTACTGTGCGTAGCCGCGTCGCTTTGGAGAGTGACGAACGCTCCGCTAGGTTCTGGGGGCCCGATCCGGACCCCTCTGGACCCCCTCCGGCCCCTGGAGCGTGTCGGCGTGAGCAACTCCCGATACGAGACATACGAGACCCACGAGACGTACGAGACGTATGGCCCGGCCTATGCCGGCCCGGTGTACGGCGGCTTCGACGCGCCGCCGGCTGACCTGCACAGCGCCGAGACGCTCGGCCATGGGACGCCCGGCGCCTACGCCGACACCTACCGGCCCGCCTACGAGGGGCCGACCCTGCCCGGGCTGCCCCGGCAGGGAGCTCCGGACGACGGTCCGGCGCCCGGGTCCGCCGAGCAGCCGGGCCGGGGCCCGGGTGCGCACGCCGGATCGCGTGCCGCGGCGCGCACCGGCGCTCACCGAAGATCCGCACGTCGGCGCAAGGCGCGCTACGCCGAGCGCCCGGACAGCCCGATGCGGCGGCTCCTCCCGCAGGCCCTGGTCGTCGCCTTCCTGGCGGGCGGCACCACGGCGTTCGTCGCCAAGGACAAGGCGATCGAGCTGAACGTCGACGGCAAGGCGCGCACCCTGCATACCTTCGCCGACGACGTCACCGAGCTGCTCGCGGAGGAGGGCGTAGAGGTGGGCGCCCATGACGTGGTCGCGCCCGGGCCCGGCACGGAGATCAGCAGCGGCGACGAGGTCGCCGTGCACTTCGCCCGGCCCGTGCGGCTCACCCTCGACGGGCACCGGCGCGAGATCTGGACGACCGCCCACACGGTGGAGGGAGCACTGCGGCAGCTGGGTGTGCGACAGGAGGGCGCGTACGTGTCCGCGTCGCGCTCCCGGCGCATCGGGCGCGAAGGGCTCGCCCTGGACGTTCGGACCGAACGCACGGTCACGATCATGGCGGACGGCCGCGCCCGCACGGTGCGCACCAACGCCGCGACCGTACGGGAGGCCGTCGAGGAGGCCGGGATCACCCTGCACGGCCAGGACACCACGTCGGTCCCGCAGGGGAGCTTCCCGCGCGACGGGCAGACCGTGACCGTGCTGCGGATCACCGGCGGCAAGGAGGTCCGCGAGGAGCCGATCCCGTTCCAGGTGCGGCGCACGGAGGACCCGGACCTGTTCCGGGGCACGGAGGTCGTGGAGCGCGCGGGCGAGCCGGGCCTGCGCCGGGTCACCTTCTCCCTGCGCTCGGTCAACGGCGTCCGGCAGAAACCGCGCCGGATCAGGTCCGAGGTGGTGCGCGAGCCACGCCCGCAGGTGGTCAAGGTCGGCACGAAACCGCGTCCCGCCTCCGTGCGGGGGGCCGACCACCTCGACTGGCAGGGCCTCGCGGCCTGCGAGTCCGGCGGCCGGCCCGACGCGGTCGACTCCTCGGGCACCTACGGCGGCCTCTACCAGTTCGACACCCGCACCTGGCAGGCCCTCGGCGGCAACGGACGCCCCCAGGACGCCCCGGCGGCGGAGCAGACGTACCGGGCGAAGAAGCTGTATGTGCGGCGGGGGGCAAGCCCCTGGCCGCACTGCGGGGCACGGCTGGGCGGATGAGCGGGCGGACAAGGGGGGAACCGAACCCCCGTACCCTTGTCCCGTGACCAGCAGCCCCACCCCCGACGCCCTCCTGGGCCCCGCCGACGTCCGCGAGCTCGCGGCAGCCCTCGGCGTACGCCCCACCAAGCAACGCGGACAGAACTTCGTGATCGACGCGAACACCGTCCGCCGTATCGTCCGCACCGCACAGGTCCGCCCCGACGACGTGGTCGTCGAGGTCGGCCCGGGGCTCGGGTCGCTCACCCTCGCGCTGCTGGAGGTCGCCGACCGGGTCACGGCCGTGGAGATCGACGACGTGCTCGCCGGTGCGCTGCCCGCGACCGTCACGGCCCGCATGCCCGAGCGCGCCGACCGGTTCGCCCTGGTCCACTCGGACGCCATGCACGTCACCGAGCTGCCGGGCCCCGCCCCGACCGCGCTGGTCGCCAACCTGCCCTACAACGTGGCCGTCCCGGTCCTGCTGCACATGCTCGACACCTTCCCGACCATCGAGCGCACCCTCGTCATGGTCCAGGCGGAGGTCGCCGACCGGCTCGCCGCGCCGCCCGGTTCGAAGGTCTACGGCGTCCCCTCGGTCAAGGCCAACTGGTACGCCGAGGTCAAGCGCGCCGGTGCCATCGGGCGGACCGTGTTCTGGCCGGCGCCCAACGTCGACAGCGGCCTGGTCTCGCTGGTCCGCCGGAGCGAGCCGCTGAAGACGACGGCCTCCAGGCGCGAGGTGTTCGCCGTCGTCGACGCGGCGTTCGCCCAGCGCCGCAAGACGCTGCGGGCCGCGCTCTCCGGCTGGGCCGGATCCGCCGCCGCGGCCGAGGAGGCACTGGTCGCCGCCGGGGTCTCGCCGCAGGCCCGGGGCGAGTCGCTGACCGTGGAAGAGTTCGCGCGGATCGCCGAGCACAAGGCGAACCGGCACCAGGAGAAGGAGTCCGCGTGAGCGTCACGGTCCGCGTCCCGGCCAAGGTCAACGTCCAGCTGGCGGTCGGCGCCGCCCGCCCCGACGGCTTCCACGACCTCGCCAACGTCTTCCTCGCGGTCGGCCTCTACGACGAGATCACCGTCACCCCGGCCGACGAGCTCCGCGTCACCTGCGACGGCCCGGACGCCGACCAGGTCCCCCTGGACCGTACGAACCTGGCGGCGCGGGCCGCCGTGGCGCTCGCGGAACGGTACGGCCGCAGCCCCGGCGTCCACATCCACATCGCCAAGGACATCCCCGTCGCCGGCGGCATGGCGGGCGGCAGCGCGGACGGCGCCGGCGCCCTGGTGGCCTGCGACGCGCTGTGGGAGACCGGCGCCCCCCGCGAGGAACTCCTGGAAATCTGCGCCGAGCTGGGCAGCGACGTGCCGTTCAGCCTGGTCGGCGGGGCGGCCCTCGGTATCGGGCGGGGCGAGCAGCTGACGCCCCTGGAGACCGGCGGCACCTTCCACTGGGTGTTCGCGATGGCCGGGCGGGGCCTGTCCACCCCGGCGGTCTTCCGCGAGTTCGACCGGCTCGGCGAGGGCAGGGACATCCCCGAGCCCGTCGCCTCCGCAGAACTCCTCGCCGCCCTCGCCAAGGGCGACCCGGACGCGCTCGCCGCCGCCGTCTCCAACGACCTCCAGCCCGCGGCGCTGTCCCTCTTCCCCGAACTCGCCGGCACCCTGGCCGCGGGGCGGGCCGCCGGTGCCCTGACCGCGCTCGTCTCGGGCTCCGGCCCGACCACGGCCTTCCTGGTCCGCGACCCGGAGTCGGCTGCCGCGGTGGCACAGGCCCTGCTCGCGTCCGGGACGTGCCGCACGGTGCGCACGGCCTCGGGCCCGGCGCCCGGCGCGACGATCGCCGGGCGTTAATCACGTGCCCCGGCCGGTGCCGGGCGTCTAGGCTCCCCCGGTTGTTTCACGAGGGGGCACAGGCGTGCGGGAACTGGTCGCGGCGGTACGGCGCGGGGACGCGGACGAGGTCACGGCACTGCTGGGCGACGGGGCCGACCCCGACACCCTCGCCGACGGCCTGCCGGTCCTCTGCCTGGCCGTGGCGGCGTACGACACGGACGTCGCCGACGCGCTGCTGCAAGCCGGTGCCGACCCCCTGCGCCCGCTGCCCGACGGGAGCACGCCTCTGACGCGCGCGGTGGACGGCGGGTCACACCTGCTGACCCGAGCGCTCGCCACCGGCCGGAAACCGCTCACGGTACCGGCGCGCGCAGACATGCTGGCCCGGGCCCGGCGGTGGGCCGAGGCGGACGCGGAGACCGAGCTGCGCCGCATCACCGGCCTCACCGGGCCCGTCGAGCGGATCCGGGTCGTGGACGACGAGATCGGCTGGTGGTGCGAGCAGCTCACGCTCGGTCCCGTGACCGTGCGCGACGAGCACCGGGCCGTCCTCACGTCCATGGAGGTGCTGTACGGCGTCCGCACCCCCTTCGACGAACTGGTGGACCGGGCCCTCGCCCACCCCGACCGGGACCACGTGGTGTGGTGCGACGTCGTGTTCACGCTCGGCCGGCGGACCGACGAGGAGACCTGGCTATGGAGCCGGGACCTGCTCGACCACCCCGACCGGACGCACCGACTGCTCGCCGCCGACCTCCTGCTGTCCCTGATCCTCGGAGACGTCGTCAAGGGCCCCCAACCGTTCTGGGAACGGGGGCGGGAGCTCGTGCCCTGGGCGGAGCAGGAGGAGGACCCGGAGGTGCTGGCGGTGCTCCTGCACGCGATGACCCATGACAGCGCGCCCGAGATCGAGGCCGTAGGACTCTCGCACCTCACGCACCCGGACCCGCGGGTGCGCGCCTTGGTGCCGGAGACCGTGCACCGTTCCGAGAGCCTCACCGCCGTGCTCACCCTGGCCCGCGACGAGGATTCCGGCGTACGCGAGGCCGCGTGCCGCCGGCTCGGGCACCACCGGGGGAGCGAGCCCGAGATCGGGGACGCGCTGGTCGCGCTCACCCATGACGAGCGGCAGCAGATCCGCATATGCGCCGTGTCCGGCCTGGCCTACCGCGACGATCCCCGCTGCGTGGAGGCCGAGCACCGGATCGGGCCCGTCGACCCGGAGCTGCCGTTCGACGAGCGGCTGCTGGACGTATGGCGCTACCAGCGCCGCCGGGAGGCCGCGGACGGCGGCTGACCGCCCCGGCCGGAGCACCCCCGCGCGCGACTACCCTGGGGGTCGATCCATCCCCCTTGGCAGGAGAGTAATGGCCGTCAATCTGGTCAATGTCGAGAACGTCAGCAAGGTGTACGGCACCCGTGCCCTGCTCGACGGCGTCTCCCTCGGCGTCTCCGAAGGGGACCGCGTCGGTGTCGTGGGCCGCAACGGCGACGGCAAGACCACGCTCATCCGCATGCTCGCCAAGCAGGAGAGCGCCGACACCGGGCGGGTCACGCACTCCGGCGGGCTCCGCCTCGGCGTGCTCACCCAGCACGACTCCCTCGACCCCGGGGCCACCGTCCGCCACGAGGTCATCGGCGACATGGCCGACCACGAGTGGGCGGGGAACTCCAAGGTCAGGGACGTGCTGACCGGCCTGTTCGGCGGGCTCGACCTGCCGGGGTTCCCCAAGGGGCTGGACACCGTCATCGGCCCGCTGTCCGGTGGTGAGCGGCGCCGGATCGCCCTGGCCAAGCTCCTCATCGAGGAGCAGGACCTGCTCGTCCTGGACGAGCCCACCAACCACCTCGACGTCGAGGGCATCGCCTGGCTCGCCCGGCATCTGCAGAACCGCAGGTCGGCCCTCGTCTGCGTGACCCACGACCGGTGGTTCCTCGACCAGGTGTGCACCCGCATGTGGGACGTCCAGCGCGGCGCCGTCTACGAGTACGAGGGCGGCTACTCCGACTACGTCTTCGCCCGGGCCGAGCGCGAGCGCATCGCCGCCACCGAGGAGGTCAAGCGGCAGAACCTCGTCCGCAAGGAGCTGGCCTGGCTGCGCCGCGGCGCGCCCGCCCGGACGTCCAAGCCGCGGTTCCGCGTCGAGGCCGCCAACGAGCTCATCGCCGACGTGCCGCCGCCCCGCGACAGCAGCGAGCTGATGAAGTTCGCCTCCACCCGGCTGGGCAAGACCGTGTTCGACCTGGAGGACATCACCGTCCAGGCGGGCCCCAAGGTCCTCCTCAAGCACGTCACCTGGCAGCTCGGACCCGGTGACCGGATCGGCCTCGTCGGGGTCAACGGCGCCGGGAAGACGTCCCTGCTGCGGGCCATGGCCGAGGCCGCCCGGTCCGACGGCGAGACCCAGCCCGTCGGCGGACGCGTCCGCGTCGGCAGGACGGTGAAGCTGGCCTACCTCTCCCAGGAGGTCGCCGAACTCGACCCGGCCACGCGGGTGCTGGAGGCCGTGCAGCAGGTGCGCGAGCGCGTCGACCTCGGCAAGGGGCGCGAGATGACCGCGGGGCAGCTGTGCGAGACGTTCGGCTTCGGCAAGGAGAAGCAGTGGACGCCCGTCGGGGACCTGTCCGGCGGTGAGCGCCGCCGGCTCCAGCTGCTGCGCCTGCTCATGGACGAGCCCAACGTCCTCTTCCTCGACGAGCCCACCAACGACCTCGACATCGAGACGCTGACGCAGCTGGAGGACGTCCTCGATGGCTGGCCCGGCTCGATGATCGTCATCTCCCACGACCGGTTCTTCATCGAGCGCACCACCGACCGGGTGTTCGCGCTGCTCGGCGACGGCGCCCTGCGGATGCTGCCGCGCGGCATCGACGAGTACCTGGAGCGCAGGCAGCGCATGGAGGAGGCCGCGGCCGCCTCGGTCCCCGCCGCCGCACAGCAGCAGTCCGCCGCCCCGGAGAAGAGCGCCGCCGACCAGCGTGCCGCCAAGAAGGAGCTCCAGAAGATCGAGCGGCAGCTCGACAAGGTCTCCGAGAAGGAGACCAAGCTCCACACCCAAATCGCCGAAAACGCCACGGACTTCGCGAAGGTGGCTGAACTGGACGCCGAGCTGCGGGAGTTGGCCGGTCAGCGCGAGGAGCTGGAGATGCGCTGGCTGGAACTGGCCGAGGGCGCGTGAAGGGTGCGTGAAGGCGCATAACGAGGGCATCACGGGCCGGTCCTCCCTTGGGAACAGGGGGTGATCGGCCCGGTGTGCTGTCGGAACCTGGTGATAGAAAGAGTCGTCTTAGAACTTCATGAAGCGACTCTGAGCCCATCGCGTACCTCAGGGCGTGGCTAAAAATCAGTGATCGAACGGGGGAGCCGCTGATGACTCAGCCGCCCAGTCAGCCACCGCACGGTGGCTTCGGAGCACCGCAGAACCAGCCGCCGCAGGGCGGTGGTTACGGGGCACCGCAGACCCCGCCGCCCCCCCAGGGCCCGCCCCAGACGCCGCCGCCCCCGCGGGGCCCGCCGCAGCCGGGGTACGGCTACCCGCAGCAGGCCCCGCAGCAGCCCGGTCCGTACGGGCAGCCGGGACAGCCGGGGCCGTACAACCCGGGCCCCTACGGTCCGCCGCAGCAGCCGGGGCCGTACGGCCAGCCCGGCTACGGCTACCCGCAGCAGCCGCAGTACCCCGGTGCGCCCGGCACCCCGCCCGCGGGCGGCTCGAACAACCCCTTCAAGGGCAAGCCCGCCCTGATCATCGGCGCCGCGGTCGCCGCGCTGCTCGTGGTCGGCGGCACCGTGTGGGCCGTCACCGGCGGCGACGACGGCAAGGGCAAGAAGAAGCCGGTCGCCCAGAAGACCGACGACGCCAAGCCCGGCTCCTCCGCCCCGGTCAACCCCGGTGACGGCAGCGGCGACGGCGGCGAGGACCCGGAGAACCTCAACGAGGGCCGCCAG
This sequence comes from Streptomyces qaidamensis, assembly GCF_001611795.1. NCBI lineage: Bacteria > Bacillati > Actinomycetota > Actinomycetes > Kitasatosporales > Streptomycetaceae > Streptomyces > Streptomyces qaidamensis. The sequence continues at coordinate 3,782,844 of NZ_CP015098.1, read as the reverse complement.
GCCGGCGAGGCCAAGGTCCTCTGGTACAAGGAGGCGCCCGACGCGCCCGGCTCCGGCGCCGACGCCGACGGCATGTGGATCACCGGCAAGACGGCGGTGAAGGCCGCGTACAAGCAGCTCTTCGCCTACAACGCCGGTGACGGCAAACCCGCCTGGGACGCGATCACCTTCCCGCAGAAGATCTGCGCGACGACTCCGCAGAAGACGTCCGACGACAAGATCGTCGTCGCGTACATGAGCGGCAGCAGCGACCGCGCCAAGTGCAACCAGCTCCAGGAGATCGACCTCAACACCGGCGAGAAGGGCTGGAAGGAAGAGGTCGCCGACGGCGCCCTGTTCGACTCCGTGCTCTCCGTCGAACTGTCCATCACCGGCAAGACACTGATGGTGGGCCGCTCCCAGTCCGGCACGGCGTACGACGTCACCAACGGCGACAAGCTCTTCGACAAGAAGAAGTACGGCAACGCCTGCTTCCCCGCCGCGTTCGCCGGCGGCGAGAAGCTGATCGCCGTCTCCTCCTGCGGCGCCGGAACCGACAAGGAGCACGACGAGGTCCAGGAGCTCGACCCCAAGACCGGCAAGGCCAAGTGGACCCAGCCGTTCGACAAGGGGTGGCGGGTCGCGCGCACCTACTCGGTCAGCCCGCTGGTCGTCTACAGCACCAACGAGGACAAGAAGGCCTGGAACATCTCCACCTTCACCTCCGGCGGCAAGTTCCGCTCGCAGGTCGGCTTCGACGAGGACTTCGCCCCCGAGTGCGGCTGGGCCATCCTCGAACGCGACCTCACGGGCTGCGAAGGCGTCGCCGTCGACGACACCACGCTGTACCTGCCGACCGAGGCCACCTCCGGCGCCAACGAGATCGTCGCGGTCAACCTCGCCGACGGCAAGGAGAAGTGGCGCGTGAAGTCCCCCTCCGACGAGTCGATGCTGCCGATCAAGACCGAGGGCGGCAAGCTCATCGCCTATGTGCAGCCGTCGTACGACGCGGGCGGGCAGATCGTGTCCATCCCGACCGGCGGCGGCAGCCACAAGCCGTCCAAGCTGCTGCAGAACCCGCAGGGTGCCGCGGACATCGAGGACGGTTTCTTCTCCAAGGACATCGACTGGGCCGACGGGCGCTTCTACATCTCGACGACCCGGCTGAGCGGAAACGACGACACGAAGGAGAAGTTGATGCTCGCCTACGGCAAGTGACTCTTCCTCTTCCGCATCCTCCTTCCCCACTCCGCCAGTCGTCCGTCCCCTTCTCCGAGGTACCCACGCCATGACCCAGCCGCCGCCCCCGCCGCCCCAGCAGCCCCCGCAGGGGGGCGGCTTCGGGCCGCCCCAGGACCAGCCGCCCCAGGACCAGCCGCCGCAGACCCCGCCGCCCGCGGCCGGTCCGGACCTCGGCCAGGCCCCGCAGCCGGGATACGGCTATCCCCAGGCACCCTCAGCGCCGCAGACACCGCAGACGCCTCCGTCGGCCGCCCCGCAGAACCCGCCCCAGCCTCCGGCGGGTTACGGGTATCCGCAGGGGGCTCCGGCGCCCCAGCCTCCGCAGGCCCCGCAGACCCCGCCCGGCTACGGCTACCCCGGTCAGCAGCCGGGCCCGTACGGGCAGCCGCAGCAAGCGCCTTACGGACAGCCGGGGTACGGACAGCCGGGGTACGGGCAGCCGGGCTTCGGGCAGCCGGGGTACGGGCAGCAGCCCGGCTACGGCTATCCGCAGCAGACCATGCCGCACCCGCCGCAGGCCGGACAGCCGGGCGGCGGCAAGAAGTTCAACGCGCAAATGCTGATCATCGTCGCCGCGGTCGTGGCGATCGCCCTGATCATCGGTGGCGGTGTCTGGTACGCCTCGTCCGGCAAGGACGACGGCAAGAAGGACGACACCGCCTCCTCCAGCGGCGGCACCGGCGGCACGGACGACGACAACGGCGGCACCACCTCCGGCAAGGAGAAGGCGCCGTCCGACCCCAGCGCCAAGGTCCTCTTCCAGGTCCCGGCGCCCGAGGTGAAGAACGACAGCACGGTCGTCGTCTCCGGCTCGTGGCTCACCGACAAGGCGTACGTCAAGAGCGGCATCGCCAGGATCGTCGGGTACGACCGCGACAAGGGCGGCGAGCTGTGGAAGATCCCGCTGGCCGGCCCGGTCTGCCAGGCCAGCCGTCACGTCACGGACGACAACCTCACGGCGGTCCTCTACCAGCCGGCGATGCCCACCAAGGCCGACCCCTCGCACGGGTGCAGCCAGATCGCGCTCATCGACCTCGACGCCGGCAAGAGGCTGTGGACCAAGACGGTCAAGACCGGTGACCAGCTGATCAACTTCGACAACATCACCCTCAGCGGGAAGACCGTCGCCGTCGGCAGCACCAGTGGCGGCGCCGCCTTCGACGTCTCCGGCAAGCTCCTGTGGAGCCCGAAGCCGGCCGACTCCTGCTACGACGCCGGGTACGGCGGCGGCGACAAGCTGGTCGCGGTGCGCAAGTGCGGCTCCTACGACCAGCGGCAGCTGCACGTCCAGACCATCGACCCGAAGTCCGGGAAGGTGATCTCGGAGTACAAGATGACCGAGGGCATCGAGTACGCGAGCATCGTGTCGACGAACCCGCTGGTCGTGGCCGCCGACGTCGGCGACTCCGCGGGCGACGGCAGCGGCATCTCCGACTTCTTCTCCATCGACAGCAAGACCGGCAAGCTGCGCACGCGCATCTCCGCGCCGGGCGAGCAGTTCGCGGCCCGCTGCGAGGGCATCACCCGCGTCGAGGCCTGCAACCTGCTGGCCGTCGGCAACGACCGGCTCTACCTGCCGACCGAGGAGCACGACGGCACCGGCAAGTACAGCCGGACCAACGAGATCGTCGCCTTCGACCTCGCCACCGGCAAGCAGACCGGGCAGCGGGCCGACGCGGGCGACGGCTACACGATCTCGCCGCTGCGCATGGACGGCGGCAACCTGATCGCGTACAAGCGTCCCCCGTACGACAAGGGCGGACAGGTCGTGAGCATCTCCGGCACCGGCTTCAAGGAGACGACGCTGCTGCAGAACCCCGCCACGGACGCCGTGCGCGACGTGGAGACCAGCATGTCGCCGGAGTACTCCGAGTTCCTGTACGCCGAGGGGCACCTCTTCATGTCCAAGGTGTACGCGAGCAAGCGGTCGACGGTGCGGGACAAGGAGTACCTGGCGGTCGGTTTCGGAACGAGCTGATCGTCTGGTGATCGACTGAGGTTCGCTTCGGTCCCGTCCCTGTTCAGGGGCGGGACCGTTCGTGTTTGGCGCGGTCAACCTGGAATGAGAGGAATTTCGGCGATCCGGGGCGATTCTCGCGGGTAGGGGGAGCGCAACGTCGAACAAGCGTGTAGCTTCCGGGGGCATGAAGGCGGGGGAGCCGGGGGGCTTCCATGGGGGGCTGGGGTGACTGGGGGGTTGCTCGATGGGAGTGCGGCTCATGGTGGTCGACGACCACCGATTGCTGGCCGAGGCGCTGGCTTCGGCGCTGAAGCTGCGGGGGCACCGGGTGCTCGCCGCGGCAGCGCCGGCCGCGGGGGCGGCGGAGCTGGTGATCACGCGGGCGCCGGAGGTGTGCCTGCTGGGGACGGCGGCGCCGGCGGAGCCGGGGATCTTCGACCCGGTGGTGCGGATCAAGCGGGAGCGGCCGCAGGTCGCGGTGCTGGTGCTGGGGCCGGTGCCGAGCCCGCGGGGCATCGCGGCGGCGTTCGCGGCGGGGGCCTCCGGCTATGTCCGGCACGATGAGCGCATAGAGGGTGTCGAGCGGGCGATCATGAAGGCGCGGGCGGGAGAGGCGGCGGTGGCGCCGCAGCTGCTGCAGGGAGCGTTCAGCGAGTTGCTCAACCCGGCGGCCCAGCCGGACGACGAGGGCCAGCGGTTGCTGTCCATGCTCACGCCGAGGGAGGTCGAGGTCCTGGTCCGCGTCGCGGACGGCGAGGACACCCGCCTGATCGCGGCGGGCATGGGCATCGCACCGTCGACGGCGCGTACGCACGTCCAGCGGGTCCTGATGAAACTGGGCGTGGGCTCACGCCTGGAGGCGGCGGCACTGGCGGCACGGACGGGGTTGCTGGACAGGGCGGGTCCGGTGTCCCGGGAGCCGTGAGCCGTCTGATCGGTGGTGGGCGTGCGCGCCTTCGCCTTCTCGCCGGTGGTGGGTCGGGGCCGCGCCGGGGGGTCCGTCCTCGGAACGGCGCGATGGGGTGTCATACCGACTGACTGGCGTTGCCGCGCCAACCGCTGCGGGCGGACACCCCCCGACACGTCCCCTTGCGTACGACGGCGGGTGCGGCCCGCCCTAGCTGCGGGCATGCGTGCCGCTGAGGGCGCTGGGGGTCCCCCTGCCCGAGCGAAGCCGAGAGCTTGGGGGAGGGTGGGCGCAGCGGCCCCCCGCCACGCCGGGTTGTGGACCCACCCGGCCTCAGCGGCATCGCGGCCGGGTCACTCCACCCGCTCGTCGTCCTCCGGCTCAACCCCTGGCGGCGGCGGAGCCACCGGCCTCAGCTTCAGCCACACCAGGAAGAACAAACCCAGCAGCAGCATTCCCAGCCCGGTCCACAGGTTGATGTTCACCCCCTCCGCCTTGTCGATGTCCGCGTCGGACGCCGTGAACCCCGCGATCGTGACGATGACGCCGTAGACCACGAACAGCCCGCCGATGATCCGCCGGATGTCGAACAGCCGTGCCGCGGTCGCCGACTTGCCCTGCAGCTCGGTGACTTCCCGCTGCACGTCCTTGTCGGAGTGGAACTCGGACATCTGTCAATCCTCCCTCGGTCAGAACGAGAACGGGATGTAGCAGGCCGCGGCCAGGACGACCGCGCTCCAGCCCAGCAGCGCCGGCTTGCGGTACCAGGCCTCGTCCCCGGGCGCCGGCGGCTCCGCCAAGCCGGGCGAGGTCGTGCCGTAGACCAGCCCCTGCAGCTCCTCCGCCGGCTTCGGCGCGGTGAACAGCGACACCGCCACCATCACCACCGCGCCCGCGACGAAGCCCGCGATCGCGGAGACGAAGTTGGCCCCCTGGTCGGAGGGGATGTCGACGATGTCCTGCTTGTAGAGGACGAAGTAGTTGACCATCGCCGCGGTGGTGCCCGCGAGCAGCCCCCAGAAGCCGGACTTCATGGACGCCCGCTTCCAGAACATGCCGATGATGAACACGACGAACATCGGCACGTTGAAGAAGGAGAACAGCGTCTGCAGGTAGGCCATGATGTTCGAGAACGACCGCGCGAGGAACGCCGTGCCGATGGAGGCCAGGACACCGATCGCCGTGATGAGCCGGCCGAAGCGCACGTAGTACTCGTCCTCGCGGCCCCCGACGACGTACTTCGCCCAGATGTCCGTCGTGAACACGGTGTTGAAGGACGACACGTTCGCCGCCATGCCCGCCATGAACGCCGCGAGCAGGCCGGTGACGGCGATGCCCAGCACGCCGTTGGGCAGCAGCTGTTCCATCAGGTAGGGGATGGCGTCGTTGTACTGGAGGTCGGAGCCGGGGGTACCGATCTTCGGGACCAGGACCGCGGCGACCAGGCCCGGGATCATCACCAGGAACACGATGAAGATCTTCGGGAACGCGGCGATCAGCGGGGTGCGCTGGGCCGCCGAGAGGTTCTTCGCGGACAGCGCGCGCTGCACCTCGGCGAAGTTCGTCGTCCAGTAGCCGAAGGAGAGGACGAAGCCGAGACCCAGCACGATCGTCAGCCAGTTGGCGCCCAGCGGGTTGTCGCTGCCGATGCCCGTACCGCCCCAGGACGTCATGAAGTCCGCGCCGCGGCTCTCGGTGAGGGAGTCCGACAGGCCGCCCCAGCCGCCGACCTTCTTCAGGCCGAGGACCGCGATCGGGATGAGCGCGGCGAGGATGACGAAGAACTGCAGGACCTCGTTGTAGATCGCCGAGGACAGGCCGCCGAGCGTGATGTACGCCAGCACGAAGAACCCGGCGACCACGATCGCCACCCACTCCGGCCAGCCCAGCAGCGCCTCGACGACGATGGCCAGGGCGTAGAGGTTGACGCCGGCGATGAGGATCGCGGCGAAGGCGAAGAGGACCGAGCTGAGCAGGTGGGCCGCCCTGTCGAAGCGCAGCAGCAGGAACTCCGGGACCGAGCGCACCTTGGAGCCGTAGTAGAAGGGCATCATCACCAGGCCGAGGAAGACCATGGCAGGGATGGCGCCGATCCAGTACCAATGCGTCGTGTAGACGCCGTACTGGGCGCTGTTGGCGGCCATGCCGAGGATCTCGGTGGCGCCCAGGTTGGCCGCGATGAACGCGAGACCGGTGACCCAGGCGGGCAGGGAACGGCCGGAGAGGAAGAAGTCGAGGCTGGTCTTCACCGAGCGGCGGGCGGCGAAGCCGATACCGAGGACGACGACGAAGTAGATGCCGAGGATCGTGTAGTCGAGCCAGTTCGTGGGGAGTCGCAGCTCGGCTGACAGATAGGTGGGGGTTTGCATGAGCCCTCGCTCTGTTGCGGGAACTGACACCTCGCGGAATCCACTTCTCCGCATTCAGTCGTTGAACCCGCCCTCTGATGTTCTTTGTTTGATTGTGATGTTGACGATTGTGGTGACTTGTGTTTTGGTATGTTGGGTTCTGTTTGAAGGACAAGGAGTCCGGCGTGAAGAAGACCTCGACCCGGCTGGCCGACGGTCGCGAGCTCATCTACTACGACCTGCGTGACGACAGCGTGCGGGACGCGGCCGACCGACGCCCGCTGGACCGCACCGTCACGACGTCGGAGATCCGCCGCGACCCCCTCCTCGGCGACAGCGTCGCCATCGCCTCGCACCGCCAGGGCCGCACCTACCACCCCCCGGCCGACGAGTGCCCCCTGTGTCCCTCCGAGGGCGATCGCCTGAGCGAGATCCCGGACTCGTCGTACGACGTCGTCGTCTTCGAGAACCGCTTCCCCTCGCTCGCCGGCGACTCGGGCCGCTGCGAGGTCGTCTGCTTCACCTCCGACCACAACGCGTCCTTCGGCGAGCTCACCGAGGAGCAGGCGGGCCTGGTGCTGGAGGCCTGGACGGACCGCACGTCGGAGCTGTCCCATCTCCCCGCCGTCGAGCAGGTGTTCTGCTTCGAGAACCGGGGCGCCGAGATCGGCGTCACCCTCCAGCACTCCCACGGGCAGATCTACGCCTACCCCTTCACCACGCCCCGCACCGCGCTGATGCTCCGGTCGGCCGCGACGCACAAGGAGATGACCGGCGGGGAGAACCTCTTCGACGCCGTCCTGGAGCGTGAACTCGCCGGTGAGCGTGTCGTCCTGGAGGGTGAACACTGGGTGGCCTTCGTGCCGTACGCGGCGCACTGGCCGTACGAGGTCCACCTGTACCCCAAGCGCCGCGTGCCCGACCTGCTCGGGCTGGACGAAGGCGCGCGCACAGAGTTTCCCAAGGTCTATCTGGAACTCTTGAGGCGCTTCGACCGGATCTTCGGTGAGGGTGAACCCCCGACGCCGTACATCGCGGCCTGGCACCAGGCCCCGTTCGGCGCGCTGGAGGAGTTCGACGGGGTGGTGCGTGAGGACTTCGCGCTGCACCTCGAGCTTTTCACCATCCGCCGCACTTCCGGCAAGCTGAAGTTCCTCGCGGGTTCCGAGTCCGGCATGAACGTGTTCATCAACGACGTGCCGCCGGAGCGCGCGGCCGAGCGACTGCGAGAGGTAGCGAGTTCATGAGCGGGAAGTACCTGGTGACGGGCGGTGCGGGATACGTCGGCAGCGTGGTCGCACAGCACCTGCTGGAGGCCGGTCACGAGGTCGTCGTCCTCGACAACCTCTCCACGGGTTTCCGCGAGGGCGTTCCCGCGGGCGCGACGTTCGTCGAGGGCGACATCCGCGACGCCGCCAAGTGGCTGGACTCCTCCTTCGACGGCGTGCTCCACTTCGCGGCGTTCTCGCAGGTCGGCGAGTCGGTCGTGAAGCCCGAGAAGTACTGGGACAACAACGTCGGCGGCACCATGGCGCTGCTGGCCGCAATGCGCGAGGCGGGCGTCCGCACGCTGGTCTTCTCCTCCACGGCGGCGACGTACGGCGAGCCGGAGCAGGTCCCCATCGTCGAGTCGGCGCCCACGTCCCCGACGAATCCCTACGGCGCCTCCAAGCTCGCGGTCGACCACATGATCACGGGCGAGGCCGCCGCGCACGGCCTGGGCGCGGTCTCCCTGCGCTACTTCAACGTCGCGGGGGCGTACGGCGCGTACGGCGAGCGCCACGACCCCGAGTCCCACCTGATCCCGCTGGTCCTCCAGGTCGCGCAGGGCAGGCGCGAGGCGATCTCCGTCTTCGGCGACGACTACCCGACGCCGGACGGCACCTGCGTGCGCGACTACATCCACGTCGCGGACCTGGCCGAGGCCCACCTGCTGGCCCTGACGGCCGCCACCCCCGGTGAACACCTGATCTGCAACCTCGGCAACGGCAACGGCTTCTCGGTCCGCGAGGTCATCGAAACGGTCCGCACGGTCACCGGCCACCCGATCCCGGAGGTGGTCGCCCCACGCCGGGGCGGCGACCCGGCGGTCCTGGTGGCCTCGGCGGCCACGGCCCGCGAGAAGCTGGGCTGGAACCCGTCCCGCGCGGACCTCGCGGGAATCGTCGCGGACGCGTGGGACTTCGCGCAGCGGCGCGGCAACTAAAACGTACGGAAGGTCAGGGGTCAGGCATGAGCGAGGCTGTGGCGCAGACGGTCGCCTCCCGTTTCAGCGAGCTGTACGGAGCCGAACCGGACGGTGTGTGGGCGGCGCCGGGTCGCGTCAACCTCATCGGCGAGCACACGGACTACAACGACGGCTTCGTCATGCCGTTCGCCCTGCCGCACACGGCGGTGGCGGCGGTGGCACGCCGTGCGGACGGCGTGCTGCGCCTGCACTCGGCGGACGTGGAGGGAGGAGTGACCGAACTCCGCCTCGACGACCTGTCCCCCGAGTCGGACAAGAACTGGACGGCGTACCCGGCGGGCGTGGTCTGGGCCCTGCGCGAGGCAGGCCACGCCGTCACGGGCGCGGACATCCACCTCGCCTCCACGGTCCCGTCGGGCGCGGGCCTGTCGTCGTCGGCGGCCCTGGAAGTCGTCGTCGCCCTGGCCCTGAACGACCTGTTCTCCCTCGGCCTGCGCGGCTGGCAGCTGGCCCGCCTGTGCCAGCGCGCGGAGAACGTCTACGTCGGCGCCCCCGTCGGCATCATGGACCAGACGGCGTCGGCCTGCTGCGAGGCCGGCCACGCCCTGTTCCTCGACACGCGTGACCTCTCCCAGAAGCAGATCCCCTTCGACCTGGCGGCCGAGGGCATGCGCCTCCTCGTGGTGGACACCCAGGTCAAGCACTCCCACAGCGAAGGCGAGTACGGCAAGCGCCGGGCCGGCTGCGAGAAGGGCGCGGACCTGCTGGGCGTCAACGCGCTCCGGGACGTCCCCTACGCCGACCTGGACGCGGCGCTCGCCCGCCTGGGCGACGAGGAGGAGGTCCGCCGCCTGGTCCGCCACATCGTCACGGAGAACGCACGCGTCGAACAGGTCGTCTCCCTCCTGGAGACGGGCGAGACCCGCGCGATCGGCCCGGTCCTCATCGAGGGCCACGCCTCCCTCCGCGACGACTTCCGCATCTCCTGCCCCGAACTCGACCTGGTCGTCGACACGGCCCTGGCCTCCGGCGCCCTGGGCTCGCGCATGACGGGCGGCGGCTTCGGCGGCTCGGCGATCGTCCTCGCGGAGGAGCCGGACGTGGACGCCATCACCAAGGCGGTGACAGAGGCGTTCGCGGCGGCGGGCTTCACGGCTCCGCGCGTCTTCGAAGCGGTCCCGTCGGCGGGAGCCCGCCGTCTGCGCTGACAGACCCGACGACGGCGGCACCCTCGTCCCCATGAGGGCGCCGCTTTCATCACCCCCTCGCCCCTCGTGCCGGGTCAGCGGTTGACGGACTGAATCTCCTGGACCGGCACCTGAGTGGTGGTGGCGAACGTTCCGTCGGGCAGGTCCCCGCCCGTGCCGCCCGCGCCTTCCCAGGTGATCTCCCAGGTGAGAGTCGCCTCCAGGCCGTAGGTGCCGTCTCCCGACGAGCGCAGGTACCGCACGCCACACGGAGGCGTCAGCTCCCCCTTGCCCCGGGCGTACGGCTCTCCGATGGAGCCGTCCTCGTTGATCAGGCACTCACCGGACGCGGGCAGGGTTTCCGCGTCCGCCGTTCCCGGTTCGAGGTGCAGGCTCACCGGCTTGGCCGTCGTCGTCGCCCACAGCCCGGTGCCGGGCAGACTCGCCGTGACGGACACGGGCTTGAAGGCGCCCTTGTCCAGCCAGACCCAGGTGGGCGCGTTCACCGTCGACCGGGCGTTCGGCGCCAGGGAGATCCTGGTCGGCGGAACGACGGTGCGCTGGTGCGCGAGCCCGGCGAGGGTCTCGGTGTCGATGGCCTGGGGGACGCCGGGGTTCTCACCGGTGTCGACCCAGAAGGGGTCGCGCTTACAGTTTCCGGCGGCGGGCTCATCCACCATCTTCGGATTCTTGACGGCGACCCACCACATGCCCTCATCGTTCTTGTCGACGTTGAAGTTCTTGTAGGGGCGGCCCTCCCTGTAGCGCGCCTTGTCGTCCGCGACGCCCGCAGGCGCACCACCGACCGAGTCGTAGATCGACCAGTTGGCCTCGGTGTAGGTCTTGAAGTCCTTGGCCTTCCAGTAGGGCTCGTACCAGCAGGCCGGCGGTTCCCAGTCCACGGCGGCGGACGTGATCGGGCCACTGTCTTTCGAGGGGACGCCGCCCTTCACGTTGAAGCTGACGCGCGACTCCAGCATGGGGCCTGAGGAGTCACCAGACGTTTCCTCGGCTTGCTCTCCGTTGCTGCCGATACCTCCAGCGACGGCTGTGTCCACGCCGAGGAAGAGCATCGCGGCGGTCAGGGCAACCAGCGCCACGCGTTGGGTCACGGCTGGCACCTTTGGGAACCGCGGTCCTCGTGCAGGCTCCAGATTTGCCAGACGCCTTGCTTGTCCTTCTTCACGCTGGCGTTGTAGTACACGTAGCTGTCAGGCGAGGTCTCGACCACCTTCACCTTCTTCGTCTTCAGGTCCTTGACGTTCGCCTTGCTCTCGTCGACGCAGTACGTCAATGCCGCCGACGTCTTGTCGAACACCGTCACCTGGCGATCGAAGTAGCGCAGGGTGCCGGCCCAGCTGGTCTTCCTGGCGTTGTTGTCCTTCGCGTAGTTGTAAACGCCCCTCAGTGCGGTGTCCGTGTAGTAGAAGCCCATGCCCGACTTCTTCAGATCGCCGGAGGCCACGGCTTGCCAAACGGTGCTGACGGCACGTTCGTTGTCCGCCAGGATCGCGTCCTTGACGGCGTCGCCGGTCTGCTGCCCCTCGAAGACAAGCTTCATGTCATCAGGCAGCTTGATCTCCGGCCGGTCGATCCCGTCCGCAGACGCCGAAGCCGAAGGCGGAGCAGAGGCCTTGTCACCCGGATCCGCTCCGGCGATCTTGTCGGACGATGACGAACCGTCACCTCCCCCCGAGCCGCAGGCGGTCAGCAGCAGGGCCGCGGATGCGGTGAGCGCGGCTGTCACGAGCCGGGCGGGGCGGTTCACTGTGTCTCCCGTTGATCATGTGGGGGGATAGCTCAAGCGAACCAACGCTATCGGTGGATGACGGTGGCACGTCATCGAGGGCTTCGCACTCGCAGATCAGCCCAGCCTCTTCGTCAACGCGTACTCCGTGATCCCCGGCGGATAGTCCGGGATCACGCTCACCACCTCGTACCCCTGCTTCTCGTAGAACCTCGGGGCCTGGAAGTCCCAGGTTTCCAGGCGGGCCGCGCGGCAGCCGCGGGACGTTGTCGCGATGTGTTCCGCCTGCGCGAGCAACCGCGCACCCAGGCCCCTGCCGCGATGGCGTTCGGCGACCCAGAGGTACGTCACGTGGAGCCAGGTCGCCCAGGTGTGGCCGACCAGGCCGCCGGCGAGATCGTCGTCGCCGTCGTTCACAGCCCACACATGCAAGGGGGCGTCCCTTTCGTCCGGAGTCCCGCGCAGAGCGCGCAGGACCGGAGAGGCGGCCGTGTTCGTCTCCCGCAGGCGTGTGCGGAGCAGATCACGTCGGGCCTTGTCGACTTCTGTCTCAAGACGGAACATGCGGCACACCATAAACGCGTCGGACAGTCAGTTCTGCAAATAACCTTCCGCTCCGGGCCCCCGTCCGTACTCTGATGAACAGCACCGGTGGGGGCCGGTGCCGATCAGGGGGCGAGACAGCCGGGTACGACGCCCGGGGTGGGGTAGCGGTTACTGCACGGCGGCGGCCGTGCGGCTGCGGCGACCCGAACAGGCTGCTGCGGCAACGACCGACGGTCGGCGCGGCAGATCCGGACACTCCGGCGTCGTACCCGCGCGGTGTCATCCTCCGGTGATGGGGTAGCCCCTGCTCTTCGGGAGCTCGGGGAAGGGGGTTTCGTGGTTCGCATCCGAGTGTTGGTCGTCGACGACCATCGCATCTTCGCGGAGTCACTCGCGGCGGCTCTGGCAGCCGAGCCCGACGTCGACGTCTCGGCGGCCGGCAGCGGTCCGGCCGCGCTGCGCAGCCTGGAGCGCGCGGTCGCCGAGGGGCGGCGGTTCGACGTGCTGCTCGTGGACGCCGATCTGGGCGGCAAGGTGCCGGGCGCCCGCCCGGCCGTCCCCGTGCAGGAGGGCAACGAGGACGGGCTCGTCGACGGGATCTCCCTGGTCACAGGAGTGCGCTCGGCGCAGCCGAACGTACGGATCGTCGTGCTCGCGGAGAAGGACGATCCGCGGCGGGCCGCGCTCGCCCTGCAGGCCGGTGCCTCGGGGTGGGTCGCCAAGGACTGCTCGCTGTCCCGGCTGCTCACGGTCATCCGGGGCGTGCTGCGGGAGGAGACCCATCTGCCTCCCGCCCTGCTGACGGGCGTACTGCGGGAGCTCACCGCGGCCCGCAAGCACCGCACCGAGAGCGAGCGGCTCGTCGAGTCCCTCACTCCGCGTGAGCGGGAAGTGCTGCGGTGCATGGTGGCGGGGCTGGGGCGCAAGGCGGTCGCCGAGCGCTTGTACCTGTCGCCGCACACCGTACGGACCCATATGCAGAACGTCCTCGGCAAGCTCGGCGTCCACTCCACCCTCGCCGCGGTCGCGCTGGCGCGGCGGGCCGGGGTCGGGCCCGTGGACCTAGCCGGGGATGTTGTCGAACGGGGCGGTCAGCTGGCGTAGCAGCCCCGCCAGTTCGCCGCGCTGGGCTCGGGAGAGCTCCGCGAGGATCGCCCGCTCCTGGGCCAGCAGACCCGCCAGGGCCTGGTCCGCGCGGTCCCGTCCCTCGTCCGTCAGCCGGACCAGGACGCCGCGGCGGTCACTGGGGTCGGGGAGCCGCTCCACCAGGCCTTTCTTGGCCAGGCGGTCGATGCGGTTCGTCATCGTGCCCGAGGTGACCAGGGTCTGGGTGAGGAGCTGTCCCGGCGAGAGCTGGTACGGCGTGCCCGCGCGGCGCAGGGCCGTCAGGACGTCGAACTCCCACGGCTCCAGGTTGTGCTCCGAGAACGCCAGCCGCCGGGCCCGGTCCAGATGGCGGGCCAGTCTGCTCACACGGCTGAGTACCTCGAGCGGTTCCACGTCGAGGTCCGGGCGCTCCCGGCGCCACGCTGCGACCAGCCGATCGACCTCGTCCTCCATGACGATCAGTGTAGTGGTTGTGTCGACGTAGAGTCTCTTGATGTCTAGTTTCTTGACATCGAGATAGATTCTCGATCACGCTGGGTGTGCGTCCCGTACGGCACCACCAGGACACCAGGAGGACCCATGCCCGCAGCCGTCCCCGCCTGGGACCCCGCCCAGTACCTCCGGCACGTCGGCCACCGCGCGCGCCCCTTCGCCGACCTCCTCGCCCGCGTCCCCGACCTGCCCACGCAGCCGCCCGCAGACCGTCCCCGCATCGCCGACCTCGGCTGCGGCCCCGGCAACGTCACCGCACTGCTCGCCGCCCGCTGGCCCACCGCCCTGATCACCGGCTACGACAACTCGCCCGAGATGCTCGACAAGGCCCACGTCGATCACGAGGGGCCGACCTCGGGCGGCGGGCGTCTCGACTTCGGCCACGCCGACGTACGGACGTGGACGCCGGGCGAGCCGTTCGACCTGATCGTCAGCAACGCCACGCTGCAGTGGGTGCCCGGGCACGCCGAACGGTTCGCCGACTGGACGGCCGGGCTGAAGCCGGGCGGCACCCTCGCCTTCCAGGTGCCGGGCAACTTCGACGCCCCCAGCCACCGGCTCATGCGCGAACTCGCCGCCTCCCCGCGCTGGCGGGACCGGCTCGACGGCATCCTGCGCCACGCCGACGCCGTCCTCGATCCCGGGGCCTACCTGGAGCGGCTGACGCCCCTCGGCTGCGCGGCCGACGTGTGGGAGACGACGTACATCCATCTGCTCCAGGGCGAGGACCCGGTGCTCGACTGGGTGAAGGGGACCGGACTGCGGCCCGTGCTGACCGCCCTCGCCGACGAGCCCGAGGCGCGGGAGGCCTTCGTCGCCGAGTACCGGGCGGCCCTGTGCGAGGCGTATCCGGCCGGCCCGCACGGCACACCGTTCCCGTTCCGCCGGGTGTTCGCCGTCGCCCGCAGGCAGGACTGATCACCGCCCCGGTCACGTCGGCCGGGACGGTGCGCCATCGTCCCGGATCAGGCCTTGCGGCGCCCTATCAGGTGCGGCTTGGCCTCTATCCCGTCCAAGCCGTGCCACGCCAGGTTCACCAGGTGCGCGGCCACCTCGGCCTTCTTCGGCCTGCGCACGTCCAGCCACCACTGGCCGGTCAGGGCGACCATGCCGACCAGGGCCTGGGCGTACAGCGGCGCCAGCTTGGGGTCGAAGCCGCGGCTCTTGAACTCGCGGCCCAGGATGTCCTCCACCTGGGTGGCGATGTCCGAGATCAGCGAGGCGAAGGAACCCGTCGACTGGGGGATGGGGGAGTCACGGACCAGGATGCGGAACCCGTCCGTGTACTCCTCGATGTAGTCCAGCAGGGCGAACGCCGCCTGTTCGCACAGTTCGCGAGGGTGACCGGCCGTGAGCGAGCTGGTCACCATGTCCAGCAGACGCCGCATCTCACGGTCCACGACGACCGCGTACAGTCCTTCCTTGCCGCCGAAGTGCTCGTACACCACCGGCTTCGAGACCCCGGCCTTCGCCGCGATCTCCTCCACCGACGTGCCCTCGAACCCCTTCGCAGCGAAGAGCGTGCGACCGATCTCCAGCAGCTGCTGACGGCGCTCGGCACCGGTCATCCGGGTGCGACGCGCTCGCCGCGGCTTGTCATTGCCTGGGGTGCTGCTCGAGTCGGTCGCCACAGCGACCATCATGCCGCCTCGACGGGCTCCTTCCCGCGCGGGGAGCCGCCTTCCCCGGTGTTACGGCGCGAATCGATACGGGAGCGTGACGGCCAGCGCACGTCGTACGCCCAACCCGCCATCTCGAACCAGCGGATCAGCCGGGCGGACGAATCCAGCTGGCCGCGCATCACGCCGTGCCGCGCCGAGGTCGGGTCGGCGTGGTGCAGGTTGTGCCAGGACTCACCGCAGGACAGGACCGCCAGCCACCACACGTTGCCCGAACGGTCACGCGACTTGAAGGGCCGCTTGCCCACCGCGTGGCAGATCGAGTTGATCGACCAGGTCACATGGTGCAGCAGGGCCACCCGGACGAGCGAACCCCAGAAGAACCCGGTGAACGCGCCCCACCAGGACATCGTGACCAGACCGCCGATCAGCGGCGGCAGCGCCAGCGACACCACCGTCCACAGCGCGAACTGGCGGGAGATGTTCCGGAGCGTCTTGTCCTTGATCAGGTCCGGCGCGTACTTCTCCTGCGACGTCTGCTCCTCGTCGAACATCCATCCGATGTGTGCCCACCACAGGCCCTTCATCAGCGCCGGGAGGGTCTCCCCGAACCGCCACGGCGAATGCGGGTCACCCTCCGCGTCGGAGAACTTGTGGTGCTTGCGGTGATCGGCCACCCAGCGCACCAGCGGACCCTCGACCGCCATCGACCCCGCGATCGCCAGCGCGATCTTCAGCGGCCGCTTGGCCTTGAAGGACCCATGGGTGAAGTGACGGTGGAAGCCGATCGTGATGCCGTGACACCCGAGGTAGTAGAAGAAGACCAGCAGACCGAGGTCCAGCCAGCTCACCCCCCATCCCCACGCCAGCGGAACCGCCGCCAGCAGCGCGACGAACGGGACGGTGATGAAGAGGAGCAGGGCGATCTGCTCGATGGACCGCTTCTTCTCGCCGCCCAGCGTGGCGGATGCGGCGTCGGTGGCCTGACCGGGCGCCTCAGAGGCGGTGTCGATCACGTCGGAGCTACTGGTCATACGCGTCCCCTGGGGGGTATGTGGATGGAGAGGGAGTGGCCGGAGCACGGGAACCGTGACGTGCTTCCTACGGGTCCGTAACCTACGGCATCGTAAGTATGGCAGTGCGTCGCCCGGCGGCAAGAGCCCACGAGCCTGCGCGTCACGGCCGACACCTATCCTGGAGTCGGTCGGACAGCGCGGTCCGCTCTGATTTCCTCCCGGATGTCCGGACCGTATGCGGCGCCCCGCCGCGCGAGACGCCGTCCGGGTTCCCCTCCCAGACGAGCTTCAACACTGCAAGGAGCCGCACCTGTGAGCAGTGCCGACGACCAGACCACGACGACGAGCAGTGAGCTGCGTGCCGACATCCGCCGTTTGGGCGACCTCCTCGGCGAGACCCTCGTCCGCCAAGAGGGCCCCGAGCTGCTGGAACTCGTCGAAAAGGTCCGCCGCCTCACCCGAGAGGACGGCGAGGCCGCCGCCGAGCTGCTGCGCGGCACCGAACTCGACACCGCGGCCAAGCTGGTCCGCGCCTTCTCCACCTACTTCCACCTCGCCAACGTCACCGAGCAGGTCCACCGCGGCCGCGAGCTGCGCGCCCGCCGCGCCGCCGAGGGCGGACTCCTCGCCCGTACGGCCGACCGGCTCAAGGACGCCGACCCCGAGCACCTGCGCGAGACGGTCGCCAACCTCAACGTCCGTCCCGTCTTCACGGCCCACCCCACCGAGGCCGCCCGCCGCTCCGTCCTCAACAAGCTCCGGCGCATCGCCGCGCTCCTGGAGACCCCGGTCATCGCATCCGACCGCCGCCGCCTGGACACCCGCCTCGCCGAGAACATCGACCTCGTCTGGCAGACCGACGAACTGCGCGTGGTCCGCCCCGAGCCCGCCGACGAGGCCCGCAACGCCATCTACTACCTCGACGAGCTGCACGCCAACGCCGTCGGCGACGTCCTGGAGGACCTCACCGCCGAACTGGAGCGCGCCGGTGTCAAGCTCCCCGACGACACCCGCCCCCTCACCTTCGGCACCTGGATCGGCGGCGACCGCGACGGCAACCCCAACGTCACCCCCCAGGTCACCTGGGACGTCCTGATCCTCCAGCACGAGCACGGCATCAACGACGCCCTGGAGACCATCGACGAACTCCGCGGCTTCCTCTCCAACTCCATCCGCTACGCCGGCGCCACCGAGGAACTGCTGACCTCCCTCCAGGCCGACCTGGAGAACCTCCCCGAGATCAGCCCCCGCTACAAGCGCCTCAACGCCGAAGAGCCCTACCGGCTCAAGGCCACCTGCATCCGGCAGAAGCTGGAGAACACCAAGAAGCGCCTCGCCAAGGGCACCCCCCACCGCGACGGCCGCGACTACCTCGGCACCAGCGAACTCCTCGACGACCTGCGGATCATCCAGCGCTCCCTGCGCGAGCACCGCGGCGGCCTCTTCGCCGACGGCCGCCTCGCCCGCACCATCCGCACCCTCGCCGCCTTCGGCCTCCAGCTCGCCACCATGGACGTCCGCGAACACGCCGACGCCCACCACCACGCCCTCGGCCAGCTCTTCGACCGGCTCGGCGAGGAATCCTGGCGCTACGCCGACATGCCCCGCGACTACCGCGCCAAGCTCCTCGCCAAGGAGCTCAGGTCCAGAAGGCCCCTCGCCCCCACCCCGGCCCCCGTCGACGCGCCCGGCGAGAAGACCTTCGGCGTCTTCGGCACCGTCAAGCGCGCCCTGGAGGTTTTCGGACCCGAGGTCATCGAGTCCTACATCATCTCCATGTGCCAGGGCGCCGACGACGTCTTCGCCGCCGCCGTCCTCGCCCGCGAAGCCGGCCTCATCGACCTCCACGCCGGCTGGGCCAAGATCGGCATCGTCCCGCTGCTGGAGACGACGGACGAGCTCAAGGCCGCCGACACCATCCTCGAAGACATGCTCTCCGACCCGTCCTACCGGCGCCTCGTCGCGCTCCGGGGCGACGTCCAGGAGGTCATGCTCGGCTACTCCGACTCCTCCAAGTTCGGCGGCATCACCACCAGCCAGTGGGAGATCCACCGCGCCCAGCGCCGCCTGCGCGACGTCGCCCACCGCTACGGCGTACGCCTGCGCCTCTTCCACGGCCGCGGCGGCACCGTCGGCCGCGGCGGCGGCCCCACCCACGACGCCATCCTCGCCCAGCCCTGGGGCACCCTCGAAGGCGAGATCAAGGTCACCGAGCAGGGCGAGGTCATCTCCGACAAGTACCTCATCCCGTCCCTGGCCCGGGAGAACCTCGAACTCACCGTCGCGGCCACCCTCCAGGCCTCCGCCCTGCACACCGCCCCCCGCCAGTCGGACGAGGCCCTCGCCCGCTGGGACGCCGCGATGGACGTCGTCTCCGACGCCGCCCACGCCGCCTACCGACGCCTCGTCGAGGACCCCGACCTGCCGACGTACTTCCTCGCATCGACGCCGGTGGACCAGCTCGCCGACCTGCACCTGGGCTCCCGGCCCTCCCGACGCCCCGGCTCCGGCGTCTCGCTCGACGGACTGCGCGCCATCCCCTGGGTGTTCGGCTGGACCCAGTCCCGGCAGATCGTCCCCGGCTGGTTCGGCGTCGGCTCCGGCCTCAAGGCCCTGCGCGAAGCCGGCCTCGACACCGTGCTCGACGAGATGCACCAGCAGTGGCACTTCTTCCGCAACTTCATCTCCAACGTCGAGATGACCCTGGCCAAGACCGACCTGCGGATCGCCCAGCACTACGTCGACACCCTCGTCCCCGACGAGCTCAAGCACGTCTTCGACACCATCAAGGCCGAACACGAACTGACCATCCGCGAAGTCCTGCGCGTCACCGGCGAAACCGAACTCCTCGACGCCGCACCCGTCCTGAAGCAGACCTTCACCATCCGCGACGCCTACCTCGACCCCATCTCCTACCTCCAGGTCGCCCTGCTCAAGCGGCAGCGCGACGCGGTCGCCGCCGGCGAACAGCCCGACCCGCTCCTCGCCCGCGCCCTGCTCCTCACCGTCAACGGCGTGGCAGCCGGCCTGCGCAACACCGGCTGAACCGGCCCCGCACACGACCGTGCCCCCGGACCTCGCTCAGGTCCGGGGGCACGGTCGTGCCGTACGTCAGCCGCGGCCGGCCCGCCGGCGCCGGACCACCAGGAAACCGCCCGCCGCCAACAGCGCCGCCGCGACACCCGACAGCACACCCACCGGGGCCCCATTGCCCGTCTCGGCAAGGTCACCGTCCGTACCGCCCTGCGGGGACGGCGACGCGGACGCCGGCCCACCCCCGCCCACCGACGAACTCGGCGACGCCGACCCGTCCGGCTCACCCGACGGCGCCTCGGACGCCCCCGACGAGGACGACGGCGAAGCCGACCCGGACGGCGTCGCACCACCCGGCTCCTGCTCGTCCTCACAGTCCGTCCAGAACACCTTGTGCTTGGCCGAGCCCTTCTCGCCCTCGAAGTTCCAGAACAGCTTGTAGTGCCCGTCGGGCAGCGACAGGTCCCCACTGCGGCCGTGACCCTCGGCGTCCAGCGTCAGCGCACCGGACTTCACCGTCTCCCCCTTGTTCTCACTCGGAGGGATCGCATCGATGTGCCAGTCGACCTCCTGACCACCGTCGAAACCGAAGGCATCCAGGTAGAACGTGCACACATGCGGCTCGTTACGGCGCAGCTCCTCGCCCGTCGAGGCGTCATGGATCTTCACCGTCCCGTTGTCACCGGGAGGACTGGCCTGAGCGGCCGGAGCGATCAGAAGGACCGCGGAAGCGGCGGCGCACACAGCGCCGAAACGCGAGAGGGTTCGCATGGGGAGGTAGTCCATCTTCGAGAAGTGAGCGGGAAGATGTGGAGGGGGCGGCTCAGCTTCCAGCCTCGTCCGCCGACACGTCAATCACGAACACACAACGCTCGCCCCACCACGAAGAAGAGAACGACCCAACCCCTCAAACGGCTACGAACGCCGCCGTCAGCAACGCCACCCCCGACAACGCCAGCACCCACGCCGCCCGCGTCCGCAACAGACCACCCGCCACCACGACCGACGCCAGCAACAGCGCACCACCCAGCGGAACCCACGCGTACAACACCCCCGCCGGGCCCGAACGCACCGCGTCGTCACCGCCGGGCTTCACGACCACCGTGTAGGTCCGGCCCTTCTCCACCGCGACCGACTTCTCCAGCACCACCCGCGACCGCGGCTGCGACCCCTCCGACAACGGCGTGAACCGCCCCCAGCACGTGTCCGGCCCACACCGCGCCACCTCGACCGTGCCCCGCTCCCGGCCCTTCGTCAGCATCACGTGCTGCGCCGTACCCCACGACGCCCACACACCCGCGATCAGGATCAGCACCGCGACCGTACCCATCGCCGCGAACCGCCCGAACCGCAACACGACGGCCGAGGCCGGGGACGAAGACGCGGCATGGGCAGGCATGGCCGGGATCATTGGCCATGCCTGAACGACCCGTCAACCTCGCCGGGGGACAAGTCAGGAGTTGTACGTGCTTTGCGCCCGCTCCAACCCATCGATCACCAACGACTCCACCGCATCCGCCGCCCGGTCCACGAAGTAGTCCAGCTCCTTGCGCTCCGCCGACGAAAAATCCTTCAGCACGAAATCCGCCACCGGCATCCGCCCCGGCGGCCGCCCGATCCCGAACCGCACCCGGTGATAATCCGACCCGAACGCCTTCGTCATCGACTTCAACCCGTTGTGCCCGTTGTCGCCACCACCGAGCTTCAGCCGCAACACCCCGTAATCGATGTCCAACTCATCATGAATCGCCACCACATGAGCCACCGGCACCTTGTAGAAATCCCGCAGCGCGTTCACCGGCCCACCCGACAGATTCATGAACGACATCGGCTTCGCCAGAACCACCCGCCGGTTCGACGGCCCCGGCGGCCCGATCCGGCCCTCCACTACCTGCGCCTGCGCCCGCCCGGCCCGCTTGAACCTCCCCCCGGCCCGGTCCGCCAGCAGATCGGCCACCATGAAACCCACGTTGTGCCGGTTCCCCGCGTACTCCGGCCCCGGATTGCCCAGCCCCACGATCAACCAGGGAGCGGCCGCATCGGTCGTCACGTCCATGTCTCCTTCATACGCGTCGGCCGCTGCCCCGCACGGGAACAGCGGCCGACAAACGACGACGCAGAGGATCAGGCCTCGGCGGCCCCGTCCTCAGCGGCCTCCTCGCCCTCCGCGGCCTCCTCGGCCTGCGCGGCCAGGACCTGAAGGACGACGGTGTCCTCCTCGACGGCCAGGGTCGTGCCCTTCGGCAGCGTGATGTCCTTGGCGAGGATGGAGTCACCGGCCGCCAGACCCTCGATGGAGACGGTCACGGACTCCGGGATGTGCGTCGCCTCGGCCTCGACCGGCAGCGCGTTCAGCACGTGCTCCAGCAGGAAGGCACCCGGGGCCAGCTCACCCTCGGTGTGGACGTAGACGTCGACGTTGACCTGCTCGCCGCGCTTCACCAGCAGCAGGTCCACGTGCTCCAGGAAGCCCTTCAGCGGGTCACGCTGCACCGACTTCGGAATCGCCAGCTCGTTCGCCTTGCCGTCGATGTCCAGCGCGATCAGCACGTTCGGCGTACGCAGCGCCATCAGCAGGTCGTGACCCGGCAGGGTCAGGTGCAGCGGGTCCGAACCGTGCCCGTACAGGACACCCGGAACCTTGTCTTCACGACGGATACGGCGCGCGGCACCCTTGCCGAACTCGGTGCGCGTCGCGGCGGAGATCTTCACCTCGGACATAGTCACTCCTCGAAGTCAGAAACCAACGTGGTCACCCGGCCACGAACGGCCTGCTACGAAGAGCGCGTCGATAACGGACAACCGCATCCCGAAACGGAAACGGCCTCCCTCGCCGAGCAACTTCAGCAGTCTACTCGGAAAGGGAGGCCGCACCCAAAACGATCTACACAAGCCCGACCAGGGGTTCTTACTGGTCGTCGAACAGGCTCGTCACCGAACCGTCCTCGAACACCTCACGCACCGCATTCGCGATCGTCGGCGCGATCGACAGCACCGAGATCTTGTCCAGGTCCGCGCTCAGCTCACCCGGCGTCGGCAGCGTGTTCGTGAACACGAACTCACTCACCCGCGAGTTCTTCAGGCGATCGCTCGCGGGGCCCGACAGCACACCGTGCGTCGCCGTCACGATCACGTCCTCCGCACCGTGCGCGAACAGCGCGTCCGCCGCGGCACAGATCGTCCCACCCGTGTCGATCATGTCGTCCACCAGGACACACACGCGCCCCTTCACCTCACCCACGACCTCGTGGACGGTGACCTGGTTCGCCACATCCTTGTCACGCCGCTTGTGCACGATCGCCAGCGGCGCACCCAGCCGGTCGCACCAGCGGTCCGCCACCCGCACCCGGCCCGCGTCCGGCGACACGACCGTCAGCTTCTCCCGGCTCACCTTCCGGCCCACGTAGTCCGCCAGCAGCGGCAGTGCGAACAGGTGATCCACCGGACCGTCGAAGAAACCCTGGATCTGGTCCGTGTGCAGATCCACGGTCAGGATCCGGTCCGCACCCGCGGTCTTCATCATGTCCGCGATCAGACGCGCCGAAATCGGTTCACGCCCACGGTGCTTCTTGTCCTGCCGCGCGTAACCGTAGAACGGCACGATGACCGTGATGGAGCGGGCCGACGCACGCTTCAGCGCGTCGATCATGATCAACTGCTCCATGATCCACTTGTTGATCGGAGCCGTGTGGCTCTGGATCAAGAAGCAGTCCGCGCCACGCGCCGACTCCTGATAACGCACATAGATCTCACCGTTGGCGAAGTCGAAGGCCTTCGTCGGGACAACCCCGACACCCAACTGCTGGGCGACCTCCTCCGCAAGCTCGGGGTGGGCGCGGCCGGAGAAGAACATCAACTTCTTCTCGCCGGTCGTCTTGATCCCGGTCACAGCACTGTCTCCTCAGAGGTGTCGCAGCTGGGTGGCGAGAGACCTCGCAGCCGGCTTGCCGGAGGCCGTCTCAGCTGGTGGGGGTGCGGGTGTGCACTTATCACCGTACGCCGTGTTTGAGGCATCGGTTTCCGGTCAGCCCTCGCCGGCCGACTCCCGGGAAGCCGCCTCCGCCGCCTTCGCGGCCGCACTCCCCGGACGCTTACGAGCCACCCAACCCTCGATATTCCGCTGCTGACCACGGGCCACGGCCAGCGAACCGGGCGGCACATCCTTCGTGATCACAGACCCCGCAGCGGTATACGCACCGTCCCCCACCGTGACAGGCGCCACAAACATGTTGTCCGAGCCCGTCCGGCAGTGCGAACCGATCGTCGTGTGGTGCTTGTCCTGCCCGTCGTAGTTCACGAACACGCTCGCCGCACCGATGTTGGTCTGCTCACCGATCGTCGCGTCACCCACGTACGACAGGTGCGGCACCTTCGTCCCGTCCCCGATCGACGCGTTCTTCGTCTCCACGTACGTACCGATCTTGCCCTTCGCACCGAGCCGCGTCCCCGGACGCAGATACGCGTACGGCCCCACGGTCGCCTCCGGACCGACCTCCGCGCCGACGGCCACGGTGTTGTCCACCCGCGCACCCGCACCCACACGCGTGTCGGTCAGCCGGCAGTTGGGCCCGACCTCCGCACCCGCCGCCAGATGCGTCACCCCGAGCAGCTGGGTGCCCGGGTGAACGACGGCGTCCTGCTCGAACGTGACCGTGACGTCGACGAAGGTCGTCGCGGGATCGATGACGGTCACACCCGCGAGCATCGCCTCCGTCAGCAACCGGTCGTTCAGGATCCGGCGGGCCTCGGAGAGCTGTACACGATTGTTGATCCCGGCGATCTCACGGTGGTCGCCGGCCCCGGACGCCCCGACCCGGTGCCCGGCCTCGCGCAGGATGCCGAGCACGTCGGTCAGGTACTCCTCGCCCTGGCTGTTGTCCGTCCGCACCTTCTTCAGCGCGTCCGACAGCAGCTGCCCGTCGAACGCGAACACACCCGAGTTGATCTCACGGATCGACCGCTGCGCGTCGGTGGCGTCCTTGTGCTCCACGATGGCGGTGACGGCACCCGTGGCGTCGTCCCGCACGATCCGCCCGTACCCCGTCGCGTCCGGCATCTCGGCGGTCAGCACGGTGACCGCGTTGCCGTCCGCGGAGTGCGTTTCGGCGAGGGCCCGCAAGGTGGCGCCGGTGAGCAGGGGAGTGTCCCCGCACACGACCACGACGGTCCCGTCGACGGCCCCGCCCAGCTCCTCCAGGCCCATCCGCACGGCGTGCCCCGTACCGTTCTGCTCCGCCTGCACGGCGGTACGGACGTCGGGCGCGATCTCACCGAGATGCGCGGTGACCTTCTCACGGGCGTGGCCGACCACGACGACCAGGTGCTCGGGGTTCAGCTCGCCGGCGGCGGCGAGCACATGCCCCACGAGACTGCGGCCGCAGAGCTCGTGCAGGACCTTGGGTGTGGCCGACTTCATACGGGTGCCCTCACCCGCTGCGAGAACGACGACGGCTGCCGGGCGGTTGGCGCTCACGGGATGCCCTTCGGCTGTGGATGGGGTGGGGTGACATCCGCAGGATACCGGGGGGTTTTGTGGGGGGCATGGGTGCGGGTCCTGACCGATGGGTTGTGGGTCAGGACCCGAACTGAGGTGAACGGTTCTATGGGCTCCCCCGCAAGGATTCGAACCTTGTCCTGCTAGATCCAAAATCTAGTGTGCTGCCAGTTACACCACGGGGGACAGCGCCTCAGACCTTACCGGAGACGTGCTTCGGCATGGGCCACGATGCCGCTCCACCAGCCCTCGATGCGCCGATACAGCTCCGCGCTACGTTGCACCGTGAGTACTAGGCATCCCCGGTACTCATCACCGGTGTTCTTGCGCACCGTCTTCGGGTTGTGCCGCTTCACTGTCGTCTTGCCGAAGGAGTCACGGTGCGCCTCTGTGATCTCTGCCCAATACGTCTCGGCCGCCTCGATGTCAGCCGACTCGTGGATCATCACTCGGTAAGTGATGTGGGAGCGATCGACTTCGAGCAGGTCGAGCCAGGCGAGGAACACGCGAATCATGTTCGGGTCGCTGTTGACGAACGTGACTCGCTCGCGCCGCGCATGGGGTTTGTCCTTGGTCCCCTCGGCCCAGTACAGGCCGACCCCCAGCAGGAAGAGTTCACGCTCCGACAGTTGGCCGACCTCTTCAGCGGCCCTTCGCTTGGTCCGCTGTCGCGCGTCCTCCCGTACCGCTAGTTCGTGCTCCCATCGCTTTCGTGCGGCCAGCTTCGCTTGCTCCGTCGGGTCGCGACGCTCCGGCTTCGGCAGATCCCGCACCCACAACGAGATCGAACTCTTGGAGCACCCCAGCTCCACCTGGATCTGGTCGTACGTCCAGCCCTGGAGACGAAGCTCCCTCGCCCTCTCCCTGAGGTCGTCCTTCGCCCGGGGGCGCTTCGTCCAGGCCGGGGGCGGTTCGCCCTTGACCAGTTGGTTGAGGATGTCGTTGTTGAAGATCTTCAGCTCGTCGCGGATCTGGCGGAGGCTGAGGCCCTGCCGGCGTAGCGCCACCGCCCTCTCCCGTAGTCGCTCGAAGTCCGCGTACTTGCCGGGTGCATGTGTCATACGCATACCGTCCGGGCGGAATGACGGGTTCCAGGGTCGAACGGTGAGCGATTCAGCAGTTCGAGGGATATCGGGTGGTTTCGCAGCCGAACGGTCACCCTGTGTGGTGTAGGTCAGTCCGGGAAATGCGCCGGAAAACCCGCGGGGGGCGCCTTTAGGCTGGGAGGCATGACCGCGACGGGGGAAGAGCATGTGACGGCCCGGGGAGGGCCTTGGTGGTGGGCCAGGCGGCGTAGTGCCGTGTTCGATGTGAGCCTGGCCGTGGTGTCCGCGGTGGAGTGCGCGCTGGAGGGGATCCCGTTCGCCCGGGAGGCGGGGATCCCGGTGGCGGCGGGGGTCGTGTTCGGGTTGCTGGCCGGTTCCGTGCTGGTGGTGCGGCGGCGGTGGCCGATCGCGGTCGTGCTGGTGTCGATCGCCATCACGCCCGCCGAGATGGGCTTCCTGATGGGCGTCGTCGGTCTGTACACGCTGGCCGCGGCCGAGCTGCCCCGGCGGATCATCGCGTCGCTGGCGGGGATGTCGCTGGTGGGGACGCTGATCGTGACGTTCGTGAAGACGCGGCAGGACATGTCGCGGGGGGACCTGGACATAGGGGACTGGTTCGTGCCCTTCGCAGCGATCACGATGTCGCTGGGCTTCACGGCGCCTCCGGTGCTGCTCGGGCTGTATGTGGGGGCGCGGCGGCGGTTGATGGAGAGTTTGCGGGAGCGGGCGGACAGTCTGGAGCGGGAGCTTCAGTTGCTCGCGGAGCGGGCGGAGGAGCGGGCCGAGTGGGCCCGGAACGAGGAGCGGACGCGGATCGCGCGGGAGATGCACGACGTGGTCGCGCATCGGGTGAGTCTGATGGTGGTGCATGCGGCGGCGCTGCAGGCGGTGGCCCGGAAGGATCCGGAGAAGGCGGTGAAGAATGCCGCGCTGGTGGGGGACATGGGGCGGCAGGCGCTGACGGAGCTGCGGGAGATGCTCGGGGTGCTGCGCAGCGGTGGGGAGGGGCGGCGGGAGCGTGCCGCGTCGGTGCCGTTGGTGGCGGTGGGGGTGGCTGCTGCGGCGGCGGCTTCGCGGGCGGCGGATGACGAGGGGCCGTGTCTGGCGGAGATCGAGGAGCTGGTGGGGCAGTCGGCTGCCGCGGGGATGGTGGTGGCGTTGTCGGTGGAGGGGGATGTCCGGTCGTATGCGCCTTTGGTGGAGCAGACGGCGTATCGGGTGGTGCAGGAGGCGTTGACGAACGTCCACAAGCACGCGGCCGGGGCGAAGACGTATGTGCGGTTGGCGCATCGGGTGTCGGAGATCGCGATGCAGGTGGAGAACGAGCCGCCGGAGGAGGCGGGGTCCTCGGCGCGGTTGCCGTCCGGGGGGAACGGGCTGGTGGGGATGAAGGAGCGGGTGTCGGCGTTGGGCGGGGTGTTCGTGTCGGGGCCGACGGATGCGGGGGGTTTCCGGGTGTCGGCGGTGATTCCGGCGTCGTAGCCCCGTTGCGGGTGGGGGCCCTGGGTCAGTCTGTGGTGAGGCGTGCGGGTTCGGTGCCGGTGATGAGGGTGGCCAGGGCGTGGTCGATGTCGGGGCCGAGGTACCAGTCGCCGGTGTGGTCGAGGGTGTAGGCGCGGCCGTCGGTGTCGATGGCGAGGAGGGCCTGGCTGTCGGTTTCGGCGCCGAGGGGGCAGACGTCGGTGCCGAGGGCGCGGCCGAGGTCGGCGAGGGTGCGGGCCATGTGGAGGCCGTGCAGCGGGTCGAGGTGGAGGTTGGCGGGGGCGACTTGGCGGCCGGGGCCGGTGGGGGTGATGTGGAGTCCGCCGAATTCTGCCCAGGCTTCGACGGCGGCGGGGAAGACGGTGTGGCGGTGGCCTGCGGGTGAGGCGTGGTCGCGCAGTGTGTCGGCCCAGATTTCGGCTTGCTTGATGTCCCAGCGTCCGGGTTGCCAGCCGGCGGCGCGCAGGGCGGCGTCGACGGGTACGGCGAAGCGGGTGGTGGAGGTGCGGTCGGTGTGCATCTGCCCTTCGTCTCGTCGAGGTCATGGCGCGCGTGAGGGTGCGCCGTGCTGCCGTGGTGCTGGGGGGGGGGGTGGGCGTCAGCCGTTCTGGGACGCCGGGTCGACTATGCGGACCCCGAAGTGGGCGCTGAGCGCGGTGCAGGCGCGGCAGGGGGTGGCGAAGCTGCCGTGGAGGGGGTCGCCGTCCTCGCGGATGCGTCGGGCGGTGAGTTTGGCCTGCTTGAGGGCTTTGCGTGCCTCGCCGTTGGTCATGGGTTTGCGTGCGGCGCGTTTGCTGCGGGCGGTGTCGGCGGCGGCGATGTGGCGGGAGATGAGGATGGTTTCGGCGCAGCGGCCGGTGAAGCGGTCGCGTTGGGCGCTGGTGAGGGTGTCGAGGAAGTCCTGGACGAGGGGGTGCAGGGTGGGGGGTGTGTCGCCGCGGGCGGCGGTGCCGGTGAGGGTGGCGCCGCGGACGGAGAGGGCGGCGGCGACGGTGGGGAGGATGCCGTCGCGGCGGTGCCGGAGGGCGGGGGTGGGGGCCGCTTCGGTGGTGCTCCAGCCGATGCGGGGGTCACCGCTGCGGGGGGCGGTGGCTCGTGGGTCGCCGGCCAGGGGGCCGGTGTCGCGGGCTGCGCCTCTGGGGTCGCCGTTTCGTGGGTCGGCGGACCGGCCGGTGTGTGGTCCCGTCTGCGTGGCGTTCATGATCGTCTTCCCCTCCGTGCATCCCCCCGGGGGTCACAGACTGCCAAATGCCGTGGCTGGTGCGGAAGCTGGGGCGCGGCGACACGCCCGGAGCGGGGGGTGCCGTCACGGTGGGGTGACGGCTGGTCACGGAAGCGGAGGGGGTGCCGACCGGCGCCGGTGACCGGTGTCGTCGTACCGCATAGGCTGTCGGCACCGCGGGCGATGCGGTGATCCGTTCGGGGTTCGATGCAGTGAACCGGAGGGTGATCCGCGGGGTCGGGGCGTGCAGTGAGGTGCGGTGACGTGCGCCGAGGTGCAGTGGAGTCGAGAAACAAGACGTGACAGTCGATACGGGTCGTAGTGTGCCGAGGGTGGGCAATACGGGTCGTACAGAGTGCCGCAGGGGGCAACCGCCATGACGACAGGTCGGCTCGGGCAGCAAGCCGCGCCGCCGAACGCGGCCTACGCCGGGCAGGTCGTGCATTTCCCGGATCCGGTCCGGGCGGCGCGTCACCCGAGAGGGGTACGGGTCGATGAGCATGGTTACCCCGACTTCTCGGCTTACGCGCGTGCGGCCGCGGAGATCGCGGAGCCGCCGGAGGGTTTCGGCGTCGACGAGTTGCGGCTGACGGACTACGTGTCGGCGAACATGGCGTTGTCGGCGTCCGGGCACGAGTTGTGGGACACGGTGCCGGCGGTGGCGACGCCGCACGGCTGGACGTGGCATCACGTGGTGGGGTCGCGGCGGCTGGAGCTGGTGCCGGTCGAGGTGAAGGCGCTGCTGCGGCATCACGGGGGTGTGGCGACGTCGGGTGTCGACCACTCCAAGCGGGGGACGCGGCCGTTGCAGGAGACGCGTCCGGCGCACTTCGGGCTGCCGAAGTCGGGTGTGGCGGTGACGGAGTCGCAGGTGCAGGGCGTCGAGGAGGAGCTGGGCTATCGGCTGCCGGGTGCGTACCGGTCGTTCCTGAAGGCGGCGGGTGGCTGTGCGCCGGTGAGTGCCGCGCTGGACGCGGAGCTGGGGCTGCTGGTGGACCAGCCGTTCTTCACGGTGCGTGACGAGGCCGCGGTCAATGACCTGGTGTACGTCAACAAGTGTCTGCGTGACCATCTGACCAAGGACTACCTGGGGGTCGCTTTCGTCCAGGGCGGGCTGCTGGCCGTGAAGGTGAAGGGCGAGCGCATCGGGTCCGTGTGGTTCTGCGCGTACGACGACGCGCGGGACGTGGACCCCTCGACGCCGCCTGCGGAGCGGGTGGAGCGGCTGCTGCTGCCGTGCGGGGACGACTTCGATGTCTTCCTGTCGCGGCTGGCGGGCAATCCGCCGGAGTTGGAGACGGTGGCGAACCTGATGGTGGACGGCGGGTTCGCGCGTGTGGTGCCGGTGGGCGCGGTGTCGTCCTCGGCCGTGGGGGAGTGAGGTCGGCGATGGTGACCTTCGCGCAGGCGCAGGAGCGCGCGGAAGAGTGGATCAACGGGGATCTCCCGGCGTACCAGCATCGTGAGGTGCGGGTGCGCGAGTTCGATCTCGGGTTCGTGGTGTGGGCCGAGGACCGGGCGGACGGGCCGCGGTCGGACGGTGGTGCGCAGCGGCTGGTGATCGCGCGGGACAGCGGTGAGGCGACGTTGTGGCCCGGGCTGCCGGTGGGTGAGGTGATCCGCCGGTACGAGGAGGAGTACGGCCGTCCGGACGCGGCGGAGGAGCCGGCACCGGCGGCGTCTGCCGCGCGGGTGGATCTGAATCAGACGTCTTTCCTGTTGACTCCGCCGGAGTGGTTGCAGGATGCGGCGGACAAGCTGGGGATTCCGGATCGGCGGGGTGCGGGGGCCGGTGAGACGGGTTCGGCTCCGGCGGCTCCTTCGGTTCCTGCGTCTCCCGCGGCCTCTGCCGGTGTCGCCGGTGGTCCGCCTTCTTCCGGTGGGCCGGCTTCCGGTTCCGGTTCCACTTCTGGTGCCTCGGCCGGGGGCGCTGCGACCCCCGCCCAGGGGGCTCCCGTGGCGCCGGGGAGCGGTACGGCGTGGCCGGCCGCCGGGGGGAGTGACCCGGAGGCGGGCGACGGCTCGGCCGCCGGCCCGGGTGCTTCCGCCGCGCCGGGTGTGCCGGAGGGAGCGACGCCCTGGGCCGGTACGGACACCAACGGAGATGCCGGTGACGACCGTTCGGTATCGCTGCCCGCCACGGTCTTCGCGCCGCCGCTGAGCGAGGCCGACGGTGCCACGCCGCCGCCCGCGACGCCGCCCGACGCGCACACGGCCCTGATGTCGGGCGGCAGCCGGCTTCCGCCGACCGCGGTGACGCCGGCGGTGGACGGTCCGAACGCCCCGGGCTCCGGCCCGGCGGGTGGCCCGGGCTACGGCTACCCCTCGGGTCCGGCCACCGCGCCCGGTGTGCCGGGGACGCCGCCCGGTGGGGTGCCGCAGGGCGGTACGCCTGCGCCGGTGCCGGGTGGGCAGCCGTACGGCTATCCGCGGGGGGCGGGTGGCGGGGCCGCCGGTCCCGCCGACCCGGCCGGTCCGGGTGTGCCGGAGCGGCCGCTCGCGCCCAACGCCGGGGACATCGCCGACGCCGCGACCAGCAAGGCGGCTCCGCCGCCGGGCCGTGGGCGGGGCACGGGTCCGACCACGCCGCCTCCGCCGGGTGCTCCCGGTGCGCCGGGAGCGCGGCCGGGCAGCACGCCCCCGCCGTCGGGGCCCGGGGCTCCGGGTACTCCGGCGGGCGGTTACGTGCCTACGCAGCTTGTGTCGGCGCTCGGCCCTGACGGGCCGGGAGTTCCGGGAGCGTCTGGAGCGCCCGGCACGCCTGGAGGCCCTGGTTCCGAAGGTCCCGGTGTGCCCGGTGGCCCCGGGGGTTCTGCGGGGGCCGGTTCTCCGCAGGGGCCGAGTGCGCCGCTGCCTCCGCAACAGCCGACGGGGGCTCCGCATGCGCCCGGCGCGCCGCAGCCGCCTGGTCCCCCCGGCGCGCCGCAGCCGCCCGGCGCCCCCGGTGGTACGCCTCCGGGGGGTGTCCACCATGCCGCCACGATGTTTGCCGACCCCGGCCGGATGGGCCCGGGCGCGCCGCAGCCTCCGCAGCCGCCCGGTCCTCCTGGAGCGCCCGGCGCCCATCATCTGCCTGGCGCGCCGCAGCCGCCCGGCGCCCCTGGTGCTCCGGGTGTTCCTGGCGGCCCGGGCCCCGTGCATCATGCGGAGACCATGCTGGCCACACCGCCGGCGGGTGGCCCCGGCGTGCCTCCGCCGCCGCAGGCTCCCGGCGCGCCGCCCGCCGCGCCGGGAGCCCTGGGAGCACCGGGAGTACCTGGCGGGCCTGGTGGCCCGCCGCCCATGCCGCACGGCGGGGTGCCGGGGGCGGTGCCTCCAGGTATGCCGCCCGGCGCGATGCCTCCGGGCGCGATGCCGCCGCCGGGCCAGCCCGTCCCCGGGCAGCCGCCGGCGTACGGCTATCCGCAGCAGCCCACCGGGCAGCCGACGGTCGGCCCCGGCTACCAGGCCGTGCTGCGCTATCGCGCGCAGGACGGGTCCGAGCAGCAGCTGATCCGGCGTTCGGCGCCGGGCACTCCGCACCCGGAGTGGCAGATCTTCCACGAGCTGCGGGCCATGAACGTGCCCCCGGACCAGGTGCTGGAGCTGCACACCGAGCTGGAGTCGTGCGAGCTGCCGGGTGCGTACTGCGCGCGGATGATCCGGGAGCAGTGGCCGCAGGCGCGCATCACGAGCATCGCGCCGTACGGCACCGACCACGCGAGCCGGCAGCAGGGCATGCAGCAGCTGCTGGCCCACCAGGGCGAGTTGCACCAGGTGGCGGACGGCCCCGCGCGTCCGGCTCCGGTGCGCGCTCCGCTGCCGCCGGTGCAGCCGGTGCCGCCGATCCCGCCGGAGGCCATCGGGCAGGAACTGGGGGCCGCGTTCGGGCCGGGGGTGTTCCGGTTCGAGCAGGCCGCCGTGTCGCGGCAGGGTGTGCCGCCGGTGGTGGCGCACACGCTGGTGGCGGCCGGGCTGCCGATGGACATGGGCCCGTTCTTCTGGGCGCAGGCGCAGCCCGGGCGGCCGGTTCCGACGCTGGCGGAGCTGGCGGCCGAGCGCGGTGTGCAGCCGGCCTCGGACGCGGGCTCCTATCTGGTGATGGGCAGCGACTTCGGCAAGGCGATCTGCGTGCAGTACGGCACGGCGAACATCGTCGCCGTGCCGGTGGAGGCGGGGCCGGGCGGGGCGCCCGTGCCGCCGCAGTTCGTGAACACCGGGCTGCCGGAGTTCGCCCGCTGCCTGGCGCTGCTCGGGCGGATGTGGCGGCTGCGGTTCGGGCTGAACCAGGAGCAGGCGGGCCGCTGGACCGTCGACTTCCAGGCCCAGCTGGCCGCGCTCGACCCGGCGGCACTGGGCTCGCCGGAGAGCTGGTGGTCGGTGCTGCTGGAGCAGATGTGGGACGGACTGCTGTGAGCCGTCGCCGCTGAGGTGCCGCAAGGAGCCGGGTTCGGTCGCTCGTAGGACCGGGCCCGGCTCTTTTCATGCCCGTGCCGAAGATTCTTCGCGCGGGGCTGTCACACCTCCCTCCGCCGGTCCGTCAGTGCAGTGACAGCGACGCACGACGCACCGCCGACACAGGAGGCAGAGATCATGCAGGCACGGATGACGAACCCGGCGTACGTCCTTTCCGGCGCGATGAAGGGCATCGGCACCCTCTTCCAGGCGATCGGGGAGGGCGGCCTGGCACAGGACGTGGCGGAGATCGTCGGGCTGCGCGCCAGCCAGATCAACGGCTGCGGTGCGTGCGTGCACGGGCACGTCGCCAACCTCCGCAAGGCCGGGGTGAGCGAGGAGCGCATCGCGGCCGTCGCCGCCTGGCGGCACGCGCCCTTCTTCTCGGACGCCGAGCGCGCAGCTCTGAAGCTGACGGAGGCGATGACGCGGCTCTCCGACCTCTCGGGCGAGTCGGTGCCCGACGTGTTGTGGGACGAGGTGGCCGACCACTTCGACGAGAAGGAACTCTCCGCGCTGATCCTCACCGTCGCGGTCACGAACATGTTCAACCGCATCAACACGACGATCCAGGAGCCCGCGGGCACCACCTGGGGCTGACCATCGCCGCCCGTCCGGCCGCGAGGCCCTGCGCTCCGAGCGGAGTGTCGCGTTATGAACACTTCCGTCTGATCCACCAAGATGTGCGCTGAATCATCCCATTTCTGACGCGACTTCACGCGACTTCACGTCACTGTGGTGGAGAGGGGTCCGGATGAGCGGCGCGACGGCGTCACCGCACGGCTTCACGGCCGTGCGGGGGCGTGGCTACCGTTCCGAGCAGGTCGACGAGTACGCCGAGGCCCTCTCCGCGGACCGGGACGCGGCCTGGGAGAGAGCCGCCCGCCTGACGGTGCTCGCCCGGCGGATGGACGAGGAAGTGGCGCGGCTGCGCGAGGTTGCGACCCGGCTGGCCCCGCAGAACTACGAGACGCTCGGCGACCGGGCACGCCGGCTCTTCGAACTCGGCGAGCAGGAGGCCGCGGCCGTACGGGAGGGGGCGCGGGAAGAGGCGCGCCAACTCGTGGACGGGGCGCGGGCGTCCGCAGCCGGCGTGCGCGAATCCGCTCGGGCGCATGCCGAGGCCGTACGCGCCGACGCCGACGAGCGTGCCCGGCAGCGGCTGCTCGCCGCGCACGCCGAGGCCGACGAGACTCTGGGCGCGGCCCGGTGCGAGGCGCAGGAAGAGCGGGGCGAGGCCCTGGCCGCCTTGCGGGAGATGCGGCAGCGCACCTCCGGGATGCTGGCCGAGCAGGACAAGGAACGCGCCGAGCGGTGGGCGGAGACGGAGCGGGAGGAGGCCGCCCGCGAAGCGGCCCTCGACGCGCACCACGACGAGGCGGTGGCGCGCGCCGAGGCAGAACTGTCCGAGGCCGAGCGAACCTTCGCCGCCGCCGAGGACTCCGCCCGCGATCTGGAGGAAGAGGCTCACGCCCGTGCGGCGGAGCTGGTCGCCCGGGCGCGGGAGCACGCGGACGCCGCGGAGGCGGAGACGGACCGGCTCCTCCGCATGCACGCCGGGCAACGAGACGACGCCCTCGCACACATCGACCGCGTCCACACCAGCCTTACGGCGTGGGCGGGACGGGCGGCGGCGGAGTGACACCGTGGGCGGAGTGACACCGCCGACGGGTGCACACCTGCCGTTCGGCGCGCGGTCGGCGCCGCTGCCGCCCGTCGCCGCCGTCGCCGGTCCCGGGTGACGCGCCGGCGGCCGGGGTTCCGCCTCAGTTGTCCCTGCGTACCGCGCCCGCCAGGATCCAGCCCTCCACCGCCTCGTACTGGTGGCGCTGCTCCTCCGACTTCCGGCGGCCGGAGGCGATCGTGCCCAGCCAGCCGCAGGCGAAGCCCAGGGGTATCGAGAGCAGGCCCGTGGTGGTGAACGGGAACCAGTTGAAGTCGGCTTCGGGGAAGGCCGAGACGGGTGAGCCCGAGACCAGGTTGGTGCCCGGCATCAGCACCAGGACGGCCAGGGAGCCGCCGATGAGGGTGCTGAGCAGGCCCGTTCGCGTATAGCGGCGCCAGAAGAGGCTGTAGACCAGCGCGGGCGCGATGGCCGAGGCGCCCAGGCAGAAGGACAGCGTGACCAGCGGTTGCAGGCTGCGGTGCTGGACCTGGGTGGCCAGGAGGATCGCGGGGATGCCCACGGCCAGGGCCGACAGCCGTGCCACGGTCATCTCGCGCCGCGGCGACATCTCCTGCACCCGGGCCGCGAACACGTCGTGCGCGAGGGAGTTGGCGCAGGCCAGGATCATGCCGGCGACGGAGGCGAGCAGTGTGAGGAACACCGCCGTGGTGACGGTGGTGAACAGGAACGTCTCCGCCGACGACACGTCCCGCCCGAACGCGGCCTGCGAGCCCAGCAGATACGCCGTGTTGCCCTGCGGGTCGACCTGCGCGATCAGCTTCCGCCCGATCAGCGCGGTCGCGCCGAAGCCGACGACCGTGATGACCAGCACGAACAGGGCCACACCCGACACCGCCCAGGACATCGAGCGCCGCACCTGCCGGGCACTGGAGGCCGTGTACATGCGCATGGTGACGTGCGGCAGGACGCCACCGCCGAGGACCACCGTCAGCTGCGCGGTGATCATGTCCAGGTCGGGGCTGGGGCCGCCCGCGAACTGCAGGCCCGAGGAGAGGAACGCCGAGCCGACGCCGCTGTTCCGGGCGGCCGCGTCGAACAGGGCTCCCGGGTCCCAGTCGAACCGGTTCAGGATCAGGATCGCGACCACCATGCCGGAGCCGAGCAGCATCACGATCTTCAGGATCTGGATGAGGGCGGTGCCCTTCATCCCGCCGATCGCCGCGTAGCTGATCATCAGCGCGCCCACGCCGATGATGCAGCCCGTCTGCAGCGACTCGCCGGAGAAGCCGAGGATGAACGCCATCAACTGCCCGGTTCCCGCCAGCTGGACGAGCATCAGCGGCACCAGTGCGGCCAGGGTCACCGCGCAGGCGGCGATACGGACGGCGCGTCCCGGCATCCGGCGGGTCAGTGCGTCGCCCATGGTGAACCGGCCCGCGTTGCGCAACGGTTCGGCCAGCAGGAACATCAGCAGCATCAGGGACAGGGCCGTGCTCAGTGCCAGCACGATCCCGTCGTAGCCGAACAGGGCGATGACCCCGCCGGTGCCGAGGACGGTCGCGGCGGAGATGTAGTCACCGGCGATCGCCAGGCCGTTGCGCATGGGGGACAGGGAGCTGTAGCCGGTGTAGAACTCGTCCAGGTCGTCCCGGTCCGGGCCGGTCATCACGCACAGCAGCAGGGTGATGGTGGCGACGGCGGAGAAGCCGACGAGGGACATCGCCTGGGCGTTGCCGCTGAAGACGGTGTTCACCGTGCTCCCTCCCGCTTCGCGTCCAGTTCGGCGTGCCTGCGTATCCGGTCCGCGATCGGGTCGACGCGACGGCGGGCCGTCTGCTCGTACAGGGCGACCGCGAGCCAGGTCACGGGAACCTGGACGAGCGCCAGCAGCAGGCCGGTGGGCAGGCCGTCGGTGACGGTGCTCGTCATGAACGAGGGCGCGAACGCCGACAGGATCAGGAACAGGACGAAGTAGCCGAGTGCCGTGAGCGTGGCCACGCGCCGCTGCCAGCGGTAGGCGCTGCGCAATACCCGCAGGTCGCTGTGGTGTCCGAGCGCGGTGTGGCGTTGGGGGCGCCGTCCGGCCGGCTCGGGAGCGTCCTGCGGTGCCCAGGGATAGGTGTCGTACGTGTACGGATCGTGGGACGAGGGTGGATGGGGTGGCCGGTACGGGTAGGACGGGGACGGGTCGTAGGACATCCCGGTTCTCCTTGCGCGGGTGGGATCCGGTGCGGCGGGCCGCAGGGAGGTGGGGGGCGGGAGCCACGCACGCTACTTCGGAGTAGGGGTCCTGCGCGAGGGTTTCTGCAAACTGATCGGTCGGTATGCGCTTACCTTTCCGACCTCGGGTGTTACCCGCGGTGACTCGGCTTTTCGAGGTTCCCCGGTGCGTCAACCGCGGTGGATCAGCGCCACGGACGCGGGTACTTCGGCGTGATCGTCGGCGGTCGCCCGGAAGGCCGGTCGCCGGTCGGTCCGTCGCGGGACCGAACTCCCCGCGGGGGTCGTGAAGTTGACGTCGGCCCTCCCTCCGGCCGGCACGCGTATGCGTGTCTCCCGCTGTCCCTGGCCGGCCCGCACGGTCCATCCGCCGCCGACCGGTCGTGCCGAGACGGTCACCTCGAGGGCGTCGCGATCCGGGTGGCCCAGCGGGTCCTGGCGATGACTGCCGGGATCTGGCACAACCACCAGACCGGTGAACGCGTCACCCGCTCGCTGATCGCGTTTGACCACTGACGGCATTCGGCAGTGATTGCAGGCAGGCTCCTGCCGAGTCAGATGACCTCGGTCTGCTGCGGGGTCACGCAGTGGGAGTACTCGCCAACCTGGACGATGTAGCCCTTCGGCGGCTCCAAGGACGTCGTCCACCAAATCCCGGCGATTTCCCCGACAGCTTCCGTCGTCGCGCCCAGTGTGTCCGACTCCAAGCGGATTCGGACGCGAGTTCCTTCGGGCAGGTCGCTGCGATAGCGGGGCGGCATGTCGGGATGAAGCCCTCCACGGGAGACCAGGAACTCCGACCGCAGCCTCCAGGGGCTGCCGTCCTCGGTCTCCACCGCGTAGAGCGGTCCGACGTGGCCATCACGCTCGTCCTGCTCGATGACACACGCGACGATCACACCGCGGTTACCCACGATATCCGGCCCAAGCCAGCCCAGTTTCGGAATCGGTGGGTGTGGCGTCGCCAGTTCCACCATCTCGCCGTAGACCAGCGTGGCCTGCTCGGGCCAGGGAGTCTCGTCCAAAAGCCATCGATGCTCGACGGTCATGAGCCCCTCCTCTTCATAGCCTCGGCAGACCACCACACCATGACGACGAGGCGTCCGGACGGAGCGGTATGGCCAGTTCTCCAGTCGCGCGCTCATGAGGCTCCGGCCGGGCCGCGACCACCGTCACATCGGATCTACTCGTCTAGTAGCAGGGGCTGTCGGAGGCCGCGTCGAGGTGGTGGCGCTCGTAGCGGACTCCCGGCCGTCCGCTCACCGTGATGTTCTCCACCCGGATGAAGCCGCTGCGGGCCAGGACCTTCATGGAAGCGGGGTTGTCCAGGGTCGTGACCGCGGTGAGGGACGTCAGGCCGTATTCGGCGGCAGCCAGCCGGCACACCTGCGCCACGGCTGCCGTCGCCACGCCCCGGCCGGCCGCCTGTTCGCCGACGCGGTAGCCGAGTTCGGCGCTCCCGTCCACCAGGTCCAGCAGGTTCACCCGGCCGATCAGCTCGCCGTCCTCCCCGAGGACTACGTGGAAGCGGCACACGCGCGCGTGCTGCTCGTCGAGGAGCGCCCGAAGCCGTGCGGCGAACCCCGTCGCCGTGAAGAAGGCATCCCCGCGGTCCGGCACCGTGCGGGCGAAGTACGCCCGGTTCTCCCGCTCGAAGGCCAGCAACGCGTCCGCGTGTTCCGCCCGTAAGGGCTCCAAGGTCACCATGGGCGCGAGGATACGGACGCGCTCAGTCCTTCAGCACCGGAAACTTCCGGGGCGCGAGGAACAGCAGCACCAGGAACGCCAGGGCCGCCGCGCACGCCGCCCCAAGGTAGACCGCGTGCACGGCGTCGGCGATGGCCCGCCGGGTCGCCTCCGGCGCGCTGCCCGAGTCGAGTGCCCGCGTCACCGAGTCGAGGTCACCCGCGCCGCCGAGCCGCGAGGCCAGCACCCCGTTGGCGACCGCGCCGAACACCGCAGCGCCGATCGTCTGGCCGGTCTGGCGGCAGAACAGCACGGACGCGGTCGTCGTACCGCGCTCCGCCCATCCCACCGTCGACTGCACACCGACGATGAGCGGCAGCTGGAACAGGCCCAGCGCGGCGCCGAGCAGCAGCATCAGCAGGGTCGGCTGCCAGGCCTGTCCGGGGTAGGGCAGGAAGGGGAACGCGAACAGGATCAGTGAGGCCGTGCCGATGCCCAGCATCGCCGTGTTGCGGAAGCCGATCCTGCGGTACACGTGCTGGCTCAGCGCCGCCGACACCGGCCAGCTCAACGTCCAGACGGACAGGACGAATCCGGCGGCCACGGGCGCGAGGCCCAGCACCGACTGGGCGTAGGTGGGCAGGAAGACCGACGGCGCGACCATCAGCAGGCCCAGCGCGCCCAGGGCCAGATTGACCGCGGCGATCGTACGGCGCCGCCACACCCAGCCCGGGATGATCGGCTCCGCCGCCCGGCGCTCCACCAGCACCACGACCGCGACCAGGGCGAGTCCCGTACCGAACAGGGCCAGTGAGGGCACCGAGAGCCACGGCCATGCCACCCCGCCCTGCACCAGGGCGGTGAGCAGAACGCCGCCGCAGGCGAACACCGCGAGCGCGCCCGCCCAGTCCACGCGCGCGTGCGCAGTGGTTTCCCGCTCCGGCTCGTGGAGGTGACGCACGATCAGCCACAGTGCGAGCGTGCCGATCGGCAGGTTGATCAGGAAGATCCAGCGCCAGTCCGCGTACGCGGCGAGCACCCCGCCGAGCCCGGGGCCGGCGACCGCGGAGACCGCCCACACCGTCGACAGCTTCGACTGGATCTTCGGCCGGTCCTTCAGCGGGTACAGGTCGGCGGCGAGTGTCTGCACCGTGCCCTGGAGCGCGCCGCCGCCCAGACCCTGCACGATGCGGAAGGCGATGAGCGCCCCCATGTTCCAGGCCAGCGCGCACAGCAGCGACCCGAGGAGGAAGAGCACCGACCCCGCTATGAGGACCGGCTTGCGGCCGAAGGTGTCCGAGAGCTTGCCGTAGAGGGGCAGGGTGACGGTCACGGCCAGGAGATAGCCGGAGAACAGCCAGGAGAAGACGGAGAAACCGCCCAGGTCCCCGACGATCTGCGGGACGGCGGTCGAGACGATGGTCGCGTCGAGCGCCGCCAGCGCCATCGAGAGCATCAGCGCCGCGACGACGGCTCCGCGCCGGCCGGCCGCGGCGGGTCGTGCGGCCTCACGTTCCGCGGAACTGGTGCTGCCCACCCCGGCCCTCCCCCTCGCCCCGGCCACACCCTCGCCCCCGGGCCCGTCGCTCATGTCTGCCCCTTGCACCTACCTGCCGCGGACAGCTTCCCACTTGACCCTGACGCAGCGGGAGGGTGGAGCCTGAGTGAGCCCACGGGTGGAGCCGACCCTGAGACGGACTCCACCCTTCGGTGGACTGCCCCTAGGGGTACCTCCGTACTACGACCTGGGGAGGGTTCGTACCGGCGGAGGACGAGACGGGCAGGGGCCCGTCCTTAACCTGGCTTTACGCCGCCGGGGGGCGGTTGGCACACCTGCGGGGGTGGGGTTTTCCACAGCAAAAGACTGCGCTGAACACCAGGGCGCGGGACCCCTCCCCGCCGCGAGACTGAAACACGCCGGACCGGTTCCAGGTCCGGCACCGCGCACAGCGGTTGCCGCCGGGCGACCGTCTTCACCATCTGCTGACCGATATAGGAGACATACCGTGACTTCGGCTGTAACCATTCCCAGGCACGGGGGCACTGGAGGGCGTACGGCCGTTGCCGCGCGGGCGCGGCAGGTCGTGAAGGCGTACGGATCCGGTGAGACCCGTGTCGTCGCCCTCGACCACGTCGACGTGGACATCGCACGCGGCCAGTTCACCGCGATCATGGGCCCCTCGGGATCCGGCAAGTCCACCCTCATGCACTGCCTGGCCGGGCTCGACACCGTGACGGACGGCCAGATCTACCTCGACGAGACCGAGATCACCGGCCTGAAGGACAAGAAGCTCACGCGGCTGCGCCGGGACCGGATCGGGTTCATCTTCCAGGCGTTCAACCTTCTGCCGACGCTGAACGCGATCGAGAACATCACCCTGCCCATGGACATCGCGGGCCGCAAGCCCGACAAGGAGTGGCTGACCCGGGTCGTGGAGACCGTCGGGCTCGCCGACCGCCTCAAGCACCGGCCCACCCAGCTCTCCGGCGGCCAGCAGCAGCGCGTCGCCGTGGCGCGGGCGCTCGCCGCCCGGCCCGAGATCATCTTCGGGGACGAACCGACCGGAAACCTCGACTCCCGCGCCGGCGCCGAGGTCCTCGGCTTCCTGCGCCGGTCGGTCGACGAGCTGGGCCAGACCATCGTGATGGTCACCCACGACCCGGTGGCCGCCAGCTACGCGGACCGGGTGCTGTACCTCGCCGACGGCCGCATCGTCGACGAGATGTTCAAGCCGACCGCGGAGGCCGTCCTCGACCGCATGAAGGACTTCGACGCCCGGGGGCGCACGTCATGACCGTCATGAAGACCTCGATGCGCAACTTCCTCGCGCACAAGGGGCGGATGGCGCTCTCCGCGATCGCCGTCCTGCTGTCGGTCGGCTTCGTCTGCGGCACGCTCGTCTTCACGGACACCATGTCGACCACGTTCGACAAGCTCTTCGCTGCCACGTCCTCGGACGTGACGGTGAGTGCCAAGGGGGCCTCCGACGGCGGTGAGACGACCGCGGACAACGGCAAGCCGCCGGTCATGCCGGCCTCCGTGCTGGACGAGGTCCGCAAGGTGCAGGGCGTGAAGTCCGCCGAGGGCTCGGTGTTCTCCACCTCGGTCACCGTCGTCGACGCCGACAAGGACAACCTGTCGCCCTCCAGCGGCGCCCCGACCGTCGTCGGCAGCTGGAACGCCAACGAGGCCCGCACCATGAAGATCACCACCGGTGCGGCTCCCAGGAGCGCCGACCAGATCATGGTCGACGCCGACACCGCCGACAAGCACGACCTGAAGCTCGGCGACGAGATCGGCGTCATCAGCGCCGTCGGCACCCACACCGCGAAGATCTCCGGCATCGCCGACTTCACCGTGACCAACCCCGGCGCCGCGATCTTCTACCTCGACACCAGGACCGCCCAGCAGTCGCTGGTCGGCGAGAGCGACGTCTACACCAACGTCAACGTCACCGCGGCCGCCGGTGTCAGCGACGCACAGCTGAAGAAGAACGTCACGGCCGAACTCGGCGGCGGCTTCCAGGTGAAGACGGCCAAGGAGACCGCCGACGCCGGTCAGAAGGACGTGGCGGGCTTCATGAACGTCATGAAGTACGCGATGCTCGGCTTCGCCGGGATCGCCTTCCTCGTCGGCATCTTCCTGATCATCAACACCTTCTCCATGCTGGTCGCCCAGCGCACCCGGGAGATCGGCCTGATGCGGGCCATCGGCTCCTCCCGCAAGCAGGTCAACCGCTCCGTGCTGGCCGAGGCGCTGCTGCTCGGTGTGGTCGGCTCGCTGCTCGGCGTCGGCGCGGGCGTCGGCCTCGCCGTCGGCCTGATGAAGCTCATGGGCCAGATGGGCATGGAACTGTCCACCGACGACCTCACGGTGGCCTGGACGACCCCGGTGGTCGGCCTCGTCCTCGGCGTGGTCGTCACCGTGCTGGCCGCCTACCTGCCCGCCCGGCGCGCCGGCAAGATCTCCCCGATGGCCGCCCTGCGCGACGCGGGAGCCCCCGCGGACGCCAAGGCCGGCTGGATCCGCGCCGCGATCGGCACGGTCCTCACCGGGACCGGCGGCTTCGCCCTCTACCTCGCCGCGGCGGCCGACAAGGCCAAGGACGGCTCCCTGTGGCTCGGCCTCGGCGTCGTGCTGACGCTGATCGGCTTCGTCGTCATCGGCCCGCTGCTCGCCGGCGGTGTGGTCCGCGTCCTGGGCGCCGTGCTGCTCCGCATGTTCGGCCCCGTCGGCCGCATGGCCGAGCGCAACGCCCTGCGCAACCCGCGCCGCACCGGCGCGACCGGCGCCGCGCTGATGATCGGCCTCGCCCTGGTGGCGAGCCTGTCCGTGGTCGGCTCCTCCATGGTGGCGTCCGCCACCGACCAGCTCGACAAGACCGTCGGCACGGACTTCATCATCCAGTCCGACAGCGGCCAGCTGGTCACCCCGCAGGCGGTCAAGGCCGTGAAGTCGTCGCCGGACCTGGCGCGGGTCACCGAGTACAAGTGGACCAAGGCCGACTTCACCACCCCGGACGGCAAGACGCTCAAGGACACGGCGATCACGGCGGCCGACCCGTCGTACGCCACCGACCTGCGCACCGAGACCGTCGCCGGCAAGCTCCCCGACGCCTACAAGCCCGACTCGATGTCGGTCCACGAGAAGTTCGCCAAGGACCACGGCATCAGCCTCGGGTCCAAGATCAAGGTCGCCTTCAAGGACGGCTCCGCGGCCGACCTGACGGTCCGGGCGATCACCAGCAGCGACGTCGTGATCGACGCGGGCGCGATGTACACCTCCATCTCGACGATGGCCAAGTACGTCCCGGCCGACAAGATGCCGCTGGACTCGCTGGTCTTCGCCAGCGCCAAGGAAGGGCAGCAGGACGCCGCCTACAAGTCCCTGAAGACGGCGCTGCACGACTACCCGCAGTACACCGTGCGCGACCAGACCGACTACAAGCAGGCCCTGAAGGACCAGATCGGCCAGCTGCTCAACATGATCTACGGCCTGCTGGCCCTGGCGA
Organism: Streptomyces qaidamensis; assembly: GCF_001611795.1. NCBI lineage: Bacteria > Bacillati > Actinomycetota > Actinomycetes > Kitasatosporales > Streptomycetaceae > Streptomyces > Streptomyces qaidamensis. Next base: position 3,739,250 of record NZ_CP015098.1, on the reverse strand, counting down.
TCATCGTCGCCATCCTGGGCGTGGTGAACACCCTGGCCCTGTCGGTGGTGGAGCGCACCCGGGAGATCGGCCTGATGCGGGCCATCGGCCTCTCCCGCCGCCAGCTGCGCCGCATGATCCGCATGGAGTCGGTCGTCATCGCCCTCTTCGGTGCCCTGCTGGGCCTCGGACTGGGCATGGGCTGGGGCGCCACGGCACAGCAGCTGCTCGCCCTGGAGGGCCTGATGGTCCTGGACATCCCCTGGCCGACGATCATCGGCGTCTTCATCGGCTCTGCGTTCGTGGGCCTGTTCGCCGCCCTGATCCCGGCGTTCCGGGCGGGCCGGATGAACGTCCTCAACGCGATCGCCACCGAGTAGCCGGAGGCGCCCGAGACCACCGCACACGGGGGTTGCGGGGGACGGGCCCGCCCCGGAGGTCTCCGCCTCCGGGGCGGGCCCGACGGCTTGCAGGACGGGGTGGGTGTGCTTCGCGCCGTGCCGGCGAGTCACTCAGGGGGCGGGCCCATGCGGGGCGGGTGCGATGCCCCCGCTGCGTCAGACACCGGCCCTCGCCGTCCGGCGCTCCAGAACCACGTACCCGGCCGCCTCGCCCGCGACCGCGTACTCGGCGAGGGGATGCAGCGTCCGGGCGTACCCCACGGGGTCGCGGTACCTGCCGTCGATGTTCTCCAGGGCGATGTAGTCGGGGAGGACACCCCGCGTGTCGCCCAGCCAGAAGACCCGGCAGCGCGCGGTGAGGCGGCTGATCGGGCCGATGTTGGCCTCGACCGTGGCGTCGTCGGGAATCCGCGCCAGTAGCCGTTCCACATCGGACACCGCGGCCGGCCTGCGGTAGACCTCGGCCTCGGTGAGCTGCGCCAGCGGCAGTGACGTGGTCAGCGCCAGGGCCGCCGCGGCGACGGCGGCCGGCAGGTGAGCGGCGTAGGAACGCAGCCACGCGCGCGTGCCGCGGTGAACCGCCGGGAGCGCGTCGGCGAGGGCGAGGAAGACGACCGGCATCAGGACCGCGCTGTAGTGCCAGTCGGTACCCCAGTAGTGCTCGTCGCCGGAGAGGAACCGCCAGCCGAGCGTCGGCAGCGCGACCAGCAGCAGCGGGGAGCGCAGCGCGAGCAGGCCCGAGGTCGGGACCAGCAGCCAGGCGAGCGTGCGCAGCTTGCTGCCGGCACCGTCGAAGGGGCTGCCCGCACCGCTGACCTTGCTCCAGTAGTCGTAGCCGCCCGAGGTGTTGAACGCGGGGACGACCACCGTCAGGACGAGCACGGTCGCCGCCATGCCGAACACCGCCATGGCGAGCGCGTACCGGACCGTCCGCGGTGACGAACCGCGCGCCCGCCAGGCGACGACGAGTGCGATCGCGGTCAGCGTCAGCCCCAGGTCCTCCTTCACCAGCACCAGGGGAAGCGCCCACCCCAGGGCCGCGCGCGGGCGCCGCGCGAGGAGGGCCTCCAGGGAGAAGGCGATCAGCGGGACGGCGAAGCAGATCTCGTGGAAGTCGAAGTCGACGGCGCGCTGGATGCCCCACGACAGCCCGTACGCGAGGCCGAGCGCGAGCCCGCAGCGACCACCCAGGAGACGGGTGGCGGCCCGCGTCACCGGCACGGCGGACAGCGCGAAGAGCGCGGCCTGCGCGACCAGCAGCGTGACCGGCGAGGGGAAGAGCCGGTACACCGGCGCGAGCAGCGCGGTCACCGGGCTGAAGTGGTCCCCGAGGATGACGAACCCCGGCCCCTTGAGGTCGGCCACCGGCGCCCGCAGCCGCGCGTAGGCGCGCACGGCCTGCTCGAAGATGCCCAGGTCCCAGGAGAGGGTCGCCATGTGCCGGTAGCGGCCGACGGAGACGACCGTGTAGGCGGCGAAGAGCACGGCCGCGAGGGCCCAGGGCTCAGCTCGCACGCGGCCGGGCTGCCGGTCGCCCCGGGGGCGGGCGACCGGCGCCGGTATGCGGGGCTGCGAGACCTGGACGGGCATAGGGAAAGGACCCCTAAGGGGTGCGGGGAACGGCCTGAAGGACGTCCGGCCGATCATGCCGGGGCGGAAACAACGGGTGGGGATGATGTTGTGAAGGTTGGGCGGCCGAATCCCCACGTGGCCGCCGGCGTGCCGTGGGAGCCGGGACTTCCCCTGTCCGGCGCGCCCTCCCGGGGCCGCGCCGGACAGGGCGGCTGTTCGCCCCGGGGAGAACGGGCGTTATCCACAGGCCCGCCGCGCGGGCGCGCATCGTCGTACGCTGGAGACCCCCGGCCCGCGGCGCGCGTCAGGCCCGTCGTCTTGCCCACCCTCTGCTTTCGACTTGCCCACCCCCGCCCGTCGACTCGCCCACCCCCTGGACGGAAAGCCCCGAATGAGCCTGCACGGTCTGCTCGACGCCGTAGTCAAGGACGCCGCCCTCGCGGAAGCGATCAGGGCGGCCGCAGACGGCAACCGCATGCACGTCGACATGGTCGGCCCCCCTGCGGCCCGGCCCTTCGCGGTCGCCGCCCTGGCCCGTGAGACAGGCCGCCCGGTGCTGGCGGTCACGGCGACGGGCCGTGAGGCGGAGGACCTGGCCGCGGCCCTGCGCTCCCTCCTCCCGGCCGAGGGGGTCGTGGAGTACCCGTCCTGGGAGACGCTCCCGCACGAGCGGCTCAGCCCCCGCAGTGACACCGTCGGCCGCCGCCTGGCCGTGCTGCGCCGCCTGGCCCACCCCCGCCCCGACGACCCCGAGACCGGCCCCGTCTCGGTCGTCGTGGCGCCCGTCAGGTCCGTGCTCCAGCCGCAGGTCAAGGGCCTCGGCGACCTGGAGCCGGTCTCGTTGAGGGCCGGGCAGAGCACCGACCTCAACGAGATCGTCGAAGCCCTCGCGGCAGCGGCGTACGCGCGCGTGGAGCTCGTCGAGAAGCGCGGCGAGTTCGCCGTACGCGGCGGCATCCTCGATGTGTTCCCGCCCACCGAGGAGCACCCCCTGCGCGTCGAGTTCTGGGGCGACGACGTCGAGGAGATCCGCTACTTCAAGGTCGCCGACCAGCGCTCCCTCGAAGTCGCCGATCACGGCCTGTGGGCGCCGCCGTGCCGCGAGCTGCTGCTCACCGAGGACGTTCGCACGCGCGCGCGTGCCCTGGCCGAACAGCACCCCGAGCTCGGTGAACTGCTCGGCAAGATCGCCGAGGGCATCGCCGTGGAGGGCATGGAGTCCCTCGCGCCGGTCCTCGTCGACGACATGGAGCTGCTGCTCGACGTGCTGCCCAAGGGCGCCATGGCCGTGGTGTGCGACCCGGAGCGGGTCCGCACGCGCGCGTCGGACCTCGTGGCCACCTCACAGGAGTTCCTGCAGGCCTCCTGGGCGGCCACCGCCGGTGGCGGCGAGGCGCCCATCGACGTCGACGCGGCCTCCCTGTGGTCCATCGCGGACGTCCGGGACCGGGCCCGCGAGCTGGACATGATGTGGTGGTCGGTGTCGCCGTTCGCCGCCGACGAGGAGCTTGACGGAGACACCCTCAAGCTCGGCATGCACGCCCCGGAGACCTACCGGGGCGACACCGCCAAGGCCCTCGCCGACACCAAGGGCTGGCTCGCCGACGGCTGGCGCGCGGTGTTCGTCACCGAGGGCCACGGCCCGGCGGCCCGCACGGTCGAGGTGCTGGGGAGCGAGGGCATCGCCGCCCGCCTGGACGGGGACCTCGCCGAGATCTCCCCCTCCGTCGTGCACGTGGCATGCGGCTCGATCGACCACGGCTTCGTCGACGACACCCTCAGACTCGCCGTCCTCACCGAGACGGACCTGTCGGGCCAGAAGGCGTCCGGCCGCGAGGGCGCCCGCATGCCGGCCCGCCGCCGCAAGACCATCGACCCGCTCACCCTGGAGCCGGGCGACTACATCGTCCACGAGCAGCACGGCGTGGGCCGCTACATCGAGATGGTGCAGCGCACCGTGCAGGGCGCCACCCGCGAGTACCTGGTCGTCGAGTACGCCCCCGCCAAGCGCGGCCAGCCCGGCGACCGCCTCTACATCCCCACCGACCAGCTGGAGCAGATCACCAAGTACGTCGGCGGCGAGGCCCCCACCCTGCACCGCCTCGGCGGCGCCGACTGGACGAAGACGAAGGCCCGCGCCAAGAAGGCCGTCAAGGAGATCGCGGCCGACCTCATCAAGCTGTACAGCGCGCGCATGGCCGCCCCCGGGCACGCCTTCGGGGCGGACACCCCCTGGCAGCGCGAACTGGAGGACGCCTTCCCCTACGCGGAGACGCCCGACCAGCTCACCACCATCGCCGAGGTCAAGGAGGACATGGAGAAGACGGTCCCGATGGACCGCCTGATCTGCGGCGACGTCGGCTACGGCAAGACCGAGATCGCGGTCCGCGCCGCCTTCAAGGCCGTCCAGGACGGCAAGCAGGTGGCCGTCCTGGTCCCCACGACCCTGCTGGTGCAGCAGCACTTCGGGACGTTCAGCGAGCGGTACGCGCAGTTCCCGGTGAGCGTGAAGGCCCTCTCCCGCTTCCAGACCGACACCGAGGCCAAAGCCGTCCTGGAGGGACTGCGCGAGGGCTCGGTCGACATCGTCATCGGCACCCACCGGCTGTTCTCGTCCGAGACGAAGTTCAAGGACCTGGGCCTGGTCATCGTCGACGAGGAGCAGCGCTTCGGCGTCGAGCACAAGGAACAGCTCAAGAAGCTCCGCGCGAACGTCGACGTGCTGACGATGTCCGCGACCCCGATCCCCAGGACGCTGGAGATGGCGGTCACGGGCATCCGCGAGATGTCGACGATCACCACTCCGCCGGAGGAGCGCCACCCGGTGCTCACCTTCGTCGGCCCCTACGAGGAGAAGCAGATCGGCGCCGCGATCCGCCGTGAACTGCTGCGCGAGGGACAGGTCTTCTACATCCACAACCGCGTCGAGTCGATCGACCGCGCGGCGGCCCGGCTGCGCGAGATCGTCCCCGAGGCGCGCATCGCCACCGCCCACGGGCAGATGTCGGAGTCCGCGCTGGAGCAGGTCGTTGTGGACTTCTGGGAGAAGAAGTTCGACGTGCTGGTGTCCACGACGATCGTGGAGTCCGGCATCGACATCTCCAACGCCAACACCCTGATCGTGGAGCGCGGCGACAACTTCGGCCTGTCCCAGCTGCACCAGCTGCGCGGCCGGGTCGGCCGGGGCCGCGAGCGCGGCTACGCCTACTTCCTCTACCCGCCGGAGAAGCCGCTGACGGAGACCGCGCACGAGCGGCTCGCGACGATCGCCCAGCACACGGAGATGGGCGCCGGCATGTACGTGGCCATGAAGGACCTGGAGATCCGCGGCGCGGGCAACCTCCTCGGCGGCGAGCAGTCGGGCCACATCGCGGGCGTCGGATTCGACCTGTACGTGCGGATGGTCGGCGAGGCGGTCGCGGACTACCGGCGCCAGCTGGAGACCGGCGAGATCGAGGAGGAGCCGCCGCTCGAGGTCAAGATCGAGCTGCCCGTCGACGCGCACGTCCCGCACGACTACGCGCCCGGCGAGCGCCTCCGTCTCCAGGCCTACCGCGCCATCGCCTCCGCCAACTCCGAGGAGGACATCAAGGCGGTCCGCGAGGAGCTCGTCGACCGCTACGGCAAGCTGCCCGAGCCCGTGGAGAACCTGCTGCTCGTGGCGGGCCTGCGCATGTTCGCGCGCGCGTGCGGCGTCGGCGAGATCGTGCTGCAGGGCAACAACATCCGGTTCGCGCCGGTGGAGTTGCGCGAGTCGCAGGAGCTGCGGGTCAAGCGGTTGTACCCCGGGGTCGTCATCAAGCCGACGACGCATCAGGTGCTGGTGCCGCGCCCGAAGACGGCGAAGGTGGGCGGAAAGCCGCTGGTCGGCCGGGAACTGCTGGCGTGGGTGGGGGAGTTCCTGACATCGGTGCTGGGGTCCTGAAGTCCGGGCGCAGGCCGTGCAGGTCCGGCCGGACGGCACGGCCGGGGCGCGGACAGGGGACGCCGCCCGCAGGAGATCATGGGAAGCCGCCCGCAGGAGATGTGTCCGGGTCTCCGCGGACGGCCCCGGAGTGGCAGGCCTGACTGCCGCAGGCCCTACTGCTGTTCGGGCCGGTCCCGGTCGCGTTCCCTGCCCAGCGAGCCCTCGACGCGCTGCTGGCCGGAGTCGACCTGGTCCTCGTACTTGCCGCCGGTCCTCTCGTTGATCCGCTGTTCCGCGGTGTCAGAGCCTTGCTTGCCCTTGTTCCGCGCCTGGCTCTTGAACTTGTCGAAGATGCCCATGCAAAGCTCCCTCCGGAGGTGACTCAGAACCGACGATACGCGCGAGATGCGAAGTATGCGCATTGAGGCCCGATGTGGTCTGAACCTCTTCCTCGCTACCGTGGTGTTCCGGCACGGGCCGCCCGTGCCGGAGCGGAACACGCAGACAGAGGAGGGGCGCACAGTGACGCGTCTGAGGGGCGGGGCGGCACTGGCTGTCGCGATGGTGTTCACCGGTTCGGCGCTGGCCGGCTGCGAGGGCCTGGCGCCGCCCGCGGACGGCGGCGGAGCCTCCGCTTCCGGCGCCCCGGCCGCCGGCGACGGACGGGCCGCGAACCCGCTGGACAACCCGGACGGCACCAAACCGGGGCTGGCGGCGATCACTTCCGGCGCCGACAAGGAGCGGGCGCGTGCCCTGATCGAGAAGGTGGCGACAAAGGGCCGCGGCCCCAGGACGGGCTACGAACGGGACAAGTTCGGCTACGCCTGGATGGACTCGGCACCGCGCGACGTCCCCTTCTCCCGCAACGGCTGCGACACGCGCAACGACCTCCTGAAGCGAGACGGGGAGGATTTGCGCTTCCGGTCGGGGTCGGACTGCGTCGTCACCTCGCTGACGCTGCACGACCCCTACACCGGGGAGGTCATCGAGTGGACCAAGTCCCATGCGATCAAGGTCCAGATAGACCACGTCATGCCGCTGTCGTACGACTGGCAGATGGGCGCCTCGCGCTGGACGGAGGACAAGCGGGAGTCCATCGCCAACGACCCGCTCAACCTCGTCCCGGTGGACGGCCCGACCAACGGCTCGAAGGGGGACTCAGGACCGGCGTCCTGGCTGCCCCCGAACAAGCGGATCCGCTGCGCCTACGCGGTGCGCTTCGCCCAGGTGTCACTGAAGTACGAACTCCCCGTGACGGCGCCCGACAAGGACATGATGCTGAAGCAGTGCAGTGGGTAGGAGCCTGCCGGCCGACCGGCCGCCGTGGCTCGGGGGGTGACAGGGTGTTGGCCCGGTAACCCCGTTCCGGGGGTTGGCCCGGTAGTCCCGTTCCGGGTGTTCGCCCGGTAACCCGGTTCCGGGTGTCCGCCCCCGTACCTACCCTGATCACATGCAGCCGAAGATATCGAGCCTCGCCGACCGCCCGGACATGCTGGAGCGGGTCGTCGGGATGGCGGACAGCTGGCCGGAGTTCGTGATCCAGGACCTCGTGGGGGCCGCCCACTTCCCGCGGATCGCCACCGAACTCCCGGAGTTCGTCCTGTTCGCCGAGGACGAGCAGGGTGAGGTCGTGGCGAACGCCTACAGCGTGCCGTTCGCCCTCGGCACCGAGAGCCGCGGCGGCCGGCTGCCGGCCAACGGCTGGGACGCGATGCTGGTGTGGGCCTTCTCCGACCTGCGGGGCGGAGTCCGTCCCGACACGGTCAGCGCCGTTTCGGTCTCCATAGCCCCGCAGGCGCAGGGCCGCGGCCTGTCCGCGCTGATGCTCTCGGCCATGCGCGACAACGCCCGGGCCCGTGGGTTCCGTGAGGTCGTCGCCCCGGTCCGGCCCAACGCCAAACATCTGGAACCCCGTACGCCGATGGAGGAGTACGCCCACCGCGTCCGCCCCGACGGCCTGCCCCAGGACCCGTGGCTGCGCGTCCACGCCCGCGCCGGAGCCACCATCGACTCGGTGGCACCGGCGTCCATGACGGTGTCCGCCCCGCTCGCCCACTGGCGCCGCTGGACGGGCCTGCCCTTCGACACCGACGGCGACATCGAGGTGCCGGGCGCCCTGGTGCCGGTGCGGTGCGAGGTGGAGCGCGGGTACGCGGTGTACGTCGAGCCCAACGTGTGGATGCGGCACCCCCTGTAGGGCGTGACGGACGGACGGCCTACGACGGGCCGGGAGCGGGCTGTGCACACGAAGTGATCAGCATGACAACGGTTCGGTACAACCCGTGACCGGTTGTCCGTGTCGGGCTATACGCTCGGATTCCCCAACAGGGTCTGTCACTCGCACGTCCGTCCCCATCGGCCACACCGGTCCAGGAGCAGTCATGTACGGCCACGGCGCGGCGCCGCCTCCCCGCAGCGCGGCAACGGTCATCTCCCTGCGTGTGCTGTTCGCAGCAGCCGGCTTCCTCACGTGCGGCGTGCTGGCCTGCGTACCGCTGTTCCGGGTGGCCGTGCTGCGCGGACGGGCCCTCGACTGGGTGCTGGCCTGGGTGAGTCTCCCGTTGTCCATCGCGTGCTTCGTCGTGATCGGCACACTGGAGGAGGGCGACTACCGGACCGACATCGCGCTGGCCATGATCCTGCTGCTCGGAGCGGCCGCCGCCATCTACTTCCTCGTCGTGGACATCGGACACCACGGCGAGCAGCGGAGGTTCCCCGGTTACGCGTCGCCCCACGCACCGACCGTCGCGCAGACCCCGTACGGCTATCCGCACCAGGCGCCGCCCTACGCCCCGGCGTCCACGCCCGTCCCGCAGCCGCCGGGATCCCACACACCCACCCCGCACGACACGCCCCCGGTCGCGGGCCCGATCCAGCCGCCCCCGTCGCCCCAGCGCCCCGCCCCCGCCCGCATCGACCAGGTCCGCGCCGAACTCGACGAGCTCAGCGACTACCTGCGCCGGCACGAGGGCGAAGGCCACCGGGACGGCAACCACGAGGGCGGACGGTGACCGGGACGACGGGACGTGTCGTCGCCGGCCGCTACGAACTGGCCACCGTCCTCGGGCAGGGCGGCATGGGCCAGGTCTGGACGGCGTACGACCAGCGGCTCGACCGTCGCGTGGCGGTGAAGCTGCTGCGCCCCGACAAGGTGGCCGGCCAGGACGCGGAGGAACTGCGCCGCCGTTTCGTGCGCGAGTGCCGGGTGACCGCGCAGGTCGACCATCCCGGCCTGGTGACCGTGCACGACGCGGGCAGTGAGGGCGAGGAACTGTTCCTCGTCATGCAGTACATCGACGGCGCCGACCTCGCCGGCCACCTCGCCGAGCACGAGCCGTACCCCTGGCAGTGGGCGGTCGCGGTCGCCGCGCAGTTGTGCGCCGTGCTGAGCGCGGTGCACGCCGTGCCGATCGTCCACCGCGACCTCAAGCCGCGCAACGTGATGGTGAAGCAGGACGGCACGGTCACCGTCCTCGACCTCGGCGTCGCCTCCGTCATGGACGCGGACACCACCCGCCTCACCCACACCGGCACGCCCATCGGCTCGCCCGCCTACATGGCCCCGGAGCAGGCCATGGGCGGCGCGGTCGGCCCCTACACCGACCTGTACGCGCTCGGCGTGGTCCTGCACGAACTGCTCAGCGGCGACGTGCCCTTCTCCGGCTCCACGGCCCTCGGCGTCCTGCACCGGCACCTGTACGAGCCCCCGCTGCCCGTACGTCGGACCCGCCCCGAAGTCCCCGAGGCGCTGGAGGCCCTCGTCCTGCGTCTCCTCGCCAAGGACCCGCAGCACCGGCCCGCCTCCGCACAGGAGGTCTACGAGCACCTGGAGCTGCTCCTGCCCGCGCGCGGGACGCCCAATGGGGCGGCCCTCGATCCCCCCCGCCCCCTCCTGCGCCCGCACGCCCCCTGGCCCGACCGTGCGCGCACCCCCGCGCCCCGGCCCACTCCCGCCACACCCGTCACCGAGACGCCGGGGCAGACGGACATCGTCCGCGCCGTCGACGAGGTCAAACGGCTCCTCGGCGAGGGCCGCGTCACCCAGGCCGTCGACATCCTCGGGGCGATCCTGCCCGCCGCCGCCGAACAGCACGGCGCGCACTCCCCGGTCGTCCGCACCCTGCGCAAGCAGTACGCGGCCACGCTCCTGGACGACGGCCAGTACCGGCGCGCCCTGCCCGAGCTGCGCCGGCTCGCCGACGAACGCGCCGCCGAGGCGGGCCAGGCCGACCCGCAAGCCCTGTGCCACCGCTACGAGGCCGCCCAGTGCCTCGAACAGCTGGGCGAAGCGGCTGCGGCGCTCGCCGAGTACCGGGCCGTGCTGCCGTACTACGAGAACCAGTACGTCGCCGCCGGCGGCCCGGAGCTCGCGCACGACGTCCGCCGCCGTATCGGGCATCTCCTGCTCGCTCTCGGCGACCGGGGCGCCGCCCACGACACCCTGGCCCGCCTGCTGCACGACGTGGAGCGCACCCATGGCCCCGGGCACCCGCTCGGTGCGGAGATCCGCAGGACGCTCCAGTGGCTGGGGCAGGTCCGAGGCTGACGACCGCCGTCCGGCCGCTTCCCGGTCGTCCCGCGGCCGCCTCCTGACCGCCGCCCGACCGCCTCCCGGCCGCCTCCCGGCCGTCCCGCGACCGCCTCCTGACCGCCGTCCGGCCGCTTCCCGGTCGTCCCGCAACCGCCGTCCGGCCGCCACACGACCGCCGCCCGCCGTCCCGCGACCGTCCCCCGGCCGCGCCACAGGACGCGCGGCGGTGCCGGAAGTCCCGGTGAATCGTTGGTCGAATGGGTTGGCCAGAGCTTGGCCACTGCCTACCATCGATCATCGCAAGACCTTGTGCACCGTCGCACAATCTCCTCGGGAGGTCTCCTTGCACCGCCGCCGTCGCACCGCGCTCGTCCTCACCGCCGCGATCGCCGCCGCGGCGCCCCTGCTCACCGCCTGCGGAAACGACGCGCATCCCGGCGCGGCAGCCGTGGTGGGCGGCCAGCGCATCACCGTCTCCCAGCTCGACGAGCGGGTCGGCGAGGTGCGCGCGGCCCAGCGGGCGGCCGTGCAGGACGAGGCCCAGTACCAGCAGGCCATCGCCAGAACCGGCACCCTCACGCGCGACACTCTGCAGACCATGCTCCTGGATCGGGTGCTGCACCGCGCCGCCCAGGACGCCGGCGTGACCGTCTCCCGCAAGGAGATCCAGGCGATGCGGTCCGGCCTGGAACAGCAGGCCGGCGGCGCCAAGGCGCTGGAGAGGACCTGGCTCCAGCAGTACGGCATCCCTCCGCAGCGCCTCGACGAGAACCTCCGCCTCCAGCTGGAGGCCCAGAAACTCGCCGAGAAGCTCGGCACGGACACCGGCCGCCCCGAGTTCTGGAAGGCCCTCTCCGACGCCTCCAAGGACCTGAACATCGACCTCAATCCCCGCTACGGCACCTGGGACGTCCAGAAAAGCAGCCGCGCGGACGCCAAGACGCCGTGGGTGCGGGACGTCACGGCGGCACAGACCCAGCAGGGCATGTAGAGCCCGCCGGGCCCGGCCCCCTCCGGGCCCGGCCCCCCCCGGGCCCGGCCCCCTCCGGGCCCGGCCCCCTCCGGGCCCGGCCCCCTCCAGGCCCGGCACCCCTCCCAAGTCCCGCCCCCCTCTGGGCCCCGCATCCCTCCCAAGCCCCGCACCCCTCCGGGCCCTGTGGATAACTTCGGGCTCTGTCGGCGGCGTGGGATAGCTTCGAACCGTGAACGCCAACAGCCCCGAAGCCACCCCGGGCCCCGAGCGGACCGCTCCCGACGCGGCCGCCGCCCCCGGCCGCATCGTCCTGCTCACCACCAGCCACCGCGTCGCCCCCGGTCTGCTCTCCTGGCCCGCCTGGCAGGCACTGCACGCGGCGGACCGGGTGCTGTGCGCGGACGGCGCCCACCCGCAGCTGCCGTATCTGCGTGAAGCGGGGATCACCGTCGCCGAGGCGTCCCCGATCGCCCAGGAACTGGTCGACGCCTGCGCCGGCGGACACACGGTGGTCGTGGTGGCGACGGGCGAGGGCGAACCGGTCCTGACGGACGGCCTGGCCCGCCTCGCCGGCACCGGCCGTATCGCCATGCCAGAGCTGGAGCTGCTGCCCGCCTCCTACGACCTCCCGGGCGCCCGGTTCCTCGACCTCGTCCAGGTCATGGACCGCATCCGCGCCGAATGCCCCTGGTCCTCCCGGCAGACCCACGAGGGCCTGGCCAAATACGGCATCGAGGAGGCGTACGAACTCGTCGAGGCGATCGAGGAGGGTGACCGCGACGAACTGCGCGAGGAGCTCGGCGACGTCCTCCTCCAGGTCGTCTTCCACGCCCGCATCGCCGAGGAGGGCCGCCCGGAGGACGGCGAAGAGGCCTTCTCCATCGACGACGTGGCCGGCGGCATCGTCGCCAAGCTGATCCACCGCCACCCGCACGTCTTCGGTGACGCGACGGCCACGACCCCCGAGGAGGTCAAGGAGCACTGGCTGCGCACCAAGGCGGTCGAGAAGCAGCGCACCTCGGTCACCGAGGGCATACCCCTCGGCCAGCCCGGCCTGGCCCTCGCCGCCAAGCTGGCCTCCCGTACCCGCACGGCGAACCTGGACGTACCGCTCCCACCCGTCGAGGGCATCGGCTACGACCTCCTGGCCCTGGCAGTCCGCGCCGAGTCGGAGGGCGTCGACCCGGAGGCGGCCCTGAGAGCGGCGGCCCGTGCGTACCGGGACGCGATCAGGGATGCCGAGGGCTGAGCGGCTCGGGGACGAAGGTGGGCGCTCCCGAAGCCGGGGGCCGGAGGCGAGGGCCGTCTGCAGCCGGGCCGGAAGCCGGAGCCCGGAAGCCGGAGCCCGGAAGCCGGAGCCCGGAAGCCGGAGCCCGGAAGCCCGGGGCCGGAAAGCCCGGGAGCCGGAAGCCCGGGAGCCGGAAGCCGGAGCCCGGAAGCCGAAAGCCCGGAAGCCGGAGCCCGGGAGCCCGGCAGCCGAAAGCCCGAAAGCCCAGAAGCCGAAAGCCCGGAAGCCGGAGTACGGAACCGCTCCCGGGAGCTCAGCCCAGCCATAACGGAGGCAGGAGCGCCCCCGGAAGCCGGATACGGTCGAGGCGTGACCGACCAGCCCCAGCCCAGCACACCCGCGACCGCTCCCGACCTCTTCACCTGGGAGTTCGCGAGCGACCCCTACCCCGCCTACGCCTGGCTCCGTGAGCACAGCCCCGTCCACAAGACGCGGCTCCCCAGCGGTGTGGAGGCCTGGCTGGTCACGCGGTACGCCGACGCCAAGCAGACGCTCGCCGACGGCCGGCTCTCCAAGAACCCCGCGCATCACGACGAACCGGCGCACGCCAGGGGCAAGACCGGCATCCCCGGGGAGCGCAAGGCCGAGCTGATGACGCATCTGCTCAACATCGACCCGCCTGACCACACCCGGCTGCGCCGGCTGGTGTCCAAGGCGTTCACCCCGCGCCGGGTCGCCGAGTTCGCGCCACGGGTGCAGGAGCTCACCGACACCCTCATCGACGGGTTCGCGCGGAAGGGATCCGCCGACCTGATCCACGAGTTCGCCTTCCCGCTCCCCATCTACGCCATCTGCGACCTGCTCGGCGTCCCGCGCGAGGACCAGGACGACTTCCGCGACTGGGCGGGCATGATGATCCGCCACCAGGGCGGGCCGCGGGGCGGCGTGGCGCGGTCCGTGAAGAAGATGCGCGGCTACCTCGCCGACCTCATCCACCGCAAACGCGAGGCGCTGCCCGCCGAGCCCGCCCCCGGCGAGGACCTCATCTCCGGTCTCATCCGCGCCTCCGACCACGGCGAGCACCTCACGGAGAACGAGGCGGCGGCCATGGCCTTCATCCTGCTGTTCGCCGGTTTCGAGACGACCGTGAACCTGATCGGCAACGGCACCTACGCCCTGCTCACCCACCCCGGGCAGCGCGCACGGCTCCAGGCGTCCCTCGCCGCGGGGGAGACCGGCCTGCTGGAGACCGGCGTCGAGGAACTCCTCCGCTACGACGGCCCCGTCGAACTCGCCACCTGGCGCTTCGCCACGCAGCCCCTCACCCTCGGCGGGCAGCGCATCGAGGCGGGCGACCCTGTCCTCGTGGTCCTGGCCGCCGCGGACCGTGACCCGGAGCGGTTCGCCGATCCGGACGTGCTGGACCTCGCCCGCCGTGACAATCAGCACCTCGGGTACGGCCACGGCATCCACTACTGCCTCGGAGCCCCGCTCGCCCGGCTGGAGGGCCAGAGCGCGCTCGCCACGCTCCTGACCCGCCTCCCGGACCTCCGGCTCGCGGCGGATCCGGCCGAGCTGAGATGGCGTGGCGGCCTCATCATGCGCGGGCTGCGCACGCTGCCGGTGGAGTTCGCACCCGTCGGACGTGACGAAACATCAGAGTTGTGATCTTCACGTGATCTGCGCGGCATGAACTTGTGACAAGTGATCGACTGCCGATACGTTCACCCATCAACGCGGCGGGGAATCGCGCCGCATCGGTCACTGCTGTCTCGCGAAAGGTCTCCGTATGCTCTCCGGGAACGGTCGGCACCGCCGCCCCCGTCAGGCTCCGGCTCTCCTCGTGGCGGCCGGGGTGACCGGCTCCGCCATCGCGATCCCGCTCCTCGGGGCCTCCGGTGCCAGCGCGGCCGACGGCACGACCTGGGACCGGGTCGCGGACTGCGAGACAGGCGGCGCCTGGAGCCAGAACAGCGGCAACGGCTACTACGGCGGCCTGCAGTTGTCCCAGGACGACTGGGAGAAGCACGGCGGCCTCGACTACGCCGCGAGCGCCGATCTGGCCAGTCGCTCCCAGCAGATAGCCGTGGCCGAGAGAATCCTCGCCGACCAGGGGGTCGGCGCATGGCGTACCTGCGGACTGCTCTCGGGGCTCCAGCAGGGCAAGGGTTCGGAATCATCCGACTCGTCCGAATCATCCGGTGAGGTGGACTCGCCCGGATTGCTCGATTCGCTGGGTTCATCCCCCTCTGGGAGTCCCTCTTCGTCCCCGTCACCTGACGTATCGTCGTCTTCGAAGGACGAAACGGCCAAGACCGACAAGTCGTCCCAATCCGACGGCTCGTCGCGGGATGAGCAGCCCGACGGCTCTCCGTCGGCCACTCCCGAGGGCGGCAAGCAGGGCAACTCGCGGAAGGGCGACGACTCCTCGGCCTCGGCCGAGACCGGCTCCGGCCGTCATCGCGGTCCCAGTGCCGACGAAACCCGCGCGCCCGGGAGCGACCGTACGGAGAAGTCCACAGGGCGTCACTCCGCGCCCGCTGAAGAGAGTTCCGGCGACGCGTCCGAGGGTGCCTACATCGTGGGCGTCGGCGACAGTCTCTGGTCCATCGCCGACTCCCTTCGGGTTGACGGCGGATGGCACGCGCTCTACGAGGGCAACGAGACGGCGGTCGGCGCCGACCCGGACCTCATCCATCCCGGTCAGACGCTCGCGGTCGAGGGCGAAGCGGACGAGAAGTAGCTGTTCGGGCAGTGCGGAAACGACGGTCGAAGTCACCCTCAAACCGGGTGAGTTCACGTCACGTTTTCGTGCTGAATGTCCCGTATAAGACCGGTGAGAGATAGATCTCAGAAGCCTTGATCGTCTTTGAAATTCCGTGGACCTCGTGTCTACGGTCGTGACCGCTCGTCACCGCGAGCCCCGGCTGCCGCAACGCCGAATCCTGCCAGCGGCCGTACGGGAACAGTCGTCGCGTCAAGCGCCGTAGGCAGGAGCGGGGGACCCAAGGTAGGTGCCCGACCGGACAGTTGTGCCGGAAGGGCTTGGGGTGAAGCCGTGTCCCGGGAGGGGCGCGGCCGGGCAACTCAACCGGCCCGAACCCGACAGCTCACCTCGCAGGCGTCGGTGAGGGGATCCTCCATGCTGTTTTCCGGCAAGGGCAAGCACCGTCGTCCGTCCAAGGCCACCCGTGTCGTCGCGCTCGCCGGCGTCACCGGTGCCGCCGTCGCCGCCCCGCTGATGGCGGCCGGCAACGCCTCCGCCGCCACCGCCTCCGAGTGGGACGCGGTCGCCCAGTGCGAGTCCGGCGGCAACTGGTCCATCAACACCGGCAACGGCTACTACGGCGGTCTGCAGTTCTCCGCCTCCACCTGGTCCGGCTACGGCGGCACCAAGTACGCCTCCACCGCCGACCAGGCCACCAAGGCCCAGCAGATCGAGATCGCCGAGAAGGTCCTCGCGGGCCAGGGCAAGGGTGCCTGGCCGGTCTGCGGCAAGGGCCTGTCGAGCGCCGGCTACACCGGCGGCGGCTCCTCCAGCGACTCGGGCAGCTCCTCGCAGAGCCAGCAGAGCACCGAGACCCGCGAGACCCAGCAGCAGCCGGCCTCCCGCTCCGACGAGCGCCCGGCGGCCAAGAAGACCGTCACCACCCCGACCGGCAAGAAGGTCAAGAAGGGTGACGGCGAGTACAAGGTCGTCAAGGGCGACACCCTGAGCTCGATCGCCGCGGACGAGAAGGTCAAGGGCGGCTGGGAGAAGCTGTACCAGCTGAACAAGGACATCATCGACGATGCCAACCTCATCTACCCGGGCCAGCAGCTGCACCTGAAGTAAGCAGCGGCCCACCCGGGCCCTCCAGGGCCCACCAGCTCCCCGCTCCGGCGCGTCATCCCCCGTACGCACCGGAGCGGGGTTTTTTCTGCCGGACTTCGCGAACCAGCTTTGTTCCGTTCGGAAACAATTTACTCTCGGTTCTGTCCATGGGGTGGGCGACCCGGTGGCCGATCGCCCGGAGCCGGTTAGGCTCATGTCGCGAGCCACCACGGCTCCGCACCTCGCCGGGTCCACGTGACCCGCGTACCCGCGTCACATGAAGAAGGAGATGCTCGTGCCGTCCATCGACGTCGTCGTAGCCCGGGAAATCCTGGACTCCCGAGGCAACCCCACGGTCGAGGTCGAGGTCGGCCTCGACGACGGCAGCACGGGTCGTGCCGCCGTCCCGTCCGGCGCCTCCACGGGTGCCTTCGAGGCCATCGAGCTCCGCGACGGCGACTCGAACCGCTACCTCGGCAAGGGTGTGGAGAAGGCCGTCCTCGCGGTCATCGAGCAGATCGGCCCGGAGCTGGTCGGCTACGACGCCACAGAACAGCGCCTGATCGACCAGGCCATGTTCGACCTGGACGCCACCGACAACAAGGGCTCCCTCGGCGCCAACGCGATCCTCGGCGTCTCGCTCGCCGTCGCCCACGCCGCCTCCGAGGCCAGCGATCTGCCGCTGTTCCGCTACCTGGGCGGCCCCAACGCGCACCTGCTTCCGGTGCCGATGATGAACATCCTGAACGGCGGCTCGCACGCCGACTCCAACGTGGACATCCAGGAGTTCATGATCGCCCCGATCGGCGCGGAGTCCTTCTCCGAGGCCCTGCGCTGGGGCGCCGAGGTCTACCACACGCTGAAGAAGGTCCTGAAGAGCAAGGGCCTGGCCACCGGCCTCGGCGACGAGGGCGGCTTCGCCCCGAACCTCGGCTCCAACCGCGAGGCCCTCGACCTCATCCTGGAGGCGATCAACGAGGCCGGCTACACCCCCGGCGAGCAGATCGCCCTGGCGCTCGACGTCGCCGCGTCCGAGTTCTACAAGGACGGCGTCTACACGTTCGAGGGCAAGGAGCGCTCGGCGGCCGAGATGACCGAGTACTACGCGGAGCTCGTCGGCGCGTACCCGCTCGTCTCCATCGAGGACCCGCTGTTCGAGGACGACTGGGACGGCTGGAAGGCCCTCACCGACAAGCTGGGCGACAAGGTCCAGATCGTCGGCGACGACCTGTTCGTCACCAACCCCGAGCGCCTCGCCCGCGGCATCGAGGAGGGCGCGGCCAACGCGCTCCTGGTCAAGGTGAACCAGATCGGTTCGCTCACCGAGACCCTGGACGCCGTCGAGCTGGCCCAGCGCAACGGCTTCAAGTGCATGATGTCCCACCGCTCCGGTGAGACCGAGGACGTCACCATCGCCGACCTGGCCGTCGCCACCAACTGCGGCCAGATCAAGACCGGCGCCCCGGCCCGCTCCGAGCGCGTCGCCAAGTACAACCAGCTGCTGCGCATCGAGGAGATTCTCGACGACGCCGCGGTGTACGCCGGCCGCAGCGCCTTCCCGCGGTTTCGCTCTGCGAACCATTAGGCACAGTAAGGGCTGACCCGGCCCGTAAGTAGCAGCGTCGTACGTACGTCCCCGTACCCGGTCCCGTACCGTGTCCGGGGACGTACGCGCGTATGACGGTGGAGCGGGAGGCGGACTGACATGGCCGTGAAGGACCGGGACCGGTTCTCCACCGCGACCAGGATCCGGTTGCTCGGCGAGCAGACCGCGGCCCGGGTCTACCGCTCCCAGACCAAGCGCCAGGCCCGCCGCTCGCGGCTGACCGGCCGGGCCGCGCTGCTCGCCCTGGTGATGTGCTCGCTGATCGTGGCCCTGGCCTACCCGATGCGGGAGTACGTCTCACAGCGGGCCGAGATCGACGACCTCCAGCGCGAACAGCAGCAGGCCCGTGAGCGCGTCGAACGGCTGCGCGACCTGAAGGCGCGCTGGCAGGACGACGCGTACGCCGAGCAGCAGATCCGCAAGCGGTTGCACTACGTCATGCCGGGGGAGACGGGGTTCATCGTCATCGACCCGCACGCGGCGAAGCAGTCGCGCACCGACCTGGGGGCGGCGGACCGCCCTTGGTACTCCAACGTCTGGGACGGCGTCGACAAGTCCGACGCCTCCGGCCAGTGACCTGGCCTCCCAGCCGGCGATCAGAGAAAGACAGCCTGAAGACAGTCATGGAAACGCCCCCGCCGACCACCCCGCGCACCGAGCCCACCGACGCGGACGTCGAGGCCTTCGAGCAGCAGCTCGGCCGGCCCCCGCGCGGTCTGCGCGCGATCGCCCACCGCTGCCCGTGCGGACAGCCGGACGTCGTCGAGACGGCCCCGCGCCTGCCGGACGGGACGCCGTTCCCCACGCTGTACTACCTGACGTGCCCGCGCGCCGCCTCGGCGATCGGCACGCTGGAGGCCAACGGCGTGATGAAGGAGATGACCGAGCGGCTGGCCTCGGACCCGGAGCTGGCGGCGGCGTACCGGGCCGCGCACGAGGACTACATCCGGCGGCGCGACGAGATCGAGGAGCTGAAGAACTTCCCGAGCGCGGGCGGCATGCCGGACCGGGTGAAGTGCCTGCACGTGCTGGTGGGCCACTCGCTGGCCGCCGGCCCCGGGGTGAACCCGCTCGGCGACGAGGCGATCGCGATGCTGCCCGAGTGGTGGCGCAAGGGCCCGTGCGTGACGCCCGTCGAGGAGGACGCCCAGTGACCCGGGTCGCCGCCGTGGACTGCGGTACGAACTCCATCCGGCTCCTGGTCGCCGACGCCGACCCGGCCACCGGCGAGCTGGTGGACCTGGACCGCCGGATGACGATCGTGCGGCTCGGGCAGGGCGTCGACCGCACCGGCCGGCTCGCTCCCGAGGCACTGCAGCGGACCTTCGCAGCGTGCCGCGAGTACGCCGGGATCATCAAGGAGCACGGGGCGGAGCGGCTGCGGTTCGTGGCGACCTCCGCCTCCCGGGACGCCGAGAACCGGGACGAGTTCGTGCGCGGGGTGCTGGACATCCTGGGCGTCGAGCCCGAGGTGATCTCCGGGGACCAGGAGGCCGCGTTCTCCTTCACCGGTGCCACCAAGGAGCTCGCCGGGGGCGACCACCTCCCCAAGCCTTACCTGGTGGTGGACATCGGCGGCGGCTCGACCGAGTTCGTCGTGGGCGACGACCGGGTCCGGGCGGCCCGCTCGGTGGACATCGGCTGTGTCCGCATGACCGAGCGGCACCTGGTCCGGGACGGGGCGGTGAGCGACCCGCCGTCCGCGGAGCAGATCGCGGCGATGCGGGCCGACATCGAGGCAGCGCTCGACCTCGCCGAGCAGACGGTCCCGCTGCGCGAGGCGCGCACGCTGGTCGGCCTGGCCGGTTCGGTGACGACCGTGTCGGCGATCGCCCAGGAGCTGCCCGAGTACGACTCGCAGGCCATCCACCATTCCCGTGTCTCCCACGACCGGGTCCGCGAGATCACCGAGTGGCTGCTGCGCTCCACCCACGCCGAGCGGGCGGCCGTGCCGTCCATGCACCCGGGCCGGGTCGATGTGATCGGGGCCGGTGCCCTCGTCCTCCTGTCGATCATGGAGCGGATCGGTGCTCAGGAGGTCGTCGTGAGCGAGCACGACATCCTCGACGGCATCGCGTGGTCGGTCGCGTAGCCCGCTTCTGAGCAGGCATGGATCACGAATGAGCGTCTCCCGGGGGGCCCGGACGCCCCCCGGGGGACAGCCCGCCGGAAAAGTTCGTGAAGTTCTTCACAAGGAATTCGGCCCTCTCGGGCGAAGAGAGGGGTCGCGTTGACCCGTCCGGGGGCTGAACAGGCCTTTGAACATGTTCAGAAGCATGGTATGGAGGTGTCCGGGAAGGGGCTCGCAGTGGCGCTCCGGAGGTTCTCACGGTGGCCTCTCGGGCACAGAGAGGCAGCTCACGCGCCATTGACAACCCTCCGCGGTACACAAAGGGGCCCGGTTGTCACCATGACATGGATCACGCGGGCCGCGGAGGATAGCACACACCCCACCCATGCTTGTGAAGGGGCGCACGAGCCACCCCCCTGAGTCGGGTGGATACTCGATGGCATGAGCACCACGGAGCGTCCCAGGATCCTCGTAGTAGGCGGTGGGTACGTAGGCCTGTACGCAGCTCGGCGCATCCAGAAGAAGATGCGCTACGGCGAGGCGACCGTCACGGTCGTCGACCCCCGGTCGTACATGACCTACCAGCCCTTCCTCCCCGAAGCCGCCGCCGGCAACATCTCCCCGCGCCACGTCGTCGTCCCGCTGCGACGCGTGCTGCCCAAGGCGGAGGTCCTCACCGGCCGGGTCACCACCATCGACCAGGACCGCAAGGTCGCCACGGTCTCCCCGCTGGTCGGCGAGGCCTACGAGCTGCCCTTCGACTACCTGGTGATCGCGCTCGGCGCGGTCTCCCGCACCTTCCCGATCCCCGGCCTCGCCGAACAGGGCATCGGCATGAAGGGCGTCGAGGAGGCCATCGGCCTGCGCAACCACGTCCTGGAGCAGCTGGACAAGGCCGACTCCACCACCGACGAGGAGATCCGCCGCAAGGCGCTCACCTTCGTCTTCGTGGGCGGCGGCTTCGCCGGTGCGGAGACCATCGGCGAGGTCGAGGACATGGCCCGCGACGCGGCGAAGTACTACAAGAACGTGTCCCGTGAGGACATGCGCTTCATCCTGGTCGACGCCGCCGACAAGATCCTCCCCGAGGTCGGCCCCAAGCTCGGCAAGTACGGCAAGGAGCACCTCGAAGGCCGCGGCGTCGAGGTCTACCTGTCCACCTCCATGGACTCCTGCGTCGACGGCCACGTCGTGCTGAAGAACGGCCTGGAGGTCGACTCCAGCACCATCGTCTGGACCGCCGGGGTCAAGCCGAACCCGGCCCTGGCCCGCTACGGCCTGCCCCTCGGCCCCCGGGGCCACGTCGACTGCGAGCCGACCCTCCAGGTCAAGGGCACCGACTACATCTGGGCCGCCGGCGACAACGCTCAGGTTCCGGACCTCGTCGGCCGCAAGGCGGGCAACGAGAACGCCTGGTGCCCGCCCAACGCCCAGCACGCGCTGCGCCAGGCCAAGGTCCTCGGCGACAACGTCGTGTCCGGCATGCGAGGCTTCCCGCAAAAGGACTACGCCCACGCCAACAAGGGCGCGGTGGCCGGTCTCGGCCTCCACAAGGGCGTCGCGATGATCGTCATGGGCAAGATGAAGATCAAGCTCAAGGGCCGTCTCGCCTGGTACATGCACCGTGGCTACCACGGTCTGGCGATGCCGACCTGGAACCGCAAGATCCGCGTCTTCGCCGACTGGACCCTGGCGATGTTCCTCAAGCGCGAGGTCGTCTCCCTCGGCGCGATGGAGACGCCGCGCGAGGAGTTCTACGAGGCCGCCAAGCCGGCACCGGTCGCCGCCGCGCCGAAGGAGAAGACCGAGGAGAAGGCCAAGGCCTCCTGACCTCCGGTCGGTCAACCGCCTGACGAAGGGCCTCCCGCCATCCGTGGTGCGGGAGGCCCTTCGGCGTGTCAGGGGCCGCGTCCGGGCGGGCGAAGGGGCGGTTTTGCCCAGTCCTGACGCGTGCCGGGGACTGCGCAGAAGCCCCGCAGGTGTTTACGTGGTGTCGGACATTCCGGGATTCCTTGTCACGGAGGTGTACACCATGGCAGACGCCGCGCCGCGGCTGCAGGGCCTCTTCACACAGTTGCTGGGAGCACCGCTCCCGGTGCGCATCCGCGCCTGGGACGGTTCGCAGGCCGGCCCGCCGGGCGCGCCGACCCTGGTCGTACGCAACCGCCGCGCGCTGCGCCGCCTGCTGTGGAAGCCGGGCGAACTGGGCCTGGCCCGCGCCTGGGTGGCGGGCGACCTCGACATCGAGGGCGACCTCTACACGACCCTCGATCGGCTGGCCGGTCTCATCTGGGAGCGCGGCGAGGACGCCCGCACCCTCGCCCAGGCGCTGCGCGACCCCGAGGCCCGCGCCGCCGTCCGCGGACTGGTCCGGCTCGCCGGACCCCCGCTGCCGCCCGCCCCGCCCCGCGAAGAGGCCCGCAGTCCCCGCCGCCACCTGCACACCAAGCGCACCGACCGCCGCGCCATCAGCCACCACTACGACGTCGGCAACGACTTCTACGAGATCGTCCTCGGCCCGTCCATGGTGTACTCCTGCGCCTACTGGCCCACCCCGGACAGCACCCTCGAACAGGCCCAGCGGGACAAGCTCGAACTCGTCTGCCGCAAGCTCGGTCTGAGACCCGGCCTGCGGCTGCTCGACGTCGGCTGCGGCTGGGGCTCCATGGCCATCCACGCCGCCCGCGAGCACCGCGTGAACGTCGTCGGCGTCACGCTCTCCCAGGAGCAGGCCGCCTACGCCCGCAAGCGCGTCGCCGACGAGGGGCTCACCGACAAGGTCGAGATCCGCGTCCAGGACTACCGCGACGTCCGCGACGGGCCCTACGACGCGGTCTCCTCCATCGGCATGGCCGAACACGTCGGCGCCGAGCGGTACCTGGAGTACGCCGACGACCTGTTCAACCTGCTCAAGCCCGGCGGACGGCTCCTGAACCACCAGATCGCCCGCCGCCCGCAGCGCGACGAGTCGACGTACAGCGTCGACGCGTTCATCGACTCCTACGTCTTCCCCGACGGCGAGCTCCAGCCGATCGGCAGCACCGTGGCCCAGCTGGAGCGCGCCGGGTTCGAGGTGCGCGACGTCGAGGCCATCCGCGACCACTACGCCCTCACCCTGCGCCAGTGGGTGTCCCGACTGGAGGCAGACTGGCAGCGTGCCGTCCAGCTGGCCGGCCCCGGCCGCGCCCGCGTCTGGCGCCTGTACATGGCGGCGTGTGCGCTGGCCTTCGAGCGCAACCGCATCGGCGTCAACCAGGTCCTGGCCGTCCGCACCCCCGAAGCCGGGACGTCGGGCATGCCGCTGCGCTCCCGTACCTGGAACTGAGAACGGGGAAGGGCCCCTCTCCCACCCGGGGAAGGGGCCCTTGGCGCATCCGCCGGATCACTCCGCCTTGATGGCGTCCAGCATGTTCAGCCGCGCCGCACGCCGGGCCGGCCACAGCGCCGCGAGGACACCCACCGTCGCGGCCAGCAGCAGGAAGACGCCCATCCGGGCCCAGGGGAGGACCAGTTCGTAGGTCGTCAGCTGCGTGGCCAGCAGCTCACCGGCCGCCCAGCCGAAGAACACACCCAGGCCGATGCCCAGCACCCCGCCGAACAGGGAGATCACCAGGGACTCCAGGCGGACCATCTGCTTGATGCCCTTGCGGTCCAGACCGATCGCCCGGAGCATGCCGATCTCCTGGGAGCGTTCGAAGACCGACATGGCCAGGGTGTTGATGACGCCGAGAACCGCCACGATCACCGCCATGGCGAGCAGGCCGTAGAGCATGTTCAGCATCAGCGTGACCATCTGCGCGATCTCGTTGGAGATGTCCGCCTTGGACTGGACCTTGATGCCCGGGTTGGTGCCAAGGGCCTTCTCCAGCTTGTCCTGCACCGCGCCGGACGTGCCGTCCGCGGTCTTCACCATGACCTTCATGTTGTACGGGTCCGACGTGTGCGGGGCGAGGGTCTTCTCGTCGAGCAGGATGCCGCGCAGGAAGTCGTTGCTCTCGTAGGTCCCGGCGACCGTGAGCTTCTGCTTCTTGCCGTCCTCGTAGGCGAGGGTGAAGGCGGAACCGGCCTTCCAGCCGTAGGACTTGGCCGTCTCGCTGTCCACGACGACGTCGCCGCCGCCGACCTTGAAGGCGCCTTCGTCCACCTTCGGACCCACCAGGTCGCCGATCGCGCCGCCGTTCACACCGGTCACGTACTCGCTCTGCCCGTCGATCCGGGTCTCGGCGTTGAGCATCGGGCTGGTGGCGGTGACGTCACCGGCCTGCTTCAGCTTCTTCTCGACGTCCGGCGACAGCGGGTTGCCGTTCGCCATGGACACCACGTAGTCGGCCTTGATCGACGCCGACGCCATTTTCACGATGGCCTGCTGCACGCTGCTCGCCGTCACCGTCATGCCCGTGATCAGGGTCAGGCCGATCATCAGCGCGGAGGCGGTGGCGGCCGTACGGCGCGGGTTGCGCACCGAGTTCTGCCGGGCCAGTTTGCCGGAGATGCCGAAGGCGCGCAGCACCGGCGCCGCGGCGGCGATCAGCGGGCGGGACAGCAGCGGCGTCAGGATGAACACGCCGATGATCAGCAGTACCGCGCCGAAGCCCATCGGTATCTGGCCGTCCGAGCCGTCCATGGTCGTGGCCACGAGGACCACGGCGATGCCCGCGGCCGAGACCAGGGTGCCCAGCGTGTTGCGCAGCACCAGCGACTTGGTCGTGGCCTTGGCGTGCACGCTGCTCATGGCAGCCACCGGCGGGATCTTCGCGGCCCGGCGGCCGGGCAGCCACGCCGCCAGCATGGTCACCAGGATGCCGACCGCGAGCGCGGCGACGATGGTCGTCGGCTTGATCACCAGCGGACCGTCGGGCACGGTCGCGTCGAACGTGCCCATCAGGGAGCGCAGTCCGGCCCCGATGCCGATGCCCGCGATCAGCCCGGTCACGGCGGCGACCGCGCCGACCACGAACGCCTCGATCAGCACCGAGCGCGTCACCTGCCGGCGCGAGGCGCCGACCGCGCGCATCAGCGCCAGCTCCCTGGTGCGCTGGGCGACCAGCATGGTGAAGGTGTTGGCGATGATGAACGTGCCGACGAACAGGGCGATGCCGGCGAAGACCAGCAGGCCCGTCTGCATGCCGCTCATCGACCGGGCGATCATCTGCGCCTGGTCGTCGGCGAGTTGCTTGCCGGTGGTGGTGGAGACGGTGCCTTCGGGCAGTGCCTTGTCCAGCTGCGCCTTCAGCGCGGCCTGGGTGACGCCCGGCTTGGCCTTGACGTCGATCTCGTCGTACACGCCCGGCTTGCCCAGCAGTTTCTGGGCGGTCGCCGTGTCGAACAGGGTGAGGCTGCCGCCGGCCGCGACGTTGCCGTCGTCGGTGGTGAAGATGCCGGTGATCTTCGGTGTCAGGACCGGCCCGTCGACGGACATCCGTACGGTGTCGCCGACCTCGTAGCCGGCGCGCTTCGCCGTCGCGGAGTCGATGAGGATCTCGCCCGGGCCCTTGGGGGCGTGCCCGCTGACGAGCGGGTAACGCGGGTCCTTGGTGCCCCAGTAGTTGCCGCCCTGCGACTGGAAGCCCTGGCCGATCAGCTTGCCGTTCTTGTCGGCGACGGCGGTGAAGTTGTGCACGACCCCGATGGCGGACGCGGCCCCGGGCACCCGCTCGCTCTTGTCGAGCGTGGCCTGGTTCAGCTCGTGGAGTTTGCCGACCCGGTCGCCCTCGGAAGCCTCGTACTCCGCCGTCATGGCGACGTCGACGTGGTCGAAGCCCTTCGCCGAACTCTTCTGGTAGGCGTCGGAGATGGTGTTGGTGAAGACCAGGGTCCCCGACACGAAGGCCACGCCGAGCATCACGGCGAGCACGGTCATCAGGAGCCGGGCCTTGTGCGCGAGCACGGTGCGCAAGGCGGTACGGAACATGGGTTCTTCTTCTCAGTCCTGTCGGTCCTGACGGGGGATCAGCTGGTGCGGCCCTTGGCGTCGAACGCCTTCATGCGGTCGAGCACCAAGTCGGCCGTCGGCCCGTGCATCTCGTCGACGATCCGGCCGTCCGCCAGGAAGATCACCCGGTCCGCGTAGGCCGCGGCCACCGGGTCGT
Source organism: Streptomyces qaidamensis (assembly GCF_001611795.1). Lineage (NCBI taxonomy): Bacteria > Bacillati > Actinomycetota > Actinomycetes > Kitasatosporales > Streptomycetaceae > Streptomyces > Streptomyces qaidamensis. The sequence continues at coordinate 3,713,079 of NZ_CP015098.1, read as the reverse complement.
GCGTCACCATCACGACCGTCTGGCCCAGCTCCCGCACGGAGTTGCGCAGGAAGCCCAGCACCTCGGCGCCGGAGCGCGAGTCGAGGTTTCCGGTGGGCTCGTCGCCGAAGATGATCTCGGGCCGGGAGGCCAGCGCCCGGGCCACGGCGACGCGCTGCTGCTGTCCGCCGGAGAGCTGGGACGGGCGGTGACCGAGCCGGTCCGCCAGGCCGACCATCCGGATGACGGAGTCCAGCCACTCCTTGTCCGGCTTGCGCCCCGCGATGTCCATCGGAAGGGTGATGTTCTCCAGGGCCGTCAGGGTCGGCAGCAGGTTGAACGCCTGGAAGATGAAGCCGATCTTGTCCCGGCGCAGCTTGGTCAGCTGCTTGTCCTTCAGGGAGCCGAGCTCGGTGTCGCCTATGCGCACCGACCCGGAGGAGAAGGAGTCGAGGCCGGCCACGCAGTGCATCAGCGTGGACTTGCCGGAACCGGAGGGGCCCATGATCGCGGTGAACTCCGCCTGCCGGAAGTCCACAGAGACCCGGTCCAGGGCGACCACCTGGGTCTCACCCTGTCCGTAGATCTTCGACAGATCCGTGGCGCGCGCGGCCGCGGTGGTGGCCCGGTCGGTGAGGGGTGCGGTGGTCACGGGATGGTTCTCCTGTCGGACGGCTGGGGTCGGGGAAGGACGTGTTCCATCGTCCAGGTCCCACGCCGCCGTGTAGTCACCCGTTGTTCCGGTTCCGAAGGCCGTCTGCGGTCTGACCGCGCGGCGCAGTGTCATACCTGGGGATGACGAACGCCCCTGAGGGGCCGCGGTGTCGGGAACCGATGAGTCCGGGTGTCGAGAACAGGTGGAGTGCCCTCGTTCAGGCGGTGAAATTCCGTCATTCCGCATGCGCGGCCGACCGTCGCACGCAAGGCTATTGGCAAGTGCGGATGGCGTGTTCCGTGTGCTGATGCACCCTCAGACGTCAATAAAATAAGACAACATCGGTCCACGCTTCCGCTGTTCGGGGGACCCGTCCGGATAGTCTCGGAACCTCGATGCGGAGCCCACGGCCTGCCCGGATGGTGGAATGCAGACACGGCGAGCTTAAACCTCGCTGCCCCTTCGCGGGCGTGCCGGTTCAAGTCCGGCTCCGGGCACCTTCCGATCCCTGCGTGGTCCATTGAAGAGTTCACGGCGTGCCCGTTGACAGCGGTCGCATGCCGTCGGACACTCACAGGCACATGGTGAAGGAAATTTCACCTGACGAACGCAGATGCACGAGAAGAGGTCGCCCGATGCGTACCACCGTCGGCATCATCGGAGCGGGCCCGGCCGGCCTCCTCCTCGCCCGGCTGCTCCACAACGCCGGCATCGACTCCGTCGTCCTGGAGGGCCGCGACCGCGCCTACGTGGAGCGGCGGCAGCGGGCCGGGATCCTGGAGCAGGGCACGGCGGACGTGCTGCGCGCGGCCGGAGCCGGGGAGCGCCTGGATCGCGAGGGGCTGCGCCACGACGGCATCGAACTGCGCTTCGACCGCACGCGCCACCGCGTCGACTTCCCCGCCCTCACCGGCGGCCGGTCCGTGATGGTCTACGCCCAGACCGAGGTGTGCAAGGACCTCATCGCCCTCCAGCTCCGGGAGGGCGGGCCCCTGCTCTTCGAGGCGGAGGCGCTGGCCGTGGAGGACGCCGGCACCGACGCCCCGCGGATCCGCTTCCGCCACGAGGGCCGCGAGGACGTCCTGGAGTGCGCCTACGTCGTCGGCTGCGACGGCTTCTGGGGCGTGGCCCGCAAGGCGATCCCCGCCGCACTCACCCAGGTCTTCGAACGTACGTACCCCTTCGGCTGGCTCGGCATCCTCGCCGACGTGCCGCCCTCGCACGACGAACTGGTCTACGCCCGCCACGACCGCGGCTTCGCCCTGCTGTCCATGCGCTCGCCGTCCGTCTCCCGGCTCTACCTCCAGGTGCCCGACGGCACCGACCCCGGGGCCTGGAGCGACGAGGAGATCTGGGACGAGCTGGAGCGCCGGTTCGAGACCGACGACGACTGGCGCCTGGAGCGCGGCCCGATCACCCAGAAGACGGTCACCCCCATGCGCTCCTACGTCCACGAGCCCATGCGCCACGGCCGCCTCTTCCTCGCCGGCGACGCCGCGCACATCGTGCCGCCGACCGGCGCGAAGGGGCTGAACCTCGCCGCCGGTGACGTCGCCACCTTCGCCCGGGCCCTCGTCCACCAGCAGGAGACCGGATCGCCCGAGCTGCTCGACGCCTACTCGCGGACCTGCCTGCACCGCGTCTGGCAGGCCGAGCGGTTCTCCTACGACATGACGGCCCTGCTGCACCGCGCACCCGGCGCGACGGCCTTCGAGGACCGGCTCCAGCTCGCCCGGCTGGAGCGGATCGCCTCCTCCCGCGCCGCGGAGACGGACCTGGCGGAGGCGTACACCGGCTTCCCCTTCGGATGAGCCGGTGAATGGCCCCCTCCGGTGAGGGGAATCACGAAGCCACGTAGCGTGTTGCGCAGCACGACGAGGGAAAGATCCTCCCCAAGCAGTAGGGTCATTCCTTTGCCTACCTATTACTCTTGAGCCAAGGCCACGCCTGGTGGCCATGGAGGAGTGAAATGAGGAGCAGAAACCCGGTCTTCTCGCGACGGGGGTTCAGCCGCGACAACGGCTACGCGGGCTTCAACACCGCGCCGCAGGCCGGGGGTCCCGCTGTCGCCACCCAGGGCAACCCGTACGCGCAGCCGACGGGCGACCAGTACGCGCAGAACCCGTACGCGCAGAACCCTTACGCCCAGCAGGACCTGCAGCACGGCGCACCGCCGCAGGCACCGGCCACCACCGGCCGGATGACCATCGACGACGTCGTCCTGCGCACGGCGAGCACGCTCGGCGTGCTCATCGTCACCGCGGCGCTCTCCTGGGCGCTGCTGCCGGTCGACGACGCCAACATCAGCCGCAGTTACGGCATCGGCATCGGTGCCGCGCTGATCGGCATGGTCCTGGCGTTCGTGCAGTCCTTCAAGCGCAAGGCCTCGCCCGCGCTGATCCTGACGTACGCCGCGTTCGAGGGTGTCTTCCTCGGCGTCATCTCCAACATCGTCGACAACCGCATCGCCGATGGCGCGGCCATGCAGGCCGTGATCGGCACCATGGCGGTCTTCGCCGGTGTGCTGATCGCCTACAAGGCCGGCTGGATCCGCGTCAACCGCCGCTTCTACGGCTTCGTGATGGCGGCCGCGCTCGGCTTCATCCTGCTGATGACCGTGAACCTGCTGTTCGCGGTGTTCGGCGGCGGTGACGGTCTCGGCTTCCGCAGTGGCGCCCTCGGCGTCGTCTTCGGCGTCATCGGCATCATCCTCGGCGCCTGCTTCCTCGCCCTGGACTTCAAGCAGGTCGAGGACGGCGTCGCCTACGGCGCCCCGCGCGAGGAGGCCTGGCTCGCGGCCTTCGGCCTCACGCTGACGCTGGTGTGGATCTACCTGGAGTTCCTGAGGCTTCTCTCGATCCTCAACAGCAGCGACTAGTTCCGACGGTCGTAGCGCGAAGGGCCCCGGCTCCGGCCGGGGCCCTTCGTCGTCCAGGCGTACGGGCCCGGAGCGGTGCGCGCTTAGGGTCTGTCGTCTGGATCAGGCCCTAGAGCAGTTTGCGCGCGGCCCTCCTCAGGTCGTACTCGTGGATGATCGCCTTCGCGTGGCCGTACGCGAGGTTGTGCTCGTGCCGGAGCCAGCTGACTTTTTCCTCGAAGCGGAAGAGTGACGGGCCGTCCTCGACGGTGCGCAACCAGTCGGAGATCTCACGACCGGTGCAGTGGGGGATGCGGGCGAGCATGTTGCGATGGGTCTCTTCGGAGAAGACTTGGGACATCGGCGCCTCCGGACGCTGGGATGTAAGCCGGTCCTTCAGGTCACCGTGCCTGAGTGTTCGCCCGTTGGCAACAGTCCCGGTGCGACGCGTACGCTCGCGGCGTGGTTGATACGACGCCTCTGACCCGTGCGGTGGAACACTTCGCCGATCGTTTGAGGGCCGCGCCCCAGAGCCGGTTGCAGCGGGGAGCTGCCGCTGAAGCGCTGGCGCTGGCCCGGCAGCTCGCTCGTTGGGCGCAGGAGCTGGAGGAACCGGGCGTGGAGCCTCGGGAGATGCCGGATGCGGGGATGTTCGCGGCGGCGGATCAGATCACCGTGGCCGGGAATGATCTGGCCGTTGCGCTTCGCAGCGATGCCGACCTCGATGGAGCGCTGACGTTGGTGGAGGAGGCGCAGAAGCGGGCGGGGGTCTGAGCGACGTTTGCGGATGCAGGTTTCGTGTGGTTGCTCGCGCGGCTTCCCGCGCCCCTGAAGCACTACAGGGACGCGATGACCCGGTCGGCCAGGATGTAGACGTTCTCCTCGCCGCACTCGAACGTCAGGGTGTAGGCGCCGGAGATGCCGGAGCCGCCCAGGAGGACGGGGGTCTTGCCCGTGCGCAGGGCCGCGGCGAGGTGTTCCGCCGTCTCGCGGTGGCCCGGGGTCATGCACAGGGTCGTGCCGTCGGCGAACACGTAGACGTCCAGGGTGCCCAGCGGGCCGGGGCGGACGTCCGTCAGCTCGACGCGGGAGGAGGCCAGCTCCTCCAGGGTGGCGACGGTGCGCTCGTGGTCGTTCACGACGGGCGACTGCGTCGGCACGAAGTCCGGGTGGGAGGGGTGGCGGCGGCGGGCCGCGGCCAGCTCCGGGGACTCGGCGGCCGGCTCCTCGGCCTCCGCGCCGGGCTCGGACACCGGCTCCAGACCCGCGAAATCCGCCTGGCGGGGCAGGAACAGATCGACCTCGGGCAGGCCCAGCAGAGAAGGCGCGTCGGAGGCGTCACGGGCCTCCTGGGCGGCCCAGAACGCCCGCGCCTCGGCGAGCTCCCGCTCCCGCTCCTCGGCGAGCGCGGCCGCCACGGCGGCACGTATCTCATCGGTGTCGGCAGCGGTACGAGCGGCGGGCAGCAGCGCACGGGTGGTGGCGGCGCGGCTCTCGGCCAGCGCGGTGTGCAGGGCCGCGACCTGTCGGCGCAGCTGCAGGACGGTGCGCAGGACGGCGACGCCCACGGCGCCCGTGGCGGCCGTGGTGACCAGCAACGCGATCGGCATGGCGCTCACTGACGTACTCCCGGTTCAAAGTCGACCCCCGACTTCCTACATCAGCTTGAAGGGCGGACTAACCAGCTGTCAGTGCGTAAGGTCACGAAACGGACAGGGCTTCGGTGTCGGGGGAGAGGGTGGGGCTGCTGTGACCTGGGGTTCTCCCCTGGCGGAGGGAGATAGGTCACATCCTGGGGGAGATTGGATCACAAAACAGCCCAGAACCCTGGTGTTTCCAGGGTTCTGGGCCGGTAGCTCACAGCGGGTGCTATGGCGGCTACGGTGCGCCGCTCAGCTGAGGCGCTCGATGACCATGGCCATGCCCTGGCCGCCGCCGACGCACATCGTCTCCAGACCGAACTGCTTGTCGTGGAACTGCAGGGAGTTGATGAGCGTGGTGGTGATGCGGGCGCCGGTCATGCCGAAGGGGTGGCCGACGGCGATGGCACCGCCGTTGACGTTCAGCTTCTCCAGCGGGATGCCCAGGTCGCGGTAGGAGGGGATCACCTGGGCGGCGAACGCCTCGTTGATCTCGACCAGGTCGATGTCGTCGATGGTCAGCCCGGCGCGGCCGAGGGCCTGCTTGCTGGCCTCCACCGGGCCGAGGCCCATGATCTCGGGCGACAGGCCGGAGACGCCGGTCGACACGATGCGGGCGAGCGGGGTGAGGCCGAGCTCGCGGGCCTTGGTGTCGGACATGATCACCAGCGCGGCGGCGCCGTCGTTCAGCGGGCAGCAGTTGGCGGCGGTGACCAGGCCGTCGGGGCGGAAGACCGGCTTGAGGCCCTGCGCGCCCTCCAGTGTGACGCCGGCGCGGGGGCCGTCGTCCTTGGAGACGACCGTGCCGTCGGGGAGGGTCACCGGGGTGATCTCGCGCTCCCAGAAGCCGTTCTTGATGGCCTCTTCGGCGAGGTTCTGCGAGCGGACGCCGAACTCGTCCATGTCCTGGCGGGTGACGCCCTTGGCGCGGGCCAGGTTCTCGGCGGTCTGGCCCATCGCGATGTACGGGTCGGGCAGCAGGCCGTCCTCACGCGGGTCGTGCCAGGTGGAGCCCTCGGACTGGGCGGTCGCGACCGTGCGGGCCTCCGCGTCGGCGAAGAGCGGGTTGTGCGTGTCGGGCAGGCCGTCGGAGCTGCCCTTCGCGTAGCGGGAGACCGTCTCCACGCCCGCCGAGATGAACACGTCGCCCTCGCCGGCCTTGATGGCGTGCAGGGCCATGCGGGAGGTCTGCAGGGAGGAGGAGCAGTACCGGGTGATGGTGCAGCCCGGCAGGTGGTCCATGCCCATCTGTACGGCGACGATGCGGCCGAGGTTGTGGCCCTGCTCGCCGCCGGGCAGGCCGCAGCCGAGCATCAGGTCGTCGATGTCCTTCGGGTCCAGCTCAGGGACCTTGGCCAGGGCGGCCTGGATGATCGTGGCGGTCAGGTCGTCCGGGCGGAGGTCCTTGAGGGAGCCCTTGACGGCGCGGCCGATGGGGGAGCGGGCGGCTGAGACGATCACGGCTTCGGGCATCACGGCTCCATTGACGTACCGGGTGGTCTGCTTGGGCTGTCTGGGAAGTTACCCGTACGTATGGGCTGGGTCACTGGTGTCGCGGTGTGACCCTGGCCGCAGTTTTCTAAGCGCTTGCTTTTCGACGTCCGGCGGGTTGCGTCAGTTCGACGGGGTGGCCGGTGCCGGCTCCTGCTCGGGTACCCGCCGACGCCGCCGGCGCTTCAGCAGCGCCCACGGCCCGCGCGGCCCGCTCGGCATGGCCGCCGCGACCTCCGTGCCCGCCTCCGAGGCGGCCTCCGCCGCCGCCCGCGCCACCGGCAGGAATCCCTCGCGGCGGGAGGCGTCCGGGCGCTCCTCCTCCGCGGGCCACAGGCCCAGGGACGCGCAGACGGTCGGCAGCACCGCCATCGCCGCCGTCGCGTAGCCCTCGGCGGAGGGGTGGTAGCTGTCCGGGCCGAACAGCTCGCGCGGGTTCTCGGCGAACTCGGGGCCCAGCAGGTCGCCCAGCGACACGGTGCGGCCGCCCTGTTCGACGACTCCGATCGTCTGGGCGGCCGCCAGCTGGCGTGAGGCCCGCCGGGCCAGCCAGCGCAAGGGCTGCCGCACCGGCTCGATCGTGCCGAGGTCGGGGCAGGTACCGACCACGACCTCCGCACCGGCCGTGCGCAGCCGGCGAACCGCCGAGGCCAGATGGCGGACCGAGCGCGTCGGGGGCATGCGGTGGGTGACGTCGTTCGCGCCGACCATGATCACGCAGATGTCGGGCACGGGATCGGGATCGGCCAGCACCAGGGCCACCTGGCGGTCCAGGTCGTCCGAACAGGCCCCCGGCGTCGCCACCGTGCGCAGCTCCACCGGGCGCTCGGCCAGCGCCGCGAGCCCCGACGCCAGGAGTGCCCCCGGCGTCTGCCCGCCGCGGTGCACGCCCTGGCCCGCGGCCGTGGAGTCGCCCAGCATCGTCAGCCGCAGCGGTGCCCCGGCCGGACCGGCGTACATCCGGCCGTACAGCCCGTCCGCGTGCGGCACGTGAGGTGACGTGCCGTTGCTCACCCGGCGCCGCGCCAGCTGCACCTCCGCCAGCACCAGCCCCACGGTGGCCGCTCCGGCCAGACCGATCCCGCCGCCGCCATAAGCCGCGCCGGCCGCGATCCGACGGGCCACCCTCGCCCTCGACATGCTCGTCATGCGTCGCCGCCACCTCCTCGAACCCGTACACCCAGTGCTTGCCCCGTACAGCCCGTCGCCCAATCTCAACGGGGAGTGAACGACCGTCACGGGCGACGGCGAAGTCATAGGCTGGCGGCACCACTACGACCGAATCTTTTGCAGCATCCGGAGACAACGGTGCAATTTCACGACTCGATGATCAGCCTCGTCGGCAACACCCCGCTGGTGAAGCTCAACAGCGTGACCAAGGGCATCAGGGCGACCGTCCTGGCCAAGGTGGAGTACTTCAACCCCGGCGGCTCGGTGAAGGACCGCATCGCCCTGCGCATGATCGAGGCGGCGGAGGAGAGCGGCGCGCTCAAGCCCGGCGGCACGATCGTCGAGCCGACCAGCGGCAACACCGGCGTCGGGCTCGCCATCGTCGCCCAGCAGAAGGGGTACAAGTGCATCTTCGTGTGCCCCGACAAGGTGAGCACGGACAAGATCAACGTGCTGCGCGCGTACGGCGCCGAGGTCGTGGTGTGCCCGACCGCCGTCGACCCCGAGCACCCGGACTCCTACTACAACGTCTCCGACCGGCTGGTCCGTGAGACGCCCGGAGCCTGGAAGCCCGACCAGTACTCCAACCCCAACAACCCGCTCTCCCACTACCACTCGACCGGCCCCGAGCTGTGGGAGCAGACGGAGGGGAAGATCACCCACTTCGTGACGGGCGTGGGCACCGGCGGCACCATCTCCGGGACCGGCCGCTATCTGAAGGAGATCAGCGACGGCTCGGTGAAGGTCGTCGGCGCCGACCCGGAGGGCTCGGTCTACTCCGGCGGCTCCGGCCGGCCCTACCTCGTCGAGGGCGTCGGTGAGGACTTCTGGCCGACCGCCTACGACCGGACCGTCGCGGACGAGATCGTCGCCGTGTCCGACAAGGACTCCTTCCAGATGACGCGCCGCCTCGCCAAGGAGGAGGGCCTGCTCGTCGGCGGCTCCTGCGGCATGGCCGTCGTGGCCGCGCTGGAGGTCGCCGCGCGGCTCGACGAGGACGACGTCGTGGTGGTGCTGCTGCCGGACAGCGGCCGCGGCTACCTCAGCAAGATCTTCAACGACGAGTGGATGGCCGACTACGGCTTCCTGGAGGACGCCGGACCGAGCGCCCGCGTCGCCGACGTCCTCGCCGACAAGGAGGGCGACCGCATGCCCTCCCTCGTCCACATGCACCCGGAGGAGACGGTCGGTCAGGCCATCGACGTGCTGCGCGAGTACGGCGTCTCGCAGATGCCGGTCGTCAAGCCGGGCGCCGGCCACCCTGACGTGATGGCGGCCGAGGTCGTCGGCTCCGTCGTCGAACGCGAGCTGCTGGACGCGCTGTTCAGCAAGAGCGCCTCGCTCGACGACCCCCTGGAGAAGCACATGTCCGGCCCGCTGCCCCAGGTCGGCTCCGGCGAACCCGTCGCCGACCTCATGGCCGTGCTGGGCAAGGCGGACGCGGCGATCGTCCTCGTCGAGGGCAAGCCGACCGGTGTGGTCAGCCGGCAGGACCTGCTGTCCTTCCTCGCCCGCACGGGTAAGTGACGGCCAACGTCCGGTGAACCGCCCGTGAACCGGGTGAACTCGCGGCGTCCGTGATCTTCGCGGACGTCGCGGAACCGGTACGCGGGTGTCACGTTCGCGCAGCACCCGCTTAACACGCGTCCGGCACATTGGTGGATGTCGGCAAGGGCGATGGGGGCACCTCCCAGGCGTTCAGCACTGGGGGAGGCTCCTCCCCGCCCCGGCCGGCGCCGAACGGCGTCACAGGACCTCCGGAGCGGCTCCCGGACCTCCACGGACGCCATGGACGCGCCCGCCCGGCCCTGACCGGGCCCGCGTCCTTCGCGGGGACCGCCGTCGTCCCGCCCCCCGGTCACGGGGGTGCGGCGGTCCCCGCGCACTTTCCTTCCCGGCCCTCCGGCCGCCGGGTTGTCAGTGGCGGATGGCAGGATCCCGCCATGCCACTGCCTCAGCCCCACGACCTGACCACGCTCGTGCTGCGCACCGACTTCGGCGACGACGCGGCGTGGGAGGCGCTGTGCGCCGCTCTCGACGGGGCCGACGAGCATCCGTGCGCCACCCGCGTCAGCGATCCCCGGTTCGCCGGGGCCGGCGTTCAGGCGCTGCTCGCCGAGGAGTCGGCCGCCGGGGAGGACGAGCGGATCTGCGAGGTCTTCCTCGCCGACGCGACGGCCCTGGCCGCCCCGGAGCACCCGCTCCTGGCCGTCGACCTCTACACGGAGCCGGGGCGGACCTTCCGCGTCCCGCTCCGCTGGTACCCGGAGATATCCGCCAACCTGAGCATCGCCAACATGGACTTCGCCGAGTACGCCGACGCCGCGGACCCCTCAGGCACGTTCCGGGGCTTCGGGGACGGCTGAGGACCAGCTCCCCAGCAGCGCCAGGCGCTCCGCCGTCTCCGAGCCCGGCTCGGGCGCGTAGGCCACGATCGTCTGGTCCGGGGCCGCCGGGATCGTGAGCGTCTCGTACGGGAGGGTCAGCAGGCCCGCGACCGGGTGCCGCACGAGCTTCACGCCGTGGTCGCAGGGCTTGACCAGATGGTCGGCCCACAGACGGCGGAACTCCTCGCTGGCCCGGGTGAGTTCGGCGACGAGCTCCCCCGTGACGGGGTCCCCGGGATGGTGGCCCGCCTGCAGACGGAGGTGCGCGACCGTCTGGGCGGCGATCGCGGACCAGTCCGGATAGAGCTCGCGCGAGGCGGGGTCGAGGAAGAACCGGCGCGGCAGGCTGAGATCGCCCGTGCCGCTGAAGCCGAGCACGGCGTCGGCGAGGGCGTTCCAGGCGAGGACGTCCATGCGGTGGTCCAGGACGTAGGCGGGGTTGCGGTCCATGCCGTCCAGGAGCAGCCGGACACCCGGGCGCACCCGGGAGGCGGCGGACCCGGGCCCGTCCTGCCGGCGCGGCCGGGCCACCGCCCGCAGATACGCGTGCTCGGCCTCGTCCAGCCGCAGCACCCGGGCGATCGCGTTCAGCACGGCGTCCGAGACACCCCCGGACTTGGTCCGGCAGGGATCCCCGGGCCCCCTGCCCTGTTCCAGGCGGACGTAGTAGTCGACGCTCACCCCGGCCAGCTGCGCCACCTCCTCGCGGCGCAGACCCGGGACGCGGCGGCGGCCGTACGAGGGCAGCCCCACCTCTTCCGGCCGGATCCGGGCGCGGCGCGAGCGCAGGAAGTCTCCCAGTTCTCCGTCCATGGCTGCGAGCCTAGGCCGCCCGGGCCCGGCGAACCTGGTACTGCCGGACCCAGGATGAGCGCAGCCCTGGGTGGCGCGGCCGGAGCCGCCGAGGGTGGTGGCCGAGGCCGGGGACACGCCCCGGCCGCCACCGAGGGGATATCCCATGTCGTACGACAACCTGGCCGGCCGTACCGCCGTCGTCACCGGAGCCGCGAGCGGGATCGGCGAGGCCATCGCCGTGCTGCTGGCCGCCCACGGGGTCCGGGTGGCCCTGCTGGCCCGGCGGGCGGACCGGCTGACGGCGATCGCCGGGAAGATCCGGGCCGACGGCGGGCAGGCCCTGGCCGTCGCCGCGGACGTCACCGACGAGACGTCCGTGGCCGACGCCGCCGACCGCGTCCGGGCGGAGTACGGGACCGTCGACCTGGTCGTGAACTGCGCCGGCGTCATGCTGCCCCACCCCGTGGACGCCCGGCGCGCCGACGAGTGGCAGCGGATGCTCGACACCAACGTCGCCGGGGTGCTGCGGATGACCGGCGTCTTCACCGGCGACCTGGTGAGCGCCGCCGAGGACGGCCGTACGGCCGACATCGTGAACATCTCGTCCATCGCCGCGCACGTCAGCTTCCCGAACTACGCGGTGTACGGCGCGACCAAGGCGGCCGTCACCTACCTGTCGGAAGCCCTGCGCGGAGAGTTCGGGCCCCGGGACGTCCGGGTCACGAACATCGAGCCCGGTATCGTCGAGAGCGAGCTGCGCACCCACATCTCCGACACGGAACTGTCCCGGCAGGTGGAGGACATGGTCGACGCGGTGGGCGCACTGTCCGCCGAGGAGCTGGCCGACCTGGTGGCCTACGCGACGAGCAGGCCGCGCCGGGTCAACCTGCGGCAGATCGTCGCGCTGCCGACGCGGCAGGTCTGAACGGCGTGCGCGCTCAGTCCTCCCAGTCACTGTCCTGGGAGGACCTGCGGCGGCGCCCGAAGAGGTTCGGATTGGTGCGGAGCGCCTGGACGACGTTGACGCCGACGATGCCCGCCCAGGCGACGAGCAGCCCGGGCAGCCGGGCCACACCCCCGCCGATCGCCGACAGCGGCACCGCGAGGACCAGGGAGACGATCCCGAAGCCGAACCGCTCGCCCCAGGAGTCCGTGGCCCCCGGCGACCGGGAGTCCCGGGCCGTCTGCATCTGCTGCTCGGCGAGCTGCCGGCGCACCCGGCGCTCCACCGCGCCGTCGATCCGCTGGTCGACCTTCTCCAGGAACGAGTCGACCAGCGCCGGCTCGTACTCCTCGCCCAGATCCCTGCGTGCGTGCAGGGTGGCGTCGAGTTCCTTCTTCAGGTCGGTGTCCCGCGCGTCCATTCCCGTCATGCCGTCCACGGTAGGAAGCGGCGGCGCCGGCCGCACTGGGGTTAGCCCCCGGTTCCGCAGGGGGCTACCGGTCGTACCGCCGCCGTCCTCCGGTCCGGCTTGCCGCTCTGCATATGCTCATGCAGAATCCTCAGCTACTGAATAGGCGAGGGGGAGCACGTCATGAGCGTGACCGACAGCCCTGCCGCGCGGCTCCAGGCGCTCTTCGAGGGCCACCGGCTGACGCCGACCCAGCGGCGCATCGCGCACAGCATGGTGCGGCGCGCGGCCGACGTGCCGTTCCTGTCGAGTGTGGAGCTCGCCGAGCTGGCCGGGGTCAGCCAGCCGTCCGTGACCCGCTTCGCCGTCGCCCTCGGCTTCGACGGCTACCCCGCCCTGCGCCGCCATCTGCGCGAGGTGGCCCCCGCCGAACCCGCCGCGGAGGCCGGGGCCCACAACGAGTACCAGCAGGCCGTCGAGGCCGAGATCGAGAACCTGCGGCACCTGGCGGAGGCACTGGCCGATCCCGCGCCGGTCCGGCGCGCGGGGCAGCTCCTCGCGGCCTCCCGCCCGCTGCTCGTCCTCGGCCTGCGGGCGGCTGCCGCCCAGGCGCACGGCTTCGCCTACTTCGCCGCCAAGGTCCACCCCGACGTACGGCTGCTCGGCGAGGGCGGCACGATGCTCCAGGACCGCATCGACGCCGCCGTCCGGGCCGGCGCGAGCACACTGCTCTGTTTCGCGCTGCCCCGGCACCCCCGTGAGGTCGTCGACACCCTCGGCTACGCCAAGGAGGCCGGGCTGACCGTCGTCACGGTCGCCGACTCCGCGTTCGCACCCGTCGCCAAGGTGTCCGACCTGCTGCTGCCCGCCGCGGTCGGCACCGGCCTCGCCTTCGACACGGCCTGCGCGCCGATGCTGCTCGGCCGGGTTCTTCTGGAGGCCATGTGCGACGACCTGCCCCAGGCCCAGTCGCGCCTGGAGGAGTTCGACACGAAGGCGGCGGCGCGCGGCCTGTTCGTCGACTGACGGCACGGTCGGGGCTTTTAAGACGTGTCTCACATTGCGTCGCTACCGTACGTCTCCACGAGGCTTCGGAGACCGGACGGGAGGCTGGACGTGACGCGCGGAGGACAGGGACTGGCCCGGGTGGCCGTCGTCGTACGGGCGGGGGCGGCCCCGCTGTGGTGGCTGGGCGTGCTCGCGGCGGGCATCGGCCTGCTCGCGCCGGGTCTGACCGGACGCCGCATCGGCGTCCTGGCCGGGGCGGCGCTGTTCCTCCTGGCGACGGCGGCGGTGGCCTGCGGACGCCGCAAGCGCTACGCGGCCCTGGCCGCCGCCGCGTCCCGGGCCGGCAAGCACGACGTGCTCCAGGACCGCGCGGTCACGGTACGCAACTGGCGCCGGGGCCACCGCTGGTGGCTCCTGCTCGCCTTCCTCGCCGCCCTCGGCAGCGCCGTCGCGGCCCCGGCGGCAGGAGGCATGCTGCTGGCCGGCTGCGGGGCGGGCCTGTGGCTGAAGTCGGCCTGGCTGGGCCGCCGGGAGCGGGCCGACGGGGCGTTGCTGTGGGTCCGCGTGGACTGGCTGAGCGGGGGAGCGGCCCACCCGGCGGGCAAGCGCGTGAAGGCGTACCGCAGCACGGGCATCGCGGCGGGGGACGCGGCGCCGGGAGGAGCCAGGAGGAAGTCACCGGCGTTGGTGTGACGCCCGTTTCAGGGGCGCGGGGCCGTGTCGATGTGCGGCCCCGCCGCGTGGGCGCCACAAGCCACACAGCGCCCGAGGCCGGAATCCTACGGAACCTCCCAGGCCGCTCGCGTCAACGCATCCGCCTGCGCCCCACCCGACTCCGCGACGACCTCCTCCACGCTCTGCGCCCGCCGCACCACCGCGAAGCGCCCGCCCGGTCCGAACCCGTACACCCCGGGCCGGACCAGCGAGTTGTACCCGTAGTGGTGCGCGAAGTAGTACGCCCCGGTGTCCAGCGCCGCCGCGTAGTCCCCCTGCTCCAGCAACGGCATGGACCGCCCCTGCGCCAGCAGGTCCCCCGCGAAACAGGCCGGCCCCGCGACGTCCTGCACCACCACCGGCCCCTCCTTCGGCCGCCCCTTCGCGTCGTACGCGGCGATGCGCAACGGCCAGCTCCCCGGCGCGTACACCGTCCGCGCGGCCACCTGCACCCCGGCATGCGTGACCGCCACGGCCCGCCCGCCGGAGGTCTTCGCGTACTCGACGCGCGCCACCACCGTCCCGTGCTTCGCCAGCAGTGACCGCCCGAACTCGGTGACCAGCCCGTACCGCCCGTCGAGCAGCCCCGGCACCTCCCCGGCCAGCAGCCGCGCGTACTGCGCGTACGTCGGGGTCGTCGCGTCCGACGCGAAGTTCACCGGCAGGCCGCCGCCGATGTCGAGCGTGTCCACCTGCCGCCGCCCGGCCCGCCGGTTGATCTCCTCCGCCAGCGCGTACGTCTCCGCCACGCCCCGCGCCATCAGGGACAGCGGGATTCCCTGGGAGCCGGCGTGCGCGTGCAGGCGGGTCAGCCAGGGCCGGTCCAGATACGCCTGGACGACCCACTCCCGGGCCCCCTCGTCGCGCAGCGCCACACCGAACTTCGAGGTGGCCGTCGCCGTGGACAACGCCTCGATGGAACCGCCGCCGACCTGCGGGTTCACCCGGATACCCAGAGGGGAGCGGCTGGCGCCCGACCGCATCAGGGTGTCGATGCGGTCCAGCTCCTGCGGATTGTCGGCGTTGACGGCGATGCCCAGGGACAGCGCCTCGCGCAGCTCGGCCGGGGTCTTCGCGGGGGAGTCGAGCACCGTCGTCTCCACCGGCATGCCCGCCGCCCGCGCCAGGGCCAGCTCACCCGGACTCGCGACCTCCGCGCCGACTCCCTCCTCCCGCAGCAGCCGCAGCACCGGCACCAGCGGAGTGGCCTTCACCGCGAAGGCGTGCAGCACAGGCGTGCCCGGCGCCACCACCGCGGCGAACGCCGCCCGCAGCTCCGCCGCCGACTGCCGGATGCCGGTGACGTCCAGCAACCCGACGATGGGGCTGTCGGGCCCGAGCAGCCCTTGCTCCACGGCCGCCCGCACCGCCTCGTCCCGCCGGGCAGCCCGCCCGGCCCCGGCGTCGCCCGCCTCTTCCGCCTCGATGTGTGCGCCCATGCATCCAGCCAAACACCCACGGCTGGGCCGCGCCGACGCCCCGACGTATTGACTAGTCCTATTCATGAGGTCAGGATGTGAATAGAAGCAGCAACATTCCGCCGGGAGCACCCACCCAGGAGGCAGACCATGTCAGGACCCCGCCCCGTCCGAGCACCACGCGGCACGGAACCGAGCGCCCTGGGATGGCAGCAGGAAGCCGCCCTGCGGATGCTGCAGAACAACCTCGACCCCGAGGTCGCCGAGCACCCCGACAAGCTCGTCGTCTACGGCGGCACCGGCAAGGCGGCGCGCGACTGGCGCTCCTTCGACGCGATGGTGCGCACGCTCAAGGGGCTGAAGCAGGACGAGACCATGCTGGTCCAGTCCGGCCGCCCCGTCGGCGTCATGCAGACCCACGAGTGGGCCCCGCGCGTCCTCATCGCCAACTCCAACCTCGTCGGTGACTGGGCCAACTGGGAGGAGTTCCGCCGCCTGGAACAGCTCGGCCTGACCATGTACGGGCAGATGACCGCCGGCTCCTGGATCTACATCGGCACCCAGGGCATCCTCCAGGGCACCTACGAGACCTTCGCCGCCGTCGCCGCCAAGAAGTTCGGCGGGACGCTGGCCGGCACCATCACCCTGACCGCAGGCCTCGGCGGCATGGGCGGCGCCCAGCCGCTCGCCGTGACCATGAACGACGGCGTCGCGATCTGCATCGACTGCGACCCGCGTGCCATCGACCGGCGCATCGAGCACCGCTACCTGGACGTGAAGGCCGACTCCCTGGACCACGCGCTCCGGCTGGCGACCGAGGCGCGCGACGCCCGTCGTCCCCTCTCCATCGGCGTCCTCGGCAACGCGGCCGAGCTGGTGCCGCAGCTCCTCGCCATGGGCGCCCCCATCGACATCGTCACCGACCAGACCTCGGCCCACGACCCGCTGGCCTACCTGCCCCTGGGCACCGCCTTCGAGGACATGGCCGACGCCGCAGCCAAGGACCCGGCCGGCTTCACCACCCGGGCCCGCGAGTCCATGGCCCGGCACGTCGAGGCCATGGTCGGCTTCATGGACGCCGGCGCCGAGGTCTTCGACTACGGCAACTCCATCCGCGGCGAGGCCCAGCTCGCCGGATACGACCGCGCCTTCGCCTTCCCCGGCTTCGTCCCCGCCTACATCCGCCCCCTGTTCTGCGAGGGCAAGGGCCCCTTCCGCTGGGCCGCCCTGTCCGGCGAGGCCTCCGACATCGCCAAGACCGACAAGGCGATCCTCGACCTCTTCCCGGAGGCCGAGTCCGTTCAAAACGCGTCCCTCGCCCGCTGGATCAAGATGGCCGGCGAACGCGTCCACTTCCAGGGCCTGCCCGCCCGCATCTGCTGGCTCGGCTACGGCGAGCGGGACAAGGCCGGCGAGCGGTTCAACGACATGGTCGCGAGCGGGGAGCTGGCCGCCCCGGTCGTCATCGGCCGCGACCACCTCGACTGCGGTTCCGTCGCCTCCCCCTACCGGGAGACCGAGGCCATGCTCGACGGCTCCGACGCGATCGCCGACTGGCCGCTGCTGAACGCCATGGTGAACGTGGCCTCCGGGGCGTCCTGGGTGTCGATCCACCACGGCGGCGGCGTCGGCATGGGCCGGTCGATCCACGCCGGGCAGGTGACGGTGGCCGACGGCACGCCCCTCGCGGGCGAGAAGATCCGCCGGGTGCTCACCAACGACCCCGGCATGGGCGTCATCCGGCACGTCGACGCCGGATACGACATCGCGGAGTCGGTGGCGGGGGAGCGGGGCGTGCGCGTCCCGATGCGCGAGGGTGACGGCGCGTGAGTTTCCCCAGCATGTGGGCGGAGCTGCTGCCGGTCGGCCGCAGCTCCGCGTCCGGTGGCTACCGCCGCTTCGCCTGGACGGACGCCGACGCCGACTGCCGCGCCTGGTTCGAGGACCAGGCCCGCGCGCGGGGCCTCGCCCACGAGGTCGACCGCAACGGCAACCAGTGGGCCTGGCTGGGCGACCCCGCCGAGGGCGACGCCGTCGTCACCGGATCGCACCTGGACTCCGTGCCGGACGGCGGCGCCTTCGACGGGCCCCTCGGAGTCGTGTCCGCCTTCGCCGCGCTGGACGAGCTGCGCGGCAGGGACGCCCGGTTCACCCGCCCCCTCGGCATCGTGAACTTCGGCGACGAGGAAGGCGCCCGGTTCGGACTCGCCTGCGTCGGTTCCCGGCTCACCGCCGGGCAGCTCACCCGCGAGCAGGCGCACCGGCTCACCGACGGCGACGGCGTGACGCTGCCCCGGGCCATGGAGGCGGCCGGATACGACCCGGACGCCATCGGGCCGGACCCCGAACGGCTCGCCCGCATCGGTGCCTTCGTCGAACTGCACGTCGAGCAGGGCCGGGCCCTCGACCTGTCCGGCGACCGGGTCGGCATCGCCAGCGCCATCTGGCCGCACGGCCGGTGGCGGTTCGACTTCCGCGGCGAGGCCAACCACGCCGGCACCACCCGGCTCGCCGACCGGCGCGACCCCATGCTGTCCTACGCCGAGACCGTCCTCGCCGCCCGGCGCGAGGCCGAACTCGCCGGAGCCGTCGCCACCTTCGGCAAGATCGCCGTGGAGCCCAACGGCGTCAACGCCATCCCCTCCCTGGTGCGCGGCTGGCTCGACTCCCGCGCCGAGGACCAGTCGCGCCTCGACACCGTGGTCGGCGGCATCGAGAAGGCGGCCCGGAGCTACGCGGACGCGCACGGCATCGACCTCGACGTCGTCCGCGAGTCCTTCACCCCCGTCGTCGAGTTCGACCACGCCCTGCGCGACGAACTCGCCCGCATCCTCGGCACGGACACCGGCCTCACCGTCCCCGTCCTCGGCACCGGCGCCGGACACGACGCCGGGATCCTGTCCGGGAGCATCCCGACCGCCATGCTGTTCGTGCGCAACCCCACCGGCGTCTCCCACTCGCCGGCCGAGTCCGCGAGCGAGGACGACTGCGTGGCCGGGGTACTCGCACTCGCCGACGTACTGGAAGGACTGGCGTGCAGGTGACGACAGCGGCCCCGCGGACGTACTGGCTGGAGCACGCCTGGCTCGGCCCTCGCGTCGAGCCGGGTGTCGCCCTGGAGGTCGCGGACGGCCGCATCACCGCCGTCCGCGCCGGCACCCCCGCCCCGACTCCCGGTGCCGAGGTCCTGCGCGGGCTCACCCTGCCCGGCCTGGCCAACGCCCACAGCCACGCCTTCCACCGCGCCCTGCGCGGCACCGTCCAGGTCGGCTCCGGAACCTTCTGGACCTGGCGCGAGGTCATGTACGCCACGGCCGCCCGGCTCACCCCGGACCGCTACCACGCCCTCGCCCGCGCCGTGTACGCCGAGATGGCCCTGGCCGGCGTCACGGCGGTCGGCGAGTTCCACTACGTCCACCACGCCCCCGGCGGCACCCCCTACGCCGACCCCAACGCGATGGGGGAGGCCCTCATCGCGGCCGCCGCCGAAGCCGGGATCCGCATCACCCTCCTCGACACCGCCTACCTCTCCTCCGGCTTCGGGCAACCGCCCACCACCCCCCAGCTCCGCTTCTCCGACGGGGACGCCGAGGCCTGGGCCGCACGCTCTTCACTTCTCAAGGAACGGGATCACGCACGGATCGGCGCGGCGATCCACTCCGTACGGGCCGTGCCCGCCGACCAGTTGGAGACCGTCGCACGATGGGCCGGGGAGCGGCGGGCCCCGCTCCATGTGCACCTGTCCGAACAGACCGCCGAGAACGAGGCGTGCCGGGAGCTCCACGGCTGTACTCCGACCCAGCTCCTCGCGCTGCACGGGGTCCTCGGGCCGCGCACCACCGGCGTCCACAACACCCACCTCACCGCGGAGGACATCTCCCTCATCGGCCGCAGCGGCACCGGCACCTGCATGTGCCCGACCACCGAGCGGGACCTCGCGGACGGCATCGGGCCGGCCGTCGCCCTCCAGAACGAAGGCTCACCGCTCTGTCTCGGCTCCGACAGCCACGCCGTGATCGACCTGCTCGAAGAGGCACGGGCCATGGAGCTGAACGAGCGGCTGCGCACCCGCACCCGAGGTCACTGGACGGCGGCGGCCCTCCTGCGGGCGGCCTCGGCCGACGGCCACGCGGCCCTCGGCTGGGAGGACGCGGGCGCCCTGGAGCCCGGCGCGCTCGCCGACTTCACCACCATCGCGCTCGACTCGGTCAGGACGGCAGGGCCGCTTCCGCGGCTCGGGGCCGAGACGGCCGTATTCGCCGCGTCGGCAGCGGACGTGTCGCATACGGTCGTGGCAGGGCGGCACGTCGTACGGGACGGGGTCCACTCCCTCGTACCGGACGTGCCGCGAGCCCTCGCGGACGCCGTCGAAGCCCTGCGCGGATGAAGCCGAAGAAACCGGGCAGCGAACCCGACCCCACCGCCGACCAGGCCACCAAGGACGCCATGAGCAACGCGACGACCGTCAGCCCCGCCCACTCCGCGAGCACCGCAAGCACGCTCATCACGAACATCGCCAGCCTGGTCACCAACGACCCCTCCCTAGGTGACAAATCCCCCCTCGGACTGATCCCGGACGCGGCCGTCGTCATCGAGGGCGACCGCGTCGCGTGGACCGGTGATCACAGGAAAGCACCCGCCACTGACAATCGGGTCGACGCGGGCGGCCGGGCGGTCCTGCCCGGCTTCGTGGACTCCCACTCCCACCTCGTCTTCGCGGGCGACCGGACGCAGGAGTTCAACGCGCGCATGTCCGGGCGTCCCTACAGCGCGGGCGGCATCCGCACCACCGTCGCGGCCACCCGGGCGGCGAGCGACGGGGAGCTCGAAGCCAACGTCACCCGTTACCTCACCGAAGCCCTCCGCCAGGGCACCACCACCTTCGAGACCAAGTCCGGCTACGGCCTGACCGTCGAGGACGAGGCCCGCGCCCTGCGCATCGCCGCCGCCCACACCGACGAGGTCACCTACCTCGGCGCGCACATCGTCCCGCCGGACCACGCCGAGGACCCGGCCGGCTACGTCGCCCTGGTCACGGGCGAGATGCTCGACGCCTGCGCCCCGCACGCCCGCTGGATCGACGTGTTCTGCGAGAAGGGCGCCTTCGACGGCGACCAGGCCCGCGCGATCCTCACCGCCGGCAAGGCCCGGGGCCTGCACCCCCGCATCCACGCCAACCAGCTCTCCTACGGACCCGGCGTGCAGCTCGCGGTCGAGCTCGACGCGGCCAGCGCCGACCACTGCACCCACCTCACGGACGCGGACGTGGACGCCCTGGCGAACAGCCGTACGGTCGCGACGCTGCTGCCCGGTGCCGAGTTCTCCACCCGGGCCCGGTGGCCGGACGCCCGGCGGCTGCTGGACGCCGGTGTCACGGTCGCGCTCTCCACGGACTGCAACCCGGGTTCGTCCTTCACCTCGTCCGTCCCGTTCTGCGTCGCGCTGGCCGTACGGGACATGGGGATGACGCCCGACGAGGCGGTGTGGTCGGCCACGGCGGGCGGTGCGGCGGCCCTGCGGCGCACCGACATCGGCCGTCTCACCCCGGGCGCGTACGCCGACCTGACGCTCCTGGACGCCCCGAGCCACGTCCACCTGGCCTACCGCCCCGGCGTCCCGCTGGTCAGGGGGGTGTGGCGGCGCGGACAGCGGGTGGTGTGATCACCGGCTCGGTCATAATGCGGTGCCGCGTCGGACGGCGGGCAGCACCGTAGGGCGGGGACGGATGACGAAGCACTGGTCGGTACCCGTGGTGGTGAACGTGCTGCTCGGGATACCGGGCGTGGCGCCCTTCCTCCTGCTGTGGCAGGCGGCGCACTGGCCGCTCACGGAACTCGGCTGGATCACGCAGGAACCGACCGAGAACGACGGAATGGCAGTCTGGCTCGTGTACGGCCTGCCGCACGTCGCGGTGTACGGCCTGATCTGGTGCCTCGTCAGGTTGCTGCGCCGCAGGACGGCACTGGCTCCGCGCACCTACTGGCTGCTGAGCCTGACGGCCTCGCTTCTCCCGACGGTCGCGCTGCACCTCGACTTCTGACAGGCCCCCGGAACCTCCGGGAGACCGCCGGTGACACGCGCCCGGGGGCGGGCCGTGCGGCCCGCCCCGAAGGACACGTTCACTCCTGGCCGAGGATCACTCCTCGACGGTCAGCCCCTTGCGCAGCCGCACCAGCGTCCGCGACAGCAGACGCGAGACGTGCATCTGCGAGATGCCGAGCTCTTCGCCGATCTCCGACTGGGTCATGCCGGCGACGAACCGCAGGGACAGGATCTTGCGGTCGCGCGGCGGCAGTTCGGCTATCAGCGGCTTCAACGACTCGACGTACTCGATGCCTTCGAGTCCGTGGTCCTCGTAGCCGATGCGATCCGCGAGCGCGCCCTCGGAGTCGTCCTCCTCCGGCTGGGCGTCCAGCGAGGAGGCGGTGTAGGCGTTCGAGGCGGCCATGCCCTCGACGACCTCGTCGTTGGAGAGCCCGAGGCGTTCGGCCAGCTCGGCCACCGTGGGGGCGCGGTCGAGCTTCTGGGCCAGTTCGTCACCGGCCTTGGCCAGGTCGAGCCGTAGCTCCTGGAGCCGCCGCGGAACGCGCACGGACCACGAGGTGTCGCGGAAGAAGCGCTTGATCTCGCCGACGATCGTCGGCATCGCGAACGTGGGGAACTCCACACCGCGGGACAGCTCGAAGCGGTCGATCGCCTTGATCAGGCCGATGGTGCCGACCTGGATGATGTCCTCCATCGGCTCGCTGCGGGAGCGGAACCGGGAGGCGGCGAACTTGACCAGCGCGAGGTTCAGTTCGACGAGCGTGTTGCGGACGTACGAGTACTCGTGGGTCCCTTCCTCCAGCGTCTCCAGACGCTCGAAGAGGGTCTTGGACAGGGCCCGGGCGTCGACCGCGCCGACTTCCTCGTACGGGGGGATGACCGGAAGTCCGGCGAGAAGGCCGTCCTGTGTGACGAGCATCTCGTCCTGCTCGATGGGATCCAGATGTTCCGGAGGGGATGTCGACGTCGCTTTCTGGGTACGCGATGCGTCGAGCCGGGGTGACATGATGTCCTCCATCGTTCTCGGCATATGGCTGCCGGAGCCGTTAGGTGCACTGCGGTGTGCGGCGCCTCCAAAGCCGGCCGTGGTCGGGTACGTGTCCTTACTAGGCCTACCCGCTTTCCCGAGCCCACCGCAAGTGCGTTCTGTGGGCATATGTCCGTTTGTGTGTAGTTGTTCGGGTGTCGAAGCGCGCTGGGAAGGCGTAGTGTTCGAGGGCGTCAGCAACCACCTCGACGTCGGGAGAGAGAGACGGCATGGACCGCGGGACGGTCGGCAGCGCACAGTCTGGCCGGCTTCTGGTGGAGGTGCGGGAAGAGGGCTCTAGTGCCGTCGTGACCCCGGCGGGTGAGTTGGATCACCACACCGCCGATCTGTTGCGTGAGCCACTCGACGACTGCCTCGCCAAGGGATTCAAGCGCCTGGTCATCGATTGCGCGCGCCTGGAGTTCTGCGACTCCACGGGGCTCAACGTGCTCCTCGGGGCGCGGCTGAAAGCGGAGGCCGCCGGTGGCGGCGTCTCGCTCGCCGGCATGCAGCCGGTGGTGGCGCGCGTATTCGAGATCACGGGTGCGGATGCGGTCTTCAGCGTCCACGACTCGCTCGAGGCGGCCCTGGCCGACGAGTCGGGCTGACCGGCGGTGTGTCGTTGCGCGGCGCCTCGGACATCCCCCTGTGACCGGTGTGTCGGTCCTGTCACGTCATTCGTGCGGAATACATGGGTGTTCCAGTCGTCCGCCAGGGCAGGAGACAGTCTGAACCTGTCGGTCGCCAGGGTGGCAGGGGTGCCGCGAAACCGACGCGCCGCGCACTGCGTGACCGACCGTGTAGTGAATTTTTTGAATCGTGAACTGGTGAATCGGTGAGGTGAAGCGCTGATGAGCACCACCCGGCCTTACTCGCCGGGCGACCGCGGGCCGGAGCCCGGCGGCGCTTCCGGGGCGTCCGAGGGTGGCGTAGCGGCGGCCGGTGCGTCCGGCGAGGGTGCGGGTGCGCCCTCCGGGGCCGTGGCGCCGCCGGGGGGCCGGCAGGTGCGCCGGCTGAGCTTCGGCGACGAGAGCGGCGTCGTTCCGCTGGCTCGCGACTTCACCCGCCAGGCGCTGTACGCGTGGGGCTGGCTGCCCGCCGCCTCCGCCGATCAGCGGGCTGCCGCCGAGGACGTGCTGCTGGTCGTCTCCGAGCTGGTCACCAACGCCTGCCTGCATGCCGAAGGGCCGGACCAGCTGCGCATCACCTGCGACAACAAGGTGATCCGCGTCGAGGTCGCGGACCGGGGCACCGGCCAGCCGGCCCCCCGTACCCCGCACCGTGCGGGACGCCCGGGCGGTCATGGCATGTTCATCGTCCAGCGCCTGTGCCTGGACTGGGGGGTCGTCCGCACGCCGGGAGTCTCCGGCAAGACAGTGTGGGCGGAACTGAGCGCACCCGCCTGATATCGGGCAGATCTCGTGATTCCGGATGTCTCTTTCCGTTCCGGACATAATAGAACGATTCCGTGCATAGCTGTCTGCTCCTGTGCGCGCCTGTCGGATTTCCGGCCGGTGCGGGCACCTGCGGTGCGTCCGAACGGGTGACCGTTCCGCCGTGGATCCGGCGCGCACTGTGTCTTCCTTCCTCAGGGCCCCGGGCGTACCTTGACGGCCCTATCTGATACGCCGTCAGGAACAGGAAGGGGAGCGGCACCGTGTCGTACCGGAAACGAACCGCCGTGCTCGCGTCCGCCGCGGCCCTGGCCGGCTCGGCGGTGTGGATGGCCGCCCCCGTCGCCCGGGCCGAGGTCGTCGACGTCAACTACCAGTGCAAGACGCCCATCGGCGACAAGAGCGCCGTCTCGCCCATCGACATCAAGGGCGTCAGGAGCGGCGGTGGCTACCGGATCACCATGTCCTGGCAGAAGGGTGTCTCCTCCAGCCCCGTCGAACTGGGCAAGGGCGCGATGACGCCGAGCGCCACCATCGCCCTGGGTGGCGCCGACAGCGGCACCCTGTCGGTGACCGGCCCCGCCAACGACGCCGCGATCCCGGCCAACACACCCATCAAGATCAGCGACCTGAGCGGCACGTACACGCCGAAGAAGAGTGGCGAGGTCACCTTCACGGCCGGTGTGCTCACCATCAAGGCCCTCGGTACGACCACCACGTGCACCCCGACGAACGACCCGGGCCCGTCCCTCACCCTCGACGTCACGGCCACGAGCGGTGGCGGCGCCACCGGCTCCGCCCGGGGCGGCGGCTCCGGTCCGGACAGCGGTGCCGGACTTCCGCAGACCGGACCCGAGGACTCGGCCGTCGCCCTCGGCACCCTCGGCGGCACGGTCCTGCTCGCCGGAGCGGCGGGTGCCCTGTGGCTGACCCGGCGTCACCGCGAGGCAGGGGCGGGCCGTTGACCGCCGCCCACCCTCGCCGGCAGGTGCACCGCTGAGCGCAACGACCGCTGGAGCCGCCGATGCCGCCCGCCGTCCGTCCTCCGTATGGGCCACTGCCGGTTCTGCTCGCGCTGTTGCTGGTCCTGGCGGGTGCCGGGCCCGCAGGGGCGGTGGAGCGGCCCGTGGTCGAGCTGTCCACGTCCCAGGCCGGGACGGGCGGTTCCGTCACCGTCAGCGGCAGCGGCTGGCGGCCCCGTGCCCTGCTGACGCTGCTCGTGTGCGGGCAGGCCGAGCCCGAGCGGGGGGTGACCGGCGGCACCAACTCCTGCGCCAACGCCGACGGCAGGGCCGTCACCACCGACGCGGAGGGGCGCTTCCGCCGTGAACTGCCCGTCGTGGAGCCGCCGGTGCCGTGCCCCTGCGTGGTGCACGTGGCGACCGTGACGGGGGCGGGGGCCGAGGCCGACGCGGCCCTCCAGGTCGCCGGGCACGCCGTCGAACCGCTGCCCGCGGACGCGGCCGGCGGGCGCTTGTCCCTGCTCGCGGACACCAGGCTGCGGGGCTCCGGCGGTCTGCTCACCTGGTTCGGCTCCCCGCCCGCCCGGACGCTCGTGGTCACCCTCGGCAACGTCGGCACGTCCCCCGTGCGCGACCCGGTCTTCCAGGTCGGCACCTCGCACGGCGTGTTCGCCCCCGAGTGGCAGGAGCAGCGCTGGCGGGGCACGATCCGGCCCGGCGGCAAGGCCCGTGTCGAGCTGCCCGTCGAGCTCGCGGCCGGGGCGCACGGCGACTACACCGTGACGCTGAAGTACGGCGGCAAGGTGCTCGCCGAACATCCCTGGGGGGTGGGCCGCCCCTGGGGCGTGACGCTGTTCTGGGTCCTCGTCCTGCTGGTCGTCCCCGCGGCGCTGTTCCGGGCCGCACTGGCCGTGGTCGACCGGGTGCACCCGCGCAGCCCCGGTCACGCGGCCCGGCCGGCCCGCCGGATGCGGCTGCCCGCCGCCCGCGGGTCCGCGGCCCCGCCCTGGTTCGCCCCGGAAGGCGACCGGTCCGAGGCGCGAAGGCCATGACGAAGGGCCGCCGCACCCTGGGGTGCGGCGGCCCTTCGCCGGAATCCGGTGACCGGCGTCAGCGGACGTCGCCCATCATGGCCTTGACCTTCTTGCGGTACATGTACACCGCGAAACCGGCGACCACGGCCAGTGCCGCCTCCAGCGCCACGAAGCCCGTCCGGTCGAGGTTGATCCCGCCGACGGCCGGGTTGGACAGCAGCGCGGTGACGGAGTCGCCCGCGGTGACCGCGAGGAACCAGACGCCCATCATCTGCGAGGCGTACTTCGCCGGCGCCATCTTCGTCGTCACGGACAGGCCCACCGGGGACAGGGTCAGCTCACCCACGGTCTGTACGAAGTAGATCGCGACCAGCCACATCGCCGCGGCCTTGTGACCGCCCTCCGCGATCGACAGCGGGGCGAGGAACAGGAAGAAGGACGCGCCCACCAGCACTAGGCCGGAGGCGAACTTCACGATGGTGCTCGGCTCCTTGCCACGCCGGTTCAGCCACAGCCACAGCCAGGCGAACACGGGCGCCAGCGCCATGATCAGGACCGGGTTGACCGACTGGTACCAGGAGACCGGGAACTCCCAGCCGAAGATCGTGTTGTCGGCCTTCTCCTTGGCGAACAGCGACAGGGTCGAGCCGCCCTGGTCGTAGATCATCCAGAAGACGGCGGCCGCGACGAAGAACCAGATGTACGCCGACACCTTCGAGCGCTCGCCGGAGTCCAGGTCCTTGTCGCGCAGGATGCGGGTGATGACCAGGATCGGCACGATCAGGCCGAGAAGGGTGAGCGGGATCAGCGCCCAGTTCAGGGTGAAGTGGCCGGTGCCGCCGACCAGGCCGTAGAAGACCACCGCGACGGCCAGCCAGATCAGGCCCTTGCGCAGGGTGGAGGCCTTCTCGGCGGGCGTCAGCGGGGTCGGGACCAGGCTGCTCTTCGCGTCCAGGTGGCGGCTGCCGAGCAGGAACTGCACGAGACCCAGCGCCATGCCGAGCGCGGCCAGCGCGAAGCCCAGGTGCCAGTTGACGCTCTCACCGACGGTGCCGATGACCAGCGGCGCGATGAACGCGCCGAGGTTGATGCCGATGTAGAAGACCGTGAAGCCACCGTCGCGGCGCGGGTCGTCCGGGCCGTCGTAGAGGTGGCCGACCATCGTCGAGATGTTGGCCTTCAGCAGACCGGAACCGACGGCGACCAGGCCCAGGCCGACGTAGAAGCTCGCGGCGGCGGGCAGCGCCAGGCACAGGTGGCCGAGCATGATGACCACGCCCGCGACGGCGACCGTCTTGCGGGGGCCGAGCACACGGTCGGCGAACCAGCCGCCGGGCAGGGTGAGCAGGTACACCAGCGACAGGTACACGGCGTAGATCGCCGTGGCCGTGCCCGCGCTGAGGTGCAGGCCACCCGGGGCGACCAGGTACAGCGGGAGCAGGGCCCTCATGCCGTAGTAGGAGAAACGCTCCCACATCTCGGTCATGAACAGAGTGGCCAGTCCGCGGGGGTGGCCGAAGAAGGTCTTCTCGGAACCGGGGGTGCCCGGTCGGGCCGAGTCCTTCGTCAGGCTGGACGCCATGGTCGTTCCTTGCTGCTCGGGACGCGCCCCGCGACAGCGGTGGTGCGCCCGGTGGGGGGCTGCCGGCACCGGTGGGTACGGCCGTCCGCCCGACGCCTACGGGGGTCCGCTCCGGGTCACGGAGCGGTGGGCGGTCGCCACCGGGATCCACGCCTCTACGCGCGTCGCCGCACGAGGAGGCCCGGCCACAGGTCGTTTCTCTCGGGGCCGGCGGGAACCGGCCCGCACACAAAAGAGACCTTCAGGGCAATTGGCCTCCGAAGGTCGCCGTGGTGCTACAGGCGTCGATTCACCATACGGCAGGACACCGCCGCATATGGAAGGACTTGAGACACGGATCACAGGTGTAAGGGGAACCGTACACACCGATTCCAAGGTCCTTACTGAAATTGCACCCCAGAGGCAGAGGTCCGTACGTCTACCCGGGCAACGTAAGAAGCGGGTATGCCAACGGTAAGAATCAAGGCTTCCGGTCACACCCCAGCTCAGGGCGTCGCAGGTCTACCATCACCTCATGACCCGTGTACTGCTCGCCGAGGACGATGCGTCCATCTCGGAGCCGCTGGCCCGCGCTCTGCGCCGGGAGGGCTACGAGGTCGAGGTCCGCGAGGACGGACCCACCGCTCTCGACGCCGGACTGCAGGGCGGCATCGACCTGGTCGTGCTCGACCTCGGCCTGCCCGGCATGGACGGTCTGGAGGTGGCCCGCCGCCTGCGGGGCGAAGGCCACGCCATCCCGATCCTCATCCTGACCGCGCGCGCCGACGAGGTGGACACCGTCGTCGGGCTCGACGCGGGCGCCGACGACTACGTCACCAAGCCGTTCCGGCTCGCCGAGCTGCTCGCGCGCGTGCGGGCCCTGCTCCGGCGCGGCGCCAGCGAGCCGCAGCAGCCGCCCGCCACCCACGGCGTGCGCATCGACGTCGAGTCCCACCGCGCCTGGATGGGCGAGGAGGAGCTCCAGCTCACCGCGAAGGAGTTCGACCTGCTGCGGGTCCTGGTGCGCGACGCGGGCCGGGTCGTCACCCGCGACCAGCTGATGCGGGAGGTCTGGGACACGACCTGGTGGTCGTCGACCAAGACCCTCGACATGCACATCTCCTGGCTGCGCAAGAAGCTCGGCGACGACGCGGCCAACCCGCGCTACATCGCCACCGTGCGCGGTGTGGGCTTCCGTTTCGAGAAGAGCTGAGCCGCGGACAGGCACGGGCGATCGGGTAACAGGACATGCGCCGCCGACTGATCCAGTCCACGCTCGCCGTGGTGCTCGTCGTGATCGCCGTCTTCGGCGTCTCGCTCGTCATCGTCGAGACCCGCACGATCAGCGACAGCGCCCAGGAGCGGGTGGAGTCCGAGGCGGTGCGGCTGGCCAGCATCGTCGACAGCCGGCTCTTCGGGGCACAGCAGGTCGACGCGGAGGTGCTGCGCAAGCAGGTCACGCAGGACCACTACTACGCGGTGATCCGCCTCCCCGGGGAGGCGCCCATCGAGGTCGGCACGAAGCCCGCCGGGGACGTCATCAGTGCGACCGCGGCCGGTGAGGAGGGCGAGACGGTCACCGTCCAGGAGCCGCGCTCCTCGGTGACCCGGGAGGTCGGCCGGACGCTGCTGATCATCGCGCTGGTCGCGCTGCTGGCGGTGGTGGCCGCGGTGCTGCTGGCCGTCCGCCAGGCGAACCGGCTGGCGTCGCCGCTGACCGACCTCGCGGAGACCGCCGAGCGGCTCGGCTCGGGTGATCCGCGGCCCCGGCACAAGCGGTACGGGGTGCCCGAGCTGGACCGGGTGGCCGACGTGCTGGACAGCTCCGCCGAGCGCATCGCCCGCATGCTGACCGCCGAACGCCGGCTGGCCGCGGACGCCTCCCACCAGCTGCGCACCCCGCTCACGGCCCTGTCCATGCGGCTGGAGGAGATCACCCTCACCGACGACCCGGACACCGTGAAGGAGGAGGCGACGATCGCGCTGACACAGGTCGAGCGGCTGACGGACGTCGTGGAGCGGCTGCTGACGAACTCCCGCGACCCGCGCACCGGCTCCGCCGTCTCCTTCGACCTCGACGAGGTCATCCAGCAGCAGCTCGCCGAGTGGCGCCCGGCGTACCGCAGTGCGGGGCGGGCGATCGTCAGCTCCGGCAAACGGCATCTGCTGGCGGTGGGAACGCCCGGCGCGGTCGCCCAGGTCCTGGCCGCGCTGATCGAGAACTCCCTCATGCACGGCGGCGGCACGGTGGCCCTGCGCACCCGCGTCACCGGCAACCAGGCGGTCATCGAGGTCACCGACGAGGGCCCCGGAGTCCCCGCCGACCTCGGCGCCCGCATCTTCGAACGGGCGATCAGCGGCCGCAACTCCACGGGCATCGGCCTGGCGGTGGCCCGTGACCTGGCGGAGGCCGACGGCGGCCGCCTGGAGATGCTCCAGACCAAGCCCCCGATCTTCGGCCTGTTCCTGTCCCGCACGGCACTGTCCAAGCCCCAGGACGACGAGCCGATGGTCCGCTAGCCGGACACGGCCTCTAGGGGATCTGCTGCCGCGTCTTCCGGGGGCCGGCCGAGTCGTTCCGCGGCACCGGGGCCGGGCCCGGCGCCGCCGGTGTCTCCCGGGCGGGGAGCGCGCGGAAGACCCACGAGCGGTAGGACCAGAAGCGGAACAGGGTCGCGACGCCGATGCCGAGGAACTTGAAGACGTTGTTCTGGAGCGGGGTGTTCCAGCCGAAGCCGTACGTCGCCACGTACAGGACGCCGTTCTCGATGACCAGGCCGATCGCGCTGAACAGCAGGAACAGGGTCATCTCACGGGTACGGCGGCTCTTGTCGCGGTCGCGGTACGTGAAGTAGCGGAAGCCGACGTAGTTGAAGACGATCGCGACGACGGTGGCGATGACGCTCGCGCGCACCACCTGGAGGTCGGTGGTGTGCCGCACCAGGTTGAAGACGACGAGGTTGACCAGCACCCCGGCACCGCCCACCGCGCCGAACTTGGCGACCTCGTGAACGAGCCGCCGGAGCCGAGAGGCACCATGTCCCATGGCCGTCCAGGCCCCCGTCCGTGTGTCGGCGTCAACCCAGCCATGCTAACCACCCTCCCGCGCGATCTTCCTGTGGATACCCATGGACGGCCGGAGATGGTCCGGACGGGCCCGGGGAGGGCGGGAAACCAGCCACTCCGGCGCGGCCATTACCCTGGGGGAGTGACGTTCCCGGTAGTCGGCATGGTCGGCGGTGGCCAGCTCGCTCGTATGACACACGAGGCGGGCATCCCGCTGGGCATCAGGTTCAAGCTCCTCAGTGACACCCCGCAGGACTCCGCTGCGCAGGTCGTGAGCGATGTCGTCGTCGGCGACTATCGCGACCTCGACACGCTGCGCGAGTTCGCCCGGGGGTGCGATGTGATCACCTTCGATCACGAACACGTACCCACCGAGCACCTCCGGGCCCTGGAGGCGGACGGCATCCCCGTGCGCCCCGGCCCCGACGCGCTCGTGCACGCCCAGGACAAGGGGGTGATGCGCGCGAAGCTCGACGCGATCGGTGTGCCGTGTCCACGGCACCGGATCGTGAGCGACCCGCAGGACGTGGCCGCCTTCGCAGCCGAGGGCGACGGCTTCCCGGTCGTCCTCAAGACCGTCCGTGGCGGCTACGACGGCAAGGGCGTCTGGGTCGTCGACTCCGCAGAGGAGGCCGCCGAGCCGTTCAAGGCCGGTGTCCCCGTGCTCGCCGAGGAGAAGGTCGACTACCTCCGCGAGCTCGCCGCCAACGTCGTACGCTCCCCGCACGGCCAGGCCGTCGCCTACCCGGTCGTCGAGTCCCGCCAGGTCGACGGCGTCTGCGACACGGTCATCGCCCCGGCCCCCGGCCTCGACGAGGGTCTCGCGGTCCGGGCCTCCGAGATGGCCCTGAACATCGCCAAGGAACTCGGCGTCGTCGGCCACCTCGCGGTCGAGCTGTTCCAGACCCGCGACGGCCGCATCCTCGTCAACGAGCTCGCGATGCGCCCGCACAACTCCGGCCACTGGTCGATGGACGGCGCCGTCACCAGCCAGTTCGCCAACCACGTCCGCGCGGTCCTCGACCTGCCCCTCGGCGACCCGCGCCCGCGCGCCGAGTGGACGGTCATGGTCAACGTCCTCGGCGGCGACTACCCGGACATGTACTCCGCGTACCTGCACTGCATGGCCCGCGACCCCCAGCTCAAGATCCACATGTACGGCAAGGACGTGAAGCCCGGCCGCAAGGTCGGTCACGTCAACACCTACGGCGACGACCTCGACGACGTGCTGGAGCGCGCCCGTCACGCTGCCGGCTACCTGAGAGGCACCATCACCGAATGAGCCCTGTTGTTGGCATCGTCATGGGGTCGGACTCCGACTGGCCCGTCATGGAGGCCGCCGCCAAGGCCCTCGACGAGTTCGAGATCGCCTACGAGGTCGACGTCGTCTCCGCGCACCGCATGCCGCGCGAGATGGTCGCCTACGGCGAGCAGGCCGACGCCCGCGGGCTCAAGGTGATCATCGCCGGGGCGGGCGGCGCCGCCCACCTGCCCGGCATGCTCGCCTCCGTGACCCCGCTGCCGGTCATCGGCGTGCCCGTGCCGCTGAAGTACCTCGACGGCATGGACAGCCTTCTGTCCATCGTGCAGATGCCGGCCGGTGTCCCGGTCGCCACGGTCTCCGTCGCCGGTGCCCGCAACGCCGGTCTGCTCGCGGCCCGCATCCTCGCCGCGCACGACGAGGAACTGCGCGGCCGGATGCGCGACTTCCAGCAGGAGCTGAACGACCAGGCCACCGAGAAGGGCAAGCGCCTGCGCTCCAAGGTCGAGGGCGCGGGCGGGTTCGGCTTCGGCGCCGGGAAGTGACGACGATGACCTCCCTGGAGGCGGCCCGGGAACTCCTGAGCGAGTTCCCGGTCGCCGACGGCCACAACGACCTGCCCTGGGCGCTGCGCGCGCAGGTCCGCTACGACCTCGACGCGCGGGACATCGCCGCCGACCAGAGCGCCCATCTGCACACCGACATCCCCCGGCTGCGCGCGGGCGGGGTCGGCGCGCAGTACTGGTCGGTGTACGTCCGCACGGACTCGCCCGACCCGGTCGCCGCCACACTCGAACAGATCGACTGTGTGCGGCAGTTGCTGGCGCGTCACCCCGGCGACCTGCGCCCCGCGCTCACCGCCGCCGACATGGAGGCCGCGCGCGGGGAGGGCCGCATCGCCTCGCTCATGGGGGCGGAGGGCGGCCACTCCATCGCCAACTCCCTGGGCACCCTGCGCGGTCTGTACGGCCTCGGCGTGCGGTACATGACCCTCACCCACAACGACAACGTCGACTGGGCGGACTCCGCGACCGACGAGCCGAAGGCCGGCGGCCTCACCACGTTCGGCCGTGAGGTCGTCCGGGAGATGAACCGGCTGGGCATGCTCGTCGACCTCTCGCACGTGGCGGCGACGACCATGCGGGACGCGCTCGGCGCGAGCTCGGCCCCGGTCATCTTCTCCCACTCCTCCGCGCGGGCCGTGTGCGACCACCCGCGCAACGTCCCCGACGACGTCCTGGAGCGGCTCCCCGCCAACGGCGGCATGGCGATGGTGACGTTCGTGCCGAAGTTCGTGCTCCAGGCGGCGGTCGACTGGACGGCCGCGGCCGACGAGAACATGCGTGCCCACGGCTTCCACCCCCTCGACACCACCGCGGAGGCCATGAAGGTCCACCGCGCCTTCGAGGAGCGGCGGCCGCGCCCGGTCGCGACGGTGGCGACGGTCGCCGACCACCTGGACCACATGCGCGAGGCGGCCGGCATCGACCACGTCGGCATCGGCGGCGACTACGACGGCACGGCCTTCACCCCCGACGGCCTCGCCGACGTCTCCGGCTACCCGAACCTCCTCGCGGAACTGCTCGACCGCGGCTGGTCCAAGGCCGATCTGGCCAAGCTGACCTGGAAGAACGCGGTCCGGGTGCTGGACGCGGCACAGGACGTGGCCCGGGGGCTTCAGGCGACGCGGCCGCCGTCCAACGCCACGATCGAGTCACTCGACGGCTGAGCGCCCAGAGCGGGGTAGTCGGTGTAGCCGGCCGCCCCGCCCACGTACATGAAGTACCGGTCGCGCAGCTCGTTGAGCGGCGCCCCGAGCCGCAGCCGGGTCACGAGGTCCGGATTGGCGAGGAAGGGCCGGCCGAGCGCGATCAGATCGGCCCCGGCGGCCAGCAGCGCCTCGGACACCCGGTGCACGCCCTCCGTGGAGATCTCGTCCAGCACCGGGTTGGCGATGATCACCCCGGGCCAGGCGGCCCGCATTCGCCCGAACACCGCCGTGTCCGGGTCGGCGTACCCCACGTGCAGATAGGCGAGTCCCCGTCCGCCCAGCCGCTCGACGAGCGCCGGGTAGAGCTCGTCCGTCTCGCCCTCCTCGATGCCGTTGACCGTGTTGCCGGGGGAGATCCTCAGCCCCACCCGCCCGGCCCCGACCTCGGCGGCCACGGCCTCCGTCACCTCGGCCGTGAACCGGATCCGGGCGGTGACGGAACCGCCGTAGCCGTCGGTGCGGAGGTTGGTGTTGCGGGCCAGGAACTGGTGCAGCAGATGGCCGTTGGCGGAGTGCACCTCCACTCCCTCGAACCCGGCATCCAGCGCGTTGCGGGCGGCCTTCGCGAAGTCCGCGACGGTGGTGCGGATGTCCTCGGCGGTCATCTCCCTGGGCACGACGGCCGGCCGGTGGCCCTCCGGTGTGAAGATCGTCTCCGGCAGCGGGACGGGCGAGGGGGCGACCGGCGTGAGTCCACTGGTCGCGGGGTGCCCGACCCGGCCGCCGTGCTGGAGCTGGAGGAACATCCGCCCGCCCGCGTCCCGCACCGCGTCCGTCACCAGCCGCCAGCCGGCCACGTGCGCCGGGCTGTGGACGGCGGTGATGTTCGGGTACGTCTGCCCGGTCGCGTTCGGTGTGGAGGCCTCCGCGATGATCAGCCCGGCTGAGGCGCGCTGGGCGTAGTACTCGGCCATGAGCGGGGTCGGGGTGCCGTCGGCCTCGGCCCGGTTGCGGGTGAGCGGTGCCATCACCAGACGGCTGGGCAGATCCAGCCCGGGAAGACGAGCCGGTTCGAAGAGTGCTGTCGTGTGCTGCGTCATGCTCGTACGCTAGAACCTGACACTGATGTCAGAATCAAGTCCGGGAGTGGACGTGCGGATCGGTGAACTGGCCCGGCGCACCAACGTCAGCGAGCGGTCGCTGCGCTACTACGAGAAGCAGGGGATGCTCACGGCCGAGCGGACCCCCGGCGGGCACCGGGAGTACCCGGAAGCGGCCGTGGACCGCGTGATCCGCATCCAGGAGCTGTTCGCGGCCGGGCTGTGCAGCGAGAAGATCGTCCAGTTGCTGCCGTGCATGCGCGACTCGGACGGCGGCCCCTCGCTCGTCGCCGGACCGAAGCTGGTCACCGACCTGACCGCCGAGCGTGCCCGCATCGACCGGATGATCGCCGATCTGGTGCGCTCCCGGGAGACCCTGGACGAGGTCATCGAGGCGGCCCGGCTGCCCTGAGGGCGGCTGCGCGCCCGGACCGGAGCAGTACTCCGAACGCCCCGCCCACCAGGAACCGCTCCCCGCTCCGTGCGACGGTGACCGTACCTCACGAACGACCGTACGGAGCCGCCATGGCAGACCTCCAGGACGACCTGCGCCCCACCGCCGCGGCCGCCGGCGAGTCCGCCGAGCCGGCCGAGCCGTACCCGGACGAGGGCATCGTCACGGCGGAGTCCTACGAGCCCGTCTCCGACCCGGACGACGCGCCCATGACCCGGGCCCGCGCCATCCTCGCCGCACACCCCGTCGCCGACGGCTACAACGCACTGCCCTGGGCGCTCAAGCGCCTGTCCTGGTACGACCTGGAGGACGGCGAGAGCACCGTCGACACGGATGTGCCCCGGCTGCGCAGCGGCCATGTGGGCGCCCTCTTCTGGTCGTTGCACCTGCCCGAGGGCCTCGACGGCGACCGGGCCGTCGGCGCCACCCTGGAGCAGCTGGACCTGGCCAAGACTGTCGTGCGGACCTGTGAGGAGGGTCTGCGGCCGGCCTGTACGGCCGGGCAGGTCGCGGACGCCCGCAACTGCGGCCGCGTCGCCGTGCTCCTCGGCCCCGCCGGGGCCCCGGCCCTGGGTGACTCGCTCGGCATCCTGCGCCAGCTGCACCTGCTCGGCCTGCGCGTCCTCACGCTGACCGGGGTGTCCTGGGCCAGCGAGGCGGGCCTGACCCGGTTCGGCGAGGAGGTCGTGCGCGAGATGAACCGCCTCGGCGTGATCGCGGACCTCTCCGGTGCATCCGCCCAGACCCTGCGCCGCGTCCTGAGCCTGTCCCGGGCACCCGTGCTGTGCAGCCGCTCCGCCGCCCGCACCCTGCGCCCCCACCCGGCCAACCTCCCCGACGACCTGCTGGCGGAGCTGGGCGCGGCCAAGGGACTGTGCCTGGTGCCGCTGACCGCCGAGCAGACCGGCCCGACCGTCCGCGATGTCGCCGACCACCTCGACCACATCCGCGCCGTGGCAGGGCCGCAGTGCGTCGGACTGTCCGGCACCTACGACTCCGGAGCCGCCCACCCGCAGGAACTCGGCGACACCTCCTGCTATCCGCGGCTGATCGCCGAGCTGCTGCGACGCGGCTGGGAGGAAGCCGATGTGGCCCTGCTGACCTGGGGCAACGTGCAGCGCGTGCTACGCGGCGCCGACTTCACGGCCCGCGCCGCACAGCAGCGCCGCGAACCGTCGACGGCGACGATCTCGGAGCTGGACGCGTAGCCCGCCGACCGGGCGGGCCGGATCAGCCGGACTCGATCCGGCACAGGCAGAACGGATGACCCGCCGGGTCGGCGTAGACGCGGAAGTCCTTCTTCACGTCGTCCTCCTTGTCCAGCACCCGCGCGCC
This sequence comes from Streptomyces qaidamensis, assembly GCF_001611795.1. NCBI lineage: Bacteria > Bacillati > Actinomycetota > Actinomycetes > Kitasatosporales > Streptomycetaceae > Streptomyces > Streptomyces qaidamensis. The sequence continues at coordinate 3,676,663 of NZ_CP015098.1, read as the reverse complement.
CAGCGCCAGCACCCGCTCCTCGGCCGCGTCGATCTCGTCCCAGGTGGAACCGGCGTCGAAGTCCAGGTGGAACTGCTGGGCGTTGCGGTCCGCCCGCGGCCACTCCGGCGGGGTGTGGCCGGGAGAGCGCTGGAAGGCGAGCCGGGGCCCGCCGGGGAGGCGGAGCACCACCCAGTCGGGGTCGTCGTCCTCCCGCTCCGGCGTACCGCCGACGATCTGCGTGTAGAAGCGGGCCAGCTCGCGGGGGTCGGGGCAGTCGACGACCACGGAACGGAAACGGGCCACGGTGGACATGGGACCTCCGGGGTCAGCAGGCGCAGAGGCAGAACGGGTGCCCGGCCGGGTCGGCGTAAACCCGGAACGTCCGCTCCCGGTCCTCGGCGTCCAGCGGCTTCGCCCCGAGGGCCAGCACGCCCTTCTCGGCCGCGTCCAGGTCGTCCACCACGAGGTCGAGGTGGAACTGCTGCGCGCCGTCGGGAGACGGCCACGTCGGAGGCACGTACCCGGGGGATGCCTGGAAGGCCAGTGGTGTACCGCCCGGCACCTTCAGGTCGACCCACTCCTCCTCCCCGTCGGTCTCCACCGTCGGCGTGCCGCCCAGCACCTCCGCGTAGAAACCGGCCAGCCCGCGCGGGTCGGGACAGTCCAGGACGACGACACCCAGCTTGGCGAGAGTCATGACTTCCTCCTCGAAGTCGCCGTTACCCGCAGAGGCGGGCAACCAGTAACCGTTACTGCATGCTCCCTCATGAGCGGTAACATCGCAAGGGGAATCGCGAGAGGTACGGTCCAGCCATGACGGAGAGATCGCCAGCGCCCGGCGGCCTGGCCCTGGTCGAGGCCCTGGTGAACACGCTGGACATCGAGTCCGGCGCCGACGCGCTGGACACCCCCGACGGCCGGGCGCGCCTCGGCATCACCGAGGCCGGGACGGACCGGGCCCGCACCCTGCGCGAATCCCTGCGCGCGACCCTCCTCGCTCACGCCGGCCACCCGCCGCACCGCGAGGTCACCCCCCTCGGCACGCTCTTGGCCGAAGCCCCGCTCCTCGTCACGGTCGACGCGGCGGACGGCTCGGCCGCCCTCGCCCCCGCCGACGACCGCTCCCTGCACGCGCGCGTGGCCGCCGCCGTCGCGGAGGCCCTGGTCGCCGGCACCTGGATCCGCCTCAAGGCCTGCGAGGCCGCCGACTGCCACTGGGCCTACTACGACCGCAGCCCGGCCGGCCGCGGCCGCTGGTGCTCCATGCAGGTCTGCGGGGCCCGCGCGAAGATGCGCCGCTACCGGGCCAAAGAGGTGTAGAAGGCCTCTGGCGGACCGCCGCGGCGGAGCGCCGTCCAGCCGGCGCTCCGGCTGGGGCCGGTCTGCGCCGGCGCCGCGCCGTCCAGCCGGCGTTCCGGCTGCCGTCGGTCTGCGCTGGTGCTGTTGCTCGGCTGGCGTTCCGGCTGCCGTCGGTCTGCGCTGGTGCTGTTGCTCGGCTGGCGTTCCGGCTGCCGTCGGTCTGCGCCGGTGCTGTTGCTCGGCCGGCGTTCCGGCTGCCGTCGGTCTGCGCTGGTGCTGTTGCTCGGCTGGCGTTCCGGCTGCCGTCGGTCTGCGCCGGTGTCGTTGCTCGGTCTGCGTTCCGGCTGCCGCCGGTCTGCGCCGGTGCTGTTGCTCGGCCCGCGCTCGGCCTCCGTCGGCCCGCGCTCCCGCTGCCGCCCGGCACGTGCTCGCGATGCTCGCTGCCCTATCGTCGCGGCGGACGTGAGACATGGCAGCCCCGCTACGAGAGCCTCCTCGGCACGCCGGTGGCACGCACCGGACGCCACCGCTCCTTCCACGGGGCTCCGTCGGAAGCCCCGTGTCCGCCCCGCCGCACGGCCCAGTGGTGCAGAATGCACGAAGACGCCGGTTCGGCCGACTGAGCCTCGGCCGAACCGGCGTCACCCCTCTCCGAGTCCGCTCGCGGGCTCAGGCCTTCGGACGCCCCATAGCCCGGTACGTCCAGCCGGCCTTGCGCCAGCGCTCCGGGTCCAGGGCGTTGCGCCCGTCCAGGATGAGGCGGGCCGCCGCGACCTCGCCGAGCGCCTCGGTGTCCAGTTCGCGGAACTCCCGCCACTCCGTCAGATGCAGCACGATGTCGGCCCCGCGCACGGCGTCCAGCGCCGAGTCGGCGTAGCCGAGGGTCGGGAACACCCCGCGGGCGTTGTCCATGCCCTTCGGGTCGTACACCGTGACCTGGCCACCCTGGAGGTGGATCTGCCCGGCGACGTTCAGCGCGGGGGAGTCCCGCACGTCGTCCGAGTCGGGCTTGAACGTCGCGCCCAGCACCGCCACCCGCTTGCCCAGGAACGGCCCGCCGCCCAGCGCCTGCCGGGCCAGCTCCACCATCTGCCCCCGCTGGCGCATGTTGATCGAGTCGATCTCCCGCAGGAACGTCAGCGCCTGGTCCGCGCCCAGCTCACCGGCGCGCGCCATGAACGCCCGGATGTCCTTCGGCAGACACCCGCCGCCGAAGCCGATCCCGGCCCGCAGGAACTTGCTTCCGATCCGGTCGTCGTAGCCGATGGCCTCCGCCAGCTTCGCGACGTCACCGCCCGCGGCCTCGCAGACCTCCGCCATCGCGTTGATGAACGAGATCTTCGTGGCGAGGAAGGAGTTCGCGGAGGTCTTCACCAGCTCCGAGGTCGGGAAGTCCGTGACCACGAACGGCGACCCCTCGGCGATCGGCGTGGCGTACACCTCCCGCAGCAGCTTCTCGGCCCGCTCGCTGCGCACGCCCACCACGAGACGGTCGGGGTGCAGCGTGTCGTTGACGGCGAAGCCCTCGCGCAGGAACTCCGGGTTCCACGCCAGCTCGGCGTCCTCACCGGCGGGCGCGTGCGCGGCCAGGTAGGACGCGAGGCGGTCCGCGGAGCCGACCGGCACGGTCGACTTGCCAACGACCAGCGCCGGACCGTGCAGATGCGGGGCCAGCGAGGCGATCGCGGAGTCGACGTAGCTCATGTCGCAGGCGTACTCGCCGTGCCGCTGCGGGGTGTTCACACAGACGAAGTGCACATCGCCGAAGGCGCCGATCTCGGCCCAGTCCTGGGTGAAGCGCAGCCGGCCGCTGGAGCCGTCGATGCCGGCGACGTGCTTGCGCAGCAGCTCTTCGAGCCCCGGCTCGTACATCGGGGCCTCGGCCCGCTCCAGCTTCTCGATCTTCTCGCGCACCACGTCGAGGGCGAGCACCTCGAAGCCCAGCTCGGCCATGGCCGCCGCGTGTGTCGCGCCGAGATAACCGGTGCCGATCACGGTGATCTTCAGGGCCATGGGTGCTCCAGGGGTCTACGGCATGCGGTGCGCGCCCGAGCATAGCCGGGGCATGGCGGCGCGCTTCACTGGGCAACTTCTCCGCTGTCGCCTAGCTCACGTATCACTCCCGTGGGCGACCCCATAAACTTTTGATTACTTAACGGTAGTTAGCGTCAGCATCGCAGCGTTTTGGAGCGTGAGAGACCTTGGCCGGATCGGCTGACTTCGACCTGTACCGCCCGTCCGAGGAGCACGACATGCTCCGTGACGCCGTCCGTTCGCTGGCCGAGGCGAAGATCGCGCCGCACGCCGCCGCGGTGGACGAGGAGGCCCGCTTCCCGCACGAGGCCCTCCAGGCGCTGGTCGCGAACGACCTGCACGCCGTGCACGTGCCCGAGGAGTACGGCGGCTCCGGCGCCGACGCGCTGGCCACCGTCATAGTGATCGAGGAGGTCGCGCGGGTCTGCGCCTCGTCCTCCCTCATCCCGGCCGTCAACAAGCTGGGCTCACTGCCGGTGATCCTCTCCGGCTCCGAGGACCTGAAGAAGAAGTACATGACCCCGCTCGCCAAGGGCGACGGCATGTTCTCCTACTGCCTCTCCGAGCCGGACGCCGGCTCCGACGCCGCCGGCATGAAGACCAAGGCCGTCCGCGACGGCGACTTCTGGGTCCTCAACGGCGTGAAGCGCTGGATCACCAACGCGGGTGAGTCCGAGTACTACACGGTGATGGCCGTCACCGACCCCTCCAAGCGCTCCAAGGGCATCTCCGCCTTCGTCGTCGAGAAGTCCGACGAAGGCGTCTCCTTCGGCGCCCCCGAGAAGAAGCTCGGCATCAAGGGCTCCCCGACCCGCGAGGTCTACCTCGACAACGTCCGCATCCCCGCCGACCGCATGATCGGCGAGGAGGGCACCGGCTTCGGCACGGCGATGAAGACCCTGGACCACACCCGCATCACCATCGCCGCCCAGGCCCTCGGCATCGCCCAGGGTGCCCTCGACTACGCCAAGGGCTACGTCCAGGAGCGCAAGCAGTTCGGCAAGCCGATCGCCGACTTCCAGGGCATCCAGTTCATGCTCGCCGACATGGCCATGAAGATCTCGGCCGCCCGCGCCCTGACCTACCAGGCCGCCGCCGCCTCCCAGCGCGTCGACGCCGACCTCACCTACCTGGGCGCCGCCGCCAAGTGCTTCGCCTCGGACGTGGCGATGGAGGTCACCACGGACGCGGTCCAGCTCCTCGGCGGATACGGCTACACCCGCGACTACCCGGTGGAGCGCATGATGCGCGACGCCAAGATCACGCAGATTTATGAGGGCACGAACCAGGTCCAGCGCATCGTCATGGCGCGCAACCTGCCATAGCCCCGTCGCCGGGGGCCGGACGTCCGGCCCCCGGCGTTCTCACAGGAAGCGCCGGATCGGGGTCACCGCGGCCTCCGCGAGGCGCATGGGCAGGGGTCGCCGCTTCCAGCGGCGGGGATCGACCGGCTCGCCCCGCTTCCGGTCGGCCTCGAAGTCGGCGTCGAGCTCCGCCGTGAAGTCCTCGTCCAGGACGGCCAGGACGACCTCCTCGTCGTGCTCCATGGAACGGCGGTTGAAGTTGGTGGAGCCGATGAGGGAGCAGACCCCGTCCACGGTCATGATCTTCGTGTGGAGCATCGTCGGCTGGTACTCCCGCACCTCCACACCGGCGTCCACGAGCGTCTGGTAGTACTGCCGCCCGGCCAGCAGGCACACCCGCTGGTCGGTGTGCGGGCCGGGCAGCAGGATCTCGACCCGGACCCCGCGGTGGGCCGCCGCGGCGAGCAGGCCGATGAAGTAGGCGTCGGGGGCGAAGTAGGCGGTGGCCAGCCGCAGGCGCTCCTGCGCCGAGGTGATCAGGACCCGTAGGACCGTCTGCATGTCCTGCCAGCCGAAGGAGGCCGACCCCCGCACGACCTGGACCGTGGCCCGCCCCGGCTGCGGTTGGGCCGTGAAGCGGTCGTGGTCGTCGTAGAGGTCGTCGTGGCACTCGGCCCAGTTCTGGGCGAAGGCCGCGGCGATGCCGTCCACGGCGGGGCCGCGGACCTGTACATGGGTGTCGCGCCACTCGTCCGGGTTCCGGGCGGAGCCGCACCACTCCTGTGCGATCCCGACGCCGCCGGTGAAGGCCGTGTGCTCGTCGGTGACCAGCACCTTGCGGTGGCAGCGGTGGTTCTGCCGCATCGGCGACAGGCGCGTGGGTCTGCGGAACCAGGCGACCTGGACACCTGCCTCGTCCATGGCGTCCAGCAGGTCGGGCTCTATCTCCTTGGCCCCGAAGCCGTCCAGCAGCAGCCGCACCCGGACACCGGCGCGGGCCCGCTCGGCCAGGGCCGCGGCGAACTCGTGGGCGACCTCGCCGCGCCAGTACACGAACGTCATCATGTCGACGGTGTGCTCGGCGGCCCGGATGGCGGCCAGCATGGCGGGGAAGATCTCGTCCCCGTTCCGCAGCGGCACGAGCTCGTTGCCCTCGGTCGCGGCGATGCCGATCAGCCGCTCCAGCCGTCTGCGCAGCCGCTGCTTCTGCCCCTGTGGGCCCCCCGGACCCGAAGTCCGTGGCTCGTCGTACACCTGCTGTGTCATGTCTGGGTCTCCCCCCTGTACGGTTTCCGGCCGCCCCGCCCTCGCCGCGCCGGGCCCCGGCGCGCCTGCATCCCCTTTTTGCCGCTGCCGGAGCTTTCACGCAGAGCCCGCTGAGTCATGCCTCACAGACGGAGCGGACCACACTCGGGCGGCTCCGCCCTGTGGTGCTCATGGGGCCGGAGGCGTAGGACGAGAGGAGCGGGCGCCGATCCGCGGCCCCCGCCGCCCCTGGGAGGACGTCATGACCCAGCAACCCACCGCCGCCACCCCGCTGAGCAAGGAGATGCAGGACTGCGTCCAGGCGTGCATGACCTGCCACAGTGTGTGCGAGGAGACCATGAGCTCCTGTCTGCAGATGGGCGGTCCGGCCCAGATGCAGATCATGCGCACGGTCATGGACTGTGCCGAGATGACGCGCATGTGCGCCGACATGATGATGCGCCGCTCGCCCCTCATGGCCGAGATGTGCGCGATGTGCGCCCGCGCCTGTGACATGTGCGCCGAGGCGTGTATGGCCATGCCGGAGGACGCGCAGATGATGCGCTGCGCCGAGGCCTGTCGCCGCTGCGCCGAGATGTGCCGCTCGATGTCGGCCGCCTCGATGTGAGCACCGCCTCACGACGAAGGGGGCACCCGCCCGGGTGCCCCCTTCGCGCTGCCTGCCCGCTCAGTTGCCCGTGACGGTGACCGGGTCGTCGTTCTTCAGCTCGTTCACCAGGGTCTTCACCTTCGCGGTGTTCCACTGGAGGTTGCCGTTGGGGCTGCTGCCCGCGATCGGCATGTTCATCGACTTGCCCTCGCCGCCGCTGACGCCCTTCATCGCCCAGAACATGGATGCCAGGTCGAAGAGGCTCATGTCCTTGTCGACCACGAGGGTGTCCAGGCCGGCGCTCATGGTCGGGTACAGCTTGAAGGGGTTGAGGACCGTGCCCGGAGTGGCGACCTGGTTGGCCAGGGCCGACAGGAACTTCTGCTGGTTCTTCGTGCGGTCCAGGTCGGAGCCCCTGAGGGCGTAGCGGGTACGGACGAAGGCGAGGGCCTGCTCGCCGTCGAGGGTCTGCGTGCCCTTCTTCAGGTCCGCGCCGGACTTGGTGTCCTTGATGTCCTGCGGGATGTTCATCTCGACACCGCCGACCGCGTCCACGATGTTCGCGAAGCCGGCGAAGCCGATCTCGACGTAGTGGTCGATGTGCAGGCCCGTGTTGGCCTCCACGGTGCGCACCAGCAGCTCCGGGCCGTCCTCGGCGTAGGCCGCGTTCAGCTTCGTCTGGCGGCCGGTGGCCGGGTAGACCTTGCCGGAGTCGGAGCCCTTGAAGGACGGGATCGTGACGTTCGAGTCGCGCGGCAGCGAGATCAGTGTGGGGGCGCCGCCGCCGGTGTGAAGGATCATCATCGAGTCCGTGCGCTTGCCCTCGGCGGACCCGGTGTGCAGCTTCTTCTTCTCCTCGGCGGACATGCCCTTGCGGCTGTCGGAGCCGACGATCAGGTAGTTCGTGCCCTCGCCCGCCTCCGGACGGTCGATGACCTTCGACAGGTCGACCTCGCGGTTGAGCTTGGAGTCGGCCCAGAAGTACGTGCCGACGCTCGTCACGACCAGCAGCGTCACCAGCGTGATGGCCGTCACCTTGATGCGGCGGCGCCAGTTCGGCGCGGGGCGCGGCTCGTACAGGCCGTCACCCGGACCACCGGGGCCTCTGCCGCCGGGGGAGCCGTAGACCTGGCCGGTGTTGTAGCCACTGTCGTAACCGTCGCCGCCGTGGCCGCCGCCGTCGACGTAGGACGGCTGCGGGGGCACTCCGCCGCCGTACGCCGGGGCGCCGCCGTATCCCGCCTGCCCGGGTGATGCCGCCGGACCGCGGCGGACCTGCCGCATGACACGGGCGCTCTCGGGCTGCGCGCTCGAGCTGCCGCGTCCGTATCGGCTGCCGCGGTTGTCGCCGGGAAATCCCTCGGGCCAGTCATTCATGCGCCCCAGTGTGCAGGTCCCCGTAGTGCGCCATACAAGAGTCGTCGGAAAATCAGAGCACGGCTGTGGCGAAGCTGACACAAATCCCCCTCATACCGCGTCGGCATAAGGTGGGGGCCATGACAGACCAGCCCCCAGCTGCGGATTCCGGCAGTCCGGATATCCCGGGCAAGCCGACTTCGGCGTCCCGCACCACCCTCAGCCACATCATGACCCACAACGACACGAACCTTCTGGGGACCGTGCACGGCGGGGTGATCATGAAGCTGGTCGACGACGCGGCGGGAGCCGTGGCGGGACGGCACTCCGGCGGGCCGGCGGTCACCGCGTCCATGGACGAGATGGCGTTCCTGGAGCCGGTCCGCGTCGGTGACCTGGTGCACGTCAAGGCACAGGTGAACTGGACCGGCCGGACGTCCATGGAGGTCGGCGTCCGGGTCCTGGCCGAACGCTGGAACGAGTCCGCCCCGCCCACGCAGGTCGGCTCGGCGTACCTCGTCTTCGCCGCGGTCGACGCCGACGGCAAGCCCCGCCGGGTCCCGCAGGTACTCCCGGAGACCGAGCGCGACAAGCGCCGCTACCAGGAGGCCCAGATCCGCCGCACCCACCGCCTGGCCCGCCGCCGGGCGATCATGGACCTGCGGGAGAAGCGGGCGGCCGAGGGCTTCGAGGACTGACGCGCGCCTACGAGCACGCCACCTCGTCGCCCCGCACCACTCCGAACTCGCCCTGACCCGGGTCCTCGGCCCGCACCTTCCGCACGCGTTCGAAGTCCGCTCCGGCGATCACCTTCAGGGTCGGGCCCAGGCCCTTGACCGCCCGGAGCTCACTGCCCGGCAGAGCCGCCGCGAGGGACTTGGCGGAGCGGTCCCAGCGGGGGTCGTGGGCGACGATCGTGCGCCTGACGTCGCGGGTCGCGGAGTTCACCGGGGCCTTGGTCGTGCGGAAGCCGGTCGAGGTCAGGGCCGCGTCCACCCGGCGGCCCAGGCCGGCCGTGCGGGTGCCGTTCTCCACCTGGACGCGGATCTGCTGCGGGGCGACCGGGACGATCCGGGCCGCACCGCGCGACCGGTGCACCGACAGCGGCTGGTCCTGGCGCAGGGCGTGGAAGAGACGCTCGGACTTCTCGGTGTCCCACTTCAGCGTGGATCCGACGCCCTTCACGGCGTACCCCATCCGCCCGATCGGGACGGTCGTGAACTCGGAGGAGGAGGGGGAGAAGTTCCGCATGGCGCGGCCCAGGTCCAGCATCTCGTCCGTGCCGAAGCCCTTGTCGGCCCGGACCGAGCCGAGCACCGCCCGTGTCACGTCCCGGAACTTCATGGGGTTGAGGAGGATGCCGGACGAGGTGAGCCGTTCCACGAGAGCCGCCATGAAACGCTGCTGCCGCTTCATGCGGCCGAGGTCGGACGCCCCGTCGACGTGGCGCGCGCGGACGTACTGGAGCGCCTGCCCGCCGGCGAGCGTGTGCCGCCCGGCCGGCAGGTTCAGGCCGGTGTAGCTGTCCTTCAGGGGGTCGGCGGTGCAGATGGGCACGCCCCCGACCACGTCCACCGTCTTCATGAAGCTGGTGAAGTCGACCTCCAGGTAGTGGTCGATCTTCACCTTCGTCATGCTCTCGACCGTGCGCACGGTCAGCTGCGGTCCGCCCTCGGCGTACGCGGCGTTCAGCTTGAGGGGGTGCCCGTTGTGCCGCTTGCCCGAGACCCGGTCGACGTGCGACGGCGTCACCGCGTACGAGTCGCGCGGCAGGCTCACCACGCTCGCCCGTTCCCGGTCCTCGGAGATGTGCACGATCATGATCGTGTCGGTGCAGTGGCACGGGGCGCCGCCCAGCCGGTACTTGTGGCGCTCCTCCTTGCTGATCTTCTCGCGGCCGTCGGTGCCGACCAGCAGGATGTTCATGCCGTGGCCCGCCTGCGGGCGGTTCTTCATGTCCTTGAAGGGGTCGACCCGGGTGATGTCCGCGTCCAGGCTGGTCATCACCGCGTGCCCGATGCCGGCGGAGGCGAGGACCACCACGGACAGCGTGGTGACCGCCCGCATGCCCCAGCGCGGCCGCCGCGAGGGCGGTGCCGGCCTGCGCGGAGCGCTGCGGGGGGGGGGGGGCGGGGGGCGGCGGCGGGGAGCGGCGGTGGACCGAGGGGACCGCGGCGGCGTGGGCATGGGGCACCTCCGGACGACGGCCGTACGTGGGATCCGTGAAACCGTAGGCCGATACGATCTGCGGCCCGCGCCACCGCCCCGGCGGCGCGCACCGGTGTCCCCCGTTCGCGGTAACGTGAGCCCCCTATGAACGCCAATCCCGACGTGCGGCACCCCGCCGTTTCCGTGATCATGCCCGTCCTCAACGAGGAGCGGCATCTGCGGGGAGCAGTCCAAGCGATCCTCGCGCAGGAGTACGCCGGCGAGATGGAGGTCGTGATCGCCCTCGGTCCGTCCACGGACCGCACGGACGAGATCGCCGCCGAGCTCGTGGCCGAAGACGCGCGTATCCACACCGTCCCCAACCCCACCGGCCGTACGCCCGCGGCGCTGAACGCGGCGATCAACGCCTCCCGGCATCCGATCGTCGTCCGCGTCGACGGGCACGGCATGCTCTCGCCGAACTACATCGCGACGGCCGTACGGCTCCTGGAGGAGACCGGCGCGCAGAACGTCGGCGGCATCATGCACGCCGAGGGCGAGAACGACTGGGAGCACGCGGTCGCCGCCGCGATGACCTCGAAGATCGGGGTCGGCAACGCCGCCTTCCACACCGGTGGTCAGGCGGGCCCGGCCGAGACCGTCTATCTGGGTGTGTTCCGGCGCGAGGCGCTGGAGCAGCAGGGCGGCTACAACGTGGAGTTCATCCGCGCCCAGGACTGGGAGCTGAACTTCCGCATCCGCGAGGCCGGCGGGCTGGTCTGGTTCTCGCCCGAGCTGAAGGTGTCGTACCGGCCGCGGCCGAGTGTGAAGGCGCTCGCCAAGCAGTACAAGGACTACGGCCGCTGGCGGCACGTGGTGGCCCGCTTCCACGAGGGCTCGATCAACCTGCGCTACCTCGCCCCGCCGACCGCCGTGTGCGCGATCGGCGCCGGCATCCTGGTGGGCGCCCTGCTGACGCCGTGGGGCCTCGTGGTGCCCGGCGGCTACCTCGCGGCGATCCTGCTCGGCTCGGTCCCGGCGGGCAAGGGCCTGCCCCTGAAGGCGCGGCTGCAGATCCCGGTGGCTCTGGCCACGATGCACATGTCGTGGGGCTGGGGCTTCCTGACCAGCCCGCGGGCGCTGGCGAAGAAGGTCATCGCCTCCCGGCGCCCCGCGGTGCGCGCCGACGCCGCCGCGAGCTGACCCGACGCGGCCATGGGCCCCCTTCCCGGTCGGGGAGGGGGCCCATGGTGTGCGGCGCAGCAGGAGGGGAGCAGCCCCGCTCCCTCACGCCGCGGAGGCGTTCACCACTGGTAGGGCTCGTACACGTCCATGCACTCCGTCTTGTCCGCGCTCAGCGCGTCCGCGGATTCGGGCAGATCGCCCGCCTCGGGTGCCTTCTGCTTGGGGTAGGCCGTGCCCTCCCGCCAGTCGGCGCCGATCGTCAGCGTGGTGGTGACGTCGTCCGTGGCCCGCACCTGGCTGCTCGGGATGCCGACCGCCTTCGCCACCGACAGCGCGTTGGCGCGGCCCTGCTCGCCCGTGCTCTTCGGATACGTCACCTGGGTCCGGCCGTGCGGGTCCTGCCGGCTCGCGGCGACGGCCTGGGTGAAGCCCTCCTGCTGCAGCGCCGCCACGACCGCGGCGGCCCGTCGCGGAACGGCGGGCCGCTCGTCGCTCGCCGTCCCGTTGACGACGGTGACCGACAGCCCGGCGGCCGGCGCCGCGGCCGGACCCGTGGCCTTCACCGACGCCGGGGACGGACCCGAGGCGGTGCCCGCGCGTGCCTTTCCGGCCTTGTCGAAGGAGACGTCGTCGCGGAGCATCGCCCACATCTTGTCGGCGTCCTCCGGCTTGGGCACCAGGTGGTTGCGGTTCAGGGGGTCCTCGATCCACGGCATCGTCGTCATCGTGATGCGGTTGGTCGGGACCGACTTCAGCTGCATGCCGACGTCGTACAGCTCCTTGACCGTGCCGATCTCCTCGGACACCTTCAGCGCCTTCGTGCCCGCCTCGGCCAGGCCCATCAGACGGCCGGTGTCGGTGAAGACGTTCTGCTCCTTCAGCGTCCGGATCATCGCGTTCATGTACATGTGCTGCGCCTTGGCGCGCAGCGGGTCACTGCCCCAGGCGTGGCGGGTGCGCAGCCACTGCAGCGCCTCCTTGCCCTGCACCTTGTGCGTGCCGGCCTTCAGCTTCAGTCCGGAGCCGCCGCGCTGGCCGGACAGCGGCCGGTCCCACACGTTCTGGTTGACGCAGACGGGAACACCGCCGATGGCGTCCGCCATGTCCACCACTCCGGCGAAGTCGACCATCATCCAGTGGTCGATGTACACGCCGGTCAGGTTCTGCCAGGTGGCCAGGGTGCAGCCCGGGCCACCGCGCTGGAGCGTCTCGTTGATGATCGTGTTCTTGGCCGGGTAGGTGTCCCCGGTGTCCGGGTCGACGCACTTGGGGATGTCCACCCGGGTGTCCCGCGGGATGCTCACCACGGACGCGCTCTCGCGGTCCGCCGAGACGTGCAGGAGCATCTGCACGTCCGCAAGGGGCTTGCTGCCGACGTTGTCCCTGCCGCCGCCGAGCTTGACGTTCTCCGCGGAGTTCCGGCTGTCGGAACCGATCAGCAGGATGTTGAGCGGGGTCTGGCCCGCCGCGTTGGGCCCGGTCTTCTCGACGTCGGACTCGCCGCTGTTGCGTTTGCCCTTGTCGATGTTGCCGTTGAGGTGGCGGTAGTAGAGGTATCCGGCGCCGGCCGTCCCGAGTATCAGCACGGACAGCACGATCGCGAACCAGCGCACTATCCGGCGTTTGCCGCCGCGCCGCCGGCCACGCCGCCGGCCCTGGCCGCCCCCGCCCTCCGCGCCCCCGCCCGCGGCGGACGCCGCCGTCCCCGGACGTTCGTCCTGGGCGAGGCCGCCGCCCGACTCGCGCCGGGTGCCGCCTCCGCGCACGTCACTCTGCGCCATGCCCCTGCCTCCCCACCCCTACGGCCGACCCACGGGTCCGCCCCGCGTCGTGTTCGGATCGCGGGCGACCCGTGCCCGCCCGGACCACGGGTTCCCCCGGTGTTCCGCCGGCGCACGGCCGTCCCCGCTGCTGGTTGGACCACTGACATGCCCGGTCGGATGTACACCTGACCGATTCGTCCGGGCATGCCCCGTTCACGCATGCTCCGTCCACCTGTTAGACGCAGGACGGGACGGTCAGGTCACTTCGCGCACTCGACCTTGTCGGCCGTGGCCTTCTGAACGTCCTCCGGAACCTTCGCCGGAGTGGTGAGGGGCACGCCCGCACCCTCGAAGTCCTTTCCGAGGGTCAGTGTCATCGCGGGCACGCCCTGGGCGTTGGTCACGCTCTCGCCCGGCTTCATCGCGGCCCCGGACAGGCCCATGATCTCGGCGAGCCGGCGGGCCTGGTCGGCCTGGTCGGGCCCGTACTCCAGCGTGGTCTTCGCGAGCGGCTGCTCAGCGTTGCCCGCGTTCTCGGACTTGGTCACGCCCTCCTGGACCTGCAGCCAGCTGAGGGTCTCCTGGGCGCTTCCGGCGACGGCACCGCCGTTGAGGATCCGCACCCGCACCTCGGAGGCCTGGGCCTTGGTGCCCTTCAGCCGGGCGGCCTCGGCGGCCTTCTCCTTCTTCTTCTGCTGTTTCACGTCGGTCAGCGACACGTCGTCCCGGACCATCGCGAACAGCTGCTGGGCCTGGGGCTCCTTCAGGACCACCGTGGCCTTGACCTTCTCCGCGGGGTTGTCGACGACGGGCACAGTGGCGAACGTGAGGTTCTTGGTGTCGAACTTGCCCAGCTCCGCCCCGAGATCGGCCAGCTTCTTGATCGTGCTGATCTGGGAGTCGACGGTCAGCGCCTTGGTGCCCGCCTCCGCCAGCTTGATCATTTTCTGCGGGCTGGTGAGGGTGTCGTTGGACTTCAGCTTGCGCATCATCGAGCCGAGGAACTGCTGTTGCAGCTCGATCCTGCTCAGGTCACCGCCGAAGCCCACGGAGTGCCGGGTCCGGACGAAGGCCAGCGCCTCCTCGCCCTCGATCGTGTGCTCGCCCTTGGGCAGATCGAGCTTGGAGTCCTTGTCCTTGATGTCCTTGGCCAGGCACACGTCGACGCCGCCCACCGCGCTGGTCAGCGTCTTGACCGCGTTGAAGTCGGCCACCATGAAGTGGTCCATCTTCAGCCCGGTGAGCTCGGTGATCGTGCGCATGGTGCAGCTCGGGGTGCGTTCCTCCTGCCCGAGGCTGTTGTTGAAGCGCGTGCGCTGCTGGCCCGGGATGATCTTCTCGGTGCCGTCCTCCTGAGTCGTCGGACAGTCCGGGATGTCGGTGATCAGGTCCCGCGGGATGCTCAACACGGTCGCGTTGGAGCGGTCCTTGGCGACGTGCAGTACCAGTGTGGTGTCCGCGTGCCCGGCGCTGTCCTTGTCGCCGTAGCCCTCGTTGCCCTTGCCGGTGCGCTTGTCGGTGCCGATCAGCAGGATGTTGATCGCGCGGTCCTTGCTGAAGCCCCCGGTGCCGGCGCCGTCGTCGGAGACGGACGTGATGTTGTTGTTGAGGTGCTCGTAGTAGAGGTAGGCGGCCCCGCTCGCCGCGATCAGTACGAAGGCCAGTGAACCGCCGGTCCACATCAGGACCTTCTTGCCCTTCGCCTTCTTCGGCACCGGGCGGCGCCCGCGCCGTCCCGCGGCCGCCTCGGCCGGGGCGCCGGCGCGTCTGCGCGGGGAGGGAGCGTCATCACCGGGTGCCGCGGCTCCGGGACGCCGGGCGGGGGCGGTCCGGCGGGCGCCTGCCGCACCGGCCGCACCGGTCGTGCCCCGGCCGGTCGTGCCACGACGGCCGGTCGTGCCACGGTCACCGGAACCGCGCGGGCCGGGAACGGACGACTGCGCTGCGGAAGGGGCCAGTCGCAGTTCGTATTCACCGGTGTTCGGGTTGAGTACCCATTGGTCTGCGGGGTCGATGTCGTCCGCCCGCCCACGGCCTTGCGCGTCCACGTGCCTGATTCCTCCGTCGGGCCACGCGGCGCCCTCCCCCGGAAGGCGCACGGTGCTGTTCAAGCAGTGCACGCCCCCAGGACGGACCTCATGGGTGAGAGCACTGGATCGCACACACTATCCGCACACTTCCTCGTCAAGCGACGTGGGTGACAAATTGCACGTCTCACAACTGGGCAATCCCGCCCATTTGTTTGAAGGAAGTTCCGTGAACGCAAAGGGATTGCACGTCACTTCGCGCACTCCACCTTGTCGGCGGTGGACTTCTGCACCCCCTCCGGTGCCTTGGCGGGCGCGGTGAGGGAGACACCCGCCCCTTCGAAGTCCTTGCCGAGGGTCAGCGTCATCGCGGGCAGCCCCTGGTCGTTGGTCACGCTCTCGCCCGGCTTCATCGCCGCCCCGGACAGACCCATGAGGTCCGCGAGGCGGCGGGCCTGGTCGGCCTGGTCGGGCGCGTACTCCAGGGTCGTCTTCGCCAGCGGGGCGGGCGCGTTGCCGGCGTTCTCCGACTTGGTCACGCCCTCCTCGTTCTGCAGCCAGCTGAGGGTCTCCTGGGCGCTTCCGGCGACGGCACCGCCGTTGAGGATCCGCACCCGCACCTCGGAGGCCGGGGCCTTGGTGCCCTTCAGCCGGGCGGCGACCGCGGCGGCCTCCTTCTTCTTCCGCTCCTTGACGGCGGTGAAGGAGACGTCGTTCCTGATCATGTCGAAGACCTGCGGGGCCGTCGACTCGTTGAGCACGACCGTGGCCTTGACCTTCTCCGCCGGGTTGTCGATCACCGGGACGGTGGTGAAGGTCAGGTTCTTGGTGTCGAGCTTGCCCAGCTCCAGGCCGAGGTCCTTCAGCTTGCCGATGCTGTCCAGCTGCGCGTCGACGGTCAGCGCCTTCGTGCCCGCCTCGGCCAGGTCGAGCATCTTCGACGGGCTGGTGAGGGTGTCGTTGGACTTCAGCTTGCGCATCAGCGCGCTCAGGAACTGCTGCTGCAGCCCGATCCGGCTCAGGTCGCCGCCGAAACCGACGGCGTGCCGGGTGCGCACGAACGCCAGCGCCTGCTCGCCCTCGATGGTGTGCGTGCCCTTGGACAGTTTGAGGTGCGAGTCCGGGTCGTCGAGGTCCTTGCCCACACAGACCTCGACCCCGCCCACCGCGCTGGTCAGCGTCTTGACCGCGTTGAAGTCCGCGACCATGAAGTTGTCCGGCTTGACCCCGGTCAGCTCGGTCACGGTACGCGCTGTGCAGCTGGGCGTACGGCCGTCCTGGCCGAGACTCGTGTTGAAGCGGACCTGCTGCGTGCCGGGGATGATCTTCTGGGTGCCGTCCTCCTGCGTCGTCGGGCAGTCCGGTACGTCGACGATCAGGTCACGCGGGATGCTCAGCGCGGTCGCGTTCGAACGGTCCTTGGAGACGTGCAGCAGGATCGTGGTGTCGGCGTGCCCGACACTGCCCGCGTCGCCGTAGCTGCCGTTGCCCTTGCCGGTGCGCTTGTCGGTGCCGATCAGCAGGATGTTGATCGCCTTGTCCTTGCTGAAGCCACCGGTGCTCGCGCCGTCGTCGGAGACCGACGCGATGTTGTCGTTCAGGTGCTCGATGTAGAAGTACGCGCCCCCCGCGCCGGCGACCAGGACGAACGCCATCGCGCCGCCGGTCCACAGCAGGGCCTTCCGGCCCTTGGAGGCCTTCTTCACCGGGCGCCGTCCGCGCCGCCCCGGCAACGGCTCCTCCGGCGCCCCGCGGCGCCTGCGGGGCGGCGGCACCGCACGCCCGGGCGTCTCGGACCGTGACCGGCCGGGCGCCCGCGTGCGGCTCCGGGCCGGAGGGGCCGCCTCGGAGGACCGTGGCTTGCGGGGCGAGGGGACGCCCGGCTGCGGTGCGGAAGGCCCCAGTCGCAGTTCGTATTCACCGGTGTCCGGGTTGAGCACCCACTGATCTGCGGGATCGACGTCGTCCGCCCGCCCACGGCCTTGCGCGTCCACGGTTGTCTGTTTCCTCCGTCGGGGCACGCGGCGCCTTCCCCTCCAAGGCGCTCGGGTCTCGGTCACACAGTGCGCGACCTCGGGACCTTCCCTCAGGGCCGGGCGCACCGGATCGCTCACACTAACCGCCCCTTTCACCGCCGGGCGACGACGGTGACCCATTCCACGTCCCTACAGCTGGGCAATTCGCCCATTTCCCGGGTGAGGAGCTCAATACCTTGGAGCGGCCTTGGTGCCCGCTTTACTCACAGGTGTCCTCGGCTGCCGTGTTCCCCCGAAACGTCGGTGGAGGAGAAACAGTGACGGTGGGATCGCGAAAGGGACCCGGATACGAATCCCCGTACGACCCGTCACGTGGGCCGTTACCCTCCACCACCACCGGTGTGTCCGTACGCAGCCGCTCGAACAGCCGCTTTGCCGCGGGCTCCACGAGTTGGTCGCGATTGGCGTCGTAGGCGTACGACTCCCGGGGGACGGTCAGGAATTGCACTTGTTCCATGGGGATGTCGCGCAGGCCGCGCACGAGTGCGTACAAACCACGCAAGCTCGCCAGTTCCGGGTCGGTGGTGAGGGACGACGTGGCGGCGTCCAGTACGGGATACAGCTTCGCCGGATTCAGCAGGACGTCATTGCTGCGCGCCTTGTTGACGAGCGCCCCGAGGAAACGCTGCTGCCGCTCCATCCGCTCGGTGTCGCTGCCGTCGCCCAGCGTCTTGCGGGCGCGCACGTAGCCGAGGGCCTGCTCGCCGTTGAGCGTCACGCGCCCGGCGGGCAGCCGCAGCTTGGCGGCCCGGTCGTCGATCGGCTGCCGCAGGCACACCTCGACGCCGTCGACCGCGTCGACCATCTCCTTGAACCCGTGGAAGTCGACGACGACGTGGTGGTCGACGCGGATGTCGGTCAGCTTCTCCACGGTCCGGATCGTGCAGGCCGAGCCGCCGAGCTGGAAGGCCTGGTTGAACATGGCGAACCGGGGCGCGCTGCGGGACCCGTCCGGACGCCGGCAGCCCGGCAGGTTCACCATCAGGTCCCGGGGGATGGAGACGGCGGTGGCGCTGTCCCGGCCGGCGGACAGATGCAGCAGGATCGTGGTGTCGGACCGCTCGGTGCCGGAGTCCCGCCCGTAGCGGGCGTTGCCGCTCCCCTCGCGCGAGTCCGACCCGATCAGCAGGATGTTCCGGGCGTCCTTGACCAGGGAGGTGGGCCGCTCCCGGTCGTAGCGCGCGAGTTCGGCGGCGGCCGCTTCGTCGGGTGTGATGTTCCCGCTGAGCTTCGCGTACACGGCCCAGCCGATCCCCCCGGCGACCACGAGGAGTGCCGTGACCCCGAAAGCCGTGCGCCGCACCCACCGCCGCCGGCGCCGCCGCAGGAGCCCCCGCCCGCTGGCGGACGCTCCCGTGCCCGGACCGACCCTGTAGCCCACGGCAGCAACCACCCCTCCTGACGTAGGAACGCCCCGCGCGCACCGCTCCTACGACCATGGCGCGGATGGAGGGCCGGGGGTGGGTGGGGATGGGCCGTACGGGGGAGGGGCCCGGCTACCGGCCCGCGGTGCCGTGGGCGATCGTCGTGACCCGCTCGCTCTCCACCCGCTTGTCCAGCACCCCGTCCCCGGCCTGCTCCAGATGCCGGCACAGCACCACGGAACCCCCCGTGGCCAGGGGCCCGTACAGCCCCGCGTTCAGCCCGTCCCATGTGTCGTACGGCAGCCCCGACAGGATCCGCGACCCCGGCCCCGTCAGGCCCAGCGCCGTCGCCTCGGCCCGGGCCCGCTCGACCACCTCGGCCCCGCTGAACTCCCGCCCGGCCACGATCAGCGCGGGCCCCTCCGGATCCACGGGTGCGTACGGCACGAACCGGTCGCCCTGCCCCGGGACTTCCACCGCGTAGTCGGTGAACCCCTCGGGAGCCTGCGGAAACCGCCCGCCGAGCGGCCGCAGCGCCATCGCGATCCGCGCGCCGGAGCAGGCCCGCGCCTCCTCCAGCCGGTCCGGCCCGCTCACCACGACATCGGCCGCCCGGGCATCCCCGGACACGTCCGCGACGACGCCCACCGACGCACACGCCAGCAGCCACACCGCGGTCTGCCAGTGCGCGGGCAGCAGCAGCGCCACCCGGTCGCCGGGCTCGACGGACAGTTCGTCCTGGAGGAGGTTGGCGGTCTTGGCCACCCAATTGGCGAAGGTGGCCACGGACAGTTCGACACGTTCGCCCGTGGCGTCGTCGTAGAAGGTCACCAGGGGACGTCCGGGATCCGCGGCGAGCGCGGAACCCAGCAGGTCGGCGGGGGTGCGATCGGTGGCGTTCATCCGCGCAAGCGTACGCGGCGCACGACCCTGCGCCCAGCGGCCCGGCCACCGCCCCGCCGGGCAGCCGCCACCGGTTCGGCCGAACCAGGCCGACAGCCCGTCAAATCCCAAATGGACAGACTTGTATGACTATGTCAAAGATCAGGAGCATGCGTGGATTCCTTGCTTCCTCGATCGGTGTCACCTGTGCGGCCGCTCTGGCCCTTCCCCTCACCCCTCCCGCCCTCGCGGCGACGGCGAGACCGGTGCCGGCCACAGAAGCCGCGACGACGGCGAGACCCGCGCCCCACGCGGGGACCCCGGCCACCACCGCGGCCGGCCGGCGCGCGGCCGAACCGAACGCCGCCGGCAGCACCCAGTCCCTCCCCCTCGAACCCCTCACCCGCAACCGCGCCACTCCCTCCGCCCCCGCCGCCGAGCAGGGCCTGCCCCGCCGGGCCGTACGCCACTTCTCCCTCGTGGGCGTCGTCTGGGACGACCCCGACGCCGAACTGCACGGCCGCGTCCAGGTCCGCACCCGCGCCGCCGGCACCGGCAGTTGGTCGGGCTGGCAGGACGTGGAGACCCACAACGCCGACCACGCCGCCGACCCGGACACCCCCGAGAGAGCCTCGGGCCGCGTCCGCGGCGCCACGGCCCCGCTGTGGGTGGGCGACTCCGACGGCGTCGAACTCCGGGTCCGCTCCGAGCCCGACCACTCGGCAGCCGACTCCGCCGGACAGACCCCGGACGCCCGGGGCCTGCCGGAGGCGCCCCCGCTGCCCTTCGGCCTCCGCCTCGAACTCGTCGACCCCGGCGAGGACGACGACACAGCCCTCGGCGCCGAGGAGGGCCCCCGCGCCGCCGGCGCCTCGAACGCCGAGACCTCCGCTCTCACCGAAGCCTCCGCCGCCAACGCCGACCTCGCCCCGCTCGGAGCCACCGAGATCGCGGCACTGAGCCGCGCCCGGACCGAGCAGGAGTACCTCGTCCTCAACCCCGGCGGGCTGACGGAGCAGCAGCGGCAGGCCAAGCCGTACGTCGGCCCGCGCCCGGGTATCGTCACGCGGCGCGGCTGGGGGGCGAACGAGGGGTTGCGGGAGAGCGGCTTCCGGTACACGAAGAAGGTCAAGGCGGCCTTCGTGCATCACACGGCCAGCGGCAACAACTACCGCTGCTCGCAGGTCCCGTCACTCATCCGCAGTATCTACCGCTACCACGTCAAGAGCATGGGGTGGCGGGACATCGGCTACAACTTCCTCATCGACAAGTGCGGAAAGATCTACGAGGGCCGCGCCGGGGGCGTGGCGAGACCGGTCCTCGGCGCGCACACCCTGGGTTTCAACAGCAACAGCATGGGGATCGCCGTCCTCGGGTCGTACGGCGCCACGAAGCCGTCGAAGTCGGCGGTCAAGGCCGTCGCCCGGCTGACCGCCTGGAAGCTGGGGCTGTACCGGATGAACCCGAAGGGCAAGACGTACCTGAAGTCGGCCGGCAGCAATCTCCACCAGAAGGGTAAGAAGGTACGGCTGAACGTGATCTCGGGGCACCGGGACGGCTTCGTGACCGAATGCCCGGGACGCAAGCTCTACGGAAAGCTCGGCTCGGCCCGCTCCAAGGCGGCCCGCTACCAGGGCCGCTGAGTACACGTTCGACCGCCGTCGGGGGGCATGCGGGGAGATGGGACGTAATGCCGCACGGCCAGCGAAGGCGCCACGGAACGGTCTGCATACACTGACCGGCCGAAAGACAGTTCGGCCGGTCCCGGCAGGAAGCAGAGACGACACGTGACAGAAGCGATCCTCCTGGTCGGCGGCAAGGGCACGCGGCTGCGCCCGCTCACGGTGCACACGCCCAAGCCCATGGTTCCGGCGGCCGGGGTGCCCTTCCTCACGCACCAGCTGGCGAGAGCGAGAGCGGCCGGCGTCGAGCACATCGTCCTGGCCACGTCCTACCTGGCCGAGGTCTTCGAGCCGTACTTCGGCGACGGCTCCGCGCTGGGGCTCCACCTGGAGTACGTCACCGAGGAGGAGCCGCTCGGCACGGGCGGCGCCATCCGCAACGTGGCATCGCGGCTGCGCTCCGGCCCCGACGACCCGGTCCTGATCTTCAACGGGGACATCCTGACGGGCCTCGACATCCGGGCCCTGGTCGACACCCACGAGTCGTCGGGCGCCGACGTCTCCCTGCACCTGACGAAGGTCACGGACCCCCGCGCCTACGGTCTGGTCCCCACGGACGACACGGGCAGGGTCCTGGCGTTCCTGGAGAAGCCGCAGACGCCCGAGGAGATCGTCACCGACCAGATCAACGCGGGGGCGTACGTCTTCCGCCGCTCGGTCATCGACGCGATCCCGCTCGGCAGGCCGGTTTCGGTGGAACGCGAGACCTTCCCGGGTCTGCTGTCGGCCGGGGCCCACCTCCAGGGCATGGTCGACTCCACGTACTGGCTGGACCTCGGCACCCCGGCGGCCTTCGTCCGGGGCTCGGCGGACCTGGTCCTGGGCCGGGCCCCGTCGCCCGCCGTCCCCGGCCGCTGCGGCGACCGCCTGGTCCTGCCGACGGCCCGGGTCGCCTCCGACGCCAAGCTGTCCGGCGGCACGGTGGTGGGCGAGGGCGCGTTCGTCGCGGAGGGCGCGCGGATCGTCGGCAGCACGATCCTGCCCGGCGCGGTCATCGAACCGGGCGCGGTCATCACCGACTCCCTCATCGGCACCCGGGCCCGCGTCGGCCGGCGCTCGGTCCTCACGGGCACGGTCATAGGCGACGGCGCGGTGATCGGCCCCGACAACGAACTCCTGGAGGGCGCCCGCATATGGTGCGACGCCCGCATCCCGGCGGGGGCGGTCCGCTTCTCGTCGGACCAGTAGGACGCACGGGGGGCGGGGTGCGGCTCCCGAGCTGCGGGCATGCGTGCCGCTGGGGGCGACGGGGTCCCCCCTGCTCGAGCGCTTGAGGGAGGGCGGGCGCAGCGGCACCCCGCTACGCCGGGCTGCGAAACGCCCCGCCCCCGGCACCGACGCCGAGCACCTCGACCCCGACGGCTCACAACTGCCCGATATCCCACCGAGGCATCTTCGGCGCCCGCCGCGCCGGCACCCTCCCGCTCAGCAGAATCAACCGAGCCGCCCGATGCCGCTGCCCCGCATACGGCTCCAGCAGCTCCAGCATCACCGCGTCATCCGCGTCCCGGTCCCCGGCCAGCGCCCACCCCACGATCCCGGGCAGATGCAGATCCCCCACCGTCACCTCGTCCGCCGCCCCATGACTGCGCTGCACCGTCTCCGCGGAGGTCCACGGCCCGACCCCCGGCACCAGCTCCAGCCGCGCCCGAGCCGCCCCGGGCTCCATTCCCACCGCCTGCTCCAGCCGCGCAGCGACCCGTACGGCGCGCAGGATCGTCGACGCCCGCTTGTCGTCGACCCCGGCCCGATGCCACTCCCACGACGGAATCAGCGCCCACGTCCGAGGCGCGGGCATCACGTACATCCGAGCGGACGCGGGCCCCGGCGCCGGTTCCCCGAACTTCCGCACAAGCAGCCGCCATGCCCGGTACGCCTCGTCGGTCGTGACCTTCTGCTCCAGGATCGACGGGATCAACGACTCCAGCACGAGCCTGCTCCGGGTCAGCCGCAACCCCGGCCGCCGGTGCCGGGCCGACGCCAGCAGCCGGTGCCGCGGCACGAACGCCGACGGGTCGTCCGCGGCCCCGAGCAGCTCCGGCAACCCCTCCAGCAGCCATTCCGCCCCGGGCCCCCAGGCCTCCCCGCGCACCCCACCGCCGTACGCGCACACCCGCAGCGTCCCGGGCCCGGCCGGAGTGAGGCTGGTCCGCCACACGGATCCGTCCGGCGTCGCCCGGAATGTCGGGTCGCCGGGCCCGCGCCGCAACGGCCCGAGCACCAGGCCGATATCCAGCGGCCCGTCCGGCATCCACGCTCGCACCCGCCCCGGCCCCGTCGCCTGCCGCGGCACGCCCGGGGGCACGGCGACCTGCCCACCGCGCACCGTCGTACGGGTGGGCCGCTGAGCGAACCGTCCTGCCATGAATGACGTCCCTGGGATCCGTGAAGAAGCAGCCCTACGAGCGTAGGCGCCGCCCGGCGGCTGTCACCGCACCTCGATGAACGCCCCCGCGTCCCGCCCGGGCCGCGCCCGTGGTTCCTCGGCCGGATGTCCGACCGCCACCGCCCCCATCGGGTCCCAGTCCGCCGGCAGCTCCAGCACCTCGCGCACCACGTCCCGGCAGAACATCGTCGACGACACCCAGGCCGACCCCAGCCGCTCCCCGGCCAGCGCGACCAGGAAGTTCTGCACGCCGGCACCGGCGGCGACCACGAACATCTCCCGCTCGGCGCCGTCCCGCCGCGGGTCGCCGTACGTGTGGGAGCCGTCCATGACCAGGCAGGGGACGACGAGGTAGGGCGCGTTGCGCAGCACGTCCCCGCGCCGGACCCGCTTGGCGATGGACTCCTCGCTCTTGCCGTCCCGCCGCAGATCGGCGATCCACGCGTCCCGCATGGCGTCGAGCAGCCGGGTGCGCGACGCCTCCGACTCCAGCAGCACGAACCGCCACGGCGTGGTGTGGTGCGGCGCCGGGGCGGTCACGGCCGCGGCCACGGCCCGCCGTACGGCACCCGCGTCGACGGGCTCGTCGGTGAAGGACCGGACCGTGCGCCGCTGGGTCACGGCCAGCCGTACCGCCTCCGAGGTGCCGAGGCGGAACATGTCGTCACGGGCACCGCGGACCATGGCCCGCGCTCCCTCGCCGTCGTCGCCCTGCGCCACCAGGTGCGAAAGCCCGCGCACCACCGCCACGGGCAGCCCCGCGGCCTTGCCCTTGACCAGGTCGCCCGCGGCGGCGAGTTCGTCGGCCGTGGCGACGACGGTGGCGCTGAGCGGATTGCCGTACGCGTCCGTGCCGCCGCGCAGATCGTCGAGCACACGCACTCCGGCGGCCCCGATCGCGACGTCCGTGAGCCCGGCGCGCCAGGGCCGGCCGAAGGTGTCGGTGACGACGACGCCGACATCGACGCCGAGGGCGTCGCGCAGTCCGTCGCGGATGGCACGGGCCGACGCGTCGGGGTCCTCGGGGAGCAACAGCACCGTGCCGGACGGGGTGTTGGACGCGTCGACACCGGCCGCGGCCATGATCAGGCCCTGCCGGTTCTCCACGATCCGCAGGGCGCCGCGCCGGGCCACCACCCGGACCGTCTCCGCGTCGATCGCGGCCTCCCGGTCGGCGGCCCGCACGATCCGGCCCTCAGCCTTGGACACGATCTTCGAGGTGACGAGCAGCACGTCCCCGTCGGTCAGGCCGGGCTCGGCGGCCGCGATCAGCTTGGCCAGGTCGTCCCCGGTCGTGACCTCCGGTATCCCGCCCAGGGCCCACACCCGGTACCCGGCGGCTCCTTGCGTCTCGCCGCTCACGCCCCCCGCACCTCCTCGGCCAGTGCCAGCGCCTCCTGGGCCATCCGCGCGGTCGCGTCCGTGTCGCTCATCATCAGCGGCACGGCCCGGCAGCGGATCCCGGCCGCCTCGACCTGTTCGACCGCTGCGGCGTCCACCGAGTCCACGAGCCAGCCGTCCAGCAGGCCCGAGCCGTAGTGCTCGGCCACCGCCGTCGCGGTCGACTCGACGCCCACGGCGGCGAGCACCTTGTCGGCCATGCCCCGCACGGGCGCGTCGCCGACGATGGGGGAGAGGCCGACGACCGGCACCCCGGCGTCGGCGATCGCCTCCCGGATGCCGGGCACGGCGAGGATCGTGCCGATCGACACGACCGGGTTGGACGGCGGGAAGAGGATCACGTCCGCCTCGGCGATGGCCTCCAGGACGCCCGGCGCGGGCTTCGCCTGGTCGGCGCCGACCGGCACGACGGCCCGGGCGGGCACCGAGGCGCGCATCCGCACCCAGTACTCCTGGAAGTGGATCGCCCTGGTCTCGCCGTCGATCTCGACGGCCACATGCGTCTCGATGCGGTCGTCGGACATGGGGATCAGCCGCACGCCCGGCTTCCAGCGGTCGCACAGCGCCTGCGTCACCGCGCTCAGCGGGTAACCGGCGCCGATCATCTGCGTCCGCACGATGTGGGTGGCGAAGTCCCGGTCGCCGAGACCGAACCACTCGGGTCCGACGCCGTACGCCGCGAGCTCCTCCTTGAGGTGGAAGGTCTCGTCGGCGCGCCCCCAGCCCTGCTCCTCGTTGATGCCGCCGCCGAGCGTGTACATCACCGTGTCGAGGTCCGGGCAGACCTTCAGCCCGAAGAGGTGGATGTCGTCCCCGGTGTTGCCGATGACCGTGATGTCCGCGTCCGGGACGGCCCGCTTCAGACCACGCAGGAACCGGGCACCGCCGATGCCGCCTGCCAGAACCACAATGCGCATGGGCGACAGTCTTGCAGGCGGCTACGACATCCGGGTCAGGCAGTCACGGCACCCGGCAGGGCCCGGGCCTCGCAGTGCGGGGCCGTGTGCATCGGCATCTCGGTGAGGCCCGGGTAGTAGACGTGCAGGCTCACCGCCGGCTCCAGCGCGTCGTTGACGACTTCGTGCACGTACCCCGGCGCGAACACGCGCTGCGCGCCCGCCCGCAAGGCGCGCGTGCCCCGCTCCGTGCGCTCGGTCAGCGTGCCGTCCAGCACGGTCAGCACACCGGAGGAACGGCCGTGGTCGTGCAGCCCGCTGCCCTGCCCGGGGACCCAGGACAGCAGCCACACCTCGTAGCCGGGGCCGGTGCGCAGCCGGTGGTACCAGCGGCTGGTGGCGTCGTAGCGGACGAGGTGCTCCCACTGGGAGCGGTCCTCGGCGAGAGAGCGGGCCAGGCCGGCGAACTCGGCGACGGTGGCCGGGTGCTCGCGGGGGGTCTGGAGGAGGTGCGTGACTTCGAGGATGTCGCCGGCGATCTGGAGGTCGCTGTCGCTGTTCATGGGGTGCGTGGTTCCTCAGTGAAAGAAGGTCAGAGGGAACAGGAGGCGAGCTACGGGTGGCTCGGCCTTCAGCTGGAGCGGGTGTGGCTCAACAGCTGGGACAGCAACAGCTACAGCGAGCGCGGGCAGCACCGTGGGACCCGGCGGTGCGGGTCGAGGTGAGTGCCGAGTTCGCGAGCATGCCCACAAGGACACCGGTTCACACCTCCACTGTCAACTCGGCACCCGGTATGTGGGATGTGGTTCACCTCATCCGGTCGATCGCTCAGATGAAAGGTTTGTTCATGGCCCGCCCGGGACACATGGCGTCCAACCGGGCGCACAAACCCCGTTGCGTAGTCGTGATCCGACTGTGATCCGTTTCGCTTCGACGTGCGTGTCGGAACGAGATCGAACTCCTGGGCGTCCTTCCCTGTAGAGGTCTGCGAGGGGTCCGGCGGAAGGTGTGGGCCCTCGCGGGCTCCGCCCGTGTGTCAGGTTTTAAGGTGATTTGAACACTTTCCGCATGGGCTTGGTTCCGCAGAGTGAATAAGGGGCTCAATAGCAGATCTCGGCTTGACTCGCCCGGAGCAGCACACTTGTAATTTCACTCGTGTCGTTCAGCCGGAATCGGTAACGGCTAGATCACGGGGACGCGAAGACAGACGAGGGGCGCACATGACCGAGACGGTGCAGCAACTGCTGGTCGACGACGCGGACGAGGAACTCGGCTGGCAGGAGCGCGCGCTGTGCGCCCAGACCGACCCCGAGTCCTTCTTCCCCGAGAAGGGCGGCTCGACCAGGGAGGCCAAGAAGGTCTGCCTCGCCTGTGAGGTCCGCTCCGAGTGCCTCGAGTACGCCCTCGCCAACGACGAGCGCTTCGGCATCTGGGGCGGACTGTCCGAGCGGGAGCGCCGCCGGCTGAAGAAGGCGGCCGTCTGAGCCCCACCCCTCTGCGTGAACGGCCCGTCGTCCGTGGGTTATCCACAGGCGGCGGGCCGTCTTCCGTGCAGCCGATAGTGTGGTCGCTCGTCCGAGACGCCCCGCCGCCCCCTCCGGGCACGGGCGTCCACCGCAGTCCACCGAACCGGGGCCCGTACCTCGATGTCCGTGCACAGCCACTCGGCAGCCCATCACGACGCCGCTGCCACACCTGAGTTCCCGCGTCATGTGGTGACCGCGGTCCTCGTCTCCCACGACGGCGCCCGCTGGCTGCCCGACGCGCTCGCCGGGCTGCTCGGCCAGGAGCGCCCCGTCCAGTACGCGATGGGCGCCGACACCGGCAGCTCGGACGCCTCCGCGCAGCTGGTCACCGACGCCCTCGGCGCCGACCGGGTGCTGCACCTCGCCCGCCGCACCGGCTTCGGCCAGGCCGTCGAGGAGTGCGGCCGCACCGCCCCGGTGCTCACCCCGGACGAGCTGCCGTACCTGAAGCGCCCCAGCGGCTGGGACCCCGTCACGCGCTCCTGGCGCGACGACGCCTACGACCTGCCCGAGCTCCCGCACGGCGAGCCGGTGCAGTGGCTGTGGCTGCTGCACGACGACTGCGCCCCGGACCCGGACGCCCTGGCCCAGCTGCTGCGGGTCGTGGAGAACGAGTACGAGCTGGGCCGGGACGACGTCGCCGTCGTGGGCCCCAAGCTCCGCGGCTGGTACGACCGGCGGCAGCTGCTGGAGGTCGGCGTCTCCATCGCCAACTCCGGCCGCCGCTGGACCGGCCTGGACCGCCGTGAGCAGGACCAGGGCCAGCACGACCACGTCCGGACCGTGCTCTCGGTGTCCACCGCCGGCATGCTCGTCCGCCGCGACGTCTTCGAGCAGCTCGGCGGATTCGACCGTCATCTGCCCCTCATGCGCGACGACGTCGACCTGTGCTGGCGCGCGCACGCGGCCGGCTACCGCGTCCTGGTCGCCCCCGAGGCGGTCGTCCGGCACGCCGAGGCCTCCAGCCGCGAGCGCCGCACGGTCGACTGCATGGGCCGTGCGGCCGCCTCCCCGCACAAGGTCGACAAGGCCGGCGCCGTCTACACCCTGCTCGTCAACTCGCGTACGGCCGTCCTCCCCTGGGTGATGCTGCGGATCGTGCTCGGCACCCTGCTGCGGACCGTGGCCTACCTGGTCGGCAAGGTCCCCGGACAGGCCGTCGACGAGATCCGCGGCCTGCTGGGCACGCTGCTCAGGCCCGAGCGGATCCTCGCCGGGCGCCGCGGCAGAGGCGCACCCCGGATCGACAAGGGCGAGCTGCGGGCGCTGTTCCCGCCGCCCGGCGCGACCGTCCGCGTCACCGTCGAGCAGGTCGCGAGCAGCCTCGTCGGCCGCTCCGACCCGGAGGTCGCCGCCGGCGCGGGACGGCACGGCGGCGCCGTCGAGTCGGGCCCCGGCGGCGACGACGCCGACTTCCTGGAGATCGAGCAGTTCGCCCGGCTCAAGCGCATCGCGCGCAAGCCCGGCCCGGTGCTCTTCCTGGTGCTGCTGCTCGTCTCCCTGGTCGCCTGCCGTCAGCTCCTGGGCGGCGGCGCGCTCGCCGGCGGCGCCCTGCTGCCCGCCCCGGCCGACTCCGCCGAGCTGTGGTCGCGCTACCTGGACGCCTGGCATCCGGTCGGCACCGGCGGCACCTCGTCCGCGCCGCCGTACGTCGCGCTCGTGGCGATGCTGGCGTCCCTGCTGTTCGGCTCGACCGGCCTCGCCGTCACGGTCCTGCTCGTCGGCTCGGTGCCGCTGGCCGGAGTCGCCGCCTACTTCGCCTCCCGCCCGCTCGTGGAGTCCCGGCTGCTGCGCGCCTGGGCGGCCGTCGTCTACGCCTTCCTGCCGGCCGCCACCGGCGCCCTCGCCGGCGGCCGCATCGGCACCGCCGTCCTGGCCGTGCTGCTGCCGCTCATCGCCCGCGCGGGCATCGCGGCCGGCGGCCTGACGAACTCCGCCGGAACCCGCGGCAGCTGGCGCGCCACCTGGGCGTACGCGCTGCTGCTGACCATCACCACCGCCTTCACGCCGATCGTGTGGCCCATCGCGCTGCTCCTCGGCATCGGCCTGCTGGTGCTGCGCAGGAGCGACATCACGGCCTACGGGCTGCGGTTCCTCGCCCAGCTCGGCACCCCCCTGCTGCTCCTCGCGCCCTGGTCGCTGACGCTGCTCCCGTTCGGCTTCCTCAAGGAGGCGGGCCTCGACTACGGCGCCTCGGCCGCCTCCGCCCTCGACCTGCTCGGCGCCAGCCCGGGCGGCCCCGGCACCGTCAGCGGCCTCATGCTCCTCGGCATCGTGCTGGCCGCCCTCGCTGCCCTGGTGCGCTCGGAACGCCAGTCGGGCATCTGGACGGCCTGGGCGGTCGCCCTGACCGGCTTCGTCTTCGCGGTCCTGTCCAACGGCTCCACCTGGGCCGGCCCGGCGACCCTCGTCTACGGCATCGCCCTGCTGGCCGCCGCCGCGCTCGGCGCCGACGGGGCACGCGCGCGGGTGGCCGAGCAGAGCTTCGGCTGGCGCCAGCCGGTCGCCGTGCTGATCGCCTTCGCCTCGGCCGCCGGTCCGCTGCTCATCGCCGCCGGCTGGATGATCCGCGGAGCCGACGGCCCGCTGGAGCGGCGCGACCCGACCCAGGTCCCGGCGTTCGTCGCCGAGGAGAGCGGCACCCGCGACCAGGCCCGCACCCTCGTCCTCGACAGCGACTCCGGCGCCCGCGTCGTCTACATGCTGGTCCGCGGCTCAGGCGCCCGCCTGGGCGACGGCGAGATCGCCGCCGCCGACGGGGAGAACAGCAGGCTCGACAAGGTCGTCGCCAACCTCGTCGCCGGTTCCGGCGCCGACCAGGCCGACCAGCTCGGCGGCTTCGCAGTGCGCTACGTCCTCGTCCACCAGGGCGCGCCCCGCGAGGTCACCCGCGTCCTCGACGCCACGCCCGGCCTGACCCGCCTCAGCCAGCAGGACGGCGGAGCCCTGTGGCGCGTCAACCGTGAGGTAGCGCGCGCCACCATCACCCCCGACTCCGGATCCGCCGGTGCCCCGCAGCCGGTCGCCGCCGGACCCGTCGACATCCACACGACGATCCCGACCGGCGCGGACGGGCGGCTGCTGCGCCTCGCCGACTCCGCCTCAGACGGCTGGTCCGCCACGCTCGACGGCAAGCCGCTGACCCGCACCACGGTCGACGGCTGGGCCCAGGGTTTCGAACTCCCCGCCGCCGGCGGCAGGCTGGACGTCACCTACGACGACCCGATCGGCCACACGGCCTGGCTGTGGGCCCAGGGCCTGCTCGCCGTCGTCCTGGTGGTGCTGGCCCTGCCCGGCCGGCGCCGCGACATCGACGACGACCTCCCCGACGAGCCGGCCGTCCCGGCCCAGGCCGTCGCCGGCGAGGGCCGCCGCGCCCGGCGACTGCGCGCCCAGGCGGAGGCCGAGACCGAAGAGGCCGCCGGACCCGAGGAGTTCCCGCCCCCACAGCCTGAGCAGCCGCCGGCGGCAGTGCCGCAGCAGCAGAACTACGGTGAGTGGGACAACGCCGGCTACCAGAGCGGCGAGTACGCGAACTACGGCGACCAGTACCAGAACGCCCAGTACCCGGCGGACGCCTACGGGCAGCAGTACCCGGCGGACCCGTACCAGGGCGGCCAGTACGACCCGTACGCGTACGGGGGACAGGGCCAGAACCAGCCGTACGACCAGCAGGGCTACGACCAGGCCTACCAGCAGGGCTACGGCACGCCGTACGACCCGGCACAGCAGCACCACCCCCACGGCACGGGCAGTGAGCGTCCCGACGGGAGCCAGCAGTGAACCGCACCACCCTGTCCCTGATCGCCGGCACGACCGCGCTCGCCGCCGTCACCGGCTTCGCCGCGCTGTCCGCTCCGGACACCCCGGGCACGGACACCGCCGCCAAGGCGGCCGCCCAACTGCCCGTGGAGCGCACGAGTCTGCTGTGCCCGGCGCCCAGCACGTCCGACCTCGCCGAGACGTCCTACACCTCCTTCACGCCCGTCACGAAGGGCACCGGGAGCGGCGGCAAGGCCGAACTGCGGGCGGCCACCGAGGAGTCGGCGGACGCCCCGGCCGACGGCAAGGACGAAGGCGCGGGCAAGGACGGCGGGAAGTCCGGCAAGGACAAGACCGCGGAACCGGTGCTGACTCCCAAGGAGCCCGGCAAGCCGGTCACCGTCGACAGCTCCGGCGGCGATGCGCCCGCCCTCGTGGGGACCGCGGACGGCAGGTTCGCGCCCGGCTGGACCGTCCAGGAGACGACCGAGGTCGCCGCGGGGACCGGCCGAGGCCTGCAGGGCGTCAACTGCACCGCTCCGGAGACCGACTTCTGGTTCCCCGGAGTCAGCACGGACGCCGACCGCACCGACTACGTCCACCTGACCAACCCCGACGACTCGGCCGCCGTGGTCGACATCGAGCTCTACGGCAAGGACGGCGCGCTGAAGTCCGCGGTGGGGGAGGGCATCACGGTCCAGCCGCACTCCAGTGAGCCGGTCCTGCTGTCCACCCTCACCGACGAGCGGCAGACCAACCTCACCGTGCACGTCAACGTCCGCAGCGGACGCGTGGGCGCCGCCGTGCAGGCCCTGGACGACAAGCTCGGCGGTGACTGGCTGGCCGCGTCCGCCGACCCGTCGGGCAGCCTGGTCCTGCCCGGCATCCCCAAGGACGCCACCTCCGTGCGCCTGGTCGCCTTCACCCCCGCCGACGCAGACGCGGACCTGAAGGTGCGTCTGGCCTCCCCCTCCGGGCTGATCACGCCGGCCGGTCACGAGACCGTGCACGTCAAGGGCGGCATGACGACCGCCGTCGACCTGGGCGACGTCACCCGCGGCGAGGCGGGTTCCCTGGTCCTGACGCCGACGGACCGGTCCGTGCCGGTCGTGGCGGCCCTACGGGTCGTACGCGGCAAGGGCGACAAGCAGGAGACGGCGTTCATCCCGGCCAGTCGCCCCGTCGGCACGCGCGCGACGTCCGCGGACAACAGCGGCAAGGGCAGCACCCTGTCCCTGACGGCCCCCAACGCCGCCGCCACGGTCAAGGTCACCGCCTCGGCCGGCAGCGAGGGCGGGACCCCGGTGTCGAAGACGTACACGATCAAGGCCGGCACCACCCAGGACATCGAACCCCCGGTCCCCGGCGGCCTGAAGGGCACCTATGCGCTCACGGTCGAGCCGGTCTCCGGAGGCCCGGTCTACGGCGCCCGCACCCTGGCGGCGAGCGAGGGCGGCGTCCCCGCCTTCACCGTGCAGACACTGCCGGACGACCGGGGGACAGTGGCCGTGCCGGAGGCGGACGAGGACCTGTCGGTGCTCCAGAAGTAGGTCTGCCGGGCCGGGATCCGGCTCAGCCCTGGTCCTCGCCGTAGCGCGGATCGACCGTCTCCGGCGTCAGCCCGAGGAGCTCGGCGACCTGCTCGACGACGACCTCGTGCACCAGTGCCGCCCGCTCGTCGCGCCCCTTCGTGCGGATCTCGACCGGCCGCCGGTAGACGACCACGCGCGCGGGGCGGCCCTCGCGGGCGCTGATCGTGCCGCCGAGCGGAACGGCCTCGTCGTTCCAGGCCTGGCCGGGCCCGTCGAGCCGCGGCACCTCCAGGACCAGGAAGTCGACGTCGGCGAGCTGCGGCCACCGTCGCTCCAGGCGCTCCACGGAGTCCTGCACCAGATCGGCGAACGCCTCCGCGCGGCTCGCGGCGAGCGGCACCTGCGGCGGTGCGATGGGGCCGCGCATGCCCCGTCCGTGGCGATCACGACGGCGGGGCCCGGGGGCGGCGGCACGGGGCGGTACGGGCTTGTCCATCACTGGTGAAGGGTAGTCCCCGCCGCGCCCCCGCGCCCGGCACCGCACGGCGGCACGGGCGGCTTCCGGCCGCGCCGCACGGCATGTCGTTACATGACCATTCAAGCCAAGGTTGGGCTCAAATCCGTATCCCGCCGAGACCGGCACCCTCACGGCAATTGAGGGTTTTGTGATGACTCTTGACCGCTTGCGGCACCGTTCGGCGCTCCGGACGGCGATGTCCTGGCAGGTCAGCGAAGTGTGCCCGGAGGGGTGTGTGGGGTGTTTCACAGCACGACACGGTGGGGTGACCTGGTGGAGAGTCGTCGCGGCCCGCTCAAGAGTGCGGTACCGTCCAACGTCGTGAGCCCTGTACGTCGCTGTTCGCGCACCGCCTGCGGCCGTCCCGCCGTCGCGACGCTGACGTACGTCTACGCCGACTCGACCGCGGTCCTCGGCCCGCTCGCCACCTACGCCGAACCCCACTGCTACGACCTGTGCGCCGAGCACTCCGAGCGCCTCACCGCCCCGCGCGGCTGGGAAGTCGTCCGGCTCCTCGACGGTTCGGCACCGGCCCGCCCCAGCGGCGACGACCTGGAAGCGCTTGCGAACGCCGTGCGCGAGGCGGCCCGTCCCCAGGAGCGGGCGGCCGGGGCGGGCGGCGGGGGTCGCGGGGCCGACCCGAGGGAGGTCGCGCGACGCGGCCACCTGCGGGTTCTGCGCTCGCCCGACAACTGACCCCACCCCCGGTCCCCCGCATTCCCGTTTTCTCCACACGCGCACCATTGACGTGAGCTTGGCGCGGACATGACCATTCCGGCGTGAGGCTGCGAGAAATCGCTTTCGCATGACGGAAACCGGGAAGGCGCCCGTGTACGTCCGGGAACTGGAACCCCTCGCCGGCTCACTCGGCCTGTCCGCCCTGGTGGCTGCCCTGCCCTTGGTGATCGTCCTGGTCCTGCTCGGCGGCGTCCGCATGAAGGCACACCTGGCGGGCCTGACCGGCCTTGTCGCCGCCGTCCTCGTCGCCCGGCTCGCGTACGGCATGCCGCTCTGCCAGACCCTCTCCAGCGCTGCCCAGGGGGCCGTCTTCGGCCTCTTCCTCATCCTGTGGATCGTCGTCAACGCCCTGTGGGTGTACCGGATGACCGTCCGCACCCGGCACTTCGACATCCTGCGCCGGTCCTTCGGGCGGCTGTCCGACGACCCGCGCATCCAGGCCCTCGTCATCGCCTTCTGCTTCGGGGCGCTGCTGGAGGCGCTCGCCGGCTTCGGAGCGCCCGTCGCGATCAGCGCGGTGATGCTGGTCGCCCTCGGCTTCGAACCGGTGCGCGCCGCGGTCGTCGCCCTGGTCGCCAACACCGCGCCCGTGGCCTTCGGCGCGATGGGCACACCGGTCGTCACGCTCGCCCAGGTGACCGGACTGCCGATTCACTCCGTGGCGTCCGTGGTGGGCCGTCAGACGCCGCTGCTGGCCCTCGTGGTGCCCCTGGTCTGGTCTGGCTCGTGGACGGCCGGCGCGGCCTGCGTGAGACCTGGATGCCCGCCCTGGCGTGCGGAGTCGCCTTCGCCGTCGCCCAGTTCGCCGCCTCCAACTACGTCTCCGCCCAACTCGCGGACATCGGCGCCGCCCTGGCCGGCGCGGGCGCCCTGGTCGCCGTACCACGCGCGCGTGTGTGCCCGCCGCCGAAGCCGTACGCGCCTCCGTGCTGACCGGCGCCCGCAGTGAGGAACTGGACGAGCAGGACCCGCCCCGCGAGGTCCTGCGCGCGTACGCCCCCTACGCCCTGATCGTCGTGATCTTCTCCGTCGCGCACGGCCGTCAAGGACTGGCTCGCCAGAACCACCCAGACCTTCGACTGGCCCTTCCTGGATGTCGCCGGCCCCGACGGCGAACCGGTCGCCGGCAACGTCTTCAGCTGGCCCGTCGTGTCGACCGGCGGCACCCTCGTCCTGCTCGCCGGGATCTGCACGGCCGCCGTCCTCGGGGTGCACGCGCGCGTGGCGGTCAGGGAGTGGCTCGCGACCGTCCACGAACTGCGCTTCGCGATCCTGACGGTGACGTCCGTCCTCGCGCTCGCCTACGTCATGAACCTCTCCGGGCAGGCGGCGACCATCGGCCACTGCGTGGCGGCGGCCGGGGCGGGACTCGCGTTCCTGTCGCCCGTCCTCGGCCGGTTCGGCGTCGCCGTGACCGGCTCGGACACCTCCGCCAACGCCCTCTTCGGCGCCCTCCAGGCCACCGCCGCCCGCGAGTCCGGACTCTCGCCCGAGCTGCTGGCCGCAGCCAACAGCTCCGGCGGCGTCCTCGGCAAGATGATCTCCCCGCAGAACCTCACCATCGCCTGCGCGGCCGTCGGAATCGCGGGCCGCGAGGGCGACCTGCTGCGCAAGGTGCTGCCCCGGAGCCTGGGCCCGCTGCTGGTGATGGGCCTGATCGTGGTCGGCCAGAGCACCCCGGTCCTGGACTGGACGCTGCCCTGACCTGAGGTTACGGCTGAGGGTCCTCTTGGCATCCGCCCGGCGCGCTGTCGGTGGGCGAGGGTAGTTTGGGCGGACCGACAGTACTTTTCAGGAAGGTTGGCCGTGGCTGCTGATCTGTCGCAGGTCGTGAAGGCGTACGACGTACGCGGAGTCGTCCCCGACCAGTGGGACGAGTCCCTGGCCGAGCTCTTCGGAGCGGCCTTCGTGCGGGTCACCGGCGCGAGCGCCATCACGACCGGGCACGACATGCGGCCCTCCTCACCGGGCCTGTCGCGTGCCTTCGCGCGCGGGGCGGCCGCCCTGGGCGCCGACGTGACGGAGATCGGTCTCTGCTCGACCGACCAGCTGTACTACGCCTCGGGCGCGCTGAACCTGCCGGGCGCCATGTTCACCGCCTCCCACAACCCGGCGCAGTACAACGGCATCAAGATGTGCCGCTCGGGCGCCGCCCCGGTCGGCCAGGACACCGGCCTCGCGCAGATCCGCGAACTGGTCGAGGGCTGGAGCGAGTCGGGCGCCCCGCAACCGGCCGCGAAGGCGGGCACCATCACCGGCCGCGACACGTTGTCGGACTACGCGGCCCATCTGCGCTCCCTGGTCGACCTGACCTCCATCCGCCCCCTGAAGGTCGTCGTCGACGCGGGCAACGGCATGGGCGGGCACACCGTCCCCGAGGTCTTCACCGGCCTGCCGCTGACGCTGGTCCCGATGTACTTCGAGCTCGACGGCACCTTCCCCAACCACGAGGCCAACCCCCTCGACCCGGCCAACCTCGTCGACCTGCAGAAGCGGGTCCGCGAGGAGAGCGCCGACCTGGGCCTCGCCTTCGACGGCGACGCCGACCGCTGCTTCGTCGTCGACGAGCGCGGCGAACCGGTCTCCCCGTCGGCGATCACCGCCCTGGTCGCCTCCCGCGAACTGGCCCGACACGGCGGCAGGGGCACGATCATCCACAACCTGATCACGTCCTGGTCGGTCCCCGAGGTCGTCGAGGAGAACGGCGGCAGCCCGGTCCGCACCCGCGTCGGCCACTCCTTCATCAAGGCGGAGATGGCCCGAACCGGAGCGATCTTCGGCGGCGAGCACTCCGCGCACTACTACTTCCGCGACTTCTGGAACGCCGACACGGGCATGCTGGCCGCCCTCCACGTCCTGGCGGCCCTCGGCGGCCAGGCCGGCCCCCTCTCCGCCCTCGTGGCCCAGTACGACCGCTACGCCGGCTCCGGCGAGATCAACTCCACCGTCGCCGACCAGCAGGCCAGCCTCGCCGCGATCCGCTCCGCCTACGGCACCCGCGAGGGCATCACCCTCGACGAGCTCGACGGCCTCACGGTCTCCTCCGCCGACTGGTGGTTCAACGTCCGCCCGTCCAACACGGAGCCTCTGCTGCGCCTGAACGCGGAAGCGAGGGACGCCGAGACGATGGCCCGGGTCCGGGACGAGGTGCTGGGGATCATCAGGAGCTGAGGCCCCACCCCCACCGGCGGTAACCTGACCAGGCACGACCCCACGCGCCCGCACCCTCGGAGGAACCCCTCATGCCCCTCGAATCCGGCCTCCTCGAGATCCTCGCCTGCCCGGCCTGCCACGCCCCCCTCAAGGAGCAGGAAGCCGAACTGATCTGCACCGACACCAGCTGCGGCCTGGCCTACCCCGTCCGCGACGGCATCCCCGTCCTCCTCGTCGACGAGGCCCGCCGCCCCGCGTGACCGACGGGGGCGCCCGCACCCACGGGGACACCCGGTGCACCCATAGCCCCCGCGTGACCGACAGGGGGCGCACGCACCCACCGGGACACCCCGGGGCACACATAGCCCCCGCCACAGCGGGCACGATCCAGGACACCCTCATAACGGACCCCGGCGATGGGAAGCTGCCGCCCATGCTCGACGAATCGCTGCTCGACTCCCCTGAGGGCCTCGCCGAGGCCGACCACCGCGGACTGCTCCGCGGCGCCGCAGAAGCCGGTGCCCGCGTCCGCACGGCCGCCCGCCACGCCGCCGAGGCGGGCGTGGGCGACCTCAAGCCGGACGGCCGCCCCCGCGCGGTCCTCATCGCCGGCCCGGGCGCCGCCGCCACCCACGCCGCCGACCTCATCGGCACGCTCGCCGGCGCCGGCAGTCCGGTCACTCGCCTCGCCCCCACCGGCGTCGCCCCCGCCGCGGGCGCCCTGCGCTGGGAACTGCCCGGCTGGGTCGGCTCCGTGGACCTCCTGCTGATCACCACCCCCGACGGCACCGAACCCGGTCTGTCCCTCCTCGCCGAGCAGGCCTACCGCCGGGGCTGCACCGTCGTGGCCGTGGCCCCCGCCCGTACCCCGCTCGCCGACGCCCTCGCCGGTGTGCACGGCCTGTTCGTCCCCGTGGCGACCGCCCCCTACGACCAAGAGGAGCCCCTCGCCGCGTCCGCCCCCGGCGTCCTGTGGGCCCTGCTCACCCCGCTGCTCGCGCTCCTGGACCGCACCGGCGTACTCGCCGCCCCGCCGGACGCTCTCGGCAAGGTCGCCGACCGCCTCGACCGCGTCGCCGAACGCTGCGGCCCGGCCATCGCCACGTACAGCAACGCCGCCAAGACCCTCGCCGCCGAACTCGCCGACGCACTCCCGATCGTCTGGACCGAGGGGATCTCGGCCGGCCCGGCCGGCCGCCGCTTCGCCGCCGCCCTCGCCGAACTGTCAGGAACCCCCGCGGTCGTCGCCGAACTCCCCGAGGCGCTCGCCGCCCACGGCGCCCTGCTCGCCGGGCCACTGGCCGCCAGCGCCGACCCCGACGACTTCTTCCGCGACCGCGTCGAGGAACCACCCGCCCTGCACGCGCGCGTGGTCCTGCTCCGCGACCGCCCCATCGGCGGCCTCACCGCCGCCCCCGGCGCCCGCGACCTCGCCCTCAGCCACGACACACCGATCAGCGAGCTGGAACCGGAGGCCGGCGGCGAACTGGAGACCCTCGCGGAACTGATCGCCATCACGGATTTCGCCGCGGTTTACCTGGCGCTCGCTTCGAGGGTCTGATCTTGCCCGGGACACCCTGAAGCGCCCGCACCCCGCACACGCAGAGAGAACCCCATGGACCGCCTCGACAACACCATCCGCCCCTACGCCTGGGGTTCCCCGACCGCCATCCCGCAGCTGCTCGGCGTCGAACCGACCGGCGAACCGCAGGCGGAGATGTGGATGGGCGCCCACCCCGGCGCGCCCTCGCGCACCGACCGGGGCACACTCGTCGAGGTCGTCGGCGCCGACCCGGAGAAGGAACTCGGCCCCGCCGCCGTCGCCAAGTTCGGCCCCCGGCTGCCCTTCCTCCTCAAGCTCCTCGCCGCGGGCGCCCCGCTCTCCCTCCAGGTCCACCCCGACCTCGTCCAGGCGAAGGAGGGCTACGCGGACGAGGAGCGGCGGGGCATCCCCGTGGACGCACCGCACCGCAACTACAAGGACGCCAACCACAAGCCCGAACTGATCTGCGCCCTCACCGAGTTCGACGGCCTGTGCGGCTTCCGTGCCCCGCTGGAGGCCGCCGCCCTCCTCGACGACCTCGGAGTCGACTCCCTCAAGCCCTACGTCGACCTGCTCCACGCCCACCCCGAGGACGCCGCTCTGCGCGAGGTCCTCACGGCGATCCTCTCCGCCGACCCCGACGAGATGGCCCGCACCGTCGCGGAAGCGGCCGCCGCCTGCGACCGCCTCGGCGGCGCCTACGCCCCCTACGCCGACATCGCCCACCACTACCCGGGCGACCCCGGCGTCATCGCCGCGATGCTGCTGAACCACGTCAGGCTCCAGCCCGGCGAGGCCCTCTACCTCGGCGCCGGCATCCCGCACGCCTACCTGAACGGCCTCGGCGTGGAGATCATGGCCAACTCCGACAACGTCCTGCGCTGCGGCCTGACCCCCAAGCACGTCGACGTCCCCGAACTCCTGCGCATCGTCCGCTTCCGAGCCGGCGACCCCGGCGTCCTGCGCCCCGAGGCCTCCCCGGACGGCGAGGAGGTCTACGAGACCCCCATCGACGAGTTCCGCCTCTCCCGCTACGTCCTGCCCGAAGCCGGCACCGCCCGCGACCTCACCCGCACGACCCCCCAGATCCTGCTCTGCACGGCCGGCGCCGTCCGGGCGGGCGAGCACGACCTGACCCCCGGCCGGTCCGTCTTCGTACCGGCCGGCGAAAGGGTTGAAGTGTCCGGAACGGGAACGGTCTTCCGGGCCACGGTCGTCGCCTGACCGTTTCGACGCCCCTCGTGCCGGTGACCTGAAACACCACAGTCGGATCGGGCTGCAACAATGGCCCACCGTCAAGCACGGGCAAAGCCACGGGCGCCGCACACGGCGGCGTCCCGGCCCTGGAACGGCGTACGTACGAAGGGACAACGCGAACCTATGAGCGCGTCAGGCGGCACCAAGGCGATCGTGGCGGCACTGGCCGCCAACCTCGCGATCGCGGTAGCGAAGTTCGTGGCGTTCATCTTCAGTAACTCGTCGTCGATGCTCGCCGAGTCCGTCCACTCACTCGCCGACTCCGGCAACCAGGCGCTGCTCCTGGTCGGCGGCAAGAAGGCCAAGCGCGAGGCCACCCCGCAACACCCCTTCGGCTACGGCCGCGAGCGCTACATCTACGCCTTCCTCGTCTCCATCGTCCTCTTCTCGGTCGGCGGCATGTTCGCCCTCTACGAGGGCTACGAGAAGATCAAGCACCCGCACGAGCTGACGAACTGGTACTGGCCGGTCGGCGTCCTCGTCTTCGCGATCATCGCCGAGACCTTCTCCTTCCGCACGGCCATCAAGGAGTCCAACGTCCTGCGAGGCGAGCGCTCCTGGAAGGAGTTCGTCCGCCACGCCAAGGCCCCCGAGCTCCCGGTCGTCCTCCTGGAGGACCTCGGCGCCCTCGTCGGCCTCATCCTCGCCCTCGGCGGCGTCGGCCTCGCCCTGCTCACGGGCGACAGCGTCTGGGACGGCATCGGCACTCTCTGCATCGGCATCCTGCTCATCCTGATCGCCCTGGTCCTCGCCGCCGAGACCAAGTCGCTGCTGCTCGGCGAGTCCGCCGGCACCGAGGAGACCCAGAAGATCGAGGCCGCCCTCGTCGACGGCGAGACGGTCACCCGCATCATCCACATGCGCACGCTCCACCTCGGCCCCGACGAACTCCTCGTCGCCGCCAAGATCGCCGTCCAGCACGACGACACGGCGACCGAGATCGCCTCCGCCATCGACGCCGCCGAGTCCCGCATCCGCGACGCCGTCCCGATCGCCCGCGTGATCTACCTCGAACCGGACATCTACAGCGAGGCCGAGGCGGCCAAGGGCTCCGACCCCGAGGCCTCCCCCGGAGGCCCGGCCCCCGCGGCCCACTGACCTCTCCCGCCTGCGCCCACGGGGCCCGCCGGACCAACCGGCGGGCCCCGTCGCCGTCCCCGGACCCGCCGGTGATCGCTCGGGGGATTCACGGGCGGGCTGGGGTTCGCCCCCGCCCCCGGTGTAGCTTGGGACGGAGCCAGACGTCGCTGCTGATGGCGGTCGGGCGGTCCGATGCGGACCGGCCGAGGGAGAGAGGGCCTCCGACGGACTGCGCTGCGCGTACGCGGGCATGCCTGTGTCCTCTTTCGGGCACTCCTGTGTCCGCCGCCGCGCAGACCAGCCGTACCCACCTCGCCCCAACTCCGAGGAGCAGCTCGCAATGACGACTGTCGAGAACCGACAGGACTTCAAGGTCGCCGACCTCTCCCTGGCCGCATTCGGCCGCAAGGAGATCACCCTCGCCGAGCACGAGATGCCGGGTCTGATGGCGATCCGCAAGGAGTACGCCGCGACGCAGCCCCTGGCCGGCGCCCGCGTCACCGGCTCCCTGCACATGACCGTCCAGACCGCCGTGCTCATCGAGACCCTGGTCGCCCTCGGCGCGCAGGTCCGCTGGGCCTCCTGCAACATCTTCTCCACCCAGGACCACGCGGCCGCCGCCATCGCCGTCGGCCCGAACGGCACCGTGGACAACCCCCAGGGCGTCCCGGTCTTCGCCTGGAAGGGCGAGACCCTGGAGGAGTACTGGTGGTGCACCGAGCAGGCGCTGACCTGGCCGGACAGCCCCACCGGCGGCCCCAACATGATCCTGGACGACGGCGGCGACGCCACCCTCCTCGTCCACAAGGGCGTGGAGTACGAGAAGGACGGCAAGGTCCCCTCGCCCGACACCGCCGAATCCGACGAGCACCGCGTCATCCTCGAACTGCTGAACCGCACCATCACGGACGGCTCGCAGAAGTGGACCCAGCTGGCCTCCGAGATCCGCGGCGTCACCGAGGAGACCACGACCGGCGTCCACCGCCTGTACGAGATGCAGCGCGACGGCACCCTCCTGTTCCCGGCGATCAACGTCAACGACGCCGTCACCAAGTCGAAGTTCGACAACAAGTACGGCTGCCGCCACTCCCTCATCGACGGCATCAACCGCGCCACCGACGTCCTCATCGGCGGCAAGACCGCGGTCGTCTTCGGCTACGGCGACGTGGGCAAGGGCTGCGCGGAGTCCCTGCGCGGACAGGGCGCCCGCGTGATCGTCACCGAGATCGACCCGATCTGCGCCCTCCAGGCCGCGATGGACGGCTACCAGGTCGCGACCCTCGAGGACGTCGTCGACAAGGCCGACATCTTCATCACCACGACCGGCAACAAGGACATCATCATGGCCGCGGACATGGCCAAGATGAAGCACCAGGCCATCGTCGGCAACATCGGCCACTTCGACAACGAGATCGACATGGCCGGCCTCGCCAGGATCCCGGGCATCGTCAAGGACGAGGTCAAGCCGCAGGTCCACACCTGGACCTTCCCCGACGGCAAGGTGATCATCGTCCTGTCCGAGGGCCGCCTGCTGAACCTGGGCAACGCCACCGGCCACCCGTCATTCGTGATGTCCAACTCCTTCGCGGACCAGACCCTGGCCCAGATCGAGCTGTTCACCAAGCCCGACGAGTACCCGACCGGCGTATACGTGCTGCCCAAGCACCTCGACGAGAAGGTCGCCCGCCTCCACCTCGACGCGCTCGGCGTGAAGCTCACGACGCTGCGCCCCGAGCAGGCCGAGTACATCGGCGTGAAGGTCGAGGGCCCGTTCAAGCCGGACCACTACCGCTACTGAGCCGAGCAGCACCGCTGCCGGTCAGCCGGCTACCGGTTCAGATCTCCGAGGCAGGCCCCCGCACCCCCGTGCCGGGGGCCTGCCCCGTTTGACGGACCGGCGACCGGCCCAGCCCGTCAAGACCCAGGACCCCCATGCCCCGCGGCCGATATTCGCTCCACGATCCGCACGATCACACCCTCCTCGCAGACGAGCACTTCCAGTGCGCCCCCGGCCCCTCCGGCTGGCGCTACGTCTCCCAGCTGACCACCCCCGCCGGCGATCACCACGGCTCCGTCGACCTCACCCTCGACGAACTGGGCCGTCCCCTCCGCCTTGAGCTCCACGCCGCCGCCTGGCAGGTCCGCGGCGCCGCCCTCGACGGAGTGACCTGGGTCCGCACCGATCCCACCGGGACCGAGGCCACCGAAGGCAATGTGCGCGCCCACGCCTTCACCGGCACGTCCCCGGCATTCCTCGTCGCCACCGCCCGACTCCTGCGCCTCACCCCCTCCGCGACCGCCACCCGCGTACGCCTCGTCGCCTTCACGGACCCGGTCCTCGCCCCGCGCACCGTCGACCAGTCCTGGGCCTTGCTGAAAAGCGAAGCACACGCCACTGACAACGGCCCCCTGACCGTGGACGAATACCAGGTCACAGCCCTGGATACGGGCGAACAGCACACCGTGCACATCACCGGGGACGTGGTGCTCGCGGCCCCCGGCATCGAGCTCGAAGACCTGGAGTCACCACCGTCGGTGTTCACCTGAGCAGGCAGCGGAGCCCGGCCGGACTGCGCCGCCCTCCACTACCCCGGCGGCACGAACCCGGTGCCGGGCCGCTCGCCCGCCGAAGCCCCCGGTGACTCCGCGGGCCGCCACCCCGCGTCGGACGGCTCGGACACCACCTCGGGTGCCCCGACCGGCCGCGCAGAGGCAGCCGGTGCCGAGCCCACAGCCTGTGCGTTGCCCGCTGCCGGAGTCTCGCCCGTACCCACCGCGCCGTTCGTCGCCGGAGCCGGAGCCGGAGCCGGAGCCGGAGCCGGAGCCGGAGCGGATGCGGTCGCCTGGGCCGAAGCGGATGCGGATGCGGTCGCCTGGGCCGCATCGTTCCCGAAGGCCCGCCGGGCCTCCCGCGCCTGCCGTTCCTGCACGACAGCAGCCAGATACGCCGCCGGCGGCACACCCTGCGGCACCGGAGCGCCCGTCCGCTCGGCGAGATCCGACGCCAGCCGGTCCGCCATCGACCAGCCCACCTGTGGATCCAGCTGCTGCATGCGCGTCAGGTACTGCCGGACGGCGAGCCACAACCCGTCGGGCACCGCGGACAGATCGAGCGCCGAGAACCGCCCCGCCAGCCAGGGCGGAGGAGGCGGCACGAAACCGGTCCGCGTGACCGGAATCCGCTCCCGCACGACGAGCGTCCCCGCGAAAACATCCCCCAGCCGCCGCCCGCGCGCCGACACGAACGAGGCGATGCAGGCGACGGTCCCCAAGGTCATGA
Source organism: Streptomyces qaidamensis (assembly GCF_001611795.1). Taxonomy (NCBI): domain Bacteria; kingdom Bacillati; phylum Actinomycetota; class Actinomycetes; order Kitasatosporales; family Streptomycetaceae; genus Streptomyces; species Streptomyces qaidamensis. Next base: position 3,632,675 of record NZ_CP015098.1, on the reverse strand, counting down.
GGATCTCGATCACGCCGATCAAGCCCCTCACCAGCGCATGCCGGAACCGGATCGGACCCCCGTCGTCCCGCACCACCCGCAGCCCGCACGCCATCTTTCCGAGCGACCGCCCGTGACTGAGCGTCTCCACCGCGATCGGCGCGCCCACCAGCACGAGAACGAACGTGGCGATCGACAGCGCCGTCTGCGCCGCCTCGTCGAGCGACGCCGTGGAAACGACCAGCGCGATGGTCACCGCGACATAGACCGCCATGGCCGCCACCAGATCGAGCAGTACGGCCAGCGCCCTGCTGGGCAGCCTCGCGGGGCGCAGCTCCAACGTCACAGCCTCGCCCGTCACCAGCTCACTCACGCCTGCCGTCCTTCCCCTGCCCTGCCCCCGACAGGGCCAGTCTGCCAAGCTGAGGGCGCATCGCACCGTAGTACGACAAGCTGATCCACGACGAGCCTCCGACGACCAGCCGAGGAGCAGGCACCCCCATGGACCTCGACGTCTTCGTCTCCGCCCACCGAGCGGAGTGGGACCGCCTCGAAGCCTTGCTCCGCCGCCAGCGCCGCCTCAACGGCACCGAAGCCGACGAACTCGTCACCCTCTACCAGCGCACGGCGACGCACCTCTCCCTGATCCAGTCCAGCGCCCCCGACCCCCAGCTGACCGGCCGGCTCAGCCAGCTCGTGGCACGCGCGCGTAGTGCCGTGACAGGCACCCGACGCGCCTCCTGGCGCGATGTCACACGCTTCCTGGCTCACGGTTTCCCGGCCGCCGTCTACACGTCGCGCCACTGGTGGGTGCCCACCGCGCTCCTGTCGACGGCCGTCGCGGCCCTCCTGGGCTGGTGGATCGGTACCCACCCCGAAGTGCAGGCCTCCATCGCGGCCCCCAGCGAACTCCGCGAGCTGACCCGCCCCGGCGGCCAGTACGAGACGTACTACTCCAGCCACCCGGCGGCGAGCTTCGCCGCCCAGGTCTGGACGAACAACGCCTGGGCCGCTGCCCTGTGTCTCATCCTCGGGGTCTTCCTGGGACTCCCGGTCCTCTGGATCCTCTTCCAGAACATGCTCAACCTCGGCATCGGCATCGGCCTGATGTCCTCGGCCGGCCGCCTCGACACCTTCCTGGGCCTGGTCCTCCCGCACGGCCTCCTCGAACTGACCGCGGTCTTCGTCGCGGCCGGCACCGGCCTGCGTCTGGGCTGGACGCTCATCGACCCCGGCCCTCGGACACGGCGGACGGCGCTCGCGGAAGAAGGCCGAGCCGCCATAGGCATGGCCATCGGTCTGGCCCTCGTCCTCTTCGTCTCCGGCGCCATCGAAGGCTTCGTCACCCCGTCCGGCCTCCCCACCTGGGCCCGCATAGCCATCGGGGTCGCCGCCGAGGTGGCCTTCCTGACCTACGTCTACGTCCTGGGCAGCCGTGCCGCCCGTGCTGGAGAGACAGGTGACGTCGAGGCAGCGGAACGCAGCGCGACCGTCCCCACAGCAGCCTGATCGTCCCGCCCACCGGCGGATGTGCGACCACCTCTGTTCAGCTGCTAGTCTCCTCTTCGCCCCACAGGAGCCGTTGACACGGCGAGTGTGGGGAGGTAGATTTGAACAGTTGCCTGGAGATGGGCTCTAGCCCCGGACCAGCCACAGTGAACATCTACCTGCTTCTTGAAACGCTGATTTCATTGAAGCCTCTCCCGATGAATCGGAAATGAGCGGCCGGTCAATCCGGTCTGAAACTTCTGATAAAGTCGGAACCGCCGGAAAGGGAAACGCGGAAGCGGGAACCTGGAAAGCACCGAGGAAATCGGATCGGAAAGATCTGATAGAGTCGGAAACGCAAGACCGAAGGGAAGCGCCCGGAGGAAAGCCCGAGAGGGTGAGTACAAAGGAAGCGACCGTTCCTTGAGAACTCAACAGCGTGCCAAAAGTCAACGCCAGATATGTTGATACCCCGTCTCCGGCCATAACGGCTGGGGCGAGGTTCCTTTGAAGAAAACACAGCGAGGACGCTGTGAACGGTCGGGCCTATTCCGCCTGACTGTTCCGCTCTCGTGGTGTTCATCCCGATTACGGGAAAACATTCACGGAGAGTTTGATCCTGGCTCAGGACGAACGCTGGCGGCGTGCTTAACACATGCAAGTCGAACGATGAACCACTTCGGTGGGGATTAGTGGCGAACGGGTGAGTAACACGTGGGCAATCTGCCCTTCACTCTGGGACAAGCCCTGGAAACGGGGTCTAATACCGGATAACACTTCCATCCTCCTGGGTGGAGGTTAAAAGCTCCGGCGGTGAAGGATGAGCCCGCGGCCTATCAGCTTGTTGGTGAGGTAATGGCTCACCAAGGCGACGACGGGTAGCCGGCCTGAGAGGGCGACCGGCCACACTGGGACTGAGACACGGCCCAGACTCCTACGGGAGGCAGCAGTGGGGAATATTGCACAATGGGCGAAAGCCTGATGCAGCGACGCCGCGTGAGGGATGACGGCCTTCGGGTTGTAAACCTCTTTCAGCAGGGAAGAAGCGAAAGTGACGGTACCTGCAGAAGAAGCGCCGGCTAACTACGTGCCAGCAGCCGCGGTAATACGTAGGGCGCGAGCGTTGTCCGGAATTATTGGGCGTAAAGAGCTCGTAGGCGGCTTGTCACGTCGGGTGTGAAAGCCCGGGGCTTAACCCCGGGTCTGCATTCGATACGGGCTAGCTAGAGTGTGGTAGGGGAGATCGGAATTCCTGGTGTAGCGGTGAAATGCGCAGATATCAGGAGGAACACCGGTGGCGAAGGCGGATCTCTGGGCCATTACTGACGCTGAGGAGCGAAAGCGTGGGGAGCGAACAGGATTAGATACCCTGGTAGTCCACGCCGTAAACGGTGGGAACTAGGTGTTGGCGACATTCCACGTCGTCGGTGCCGCAGCTAACGCATTAAGTTCCCCGCCTGGGGAGTACGGCCGCAAGGCTAAAACTCAAAGGAATTGACGGGGGCCCGCACAAGCAGCGGAGCATGTGGCTTAATTCGACGCAACGCGAAGAACCTTACCAAGGCTTGACATACACCGGAAAGCATTAGAGATAGTGCCCCCCTTGTGGTCGGTGTACAGGTGGTGCATGGCTGTCGTCAGCTCGTGTCGTGAGATGTTGGGTTAAGTCCCGCAACGAGCGCAACCCTTGTTCTGTGTTGCCAGCATGCCCTTCGGGGTGATGGGGACTCACAGGAGACCGCCGGGGTCAACTCGGAGGAAGGTGGGGACGACGTCAAGTCATCATGCCCCTTATGTCTTGGGCTGCACACGTGCTACAATGGCCGGTACAATGAGCTGCGATACCGCGAGGTGGAGCGAATCTCAAAAAGCCGGTCTCAGTTCGGATTGGGGTCTGCAACTCGACCCCATGAAGTCGGAGTTGCTAGTAATCGCAGATCAGCATTGCTGCGGTGAATACGTTCCCGGGCCTTGTACACACCGCCCGTCACGTCACGAAAGTCGGTAACACCCGAAGCCGGTGGCCCAACCCCTTGTGGGAGGGAGCTGTCGAAGGTGGGACTGGCGATTGGGACGAAGTCGTAACAAGGTAGCCGTACCGGAAGGTGCGGCTGGATCACCTCCTTTCTAAGGAGCACTTCTTACCGATCCCTTCGGGGTGAGGTCAGAGGCCAGTACATCGGCGAATGTCTGATGCTGGTTGCTCATGGGTGGAACGTTGACTATTCGGCACACTTGATCGTCTTCTCCTTCTAGTACTGCTCTTCGGAGCGTGGAACGTCGAGGGGAGCGGGGAGTGTGTCGGGCACGCTGTTGGGTGTCTGAGGGAATGAACTTCCTCAGTCGCCGGCCCCAGTGAACTCGCCTGTGAGGGCGGGGTGATGGGTGGCTGGTCGTTGTTTGAGAACTGCACAGTGGACGCGAGCATCTGTGGCCAAGTTTTTAAGGGCGCACGGTGGATGCCTTGGCACCAGGAACCGATGAAGGACGTGGGAGGCCACGATAGTCCCCGGGGAGTCGTCAACCAGGCTTTGATCCGGGGGTTTCCGAATGGGGAAACCCGGCAGTCGTCATGGGCTGTCACCCGCTGCTGAACACATAGGCAGTGTGGAGGGAACGCGGGGAAGTGAAACATCTCAGTACCCGCAGGAAGAGAAAACAACCGTGATTCCGGGAGTAGTGGCGAGCGAAACCGGATGAGGCTAAACCGTATACGTGTGAGACCCGGCAGGGGTTGCGTATGCGGGGTTGTGGGATCTCTCTTCTGTTGTCTGCCGGCAACAGGACGAGTCAGAAACCGTTGATGTAGGCGAAGGACATGCGAAAGGTCCGGCGTAGAGGGTAAGACCCCCGTAGTCGAAACATCAGCGGCTCGTTTGAGAGACACCCAAGTAGCACGGGGCCCGAGAAATCCCGTGTGAATCTGGCGGGACCACCCGCTAAGCCTAAATATTCCCTGGTGACCGATAGCGGATAGTACCGTGAGGGAATGGTGAAAAGTACCGCGGGAGCGGAGTGAAATAGTACCTGAAACCGTGTGCCTACAAGCCGTGGGAGCGTCGGATGGAAGCTTGCTTCCATCTCGTGACTGCGTGCCTTTTGAAGAATGAGCCTGCGAGTTTGCGGTGTGTTGCGAGGTTAACCCGTGTGGGGAAGCCGTAGCGAAAGCGAGTCCGAATAGGGCGTTTCAGTAGCACGCTCAAGACCCGAAGCGGAGTGATCTAGCCATGGGCAGGTTGAAGCGGAGGTAAGACTTCGTGGAGGACCGAACCCACCAGGGTTGAAAACCTGGGGGATGACCTGTGGTTAGGGGTGAAAGGCCAATCAAACTCCGTGATAGCTGGTTCTCCCCGAAATGCATTTAGGTGCAGCGTCGTGTGTTTCTTGCCGGAGGTAGAGCACTGGATAGGCGATGGGCCCTACCGGGTTACTGACCTTAGCCAAACTCCGAATGCCGGTAAGTGAGAGCGCGGCAGTGAGACTGTGGGGGATAAGCTCCATGGTCGAGAGGGAAACAGCCCAGAGCATCGACTAAGGCCCCTAAGCGTACGCTAAGTGGGAAAGGATGTGGAGTCGCAGAGACAACCAGGAGGTTGGCTTAGAAGCAGCCACCCTTGAAAGAGTGCGTAATAGCTCACTGGTCTAGTGATTCCGCGCCGACAATGTAGCGGGGCTCAAGCGTACCGCCGAAGTCGTGTCATTCACACAATAGGGCCAACGCCTGTGTGGATGGGTAGGGGAGCGTCGTGTGCCGGGTGAAGCAGCACCGGAAGGTAGTTGTGGACGGTTCACGAGTGAGAATGCAGGCATGAGTAGCGATACACACGTGAGAAACGTGTGCGCCGACTGACTAAGGGTTCCTGGGTCAAGCTGATCTGCCCAGGGTAAGTCGGGACCTAAGGCGAGGCCGACAGGCGTAGTCGATGGATAACCGGTTGATATTCCGGTACCCGCTGTGAAGCGTCAAACATCGAGCATCGTGATGCTAAGGCCGTGAAGCCGTTCCGGACCCTTCGGGGAAAGGAAAGTGGTGGAGCCGCTGAACCAAGCGGTTAGTAGGTGAGTGATGGGGTGACGCAGGAAGGTAGTCCATCCCGGGCGGTGGTTGTCCCGGGGTAAGGGTGTAGGCCGTGATCCAGGTAAATCCGGATCACATGAGGCTGAGACCTGATGCCGAGCCGATTGTGGTGAAGTGGATGATCCTATGCTGTCGAGAAAAGCCTCTAGCGAGTTTCATGGCGGCCCGTACCCTAAACCGACTCAGGTGGTCAGGTAGAGAATACCGAGGCGTTCGGGTGAACTATGGTTAAGGAACTCGGCAAAATGCCCCCGTAACTTCGGGAGAAGGGGGGCCACGTCTGGTGATCCGTTTTACACGGTGAGCTGGGGGTGGCCGCAGAGACCAGCGAGAAGCGACTGTTTACTAAAAACACAGGTCCGTGCGAAGCCGTAAGGCGATGTATACGGACTGACGCCTGCCCGGTGCTGGAACGTTAAGGGGACCGGTTAGCTCAGATTCGTCTGGGCGAAGCTGAGAACTTAAGCGCCAGTAAACGGCGGTGGTAACTATAACCATCCTAAGGTAGCGAAATTCCTTGTCGGGTAAGTTCCGACCTGCACGAATGGCGTAACGACTTCTCGACTGTCTCAACCATAGGCCCGGTGAAATTGCACTACGAGTAAAGATGCTCGTTTCGCGCAGCAGGACGGAAAGACCCCGGGACCTTTACTACAGTTTGATATTGGTGTTCGGTTCGGCTTGTGTAGGATAGCTGGGAGACTGTGAACTCTGGACGCCAGTTCAGGGGGAGTCGTCGTTGAAATACCAGTCTGGTCGTGCTGGATGTCTAACCTGGGTCCGTGATCCGGATCAGGGACAGTGTCTGATGGGTAGTTTAACTGGGGCGGTTGCCTCCTAAAGAGTAACGGAGGCGCCCAAAGGTTCCCTCAGCCTGGTTGGCAATCAGGTGTTGAGTGTAAGTGCACAAGGGAGCTTGACTGTGAGACCGACGGGTCGAGCAGGGACGAAAGTCGGGACTAGTGATCCGGCGGTGGCTTGTGGAAGCGCCGTCGCTCAACGGATAAAAGGTACCCCGGGGATAACAGGCTGATCTTCCCCAAGAGTCCATATCGACGGGATGGTTTGGCACCTCGATGTCGGCTCGTCGCATCCTGGGGCTGGAGTCGGTCCCAAGGGTTGGGCTGTTCGCCCATTAAAGCGGTACGCGAGCTGGGTTTAGAACGTCGTGAGACAGTTCGGTCCCTATCCGCTGTGCGCGTAGGAATATTGAGAAGGGCTGTCCCTAGTACGAGAGGACCGGGACGGACGAACCTCTGGTGTGCCAGTTGTCCTGCCAAGGGCATGGCTGGTTGGCTACGTTCGGGAGGGATAACCGCTGAAAGCATCTAAGCGGGAAGCCTGCTTCGAGATGAGTATTCCCACCTCCTTGAGAGGGTAAGGCTCCCAGTAGACGACTGGGTTGATAGGCCGGATATGGAAGCACGGTAACGTGTGGAGTTGACCGGTACTAATAGGCCGAGGGCTTGTCCTCAGTTGCTCGCGTCCACTGTGTTGGTTCTGAAACCACGAACAGCCCCATGCCATGGTCACGGTATGGTGTGGCATGGTTCGACAGTTTCATAGTGTTTCGGTGGTTATAGCGTAGGGGAAACGCCCGGTTACATTCCGAACCCGGAAGCTAAGCCTTACAGCGCCGATGGTACTGCAGGGGGGACCCTGTGGGAGAGTAGGACGCCGCCGAACAATTCTTAGGGAAACCCCCGCATCTTCGGATGCGGGGGTTTTCTGCGTTTGGGCCCCCTTTCGGGGGCTCGTTGTTTTACAACCGTCCGGCCGTCTTCAATGCCAGGTACGCGTCCGCCAGCGCCGGCGCCAGGTTGTCCGGGGTGGCGTCGACGACCGTGACACCGTGGCGGCGGAGTTGTTCTGCTGTGCGGTGACGTTCTGACTGGGCCTGGGCTGCTGCTGCGGCCTCGTAGACGGCGTCGGCATTGCCGCGGGCTGTGGCCATTTCAGTGATGTGCGGGTCTGCCACCGACGCCAGCAGGACAGTGTGCCGCTGGGTGAGCTGAGTGAGGACCGGAAGCAGGCCCTCTTCGATGGGGGCGGCGTCCAGCGTGGTGAGCAGGACGATCAGGGAGCGGCGGGGAGACGTACGGAGAGTGGTCGCCGTGAGGCCTCGGGCGTCCGTTTCGACGAGCTCCGGTTCCAGCATGGCCATGGTGTTGACCAGGGCGGGAAGGACATCGCCTGCCGTGCGGCCCTGAACGAGGGCGCGGACCTTGCGGTCGTACGCGAGAAGGTCCACACGGTCGCCGGCGCGGGAGGCGAGCGCCGCGAGGAGGAGGGCCGCGTCCATGGAGGCGTCGAGGCGTGGTGCGTCACCCACGCGGCCGGCCGAGGTACGGCCGGTGTCGAGGACCAAGAGGATGTGGCGATCTCGCTCGGGGCGCCAGGTGCGTACGGCGACGGTGGTCCGGCGGGCTGTGGCGCGCCAGTCGATGGAGCGGGTGTCGTCACCGGGAACGTACTCGCGCAGGCTGTCGAACTCCGTGCCCTCGCCGCGGGTGAGGACGCTGGTGCGGCCGTCCAGTTCGCGGAGGCGGGCCAGTTTGGAGGGGAGGTGCTTGCGGCTGGTGAACGGCGGCAGGACGCGGACCGTCCAGGGGGCCCGGTGGGTGCCCTGGCGGGAGAAGAGGCCTAGGGGGCCGTAAGAGCGGATGGTGACGCGGTCGGCCTGGCGGTCGCCGCGGCGGGTGGGACGGAGACGGGTGGTCACGCGGCGGCGTTCGCCCGGGGGGACCGTGAGGCGGTGGCGGGAGGCCGTTGTCTCCGTGCCGGGCTGCCAGCTGCTGGGGGGCCAGGCGTCGCGGAGTCGGGCGCGGAGGGGGCGGCGGGACGGATTGGTGATGGTCAGGGTCACGTCTGCCGTGTCGCCGAGGCGTACGGAGGTGTCACCCGAGCGGGTCAGGCCGAGTCGGCGTACGGGGGCGGCCAGCGCGAAGTCGCAGGCGCAGGCCACGGCCAAGGGGGCGTTGACCGCGAGGATGCCCGTCCAGCTGGGCTCCCAGATACCGACGGGGAGGGAACCCAGGGCCGCGAGGAGGGCGGTGCGTCCGGTGAGTGCCATCAGCGGGGGACGGGGACGTGGGCGAGGATCGCGTTGATGACGGAGTCGGCCGTCACGCCTTCCATTTCGGCCTCCGGGCGGAGTTGCACGCGGTGGCGGAGGGTGGGGAGGGCGAGGGCTTTCACGTCGTCGGGGATGACGTAGTCGCGGCCGGTCAGCCAGGCCCAGGCGCGGGCGGTGGCCAGGAGGGCCGTGGCGCCTCGGGGGGAGACGCCGAGGGTGAGGGAGGGCGACTCGCGGGTCGCGCGGCAGAGATCGACGACGTAGGCGGTGATCTCCGGGGAGATCGTCGTCTTGGCGACGGCGGCTCGGGCCGCTTCCAGGTCGGCCGGGCCCGCCACCGGGCGTACGCCGGCGGCCTTGAGGTCGCGGGGGTTGAAGCCCTCGGCGTGGCGGGTGAGGACGTCGATCTCGTCCTGGCGGGAGGGGAGGGGGATGGTGAGTTTGAGGAGGAAGCGGTCCAGCTGGGCTTCCGGGAGGGGGTAGGTGCCCTCGTACTCGACCGGGTTCTGGGTCGCTGCGACCAGGAACGGGTCGGGCAGGGGGCGGGGGGTGCCGTCGACGGTGACCTGGCGTTCCTCCATGGCTTCGAGGAGGGACGACTGGGTCTTGGGGGGCGTGCGGTTGATCTCGTCGGCGAGGAGGAGGTTGGTGAAGACGGGGCCGGGCTGGAAGGAGAACTCGGCGCTGCGGGTGTCGTAGACCAGGGAGCCGGTCACGTCGCTCGGCATGAGGTCGGGGGTGAACTGGACGCGCTTGGTGTCGAGTTCGAGGGCGGAGGCGAGGGCGCGGACCAGGAGGGTCTTGGCGACGCCGGGGACGCCTTCGAGGAGGACGTGGCCGCGGCAGAGCAGGGCGACGACGAGGCCGGTGACGGCGGGGTCCTGGCCGACCACGGCCTTGGCGATCTCGGCGCGCAGGGCCTCCAGGGCGTCGCGGGCGGTGCCCGGGTCCCCGGTCTGCCCGGCGTTGTCAGTGGTCGGGTCCATCATGGACGGCGTACCTCTCTTTCGAGGGCGTCGAGTCGGTCGGCGAGTGCGATGAGTGCTGCGTCGTCGCTGGGCGGTGGTCCGAAGAGGAGGGATTGCTGGTCCTGGCCGTTGCCGTCGCCGTGGAGGTGGGCGGACAGGGCGGGGAGCAGGGCCTCGGGCGTGTGCGCCTGGGTGACGGGGACGCCTATGAGGGGGGCGAGGCGGGTGCGGGTGGTGGAGCGAAGAGCGTCGGCCGCGCGGTCGCGGGCGTCGGTCTTGCGGTAGAGGCGGGCGCGGCCTTCGGCGGTTTCGGAGGCGCGGATCGCGACGGGGAGTTTTTCGGGCACGAGGGGGCCGAGCCGGCGTGCCCTCCAGAGGGCGGCCAGGGCCGCGGCGATGAAGAGCTGCAGGGTGCCCCAGAGCCAGCCCGAGGGGAGCAGGTCGAAGAAGCTGCGTTCGTCGTCGGGGTTGGTGGCCGACGCGTCGGAGAGGGAGGGGAGGTACCAGACCAGATGGGGGCGGGAGCCGAGGAGTTGGAGGGCGAGCGAGGCGTTGCCCTGCTCGTCGAGGTGGTCGTTGAGGAGGATGTCGGGCGCGCCCAGGGCGATGGTGTCGCCGTCCCCTGTGCCGTCCGGGATGCGCAGCAGGGTGGCCAGGCGTTCGCTGGGGTAGCACGCGTCGGCGCCGAGGTGAGTGGTGGTGTAGCGGACGCCGCCCGTGTCGGCGGTGCCGGCGCGCTGGGCGGCGGGCAGGGCGCAGTCGGGGGAGAGCGTCGAGTCGAGGCTGGTGGCGGGGTCGGCGGTGACGCCGGGGGCGAGTCGTTCGATGGAGGCGCTGCCGGAGGCGACCAGGACGGTGCGGCCGCGGGAGTCGGCGAACGCGTTGTGGAGCCGGGTCTGCTGAGTGGGGGTCAGCAGGTCGGGGGTGGCGACCAGGAGGGTCGTGTCCGGGCCGGCCGCGGTGGCTGCCTCGTCCAGGGTGGTGACCACGCGGGTGTCCACGCCCCGGTCGGCGAGGAGTTCGGCGATGGCGCGGCTGCCGCCCGGGTCGGCGGAGCGCGGGTCGAGTTCGCCGTGGCGGGCATCGGAGCGGATGACGGCGATGGCGACGGCTCCCGCGAGGAGTACCACGAGGGCGAGTGCGATACCGCGCGCGCGGGTCCACACCTGGCGGGCGGTGGGCGAGGCCGAGGTGGACGTGAGGGTGGCCTCGGTGGTCATTCGGCGGCTCCCTGGCGGGTGTTGGGGGCCGTGGTGGCGCTGCTCGTCGCGAGCTGGGGCTTGGTGCGTTCCAGGTCGCGGTCGAGTTCCGCGATGCGGTGGTACGACTGTTCGGTCGCCGAGCGGCCGCCGTATGTGACGTCGTCGAAGTCGCGGGCGGCTGTGCGCAGTCGGTCGGTGTGGGCGGGCAGGGCCCGGCCGGCTTCGGCTGCGGCCTCGTCGGCGGTGCGGCCGGGGCGGACGTCGAGGAGGGCGCGTTCCTCCAGGGCGCGGACGAGGGCGCGCATGCGTTCCTGGACGGCCTGGTTCCAGTGGCCCTGGGCGGCGTGTGCCTCGGCGGTGGCGCGGTGGTCTGCGGCACTGCGGGGGCGGTCGTCGAACAAGGTTGCGGACGAGGTGGGTTGGCGGTGCGGGGCGCCCAGGCGCCACCACAGGGCGGCGAGGACGGCGATGACGGCCAGGATGATGACGATCAGGCCGAGTGTGCCGCCGGGGGTGGCGGTCGAGGCGGCGTTGAAGAGTTTGCCGAGCCAGTCCCAGAAGGCGTCGAGGGCGCGCTGGAACAGGCTGGGGTCGTTCTCGTGGTACATGCGCTTGGACAGCTCGCGCCGGGCCGCCTCGCGCGCAGGGTCGCGCGGGGTGGTGAGGGGCGGCTCGTCGGCGGAGCGGGCCGGCGACAGCAGGGAGCTGTCGCCGGCGCTCAGCAGCGTCCGTATGCCGGCGCGTGGCAGCGCCGTTGTGAGAAGTTCCCCCGCCCGGCTCACCGCATCAGCTCCCCGGGGTGGCGCCGGGGGCGGTGGAGCCGTAGCCCTGGACGCCGGCGGCGCGGGCCAGTTCGAGGTCGAGGGCCTCGCGGCGGATGCGCTGGTCGATGTAGAGGAGCACGGTGACGCCGGCCGTGATCGGGAACGTGATCATGGAGCCGATCACCGAGCCGATGCCGCTGATGATGAGGAACGTCCAGCCGAGGCTTCCGACACCGGTGCTGAGCCAGCCGGTGAGGCCGTCGCCGCTGAGGGCCGCGGCGAGGAGGGTGAAGGGGATGACGATGATCGAGGCGACGACGCTCGCGATGAGCGCGGCGAGCAGCTGGATGCCGAAGATCCGCCACCAGGTGCCCTGGACGAGCTTCGCGGAGCGGCTCATGGCCTTCTTGATGCCCTGCTTCTCCAGCATGAGGGCGGGAGAGGCGAGGGAGAAGCGGATGGCCAGCCACAGGGCGACGATGCCGGCGCCGATGATGCCGAGGACGGTGAGGGCGACGCCTGGACCGTTGCTCCCGGCGATGGTCACGAGGAGGCCGGGCAGGGCTCCCACGGTGACGACGCCGACGGTGATGAGCAGCAGCACGCAGATGAGGCCGAACAGTTTGAGGACCTGGGGGCGCCCGTCGCGCCAGGCCTCGCCGATGGTCACCGACTTGCCGAGTACGGCGCGGCTGGTGACGGTGGTGAGCAGGGCGGTCGCGATGACGGTGCCGACCAGGGAGATCACGAAGACGACGCTGGAGTTGAGCATGGCGTCGCCCATGGCGCGGCTCAGTTCGCTGAGGGTGGCGCTGGGGTCGTTGAGGGCTTCGGTGCTGGAGTCGTTCAGGACGAGGCCCTGGAACAGGACGACGATGAGCTCGGTGAGGACGGCGACGGTCAGGGAGATGCCCAGGACCGTGCGCCAGTAGGTGCGCATGGTGGAGACCGCGCCGTCGAGGATCTCGCCCACGCCGAGCGGGCGGAGCGGGATGATGCCGGGCTTGGCGGCGGGCGGGGGGCCGCCCCAGCCGCTTCCCCAGCCGCCGTGAGTTCCGGGCGCGCCGTATCCGCCGTGGCCTGCGGGGCCGTAGCCGCCGGGGGGCTGATTGCCCCAGCCCGGGCCGGGGGGGGGGGGCGGGGGCGCCTGGCCCGGGGCGGCCGGGCCGCTGGGGGCGGACCACTGAGCCGGTGGCGGCTGCTCCTTGGACCACTGCGGGCCGCCGGGGCCCTGCGGGGCCTGGCCGGGCTGGGCCGGCTGGTCCGCGGGCTGTGCGGGGGCGGGGCGGTCGGTGGGCTCGGCAGGGCCGGACTGGTCCGGCTTCTGCCCGTCGGACGGGGCGGATCCGGGCGAGGCCCAGCCCGGAGTGTCGTTCATCGTCGCTCCTTCACGGTGCCCGTCCGCGGTCGCGGCGGCAGGTTGGCAGCCATCGTGCCATGGGGTGGTCTTGGAGTGACCGGCCGCGGTATGGGCTGCGTACCTTCAATTGTCCGCTCGAAAGGGGGCAGACTGACGACATGGCTGATCAGTACGCGCACAGCGGCGATGACAAACGGCCGACCGAGATCCCGGCGATCCGCTGGGAAGAGCCACCGGAAGGCCCGGTTCTGGTCCTGCTGGACCAGACGAGGCTGCCGGCCGAGGAGGTCGAACTGGTCTGTACGGACGCATCCGCACTGGTGGAGGCGATCCGCTCGCTGGCGGTGCGTGGGGCGCCGCTGCTCGGCATCGCGGGGGCCTACGGCGTCGCGCTCGCCGCCGTGCGGGGCTTCGACGTGGACGAGGCGGCGGCCGCGCTGGCGGGTGCCCGGCCGACGGCGGTGAACCTGGCCGTGGGTGTGCGACGGGCCCAGTCGGCGCACGAGGCGGCGCTTGCCAAGGGCGGGGACGTCCGGCAGGCGGCCGCGGCGGCGCTGGCCGCGGCGCGGCAGCTGCACCGGGAGGACGCCGAGGCCAGTGGGCGGATGGCCGAGCACGGGCTGGCGCTGCTGGACGAGTTGCTGCCCGGTGGCGGGCACCGGATTCTCACCCACTGCAACACCGGTTCGCTGGTGTCGGGCGGAGAGGGGACGGCGTTCGCCGTGGCGCTCGCGGCGCACCGCACGGGTCGGCTGCGGCGGCTGTGGGTGGACGAGACGCGGCCGCTGCTGCAGGGCGCTCGCCTGACGGCGTACGAGGCGGCTCGCAGCGGGATGGCGTACACGCTGCTCACCGACAACGCGGCGGGGTCGCTGTTCGCCGCGGGGGAGGTGGACGCGGTGCTGATCGGGGCGGACCGCATCACGGCGGACGGTTCGGTGGCGAACAAGGTCGGGAGCTATCCGCTGGCGGTGCTGGCGCGGTACCACCATGTGCCGTTCATCGTGGTGGCGCCGGTGACGACGGTGGATCTGGACACGGCGGACGGGGCGTCCGTCGAGGTGGAGCAGCGTCCCGGGCACGAGGTGACCGAGGTGACGGCGCCGCAGGTGCCGGTGGTCGGTGCGGAGGCGGGGGGTGGAATTCCGGTGGCGCCGCTGGGGACGCAGGCGTACAACCCGGCGTTCGACGTGACTCCGGCCGAGCTGGTGACGGCGATCGTCACGGAGGAGGGTGCTGTTTCGCCTGTGACGTCAGAGGCACTCGCCGAGATGTGTGCGCGGTCACGCCGGGTGGCGGCGGGCTGAGCTGGGGCGCTGCGCGGGGTGCCCGGGGCGGCGGCGGGCTCCGGCATCCTCGCGTCTCAGCCCTGCTGGAGATCATCTACGGGCCGGCGAGGGCAGACAGTAGCGCTTGCTGCGACTATGGTCACTGGCCGGTGACCTACCTCACCACTGCCTTCGCCACCGTTATGAGAATGGGATGATGTCGTTTATGAAGGGACGAGTCCTTGTCGTCGACGACGACACCGCACTGGCCGAGATGCTCGGCATCGTGCTGCGTGGTGAGGGTTTCGAGCCGTCGTTCGTGGCCGACGGTGACAAGGCGCTGGCCGCGTTCCGTGAGGCCAAGCCCGACCTGGTGCTGCTCGATCTGATGCTGCCCGGCCGTGACGGCATCGAGGTGTGCCGCCTGATCAGGGCGGAGTCGGGTGTGCCGATCGTGATGCTGACGGCGAAGAGCGACACGGTCGACGTCGTCGTCGGCCTGGAGTCGGGCGCCGACGACTACATCGTGAAGCCGTTCAAGCCGAAGGAGCTGGTGGCCCGGATCCGGGCGCGGCTGCGGAGGTCGGAGGAGCCCGCTCCGGAGCAGCTCGCCATCGGTGACCTGGTCATCGATGTGGCGGGGCACTCCGTGAAGCGGGACGGGCAGTCGATCGCGCTGACGCCGCTGGAGTTCGACCTGCTGGTCGCGCTCGCGCGCAAGCCGTGGCAGGTGTTCACGCGCGAGGTGCTGCTGGAGCAGGTCTGGGGCTACCGGCACGCGGCGGACACGCGGCTGGTCAACGTCCATGTGCAGCGGCTGCGCTCCAAGGTCGAGAAGGACCCGGAGAAGCCGGAGATCGTGGTGACCGTCCGTGGTGTCGGATACAAGGCAGGGCCGAGCTGACATGTCCGGCGACAGTGCCGCTTCGGCGCCCGGCCGGTCCGGGGCCCGCCCGGAGCGGCCTGTCGGGCGGAAGAAGCCCGGCTCCCGCTGGGGACGGTTCCTGGAGAGCGGGCTGCTGCTCCAGGGCGGAGTCCAGGGCAGCCCGGTCATCCGCCTGTTCATGCGGTGGGTGCGCCGGCCCTTGCTGCCCGTCATGCGGCTGTGGCGGCGCAACATCCAGCTCAAGGTCGTCGTCACGACGCTGCTGATGTCGCTGGGCGTGGTGCTGCTGCTGGGCTTCGTCGTCATCGGGCAGGTGCGCAACGGCCTGCTGGACGCCAAGGTGAAGGCGTCCCAGAGCCAGGCCACGGGCGGGTTCGCGGTGGCCAAACAGCGAGCCGACGACGCGGCGAGCGGCACCGGCGACGACGGCACCACGTCGGTCGGGCGTCCCGCGCAGAACGTCACCCCGTGGATGAGCGACCTCGTCTCCTCGCTGTCCAGCGGCGGCCAGGGCGCCTTCGACGTCGTGACGCTCCCGGCCACCGACGCGGACGGGGCGGGCGGCCGCGGGCAGCGTGCCTCCGGTGAGGTGGACTGGAACCGGAGCGTGCCCGCTGACCTGCGTGAGCGGATCGGCCACAGTACGACGGCCGCGCAGAGCTACACCCGCATCACCTACAACAACCCGACCAAGGACTCCCAGCCGGGGCTGGTCATCGGCCAGCAGGTGGACGACCCCAACGGCGACCCGTACCAGCTGTACTACCTCTTCCCGCTCACCCAGGAGGAGAAGTCGCTGAGCCTGGTCAAGGGCACGCTGGCGACCGCCGGGCTGTTCGTCGTCGTGCTGCTGGGGGCCATCGCCTGGCTCGTCGTGCGGCAGGTCGTCACGCCGGTGCGGATGGCGGCGGGGATCGCCGAGCGGCTGTCGGCCGGGCGGCTCCAGGAGCGTATGAAGGTCACCGGCGAGGACGACATCGCGCGGCTCGGCGAGGCCTTCAACAAGATGGCGCAGAACCTCCAGCTGAAGATCAGCCAGCTGGAGGACCTGTCGCGGATGCAACGCCGGTTCGTGTCGGACGTGTCGCACGAGCTGCGGACGCCGCTGACGACCGTACGGATGGCCGCGGACGTCATCCACGAGGCGCGGGTGGACTTCGACCCGATCACCGCGCGGTCGGCGGAGCTGCTCGCCGATCAGCTGGACCGGTTCGAGTCGCTGCTCGCGGACCTGCTGGAGATCAGCCGGTTCGACGCGGGCGCCGCGGCGCTGGAGGCGGAGCCGATAGACCTCAGGGACGTCGTACGGCGAGTGGTCAGCGGGGCCGAGCCGCTCGCGGAGCGCAAGGGCACGCGGATCCGCATCCTCGGCGACCAGCAACCCGTCGTCGCCGAGGCCGACGCCCGGCGCGTGGAGCGGGTGCTGCGCAACCTCGTGGTCAACGCCGTCGAGCACGGCGAGGGTCAGGACGTCGTCGTCAAGCTCGCCGCTGCGGGCGGTGCGGTCGCCGTGGCGGTGCGGGACTACGGCGTCGGGCTCAAGCCGGGCGAGGCGACCCGTGTGTTCAGCCGCTTCTGGCGGGCCGACCCGGCACGCGCGCGTACCACGGGTGGTACGGGACTGGGGCTGTCCATCGCCCTGGAGGACGCGCGGCTGCACGGCGGCTGGCTGCAGGCCTGGGGCGAGCCGGGCGGCGGTTCGCAGTTCCGGCTGACGCTGCCCAGGACCGCCGACGAGCCGCTGCGGGGCTCCCCGATACCGCTGGAGCCCAAGGACTCCCGGCGCAACCGCGGTCTCGACGACGCCGGTCTGCCGTGCGGCGGCGGGGACGGTGAGAAGCGGGCGACCGTGCCGGCGCAGCCGGTGAGCGGGCCGGTGTCGCAAGGGGCGAAGCGGGACCCGATACCGCCGCGGAGCGCCCCTACGGCCGATCCGACGGCGCTGCCCGGCAATGGTTCACGTGTGGTGCCCAGGCCTGCCTCGGGCACGCGCCGGCAGGACGAATCGGCGGGGGCGGAGCAGCGGGCTCCCGGCGACGGCGCGGTTCGCCCGGAGAGGGCCGGGCGCGAAGGTGGTGCCGAGGGCCGGGCCGGACGGGATCCGGTCGTGAACGGGCCCCGGGACGAGGACGACCACTCCGCGGGAACGGGCAGCCGGGCGACCGGGCCCGGGGACGTGGACAGGCAAGGGGAGGCATCTCGTGGGCGCTGACCGCGAGGGGCGCGGCCGGCGCAGGCCCGCGCGCGTGATGGCGTACGCCGCCGGTGGCGTTCTGGTGCTGGCGGGGTGTGCCTCGATGCCGGACAGCGGGGATCTGCGGGGCGTGGAGTCCACACCGCGCCAGGAGACCCAGGTGCAGGTGTTCGCCGTGCCGCCGGGGGAGGACGCGTCGCCCTCGGAGATCGTGCAGGGCTTCCTGGAGGCGCTCACCAGCGACGATCCGCGGTACAAGACCGCACGGCAGTACCTGACCGGCGACGCCGCGAAGACGTGGCGGCCCGAGGCGTCCGCCACGGTGCTGACGGACGGGCCGGGTGCCAAGCCCGAGCCCGGCGGCGGCGGGGAGGCCACCGGCGAGATCTCGTACATGCTGACCGGCACCAAGGTCGCCACCGTCGATGCCCAGCAGGCGTACGCGCCCGCGACCGGGGCGTACGGCAGGAGCGTGCACCTGACGCAGGACGACAAGCGGCAGTGGCGGATCGACGCGCTGCCGCAGGGCGTCGTCATCGGCGAGTCGGACTTCCAGCGCAACTACATGTCGGTCGGCAAGTACTACTTCGCCTCGAACACCGATGCGGCCGGATCGAAGTCACGGCCCACGGCGGTCGCCGACCCCATCTACGTGCGCCGGCGCGTGGAGCCCATGACGCAGATAGTGAGTTCCCTGCTCAGCGGGCCCACGCGGTGGCTCGGACCTGTGGTCAGATCGAGCTTTCCCACTGGTACGGCGCTGGCGAAGAACGCCGGCGCGCTGACGCCGGACGACCGGAGCAAGCTGACGGTCCCGCTCAACGACAAGGCCGCGGGTATCGGCACGAACCGGTGCGAGGAGATGGCCGCCCAGATGCTCTTCACGCTGCGCAACCTCAGCCCCGCGGTGGACGAGGTCGAGCTGCGGGCCGGAGGGGCGGAGCTGTGCTCGCTCACGCAGGAGGGGGCCGATTCGACGGCCTCCCGCAGCTCGGCGCGGCACCCCGACTACCTGTACTTCGTCGACGGCAAGCACCGGCTCGTACGGATCGCCGCGGGCAGCAGCGGCAACGAGCCCGATCCGGCGCCGGGGGCCCTCGGCGAGGGTGACACGGCGCTGCGGTCGGTGGCGGTGTCCCGTGACGAGCACACCGCGGCCGGCGTCAGCCTCGACGGCCGGTCGCTGTACGTGGGCTCGCTCGTCTCGGGCGGTTCGCTGGGCGAGCCGGTGCTGCGCAGCCAGGGCCGGTCCGAGAAGGACCGGCTGACGCCTCCCAGCTGGGACGCGGACGACGGCCTGTGGGTGGCCGACCGCGACCCCGACCGTCCCCGGCTGCTCCTCTTCGAGGAGGGCAAGGGCGATCCGGTGGAGGTGCGCGTGCCGCACCTGGACGGGCGGGTCCAGTCCGTGCGGGTCGCCGCCGACGGGGTGCGGATCGCGCTCGTGGTGGAGAAGGGCGGCAAGAAGACCCTGCTCATCGGGCTGATCGAGCGGGACGAGAAGCCGGGTGAGAAGCCGGCCGTCAGGGTGGTGGAACTGCGCTCCGCGACGCCGGAGTTGGAGGAGGTCACCACCATGTCGTGGGCCGGGGACAGCCGGCTCGTGGTGGTCGGGCGCGAGCACGGGGGCGTCGAGCAGATGCGATACGTCCAGGTCGACGGCTCCACGCCGGACGTGCCGGCGCCCGCCGCTCTGACCGGCGTCAAGGAGGTCACCGCCGCCCAGGACGACCAGCTGCCGCTGGTGGCGTACTCGGTGGACGGCATCGTCCGCCTGCCGTCGGGCGAGCAGTGGCAGAAGGTGACGGAGGGGACGGCGCCGGTCTATCCGGGCTGAGCTGTGAACGCCCCGGCGGCAGGTGTGGCCGCGGTGCCGGGCATGAGCGGCCGCTCCTGCCGAGGCCGGACTCGGCAGGAGCGGCCGCCGGCGTTCAGGGGGCGTCGGCCGCCGGTGTTCAGGCGTGGGCGGGGCTGGTGCTCGTCGCCTCCGGCTTGTGGTCTTCTGCGGCGCTGCGGGGCGTCACTCGTGTGGGGACGAGCCGGTGGCGGGGGCGGGAAGTTGTCCACAGGCGGTCGCCCACGGTTGTCCACAGGGGTGGCCGGTCCGGGCCCGCAGGGGCACAGTGGTGGCCATGCGGGGGTGGTGGCAGGACCTGACCGACCTGGTGCTGCCGGGCGAGTGCGGAGGCTGCGGGGTGCCTCGTACGGTGCTGTGCGCCCGGTGCCGTGCGGTGCTGGGCGGAA
The DNA here is from genome assembly GCF_001611795.1 of Streptomyces qaidamensis. Classification (NCBI taxonomy): domain Bacteria; kingdom Bacillati; phylum Actinomycetota; class Actinomycetes; order Kitasatosporales; family Streptomycetaceae; genus Streptomyces; species Streptomyces qaidamensis. The sequence continues at coordinate 3,613,168 of NZ_CP015098.1, read as the reverse complement.
GTGCGGTGCGGCGGGCGAGGCCGGTGCCGGAGCCGCCCGGGCTGCCCGCGGTGCACGCGGCGGCCCGGTACGCGGACGAGGTCCGGGCGACGCTGCTGGCCCACAAGGAACGGGGCGCCCTGGCGCTCGCCGGACCGCTCGGAGTGGCGCTGGCGGAAGCTGTACAGGCGGGGCTCAGGGACGCCCGGGCTCCGGCGCGGGCCGAAGGGGCCCGGCCCCCGGGCAGCAGGGCTCCTGCGCTGCTTGTGCCGGTGCCGTCCGGGCGGCGGGCCGTGCGGGCCCGGGGGCATGACCCGGCGCGGCGGATCGCGCTCGCGGCAGCGGGTGAGCTGCGGCGAAGGGGGCTTCCGGCCCGGGTGGCCGGCGTGCTGCGGCAGCGCCGGGCCGTGGCCGACCAGTCGGGGCTCAACTCACGGCAGCGGCTGGACAATCTCGCGGGCGCGCTGGCAGTGGCTCCAGGCGGCGCCCGGCTGCTCTCGGGAGGACCGGTCGTCCTCGTCGACGACGTGATGACCACCGGTGCCTCCCTGGCGGAGGCCGCGCGTGCCGTGCGGGCGGCCTCGGGCGGGCGGCGAACCGCTTTCGGGGTGACGGGGCCGATTCCGAACGCCTCATGGACTTCGGCCGTGTATGCGGGAGAGACGTGGGAAAGCAGAGAGGAACAGAACGTCGGATCAACGCGAGAGAGGACGGGCCGGCGGCCCGCCCGGCAGGTGAACGCGGGCGCGGGCAACGTCGGCGGAGTCGTCGAGGTGGTGTGCGCTGCAGTCGTCGCGGCAACACCGGATTCTTTCGAAATAAACCGGAACTGACTGAGATCTTGTGTCGTTGCAGGTAACGAGAGGGCCTATTCACCTGAACGGAGGTACGCCGCAGTAGAGGGTGACGACATCCGTCCAGGCGAGATATGTTCGGTTGAGAGGGAAAGCCGCAGGCCACACCTCTCGAATCCGAATGCCGTGCTGCGAGTTCTTCTTCATCACTCGCGCCGGTGGAGTGGAGATCTCGCTCGCGGGGGAGGAGGTGGAAGTCACCGAGTCCGAGGTTCCGGGACTCACCGGAGCCTGGTGCAAAAGGGAGACGCTCCGCACCGCAGCGGAGCGATCCGGGAACGGAGTTCTGCGTGGACATCGTCGTCAAGGGCCGCAAGACCGAGGTGCCCGAGCGGTTCCGGAAGCACGTGGCCGAGAAGCTGAAGCTGGAGAAGATCCAGAAGCTCGATGGCAAGGTGATCAGCCTCGACGTCGAGGTGTCCAAGGAGCCCAACCCCCGGCAGGCCGACCGCTGTGACCGAGTGGAGATCACGCTCCGCTCCCGCGGCCCGGTGATCCGGGCGGAGGCAGCGGCGAGCGATCCGTACGCGGCGCTCGACCTGGCGGCGGAAAAGCTGGAAGCCCGGCTGCGCAGGCAGCACGACAAGCGGTACTCGCGCCGTGGCGCGCGCCGGATCCCGGCCGCCGAGGTCGCCGACCACGTCCCGGGCGTGGCGACGCTCAACGGAAACGGCCTGGTGCCGGCTCCCGAGGAGGAGCCCGAGGCCGTACCCACGAAGAAGATCGGCTCGCTGGAAGTTCAGGGTGACGGCCCCATCGTCGTCCGCGAGAAGACCCACGTCGCAGCCCCCATGACCCTCGACCAGGCTCTCTACGAGATGGAGCTGGTCGGGCACGACTTCTACCTGTTCGTCGACTCCGAGACCAAGGAACCGAGTGTCGTCTACCGACGGCACGCCTATGACTACGGTGTGATCCACCTCAGCACGGACACGATGGTCACCCAGGCGCACGCCCCCGACGCGGGCGGTGCGCTCGGCGGCTGACCGTGCCGGCCGACAGCGGAACAGGTGCCCCTGGAGCGCGTGTGCGCCCCCAGGGGCACCCCCGTGCGACCACTTCGCGCCCCGCTCCGGCACCCCGGTGCCGTCCGGGCATGAAATCATGGTGGCCACGGCCCAACCGGTGGGTCGTTGCTCTGGGTTGGCGATGGCTCAGGACCTCAGGCCACAGCCTTCAGGGGGAGGAACGATGGCGGACAGCTTCGGACCGATGCGTGACGGGGATGCCAACGACGGCGTCGTCGGCATGGGCCCGGACTCGGGGACTCCACGCAAGGAACCGATCAGAGTCCTTGTGGTGGACGACCACGCCTTGTTCCGCCGGGGCCTGGAGATCGTGCTCGCGGCCGAGGAGGACATCCAGGTCATCGGGGAGGCGGGCGACGGCGCCGAGGCCGTGGAGAAGGCCGCCGACCTGCTGCCCGACATCGTCCTGATGGACGTGCGGATGCCCAAGCGGGGCGGGATCGAGGCGTGCACCTCCATCAAGGAGGTGGCACCCAGCGCGAAGATCATCATGCTGACGATCAGCGACGAGGAAGCCGATCTCTACGACGCCATCAAGGCGGGAGCGACCGGCTATCTGCTGAAGGAGATCTCCACGGACGAGGTGGCCACCGCCATTCGCGCGGTGGCCGACGGGCAGTCGCAGATCAGCCCGTCCATGGCGTCGAAACTGCTCACCGAGTTCAAGTCGATGATCCAGCGCACGGACGAACGCCGACTGGTGCCCGCGCCGCGCCTGACCGACCGCGAACTGGAAGTGCTCAAGCTCGTCGCGACGGGAATGAACAACCGTGACATCGCCAAGGAGTTGTTCATCTCCGAGAACACCGTGAAGAACCACGTCCGCAACATCCTGGAGAAGCTGCAACTGCACTCCAGGATGGAAGCGGTGGTGTACGCGATGCGGGAGAAGATCCTCGAGATCCGCTAGGACGCGGTCTCAGCCGAGAAGGCGGGCGAGTTCCTGCGTCAGGGGCTCGCGCAGCTCCGGGGTGTCGACCCGTTCCACGCGGGCGTCCGTGCAGTCCACCCACGTCGCCGCCTCGGCCAGGGCCTGGGCGACGGCCGGGACGGCCTTCGGGCCCTCCAGGGTGACTTGCTTGGCCACCAGCGTGCGGCCCTCGCGGGCCGGGTCCACGCGGCCGACCAGCCGGCCGCCGGCCAGGACCGGCATCGCGAAGTAGCCGTGGATGCGCTTCTGTTTGGGGACGTAGGCCTCAAGGCGGTGCGTGAATCCGAAGATCCGTTCCGTGCGCGCCCGCTCCCAGATCAGGGAGTCGAAGGGCGACAGAAGTGTCGTGCGGTGGCGGCCGCGCGGGGGCGTCTCCAGAGCCGCGGGATCGGCCCAGGCCGGCTTGCCCCAGCCCTCGACCGAGACCGGGACCAGGCCCGACTCGGCGATCACCGCGTCGACCTGCTCGCCCTTGAGGCGGTGGTAGTCGGCGATGTCCGCGCGGGTGCCCACCCCCAGGGACCGGCCCGCCAGGCCGACCAGACGGCGCAGGCACTCGGTGTCGTCCAGCTCGTCGTGCAGCAGATCGTCGGGCACGGCGCGCTCGGCGAGGTCGTAGACGCGCTTCCAGCCGCGGCGCTCCACGCAGACCACCTCGCCGTACATCAGGGCCCGTTCCACCGCGACCTTGGAGCCGGACCAGTCCCACCAGTCGTTCGTCTTCTTCGCGCCGCCCAACTCCGTCGCCGTGAGGGGGCCTTCGGAGCGGAGCTGCTTGATGACCTGGTCGTAAACGCCGTCGGGCAGGTCATGGTTCCAGTGCGGGCGGTTGCGGTAGGCGCGGCGTCGGAAGGCGAAGTGGGGCCACTCCTCGATGGGGAGGATGCAGGCGGCGTGGGACCAGTACTCGAAGGAGTGCGTGTCCTGCCAGTAGGCGTCCTCGACCGCTCTGCGGCCGACCGCGCCCAGCCTCGCGTACGGGACGAGTTCATGGGAGCGGGCCAGGACCGAGATGGTGTCGAGCTGTATCGCGCCCAGGTGGCGGAGGATGCCACGGACACCGGAGCGGCGGTCGGGCGCGCCGATGAAGCCCTGGGCGCGGAGCGCGATTCTGCGGGCCTCGTCCGCGGAGAGGTCTGCGAGGGGGCGAGGGGTGGTCATGGTCGCAGCGTAGGGGGTGGGACTGACAACGGGGGTGGCCTGCGGGTTCGCCGGGACGGCCGGGCAGGTCAGCGGGCCGGCAGGTACGGGGCCGTCGACGGCAGGCCCAGGTCCGAGGGGAGCAGCGAGCCCACCCAGGTGTCCCGTCGTACTCCCTTGTTGTTGGTCGCGGAGCGCAGCGTGCCCTCGATCGTGAAGCCCGCTCGTTCCGCCACCGCGCGGGAGGCCCGGTTGCCCACCTCGGCGCGCCATTCGACGCGGTCGAGTGCGGCGCGGGTGAAGGACCACCGGCAGGCGGTGCGGGCGGCCTCGGTGACGTAGCCGTTGGCGCGGTGCTGCTTGGCGGCCCAGAAGCCGATCTCGCCCATGCCGAGAGCGCGCATCGTGATGCCGAGCATGCCCGCCAGTTCCCCGGAGTGCAGGAAGACGCCGAAGGTGAACATGGAGCCGTCGCTCCAGCCGTCAGGGACCAGTTGCTCGGTGAAGCTCTGGGCGTGCTCGCGCAGATAGGGCGAGGGGATCGTGGTCCAGCGCTGGATGTCGGGGTCCTGGCAGGCCTCGTACACCGCGTCGGTGTCCTGGGGCCCCACCGTGCGCAGCAGGAGACGGTCCGTGGTGAGGGTGACGGGTTCCATCGGGCGATTCTGCTCGGAGGCCGGCCGCGATGTCTTGTGTTTGCCCTCGGTGAAGAAGTGATCACAGGTTGTGCGATTCGTTGGAGGGGTGCGGCACTATCCGCGGGGGCCGGACGTTGTCCCTTTGAAGCAGGCGTGAATCTCGACGCAGACGTGAATCAGAATCGAAGCAGCGGACGGTCGCCCGTCACGGCAGGCCCTCCCGGCGCGGCGGGGTCCTCGCATACGATGGCCGTTGCTCAGTAAGTCAAGTGGTAACCGACCGTCCCAGGCCCGACCGGCAAGGAGACCAACCCCCGTGTCCGTCCTCTCGAAGATCATGCGTGCAGGCGAAGGCAAGATCCTGCGCAAGCTGCACCGCATCGCGGACCAGGTCAACTCCATCGAAGAGGACTTCGTCGACCTCTCCGACGCCGAGCTGCGCGCCCTCACCGATGAGTACAAGCAGCGCTACGCCGACGGCGAGACCCTGGACGACCTGCTGCCCGAAGCGTTCGCCACCGTCCGCGAGGCCGCCAAGCGCGTCCTCGGCCAGCGTCACTACGACGTGCAGATGATGGGTGGCGCGGCCCTGCACATGGGCTACGTGGCCGAGATGAAGACCGGTGAGGGCAAGACCCTCGTCGGCACCCTGCCGGCTTACCTGAACGCCCTGTCCGGCAAGGGTGTCCACATCATCACGGTCAACGACTACCTGGCCGAGCGCGACTCCGAGATGATGGGCCGCGTCCACCGGTTCCTGGGCCTTGAGGTCGGCTGCATCCTCGCCAACATGACGCCCGCTCAGCGCCGCGAGCAGTACGCCTGCGACATCACGTACGGCACGAACAACGAGTTCGGCTTCGACTACCTGCGCGACAACATGGCGTGGTCCCAGGACGAGCTCGTCCAGCGCGGCCACAACTTCGCCATCGTCGACGAGGTCGACTCCATCCTCATCGACGAGGCCCGTACTCCGCTGATCATCTCCGGCCCGGCCGACCAGGCCACCAAGTGGTACGGGGACTTCGCCAAGCTGGTGAAGCGCCTCAAGCGCGGCGAGGCCGGCCAGCCGCTCAAGGGCATCGAGGAGACCGGCGACTACGACGTCGACGAGAAGAAGCGCACGGTCGCCATCCACGAGTCCGGTGTCGCCAAGGTCGAGGACTGGCTGGGCATCGACAACCTCTACGAGTCGGTGAACACCCCGCTGGTGGGCTACCTGAACAACGCCATCAAGGCCAAGGAGCTCTTCAAGAAGGACAAGGACTACGTCATCATCGACGACGAGGTCATGATCGTCGACGAGCACACCGGACGTATCCTCGCGGGCCGCCGCTACAACGAGGGCATGCACCAGGCGATCGAGGCCAAGGAAGCGGTGCCGATCAAGGACGAGAACCAGACGCTCGCCACGATCACCCTCCAGAACTTCTTCCGCCTCTACAAGCGACACGACCACAACGAGAAGGAACAGCCCGGCCTCTGCGGCATGACCGGTACGGCCATGACCGAGGCCGCCGAGTTCCACCAGATCTACAAGCTCGGCGTGGTGCCCATCCCGACGAACCGGCCGATGGTCCGCAAGGACCAGTCGGACCTGATCTACCGGACCGAGGTCGCCAAGTTCGAGGCGGTCGTCGACGACATCGAGGAGAAGCACCGCAAGGGGCAGCCGATCCTGGTCGGCACGACCTCCGTCGAGAAGTCCGAGTACCTCTCGCAGCAGCTCAGCAAGCGCGGCATCCAGCACGAGGTGCTGAACGCCAAGCAGCACGACCGGGAAGCGACGATCGTCGCCCAGGCCGGCCGCAAGGGCGCCGTCACGGTGGCCACGAACATGGCCGGCCGTGGTACGGACATCAAGCTCGGCGGCAACCCCGAGGACCTCGCCGAGGCGGAGCTGCGCCAGCGCGGCCTCGACCCCGAGGAGCACATCGAGGAGTGGGCGCACGCCCTGCCCGAGGCGCTCAAGCGGGCCGAGAAGGCCGTCCAGACCGAGAAGGACGAGGTCGAGAAGCTCGGCGGGCTCTATGTGCTGGGCACCGAGCGGCACGAGTCGCGGCGGATCGACAACCAGCTGCGCGGTCGTTCCGGCCGTCAGGGCGACCCGGGCGAGTCCCGCTTCTACCTCTCCCTCGGCGATGACCTGATGCGCCTGTTCAAGGCCCAGATGGTCGAGCGCGTGATGTCGATGGCGAACGTCCCGGACGACGTGCCGATCGAGAACAAGATGGTCACGCGCGCGATCGCCTCCGCCCAGTCGCAGGTCGAGCAGCAGAACTTCGAGACGCGTAAGAACGTCCTGAAGTACGACGAGGTCCTCAACCGTCAGCGCGAGGTCATCTACGGCGAGCGGCGCCGCGTCCTGGAGGGCGAGGACCTGCACGAGCAGGTGCAGCACTTCATGGACGACACCATCGACGCCTACGTCCAGGCCGAGACTGCCGAGGGCTTCCCCGAGGACTGGGACCTCGACCGGCTGTGGGGCGCCTTCAAGCAGCTCTACCCGTGCAACGTCTCGGTCGAGGAGCTGGAGGAGGCGGCCGGCGACCGCGCCGGGCTGACCGCCGAGTTCATCGGCGACTCCATCAAGGACGACATCCACGACCAGTACCAGGCGCGTGAGGACCAGCTCGGCTCCGAGATCATGCGGGAGCTGGAGCGCCGGGTCGTGCTGTCGGTCCTGGACCGCAAGTGGCGCGAGCACCTCTACGAGATGGACTACCTCCAGGAGGGCATCGGCCTGCGCGCCATGGCGCAGAAGGACCCGCTGGTCGAGTACCAGCGCGAGGGCTTCGACATGTTCACCGCCATGATGGAGGGCATCAAGGAGGAGTCCGTCGGCTACCTGTTCAACCTGGAGGTCCAGGTCGAGCAGCAGGTCGAGGAGGTCCCAGTCGAGGACACCAAGCCGGTGGCCGACCTGGAGAAGCAGGACGCGGTGCCGGCGCAGGCGGGCTCCCGGCCGGAGATCCGCGCCAAGGGGCTCGACGTCCCGCAGCGGCGCAACCTCCACTTCTCCGCGCCGACGGTCGACGGCGAGGGCGGCACTGTCGAGGGCGAGTTCACCGAGGACGGCGAGCCGGTGCGCTCCGAGGCCGACGGCCTGACCCGCGCGGAGCGGCGCAAGCAGGCGCGGAGCCGCGGGCGCCGCAAGAAGTGACGGTCGCCTGGACGCCGTAGCGGCTTGAAGGGCCGGACACCTGAGGGTGTCCGGCCCTTCGGCGTCGAGGGCGGTCGGCGTGGACCGCCTCAGTCGGCGGCGACGGCCTCAGTCGGCTTCCGGGCGAGGCGGACGGGGGCCGCCGAGTTCGACCGCCGTGCAGCGCCACCGGCGGTCCTGCCCGAGTTCCAGGCGGAAGGCCATGGCGCGCAACCGGTCGCCTGCACCGACACGGGCGAAGGCCTCGATGGCGCCCGGGCGGGGCTCGTAGTAGCCGATGTCACGGACGACGGGACGGGCGCCGCGCGTGCGCAGAGGGCCGCGTTCGGCCAGCCAGGCCAGCTCGTCGTAGGCGCGGCCGCGGGTGTGGCGGAGCATGGAGTGGACGGGGCGGTGGCCGCTCAGCACGGCGACGAGAAGGTCGGCGAAGAGGTCGGTGGGCAGGGGCTGGGGGATCGCCGCGGGGCGGAAACCCTGGGTCGGGACGCGGGGGGCCGTTCCGGTCTCGGCGGGGGCCGGAGCGGCGGCGTCCGTGTGTGCTGGGGTGGTGGCCGTTCCCGTGGTCCTGCGGTGTGCTGTGCGGGTCGCGGAGGGGGTCGGCGGGCGCGTGTCCGACGGGCGGGTGCGGGAGGCCCTGGCACGGGTGGAGGCCGGCGGACGTCCGCCCGCTGCCGGAGGCCGGGTCCGCCCACTCCCGGGAGAACGCGGAGGTGCTGCGCCGGCGGGCGCGGCCGGTGGGGCTTCGCGGCGGGCGGGGAAGCGGGGTTGGGTGCCCTCGGAAGGGTGCGGTGCGGTGCCGTCGAAGGTGTGCGGTGGGGTGCTGCCAAGGGTGCCGGGTGCTGTGTCCAAGGGAGGACGTGGTGCTGTGGCGCCGGCAGGTGTGCGGGGTGTGGTCCCGTCGAGGGCACGGGGCGGGGTGTCGGCCGGTGTGTGCGATGTGGTGCTGCCGGGGGTGTGGGGTGTGGTGCGGGCGGGTGTGCGTGGGGCGGCTCCGCCCGGCGTGTGGGGTGGGGTGGTGGCCGGTGTGTGCGATGTGGTGCGGCCGGGGGTGTGGGGTGTGGTGCGGGCGGGTGTGCGTGGGGCAGCTCCGGCCGGGGCGCCGGGTGTGGTGCCGCCCCCTGTACGCGGCGCGGTGCCGCCCGCGGCGCGGAGCGTCGTGTCCGCCGGTGGGAGGGGTGCCGTCGTCGAGGTGGGGCCGTGGGTGTCGGGTCGGTTGCGGGTGGGGCGGGGCGGGGTCCTGGTCATGACCTTGTGCATGGGGGGTCCCCGTTTCGTGGGCCCGGTGTGTACCGGGGAGTAACTTCGGGTGGTGATCTTGTACGGGGCCGACGGGGGCGGCGGCAAGGAAGCGCGAGGCGGGTTGTGGGCGCCGGAATGTTCACTTATCCGAGTGATGCCGGAGGCGTGGAGCCCACGAGTGCGGGGGTTCGCCGGGTGAATTCCGGGCCCGGAGTGGACGCGTCGGGCGTCACGGGGCGGGACTCGAAAGGGGACGCCCCGCACGTATCCTGAAGGCCTTCCGGAGCCTCACGGAGCCCTTCGGAGCACCCCGACCACGACCACGAAAGCGGCCAGCCCATGCGTGTCTACGTGCCCCTGACCCTCCCCGGTCTCGCCGAGGCGTACAGGACGGGCGAGCTGGGAGCCGGGCCGCTCGTCGCCTACGCCGTGACGCCGGGGCTGCGCGAGTGGTACGTCTCGGACGACACCGAGGAACTGGAGTACGCGGCGCTCGGCCGGGCCGCGCTGGCCTCGCTGCGCCTGCTGGCGGCCGAACCCGAGGCGCCGCCGCGCCGGGTCGTGATCGCCGTCGACGTGGCCGACCGGGCCGTGAGCGCGGATCCCGGCCGGGGGCCCGGTCCGGCGCCGGGCGAGGTGCGGGTCGCGGGCGCGGTGCCGTTGGGCAAGGCGGCGTCGGTGCATGTCGACGCGACGGACGCCCAGGCCGATGTGACGGCGGCCGCCGAGGCGCTGCCGGCGGCGGACGGCGGGGACGACGACGCGCAGTCCGTCGTGGACGGCGCGGAGGACCACGAGCTGCTGTGGTTCGCCACGCAGGAGATCGCGAACCTGGTCGGGCGCGGGGACTGAACCGCCCCCCCGGGGGCGCGTTGAGGCGTCGCCCTCTTGATTGTCAGTGGGGGCGGGTACGTTTTCGGGCATGGGGATGAAGACGGGCGCGCACATTGTCTGGGACTGGAACGGCACGCTGTTCCACGACATCGACGCGATCATCGGGGCGACGAACGCGGCCTTCGCCGAGCTGGGGCTGGAGCCGCTGACGCTGGAGAAGTACCGGGAGCTGTACTGCGTGCCGGTGCCCAAGTTCTACGAGCGGCTGATGGGGCGGCTGCCGACCGAGGCGGAGTGGGAGGCGATGGACGACGTCTTCCACCGGTACTACGCCGAGCACCGGACGGCGTGCGGGCTGACGGTGGGGGCCGTGGAGCTGCTGGCCGGATGGCGCTCGACGGGTCGCAGCCAGTCGATCCTGAGCATGTACGTGCACGAGGAGCTCGTCCCGCTGGTGCGCGGGTTCGGCATCGAGCCGCACTTCATACGGGTGGACGGGCGGACCGGGCCGTCGGGGGGCAGCAAGGCCGAGCACATGGTGCGGCACCTGGCGTCGCTGAGCGGGGTGGCTCCGGAGCGCACCGTGGTGATCGGGGACGCGGCGGACGACGCCGTGGCCGCGCTGCATGTAGGGGCCCGGGCCGTGCTGTACACCGGCGGGTCGCACAGCCGGGTGAGCCTGGAAGCGGTCGGCGTTCCTGTCGTGGACACGCTGGAAGAAGCGGTCGAAGAGGCGGAGCGGCTCGCGGCCTGACCGGTCCCCGGAGGTCCCCCAGACCAAAATGCGTAGCGGCACTGTGCAGAACGTCAAACTTCCGGGGCTGGTTTTGTACACATACGGCTCATGACGGAGCCCCTGTGAGGAGCGATAGCCTTGGTGGCGTGATCAGCGCGATAGTTCGCGGGGACGTCGTCGTCCCTGCCCTGCGCCCGGAGAGCACGGACGACATCCGTGACCGGGCGGCAGTCGCTGGTCTTCGCGGGCGGGACGTGCCGTCGAGGGCTCCCGGGACGCCGGGCATCACCAGGACCCGGGCGTCGCAGAGAGCATCGTCACACCGGTGGCGCAGCTCAAGAATGGCTCAGACATCCCCGCTCATCTCACCTTGCGGCATAGCGTCGGATCAGACCGGATACCCCGTGTCACGACGTGAGGTCGTAAGCGCAGAGGCCGTACTTCCTTCTACGTCACGCAACGGCGCGCGACAGGAGCCAGAGGACAATGCAGACCAAGCTGGACGAAGCCAAGGCCGAGTTGCTCGAGAGGGCCGCCCGGGTAGCTGAGAACAGCCCGGTCGGGGGGCACCTACCGACCGGGTCGACGGGCGAGGAGACCCCAGACGCCCAGAAGGCCCCGGACCGCGAGACCCTCCTCACGTTCCTCCAGCGTTACTACCTGCACACGGCCCCGGAGGACCTCACCGACCGCGACCCGGTCGATGTCTTCGGAGCTGCCGTATCGCACTACCGGCTGGCCGAGAACCGCCCCCAGGGCACGGCGAACGTCCGGGTGCACACCCCCACGGTGGAAGAGAACGGGTGGACCTGCAGCCACTCCGTGGTCGAGGTCGTCACCGACGACATGCCCTTCCTCGTCGATTCCGTCACCAATGAGCTGACGCGTCAGGGGCGTGGCATCCACGTCGTCATCCACCCCCAGTTCGTCGTGCGGCGCGACGTCACCGGCAGGCTCATCGAGGTCCTGTCGACCCCGGCCACCGGCGACCTTCCGCACGACGCGCACGTCGAGTCCTGGATCCACGTAGAGATCGACCGCGAGACCGACCGGGCCGATCTGAAGCAGATCACCGCCGACCTGCTGCGGGTGCTCTCCGACGCCCGTGAGGCCGTCGAGGACTGGGGCAAGATGCGGGAGGCGGCGATCCGGCTGGCGGAGGGGCTGCCGGACGAGCCCATCCCCGGCGACCTGCCCGGACCCCAGGTCGAGGAGGCCCGCGAGCTGCTGCGCTGGCTCGCCGACGACCACTTCACCTTCCTCGGCTACCGCGAGTACCAGCTGCGTGACGACGACTCGCTGGCCGCCGTGCCCGGCACCGGGCTCGGCATACTGCGCGCGGACCCGCACCACGCGGCCGAGGAGAGCCACCCCGTCAGCCCCTCGTTCGAGCGGCTGCCCGCCGACGCCCGGGCCAAGGCGCGCGAGCACAAGCTGCTCGTGCTGACCAAGGCGAACAGCCGGGCGACCGTGCACCGGCCCTCGTACCTGGACTACATCGGCGTCAAGAAGTTCGACGCGGACGGCAACGTCATCGGCGAGCGGCGCTTCCTCGGGCTGTTCTCCTCCGCCGCCTACACCGAGTCCGTGCGCCGGGTGCCGGTCATCCGGCGCAAGGTCGAGGAGGTCCTGGAGCGGGCCGGGTTCTCGCCCAACAGCCACGACGGGCGTGACCTGACACAGATCCTGGAGACGTACCCGCGCGACGAGCTGTTCCAGACCCCGGTCGACGAACTGCGGGCCATCGTCACCTCCGTCCTGTACCTCCAGGAGCGCAGGCGCCTCAGGCTCTACCTGCGCCAGGACGAGTACGGGCGCTACTACTCCGCCCTCGTCTACCTCCCGCGCGACCGCTACACCACGGCCGTGCGCCTGAGGATCATCGAGATCCTCAAGGAAGAGCTCGGCGGCATCAGCGTCGACTTCACGGCCTGGAACACCGAGTCGATCCTGTCCCGGCTGCACTTCGTGGTGCGCGTCCCGCAGGGCACCGAGCTGCCGGAGCTGTCCGACTCCGACAAGGAGCGCATCGAGGCCCGGCTGGTGGAGGCCGCCCGCTCCTGGGAGGACGCCTTCGCCGAGGCGCTCAACGCCGAGCTCGGCGAGGAGCACGCGGCGGAAGCGCTCCGCCGCTACGCGCACGCCTTCCCCGAGGGTTACAAGGCCGACCACAACCCGCGCGCCGCGGTCGCCGACCTCGTCCACCTGGAGCAGCTGAACGCCGAGGCGGACAAGGACTTCGCGCTCAGCCTGTACGAGCCGGTGGGCGCCGCCCCCGAGGAGCGCCGCTTCAAGATCTACCGCACGGGCGACGCGATCTCCCTCTCGGCCGTCCTGCCGGTCCTCAACCGGCTCGGCGTCGAGGTCGTCGACGAGCGGCCGTACGAGCTGCGCTGCTCGGACCGCAGCGTGGCCTGGATCTACGACTTCGGCCTGCGCATGCCCCGCGCGAATGGCGGCGCGGACTACTTCGGCGACGACGCCCGCGAGCGCTTCCAGGACGCCTTCGCCGCCACCTGGACCGGCAAGGCGGAGAACGACGGCTTCAACGCCCTCGTGCTGAGCGCCGGGCTGACCTGGCGCCAGGCCGTGGTGCTGCGCGCCTACGCCAAGTACCTGCGTCAGGCGGCGTCGACGTTCAGCCAGGACTACATGGAGGACACCCTCCGCAACAACGTCCACACCACCCGCCTGCTCGTCTCCCTGTTCGAGGCGCGAATGTCGCCGGACCGGCAGCGCGCGGGGCACGAGATCGTGGACGCGCTGCTGGAGGAGGTCGACGCGGCCCTCGACCAGGTGGCCTCGCTCGACGAGGACCGGATCCTGCGGTCCTTCCTCACCGTCATCAAGGCGACGCTGCGGACCAACTTCTTCCAGGAGGCCGCGGGCGGCAAGCCGCACGACTACGTCTCCATGAAGTTCGACCCGCAGGCCATCCCCGACCTGCCGGCACCGCGCCCGGCGTTCGAGATCTGGGTGTACTCGCCGCGCGTCGAGGGCGTGCACCTGCGCTTCGGCAAGGTCGCACGCGGTGGTCTGCGCTGGTCCGATCGGCGTGAGGACTTCCGCACCGAGATCCTCGGCCTGGTCAAGGCGCAGATGGTGAAGAACACCGTCATCGTGCCGGTCGGCGCCAAGGGCGGTTTCGTCGCCAAGCAGCTGCCCGACCCGTCCGTGGACCGGGACGCGTGGCTCGCCGAGGGCGTCGCCAGCTACAAGACGTTCATCTCGGCGCTGCTCGACATCACCGACAACATGGTGGCGGGCGAGGTCGTGCCCCCGGCGGACGTCGTCCGGCACGACGAGGACGACACCTACCTCGTCGTCGCCGCCGACAAGGGCACGGCGACCTTCTCCGACATCGCCAACGGGGTCGCCGAGCAGTACAACTTCTGGCTCGGTGACGCCTTCGCCTCCGGCGGCTCCGCCGGCTACGACCACAAGGGCATGGGCATCACCGCCCGCGGCGCCTGGGAGTCGGTCAAGCGGCACTTCCGCGACATGGGCGTGGACTGCCAGACCGAGGACTTCACGGTCGTCGGCATCGGCGACATGTCCGGCGACGTGTTCGGCAACGGCATGCTGCTCTCCGAGCACATCCGCCTGGTCGCGGCCTTCGACCACCGGCACATCTTCATCGACCCGAACCCGGACGCCGCCACCTCCTACGCCGAGCGCCGTCGCCTGTTCGAGCTGCCCCGCTCCAGCTGGGAGGACTACAACACGGAGCTGCTGTCGGCCGGCGGCGGCATCTTCCCGCGCACGGCTAAGGCGATCCCGGTCAACGCGCACATCCGCGAGGCCCTCGGCATCGAGGCCAAGGTCACCAAGCTGACCCCGGCCGACCTGATGAAGGCGATCCTGCACGCGCCGGTGGACCTGCTGTGGAACGGCGGCATCGGCACGTACGTCAAGTCCTCCGTCGAATCGAACACGGACGTCGGCGACAAGGCCAACGACTCCATCCGCGTGGACGGCAAGGACCTGCGCGTCAAGGTCGTCGGCGAGGGCGGCAACCTCGGCCTGACCCAGCTCGGCCGGATCGAGTTCGCGCTGCACGGCGGCCGGATCAACACCGACGCCATCGACAACAGCGCGGGCGTGGACACCTCCGACCACGAGGTGAACATCAAGATCCTGCTCAACGGCCTGGTCACGGACGGCGACATGACCGTCAAGCAGCGCAACAAGCTGCTCGCCGAGATGACCGACGAGGTCGGCCGCCTGGTGCTGCGCAACAACTACGCGCAGAACACGGCGATCGCCAACGCCCTCGCCCAGTCCAGCGCCATGCTCCACGCCCAGCAGCGCTTCATGAAGCACCTGGTCAGGGAGAGGCACCTGGACCGGGCGCTGGAGTTCCTGCCCACCGACCGGCAGATCCGCGAGCGGCTCGCCCAGGGCCAGGGCCTGACCGGCCCGGAGACGGCCGTCCTGCTGGCGTACACGAAGATCACGGTCGCCGAGGAGCTGCTGCACACCTCGCTGCCCGACGACCCGTATCTGAGGGGTCTGCTGCACGCGTACTTCCCGACCGAGCTGCGCGAGCAGTTCGCCGAGCGGCTCGACGGCCACCCGCTGCGCCGCGAGATCACCACGACGGTCCTGGTCAACGACACGGTCAACACGGGCGGCACGACGTACCTGCACCGCCTGCGCGAGGAGACCGGCGCGTCGCTGGAGGAGATCGTGCGGGCGCAGACCGCGGCCCGGGTGATCTTCCGCCAGTCCCCGGTGTGGGACGGGGTCGAGGCGCTCGACAACAAGGTCGAGGCCGAGGTCCAGACCCGCATCCGGCTGCACGCGCGCCGCCTGGTGGAGCGCGGCACGCGCTGGCTGCTCAACAACCGGCCGCAGCCGCTGGAGCTCGCCGGCACGGTCGACTTCTTCGCCGAGCGGGTCGAGCAGGTCTGGGGACAGTTGCCGAAGCTGCTGCGCGGCGCCGACCTGGAGTGGTACCAGAAGATCTACGACGAGCTGACCGGCGCCGGTGTCCCGGACGAGCTCGCCACGCGGGTGGCGGGCTTCTCCTCGGCCTTCCCGACGCTCGACATCGTCTCGATCGCCGACCGCATGGGCCGGGAGCCGCTGGACGTCGCCGAGGTGTACTACGACCTCGCCGACCGGCTGCGCATCACCCAGCTCATGGACCGCATCATCGAGCTGCCCCGCGCCGACCGCTGGCAGTCCATGGCCCGCGCGGCGATCCGCGAGGACCTGTACGCGGCGCACGCGGCGCTGACCGCCGACGTCCTGGCCGTCGGCAACGGCACCTCGACGCCCGAGCAGCGCTTCAAGGCGTGGGAGCAGAAGAACGCGGCGATCCTGGGCCGGGCCCGCACCACACTGGAGGACATCCAGAGCTCCGACTCGTTCGACCTGGCCAACCTGTCGGTGGCCATGCGCACGATGAGGACGCTGCTGCGCACGCACTCGTAGGGCGTACGGCGTGCCAGGCGCCCCGGGCCGGTCCGGCCCGGGGCGCCTCTTCTTGGGGTGCCTTAAGGCGATTCGAGGGGAGGACTTACCGACCCCGGCTAAGGCTGGGGGCGTGACTGTGAACGTTTCCGAGGAGCGGGTGTCCGCTCCCGCCCTCCCGGTCAAGCGCGTCGTCCTCGAAGCGGTGAACTTCGCTCTGGTCGGCGGCAGCGGCGTCGCCGTGAACTTCCTGGTGTTCAACGTGCTGCTGCACGGACTGCACCGGGACGCCATGGCGGCGACCGTCCTGGCCAGCCTGGTCGCCATGGGTACCAACTATCTCGGTTTCCGGTACTTCGCCTATCGCGACCGGGCGTCCCGCACCCGGCGTCAGATCACGCTGTTCTTCGTCTTCAGCGCCCTCGGCGTCGCCATGGAGAGCGGGCTGTTCTACGCCGGGTATCACGGCCTCGGCCTGGACGGGCCGCTCGAAGCGAATGCGGTCAAGGCGGTGTCCATCGTGCTGGCCTCGGCCTTCCGCTTCCTGGTGTACCGGACCTGGGTGTTCCAGCACGACGTACCAGGCGCCTAGGAGGGTGCCGCCCGTGCCGTTCTTGGCGGCACGACTGCCCGCAGCCGAGCGGACCGGTGGGGCCTACTTCAGCGCGCTCGCCACCAGCCGCGCCGCCGACTTCACGCGCGGGCGGGCCACCCTGCGTACCGTCGGGCGGATCAGCTTCGCCGTCACTCCCACCGGTTCCCAGCGGACCTGGAGGCGGCCCGCGCCGTGGCCCTCCGGTTCCACCGTCAGGTGGTGGGACGGGACGCGTGTCGTCAGCGTCGGGAAGGTCAGGGGCGCCAGCAGCAGGCCCGTGTGGGACAGGCCCTGGTGCCGGAGGCGGAGCAACGGGTGGCGGATCCCCGCGAAGCCCTGGAGGGGGAGCCGGGCCGCCCCGAGGTCGAGGTGGGCGTGGCCCTCGAAGATGCCGGGGCGGACGGGGGAGAGGCGGAAGTGGACGTGGAGACGGTGGCCGCCCGGGGCGATGAGGAGCGTCGCGCGCTGGGGGCCGACGGGAAGGCGCAGCGCCGGGTCGTACGTACGGATCGCGAGGTCGATCGAAGCGCCCGGGCCCCGGGTGATCTCCGTGATCTCGTGGCGGAACTGGGCGCTCGGGAAGGGGCGCGTCTCCAGCTCCAGGTCGGAGATGTCCAGTTCGCGGCGGGACCACTCCGCCTCGGGGACGCGGTTCCCCCAGTAGGTGCACCCCTCCGCGTCGGCTGTCACGCGCCTCGGTGCCACCCCGTGCCCCAGGCCGCGGGCCGCCAGCCGGGCCTCCGGCAGGCGCCGGTCGCGGATCAGCTGGATGACGACGCGTTCGGCGCGCGGGAGACGGGCGAACGCGCCGGGGGTGAGCGTGTCCAGGTAGGGGGTGACGAGGTCCGCGAAGGACGTCAGCCAGGCGTCGTCCCGGTAGGGCAGGTCACCGGTGTACATCCGGAGGTCGTGCTTGAGGAACTTGTGGTCCTTGTCCTCGCGCAGCGACTCGTGCCCGCTCTCGGCCAGGAAGGCGTCGATGAGGTGCTGGACGTGGACCCGGTCCCGGACGTTGGCGAGCTTGTGCCGCTGGTTGGATATCGAGGCGGCCTCGGAGGCCGCGAAGGGCGCCACGTACCAGCGGTAGACCGGTTCCGGGATGATCGTGAAGCTCTTGGCCAGGCAGTACGCCTGCGCCGAGAACAGCTGGTCCTCGTAGTGGATGCCCTCGGGGAAGCGCAGGTCGTGCCGGTCGAGGAAGGCGCGGGCGTACATCTTGCTGGTGGCCAGGTGCTCGAAGAGCAGGCGCGGGTCGGCCTCGATGCCGTCGAGGGCGCGGCGCTCGGCGACCAGGTGCGGCATCCACGTCGAGCGGCGGCCGTTGTCCACCCGGACCCGCTGCACCGCGCCCATCGCGAAGTCGATCTCGCGTTCGCGGTGTGCGGCGAGCAGCAGTTCGACGGCGTTGTCGGGGAGTTCGTCGTCGCTGTCGAGGAACATCAGGAACGGCGCCCGCGCGATCTGCAGGGCGCGGTTGCGCGGGGCGCTGCAGCCGCCGCTGTTCCGCTCCAGGCGGAGGTGGCGGATGCGGGGGTCCTCGACCGCGAGCCGCTGGGCCACCGCGGGGGTCGCGTCGGTGGAGTGGTCGTCGCTGATGATGATTTCGAGGTTGGCGTGGGTCTGGCGGCGGACCGACTCCACGGCGCGGGGGAGGCGCTCGGCGTCGTTGTGGACGATGACCGTCACGGTGACGTCGGGGGTGCTCATGCGGTCGCCTCCTGCGGGGTCGGGGCCGGCGTGCGTTCCTCGATCGGCAGCACGGGCGGCAGGTCCCGTTGGTCCTGGCCGAGGAAGACCCGGCGGACGACGCGTTCGGCGGCGCGCCCGTCGTCGTACTCGCAGAACCGGCGCCGGAAGACGGCCCGGGTCTTCGCCGCGCTCTCGTCGCGCCAGGCGTCGGTGGTGAGGATCTCCGTCAGCTCCTGCTGGGTGCGGGCGACCGGGCCCGGGGCCTGGTCCATCAGGTCGAAGTAGACGCCGCGGGTGGTGCGGTACGTCTCCCAGTCGTCGGCGTAGATCACGATCGGCCGGTCGAGGTTGGCGTAGTCGAACATGATCGAGGAGTAGTCCGTGACCAGGGCGTCCGCCGCCAGGCACAGTTCCTCGACCGGGTCGTAGGAGGAGACGTCGATGATCCGGCCGGTGCGGCGCAGGTGGGTGAGGGGGGAGGCGGCGCCGCCGTAGAAGTAGTGGCCGCGCACGAGCAGGACCGTGTCGTCGCCCAGGTGGTCGGCGAGGGTGGCGAGGTCCAGGCGCGGGGTCCAGCCGGCCTCGTAGTCGCGGTGGGTGGGCGCGTAGAGGACGGCACGGCGGCCCGGGGCGATGCCGAGGCGGTCGCGGACCGTGCGGATGTCGTCGGCGCCGGCCGTGTAGTAGACGTCGTTGCGCGGATAGCCGTGGTCCAGGGAGACGTAGCGCGACGGATACGCCCGCTCCCACATGCGGGTGGTGTGGCTGTTGGCCGAGACGCTGAAGTCCCATCGGTCGATGCGTTCCAGCAGCGCCTTGAAGTCCAGGCCCTGTGCGGCGGCCGGGAACGCCATCTGGTCGATGCCCATGCGCTTCAGGGGCGTGCCGTGGTGGGTCTGGACGTGGATCGCGTCCGGGCGTTTGACCACCGCGTTCTCGAAGTTGACGTTGTTGACGAGGTACTTGGCACTCGCCAGCACCTCCCAGTAGCGGCGGCTGCCGGGCACGACGTGGTCGGTGCCCGGCGGCAGCAGGGCCGCGTTCTCCTCGGTGACCACCCACACCGCGTGGATCTGCGGGGCCAGTTCGGCGAGCTTGGCGGCGATCGCGGCGGGGTTGCAGGCGACGCCGCGGTTCCAGTACGCCGCGAACACCGCGAGGTGCGGATTGACGGGACGGCCGAGCGCCCTGCGGTACTGGTGGTCACGGAGTCTGGCGCCCACCTGGCGCTTACGGGCCCGTACGGCCGACTTGGCGGTGCGGCGGGTGCGGTTGACGGTCTGGAAGGCCCGGTACTTCGCGTAGGCGCCCTCCTCCAGCAGGGAGCGGCGGACGCCTTCGAGCCCGCCCGGGCGGCGGTGGCCCTCGGGGCGGCGGCGCCGGGCGGCCAGGGACGCCCGGCGGAAGAACTCCCGCGCGACCTCCTCCTCCATGCCGCCACGCGCGAAGGTGCGCAGGCAGTCGCGGACCATGAGGTCGTAGAGCACGGTGTGGGCGGCGCGCCGGTCGCGGGTGAGGTCGAGGAGGGACTCGTAGCGCTCGACGAGGCCGTAGCGCTGCTCGGGGGTGACCGGGGGCAGGCTCGCGGGGCGCAGCCGGCGGTCCTCGTAGGCGACGTGCGGCAGGCAGGCGACGCGGTCGGCGAGCAGCAGGGCGGCCAGGGCCGCGTACGGCTCGTCGTCGGTGGCGAGCCGGGGCTCGTGCGCCCGCCAGAAGTCCGCGCGCAGGACGCGGGTGCCGAGCAGCGGGGTCAGCCGCAGCAGGGGCGAGCAGTCGTCGAGGGGGACGTCGGCGCGGCCCGCCCGGGCGAGGAGCGGGCCGTCCGGTGAGGGCATGCCGGAGGAGTGCCAGGTGCTGCGGACGTGGTCCACGAGGAGGACGTCGACCTCGCCGGGGAGCTCGGCCACCCGCTCGGCGACCATGCGCGGGGTGCCGGCCGGCAGGCCGTCCTTGGCGTGGACGAAGTGCAGCCAGCGGCCGGAGGCCCGGGCCGCGCCCTCCGCCCGGGCCGCCGCGTCCCCCGTGCCGTGCGGCAGCGGCACGACCTGGACCTCCGGGGCGTGCCGTTCGGCGGTCTCCCGGGCCCAGTCGCCGACCGCGGCCACGATCACCTCGGCGTCCGGCAGGGGGTGGGCGGCGAGGGAGCCGAGGAGTTCCGTCAGATGGTCCTGAACGTTCGGCCCGTGGACGACGACGCTGAGCTCGGCCATCACGGGGACCCCTCTCGCAGCTGCACGGTATGCGGTCATGCTGCCATCAATGGGGCGAAACGGCCGACCGGGTGCGCCTCACGAGGGAACGGTGGCCTTCGCCTTCGGCTTGTCCGCCTTGTCGCCGGTGAACGCCTCGTACTCCTTGAGCACGTCCTCCGTCGGCCCGTCCATGCGCAGTTCCCCGCGCTCCAGCCACAGCACCCGGTCGCAGGTGTCGCGGATCGACTTGTTGTTGTGGCTGACCAGGAACACCGTGCCCGCGTGCTTGCGCAGCTCGCGGATGCGCTCTTCGGAGCGCTTCTGGAAGGAGCGGTCGCCGGTGGCCAGCGCCTCGTCGATGAGCAGGACGTCGTGGTCCTTGGCGGCGGCGATGGAGAACCGCAGCCGCGCGGCCATGCCGGAGGAGTACGTCCGCATCGGCAGCGTGATGAAGTCGCCCTTCTCGTTGATGCCCGAGAAGTCGACGATCTCCTGGTAGCGGTCCTTGACCTGCTCGCGGGACATGCCCATGGCCAGGCCGCCGAGGTGCACGTTGCGCTCGCCGGTCAGGTCGTTCATCAGGGCGGCGTTGACGCCGAGCAGGGAGGGCTGGCCGTCGGTGTAGATCCGGCCGTTCTCCACGGGCAGGAGCCCGGCGACGGCCTTCAGCAGGGTCGACTTGCCGGAGCCGTTGGTGCCGATCAGGCCGATCGCCTCACCGCGGTAGGCGACGAAGGACACGTTCCTCACGGCGTGCACCCGGCGCACGCCCGAGGCCTTCTCGGTCTGCTTGCGGCGCACGATGCGGTTGAGGGCGGCGGTCGCGGAGCCGCGTCCGGTGCCGGTGCCGTTGACGCGGTAGACGATGTCGACGCCGTCGGCGACGACGGTGGGGATCTTCTCGCTCGGGTGCTCAGCCACGGCCGTACGTCTCCTCAGCCTTCCAGAAGTAGATGAACCCGCCGACACCGGCGACCAGTGCCCACCCGGCGGCGAGGGCCCACACATGAGTGGGGAGCTGGCTCGCGTGGAAGCTGTCGATCAGGGAGAAGCGCATCAGGTCGATGTAGACGGCGGCCGGGTTCGCCGCCAGCGCGAGCGTCACCACGTGGGGCAGGCTGTCCTTCTGCGCCAGCTTGTCGATGCTCCACATGACGCCCGAGACATACATCCAGGTGCGCAGCACGAACGGCATCAGCTGGGCGATGTCGGGGGTCTTGGCGCCCATCCGGGCCATGACCAGGGAGATGCCCGCGTTGAACGTGAACTGCAGGAACAGGGCCGGCAGCGCCAGCAGCCAGGACGCGCCGACCGGCACGCCGAAGCAGAGCAGGATGACGACCAGGGCGCCCATGGAGAACATCAGCTGCTGGAGCTGCTGGAGGCAGAAGGAGATCGGCAGGGCGGCGCGCGGGAAGTGCAGGGCGCGTACCAGGCCGAGGTTGCCGGAGATGGCGCGGGTGCCCGCCATGATCGAGCTCTGCGTGAACGTCCAGATGAACACGCCCGTGACCAGGAACGGGATGTAGTCGGGCACGCCGTGCTTGGTGCCGAGCAGTACGCCGAAGATGAAGTAGTAGACCGCCGCGTTCAGCAGCGGGGTCATCACCTGCCAGACCTGGCCGAGCTTCGCCTGGCTGTACTGGGCGGTGAGCTTGGCGGTGGCGAACGCGGTGATGAAGTGGCGGCGCGCCCACAGCTGCCGGACGTACTCGGGCAGGGAGGGCCGGGCGCCGCTGACCGCGAGGCCGTGACGGGCGGCGAGGGCCGCGAGGTCGTGTTCGGCCGGGGCCGGGGTCTGGGGCGGTGTGTGGAGGACCGTACTCACATCCGGTGCTTTCGCTCGGGGGTGTGGGACCTGGGGGGTGAAGAGCGAGGAGGAGCCGGCTCTTACCGGACTCTTCACGACTTCTTACGTCGGGACGGGACCGTATCGTCGTAACGGGAGCGTACGCCGGGCCAGCGTCGGAACGCAACCGTTTCGTCGTGACGCCCTATGCTGTCGGCATGACGACGAAGCCCGACGAGCCCCAGCAGCCCCCGCGCCGCCGGGCCCCCGCGGGGGCGGCCGTACTGCGGGAGGACGTGACGGAAGCGATCCGGGCGGCCGTCTTCGAGGAGCTCGCGGCCGTCGGCTACGCGCGGATGTCCATCGAGGGGATCGCCCGCCGGGCGGGGGTCGGGAAGACGGCGGTGTACCGCCGCTGGCGCTCCAAGCTGCACCTGGTGCTCGACATCGTCTCGGCGCTCGCCGTGCAGGGCCTGCCCGCGCCGGACACCGGCTCCCTGGAGGGCGACCTGCGGCTCCTCTACGAGGTGACGTCCCGCGCCCTGCGCCACCCCGTCGCCTCGCAGGTCATCCCCGATCTCCAGGCCGAGGCGGCCCGCAACCCCGACATCGCCGAGGCCCTGCAAAAGGCCCTGCGGGAAGGTCAGGACGGGGTCGCCACCGGCATCGTGACGGCGGCGGAACGCCGCGGTGAACTCAGCGAGGGCATCGACCACGACCTCGCGCTCGACCTGATCTCCGGCCCGCTCTACTGGCGCTCGGTGGTCATCCGCAGCCCGAAGCTGCCGAAGGGGTACCTGGGCGCGCTGGCCCGGGCCACGTCGGAGGGGCTCAAGGCGCTCTAGGCCGGCGGCGCGGTGCCGTCAGGGGCGTTGCCACGGAGGCCGGAGTGGGGGGGCGTGGCGGCGGGCCTTGCTGCGGCCCGGAGCGTGCGCCCACAGGAGTGAGCCCGGCAGCGCGCCGGGGCTCGCCCCGGTGCCGGGGCGGATCAGCCCCGTCCCGCCTCTGGATGCAGCCGCAGCCACCCCTCCCACGCCGACGCGATCATGTCCTGCACGTCGAGCCGGGCCTTCCAGCCCAGTTCCGCGGCGGCGCGGCCGGCGGAGGCCACGACCCGGGCCGGGTCGCCCGGGCGGCGGGGGGTGACGGCGGGCGGGCGGTCGTGGCCGGTGACGGCGTTGATGCGGTCGATCATCTCGCGGACGGAGACGCCCTCGCCCCGGCCGATGTTGAGCGTGAGGTCGCGGCCGGGGGAGGAGCGCAGGGCCGCCGCCGCCGCGACATGGGCCTCGGCCAGGTCGACCACGTGGATGTAGTCGCGCACGCAGGTGCCGTCCGGGGTCGGGTAGTCGTCGCCGAAGACGCGCGGCGGCGCGTTCTCGGTGAGCTTCTCGAAGACCATCGGCACGAGGTTGAACACCCCGGTGTCCGCGAGTTCCGGGCCGGCGGCGCCCGCCACGTTGAAGTAGCGCAGGCACGCGGTCGACAACCCGGTCGCCCGGCCGGTCGCCCGGACCAGCCACTCACCGGCCAGCTTGGTCTCGCCGTACGGCGACATGGGCAGGCACGGCGTCTCCTCCGTCACGAGGTCCACGTCCGGCATGCCGTACACCGCCGCCGACGAGGAGAAGACGAAGGACGGCACCTTCGCTGCCGTCACGGCGTCCAGCAGGACCCGCAGCCCCTCGACGTTCTCCCGGTAGTAGTGCAGCGGCCGTTCCACCGACTCGGCCACCTGCTTCTTCGCCGCGAGGTGGACGACTCCGGTGACAGCGTGGTCCGCGAGGGTGCGGGCGAGCCGCTCGGCGTCCAGGGTCGAGCCCACCACCAGCGGCACCCCGTCGGGCACCCGCTCGGCGAAGCCGGTGGACAGGTCGTCGTACACCACCGCCTGCTCGCCCGCCGCGGTCATCGCCCGTACGACGTGCGCGCCGATGTAGCCGGCGCCGCCGGTGATCAACCAGGTCATGTGCGGCCGTCCCCTCGTCAGTTGGCCCGTGGTGGTGGTGCGGTGCGCTGCTCCGTCGCGGACTGGTGCTCTCAGTGAAGCAGGCGGCGCAGCCGCGCGCGGGCGACCGACAGCACACCGCGTACGCCGGGGGCCACCCGCAGCGCCAGCGCGCCGGAGTGGGTGGCGTACGGCTGTACGAGTACCACGCCGTGCCGGGCGCTCGGGACAGCGCTGCGGCGCAGCAGACCGGCGCCCGTGAGCGCGTGCGCCGAGACGTCGCGGCTCACGCCGTCGCGAAAGCGGATACGAAGGCGCAGGTCCCAGGTGCCCGCGCCGAACGCGGACAGCGCGGCGAGATCGACGGCCACCTCCGCCGACCAGGCGCCACCGCGGACGGAACCGGTGGTCCCGGCGGGCTCGGAGCCCTGCGCGCAGGGTCCGAGCGCCACGGCTCCGGCGGGCTCGGCGCCCTCTGCGAGCGCCATGGCTCGTGAACCGGCTCTCCCGGCGGGCTCCGGGCCCTGTGCGAGCGCCACGGCTCCGGAACCGGGGGTCCCGGCGGGCTCGGAGCCGCTCGGGCACGGCGCGAGCGGCACGGCCGTGTCCCGGACCGCCAGGCTCCCGTCGTCCCGGTGCAGCCACTCCGCCTCCACCGTCTCCGGCCCCGCCTGCGCCACCCGCCCGTACAGCTCGTGCAGGCGCAGCCGCAGCCGGATGCCGCGCGCGCACGGCCGCAGCTCCGCGTCGACGGCGAGGGGCAGCGCGCGCACCGGCCGGGCCAGCAGCGGCTCCAGGGAGACCGGGAGGGCGTCCGACCAGACCGGCGTGCCGTCCGCGGCACGGGCGTACGGCGGGCACAGGCGGGCCGGGCGGGCCGCGAGCTCCCGCAGCCGGGGCAGGTCGCACGGCTCCGGGCAGGCCAGGACGACCCGCCCGATCAGCCGGCCGGGAGCGGCCGGGTTGCGCGCCCAGTCGTCGGCGTCGTACTCCGCGAGGTGCGCCCGCGTGAGCTCCCACCACGCCCGCCGGTACGCGGCGTCGCGCAGCCCCAGTTCGCGCACGTACATCCGCAGGTCGTGGTCGAGGAACTTGGCACGCACGGCCCGCGCGAGTTCCTTCTGCCCGGCGCCCAGCAGCACCTCGTACGCCTGCCGGCACGCCTCCGTGCGGGCCCTCCAGTTCTCGACGCCGGACCGGTCCAGGGAGATCGACAGCCGCCCGGCCGACCGGCGCACGTGCCAGACGTACACCCGGTCCGGGACCAGGGCGATACGGGGAGCAGCGGCCAGGACACGCGCGGTGAAGACGACGTCCTCGTACGGGAAGCGGCCCTCGGGGAAGCGGATGCCGTGCGCCCGCAGGAAGCCGGTGCGGTAGAGCTTGTTGACGCAGAGCGTGTCGTGGACCAGGCGCGGCCGCCGAGCGGGGTGCGGTACGACGGCGTGCAGCGCGTAGAGGCGCGCCTGCCAGGGGACTTCGCGCCCCGACGGCAGCTCACGGCGTACGCACAGGCCGCCCGCGACCTCGGCGTGCGCGCCCTCGGCCGCTTCGAGCAGCGCCGCGGCCGCGCCGGGCGGCAGGACGTCGTCGCTGTCCAGGAACATCACGTACGGCGAGGTCACCGCGTCGAGCCCGGTGTTGCGCGGGGTGCCGCAGCCGCCGCTGTTGGCCCGGCGGCGGATCACCTTCAGGCGGGGCTCCGAGGCGGCGAGCCGGTCGAGCAGGCCGACGCTGCCGTCCGTCGAGCAGTCGTCGACGGCCACCACCTCGCGCACGGCCGGTCCCTGGGCGAGCGCCGACCGCACGGCGTCCGTCACATGGACGGCGTCGTCGTAACCGATCACCACGACGGCGACCCCGGCAGGCGGCCTCCGGGCGTCCCTCTCGGTCTCACTCTCGGCATTCATCACGGCGGATGGTAAGCCGGGCGAATGACATGAAAGTGATAACACACCATCAAACCGCCCCGAACTCCCTGATTCAGCACAGAATCGGGCCGTGAAGAGCGGACAGTCGAGGGGGAGCGGCCGGTCCGGCGCGGGGCCGGTGCCCGTGGCGGTGCCCATGGCGGTGATGCTCGCGACCGGGCTGTGGGGCCTGGACCGCGGCGGCATGTGGGGCGACGAGAGTGTCACCTTCCAGGTCGCGCAGCGCACGGTCCCGCAGATCTGGCGGCTGCTGCACGACGTCGACGCCGTCCACGGCCTCTACTACCTGTTCATGCACGCCGTCCTCACCGTCCACCCCGGCGAGGTCGTGCTGCGCCTGCCGTCGGTGTGCGCGGCGACGGCGACCGCCGGCCTGGTCGCCGCCCTCGGCGTCCGGCTGGCCGGGCCCCGGGTCGGCCTGTGGGCCGGGATCCTGTACGCGATCACGCCGATGACCGGCCACTACGCCCAGGAGGGCCGGTCGTACGCGCTCGTCGCGGCAGGCGTGGCGGGGGCGACGCTGCTGCTGGTGAGGGCCGTGGACGCAGGGGGCGCCCGGGCCTGGTGGCCGTACGGGACGGTCGTCGCCCTGACCTGTGTGCTGCACGAGCTGGCGGTGCCGGTGCTGGGCGCGCACGCGCTGACGCTTGCCCTGCTGCGGGTGCCGAGGAAGGTGTGGTCCGGCTGGGGGCGGGCGGCGGGGGCGGTGGCGCTGCTCCTGCTGCCGCTGGTGTGGGTGTCGCAGGGGCAGTCCGGGCAGGTGGCGTGGCTGGTGCCGCCGGGGTGGGACCGGGTCGGGAGGCTGGGCCGGAACTTCTCTCCCGGCCCGGCCGGGCCGGTGTTCTGGGGGACGCTGCTGCTGATGGCCGTGGGACTGCGCGAGCGGCGCACGGCCGCGGTCGCGCTTCCGCTGCTGCTCGTGCCGCCGGGGATCCTGATGACCGTGTCGCAGGTCCGGCCGCTCTACCACGACCGGTACGTGCTCTACGCGCTGGCGGGCGCGTCCCTGCTGGTCGCGGCCGGGGCCGGGCGGGTGGCCGGAGCGCTGGGGCGGGTGCGGTTCGAGGGGCGGCGGATGCGGGCCGGGGGCCGCCGGGTGCGGGCCGTCGTGGGCATGGCAGGCGTCCTCGCCCTCACCGTCGCCTTCCTGAGCCAGCTCCCCGTGCACCGCCAGGACCGGTCCGCCGCCCACCGCCCGGACAACCTCGCCGAGGTCTCCGCGCTCGCCGTCAGCCGGATGCGCCCCGGTGACCCGGTGCTGTTCCTGCCGTCCGTCGGCAGGCTCGCCGCGCTGGCCTACCCGAAGGGGTTCCGGCGGGTGCGGGACATCGCGCTGCGGGAGTCCGCGCCCCGCTCCGGAACGCTGTGGGGACGGGAGGCGGCCCCCGGGGAGCTGGTGCGGCGGCTCGCCTCGGTGGACCGTGTCTGGGTCGTCGCCGCGCGCTCCGCCCTGGACCCGCGCCGGAGCCCGCCCGACCCGGTCGAGCGCACCAAGCTCGCCGTCCTGGCCTCGGAGTTCACCGTCCGTGAGGAGCACGTCCACGAGGGACACGTCCGTGACGACGTGCTCCTGCGCCTCTACGTCCGGCGCCCGCCCGGCGGTGAGTCGCCGGGCGAACCGTCCGGGGGTCGTTGGCCCGGTGTGTCGGCAGGCGCTCCGGCTCTCGCCCTCCCGGGCTCGGGTGCCGCCCAGCGCGGCGCGATCCCTCGCGCCCCTGCTCGCGGCGCGCTCCCGGCGCTTCCCCCTGTCCCCGGCGCTTCCCCCCCGTCTCCGGCGCCTTCGCCCCGTCTCCGGCGCCCCGTCTCCGCCGACGGCGTAGCGCCCGGTGCGGTTACGGCCGCTCGTCGGCGGACGAGCCGCCCCGCGGCTCCGCGAGCGCGGCCGCGTCCAGCGCGGTGGTGAGGTCGTCGAGGCGGGCGCGCAGGGCGCGGATCTCCTCGGGACCGAAGCCGGTCGAGGACGCGATCCGGCGCGGCACCTGAAGCGCCCGCCCGCGCAGCGCGACGCCCTCCTCGGTCAGCCGCACCTCCACCGACCGCTCGTCGCGGGCGCTGCGCTCCCGGCGTACCAGACCGGCCGCCTCCAGCCGCTTGAGCAGCGGCGACAGTGTGCCGGAGTCGAGACGCAGGTGCTCGCCGAGCTTCTTCACGGGCAGCTCGTCGTGCTCCCAGAGCACCAGCATCACCAGGTACTGCGGGTAGGTGAGCCCGAGGTCCTTGAGGATCCCGCGGTAGACCCCGTTGAAGGCGCGGGAGGCCGCGTGCAGGGAGAAACAGATCTGCTGGTCCAGGCGGAGCCAGTCGTCGTCGGGCGTGTTCATGCCTCCAGGGTAGCGCGTGCTCGCCATTTAATTGCGCACAACTTAGTTGTGTGCTCTAATTCTGGATGTCAGGCGGCCCGTAAGCGGGCCGCCGAACGTTGACGTGAGAGGGAAGGTTTTTCCATGGACGCGCTCTACACCGCTGTCGCCACCGCCACCCACGGCCGCGAGGGCCGGGCCGTCAGCTCCGACGGCGTGCTGGACCTCGCCCTGGGCATGCCCCAGGCACTGGGCGGCAACGGCCAGGGCACCAACCCCGAGCAGCTCTTCGCCGCCGGTTACGCCGCCTGCTTCGGCAGCGCCCTCGGTCTCGTCGGCCGTGGTGCCAAGGTCGACGTCAGCGACGCCGCCGTGACCGCCGAGGTCTCCATAGGCAAGCAGGGCGAGGGCTTCGGCCTCGCCGTCACCCTCCGCGTGGAGCTGCCCGACAGCGTGGACGAGGCGACCGGCCGCAAGCTGGTCGAGCAGGCCCACCAGGTCTGCCCGTACTCCAACGCCACCCGCGGCAACATCGAGGTCGACCTCGTCATCGAGTAACCGTTCGCACGCCACCCCCGACCCGCGCCAGCACCTCCCCCGTCCGTCTGCTCCACGCCACCACCACGGCCTCCTCGGGCACCGGGTGCCAGCGTGTCAGCAGCAGCCAGCGCACGTGGTAGCGGCGGACGACGGCGGACCGCTCGGCGCGGGTCGAGCCGGGGGCGAGATAGGCGCGGACGTCGGCCGCCCGGCGTTTGCGCTCCCGCTCGTCCAGGGCGGGGTCGGGCCAGATGGGCGCGGCGAGGTTCGGGCCGTACCCGGCGATGGCGTGACTGGCGAAGTACCCGTCGGTGATCACCACCTCGCCGGGCCCGATGTGCCGCGCGGCCCAGTCGTAGGACGGCCAGCGCGTCGGCTGCGTGAACCCCACCGGGTCGGCCGACCGCGGCACGACCGCCCCGGCGTGCACGGTGACGAACCCGGCGCACACCCCGGCCACCGCCGCCCCGCCCAGCACCCGCCGGGCCCGCCGCCAGGGCCGGGGCGCCGCCAGCTCCACCGCCAGGGCGAACTGCAGCGGCACCAGCACGGCCCACAGCGCCCGGGCGTACGTGTAGTGCCCGCTCACCCAGCCGTACGCCACCAGCAGGCACTCCAGCAGGAACATCAGCACCAGCGGATCACGCACCGACCGGCGCGCCCGCAGCCACAGCGCGGGCAGCCCGAGCAGCGCCAGCCAGGAGTTGGCGAGCATCCTCTCGTACAGCTGCTGGTGCATCGCGTCCATGCCGGTGTCGCCCACCAGCGTCAGGACGTCGTAGTACGGCCACGCCACCGCGACCGCCGCGCAGACCGCCCCGCACAGCGCCCAGCGTGCCGCGACCGGCCGGCGCCAGCCGCGCTGCCGGGAGGCCACGACCGCCACCGCCCCGGTGAGCGCCGAGGCCGCCGTGACGGGATGGGTGAGCAGGATCAGCGCGTACAGGGCGCCGATCCCGGCATACCCCCACCAGCCGCCGAGCCCGCTCGGACCGACGAACCGCACGGCGGGGGCGTCGTCCCGCGCACGGGTGCCCGTCCAGGCCCACGCCCAGAACGTCAGCCCGATGGCGAGCGCGGACGGGTAGCCCAGGTTCGTCGTCATCGACATCAGCCCGAGATAGCCGCTCCACAGGATCCGCGCGGTGCCCCACAGCAGCGTCATGAACAGCAGGGCCCACACCGGCGCCCACGGGCGGGCGGTGACGCTCCGGACGAACCGGCCGAGCCCCGTCAGCAGCACCAGCAGATGCACCGGTCCGGCGAGCTTCACGACCTCCCAGCCCGACAGCCCCGTCAGCCGCGCCACCAGGCCTTGGGCGACGGCGTACGGGCCGTAGTACGGGCTGCCCGCGCCCGGCAGGTCCGCCATGGTGTGGGCCGGGTGGAGCAGGTCGGCCTTGAGGCGCTCGACGACCGCCGCGTGCTGTCCGGCGTCACAGCACAGCGGGATCCGCCAGTACGCCAGCGTCATCACCAGCCAGAACAGGGCGCCGTAGAACTGGTACGGAGTGAGCCTCCCGGCACGGCCGCCGCGCAGCGCCGTCGCGCCGCGCACGGCCCGCCGGACCAGGACCGGGGCGCTCACAGGAGGGTGGAAGGGATCTGGGGCATGCGCCGAATGTTCCCGCCCTACGCATGCCCTGACCCCGGATCACTTCATCGGGTGAGGCCGCTGCGCCCACCTGCCGGTCGGTCGCACAGCGCCTGCTGTGCCGCCGCCGGCCAGCGCGCGAAGCGGAACCGCGTCCGCTCGACCGCTCCGGTGAGGTTCCGCCAGAACCGCTCGGCGGTGAGCGGTGCGCGCACCGACTCCCTCAGCTCGGCGAGATCACCGCAGCCCAGCGCGGCCCGGGCCGCCTCGACCGCCTCCCGCGGCGCCCCGGCCCGCAGCAGGTCACGCTGCGGCGGATGCTTAGCCGCCCACTCGGCGAAGACCCAGTGGTTGCGCAGGAACTTCTCGTGCCCGGGCCAGCTCCACCGCTCCAGCGCCAGGTGCGCGCCGATCGGGCTGGCCAGCCCCCAGGCGTCGTTGACGTAGGCGTCCAGCGGCGCCGCCGCCCCCGTCACGCCGAGATGACGTCCCACGATCACCACCTGGTACGGCGAGTCCGCGCGCATCGGCGTCGCGTGCAGCCGCCGCTCGGCGTCGAAGTAGAGCAGCGTCGGCACGGGCGCCCGCTCGGCCCGGGCCAGCATGGCGCGCCCCTCCGGCAGGGCGGGCCAGTTGTCCACCCAGGTGGCGGTGCGCACCGGGTTGTGGTCACCGAGGCCCTCCACATCGGAGCTGCGCACGTTGAACGAGCCGGGCGTGCTGCGCACGTCGAACGGGGCCCGCAGCGGACTGACCGCCGCGCACAGCCACACCACCAGCAACGCGCTCGCGACACCCGTGACCCTGGTCGCGGGTACGACCAGTACCGGCAGGAGCAGCAGGAAGAGGGCGGGCAGGATCATGCGGGCGTGCATGTAGTCACCGCCGACGCGGACGACGTACCCGGCGAGCAGCAGACCCGCCGCGAACGGCGCCAGCAGCACCGCGAGCGAGGCCCGCCCCGGGGCGCGGTCCCGCTGCTCCCGGCGGGCGCGCCGCACCAGCAGGACGGCCAGCGCCCCGAGCACCGGGACGACCGGCCACAGCCAGTACGGCCCGAGCGTCTCCTGCACGTACCCGGCGCCCCGGCTCCAGTCGCTGGCGCTCGCCTCCTTGGCGATCGCGGGCAGCGGCACCAGGACCCCGTAATACCCCGCCCGGAACACCTCGTACGCCAGCGGCACCGCCCCCGCCGAGGCCAGCATCGCCGCCGTGCCCCGCCGGGAAGGACGCAGCACCCACCACTGCGCGGCCAGGAAGCACGCCGTGACCACCGCCAGATCGGGCCGGACCAGCGGACCCAGCCCGAACACGAAGGCGGCCGTGCACGTCGGCCGGGCCTCCTGCCCGCGCCGGGTCCGCGTCAGCAGCCACCACGACAGGCCGGTCCAGAAGGTGCCCAGACCGCTCTCCAGACCCGAGGTCATGTACGACCAGAACGGCGGCACGGCCAGCAGTACGAGCACACCGGCCGGGAGCAGCAGCCCCGCCCCCCGGTGCAGCCGGCACGTGGCGAGCAGGGCGAACGCGAACCCGGCGGTGCTCAGGACCAGACCGAGACCGACCGCGAGGAACGCCGGGTCCTCGCCGGTGACCCAGGTGGCGAGGGCGAGCAGCCACTGCCAGAGGGTGCCCGTCGAACTCTCCGCCCGCTCACCGACGTTGAACACGGGCCCGTTGCCCGCCAGGATCTGCCGGACCGGGCGCAGGTAGATGAGCCCGTCGTCGCAGATCCAGCGGCGCCGGTAGCCCAGCACGAACAGGGCCGCGGTGGGCACGGCGACCAGGGCGGCATGCCATCCGTGCACCGGCCGCAGCCCCTCGACGGCGGCCGGCGGCCGGGCCGAGGCAGCCCGCTGGCCGGGCAGGGAGGGGACGGCCTCGGGAGTCGCGGGGGTTCTCATCTCTCGATCAGCGCCTCGGGTCGTGTGCGGGCCCCCTCGGTCCGGCGCGCCGCGGGCAGCAGCGCCCCGCCCCGCTCGCCCGGCATCAGCAGCCGGACGACCCGTTCGGCGGCCCGGCCGTCCTCGAACTCGCAGTACCGTTCCCGGAAGCCGGAGCGCAGCCGCGCCGCCTCCGCGTCCTGCCAGGTGCCGGACGCGAACAGCCAGGCCAGTTCCCGGTACGAGCGCGACACATGGCCCGGCGCGTCGGTCGTGATGTCGACGTAGGCCCCCCGGCTTGCCGCGAACGCCCCCCAGTCGTCGGCGTGGACGACGATCGGCCGGTCCAGCAGGACGTAGTCGAACATCAGGGCCGAGTAGTCGGTGACCAGCGCGTCGGAGGCGAGCATCACGTCCTCGACGTGCGGCTCGTCGGTGACGTCCACCAGCACGCCCCGCCGGTGCAGGTCGGCCAGACCGAGACCCCGCGCCACACCCGCTGCCAGCGACGGGTGCAGCCGGACGAGCAGTGTGTGCCCGGGGCCCAGGTCCGCGGCGAACCGGGCCGGGTCGAGCCGGTCGACATGGCCGCCCCGCCGGTAGTCACGGCGGGTCGGCGCGTACAGCACGACCGTGTGGTCGGCCGGGACGCCGAGCCGCTCGCGCACCGCCCGGCCCCGCTCGGGCCCCGCCCCGACCAGCACGTCGTTGCGCGGGCTGCCGGTCCGCAGCGAGGTGAAGTGGCACGGATACGCCCGCTCCCAGGCCCGTTCCGCGTGCCGCCCCGCGACCAGGCTGTAGTCCCAGCGGTCGGCGCGGCGCAGCATCTGCGGCACGTCGAAGCCGTGCCGGGCGCCCGGCTTGGTCAGCAGGTCGGCGCCCATGTACTTGAGCGGGGTGCCCTGGTGGGTGTGGATGTGCACGCTGCCGGGACGCTTGGCCAGGGTGCCGGGCCAGTTGACGTTGTTCACCCAGAACGTGGCCCGCGCCATGACCTCGTGGTAGCGCCGCGAGCCCGGTGTCACATGGTCGATGCCGGGCGGCAGCGCGTCCACCGCGTCCTCCCGGACCACCCACACGCCCCGGATGTGCGGGGCGATCTCGCGGGCCTTCTGGTAGATCGCGGCCGGGTCACCGGTCACACCCCGGTGGTGGGTCGCCGAGTAGACGGCGAGATGCGGATCCAGCGGGCGTTTCGACTGGGCCGTGTACCAGCCGCGCAGGGCGCTCTCCGACGCCTTCCTCGCCACCCGCCGCCGCCCGCCCAGGGCGGCCGCGCGCAGGTCCCGCAGCCCACGGGCGGTCGCGTACGTCGCGTAGGGCGCCGAGGCGAGCAGCCGCATCTCGGCCCCGCGCCAGCCGTCCGGCCGCGGGAAGCCGCCGTCGGGGAGGTGACGGCGGTGGAAGGAGCGGATCTCGCGGTAGAAGTCGCCCCGGTCCGCGGGCCGCACCCGGTCCTCGCGGGCCAGCACGAACAGCATGTGGTCCAGCGCCCGCTCCAGCAGCAGCGGCCGCGCCCAGTCCAGGTCGGGGCGCTGCTCCAGGAACGCGAACAGGCCCTCGTACTGCGGGAAGATCTCGAAGTGCCGGCGCCCGGGCGTCTTGGTGATCGCGCCCTGCCGGCGTTGCCGGTACTCCACGCCGATCCGGTCCAGGCAGGCGATGCGCTCGGCCAGCACCATCGACCGGTAGGTGACCGGCGCGTCCTCGTACAGCCCCGGCGCGTACTCCAGCGCGTGCTCCTGGAAGAAGGAGCGCCGGTAGGCCTTGTTCCAGGCGACCAGGAACAGGTTCAGATACTGCGGGCTCTGCCGGATGCCGAACGTCTCGAGGCCCGCCGCGGCCAGCAGGTCCGCCGCCTCGCTGCGTCCGCCGCGGCCCCACCAGTGGGTGCGCACATGGTCGAAGACCAGGATGTCCGGGTCGTCGGTCGCCGCGAGGCGTGCGGCGACGGCGGCCAGCAGGCCCGGTGTGTAGTGGTCGTCGCTGTCCAGGAACAGGACGTAGTCGCCGGCGGCCCGCGCGAGACCGGCGTTGCGGGCCCGGCCGAGGCCGACGTTCTCGGGCAGGTGCAGCACCCGTACCCGGGCGTCGCGGGCGGCGTACTCGTCGAGGATGGCGCCGCTGCCGTCGGGCGAGCGGTCGTCCACGGCGATCACCTCGAAGTCGCCGTAGGACTGGCCGAGCACCGAGTCGAGACACTCGCGCAGGAAGCCCTGCACCTTGTAGACGGGGACGATGATGCTGAAGCGGGGCACTTCTTCGGTCAGCTCCTCACGAGGGTGGCGGCGGGGGCCGGGACGCGCTCCGCGAGCGGGATCACGGGCGGGATCGACTCGGGCGGCTCACCGAGCAGCACCCGGCGCACGACGCGTTCGGCGGCCCGCCCGTCGTCGAACTGGCAGAAGCGCTCCCGGAAGGCGGCCCGCAGGGACGTGGCGGTCCCGTCCGCCCAGGAGCCGTCGCGGAAGAGGGCCGCCAGCTCCCCGGGAGTCCGGGCGACCCGGCCCGGCGGGAGCTCCATCAGGTCGAAGTAGACGCCCCGGGTCTCCCGGTAGACGTCCCAGTCGTCGGCGTACACGACGATCGGCCGGTCCAGGTTGGCGTAGTCGAACATGATCGACGAGTAGTCCGTGATCAGCCCGTCAGCGGCCAGGCACACGTCCTCCGACGAGCGGTGCCCGGTGACGTCGATGATCCGCCCGCCGCCCCGGGAGGCGCCCTGGTCGTAGAAGTAGTGGGCGCGCAGCAGCACCACGTAGTCGTCGCCGATCGCCTCGCAGAACTCCGCCAGGTCCAGGCCCGTCTCGAAGCCGGTGGCGTAGTCGCGGTGCGTGGGCGCGTAGAGCAGGGCCTTCTTGCCGTCGGGGACGCCCAGTTCCTTGCGTACCCGGGCGACGTCCTCGGCGGACGCCGTGCAGTAGACGTCGTTGCGCGGATAGCCGTACTCGAGGGTCTCGTGCGTGCTCGGGAACGCCCGTTCCCACATCTCGGTGGAGTGCCGGTTGGAGGTGAGGTTGTAGTCCCAGCGGTCCACCCGGGCCAGCAGCTTGGCGAAGCTGCCGGTCGCCGCGGCCACCACGGGGTACGTCGCCTGGTCGGCGCCCATCGTCTTGAGCGGCGTGCCGTGCTGGGTCTGGAGGTGGACGCTGCCGGGGCGCTTGACCACGGCGTCCGCGAAGTTGGCGTTGTTGACGAGGTACTTGGCGCGGGCCAGCACCTGCCAGTACCTCCGGCTGCCGATCACCGCGTACTCGACGCCCGGCGGCACGCTGCCCACCGCGTCCGGCTCCACCAGGAACACGGCGCGCAGGTGCGGCGCGAGTTCGCGGGCCTTGGCGTGGATCGCGGCCGGGTTGCAGGCGTAGCCGCGGCCCCAGTACGCGCAGTACACGACGAGGTTCCGGTCCAGCGGCAGGCGCAGAGCCGCCGCATAGCGCAGCCGGGTGCGCAGGCCCTGCGGGCGGGGGAGCAGCGCGGCGGCCCGCGACGCCGCCCGGTTGGCGGCGCGCAGGGAGCGGAACGCCGCGTACGACCCCGAGGCCAGCAGCCGGTGCTGGACGCCGAGGCTGCCGCCGGGGGCCCGGTATCCGTCGGGGCGGTGCCGCCGGTAGAGCGTGCTCGCCCGCCGGAAGAAGGCCCGTCGTCCGGACGTCAGCCGCCGGGGGTGGGCGGCCGTCTTCAGTACGGCGGCGAAGAGCTGCTCGAACAGCGGCATCAGCCGGTCCGCCGCCAGTTCCTGCTCGGCTGCCCGCGTCAGCACCAGCTCGGCCTGGTCGAGCAGTTCGGCGTGGTGCTCGCCGGGCAGGCCCAGCCGGTTGCCCTGCCGGCGCAGCAGGTGCCGGACGACGACCGTGCGCAGGGCCGCCATCCGCTCCGCCCGCAGGGCGACAAGACCGCCGAAGCCGACATCGGTGAAGTGGTCCCCGGGGAAGGCGATGTCCTGCTCGGTGAGGAAGGCCCGGCGGTAGACCGCGCTCCACGCGGGGAGCGTCACGCCCGTGAGCCGGGGGGCTCGGTCGGGGGTGAAGGCCCCGTCCGGCGTCCTGGCCAGCAGGGAGGCGGCCGGGGCGGTCGGCTCGCCCTCCCACCAGGGGGTGCGCTCGTGCTCGAAGTACAGGACGTCCACGTCGCCGGTCTCGCCCAGCCGGGCGTCCAGGGCCGCCAGTGCCCCCGGGACCAGGACGTCGTCGCCGTCGAGGAACAGCACATGGCCGCCGACCGCCGCCCGCAGCCCGGTGTTGCGCGCCCCGGCCAGTCCGTCCGACGGCGGCGAGTGCACCGGCGTCACCCGGGAGTCCCGCCCGGCGTATCCGGTGACGACGTCCGCCGCCGGCGCATCGGGTGCGTCGCACACCGGGATCAGCTCGAAGTCGCCGAACGACTGGGCGAGGACGGAGTCCAGCGCCTGGGACAGCCGGCCCGCGACCCCATGGGACGGGACGATGATGCTGAAGCGGGGCATTCTGCTCTTTCTGTCGGGAGGCTGGTCTGTCGGGAGGCTGGTTTGTCAGGAAGCGGGTCTGCCGGAGTCGGAGTTCTCAAGCGGTGCGCGGGCGTCCCGGCCGCCCGGACAGGCGCCAGGAGGACGGCCGGCGGGTGTCGGCCGGGACGGGCTGGAGGGCATGCGGACTCCCCGGGGTGCGAACCGTGGTCAGAGGCTGTCGCTGACGGCGCGGGGGCCGGCCGGCAGCGGTACGGTGGTGAGCGGTTCACGCGTCAGCGAGGCCGCCGCCGAGGGCACCGGGCGGCGCTCGTCGAGCGGCACGACCGGCGGCAGCTCCGACTCGCCGAGCACGACCCGGCGCACCACCCGCTCGGCGGCCCGGCCGTCGTCGTAGGTGCAGAACCGCTCACGGAACGCCGCCCGCAGCTGAGCCGAGCGGGAGCCGCGCCAGTGGCCGGTGGCGAAGATGTCGATCAGCTCGTCCTCCCCGCGAGCGACCGCGCCCGGCGGAAAGTCGCGCAGGTCGAAGTAGGTGCCCCGGGCCGCGTCGTACGCCTCCCAGTCGTCGGCGTGGACCACGATCGGCCGGTCCAGGTTGGCGTAGTCGAACATCAGCGACGAGTAGTCCGTGACCAGGGCGTCCGACGCCAGGCAGAGCGACTCCACGCTCGGGTGCCCGGAGACGTCGACGACCCGGCCGCAGGTGCTGGTCAGCGGGGCGTCGTAGGCGTGGTGGGCGCGGGCCAGGACGATGAAGCGCGGGCCGAGGCGGCGCACGATCCGCTGGAGGTCGAGGGTGTGGCGCTGGGAGCGGCGGTAGTCGCGGTGGGTCGGCGCGTACAGGATCGCCACCGAGCCCCGGGGGATGCCCAGCGAGGCGCGCAGCCGGGCCACGTCCGCCGGGGTCGCCGTCCGGAACACGTCGTTGCGGGGGTAGCCGTACTCCAGCGTGGTGTAGCGGCCGGGGTGGACCCGCTCGTTCGTCAGCGTGGTGTGGCGGTTGGCGGACAGCACGTAGTCCCAGCGGTCGACGTCCTTCAGCAGCCGCGTGAAGTCCCGGCCGCGGGCCGCCGCGGGGCGCTCCTGGAGGTCGAGGCCGAGGTGGCCGAGCGGGGTGCCGTGCCCGGTCTGGATCAGGACCTGGCCCCGCCGCTTGGCCAGCCGGTCGTCGAAGCCGGTGTTGCTGATCACGTAGCGGGAGCGGGCGAGGGCCGTCCAGTAGGCGGCCGTCCCGGGGACGAGGCGGCGCGGGCCGGGCGGGATCGTGTGGTGGTGCTCGCGGCGGGCGATCCACGCCGTGCGGATGTGCGGCGCGAGCTCGCGGAACGCGGCCTCCAGCGCACCCGGGTTGCAACCGTGGCCGCGGCCGTCGTAGGCGGCGAAGACGGCGCGGTCGGCGCGCAGCGGCAGACAGCGCTGCACGCGGTAGTGGGTCCGCAGGGCCGCCGACCGCAGGCCCCGCAGCAGCGTCCCGGTGGCCCTCGCCGCGGCACGGTGCAGGGCGGAGGCCAGCTGGAGGGTGCGGTAGGTGCGGTGCAGGCCGAAGCGGATCAGGACGTGGTGGATGCGGCAGCGCAGGGGGACGGGCACGCCGGAGGTGCGGTAGCGGCGGTAGTGGGCGCGGGCCCGGCGCAGGAAGTCGGCGCGCGAACCCCGGGGCAGCCGGTCCCGCCGGGAGTACACGATCGCCAGGTGGTGCACCATGCGGCGGAACAGCACCGGCCGCCACTGGGCCAGCCCGGGGCGCTCGTCGAGGAACGCGAAGACCCGCTCGTACTGCTCGAAGACGTCGAAGTGCCGCTCGCTGGTGGTGCGCAGGATGCTGCCCTGCCGCCGCTGCCGGTAGTGCACGCAGACGCGGTCGAGGGTCGCGATCGAGTCGGCTGTCATCAGCACCGGGTACGTCCACGGCGTGTCCTCGTAGACGCCGGGCGGGAAGACGAAGCCCTCGCGCTCGACGAACTCCCGCCGGTAGGCCTTGTTCCAGGCGACCATCAGCAGCCGCAGCAGCCCCGGCCGGTCCTCCAGGCGGAACGGCGCCGGGCCCTTCTCGGTGAGCTGCAGGGCCGCCTGGTTGCGGATCGCCTCACCCGTCCAGTAGGTGCGGGCGTAGTCGAAAACCAGCACGTCCGGCTCGCCGGTCTCCTTCAGCCGGTCGGCGATCGACCGCAGCGCGTCGGGCGTGAGGGTGTCGTCGCTGTCGAGGAACAGCAGGTAGTCGCCGCTCGCGTGCGCCACCCCGGCGTTTCTCGCACGGCCCAGGCCCACGTTCTCCGGCAGGTGGACGGGGCGTACGCGCGTGTCGCGGGCGGCGAACTCGTCGATGATCGCGCCGCACGCGTCCGGCGAGCAGTCGTCGACGACGATCAGTTCCAGATCGGGACAGGACTGGGAGAGCACCGATTCGAGGCACTCGTGCAGGTACGCCTGAACCTGGTACGCGGGGACAATGACACTGAACCTGGGCAAGAGGCCATCCATCGGTCGGCGCGGGCGTTCGGCCCGGGAACGGCCGATGGGCCGACTTGGTTACGCCGGCTACGGCATCCGGGGGAACGCGGAAGGGGCGGACCGCCCCCGGCCCGCCCCTTCAATTGCGCTGTTCTGAGGGCTACTTGACCGCGCCCGCCATGACACCGGACACGAACTGCCGCTGGAACGCGAAGAAGACGGCCAGCGGGACCACCATCGAGATGAACGCGCCGGGTGCCAGCACGTCGATGTTGTTGCCGAACTGCCGTACCTGCGTCTGGAGCGCGACCGTGATCGGCTGGCTCCCGGAGTCCGAGAAGATCAGCGCGACCAGCATGTCGTTCCACACCCACAGGAACTGGAAGATGCCGAGCGCGGCGATCGCCGGACCGCCGAGGGGCATGACGACACGGAAGAACAGGCGCAGTTCGCCCGCCCCGTCCAGGCGCGCCGCCTCCAGCAGTTCCTTCGGGATCTCCGCGAAGAAGTTCCGCAGCAGGAACACCGCGAACGGCAGACCGAAACCGACGTGGAAGAGCACCACGCCGAGCACCGAGCCGAAGAGACCGATGTTGCCGAAGAGTTCGGCGATCGGGATCAGCGCCACCTGCACGGGCACGACCAGCAGACCGACCACACCCAGGAACCACCAGTCCCGGCCCGGGAACTCCATCCAGGCGAAGGCGTAGCCGGCCAGCGAGCCGATGATCACGACGAGCAGGGTCGCCGGCACGGTGATCCAGACGGTGTTCAGCAGGGAGCTGGTGATGTCGTCGTTCTCCAGCAGCTTCGCGTAGCTGTCGAAGGTGATCTGCGAGGGCTCGGTGAACACCTTCCACCAGCCACTGGCCGCGATGTCCTGCGGCGCGCGGAGGCTGGACAGCAGCAGCCCGATCGTCGGCACCAGCCAGAACAGTCCCACGACGATGAGGAACACCCGCAGCACCCCGCCGCTGACCGCCTCGGCGAGCCGCGATCCCAGCGACTGTCTGGCCTTCATCGCCGCACCTCCCGCCGCAGCCTGCGTACGTTGAACCACATCACCGGGATCACGAGCAGCAGCAGGAACACCGAGATGGCGCTGGCGATGCCCGGCTGGTCCTCGGAGAAGCCCTTGCGGTACAGCTCCAGGGCGAGGACGTTCGCGTCGTCCTGGGAGGAGCCGGGGGCGATGATGAAGACCAGGTCGAAGATCTTCAGCACGTTGATCATCAGGGTGACGGCGACGACCGCGAGGACCGGCGCCAGCAGTGGCACCGTGACCCGTCTGAACACCTGCCACTCACTCGCGCCGTCGACCCGGGCCGCCTCCAGCAGCTCCCGGGGCACGCTCGCGAGCCCGGCCGCGATCAGCACCATCGCGAAACCCGCCCACATCCAGATGTACGAGCCGATGATGGCCGGGGTGACCAGGGACGGGCCGAGCCAGTCCAGGCCGTTGTAGGGCTCCTTGAAGTTGCTCGCCGGGAGACGGAGTTGGGCCCCGTCGGCCGCGGCGGGCAGTGTGAAGGTGCCGTCGCCGGCGGCCGTCGCCGACGCCACCACCCTGCCGTCCTTCACGGCCTCGATCCTCATGCCGGCATAGCCCAGTTCGGCGGAGTCGACACGGTTGAGCGTGCCGACGCCCTTGCCGCGCGTGAAGTCCTGCCAGGCGGTGCCCGTGACCTTGTCCGGCTCGGGCTTCGGCGCCGCCGCGGCCTTCGCGCCGTCGGGCATCAGGTCGGGCGCCACACCCACCAGGGGCAGCGAGACCGCCTCGCCCGTCCGGACCGGCGACGTGGTGATGAACGCGCCCCCGCCGGCCGGTTTCAGCGGCGACTCCCGGCCCGGGTGGGCCTTCGGGAACGCCGACGCCTGGGAGAACGTGTCGTGCACGCCCACCCACACCGCGTTCGCCACGCCCTTGTCCGGGTCCTGGTCGTACACCAGGCGGAAGATGATCCCGGCCGCCAGCATCGAGATCGCCATCGGCATGAAGACGACCAGCTTGAACGCCGTACCCCAGCGCACCCGTTCGGTCAGCACCGCGAAGATCAGGCCGAGCGCCGTCGCGACCGTCGGCGCGAACACCACCCAGATGATGTTGTTCTTCAGCGCGGTGCGGATGCCCTCGTCGGTGAAGAGGGCCTTGTAGTTGTCTATTCCGGCGAAGCCGCCACCGGACTGGTCGTAGAAACTGCGCACGACCGAGTACCCGATCGGGTACACCACGAGCGCGCCGAGCAGGACGAGCGCGGGCAGCAGGAACAGCGCCGCGACGGTCCTGCGGGTGCCGGTCACACTCTTGCGCGACTTGGGAGCGGCAGGGGGCCTGGTGCCCCCTGCCGCCGGAACCGGCGTCATGACGTCAGTTCCCGTAGGCCGCTGCCGCTTCGGCCTCCAGCTTCGCCTGCGTCCCCGCGATGTCCTTCGGGTTCTTCAGGAAGTCCTGGAGGATCTTCCACTCGCCCTTGCCGGGCGTACCGCCGAAGGCCTGCGGGGCCTGGTCGGACATGTCGAAGCGGAAGTCGTCACCGGCGTCGATGAGCGCCTTGGCAATCCTCTGCTGCACCGCGTTCGGGTACGCGGAGTTCGGCACGTTCTTGTTCGGCGAGAGGTAGCCGCCCAGCTTGGCCTGGATCTGCGCCGCGTCGGGCGAGGCGAGCCAGGTGGCCAGGGCCTGCGACCCCTTCGAGTCCTCCAGGATCACGGCCGCGTCGCCGCCCGAGACCACCGGTCCGTTGTCACCGACCGCCGGGAACGGGAACACCTTCGCGTCCGTGCCGATCTTCATACTGGAGGGGATGTTGACCTGCGCGAAGTCACCCGCCGCCACCATGGCGGCCTTGGGCTGGTCCCCGCCGGTGAACACCTGGGTGACGGACTCCGGGAAGTCGGTCTGCAACGCCCCGTTCGCCCCGCCCGCGATGTAGTCCGGCTTGCCCCAGACCTGCGCGAGCGTGGTCAGCGCGTCCTTCACGGACGGGTCCGTCCACTTGATCTCGTGCTTGGCCAGCTGGTCGTACTTCTCCGGCCCGGCCTGGGAGAGGTACACGTTCTCGAACCAGTCGGTCAGCGTCCAGCCCTCGGCGCCGCCGACGGAGAACGGGGTGACGCCGGAGTCGAAGACCGTCTGCGCGGTGCTGAGCAGATCCGGCCAGGTCTCGGGCTCACTCGCCCCGGCGTTCTCGAAGACCTGGTTGTTGTACCAGATCAGGGACTTGTTGGCCGCCTTGTAGTAGACGCCGTACTGCTTGCCGCCCACCTTGCCGATGTCCTGCCAGCCCTGTGAGTAGTTCTCGCCGAGCTCCTTGGCGGCCTCGGAGCCCAGCGGCTTGGCCCAGCCCTTGTCGACGGCCTGCTTGATGGCGCCGGGCTGCGGCAGCATCACGATGTCCGGCGGCTGCCCGCCGGCCACCTTGGAACCGATGAAGTTGACGATCGGGTCCTGCGCGGGCACGAACGTGACCTTGGCGCCCGTGCGCTTCTCGAACTCCTGCAGGACCTTCTTGAAGTTGGCCTGTTCGGTGCCGCTCCACACGGCGGCGACCTCGAGGCTCGTCCCGTCCAGCTTCGGAAGGGTGACGTTGTTGGCGGTTTCTTCGGTGTCGCCCGTGCTTCCACTGCTGCCTTCGTCGCTGCTTCCGCAGGCGGACAGCGAGAGCGCGAGCGCTCCCGCGGCGACGGCGGCCGCTGCCTTGGCGGCTCTGCGGTGCTGGGGGGTCGCCGTGTCCCGCTTGGGCGACCAGCGTGTCCGGATGGTGCTGCTCGTCATGCGCATGACTGCCCCGTTCTTCGTTCCTCGTCGAACGTCGAGCGCGCTCCCGTGCGATCTGGTCTACGCCCGGGTGTGCGGGGGCGGCAAGATGGCGTCGGCTGTCAAGCGGGAGATCGTGACTCCCTCGTGACCAGGGCCGCGGCCCATGACGCCGGGTGGGGCCGGCGGCCGTCTCCCGGCTACAGCAGCGACGGCACCTTCGCCGCCGCGACCTCCCGCGCCGCCCTTTCCAGCGCGCTGGCCAACAGTGCCAGGTCGGTCGGGCCGTTTCCGAGCTCCCGCACCGGACGCCGGGCCGGAGGGTCACCCATGCGGTGCCATTCCAGGGGGATGACCGTGGGGCGCAGCGTCGCCGTCCGGGGGATCCGGCCGGTGACCCGGCCGCCCTGGAACGGGGTGACCCGCCCGTCCGCACCGGTCAGCCTGCCCCGGCCGGGCGCCGGTTCGTCCGGACCCGGGGCGGGAGTGTCGAGTGTGACGCGCAGGGTGGCCCGGCGCGCCGGTTCCGTCTCCGCCGTACGGGGGCACGGGCCGGTGGCCGCCACCAGATGGACGCCGAGCCGCTCGCCCTCCTTGGCCACGGCCTCCAGCGCGCGCATCACCGACCCGGCCGCGGGCCGGCCGGTGGAGCCGAGCGCCGGGGAGACCAGCGCGTCCAGGTCGTCGACGACCACGACGAGCCGGGGGAGCGGGGGCGGGGCCGCCTCCGTCTGCCGCCGGGCCGCTCCGGGCCGCAGCCGAATGGTCGAACTGGACGGAGAGTCGAGATCCCCGGCCCCTCCCTGGGATGCGGTCTCGGCCGGCGCACCGCCCCGTGCCGTCGCCGTGCGCTGGGCGACCATACGGCCCGACAGCTCGCGCCCGGTATGCCACTCGGCGAAGTCGGACCGGCCGAGCAGCTCGGCACGCCGCTTCAGCTCGGCGCTCAGGGACTGCGCGAACTCCCGCATCCGGACCGGGTCGTGGGCCATGAGCAGCGTGGTGACATGCGGTACGTCCGTACATACCCGCAGGCCCTCGCCGTGCCCGCCGCCCGCGCCCGGGCCGCCCCGGCCGTCGACCAGCACGATGCCGAGGCGGTCCGGCCGCTCGGCGGCGGCCAGCGACGCGACGATCGCCCGCAGCAGCTCCGTACGGCCGCTGCCCGGCGGGCCCTCGATCAGCAGATGGGGCCCATGGACCGCGAGGTCCGCGCAGACCGGCCCGCGCGGACCGGCGCCCAGCACCGCGCGCACGCGCCCGCCCAGCGCGTCGGCGTCGTCGGCCGCGTCCGCCCAGCGCGCCATCAGCGACGCCGGGGTGGCCCGGGCCAGGCCCAGCTCGTCCAGCAGGCGGGCCGCCTGCGGCAGCGGTGCGGAGACGCGCGGCTGACGCTCGCTCGCCGGGCCGTCCGTCCGCAGCGGCGCCAGCGCCCGCGCGAACCGCTCGGCCCAGGCCGGGGAGACGGCGTCGACGGTGGCGATGGTGCCGTGCCCGACCGGTCCGGCCGGAGCGCCGTCACCGCCGGCCCCCGCCACCCGCA
The DNA here is from genome assembly GCF_001611795.1 of Streptomyces qaidamensis. Classification (NCBI taxonomy): domain Bacteria; kingdom Bacillati; phylum Actinomycetota; class Actinomycetes; order Kitasatosporales; family Streptomycetaceae; genus Streptomyces; species Streptomyces qaidamensis. The sequence continues at coordinate 3,568,549 of NZ_CP015098.1, read as the reverse complement.
CCAGCCGCAGGGCCGTCGCCACGTCCCCGCTGAGCAGCGCGACCGCGCCGCACTGCCGGAACGTCGGCGCCACCGAGCAGGCCGCCTCGTACGTCTCCGTCACCGGCGAGGCCGGGGAGGCGGCGGCCGTCTCGGCCAGGCAGACGACGTGGATCCCGGCCCGCGGGCCCTCCAGAGCCAGCCGCGCGACCGCTGCGCGCAGGTCGGCGCCGCCCGGGTCGCCGTCGACGACCACGACCGTGTACGGGCCGGGGAAGCCGGCTGTCGCGTCGGTGCCGGAGGCGTCGTCCCGCGCCCAGGAGGGGCGGCGGGGGGGCGGGACGGTCGCGGCGGGGGACGAGACGGTACCGGTGGGCTGTGCGCCGCTCCCCGCGGCCGCGTCCGCCAGCTGGTCCTCCAGGCGGCGGGTGAGTTCGTCGGTGCGGGCCGCGGCCTGCTCGCGGTCGAGGGCCAGCAGCAGCCGGCAGTCCTGCCCGTGCCCCGGGCGCACGTGCGGCAGCCAGCCCAGCCAGGACCACTCGGCGGTGCGCTCCTCAAGGGGGCGGGAGCGGTCCGCGGCGATCAGGACGACCTCCAGCGTGTCGGGGGAGTGCAGTGCGGTGAGCTGGGCCAGCACGGCCCGCGCCAGCCCGGCCAGCCGCGCCCGCGGTCCGGCCAGGCCCAGGGCACCGACCTCGCGCAGCCCGGCGGTCACGGGGACGGCGGGCAGCAGGCCCGAACCGTCCGGCGCCGCCCGGTCGGCCGTACCGAGGCGCACGGCGAGCGCCTCCGGGTGGCCGGGGCCGCGCTCCCACAGCCGCGGCCCCGGCCCCAGGGCCGTGAGCAGCAGCGTGGCCGGGTCCGGCCAGGTCTCCGGCGCGGCCGGCACGACGACCGGGTGCTGCTCCGCCACCACGGCGGCCGGGGCGTCCTCATACGCCTCGCGCGGCTCGGCCGCCTGCTCGCCACGCCCTCCGGCCAGCCGCCGGGCCCATGCCCCGAGCCCGCCACGCCTGCGGCTCCCCGGGGGCACGTCGGTACCGCGCAGGGGAGTGCCTTTGCGCCCGCGCCCGGCACGCTGGTCCGCGAGGGCCGGGTCGTCGGTACCGAGGGGAGCGGCCGGCCCGTCCTGGACCCAGGAGTGCGGGCCGGTTCCGTCCGCGTGACCGGTGTCGTACGCCGCGGCCCCGGAACGACCCGCGTGCGTGTCCCCGGCGCCGCTCGCGGGCCGGCCCGCTTCGTGCTGCCGTGCGGCGTCGGCCGGGGTTCCGGAAGAAGCCGGGGACGGCGAACCGTGAGCGGCGTCGTGCTCCCGGGTACGCGTTCCGTGCGTCCCGGAGGCGGCCTGCGCGGCCCCGGCGGGCCCCGGCCGCGATCCCCCGCCGGCCGTCTGCCGACGGGCCTCGCCGCCGGTGCCTCCGGGCGGCACCTCACTCCAGCCGTCCCCCGCGTGGGCGGCGCCCCCCGGACCCGGATGCGGCACTTCGCTCCTGCGGTCGCCTGAGAGGACTTCGCCCCGGTGGACCGGGGTGGGCACGTCGTTTCGGCGGTTGCCGAAAGCGGCTTCACCTCGGCTGCCCGGGGTCGGTACGTCGTTGCGGCGACCAGCGGAGGGTGTTTCGCCCCGGCTGCCCGGATGCGGCATCTCGCTCCGGCGGTCGCCTGAGAGGGCTTCGCCCCGGCTGCCCACGGTGGGCACGTCGTTTCGGTGGCTCCCGGCGGGGGCTCCACCCTGGCTGCCCGGAGGCGGTACGTCGCTCCGGCGGTCCCTCGCGCGGGCAGCGCCCCCCGCGCCCGGCGGCGGCACGTCACTCCGGCGGCCCCCGGCGGGTGTTTCGCCCCGGCTGCCCGGGAGCGGCATCTCGCTCCGGCGGTCGCCTGAGAGGGCTTCGCCCCGGCTGCCCACGGTGGGCACGTCGTTTCGGTGGCTCCCGGAGGGGGCTTCGGCCCGGTTGCCCGGCGTGGGCACGTCGCTCCGGTGGCTTCCGAAGGGGCCTTCGCCCCGGCTGCCCGCGGGCGGCACGTCGCTCCGGCGGTCCTCCGCACGGGCAGCGCCCCCCGCGCCCGGCGGCGGCACGTCACTCCGGCGGCCCCCGGAGGGCGCTTCGCCCCGGCTGCCCGGGGACGGCACCTCGCTCCGGCGGTCATCCGAGAGGGCTTCACCCCCGCTGTCGGCGAGGCGGGCACCGCTGCCCGCAGCAAGGGCATCGCTGCCCCGCACCCACTGCCGCGGCGCTTCCGCCCCCGCGCCCGCCCTTCCGCCATCGGTCCGCGGAGCTTGATGTCCCGCCGCCCCGGCACTTCCGCCATCGGTCCGCGGGGCTTGATGTCCCGCCGCCGCACCTCCGCCGTCGCTGCGCGGCGCCTGGTATCCCGCCTCCGCCCTCCCACTGCCGGTCCGCGGCGCCTGAGACCCCGGCCCCGCCCCCGTACCCCCGCTCTCGATCCGCGGCGCCCCGCCCTGCCCCGGCACCACGGCCGGATCAGTGGAACCGGGCCCCGCGGTACCCGGCGTGCCCCAGGCCGCCGAGCCGTAGGCGTGCTGCGTGGGGCCCGAAGGTCCGGCCGGTCCCGGATCCGCCATGGGGGCGGAAGAGGGGGACACTCCGTCCCCGGCGGGGCCGGCCACGCGCACGTGCCCCTCCCCGTCCGGTGTCGTCTCCACCCGGCCCCCCGGCCCCCCGGCCGGGGCAAGCCGCAGGGCCGACTCGCCGATCCGCAGCAGCGCACCCGGCGCGAACGGGACCACCCGGGCGCCGACCCGCGCGCCGTTCACCGTCGTGCCGTTCGTGGAGTCCAGGTCGGCGACGGCGACACGGCCGTCCGCGCTCACCGTCACGGCGCAGTGCAGCCGGGAGACGTCCGGGTCGTCGAGGGGCACGTCGGCGTCGGCGGAGCGGCCGATGCGGATCTCGCCGCCGTGCAGCAGATGGACGCCGCCCGCGTCGGGGCCGGCCACGACCTGGAGCTGGGCCGGGGCGTCGTCCAGCTCGGGGTGCGGCTCCGGCTCGCCGGGCGCGCCGACGGACAGCACGGCACCGTCGGTCAGCGGCGGCTCGCCCAGCGTGCAGCGCTGCGCGTCCAGCCGCTGCTCCCCGGCGTACAGCACAGGCGTGCCCGAGCCGTCACCGCCGGAGACCACCTGGACGAGCGCCGACGCCACCGCGGCGAGCGCCGTACCGGCAGGGGCCGTGACCAGTACGTCGCTGCGCGGGGCGCGGTCCAGCGCCGGCGCCGACGGGCCCAGCGGATCTACGACGGTCAGCCGGATCTGCATCGCCGTCAGCGGTCCCTTCTGCCCGGGCGCGGAGTCCCCCACCCCGCCCCAGCACGTCGGCCAGTACTGCCAGCATCCTCGCACCTGCCACTGACAGCGCGCCCCTCGCTCCGGAAAAGGTGATCTTGATTGGTCGGCTCTGCCCGCAAAAGTGCCTGAGAGATGACCCACAGGCGACCTCTTGAGATCAGTCACGTTCGTTCCCGGCAACCACAAGACCGAGGTGAGCGTCTTTCCTTCGAACGGGTGTGAGGGGCGCTACGTAAGACCCAGAGAAAGACGACACCCCGGTCCTCGGCCCCCCGGCACTACAGTGGGTCGGACAGGCCAGCAGGCAAGGCAAGCACCAGGGAGCGCATGACGTGCGGCCGGTAGGCAGCAAGTACTTGCTCGAGGAGCCGCTCGGACGCGGCGCCACGGGCACCGTCTGGCGAGCCCGCCAGCGCGAGACCGCGGGCGCCGAGGCGGCCGTGCCGGGGCAGCCCGGCGAGACCGTCGCGATCAAGGTCCTCAAGGAGGAGCTGGCCGGCGACCCGGACATCGTCATGCGGTTCCTCCGCGAGCGCTCCGTCCTGCTCCGGCTGACCCACCCGAACATCGTCCGGGTCCGCGACCTGGTGGTCGAGGGTGAGCTGCTGGCGCTGGTCATGGACCTCGTCGAGGGCCCCGACCTGCACCGCTACCTGCGCGAGAACGGGCCCTTCACCCCGGTCGCCGCCGCCCTGCTCACCGCCCAGATCGCCGACGCGCTCGCCGCCAGCCACGCCGACGGCGTCGTCCACCGTGACCTCAAGCCGGCCAACGTCCTGCTCCAGCAGTACGACGGGCAGATGCACCCGCTGCTGACCGACTTCGGCATCGCCCGCCTGGCCGACTCCCCGGGACTGACCCGCACCCAGGAGTTCGTCGGCACGCCCGCGTACGTCGCGCCCGAGTCCGCCGAGGGCCGCCCGCAGACCTCCGCCGTCGACATCTACGGCGCCGGCATCCTGCTCTACGAGCTGGTCACCGGCCGCCCGCCGTTCGCCGGCGGCTCCGCGCTGGAGGTGCTGCACCAGCACCTGAGCGCCGAGCCGCGCCGCCCCTCCACCGTCCCCGACCCGCTGTGGACGGTCATCGAGCGCTGCCTGCGCAAGAACCCCGACGAGCGGCCCAGCGCCGAGAACCTCGCCCGCGGCCTGCGCGTCGTCGCCGAGGGCATCGGGGTGCACGCGAACTCCGCGCAGATCGCCGCCGCCGAGGGCGTCGGCATGCTCCTCGTGCCCGACCCGGCCCCCGCGCCGGTGCCGGACACGCCCGGCGCGGCCGACCCCACCCAGGTCCTCCCGCAGGGCGCCGGCTCGTACGACCCGAACGCCGCGACCAGCGTCATGCCGCACACCGGCGGCCCGGCCGGCGCCGCCGACCCCACCGCCGTCATGAACCACCGGGGCGCGGCCGACCCGACCGCCGTCATGCCGCCGGTCCCGCCGGGCGCGCCCGGCCAACAGGGGCAGCAGGGCGGCCCGGATGACCCGCACCCCTGGCAGAACCAGCTGCGTGCGGCCCGCGACCGCAACGAGCAGACGCAGGTCCAGTACCTCGACCCCGGCCAGGACCCGCTGCGCCGCCGCCCCCAGCGCCAAGTGGCCCGGCCCCAGCAGCAGCCCCCGCGCCGCCAGGCACCCCCGCCCGGGCCCGGCTACGGCCACCCGCAGCAGCAGCCCCAGCCCCAGCAGTACGCCCCGCAGCCCCAGCGGCCCCAGCCGCCGCAGCGCTACGCCCCGCCAGCCCCGCCGCCCCAGCCGCAGCAGCCCCAGCAGCCGCAGCGCGAGCCCCGGCAGCCGCGGCAGCGCAGCGCCAACCCGATGCGGATCCCCGGGCTCGGCTGCCTGAAGGGCTGCCTCTTCACGATCGTCATCCTGTTCGTCGCGGGCTGGCTGATCTGGGAGCTGAGCCCGCTCCAGGAGTGGATCGGCACCGGCAAGGGCTACTGGGACCAGCTCACCGACTGGTTCAGCACCGTGACCGGCTGGTTCGAGAAGCTCGGCGGGAGCAGTTCCGGCACGAACTGACCGGAACCACCCTGCGGGATTGGTGATTTGTCGACACCCGGCGGGTGATTTCGGCCTCCACGGTGAAGGTTGGCTCTCCGGACGCGTAGTTTTAGCGACAACACGCGTCGGTAGGAGCAGCCTTGGCACGGAAGATCGGCAGCCGGTACACCGCCCACCAGATCCTGGGGCGGGGCAGCGCCGGCACGGTGTGGCTGGGCGAGGGGCCGGAAGGTCCCGTCGCCATCAAGCTGTTGCGCGAGGACCTGGCGTCCGACCAGGAACTCGTCGGGCGTTTCGTCCAGGAGCGCACCGCGCTGCTCGGCCTGGAGCACCCGCACGTCGTCTCGGTGCGCGACCTGGTCGTCGACGGCAACGACCTGGCGCTCGTCATGGACCTCGTGCGCGGCACGGACCTGCGCACCCGGCTGGACCGGGACCGGCGCCTGTCCCCCGAGGCGGCCGTCGCGATCGCGGCCGACATCGCCGACGGACTGGCGGCCGCGCACGCCGCCGGTGTCGTGCACCGGGACGTCAAGCCGGAGAACGTCCTCCTGGACATGCAGGGCCGGCTCGGCCCCGGCGGCTCGCACCGCGCGCTCCTGACCGACTTCGGCGTGGCCAAGCTCATCGACACCCCGCGCCGCACCAAGGCCACGAAGATCATCGGTACTCCGGACTACCTCGCCCCGGAGATCGTCGAGGGCCTGCCCCCGCGCGCGTCCGTCGACATCTACGCGCTCGCCACCGTCCTCTACGAACTGCTGGCGGGCTTCACGCCCTTCGGCGGCGGCCACCCGGGCGCGGTCCTGCGCCGGCACGTCACGGAGACGGTCGTCCCGCTGCCCGGCATCCCGGACGAGCTGTGGCAGCTGCTCGTGCAGTGCCTGGCCAAGGCCCCGGCCTCGCGGCTGCGGGCCTCGGAGCTCGGAGCCCGGCTGCGCGAGCTGCTGCCGATGCTGGCGGGCATGCCCCCGCTGGAGGTCGACGAGCCGGACACCGAGTCCGCGGAGGACTCCGACCGCGAGGAGCAGCCCGCCGGGCCGGTGCCGGCCGGGGAGCGGGTCCGGCGGCGGGGCGCGGTCCCCCTGGTGCCGGGCGCGAAGCCGGCCGACTCCAACCGCGACACCCATACCTCGATGCGCGTCCCCGCCCCCGACGAGCTGGCCGGCGGCGCCCACGGCACGGCCCGGGCCCCGCGCCCGGCGGGTGCTCCCCGCCCCGGCTCGGCCCGCAACCGCGCCGCGGCCCGACGCCGCCGGGTGGCCCTGGGAGCGGGCGCGGTCGCCCTCGCGGCGGCGATCGGCGTCGGCGCCTGGCTGACCACGTCGGACGACGACGGCGGCGCGCCTCCCCAGGACACGAGGAACTCCGCCCCGCAGACCCCCTGAGCAGCCGGCTCCGGCCGCCCGGCGATGGCCGCCGGGCGGAGCCGTTACGCTGGAGGGCGTGGCAGTCGTCGACGTATCCGAAGAGCTCAAGTCCCTCTCCTCGACCATGGAGTCGATCGAGGCCGTTCTGGACCTCGAGAAGATGAGGGCAGACATCGCCGTGCTCGAGGAGCAGGCGGCCGCGCCGTCCCTCTGGGACAACCCCGATGAGGCGCAGAAGATCACCAGCAAGCTGTCCCACCTCCAGGCCGAGGTGCGCAAGGCAGAGGCCCTGCGCGGTCGCATCGACGACCTGGGCGTCCTCTTCGAGATGGCCGAGGAGGAGGACGACCCGGACACCCGCGCCGAGGCCGAGTCCGAGCTCACCGCCGTGAAGAAGGCGCTGGACGAGATGGAGGTCCGCACCCTCCTCTCCGGCGAGTACGACTCCCGTGAGGCGCTGGTGAACATCCGCGCCGAGGCCGGTGGCGTCGACGCCGCCGACTTCGCCGAGAAGCTCCAGCGCATGTACCTGCGGTGGGCCGAGCAGCGCGGCTTCAAGACCGAGATCTACGAGACGTCGTACGCGGAAGAGGCCGGCATCAAGTCGACCACCTTCGCCGTCCAGGCGCCCTACGCGTACGGGACGCTCTCCGTCGAGCAGGGCACGCACCGGCTCGTGCGCATCTCGCCCTTCGACAACCAGGGCCGGCGGCAGACGTCCTTCGCGGGCGTCGAGATCCTGCCCGTGGTCGAGCAGACCGACCACATCGAGATCGACGAGTCCGAACTGCGCGTGGACGTGTACCGCTCGTCCGGCCCCGGCGGCCAGGGCGTCAACACCACCGACTCCGCGGTGCGCCTCACCCACCTCCCCACCGGCATCGTCGTCTCCTGCCAGAACGAGCGCTCGCAGATCCAGAACAAGGCGACCGCCATGAACGTTCTCCAGGCGAAGCTGCTGGAGCGGCAGCGCCAGGAGGAGCGGGCCAAGATGGACGCCCTCAAGGACGGCGGCAGTTCCTGGGGCAACCAGATGCGTTCTTACGTCCTGCACCCGTACCAGATGGTCAAGGACCTGCGCACCGAGTTCGAGGTCGGCAACCCCGAGGCCGTGTTCAACGGCGAGATCGACGGTTTCATCGAGGCCGGAATTCGCTGGCGCAAGCAGCAGGAGAAGTAAGTTTGTCGACAAGGCAACTGCCGCCATGAGCGCGGTAGTTGCCTTTTCTGTGCCCCCATGTCTGGGTTTTACATCACACTCACAGCCTCAGACTCCCGGCATAGCCCCCGTAGTTGGACATGGCGGCTGCAAACGGCCTTGACGTGTTCTTGAAAAGTGGGAAGGGTAAAGCGTGGCATGCGTGTCTCTGGGGCGCATGTGAACCGGGGGGCCTTTCACTGCGGCTTCCCCGTCGAGCACAGCCCCGAGCGCTGCCTAATGACGATGAGCTACTGGGGGTAGCAACCACATGACGAAGAAGACGCGGATTCGTGTCGCGCGGATAGCGGCCGGTGCCGTGATCGCCGCCGGTGCCTCGCTGACCGCCGCCGGTGCGGCATCCGCTCTCGACCTGGGCGTGAGTGTCGGCCTCGGTGACACCAATGTCGGTGTCGGCGTGGGCGTCGGCGAAGAGAACCCGGGTGAGCCCGGTGAGCCGACTGAGCCGGGCGAGCCGTCGGAGCCCGGTATCCCGACGGAGCCGAACCCGACCGAGCCGGGCACGCCCACCGAGCCGGGCACGCCCACGGAGCCGGGCACGCCCACGGAGCCGGGCACGCCCACGGAGCCGGGTACGCCGACCGAGCCGGGTACGCCGACCGAGCCCACCGACGAGCCGACGGAGCCCACCGAGGACCCGACGGACGGCGGCGGCAACGGCAACGGCGGCAGCACCGGCGACGGCAACAACGCCGACCCCGACGGCGGCACCTCGCCGCAGGAGGAGGGCTCCTCCGCCCTCACCGAGATCGGCTCGGACTCCACCCCGGCCTCGCAGGCCCAGGCCCAGGGCAACGGCCAGGAGCTCGCCGAGACGGGTGCCGCGCAGACCACCTTCCTGGTGATCGGCGCCGCCACGATGATCGCCGGCGGTGTCGGCTTCCGGCTTCTGCCGCGCCTCGTGAGCGGCCGTGGCGGGGCTGCCGCCTGACGGTAGCCGCGGCCGTAAGGGACCGTACGCACAGCGCACCACCGAGGGCCCGGAGCGAAACGCTCCGGGCCCTCGGGCATGTCCGGGGGGCTGCGTACCGCCTTACGCGGTCTGGTGCGCCAGCAGGGCCACCGCGGCGATCAGCACCGTCAGCAGTGCGATCAGAGCCATCGGATTCATGCCCGCCAGGAAGTTCTCCTGCTGCATCCGCTCACGGTTCGCGCGGCACACGGGGCAGCGGCCCTCGTTCACGGGGGACGCGCAGTTCGCGCACACCAGCCGGTCGTACGTCATGCGCTTGCCCTCCTTGCGCCGGTTCCACGTGTCCAACGTCCGTGGGGGTGGGAATGTTCCCCCCACCACTGTGCCAGGTTCCGTCGGCCGTCGCGCGGCTGCGCGTTTTCTGTGGTTGTACGCACAGTCTCCCCGCGCCCCTCCGGGCTCGGCATAAAACGGCACATCCATGGCGCAACCACAGTCGGTGACTGCGGTGCCCCACCCGGTTCGCGTAAGGTCACGCTCATCTACCCCCGGCGACCCGTGGTGCATCCGTGATCCGATTCGACAATGTCTCCAAGGTCTACCCCAAGCAGACCCGCCCCGCCCTCAGGGATGTGTCCCTGGAGGTCGAGAAGGGCGAGTTCGTCTTCCTCGTGGGGTCCTCCGGCTCCGGAAAGTCCACCTTCCTGCGACTGATCCTCCGCGAGGAGCGGTGCAGCCACGGACAGGTGCACGTTCTGGGCAAGGACCTCGCCCGCCTCTCCAACTGGAAGGTGCCGCAGATGCGGCGCCAGCTGGGGACGGTGTTCCAGGACTTCCGCCTGCTGCCGAACAAGACGGTCGGCGAGAACGTGGCCTTCGCGCAGGAGGTCATCGGCAAGTCGCGCGGCGAGATCCGCAAGTCCGTGCCCCAGGTGCTCGACCTCGTCGGGCTCGGTGGCAAGGAGGACCGGATGCCCGGCGAGCTGTCCGGTGGTGAACAGCAGCGCGTCGCCATCGCGCGGGCCTTCGTCAACCGGCCCAAGCTGCTCATCGCCGACGAGCCCACCGGCAACCTCGACCCGCAGACCTCCGTCGGCATCATGAAGCTGCTCGACCGCATCAACCGGACGGGCACGACCGTGGTGATGGCCACGCACGACCAGAACATCGTGGACCAGATGCGCAAGCGCGTCATCGAACTGGAGAAGGGCCGCCTCGTCCGCGACCAGGCCCGCGGTGTCTACGGCTACCAGCACTGATACCGCACCCGAGATCCACGGAAAGGCATAACCAGTCGCCATGCGCGCCCAGTTCGTCCTGTCGGAGATCGGTGTCGGTCTCCGCCGCAACCTGACGATGACCTTCGCCGTCGTCGTCTCCGTCGCCCTGTCGCTCGCCCTGTTCGGCGGGTCGCTCCTGATGAGCGACCAGGTCAGCACCATGAAGGGCTACTGGTACGACAAGGTCAACGTCTCGATCTTCCTCTGCAACAAGAGCGACGCCGAGTCCGACCCCAACTGCGCCAAGGGCGCGGTGACCGACGACCAGAAGAAGCAGATCAAGGCCGACCTCGGCAAGATGGACGTCGTCCAGGCGGTCACGTACGAGACGCAGGACCAGGCGTACAAGCACTACAAGGAGCAGTTCGGCGACTCCCCGCTCGCCAGCTCCCTCACGCCGGACCAGATGCAGGAGTCGTACCGCATCAAGCTGAAGGACCCGGAGAAGTACCAGGTCATCGCCACCGCCTTCAACGGCCGGGACGGCGTGCAGTCCGTGCAGGACCAGAAGGGCATCCTGGACAACCTCTTCAAGCTGCTGAACGGCATGAACTGGGCCGCCCGCGCGGTGATGGCGCTGATGCTGGTCGTCGCGCTGATGCTGATCGTCAACACCGTGCGCGTCTCCGCGTTCAGCCGCCGGCGTGAGACCGGCATCATGCGGCTGGTCGGTGCCTCCGGCTTCTACATCCAGGCGCCATTCATCATGGAGGCCGCGGTCGCCGGACTCATCGGCGGCACCCTCGCGTGCGGCTTCCTGCTGCTCGCCCGGTACTTCCTCATCGACCACGGACTCGCCCTGGCCGACCAGCTGACACTGATCAACTTCATCGGCTGGGACGCCGTCCTCACCAAGCTCCCGCTCATCCTCGCGACGAGCCTTCTGATGCCCGCGTTGGCCGCGTTCTTCGCGCTGCGCAAGTACTTGAAGGTGTGACGCATGCCAAGAGGGGCCGTGCGGTCAACCGGCCGTACGGCCCTTCCGCTTGTCCTAGACTCACCGGCATGTCAGGTCGTGACCCGTTCTGTCAGCCCCGCCGCATCCGTCGCGGGGCCGCCCTGACCTTGGTGTTCGCGAGCGTGCTCGTCGCCGGAGCGGCCACGGGGGCGTTGCCGCAGAGCCAGGGGAAGTCCGCCCCGGACGAGGCCCGTTCGGCCGGTCCGGCCGGGCGCCACGCGGACGTCGCCCGGGCCGCCGAGGAGGCCATGGCCGACGGCAAGTCCCCGGTCCAGGCCGCGAAGCGCGCCGTCAGCCGCAGCGGCGACCGCTGGGCCGCCGTCTACTCCCGGGGCGAGTACGAGGAGTTCGAGGAATCCCTCGACGGCCAGTACACCGGCGTCGGCCTGTGGGCCCGCAGTGACCGGGACGGCCGTATCGAGGTGACGAAGGTGCGCGCCGGCTCGCCCGCCGCCACCGCCGGGATCCGCCCCGGAGACCTGCTGCGCAGCGTCGACGGCGAGAGGACCGACGGCCGTCCCGTCACGGAGGTCGTCTCCTTACTGCGCGGGGACGCCACCGACGCCCCCGCCGGCACCGCCGTCCGCCTCGGCCTGGAGCGCGGCACCCGCGCGTGGACCGAAACCCTGCGCCGGGCCCAGCTGTCCACGGACTCGGTGACCGTGCGGGAACTCGACGGCCGGGTGACCGTGATCAAGGTCGCCACCTTCACCAAGGACTCCGGCCACCAGGTCCGCGAAGCCGTACGGCAGTCCCCGCCCGGCGCCGGAATCGTCCTCGACCTGCGCGGCAACTCCGGTGGTCTGGTCGGCGAGGCCGTGACCGCCGCCTCCGCCTTCCTCGACGGCGGCCTGGTCGCCACCTACGACGTCGACGGCGAGCAGCGCGCCCTGCACGCCGAGCCCGGCGGGGACACCACGAGACCCCTGGTCACGCTCGTCGACGGTGGGACGATGAGCGCGGCCGAGCTCCTCACCGGCGCCGTACAGGACCGCGGGCGGGCGCTCGTGGTGGGCGCCCGCACCTTCGGCAAGGGCTCGGTCCAGATGCCGAGCCGGCTGCCCGACGGCTCCGTCGCGGAGCTGACCGTCGGGCACTACCGCACCCCCTCCGGCCGCGGGGTGGACGGCCGGGGCATCACGCCCGACCTGGAGACCGGCGAGGACGCCCTCCCTCGGGCCCAGGCCGTACTGCGCGGCCTCGCGAGCCCCTCGTAATCGACTTTCCGCAGGGCCCCTCCGTAGTGCGAAAATGGTCGGCACTATGGCTAAGGAAAAAGGGCGCAAGCTGATCGCGCAGAACAAGAAGGCGCGGCACGACTACCTCATCATCGACACCTACGAGGCCGGCCTGGTCCTCACCGGGACCGAGGTGAAGTCCCTGCGCCAGGGACGGGCGTCGCTGGTCGACGGCTTCGTGCAGCTCGACGGGAACGAGGCGTGGCTGCACAACGTGCACGTGCCGGAGTACAGCCAGGGCACGTGGACCAACCACAGCGCCCGGCGCAAGCGGAAGCTGCTGCTGCACCGCGCCGAGATCGACAAGCTGGAGTCGAAGACAGGGGAGACGGGCCACACCATCGTGCCGCTCGCGCTGTACTTCAAGGACGGCCGGGCCAAGGTCGAGATCGCGCTGGCGAAGGGCAAGAAGGAGTACGACAAGCGTCAGGCGCTGCGGGAGAAGCAGGACCGCCGGGAGACCGACCGCGCGATCGCTGCGGTGAAGCGGAGGCAGCGCGGGGCGTAGGGAATACGCTGGCACCGACCCGCGTTGGTCACGTAGGATGGTGTCTGCACCCCACAGCGGGTGCGCGCCTCTCTCCGGAGGGGATTGTCAACACAACATGGGGATGATCGGTTTCGACAGCGGCTGTCGAAGCAGGGGAAGCGTGTCGAGGAAGCGGCAATGATCTCGTAAACCATATGTCGCAAAAAATAATCGCCAATACCAAGCGCGATTCCCAGTCCTTCGCCCTCGCTGCCTGATAAGCAGTGACTGAAGGACCCTAAATGGGTGTCAGCCCGGGAGTGTTCCCGACCCGGATCCTGGCATAAGCTAGGGAACTAAACCATCGAGCCCGGTCACGGGGTTCGATGGGAAATCAAACAGTGACTGGGCTCGTCGGCGACTTGTTCGCGTGATCGCCGGGGCCGAGAAAATCGCAGCGAACTGCACACGGAGAAGCCCTGATTCTGCACCGTTGGACGCGGGTTCGATTCCCGCCATCTCCACTCATCCCATGTGGGCGAAGGCCCCGCCGCTTTTGAGCGGCGGGGCCTTTGTCATGGGTCGTCGAGGAGATTTCATGGGTTACAGTCCGTCGGTTTACAAGTTCGCCGCGGGCGCCGACGTCCCCGTGCCGCTGGACCTTGAACTGGTCCGGGCCGTTCTGGAACCCCACGATGTCGGGGATCACCGACTGCGTTTCGACCCTGACGGCGACCTCCAGTTCTGGATTCGCCCCTGAGCATGCGGAAGAACGCCGTGGTCATCGAGATGACGGGGGAGCTGCTGGAGGCCGCGCTCCTAGGCCGGCATCCGGTGTGACGTGCTCGCCCGTTCCGTCAGCCGGGGCGCAAGGAGCGTCGTCTCCGGTACGGGGGCGCCGTGCAGCTTCCGTATCAGGAGGTCCACCGCGTGGGCGCCCAGTTCGTCGGCCGGCAGGGTCACCGAGGTGACCGGGACGCGGGGCGTCGCCGCCAGGTCGTCGGGGCAGACCGCGGTGACGGAGAGGTCGGCGGGGACCCGCAGGCCGAGGTGCTCGAAGGCGGTGATCAGGGGGGCCAGAAGAGGTTCGTTGTGGATGACCACGGCAGTGAGGGCGGGATGCTCGCGGAGCAGCCGTTCGGCGAGCCGGGGGGCCGTGGCGGGGTCGGGGTCGCCCGGGTGGACGGACGTGGTGAGGCCGTGCCGGGCGGCTGCCGCGGTGAAGCCCTGCATGAGGTGGTGGGCGTAGGCCGTTCTGCGGAGGTAGACCTCCGGGGGTGAACCGACCAGGGCGACCGTGCGGTGACCCAGCCCCGCCAGGTGGTTCACACAGACCTCGCCCGCCGCCCTGAAGTCGAGGTCCACGCAGGTCAGGCCGCGCGGGTCCGCCGGGACACCGATCAGGACCGACGGGCTGTCCAGGAAGCGGAGCCGGGGGAGACGGGGGTCGTGGAGTCCGACGTCCGTCAGCAGCAGCCCGTCCACCGACGCCGTGCCCAGGGCGCGGTTCAGGCCCTCCTCGGCCTCCTCCTGGGTGAGGAGCAGGACGTCGTGGTCGTGCGCGCGGGCCGTCGTCACCACCGACACCGCCAGCCGCATGACCACCGGAGTGTGCACGCCGGGGCGGAGCGGCGCCGCCAGGGCCAGGACGTTCTGCTTGCCGCCGGCCGGGCCGCGGGCGCCCGCGTGGGGGCGGTAGCCCAGGTCGCGGACGGCCGCCTCGACACGCCGCCGGGTCGCGTCGGAGATCGGGCGCTTGCCGCTCAGCGCGTAGGAGACGGTGCTGGGGGAGACCCCGGCCAGTCGTGCCACGTCCGTGATCCTGACCATCAGCCGAGCTCCAGCGCGATACGCCCCGTGCCGGGCGGGGCCTGGACCTCGTGGCCGCCGGCCGCCAGGCTCCAGGCGGCCGCCGGGGCGCCGCGCGTCGCCCGCAGGGTGTTCCCTTCGCGGACGACCGTGAAGGTCACGTCCCCGACCGGCACCGTCACCTCGTCGCCGGGCCGCAGGCCGTACGCCCGCAGCGTCACCCCGTCGGCGTGGTCGTAGTCCGGGCGGTCGTCCCGCGCGCCGACCGGGATCACCGCGCCGGGCCGCACCAGCAGCGGCGCGCTCAGGAAGCCGTGGCGTTCGCGCACCCAGCGCGGGCCGGTCACCGTCTCGCCGGTCAGGAAGTGGGTCCAGGTGCCCTCGGGGACGTAGTACGTGACGTCGCCCTCGTCGCTGAACACCGGGGCGACCAGCAGGTCCGGGCCGAGCATGTACTGCCGTTCCAGGTGCGCGCACCCCGGGTCGTCGGGGAACTCCAGCACCATGGCCCGCATCATGGGCAGGCCTTCGGAGTGGGCCGCGCGGGCCGTCTCGTACAGGTAGGGCATGAGGCGGAGCTTCAGCCGGGTGAAGTGGCGGGCCACGTCCACCGACTCCTCGTCGAACTGCCAGGGGACCCGGTAGGAGCTGCTGCCGTGCAGGCGGCTGTGCGAGGAGAGCAGTCCGAAGGCCAGCCAGCGCTTGAACAGGGCCGGGGTCGGGGTGCCCTCGAAGCCGCCGATGTCATGGCTCCAGAAGCCGAATCCCGACAGGCCCAGCGACAGGCCGCCGCGCAGCGACTCCGCCATCGACTCGTACGTCGCCTCGCAGTCGCCGCCCCAGTGCACGGGGAACTGTTGGCTCCCCGCCGTCGCCGACCGTGCGAAGAGGACGGCCTCCTGCTCGCCCCGGTGCTTGCGCAGCACCTCGAAGACCGTGCGGTTGTACAGGTACGTGTAGTAGTTGTGCATCCGCTCGGGGTCCGAGCCGTCGGACCAGACCACGTCGAGCGGCACCCGTTCGCCGAAGTCGGTCTTGAAGCAGTCGACGCCCTGCCCGAGCAGCGCCTCCAGCTTGGCGGCGTACCAGTCGCGGGCGGCCGGGGAGGTGAAGTCGACCAGGGCCATGCCGGGCTGCCACATGTCCCACTGCCAGACGCTGCCGTCCGGCCGCCTCAGCAGGTGCCCGAGCGCCTTGCCCTCGGCGAACAGCGGGGAGCGCTGGGCGATGTACGGATTGATCCAGACGGAGACCCGCAGGTCACGGGCGCTCAGCCGGGCCAGCATGCCCTCCGGGTCGGGAAAGACGCGGGGATCCCACCGGAAGTCGCACCAGTTGAACTCGCGCATCCAGAAGCAGTCGAAGTGGAAGACGGACAGCGGCAGTTCACGCTCCCGCATGCCGTCGATGAAGGACGTCACCGTCTCCTCGTCGTAGGAGGTGGTGAAGGACGTCGACAGCCACAGGCCGAACGACCAGGCGGGCGGCAGGGCCGGGCGGCCGGTCAGGGCCGTGTACCTGCGCAGGATCTCCTTCGGGGTGGGGCCGTGGACGACGTAGTACGTCAGCTCCTGCGTCTCCGCGCTGAACTGCACCCGGGAGACCACCTCCGAGGCGACCTCGAAGGACACCTTGCCCGGGTGGTCGACGAAGACGCCGTAGCCCGCGTCGGTGAGGTAGAACGGCACGTTCTTGTAGGCCTGTTCGCTGCACGTGCCGCCGTCGGCCTGCCAGATGTCGACGACCTGGCCGTTCTTCACCAGCGGACCGAAGCGCTCACCGAGGCCGTAGACGGACGTGCCGACGTTCAGGACCAGCTGCTCGCGCAGGTGGTGGGCGCCCGAGGCGTCCCGCATGATGCCCGCGTTCTTGTGGCCGCTGCTGGTGAGCGTACGGCCGTGCGCGAGGAACTCGACGTGCCACGGCCCGCCCCGGGCCAGCCGGACCGACAGGTCGCCGGAGGTCAGGGTCGCGTGCTCGTCGTCGTACGAGATCTCCGCGGTGGTGTCCGACGCCATGAGCTCGAACTCGGGGCCGAGGGGCTCGCCGCCGGTGAAGTGCGTCAGGGTCAGGCCGATGACGCCGGGCATGGGGGTGTGCACCTTGACCGTGAGGACCGGGCCGGTCATCAGGTCGCCGCGCGAGCGGACGGTCCGCGTCGGCGCGTGGATCTCCAGGGCGCCGTCCGACTCGGTGACGTCGAGGGCCTGGGCCGGGTGGGCCGCGGTGACGCCCTCGCGCAGGAGCCAGTAGCCGTCGGTGAACTTCATGTGGGGGTCCCTACTCTCCCGGCGCATGACGTCGAAGCGCTTCGACGATCGAACGTATGCGGGGGACCTGAGGGCGTCAATGGTGCGTGGGGATAACGGTGAAGCGATTCGAAGCGCGGCGCAGGGACAATGCCAGGGCCACGGACGCCGCCGTCACCGGGACCACGTAGCCGGCCGTCGGCGAGAGGTGCTCCACCGTCCAGCCGCCGATCGCACTGCCGCAGGCGATGCCGCCGAGCAGTCCGGTCACCGCGAGGGTCATGCCCTCGTTCAGCCGGCCCTCGGGGGTGCGCTCCTGGACCAGCGTCATGGTGGTGACCATCGTCGGGGCCGTCGCCATCCCGGCGACCAGCAGCGCCGCCGCCAGGGCGAGGAGCGAACCGGTGAGGGCCGCGGCGAGCAGCGGCAGGGCCAGCAGCCCGGCCATCGCCGCCACGCACCAGGGCAGCCGCGCCGCGGCCGGACCGGCGGGCTTCACGGCGCCGTACAGCAGGCCCGCCCCGCAGGAGCCCGCGGCCTGGAGCGCGAGCACGACACCGGCCGCCGACTGCCGCCCCTGCGCGTCGGCGAACGCCAGCGTGACGACCTCCGTAGCGCCGAAGACGGCGCCCATCGCCAGGCAGACCGCGAGCAGCGGGGGGATGCCGGGGGCGCGCAGGGGCGCCTTGCCGGGTATGTGTGCGCGCACCGGGGGCTCCGTCGCGCGCCGGGTCGTGAACAGGACCATGCCGGTCAGCAGCAGCACCGAGCCCACGAGCGTGCCCGCCTCGGGGAAGAACGCCCCGCACAGGAAGGCCGCGAGCACCGGGCCCAGCATGAAGCACAGTTCGTCCGCCGCCTGCTCGAAGGAGTTGGCGGTGTGCAGCGCCTCCGGATCGCCGGCCAGCAGATGCGCCCAGCGGGCCCGGGACATGCCGCCGGTGTTCGGCGTGGTGGCGGTGGCGGCGTAGGAGGCGAACAGCGTCCAGTCCGGGGCGTCGTGGTGCACGCACAGCAGCAGACAGAGCGAGCCGAGGACGGCGATCATCGTGGCGGGCAGGGCCACCCGGGCTTGGCCGTGCCGGTCGACGAGCCGGGCGATCCACGGTGCGACCAGAGCGGTCGCCGCGAGCCCCGTCGCCGTGACGGCCCCGGCAAGGGCGTACGAACCCCGGCTCCCGGCGATCATCACGACCGCGCTGACGCTGAACATGCCCATCGGCAGCCGGGCGATGAGGTTCCCGGCGGTGAACGCGCGGGTGCCGGGCAGGCGGAACAGGCGGCGGTACGGGGAGAGTTGCGGCATGCGTCCACCGTCGCCCGGGGACGATCAAGCGGTCCAACACCTGTTCCGTGCGCAGTCACGCACCTGGGTTGTGGATCCGCGACGGGGAGGCCGGAAGAGCGTGGCGGAAAACGTTCGCTCCTTGTTCTTCATACAGGGATATGGAGATTCCTAATGCTCCTCATGGCGCATGGAAAAGATGTTCATTCGGGAAAATCCTTCACTCGTTTGCCGCGCATCCGCCGAAGTGGGCCGACGGTTAGTCGGTACATGACCGAGGCGACCAGGAAAGACGGCTGGGCGGTAACGCTCGGCCCGTACACCTACATTCCCGCTCCAGCGCACTCGTCGGCGACTGTCAACGGGACGCTCACCAAAGGGGGTTGCCCGGTCGCGCTGCAGGTGACCGAGCCGGTTCTGCGCGATTTCATCGACCGCATGAGCGCACTGGAAAAGGATCTCGCCCGACGGTGGATCAGTGCCACGGATTGGCCCGCTTTCGCGCTCGCGGAATAGTCGGGGTCCCGCCATGTACGACAAAGTAGAGGGCACCGGCCGGCATCGGGCTCCGGCCCGCGATTTCATCACCCCCCTCACACCACCGGACCCGACCTGGGACCCCGCCGAGGAACTGGCGTTCATCCTGGAGGAGGCCCTCGGGGAGCAGGCGGCGAGGATTCCCGCACCCCGGGACGAGGACCCGGTCCCCGCCGCGGATCCGGCACCGGCCGCCGCCCCGGGCATCCATATGCGACGGCTCCAGGACATCACCGAGGAACTGCCGCCCGTACGGGAGCTGCCCCGGCGGCACCGCAAGGTCCGGGCCCGCAAAGCCCACGGCCTGCTCCGCACCACCAGCTTCCTCGTCGCCGCCCTGGCGGCCGTCATCGCCTCCGCGGTGAGCCTCCTCAGCGGCATCGTCGCCTACGACCCCCTGCGGCTGGTCGCCGTGTCCCCCGCGGCTCGGGGCCTGCGCACCTGGTGGCCGCTGCTGGTGTACGGGCCCTGGTTGGTGGGCTCCCTGTCCGTCCTGCGTGCCGCGCTGCACCAGCGCCGTGCCGTGCACTCCTGGTGCGTGGTCCTGGTCTTCTCCTCCATCGCCGTGCTGCTGTGCGTCGTCCAGGCGCCGCGGACGATCCTCGGCACCGCGGCGGCCGCCCTGCCCGGCCTCGCCGCCCTGGCCTGCTTCCAGCAGGTCGTCCGCCAGATCACCCTGACCAGACCGCCGATGCGGTCGGTACCCCGGCACCGGGTGGGGCAGGCTCCGCCGGAAGCGGGTGCGGAGGGCCGGAAGAACGCGGAGGGCCCGAAGGACCCGGACGCCCGCACGGGCGAGGCCGGGACGTCCCTGAAGGGCACCGGCCCCTGAGTCCGGGAGGGCCGCGCACCCCCGCGCTCCGGCCGCTGTAGGTTCGCGGCATGTCCGGGCACCTCGATCACCGTCTGCTGCGCGGCTTCGTCGCCGTCGCCGAGGAGTTGCACTTCACGCGTGCCGCGGTGCGGTTGCACGTGGCTCAGCAGGCGCTCAGCCGGGACGTGCGGCGACTGGAGCGGGAGCTCGGTGCCGAGTTGTTCGTGCGGACCACCCGGCAGGTGACGCTCACCCCCGACGGGGAGCGGCTGCTGCCGTACGCCCGCCGGGTGCTCCAGGCGCAGGAGGAACTGCTCGCCGCCTTCGGCCAGGCGAGGCCGCTGCTGGTCGACCTCAACTCCCCGGGCCTGGTCACACCGCGCCGGGTGCTGCACGAGGCGCGTGAACTCGCCCCCCGCCACGAACTGATGGCCCGCTACGAGAGCGGCCTGACGGGAGCCGCCGGAGAACTGCTCGCCGGCCGGCTGGACGCGTCGTTCGGACGGTTCGCCGGGCTGGACCCGGCGCTGCGGTCCGGGCTCGACCACCAGCCCGTGCGGTTGGAGCCGATGGCGATCGTGCTGCCGGACGATCACCGGCTGGCCGCGTGGGACGCTGTGCCGCTCGCCGAGCTGGCCGGCGAGAGCGTCTACGCCGGCGCCGGCAACCCGCGTACACCGGAGTGGACCGGTCTCGCACGGCTGCTGTTCGAAGGACGGGGCATCGATATCGCGCCACCCGCGCCGCTGGCCGTCGGGGATGAGGAGTTCCAGCGGATCATGGCCAGAACGCGCAACCCGGTCCTGGCCGTCGTGGAGTTCCCGGCGCTCCCGTCGATGGTGGTGCGGCCCCTGGTCGACCCGGTTCCGCTGGCCCCCGTCTCCCTGGTGTGGCGCAAGGGCCTGACCCATCCCGCGTTCGACGCGTTGCGCCGGGCGGCGGCCCGGCTGGCCGCGGAAACGGGCTGGTTGCGCAGGCCCCGGGGTGCCTGGCTCCCGGCCGGAGACGATGTCCTCATGGCGTCTCACGGTTGACACGATTCGACACGGCGCCCACACGAAACCTGCGCGTGCGCTACATTCGACGCCTGAGCACGGTGTGGTAAGAGGGGGCGCTCGGACGGGTGGGGGCCCGATCCGACGGCGGGTGCTCAGGTCGGCAAGCGCACCTGAACCATCCCGTGGGGGGAAGTGCGTGAGCGTGAAACAGTGGCGAGAAGACGCCCAACCAGAGTGGCCCGAGGCCGTTATGGCTACCGGGGAACTCCCGTCGGACAGCGGAGCCCGGGACGGGAGAGCCACTCAGGTCTTCCCCGACCGCGATGTCCGCACGACCGGCCACCGGCTGCCCGCCGGGACGGAGATACTGCGCGGCATTCCCCGCCAGAGCGAGGGCGAGGCCGACTCGCTCGCCCCGCAGCCGGCGAACGGGACCTCGGTCCGCGACCCCTGGCAGGAGCAGGAGGAAGCCGGAGCCGACCCGTCGGAGGACACCCCTGCCGCCGACGGGCAGACCCACGACCCACACGAGGTCACCGTCCAGCTCGACGCCGTGCAGCTCGGCGACGGCTTCCTGCGGCAGGTCAAGGAGGGCCCGGGCGCCGAGGCCGCCGCCGACCGGCCCGTCTTCGTCGACGAGTCCGGCCGCCGCAGCCGCCGCTACCGCCGGATCGGCATGGCCGTAGCCCTGGCCTGCGGGGCCTACGCCGTAGTCATCGTGGCCACGCTGCTGTCGGGCAACTCCAACGCTCCCTGGCTGCCCGTGCCGACCAAGGACGACAACCCGCCGGCCGGGCAGGTCGACACCCCGTCGCTGCCCGCCGAGTCGGCACCCGCCACGGACACCGGCGCCACCGCGCCGGGCAGCACGCCGACGACCGGCCAGGCCACGGCACCCGCGCCCGGCCCCAGCGCCGCCGCACCCGAGGCCACCGCCGCCCCCGGCCGTCCCGGCACATCCGCCGAGCCCTCGCCGAGCGCGACCCGGACCGCCCCGGCACCGGGCGGCAAGGCCACCGTCCCGGCCCCCACCAAACCGGCGGACCCGCCGAGCACACCGGCCACCGACCCGACCCCGACGGTCGAGCCCACGGCCACGCCCACCGAGACGACGGGCACCGGCGGCGACGGCGGCACCGTCGCCGAGGGCCCGGCCGAGCCGCAGCCCGTCGCCGAGGGCCCGGCCGAGCCGCAGCCCGTCGCGGAGACACCGGCCGCCGCCTAGGCCGTGCCCGCGGAAGCGGCGCCCACCGCCCGGGCGCCGCTCCACCGGCCTTTCTGGCGGGGCGCCGCTCCACCGGCCCTTTCGGCGGGGCGCCGCTCCCGCACCGGTCCGGCCGGCGGGGAGGGAACCCCGAGCTCTCCGGAGCGGAGCAGCCCATTTCGCGATCACCCGCTCCATCCGCTCCACCCGATCCATCCGCTCCACCCACTCGTCCCGCTCCCGCAGCGGGACCTCAGGACGCCGCGGAGTGCGCCCCACCCCGCGCAGCCGAGACGTCCCCGACCGGCCGGGCCCGGCCCACCTCACCGTCCGCCCGCCCGCCTCCGTCCCCGTATCACCCCATCCCGCACCACCCCGGAGTACCACCACCCATGGCATCCCGTACTCGCCGTTCCGGGCCCGCGTCGCGAGCCCGTGACGGCTTCAGGCGCCGGCGCCTGCCCATGCGTCTGTTGCTGCCCCTGCTCGTGCTCGTCGCGCTCGGCGCGATGCTCATGCTGCGCGGCTACGTGCACAGCGAGATCCTCGCCGACCACCGTGTCGGCCCGCCCGCGGCGAACGACCGCGTCCCGAAGGACATCCTGAAGGGCGGGCCCGTCATCGACACCCGGGGCGGGAAGCCCACCGCTCTGGACCTCCCGGACGGCGAACTGGTCCTGACCTTCGACGACGGCCCCGACCCGATGTGGACGCCCAAGGTCCTCGACGTCCTGAAGAAGTACGACGCCCGGGCCGTCTTCTTCATCACCGGCACCATGGCCTCCCGTCACCCGGACCTCGTCCAGCGCATGGTCGACGAGGGCCACGAGATCGGCCTGCACACCTTCAACCACCCGGACCTGTCGCTGCAGACCAAGAGCCGCGTCGACTGGGAGCTGTCCCAGAACCAGCTCGCGCTGGCCGGGGCGGCCGGTATCCGCACCTCGCTGTTCCGCCCGCCCTACTCGTCGTTCGCCCACAACATGGACAACAACACCTGGCCGGTCGCCGAGTACATCGGCAGCAAGGGCTACATCACCATCGTCAACAACACCGACAGTGAGGACTGGCGCCGGCCCGGGGTCAAGAAGATCATCAGCAATGCCACGCCGAAGGACGGCAAGGGCGCCATCGTGCTGATGCACGACTCCGGCGGTGACCGCTCCCAGACCGTGGCCGCCCTCGACGACTACATCTCGGGGCTGCAGGACAAGGGCTACCGCTTCCACACCCTCACCGGCGCACTGGACGCACCGAGCGCGCACACCCGCGTCGCCGGGCTGGAGTCGCTGAAGGGCGAGGCGTGGGTCTTCCTGGTGCAGGCCTCCGAGAAGGTGACCGGGGTTCTCGTCGCCGGCCTCGCTGTCGTCGGTGTGCTGGTCTTCGGGCGTCTCGGGCTGATGCTGATCCTCTCCGTGGCGCACGCCCGCCGGGTCCGGCGCCGCGGGTTCAGCTGGGGCGAACCCGTCACGGAACCGGTGTCCGTCCTCGTGCCCGCCTACAACGAGGCCAAGTGCATCGAGCAGACGGTCCGTTCGCTCGTCGCCAGCGACCACCCCATCGAGGTGCTGGTCATCGACGACGGTTCCAGCGACGGCACCGCCCGTATCGTCGAGAACCTGGGCCTGCCCGGTGTGCGGGTCGTCCGCCAGCTCAACGCCGGCAAGCCCGCCGCCCTCAACCGGGGCATCGCCAACGCCAAGTACGACCTGATCGTGATGATGGACGGCGACACCGTCTTCGAGCCGACCACCGTCCGCGAACTCGTCCAGCCCTTCGGCGACCCGCGCGTCGGCGCCGTCGCGGGCAACGCCAAGGTCGGCAACCGGGACTCGCTCATCGGCGCGTGGCAGCACATCGAGTACGTGATGGGCTTCAACCTCGACCGCCGCATGTACGACGTGCTGCGCTGCATGCCCACCATCCCCGGCGCGGTCGGGGCGTTCCGGCGCAGCGCACTGGAACGCGTCGGAGGCATGAGCGACGACACGCTCGCCGAGGACACCGACATCACCATGGCCATGCACCGCGACGGCTGGCACGTGGTGTACGCCGAGAAGGCCGTGGCCTGGACCGAGGCCCCCGAGTCCGTCCAGCAGCTGTGGTCCCAGCGCTACCGCTGGTCGTACGGCACCATGCAGGCCATCTGGAAGCACCGCCGGTCCGTCTTCGAACGGGGACCCTCGGGCCGCTTCGGCCGGGTTGGCATGCCGCTGGTGTCCATGTTCATGGTCGTGGCACCGCTGCTGGCCCCCCTGATCGACGTGTTCCTGCTGTACGGGCTGGTGTTCGGCCCCACCGAGAAGACCATCGGCGCCTGGCTCGGCGTCCTCGCGGTGCAGGGCGTGTGCGCGGCCTACGCGTTCCACCTCGACAAGGAACGCATGACCCACCTGATCTCCCTCCCGCTCCAGCAGCTCCTCTACCGCCAGCTGATGTACGTCGTCCTGCTCCAGTCCTGGATCACCGCCCTCACCGGCGGCCGGCTGCGCTGGCAGAAGCTGCGGCGCACGGGCGCGGTGGGCCTGCCCGGGTCCGGAACCGGCACGCCCCAGCAGATGACGGAGAAGAGGCCGGTCGGATGACCACGCAGGTGACCACCGCGGCCGAGGCGGCTCCTCAGGAGCGGACCTCCTCGAAGCAGCCCGGCCGCGACCGGTACTTCGACCTGCTGCGCGCCCTCGCGCTGTTCCGCGTCGTGCTGTACCACCTGACGGGCTGGGCCTGGCTGCCGCTGCTGTTCCCGTCCATGGGCGTGATGTTCGCGCTCGCCGGGAGCCTCATGGCCCGCTCGCTGAAGCGCCCGGCCGTGCAGGTGATCCGCGGCCGGCTGCGCCGGCTGCTGCCCCCGCTGTGGCTGCTGGGCGTCGTCGGCGTCACCGGCATGGTCCTGCAGGGGTGGGGTCCGGACGCGGACGGGCACCCCGGCTGGTGGCTGCTCCACCTCACCTTCTGGATCGTCCCGCTCAGCGACCCGCCGTACGCGGAGGGCCTGCCCGGCATCCACGGCTTCATCGGCGAGAACTGGGCGGCGGACCTCGCCGGCCCCCTGTGGTACATCCGCGCCTACCTCTGGTACGTCCTGCTGTCCCCGCTGCTGCTGAAGGCCCTGCGCGCCCTGCCGGTCGTCACGATCCTCGCGCCGATCGCCCTGGCCGTCGCCTTCGAGCAGGGCTGGCTCACGCTGCCCGGCGAGCGGATCCCCTCGGCGCTCACGGACTTCTCCACCTTCGGCGCCTGCTGGATCCTCGGCATGGCCCACCAGGAGGGCATCCTGCGGCGGCTGCCGCGCTACATCGTGCCGTCCGTCGCCCCCGTCATCGCCCTGGCCGGTCTCTGGTACGCCCTGCACCACGACTTCGGCACCGGAAACGACCTGGACAGCATGCCGCTGGCCCAGGCCCTGTGGTCGTTCGGCACGGTGTTCCTGCTGCTGCACCTCAGCCCTTCTTGGACGGAGTGGCCGCGCCGGCTGCGCCCCTTCGCGGGGACGATCACCCTGCTCAACTCCCGGGCCGTGACCATCTACCTGTGGCACAACACCTGCATCCTGATCGCCGCGACCCTGTGGGACCGCCTGTGGGGCTTCCCCCTGCTGGAGCAGAACGTGCCCGGCCTGCTGGAGAGCGTGTGGCCGGTGCTGCTCCTGGTCTGGGCCCTGATCGGCTGCTGCGTCCTGGCGTTCGGCTGGGCTGAGGACCTGGCGGCGAAGCAGAAGCCGCGGTTGTGGCCGACGAAGGAGCCGAGTGTGAGGGCTCGCGGGGGGCGGAGGCGCGCGGCGCACGGCGGCTGATCACGCCCGAGGGCCGGCGCCCGGACAGGGACCCGTCGTGACGGGTTGCACCGTCCGGGAGCGCCGGCCCAGTCACTTCGCCCGGCGTGACGCGGACGGCTTGAGCTTCCCGAACCCATCGCCCGGCCCGAACCGCTCCCAGGGCACCAGCGCGGGCGGCACCCAGCCGAACCCGATCGCGAAGACCGCGACGACCGTGGTGAGCTGGGCCGGGAGGATTCACCCCAGCCCGCCGACCGCGATGCCGCCCACCACCAGGGCGTGGTGCCCGTGGCCGGGCGCCACGCCGGACAGCGGGCCGGGGTCCACGGTTCTGCCCAGCAGGGCCACGGCCGCGAACGCGCCGAGGGTTGCAGTCGCCAGCGTGAGGAACGCACCCGCTCCGAAGGCGAAGTTCCCGGCGGTGGAGCGCCGCGCCTCGGGCTGCCCGGCCCCCGACTCAGCGGACATGGCCTCTCCCTCTCCCCTGTCGGGTCCGCCAGAGGATATCGGGCCCGTTCGTCCCGGCCTTCCCGGTGTGGAAAACTGCCCGGGTTGCGCTTGTGAACAAAGTGGCCGGCGGAAGCGGTGGGGATGAGTAAGCGGCAGATGCAGAAGATGCTGCGGCTGATGGCGAGCGGGGAACCCGTCGAGCTCACCAGCCCGATGGCGTCCGTGAAGAAGCTCGCCCGGCTGGCCTTCGTCGCCCAGCAGTTCGGCTACGAGTACGCCGACGTCCGTCAGAGCAGCGGCCGCGGCGGCGCGCTCACCATGCTGATCCTTCCCGACCCCAGCCCGCAGGCCCGGGGCCGGGCCGGGCAGAACTGGGCGCAGTACCCCGACGCGGCCGACGGGGTCTCCCTGCCGCCCGTCGTGCCGCACGCGTTCGAACTCCTCAAGGCCCGCATCAACTTCGACCTCACCGGCAAGCACGCCGAGAAGCGCATGGGGTATGGGGCTCTGGGCGGCACCGTCGGCTGCGCGATCCTCGGCTTCCGTATCGGAGGCGGGTCCGCCGGCTTCGTCGTGGCCGGAGTCGTGTGGCTGCTGCTCATGGCGGCCCTCGGGATCGGCCTCGTGGTGACACGCAAGCGCAACGCCAAGTTCGCGGCCCGGTTGCAGGCGGCCGGCTTCCTGCCGGTGACGGACGAGAACGGCCGGACGCGGTATCTGCCGCCGGGGGCCCAGCTGCCCGGGCAGGGCAATCCGTTCGCGGGCGGACCCTACGGGCAGCAGCCCTCGGGCCCGTACGCGCAGCAGCCCCCGGCACCGGCACCGGCACCGTACGGCGGTCAGCCCGCCCCGGGCCCCTACGGCGGTCAGCCCGCCCCGGGCGCCTACGGTGGTCCGCCCGCCGCCGGCCCCTACCCCGGCCGGCCCGCGCCGGGCCCGTACCAGGGTCAGCCCGCCCCCGGCCCCTACGGAGCGCAGCCCCCGGGCCCGTACGGCCAGCCGTACAACCAGCCCCACTCCCAGCAGCAGAACCCGCACTGGCAGCCCCCGCAGCCCTGAGCGAAACCTGCCGGAACCTCTCATCCCGCCCGAGCCGGGGGTGAGAGCAAAGTTCCCTCGCGGACACCCGCGGTGCCACAGGCAGGAAACGCGTCCTCCCTACCTTCGGGGTCAGTCACTCGAAGTACGACCGAGCCCGGAGCACAGTGGAGGCGTCATGACAGGTCCTGGCACAGCACCCGCACCCCCGAGCAAGGGCGGACGCTGGATCCGGCACTGGGACCCGGAGAACGAGACGTTCTGGAAGGAGACCGGGGAGAAGGTCGCTCGGAGGAACCTCTTCTTCTCCGTGCTGTCCGAGCACATCGGCTTCTCGATCTGGACCCTGTGGTCCGTGCTGGTGCTGTTCATGGGCCCGGAGTACGGGCTCACCCCGGCCGACAAGTTCATGCTGACCTCGATGGTCACGCTGGTCGGCGCGGTCGTCCGCGTCCCCTACACCTTCGCCGTGGCGATCTTCGGCGGACGGAACTGGACGATCATCTCCGCGAGCCTCCTGCTGGTCCCGACCGTCGCCGCGTTCGCCGTGATGGAGCCGGGGACCTCCTTCGCCACCTTCCTCCTCGTCGGTCTGCTGGCCGGCATCGGCGGCGGCAACTTCGCTTCCTCCATGACCAACATCAACGCCTTCTTCCCGCTGCGGAAGAAGGGCTGGGCCCTCGGCCTGAACGCGGGCGGCGGAAACATCGGCGTACCGGTGATCCAGCTCGCCGCGCTCGCGATCATCGGCGCGAGCGGCGGCCCGCGCGTGCTGCTCGGGATCTACATCCCGCTGATCGTCGTCGCCGCCGTCCTGGCCGCGCTCTTCATGGACAACATCGAGAACGTGAAGAACGACACCGGCGCCGCCAAGGACGCCGCGCGGGACCCGCACACCTGGATCATGTCGTTCCTCTACATCGGCACCTTCGGGTCGTTCATCGGATACAGCTTCGCCTTCGGGCAGGTCCTGACGAACCAGTTCGGACGCACCCCGCTGGAGGCCGCGTACGTCACCTTCATCGGTCCGCTCCTCGGCTCGCTGATCCGTCCCCTGGGCGGCTGGATGGCCGACAAGTACGGCGGCGCGAAGATCACCCTGTGGAACTACGTCGCCATGGGCGCGGCGACCGCCGTCCTCATCTCCGCGAGCATGGAGAAGTCGCTGGCGCTGTTCACCGTCGCGTTCGTGGTGCTGTTCGTGCTCACCGGCATCGGCAACGGCTCGACGTTCAAGATGATCCCGGGCATCTTCCAGAACAAGGCCCTCGCCAAGGGGCTGAAGGGTGAAGCGGCCGCTGCCCACGGGCGTCGCCTCTCCGGCGCCTCCATGGGGCTCATCGGCGCGGTGGGCGCGCTCGGCGGCGTCGGCATCAACCTCGCCTTCCGCCAGTCCTTCCTCTCCTACGGCTCCGGCACCGGCGCCTTCGTCGCCTTCCTCGCCTTCTACGCGGTCTGCTTCCTGGTCACCTGGGCCGTATACCTTCGCCGCACGACCCCCCGGGTACCCGCCACGACGGCGACCTCGGAGGCGGAGCCGCAGCTCAGCTACGCCAGGGTGTGACGTAACACCGTCGTCATCAAGCCGATCCTGGCCTGTCACGAGCCGTTGACAGGCTCGATCGGCATGTAGGTACGCCGTACCCATAAGTACGACGACTCGAGTGCGGGACGAGAGCCATGTACGAGGAAGAACAGCGACCGGACCACGGACCCCTGGCGGGTTTCACCGTGGGTGTGACGGCCGCGCGCCGGGCCGATGAGCTCGGGGCGCTGCTGCAGCGACGCGGTGCCGCCGTCCTGCACGCCCCTGCCCTCAGGATCGTGCCGCTCGCCGACGACAGCGAACTGCTGGCCGCGACGAAGGAGATCATCGAGCAGGTGCCGGACATCGTCGTGGCCACGACCGCGATCGGCTTCCGGGGCTGGGTCGAAGCCGCCGACGGCTGGGGGCTGGGCGAGGAGTTGCTGGCACGGCTGGGCGGCGTACGGATCATGGCGCGCGGGCCGAAGGTCAAGGGCGCGGTCCGGGCCGCCGGCCTGACGGAGGAGTGGTCGCCGTCGTCGGAGTCCATGGCGGAGGTGCTGGACCGGCTGCTGGAGGAGGGCGTCGACGGCCTGCGCATCGCGATCCAGTTGCACGGTGAGCCGCTGCCCGGCTTCGTGGAGGCGCTGCGGGCGGGCGGGGCCGAGGTGCTCGGGGTGCCCGTGTACCGCTGGATGCCACCGGAGGACATCACACCGGTCGACCGCCTGCTGGACGCGACGGTCGGCCGGGCCCTGGACGCGGTCACCTTCACCAGCGCCCCCGCAGCGGCCTCCCTCCTCTCCCGGGCGGAGGAGCGCGGGCTGCTCGACGAGGTCCTGGCGGCGCTCGGCCACGACGTCCTGCCCGCCTGCGTGGGCCCGGTCACCGCACTGCCCCTGCAGTCCCGCGGCATCGACACGATCCAGCCGGAGCGCTTCCGGCTCGGCCCCCTGGTGCAGCTCCTCTGCCAGGAACTCCCCGCGCGGGCCCGCTCCCTCCCCGTCGCCGGGCACCGCGTGGAGATCCGGGGCCACGCCGTCCTGGTCGACGGCCACCTCAAGCCGGTCCCGCCCGCCGGCATGTCCCTCCTGCGCGCCCTCTCCCGGCGCCCCGGCTGGGTCGTGGCCCGCGCGGACCTCCTGCGCGCCCTCCCCGGCTCCGGCCGCGACGAACACGCGGTCGAAACGGCCATGGCCCGCCTCCGCACGGCCCTCGGCACCCCGAAGCTGATCCAGACGGTGGTCAAGCGGGGCTACCGCCTGGCCCTGGACCCCAGCGCGGAGACGAAGTACGCGGACGCGTGATGTCGTCCGGGGGTTGAGCGGGAACACGCCAGACCCGGCCACCCAGCCCGAGCGGGATGCCTTGGGCCCGGGGGCCATCGGAGCATGGCCTCCGGC
Source organism: Streptomyces qaidamensis (assembly GCF_001611795.1). NCBI lineage: Bacteria > Bacillati > Actinomycetota > Actinomycetes > Kitasatosporales > Streptomycetaceae > Streptomyces > Streptomyces qaidamensis. The sequence continues at coordinate 3,538,723 of NZ_CP015098.1, read as the reverse complement.
CCCGGCGTGGCCTGAACGCGCATCTCCTTCGGGCGGCCGTGGCGACGAGGCGTGTGCGAGGGGTTTCCGGCGTCGTAGCGGGCAGGCACTGTAAGAGGGAGCGGTTTACCGGCCCTCTCACGGGCGTCTCACCCAAGCCCTCGCGACCGGGGTGAACCCCTAGGCGGTGACAGGCACATGGCACTGGGTACGGCCACGGCCCCCTACGAGCTGCGCTTCGACGCCGGGCGGGCCTGTCTGGACCTGCTCTCCACCACGCACCCGGAGGAGCGGCTCGACTCCGTGGACGTACTGCGCGCCTGGATCACCGGCTCCGGACTCGTCCCGGCGGACACCGCCCTGACCCACGCGGACACCGGCTGGCTGCTCGCCTTCCGTGAACTGCGCGCCCAGATCGACCGGTTGGTCCGCTGCCGGCCGAGACCCGGCGTCGCCACGTACGACCTCGCCCTCGCCCGCGTCAACGACCTGGCCCGCACCGCGCCCCCGGCCCCGCGCGCGGTCCGCGGCGAAGACGGCCAGCTCCTGCGGCGGTTGGACGGCCCGCCCGGCTGCGCCGCCCTGCTCGCGGTCGTCGCCCGGGACGCCGTGGACCTGCTGACCGACCCCGTCGCCCGCGCGGCCCTGCGCCAGTGCGAAGGCGACAACTGCCCCATCGTGTACCTCGACACCTCCCGGGGACGCAGGAGGCGTTGGTGCTCCAGTGAGGTCTGCGGGAACCGCGAAAGGGTCGCCCGGCATCGTCGTCGCGCGGCACTCTCCCGCGCATGAAACGGAATTGAGTGGTCCGTGCACTCAATTTCCCTGTCCTAAATGCGACTTCTGCGACCGCACTGTCGAAGTGATTTCGATTACATGCCGTTTACCTACGCCACCGTAGGGAAGGCCTGGCTTGATCTTGCCGATGTGGCGGAAATGTAAAGAACGCGGGGTGGGAATGTGACCCCATGTCCAGCTCGTCACGTCATCTCGAAGAAATCTGTCACGTCTCTTTGAACACCCAACGGCTCGCGTCCGTACGGCTTGTGGAGCGACCGACTGGGGGAACCCCCGGACACCGGAGGTGGGCGTGCGCAAGGATTCCGTCGTGGCCAATGAACGTGCACCGAGGGCCCGACATCGCATGTCCCAGCCCTCGGAACCCGATGAGGAGCTGATGCGTGCGCTCTATCGCGAACACGCCGGACCCCTTCTGGCATATGTCCTGCGCCTGGTCGCCGGAGACCGGCAGCGCGCCGAGGACGTCGTCCAGGAGACGCTCATCCGTGCCTGGAAGAACGCCGGTCAGCTCAACAGAGCGACCGGATCGGTACGCCCCTGGCTGGTGACGGTCGCCCGGCGCATCGTCATCGACGGCCACCGCAGCCGGCAGGCCCGGCCGCAGGAGGTCGACCCGTCGCCGCTGGAGGTCATCCCCGCGGAGGACGAGATCGACAAGGCGCTGTGGCTGATGACCCTCTCGGACGCACTCGACGACCTGACGCCCGCCCACCGGGAGGTGCTCGTCGAGACGTATTTCAAGGGGCGTACCGTCAACGAGGCGGCCGAGACCCTGGGCATACCCAGCGGCACCGTCCGCTCCAGGGTCTTCTACGCCCTGCGTTCGATGAAGCTCGCACTGGAGGAGCGGGGGGTGACGGCGTGATGAGTGTTTACGGGGGTAACCAAGGGTTCGGTACGGGAGGCATGGGTATGTCTGGCCCCATGCAGGAATCTCCGGTGCCGAACGAGCACGAGACCGTCGGCGCCTACGCCCTCGGCATCCTCGACGACGCCGAAGCAACCGCTTTCGAGGCCCACCTCGCCACCTGCGAATGGTGCGCCCAGCAGCTCGACGAACTGGCCGGCATGGAGCCGATGCTCGCCGCCCTCGCCGACCTCCCCGGCTCCGGCAGCACGCCCGCGATCGGCGAGTCGCTGTCCGCGAAGCCCCGGCCGCGCCTGGTGGAGAAGCTGGTCGACGAGGTCGCCGACCGCCGCGCCCAGAAGCGCCGCCGCAGCTTCTACATGGTGGCCGCGGCCGGTGCGCTGATCATCGGCGGCCCGTTCGTCGCGGTCGCGACGAACGGTGGCGACGGCGGCGGCGGTGCGGAGAACCGCCCGCTCGCGGCCAGCCCCGCCAAGGCCGCCTTCGACGGCATCTCCGACAAGATCACCGCCACGGACCCGAACACCAAGGTCTCCGCCACCGTCGCCGTCCAGAAGAAGGACTGGGGCACGGGCATGGTCTTGGAGCTGAAGAACGTCAAGGGCCCGCTGAAGTGCGCCCTCGTCGCGGTCGGCAAGAACGGTGAGCGCGAGACCCTCTCCTCGTGGTCGGTCCCGGAGTGGGGCTACGGCCTGCCGGACGCCAAGTCCGAGAAGGCCAAGGAGCCCCTGTACGTCCAGGGCGGCGCCGCCTTCGAGCCGAACGAGATCGACCACTTCGAGGTCGTCACCTTCGACGGCAAGCGGCTGGTCGAGGTCGACGCCTAGCCCCGCCCGGTCGCCGGGCGGGAGCCATTGGGGGCAACAGGTCCCACGCCTGCCCGCCGGCCCGTAGCTTCCAGGGGTCCCCTTCGCGTACGGTTGACGGCTGCCCAGCACGTCAGAAGGGGGCCCGGTGGCCGCTCAGGCTCACAGACAAGGCGCGGTCGGTTCGGTGCACGATTCGGTTCGTGACCGGGAGATCGGCGTCGAACAGGAACACCTCGACCGGGTGTACCAGCGCCTTGAGGAGAAGATCCACGAGGCGGAGTTCCTGATGCAGGACGCGGCCCGGCGCGGGCAGGTCGGCACCCCCGGCGCACTCGCCGAGCGGGACGCGCAGGTCTTTCGCGCGGGCGTCCACCTCAGCCGGCTCAACAACGAGTTCGAGGACTTCCTCTTCGGCCGTATCGACCTGCTGACCGGCAAGGACGGCAAGAAGGGCCCCGACGGGGCGTACACCGCCATCGAGCCGGCGGAGGGGGCCGTACGCCCCGACAACACCGCCGACATCGCCGAGACCCTGCACATCGGCCGCATCGGTGTCCTCGACCAGGACTACGCGCCGCTGGTCATTGACTGGCGGGCCCCGGCCGCCGCCCCCTTCTACCGCTCCACCCCGGTCGACCCGGGCCGTGTCGTCCGCCGCCGCGTCATCCGCTCCAAGGGCCGCCGGGTGCTGGGCGTAGAGGACGACCTGATGCGCCCCGAGCTGACGGCGTACCTCGACGGTGGTGAGCTGCCCGTCATCGGCGACGGCGCCCTGATGGCCGCGCTCGGCCAGGCCCGCAGCCACACCATGCGCGACATCGTCGCCTCCATCCAGGCCGAGCAGGACCTGGTCATCCGCGCCCCCGCCGCCTCCGTGACGTACGTCGAGGGCGGCCCGGGCACCGGCAAGACCGCGGTCGCCCTGCACCGCGCCGCCTACCTCCTCTACCAGGACCGGCGCCGGTACGCGGGCGGCATCCTGATCGTCTCGCCGACCCCGCTGCTCGTCGCCTACACCGAGGGCGTGCTGCCCTCCCTCGGCGAGGAGGGCCAGGTCGCCATCCGCGCCATCGGCTCCCTGGTCGAGGGCAGCGAAGCCACGCTCTACGACTCCCCGTCCGTGGCCCGCGCCAAGGGCTCCTCCCGCATGCTCAAGGTGCTGCGGAAGGCCGCGCGCGGCGCCCTGGAGCTGAACGATCCACCGGAGCGGCTGCGCGTGGTCGCCTTCGGCCGCCGCCTGGAGCTTCAGGCCCGGGAGCTGGACGGCATCCGCCACTCCGCCCTCGGCGGCACCGCCCCCGTGAACCTGCTGCGCCCGCGCGCCCGCAAGCTCCTCCTGGACGCCCTGTGGGAGCAGTCCGGCGCGGCCGGCCGGCACAGCGACCCGGAGCTCGCGGCCGAGCTGCGCTCCTCCTTCGACGAGGACATCACCTCCGAGGACGCCTTCATCGCCTTCCTCGACGACTGGTGGCCGGAGCTGACCCCGGCGGCGGTCCTGGACGCCATGGCCGACGAACGACGCCTCGGCCGCTGGGCCCGGCGCATCCTCAACCCCGGCGAGGTCCGCAAGGTCGCCCGCTCGCTCAAGCGCGAGGGCCGCACGGTGCACGACATCGCCCTGCTCGACGAGCTCCAGGCCGTCCTCGGCGCCCCGGCCCGCCCCCGCAGGAAGCGCGAACTCGACCCGCTCGACCAGCTCACCGGCCTGGAGGAGCTGATGCCGGTGCGCGAGGAATCGCAGCGCGAGCGCGCAGAACGTCTCGCACAGGAGCGCGTCGAGTACGCCCATGTCATCGTCGACGAGGCCCAGGACCTCACCCCGATGCAGTGGCGCATGGTCGGCCGCCGTGGCCGGCACGCCACCTGGACGGTCGTCGGCGACCCGGCCCAGTCCTCCTGGTCCGACCCGGACGAGGCGGCGCAGGCCCGCGACGAGGCGCTCGGCACCCGGCCCCGCCGCCGCTTCGAACTCACGGTGAACTACCGCAACCCGGCCGAGATCGCCGACCTGGCCTCGAAGGTCCTCGCCCTCGCCATGCCCGGCTCCGTAGCACCGAAGGCGGTCCGCTCCACCGGCGTGGAACCCCGCTTCACCGTCGTGGAGGACCGACTGGGCGCGACCGTCCGCGACGAGGCGGCCCGGCTGCTGGAGCGCGTCGACGGCACGGTCGGTGTGGTCGTCGCCATGCAGCGCCGCGAGGAGGCCCGCCGCTGGCTCGCCGGTCTGGGCGACCGGGTCGTGGCGCTCGGCAGCCTGGAGGCGAAGGGTCTGGAGTACGACGCGACGGTCGTGGTCTCCCCGGCGGAGATCGCCGACGAGTCCCCGGCCGGCCTGCGGGTCCTCTACGTCGCGCTGACCCGGGCCACCCAGCAGCTCACGGTCGTCTCGGCCGACCGGGACGAGCCCGACGCGGCGGGAATCCCGGACCTGCTCAGGGACTGAGCCGGGTTACCCACTTGCCGGAGAAATGAACTCCCGGTACGGGAATGGCCTTACGGGATCTGTTTGTTAGCCTGGATGTGGCACCGGCCCGATCCAAGCCCCCGGGCCCAACCTTCGTCGCTACGAGCGACCACTTGCCGCGAGGCGAGCATGGCGGGTCGGTGCCACTTGACTGAGAAGAGACCCACGTCCACGTGACGTGGGTCTCTTCTTTCTGCCCCATTCCGCGAACAAAACGTTCGCAATCGAGGGCGGCTACCTGCTACTCAGCGGTAGGTGCGACGATCGGACGGCACAACTCAGCGTCAGGTGAAAGCAGAGGAAGTCGGCCATGGCAACGGCGCCCAGCGTCTCCTACTCGATGACGGTCCGGCTGGAGGTGCCCGCGAGCGGAACCGCCGTCTCGCAGCTCACCACCGCCGTGGAGTCCTCCGGAGGCTCGGTGACCGGCCTCGACGTCACCGCGTCCGGTCATGAGAAGCTCCGTATCGACGTCACCATCGCGGCGTCGTCGACCTCGCACGCGGACGAGATCGTCGAGGAACTCCGCGGCATCGAGGGCGTCACCCTGGGCAAGGTCTCGGACCGGACCTTCCTCATGCACCTCGGCGGCAAGATCGAGATGGCGTCCAAGCACCCCATCCGCAACCGTGACGACCTGTCCATGGTCTACACGCCGGGCGTGGCCCGCGTCTGCATGGCGATCGCCGAGAACCCCGAGGACGCCCGCCGCCTTACCATCAAGCGCAACTCCGTTGCGGTCGTGACGGACGGCTCCGCCGTGCTGGGCCTGGGCAACATCGGCCCCAAGGCCGCGCTGCCCGTCATGGAGGGCAAGGCGGCCCTCTTCAAGCGGTTCGCCGGCATCGACGCCTGGCCGATCTGCCTCGACACCCAGGACACCGACGCGATCGTCGAGATCGTCAAGGCGATCGCCCCGGGCTTCGCGGGCATCAACCTGGAGGACATCTCCGCCCCGCGCTGCTTCGAGATCGAGGCCCGGCTGCGCGAGGCCCTGGACATCCCCGTCTTCCACGACGACCAGCACGGCACCGCGATCGTCGTCCTCGCCGCGCTCACCAACGCCCTCCGCGTCGCCGGCAAGGCCATGGAGAACATCCGGGTCGTCATGTCCGGCGCCGGCGCGGCCGGTACGGCCATCCTCAAACTGCTGCTCGCCGCGGGCGTCAAGAACGCCGTCGTCGCCGACATCCACGGCGTCGTGCACGCGGGCCGCGAGGACCTCGTGGACGCCGCCCCGGACTCGGCGCTGCGCTGGATCGCCGACAACACCAACCCCGAGGGCCTTGCGGGCACGCTCAAGGAGGCCGTGCGCGGTGCCGACGTCTTCATCGGCGTCTCCGCCCCGAACGTCCTCGACGGCGACGACGTGGCCGCCATGGCCGACGACGCCATCGTGTTCGCGCTCGCGAACCCGGACCCCGAGGTCGACCCGGCAATCGCCCGCCAGACCGCGGCCGTTGTCGCCACCGGCCGTTCGGACTTCCCGAACCAGATCAACAACGTGCTGGTCTTCCCGGGTGTCTTCCGCGGACTGCTGGACGCGCAGTCCCGGACGGTCAACACGGAGATGATGCTGGCCGCCGCCAAGGCGCTCGCGGACGTGGTGACCGAGGACGAGCTGAACCCGAACTACATCATCCCGAGCGTCTTCAACGACAAGGTCGCGGGCGCGGTCGCCGGAGCCGTGCGGGAGGCCGCCAAGGCCGTCGGCGCGACGGCGGGCAGCCCGACCGGCGTCTGAAGCGGGTCCGTCCGGGCCCCCACGGGGGCCCGGGAGCCGCCGGCGCCCGGACTGTGAGTAACCCCACGGCGGCCCGGAACCCGGCGCGTCGCAAGAACCCTGTCAGCAGCGCAGCTATCGTGGCGCCAGGCTCAGGCCCTCTTTTCGTGTGACTCCCCAAGGGTGTTCTCACGACTCCTGCGGGTGCCGGATTGGCTTTCCCGCCGCAGGTAGGGGCAGGATGCGTCCCTGGGCGCGAGGGTCTGACGACGGACCCGGGTCCGGGGACTCATCGAGGACCCTGGCAGCATCGGCTTCGATCTGACGCCTCAACGGCAAGATGAACACGGGAGTAACAACATGAACCGCAGTGAGCTGGTGGCCGCGCTGGCCGACCGCGCCGAGGTGACTCGCAAGGACGCCGACGCCGTGCTGGCCGCGTTCGCCGACGTCGTCGGCGACATCGTCTCCAAGGGCGACGAGAAGGTCACCATCCCCGGCTTCCTGACCTTCGAGCGCACCCACCGTGCCGCTCGCACCGCCCGCAACCCGCAGACCGGCGAGCCCATCCAGATCCCCGCCGGCTACAGCGTGAAGGTCTCCGCGGGCTCGAAGCTCAAGGAAGCGGCCAAGGGCAAGTAACCCTGCCGTTCGCACGCCGACGGTGTGCGAACCACAGTGAGTGACATCAAAGGGGCGGCCACCCGAACCGGGTGGCCGCCCCTTTGGCGTCTTCGCGTGAGCTACCTCTTCGCGTGAGCTACCCGAGCGCCTTGCCCGGCAGCTCCACCTTCGCGCCGAGCTCCATGAGCTTCTCCATGCTGTGCTTTCCCGGGGGGTAACCCCCGGACCCCCAGCCGGGCGGGCGTTGCTCCGGGGCCGGGATCAGCCGAGCGCCTTGCCCGGCAGCTCCACCTTCGCGCCGAGCTCCATGAGCTTCTCCATGAAGTTCTCGTAGCCGCGGTTGATCAGGCCGATGCCGTGGACACGCGACGTGCCCTGGGCCGCCAGCGCCGCGATGAGGTACGAGAAGCCGCCACGCAGGTCGGGGATGACGAGATCCGCGCCCTGGAGCCTGGTCGGGCCCGAGACGACCGCCGAGTGGAGGAAGTTGCGCTGGCCGAAGCGGCAGTCGGAGCCGCCCAGGCACTCGCGGTAGAGCTGGATGTGCGCGCCCATCTGGTTCAGCGCGGACGTGAAGCCGAGCCGGGACTCGTAGACCGTCTCGTGGACGATGGACAGGCCTGTGGCCTGCGTCAGGGCCACGACCAGCGGCTGCTGCCAGTCCGTCTGGAAGCCCGGGTGGACGTCCGTCTCCAGCGCGATGGACTTCAGCTGGCCGCCGGGGTGCCAGAAGCGGATGCCCTCGTCGTCGATCTCGAAGGCCCCGCCCACCTTCCGGTAGGTGTTCAGGAACGTCATCATCGAGCGCTGCTGCGCGCCGCGGACGTAGATGTTGCCCTCGGTCGCCAGCGCCGCCGACGCCCAGGACGCGGCCTCCAGCCGGTCCGACAGGGCGTGGTGGGTGTAACCGCCGAGCTTGTCGACACCGGTGATCCGGATCGTCCGGTCGGTGTCCATCGCGATGATCGCGCCCATCTTCTGCAGCACGCAGATGAGGTCCTCGATCTCCGGCTCGACGGCCGCGTTGGACAGCTCCGTGACGCCCTCCGCGAGGACGGCCGTCAGCAGCACCTGCTCGGTCGCGCCGACGGACGGGTACGGCAGCCGGATCTTCGTGCCGCGCAGCCGCTGCGGCGCCTCCAGGTACTGGCCGTCGTCCCGCTTCTCGATGCGCGCGCCGAACTGGCGCAGCACGTCGAAGTGGAAGTCGATGGGCCGGCCGCCGATGTCGCAGCCGCCGAGCCCGGGGATGAACGCGTGGCCGAGGCGGTGCAGCAGCGGACCGCAGAACAGGATCGGGATACGGCTCGAACCGGCGTGGGCATCGATGTCAGCGACGTTGGCGCTCTCCACGCGCGTCGGGTCCATCACCAGTTCGCCGGGCGCGTCACCCGGACGGACCGTCACACCGTGCAGCTGCAGCAGACCCCGTACGACCCGAACGTCGCGGATGTCCGGAACATTGCGCAGCCGGCTCGGAGCGCTGCCCAGCAGCGCTGCGACCATGGCCTTCGGTACGAGGTTCTTCGCACCGCGGACACGGATCTCGCCCTCCAGCGGGGTTCCGCCGTGGACAAGCAGGACATCGTCGTTGACGGTCATGAATCTCGCGTTCCATGGAGTCGGGCAGGGGCCAGGAGGGAAAGGGTAATCGCCCACCACCCCCCTTCTGTAAGCCTGAGAGAGACCCAGCCACGTCATAGCTCTGTCACAACACGAACCGTTCCGCGCCGGGCACATGGGGTCACGGCCGGTTTCGTGCGCGTGGAACGCACCAGTGCGCCCTGAGCTGCGTTCCCTCCCTGTGCCGCATTGCCTCCCCAAGCGAAGGGAGAATGCGGGATCATGTCTGCCATGACCGAGGTGTCCTCGCTCACAGGGCGGTTGCTCGTGGCCACCCCCGCCCTGGCGGACCCCAACTTCGACCGCGCGGTGGTGCTGCTCCTCGACCACGACGAGGAGGGCTCCCTCGGTGTCGTCCTGAACCGCCCCACCCCGGTGGACGTGGGCGACATCCTGGAAGGCTGGGGGGATCTCGCGGTGGAGCCGGGTGTCGTGTTCCAGGGCGGCCCGGTGTCGCTGGACTCCGCCCTCGGGGTCGCGGTCGTTCCCGGCGGTGCCTCCGGCGAGACCACCCCGCTGGGCTGGCGCCGGGTGCACGGCGCGATCGGGCTGGTCGACCTGGAGGCCCCGCCCGAGCTGCTGGCCTCCGCCCTCGGCTCCCTGCGCATCTTCGCCGGGTACGCCGGCTGGGGCCCGGGCCAGCTGGAGGACGAGCTGGTGGACGGCGCGTGGTACGTCGTCGAGTCGGAGCCCGGCGATGTCTCGTCCCCGTCTCCCGAGCGGCTCTGGCGCGAGGTGCTGCGCCGCCAGCGCAGCGAGCTGGCGATGGTGGCGACGTACCCGGACGACCCTTCGCTCAACTGATGCGTGTGAGCTTCAGTACCCTTGGCTCTATGAGCACTCTCGAGCCCGAGCGCGGGACTGGTACGGGGACCCTCGTTGAGCCGACGCCGCAGACCTCGCATGGTGACGGTGACCACGAGCGCTTCGCCCATTACGTCCAGAAGGACAAGATCATGGCGAGCGCCCTCGACGGCACCCCCGTCGTGGCGCTGTGCGGCAAGGTGTGGGTGCCGGGCCGCGACCCGAAGAAGTACCCCGTGTGTCCCATGTGCAAGGAGATCTACGAGTCCATGAGCTCCGGGGACGACGACAAGGGCGACAAGTAGGCCCTGCCCGCCGGGCGTGAAGCCCCCAGGGTGCGCTTTGCGCGCCCTGGGGGCTTTTGTGCTGTCCGGGCGTTGCACGGGGTGCGTCTGCCGGTCACAGAGTGGTTGAGACCTCTTGTGGGCGTGTTCATGCAGTCCCTAGCCTCCGATGTGTTGTGCACAGCGAAACCTTCATTGCGCATGTTGCAACACTCCCTCGGAGGAACACTCCATGAACCTGTCCGTCCGTTTTGCCGGGCTCACCGCGCTCGCCGCTCTCCTGGCCACCGGGTGCGCGCCCCAGACCTCCTCGAACTCCTCCTCCGACAAGGACGAGAAGACCGGCACGCTGCGCGTGTGGCTCTTCCAGGAAGTCGGCAACGCCCCGAAGGAGAAGGTCGTCGACTCCGTCGTCGCCGGCTTCGAGAAGGCCCACAAGGGCACGAAGGTCGACGTCGAGTACATCCCGATCGACACCCGCGCCCAGCGCGTCAAGGCCGCCTTCAACGACCCCGCCTCCGCGCCCGACGTGATGGAGTACGGCAACACCGACACGGCCGGCTACGTGAAGGACGGCGGACTCCTCGACGTCACGAAGGAGTTCGGCGACTGGAGCGAGGCGAAGGACACCGACCCGACGGCCAGGCAGTCGGTGACGGTGGACGGCAAGCTCTATGGCGCCCCCTTCTACGTCGGCGTCCGCGCGCTCTACTACCGCACGGACGTCTTCAAGGAGCTCGGCCTGTCCGTCCCGAAGACCATGGACGAACTCGCCTCCACGGCCCGCGAGATCCGCGCCGCGAAGCCCGGCCTGTACGGGCTGGTCGTCGGCGGTGCCTACACCTACGGCGCGATGCCGTTCGTGTGGGCCAACGGCGGTGAGATCGCGAGCGGCAAGGGCGGCTCGTACGCGTCCGGCATCGACAGCCCCGAGGCCCGCAAGGGCATCAAGGCGTACACGTCCCTGTTCGGCGACGACAACTGCCCGGCCGCCAAGTGCGCGGGCATGGGCGGCAACGACACGATCTCCGCGTTCGCCGCGGGCAAGGCCGGCATGGCCATCGGCGGCGACTTCAGCCACACCGCCGTCGAGGCCGGGAAGGTCAAGGGCAAGTACGCCGTCGTCCCGCTGCCCGGGGTGAAGTCCGGCTCGATCGCGCCGGCCTTCGCGGGCGGCAACAACATCGGCATCCTGAAGAGCACCTCGCGCCGCACGCTCGCCGTCGAGTTGATGGAGCAGCTCGCCTCCAAGAAGACGCAGGGTGAACTCTTCGAGGCGATGGGCTTCCTGCCGACCTTCACGGACGTCCGCCAGCAGGTCGCGCGGCAGGAACCGTTCGTGAAGCCCTTCGTGCAGACCCTCTCCGCCGGAACCAAGTTCGTCCCCGCGTCACCCGCGTGGGCCCAGATCGACTCCTCCCTCGTCCTGCCGACGATGTTCCAGGAGGTCATCAGCGGCAAGAAGGACATCACGCAGGCCTCGGACGACGCCGCGAAGAAGATGAACGCCGCGTTCGGCTCCGCGGGGTGAGCCGGGTGAACGACCACACCGACGGTGTCGGAGCCGCAGGTGCTGCGGAGCGGGTCGACCCGCTGAGGGCCGGAGATGCTTCGGCCGGGGTCGGCACCGGCGTGAACGCGGGTGACACCCGTGCCGGGGGAGACGCCGAGGCGGAGACGGCCCGGCCGCGTGCCGCACGGCCACCGCGCGGGAACCGTCCGGTGTCCGCGCCGGCATCCGGTCCGGGGAGTGTCACCGGAGCCGAGGCGGCTGCGGCGGGCGCTGCCGGGGAGGGGTCCGTCGAGGGGGGCGGCAGCGCAGCCGAGGCGGGCCCGGCGGGGGCGGCTGGGGAGGGGTCCGTTGAGGGGGGCGGCGCCGGAGGCGAGGCGGGCCCGGCGGGGGCGGCTTGGGAGGGGTCCGTTGAGGAGAGCGGCACCGGAGTCGAGGCGGGCCCGGCGGGCGCTGCCGGGGAGGGGTCCGTTGAGGGGAGCGGCGCCGGAGTCGAGGCGGTCCCGGCGGGGGCGGCTCGGGAGGGTTCCGTCGCGGTCCGCGCGGTGCAGGGCGGGAGTTCCGTCGCGGTCCACGCGGTGCAGGGCGGGAGGAGTTCCGGCGCCGTCCGCGCGGTGCGGGGCGGGGGATCGGCCGGCCGGCCCCCGGCCAAGGAGGCCCGGGGGAAGCGGAGCGGCCGGACGGGGGTGCGCCGGGCCGCGTCCGGCACGTCTCCGCTCGTGTCCGGCGGCTGGACGCCCTGGCTGTACCTCGCGCCCGCGCTCGTCGTGCTCGGGGGGCTGCTCGTCTACCCGATCTACCAGCTCGGGCTGATCTCCTTCTTCCAGTACACCCAGGCGCAGGTCAGCGGCGGCGAGCCGGCCACCTTCGAGGGGTTCGGGAACTACGCCGAGCTGTTCGGGGACCCGCAGTTCTGGCAGGTGCTGCTCGCCACCGTGCTGTTCGCGGCGGCCTGTGTCGTCTCCACGCTCGCGGCCGGCTGCGCCCTGGCCGTGCTCCTCACCCGGGTGCGGGCCCTGCCGAGGCTCGCGCTGATGCTGGCCGCGCTGGGGGCGTGGGCGACCCCGGCGGTGACCGGCTCGACCGTCTGGCTGTTCCTCTTCGACCCGGACTTCGGCCCCGTCAACCGGATGCTGGGCCTCGGCGACCACTCGTGGACGTACGGCCGTCTCAGCGCCTTCTTCCTCGTCCTGCTCGAAGTGGTCTGGTGCTCCTTCCCGTTCGTGATGGTGACCGTGTACGCGGGGATCCGCGCCGTACCCGGCGAAGTGCTGGAGGCCGCCTCCCTCGACGGCGCCTCGCAGTGGCGCATCTGGCGCTCCGTACTCGCCCCGATGCTCCGGCCGATCCTGGTCGTCGTCACCATCCAGTCGGTCATCTGGGACTTCAAGGTCTTCACCCAGATCTATGTCATGACGAACGGCGGCGGCATCGCCGGCCAGAACCTGGTCCTGAACGTCTACGCCTACCAGCAGGCCTTCGCGTCCTCGCAGTACGGCCTCGGCTCCGCGATCGGCGTCGTGATGCTGCTGATCCTGCTCGCCGTCACGCTGGGGTACCTGCGGCTGCTGCGCCGGCAGGGGGAGGAACTGTGAGTCTGCTCCGCGCCCGTGTGCGCCGCCCGGGCCGGCTTGCCGCCGAGGCCTCCGCCCTGCTGATCGCGGTCGTCGTCGCCTTCCCCCTGTACTGGATGGTGCTCAGCGCCTTCAAACCGGCCGGGGAGATCGAGTCGAGCCAGCCCAGGCCGTGGACGCTCGCGCCCTCCCTTGATTCCTTCCGACGCGTCTTCGGGCAGCAGGAATTCGGCCGCTACTTCCTCAACAGCCTTCTCGTCGCGGGCTGTGTCGTGATCGCCTCCGCCCTCATCGCGTTTCTCGCCGCGACCGCCGTCACACGATTCCGCTTCCGCCTCCGGACCACCCTTCTGATCATGTTCCTGGTGGCCCAGATGGTGCCCGTCGAAGCGCTGACGATCCCCTTGTTCTTCCTCATGCGGGACGCCGGTCAGCTGAACACGCTGGGTTCGCTGATCCTGCCCCACATCGCCTTCTCACTGCCCTTCGCGATCTGGATGCTCCGGGGGTTCGTGAAAGCCGTTCCGGAGGCCCTGGAGGAGGCCGCGTACATCGACGGGGCGAGCAGGGCGCGATTCCTCTGGCAGATCCTTTTCCCGCTCGTGCTGCCGGGTCTCGTGGCCACCAGCGTGTTTTCGTTCATCTCCGCCTGGAACGACTTCCTGTTCGCCAAGTCGTTCATCATCAGCGACACCTCGCAGTCGACGCTGCCGATGGCCCTGCTCGTCTTCTACAAGCCCGACGACCCGGACTGGGGCGGGGTCATGGCCGCCTCCACGGTGATGACGATCCCGGTCCTGGTCTTCTTCGTACTCGTACAGCGCCGTCTGGTCTCCGGACTGGGCGGAGCGGTGAAGGACTGACGTGACCGAACTGATTCCGGCGCCCCGCAGTGCCGTAGCCGGTTCCGGCGAGGTGCGGCTGACGCGCCACTCCCGGCTCCACGCCGGCACCGGGACGGAAGGCGTCGGCCACTGGCTGAGCGCCACCCTGCGGCAGGCAACCGGCCTGCCGCTGTGCGAGGCGCGGGAGCCCGACGACACCGAGGGCGGCATCGGGCTGCGACTCGGCCCCGGGCTCGGCCCCGAGGAGTACCGCCTCCTCAGCGACGGCAACGGCGTCCTCGTCGAGGGCGGCGGCGCGGCCGGTGTCTTCTGGGGCGCCCAGACCCTGCGGCAGCTCCTCGGCCCCGACGCGTACCGCAGGGCCCCGCTGGGCCGCGACCGCGCCTGGACCGTGCCGTACCTGACGATCGAGGACGGCCCCCGGTTCCGCTGGCGCGGCCTGATGCTCGACGTCGCCCGGCACTTCATGCCCAAGGAAGGCGTCCTGCGTTACCTCGATCTGATGGCGGCGCACAAACTCAACGTCTTCCACTTCCACCTGACGGACGACCAGGGCTGGCGCATCGAGATCGAGCGGCATCCGCGGCTGACGGAGACCGGCTCCTGGCGCGCCCGGACCAAAACCGGCCATCGGGCCTCGCCCTTGTGGGAGGACAAGCCGCACGGCGGCTACTACACCCAGGACGACATCCGGGAGATCGTCGCCTACGCCGCCGAGCGGCATATCACCGTCGTCCCCGAAATCGACGTACCGGGCCACTCGCAGGCCGCCATCGCCGCGTACCCGGAACTCGGCAACACCGACGTCATCGACACGACCTCCCTCTCCGTCTGGGACACCTGGGGAATCAACCCGAACGTACTCGCCCCCACTGACAACACCCTGCGCTTCTACGAGGGCGTCTTCGAGGAAGTACTCGCGCTGTTCCCCTCGGAGTTCGTCCACGTGGGCGGCGACGAATGCCCCAAGGACCAGTGGCGGCGCTCGGGGGCGGCCCAGGCGCGCATCAGGGAACTCGGGCTCGCGGACGAGGACGGGCTCCAGTCCTGGTTCATCGGGCACTTCGACACCTGGCTCGCCGAGCGCGGCCGCCGGCTGATCGGCTGGGACGAGATCCTGGAGGGCGGGCTGGCCGAGGGCGCCGCCGTGTCCTCCTGGCGGGGCTACGCCGGGGGCATCGCCGCCGCCCGGGCGGGCCACGACGTCGTCATGTGCCCCGAACAGCAGGTGTACCTGGACCACCGTCAGGACCCGGGCCCCGAGGAGCCGGTACCGATCGGGTGGGTGCGCACCCTAGGGGACGTCTACCGGTTCGAGCCCGTTCCACCGGAGTTGACGCCCGAGGAGGCCCGGCACGTGCTGGGCACCCAGGCCAACCTGTGGACCGAGGTGATGGAGGACCACGCGCGCGTGGACTATCAGGCCTTCCCCCGCCTCGCGGCCTTCGCGGAGGTCGCCTGGAGCGCCCTGCCGGCCCCGGCGGCACGGGACTTCGCCGACTTCGAACGCCGGATGGCCGCCCACTACCGGCGGCTGGACGCCCTGGGCGTGGCCTACCGGCCCCCGACGGGCCCGCTGCCCTGGCAGCAGCGCCCCGGGGTGCTGGGCCGCCCGATCGACGGCCCACCGCCCAGCCGGTAGGGCCGGCGGTCGCGACGCCCGGCGACCGGTTCTGCCGCCCGTCGCGACCGAACAGCTCGAACACGCCGCGGAAAAAGCGCACAAGGGTCACCGAAAGTGCCAATCGGCATGCACTGGTGAACCTGTACGAAAACGGACCATCTCGCCGGTGAGGTGGGCGAATGCCTCCTAGCGGACCCGTGTCTTCGGCTCTCGCCAAGATGTGCCAGAGTTGCCACGTCCGCCCTGTCAGCACGTACCGTACGGCAGCACAGGTGGGACCAGGTGGGGCAGCGGGAAGGGGCAGCCGGTTTGACCACGCACGCACCGCAGGCGGGGCAGGCCGTCACGCTGCCCACGACGCTGGACGAGGCCGTAGCGGCGCTGACCGCCGTGCCCGCCGCCGTGCCCGTCGCGGGCGGCACCGACCTCATGGCCGCCGTCAACTCCGGGCAGCTCAGGCCCGCCGCGCTGGTGGGACTGGGCCGGATCAGCGAGATCCGCGGCTGGCAGTACCTGGACGGTCACGCGCTGCTCGGCGCGGGCCTCACGCACGCGCGCATGGGCCGCCCCGACTTCGCGGCCCTGATCCCGGCGCTCGCCGCCGCCGCGCGCGCCGCGGGCCCGCCGCACATCCGCAACGCGGGCACCCTGGGCGGCAACATCGCCTCCGCCGCCCCCACCGGGGACGCGCTGCCGGTGCTGGCGGCCCTGGAGGCGACCCTGATCATCGCGGGCCCGGGCGGAGCCCGCCGGGAGATCCCGGTCTCGCACCTGCTGGCCGGGATGGACATGCTGCGCGCCGGCGAACTCATCGGCTACGTGCGCGTGCCGCTGCTGCACGCCCCCCAGGTCTTCCTGAAGGCGACCGGCCGGACCGGCCCGGGGCGGGCGGTGGCGTCCGTGGCCCTGGTCCTGGACCCCGCGCGCCGGGGTGTGCGCTGCGCGGTGGGCGCCATAGCGCCGATGGCGCTGCGGCCCCTGGAGGCCGAGCAGTGGGTCGCCGGACTCATCGACTGGGACAACAACCGGGCGCTCGTCCCGGAGGCGCTGAGCGCCTTCGGGGAGTACGTCGCCGCGGCCTGCATCCCCGACGCGGCGCCGGCCGAGGACGGCTCGGTCGCGCAGCTTCCGCCCGCCGTACTGCACCTGCGGCGCACCGTCGCCGCGCTGGCCCGACGAGCACTGGGGAGGGCACTGTCGTGACCGACGACCAGCACGGAGAGGGCACGCCCCGGGGCGGCAGCCGCTGGGACCCGCTGCCCCAGGGTGAGTACGACGACGGCGCCACGGCCTTCGTCGAACTCCCCGAGGGGGGCGTCGACGCCCTGCTGGCCGCCGACAGCCCCCTGGCCGCGCCCGGCCACGGCTACGTACCGCCGCAGATAACGGTCAACCCCGCCTCGGCGGCCGGCACCGACCCGGCGGCCACCGGCACGTGGCCCGTGCCGGGCGCGCCGGTCGACGGGGCGCAGTGGCACGACCCGAACGCCGGGCACCCGCAGCACGGACACGAGCACGGCGCGCACCAGCAGCAGGGCCACGACGTGCCCGAGCAGTCGTACGGCTCCGACGTGCCCGAGCAGTCGTACGGCTCCGACGCGCCGTACGGCCACGGGACGCCCTACGGCTCCGACGCGACGGCGCCGCAGCACGGCGGCGACGACCGGTTCACGTACAACCCCGGGGCGACCGGGCAGTGGAACTTCGAGGAGACCGCGGCGGCGGGGGCCGTGCCCGGCCATGACGTGACCGGGCAGTGGTCCATCCCCGTCGCCGGGGGCGACCTTCCGGACGAGTCGGGCGAGTTCACCACGTCCTCGCTGGTCGAGCAGTGGGGCGGCACCCCGCCGGCCACGCTGCCCGGCGGAGCGCCCGCACCCTGGGCCACCCAGGCCGCGGGCCGGCCGTGGGGGCAGGACCCGCAGGACCCGGCCGGGCCGGAGGAGGCCCACCCGGGCTACCCCCACGAGCACGGTGACGAGCGGGGCCACGGGCACAGGCCGGACCTCGGCCGCGAGCCGGGCCACGACCAGGAGCAGGGCCCCGGCCACGGGCAGCAGGGCGACGCCGGACCGGCCTTCGGATACGCACCGGAGCAGCAGCCCGCCGAGGCCCTGCGGCGGGAGGCGGGCCCGGCTGAGGCCGGACCCGGACACCCGCAGGACGCCCACGCGCAGGACGCCCACGCGCAGGACGCCCACGCGCCGGGAGCCCACGAGGACAGCGGCCCCGCGCACCAGCCCGGCGAGTTCGGCCATGCGCCGGAGCCGTCCGCGATCGCCGGCCACGCGCCGGAGGCGCCCGGCACGGATCACGCGCCTCGGCCGTCGGAGTACGCGCCGGAGGAGCCCGGGGCGGCGGCCGGCCACATGGCGGAGCCGTCCCGTTTCGCCGACCTCGGGACCGGCCACGGGACCGGCCACGAGGCCGGCCACGAGACCGACCACGGATTCGAGCCCTCCGACTTCCCCGAGCACGGACCGGAGGTGCCCGCCCCCGACGGCCACGCGTTCGGGCAGCCGTACCCCGAGGCCCCCGGTGAGTTCCCCGGGGAGCCCGGGCCCGAGGCACACCCGGAAGCCGCCGCGCCCCCGCAGGACGCCCAGGAAGCCTCACAGCCCGCTCCCGGCTCCGGTGAGGTCTCAGAGGGCGCCGAGGACGCCTCCGGGGCCACAGAGGCCGCCGACGGCCCCTCCGAGCCCGCTGCCGGGCCCCTCCCGGCCTTCGCGGACGCCGATGCCGACACCGGCGGCCCGGAAGCCGCCGACGGCGAGAACCAGGACGACCCGGCCCCTGACGAGACCCGGGCGGCGGAGACGGTGCCCGAGCCAGCCGGTGCCGCCCCTCACGACGTACCCCCGGCCGCGCCCCAGGAGGAACACCCCCTCGCCTCCTACGTCCTGCGCGTCAACGGCACCGAACGCCCTGTCGCCGACGCATGGATCGGCGAGTCCCTGCTGTACGTGCTGCGTGAGCGGCTCGGACTCGCGGGCGCCAAGGACGGCTGCTCGCAGGGCGAATGCGGCGCGTGCAACGTCCAGGTCGACGGACGGCTCGTGGCGTCCTGCCTGGTCCCGGCCGTGACCGCCGCCGGCAGTGAGGTCCGTACCGTCGAGGGCCTGGCCGAGGACGGGCAGCCGTCGGACGTGCAGCGGGCGCTCGCGCGCTGCGGCGCCGTGCAGTGCGGCTTCTGCGTCCCCGGCATGGCGATGACCGTGCACGACCTCTTGGAAGGCAACCCGGCGCCCACCGAGCTGGAGACCCGCCAGGCGCTGTGCGGCAACCTGTGCCGCTGCTCCGGCTACCGGGGCGTGGTGGACGCCGTCAAGGAGGTCGTCGCCGAACGCGAGGCCCACTCCGGGCCCGCCGACGGCGACACCGACGAGGCCCGCATCCCGCACCAGGCGGGCCCGGGCGCCGGTGGCGTGAACGCGTCGGCCTTCGGAGCCCCCCCGGAACCGCACACCCCGGAACCGCACTCCCCAGAACCGCATGACCAGCCCTACGGCCAGGACGGAGGCCCCGCGTGAGCAACGAAGCAGCCACCGCCCAGGCCGCACAGGCCGCGGAGGCCGCCCCCGCCCCCGAACCGCTTCCGCACGGCATCGGCGCCTCGCTCCCGCCCGCCGACGCCCGCGCCAAGACGGAGGGCACCTTTCCGTACGCCGCCGACCTGTGGGCCGAGGGCCTGCTGTGGGCGGCCGTGCTGCGCTCCCCGCACCCGCACGCCCGCATCCTGTCGATCGACACCACCCACGCGCGCGAGATGCCCGGAGTCCGCGCCGTCGTCACCCACGAGGACGTCCCCGGCAGACCGCTGCACGGCCGCGGCACGGCCGACCGCCCGGTCTTCGCCTCCGAGGTCGTGCGCCACCACGGCGAGCCCATCGCCGCCGTCGCCGCCGACCACCCGGACACCGCGCGCATGGCCGCCGCCGCCGTCATCGTCGAGTACGAGGTGCTCGACCCGGTGACCGACCCGGAGCAGGCCTTCGAAGCGGAGCCGTTGCACCCCGACGGCAACCTGATCCGGCACATCCCGCTGCGCCACGGCGACCCGGAGGCGGCCGGCGAGATCGTCGTCGAGGGGCTGTACCGCATCGGCCGCCAGGACCCCGCGCCCATCGGAGCCGAGGCCGGCCTGGCCGTACCGCGCCCGGACGGCGGGGTGGAGCTGTACCTCGCCTCCACCGACCCGCACGCCGACCGCGACGCGGCCGCCGCCGCGTTCGGCCTGGAACCCGAGCGCGTCAAGGTCGTCGTGACCGGAGTCCCCGGCGCCACCGCCGACCGCGAGGACCAGGGCTTCCAGCTCCCCCTCGGCCTGCTCGCGCTGCGCACCGGCTGCCCGGTCAAACTCACCGCCACGCGCGAGGAGTCCTTCCTCGGCCACGTCCACCGGCACCCCACCCTGCTGCGCTACCGCCACCACGCCGACGCCGAGGGCAGACTCGTCAAGGTCGAGGCGCAGATCCTGCTCGACGCGGGCGCCTACGCCGACACCTCCTCCGAGGCCCTGGCCGCCGCCGTCGCGTTCGCCTGCGGCCCCTACGTCGTCCCGAACGCCTTCATCGAGGGCTGGGCCGTCCGTACCAACAACCCCCCGTCCGGCCACGTACGCGGCGAGGGCGCCATGCAGGTCTGCGCCGCCTACGAGGCGCAGATGGACAAGATCGCCAAGAGGCTCGGCCTCGACCCGGCGGAAGTGCGGCTGCGCAACGCTCTGGCCACCGGCGACGTGCTGCCGACCGGCCAGACCGTGACCTGCCCGGCCCCGGTCGCCGAACTCCTCCAGGCCGTACGGGACTTCCCGTTGCCGCCGCTGCCCAAGGACACCCCCGAGGACGAGTGGCTGCTGCCCGGCGGCCCCGAGGGCGCGGGCGAACCGGGCGCGGTGCGCCGGGGCGTCGGCTACGGCCTGGGCATGGTGCACATGCTCGGCGCGGAGGGCGCGGACGAGGTCTCCACGGCGACTGTGAAGGTCCACGACGGCGTCGCCACGGTCCTGTGCGCGGCCGTCGAGACCGGCCAGGGCTTCACGACCCTGGCCCGGCAGATCGTCCAGGAGACACTCGGCGTCGACGAGGTGCACGTGGCGCCGGTCGACACCGACCAGCCCCCGGCCGGCGCGGGCTGCCGCGGCCGGCACACCTGGGTGTCGGGCGGGGCGGTGGAGCGCGCGGCCAAGATGGTCCGGACCCAGCTCCTCCAGCCGCTCGCCCACAAGTTCGGCATGTCGACGGAGCTGCTCCAGATCACCGACGGCAAGATCACGTCGTACGACGGGGTCCTCTCGACGACCGTCACCGAGGCGCT
The DNA here is from genome assembly GCF_001611795.1 of Streptomyces qaidamensis. NCBI lineage: Bacteria > Bacillati > Actinomycetota > Actinomycetes > Kitasatosporales > Streptomycetaceae > Streptomyces > Streptomyces qaidamensis. The sequence goes on along the minus strand of NZ_CP015098.1, from coordinate 3,517,875 downwards.
GGACGGCAAGGAACTGTGGGCCACCGCCCAGTGCCGCCCGCACCCGACCGAGCCGCTGAACGAGGCCGGGCAGGGCGACGCCTTCGTGGGCATGGCCTTCTGCGCGGTCCGCGCGGTGGTGGACGTCGACATCGAGCTCGGTTCCGTGCGGGTCGTCGAACTGGCCGTCGCCCAGGACGTGGGCCGGGTCCTGAACCCCGCCCAGCTGACGGCCAGGATCGAGGCGGGCGTGACGCAGGGCGTGGGCATCGCCCTCACGGAGAACCTCCGCACGCCGCGCGGCATCGTCCGCCACCCCGACCTGACCGGTTACGCCCTCCCGACCGCCCTCGACGCGCCCGACATCCGCATCGTCCGTTTGGTGGAGGAACGGGACGTGGTCGCCCCCTTCGGGGCCAAGGCCGTCAGCGCGGTGCCGGTGGTGACGTCCCCGGCGGCCGTCGCGTCCGCCGTGCGGGCAGCGACGGGCCGTCCCGTGAACCGGCTCCCGATCCGCCCCCAGGCCGCGGTGGTCACCGAACGGGGCTGAGGGGATTCCGGGGATTCCGCGGAAAGGGAACGCGCGGGGGTGCTCCGAGCGTCTTGTGAGGTGACGCGGCGTGGTCGCCGGGCGCGCGTCGCTGTTCCGGGGCGTTGTCAGTGGTGGGGCGTACTGTTCTGGGCAGTGGGGAACGGCTGCCGGGCTGGGCCTGGGCGGTCTGCCGTGCTCCGCCAGGGGACGGTGAGCAAGCACATGCGGGGGAGCCCATGAGTACGACCGACGCCGGTTCCGCGGTGATCACCCTGACAGAGTCCGAGCTGGACCCGTGGGTGACGCACGCGTCCACGCGGCACTGGCTGACCGGCCCCGGACTGCCCGGCGACAGCGGCGTGCTGAGCTTCGCGGAGCTGAGCCGCGAGGGCCTGCGCACGGTCGCCGACTCGACGGGCGACCCGGACGACCGTCTCGCGGCGGAGCTGCGCGAGCAGCTGGTGATAGGCGGACTGCTGGGCCCCGCCGGCCTGGAGACGGAGTCGGTCCTGCTCGACGGTGCGACGGGCGAAATCTCGACGACGTACGTCCTGCACGACCGCCCCGACCTGATGGACCGCCGCCCCCTGGCCCCCTCCCTGCGGACGCTGGTCCGTTTCGCGGAGGCCACGGACGAACTGGCGGGTCTGCGCGGCCAGTTCGCCTCCTACGCGGGCCGCTTCGGCCCCAAGGCGGTGGCGGAGGCCTCCCAGCACCTGCTGGCGGTGTTCCGGGACGGCGCGGACGGCGAACCGGCCCCGTTCTGGAAGATGGCGGCACTGATCCGCCCCCTGTCCCTGGTGGCGGGCCGGGGCGGCGTGTCCGGCCTCTCCCTGGACCTCCCGCACCGCCTCCTGGACCAGGAGTTCGGCCCCGGAAAGGTCGCGCGCTTCGAGGACGTCGACTTCCCCGCGACCCTCACGCACGAACCGACCCGCCGCTTCCTGCGCGAGGTGGGCCTGCCGGAGGACGCCCACGTCTTCTCCCTGGACACGGACGTCCCCCTGGCGACGCTCGCCGAGTACTACGCCGACACCGGCGCCCCGGCCGAACTCCCCGCCGGGACCGACCGCCTGATCCGCCTCGGCCACCTGGTCGAGGACAACAGCCTGGTCGTCGACGGCGCGACGGGCGCGGTCCTGAACTGGAGCGAACCCGAGGCGACGCTGTACCCGCTCAACACGGACGTGTCGACCCTCGCCTTCACGCTCTGGCTGCTGCACCGCGAGCGCGCGATAGACGCCCTGTCGTCCCATGAGCTGACGACCGACACCTACGACCAGCTGGCCATGACGATGCTCCAGGTCCTGTCGACCGTGGACCCGACCGGCGTGACCGCGGGCGGAACGGTCCGTCACTACTGGACGGACGCGTTCCAGGACGAGGCGGGCGGGGTGCTCTGACGGCCCTGCCGTCAGGCGGACTTGGCGGCGCTGCGGCGGCGTACGGCGAACACCAGGCCGCCACCGATCACCGCGGCGGCGGCAGCGGCACCGGCGAGGAGCGGGGTGCCGTCGGAGCCGGTGGAGGCGAGGTTGCCGCCGGTGGTGCTGCCGGTCGTGGTGCCCGTGGAGCCACCGGTCGTGGAGCCACCGGTCGTGGAGCCGGTCGAGGTCGACGCCGAAGGGGAAGCCGTGGCCCCCGTGCCGCCGGCGGCCTGGCCCTCAGGGGCGTTGCCGTCGCCGGCACCACCGTTTGCGCCGTCCGAGGGGCTCGGCTCCGGCTCGTAGTCGCTCGGCAGGTCGATGCTGATCACGGCGGTGTTGTTGGCGCGGTTCGTGTCGTACTTCGGGGCGATGTCGTAGACGGACGATGCCTTGACCTCGCCCTTGGTGTCCTGCGCGGATTCCTTGATCTTCAGCGTGAAGGTGTAGTCCAGGGACTGACCGACGTCGAGGGTCGCGTCCTGCGGCCAGCACACGTACTTGGGCTTGCCCGTGGTCCCCTGCGGGCCGCTCGGCCCGTCGATCCCGAACGGCGCGCAGTCCTTCGGCACACCGACGGCCACGGTGCCCGGCGGGATCTGCACCAGCAGCGCCGGAAGGTCGTCGCTCTCCTGGTTCTGCACCCAGCCGGGGCCGTCGTTGCGCAGGGTCGCCGTGACCGACTGCTCTTCGCCGGCCAGCGCCTCGGTCGACTCACCGACCGCTACGAGGTCGGCGGTGCTGTCCGCGGTCAGGGTCAGCCGCCGGTAGCTGTCGTCGTACCCCTCGCCCGGCGCCTCACCGCTCGCGCTCGTGCCGTACTCGACGGCCTCCATCAGGGCGTTGTCCAGAGCCTTGAACCGGACGGGCGTGGTGACGGAGGCACCGGGCTCGACGACCGTGTCGAGTTCGCAGAGTGCCTGCCTGACCTGGTCCTTGACGGTCGAGTAGGTGCAGCCCTTCACCTGCTCCGGGAAGTCCAGCCCGCGCGTCAGACGCACCCGGAAGGTGACCCCGTCCACGGCGGCCGTGCCCTTGTTGGTGAGGGTGACGGACTTGTCGTACACGTCACCCGGCTGGGGAGCCGCGGCCGGCAGGGCCGACACGACCAGCTCGGGCGCCCCCTCCTCGGCGTGTGCCACGGGCGCGGCGACAGCGGGACCGGCGACGGCGATCACGGCAGCGGCCAGGACGGCTGCCGGGGGGCGGAGGTGCACGGTGGTTCTCCTCGTCGAAACAGGGGGCGAACGACCGGAGCGTGGGCCACCGGTCATGTCCTGGACACGTGAGGGGTGCTCGGGGTTGTGCACGAGTTTGCCGGGGCCGACGGGGTGTCAGAGAGGGCAGGTCAGGTCGGCAGCACTGGACGCGGGCGTTTCAGGACGAGGTGGGCGGGGCGGGTGGGAACCGGACGCACGGTGGAGGGCGGTCCAACCGTCCCAGCCCCGCTCTTTCAGTAACTCGATGAGCCGACGGGCGGACGGCACGGTGTCGAATGCCAGCGTGTCCATCAGCTCGACGAACGTCGGCTCGATATCGGCCGGGCCACCGAGGTACTCCTCGCCCCGCTCGTCGACCAGCTTGGTGAGGTAGGCAGCCACTTGGTCGGCCAGCTCGATCAGCGACGAGTCGTCGTCACCCCGTTCGAGAGCCTCACTCAAGTGCAGGTAGAAGCCGGTGAGCTCCGGGTCTGTGATCTGCTCCTGCTTGCGCGCGATCCACTCCGTCACCCGCCCGGGTGAGCGCGCCGCCAGCGGGATCCAGCCGTCCCGTTCGGCCTGGACGATCCGTTCGTCGACGCCGAGCGCTCGCAGCCGGTCGAGGAACGCGACGACATCGGAGGGGAGGGCCAGACCGTCCCCCGAAGCGAGCCGGGCGATTCGCTCACGGTGCCGCTGCCGCTCCTGGATCTCGGCCTCCAGCCTCCTGTCGATGTCCGCGACAGCAGCGGCGAACTCCTCCTCCCCGGCCTGGAGAAGCTCCCGCACACGCGCGAGTGGGACCCCGGCCTCGGCGAGGGTACGGATCCGCAGCAGCTCCACCACGGCACCGGCGTCGTACCGCCGGTATCCGGCGTGGTCCCGCTCGGGCTCGGGCAGCAGTCCCTTGGTGTGATAGTGCCGCACAGCGCGGACGGTGACTCCGGCGTACGCCGCCAGCTCGCCGATGGTCAGCATGGGACCAGTCTGCTCCGGATGATCTCGGCGACGTCGGGGGCGTGCGTGAAGACCAGCCCATGGTCGGCGTCGATCCAGTCCGCGGAGATGCGCGGCTGCTCGCGTATGAGCCGCTCCACGCCGGCACGCCACAGCCGGTTGTGCCGCGGGGCGCGCCCTTCGGTGCTGTCGCCTGCGATCGCAGTGGACGCGATGACGTGCACGGGCAGGTCGATCCTTTGGTACCGGTCGAGGACCTGGCCCCGGACCACATCCATCTCAAGACCCAGGCCGACGATGTCCTCGGCGGTGAGCGAGGCGTGACGCGCCGCCTCAGCCTCTGCGATGGCCCGGAACTCAGCGAGGTCGGCCTCGGTGAGGAACGGTTCCGGCAGCGGATTCGCCCCGTCGATGAGCACGAGCCCGGCGACGGTCCCGGGGCGCTCGGCCGCAAAGTGCACGGCCAGGTCCGCGCCCAGGGAGTAGCCCACGAGCACCGGCGCCGAGGGCAGGTCGAGTTCCGCCATCACGGCGACGAGGTCACCCAGGAAGGCATCGAAGGAGTACCGCTCGGCGGGGGAGGCGAGACCGTGACCCCGGAGATCGAAGGTCACAACATCATGATCCCGCCGCAGCAGCGAGACCAGCTCGTGCAGGTCGGCCTGTGTGCAGTTCAGCCCCGGGCACAGCACCAGGGGGCGCCCCCGGCCGCCACGTGACACCGGGATGGCGACACCGTCGTGCCGAACGGTGAAGCACTGGATGCCGCTGTCGCTTCTCACAGTCATGCGGACATGCTGGAGGGTTGACCCTGCGTCAGGGGCAACACCCCGGGTGTCGGACGGCGATCCGAGCGGCGGGCATCGGGCGATACAGGCTGGCGTTGCTGTCCCCGAATCGTCTGCCGGCCGCCTGGCATGATCAACGCGTGACCAGTGAACCTGGGCGGCCGGGCCGCACGAAGTACGTCCTGTTCGATGTCGATGGCACCTTGATCGACGCGGTGAGCAACCAGCGCCGGGTCTGGGAAACCTGGGCGGGGCGTTACGGGCTGGACGCGGACGACGTCTACCGGGTGGCTCTGCGGACACGGCCGATGGAGACGTTCGCTCGGGTCGCCGCCGACCGTGATCCGAGCGAGTGCCTGGCCCTGCTGCACGAGCTGGAGGACGAGGACGTACGGTCCGGCGTCTATACGGCTTTCCACGGCGCGTCGGAGTTGCTGCACGGTCTGCCGCGGGGGGCCTGGGCGCTGGTGACCTCGAACTACGAGCACCGGGTGCGCGGCCGTTTCGAGCGAACGGGCCTGCCTGTGCCGGAGGTGATCGTGGACGCCGCCGCTGTGGAAGAGGGCAAGCCCTCCCCTGTGCCCTATCTGCAGGCTGCCGCACGGCTCGGTGCCCAGCCGGCAGACTGCTTGGTCATCGAGGACGCCCCGTCCGGAGTGCGGTCCGGGATACACGCCGGGATGACGGTATGGGGCGTGAACGCCGCTGCGGCGGTGGAGGGCGTGCATCGCCACTTCGCCAGTCTGCGCGAAGCGGTCCCTCACATCCTGGCCTGGACGTCCGGGCCACAAGGGATCGCCGCAGTCTGATCCCGCGCTGCTTCGGCACCACCGGGTCGGCGCCCGGGGACCACCCCGTCCATGCGCTCGCCCGGTCATCGTTGTGGAGGCCGTGGCGGGATTCGGACCCGCGTCACCCCCGCGAGCGGAGCTCGCTGATGGATGCAGCGCAGGCGAGCCCCTGAACCACTCGGGCACACGGCCGGTGCGGTGACCGTAGGGCGGGGGTGGAGCCAGGCTCAAGGGCATCGCGGGGGCTGCAACGTGACTGCCATACGCAGTTCATGAAGGGGGCGGCCGAGAAGAGGCGTACGACCAAGGTCTCAGGCCGGGACCGTCCAGGGACAGGGGTCAAAGTGGGGTGTGGACCTTACGCTGGCGGGCATGACCGTCCCGAAGCCGCGTGATGCCGATGTCGAGGAAGCCGTTGATCCGCCGTTTGTGGCCGAGCGGGAAGAAGGCGTGCTGGGGGCGGCGTACCGGGCGTTGAGTGTCGGGATCGTCTCCGTCGTGCTGCTCATCGCCTTCGAGGCGACCGCCGTGGGGACGGCGATGCCCGTCGCGGCCCGGGAACTGGACGGGGTGTCGCTGTACGCGTTCGCGTTCTCCGGGTACTTCACGACCAGCCTGTTCGGGATGGTGCTCTCCGGGCAGTGGTCGGACCGGCGTGGCCCCCTCGGGCCGCTGACGACGGGCATCGCCTCCTTCGGCGCCGGGCTGCTGCTGTCCGGCACCGCCGGGTCGATGTGGGTGTTCATCCTGGGCCGGGCCGTGCAGGGGTTCGGCGGCGGGCTGGTGATCGTCGCGCTGTACGTGGTCGTCGGGCGGGCCTATCCGGAGCGGCTGCGGCCGGCCATCATGGCGGCGTTCGCCGCGAGTTGGGTGCTGCCGTCGATCGTCGGTCCGCTCGCCGCCGGCACGGTGGCCGAACAGCTGGGGTGGCGATGGGTGTTCGTCGGGATACCCCTGCTCGTCGTCTTCCCGCTCGCGCTCGCGCTGCCGCAGATACGGCGTCGGGCGTCCGGGCCGGCGGGGCAGACCGCCGCGAAGTCCGCCGCGGCGGAGAGCCCCGCCCAGGCGGACCTGCCCGTCCCCGCGGAACGGACCGCCCTCGCGGACCGACCTGTCACCTCGGACCCGGCGCGGACAACGGCCCCGGCACAGACAACCGACCGGCCCGTCACGTCGGACGCCGCGCGGACCAACGACCGGTCCGTCACGGCAGGCCGCGCGCAGACAACCGACCAGCCCGCCCCGCCCGACAACCCGCCCGCCTCCTTCGACCGTCGGCGTATCCGGCTCGCCCTGGCCATCTCCCTGGGCGCCGGGCTGCTCCAGTACGCCGCCCAGGACCTGCGCCCGCTCTCGCTCCTGCCCGGTGCCGTGGGTGTGGCCCTGCTCGTGCCGGCCGTGCTCGGGCTGCTCCCGCGTGGTACGTACCGGGCGGTGCGCGGCCTGCCGTCCGTCGTGCTGTTGCGCGGCGTGGCCGCCGGGTCCTTCATCGCCGCCGAGTCGTTCGTGCCGCTGATGCTGGTCACGCAGCGCGGGCTCAGTCCGACGCTGGCCGGGTTCTCGCTCGCCGCGGGCGGCGGGACGTGGGCGCTGGGCTCGTGGGTGCAGTCGCGGTCGCGGGTGGAGCCGTACCGGGAGCGGCTGACCACCGTCGGGATGCTGCTGGTGGCGGCGGCCATCGCCGCGGCGCCGAGCGTGCTGATCGACTCCGTGCCCGTCTGGACCGTCGCCGTCGCCTGGGCCTTCGGCTGTTTCGGGATGGGGCTCGTGATCTCCTCCACGAGCGTCCTCCTGCTCAAGCTCTCCGCCCCCGAGGAGGCCGGCACCAACTCCGCCGCCCTCCAGATCTCCGACGGCCTCTCCAACGTCGTCCTGCTGTCCGTGGGCGGTGCCGCCTTCGCCGCGCTGGGCGGCGGCACCGTGACCCACTCGGCCACCCACACCTCCGGCTCCCACCCGGCCGCCTTCACCGCGGTGTTCCTGCCGATGGCGGCGGTGGCGCTGGCCGGGGCCTGGGTGTCGACGCGGCTGCGGGAGCGCCGGCCGTAGAACCGGCGGGCCTCGGAGCGGGGCCGTACGCGCTGTGACGTCGGTCCCACCCGCAGGTGACCCGGCCCGGTCCGCGCCTTGACCGGCTCGGGGCGCCGGTAGGGTGGCCCGGTTGTCATACGTAGCCGAGCCGTCAGGCTCCCTCGCACGAGCCGCCCGACCCCCAACGGAGACCGTGACTACCACCGCCGGCACCAGTTCCGCCTCGCACCACCTGTCCCCGGCGTTCCCCGGCCGCGCCCCCTGGGGCACCGCCAGCAAGCTGCGGGCCTGGCAGCAGGGCGCGATGGACAAGTACATCCAGGAGCAGCCCCGGGACTTCCTGGCGGTCGCCACCCCCGGCGCCGGCAAGACGACCTTCGCGCTGACGCTGGCCTCCTGGATGCTCCACCACCACGTGGTGCAGCAGGTGACCGTGGTGGCCCCGACCGAGCACCTGAAGAAGCAGTGGGCCGAGGCCGCCGCCCGCATAGGGATCAAGCTCGACCCGGAGTACAGCGCCGGGCCGCTCGGCCGGGAGTACCACGGCGTCGCCGTGACGTACGCCGGTGTCGGCGTCCGGCCCATGCTGCACCGCAACCGCGTGGAGCAGCGCAAGACGCTCGTCATCCTCGACGAGATCCACCACGCCGGTGACAGCAAGTCCTGGGGCGAGGCCTGCCTGGAGGCCTTCGAGCCCGCGACCCGAAGGCTCGCCCTGACCGGTACGCCCTTCCGGTCCGACACGAACCCCATCCCCTTCGTGACGTACGAGGAGGGCAACGACGGCATCCGGCGGTCGGCGGCCGACTACACCTACGGCTACGGCAACGCCCTCGCCGACAACGTCGTCCGGCCCGTCATCTTCCTCTCCTACAGCGGCAACATGCGCTGGCGCACCAAGGCCGGTGACGAGATCGCGGCTCGGCTCGGCGAGCCCATGACCAAGGACGCCATCAGCCAGGCGTGGCGGACCGCGCTCGATCCGCGCGGTGAGTGGATGCCGGCCGTGCTGCGGGCGGCCGACCAGCGGCTGACCGAGGTCAGGAAGGCCATCCCGGACGCGGGCGCCCTCGTCATCGCCTCCGACCAGGACTCGGCGCGTGCGTACGCCAAGCTCATCCGGGAGATCACCGGCAGCAAGGCGACCCTCGTGCTGTCCGACGACTCCGGAGCCTCCGAGCGGATCGACGAGTTCAGCGCGAACAACGACCGGTGGATGGTCGCGGTGCGGATGGTGTCCGAGGGCGTCGACGTGCCGCGGCTCGCGGTCGGGGTGTACGCCACGACCATCTCGACGCCGCTGTTCTTCGCGCAGGCCGTCGGGCGTTTCGTGCGGTCGCGGCGGCGGGGCGAGACCGCCTCGGTGTTCCTGCCGACCGTGCCCGACCTGCTCTCCTTCGCCAACGAGATGGAGCGCGAGCGCGACCACGTTCTCGACAAGCCCAAGAAGCAGGGCGAGGAGGACCCGTACGCCGAGTCCGAGAAGGAGATGGACGAGGCGAACCGGGAGCAGGACGAGGACACCGGCGAGCAGGAGCAGTTCTCCTTCGAGGCGCTGGAGTCCGAGGCCGTCTTCGACCGGGTCATGTACAACGGCGCCGAGTTCGGCATGCAGGCCCATCCGGGCAGCGAGGAGGAGCAGGACTACCTCGGCATCCCGGGACTGCTGGAGCCCGACCAGGTGCAGCTGCTGCTGCAGAAGCGGCAGGCCCGGCAGATCGCGCACAGCCGCAAGAAGCCGGACGAGGAAGCCGACCTGCTCGAAATGCCCGCCGAGCGGCGGCCGGTCGTCTCCCACAAGGAGATGATGGAGCTGCGGCGGCAGCTCAACACGATGGTCGGCGCCTACGTCCACCAGAGCGGCAAGCCGCACGGGGTGATCCACACCGAGCTGCGGCGCGTGTGCGGGGGGCCTCCGGCGGCTGAGGCGACGGCGGGGCAGTTGCGCCAGCGGATCACCAAGGTGCAGGAGTGGGCTACGCGGATGAAGTAGCTCCTCTGCCGTGTCGTCCTCGGGTTGTGCGGGGCTTGGCGTGCAGTTCCCCGCGCCCCTTTGGGGCACGCAAACCGCCCAAACACAAGCACTACACCCAGACCCGTGCCCGGATTCTGGACGGAGCCTTCCGCTCAGCGAACCTGCTTCGCTACTGTCCCGCTACGCACACGCCCCGTGGCAGCGCCGCCGCGGAGCGCAGCCGTGAAGCGACGCGGCCCGGACAGGCCGGGCCGCCGGCCGATCGGCGGCCTCTGAAGCGCGTTACCGACGGGACTCGGTGACGCATCCGCCGACCGGGGGGCCGCCGACCTCACCACTAAGGAGTGGGCGTCGTGACCGCGGAGACCTCCCAGACGCTCGACCGGGGACTGCGTGTCCTCAAACTGCTCGCCGACACGGACCACGGGCTGACCGTGACCGAGCTCTCCCTCCGGCTCGGCGTGAACCGGACCGTCGTGTACCGGTTGCTCGCCACTCTGGAGCAGCACGCCCTCATACGCCGCGACCTCGGCGGACGTGCCCGGGTCGGGCTCGGGGTGCTGCGTCTGGGACGGCAGGTCCACCCGCTGGTGCGGGAGGCCGCGATGCCGGCGCTGCGGTCACTGGCCGAGGACATCGGCGCGACGGCGCACCTGACCCTGGTCGACGGGGCGGACGCGCTGGCCGTGGCCGTGGTGGAGCCGACCTGGACGGACTACCACGTCGCCTACCGGGCCGGATTCCGGCATCCCCTGGGCCGGGGCGCCGCCGGCAAGGCGATCCTCGCGGCCCGCCAGCACCCGATGACCGACCCCGGCTACCTGCTGACCCACGGCGAGCTGGAGGCGGGCGCCTGCGGGGCGGCCGCGCCGCTGCTGGGCGTGACGGGCGTCGAGGGCAGTGTGGGTGTGGTGATGCTGGCGGAGGCGGTGCCGGAACGGGTGGGGCCACGGGTCGTCGACGCGGCCCGGGAGGTCGCGGAGGCGCTGAGCTGACGCATGCCGGGTCGCGGGGGAGGCCCCCCGGACGCCCTGGTCCCGGCGGTCTCCCCCTCCCGCGTTAGATTGATCCCGTGTTCTCTCGCCTCACGCGCCCCCAGGTCATCGCCGTCTGCGCCCTGCCCGTCGTGGCCCTGCTCGCGACGGCGGCGCTGGCGCCGTTGCCGTTCTCGGTGGCGCCGCCGGGGCTGACGGCGAACGTGCTGGGGGAGAACAAGGGCACGCAGGTGATCACCGTCTCGGGTGCGCAGGTCCGGGACACCCGGGGCCAGCTGCGGATGACCACCATCGAGGCGACCTCCCCGGACACCCGGGTCTCGCTCCCCGACGTCATCGACAGCTGGTTCCGCACCGACCAGGCGGTCATGCCGCGCGACTCCGTCTATCCGAGCGGGGACAACGTCAAGGAGATCGAGCAGCACAACGAGAAGCAGATGAGGCAGTCCCAGGACGCGGCGACGCAGGCCGCGCTGGGGTACCTCGGCCTCGACGACAAGGACGTGAAGGTCAGCCTGAAGCTCGCGGACGTGGGCGGGCCCAGTGCGGGGCTGCTCTTCTCCCTGGGGATCATCGACAAGCTCGACGGCGACGGCACCGGCGGGGATCTGACCGGCGGCCGGGTCATCGCCGGTACGGGCACGATCGACGCGGCAGGCCGGGTCGGTGCGGTGGGGGGCGTCGCCCTCAAGACCCAGGCCGCGAAGCGCGACGGGGCGACGGTGTTCCTGGTCCCCAAGGCGGAGTGCGGGGACGCGCGTGCCAACCTTCCGAAGGGCCTGCGGCTGATTCCGGTGACCACGCTGAAGAGCACGGTGAGTTCACTGGTGGCCCTGGAGACGGGCAAGGGGTCCGTGCCGAGTTGTTAGTGGGCGGGCACCGGCCCGGGTCGGGCGGCCAGCTTCAGCCCGACTTCGACGAGGGTCCAGCCCAGGCGCGTACGGATGTCAGGACGGGGCGTCGAGCGGGGTTCGGTCTCGGCTCGGAGTTCCGCGGCGCGGGCGTGGTGCAGGGCGAGGTGGATGTCCGGGTGCATGGCGATCCTTTCAGTCGGTTCGGATCGGGAAGGCGTGTGTCTGGATGCGGACCTGCTCCACGCCGGGTGTTTTCTCGGCGGCAGCACGGTCGCGGTAGGTCTCGACCAGCGCGTGCATCTTCTCGACGAGCTCCCGTGTCAGTTCGGGAGTGAGGCTCAGGGTCGCACTGCTCATGTCCCAGGCGCGGGTCCACTCCTCCGGCCACGATTCGCGGTTGCCCAGCCAGGTCGACAGGGCCCGGGTCTGCGTGGTGGCGACCTCGTGCAGATACAGGTCCGCCGCCCCGCGGACGACCGGGTCCGAGTCGGTGAGCAGGGAGTCGTCGAAGCGGATGCCGTGGTGCGTCGCCTTCCACCAGCGTTCGCGGCCCTTGCCGTGCTCAGGAGCGTCCTCGACGAAGCCGTACTCCGCCAGTTGACGCAGGTGGTAGCTGGTGGCACCGCTGGACTCGCCCAGCTTCTGGGCCAGTTGCGAGGCCGTCGCCGGGCCGCTGAAACGCAGGGAGTCCAGCAGCTGAATGCGCAGGGGATGCGCCAGTCCCCGCAGGGATCGGGCGTCGAGTTGCCGTACAGGTGTGTTCTCGGGCTCGCTCACGATGCAAAGGTAGCGTTGCAAAGGAATGCTTGCAAGGGGTTCTTTGCAACTAGCCCTCCTTGACGAACCCCTCCTCCACCATCCAGTCCAGCGCCACCTGGTGCGGATCCTCCCCTTCCACATCCACCTTCGCGTTCAGCGTCCGCGCCACGGAGTTGTTCAGCCTCGCCGTCACCGGGTTCAGGACCTCCGCGATCGCCGGCCACTCCTTCAGGGACTTCGCGTTGATCATCGGCGCGGCGTTGTAGTTGGGGAAGAACTTCCGGTCGTCGTCCATCACCGCCAGGTTCATGGACTTGATGCGCCCGTCGGTGGTGAACACCTCACCGAACGTGCAACTGCCCTTGTACGTCTGGGTGTAGATGATCCCGGTGTCCATCTGCGTGATGTTCCGAGCCGGGACGTCCATGCCGTAGGCCTTCTGCATGCCCGGCAACCCGTCCGCCCGGTTCGCGAACTCGACCTCCACGCACAGCTTCACCGCCCCCGGATCCGACTTCGCCAGCTTCGCCACCTCCGACATGGTCTTCGTGCCGTACTTCTTGGCGTTCTCCTGGTTCATCGCCAGGGCGTACGTGTTGTCGAGCTTCGACGGCGGCAGCCAGACCAGGCCGTTGCCGGCGTCCTCCTTCTTCACCGCCTCCCACTGCTCCTGCGGATCGGTGATCGGCCTGCTGTGCCCGAGGTAGGTGATCCAGGCCGTGCCCGTGTACTCGTACCCGGCGTCCGCGTCGCCCTTGCGGACCGCCTCGCGGCTGCCGATGGAACCCTGGATGCCGGTGCGGTCGATCACGTCCGCCCCGGCCGCCTCGAACGCGATGCCCATGATCGAGCCGAGGATCAGCTGCTCGGTGAACGACTTCGACGTCACGGTCAGTTGCGCGCCCTTCAGCGGCTCACCCCGGCCGATCGACCCCGGCTCCACGTCGTCGGTCAGCGGAGAGCCGCTGGTCAGGCCGCAACCGGCCGCCGCCAGCAGCAGACCGGCCGCCGCCGGGCACGTACGCCGCCTCATGGCTGCAACCCCCGCGGCCGCAGCAGCAGTTCGGCGATCGACGCCAGCCAGTCCACCAGCAGCGCCAGCACCACCGTGAGGATCGACCCCAGCACCAGCACCGGCATCCGCTGGTTGGTGATCCCGGTCGTGATCAGCACACCGAGGCCGCCGCCCCCGCCGAAGACCGCCAGGGTCGCCGTACCGACGTTCAGGACGAGGGCCGTGCGCACGCCCGCCAGGATCAGCGGGACCGCGAGCGGGAGTTCGACCCGGGTCAGCACCCCCGTGGGGGACATGCCGATGCCGCGGGCCGCCTCCAGCAGGGTCGGGTCGTTCGCCTTCAGGCCCGTGATCGTGTTGGAGAGCACGGGCAGGATGGCGTAGACGATGATGCCGATCAGGGCGGCCCTGCGGCCGATGCCCAGCCAGATCACCAGGAGGGCCAGCAGGCCGATCGCCGGGGTCGCCTGACCCATGTTGGCGAACGCCATCGCCACCGGGGTGGCCCTGCTCATCGCCCCGCGGGTCAGCAGGACGCCCAGCGGGATCGCGATGATCAGCACGAAGAACGTGGAGATCACGGTCAGCTCGATGTGCTGCCACAGCGCCTTGGTCACCTGGCCGCCCGACAGGGCGTTGCGGGTGAGCGCGTCCAGATCGGCCTGCTGGAACCACAGCCAGGTGGCGAGCAGCACGGCGATCAGGGCCACCGGAAGGAACGTCAGCTTCTGCCAGGTGAGGCGTGACGGCCGGCGCTCCGGCGGGGGCGCCTCGGACTCGTCGAGGGGCTCGGAGGTCTCCTCGACCTCCGTGGCGGTCACCGCTGCCCTCCCGGGCCGCTCACGGCCGCCGGACCCGCGGCCCCCTCCTGCTCCGCGTGCGTCTGTGAGGCCCGCAGCGACTCCAGTTCGTGCTGGTGCTCCATCGCGTCGAGCCGGTCGGCCTCCAGCATCTCGTGCACGGAGTTGATGAGGGTCTCCATGTCGACGACGCCCGTGTACTCGCCGCGCCGCCCGGTCACCGCCACCCGCCCGGCGTTGTCGGTGAGCACCGCCTCCAGCGCGTCCCGCAGGGTGGCGTCCCGGGTGACCGTGTCGTGCACCAGCGTCCCGGCGCGGGCCAGCGAGCCCCGGGCCCGCATCAGGTCGCCACGCCGCAGCCACTTGTAGGGGCGGCCGCGCCGGTCGAGCAGCAGGATCTCGTTGCTGCCGCTGGTCCGCAGCCGGTTGAAGATCTGCTGCAACGGGTCGTCGACCGTGACCGTCGGATAGTCGGTGATCTCCACGTCCCGTACGCGGGTCAGGTTCAGCCGCTTCAGTGCCGCACCGGCGCCCACGAAACCGGACACGAAGTCGTCGGCCGGGTTGGTCAGGATCGCCTCCGGGGTGTCGAACTGCGCGATGTGTGACCGCTCGCGCAGCACGGCGATCCGGTCGCCGATCTTGATGGCCTCGTCGAAGTCGTGGGTGACGAAGACGATCGTCTTGTGCAGCTCGTGCTGGAGCCGGATCAGCTCGTCCTGGAGGTGGTCCCGGGTGATCGGGTCCACCGCACCGAACGGCTCGTCCATCAGCAGCACCGGCGGATCGGCGGCCAGGGCCCGGGCCACGCCCACGCGCTGCTGCTGCCCGCCGGAGAGCTGACGCGGGTAGCGGCCGCGGAACTCCCCGGGGTCCAGGCCCACGAGGTCGAGCAGTTCCTCGGTCCGTTCCCTGATCCGCGCCTTCGGCCAGCCGATCATCTTCGGGACGATCCCGATGTTCTGCGCGACCGTCATGTGCGGGAAGAGCCCGGCGGACTGGATGGCGTAGCCGACCTTGCGGCGCAGCTTGACCGGGTCCATGTCGGTGACGTCCTCGCCGCCGATGCGGATGCGGCCGCCGGTCGGCTCGATCAGCCGGTTGATCATCTTGAGCGTGGTCGACTTCCCGCACCCCGAGGGGCCGACGAAGACGACGACCTCACCCGCCTTGATCTCCATGCTGACGTTGTCCACGGCCGGCTGCGCACTGCCGGGATAGCGCTTGGTCAGGCTCTCCAGCGCGATGGACGCGCCGTGGTCGCCGGTCTCAGGCACGGATCCCCCTGGGAATGGTCAGCCGTCCGATCAGGACGTACGCGGCGTCGAACAGCAGGGCCAGAACGATGATGCCGAGCGTGCCCGCGAGGACCTGGTTGAGCGCGTTGGCGCTGCCCAGCGAGGCCAGGCCCCGGAAGATGACGTTGCCCAGGCCCGGTCCCGAGGCGTACGCGGCGATGGCGGCGATGCCCATCAGCATCTGGGTGGAGACCCGGATCCCGGTCAGGATCGGCGGCCAGGCCAACGGCAGCTCTACCCTCAGCAGCCGGGCCGGGCGGGACATCCCGATGCCCGTGGCCGCGTCCACCAGCGTCGGGTCGACGCCGCGCAGCCCGACGATCGCGTTGCGCACGACCGGCAGCAGCCCGTACAGCGTCAGCGCGATCACCGTGGGCGGCACGCCGAGGCCCACGAGGGGGATGAGCAGACCGATCAGGGCGAGCGCCGGCACGGTCAGGATGGTGGCGGTGGTCGTGGTCGCGAGGTTCCCGGCCCATTCGCTGCGGTAGCCGGCGACGGCGATCAGCACCCCGAGCAGGGTCGCCACGACCATGCACTGGAAGACGGCGCTCGCGTGCTGGTAGGCGTCCGTGAGCAGCTGCTGGTGCCGGTTGACCAGGTACTCCCAGAAGTTCACACGCGCTCACCCCACGACTCAGGTCTCCTCCGCGGCCTGCTCCACGAGCGGGATGATCCGCAGCGGAACGGGGTTCTCCATGACGATCGCCGTGGAGGCCCGGACGATGCCATCAAAACCGACGACCCGGTCGATCACACGCTGGAGATCGGCGTTGGAGCGGGCCACGAGCCGGCACAGCATGTCCCCGGTGCCGGTGGTCGTGTGCAGCTCCAGCACCTCCGGCACGGTCGCCAAGTGGGCCCGTACGTCCGGCCCTTGCCCCTGCCGGATCTGCAGCGTGGCGAACGCCGTTACCGGGTAGCCGAGCGCGGCCGGATCCACCTGCGGGCCGAATCCGCTGATGACTCCGTTCGACTGAAGCCGGTCCAGCCGGGCCTGCGCGGTGCCGCGGGCCACCCCCAGCCGCCGGGACATCTCCAGCACCCCGATCCGCGGCTCCCTGGCGAGCAGCAGGATGATCCGGCCGTCCAGATGATCGATCGCCACAGCAGCCTCCCGGCATGGTCATCCTGTACAGAAGGGCCGCCGATACGGCCGTATTGCTGAACAGATTGCCCAGTCAAAACGCAAACTATTGCGCACCTTGCCGAGCGGGGAGACCCTGCGGCTATGACGCAGACCACACACCACACTCCCGACACCGCCCGGCAGGCCGACCCCTTCCCGGTCAAGGGAATGGACGCGGTCGTCTTCGCCGTGGGCAACGCCAAGCAGGCGGCGCACTACTACTCCACCGCCTTCGGCATGAAGCTGGTCGCGTACTCCGGACCGGAGAACGGCAGCCGCGAGACCGCGAGCTACGTGCTGGAGAACGGCTCCGCCCGCTTCGTCCTCACCTCGGTCATCAAGCCCTCCACCGAGTGGGGCCACTTCCTCGCGCAGCACGTGGCGGAGCACGGCGACGGCGTCGTCGACCTCGCCATCGAGGTCCCGGACGCGCGTGCCGCCTACGCCTACGCCCTGGAGCACGGCGCCCGCTCGGTCGCCGAGCCGTACGAGCGCAAGGACGAGCACGGCACGGTCGTCCTGGCCGCCATCGCCACCTACGGCGAGACCCGGCACACCCTCGTCGAGCGCTCCGGCTACGACGGCCCCTACCTGCCCGGCTACGTCGCGGCCCAGCCGATGGTCCAGCCGCCCGCCCAGCGCACCTTCCAGGCGATCGACCACTGCGTCGGCAACGTCGAGCTCGGCCGGATGAACGAGTGGGTCGGCTTCTACAACAAGGTGATGGGCTTCACGAACATGAAGGAGTTCGTGGGCGACGACATCGCCACCGAGTACAGCGCGCTGATGTCGAAGGTCGTCGCCGACGGCACGCTCAAGGTCAAGTTCCCGATCAACGAGCCGGCCATCGCCAAGAAGAAGTCCCAGATCGACGAGTACCTGGAGTTCTACGGCGGTGCGGGCGTGCAGCACATCGCGCTCAACACGGGCGACATCGTCCAGACGGTCCGCACGATGCGGGCGGCCGGCGTCGAGTTCCTCAACACGCCCGACTCCTACTACGACACGCTCGGGGAGTGGGTCGGCGAGACCCGCGTCCCGATCGACACCCTGCGCGAACTGAAGATCCTCGCCGACCGCGACGAGGACGGTTACCTGCTGCAGATCTTCACCAAGCCGGTCCAGGACCGTCCGACCGTCTTCTTCGAGATCATCGAGCGCCACGGCTCGATGGGCTTCGGCAAGGGCAACTTCAAGGCCCTGTTCGAGGCGATCGAGCGCGAGCAGGACCGCCGCGGCAACCTGTGACCCGGCCCGACTCCTAGTCCGTGCGGGTGTCACGGGGCACCCGCACGTCGGTCTCCGGGTGGTGGCAGAGCAGTCACCAGCGGGAACGAGAGTGCTTGTGGAGGACCCACTCCCGCTCGGTCCCTCCCGCTCGGTCTCCAGGAACGGTTCCCACCGATGGCCCCCGGTGGGACCCTGTGATCATGAGCCGTAGCGAAGCGCCCCGCTCCGAAGACGCAGACGCCGCAGCGACCGGCGGCCTTGTCGACTCCCTGCTCAGCGGCCTGCCCGCGGAGGCCGTCCTCACCGACCCCGACGTCACGGCCTCCTACGCCAACGACATGGCGAGCTTCTGCCCCGCCGGCACCCCGGCCGTGGTCGTGCTGCCCCGCACGACCGAGCAGGTCCAGCACGTGATGCGCACCGCCACCGCCCTGCGCGTCCCCGTCGTCCCGCAGGGCGCCCGCACCGGGCTGTCCGGCGCCGCCAACGCCTCCGACGGCTGCATCGTGCTCTCCCTGACGAAGATGGACCGCATCCTGGAGATCAACCCGGTCGACCGTATCGCCGTGTGCGAACCGGGCGTGGTCAACGCCGCCCTGTCCCGCGCCGTCGGCGAACACGGCCTGTACTACCCGCCGGACCCCTCCAGCTGGGAGATGTGCACCATCGGCGGCAACATCGGCACCGCCTCCGGCGGCCTGTGCTGCGTGAAGTACGGGGTGACCGCCGAGTACGTTCTCGGACTGGACGTGGTGCTCGCCGACGGGCGCCTCATGTCCACCGGCCGCCGCACCGCCAAGGGCGTCGCCGGCTACGACCTGACCCGCCTGTTCGTCGGCTCCGAGGGCTCGCTCGGCATCGTCGTGCGGGCCGTCCTCGGGCTGCGCCCCAAGCCGCCCGAGCAGCTGGTGCTGGCCGCCGAGTTCGCCTCCGCCGCGGCGGCCTGCGACGCCGTGTGCCGCATCATGGAGGGCGGCCACGTCCCGTCACTCCTCGAACTCATGGACCGTACGACGGTCAAGGCCGTCAACGCCATGGCGCAGATGGGCCTCCCCGAGAGCACCGAGGCCCTGCTCCTGGCCGCGTTCGACACCACCGCCCCCGCCGCCGACCTCGCCGCCGTCGGCGCCCTGTGCGAAGCGGCCGGTGCCACCCAGGTCGTCCCCGCCGACGACGTGGCCGAGTCCGAACTGCTGCTCCAGGCGCGGCGGTTGTCGCTCACCGCGCTGGAGGCGGTCAAGGGCGTGACGATGATCGACGACGTGTGCGTGCCGCGCTCCCGGCTCGCCGAGATGCTCGAAGGCGTCGACAAGATCGCCGGAAAGTACCAGCTCACCATCGGTGTCGTCGCCCATGCGGGGGACGGCAACACCCATCCCACGGTCTGCTTCGACCCGGCCGACCCCGACGAGTCCCGGCGCGCCCGCGAGTCCTTCGACGAGATCATGGCCCTCGGCCTGGAACTGGACGGCACCATCACCGGCGAACACGGCGTCGGCGTCCTGAAGAAGGAGTGGCTCGCGCGCGAGATCGGCCCCGTGGGCATGGAGATGCAGCGGGCCGTCAAGCAGGCCTTCGACCCGCTGGGCATCCTGAACCCGGGCAAGCTCTTCTGAGCCCGGGGCCCTCACTGGGCGAGCAACTGGTCCAGCTCGTCGTCCAGCCCGAGCTGCTCACCCTCCGTCCCCGGCGGAACCACCCGCAGCGTGCGCTCCAGCCAGGCCGACACAGCCGTCGCCGGAGCCTCCAGCAGGGCGTCCCCGTCGGGTGAACTCAGCGCCATCAGCACGACGCTGCGCCCCTCGGTCTTCGTCGGCCACACCCGCACGTCCCCCTGCCCGCACGGCCGGAACACGCCCTCGACCAGCAGGTCCCGGGCGAACGTCCAGTACACCGGGTGCTCGGTGTCGATGTGGAAGGTGACGTGGACGGCGTAGGGGTCGTCCGTGAGGTACCCGAGCCGGGCCGGCACGGGGATCCTGCGCTCCGGTGACAGGACGAGTTTCAGCTCCAGTTCCCGCTCCACCACGGTGTGCACGGCGGTCTCCCTTCTCCTGACGGCTGCCCGCGAGGGCCGGTCAGGAGGAGAGAGCGGGCGCGGGCCGCGGCATTACGCGCCTTCCCGGAAGTTTTTTCGCAGGGGGATCCGCCGGAGCCGCGCGGTGCGTAGCACATCGGTGCTCGAAAGGGGCGGGTCCGGTGGGAGCGGCGGTGGGGCTTGCGCACGTCTGATAGATGTGGAGGCCCCCATTTGGCCCCCGAGCAGATACGGGACGACGGACATGAGCGCCCCAACCCCGGCCCCCGGTGACGACAGGCCCCGCGAAGGGTATTACCCGGACCCGTCCATTCCTGGATATGTCCGGTACTGGAACGGCGCTTCCTGGGTGCCGGGCACCAGCCGTCCGGCACCCCGGGACGGCGAGTCGCTCGCGCCACCGCCCGGAGCGGGGGCGGCGCAGCCCGCCTCGGTCGAGGAGACCGGCCCGCACTTCTTCGACGAGGACCCGGTGGAGGAGCCGTCCGAGCCGCCGTCCGCCGCCGACGCCCAGCACGGCAGCCGTCCCGAACCGGCCTCCGCCTGGGGCGCGGACCGCTCGCGTCAGTCCGGCTTCGGCGGCGACCAGGACCGCCGTGTCTCGTGGGGCGCGCCGCAGGGGGCGCAGGGCGCCGACCCGAGGGTGTCGCCCGCCGGCCTGCGGCCCGACGGGGAGGCCGCCCGCACCGACGGCACGGCGAACGTCCCGCCGGCCGACCAGGAGGCGAACGCGGCGGCGGGGGGCAGCACGTTCGTGTTCCGCCGCCCGGCGGGGCAGACGGGACAGCCCGGGGGAGGGGCCCCGGCCGGTGCCCCCGACGACGGCACGATGACGTTCCGCGCGGCGTCCCCGCGCACGGGTCCGGCCGGCGGCGGCCCGAAACCGTCCGTGGGGCCGGGGGGTTCGGACCGCGGGGCGGCGGGTTCCGGCGGAAACTCAGGCGGCGCCGGCTTCGGTCCGGCGGGATCGGGCGGCGGCGCGGCGGCGTCCGGCTTCGGAGGGCAGGGCGGGGGCGCTGGCTCCGGTTTCGGGCCGGCGGGGCCGGGCGGCGACTCGGCCGCTTCGGGTTCCGGCGGGCAGGGCTCAGCAGCCGGTTCCGGCTTCGGGCCGGCCGGCCCGGGCAGTGGTGCGGCGGCGTCCGGCTTCGGCGGCCGGCCCGGGGCGGCGGGCGCGGGTCCGTCGGGCCCCGCGTTCGGCGCGCAGACCGGGCCGGCCGGTTCCGGGAGCGGTTCCGCGGGGCCCGGCTTCGGCGCGGGCAAGGCGGCCGCCGCCCGCGCCTCCGCCGCGCAGCCGGGGGCCGGGAGCGCGGCGGCCCAGGCCCCCGGGGCCGCCCCGACGGCGCTGTCCGGACCCCAGGCGGCGCCCGTCGTCCCCGCGCAGTCCGGCGGGCCCGGCAGCGCCCAGCCCGGCGCCGCGGCCTCCTCCGGTACGCCTCTCAGCGCGGGCCCCGGCGGCGGCCAGTCCTCCTGGGCGCAGCAGGTGCACCGGCTCGCCGGAGCCGGCGGCGGTGACGAACAGCCCGTCACACCCTGGAAGCCGCCGGTCGAGGACGTGTTCCAGGCGGCCGCCCGGCGCCAGGCGGAGGCTCGCCCGGCCGGACTCGGCAAGCGGCTGGTGGCGCGGCTGCTGGACACCGTCGTGCTCGCCGCGCTCACCGCCGCGGCCGCCGTCCCGCTCGGCACCAGGGCGATCGACCACGTCAACGAGAAGATCGACGCGGCCAAGCTCTCCGGCGAGACCGTCACGGTCTGGCTGCTCGACGGCACCACCTCGATCTACCTCGGCATCATCCTGGCCGTGCTGCTGCTCGCCGGCGTGCTCTGCGAGGTGCTGCCCACCGCCAAGTGGGGCCGCACCCTCGGCAAGAGGCTGATGGGCCTCGACGTCCGCGACATCGAGGGCCACGACTCGCCCGACTTCGGCGCGGCCCTGCGCCGCTGGCTGGTCTACAGCGTGCCCGGGCTGCTCGTCGTCGGAATCGTCGGCGTCGCCTGGTGCCTCTTCGACCGGCCCTGGCGCCAGTGCTGGCACGACAAGGCCGCACACACGTTCGTGGCGGGCTGACTCCCTCGGACGGCCTTCCGCCGGATGCGGAGCCCGGGAGTTCGCGATCGACTCGGGCCATGAGCAGCGAACCGCCCTCCGGCTCCGGTCAGGAGCCTCCGGACGAGGACCCGTTCCGCAAGCGCCCCCCGAGCGAGCCGCCCGGCGAGGGCACGGGCCCGCCCTACGGCAGCGAACCCCCGCCGTACGGGGGCGGCGGTCCGGGCGGTCAAGGCGGCCCGGGAGGTCCCGGCGACGGCTTCGGGGGCGGCCCCTACGGCGGTGATCCGTACGGCGGCGGTTCCTACCCCACCGACCCCCTCGCCGGCATGCCCCCGCTCGCCGACAGCGGCAAGCGCACGCTCGCGCGCATCCTCGACATGATCCTGGTGGGTGCCGTGGTCTGGCTGCTCACGTGGGGTTTCGGCGTCAACGAGTACGACGTGGACAGCGACCGTATCGAGGTCAGCAAGTCGTTCTGGCAGTCGGGGGTCGCCGCCGTCCTCTACATCGCCTACGACACCGTCCTGACCGCGCGGACCGGCCAGACCCTCGGCAAGAAGCTGCTGCACATGCGCGTGGCCAACCTGGACAACGGCGCGACGCCCTCCGTGCAGAACGCGCTGGCGCGCGCCGCGGTGCTGTGGATCCCGTTCGCCTTCTGCTGCGCGTGCGTCTGGACCGCGATCTGCGGCGGCTGGAGCTTCTTCGACCGGCCCTACAAGCAGGGCCTGCACGACAAGGCGGCCAAAACGGTCGTGGTCAGCACCGATTGAGGCCCAGAAGGATCAACCGGGTGCAGCGGGCGGTCAGGAGGCCGCCCGTTCGCGTACCGGTTCCGGGGCCGGCACCGGAACCGAGGCCCGTACCGGTTCCTGGGGCGCGGGCTGTTCCACCGCGGCAGGGCGCTTCCCGGACAGCGGCACCGTCATGGCGACCAGCAGCCCGAGGACGAGCGCCGCGACGGCGATGACCGCGATCCCCGCGCCCGAACTCGTCTGAGACAGCAGCAGCATGGCGAAGGTCGAGAAGATCACGGTGCACGAACCGTAGGCGAGCTGTGCGGCAGTCGGACGGGGCATGGCCATCATGTCCTCGAAAGTGGGGGTCCACGGCGGTGTCGGCCTGGCATTGCGCCGGTTTCCGGGCGTCCGGCCATCCGACATTCTCACCGGCAGCGTGCCCGACCGGAACCGACGGTAAGCGTGACCTAATCAACAAGGGCGGTGCACAGGGGGCGCACGGAGTCATGACGTCCACCTGGTGGACATATGCACGCGCCCGCACGGCCGGTGACGGGTGTCCGCGACAACCGTTTGGTTGTCCGTAAAACGAACGTTGCCTCCGCATAGTGCACTTGACTTGTGCAAGTCAAGGTCTGTCTTTTCTTCTAAACCTCTAGTCAAATGTCGTCACTTGACTACACGCGTTGATCACGCGCGCGCGGATTTCCACGACCGGGACCCTGCCTGCCGCGCGCCCGAACGCGGGGGAGGATCTCAAGTGACCAGTAGACCCTGGACGTTCAGAGCGGCCGCCATAAGCGTGGCGCTCGCGGCGGCCACCGCCACCGCCTCGACCTACGCGGTGGCCGACGACGCCCCGGCTCCCCGGCCCACCACCGTGGACCGGCACGACCCGGCGGAACGTCACCACGACGAGCACGACCTCGAAGGACCGCTGAGCAAGACGCAGGACGCCCAGCGACAGGAGGCCCTGAATCAGGTCCTGTCGGGCAAGAGCAAGGTCAAGAACCGCGAGGGCTCGAAGGTCGTCCAGCTCAAGAGCAAGAAGGGCGACGCCAAGTACGTCGAGCTCGGCCGCGAGAAGACCGACAAGATCTTCACGATCCTGGTCGAGTTCGGGGACGAGATCGACAGCCGCTACGGCGGCACCCCGGGCCCGCTGCACAACGCGATACCCAAGCCCGACCGCAAGAAGGACAACTCCACGGCCTGGCGGGCCGACTACGACCGGGACTACTTCCAGGACCTGTACTTCGGTTCCGGCAAGGGCGTCGACTCCGTCAAGACCTACTACGAGAAGCAGTCCTCGGGCCGCTACTCGGTGGAGGGCGAGGTCTCCGACTGGGTCAAGGTCCCCTACAACGAGGCGCGCTACGGCAACAACGCCTGCGGCGACACCAACTGCTCCAGCGTGTGGAACGTCGTCAGCGACGGTCTGAACGCCTGGGTCTCCCAGCAGAAGGCAGCGGGGAGGACCGACGCGCAGATCAAGGCGGACGTCGCGCGCTTCGACGAGTGGGACCGCTACGACTTCGACGGCGACGGCGACTTCAACGAGCCCGACGGCTACATCGACCACTTCCAGATCGTGCACGCGGGCGAGGACGAGTCCGCGGGCGGCGGCGCCCAGGGCACCGACGCGATCTGGGCCCACCGCTGGTACGCCTTCGGCACCGACGCCGGTGCCACCGGCCCCGAGAACAACAAGCTCGGCGGCGCGAAGATCGGCGACACCGGCATCTGGGTCGGCGACTACACCGTCCAGCCGGAGAACGGCGGACTCGGCGTCTACGCCCACGAGTACGGCCACGACCTCGGCCTGCCGGACCACTACGACACCGCGGGCGGCGAGAACTCCACCGGCTTCTGGACGCTGATGTCGTCCGGTTCCTGGCTCGGCACCGGCAAGAACGAGATCGGTGACCTGCCCGGCGACATGACCGCCTGGGACAAGCTGCAGCTCGGCTGGCTGAACTTCGACAAGGCCAAGGCCGGCGTCAACTCCTGGCACAAGCTGGGCGTGGCGGAGTACAACACCAAGCACAAGCAGGCCCTGGTCGTCGACCTCCCCAAGAAGGCGGTCACCACCGAGGTCGTCACCCCCGCCGAGGGCAAGACCCAGTGGTGGAGCGGCAGCGGTGACAACCTCAAGAACACCCTGACGCGTGCCGTCGACCTGACCGGCAAGTCGAAGGCGCAGCTGACCCTCGACGGCTGGTACGACATCGAGGCCAACTACGACTTCCTCTACACCGAGGTCTCGACCGACGGCGGCGCCAACTGGACCGCTGTCGACGGCACGGTGGACGGCCTGCCGATCCAGCGTGACGCCAGCGACAAGCCGGTCCTGACCGGCACGGTCGACGGTTACAAGAAGCTCGCCTTCCCGCTCGACGCCTACGCCGGCAAGAAGATCGACCTCCGCTTCCGCTACCAGACCGACGGCGGCGTGGCCCAGAAGGGCTTCGCGGCCGACGCGATCACGGTGACGGCCGACGGCGCGCCCGTCTTCTCCGACAACGCCGAGAGCGCGGACGCCGCGTGGAAGGCCACCGGCTTCTCCCGCATCGGCGCGTCCTTCACCAAGGACTACGCGCAGTACTACATCGCCGAGAACCGGCAGTACGTGTCGTACGACAAGACGCTGAAGACCGGCCCGTACAACTTCGGCTTCACGGCGCGCCCGGACTGGGTGGAGCACTACGCGTACCAGAACGGCCTGTTGATCTGGAAGTGGGACACCTCCCAGGTGGACAACAACACCAGCCAGCACAAGGGCACCGGTCTGGTCCTGCCGATCGACTCGCACCCGGACGCGCTGAAGTGGGCCGACGGCACGCTGATGCGCAACCGCATCCAGGCCTACGACTCGCCGTTCAGCCTCTACCGCACCGACGGCATGACGCTGCACAAGGCGGACGTGGCGAAGTACATCCCGGGGTCGAAGGGCGTCTCGGTCTTCAACGACCGGAAGAACACCTACTACGACGAGTCGAACCCCACCGCGGGTGTCAAGATCACTGACACCAACACGAAGATCAAGATCCTCAAGGAAGCCAAGGACGGCTCGACGATCGAGCTGGAGGTCGGCGCCGCGGGTAGGTAATCCGCATCCTTGCAGGTCAGAACATGATCGGCGGTGACCCACTGGCGGGTCACCGCCGATCCGTGTTTAGGTGCGTCCTGTGGCTCTCTTATTGACACCGACCGACACGGGGGGATGAGCGCATGGCCGCAGGAGGCTTCTGCAAGCTGCCGAACGGCATGGTGGTGGTGGCACTGAACCTGCCCAGCCCCGCCGCCGACGGCCCCGGCGCCGTCCGCGTCCTCGTCCACTCCGTGAACCGCGCCCGGGCCCTGACCAGGCTCCGCAACCTCGGTCTGCGGTCGGTCTACCTGCGCGGCAACGCAGCCCCGCCGACCCCCGACGAGATCACCGCGGTCCTGCACCACCCCGACGGCCTGATATGGCGCACCGCCCCTGACAACGGTGTCGCGTCGAGCCCGGACCTGGTCCAGGAGCTGTGGCGCCCGATCCGGGCCCTGCTGAGGCGCCCGACGGCCCAGACCTGACCGGCGGACGCCCCTGTGGGCCCCGGGGCTACTGCACGACCGGCTTGCCCGACAGCTCCACGCCCGCCCGGCGCAGCTCCTCCAGGGCCCGCTCGGTGCTCTCCGCGGCCACCCCGGCCGTCAGGTCCAGCAGGACCTGCGTACGGAAGCCCTCCCGGGCGGCGTCGAGGGCCGTGGCGCGTACGCAGTGGTCCGTGGCGATGCCGACCACGTCGACCTCGGTGACCTCGCGTGAGCGCAGCCAGTCGGCCAGGGGTGTGCCGTTCTCGTCCGCGCCCTCGAAACCGCTGTACGCCGCCGAGTACGCCCCCTTGTCGAACACCGCGTCGATCGAGCCGGAGGCGACGGCGGGGGCGAAGTTCGGGTGGAAGCCGACGCCCTCCGTGCCGGCGACGCAGTGCGCGGGCCAGGAGCGGGCGTAGTCCGGGTTGGCGGAGAAGTGGCCGCCGGGGGCGATGTGGTGGTCGCGGGTGGCCACGACGTGCTGGTAGCCGGACCCGGCCGCCTGCCCGATCAGCTCCGTGACGGCGGCGGCCACGTCGGCACCACCGGCCACCGCGAGGCTGCCCCCCTCGCAGAAGTCGTTCTGCACATCGACGACGATCAAGGCGCGGCGCATGGTCGGTGTCCTTCGGCTATGAGGTCGGCAAGCCCGGCCGTTGGACCACCGAGCCTATTGACAGAGGGGAGCGGACGGGAGGGGTACGGGTCGGCGCGTCACGGCACACGCAATTAGCTACCCGAGCTCTCGTGCAGGTACTCCGTGGGAAGGACGGGCTCCCCGCGTGAGAGCTGCGTGGCCGACATCGGGAGACTCGCGCGCGCCCTCGTGTGCCGCTCGCGCGCCGCGTCCAGGGGCTCGCGCGCCACCACCTCGCCGCCCTTGACCAGCTCCACCAGCAGCTGCCGGTCCGCGAGCCCGGCCGGCACCGGCCCGGTCCCGATCACCTCGGCCTCGGCGACGCCGTAGGAGTCCAGCCGTCGCGCGGCCCACTTGCGTCCGCCGATCGACGTCTTGCCGCCGCTGGACTTCTTCGCCACCGGCACCAGCGGCGCCTTCGGGCCCGTGGACTCGGCCCGCGCGACCAGCTTGTAGACCATCGAGGAGGTGGGGTGGCCGGAGCCGGTCACCAGCTGCGTCCCGACGCCGTAGGCGTCCACCGGCGCCGCCGCCAGCGAGGCGATCGCGTACTCGTCCAGGTCCGAGGTCACCACGATCTTCGTGTCCCTCGCGCCCAGCTCGTCGAGCTGCTGGCGCACCCGGTGCGCCACCAGCAGCAGGTCACCCGAGTCGATCCGCACCGCGCCCAGCTCGGTCCCGGCGACCTCGACGGCCGTGCGGACCGCCTCGGCGACGTCGTAGGTGTCCACCAGCAGCGTGGTGCCCCGGCCCAGCGTGTTCACCTGGGCCTGGAAGGCGTCCCGCTCGCTGTCGTGCAGCAGGGTGAAGGCGTGCGCCGAGGTGCCGACGGTCGGGATGCCGTAGCGGAAGCCGGCCGCCAGGTCGGAGGTGGTCGCGAAGCCGCCGACGTACGCGGCCCGGGAGGCCGCGACCGCCGCCAGCTCGTGGGTGCGCCGGGCGCCCATCTCGATCAGCGGCCGGTCACCCGCCGCCGCCGACATGCGCGAGGCGGCCGCGGCGATCGCCGAGTCGTGGTTGAGGATCGACAGGATCACGGTCTCCAGCAGCACGCATTCGGCGAAGGTGCCCTCGACCCGCATGATCGGCGAGCCCGGGAAGTACACCTCGCCCTCGGGGTAGCCCCAGATGTCGCCGCGGAACCGGTAGCCGGCGAGCCACTGGAGGGTCTCCTCGTCGACGATCTCCCGCTCCCGCAGGAAGTTCAGCACGGCCGTGTCGAAGCGGAAGTTCTCCACCGCGTCCAGCACCCGGCCGGTGCCGCCCACGACGCCGTAGCGGCGCCCGTTCGGCAGCCGCCGGGTGAAGACCTCGAACACGCTCCGCCGCTCGGCCGTGCCCGCCGTCAGGGCGGCCCGCAGCATCGTCAGCTCGTACTGGTCCGTGAAGAGCGCCGTCGAGGGAACGTCCACCGGCAGCCCAAGGTCCGCTACGTCCACTTCAGCTCTCCTCGCCATTTCTCGCCGGGTTGCCTGTCGGCCGGGGCCGGGGGTCGTCCCCCGGTGCCCGCAGCATGCTGAGGAGCGTACCCCCATTTCGTCAATCTGACGATTGCGGTCCGCGGGCACGCGATCGCCTTGCGGCCAGGCCCGTTTGTGCGACTACCCCCCTCGGGTGGCAGCATGGGCAGTGTGACGTCACCCGCGCCCCTGGAGATCGAACGCACCGAGTCGGCGGAGGAGGTCTTCGCCGTACCCGAGCCGGACGTCCCGTGGGTCACCATCGTCCACAACGACCCGGTCAACCTCATGAGCTACGTGACGTACGTCTTCCAGTCGTACTTCGGCTACTCCAAGGACAAGGCCACCAAGCTCATGCTCGACGTCCACCACAAGGGCCGGGCGGTCGTCTCCAGCGGCAGCCGCGAGGAGATGGAACGCGACGTGCAGGCCATGCACGGCTACGGCCTGTGGGCCACCCTCCAGCAGGACCGCAAGTAGCCAGCACCCCGCCCAGCAGCGAAAAGGCGTTCATGCCCGGAACCTTCGAACCGCTCCCCGGCGGCGGCGCGGCCGTCGCCCTCGACGACGTCGAGATCTCCATCATCCGGTCGCTGGCCGTCCAGCTCCTGGAGCTCATCGGCCCCGGCCCCGCCGAGGACACCTCCGGCGACCCGCTCGCCGAGTTGTTCGCCGAGGGCCCCAGCGAGCCGCCCTCCGACCCGGTGCTGAGGCGGCTCTTCCCGGACGCCTACAGCGACCCGGAGCAGCCCGCCTCGTCGCGGGACGCCGAGGAGCAGAAGGCGTACTCCGCGGAGTTCCGGCGCTACACCGAGAACGACCTGCGGGCCGGCAAGCGGGACAGCGCCCTCGCGGTGATCCGCTCCCTCGACGCGCTCTCCTCGGCCTCGGCCGGCGAGGGCGGCACGGTGCTGAAGCTGTCGCCGGCGGAGTCCCAGCAGTGGCTGGGCGCCCTGAACGACCTGCGGCTCGCGATCGGCTCGCGGCTGGAGATCACAGACGACGAGGACACCGACCTCCTCTACCGCCTCCCGGACGACGACCCGCGTAAGCCGATGGTGATGGCCTACCTGTGGCTGGGCGGCCTCCAGGAGACGCTGGTCGGAACCCTCATGGCCTGATCCGTGCAGGTTTTGTGACCTCTGGGTGACCGATCGGTGTTCGCTCAGAGGACACTCAAATCCGGATAACGATCACGTCACCGCACCCGCCTTCTATGGCCTCTTCGGGTGCTCTTTGTCCGCTTTTCCCTGTGTGGTGCGCCACATCTCACCCCTGAAATCAGTGTTGCGGCCGTGATAAATCTTCACGACCGCCCGGCAGAACACCACCCGAATGTTCGGCCGGGTGCGCCACCGAGCCGGTAACCGCCGGCCAGGCACGAGCGGGTTTCCGAGCCCGCTCAGCTCCATCATTCCGGGGGGATCGAAACCCGATCCGAGGTCGACGAAGGACCCGGGTCGGCATGGAGAAAGGCGCACCACACATGACCTCTGCGCAGGTCGACACGGAAAGCGTGCCCGAAGAGGGGTACGAGCGCGGCCTCGGCAGCCGTCAAGTCCAGATGATCGCGATCGGCGGCGCCATCGGCGTCGGCCTGTTCATGGGCGCCGGGGCGAACATCGCCAAGGCCGGCCCCAGCATCATCCTCATGTACGCCCTCGCGGGCGTCGTGATCTTCTTCATCATGCGGGCCCTGGGCGAGCTGCTCCTCTACCGGCCCGTCTCCGGCTCCTTCGCCGAGTACGCCCGCGAGTTCCTCGGCCCGTTCTTCGGCTTCGTCACGGGCTGGACGTACTGGCTCATGTGGGTGGTCACCGGCATGGCCGAGCTCACCGCCGCCGCGATCTACATCCACTTCTGGTTCCCGGAGATCCCGCAGTGGGTCAGCGCCCTGGTGTTCCTGGTGGTGCTCTTCGGCGTCAACCTGATCTCCGTCAAGATCTTCGGCGAAGTCGAGTTCTGGTTCTCGATGATCAAGGTCACGGCCATCATCGGCATGATCGTCATCGGCCTCGGCGTGCTCACCCTCGGCTTCTCCGACGCCGGTGACACCGCCGCCGTCTCCAACCTCTGGTCGCACGACGGCTTCTTCCCGAACGGCATCGGCTCCAGCCTGATGACGCTCCAGGGCGTCATGTTCGCCTACCTCGCCGTCGAGCTCGTCGGCGTCACCGCGGGCGAGTCCGAGAACCCCGAGAAGACCCTGCCCAAGGCCATCAACACCCTGCCCTGGCGCATCATCGTCTTCTACGTCGGCGCGCTGCTGGTGATCCTCTCCGTCGTCAAGTGGACCGAGTTCTCCGCCGGCGAGAGCCCGTTCGTGCACGCCTTCGGCAAGATCGGCATCCCGCTCGCCGCGGGCATCGTGAACTTCGTGGTGCTCACCGCGGCCCTGTCGTCCTGCAACTCGGGCATGTACTCGACCGGCCGGATGCTGCGCGGCCTGGCCGCCAACAGCGAGGCGCCGCGGGCGTTCGGCAGGCTCAACGCCCGCAAGACGCCCGCCGTCGGCATCACCGTCTCGGTCGCGCTCATGGGCATCGGCGTCGTCCTGAACTACGTCGTCCCGGAGAAGGCGTTCCTCTACGTCACCTCCGTCGCCACCGCGGCCGGCATCTGGACCTGGATGATGATCCTCGTCAGCCACATCCGCTACCGCTCCGCGGTCGACGCGGGCCGGCTGCGCGCCTCGTCCTTCCCCGCCCCTGGCGGTGCGCTCTTCAGCTGGGTCGCGCTGCTCTTCCTCATCGGCGTGACCTGCATGATCGCGTACGACAAGGATGCGCGGGTCTGCCTGTACGTCGCGGCCGGCTGGGCCGTCGCCCTCGGCATCGGCTGGGCGGTCCTCAAGCGCCGCAACCCGCAGCTCACCGAGCGCCGCGGCGCGGAGTTCGAGAAGGTCGGCTGACCAACCCGCAGGACGCCCAGCCGCAGGGAGTACTCGTGGCACTCCCTGCGGCTGCCGCTCAGGGCGTCCGGCATATGGGCCGTTCCGTACCAACCCTCGGTACGGAACGGCCCTTCTGCTTATCCTGACGAGCATGCTGACCATCACCCAGGCCCTCGTCGACCAGATCGTCGTTCACGCGCGCAAGGACCACCCCGACGAGGCGTGTGGCGTCGTCGCCGGCCCGGCGGGCTCGGACCGCCCCGAGCGCTTCATCCCCATGCTCAACGCGGCCATGTCGCCCACGTTCTACGAGTTCGACTCCGGCGACCTGCTCAAGCTCTACCGCGAGATGGACGACCGCGACGAGGAGCCGGTGGTCATCTATCACTCCCACACCGCGACCGAGGCCTACCCCTCACGCACCGACATCTCCTACGCCAACGAGCCCGGCGCCCACTACGTCCTCGTCTCCACCGCCGACACCGACGGCGCCGGCGAGTTCCAGTTCCGCTCCTTCCGCATCGTCGAGGGCGAGGTCACGGAGGAGGAGGTCCAGGTCGTCGAGGCATACTGAGGACGCCTGAACAGCACGGTCTCACTCCCCGGCCCAGAAACGTCCGCCATGTGGGATCACATTCCAGAACCCGGACCGGGAATCGATACGATGAGCCCATGGTTTTCCACGACGTGAGCGACAAGACGCCGGGCGAGCTGCTCGTGGCGCGGCTGCACGTCGACCTGTGCAGGCTCGCCAGCGCCATCTGTTGACGCAGGCCCCTGCCGCCGTACGGCCGTGAGCCGCGGCGCCGCCCACACGCACCACCCCGCTGTTCCTGCGCTGCCGCGCGCCCCGACCGACTACTCCCGACAGGAGCCCTGAAGCCATGGCCATCGAGGTCCGCATCCCGACCATCCTCCGCACCTACACCGACGGCCAGAAGGCGGTGGAGGGCAAGGGAGACACCCTCGCCGAGCTGTTCACCGACCTCGAGACCCGGCACGCCGGCATCCAGGCCCGCATCGTGGACGACGGTCAGCTGCGCCGCTTCGTCAACGTGTACCTGAACGACGAGGACGTCCGCTTCCTCGACGGCATCAACACCAAGCTGTCGGACGGCGACAACGTCACGATCCTGCCGGCCGTGGCCGGCGGCATGGTCTGATCACCGATGCGCTACGACTCCCCCCTGGCCGCGGTCGGCAACACCCCCCTGGTGCGCCTGCCGCGGCTGTCGCCGTCCGCCGACGTCCGCATCTGGGCGAAGCTGGAGGACCGCAACCCGACGGGGTCGGTCAAGGACCGTCCGGCCCTGCACATGATCGAGCAGGCGGAGAAGGACGGCCGCCTGACGCCGGGCTGCACCATCCTGGAGCCGACGTCGGGCAACACCGGCATCTCCCTGGCCATGGCGGCGAAACTCAAGGGCTACCGCATCGTCTGCGTGATGCCGGAGAACACCTCGCAGGAACGCCGGGACCTGCTGGGCATGTGGGGCGCGGAGATCATCTCCTCCCCGGCGGCGGGCGGTTCCAACACCGCCGTACGCGTCGCCAAGGAGCTCTCGGCCGAGCACCCCGACTGGGTGATGCTCTACCAGTACGGCAACCCGGACAACGCGGGCGCCCACTACGCCACGACCGGCCCCGAGATCCTCGCGGACCTGCCGTCCGTCACGCACTTCGTGGCCGGCCTCGGCACCACCGGCACCCTCATGGGCGTGGGCCGCTTCCTGCGCGAGCACAAGCCGGACGTCCAGATCGTCGCGGCCGAACCGCGCTACGACGACCTGGTCTACGGCCTGCGCAACCTCGACGAGGGCTTCGTCCCCGAGCTGTACGACGCCTCCGTCCTCACCACCCGCTTCTCGGTCGGCTCGGCGGACGCGGTCACCCGCACCCGCGAGCTGCTCCAGCAGGAGGGCATCTTCGCCGGCGTCTCCACGGGCGCCGCGCTGCACGCCGCGATCGGCGTCGGCAAGAAGGCCGTCAAGGCGGGGGAGACCGCCGACATCGTCTTCGTCGTCGCCGACGGTGGCTGGAAGTACCTCTCGACGGGCGTCTACACGGCGGCCACCACGGAGGAGGCCATCGACACGGTCCAGGGCCAGCTCTGGGCGTAGCCGACGGCGAACACCGACACGACGAAGGGCCGGAGTCACGACTCCGGCCCTTCGTGCCCGCTCAGCCCGCCAGGTACCGCACCCGGTCCCACAGCGCCGGATCCACCACGCCGATCCGCCGCCTGAAGCCCCACACCGGGACCTCCCGCAGCTCGTCCGTCTCCAGGAAACTCGCCCGGGCCCGGGCGTCGCCCACCGAGCCGGGCGGCAGCGGGATCACCCCGGCGCGCCCGCCCCGGACCCGGGTGGTGATCTTCGCGACCGTCGCCCGCTCCCCGCGCACCGCCAGCACCAGACAGGGGCGGTCCTTCGTACGGGCCTCGTCCTCGTAAGGGACGTCCGCCCACCAGATCTCCGCCGGCTGCGGCCGGCCCTCCGGCGCGCCGGCCGGTGCCGCCGTCCGCACCCGCCGGGCGGACGGCCGCCGCCCCCGGCCCCAGCCGTCGACGAGCGTGGCGACGAGCGCGAGCAGTACCACCGCGGCGAGCGCCAGCCACCAGGACGTGTCCATACTGAGACGTTACCGGCGCCGCCCCTGCCGCGCGCCCCCCTCACGAGGATCACCTGCCGGCCCTGCCAGCCGAACCGGTGACAGCACAGGTGAGTTCGCACACAACAGGCCTTTGTGGAGGAGCTACCGGAGGTTTTGCGCCTTACGCTCGACGGACCGCACGACCCCCGACGCCCCTCTCAGACTTATCCCGCCAGCGGAGGTTTCTGCTTCATGAAGCTCACCGTCGTCGGCTGCTCGGGGTCGTTCCCGTCCGCGGAATCGGCCTGCTCGAGCTACCTCGTCGAGGCCGACGGCTTCCGGCTGCTTCTCGACATGGGCAACGGTGCCCTGGGCGAGCTGCAGCGCCACTGCGGTCTCTACGACCTCGACGCGATCTTCCTCAGCCATCTGCACGCCGACCACTGCATCGACATGTGCGCGTACTTCGTCGCGCGCTACTACCGCCACGACGGCGGCCGCTGCGATCCACTCCCCGTCTTCGGCCCCGAAGGCACGGAACACCGGCTGACCACCGCCTACGCGGACACCCCCTCCGCCTCCTCCATGAGCGAGGTCTTCGACTTCCACACGGTCAAGCCGTCCACCTTCGAGATCGGCCCGTTCACGGTGCACACCGAGCGGGTCGCCCATCCGGTGGAGGCCTACGGCATCCGGATCGAGCACGGCGGCAAGGTCCTGACGTACTCCGGTGACACCGGCGTGAGCCCCGCGCTGGACGAACTCGCCCGGGATGCCGACCTGTTCCTGTGCGAGGCGGCCTTCACGCACGGCAAGGAGGACATCCCCGACCTGCACCTCAACGGCCGCGAGGCGGGTGAGACGGCGGCCCGGTCCGGAGCCCGCCGCCTGGTCCTCACCCACGTCCCGCCGTGGACGGACCCCCAGGTCAACCTCGCCGACGCCCGCGAGGTGTACGACGGTCCGGTGGACCTCGCCGCGCCCCGGCAGACGTACGAGATCTAGGTCCCGGCGCCCGCACACGCGAAGGCCCCGGAACCCCAAGCTCGGGTTCCGGGGCCTCCTGCGTGGCGCGGGCCTACTTGGCCTCGGCCTTCTGCAGCTCGGCGAGTTCCTCGTCGGACTCGCGGCCCGGCGTGGGCAGGTTGAACTTGGTGATCGCGAAGCGGAACACCACGTAGTAGACCGCCGCGAAGCACAGACCGACCAGGGCCAGGCCCCACGGGTTGGTCGCGATACCGAGGTTCAGAGCGAAGTCGATCGCACCGGCCGAGAAGCCGAAGCCGTCCCTCATCCCCAGAGCCCAGGTCAGCGCCATCGAGACACCGGTGAGCACGGCGTGGATCGCGTAGAGCACCGGGGCGATGAACATGAAGGTGAACTCGATCGGCTCGGTGACGCCCGTGACGAACGACGTCAGCGCGAGCGACAGCATCATGCCGCCGACGATCTTGCGCCGCTCGGGCCGGGCGCAGTGCACGATCGCCAGGCACGCGGCCGGCAGGGCGAACATCATGATCGGGAAGAAGCCCGTCATGAACTGCCCGGCGGTCGGGTCACCGGCGAGGAAGCGGGCGATGTCACCGTTCTTGCCCTCGTACTCGCCGGCCTGGAGCCACGGGAAGGAGTTCAGCAGGTGGTGCATGCCGACCGGGATCAGCGCGCGGTTGGCGACACCGAAGATGCCCGCGCCCACCGCGCCGGAACCGACCAGCCACTCACCGAGGTTGTGCAGGCCCGCGCCGAGGACCGGCCAGATGTATCCGAAGACGATGCCGATGAACAGACCCGCGAAGGCCGACAGGATCGGGACCAGGCGGCGGCCGCCGAAGAAGCCGGCCCAGTCCGGCAGCTTGGTGCGGTAGAAGCGCTGGTAGAGCAGGGCGACGACGATGCCCATGACCACGCCGCCGAGGACACCGGCGTTGACCGCCTTCTCCACCATGACGACCTTGCCGTCGACGGCGGTCGGCACCTTCGGCTGGTTCGGGTCGGTGAAGGTGGCGAGCACTCGCTGGAAGACCAGGTAGCCGGTGACGGCGGCGAGCGCCGTGGAACCGTCCGACTTCTTGGCGAAGCCGATCGCGATGCCCACGGCGAACAGCAGCGCCATGTTGTCGAGGATCGCGTTGCCGCCCGCGGCCATGAAACTGGCGATCTTCGTCAGGAAGGCGGGGAACTCCGGGCGGCCCAGCATGTCGTCGTTGCCGAGCCGGACCAGCAGGGCTGCCGCGGGCAGCACCGCGACGGGCAGCATCAGGCTGCGGCCGATCCGCTGCATGACGGCCATCACGGCCGAGCCCTTCTTCGGGCTCGCGGGCGCGGCGGTGTCTGTGGACATGAACTTCCTCCAGGGGGCACGGCGCCGCCCAGGAAGCATGCGAAGGGGGACGGCGGCGTCTCAAAGAAAGGGGAACGCGGTCATCGCCGCGCGACCTCCACCGGTGAGTGGTGTAGACCAGTTGTAGCACGGTAGGCCGAACGAGTGGAACCCGCCAATTCCGCCCGCTGTGACGATCACGCCTTGGCGCTGTCCTCGACCTCTTCCGCGGGCTCACGCCCCGGAGTCCTCAGGTCGAACTTCGTGATCGCGAACCGGAAGATCACGTAGTAGAGGAGCGCGAACCCCAGCCCGATCGGGACGATCAGCCACGGTCTGGTCGCCAGGTTCCAGTTGATGACGTAGTCGATCAGCCCTGCCGAGAAGCTGAACCCGTCGTGCACCCCCAGCCCCCACGTCACCGCCATCGAGGCCCCCGTCAACAGCGCGTGCACCACGTACAGCGCCGGCGCGACGAACAGGAACGAGTACTCGATCGGCTCCGTGATGCCCGTGACGAACGACGTCAGCGCCACCGACAGCATCAGGCCACCGACCTCCTTGCGCCGGTCCGGCCGCGCACAGTGCGTGATCGCCAACGCCGCCGCCGGCAGGGCGAACATCATGATCGGGAAGAACCCCGAGGTGAACTGGCCGGCCTCCGGATCCCCCGCCAGGAACATGTTGATGTCACCGTGCACCACTGTCCCGTCCGGCTTCGTGAACGAGCCGAACTGGAACCAGATGGGCACGTTCAGGAACTGGTGCAGCCCCACCACCAGCAACGCCCGGTTCGCCACCCCGAACACGCCCGCGCCCCACGCGTCCAGCCCGTCCATCCAGTCGCTGAAGCTCTCCAGCGCGTCACCGATCGGCGGCCACACCCACAGGCACAGCGCGGCGAACGCGATCGCCACGAACGCCATGATGATCGGAACCAGCCGCCGCCCGTTGAAGAACCCCAGCCAGTCCACCAGCCGCGTCCGGTGGAACCGGGCCCAGAAGAACGCTGCCAGCAGCCCCATCACGATCCCGCCGAACACCCCCGGATTCTGGAACGCGAACGCCGTGACCTCCCGGCCCCCGTCGGTCACCTGACACCCGACGTCCGGAACCGCCACCGACCCCTCGGGGCAGTCCTCCGGGAACTGCCGCAGCACCGTGAAGTACACGAGGAACCCAACCACCGCGGCCAGCGCCGTCGAACCGTCCGACTTCTTCGCCATCCCGATCGCAACGCCCACGCAGAACAGCAGCGGCAGCCCCAGCGAACCGTCCAGCAGCGCCCCGCCCGCCCCCGCCATCACCTTCGAGACGTTCGTCCAGCCAAGACCGTCGTCCCCGAACACGTCCGGCTGCCCCAGCCGGTTGAGGATCCCCGCCGCCGGCAGCACAGCGATCGGCAGCTGCAGACTGCGGCCCATCTTCTGCAATCCCTGGAACAGCCGGTTCCAGCGAACACGGACCGGGCTGGCGGCGGCCTCGGCGCCGGCAGGGGTGTCGGCACTCATTCCGGTCCCCTTTGTCGGGAGGCATACTCGTGGTGTAGACCAGTCGTTCGACGGTCGCGTCGCGCTGGTGTGACGCCATCCTTTGGCACACACGACATGGCCGCTCGCGAAGTTGGACCAACTGTGGGTTACTGCGACAAAGCGGTTCGGATCAGGGAGAGCGAAGATGGCCAGCAAGGCTGAGAAGATCGTTGCCGGGCTCGGCGGCATCGACAACATCGAAGAGGTCGAAGGCTGCATCACCCGCCTGCGGACCGAGGTCGTCGACCCCGCCAAGGTAGACGAGGCCGCCCTGAAGGCCGCCGGCGCCCACGGCGTCGTCAAGATGGGCACCGCGATCCAGGTCGTCATCGGCACCGACGCCGACCCCATCGCCGCGGACATCGAAGACATGATGTGAAGAGCGGGGATCGTCCCGGGCTTCACCCCCTGACCTTCCCGGCGCACCAAGGGCCCCTCCCACCGCGGGAGGGGCCCTTCCGCACGTACGGATAGGCTCAGCCGCATGTCTCGAATCGACGGCCGCACCCCCCAGCAGCTCCGCCCCATCACCATCGAACGCGGGTGGAGCAAGCACGCCGAAGGATCCGTTCTGGTCTCCTTCGGCGACACCAAGGTCTTCTGCACCGCCTCCGTCACCGAAGGCGTCCCCCGCTGGCGCAAGGGCAGCGGCGAAGGCTGGGTCACCGCCGAGTACTCCATGCTGCCCCGCGCCACCAACAGCCGCGGCGACCGCGAGTCCGTCAAGGGCCGCATCGGTGGCCGCACCCACGAGATCAGCCGCCTCATCGGCCGGTCCCTGCGCGCCGTCATCGACTACAAGGCTCTCGGCGAGAACACGATCGTGCTCGACTGCGATGTCCTCCAGGCCGACGGCGGCACCCGCACGGCCGCGATCACCGGCGCCTACGTGGCACTGGCCGACGCCGTCGCCTGGGCCCAGGGCAAGAAGCTCATCAAGGCCGGCCGCAAGCCTCTCACCGGCACCGTCTCCGCCGTCTCCGTCGGCATCGTCGGCGGCGTCCCCCTCCTCGACCTCTGCTACGAGGAAGACGTCAAGGCCGACACCGACATGAACGTCGTCTGCACCGGCGACGGCCGCTTCGTCGAAGTCCAGGGCACCGCCGAAGCCGAGCCCTTCGCCCGCGACGAACTGAACGCCCTCCTCGACCTCGCCGTCGCCGGCTGCGCCGATCTCGCCGCCCACCAGCGCACCGCACTCGACGCCGTCCTCGAAAAGTAGGCCGTCCTCGAAAGTGGGCCGTCCTCGACAGTGGGCCGTCCTCGACAGTGGGCCGTCCTCGAAAAGTAAAGGGCACACCAAGACGGGTGCTCGGCTCGGGCAACCGAGCCGAGCACCCGCGCGTCTGAAGGAGTACGGGCGCACGGCTCATCCCTGTGCGCCCGGCCAGCCACGCGGGCCCGACCGGCCCGCCGAACGAGAGGGACCGCTCCATGGCCGCGAGCCGCCGACGCCGCACCGCAGCCGTCGCCGCCACCCTGGCGGCCGTCGCGCTGACCGCCGGACTCACCACCGGCTGTGCCGCCGTCGACAAGGCGCTGGACTGCGTCCAGACCGCCGACGCCATCGCCGACAGCGTCACGGAACTCCAGCAGGCGGTCGACAGCGCGGCGAACGACCCGACGCAGCTCGACGAGTCCCTCGACTCCATCGACAAGAACCTCGGCGAGATCGGCGACAAGACCGACAACGCGGATGTCAGCAAGGCCGTCGACGACCTCAACAAGGCGGTCGACAACGTCCGTACGTCGATCGAGAACGGCGACGAGACACCCGACATCAGCCCGGTCACGGACGCGGCGGGCGAACTGACGAAGGTCTGCACGCCGTAACGCTGCGCCGGCCCGGCCGGGCTTCTCGTGTGCCGGGTTTCTGCCGTCGATGGGGTGCGGGTCCGCGGGGGCTGATCGCGCAGTTCCCCGCGCCCCTGGCGGGGCCCCTACCCTTGGGGCCATGAGTCGCCTGATCCTCGCCACCCGAAACGCCGGGAAGGTCACCGAACTTCGCGCGATCCTCGCCGAAGCCGGGCTGCCCCACGAACTCGTCGGCGCCGACGCCTACCCGGACATCCCCGACGTCAAGGAGACCGGGGTGACGTTCGCCGAGAACGCGCTTCTCAAGGCCCACGCGTTGGCCCAGGCGACGGGCCTGCCCGCCGTCGCCGACGACTCGGGCCTCTGCGTCGACGTCCTCAACGGCGCCCCGGGCATCTTCTCCGCCCGCTGGGCCGGCCGGCACGGCGACGACAAGGCCAACCTGGACCTCCTCCTCGCCCAGCTCTCGGACATCGCGGACGAGCACCGCGGCGCCCACTTCGCCTGCGCGGCGGCCCTGGCCCTGCCCGACGGCACGGAGAGGGTGGTCGAGGGACAGCTCCGCGGCACCCTCCGCCACGAGCCGACGGGCACGGGCGGCTTCGGCTACGACCCGATCCTCCAGCCGGACGGCGAGCACCGGACCTGCGCGGAACTGACCCCTCAGGAGAAGAACGCGATCAGCCACCGGGGGAAGGCATTCCGGGCGCTGGTGCCCGTCGTGCGTGAGCTGCTCGGCTGAACTCTGGTGCGGCCGGAGGGACTCGAACCCTCACGGGAGTTACCCCACTGGGACCTAAACCCAGCGTGACTGCCAGTTCCACCACGGCCGCCTGGCATTGCCCGGCCATGCTACTGGTCGGGCAACGCCCTCAGACCCCCAGATCCTTGATGATCTTGGCGACGTGGCCCGTGGCCTTGACGTTGTACAGGGCGCGTTCGACCTTGCCCTCCTCGTCCACGACGATCGTGGAGCGGATGACGCCGACGACCGTCTTGCCGTACAGCTTCTTCTCGCCGAAGGCGCCGTAGGACTCCAGGACCTGCTTGTCCGGGTCGGCCAGCAGGGTGACCTTCAGGGACTCCTTGTCGCGGAACTTGGCCAGCTTCTCCGGCTTGTCGGGGGAGATGCCGATGACCTCGTAGCCCGCGCCCGCCAGCAGCTCCAGGTTGTCGGTGAAGTCGCAGGCCTGCTTCGTGCAGCCGGGCGTGAGGGCGGCCGGGTAGAAGTACACGATGACCTTGCGGCCCTTGTGGTCCGACAGGGACACCTCGGTGCCGTCGGCGTCGGGCAGGGTGAAGGCGGGGGCCATGTCCCCCGGCTGGAGTCGCTCGCTCATCTGGCCAGCGTAACCGGGGGTGCTGACAGTGTGATGACCCGTGGAGCTGACAGACTGTCCTGCACAGGCTTCACACCGACTTCGGAGGCGACACGGTGGCGGACACGGCGGACTCCAGGACCCCGGCGCAGATCGAGGCGGACATCAGGCGCCGCCGCGCGACCCTGGCCGAGACCCTCGACGAGATCGGGGTGCGGGTGCACCCCAAGACGATCGTCGGGGATGCCAAGGCCAAGGTCGCTTCCAACATTGATCACACCCTCGGACGGGCTTACGTGGGGGTCAACCGGGCCGTCACCGATGTGCGCGCCCGGTTCGTGGACGAGGACGGGGCGCCCCGGCTGGAGCGTGTCGTGCCCGTCGCGCTCGTCGTCGTGGGCGTGGTCGGGCTGCTCGCGGTCAGCACGCGGCGGCGCAAGGGCTGACCCGGCTGCGTACGTTTGCGGGGGAGACAGGTAGGTTTCAGGGCGTGAGCGCCAAGAGAAACGAGCACAATACCCATCCGGACAAGCTGCCGATCCGGATGCTGCACGACCGCGTACTCGTGCGGCAGGACACCAGCGAGGGCGAGCGGCGTTCCGGCGGCGGCATCCTGATCCCCGCCACGGCGGCGGTGGGCCGGCGGCTGGCATGGGCCGAGGTCGTCGCGGTCGGGCAGAACGTGCGGACCGTGGAGGCGGGCGACCGGGTGCTGTTCGACCCGGAGGACCGCGCCGAGGTCGAGGTGCGGGGGATCGCGTACGTGCTGATGCGCGAGCGTGATCTGCACGCCGTGGCCGCGGACCGGTTCGAGGGCGCCGAGGACTCGACGGGCCTGTACCTCTAGGACCCATGGCGAAGGGGCCGGTGACCACCGTCACCGGCCCCTTCGCCGTGTCGTGGGGCTTTGCTACGTTGGAAGGACCCCCGACGAGACGCGCCGTACCGGGATCAAGGCAAAGACGACGCACCGACACCGTCAGCCCTTTTCCCGGAGGTGCCCGTCATGGCCTGGGTTCTGCTCGTCGTCGCCGGTCTGCTGGAGGTGGGCTGGTCCGTCGGCATGAAGTACACCGACGGCTTCACGCGTCCGCTGCCCAGCCTGCTCACCGGCGCCGGCATCGTCGCCAGCATGCTGCTGCTGTCGCAGGCCGCCAGGACCCTCCCCATCGGTACCGCCTACGGAGTGTGGGTGGGGATCGGTGCGGCCGGGGCGGCGGTGTTCGGCATGGCGGTGCTGGGTGAGCCGGCGACCGCCGCCCGGATCTTCTTCGTGTGCCTGCTGCTGGTCGCCGTGGTGGGGCTGAAGGCGACCAGCGGTCACTGACGCGTCCTGAGCCGTCGTGGCGCTACTCGCGGCGGGCGGTCTGCGGGACCACGCCCCAGCCGGGGCCGGTCGGGCCGCCCGTCGCGCCGCCGTCGCTCGTGTCGCCGCCGCCACCGCCCTCCGTGGTACCGCCGTCGGCCGTACCGCCGCCCGTGGTACCGCCGTCGGTCGTGCCGCCGTCCGCGGTGCCGCCGCCCGTGGGGGACTCGCCGCCGGTGCCGCCGTCGGTGGTGCCGCCGTCGGTCTGGCCCGCGGTCTGCCCCTCGGGGGCGCTGGGGCTCTGGCCGGGCGTCTCGGTGCCGGTCTCCTCGCCGCCGGTGGTCGTGCCGCCGTCGGTGGTGCCGCCGGTGGTCGGGTCGGCGGGGGCCTCGCTGCTGGGTGCCTGCGAGACGTCGGAGCCCGGCTGGAGCCTGAGGTCGAACTCCTTGACGGGCTTGCCCTTGAGGGCGTCCTGGGTGAACTGCGTCCAGATCTCCGTGGGCGCCCCGCCGCCGTTGATGCGCGGCAGGCCCATGGCGCCGTACAGCGACTTGTGGGCGGCGGTGACGGGGTCCTGTCCCATGACGGCGACGACGGTGGCGAGGTCGGGGGTGTAGCCCGCGAACCAGGCCGCCGTGTCCTCCTCGGCGGTGCCGGTCTTGCCGGCGACGGGGCGGCCCGCGCCCTGGGCGGCGGAGGCGGTGCCGTTCTGGACGACACTGCGCAGCATGGAGGTGGTGGTGTCGGCGGCCTCGCGGCTCACGGCCTGCCGGGTGCGCCGCTCGGGCAGCTCGACGGGCGTGCCTTCCTTGCTGACCTTCTCGACCATCGTGTAGGTGCCGTGCCGCCCGTGGTTGGCGAGCGTGGCGTAGGCCTCCGCCATGTCGAGGACGCTGGCGGTGGCGGTGCCGAGCGCGATGGCGGGGCCGTCGGCGAGGTCGGGGGTGGTCTCGGGGAC
The DNA here is from genome assembly GCF_001611795.1 of Streptomyces qaidamensis. Lineage (NCBI taxonomy): Bacteria > Bacillati > Actinomycetota > Actinomycetes > Kitasatosporales > Streptomycetaceae > Streptomyces > Streptomyces qaidamensis. Next base: position 3,474,883 of record NZ_CP015098.1, on the reverse strand, counting down.
GCCCAGGTCGATCGCGGTCTGCTTGACCTTCGCGGGGCCGACGTCGGCGGCCATCTGCGCGTACACCGAGTTAACGGAGCTGTCGGTGGCCTCGGTGACGGTGATGTCGCCGTAGGAGTGCTGGTCCTCGTTCTCGGGGTTGTACGGTTCGCCGGCCCAGCCCTGGACCACGCGCTTGTTGGTGCCGTCGTAGATCGTGTTCGGGGTGATGACGCGGCCGTCCTGGGTCTCCGAGTGGTTCTCGACGGCCGAGGTGAACACGAACGGCTTGAAGGTGGAGCCGACCTGGAAGTCCCGGCGGGTGGCGTTCGGCGTGTACTGCTTGACGTAGTCGATGCCGTTGTACATCGCCACGACCTTGCCGGTCTTCGGGTCGACGGAGGCGCCGCCGGCGCGGACGTAGGTGTCGACCTTGTTGTTCTTCTTGTCGAGCTTGGCCATCAGCTTGTCGTTGACGGCCTTCACGAACGCGTCCTGCTTGCCCTTCTGCAGGGTGGTCGTGATGCGGTAGCCGCCGGCGTCGAGCTTGCTCTCTTCGATGATCTTGTTCTGGGTGAGGTAGTCCTTGACGATCCGGACGATGTAGCCGCGCTGCCCGGACATGCCGGTCGAGAGGGTGGACTCCTTCGGCATGGGGAACTTCATGCCGGCCCGCTCGGACTCGCTGAGCCAGCCCTTCTTGACCATGCCGTCCAGGACGTAGTTCCAGCGGGACTCGGCGGCCTTGCGGTTCTCCGGGTGGGCGACGACGTCGTACTGGCTGGGGGCGTTGACGAGCGCGGCGAGGTAGGCGGAGCGGGCCGGGTCGAGTTCCTTGGCGTCCATGCCGTAGTAGGCCTGGGCGGCGGCCTGGATGCCGTAGGCGTTGCGGCCGAAGTAGCTGGTGTTGAGGTAGCCCTCCAGGATGTGGTCCTTGCTGACCTCGCGGTCCAGCTTGATCGCGATGAAGAACTCCTTGGCCTTGCGCGTGACGGTCTGGTCCTGGCGCAGGTAGTAGTTCTTCACGTACTGCTGGGTGATCGTGGAGCCGGACTGCTTGCCCTTGCCGAGGGCGGTGTTCCAGGCGGCGCGGACCATGGCCTTGGGGTCGACGGCGGACTCGGTGTAGAAGTCGCGGTCCTCGGCGGCCAGGATCGCGTGCTGGGCGTCCTTGGAGATCTGCGGGAGGGTGACGTTCTCCCGGTTGACCTCGCCGTCGCGGGCGATCACGGAGCCGTCGGCGTAGAGGTAGACGTTGGCCTGCTTGGTGGCGAGCGCGTTGGCCGGGGGGATCTTCACGAGGGAGTAGCCCAGGAAGAACCCGCCGACCAGCAGCAGGACGACGATGATGAAGCCGCCGAGCGTCATGCGCCAGGTCGGGATCGCCCGGCGCCAGCCGGTCCGCTTCGGTTTCCCGGCCGCCGCGGGCGTGCCCGGGGCGCCGTCGGCGTGCGCCTGCGGCTGGCTCGCTGCCCAGCCCGGATTCGGCTGCTGCGGCTGAGGCTCGTCACTCATGTCGTGCACGGACTCCTGTTTCGCGTCGTACGTCGTTCCCGTACGTCTCTGCTCGCTCTTGCGCCCCTGTGATGAAGACTGTCCCATCCGTTGATCAGTTCCCTGATCGAGGGCCGTGTCGTGTGCCGTGTGGTGAGGCGGGCCGCGTGTGAGCGGGTGCGCGGGCGGGCACGGGGCCGACCGTGGTGCTCCGCACGTCTGCCCGCATCGTGATCTCGCCTGCGCGACATTCGCCCGAAGGGGGACACGGCCGTGGATCGCGACGGCTCGTACGCTCCGCCCGGCCGGCACCGCCGCCACGCTGCTCGCCCCGGCCACGGGCGCCTCGGCCCACGCGGACGCAACGGATCGTACCGTCTGCGCCGGTGCGCACTCGCCCCGCGGCGCCCCCGCCGCTCCCCGAAATTGCGTGGCACGCCCGATCACCCGACCACTAGGCTCCTGCGCTTCGGTGCCGGCGGCGAGGAGGGCTGTGGATGTGGGCTCGGGACGGTTGTACGCGGCCGTCGCGGCGGGAGGCTTCCGGCGGTACGCGACGTACCGGGCGGCCACGGTGGCCGGAGTGTTCACCAACACCGTCTTCGGCGTCATCCTCGTCTACACGTATCTGGCGCTGTGGCACGAGAAACCGAACCTCGGGGGGTACGACCAGGCGCAGGCCGTGACGTACGTCTGGCTGGGGCAGTGCCTCTACGCGACCCTCGCGATCCAGGGCGGCGGCGCCGAGAAGGACCTGATGGAGCGCATCCGCACCGGCGAGATCGCCGTCGACCTGTACCGGCCGGCCGATCTTCAGCTGTGGTGGCTGGCGGGGGACGTGGGGCGGGCGCTGTTCCAGATGCTGGGGCGGGGGGTGGTGCCGTTCGTTTTCGGCGCGGTCTTCTTCCCGATGGCACTGCCGACGGACGTCACCCCGTGGGCGGCCTTCGTGGTGACGCTGCTGCTGGCGACGGTCGTGAGCTTCGCCCTGCGCTATCTGGCCGCGCTGAGCGTGTTCTGGCTGATGGACGGCATGGGTGTGAACCAGGTCCTGACAGTCACGGGGATCTTCTTCTCGGGCATGGTGCTGCCGCTGAACGCCTTCCCGGGCGCTCTCGGCGAGGTGGTGCGGGTGCTCCCGTGGGCGGCGCAGATCCAGATGCCGGCGGACGTGCTGATGGGGGAGACCGATCCGCTCGGGGCGTTCGCCTTCCAGGCGGCGTGGGCGGTGGCGCTGCTGGCGGCGGGGCGGCTGCTGCAGTCGGCCGCGACACGCAGGGTGGTGGTGCAGGGTGGGTGAGCGCAGTGCCGTGGCCGAGGGGCTGCGGGCCTACCGGCTGATCGCCGGGATGTGGATCAGGTCGAGCATGACCTACCGCACCTCGTTCGTCGTCACGGTGTTCGGGAACCTGACGGTGACCTGCCTGGACTTCGTGGGGATCCTGCTGATGTTCTCGCAGGTGGACTCGCTGGGCGGCTGGTCGCTGCCCGAGGTCGCCTTCCTCTACGGGCTGTCCGTGACGTCGTTCGGGATCGCCGATCTGGCGCTCGGCTCGATGGACGTCCTGGGCGCCCGGATGCGCGACGGCTCCTTCGACACGCTGCTGGTGCGTCCGGCGCCGGTGCTCGCCCAGGTCGGGGCCGACCGGTTCGCGCTGCGCCGGCTGGGCCGGATCACCCAGGGCGCGGTGGTGCTGGGCTGGGCGCTGGCGTCGGTGGACGTCGAATGGACCGCGTCCAAGGTGCTGCTGGTGCCGGTGATGGTGGTCAGCGGCGCGGCGATCTTCTCGGCGGTGTTCGTGGCGGGTGCGGCCTTCCAGATCTACGCCCAGGACGCCGCCGAGGTGCAGAACGCGTTCACCTACGGCGGGACGACTCTGCTGCAGTATCCGCCGACGGTGTTCGGCAAGGACCTGGTGCGGGGCGTGACCTTCGTGCTGCCGCTGGCCTTCGTCAACTGGGTGCCCGCCACCTACGTGCTGGGGCGGCCGTACCCGGTCGGGCTGCCCGGGTGGATGGCGTTCGCCTCGCCGCTGGTGGCGGTGGCCTGCTGCCTGCTGGCCGGGCTGGCGTGGCGGACGGGGCTTCGTTCGTACCGGAGTACAGGGAGTTGAGTTGACCGAGTCGGCGAGCGGGTTCATCGAACTCGACGGTGTGGAGAAGGTCTTCGAGGTGCGCAGGAAGACCGGCTTCATGAAGCGGGAGCGGCGGCAGGTGAGGGCCGTCGACTCGATCTCCTTCCGGGTGGAACGCGGCGAGATGGTCGGCTACATCGGGCCCAACGGCGCCGGCAAGTCCACCACGATCAAGATGCTGACGGGCATCCTCACCCCCAGTGCGGGCCGGCTCAGGGTGGCGGGCATCGATCCCTCCCGGGAGCGGACGCGGCTGGCGCACCGCATCGGCGTGGTGTTCGGGCAGCGCACGACGCTGTGGTGGGACCTGCCGCTGCTCGCCTCCTACCGGCTGATGCACCGCATGTACCGGATCCCGGACGCCCGTTACCGGGAGAACCTCGACCGTCTGGTCGAACTCCTGGATCTGGGAGACCTGCTGGACGTGCCGGTACGGCAACTCTCCCTCGGGCAGCGGATGCGCGGCGACATCGCGGCGGCGCTGCTGCACGACCCGGAGGTGCTGTACCTCGACGAGCCGACCATCGGGCTGGATGTCGTGTCGAAGTCCAGGGTGCGGGAGTTCCTGCGGGAGTTGAACGCCGAGCGCGGCACGACGGTGCTGCTGACCACGCACGACCTGCAGGACATCGAGCAGTTGTGCAAGCGGGTGATGGTCATCGACCACGGGCGTCTGATGTACGACGGCTCGCTCGCCGGGCTGCACGAGGCCGGGGAGAGCGAGCGGACCCTGGTCGTGGACCTGGAGCGGGAACTGCCGCCGATCGAGGCGCCGGCGCCTGCCCGGGTGGTCCGGGTGGACGGTCCGCGGCAGTGGCTCGCGTTCCCGGCGGGGGAGTCGGCGGCGCCGCTGGTGGCGCGGATCGCGGCCGATTACCCGCTGGTGGACCTGTCGGTCCGGGAGCCGGACATCGAGGCGGTGATCGCGAAGATGTACGCGGAACAGGCCGAGCGGGCGATCTCGTAGCCCCCGGCGGGGTGAACTCGTAATCTGCTGTGTATGACCGACGACGCCCTCCCGGACCTCCGCGCCTCCGACGCCGACCGTGAACGGGTCGCCGAGATCCTGCGGGACGCCCTCGCCGAGGGCCGTCTCGACATGGCGGAGTTCGAGGAGCGGCTCGACGCGACGTACCAGGCCCGGACGTACGGGGAACTGGCGCCGATCACCCGGGACCTGCCGGCCGCGGGCGTGACCGTCCCGGCGGTCTCCCTGACGAAGGACCCGGCGGCCGCCCCGGACTGGTCCGGGCGGATCGTGGGCGGCGAGGGGTCCTCCACGTGGGCCGTGGCCGTGATGTCCGGCTTCCAGCGCAAGGGGCGCTGGACGATGCCCCGGCGGTTCACCTGCTTCGCCTTCTGGGGCGGCGGCGAGATCGACCTGCGCGAGGCGAACTTCGCCGACCGCGAGGTCGAGGTCAACGCCATCGCGATCATGGGCGGGGTGGACGTGATCGTGCCGCCCGGAGTCGAGGTCGTCGTCCGCGGCGTCGGCGTCATGGGCGGCTTCGACAGCCGCGAGGAGGGTGTGCCGGGTGAGCCGGGCGCCCCGCGGGTCGTCGTCACGGGCTTCGCGTTCTGGGGCGGTGTCGGGGTGCAGCGGAAGCTGACCCGGGCACAGAAGCTGCGCATCCGCGAGGAGCGGCGCCAGGAGAAGCTGGAGCGCAGGGCGGGGCGGCGGGAGCCGGACGGGGAGCCTTGAGCAGCGGTGTGCCCGCCGCCTGTGGTCGGGCAGCGGGCACGGGACGGGACGGCGCTACAGCTCCGCCGGTGCCGACCCCTTCAGCGTCTCCAGGTCGAAGGACTCCGCCATCCGCGCGTACCCCTTGTCGCTGGGGTGCAGATGGTCGCCGGAGTCGTAGTCGGCCCGCAGCCGCCGCGGGTCGTACGGGTCCCGCAGCGCCTGGTCGAAGTCGGCCACCGCGTCGAACACCCGCCCGGCGCGGATCTCCGCGTTGATCGTCCGGCGGACCGCCTCCCGGGCCTCCGTGTACCCGCGGTGCCCGTAGAACGGCATCAGGGTCGCGCCGACGACCTTCACCCCGCGCGCGTGGGCCTGCCCCACCATCGTGCGCAGGCCGTTCAGGATCGCGTTCGGGTCGGCGAGCTGCGGGTTGCGCAGGATGTCGTTGACGCCGAGGTCGATGACGACGACCTTGACGTTCGTCCGCTCCATGACGTCCCGCTGGAAGCGGTTCAGCCCGCTGGGGTTGTCCGCGGGGCGGCCCAGCCCGTCGGCGAGGACCTGGTTGCCGCTGATGCCCTGGTTGACGACGCTGTAGCGGGGCAGGTCACGCCCGGCCGCGATCTCCGCGCGCAGCCGGTCGGAGAGCACGTCGGTCCACCGGCTGTTGGTGTCCGGCGTGGAGGTGATGCCGTCGGTCAGGGAGTCGCCGAGGGCGACGATCGTGCCCTCGGACTCGTTGCTCAGCACGTCCAGCGCGGTCAGGTACCGCCAGGAGCCGGTCCGCTCGGTGTAGGGCGTGCCGGTCGCGTCCTGCGTGTGGTCGCCCTGGGCGACGTAGGAGACCTGCCGGGCGTGCCGGTGGTAGGTCACGGGGCCGGAGCCGGCTGGGGTGTAGGTGGTGATCAGGACGTCGGAGTCGTGCGGGACGACGACCCGTACCGCGTCGCTCATCACCTGCTGTCCGGGCGGGATGACGACCGCGGGTCCGCCGCTGAAGGTCAGCTGCCGCATGGTGTCCGCGAGCGCCGCCGCCGTACCACTGCCCGCGGACACGGCGATCGTCGCCCGCGTGATGTTCAGCGGCGACTGGCCGTAGAGATTGGACAGCGTCACGCGGGCACCCGTACCCCCGACGCTGGTGTGGACGACGTTGCGTACCGAACGGTCCGCCATGCCGGTCGTCTCGGTGCCGGGTTCGGCGGCGGAGGGGGACGTGGACCAGGTGCCGACCCAGGTGCCGGTGGAGGCGGGGGCGGCGGAGTTGTGGGGGGCGCTGCCGTCGCCGAGGGCGTTCCGGTTGCGCAGGCCGTCGTCGGACGCCACGCCGACGTATATGGCGGTGGAAAGGGCCACGATCGCTGCGACGACCAGGGCCAGGAGGGCGTAGCCACGTCCTCGGGTCATGCTGTTCAGTTCTCCTCGGGCGATGGGAGCCCAAGGCTCCGATCTGATGTGCCCATGATGCGGCATGGGCCGGGGGGAGCTCACAGGACCCCATGGCATTACCCCCTCCCGACAGACGCCGGGAACTCCTGTTCCGTTCCAGGAGTCGGTCAGGAAGGGACAATGTGTGCGGGATCACCAAGCGGGTGGAGCGGATGGAACGGACGAAAGCAGCAGAAAAGGACGCCGGTATCGGAGGGCAGCATGCCCGGCCCGGCGGCGCGGTGAACCGTGCGATGACGACCTTCAGCCCGGCGGACGAGGAGAAGCAGCGCGGCGTACGGCAGATGAAGCTCACCGCCACCGGACTCCTGGTCTTCGTGGCCGTGGTCTACGTCCTCGCCAAGTGGGCACAGAACTCCGGCGCCGGCCCCTGGGCGGGCTATGTGGCCGCGGCCGCCGAGGCGGGCATGGTGGGCGCGCTCGCCGACTGGTTCGCCGTCACCGCCCTCTTCCGGCACCCCCTCGGCATCCCCATCCCGCACACCGCGATCATCCCCACCAAGAAGGACCAGCTCGGCGTCTCCCTGGGCGAGTTCGTCGGTGAGAACTTCCTCTCCGAGGACGTCGTACGGCAGCGGCTGCGCGCCGTCGGCATCGGCAGCCGCCTCGGCGCCTGGCTCGCGGTCCCCGAACACGCCGACCGGGTCACCGCCGAGCTGTCCACCGCCCTGCGCGGCGCCCTGACGGTCCTGCGCGACTCCGACGTCCAGGCCGTGGTCGGCGAGGCCATCACCCGCCGCGCCAACGCCCAGGAGATCGGGCCCGGCATCGGCAAGATGCTGGAGAAGGTCGTCGCCGACGGCGGCCACAAACGGGTCGTCGACCTCGTCGTCAACCGCGCGCACGACTGGCTGGTGCTGCACCGCGACGAGGTGATGGACGCCGTGGAGGGCGGCGCCCCCGGCTGGACGCCGAAGTTCGTCGACCGCAAGGTCGGCGAGCGGGTCTACCGTGAACTTCTGCGCTTCGCCACCGAGATGCGCGACATGCCCGGCCACCCCGCCCGCGGCGCCCTCGACCGCTTCCTCACCGACTTCGCCTCCGACCTCCAGTCCGACACCGACACCCGGGCCCGCATCGAGCGGCTCAAGGGCGAGGTGCTGGGCCGCGGCGAGGTCCAGGACCTCATCGCCAGCGCCTGGACGGCCGTACGATCCATGATCGTCGCCGCCGCGGAGGACGAACGCAGCGAGCTGCGGCTGCGCGTGCGGGCATCCCTGCTGTCGCTGGGCTCGCGGATGGCGGCCGAGCGCAAGGTCCAGAACAAGGTCGACAAGTGGGTGGAGGACGCGGCCGTCTACGTCGTCACCACCTACCGCAAGGAGATCACCTCCCTGATCACGGACACGGTGGCGAGCTGGGACGCCGAGCACACCACGAAGAAGATCGAGGCCAACATCGGCCGCGACCTGCAGTTCATCCGCATCAACGGCACGGTGGTCGGCTCCCTGGCCGGCCTGCTGATCTACACGGTCTCCCGCGCGCTGGGGGCGTAAATCCGGGGCGTGAGAAAAGGTGCTCAGGGCACTCGACCCGGGTTCGCCCGATGGGGAGGGAGCCCATGACCACCGCGCACGCCGAGACCGGCCGAACCGTGACGACCGACATCCCCGCCCGCCTCGACCGCCTCCCGTGGTCGCGCTGGCACTGGACGATCGTCATCGGTCTCGGCACCGTGTGGATCCTCGACGGACTCGAAGTCACCGTCGTCGGCAACATCGCCAGCCGCCTGTCCGAACCCGGCAGCGGTCTGCCCATCACCTCCGGCGAGGTCACCGGCATGGCGGCCGCCCTGTACGTGGCGGGCGCCTGCCTGGGCGCGCTCTTCTGGGGCCGCCTGACGGACAAATGGGGCCGCAAAAAACTCTTCATGATCACCCTGGCGGTCTACCTGGCGGCCACGGCCCTCACCGCGATCGCCTTCGACACCTGGTGGTTCTTCCTCTTCCGGTTCCTCACCGGCTTCGGCATCGGCGGCGAGTACGCGGCCATCAACTCCGCGATCGACGAGCTGATCCCCAAGGAGTACCGCGGCCGCACCGACCTGATGATCAACGGCAGCTTCTGGCTGGGAGCCGTCTTCGGCTCGCTGCTGTCGATCGTCGCGCTGGACACGGACATCTTCGCGGCGAACGTCGGCTGGCGCCTCACCTTCGCCCTCGGCGCGGTCCTCGCCCTGGTGATCCTCCTCGTCCGCCGGCACGTCCCCGAAAGCCCGCGCTGGCTCCTGATCCACGGCCGCGAGGACGAAGCGGAACGCATCGTCTCCTTCATCGAACGCAAGATCGAGGAGGAGAGGGGTGAGCCGCTGCCGCGCCCCGAGGGCGAGATCACCATCCACCAGCGCCGCAGCGTCTCCTTCATCGAGATCGGCCGCACGGTCTTCTCCGCCTACCGCAGGCGCGCCATCCTCGGCTTCTCCCTCTTCATCGGCCAGGCCTTCCTCTACAACGCCATCACCTTCGGCTTCGGCGCGATCCTGACGACGTTCTTCGACGTCCCGAGCGGCAACACCGGCTACTACTTCGCGGTCATCGCGCTCGGCAACTTCTTCGGCCCGCTGCTCCTCGGCAAGCTCTTCGACACGGTCGGCCGCCGCATCATGATCTCCGGCACCTACATCCTGTCCGGCCTGCTCCTCTTCGGCACGGCCTGGCTCTTCGACCAGGGCTCCCTGAGCGCGGCCACGATGACGGCGTGCTGGTGCGCGGTCCTGTTCTTCGCCTCGGCCGGCGCGTCCAGCGCCTACCTGACCGTCTCCGAGGTCTTCCCCATGGAGACCCGCGCCATGTCGATCGCGTTCTTCTACGCCATCGGCACGGCAGCCGGCGGCATCAGCGGCCCGCTCCTCTTCGCCAAGCTCACGGAATCCGGCGTCGTCGGCGACACGGTCCTCGCGTTCTCGATCGGCGCGACGCTGATGTGCCTGGCGGGCCTGGTCGCGGCGCTCCTGGCGGTGAAGGCGGAACGCCGCTCCCTGGAGGACATCGCCACGCCGCTGACGGCGGTGGACAGCGGGGGCACCGACGGCGCGTCCAAGGGCGGCTCCGGGACGGAGGGGGCTCGGACGACGGCGTAGGTCTGGTGGCCGGGGTGCGATCGGAGCATGCGGGCCGCGAACGGAAGGGCAAACAAGGGCAGGGCCGGCCCACATGCTCCGACCGCGCTACTCGGCCACTCCTCGACGCCCCCGGTCACGCTTCCGCAGCAACAGCAACCCGCCCGCCACCGCGCCGATCCCCGCCGCGGCGGCCCAGCCCGCCGCATCCCCGGAACCGGTCGCGGCGAGGTCGCCCCCGGCAGCCGGAGACGCCGAAGCCTGCGGCCGCACACCCCCGGCACCCCGTGCCCCACCGGACGGATCCGGGCCCGGCGTCGACCCGGCGGCCGTCTCCTCCACCCGCTCCCGGGTGAACGCCAGCGTCCCGAACCCCAGCTGGTCGAACCCCCCGCTGTTGGGCCCGTAATCCCCGCCCCCGCCCTCGGGCGCGGCCTTGGCTGCCGCCCGCGTGAGGTACGACGCCGGCAACCCCCGCCGCTTGGTGTAGTGGTTGGCGATCATCGCCCAGATGGGCCGGGTCATCGACGGGTCCACGCCCGCGACACCGGACGCCGTCTCGCTCCCCGACCCCCCCCCGATCGCCCCCTTCCTCCGCGTGTTGGCCCTGTACGGCACATCCCCGCCCAGGCTCCACTTGGCCACGTACTGCGCCCCCTTGAGGAACCGGCTGTCGTCGTACCCGTACAGGTCGATCCCCTGGTTCCACGCCATCTCGCACACCGTGCCCATCAGCCCGACCCCGAGCAGCGCATGCCCCTGATCCCGACCGGCCTCGACCCACTCGCCGAGCCCGTCCTCGTGGACGACGGGAATGGCGTGCTTCACCGACCCCATGCCGTCCCCGTGCTTGAAGTACTCCACGGCCCGCTCGACCACGGCCCGTTCGTCGCAGAAGATCCCTGTCGCGAGCACACACGCGATCGCCGTCAGGTCCCAGTTGGGCCAGTAGTTCGTGACGACGGCGCCGTTGTGCCTGGTCAGGAAGTCGTCGCTCAGCGGATGGAAGACGGTGCGCATCAGCTCCCGCGCCCGCCCCAGGTCGAAGTCCCCGTGCTCCCGCACCAGTTCGGCCGCGTTCGCGAACTGGTAGCCGTACAACCCCGCCGCCAGGAACCGATCGGCACTGCCCTCCAGCCTGGTCAGCTTCCCCGACCAGGCGTTGAGGATCGCCACGGCGGTGTCGGCGTGCGCCTCCTCGCCGCTGACGTGATACCGCAGGGCGTTCTGGTACGCGGCGTGGATGTCGTTGTAGAGGATCCCGTAGTTCTCCGGCGACCCCGACCCCCGGTACACGACGGCCTGCGGATTCGGCCGCCACCCGCTCTGCGCATGCCGGTTGGCGGTGAGCTTGGCGAACCCGGCGGCGTACGGTCTGGCACCCGCCCTCACCTTGGCCGCCATACGGTCCAGATCGGTGCGGGTGTGCAGCAGCCCGGGGTGAGCGAGAGGGGCGCCGGCAGCGTCGGCCGGCGTGGCGAGCGCAGGCGCGGTCACAGTCGCAGTCGCACTGATGCCGATACCGATGCCCGCTGCCTTCACCACGCTCCGGCGGCTGATGATCTGTCGTTTCACGTCGTCGTACCTCAGCGTCACAAGTCGCGTACCTGCGGGGGACGGTGAGGAGACGTCCGGCGGTGCGGGCGATAACAGAAACTGCGCTATAGTTGATCTGTGTCCAGTCGCCGGAACTCCGGTGGGCGGACAGTGCGTTGGTGGTCCAAGGAAAGACGCCCCACTTCCTGTGGGGAAATGCAGGTGCAAGGCCTGCCCGGCGCTCCGATCAAGAACCCGGCCCTGGGATTCAGGGCCGGGTTCTTTGCTGTCGCCTACGCGCCGGTGTCGCCTACGCCCGGCCGTCGCCTACTCGCTGGGACTCCGCCGGTCGGCGACCGCCCACGACGCCAGCCCCACGGCCCCCGCCACCCCGAACACGGCAGGCCAGGCGCCCACCTTCTTGGCCAGCGGATGAGACCCGGCGAAGGCGGCGACATACGCGGCCGACAACGCCCCCGCGGCCACCCCACCGGCCTGCTGCCGCCACTGTCGCGCGGCCACCACCCCGGCCGCGGCCAGTACGACCCCGCCGAGCGGCCGCTGCCTGGTCCAGCGGGCAACGCCGTACCCGCCCACGAGCCCGCTCGCGGCGACCACCGCACTCGGAACCTTCGCCATACCTGCCTCCTGCGTCCTGCGCCGTGCTGGGGATCTTGAGGCTAGCCCGCAGCTTTCCGAAACCCGAACCTGAGCCCAGGCTTGTCAAGTTTCCTCCTTCGAGCTATATAAGAAGACGCAGACCGTAGGGCATCGCACCACTGCACCTGAAGAGAGGAGTGACCAGTGATGCTCATGCGCACGGACCCCTTCCGTGAACTCGACCGACTCACCCAGCAGGTCTTCGGCCCCGCCGCCACCCGCCCATCGGCGATGGCGATGGACGCCTACCGCTCCGGGGACGACTTCTTCGTCCACTTCGATCTCCCCGGCATCGACCCCGAGACGATCGAACTGGACGTCGAGCGCAACGTCCTCAACGTGCGAGCCGAGCGCAGGTCCCCCGCCCCCGAGGGCGCGGAACCGCTCGTCGCCGAGCGCCCCACCGGCACCTTCACGCGCCAGCTCTTCCTCGGCGACACACTCGACACGGAGCGCATCGACGCCTCCTACGAGGCCGGCGTCCTGACCCTGCGCATCCCGGTGGCCGAGCAGGCCAAGCCCCGCCGCATCCAGATCTCGGGCGGCGACACCCGCAGGCAGCTCAGCGGCTGACCGCACCGCACCGCCCACAGCCAGGTCGCGCCGCCGGCACGATCCCCGGCGGCGCGACACGGGCCCCCTCACCCTCACTCACGCACCCGGAGGAAAACCCCACACATGAGCACGACGACGGTGCCCCGTGTGACTCCCAGCCGCGCCCCCCACACCACCGAAGGCAACGGCTGGCCCCAGCTGATCGAAGCGGTCCGCGAGACGGGCCTGTACCCCACCCGGACGAAGGCGGAGCAGGTCACCCGCACCGTCCTGGCCGCCCTCGGCACCCACGTCACCGGCGACGAGCGGGTCGAGCTCGCCCGCTCCCTGCCCGGCGAGGCCGCCCGGCTGATCGCCGCCCAGATCCCGGCCACGCACCGGCTCACGGCCGCGCGCTTCGTCGACGAGGTCGCCTCACACACCCCCGGAGCCACATCCGCCACGGCCCGCTGGGACGTCAGCTCGGTCCTCAGCACGCTGCCGCCCCTGATCGGCGACGACCTGGTCACCCGCATCCTGGCCCAGCTCCCGCCCGGCTACGCCCTCCTGTTCGGCCGAGCCGACCTGACCCCGGCGTCGTAGGCTCCCGCAACTCAGCGCGCAAGGCGGCCACCCCTTGAGACGCAGGGGGTGGCCATGCCGCCTTGACCTCAAGTTTGCTTGAGGTCCTACGTTGACCGCATGAGCGCACAGACCGAGAACCTCAAGGAGTACTCCCCGGAGGAACTGGCCGCCCAGCCGATCGGCGCCTGGACCGGCGAGGCCTACCGCAGGGTGGTGGGGGCCATCCGCGGCCAACTGGCCGTGGAGAACCTCACCCAGCCCCACTGGTGGACCCTCAACCACGCCTCCGGCGCCCCCGGCCACTGGACCCGCGCGACCCTCACCGGCCGCCTGACCCCCTACGACGACCAGAACACCGACTTCAATGCGGTCTACGACGACCTCATCGCCCGGGGCTGGCTCACCCAGGACGCGACGGGCGCCATGACCCTCACCGAGGAGGGCGAGGCCGGCCGCCTCCGCGCCCGGGAACGCAACCTCCGCGTCCATCACCGCACCCACGAGGGCATCACCCAGGCGGACTTCATCACGACGATCAACGTGCTGCGCCGCATGGTCGCCAACCTGGGCGGCAACGGAAACCTCCCCGAGAACCCCAAATAGTTCGACAGACCCAGGCCTCCCCACGCATCCTGCGAACCGCACCTCGCGCAGCGAACCCACTTGAGGGAGAAGGCCGTTGAACCCGACCATCCGCCACATCACCTTCGACTGCACGGGCGAGCCCTACGAACTGGCCTGCTTCTGGTCCGAGTTCCTGGGCCACCCGATCTCCGACATCGACAAACCCGGCGACGACGAGGTCCTGCTCGAACTCCCCGACGGAGTGCCCGGCCTCCTCTTCGTCAGAGTCGAGGAGGCCAAGACGGCGAAGAACCGCATCCACTTCGACCTGGGCCCCACGGGCCGCACCCGCGCCGAGGAGGTCGAACGCGCGGTCTCCCTCGGCGCCCACATCCTGACGGACCGCACCCTCCCGAACGGCCGGGGCTGGGTGGTGATGGCGGACCCGGAGGGCAATGAGTTCTGCGTCGAGCGGGGCTAGAGGCTGGTCGCGAATCCATCACCATGCTTTCCCTCGACCGCATCAGGGGTCTCCTGCGCGAACTGGACGACCCGGAGCACCTCGAAATCCCGCAGCACTACGACCTCCCGGCCGCCCGCGACCGCTTCACCCGCCTGACCAGCGCCCTGAAGGTGCGCTACGGCCAGTCCGCCACGCCCGGCATGCCCCAGGACGCGAGCTACTACGGCGCCGTCTCGGTCCCTGCCTCCGCCACGGGCACCGACCGCCCCCTGTGGGTACTGATGAGCAACTTCGGTCCCTTCGTCACGGCCGGCACCGGCAGGGACGGGGGAATGCCCGGCTGTGAGGAGGGCCTGACCGAGGAATTCCTGATCTGGCTCGACGAACTCTGCACGGAGCTGGGATGCGTCCACGTACCCGTGACCCTGCTCCTGGAGCCGTACGACGGCCGGGCCCAGTTGGAGCCTCCGGAGGAGGACGAGGAGGTGCTGAGGGCGTGGGCGGCCGCCGAGTACGGCTTCGATCCCGACGAGGACGAAGACGAGGAACTGCCGCTGGCCTGGTGGGACAGGTACTTCCAGTACATGTGAGCCGCACGGCGATGGGCGCCACCGCCCACCCCGCGGCGCCGACTCAGGAGCTGTAGAACCGAACCAGGAGGCATGCTTGTCAGCGGTCGAAGACCAACCACGGGTGTACGAGATCCGCATTGCCGGACACCCGAGCACGGAGGAGGCGCTCGCCCTCCAGGACCCGATCAAACGCCTCCTGTGCCCGGACCCCGACCACGCGCCCCCGTGCGAAGTCCCCTGGAGCTTCACCGTCGCCGACGACGGGCCCGACGGAGGCTCCACGGCGCTCGTCCTGGGTGTGTATGCGTCCGAGGGGGAGGCCACGCGGGTGGCAGCCCAGGTGCGCAACCTGGCGGGCGCGGGGAGGGCCGTGGCTGTGAGTGAGGGTGATGCCGGGGAGTGGGAGGAACTCGTGGAGCAGTATCGGTTCGAGAGGGGACTGCACTCAGAGCGGAGCGGTCCCGGGCAGTAGGAGACCAGGCATCTTCGGGTGCTCCAGGCGCTGTCCCCTGTCGCACACTCGCAGTGTGAAGGTCTCCGGCCCTGGACGGCCTGCGGCGTCGAAGGCGTCCAGGACGCCCTCGACGCGCTCCCACAATCTCACCGGGCCGCCCTCTCGTACGTGCCAGTCGCCGTCCACGGGCGTCAGCGTGGCCGCGGAGCCGCTCACGACGTCGACCAGGTACACGACCTCATCGACGGTGACCATCTGGGCGTTCGGTACGGCGCATTGGGCGAGGAACCGCAGATGGAACGCCCCTTCGGTCACAGCCGCGAGGCGCTCCGGACCGTGTCGGGCCGTTCTGGGCTTGTCCGGAAGCCCGGCGGCCCAGTGGGCAGGATTTCCGAACGCGGGAGCGGCATGTGTCCGCGCAGACATGAAGGACACCGTGCCGGGCAGCAATCCCCCCTCGGCCGTGCCATCCCCGGCGACGGTGAGCAGCACACGCGCATAACCGTAGAGCCATCCCGACAGGGTGAGCAGGACCTTTCCGCCCGGCCGGGTCTGCGCGAGCAGGGCAGGTGGGACCGTACGGAAGGAGCAGGCGGCGACGACTCGATCGAAGCGGGCCTCGGGCCAGTACCCGTACAGCCCGTCCGCCACGGCCAGGGTCGGGGTGTAGCCGCAGCCGTACAGCGCGTCCGCCGCCGCCTCCAAGCGACGGGGGTCGACCTCGATGCTGGTGACATCTCCGGAATCGAGACGCTCACAGGCCAGCGCGGTCGAGTAGCCGGTGCCGGTCCCGATCTCCAGCAGTGTGTGTCCCTCGGCCACTTCGGCGTCGGACCACATACGCACCACCAGGGATGGCAGCGTGGACGACGAGGTGGGCGCGCCACCGTGCCGTACGACCGGTGCCCGCCAATCGGGTTCCTCTCCGTCGAACTGGGTGATTAGCGTGGTGTCCGAGTACACGGCCGCCAGCCACCGGCCGTAGTCGAGCTCGGCGGTGACCGGTTCCCAAGCCGTCAGTCCCTGCTCGTCACGCTCGCCGGCGGGCAGGTAGAACCCGCGCACGAATCGGTGCCGTGGCACCGCTTCCACAGCGGCCCGCCAGGCCGGGTCAGCCAGACCTTCGTCCTGCGAGAGGGCGTCCACCATGGCTGCGCGTAGCGGGACCCCATCGGTTTCGGGGTCAGCGGGCATCGCCATCACCTGGTGTCTCCTTCCGTACGTTGTTGCTCAGAATGTCGGCGAATGCCTCGGCGATGTGCGCCGCCTCCGGAAGCCAGCCCCACTGTCCGTTCGGATTGCACTCGATGGCCCACCAGTCGTCGGGATCGTCCCCGTCCCCGGTGAGCGCGAAGTCGAAGCAGCCGAAAACCAGACCGAAGGACTCCAGGTATGCGTGCAGGGCAGCCTCGATCGGCGCAGGTACGGCGATGGAGGAGTGCGACAGCTCGTCCCAGTCGCCACGACGCCAGTCCAACGCTCGGTCGGGCGTGATGATCTGCTGGGCGAAGACCCGATGGCCCACCACAGTGATCCGTACATCCGCGCGTTTGGGGACCTCTGCCTGGAATAGGTGCGCGGTCACCGTCAGGGACTCGTCGAAGCTGTCAGGGTCCACCCGCTGGGTCCAGATCGCGCCGGTGTGGCCGTCCTCGCTGCGGGGAAGCCCGCGGAACGTCTTGCAGACGACCCGTCCGTGATCGGCGGCGAACTTCCTGGCCGTATCCGCGTCGTTGGTGATCAGCGTGGGTGGGACCCGAAGCCCCAGTACGGCAAACCGCTGCAACTGGGCCGGCTTGAAGTCCGCGCGAGCCACCGCATGCGGATGGTTCACGTACGTCGCCATCCGCAGAGCGTTCAGGACACCACCCAACCCGTGCCTCGCCTCTGCCTCGCAGAAGACCTGCTGTTGCCGGGGGAGATGCCCGAAGCGGGCGGTGTACGGGGTGGGGCGACGGTAGTAGACCGCCGCCACCTCCCGTACGTCCACCTCTCGACTCGGGGTGGTCAGCCGCCCGGCCCACACAGGATCGTCTTCGCCGAGGCGGAATCCGAAGGCCAGGTCGGCTCCGATATGCGCGGGATCGACGCGTACGACAGGCACCTCGCGCTCATTGAGCGCATGGATGACGAGATCCGCGGTGACGTCCTCCAACGCGGTGACCACCAGAACCGTGGACGCCACCGGTCAGTCCGACTCGTAGTCGGTGGTGTGGTCGTCCTGAGTCTGTGGCTGCGGATTCTGCCCGTCCCCGCCTCCGGAGATCGATGCGGTTCCCGTCGTCCTGGATGTGCCGTGCTTGCCCATCTCGACGGCCCGGCCGTCGGTACCCGTGTACCGAGCCGTCTGTGAAGGCCCGTCCAACACGACGCTCGCGTACGACGGCGGGCGTACGGGCAGCCGGTCCGTCACGAGTCGCATGGCCCACGGGCCTTTGACGACCACAGCCTTCACGAGTCCACCGTCGTCATGCGAGCGGACCTCGCCCTCCGCGGCCAGTCGAGCGCGACCCGCTCCGAGCAGGTCGAGGACCGCACGCGAGGGACACAGTTCGCCCTCGTGCCGCGGCGGAACAACCCAGTACGTCCCCGGCGGTTGCCGTCTGTCGATGCGCGGAACCCCCAAGTAGGTGCCACGACCAAGGCACGTCACGGCATCGTCGTTGACCCACGCGAGACCGGCATGCCCATCGACCAGGGCGTAATAGGTGCCTCCCGCCACTCGGCGGTCGAAGATGATGCCCCCTCCCAGTAAGCCACTTAGCTCGGCCCCCACGCGGTCCTGGTCCTCGGACTGGACGGCGGCGTGCACGATCTCGGACGGCATACGCACGGCGGCGAATCGCCGGCCGAGAGGCAGCAGCGCGACGCCCTGCGTGGCCCACTCCGCCCATACGCGCTCCGGGTCCGGGTGCGTCCGAGCCAGCCACTCCGAGACCACTCCGTCCAAGCCCTCATGTGTGTACACAACGTGCTCCCTCGCTGTCCGACGGTGTGCACGGGACAGAGTTCACCAACCGATCTGTCTATTCGAGGACTTTGGAAGGCTGTTGAGAGGACATCAAGAGGGCCTAGGTACCTACTTGAGGTGGATCCGATGTCCTGTAGGGGACTCACGTGGGAAGGTTGGAGCCGCAGACAGCAGGAGGAGGTGGCTCATGCCAAGGCCCACAGGCAACGTTCGACTCAAGGCGGCTCGGGTGGCCGCCGGCTTCAACTCGCAGCAGGACCTGGCCGACGCTCTCACCGAGCATGCGAAGGACATGGGCATTCGAGGCTTGTCCATCGGGGTGCGTCAGGTCCGGCGCTGGGAGTCGGACAATCCACCGTGGCCCCAACCAGACTGTCAGCGCGTGCTGGTACACCTGCTCGGCCAGAGCCTGGAGACCCTCGGCTTCACGCCTCCGTGGGGGGCGGAAGGAACGGTGCCTGATGACGCCAGGCGCAGGCGGGTTGCCGGTGCGGCGCCGGCACCGGGTCTGGCGATCGGAGCAGGCCGTGCCCCAGCCGCCTCGCACCCGGAGACCGCCGGAGCGGACTTCGAGGCCGTCACTCGTTCCCACCGTCGGCTCTACTGGTCGGTCGCACCGACCACACTGCACCCGGCTGTCGTGGCACACGCGACGCTCGGCTGTGCCCTGCTGCCGGAAACGTCCGACTCCACCCGGCGTACGATCGCCGCTGCCCTTGCCGAGACGTACCTCCTGGCGGGCCGGATCGAGTTCTTCGACCTCTCCGAGCCTGCCACCGCACACGACACGCTTCTCCTCGCCCTGCAAGCGGCGGGCGAGGCCGACCACGCATTGCTCGGTTCGGCGATCATCGCGCACATGGCCTTCATCCCGGGCTGGGTGGGCGATCAGGAAGGAGCGCAGGAGCGGATGATCGCGGCCCGGACCTACGCCCGCCGTGCCCCTGCCTCCGCCGAGTTCCTCGCTTGGCTGGACGCAGTGGAGGCCGAGTGCGAGACCAGGTGCGGCGACACCCGAACCGCGCTGAATCTGATCACCCATGCCGAGGACGTCCTGGAGGCCGGAAACGAGCACCCGTCACCGCCGTGGCTGGACTGGTTCTCCCCGGCGCGGCTCGCGGCCTTCAAGGGAAACACCCAGCTGCTCGCCGGCCACCTCCCGCAAGCCCGGGCTGCGCTTCTCCAGGCGCTTGAAGCCATGACTCCGGGCGAGGAGAAGCAACGAACGGTCGTGTACGGCGACTTGGCGGCCGTCGAAGCGGCCTCGGGCAATCCCGAAGAGGCCTGCGAGTACGCGGGCAAGGCACTCGATCAGCTGGCTCTCACCTGGTACGCCACCGGTATGGACCGGGTGCGGGAAGTCCGACGTGCGTTGACTCCGCACCAGCACGAGAGCTGTGTTCGCGACCTCGACGACCGCCTGTACGACTGGTCGACGACCCTCAGCGCGTTGAGGCGTTGAACGAGTCCACCCTGGAGGCAAGCTCGGTGAGGGTCTCGATACGGAAGGTCGGCAGCTCCTTGGCTTCGGTGCTGTTCCACTGAATCCCGGCCCACGGCCCGCGATGCACGAGCGCGGTACGCATCCCAGCCTGCCTGGCAGGCGCGATGTCGTTGTCGCACCGGTCACCGACGTACAGAATCTCGCCGGCCTCGAAGGGCACGGCAGCGGCCACGCGCTTGAAGAACTCGGGGTCGGGCTTACTGGCGCCCCAGTCGTCGGAGGTACCGATCAGGTCGACGTCATCGGAGAACAGCTCCCGCAGAATGCCACCGGCCCGTACGGTCTGGTTGCCGGCGATCCCGAGCCACAACCCGGCGGCCCGGAGCTGTCGGAGGGCGGGCCGAACATCGCTGTACAGGTCGTCTTCCCCGAAGCTCTCCGGCTGCCCGGCAGCGGCCCGCTTCTCCCGCTCGGCGTACAGATCGAACCCGGGCCGGAACTCCTGGAAGGTCTCCCGGTAGTCACGGCCCTGGGCGATGACGGCCCCGAACATCGCATGAAAGGTGTGCCTCGGCACGCCGAGCCAGTCGGCCCAAGTCCCGTACTCCCGGGTCTCGTCCACGAGGCACTCACCGACGTCGAAGACCACTGCGCGAATCATGAGGGCAGAGTATCGGCAGCCAGTTCTTCAGTACTGACCGCAAGAGCCCATTGCTGTCGTCTCGGTAGCAGGGTCAATACCTCGCACTGAGACGCTTCACGGCCTGGGTGAAAGAGCACCACGCATCGCCGCTCGCGGCGATCACGTGCGACCCCGCGATCTTCGAGTCCCGAACGAGAATGCCGTCACCGGCGAGCGCACACTCGACGCACTCCCCTCCGGCGCCGTTGCTATGGGAAGACGTGAACCACATCAAATGGTTGTCAACACCGTCTTCGGTCGACATCACCATGTGCTCCTTCAAGGTCGGTCCGAGAGTCGCGGCTACCGCCGCGGAGCGCAGATGGGGAGCCGCACAGGGACATTCGAATGGGGGACTTCATTCGGATCACGGCGATCGTTCGAGCTGTTTGTGAGCCCGGCTGTACGTATGAGCTTCTTAACTCGCCAATGCGGAACGAGCCTCGGCTCTGACGCTCCTCACCAAGTGCCCCAGCTCGGGTTCCGAAGCCGAGTCGAGGTCGAGGAATGCCGTGATGCGGAGAAGGCGCATCAGGCTCTCCCGGAGTACGTCCCTGGACGAGACGAGTCTGTCGGACTGGTCATCGCGGTGCGCCCTGACGATCGATCGCACAAGCGCCGGTGAAGCGGCGAGAGCGGAACGTCTGGCCATGATTTGGTCGAGATCGGATTCACCCAGAACGTCCAACAGGTGATAGACATCGTCTTCCGTCGGGTCGTGGAGCACGTGCGCGCGGGTCCACAGACGGGCGAACGCGTGGCGGGTCAGGTCGGTGCCCTTGAAGCGGTCAGCCACATAACGGCCGTCCGAGTCGGCAGGCCAACGCCAGGCACACACGTCGGGAAGCAGGACGAGCGAGAGAAACGCCCAGACCTGCCGTTGTGAGGCTTCTCCCGGCACCATGAGGCACTGCTCGTGCAGAATCTGGGCCGTCTCCCGGTCGAAGATGCTCCGTTGCACGGTGGATCGGGAGGTCGGAAAACCTTGACCACGGGCGATTCGAAGCACGCTCTCTCGGAGTTGATCGAGCTCCTCCCGTGAGATGCGGCGGCCTCCGGTGGCGGCGTAGACGGCTCGCGGAGAGTGATTGGCCACCATGGTCGGGTGGTGCTCAGGGGAGATTTCGTGGAGCTTGCGGAAGCGCCGCTCCGTCTCGTTGGGGAGGAGACGTGGGTATAGCAGGCTCATGCTGTGGCCTCCCGGGGGAACTTGACACCGGCGTGGACGTGGGCGCGGAACCGAGACGGATCTCTGCGCCGTTCGTCGCGAAGTCGCTTGATCGCCTGTTCGGCAGCCTCACCCGGGCGTGCCAGGTACGTGCGCACGAGAGCGCGTACCAGACCGGCCATCGTCAAGTCGCCGTCAGGATCGTCCGATGGGGACTCGTCGACGAACGCTTCGTCGTCCAAGGCGCGTCCTACGAGGTCGGTGACGATATCGGCCTCGAGGATGCTCCATAGCATCCCGGACAACTCTCCCTGCGTGGACTCCATGGCCTCCTTGACCGCGGGATTGTCTTCATTGAGCAGGACGAGGAGGCTGCCCATAGCGGCCTGCTGCCAGTCGCCACCGTCCATGCTCACATACCAGGCGGAGCCCGCGGGGAGCCCGGCTTCGCTGAAAGACACCGGGGCCACCGGCAGCAGTCCGGCACCGCCTTCCAGATGGATTCGGATTTGGTCGCTCCAAAGGATCGAGCCGGCGCGCGTAGCGACGAAGGGCACGGCGGAGGGGAGATCGGCGGCCAGCTCTATCAGTGTCTCGACGGTCAAGAACCCGCCGAGTCGAGTGCTGTCCGCCGAGAACTGGATCTCGCAGGATGTGCGAGCCATGTGGGCGGGGAGGTCGTGGACGAATGCGGACCTGCGCAGAAGCGACGTGGACGGCCAGTACCGAACACACAGACGCAGAGGCGCATCCGGTGTCAGTCCGCAGTCCTCGCGGAGCTCGGCGAGGTCGATTTCGATCACGCGCCCTAGAGCGATGTCGGTGGTGTAGTCCCAGGCGGTGAACGCGGTCGGCGCAGGCTCGCCCGTGGCGTCGCCCGACCTCCACGCTTCGGCGTGAATCCGGCCTACAGGCCTGCGGTAGGGCCAGACTCGAACGCTCATGAGCGGCCCACCACGTTGATGTCGATGAGTACGTCAGCCACGGCGATGACGATCA
This sequence comes from Streptomyces qaidamensis, assembly GCF_001611795.1. Lineage (NCBI taxonomy): Bacteria > Bacillati > Actinomycetota > Actinomycetes > Kitasatosporales > Streptomycetaceae > Streptomyces > Streptomyces qaidamensis. The sequence goes on along the minus strand of NZ_CP015098.1, from coordinate 3,452,452 downwards.
TCTCGACATCCACAGCATCACCGGAGTGGTAAAGGACTTCTCCGGTCACGATGCGTCCGTCCGCAGGAATGCGCCAGCCGTAGACCTCCGGCTGCGTCGCTCCGGTGGGCGTTTGTCCTTCCGCTCCTCCGTCACCGGTCATGACTCGTACGGAGCCCTCGACTCTGTCGGGTCCATGAAGCCGAACACGCTGCACGATGACCGGCAACCCGTCGATCACTTCGAAGTAGGGCTCGGACGTCAACGTCGGCCTGCGGGCGCCACGTCTCCTTCCGGCCGGTTCCCATGCGCCGCCTCCTTCCCCCGCGTCGCCTCGTGGGGCAGGAAACGGTGCGAGGCCCGGAGGAGCTCCGGAAACATCATCCTGTCTCGCAGGCGCCATGACGACCCGTGAGGTTCCGGGTAGGAGGCTGGAGGGGAGCACAGCCGTGCCGAACCCGCCGGGGCCTGCCAAGAGATGCCCGAGCCGTTGTGCCACCGAGCCCAGGGCATAAGCGCCGACCTTGACGGCTCTCCGCGCCTGGGCACCGCTGAGTCTGTCGCACTGCTCCTTCAAGCGCCGTCCGGCAGTGCGTACGAAGGTCGCTTCTCGGCCCTGCAACTGCTGGTATTCCCACCCGTCGTGGGTCGGCGGTTCGGCTCGTGCGAACGTCTGGTCCAAGTCGTCGTTGACTCTGAATACGGCGGCATAGCCGGCGTCGGGATTCGATCTCTCCGGTCCGGAGTGGTAACGGACGACGAGCTCGGGACCACGCAGCAGACAGACGTGGTGAGGGGCTCCCTCGAGTCCGAGTTCACGCGCGGCGAGTGAGGTCACGGACGCGCCGTACGTGTACTGGTGTGCGAAAAGGCCGAGTTCCATGCGTGGTTTGCCGCAGGCGAGCATGAGGCCGGAGCCTTCCGAGACCGTTCGGTAGGCGGAAGCGAAGAAGGCGAGGGCTGCATCGGATTCGGCGTCCGGCACCTTGATGTCGACACCGTTCGCCGTCACTCGGACAGCCATGTGTACGGCCCGGTCCGTAAGCATGATCGGCCACAAGTTCCAGGCCGCCGCGTCGGCGAGAAATGCGCCCGCATCGGCCACGGAAAGTTCCGGCGGCGCGTCCGAGTCCGGGAGCGAGGGATCCGTCAGGTCGGGATCGACCACGATGAGGGTCGTGCCCGTCTCCTCCGCTTGAAATCCGGGAATGCCCAGCTCTCGGGCGATCGTGTCCGCGTGAGCGTCCAGCAGGGGCTCACAGTGTTCCTCTTCCGGCAGTCCCCACCAGTGCCGTCCGGTGTACCGCGAGTCGTCTTCCCAGAAGGCCTCCCGGATTGCTACGCCGATGAAGCGTGAGCGCAGGTCCCCACCTTCATCCTCAAAGCGCGTGTAGACGAGCACGCAGCCGACTTTGGACAGCTGGAACAGGGCGCTCTTGCCGTAGCCGTAAGTGCCGCCGCTCGAGGAGGCCGAGGCGCCGTCGCGGTCACCGCTGTTCAACACGAACCGCGCCCATTCCCTCCTCTCCGTCCTTCCGGCGTCGGATCGGGTCGGCCCGGCGAGCCCGGACGTGCCACGGTCGGAGACGGCGAGATAGCGAATGGCCGTAGCTTTGGTGAGGCGATGGAAAATCCCGTCCGTGAAGCCGGTGCTCGACGAGCCGAGCGAGAACATGCGGCGCCAGGCTGCAACGTGCCCGGGGCCGACGGTGCTCAAATCGAGACGGAAGGGCACGACGGGGTGTCCGGGCAAGCGGGCGTCCCAGGAATTCTGGGCCGCTTCACGGACGAGCAGCGTCAAACGCGACAGGCTAGGGCGGCCGAGCTGGCTGAGGAGGCCGCTGGCGGTGATCCCTCCGTCGGCGCGAAAGGGTTGTGCGTACCAGCCAGGCTCGTTCATAGATCGGCTCCCAAGCGTTCCAGGACGACCTCCCGCTCGGTGAGGTGTGAGACCGCGTCGAGATCGACTTGGTACTCCACGCTATGCACCCCGGCGGGGACGGCTCCGCGTACAAAACTTTGGGGGACAATGCGGGGAAAGTCACCCGCGACCTCGTACCAGCGGTGTTCTGTCGGAAGAAAGCGGGTTCGGCTCATCGGACCTTCGTCGCCCTCGGGTAGGCCGAGAGCCGCCAACCTAGTGTCCAAGGCCCCCAGATCATGGGTCTTTTCTCGACATGCGTCGAGTATCTCGGGTATCGATCGGGCCCCCGGCGCCGTCGACTCAGTGATGCGCAGCCAGACGAGGGCGAGTGTCCCGTTCTCGGGTGCTTCCAGTTGGTCCGCCCCATGGATGTGGACGATACGGTCCTCGGCAGCCACGGTGCCCTTGACCTCTATGGCGTGGTGTGCGCCGCGGAAGTCCTGAGGGCAGCCGAGTGGGCCGAGCCAGGCGCGGACCGAGCGCGGCTGCACCTCCAACAGGTCTTCCAACACGACTAGTTCGGCGAACAAGCCCGCAAGTCGCGGGAGGGTCCACTTGCTGGACGTACCGCCGAGCAAGAGCCTCCAGGCGTGCAGTGTACGGACAATGAGTGACGGCGCCCGATCGGGATTCGCGGCTATCAGGCCGGTCAGATCTGCGACCAGTCCCGTGAACGTTCCCGCGAGATCGTGCCGTCGACAAGCGATGTCGGCGTATCTGACGGGCAGTTCATCGTCGCTCGACAGCGTCCGAGTGGTCAGCTGTACACCCGCGCTGCGCAGATCGTCCTCGACTTGGTCGCCCGGATCAATGGGCACCAGCAGGTGGCGCAACCCATCGGCATCCCGACCCAGTCGGAGTAGACCATGGGGAGTCTCGGCCTCCAGCGCCACCGTGATCATCGCGCTCTCGGTCTCCATGAAAGCTTGCCGGTCGAGCCGGTCCCAAAGCACTTCCAGGAGTTCGCGCAGACGCAGAGAAGCCACAGACCAGCGGTGGTCGTTCATGTGGCAGCCTCCGGACCGGCGTCGAGGTCCTGCTCGAGCACTGAGAAATCTTCGTCTTCGTCTTCGCCGGCGGAGGGGAATACTCGAGAGAGATCGGCCTGGAGGTAGTCGTACTCGATGCCGAGGTCCTGCCCGCTGGTCGGCTTGGGGAAGACGAGCGCGGCGCCCCACACGATTTCGCCGGGTGCGTCTAGAGGGACACGCCCCTCCACAGGCCGCTCCTCACCGTTCTTGCGGATGATCGGCACCGGGGCTTTGGCGTCGATCGGATAGAGGAGGACAAGGCCACGCTCGGGCTGTTGGGCCATCCTCAACTTTTGTAGGACGATGCGGTTCACCTTCTCCTCGCCCTTCGGGACGGTGAGGTCGAGGGCCTCGTCGCGGGAACCCGTGAGGGTCTTGATGTCAGCGACCGATTCATCGCCGGTCGACGAGAGGCGGGTGCGCACCACAAGATCGACCGCTGCGCCGTTGGGTAGATCGACGCGGCCGCCGGCGGTGGCCGGCTTCTTCCCGATGACTCCGATATTCCAGAAGGCCAAAGCGCCGGAATTCTTGTTCCTCTTGATGACGTAGTCTCGCATCAGGCTACGAGCGGCGTCGAGCGCCTTAGGGTGAAACTCGTACTCGTCGATGAAGGCGAGCACGTGTTCCATCGGTACACCCCGCCAGAGGGCGCGGCCGACGGTGACACCGTCGTCGACGCTTCCGTCGCGATGTGCACCGGCCAACAGTTTGTGCACTGCTACGGCGTTTTCGGAATGCCACCGCTCGTCAGCGTCGTTCTTCTCACGCGGGAAGTAGCGCGTCTCGACGAGTTGGCCCCCGTATGAGGCCGCAGCTCTTACCGCACTCTTGGATTTCGCCGGGGCTGTCACCTTCATCTTGGGGTGGCACCTGATCCGAGGGGCCAAGTCGAGCGGCGTGAGGTGCTCGGTGAGGTAGCGGTCGATTTCGATGCGCATCTCCGCCTCGACCGTTGCCAGATGGGCGAACCAGCGTCGGGTTTCGTCCGGCATGAAGATGCGGGGGAGGTCTTCGTAGCCAGGCCGGTACCCGAACCAGCGCCCCATCTGCAGAAGTGTGTCGTAGACGTTGGATGAGCGTACGAAGAAGCTGACCACGAGCCCCTCCAGGGTGAGACCCCGGGACAAGGTGTTCCCGCCCACCGCGATGACGTTGACCGGCCCGGAGTCATAGTCAAGTCGGTCGGTGCTGCGGTAGTGGTCCATGACGATTCTCGTCGTCGAAACGACCGAGGCCAGCACCGCAGACACGGCCTCGAAGTCCAAGCGCCGGTTCGCGTCCGCCGGTTCTACTCGGCGGGACTCCTCGTTCCACAGCGCCCGTAGCTCGTCGACGACACCGGTCCGCTCGCGAAGCCCCTGATCGACCTCATCGCGAAGCCTCTGGAGCACAGGGTGGTACGAGTCGTGGACGCGCGTATCCGAGTGTGCGTGGACGAGCATCGAGGAATGCTGGTCGTTCTGTCCTCGTGCATGCCGGGCGGCGGTGGCCAGCCAGAACCAGAAGACGGCGCGGCGAAGCGATGGAGTCGCTTCGGGGGCGAAGTCGGGAGCGTCGGCCTTCTTGGCCGGTCGCAGTGCGGGCAGTTCGTTGACGGGGATACTGCGGATCATGTCGAGTCCGCCGGGAACCTCGGACGGGTCTTCATGGTCAAGCGGATTCCGGCCGAAAAGGGTTTCGGGCCCTTGGTATCGCTCTCCACGAGGAAGGCTGAGGATGAAGTCTCGAGGGTAGAAGTCCTCCTCATCGACAGGGTCGACGAGGAGGTTGGCGAAGGGCGTGGCCGTGTAACCCACGTAGCAGACCTTGGGGATGCGGCCGATCACATCGCGTATGAGCGGATTGATCCGGCGCGTGGCGAGAGTCGCTTGGTCGGCCTCGTCGTCGATGATCAACGTAGGACAGTTGCCCAGCTGCTCTCGTGCCTGCTCGAGCCAGTCTCGCAACTTCTTGAGTACAGGGCCGTTCTTCTTGACCACCAAGAGCAGGTGCTGGTCTTTGGAGGCGAGGAAGGATTGCGCATTGGGTGGAGGCTGGAAGTCGTGCTCAGGCTTGGTTATCTGATGCCACAGCGGTGGATTGAGATCCACGAGATCTCGGATGAGACGAGTCTGCGTCTGCCGCCGCAGTGAATTGTGCACGCCCGACAGGACGATGAACATGCGGTACCCGCGGTCTGCGGCCTTGCTCACGACGGCCGTGAAGTTGCTCGTCTTGCCGGACTGCACGTGCCCGATGACCAGCCCGCGGGAACGGAAGTTCACGGTCTTAGGGTGATCGAGCATCGCGACGACCCGGTCGGAGGCCTCGTCGATCTTCCTGACTTCATCGAAGTCCAGATAGCGCCGCAGACGCTTCTCGAAGGCCGGCCAGTTTTTGTCCCCTGCTCGCGGTCCCCCATACCAAGGAACGGCGTTCTCCCGCCCCAGCGCCAACGGCTCACGAAGGCTGACGATCTTCGTCATGGCCGCTTCGTGTCGCCGCAGCATCTCCTCGATCACCTCGTCGGGAACGAAGAGATCGTGCAGCTGCTGCGTGGCCTCGTGCGGGAGCATCCCGTCGAGCATGCTCTGAAAACGCGCCCAGGCCGCGTCCATACGCGGGTCTCCCACAATGCCTCACAAATGATCACGGCCGGCCGACGTCCCCCGCCTGACCGACACCACGTCCTTCCAGCTGCTTACGCTACCGATCAGCACTGACAAAGCATGCCGGGTTGCCAATATCGGCTCACCGTAGGAACTATCTGCCGGGGGTTTTGCCGTTGGCGGTCCAAACACGTCAGCCGTGGCTAGGGCTGCCAGGGAAACCGGGCGGTCGGCTCGCACGCCTGAGGTGGTGTGCAGCCGTCTGAATGAGGTAACGGTCGAGAGGGCGGCAAGAGGGGCGGGTGTACCCGCCTACAACGGCGTCTGTTTCATACCGGCTGCTTGACGGGCGACGCCACCTGCACGGGGAACAGCTCCGGCACTTCCACCCCGTTGCTCCGGTGCCCGGCCGGCAATGGCGCCGATTGCGGTGCCGCCGCATGGCAGGCGATGGCCTTCTTGACGGCGGCGTCGCGAGCTTCGTTCCCCAGGCCCAGCGCGGCGGCGAGGATGTGGACGCCGAGGAGAGGGGGGATGGCGTTGCCGATTTGCTGGGGAATGTCTTTACCTCGCCACGGAAAGTCCCGGGGAAAGCTCTGCAGCTGGCCGGCCTCGGCGTCGTCGAAACGAGGGTCGGTGTCGGGCTGGCCCGGAGGGCCCACCTTGTTTCTCCGAATCTTTCCGGTGACGGTGAAGGCCGGCTCATCATGTTGCCGCCGGCCACGCGCCTTGGGGTCTCCGCCGGTGCCATAGTTGGAGGTGACCTCGAACGGCGTGAGACGCTCGAGCACGTCCGCCATCGTTACGTAGGACCGCCTGCCCTCTTCCTCATGCGTGTACTTCTTGCGAAACGGGCGATGGGTTTTCTCCGGCAGCAACGCCGGTCCCCGACGTCGTGCGATCAGCACTGCACGCTTGCGGGTTTGTGGCACCCCGTACTCCTCCGCGCGCAGTACAGCGGTTTCGACCGAATAGCCCTCTTTCGTGAGGATCGCGTCGTAGGCCTCCCATACCGGCATCACCGTGGGGACCTGCTCCAGCACGATTGCTTCGTACGGTCGCCCCTCAGCAAGGGCGGTCAGCGCCCACCGCAGCGGTTCGAGTACCAAACCCGTCCGGCCCTTATCGCCCGGGGCTTTGGCGAGCTCGGTGAGCTCGGCCTCGACCTTGGCCTTCTTCCGCTTGTCGTTCTTGCTCTCGGCCATGAGGCCGGCCAAGTCGAGTACCTGGGTGAGCGCCCGGCGTCCGGCGCCACCATCGCGTCCGCCCGCAACCGTGTATGTCTGGCAGGGAGGACCCCCGGCCAAAACTTTCGCCTCCGGGAAGTCGGCCGGGTGGAAGGCCTTCACGTCGCCCGACATGGTCGCCAGGCCCGCCGCCTCGCGCGTCGCGCACGCGTCGGAGTCCAGCTCGATGCCGACGGCGGGAATCCCCAGCCAGCGGGCAGCCACGTCCAGCCCACCGGGACCGGCGAAAAGATCCACAATAAGGGGGTCGGGCACGTAGTCTCCAGGCTGTATGCGGTCCGCGGAGGCGATCACGAGGATGTCCCGAACGTGGCCGCCTCGATCTCCCCTCAGTGGGTCGTCATCATCGATCTGACAGGATAACGCCTGTTCACGGTGGCCGGCCACCGTGGGACGCTTTCGCTGTGCCGGGTCGACACAGGTATGCGGCGGTCGTCTTCCATCCGCCTCTGAGCTCGGCGAACAAGCCAAGTCGGCGGTCCCTGAGGTCAACTCGGACAAACGCCAACGTGATCGAGTTCCTGCCCTGGCTGGTAGGCGACACGGATGGCCTGTCCGAACGTTTGTCGCCGCACAAGGGTTTCAGACCGAGAGGTGGCTCGGTACGGCCGTGCGTTTCCGTCTTGCAGGCGTCGTCTCAAGGCGAGTCGGGGTTTCAGGAGCCGTTCAGGGGCCGCCTTCGACGAGAGCTCGCGCGCTCGGCCCGTGCCTCTTCGATCTCCTTGGACAGCCGGTCGTAGACCTCGCGTACTCGCAGGGCGGCGGTCGCCGGGTCTTCGTGCTCCCACACGCGCAACACCTCCCACCCCGCCTCGCGCAGCCACTGATCCGTCTGCCGATCGCGCTGGCGATTCGTCTCGAATTTCGCGGTCCAATAAGGCGTGTTGGTCGCCGACAAGGTGTGGTGCTCGGGGCACCCGTGCCAGTAGCACCCATCCAGGAAGACGGCCAGGTGGACTCGGGTGAAAACGAGATCAGCGGTGCGCCTGACCTTCGGTAGCGGTCGTGTAGACACACTGAATCGGAGTCCCAGGGCGTGTACGGCACTCCGTAGAGCCTTTTCAGGCTTCGTGTCCCTCGGCCTATTGGACTGCATGCTTGCACGCGTGGCCGGCGATGACGCCCAGGAGGGCTGAGCATCCTTCCGGCGCGCGCTGCTCTCACTCATGGTTTCTCAGGGGAAGACGGGACGATGGGCTTGGTCGCGATCGGTCATGCAGCCCGTGGCAATGCCGAGAGTACTCGTTCGAGCGATCGCAGGTTGGGCCCCGTTGCATGCCATGGCAAATGGTTATGGCGGTGGTGGCGGAGCCGGTGTCCTAAGAGGCATGGAGTGGCAGGTGTGGGTAAGGGCAACGCTTCCTGAAGCGGTACTGGAGCAACATGGCACCGCGTCGATCTGGCGCATGGAGGGTGGCGGTTGGACGGGTTCCGTGTCGTGGGGCATGGCCATGTGGATTCAACGAGGCGTACGTACGCTGATGACAGCTTGGTGCCGTGAAGGCCGCCCGCTTCCTGGCCAGTCTCGTGCCTCCGCACCCCGCCTCAAGGGCGCTCCCACTCCGCTGCGCTGCGTTCCGCGTCGGCTGCGCCGATGGCCCTGCGGGCCACCCGTGACCCGGGCCGCTCCAGCACGGGAGAGAAGCGAGCGGGCGGCCCGGGGAAGCGGGGGTCTGGGTGGGCGGCGCAGCAGTGGGGTGTGTGGGTGCCCGGCGTGATGGGCGCGTCAGCGGGTCCGGGCACGCCGGGTTGGCTCAGCGGCGACCCGTCGGGGGAGTCGGATATCAGGCAGCGACGCCGTGGCACTGCCCATACGCCGTGCCCGACCCGCACCAGCAAGGTGCCCCCTGCTGCGGCGGCCAAGCCACCGCTCGCCCCCGCGCCGCCAGTGTCGTCGCGTACTGGGGGAGGAGGGTCGTGTCGCCGGGGGAGGAGAGTTCCGAGGCGGCGAAGGCCTCGTAGGAGGGGACCGTGCCCGTGACGATGCCCAGGTTCGGGGTGCCGGAGGCGGACAGTTCGCGTAGGGCCGTCTCTATGGTCGCGAGGTGTTCCTCGTGGGTCGGGTACTCCGACGTGAGGGTCGGGTACGCCTCCAGGAGCTCCGAGAGTTCCGTCGCCGGCCAGTGCAGGACCGCCACTGGGAAGGGGCGGGACAGGGCCTCCCGGTAGGCGCCCAGTTCTGCTCGGAGACGGAGGATCTCCGCCTCCAGTTCCGCGGGGTTCTCCGAGCCCAGGGACCAGACGCGCTTGGGGTCGTGGAGTTCGTCCAGGGTGATCGGGAGGGAGTGGACGGTGTCCGCCAGGGCATCCCACTCGTCGTGGGACCTGCCCAGCATGCGCCGTACGCGGTGGCGGCCGAAGAGGAGGGGGTGGGTGGCGTAGGGGGGCTCGGCGACGTCCGTCAGGAGGCGGCGTACGGCCTCGGTGAAGGTGTCGTGGGCCGCTTCCAGTTCGTCGTGGGATTCCAGGGACTCCGCGACGATCACCCAGGGGGCCGGGTCCTTGGGGGACGCCACCCGGACGCCCTCGATGATCGCGCGGGCCTCGGCCTCGTGGCCGTACTCCCAGAGGTTGGAGGCCTTGAGCGCCCGTACCAGGTGGGGGTTCTCCAGGCCGTCGGGGGAGGACAGCAGGCGGTCGTAGAGCGTGGTCGCGGTGGGGCGGTCGCCGGAGAGTTCCAGGTGGGCCGCCGCCCGCAGCAGCAGGGCCTCGGCGTCCTCGGGATACAGGCCGGCGGTCCGCTCCAGGCGTGCCGCCTCGGCGGTGTGGTCGACGTTTTCGGCAGGCGTGTCGGGGCGCATGGGGGACACCGTACTGCCGGGAGGTGACGAGCGTGAGAGATGCGCAGGCCAGACCACCCGGCCTCCCGAATTCCCATGCCCGCCACCCAGGCTTCACGGTTCGCCCCGAACCGCCGCCGCCGACCTACAGCGTCACGCCGTCTATGTGGAGGGTTTGGACCGACTTCGCGGCGAATGGGAGGCTTACCGATTTGCCGTTCAGGCGGATGTCCGAGCGGGGTGTGTAGAGGTCACCGCCGCCCGTCGTGACCGTGTTCCAGCGGGGTACCAGGCCTCCGGAGCCGCCCGTGACCGTCGAGAAGCGGGAGAGGTCGAAGGTGAGGGTCTGGGCGGACGTGGACGTGTTGACCGCCACGATCACCAGGCGGCGGGCCGCCGCGTCGTACGCCGCCACCGCGTAGCTCACGCCCGTGTCCATGATCGTCATGCCGGGGCGGATGTGGCGGCTGAACTGGGCCAGTACGTAGTGCTTGGTCTGGACGGTCGTCGGCTGGAGGGTGTTCTTGTCGTAAGCGATCATCGCCCAGCCCGCCGTCGGGTCCATGACCTGCCAGTAGCACCAGGCCGTGGGGTGCAGCCAGCGGAAGTCGTAGCAGAGGTTCGAGGCCATGGTCAGGCCGGTGCCGTCGCTGTCGCCCGTCTCGGAGTTCCACAGCTTCTTGCGGGAGGTGGTCACCACGTCCGTGTAGAGGAGGTCGCGGCGGCCGCCCGAGCCCTGGTAGCCGTGCACGTTGACCTGGGAGACCAGGCCCTTGGTCGTCGAGTTGAAGGACGACCAGGTGGAGCGGGCCGTGTCGTAGTTCGTCTCGTCCGAGGCGGCGATGCGCAGGCCCGTGAGGCCGCGCTTGTCCAACTCGCTGCGCATGTAGGGGAGGACGGCGGCCTGGACCGCCGGGTCCATGTGGCAGCCCTCCTGGGTGCCGGTCGCGGTCCACCAGGTGGAGGCCGGCTCGTTGAAGGGGTCGACCGTCGCGAAGTTCACGCCCCAGTTGTTCTTCGCGTACAGGGCCGTTGCCGCCAAATGGCTCGCGTGCTGGCGGTAGTTCCAGGTCTGGAGGTTGTTGCCGCCGCCCGCGGCGCCCGAGGGGTTGTGGTTGCTGCACATCCACCACATGGGGGAGTTGGCGAAGAGCTCGGTGATCGCGCCGCGCTGGGTCGCCTTCACCAGCATCGCGCGCTGGTTGGCGTCCGCCGTCCACTTCCACGCCGAGGAGGTGGGGTCCTCGTTGTTCCAGTCCTGCCAGAAGCCCTCGATCTGCTTGAAGGCGGGGATGTTGGGCGACTTCACCATCGTCTCGCCGCCGACGCTGTTCCAGCTGCACGCGCCGAGGTTGTAGCGGGCGATGTTGAGGCCCAGGCCGGGGAGGGAACGGCCGTTGTACGTGACGGACTTGGTGGTGAAGAACAGGTCGGCGAAGTCGTCCCGGGCGCCGAAGACGTTGGCCCACCAGGCGAGGGAGGTGCCCCAGCCCTCCCAGGTGCCGTACGTCGTCGACGGGTTGACGGCGATCGTGGCGTCCGCGTGCGCGGTGCCCGTCGCCAGGGCGCTGCCGAGGAACGTACCGCCTGCTGCTGCCAGCAGACTCCTGCGTCGGATCACGGCTCCTCCGTAAGGGAGATGGGGGCAGACGCCGGCCCCCGGCCCGGCGTCACAGGGGTGTCCCCGTGGTTGGTGACGAGAAGCATCGGGTGTGGCGGGTGGGTTGTCGAGAGTTCTGACGAACCTTTCTCAAACCCGTGTACGAAGTGGTGGGCCCGGGCGGCAGGGGCATCCTGTATAACGAACAACAGGGCCTGCACACGTACGAGGGGAGGGGCAGCCGGTGAACCGGAGCTGGGTCACGCTGCGTCCCGCCCTCGCGTTGCTCTTCCTGCTCGTCGAGGTGGTGCTGCTCGACACCGGCAGCCTCTCCGCCACCGTCGCCCTCGCCGCGACCACCGCGGCCTCCGCCGCCCTCGCGCTCTGCGCCGTCGTCGCCTCCCGCTGCGCGCCCACCGTGCCGCGCACGCGGGTGCGGACGGCCATCCGCGACCGGGACCGGCGTACGGCCTTCCTGCCCCAGCGTGATCCCGACGCCCGGGGGCGCACCCGGCCCCGGGCACCCGGCCACGCCCTCCGGGCGACCGTCGCGTAGGGGCGTATCCACACCAGAGTGAGGGCGTATCCACACCTGGGTGACCCCGCGCGGGTCGTCATGCCGCCATGACCTGCTTCCGGCACGACGAGACCCCCGGAGGGCTCACCCATGTCCGTCTTCGCCAACCTGGTCGAGCACCTTGCCGACCTGCTCCAGCCGCTGTTCGGCGCCTCGGCCGCAGCGGGCGCGATCGTCCTGTTCACCGCGCTCGTACGACTCCTCGTCCACCCCCTGTCCCGGGCCGCCGCGCGCGGCCAGAAGGCCCGCACCGCGCTCCAGCCGAAGATCGCCGAGCTGCGGAAGAAGCACGGCAAGAACCCCGAGAAGCTCCAGAAGGCCGTGCTGGAGCTGCACGCCGAGGAGAAGGTGTCGCCGCTGGCCGGCTGCCTGCCCGGGATGCTCCAGCTCCCGGCGTTCTTCCTGCTCTACCACCTGTTCTCCAGCGACACGATCGGCGGCGAGCCCAACGGGCTGCTCGGCCACCAGCTGCTGGCAGCGCCGCTGGGGGAGCGGTGGACGGACGCCCTCCAGGGCGGTGTCCTCAGCGGGGCGGGGCTCGTCTACGCCGGTCTGTTCGTGGTCGTGGCCTGCGTCGCCGCGTTCAGCTACCGGCTCAGCAAGCGCATGATGGCCGCCAACCCCGCCGCCCGGCCCGGCGACGGGGAGCAGCTGCCCGGGCTGGGGGCGGTGACCAAGGTGATGCCGTTCATGTCGTTCTTCACGCTGGTCACCGTGGCCGTCGTGCCGCTGGCCGCCGCGCTGTACGTCGTCACCAGTACGACGTGGAGTGCCGTCGAGCGGGCCGTGCTGTACAGGTGACCGGGCGGGCGGGGTCCAGTACGTGAACGGGGTATTGCGGAGTGCACGCCCAGCTTGGAGGATCGACCAGTCCTCCGATGGCTGTCCCGCCGCATCCGGGTTGCGCGCATCGGCCGGGCGCCCGCGATCGAGGGAGACTGATCATGAAGCTGCTGCGAGTCGGTACGGCGGGGGCGGAGCGGCCCGCGCTGCTCGACGCCGAGGGGACCCTGCGGGACCTGTCGGGCGTCGTCGCGGACGTCGACGGCGCGCTGCTCGCCGACGATGAGGCACTCGGCCGGGTCCGGGCCGCCGCCGAGGCCGGTGAGCTGCCCGTCCTGGACGCCACCGGGCTGCGGATCGGGCCGCCGCTGGCGCGGATCGGCAAGATCGTCTGCATCGGGCTGAACTACCACGACCACGCGCGGGAGACCGGCGCCGAGCCGCCCGCCGAGCCGGTCGTCTTCATGAAGGCGCCGGACACCGTCGTCGGGCCCAACGACACGGTCCTCGTGCCGCGGCGGTCCCGCAAGACCGACTGGGAGGTCGAGCTGGCCGTCGTCATCGGGCGTACGGCCAGGTACCTCGGGTCCACGGAGGAGGCACTGGCGCATGTCGCCGGGTACGCCGTGGCGCACGACGTGTCCGAGCGGGAGTTCCAGATCGAGCGCGGCGGGACCTGGGACAAGGGGAAGAACTGCGAGACGTTCAATCCGCTGGGGCCCTGGCTCGTCACGGCGGACGAGGTACCGGACCCGCAGGACCTGTCCCTGAAGCTCTGGGTCAACGGGGAACTCAAGCAGGACGGGACGACGGCCGAGCAGATCTTCCCCGTGGGGGAGGTCGTGCGGTACCTCAGCCAGTTCATGACGCTGTACCCGGGCGATGTGATCAACACCGGGACGCCGGCGGGGGTGGCGCTGGGCGCGTCCGAGCCGAAGCCGTTCCTGCGGGCCGGAGATGTCGTGGAGCTGGAGATCGAGGGGCTCGGGCGGCAGCGGCAGGAGTTCAAGGACGCCTGAGAGGCGGACACCGCCCTTTCGCCGGCGACTTCGGACAGCTCGGCCCGCCTTCCGGACGGCGCACGGCGTGCGGACAGCAGGGTGAAATGCGCCCCCAGCGCAGTTGTGCGCGATAGGAGCGCGTGAAAAGCGCGCGCTCCTATTCGGACTCTCATACCGCTCGATGTGCGGAAATCAGCCAGTACGGTTGGCGGTCGGGTGGACGGACGCAGGGGCGACGCTCCGAAACAGACCGCTGTTGCGCCGTCTCGCACCCTGACGCTGAACGGGGGGCGCCATGCGGGTACTTGCGGAGCGGTACGAGCTGATCGAAGAAGCAGGACGTGGCGGAATGGGCCAGGTCTGGCGCGCCACGGACCGGGAGCTGGGGCGTGTGGTCGCCGTGAAGGTCCTGCCGCCGGAGCTGACCAGGCACGAGGAGTTCCGGGTCCGGTTTCGCAGGGAGGCCCGCACCATCGCCTCGCTCAGCCACCGCAACATCGCCGTGCTGCACGACGTGGGCGAGGACGTACGGGAAGGCGAGACGACCCCTTTCCTCGTCATGGAGTTCATCGACGGCCGCACCGTGGCCGACGCACTGGCCGAGGGACCGTTCACGGTCGAGCGCGCTCTCGACGCCGGCCGGGGAATCGCGGAGGCCCTGGCCCACAGCCACGGTCAGGGCCTGGTGCACCGGGACATCAAACCCTCCAACGTCATGCTCACCTCCGAAGGCGGGGTCAAAGTCCTGGACTTCGGGATATCCAAGGTGGTGGCAGAGACCACCACCCGCCTCACCGCGACGGGAATGACGGTCGGGACCCCGGCCTACCTGTCACCGGAGCAGCTGACCGGTGGAGCCGTCGACGGTCGCTCCGATCAGTACTCCGTGGGCTGCCTGCTGTACGAACTGCTCACGGGACGCCCGCCTTTCCTCGGCGACTCCCCGTTCGCGGTGATGCACCAGCACATCAGCACGGAGCCCGTAACCCCGTCCAAGCTGCGGCCGCAGATCCCGGCGGCGGTCGATGAGGTCGTGCTGCGGGCGCTGTCGAAGGACCGGGAGCAGCGCTTCGCCGGCATGAGAGAGATGCAGCAGACCCTGGCCCGCGCGGGAATCAGAGTCCCCGGCCTGCCGACGGTGCCTCCGGCCCCTCCGGTCCCGCCGCCGTCGGAAGCGGGGCCCGGGCGGACGATGCTGGCCGAACAGCCGACCCAGGCCGCCTCGGTGCCGAAGCAGGCTGCTGCCACACCCCCGCCGCCTCCCAACGGTCCCGGCGAGGCGGCGACCGACCGCAGTGATCAGGCAACCGTCGCCTCCACGGCGGCGACTGCCACCGGGCCCGAGCGGACCGACGCCGCCGCAGAGCCGTCACCGCGCAGATGGCGACGGCTCCCGTCCGGGAACCGTGCGACGGCCCTGCTGGGGCTCGTGGTCTCGGCCATGGTCGTCCTCGTCCACCAGGACCTCGATCCGTCGAGCGACTACTTCGTGCCGTTGGCGTCGATCGCGGTTCTCGGACTGGCCGCATTCCGCCGGCTTCCGCTGACGTCCGCTCTTCTGTGGTGGGGCGCCGGTGCCCTGGTCACCGCCGGCGTCACCGCGGGCGCGGCAGTCGAGGAGAGCGACTACGCCTTTGCCTCCGATGACGATTTCGACGACCCCCTCCACTTCTACAGCTCCTACTACAAGGACTACTACGAACTGCCCGAGGATCCTTCCGGCCACACGCTGTTCGAGGAGGGGTACGACGGAGGGTACGAGCCCGCGTCGGCCATGGTCTCCGTGGATTACACGGGGCACGAGCCGATGTCCTTCCTCGCCGCCCCGGTCCTCGTTCTCGCCGTCCTGTGCCTGGTCAGGGCTCTGTGCACCCGACGGCACTCTGCTCTTCTGGCGGCCGCCGGTATCACGCTGGCCGGACTGGGAGTCAGCTGGCTGGCGTTCGGAGCGGATGCTCAGCTGACTGCGTTCTCCGTCGCCTGGGGCCTGACGGCACTCGTGGCTGTCGTCCAGGAGTTGCGCGGCCGCCGGCGAGGGCCGGGCCCACGGCAGCCCAGGAGCCGGCGCCGCCTCCGGTTCGTCGTCGCCGAGTAGAGACGGCGCGCACATCGCCGGGCGGGCAGCCCCCGCCTTCTCCCGAGAGACAGGGCTTAGCTCATGACGTTCTTACGCGCGCGCAGCATGCGCGGCATCGCAGGAGCACTACTGGTGGTGGCGGTCGTCGCGGGGTGCGGGGACTCAGGGAACTCGAGGGGATCCGGGGGGACGACTCCACCTGGCCCCCCGACCCACACCCAACCGAGCCGCGACATCTCCGTGTCGCCCTCAGCCACACCGACCGACGACCTCACCGAGCCGTCCTCGCCCTCGCCCTCGACGCCGGAGCCTGCTCCGTCATCGGCGTTCGTCGCGCCGAAGGGCTCCGTTCCCGCTGAACTGGTCGGCGAATGGGACGGGGACGGCACCTCCGTGCGGTTCGACAAGATCCGCTTCTCCAGCGGTGGCGACGTGAGCCTCATCTACAACAACGGTCTCGTCCTCGAAGGATCAGCGGTGGCCGAAGGCACCTCCATGACCCTGTACGTGCCGATCGGCCCCATCGCGTACGACTACTGGGCGATCGAAGAATTCGACGCCGGCTACGGGTACACGTTCGAGAATCTCATGCTGGACGGGGTCAGCTACGTCCGGCAGATCGGTGGGAGCTGAGATGGCTGTCACCGGTGCGGTTCGGTCGTCGCTGCTCCTCGTCACCCTCCTCGTGGGCGTCACGGCCTGCGCCTCACGGGGCGAACCGCCCGGCCCGGGGCCCACGTCCCGTACGGCCTCGCCCAACCCGGCGCCGAGCACCACACATGCCGATCCGCCCGAACAGGCGCTCCCCCAGGCCCTCGTCGGGACGTGGCAGAGCGACTCGAAGGACAGTGACGCCGGCCTCACGTACCGCTTCCGGGCCGACGGCGGCTACACCTTCACGGGCGTCCTCGCCTACGACTCCCCGGACGGCATCGTCCAGGTCACTCACGCCTCGGAAGGCACGGCACGGGTCCGAGGGGCGCAGCTCGTCCTGACGCCCCGGAAAGCCGAGACATCCCGCCGGGACCCGGGCGATCCGGAGGGCGACTACTCGGCCAGGCCCGCTGCGCGCACCCCTCAGCGTCACACGTGGGAGGTGACGGGCGACGCCCTCGCTCTCACCGACCAGAAGGGGCTGACGGTCACGTACGAGCGGCGGTCGCCGTGAACCCGTCCACCTCGCGGTTCGCCCTCCGCATCCGGGTCCAGATCGTCCTGCTCGCCGTCATCACCGTGGCGACACCCCTGTCCGCATGGGCGTTCAGCGAGGCCTCCGGGACGTACCAGGACGCGGTGCGCCAGGAGATCACGCGTCAGGAGACCCTGTTGGACGATGTGCGCACGGTCTACACCGAAGACGCGCGCCTCGCGTTCGAGGTGGCCGCGGCCTCGGCGCGCGCCGACGCGCTGAGACCGATCCGCCATGAGGGCAGGACCGCCGCGTCGGAGTACGAGATCGCCGCCCAGACCGCGTTCGCCCTGCGCAGCACCGCCGATTCCGGGAGCTTCCTGCACGACGCCTACCGGCACCGGGAACTCGGCTACGACCTGCCCCGCCGACTCGCCGACCTGCAAAGGGACAAACCCGGGCGCTACGGCCTCGAGCCAGAGGCGACGATGCGGTCCGGGGACACATGGGTCATGTGGGGGCTCGGGTTCGCCGCGCTCGCCGGGGCGGCCGTCATCGCCGGGGTGGTCGCCGCGAACGTGGTGCGGCCGCGCGTTCTGCGCAGACCACCGGGGCCGGACCGCCGGCGCGTCATCAGGAATCTGCAGCTCATCCCCCAGCCGGCCCTCACGCGCACCGGGGAGAGCCGCCTCGCCGCGCTGCTCCAACTGTTCGTCGTCGTCCTGCTGATGGTGCTGCCCCTCGGGGCCGTCTACGCGGCCGGCGGCGAACAGCGGGCCCAGGCGGAGGCAGCCCGCAAGGCCAGCCAGCTGGGTACCGCCGCTCTGGCCTTCGGGCAGCGCATGGCATTCCTGGAAGAGAGCCGCCGAGCGGCAGAGCTCACCGAGCTCCGGGCGATGGCCCGCGAACGCGCCTCGCTGGAGACCGGGATCGCACCCGGTCAGGCACGACACGAGCGAGTGGTGGCCGCGGTCGAGACCCGGGCCGCGGAACGGGTGCGCGAGATCGCCGAGTACATGGGGCGTCCACCCACCCGCGCCGACCGCGTCGACGCCGCGACGGTGACGACTCTGGCCGAGGATCCCGAGCACCTGTCGGACCTGCGGGACGAGCAGAAACGCCAGGTGTCCTTCGCGGAGCTGGCCAGCAGCCGCGGCGTGTACCTCGGCGCGGCGGCCGCCATGGCCGCCATCGCGCAGATCCTGGTCGCGGCCGCTGTCGCCGACGGCCGCCGCAGGTGGCTGCTGTGGCCGGCCGGCGCCGCAGTGTGCTCGACCGTTCTGACCGGCATGGCCCTGATCTGAACCGTGCCCTGCCGGACCGCCCCTGGCGGAAGCAGCTCAGGCGAGCAGAGCCGCCACCTCGCGCCACGCCTTCCTCGGGAGGGCGTCGCGGGGCTCGCCGGTCAGGACCTGGAGGGCGACGTGGTCCGCGCCCGCCTCGAAGAAGGCGTCGATCCTGGTGCGGATCGCCTGGTCGTCGCCCCAGGCGAACAGGGCGTCGACCAGGCGGTCGCTGCCGCCGTCCTTCAGGTCGTCCTCGGTGAAGCCGTGCCGGAGGAAGTTGTTGGTGTAGTTCGGCAGGGGGAGGTAGATCTCCAGGAACTCGCGGGCCAGGGAGCGGGCGCGGACCGGGTCCGTCTCCGGGACGACGCCCAGCTCCGGCGCCAGCAGCGGGGCGTCGCCCAGGATCTCGCGGGCGTGCGCCGTGTGCTCCGGGGTGACCAGGTACGGGATCGAGCCCGCCGCCCGGTCGCGGGCCAGCCGCAGCGACTTCGGGCCCAGGGCGGCCAGGAGCCGGCGCTCCGCAGGAACTCCCGCGGTGTCCAGGCCGTCGAGGTGGCCGACCAGCGCCGAGTAGGGGCGGGCGTACTGCTCCACGCGCTTGGCGTGGCTGACCCCGAGGCCCAGCAGGAAACGCCCGGGGTGGGCCGACTCCAGTTCCGCGAAGGCCGCGGCGGCGGCGTCCGGTTCGTGCTGCCAGATGCTCTGGATGCTGGTGCCGACCGTGAGCGTGGAGGTCGCCCCGATCAGCGGGGCGGCGTTGGCGGCGGAGCTGTTGCCGCCCAGCCAGACGGCGCCGTAGCCGAGTTCCTCCAGTTCGGCGGCGGCCTCGGCGAGTTCGCCGCGCCGGTCCGGGTCCTCCGAGCGCAGGCCTACGCTCCAGATGCCGTACCGGCCGACGGTGTCCTTCAGGGGGGTGGTCATGGGGTGGGGTCCCTCCGGTGGGCGCCGTGCTCGATCACGCGTACGCAGGTGCCAACCGGAGGGGGTCCCCGCTCATTCCGGGCTCGTTCCGGGAACGAAGGTCAGCGGTCCAGGAACCGCTCCAGCGCCTCCACCACCAGCCGGTGGTCCTGGAGTTGCGGCAGCCCGGACACCGTCACCGCGCCGATCACGCCCACGCCGTCGACGGTGATCGGGAACGAGCCGCCGTGGGCCGCGTAGGTGTCGGGGTCGAGGCGCGAGGACTCCTCGAAGGTGCTGCCCTTGGCGCGGAAGCGGGCGCCCACCAGGTAGGAGGCGGAGCCGTAACGCTCGACCACGCGGCGCTTGCGGGCGATCCAGGCGTCGTTGTCCGGGGTCGAGCCCGGCAGGGCCGCGTGGAACAGCTGCTGGCCGGCGCGGTGGATGTCGATGGCGACCGGGGCATGCCGCTCCCGGGCCAGCTCGACGAGGAGCGAGCCGAGCGCCCAGGCGTCGTCGTACGTGAACTGGCGGAACACCAGGTGGCGTTCCTGCTTCTCCAGCTCCTCCAGGCTCGGGGTGAGCTCCGGGTGGAACTTCGGGGTGAGCCCCTGGCTGTGGGGGGGGGTTGCTCTTGTGGGTCACAGCGTCACCGTCACCTTCTCGCGGGCCGAACGACGGGCGGCCTCCAGTACGTCCAGGGCGGCGGCCGCCTCCCGTGCGGTCACCGGATTCGGGGCGCCCTCCAGCAGGGCCTTCGCCACGGCCGCATAGTAGGCCGGGTAGTCGCCCGCGAGGGTGGGTTCGGCGCGGCCGCCGCCGGTGACCGGGGACTCGCCGGAGCCGACGCGGCCCCACAGCGACTCGGGCTCCGCACCCCAGCCGGGGCCGGGGCGAAGGCCGTCCCGGAGTGCCGCCTCCTGGGGGTCGAGGCCGTACTTGACGTAACCGGCGGCAGAGCCCAGGACGCGGAAGCGGGGGCCGAGTTGGGCGGTCGTCGCGGAGACGTGGAGGTGGGAGCGGACGCCGCCGGTGTGCGTGATCGCGATGAACGTGTCGTCGTCCGTCTCGGCGCCCGGGCGGCGGATGTCCGTCTCCGCGTAGACGGAGGCCGCCGGGCCGAACAGGACCAGGGCCTGGTCGACGACATGGCTGCCGAGGTCGTAGAGCAGACCTCCGATCTCTGCGGGGTCGCCGGACTCCCGCCAGCCGCCCTTCGGCTTCGGACGCCAGCGCTCGAAGCGGGATTCGAACCGCCAGACGTCGCCCAGCTCGCCCTCGTTCAACAGCTTGCGCAGGGTGAGGAAGTCGTTGTCCCAGCGGCGGTTCTGGAAGACGGAGAGGAGCAGCTCGCGCTCCTCGGCCAGGGCGGCCAGCTCGCGGGCCTCGGCCGCGGTGCCCGCGACGGGCTTGTCGACGACGACCGGCAGGCCGGCCTTCAGCGCGGTCGTCGCGAGCGGCACGTGCGTCTTGTTCGGGGACGCCACGACGATCAGGTCCAGCTCGGCGGCCCGGGCGAACAGCTCGTCCGGTGTGGCGGCGAGGCGGACATCCGGGAACTCGGCGCGGGCCTGCTGCTGCCGCTCCGGGTTCGAGGTGACCACCGTGTCGAGGGCGAGGCCCTCCGTGGCGGCGATCAGCGGGGCGTGGAAGACGGAGCCGGCGAGGCCGTAGCCGATAAGGCCGACGCGGAGGGGCGAGCCGGGGGCTGTGCCGGGGGGTGTGCCAGTCATGCCACCCACTTTCGCAACGCTGTTGCCAAAGTGCAAGCGCCGGGGACAATGGTGGTGTGAACAGGGCGGACGACCGTACGGGCGGAGTGGGCGGCATGCGCGGGGCGGGAGGGCCGGGGACGACCGGTCCGGTCGGGCCGGGTGGCGGCGGGGTGAACCTGCTCGCCCTGCGCAGCCACAACGCCGCGCTGGTGCTCGACCTGTTGCGGGCGGCAGGGGACGAGGGCATCAGCCGGCTCGAACTCGCCGAGCGCACCGGGCTCACTCCCCAGGCGGTCAGCAAGATCACGGCCCGGCTGCGGGAGGACGGCCTCGCGGCGGAGGCGGGACGCCGGGCGTCGACCGGGGGCAAGCCGCGCACGGTCCTGAGGCTGGTGCCGGAGGCCGGGCACGCGGTCGGCGTCCACCTGGACCGGGACGAGGTACGAGCCGTGCTCGTGGACCTGCGGGGCACGGTGGTGGGGGAGCGGCGGGCCGCGCTGGACCTGGGGGCGGGGGCGGAGGCCGTGCTGGGGGCGGTACGGGAGACGGTGACGGAAGCGCTGGCGGCGGCCGGGACGGGTGTGGTTCCCCGGCTGGGAGCGGCCGGGGGCGGCGGGGCCTCCCGGCAGGGGGCGGTCGACGGAGGGCCCCAGCAGGAGGAGGCGGGTCCCGGCGGGGCATCCGGGTCGGGGGCGGCCGAGGTCGGTGAGACCTCCCCGCAGGGGGCGGCTGGGCTCGGAGAGGCTTCCCGGCAGGGGGCTGCCGGGGGCAGTGGGGATTCCCTGCTGGGCCCGGCCCGGCTCGGCCCCGCCCTGCTCGGCGTAGGGATCGCGTTGCCCGGGCCGCTTGATCATGCCCGGGGGGTCCTGCACCGGGTGACCGGATTCCCCGAGTGGGACGGCTTCCCGCTGCGGGAGGCGCTGGCGGAGCGGCTCGGCGCGCCGGTCGTGGTCGACAAGGACACCAACGCGGCGGCGCTGGGCCTCGCCGCCGGTGGCGAGTGCGGCTCCTTCGCGTACCTGCACCTCGGCACGGGACTGGGCGCAGGGCTGGTCATCGGCGGCAGCGTGCACCGGGGTGCCAGGACCGGGGCCGGGGAGTTCGGCCACCAGGTGATCCAGCTCGACGGCCCGCCCTGCACCTGCGGGAACCGGGGCTGCGTCGAGGCCCTGTGCCTCGGTGCGGTGGCGCGCGGTGATCTGCGGGAGGCGGCACGGGTCCTGGGGGCCGGGGCGGCGAACCTCATCGGGCTGCTCGACATCGACGTCGTCCTGCTCGGCGGCCGGACGGTGGCGGCGGCCCCGGAGACCTTCACGGACGGGGTCGGCGCGGTGCTGGAGGCCTGGGCCAGGCGCACGGGCCAGGACGTTGTACCGGTGCGCGTCGCGGCGGGGGGCGGCGGCGTCGTGGCGGCGGGGGCGGCCGAGCTGGTGCTGGGGCCGGTGTTCGGGCGTGGCGGCATCTGAAGCGCCGGGTCGGGGAGTGGCTCGGCCGGTTCAGCGGCTCGGGCAGGACGCTGCGCGAGAAGCGCCGGCTGAGCTGGTGCCGGGGCCGGTATCAGGGCGCGGTGCGCGGCTGATGTCCGGGCGCTGACGATCGATGCCCGGCGGCCCCGGCGGTCGCCAACGGCACTGCGGCCTCGGCCGGGAAGATCCTGGCCAGGTGATAGTCCAGCACCTTCCGCACTCCCGCGAGGGACCGGCGTTCGTGTACGACGTCCAGGCCCAGCCCGACGGCTCCCGACACCAGCAGGTCGGCCTCGTGTGCCCGGTCGATGCCCGGGGCCGTGCTCCCCGCCGCCTGGCCGGCCCCGATGATGTCCGCGACGAGGTCTTCCAGCGGCTGCTCGGCCGCCAGGAAGACCGCCGCGAGCTCGGGATCGGTCAGGCTGCGCGCGTAGTACGCCGTGAACACGCGCAGGGCGAAGGCGCGTTGCTCGTCCAGCGGAAGGAACTCGTCCAGCACGGCCCGCAGCAGCGCGCACGGGTCGGTCATGTCGTACGGGATGCGCGCCCGGGCCAGCCGCTCGTTCTCCTCGTGCAGCAGGCGCAGCGCGTCCACCAGGAGGGCGTGCTTGGAGTCGAAGTGGTACTGCACGACCCGCAGTGACACCCCCGCCTCCGCCGCGATCCTGCGCATGCTGGCCGCGTCCAGGCCCTGTCCGGCCGCGATCCGCCACACCGCCTCGGCGATCCGGCGCCGCTGCCGCGCCCGGACGTCCGACGGCGGGGACGCGGGCGGCGTGCCCGGCTCGGGCAGCGGCTGCCTGCGCCTGCGGTAGGCCCGGGCCTGACAGCTCCGGGAGCAGTACACGGGCGGACGGCCCCGGCTCGGACGGGTCAGGGCCGCGCCGCACACCGGGCACGCCCGCGTCTTTTCGTCACGCACCTTTCCACGATAGCGCGTCGAGAAAGTGTGACGTAATCAGAAGATCGCCTGCCATATCGGGCGGATATACCTCCGCTGATTGATACGTTCGTAACGTAGTTCCTAGCGGAAAGGAAGGCCATGAAGTACGACATCCTGCAGGTTCTCGGCATGCTGGTGCTGGCGGTGTGCGTCCAGGGGCTCGCCCGGCTCCTCATCGACGACAAGCGGGGCCTGCTGGGCGGGCTGCCCGGTGGCTTCGTCCCGCTGCTGGTGACCTACGCGGTCCTCACCGCGGTGGGTCTCGTCCTCGCGGGCTGGGCCCACACACGCGCGAAGGCCCTGGGCCGCCGCTAGGTCGCGTCCGCCGACCGGGCGGATCCGCGCCGCCGTTCGGGGGTGATTCGGGCGGGCGCCGTCTCGCGATCCCCGCCGGTCGGAATGTCACATCATCATGCGACTCTGCACGCCCGCTCATCTCTGCCTGGCGGCGGCAGCGACGGCCGCCGTCCTGCTCCCCGGTGCTCGTCCGGCGTACGCGGACGCCCCGGCGCCCGCCTGTGCCGCGCCCGACGACCACACCTTCCCGCTCACCACCCGCATCCACGGCGGGCCGGACTCCTACACGGCCGGGGGCGGGTTCGGGACCTGGTACGTCGACCTGACCAACACCACCGACCGGACCTGCACCGGCATCCACCCCGTCGTCGTCCTCGTCGACGACAAGCGCGCTCTGGAACCGTCCCAGCCGCGTCTCGAGTTCTTCGAGGGGCCGCGGGCCCACCCCGTGCGCTTCGAGAAGACCGGCGAGGACGAACTGGTCGGGGCGTTCACCGACGAGGAGGACCGGTTCGCCGGGTTCACCGTCGGGCCGGGCAGGACCGTCACCGTGAAGGTGCGGCTCATGCTCACCTCGGACGCCGTGCCCAACGACGTCACGGCCAACGCCGCGGTGGTGCAGCGGCACGACGACGACGGCGACTGGGTCGGGCAGTCGAACGACTACCGGTTCGGGATCGGCGGCGGGGACGCGGGGACCGACACCGGCACCGACACCGACACCGGTAAGGAGACCCGCCCCGACCCCGACCCCGACGCCTCCGTCCCGCCCCGCGAGGACCGGTTCCCCTTCGCTGAGGAACTGGCCCGGACGGGCACCGGCACGCAGGTCGTCGCCGCCGCGGCCCTGCTGCTCACCGGCGGCGGGGTCCTGCTCGTCGCCCGCCGTCGCCGCTGATCAGGCGTCCCGCCAGTCGGGACGCCGCACGCGGGCCATTCCGCAAGATCCCGCCACTGTCTAGGCTGGGTCGCACGCTGGACCGCGTACGGCAGGAGATCCCGCACATGGCAGACCGCAAGCCCATCGAGTCGTGGCTCACCGACATGGACGGTGTGCTCATCCACGAGGGCGTACCGATCCCCGGCGCCGACGCCTTCCTCAAGAAGCTGCGCGAGTCCGGGAAGCCCTTCCTGGTCCTCACCAACAACTCGATGTACACCCCGCGCGACCTGCACGCCCGGCTGCGCCGCATGGGCCTGGAGGTGCCGATCGAGAGCATCTGGACCTCGGCCCTGGCCACCGCCCAGTTCCTGGACGACCAGCGGCCGGGCGGCTCGGCGTACGTCATCGGCGAGGCCGGGCTCACCACCGCGCTGCACGACATCGGCTACATCCTGACCGACCACGAGCCGGACTACGTCGTCCTCGGCGAGACCCGCACGTACTCCTTCGAGGCCATGACGAAGGCGGTTCGGCTCATCCTCGGCGGCGCCCGGTTCATCTGCACCAACCCCGACGAGACGGGTCCCTCCACCGAGGGACCGCTGCCCGCGACCGGCGCGGTGGCCGCGCTGATCACCCAGGCGACCGGCAAGAAGCCGTATTTCGCGGGCAAGCCGAACCCGCTGATGATGCGGACCGGGCTGAACGCCATCGGGGCGCACTCCGAGACCAGCGCCATGATCGGCGACCGCATGGACACCGACGTGCTGGCCGGCATAGAGGCCGGGATGCAGACGTTCCTGGTGCTCACCGGCCTGACCCGGCCCGAACAGGTCGAGGACTTCCCCTACCGGCCGTCGCAGGTCGTGGACTCGATCGCGGACCTCGTCGAACGGGTCTGAGCCCGGGCGCCGGCACCCGAAGAGCTCAAACCCGTCGTCACCCGTACGGAGCAGCCGCCGCGTCCCTGAGGATGCGACGGCCCTCCGCCCGGGGGAGGCTCCAGGCGTCTGGAGGTTCACGATGGGTTTCCTGAGAGTCACTGTCTGTACGAGCGTCCTGGCCGTCGTCGCCCTCGCCCCCTCGGCGTACGCGGCGGACGAGGGGAGCGTCTCGGTGACCCCGGCGGCCCCCGCCCCCGGCACTGACGTCACACTCCGCCTGACCGGCTGCGCGCAGCGGACGGCCGTGGCCGCCTCGGCGGCGTTCGTCGCGGACGCCCGGCTCACCGTCACCGGAGCGCGCGAGCTTGCCGGTGAGAGCCGCGTCCGCTCCACGATCGAGGCGGGTCCGTACGCCGTGCGGATCACCTGCGGTGCCGCGAGGCAGACCGTCACCCTCACCGTCCGGGACGGCACGGCGCGGGGGTCCGGCGCCGCGCCGCTGCCCGTGTCCGGGGCCGGTGGACAGCAGCCCGCGCACGGTGAGCCGGCGAACGGTGAGGTCGGACAGCAGCCCGCGCCAGGTAGGGGCGGGCAGCAGCCCGCGCCGGAAGGGGGCGGGCAGCCGTCCGCTCCCGGCCGTGACCCGGAGACGTTCCCCTCTCACCGGCCCGGTGCGCCGGCCTCGCCCGTCGCCCCCGTCCGGGCGGGCGGTGGCGGTGCCGCCGAGCGCATCGCCGCCGAGGAGCGGGGCGCCGGTCCCGGCGCGGCGCAGGGGGTGACCGGGCTGGTACTCGCGGGGGTGGCCGCCGCGGTGATCGTCGTGCTGCGACGCGGTGTCCGCCGGGGCCGCGGGACGGACTGACCATGCGGGATCGCGATCACCTGGACAGACGCTTCTCCGGCACCGGCCGCCTGCTGACCGGCATGGCCTGGGTGGTGCTGCTGCTCGGGCTGTGGCTGTGGGGCCGCGAGGTCACCGAGATGCGGCACGGCATCTCCGCCCCCGCCACGGGCGACATGGCGGCGGCCGGACGGCCCCCGGACATCAAGCTGCCGCCCGAGCACCGCCCGCTGGGGGACGCGCTGCCGCAGCGCGTCGACATCCCCGGGCTCGGCGTCCAGGCCCCCGTGGTGGCACGCGGCCTCGACGCCGACGGTGCGCTCGACCCACCGCCGTACGACCAGCCGGGTGTGGTCGGCTGGTACGCCGGCGGGGTCGCGCCCGGGGCGCCCGGCACCGCGCTGATGGTCGGTCATGTCGACACCGGCACCCGGCCGGCCGTCTTCTACAAGGTCAGTGCCATGCGGCCCGGCCAGACGATCCGGGTGCTGCGGGCCGACGCCAAGGTCGCCGAGTTCACCGTCGAGTCCGTCCAGGTCCTGACCCGCGACCGCTTCGACGCCCACCAGGCCTACGGGCCCCGCGAGTCGGGGCGGGCCGAACTGCGGCTGGTCACCTGCGGCGGCAGCTTCGACCGTACGACCCGCAGCTACACGGCGAACGTGGTCGTCTCGGCGTATCTGACGGGGACCGGCCTCTGACGGACCCGGCGGGGCCCGGTGCGGCCACCCGGCCCGGTCGGCGACCGCTCCCCCTGAAGCCGGGCTCGGACGACGCCACGTCCCGGCACGGTGGCGCTGCGTCATCCGCGCAGGTGGGGTTTGCCTCGTGGGTGCCGCGGGACGTATGTCAGGATTGAGACTTGTCACGCTGCACCCAAGGGGGAGTTGGATGTACGGCAGCAGGGGGGCCGGGGTGTTCGCCGGGAGGCGGATGTCCGCAGTGGTGCTGGGGGCGGCACTGCTGATCACGGGGTGTTCCTCCTCCGACGGAGGAGACGGATCGGAAGAGCCCGCCGACGCGGGCGCCGGGATCACCCAACAGCCCAAGAAGAAAGCCCCGTTCTGGGTCAATCCGGACGGGACCGCGGCCCAGCAGCTCGCCGAGCTGGAGAAGTCGGGCAAGAAGCAGGAAGCCGAGGAGATCCGCAAGATCGCCGAGCAGCCGACTGCCGAATGGGTCGGCCCGGACGACCCGCAGCAGCAGACCCGCGGCCTCACCGAAGCCGCCGACAAGGCCGGCCGCACGGCCCTGCTGGTCCTCTACAACATCCCGCACCGCGACTGCGGCCAGTACTCGCAGGGCGGCGCAGCCGACGGCAACGCCTACCGCGACTGGGTCGACGGCGTGGCCGCGGGCATCGGAGACCGGCCCGCCACGATCGTCCTGGAACCGGACGCGCTGCTCCACCTCGTCGACGGCTGCACGCCCCAGCAGTTCCACGAGGAGCGCTACGACCTCCTCAAGGGCGCCGTCACCAAGCTGAAGTCCCTGAAGAACACGAAGGTCTACCTCGACGCGGGCAACGCCGGCTGGCAGAACCCCGACCAGATCTTCGAACCGCTGAACCGCGCGGGCATCGCACAGGCCGACGGCTTCTCGGTCAACGTCTCCAACTTCTACTCCACCGAAGACTCCATCGCCTACGGCAAGAAGCTCTCCGCCAAGGTCGGCGGCAAGCACTTCGTCATCGACACCAGCCGCAACGGCAAGGGCCCCTACACCGACGGCAAGCCCGACGAGCGCTGGTGCAACCCGCCGGGCCGCTCCCTGGGGGAGACCCCGACGACGAAGACGGCCGACCCGCTGGTCGACGCGTACCTGTGGGTGAAGCGGCCGGGCGAGTCGGACGGCGAGTGCAAGGGCGGACCCAAGGCGGGCCAGTGGTGGGCGGACTACGCCCTGAAGCTGGCGAAGGCCACCGGCTGACGACCGGTCCCTCCCGGACCATACGAAAGGGGCGCTCTCCTCGCGGAGAGCGCCCCTTTCCGGTTGTCTGTCAGGGCACCTTGACCCACTGCGCCTTGCTCGGGGTCCCGTCGGCGTCCGTCACGAACATCATGTACCAGCCCGCCTGGACCAGGTTCCGGTTCTCCGGCACGGTCACGGTCAGCTTGCTGCCGGACGCCTCGAAGTCCAGGGCGATCGACCGCTGGTCGACGTCGGTGACGTGCGTGGCGGCGCTCGGCCGGATCAGCCGGACCTTCTTGACCTTCGCCGCGTCCGACGAGGTGAACGTCCCCGTCCCGCCGCGCTCGATGGTCTGCGGCCCGCCCGACAGCGAGGGCCGGTCCCCGTCGCCGTAGAGGTACGGCGGCGTGTATATCTCGATGCGCTGCTCGAACTCGCCCGGCTTGGTGTTGGCCGCATCCGCGTAGAGCGAGTCGGAGCCGAAGAACATCACGCGGCCGTCGGGCAGCAGGATCGACCCGGAGTGGTAGTTGCGGCCCACGAGCGGGTCGGCCACGCGCCTGAGCTCGTTCTTCTCCGTGTCGTAGAGCCGCGCCTCGAAGATGTTGGAGTCACCGCGGCCGCGGTAGTCCTCCGAACCGCCGGAGATCAGCACGCTGTCGTCGGGCAGGACCGAGGCGTTCGGGTAGCGCGTGCCCTTGTCCAGGGACGGGCCGTCCTCGAAGCGCGGGTCCGCCTTCTTCAGGTCGACGATCCGGGTCTTCTCGCTGGACTTCTCGGACTCGCCGACGCCGCCGCCGCCGACCACCATGTACTTCTCGTCCTGCGCCGGCGGCAGCAGTACCGTGCCCGACGTCTCCATCAGCGTGGGATCGCTCAGCCCCGGGATCTTCGAGAACTTGTTGGTGTCGACGTCCCACACGCCCGGCTCACGGCCCACGTCGTCCGGCCCGTAGCCCGCGTTGGACCCGGAGTAGAAGACCTTGCCGTTCTGCATGAGGAACAGCGCCGGGTACGTCGGGAACTGCCGGACCTTGTCGGTGTAGGTCCACTTCTTGGTCTTCGGGTCGAAGACCTCGTTCTTGCCCGGGACCAGCTGGCCGATGTCGTCGAGGCCGGAGACGCTGAGGATCTTCCCGTCGCTCAGGGTGGTGAGCGTCGGGTACCAGCGGGCCTCCTTCATCGGGTCGACCTTGATGTACTTCTCGGCCACGGGATCGAACTCGAAGGCGTCCCGGATGCCCTGGAAGTCCTTCTTGTCGAGCGCGAGCTTCTGCGCGATGCCGTAGGTGTTCTTGGCGTCGGCGCCCTTCAGGCCGTGCACGCGGTAGTTGTCCTGCGTGCCCGTCTCGTACTTCTTGCCCCGCTTCTGCGCCTCGACGTAGATCCGGCCGAGACCGGGGTCGTTGCGCAGGAACCTGCCGGTCGCCTTGTCGAAGACCTTCTTCGCGCGCGGCACGAGCACCGGGTCCTTCGAGACGAACGTCTTGCCGTTCTCCTTGCCCGTGAACTTCGTGCCGGCGGGCAGCGTGATCGGCTGGTCCGGGTTCTCGTTGTGGACGATCATCAGGCCACCGGCCTTGGTGACGTCACCCTTGAGCTTCTCGTAGCGCTTGGTACCGCCCGCGATCAGCAGGTTGCCGTTGGCGAGCTGGGTGTGGCCGGTGCAGAACAGGTCGGCCGGTGTGGGGACCTTCTTGATGGTGCCCTTGACCGGGTCCCAGATCCGGGTGTCGAACTTCTTCGCGTCGAAGTTGTCCTGGTCGTTGCCCGACCCCGCGACGAGCAGCACCTTGCCGGTGCGCAGCAGCGCCGCGTGGATGGTGTTCTGCCGGTACTCCTCGGGGAAATCGATGATCTCCCACTTGCCGTTCGCGGCCTTGTACTCCGGTTTGTTGATTGTGTACTGGTGGTATTTCTCGGTGCTGAAGCGGTAGAGCCACGGCCCGTTCATCCCGGCCAGCGCGAGTACCACCGCCGTGCCGATCGCGAGTCGACGGGCCCGGCGGCGGCCTGCACGGTCGTTCATTCCTTACGTCCCCCAAGTCCACCAAGGGCGATCTGCATGGTCTGGTCGGTTCCCCCGACCTCCCCGTGTGCGCCCGGGGTGGCGGCCCACGTGGGCTTCTGCTGCGGGACGTGCCCCGACGGCTGCTGCGGGATGGGCAGCGGCTGCGTCCGGTTCGGCCCAGCAGGGTCCTGCGGCTGTTCCGCGGCATGGGCGGCGGGCTTCTTCGCGTCCTGCCGCAGCTGCCAGCGCCAGGCGAACACCGGCGAGGCGGTGATCAGCAGCGCGAACGTCGCCCAGATGATCATCGCGGGGTGGGAGTGACCGAAGACGAAGCCGGCCGCGATGGACCCACCGAAGATGGCGACGAAGTACCAGTGGTAGCGGAACGTGCCGAACCAGCGGTCCGGGCTCGCCGAGTCGCCCTTGGGCGTGACCACGAACTTGCTCTTGCGCCGCAGCACGGAGTCGATGAGCGCCTTCGCGTACAGCGGCGCCGACAGCGCGGACATCACCATGCCGGCCACACCGCCGGAGCCCTCCGGCTCGTGCGGCGAGACGTTGTGCCGGCGGTTCCAGACGTACAGACCGATCTGGAGGGCGGAGGCGTTGCCGTAGAGCATCAGCCAGACCGCCGGGTCGATGTTCACACCCGAGGCGCCCAGGCCCAGGAACAGGCAGCAGCTCAGCGCCGCCAGGATCCAGTTGAGGGCCGACATCGGGTAGAAGATGATCATCATCGTGTAGTTGAAGAGCTTGCTCGGCGGAAGCGAGTACCAGCCCTTCCAGTACTGCCCGATGATCGTCTCGTACGTCCCTCGCGACCAGCGCATCTGCTGGGTGAAGAAGTCCGTCCAGGCGCTGGGGCCCTCACCGACGGCGAGCACGTCCGGCGTGTACACCGAGCGCCACTTGCGGCCCGTCGCCGGGTTCTTGTGGCGGTGCATCTCGAAGCCGGTCGCCATGTCCTCGGTGATCGAGTCGTACAGACCGCCGATCTGCTTCAGCGCCTTGATGCGCACGGCGTTGGAGGTGCCGACGAACATGGGGGAGCCGTAGCGGTTGCCGGCGCGCTGGATCAGCGCGTGGAAGAGGAACTGCTGCGACTCGGCGGCCTTGGTGATGGGGTTGTCGTAGTTGCCGTAGACCTGCGGGCCGATGACGAAGCCGACGTCCGGGTCGCGGAAGAAGCCGAGCATCCGCTCCAGGTAGTTGGGCAGCGGCACGTGGTCGGTGTCGACCGAGGCGAAGAAGTCGTAGTTGTCGCCGTGCGCTTCCAGCCAGGCGTTGTAGTTGCCGTGCTTGGTCTTGGCGCGGTGCGGGCCCTTGGCCTGGTTCCACTTCGCGACGCCCTTGCGGGAGAAGTGGTGCACGCCGAGGCGCTCGCAGACCGCCTTCACCTCGGGGTCGTCGCCCTCGTCGAGCAGCCACACGTGCATCAGGCCCCGGTGGCGGATCTTGACGGCCGCCTCCAGGGTCTTCGTCACCATCTCCAGCGGCTCCTTGCCGGGCACGAAAGAGGTGAGGAAGGCCACTCTGGTGCCGGTCTCGGGCACCACCGGGATCGGGTCGCGGGCCACCAGCGTGGCGTGCGCGTTGGACAGCACGTTCATGCAGCGGAAGAACTCGATCAGGCCGATCGAGACGAGCATCACCATGTCGAGCGTGGGCAGCCAGTCGAAGGCCGGGTAGTCGCGCTCGGTCCAGTGCTCGGGCTGGAGCAGCCAGAACAGCAGCACCAGGGACAGCACCGGGGCCGCGGCCAGCATCAGGGCGACCCGGATGCGGTGCGGTTCCTGCGAGATCAGCGAGCGGTACTGCACCTTGTACGGCTTGCTCGGATCCGGCTGGGTGAGGGGACCCGCGAGCCGGCTGTAGTGCTCGTAGTCGTACCTCGGCAGGGTCTTCTTGATCCGCCGGAACGTCCCCGTCGTGCTCATCCGGTGCCCGGGCACCCTGAGCTGGGTGGTCTGGGACGGGTCGTGGTCCTGCCGGGCACCCGTCGGCCTCGACGTCATGAGTCATCCCCCCACACGCGGGCAACCGCGTGTTTCGTAGCTTCTTACCGTCTGCTCCAGGTCCCCCTCGACCTTCACAGACGTATCAGTGGTGGATCGCAGTCACCACGTCATCCACACCCTATAGACACGGCAACGCGACCTTCCGGTTGCATGATGCCCCCCACGGCATCGGTTCATGAACGCGGGCCCCTACCCCCGCTCAGCCTGCAACCGGCCCTAAAGCCCCCCAACTGCCGCGAACCCGCAGCACCTTGTAAAGCCAGATGACCAGGGTTCTACGGCGTCCATCATGATCGCAAGATGCGAAACACGGTGGTTACCGGTCAAACGCGTTCATTGTGACGGGTGTGGGGGCCGTGTGGAGCCGTTGTGGACAGGCGGGCGCGGATGTTGCCGAAGTGTTCTCTTATGGCCTCCTCCGCCCGCATCGCGTCGCCGGACCGCACCGCGTCGAGGATCTCCCGGTGCTGCCGGCAGGTCACCTTCGGGTCCTGCGGCTCGCCCCCGAGGTCCGTGCGGACCCGGTGGAAGGCGTCCCAGAACGCCTCCAGGACCTCGCACAGCAGCACGTTGTCCAGCCCCCGGTAGAGGGTGGCGTGGAAGGCCCGGTCGGTCTCGGCGAGGCCGGCTCCCTGCGCGGCCTCCTCTTCCATACGAACGACTAGCGCGTCCAGTTCAACGAGGTCCGCTTCCGGCATCCGTCCGGCGAGCCGGGACACCAGGCCCGTCTCCACCGCCTCCCTCAGCTCCAGCAGCTGCAGCAGGGAGTCCTCGCCCCGGTAGTGCCCGGCGACCGTGCGGAAGGCGAGGCCCTCGATCATCGGGGCCAGGGACATCGGGCCGACGTAGGTGCCGAAGCCGTGCCGGATCTCCACGATGCCCATCGCCTGGAGCGCCTTCAGTGCCTCCCGCACCGAGTTCCGGCTCGCGCCGAGGTACTCCATCAGCTCGGGCTCGGTCGGCAGCGGGGCCCCGGAGGCCAGCCGGCGGTCGATGATGAGCTTCTTGATCCGCTCTTGTAGGTCACGCGCTGCCATGGCGAGAGGGTATCCGGCCAGACCGCGGCAGGCTGTGCACAGGCATACAAAAGGCCCCCCGCTTCCGCGAGGGGCCTTCCGGTCGGTGCGCCGCCAGGGACTCGAACCCCGGACCCGCTGATTAAGAGTCAGCTGCTCTAACCAACTGAGCTAGCGGCGCCTGCTGACGCCGTAACTCTACAGGACGTGCGCAGGTGCTCCGGACCACCCGGCCCGGGGCCGGGAGGGGGCGGTTAAGGCTCCCGCGTACATCATTCGGACCGTCAGCATGCGCATGGGGGCGACAGTTGCGAAACTGACGACGCGCGCCTTCTGGTGCTCGGGCGCCGCATTTTCCGCCGGAAGTGTGAGGGGAATCGCATGGAGTCTCCGGTATTCGAGGAAATCGACCCCGCGAGCGACTGCGACTGCCCCGGCTGCGTCCACTGGCGTCGTGCCCTGCCGCATTCCTGGTCCGGCCGGGCCGGCGCTCACCCGGCCGCTCACCCGGCCGCGCACCGGGCCCTCGCCCTGGCGGCGGTGGCCTCCACCGCCCTCGGCGCCGGTCACGCCGTACCCGCTGCGGCCGCCCCGCACGCATCCCACCGACCGGGTGTCGCCGCAGGTGACGAGCCCGACAGCCCCCAGGGCGGTTCGGCCCCGCTGCACGGCCCCGGCGGCCGCCCGGCGAAGCCGTCCGTCGCTCCCAAGCCCACCGCCATCACCCGCACGGAGATCATCAACCGGGCCAGGACCTGGGTCACCGCGAAGGTGCCGTACAGCATGAGCGCCTTCTGGTCCGACGGTTACCGGCAGGACTGCTCCGGCTATGTCTCGATGGCCTGGCGGCTTCCCGGAAACGAATGGACGGGCAGCCTCGCCCAGTACGGGGAGCGCATTTCCAAGGAAGAACTCCAGCCGGGCGACATTCTGCTGTTCCACAATGCGTCCGACCCCGCGAACGGCTCGCACGTCACCATTTTCGGCGGCTGGACGGACGCCGCGCACACCCACTACACCGCCTACGAGCAGACCCGCCCGCACACCCGCCGCCAGTCCACCCCGTACGCCTACTGGAACGACTCCGACCGGTACGTGCCCTACCGCTACAAGGGCGTCACCCCGGAGGAGACGGTGCCCGGGAAGGACGGCGGCCAGCCCGGCGCCCCGGCCGTCACGCCGTATCCGGGAGCGGCGTATTTCGGCCCCGGCGCGAACAACAAGTACGTCACGCTGCTCGGCCGGATGCTCGTCACGCGCGGGGCCGGCGGCTCGTACGCGTCGGGCCCGGGGCCGCGCTGGACCGACGCCGACCGCCGCGCGACCCGGGCGTTCCAGCAGGCGCAGGGCTGGACGGGCGCGGACGCCGACGGGCTGCCCGGCCCGCGCACCTGGGAGCTGCTGGTCTCCGGCGAGGGCAAGGACGTGAAGGACGGGGCGGTCGGCCCGCCGCCCGCCTCGCACGGCGTGCCCGGCTACCCGGGGCGGGCGCTGTTCCGCCCGGGTGCGGACAACGCCTACGTCACCCAGCTGGGCAGGCAGCTCGTGCGGAAGGGGTTCGGCCGGTTCTACAAGGTCGGGCCGGGACCGCGCTGGACCGAGGCGGACCGGCGCGCCGTCGAGGCCTTCCAGCGCACCCAGGGCTGGCGGGGCGGCGCGGCGGACGGCTACCCGGGGCCGGAGACCTGGCGGCGCCTCTTCTCGTAAGGCCCTCGGTCCGCCCCGGCTCTTCCGGGCGGTCCCTCACCGACCACTGATGTGACGCATCTGGCGCGGAGGCTGGAGGCAGGCATGAGTACGACCACTTCCCACCCGTCCGAGCCCGACGGACCGGCCGACGGACCGGCCAGGTCCGCCCGGCTGATCCAGAACGCGGCCACCACCGAGATCCCCGTCCACCTGTTGTTCCGCGACGACCCCGTCCCGGCGACGGTGCCGCTGAAACCGGCGGTCGTGGGCCGCAGGCAGGGCACCGGGGAGCAGCCGCGCCTCAGGCGCCCGGCCATCGCCCCGAAACGACCGGTGCCGCAGCTCGATCCCGACCTGGTGGAGCGGCCCGCGCGGGTGCTGCCCGGCGCGGCCGGTGTACTGGCCGGGGCGTGCGGTGCGGCCGGCTGCGTGGCCACCTCGTGGTGGGCCGGGGTGCTGCCGCCGCTCGCGGTGGAGGCACTGCGGCTGCCCGCGATCGCCGGAGCCGGGCTCGGTCCCGCGCAGTGGGCGGCGTACGCGGGGGCCGGGGCGCTCGGGCTGTTCGGGCTCGGCGGGCTGGCGCGGGGCCGGACCGGGCGGGCCTGGGTGCTGGACCTGTTCGGCCGCTACCGGGGCACCGTCCGGCGCTCCGGCCTGCTGTGGGTCAACCCACTGCTGCTGCGCCGCCGGGTGGACGTACGGCTGCGGCACTGGCGCAGCGAACCGGTGCCCGCGGCCGACGGGGGCGGAGTCGCGCTGCGGGTGGTCGTGCTGGTGGTGTGGCGGGTGCGGGACACCGCCCGGGCCACGCTCGGCGTCGAGGACCACGAGACGTATCTGCGCGAGTGCGTCGAGGCGGCTCTGGCCCGGGTTCCAGTGGAGACGCCGGGCGGGCCGAGGGGGGCCGGGGACGCGGCGGCCGAGACGCTGACCCGGCTGGTGGCGACGGACGCGGCCCCGGTCGGCCTGGAGGTGTTCTCCGTGCAGCCGGTCCGTGTGGAGTACGCCCCCGAGGTCGCCGCCGCGATGCACCGCCGCCGGATGGCCGCGCTGGACGCACAGCACCGGGCGAGCGTGCTCACCTCGGTCGTGGACTCGGTGGAGGACACGGTGACCCGGCTGACCGTGCGGGGACTGGTCGAACTCGACGACTACGAGCGGAAGGCGCTGGTGAAGGACCTGACGGTGGCGTTCTGCGCCGGCCGGGGAGAAACAGCCCCGTGATTGGTATGGACATGTTCAACTAGCGGCCATAATCTCGAACTTGGTCTAGACCTACATGCACGGCTCACTGAACCTCCCCCACGTTCTCCAGGAGCGGCAGCATGCGTACAAGGACCAAGTTGTCCGCAGCCGCGGTGGGACTGGCCACGACCGGAGCCCTCGTGCTCTCCTCCGGCGGCGCCAGCGGCCACGGCTACACCGACCTCCCCATCAGCCGGCAGAAGCTCTGCCAGAACGGCACCGTGACCAACTGCGGCTCGATCCAGTGGGAGCCGCAGAGCGTCGAGGGCCCGAAGGGCTTCCCGGCCTCCGGCCCGGCCGACGGGCAGATCTGCAACGCCGGCCTCGGCCACTTCGGCCAGCTCAGCGCACCGCGCACACCGTCCGGCGGTGCCTGGCCCGCCACGAAGGTGACGGGTGGACAGAGCTACACGTTCCGCTGGCAGTTCACCGCGATGCACGCCACGACCGACTTCAAGTACTACATCACCAAGCCGGGCTGGAACCAGAACCACAGCCTGGCCCGGTCCGACCTCAACCTCACCCCGTTCTTCACCGTGCCCTACAACGGGCAGCGGCCGCCGTCCACGCTCTCCCACAGCGGCAGGCTGCCGTCCGGGCTGAGCGGCCGTCACGTCATCGTGGCCGTCTGGACGATCGCCGACACGGCCAACGCGTTCTACGCCTGTTCGGACGTCGCCTTCTGAACCCTCCGAACTCTGAGGTTCTCTTGAGTCACCGGTGCGGCCGGCGCGGGTAGGTTCCTCCCACGCCGGCCGCTCGGGGCCGGCGCATCGACCTCGGGGGATACGCGATGGACGTGATCTTCTACGTCGTGCCCGGACTGATCATGGCCCTGGCCGTCTTCATGGCCTACCGGGTCGTGCGGCGCTGGCTGCAGATCCGGGGCGCCTGGAACAGCGGCCTGACGGCCGAGGGCCGCTGCCTGCGGACCTTCACCACGGTCGGCGGCGGCCACGGCGAAACCTCGGTCCGCACCACCCTCCACCACGTCTACGAGTTCATCGCGCACGACGGCCGGGTCATCCGCTTCGAGGAGGACGGCGGCCCCGCGACGACCGTCGAGGGCGACTACGTCACGGTCCACTACACCGACGGCCGCCAGGTCGTGGCCACGGCCCAGGCGCCCAGCCGCGTGAAGCAGGCGGTCGGCGCGATCGGCATCCTCGCGTTCCTCGGCGTGGTCGTCGTGTTCTGCGCCGGCTTCGTCGTCACGTACAGCCAGGCCTTCGGCGAGTACGGCGATGTCGTCTTCAGCGTCGACAGCCGGACGTCCGTGGTGCCGTGAGCCGTGGTGCCGTGAGCCGTGGTGGCGTGATCCGTGGTGGCGCGACCCTCCACATCTGACGACACGTCAACTACCGTGCGCGCCCATGGAATCCAGGGCGAGCACGGTCGCGGAACTCATCGCCGCCCGGTGGGGCGATGACCGCCCCGGCCTGCGCTGGGAGGACCGGACCCTGACGCACCACGAGGTGGCGGCGGGCGCGGCATCCCGGGCCGCACTCCTCACGGACCTCCTCCCGCCGGCCGCCGAACCCCACCTCGGCGTGCTGCTCGACAACACCCCCGAGTTCCCGCTGTGGCTGGGCGCGGTGGCCCTGGCCGGGGCGGCCGTCGCCGGGGTCAACCCCACCCGCCGCGGCGCCGAACTCGCCCGCGACATCCTCCACACCGAGTGCCGCGTCCTGATCACCGAGCGGGCCCACCTGCCGCTGCTGGAGGGTCTGGACCTGCCGGGCGTCCGCCTGCTGGTGACGGACACCACGGAGTACCACGAGCTCCTGACCTCCTACGCGGACGCCCGCCCGGACCCCTCCCGCGCCACCCCGCGCGATCGCTTCCTGCTCTACTTCACCTCCGGCTCGACGGGCGCCCCCAAGGCCGCACTCTGCTCCCAGGGCCGCCTGGCGGCCGCCGGCCGCTCCCTGGCGGACCAGTTCGCCCTGTCCGCCGACGACGTCCACTACGTCTGTATGCCGATGTTCCACGGCAACGCGGTGATCGCAGACTGGGCACCCGCGCTGGTGACCGGTGCGACGGTGGCGCTGCGCCACCGCTTCTCGGCGTCCGGGTTCCTGCCGGACGTACGCCGGTACGGAGCGACGTACTTCACGTACGTGGGCCGGGCGATCCAGTACGTCCTCGCGACCGGGCCGCGGCCGGACGACCGCGACAACTCCCTGCGCCTGGGCTTCGGCACGGAGGCGGGCGCGGTGGACGCGGCTGCCTTCGAGCGGCGGTTCGGGGTGCGGCTGGTGGAGGGCTACGGCTCGTCGGAAGGCGGGGCGGCGATCGCGTGGTCACCGGGCACACCGCCGGGCGCCGTCGGCCGGGCGGCACCCGGGCTCGTCGTCCTCGACCGGGACACCCGCGAGGAGTGCCCGGCGGCCGTCTTCGACGGGGCGGGGCGACTGCTCAACGGGGACGAGGCGATCGGCGAACTGGTGAACCGGGGACCCAGCGCCTTCGAGGGCTACTGGCGCAATCCGCGGGCGGAGGCGGAACGCCGCAGAGGGGGAGGCTGGTACTGGACGGGCGATCTCTTCTGCCGCGATGCCGACGACTACCTGTACTTCGCCGGCCGCACCGACGACCGCCTCCGCGTCGATGGCGAGAACCTGGCGGCCGCGATGATCGAGAACATCCTGGCCCGCTACGAGGGGGCGGAGGCGGTCTGCGTGTACGCCGTGCCGGACCCGGTCACCGGCGACCAGGTGATGGCGACGATCGCCGGCTCGTTCGATCCGGAGAGCTTCGCGAGATTCCTGGCCGCTCAGCCCGATCTGGGGACGAAGATGGCGCCCCGGTTCGTCCGGGTGGTGGAGCGAATGCCGGTGACGGCGACGAACAAGATCCACCGGGCGGAGCTGCGCAGGGAGGGCCTCACCTGCGCGGACCCGGTGTGGCGGAGGGAACCGGGGGAGCGCACGTACCGCTGGATGGCCGATGGGGATCCTGAACGCGCTGAGGGGCCCCTCGCTCCCACGAGAGGCCCCTCATCCGTGCGCCGCCAGGGACTCGAACCCCGGACCCGCTGATTAAGAGTCAGCTGCTCTAACCAACTGAGCTAGCGGCGCATGACTCTCGCCTGCCGCCGGAAGGTGTTCCGCGGCGGGCGACGGAGAAAATACTACCCAATGTCGGGGGGTGCTCCGGACCACCCGCGCCGGGTGCTCCGGAGCATCCGCGACGGGCCTAGATCGCCATGGAGAGCAGCACCGGTGCCGCACTGCGGTTGAGGGCGTCCGCGGCCTGGCGCAGGCGGTGGGCGTGCTCGACCGGGAGGGACAGGGCCAGGCAGCCGACGGAGGAGCCGGCCGTGATCGGGACGGCCGCGCAGACCGTGCCGACCGCGTACTCCTGGAGGTCCAGGACGGGCACGGTGGGCGGCTGGGCCTCCAGGCGGGAGAGCAGCAACCGGTCGCTGGTGATGGTGCGCGAGGTGAGGCGGGCCATCTTGTGCCGGGCGAGGTGGTCGCGGCGGCCGGCGTGGTCGAGCTGGGTGAGCAGGCTCTTGCCGATGGCGGTGGCGTGGGCCGAGGAGCGGAAGTCGACCCACTCGTTGACCGCGGGCGCGGCCGGGCTGGCGGCATACTGGGTGATGCTGATCTCGCCGTCGACGTACCGGCTCATGTAGACGGCGGCGCCGACCGAGTCGCGCAGCCGGTCCAGGGTGCGCTGGAGCTTGTCGCGCAGGGCCTGCTCGCGGTGGTGGGCGGAGCCGAGTCGGGCCAGGGTCTCGCCCGTGACGTACGCGCCGGCGGCGATCTGCTCGACGTACCCCTCGCGGCGGAGCATGCGCAGGAGCGCGGTCAGTCGCTCCGGGGCGATGCCGGTGTGGCGGGCTATCTCGGCGTCGGTGACACCGCTGGAACCGCGCGCCACCGTCTCCAGGACGCGCAGGGCTTCCTGGGCCGAGTGGTACGGGGTGGTCGGCTCGTGCTTCAGCGCCACGGTGGTCTCCCCCTGCGCTTGCTGTTGGGCCGTAATCCGGACAGCGAATCCCCTCCACGATACCGGGCAACGGGCATGCGGGAAGCGGGGGTTGACAAGATTCGCAGGGCTCCAGGCTGGGGCATTGGCCCTCTGGAATATGCCAGATGCATGCCCCAGCCTCCGGGCCCCGCGTTCCGCCTGGTCACAGGCGGTAGTTGTGTCGCTGCGGTGAGGAACTGCCGCGTGCGGTCCTTCTCCGGCTCACTGAAGGACACGGCCCGGCCGGGCGGTCCGCCGGCGCCGCGACGCGATCGGGTGCGACCGCGTCGAGGGCGGCCTCAGGTGGTGGAGCTGAACTTGGGGTCCCCGCCGGTGCCGAGGAGCTTGCCGCCCTCCCACAGGCCGATTTCCCAGTAGATCGTGGAATGCTCGGGGATCTCGTCGGCGAAACTGTCGCAGACCTGCCAGCCGGCCGAGGAGCCTCCGAGCTCGTAGCAGCGGAAGTTGTCACCGGTGCGGTTCACCGTGCCGCGTACTTCGATGTGATGGCCGTCGCCAAGGGTGTCCCGCACGTAGAACTTGTCGCCGAGAGGCCTGAAGCAGGCGAGGCCCGCCGTCGCGCGAGGGTTCTCGTATCCGGTCACCTCGTTGCAGTTGGCGTCGAGGGTGGGCGTGGTCGACGTCGCGGAAGCCCTCTCCGTATAGAGCGTCGCGGCGGAAGCGGACGTGCCGAGAAACGCGACGAGGGCGAACGCGGTGGTCGCGACGACCATGGGGGTCGCGAGTTTCATCCTGAGCCTCGATCCTGTTGACTTCAGGTTGTCGTC
This sequence comes from Streptomyces qaidamensis, assembly GCF_001611795.1. Lineage (NCBI taxonomy): Bacteria > Bacillati > Actinomycetota > Actinomycetes > Kitasatosporales > Streptomycetaceae > Streptomyces > Streptomyces qaidamensis. Next base: position 3,411,862 of record NZ_CP015098.1, on the reverse strand, counting down.
GGCCGCTCCTGTGCCATCGGATCTTCGGAACGGCCGTTCACGCGGACGGCGGACGTCTCCTTTCCCCTGGACGGTGAGGGGGAGGGTGCCCCCTATTGCTATGTGCATGACATTACGCAGGGTCCCGGTACCCGCATCCAACGGCGCACCATCGCCGGAGCGCGGCCGTCAACCCGTGGACCTCACGTGTCCGGTGGTCCTGCACGGGATGACGGCCGCAGCCGCGTCGGTCTCTGCACGCGGCTTCTGTCCTCGCGCGCCGCGTCGACGTCGGTGACTCACCAGCGCAGACCCGTCGGGCCGGCCGTCACAGCACGGCGCCGAGGAATTCTCTGGTGCGCTCGTGCTCCGGCTCGCTGAAGATCTTCTCGGGCGGACCGGACTCGATGATCCGGCCCGAGTCGAACATCAGCACCTGGTCGGAGATGTCCCGGGCGAAGTTCATCTCGTGGGTCACGCAGAGCATGGTGATGTCGGTGGAGCGGGCGATGTCTCTGAGGACGTCGAGCACGCCGGCGACCAGCTCCGGGTCGAGCGCGGACGTCACCTCGTCCAGGAGCAGCACCTGCGGCCGCATCGCCAGCGCCCGGGCGATCGCCACCCGCTGCTGCTGACCGCCGGACAGCTGCGCCGGGTGAGCGTCGCACTTCTCGGCCAGGCCCACCATGTCCAGCAGGCCCTTGGCCCGCTCCACCGCCTCGTCCTTCGACAGGCCGAGGACGGTGACCGGCGCCTCCGTGATGTTCCGCAGCACCGTCATGTTCGGGAACAGGTTGAACTGCTGGAACACCATCCCGATCTTCTTGCGGACCTCCCGGACCTCCTTGTCGGAGGCGGGGAACAACTTCTGCCCGTCGACCGTGATCGTGCCCTCGTCGGGCTTGAGCAGGGTCATCAGCAGCCGCAGGATCGTGGTCTTTCCGGAACCGGAGGGACCGATCAGGGTGACGTGCTTCCCGGCGTCCACCGTGAAGTCCAGGTGGTCGAGGACCGTGTTCTGGCCGAACCGCTTGGTGACCTGGTCCAGCCGGATCAGCTCGCCGGCGCTCTGGGCGGGGTTCTTCTCGGGGTTGGGGAGAGTGTCAGTGGGCAAGGCGTCGCTCCAGGGCTCGCAGGGCAAGGGAGGCCAGGTAGGAAATGACGATGAAGGCCACGCCGATCACCGTCAGCGGCTCGGTGAACTGGAACTGCTCACGGGCGAAGAGTTGTGCCTCGCCCAGCATCTCCAGCACGGTGATCGCCATCAGGATCGGAGTGTCCTTCAGCATGGCGATGACGTAGTTGCCGAGCGCCGGGACGACACGGCGGATCGCCTGCGGAAGGATCACCGCGGACCACGTCCGGCGCAGGGGCAGGTTCAGCGCCGTGGCGGCCTCCCACTGGCCCACCGGCACAGCCTCGATGCCGGCCCGGTACACCTGCATCGTGTAGGTCGAGTAGTGCAGGCCGATACCCACGACACCGGTGGTCAGGGCGGAGAAGGCCAGGCCCCACTCGGGCATCACGTAGAACAGGAAGAAGAGCTGCACCAGCAGCGGTGTGTTCCGGATGAACTCGGTGATCGCGCCGACCGGCCAGGTGACCCAGCGCGCGGGCACCCGCATGAGCAGCGCCCACACCAGGCCCAGCACGAAGGAGATCACCGACCCGATGACCAGGATCTGCAGGGTGACCAGCAGGCCGTCCCAGAAGTGCGGCATGAAGTCCGCGACCGCGTTCCAGTCCCACTTCACGAGACACCTCCCACACCGGTGGCCTCAGGCTGCCGCGTGGCTTCGACACCGGCCCGAGGCTCCTTCCCCACGCCTGCCTTCAGCTTCTTCTCCAGGCCCCGCATCAGCCGGGTGAGCAGGAAGGCGATGACGAAGTAGATCAACAGGATGTACGTGTAGATCTCCGCGCTCTCCTGGAGCGCCAGGCGCACCAGGTTGCCGCTGAACGCCAGGTCGCCCATGCCCATGAGGGACACCAGCGCGGTGCCCTTGAGCAGTTCGACCAGCAGGTTGGAGAACGGTGGAATCATCTCGGGCACCGCCTGCGGCAGAAGGACCAGCCGTATCCGCTGCCAGGGGGTGAAGCTGAGGGCGATGGCACCCTCCCGCTGGGCCGGATCGACGGCGGCGATCGCGCCGCGCACGATCTCCGATCCGTACGCCCCGTACGTGAGCCCGAGCGCGAGCGTCCCGGCCCACATGGGCACGAGCTGCCAGCCGAAGCTCAGCGGCAGGACGAAGTAGATCCAGAAGATCATGATCAGCGCGGAGGTCCCGCGGAACACCGTGGTGTACAGGCCCGCGAGGAACCTGACTGTCCGCGACCGGTGCGTGCGGGCGATACCGACGACGAACGAGACCGCCGCGCCCAGCAGGGCACTGAGGACGAGGAGTTGGACCGTCGTCCAGATGCCTCTGACGACGAGTTCCCAGAGTCCGGATGTCATCCGCCGCAGAGCTCCTTCGCGGTCATGTCCGTCATCTCGTTCTCGGTGAACCCGAACGGCTTGAGAATCCGGAGCAGTTCGCCGCTGTCCTTGAGCTTGTGCAGCTCGCGGTTGAAGGCGTCCCGCAGGTTGGTCTCGTTCGGCCGGAACGCGAAGCCGCCGCCGTCGACGTGCGGTTCACCCTGGACGATCGGCTTGAACGGCTCGGTCACCTCCGCCTTGGCGGACTTCTTGACCACTTCCCGGGTGGTCAGCGCCGTACCGGCGAAGACATCGACGCGCCCGGTCTCGACCGCGTTGAGGCCGGCCACCTGGTCCGGAACGATGAGGATGTCTCCCCGCTTGTAACCGGCCTCCACGGCGTAACCGATCTCCGCGTAGCCGGCTCCGGTGGCGAACTTCGCCTTCTTCTCGACGACGTCCTTGTAGTCGCTCAGGCCCAGGGGGTTTCCCTTGCGCACGATGAACGAGTCGAGCATCTGGTAGTCGGGGTCGGAGAAGATGACCTGCTCGCAGCGTTCCGGGTTGATGTACATGCCGGCGGCCACGATGTCGAACTGCTGCGAGTTCAGGCCGGGGATGAGGGAGCCGAACTCGGTGGGGACCGCCTGCACCCGGTCGACCCCGAGCCGCTTGAAGATGACCTTCGCCAGCTCCGGCGCCTCGCCGGTCAGTTCGCCGTTCTTGTCGATGTACCCGAAGGGGATCTCCCCGGCGATGCCGAGCCGTGCCACGCCCTGAGCGCGGAGCCGCTCCAGGAGCTCACCCCCCTCCGTGTCGGAGGCGGTGGCCACGCGCGAGCATCCGGACGCCCCCAGCGCGCCGAGCGCCGCGACCCCCGCGAGCAGCGACCGGCGGGTGGGCCCTGATGTGCGGTCACGCCTGACTATGGGCGGAATTCTGTCTGGTGGTGAGGCCATGGGCGCGCGGCTACCCGAAGCATTTCGAGTTATGCCGATCTTTTTAGGACCGATACGCGCCGATGCGCCCTTGACCATGGCGGCCGTGGGCACTCCCATGGAGGGCATGGCTGATCGCTACATCGAAGTCTCGCTGCTCAAGCGCGACGTGACCTGCACGGCCAGGCTGCTGGACGACCGCGCGCCGATCACCTGCGCGGCCGTCTGGGATTCCCTTCCGCTGGCCGGGGACGTCTACCACGCGAAGTACGCGCGCAACGAGATCTACGCTCTTTTCCCACCCTTCGCCCCAACCGAGCCACCCCTGGAGAACCCGACCATCACCCCCATTCCCGGCGACCTGTGCTATTTCACCTTCGCCGGGGCGGAGTTGGGGACCAAGGCCTACGGCTACGACCGCGAGGTCCGCGCCGGGACCACGCTCGTCGACCTGGCCCTGTTCTACGAGCGCAACAACCTGCTGCTGAACGGCGATGTCGGCTGGGTCCCCGGCATCGTCTGGGGCCAGGTCGTCGACGGCCTGGAGACCATGGCCGAGGCGTGCAACGACCTGTGGAGGTCGGGAGCGGCGGGGGAGACGCTCAGCTTCCGGAGGGCGTAGGCCGGCCGGCCGAGGCCGCCCCGGCCCCGTACAGCGCGTGGGCCGCCCGCAGCACCAGATCGTCCCGGTGCCGGGCGGCCACGAGCTGCAGACCGATCGGCAGGCCGTCCGCGTCGGCGCCGACCGGCACGCTCGCCGCGGGCTGCTGCGTCATGTTGAACGGGTAGGTGAACGGGGTCCAGCCCGTCCAGCGCCGGTGGCCGGATCCTTTCGGTACCTCGGCGCCCGCCTCGAACGCCGTGAGCGGCAGGGTCGGCGTGACGAGCAGGTCGTACGTGTCGTGGAACCGGCCCATCCGGCGGCCCAGGTCCATCCGGACGTCCACCGCGGCCAGATACTCCAGCGCCGAGTAGCGGGCGCCCCGCGCGCAGATCTCCCGCAGCCCCGGGTCCAGCAACTCCCGCTGGTGCGGGCCCAGATGCTGAGTCACCCGGGCAGCCCCGCTGAACCACAGGGTGTGGAATGCCTCCACCGGGTCGGTCAGGTCCGGGTCGGTCTCCGTGACGTACGCGCCGAGCTCCGCCAGCCGCTCCACCGCCCGCCGCACCGCCCCGGCGACCGCCGGCCGCACCGCCACCTGCCCGCCCAGCGACGGCGAGTACGCCACCCGCAGCCCCCGCACCCCGCCCGCCAGGCCGCCCGTGTACGGACCGGCCGGGGCCGCGAGCGCCGACCAGTCGCGCGAGTCCGGGTGGCCGATGACGTCCATCAGCAGCGCCGCGTCCGCCGCGTCCCGGGTCATCGGACCCACGTGCGCCAGCGTGCCGAACGCGCTCGCCGGGTAGAGCGGCACACGCCCGTAGGTCGGCTTCAGCGCGAAGATCCCGCAGAACGACGCCGGGATGCGCACGCTGCCGCCGCCGTCCGTGCCCAGCGACAGCGGCCCCGCGCCGAGCGCCACGGCCGCCGCACTGCCGCCGCTCGACCCGCCCGCCGTGCGCGAGGGGTCCCAGGGGTTGCGCGTCACACCGCTGAGCGGCGAGTCCGTCACACCCTTCCAGCCGTACTCGGGGGTCGTCGTCTTGCCGAGGAAGACCGCCCCGTGCTCGCGCAGCCGGGCCACGGAGGGAGCGTCCTCGTCCCAGCGCCCGGCCGCCGGGTCCACGGCCTTCGAACCCCGCAGGGTCGGCGCGCCGCGCTGCAGCAGGATGTCCTTGACGGTGACCGGCACCCCGTCGAGCAGGCCCCGTGGCTCACCGCGCCGCCATCGCTCCTCCGACTCCCGGGCCCGTTCCAGTGCGTCCTCGGCGGTCAGCCGGACGAAGGCGTTCACCTCCGGCTGGACCGCCTCGGCCCGCTCCAGCGCCGCCCGTGTCGCCTCCACGGGACTCCACTCGCCCTTGCGGTACCCGTCGAGAAGCCGTACGGCGGTCAGCTCGGTGAGCTCGGTCATCCAACCTCCCAAGAACGTCAGTGTCCGGGTACGTACCCACGCTGCTTGTCGACCACGTTCTTCAGCGGCTCCCCGGCCGCCCACCGTTCGTACAGCTCCACGAACTGGGCCCCGAGTTCGTCGCGCCAGCCGATGGTGTCGCCGCTCATGTGCGGGGACACGATCAGGTCCGGTGCCTGCCACAACGGGCTGTCGCCGGGCAGAGGTTCGGCCTCGAAGACGTCCAGGGCGGCGCCCGCGATCCAGCGTTTGGCCAGGGCCTCGGCGAGCGCGTCCTCGACGACCAGCTGGCCGCGGCCGATGTTGACGAACCGGGCCGACGGCTGCATCAGGCCGAAGCGGCGTGCGTCGAACATCCCGTGTGTCTCGTCCGTGAGCGGCGCCGCCGCGATCACCCAGTCGGCGCGGGCCAGCAGCCGGTCCAGGTCCTCCGGGCCGTGCACGCCGGAGCGCGCGGCACGGCCCACGAGCGCGGTCGTGATGCCCAGCGCCCCCAGTGTGTGCGCGATCGCCCGGCCGATCGGACCGGAGCCGACCACGACGGCCCGGGTTCCGGCGATCTTGTGCGACTCGCGGTGCCGCCAGGTCCGTTCCCGCTGGAGTTCCAGCGTCCGCGGCAGGTCCTTGGCCATCGCCAGCACGAGCGCGGCGACGTACTCGGCGATCGGCTGGTCGAAGATGCCGCGCGCGTTCGTCACCACCGTGTCCGAAGCGGCGAGTTCCGGGCACATCAGGTGGTCCACACCGGCGCTCGCCGTATGCACCCAGCGTGGCCGCGGGCCCTCACCCGGCCAGGCGTCCCGCACGGCGCGCGAGGTGAAGTCCCACACCAGGAGTACGTCCGCACGCGGGAGGCGCGCGGCGAGTCCCGCCGCGTCGGTGTGCTCGATACGGGCGTGACCGGTGAGGCGGCCGAGGCGGGGGAGAGGTTCGGCGTCCAGGACGAGAAGAGTGGGGGTGGGCATGAGCAGCCGTTTCTCCAGCCGTTCGGCGGGGCCGGCCGGCCTGGGGGCGGCCGCCGGTGACGACGAGTTAACCCGGTGTTGACCAAGGAGTGATCCGGGCGGATTGACCACGCTCGCACCCGAACCTACCGTCGTCAACACGGGCGTTCCCACGATCCGTTGCACACTCGTTGCCCAGTGTGAGGCCGGTGCCCTGCCATGGACGTCTCATTTCTCGGCGGGCCCAGCCCGCAGCGCGGGGTCGGCGTCGTCGCCCCCTTCGACTTCGCACTCGACCGCGAGCTGTGGCGCTGGGTGCCGGACGAGGTCTCGCTCCATATGACCCGCACACCGTTCGTGCCGGTCGAGGTGAGTCTGGACCTGGCCCGCCTGGTCAGCGAGCACGAGACGCTGGGCGAGGCGGTCCGCACGCTCAACGCGATCGCCCCCGAGGTCGTGGCCTACGCCTGCACGTCCGGCAGCTTCGTCGGCGGCATGATGGGCGAGCGGGCGATGTGCGAGGCGATGAGCCGGGCCGGTGCCGTACCGGCGATCACCACCTCCGGCGCACTGCTGGAGGCCCTCGTGGAGCTGGACGTACGCCGGGTGGCACTGGTGACGCCGTACACGGTCTCGGTGACGCAGTCGCTGGAGGCCTACGTCGCCCAGGCCGGCGTCACGATCTCCGGCTGCGCCTTCATGGGGCTGACCCGGCACATCTGGAAGGTCCCCTACCGGGAGGTGGTGGACATGGCGCGGCAGGCCGTCCGCGACGACGCCGACGCGCTGTTCATCAGCTGCACCAACCTGCCCACCTACGACGTGATCCCCCAGCTGGAGGCCGAGCTGCGCATCCCGGTGATCTCGGCCAACCAAGTGACGATGTGGGCGGCACTGCGCCGACTGGGTACCCGTGCGGTGGGGCCGTACCAAGCGCTGATCAATCCGGCGGCGCGTTCCGGTCCCGCAGCACCGGGGGCGGACCCCGGTCCCGTACTGCCGGAAGAAGAGCAGCAGCAGGAAGGCTGGACATGACAGCACTGGGATTTCTCTACCCGGGCCACTCCGCCGAGGACGACTATCCGCGCATCGAGCAGTTGCTGGGCAGCGACATCCGGGTGGACCTGGTGCACACCGACATCGGTGAGGACGCGCACCGGGTGGACGCGCTGCTGGAGATGGGCTCCGCCGGCCGGCTCGCGGCGGGAGTCCAGGAACTGCGGCACGCCGGTGCGGACGCGGTGGTGTGGGCCTGCACGAGCGGCAGCTTCGTCTACGGCTGGGACGGCGCGCAGGAGCAGGTCCGCGCCCTGGCCCAGACCGCCGGGCTGCCGGCCTCGTCCACGTCCTTCGCGTTCGCGCACGCGGTGCGGGAACTGGGGGCGCGCAGGGTCGCGATCGGAGCGACCTACCCGGAGGACGTGGCGCAGCTCTTCGCCGAGTTCCTGCGCGCGGCCGGCGTGGAGGTCGTGTCCGTCAACAGCTCCGGCATCATCACGGCCGCCGAGGTCGGCACCTGGGGCGAGTCCGAACTCCTCGCCCTGGCCCGGAACTCCGACCACCCCGATGCCGAGGCGCTCCTCCTGCCCGACACGGCCCTGCACACGGCGGCCCACATCCCGGCCCTGGAGAAGGAACTCGGCAAGCCGATCCTCACCGCCAACCAGGTCACGGTCTGGGAGGGCCTGCGCCTGGCGGACCGACGGGTGAACGCGCCTGAACTGGGAGCGCTGTTCACGAGGGAGCCGATCGTCCAGGCGTGAGCCGCGAGAACGCCCCCTCGCCGCCCGCGGCACCTGTCGCGGGCGGCGAGGGGACCGCGGTTCATGCTCTCCGTTCAGGGGGCGGGGGCGGGGGATGCGGCGGTGGCGGGACGGTGGGCCGCTCCCGGCGGCGACGGGTGAGGACCGAGGGGAACGCGAAGCCGACGGCTCCGCCGGCGAGGGCCCCGACGGCCATGGCCAGGAGGAAGTCCCATCCGATCCCTGAGCCGAACAGCTGCTGCGGCCCGGCGACCACGGCCCCGAAGAAGCCCGCGGCGCCGGCGCCGCGCAGGCGGCCGCGCAGGCCGGTCCGGTGCCTGCTCATGGACGTTCGCTCCTCGTCCGCCGCCACCGAAGCAGACGCAGCGCGACGTACGCGACGAGGGCGACGGTGAAGAGCGCGGCGGCTGCCAGTCGGGCTGCCGTCCAGGCGAGTCCACTCGGGTCCCAGACGGCTTCGGCCAGGTTCATGCCGACGGCCACCGCGAACGCAGCCTTGAGGTAGCCGGCCGCTCGCGCCACCTCGTACGCACCAGTGGTCATGGAGTCCGAGTGCCCCGGGGCGGTCGGGGCAAGGTGCCGTGCCCTCGGACGCGCCTTCCATGGGGGCCGGAATCGGTCCCGCCCCTTCTTCGGGGCAGAGCGGGGCAAAATAGCTCCAACACCCCACCCGAAGCTGAGGAATGCTCAACTCCGCCGCATCACACGGCCCTTGGGTTGACCGAAAGCGCGTTCCCCTTCAGTCGTCCATCCCGTGCACACTGACCACGTCCGCAGCCAGTCGTGCCGTGAAGGACTCCCCGATGGCCGAACCGGGCCCGTTCAGATCCCCCGCAAGCGCTGTCCGGCTGTCCGGGCGCCTGCTGTGCTGGTGCCTGGCCACGGCCATGGCCTCCGCCGTCGTGGACGCCTTCCTCCATCCCGCGCCCGGGTGGTGGGGTGCCGTGTGGCTCCTGCCCTGGTGGCTCACCTGTGCGACCGCCCTTGCATGGGCCGCCCTGCGGGCCCGCGAGAAGGCCGACCGGCCGCCCCCGCAGGGCGGCGCCCGGAGCGACTGGGAGCAGGCCGCCTGACGGTCCCGGGCGCATGGCCGGGAATAACCGGAGACTGTCCCCTGTTAGAGCCGGAACGACAGCACACGGCCCACAGCAGGAGGCACCCCACCGTGGCGGCAGACGACACACACGGCGCGGCAGACGAGATACGCGGCGCGGCACAGGGCGACGCGCCCGTCCCCCTCTCCGTACTGGACCTGGTCACCGTGGGGGCCGGCCGCACCGCCTCCGACGCCCTGCGCACCAGCGTCGGCCTGGCCCGCCTCGCGGAACACCGCGGCTTCCACCGCTACTGGGTCGCCGAGCACCACTCCATGCCGGGCGTCGCCTCCTCGTCCCCGGCCGTGATCCTCGCCCACCTCGCCGCCCACACCGACCGCATCCGGCTCGGCTCGGGCGGTGTGATGCTGCCCAACCACGCCCCGCTCGTGATCGCCGAGCAGTTCGGGACGCTGGAGGCCATGGCCCCGGGCCGGATCGACCTCGGCCTCGGCCGCGCCCCCGGCACGGACGGCGCCACGGCCGCCGCCCTGCGCCGCACGGAACGCCTGGGCGAAGGCGCCGACGACTTCCCCCAGCAGCTCGCCGAGCTGACCCGCTTCCTCGACGACGACTTCCCCGACGGGCATCCCTACCGCCGCATCCACGCCGTACCGGGCCCCGTCCAGGCCACGTCCCCCGGAGGCGTCCAGTCCCCGCACCGCCCGCCGATCTGGCTGCTCGGCTCCTCCGGCTTCAGCGCCCGCCTCGCCGGGACCCTGGGGCTGCCCTTCGCCTTCGCCCACCACTTCTCCGCGCAGAACACCGTCCCCGCCCTGGACCTGTACCGGGAGTCCTTCCGGCCGTCCGCCGTGCTCGACGAGCCGTACGCCCTCATCGGCGTCTCCGCGCTCGCCGCCGACGAGGAAAAGGAGGCCCGCCGGCAGGTGCTGGCCGCCGCCCTCAGCATGGTCCGGCTGCGCACCGGCCGCCCCGGCCTCGTGCCCAGCCCTCAGGAGGCGGAGGCCTACGCGTTCAGCCCCATGGAGCGCGACTTCGTCGACTCCTGGAACGCCAACGTCGTCCACGGCACCCCGGACGAGGTCCGCTCGGGCCTCGACGACCTCGCCAAGCGCACCGGCGCCGACGAGCTGATGATCACGGCCAACGCGCACGGCGGTGACGTCCGGCTCCGCTCCTACGAACTCATCGCCGACGCCTACGGGTTGCCGACGCCCGCCTCCGCCTGAACGTCGGGCGTGCCCAGCAGCTCGGAGATGCGGTCCGGCGGCACCGGACGGGAGTAGAGCCAGCCCTGCCCGGTGTCGCAGCCGATGCTGCGCAGCCGGGTCGCCTGGGCCGAGGTCTCCACGCACTCGGCCGTGACGGTCAGCCCGAGCCGGTGTGCCAGCTGGATCATCGCCTCGACGACCACCTCGTCGGCCGGGTTGGCACGGGCGGCCGCCTCCCGGTCGTCGTACTGGAAGCCGCGCACAAACGATCCGTCCAGCTTCAGCACCGAAACCGGCAGCCGGCTCAGGTACGCGAGGTTCGAGTAGCCGGTGCCGAAGTCGTCGATGGCGATGCGCACGCCCATGTCGCTGAGCGCCTTCAGGGTCTGCAGCGGGCGGCCCGCCGAGCCCATCACCGCGGACTCGGTCAGCTCCAGCTGGAGCAGATGCGGTGCCAGACCCGTCCCGGCCAGGGTCTCCGCGACGTCCGCCACCAGGTCGGAGTCCCAGACCTGACGTACCGCCACGTTCACGCTGACGAAGATCGGCGGCTCGTCGGGGTGGTCGAGCTGCCAGCGACGGGCCTGCTCACAGGCCGTGTGCAGCACCCAGCGGCCCAACGGGACGATCGAACCGTCCTCCTCCGCCAGTCCGATGAACCGATTCGGCGTCAGGACGCCGAACTGCGGGTGGTTCCAGCGGATGAGCGCCTCGACGCCGTGCAGCCGGTCGTCCTCCATACCGACCAGCGGCTGGTACTCCAGTCGGAACTCGCCCCGCTCGATGGCCGGCCGGAGCGTGGAGGCGAGGGCCTGGCGGGTCATGCGGTGCGCGTTGCGCTCCGGGTCGAACAGGGTCCAGCGGGCCTTGCCGTCGGTCTTCGCCCAGTACAGCGTCGTGTCCGCCGCCTGCATCAGCGCGGTGGGGGTGGTGCCGGCCGCGTGCCGCTCGACGACGCCGATCGACGCCGAGACCGACAGCCGCTGGCCGGAGATGTCGAACGGGTCCTGGACCGCCCGCAGCGCCGACTCGGCCAGTTCGGCCAGCTGTTCGGTGCCCGTGGAGTCCTCGACGAGCAGCGCGAACTCGTCCCCGCCGAGCCGGGCGACCAGCGGGATGCTGGTGCGTGAGTGGCCGGCCTCGTCGGCGCAGTGGGTGAGGCGCTCGGCGACGGCGGCCAGCAGTCTGTCCCCCACGCGGTGGCCGAGGGTGTCGTTGATGGCCTTGAAACCGTCCAGGTCCAGGTAGCACAGCCCGATCCGGCCCGTGCCGCTCTGTTCGTAGGACTCCGCTTCCAGCGCGGCCGAGAGCCGTTCGAAGAACAGGGTGCGGTTGGGCAGCCGGGTCACCGGGTCGTGCATCTGCAAGTGCCGCAGTCGGGCCTGGAGTTCCCGGCGGGCACTGATGTCGGCGACGGACAGCAGCACGCCGTCGTCCTCGGCGGCCAGCGGCGCGACCGTCACCTGCACCCACAGCGAGCGCCCGTCGGGGTGCTTGAGCCGGCGCGTGCAGCGCAGGCGGGACTGCCGTCCGCGCAGCACCTCGCGGTAGGCGTGCCAGGTGCGGGCGTCGGAGGTGAGGTCGACCAGGTCGGCGGCGACCGCCCCGGCGAGCCCGTCCGGGCTGCCGCCGAGCAGCGCGGCGAGCGAGTCGTTGGCGCTGACGACCGTGCCCTCGCGGTCCACGACGGCCATGGCGAGCGGGGCGGCCGTGAAAACCGAGCGGTAGGGCAGCCCGGACGGGGGCTCGGTACGGGGAGACGTGTCGATCTCACTCTCTGTGACGACCGGCCGGTCCAGGTCTACCGCGGGCGCCGGCCCTTCGGAGGTTCCGCTCACCGCTCGCTCCCGCATGTATTCGATCTCTGTCCGTGCAGGAAAGGTCAGGAAAGTGTGCCGATCATAGAGGCTGGCCCGAGGGCCTTCCAGCCGGTGTCCAGTCTTCCCGGCCAACCGGCCCTTCTGCCAGATCGTTTCTGCACGCGCCTGGACGCCTTCTTCAGGCCGCCGACCAGTTGTGACGTTCTGTGAGTACTTCGGGGGTGTCGGCTTCCGTGATTTTTCGCCCCCTTCACCCGACCGGTGCAGGCAAACAGGACGCAGTACGACAAATCATCACAGGCTGGGTGCGGTGTCCCGCGATCCGCACCCGGAGGTACCCGTGCCGCGTCCGTTTCCGCGCGCCCGACTGCGCAGCACCGCGGCCGTGTTCACGACCATGTCGGCGCTCGCCGCCACCTCCCTCGGCGCCGGCCCCTCCGCCGCCGAGCCCGACTCGGCCGCGCCCTGCGCCCTGACCCGGACCGACGCCCACCACTCCGAGGGCCTGGACACCTGGAACGCCGCCTATCCGCGCCCGGCCCGGTCGCTGGACGCGGTGATGGTATTCCTGTCCTTCCCGGACTCCCACCCGCTGACCACGCCGCAGGAGCTGACCGCCGACCACTTCCCGGCGACCACCCGCTTCTTCGAACGTGCTTCCTATGGCCGTTTCACCCTGCGCCCGCACGCGCTGCGGCACTGGATCCAGATGCCGAAGCCGTCCACCGCGTACGACATACAGCGCGACTGGAGCCCCGGGCACCGGGCCGCCTACCTGCGCGACGCCCTCGCCGTGGCCGATCCGCAGGTGGACTTCTCGCGCTATGACGTCGTGTACTTCGTCGCCGACCCGGACGCGCCCGGCGTGGACTCCGACGCGACCAAGGTGGTGAACCTGTCGAGCCCGCTGCGGGCCGACGGCACCGACCTGCGCAGGATCGTCACGGTGTTCGAACAGCATCCGCCGGACCGGCTCGTCCTCGCCCACGAGACCGGGCACGTGTTCGACCTGCCCGACCTGTACCACCGGCCCGTGGACGGCAAGGGCGACTGGGACACGCACGTCGGGGACTGGGACCTGATGGGCAGCCAGTTCGGACTCGCCCCGGACCTCTTCGCCTGGCACAAGTGGAAGCTGGGCTGGCTGGATCCGCGGCAGGTGCGGTGCGTGCAGGACGCCGGGCCCGCCCGGCTGACCCTGGAGCCGCTGGCGGCGGGGCCGGGGGTGCCGGCGACGGGGACCGCGGGGGCTCCGGCCTTCGGTCTCGGGCGGGGTACCAAGCTCGCCGTGGTGCGGACCGGGCCGGACAGTGTGCTCGCCTTCGAGGCGCGCGGGCCGGTGGGCAACGACGTGGCCGCGTGCCGGCAGGGGGTGCTCGTGTACCGGGTGCGGGGCGGGGCGCAGTCCGGGAGCGGGCCCATCGAGGTGATCGACGCCCATCCGCGCACGGACGCGTGCTGGGAGGACTCCGTCTACCCGCCCCTGGCGGACGCGCCGATCGGCATCGGGGAGAGCTTCACGGTGCCGGGGGACGACGTGCGGGTGAAGGTGGAGGGGCGCACGGCGTCGGGGGCGTGGACGGTGAAGATCGCGGTGGGGCGCTGAGAGGCGGAGGTGCGACGCCGAGTGGCAGGGGTGTGGATGGCGCGGCCCCCACGACGCGCGGCGAAGGCGCGCAGAAACAACGGTGGCGGCTTGTGCTCGCGCTTTCCGCGAACCCAAGCCGCCACCGACAACGTGCGCCGCCAGGGACTCGAACCCCGGACCCGCTGATTAAGAGTCAGCTGCTCTAACCAACTGAGCTAGCGGCGCCTGCTGACGTCGTAGACCTTAGCACCCTGGTCGGCGGGAGGAAAAATCGAAATCCGCACCGCTGAGCGGGCCGCCCGGACGGCCGCCCAGAGCAGTACCTCGGGCCCGGGGAGCCAGGGCTGACGGGTGTCGGGGGCGACGAGCCAGCGGGACGCGGAGCGGCGGGCGGGGGAGGTACTCTCCGACGGCGCCGGGACGGTCACGGCGTCGCCGGTGCCGTGGCAGAGCAGCGGCGGTACCGCGTCCGTGCGGTTGGTCTCCCGGCGGTCCCGCGCGCCCCACTCCTCCCACTCCAGCAGGGCGGGGAGCCGCTGCGCCGTCCCCGGCGCGGCGAACAGCAGGATCCGCCCCCGGAACTCCGCGACCGGGCCCGAGCCCGGGCCGTCGTCCCACAGCCGGTCGAGCATCCGCCGGCCGAACATCGAGGGCGCGCTGACGACGTCGAAGACCGCCCCGCAGGGCAGCACGACCGGTGCGTCCGGCCGCTCCTCCCAGAGGGCGAGCGTGCTTCGCGGATACGTTCCTGCCGAGGCGAGCCAGGCTGCCCCGGACGGGGTGACATCGGAGGCGTTCCATGCGCTGCTCATGGCACCCAGGTCTACCCGCCGTGAGCGCCCCGTTCCCGAGGGTTGCGGGAAATCGGGACAGGAGAGGGTGGGAGGGAGTATCTTGCCCGCCTGGCATATGCCAGGTGATCGGTAAGGGCTTGTTCTACGCGCTCTCGCCGGGCCCCCGGCCCTCGGCGTCGCCCCGCATCAGATCCCGTCCGAACTCCACCATCTTCTTGGCGTAGTCCTCGGTCCACTCGGCCCGCTCCGCGATGTCCGCCGTCGTCAGCCGGTCGAACCTCCGCGGATCGGCCAGCTGTGCCGCGGCCATCGCCTGGAACTCCACCGCCCGGTCCGCCGCGGCCCGGAACGCCAGCGTCAGCTCCGTCGCCCGGGCCAGCAGGGCCCGGGGGTCGTCGATCGACTCGAGGTCGAAGAAGTGCTCAGGGTCGGAGGCCGCCTCCGCCGGCTCGAAGAGCAGGGGCGCGGGGCGTAGCCGCGGTTCGTTCCGACGCGGCGTGGGCTCCGCCATGTCTTCTCCTCCTCGTACGTCGCGCTGGCCCGCCCCCGCGGGCGGGGGACCTCCCAGGTGGAGTGAGCCACCGTCCATTGTCTCGCGGGCGCGCAAGTGGGCATCGCGGTAGTGGGTACGGCCACGCCACCACCCGGTGTTCGTCACGGCTTCCGGGAGGCGCCGTGTTCCGGCCAGATCACGGCCGCCACGCCACCCGGTCTTCCGCCCAGGTGCGCAGGCACCGCGTGGTTCGCCTCCCAGCCGTCCGGGCTGCATCCCTCGGCGGCCTCCGGCGGCCTCCGGCGGCGTACCGGCCTCCGGCCGGCGGGGCGGGCGGAGGGCGTAGCCGGCGGCGCCGGTCACGGCCGCCACGCCACCCGGTGTTCCGCCAGGTGCGCCAGCACCGCGTGGTTCGCCTCCCAGCCGTCCGGGAACTTCACCACCGTCCCCAGTTGCACCGGCTCCGTCGACGGATAGTCGTCCAGCAGGTCGGTCACCCCCGCTCGGCAGACCACGATGCAGGCGTGCCGGTGACGGGAGGCCAGGACGCAGAGGCGGCCCGTCTCCAGGTGGAAGGCCGTGGCGTCGGGGCGGCCGGAGAGGGGGTGCAGGACCACCGTGACGTCGTACTCCCGGCCCTGCAGCCGGTTCGCCGTGTCCACGACCACATCGGTGACGCCCAGGCCGGCCAGCGCCGCTCGGACCGCGGCCGCCTGGTCCCGGTGGGCCGTGCCGACGGCGATCCGGTCGGCGGTGAGGGGCGAGGGGACCGGGGAACGTTCCGAGGTCGCCGCACCCGCCCGGTCCAGCAGCCGCCGTACGACGGTGGCCACCGCCCCGACCGCCTCCGGGTCCGTGCGCGGAGTGTGCCGGGCGGGCAGCTCCAGCAGGCCCCAGCCCGACACGGCCGCCTCGTCGATCACCCGGTCGGGGCCCGAGCCGTCCGACGGCACGCCGAAGGCCAGGGTCCGGTCGCCGGGGCCGGTGCCGCTGTGGAACGGCGTGTACGGGTAGAACGCGTCCGAGACCAGGGGCGCCGCCGAGGCCGGAAGCCGCCAGGAGACCGGCAGACGGTGCTGGGGCAGGTCCGGGTTGTGCGCGAGCAGGGTCGTCACCGCCGAGGCCGACGGGTCGTACGCCAGACCCGCCCACTGCTCGCTGCCCACGATCGCGAACGGATCCAGCTGCCCCGGGTCCCCCACGAACAGCGCCCGCTCGAAGAGCCCGGCCACCGCGAGCAGCGAGTCGGACCGCATCTGGTACGCCTCGTCGACGATCGCGTGCCGCCACGGCTCGTCGATCTTGACGTGCGCCCACTTCGCCGCCGTCGAGATCACCACGGCCAGCCCGGCGAGGTCGGCCGCCTTGGCCGACTTGCGGACGTTCTCCAGGCCGTCGAGCGCCTTGTCGTACGGGTCGGAGTCGCTGCTGTGCAGTCGGCCCACCGGCAGCTCCGGATTCTTCTCGGCGAGCCGCAGGACCAGATCGTCGACCTGGGCGTTGGTCTGCGCGACCACCATCAACGGGTGGCCGGCTTCCGCCAGTTCCAGCGCCGCGCGGACCACCAGCGTGGACTTGCCGGCGCCCGGCGGCGAGTCCACGACGACCCCGCGCGCGGTGCCGTGCAGCGTGTCGCGCAGGATCGCGTCGGTGGCCCGCCCCGCGGCGGCCGAGGGGTCGAACACCGTGGTCACAGCACATCCTCCTCGGTCACCGGGTCGGCCGCCTCCAGGGCCGCCTCACCTGGCGGCCCGCCGTGCGTCCACGGCGTCTCCTCCGGGTCGGGCAGCTTCGCGCCGCCCCGCTGCTCGTGCTCGAAGAGCGTGAAGCAGACCCGGTCGCCCTTCTCCGGCACCGAACCCGGCTCGGGCTCCTTGCCGCGGCCCATCTTGTCGAGGACCCGCAGCACGACGTACGCGCCGTCCTCCTCGTGGGCCACGAACTCAGCGGACTGCGGCTTCCCGCCCAGCGACCGGTACACCTTCGTCCGCTCGCCGAGCTGCGGCCGGTCGTCCGTACGCACCGTGACCAGGGGGCGGGGGCTCGGCCGCTTGCCGTCGCTGTACGCCATCACGACATCGGTGACCTCACCCGAGAACGCCTCCCCGGACAGCCGCCGGCCCGCCATCACCAGCGGGTCGTCGAGGGCCTCCTGCGCCTCCAGCCGGGCCTGCTCGCGCTCGCGCGTGGCGAGCTTGTTCGCCGCGGTGACCGCGTCGTCGCGGCGCGGCTGCGGGGGCTCCCCGGCCAGCACCCGGTCGCGGTGGCCGGTGAACGACCAGCGGTCACGCGTCCACCGCTCCTCGACCCGCGCCCCCTCGGGCAGCTCCCGCAGCAGGTCCAGGCCCCGCCAGACCGCGTCCCAGGTGGGCCGGGTGCGGCTGAGCACCAGGTCGCGGATCTCCCGCTCGGCGGCGGTCAGCGCCCCGAGCCGGTCGTCCGCCTCCAGGCCGTCCT
This sequence comes from Streptomyces qaidamensis, assembly GCF_001611795.1. Lineage (NCBI taxonomy): Bacteria > Bacillati > Actinomycetota > Actinomycetes > Kitasatosporales > Streptomycetaceae > Streptomyces > Streptomyces qaidamensis. Next base: position 3,394,383 of record NZ_CP015098.1, on the reverse strand, counting down.
CCGCGGCGGCGAGGGCGGTGCGGGCCCGGTCGTAGCGCTCGATGGCCGGGGCGAGCAGCTTGTTGTCGAACGCCGGGTCGGTGGCCGGGCCGGCCGGCGGGCACGTCAGCTGCCCCTGCGCGTCCCGCTCCAGCTCGGCCCGCAGCGCGGCCTCGGCGCCGGTGACGCCCTCCGGCGGGTCGATCCAGGCCAGCAGGGCCCCCAGGTGCTGGTCCTCCAGGGTGGACTGCCCGGTCACCCAGTGCCGGCCCAGGAGGTCGGTCATCGCCAGCAGCAGCGAGGAGCCGGGCACTCGGGCCCGCTCCCCGAAGTGCGTCAGCCACCGCCCGAGCAGCGGCACCCGGGGCGGCGCCGGGTAGGGGGCCTCCGGATCCTGCTCGGCCGTACGCCGGAACCGCGTCGAGCGCCCGAGCAGCCGCACGAGGTCGATGCCCGCGCGGCTCGGCACGATCAGCTGCGGCGCGTCCGCGCACAGGTCGACCTCGACCTTGACGCGCTTGCCGGTCTCGGGGTCGGTCTCGGTGCGCTCGGCGGCCTCCACGGATTCGGCGTAGGAGTCGATGTACGGCAGCACGACGCCGGCCAGTTCGGCCAGGAATGCGAACCTGAGGTCGCGGTCACGGGGCTGCGGGACGGCCAGCAGGCGCGGTGCGTCCCGGTCGGTGCCGACCAGCGCGCCGAGCGGGGCGCCGGCCTCACCGGCGGTGATCAGCGGCACCAACACCAGCGGGCGGTCGCCGAGATGACGGTGCCGGACGGTGGCGGCGGGCTGGGCGCGGCCCGTGCTGACGGCTTCGAGCCGGGCCAGGGTGGAGATCAGCGACACGCCGCCTCCAGTGCCTCGGCGCGCAGGGCGGCCGCCCGCCGCAGGGCCGCCACGGCCGGGTCGCCGGGATCGCCCGCCTCGCCGCGCGCGGCCGCGAGGACCTCCTCGACGGTCGTCAGACCGCCCAGCTCCGCACGGACCGGACGCCCGAGCGTGGTCACCGCGCCCTCCCGGCGGGACCGGGACCGGCAGTGGAAGGCCAGCTCGCATGCGGACAGGCACTCGGGCGCGTAGGTCGCCGGGACCGACTCCACGGCCGCGGTCAGCTCCTCGACGGGCAGTTCCGGCGAGAAGCAGGTGCCCTCGGGAAGCGCGTCGGCGATGTCCTCGATGCGGGTCAGCCGGGCCAGCTGACGGGCCGTGACCGCCCGCTGCTTGCGGATGTCGACGGCGGACGCGGCCGGCAGGTTGGAGAAGTCCCGGGGGCACACCAGCAGGATCCGGTGCCGCACCCGCGGGGCCGGGGCCCCTTCCGGAGCGAGACGGGCCGCGACCTCCTCCAGGGCCAGCACGTACACCGCCGCCTGCCGGGCCGCGGCCCCGACCTTCGCCGGGTCCGCCGAACCGTCCAGCAGCGGGAAGGACTTGATCTCCACGACCGTCCAGCCGCCGTCCGGATGGACCACCACCGCGTCCGGCTCAAGGAAAGCGGGGGAGCCCGCGACGTCCAGCGCGAGCATCGGATGGTCGAGCAGCGTCCACGCGCCCGGATGCGCGGCGGCCTCCCGCAGCTCCAGCTCCGTACGGGCAGTGCGGCCCTGGGGGCCGGAAGCCGTCAGGTCGGGCACGCGCGCGTCGGCGGGCGGCTCGGCGGATCGGTCGAGCTTCTCGTGCACCAGCCGCAGCAGCTCCGCGCCGCCGTCGGCCTTGACCTTCGCCTCGAAGGCGTTGCCTCTGGTGAGCGCGAACTGCGACTGCCCGAACGCCGACGGCGAACCCAGCGCGCTCGCCAGGGCCGTCTTGTTCACCCCGGCGCCGTCGAGGATCGCGCGCCGCGCACAACCGGGGTTGGCGGCCAGCGCCGCCAGGGCACGCGCGTCCAGTGCCTTCGCGGGTACGTCGGGCCCGCGCAGCTCAGCGAGCTGCTGCCGGAGCGCCGTCCCCCGCGTCCTTGGGGGAGGCACCCGGCTCGGCTCCGGATCCGTGCCGCGCCTCGCGCTGCCGTGGAATTCGCTCACCCGCGGAAGTCTGGCATCCGGCACTGACAATCGAGGAACCTGCGGCGGAAGAGTCCACCGCGACCGGTGCGACGCGCGGCACGAACCGCGCCTTGAGACGGTCCGAGGTGCGCATCACGGCGGGTGCCAGCAGCAGTCCGACGCCCATGACGGCCGCGCCCGCGACCGCGTCGAGGAAGTAGTGGTTGGCGGTGCCCATGACCACGATCGTCGTGATCAGGGGATAGGCGACACCGGCCGCCTTCGCCGCGCGCGTACCGCCGAAGCGCCACAGCATCACCCCGCACCACAGGGCCCAGCCCACGTGCAGACTCGGCATGGCCGCGTACTGGTTGGTCATGTCCCCCATGCCGCGCGGTGCGCTCGCGGCGCCGCCCCACCAGCCGTACGAGCTGTACTGCGCCATCGTGTCCACGAAGCCGTGGCTCGCGTCGAGGAGCCGGGGCGGGCAGGTCGGCAGCAGGGTGAAGCCGATCAGGCCGATGAGGGTGGACGTCATGAGCCAGGTGCGGGCGGCGCGGTAGCGCACGGCCCGGGAGCGGAAGAGCCACACCAGGACCACCGGTGTGACCAGGTAGTGCAGCGACGCGTACCAGAAGTCGGCGGGTATGCCGATCCAGGCCTCGCGCGTGAAGAGGCGGTTGAGCGGGTTCTCGAAGTTGAGGTACAGCGCCTTCTCGAAGCGCAGGATCATCAGACCGTGGTCGACGGCGCCGGAGACGTCGCCGCGGGCGAGGAGCCGGCCGGCCGAGTAGAACCCGTACACCAGAAGGATCAGCGGCAGCTCGGTCCACCAGCGCAGCCTGGGCGCGGGGGCCGCCTCGGTGCCCGGTGTCTCGGTGTGCTGCATCCGATCGTCCTCCCCCTTCGTCATCACGCGTAGCCCGGTCGGCCGTGCCACTTTACGGCGTGGACCCGCGCCCCGGGGGGCGCCTCCGGCCCTCAAAGACGCAGAGATCGCCCCCCGGGTTGCCCGCGGGGGGCGTGCGCGATGATGGAGGAGTTCCCCACGTGTCGTTCTTCTCGCGTTGTTCTTCCGGAAAGGTGCCCCATGGCCGCGCGCATCCTGCTGGCCCGCCACGGACAGACCGAGTGGTCCCTGTCCGGCAAGCACACGGGCAGGACGGATGTGCCGCTCCTGGAGGAGGGCCGACGCGGCGCCGAGCGGCTGGGCGAGCGCCTGCACCGGGCGCCGTACGACGGCCTGGCCGGCGTCGAGATCCGCACCAGCCCGCTGGCACGCGCGCGTGAGACCTGCGAACTGGCCGGCTTCGGCGACCGCGCGCGCACCTGGGACGCGTTGCTGGAGTGGGACTACGGGGCGTACGAGGGCATGACCCCCGCGGACATCCAGGCCGTCCGGCCCGGCTGGCTGATCTGGCGCGACGGTGTGCCGGGCGGGGAGTCGCTCGCCGAGGTCACGGCCCGGGCCGACGAAGTGGTCTCCTGGGCCCGCTCCGAGGACCGCGACGTCCTGGTCTTCGCCCACGGGCACATCCTGCGCTCCATCGGGGCACGGTGGCTGGGCCTCCCGATCGACTTCGCGGCCCGGATCCGGCTGAACCCCACATCGCTGTCGGTGCTGGGCTGGGCCTACGGGGAGCCGGCGATCGAGAGCTGGAACGACCTGGGGCACCTGGCCCAGGGCGTGCCGGGCGTCGCGCGGCAGGCGTGACGTTCGCCACAGCCCCTCAGGCCGTGCGCGCCGACGAGGCGTGCCTCTCCAAAAACGCCGACACCCCGGAGGCCCTGCGGTGCGGCAGCAGCACGCGCGCCGTCGCCGCCAGCATCGTCTGCACCCGGGACGACTGGACCTCCTCCAGCAGATCCAGCACCCGCATCCCTGTCACCGCCGCTTCGTCCGGCCGGCCCCCGCGGGCGAGGTCGTCCGCCAGCTCAGCCGTGTAGAGGGCGATGTTCCGGGTGAAGTGCGGATCCTGCAGCCCGGCGGCCCGGCGCGCGTGCCGCGCCGCCCGGGGCCAGTCCCCGAGCGTGGACCAGCACTGCGCCTCCAGGCCCTCCAGTTCGGCCTCCCCGTAGAAGCTCATCCACTCCGGGTCGGCGTCCGAGGAGCCCCGCTCGAAGAAGGCCTGCGCCCGGGCCAGTGCCTGTTCGCAGCCGACGCGGTCGGCGAGCCCCGCCCAGCCGCCCGCCTCGCGCAGCGCGAGCAGCGACATCAGCCGGGCCGAGCCCACCGGCCGGGCGACGCGCTGCGCGGCCTGGGCCGCCCGGACCGCCTCGCGTGGCCGGCCCGCGTCGCGCGCCAGGAACGCCGTGTTGCAGAAGGCATGCGCCTCCAGGCCCGGGTCGCCGGTCATCCGGGCGGTCGCGAGGGCCTCCGCGTAGTGCGAGCGGGCGTCGTCGAAGCGCCCCGAGTCGTGGGCCAGCCATCCCACGGAGATGGCCAGTTCACCGGCGCCCGAGTAGAGCCGGTCCGCCGTCTTCTGCCGGGTCGTGCCGGCGTCCAGCAGGGCGTAGGCCGCGCGCAGCGGGGCGGCGGCGCGACGGTAGAGGCCGTCGGCCCCGTGCCGGTCGTCCAGCAGCCGGATCCTGCGGACGGCTTCTTCCAGGGCTCCCGCGTCGCTCGCCCCGGCGCGGTGCACGGGGCGCTGCGCCGCCGCGGCGTCGAGGGCGAGGCCGACAGGCCCCAGTGAGGCGGCGGCCACCGTGGCGCCTCCGCCGGTCATGAACGCGCGACGTAGCACGTCGCTCTCCTCGTCGGTGTCGTGCGGGTGGTGCGGGTCGTACGGGTTCTGCGTTTCATACGGCTCGCCCGCCCCGCTGGTCTCACTCGTGGCGTTCGCCGGGTTCGCGGTGCGCGTCAGGGGCGCGCCCTCGGTTTCGCGCGCCCGGCGTCCGCGTACCGACGAGCGGGGCGCGAACCCCAGGTCTGTGAGCGTGCGGCCTGGGAACATGTGCAGGAACACCCGTTCGTACGCGTAGTTGGGGCAGCGGATCTCGCCCGACTCGACCCGGCCGATGTACCGCGCGTCACAGCTGACCTGCTCGCCGATCTCGAGCCCGGCCCGGCGGATCGCCGCGGCGAACTCGGCCGGTGAGCGCTGTCCGCGCAGTCGCCGGAAGACGAGGTTCGGCCGTGACGGCCGGTGGGGTTGAGACGAGGTCAACGATGACGACGCCATGGCCGGGTCCTCCCGTGCGAACCGTCGAACCATGCCGGATGTGGGGCGACTTGTTGCGATATGCCCGCATCGTCCGCCCCGTGTCCGGCGAGCAAGAACGTACCTGCTGTGATGGAGTCACCACGCTGGGTTTGGCTACAAACCGGATATCTCATCCGTGATCTGCCATGAAGTGCCATTCTTTGCGGCTGACTTCCGCCGTAGCCCTTGACGGACTGCCGCGTTGAACTCCGCGGACCGGGAGGCCCCCGACTCCCGACCGCTCGTGCAAGCAGGGCTTTTCGTGGTGGAGGCCGGATGGAGACCAGCCGGATCAACGATCCTCGTACGTCGCCGGGCACACCGGCGGCCTGCTGCGATGTGGTGACGGTGCCGGCACGGCAGGGTCTGGAGGCGGTCGACATCCTGCGGCGCGGACCAGGGGACGCGGTGGGACCCGTGCTGCACGACGACGGTGGTGACACCCTCGGCTTCCTGGTGCCGCCGGGGACGGCCGCCGCGTGGGACGTGCCCGGGAGCACCTGCACGGAGACCGACGGACGCGGACTGCCCCTGGCGCCCGACCCCCCCCGGGCGGGCCCGGACTGGCTGCTGCCGCCCGGCGAGGCCGACCTGGCGACCGACCCCGCGGTGCTGCGCGAGGCCCTGGGGGAGGCCGCCCGGATGATCAAGGCGGCGGACAGCTGCCGCTGAGGCGCCCACGGACACCGGGCCGCGGGGGCCCACGCCCACCGGGCCGCGGGACCGTACACCTTGCTTAGCAGGCCACCGGGCCGCGGGACCGTACACCTTGCTTAGCAGGCCACCCCGATAATGAGCCCATGGGAAAGTCCAAGGGCGGCCGGCGCAGACAGGCCGGTGCGGAGGCCGTCGTCGAGAGCGTCGACGGCGGGCTCGCCGAGCTGATCCCCGACCGCGAGCGGCCCCGGGCCTGGACCCTGGTGATCGACGGAGCCCCGCAGTCGCACGTCGACCTGGACGACCCGGCGTACCTGTCCTTCGAGTACCAGCGCCGCCTCGGGCACGTGATCGACCTCGTCGCCCCGCCCGGCCGGCCCCTGCACGCCGTGCACCTCGGCGGCGGCGCCCTCACCCTCGCCCGCTACGTCGCCGCCACCCGGCCCCGCTCCACCCAGCAGGTCGTCGAACGGGACGCCCCCCTCGTCCAACTGGTCCGCCGAGAGCTGCCGCTGGATCCGAACGCGCGCATACGGGTGCGCTCCACGGACGCCCGCGAGGGTCTCGCCAAGGTGCCGGACGGCTGGGCCGACCTCGTCATCACCGACGTGTTCAGCGGGGCCCGGACACCGGCCCACCTGACCTCGACCGAATTCCTCGACGACGTGCGCAGGGCCCTCAAGCCCGGCGGTGTCCACGCCGCCAACCTCGCCGACGGACCGCCGCTCGCGCACCTGCGCGGCCAGATCGCCACCGCCGCCGCCCGCTTCGGGCAGCTCGCACTGGTCGCGGATCCGGCGGTGCTGCGCGGCAAGCGCTTCGGGAACGCCGTCCTGGTCGCCTCCGACCACCCGTTGCCGACAGCCGAACTCACCCGCCTCGCCGCCTCCGACCCGCATCCCGCCCGGGTCGAGCACGGCAGGACGCTCACGGACTTCACCGGAGGGGCCGCGCCCGTCACGGACATCGCGGCGGTGGCGTCGCCGGCGCCACCGGCGTCGGTGTTCAGATGACAGGCTGCGGCGCTCGGTCGAGAGAGGCGCCGACGGCCGCCCGCGGCACTCAGTAGGTCCCGATCTCCACCCGCGGCGGCCCGTCGTGCCACGTGCAGAACACCGACACCCGGTCCGCGCCCGAGGAGAACTCCACGCGGATCCACGACTCCGTCTTCCACACCTGCATCGACCAGCCCGCCCCGGGCGTCGCCGAGACGAGCGAGGCGGAGGTCTTCCCGAGATCGAAGACCGCCCGGCCGCCGTCGGTGTCATAGCTCTTCACCCGGCCCGGGGCGGCGGGGGCGGCGGGGGCGGTGCTGGGCGAGGGCGTGGGAGCGGGGCTCGGCCTCCCGGCCGTGGACGCCGGGGGCGTGCTCGGCTCCCGCCGCTTCGGCGGAGGCGTCCGCTCCGGCGGCGTGGCCAGTGCCTTCGGCTCCCGGGTGGCCGCATCGGCGGCCTTGATGGGCAGCGCGCGGGGCGGATCGTAGGCCGTCCCCGTCATCACCGTGTGGACGCCCCACCACGACAGCGTGACCGCCGCGCCCGTGGCGAGCAGCCAGGCCAGTACGTGTACGAGTCCTCTGCGCATCGCGGGCCATACTGCCTCACGCGCCACACGTGCCCCACGCAATGCCTGCAAAAGGGGGTGTGCGGTGGTCCGTTGTCCCCAGCCGGGGAGTTGTCCACAGGCCCGCACCCGGCTGTTCGAGATGGCGTACGGTGCGGCGCATGGCAAGTGTGCTCGTGGTCGAGGACGACCAGTTCGTACGCTCGGCGCTGATCCGGCACCTGACCGACGCCTCGCACACCGTGCGCAGCGTCGGGACGGCACTGGAGGCGCTGCGCGAGGTCGCCCACCTCCGTTTCGACGTGGTCATCCTGGACCTCGGACTGCCCGATCTCGACGGGTCCGAGGCCCTGAAGATGCTGCGCGGGATCACCGACGTGCCGGTGATCGTCGCCACAGCCCGGGACGACGAGACGGAGATCGTCCGGCTGCTGAACGCCGGGGCGGACGACTACCTGACCAAGCCCTTCTCGGTCGAGCACCTCTCGGCCCGCATGGCGGCCGTGCTGCGCCGCGCCCGCTCCGGCGCCGCGGAAGGGGAGCCGACCCCCATGATCCGGGTCGGCGGCCTGACCGTCGACCCGCTGCGCCGCCAGGCCGAGCTGGACGGCGCCCGACTCGACCTCACCCGCCGCGAGTTCGACCTGCTCGCCTTTCTGGCCCGCAGGCCCGGCGTCGTCGTCCCCCGCAAGGAACTGCTGGCCGAGGTGTGGCAGCAGTCCTACGGCGACGACCAGACCATCGACGTCCATCTGTCCTGGCTGCGCAGGAAACTGGGCGAGACGGCGGCCAGCCCGCGCTATCTGCACACCCTCCGGGGCGTCGGTGTGAAGCTCGATCCACCGGGGGCGGGTGCTCCCCGATGAGGTGGGCCCTGGTCAAGGTGTCGCTGGCGGTGACCACCATGGTCGTGGTCGCCTTCGCGGTGCCGCTCGGACTCGTCATCCGCGAGATGGCCCGCGACCGTGCCTTCTCGGGCGCCGAGCGGGAGGCAGCGGCGGTCGCCCCCGCCCTGTCCATCACCACCGACCGCGACCAGCTGGAGCGGGTCGTCGCCTCCGCCGGTTCCGACGCCGGGATGGCCGTGCACCTCCCGGCGGGCGACGGCCAGGAGGCCCTCGAACTCGGGCGCCGGCGCGCCGCCGAAGCCGACATCGCGGCTGTGCGGAAGCTGGGCCGCGCCTCCACCACGGGCGTCACGGGCGGCTCGACGCTGCTCCAGCCGGTCGCCCTCAGCACCGGCAGGATCGCGGTCGTCGAGGTGTACGTGCCGGAGTCCGACGTCACCAACGGTGTGGGCACGGCCTGGGCGGTGCTCGCCGCGGTCGGGGTGGCGCTGATCCTCGGCTCGGTCGCGGTCGCCGACCGGCTGGGCGTCCGCATGGTCCGGCCCGCGCAGCGCCTGGTCGAGGGGGCACACGACCTGGGGGAGGGCCGGCTGGGGGCCCGCGTCCCCGAGGAGGGCCCGAGCGAACTGCGGCTCGCGGCGGTCGCGTTCAACTCCATGGCCGACCAGGTCGTCCAGCTCCTGGCGAACGAGCGGGAGCTGGCGGCCGACCTGTCCCACCGGCTGCGGACGCCCCTGACCGTGCTGCGGCTCAACACCGCCTCGCTCGGCGAGGGACCGGCCGCCGACCAGACCCGCACCGCGGTCGAGCAGCTGGAGCGCGAGGTCGACACCATCATCCGTACGGCCCGGGAGGCCAAGCCGCAGACGGCCGCGGCCGGTCCGGGCGCCGGGTGCGACGCGGCCGAGGTGGTCCGGGAGCGGATGGCGTTCTGGTCGGCGCTCGCCGAGGACGAGGGCCGCAAGTGGCGGGTGGCCGGGGCCGACCGGCCGGTGCGCATACCCGTGGCCCGGGCCGACCTGGCCGCCGCGCTGGACGCGCTGCTCGGCAACGTCTTCCGGCACACCGCGGAGGGCACCGCCTTCGCCGTCGACGTGCACAACGGCGAGGACGCGGTGATCGTCCTCGTCTCCGACGCGGGCCCGGGCATACCCGACCCCGAGGCCGCGATGGCGCGGGGCCGCGGCTCCGGGAGCGACGGCTCGACCGGGCTCGGCCTGGACATCGTGCGCCGGCTGGCGGAGTCCACCGGCGGGGACGTACGGATCGGCTCCTCGGTGCTCGGCGGCACGGAGGTGCGCATCTGGATCCAGCTGGACGGCCGCGCACCGGCGACCGGAGGGCACCGGCAGCCGCGGCGCCGCCGCCCCGGCCGGCTCGCGGCCGTACACCACCGCTCCCGGTCCCACTGAACACTCCCACCGAGCCGCCTTTACGAGACGGTCACGTTTCGACAAATGAAGGGAACGGCTCTTGACGCATGACCGGACATGCGGCTGTCATTGCGCCACCGTGTTCGGTCAAGTTGATTTCTGGTCGATTACGGCTGGATCTCACGCCACACCCTCGTGGCCGAACCCTGCCCTCAGGAGCCGTCCATGCACGACCTCTCTCCCTCCGGAGCCTCCCTCTCCGCTCCCAGCCGCCGCACTCTCCTGCGCGGCGTGGGCGGCGCCGCCCTGCTCGGCGCCGGCATACCCCTGCTGAGCGCCTGCGGCGGCAGCGGATCGTCCGCCGACCCGAAGACGGTCACTCTCGGCTCCAACTCGTCCGACGCCGTGCCGAAGAAGGCGTTCGCGGAGATCTACGCCGCCTTCACCAAGAAGTCCGGCATCAAGGTCGACGTGAACACCAAGGACCACAACACGTTCCAGGAGCAGATCAACTCCTATCTGCAGGGCACGCCCGACGACGTGTTCACCTGGTTCGCCGGCTACCGCATGCAGTTCTTCGCCTCGAAGAAGCTGGCCGCGCCGATCGACGACGTGTGGCAGAAGATCGGCGGCAACTTCCCCGAGGCGATGCAGAAGCTCAGCAAGGGCGAGGACGGCAAGTACTACTTCGTGCCGCTGTACACGTACCCGTGGGCGGTGTTCTACCGCAAGAGCGTCTTCGCGCAGCACGGCTACGAGGTCCCCACCACCTGGGACGACTTCACCGCCCTGTGCAAGCGGATGCAGAAGGACGGGCTGGTGCCGATCGCCTTCGGCGACAAGGACGCCTGGCCCGCGATGGGCACCTTCGACCAGATCAACTTCCGCACCAACGGCTACGACTTCCACGTCGAGCTGATGGCCGGCAAGGCCTCCTGGACCGACCCCAAGGTGCGCAAGGTCTTCGACCACTGGACGGAGCTCCTGCCCTACCACCAGGAGGGCGCGGTGGGCCGCACCTGGCAGGACGCGGCGCAGACACTGGTGGCCAAGAAGGCCGGCATGTACCTCCTGGGCACCTTCGTCGGCCAGCAGTTCACGAACAAGGCCGACCTGGACGACCTCGACTTCTTCGCCTTCCCGGAGATCGACCCGCAGTTCGGGCAGGACACCGTCGAGGCGCCGACCGACGGCTTCATGCTCTCCAAGGCCCCGAAGAACCGCGACGGTGCCGTCAAGCTCCTCGAGTACCTGGGCACCCCCGAGGCCGAGCAGATCTACCTGAAGTCCGACCCGAACGTGGTGGCCGCCTCCACCAAGGCCGACACCTCCTCCTACACCGCGCTGCAGAAGAAGGCGTACGAGATGATCTCCGGCGCGAAGAGCCTCACGCAGTTCATGGACCGCGACTCCCGCCCGGACTTCACCTCCACGGTGATGCAGCCCGCGCTGCAGAACTTCGTCCGCAACCCCAAGAACGTCGACAGCATCCTCTCGTCGATCGAACGCCAGAAGAAGACGATCTTCGCCTCCTCCTGACCGAACGGAGACTCGACGACTCGGATCCGACATGACTGCCACCCCCGCGAAGGCTCCGGAGCCGGCCACCCAGCCGGCTCCGGGGCCCGCCCCCACACCCGCGCCCGCCAAGGCGCCCCACGGCCACCGGCGGCTGCTCACCCGCCGCGACCGCCTCACGCTCGGCCTGATGGCGGGTGTGCCCACGATCCTGCACGTCGCCCTGGTGTGGCTGACGGCGCTGGCCTCGATCGCGCTGGCCTTCACCACCTGGGACGGCATCGGCTTCGACTCCATCAAGTGGGTCGGACTGCAGAACTTCCGGGAGCTGTTCACCAGCAACCCGCAGTTCTGGCCCGCCGTCGAGCACAATGTGATCTGGTTCGTGGTGCTCATCGTGCTGCCCACGCCCTTCGGCCTGTTCCTCGCCGTGCAGCTGGACAAGAAGATCCGCTTCAGCCGCGTCTACCAGACCGCGTTCTTCCTGCCGGTCGTGATGTCGCTGGCGGTCATCGGGTTCGTCTGGCAGCTGATCTACAACCCCGACACGGGCCTGATCAACAGCATCATCGGCGCCAACAAGCCCGGCCACTACATCGACTGGATCGGTGACCCGGACCTCAACCTGTGGGCCGTGCTCATCGCCGCGTCCTGGCGGCACGCCGGATACATGATGATCCTCTACCTGGCCGGCCTGAAGAGCGTCGATCCCGCCCTGCGCGAGGCCTCCGCCCTGGACGGCGCCAACGAGTGGCAGACGTTCAAGAACGTCGTCTTCCCGACCCTGCGGCCCACCAACACCGTCGTGCTGGTCGTCACGATCATCGAGGCGCTGCGCGCCTTCGACCTGGTCTTCGTCTTCAACAAGGGCGCCCAGGGCACCGAACTGCTGTCGATCCTGGTGACGAACAACATCATCGGCGAGTCCAGCCGCATCGGATACGGCTCCGCGATCGCCGTCGTCCTGCTGGTGATCTCGCTCGTGGTGATCATCCGGTACCTGATCGCCACCTTCCGGAAGGAGCGGCGCGCATGAGCACCCTGAGCGCCCCGCGCAAACAGCGCACACCGATCCGCCCCGCCCGGGTCCTGCTGCACACCTTCCTCGTCGTCACGGCCCTGGCCTGGCTCGCGCCCCTGCTGTGGGCCCTGTTCGCGGCGATGCGGCCGTACGCCGAGACCAGCACCAAGGGCTACGTCTCCTGGCCCGACAAGCTCACCTTCGACAACTTCACCAACGCCTTCCAGCAGTCGGACATGCTGCACTACTTCGGGAACACGCTGCTGATCGCGGTCCCGGCCGTGCTGCTGACGCTGCTGCTGTCGTCGATGGTCGCCTTCTACGTCAGCCGCTTCGACTTCCGGGTCAACCTGTTCCTGCTGCTGGTGTTCACGGCCGGCAACCTGCTGCCCCAGCAGGTCATCATCACCCCGCTGTACCGGCTCTACCTGCTGATCGACCTGCCCGGCATCACCATGAGCGGCAAGCTGTACGACTCAGCACTCGGCCTGGTGCTCATCCACGTGGCGTTCCAGTCCGGGTTCTGCGCGTTCGTGCTGAGCAACTACATGCGCTCGCTGCCCCACGAACTGACCGAGGCGGCCCTCGTCGACGGCGCCTCCGTCTGGCGGCTGTACTGGCAGATCGTGCTGCCGCTGTGCAAGCCGGCGATGGCCGCCCTCGCCACCCTGCTGTCCATCTGGATCTACAACGACTTCTTCTGGGCCATCGTCCTCATCTCCACCGGCGAGAACATGCCGATCACCTCGGCGCTGAACAACCTCTCCGGCCAGTACTTCACCGACCCCAACCTGGTCGCCGCCGGCGCCCTGCTCACCGCGATCCCCACCCTGATCGTCTACTTCGCGCTCCAGCGTCAGTTCGTCAGCGGCCTCACCCTCGGCGCCAACAAGGGCTGACGCCCGCTTCCCGAAAGAGAACCCCGTGCACCACCCCTTCACCCCGGTCGCTTCGGTGCCGGTCAACCCGCACAGGGCCAGCGTCCACGAGGAGGGCTGGCAGTCCTGGAGCCCCAGCGGCGCCTACGCCCTGGACGCGGCGCCCCACCGCCCAGCCAACGCCAACTGGGCCACGGTCTGTTACCGCCCCGGGGCCACCGTCCCCGCCGGCACCTTCCAGGGCGAGGGCCTGCTCGCGCTCGACCCCGGCGACGGCTCACCGGTCCGGCTGTGGGCGGCGGCCGAGCCGACGCGTAAGGTGCCGTCAATCCGGCTGGTCTGCGGGGACGGCCGGGTCGCCGAGATCAGCGCCGACGGCCCGGTGAAGGAGTGGACCGGCCCGGACGTCCAGTCGGTCCTGGGCGACTGGGCCGCGGGCCTCGGCCTCGACGCCTCCCGCCCGGCACCGACCGTCTGGTGCTCCTGGTACGAGTACTTCACGGCCGTCACCGAGGACGACATCCACGAGAACCTCCGTGCGATGGACACCCTCGACCTGCCCGTCGACGTCGTCCAGATCGACGACGGCTACCAGCGGGCCCTCGGCGACTGGCTCACCCTCTCCGGCCGCTTCCGCTCCCGCGCCGGGATCGCCGAGAAGATCCGCTCCCGCGGCCGTCGCGCCGGCATCTGGACGGCCCCGTTCCTCGTCGACCCGGCGAGCGACCTGGCCGCAGCGCACCCCGACTGGCTGGTCCGCGACACCACCGGCGGCTTCGCGCACGCCGGCCGCAACTGGGGCCACGACCTGCGCGTCCTGGACACCACCCACCCGAACGCGGCCGCGTACCTGACCGAGGTCTTCACCACCCTGCGCGCCGAGGGCTACGACTACTTCAAGACCGACTTCCTCTATGCGGGCGCCCTGGACGGCATACGCCACGCGGACACCGACGCCCTCACGGCCTACCGGGCCGGCATCGCCCTGATCCGCGAGGCGATCGGCGAGGACGCCTACCTCCTGGGCTGCGGCGCCCCGATGCTCCCCTCCATCGGCCTGTTCGACGCCATGCGCGTCAGCCCGGACACGGCACCCCACCGCCGCCCCGAAGCCGACGACTACAGCCAACCCGGCCAGGACCCGGCCGAGTTCACGGGAGCGGCCCGCCAGTGGCAGCACAACCGGCTCTGGACCAACGACCCGGACTGCCTGATGGCCCGCCCGGCGGTCGAGACCCGTGAGCGGTGGGCGGCCCATGTGGAGTCCACCGGAGGCCTGATGGCTTCCAGCGACCGTCTGCTGTCCCTGGACCGGTGGGGCGTGGAGACGACCCGCCGCCTGCTGTCGGGCACCCACCACTGAGACGGAGTGGGGCGCGGCACTCCCCTAATCGTGCCGCGCCCCGTTCCCCCGTCGGTCAGACCGCCTCGACCTCGGGCAGGGCCCCGGTCCGCGCCGCCCGGCCGTACCACCGGGCGCTCGTCTTCGGCGTGCGCTCCAGCGTCGCGTAGTCCACGTACACCGCGCCGAAGCGCTTGCCGTAGCCGTAGGACCACTCGAAGTTGTCCATCAGGGACCACAGGTAGTAGCCGCGGACGTCCGCGCCGTCGGCGATCGCCCTGCGGACCGCCGACAGATGGCCGTGGAGGTAGGCCACCCGCTCCGGGTCGTGCACCCGGCCGTCGGAGTCGATCTTGTCGTCGTAGGCCGCGCCGTTCTCCGTGATGTACAGCGGCAGGCCCGGTGCCTCCCGGGTATAGCGCATGATCAGCTCGTGCAGACCGGTCGGGTCGATCGTCCAGCCCATCTCGGTGCGGTCGCCGGGCGTCTGGTGGAAGGCGACGTCGTCCGCGGCCGGCCACGGCGAGTGGTCGCTCGCCCCGTGGCCGTCGGCGCGCGGCGCCTTCGCCGACGCGTCCGCCGCCGAGACCAGCGCGGGCGTGTAGTAGTTGAGGCCCAGCGCGTCCAGCGGCTGGTTGATCAGCTCCAGGTCGCCGTCGAGGACGTAGTCCCAGTCCGTGAGGGACGCCGTCGCCACGTACAGGGACTCCGGGTAGGCGCCGTGCAGCATCGGTCCGTGGAACACGCCGTTGGCCAGGTCGTCGATCCTGCGGGCCGCCGCCAGATCCGCCGGGTCCTGCGAAAGCGGCCGCACCACCGAGGAATTGAGGCTGACCGCGACCGTGTTGCGGGCCGGCATCACCGACCGCAGCGCAGACGCGCCCAGCCCGTGCGCCAGATTCAGATGGTGCGCGGCACGCAGCGAGGCCGCCGGGTCCGTACGGCCCGGGGCGTGCACCCCGGAGGCATACCCCAGGAACGCGCTGCACCACGGCTCGTTGAGCGTGATCCACTGCTCCACCCGGTCGCCCAGCGCCTCGCCGACGATCTGCGCGTACTCCGCGAACCGGTACGCCGTGTCACGCTCCGGCCAGCCGCCCGTGTCCTCCAGCTCCTGCGGCAGGTCCCAGTGGTAGAGGGTGACGGCCGGCTTGATGCCCTTGGACAGCAGCTCGTCCACCAGCCGCCGGTAGAAGTCCAGGCCCTTCTGCACGGCCGGGCCCCGGCCGGTCGGCTGCACCCGCGACCACGAGATGGAGAAGCGGTAGGCGCCCAGGCCCAGCTCCGCCATCAGCGCCACGTCGTCGCGGTAGCGGTGGTAGTGGTCGACAGCGATGTCACCGGTCTCACCACCGGCCGTCTTGCCCGGCGTATGGCTGAAGGTGTCCCAGATCGACGGCGTACGGCCGTCCTCCCGCACCGCGCCCTCGATCTGGTACGCGGACGTCGCCGCGCCCCACAGGAAGGCGGGCGGGAAGGTCACCGCAGTGGCCGGGTTCTCGGAGTCAGGCATGGAAGCGCTCCCAAGGGGTCGTATGGACCGACGAGTGGAGGGGGAGGGGAGGAAAGGGGCCGAGGCGGCTGTGGCTCGGCCCCTGGGAAAGCAGGGCTCAGCCCTTGACGGCGCCCTGCATGATGCCGCCGACGATCTGCTTGCCGAAGATCGCGAAGACGATCAGCAGCGGCAGTGTGCCCAGCAGGGCGCCGGCCATGATCAGGGACTGGTCGGGGGTGTAGCCGCGTCCCAGCCCCGCCACCGCCACCTGCACGGTCGGATTGCCGGTCTGGGTCAGGACCAGGAAGGGCCACAGGAAGTCGTTCCAGGTCTGCACGAACATCAGCATGCCCAGGACGGCCATCGCCGGTCGCGCGGTCGGGAACACCACGTGCCACACCACGCGCCAGCTGCTCGCGCCGTCCACCCGGGCCGCCTCGATGATCTCGTCCGGCAGCGCCTGGATCAGGTACTGCCGCATGAAGAACACACCGAACGCGCTCACCAAGGACGGGAAGATCACCGCCTGGAGCTGGTCCGTCCAGTCGAGCTTGGCGACCATCATGTACAGCGGGATGATGCTGAGCTGCGGCGGCACCATCATCGTGCCGATCACGATCAGCATCGCCGCACCGCGGCCCTTGAAGCGCAGCTTGGCGAAGGCGAATCCGGCGATCGTCGACAGGAACACGATGGTGAACGACGAAATGCCGGCCACCAGGGTGGTGTTGAGGAACGCCTCGCCCAGATTGGCGTCCGTCCAGGCCACTTCGAGCTTGTCGAAGAGGCCGGAGCCGAACCAGAACGGCGGCGGAGTCTGCGCCAGGCGCTGGTTGTCGCGCGAGGCGGCGATCGCCGTCCACACCAGCGGGAACAGCGAGATGACGGTGAAGAGGGCGAGGATGACGTACGCCACCGGGCCGGCGTGCAGCTGCCCGCCCGCGCGTGCGGCCTTCATGCCGCGTGACCGCTTCGGCGGCTCGGGGACCGCGTCGGCCGGGGGTTTCGTCAGGGTCGTCGTCACGGCCGGTTCTCCTTAGCTACTGGCGCGCAGCCGGCGCGAGATGACGTAGTTGACGATCCCGATCACGATGAGGATCAGGAACATCGTCCAGGCGATGGCGGAGGCGCGGCCCAGGTGCTGGTTGATCCAGCCCTGCTCGTACAGGTACAGGCCGAGCGTCTGGAACTGGTGCTGGGATCCGCCGGAGGCGCCCTTGTTGGCGTCGAACAGCAGCGGCTCACCGAACACCTGCGAGGCACCGATGGTCGACACCACGACCGTGAACAGGATCGTCGGACGCAGCGAGGGCAGCGTGACGTGGAGGAACTGCCGCCAGCGGCTGGCTCCGTCCAGTGCCGCCGACTCGTACAGGTCCTGAGGGATCGCCTGCATCGCGGCCAGGTAGATCAGCGCGTTGTAGCCCGTCCAGCGCCAGATGATGATGGTGGACACGGCGATCTGGGACGGCCACTTGTCGTTCTGCCAGTCGACGTGGTCGATGCCGACGGCGTTCAGCGCCCAGTTGATCATGCCGTAGTCGCGGCCGAAGAGCAGCACGAAGACCAGCGAGGCGGCGGCGATCGACGTGGCGTAGGGGGCCAGCATGACGACGCGGTAGAACGTGGAGCCGCGCAGCTTGTAGTTGAGGATGTGCGCCAGGCCCATCGCCATCAGCAGCTGCGGAACCGTGGAGATGATGCCGATGGTCAGGGTGTTCTTCGCCGCGTTCCAGAAGAAGTCGTCGTCGAAGATACGGGTGTAGTTGCGCAGGCCCACCCAGGACATGTCCGTGGGCGCCGTCAGCTCCACCTGGTGCAGCGAGGCCCAGCCGGTGTACAGCAGCGGGAACAGGCCGAACGCGAGGAAGAGCAGGAAGAAGGGCGAGACGAACGCGTACGGGCTCCAGCGCATGTCGCGCTGCCAGCGGCGGGAGAGCCGGGCGCGCTTCTTCCTTGCCGCCTCCGCGTCGGCCGGCGGGCGGCCCGGGGCCGCGCCCCCCTCCTTCACGGGGGGCGCGGCGGTGTCGTGCCTGGTTGCCATTCCGGTCACTGGTCCAGGTTGTTGTCGATGGTCTTGACGGCCGTGTCCCACGCCTCCTTGGGCGACTTGCCCTGGGTGACGAGGATGACGCCGTTGTCCGTCAGACCCTGCTGGATGATCTGGTCCTTCGGGCCGATCGTCTGCACCGGGCTGCTCTTGGCGGCCGCGGCGAAGATGGTGCCGATCGGCGCGTCACCGGTCATCTCGTTCTTGGCGCTCTTCACCGCGTCCGACTCGTAGGCGGCCGGGGTGCTCGGGAAGCTGCCCTGCACGGCGAACAGCTTGGCCTGCTGCTCGGGCGCGGTCAGCCAGGCAGCCAGCTTCGCGGCCTCCTCGGCGTTCTTGCCCGACTTGGGAACCGTCAGGAAGGAACCGCCCCAGTTGCCGGACTTCGGCGACGCGGCCACGTCCCACTTGCCCTTGGCCTCCGGCTTCGACTTGCCCTTGATGTAGCCGAGCATCCACGGCGGGCAGGACATCGCCGCGAACTTGCTGTTGGCGATCGTGGTGTCCCAGGCGGGCTGGAACTGTGTCTGGTTTCCGATCAGTCCGTCCTCGGCCGCCTTGGCGGTGAGGTCGAAGGCGGCCTTCACGGCCGGGTTCGACTTGTAGATGACCTTGCCGGAGGAGTCGTAGAAGCGGTCCTTCTCGCTGCTGAGGATCGCCTGGAGCAGCCCGCCGGGGGAGTCCAGGAAGGTGGTGCCCTCCGGCGCCTTCTTCTTGTAGTCCTCGCCGACCTTGACCAGCTTGTTCCAGTCACCGGCCCACAGCTTGCCGACCTCCTCGCGGTCGGTGGGCAGACCGGCCTTCTCGAAGAGGTCCTTGCGGTAGCAGATGGCCATCGGGCCGACGTCCGTGCCCAGGCCGACGGTCTGACCGTCCTCGGTGGTGGCCTGCTGCCACTTCCACTCCAGGTAGTCGCCCTTCTTGCCGTACTTGGAGAGGTCCAGGAGCTTGGCGGACTGGGTCTTGACGATCTCGGCGATGTTGCCGACTTCGACGCCCTGGATGTCCTGCAGGCCGCTGTTGGTGGTCAGGTGGTTGACCAGCGTGGGGTAGTAGTTCTCGTTCCGCTCGACGACCGTCTGCTGGATGTCGACGTCCGGGTGGAGCTTCTCGTACTCCTTGTAGAGGCCGGCCTCCTCGAACCCGAAGGTGCCGAAGAGTCCCAGGGTGATCTTGGTCTTGCCGCCGCTGCCGCCGCTGCCGCCGCCCGACGAGGAGCCGTCGCCTCCGCCGTCGTCCGCACAGCCGGCCAGCAGCCCGGCGCCCAGCGACGCGACGGCCGCGACGACCATCGCCTTGCGGGCGGTTCGGATGCGTGCTCGCATGTCGTCCTCCTGTTGCCCTGACGTGCCGACCCCCCGGCCAACTGCATCGTCGGACCGTTTTCACGCGCTTAAGGCTCGGGCGGGGAACGTGCGGGTTGTGTATGTGTCAGGTAGTGTGGGAGCGCTCCCACCAGTGATGTGTTGAAGAGTCCCCGGTCGCGGCGGGGGTGTCAAGGGACCGGACAGGGAGAGATGCGTTCAGTTATCGGGCTGTTAACTGGACCCGGGCCGGGCTCGGTTGAGGCCCGGGCAAGTGATATCAAGCCGATCCGGGCACCGGTCGTACCGGCTTTCCCGACCGAAGCGGAAGGCCGGGGGGCGGTGAGCCCTCGGCGGCAATCACAGGGCTGACGAGCCTGTTAAATTCCAGGCCAGTCGCAGAGTGCGGGCGTGGACGGGAAGGCGGAGCCCATGGCAACCCACGGAGCGCGGGGCCGAAGTGGTGGCCGGCCCACCCTCGAAGAGGTGGCGGCGCGCGCCGGTGTCGGCCGCGGCACCGTCTCGCGGGTGATCAACGGCTCGCCCCGGGTCAGCGACGCGACCCGCGCGGCCGTCGAGGCGGCGGTCGCGGAGCTCGGCTACGTCCCCAACACCGCGGCCCGCGCGCTGGCCGCCAACCGCACGGACGCGATCGCGCTGGTCGTGCCCGAGCCGGAGACCCGGTTCTTCGCGGAGCCGTACTTCTCGGACATGCTGAAGGGCGTCGGGGCCGCGCTGGCCGACACGGAGATGCAGCTGCTGCTGATCTTCGCGGGCAACGAGCGCGAACGCGCCCGCCTCGCCCAGTACCTGGCGGCCCACCGCGTGGACGGCGTCCTGCTGGTCTCGGTGCACGCGGACGACCCGCTGCCCGACCTGCTGGCCCAGCTGGAGATCCCGGCGGTGATCAGCGGCCCGCGTTCGTCGGCGGAGACCCTGCCGTCGGTCGACTCGGACAACTACGGCGGCGCCCGCCAGGCCGTCGAGCACCTGCTGTCCCGGGGCCGGACCCGGGTGGCACACATCACCGGCCGCCTCGACGTCTACGGCGCCCAGCGCCGTGTCGACGGCTACCGCGAGGCCATGAGCGACGCCGGCCACGGGGTGGACGAAGGGCTGATCGAGGCGGGGGACTTCACCGAGGAGGGCGGGTACCGGGCGATGGTGGCCCTGCTGGAGCGCCACCCCGACATCGACGCGGTCTTCGCCGCCTCCGACGTCACCGCGGCCGGCGCCCGCCGGGCGCTGCTCGACGCGGGCCGCCGCATCCCTCAGGACGTGGCGCTCGTCGGCTACGACGACTCCGCCATCGCCCGCCACATGGAACCGCCGCTGACCAGTGTCCGCCAGCCGATCGAGGAGATGGGCCGCCGGATGATAGACCTCCTCCTCACCGAGGTCGCCGACCGCCGCCCGCTCGCCTCCCGGGGCTTGGAGCGCCGGCAGATGGTCCTGGCCACGGAGCTGGTGTCCCGGTCGTCGTCGTGACGCACCACCCGCTCCTCGACGCCACCGAGGTGCCCCGGACCGAGCCGTACCTGCGGACGGTGGGTGAGGTGTTCCGCGCCTTCCGCGAGCAGGACTCGGGCTGCGTGTCGTACGGGGTCCGGCCGGCGAACGGCGAACGCTGGTTCGTGAAGGAGGCGACGACCGCCGCGGCCCGGCGATCGCTCGACCGCGCCTGGACCTTCCACCGCGCGGTACGCCACCCGGCGATCGTCCCCCAGCTCCACCGCCTCGCCGCCCGCTCCGGCGGGCCGGCGGTCGTGATGCCCTGGTGCCCCGGCGAGGTCCTCTACCACCCGACCCTGCGCCGCCACGGCGGCCGCGCACACCCGGACCATCCCCTGGCCCGCTTCCGAGCCCAGCCCGTAGCCCCGGTCCTGCGCGCCGTCGACCGGCTCCTGGACGCCCACCTCGCGGTGGAGGCGGCGGGGTTCGTCGCCGTCGACCTCTACGACGGGGTGTTCCTCTACGACTTCGACGCCGGTGACCTCCGGCTGATCGACCTCGACGAGTACCGCCCGGGCCCGTTCACCCTGGAGGCGGACCGCCTGCCGGGCTCGCGCCGCTTCATGGCGCCGGAGGAACGGCGGCGCGGCTCCCGCATCGACGGCCGTACGACGGTCCACGCCCTGGGCCGCGCCATCCGCCTCCTCCTGGACGCGGGCGACGAGGAACGCGCCTGGCGGGGCACGGCGGAGCAACTGGCCGTGGTGGACCGGGCCGTGCGGGCCGACCCGGCCGAACGATTCACCGGGGTGGCGGAGTTGGCTGCCGCGTGGCGGCGGTCGGTGAGCTGAGGCCGGGGTGGCGCCGCAGGGCCTCCACTCCGTCGGGCACGAACAGCCTCGTCCGGAGTGCCTCCCCGAGCTCCGCCTCGCCGATCCAGCCGTGCCAGGCGATCGCGGACGGGTCGGGGGTGAGGGGCTCGGAGACGACGGCCTCGTGCACCCCGAGCCAGTAGGGGCTGATCGCTCCTCGGCAGAGGAACTTGTAGACGAACCGCACCCGAGCCCGGACGCCCAGTTCCTCGGTCAGCTCCCGGGCCGCCGCCTCCTCGTACGACTCGCCGACCTCGACGGCCCCGCCGATCAGCCAGTCGTAGTGCCCGGGGAACCGCGAAACGTGCTCCGGCCTGCGATGCACCAGCACCCGTCCCCGCGCGTCCCGGCAGACCGTCGTCGCGATCCGGTGCGGCCAGCCGTTGCGGATCGCCTCGTCCCGGTCGACCACCCCGAGCACCCGGTCCTGCCCGTCGACCCGTTCCACCGGCTCACGCATGGGCCCACGATCGCACGCGCTCAGACCCGAGCCGGTTCCGGCCGCCGCAGCAGATACACCGCCGCCGTCACGACCAGGACGGCCATGCAGGCGATGAACACCAGCCCCGCGCCCTCCAGGCCGATCGGACCGGTCAGGAGACCGACGCCGATCACGGGCACGGAGATGCCCGTGTAGGCGACGACGAACAGGGTCGAGATCACGGCCGCGCGCCGGTGTTCGGGGGAGGCCGCGGCCACGTCGGCGAGGGCACCGCGGAACGCCAGCCCCTGGCCGACTCCGCCGACGAGCGCGCTGGCGATCAGCAGGGACATCTGGTCCCACCGCAGGGCGCCGGCGAGCAGCGCAAGACCGGCGAGGAGCCCGGCGCAGCCCAACGGCAGGGAGCGCCGTACGCCGACCCGGCCGACCGCCAGCTGCCCGGCCGTCGAGGAGAAGAAGGCCAGCGCGACGATCAGCCCGCTCACGGCGTGGTCGTCCACGTGCAGGGACTCCGCGAGGAAGGCCGGGCTGACCGAGGTGAACACCCCGAACAGGGCGAACCCGACGAAGGAGGCGGTGGCGGCGGGGCCGAACACCGCGCGTACCTGCGGGGGCAGTGCGGGCCGCTGCGGGCGCACGGTGCGCAGCGGCTGCCGCTCCCTCACCGTCTCCGCGAGCCGCAGCAGCACCGCGGCCGAGGCGGCCACCAGGGCGAGATGGGTGACGAACGGCAGGTACAGCGGCCATGCGGCGTACTGCGCGAGCAGCCCGGAGAGCAGGGGACCGCAGCCCAGCCCGCCCATGTTGGCGGCCGTCGCCACGAAAGTGGCCCGGGAGGCGCCGCCCTCGGGCGCCAGCTCCATCACGTACGCCGTGGCGGCGCCGGTGAACAGCCCGGCGGACAGCCCCGACAGCAGCCGCCCCGCGTAGAGCCAGCCGAGGCCGGTGGCGCACAGGAAACAGACGGCGCTCAGCGCCGCGAAGCCCAGGCCGCACAGCAGCACCGGGCGCCTGCCCACGGCGTCCGAGGCGTTGCCGACCAGCAGCAGCACACCGATCACGGCGAAGGCGTAGAGGGCGTACACCACGGTGACCGTCAGCTCGGAGAAGCCGAACTCGTCCTGGTAGAGGGGGTAGAGAGGCGTCGGCAGTGTGGTGCCGGCCATGCAGACGGCGAACACCGCCCCGCTGAGCACACACGCGCGCCATCCCGGGCGTCGACCGTCCATGCCGCCGACGGTAGCCAGCCTGCCGCGCCGCCCCGGAGAGGCGCGCAAAAAGCTTCAGCCGGTGGCTTCTTCACGAAGCCACCGGCTGATTACTCAGGGTGAGTGACGGGACTTGAACCCGCGGCATCCTGGACCACAACCAGGTGCTCTACCAGCTGAGCTACACCCACCATGACCGGCTTGGAGGTCAGTGACTTCCCTGACCGGCCGAGAAAAAGTGTACAGGGTCCGAAGGGGTGCTCGCGCCCGGCTTTCGCCGCGCCGCCCCCGACGGGCCCTCGTCCCGCTACTGAGCAGGCAGAACGTGCTTCGCCGCGATCGTCCGCGCGGTGTCCGAGTCGGGCCCGGGCTGCGGGACGAACACGGCCTCGCGGTAGTACCGCAGCTCCGCGATCGACTCGCGGATGTCGGCGAGCGCACGGTGGTTGCCGTTCTTCTGCGGGCTGTTGAAGTACGCCCGCGGGTACCAGCGGCGCGCCAGCTCCTTGACCGACGAAACGTCGACGATCCGGTAGTGGAGGTAGTTCTCCAGGGCCGGCATGTCGCGCAGCAGGAAGCCGCGGTCCGTGCCGACGGAGTTCCCGCACAGCGGCGCCTTGCCCGGCTCCTTGACGAACTCCCTCACGTACGTCAGGACCTGGTCCTCGGCGTCCTTCAGGGTGGTCCCGGCGGCCAGCTCTTCGAGCAGCCCGGAGGCGGTGTGCATCTGACGCACCACGTCCGGCATCGTCTCCAGCGACTGCTCCGGCGGCCGGATGACGATGTCCACGCCCTCGCCGAGCACGTTCAGCTCGGAGTCGGTCACGAGGGCGGCCACCTCGATGAGCGCGTCGTCCGACAGCGAGAGGCCGGTCATCTCGCAGTCGATCCACACCATGCGATCGTTCATGTGTCTAACCTTACGGCCCGCCGCCACCGGCCGGGCCGCCCGTGCCGGGAAAGCCGAAGGGGCCCGCGAGGAGACGTGCTCCTCGCGGGCCCCGGGCACTCGATCAGGGCGCGCTGCGCTGCCCGGGCAGGCTCGCCGACAGGGCCGGCGACTGGCCGACGGCGCTCGCCGCCGTACGGCGGGACTGCAGCGGCACCGGGTGCTCCGGGTGGAGCGGCGTCGGTGCCTGGCCGGGCTGGCCCGGGTGCCCGGCGTGGCCCGGATGGCCCGGCATGCCGGACCCGGGGCCGCCCGGAGCGCTCTCGGTGTCCTGGGGCCGCTCGCCCTGCGGGCGCCGGGCGCGGTAGGCGGCCCGGTACGCGGCCGGGGACGAGCCCAGTTGGCGGCGGAAGTGCCCGCGCAGGGCCACCGGCGACCGGAAGCCGCAGCGCCCCGCCACCTCGTCCACCGAGTAGTCCGACGTCTCCAGCAGGCGCTGCGCCTGGAGGACCCGCTGGGTGATCAGCCACTGCAGCGGAGCGCTCCCGGTCAGCGAGCGGAAGCGGCGGTCGAAGGTACGGCGGCTCATGTACGCGCGCGCCGCCAGCGTCTCCACGTCGAACTGTTCGTGGAGGTGCTCCAGCGCCCAGGCGACGACCTCGGCGAGCGGGTCGGCGCCGATCTCCTCCGGTAAAGACCTGTCGAGGTAGCGCTCCTGCCCGCCGCTGCGGCGCGGCGGCACGACGAGCCGCCTGGCCAGGGCCCCGGCCGCCTCGTTGCCGTGGTCCGTGCGCACGATGTGCAGGCACAGGTCGATGCCCGCGGCCGTGCCCGCCGACGTCAGGACGTCGCCGTCGTCGACGAACAGCTCGCGCGGGTCCACGTGCACCGACGGGTAGCGCTTGGCCAGCGTCGGTGCGTACATCCAGTGTGTCGTCGCGGGGCGGCCGTCCAGCAGGCCCGCCGCCGCGAGGACGAAGGCGCCGGTGCACAGCCCTACGATGCGGGCGCCCTCCTCGTGGGCGCGGCGCAGCGCGTCGAGCGCCTCTTCCGGTGGCGGAGAAGTGATCGAACGCCAGGCCGGTACGACGACCGTGCCCGCGCGCGAGATCGCTTCCAGGCCGTGTGGTGCGGTGAGTTCGAGTCCCCCGGTGGTCCGTAGCGGACCGTCCTCGCCCCCGCACACCAGCAGTCGGTAGCGCGGTACGCCGGCGTCCTGGCGGTCAACCCCGAACACCGACAGCGGTATGGAACTCTCGAAGATGGGGCCGCCGCTGAACAGCAGCACCGCGACGATCTCCTTGCGGCGTCGCCCGGAAAGTTTCCGGGCCGCGGCTTCCGGCGCGGCAGTGGAGTCGTGGCTCATACTGCTAAGCCCCCCTCGGTGGTCGCGGCTCCTCGGTTGTGTCGCTCCTGCACGTTTCCCCTCGGTCCTGCACGAGTCCCCCGCCGTAGACAGTCAAGATCGAATCTACTGTGTCCCGTCGCGCCGAAGTGGCCGGTTCGGCACTCGGCACATTGTCGACTTGGCAACTTGGCGTGAAGCATTCGATCACGAAGCGTTGCACTCATGGGGCGAGCAGGGAAGTGCGCCTTGTCGCAGTGGCCAATCCACGTAGGGTGCGCAGACCCCCTGAGGCCCTTTCCGTGCAGGTCGAACGGGGTCTGGGGGGTGGGGGGAGCGGGGGATGCACGGGGGCGTGAAGTTGGCTGAAAAGTGACGCGCGCGTGCGCGGAAACCGGTCAGCCGACCGGTGTATCTCCTCCGGTGTGCCGTCCGCCACGGTGGGACCCGGTTCCGGTGCGGTGGTGCCGGCCCCGGTGGGGTGCCCGGTCCTCCGCCGCGAGCCGGGTCGCGCCCCGCTCGGACTGGCGCAGCAGGACCCGGCAGGCGCCCGTGACGGCCGCGAGCCCGAGGGCCGTGCCGGCGGCGCCGGCCAGAGAGGCGCCGTAGCCGAGGAGCACCACCGGGACGAGCAGGCAGCTGAAGGCGGCCCAGCGAACCACATCCGTCGCGGTGTCCCGCGGCGGCGGGGCCGCGCGGTCCGCCTCGGTGGCGGGGCGGGGTCCGGACATGCGTGCTCCCTGTGGCGTGACTCTCGGGGTTCAACGCGTGGCGGCGGCGTCGGTCACTGGCCGTCCCGATCACCTCCGCGGTCATTGAATCCCGTGCAAACCGCCTGTACAGGGCAGCAACCATTGCGTTACGGGCGGTGCCTCGTGCATGCTCCCTGGAACCCGCACGCACCGTGAGCGGGATCTGGGCTAAGGAGGCGTGCCGCCGTACCCTTGAGGGTATGGGGGTGGGAAGACCATTCCCGGACACAGCTCCGCCGCACACCGTTGTCCCCCGTATAAGGATCACAACGCCGAGACAGCCATGGCCGGTCACGAATTCTTCGAACCCGCGGACCGCAAGCGGCCCGTCGCCGATCCCACGGCGGCCGAGCCCCTGGCGGCGGAAGAGCCACGCCACTCCTGCGACCCCGCCTTCAAGCACGGGGTCGTCGTCGGCTTCGACGGCTCCACATCCAGCGAGCGCGCCCTGGCGTACGCGATCGGCATGGCCCATCGCTCCGGGTCGGGCCTGATCATCGTGCACGTCGCCAACCGGCTGCCGACCACGGTGTGGGCCGGCTGCGAGCCGCCCGTGTTCGTGGACGTGCCGGACCACCGCACCGAGGTGCTCGGTCTGGAACTGGCCTGTGCGGACTACCTCGCCGAGGTGCCCTGGATCCTGGTCGAGCGCGGCGGTGACATCTGCCACGAACTCGAAGAGGTCGGCCGGGAGTACGAGGCCGACGCGATCGTCGTCGGCTCCACCCACGGCCTCGTGGGGCGCATCTTCGGCTCGGTCGCGGGGCGGCTCGCCAAGCGGGCGCAGCGGCCGGTCATCGTCATTCCCTGACGTACCCCGAGCGGTAACTCCCTTGTGCAGCGCGTAAATCTACTCACGCGTAGAGGTGTTTGTGCCCTTGTGAAGGGCATATACGGGACACCGTACAACTGCACATGCACGAAGGGAGCCCGCCGTGGACAAAGACGTCTCCGCGGGAAGCGGAATCACGACCGTGGCCGGTCGACTCGCCCTCGGAATCACCCTGTTGGCCTTCGGGCTGGGGCACACCGCCGTGATCGACGGTGTGTCAGCCACTGACGCCGTGTCAATCGCCCAGTACGTGGGCGGAGTCGCGCTCTTCGTCGCGGGGCTGGTGGCCCTGCGCGAGGGTGACTCCGTCGGGGGTACGGCGTTCTCGGTGCTCGGGGCGCTGTGGTTCACGTGGGCCGTGTCCGACAGTGCCTCCGGCAACGAGGCCGGGCTGTTCCTGCTGTTGTTCGCCCTCGTCGCGCTGTCCCTGACGCTCGCGGGCGGGGACCAGCTCGGGCAGGGCATGTACGGGCTGTTCTTCGTCGCCCTGTTGCTCATGGCGATCGCGAGTTTCGCCGGCAACGACGGGCTCGTGAAGGTGGGCGGCTGGTTCGCCGTCGCCGCGGGGGTGGTGGCCTGGTACGCGGCGACCGCGGCGTTGGCCCACTGGCCCACGGCGATTCCGCGACGCGCTGCGGGCCGGGGCGTGACGGCCACCGGTTAGCTGCGCCGGCTGGGGAGTTGGGCGGCTTCCCGGCGATGAAACGGACCCCCCCGTGCAGGGTGGCAGCACGTGGGGGGTCCGTCCTCTTTCGCCGGTCTGTGCGGGTGCGTTGTGGTTGCTCGCGCAGTTCCCCACGCCCCCGAGAAAAGAAGGGCGACTACTCCACCGTCACCGACTTGGCGAGGTTGCGGGGCTTGTCGATGTCACGGCCGAGCGCCAGAGCGGTGTGGTACGCGAGGAGCTGGAGGGGGATGCCCATCAGGATCGGGTCCAGCTCGTCCTCGTTCTTCGGGACGACGATCGTCTCGTCGGCCTTCTCCTGGGGCTGGTGGGCCACCGCGAGGATCCGGCCGCTGCGGGCCTTGATCTCCTCCATGGCGGCGCGGTTCTTCTCCAGGAGGTCGTCGTCGGGGACGATCGCGACCGTCGGGAGGGCCGGCTCGATCAGGGCCAGCGGGCCGTGCTTGAGCTCCGAGGCGGGGTAGGCCTCGGCGTGGATGTAAGAGATCTCCTTGAGCTTCAGGGAGGCCTCGCGGGCCACCGGGTAGCCCCGGACACGGCCGATGAAGAGCATCGAGCGGGCCTCGGCGAACTGCAGGGCCAGCTTCTTGACGTCGTCCTCCCGCTCCATGATCTCGGCGATCTGCGCGGGCAGCTTGCGCAGACCCTCGATGATCCGCTTGCCGTCCCGGACCGACAGGTCGCGGGTGCGGCCGAGGTGGAGGGCGAGCAGGGCGAAGGCCACCGTGGTGTTGGTGAAGCACTTGGTGGAGACGACGCAGACCTCGGGGCCGGCGTGGACGTAGATGCCGCCGTCCGCCTCACGGGCGATCGCGGAGCCGACGACGTTCACCACGCCCAGGACGCGGGCGCCCTTGCGCTTGAGCTCCTGCACGGCGGCCAGCACGTCGTAGGTCTCGCCGGACTGGGAGACGGCGACGTAGAGGGTGTCGGGGTCGACGACCGCGTTGCGGTAGCGGAACTCCGAGGCCGGCTCGGCGTCGGCGGGGATGCGGGCCAGCTGCTCGATCATCTGGGCGCCGATCATGCCCGCGTGGTAGGAGGTGCCGCAGCCGAGGATCTTCACGCGGCGGATCCGCCGGGCCTCGCGGGCGTCCAGGTTCAGGCCGCCCAGGTGCACGGTGGAGAAGCGGTCGTCGATGCGGCCGCGCAGCACGCGGTCCACGGCGTCGGCCTGCTCGTGGATCTCCTTGTGCATGTACGTGTCGTGGCCGCCCATGTCGTAGGAGGCGGCCTCCCACTCGACCGTGGTGGGCTCCGCCGTGGTGCGGGTGCCCTCGGTGGTGTACGTGCGGAAGTCGTCGGCCTTGAGGGTGGCCATCTCGCCGTCGTCGAGGGTCACGACCTGGCGCGTGTGGGCGACCAGCGCGGCGATGTCGGAGGCGACGAACATCTCCTTCTCGCCGATGCCGAGGACGACCGGGGAGCCGTTGCGGGCGACGACGATCCGGTCGGGGAAGTCGGCGTGCATGACGGCGATGCCGTACGTGCCCTCGACGAGCCGGAGGCTCTCGCGGACCTTGTCCTCCAGCTTGGGCGCCTGCGAGCGGGCGACGAGGTGGGTGAGGACCTCGGTGTCGGTCTCGGAGAGGAACTCGACGCCGTCCGCTTCCAGCTTGCGGCGCAGGTCGGAGGCGTTGTCGATGATGCCGTTGTGCACGACGGCGACCTTGTTGTCGGCCGACATGTGCGGGTGGGCGTTGACGTCCGACGGGGCGCCGTGGGTGGCCCAGCGGGTGTGGGCGATGCCGGTCGTGCCCTTGAAGCGGGCCGGGACCTTGGCCTCCAGGTCGCGCACGCGGCCCTTGGCCTTGACCATCTTCAGGCCGGACGTCTTCGGGGACGTGACGACGATGCCCGCGGAGTCGTAGCCGCGGTACTCCAGCCGCTGGAGGCCCTCCAGGAGGAGGGGCGCGACGTCACGCTTCCCGATGTAACCGACGATTCCGCACATATATACGTATTCCTAGCCGTAGACGATGCGCCGCAGCTGCCGGAGTGAGAGCTCCGGCGGGGCCACCGCGCGGTATTTGAGGTCCGCCTCGATCCGTTCGAAGATCGCCGCGTTGACCAGGCCCTGGGCCTGGAGCTCGCGGTGGCGGCGACGGACGTATTCCTCGGTCGTCTCGTCGAAGTAGGCGAGCACGTCCTGGATCACACGCAGCGCCTCGCCCCGGCCGAGGGCGGTGGACCGCGTCAGATGATCAACGAGTTCGTCGTGCACTCGCTAGATCCTGGAGTACCGGCGACGCTTTCGCAAGAATTCTGCCCGATTTCGGGCAGACTCCTGCGGGGGGCTCCAGTCACGCCTCGTCGGGCGTACCCGAGAGGCTCGCCGAGCGCATGAGCATGACCGAGCAGCACGAGTACCTGCGCGCCAGGTTCTCCCGGCGCACGATGGTCAGAGGCGGTGCCGTGCTCCCTTCCTACATCCGCTTGAGGACCGCCTGCTTGGCGAGGGCGAACTCCTCGTCCGTCAGCACACCCGAGCGGTGCAGTTCACCGAGCTCGCGCAGGCGGCGCAGCAGGGCGTCGTGATCGTCCTCGGAGGCCGTGACCGGAGCGGAAGGCAACTCCGGGCGCGCGTCCACCGGGTCGGTGGCGGCGGCCCGGGCCGGGTGCGGAAGCCTGGCCTGGACCGCCGCAGCGACCAGCGCCATCAGCGGGTCCTTCTTGAAGCCCCACAGCTCCACGGCGTTGGGGTCGTACTTGGGCGGGGTCTTGGTGGGCGCGTGCCGCACGGTGAAGCGCAGGTGGCCGTTCTCCAGACCGGCCGCCGGGTGCCACTCCACGCCCGTGATGTCGGCGAGCGCGAGCGTGCGGGCGCCGGCGGCGGCCTTGGCGTCCTCGGTCTTCCAGTTCCACTCCAGGCGTATGCGCTCGCCGTCGAAACCGGCGGTGCCGTCCCCGGCGGAGACCGACAGGGGGACGGAGGGGCCCGGCAGCAGGTACGCGTCGACCGGCCCGGCGGGGACCTGGTCGAGGAGCAGGGCGCTGCGGACCTCGTCCACGAAGTACTCGGCGACGCCGTAGCGGTCGGACTCCACGATCAGCTGGTACGGGTCGTGGGGCTCGGTGAGCCGGCCGCCGGTGGCGTGCAGCAGCGGGTCGGCGCCGTCGCGCAGCCGGAGCCTGAGCCGCCCCGCCTTCTTGCCCTGCTCCAGGGAGACACCGGCCAGCGCCCGCAGCGGCACGACCAGTTCACCCAGCTCCTTGCGCAGCAGGCTGACGTTCTTGTCCCGTCCGGGAGTCAGCCGCAGCGCGTCCCCGTCGAAGGCCCACGTGCCGTCCTTCTGGATGATTTCCGCCATGCGGTGGATTGTTCCACCCGTCTCAGGAGAGAGTGGTCCAGACCTCTTGGAGCTCAACGGCTCGTGAAGGGACATGCTTGTGAGAGATGGCCGTGTGAGACAGCACCGCAGAACGCTCCGCCTGCTCGGTTCCCTGCTGCTGGTCGCGATGACCGCCTCGGTGACCGGGGCCGCTCCCGCACCGGCGGCATCGCCCACCCCGCTCGACCGGGTGATCCCCGCGCCCGCCTCGGTCGCCCCGGGCGGGTCCCCGTACCGGATCACCCGCGGCACCCACATCCGCGTCGACGGATCCCGGGAGACCCGGCGCGTCGGCGAGTACCTCGCGAAGATCCTGCGCCCCTCGACCGGCTACCACCTCCCCGTCACCGCCCAAGGCGCCGGGGGCATCCGACTGCGCCTGGCCGAGGGCCCGTTCGGCGTAGAGGGCTACCGGCTCGACAGCGGCCGCCACGGCGTCACCATCACCGCCGCCCGGCCCGCCGGCCTCTTCCACGGCGTGCAGACACTGCGCCAGCTCCTCCCCGCGGCCGTCGAGAAGGACTCCGTCCGGCCCGGCCCGTGGCTGGTCGCGGGCGGCACGATCAAGGACACCCCGCGCTACGGCTGGCGCGGCGCGATGCTCGACGTCTCCCGGCACTTCTTCACCGTCGACCAGGTCAAGCGCTACATCGACCAGCTGGCCCTCTACAAGATCAACAAGCTGCATCTGCACCTCAGCGACGACCAGGGCTGGCGCATCGCGATCGACTCCTGGCCGCGCCTGGCCACCCACGGCGGTTCCACGGAGGTCGGCGGCGGCCCCGGCGGCTTCTACACCAAGGCCGACTACAAGGAGATCGTGCGGTACGCCGCCTCCCGCTACCTGGAGGTCGTGCCCGAGATCGACATGCCCGGCCACACCAACGCGGCGCTGGCTTCGTACGCCGACCTGAACTGCGACGGCGTCGCACCGCCGCTCTACACCGGCACCGAGGTCGGCTTCAGCTCGCTGTGCGTCGGCAAGGAGATCACGTACGACTTCGTGGACGACGTGATCCGGGAACTCGCCGCGCTCACGCCGGGCAGGTACCTCCACATCGGGGGCGACGAGGCGCACTCCACCAGCCATGAGGACTACGTGAAGTTCATGGACCGGGTGCAGCCGATCGTCGCGAAGTACGGCAAGACGGTGGTGGGCTGGCACCAGTTGACCGGGGCGGCCCCGGCGCCCGGCGCTCTCGCGCAGTACTGGGGGCTCGACGGCACCAGCGCCGAGGAGAAGGAGCGGGTCGCGAAGGCCGCGCAGAACGGGACGGGAGTGATCCTGTCCCCGGCCGACCGGGTGTATCTCGACATGAAGTACACCAAGGACACGCCGCTGGGGCTCTCCTGGGCCGGGTACGTCGAGGTGCAGCGGTCGTACGACTGGGATCCCGGTGCCTATCTGCCAGGGGTGTCGGGCGGGGCCGTGAAGGGTGTCGAGGCGCCGATGTGGTCGGAGACGCTCGAGAACTCCGGGCACATTGAGTTCATGGCGTTCCCACGGTTGCCCGGTGTCGCCGAATTGGGGTGGTCGTCGGCGGCTTCGCATGACTGGGAGCGGTACAAGGGGCGGCTTGCTGCGCAGGCTGAGCGGTGGGACGCCCTGGGGATCGACTACTACAGGTCGCCCCAAGTGCCGTGGGGCTCCGCCGGGCGGTGAATCGTCTGCTGGTGCGTGGGGGCTGGTCGCGCAGTTCCCCGCGCCCCTGAGAGGTGCGCAGTTCCCCGCGCCCCTGTATCGACGGGCACCCCGGAGGACCGTACTCCGGGGTGCCCGTCCGCTCGGGGTGGTCAGAGGTCCGCTATGGGGTTCCTCAGGGTGCCCACCAGTTGGAGGGCGCCCGACGGGTCCGACAGGTCCACCATCTGTTCGTTGTCGCGGAGTTGGAGGCGGTTGAGGCAGGAGAGGGCGAACTCGGGGGCGAACATGTCGTACTGCTTGAACTTGTCGGCCAGTTCGGGCTTCGACTCCTGGTAGGCGCGGGTGACGTCCGCGACCGTGCGCCAGAAGTCGTCCTCCTCCAGGATGCCCTCGGTGGCGAGGTTCGCCGCGAGGAAGCGGAAGAAGCAGTCGAAGACGTCCGTGAAGATCGACAGGAGTTTCTTGTCCTCCGGGACCTCCACGCGCAGCCGCTCCACCGTCGGCGGCAGCACCGCCTCCGGGTCCATGACCGCGATCTCCTCGGCGATGTCCTTGTAGATCGCCCGCTGCACGACCCCGTCCTTCAGCACGAGGATGACGTTCTCACCGTGCGGCATGAACACCAGGTCGTAGGCGTAGAAACTGTGGAGCAGGGGCGTGAAGTACGCCTGGAGGTAGCGGTGCAGCCACTCCTTCGGGGCGAGGCCCGACTGCTCGATCAGCGCGCCCGCGACGGACGCCCCCTGGCGGTCGACATGGACCAGGGACGCCATGGTGGCCAGGGACTCGCCCTCCTCCAGGGACGGCACCGGGCTCTCCCGCCACAGCGCGGCGAGCATCTTGCGGTACGGCGAGTAGCGGTCGGTCGCCTGCTCGTACTCCAGGTGCCGGTAGCCGACGGCCGCCCGCTCCCGGATGATCGACAGGCCCGTCGACCGCAGCACCGGGTCGCCCTCGATGAGCTGGGCCAGCCAGTCGTTGATCGCCGGGGTGGCCTCCATGTAGGCGGCCGACAGACCGCGCATGAAGCCCATGTTGATGACGGACAGCGCGGTTTTGACGTAGTGCTTCTCGGGGCTGGTCCGGTTGAAGAAGGTCCGGATGGACTGCTGGGCCAGGTACTCGTCGTCGCCCTCGCCCAGGCACACCAGGTGCCTGCGGGCCACCTCGGCGGCGAAGGTGACGCTGAGCTTGTTCCACCACTGCCAGGGGTGCACCGGGATGAGCAGGTAGTCGGCCGGGTCGAGATCCTGGTCGCGCAGGACGCCGTGGAAGCGCTCGACCGTCTCCGCGCCCAGCTCCTCACGCAGGAACGACTCGTACTCGATGCCGACCCCGGCCGTGAACGCGGCCCGTGACCGGTGGGCGGCCAGCCACACCAGCCGGACCGGGCTCGCCGTCTCCGGTGCGTACGACAGGTACTCGTGGATGCCGAAGCCGAGCCGCCCGTTGTTGGCGACGAAGCAGGGGTGGCCCTCGGTCATACCGGTCTCGATGGCCTGGAAGTCACCGCGGGCGAGTTCGGCCGCCGTGATGTCCGGCTTGGTGAGCTTGTAGCAGGTGCCGGAGAGAGTGGAGGAGATCTCCTCCAGGTAGACCGGCAGGATGTCGTCGCTCAGGCCGAGGGATTTCCGCAGTTCGACGAAGAAGTCCAGTGCGGCGAGGGGGAGTTCGGAGCCGTCCCGGTGGCGGGTGATCGACTCGGCGTCCACCTGCCAGTGGTCCAGGGCCCGGCGGGCGGCCGAGAAGCGGTAGCTCGTCAGGCCGTCGTCACTGCGGACGACGTACTGTTCGCCGTCCTCCTCGGGGGTGATCAGCCGCTCGTGCGCGAATTCGGCGAGGGCTTTGCGGATCAGGAGGCGGTTGGCCCGCGCCCAGCGGTGGGGGGACAGATGCGCTACGGCGTCGGACAGGGTCATACGGCTACTCCTCGGGCGGCCAGGAACTGTGCACGCGTGCAGAAGCTCAGCAGCGCGCGCTTCTCCGGCTTGTCGATCTCACGCTCGGGCACGAAGCCGACGGCCTCGTTGAGCGCGTGTACTGCCTTGTTGCTCACGTCGGGCTCCACCACGACCCGGCGGGTGCGCGGGTCGGCGAACAGCTCGTCCATCACGGCGGTGATGACGGCCTTGGTGAAACCGTGGATCGGCCGGTCGGTCGGCGCGACCAGGAAGTGCATGCCGACGTCGCCGGGCTCCGGGTCGTACAGGCCTTCCAGCTCGACGTACCGGGGGTCGTACTTCTCCATCAGGAACGCCGGGCGGCCCTCGTGCAGGCCGAGGTAGGCGTGGTGGTGCTCGTGCGCGGCGATCCGCATGTACTCGCGCTCGACGTCCTGGAGTTTCGCGTCCTGCATCATCCAGTAGGCCGCCTTGGGGTGGGTGACCCAGGAGTGCAGCAGCCCGGCGTCCTTCAGGGGGTCGAGCGGGCGGACGGTGAGCGTTCCGATGCCGGTGGTGGCGCTCATACGGCGAACTCCTGGAACGCGATGGTCTTCTCCACCGGGTAGTACTCGCTGCCGAGCAGCTCGCGGATGATGTACGCGTTCCGGTACGGACCCATGCCCAGGTCCGGGCTGGTGATGCTGTGCGTGTGCACGCCGGCGTTCTGGAGGAAGATCCCCCGGCCGGTGACGTCGATCGCATAGTTGCGGGCGACGTCGAAGTTGCCGTGGGAGTCGTAGACCAGGCGGTCCTTGACCGGGGCGAGGAATTCCGGCTCGGCGTACTTGTAGCCGGTGGCCAGGACCAGGCCCTGGGAGTCCAGCTCGAACTCCTTGCCCTGCTCCTCCTGGCGGAAGCCGAGCGTGTACGTGCCGTTCTCGTAGCGCGCGCTGGTCAGGGCGGAGTTGGTGAGCAGCCGGGTGGGGACGGGGCCGCCGAGGTTCTTCTGGTAGAGCAGGTCGAAGATCTCGTTGATGAGGTCGCCGTCGATGCCCTTGAACAGGCCCTTCTGCTCGGCCGTGAGGCGGTAGCGGGTGGCCTCCGGCAGCTCGCGGAAGTAGTCGACGTACTCGGGGGACGTCATCTCCAGCGTGAGCTTGGTGTACTCCAGCGGGAAGAACCGCGGCGAGCGGGTCACCCAGTTCAGCCGGTAGCCGTGGACGTCGATCTCGCTGAGCAGGTCGTAGTAGATCTCGGCGGCCGACTGGCCCGAGCCGACCAGCGTGATCGAGTCCTTCTTCTGGAGCTCCGCCTTGCTGTCCAGGTAGCGGGAGTTGTGCAGGAAGTCGCCGCCCAGGCCCTGGCAGGCCTCGGGTATGTGGGGCGGGGTGCCGGTGCCGAGGACGAGGTGACGGGCCCGGTAGGTGTCGCCGGCGGTGGTTTGCACGACGTAGAGCTCGTCCTCGTACGTGACCTCGGTGACGGTCGTGCCGAAGCGGATGCTGCTCAGTTTGCCCGCGGCCCAGCGGCAGTAGTCGTCGTACTCGACACGCAGCGGGTAGAAGTTCTCGCGGATGTAGAACGAGTAGAGCCGGCCCTTCTCCTTCAGGTAGCTCAGGAAGGAGTACGGGGACGTCGGGTCGGCGAGGGTGACCAGGTCCGACATGAACGGGGTCTGGAGGTGGGCGCCGTCCAGGAACATGCCCGCGTGCCACTCGAAGTCGGGCTTGGACTCCAGGAAGACGCCGTCGAGTTCGTCGATCGGCTCGGTCAGGCAGGCCAGGCCGAGGTTGAAGGGGCCGAGCCCGATCCCCACGAAGTCATGAGTCGCAGGAAAAGGGGCCGGGTTTTCAGGACGCGCGGTCAAGGGACTCTCCCAGGTACTGCTCGGCGTGGCCGGCGATCAGATCGAGGACGGCGGCGATGTCGGACGCCTGCGTCTCGGGGTTGAGCAGGGTGAACTTCAGGTAGTGACGGCCGCCGACCTTGGTGCCCGCGACGATGGCGTCACCGGAGGCGAAGAGGGCCTTGCGGGCGTAGAGGTTGGCGCGGTCGATCTCGGCGGGGTCGGTGACGGCCGCCGGGATGTAGCGGAAGACCAGCGTGGACAGGCTCGGCTCCACGACGACGTCGAAGCGCGGGTCGGCGGCGATCAGCTTCCAGCCCTCCCGGGCCAGGTCGCACACCTCGTCGAAGAGCTGCCCGATGCCGTCGGCACCCATGGTCCGCAGGGTCATCCACAGCTTGAGGGCGTCGAAGCGGCGGGTGGTCTGCAGGGACTTGTCCACCTGGTTGGGGATGCGCTCCTCCACCATGCGGCGCGGGTTGAGGTACTCGGCGTGGTAGGTGGCGTGGCGGAGCGTGGCTGCGTCCCGCACCAGCACGGCCGAGGAACTCACCGGCTGGAAGAAGGACTTGTGGTAGTCGACGGTGACCGAGTCGGCGCGCTCGATGCCGCTGATGCGGTCCCGGTGCTTCAGGGAGGCGAGCAGACCGCAGCCGTAGGCGGCGTCGACGTGCATCCAGGTGCCGTACTGCTCGCACAGCTCGGCGATCTCGGGCAGCGGGTCGATGGAGCCGAAGTCGGTGGTGCCTGCGGTGGCGACGACGGCCATGGGGACGAGGCCGTCCTTGGCGCAGCGCTCCAGTTCGCGGGCGAGCGCGACGGTCTGCAGGCGCTTGTCGTGGTCGACGGGCAGGGAGACCACGGCGTCCTGGCCGAGGCCGAGCAGCTTCGCGGACTTCTTCACGCTGAAGTGGCTGACCTCGGAGGCGAAGATGCGCAGTTTCGCCAGGGAGTCGCTCTTCGCTTCCTCGCGGGCGAGCAGCAGCGCCTGGAGGTTGGACTGGGTGCCGCCGGAGGTGAACACGCCGTCGGCGGCCGGGCCGAGGCCGATGCGGTCGGTCGTCCAGTCGATCAGTTTCCGCTCGATGAGCGTGCCGCCGGCCGACTGGTCCCAGGTGTCGAGGGAGGAGTTGACGGCGGACAGGACGGCCTCGCCGAGCACGGCCGGGATGACGACCGGGCAGTTGAGGTGGGCCAGGTAGCGGGGGTGGTGGAAGTAGATCGCGTCCCGGAGGTAGACGTCCTCCAGTTCGTCGAGCACCGCGGTGGTGTCGTGCAGCGGCTGGTCGAGGTCGATCCCGTCGATGCGCGGGGCGAGGGCGTCGACGGTGATGCCGGTGAACGGCCGGTCGGTGGTGGCGAGTTTGGCGGCCACCCGCTCGACTCCGTCGGTCACGGAGCGGCGGTACTGCTCCGCGGTGGTGTCGTTGAGCAGGTGCGAGCGCATGTGGGGGTCCTCCGGTGGGGACGGTCCGGTGTGGGACGGGATGGGCTGGTCTCCGGCGTCCAGAACTTAGGTAAGCCTAACCTAACTTGATCGAGGCGAGGGCGGGCCTTGCCGTGACCGTGATCACTCGTGTCACCTCGGTCCCGGTGGGGCTGCGGCTATGCCTCCGCCCGCAGTTGCTCCTCGCTCACACCGCGGCGCCAGTAGCCGACGAACGTCACCCTGCGGCGGTCGATCCCGCGCTCGCGCACGAAGTGCCGGCGCAGCTCCTTCACGCACCCGGACTCGCCGGCGATCCAGACGTACGGCCGTTCGGCGGACGGCAGGTGGGCGGCGCGGAGGGCGTCGAGGGCCAGGGGAGCCCCCTCAGCGCCCCGCTCCTCCCTGACGAGCCAGGTGATCTCGGCGTCGGCCTCGGTCGTCAGGTCCTGGATGTCGTCGGCGTGCGGGACCTCCAGGAAGACCCGGGCGCGGGTGCCGGCCGGCAGTGCCTCGACGATGGCCGAGGCGGCGGGGACGGCGGTCTCGTCGCCCCAGACGACGACGAGGTCGGTGTCCTCGGGCGGTCGGAAGCGGATCGCCCGGTTGTCGGCCACGGCCGGGCCGAGCAGCAGGACCCGGTCCCCGGCGGCGGCCCGGGCGGCCCAGCGGGAGGCCGGGCCGGCCTGGACCGACGCTCCCGGCCCGATGCCGTGCAGGGCGAAGTCGATGTCGATCTCGTCGGGGTCCCGGCGCAGGCCGCGCAGGGTGTACGACCGCATCACGGCCCGTACGTCCTCCGGGAGTTCGCGCCAGCCCTGCCACCAGCCGTCCCCCAGTTCGAGCGGGACGACCGGCTCGGGCTGCCCGGGATGCGGCAGGAACAGGGACAGGGACTGGTCGTGCCCGTCGGAGTGGAAGGCGTGCAGGTCGGGTCCTCCGAAAGTGACCCGGACCAGAGACGGCCCGAGCCGCCTCGTCCGCACGACCTGAAGGGAGAAGAAGCGGAACGGCGCGGCTACGGCGGTGGTCATGGTGACTCCTGATGCATCGTCAGGGGTGAGGGGAGGCACCCGGGGGGCACGGAGCCGTGTCGGCATGCGGCTCCGCCGCGCGGGCGCGACCAGCCGCATCCGGCCCGCGCCCGCGACACCCCCTCAAGCGCCCAGCGGGGGGCGCGTCAGGAGACCTTCTTCGCGCTCTCGATCGCCTTGGCGAGGTTCTCGACCAGAGGCGTGCACTTGTCGTACGACAGGATCGGCTCCGGCGAACGCGCGATGACCTGGCCGGCCTTGACCGCGGGCAGCTTCTTCCAGGTCGCCTCGGTGATGTCGGCCGGCTGGATGGTCGAGGCGCGGTCGTCCATCATGATGACGTCGGCCGGGTACTTGTCGACGTTCTCCCAGCTGAGGTTCTCGAACCAGCCGCCGTTGGCCTCCATGGCCTTCTTCGGGGGCTCGACGAGGTTCACGCCGAGGGCCTTGAAGTACTCCAGGTCGATGGAGAAGTTGGAGCCGGAGACGTAGAAGATGGCGTCCGAGGCGGAACCGGCCAGCACCTTGATCTCGGGGCGGGACTTGGCCGCCTTGCGCAGCCGCTCGGAGGCAGCCTCGAAACGCTTCTTCGCCTCGACGACCTTCGCGTCCTTCAGGTCGGCGCCGAGCGACTCGGCGAGCTCCGCCATGCGCTGCAGCGGCTTCGGCATCTGACGGTCGAAGACCGAGAGGGCCACGCTCGGGGCGAGCTTGGCGATCTTGTCCTTGGACGCCTCCGGGACGTACCAGAGGGTGCCGGCGGCGTCGAAGGTGGTGGTGATGAGCACCTCGGGCTGGAAGGCCGCGTACTGCTCGACGTTGAACTGGTCGAACCGGTTGCCGAAGACGGTCAGCTTGCTGACGTCCATGTCGCCGGCCTGGACGTCGGCCTTGCCGTCCTTGGTCTTCGTCGGGCCGAAGACGCCCTCGACCTCGATGCCGTAGTCGTACAGGGCGGCGGCGACACCGGTGAACGCGACGATCTTCGTGGGGACCTGGTCCAGGCTCACGGTCTTGCCGCGGTCGTCCTTGAAGGACCAGGGGCCGGACTTGGCGGCGCCCTTCGCGTCCGAGCCGCCGTCCTTGGAGTCTTCACTGCCACACGCGGTCACGAGGGCGCCGATCCCGAGAGCACCACCGGCGGCGAGCAGGCCGCGGCGGGAGAAGCGGGCGGTTCTGGCGTTCGACATGACGGGGTCTGCTTTCGTGCGTACGGAGCCACTGCGGGCACGGCTGAAAGCCGCTTGGCTGAGATCAGGATTAGGTTAGCCTAACCTCAGATTGTGTCGAGGGGGGCCCTCGAGTGTGTGCCCGGGCGGAGTCCGGGGAATGCGAACGGGCGCGGTGATCCGAGTCACCGCGCCCGTGTGGCCGGGGGCCGTCGGCCCCGGGTTCGGTCCCTCAGCCGACGAGCCCCAACTCCCGGGCGATCAGCATCCGCTGGACCTCGCTCGTCCCCTCGCCGATTTCCAGGATCTTGGAGTCGCGCCACATGCGGGCGACCGGGTACTCGTTCATGAAGCCGTAGCCGCCGTGGATCTGGGTGGCCTCGCGGGCGTTGTCCACCGCGATCGTGGACGAGTGGAGCTTCGCCAGTGCCGCTTCCTTCTTGAAGGGGGCGCCGGACACCAGGCGGACCGCCGCGTCGCGCCAGGTGAGGCGGGCCGTGTGGGCCTTCATCTCCATGTCGGCGATCTTGAACTGGATGGCCTGGTTCGCGGCGATCGGCTTGCCGAAGGCCTGGCGCTCCTTGGCGTACTTGACCGACTCGTCGACGCAGCCCTGCGCCAGGCCCGTCGCCAGCGCCGCGATCGCGATGCGGCCCTCGTCGAGGATGCGCAGGAACTGGGCGTAGCCGCGGCCCTCTTCGCCCAGGAGGTTCTCCGCCGGCACGCGGACGTCCGTGAAGGACAGCTCACGGGTGTCCGAGGCGTTCCAGCCGACCTTGGAGTACGGGGCCGCGACCGTGAAACCCGGGGTGCCGGTCGGGACGATGATCGAGGAGATCCGCGGCTTGCCGTCGGCTGTGCGGCCGGTGACCGCGGTGACCGTCACCAGGCCCGTGATGTCCGTGCCCGAGTTGGTGATGAAGCACTTCGTGCCGTTGATGACCCACTCGTTCGTCGACTCGTCCAGGCGGGCCGTCGTGCGGGTCGCTCCCGCGTCGCTGCCGCCGTCGGGCTCCGTCAGACCGAACGCGCCCAGCACTTCGCCCGAGCACAGGCGGGGGAGCCACTCCTGCTTCTGCGCCTCGGTGCCGTAGAGGTGGAGCGGCATCGCGCCGAGCGAGACGCCGGCCTCCAGGGTGATCGCCACCGAGGAGTCGACCCGCGCCAGTTCCTCCAGGGCCACGCCGAGGGCCAGGTAGTCGCCGCCCATGCCGCCGTACTCCTCGGGGAACGGCAGGCCGAACAGGCCCATGCGGCCCATCTCGCGGACGATCTCGTACGGGAACTCGTGCCGCTCGTAGAAGTCGCCGATCTTCGGCGCCACCACCTCGTGTGCGAACTCCTCGACGGTGCGGCGGAGTTCCTCCAGCTCGGGGGAGAGACGGTAGTCCATGGTGATCAGTGCTCCTCGCTGTCCTCGTGGGACAGGGCTCGGACGGTGCGGGACGGGCTCGGGCGGCCCAGTTGGGCGGCCATCCAGGTGCTCGTGGCGACGAGACGGCCGAGGTCGATTCCGGTGTCGATGCCGAGGCCCCGCAGCATCCACACGAGGTCTTCGGTGGCGAGGTTTCCGGTCGCCGACTTCGCGTACGGGCAGCCGCCCAGGCCGCCCGCCGAGGCGTCGACCGTGGTGACGCCCTGCTGGAGCGCCGCGAGTGTGTTGGCGAGGGCCTGGCCGTAGGTGTCGTGGAAGTGCACGCCGAGGGCGGTGGGCGGGACGCCCGCCTCGTCCAGGGCCGCCAGGAGCGCCACCACATGGCCCGGGGTCGCCACGCCGATCGTGTCGCCCAGGCTCAGTTCGTCGCAGCCCATGTCCAGCAGGGCCCGGCAGACCTTCACCACCTGGGGGATC
This sequence comes from Streptomyces qaidamensis, assembly GCF_001611795.1. Taxonomy (NCBI): domain Bacteria; kingdom Bacillati; phylum Actinomycetota; class Actinomycetes; order Kitasatosporales; family Streptomycetaceae; genus Streptomyces; species Streptomyces qaidamensis. Next base: position 3,352,502 of record NZ_CP015098.1, on the reverse strand, counting down.
GGGACCGCGCCCTCCCACGGGTCGCCGAAGCACATCGAGAGGTAGCCGCGGACGTGGACCGATGCGGCCTTCGCGCGGCTCACCACCGGCTCGAACATGGCCAGGGCCTCGTCCACCGTGCGGTTGAGGTTGGCCTTGGCGAAGGACTCCGTCGCGCTGGCGAAGACCGCCACCCGCCGGGCGCCCAGCCCCAGGGCGCGGTCCAGGCCGCGCTCGTTCGGGACGAGCACCGGGAGCGCCACCGGGAGGTCGCTGACGAGAGGGAACAACTGCTCCGCGTCCGCCAGTTGGGGGACCCACTTGGGGTGGACGAAGCTCGTGGCCTCGATCGTCGTCAGGCCCGCGTCGGCCAGGCGGCGGATGAACTCCGCCTTGACCTCCGTGGGAACCGTCGCCTTCTCGTTCTGCAGGCCGTCGCGCGCACCGACCTCGTGGATGCGGACACGGGTCGGCAGATCCCTGCTCGGGACGGCCATCGGGAGCCCTGGGACTGTCATTGCGCCGCCTCCTCGTGCGGTGCGATGACCGCCAGCACCTGGTCCATGGCGACCGTGGTGCCCGGTGCCACGTCCAGCTCGGTGACCTTGCCCGCGTGCGGCGCGGAGATGACGTGCTCCATCTTCATCGCCTCCACCACCAGCAGGCTCTGACCGGCGCTCACCTCGTCGCCGACGGCGACCTTCACCACCGTCACCGTGCCGGGCATCGGCGCGGTCAGCGAGTCGGCGCCCCCGTGGGCGGCGCGGGTGAGGGACGCGGCGACCGGGTCGTGGTCGCGCACGTGCCAGGCGTCGCCGTCGCGGCCGAGCCAGTCGGCGGCGCGGTGGAACGTGTGGCGGACGCCGTCCAGGGTGACCGCAACCCGGTCGTCGGTGACCGTGGCCGTGCCGCGCGGGGTGTACTCCAGGGGCTCCTGCACCCGCAGGGGGAAGACCGGCGGCTTCGCTACGCCGCCCAGACGCCAGCCGCTCGGCACCGAGAACGGGTCCGTCCAGCCGCCCGGCTCCGGCCGCAGGGCCTCCACCCGTACGGCCGCCGCCGCCTCGTACACCTCCTCCGGTACGTCCGTGGGGACCAGGTCCTCCACCTCGCGCTCCACCAGGCCCGTGTCCATGTCGCCGGAGACGACCGCCGGGTGGGCGAGCAGGCGGCGCAGGAAACCGGCGTTCGTCTGGACGCCGAGCGTGACCGTCTCCGCCAGGGCCGCCCGGAGCTTGCGCAGGGCGGTCGCGCGGTCGGGGCCGTACGCGATGACCTTGGAGAGCATCGGGTCGTAGAGGCTGCCGACCTCCGTGCCCTCGGTGAGGCCCGAGTCGGTACGGACGCCGTCGCCCTGCGGCTCACGCAGTCTCAGCACCGTGCCGCCGGAGGGGAGGAAGCCGCGCGCCGGGTCCTCGGCGCAGATGCGGGCCTCCACGGCGTGACCGGTCAGCCGTACGTCCTGCTGGCTGAAGCCGAGGGGCTCCCCGGCCGCGACCCGCAGCTGCCACTCGACCAGGTCCAGGCCCGTGATCAGCTCCGTGACCGGGTGCTCCACCTGGAGGCGGGTGTTCATCTCCATGAAGTAGTACGACGACGGGTCGGTGCCGGGGACGATGAACTCCACCGTGCCCGCGCCCCGGTAGCCGCAGGAGCGGGCCGCCTGGACCGCCGCCTCGCCCATCGCGGAGCGCGTCTCCTCGTCGAGGAGCACGCTCGGCGCCTCCTCGATGATCTTCTGGTGGCGGCGCTGGAGGGAGCACTCGCGCTCCCCGAGGTGGACCACGTTCCCATGGCCGTCGGCCAGGACCTGGATCTCGATGTGGCGGGGGCGGTCGATCCAGCGCTCGACGAGGAGCGTGTCGTCGCCGAAGGAGGCACGGGCCTCGCGGCGGGCCGACGCGATCTCGTCCTCCAGCCGCGTCAGGTCCCGCACCAGGCGCATGCCCTTGCCGCCACCGCCCGCGCTGGGCTTGAGCAGCACGGGCGCGCCCAGCTCGCGGGCCGCCTCCGCCAGGTCCGGGTCACGCCCGCCCGGCACCACCGGCACCCCGGCCTCCTGGACCGTCTCCTTGGCGCGGATCTTGTCGCCCATCAGCGCGATCGCGTCCGCCGGAGGGCCGATGAAGACCAGGCCCGCCTCGGCGCAGGCGCGCGCGAAGGCGGCGTTCTCGGCGAGGAAGCCGTAGCCGGGGTGGACGGCCTGGGCGCCCGTGCGGGCCGCCGCCTCCAGCAGGCGCTCCACCGACAGGTAGCTCATCGACGCGGGGGCCGGGCCGATCCGCACCGCCGTGTCCGCCTCGCGGACGTGCCGGGCGTCGGCGTCCGCGTCGGAGAAGACGGCCACCGAGCGCACGCCCATCGACCGCAGCGTACGGATCACCCGTACGGCGATCTCGCCGCGGTTGGCCACCAGTACTGTCTCGAACATCGTCGTCCGTCCCCTCACATCCGGAAGACGCCGAACTGGGGGTCACCCAGGGGCGCGTTGGCGCACGCGGTCAGGGCCAGGCCCAGGACCTGACGGGTGTCCAGCGGGTCGATCACACCGTCGTCCCACAGGCGGGCCGTCGCGTAGTAGGCGTTGCCCTGGCGCTCGTACTGGGCGCGGATCGGGGCCTTGAAGGCGTCCTCGTCCTCCGCGGGCCAGGACTCGCCGCGGCCCTCCAGCTGGTCCCGCTTGACGGTCGCGAGGACCGAGGCGGCCTGCTCGCCGCCCATGACCGAGATCTTGGCGTTCGGCCACATCCACAGGAAGCGGGGGGAGTACGCCCTGCCGCACATGGAGTAATTGCCCGCGCCGTACGAGCCGCCGACCACGACCGTCAGCTTCGGTACGCGGGTGCAGGCCACCGCCGTGACCATCTTGGCGCCGTGCTTGGCGATGCCGCCCGCCTCGTAGTCCTTGCCGACCATGAAGCCGGAGATGTTCTGGAGGAAGACGAGGGGGATGCCGCGCTGGTCGCACAGCTCGATGAAGTGGGCGCCCTTCTGGGCCGACTCGGAGAACAGGATGCCGTTGTTGGCGACGATGCCCACCGGATGCCCGTGGATCCGGGCGAAGCCCGTGACCAGGGTCTGGCCGAACTCGGACTTGAATTCGGCGAAGCGGGAGCCGTCGACGACCCGGGCGATGATCTCGCGCACGTCGTAGGGGGTGCGGGAGTCGACCGGGACCGCGCCGTAGAGACCGTGCGGGTCGACCTTGGGTTCCGTCGCCTCCGTGACCTCCCAGGGGAGCGCCTGGCGCGCGGGGAGGGTGGAGACGATCGTGCGGACGATGCGCAGGGCGTGCGCGTCGTTCTCCGCGAGGTGGTCGGTGACGCCGGAGACGCGGGAGTGGACCTCGCCGCCGCCGAGTTCCTCAGCCGTGACCACCTCGCCCGTGGCCGCCTTCACCAGGGGCGGGCCGCCGAGGAAGATCGTGCCCTGGTTGCGGACGATCACCGCCTCGTCGCTCATCGCCGGGACGTACGCCCCGCCCGCCGTGCAGGAGCCCAGGACGGCGGCGATCTGGGGGATGCCGGCGCCGGACATGCGGGCCTGGTTGTAGAAGATGCGGCCGAAGTGGTCGCGGTCCGGGAAGACCTCGTCCTGCATGGGGAGGAAGGCGCCGCCGGAGTCCACCAGGTAGACACAGGGGAGGCGATTGTCGAGGGCGACCTCCTGGGCGCGGAGGTGCTTCTTGACCGTCATCGGGTAATACGTGCCGCCCTTGACCGTGGCGTCGTTGGCGATGACCACCGTCTCGCGGCCGCTGACCCGGCCGATGCCGGCGATGACGCCGGCGGCGGGGGCCTGCCCCTCGTACATCCCGTCGGCCGCGAGCGGGGCCAGCTCCAGGAACGGCGAGCCCGGGTCGAGGAGGGTGTCCACGCGGTCGCGGGGGAGCAGCTTGCCGCGCGCGGTGTGGCGGGCGCGGGCCTTCTCGCCGCCGCCCTGTGCGGCGGCGGCGAGCTTGGAGCGCAGCTCCTCGACGAGGGTGTGGTGCGCCTCCTCGTTGGCCCGAAAGGCCTCCGACGCGGGGTCTGCCGCGCTCGTGAGCTCCGGTGCCTCGTGCATCCTGCGGGTCCCCTCACCTTGTTAATGAGCGTTAACGCATTTCCTTCAGGTTAACGACCGCTAACCTCCCTGTCTAGAATTGTTCTCATGGCCACCAGAACCGACGCCTCCACCCGCCGCGAGCAGATCCTCAAGGAGGCCGCGCGGCTGTTCGCCGAGCGGGGCTTCCACGGGGTCGGAGTCGACGAGATAGGTGCCGCGGTCGGGATCAGCGGGCCCGGGCTGTACCGGCACTTCGCGGGCAAGGACGCGATGCTCGCGGAGCTGCTGGTGGGGATCAGCGGGCAGTTGCTGACCGGGGCGAAGCGGAGGCTGACGGAGGTGGACGGGGGTGGGGCGGAGCAGGTGCTCGACTCGCTGATCGAGGGGCATATCGACTTCGCGCTCGATGACCGGCCTCTGATCACCCTGCACGACCGGGAGCTGGATCGCCTGCGGGACAGTGACCGGAAGATGGTGCGGCAGCTGCAGCGGCAGTACGTGGAGCTGTGGGTGGGGGTGGTCCGGGAGGTGTACCCGGGGCTCGGGGAGCCTGCGGCCCGGTCGGCCGTGCACTCGGTGTTCGGGCTGCTGAACTCGACGCCGCATCTGGGCAGGGGCGGGTCGCTCCCCGGGCGGGGGGCTACGGCGGAGCTGCTGCACCGGATGGCCCGGGGGGCGTTCGCGGCGGCGGGGGTCTAGGGGCCTTCGCACACCCACCACCCACCCGGACCCGTCAGCCGGCAGGCTGGACTCGCCCGGGGCTCCGCCCTCGACCCGGGCGGGGGCTTCGCCCTCTGTGCCCCCGGGGGTTTCCCGCCCATCCGCCGGTAGCCGTGGGCCGGAAGACCGGCCCGCCCCGGGGCTCCGCCCCCGACCCGGGCGGGGGCTTCGCCCTCTGTGCCCCCGGGGGGTTTCCGAGGTCATCCCGCAGGTCGCGGAGCGGTATGCCATCGCCCGGTCGCCCGAAAGGTGGGGCATCTGCGGCGGTAGCAGCGGCGGCAACTGCGCCTTCACCGCCGCGCGTGGCAGCCGCTCTCGCTGAAGCGGGCTACGACTTCCGCCTTGTCCTGGGGGACGGCGGACACAGCCTCAACCACGGCGGCGTCCTGCTGCCGGACGCTCTGCGCTGGCTGTGGCGGCCCAGCGAGGATGATCGACTCTGATCCCCGGCCTCGTGCAGCGTGACGAGCGTTACCCCGCCCACCCCGGCCCCACCCTGGACGCGTCTCAATACTGGCCGGTATCTTTGGCTGAGCAAGCGCTTAGACATGCGGAGTCCTGGAGGTGGCGGCGTGCGCCGTACGGTGTTCAACGAGGATCACGAGGCGTTCCGGGAGACCCTTCGCGCCTTCATCGAGGCCGAGGTCGTACCCGTGTACGACGAGTGGTTCGCGGCGGGCCAGGCGCCCCGCGACTTCTACTACAAGCTCGGTGAGCTGGGCATCTTCGGCATCAACGTCCCCGAGGAGTTCGGCGGCGCGGGCCTGGACAGCCACAAGTTCGAGGCCGTCCTCTATGAGGAGACCGCTCGCGCGGGCGTCGCCTTCGGCGGCTCCGGCGTGCACGTGCTGCTCGCCCTGCCGTACATCAAGATGCTCGCCACCGACGAGCAGAAGAAGCGCTTCCTCCCGAAGTTCGTCAGCGGCGAGGAGATGTGGGCCATCGCGATGACGGAGCCGGGCACCGGTTCCGACCTCGCGGGCATGAAGTCCACCGCCAAGCTCAGCGAGGACGGCACCCACTACGTCCTCAACGGCGCCAAGACCTTCATCACCGGCGGCGTGCACGCCGACCGCATGATCGTCTGCGCCCGCACCTCCGCCCCGACCGCCGAGGACCGCCGCCACGGCATCTCCCTCTTCGCCGTCGACACCAAGTCCGAGGGCTACTCCGTCGGCCGCAAGCTCGACAAGCTCGGCCTGAAGACCTCCGACACCGCCGAGCTGGCGTTCGTCGACGTCAAGGTGCCCGTCGAGGACCTCCTCGGCGAGGAGAACAAGGGCTTCTACTACCTCGGCCACAACCTGGCCTCCGAGCGCTGGGGCATCGCCTTCGGCGCCTACGCCCAGGCCAAGGCCGCCATCCGGTTCGCCAAGCAGTACGTCCAGGACCGCACCGTCTTCGGCAAGACGGTCGCGTCCTTCCAGAACACCAAGTTCGAGCTGGCCGCCTGCCAGGCCGAGTTGGACGCCGCCGAGGCCGTCGCCGACCGCGCCACCGAGGCCCTGGACGCCGGCGAGCTCACCCCCGCCGAGGCCGCCTCCGCGAAGCTGTTCTGCACCGAGGTCGCCCACCGCGTCATCGACCGCTGCCTCCAGCTGCACGGCGGCTACGGCTTCATGAACGAGTACCCCATCGCCCGCCTGTACGCGGACAACCGCGTCAACCGCATCTACGGCGGCACGAGCGAGATCATGAAGTCGATCATCGCCAAGGACATGGGCCTGTAAGGCCCCCGCAATCACTGGCGTATACAACTGACTTCATGAGCCAGGCACTCCAGGATCTCCTCGATCTGCTCGACCTCGAGCCGATCGAGGAGAACATCTTCCGCGGCCAGTCCCGGTCCGCCGTGGTCCCCCGGGTCTTCGGTGGCCAGGTCGCGGCCCAGGCGCTGGTCGCCGCCGGACGGACCGTCCCGGCGGACCGGCCGCCCCACTCGCTCCACGCGTACTTCCTGCGCATGGGCGACCCCGGCGCGCCCATCGTCTACGACGTCGAGCGCATCCGCGACGGCCGCTCCTTCACCACCCGCCGGGTGGTCGCGGTCCAGCACGGCCGGCCGATCTTCTCGCTGTCCGCGTCCTTCCAGGAGCACGAGGAGGGCATGGACCACCAGACGCCCATGCCGCCCGCCCCGGACCCGGCGGCGCTGCCCACCTCGCAAGAGCGCTTCCGCGGCTACGGCCACCTCGACCCCAAGGTCGTCGAGCACTTCCTCGCCGCCCGTGAGGCCATCGACCTGCGCTACGTCGAGGAGCCGCCCTACGGGCGGTTCGGACAGCCTCGCGAGCCGCACTCCCAGGTGTGGTTCCGCACCAACGGCAAGCTCGACGGGCCCGTCGACGATGCCCTGCTGCACATCGTCCTCGCCACCTACGTCTCCGACATGACCCTGCTCGACTCGGTCCTGCTCGCGCACGGCCGCGGCGGCTGGGCGGTCGGCGACGTCGTCGGGGCCTCCCTGGACCACGCCATGTGGTTCCACCGGCCCTTCCGCGCCGACGAATGGCTGCTGTACGACCAGGAGTCCCCCTCGGCGTCCGGCGGCCGCGGCCTCGGCCAGGCCCGCATCTACACCCAGGACGGCCGGCTCGCCGTGTCGGTCATCCAGGAGGGCGTGGTGCGCGTTCCCCGCTGACCGGGATGCGTACGGCCGGCCCGACGTCCCCGTACCGACCTCGGCGAGGGGACGACGAGCCCGGCCGGCCTGGGCCCGTCGGTCAGTCCAGCCCGGCCGCCGACAGCAGGTACGCCGTCATCGGGTCGTAGTGGCGGGGGCTGATCACGTGGTCGTCGAGGGGGACCGTCACCTGCACCGTGCCCTCGGCCTCGGCGATGAACAGGGCCGGGTCGTTGCAGTCGGCGTAGCCGACGGAGTCCACGCCGTGCTGCCCCGCGTAGCCCGCCCAGCCGTGGTCGGCGACCACCAGGTCGGGCAGCGGGCGGCCCCCGCGCTCCAGGGCCGTCAGGATCGCCTTCATCGGCTCGCCCGAGTGGGTGTGCCACAGGGTGGCGCCGTGCTCCAGCACCGCCACGTCCGCGAACTGCATGACGTAGCCCTCCTCCGTCGTCAGCCCGTCCGGGATGACGACGATCTCGCAGCCGGCCGCGCGCAGCGCCGCCGCGGTCGCGCGGTGCACGTCGAGCAGGCCGCCGGGGTGGCCGGTGGCGAAGAGGACGCGCTGCTGCCCGTCCGCCGCCTTGCGCAGCCGCCCGGCCATCCGCTCCAGACCGTCGACGGTCAGCTCCGGGTCGATGGTGTCCTGGCCGTACCGGTATTCGGGGTCGTCGTTCACGCCGACCCGCTCCGCCATCACCGCGAGGACGTCCTGCTCGTCGCTCCAGCGGTCGCCGAGTTCCAGCCCGAGCCAGTAGTGGCGGTCGCTGTTCGCCAGCTTGCGGTAGTGGGAGAGGTTGTTCTCGCGGGGGGTGGCGACGTCGCCCGCGATGCGCGTCCTGACGAGGTGTTCGACGAGTTCGGCGCGGCTGGGTGTCCCGGATATCGGCATGGCATCCATTGTGAGGCAGCCGACTGTGGGCGTCCCTGGCGTATCGAGCGCTGGGACGTGCGTCACGTACTCAGCGGGACACCCGTCACGTACTCAGCGGGACACCGCTCACCTACTCGGATCCGCCGGCCTCCTCAGAGCTGCCGCAGCGCGAACCACAGTTCCATCCGCACGTCCGGGTCGTCCAGGTCCGTCTCCAGCAGCGTCGCGCAGCGGGCGATGCGCTGCCGCACGGTGTTGCGGTGCACGGACAGGGCGACGGCCGTGCGGTCCCAGCTGCCGTGCAGGGAGAGCCAGGTGCGCAGGGTCTCGGTCAGCGCGGGGTGGGCCGCGACGGGGGCGAGGAGGGCGTGGGCGTGGGCCGCCGCCTCGCCGGACGGGACGAGGTCGGCCAGGGCGGGACGCGGGCCGTGCCGGAGCAGCGGGGTCCGGGTGGCGCGGGCCCGGGCCAGGGCGCGGGCGGCCTGGGTGTCGGCGCCGGGCCAGTCGTGCGGGGCGACGGCGGCGCTGACGCCCAGGGTCCAGCCGGGCAGCGGCGCCGGTGCCCGGCCGGCCGGGACCAGGACGCGTACGACGTCACCCGCCGGGTCGACCAGGGCGGAGCCGAGCGCGGCGCCCAGGGCTGAGGCCGCGAGGGGCTCGGGGGTGTCGTCGCCGTCGGGGCGGGCGTGGACGACGGTCCACGGCCCGTCGCCGAGCAGCGGCGCGACCTCCTCGGGCGGCGCGCCCAGCAGCAGCCGCACCAGCGCGGAGGAACGGGCCGCACCGGTGCCGCTCTGCTGCTCGCCGGTGAGCAGCGACAGCAGGACGGCGGCCGCGGAGGCGATGGTGTGGTCCCCGGCCTCCCGTTCGGGCTCGGCCACACCGAGCACGAAACCGTGCCCGGCGCCGAGGGCGTAGGAGGCGAGGTGGCTGCCTGCGACCGTGTTGGTCGCGGAGGCGGGGACGGGGCGTTCACCCGGGCCGCCGTCCGGCCGTACGACCTCCGCCAGCCGCGTGAGCGCCCCGCGCACCTCGCTTCCCGGCTCCCGTCCCGCCCGCGCGATCTCCGTCCCCTCCGGCCCGTACAGCACCGCGAACCCGCCCAGCCGCTGCGCGAGCCGGCGCAGCACCGACGGGACCGGGTCGGGGCGGGACGCGGCGGCGGCCAGGCTCTGCTGGGCCTCGGTGACCCGGCGGAGTTCGGACAGGCGGGCCTGGGCCATCAGCTGCCAGACCGCGCGGGCCACACCGGAGAAGGTGGTCCGGGGCGGCACCTCCAGCAGCGGCAGGCCGTGCGCCGCGCAGGCCGCGACCAGGGCCTCCGGCACCGTGTCGTGCACCGGCGCCACCCCGAAGCCGAGGGCGGCGCCGCCGGCCGCCGTGATCCGGGTGACGTAGTCGTCGAAGTACGTGGTCGCCGGGCCCGCCGCCTCCGGGATGTGCACGCCGGCCGAGAGCAGCAGTTCCCCGCCCAGGAGGTACGGATACGGGTCCGCCATCTCCGAGGTGTGCACCCAGTGGATGACGACGGCCTCGGCGGGCGGCCCCGCGAGCTGCCGCAGCGCCAGGTCCTCGCGGGCCAGCAGCGCCGTCAGCGGTACGGGCGGGGTGGGCGGGACCGCCGGATCCGGCATGGTGTGCGTTCCCTCCATCCGGCACCGGCTGGCATGGATGAAACGTACACTTCGCAGTTGCTTTCCGGCCACCTAGGGTCAGTCCTCGTCCCTGAGGGCGACGCCGCCCTCCTCGCCACCCGGCGTGAGCGGCTCGCCGGGTGGCTGCCGAACGCGTGTCCGAACCCGCCCCGGCGCCCCGGTACAGTCATGGCAAGCAGTACATACGCGATGAAGCGTAGGAAAGAAGGCATTTCTCCATGAGCAGCAACGAGACTCCGCGCGGGCCCGTCGACTCCTCCCGCGTTCCCCGGTACGCGGGCCCGGCGACCTTCGCCCGGCTGCCCCGGCTGGACGAGGTCGGCCGGGCCGATGTCGCCGTCGTGGGCGTGCCGTTCGACTCGGGCGTCTCGTACCGGCCGGGCGCCCGCTTCGGCGGCAACGCCATCCGCGAGGCGTCCCGGCTGCTGCGCCCGTACAACCCGGCGCAGGACGCCTCCCCGTTCGCCCTCGCCCAGGTGGCGGACGGCGGCGACATCGCCGTGAACCCGTTCAACATCAACGAGGCCGTCGAGACCGTCGAGGCCGCCGCGGACGACCTGCTCGGCACCGGCGCCCGCCTGATGACCCTCGGCGGCGACCACACCATCGCGCTGCCCCTGCTGCGCTCGGTGGCGAAGAAGCACGGCCCGGTGGCCCTGCTGCACTTCGACGCCCACCTCGACACCTGGGACACCTACTTCGGCGCCGAGTACACCCACGGCACCCCGTTCCGACGCGCGGTCGAGGAGGGCATCCTCGACACCTCCGCCCTGTCCCACGTCGGCACCCGCGGCCCGCTCTACGGCAAGCAGGACCTCACCGACGACGAGAAGATGGGCTTCGGCATCGTCACCTCGGCCGACGTCTACCGGCGCGGTGCCGACGAGGTCGCCGACCAGCTCCGCCAGCGCATCGGCGACCGCCCGCTGTACATCTCCATCGACATCGACTGCCTCGACCCGGCCCACGCCCCCGGCACCGGCACCCCCGAGGCCGGCGGCATGACCTCCCGCGAATTGCTGGAGATCCTGCGCGGCCTGGCATCCTGCAACCTGGTGTCGGCCGATGTCGTCGAGGTGGCCCCCGCGTACGACCACGCGGAGATCACGTCGGTGGCGGCCTCCCACACCGCCTACGAACTGACCACGATCATGTCGCGCCAGATCGCCGCGGCCCGGAAGGACTCGGAAGCGAAGTGACTCACGACCACGACCTGGTGCTCCGTCCCACGCCCGCCCAGACGGAGGCCGCCCTGAACCCTCCTCCCGGCCGCACCGGCGGAGACCTGGTCGTGGAGACGCTGGCCGGGCTGGGCGCGACGACCGTGTTCGGGCTGCCCGGCCAGCACGCCCTCGGCATGTTCGACGCGCTGCGCCGCTCCGACCTCAGGTACATCGGCCTGCGGGTGGAGAACAACGCCGGGTTCGCGGCGGACGCCTACGGCCGGATCACCGGTGAGGCCGCGCCCCTGTTGCTCTCGACAGGGCCGGGCGCCCTGACCTCGCTCGCCGCGCTCCAGGAGGCGGCGGCGGCCTCCGCGCCCGTGCTGGCGATCAGCAGCCAGGTTCCGACGGCGGGCCTGGGCGGCGGCCGGCACGGCTACCTCCACGAACTCCCGGACCAGGCCGCCTCGTTCCGAGGCGTGGTCAAGTCCGTCCACACCGTCCGCACCCAGTCGCAGATCCCCTCGGCGATCGAGGCGGCCTGGAAGTCGGCGCTGAGCGCCCCGCACGGCCCGGTGTGGGTGGAGATCCCCCAGGACGTCCTGCTCGCCGAGACGGCCGTCCCCGTCGTCACGGGCGGCGACGCCTTCCCCGAGGAGCTGGTGCCGCGCCCCGAACTGACCGCCGTGGCCGCCGACCTGCTGTCCAGGGCTGCCCGTCCGGCGATCATCGCGGGCGGGGGAGTGGTCCGGGCGGACGCCTCCGGCAAGCTGAAGCAGCTGGCGGAGCGGCTTCAGGCGCCGGTCGTCACCACCCCCGGCGGCAAGGGCGCGTTCCCCTGGAAGCACCCGCTGTCGCTCCAGTCGTGGATCGAGGACCGGCACACCACCGACTTCCTGGAGGACGCGGACGTCCTCCTGGTCGTCGGCTCGGGCCTCGGCGAACTCTCTTCGAACTACCACACGTTCAAGCCCCGGGGCCGGGTCGTCCAGATCGAGGCCGACCTCGGCAAGCTGGAGTCCAACCACCCGGCGCTCGGGATCCACGCGGACGCCCGCCTCGCGCTGCAGGCGCTGCTGGAGACGGTGGCCGAACGACAGGACCCGGGAGCCCCGGAGCGCGTACGGGAGGTGCTCGCCGAGGTCGCCGACCGCATCGCCGCCCAGGAACTCACCCTGGAACAGGACGTGCTGGCCTCCGTCCGCACGGCGCTCCCGGCCGACTCCCCGTCCTTCTGGGACATGACGATCCTGGCCTACTGGGCCTGGTCGGCCTTCGACGCCAAGGGCCCCAACCACATGCACTCGGCGCAGGGCGCGGGCGGCCTCGGCTACGCCTTCCCCGCCGCCCTCGGCGCGGCGGCGGCCGACCCGACCCGGCCGGTCCTCGCCGTCTCCGGCGACGGCGGGGCCCTGTACTCCATCGCCGAGCTGGCGACGGCCCGCCAGTACGACCTGGACGTCACCTGGCTGATCGTCGACGACGGCGGCTACGGCATCCTGCGCGAGTACATGAGCGACGCGTTCGGCCAGGCGACCGCGACGGAACTGACCCGGCCCGACTACGTGGCCCTCGCGGAGTCCTTCGGTGTGCCCGGGGTGCGGACGACCCCGGAGAACCTGGAGCAGGACCTCGCGAAGGCGCTCCGGGCGCCCGGGCCCTCGGTGGTCCTGCTCCCGGCCGTGCTGCGGATGTTCGCGCCGACGCACCTGGGGTGAGCTCCGGCCGGACCTGTCAGAGACCGTCGCGGACCATCGCGGCGACGATGTGGACGTGGCGGTCGGCCGCCGTGCCCGACCACTCGTTGTCGTAGTTCAGGCCGTAGGGCCAGAAGTGGCCGCCGCCGGTGGAGATCTTGGCGCCCGAGCCGTCGTACTGCCGGACGAGCGCGGTGGCCTGTCCGCCGGTCCAGGTGCCGCTGCCGCCCAGGCGGGACCAGCCCGAGCTCGTCCCCACGCCGATGGTGTGGGCGATCTCGTGCAGCGCCGTCCGCTCGTTCATGTAGCTGCGGTTGCTGCCGAAGCGGATGGTGCCGTTGATGTTGCCGTCGGCGGTGGGGACTCCCGGCTCGTAGCGGACCGTGATGGTCTTGCCCAGGTCGCTGAGGTTGTTGTAGCGGGCCACCGCCGCGTTCATGGCCTTGGTGATCTGGTCGTAGGCCGAGCGCTGGTCCGCGGTGGGGTTGCTCGCGCGGACGAGGGACCAGGTGATGGTGGCCGCCGCGGCGCGTTCCCGGGCGGGGGCGGGCGGAGCCTGGACCGTGGCGGCCTGGGCGACACCGGGACCGGCCAGCAGTGCGGCGGCCAGGGCGGCGACGAGTGCCTTGCGTGGGCTCATGCGGATCCTCCAGTGGGGGGTGGTCGTCACGAAACTTGCGAAACTTCGCACGACGTTCGGGATCTCGTACAAGCGGCGCCGCCGTCCACACAAAGTCCTGGTATGACACGGCAGTTGGCGCGCTGTCGACCGCAAGTATCCCGGTGGGAAAGGCGGCGTCAAGAGTTCCGGCAGTGGTCAGTGAAACCAGAAGAGCAGCGTGTCCGGATTCCTCCCGAGCTTCCGGGCGCTCTCCCACTCCTCCGCCTCGAACCGCATGACCCTCGCGAACCGCCGGGCCGCGTCGCGGAATTCGGGATCCAGGCGGCCGAGTACGGACCCGTAGACATCGGCCAGAGCGGAGGCCCGCTGGGCCGGCAGGGTGCCGATCGCGGGCACCGCGTCACCGGGATGGGGCAGCCGCAGCGGCGGGCCGCTGAACAGGAACGTGCCCGGGAGCAGGTCGGACGGTACGCCGTGCCGGGCCAGTTCGTCGTCCATGGCGTAGAACCACGCCGGGCGGCGCCAGGCGCCGAGGTCGGTGGGGTCGGAGAAGTGCGCCGCGACGGCCTGGTAGAAGGCGTAGCTGTAGGCGGGGCAGAGATCGGTGCTCGGGGTGCCGTCGATCAGCTCGTCCAGGGCCCGGCTGATGGAGACGTCGAGGTCGATGCCCTGCTCCTGGAAGCGGGCGTCGGTCCGCTCGCACTCCGTGCGCACCCGGGCCAGTGTGCGCTCCTGCTGCTCGGTCCGCTCCACCGCCGTGAGCAGCCGCACCACCGTTCTCATGTCGCCGGTGCTCATCTCCAGGCAGTAGCCCACCGTTGTGCTTCCCTTCACCCGATCGCCGGACACCGGTGTCCATGATCGGGGACGCGGGAACGGCCCCGGACCGAGGGGATGCTGTTGGTTAATCCGGGGTGCCGGACAGCCGGTCGGTGTACCGAAGGAGGGACCAACGCGGCGTGGGGGCGGCGGCCTGGGGCGGGGCCGGAGGCGGCCCGGCGGCGCGGAGCTGGGTTTCGGTCGCAGATGTCACCCGAGCATGGTGGGCAGCCCCGATGGGAGGCCGCTGTGCCGAGGCTGGCCGCCGCCTGTGAAACCGGGCAGGCTCCGGTAACGAATCGCACAATCCTTCGTCACTGCTACAACCATCCGTGCCCGTCCGGGAGTCATGTGGTGCATGACTTCTGGGATATCCCGCCGCGCGAGAGTGCTGGCGGCGGCCGTGGGTACGGGCGTCCTCGTGCCGCTCGTCGCCACCGCCACGCCCGCCTCCGCCGCCGCTCCGGCCGTGACCTGCACGTCCGCCAAGGCCGGGCTCGCCGCCAAGCTGAAGAAGGACATCACCGCCGCGCTCGCCACCCGCAAGGGCACGGTCGCCGTCGGCCTCTACGACCGCAGCACCAACACGACCTGCACCCTGCGGGCGAGCTCCGCCTACGATTCGGCCAGCATCGTCAAGGTGACCGTCCTCGCCACGCTGCTGTGGGACGCCAAGAAGACGAACCGGTACCTCACCGACCGCGAGAACACCCTCGCCAAGGCGATGATCACCAAGTCGGACAACGCGGCGACCTCCACCCTGTGGAAGCAGCTCGGCATGACGAAGATCAAGAACTTCCTCGCGGCCGCCGGCATGACGCAGACCAAGCCCGGCGCGAACGGCTACTGGGGCCTGACGCAGATCACCGTCACCGACGAGCAGAAGCTGCTGAAGCTCCTCACCGCCAAGAACGCCGTCCTCAGCGACAACTCCCGGGCCTACATAGTGAAGCTGATGGGCCAGGTCGTCTCGTCCCAGCGCTGGGGCACCCCGTACGGGGTGCCCTCAGGCGTCACCGTGGCCGTCAAGAACGGCTGGCTGCAGCGCTCCACGAACGGCTGGCGGGTGCACAGCGTCGGCGCGTTCAAGGGCGGCGGCCACGACTACGTGATGACCGTGCTGTCCCACGGCAACAGCACGATGAACTACGGCATCGCCACCATCCAGGCCGTGGCCAAGGTCATCCACAAGGATCTGGCGGCGAGTTGACGGGGGAGGCTAGCCGAGAAGGTCCAGGAGCCTCCTGACGACGGCGAGGATGGTGTAGAGCGCGGGGGGAAGGATGTTTTCCATATCCGGGCAAACGACCACAAGGCGGGGCGAGTAGCTGCCCGGGTGGCCGGCTCACCGGATCGGCCGACCTTCACCCTGCCGCCCACCGGGCGTCACCGGCCCGCTCTACGGTGACGCCCATGCCCCTGAGAACCCACCTCGCCCTCCTCACGGCAGGCCTGGCGGCGGCCACGTGCCTGACCGCCGCCGGTCCCGCCCAGGCGACAGCACACGCCTGCTCGCCGTCCGTCTCCATCGACCGCTTCTCCGACGCGCTCGACAAGACGACGTACGACGACACCTTCGTCGGCAACCTCTCCGCGCTGGAGGTGGACCGGGACGGCTCCCTGGCCGCCCTCTCGGACCGCTCCTCGCTGTTCCGCCTGGACGCGAGGACCCTCAGCCCCCGGTCCGTGACCTCCCTCGCCGACGAGACCGGAGCCGCGCTCGACTCCGAGGGCCTGGTCGTGGACCGCGACGGCACGTACCTCGTCACCTCCGAGACCGAGCCGTCGGTACGCCGCTACTCCCGCACCGGCCGGATCCTCGACCGCTTCCCCGTCCCGGACGACCTGCGCGTGAGCCCCGCGGGCCGGGGACAGCCCAACGGCACCTTCGAGGGCCTCACCCTGCTGCCCGGCGGCCGCACCCTGGTCGCGTCCATGGAGTACGCCCTGTCCGGCGACCCCGCCGACACCGTCCGCTTCCAGACCTGGACCCGCCACGGGAGCCACTTCCGGCTCGCCGCCCGGTACACCTACCGCACCGACCCCGGCCTCGGCGTACCCGAGATCAAGGCCACGCCCGACGGCCGCCTCCTGGTCCTGGAACGCGGTTTCACCGCCGGCGTGGGCAACACGGTCCGCCTCTACCTGGCCGACCCGCGCCACGCGATGAAGAAGACCCTGCTCACCGACCTCGTCACCTGCCCGTCACTGGGAGCGACGGCCAGGCAGCCCCAGCCGAACCCCCTCCTGGACAACATCGAGGGCATGACGATCACGGGCCGCACGCGGAACACCCTGAAGGTGCTGCTGGTCAGCGACGACAACGAAAACCCCGCTCAGACGACCCGTTTCTATCACTTGCGCGTACGGGCATCTGCCTAGGGGCGCGGGGAACTGCGCGACCAGCCGGGACGGTGCCGCACCCGTCCACAAAGAGAACCGTTACGGCGGGATGAAATCGGCTCCCGAACACGTTGGTGCCTTCCGGCAGAGCAGGACGACTGGAAGGCACCGGTGTGACACCGAAACGGGGATGGGCACGACGACTGTGGGCCTATGCGTGGCGCCACCCGAAGGACGTCGTACTCGCCCTCGGCTCCTCCCTGGCCGGCATGGCCGTCATGGCCCTCGTCCCGCTGATCACCAAGGTGATCATCGACGACGTCATCGGCGACCACACCAGGTCCATGACCACCTGGGCCGGTCTCCTCATCGCCGCCGCGCTGGTCGTCTACGTCCTCACCTACGTCCGCCGTTACTACGGCGGACGCCTCGCCCTCGACGTCCAGCACGACCTGCGGACGGAGATGTACGGCACGATCACCCGGCTCGACGGCCGCCGCCAGGACGAGCTGTCCACCGGCCAGGTCGTCGGCCGCGCCACCAGCGACCTCCAGCTCATCCAGGGCCTGCTCTTCATGCTCCCGATGACCATCGGGAACTTCATGCTCTTCCTGATCTCCCTGGTGATCATGGCCTGGCTGTCCGTGCCGCTGACTCTGGTCGCCCTGGCGGTCGCGCCCGCCGTCTGGTGGATCGCCAGGCGCAGCCGCACCCGGCTGCACCCCTCCACCTGGTACGCCCAGGCCCAGGCCGCGGCCGTCGCGGGCGTGGTCGACGGCGCCGTCAGCGGCGTACGCGTGGTGAAGGGCTTCGGGCAGGAGGACCAGGAGACCGGCAAGCTCCGGGAGGTCGGCCGGAGGCTGTTCGCGGGCCGCCTGCGCACCATCCGCCTGAACTCCGTCTACACCCCGGCCCTGCAGGCCGTCCCCGCGCTCGGCCAGGTCGCGATGCTGGCCCTCGGCGGCTGGCTGGCGGTGCGCG
This sequence comes from Streptomyces qaidamensis, assembly GCF_001611795.1. Classification (NCBI taxonomy): domain Bacteria; kingdom Bacillati; phylum Actinomycetota; class Actinomycetes; order Kitasatosporales; family Streptomycetaceae; genus Streptomyces; species Streptomyces qaidamensis. Next base: position 3,334,985 of record NZ_CP015098.1, on the reverse strand, counting down.
GGCACATCACGCTCGGTACGTTCGTCGCCTTCTCCACCTACCTCGCCCAGCTGGTCGGCCCGGTCCGCATGCTCGCGATGGTGCTCACCGTCGGCCAGCAGGCCCGGGCCGGCACCGAGCGTGTCCTGGAGCTGATCGACACCGAGCCGTCGATCGAGGACGGCCACAAGGACCTGCCCGCCGACGCCCCCGCGACGGTCGAGTTCGACGACGTCTCCTTCGGCTACGACGACGGCCCCGGCACGGCCGGCAGCGTCCTCGACGGGCTGTCCTTCGAGATCCGCCCCGGCGAGACCCTCGCCGTCGTCGGCTCCTCCGGCTCCGGCAAGTCCACCGTCTCCCTGCTCCTGCCGCGCTTCTACGACGTCACCCGCGGGGCCGTCCTGGTCGGCGGCCACGACGTGCGCGAGCTGACCACCGAGTCGCTGCGCGCCGCGATCGGCCTCGTCCCCGAGGACTCGTTCCTCTTCTCCGACACCGTCCGCAACAACATCGCCTACGGCCGCCCCGACGCCACCCAGGAGGAGATCGAGAAGGCCGCCCGCGCCGCCCAGGCGGACCGCTTCATCGCGGAGCTCCCCGCGGGCTACGACACCACCGTCGGCGAGCACGGCCTCACCCTCTCCGGCGGCCAGCGCCAGCGCGTCGCCCTCGCCCGCGCCATCCTCAGCGACCCGCGCCTGCTGGTCCTGGACGACGCCACCTCCGCCGTGGACGCCCGCGTGGAGCACGAGATCCACGAGGCCCTGAAGGGGGTCATGCAGGGCCGTACGACCCTGCTGATCGCCCACCGCCGCTCCACCCTGAACCTCGCCGACCGCATCGCCGTCCTGGACGGCGGCCGCCTCGCCGACCTCGGCACCCACGAGGAACTCCAGGAGCGGTCCGCCCTCTACCGGCGCCTGCTCACCGACCCGGACGAACTGGGCGCGGTCTCCCCGGGCCACACCCAGCCGGCCTGCCCCCGGGAGGACACCTCCGTCCGGGACGAGCTGGACGCGGAGTACGACGCCGAGCGCGGGGTCACCCCGAGGCTGTGGACCGGCGACCGCGAGCGCAAGGACCTCGCCCTCACCGAGAGCCCCGCCACCCCCGAGCTGCTCGCCGAGGTCGACGCGCTGCCCCCGGCGACCGACGTCCCGGACATCGACGAGTCGAAGGCGGTCCGGCCCGAGGCGTCCTACGGCCTGCGCCGGCTGCTGCGCGGCTTCGGGCTGCCGCTGCTGGTCAGCCTCGCCCTGGTCGCCACCGACGCGGGCATGGGCCTGCTGCTGCCCGTGCTGATCCGGCACGGCATCGACTCCGGCGTCACCCAGGCCGCACTCGGCGCGGTGTGGGCGGCGGCCCTGCTGGGGCTGCTGACGGTCGCGGTGCAGTGGACGGCCCAGATCGGTGAGATCCGGATGACCGGGCGGACCGGCGAGCGGGTGCTGTACTCGCTCCGGCTGAAGATCTTCTCCCAGCTCCAGCGCCTCGGGCTCGACTACTACGAGCGTGAGCTGACCGGCCGGATCATGACCCGGATGACGACCGACGTCGACGCGCTGTCGACGTTCCTCCAGACCGGCCTGGTCACGGCCTTCGTCTCGGTCGTCACCTTCTTCGGCATCATGGGCGCCCTGCTGGTCATCGACGTGGAGCTGGCGCTGGTCGTCTTCGCCACGCTGCCGCCGCTGATCATCGCCACGTTCTTCTTCCGCCGCGCGAGTGTGAAGGCCTACGAACTGGCCCGCGAACGCGTGTCGGTGGTCAACGCCGACCTGCAGGAGTCGGTGGCCGGGCTGCGGATCGTGCAGGCGTTCCGGCGCGAGCGGGACGGCGAGCGGCGGTTCGCCGGGCGCAGCGCCGACTACCGTGAGGCCCGCATCCGGGGCCAGTGGCTGATCTCGGTGTACTTCCCGTTCGTGCAGTTCCTGTCGTCGGTGGCTGCCGCGGCCGTGCTGATCGTGGGCGGGGCCCGGGTCGACGCCGGGACGCTCGCGATCGGCTCGCTGGTGGCGTACCTGCTCTACATCGACCTGTTCTTCGCGCCCGTGCAGCAGCTCTCCCAGGTCTTCGACGGCTACCAGCAGGCGACCGTGTCGCTCGGCCGCATCCAGGAGCTGCTGCGGGAGCCGACGTCGACGAAGTCCGCCGACGAACCCCTGGAGGTCGCGTCCCTGCGGGGCGAGATCGCCTTCGAGGACGTGCGCTTCGCCTACGGCGACGCCGAAGAGGCTCTGGGCGGCGTCGACCTGCGCATCCCGGCCGGGCAGACCGTCGCCTTCGTCGGCGAGACCGGCGCGGGCAAGTCGACCCTCGTCAAGCTCGTGGCCCGCTTCTACGACCCGACCGGCGGCCGGGTCACCGTCGACGGCACCGATCTGCGGGACCTGGACCTCACCTCGTACCGGCACCGTCTCGGGGTCGTCCCGCAGGAGGCGTACCTCTTCCAGGGCACCGTCCGCGACGCCATCGCCTACGGCCGCCCCGACGCCACCGACGCCGAGGTGGAGGCGGCGGCCCGCGCGGTCGGCGCGCACGACATGATCGCCCGGCTTACGGGCGGCTACCTCCACGAGGTCGCCGAGCGGGGCCGCAACCTGTCCGCCGGGCAGCGCCAGCTGATCGCGCTGGCCCGCGCCGAGCTGGTCGACCCGGACGTCCTGCTGCTCGACGAGGCGACGGCCGCCCTGGACCTGGCCACCGAGGCCCAGGTCAACCAGGCCACCGACCGGCTGGCAGGCCGCCGCACGACCCTCGTCGTCGCCCACCGCCTCACCACCGCCGCGCGTGCCGACCGGGTCGTCGTCATGGACCACGGCCGGGTCGTCGAGGACGGCACCCACGAGGCGCTGCTCGCCCGCGGCGGCCGGTACGCGCAGCTGTGGCGGACGTTCATCGGCGCCGCCGAGCCGGAGGAGCCGGTCGGCGCGTCCCGCTGACGGGGCCGCCCGGCCGCGTTTTCGTAACGCTCGTGCAACCATCCGACATACGTCATGCGTCCGTACTGGCGTACGCCGATGGTCGCGGACGACGCGGTACGGGAGGACGACAGTGCACAGTGGAGCGATACGCCGGCGGTTCGCGCTCGGACTGGCCGTGCTGACCGCCTCCGGGCTGCTCGCCGTCGCCGCGCCGGGGGAGGCGCAGGCAGCCTCCGCGCACTGTCCCGGCCGCAAGGTCCGCACCCTGCCCTTCTCCACCGGCACCGTGCTCGTCTACAAGCGCGGCGGTTACGTCTGCGCCGTGACCCTCACCAAGAGGCCCGGCGTGAAGCGCAAGATGTCGGTGAGCGTGCAGGCGCGCGGCAACCGGCCGGTCGTCGACGCGGGCAAGTACGCCTACCACGCGGGCCCGGTGACCGTGCACGCCGGGCGCCGCTGCGTCTGGCTCAAGGGCCAGGTCGGCCGGGGGAAGTTCAGCTCCGGCTGGATCCTCTGCTGACGGACGCCGCGCACCCCGCGACACGCCCCCCGCGCACAGGGTTTTCCCTATGTCCCCTGGTGCTCCGGTGAGTTGGTCCGCTAGCTTCCGGCGCACATCTGTCTCACAGGGGAGTGCGCATGCGCAAGGCGCTCAGATGGCTGCTGGCGCTCACGGTGCTCATAGGCACACTGGGCACGGCGGGAGCGGCCACCGCCGCCGACGCCACCGGCACCACCGACATCAAGGAAAGGCTGCTGTCCATACCGGGCATGAGCCTGGTCGAGGAGAAGCCGTACACCGGCTACCGCTTCTTCGTCCTGAACTACACGCAGCCGGTCGACCACCGCAAGCCGTCCAAGGGCACGTTCCAGCAGCGCATCACCGTGCTGCACAAGGAGGTCTCGCGCCCGACGGTGTTCTTCACCAGCGGCTACAACGTCTCCACGACGCCCCGCCGCAGCGAGCCGACCCAGATCGTGGACGGCAACCAGGTCTCCCTGGAGTACCGCTTCTTCACCCCGTCCCGGCCCGCCCCGGCGGACTGGTCCAAGCTGGACATCTGGCAGGCCGCCAGCGACCAGCATCGCGTCTTCAAGGCGCTGAAGGGCATCTACGGCAAGAAGTGGATCTCCACGGGCGGCTCCAAGGGCGGCATGACCGCCACCTACTACGAGCGCTTCTACCCGCGGGACATGGACGGCGTCGTCGCCTACGTCGCCCCCAACGACGTCGTGAACAAGGAGGACTCGGCCTACGACCGCTTCTTCGCCCGCGTCGGCACCAAGGAGTGCCGCGACCGTCTGAACGGCGTACAGCGCGAGGCGCTGGTGCGCCGCGAACCGCTGGAGAAGAAGTACGCGGCCTTCGCGCAGGACAACGGCCTCACCTTCACCACCATCGGCAGCCTGGACAAGGCCTACGAGGCGACCGTCCTCGACTACGTGTGGGGCTTCTGGCAGTACAGCCTGCTGTCCGACTGCGACCAGATCCCGGCCGACGCCAAGAACGCCACCGACGACGAGATCTGGGACTCCGTCGACGCGATCGCCGGCTTCTCCGCCTACGCCGACCAGGGCCTGACGACCTACACGCCGTACTACTACCAGGCCGGCACCCAACTCGGCGCGCCGACCATCCACTTCCCGCACATCGAGAAGCAGTACATCCGCTACGGCTACCAGCCGCCGCGCAACTTCGTCCCCCGGGACATCCCCATGAAGTTCCAGCCCCAGGCGATGCGGGACATCGACACCTGGGTCCGGCACAACGCCCGACACATGCTGTTCGTCAACGGACAGAACGACCCGTGGAGCGCGGAGCCGTTCCGCGTCGGAAAGGGCGCGAAGGACTCCTACGTCATGACCGCCCCCGGCATGAACCACGGGGCCAACGTCGCGGGCCTCGTGCCCGAGCAGAAGGCCCTCGCCACCGCCCGCATCCTCGACTGGGCCGGTGTCGCCCCCAGCGCGGTCCAGGCGAACCCGCAGGCGGCCAAACCGCTGGCGAAGTTCGACGCCAAGCTCGACAAGCGGGACGTCCAGCGTGAGATGACGCTGCGTCCGTAACCACCCGCTGCACGCACACGACCGCCCCTCGGCCTCCGGGCCGAGGGGCGGTTCGGCAACTGGCCCGGCCGGCGGCGGACCTGCCCCCGCAGCACGTCCGCGCCCCGCTCACAGGGGCCGGGCGCACCCCACGGGCCGTTTCCCGCCCAGCCGGACGTACAGGGCGGTCGGGCCGGGGCAGTCGGCGCGGTCGGTGACCGCACGGACCACCTTGTACTGCGGCTTGCGCTCGCCCTCGCCGTCGCAGGCGGTCTCGCGGACCTGCCCGTCGCCGGAGCCGTAGACGCAGTCGCCGACGATCGTGCGGGGCCCGCCCCCGCCGCCCGGGTCGCCGGGGTGTGGCGGCTGGAGGTTGCGCATGCAGGCGTAACCCTGCGGGACCGCCCCGTCGCCGTCCTCGTCGGACGCGGGCCGCTGTTCGCTGATGTGCAGCACGAAGTCGGTGGTCGCCGGGCAGCGCGGCCCGTCCCGCACCGTGCCGTCGTGCCGTGCCACGACCCGGGCCGCCGCCCGCTCACCGGCGCACGGCACCTCGGTGAAGCTGGTCGTGCCGAACGAGCTGCACTCGCCGACCGCGAGGAACACCGCCCCGTATCCGGAGGGCCGGGTCGGCACCGGTGACGCCGTGGCGGTCCGCGCGGTCCCGCCGGTCGCGGGATCGCCCAGCCGGCCGTCCTCCGCCACGCCGCCCGACGGGCTCTGGCAGCCGGTCAGCAGCATGCCGAACAGCGCCACCAGTCCACAGACCACCCCCACGGAACTTCTCTCACGCATCGCCGACCCCCCGAGTGTGCTCGCCCAGCGTGACCCGCCGTCGCGGGCGCACGCCAGGCACATGGGGCGGTTTGCGCACGTTGGGGGTGGTGCGCCCGGGCCGTGGCGTACGTCTAGTACGACAGCCCGTAGCCGATGGGGTACAGCACCTGCTCCGGATCATCCGCCCGCTGCACCGCCACCGGCAGCTTTCCGCGCGGTTTCACCCGCCCGGCGATCACCCGTGCGGCGGCCCGCAGTTCGACGTCGGTCCAGGAGTAGGCGGCCAGGCAGGCCGGTACGGAGGGCAGCCGGGCCACGTCGTACGGGTTGCGGATGGCCACCGCCACGACCGGCCTGCCCGTGGCCACGAGCTGCTCCACCAGCGCCTTCTGACCGCTGCCCGCCGTGACGTTGTACGTGGCCACCACCACCGCGTCGGCGTCCCGCGCCGCCGCGACCGCCTTCGCGATGGTGGCCGTCGAGGGGGCGGTGCCGGTCGACAGGGCCGTGGCCGTGAAGCCCAGTTCGCTCAGCGCGCCCGCGAGCACGCCGGTGGGCGGTCCCGTCGTGCCGGACGGCGAGGCCGGGTCCGCGCCGACCACCAGCACCTCGGGGTACCGGCGCCGTGACAGGGGCAGCAGCCGCCCCTCGTTGACGAGCAGCGTGGTCGTCCGCTCGGCGATCCGGTCGGCCGACGCCAGGTGCGCCCGGGTGCCGACGGTCCGGTCCACCCCGGCCCGACTGACGTACGGGGAACGGAACAGCCCCAGCCCGGACTTCAGCCGCAGCACCCGCAGGATCGATTCGTCGAGCCGGGTCTCGGTGAGCTCGCCCTCGCGCACGGCGTTCAGGACGGCGTTCCAGGCGAGGTCCAGATCGGGCGGGTTGAGAAGCTGGTCCACGCCCGCCTTCAGCGCGAGCACCGGCACCCGGTCGTCGCCGTACTTGGTGCGTACGCCCTCCATGCCGAGGGAGTCGGTGACCACGACCCCGTCGTAGCCGAGACGTTCGCGCAGGATGCCGGTGAGGATGGGACGGGAGAGGGTGGCCGGGTCGCCGGAGTCGTCGAGGGCCGGGACCATCAGGTGGGCGGTCATGATCGAGTCGATGCCCGCGGCGATCGCCGCCCGGAACGGCGGGGCGTCCAGCCTCTCCCACAGCTCCCGGCTGTGCGTGATGGTCGGGAAGCCGGTGTGGCTGTCGACGTTGGTGTCCCCGTGCCCCGGGAAGTGCTTGGCGGTCGCCGCGACCCCGGAACCCTGGTACCCGGCGACCTCGGCGGCCACCAGCGCGGACACGGCCCGCGGATCGGCGCCGAAGGACCGTACGCCGATGACCGGGTTGGCCGGGTTGACGTTCACGTCGGCCACGGGGGAGTAGTCCTGCCGGATCCCCATCGCCCGCAGCTCGGCGCCCGCGATCCGGCCGAGGGTGCGCGCATCGGACCGCGACCCGCCCGCGCCGACGGCCATGGCGCCCGGGAAGAGCGTGGCGGGCCTGCCCACCCGGGCGACGATCCCGTGCTCCTGGTCGGTGGAGATGAGCACCGGCAGCCCGCGCGGCAGCTCCAGGGACGCCTTCTGGATGCCGTTGGACAGGTCCGCGATCTGGTGCGGCTCGCGGGTGTTGTGCGCCCAGGCGAAGTAGATGATGCCGCCGACCCGGTACTTCGCCACCAGCTCGGCGGCCGTACGGACCCCGATCTCCTTGAGGTTGGCGTCGATGTCGGCCTGGTCGGGGGCGGTGGCGGAGTGGCCGTAGACCCGCATCACGAAGAGCTGGCCGACCTTCTCCGGCAGCGTCATGCGGGAGACGAGGGCGCGCAGTCGGCTGTCGTCCGGGGCGGCGGCGTGCGCGGGCCCGGCGGCCGTGAGGGCGGCGGTGACGCCGGCCGTGGCGGCGAGGAGGGTGCGTCTGGAGGGCTGAGCCGTGTTTCCCGTGTTTCCCGTGCCGGTGTCGTGCACGTGCGCTCCTTCCGGAGGTGATCCGATGCGGATCCGCTGAAGGAAACTTCCAAGAGGTCACCAATATCCGGGAAGTTTCTGCCAGTCAAGGGAGTGCACGGTAACCGCCGAGGGGCCGCCACCGGCGCGGTTGGAGGGGGACGCGCCGATGGCGGCGGGTGCCGCCGGCCGCGGTACGGCGGAGAGGGTGGTCAGCGATCGCAGCCAGTGGCGAGGGCCGACACCGCACCGTGGTGACTCTCCGGTGGCCTGCGATTGGACGGAGACGGTCCGGTCCGGGTTCCCGACTCGGCCCGGATTTCCGCAAGTCGGTACGGCAGGGGTACCAGGGGGTCAGCGGGGCGGATGAGCCGCCATTTCCGGCCACAGCTCACCGAGCACCCGTACGGTTTCCGCGATGGCCGGACGCCGCGCCGCCCCCGTCCGCCACAGCGCGTACAGCCGCCGCACCGGCATCGGATCGAGCGCCACCGCCACCACCCCGGCGGGCAGCGGCCCGCGCCCCAGCCGCGGGATGAGCGCGACCCCGAGCCCGGCCGCGACCAGGGCCACCAGGGTGGGGTTCTCGTCGGCCTGGTGGACGAGGCCCGGCTCTTGCCCGGCCGCGCGCAGCGTCCGCAGCAGCCAGTCGTGGCAGACCCGCCCCGGCGGCCGGCAGATCCACCGCTCGCCGCCCAGCTCCTCCCGCCGCCCAGCTCCTCCCGCCGCACGGCGGTCCGCCCGGCGAAGGGATGCCCCGCGAGACGAGCGGATCGCACAGGTCGTCCCCGATGACCGCCTGCCCCGGACCCGGCGGGGCGGGCAGCGGCGCGACGTCCCAGTCGTGCGCCACGGCGAGGTCGACGGCACCCTTCGCCACCGGGCCGACCGGCAGATGCGGATCGACCTCGGAGAGCCGGGCGTCCAGGGCGGGATGTCTGCGGCCCAGCTCGGCCGGCACCCCCGGCATCAGCCCGCGCGCCGCCGACGCGAACGCGGCGACGGTCAGCCGCCCCGTCGGCCGGCCCCGCCGCTCCTCCAGGCCGGTCTCGGCGCGCTCCACGATGGCCGGCCACTCCTCTGTTGCCGCTACCAGTTGTGCGCTCTGGACTGGCAGGGCGCGGGCACGGTCCTCTACGTCGGCTGGATCACCACGGTCTTCGGCTTCGGCGCATGGTGTTTCCTCCTGCGCCACCACCCCGCCTCCACCGTGGCGCCGTTCCCCCTCCTGGTTCCCGTCTTCGGCATGCCGTCGGCGTTCCTGTTCCTCGGCGAGCCGCTGAGCCCGCTGCGGTGGTGCGCGGCGGCGCTGCCGGTGGGCGGGGTGGGTGCCGGCCTCCCTCACCCCGCGGGGTCTCCGGGCCCGACGGCCGCCCCTAGGACGCCTCGACCAGCATCCCGGGCGGGCTGACGTGGAACGTGCGGGCCCGTACGCCGAAGCCCGTGTCCCCGTCGAGGTGGCTGTCGTCGTCCCAGGTAATGAGCACGCTCTCCGGGCCGTTGCCGAAGGCCGTCGCGGTGCAGGTGTGGGACCGTTTCCCGGGGCCGGCCGTGCTGACCCGCACCGGGTCGCCGAGTGAACCCTGGCTCTCCGAGCAGACCTTGGCCATCACCGTCGGCACGGTGTCGTGGGTGTCCGCGCTCTCCTCGACCCACGCCATCAGGAAGCGCCCGCCGGGCAGCCGGGACAGGGCCGGGGAACTCCGGGTGAAGCCCCGGGGGTTGCCGGCCGTGATGTCGAAGGTCTCGGTGCCGTCGGGCTGGAAGATGCTCGCCGCGATCGTGGTCTGCGGTTTGCCCAGGTCGCTGGGCTGAATGCGCTCGATGTGCGCGACGACGAAGCGCCCGCTGTCGAGCAGGGTGATCGCGTTGACCCCGGTGAAGCCACCGACGTTGGGCCGGATCTCCCCGCCCAGCGGATGGCCCTCGAAGTCGAAGAACCGCAGGGTGAGCCGGCCGCCGCCGATGGATGACGGATCGGTCGACCAGGCGACGACCACGTTGCCGTTGGTGAGGATCGAGGCGGCGGGCTTCTCGTGGAAGCCCTCGGTGGTGCTGACCGTGAACTCCGGTGCCGCCGGGCTGCCGTCCGAACGGAACCGCCGCGCGCGGATGCGCTGGTCGGGCCGCCGGCTCGCCCAGGTGACCAGCACACCACCGTCGATCATGAACGCGAGGCACGGCCGGACCTTCGGATCCGCGTCGGCCGTGACGAGAGTCTCCGGACCGGCCTTCCGGCCTTCGGTGAACCGCTGGAGCTTCACGGACGGGCTGGGGCCGGGCATGCCGAACGGCGTCTCCAGCCACACGGCGAACTGGCCGCTGATCCCGGCGGACAGCACGGACGGCCACAGCGGCCGTACCCCGGGCCCGTCCGCCGGCTGCGTACTGACGGCGAACTCGCTCCCGAGCTTGTCGCCGTCGTCCCCCAGGAACTGGCCCTTGATGACGAAGTCGCTGTCGTCCGACCACAGCTCCAGGAACTGAGTGCCGAACAGGCCGTCGACGGCGGGCTGGAGCTGGTCGCCGGACTTGGTGGTGTTGACGAGGAAGTCAGCCATGGCTGCTCTCCGAATCAGGATGCGAGGGGAAGAGAGAGCACTGCGACCGGCCGAGTCCTTGGGAAAAGCGTGTCACGCCCGGGGGACGGGTGCATCCGGAACGGCCCGGGGGCGGCCCCCGCACGCCACCGCCCCGCCCCCGGGCAGCGGGGGCGGGGCGGCGGGCGTGGTCCAGGGCGGGGTCAGCGGGTGTGCTCGGTGAACCTCTGCGCCGTCTCGGCCAGGACCTCCTGGCCGTCCCGCGCCCACAGGACGTCGTTGAACAGCTCCACCTCGATGGCGCCGGTGTAGCCGGCCGCCTCCACGTGGTCCTGCCACTCCCGCATGTCGATCGACCCGTCGCCGATCTGGCCGCGGCCGGTGAGGACGCCCTCGGGGAGGGGGGTCGTCCAGTCGGCGAGCTGGAAGGTGTGGATCCGGCCGCCCGCGCCCGCCCGGGCGATCTGCGCGGGGGCGGTGTCGTCCCACCAGATGTGGTACGTGTCGACCGTGACGCCGACCTGGTGCGCCGGGAAGCGTTCGGCGAGGTCCAGGGCCTGGGCCAGGGTCGACACCACACAGCGGTCCGAGGCGTACATGGGGTGCAGCGGCTCGATGGCCAGCCGGACGCCGTGCCGCTCCGCGTACGGGCCCAGTTCCGACAGGGCGTCGGCGATGCGCTCGCGGGCGCCGTGCAGGTCCTTGGAGCCCGCGGGGAGACCGCCCGAGACCAGGACCAGCGTGTCCGTGCCCAGCGTGGCCGCCTCGTCGATCGCGCGGCGGTTGTCGGCCAGGGCCTTTGCACGCTCGCGCGGGTCGATCGCCGTGAAGAACCCGCCCCGGCACAACGTCGTCACCGTCAGCCCGGCGTCCCGCACCAGCTTGGCCGTGGCCTCCAGGCCGAACGCCTGCACCGGCTCGCGCCAGAGCCCCACGTTGCGGATGCCCAGCCGGGCGCAGCCGTCGGCCAGTTCCGGCAACGACAGCTGCTTCACCGTCATCTGGTTGATCGAGAAGCGTTCGAAGGACCCGCTCACTGATTCACCCCGTACACGCTCAGCAGCGTCTTCATCCGCTCTTCAGCCAGCTTCGGGTCGGGGAACAGCCCCAGCCCGTCGGCCAGTTCGTACGCCGTCGCGAAGTGCGGCAGCGAGCGGGCCGACTGCAGGCCGCCGACCATCGTGAAGTGCGTCTGGTGGCCCGCCAGCCAGGCCAGGAAGACCACGCCCGTCTTGTAGAAGCGGGTCGGGGTCTGGAACAGGTGCCGGGAGAGCCCGACCGTGGGGTCGAGGAGATCGCGGAAGCCCTGCACGTCGCCCGTGTCCAGGGCCCGGACCGCCTGCGCCGCCAGCGGGCCCAGCGGGTCGAAGATGCCGAGCAGCGCGTGGCTGAAGCCCTGCTCGTCGCCCGCGATCAGCTCGGGGTAGTTGAAGTCGTCGCCCGTGTAGCAGCGCACGCCCTTCGGGAGCCGGCGGCGGATGTCGATCTCGCGCTGTGCGTCCAGCAGGGAGACCTTGATGCCGTCGACCTTGTCCGGGTGGGCGGCGATCACGTCCAGGAACGTGTCCGTCGCCGCGTCCAGGTCGGCCGAACCCCAGTAGCCCTCCAGCGCCGGGTCGAACATCGGGCCCAGCCAGTGCAGGACGACCGGCTCGGCGGCCTGGCGCAGCAGGTGGCCGTAGACCTCCAGGTAGTCCTCCGGCCCGGAGGCCGCCGCCGCGAGCGCCCGGGACGCCATCAGGATGGCCTGCGCGCCGGACTCCTCGACGAGGGCGAGCTGCTCCTCGTAGGCCGCGCGGACCTCCGCGAGCGAGCCGGAGGCGATCTGGTCGGTGCCCACACCGCAGGCGATGCGGCCGCCGACCGCTCTGGCCTCGGCCGCCGACCGGCGGATCAGCTCCGCCGCGCCCGCCCAGTCCAGGCCCATGCCGCGCTGGGCGGTGTCCATGGCCTCGGCGACGCCCAGCCCGTGCGACCACAGGTGGCGGCGGAAGGCGAGGGTGGCGTCCCAGTCGACCGCGGCGGGCGAGTCGGGGGAGACGTCCGCGAACGGGTCGGCGACGACGTGCGCCGCGGAGAAGACCGTGCGGGAGGTGAAGGGCGTGCCCGGGGTCACGGCCAGGGGCTCGGTGCGGGGCTCGTAGGTCCGCAACGCCCCATCGGCGCCGGGGAGTCGGATGGTCACAGCGAGATCTCCGGCACGTCGAGACGGCGGCCCTCCGCCGAGGACTTCAGGCCCAGCTCGGCGAGCTGGACACCGCGGGCACCGGCCAGCAGGTCCCAGTGGTAGGGGGCGTCGGCGTAGACGTGCCGCAGGAACAGCTCCCACTGGGCCTTGAAGCCGTTGTCGAACTCGGTGTTGTCCGGGACCTCCTGCCACTGGTCGCGGAAGACCTCCGTGGCGGGGATGTCCGGGTTCCACACCGGCTTGGGGGTGGCGCTGCGGTGCTGGACGCGGCAGTTGCGCAGGCCCGCGACCGCGGAGCCCTCGGTGCCGTCCACCTGGAACTCCACCAGCTCGTCGCGGTTGACGCGGACGACCCAGGAGGAGTTGATCTGGGCGATCGCGCCGCCCTCCAGCTCGAAGACGCCGTACGCGGCGTCGTCGGCCGTCGCGTCGTAGGGCTTGTCGTTCTCGTCCCAGCGCTGCGGGATGTGCGTGGCGGTGAGCGCCTGGACGGACTTCACCCGGCCGAACAGCTCGTGCAGCACGTACTCCCAGTGCGGGAACATGTCGACGACGATGCCGCCGCCGTCCTCGGCCCGGTAGTTCCAGGACGGGCGCTGGGCGGTCTGCCAGTCGCCCTCGAAGACCCAGTAGCCGAACTCGCCGCGCACGGAGAGGATCCGGCCGAAGAAGCCGCCGTCGATCAGGCGCTTCAGCTTCAGCAGGCCCGGGAGGAACAGCTTGTCCTGGACGACGCCGTGCTTGATGCCGGCCTCGTTCGCCAGCCGGGCGAGGTCCAGGGCGCCGTCGAGGCCGGTGGCGGTCGGCTTCTCCGTGTAGATGTGCTTGCCGGCCGCGATGGCCTTCTTCAGGGCCTCCTCGCGGGCCGAGGTGACCTGCGCGTCGAAGTAGATGTCCACCGTCTCGTCGGCGAGGACCGCGTCCACGTCCGTCGAGAAGTGCTCCAGCCCGTGCTGCTCGGCCATCGCCTTCAGCGCGTGCTCACGGCGGCCGACCAGGATCGGCTCGGGCCACAGCACCGTGCCGTCGCCGAGGTCGAGGCCGCCCTGCTCGCGGAGGGCGAGGATGGAGCGGACCAGGTGCTGGCGGTAGCCCATGCGCCCGGTCACGCCGTTCATGGCGATTCGCACCGTCTTGCGTGTCAACGTCGTTCCCTTCGTACGCGGTCGCGGCGCCGCGTACGCCCCACCCATCACAGGCGGCCCGGTGAGCCGTCCGTTAACTGGTGAGCGTTGCAGCAAGCGCTTTCTATACATGGAGAAGCTAGCCTCTGAACCGCGGTCCGGACAAGACCGTGACCAGGACGAGTTGTTCGAGGGGGCGAACAACAGAGGGTCGGGGGCTTAAGGTCTGCTCGGAACCTTGGCCATGGGTTCGTCGGGGGAGCGGCGGTCGACCTGTTGATCCGGGCGGAACCATGACCAGTGGTCCAGGTGTGTACGAGGGCGGAGACGAGACGAGATGCGCGACCGGAGGACGACGAGATGACGGTGACCCTGGCGGACGTGGCGGCCCGCGCACAGGTCTCACCCGCGACGGTGTCGCGCGTGCTGAACGGCAACTACCCTGTGGCGGCCTCCACCCGCGAGCGGGTGCTGAAGGCCGTGGACGAGCTGGACTACGTGCTCAACGGGCCCGCGAGCGCGCTGGCCGCCTCCACCTCCGACCTGGTCGGGATCCTGGTGAACGACATCGCCGACCCGTTCTTCGGGATCATGGCGAGCGCGATCCAGGCCGAGATCGGAGGGCCGGGCGGCCGTGCGGGCGGGGAGAGACTCGCGGTGGTCTGCAACACGGGTGGCTCACCCGAGCGGGAGCTGACCTACCTCACGCTGCTGCAGCGGCAGCGGGCCGCGGCCGTGGTGCTGACCGGCGGGGCGATCGAGGACGCGGCGCACCAGGCGGCCATGGACGCCAAGGTGCGGAAGCTGGGGGAGGCCGGGACGCGGGTCGTGCTGTGCGGACGGCCGCCGGCGCCGGACACCGGGGCCATCGCGCTGACCTTCGACAACCGCGGCGGCGGGCAGGAGCTGACCGAGCACCTCATCGGGCTCGGACACCGGCGGCTCGGCTACATCGCGGGCCCCGAGGAGCGGACGACCACGCGGCACCGGCTGGAGGGGCACCGGGCCGCGCTGGCCGCGCACGGCATCGAGGAGGACCCCCGGTGGACGGTGCACGGGCGCTACGACCGGCGGTCCGGCTACGAGGCGACGCTGGAGCTGCTGCGGCGTGACCCGTCGCTGACGGCGGTCGTCGCGGCGAACGACTCCGTCGCGCTGGGGGCGTGCGCCGCGCTGCGGGACTCGGGCCTGCGGATCCCGGAGGACGTGTCGGTGGCGGGCTTCGACGATCTGCCCTTCAGCATCGACGCGGTGCCGTCGCTGACGACCGTGCGGCTGCCGCTGGCGGAGGCGGGGGCCCGGGCCGGGCGGATCGCCATGGGCCGCGAGGAGGCACCGCCCGGCGGGATCGCGTCGGTGCGGGGCGAGTTGATGGTGCGCGGGTCCTCCGGGGTGCCGCGGTCTTCTTGAGGTGCCGTGACGTGAGGCGGCTCCCGGTCGGTGCCGGGGTGTCGGTGCTGGGTTCGAGGAGGCCCGGGGTTGGTGCCGGGGATGTGCACTGGGTGTGCCGCGCCCCCGGGGCTGGTGTCGGGCGGGTGGGTGCCGTGGCTTGAGAGCTGAGAGCGTTGGGCCGGCGTGCCGCGGGCCCGCACGCCGCCTTTGCTTCGGCCCGCACGCCCCTGCCTCGTCGCGCACGCCCCTGCTTGGGCCCGCACGCCCCCGCAGGGACCAGGGGGCCCCGACCGGGCCGGTCGCTCCCGGGTCGCGCCGGCCCGGGCACGCGCCGCCCAGCCCGTCCTCGGCCTGAACCTCCCCGTCCTCGCGTGATCCCGCACCCGCCGGGCCGGCCCGCGGGGCGTGTGCGGCGGCATCGTCAGCGGACGACGTCGAAGACGTTCTTCTGCAGCCCGTTGGCGTAGGCCTCGTGCTCGACGAGCCGCAGCTTCTGGGTGTCCTTGTCCGTGGCGCTGAAGAGCCGCTTGCCCGCACCCAGCAGGAGCGGAAAGACGAGCAGGTGGTAGCGGTCGATCAGGCCCGCGTCCGAGAGCGCCTGGTTGAGGGAGGCGCTGCCGTGAATGATGATCGGGCCGCCCTCGGTCTCCTTCAGCGCGGCGACGTCGTCGAGCGAGCGCAGGATCGTCGTCTCGCCCCAGTTCGACACCAGGTCGTCCTCGGTGAGGGTGGTGGATACGACGTACTTCGGCATCACGTTGTAGTCGGCGAATTCCTCCATGTCGGGCCACACCGGACTGAACGCCTCATAGCTGGTGCGGCCCATCATCATCGCGGTGGCCTCCTCCTGCTCCCGGCCCTTGATCTCGAACGCCTCGGGAAGGAACTCGACGTCCTTGAAGGTCCAGCCGGAGTTCCGGTAACCGGGCTCGCCGCCCGGGGCCTCGACGACGCCGTCGAGCGAGATGAAAGCGGTGCTGATCAGAGTGCGCATCCTGAGTTCCTCGGTATCTCGTGTCGGGTTCTCTTCTTCTGACTGCGGAGTACGCGGAAACTCATCGGCCGTCTCCTGCCCGGATCATCTCGTGCCTGGTCTCGACCGTCCTGGAGAGCTAGGCTCGGTTCACGGACATCTCTGACTGAGTCAAATATCGGAGGTCCACGCCATGACCGTCCAGGACATCCGCTCGTTCAACCGCTTCTACACGAACGTCATCGGAGCCCTCGACTACGGCCGCCGGCTCTACGCCCCCTACACCCTCACCGAGTCCCGCGTCCTCTACGAGCTGGCGCACGCACCCCGTACGGACGCGGCCGATCTGCGGGCCCAGCTGCACCTGGACGCCGGGTACCTGACGCGCATCCTGAACAAGTTCGAGGAGGACGGGCTGGTCGAGCGCGGCCCGTCCGAGACGGACCCGCGCCGCCGCAGCGTCACGCTCACCGTGCCCGGCCGGGAGGCCGCCGCGCTGCTCGACGAGCGGGCGCGGCAGTCGGTCGGGGCGCTGCTGGACATGGTCAGGGCGGAGGACCGGCCGCGGCTCGCGGAGGCCATGCGGACCGTCCGGACGATCCTGGGCGACGGCCGGGCCCCGGGCCCCGAGGACGTCGTCCTGCGCGCGCCGGCCCCCGGCGACCTCGGCTGGATCGTGCAGCGCAACGCCGCGCTGTACGCCGCCGAGTACGGCTGGAACGCCGACTACGAGGTCCTGGTCGCGAGGATCGTCGCCGACTACGCCGAGGACCACGATCCGCGTCTGGAGCGGACCTGGATCGCCGAGCTGGACGGCCGGCCGGTGGGCTGCGTGATGTGCGTGCGGGACGACGCGCCCGGCGCCGCCCGGCTGCGGCTCCTGCTCGTCGAGCCGGACGCGCGCGGCCTCGGCATCGGCGACCGCCTGGTCGGGGCGCTCGTCGGCTTCGCGCGCGAGGCCGGCTACCGCGAGGTCGTCCTGTGGACGAACGACGTCCTCGCCGCGGCCCGCCGCATCTACCGGCGCCACGGTTTCGTCCTGGTCGCGGAGAAACCGCACCACTCCTTCGGCCAGGACCTGACCGGCCAGGACTGGCGACTGGATCTTCACGCAACACCCGGGGGACGGAAGGGAGTCGCAGGCGGGGGTGCCGGGTAGATTCCGTCCACATGAAGCTGGCGTTCTCCACCCTCGGTGTCCCTGGCCTGTCCCTACCCGACGTCCTGCGCCTCGCGACCACGCACGGCTACCACGGCGTGGAACTGCGCACCCACCCCGAGGAACCGGTCCACACCGGCCTCGGCCCCGCCGAACGGGCGGACGTCGCGGCCGAGTTCAAGGGAGCGGGCGTAGAGCTCCTGGGTCTGGCGGGCTACGCACAGGTCGCCGCGCCGGGCGACGACGAGCCCGTCCTGGCCGAGATCCGTGCCCTCGTCGATCTGGCCCACGACCTGGGCGCCCCGTACGTCCGGGTCTTCCCCGGCGGCGACCTCGACGTGCAGACCCCCGAGGAGGCCGACGCGACGGCCGCCCGCCGCCTGGGCACGGCCGCGGAACACGCCAACGACCTGGGCGTACGCATCCTCCTCGAAACCCATGACTCGCACCGCACCGCCGCCGACGCGATGCGGATCCTCGGCCTCGTCGGCCACCGCCAGGTCGGCGCCCTCTGGGACGTGATGCACACCTGGCTCGGCGGCGAACAGCCCTCCGAGACCTACGCGGCGCTCTCCCCCCACCTCGGCTACGTCCAGGTCAAGGACATCGCCTCCGTCGAGGACACCACCCCCCTGCCGCTCGGCGCGGGCGTGCTGCCCCTGGCCGAATGCGTCGAGGTCCTCTCCCGCCACGGCTGGGACGGCTGGCTCTGCTGGGAGTATGAGAAGCGCTGGTACGAGGAGGCGGCGCCGCTGCCGGACCTCTTGGGGCCGGGGCGTGAGCACTTGAGCAGGCTGCTGAACGAGTCGGCGTGACGCCCGGCCCCGGGCGGACCGGGTGATCCCGCTCGCCAGGACCGTCAGCGGTCGCCCGGGCCGGCAGGTCTGCGACAGCACCCGTGCCGGTCAGGGGTGATGTCGCGGTCCTGCCGACGGCGTGATCACCGGGTGCCGGGCCTGCCGAACTCCTCGATCAGCACCGGGTACTGTTCCTTCCCGTGCCCGGCGGCGATCGCACGATCGGCCATCGCCTTGATCAGCCTCGGCAGCTCGGCGTTGACCCCCACCGCCTCGCTCTCCTCGATCAGATGCGCCATCGCCCGCGCGTCGGTCTCCAGCGCCGACACCTCGGCCGGGAACGAACCCCGGTCGATCTGCTCGGCGTACCCCGGCAGCCAGTCGGCGACGCCGGCGGCGATGTGCCGCGCGAACGGCGCGTACGTCCCGGCGTCGACCCCCGCCGTCCTGAGCAGGGCCGTGCCCTGGAGCCAGGCGTTGAGCACGCTCCACATCATGACCAGTCCGGCCGCGTCGTACAGCGACGCCAGCCCGTGGTCCGCACCGAGGTAGGTGACGGTGCCGAGCGCGCCGAGTGCCGGCTCGTGCGCGTCGAAGTCCGAGCGCGCCCCGCTCTGCAGGATCACCGCGTCAGGAGTTCCGACGGTCGACGGGATGGCCATGATGGCGCCGTCCAGGTAGCGGGCGCCTCGTGCTTCAGCCCACCGGGCTGTCTCCCGGGCCTGGCCCGAGTCGCCCGATGTCAGATTGATCAGCCTCGTGCCGCCCAGCTCGACGCCGCTCGCGCCGAGTGTCTCGTGCACGGCGTGGTAGTCGGTGACGCAGATGACGGTGAGGGAACCGGCCGCGAGAGCGTCGCCGACGGTCGCCGCCGCCCGCGCCCCCTCGGCCACCAACCCGTCGGCCTTGCCGGCCGTACGGTTCCACACCGTCGTGGGGTGCCCGGCCCTCAGGAACGCCCCGGCGAGTGCCTGGCCCATCAGGCCGAGTCCGATGACTGTCACGGGTGTTGGGGTGTTTTCGTCCATGGCAGCATCGTCAACGTTGATACCGGTGTGAAGGTCAAGCGAGGTTGTCGATGCGGATCGGGGAACTGAGCCGGCGGACGGGCGTCAACGCCCATCAGTTGCGCTACTACGAGTCCCAGGGCCTGCTGGAGCCGGCCCGCGGAGCGAACGGCTACCGCGAGTACGACGAGAGCGCCCTGCTGCGGGTGAAGCAGATCCGCCACCTGCTCGGCGCGGGCCTGTCCTCGGAGGACATCGCGTACCTGCTTCCCTGTGCGACGGGGGAGGCCCCGACACTGGTCGGGTGCCCC
Organism: Streptomyces qaidamensis; assembly: GCF_001611795.1. Lineage (NCBI taxonomy): Bacteria > Bacillati > Actinomycetota > Actinomycetes > Kitasatosporales > Streptomycetaceae > Streptomyces > Streptomyces qaidamensis. Next base: position 3,315,822 of record NZ_CP015098.1, on the reverse strand, counting down.
GAGTTGCTGGCCGCGATGCGGTCACGGCTGCGACGGCTGGACGACCAGCTGGCGAGCCTCGCCCAGTCCCGGGACGCGCTCGCCGACTACATCGAGGCGGCCGAACGCGTGGGCGGCGAGAGCTACCCGCCCCTGGGTCTCACGCAGCCTGCCTAACCCCGGATGTGCCCGTCCTTGACGGCGGTGACGAACGCCGCCCAGCCGCTCCGCGAGAAGACCAGGGCGGGGATGTGGGTGGCTTTGCTGTCCCGCACCGGGACGTGGGGGTGGCCGGGGCCGACTTCGAGGCACTCGCCTTGATCCCCGCCGCTGTGGCTGGACTTGTACCAACCTGTGAGGGCGAGGTGCTCATTCATCATGCGCATGTTCCTCCGCTGCCGCCCTGACGAGGGCCAGTGACTCCTGCTGCGACAATGCGTCGCTCAGCGCCAGAGCGTAGGCGGTCTGACAAGCACTCACCAGAGCCGGCTCGTCCATCAAGTTGCCTGTCTGGAAGCCCTCCACGTAGGCCACCGGGGCCGAGTCCTCGAAGGTCATGAGCGTGAGCAGGCTCTGCATGAGTGCGTGCGCCCCCACGCCGTAGGGGAGCACGTGCAGGCGCAACCGTCCCGACTCAGCCATGTTCGCCACCTTGTGCAACTGCTCAGCCATGACCCGCGGCCCGCCGACACGGCGACGGAGGACTGCCTCGTCGAGCAGCGTCCAGACGACGGGCTGTGCAGGGCCGTCGAGGATTCGGCGGCGTTGCGTTCGAATGACAACGAGCTCGTCAAGTTCCTCGGGCGTGTGGTTCGGACGGTAGGCCCCGAACAGTGCGCGTGCGTAGCCGTCGGTCTGAAGCACTCCGGGAACCAGGGAGAGTGCGAACTGCTGGATCTGAGCTGCCAGTTGCTCCAGCTCGGCCACCGCCGCGAAATGGTCGGTGTAGCGCGACTCCAGATCCTCCAGCCACCGCGCGAAGAACCCGTCCGTCCCCAGGGCCCGGTCGATCCGCTGCGCGTCATCCGGCTTGGGGAGGCGTCTGCCCGCCTCGAAATGGCTGATCAGCGTGGGCGAGCACACCACCTGGTCGCCCAGTTCCTCCTGGGTGAGGCGGGCGGCGGTCCGCCTCAGCCGCATCTCCTCCCCGTACTTCTGACGCGGTGTTCGAAGCATGCGGCGTTCCTCCATCGGCCAACTCCTCTTCTTGACAAGCCCGATGTCAAGCTCCACCCCCTGGCAGCGTAGCCAGGGCCGGCCTCACTCTGTGAGTGATTCAGTACAGAACGCAGTCACCGCAGGTGAGAAGGCAGGCAAACAGACGTGGTAGACCTCATCGCCCGGCTCCTGGAACCGTTCCTCTGCTTCTTCTTGCCGCCACGGGGGAGGCGACGGCGATCGGCGGCACCACCCCCGCGCCCGTACGCATGCCCGGCGGCCTGCTGCCGTTCCGACGAGCCTCCGCTCCGGGGTGAGGACAACCGGCTGGTGCGCCCTTATCTGATGGCGGAGGCGGGCGCATGACCGGCGGAGCGCGCGATCACGCGGTGGCCGGGCGGCTCCTGCCGTGGGCCGGTGCCGGCGGCAGGCCGTGCTACCTCGTGGGCGACGGCACCGGGTACGTCTCACGACTCGCCGACGAGATCGAGGACGTGCAGATCGACATGGCGGACCGGCTGCTCGGGCACGCCGTCGGACTCCTCGCGGAACGCCGGGTGACCAGCGCGGAACTGCACTACTTGGCCCGGCGGCTCAGCGAGTCCCTGCGGGACGTCATAAGGGTCGCGGAGAGCAGAGGGGAGCGGCTCGGCCGTTCGCACCGGCCATGACCGGGACGGTGTCAGCGCTGCTCGGTGCGGCGGGCGTACGCCCGGGCGGCGCGGGCACGGTCGCCGCAGCGGGTGGAGCACCAGTGGCGGCGGCCGTGGCGCAGCAGGTAGCGGTTGCAGGGCGGGGAACCGCAGGCGGTCAGGCGCTCGGCCTCGGGGGAGGTGAGCAGGTCGGCGGCGTCGGCGGCGAGGGTCGCCAGGGCGAGGTCGACGATCGCGGTGGTGGGGGGGGGGGCGGTCCGGTAGGGGCCGGTCTTGTCGTCCCACCGCAGCAGCGGGGCCGTCGGAACCCTGGTCATCGCGTCGTTGACGGCTGCCACCGCCGCGGGCAGGGCGGGTACGCCGTCGGCGCGGGCGGCGAACAGCGACCTGATCTGTTCACGCAGCGACCGCAGTTGGGCCGCGCACATCTCCCGCATGCCGGCGTCGACAGGGGCGAGCCCGCGTTCGGTCAGCCAGTGGTTCGTCTGTGCGGGGCTGCCCAGGAGGTCGAGCGTGCGCCCGCCGGGCAGTGCGATCGCGGTGTTGGCGAGGGCCAGGGAGGGGTGCTCCTCCTCGCCCTGGGCGGGCGGCGGGGCGGGTTGTCCGGTCACGGGCTCCTCCATGCTTCTCATGGTACGGCTTGCCTGTATCCGTGAGAAGCGGCTACGGTCGTCTCACGGTTCGATCGCGTCTATCCGTGAGGTGCTGCATGTCTTCTGTTCCCGTGACGGCCGACTTCCCCGTCCGCGTTCTCGGCGGCCCGACCGCCTTCTTCGAGTACGGCGGCCTGCGCTTCCTGACCGACCCGACCTTCGACGCCCCCGGCGACTACGGCCGGCCCGGGGGCCCGCTCCTGACCAAGACCGCGCCCGCCGCCGGCAGCCCCGCCGACCTCGGCCGCGTCGACGTGGTGCTGCTCTCCCACGACGAACACCCCGACAACCTCGACACCTCCGGCCGGGCCCTGCTCGCCGGCATACCCCTGACCCTGACCACGCCCGGCGGCGGTGAGCGCCTGCGCGAGAGCCTGGGGGGCAGGGTCAAGGGGCTGGCCGACTGGGAGTCCGTCGCGCTGGACCGTCCCGGCGGCGGCACGGTCACCGTGACCGGCGTCCCCGCCCTGCACGGCCCCGGCCCCCGCGAGCAGGTCGAGCCGTTCACCGGCCAGGTCGTCGGCTTCGTCCTGACCGGCGAGGGCCTGCCCACCGTCTACGTCAGCGGCGACAACGCCTCGCTCGACGCGGTCCGTGAGATCGCCGGCCGCTTCGCCCCCGTCGACACCGCCGTGCTCTTCGCGGGTGCGCCCCGCTTCCCCGTCCTCTTCGACAACCAGGTCATCGTCCTGGACAGCGCCATGGCCGCCGAGGCCGCCCGGATCCTCCGTGCCCGCCGCGTCGTCCCCGTCCACTACGACAGCTGGGCCCACTTCACCGAAGGCGGCGACGCGCTGGAAGCCGCCTTCACCGCCGCCGGATTCGCCGACCGGCTGGACTGGGGCAAGGGCGCCTGACCTGCCGTCACTTCCTCCAGAAGAGGTGATGGATCACGCCGCTCGGACTCGGCACCACATCGCGGTGGAAGCGGTCGAGCAGTTCCTCGGGCGACTCCCACAGCCGTGAGCCGGACCCGAGCACCACCCCGGGCGAGACCGTCACATGCAGCGTGTCCACCAGGTCGGCGTCCAGGAACTCCCGGACGGTGGCCGCCCCGCCGCCGAGCCGGACGTCCTTGCCCCCGGCAGCCTTGCGCGCCTGGGCGAGCACCTCGGCGGGATCCCCGCCCACGAAGTGGAACGTCGTGTCGGAGAGGGTGAACGAGGGACGCTCGTGGTGCGTCATCACGAACACCGGCGTGTGGAACGGCGGCTCGTCGCCCCACCAGCCCTGCCAGTCGTGGTTCTCCCAAGGGCCGCGCTGCGGACTGAACTTGTTGCGGCCCATGATCTCGGCGCCGATGTTGTGGTGGAAGTCGCGCACCAGGTAGTCGTCGAGGCCGCGGCTCCCGCCCGGGTCGGTGCGGTTCGGCCAGCTCGCCGTCGCGCCGGCCCAGGCGAACATCGTCCCCGGGTCGGCGTGGCCGAACGGCCGCTCCAGGCTCTGGCCCTCACCGGCACCGAATCCGTCACTCGAGACGTTGAAGTTCTGTACGCGCAGCAGCTGGGACACGGGCTCCTCCTGTGGTCGACGAGGGATGGACCGCCCGGGCCGCCGAAACTCATCGGTGGCCCGGGGGACCCCTCACCTCACCCGGCCTGCGCCACCACGTGGTCGAGCACCTGCTGGAAGTCCTCGGTCGGCGAGAACTCCACCAGCTCGCTGTCCTCCAGCGCCACCGGCACATGGCCGGGGCCCCAGTAGTACGCCTGCCCCGCCTCGTACTCCTCCTCGCCCGTGGCCGTGCGCATCCTGATCCGGCCCTTGAGCAGGTAGCCCCAGTGCGGGCACTGGCAGGCGTCGTCGGGCAGCCCCTTGAGGGCCGGGCCCATGTCCGTGCCCTGAGGGAGGGTGATGTAGCCCACCGACAGGCCGCCGCCGATCGGCATCATGCGCAGTTCCACGCCGTCGCCTTCGAGGGCGACAGGTACGTCGTTCCGGGTCGCCGCCGTCATGGTTCCTCCGCTCCGGCCCACCAGGGCCTCGTACGCCCTCAGCAAACCCCGTACCTCCAGCCTGGGCCGCCGGACCGCCCCCCGCGACATCACGATCCGGTCAAGAGGTACCGCCGGGGGCTTGATTCGGCCGCGTGTAATCGATTCCATGCTCCCGTCGATGTAATCGATTCCACGAGCACTCACCCCGTGCTCCCGACTGATCCACAAGGAGGTGGAGCGGCGGTGGCCAGCATCAAGGACGTCGCTGCCGAGGCCGGCGTCTCCGTCGCCACGGTCTCGCGCGTCCTGAACGACCACCCGTCGGTCAGCGCCGACGCACGCACCCGCGTGCTGGCCGCCGTCGAGACCCTGGGCTACCGCCCGAACGCCGTCGCCCGCTCCCTGCGCACCGACCAGACCCACACCCTCGGCCTGGTCATCAGCGACGTGATGAACCCGTACTTCACCGAACTGGCCCGCTCCGTCGAGGAGGAGGCCCGCGCGCTCGGCTACAGCGTCATCATCGGCAACGCCGACGAGCGGCCGGACCTCCAGGACCACCACGTGCGCACCCTGCTCGACCGCCGCATCGACGGTCTGCTCGTCTCCCCGACGGACGGCGGCTCGCCGCTGATGCTGGACGCCGTGCGGGCCGGGACGCCCATGGTGTTCGTGGACCGGTGGATCCCGGGCGTGGACGTGCCGGTGGTGCGGGCGGACGGGCGGAGTGCCGTACGGGACCTCGTGGCTCATCTGCACGGGCTGGGGCACCGGCGGCTCGCCATCATCGCGGGTCCGGCGGCGACCACGACCGGCCGCGAGCGCGTCGAGGTCTTCCGTGAGGCGCTCGGCGCGTACGGGCTCGAACTGCCCGACGCCTACATAGGGCAGGGCGACTTCCAGGCCGAGAGCGGCCGCCTGGTCACCGAGGGCTTCCTCGATCTGGCCGAGCCGCCCGAGGCCGTCTTCGCCGCCGACAACCTGATGGCGCTCGGCGCGCTGGACGCCGTACGGGCGCGTGGCCTGCGGGTGCCGGACGACCTGGCGCTGGCCGCGTTCGACGACATCCGGTGGTTCGTGCACACCGATCCGCCGGTCACCGCGATCGCCCAGCCCACGGGCGAGCTGGGCCGGGCCGCCGTACGGGCCCTGGTCGACCGCATCGAGGGACGGCCCGGCGAGTCCGTGACCCTCCCCGCCCGGCTCGTCGTACGCCGCTCGTGCGGCGAGAACCCCACCCCAGTGCAAAGGAGCACGACGTGAGCAACGCGGACGAGTTGCTGCGCATCGAGGGCATACGGAAGACCTTCCCGGGCGTGGTCGCGCTGGACGGCGTCGACTTCGACCTGCGCCGCGGCGAGGTGCACGTACTGCTCGGTGAGAACGGTGCCGGCAAGAGCACCCTCATCAAGATGCTATCCGGCGCCTACACCCCCGACGCCGGGCGGATCCTGGTCGGCGGCGAGGAGACGCGCATCCAGGGCGCGCAGGACTCCGAGCGGCTCGGGATCGCCACCATCTACCAGGAGTTCAACCTCGTACCCGACCTCACGGTCGCCGAGAACATCTTCCTCGGACGCCAGCCGCGCCGCTTCGGGATGATCGACCGGAGGCGGATGGAGGCCGACGCCGAGGTCCTGCTGAAGCGGGTCGGCGTGAGTGTGTCCCCCCGCGCCCGGGTCCGTGAACTCGGCATCGCGCGCCTGCAGATGGTCGAGATCGCCAAGGCGCTCAGCCTGAACGCCCGCGTGCTGATCATGGACGAGCCGACCGCCGTGCTCACCTCCGAGGAGGTCGACAAGCTCTTCGCCATCGTGCGCACGCTGCGCGAGGACGGCGTCGGGATCGTCTTCATCACACACCACCTGGAGGAGATCGCCGCACTCGGCGACCGGGTGACCGTCATCCGCGACGGGAAGAGCGTCGGGCAGGTCCCCGCCGCCACCCCCGAGGACGAGCTCGTCCGGCTCATGGTCGGCCGCTCCATCGAGCAGCAGTACCCGCGCGAGCGGGCCGACCGCGGCGCCGCCCTGCTCACCGTCGAGGGGCTCACCCGGGACGGCGTCTTCCACGACATCGGCTTCGAGGTGCACGCCGGTGAGGTCGTCGGCATCGCCGGGCTGGTGGGCGCCGGCCGTACCGAGGTCGTCCGCGCGGTCTTCGGGGCCGACTCGTACGACAAGGGCACGGTGAAGGTGTCCGGCACCCCGGTCGCCAAGTACGACGTCAACGCGGCGATGACCGCCGGGATCGGACTCGTCCCCGAGGACCGCAAGGGCCAGGGCCTGCTGCTGGACGCCTCGGTCGAGGAGAACCTCGGCCTGGTGACGCTGCGCTCGGCCACGCGTGCCGGGCTCGTCGACCTCAAGGGCCGGCGCGAGTCCGCCGAGCGGATCGCGGGGCAGCTCGGCGTACGGATGGCGGGCCTCGGCCAGCACGTGCGCACCCTCTCCGGCGGCAACCAGCAGAAGGTCGTCATCGGCAAGTGGCTGCTGGCCGACACCAAGGTGCTGATCCTCGACGAGCCGACACGCGGCATCGACGTCGGCGCCAAGGTCGAGATCTACCAGCTCGTCAACGAACTCACCGCCGCCGGCGCGGCCGTCCTGATGATCTCCAGCGACCTTCCCGAGGTGCTCGGCATGAGCGACCGGGTGCTGGTGATGGCCCAGGGCCGGATCGCCGGTGAACTCTCCGCCGCCGAGGCGACCCAGGACGCCGTGATGGCACTCGCAGTAAGCAACCCCAGCACTGACAAGGAGGCCTCCCGTGGCCACTGACACGCTCAAGAGCACGACGGGCGCGGGTGGCGCCTCGGGAGGCCTGCGCCGCCTCCTGCTCGACAACGGCGCGCTCACCGCGCTCATCGTCCTCGTCATCGCGATGTCGGTGCTGTCCGGCGACTTCCTGACGACGGACAACCTCCTCAACGTCGGCGTGCAGGCGGCCGTGACCGCCATCCTCGCCTTCGGTGTCACGTTCGTGATCGTCTCCGCGGGCATCGACCTGTCGGTCGGCTCGGTCGCCGCGCTGTCCGCCACGGTCCTCGCCTGGAGCGCCACCTCCGCGGGCGTCCCGGTCTTCCTCGCCGTGCTCCTCGCCATAGCGACGGGCATCGTCTGCGGCCTGGTCAACGGCATCCTGATCTCCTACGGCAAGCTGCCGCCGTTCATCGCCACGCTGGCCATGCTGTCCGTGGCCCGCGGCCTGTCCCTCGTCATCTCCGAGGGCTCCCCGATCGCCTTCCCCGACTCCGTCTCCCACCTCGGCGACACCCTCGGCGGCTGGCTGCCGGTGCCGGTCCTGGTGATGGTCGTCATGGGCCTGCTCGCGGCCTTCGTGCTCGGCCGGACCTACATCGGCCGCTCGATGTACGCGATCGGCGGCAACGAGGAGGCCGCGCGGCTGTCCGGCCTGCGTGTGAAGAAGCAGAAGCTCGCCATCTACGCCTTCTCGGGCGTCTTCGCCGCCGTCGCCGGCGTCGTGCTCGCGGCCCGGCTCTCCTCCGCGCAGCCCCAGGCCGCCGACGGCTACGAGCTGGACGCGATCGCCGCCGTCGTCATCGGCGGCGCCTCCCTCGCGGGCGGCACCGGCAAGGCGTCCGGCACGCTCATCGGCGCGCTGATCCTGGCCGTGCTGCGCAACGGGCTCAACCTGCTGAACGTCTCCGCGTTCTGGCAGCAGGTCGTCATCGGTGTCGTCATCGCGCTCGCGGTGCTGTTCGACACGCTGCGGCGCAAGGCGGGCGCGACCCCGGTGGCCGGTGCCTCTTCAGGAGGCAAGGGCAAGCAGGCGGCGACGTACGGGCTCGCCGCCGTGGTCACCGTCGCGATCGTCGGCGCCACGTCCTTCCTGCACAACGGCTCCTCCGCCGCGAGCAGCCCCAAGATGGGCCTGTCGCTGTCCACCCTCAACAACCCCTTCTTCGTACAGATCCGGGCGGGTGCCGAGGCCGAGGCGGAGAAGCGGGGCGTGGACCTGACCGTCACGGACGCCCAGAACGACGCCTCCCAGCAGGCCAACCAGCTCCAGAACTTCACCAGTTCCGGCCTCGGCGCGATCATCGTCAACCCAGTGGACTCGGACGCCGCGAGCAACTCCGTGAAGGCCGCCGACCAGGCGAAGATCCCGGTCATCGCGGTCGACCGGGGCGTCAACAAGGCGTCGGTGGACGCCCTGGTCGCCTCCGACAACGTGGCCGGCGGTGAACTCGCCGCCAAGACCATCGCCGACAAGCTGGGCGGCAAGGGCAAGATCGTGATCCTCCAGGGCCAGGCCGGCACGTCCGCGGCCCGGGAGCGCGCGCAGGGCTTCGCCAACGGACTCAAGGCCTTCCCCGGTATCCAGGTCGTCGCCCAGCAGCCCGCGGACTTCGACCGCACCAAGGGCCTCGATGTCATGTCGAACCTCCTCCAGGCCCACCCGGACGTCCAGGGCGTCATCGCCGCCAACGACGAGATGGCGCTCGGCGCGATCAAGGCGTTGGGCTCCAAGGCGGGCACGTCGGTCCCGGTCGTGGGCTTCGACGGCACGCCGGACGGACTGAAGGCGGTCGAGGGCGGCACGCTGTACGCGTCGGTGGCGCAGCAGCCGTCCCAGCTCGGGAAGATCGCCGTGGACAACGCCCTGCGGGCCCTGAAGGGCGAGAAGGTCGAGGAGACGGTGAAGGTGCCGGTGAAGGTGGTCACCAAGGAGAACGTGGCCGGCTTCAGCGGCTGACCTCGGGGAACGGCCGGGCGGTCACCCACAGCCGGTGGACCGCCCGGCCATGTCACTCACGTGGGGAGCAACTCATGTATGACTACGACCTCCTGGTCGTGGGGTCGGCCAACGCCGACCTGGTGATCGGAGTGGAGCGCCGGCCCGGTGCCGGCGAGACCGTGCTCGGCTCCGACCTGGCCGTCCACCCGGGCGGCAAGGGCGCGAACCAGGCGGTGGCCGCCGCCCGGCTCGGTGCCCGTACGGCGCTGCTGGCCCGGGTCGGCGACGACGCGCACGGCCGGCTGCTGCTGGACTCGCAGCGGCAGGCAGGCGTCGACACGGTGGGTGTCCTGGTGGGCGGCGCGCCGACCGGCGTCGCGCTGATCACGGTCGACCCGTCCGGGGACAACAGCATCGTCGTCTCGCCCGGCGCGAACGGCCGCCTCACCCCGGAGGACGTCAGCGCCGCCGGGTGCCTCTTCCAGGGCTCCCGGGTGGTGTCGGCGCAGCTGGAGATCCCGCTGGAGACGGTGGTGGAGACCGTACGGAGCCTGGCACCGGGGAGCCGTTTCGTGCTGAACCCCTCGCCGCCGCGCCCCCTTCCGCGGGAGGTGCTGACGGCCTGTGACCCGCTGATCGTGAACGAGCACGAGGCGAAGGTGATCCTGGGCGACTCCGCCGTCGGGGACACCCCCGAGGACTGGGCGCGGATCCTCCTCGCCAAGGGCCCGAGGTCGGTGGTGGTGACGCTGGGCGCCGAGGGCGCGCTGGTGGCGTCGGCGGAAGGCGTCTCGCGCGTCCCGGCCGTGAAGGTGGAGGCCGTGGACACGACGGGGGCGGGCGATTCCTTCACCGCCGCGCTGGCCTGGCGGCTGGGGGCGGGCGAGTCCCTGGCCCGGGCGGCGGCGTACGCGGTGCGGGTGGGGGCCGCGACGGTGACGAAGGAGGGCGCGCAGGCGTCCTTCCCGACGGCGGCGGAGGTCGCCGGCTCATGAAGAAGGCCGGAATACTGAACCGCCACCTCGCCGGTGCGCTGGCCGAACTCGGCCACGGCGACGGGGTGCTGGTGTGCGACGCGGGCATGCCCATCCCCGACGGCCCCCGGGTGGTGGACCTGGCCTTCCGGGCGGGGGTGCCGGCGTTCGCCGAGGTGCTGGACGGGCTGCTGGCCGAGCTGGTGGTCGAGGGGGCGACGGCGGCGCAGGAGCTGCGGGATGCCAACCAGGAGGTGTCGGCGCTGCTGGAGGGGCACTTTCCCGGGCTGCGCCTGGTGTCGCACGAGCGGCTCAAGGAGCTCTCGGAGGAGGCCCGCCTGATCGTCCGCACGGGCGAGGCACGGCCGTACGCGAACGTCCTGCTGAGGTGCGGCGTCTTCTTCTGATGCCTTCTGATGACGCCTACTGACGCCTTCTGAGGCCGCGAAACGCGCCCGGACGGTTTCGAGGGGGCCCGGTCCGTCGACCGGGCCCCCTCGGCTTTTCCCCTCCCGTCAGGAGCCCCCGCGATCCCCCCAGATCCCCCTCCAGAAGTCCTGACGCCTAGTACGACAGCCGTGGGGCCGGAAGGGTTGCACGGCGAGGTAAGGAATTCTTGCCGGATTCTTGAGAGGCCCTCCGACGGCGTGCTCACCGCGGGCCGGGCCCGGCGCCGGGTCGCCGTCGGCGGGCTGTGAGTACGCGGGTGAGGCTCCCGTCGTCCTCCTCGATGTCGCGCACGTGCTCGAATCCGATCCGCCCGAGCAGGCGCAGCGAGGCCTCGTTCTCCGCGGCGACGGTGGCGTGCACCCCGGCGAGCCCGAGCGTCCCGAAGCCGTAGGCCAGGAGGGCCTCGGCGAGCTCGGTCCCCAGTCCGCTTCCCCAGGCCTCGGGAGTCAGCGCGTAGACGATCTCGTGTCCGTCCACCGCGTCGGTCCGCTTGATCTCCGCATGCCCGACCAGCCGCCCGTCGCGCCGGACCGCCCACACGTCGAACAGGTCCCGCGCGTAGACCTTGCTGAAGATCCGCCCGAACAGGGCCCGGTCGTCCGCCTCGGAAGAGGGTCCGTCACCCATCCACCGGGACACCCCGACGTCCTGGAACAGGGCGACGAAACCCTCTTCGTCGTCCGGGGTGTAGGGGTCCAGGAGCAGGCGCGCGGTGCGCAGGGTCGGGGGCATGGGGCGGACGCTATCCAGGGGGAGGCGGAGCGGCAATCGGGTTCAGTGCCGCCCGGGCAGCCGCCGGCGCCCTCACCGCCGCAGGCTGTAGCTCACCATCGACGCCCCCACCACCGACCCGAACGCCGGCAGCAGGAACTGCGCGAAGGCCTCCCAGCCCCAGACGATCCCCGCGCATGCCGCCGTGATGTTGATGGCCAGGGACATGATCCACAGGGCGACGCTCTGGGCCTGGGGTGACATCGTTCCTCGTCGTCATTCGGGGCGGGGAGAAGGAAGGGGCCCGGGGCGGAATCAGCCCGGCCCCGGGCTGGGGAGCGGGCGGAATTCCGGCGCGGGTTCCCGGTGCAGCGGGGGAGAGCCGGGGGTGTTCTCGTTCGGAGCGGAAGGCCCCGGAGCCACGACCGTGTGATCCCCGGAGATCGCGGGGGCCGTCACGAGCAGCGTCAACGTGCTGACGGCGCACAGGGCTACGAGAAGCGTGCCCGCGGTGTATGCGCGCAGAGGGACGCTCGGGCCTGGGGAACGCATCGGCATCACGGTCGCTCCGGAATCGAATCCGCCCCCCTTGACGAACCCCTGAATTCTTCCACGGGAAAGGATCACAAAAGGGGCGGCACAGATGCTTGAACTGTAAAGCTTCGGACTCTTGTGTGAATTGGCCGTGAAAGCCGAAGCCTTGGTCGCATACTGATCGGCCGCTTTATGCGGGTACCGTCGGCGGTTCCGCCCCCCACCGCACTGTCGTACCCGGGCGGTACCGTCGGATCATGACCGATCAGGCGGGGGCCGCCCAGGCGGGCGAGCGGCGCATGGCCACGCTGGAAGGCGTACTCGAACGCATCACGTACGCCAACGAGGAGAACGGCTACACAGTCGCCCGGGTCGACACCGGCAGAGGCGCCGGCGACCTGCTGACGGTCGTCGGCGCGCTGCTCGGCGCACAGGTGGGCGAGTCCCTGCGCATGGAGGGCCGCTGGGGTTCCCACCCGCAGTACGGAAAGCAGTTCCACGTCGAGAACTACACGACGGTCCTGCCGGCCACCGTCCAGGGCATCCGCCGCTACCTCGGCTCCGGCCTGGTCAAGGGCATCGGCCCGGTCTTCGCCGACCGGATCACGCAGCACTTCGGCATGGACACCCTCCAGATCATCGAGGAGGAGCCCAAGCGCCTCATCGAGGTCCCCGGCCTCGGCCCCAAGCGCACGAAGAAGATCGCCGACGCCTGGGATGAGCAGAAGGCCATCAAGGAGGTCATGCTCTTCCTCCAGACGGTCGAGGTCTCCACGTCCATCGCCGTGCGCATCTACAAGAAGTACGGCGACGCCTCCATCTCGGTCGTGAAGAACCAGCCGTACCGCCTCGCCTCCGACGTCTGGGGCATCGGCTTCCTCACCGCCGACAAGATCGCCCAGTCCGTCGGCATCCCGCACGACAGCCCGGAGCGCGTCAAGGCCGGATTGCAGTACGCGCTGTCCCAGGCCACCGATCAGGGCAACTGCTACCTCCCCGAGGAGCGCCTCATCGCGGACGCCGTGAAGCTCCTCCAGGTCGACACGGGCCTCGTCATCGAGTGCCTGGCGGAACTGGCCGAGCCCCCGGAGGAAGGCGAGGACCCCGGCGTCGTACGGGAGAAGGTGCCGGGCCCCGACGGCGGGGAGCCCGTCACCGCGATCTACCTCGTCCCCTTCCACCGCGCGGAACTCTCCCTCTCCGCCCAGCTGCTGCGCCTCCTGCGCACCGGCGAGGACCGCATGCCGGGCTTCCGGACCGTGGCCTGGGACAAGGCGCTGAGCTGGCTGAAGGGGCGCACGGGCACCGATCTCGCGCCCGAGCAGGAGGCCGCGGTCAAACTGGCCCTGACCGAGAAGGTCGCCGTCCTCACCGGCGGCCCCGGCTGCGGCAAGTCCTTCACGGTCCGCTCGATCGTGGAGCTGGCCCGTGCCAGGAAGGCGAAGGTCGTGCTCGCCGCCCCCACGGGCCGGGCCGCCAAGCGCCTGTCCGAGCTCACCGGCGCCGAGGCCTCCACCGTCCACCGCCTGCTGGAGCTCAAGCCCGGCGGCGACGCGGCCTACGACCGGGACCGCCCGCTGGACGCGGACCTGGTGGTGGTCGACGAGGCGTCCATGCTGGACCTGCTGCTCGCCAACAAGCTGGTGAAGGCCGTCCCGCCGGGGGCGCACCTGCTGTTCGTCGGGGACGTCGACCAGCTGCCCAGCGTCGGCGCGGGGGAGGTGCTCCGCGACCTCCTGGCCGACGGCGGCCCGGTCCCGGCGGTCCGCCTCACCCGGGTCTTCCGGCAGGCCCAGCAGTCCGGCGTGGTGACGAACGCGCACCGGATCAACGCCGGCCAACACCCGGTCACGGACGGCATGAAGGACTTCTTCCTCTTCGTCGAGGACGACACCGAGGCCGCCGGCCGGCTCACCGTCGACGTGGCCGCCCGGCGCATTCCGGCCAAGTTCGGGCTGGACCCGCGCCGTGACGTCCAGGTCCTCGCTCCCATGCACCGCGGCCCGGCCGGCGCGGGCACCCTCAACGGCCTGCTGCAACAGGCCGTCACCCCGGGCCGGCCCGACCTGCCCGAGAAGAGATTCGGCGGACGGGTGTTCCGTGTCGGCGACAAGGTCACCCAGATTCGCAACAATTACGAGAAGGGCAAGAACGGTGTCTTCAACGGCACCGTCGGCGTGGTCACCTCGCTCGACCCGGTCGACCAGCGCCTGACGGTGCTCACGGACGAGGACGAGGAGGTGCCGTACGAGTTCGACGAGCTCGACGAGTTGGCCCACGCGTACGCCGTGACGATCCACCGCTCCCAGGGCAGCGAGTACCCGGCGGTCGTCATCCCGGTCACCACGGGCGCCTGGATGATGCTCCAGCGGAACCTCCTCTACACGGCGGTCACCCGGGCCAAGCAGCTGGTCGTCCTCGTCGGTTCGCGCAAGGCGATCGGCCAGGCGGTGCGCACGATTTCGGCGGGCCGGCGGTGCACGGCACTCGACTTCCGGCTCGGTTCCGCGAAAAATGATCGATCAAATGAGTCGTGAAGGTCACAAGACACTTCCGGAAGGGGGACCCAGGGGGCAGGATGAGCAAGTTGACGGCACTCAGTGCCGTCGATAGGCCCGATGGTCGACCCCGAGTGCACTCTCCTGAGCCAAGTGGGGGATGGTAGAGACAGTCAGGGCACCTCGAAGATGAGGCACAACGTCGGTGAGGGAAGACGTGAGCGACAACTCTGTAGTACTGCGGTACGGCGACGGCGAGTACACCTACCCGGTGATCGACAGCACCGTCGGTGACAAGGGCTTCGACATCGGAAAGCTCCGCGCCCAGACCGGTCTGGTGACGCTGGACAGCGGTTACGGCAACACGGCCGCTTATAAATCCGCCGTCACCTACCTGGACGGCGAAGCGGGCATCCTGCGGTACCGCGGCTACCCGATCGAGCAGCTGGCCGAGCGCTCCACCTTCCTGGAGGTCGCCTACCTGCTGATCAACGGCGAGCTGCCGACCGTCGACGAGCTCTCGGTGTTCAAGAACGACATCACGCAGCACACCCTGCTGCACGAGGACGTCAAGAACTTCTACAAGGGCTTCCCGCGCGACGCCCACCCGATGGCCATGCTGTCCTCGGTCGTCTCGGCGCTGTCCACGTTCTACCAGGACAGCCACAACCCGTTCGACGAGCGCCAGCGCAACCTCTCCACGATCCGGCTGCTCGCCAAGCTTCCGACGATCGCCGCGTACGCGTACAAGAAGTCGATCGGTCACCCGTTCGTCTACCCGCGCAACGACCTCGGCTACGTCGAGAACTTCCTCCGCATGACCTTCTCGGTCCCGGCGCAGGAGTACGAGCTCGACCCCACCGTGGTCTCCGCGCTCGACAAGCTGCTGATCCTGCACGCGGACCACGAGCAGAACTGCTCGACGTCCACGGTCCGCCTGGTCGGCTCCTCGCAGGCGAACATGTTCGCCTCGATCTCCGCCGGCATCAACGCCCTGTGGGGCCCGCTGCACGGCGGCGCCAACCAGTCGGTGCTGGAGATGCTGGAGGGCATCCGCGACTCCGGCGGCGACGTCGACACCTTCATCCGCAAGGTGAAGAACAAGGAGGACGGCGTCCGCCTGATGGGCTTCGGCCACCGGGTCTACAAGAACTTCGACCCGCGCGCCAAGATCATCAAGGCCGCCGCGCACGACGTGCTGTCCGCGCTCGGCAAGTCCGACGAGCTGCTGGACATCGCGCTGAAGCTGGAGGAGCACGCGCTCTCCGACGACTACTTCGTCTCGCGCAGCCTCTACCCGAACGTCGACTTCTACACGGGCCTGATCTACCGGGCCATGGGCTTCCCGACCGAGATGTTCACGGTCCTGTTCGCCCTCGGCCGCCTGCCGGGCTGGATCGCCCAGTGGCACGAGATGATCAAGGAGCCGGGCTCCCGCATCGGCCGCCCGCGCCAGATCTACACGGGCGTGGTCGAGCGCGACTTCGTTCCCGTAGAGGAGCGCTGAGCCGCAGCAGCGCTTCGGCCCCCGTATCCGCTTGGCGGGTGCGGGGGCTTTCGCGTGGGCGGTACGCGCTTCGCGTGATCTCTCACGTGATTTCTTACGCAATGAAGAAGGCGCCCCGGCGTCGGTCCCCCCACGGGCCGACGTCCAGGGCGCCTTCCCAGTCCCGGTACGGATTCCCCCCACGGGATCCGGCCGGGCGTCTGTGAGGACAGCGCCTGAATCGCTGTTGAGCAGAACGAGCAGAACTCGTCGTACTGCGGTACTGCGGTGCTGCGGTGCTGCGGTATTGCGGTGGTTGTGCGATCTGCCGGGACAGCACACGCCCGGGAGGGCCGCTCAAAGCTTCCCGGTGTACCTGCCCCGGCAACGCTCCCCCAAGCTCTCAACTTCGTTCGAGCAGGGAGGTACCCCCATCCGGAGAAGTCCCCCAAGACATCTCCAGATGCCAGGTGGCGCCCCCCAAGACGCTCCCTGACATCGTCAACTTAGACCTTCGAACCCCTTCGATGGTTACGTTCACATCACTGTGATCTGCGTCTCTTGCGTATGTCCGTTAGATGCGCAAGAGCCCGGGTATGCCGTTCGAGGCCCAAGCGTAAGGATGATGCGCGAGCCTTGTGAAGAGCTTATGTGAGCCGGGCCCGGGACTCCAGAGGGGCTCAAATCGCGTTCGCCGTGAACTTGGGCCGAATTCGGGCGACTTCACCGAAATGTCCGCAGCCGCAGACTGTTCGTGACGACGAAGACCGACGAGAAGGCCATAGCGGCCCCCGCGATCATCGGGTTCAGCAGGCCCGCGGCGGCCAGCGGAAGCGCGGCCACGTTGTAGCCGAAGGCCCATACGAGATTGCCCTTGATCGTGGCCAGGGTCCGGCGGGACAGCCGGATCGCGTCCGCGGCCACCCGCAGATCGCCGCGGACCAGCGTCAGATCGCCCGCCTCGATCGCCGCGTCCGTGCCGGTGCCCAGGGACAGGCCCAGATCGGCGGTGGCGAGCGCGGCCGCGTCGTTGACGCCGTCGCCCACCATGGCGACGACCCGCCCCTCGGCCTGCAGCCGCCGTACCGCGTCGACCTTGTCCTCGGGCAGCACCTCGGCCACCACCTGCTCGATGCCCACGGCCGCGGCCACCGTCTCGGCCACCGCACGGTTGTCCCCGGTCAGCAGCACCGGCGTGAGTCCCAGGGCGCGCAGCTCGCGCACGGCCTCGGCGCTGGTCTCCTTGACCGCGTCCGCGACGGCCAGCACGGCCCGCGCCGTTCCGTCCCAGCCGGCCACGACCGCCGTACGCCCGGCCCGCTCGGCCTCGTCCCGCGCGCGGGCCAGCTCCGGCGGCAGCTCGTCGAAGAGCCGCCCCACGGCGACGTCACGGCCCTCCACGCGCCCGCGTACGCCCCGCCCGGGCACGTTCTGGAACGCTTCGGCCTCCGGGAGCCGCCCGGCGCTCTCCTCGGCGCCCAGCGCGATCGCACGGCCGACAGGGTGCTCGGAGGCGTGCTCGACGGCGCCCGCGAGCCGCAGCACCTCCTTCTCGTCGGCGCCCTCGGCGAGGTGGATCTCCTGGAGGGTCATCCGGCCCGTGGTGACGGTGCCGGTCTTGTCCAGGACGACCGTGTCGACCCGGCGCGTGGACTCCAGGACCTCCGGGCCCTTGATGAGGATGCCGAGCTGGGCGCCGCGGCCCGTGCCGACCATCAGGGCGGTCGGCGTGGCCAGGCCCAGCGCGCACGGGCAGGCGATGATCAGGACGGCGACGGCAGCGGTGAACGCGGCGACGCCGTCGCCCGTCAGCCCGAGCCACGCCCCGGCCGTGGCGACGGCGATCAGCAGCACCACCGGCACGAAGATCCCCGAGATCCGGTCGGCGAGCCGCTGTACCTCGGCCTTGCCGTTCTGCGCGTCCTCCACCAGCTTCGCCATCCGCGCGAGCCGGGTGTCGGCGCCGACCCGCGTGGCCTCGACGACCAGCCGCCCGCCCGCGTTGACCGTCGCGCCCGTGACCGCGTCCCCGGCCGTCACGTCCACCGGCACCGACTCGCCGGTCAGCATCGAGGCGTCCACGGCGGAGGCACCCTCGACGACCGTGCCGTCGGTGGCGATCTTCTCGCCGGGCCGTACGACGAACCGGTCGCCGACGGCGAGGCGCTGCGCCGGGATCCGCACCTCGCGCCCGTCCCGCAGCACGGCCACGTCCTTGGCGCCCAGGTCCATCAGCGCCCTGAGCGCGGCGCCCGCGCGGCGCTTGGAACGGGCCTCCAGCCAGCGGCCCAGCAGGATGAACGCGGTGACGCCGGAGGCGACCTCCAGGTAGATCGAGGAGGCGCCGTCCCCGCGCGAGACCGTGAGCTCGAAGGGGTGCCGCATGCCCGGCATGCCCGCGTCGCCGAGGAACAGCGCCCACAGGGACCAGCCGAAAGCGGCCAGGGTGCCGAGGGAGACCAGGGTGTCCATGGTGGCGGCGCCGTGCCGGGCGTTCGTCCAGGCCGCCCGGTGGAAGGGCAGCCCGCCCCAGACGACGACCGGCGCGGCGAGGGTGAGCGAGAGCCACTGCCAGTTGTCGAACTGGAGCGCCGGAACCATGGCCAGGAGGATCACGGGCAGGGCGAGGACGGCGGAGACGGTGAGGCGCCGGCGGAGCGCCGACAGCTCGGGGTCCTCCGTCTCGGCGTCGGAGGCCTCCTCCCGCGGGGGTGCGGGCTCCTCGGCGGTGTACCCGGTCTTCACCACGGTGGCGATCAGGTCGGCGACCTCGATGCCCGCGGGGTAGGCGACCCGGGCCTTCTCCGTCGCGTAGTTCACCGTGGCGCAGACGCCCTCCATACGGTTGAGCTTCTTCTCGACGCGGGCCGCGCAGGAGGCGCAGGTCATCCCGCCGATGAGCAGCTCGACCTCGGCGAGGGCCGGCTCCCGGTCGGCCGGTGCCTTTGCGGTGGTGCTGGTCATGTCCTCTGACTCCAGGAGATGCGGGTGCCCGGGAAGCGGAACGGGCCGTACGGGCCGGGGCGGCGGCGTACGGCCCGTACACGGGTACGAGTGCCAGGACCGGCGCGTCTCAGACCTGCCGGCCGCCGGACTTGGGTGCGTCAGGCCCGGCCGTGGGCCGGGCCCGGGTGGCTCAGGCCCGGCCGGCCAGTTCGAAGCCGGCCTCGTCCACGGCGGTGCGTACGGCCTCGTCGTCGAGCGGGGCCGCGGAGACGACGGTGACCTCACCGGTCTTGGCGACGGCCGTCACCGAGCTCACGCCGGAGATCTGGGAGATCTCGCCGGAGACCGCGCCCTCGCAGTGTCCGCAGCTCATGCCGCTCACCTTGAAGACGGTGGTGACGGGGCCCGTGGTGTCGGTCTGGGCGGTCATGTCGTTACTCCTCGTCGAGGCATGTGGGGCTGTGGGGTCCGCTGAGGGACCCACACATCCCAACTGTACCCCTAGGGGGTATCAGTTCACGACGTCCCCATGAACGGTTCCAGATGGCGCACGAGGGCACCCTTCAGCTCCTGCACGAACGCCTCCCGCTCATCGCCGTCCGGCACGGCCTGGCACGCACCGGCGGGCTGACCACGGCGGCGGCGGTCATGCGCCTCACCGGCCGCGCCACCTGGTGAGGGCCGGGTGCCCTGCATCGTTCCCACGAGCGCTTCGGCCCGGGCGGCTGTCGGCGGGGCCTCGGGTCGTTCGGCGGCCCGCACCGCGGCGCTAGCGTTCCCCAGGGCGCCGGACACCCGGGACGCGCGGTCACCCGACGCCACCCGGGCCCCTGGCGCCCCGGGCACGACAGCGACGAAAGGCGGGTGGGTCCATGCGGGCCGTGGTGTTCGAGCGGTACGGGGAAGCGGCCGAGGTGCGGGAGGTCACGGATCCGGAACCTGCGGAGGACGGAGTCGTCGTGCGGGTCGAGGCCACCGGGCTGTGCCGCAGCGACTGGCACGGCTGGCAGGGCCACGACCCGGACATCGCACTGCCGCACGTGCCCGGGCACGAACTCGCCGGGGTCGTGGAGGCGGTGGGCGCCCGGGTGACCGGATGGCGGCCCGGCGACCGGGTCACCGTGCCGTTCATCTGCGCCTGCGGCACCTGCCCGTCCTGTGCGGCGGGCGACCATCAGGTCTGCGAGCGCCAGACCCAGCCCGGCTTCACCCACTGGGGCTCCTTCGCCCAGTACGTGGCGCTGGACCACGCCGACGTGAATCTCGTGGCGCTGCCCGGGGAACTGTCCTTCGCGACAGCGGCCTCGCTCGGCTGCCGCTTTGCCACGGCGTACCGAGCGGTGGTGCAGCAGGGCCGGGTGGTGGCGGGGGAGTGGGTCGCCGTGCACGGATGCGGCGGGGTCGGGCTCTCGGCCGTGATGATCGCGGCCGCGTCGGGAGCCCGCGTCGTGGCGATCGACGTGTCGGAACGGGCCCTGGAACTGGCGCGGAGCTTCGGCGCGGCCCACTGCCTGGATGCGACGGCGGTGCCGGACACCGCGGCCGCGGTCCGTGAACTGACCGGCGGCGGTGCCCACCTCTCCCTCGACGCCCTGGGCTCACCCGGTACATGCGCCGCATCCGTGGACGGCCTGCGCCGCCGCGGCCGGCACGTCCAGGTGGGCCTGCTGCCCTCACCGGCCGGCACGACCCCCGTGCCGATGGCCCGCGTGATCGCCCTGGAGCTGGAACTGCTCGGCAGCCACGGCATGGCCGCGCACAGCTACCCGCCGATGCTTGAGCTGGTCCGCAGCGGCGTCCTGCGCCCCGACCTGCTGGTGACGTCGACGATCGGGTTGGACGAGGTCCCGGCCGCGCTGGCGGCGATGGGGACGGCGCCGGGAGCGGGGGCCACGGTCATCGAGCCCTGGAGCTGACACCCCGGCCGACGACCGTGCCCCACGCGAGGGCGGGGCACGAGGCCGAGGCAGGGGAGGGACTCACTCGGCTCTTCGGCCGCGGTTGCCGGGCCTGGAGGCGACCCACGCCCGGACGGTGTCGGCGTACCAGTAGGGCTTGCCGCCCTCGACATGGTCGGGCGGGGGCAGCAGCCCGTGTTTGCGGTAGGACCGAACGGTGTCGGGCTGCACCCGGATGTGCGCCGCGATCTCCTTGTAGGACCAGAGCCTTCGGTCGGTCATGACGTGCACCTCCCCGCGCGCACCACGGCGGCGGCCGTGGACGGCCGTCCGGGGGAGCCGGGTGCTGCGCTGGCGATCAACAAGCCTGTGTCCGGTCAACGACTCTCTGTGACACGGGGCAGGGCCTGTGGGCCGGGTGTGACGGAAGACCCGCGTACACGGCACGCACGTGACAGGACGGGGGCGTTTGTGACACAGCCGGGGCAAAGGCGCGCTCCGGACCGTCGGCGGGGCGCCTTGACGCGAAGTCCGATGCGCGGGCGCCGGGACCGACACCGAGGCCTGAACACCACGGAACCGTGAAACCCGGATCGCGACATCTCGACCAGGGCATACGGAAAGCGCTGTCATGATCTGGTCCGAATGTCTGGACAAAACATTGACAGGGCGTCGAGAGGGGGCTACAAAACCGGGGAGAGCCGAGCACCGAGGGGACACCGATGGCGTACGACCTGATCACCATGGGGCGGATCGGAGTGGATCTGTATCCGCTCCAGACGGGCGTCCCGCTGCCGCAGGTCACGTCCTTCGGCAAGTTCCTCGGCGGCTCCGCGAGCAACGTCGCGGTCGCCGCGGCCCGCCTGGGGAGGCGGACGGCAGTGATCACCCGCACCGGCGACGACCCCTTCGGCACCTACCTCCACGAGGCACTCAAGGGCTTCGGCGTGGACGACCGCTGGGTCACCCCGGTCCCCGGCCTGCCCACGCCGGTCACCTTCTGCGAGGTCTTCCCGCCGGACGACTTCCCGCTGTACTTCTACCGGCAGCCCAAGGCCCCCGACCTGGAGATCGACGCCCACGAGCTCGACCTCGACGCCGTCCGCGACGCCCGGGTCTTCTGGGTCACGGGCACGGGCCTGAGCGAGGAACCGAGCCGTACGGCGACCCTCGCGGCCCTCGCCCACCGCGCCAAGTCCGGCACGACGGTCTTCGACCTCGACTGGCGCCCCATGTTCTGGACCGACCCCGGCGCGGCCCGCCCCTTCTACACCGAGGCCCTGCGCCACACCACCGTCGCCGTCGGCAACCTCGACGAGGTGGAGGTCGCCACCGGCGTGCGCGAACCCCACGCCGCCGCCCGCGCCCTCCTGGACGCCGGTGTCGAGCTGGCCGTCGTCAAGCAGGGCCCCAAGGGGGTCCTGGCGGTGAACAGCGCCGGCGAGAGCGCCGAGGTCCCGCCGCTGCCCGTGAACGTCCTCAACGGCCTCGGCGCCGGCGACGCCTTCGGCGGCTGTCTCGTCCACGGCCTGCTGGCCGGCTGGGACCTGGAGAAGACCATGCGGCACGCCAACGCCGCCGGTGCCATCGTCGCCTCCCGTCTGGAGTGCTCCTCCGCGATGCCCACCCCGGCCGAGATCGAGGCGGCCGTCACCGCGGGAGCCGTCCAGTGACCGTCGACGTCCTCGAACTCGTCCGCCTGCGCAGCCACCGCCCGGAGGCGATCGCCGAAGCCGCGGCCCGCCGCCCCCGGAGGCCGCTGCTGAACACGAGCGGCCGCCTGATGATCGTCGCCGCCGACCACCCGGCCCGCGGCGCCCTCGGCGTCGGCGGTCGCAGCCTGGCCATGGCCAACCGCGCCGACCTCCTCGAACGCCTGTGCCTGGCCCTGTCCCGCCCGGGCGTCGACGGCGTCCTCGCCACCGCCGACATCCTCGACGACCTGCTCCTGCTCGGCGCCCTCGACGACAAGGTCGTCCTGGGCTCGATGAACCGCGGCGGCCTCCAGGGCGCGAGCTTCGAGCTCGACGACCGCTTCACCGGCCACCGCCCCGAGGACATCGAGCGCCTCGGCTTCGACGCGGGCAAGCTGCTCCTGCGCATCGACTACGACGACCCGGGCTCGCTCACCACCCTGGAGTCCACCGCCCGGGCCGTCGACGCCATGGCCGCCCGCAAACTCCCCGTCTTCGTCGAGCCGTTCATCAGTTACCGCGACGAGCAGGGCCGGCTGCGCAACGACCTCTGCGCCGAGGCCGTCACCAAGTCGATCGCCATCGCCTCGGGTCTCGGCGGCAGCTCCGCCTACACCTGGCTGAAGGTCCCGGTCACCGACAACCCCGACGACATGGCCGAGGTCATGGCCACCTCCACGCTGCCCGCCGTGCTGCTGGGCGGCGAGGTGGGCGACGATCAGGACGGGGCGTACGAGAAGTGGCGCGGCGCTCTGCAACTGCCCACCGTGTGCGGGCTGGTCGTGGGGCGTTCGCTGCTGTACCCGGCGGACGGCGACGTGGCCGCCGCCGTGGACACCGCCGTCGGACTGCTGTGAGGGCCGCCTCATGAACACCCGCACCTTCACCACGGGCGACAGCACGGAAGACCACGAGTTCCCTCTCCCGGGCGCGTCCCGGGCCCAGATCGCCTCCGGCGCGGGAGGCCGCTTTGCTTTGGCAGGAGCGAAGTGCGAGCGACAACTCCCCGCCCGCTACGGCCCCGCGCCGGAGGTCTCCCCGACGAGGCGTAAGCGGCCTCCCCGGGTGAACGCCCGTCGTCACCGCCGCGTATCCGTGACCACCCAGAGGGAGGGACACCGATGACCCCGACGACGAGGCTGACGGTCGCACAGGCGCTGGTGCGCTTCCTGGCGGCCCAGTACACCGAACGCGACGGCGTCCGGCAGCGGCTCATCGGCGCCACCTGGGGCATCTTCGGCCACGGCAACGTCGCCGGCATCGGCCAGGCGCTCCTGGAGCACGCCGAGGAGATGCCCTACCACCAGGGCCGCAACGAACAGGCCATGGTGCACGCGGCGGTCGGCTACGCCCGCCAGTCCGGCCGCCTGTCCACGCACGCGGTGACGACCTCCATCGGCCCGGGCGCCACCAACCTCGTCACCGGCGCGGCCCTCGCGACCATCAACCACCTGCCGGTGCTGCTCCTGCCCGGTGACATCTTCGCCACCCGCCCCGCCGACCCGGTCCTCCAGCAGCTCGAAGTGCCGTACGCGGGCGACGTGTCGGTCAACGACTGCCTGCGCCCGGTGTCGAGGTACTTCGACCGGATCACCCGCCCCGAGTCCCTGATCCCCGCGGCGCTGAACGCGATGCGCGTGCTCACCGACCCGGTCGAGACCGGCGCCGTCACCCTCGCCCTGCCCCAGGACGTGCAGGCCGAGGCGTACGACTGGCCGGAGGAGTTCTTCGCCGAGCGCGTCTGGGCGGTACGGCGGCCCGGCGCCGACCCGGCGGAACTGGCCGAGGCCGTGCGGGCGATCCGGGCGGCGAAACGGCCGCTGGTGGTCGCGGGCGGCGGCGTCCACCACAGCCGTGCCGAGGAGGCCCTCGCCGAGTTCGCAGGGGCCACCGGCATCCCGGTCGCCTCCACCCAGGCCGGCAAGGGCTCCCTGCGCCACGACCACCCCCAGGATGTCGGCGGCATCGGCCACACCGGCACCGCCACCGCGGACGAACTCGCCCGCACCGCCGACCTGGTGATCGGCGTCGGCACCCGCTACACCGACTTCACCACCGCCTCCGGCACGCTGTTCGGCAACCCGGACGTGCGGTTCCTCAACCTCAACATCGCCCCCTTCGACGGCCACAAGCTCGCCGGCCGGCCCCTCATCGCGGACGCCCGCAGCGGCCTGCAAGAGCTCACGGACGCCCTGGGCCTGCACGCGTACCGGGTCGCCGGCAGCTACGCCACCGAGTACACCGAGGACAAGGAGCGCTGGGAGCAGCGCGTCGACGCCTGCTACGAGGTGGACGAACCGGACACCCGCCCGACCCAGCCGCAGGTCCTCGGCGCCCTGGACGAGATCGCGGACGCGTCGGACATCCTGATCAACGCCGCCGGCTCCCTCCCCGGCGACCTGCACAAACTGTGGCGCACCCGGTCGCCCGACCAGTACCACCTGGAGTACGGCTATTCCTGCATGGGCTACGAGATCCCCGCGGCCATCGGCGTGAAGCTGGCCGCCCCGGACCGGCCCGTGTGGGCGCTGGTCGGCGACGGCACGTACCTGATGATGCCGACGGAGCTCGTGACGGCCGTCCAGGAGGGCATCGCGATCAAGGTCCTGATCATCCAGAACCACGGCTACGCGTCCATCGGCGGGCTGTCGGAGTCGGTGGGCGGCGAGCGGTTCGGCACCGCCTACCGCTACCGCTCCGAGGACGGCTCGTACACGGGGCCGCCGCTGCCCGTGGACCTCGCCGCCAACGCGGCCAGCCTCGGCATGCGCGTCCTGCGCGCGAAGACCGTACGGGACCTGCGGGAGGCCCTCGCCGAGGCCCGGGCGGCCGACACTCCCACATGTGTCTACGTCGAGACCCAAACGGCAGACACAGTGTCGGGCGCGCCTCCCGCGCAGGCCTGGTGGGATGTACCCGTGGCCGAGACCGCGACACGGCCGTCCGCGGTCAAGGCACGTGAGCTGTACGAACGGCACGTCTCCACCCGACGCCGCCATCTGTGAAGGAGTTCCCGGCCATGACGAAGATCGTCAACCACTGGATCGGCGGCAAGACCGTCGAAGGCGCCTCGGGCACGCACGGGCCGGTGACCAACCCGGCAACCGGCGAGGTGACGACGAAGGTCGCGTTCGCCTCGGTCGACGAGGTGGACGCGGCGGTCGCCGCCGCCAAGGAGGCCTACCTGACCTGGGGCCAGTCCTCGCTGGCCCAGCGCACCTCGATCATGTTCAAGTTCCGGGCGCTGCTGGACGCCAACCGGGACGCGATCGCCGAGCTGATCACCGCCGAGCACGGCAAGGTGCACAGCGACGCCCTCGGCGAGGTCGCCCGCGGCCTGGAGATCGTCGACCTGGCCTGCGGCATCAACGTGCAGCTGAAGGGCGAGCTGTCGACGCAGGTCGCCAGCCGCGTCGACGTCTCCTCGATCCGCCAGCCGCTGGGCGTCGTCGCGGGCATCACCCCGTTCAACTTCCCGGCGATGGTGCCGATGTGGATGTTCCCCATCGCCATCGCCTGCGGCAACACCTTCGTGCTGAAGCCGTCCGAGAAGGACCCGTCGGCCTCGCTGAAGATCGCCGAACTGCTGTCCGAGGCGGGCCTGCCGGACGGCGTCTTCAACGTCGTCCACGGCGACAAGGTGGCCGTGGACCGCCTGCTGGAGCACCCGGACGTCAAGGCCGTCTCCTTCGTCGGCTCGACCCCGATCGCCCGCTACATCCACACCACCGCCTCCGCCAACGGCAAGCGCGTGCAGGCCCTCGGCGGCGCCAAGAACCACATGCTGGTCCTCCCGGACGCCGACCTCGACGCCGCCGCCGACGCCGCCGTGTCCGCCGCCTACGGCTCCGCGGGCGAGCGCTGCATGGCCATCTCCGCCGTGGTCGCGGTCGGCTCGATCGGCGACGAGCTGGTGGAGAAGATCCGCGAGCGCGCCGAGAAGATCAAGATCGGTCCCGGCGACGACCCGGCCTCCGAGATGGGCCCGCTCATCACCAAGGTCCACCGCGACAAGGTCGCCTCCTACGTCGAGGGCGCGGCGGCCGAGGGCTGTGAGGTCGTCCTGGACGGCACCGGCCACACGGTCGACGGCTTCGAGAACGGCCACTGGATCGGCATCTCGCTGCTCGACAAGGTGCCCACCTCAGCCAAGGCCTACCAGGACGAGATCTTCGGTCCGGTGCTGACCGTGCTGCGCACCGAGACCTACGAGGAGGCCCTGGACCTGATCAACGCCTCGCCGTTCGGCAACGGCACCGCGATCTTCACCCGCGACGGCGGCGCGGCCCGTCGCTTCCAGTTGGAGGTCGAGGCCGGCATGGTCGGCATCAACGTCCCGATCCCGGTCCCCGTCGGCTACCACAGCTTCGGCGGCTGGAAGGACTCGCTCTTCGGCGACCACCACATCTACGGCAACGACGGCACGCACTTCTACACCCGCGGCAA
Organism: Streptomyces qaidamensis; assembly: GCF_001611795.1. NCBI lineage: Bacteria > Bacillati > Actinomycetota > Actinomycetes > Kitasatosporales > Streptomycetaceae > Streptomyces > Streptomyces qaidamensis. Next base: position 3,289,104 of record NZ_CP015098.1, on the reverse strand, counting down.
GGTCGTCACCACCCGCTGGCCGGACCCGGCCGACGCCCCCGCGGGCGTGGACCTGGGCTTCCCGCGCAACCACTGAGGCACCCCCCTTGCGTGCCCTCTGACCTGCGGCTTAGTGGTCAGAGGGCGTCGTCAGTCCGCCCAGAGTCCGCAGCACCTTGATCCGGGGAGCTGAACGCGCCGTCGATGGCACGCCTTGTCCGGTCCTCCGAGTCGGGGAACAGGTGGCTGTACACGTTCAAGGTCATCGCAGCGTTCGTGTGCCCGAGGCGCTCCGACACGACCTTCACCGACTCGCCCGCCGCGATCAGCAGCGAGGCGTAGGTGTGCCGCAGCTGGTGCATCGTCACCTCGGGCAGGCCAGCCGTGTTCCGGGCTGGCCGCCATGCGCTGTCCATGAGCCGCGTAGCGACCACAGGGCCGCCCTTCGGGTCTCGGAACAGGAAGTCGTCCGGCCCGCCCGGGAACACCTTCAGGTGCGCAACGAGGGCGTGCAGCACCACGTCCGGCAGCGGGATGACCCGCTCTGACTCCTTCGTCTTGGGCGGGCACACGCGGGTGCCGCCGCCCTTCGTCTGCTGCACCTGCTACTCGACGCGCCGCTGCCGTTTGAAGAAGTCGACGTGCCGCACCTGTAGCCCAAACAGCTCGCCCGGCCTCAGGACCGTGCCGGCGCCCACGGTGATGAGGGCCCGGTACCGCTTGGGCATCGCCGCGGCCAGCGCGCGGACCTGATCCACGGTGAGCGGCACGACCTTGCGGCGCGGCACCTCGGGCAGGTCGACATCCGTGCACGGCGAAGCAGCGATGACCCGGTCGGAAACCGCGGCTCGGAAGACCGCGCGCACGGTGTGCACGGTGTTGAAGGTCGTGCGCACGGTCGACGGCTTCATGCCACCCTTCTCCAGCCCGGTGACCCAGCTCTGCACGTCGCTGCGCCGGATCCGCGCCAACGGCCGGTCACCAAATGCCGGGTAGGCGTGCACCCGTAGGTGCTGCTCCGCCTTCACCTGCGTCGTGGGGCGGTGCGGCTTGGCCTGCCGCCACTGCTCCGCGTAGGCCCGGAACGTGACGCGGCCGGCGCGCGGGTCGCCGTACTGGCCGGTGAGTACCGAGGCGCTGACCTCGTCGAGCCACCGTTGCGCGTCGACCTTCTTGGTGAAGTGCCGGGCGTGCTCCTTCCCCGCTTCGTCTCGGTACCGAGCCCGCCACTTACCGTTCGGCCTCTTCTGAATGCTCGCCACTGGTTCCCCCCGGTGCGCTGGAACTTGGCTTCCATCGCTTCCACTGACACGCCGCAGTAGGCGCGCAGGCCAGACGGTTGTGCGCGTTCCTGGAAGCGGTTGTACGCGGTGCCGTCGTCCTCCTCGGGGAGGTCGATCGGGCGATCCCCCCCCGTTCATCCAACGCCAGGCCAGGTAGGCCGTGACGACCGTGCCGTCGGTCAGTTGCAACTCGTCTTCGGCGATCGTCGGCGGCAGCAACAGGGCGTCGGGGCGAGCCTCAAGGGCTACGGCCAGTGCGACGAGATCGTCGACGTCGACACGCCGCTGCATCTTCTCGATCTTCGTGATGGTGTTCGCGCGCATCGGGCGGCCCTGGGCCGTTACGCGCTCGGCGAGCTGCTCAGTGGTCAGGGGCATGGATTCGCGCAGCCTCTTGACGTTCTCCGCCAGTCGGGCGCCGGTAGGGCCCAACTCGTTCGCGCGGCGGGTGCGCGAGGCGGTCGACGGGGATGCGATTTCGGTGGCGGATTCTTCGATGTTGGGAGTGTCCGCTACCAACCCGCGCGGCATCGCCCCGGAGATCGCCGAGGAAGGCAGCGTCGACCTGACCGTCCCGCACGTCGACGGGCACCGGGTCTTCGTCGGCCCGTACGACAGCGCGGCCGACGCGCTTGACGACATTCGCAGGATGGGCCGCTGCCACGACTGCCGCACCGAGGTGGACGACACCGCTGCGCCGTATGCGGACAAGTGGCTTCACATCGACGGCTCACTGGTGCGCATCTGCCCGGCGTGCCGAGGCGAGCAGGCGGCCGTGACCAACGGGCAGATCACCGCCCTCCGTCGGAAGGCGTTCGCCGAGATGGCGCGCGACATCCACGCCAGTACGGCGGCCGCGAAGGACCCGGTCCTTGCGCTGGACAAGGTCATTGCCGCGCTGCCGGAGATCCTGCCGGGCGTGCTGAAGCGGACGGTGCCGTCGGCCAGCGACGAAACGGCCGACCTGCTCGTCACCGACATCACCGCCCGGCTCCAGGCCCTCAGCGCGTGACCAGCCGTCTCGGCCTCGTCGACTCCGCCCGGCTCGTGGCCGGGCGGAACCCGGGGCCCTGATCCCACGGCGCGGTCCCGCCACCACCGCGCCCACGCCCTCCCCCTCTTCCGTAGGCCGTCCGCCCAACGGCCAACCTCTCGGATCGGAAAGACCGTGAACGAACACCGCGGCGCCTCAACGCGAGGCGACGCCCCCGATGCGGTGGCGCTGTGGGTATCCGCCCGGGTTGACCGAGCTCCTCGGCAACCAGCGCCAGGCTGTGCCCGCCTACGGCACGCCCGAGTGGCAGCAGTTGCCGGGCAACGACCCGCGCAAGGCCGCGGCCATCCTCACGCCGCCGAGTCGTGGCGCCGATACGGTCACGACGACCTGTCGGTGATCGAGGCCGCCGAGATGTGGCGGAAGTACGGCGACGACGTCCTCCAGTGGTTCAAGAAAGCGTCCCGGCCGCACGTCCCGATCGGCGGACGCTCGCCGAGCTGGACGCGCTCGCCAAGCCCCACCAGCCGCGCCCCGTGCAGGCTTCCGAGGGCTGGCCGCCGGTCGCGATCCCCGGCCGGCCCGGCTGGTACCGGTGCCTCCGTGACGGCCGTCAGGTCGACGTGCACAAGCGGCAGGCGGCAGCGTGACCGACACCTTCGGTCTGATGGCGAACCTCTCCGGCGACGAGCAGGGTCTCTGCGAGCAGCACGACCAGTTCCTGCCGTGCCAACACGTGCAGTGCCGGGAGGCTGAACCCGTGCCGGCGGACGGCGCCAACGAGCGCTCTCCCCGACTGGACTGGTTCGAGGCATTCAGCACGGACTTCAGCCGCGTGGACTGGTTGGCTGGCAAGTTCATGGAGCGCGGTCAGCAGGTGGCCCTCGTCGGTGACGGCAAGGTCGGCAAGACCCTGTTCGTGCACGACTGGCTGTACCGCTGCGTGACGGGCAGACCCGGGGAGAGGCCGAGCAGGCGGCCGCGGTCACAGGCCGCGCGCTCGACCTTGCCTCCGGGGTGGCGTCCGTACGACCCCGACAGCGGCTCGCGCCCGTCCTACGGCGACTCGGCGAGCACCAGGCCGTGCCCGCGGTCGTCGAGGTCTTGGACAGGGCGCGCGGCTGAGCTACTCGGCCGGCGTGGTGTTGGCGGCGAGCCACCGCAGGCAGGCCTCCGAGCCGGCCATGATCGGCACGGCCGCGATCTCCGGGTTCTGTCAGGGGTGGTGCTTCAGGAGGTGCGCCTCCAGCTCGGCGTACCGGCTCTGCTGGGTCTTCAGCAGCAGCTGCCACTCCTCTCCGGTGCCGAACTCTCCGTCGTGCCAGAAGACAGAGGTGACGGGCCCGATGATCTGGGCGCCTGCGGCGAGCCTGCCCTGGACGACCGATCGGGCCAGCTCGACCGCCTGCTCTCGGGTCTCCGTCGCTGTGGATACCTGCACGAAGTCAGTCATGCGCGGGAGCCTACCCACGGGCAGTGGGCAGGCCACCGGCCCAACGTAGGCGGCCGCTTACGCCTTCGGGACGTTCCACTCCGCAGGCGTCTCCAGCGACTCCGGCGTGTACAGCACCAGCTCGGGCCGTTGCTTGGCTGGCACGGCGAAGACGGTCTTGCCGCGGACGCAGTCGCCGGCCTTCATCTTCGCTTCGTACGGGTATTCAGGCTTGGGGAAGTCCCCGTAGGTGACGCTGCTGGGCTCGATCCGTGCCCCGTCTGCGTAGGCCAGGGCCCAGGGGTATCGGGTCACCCCGCTTGTGCCCTTCTTCAGGCAGGCCTTGATCTCCACGGCGGCCCAGGTGTAGCCGGTGGTGCCGAACTCCTCGTCGGCTGAGGTCTGCGGGTGGAAGGTGTCTTGCTCGTAGCCGAGCACGGTGATGCCCATCGTGATGCCGTCGTCGGTGAACGTGAGCTCCTGTCCGAAGGCTCGGGGCTTCTCGGGGCTGGGCTTCGGCTCCGCCGTGCTTTTCTGTGCCGCAGGCTTGCTTGCCTTCGCCGTGGTGCGCGGCTCAGTGTCACTGCCGCAGGCGCTCAAGGCGAGCAGCAGGATGGCGGTGGTCGTGATGGTGCGGGTGCGCATGATCCCCCCGAGGTGCTGCTTTTCCGAGAGGGCATCATGCGCCCCGTAAAGACCGCCTGTGGGGCGTGTAGCCGTGTTGTGACCCAGCGTTCGTATGGGCGGGTATCTACCTGCCTCTCACCCGTGCTCCAACTCGCAGTTGAGGCAGTAGGTGGCGTGCGTCAGGTTCGGGCAGCCAGGCGTAGCGCATACCGTCGACGGCGGGTCGCCGTCCCTGATGCTGACCGACGTCTGTCCCCTCATAAGAGCCTCCAGGACGAGCCTCGCGTGATGCTGCTCGCGAGCTACACCGCAGTCTCCGATCAAGTCGTCCAGCGGTACGGGTCTGTCCGTCAGGTAGTCCTCGTGCAAGCTGCGGAGCAGCTTCCAAAGGGGTTCGTCTTCTCCGCCGGTGACCTTGAGGTCGTAGGCGGTGATGAGTGCGTAGATCCGCTCGTAGTCGTGACGCCCGATCGGACGTTCCTCCAGGCCATGCCCTGAGTGTGACTCGCCGTTTCGGCAGTACCGGAAGGGGGGAGTCGCTGGACACAGCGATGCCCCGCCAGAGTCGATCAGGCCTTAGCTCCCGTGCGGGTAGCTGCATCGATATCCCGCCTTCCACTCGGCGAGCGAGCGTGGGTGCCAGGTCACGCGGACGGGGCGACCGGCGAGGGGGAACCAGTCACAGAACACGCCGTCCCACTGATCGGTGAAGTGCTCCCACCCGTACTCGCCGTCGCAGGCCGGCTGACCGCAGCTCCCGCACACCACGACTTCGCCAGTGAAGTCTCGGAACCGGCCGCGCCAATGGCCCCCGTCGCACTCGGAGCCGGTCGGCGAGAACGGCCACGGGTACTTCTGCCGCACGCTGTCGAGGGCGAAGGAGTGCTTCCAGTCCATCCGGAGCAGCCCGACAGCGGCCGGGTACGCCGGGCAGAACACGCCCCCGTCTTGTTCGGCGAAGTGGCTTGCCCCCTGCGAACTGCGGTATGCGGGCTGGGCGCAGGCGCTGCAGATGTGGATATCCCCCTGGTAGGCGCCGATGTTCGCTCCCGGCGCAGCGAGGGTGTGTTGGCGAGCTCGGGTGTAGCGGGTGCCGGAGTCGGCTGCGGCAGCGCGGATGTCGTGCTTCTGGCGACGATCGCGGGTCATCGAGGAGTCCTCCCTGGCGCGCCCACGCCCGCGCCGAAGCGAGGAGAATTTCAGTGATCGTGCGCGATTCGGAGAACCTTGTCCGCCTGCGGGGCGTGGGTGCTGGTCCGCGGGGATTCCGGCGTGCGCTGCCGCCTCGGCGGGAGCATACAGGCGTGCGCCGGTCTCGTGGCGTACGACGTCGGATGGATGGAGCAAAACGAGCGCCCCTTTAACCGCATGAGGTATGCGGTTGGTTGGGTTTGACCTGCGGATTTCTAGGCAGATGGCACGCCTCTCGCCGCCCGGCTGGAGAGTTGTCCCAGCAGCAACCGGGCGACGGGCATCCGCGGTACTCGGTTTTCGGCGCTGGCTCGGTACGAAGGTAGACGTACACCCACAGAGGCCCGTCGTCTGCTTCTGTCCGGGGCCTCGGGGTGTAGACGGCCTGCATGCCTGCACCGTCGTCGTGGCGGAGGCTGTCCGGCGGGTTCAGTGGGTCACCGAAGAGCGGGAGCGTGCGCCCATCGAGCGGGCCGCCTTGCGCGAGGATCCCACCAAGATCCACCTCGCGGCCGACGGCCGCTGCCGCCCACTGGCCTTCGTCCTGACCGGTGGACAGGTCAACGACGCGCCTGCCTTCACCGAGGTCATGGCACGCCTGCGCGTCCCTCGCCGCCGGGGCAGGCCCCGCACCCGGCCGGACGCGGTCCTGGCGGACAAGGCCTACCCGTCCCGCGCGATCCGCGGGCATCTGCGCGGCCGTGGCATCCGGGCGGTCATCCCGATCAGGGCGGACCAGAACATCCACCGGTTGAGGCGCGGCAGCCGGGGCGGGCGCCCACCTGCCTTCGACCGCGAGGCTTACAAGCAGCGCAACACCGTCGAGCGGTGCATCAACCGCCTCAAGCAGTGGCGCGGTATCGCCACCCGCTACGAGAAGACCGCCACCATTTACCTGGCCGGCCTCCACGTCGCAGCTATCTTCCTCTGGTCAGCCCGCTGATCCGAATGAAACGGCCCAGTGGCCTGCCAGGCCCAAGGGCTTGGGGTTCGTAGGTAATGTCCATGACGATGGGGTGGTCCGGCTTAAGCCGAGGTTCTCAGACGATGGGGGCGTCCTGAGGGTGACGGAGCTCGATAGGGGCGTGGTTTCTTGATCTCGAAATGAAGAAGAAGCACCATCGAGATATGAGCCTCGTTCACCTGGTCCTGACCAAGTACTGGACTCGCGGTTGCTACTACGCAGAGGAGGTCCATGGCACATCAGAAACGGAAGAGCGTGACCGTTTCCTGTTCAACCGGCAAACGGGCATCTCATATAGGAACGTGCCGTGGTCTGGCCCTCGCCAAATGGACCCCTACGACCGATCTTGGCACGAGGTCGGGGACTGCCCCTGGGGCACCACCGTCTACAAAGGCGAGGGAAGTCCGCAGCCGACAACACCACATCTTGTTCTGAACGACATGGTTGGAACTCGCCACTGCTACGCAACAAAGAGGAACAAGGACGGAAGCCTACACTGCTTCGCCGACAGCAAGGACTACAAGAATGCTCCCGAAGACACTTCTTCGGATCCACGAGTCGGATCCCGGCACGATCTGAAGGATTGCCCTTGGCCAGAGGATGAGGTAAGGGGGATGAATCTCTTCTACCGCATGTTCGTGACAAAAGGATGAGCTGATCTCGCGGAATTCCTGGACTGGCCATCGGCGGTCATCCTCGCGTCTCTTTGCGACCAGTAGGGCGACCCGTTGGTGAGGGAGCCTGCTAGCACGGACGATGGTGGAGTCCACCGAGACCACCCAGTTCAGGTCGGCCTCCTCGTCGGCCTGGGCCATCAGCGCCGAGACCACGCGCTCCCACGTGCCGTCCGCCGCCCACATCCGCAGCCGGTTGTAGACACCCCGCCAGTTGCCGTACTTCTCCGGGAGGTGCATCCACTGCGTCCCGGTCTGGAACTTGTAGGCGATCGCGTCGATCACCTCACGGTGATCCCGCCACCGCCCACCCCGCTTCGGCGTCCGGTCCGGAAGTAACGGCGCGATCCGCGCCCACTGCGCGTCAGTCAACGGCACAACCAGACCAACGATCAGATGATCTGAACGAAACGGCCTAGTTCAGGAGGGGGGACGTCATGGCGACGTTCAACGTGCATCCGGACATCGACGCGGCGGCCGAGAAGCTGTCCAGCACTGTGGGCGCGAAGCGTGAGATTCAGCGGCTGCCCGAGGTGCTGTGGGAGGGCGAGACCGTAGAGATGCTCGCCACGGGGGTGTACGGCAAGGGCAACGGCCTGCTGGCGATGACGAATCAGCGGTTGATCTTCTACTTCCATGGGGTGATGTCGCAGAAGGTTGAAGACTTCCCCTACAGCCGCATCAGCTCGGTGCAGTGGTCGGGCGGCATGCTGATGGGGACACTGGCGGTGTTCGCCTCGGGTAACAAGGCTGAGATCAAGCAGGTGCCCAAGGACCAGGGGAAGACGCTCGCGGATCAACTGCGGCAGCGAATCTCGGGTGGCGCCCCGAGCTCCCCGGCTCAGCCCGCACCTGCCGCTGCGCCGGCCGGGGACATCGCGTCACGTCTGGCGACCCTGGACCAGCTGCGTGCGGCTGGTGCGATCACGGACGAGGAGTACCGAGACCGCCGGACGAAGATCCTCGACAGTCTCTAGCGGTATGACTAGGCCCCGGCGGGAGGACTCAGCCGGGGCTTCATCGTGCGTCCGTGGTGCCGAGCCGTCGGACGGCGCCGGGCTGAATACCGAGCCACTGCGAACAGGCGTAGTGAGTGGCCTTTACGGCATCCACGGAGCTGGTCCGGTGCGGGTCGCCCACGCGGCGAGGGCGCTCTCATCGAAGAGCCGGATGCCGTGGTGCCCTGCGTACTCGGCCGCTGGCCGGGTGAAGACCGAGGTGGTGACGACTGCGGCGACCTGGGCGCCGTGGACGCTGTAGCAGGTCCCTCCGAACCGCTGAAGATCGGGCGAGCCGACCTTCGTGGTGGGACCGTACCGCTTGCACTGGATGACGACCCGCTGGCCGTCTGGTGCGGTGGCAATGACATCGGCGCCCAGGTCCCCGGCGCCTCCGACCACTTGGACTCCCAAGCAGCCGTCGCGCTCGCAGAGGAAGGCGATGGCGTGCTCGAAGTCGCGCGGGTTCATGGCGTGATAGCGAGCCACCTCGGTGGACTGCAACATGCGAACGTGCTGAAGCTGGGCTGCTTGCCGGTCCCGGCGTTTGCCGAGTGCGATACCGCCGCCGATGAGGGGCAGGACGAGGAAGAGAGCGCCGATGCCGTTCCCGTCGGCCCAAATGAGTAGGGCTGCTGGGAGGAGGATGATGGCAGCTGCCGCGAATAGGCAGTTGGCGGCCCCGGTCGGCTCGGACGGTTGTGTGAAGCGTTGTGTGGGCGCGCCCATGGTTCCCCCCAAGGGATTGTGCAAGGTGGGGATGCTATCGGCCTGGTAGCGGGGTGGGCACCGTCTTCGGCAGTAGAGACCCCTTCTAGATCCGCTCGCATGGGTAGCGGAGTCGGAGGGGGCACGTGCAGGCTGCGCTGCGGAGTGCTATCGGGCCGGGTCATTCCCTCGCTCGGATGACACCTTGGCAGGTCGATACGGGCCCTTCGATGGAAACCCGGTCTTGCAGTGACCTACAAGACGGGAGTCCGTTGACGCCCGCTATCGTCCCGACCCTCGACGAGGTCCGCGCCTGGCCGGCCACGGTGAGCGTGCCACAGGCGGCAACCGCGCTCGGTGTCTCGAAGGAGCACCTTCGCCAGCTGATCATCCGTGGCGAGTCGCCGGTGACGCTCGTCCCGCTTGGCACCCGGCAGCGTGTGGTCACGGCGTCGCTCGTTCGGCTACTGGAAACCACCTGAGCCATTCAGGAGTACGAGGGCCCCGCGCGGTGACTTGCGCGCTCGGGCGCCACGATGTGGGTTCCTGCCGAGAGATGCCGCTACTTCGCCTGCCGCTTGAAGGGGTCGAGGAGCAGCACCTGCACAACTGCCGTGATCATGAACGCCCATACCGCCACGGGGAACAAGGCATTCACGTCTGGCTGCACCAAGGCGAAGCCGAACACGGTTGCGCTCCCCGCGAAGTACGCGGCCGGAACCCACGCCGGCACTACCCCCCCGCCGCCACGCCAACGTGAAGGGCATGAAGGCGAGGACGGACATGCTGGCGAGCGGTACTGCGGCCCACACGTACCGTTGCCACGGCTCGCGGAACATGCGTGGCCGTGGCGAGTACGTCAGGTGAGCGTGCGATGCAGGATCCCCTTGTGCCGACATGGCGCCAGCATGGCTGTCCGAAGAGCGGACGGCGGCCGTTTCGCAGAAACTCCGGTTGAGTCTGCCGGGGTCGGAGGTCCGCCGCTGCTATCCCCCTACGTCATCCGGGACGAGCTCGTCGGGTTCCAGCGAGAAGAACACCACGCGAGCGTCAGTCGCTCGAATCGGGTGGTCTGCCTGAAGGGCTGGTCGGTACGGTGACCCGGTGTGCTTCTACGCCATGACCTACTACACGCTGCACTACGCGTGTGTTTCGTGCCGTGTCAGCTTCAAGCAGCATGCCCATCCGCAGCGGAAGCACGTGTGCCCAAACTGTTCCCAGCCCCTCATTTGCGCTGGTCATGACTTCGCGCCGCCGCCCAGGCGTGATGTTCACGCGTGGTCTGTGGTGGCTGCGGTGCTGGGTGAAGGGTTGCGCTACGAAGGGCGATCTGCCTGCGGGTGCGGCAAGGAGCCCAAGTACCGCCCGCGGACACGAGCCGAACTGCGGGTGCGTCGAACTGTTGCCGCAAGGGGCAGGCTGCCGCTGTCCGAGACGTTGTCCCGACCGGACCCTCTGACCCCGTCCACGGACTGACCAGCAGCCGGACACCTACGGGCACCACGTCCGGCCGGGCGGGCGGGAGCTCCGGCCGCTCCTCGGGTGCCCGCTCCGCTGTGATCTCCTGGCCCGTCTCCCACGGCGACGCAAGGTCGATCGTCGCCAGAGACGAGGCGTGACGGCGGGCGGCGAGCAGCTCCAGCAGTGGGAGACTGCGCCCTGGTGGGGTGCAGTCCGCGGACAGTCCGCGAAACGCTCTAACGTGCCCAACGGCACCCAACGTCAACAACGCATAAACCCGCAGGTCAGAAGGGGTGCTCAGGTGAAACCGCAGGTCACGCCCATGAGTCCGGGCTTCCCGCGCAACCACTGAGGCACCCGCCGAGAGTTTTCTCCGGGGGCTCCCTGCGAGAACCGCAGGGAGCCCCCGCCCCGTTCCTGCTGACCTCTGCTTCTCAAAACAGCAGTGAAGGCGGATTTCTTCTGCTGATTTCGTAGGCAAACAGCCATTGGCGTGCTGCTTTTCGTCGATGTTCGATGCTGCGCACATCCAGCGCCGAGCCGCCGAGCCGCTGGGAACCGCCGCATGACCGACACGCTCCGCCCTGTCCGCCGAGCCCGATGCCGTACACCACCCGCAGTACGCCAAAACTCCGTGTACACCCCTGGGGGGCCCCGCACTTCGGCCTCCGGTCGACAACTCATCGACAGCTTCACCCCGTACCGTTGACGCATGGATCTTCGACTGCCCGGACTGAACGGGCCGCTTCGGAGGCCCCGGAGGCTCCTCGCCGCCGGGGCCGCCGTCGTCGTCCTCGCGGGCGCGGGAACGTGGACGGCCGTCGCCGGCGACGAAGCGCCCCCGGTGCGCCGCACGGACCGGCTCCTGAACACCCAGGACGGCGTGCGGATCGACACCTCCTTCTTCACCTCCGGAGGAGACCGCCGCCGCCCGGCCGTCCTGCTCGGACACGGCTTCGGCGGCAGCAAGCGCGACGTACGGCAGCAGGCCCAGGACCTCGCCCGGGACGGCTACGCGGTCCTGACCTGGTCGGCCCGCGGTTTCGGCAAGTCGAACGGCAAGATCGGTCTGAACGACCCCAAGGGCGAGGTCGCCGACGTCTCCAAGCTCATCGACTGGCTCGCGCGGCAGCCCCAGGTCGAGCTCGACAAGAAGGGCGACCCCCGCGTCGGCATGGCCGGCGGCTCCTACGGCGGCGCCATCGCCCTGCTCACGGCCGGGCACGACAAGCGCGTGGACGCCATCGCCCCGGCGATCACCTACTGGAACCTCGCCGACGCCCTCTTCCCGAACGGCGTGTTCAAGAAGCTCTGGGCCGGCATCTTCGTCAACTCCGGCGGTGGCTGTGAAAAGTTCGAGCCCGCGCTGTGCCGCATGTACGAGCGGGTCGCCGAGTCGGGCAAGCCCGACGCCGAGGCGCGCAAGCTGCTCGAAGAGCACTCCCCGTCCGCCGTCGGCAAGAACATCAAGGTGCCGACCCTGCTGATGCAGGGCCAGTCCGACTCCCTCTTCCCCCTCGGCCAGGCAGACCAGGCCGCGAAGGCCATCCGCGCGAACGGCGCCCCCGTCGACGTCGACTGGATCGCCGGCGGCCACGACGGCGGCGACATGGAGACCGGCCGCGTCCAGGACCGCGCGAAGACCTGGTTCGACCGCTACCTGAAGGACGACAAGGGCGCCGACACAGGCCCCGCCTTCCGCGTCACCCGCACCCTCGGCACCGGCTCCGGCGACGGAGAACCCCGCCTGACCGGCGTGACCTCGGACCGCTACCCCGGCCTGGAGGCCGGGCAGCGCTCCATCGCCCTGGCCGGCCGCGAGCAGAGCTTCGACAATCCGCCCGGCGCCAGCCCGCCCGGCGTCTCCGCCCTGCCCGGCCTCGGCGGCGCCGGCGGCCTCAGCCAGCTCGCCACGCTCGGCATCGGCGTCTCCCTCGACTTCCCCGGCCAGTTCGCCGCGTTCGAGTCGGCGCCGCAGCGCGAGGACCTGCAGATCACCGGCTCGCCCACCGCGACCGTGCACGTGAAGTCCACCAGCGACGACGCCGTGCTCTTCGCCAAGCTCTACGACGTCGGCCCCGGCGGCGGCACCCAGCAGGTGCTGCCCTCCCAGCTCGTCACGCCCATCCGGGTCGAGGACGCCAAGGCCGGCAAGGACGTCCGGATCACCCTCCCGGCGATCGACCACGAGGTCGACGACGGCCACCGGCTGCGTCTGGTCCTCGCCTCCACGGACCTCGGCTACGCCTCCCCGACCGCCCCGGCGACGTACACCGTCTCCCTCAAGGGCGACCTGAAGGTCCCCTCGGCGCTCGGCGAGCGCGACAGCCGGGCCGGGCTGCCCGCCTGGGTCTGGTGGCTGCCGCTCGCCGGCGCCGGCATCGCGCTCGCGCTGATCCTCACGGGACGCCGCCGCACGGTGGCACCGGCCCCGCCGGACCCCGCACTGGCCGAAGTCCCCCTCCAGATCACCGACCTGACCAAGCGCTACGCGAAGGCGTCGGACCGGTACGCGGTCAAGGAGCTCTCCTTCCGCGTGGAGAAGGGCCAGGTCCTCGGCCTGCTCGGCCCCAACGGGGCGGGCAAGACCACCACCCTGCGCATGCTGATGGGCCTGATCAAGCCCGACGGCGGCGAGATCCGCGTCTTCGGCCACGCCATCAGCGCCGGCGCCCCGGTCCTGTCCCGGGTCGGCGCCTTCGTCGAGGGCGCGGGCTTCCTGCCCCACCTGTCCGGCCGCGAGAACCTGGAGCTGTACTGGCGCGCCACCGGCCGCCCGCCCAAGGACGCTCACCTGGAGGAGGCCCTGGAGATCGCGGGCCTGGGCGACGCCCTCGCCCGGGCCGTGCGCACCTACTCCCAGGGCATGCGCCAGCGCCTCGCCATCGCCCAGGCCATGCTCGGCCTGCCGGACCTGCTCATCCTCGACGAGCCGACCAACGGCCTCGACCCGCCCCAGATCCGCGAGATGCGCGAGGTGATGATCCGCTACGCCGCCGCCGGCCGCACGGTCATCGTCTCCAGCCATCTCCTCGCGGAGGTCGAGCAGACCTGCACCCACCTGGTCGTGATGGACCACGGACAGCTCGTCCAGGCGGGCCCGGTCGAGGACATCGTCGGGTCGGGCGACACCCTCCTCGTCGGTACGGCCACGCCCGTGGACGAGCCCGTCGTGGAGAAGGTCGCCGCCCTGCCGGGCGTCGCCTCGGCCGTGCGCGCCGACGAAGGCCTCCTCGTCCAGCTCGACGCCGACGGCACCCCGCAGCGCCTGGTCGCCGACCTCGTACGGCTGGACGTGGCGGTGCGGTCGGTCGGCCCCCACCGCCGCCTGGAGGACGCCTTCCTCACCCTGATCGGAGCCGAAGCATGAGCCAGCTCGCCGAGCCGCCCGTCGAGGTCGCCGACGGCTACCGCGCGGGCCGTACCCTGCCCTTCCGCGTGGAGCTGGTCCGGCAGCTGAAGCGGCGCCGCACGCAGGTCATGGGCGGCGTCCTGCTCGCCCTGCCGGTCATCCTGCTCATCGCCTTCCAGGTCGGCGGCGACCCGGGCGGCAACAACAACCGCGTCAACCTCATGGACACGGCGACGGCGTCCGGGGCCAACTTCGCCGCCGTCAACCTCTTCTCCGCCGCCGGCTTCCTGCTGGTCATCCCCGTCGCCCTGTTCTGCGGCGACACCGTCGCCTCGGAGGCGAGCTGGTCCTCCCTGCGCTACCTGCTCGCGGCCCCCGTGCCCCGAGCCCGGCTGCTGTGGTCCAAGCTCGCCGTCGGACTCACCCTGAGCCTGGCCGCGATGCTCCTGCTCCCGGTCGTCGCCCTCGCCGTGGGAACGGCCGCCTACGGCTGGGGACCACTCGAACTGCCCACCGGCGGCACCCTGTCCACCGGCACGGCCGCCCAGCGCCTGCTCATCGTGGTCGCGTACATCATGGTGTCCCAACTGGTCACCGCCGCGCTCGCGTTCTACCTCTCGACCAGGACGGACGCCCCGCTCGGCGCGGTCGGCGGCGCGGTGTTCCTCACCATCATCGGCAGCGTCCTGGACGAGGTGACGGCCCTCGGTGACTGGCGCGACTTCCTGCCCGCGCACTGGCAGTACGCCTGGCTCGACGCCGTCCGGCCCCAGCTGGAGTGGTCGGACATGATCCAGGGCACGTCCGTCTCGGTAACGTACGCGGTCGTGCTGTTCGCCCTGGCCTTCCGCGGTTTCGCCCGCAAGGACGTCGTCTCCTAGGTCAACGGAGGATCACCCACCGGTCTCGAAGGCCGGTCCCCGTGGCCGCTTCGAGACCCTTCCGCAACGCCCCGTACCGCACGTTCGGGCCCCCTGCGCCGTCACAGTCGCAAGAAGCCGACGCCGAAGGATGCAGGGGGTACGGACGATGGAGCGGTTCCGGACACGAAAAGCGCTGCTCGCACTCATGGCCGCGAGCGGACTGCTGCTCACCGCGTGCAGCGCGGGCGGCGACACCGGCGGGGGCAGCAGGGCCGCCGACCGCCCCGAGTACGGCACGGGCGAACCCGCACCCGCCCACGGCGACGAGGACGGCTCGAGCGAGCGGGACGACCTCCGCGAAGACCCCGGCCACCTCTCCACCTTCGCCCTGGACGTCGACACCGCCTCCTACGACTACGCCCGGCGTTCCCTCGCCGACGGCCGGCTGCCCGACCCGTCGACGGTCCGCCCGGAGGAGTTCGTCAACAGCTTCCGCCAGGACTACGAACGCCCCGACGGTGACGGCTTCTCGGTCACCGTCGACGGCGCCCGCACCGACGACGAGGACTGGTCCCTGGTCCGTGTCGGCCTCGCCACCCGCACCGCGGAACGCAGCGGCGAACGCCCGCCCGCGGCCCTGACGTTCGTCATCGACGTCTCGGGCTCCATGGACGAACCGGGCCGCCTGGACCTCGCCAAGGAGTCCCTGTCGGTGATGACGGACCGGCTGCGCGACGACGACTCGGTCGCGCTCGTCACCTTCAGCGACGAGGCCGAGACCGTCCTGCCCATGACCCGTCTCGACGGCAACCGCGACGAGATCCAGGACGCCGTCTCCGACCTGGACACCCAGGACTCCACCAACCTCGGCGCCGGCGTCGAGACCGGCTACGAGACGGCCGTCGAAGGCCTGCGCGAGGGCGCCACCAACCGGGTCGTCCTCATCTCGGACGCCCTCGCCAACACCGGCGACACCGACGCGGACAGCATCCTGGAGCGCATCTCCGGCGAGCGCCGCGAGCACGGCATCACCCTCTTCGGCGTCGGCGTCGGCAGCGACTACGGCGACGCCCTCATGGAGCGGCTCGCCGACAAGGGCGACGGCCACACCGTCTACGTGTCCGACGAGGACGAGGCCCGCAAGGTCTTCTCCGAGCAGCTGCCGCGCAACGTCGACCTCACCGCCCGCGACGCCAAGGCGCAGGTCGCCTTCGACCCCGAGACGGTCGAGGAGTTCCGCCTCATCGGCTACGACAACCGCCGCGTCGCCGACGAGGACTTCCGCGACGACCGGGTCGACGGCGGCGAGGTCGGCCCCGGCCACACCGTCACCGCCCTGTACGCCGTGCGCACCGCACCCGGCGCCCGGGGCCACCTCGCCACCGCCACCGTCCGCTGGCTCGACCCCGAGACCCGCGACCCGCACGAGGAGACCGGCGACCTGGAGGCCGACGCCCTCGACGACTCCGTCTGGAGCGCGAGCCGCGGCCTGCGGACCGCCGCCACGGCCGCCTACTTCGCCGACGCCCTCGGCCGCGGCGACCACGACCTGCCCGACGCCCCGCGGCTGGACGAACTCGCCGACCACGCCGACGACTTGGCCGACAGCACGGAGAGCGAGGAGATCCGCAGGCTCGCCGAGGCGATCGGCACCGCGAACCGCATGATGTGACCCCCGCGCATTGACCCGGGCTTACTTGTGAGTAAGTTGACTCCAGAGTAAGAAGGTACGGCAGCACGTCAGCCTCATCCGCGACCGGGAGCCGTCATGGGCGTACGCAAGGATCTGCAACGCGCGAAACACCGCACCGACCTGGCGATCCGCACGAGGGCCGAGACCGTCAGGGACGAGCGGGGAATCGTCCGCGAGGCCCGCACGGCTCCCCTCGCGCCCCGCCCGACGACCGGCAGCATCGCCGACATCCCCTACACGAACGCCGCCGAGGCCCCCGACGCCGTGGTCCTGCGGCGCGAGCAACACGGCAGCTGGCAGCCCGTCACGGCGGCGGCGTTCGCACACGAGGTCACCGCCGTGGCCAAGGGCCTGATCGCCGCCGGCCTCGAACCGGGCGGCCGCGTCGCCGTGATGTCCCGCACCCGCTACGAGTGGACGGTCCTGGACTTCGCGATCTGGTCGGCGGGCGGCCAGACCGTCCCCGTCTACGCCACCTCCTCGGCCGAACAGGTGGAGTGGATCGTCCGCGACTCGGGCGCGCGCCACATGGTCACCGAGACCGCCGCGAACGCCGACACCGTCCTGACCGGCACGGCCGCCCACCCCGAGCCCCCGCGCGTCTGGCAGTTGGACGCCGGCGCGCTCGACGAGCTCACCGCCCTCGGCCGGGACGTCCCCGACGAGGAGGTCACCAAGCGCCGCACCGCCCTGACCCCCGACGTCACCGCGACCCTCTGCTACACCTCCGGCACCACCGGCCGCCCCAAGGGCTGCGTCCTCACCCACGCCAACCTGCACGCCGAGGCCGCCAACACCGTCGAACTTCTGCACCCCCTGTTCAAGGAGGTCACCGGCGAGACCGCGTCGACGCTCCTCTTCCTCCCGCTCGCACACATCCTCGGCCGCACCCTGCAGATCGCCTGCCTGATGGGCCGCATCGAGACCGGCCACTGCCCGAGCATCAAGCCCGACGAACTCCGCCCGGCCCTCAGGGCGTTCCGCCCGACCTTCCTGGTCGGCGTCCCGTACCTCTTCGAGAAGATCCACGACACCGGCCGCGCCACCGCCGAGAAGCTGGGCCGCGGCGCCTCCTTCGACCGCGCCCACCGCATCGCCGTCCGCTTCGGCGCGGCCCACATGAACCGGTTCCTGGGCAAGGGTCCCGGGCCCGGCCCGGGCCTGCGCGCCGCATGGGCCCTGTACGACCTGCTGGTCTACCGCCGCATCCGCAAGGAACTCGGCGGCCGCCTGCGCTACGCCATCAGCGGCGGCAGCCCCCTCGACCGCGACCTGAACCTCTTCTTCTACGCGGCCGGCATCCTGATCTACGAGGGCTACGGCCTCACCGAGACCACCGCCGCCGCGACCATCGTCCCGCCCCTGGACCCCCGGCCCGGCACGGTCGGCCTGCCGGTCCCCGGCACCGCCGTCCGCATCGCCGACGACGGCGAGGTCCTCATCAAGGGCGGCATCGTCTTCGGCGCCTACTGGAACAACCCGGCCGCGACCGGGGAGGTCCTGGACGACGGCTGGTTCGCCACCGGCGACCTCGGCGCCCTCGACGAGGACGGCTACCTCACCATCACCGGCCGCAAGAAGGACCTCCTCGTCACCACCGGTGGCAAGAACGTCTCCCCGGCCGTCCTGGAGGACCGCCTGCGCAGCCGCCCGCCCGTCGGCCAGTGCCTCGTCGTCGGCGACAACCGCCCGTACGTCGCCGCCCTGATCACCCTCGACCCGGAAGCCCTCGCCCACTGGCTGGCGGTCCGCAAACTCCCCGCCGACACCCCGCTGGCCGAGCTGGTCCACGACGAACGCCTGCGCGCCGACGTGCAGAAGGCGGTCGACCACGCCAACGAGGCCGTCTCGCGCGCCGAGTCGATCCGCGCCTTCGCCCTCGTCGAGGGCGACTTCACCGAGGAGAACGGGCTGCTGACCCCGTCCCTGAAGGTCAAGCGGAAGGCGGCGACGGCCGCGTACGCGGAGCAGATCGAGGCGCTCTACGCGGGCAGGGGCTGACGCCGCGGGCACGGCGAAGGGGGCGGACCACCGGGCGGTTGCCCGGCGACCCGCCCCCTTCGGCGCCGGTGCGTCAGTCGCCGTTCGCCGACAGGATCGACACGTCCTCCAGCAGGTGCGCCAGCGCACCGTCGCGCTTGGCGTTGGTGGAGTTCTCCGCACACTGCTGCTGCTGGTGGTCCGACAGGATCGGGATGTCCTGGATCGGGATACCGATGAGGGCACCGACACCGATCGGCAGGTCGTTCACCGCGATGCACGGCTTGTTGAACGAGCCCTGGATCAGCGCCATCTGCGGGCTCATGTTGCCGTACGTGGACGAGTTGCCGAAGCTCTGCATCGCCCCGTTGCCGTTCACGGCCGTCGGGCCGCTGTCGTCGCCGACAGCGAGCGCCTGCGGGGCCGCGGCAGCGGAGGCTCCCATGACGGAAGCGGCGATCGCCGCAGTGGCAATAACCTTCTTGATCACTGACCAGTCCTTTCTGAGGAAACCCCGTCCTCCGGAGCGTTCTGGTCAACTACACGGGCGGTGCATGGTTTCTCCTCATCACTCTGTCAGCCCATGCCAGGACAGTTTGTGTGTTCTTCGTTCCCGTTGATTATCAGGGGGTTCTGGGTGCTGCGGGCCAACCGGGTGAACACCCGCAACCAATCATCCGGAGCCGTGTTGATGAGGCCGTAGGACATGCGTCGCTACGAGGAAAGGAACGCGAAGTGCTCAAGAAGGCAATGGTCGCCGCGGCGGCCGCCGCCTCAGTCATCGGAATGTCGGTGGCGGCAGCTCCCCAGGCTCTTGCCGTCGGGGACGACTCCGGACCGTCCGTCGCCAACGGGAACGGCGCCTCGTCGTCGTTCGGCAACTCGGCGACCAAGGGCGACATGAGCCCTCAGCTCTCGCTGGTCGACGGCACGCTCAACAAGCCCTGTCTCGCCGTTCAGGACCTCGACGTCGGTGTCGCCGCCCTCATCGGCGTGGTGGTCCAGGACATCCCGGTCCTGTCGGACCACGTCCAGCAGCAGTGCGCGGACAACTCCACGAACGCCAAGCGGGACGGCGCGCTCAACCACATCCTGGAGGACCTGTCGGTCCTGTCGGCGAACGGCGGCTGAGCCGTACCGTATGCAGCCCGGGCGGCCCGCCGTATTCACGGCGGGCCGCCCGGCCGCATCTGTCCACTTTTCGTGGGGCAATCGAGTGAATTCCCCCACCCCGTACGTTGTTCAGTTTCTTCGACTGTCAATTCCTCGTTTGCAGGCTGCAGGTCATGGTGGGCATGACCGCAGAGAAGGGAAAGTTCATGAAGAAGAGCGCTGCTGTCGTCGCAGGCGCGATCATGGCTCTGGGCATGGCCGGTCCGGCCATTGCCGACTCGGGTGCCCAGGCGGCCGCCGTCGGCTCCCCGGGTGTCCTCTCCGGCAATGTGATCCAGATTCCCGTGCACATCCCGATCAACGTGTGCGGCAACACCGTGAACATCATCGCCGCCCTGAACCCGGCGTTCGGCAACGAGTGCGAGAACGACTGACGCGCTGACGCGCGCGCAGCATCGGCTGCGACCTGGCCGGCCCCGGGACAACACCGTTCGTTCCGGGGCCGGCTTTTCCCACTTCTACGAGCAGGAAGACAACGAGATTGCGACAGACCCTGAGCAGGGGAATGGTCGCGGCAGCGGCTGCGACGGGCATCCTGTCCCTGTGCGGCGGCGCCGCTCTCGCCGACTCGTCGGCCGACGGAGTCACGAAGGGATCGCCGGGCGCAGCGTCCGGCAACACCGTCCAGGCGCCGGTCGAGGTACCGGTGAACGCCTGCGGCAACACCGTCGACGTCGTCGCCGCACTCAACCCGGCCTTCGGCAACTCCTGTGCCAACGAGGCGGACACCCACGGTGGTCACAGCGATCGCGGCCACGGGCGCGACCGCCACGAGGCCTCCGGGCCCGGGGGCGGCAACGACGCGTTCCACGGACGCGGCGAGGACGGGTCCCACGGACGCGGCGAGGTCTGGCCCCGCGGTGACGGCGAGGGCAGGTCCCGCGGTGACGGCGAGGCCTGGCCCCGCGGTGACGGCGAAGGCCGGTCCCACGGTGACGGCGGCTACGGGGACGACGACGGCGGCTACGGGGACGACGACGGTGGCTACGGCTACGGCGACACCCCTCCGACGAAGCCCCCGCACACGCCTCCGCACACCCCGCCGCCGACCGAGCCCCCGCACACACCCCCGTCGACCGAGCCCCCGCACACACCCCCGCCGGGCGGCCACCAGTCGACACCCCCGGGTACGCCCCCGGGCGACCACCACACCCCGCCACCCCCCGGCGGTCAGGAGCAGCCGCCCAGTCTCCCCGAGACCGGCGCCGAGGCCCTGTACGGGGCCGCGGCCACCAGTGCCGCGCTGATCGTGAGCGGTGTGGTGCTGTACCGGCGAGGTCGGGCAGCGTCCCACCGCTGAAACAGCGGGTGCCGGACGCAAGCGCCCGGCACCCGTGCAGCCAGTGGGATCAGCACTGGTCCGGGAAGAAGAAGCCGAGCAACGGGATGCCCAGCAGGGTCAGTCCCAGGCTGTCGTGCTCGTTGCACTCCCGGGAGGTGGACTGGTCACCGGCTTCGGAGAGGAGGTCCGCGTCCGAGGCGGCCGCGGTGCCGCCGAGGACGGCGACGCTCAGGGCCAGGCTGGAAAGCACCGTGGCGGTGCGCTTCATGTGAGTCATGGGAACAAAATAGGCATTTCTTAATGAAAACCGCGTACTTCTGCCGGGCCAGCCGGGTGAACCGTCCCACTCGAAAGCCTCAGCGCCGGTGGCGCGCACTCCTTTCATATGACTGGGTGTCAGTAAGTGGAGGAGAACGCGAGAGGGGCGGCCCATGGCCACACAGCAGCGACGCGCACGGTCCCGGCGGCTGGTATTCGTCGCGGCGGCGGTCGCCGCGGCGGCGGCGCTGACGTCCGGTCACACGGTCGCCGCGGGCGCCGGACCGGCGCGGTCCGCCGAGCCGCCCGCACCGGCCACCGCCGCGACACCGACATCCCCCGCGTCGACACCGGTGTCCCCGGCCGCCCCGGCCGGATCGCCCGTACCCTCGGCTTCCCCCGCTTCGACCGCTTCCCCGGCTCCCGCCGCGGCCGTCCCGGCCTTCGGCGCCTACCTCGACTACGGGCCCCGGGGTGTGGCCCGGATGGCCCAGCTCAGCACCTGGCTCGGCGGTGCCGAGCTGCGGGTCGGGCACACCTACCTGCCGGGCGACCGCTGGAGCAACATCGAAGGGCTCCCCGGCTTCCTCGACGTGTGGGCGAACTGGCGTCGCGAGCGGGCCGACCGGCTGCTCGTCCTCAACGTGCCCATGATGGAGCGCAACGAGGAGGGCGTATCGGACTGGGAGGTGCGCCGGCTCCTGCGCCAGGGCGCCGAGGGCCGGTTCGACCACCACTTCCGCAGGCTCGCCCAGCGGCTGGTCGAGCTGGGGGTGCCGGACACGGTCCTGGTGCTCGGCTGGGAGATGAACGGCATCACCTACACCCACCGCTGCGGGCCGGACCCGGAGGCCTGGAAGCAGTACTGGAACCGGATCGTCACCACCATGCGCTCGGTGCCGGGCCAGAAGTTCCGGTTCGACTTCACCCCGAGCCGCGGCCGGGACGCCGTTCCCTGGACGCAGTGCTACCCCGGGGACGAGACCGTCGACATCATCGGAATGGACGCGTACGACCAGCCGCGCGGCATGTCGTTCGACGAACAGGTGAAGGAACCCTACGGGCTGCAGCACCACGTGGAGTTCGCCAAAGCCCGCGGCAAGGCCATCTCCTTCCCGGAGTGGGGACTCTTCCGCAACGGCGACAACCCCGAGTACATGAAGCGCATGCTCGCGTGGATGGACGAGCACAAGCCGCTGTACCAGACGCTCACGGACTACTGCCCGCACGGCGTGTGGCAGTGCGACGACAACCCCCGGGCCTCCCAGATCTACCGGTCTTTCCTCTTCGGCCGCGACGACCGGCCGGACCCGGCCCCCACGACCCCCGCCCCCACGACCCCGGCCCCCACCACCCCGGCCCCCACCACCCCGGTGCCCACCCCTCCGGCCCCCACCCCGGAGCGCCCGGCGAACTGCTCGCCGCTCAGCCTCGGAGACTGGGTCGAGTACTGGATCGGCGGCAAGCTGTGCCTGCGCCTCGACTGGTGGTCGCGCACGAGCTAGCCGGAACGTGACGTCCTGCCGCCGGGGACCCGGTCAGGACCCGCCGCGTTCCCGCAGGCGCCGCAGCAGCTCCTTGCCCCGCCGCCGGGCCGCCGCGTCGCACAGCGCCGCCGTCAGCAGCGGCGCCGTGCGCCGCCGGGCCAGCAGCAGCCGCTGGTTCACCACCATCCGCGGACGCCAGTGGTGCTTGTAGGGCTCATTGCCGCGCAGCAGACTCAGCGTCGCGGGCGTGCCGTCCTTGGTGTGGGTGGCGGTCGAGTCGAGCAGCATCGCCGCCACGTCCGCCTTGCGGTCGCGCAGCCCCGGATGGGCGCCGTACAGATAGCCGCCCGCGAGCCGGGGCGACAGCAGCGTCAGGTCCACGGCCACGACCTCGCCGTCCAGCCGGAACTCGGTGACCACCGCGTTCCCGGAGCGCACCATCGGGCCGACCGACCGCACGAGATGCTCACGGAACCGGGTCCGCAGGTGCTCCGACGTCACCTTCCGTCCCTCCCACTGCAACCGGTGCAGCTCCAGCAGCCGCAGCAGGGCCGTCTCCACCTCCCCGGGGGAGACGACGTGGCGCTGGATGCCGAGCGCGTCCAGCCGGCGCAGCTTGGCGCGCAGCCGCTGCTGGGTCTTCGACGGCAGCCGCGCGATCAGCTCACCCATCGGCACGGCCGGCAGCTCCAGGCACACCGAGTCGTTCACCCGGCTTCGGGGCCCGGCCCACCGCTCGTAGACCTGTTCGGCCGCGCCGCCCGGCCGGACCTCGCGCAGGTCGATCAGCGCGGCCCGGGCGCTGGCCGCGAGCGCGCCGGTGAGCGCGGCCAGCGCCCCCTCGCCGTGTTCGTCGTCCAGCAGCACGTCCCCGTAGTCGGAGATCGCCCCGCCGAGCGGCACCAGCGCCGGCAGCGGGCGCCGTACACGCATCAGCGGCGCCGCCGCGACCAGCGCACCGTCGTGCCGCACCAGCACCAGCCGGAGCCGGCCGCGCCCGCCGTACGACTGCCACCACGAGTGCAGCCACGCGTGGCTCTGGAACGGGGTGGCGGACGCACACCGCCGGTGCAGCCGCTCCCAGTCGGCGGCCAGGCCGGCGAAGGCCCGCTCGTCGGTGACCAGTTGGGCGGTGTAGGTCACAGCTGCCCGTGGGTGTCGGCGGCGACGGCCGGGCCGGGCACGGCGGCGGGAGGCCCGGTGCGGTCGGCGGCCCGCCGCGGCCGGACCAGCAGCGCCAGCCCGCCCAGCAGACCGCCCGCGCTCGCCCCGACCAGGCCCGTCACCCTGGCCGGGGCGGAGGACGGCTCGGTGGGCTTCACCGCCCGGGCGAACTGCTGGAGTTCCACGTGGGTGGACTGCTCGGTGTCACCGGCGTGCCGGGTCAGCGCGCGGGCCACGGCGTTGGCCATGTCGGCGGCGGCGTCCGGACGGGAGGAGGTGGCCGTGACCGCCACCATCGGCGCGTCCGGCGAGGTCGCCGTCCGCACGCTCTCCCGCAGCGTCTGCACGGGCACGCCCGCCCACACCTGGGCGTCGCCGAGCACCGCGAGCTGGGGGGCGACCCGGCCGTAGGCCTGGGCGAAACCGAGAGCGGTGGCGGTGTCGGACTTCTCCGTCGGCACGGCGACGACATAGCTGGTCGCCGTGTACGCCGGCGTCCTGACCAGGCCGTACGTGCCGCCGAGCAGACCGCCTGCGACGGCCCCGGCCGCCAGCAGGGACCAGGGAGGCAGAGCCCTGGTGAGGGCGGTGACCTGGCGGTGCTGCCTTGCGGAGGTGTCGGTCATGAGGTGCGGGCTTCCTGGAAGGAGGGGGACAGGGGGCGGGCGACCGCGGCGGCGTACACGTCCATGAGCCGCGCGGCGCTGCGGGTGATGCAGTAGTGGCGGGCGGCCTCGGGTGCGGTGCGCGGTGGGGGGCCCTGCCGTCGTACGTCCGTCAAGGCGCGGGCGTAGGCGTCGGGGCCGCCGGTGACGCGCCGGGCGGCGGGCGCGGCGGACGGCGGCAGGTCCTCCAGCGCCGGGCAGGAGGAGTAGAGCACCGGCAGGCCGGACGCCAGGGCCTCCACGATCGCCAGGCCGAACGCCTCCTCCGGGGACGGCGAGGCGAGGACGTCCATCGCGGCGGTCAGCGACGGCAGGTCGGGGCCCGGTGTGCCGTCCGGGACGCAGGGGCGCTCGCCCGTGAACAGCACGCGGTCGGCGACCCCGGCCGCGCGGGCGGTGCGGCGCAGCACGTCCTCCTCCGGCCCGCCGCCGACCAGCAGCAGCCGGTGGTCGGCGGGGAGTTGCGCCAGCGCCCGGACGAGCACGCCGAAGCGCTTGCCGGGGGTGAGGCGGCCGACGGCGCCGATGACGTAGGCGTCGTCCGGCAGGCCGAGCCTGCGGCGGGTGTCGAGGCGGCGGGCCTCGTCGAAGCGGAAGCGGGCCACGTCGACCCCGTTGGGCACGACCTCGATCCGCGGCCCCGGCACGCCCCAGCGCTTCAGCCGCTCGGCGACCGTGGGGGAGACGGCGACCGTCGTACGGCCGAGCCGCTCGCCCGCCAGGTACAGGGCGCGCACCCCGGCGTTCAGCGGGCGGCCCTCCATCTGCGAGTCGCCGAGGGAGTGCTCGGTGGCGACGACCGCCCGGACCCCCGCGAGACGCGCGGCGATGCGGCCGTAGAGGCAGGCCCGGTAGAGGTGGGTGTGCACGAGCTGGTAGCCACCCGACCGGATGACCCGCACCAGGCGGGGCAGCGCGGCCAGATCGCGGTTGCCGGCCATGCCGAGGTCGAGGACCCGCACCCCGTCGGCGGCGAGCCCCGCGGCCACGGTGCCAGGGTTGGTCAGGGTCACCACGTCGCAGTCGACGGGCAGATGCCGCAGCAGCAGCCGCAGTTGCTGCTCGGCGCCGCCCACGCCGAGGCCGGTGATGATGTGCAGAGCCTTCACCGCGGCTCCTCGACGGGTCGGCGGCGCAGCCGGTGCAGCCGGTACTTCAGGAACAGCCGTGCGGCCGTGTCGTTCTGGCCGATGTGCACCCGGGGCAGGGCGTGCGGACCGCCGAGCGGGCCGGGGTCGATGGCGCAGGCGTAGGCGTATCCGGCCTCCCGGACGGCGTCGACGGCCCGCTGGTCGAGCGTGCCGTACGGGTAGCAGAAACCGGCGGGCTCGGCGCCCGTCAGCTCCGCGAGGACGGTCCTGCTGCCCTCGGCCTCCGACTTCAGGGTGACGTCGTCCGCCTTGGTCAGGTCGACGTGTGTGAGGCCGTGCGAGCCGATCTCGACGCCCTCGGCCGCGGCCTGCCGGACGCCGTCGGCGGTCAGCAGCCGCTTGCGCGGGCCCAGCGGATCCCATGCGTTGTCGCCGCCGAGCCGGCCCGGCAGCACGAACAGGGTCGCGCCGCAGTCGTGCCGACGCAGGACGGGCAGGGCCTCGGAGACGAAGTCGGCGTAGCCGTCGTCGAAGGTCAGCCCGACCAGGTCACGGCCCTCGCCCCGGGCCCGGGCGGCGAGCAGCTCGGCCATGGACACGCCCCGCAGCCCGCGCCGTCCGAACCAGCCCAGCTGCCGGTCCAGCCGCTCGGGCGTGACCGTGATGCGGTAGGGATCGTCCGTGGGGTCGCCGACGGAGTGGTACATCGCGATGAACAGGGCCGGAGCGGGTCTGGTGCGGGTGTCGGTGTCCGGGGAATCAACGGGAGCGGCCATGAGGGAGCCTTCGTGAGAGGGAACGGAGGGATGCCAGCGCGGTGACGCAGCCCTGGTCGCCCAGGGCCCGGCCGAGCAGGAGGAAGACGGCGCCGATGGTGAGCGCGCCGGCGAGGAGGGAAGCAACGGGAGCGGAGGCCTGGCCCGCGGCCCATGCACCGGCGGGCGTCGCGACGGCCGCCGCCCCCACGGGCCTGCTCAGCTCGGCCAGCACGCGCCGGATGCGGATCGGGATGCTGCGCGGGCCCATACCGGCGAGCAGCAGGGCGGCCGTGACGGTGATACCGGCGGCGTTGGCCGCGGCGATGCCCATGACGCCCCACGGGCCCACCGCTCCCGCGCCGATCCCGCCGGTGACGGCGAGTCCGACGGCCATCGCGCCGAGCGGGTACCAGGTGACGCGCCCCGCCGAGAAGTACGAGCGGATCAGGGCGCCGACCAGCGTGTGCCCGAGCAGGCCCAGGGCGTACACGCGCATCACCCGGACCGTCGCCGCCGTGTCCTGGCCGGTGAACGCGCCCCGCTGGAAGAGCAGTTCGACGATCTGCGGGGCGCAGGCCACGACGACGGAGGCACCGGCCAGCATCACGCACGCGGCCAGGGCCAGGTCCCGCTCGACCCGGCTGCGGGCCCGCTCGGTGTCCCCGTCGGCCAGGGCGCGCGCGACCACCGGGAAGGTGACCGTGCACAGCATCAGCGACAGGGTCATGGGGATCTGGGCGATCTTCTGCGCGTAGTTGAGATGCGAGATGGCACCGGAGGGGAGGGTGGAGCCGAGGAACCGCTCGATCAGCACCTGGGACTGCCGGCACAGCGCGAACAGCAGCACGGCGGCGAGCAGAGCGACCCCCATGGGGCGGCCGCCGCTCTCCGCGCCGGTGGATCCGGCCACCGGCCGGGCCCGCAGCAGGCGCCACAGCACGGGCAGTTGCGCGACGACCATCAGACAGCCGCCGATCGCCACCCCGGCCGCCGCCGCGCGCACGCCCCACCGCGTGCCCAGGACGAGGACGCAGGTGATGATGCCGGTGTTGTAGGCGACGTAGATGGCCGCCGGTGCCAGGAACCGGCGGTGGGCGCGCAGGGCCGCGCTGCAGTACCCGGCGAGGCCGAAGGTCAGCACGCAGGTGGCGGTGAGCCGGGTGCAGTCCACGGCGAGCGCGGGGTCGGGCAGGCCCGGCGCCAGGACGCGCACGACCTGCGGGGCGAAGGCGGCCAGCAGCGCGGCGACGGCGGCGAAGGCCAGCGCGAGCCGGGGCAGCGTACCGGCGACCAGTGAGCGGACCGGGTCGCCGGGGACGCCCTGCGCCCGCCGCGCCAGGGCCATGCTGAAGGCCGGGATCAGCGCGATGGCCAGCCCGTCCTCGATGAGCAGCGTGGCGGCGAACTCGGGCACGGTCCACGCCACGAGGAACGCGTCCGTCGCGCTCCCGGCCCCGAACATCCGGGCCAGCGCCTGATCCCGCACGAGCCCGAGCAGCGCCCCGGCGAAGGAGAGAACAGCGGTGATCAGAGCGGCCCGGGCGAGGAACCCCCGGGTGACGGGGGCGTCCGCGGGGGAGGCGTGGGGGACGGCCGGTACACCGTCGGCAGCCGCAGCCCCTGGGAGGGCGGGAGGTTCATGCGCGGCATGGGCCGCGGCTTGGGGAAGGGCCGGAGGTTCATGCGCGCCGTTGGCCGCGGCTAGGGGGAGGGCCGGAGGTTGGTGCGGGGTCGTGGCCGGAGGTTGGTGTGAGGTCGGGACTGGAGGAACGGGCGCAGGTCCGTGCGGGGTCGGGACTGGAGGAGCGGGCGCAGGTTCGTGCGGGGTCGGGACTGGAGGAACGGGCGCAGGTTCGTGCGGGGTCGGGACTGGGGGGAGGGGCGCGGGTTGGTGCGGGGTCGTGGCCCGGGGGAGGGCTGGAGGTTGGTGTGGGGTCGGGACTGGGGGGACGGGCGCAGGTCCGTGCGGGGTCGGGACTGGGGGGACGGGCGCGGGTTGGTGCGGGGTCGTGGCCCGGGGGAGGGCCGGAGGTTGGTGTGAGGTCGGGACTGGGGGGACGGGCGCGGGTTGGTGCGGGGTCGTGGCCCGGGGGAGGGGCGGAGGTTGGTGTGAGGTCGGGACTGGGGGGACGGGCGCAGGTTCGTGCTGGGTCGGGACTGGAGGAACGGGCGCAGGTTCGTGCTGGGTCGGGACTGGAGGAACGGGCGCAGGTCCGTGCGGGGTCGGGACCGTAGGGACGGGCGCAGGCTCGTTCGGAGTCGCCGCACGTGGAATGGCCGCAGGCGTGGCCCGGGGGATCGTCGGCCCGCCGCCCGTGTTCGTCTGTTCGGGCATCACCGTCATCGCGCCGGGGCCTCCTTCGCCATGCGCCGCGCGGTCGGACCGGGCCAGTCCGTCGTCGCCGGAGCGGCCGCGTCCGCCAGGCCCCACCACGCCGTCAGCCCGAAGCACATCGCCGTCAGCACGGTCGACGGGCCGCCGATGTCCGCGTAGGCGAAGTCCGTCAGCTGCCAGACCAGCAGGCCGCAGGCGACCAGGCCGCAGTCGAGGCCCGGTGCGCGGGCCCGCCGGGTCCGCCACAGGGCGCGCACCGCGCACAGCAGCAGGGCCAGCCAGCTGCCCGCCAGCGCCAGGAGCCCGAGCAGCCCCTGCTCGGCCAGGACGAGCAGGTACATGTTGTGGGGGGAGAGCAGCGGCTGCTTGCGGAAGGCCGCGCCCGCGCCCTCCGTGTCGCTGCCCGCCGAGAGGGCCAGCGAGGCGTGCGAGTCGCGGTGTTCGGGGAAGCCCTTCAGACCCACCCCGGTCAGCGGGTGCTCGCGCCACATCCCGGTCGCCGCCGCCCACATGGTGTACCGGTCGGTCACCGACTGGTCGGGCGCGTCGGCGACCTGCGTGATGCTGCTGATCCGCTCCTGCAGCATCGCCGTACCGACTCCGAAGCCGCCCACCAGGATCACGCTCGCCGCGACCACCACGGCCCCGGCCGCGAGCGCCCGCCGCACCCCGCTCAGCAGGAGCTGCACCGCGCACGTCACCGCCGTCGCGATCCACGCCCCGCGGCTGAACGACAGCGCGAGCGGCGGCAGCAGCACCAGCGCGCAGGCCAGGGCGGCGACCCGCTGCCGCACCGGAGCGCTGCCCAGCGCCAGCCCCAGCGCGCACACCAGCCCGAGGGAGACGACCGTGGCCATGCCCATCACGTCCTGTGCCCCGAACGTGCCGACGGCCCGCACCGGCCGGCCCTGGTACGAGGCACCGGTCCCGGTCGCGTACTGGTGCACCCCGACCGCCCCCTGCCACACCGCGAGCCCCACGAACGCCCAGGCCAGCAGCCGGAAGTCACCCCGGTCGCGGACCAGCAGCAGCACCGCCGCCGGGACCAGCACGAAGACCTGGAGGTAGCGGCCGAGGCCGGTGAGTCCCTCACCCGGCGACACCGACCCCAGGGCGGCGACGGCGACGCCGAGCACCGGAAGTCCGAGCACCAGCGCCGCCGTGGGGGACAGGGGCCGCCGCCGCTCCCGTACGAGACGGACCACGCAGAACAGCACGGCCAGCGCGGATACCGCGTCGGCCGGCCCGGCACCGCCCTCGCCGCCCGGCCCCGGCGGCAGGGCGAGCAGGACCACGACGGCCAGCAGCGCGAGGACGGGCGCGGGGGCCCCGGCCCGGATCATCCGCTCAGCTCCCCGTCGGACGCACGAGCGCGACCGCCGTACGCAGCAGGATGCAGACGTCCTGCCACAGCGACCAGTCGTCGATGTACGCGTTGTCGAACCGGGCCCGGTCCTCGATCGAGGTGTCCCCGCGCAGCCCGTGCACCTGGGCGAGACCGGTGATGCCGGTCCGGACCCGGTGGCGGGCGGCGTAGCCCGGGTGGGTCTGCCCGAACTGCGCGACGAAGTACGGGCGTTCCGGCCGCGGTCCGACCAGGCTCATGTCGCCGCGCAGGACGTTCCACAGCTGGAGCAGCTCGTCCAGGGAGGTGCGGCGCAGGAAGCGGCAGAACCACGGCATCTGGCGTTCGTCCGCCACACTCCAGCGGGTCGCCGACTCGTGCGCGTCGACCGGGCGGTGGGTGCGGAACTTCAGCAGCGTGAAGGGCCGCCCGTGCCTGCCGATGCGCTCCTGCCGGAAGACGACCCCCGGCCCGCCGCTCAGCCGCAGCACCCCCGCGCACACCAGCAGCAGCGGACTGACCAGGAGGAGCAGCGCCCCCGACACCACGACGTCCAGCACCCGCTTGCCGGTCCTGCCCCGCTGCCGCGTCCCGAGGTCCAGGCGACGGCAGGAGAACCCGGCGAGCCGGTCCCCGGTCCGGTACGACGGCACGTCCGGGTCGACCTCCCACACCGTGCAGCCCGACTCGGCCAGTGCCCGCAGCAGCGGCCCCTGCTCGGCCCGCATGCAGGGGTGCACGGCCAGCACCTCGCGCACCCCGTTCTGGACGATCGCCCGCTGGACCTCCTCGCCCGTGGTCAGCACGGGCAGACCCCCGCTGCCGTCCGGCTCGTCGGCGACGACACCCACCGGCCGCACCCCGTCGCGCGGATGACGCAGCACGGCCGCGGCCACCCGCTGCGCGGTCGCGGCGGGCCCGACCACGAGCGCGGCCTGCGGCCGGTGCAGCAGTTCGGCGCGCCGGCACGCGTGCACCGCGCCGCGCCCGGCGCAGCCCGCCGCGGTCTGCAGCAGGAAGCCGGCGAGCAGGGTCGAGGCGGAGAGCAGGTGCTGCGGGGTGTACGCCGCCACGAACGCCCCGAGTGCCAGCCAGGCCACCGCGATCCGGCCGCCCACGGCGGGCAGTTCGTCCAGCACGGCCGGCACCCGGCCGGGCCGGGGCGGACGCAGCAGCAGCGAGGCCGCCACCAGCACCGCCAGCAGCAGCGGGTGGCGTTGGGTCCCGGACAGCGCCAGCCCGCCCAGCACGGCCGCCGTGCCGTCCGCTGCGAGCAGCGGCAGCGGCGACACGGGCCGGGCCGGCGGCATCCGGCCGGGGAAGCGGAAACCCGCGGCGGCGCCGCGCGGCGGCAGGACCGACACGGACGGGAACCGGGGGTCCCGCGGCTGCCCGGCGGGGGTGGGAACGGTGCTTTCCGCGGTCACGAGGCGACAGACTCCCTGCGCTCGGTGGACACGGCGTGCGCGGCCAGGAGTTCGCGGTACACGTCCGCGACCGCCTGAGCCGTGCGGCGCACGTCGTGCGTGGACAGGACGTGCCGGCGCCCCTGCTCGCCGAGCGCGGTGCGCAGCGGCGGGTCCGGCAGCAGCCCGGCGACGGCCGCGGCCAGTGCCGCCGGGGCCAGGGCGGGGACCAGGCAGTGCGGTACGAGGCCCGGCGGCAGGCTCTCCCGGGCCCCGCCGACGTCCGTCACCACCACCGGCCGCCCGCACGCCATGGCCTCCAGCGGGGCCAGCGCCATGCCCTCCCACCGCGACGGCAGGACGACCAGGTCCGCCGCCTGGTACCAGGGCACGACATCGTCGACGTCCCCCGCGAACAGCACCGAGCCGGGGGCCAGGGCCCGCAGCCGGCCGTGGTCCGGCCCGTCGCCGACCAGCACCAGTCGCGCCCGGGGCACCCGCCGCAGTACGGACTCCCACGCCGTCAGCAGGACGTCCTGCCCCTTCTGCCGGCACAACCGCCCCACGCACACCACGAGCGGCCCCCGCGGACGGCTGTGCGGCAGCAGCTCCGCCCGCACGGCGTCGGCGTCGTCGGCCGGACGGAAGCGCTCGACGTCGATCCCGTTGGGGACGACGCTCCACCGCCCGCGGACCCCGGCCCGCACCCCCAGCCGGCGTTCCGCCTCGCTGACGCACACCACTCGCGCCGCCCAGCGGGCCCCCCGCCGCTCCCAGCCGCGGGCGAGGGCCGCGGTGACGCCGCCCACCGCCTCGAACGACCAGGCGTGCGGCTGGAAGACCGTCGGGATGCGCCCCCGCACGGCGAGCCGCCCGGCCAGCCCGGCCTTCGCGCTGTGCGCGTGCACCAGACAGGGCCGTACGTCCTCGACGATCCGGGCGAGCCGCCGTACCTCGCCCGTGAGCGACGGTCCCGGCGCACGCGTCGCCGCCCAGTTCCGTACGTCGGCGCCGAGCGCCGTGAGCCGGGCCGCGAGGGGGCTGTCGGGGCAGGCGACCGTGACGTGCAGGCCCGCGGCCAGCTGCGCCCCGGCCAGGTCCGTCACGACGCGGGCGACCCCGCCGTCCACGGGCTGCGTGACGTGGAGGACCCGTGGCGGAGGGTCGGTCGGTGACAGGTGCATGCGCGGTATTCCTCGCTCACGGATGGCGCTCGGGACGGCGGGAACGCGCCTGAACTGCCGGGTGCCGACAGCGCCGAAGTGCACGCCCGGCACACGCCGCGTCCCGCTGGGAAACGAGCCGGACGGCCACCTGGTCACCACCGCACCGGAGGGCTTCGCGGACCGTGGTGCCCTCCCTCGTCCCTGAGTGCGATTTGCTTGCTGTAGGGGTGCGTTGAGAGGTTTGCGACTCTAGACGCTGTCCGTACTTTTCCTTCAAAACCGGGCGTGTGTGTCGGAACGGTGAAGGCGGCCTTTCCGGCGAGATCACTCCTTTGGCGGCACAACTCGCGTGAACGCCACGCGTTGACACAGCGCCGGGCATCCGCCCGGATGTTTGTGTCAACCCCAAGGAGCACCTCTCCATGTCGCGTATCGCGAAGGGCCTGGTCCTGACCTCCGCTGCCGCTGCCGCTGTCGCGGGCAGCACCGGCATCGCCGCCGCCGACGCCGGCGCGCAGGCCGCCGCCGCCCACTCCCCGGGCGTGCTGTCCGGCAACGTCGTCCAGGTTCCGCTGCACATCCCGGTCAACGTCTGCGGCAACACGGTCGACATCATCGGCCTGCTGAACCCGGCGTTCGGCAACGAGTGCGAGAACGACTGACGTCGCCTCGAAACCCTGACCGGCCGTTCTCCTGCGGGACCACGCGGGAGAGCGGCCGGTTTCGCGTTGCCCCGAACGGGGGCCGACGGGCGGATCGGCGGACGGGGAACGCGCACGCCGCCTACCAGGGGGGACGCCGCGAGCCCGGGGACGCGGCGCTGACCTGGGGCGTTCGCTCGGTTGCGGAGCGTTCCGGCCGCTCGCACGGTGGGCACAAGATCCGACGCACCACCGAAAGGAACCCCCATGCGTCTGCCCGCACGGCGAATCGCGACGTCCGCGCTCTGCGCCACGCTGCTGCTCGGGGTCACCGGGCCCGCGGCCGTGGCCGCCGACAGCGCATCGGCCCCGGAGCACACCCACGCGGCGTCCCGGGCCCCCGTCCCCGACGCGGACGAACTGCTCGGCCAGGTCGAGAGCCTGGGCGGCCTGGGCGGCGTCCTCGTCCCGGTCGCCGACCTGCTGACCGCCGTGCTCAAGGCGGACGACGGCCAGCTGCCGCATTCCCAGGCGGCCAAGCTGAGCACCTCGGTGCAGGACGCCATCGACCACGCGACCGCGACCGCGACGGCCCCGACCGCGCCGGGCGCCGCCCCCCAGAGCAGCCCCCTGCCGCAGGCCAGCACGCTGCCCGCCCCCGTCGAGGACGACGCCGAGCTGCCCGAGGACCTCGCCGCCGAGGCCATGACCGCCCTGGAGAAGTCCACCGGGGAGCTGCTCAAGGCCGTCACCTCCGGTGACGCCGCCCAGGTCACCCCGGCGGTCGACGCCGTCGTGGCCGGGGTCGTCAACGCCGTCGCCGCGACCCTGGTCGGCAGCCGGCTGCCCGCACCCGACCTGGCCGGCCTGCCCTCCCTGCCGAAGGCCCCCTGAGAGCGCCCCCGCTCACCGGTCGTCGTGCCGGCCCCCCGGACCGGCACGCGTCCGTTCAGCGACTCATATGAGGTTCTGGCGACGGGGTTTCCGCTCCGTCCAGGCATCGTTAGGCACGGCGTCCGAATTCCCCGCCGGTGACATCCGTCGCCGAAGAAAGGATTCACGATGAAGTCCCTGAAGGCCGCCGCCGTCGTTGCCGGTTCCCTCGTCGTCGCCGGTGCCGCCGCACCCGCGCACGCCGCCTACGACACGGACAGCGTCACCCCCACCAGCCTCAACGGCGCCGTCAACGCGCTCACCAGGGAGCCCATCGACCCGATGCCGCTCAAGCACCAGTCCAACGCGCTCGACACCGAGAACGAGGACTCGATGCTCAGCACCGTCAAGCAGGCGACCACCCGGCTCAACTCGAACGGCGGGCTCCTCGGCGGTCTTCCGCTGCCGAAGTGACCCCACCCGCGCACGCCGGGGCGCGCACGGCGGGCGCCGGCCGCGCGTTCGCCCTGCTGCTCGTCGTCACGGGAGCGGCCGGGCTGCTGGCCTCCTGGATCATCACCCTCGACAAGTTCAAGCTGCTTCAGGACCCGGACTTCACGCCCGGCTGCAGCCTGAACCCGGTGGTGTCCTGCGGCAGCGTCATGGAGAGCGACCAGGCCGAGGTCTTCGGGTTCCCCAACCCGATGCTGGGACTGGTCGCCTACGGCGTCGTCATCTGCGTCGGCCTGAGCCTGCTGGCCGGTGCCCGCTTCCCGCGCTGGTACTGGCTGGCCTTCGACGCCGGATGCCTGTTCGGGGTGGGGTTCGTGACGTGGCTGCAGTTCGAGTCGCTGTACCGGATCAACGCGCTGTGCCTGTGGTGCTGCCTGGCGTGGGCCGCGACGATCCCCCTGTTCTGGTACGTGACCTCGTTCGCCGTGCGCCAGGGGTTCCTGCCCGCGCCCGGGGCGGTGCGCCGGTTCCTCGACGAGTTCACCTGGGTGCTGCCGGTGCTGCACCTCGGCATCGTCGGCATGCTGGTCCTGACGCGCTGGTGGGACTTCTGGACGAGCTGACCGACGGCCGTCCGAAAGCGGTCCGGTCCGTCGTATTACTGCGGCAGTCGGGGGAATTGTGCGCTCGTGCGGTTCCCCGGCTCGTTACTCGGTACGCACGCTGAGCCCCCGACACGCGAAAGGGACCGTACCCCAGATGAAGTCGACCACCCGAGGAACCCTCGCCGCAGTGATCACGTGTGTGGCGGCCGCGGCCGGCGCCGCCACCGCGACCCCCGCCGCCGCGGTCGGCACGGTCCCCGTCCCCGTGCCGCTGGGCGGCGCCGAGAAGGCCCTCAACGTGGAGCTGCCCGAGGCCACCGGGCAGCTCCCGGTACCGGTGCCGGGCTCGCCCGACGGACCCCGCTACGTCGAGGGCCGGCTCATCCCGGAGCGCGCCGTCCCGCAGCTGCCCGTCCACGGCGGACTGCCCGGCGCCGACCTGCGGGCGCCCCTGCCGCACATCCTCGGCGCCGGCTTCGACCACATCGGTGTCGACGCCCCCGCCTCCGACCTGCGCACGCTCGCCCCGGGCGGGTCCGTCGACGCCCCGCTCACCTCGCCCCACGCGGACGGCTTCGGCCTGCCCCAGGCGAAGCTCCCGCAGGTGGGCGTGCTGGCCCCGCTGGTGCAGACGGTGCCCACGGCGGACCTGGGTATCGGCCCCGGTCTGTAGGACGCCGGTCCGTACCGGGTGTTCTCGTGTGGCCCCCGCGGTGGTGACCGCGGGGGCCTTCGGGCTGTTACCGCAGTGACAACCCGAGCGGAACGAGGAGCACGACATGGTCGTAGGCGTCGGTGGAGTACCGGTGGGCACGGCAGGGGACGAGGGCGCCGCGGGCACCCGGCGCGGTGTGCTGCGCGGCCTGGCGGCCGCGGCGGCCGGCGCCGTGCTGACCCCCGTCGCCGTGGCCGCCTGGCCCGAGGAGTCCGACGGCAAGAACACGGACGTGCGGGCCGGCGACGGCATGTTCGAGGAGACCTACCGGGGCCGCCTCATCCGCGGCGTGCCGATCCCCTCGCCGGAGCAGGAGGCCGGTGACGTGGACTGGCACGTCACCGTGGACGGGCGGCCGCTGCACCTGATGCGCCGCGCGGACGGCAGCTGGCTGAGCATGGTCGACCACTACCGCTCCTACCCCACCCCCCTGGCGGCGACCCGCGCCGCCGTCGACGAACTGGGCCCGGGGCAGCGCCTGCGCGACCTGCCCGGCCACGGCCCGGGCCACCAGGACGGGGGAGCCCATGGCGTACACGCGTAAGGACGTCAGCACCCTCACCCGCACCGAGAAACGCCGCTTCGTGAAGGCGATGCTGGAGGTGAAACGGCGCGGCGAGTACGACGAGTTCGTCCGCACGCACATCGAGTACTACACCTCCGACGGCGAGGACGGCCTGCGCACGGCCCACATGGCGCCCTCCTTCCTGCCCTGGCACCGGCAGTTCCTGCTGGACCTGGAGAAGGCGCTGCGCCGGGTCGACGCGTCGGTGTCGGTGCCGTACTGGGACTGGACGCGTGACCGCACGACCACGTCCGCCCCCTGGACCGCCGACCTCCTCGGCGGCACCGGCCGGCGCTCCGACCGCCAGGTGATGACCGGGCCGTTCGCCTACGCGGAGGGCAACTGGACCATCAAGGAGGGCATCACGGACGAGGAGTTCCTCACCCGGGACCTGGGCCGCGCCCGCGACCCCATCCAGCTGCCCACCGAGGCCGAGCTGGAACGGGCCCTGAAGGACCCGCTCTACGACGCGTCCCCCTGGGACTCGACGACGGGCAAGGGCTTCCGCAACAAGCTGGAGGGATGGGGGAGCAGCCAGGGCAGCGCCTCCTGGCAGAACCACAACCGGGTGCACCGCTGGGTCGGCGGGGCCATGGTCGGCGGCGCCTCCGTCAACGACCCGGTGTTCTGGATGCACCACGCCTTCGTCGACCTGGTGTGGTCCCGCTGGCAGCGGCGGCACCGGGAGCACCGCTACCTGCCGGCCAAGCCGCCCGGACCGGGCAGCGCGCAGTACCGGCGGGTCGTGGCGCGGCACGAGAAGCTGCCGCCGTGGAACGTGACCCCGGACCAGCTGGAGGACCACGGGCGGATCTACCGCTACGGGTGACCTGGTGACCGCCTTTCGGCCCATGCGAAGAGCCCCGGCGCTCAGGGTGCCGGGGCTCTCTGTGCGTGCACGGTGTGGTGCGTGCGTGCACGGGGTGGGTCGTGCGATCAGTGGCCGTACCCGTAGCCACCGGGGTGGCTCTTGGGGTCGTCCTTGTTCTCGCACTCGTTGCCGAACGCCGGGTTGAGCAGGCCGATGACGTTGACGGTGTTGCCGCACAGGTTGACCGGGATGTGGACCGGCACCTGGACGACGTTGCCCGAGAGGACGCCCGGCGACCCGACGGCCGCGCCCTGGGCACCCGCGTCGGCCACGGCCAGACCGGCCCCGCTGAGTACCACGGCACCCGTGCCGAGTGCGGCACCGGCTGCCTTCGCGATGCGAGACATCACGTTCTCCTTCTGACTCGGTGAGCACGGCTGCAGGTGGCGCCGCCGTGCTCACCGTTCAACGCGCCCGTACCCGGGTGGTCACGGCGATCATGGCCGGATCACCCGTCCTGGACGGGCACGCTCCGCCATGAGGACGGTCAGAAGGGGGCAGGCCGCGTCAGGGAAGCCGTCGCACTGGTGTGCCGTCGAGGAACGCACGGATGTCCTCGACGGCGTGGCCGTAGTAGGTCGCGTAGTTGGCGCGGGAGACGTAGCCCAGGTGCGGGGTGGCCAGGAGGCGGGGTGCCGTGCGCATGGGGTGGTCCGCGGGAAGGGGCTCGATGTCGAAGACGTCCACGCCGGCTCCGGCGATACGGCCCGTGTGCAGGGCGTCGAGCAGGGCGTCCTGGTCGACGATCGCCGCGCGGGAGGTGTTGATCAGGTAGGCGGTCGGCTTGAGGAGGGCGAGTTCGGCCGGACCGAGCAGGCCCCGGGTACGGTCGCCGAGGGCCAGGTGGACGGAGACGAAGTCACTGCCCGCGAGCAGCTCCTCCTTCGAGCCGGCACGTTCGACACCGACCTCGCCGGTGCGCTCCCGGGTGAGGTTCTGACTCCAGGCGCTCACGTGCATGCCGAAGGCGAGCCCGACCCGGGCGACCCGGCCGCCGATCTTCCCCAGGCCGAGCAGCCCGAGTCGCCGGCCGTGCAGATCGGCACCGACGGTGCTCTGCCAGGGGCCGCCGGAGCGCAGGGCGTTGCTCTCCTCGACGATGCCGCGAGCGAGGCCGAGCAGCAGGGCCCAGGTCAGTTCGACGGGCGGGGTGGAGGAACTGGCCGTGCCGCACACCGTGACGCCCTGTTCCTCGGCGGCCGCGTAGTCGATGACGGAGTTCCGCATGCCGGAGGCGACGATCAGTTTCAGCCGGGGCAGCCGGGTGATCAGCGACCCGGGGAACGGGACGCGTTCGCGCAGGGTCACCACGATGTCGAAGCCGGCCAGGGCGGCGGCCAGGTCGTCCTCGCCGTCGATGTGCCGGTCGAAGAACACGACCTCCACGTCGTCCGCGACCACCGACCAGTCGGCGGCCTCGGCCGCCACCTGCTGAAAGTCGTCCAGTACAGCGCAGCGCAGCCGCACGTCGTGCCCCTTTCACGGCCCAGGGTCCCGTTCACCGGCCATGATCGCGCGTACGCCGGGGGTGCGGGAAGTGCCTGCCGGGGACCGTGGTCAGGAAACGGCCCTCGCCGCCCCCGGGCATGGCCGCGGCGCTCCACAGGGCCAGGAGACCGGCGAGGGCGACGGTCCCGGCCGTGAGCACAAGCGCCCCGGCGGCCAGTGCGCTCAACGGCCCGTCGGCCAGGGCCGGGACGGCCGAGCCGCCGGTGAGCGCGATGCTGAGCGGGACCAGCACCGACCCGCAGACCGCCGCGGCCAGCGGCAGCGCGACTCCGCAGGTCAGTACGGCCTCCCGGACAGGCATCCGCAGGACCGCGCACGAGCGCGGCGTGCCGAGCATTCGTACGGGAGGGGCGGGTGGAAATCATCATGGAGATGTGTTGACCGTTCCCGACGATTTCGTGGCCGCTTCGTGGTTGCGGAGCACTGAAAGCGAGAGCTCGGGGGACGTGCGCCATTGCAGGAGCGCACGGAGGAACCCGCATGCCGCTCACCTCGCTCCGGTGACCTCAATGAAGGCGTCCCACGCGCTCACCCCCCCCGCTACGGGGCATGCGGGAAGCAGGACCGCGAACGGCTGTGTGTCAACCTGCCGTACCGGTCTGGCGGAAGACGCGGTCGAGATGGTCGTCCAGGACCGCGGAGGCGGACTCGGGGCTGCGCTGACCGACGAGGATGCTGGTGCCGAGCCCCGCGGACATCGCGAGCAGGCCTGCCGCCGTCAACTGCGGGTCCACGCCGGGCTGCAGCAGGTCCGCGGTCTGCGCCTGCCGGAGGATGTCGGTCAGGGCGCCTTCGGCTGCGTCGGGGTCCTTGATGAAGGGCTGGGCCGCGAGCGTCCGGTCGGTCACGGCGAGAACGGCGTACGAGGTGTAGAGGTGGTGGAAGATGCGGCTCTCCTCATCCGTCGGCAACGCCGTCATCAGCAGCGCCTCGACCATCGCGCGCGGCCCCGGCTCGTCCCCGGCGGCTCGGATGCGGGCGGCGAGCCGCTCCCCGAACTTCCCGGTCAGGTGCTCCAGTCCGAAGAGCAGCAACTTCTCCTTGGTTTCGAAGTAGTACTGCACCAGCCGCAGTGACACGCCCGCCTCCGCTGCCACATCGCGCATCCCCACGGCATGAAGCCCGCGTCGCCCGGCGACCCGGACGAGCGCCTCCGCGATCTCGGTGCGCCGTTCCGCATGGTCCACCCGCTTGGGCATCGGCTTGTTCTCCGCTCGTCGTCTGCTGCCTCGCCGGCCCTTTGATGATACAGCCGTATCAACATCGTGATACGTTCGTACCACGAACCCGATACCCTCCGGAGGTGGCCGTGTCCGAGACCACTGCCCGCACCCAGGCCGACATCGGCCGCTATGTGAGCGACACCTGGCGCGACCGCTACTTCGCCGCCTGCGACGCCGTCTACGCGCTGGGACCACCCGCCCTCGCGGAGCAGGACGTGGAGACCAAGTTCGGGACCACGCACGTGTATCGCTACGGACCCACCGACAAAGCGGCCCAGTCCCGCACCCCGGTCGTCCTGGTACACGGAGCGGGCTCCTGCTCCGCCATGTGGTACCCCAACACCCCCGCCCTCAGCGCCGACCGCCCCGTCTACGCCGTCGACACCCCCGGCGACCCCGGCCGCAGCGTGCAGCGCGAGCCGATCCACCAGCCCGAACGGGCCGCACAGTGGCTGGACGAGACGCTCGACGGGCTCGGGCTCGAACGCGTCCACCTCGTCGGCACCTCCTACGGAGGCTGGCTCGCCCTGAACCAGGCACACCGACGGCCCGAACGCCTCGCCTCGGTCACCTTGCTCGACCCGGGCGGACTCGAGAAGGTCGGGCTGCGCTTCTTCGTCTGGATCTTCGCCGGCCTCTTCGCCACCTTCGCACCCAGGAAACTGCGCCCGCGACTGGCGGCCTGGCTGGAACAACCGGTCCTGGTCATGCCCGAGCTGCGCACGATGATCAGGACCGCCATCCGCGCCTACCGCATCCGCCGCCCGGCACCGCTTCCCCTGACCGAGGCGGAGCTGTCCGGCATCCGCACGCCGCTCTACCTGGTGCTCGGCAAGCGCAGCCTCCTGCTGCACCCCGAACGGCAGATGGAACGCGTCCCCCGCCTGATACCGGGCGCCCGCGCCGAGATCATCACCGGTACCGGGCACGGACCGCAGATCGACCACGCCCAGGAAATGAACCGCAGGATGCTGGCCTTCATGGCCTCCGTCGACTGACAAGCGTCGAGCCGACGGGCATCCGGACAGGCCGGGTGGGCGGCCCGGAGTCCATCCGGAAACCGAACCCGAGGCGTATGCCGTCGGACTGAGGGCGCAAGGCTCCCGCCTGCCGCTCCGACGAGAGACCCCGGCACGAACTCCCTCCGTCACACAGAACTTGGGCGTACGCGGCCGCTGTGGCGCCTCCAGGACCTCGGCAGGTCTACCGGGGGAACGGCAGACTCAGCGCTCGCGGACGCGTAGGCCGTGCCGAACGCATGCGAATCCGCGGATCCGCGTCGTCAGGTGGCGGGGAGGGGGGCGATGCCCGTCGTGTGGGCGGAGAGGTCGTGCCCTTTGCATGCCCGATCTTCGTACGCCTGACAAACCCGAGCCGGCGACGCATAGCGGATGACGCACAAGCCCCAGGGTGCTGACCCGGGGCTTGTGAAACGAGCGGCTGATCCTCGCCCAATACCGAAAGCTCGACCTCGAAGGTGTCGAGGGAGCTCGTCCATCGCCGCCAGACGTTCCTCGGGGAACAGCCCAGTCATGGCGAAGGCCTCCGTGTGTGCGCAGCGTGTCAGGCCCGTCCCCCGGTCGTCCCTGCCCTGAGTTTTATCGCACGGTCACGCGGGTCGTACCCAGCACTGACGCCCTCCACCAGCACGACGTCCCCGTCGATGTGGTCGGTCCGAAGCCGCAGGATCTGTTGATACGCGGGGGACGCGTACCAGGCGCGGGCCTCGGCCAGACTGGGGAACTCAATCAGCACCATGCTGCCTGGCCAGCTCCCCTCCACCACCTCAGCCGGCGGACCGTGGATCAGGAAGCGGCCGTGAAACGGGTGGAGGGTGGCCTGGATGTGCTCCAAGTACTCAAGGACATCAGGGTGGTGACGGCGATCACGTAGGTGGGCAAAGCCGTATGCAGGCACGTCCGTTTCCTTGGCTCGCTCCGGTACGACGACTTGAACGTAACCCCGCGCTTCGCACGCCGCGATTACCTCCGAGGTAAGGGCCGGACGGGTGCTCAGACCCGACCCGACCCGCCCCAGGGGCTCACCGCAGACCGTTGAACGGCCGTGTATACGGCGTTCGGTGCCCCTCAGTTCGGCAGCCTTGCCGCGTAGATCCAGTCGAAGCCGTCGTATCCGGTTCCGTCGAGGTGCTCTGCCCGGGTCAGTCCAGCGCGCACAGCCACGCGTTGAGAGGCGATGTTGTTCGGCCGGACGCGGGCGATGAGTGGGAGGTCGGGAACGTAGCGGAGCGCCCAGGTGGCGACCGCCGTTGCGGCCTCGCCGGCGAAGCCCTGGCCCCAGGCCGAAGTGGCGAAGCGGTAGAAGAGATTGAGGACCTTCATGCCTTGCAGTTCCATGGGCTTGATTCCGCAAAAGCCCAGCTGCTGGGGGGAGCCGTGGCGCCGGACGACCCAGTACCCGTATCCACACCGCTGCCATTGGTCATTCCAGCGGCGATACAGTTCCCCGGCCTCGTCGAGCCGCGTGAGAGCGTCGGAGGGATTGTGCAGACAGGTCTCGGGGTCACGGTGAATGGCCAAGATCGCGTCGATGTCGGCTTCGGTCGGACGCTGCAACGACAGTCGGGGAGTGTGCAACTGCTCGCCAGCAGGGCTTCGGTCACTCATGCGAAGATCGTAGAGCTGTGTCACGCGGCCCCTATGAGGTAACCGATCCAGGCACGGATCGGTGAGTCCGGCGCGAAGTTCGTCTTCTGCTCGGCTGGGCGTTATGCCATCGGACGTACGCGGCGATGGCGGCGTTTCGGTCGCCGAGGCTGCGGTGGGCACGCCCGGCGGCGGCAGCCCACGCGACGGATGACTTCACGGAAGCGGCCCAGCGGGAGCTTCAGCGCCCTTCCGCCGAGTGCAACACTAGCGCCCGGGCTGGCGGCGCCACCGTCCGAATCGACCCTGGCGAGGGCTGCGACCCCGCACCGACCTGCTCCAATACCGCCGCGCCTGCGCCGAGTCGGCGCGGCGCCTGCCAGCTACCGTGGTGGACTGGAGCTGACCGCCCAATCTGGCACGACTGTGGCACGCGACCTGGACGTGCCCGAGTGGGCCGCTAGTGCTGACGACTCGTCGGTTCGCCGTACAGGTCTTCGATCTCGCGCTCGGCGCGAGGGCAAGCAGCCATTGTTCCGTTCGGCGTCTCGTAGCTGC
The DNA here is from genome assembly GCF_001611795.1 of Streptomyces qaidamensis. Taxonomy (NCBI): domain Bacteria; kingdom Bacillati; phylum Actinomycetota; class Actinomycetes; order Kitasatosporales; family Streptomycetaceae; genus Streptomyces; species Streptomyces qaidamensis. The sequence goes on along the minus strand of NZ_CP015098.1, from coordinate 3,246,156 downwards.
TTGTCGGCTGTTCCGAGCAAGCCACTCGGCCATGCCACGAACAGCTGCCTTGCCTTCCTACCGTTCCCGCGTGGTGCAACTTTGCGTCGTAGGGGTGCTTCACGATGGGCACGAGAGCTCCTGAACGCTAGGACGATGGATCAACGGTAGCGACCGCCGACGGTTGGGAACGGACGTTCCGCAAGTAGGAGGGGGCTCGGCCTGGACGTCCGCTACCACGCCCTCCGCCACACCTGCGTGCCCCTGTTGCTCGGCCTCGGCATCCCGCCGCACGTCATCCGCGACATCGTTGGGCACAGCGCCCTGACGTGACCATGAACATCTACGCGCATGCTGACATGACCGAGAAGCGGGCTGCTCTGGACGAGCTGGGAGACCTGCTGTCCGACGGGTGACGGGGGCGTTGCCGTCAGAGACACGAAACGCCCTGGAGGGGAGATCCCCTCTGGGCGTTTTTGCTGTTAGGAGGCGGCGCCCCCCGGCAGGACCCGAACCTGCGGCCAAGCGCTTAGAAGGCGCTTCGCGCATTCGCTTGCAACAGCGCTCTGACCTGGGCGGTCACTCGCTCTGGTGACGGCTTGTCTGACTTCGACACGCATTCGACTCGCCCTCGTGGGGTCCGCGTGTGGCCCTCAGCAGCCGGTGTACCAATCGGCCCTTCCGCTGACCAGCGGGACTGAAGAAGCCCACGACTCTGACCAGCTCAGATGCCGTGGGCTTCTGTCGTTGTTGGTCGGCGCCGGCTGACCTTGGCCGGCCCGGACTTCGCGCCGAGCCGTCGCTAGTTTGGAAGATCGCGTATGCGGAGCCGGGCTGAGCTGGTAAGACGCTGAGCCGCGCGTTCCCGGCTCGCTCTCGGCTGTTCCCCGAGGCTCCCCGCTACTTGCTGTCCCATCGGGCACGTCGGGGGCACGGCCTCTACTCGTAGATCCGGGCGGCAGCCAGGGCGCGAGCGAAGAACGTCCAGTCGCCCTGGGGCGGTAGATCCTGCCCATGGTTGTGGTACCACCCGGGCGCATCCGACACCCAGGCTTCCAGAGCCTCCAAGAAGGCGTCTAGCGTCGCGTTCTCCCACTCCGCGCCATTCTCCGCATGGTCCGCTCGTAGACGCGCCAGGAAGACGCTGAAGGCTTCCCGGTCGCCAAGGTGGTCGGCTGCTGCAAGAGGTCTCGACATGACCGCGACCCTATGGGTGTCCACGCGTGGGTGATCACGGGTTCTACACCCGAAAACGTGGCGCCCGGTGCCCGATCCGGGCTTTGAGGTCTGACCTCATCCTTATCAGGTCGATCATGCGGGCTTGTCGAGTCGGCCAACAAGGCCTGCACTCGCCCGGTCGTCCACTGACGTCCGGCGGGACCGCCCCTACCCGTGTTGGGTGTCAGTCGCTGTATGCGGTCTTGACAAGCGATCTCACCAGCCCCCGCACCACAACGAGGCGCTTAAGACGCTGGTGGGTGCGCTGCCAGGCGCCCGGGCTCATCAGCGGTTGCGGTGCGCGGCTGCTGCACTCAGCCCAGCGCTCGGCGGCTCGCCCGGCCAGACAGACCACCTCTTGCAGCGGTGCCCTCGGACTTTGCACCTCAGGACGGTTACCTCATCCCTACGGGGTACTCACTCCCAGACAGGGCACATAACGGACAATTCGGAGGAAGTGTAATGGCGACGCAACCCCGGTCAGACATGGAAACCCATCCCGACATCGTCGCAATGCGCAATCGACACGAGATGGCTGAACGCTTCGCGACCACCCCGAGGGCGCAAGCCGTCGAGGCCATGGCCCTGATCACAGGGCTCTATCTCGCGGCCTCACCGTGGATCGCGGGATTCAACAACTTTTCCACCCTGGCGGTCAACAACCTGATCACCGGTATCGCCTACGCCCTCCTCATGAGCGGTGGCTTCGGCCGGGCATACGAGCGTTCGCACAGCATGGCGTGGGGCGCTTGCGTGCTGAGCGTGTGGACGATCTTTGCGCCGTGGGTTGTGGCAGGTGACGTCAGCACCACCAGGACCATAGTCAACAACATCATCGTCGGCGTGATCGCCCTGATGCTGGCCCTCATGGCCGCCGCAGCCGCCCGCCCGGTGGATCAGTCGTCCGGCGACCGCTCTTCTGCGGGTAGGTGATCACCCCTCGGGAGCAGGCCGAAACCGGCCTCAACCCACCACTCACTCCAGCTCCCATCCCGTACGCCGTCGACCCACACACCGTGGAGCGGGCGTTGTTCATGGCGTCCAGGTGGAGCGCGCCACTGTACGAACGACCTGGACGCCATGGGCCGCGTCTGCTCGGCTCTGCCTGGGTTGATGGTGTACGGGACGGGAGCCTCTCGCGCACGCCACTACGGACCCGCAGTCGGGGACGGCGCCCCCTCCATCCCGGTGCCGGCCGATCCCCCGCCGGAGGCACTGTTCTGACCCGCGGGCGCTAGGTGCGGTGATCGGCTCATGGCTACCGGCCCTATCCACGCGTGGGCGCGCGTCGGCGCAGCGCGGGCGGAGCGGGCCGAAGGCAGGAGCGGCGCCCGGAGCGGAGCCGGGAAGCGCGCCCGGCGGAGCGGAGCGCAGCCGGGGCTTGATGAAGTAGGGGAACGTTCTACCGCGCTCTTGGCTGCTGTCCTGTGCCACTGACGATCTTCGATTACGCCTGAGTCGTGGTCTTCTGCTTGAGGCGTTCGCAGGGGGTCTGGCCGCCGAGGCCGCCGTGGGGGCGATGACAGTTGTAGTAGTCCTCCCACTCGCGCAGCTTGTCGTTGAAGACCTCGGCGTCGTCGATGACGACGCCGTCGAGGAGCCGATAGAACTCCTCGGCATCCATGCGGTGGGAGCGTTCAACCTTGCCGTTCAGGCGTGGCGTGCGGGGCTTGATGTAGGTGTGGGCGATGCCCTTGTCGAGGACGTGCCAGTGGAAGGCGGACTGGAACTCGGCGCCGTTGTCGGTCTGGATGACCTCAACCTGGAACGGCAAGCGCTGCAGCACGTAGTCCAGCAACTGAATGGCAGTGGCCTGGTTCAGCGTTGGATAGATCCGCAGGACGCGCAGGCGGGTGCAGTCGTCGATCGCGGTGAACTGGAAGTACTTGTTGCGGCCACCGCGGCGCCCCCTGGGGCATCGAGGCGAGCGGCTCGATGAACTTAGCTTCCGGGCTCGGAACGGAACTCGTGCTCCAGGGTCTTCAAAGCTTGGTCCATGGCGCAGATGCTGCCAGCCCACCGTCCATCTCCTACGGGAGGATGGATGGCCTCTGACCGGGCAAGTGACGGCCTGGAGGTGTCCGGCGCCGGCTGATCCGTCGGCCGAGAACTTCGACACGTATTCGACACGGCCACCCGAAAAGACCCAGTGACAGCCGGACAACCCCGGAGCCCACCCTTGATCATCAAGGCGGTGTCCGGGGCTTCACTGTGCCGTCTGGCATGTGCCCTGACCAGCAAAAAGCCCTCCCCAAAGGGAGGGCGGAGACTTGCGCCCCCGGCAGGACTCGAACCTGCGGCCAAGCGCTTAGAAGGCGCCTGCTCTATCCACTGAGCTACGGGGGCCGGGTGTGGTGGCCTCTGTCCTGGTGCCCGGGTGTGGGCCGATCCGTGACGTTGCCGGGGACAAGGATAGGGCTCCCGCGTCCTTGTCCCTGTTGCTTCGCCTCCGTGGCTCGATGTGGAGGTTCAGTGAAGCGGTCCTGATAATCGCAGGCAGGTACGAATCGTGCATCGCTTTTGGCGTCAGAGGCATCGGGTGTTGTGCACTCGTTATGCCTGGAGTCTGCCCGTGTCCCAGTCGTCCCTTCCGTCCCTTGTGTTCCGTCGGCGCGCAGACATGCTCATATGCTTCAGAATTCCCCTAAAATTGGGCATTCTTCACATGTGGTGACCTTGGACGTACGGCCTCAGCTGCTCGACGCACTCTCCGCCCTGCGCGACCGTGTCGCCGCCGCACGCTTCCCGCTGCCCCTGGCGGGGGCCCCACGCGCGCGTGCCAACCGCGACGAACTCCTCGCGCAGCTCGACGACTACTTGGTGCCCCGCTTGCGGGACCCCGAAGCGCCGCTTCTGGCCGTCGTGGGCGGGTCGACCGGAGCCGGGAAATCGACGCTCGTGAACTCCCTCGTGGGACGGCGGGTCAGCGAGGCGGGCGTGCTGCGGCCGACGACACGCACCCCCGTGCTGGTCTGCCATCCGGAGGACCACCACTGGTTCAGCGGGATGAGGGTGCTGCCCGACCTCACGCGCGTGTGGGTGCCCCAACAGGACTCCACCGACGACCTCCTGCTCCCCGGCGAGAACCCCGCGCGCGTACTGCGCGTCGAGACCGCCGAGACGCTCCCGCCCGGCCTCGCCCTCCTCGACGCGCCCGACATCGACTCCCTGGTCTCCGACAACCGGGTCCTGGCCGCCGAACTCATCTGCGCCGCCGACATCTGGGTCATGGTCACCACGGCCGCCCGCTACGCCGACGCCGTCCCCTGGCACATGCTGCGCACCGCCAAGGAGTACGACGTCACCCTCGTGACCGTGCTCGACCGGGTGCCTCACCAGGTGGTGAACGAGGTGTCGCGGCAGTACGGGGCCCTGCTCACCAAGGCCGGGCTCGGCGAGGTGCCGCGCTTCACCGTGCCCGAACTGCCCGAGTCCGCCTGGGGCGGCGGGCTCCTGCCGGCCTCCGCCGTCGCCCAGCTGCGCACCTGGCTGGTGCACCAGGCCCAGGACCCCGCGGCCCGGCAGCACGTCCTCGCCCGTACGGCGTACGGCGTCCTCGACTCCCTCAAGTCCCGGATGCCCGAGCTGGCCGGGGCCGCCGCCGCGCAGTACGCCGCCGCCCTGCGGCTCACCTCCGCCGTCGAAGGGGCGTACGACAGCGAGCACACGCGCGTGCGGGGCCGGTTGCAGAGCGGGGCGGTCCTCGCCGGGGACGCGCTCAAGCGGTGGCGCGCCTTCCCCCTGGACTGCACCGCCGCCGAACTCCTCGACGCGCTCGTGGAGAGCCTCAGCGCGCTGCTGCTGTGCGCCGTCACCGCCGCCGACGAGCGCGTCGACGACGCCTGGCGCCGCGAACCGGCCTCCGCCGCCCCGGAACTCGCCGTACGCGAGAGCGGCGCGGACAGCGCCGAGCACCGCATCGGTCTCGCCGTACGGCGGTGGCGGCGCGAGCTCGAGGAGCACGCCGAGGACGAGGTACGCGAACTCGACCGCAACCTCGCGCCCGACCCCGAGCTCGTCGCCGCCCTGGTCGCCACCTCCCTGCTGGGCGGCCGCCGGGGCCGGATGGCAGGGGAGGGCCTCGCCGAGCGGATCGGCGCCCATGGCGCGCTGCGGCTGCGCGACCGGGCCGGGCGGCTGCTCACCGAGCACGTGGACCGGGTCCTGCACGCCGAACGCGAGCGCCGGCTCGCCCCGCTCGACGCGCTCGACGTCCACCCCGAGCCCCAGGCCGAACTCATCGCCGCGCTGTCCGTACTGCAGAAGGAGAGGTGACCGGTGACCGTCACCGACCAGGACCCCACCGAGCACGCCGATCAGCCGGACGACGACGCCCGCCAAGGGGGCGGCGCCGTCGGCCGGAGTGCCCCGGGCGGCGCGCGTGCGACGCGTGCCGACTCCACCGAGACCTGGGACGACGGACTCATCGCACGCCGGGTCGCCGAGACAGCCGAAGGAGACAGGTTCCCCATGACGGACAACCGCTCCGCCGTCCCGCCGACGGTGACCCCACTGGTGTACGACGGGACGCTGCGCTCACGGCTGGAGGCCCTGCGCGAACTCGTGGGGCTCTCCCGCACCCGGCTCGACAGCAGGACGCTCTCGGGGGCCGGCCGGGTACTCGACGAGGCGTCCGCGCGGCGCAGGCTTTCCGGTCAGCACACCGTCGTCGCCATCGCGGGCGCCACCGGCAGCGGCAAGTCGCAACTGTTCAACGCGCTCGCCGGGGTGACCATCTCGGAGACGGGTGTACGCCGTCCCACCACCGCCGCGCCCATCGCGTGCAGTTGGAGCGACGGGGCGGCCGGCCTCATCGAACGGCTCGGGATCCCGCCCCGGCTGCGCCGTCGGCCGTTGCCGACCGGGGACGGCGAGTCGCCGCTGCGCGGACTCGTCCTGGTCGACCTGCCCGACCACGACTCGGCGGCCGTACAGCACCGCCGGCACGTGGACCGCATCCTGGCGCTCGTCGACGCGGTCATCTGGGTCGTCGACCCGGAGAAGTACGCCGACGCCGTCCTCCACGAGCGCTATCTGCGGCCGATGGCGGCCCACGCCGAGGTCATGTTCGTCGTCCTCAACCAGGTCGACCGGCTGCCCGGGGAAGCCGCCGAGCAGGTTCTCGACGATCTGCGGCGGCTCCTCGACGAGGACGGCATCGCCCTCGGGGAGTACGGCGAGCCGGGTACGACCGTGCTCGCGCTGTCCGCGCTCACCGGGGACGGTGTCGGGGAACTGCGCGAGGTGCTCGGCCAGTTCGTCTCGGAGCGCGGAGCGGCGAACCGCCGCATCTCGGCCGACGTGGACATCGCCGCGGCACGGCTGTGGCCCGTCTACGCCACCCAGCGGCGGACCGGGCTCAGCGAACAGGCCCGGGAGGAGTTCTCCGACCGGCTCGCGGACGCGGTGGGCGCCACGGCGGCAGGTGAGGCGGCCGAGCGCGCGTGGCTGCGCAACGCCAACCGCGCCTGCGGCACGCCCTGGCTGCGGCTGTGGCGCTGGTACCAGGACCGCGGCGAGCCCACCACGGGCCGGCTCCCCTCGCGGACGCAGGCCGACGAGGAGGCGACGGCCCGTCAGAGGGTCGAGCAGGCGGTGCGGACCGTGGCCGACCGGGCGTCGGCCGGGCTGCCGGTGCCCTGGGCGCAGGCGGTGCGCGAGGCGGCCGCCCGTGGTTCGCAGGGGCTGCCCGAGGCGCTGGACGAGCTGACCGCGCGCGCGGGCGTGCCTGCGGGGCGGCCGCCGCGCCCGGGGTGGTGGCCGGTGGCCGTCCTCACCCAGGCGTGCATGACGGTCCTGCAGTTCCTGGGCGGGCTGTGGCTGCTGGGCCAGATCATCGGGGTCATGGCGCCGAACCTGGGGGTTCCGGTGCTGCTGATGGTGATCGGCATCGTCGGCGGACCGCTCATCGAGTGGAGCTGCCGGATGGCGGCCCGCGGCCCGGCCCGGCGCTACGGCCTGGAGGCGGAACGCCGGTTGCGGGAGGCGGCGGCCGGATGCGGCCGGGCCCGGGTCCTGGATCCGGTGGCGGCGGAACTTCTGCGCTACCGGGAGGTGCGGGAGCAGTACGGGAGGGTGGTCGGGGCGGGGCGGTGAGGCCATGACGGCGACGCCTTGGCGGTGAGGCCATGGCGGTGAGGCCTTGGCGGTGAGGCCGGGGGCGTGACCCACCCCACCCCGCCCCGCCCCGCCTCACCTGTCACCACCCGTCCGGGTGACGGCGCTATCCACAGGCACCCGGGGATCCACAGCGCTCAGCGGGCCCGGCCCGGCCACGGCAGTCTGGCAGACACAGCCGTACGGGACGGGCCCGTACGCGTGTCGGCCCGGTGCGTTGCCGCACTCCGGGCCCGAGGGAGGGTTCGCGATGAACGAGACGATGGTCTGCGCGGTCGGCAGGGTGGCGACGCAGCCGGTGTACCGGGAGATGGCGTCCGGCCCGTCGGCGAGGTTCCGGCTGGCGGTGACCGCGCGCTACTGGGACCGCGAGAAGAACACGTGGACGGACGGGCACACCAACTTCTTCACGGTGTGGGCCAACCGTCAGCTGGCCACGAACACGGCGGCGTCGCTGACGGTCGGCGAGCCCGTGATCGTGCAGGGCAGGCTGAAAGTGCGGACCGACGTACGCGAGGGGCAGAGCTGGACGTCGGCGGACATCGACGCCGTGTCGATCGGACACGATCTGGCCTGGGGCACCTCGGCCTTCAGGCGTGCCGGCAAGGCGGAGACGGCGTCTGCACCGACCCAACCGGAGCCCAACTGGGAGACAACGCCGGATGGTTCGCCGGATACGGCGGAGTCGGGAGCGCAACATCGGCCGGAGTCCGCGGTATTGACGTGACGTCAACCATCGAACCGCACCAGCCCGCCATCCCGCCATCCCGCCAACCCGCCAACCCGCCAGCCCACCCGCCCGCCAGCCCGCCCCAACTACGGCTTATCGTCCGGTGCGCACCGGACGATCGGGGGTGGATTTGTCGATAAGCCCTGCCCGCAAGGGATCTTGGCGATAACGATTCCGAGTCGGATCACTCGTCCGACCGTCTGACCGGCGGGCGGGGTCCCCCGCGTCCCTAGGATGCCGGACATGGTTCTCGGGTCTCTTGTGTCCTGTGAGGCCTCTGATTCTGCTGGTGGGACCGTCCCCCCACGTCAACGGTCCCGCTCGAAGGGGAATTCGGTGTTTGCTTCGTTCTCTGAGGTGTTCGTACGCAGGCGAGCGGCGACCCGTCTCGCCACCGCGACAGTGGTGTCCGGGCTCGTCGCCGCGGGCGGTCTGGCCGGTGCCGGCCGGGCGGTCGCCGACGAGACGGCACAGAGACAGGGCGGAGCGGCCGCGACCATAGGCGGCCTCAAGACGTACGGCGCGGCAGTGATACACGCCGGCACCGGCCAACAGGAGATCTCGGCGGGCCTGTTCGAGATGTCCGTCGACGGCGGCGGCATGCTGCAGACGTACTGTGTCGACCTCCACAACCCCACGCAGCGGGACGCCAAGTACCACGAGACGCCCTGGAGCGGCACGTCCCTGGGCACCAACAAGGACGCCGGCAAGATCCGCTGGATCCTGCAGAACTCCTACCCGCAGGTGAACGACCTCGCGACGCTGGCGCGGAAGGCGGGTGTGCGCGGCGCGCTGACCGAGCAGGACGCGGCGGCCGGCACCCAGGTGGCGATCTGGCGCTACTCGGACGACGTGGCCGTCGACGCCCTCGACCCGCAGGCCGAGCAGCTCGCGGACCACCTGGAGAAGAGCGCCCGCGATCTTCCCGAACCCCGGGCCTCGCTCACCCTGGAGCCGCCCGCCGTCTCCGGCCGGCCGGGGGAACGGATCGGACCGGTGACGGTGCGCACCAACGCCGGCACCGCGACGGTCACCCCGCCCGCGGACGCCGCCACGAGCGGGGTACGGCTCGTCGACAAGCAGGGCAAGGCCGTCACCACCACGTCCGACGGCGGGCAGGTGTTCTTCGACGTGCCCGAGGACGCGGCAGCCGGTACGGCGGACCTGACCGTGCAGGCCTCGACGACCGTGCCGGTCGGCCGGGCCTTCGCCTCCGAGAACCGCAGCCAGACCCAGATCCTGGCCGGCTCCAGCGAGTCGACGGTGTCCGCGACGGCCGGGGCAACCTGGGCGAAGCAGGGCCCGGTCCCGGCGCTGTCGGCGGCGGAGAACTGCGCCGAGGGCGGTGTCGACATCACCGCGTCCAACCAGGGCGACGAGCCGTTCACCTTCGAACTGGCCGGTCTGGAGCACACCATCGCCGCCGGTGAGACCCGCACGGTGACGGTGCCGCTCCAGGAGGACCAGGCCTACGACTTCACGATCCACGGCCCGGGCGGCTTCGAGAAGCGCTTCACCGGCATGCTGGACTGCCGAACGCGCGGCAGCGACACCGGCACCACCACCCAGACCCTCAGCGAACCGAGCCCGGCGACGGTGGGCGGCACCGCCCCGGACACCAACCTCGCCGAAACGGGCAGCTCGGAGATCACCCCCGTGATCGTGGGCCTCGCCATCGGCCTGGTCCTGATCGGCGGGACGACGCTGGTCGTGCTGCGGCGCAGGGAGGCCACGGCGGGGGAGTGACCCGGCCGAGCGGCGCCGCCCGGGCCGCTCTCGCCCCCCGTCAGCGCTTGGCGAGGAGTTCCAGGGTGTCGATCACGCGGTTCGAGAAGCCCCACTCGTTGTCGTACCAGGCGACCACCTTGATGTGGCGGCCGTCGACACGGGTGAGGGCCGAGTCGAAGATCGACGAGGCCGGGTTGCCCGTGATGTCGGCGGACACGAGCGGGTCCTCGGAGTACTCGAGGACGCCGGCGAGCGGACCTTCCGCCGCGGCGCGGTAGGCCGCCAGCACGTCGTCGCGCGTCACGTCGCGGGCGACGGTCGTGTTGAGTTCGACGATCGAGCCCACCGGAACCGGCACGCGGATCGAGTCGCCCGACAGCTTGCCGTCGAGGTTCGGCAGCACGAGACCGATCGCCTTGGCGGCACCCGTCGTGGTCGGCACGATGTTGACGGCGGCGGCGCGGGCGCGACGGGCGTCGCGGTGCGGACCGTCCTGCAGGTTCTGCTCCTGTGTGTAGGCGTGCACCGTCGTCATGAAGCCGTGCTCGATGCCCGCCAGCTCGTCGAGCACCGCGGCCAGCGGCGCGAGCGCGTTGGTCGTGCACGAGGCGTTCGAGACGACCGTGTGCACGTCCGGGTCGTACGCGTCGGTGTTGACCCCGAACGCCAGTGTCACGTCGGCGCCGTCCGACGGCGCACTGACGAGTACCTTCTTCGCGCCCGCGTCGAGGTGGGCACGGGCGGCCTTGGCCGACGTGAAGCGGCCGGTGGCTTCGAGGACGATGTCGACACCGAGCTCGGCCCAGGGCAGCTGCGCCGGCTCGCGCTCGGCGAGCACCTTGATGCGACGGCCGTCGACGACGAGGGCGTCCCCGTCGGCGGTCACCGGGCGGCCGAGCCGGCCGGCCGTCGTGTCGTAGGCGAGCAGCCGGGCGAGGGTGGCGGGCTCCGTGAGGTCGTTGACGGCGACGATGTCGAGGTCGCTGTCGCGTTCGAGCAGTGCGCGCAGCACATTGCGTCCGATGCGGCCGAATCCGTTGATCGCGATGCGCGTCATGAGTGGTGGTGTCCCTTCGATCTCTCCGGTTCGCCACCAGCGTCGCGGCAGGCAGACGCCCGGGACAGCGGCGTGATCGCCACGGTTCGAAAGGATCGCGCCACGGGCGCCACGGGACGGCGGGCTACTCGCCCCGGGCGAAGGTGCGCCGGTACTCGCTCGGCGTGGTGCCGAGGATGCGCTGGAAGTGCAGCCGCAGATTCGCACCGGTGCCCAGACCGACGTCGGCGGCGATCTGCTCCACGCCCCGCTCCGAACGCTCCAGCAGCTCACGGGCCACGTCGATACGGGCGCGCATGACCCACTGCATGGGCGTGTACCCCGTGTCCTCGACGAAGCGCCGCGACAACGTACGCGGCGAGACCGCCGCGTGCCGCGCGAGCACGTCGAGGGTGAGAGGCTTGCCGAGCCGGCGCAGCGCCCACTCCCGGGTGGCGGCGAACCGCTCGCCGAGCGGCTCGGGCACGCTGCGCGGCACGTACTGCGCTTGGCCGCCGCTGCGATACGGGGCCGCGACCAGGCGCCGGGCTGCGTGGTTCGACGCGGCCACTCCGAGGTCGCCGCGCAGGATGTGCAGGCACAGGTCGATGCCCGAGGCGGCCCCCGCCGACGTCAGGACGCTGCCCTCGTCGACGAACAGGACGTCCTCGTCGATCCGGACGAGCGGATGCTTCGCCGCGAGCGCCCGTGAGTAGTGCCAGTGCGTCGTGGCACGTCTGCCGTCGAGCAGGCCCGTGGCGGCGAGCGCGAAGGCACCCGTCGAGATGGCGGCGAGCCGCGCGCCCCGGGCGTGGGCCGCGACCAGCGCGTCGACGACGGCCTGCGGCGGGTCGTCGCGGTCCGGGAAACGGTAGCCGGGGATGAAGACGATGTCGGCCCACGCGAGCGCGTCGAGACCGTGCGCCACGGAGTACGACAGACCGTCGCCGCCGGTCACGAGACCGGGTGCCGCCCCGCACACGCGCACCTCGTACGGCATGCTCGCGCGGGTCGTGAACACCTGCGCGGGAATGCCGACGTCGAGCGGCTTCGCACCCACGAGCACGAGGACGGCGACGCGATGCAGGCGGGAGGACGGCACGGGGACAGCGTACGAGGGAGCACGGACTCCCACCCGGTTCACCCAGCTGCCCTCACGAACCTCCAGGTCACAGCCCCCCACCCATACGCGTTTCCGCCCAGGGCTGGCGGTACGGCAAGATGGGGTGTATCTGCCCACTGCCAGTTTCAAGCTGCCGGACGGTTTCTCTTGGCTGAGTTCATTTACACCATGCGCAAGGCGCGCAAAGCGCACGGCGACAAGGTGATCCTCGACGACGTGACGACCAGCTTCCTGCCGGGGGCGAAGATCGGCGTCGTCGGCCCGAACGGCGCCGGCAAGTCGACGATCCTGAAGATCATGGCCGGCATCGAGCAGCCGTCCAACGGCGATGCCTTCCTCACTCCCGGTTACACCGTCGGCATCCTGCTCCAGGAGCCGCCGCTGACCGAGGACAAGACCGTCCTGGAGAACGTCCAGGAGGGCGTCGCCGGGATCAAGGGCAAGCTCGACCGGTTCAACGAGATCGCCGAGCAGATGGCGACCGACTACACCGACGCGCTCATGGAGGAGATGGGCAAGCTCCAGGAGGACCTCGACCACGCCAACGCGTGGGACCTGGACGCCCAGCTGGAGCAGGCCATGGACGCCCTGGGCTGCCCGCCCGGCGACTGGCCCGTCACCAACCTGTCCGGTGGTGAGCGCCGCCGCGTCGCGCTGTGCAAGCTGCTGCTGGAGCAGCCCGACCTGCTGCTGCTCGACGAGCCCACCAACCACCTCGACGCCGAGTCGGTGAACTGGCTGGAGCAGCACCTGGCCAAGTACCCGGGCACCGTCGTCGCGGTCACCCACGACCGGTACTTCCTCGACAACGTCGCCCAGTGGATCTGCGAGGTCGACCGCGGTCGCCTCTACCCCTACGAGGGCAACTACTCCAAGTACCTGGAGACCAAGGCCGCCCGCCTCAAGGTCGAGGGCCAGAAGGACGCCAAGCGGCAGAAGCGGCTCAAGGAAGAGCTGGAGTGGGTGCGGTCCAACGCCAAGGGGCGGCAGGCCAAGTCCAAGGCGCGTCTGGCCCGCTACGAGGAGATGGCCGCCGAGGCCGACAAGATGCGGAAGCTGGACTTCGAGGAGATCCAGATCCCGCCGGGCCCGCGCCTGGGCAACGTCGTCGTCGAGGTCAGCAACCTCACCAAGGGCTTCGGCGACAAGCTGCTCATCGACGACCTCAGCTTCACGCTGCCGCGCAACGGCATCGTCGGGATCATCGGCCCGAACGGCGCCGGCAAGACCACCCTGTTCAAGATGATCCAGGGCATCGAGGAGCCGGACTCCGGCGCCATCAAGGTCGGCGACACCGTCAAGATCTCCTATGTCGACCAGAGCCGCGAGAACATCGACCCCAAGAAGTCCCTGTGGGCCGTGGTCAGCGATGAGCTCGACTACATCAACGTCGGGCAGGTCGAGATGCCGTCCCGCGCCTACGTGTCGGCCTTCGGGTTCAAGGGGCCGGACCAGCAGAAGGCGGCCGGCGTGCTCTCCGGCGGTGAGCGCAACCGGCTGAACCTCGCGCTCACCCTCAAGCAGGGCGGCAACCTGCTGCTCCTCGACGAGCCGACCAACGACCTCGACGTCGAGACCCTCTCCAGCCTGGAGAACGCACTGCTGGAGTTCCCGGGTGCGGCCGTGGTCGTCTCCCACGACCGGTGGTTCCTGGACCGGGTCGCCACGCACATCCTCGCCTACGAGGGCGAGTCCAAGTGGTTCTGGTTCGAGGGCAACTTCGAGTCGTACGAGAAGAACAAGATCGAGCGGCTCGGTCCGGACGCCGCCCGTCCGCACCGCGCCACCTACAAGAAGCTGACCCGGGGCTGATCGATCTTGCGGCACATCTACCGCTGCCCGCTGCGCTGGGCGGACATGGACGCGTACGGCCACGTCAACAACGTGGTCTTCCTCCGCTACCTGGAGGAAGCCCGTATCGACTTCCTGTTCCGCCCGGAGAAGGACTTCAAGCAGGGGTCCGTGGTGGCACGCCATGAGATCGACTACAAGCGGCAGCTCGTCCACCGGCACCACCCGGTGGACATCGAGCTGTGGGTCACCGAGATCAGGGCCGCGTCCTTCACCCTCACCTACGAGGTGAAGGACGGCGACCAGGTCTACGTGCGGGCTTCGACGGTGATCGTGCCGTTCGACTTCGAGGCCCAGCGCCCGCGCCGGATCACCGCCGAGGAACGGGAGTTCCTCAGCGAGTACACGGATGACGCCGAGGAAGAGGCCGTCGCGGCATGACGGTGCTCCACCTCGCCGACGAGGGGGAGGCGGCGGATCTCGCGGCCTTCCTCTCCCGGCTGCTCCACTACGACCGTGGAGCCGCGGTGCGTCTGCAGGCCGCGGGCACCGCGCTGGCCGTCTTCGGACGGCCGCCGTCCTTCGAGGTGCTGGCCGTGCGGGCGGTGCGGCTGGCGAAGCCGTACGAGAAGGGCCTGGAGGCCACGCTGGACGTGACCGTGTCCGCCGGTGAGTTCCTGGAGACGGTGGACGAGAGCGCCGGCACGGCCCTCGTGCCGGGTGCGGTGACCGGGCCGCCGTGGGCGGGTGTGCTGCCGCCCCGTGGCGGCTGGCGTACCGAGCCGGGGCTGCCGACGCCGGACGCCCTGCGCTCCCTCGTCGCCGCCGTCGTCGCCGAATTCCGCTCCCGTACGCAGGAGTTGCCCTCCGAGCAGCGGACGCGGGCCGAGCTCGACCGGATCGGACGCGACATCTGGTCCCGCACGGTCGGGGACACCCGGCTGCCCGTGCGGGCCGTGCACGCGGCGCAGTCCCTCGGTTTCCTGCGGCCCGGGGCGCCGCTGGGGCTGTTCTCGTCGGGCGCGTGGCTGAGGCTGCGCACGCCGTACGGGTCCATCGCCGTACGACGTGCCGGGCTCGGGGCGCTGGACGTCAGCGTGCGCTGACCGGCCCCTCGACGGCCGTCAGCCCTCGGTGTTGACCATCGAGGCCGCCGCGTACGTCAGGTAGTTCCACAGTGTGTGCTCGTGCTCCCCGGACAGCCCGAGCTCCTCGACGGCGACCCGCATGTGCTTCAGCCACGCGTCGTGCGCCGCGCGGTCGACCGCGAAGGGCGCGTGCCGCATCCGCAGCCGTGGGTGGCCGCGGTTCTCGCTGTACGTAGTGGGGCCGCCCCAGTACTGGATGAGGAACAGCGTGAAGCGCTCCTCGGCCGGGCCCAGGTCCTCCTCGGGGTACATGGGCCGCAGCAGCGGGTCCTCGGCGACTCCCTCGTAGAAGCGGTGGACGAGCCGACGGAAGGTCTCCTCCCCGCCGACCTGCTCGTAGAAGGTCTGCTCCTGAAGCGTGCCGCGCCGAATCTCATTCACGCGCTCCATGGTCTCAGACGCCCCGGCATAGGACTCAAGACCTAGGACCCTGCCGCTGCTGTCAGGGCCCTGCCCCTACTGTGGAGACATGGGCGGCCACGCACCCGGCAGGGAGTTCGACGGTCTCGCCGCCGCCGCGCGGGCGGCGCTGGTGCGGCGGATCGGGGCGAGCGGGGCCTGGGACGCCGATCCGGGCTGGCGGGAGGCCTTCGAGGCGGTCCCGCGGCATCTCTTCGTGCCGTACTACTACGTCGGTGTCGCGGGCGGCTACGAACGCCGCTGGGGCGAGAGCACCGACCCCGGGGCGCGCGAGCGGTGGCTGCGGGGCGCCTACGAGGACACCCCGCTGGCCACCCGGCTGCGCGACGGCGAGCTGCTGTCCTCCAGCAGCCAGCCGTCCCTGATGGCGGACATGCTGGCCGCGCTGGGCGTCGAGGAGGGCCACACGGTCCTGGAGATCGGCGCCGGCACCGGCTACAACGCGGCGCTGCTGGCCCACCGGCTGGGCGACGACAAGGTCACCACCGTCGACCTCGACCCGGAGATCACCGAATCGGCCCGCCGGCACCTGGCAGCCGCCGGGTACCACCCGGTCGTCGTCACCGGCGACGGCGCCCGGGGCGTGCCGGAGCGCGCGCCGTTCGACCGGATCATCGCCACCTGCGCCCTGGGCGGCGTCCCGCCCGCCTGGGTTGCCCAGAGCCGCCCCGGCGGCCGGATCCTCGTGCCGCTCGCCACCGGCCTGATCATGCTGACGGTGCCGGGCGCCGGGCATGCCGAGGGACGCTTCCTGCACACACCCGCCTACTTCGTGCCGCTGCGCGGCACCGGCCGGCCCGGGGGCGAGGCGGTCCAGCTGGGCGGGGTGCCGCGCCGGGCCCGCGAGGACGACTCGTTCCGCTTCCTGCTGGCCCTCACCCGCGGCAGTCTCGACCCGCAGGAGGCGCACGCGCTGTGGGAGCAGGAGGGCAGGCCACAGCGTGAGCGCTACGGCATCACCGTCAGCGGCGAGAGGCAGTGGGCCTGGCTGGACGACCCGGAGGGGCCGTACGCCTGGCCCCTCCCGTCGTGACGTCGCGCTGCCGGCCGGGTTCAGCCGCGGCGGATCGTGATGGTCGTCCAGGCGCCCACGTGCACCCGGTCGCCGTCCTGCAGCGGTACGGGGACGAAGGGCTGGATCGGCTCGTCCGAGCCGTTGACCGTCGTGCCGTTCGTCGAGTTCTGGTCGACGACCGCCCAGCTGCCGTCCGGCTGCTGCACCAGCACCGCGTGCTGGTGCGAGACGCCCGGGTCCTCCGGCGGCGTCGACAGGTCGATGTCCGGGGTGTCGCCGGTGGAGTGCCGGCGGCGGCCGATCGTGAGCTGGTTGCCGGTGAGCGTGCGCTGCTGCTCGGGCGAGTACGCGGGCAGGTTCAGGCCCGCGGCCTCGGGGCCGGAGCGCTGCATCATCGCCATGAAGTAGTCGCGGTCCGGGCCGATGGTCGCGGTCCACGTCGCCGGTCCCTGCGGCGCCTGGGGCTGCTGCGGGAAGCCGCCGGGTCCGGGCGGGGCCTGCGTCGCGCCGGGCTGCGGGTAGCCGTAGCCGCCCTGGCCGGGACCGGGGCCGCCGGGACCGCCATGGCCGCCGCCCGGGCCGGACGACGGTGGGGAGATCACCCAGTCGTCGTCACCGCCGCCGAAGGACGGACCGCCCTGCTGCGGAGGCCGCTGGGTCTCCTGCGGGAATCCGGGCGGGGCCGGCGGGCCGGACTGGTGGAAGGCCTGCGGAGCACCGCCGGGGCCGCCGGGTCCGGGCGGGGCCGGCCTTGAGGGGTCGGCACCGAAGCCGCCGGGACCACCAGGCCCCCCGGGACCACCAGGCCCCCCGGGACCACCAGGCCTCCCGGGGCCACCAGGGCCGGGAGGGCCGCCGAAGCCGCCGGGACCACCGGGGCCGCCAGGGCCGGGCTGGGTCTGGGCGGCGCCGGGCTGCGGATAGCCGTAACCACCGCCCTGAGGGCCGCCGGGGCCACCCGGGCCGGGGCGGCCGGACGGGTCGCCGCCGAACGGCGGGATCGGCTCGGCCGGGCGGTTCACCTGCGACGGGCGTGAGCCCTGGTACTCGTAGGAGTCACCTCCGCCGTACGAAGGGCCGGGGGGCGGGCCGCCCTGCTGGCCCGGTGGCTGGAAACGCACACCCGGGCCGGGCGGCGGGGCCGCGGGGGTGTACGACGTCGCCGTGTTCGTCAGGAAGTTCCACCGGCACTCCTCGCAGAACGGGGCGCCGCCCTCACGCGGCGTACGGCACTGCGGGCAGAGCTCCGGCTCGGAGTTCGGCACGGCGGACAGGTGCGGCGGGCGTCCACCGGGCTGGCCGCCGGGGCCCTGCGGGCCACCCTGGCCGGCGGGGGGCGGGAAGCCGTAGCCGCCGGGCGGCGGCGGGGGAGGAGGCGGAGGCACGGCACCCGCCATGCGGTGACCGCAGACCTCGCACCAGTCGTCGGAACCCGACTGGTGTCCGTTCGGGCAGGTCGGCATGTCGGCGCGTCCCTCCTTCGATCTCTTCCAGGTCACTTCTTCACGCGAACAGTTTTGGTGGACCGGGTTTCGAGCGTCATCTCGTCAGCCTCCGCGACCTTCGCCTTCAGTCGCACAGTACCGGTCGCGGCATCGACCACGTCCACCACCTTCGCAAGCAGTTTCGCAGTATCCGCGTTCCCGGAGGCACTCGCGAGCTGAACGGCCCGGCCCAGTTTGGCCGTTGCTCCGTCCATATCTCCGGACTTGCGAAGATCCAGCCCTTGCTGGATGACTTGGGCCAGTTCGGCCTGCCCGGTGTAGTGGGCGACCTGAGGGTTGATCGACGTCGAGGCGGCCATGTCGTCCGTCCACACGGCCCGCACCAGACCCTGCGCGCCGAGGTTCTGGACGCTGCCGTCGGGTTGCGGAATGACCAGGGAGATCCGGCCCGCCAGCATCTCCTGCCCGATGCCCGCGACCGGGACCTCGACGCAGACGTGGTAGTCACGGGACTCATCTCCCCAGGAACCGAGGGGATAGTCGCCGGCGCGCGGGCCCGCCTCGGTGCGCCGGCCGGTCAGGTCCTCGACCGTCGGCGCGACCTGCTTGACGAACTTCACGGTCGTGTCGACCGGGGTCCACAGCCGCAGCGAGACGTCCGCGACCTCCTTGCCCATCGCCGTCTCCATCATCCCCGTGAAGTCGGCGGCGAGCGCGGCCGGATCGGCGACGATGTCGGCGGTGCCGAGCAGGGCGGAGGCGATCCCTGTGACTTCTTTCACTTCCCAGTCGGTGCCCACGCCGCGCGCGTCACACGTGAAGCGCCCGGCGCACGCGTCGAGCGCGGCCTTCAGATCCTGGGGCGACTCGTGCTCGTTGCGGCCGTCGGTGAGCAGGATGCCGTGCCGGATCGCGACGTCCGCGGAGGACAGCAGGCGGTCGGCGAGTTTCAGCCAGGTGCCGATGGCCGTGCCGCCGCCCGCGCTGAGCGAGCGCAGCGCCTGCTTGGCCTGCTCGCGGGTGGTGGCGTCGGCGACCGCGACGCGCCCGCCGCCCGGGTAGATCTCCTTCGCCACGTGGGTCCCGCCGATCACAGCGAAGTGCACGCCGTCGCGCAGGGTGTCGATCGCGGCGGCCGTGGCGTCGCGGGCGTTGCGCATCTTGGTCGGCGGGTAGTCCATCGACCCGGAGCAGTCGACCATGATCGCTACGGCCGCGGACGGGCCCTGGCCGGGCGAGTAGAGGTGGGGTGCCGCGACCGCGCTGCCGATCGTGCCGCCGCCGGTCGCCGTCACCGTGACGATGGCGTTGACCTCGCCGGCGCCCTCCGGCAGGTACTCGTTCTGGTACACGTCCACCGAGAACTGGGGCACGTTCGACTTCGAGAAATTGGCCATGCCTGCTTCGATCCCCCTCCAAAGCCCCCGCCGCGGCGGGGTGATGACGGTAGGCGGACCGGTCCCCTCCGGTCCGCCGAGGCGTCCTCGTACGTGGCCTCAGGCCGATCCTGCCCCCTGGGGCACGGCCGGGAACGGCACGAGCGCCACTGTTACGTTGTCGTGGCCCCCGCCGTCCAGGGCGTGGCCGACGAGCACCCGGGCGCCGTGCAGCGGTTGCGTGGCCGCGTCGAGCGGGACGACGCGGGCCATCTCCTCGGCCGCCTCCGCGTAGTTCCACAGGCCGTCGGTGCAGACCACGACCACGCCGGGCCGGTCCGGCTTGAACGCGGCGGTGTGCGGTTCCAGCTCGTAGGCGTCCGCGCCGAGCCAGCCGGTGATCGCGTGGGCGCGCTCGTCGGCGTAGGCCTCGGCCTCGTTCATCAGGCCGGCGGCGACCATCTGCGCGGCCCAGGAGTCGTCCTCGGTGAGCCGGGCGGGGGGAGCGCTGCGGTCGACCGGCACCCAGTAGGCGCGGCTGTCGCCGACCCAGCCGACGATCAGCAGGCCCGACGTCACCACGGCGCCGACGATGGTGCAGGCGGGGGCGTTCTGGTGGGGGGCCTGCTCCAGGGCCGTGGCGGGCTCCGCGGCGAGCGAGTTGACGGCGCGCGAGGCGGCGAGGATCGCGTCGTGCATCGCCTGCTGCGGGTGCGTGCCGCGCGGCAGGGCCGCAAGCAGCGTCTCGCCCGCCGCCTTCGACGCGGCCGCGGAGGCGTCGTCGGGGCGGGTCGCCGAGGAGACGCCGTCGCAGACGATCGCGACGGAGGCGGGGGAGCCGTCGGGCAGCGCGGTGGTGCCGATGGCGAACGCGTCCTCGTTGCGGTGGTGGCGCAGACCGCGGTCGCTGACCGCGGCCAGGGGGCCGGACTCCTGCTCCATGTGGTCCCGTTCACGCGGCTGGGCGTGGCCGCAGTTCTCGCAGTAGCCGTCGTCGTCCACGCGGCCGGCCCGGCAGGCGACGCAGACCTTGCCGCCGGCACCGGCGGCCTGGGCCACCGGCTCGGCGGACACCCGTGGGTCCGGCGCCTGGAGGAGGTACTCGTCGGGCTGTGTCTGGTAGATCCCCGGCGTCGCGGCAGACCCGTCGGCCTGCTGCGGCCGGTCGAACCGCACGCCCGCGGCCGCGGCCGGCGGGGCACTCGGTGGCGGGGGCGCCTGAGGCGGCAGGGCCGAGCCGCCCGAGTCCGTGCCCGGCAGGTCCGTCGGCAGGTGCACCGCCTCCGGGGCTCCCGCGCCGTCCGGCCCGGGGGCGGGCCAGGCCGCGCCGGCGGGGGGCGCCGGCGGGGGCTCGGGGTACTCGCCGGCCGGAGCGCCCTGTCCGGGCACCGAGCCGTTCATGGTGATCGTCGGGTTGTCCTGCGGCCGTTCCGGCACGGCGGACAGGTCATATCCGCACGCGCCGCAGAAACGGTCACCCGACTCGAGGGGTTCCTCGCAACTCGGGCAGGCGGACAACTGGGGCATCTGCGACATCAACTACACCCACGTCCGGGGGCGGTAACGATTGGCACGTTCCACCAGGTCGATCCTCTCCTCGCCGCCCCGCGCCAGCCGGGCCAGCGTGCGGTACGAGCGTTCCAGACCGAAACGCAGGCCCCGCTCGTCCAGGCCGCTGCCGAGCAGCGTCCGTCCCCCGGCGGCGGGAGGGGCGGAACCCTGGCCCACGGAGAGTACCCAGTCCAGCGCGCAACCGAGGACTTCGGCCGACAACTGCTCCCGCCGCGCCGGATCCAGACCGTACGCCTCCAGCGCCTCGACCTGCGCTGCGGCCGCCGTCAGATCCCCCAGGAACGCCGCGTCGGAGGCGCTCGCCGTGCGCTGCCGCAGCCGCGCCCGCACGGCCGCCACCCGGGCGGCCGTGTAGTGGATGGAGGACTCCGGGACCGACTCCAGCGTCCGTACGGCGCCGTGCCGGTCCCCGGTCGCCAGCTGGACGCGGGCCAGGCCGAACGCGGCGCTCACATAACTCGGGTCGGTCGACCACACCAGCCGGTAGTACTCGGCGGCGTTGTCGAGCTGGCCCAGCACCTCCGCGCACAGGCCCAGCGCCAGCTTGGGTGCGATCTCGCCGGGGAAGGCGTCGTAGATCGCGTCGAAGGCCAGTGCGGCGCCCTCGTCGTCGCCCGTGACCAGGGCGGCCACGCCCCGGTACCAGACCACCCGCCAGTCGTCGGGCCGCTCGCCCTCCAGGGCGACCAGCGCCTGCAGCGCGGCGGCCGGATCGCCGGTCTCCAGCCAGGCCCGGATCTGCCTCAGCCGCGTCTCGATCGACGGGGCCGGGGCGGCAGCCAGAGCGCCGAGCAGTTCCGCGGGCGCCGAGGTCATCAGGCCCGCCAGGAAACCGGCGTTGGGGTCGGTCGGGTCGACGCGGGGCACAGGGAGGGCGAAGGCGGCGGCGGGGGTGTCGACGGGTTTGACGAGGCCGTGCGGCCCCTCGGGACCCCGCGGGTGCGGCAAGGCGGCAGGAGCACCGGCACGCGCCCCGCTCCGCCGCACCACCCGGGCCCCCAGGCGGGACACCTCGCCGTCCAGCTTGGGGAACAACTCCGTGTCCGTCACCCGCAGTTCCGGCCCGAACAGTGTCGAAAGGGCCGGGCGGGCACGGCCCGTCTGGAGGGAGACGACCTCCCGCAGGACGCCCGTCAGCTGCTCGGTCATCTCCTGCGCGGAGGCGAACCGGCGGGCCGGGTCGGGGTCGGTGGCCCGGACCAGGAGCCGGTAGAACGACTCGTACTGCCGGAACACCTCGATGTGGTCCGGGTCGGGCAGGGAGTCGGCGTAGACGTTCGTGTAGCCCTGGAAGTCGAAGGTCAGAACGGCCAGGGTGCGGGCGACGGTGAACAGGTCGCTCGCCACCGACGGGCCCGCCTCGGCCACCTCAGGGGCCTGGTAGCCCACCGTGCCGTAGATGGCCGACTCCTCGTCGTCCATCCTGCGCACCGCGCCCATGTCGATCAGCTTCAGCTGGTCCTCGGTCTGGATCGCGTTGTCGACCTTGAAGTCGCAGTACAGCAGGTTCCGGCTGTGCAGGTGCCCGAGCGCCTCCAGCGCCTCGATGCCGTACGCGCAGGCCTGCTCCACCGGCAGCGGGTCGCGCCTGCCCTGCGCCGTGCGGCGGGCGTTGGCGATCTCCTTGAGGGACTTGCCGCCGACGTACTCCATGACGATGTAGCCGTCGAGCGAGCCCGTGCGCTGGTCCAGGTGCTCCACGAAGTTGTAGATCCGCACGATGTTGGCGTGCTCGATCTCCGCGAGGAAGCGCCGCTCGGAGATCGCCGCCGCCATCGCGTCCTGGTCGCCCGTGTCGAGCAGGCCCTTGAGGACCACCCAGCGGTCCGAGACGGCCCGGTCGACGGCGAGGTAGATCCAGCCGAGCCCGCCGTGCGCGAGGCAGCCGACCACCTCGTACTGGCCGTGCACCACGTCCCCGGCCCGCAGCTTCGGCACGAACGAGTACGGGTGACCGCACTTCGTGCAGAAACCCTCCGTACGGCCCGGCCGGTCGCCGCGCGCCCGGCCCACCGGGGCGCCGCAGTCGGAGCGCGAGCAGAACCGCTTCCGCTCGGGCACCTCGGGGTTGTCCAGGACCATCTCGCGCGGGTCGGGCCGCGGGATCGGCGGCACCTGCACCAGACCGGCGCCCAGCCGGCCCCGGGACCCGGAACCGGCGGTCGAACCGGAGCTGCGCACCGACACCGAGCGGCCCGTCGACTTGCCCGACAAGGACCGCGACAGGCGCCCCGACACCGAGCGGCGCGACTTCGACGACTGCGACGACGTCCGCGAACTGCGGCCGCTGGAGCGGGAACTGCCACTGCCCGCGGACCCGCGGGAGCCGCCCCTGCCGCCGGCGGTGATGCCGGTGGGGGGCGAACCGACCATGCCTTCCCCGGACGGGGGACCCCCGGCCGCGACGACCGGGGCCAGACCGCAGGTGTCGCAGTACAGCTCGCCGCCGCCCACGTCCTCGTACGTGCCGTCGCAGACGGGGCGCTGACACGTGCGCGGCGGCGCGCCGGGTGGCTTCTGCGGTGCCTGACTCATGGACTCCCCCTCGTCGCTCATGCGCCCGGCCCCCTCCGGTCGTCCTCCGGCACGCCCTGCCCCGGCACCCGCGGGCCGCCGCCCAGCAGCTCGGCGGCCGCGTGCTGGTAGCGCAGTACCGCCTGCTCGGCGGCGCGCAGGTCGCACGGGGCGCTCCACAGCATGCGGCGCGCCTTCTCGTACCGCTCCACCAGCAGCGTGTCCTCGGCGAAGCCGTGCCGCGCGACCTTCGCCTTGTACGCGTCCAGCCGGCCGCGCAGCTCGGCTCGGACCGCCAGCGGGGCGGTCACCGCGGTCAACGACTCGCGGGCGCGCAGCAGTTCGTCCTCGGCCTTTTCCTCCAGCGACTCCAGCAGCGGGGACAGCCGGTGCCACTGCGCCTGTCTGCGGTACTCCGCGGCCGCCGCCAGCTGCTCCTGCAGCACGGTCGGCGGACCGCTGACGACCGGCACCTCCGTCGCCGCGATCTTCGCCAGCACCTCGCCGCGTGCCGTGCGCGCCTCGGCCAGCGTGCGGTCCGCGCGGCTGAGGAGGTCCCGCAGCTTCACGATCCGCGTCTCGGCGTCCTGCCGGACGGTCAGTACGGCGTCGATCTCACGGCGTACGTCGTCCAGGGCACGCGCCTCGCGGTCGTACACCGTCGTGTCCGGCCGGCCGCCGCCCGGCGCCGAACTGCCCTCCGCGGCCACCCAGAACGCCAGCGGATCCGAGACGACCTGCTCGCGCAGCTTCGTCAGTATCCGCGTGATGCGCTCCAGGTCGTCGCCCGCGGGGTGCTCGCCGGGGCGCACGCCGACCGAGTGTGCCAGCCGCCGGGTGCGCTGGAGTTCCGCCGCGAGCAGGTCGATCCGGGCCGGCAGGGCCGACCAGACCGCGTCCGCGGCGACGACCATGTCCAGGCTCGTCGCGTACAGCTCGTTCATCCGGTCGACGAGGGCGGCGAGCGAGTAGCGCTCGCTGAGTTTCGTCGGACCGCCGTGCAGGGTGGGGGCGTTGGCCGTCGCCGTGGCGCTGCCCGCGACGGTGACCGAGTCGCCGTTCAGCAGCTCCGTCAGCTCCACCAGGTCCTCGCGGCTGGACCAGCGGCGGCGGGAGCGGATGTCGCGGGCGGTGCGCAGCGCGTCGGTGTACGCGTCGAAGTACGTCCACAGCAGCGTGATCGACGCCTCCGTGGCCGTCCAGCGCTCCTGGGTGACGCCGGTGAGCTCGGCGCCCTCCAGGAGTCTGCGGCCCGCGTGGTCCTGGAGGGCGAGGAGCGAGGTCTCGATCGCCTCGTGCTCCGCGCCGAGCCGCGCCAGCGCACGGTCCACCTCGTCCCGGTCCATCACCGGCCCGGTGGATCCCGTGACGCCCATCGATCACCTCTCGCTGCGTAGTGCCCGTCGGGGGGCTTCGTCGTTGTCCGGTTGCGTACCGGTCATCAGCTCGTGCGGAGGTACTGCGGTGCCGGTGGCTCCGACTTCTTCGCATCCTTGCCCAGTGTTGCCGACAGCCATTGGTCGTACGACGCCTGCCAGCCGTTCGCGGTGTCCTTGCGGTAGTCCACCAGAATCTGGTTGACCCGGCGTACCAGATCGTCCGCGTCCTTCTTCATCGCCACGCCGTAGTACTCGGCAGTGAAGGCGTCACCCTTGAGCTGGACCGTCGGATCCTGTGCCGCCTGGCTCGCCGCGAGCGCGCCGTCGGTGACGACGGCGTCGACCTCGCCGAGCTGCAGCCGCACCAGGCAGTCGAGTTGGTTCGGCACGGTGGTGGAGATGTCGGTACTGGCCGGGAGACCGCCGTCCTTCTTGTCCGCCTCCAGCGTGGAGTACGCGGTGGAGCCCGCCGCCGTGCAGATCCTGCGGCCCGCGAGCGTGTCGTCGTAGCCCTTGACGGGGGAGGACTTCGAGGCCAGGACCTGCTGGCCCGTCTTGAAGTAGGGCGCGGAGAAGGCGACGTCGGCGATGCGGTCGCAGTTGATCGTCATCGTGCGGACGACCATGTCCACGCGGCCGTCCTTGATGGCGGGGATGCGCTGGTCGGTGGGGATCGCCTTGAACTGCACGGCGTCCGGGTCGCCGAGTATGTCCTCGGCGATGCGGCGGACCAGGTCGATGTCGAAGCCTTCGAGCTCCGCGGTCTTGCCGCTGTTGGGGTTGCGGTAGCCCCAGCGGTAGCTGTTCTGGTCGACGCCGACGATCAGCTTGCGCTTCTCGCCCTCGCGGTTCTTGATCGCCCGGATGGTGTCGCCGTCGGCGGAGGACGGGGAGAGGGTCTGCTTCTCGGGGGCCTCGCAGTCCTCTTCCGCGGCGGCCCGGGCGGTCTTGGTGGTCGCGGTGGTGTTCTGGGCGGACGTCGTGTCCGTGGTGAGTGGCAGGCAGAGGGCCACCAGCGCCACCAGGGCGCACACGACTGCCATCGCGGTCACTCCGCCCCAGCCCCTGAGCGCGTCTCGCACGGTCGTTCCTCCCCTCGCCCCCGGCCTGTTCACCGGTACTCCGACAGCCTGCGGCCGATGCCCAGCACCGAGCCCGCGGCGCCCAGCACCGCCAGCAGGGCCGCGCCGGCCGGCATGCCCGTCAGCGCGTCCCGGCCGTCGCCGGCCGCGCGCCTGAATTCCGTCTCCTCGTGTGCCAGTGCCGTGCGCAGGTTCTCGTCGACGCTGTCGAAGCACTCGCCCGTCGCGCCCTTGGTGCCGATGACGCGGTCCAGCGCCTGCTGGTAGTTGCCGTTCTCGTCCTGCTCGCGGGCCGCGGTGTGGCGCTTCTTCCACTCCGTCATGTTGCCCACGGCGGCGGTGACGGGGCGCTCGCCCGAGGTGTCGTCGGCGAGCTTCTCCGCAGCCGCCAGGTGCGCGGCCAGTGCCTTGATGTCCCTGCCGAAGTCGTAGTCGTAGGCGTCGTAGGTGTCTTCGCCGACCTTCTTCGTCTCCGCGCCGCGGGCCACCAGGGTCAGGTTCTCGTTGCCCCGGGCCTTGAGGGAGGCGATGCGCGCGTCGTGCAGGACGTTCAGGGAGCGGACGCCGTGGTCGTAGGAGTCGTCCAGGCCCGCGCGGGCGACGGTGTGGCCCACGACCAGCCAGAGGAGGACGACCGTGGCCGTGGCCGTGGCGGCCACCAGGCCGTGGTTCAGGACCCTGTTCGTCCGCTGGTAGTTGCGGTGCTGGGCCCAGGCGAGTGCGGCCAGGGCGGCGACGCCGAGGGCGATGGCCGCCCAGGGGTAGGGCGTGGCGCTCGCGTAGTCCGCACTGAGGCGCTGGTTCTCCTTCTTGTAGAGGTCCTCCGCCGCCGGGAGCATCTCCTTCTGCATCTTCTCGTTGGCGTAGCGCAGGTAGGCGCCGCCGACGGGGAATCCCTGACGGTTGTACGTACGGGCGCGCTCCACCAGGCCCTTGTACTCCGGGAGGAGTCTGTTGAGCTCGGCGATCGTCGCCGTGGACGGGGAGCCCGGTTCGGCGTTGGCCGCGGCGTTGACGAGCTTCTCGGCGGCCGTGCGGATGTCCCGCTCGTAGCGGTCGCGGGTGGCGGCCGACTCCTGGCCGCCGGCGAGGAAGCCGCTGGAGGCGGCGGTGTTGGCGTCCGCGAGGGAGCGGTAGATGTCGGCGGCGTCCGAACTGAGGGGCTGGCTGCGGGTGAGGACGTCGTCGGCGGCGGCCGCGCGGTCGGTCATCTGCCAGGCGGTGACGGCGCCGAAGGCGATGACGAGGAGGGCGAGGAGGGCGCCGATGATGCGCAGGCGGCCGGGTTCGGTGGTGGCGGCGGCACGGAGCTGGTCGAGGCCTTCGGCGAAGGCGGTGCGGCGGGGCGCCGCCGGGGGCGCCGGGGGGTTCTCGGGGGGCCGGGCCGGGGGTGCCGCCTGTGCCGGGACCGCCGGCAGGACGGGCAGGCCCGGTCCTGGTGGTGGCGGGCTGCTCTTCGGCGTGTACGTCACTGTGACCTCCCCCGTGGTCATCCGTCGCGGCAAGTATCGCTGCCGGGACTGACATCCGCACCGGCCTTGCCTCGATCTTGATCGGATCGCAGCGTGGAGCGTGGCGCGCGCCCCCCTTGCACTACCCCTTGCTCAGGAACACGTGCGGGGTGGGGGTTCGGTTCCCGTGGGTGGGCGTGCGGGTGGCTCCGCCTTCAGCCGGGGGGGGTGGGCCGGGGCCGCGCCGGGGGGTGTCCGTCCTCGGAACGGCGCGATGGGGTGCCACACCGACTGACTGTCCGTTGACGCGCCAACCGCTGCGGGCGGCCCCCCCCTTGCGTACGACGGCGGCTGCGGGAGCGTCGTGGCTCGCCCAGCTGCGGGCACGCGTGCCGCTGGGGGCGGCACCCCGCTCCGCCGGGTTGCGGACCCGCCCTTGCCCCAACGACGACAGCCCTTGCGATTCACACGCCGTAGTACCTCCGCAACCGCCCCTGCGCCCCCTCGCGCGTGCCCACTGTGTCCAGGCCCAGCAGCGCCGCCCCCAGCACCGGGCCAGCCGTCACCACCTGGGGGACCGCCTTGGGGGCGCGCTCCGTGAGCAAGTGGGCGATGTGGTCGTTCAGCAGGGGATGACGGGCCGCCAGGACGCCGCCGCCCAGGAGGACCGGGGCCTCCTCGGACAGGAGGTCCAGGCGGGTCAGGGCGACCACGGCCATGGCGACCACCTCCTCGGCCTGGCGTTCCACGATCGACCGGGCGACCGGGTCACCACCGGAGGCCGTCGCGAAGAGGACCGGGGTCAGCTCGTGGCGTCGGAGGGGCGGGAGGTGCTCCAGGTGCAGGGCCTCGATCAGGGCGTACACGGTGGGCAGGCCGAAGTGGGCGGGGAGCGTGTGGGCGAGGGCGGTGGGGGCGCCGCGGCCGTCCTCCGCCCGGGAGGCGTGCCAGAGGGCCTCCTCGGACAGGCCCCAGCCACCGCCCCAGTCGCCCGAGACCCGGCCGAGGGCCGGGAAGCGGGCCGTGCGGCCGTCGGGGCGCATCCCCACGCAGTTGATGCCCGCGCCGCAGACGACCGCCACGCCCCGGGGTTCGGTGACACCGGCCCGCAGGATCGCGAAGGTGTCGTTGCGGACGGTCACCGTCGTGCCCCACCCGCGCGCGTGCAGTGCCGCCGCCAGTTGTTCCTCCTCGACGGGGAAGTCGGCGTTCGCCAGGCACGCCGAGACGTGGGTGACCGAGGTGAGCCCGGCGGTGGTGAGGGCCCGTGTGACCGTCTCGGCCAGGTCGTCCATCGCCGTGTCCACGCCCACCGCGGGCGGACGGAACCCGCCCCCGCGTGCCGTGGCCAGGACCTCTCCGTCCGCCGTCACGATCGCGACGTCGGTCTTGCTGTTGCCCGCGTCGATGGCGAGGACGGTCAGGCCCACGCGAGGTGCTCCCGGTTGTGTGCGATCAGCCGGTCGGTGAGCGTCTCGGCGTACGCGTACTGGCCGATGAGGGGGTGGGAGAGCAGGGCGCGGAAGACGCGTTCCCTGCCGCCGTGCAGGGCGGCTTCGAGGGCCAGGTGTTCGTAGGCGGTCACGTCGGCCATCAGGCCCGCGTAGAGGGGGTCGACGGGGTGTACGGGGAGGGGGGCCGCGCCCTTGGTGCCCACGGCCGCCTGGACCTCGATCACCGCGTCGTCGGGGAGGAAGGGGATCGTGCCCCGGTTGTACGTGTTGACCACCTGGTACGGCGCGCCGCCGCCGCCCAGCAGGGCCGCGGCCAGGTCCACCGCCGCCTCCGAGTAGAAGGCACCGCCCCGCTCGCCGAGCAGCTCCGGCTTCTCGTCCAGGGCGGGGTCGGCGTACATGGTCAGCAACCGGCGTTCCATCTCCGCGACTTCGGCCGCCCGGGACGGCTTCGTCCCCAGTTCCCGTACGACCTCGTCGTGCGCGTAGTAGTAGCGCAGGTAGTAGGAGGGGACCACGCCCAGGGTGTCGAGCAGGGGGCGGGGCAGACGGAGGTCGGCGGCGATCCGGTCGCCGTGTTCGCCGAGCAGCTTCGGCAGGACGTCCTCGCCCTCCGGGCCGCCCAGGCGTACCGCCGTCTCCCAGGTCAGATGGTTGAGGCCCACGTGGTCCAGGTGGATCCCGGAGGGCGCGACGGACAGCAGCGCCGCGAACTTGCGCTGCAGGCCGATCGCCACGTTGCACAGGCCCACCGCCTTGTGGCCCGCCTGGAGCAGGGCGCGGGTCACGATCCCCACCGGGTTCGTGAAGTCGATGATCCAGGCCCGGGGGTTGGTGCGGCGGACGCGGTCCGCGATGTCCAGGACGACCGGGACCGTGCGCAGGGCCTTCGCCAGGCCGCCGGCGCCCGTGGTCTCCTGGCCCACGCAGCCGCATTCCAGGGGCCAGGTCTCGTCCTGCTGACGGGCCGCCTGGCCGCCGACGCGGAGTTGGAGGAGGACCGCGTCCGCGCCGTCGACCGCCTCGTCGAGGCTGGTCGTCGTGGTGATGCGGCCCGTGTGGTCCTGGCGGGCGAAGATGCGGCGGGCCAGACCGCCCACCAGCTCCAGGCGGTCCTGGGCGGGGTCCATCAGGACCAGTTCCTCGACGGGCAGGGTGTCCCTCAGGCGGGCGAAGCCGTCCACGAGTTCGGGGGTGTAGGTCGAGCCTCCGCCGACCACGGTGAGTTTCATCTGTGTCTAACCCTTTACTCCGGTGAGCGTGACGCCCTCGACGAACGCCTTCTGGGCGAAGAAGAACACGAGGATCACGGGGGCCATGACCAGCACCGTGGCGGCCATGGTGAGGTTCCAGTCGGTGTGGTGGGCGCCCTTGAACGACTCCAGGCCGTAGGAGAGCGTCCAGGCGCCCGGGTTCTCCGAGGCGTAGATCTGGGGGCCGAAGTAGTCGTTCCAGGCGTAGAAGAACTGGAAGAGGGCGACGGCGGCGATGCCCGGCTTGGCCATCGGGAGGACGACCTTCAGCAGGGTGCGCAGGTCGCCGCAGCCGTCGACCTTGGCGGCGTCCACGTACTCGTCGGGGATCGTCGTCAGGAACTGGCGCAGCAGGAAGATGGAGAACGCGTCGCCGAACGCCATGGGGATGATCAGCGGCCAGAGCGAGCCGGACAGCTCCAGCTGCTTCGCCCAGAACAGATACATCGGGATGATGATCACCTGCGGCGGCAGCATCATCATCGAGATGACCAGCATGAGGGCCAGATTGCGGCCACGGAAGCGGAACTTGGCCAGGGCGTAGGCCACGGGGATCGAGGACACGACCGTGAGGACCGTGCCCAGGCCCGCGTAGATCAGGGTGTTCCTCCACCAGGTGAGGAAGCCCGGGGTGTCGAAGACCCGTCGGTAGTTGTCCCCCTCCCAGGTGTGCGGGATCAGGTCGCGGCTGAGCGCCTGGCTGTCGCTCATGAGGGACGTGAGGAAGACGAAGACGAAGGGGAGGGTGAAGAAGAGGGCCGCGGCGATGCCGAGGGAGTGGACGGCGATCCATTCCAGGAGGAACCTGCGGCGGGCCGTGCGTTCCGCGGGGGTAGGGGGCGCCTTCGACTCCAGGGCCTTTTCGAGTACCTGCGTCATCGTTCACCTGCCTGGATCAGGCCGCCCCTGCGGCGCATCAGAAGTGCCGTGAAGGCCATCGAGAGGGCGAAGAGGACCAGGGCGACCACGCAGGCCGAGCCGTAGTCGAAGCGCTGGAAGCCCAGGTTGTAGACGAGTTGGGGGAGGGTGAGGGTGGACTTGTCGGGATAGCCGGGCTCGAACTGCGTGCCCGCTCCCTGGATCACGCCCGAGGCGACCTTCCCGGCGATCAGAGGCTGCGTGTAGTACTGCATGGTCTGGATCACGCCGGTGACGACCGCGAACATCACGATCGGCGAGATGTTCGGGAGCGTCACGTAGCGGAAGCGCTGCCAGGGCGTCGCGCCGTCCAGTTCCGCCGCCTCGTACTGCTCCTTCGGCACGTCGAGCAGGGCGGCCATGAAGATGACCATCAGGTCGCCGATGCCCCACAGGGCCAGGAGGGTCAGGGCCGGCTTCGACCAGGCCGGGTCGTTGAACCAGCCCGGGGCCGGCAGCCCCGTCTTCTCCAGGAGGGAGTTGACCGGGCCCGTACCGGGGTTGAGGAGGAAGGCGAAGGCCATCGTGGCCGCCACGGGCGGGGCGAGGTACGGCAGGTAGAAGAGGGTGCGGAAGACACCCGTGGCCGTCTTGATCCTGGTGATCAGCAGGCCCACGCCCAGGCCGAAGGCGACCCGGAGCGTGACCATGATGACGACCAGCCACAGGGTGTTGCGCAGGGCGGGCCAGAACAGCGGGTAGTGCTCGAAGACGTACGCCCAGTTCTTCGTGCCGCTCCACACCGGCGGCCTGAAGCCGTCGTACCGCATGAAGGAGAAGTAGACGGTGGAGACCAGGGGGTAGGCGAAGAAGACCGTGAAGCCGATCAGCCAGGGGGAGAGGAAGGCGAGGGTGCGCAGGGACGAGCGGCGGTGCTTCGCCCGCAGAGTAGAGGTACTCATGGCCTACTTCGCCTGCGCGATGTCCGTGTCGATCTGTGCCGCCGTCCTCTTCAGACCGGCCTTGAGATCGGTCGCCTTGCCGCTTTCGTAGTCGTAGCCGAACTGCTGGATCGTGGTGAGGTAGACGCCGCCGTTGACGGAGGCGGGGGCGGTGGTGGAGTTCGGGTCCGCCGCGATCTCCAGGAACGTCTTGAAGCGCGGGTCGTACGTCAGCTTCGGGGACTTCAGGGCCGCCAGCGTCGAGGGCACGTTGTGGATGGCGTTGGAGAAGTTCACCACCGCGTCCGTGTCCGTGGTCATGTACTTCACCAGCTCCCAGGCCGCGTTCTGCTTCTTGCCGGTCGCGGCGATACCGGCGATGGTGCCGGTGATGTAGCCCTTGCCGTACTGGTCGGCCTGGTCGTCGGGGACGGGCAGCGGGGCCACGCCGATGTCGAACTTCGGCTTGGCGTCCAGGGCCATGCCCAGGCGCCACTCGCCGTCGAGCTGCATGGCGACCTGGCCGGTGTGGAAGGGGTGCCGGGGGCCCCACTCGTCGCCGAGCCCGGAGCGGTAGGTCTCCAGCTTGCGGTAGCCGCCGAGTGCGTCGACCAGCTTCTTCTGCAGCTTGAACGCGGCCTCGAAGGCCGGGTCCTTGCCGACGTTCGACTTGCCTTCCTTGTCGAAGTACGTGGGGGAGAACTGGCCGAGGTAGTGCTCGGTGGTGGTCTCCCAGCCGTGGTAGTTCGGCATGAAGCCGAGCTGCTTGTACGTGTCGCCCTGGGGAATGGTCAGCTTCTCGGCGACCCGCTCGAATTCCGACCAGGTCTTCGGCGGTGCGGTGATGCCCGCCTTCTTGAACGCCGTCTTGTTGTAGTAGAGGCCGTAGGCGTCGCCGAGGAGGGGGACCGCGCAGCGGTTGCCCTCGAACCGGGTGTACTCGTTCATGGCCTTCGGGAAGGTCTTCTGCGGGTCGATGCCCGACTTCTCGAAGAAGGGGTTGAGATCCACCAGGGCGCCCGAGGAGCAGAACTTCCCGACGCTGTTCGTGGTGAACGACGAGATCACGTCCGGGGCCTTGTCGCCGCCGGTGCGCAGGGCCTGGTTCATCTTGTCGTCCGTCATGTTGCCGACGACGTCGACGTGGATGTTGGGGTGCGCCCTCTCGAAGCCGGCGACCAGCTCCTTGACGGCCTTCACCTCCGACGGCGCGCTCCAGGCGTGCCAGAAGGTGACGGTCGTCTCCTTGGAGGCGTCGTCGCTCGCGCCGGAGTCCGGCTTGCCGGTGCAGGCCGTGGCGAGGAGGGCGACGGAGGCGGAGGCGGCGAGGGTGATGGCGGTTTTTCTGGATATTCCGGGCATGGCAGGGCTCCCTGAGGCACGGGGGAAGAGGAAGGGAATCGCGGGGGGGGGGGGGGGTCAGCGGGAGGTGTCGAAGACCTCGTCGCGTGTCGTCGCGAGCGCGCTCTCCAGCGCGCCGCGCAGCACGGGGTGTTCACGGACGTCGCCCACGACCAGGCGCGGGCGGGACGCGGCCAGCTCTTCCAGTTCGGTCTGGACGAGGGCGCGCAGCGGCTCGCCGCCCGAGGTGAGGGACGCGCCGCTCAGCACGACGAGCTCGGGGTCGAGGACCGAGACCAGGGAGGCCAGACCGGTGGCCAGCCGCGTCGCGTAGGTCCGCAGGAGGTGCCGGTGGGCGTCGTCGCCGGTCTGCGCCGCCCGGGCCAGCAACCGGGCGGCGGCCTCGGCGTACGGACCCTGCGGGATGTCCTCGATGCCGAGCTCGCGGGCCAGGCGCGGGACGGCCTGGGAGCCGGCCAGCTCCTGGTAGCCGCCGCTGTTGGCCTTGGTGACCTGGCGGACCAGGGGGGTGCCCGGCACCGGCAGGAAGCCGACCTCGCCGGCGCCGCCGGTCCAGCCGCGGTGCAGCCGGCCGCCCAGCACCAGGGCGGCGCCCAGGCCCTCCTCGTTCCACAGCAGCACGAAGTCCGCGTGGCCCCGGGCCGCCCCGAGGCGCTGCTCGGCGAGCGCGACCAGGTTGACGTCGTTCTCGTACTCGAACGGCATCGGCAGGGCGGCGGCGAGCTCCTCCAGCAGGGTGGGGGAGTGCCAGCCGGGCAGGTGGGAGGCGTAGCGCAGCCGTCCGGTGGTGGGGTCGAAGGCGCCGGGGGTGCCGATGACGAGGCGGTGGACGTCGTCCCGGGCGAGACCGGCCGCCTTCACGGCTCCGTCCAGGGCGTCGGTGACCTGCTGGACGACCGGGGTGCCGGTGCGCCTGCCGGGGGTGGGCAGTTCGAAGCGGCCGACCGTGCGGCCGGTGATGTCGGCGACCGCGGCGAGGATCCGCTGGGGGGTGACGTCGAGCCCCGCGGCGTAACCGGCTGCCGGATTGACCTCGTAGAGCTGGGCGCTCGGGCCCGGCCGGCCTTCGGTGGTGCCGGTGGCCAGGACGAGACCCGCCGCCTCCAGCCGGGACAGGAGCTGGGAGGCGGTCGGCTTGGACAGGCCGGTGAGCTTGCCGATCCGGGTGCGGGACAGCGGTCCGTGCTCCAGCAGCAGGTCCAGGGCGGCCCGGTCGTTCATGGCGCGCAGGACGCGCGGAGTGCCCGGCGTGCCGGCGGTTCCTGCCATGCGTGTCCACACCTGCCCTTCGGCTGCTCAGCTTCTCAGTGATCAGGCGGGGAAGTCCATCGGACGGCCCGCTCTGCGATCACTGTTAGGAAAGTTTCCTATCGATGGGGAGGAAGCTAAGCCCGGCGCCGGGTGGCCGTCAAGAGGGGACGCCCCGTCTCCATCCGGACATGCGAGAGGGCGGCATCCGGTTCTGCCGGATGCCGCCCTCTGGGTAAGGGGGGCGCTGCTACTTCGTGGTGCTCGTCGGCGCGGGCGGTGCGAGCGGGGACGCCGCCGCAGACTGCGGGGACGTCGCGTTCGCGTACACCGACGGGGCGGCCATCCCCGCCGTCGGGTCGACGGGCTGCTCCTCCACCGGGGCCGTGGCACCGCCGACGATCCGGATGCCCGCCGCGTCGAAGGCCCGCTTGATGCGCCAGCGCAACTCGCGCTCCACGGTCAGGGACTTGCCGGGCATCGTCTTGGCCGTGACGCGCACGACCATGGAGTCCAGCAGCACGCTGTCCAGGCCGAGGACCTCGATCGGGCCCCACAGCAGCTCGTTCCAGGGCTCCTCGGCGCCCATCTTCTCGGCGACCTCGTCCAGGGTGGCCTTCACCCTGTCCAGGTCCTCACCGGCGTGGACGGTGACGTCGACGTTGGCCGTCGCCCAGCCCTGCGAGAGGTTGCCGATGCGCTTGACCTCGCCGTTGCGGACGTACCAGATCTCACCACCGTCGCCGCGCAGCTTGGTCACGCGCAGGCCCACCTCGATCACCTCGCCGGAGGCGACGCCCGCGTCGATCGTGTCGCCGACGCCGTACTGGTCCTCCAGGATCATGAAGACGCCGGACAGGAAGTCCGTGACGAGGTTGCGGGCGCCGAAACCGATCGCGACACCGGCGACACCGGCCGAGGCCAGCAGCGGGGCGAGGTTGATCTGGAAGGTGCCCAGGATCATCAGCGCGGCGGTGCCGATGATCAGGAACGACGCCACCGAGCGCAGCACCGAGCCGATGGCCTGCGAGCGCTGCCGACGGCGCTCGACGTTGACGAGCAGCCCGCCGATCGCACTGCTCTCCCCGGTCTGGTGGTTCCGGTTCATGCGGTCGATCAGCTTGGTGATCGACCGCCGTACGACGACCCTCAGGATCACCGCTATCGCCACGATGAGCAGGACCCTGAGCCCGATCGCGAGCCACGTCGACCAGTTCTGCTCGACCCAGCCGGCGGCGTTCGTCGCGCTCTCCTGGGCGTCCTGGAGCGAGGGCACTCTCGGAGTCTCCGAGTCCGAGGGGGTCGGCGACGGCGACGGACCGGCGGCGAGCAGGACGGCGGACAGGGACACGGCAGGTACCTCCAGGTGCAGCGGTCTGCCCCGGTGCGGTGGTTCGCGGGGTCAAGGTCACGGCGGGGTCACCGAAGGGGCAGAACCACCACACTAACGGGGCATTGTGTGTGCTTCGGCAGGATGTGTGAAGGAGAGACCGTGCTCACCTGGGCTTGAACAGGCCGTGCTCCGGGGGATGCATCAGATGTGGTCGAAAACACTCCCAGCCCGTTACGGGGACATGGTGGCGCTTCCACCAGGCATGAGGGGAGACTGGCTACGAATCGTCCCGGCGCGAGCCACGCGCCGCCGGCGTCCAAGGAGGCATCCGTGCCGCATGTCCTGGTCCTCAACGCGTCGTACGAGCCGCTAGGCGTCGTACCGCTCCGCCGCGCGCTCGTCCTCGTCCTCGAGAACAAGGCCGTATGCCTCGAGGAGTCCGGCGCCTATCTGCACAGCGCGACCGTCACAGTCCCCGCACCCAGCGTGGTCCGGCTCAAGCGATTCGTCCGGGTTCCCTATCGGGGGCCCGTTCCTCTGACCCGCCGGGCGCTGTTCGCCCGCGACGGGGGCCGGTGCATGTACTGCGGTGGCGTCGCAACCAGCGTCGACCACGTCATCCCGCGCAGCCGCGGGGGCAAGCACGTCTGGGACAACGTGGTGGCGTCCTGTCGCCGCTGCAACCACGTGAAGGCCGACCGGCACCTCTTCGAGATCGGCTGGCGGCTGCGCCACAAACCCGCCCCGCCGTCCGGCCTGGCCTGGCGCATCATCGGGACCGGCCATAGGGACCCGCGCTGGCTGCCGTACTTGCAGCCGTTCGGCGCGGAGGACGCCATGGCCCGGATCGACGGCATTTCCGCCTGACGACGATCCGGGCCTTCGTATTGCCGCGCGCGGCCTGCCGACCGGCCCGGGGAACCCCCGTTCCCCCGGGCCGGCCCGTCAGGGGGGACGTGCCTACGCGTACCGCAGTTCCCCCGGGCGCACCGATCGGCGCAGCAGGGGCAGTGCGGTGGCCGCGGCCAGCAGACAGGCGGCGTAGACGGCGACGGGGACCAAGGTGATCGCCCAGGGGACCGGCTCGTTGCCGAGCAGGGCGTACCACACGCCGACGGCCGTCCCGCCGAGGCCGGCGAGCAGCACCGCCGGGGCCAGCGGCAGGGCTGTCTCCAGCAGCAGGGCCCGGCCGAGCACCCGCTGCGGCACCCCGGCGGCGGCCTGTGCGGCGAGGCCCCTGCGGCGGGTGGCCAGGGACTCTGCGGTGCCGACGGCCAGGCCGGACAGGGTGATGGCGAAGGCGATGCCGATGGCCGCGCCGGTGAGGTCGAGGCCGGTGAGGTAGTAGGACGGGGGTGCGGAGAACCGGTGAGTGCGCACCACCTCGCCCATGACGTGCCGGACACCCATGAAGCCGGTCCCGACGACCGTCACCAGCAGCACTGCCGCGTGGGTGCGGGCGGCCGACCAGGGGTCGTCGCGCAGCCGTTCCGCCGCGATCAGCGTCGCAGCCGACCGGGCCCGGACGGCCAGGATGCGCCCGGTCGCCTTCGCGGTTGCCCCGGAGAGCCACACGGCGCCCGCGCCGACCGCGAGGACCACGCCCGCCATCGCCAGCGGCATCCCGGCGTGCGGACGGTGGGCGGCGGCCGAGAACATGCTGAGCACGGTGAGCAGCGTCACCACCCCGATCAGCACCACCCCCGCCAGGAACAGCAGCCCCGGCCCCCGCCCGGTGCGCGGCGCGACCCTGCGCACCCAGCCGAGGGGCGAGGTCACCACCCGGCGCAGTGCCAGCGCGCCCGCCGCCGCGCCCAGCAGCGGTACGGCGACGGCGACCAGGGCGATCGCCACCCAGGCCAGGGCGTTGGGCCGGTTCCAGTGACGCAGCAGGAGCAGCACGAAGAAGACGGTGGCGACCGTCGAGCCCAGCAGACAGGCCGGCCCGGTCTCCAGCGCGGCGATCCGCCGCACCTGCCAGGGCGTCGCCCCGGCCAGCCGCAGCCCGGCCAGCCGCCGGTCGCGGTGCACCGCCCCGATCCGGGCGCACTGGCCGAGGAACCCGAGCACCGGCAGGAGCAGGAGCAGCAGGCCGACGATCACGCCGGCGCGCGTGCCGGGCTGGTCCAGCAGCCCCGCGGCGACGGGCACGTCGTAGCTGCCGCGCAGTGCCGCCAGGGTGACGGCCGCCAGCGCGAACCCGGTCGCGAGCGCCGCCCCCGCCGCCGTGAGGGTCACCCGCCACCACTCGCCGCGGTCCGAGCCCCGGGTGAGCTCCCAGGCGAGGCGCACATCGGCTCGAAGCGACATCACGCCGTCACCCCCAGCGCCGCCACGGCGCCGTCCCGCAGCTGGACCTCGCGGTCCGCGTACGCCGCCACCTGGGCGTCGTGCGTGATCAGCAGGACGGCCGTGCCCGACTCGCGGGCCGTGTGCACCAGGGCCGTCATGACCTGCTCGCTCGCGAGGGAGTCCAGCGCCCCCGTCGGCTCGTCGGCGAAGACCACCCTCGGGCCGGTGACCAGGGCCCGGGCCAGGGCCGCCCGTTGCGCCTGGCCGCCGCTCAGCTCGCCCGGCCGAAGGTCCTCCTGGCCCCGCACGCCGAACCGCTCCAGCCACTCCCCGGCCCGGGCCCGGGCCGTGACCCGGTCGGTGCCGGCCAGCAGCAGGGGCAGGGCCACGTTGTCCAGGACCGTCAGCTCGGGGATGAGCTGCCCGAACTGGAACACCACGCCGAACTCGGTGCGCCGCAGCTCGCTCAGCCGCTTCTCGGGCAGGTCCTCCAGCCGCCGGCCGTCGTACGTCACCGAGCCCGCGTCCGGGCGGACGATGCCGGAGAGGCAGTGCAGCAGCGTCGACTTCCCGCTGCCGCTCGCGCCGGTCACGGCGAGGATCTCGCCGGCGTGCAGCTCGACCGACGCGCCGCGCAGGGCCTGTGTCCGGCCGTGCGCCTTGACGAGGCCGCCGGCCGTGAGGAGGGGCACGGGTCTGCTCATGCTGCGTCGACCTCCGCGGTCAGGGTGGTGAGCCGGGCCGCCGTGGTGCTCATCCAGCGGAGGTCGGCGTCGAGGTGGTTGAGGGCGTAGTCCGCCGAGAGCACGGTCGCGAGGTCCGCGCCCTTGGCGGCCTTGACCGCCGTGAGCTCCCGCATCCGCTCCATGTGCGCGGCGCGCTGGGCGCTCAGGTACCGGGCCGGGTCGCCGCCCGCGAGGATCGCGACCACGACCTTGGCGAAGATCTCGTTCGCCACGAAGGGCGCGGGTGGCGCGATCTCCCCGGCCCACCGGGCCAGTTCGTGCGTCCCTTCGTCCGTCGTCCGGTACATCGTGCGCTCCGGGCCGCCGTCCGAGTCGGTGCCGTCGACCTCGGCGAGGCCGTCCCGTACGAGGCGCTGCAGGGTCGTGTAGACCTGCCCGTAGGCCAGCGGACGGGCCTGCGGGAAGCGTTCGTCGTGGCGCCGCTTCAGGTCGTAGCCATGGCTCGGGCCCGTCGCGAGCAGGCCCAGCAGGATGTGACGGGTGCTCATGCCGAGCATTATGCACTGAGTACATGTACTGAGTGAATAGTCTGTCGCGAAAGAGTTCGCCGCCGCAGCGTCGCCTCGCCCGAGCTCTTCCGGCGCCGCGACGGCCGGGCCCTCGGGCTCGGGCAGCGGAGCGGAGCGGAGTGACAGTACGCGGCAGAGGTTCGCCCGGTAGACCTCGCCCGCCGCGATGTGCTTGCGGATCCGCCGGGACCCGCGGTGTACGCCGCGCGGTCGAGTGAGGACGTCCAGCCGCAGGCGGTGGGGCCACGCCAGGGGCCGGGGCGGCGACGGGCTCGCTCCGTACGTCCCCGAAGCGCGTGCGGACCGGTCTGGACCCGTGTTTCGCGACCACCGTCCGGTGGCCGGTCGATCCAGGGTTGTGGGGTCGCTGGTGACATCCCTCAGGTCACTCGAGACGAGCTCGTCGAAGCGGGCGGGGGGAGCAGTATGGTGCACGCCGACGGCGCCACCGGGCATGCCTTCATCGCGCCGGGCCGCAAGCGCGGGCGGGGCGCCCCCCCCGGGTGTTCCCCACAGCTCGAAAGGCATGGGTGGTCGCCCATCGCGCATACCACCATGGACTGCGCTTCGTGCGGAGCGAGGAGCAGGTAGGTGCTTCGTCCTTCACCCTCACAGGGGGGTCACCGTGCGCGCCGCGCGCCCCGGCCCGAGTCGTCGACCTTCACGACTGATGCCGAGGCGCGCGGCGCGCGGGTGCCTGTCTAGGGGGTGCGTGCGTCCACCGTGCCGTCCTTGGCCCCGTTCGACGCGGACCCGTCCTCCAGGCCCTCCTCGAACGCCGTGACGGCCTGGTCGATGAGGCGCTGTTCCTGTTTCCTCCGCTGAGCGACCAGGTTGGCGTGGTGTTCTCGGCGGAAGGCCTTGGCCGTGGCGAGGCACATCCCGATCATCACCAGGCTGAAGGGCAGTGCCGTGATGATCGCCACCGTCTGCAGCGTGGTCAGCGACCCGGTCCCCGTGCCGCTGGCGATCAGCAGTGCGATGGCCACCGCCCCCTGGGCCCCGCACCAGAACACGCGGCTCCATGTCGGCGGGTCGGGGTTGCCTCCGGAGGCCAGCACGTCGACCACATAGCTGCCCGAGTCGGAGGAGGTGACGAAGAACAGCACGATCAGCAGGATCGCCGCCCCGGCGACGAGCGCGCCGCCCGGCATGCCGTCGAGCAGCTGGAAGAGCGCGCTGTCCGTACCGACCGCGCCGTCCTCACCCACCAACCCGCCCTCGCCGACCGTCTCGCGGTGGAGTGCCGACCCGCCGAGGACGGCGAACCAGAAGAAGGTCAGCAGGGTCGGTACCAGCAGCACGCCCGTGACGAACTCACGAACGGTCCGCCCGCGGGAGATGCGGGCGATGAAGACGCCGACGAACGGAGCCCAGGAAATCCACCAGCCCCAGTAGAAGACCGTCCAGCCGCTGACCCATGCGGTGCCCTCCTCGCCCTGGGAGGCGCCGGTGTCGAAGCTCAACGCGAGGATGTTCTGCAGATACGCGCCGATGTCCTCGACGAAGCCGTTGAGGAGGAACAGCGTCGGGCCCGCGACGAGGATGAACACCAGCAGCCCGCCGGCCAGGCCCATGTTGATGTTGGACAGCCACTTGATGCCCTTGCCGACGCCCGTGACCACGGAGATGGTGGCCAGCAGGGTGATGCCGATGATGAGGACGACCCGAAGGGACGTGCCGGGGTCGGTCACCCACCCCTGGAAGCCGAGCC
Source organism: Streptomyces qaidamensis (assembly GCF_001611795.1). Taxonomy (NCBI): domain Bacteria; kingdom Bacillati; phylum Actinomycetota; class Actinomycetes; order Kitasatosporales; family Streptomycetaceae; genus Streptomyces; species Streptomyces qaidamensis. The sequence goes on along the minus strand of NZ_CP015098.1, from coordinate 3,205,322 downwards.
CCGCCGATATCTGCAGGACGCCGAAGCCGAGCGAGGTGGCCACGCCGAAGACCGTGCCGACGACGGCGATGGTGTCGATGGCGTCGCCCCAGGCGCCTTTGATCCTGTCGCCGAAGATCGGTTCCAGAGCCCAGCGGATCGAGATGGGACGGCTCTTGCGGTGCACGGCGTAGGCGACGGCGAGACCGACCACGACGTAGATGGCCCAGGGGTGGATTCCCCAGTGCAGGAACGTCTGGACCATGGCGAACTCGCTCCGCGTCGCCTCGGCCTCACCGACCCCCGGCCTCGGGGAGGCGAAGTGGTTCAGCGGTTCGGCGACACCCCAGAAGACGAGCCCGATACCCATACCCGCGGCGAACAGCATCGCGAGCCACGAGCCCATGCTGAACTCGGGTCGCTCGTCGTCCTTGCCGAGCCGGATGTCTCCGAAACGGCCGATACCAACCCATAGGGTAAAGATCACAAAGAGTGAGACGAGAGCGGTGTAATACCAGCCGAGACCGCTGATGATCTGTTCCTGCACCGCACTGATGACGCGCTGTGCGGAGTTCTTGAAGATCGTGGTGTAGAGGACGAAGGTGACGATGATGATCGCGGACGGCCAGAAGACGCGTGGTGCGATCGACGCCAGGGGGGAGTGGCTCCCGGTTTTCTCTTGATCCGGAATATCGGCCGGTGATTTCGTCGCCTGGGGAGCAGCCATGCTCTCTCTTTCCTCGTGTCGTCGGGCTTGGGCACGGTTGGCCGGACGCTGTGGTGCGCGCTCTGCGGTCTCAGTGGCTTCCGCTGACCTGGACGGCCTTGGGCTGCGATGGCGCAGGGGTGGGCAAGTGTTGCGCAATGAGAGATTGCCATCTGTAGGCGCAACAGCGAACACTCCTGGTGTCCAGCCGTCAAGGTCCCTCACACCACCCGCTGGGCTTTCGACCGGCATCGGAATCGATCCGTGACCCGTGGCGCGACGGTTGCGTCGAAGTTCCTCCAGCGAGTTGCCGGCCGCGGTCGGCAACCCGGTTCTGGATCACTTTCCGTGCCCGGCCGACATTTTGACCGCCGCCGACATTTCTATCGGAATCGGACGGGAGTTGCTGCCCGCGTGCTGATGAAGCGTGCTGTAGTTGCCCGCCGGCGCGGTGCTGAGCAGAAGGAACCGCGGGGCGGAGCGAGCGCCGAACCTGAAGACCATGGACTGGGCAGGTCGCGAGGCGGGTTCACCACGGAGACTCATCTGGCGTGTGAGCAGGGATTCCTGAGCCGGTCGATCAGGTCCGCAACCGCAGGTGCCGGGGTCGTGGCGGCGGCCGTCCGCCCGTCTTCGACCGCGAGGACTACAGGGCCCGGCATGCGGTCGAATGCGGGATCAGCCGTCTCAAGCAGCACCGGGCCGTGGCGACCCGGTTCGACAAACTTGCGGTTCGGTTCGAGGCGACGGTTCAGGTCGCGGCGATTCATCAGTGGCTGTGAACCCTCGGTCTGCCGTCGTGCGGATGCGCCGGCAGGAAAGGACGGGCCTGCGGTCATTGCGGAGGAAGAGCGCGTTTCCTGGCGTTGGCGCGGGGCGGTGTGTACGGGGTTGCACCTTCCGTAGCGGCATGTGGTCCGGTGGACTCACGTCCCGGTGCCGCGAGGAAAGGTCCCTGCTCATGCATTCGTCCTTCATGCCACCCCGCCAGGTCAAGATCGGTGACGCGGCGGCCTTCGCCGGCACCACGCCGCGGGCGATTCGCCATTACCACGAGATCGGGCTGCTCCCCGAGCCTGAGCGGGGCGGCGATGACCGCCGCCGCTACGGGTACGAGGACATGATCCGCCTGCTGTGGATTCGCAGGATGGCCGATGCCGGGATCGCCCTGGACGACATCCGTGACGCCTTTGCCACCGGCACGGCTTCCGCCGGTGCGGACAGCGGAGAAGGTATCGCGGGCATCCTGGAGCGGTTGGAGGAAACCCTCGCCGAGCAGGAGGCGGAATTGCGGCGGCAACGGACCGCCGTGCAGCGGATGCGCACCGAAGGCAGCCGGATGGGCCTGCTCTCCGACTTCGTCACCGAACGCCTCAAGAGCCTGCCCGAGGGCTCCCTGCGTCAGGCGGACCTGGACCGTCTGCTGGTCACCGAGCGGATCTTCGGCCCGCTGGGCGCGGCCGTCCAGGCCGGCCGCTTCGTCGTCCTGGCCACGCATCCCACTCTGCGGGAGGACTCCGACCGCATCGATGACGCCGAGGAGGCACTCGATGACAGTGTTGCCGTCGATGACCCACGGGTGGCTCAAGTGGCCGTCGCGGCACACCTTCGAAAGCGCCCTGCAGGCCGTCATCGAGGAGTCCGGCCTGGGTAAGGACGACGATGACCTCTTCGACGCCTGGGACACCTTGCACCCTGCCACCGCCGATGACGGCGAGGGCGAGGCCGACCACAGCTCTGGCAGGCGGGAGGCTGACTCCATGAGCGTGTTCGAAGCCACCGGCAAGATGCCCTACGACTTCTCCCCAGCCCGCCTGCGCTGTATGGAACTGGCCGAAGAACTCTCCGCGCAAGAGCCACCCGCTACCTGAAACACGGCCTCTGGCAGCTGGCTCGCGTGGCGTGCGATGGCTTCGGTGGGCGGGACGATGTTGACGCGCGAGACGGCGTGGTCGAAGCGGGCCCGGGTGTATGGCCGATGCCCGCCAGGTCGATCCGTCGCGCACGTCGCCGGCCGGACCACGGAAGCCATCTGGCCTCGTTGTCAGACGATCACGATGCCCGGCAACCGCCCACGGCCTGCACGAGAACCGGACACCGCACTCACACCAGCCCTGCGACCAGCACCTTCAGGATGAAACGGGCTCACTCCGAGACGGCGTACGCCTCCGCCGACCACAGCGAATACCCGTACGGGGTCGCCCGCTTGCCGCCCTGCACGCGCACGAAGCGCACGTCCTTCTCGTCCATGCGTACGTCCTCCCGGCCGCCCCGGCTGTCCCGGACCGTGGCCGCGGTGCGCCAGCGGCGGCCGTCCGGGGAGACCTGGACGCGGTAGGCCGAGGGGTGGGCGTCCTGCCAGTGCAGCGCGACCCGGCCCAGCCGCGCCGGACGGGCCAGCTCGACCTGCCACCAGGCGCCGTCGTCGGCCGGGGACGACCAACGGGTCTCCGGGTCGCCGTCGTTCGCCGCCCGCGCGGGGAAGTCCGGCGTCTCGTCGCCCGAGGAGCGGGCGGTGCCGGTGCGGGCCAGGTCGGGGCCGCCGGTGGGCGGGACGGCCCGGACGGTGAGGGTGCGGTCCGCCCCCGCGAACCCGAGCCGGACGTCGTAGGACCGCATCGGGGTGCCGCGTTCCACGGTCACCTCGACCGGGACCTCCACCGTCGTGCCGCGCCGCACGGTCAGCTCGCCCTTCGGCACCCGGACCCGGACGCCCTCGGGTGCCTCGGCGGTGAGCCGGCCGCGGGCGTCGGCGGGGCGCAGCGACCCGAGCCGGGCGGTCAGCCGCTCGGTCCGGCCGGTCTCGACGTCCGCCCGGTCCCGGGGCAGGCCGAGGGAGACGGCGGGGGAGTCGGTGAACCAGGGGATGAGGTGGTGGACGCGGGAGAGGGCGGAGCCGGTGATCCGCAGGGCGTCGGCCCGTGTCCCGAGCCGCACCTCGGTCGCCCCGGACCCGTCCAGCCGGCCTGCCTCCCGCCAGCCACGCCCCGGTTCGTGCACCTCGACCGTGCCCTCGGTGCCCGGCTCGGTGAGGGCCGTCACGGCGGTCAGCGCCCGGGGCCGGGGGAAGCGCAGGGTGCGGCCGTCACCGGGGTTGCGGGGCGGCTCGTGGTGGATGCCCGACCAGGCCGCGTACGACTTCTGGGCCCGCTGCAGGAAGGGGTCCAGGACGTCCGTGCCGACCTCGACCGGCGCCGACTCCAGCCGGGCCCGCAGCGCGCCGACCTTGCGGTACGCCGTCCAGGCCGCCGCCGCGTCCCCGGAGCGCTGGGCGTCCAGCATGCCGAGCGCGGCCGTGCCCGCCTCGCCGTAGTCCGCCAGCTGCTCGGACCAGGGGCCCACCTCGGAGCCGAGGCCGGTGCCGGACAGCCGCCGGGGCAGCTCGCGCAGCACGGTGAAGGCCTCGCGCAGCCGCCGCGCGGCGTCACCGCCGGTGTCCGTGCCGCCCGTCGTGCGGGACGTCCAGTACGCCTCGGTCAGCGGGCGCAGATACGCCGACTCCTCGTCGTCCAGGACCGACGAGGCGTCGTTGCCGGCGAGCGCGGCCAGGGCCTGCTCGCGGCGCCGGTCCCCGCCGGCGAGGTCGGCGATCGCGGCGCGCCAGGACTCCCCGGGGCGGTACGCGCGCGGGTTCCAGGCGTAGTCGGCGGCGGTGAACAGCGGGATGCGGGACGCCTCCGGCTGCTGCATCGCGTTGGCGAGCAGGGCGGCCGAACCGGTCGCGACGGCCGGCTCACGGCCCTGGTAGGGGCCGAGGAAGATGCGGCCGGGGTCGTAATCGTTGACCGGGTAGTTGTCCATGGTGACCAGCGGGTGCCCGAACGCCCTGCGGGCGTCGGCCAGTTCGCCGCCCGTGATGGTGCGGGGCACCACCCCGACACCCGTCCACGCCACCTCGACGCCCGCGGCCAGCTCGCTCGCCAGCGCCCGCCGGTAGTCGGTCGTGCCGTCCTCGTAGTACTCGGTCGGCATCAGGGACGGGCGCGCGGCGCCGGGGTGCCGTTCCGCCAGGTGCCGGGCCACCGCGTTCGCCACCCGGGCCTGGGCCCGCGCCGCCGCCTCGGGGCCGGAGCCGAACCGGTCTGCGTCCGCCCCGCAGTGCCACTCGCTGTAGCTGACGTCCTGGAACTGGAGCTGGAACGCCCGGAAACCCAGCGCCCACATCGCGTCCAGCTTGCGCGTCAGCGCCCGCACGTCGTCGTCCGACGCGAAGCACATCGCCTGGCCCGGGGCCACCGCCCAGCCGAGCGAGACGTGGTTGCGGCGCGCACGCTCGGCCAGCTCCCGGAATCCGGCCCGCTGCCGCGCCGGGTACGGCTCACGCCAGCGGGCCTGCCGGTAGAGGTCGTCCCCGGGGGCGTACAGGTAGCGGTTCTGCTTGGTGCGCCCCATGAAGTCCAGCTGGGCCAGCCGCTGCCGGTGCGACCACGCGGTGCCGTAGAAGCCCTCGGTGATGCCGCGTACGGCGGTGCCGGGCCAGTCGCGGACGACGGCCGCCGCGATCGTGCCGTCGGGGCGCAGGAGCTGCCGGAGCGTCTGCACGGCGTGGAAGAGGCCGTCCTCGCCGGTGCCGGTGAGGGAGACGCCGTCCGTGCCCACGGACAGTTCGTATCCCCCGGCGGGGAGGGCGTGCCGGTCGCCCGGGCGCACGGGCTCCGTCCGCGCACGTACGACCAGGGCGCCCGGACCGGCCGTGTCCGTGATCCGGCGGGCGCCGGCCTGGCGCAGCAGCTCGCGCAGGGCTTCGACGGAGTGGGGGTCCGCCTGCGTCCCGGTGATCAGGGCGACCTCGTCCGGCACGGCGACCGGGGCGCCGTTCGCGCGCAGCGACTGCGGGCGCGGCCAGACGGAGAGGTCCGGTCCGGCCGTGTCGGGGGCCGCCCTCGCGGTCGCACGGGGACCGGGCGGAGCCGCCGTCGCGACGGGCGGGGCGACGAGGCTCCCGGCCACGACGGCGACCGCGAGGGCCGCGGTCCGCTTCCCACGCCGCAGTCCCACAGGGCCCCCTCCAGATGCGTTCGGCCGGTGGAACGAGCCCACCACCCGCCTGGTGAGGGTGTCAACGAGAGTGGCCTTTGTGGGCGAAATGCCGGAATCTGGAGTGTGTGGAGGGGAGTGAAATGTGAGCAGGAGCACGATGTTCGGCCCGGGGCGTCTGCCTTCGCGTCGACTGGGTAGGGCTGCGATGACCCGTTGAAAGCCGTACCCGACAAGGAGGCCCCCGTGGCTGCGATGACTTTCCTTCCGCTCCCGGCCCAGTCCAAACCCGTGGCGGACCAGTCCGCCGACTTCGACGACCACCACCACAACGACCCGCGCTACTGCGTCTTCAGCTCCGAGAGCACCCACACCGAACTGCCGCTGACCAGCGAGCCCCCGCTGCCCGACGCCGAGCCCCTCACCAGTGAGCCGCCGCTCGCCGAAGCCGCTCCCCTGACCAGCGAGCCCCCGGCCTTCGTCCCGGACTTCACGAGGATGTAGATGACCGCACCCCGGCCGGCCGACCCGCCCTCCGAGGACCTGTCCCGCCTCGCCGCCCTGCACGGCGTCGCCACTTCCTACAGCCCGTCCCCGGACCGCTCGGTCGCGGCCTCGGCCACCGCGGTCACCCTGACCCTGGCCGCCCTCGGCGTGGACGCGAGCACGCCCGGCGCCGTCCGCGCCGCGCTCGCGGCCCGCGAGGGGGAGCTGGGCGAACGGCTGCTGCCGCCGACCGTGGTCGGCTGGAGCGGCAGCCCCCCGGCCGCCCTGGCGGCGCTCCCCGGGGGAACCCGGCTGCGGATCGACACCGAGCAGGGCGAGAGCCGCACCTCGGCGGACGGCATCCCGCCCGGCGTCCACCGGCTGACCGCCACCACCCCCGACGGCCGCACCGCCACCGCCCACCTGATCATCGCCCCGCCCCGCCTGCCCGCCCCCGCCGGACGCTCCTACGGACTCCTCGTCCAGCTCTACTCGCTGCTGTCCCGCCGCTCCTGGGGCATGGGCGACCTCGGTGACCTCGCCGAACTGGCCGGCTGGGCCGGACGGTCGCTCGGCGCCGGATTCGTCCAGGTCAACCCGCTGCACGCGGCCGTGCCCGGCGCCCCCACGGACCCCTCGCCGTACCGCCCCTCCTCGCGCCGCTTCCCCGACCCCGTCCACCTGCGCATCGAGGACGTTCCCGAGGCCGCGTACGTCGAGGACCCCGAACGCCTGCGCGCCCTGCTGGAGAGGTCCGGCCGGCTGCGCGAAACGGTGCTGCACCAGAGCGCGTTGATCGACCGGGACGCCGTGTGGGAGCTCAAGCGGGAAGCGCTGGAGCTGCTCGGCGAGGTCCCGCTCGGCCCCGGCCGGCGCGCCGCCTACTGCGACTTCCTCGCCGGGCAGGGCCAGGCCCTGGAGGACCACGCCACTTGGTGCGCGCTCGCCGAGGTGCACGGCGCCGACTGGCACCGCTGGCCGACCGGCCTGCGCGACCCGCGGTCGGCCGAGACCGCCCGGGCCCGCAACGGCCTCATGGACCGGGTCGACTTCTGGTCCCGGCTCGCCTGGCTCACCGACACCCAGCTGACCGCCGCGCAGCGCGCCGGGCGCGAGGCCGGGATGCCGGTCGGGATCGTGCACGACCTCGCGGTCGGCGTCCACCCCGGCGGCGCCGACGCCTGGGCACAGCAGGAGTACTTCGCCGCCGGCATGTCGGTGGGCGCCCCGCCGGACGCCTTCAACGCCCGCGGCCAGGACTGGGGCCTGCCGCCCTGGCGCCCCGACCGGCTGGCCGAGTCCGGCTACGCCCCGTTCCGCGAACTGCTGCGCGCCCTGTTCCGCTACGCCGGAGCGCTGCGCATCGACCACGTCATGGGCCTGTTCCGCCTCTGGTGGGTCCCGCAGGGCCACCCGCCCACCGAGGGCACCTACGTCCGCTACGACGCCGAGGCCATGCTCGCCGTCCTCGTCCTGGAGGCCTCCCGGGCCGGGGCGCCGGTGATCGGCGAGGACCTCGGCACCGTCGAGCCCGGCGTCCGTGAGGCGCTGCGCGAGCGCGGGGTGCTCGGCACGTCGGTGCTGTGGTTCGAACGGGACTGGGAGGGCGACGGCCGCCCCCTGCCCCCCGACGGCTGGCGCGCCGACTGCCTGGCCACGGCCACCACCCATGACCTGCCCTCCACGGCCGCCCGTCTCACCGGCGAGCACGTCGAACTCCGCGACAGCCTGGGCCTGCTGACCAGACCCCTGGAGGAGGAGCGCGCCGAGGCCGCCGCCGACGCGGGGGAGTGGCTGTCCCTGCTCTCCCGGCTCGGCCTGCTGCACGGCACGGGCGGCGGTGGCGACGCGTCGTCGGAGGAGGCCGAGATCCAGGCCGTCCACCGTTTCCTGCTGCGCACCCCCGCCCGCATGGTCGGCGTCTGGCTCCCGGACGGCGTCGGCGACCGCCGCCCGCAGAACCTCCCCGGCACCTGGGACCAGTACCCGAACTGGCGCCTGCCGATCGCGGACGCGCAGGGACGGCCGGTGACGCTGGAGGACCTGGCGGCCTCGCCGCGGCTGCACGCGCTGATGGAGGTGCTCAGGGGCGACGGGCACGAGGTCAGGGACGGTGGGCCATGAGGCGTGGGCCTCTTCGGGACCCCTTACGGCACCCCGGGCGCGCGGGCCCGGTCGGCGTTGGATATTTTGACACCGTGGACAAGAAGAACGCCCTGCGCGCCGGCGCCCTGGCAGCCGGTACGACGCTGATGATGCTGCTCATGTCGTCCCCCGCGAGCGCGCTCACCCGCGACGACGGTGACGACCCCGGCCCGGGCCTGAGCGTCATCGAGACGCTGGGCCTCTTCGTCGTGGCCCCGATCGTGCTGTACCTGGTCATCCACGGTCTGGTGATGATCGGCGACAAGTCGCACAAGAAGAAGGACCCGACCAGCTCCAACATCGCCACCAAGGCCGAGGCGAAGAGCGAAGTCAAGGCCTGATCCGCGTTCCTCTTCGAGGGCGCCGTCGCGACATCCGCGACGGCGCCCTCGTCATGTCAGGCCCTGTCCGTCCCGGCCAGCAGGTCCCGCAGCAGACCGGCCAGCTGCCCGGCCCGCTCCGCGCCCAGGGCGGACAGCGCCTCCGTCTGCACCGCCAGCCCCGCCCCGACCGCCTCGTCGACCAGTGCGAGGCCTTCGTCGGTGAGCGTGACCTGCAGCCCGCGCCGGTCGTGCGGGTCGGGGGAGCGGCGCAGCAGGCCCGCCCGCTCCAGCTTGTCCAGGCGTCCCGTCATGCCGCCGGTGGTGAGCATCAGCGTCGCGGAGAGCTGCCGGGGCGAGAGCGTGAAGGGCTCGCCGGAGCGGCGCAGGGTCGCCAGGACGTCGAACTCCCCGCGGGAGATCCCGAACGTCGCATAGGCCTGGCCCACCCGCTCGCCGATCGCGTGCGACAGCCGGTTGATCCGGCCGAAGACCTCCATGGCGGCGGTGTCGAGGTCGGGCCGGACCGTCGCCCACTGGCCGATGATCGCGTCGACGGGGTCCTTGCGCTGCTCCGGGCGTTCGCTCATGCCCCGAGTATCGGCTGCCTCTCGGTGACCCGCAAGAAAGTAGCTTGACTGAAAGTTGCTTAGCGGTAAGCTACTTTCTGCCGACCTACTTCGAAGGGTGCTTCCCATGGCCATCTCCCGACCGGCCCTCATCACCCTCACCGCCCTCGCCCCCGTCTCCTGGGGCACGACCTACGCGGTCACCACCCAGTTCCTCCCGCCCGACCGCCCCCTGTTCACCGCCCTGGTGCGCGCCCTGCCCGCGGGTCTGCTGCTGCTGGCCCTCGCCCGGGTGCTGCCGCGCGGCGCCTGGTGGTGGAAGGCGGCGGTGCTCGGCGCGCTGAACATCGGCGCCTTCTTCCCGCTGCTGTTCCTCTCCGCGTACCGGCTGCCCGGCGGACTGGCGGCGGTCGTCGGCTCGGCCGGGCCGCTGTTCGTGGCCGGCCTCTCGGTCCTGCTGCTCGGGCAGCGGCCGTCGGCGCGCACGCTGCTGACCGGGGCCGTGGCCGCGTTCGGCGTCAGCCTCGTCGTGCTGAAGGCGGCCGGGTCGCTGGACACGCTCGGTCTGCTGGCGGCCGTCGCCTCCACGGCGTCGATGTCGACCGGCACCGTGCTCACCCAGCGCTGGGGCCGCCCCGAGGGCGTCGGGCCGCTGGCCCTCACCGGCTGGCAGCTGACCGCGGGAGGCCTGCTGATCACGCCACTCGCCTTCCTGGTGGAAGGAGCGCCACCGGCGCTGGACGGCCCGGCGGTCGGCGGCTACCTCTACCTCGCCGTCGCGAACACGGCTCTCGCCTACTGGCTGTGGTTCAGCGGCATCGGCCGCATGACCGCCACGCAGGTCACCTTCCTCGGCCCGCTCTCCCCGCTGACCGCGGCCGTCGTCGGCTGGGCGGCGCTCGGGCAGGCGCTGACACCGGTGCAACTGGTCGGCATGGGGCTGGCGTTCGGGGCGACGGTGGCGGGGCAATTCGTCACCCGGCCGTCGCGAACGCCTGGCCCGGCGGGGAGGGGCGTCCGTGGTGCTGGGGTGGATGTGCGGGGCGGGGCGTTGCGGCGGTGAGGGTGGGTCTTGGGTCGCAGCGGCTCTCGGGTGGGCGGCGCCCGGCCTTCGTGAATGCCTGGCCCGGCGGGGGGGGGCGTCCGTGGTGCTGGGGTGGATGTGCGGGGCGGGGCGTTGCGGCGGTGGGGGTGGGTCTTGGGTCGCAGCGGCTCTCGGGTCGGCGGCGCCCGGCCTTCGTGAATGCCTGGCCCGGCGGGGAGGGGCGTCCGTGGTGCTGGGGTGGATGCGGGGGGCGGGGCGTTGCGGCGGTGGGGGTGGGTCTTGGGTCGCAGCGGCTCTCGGGTCGGCGGCGCCCGGCCTTCGTGAACGCCTGGCCCGGCGGGGAGGGGCGTCCGTGGTGCTGGGGTGGATGTGCGGGGCGTTGCGGCGGCGGTGGTCCCCGGCCGACCTCACCCCGGCGCTCGCGCATCCCCGGCCCAGCCGGGAGGAACGCTGCGGCGGTGCCGGTCGGCTCGGCCGCCCACCAGTAGGCCGGGAGGCTGGGGCCGGCCGAACCCGTTGTCGGGCGGGGCCAGGGCAGACGAAGGGGCGCCCGGCACGAGCCGGGCGCCCCAACCGCTTGTACGTGGCCGGTTACTCCCCCGCCGCCGCGTCCGCCCGCTGCGCCCGCAGGGCACGCTCGACGCCCGCGCGGGACTCCGAGACCAGCCGGCGCAGGGCCGCGTTCGGCTCGGCCGAGGCCAGCCAGGCGTCCGTCTTGTCCAGGGTCTCCTGGGAGACCTGGACAGCCGGGTAGAGGCCGACGGCGATCTGCTGGGCCATCTCGTGGGAGCGGGACTCCCAGATGTCCTTGACGACCTCGAAGTACCGGTCCGCGTACGGGGCGAGCACCTCGCGCTGGTCGGTCTGGACGAAGCCCCCGATGACCGCCTCCTGCACGGCGTTCGGCAGCTTGTCGGAGTCCACGACCGACGCCCACGCCTCCGCCTTGGCCTCCTCGGTGGGACGGGCCGCCCGGGCCGTGGCCGCGTGCCGCTCACCGGCGGCCGTGCGGTCACGGTCGTACTCGCCCGCGATCTCCGCCTCGTCGAACCGGCCGACCGCCGCGAGCCGCTGCACGAACGCCCACCGCAGCTCCGTGTCGACGACCAGGCCCTCGATGGTCTGCGAGCCGTCCAGCAGCGCGTCCAGCACGTCCAGCTGCTCGGGCGTGCGGGCCGTCGCCGCGAACGCGCGCGCCCACGCCAGCTGGTGGTCGCTGCCCGGTGCCGCCGCCCGCAGGTGCGCCAGCGTCGCGTCGGTCCAGCGGGCCAGCAGCGCCTCGCGGGCGGCCGGGTCGGCGTACAGGTCGATCGCCAGCTTCACCTGGCGCTGGAGCGACTGCACCACGCCGATGTCCGACTCCTTGCCGATGCCGGACAGCACCAGGGACAGGTAGTCGCGGGCCGCGAGCTGCGCGTCACGCGTCATGTCCCAGGCCGACGCCCAGCACAGGGCGCGCGGCAGGGACGACTCGAAGTCGCCCAGGTGCTCCGTGACGAAGGCCAGGGACTGCTCGTCCAGGCGGACCTTCGCGTACGACAGGTCGTCGTCGTTGAGCAGGATCACGGCCGGGCGGCGCCTGCCCACCAGCTGCGGTACGGCGGTCAGCTCACCGTCCACGTCCAGCTCGATGCGCTCGTCGCGGACCAGCTTGCCACTGTCGTCGTCCAGCTCGTACAGGCCGACGGCGATCCGGTGCGGGCGCAGCGTCGGCTCGCCCATGGCGCCCGCGGGCAGGGCCGGGGCCTCCTGGCGGATCGAGAAGGAGGTGACGACGCCGTTCCCGTCCGTCTCGATCTCGGGACGCAGGACGTTGATGCCCGCCGTCTCCAGCCACGCCTTCGACCAGGCCTTCAGATCACGGCCGGACGTCGTCTCCAGGGCGCCCAGCAGATCGGACAGACGCGTGTTGCCGAACGCGTGCGCCTTGAAGTACGCCTGTACGCCACTGAAGAACTCGTCCTCGCCGACGTACGCGACGAGCTGCTTCAGTACGGAAGCCCCCTTCGCGTACGTGATGCCGTCGAAGTTGACGAGCACGTCGTCCAGGTCGTTGATCTCGGCCATGATCGGGTGCGTCGACGGCAGCTGGTCCTGCCGGTACGCCCACGTCTTCATGGAGTTGGCGAACGTGGTCCAGGAGTGCGGCCAGCGCGACTCCGGGTGCGCCGCCTGGCAGGCGATCGAGGTGTACGTGGCGAACGACTCGTTCAGCCACAGGTCGTTCCACCACTCCATCGTCACGAGGTCGCCGAACCACATGTGGGCCAGCTCGTGCAGGATGGTCTCCGCCCGCGTCTCGTACGCCGCGTCCGTCACCTTCGAGCGGAACACGTACTGGTCGCGAATGGTCACCGCGCCCGCGTTCTCCATCGCGCCCGCGTTGAACTCCGGCACGAACAGCTGGTCGTACTTCTTGAACGGGTACGCGTAGTCGAACTTCTCCTGGAACCACTCGAAGCCCTGCCGGGTCACCTCGAAGATCGCGTCCGAGTCGAGGTACTCGGCGAGCGAGGGACGGCAGTAGATGCCGAGCGGGACGGACTGGCCGTCCTTCTCGTACACGCTGTGCACCGAGTGGTACGGGCCGACGATCAGCGCCGTGATGTACGTCGAGATGCGCGGCGTCGGCTCGAACTCCCAGACGTTGTCCTGCGGTTCGGGCGTCGGCGAGTTGGAGATGACCGTCCAGCCCTCGGGCGCCCGCACGGTGAACTGGAAGGTCGCCTTGAGGTCCGGCTGCTCGAAGCTCGCGAACACCCGGCGGGCGTCCGGCACCTCGAACTGGGTGTAGAGGTACGCCTGTTCGTCGACCGGGTCGACGAACCGGTGCAGGCCCTCACCCGTGTTGGTGTAGGCGCAGTCGGCGACGACCCGGAGGATGTTGCGGCCCTGGAGCAGACCGGGCAGGGCGATCCGCGAGTCCGCGAAGACCTCGGCCGGGTCGAGGGAGTCCCCGTTCAGGGTCACCTCGTGCACGGCCGGCGCCACCAGGTCGATGAACGACTCCGCGCCGTTCTCGGCCGTCACGTCGAAGCGCACCGTGGTCACGGACCGGTAGGTGCCGCCCTCCTGCGCGCCGGAGAGATCAAGCTCGATCCCGTACGACTCAACGGCGAGCAGCTGCGCCCGCTGCTGCGCCTCTTCGCGGGTCAGGTTTGTGCCAGGCACGCGGTCATCTCCTCGTTATGGGTGGGTTGCGCCATCTTTCCACGGCGGATCGGCGTCAGGCGACGACCCGGGCGTCTCCTAGGGATACCCCTCGGCGGGGACCTTCGAGGGCGACGGTGCACCGGTGTCCAGCGCTCCCGGGGAGCGGTGCCCGGCCTGCCCGCCGGCCGTGCTGAGCGCGGGAGCGCGACGTCCGCATTCCGCTGGTGAGAGCGGATCGCGCGAGTAAGTCTGGTGACCATGACGACCACCGCGTACACCGCACGCCCCATCTCCCCGCGCGCCCTGAAGGAACTGCGTACGACGGACGACGCGGGCCGCCGGACCGACGGCTTCACCGACACCGAGGGCGGCAGCCCGTTGCGCTGCTGCCTGCGCCACAGCGAGCCGGGCGAACGCGTGGCCCTGGTCTCCTACGCCCCCCTCCGCCGCTGGGCGTCGGAAACGGGCGCCGCCCCGGGCCCCTACGACGAACAGGGCCCGGTCTTCATCCACGCCGAGGAGTGCGAGGGGCCGGAGACCGGCGCCCTCCCGTTCACCGGCAGCCATCGCACGTTCCGCCGCTACTCGGCCGAGGGGCACATCCTGGGCGGCCGGCTGGTCGAGGGCCCCACCGGTTTCGACGAGGCCTTCACAGAAGCATTCGACGACCCGGCCGTGGAGCTCGTCCACGTCCGGGCCGTCGAGTACGGCTGCTTCCTCTACGAGGTGCGCAGGGAGGAAGAGGTCGGGGACTAGCCCTTCAGCTCCGCCGCCACCAGTTCCGCGATCTGGATCGCGTTCAGCGCCGCGCCCTTGCGGAGGTTGTCGTTGGAGACGAAGAGGGCCAGGCCGTTGTCCACCGTCTCGTCACTGCGGATGCGGCCGACGTACGACGGGTCCTTGCCGGCGGCCTGGAGGGGGGTCGGGATCTCGGAGAGCTCGACCCCGGGGGCGTCCTTCAGCAGCTCCGTCGCGCGCTCCGGGGAGATCGGGCGGGCGAAGCGGGCGTTGATCTGGAGGGAGTGGCCGGAGAAGACCGGGACGCGCACGCAGGTGCCGGAGACCTTCAGCCCGGGGATCTCCAGGATCTTGCGGGACTCGTTGCGGAGCTTCTGCTCCTCGTCGGTCTCGTTCAGGCCGTCGTCGACGATGCTGCCCGCCAGCGGCAGCACGTTGAAGGCGATGGGGCGCTTGTAGACGCCCGGCTCCGGGAAGTCCACCGCTTCACCGTCATGGGTGAGCTTCTCGGCCTCGGCGACGACCTTCTGCGTCTGGCCGTGCAGCTCGGCGACGCCCGCGAGGCCGGAACCGGAGACCGCCTGGTACGTAGCGACGACCAGGGCTTCCAGGCCCGCCTCGTCGTGCAGCGGACGCAGCACCGGCATCGCGGCCATCGTCGTGCAGTTCGGGTTGGCGATGATGCCCTTGGGGCGGTTCGCGATCGCGTGGGGGTTGACCTCGGAGACGACCAGGGGGACCTCCGGGTGCTTGCGCCACGCGGAGGAGTTGTCGATCACGACCGCGCCCTGGGAGGCGACCTTTTCGGCCAGTGCCTTGGACGTGGCACCGCCCGCGGAGAACAGCACGATGTCCAGGCCGGTGTAGTCGGCGGTCGACGCGTCCTCCACCGTCACGCCGTCCAGCTGCGAGCCCGCCGAGCGGGCCGAGGCGAACAGGCGCAGCTCCGTGACCGGGAAGTTCCGCTCCGTGAGGATCCTGCGCATGACCGTGCCCACCTGTCCGGTGGCTCCGACGATTCCGACCCTCACGGTGACTCCCTCTCGTGCGTCTCTTCACGTACTCGTTGCTTGGCCGAGGCTTTTCCATCATGCGGCCGACCACGGCCCGCCTGTCCACTTCTTTCCCCGTACTGCCCGGAGAGTGGGACGGCGTGTCCCGCCCCATGGTTGCGGACCTGCGGTGTCGACCCCGCTGAGCTGGAGGAATTCGTCCGGCAGGGGTCGTGCGCCGCAAGCTCGCCTGCCCATGCCGGACCCGGACACACGGAAGTGTGATGTACGCCTCGGCGGAGGTCGCCGGAACGTGCCGGGCAGACGGCCGAACGTTCCGGGCCGTCCCGGCGTCGTAGGGGAAACAAGGCGAGGGGGGTGGCTTGTGCTGCTGCGCGGAAGGGCCCGGCGCGGCCGGGAGGCGCACGCCGGGACCGGCGACGATCCGCGGGACGCGGCTGAGCCGCCGAGCGGGGCCGATACGCCGAGTACGTCGAGCGAGGCCGGTCCGCCGACCGCGGCCGATCCGCTGGACGCGGCGCAGGAGCGCCGGGTGCGGGCCGTGCTCGCGCTCGGCGGGGTGCCGCAGGCGGACCTGCCGGACGGGGTGCAGCAGGTCCGCCTGCGGCTGCTGGAGCGGGCCGCGAGCGGCCGGGAGGCGCCGCGGGACGTCTCGGCGTGGGCGGCGGTCGTCGCCTCCAACCTGGCCATGGACTGGCACCGGGCCAAGCGCCGCCAGGAGCGGCTCGGGGAGCGGCTGGCCGCCCTGCGCCAGCCGGCGGAGCATCCCTCCGGCGAGGACAGCAGCGTGCTGTCCGTCGCGGTCGCCCAGGGCCTGGACGAGCTGCCCGACGCCCAGCGGCAGGTCGTCGTCCTGCGCTTCTACGCCGACCTGCCGGTCCGGTCCATCGCCGAGCAGCTGGGCGTCCCGGAGGGCACGGTCAAGAGCCGGCTGCACACGGCGGTACGGGCCCTGCGAGCCCGCCTGCACGAGGACGAGGTGGTGTGACGTGACCGCCGGCCATGACAAGGACGGGCGCGACGAGGCGGCGCTGATGGCGGTGATCACCGGCGATGCGCCACCGGACGACGCCCTCGCGGACGACGCCTTCATGACGGAGTACCGCTCCGCGACCGCCGACGTGGCGCTGCTGCGCGAACAGCTGGACCTCATCGGGCAGACGCTCGCCGAACCCCCGGGGGCTCCCCGACTCCGGACCGGTGGCGGCGCCTCCGTGACGTCGCTGTCCGCGCGCCGCGACCGGCGCAAGCCCTGGGACCTGGCCCTGAAGGGCCTCGTCGCGGCCGTCGGTGCCGGTCTGGTGATCGGTATGGGCTGGCTCGTCGTCCAGAGCGGCGGCATGGACGCCGGGGGCGACCAGGGCGCGTCGTCCGCCGCCGACGGTTCCGCCGGCCGGGAGCACGCCGACGAGGACGCCAAGCTCAGTGATGCCGGGTATCTCGCCTGTGCCCGGATCGTCGTCGAGGGCATCGTCACCGGGGTCGAGACCGTTCCCGGTACCGGCCAGGACCGGATCACCCTGGACGTGACGCGCTACTACAAGCCCGACAAGGGCCGGAAGCGGATCACCTTCCCCCTGGAGACCGGCGCCGAGCCCGCGCTCCGAGCCGGTGACCACATGCTCGTCGGCGTCTCCGGAGAGCAGGCCCACCCGGACATGTGGACCACGGGGGAGAAGGAGATCGCCCGCGACCGGGCGTGGATCACCGAAGCGCTGCCCGCCTCGCGCACGCTCCCGTGCCCGTAGGAACGTGCCCTGGGGAACGGCAGGGGGCGGGCGCCCCAACGGACGCCCGCCCCCAGTGCCGCGATACCGCTACGGCAGGACCTTCTCGATCTTCACGCTGCCCAGGCCCGCGACCGTGCCGCGCGCGTTGACCAGCTGGACCTGGCCGAAGAACTCACGCCCCTCGGGAGCGGCCGCCGCGGCGGTGACGCTGCCCGAGACCGTCGCGGAGTCGCCCGTGCCGAGCTTCACCGGCGCCGACCCGTCGACGCTGACGCTGCCGAGGGAGGGGGAGAAGAACACGTCCTGGTAGTCGTACTCCGTGGTGCCGGCCGGCACCGAGTAGCCGACGACCTCGATCGAGTACTTCCCGGCGGCCGGGGAGGGGAGGGAGACCGACTCCTCCGAGTCGCCGTCGGCGGAGCTGCCGACCTGCGTGCCCGACGCGTCGTACACGGCGAGGTCCAGGTCCGCGGCGTTGTCCGAGACGCCGCCGATCGCGACGTCCAGCGACTTGGCGCCGGCGGGCACCTCGACCGTCGTGGTCTGCGTCTCGCCCTGCTTGATCGAGGGGCGGGTCACGTTGGCCGAGCCCAGCGGGCCGCCCACCAGCTTGCCGTCGAGCGCGGCGAAGCCGTTCGTCACCTTCCAGGAGGCGGTGGCCGGGGTGCCGACCTTCGCCTCGGGCACGGTCACGGTCTCCGGGTCGAAGGCCGCGCCGAGGACGGCGACGTCCAGCTTGTACGGGTTGTCGAGCAGCGGCGACGTACGGCGCGACTCGACCTCGATCTCCCACACGCCCGGCTGCGGGTTCGCGTACGAACGCAGGTCGGGGCGGCAGGTGTTGGCCGGGTTGGAGTAGTTCGGGTAGCAGTTGATCGTCGACGTCGGGTCGGACGGGACGCCGTACGGGTGGATGGAGATGAACCGGGTCTGGCTCTTGTCCTTCAGCCCGCTCATCGCGACCTCGAGGGTCTTCGCGCCCTCCGGGACGGTGACGAAGTAGTGGTGCGAGCTGTTGCGCTGCACCGAGTCCTTCGCGGAGGTCGTGAACTTCAGCGGCGTGGAGACCACGACCGTGCTGAGGACCTGGCGGTCGATGCCCTCGGTCTTCGGGTCGTCGACCTCGAGGATCGCGCTCTTGATGCCCGCGGACTTCGGCGCCGCCTGGACCTTGACGGTCACCGGCTGGTTCAGCGGCAGCTTCACCTCGTCGGAGCCGACGATGCGGAACGTGCCGCCCGCGTTGTTCTCGAAGTGCAGCTCGTGCCGGATCGCCTTGTCGGCGCCGGACGTACGGGTCAGGGTGATCTCGTACGTCTTCTTCTGGCCGGCCTTCAGGCCGCCCTCACGGTCGTAGAGGCCCGTGCCGTAGCCCGGGGTCTTCAGGAACTGGTCGATCGCGGTGTCGACCGGCGCCTTGACCGTGTAGGAGTGCGAGGTGGCGTCGTCGCGGATGGCGTCCCAGGCGTCCTCGATGTTCATGAGGCCCGCGCCCTCCTCGTACGCCTGCACACCCTTGATGTGGTCGGCGGTGGAGGTGAGGGCCGTGCGCAGGGTCGCCGGCGTGAGGTCGATCTTCTTCTGCTTGGCGGCGGAGATCAGCAGCGCCGAGGCACCGGCGGCCTGCGGGGAGGCCATCGAGGTGCCCTGGAGCATGCCGTAGCCGGCCGGCAGGGTGTAGCCCGCCTCGGCGACCGGCTGGCCCGGCATCCAGGTCTGGATGGTGTTGATCGCCGCGCCCGGGGCGACCAGGGTCGGCGTGAAGCCGCCGTCCTCACGCGGGCCGCGGGAGGAGAACGGCATCATCGCGTACTTCTTCTTCACGACCGAGCCGTAGTTGGCGGCCCAGGTCTCCTTGGAGACGGACGCGCCGACCGAGATGACCTTCTCGGCCAGGGCCGGGTCGCCGATGGTGTTGGCGCCGGGGCCGGAGTTGCCCGCGGAGATCACCAGCTGGACGCCGTAGGTGTCGATGAGCCGCGTGTACAGCTCGGCGCGCGCGTTGTTGCCGTCGTTCAGCGCCGGCAGGCCGCCGATGGACATGTTGACGATGTCGACACCGCGCTTGGTGACGAGGTCGATCATGCCCTCGGTGAGCGCCACGTTGGTGCAGCCGCCGGACCAGGTGCAGGCGCGCGAGGAGACCAGCTTGGCGCCCGGAGCGGCACCGTCCATCTTCCCGCCGAACAGGCCGTTGGCGGCGGTGATGCCGGCGACGTGCGTGCCGTGCTCGGACTCGATGACGCCGATGTTGACGAAGTCGGACTTCTTGTCGACCCAGGTGCCGCCCAGCGGGTCCATCGGGACGTCCTTGCGGATCTCCACGACGAACGGCTGCCGCTCGGCGACGTCGGTGGCCGGGTTGTCGGTGCCGAAGTACCCGACCTGGTGGCCGTCCTTGTACGGCTTCATCGGGGCGTCGTCGCCGAAGTCGTTGTTGTTGTTCAGGTCGACCCGGACCGTGCCGGCCGCCGCGTCGTAGAGCACGCCCCAGACGTCGGTGGTGTCGCCGTCCCGGTTGGCGTCGCCCGCCGCATCTCCGCCGGTGGTGTACGACTCCTTGAAGAGGCTGACGGCGTAGGAGCCCGCCGGCGCCTTGTACGACTGGCCCTGGTAGGTGAAGGCCGGGCCGGACACGGCCGAGACCATCGGACGCCAGGTGTTGTCGTTGTCGATGATCGGGTCGGTCGCCGTCACCCAGTCGACGATCTTCCGCTCACCGGTCGTCGTCTTCTGCAGCGCCGGGTGGCCGAGGTCCACGCCGGAGTCCAGGATGCCGATGGTGACGCCGCGGCCGTCCGCCTTCGGGTGGTCCTCGACGAAGTCGACCGCGCCCGTCTCGAAGGACGGGTTGTACGGGTTCTCGGCCGGGGTCTTCTTCCCCGGCGCCGGGTACGTCCCCTTCGCGGCCTTGGCTCCCTTGGCGGTGTCCGCGCTCGGCGTCGGGTCGTCGAGCGGGATCTCCTCGCGCAGGTCGATGCCGTGCACGGAGGACAGCTTGGCGGCGGCGGCGATCGCCGAGTCGGCCTTGGCCGTCGGGACGGTGGCGCGGACGTAGCCGAGCTTGTCGTCGGCCCGGCCGACCGAGCCGCCCTTGACCGCGTCCAGCTGCCCGGCGACCTGCTCGGTCTTCCCGGGCGCGGTGGCGATCATCATCGTGACGGTCTTGTCGCCGTCGGCCTTGGCCTCCGCGAGCAGGTCCGCGTCGTCCGAACCGAGCTTGGCGTGCGCGGACTTGACGCTCGGCTCGGCCGGGGCATCCGCGCCCGGTCCGTCGGCGGAGAACGCCATGGGGATCGGCCCGGCCGCGGAGAGCGCGGCGACGAGACCGGCGGCCACGGCGATGCGTGCCACACGTCTCGGGCCCGATATCTGATCGCGCGGGGTGGGAGGGGTCATCGGCATCCCTTGTAGGTAAAGGAACGAGCGGGAAGCGACCGGGGCCCGATCGGTCCTGGTCGCAGATGGTCCGAACGGCAAGCCCGGACGATCGCACAGCCTTACGCAAGGTGAAGTCCTTTGGGGAGCGTTGACCGAAACGAGATGGATGTATGGGGAAAACCCGCGATGCGATTTGTGAGCATCGGTCCTGAAGGTGGCAAAGAAATCGGTTAACGTCCCGGAGTGCGACAGAAGTTGAGGGTGGCGGCCTACGCCATATGCGTCCGGGACGGACAGCTCCTGCTCGCCCGCTCACCCGCCCAGGACGGCACGCCCGAGTGGGTCGTGCCGGGCGGCGGCATGGAGCACGGCGAGGATCCCTACGACACCGTCCGGCGGGAGGTGGAGGAGGAGACCGGCTACCGCATCGAGGTGACCGGCCTGCTCGGGGTGGACTCCTCCCACCGCGTCTTCCGCAACGGCTTCGGACCCGCCGTCGACCATCACGGCGTCCGGTTCGTCTACGAGGGCCGCATCACCGGCGGCGAACTGCGCAACGAGGTGAACGGCTCCACCGACCTCGCCGCCTGGCACGACCTGGACGCGGTGCCCGGGCTGGTGCGGATCTCGATGGTCGACATCGCCCTGCGGATGTGGCGCGAACGCCCGGTCACCGGACGGCTGGCCGACGTCCCGGAGTAGCACGCCCCCGGGACCGGTACCCCGGAAGGTGAACGCCGCGTGACCGGCTCCGGGCCGTATCCGGAGCAGGCGACGACGCGCAGGGTAGTCCAAGATCCACGTACGGTGATCGGCGCTGCGCGTTGCCGCCTCGTTTACGCGCAGGTCATTCCCGGTGCCAACGATCCAGTACGAGCGGGGTGTTCACGACGTGAACGCCCCGCGACCACTGCCGACGCGTTCGCACTCGGGGAGAGAAGCGCATGTCGCGCACACGCTCAGTCGCCGGCTCCGGCCGGGGCATCCACCGTCGTTCCGTCCTCGCCGCCACCGGCGCGGTCGCCCTCTCCGGGGGCGTCGGCTACGCCCTGCGGCCCAGCGACAGCCAGGCCGCCACGGTCAAGGAGAGCACCGACGCCGCCGTGGCGGCGTCCTCGCGCCGGGCACCGGCCGCGCCGCTGGCCCCCTACACCAAGGGCACCACCCTGGCGTCCGTCGCCGCCCCGCGCGGCAGCTCCGGCTACCGCCGCCTGAACGACGGACCCGGCTGGCGGCGGGTCGTCCGCTCCGACCTGGCCGTGCCCAAGCCCGGCCGGGCCGGCCGCCGTACCCCGCTCGCCGCGTTCGTGCAGCTCACCGACCTGCACATCATCGACGCCCAGCACCCGTTGCGTCTGGAGTACCTGCGCTCGGCCGACATCCACGCCTGGCGGCCGCACGAGGCGCTGACCGTGCAGGGCGCGATCGCGCTGGTGGAGCGGATCAACGCGCTGCGCGGCGCCCCCGTCACCGGCGCCCCGCTGCACTTCGCCATGACCACCGGCGACAACACGGACAACAACGCCAAGTCCGAGCTGGAGTGGTTCCTGAAGATCATGAGCGGTGGGCGCATCACGCCCAACACCGGTGACCCGCGCCGGTACGAGGGTGTCCAGAACAGCGGCCTCAAGCAGTACTGGCAGCCGGACGCCGCGGTTCGCGACAGCGACAAGCAGGCGGGCTTCCCCCACCTCGACGGCTTCCTGAAGGCCGCGATCCGCGAGGTGCGCAGCCCCGGCCTCAACCTGCCCTGGTACTCGACGGTCGGCAATCACGACTCGCTGCCGATGGGCTGCTACGCCTCGCACGGCGACTCGTACCTCACCGAACTCGCCGTCGGCGGCAAGAAGCTGATGGACGTCTCCGCGGCCGAGGCGCGGCGGCTCCAGGCGCAGATCAAGAAGGCCCGCGATCCGCAGGGCGTCCGCTACCACGACTTCCTCACCTCCCAGGCCCGCCGCATGCGTTCGGTCACCCCCGACGAGAGGCGCGCGCCCTTCACCCCGGCCGAGTACCTCCAGGCGCACCTGGACCCCGCCCACCGCGGCGTCGGCCCGGCCGGCCACGGCTACTCCTCCGCCAACCTGGACGCGGGCACCCAGTACTACGCCTTCCGCATCTCCGACGACGTCATCGGCATCAGCCTGGACACCACCGACTCCGGCGGCCACTACGAGGGGTCCATCGGCACCGCCCAGCTGAAGTGGCTCGACAAGACACTGCGGGACAACAAGGACTCCTACGCGGTGATCTTCAGCCACCACACCAGCAAGACGATGACGAACCTCCGCCGCGACCCCGCCCGTCCCGCCGAGCGCCGCCACGACGGCCAGGAGGTCCTCGCCCTGCTCGGCAGCCACCCCAGGGTCCTCGCCTGGGTGAACGGCCACATCCACAAGAACGTCATCACCCCGCACGCCCTGGCGGGCGGCGGCTCCTTCTGGGAGGTCTCCACCGCCTCCCACGTCGACTTCCCGCAGTTGGCCCGGGTCATCGAGCTGACCGACAACAAGGACGGCACGATCTCCCTGTTCACGACACTGGTGGAGTCCTCGGCCCCGCACCGTACGGACTTCTCCGACCTCTCCCAGACCGGCCTCGCGGCCCTCTACCGCGAGTTGTCCCTCAACGCGCCGGGCGCGAGCACGACCCTCGGCGGCGACCCGAGGGACCGCAACACCGAACTGGTGCTCAAGAAGCGCTGAGACCAGCCCAACCTGCCCGGCCCCTCTCAACCCCGGGCAGAGCGGCCCGGGTTCCTTCCCTCGACGCAACTCGACACGCCACGCGGACATGACCAGACGAGCACGGACGACCCTGACGGCCACGACGGCCATGGCCCTGGCCGGGCCCGCGTCGCGATCATCGAGGCGGAGTTCTGCGGCCGGTAACGACGCACGGCGCGAGGAGGGGCCGCCGGTGTGGCCCGGCGGCCCCTCCTCTCCCCTCCTGGTGCTGCCCCGGTCCGTCACTACCGGGGCAGCACCACGACATACGCCGCCGGTTCGCGGTCGGCCGAGGCCATCAGGGCCGTGCGGAGCACCGTCGCCTGCTGCTCGGGGGAGTCGCGGAGCTTGCGCGGCGTGATGTGCACGACCGTGATGCCGAGCCGCTCCAGGTGCTCGCGCTTGCGGGCGTACTCGGACCACAGGGCGTCGTCGTCCTGCCGGGGCGCCCGGGTGTCGAGTTCCACCGCCACCGCCTGGTCGGGCCAGTACGCGTCGAGGCCGCCGAGGTAGGGGCCGCCGGGCAGGCGCAGGTCGACGTTCCAGACCGGGTCGGGCAGGCCGTACTCGCGGACCATCCGGTACAGGCGGTCCTCCGCGCGGGCCCGGCCCTCGGCGAGCAGGGAATCCACCGCGTCCACGACGTGCGGGCGGCTCAGCAGCCGGGCCTGGTTCAGTTCCCGGACGACCGCCGCCGGGTCGCAGTGGCCGCCGCGGACCGCCTCCGTGAGCAGCCGGCGGACGGTGCCGGCGTCCGCGAGTTCGGCCACCGCGTCGGCCAGCGCGCGGGCGACCGGTGCCACGGGAACTCCCGTGACCTGCTCGGGGTCGGGCATGACGGGCGTGCGGACGATGCGCGCGCAGCCCGTGGAGCGCAGCCTCCGCAGCCGCGGGACCAGGACGTCGAGGGTGTCCAGGGACGGCAGCGGGGGAGTGGAGGAGAAGCCGTGCAGGGTCAGCGCGGCCAGGCCCGTGATCATCGCCTCGGGGTAGGCGGGGGTGTGCGGCCGGCTCCCGCCCGGCTGGGCGGGGACCCCGGTGCCGCGCTCCCGCGCCGCGTACATCAGCACCGCGTGCAGCCGCTCCTCGCTGGTCGGCGGGCCCGGGTGGAGCAGGACGACGCCCGGGAGGAGTTGCTGCCAGGGGCCGCCCGCGCGGCACTGCTCGTTCGTCTCGGCCGTGGAGACGCCGTGCGAACGGAGCCGGGCCGTCGTCGTCACACGGGGGCGGCCGCCGGACAGGTCGTGCAGCGGGCGGGGGGAGAGCGGGGTGTTGTGGGTCATGCCCCGCAATTTCCCGCGCTCCGGCCCTCTTTGAACCGCTGTTACAGGTCCGTCGACACATACGGACAATCCGGCCCTAAAGGACGGGTGTTCGGATGCCGAAAGCCCCTGGTCCGTTCGGGTGCGGGCCAGGGGTTACGGCTCACGGGGCGATCGTCTCGTAACGAAGGCGGAACGCCCGAATCTCAGGCCAAAGCTACTGGTCAGGGGCCTCGTCGCACGCCTGTCCGCGCAACGCCCGTGCCAGATCGTCACGGGACTCCAGCACCAGCCGGCGCAGCGCCGGGGCCGCCTCCCGGTGCGCGTCCAGCCAGGCGTCCGTGGCGTCCAGCGTCTCCTTCGACTGCTGGAGCGACGGGAACAGGCCCTGCACCACGTGCATGCCGATCTGGATCGACCGCTCGGCCCAGACCCGCTCGATCGCCGCGAAGTACTTCTCGGCGTACGGCGCGATCAGCTCCCGCTGCGAGCCCTGGGAGAAGCCCGCGATGGTCGCCTCGACCATGGCGTTGGACAGCGCGTCCGACTCCACGACCTGCGCCCACGCCTGCGCCTTCACCGCCTCGGACGGACGGGCGGCCAGGCAGCGCACCTGGTGGCGCTTGCCGGAGGCCGTGTCGTCCCGGGCCAGCTCCTCGGCCAGCGCCTTCTCGTCCACCGCCCCGTGCGCGGCCAGCGGCTCCAGGAAGACCCAGCGCAGCTCCTGGTCCAGGTCCAGGCCCTCGACCGTCGCCGTGCCGGCGAGCAGGTCCCGGAGCAGCTCGAAGTCGGCCCCGGCGGTGGCCGTCCGGGCGAAGAAGCGCGCCCACGCGAGCTGGTGCTCGCTGCCCGCCCCGGCCGCGTACAGCTCGCGCCGGGCGCCTTCGGCGAGCAGCCGGGCGGCCGTCTCACGCCGGGCGGGCGCCGTGTAGTGGGTGACCGCCGACTCGGCCCAGGCGTGCAGCATCTGCACCACGCCGATCTCGGACTCGCGCCCGCCGAACCGCAGCACCAGGTCCACGAAGTCCCGCGCCGGGAGCAGCGCGTCCCGCGTCATGTTCCACAGCGCCGACCAGCACAGGGCGCGCGCGAGCGG
Source organism: Streptomyces qaidamensis (assembly GCF_001611795.1). NCBI lineage: Bacteria > Bacillati > Actinomycetota > Actinomycetes > Kitasatosporales > Streptomycetaceae > Streptomyces > Streptomyces qaidamensis. The sequence continues at coordinate 3,179,996 of NZ_CP015098.1, read as the reverse complement.
GTCGGTGACCGAGCCCAGGTGCTCGCGCAGGGTCGCCAGCGACGTCGCGTCGAAGCGGGTCTTGCAGTACGTCAGGTCGTCGTCGTTGACCAGGACCAGGTCCGGTGCCTCGGCTCCGGCCAGTTCCGCCACGACCGTCCGGGCGCCGTCGACGTCGGTCTCCACGCGTGCGCAGCGCTCCAGCGTCCCGCCGTCCGTCACCCGGTACAGGCCCACCGCGACCCGGTGCGGGCGCAGCTCGGGGTACGCCTCCGCCGCCTCCTGCACCACCGCCAGCTCCTCGACGCGGCCGTCCGCGCCCAGCAGCACCTGCGGCGTCAGCGCGTTCACCCCGGCCGTCTGCAGCCAGGACCGCGACCAGGCGCTCATGTCGCGGCCGCTGGTCTCCTCCAGCACCGACAGCAGGTCACCGAGGCGCGTGTTGCCGTACGCGTGGCGCTTGAAGTAGCGCCGGGCGCCCTCCAGGAACGCCTCCTCGCCGGCGTACGCCACGAGCTGCTTCAGCACCGACGCGCCCTTGGCGTACGTGATGCCGTCGAAGTTGAGCTTGGCGTCCTGCAGGTCGCGGATGTCCGCCGTGACCGGGTGCGTGGAGGGCAGCTGGTCGGCGCGGTAGGCCCAGGCCTTGCGGCGGTTGGCGAAGGTGATCCAGCCGCCCGCGAAGCGGGTCGCGCCGACGAGCGAGAACGCGCCCATGAAGTCCGCGAAGGACTCCTTCAGCCACAGGTCGTCCCACCACTCCATGGTGACCAGGTCGCCGAACCACATGTGCGCCATCTCGTGCAGGATGACGTTGGCCCGGCCCTCGTAGGACGCCTGCGTCACCTTCCCGCGGAAGATGAACTCCTCCCGGAACGTCACCAGGCCCGGGTTCTCCATCGCGCCCAGGTTGTACTCGGGCACGAACGCCTGGTCGTACTTCCCGAACGGGTACGGGTAGTCGAAGTGGTCGTGGAAGAAGTCCAGGCCCTGCTTGGTGACGAGGAACACGTCGTCGGCGTCGAAGTAGGGTGCGAGGCCCTTGCGGCACAGGGCGCCGAGCGGGATCTCCAGCGTCGTGCCGTCCGCGAACGTACGCGAGTAGGAGTCCGTCACGTAGTGGTACGGGCCCGCCGCCACACAGGTGATGTACGTCGAGATCGGCTTGGTCTCGGCGAACCGCCATACCCCGTCGGTCTGCTCACCGGCCCCGTTGCTCCACACCGTCCAGCCCTCGGGGGCCCGTACCTCGAAGCGGTAGGGGGCCTTCAGGTCGGGCTGCTCGAAGTTGGCGAAGACCCGGCGCGCGTCGGCCGGCTCGTACTGCGTGTACAGGTACACCTCGCCGTCCTGGGGGTCGACGAAGCGGTGCATGCCCTCGCCGGTGCGGGAGTAGGCGCACTGGGCGTCGACCACCAGCTCGTTGTCCGCCGCCAGGTCCTCCAGCGTGATCCGGCAGCCGTCGAAGACCTCGCCGGGGTCCAGATCACGGCCGTTGAGTGAGACGGCCGTCACACTCGGCGCGATGAGGTCCGCGAAACTGCTCGCCCCGGGCTCGTTGCAGCGGAAGCGGACCGTCGTGACGGAGCGGAAGGTGCGGGGCCCGTCCCCCGAGTCCTCGCCGACCGCGGACCGCAGGTCGAGGGACACCTCGTACCCGTCGACGCTCAGCAGGGCGGCCCGCTCCCGGGCCTCGTCGCGGGACAGATTCTCACCGGGCACGGGCGGCACTCCTCAGAAGTCGTGGGGTACGGCTGAACAGGACCGATCCTGCCACGTGCACCTGACACGGGGCAGCCGGGAATGACGGCAGCGCACACCGGCGTTGCCGGAGAAACGGTTTCCTCTTGAGGAGAGACATGTCGGACAAGACACCTGTCGACTTCTGGTTCGACCCGCTGTGCCCCTGGGCCTGGATGACCTCCCGTTGGGTTCTGGAGGTGGAGAAGGTCAGGGACATCGAGGTCCGCTGGCATGTCATGAGCCTCGCCGTCCTCAACGAGGACAAGCTGGACGAGCTGCCCGAGGAGTACCGCGAGCTTCTGGAGACCAAGGCGTGGGGGCCCGTCCGGGTCGTCATAGCCGCGCAGCAGGAGCACGGCCCCGAGGTCCTCGGCGACTTCTACACCGCGCTCGGCACCCGCATCCACAACCGGGCCGAGGGCCCCGGCAAGGAGACGGTCGCCGCCGCCCTCAAGGACGCGGGCCTGCCCGAGTCCCTCCTGGAGCACTGGGACGCCACCCCGTACGAGGCCGAGCTGCGCGCCTCCCACAAGGAGGGCATCGACAAGGTCGGCCAGGACGTGGGCACCCCGGTCATCGCCGTGCCCGGCTCCGACGGCGAGCAGATCGCCTTCTTCGGCCCGGTCGTCACCCCGGCCCCGCAGGGCGAGGAGGCCGGCCGCCTCTGGGACGGCACCCTCGCCGTGGCCTCGGTCCCCGGCTTCTACGAGATCAAGCGCTCCCGCACCAAGGGCCCGGACTTCTCCAACCTGTAGGGATCACTCCGCGGGGACGGCCTGGATCTTGAGTTCCTCCGGGAGCAGGCCGTCCTCGCCACGGTTGAGGTAGCGCTGGTACCACCGGCAGCCGACAGCGGTGCAGCGCCAGTAGTCGTCCACGAAGTGCCCGTGCCCCTTCTCCGCCCGGACCACCGCCCGCTCGGCGGCGTTGAACCTCCGGAAATCCTGCATGGTGCCGCAGGTCCGGCACGCCCGGCTCACCGTCATCAGCTCCTCCTCGCGATCACCGCCAAGTCCGGGAAGTCGGTTACGACCGCATCGACCCCCATGCGGTAGTACAGCGCGTATTCCGCGAACGCGTCCCCGAAATCGTTCGCTCCGCTCCCGCGCCGGAACCGCTCCGGCAGGAACTGGTTCTCCGCGCGGAAGGTGTACGGCCCGATCCGCAGCCCCGCCGCATGCGCGTCCGCGACGAGGGCCGTGCCCGCGACCGAGGACTTGTCCGGCCCGATCCAGTCCGCGTACTGCGCGATCCCCGCCAGTCCCGCCGGCGTCATCATGTCCCGGTAGGTCACCGAGGGCAGGTCGTACGGCCCGCCCGTCGTCCCCAGCGCCTGCCACAGCGGCACACCCAGGCCCGCCATGCGCCGCAGGCTCGTCGGTTCGAAGGACTGCACGACGCACTCACGCCGCCCGAGCCGGTTGCGGCGGATCGAGGCCGCCACCTTCGGCTCCAGCGGCAGTCCGATCGAACGGAAGTACGTGGGGTGCTTGGTCTCCGGGAAGACCGCGATCGTCCGGCCGTGCTCCCGCGACAGCCGCCGCGCCAGGTCCACGACCTCCTGGAAGGTCATGACCTCCGCACGCCCGTCGAAGACGGTGTTGCGGTTGCGGACCGCGGGCAGCCGCTCCACCGCCCGCAGCGTCTTCAGCTCGGCCAGCGTGAAGTCCTCCGTGAACCATCCGGTCACCTGCCGCCCGTCGACCGTCTTCGTCGTCCGGCGGTCCGCGAACTCCGGATGGCGGGCCACGTCGGTCGTCTGGGAGATCTCGTTCTCGTGCCGGACCACCAGCACATGGTCCTTCGTCGGCACCAGGTCCGGCTCGATCCAGTCGGCGCCCGTCTGCACCGCGTACGTGTACGAGGGGGCCGTGTGCTCCGGGCGCCAGCCGGCCGCGCCGCGGTGGCCGATGACGACCGGGCCGCCGCCCTTGCGGGGTCCGGCCGCCGCCGGGCCCGCCGTGGCGGCTGCGGCGGTTCCCGCGGCCGCCGTGAGCAGGAGGGATCTCCGTCCGAGTCGCATGCGACTCCCTTTCGTCGACAGTGGGTTCACTTCCGCGCCCGGGCCCGTGCCCCGGCCAGCCGGTCCAGGTGTTCCTCGTAACCCCTCGTGTAGAACGCGGCCCGGTCCGGGTCCGGCTCGACGACCGCCGTCGGCCGCGTCCACACCTCCGCGTCCAGCGGCACCCCGTACCGCTCGGCCGCCGCCAGGACCGCGCCCCGCGCGCCCACCTCGCCCTCGACGACCCGCAACGGCCGCCCGAGCACATCGGCCAGCAGCCGCATCCAGGCGGAACTGCGGGTGCCGCCGCCGCAGACGGCCAGGCTCCCGGTGAGGCCCGCCGCCGCCAGGCAGTGCCGGGCCGCGTACCCGATGCCCTCGCAGGTGGCGCGGACCAGATCGCCCCGGCTCGACTCCAGGGACACGCCCGTGAGTTCGGCGCGCAGACGCGGTTCGACGAAGGGGGCGCGTTCACCGGAGGGCGCGAAGTACGGCAGCACCCGGACGCCGTTCGCGCCCGGCGGCGTCCCGGCCAGCAGGCCGTCCACCTCGTCGTGCCGCACCCCCGTCGTCGACAGCACCCAGTCCAGCGCAGCCGTGCCGACCATGGCGGGCATGGCGCGCAGCCAGTGCCCGGGCCGGTCCGTGGAGATGTACAGCCCGGCCGGTTCGCCGGTCAGGTCGAGCTCGGTGGTGGCGACCAGACTGGCCAGACAGGTGCCGACGATCAGCAGACCGTCCCCGGGGGACGTCACCCCGGCGCCCAGCGCACAGGCCGGCAGATCATAGGGCCCGTTCGCGATCCGGGTCCCGGGCGGCAGGCCCTCGCCCCGCGTCCCGGCCGTCGCGACCGGGTCGCTGACCGGGGCGAGCAGCCCCCTGCGGTGCGCCAGCCCCAGCAGTTCGACGACCCGGTTGTCGTAGGTCCGGGTGCGCGGGTCCAGGAACGGCATCGACGCGTCCGACACGTCCGTCGTCAAACCGGCGCCCGTCAGCCGCTGGAACACCATGTCCTTGCAGTACAGAGCGGCCTTCGCGGCATCCAGCGCCTTCGGCTCGTGACGTTCCAGCCACGCCAGCAGCGGGCCCGGGGAGCCCGGGAACATCGCGCCGCCCGTCCGCCGGAACACCGTCTCGAAGGTGCCGTCCGCCAGCCACCGGTCGACCAGTTCGTGCGCCCGCCCGTCCATCCAGGAGGCGGCCGGCCGCACCGGCCGGCCCTCGCCGTCGACCAGCCACACCCCGTCACCCTGCCCCGTGAGCCCGGCCAGCTCGACGGGCTCCTCCACGGCGGAGGTCAGCGCTTCGAGCACCGCGACGACCTCCCCGTACACCTCCTCCATGTCCTGCTCGACCAGCCCGCCGTGCAGTTTCAGGCCCACCGGGCGGGACTCCACCGCCAGTTGGCGGCCCGTGGCGTCGAAGGCCGCCGCCTTGACCATGGACGTGCCCACGTCGATCCCCACGTACATGCGGCTCTCCTCCCGGTCCTCAGGTCAGGCAGTGCGCGAGCGGCTCCCCGCGCACCCAGCGGCCCACCTCTTCGGCGGCGATCCGGGCGGCCTTCTCCGCGACCGCGCGCGACGCCCCGCCCAGGTGGGGGGTGAGGACCACGCGGTCGGCCAGCCCCGGCAGCCGGGACTCCGCCGGCAGCGGCTCCCGCTCATAGGTGTCCAGCGCCGCCGCCGACACCCGGCCGCTCTCCAGCGCGTCGCACAGCGCACCCTCGTCCAGCAGCGGTCCCCGGGCCACGTTCACCACCACCGCGCCGGACGGCAGCAGCCCCAGCTCCCGGGCGCCGATCAGCCCCCGTGTCTCGGGCGTGAGCCGGGCGTGCAGGGTGATCACCCGGGAGCGGCGCAGGAGGTCGTCGAGCGAGGTCACGCGCAGGCCGTGGATCTCGCCGTGCACATACGGGTCGTAGACCATCACCCGCGCCCCGAACGCGCACAGCACGCGCGCGACCCGGCTGCCGACGGCCCCGTACCCGACGAGGCCGACGGGCAGGTCCTCCAGCTCCAGTCCGCTCCGCTCGTACGTGTAGTACGTCGCCCCCTCCCAGCTGCCCCGCCCGGCGAGCGGGGCGTGGGCCTGGGGGATGCGGCGCAGGGCCGCCAGCATCATGCCGACGGTGAACTCGGCGGTGGCGGCGGCGTTGCGGCCCGGCGCGAAGCACACCCGCACGTCACGGTTCTTCGCCGCGTCCAGGTTGACGTTGACCGGCCCGCCCCGGCAGACCACGACCAGCCTCAGATCCGGGCAGGCGGCGAGGACCTTCTCGGTGACCGGCCCCATCTGCGTGACCAGCACCTCCGCCCCAACCAGCGCCTCGATCATCTCGTCCTCGGCGTCACTGGCCTCCTGCACCTCGGCGACCGGCCCGAACGGCTCCAGCGGCCAGCCGAGCCGCACTTCGTGGACGTCGGCCCGCTCCACCTCGTGCTCCACCGCCCGCGCGATCAGCGACGGCAGGACGAAGTGGTCACCGGCGGCCACGACACGCACGCTGTTTCCGTCAGTCATCGCAGGGCCTCTCCTGTTTCGGCGTCGAAGACATGGGTGTGCCGGGGGTCGGCGGCGACCCGGACCCGGTCGTCGTGGGCGAGCCGTACCTCGGGGCCGGTGAGGACGACCAGATGCCGTTCGACCCCGTCCAGGGCGAGGGTCGCGAGGCCCGACTCCAGGAGCGGTTCATGGGCGACGACCCGGGCGGGCAGGCCGCCTTCGGCGGTGAGCCGGACGTCCTCGGGGCGGATGCCGACCACGACCTCACGCCCCCCGTCCACCGGCACGGGCAGGGGGATCCGCACCGCGTCGGAGAGGCGGGCGTGGCCGTCGCCGCCGGAGATGCCCGGCAGCAGGGTGATCGCGGGCTCGCCGACGAAGTCCGCGACGAACACGCTGGCCGGGCTGTCGTAGATCTCGTAGGGGGTGCCGAGCTGCTGGATGACGCCGTCCTTCATCACGGCGATCCGGTCGGCGAGGGAGAGGGCCTCCTCCTGGTCGTGGGTGACCAGGATGGTGGTGTGGCCCAGGTCCTTCTGGATGCGCTTGAGTTCGCGGCGGGTGGAGTCGCGCTGGGCCGCGTCCAGGTGGGAGAGCGGCTCGTCGAGGAGCAGCACGTCGGGTTCGCGGATCAGGGCCCGGGCCAGGGAGACGCGCTGCTTCTGGCCGCTGGAGAGGCCGGCCGGGCGGGCGCCGAGGAGGCCGGTCAGGCCCACCCGCTCGGCGATGTCCTTCACCTTGCGCTCGACGTCCCCCCTGGAACCGCGGGCGGCCCCCCGCCGGGCCTTCAGCCCGAACGCCAGGTTCTCCGCGACCGACAGCGGCGGATACAGCGCGTAGTTCTCGAACGCCACCCCGATGTTCCGCTCCTGCGCGCGCCGTTCGACGACCGACGCCCCACCGACGAGGATGTCCCCGCCGGTGACGGATTCGAGACCGGCGATCATCCGTAACGTGGTCGACTTGCCGCACCCGGACGGGCCGAGGAGCCCGAGCAGCTCCCCGGACCGCAAGGTCAGGTCGATCCCGCGGACGGCGTCCACCCCTGGCCGCCCCCGCGCCCGGTAGGTCTTTCTCAGCTCACGTAGTTCCAGTCCCGTCATGGCCGTCCCCTTTTATGGCTCGTTCGCCTCCAGGGCGCTTTCAGCCGATGCCGAGACCGCGACCGTGCTCGACCCTTCGGGCCTCCGCGCGCTCGCACCCTCGACACCGGCGCGCCCTTACGGCTCACGAGCGGTCATCGCGCAAACCTCGTAACGGACCTTGTGTTCGTCCAGATCCCGCAGTGCCTCCGGCGACGCCCCGTCGTCCACGAGGAGCGTGTCGAAGCGGGACAGCGGGACGACCCGGTGCAGGGCGACCCGGCCGAGCTTGGTGTGGTCGATCAGCAGGACGTTCCGTGCCGCCGCGTCGAGCATCGCCCGCTTCACCGACACGATGTGCTGCTCCTGGTGGTAGGCGTAACCCCCGTGCACGGCCGACGTCGACGCGAAGCACACGTCCACCCGGAGCTGCTCGACCGCCTCCACGCACGACACCCCGAGGAACGAGGAGTGCAGCGGGTCGTAGTCGCCGCCGAGCGCCATCAGGTGGATGCCCCGCTGGCCGGACAGGAGGTTGATCGCCTCCAGGAAGTTGGTGACGACCGTCAGCGGCGTGATCTCGGCCGTACGCAACCGCCTGGCTATCTCCAGCGTGGACGTCGAGTCGTCCAGCAGGATCGCCATCCCTGGCTCCACCAACCGCAGCGCGTGCTCCGCGACGGCGGCCTTCTCGGCGCGCATCGTCTTCAGCCGGTACTGCACGTTCGACTCGAAGACCCCCGACGGCTGCGCGGTCACCCCGCCCCGGAACTTCCGTACGATGCCCTGCCGTTCGAGCTCGTCGAGGTCCCGGTGGATGGTCATCAGGCTCACCCCGAACCGCTCGGCGAGCTCCGCCGCGGTCGCCGAGCCGTCGGCCAGCACCTGCTCGGCCATCGCGGCCTGCCGTGCCGCGGGCCCCTGCTGTCCACCACTGCTGTTGCTCATGACTGCGTCTCTATCCGTCGTCCCGGTCGCTCCGGCCGGTCGGCCTCGAACAGCAGCAGGTTCTCAGGCCGGACGACGAGCCGTACCGGATCGTCCGGACGAAGGCGCGCCGCGTCCCCCCGGGGTGCCACCAGCGACACGCGCTGCTCCCCGCTCCCGAGCCGGACGGTGACCTCCACGGACCGGCCGAGCACCTCGGTGACGTACACGGTCCCGGTCAGCCCGTGTCCCTCGCCGCCGTGCAGGGCGATGTCCCGGGGGCGCAGGCCCACCAGTACCTCCGTGCCCGGTGCGGCCTGTGCCCGGACCGGCAGTTCCACACCGCCGTCCGAGCGCACGCCGCTCTCCGTCACCACGCCCGGCAACAGATTGATCCGGGGCCGGCCGAAGGCCCGCGCGACCTCCGTGTCGTACGGCTCGTACCAGATCTCCTCCCGCGTGCCCGTCTGCACGATCCGGCCCTGGCGGATGACCCCGATCCGGTCGCCGAGCGCCAGTGCCTCGACCGAGTCGTGGGTGACGTAGAGGGTGGTGGTGTGCTGCACGGCCCCGATCGCCTTCAGCTCGGCCCGCATCTGCTGGCGGAGCTTGGCGTCGAGGTGGGAGAGCGGCTCGTCGAGCAGGAAGGCCCGGGCGGGGCGGACCAGGACCCGGCCGAGGGCGACGCGCTGCCGCTGCCCGTTGGACAGCTGCCCGACGGGCCGGTCCAGCAGCCCGGAGATGCCGAGCAGTTCGGCGATCGCGCCGATCCGCTGCCGGGCCTCGGCGGCGGGCAGCCGGTGCCGGGGCGAGCGCAGCGGTGAGGCGAGGTTGTCGTAGGCCGAGCGGTGCGGATAGAGGGCGTAGCTCTCGAAGCACATCGCCACGCCCCGGTCGTACGGCTCGACCCCCCGCATGTCCTCGCCGTCGAGCACGACCGTGCCGGAGTCGGGCTGTTCCAGCCCGGCGACGGTTTTCAGGGTGGTGGTCTTGCCCGCGCCGGACGGTCCGAGCAGACAGAAGAACTCGCCCTCGCGCACCTCCAGTTCGAGCTCGTCGAGGGCGAGGGTCTTCCCGTACGCCTTGCGTATCCCGCTCAGCCGGATCATGACTTCACCGCCCCGAACGACAGACCCCGCACCAGGTAGCGCTGGATCGTCAGCGCCAGCAGCAGCGGCGGTACGACCGACACCAGCGCGGCGGCGGCCGTGAGGTTGTACTTGGGCCGGTCCCCGCCGAGGAACGACAGCGCGCCGACGGTCACCGTCTGGGCCTCGTTGGAGGTGAGGATCAGCGGGAAGACGAAGTTGTTCCAGGCGAAGATGAACGCCAGCAGCGACACGGCCGCGATGCCCGGCTTGACCAGCGGGAGCGCCACCTTGAAGAACGCCTGCTTGCGGGTGTAGCCGTCGAGCAGGGCGGCCTGCTCCAGCTCGGGTGTGAGGTCGGCGAAGTAGGACCGCATGATCCACACGATCAACGGCAGGGTGACGAGCTGCAGCACCCACACCATGCCGACGTACGTGTCGAACAGGCCGAGCTTCTGGTAGAGCACGAACAGCGGGATGATGACGGTCAGTTCGGGTGCGAAGCGGAACGACAGCAGCGTGAACATCAGGTTCTCGGAGCCCTTGAACCGCCAGCGGGCCGAGGCATACGCCGCCGGAAGGCCCACCACCAGCGACAGTACGACCGCCCCCACCGACACCACCAGGCTGTTGACGAAGAACCGCACGAACGGGATGCCCTCGCTGTCGCCGAGGACCGTCCGGTAACCGTCGAGGGTGGGGGAGAAGGAGAAGTAGGTGGAGAACAGCTGGTCGGCCGGCTTCAGCGACAAGATCACCATCCAGGCGATGGGGAACAGCGCGAAGACGAAGTAGAGGATCAGGGCGGTGTCGCACAGCCACCCCACCAGGCGTTTCCTCACGTGGTCACCTCCGCGGCCTTCCGCTGGATCTTCCCCAGGTGCTTCACCAGCACCATCGCGGCCAGGTAGACCACGGCCCACAGCACGATCGTGTAGCTGATCCCGAAGGAGTACCGCTGGAAGCGGATGGCTTCGAGATACGCCCGGATCTGGAGCACCACCGTCGAGTCGCCCGGCCCGCCTTCCGTCAGGGCGTAGATGATGTCGAACACCTTCAGCGAGTCCATGAACCGGAAGATCACCGCGACCAGGACGTAGGGCCACAGCATCGGCAGGGTCAGCCGGCGGAAGGTGTACCACCAGCCCGCGCCGTCCACGGCCGCCGCCTCGAACGGGGAGGTGGGCAGCGACCGCAGACCGGCGAGGGCGAGGATCGCCACGAACGGGGTGTAGACCCACACGTCCACGGCGATCGACGACAGCAGCGCGCCCGTCGGGGTGTCGGTCCACTGCACCCCGCCCAGACCGAAAGGCCTCAGCAGGTGGTTGACCACCCCGACCGACGGCTGGAGCATCAGCTTCCAGATGATCGCCGCGATCACCGGGGCGATCATCAGCGGCAGGATCAGGATCTTCTCCAGGACCCGGCCGATCAGTGTCGAGCGGTGCAGCAGCAGGGCGACGGCCACGCCGAGCACGGTCTCGGCGAGCGCAGCCCCGACGGCGTACAGCACCGTCACCCACGCCGAGTTCCAGAACGCCTCCTGAGTGAAGACGGCTCTGTAGTTCTCGAAGCGCACCATGTCCGGCTGCGGTTTGCTCGCCGAGAAGTCGAACAGCGTGTAGTACAGGCCGAGCCCGAAGGGGTAGAGGATCCCGCAGGTCAGCAGGAGCGCTGGGACGATCAGGACGTACGGGCGCAGGGTGATCCGCCACCCCATCGCTCTAGCCCACCTTGCCGGCGAGGTCGTCCGCCAGCCCGTCCAGGACCGGCTTCGCACCCTTGCCGCCGTAGATCTCCTGGAGGGCCGAGGCCCAGCTGGTCGTCGCGTCGAAGAACTGGGCCTGCGGGGTGAACTGGATCTTCGTCTGGTCGACGACCTTCTCGAAGGTCTCCAGGAAGCCCGGCAGATGCCGCATCTTGTCCTTGTACGCGGCGTCGTCGGCGACGGACTTGCGCACCGGGTCGATGTGGTTGTGCGTGATCGCGCTCTTGCGCAGGTGCTCCTTGCCGGTGGCCCACTGCAGGAACAGCCAGCTGGCGCTCTTCTTCTTGCTCTTGGCGTTCATGCCGAGCGACCAGATCCACATGTTGGTGGCGAGCGACCCGCCCGGCCCCTGCGGCCCCGGGTGGAAGGCGATCTTCCCGGAGGCGGGGCTCGCGCCCTTCACCGCCTGGAAGTAGGCGGCCGTGTCGGCGTCGAACAGCATCCCGGCCTTCTTCGCACCCAGGTCGCTGGAGCACTGGTACCAGGTGTACGACGTCCAGGACGGCGGCCCGCCCCGCTTGACCATGCGGGCCCAGTCCTCGGTGAAGGCGACGGCCTCGGGGCTGTTCATGGCGGGGGTGAGCTTCCCGCCGTCGACCGTGAAGTCCTTCAGCCCGTTGCGGGCGTACATCGTCATGAAGCCCGGGTGGATGGTGGCCCAGCTCCGGGAGCCGCGCACGGCGATCCCGTACATGCCGTCGAAACCCGCGCCCGGCGCCTTCCGCTTGATGGTCCCGGCGAGTTCGGTCAGCTCGTCGAAGGTCTCCGCCGGTTTCACGCCGAGCTTGCGGAACACCTCGGTGTTGTAGGCGACGACGTTCGTCTCCCAGCCCCACGGCAGCGCGTACTGTCCGCCCTGGCCGAGCGGGGCGCCCGCCTTCAGGGACCACTGGTCGGCCTGGAGCAGGTTCGGGAAGAAGTCCGCCTGGTCCCATTCGGCGCCCGTGGCCGAGGAGTTGCGCATCCAGGGGCCGAGGTCCTCCAGCCAGTTCGGCGGCCCGTACTGCCACACCATGTACGCGCCGAGCATGAAGACGTCGTAGGAGGCCCGCCCGCTGGACAGGTCCACGGTGAGCTTGTCGAAGTAGTTGTCCTCGGGGAAGACGTCGTACTCGACCTCGATGCCGGTCTTCGCGGTGAAGGACTTCAGGTCGGCGATGAGGGCGTCCGTGTACGGGTGCTTGTTGAGCAGGGCCTTGACGGTGGTGCCCTTCTCCCGCTTCCAGTCGAAGGAACCGGTGACGTCGTCCGCGGCGGAACCGTCGCTCTTGTCGTCGTTCCCGCCGAAACCGGCGCCGCAGGCCGTGAGTAACGGGGCCGCCGCCGCCCCGGCGGCGAGGGCGAGGAAGCGCCGGCGGTCGTGCACGTGCGTGTCCATCCGTACCTCCGCGTGGAGCCTGGCTAACACGTCGAGTCGACTCGTTAACAGAGGGTGGAACGGCTGAAGTTGGGCGTCAATCCCTCGCGCACGGGAAAATATCGGGGCACAGTGAGAAGTTCACAGATCCGGCTGCGACGGCGTGGGAGGTTCCGGATGGTGGACGAGGGTGCGGGCGAGGGCGCGGCCTGGCTGGGCGTCGACCTGGGCACGCAGAGCGTCCGCGTGCTGCTCGTCACCGCCGACGGCACGGTCCTCGGCAGCGGCTCGGCCCCGCTCACGGGGCGGCGGGACGGGGTGCGGCACGAGCAGGACCCGCTGCGGTGGTGGGCGGCGCTGTGCGAGGCGTCGCGGGCGGCCCTCGGCTCCGCGCCGCCCGGCCTGCCGGTCGGCGGACTCGCGGTGTGCGGCACGTCCGGCACGGTCCTGCTGACGGACGGCTCGGGCCGCCCGGTGAGCCCCGCGCTGATGTACGACGACGGGCGGGCGCAGGCGCAGGCGGGGCGGGCGCGGCAGGCGGGGATCGCGGTCCAGGACACCTGGGCGCTGCCGAAGGCGCTGTGGCTGCTGGGCGAGTACGGCGGCACCCCGCTGCGCCTGACGCACCAGCCCGACCTGATCGTCGGCCGGCTCACGGGCGAGCCGCCGCCGGCCGATTCCAGCCATGCCCTGAAGACGGGCTACGACCTGGCGGGCGACCGCTGGCCGGAGGCCGCCCTGGCCGAACTGGGCCTGCCAGAAGGCCTGTTGCCGAGCGTCGTCCGCCCGGGGACGCGCCTCGGTGAGGTGTGCGCGGCCGCCGCCGACGCCACCGGCATCCCCGTCGGCACGCCGGTGTTCGCCGGGATGACCGACGGCTGCGCGGCCCAGATCGCGTCGGGCGCACTGCGGCCCGGCTCCTGGAACTCCGTGCTCGGCACCACGCTCGTGCTGAAGGGCGCCGCCCGCGACCCGGTCGGCGACCCCACCGGCGTGGTCTACAACCACCGTGCCCCGGACGGCACCTGGCTGCCCGGCGGCGCGTCGAGCGTCGGGGCCGGGGCGCTCGCGGCGCACTTCCCGGGGGCCGATCCGTCCGAGATGGACGCACAGGCCAGGGCGTACGAGCCGTCGAGTGCGGTCGCCTATCCCCTGGTCTCGCCGGGGGAGCGGTTCCCGTTCCGGGCGCCGGAGGCGACCCCGTTCGTCCTGGGCGACCCCGTGGAGGACGCCGACCTGTGGGCGGCGCTCCTCCAGGGGGTCGGCCTCACCGAACGCCTGTGCCTGGACTACCTGCACCATCTCGGCGCGCCCCTGGACGGCCCGCTCACCTTCACGGGCGGCGGCGCCCGCAGCCCGTACTGGAACCAGCTGCGCGCCGACATCCTGGGCCGCCCGGCCCGTGTCCCCGAACAGACCGAACCGGCCCTGGGCATGGCGGCACTGGCCGCGTACGGGGCGTCGGGGGCCGGCGCGCTCGCGGACGTCGCCGAACGCATGGTGCGCGTCCGGACCGTCGTCGAACCCCGCCCCGGCCGCACCGCCGCCTTCGCCGAGCCGTACGCGCGTCTGGTCGACGCCCTGCGGGACCGCGGCTGGCTGCCCGGCCCGGTCGCCGCGCACGCACACAGCCGGCTGAGCGGGGATACTTCCGCATCATGAGTACGACCCTCCTGCTGGTCCGCCACGGGCAGACCGTCTGGCATGCCGAGAACCGCTACGCCGGCATCAGCGACATCGACCTCACCGACACCGGCCGCGCCCAGGCCGAGGCCCTCGGCCGGTGGGCCGCCGCCCATCCCGTCGACGCGGTCTGGACGTCCCCGCTGTCCCGTGCCGTCGCCACCGCCGAGCCCGCCTGCCGTGCCCTCGGCCTCACCTCCCAGAGCGAACCGCACCTGCGCGAATGCGACTTCGGTGTGCTGGAGGGCCGCACGCTCGCCGAGTTCGAGGCCGAGGACCCGGAGTGGGCCGCGGCCTACCGGGCCGACCCGGTGGAGCACTCCTTCCCCGGCGCCGAGGACCCGCGGGCGGCGGCGGCCCGCGGCGTGCGTGCCCTCAGGGGCATCGCCGCCGCCCACCCCGGCGAACGCGTCCTGGTGGTCGCCCACAACACCCTGCTGCGCCTGGTGCTGTGCACTCTGCTGTCGATCCCGGTCGGCGAGTACCGCAGAGTGCTCCCGCGGTTGCGGAACGCGGCGATCAGCGAACTGCGCGTGAACCCCGACGGTTCCGCCGCACTCCTTTCACTCAATGTGCCGTGCGAGGCCGATGTGCCGTAGCAGGATGAGCACATGACGCAGATCGACACGTCGGTGCCGCACTCGGCCCGGATCTGGAACTACTGGCTGGGCGGCAAGGACAACTACCCGGTGGACGAGGCGGCCGGTGACGCGTACACCGCCGTCTTCCCCGGCATCGTCACCATCGCCCGCAGCAGCCGCGCCTTCCTCGGCCGCAGCATCCGGTACCTCGTCCAGGAGGCCGGTGTACGGCAGTTCCTCGACGTCGGCACCGGCCTGCCGACCGTCGACAACACCCACGAGGTCGCCCAGCGCCTCGCCCCCGAGGCGCGGATCGTCTACGTCGACAACGACCCGCTGGTCCTCGCCCACGCCCGCGCCCTGCTCACCTCCACCCCCGAGGGCGCGACGGCGTACGAGCCCATCAGCCTCCACGAGCCCGAGCAGATCATCGAGGCCGCGGGGAAGACCCTCGACCTCACCCGGCCCACGGCCCTGATCCTCAGCGGCATCCTGGGCCACGTGGCCGACTACGAGCAGGCCCGCGACCTGGTCCGCCGCCTCCTGGCCGGTCTGCCGCCGGGCAGCTACCTCTCCCTCAACGAGGGCTCCCGCGGCACGGACCCTGCCTACGAGCAGGCCCAGGACGCCTACAACGAGACGGGCGCGGTCCCGTACTTCCTGCGGCCGGCCGAGCAGATCGAGGCGTTCTTCGAGGGCCTGGAGCTGGTGGAACCCGGCGTGGTCTCGGTGCCGTTGTGGCACCCCGAGCCGGGTGTGCCGGCCGAGCCGATCGGCCAGCACGGCGGCCTCGGCCGCAAGCCGTAGCGCACGACGGGAAACCCCCGCGAGTCCTGTCCTCGCGGGGGCTTCCTTCTTTCCGCCTGCCGTTCGTGAAGGGTGAGAAGACGATCACGAGGCAGGACGACTCAGCGGCGGGCCGCCGTCAGGGCGCCAGCAGCAGCACATCCGCTCGGGACTTGGCTGCCTCGTAACGGCGGGCGACGTCCTGCCAGTTGACGACCTGCCACATCGCCTCGATGAAATCGACCTTCTGGTTGCGGTACTGGAGGTAGAAGGCGTGCTCCCAGGCGTCGAAGACGAGGATCGGGGTGGCGCCCTGGCCGACGTTGCCCTGGTGGTCGTAGACCTGCTCCACGATCAGCCGCCCGCTCAGCGGCTCGTACGCGAGCACTCCCCAGCCCGAACCCTGCGTCGTGGCCGACGCCTTGGACAACTGCGCCTTGAAGTGTGCGAAGGACCCGAAGGACTCGGTGATCGCGTCCGCGAGCTCACCCACCCCGTCCTGCGCCAGCGGCTCGCCGCCGCCGTCCTTCGGACCGGTCATGTTCTGCCAGTAGATGCTGTGCAGGATGTGCCCGGAGAGATGGAAGGCCAGGTTCTTCTCCAGCCCGTTGACCGACCCCCACGTCCCCTTGTCCCGCGCTTCGGCCAGCTGCTCCAGCGTGTCGTTGGCGCCCTTCACATAGGCGGCGTGGTGCTTGTCGTGATGCAGCTCGATGATCTCGGGGCTGATCACGGGGGCGAGCGCGGAGTAGTCGTACGGCAGTTCGGGCAACGTGTAGACGGGCATGGGCGGGATCCCCTCCGGACCTTATTGCAATCGACTTGCAAGTACACGCTAACAGCAAGAAGGGCGCCAGGCCGGGCGAACGCGCGGAACGGCGGTGCGCGGGGGGTGGGCGCGACCTACTATCGGTTCTCGTAGGAAGGGGGCGGCCATGGGGCCCGAGATCGCCGAACTCGCCAGAACCGCGGGAACGACGATGGTGACGCTGATGGCCGGCCAGGCCTGGGAGTCGGCCCGCGAGGGCCTCGTCTCCCTCTGGCAGCGCTTCCAGCCCGACCGTGCCCAGGCCGTCGGCGGCGAACTGGAGGCCACCCGCGAGGACCTCCTGCTCGCCCGGCAGACCGGTGACGCCGACACCGAGTCCGAACTCACCGCCGAGTGGCAGGCGAAGGTCCGTCGGCTCCTGGTCGCCCGGCCCGAGGTGGCCGACGAACTCCGCCGCATACTCGCGGAGTTGAACCCTCATCCCGCGGAGGCACAGTCCTCGGTGGAGGTTCGGCTGCGCGCCGAGGTATCCGGCAGCGGCCGGGTCTACCAGGCCGGACGCGACCAGCACATCACCGAGCGATGAGCGAGCTCGGCGCCCGGGCCTCGGGGCAGGGGCGCATCTTCCAGACCTCCGGCGACCAGCAGACCTACGAATCCGGGGACTACGCGGCGGCACTGGCGCTCGCGCCCACGGTCGTCGAGGCGGTCCGGGGCGTCCTGGGCGCCGAGCACCGGCTGGTCCTGGAGGCCGAGCACCTCCAGGGCACGGCGTTGTTCCGGATGGGTCGGTTCGCCGAATCGGAGCAACTGCACCGCCGGGTGCTGGAACGCCGGGAGACCCTCCTCGGGGCCGATGACGTGGACACGCTCCACAGCTGCGCCGCGCTGTCGCAACCGCTGGATCTCCTCGACCGCGACGAGGAGTCCGAACGCTGGAAGCGACGAGCCCTCGACGGCTACCGGCGAGTACTGGGGGAAGACAGCCGGGAGGCGTTGTTCATCTGGTGCGGGCTGATTGAGGTCCTGCCGCAACTGCGCAAGGAACAGGAACTGGCGGAGGAAGGCCCCGCACTCCTGAGGGCGTGCGAGCGTGCCCTGCCACCGGACCATCCCACGATGATTCTCGCCCGTCACAACTACGCCTACGGCCTGTTCGAGTTCGGCCGCCACGCAGAGGCCGAACCCATGGCCCGCCAGGTGCTGGCCGACCGGATCCGGCTCCAGGGCCCGGACCACCCCCTCACCCTGTCGGCGACATCCCTCACCGCCCGGATCACCCATGCTCTGGGCAGAACCGACGAAGCCATCAGGATGATGAAGGAGCTGTCCGAACACCGGGCACGGGTGCTCGGCCACGAGCACCCGTTCGCCGCCCACGACCGGGCCTGGGTCACCACCTGGCAGGCCGCGGCCCGGGGCTGATCAGACCTGGTGCCTGGCCCGCACCCGCTGCCACGCGTACCCGGCCACCGCCAGGGCCAGGATCATCCCGCCCGTCGAGTACAGCTGCACCCGCGTGTCCGGCTCCCGGGCCATCAGGACGAAGACCGCGGCCATGCCGGCCAGGGCGACCCAGGTCAGCCAGGGGAACGCCCACATACGCACGGCCAGCTTCTCGGGGGACTCGCGCTCCAGGCGGCGGCGCAGGCGCAATTGCGAGACGGCGATGAAGATCCAGACGGCCAGGATGACCGCACCGATCATGTTCAGCAGCCAGGCGAAGACGTCGTCGGGCCGCCAGTAGCTCAGCAGCACGCACAGGAACCCGAACACCGAGGACGCCAGCACGGCGATCCGCGGCACCCCGCCCGAGACCCGGCCCAGCCCCTTCGGGCCCTGGCCGCGCTCCACCAGCGAGTACGCGATGCGGGAGGCACCGTAGATGTTGGCGTTCATCGCCGACAGCAGGGCGACCAGCACGACCACGTTCATCAGCTGGCCGGCGCCCGGGATGCCGAGTTCGTCGAGGGCGGCGACGTACGGGCCCTTCTCGACGACCTCCTTCGAGTCCCAGGGGACGAGCGTGACGATGACGGCCATCGAGCCGATGTAGAACAGAGCGATGCGCCACATCGCCGTGCGGACCGCGCTCGCCACGCCCTTGACGGGGTTCTCCGACTCGGCCGCAGCGATGGTGACCGTCTCCAGGCCGCCGTAGGCGAAGACCGAGGCCAGCAGGCCGATGACCAGGCCCTCTCCGCCGTTGGGCAGGAAGTCCGTGAGGTGGCTCGTGCCGGGCGATTCCGTGCCGGGCAGAACGCCGAGGATCGCCAGGACGCCGAGCACGAGGAACAGACTGATCGCGGCGACCTTCAGGGCCGCGAACCAGAACTCGAACTCGCCGAAGTTCTTCACGGCCGCGAGGTTCGTGCCGCAGAAGACGACCATGAACAGTGCCACCCACGCCCACTCCGGCGTACCCGGCAGCCAGCCGCTGACGATCTTCGCGGCGCCGATGCCCTCCAGGCCGACGGCCGTGCAGAGCAGCACCCAGAAGGACCAGCCGGCGGTGAACCCGGCCCACGGGCCGATCGCCCGCTCGGCGTGCGCCGAGAACGACCCTGACGACGGATACGCGGCCGACATCTCGCCGAGCATCCGCATCACCAGCATCACGAGGACACCGGAGAGGGCGTAGGCGACCACGATCGACGGACCGGCCGCGGCGATACCGGCACCGGAGCCGACGAACAGACCGGCTCCGATCACGCCGCCGAGGGCGATCATCGACAGGTGGCGCTGCTTCAGGCCGTGGGAGAGGGAGACGTCGTCCGTGCCGGTCGGCGTCTGGGTGGTGCTGCTGGGCATGGGCGCGGCTCGTCCTATGCGTGAGGGCGTACGAGGGCAAAAACGCCGCCAGTCTCGGTTGCCTCTCCGCTCACACGAAGAGTCATCCCACTATCCGGACAGTAGCGTCGCTCTGTGTGGCTGGGCGGCGACCGGCATGCAGCGCGAGGCGTCGCCCTCGATGGCGTGGCTCTCCTTGCCTTGGACGCCGACGGGGATGTCCCCGGCGACCGGCACCCGGTGCAAGAACGTCCCGGCCCCGGGCCGCCCGGACGGCGGCCGGCGGGCGAGACGGTGGGCTCAACGCTTTGGGGGAAACCTACAGATGACCGGTCTCGCCCTCACGTGTCACATGGCACCTCATCACCGTGACCGGCGTCACGCCGTACCGCTGGAACCCGCACTCTTTGTTCGAAGCCGACCAACGGCCGGTCCACGCCTTTGTGGACGGCTGACGGTGATCGGGACGAGGGCGCTGGGATAGCGTCACCGTGTCCCACCGGCCCTCACCCTCGCGGAGTCCCCATGAGCACCGCTGCCGCCACACCCGCCCGCGCCGGGCAGGTCCTCGCCGACCTGCTCCCCGCCTCCCGTGTCCGGGACGCGGCCCTCGTGCTCGGCGGCGCCGCGCTCACCGGCCTCGCAGCCCAGATCTCCATGCCCGTGCCGGGCTCCCCGGTGCCGGTGACCGGCCAGACCTTCGCCGCTCTGCTCGTCGGCACGTCCCTCGGCGCCGGCCGCGGCTTCCTCGCGCTCGCGCTGTACGCCCTCGCGGGCATCGCCGGGGTGCCGTGGTTCGCCGGCGCCTCCTCCGGTGTCGCGCCCTCCTTCGGCTACATCCTCGGCATGATCCTCGCCTCCACCGTCGTCGGCGCCCTGGCCCGCCGCGGCGCCGACCGCTCGGTGCTGCGCATGGCCGGCACGATGCTGGTGGGCGAGGCGATCATCTACGCCATCGGCGTGCCCTACCTGGCCCTCGCCACCGGCATGTCCGCCACCGCCGCGATCGCGGCCGGCCTCACGCCCTTCCTCATCGGCGACGCGCTCAAGGCGGCGCTGGCGATGGGCGCCCTGCCGACGGCATGGAAGTTCGCGAACAAGCGCTGACCTTGTCGTTTAACGTCCAGCGTCGAACGCGGCTCGAACTTGATCAGCGTTCTCGCAGTTCGGCGGACGTGTAGGCGGCCTTCGTCTGATCCTGTGCTCCGTCACAGAGTGGATCAGCGCGAAGGCCGTGGTCGTGAGTTTGGTGCATCAGGGCGTCCTGCGGGATGCGTTCGCGGAAGTGTCACGCTTCCGGTCGGAGTTGTACGCGTGTCTGACCACGCGGGGCGACGCGTTGTTCGAGTTGTGCGACGCGCTGCTGTGCACGGACGGGCCGGTTCGGACGCTGGTTGATCTCGCGCTCGCGCCCGAACACCGCCGAGGTCACGGGGCTCTGTACGGCGGACTCAACCAGGGCCGGATCGACGTCGCACGGCTGCGTCGTGCCCTGACCGAGGTGCCGCTGCCGAGGGCGGCGGACGGTCGGCTCGTACTGGCCGTCGATGTCTCGCCGTGGCTGCGACCGGACGCCAACACCTCTGCCAACCGTGCCTTTTGCCACACCTTCGGCCGGGGCGAGGGCAAGCATCAGATGGTGCCAGGCTGGCCGTACTCGGTGGTGGCTGCGCTGGAGACCGGCCGCACGTCCTGGACGGCGGTGCTGGACGCTGTCCGCCTGGAGCCCGGCGCCGACGTCGCCGCCGTGACCACGGTGCAGATCCGCGAGGTCGTCGAGCGGCTAGTCACCGCCGGCCAGTGGCGACCGGGTGACCCGGAGGTCCTGGTCGTGCTGGACGCCGGATACGACGCCCCGCGCATCGCCCACCTGCTGAGTGACCTGCCCGTCGAGATCCTCGGCCGACTCCGTTCAGACCGGGTGATGCGGCGTCCGACACCCTCCCGCGAAGAGTTCCACCTGGCCAACCCCAAGGGCGGCCGGCCACCCAAGCACGGCGGCGAGTTCGTCTTCGGTGACGCCGCAACCTGGGGCACCGAGCAGGCCGTGACCGCCACGGCCACCCGGCTCTATGGGAAGGCGACCGCGCAGGCATGGGACCGGCTGCACCCGCGGCTGACCCACCGGGCCGCATGGCTCGACCACAACGGGCCGCTGCCCATCATCGAGGGCACCGTCATCCGCCTAGCCGTGGAGAAGCTGCCCAGCGGCGGAGTCAACAGGCCGGTCTGGCTGTGGTGGTCGCGAATCGGCGCCACCGAAGCGGACGTCGACCGCTGCTGGCAGTCCTTCCTCCGCCGCTTCGACATCGAGCACACATTCCGCCTGTTCAAGCAGACCCTCGGGTGGACCAAGCCCCGGCTCCGCAGCTCGGAAGCGGCCGACCGGTGGACCTGGCTCGTCATCGCCGCCTATGCCCAGCTCCGGATCGCCCGCCCGCTGGCCACCGACCTTCGCAGGCCCTGGGAAAAGCCGACCGAGCCGAACAAAATGACACCCGCCCGCGTCCGCAGAGGGTTCAGAAACCTGCACGCGAAGACCGGCTCACCCGTCGGCGCACCGAAACCCTCCCGTCCCGGCCCAGGCCGACCGCCCGGCTCGAAGAACCGCTATCCGGCTATCCGTCATGACGTGGGACGCGTCCTCGCCACCGGCGAGGCATACAGCCGTCCCGCCCACCACAAGGTGGGCACCAAACCCCGCAGAACAGGCTGACGAGTGACACAGAGGGCCAGCACACTGAGCGCATGCGCTATGAGGAGAGAGCCAAGCTCACAGTCGTGAAAGTCCTGGTCCAGCTGGCCGTCCTTGTCGCCTCACCAGTGCTGCTGATAGCAGGAGCACCGATCCGCCGCCGCTATCTCCGCTACGTCTACCGCGATGAGGCCCCGCAGATCCTGGACAAGGAGCGAGGTCGGGTCAGCGCCCACTACTTCGTGGTCACCAACCCAGTTCTGCAGTGGCTCTGCTGGCCCACAGAATCACTCGCCCGTCTCATCGAGAGCCGAGGTTAAACGACAAGCTGACAGCGCAGGCGTTGCGGAGAGGCCCGCCGGGGCGATGCCCCCGGCGGGCCTCTCCGCGTTCCGCACGGCGCGACAGCGGCTGGTTCAGCCCTCCTGAGCCCCCGGCCGCCGCCGCTGCGACCACCACATTCCGGCCACGCCCGCCGCGAGCAGCGACGCCCCGGCCGCGCCCAGCGGCAGCAGATCACGGGCCGGACCGGTCTTCGGCAGCTCCTTGCCGCCCGGGCCCGCCGGCTCGTTGTCGGTGCCGAGCAGCAGCGGCGTGGCCGGGGCGTCCGGCGACGGGTTGCTCGTGCCGAACGGCACCGGGCCCTGCTGCCAGAAGGTCTTCTTCCCGTCGCCCGTCTGCACGGGCAGGCAGATCTTCCCGGTCTTGCCGAGGTCGAACGTCGCGTCGACGGCGTACGACTTCGACTCACCGGCCGCGAGATTATCGATCGGGCATGCGAATCCGCTGTTCGACCCTTCCGGAAGTCCGTTCTCGGGTATCGCCGAACATCCCTCGACGCCCTTGACGACAAGCCCGTCGAAACCGACGACCAACAGCCTGATCTTCCCGCTGTCCTTGCTCCCCTCGTTCTTCACCGTGGCGGTAATCGCCGTCTTTTCCGAGCCGTTGTCGACCGAGATCTTCCCGGGCAGCAGCGTGGTGAGCTTCACTCCCGCCGGTGCCTCGTCAACTGCCTTTCCCCCCTTGCCGCTCGGCGGCCCTTCGTCCTCCGCCCCGGCTGTGCCGGAAAGGATCAACACCGCCGAGAAAGATGCCATGACCAGCGATCCCGCGACCGCTGTCGAACGACGAGAACTCATGTTCGTCCCCCCTTGCGTCCCCCTGGACTGCGCCTGAATTCGCAGCACTGAAAGAGGTACCACAAGATTTCACCGCACTATCCTGGTGCGGCACGAAGTGTGACCGTTGTGTTTCACTGGAGTCGGTCGCGGTGTCGTGGAGGGGGTGCAGCGAATTGCCGGGGAATGCGAACAGCGGCGGTGTTCCAGGGATATTGGTGACGGGGCGCTATCGGTTGGTCGAAAGTATCGGCCAGGGGGGAATGGGGCGGGTGTGGCGAGCCGCCGACGAAATACTCGACCGGCCCGTCGCCGTCAAGGAAATGCGGATCGACGGTCTCGACGCGGAGGACAGCAGGACCCGCCGCGAACGCACCCTGCGCGAGGCCAGGGCCACGGCCCGGATCGACCACCCCAACGTGGTACGGGTCTACGACGTGGTCGACGAGGGCGAACGCCTGTGGATCGTCATGGAGTTGGTCGCGGGCCGCTCCCTCGAACGGACCCTCGCCGAGACGGGCCCGCTGAGCCCCGGCGAGACGTCACGCATCGGACTCGGCCTGGTCGCGGCGCTGCGGCAGGTGCATGAACGGGGCGTACTGCACCGGGACATCAAGCCCGGCAACGTACTTGTGGAACACGCGGACGGGGTGGCCGGATCCGGGCGCGGCAACGGCACCGGTCCCGGCCGCGCAGGGCGGATCGTCCTCACGGACTTCGGGATCGCCGCCATCCAGGACGCCAAGGCGCTCACGATGGTCGGCATGCTGGTCGGCTCGCCCGACTACATGGCCCCCGAGCGCATCTCCGGCCGCCCCCAGGGCCCGCCGTCCGACATCTGGTCCCTGGGCGCGACCCTCTGCGCGGCCCTGGGCGGCCGCTCCCCGTTCTCCCGCGACACCACACTGGCGACACTGCACGCGGTCCTGTACGAGGAGCCGGAACTCCCCGCCGCGGCGGGGCCGTTGCGGGACATCCTGACGTCCCTGCTCGCGAAGGAGCCGATGGCCCGCCCGGACCTGGAGGCGCTGGAGACGGCGCTGCGACCGGTGGCGTTCCCCACCCCGACGCCGACGGTCGCGGTGGTGCCGCGGGACGCGGAGCCGCCAGGAGTACGGGAGCCGGAACCGGAACAAGTACCGGAGCCGGAGCCGGAGTCCGAGACGGACGGGGAGTCCGCACCGGGTCTGCCGCCGGAGCCCGCCCCACACCTGGACACCACCCTCGGAGGGCCACAACCGGCCCTGGACCAGCAGTCGCGGGCACCTGCGCCCACACCCCCGCAGGAGTCACCGACCCCCGCCTACCTCCCGGCGCCCCGGGACCCCCGTCGGCCCGCCCCCGTCCCGGGCCCGCACCCCGCACACACCACACCTACGGAGGCGTCCGCGCAGCCCAGGGGCCCACGCCCCGTCTCCCTCACCCGCGCACAGGCGGAGACCGAGCGCCGCCCCCACTCCGCGCCCACGCCGATGCCGCCGGGCGAACTCCCCGGACCGGCCATCCCGGCCGCGCCCGGCGCGCGTCCCCGCCCCGGCGCGGGCCGTCGCCGTACCGTGCTCACCGCCGCGGCAGCCACCCTCGCCACCGCCGGCACCGTCGTCGGCATCCTGCTGGCGACGTCAGCAGGCTCACCGGGAGACGACGACACTCCCCGCGCCGGATCCTCCGCGTCCGCGCCGGCCACCAGCGGCGGCACCACCGCCCCCTCACTCACCGTCGAGGGCACCACCCGGCCGCAGACCCTGCCGCCCGGCACACACCGGGAAGCCGGCGGGTTCGCCTGGGCGACACCGGACGGCTGGCGGCGGGACGTGAAGACGGGCGCGGAAGTGCACTACACCTCCCCGGACGGCGCCCAGGAACTGGTCGGCAAGTCCTCCCTGGCCCGCGGCGACCTGCTGGAGACCTGGCAGACCTCGGAGCGCAACGCCCACCAGGGCCAGGACTACCGCAAGATCCGCCTGGAGGAGACCACGTTCCGCGGCCACCCGGCGGTGGTCTGGGAGTACACGTTCACGCTGAAGGGCGTCCACTGGCACGCCCGTCTGCTCGGCTTCAACGTGACCGGCAAGTCGTACCAGGTCAACACGTGGTACGACGCCGGGATCGAGCAGGACGCACTCGCCACCTACAAGAAGGTCAGGGACAGCTTCACGGTGCTGTAGGCGGCCGTGGGAAAACGAGAGGGGCCTGCGGCGCGTGCGGCGGCACGCACCACAGGCCCCCGTCACGACGAACGGTGAGGCGGTGGCCGGAAGGGTCAGCCGGCCGACACCTCGCTGCGCTCCTCGCCCTGAGCCTGCGGGGCGTCGGCGGCCGGCCGGCCCCCACGCAGTCCCTTCTTCACGAAGGCGATGACGAGCACCACCGCGGCGACGAGCAGCGACAGCAGGATGGTCTGGCGCCCGTCGTGCTCGGTGTCGGTGAGCATGTAGCCGAGGATGAACACGATCAGCGCGGCGGTCGCCCAGGTCAGATACGGGTACAGCCACATCTTCACCACGAGCTTCTCGGGCGCCTCGGCCTTGATGATCTTCCGCATGCGCAGCTGGGAGAAGCAGATCACCAGCCACACGAACAGGGCGACCGCACCACTGGAGTTCACCAGGAACAGGAAGACGGAGTCCGGGAACTTGTAGTTGAAGAAGACGGCCACGAAGCCGAAGGCGACGGAGGCGAGGATCGCCGTGCGCGGCACGCCGTTGGAGGTCGTGCGGGCGAAGGCCTTCGGCGCGTCGCCGCGCTGGCCGAGGGAGAAGGCCATGCGGGAGGCGGTGTACAGGCCGGAGTTCAGACAGGACAGCACCGAGGTCAGCACGATGAAGTTCATGATCTGACCGGCGTGCGCGATGCCGAGGGAGTCGAGCGCGGCGACGTAGGAGCCGTCCTTGGTGATGGCCTTGCTGTCCCACGGAAGCAGGCACACGACGACGGCGATCGAGCCGAGGTAGAAGACGGCGACACGCCAGATGATGCTGTTGGTGGCCTTGGTGACGGCCTGCCGCGGGTTCTCGGACTCACCGGCGGCCAGGGTGGCGATCTCGCTGCCCATGAAGGAGAAGACGACGAGCAGCACACCGGTGAGGATGGCGCCGGCCCCGTTGGGCAGGAAGCCGCCGTGCTCGGTGAGGTTGCTCAGCCCGGCCTGCTCACTGTCCACACCGGGCAGCAGCCCGAAGACGGCCAGCCCGCCGATGACGATGAACGCGGCGATGGCGACGACCTTGATGCCCGCGAACCAGAACTCGAACTCGCCGTAGGAGCCCACGGAGACCAGATTGGTGGCGGTCAGCACCACCATCACGATCAGGGCCCAGCCCCACTGGGGCACGGCCGGGATCCAGCCCTCCAGGATCACGGCACCGGCGGTCGCTTCGACCGCCAGCACCACGACCCAGAAGAACCAGTACAGCCAGCCGATGGAGAAACCGGCCCAGGACCCGAGGGCCCGGTCGGCGTGTGCGGAGAAGGAACCCGAGGTCGGGTTGGCGGCCGACATCTCACCGAGCATCCGCATCACCAGCACCACGAGCGTGCCGACGAGCGCGTACGACAGCAGGATGCCGGGCCCGGCGGTGGCGATACCGGAGCTGGACCCCACGAAAAGTCCGGCGCCGATGACACCGCCGATGGCGATCATCGAAAGGTGCCGGTTCTTGAGCCCGGCCTGCAGCCCGGAGCCCTCGGCTCCGGGCTCTCCGGGGCCTCCGGGGTCGTTTCCGGTCTTGTTCAGAGTCGGCTGCGAGGTCATGGAACGGATTTCCTTTGCGCCGGGGAGCTGTACTTCCGTACGAAACGCACGAGCCGCACGAACGGGGTGTTTCGCGGCATGGCGGTGCACGGGGGGCTCGTACGAGCGGTGTACGAGCCGGTCCAGTGAATCGGAGGCGAACGAATCGGAGAACCTTTGAATCCAGATTGTTACTTGAGGTTTTCCTGAGGTTCAGTAATGTGGCTCACATTTGCCTCGGGTTTTCAGGAGCGACACCCCGCGCGCCTTCCCCGAAACACCCGTGTCACACTCGTCCCATGCGCGTGTACCTCGGCTCGGACCATGCGGGCTACGAACTCAAGAACCACCTCGTCGAGTGGCTGAAGCAGGCGGGTCACGACCCCGTCGACTGCGGCCCGCACATCTACGACGCTCAGGACGACTACCCGCCCTTCTGCCTCCGCGCAGCGGAGCGCACGGCCGCGGACCCCGACGCCCTCGGCGTCGTCATCGGCGGCTCGGGCAACGGCGAGCAGATCGCCGCGAACAAGGTCAAGGGCGTCCGTGCGGCCCTCGCCTGGAGCGAGGAGACGGCGTCCCTGGGCCGCCAGCACAACAACGCGAACGTCGTCGCGGTGGGCGCGCGCATGCACTCGCAGGACGAGGCGACGAAGTTCGTGGAGACGTTCCTCGGCACGCCGTTCTCCGGTGACGAACGCCACATCCGCCGGATCGACATGCTGTCCGCCTACGAAACGACCGGCGACCTGCCTCCGATTCCCCCGCATCACCCGCAGCAGTAGCCGCCCGACCCGGCCTTGAGAAGCCGGGTCGTGCAGGAGCCACGCAGTAGGTGGGGCGGAGCTGTCGCCCGGTGTGGAGTGCCGAGCGGGCTGCGCCCCCCTGTCGCGAGCGGGAGTTGCGCCCCTCTGCGTCGAGCGAAAGCTCCACTCCTCTGCCGCGAGCGGAGCCGAGTCCCCTGCCATGAGCGGGAGCTGTGCTCCCTGCGATGAGCGGGAACTCGGCCCTTCTGCCGAGAGCGGGAGCTGTGCCCCCTGCGTTGAGCGGGAACTCGGCCCTTCTGTCGAGGGCGGGAGCTGTGCCCCCTGCGTTGAGCGGGAACTCCGTCCCCCCTGCCGCGAGCGGGAACGCCGCCCCCTGGCAGGGCCGGAGCTCTGCTGGGGAGGGCTGGGGCAGACCCCGCGGGGGTGCCGGGGGCGGAGCTCCCGAGAGGGGTGCAGGGGACGAAGTCCCCGCCGGGGTTCGGGGCGGAGCCCCGAGGCGTTTCGACCTGGTCTCTCGACCGACCGTGTCGGGTGGGCGGGTGGGCAAGGCCGCCTGGGGCGGAGCCCCGAGGCGTCTCGACCTCGAATCCTCGATCGACCGCGTCGGGCGGGTGGGTGGGAAAAATCCACCGGGGCGGAGCCCCGAGGCGTCGGCCTCGGCCTCTCGACCTCGGTCTCTCGACCGACCGTGTGTCGGGCGGGCGGGTGGGCAAAGCATCCCGTTCCAGCCACCGGCAGGCAACCGAACCGACCCAGGGGAGACCCCGTGCCCGAAGGCCACACCATCCACCGCCTCGCCCAGGACTACGCCACCGCCTTCCTCGGCACAAAGCCCCGCACCACCAGCCCCCAGGGCAAGTTCACCCCCGCCGCCACCCTCCTCACCGGCACGGAACTCACCCACACGGAAGCTCACGGCAAACACCTCTTCCTCGGGTTCCGCGACACCGACTGGATCCACATCCACCTCGGCCTCTTCGGCAAGGTCACCTTCGGCCCGGCCCCCGAGCCACCCCCCCCCGACACCGTCCGCCTCCGCCTGGCGAACGACACCGCCTACGTCGACCTCCGAGGCCCCACCACCTGCGCCCTCATTACACCCCCGGAGAAGCAGGCGATACACGACCGCCTGGGCCCGGACCCCCTCCGCGACGACGCCGACCCGGACACCGCGTACCGCCGCATCACCCGCAGCCGTACGACGATCGCCGCCCTCCTCATGGACCAGAAGGTCATCGCCGGCGTGGGAAACGTCTACCGCGCGGAGGTCCTCTTCCGGCACCGCATCGACCCGTACCGCGCCGGCAAGGACATCACCCCCACCGAGTGGCACGCGATCTGGACCGACCTCGTCGACCTCATGCACGAGGGCGTCCGCAACAACCGCATCGACACCGTCCGCCCGGAGCACACCCCGGAGGCGATGGGCCGCCCGCCCCGCGTGGACGACCACGGCGGCGAGGTGTACGTCTACCGCAGGGCCAACCTGCCCTGCCACATCTGCGGCGGCGAGATCCGCACCGCCGACCTCGCCGCCCGCAACCTCTTCTGGTGCCCGTCCTGCCAACGCCCCTGAGCCCCGCGGCCGGTGAGGACCCCCGCCCTCAGAAACCGTGCGGCAACCACGGAGCCACGCCGGTCCCGAACCCCAGGGAAGCCTCCGCCAGCGCCCCCCGCCGTACCTCCCGCACCCGCCCGGCCACCCCCAACGAGGCCAGCGACACACCCCCGAGGTACGCGGCCCCCAACTCCCGTACGCACAGCACGAGATCCGCCGCATCCGCCGTACGCCCGCAGGACGCCCCCTTCGCATCCCCGCTGAGCCGCCAACGCCCGGAGTTCCAGGGGCAGAACGCGTCCTCCACCTCGAACACCACGTCCACCGGCGCCTGATACGTCCGCGCCTCCAGTGCGGCCCCCAGGTCCACCGGCCGCAGGTACAGCGAGTCCAGAACTCGCGGCCGGCACCGCCGGATGTCGGACACCCAGTGCCGCCACGCCTCGTCCACCGGCCGGCCCCGCCCCCGCACCACCAGCGACGACGTCAGGTCGATGCCGAACAGGAACCGCCACAGCGCCGCGTCCGCCGCGGGGTCCAGCGCCGCCGAGCTCTCCAGGATCACCGTGCCGTCGGGCCCGGCGGCATCCCAGTCCGGTTTGACGCGGAACCGCGCGTACCCGACCGTCTCGCCGTCCCGCTCGGCGAGGACGCACTGCAGGGGCGACGCTCCTCCCCGGTCGCTCTCCGGGTCGAGCAACTCGAGCCGCTCCCAGCCGGGCTGCCGTGCCAGCATCCCGGGCCGTGACGGGACCAGCCGGGCGTACACCGCCTCGCACGCGTCGAGCACATCGGCAGGTACGGCGTAGCGCACGCGCACGTCATCCGTGCCCGCCGGCAGCGACGTGAGCCGCACCCGGGTCGTGTCGATCTCGGCGCTCAACTGGAAGGTGGCGGCCCCGTACCCGAACCGGCCGTAGATCGCCGGTTCGGAGGCCGTGAGCACGGCCAGCGGCTCACCCGAGGCCCGGACGTCGTCCAACTGCCGCCGCATCATCGAGGTCAGCACCCCGCGCCGGCGATGGGTGGCGGCCACGCTGACCATGGTGACGCCCGCGGCCGGTACCGAGGCGCCGCCGGGCACCGTGAGCCGGAAGCTGAACGCCCCGGCCGTCCCCACGCACTCGTCCCGGTCCCAGGCGCCGAGGGAACGGTCGACCTCGGTCAGCGAGTTCCACAACTCCCGCTCCTCGGCGGACTCCGGCACCCCGCCGAAGCCCCGGATCAGGGTGTCGTACCACTTGTCCCACTCATCCCGCCGAAGTACCCGAAGGCCGGGCGCGGAACCGGTCGCGTCAGTCGCCATGGGCCATGCCTACCAGGGAGATGCGGGACGAGCGAGGGAATTTCTCCCGGGTGGCGGCGGAGCGGCGCACCGTGAAGTTCACTGTGAAGTCGGCCCTCGGACGGGGGACAAGTGGGACCTCACGTGCCAAGCGGCTGGTCCGATGGATAGGGTCCCGAACTAATGGCATCAGGACGAGAGCGGCGCGCGGAAGCCGAGACGTTCACGGCCCGGTTGAAGAAGCAGTGGCACCGGGTCCGCGTCGGCGTGCGCCGAGCGGCCGTGGACTACTTCCGAGGCAACGGTTCGGACTGGATCGCCCTGGTCGGTCTGCTCCTGACCGTCCCGCTGATCGCGGCGGCCACCCTGGCGAACTCGGTGTGGTTCTCACCGTCCGCGCTGGTGCTGCCCGTCGTCGTGGGCGGGCTGCTGCTGCGCCCGGCGAGTCTGCTCGGCCTGTACGCGGCCGCGGCCACCGCGCTGATCGTGGAGTCGGTGCAGCTCGGCCCGTACACGGAGGGTCCGTCGCGGGTCACCCCCGGCGTCGTCCTCGTGGTCGCGGCCTGCGGCTTCTTCGGGCTGCTCCTCGCCCAGTTCCGCAGCCGGGTCGGTGTGCCCTGGCGGCGCGGCGGCACGATGCTCTTCGACCTGCGTGAACGCATCCGGGTGCAGAGCAAGCTGCCCGACCTGCCGGGCGGCTGGCACCGGGAGATGGCCCTGCGCCCGGCGGGCGGTCAGTCGTTCTCGGGCGACTTCGTGGTGGCGGCCCGTACCAACGGCGGCCGCACGCTCGAGGTCGTCCTCACCGACGTCTCCGGCAAGGGCATGGACGCGGGTTCGCGCGCCCTGCTGCTGTCCGGCGCGTTCGGCGGCCTGCTCGGCTCCCTTCCGCCGCACGCCTTCCTTCCGGCCGCCAACGGCTACCTCCTGCGCCAGGACTGGGACGAGGGCTTCGCCACCTCCATCCACCTGGTCCTCGACCTGGACTCCGGCGACTACGAGCTCTACTCCGCGGGCCACCCGCCGGGCCTCCAGCTCAGCGCCGGCACCGGCCGCTGGGAGGAGAAGGCGGCCGAGGGCCCGCTCCTCGGGGTGTACGACGGCGCCCAGTTCGACCCGGTGAAGGGTTCGCTGCGGCCGGGCGACGTGCTGATGCTGTTCACGGACGGCCTGGTGGAGACCGCCGACCGCGACATCGTCGAGGGCATCGACCGCCTCACCGGCGAGGCCGACCGCTATGTGGCCGGCGGCTTCCACGGTGCCGCCTGGCATCTCATCGAGGCGGTCGCCAAGGACGTCAACGACGACCGGGCCCTGCTGCTGATCTGCCGCGAGGGACCGACGGCGGCCACCCCCCGCTGAGGTGGGGTTTTCCCCAGGTCGGTTGGGCGGTCGTCCTCATGGTCCGGCCGCACTCCGGTTCCGTACGTTCGAGACGCACCGGCGCACCGGTGCGGACGACTCGGATCCGGAAGGACACACATGTCAGGCGACTGGGCCGTGGAACTGCACGGCATCCGCAAGCGCTACGGACGCGGCCGCAACGCCGTGCACGCCCTGCGCGGCGTCGACCTCACCCTCCGGCACGGCAGTTACACCGCGGTGATGGGCCCCTCGGGCTCCGGCAAGTCCACGTTCCTCCAGTGCGCGGCCGGCCTCGACCGCCCCACGGCCGGCACGGTCCGCCTGGGCGGCACGGAGATCACCGGCATGAAGGAGAACAAGCTCACGGCCCTGCGCCGCACCCGGATCGGTTTCGTCTTCCAGGCCTTCAACCTGCTGCCCTCGCTCACGGTCGAGCAGAACGTCGTCCTGCCGATGCGCCTGGCCGGGCACCGTCCCGACCGCCGCCGGGCCGCCGAGGTGCTGCACCAGGTCGGCCTCGCCGACAAGGCCCGCCGTCGCCCGGGCCAGCTCTCCGGCGGCCAGCAGCAGCGGGTGGCCATCGCCCGCGCCCTGGTCACGCGCCCCGACGTCGTCTTCGCGGACGAGCCGACGGGCGCCCTGGACACCACCACGGCCACCGAGATCCTCACCCTTCTGCGCGGGGCCGTCGACACCCACGGCGCCACGGTCGTCATGGTCACCCACGACCCTGCCGCCGCGGCCTGGGCCGACCGCGTCCTGTTCCTGTCGGACGGCGAGATCGTCGACCACCTGGACCGCGAGGGCGCCGCCGGTCACCACCTGGACCGCGAGGGCGCTGCCGGTCACCACCTGGACCGCGAGGGCGCTGCCGGTCACCACCTGGACCGCGAGGGCGCCGCCGGTCACCACCTGGACCGCGAGGGCGCTGCCGGTCACCACCTGGACCGCGAGGGCGCTGCCGGTCACCACCTGGACCGCGAGGGCGCCGCCGGTCACGACCCGGGCCGCGCCCACGCCGACCGCATCGCCGCCCGGATGTCCTCCCTGGCCGCGCCGCGCGCCCACACGAAGGCGGCCGCCTGATGCTCGCCCCCAACGGCCTCGCCCGGGCGGCCCTCCGGTTCCGTCCCGCCGCGTTCGTGGGCACCTTCGTCGCCCTCGTACTGGCCGCCACGATCGTGTCGGCCTGCGGCATCCTGCTGGAGACGGGCGCGCGCGCCACGGTCCCACCCGAGCGCTACGCGCGCGTCCCCGCCGTGGCCGCCGCCGAGCAGCGGGCCGGAAAGCCGGACGAGAGCGACGCGGTGCCGGACCGGGCCCGCCTCGACGACTCCCTGGTCGCGAAGGCCGCCGCGGTCCCTGGAGTGCGCGCGGCGATCCCCGACGTCACCTTCCCGGTGCTCACGCCCGAAGGCAGGCTCACCGCCCACGGCTGGGGCTCCACCGCCTTCACCGGTGAACGCCTCACCACCGGCCGCGCCCCCGGCCCCGGCGAGGTCGTCCTCGCCCAGCGCGGGCACGCCTCGACCGGTGACACCGTCACCCTCACCCTCCCGGAGGGCCCCCGCACCTACCGCGTCTCCGGTACGGCCGCCGCCCGGAACACCGTCTGGTTCAGCGACGCCGAAGCCGTCCGCGCCTCCGGCCACCCCCACCGCGTCGACACCATCGCCGTCCTTCCCGACCCCGGAGTCAGCGCCGCGGCCCTCGACTCCCGCCTCACCCGCGCCCTGGGCGGCCGGGCCGAGATCCACACCGGCGACGACCGGGGCACCGTGGAGGACCCCGCCCTCGCCGAAGCCCGCGAGGTGCTCATCGGGATCGGCGGCTCCTTCGGCGGCGTCGCCGCCATGGTCGCCGTCTTCACCGCGGCCGGCACCGTCGCCCTCGCGGTCGGCCGCCGCGCCCGCGAGTTCGCCCTGCTGCGCGCTGTCGGCACCACCCCGCGCCAGATCCGCCGCACCATCGCCACCGAGGCGCTGCTCGTCGCGCCGGTCGCGGGCGCACTCGGCTGCCTGCCCGGAATCGCCCTGGCCGCCTGGTGGTTCGGGCAGCTGAAGAACAAGGGCGCTGTTCCGGAACCCGTCCATCTCACCGTCTCCTGGATCCCCCTCACCGTCACGGCCGGGACCGTCCTGCTCACCGCCCTGCTCGCCGGATACACCGCGGCGCACCGCAGTTCGCGCATCAAGCCGGGCCAGGCACTGAGCGAGGCGTCCGTGGAGCGGCTGCGCCCGGGCTGGATCCGCACACCGCTCGGCGTGGCGGCGGCGGCCGGCGGCTTCGTGTGCGCGGGCCTGGCCGCCTCGGAGTCGGGCGAGGACGCGGCCAACGCCGCCCTCGGCGTCGTCATGCTGTTCATGCTGGCCGTCGCCCTGCTGGGCCCGCTGATCGCCCGCGCCTGCGCGTCCCTGCTCGGACTGCCGCTGCGGGGCGCGGGGGCCCCCGCAGCCCTGGCCGCCGCCAACTCCCGCACCAACGCCCGGCGTCTGGCCTCCGCGATCACCCCGATCGTGCTCGCCATGGCGTTCTCCTCCGTGCTGGTCTTCCTGCACACCAGCGAGGACCGGGCCACCGCCGAGCAGCAGCGGGCGGGCATCGTCGCCGACCACATCGTCACGGCCGACGAGGGCGCCCTGCCCCCGGACTCCGTACGACGGGCCGGGCAGACCCCGGGGGTCACCGCGGCCGTCGGCCTGCTGAAGACGTCCGTCCTCGTCCGCAGCTCGGGAGTCCTGACCCCGGTCTCCGCGCAGGGCGTCACGGGCTCGGCCCGAGACCTGGCCGCCGTGCAGGACCTGGACGTCGAGAAGGGCCGGCTGTCGCTGAAGCCGGGCGAGGTCGCCCTCGACGCGTCCGTCGCCGAGAACGCGAACGTCGGGGTCGGCGAGCGCATCCGCATCCATCTGCCCGACGGCACCAGGGCCACCCCGCTGGTGGCGGCGGTGTACGGCCGCGGCCTGGGCCTGTCCCAGGTCACCCTGGACCGCGGTGACCTGGCCCGCCACGTCAGTTCCGCGTTCGACACCGAACTGTGGGTCAAGGGCGGTACGGCGAAGGCGCTCGCCCCGCTCGGCCGTGTCATGGACCGCGCCGACCACACCGCCGCCCAGTCCCTCGACCGCGAGCTCAACGCCTGGGCGAACACGGTCATGGCGGCCGTCCTCGGCGGCTTCGCGGCGGTCGCCGCCGTCAACACCCTGGTGATGACGGTCCTCGACCGCCGTGGCGAACTCGGCACGCTCCGCCTGCTCGGTTCCACCCGCCGCCAGGTGCTGCGCATGGTCCGCTGGGAAGCGCTCCTGGTCGCCGTCGCGGGCATCGCGCTCGGCACGGCGATCGCCCTGGCCACGCTGGTGCCGATGATGAGGGGCCTGACGGGCCGGGGACCGTACATCCCCCCGCTCGTGTACGGCTCGTTCGCCGCCGCGATCCTCGTCCTCGGCCTGGCCGCGGTCACCCTGCCGGCCCGGGCGGCGCTGCGCGGGGAGACACTGGAGCAGTGACCGAGACATCCCGTATGACCCTGGCCCAGGTCGAGGCCACCGCCCGCGCCGCACACACCGGCCAGACCGACAAGGCGGGACGGCCCTACGCCGAACACCTCCGGGCGGTGGCGGAGGGCGTCCGGGCGCGGGGCGGCGACGACGAGCAGATCGCGGCGGCCTGGCTGCACGACGCCGTCGAGGACGACGCCCTCTCCGCACAGTGGCTGCGCGAGGCCGCGCTGAGCAGCCGTACGAAGGACATCGTCCTCGCGGTCACCAAACGGGCGGGGGAGCCGCCGGAGGCGTACGCCGCGCGGATCCTCGCCACGCCCGGAGCGCTCCTGGTGAAGGAGTCGGACCTGGCGCACAACGCGGACCCTGCCCGTCTCGCGGTCCTCGACGCGGCGACCCGGAAACGACTGACCGAGAAGTACGCACGGATGCGCGCACTTCTCGGTCTCGTCGGATGAATTGCGTTGTGAGGGTCAGGCGTTGACCTTCTCGGGCTCGCGCTCGCGCCGCTCGGCGCCCTGGCGTTCGCGGGCGAGTTCGGCGGCGTCCTTCTTGAAGGCCCAGTCCATCTTCGGCTCCATCGCGAACCGGAACATGCGCTGCACCGGCTTGGTGCACAGCACCGTCACGACGGCGGCCGCGAGGGCGGTCACGAGGATCTCACCGGCCGGGTGGTGCAGCCAGGACGCCTCGAACCAGCCCTGGTAGTCGCCGGCCTTCACCAGGAAGCCGTGCAGCAGGTAGCCGTAGAGCGTGCCGGCGCCGAGGGCGGTGAACCACATCTGGCGGCGCGGCACCCAGGCGAAGAAGCAGGCCGTCAGCACCAGGGAGCAGCCGAACATCGCGAGCACCATGACGGGGCCGGTCCACCACGGGGCGCCCAGCTCCTGCGCGGCGTCACGGTGGTAGAACCACGCGGTGTTCATACGCGGCACCGCCCACCAGCTGAAGGCCAGCGCGACGGCGAACAGCGGCACCGAGGCGATCCGCACCGAACGGCGGCGCACCATGTGGAAGTGCTCGGGCTTCATCACCAGGCCCAGCACGAAGAACGGCAGGAACTGCAGGACGCGCTGGAGGTCCAGGTCGTCACCGATCTCCGGGGTGACGGTCGCCAGCATGGCGAGACCCAGCGCCAGCGGCAGCGGCCAGCGCACCAGGTTCCAGATGGGAGTGGTCAGACGCCAGATGAACAGCGCGACCAGGAACCAGGTCAGGTACCAGGGATCCAGGAGGCTGATCTCCTGGTGCGGGTCGTTGTCGATGACCCGCTTGAAGAGCGGATAGGCCGTCTCGAAGATGATGTAGGGCACGGCCACGCCGGTGATCAGGCGCTTCAGCCGGTCGGGCCGCATGTCGAAACTGCGGGAGAAGTAGCCGGAGATGAGGATGAACGCCGGCATGTGGAACGCGTAGACGACCTGGTACGCCGCCTCCAGTATCCGGCTGTCGCCCTTGAGCGGCTCCCAGGCGTGACCCATGGCCACCAGCACGATCGCGAGGTACTTCGCGTTGTCGAAGAACGCGTCGCGCTGCTTGCCGTTCTGCTTCTTCTGCGTGCTGTGCGGCGAGCGGGGGCTCGGCACTCCGTCGGCCGGTGACTGTGCCGGGGGAAGTGGCGCCCTGCGGTCGCCGTTCGGTCGCAGCGAGTTCGTCACAGACCCTCCCACCAGGAGCTCGGGGAGACGATCCGGGACCTCGCTGCGCGTGCGGGGGACGAGGCAGCGTGGAACATCTGAGGCACCCTAGCGTTCCCAACAGCTATTCGTAAAACGCCGGAAGTGATTCCTGGCTATTCGCTGCGGGTACCCCGGATTACGGGTGGTTGACGTCACTGCCGGAGTGATGGCCGACACATCATCCGAGGGCGGATTGTGTGCACCGCCTGGGTCCTGCTTGTCATGATACTTCCGGACTAAGCGACGCATAAGACCAGCAGGCGACTCCAGCGGAATGTCCGCTTCAGCCCTCTTCGGGCCCCTGCTCGAACGTCCGTTGAGGGGCTTGTGGTGGCAATTCGCATTAGCTGCGAACACGTTGTGTGGAGACGGAAACGATACGGCCGAATTCCCTGTGCGGGTGGCTCGTCGAATTGCCGTGCGACTCTTCGCCGTTGAGACCTTGCACACAAACGTCCCCGCGTGGCTGAGTGCGACACGTGTGTGGTCGATGCGTCACCGGCCGCATAGCCCGGCCGTGTTGGTGGCACGATGGTTCTGGCGGGGGTGCGCGGGGTCGCGTCCCCGGGCCGGGAGAGCGGACCGACCGAGGGTGTGTGATCAGTTGTGGCCATTTCACTGTCTGTGGTGCTGCTGTTGGCGATCATCCTTGTGGTGTTGCTGAGAGGGGGATCCCTCAAGGCAGGGCCGGCGATCGTGGCGGTCCTGTTCGGCTTCTTCCTCGCCTCGACCGGCATGGCCGACGACATCCAGCGGTTCCTCAACTCGATAGCGCAGACCATCAACTCCATCAGCTTCTGACCGGGACGCCGACGCCCCCTCCCGCGCCCCGCGCTTCGGGCCCGGCGCAGGGGCGGTTACGCTCGCCCCGACCACAGGACGGTGCGTGACGGGGGGAACGTACAGGGATGGCGCTGCGCGACTCTGACCCGGCGGAGGTCGGCGGCTACCGCACCGAGGACCGCCTCGGATCCGGCGGCATGGGCGTGGTCTACCTGGCCCGCTCCGCCTCCGGCCGACGCCTCGCGATCAAGGTCGTGCACAGCCAGTACGCCGACGACGACGAGTTCCGCACCCGCTTCCGCCGCGAGGTCGCCGCCGCCCGCCGGGTCAGCGGCGCCTTCACCGCCCCCGTCGTGGACGCCGACGCCGACGCCCCGCACCCCTGGATGGCCACGCTCTACATCCCGGGGGCGGACCTCGGCACGCACGTCCGCGAGCACGGCCCGCTCCCGCTGCCCCGCCTGCGCGGCCTGGCCGCCGGCCTCGCCGAGGCCCTGCGCGACATCCACCGTGCCGGAGTCGTCCACCGCGACCTGAAGCCGGCCAACGTGATGCTCGCCGAGGACGGCCCGCGCGTCATCGACTTCGGCATCTCCCGCGCCGCCGACCACGCCGCCTCCGACGTCCTCACCCAGACCGGCCGCGTGATGGGCACGCCGCCCTTCATGTCCCCGGAGCAGTTCGCCTCCCCGCAGGACGTCGGCCCGGCCGCCGACATGTTCTCCCTCGGCTCGGTCCTCACCCACGCCGCCACCTGCCGCGGCCCGTTCGACAGCCCGAGCCCCTACGAAACGGCCCTGCGGGTCGTCGAGGGAGAACCGGACCTCACCGGCGTCCCCGCCGAACTGCTCCCCTTCATCCGTCTCTGCCTGGAGAAGCACCCCAAGGACCGCCCCGCCGCGGACGAACTGTTCACGCTGCTCCGCGACGGCGGCACCCCCGGTCCGCTCCTCGTACCCGGCACCCGCGCGCCGCGCCCCGTACGTCCGTGGCCGGGCGCCCGGCCGACCGAGCCGGCCGGCACGGCATGGCCCGACGCGGCCCGCACCGGGCGGGGTGAAACGTCCCACGCGCTGCCCGAGGAGGCGGACGGCGAGCCCGGCGCCGAGCGGCACGAGGCGCGGCGCCCCCAACCCGACAGCACCCCGACGGAACAGCGCCGGCCGCCACGGGACCCGGACGGCGCACCCGGGCCCGGAACGGAGCGCACCCGTAGCCGCCGCAGACACGGGCTGCTGCTGATCTCGGCCGCAGCGGCCGTGGCACTCGCCGCGATCGTCACCACCACCGTCACCCTGATCCGCGACAACGACCGCCCGCCCTCCTCCACCGCCAGGGCGGCCGACCTCCCCGACGGCTGGAAACCGTGGGCCGCCAGGGCGAAGGTCCCGAAGGACATCGGCAGTGGCATGGGCCGCGAGTCCTTCCAGAACTGCGCCGTGGTGGACACGTCCCTGCTCTGCGCCGGTGCCCAGGTCATGGCGACCCGCTTCGACCTGGCCGGGGGCCGCAACACCTGGACCCGGCCGGTGGACGCCACCGCACCGCGGACCCTGACCAGCGACCAGGGCTCGATCATCGGCACGGGCCGCGGCCGCGTCTACGCGTACCAGGTGGACGAGAGGGAGATGGCGGACGGAGCCGGGCCGCTGTTCACCTACACGGTCTCCGCCCTGGCCGCCGGCACCGGAAAGGTGCTGTGGCGGACCGAGACGGCCGACGGCCAGATGGCGAGCGCCCCCGACGGCGAACAGGGAGGCGCCGTCGCCGTCCCCGAAGGCGTCGTCACGTCCTACGGCGCCCAGGGAGAGCAGTACGCCCTGCTCGACAGCGGCACGGGCGAAATCCGCTGGAAGCGCCCCGAGCCGCAGGGCGCGGACAACTGCCTGCTGCGCGCCGCGGCCGAACGCGCCTACCTGATCTGCACCACCGGCAGGTGGGAGCAGGGCACCGCCAGGACCACCGTGTCCGAGATCGGCACGTCCGACGGCAAGCTCCGCTGGTCGGTCGAGGCGAAGGGCGCCCAGGACCTGCTCGGCCGGGACGGCGACAGCCTGGTGCTGTCGAACACGTACTCGCCCGGCAAGGGCCTGACCCTGCTCGACGTCTCCTCGCGCGAGCTCACCGCCGTGCGGGTCTCCGGCAAGCAGGCCGAGGCGTCCGGCGCGTACCTCCGGCGCGGAACCGTCTACTTCACCCGGGGCAGCGGCGGCGTCAGCGCGGTCTCGCCCCGCACGGGCCGGACCCTCTGGGACAGCAATTCCAGCGTGGAGCAGCAGGGCCCGCCGGCCGCCTCCGCCACGCACGTCTACTTCGCGTCCCCCAGTGGCCGGGTGGCCGCCCTGAACGTCTCCACCGGCAGGATCGAAGGCACCCGCGACGGCCGCGACGACAGCGGCGATCCCGACAACACCTCCGGCGCCCCCCTCACCCTGGTCGGGGACGCCCTGTACATCCCGTACGGCGACCGCTCCGTCTACACCCTGGACGTCCGGACCCTCTGAATCAGCGGGCCTGACACAGGAACGATCCCCGGCCGGGAAACGATCAGGGCCAGGCGGAGGAATGATCCTCTGACCTGGCCCTGAGCCGTATGGAGCGGGCGACGGGAATCGAACCCGCGTAGCTAGTTTGGAAGACTAGGGCTCTACCATTGAGCTACGCCCGCACAGCACGCGCCGCAGGTCGGGTGACCGCGGCACTGAAGGCATCGTAGCGGGTCGGCCCCCTCGGTCGCACACCGCATTCCCGCCGGAGCCGACGCGGCACGGACCCTGTGGAAAAGCGGCCGCCGCACCGCTCGTCGGCATGTACCCTACGTGTCGCACCAGACGGGGTGTGGCGCAGCTTGGTAGCGCGTCCGCTTTGGGAGCGGAAGGCCGTGGGTTCAAATCCCGCCACCCCGACCAGCCACCCGATCATTCGCGTGATCGCCCATCCGATCATTCGCGTGATCGCCTTTTGGGCGGTGTAGGCGCTGCCGTTACTATGCAAGCTGCACGCCCGTGTGTCTCAGCGTCTGAAGTCTCCGGGCGGCGAAATCCGCCGGGCCGTTCTGGCCCCGGCAGAAACCAAGAAGTCAGCCACAAGGAGACCGAACCGTGAAGAGCGCCGTGGAGACCCTGAACCCGACCCGGGTTCGGCTGACTGTCGAGGTGCCCTTCGAGGAGCTCAAGGACAGCCTCGACGCGGCGTACAAGAAGATCAACCAGCAGGTCACGGTGAAGGGCTTCCGCAAGGGCAAGGTCCCGGCCCGGGTCATCGACCAGCGGTTCGGCCGCGGTGCGGTTCTGGAGGAGGCGGTCAACGACGCGCTTCCCAAGTTCTACACCGACGCGGTCAACGAGGCCGAGCTCAGCGTGCTGGGCCAGCCCGAGGTCGACATCACGGAGCTGAAGGACGGCGAGACGCTGAACTTCACCGCCGAGGTCGACATCCGCCCGGCCATCGAGATCCCGGACTTCTCCGGCATCGAGGTCGAGGTCGACGCGGTCGAGGTCACCGACGAGGACGTCGACAAGGCCGTCGAGGAGCTGCGCGAGCGCTTCGCCTCCACCGCCCCGGTCGAGCGTGCCGCCGAGGACGGCGACGTCGTGACGATCGACCTGCAGGCCAAGGTCGACGGCGAGGTCCTGGAGGACGGCGTCGCCGACGGCGTCTCCTACACCATCGGCTCCGGTGAGCTGCTGGAAGGCATCGACGACGCCGTGAAGGGCCTGGAGGCCGGTGGCGAGGCCACCTTCACCTCCGAGCTCAAGGGCGGCTCCGCCGCCGGCAAGGAGGCCGAGGTCACCGTCAAGGTCACCCAGGTCGCCAAGCGTGAACTGCCCGAGCTGGACGACGAGTTCGCTCAGCTCGCCTCTGAGTTCGACACCATCGAGGAGCTGCGCGCGGACAGCCGCAAGCGCCTCGAGAACATGAAGCAGTACGACCAGGCCACGCAGGCCCAGGAGCGCGTCCTGGAGAAGCTGCTCGACCTGGTCGAGGTCCCGGTCCCCGAGAAGCTGCTCGAGGACGAGATCAACACCCGCAAGCACAACCTCGAGCACCACCAGCTGGGCCAGATGGGCCTCGACCTCCCGAAGTACCTGGAGATCCAGGGCAAGAGCGAGGAGGAGTTCGACGCCGAGACCAAGGAAGCCGCGGTCAAGGGCATCAAGACCCAGTTCGTGCTCGACGAGCTCGTCAAGCAGGAGAAGCTGAACGTCAACCAGGAGGAGCTCACCGAGCACCTCATGCGCCGTGCGGCCTCCTCCGGCATGTCCCCCGACCAGTTCGCCCAGGCGGTCGTCGAGGGCGGCCAGGTTCCGCTCCTGGTCGGCGAGGTCGCCCGCGGCAAGGCCCTGGCCGTCGTGGTCGAGAAGGCCACGGTCAAGGACACCAACGGCGAGGTCATCGACCTCGACGACGAAGAGGACGAGACCGGGACCGCCGAGACCGAGTCCGCCGAGGCCGAGGCCACGGAGGCCTCCGCCGAGGAGAAGACCGAGGGCTGAGCCCCGGCAGCGGTGAGTCCGTGAAGAAGGCCCTGGGGCATGCCCCAGGGCCTTCTCGCCACCCAGGGGGGCAAGCGCACTCCAGGGGCGCGGGGAACTGCGCGACAAGCCCGCACCCGCCCGCGGTCGGGCGATTTCCGCACCACCCACGACGAGACCGCACGGCGCCCCGGCGGAGCCCACCGCGCTACGCCCCCGGCGAACACTCCCATCTCCGGGATTCCCCGAAGGGACCCGCGCGTTAGGGTCCATGAATACGAGGGCAGTGGAGTCCCCGAACGGCTCCTAGCCCCTAGGGAAACGTGAGACGGCCCGGCGCCGTCGTAAGACGAGCAGGTGGATACGTGACGAATCTGATGCCCTCAGCCGCCGGCGAGCCCTCTATCGGTGGCGGCCTCGGCGACCAGGTCTACAACCGGCTGCTCAACGAGCGGATCATCTTCCTCGGCCAGCCGGTCGACGACGACATCGCGAACAAGATCACCGCGCAGCTGCTGCTCCTTGCCGCCGAGCCGGACAAGGACATCTACCTGTACATCAACAGCCCCGGCGGTTCCATCACGGCCGGTATGGCGATCTACGACACCATGCAGTACATCAAGAACGACGTGGTGACCATCGCCATGGGTCTCGCGGCCTCGATGGGCCAGTTCCTGCTCAGCGCGGGCACCCCCGGCAAGCGCTTCGCGCTGCCGAACGCCGAGATCCTGATCCACCAGCCCTCCGCCGGCCTGGCCGGCTCGGCCTCGGACATCAAGATCCACGCCGAGCGGCTGCTGCACACCAAGAAGCGCATGGCCGAGCTGACCTCGCAGCACACCGGCCAGTCGGTCGAGCAGATCACCCGCGACTCGGACCGCGACCGCTGGTTCGACGCCTTCGAGGCCAAGGAGTACGGCCTCATCGACGACGTCATGCCCACGGCCGCCGGTATGCCGGGCGGCGGCGGCACCGGGGCCTGAGCGGGCCCCACGGGGCCTGTGGGGCCCCGTGAGGCCCGCGGAGCCCTCCCCGGGCCCCAGCGACCCCAGCCAGCCCCAGCCGACCGCCTCAGCCCATTTCAGGAGACACCGTGAACCAGTTCCCCGGCAGTGGGATCTACGACCGTATGCACGCCGTGCAGGACATGAGCGCCTCGCAGGGCCGCTACACCGGCCCGCAGGCCGAGTCCCGCTACATCATTCCCCGCTTCGTCGAGCGCACCTCCCAGGGCATCCGCGAGTACGACCCGTACGCGAAGCTCTTCGAGGAGCGCGTGATCTTCCTCGGCGTCCAGATCGACGACGCCTCCGCCAACGACGTCATGGCGCAGCTGCTGTGCCTGGAGTCGATGGACCCCGACCGTGACATCTCGGTCTACATCAACAGCCCCGGCGGCTCCTTCACGGCGCTCACGGCGATCTACGACACGATGCAGTACGTGAAGCCGGACGTCCAGACGGTCTGCATGGGCCAGGCCGCCTCCGCCGCCGCCGTCCTGCTCGCCGCCGGGACGCCGGGCAAGCGCATGGCCCTGCCGAACGCGCGCGTGCTGATCCACCAGCCGTACAGCGAGACCGGCCGCGGTCAGGTGTCCGACCTGGAGATCGCCGCCAACGAGATCCTCCGGATGCGCTCGCAGCTGGAGGAGATGCTGGCCAAGCACTCCACCACGCCGGTCGAGAAGATCCGCGAGGACATCGAGCGCGACAAGATCCTCACGGCCGAGGACGCGCTGAGCTACGGCCTGATCGACCAGGTCATCAGCACCCGGAAGATGGACAACTCGAGCCTGCGCTGAGGCGAGAGGCTGTATCGTCTGCCGCCCCTTGGCATGGTTTGGCTCGGTTCACGTCAAAGCGAACCGCGCCAAGGGGGGCCGGACGGGTGGCCCGGCAAGGTACCGTCGGACATAAGGCAGCACCAGGAGTCCGCTGGACGTCGACGTCCAGGAGTCTCCCAGGCGAAGGGGAAGCACACCGTGGCACGCATCGGTGACGGCGGCGATCTGCTCAAGTGCTCGTTCTGCGGCAAGAGCCAGAAGCAGGTCAAGAAGCTCATCGCAGGGCCCGGTGTGTACATCTGCGACGAGTGCATCGACCTCTGCAACGAGATCATCGAGGAAGAGCTGGCGGAGACCAGCGAGGTCCGCTGGGAGGAACTCCCGAAGCCCCGCGAGATCTACGAGTTCCTCGAGGGCTACGTGGT
Source organism: Streptomyces qaidamensis (assembly GCF_001611795.1). Lineage (NCBI taxonomy): Bacteria > Bacillati > Actinomycetota > Actinomycetes > Kitasatosporales > Streptomycetaceae > Streptomyces > Streptomyces qaidamensis. Next base: position 3,135,761 of record NZ_CP015098.1, on the reverse strand, counting down.
CGGCCAGGAGGCTGCCAAGAAGGCCCTGTCCGTAGCGGTGTACAACCACTACAAGCGCGTCCAGGCCGGCGAGAACGGTGGGGCGAACGGCCGTGACGACGCCATCGAGTTGGCGAAGTCCAACATCCTGCTCCTCGGCCCCACCGGCTCCGGCAAGACCCTCCTCGCGCAGACCCTCGCGCGCATGCTGAACGTCCCCTTCGCGATCGCCGACGCCACGGCCCTCACGGAGGCCGGTTACGTCGGCGAGGACGTCGAGAACATCCTGCTCAAGCTGATCCAGGCGGCCGACTACGACGTCAAGAAGGCCGAGACCGGGATCATCTACATCGACGAGATCGACAAGGTCGCGCGGAAGAGTGAAAACCCCTCGATCACGCGCGACGTCTCGGGCGAGGGCGTGCAGCAGGCCCTGCTGAAGATCCTGGAGGGCACCACGGCCTCGGTCCCGCCGCAGGGCGGCCGCAAGCACCCCCACCAGGAGTTCATCCAGATCGACACGACGAACGTGCTGTTCATCGTGGGCGGTGCCTTCTCCGGGCTGGAGAAGATCATCGAGTCCCGGGCGGGTGCCAAGGGCATCGGCTTCGGCGCGCAGATCCGCTCCAAGCGCGAGATGGAGTCCAAGGACCAGTTCCAGGAGGTCATGCCGGAGGACCTGGTCAAGTTCGGCATGATCCCCGAGTTCATCGGCCGCCTCCCGGTCATCACCTCGGTCCACAACCTCGACCGCGAGGCCCTGCTGCAGATCCTCGTCGAGCCGCGCAACGCGCTCGTCAAGCAGTACGAGCGCCTCTTCGAACTCGACGGGGTGGAGCTGGACTTCGAGCGCGAGGCCCTCGAAGCCATCGCCGACCAGGCCATCCTCCGCCAGACCGGCGCGCGCGGCCTGCGCGCCATCATGGAGGAAGTCCTCCAGGGCGTGATGTACGAGGTCCCGTCCCGCAAGGACGTGGCCCGGGTCGTCATCACGGCGGACGTCGTCCAGTCGAACGTCAATCCGACCCTGATTCCGCGGGATGCGCGGGGACGCGGGCCGGGCGAGCAGAAGACGGCGTGACACAGACGTGAAGGGAAGGGCCCCGGTCATCGACCGGGGCCCTTCCTCTTTGTGCCTTCGGAGTCGTCAGACCTTGACGCGGATCTCCGGGCGGATCTTGGTGGTGACGTCGACGGCGGTGTCCTTGGACGTGTCCCCGGCGGCGGTACCCGAGGAGACCACCGCGATGGTGCTGTAGTCGGCCCAGGCGCAGAACCAGTTGGTCTGCTCCTTCTTGGTCATGACGTTCGGGCCCTTGACCGCCTGGCACTTCATGACCGCGCCGTCGAGGTCCGCCTCCTCCGGCTCGCCGATCAGCTCGGTCTTGCCGCCGCTGCTGCTGGAGGAGTCCTTCTCGGCGGACTTCTTGAAGTTGGCGAAGAAGGTGTCCAGGGACGCCTCCGGGTCGGAGACCTCGCCGTAGACACCGAAGAAGTTGACGCTCTTGGCCGTGGCCATCTCGGCGGCCGAGGACGGGTCCGTGGGGTCGTACGTGGTGGGGTCCACCGTGGAGTAGGTGCCCAGAACCGACTTGCCGTTCTTGACGCCGCTCTTCTCCAGTTCCTTGGTGGAGTCGTCGCCTGCGGTCGCCCCGTCCTTCGAGATGCGGTTGTACTCGCTCAGCACCTTCGCCGGAGTCGCCAGCTTGTGCGGGCCGTCGTCCTCCAGGGCGCCCGCTCCGCCGCCCCCGCCGATCACGAAGTACGCGCCCACGCCGATCGCCGCCACGACCGCGACCGCGCCGATGATGAGGCCGGTCTTCTTCTTGCCGCCGCCCGGGGCGGGAGGCTGGGGGACGCCGTACGGGGCCTGGCCGTAGGGCGGCTGCGGCTGCTGGCCGTACGGGGGCTGCTGGCCGTACGGCGCCTGCTGGGGCGGGACGCCCTGCGGGGGCTGCTGCGGGTAGCCGTAGCCGGGCTGGGGCGGAGGGGCCTGCTGGGGGTAGCCGTAGCCGGGCTGGGGAGCCTGCGGCGGCTGACCGTACGGGCCGGGCTGACCGTACGGACCGGGCTGCTGGGGCTGCCCGCCGTACGGGCCCGGCTGGTTGTAGCTCATGTTCTGGGTTCCCCTCCAGATGCTTATGTGTTCCGGACATCCTGGCGCAGACCCGCCGTGTGCATGGCATCGGGGCCCCCACCGTTACGAAGCAAACGCGTTTCGGTACGAGCCGGTGACACCTCTAAACTGACCCCCGTGACCGAGAACGCTCAGCAGCAGCCACCAGCGCCCAGCACCGACCTGCCGACCCAGTACGCGCCGGCCGACGTGGAGGGGCCGCTGTACGAGCGCTGGGTAGAGCGGGGTTACTTCGAGGCGGACGAGAAGAGCCAGAAGCCGCCGTACACCATCGTCATCCCGCCGCCGAACGTCACGGGCTCGCTCCACCTGGGGCACGCCTTCGAGCACACGCTCATCGACGCCCTGACGCGCCGCAAGCGCATGCAGGGCTACGAGACGCTGTGGCAGCCCGGCATGGACCATGCCGGCATCGCCACGCAGAACGTCGTCGAGCGGGAGCTCGCCAAGGAGGGCAAGTCCCGCCACGACCTGGGCCGTGAGACGTTCGTCGAGCGCGTCTGGCAGTGGAAGGGCGAGTCCGGCGGCCAGATCAGCGGCCAGATGCGGCGGTTGGGCGACGGTGTCGCCTGGTCGCGCGAGCGCTTCACGATGGACGAGGGCCTGTCCCAGGCCGTCCAGACCATCTTCAAGCGCCTCTACGACGACGAGCTGATCTACCGCGCCGAGCGCATCATCAACTGGTGCCCGCGCTGTCTGACGGCCATCTCGGACATCGAGGTCGAGTACCAGGACGACGACGGCGAGCTCGTCTCCATGAAGTACGGCGACGGGGACGACACCATCGTCGTCGCCACCACCCGCGCCGAGACGATGCTCGGTGACACGGCCGTCGCCGTCCACCCCGAGGACGAGCGGTACAAGCACCTGATCGGCAAGCTGGTCAAGCTGCCGCTGACCGACCGCTCCATCCCGGTCGTCGCGGACGAGCACGTCGACCCGGAGTTCGGCACGGGCGCCGTCAAGGTGACCCCGGCGCACGACCCGAACGACTTCGAGATCGGCCAGCGCCACGACCTCCCGGCCCTGACGGTCATGGACGAGCACGCGGTCATCACCGCCCACGGCCCCTTCCAGGGCCTGGATCGCCTGGAGGCCCGCTCGGCGATCGTCGCCGCGCTGCGCGCCGAGGGCCGGATCGTGGCGGAGAAGCGGCCGTACGTCCACTCCGTCGGCCACTGCTCGCGCTGCAAGACGACGATCGAGCCGCGCCTGTCCATGCAGTGGTGGGTCAAGGTCGGGCCGCTCGCGAAGGCCGCCGGTGACGCCGTCCGTGACGGGCGCGTCAAGATCCACCCGCAGGAGATGGAGAAGCGCTACTTCGACTGGGTCGACAACCTCCACGACTGGTGCATCTCGCGGCAGTTGTGGTGGGGCCACCGCATCCCGGTCTGGTACGGCCCGAACGGCGAGGTCGTCTGCGTCGGCCCCGACGAGGAGGCGCCCGGCACCGAGGCCGAGGGCTGGCGTCAGGACACCGACGTCCTCGACACCTGGTTCTCCTCGGGCCTGTGGCCGTTCTCCACCCTCGGCTGGCCCGAACAGACCGAGTCGCTCGCGAAGTTCTACCCGAACTCGGTCCTGGTCACCGGCTACGACATCCTCTTCTTCTGGGTCGCCCGGATGATGATGTTCGGCCTGTACGCGATGGACGGCACCCCGCCGTTCCACACCATCGCCCTGCACGGCATGGTCCGCGACCAGTTCGGCAAGAAGATGTCGAAGTCCTTCGGCAACGCGGTCAACCCGCTGGACTGGATGGACAAGTACGGCAGTGACGCGCTGAGGTTCACGCTCGCTCGTGGTGCGAACCCCGGCGTCGACGTCCCGATCGGCGAGGACTGGGTCCAAGGCTCCCGGAACTTCGCCAACAAGATCTGGAACGCGACGCGCTTCGCGATGATGAACGGCGCGACGATCGAGGGACCGCTGCCGGACGTCTCGAAGATGTCGGCGACCGACCGCTGGATCCTGTCCCGCCTCAACTCGGTGGTCGCCGAGGTCGACGCGTTCTACGAGGACTACCAGTTCGCGAAGCTCTCCGACGCCCTGTTCCACTTCGCGTGGGACGAGGTCTTCGACTGGTACGTCGAGCTGTCCAAGACGACGTTCCAGGCGGGCGGCGAGGCAGCCGAGGTCTCCCAGCGCGTCCTCGGTGAGGTCCTCGACGTCACGCTGAAGCTGCTGCACCCGGTGGTCCCGTTCGTCACCGAGACCCTGTGGACCACGCTCACCGGCGGCGAGTCGGTCGTCATCGCCGACTGGCCGAAGGACAGTGGCTTCCGGGACGCCGACGCCGAGCGCGAGATCGAGTCCCTCCAGTCGGTCATCACCGAGGTCCGCCGCTTCCGCGCCGACCAGGGCCTCCAGCCCGGCCAGCGGGTCCCGGCCCGGCTGACCCTGGACGGCACGCGGTTCGCGCCCCACGAGGCCGCCATCCGCCAGCTGCTCCGGCTCCAGCCGGAGGGTGAGGCCTTCACGGCCACGGCCACCCTCCCGGTCGCCGGCGCGGAGGTCGCCCTCGACCTCTCCGGCACGATCGACGTGGCGGCGGAGCGCAAGCGCCTGGCCAAGGACCTGGCGGCGGCCGAGAAGGAGAAGGCCCAGGCGAACGCCAAGCTCGGCAACGAGGCGTTCCTGGCGAAGGCCCCCGACCACGTCGTGGACAAGATCCGCACCCGCCTGGCAAAGGCGGAGGAGGACATCGCCCGCATCCAGGCGCAGCTGGAGAGGCTGCCGCAGGCGTAAGGGTCCGTACGGTCGTGGAGGCCCCGGTGCTGCTCAGCGCCGGGGCCTCCACGTACGTGCTTCCGAGGGGCGCGGGGACTGCGCGACGAGCCACGGACGACCCGCACACACACGACGACACAAACCACCCCCGACCGATGTCACTGCCCCTCCGTAGACTGGGCCCCGTGAGCGAGCTCCCTCCAGACCACAACGCCGACGACCAGCCCGATCCCCTCAACGCCTTCGACGAGATCATCGCGGAGGAGACCACCCGCGACCCCGACCTCGCGGTCATCGAGGCCGGCAGCCGAACCCTGCGCACCCAGGGCGGCCCGCCCGACGCCGACATCCCCACGCGCCCCGCCGACCCCGAGGTCGACAAGGCCCTGCGCGAGGTCGAGACCGAGCTCGCCACCCGTTGGGGCGAGACGAAGCTGGAGCCCTCCGTCAGCCGTATCGCCGCGCTGATGGACGTGCTGGGGGAGCCGCAGCGGTCGTACCCGTCGATCCACATCACGGGCACGAACGGCAAGACCTCCACGGCCCGCATGATCGAGGCCCTGCTCGGCGCCTTCGAGCTGCGCACCGGCCGCTACACCTCGCCGCACGTGCAGTCGATCACCGAGCGCATCAGCCTCGACGGCGCCCCCATCTCACCCGAGCGGTTCATCGAGACGTACCAGGACATCAAGCCGTACGTGGAGATGGTCGACGCCTCCCAGGAATACCGGCTGTCCTTCTTCGAGGTGCTCACCGGCATGGCGTACGCGGCGTTCGCCGACGCCCCCGCGGACGTCGCCGTCGTCGAGGTCGGCATGGGCGGCTCCTGGGACGCCACGAACGTGATCGACGGTGACGTCGCCGTCGTCACGCCCATAGACCTCGACCACACCGACCGGCTCGGCACCACGCACGCCGAGATCGCCACGGAGAAGGCCGGCATCATCAAGCAGGGTGCGACGGTCATCATGGCGCAGCAGCCGGTCGACGCGGCGCAGGTGCTGCTGAAGAAGGCCGTCGAGGTGGACGCGACCGTGGCCCGGGAAGGGCTGGAGTTCGGTGTCGTCGAGCGGCAGGTGGCCGTCGGCGGGCAGCTGGTGACGCTGCGCGGGCTCGGCGGTGAGTACCCCGAGGTGTACCTGCCGCTGCACGGCGCGCACCAGGCGCACAACGCCGCCGTGGCGCTCGCCGCCGTCGAGGCGTTCTTCGGCGTCGGTGCGCAGCGGGCCGACGCGCTGGATCCGGACACCGTCCGCAAGGCCTTCGCCGCCGTGGCCTCGCCGGGCCGGCTGGAGGTCGTGCGCCGGTCGCCGACGGTCGTGCTTGACGCCGCCCACAACCCGGCGGGTGCCCGGGCGGCGGCCGAGGCGATCGGGGAGGCGTTCCAGTTCAGCCGCCTCATCGGCGTGGTCGGCGCGAGCGGCGACAAGAACGTCCGGGGGCTGCTGGAGGCCTTCGAGCCGGTGTTCGCCGAGGTCGTGATCACGCAGAACTCCAGCCACCGCGCGATGGACGCCGACGAGCTCGCCGGGATCGCCGTGGAGGTGTTCGGCGAGGAGCGCGTCCAGGTCGAGCCGCGGCTGCCCGACGCGCTGGAGGCCGCCATCACGCTGGCCGAGGAGGAGGGCGAGTTCGCCGGCGGCGGTGTGCTCGTCACCGGTTCGGTCATCACCGTCGGCGAGGCCCGACTGCTCCTGGGGAGGGGCTGAGTCCCGTGCGCACGCTCTGTTCTTCGACGCTGATCGGCGAGTTCTTCGTCATCGGGTTCGCCGGTCTGGTCGCCATGAAGGACCCTGACCTGTCCATGGCGACAGTGTGGACGGTCAGCGGCATCGCGATGTTCCTGTGTCTGGTGCTGTGCGGCCTGGTGACCCGCCCGGGCGGGGTCGTCCTCGGCTGGGCGCTGCAGATCGCGCTCATCGCGTCGGGGTTCGTCGTCCCGAGCATGTTCTTCCTGGGGGCGATCTTCGCGGCCCTGTGGTGGGCGTCGGTGCACTACGGCCGGAAGGTGGACGAGGCGAAGGCGAGATTCGCGGCCCAGGCGGGCTCCTCCACACCTGACGCTGCGTAACAGGCGCCCCGACACGCCGGGTAACCTCGTCCCACCGCTAAACCTTTACGTACAAGGAGCCCGTCGTGAGCCAGCGCACCCTCGTCCTCCTCAAGCCCGACGCCGTCCGTCGCGGCCTGACCGGCGAGATCATCAGCCGCATCGAGCGCAAGGCGGGCTGGACGATCACCGCGCTGGAGCTGCGCACGCTGGACCAGGACACGCTGGAGCAGCACTACGGCGAGCACAAGGGCAAGCCCTTCTACGAGCCGCTGGTGGAGTTCATGGCCTCCGGGCCGGTCGTGGCGCTGATCGTCGAGGGCGAGCGGGTCATCGAGGGTGTGCGCGCGCTCGCCGGCCCGACCGACCCGATCGCCGCCGCCCCCGGCTCCATCCGCGGCGACTTCGGCGTCATCGTCCGGGAGAACCTGATTCACGCCTCCGACTCCGAGGAGTCCGCCGAGCGCGAGGTGAAGATTTTCTTCCCCGGCCGGGCGTAGCCCCCGCACCTCACCAGCACATTCGGCAGGCCGGGGGCCCCAGGCCCCCGGACTTTGCGGCATATGCGTGGCGATCGAGGGAACGATGGTCCCCGAACGCCCGTCTCCAGAAGCGAATGCGGACGGCATCTGCTGACAATGGCGGAGACCCTCCCGCAGTGTTCGCGAAGGCGCGTCTACGATGGAAGCCTTCACGTCACAGCACCCACCTTTGCCTACCTGAAAAGCCCTCAAAAGCCAGTGGGAAGGCCAGACGAATCCTGATGGGGAACTCAATGTCGTTCATCGGCCGTGACATGGCTGTCGACCTCGGGACCGCCAACACGCTGGTGTACGTCAGGGGTCGCGGGATCGTACTCAACGAGCCGTCCGTCGTCGCGATCAACACCAACACCGGTGGCATCCTCGCGGTCGGCGCCGAAGCGAAGAAGATGATCGGGCGCACGCCCGGCAACATCGTTGCCGTGCGTCCGCTGAAGGACGGCGTGATCGCCGACTTCGAGATCACCGAGCGGATGCTCCGTTACTTCATTCTGAAGATCCACAAGCGGCGGTATCTGGCTCGTCCGCGGGTCGTCGTCTGTGTGCCCTCGGGCATCACGGGCGTCGAGCGCCGCGCCGTCATCGAGGCGTCGTCCCAGGCCGGCGCCCGTCAGGTGCACATCATCGAGGAGCCCATGGCCGCGGCCATCGGCTCCGGCCTGCCGGTCCACGAGGCCACGGGCAACATGGTGGTCGACATCGGCGGCGGCACCACGGAGGTCGCGGTCATCTCCCTCGGCGGCATCGTCACCGCCCAGTCCATCCGTGTCGCGGGCGACGAACTGGACAACGCGATCATCCAGCACATCAAGAAGGAGTACTCCCTCCTGCTGGGTGAGCGCACGGCCGAGCAGATCAAGATCACGATCGGTTCGGCGTACGACCTCGACACCGACGAGCACACCGAAATCCGCGGCCGGGACCTCGTCTCCGGGCTGCCGAAGACCGTCGTCATCTCCGCCGCCGAAGTCCGCAAGGCGATCGAGGAGCCGGTCAACGCGATCGTCGACGCCGTCAAGACGACCCTCGACAAGTGTCCGCCGGAGCTGTCCGGCGACATCATGGACCGAGGAATCGTTCTGACCGGCGGCGGAGCGCTGCTGCGCGGTCTCGACGAGCGGCTGCGCCGGGAGACCGGCATGCCGATCCACATCGCCGAGGACCCGCTGGACAGCGTGGCGCTCGGATCCGGAAAGTGCGTCGAGGAGTTCGAAGCGCTCCAGCAGGTGCTGGACGCCCAGCCGCGCAGATGACATAACTCTTCGATTCCGCCGTACGGGACGATCTCCTCTCGTACGGCGGATCGTTGATACAGCTGCATAAGCTCCCACATAGCAGCCCCTCGGGTTTCCCTGGGGCTTCCCGAATTCCTATGAGGAAGGGCACGGCCGCCGCACGTGAGGGACACACGAGAGAGCCGGCTGCTCCTGGTGCTGCTGATCGCCATCGCGTTCGCGTTGATCACGGTGGACATCCGCGGTGGGGAGGACTCGCCCGTCGACGGGGCCCGGCAGGGCGCGGCAACGGTCTTCGGCCCGATCGAGAGCGGCGTCTCGGCCGCGGTCGACCCGGTCGGCAACGCGGTCTCCGCCATCCGCGACTCCGGTGAGCGGCACGACCGGCTCGCCGCGCTGGAGCAGGAGAACGCGGCCCTGAAGGCGCGCCTCGGCAGCGACGACCGCAGCCGCAGCCGCCTCAAGCAGCTCGACAAGATGCTGAAGATCGCCGGCCAGGGCCAGTACGGCATCAAGGGCGCCGAGGTCATCGCCATCGGAGCCGCACAGGGCTTCTCCTGGACCATCACCATCGACGTCGGCGCCAAGGACGGCATCAGGCGCGACATGACCGTCCTGAACGGGGACGGGCTCGTCGGCCGCGTCACCACCGTCGGGCCCAACACCGCCACGGTCCTGCTGGCCAGCGACCCCGACTTCACGGTCGGCACCCGGATGGAGTCCGGCGACGAGCTCGGCTTCGCCTCGGGGCAGGGCGACCGCCCGCTGCGCGTCGAACTCCTCAACGGCAAGGCCGAGGTGAAGAAGGGCGACCGCCTGGTCACCTTCGGCTCCCAGGCCGACCGGCCGTTCGTGCCCGGCGTGCCCGTCGGCGTGGTCTCCCGCGTGGACCCCTCCGGCGGCGGCCTGACCCGCACGCTCTACGTCACGCCCTACGCCGCCTTCACCAAGCTCGACATCGTCGGTGTCGTCGTCGAGGCCCCGAAGAAGGACCCGCGTGACACGGTGCTCCCGCCCAAGCCCAAGCCCACCCCGAGGCCGACGGTGACGGTGACCGTGACGCCGTCCCCCGAGGCGCCCGTGGACGGCCAGAACCAGCAAGAGCAGTAGGAGCTGTCACCCCATGCGCGTCAACCGGATCCTGCTCTCCTCCGCCCTGGTCGTCGTCGCCCTGGTGATCCAGGTCAGCGTCCTCGCCCGCCTGCATCTGCCGGGCGCCGTGCCCGATCTGCTGCTGCTCACCGTGCTCGGCCTCGCGCTGGTGTACGGGCACGTGGGCGGCGCCCTCGTCGGTTTCGGCGCGGGCCTGCTCGCCGACCTGGCCCCGCCCGCCGACCACGCCGCCGGGCGCTATGCCCTGGTGCTGTGCGTCATCGGCTACCTCGCGGGCCTGGTGAAACCCGAGACGGGCCAGCTGAAGTCCGCGACCGGCCCGATGGCCGTGGTGGTCGCCGCCGCGGTCGGCTCCACCCTGCTGTACGCCGGGGTCGGTGCCCTCGTCGGGGACACCGCCGCCCGCCATGTGGGCCTCGGCGGCCTGCTGTTCACGGCCGCCCTGTACGACCTGCTGCTCGCCCCCTTCGTCGTGCCGGGGGTCATGGCCCTGGCCCGGCGCGCCGAGAACGATCCGCTCGCCGACACCGGCTCCGCCGCCAAGGCCACGGACATCTCCTCCGGCTGGCTCTCCGGCGGCACCGGACTGAAGATCGGCAGCCAGCGCAACGGGCTGCGCGTGAAGGCCGCCCGGGCGCGGATGGCACGCGCCGGGCGCATCAAGGGGGTCAAGCGGCTGTGAACGCAGGGAAGTTCACCCGAACGGGTCGGTCCAGTAGGAACGTCGGCTCGTGGGCCCGTCGTTCATCACCCGTATCCGCACATCCGTGCCCGGACGCACCGTCGCACCCGCACATCCGTACGCGCACCGAGAGGAGGAGGCAGCCGCAGTGACCAACATTCCCGAGACCGGCCGGAATCCACGGGTCCAGATCCGGCTCGTCGTCATCCAGGTCCTCGTCCTCTCCCTCCTGCTCACCCTCGGCGGGCGTCTGTGGTACCTCCAGATCCGTGAGGGCGCGGCCTACGCCAAGGAGGCGTCGGGGAACCACGTCCAGCAGGTCGTCGAGCCGGCCGTCCGCGGCTCGATCCTGGACGCCCGCGGCGTGGCCCTCGCGGACAACGAGACACGGCTGGTCGTCTCCGCCTCGCGCACCGACCTGCTGAAGATGAAGGACGACGGCAAGGACGTCCTCACCAAGCTCGCCGGGGTCCTGGGCATGACGCCCAAGGAAGTCCAGGGGAAGGTCCGGCTGTGCGACGCCAAGACGCCGCAGCCCTGCTGGAACGGCTCGCCCTACCAGCCCATCCCCATCACCGACGAGGCCACCCCCAAGCAGGCCCTCCAGATCCGCGAGCGCGCCGAGGACTTCCCCGGCATCACCGCCGAGCCGGAAGCCGTGCGCCGCTACCCGAGCCCCGGCAAGGCCAACACCGCCCAGGTCCTCGGCTACCTCTCGCCGGTCACCGACGAGGAGATCAAGAAGGCGCAGAACACCAACTCGCCGTACCTGCGCTCCGACCAGGTCGGCCGCTCGGGCCTGGAGCGCCAGTACGACAAGGCGCTGCGCGGCAAGGCGGGCGTCACCCGCTACGAGGTCGACAACCTCGGCCGGGTCATCGGCCAGGCCGAGGCCGACCCGGCCCACCCGGGCGACAACCTCGTCACCAGCATCGACTCCCGGGTCCAGCGCATCGCCGAGTACCAGCTGAACGAGGCCATGAAGGAGGCCCGCAAGCAGCACGACCGCAACACGGGCACCAACTACAAGGCCGACTCCGGCGCGGTGGTCGTCATGGAGGCCAAGACCGGCCGCGTCGTCGCCATGGCCTCGAACCCCACCTACGACCCGAACGCCTGGGTGGGCGGCATCTCCGCCAAGGACTACACCCGCCTCACCGGCAAGAGCTCCAACTACCCGCTGCTGAACCGCGCGATCCAGGGCCAGTCGGCCCCCGGCTCGATCTTCAAGGTCATCCCGACGGCCGCCGCGGTCAACGCCGGATACTCCTTCAACGGCCCCTACAACTGCTCCAGCTCGTACTCGATCGGCGGCCAGGTCTTCAAGAACTTCGAATCCCAGAGCCACGGCCCCATCAGCCTCGGCCGCGCCCTGGAGGTCTCCTGCGACACCGTCTTCTACCGGCTCTCCCACGAGGAGTGGAAGAAGGACGGCGGCACCAAACCGAAGAAGAAGACCAACGACTGGTTCTACAAGACCGCCCACCAGTTCGGCCTCGGCAAGGAGACCGGCATCGACCTGCCCAACGAGGTCACCGGCCGCGTCCCCGACCGCCAGTGGAAGCTGAACTACTGGAAGGCCAACAAGGACGCCTGGTGCCGCACCGGCAAGCGCAACGGCAGCTACGCCGAGAAGATCGCCTACGAGAACTGCCTCGAAGGCAACCGCATGCGCGCCGGTGACTCCGTCAACTACTCCATCGGCCAGGGCGACACGCTCGTCACGCCCATCCAGATGGCCACCATCTACTCGGCCATCTCCAACGGCGGCACCCTCTACAACCCCTCCGTCGGCAAGGCCGTCATCAGCGCCGACGGCAAGACCGTCACGCCGATCAAGCCCGAGTCGCACGGCAAGCTGCCGATGACGCAGAAGACGCGCAACGAGATAGACGAAGCCCTCGCGGGAGTCGCCACCCGCGGTACGGCCGCCTGGAGGTTCGGCGGCTGGCCGCAGGACAAGATCCCGATGCACGCCAAGACGGGTACGGCGGAGGTCTACGGCAAGCAGACGACCTCCTGGTTCGCCACGTACACCAAGGACTACTCGATCGTCATGACGATCTCCCAGGGTGGTACGGGTTCCGGCGCCTCGGGCCCCGCCGTCCGCAACATCTACAACGCGCTGTACGGCGTCTCCGAGGACGGCGACATCGACTCCAAGAAGGCGCTGCTGCCGACCCCGCAGAAGAACCTGCCGAAGGTCAGGACGGACGGCACCATCACCTCCCCGAAGGTCTCCAAGGACCCGGCCAAGGACCAGCAGGCCAAGAAGAAGGACCCGAACGCGCCGGCCGACCCGCTCCAGCCGGCGACGGCCGCCCCGCCGACGCCGGAGAACCGTGACACCCGAAGGCGGCGCCGCCGCCGGGGAAGCCGGAGGTGCCCCGCATGACCGGCGGAGTGAACAGCTTCCAGGTCTCCGGCTACGGACCCGAGCGCTCCGGCTGGACCCGACTGCTCGCCCGTGACTCGGTGGCCCGGCGCCTCGACTGGCCGATCCTGCTGTCGGCGGTGGCCCTGTCGCTGCTCGGCACGCTCCTCGTCTACTCGGCGACCCGCAACCGCACGGAGCTCAACCAGGGCGACCCGTACTACTTCCTCGTCCGGCACCTGCTCAACACCGGCATCGGCATCGTCCTGATGGCCGGCACGATCTGGCTCGGCCACCGCGCCCTGCGCACGGCCGTCCCGGTCCTGTACGGCTTCTCGCTGCTGCTGATTCTGCTGGTGCTGACCCCGCTCGGCTCCACGATCAACGGCGCCCACTCCTGGATCAAGCTGCCCGGCGGCTTCTCGCTCCAGCCCTCGGAGTTCGTCAAGGTCACGATCATCCTGGGCATGGCGATGCTGCTGGCGGCCCGGGTCGACGCGGGCGACAAGCAGTACCCCGACCACCGCACGGTCGTGCAGGCGCTCGGCCTGGCCGCCGTCCCCATGCTGATCGTCATGCTGATGCCCGACCTCGGGTCGGTCATGGTGATGGTCATCATCGTGCTCGGCGTGCTGCTCGCCTCCGGAGCGTCCAACCGCTGGGTGTTCGGCCTGCTCGGCGCGGGCACCCTCGGCGCGGTCACCGTCTGGCAGCTCGGCGTGCTCGACGACTACCAGATCGCCCGCTTCGCCGCCTTCGCCAACCCCGCACTCGACCCGGCCGGTGTCGGCTACAACACCAACCAGGCCCGCATCGCCATCGGTTCGGGAGGCCTGACCGGCTCCGGCCTCTTCCACGGCTCGCAGACCACCGGCCAGTTCGTCCCCGAACAGCAGACGGACTTCGTCTTCACCGTGGCAGGGGAGGAGCTGGGCTTCCTCGGCGGCGGCCTGATCATCCTGCTGCTCGGCATCGTCCTGTGGCGGGCCTGCCGCATCGCCCGGGAGACCACGGACCTGTACGGCACGATCGTGGCCGCCGGCATCGTCGCCTGGTTCGCCTTCCAGACGTTCGAGAACGTCGGCATGACGCTCGGCATCATGCCGGTCACCGGCCTGCCCCTGCCGTTCGTGTCCTACGGCGGATCATCGATGTTCGCCGTGTGGATAGCGGTGGGGCTGCTGCAGTCGATCCGGGTGCAACGACCGATGTCGGCCTGACCCCGCGGGGTGGCCCTCTGCCGCCCCGCGCCCCGGCCGACTAGATTCGGTTCATGACGGACAGCAAGCGCGAGATCGAGCGGAAGTACGAATCGGCGGACAGCGGACTGCCCGACCTGACCGGAGTCGCCGGGGTCGCGGCCGTCGTCGACAAAGGTGTGGCCCACCTCGACGCCACCTACTACGACACCGGCGACGAACGCCTCGCAGCGTCGTCCGTCACCCTGCGCCGCCGCACCGGCGGTTCCGACGCCGGCTGGCACCTGAAGTTCCCGGTCGCCCCGGGCGTCCGCGACGAGATCCACGCCCCGCTCTCCGACACCCTCCCCGACGACCTCGCCGCGCTCGTCCGCTCCCGGGTCCGCGACAGCGAGCTGCTGCCGGTGGTCCGGCTGCGCTCCGACCGCGACGTACGCCATCTGCTCGACGCGGACAGCAGGCTGCTCGCCGAGATGAGCGTGGACACCGTGCACGCCGAGCGGCTCACGGGGGGCGGAGAAGCGCGGTGGACCGAGATCGAGGTGGAACTCGCCGACGGAGGAGACCCGGCCCTCCTCGACAAGGTGGAGAAGCGGCTGCGCAAGGCGGGCGTACGGCCCTCGGCGTCCTCGTCGAAGCTGGCCCGCGCCCTGGAGGAGACGGCACCGGGCAAGCGGCGTAAGTCCCCGCACCTCCGTCGACCGGTGACGGCCGGAGACCATGTACTGGCATACGTGCGCACCCAGCGGGACGCGATCGTCGAGCTCGACCCCGCCGTCCGCCGGGACGCCGAGGACTCCGTGCACAGCATGCGCGTGGCCACCCGCCGGCTGCGCAGCACCTTCAAGTCGTTCGGCAAGATCCTCGACCGGACCGTCACCGACCCCGTCGGCGACGAGCTGAAGTGGCTCGCCGGCGAGCTCGGCCTGGACCGGGACCGCGAGGTGCTGACCGACCGCCTGACCGCGGCCCTCGACGAGGTGCCCGACGGCCTGGTCCGCGGTCCGGTCGCCAAGCGCCTGCACTCCTGGTCCAGCGCCGAGCACCACGGCGCCCGCGGCCGCCTCCTCGGCGTCCTGGACTCCCGCCGCTACCTGGCCCTCCTCGACACCCTTGACACGCTGATCGCCGACCCTCCGCTGCTGAAGGCGGCCGGCAAGGAGCCCCGCAAGCCGATCGCCAAGGCCGTGCGCAAGGACTTCCGCAAGGTGTCCGGGCTGATCGGGCAGGCGGCGGACCTGGAGCCCGGCAC
Organism: Streptomyces qaidamensis; assembly: GCF_001611795.1. Classification (NCBI taxonomy): domain Bacteria; kingdom Bacillati; phylum Actinomycetota; class Actinomycetes; order Kitasatosporales; family Streptomycetaceae; genus Streptomyces; species Streptomyces qaidamensis. Next base: position 3,120,468 of record NZ_CP015098.1, on the reverse strand, counting down.
CGACCGGGACCTCGCGCTGCACGAGGCCCGCAAGAAGACCAAGCGCACCCGTTACGCCGCGGAGGCGGCCGAGCCCGTCCTCGGCAAACGGGCCAAGACCATGGTCAAGTCCATGAAGTCGCTGCAGAACCTGCTCGGCGAACACCAGGACAGCGTGATGGCCCGGCAGGCCCTGCGCGAGCTGTCGGCGGTCGCCCACGCTGCGGGAGAGAGCGCCTTCACCTACGGCCTGCTCCACGAGCGCGAGGAGCAGCGGGCGGCCCGCGTGGAGGCCGAACTGCCCGGGCGCTGGGACGGGATCAAGGACAGTGCGGCGGACCTCTGACCTTCCGGCGTACGGAGGCGCCCCGCGATCGCGTTAGTCTGGATGGTCACCCCTGTCAGTTCAGTCCAGCTCACGAAGGTGCGCGACATGCCTGCCGAAGTCGCTGCGTCGGTCTTCCCGCAGCTCGAAGCTCTGCTCCCGCATGTGCAGAAGCCGATCCAGTACGTCGGCGGAGAGCTCAACTCCACGGTCAAGGACTGGGACTCCTGCGACGTCCGCTGGGCGCTCATGTACCCGGACGCCTACGAGGTCGGTCTGCCCAACCAGGGCGTCATGATCCTCTACGAGGTGCTCAACGAGCAGCAGGGCGTCCTCGCCGAGCGCACGTACAGCGTGTGGCCCGACCTCGAGGAGCTCATGCGTGAGCACCGGGTCCCGCAGTTCACGGTCGACAGCCACCGGCCCGTGAAGGCCTTCGACGTGTTCGGCCTGTCCTTCTCCACGGAGCTGGGCTACACGAACATGCTGGCCGCCCTCGACCTGGCCGGCATCCCGCTGGAGTCCAAGGACCGCGGTCTCGACGACCCGATCGTCCTGGCCGGCGGCCACGCGGCGTTCAACCCCGAGCCGATCGCCGACTTCATCGACTGCGCGGTGATCGGCGACGGCGAGCAGGCGGTCCTGGAGATCACCGCGATCGTCCGTGCCTGGAAGGCGGAGGGCCGCCCCGGAGGCCGCGAGGAGCTCCTCTTCCGCCTGGCGAAGACGGGCGGGGTGTACGTCCCCGGCTTCTACGACGTCGAGTACCTGCCGGACGGCCGTATCGCCCGCGTCGTGCCGAAGCGCAGCGGGGTCCCGTGGCGCGTGTCCAAGCACACCGTCATGGACCTCGACGAGTGGCCGTACCCGAAGCAGCCCCTTGTCCCGCTGGCCGAGACGGTCCACGAGCGCATGTCGGTGGAGATCTTCCGCGGCTGCACCCGCGGCTGCCGCTTCTGCCAGGCCGGCATGATCACCCGCCCGGTGCGCGAGCGCTCCATCACGGGCATCGGCGACATGGTCGAGCAGGGACTGAAGGCCACCGGCTTCGAGGAGGTCGGCCTGCTGTCCCTCTCCTCGGCCGACCACACGGAGATCGGCGACATCGCCAAGGGCCTCGCCGACCGCTATGAGGAAGACAAGATCGGCCTGTCGCTTCCCTCCACCCGCGTGGACGCCTTCAACATCGACCTGGCGAACGAGCTGACGCGCAACGGCCGCCGCTCCGGTCTCACCTTCGCCCCCGAGGGCGGCTCGGAACGCATCCGCAAGGTCATCAACAAGATGGTCTCCGAGGACGACCTGATCCGCACGGTCGCCACCGCCTACGGCAACGGCTGGCGCCAGGTGAAGCTGTACTTCATGTGCGGCCTGCCGACGGAGACCGACGACGACGTCCTGCAGATCGCCGACATGGCGACGAAGGTCATCGCCAAGGGCCGCGAGGTCTCCCGCTCCAACGACATCCGCTGCACGGTCTCGATCGGCGGCTTCGTCCCCAAGCCGCACACGCCCTTCCAGTGGGCCCCGCAGCTCTCCGCCGAGGAGACGGACGCCCGGCTGCAGAAGCTGCGGGACAAGATCCGCGGCGACAAGAAGTACGGCCGCTCGATCGGCTTCCGCTACCACGACGGAAAGCCCGGCATCGTCGAGGGCCTGCTCTCCCGGGGCGACCGCCGCATCGGCGCGGTCATCCGCGCGGTCTACGACGACGGCGGCCGCTTCGACGGCTGGCGCGAGCACTTCTCGTACGACCGCTGGATGGCCTGCGCCGACAAGGCGCTGGCCCCCTTCGGCGTCGACGTCGACTGGTACACCACCCGCGAGCGCACCTACGAGGAGGTCCTCCCCTGGGACCACCTCGACTCCGGCCTGGACAAGGACTGGCTCTGGGAGGACTGGCAGGACGCCCTCGACGAGACCGAGGTCGACGACTGCCGCTGGACGCCGTGCTTCGACTGCGGGGTGTGTCCGCAGATGGACACGAGCATCCAGATCGGCCCGACGGGCAAGAAGCTGCTGCCCCTGACGGTCAAGAACGCGGCGCCGGCGCCGAGCGGGCACTCGCACTGACGTGAGTGGCGCACCGCCCCGGTAATGGAGGCCTGAAGCAGGTGATCACTGAGCCCCCTTCGACCCGGAGGGGGCTCAGTCGTGTCGGGCCCCGATGGCGTCCTGGCGTACTGGTGCTGCCTCTGGCCGCTGGTAACCCGGCGATCTCGATGTGGGGTTCACCGCAAGAGTTCGCAGATCTTGAACAGCAGCATGGTGATGGCGATGAAGGTGCCCCCTGCCCAGGTGGCCGCGCCGAGGATCGTCGCGTGGAGGAGTACGGCCAGTACGCCCGCTGCCAGGCCGGTGAGCAGGCCGGTCAGTAAGGCGATGACGATGAGCAGGGCTCGCTGCGACAGTCCTCCGGCCGGAGGGGGCGGCGCCTGAGTCATGACGTGCCTCCGCCCGGGCTCTCTATTCGCGGGGCCTGGCCGGTGACACAACTCGCGTTACTATCTGCCATGAGGCTTCCTGGTTGAGTCGAGTGGACGAGGTTGCTTCGCGGTGGGGGAGTACTCGGACGATGCTTGCCGGCTGACCGAGCGCTCCCCTTCTTGCTGTTCTTGGCCGAAAAGAAGCTTGCCGCTCTACGGGGCAGGGCACCCCCTTCTTCGGTTTCCGGTGTCGAGATCATCGGTATTCGGCGGCCTTGGCAGTCATGCTTCCTGCCGTCATACTGACGGCGAGAGGCTGACTGTGCCGTGGGTGCTGCAGTGCGGGATTGGGGGAGTCGTGACCTTTCCGGATCCGACATCGGAGTGGCGGAAGAGTTCTGCCAGTGGGCCGGAAAACTGCGTCGAAGTCTCTTTGGGTCGTCCCGTCATGGTCAGGGATTCGAAAGTTTCCGAGGGGCCTTGCTTTTCGGTCGGTTCGACGGCATGGGCGTTGTTTCTGGATTCCCTGTCACGCTATGCCGCTAGCTGAGGAGAATGTGGACTCCACTCGGTGATGGGCTGGGCGTAGCGGTTCTCGATCTCCCAGAATGCTTCGAGGTAGGTCTCGACGCTCCGTTGCACGCCGACGATCGCCTTGTTGTTGAGGATGACACTCCCGTCGGGATTCTCGAGGTACACCACCCGCTCCTGATCGGCCTTGGCGAACTCGAAGATGACATACGGTGAACGCAGCAGTGGGTACAGGCCGCTGCTGAACGGCACCACTCCGATGCTCACGTGATCCAGGGCGCTGACCTGTTGCAGATGCCGGATCTGGGCTTCCATCAACTCGGCCGTGCCCACGACGCGTCGGAGCGCCGCCTCGTCGATCAGGAACCGCAGCTCCGTTTTGGATTCACTCAACATGCGTTCCTGGCGCTTCATGCGGAGGTCGAGCAGTTCCTCCTTCTCCGGGACCACGGACTGCTGCAGGGCGACGTGCGCGTACTCCTCCGTCTGCAGCAGGCCGGGGATGAACAGCGCCTCGAAGTTGCGGATCACGGACGCGGACGCCTCGTAGCCCAGGTAGGACTGAAAACCCTCCGACAGCAGGGAGCGGTACTCGTACCACCAGGGCTGCCGTCGTGCCTCCTCCGCCGCGCGACGCAACTTCTCCGAGTCGTCGGATGAGAGTCCGTAGAAGCTGATCAATGCCTTGAGGTCCGTCATGGAGATCTTCACCCTGCCTGACTCCAGGCGCATGACTTTGGACAGGGACCATCCCGTCTCCCGCGCAACATCAGGCTGTGTGTAGCCCGCCTTTTTGCGTGCCTCTTGAAGCTGTGAGCTCAGACGGTGTCGGTGAACCATCGGGTCGGCGTCGGGCATGGATTTCTCCTTCTGGTGCCACAGGTCGTACCGCCGCCTGGCATTTCGACCGTGTTCAAGACGACCAGTTTCGCAAGGCTACGGGGATTTTTGCTAGGTGTCACTATGCCTCACGGCTCTTCGCCGGCGCCGCCAACTCGGAAGAGATGCACGGGATGAGTGGGAAGGAATGAAACATCGATACGGTTTGCAGGGACGTTTGATCGATGTATTCACTCGCTTGAGTGACTTCAGTTTGTCGGCCCTCGGGAATTGCCGAATCCACTCACCTTGCTCATGTGAAAGATCGAGCAACAGGGACCCCGGGAGGTGAGAGGCCCGCCCTGCGGGGGACCCGCTCAGCAGGCCCGGTTGGCGACGCTCCCCCGGGGGGCCGACCCGGTCAGGTTCCCCCAGTTCGGAATGTGTGCTGGGGGAGCCGTCAGGTCAGGCGGCCCTCTTCGCAGACCCGCCGGGCAACCTCGCGCTGCTTGCTGTCCTTGCTGTCCTTGTCTGGGTGTAGTGGCGCGGCTCGTCGAAGGCCCGCTCCTCGGTGAGGCGGCGGCTGCCCATGAGGATGCCCATGCCTCCCCGATGGCGTGATGCGGGGCCATGGAGCAGGAAGCCCATCGTTGATCCGTGCCGGCGCGGGCCGCTCTTGCATCACCTATCGAGTTTCGATAGATTTCCATCGTGGTTCGATCGAAGGAGTGGTGATGGGGAAGCTGGCCGTGGCGGGACTGCGTGGGGTGCTCGTGGTGCTGCTCGCAGGATCGCTGTTCGTGCAGGGGGTGATGGTGCCGCTGCTGGCCGTCGACATGAACGGGCTCAGGCCCGAGTACGCGTATCTGCGCACGCCGATCCTGGTGATCACGATCCTGGGTATCGTGACGGCCCAGGTCGTCGTGGTCTGCGTGTGGCGGCTGGTGACGATGGTGCGTCGCGGGACGGTGTTCTCCACCGCCGCCTTCCGCTACGTGCACATCGTGATCGGCGCGTTCGTCGCGGCCGCCCTGCTGGTCTTCGCGCTCGCGGTCGTGCTCGCGCCGGGCGAGGCCGTGGCTCCCGGGGTGGTCCTGCTGCTGTGCGGGGTCGTCGTGGCCGTGCTGGGCGTCGCGCTGATCGTGCTCGTGCTGCGGATGCTGCTCGCGCAGGCCGTAGCACGCGACATCGAGGCGGCCCAGATGCAGGCCGAGCTGGAAGAGGTCATCTGATGCCCATCGCCGTCGACATCGACGTGATGCTGGCCAAACGCAAGATGTCCGTGGGCGAACTGGCGGAACGCGTCGGCATCACCCCCGCCAACCTGGCGGTCCTCAAGAACGGCCGTGCCAAGGCGGTCCGCTTCTCGACCCTCGCCGCGCTGTGCGAGGTGCTGGAGTGCCAGCCGGGCGATCTGCTGCGCTGGGAGACGCAGGAGGCGGCCGGCCCTGTGTCCGGCTCGACGGCCGACTCGACAATGGCCTGATGGACAACATCAGCATCCGCCCGGCCCGGCCCGCCGAGCTCTCCGCAGTGGCCACCCTCCGCTGGGAGTGGCTCGTCGAGAACGGCTTGGAGGACCTCGGCGAACGCGAGGACTTCGTACGGCACTTCGTCACCTGGGCGGAGGAGAACGCGAACTCCCACCGCTGCCTGGTCCTCGTCCGGGACGACCGGGTCATCGGCATGGCCTGGCTCGCGGTGGTGCAGCGGGTGCCCACGCCCCGGGCGCCGCGGCGGGCCTCCGGCGATCTCCAGTGCGTGTACGTCGTACCCGAGGCGCGGGACGGCGGGCTGGGCGGGCGGCTCATCCAGGCCGTCCTGGACGGAGCACGCGAACTCGGACTGGAACGCGTGACCGTGCACTCCAGTCCGCGGGCCATCCCCGCGTACGCCCGCAGCGGCTTCCAGGAGTCACCCCGGCTGCTCCAGGCGCAGGTCACCCGCGCGTGAGCCGTATGATCTTGCGGCTGAGCGGGGGAACTGCGGGAGAACGGGGCGGGACGATGCGGTGCTGGATCCGGACGGGGCACTGAAGGCGTCTACGACGGTATGGATCTGGAGAAGCGACCCCATGAGGGTTCCGAGACGCGGGTCGATCCGCGAGAGCGGCCGACCGGGCCGACGGCCCGGCGCGAGCCCGAGGCGGCGGAGGGGTGTCTCGCCGTCGCGATCCGGATTCCCGTGCGGATCGTCGTGCTCGTCCTGGTCGTCCCCGTGCGGATGCTGTGGGACGCGCTCGTCGTGGCCGGACGGTTCCTGAACGACACGCTGCTCCGGCCGCTCGGCCGGGCGCTGCTGTGGCTGGGGCGGGCGGTGTTCGTCTGGCCGTTCGTGGGGCTGTGGCGCTACGTCGTCGTCCCGCTGGGCAAGGCCCTCGGATGGCTGGGTCACGTCCTCGTCGTCGTGCCCCTGGTCTGGCTCTACCGGTATGTGCTGACCCCTGTGGGGCACGCGATCGCATGGGCCGCCCGGGGCGTCGGCGCCGGGGCCGGCTGGATCGCCAGGGGGGTGGGAGCCGCGCTCGGCTGGGTGTACGCCTGGCTGCTCACGCCCGTCGGGCACGCGGTGACGTGGGTTCTGAAGGGGATCGGCGCCGGGCTGGCCGCGCTGGGCTTCGGCGTCTGGACGGCCCTGGCATGGCTCGCTGAGCACCTCGTCGTCGTACCCGCCCTATGGCTGTACACCTGGGTGCTCGCGCCCGTCGGCCGCGCGGTCGCCTGGTGCTGCAAGGGGCTCGGGTGGCTGGTGAGCATGATCGTCACCGGGATCGGGATGGCCCTGTACTGGATCGCCCGCATCCTGCTCGTCCTGCCCGCGCTCGCCCTGTGGCGCTGGATCCTCACGCCGGCCGGACGCGTCCTCGCCGTCATCGGCCGGGAGGTGTGGGACGCCCTCGGTCACGCCTGGCGCGTCGCCGGGCACATCTCCCTCGCGGTCGGGCGCCTGCTCGGCACCCTCTTCCGGTGGATCTTCGTCGAACCGGTGCGGTGGGTGTACCGCAGCGTGCTGACGCCCGTCGGGCACCTCGTACGGGACGCCGTCCTGCGGCCCGCCGCCGAGGCCGCCCGCAGTGTGCGGCGGGCCACCCGGCAGGCGCTGGCCGCCGCCCGGGAGTCCGTACGCCAGGCCCGCGCCGACTTCCGGCGGATGCTCCTCGGCGAGCCGCGGCAGCCGCGGCCGGTCGACCGGAGGGAACCTTCGGGGCGCGAGCCACGTACTCTTGATAGCAGTACGACCGCTCTCACGAAGGACTGAACGACACTGGGCAAGCGACAGCCCGAAGGCCCGCCGCCCGCACCCGCGGTGCAGCGCATCCGTCTGCGCTACACCAAGCGCGGCCGCCTCCGGTTCACCAGCCACCGTGACTTCCAGCGCGCCTTCGAGCGTGCGTTGCGCCGTGCCGAGGTGCCGATGGCCTACTCGGCGGGCTTCACACCGCACCCGAAGGTGTCGTACGCCAATGCCGCACCCACCGGCACGGGCAGTGAGGCGGAGTACCTGGAGATCGCCCTCACCGCGCCCCGCGACCCGGAGCAGCTCAGGGCCCTCCTCGACGAGTCGCTTCCCACCGGCCTCGACATCACCGAGGCGGTCGAGGCCCGCACCTCGGGGCTCGCCGACCGGCTGACGGCTTCCGTCTGGGAGCTCCGGCTGGACGGAGTGCCGCCGGAGGAGGCCCGCCGAGCGGCGGACGCCTTCAACGCGGCCGAGGCCGTCGAAGTCCAGCGCCTCGCCAAGAACGGCGTCCGCACGTTCGACGCCCGCTCCGCGGTTGCGAGCCTGGAGGTCCACGACCTCACGGAAACGCACAGTTCGCAGGCTGATAGGCCGACCGACCAGCCCTGTGCGATACTGCGGCTGGTTGTTCGGCACGTGACGCCTGCCGTACGACCCGACGACGTCCTGTCCGGTCTCCGCGCCGTGGCCGACCTGGCGCCGCCGGTCCCCGCAGCGGTGACCAGGCTGGCGCAGGGGCTGTTCGATGAAGAGACCGGCACGGTGACCGACCCGCTCGCGCCCGACCGCGAGGCAGTCGAGGCCCCGGCCGAACCGACTGCCGCCGCGACGGCGCCGGCGTAAGGAAGGTCCCGCGTAGGGACGGACGTCGTAGCGCCGCCCTCGGACTCGGGAGCCACCTGGGTCGGGCAGCGCACCGACCAGAAGACTTTCGCCAGGCCGTACGCATTCGGCGTACGGAACCGGCGAGACAGGACACAGAGAGCTCCCGTGCGGCGCCCGCGCCCCGGACGGCGGCGAACGCGCACAGCGCGCGCCGCGGACGTCACCGGCATCGCCGGACCAAGCGCGGCGCCCGGGAGCCTGACGGGAGATAAGCCCGCATGCTCGAACCGACCGAACCCACAGAGGGTTCCGAACAGAACACTCCCAGCGACACCCTGCCGCCCCGCCGGCGGCGGCGTGCTGCTTCCCGCCCGGCGGGTCCGCCCACCGGGGCCTCCTCCGACGCGCCGGCGGAGACCGTCGCGCCGGCCATACCGGTCGCCGAGGCCGAGGATCTCGCGGCTGACGTCGTAGAGGCCGACGAGGTCGAAGAAACCGTTGCCGAGGCGGAGCAGGCTCCCGAGGCCGTCGAGACCGCTGCCGCGCCCGCGCCGCCCAAGCGGCGTCGCGCCGTGCGCCGTGTCTCCGCACCCGCCGGCGCTCCCGAGGCCGAGGAGACCGCCGAGACCGTGGTCCCGGTGACCGCCGTCGCCGAGCCGGCCGAGGCCGCCCCTGCCGCCTCCGCCGAGGTGTCCGAGGACGCCGCCCCCAAGCGCACCCGGCGCCGCGCCACGCGCACCGTCACCTCGCCCTCCGCCGCCCCGGCGGAGGCCGCCGCCGAGACGGTCGCGGCCCCGGCCGAGGCCGACGGTCCGGAGCCGGCCGTCGTGGCCGAGGGCGCCGCCGAAGGTGCCGAGGCCGCTGAAGAGGCTGCTCCGCGTCGGACTCGCCGGCGTGCCTCGCGGCGGGCGTCCGCGCCCGCCGGGGCGCCTTCCGCCGCGGACGCGGTGGAAGGGAACGCCGAGGAGGCGAAGGCACCTGTGACCGAGAACCCCGCCGCCGAGCCCGCCCGCGCGTCCGAGGCCACCGCCTCCGAGACCGCTGCCGCCGAGCCCGCCCCCGCTGCCGAGATCCCGGCCGAAACCGCCGCCGAAGCTGCCGAACCGGCTGAGGAGACGGGTCCGCGGCGCCGCCGCCGGGTCGTGCGCCGGGCCGCCGGCGGCTTCGCCGAGCCCGCCCAGCCCGCCAAGGGCGCGCGGGCCTCGAAGGCCGCCGCCCGGGCGTCCGCGGACGCGGCCGACGGCGAGAGCGAGCCGCCCTCGCGTCCGAGGCGGCCCGCCGTCGCGCTGTTCCAGGCGCCCGTCTTCACCGAGCCCCAGTTCCAGACGCCGGAGCGGGCCGCTGCCGCTGCCGCCGCCGAAGCGGTCGGGGCGGAGGAGCCCGAGGAGACCGAGGAGTCCGTGCCGGCCGAGGCCCCGCGTGAGGAGCCGACCGGCGGTTCGCGTCGCCGGCGTCGGCGCCGGGGTGCCGCCGACGACGCCGAGGCCCAGGCTCCCGAGACCACCGCCGTCGGCACCACCGCCGACGACATCACCGACGACGAGGTGGAGGAGGCCGACGAGTCCGCCGAGGACCAGGCCGACGGTGACGACCAGGAGGAGTCCGAGGGCACCGGCTCGCGCCGTCGCCGTCGCCGGGGCGGCCGCCGCCGCAGGCGCGGTGAGTCCGCCGACTCCGACGGTGAGGGCGGCGAGGACGCCGAGTCCGAGCAGGGTGCCGCGCAGGACACCGAGGACGGCGCCGAGGAGGACGACGAGGACTCCGACGACGCCACCGACCGCGACGAGTCCGGCGGCTCCAGCAGCAGCCGCCGTCGCCGTCGCCGCCGTCGCCGTGCCGGTGACTCCGGCACCGAGTCCGAGCCCTCCGACGGCGACCCCGAGCGCACGGTCGTCAAGGTCCGCGAGCCCCGCCCCAAGGCCGAGCCGTCCGACGAGGTGCAGTCCATCAAGGGCTCGACCCGTCTGGAGGCCAAGAAGCAGCGCCGCCGCGAAGGCCGCGAGCAGGGCCGCCGCCGCGTGCCGATCATCACCGAGGCCGAGTTCCTGGCCCGCCGCGAGGCCGTCGAGCGTGTGATGGTCGTGCGCCAGCACGGCGACCGCACGCAGATCGGCGTCCTCGAGGACAACGTGCTCGTCGAGCACTACGTCAACAAGGAGCAGTCGACCTCGTACGTCGGCAACGTCTACCTCGGCAAGGTGCAGAACGTGCTGCCGTCGATGGAGGCCGCCTTCATCGACATCGGCAAGGGCCGCAACGCGGTGCTGTACGCCGGTGAGGTCAACTTCGAGGCGCTGGGCATGGCCAACGGGCCGCGGCGTATCGAGTCCGCCCTGAAGTCCGGGCAGTCCGTGCTCGTCCAGGTGACGAAGGACCCCATCGGTCACAAGGGCGCCCGTCTGACCAGCCAGGTCTCCCTGCCGGGCCGTTACCTCGTGTACGTGCCCGAGGGCTCGATGACCGGCATCAGCCGCAAGCTGCCCGACACCGAGCGGGCCCGGCTGAAGACCATCCTCAAGAAGATCGTCCCCGAGGACGCGGGCGTCATCGTGCGCACCGCCGCCGAGGGCGCGAGCGAGGACGAACTGCGCCGGGACGTCGAGCGGCTGCAGCAGCAGTGGGAGGAGATCCAGAAGAAGGCCAAGAACGGCAACGCGCCGACGCTGCTGTACGGCGAGCCGGACATGACCGTCCGGGTCGTGCGCGACATCTTCAACGAGGACTTCTCCAAGGTCGTCGTCAGCGGCGACGAGGCGTGGTCGACCATCCACGGGTACGTCTCGCACGTCGCGCCGGACCTCGCCGAGCGGCTGTCGAAGTGGACCTCCGAGGTCGACGTCTTCGCCACGTACCGGATCGACGAGCAGCTCGCCAAGGCCCTCGACCGCAAGGTCTGGCTGCCCAGCGGCGGTTCGCTGGTGATCGACCGGACCGAGGCGATGGTCGTCGTCGACGTCAACACCGGCAAGTTCACCGGCCAGGGCGGCAACCTGGAGGAGACGGTCACCAGGAACAACCTGGAGGCGGCCGAGGAGATCGTGCGTCAGCTGCGGCTGCGCGACCTCGGCGGCATCATCGTCATCGACTTCATCGACATGGTGCTGGAGTCCAACCGGGACCTGGTGCTGCGGCGCCTGCTGGAGTGCCTGGGCCGCGACCGTACGAAGCACCAGGTCGCCGAGGTGACCTCGCTGGGGCTCGTGCAGATGACCCGCAAGCGGGTCGGGCAGGGCCTGCTGGAGTCCTTCTCCGAGACGTGTGTCCACTGCAACGGCCGTGGTGTCATCGTGCACATGGAGCAGCCGACGGCCCCCGGGGGCGGCGGCAAGCGCAAGAAGCGCGCGCGTGCCGGTGCCGCCGAGCAGCCGCACGTGCACGAGGCCGCCGTCGAGACCGCCGAGCAGGAGGCCGAGACCGAGGCGGAGGTCGGAGCCGAGGTCGCCGAGCCGATCGCGCTGCCCGAGCCGTCCTTCGAGCCCGACGAGGAGCTGTACAGCAGCGCCGCCGAGGCGGAGGCCGCTGCCGGCCGTGGCCGGTCGCGACGCCGGGCGAGCCGGCGGGCGTCGGCTCCGGCGGGTGCCCCGCGGGGTGAGACGGCGGAGCCCAAGGCCGAGCAGGGCAGGGACAAGGCCCGGCGCGGCCGGGGCCGGGCCGGGCAGGCCGAGGCCGAGGTGCCGACGGCTCAGGACGTGACCGCCGAGCAGGAGGTCGCCCGTCCGGTGCAGCCGGAGCCGGCCGCCGAGGCGCAGGCCGAGCCGATGGCCGTGGAGGACCCGGTGGTCGAGACCGCGGCCGCGCAGGCCGCGCAGGTCGCTCCGGCCGCTCCGGCCGAGGACGCCGCGCCCAAGGGCCGTACCCGGCGGCGGGCCACCCGCAAGGTGTCCGCTCCGGCCGGTTCTCCGGCAGGGGCCGAGGCGGCGGTGGTGACGGTCGCGGAGACCGCACCGGCGGTGCCCGAGGCCGAGGCCGCCGAGGTGCCGGAGCCGGCCGTTCAGCCCGAGGCGCCCGCAGAGAGCGCCGCCCCGGCCCGTCCGCGGCGCCGTGCGGTGCGCAAGCCCACCGTGTCCACGGCGTCCGAGGAGACGGCCGTCGTGGTCGTCCCGTCGGCCGCGTCCGAGGAGGCCGCGTCCAACGAGGCCGCGTCCGCGGAGGTCGCGTCCGGGGAGCACGTGTCCGCGGAGGCCCCGCAGGCGCCCGCGTCCGACGGTGCCGTCACGGAGGAGGCCGCCGAGGAGTCGGCCCCCGCCAAGAAGGCGGCCCGCAAGACGGCGAAGAAGGTCACGGCGAAGAAGGCCGCCACCACCAAGAAGACCGCGGCGAAGAAGACCGCCGCCAAGAAGACGACGGCCAAGAAGGCGGCGAAGACGACCAAGACCGCCGTCAAGAAGACCGCGTCGAAGAAGACCGTGGCGGCGGAGCAGTCGGCGTCGTCCGCGTCCTCCGTCTCGGCCTCCACCGACGAGGGCTGAGATCCACTGCCTGTGCGACCGGCGTGACCGGTCGCACAGGCGGCGGGCCGGGCTCGGTTTGACCCCTTCGGCCGCGGCCCCGTAACCTTGACCGTCGGCGTGTCGACTGACACGTCACATCCCCGTAAACCTCCTCCTCCGGGCGCCGGGCGCCAGGAGAGGCCGCTCGCTGAGTCGGGCGGCTGGCCTGCGGGGGTGCCGTTTCCCGAGCTAGAGAGTGAGTTCCGCGTGTACGCCATCGTGCGCAGCGGTGGTCGCCAGCACAAGGTTGCTGTCGGCGACATCGTTGAGGTTGACAAGATTTCCACTGCCAAGGTTGGCGACTCGGTCGAGCTCTCGACCCTGCTCGTTGTCGACGGCGACGCCGTGACCAGCGACCCGTGGGTGCTGGCCGGCATCAAGGTCCAGGCCGAGGTCGTGGACCACCACAAGGGCCAGAAGATCGACATTCTGCGCTACAAGAACAAGACGGGTTACCGCCGTCGCCAGGGCCACCGCCAGCAGTACACGGCGATCAAGGTCACTGAGATCCCCACGGCTGCGAAGTAAGGGACTGAGGAGAAATGGCACACAAGAAGGGCGCATCGTCCACCCGGAACGGTCGCGACTCCAATGCCCAGCGGCTCGGCGTGAAGCGCTTCGGCGGTCAGGTCGTCAACGCGGGTGAGATCCTGGTCCGTCAGCGTGGCACCCACTTCCACCCGGGCTCCGGCGTCGGCCGTGGTGGCGACGACACGCTGTTCGCGCTCTCGGCGGGTGCGGTGCAGTTCGGCACCCACCGTGGCCGCAAGGTCGTGAACATCGTTCCGGTCGCCTGATCGGAAACTTTCGCGAGGCGGACCTCACTTCCCTCACGGGAAGCGGGTCCGCCTTTCGCGTGTTAACCCAAGACATTCCCGCAGTAACTGGAGGCACATCCCATGACCACCTTCGTGGACCGCGTCGAGCTGCACGTCGCCGCGGGTAGCGGAGGCCACGGCTGTGCCTCCGTCCACCGTGAGAAGTTCAAGCCCCTCGGCGGGCCGGACGGCGGCAACGGCGGGCGCGGCGGGGACGTGATCCTCACCGTGGACCAGTCGATCACCACGCTGCTCGACTACCACCACTCCCCGCACCGCAAGGCCACCAACGGCAAGCCCGGCGAGGGCGGCAACCGCTCCGGCAAGGACGGTCAGGACCTCGTCCTGCCGGTGCCGGACGGCACCGTGGTGCTGGACAAGGCGGGCAACGTCCTGGCCGACCTGGTCGGGCACGGCACGTCGTACGTCGCCGCGCAGGGCGGCCGGGGCGGGCTCGGCAACGCTGCGCTGGCCTCCGCGCGGCGCAAGGCACCCGGTTTCGCGCTGCTCGGTGAGCCGGGGGACATGCGGGACGTCGTCCTGGAGCTGAAGACGGTCGCCGACGTGGCACTCGTCGGGTACCCGAGCGCCGGCAAGTCGTCGCTGATCTCGGTGCTGAGCGCCGCCAAGCCGAAGATCGCCGACTACCCCTTCACCACGCTCGTGCCCAACCTCGGCGTCGTCACGGCCGGTTCGACGGTCTACACGATCGCCGACGTGCCCGGGCTGATCCCCGGAGCCAGCCAGGGCAAGGGCCTGGGCCTGGAGTTCCTGCGGCACGTGGAGCGGTGCAGTGTCCTCGTGCACGTCCTGGACACCGCGACGCTGGAGTCGGAACGCGACCCGGTCTCCGACCTCGACATCATCGAGGAGGAGCTGCGGCAGTACGGCGGGCTGGACAAGCGGCCGCGGATCGTCGTCCTGAACAAGATCGACGTACCGGACGGCAAGGATCTGGCCGAGATGGTGCGGCCCGACCTGGAGGCGCGCGGCTACCGCGTGTTCGAGGTGTCGGCCGTGGCGCACATGGGCCTGAAGGAGCTGTCGTTCGCGCTCGCGGAGGTCGTGGCGCAGTCGCGGGCCGCGAAGCCGAAGGAAGAGGCCACCCGGATCGTGATCCGGCCGAAGGCCGTGGACGACACCGGCTTCACCGTGACGCAGGAGGCCGACGGCCTGTTCCGGGTGCGCGGTGAGAAGCCCGAACGCTGGGTGCGCCAGACCGACTTCAACAACGACGAGGCCGTCGGATACCTCGCTGACCGGCTCAACCGGCTCGGTGTCGAAGCGGAGCTGATGAAGGCCGGCGCCCGAGGCGGCGACGGCGTGGCCATCGGACCGGAGGACAACGCGGTCGTCTTCGACTGGGAGCCGTCCATGACGGCCGGGGCCGAGATGCTCGGCCGCCGCGGTGAGGACCACCGGCTCGAGGGGGAGCGGCCGGCCGCGCAGCGCCGCAAGGACCGGCAGGCCGAACGGGACGAGGCGCAGCAGGAGTTCGACGACTTCGAGCCGTTCTGAGTCGACAAGAAGCACTTACGCAGCGGACTCGGGTGCGACCAAGCCGTTCTCCGGTGAGTCGTACAGGGCGGCGCCGTGAGGGTCTTGTTCCTCGCAGCCGAGAAGGGCACCTGTGACGGCCTGAGCGCCCCCGCCCCGGTGAACAACCCGGACGGCGCGCGCACGCGCGACGGCGAGAGCGTCGGCGACGTCAACGGCGAAGACCGGGCCGAGCTGTTCACCGGCGCCACCGGCGAGAACCGGACGGCGGGGGGCTGGGCGTTCCCCAACCCGGTCGACGCTCCCACCGCGACCGACTCGGGCAGCTTCGGCGCGGGCACTCTCGGCACGGTCAGGAGCGGTTCCGGCTCCGGACTCGGCTCGGCTTTCGCCCCCTGACCCGGTTCTGATCACCTGTCAGACTCGCCCCGGCAACGGCTTGTTCCGATGCCGGCGGCGAGTCTCTCTTTGTCTGCTTGGTTGTCATGTACGTGAACCCCGGCGTTCAGCGGGCGGACCGCCCGCGAGCGTGAAGCTTCACCGTGTCCAAGTGGCCAGCGAGGTAAGGGAGTCAGCCGATGACCGGAGCAGTATCCCCCGACCGACGCCGCTTTCTGACCGCGGGTGCCGCGGTCCTCGGCGCCGCCGCCTCCACCCAGCTGTGGCTTCCGGCCGCCGCCCACGCGGCCGGGACGCCGCTGCCGGATGGCGTGTTCAGCCTCGGCGTCTCCTCGGGCGACCCGCTCCCGGACGGCATCGTGCTGTGGACCAGGCTCGCCCCGGACCCGCTGAACGGCGGCGGAATGCCCGACCGGGTCGTGCCGGTCGAGTGGCAGCTCGCGGAGGATCACCGGTTCAGAAAGCTCGTCCGGCGGGGCACCGCCCAGGCCCGGCCCGAGTACGGGCACAGCGTTCACGTGGACGTACGCGGGCTGCGCGCGGGCCGTACCTACTGGTACCGCTTCCGCACCGGCGGGCAGCTCTCACCCGTGGGCCGCACCCGCACCGCCCCCCACCCCTACAGCTCCGGTGGCTCCCTGCGCATGGCCCTCGCCTCCTGCCAGAACTGGCAGCACGGCTACTTCACGCCCTACGCAGACATGCTCGACCAGGACCCCGACGTCGTGGTGTTCGTCGGCGACTACATCTACGAGTCCACGCCCTCGGCGACGGCCCTGCGGCGGCACGAGGGCACCGGCGAGCCGTTCAGCCTCGTCCAGTACCGCAACCGGTACGCCCAGTACCGGACGGACCCCGACCTCGCGGCGATGCACGCGAACGCGCCCTTCGTGGTGACCTTCGACGACCACGAGGTGGACAACGACTTCGCCGGCGAGATCCCCCAGGACCCCGACAAGCAGCCGCACGACGCGTTCGTGGCCCGGCTCACCGCCGCCTACCAGGCGTTCTACGAGCACATGCCGGTCCGCGCCACCGCCGTCCCGGACGGCCCGCACATCCGGATGTACCGCCGCCTGGAGTTCGGCCGCCTGGCTCGGCTCAACGTCCTGGACACCCGTCAGTACCGCAGTGACCAGGCCACCAGCCAGGAAGGCGCCCAGGATCCGTCGCTGACCATGCTGGGCGCGCGGCAGAAGGGGTGGCTGCTGGACGGGCTCAAGAACTCGCCCGCCCGCTGGAACCTCATCGCCTCCCAGATCATGATGGCCGAGACGGACCTCAAGGTCGGCGAGGGCAAACTCTGGTTCTACGACGCCTGGGACGGCTACCAGGCCGAACGCAACCGGTTCCTCCAGGAGTTCCGGCAGGTCCGCAACCCGGTCGTGCTCTCCGGCGACCGGCACCTGACGATGATCAGCGACCTCAAGGCGGACTACGCCGACCCGGACTCGGACGTCGTCGGAGCCGAGTTCGTCGGCACGTCCATCTCCAGCAACGGGGACCAGGACCAGGCGGCCTTCCGCCGGGAGTGGGACCCGCGGCGCCCGGACAACCCGCACTGGAAGCTGCTCGACGCGCACCGCGGCTACCACCTCTTCGACGTCCGCCGCGACCGCATCGACGCCCAGGTCCGGGTGGTCGACACGGTCCGGCAGCCCACGGCGACCCCGAGCACGCTGGCCCGGCTGAGGGTCCGGGCGGGCCGCCCGGGCGTCGAGGTCGTCTGACCCGGCCCGCGTGGCGCGTGAGCCCGGGACTCCTCGGAGTCCCGGGCTCACGGCGTATTTGCTCCGGCCGAGACCGAAATGCTGCGGAATCTTGACCAGGAATTCCGCGGGCGCCGCCGTCGCCGTGGCGCCGGGCACACCCGCAAAGCGCGTACCGTGCACCGGACATCGTCCAAGGAACTCGGACAGGTCCTCGGTCGCCGCCGGCGCAAGCGGCTTCGGCACCGCTGCGCTGCTGTGGAGTTACTCACAGCAATTCCCGGGGCGCCTGCATCGCCGGCGGAACCGTCTTGCCAATCACCGGCGTCACCAGGTGAATGAGGGGTTGCGTGCACATATGCGGTGGAGGTCGCTCACCTTGCATTGCGGTAACCACAAGTGGGACCATTTCCAAGTTCCCTGTCGCCCCAAGGTAGGTCACCTGTGTCCCAGCACATAGCCAAGCCCCGTACCACCGCAGTGATCCTGGCCGGTGGCACCGGCCAGCGCGTGGGTCTGTCGATCCCCAAGCAGCTGCTGAAGATCGCCGGCAAGGCAGTCATCGAGCACACGCTGACCACCTTCGAGAACGCCGACTCGATCGACGACATCATCGTGCTGATGGCTCCGGGTTATGTGCCCGACATCGAGAAGATCGTCGCGAAGGCCGGATTCAAGAAGGTCTCGAAGGTCATCGAGGGCGGCTCCACGCGGAACGAGACCACCGAGCGCGCCATCGCCGCGCTGGGCGAGGGCCTGGCCGAGGGCGAGGACGCCAACGTCCTCTTCCACGACGCCGTGCGCCCCCTGCTCTCGCAGCGCGTCATCGACGACTGCGTCGTCGCCCTGGAGCGCTACCAGGCCGTCGACGTGGCGATCCCGTCCGCGGACACCATCATCGTCACGCGCACGCACGGCGAGGACGGCGAGTTCATCACCGAGATCCCGGACCGCTCCCGGCTGCGCCGCGGCCAGACGCCGCAGGCGTTCAAGCTGTCCACGATCAAGCGGGCCTACCAGGTCGCCGCCGGCGACCCCAACTTCCAGGCGACCGACGACTGCTCCGTCGTGCTCAAGTACCTGCCGGACGTGCCGATCCACGTCGTCGCGGGCGACGAGTACAACATGAAGGTCACCCAGCCCGTCGACGTCTTCATCGCCGACAAGCTCTTCCAGCTCGCCTCCACGGCCGCGCCCGAGCAGGTCTCCGAGGAGGCCTACCGCGAGCTGCTGACCGGCAAGACCATGGTCGTCTTCGGCGGCAGCTACGGCATCGGCAAGGACATCGCCGAGCTGGCCGAGGCCTACGGCTCCAAGGTCTACGCGCTGGGCCGCTCCACGACCGGCACCCACGTGGAGAACCCGGAGGAGGTCGACGACGCCCTGTCCAAGGCCTACGCCGAGACGGGCCGCATCGACTACGTGGTCAACACCGCCGGCGTGCTGCGCATAGGCAAACTCGCCGAGACCGACAACGCCACCATCGAGGAGGCGCTGAAGGTCAACTACCTGGCCCCGGTGCAGATCGCCCGGTCGTCGTACAAGTACCTGTCCGAGACCAAGGGCCAGTTGCTGCTCTACACCTCCAGCAGCTACACGCGCGGCCGTGCCGAGTACAGCCTGTACTCCTCCACCAAGGCCGCCATGGTGAACCTCACCCAGGCGCTGTCCGACGAGTGGGCCGGCGACGGCGTCCGCGTCAACTGCATCAACCCCGAGCGCACCGCCACCCCGATGCGCACCAAGGCGTTCGGCCAGGAGCCCTCGGGCTCCCTGCTGTCCTCCGAGGCCGTGGCCCGCACGTCGCTCGACGTGCTGCTCTCCGAGCTCACCGGCCACGTCATCGACGTCCGCCAGCAGGACCCGACGGCCGGTGCGGCCCGGGCCTCCGGCTTCGAGCAGGCACTGGCCACGGTGCTGGACCGGCAGGACGGCGTGTAATAATTGGCGCCAAATAGACTTCGGTAATTCAGGCCTCTGCGCCCTCCTGTTAACGGGTTTTCGTCGACAGGAGTGTTCGCAGGGGCCTGAATCCATACAGTCTCGCGAATATTCACAGACCAGCCGCATTCTCGAACCAAGACCCGGCATACCCCTCCCAAGAGCAGGTTTCTCCGTGATATCCACCGCTATTCGCGTCGCCCGGGTGGGCAGCGCGGCCGAGCTGGCCGCGGCGGTCCTCATGGTGGCGGGCTTCCCCGCCCTCATGCTGGCCGCGCTCGTCCCGAGCGTTCCCGCCTTCGCGGCAGCGGCCGCCGTGACGTACCTGGCGGACCACTATCTGCACCGCAAGGGCAGCTACCTGATCAACCGCCTCGGCAAGGTCCGGGCCGGCCTGTCCATCCGCTTCCTCATCCGGCAGCTGCTGCTGGTCCTGCTGCTGGCCCGGCTGTCCCTCGCGGACAACCTGATCTACTACGGGGCGATCGCCTGCTTCATCGCCTTCTACGGGTTGCAGGCCCCGCACGGCGCGCTGGTCCAGCTGATACGCAACCGCCGCCGCATGCCGGTCGCCACCCGCAACGTCGACCTGGCCTCCCGCATCCGCATCCCGGACGCCCCGCCCCGCGGGCTGCTGCACCGCTCCGCCGAGAAGATGCTCCACCTCGACCTCGCGGCAGTCGTCGGCATCCTGGTCGCGGCGCAGGCCAAGTCGGCCCTGATCGGCTTCATCGGCATCGGCATCACCGTGGCCCTGGCCACCCTGTACGTCCTGGCGCTGGTGCCCTTCGTACGCGGCCGGAAGATCCCGCCGAACGCCGAGAAGGTCCTGGCCGCCGTGGACGACTGGCTGGGCGAGTACAAGCCGGAGACGGTCCTGTACTTCTCCGGTTCGAAGGACTCCGCCTACCAGGTCAACATGTGGCTCGACACCATGGAGAAGCTGGAGTCCAAGCCGCTGATCATCCTGCGTGAGCGGGCCATCCTGAACAGTCTGGCGCCCACCACGGTCCCCGTCATCTGCGTGCCCGGAGGGGTGCACCTGATGAACATGGACCTGTCCACCGTGCGCGTCGCGCTCTACGCGGCCAACGTCGGCAAGAACATCCACATGCTGCGCGTGCCCACCATCAAGCACGTCTTCATCGGCCACGGCGACAGCGACAAGCTCGCCAGCGTCAACCCGTACAGCAAGGTCTACGACGAGGTGTGGACGGCCGGCCGCGCGGGCCGCGACCGCTACGCCATCGCCGACGTCGGTGTCCGCGACGACGACATCGTCGAGGTCGGCCGCCCCCAGCTCGCCCCGATCCAGACCTGGCAGGGCGTGCCCGAGGGGCGTATCCCCACGGTTCTGTACGCCCCCACCTGGGAGGGCTGGGACGGCAACCCGGGCAACACCTCGGTCGTGCTGGCCGGCGAGAACATCGTGAAGCAGCTCGTGCAGGCCGACCCGCCGGTCCGCGTCCTGTACAAGCCGCACCCGTTCACCGGCAACGTCAGCAAGGAGGCGGGCGCCGCGCACCGGCGGATCACCGCCCTGGTGCAGAAGGCCGCCGCGGAGCGCGCCATCAACAGCCGGTTCATCGCCGACACCACCGCTCAGGCGCAGGCCAAGGCCGAGCTCGACCGCATCCAGGCCCGGCTCGCGCAGCTGTCCGGCTCCGGCGGCGACCGTGGCGACGAGGCCGTGGCCACCCGTGACGGGCTGACCGACGTCGCCCGGCACGAGGAGGCCGCCCGGCTGCGCGCCGAGTGGAACGACGCCTACTGGCGCTCCTTCCCGTCCTGGGAGCACCGCGTCATCACCGGTGCCGAGCCCCGGCTGTACGACTGCTTCAACGTCTCCGACGCGATGGTCTCCGACATCTCCAGCGTGGTGTCCGACTTCATCGCGAGCGGCAAGCCGTACGCGGTGACGGACTCCGCCGGGGTGGGCGTCGAGGAGTTCAAGCGGAACAACACGGCGGTGCGTGCCGCGGTGATCCTCTCCAACAGCGCGTCCGAGCTGGGCGAGCTGCTCGGCGCGGTCCGTGCCCCGGAGGCCGACCGGCTGGCCGAGGACCGCAAGGAGCTCAAGCGGTACCTGCTGGGCCCGGACGAGCCGACCTCGTTGGAGCAGTTCAACACCGCCGTCGCGAACCTCGCCCTCAAGGCCGAGACGCGCAACGTCGGCCAGCAGTCACGGGACGCGGCCGCCCTCGCGGAGAGCGAGGCCGAGCTGGCGAACGCCGTGCCCGGGCAGCGGGTGCCCACGGCCGGTGACACGGACGGGGTCGGCACCGGCTGAACTACCGCCGCTGGCTGAAGAGTTCGGCCCCGAGGAGCTTCTCCTCGGGGCCGAACTCTTTCTGCTTCCCGGGTCCTGTCCGCTCAATGTGTGACCTGTCCCACTAACACCCATGTGCGAGGCAACCGCTTGCCTCGATCACCCGTCTACCAAGTAGCGAATGAGGCGATACGGGGGGAATATCCCATTGACTAGGGGGAAACGTGACCGTGGCGCAGCCTGATGTGAGTGTGATCATCGGGGCGTACGAAGCGATGCCGTATCTGATCGAGTGCCTCTCGTCCGTCGAGGCACAGACCATCGATCCGACACGCGTCGAGGTCATCGCGGTGGACGACGGTTCGACGGACGGAACGGGGGAGTACCTGGAGGAGTTCGCCGAGCGGGCTCCCATGCACGTGCTGGTGATCCGTCAGGAGAACTCCGGCGGCCCCAGCGGCCCGCGCAACGTCGGCCTGGGCAAGGCCACCGGGCGCTACGTCTTCTTCCTCGACGCCGACGACCGGTTGGGCCCCGAGGCCCTGGAGCGCATGGTCGGCATGGCCGACCGGGCGGGCACGGACGTCGTGCTCGGCAAGGTCGAGGGCGTCAACCGCTCGGCGCCGAAGTCCATGTGGGGCAAGACGGTGGAGCGGACGGACGTCTTCTCCTCCAACATCAAGTTCACGCTCAGCGCGCAGAAGCTGTTCCGCCGCGAACTGCTGGACCGGCACGGCATGCGCTTCGACGAGTCGCTGTTCACCGGCGAGGACGCGCTGTTCACCATGGAGGCGTATCTGCGGGCGGACGGCGTCTCCGTGGTCGCCGACCACACCTGCTACTACCTGGTCGGCCGCGATGACGGCAAGCATGTGACGAAGAGCGGCAGTTACACGCTGCGCTTCGACTCCGCGCGGGCCCTGATGGAGCTCATCGCCGAGCTCGTCCCCGCGGGCGGCCGGCGCGACCAGCTGATGGTCCGGCCCTTCCTGGTCACGCTGCTGCCGCAGTTCGGACCGAAGTACCTGACGGACAGCGAGGAGATACGCCGGCACAAGTTCGAGCTGGCCAAGCCGCTGATGGACGCCCACTGGACCGAGGGCGTCGCCCACCGCCTCAAGGTCCACGAGCGGCTGCGGCTGCACCTGGTCGCCGAGCAGCGCCCGGAACTGCTCCTGGACGTGGTGAAGTTCGTCAAGGCCAAGAAGCAGGCGGCGGCCCTCCTGGAGAGGAAGGGCCGCCGGGTGTACCTGGCCTACCCGCACTTCCGGGACCGCGCCGCGGGCGTCCCCGACTCCGTCTACCTCGCCGAGCCCCGGGAGGCCCGGGCCTTCCCGGGCTACCGCGAGGGCGGCGTCGACACGTTGGTACGCCGGGCGGTGCGCAAGGCGCGGCGGGTCATCAGCTCACGAGAGGTGCGGCACGCGGCCTGACCGCGCCTGCCGCGGCTCAGCGCGGCGCGGTCGGGACCTCAGCCGCGGTGCGCTGGCCGGGCACCGCGGCCAGCCGCTCCGCCACCCGTGCCCGGTGGTCCCGGGCCTCCCCGCACAGCGCCCGGACGGCGTCGTTGAAGCGTTCCTGCGACGACGGCTCGGCCGGACCCAGCAGACGCAGCTTCAACTCCGCGCGCGCCTCGGCCAGTTCGTCGCTCTCCGGGCGCCGGACCGTCTCCAGCAGGCCCGGCACTCCGGAGGCGTCGGGGGTCAGCACCGTAGCCGCCACCACCGTCGGGAACGCCGTACGGAAGGCGTCCTCCGGCAGCCCGCTGGTGTTGGCCACCGCGTACGGCTTCTCGCTCGCCAGGAAGTCGCTGATCACGCTCGACACGTCACTGATCAGCAGGTCGGCCACGTTGAAGCAGGAATACAGCGTCGGCCGGGCGTCCGTGATGATCTGGTGCTCGCCCTCCGGCAGCGAGGCCCAGTACGCCTCCTCCCACGCGGCGGTCGCGCGCGCCACCGCCGCCGCCCGGCCCGGCTCCGGCGCCGACTGCACCAGCATCCGCTCCACGGTGTCGGCCCCGGCCCGGAAGGCCGACGTCGTGAGCCGGTCCAGCTCGGCGGTGCAGCGGGCGAGTTCCGCGCCGTCCGAGGGGCCCGTCGCCGCCCGCTCCCGGTTGGCCGCCCGGATCAGCTCCCGGATCCGCAGATCGGCCGCGCCGGCGCGCGGGTCCACCGAGCCCGTCAGCGGATGCGGCTTGTACAGCAGCCGCACACCGGGGTCCGCGAGCAGCGCCCGCACCAGGTTCTCGCCGGCCGCGATCACCGACGTGTTGCCGGGGTTGCCGTCCCAGCCCTCCCAGGTGGGCGCGTACAGCACGGTCGTGCGCGCCCCGGCCGGCGGACCCGCGTACGGCAGCACGCCGTCCAGCTGCGGGCGGCCCGTCTCCACCACGTCCTTGTCCTCGACCCCGACCTCGGCCAGCGCGTACCGCTCGCGCGCGGCGGGCCCGGCCACCCACACCTCGTCGTACGCCTTCGCGTAGGGGTTGCAGGAGGAGAGCTTGTCGCTCTCGCCGTGGTTGACGAAGGTGTGCTTGATCGTGGGGATGCGCAGCACCTGGGAGGTCTTGCCGGAGTTCGACGGGTGGATGAGGACCTGGAGCGTGGAGTGCTCCAGGCGCATCAGCGTCGACACCTTCGGCAGGCACACGATCGGGATGTCCGTCGCGGCGATCTTCTGCACCATGAACCGCTCGCGCAGCACGATGACCGGCCTGCCCTCCAGCCCGGCGAGCGGCTCCAGCCACATGTTCGCCTGGTAGGCCGAGGCGGCACCGCCGGAGAAGTACAGGCCGACGGTCGGCCGGTAGGCGGCCAGCCACGCGTCGAACCAGTCGAGCACCTCCTGCTCGCCGGCCGGACGACGGCCCGGCAGCAGCCGCAGGAGCAGCACGCCGAGACCCGTCAGCCCGAGGGCGAGGGACAGGGCGATGCCCGCGGCCGCGTACACCGGCCGGTCGCCCGGGGCGCTGGCCAGCAGCCCGGCCGTCGCCGGCAGACCGAACACCAGCAGCCGGTGCCCGGGACGGCGCAGCAGCACGGGCGGGGCCGGGGACAGCCGCAGCGCCGAGGCGTCGATGTTCCGGGTGACCACCGGCAGGGTACGGGTGCGGCGCACCAGCACGGAGAGCGCCTGGATCGCGCAGTGCAGCACGTAGAAGACGAGCAGCCCGGCCACCAGCGGGGCGTACACCGTCTCCCGGTCCTGCTCGCCCAGCCGCAGCAGGGCCACGACCAGCAGCAGGTCCCGCAGGACGTGCCGCACGGTGATGTCCGCGTGCGACTTGGCGAACAGCGACAGCACCCCGCGCTGCCACCGGTACAGGGCGCCCTCGGTGGCCAGGGAGACGACCGTCGCGGCGATCAGCAGCGGAACGTCGGGCAGCAGCGCCGCGACCGCCTGTGCGGCGAACGCGGCGGCCAGGACGACGGTGACCAGCCCCTTGAGAAGGGCCTGCGGGCGGGGGAGAGGTACGGGCACTGCGGTCACTCCAGGAGCGTCGGGTCGGCGCAGGTCGGCCGTCCGGGTTAACGCGCGGCGGCCTCCTGACGACACGCGCGTGTCGTCAGGGTGTGGGGAGCGGTCGCCGTCGCGTGTCGTCGGACCGTAGCGGAAGGCGGCGTTCCTGTCGTCGGTGAGGGCCGGAAAAGGAAGATCGGATTCCCGGCGCGCGGCGGGACCGGACGAGGGCGCGCCCCGTCCCGTGACACGGGCGGCACCGTCCGTAACGTGGACCGGCGCCGCAGCCCTTCCGGCAGTCCCGTAGATTTCCTGGTGAGGGAGCGAATCGACGCGAGGGGACGGACGGCGACGTGGCAGGGGCAAGGCAGGCCGTGGGCGAGGCCCGCAGGATCGTCGTCAAGGTCGGGTCCTCCTCGCTGACCACCGCCTCGGGCGGCCTGGACGCGGACCGCGTGGACGCGTTGGTCGACGTCCTCGCCAAGGTCCGCAGCGGCGGCGAGCGCGAGATCGTCCTGGTCTCCTCGGGCGCCATCGCCGCCGGCCTCGCCCCGCTGGGCCTGCGCCGCCGCCCGAAGGACCTCGCCCGCCAGCAGGCCGCCGCCAGCGTCGGCCAGGGCCTGCTGGTCGCCCGCTACACCGCCTCCTTCGCCCGCTACGGCGTCCGCGTCGGGCAGGTCCTGCTGACCTCCGACGACATGAGCCGCCGCTCGCACCACCGCAACGCCTCGCGCACCCTCGACAAGCTGATCGCGATGGGCGCCGTCCCGGTCGTCAACGAGAACGACACCGTCGCCACGGACGAGATCCGCTTCGGCGACAACGACCGCCTCGCCGCCCTCGTCGCCCACCTCGTCCACGCCGACCTGCTGGTCCTGCTGTCCGACGTGGACGGCGTCTACGACGGGGACCCCGCGAAGCCCGGCACCTCCCGCATCGGCGAGGTGCGCGACCCCTCCGACCTCGCGCACGTCGAGATCGGCAGCACCGGCAAGGCCGGCGTCGGCACCGGCGGCATGGTCACCAAGGTCGAGGCCGCCCGGATCGCGGCCGCCGCCGGCGTTCCCGTCGTCCTCACCAGCACCGTCCACGCGGCCGACGCCCTGACCGGCCAGGACACCGGCACCTACTTCCACCCCACCGGCAAGCGCTCCGCCGACCGGCTGCTGTGGCTCCAGCACGCGTCCACCCCGCAGGGCGCGCTGACCCTGGACGACGGCGCGGTGCAGGCCGTCGTGGACCGCCGCAAGTCGCTGCTGCCGGCCGGGATCGCCGCCGTCGAGGGCGAGTTCAGTGCCGGCGACCCGGTCGAGCTGCGGGACGGCACGGGGCGGGCGGTGGCCCGCGGACTCGTCAACTTCGACGCCAAGGAGATCCCCCGGCTCATCGGCCGCTCGACCCGGGAACTGGCCCGCGAACTCGGACCCGCGTACGAACGCGAGGTCGTACACAGGGACGACCTGGTGGTTCTGCACCCGTAATATGCCGAAACGTCCGCCCCCGGTGGTGGACGTTCCGCAAAACCGCCACGCGATCCCTTGCGGCCTGCTCAACTTTGTCTCGGGGACCTATTCCGCAGCAGCGCCACTGTGCAAAAGGAGGCCGTCGTGCGACGAGTGCGCCCTGGGACTCAGGCGTCCCGCGGTGGTGCCGGCTCCCGCGCGGCCGGTGAGGAGCGCGCCCTGACGAGCGTGGCGGCCGGGGACCGGTTCCAGGGCGAGGAGCCCGGCGACACCCCGCGCCTGTGGCACGTCACCCTCAGCGTCTCCGGCAAGGAGGCCCCGCTCCCGGAGGTCCGGCGCGCCCTGGAGCAGCTCGCCCACGACCATCCCTTCTTCCTGACCAGCCGGTACGCGGTCGACCACGCGGAGATCCGCTACTGGGAGGAGGCCCGCGACCTGCACGACGCGGCAGCCGTCGCCCTGCGCCTGTGGGGCGAGCACCGGCAGACCGCCGGGCTGCCACCCTGGGAGATCGTCGGCCTGGAGGTCATCGACCGCGCGACGTACCACCAGCGCATCGCCGAGGGGTACGGACCGCCGCCGGCGTCCCCGGTCGGCGTTCACCCGTTTTGACCCGTTCCACGAAGTGTCTCGCGCTGTGGAACGAACGATGAACCGAGCCGCCCGGCGCACTACCCTTCCCTCATGACCACGCTCTCTCCGTACGACTCCATGTCACCGGTCACCGAGGCCGCCTACCGCGCCAAGGCCGCCGCAGCGACCCTCGCGCCGCTGCCCCGGGCCGAGAAGGACGACGCGCTGCTCGCCATCGCGGACGCGCTGGAGGTCCGTGCGAGCGAGGTCGTCGAGGCCAACGCCAAGGATGTCGCCAAGGCCCGCGAGGCCGGCATCAGCGAGGGCATGATCGACCGGCTCACGCTCACCCCCGAGCGGATCCGCGCCATCGCCTCCGACGTGCGCGACGTCGCCGCCCTGCCCGACCCGGTCGGCGAAGTCGTCCGCGGCTCCACGCTGCCCAACGGCATCGACCTGCGCCAGGTCCGCGTGCCGCTCGGCGTCGTCGGCATCATCTACGAGGGCCGCCCGAACGTCACCGTCGACGCCGCCGCCCTCTGTCTGAAGTCCGGCAACGCGGTCCTGCTGCGCGGCTCTTCCTCGGCGTACCAGTCGAACACCGCCCTGGTACGCGTCCTGCGCGACGCCGTCGGCGGGGCCGGGCTGCCCGCCGACGCCATCCAGCTCGTCCCCGGCGAGAGCCGCGACAGCGTGCGCGAGCTGATGCGCGCCCGCGGCCTGGTCGACGTGCTCATCCCGCGCGGCGGCGCCTCCCTGATCAACACGGTCGTCCAGGAGTCCGTCGTCCCGGTCATCGAGACCGGCACCGGCAACTGCCACGTCTACGTCGACGCGCAGGCCGACCTCGACATGGCCGTCGAGATCCTGATCAACTCCAAGGCTCAGCGGGTCGGCGTCTGCAACGCCGCCGAGACCCTCCTGGTCCACCAGGACATCGCCGCCGCGTTCCTGCCCCGCGCCCTGGACGCCCTCGCTGAGGCCGGGGTCACCGTGCACGCCGACGAGCGCGTGCAGGCCTACGCCGAGGACTCCAAGGCCACCGTCGTCGAGGCGACGGCCGAGGACTGGGAGACCGAGTACCTGTCGTACGACATCGCCGCCGCGGTCGTGGACTCCCTGGACAAGGCCGTCGAGCACATCCGGCTGTGGACCTCCGGCCACACCGAGGCCATCGTGACGACCTCCCAGCAGGCCGCCCGGCGCTTCACCCAACTGGTCGACTCCACCACCGTCGCCGTCAACGCCTCCACCCGCTTCACCGACGGCGGCCAGTTCGGCTTCGGCGCGGAGATCGGCATCTCCACGCAGAAGCTGCACGCCCGCGGCCCCATGGGCCTGCCGGAACTGACCAGCACGAAGTACATCGTCACCGGGGACGGGCACATCCGGCGCTGACCACGTTCGGCGTAGGGCGGTATGCGGGCCGGCGCATGACTGTGCCGGTCCGGGCGGCGCAGGCGCGTCGGTGTGCGGCGGGGGGCGAACCGTGTCGGCGTGCGCCCTCACGGACCCGTGGGAGCCGTCCCGACCGGTGGATGAATTTCCATACCGTCTGCCCAAAATGACCCCCCAGGTCTACTCTGGATGCGTGCCGGAGGACGTGGGGGGCACGCCGTTTCCGGACGGCCGGGAGCCCGACGACGACCACGACCGCGGGGTGTCGGACGAAGAGTTCGCCTCCGTGGTCTTCGACGAGGCCTTCGTACGCGCGGCCGTGGTGCACGAGCCGACCGCAGTGGAGCGCCTCCTGGCCGCGGCCCAGGCGAGAGCCGAGGCCTCCGAGGCGGAGGCGCGCCGCGCCCACACCAGAGGCGACCGGTTCGACGACGGATACGGTTCGGACGGCCGTGGCGGTTTCGGCCGCGATCCCGCGCTCGACGAGCTCGACGACCCCGACGTCATCGAGGACCACTACGGCGCGGGACCGTACTCCAAACAGGTCCGCTGGCACCGCCCCGTCGCCTGGATGCTCGCCCTCGTGATGGGCATCGGCATGGTCGCGCTGGCGTTCGCGGCGGTCTACCGCGGAGCGTCCTCCAACCGCGACGAGCCCGCGCCGCCGCCCGCCTCGACAGGACTGGAACAGAGCGGCGGAGCCTCCCCCTCGGCCTCCGCCGACTACTCCCAGCCGGCCGTCTCGGTGATCCCCCGCAGCCCCTGACCGGAACCCGCCCATCCTGGTGAGAACCTGTCAGAACTTGTGGTGCAGCGGGGCGTTTACCCGAGCTTCCGGCGACCTACCCTGAAGATATGGGCGGGCCTGGAAACCCACCTGAGGGGACTCCCGAGGGCGCCCCCGGAGGTGGTGAGGACGAGTACCGATCCGTCGTCTTCGACGAGTCGTTCGTCCGTGCTGCCCGCCTCCAGGAGTTCTCCGCGCAGGAGCGCATCGCCGACCACGCGCCCGCCGTGCGGCGCCGGCCGCCCCTGCGCCGGCGTCTGTCCCGGCAGGCCCTCGTCCTGGTCCTGCTGATCGCCGTCGCCTTCGGCACCGCGATCTACATGGGCGTACGGCACCCCTACCAGGCCCCTGCCGCGCGGGAGCCCGTCGAGCCCCTGCGGATGACCGTCATCCCGCTCGTCCCCGAGGACAAGGTGCCCGGCACGGCCGACCTGGAGTACCTGTACGAGCACAGCCCCGCCGCACAGTTCAGGACCGGCGCGGAGGGCGTGCCGCTGCCCGCCTCGCGGCGCACCGAGCACTTCTCGGACAGTCAGGTCGTGAGCGCCCTGACCACCGCCAAGGACTACATCGTCCGGTCGGCCCTCGACCCGGAGGTGCTCACGGGCGGTGAGGTCCGCGCCGTCCGCGTGCTGCTCGACTCCGACCAGCTGGAACAGTTCGACCAGAGCTTCGCCCGCCCCACCGCCGACGGACGCCATGCCCCCACCGGCTGGCTCGTGCGCTTCGACCCCTCGCGCGCCGAGCTCGCCGACCGCAGGGTCCGGGTCCAGGGCACGCTGCAGGCCGCCGAGGCCGACTCGTCCACGCTGGAGGTCACGGCCGACCACACGTTCGTGTACGCGCTGCGGCCGGCCGGGGCCGGAGGCAAGGACGAGGTGTCCCTGTTCACCCTCCGGCGCGAGCTGCACTTCCGCTTCGACCGGGACGACCTGCGGCTGCACCAGGCCCAGCTCGTCGTCTCCTACGTCCAGGCCGGCCCGCTCTCCTGCGCGGAGGACTCCACGAACCACCTCCGGCCCCTCCTCGCCGGCCAGACGGCCAAGGAGGGCGGCCCCGCAGGCACCGACCCCTACGCCACGGGCAGCGCGACGGCCCTGTGCGGCACCCTGGCGACGAGCGCGCAGCCGAAGGTCTGAGGGGCTCCGAGGGGCCTAGTTCCCGTCGCGCGGCGGCCGGTCGTCCCCCGAGGGGTCCGGCGAGCCCGACTCCGGGTCCTGGGGCGGCTTCGGGGACGGGCCGGTGAAGCCGCCGAAGCCGCGGCGGACCCGGTCGCCCAGGTCGCCGGCGCCGCCCGCGAGGTCCGTGACCAGCTTCATCAGCGGGTCCTTCGAGCTCTTCACATGGGTGCTGTAGTGGTTCGCCGACTCCCGCCAGGAGTCCCGGACCGATGTGTCCTGGTCCTCGTCGCGGCGCGGGTAGTGGCCGTCCATGATCCGCTGGTAGTCCCGCGACTCGGCCCACTTCTTCAGCTCGGCCGCCCGCACGGTGGTGAAGGGGTGGGAGCGGGGCAGCACGTTCAGGATCTTCAGCACGGAGTCGCGCAGGTCGCCCCCGGCCTCGTACTCCTCGGCCTGGGCGAGGAACGCGTCCACGTTCATCTCGTGCAGGTGGTTGCCGCCCGCGATCTTCATCAGACCCCGCATGGAGGCCTGGAGGTCCTGCCCGACCAGCAGTCCCGCGCGGTCCGCGCTCAGCTCCGACTTGCGGAACCACTCCCGCAGCCCGGTCACGATCGCCATGATCGCGAGGTTGCCCAGGGGGATCCAGGCGACCCGGACGGCGAGGCTGGTCAGGAACAGCAGGATCGTCCGGTAGACGGAGTGCCCGGACAGCGCGTGCCCGACCTCGTGGCCGACGACCGCCCGCATCTCCTCCTCGTCGAGCAGCTCGACGAGGCCGGTGGTGACGACGATGATCGGCTCGTCCAGGCCGATGCACATCGCGTTCGGCTGCGGATCCTGGTTCACGTACATCGGCGGGACCTTCTCCAGGTCCAGGATGTAGCAGGCGTCCCGCAGCATCACGTTCAGATGGGCGAACTGCTGGTCCGACACCCGTACGGAGTCGGACAGGAACAGCAGCCGCAGACTGCGCTCGGGCAGCAGACCGCTG
The DNA here is from genome assembly GCF_001611795.1 of Streptomyces qaidamensis. Taxonomy (NCBI): domain Bacteria; kingdom Bacillati; phylum Actinomycetota; class Actinomycetes; order Kitasatosporales; family Streptomycetaceae; genus Streptomyces; species Streptomyces qaidamensis. The sequence continues at coordinate 3,089,402 of NZ_CP015098.1, read as the reverse complement.
AGCGCCTTGAACACCGTGTCGAACCCGCTCAGCTTGCGCAGTGCCACCAGGGCGGAGCGGTCGGCCGGGTGTTCGTACGTACGCGAGGAGATCCCGGGGAAGCGCCTGCGCTGCCTGCTCGGCACGTGCTCGTGCCCGTTGTGCTCGTGGCCGTCGGACATGTCTTCCCCCATGCGTCTGTTGTGACCTTTGCGGCCCCTTGTGCGGCCTTTTGCTTCCCCGAGGCAGAGCCCAGCCTAGGCGGAGTTACGGTGGTCGGGCAGTACAGCGAAGGAGACCACCGCCATGGAGCACCACCCCGCATCCGCCTGGCTCGCCGAGGCCGCGAGCGCCGCCGAGAGGCAAGGGGGGCCGGGGATGCTGCGGTACGTACTGCTCGTGATGATCGTGGGCTGTGTGCTGACCGCGTGGTTCCTGCTGCGTGGCTACAGACGGAAGGACGACTGAGGCCACACGAAGGTTCCCCGCCGGGCCCCGGGACCGGGCCGGGCGGCGGCGCGTGTGACCGCCCGCGGGACGAACAGGCGGAGTCGGGGTGATCGCGCGGCGGGCGCCCGCTTACGATGAGCCGACGTCTTTAACCCGCCCACACGCGATAGGTCCTGCCGAAGATGAGCTTCCACAGCACCGCTGCCCAGTTGGTCACCCTCGCCGCCGAGGGCGAGGAGCACGGCGGAAACCACGAGAGCCTCAGCCCCTACCTCACCGGCGGCGGCGCGCTCTTCATCCTGCTGCTCCTGCTGTGGATCACCACCCGCTTCAACCGCGACCGCTGAGACCGGCGGGGCATCCCGCCGAGGATGCCCGGGGGACCACGGGGGCGGCCGGAGCCCTCAGGCAGGGCCGGTAGGGTCTGCACGCATGGGAGAGCAGGACATGCCTACCGGTCCGGCGCACGAGACGCCGCACGACCCGGCACAGGACACGGCGAGCGGAACCGAGCCACACTCGGAGCCCCGCCGTGCCTCCGCGGTGGCCGGCCGGACCGACGGCCCCGGAAAGAGCCCGTCGCGACCGGGCAAGCGCCGCCTCGGTGTCATGGGCGGCACGTTCGACCCGATCCACCACGGGCACCTGGTGGCGGCCAGCGAGGTCGCCGCGGCGTTCCACCTGGACGAGGTGGTCTTCGTGCCGACCGGCCAGCCCTGGCAGAAGACCCACCGCAGCGTCTCCCCGGCCGAGGACCGCTACCTGATGACGGTCATCGCGACCGCCGAGAACCCGCAGTTCTCCGTGAGCCGCATCGACATCGACCGCGGCGGCCCCACCTACACCGTGGACACCCTGCGCGACCTTCGCGCGCTCAACCCGGACACGGACCTGTTCTTCATCACCGGCGCCGACGCGCTCGCACAGATCCTCACCTGGCGGGACAGCGAGGAACTGTTCTCCCTGGCGCACTTCATCGGAGCCACCCGGCCCGGTCACCACCTGGACGACTCCGGCCTCCCCGAGGGCGGTGTCTCACTGGTGGAGGTTCCCGCTCTGGCCATCTCCTCCACCGACTGCCGTGCGAGAGTCGCCAAGGGCGATCCCATCTGGTACCTGGTGCCGGACGGAGTCGTGCGCTATATCGACAAGCGCGAGCTGTACCGCGGCGAGTGAGCCGAGAGGGGCACCGGTGAACGACCGATACGACGCGGGGGCTGCGGACCACGGCGCCGACCAGTACGAGCTCGTCGGCTACGACGAGTACGGTCAGCCTGTCTACCGGCAGGTCCGGCCCCAGCAGACCCAGCAGCAGACGTACGACCCGTACGCCCAGCAGACCCAGCAGTACGGTCAGGGCTACGGCTACGACCCGTACGCGCAGCAGGGCACGCAACCGCCCGCCTACGACTACGGCGCCTACGACCCGTACGCCACCGGCTCGCACCAGGGCGGCGGTCCCGCGCCGGGCACCGCGCACGACCCCTACGGCCAGACCGCCGCGACGGGAGCCACCGGCCGGCAGCCCCTCGCCGCCGAACAGACCGCGCAGCAGACCGCCCGCATCCCGCAGCAGGCCGGCCCGACGCACGACCAGGAAGCCCCCGCCGAGCCGCAACGGGATTACCACACCGAGCAGTTCGCCTTCGTCGAAGAACCGGACGCCAACTCCGAAGACGTCATCGACTGGCTGAAGTTCACCGAGAACCGCACCGAACGCCGCGAGGAGGCCCGGCGCCGGTCCCGCAGCCGGATCGTCGCCCTGGCGGTCGTGTTCGCGCTCGTCGCGGCCGGCGGCGTCGGCTACCTCTGGTACGCGGGGAAGCTGCCCGGCCTGTCCTCCGACGGCTCCGCGACCGGCACCGCGACGACCGCGGGCGCCCAGAAGCGCGACGTGATCGTCGTCCACCTGCACGACGTCAAGGGCGACGGCACCGCCACGGCCCTCCTGGTCGACAACACCACCACCCGGCGGGGCACCACCGTCCTGCTGCCCAACTCGCTCGCTCTGACCAGCGACGACGGCACCACGACGACCCTTGCCAAGTCGGTCGAGGACGACGGCTCCGACGGCACCCGCGAGGCGCTCGACACGGTCCTCGGCACCGACATCGAGGGCACCTGGCGCCTGGACACCCCCTACCTGCAGAACCTCGTCGACCTCGTCGGCAACATCGACGTGGACACCGATACCGACGTTCCCGACCCCAGCGCCAAGAAGAAGGGCACTGCCCCCCTGGTCAACCAGGGCCGGGACCAGACCCTCAGCGGCAAGATGGCCGTCGCCTACGCCACCTACCGCGCCCCCGGCGAGGCCCAGGACGCCCAGCTGGAGCGCTTCGGGCAGGTCCTGCAGAGCGTCCTGCGCAAGCTGTCCTCCGACCCGCAGGCCGCGACGACCACGATCCAGACGCTGCAGCAGATCCTCGATCCCTCCCTCACCGACAAGGACCTCGGCACCTTCCTCGCCGGGCTCTCCGACCTCGCCAAGGGCGGCGACTACAAGACGGACCTGCTGCCCGTCCAGAGCGACGGCACGCTCAGCGCCCAGACCGGCGCGGGGATCGTCAGGAACGTCCTCGGCGGCACCGCCAAGAGCCCCGACAAGGACGCCGCCGTCAGCGTCTCCGTCCAGAACGCCACCGGCGTCAAGGACAACACCGAACAGGCCCGCGTCGTGCTCCTCAACGGCGGCTTCACCTTCCTGGAAGGCGGCACCGGCACCGCCCGGGCCACCTCCGAGGTCGTCTACGCCGACGCCGCCGACAAGGCGAACGCCACCGAGGTCGCCAAGACCCTGGGCCTGCCCGCGGGCTCCGTGACCAAGGGGAAGATCTCCGGTGGCGCCGACGTCTCCGTCGTCCTCGGCCAGGACTACAAGCCGTCGTCCGACTAGACGGCGAGAGGGCGCCCCCACGTGATCCCCGTTATCGCGTAGGGGGCGCACGGCGGTCCGTGAGACCCTTGGTGGCAAGTGTCCGCCGACCGAAAGCCTTGCAGTGACCGTGACCGACCGCTCTCACGAGCTGATCAACACCGCCGCCCAGGCGGCTGCCGACAAGCTGGCCCACGACATCCTCGCCTACGACGTCAGTGACGTGCTGTCCATCACGGACGCCTTCCTGCTGGCCTCCGCGCCCAACGACCGCCAGGTCAAGGCGATCGTCGACGAGATCGAGGAGCGCCTCTCGAAGGAACTCGGCGCGAAGCCGGTCCGCCGCGAGGGCGACCGCGAGGCCCGCTGGGTGCTCCTCGACTACGTCGACATCGTCGTCCACGTGCAGCACAGCGAGGAGCGTGTCTTCTACGCCCTGGAGCGGCTGTGGAAGGACTGCCCCGAGCTCGAACTGCCCGAGGAGGCCAAGGCCACCCGCGGCAAGGCCGAGGAGCACGCCAAGCTGCGCGCGGCCGAGGAGGCGGCGGAGCTGGACGGTGACTGGCGGTGACCTCCTTCAGTGAGGCGTCCGCCGGAAAGGGCCGGGGCCGTCGCATCATCCTGTGGCGGCACGGCCAGACCGCGTGGAACGTGGAGCGCCGCTTCCAGGGCAGCACGGACGTCGAGCTGACCGAGACCGGGCTCGCCCAGGCCCGCCGCGCCGCCCGGCTGCTCGCCTCCCTGAAGCCGGACGCGATGGTCGCCTCCGACCTGCGGCGCGCCGCGGCCACGGCCGCCGAACTCGCCACGCTCACCGGCCTCGACATCACCCACGACGAGGCGCTGCGCGAGACCTACGCGGGCGTCTGGCAGGGCCTGACGCACGAGGAGATCATCGCCCGGCACGGCGACGAGTACGCCGCGTGGAAGCGCGGCGAGCCCGTACGCCGTGGCGGTGGCGAACTGGAGAGCGAGGTCGCCGACCGCGCCGCCCCCGTGGTGCTCCGGCACGCTGAGAAGCTCCCCGAGGACGGCACGCTCGTCGTGGTCAGCCACGGCGGCACGATCCGCACCACGATCGGCCGCCTGCTGGGGCTCGATCCCCGCCACTGGGAGAGCCTCGGCGGACTCTCCAACTGCTGCTGGTCCGTGCTCGGCGAAGGCGCCCGCGGCTGGCGCCTGCTGGAGCACAACGCCGGCACCCTGCCGGAACCGGTGCTCGGCGACGACGACTGACCCCGGATTTCACTTTCCGGCAGGTCGCAGGCTAAAGTTCTTCTTGTTCGCCCCGCCAGCGGGGAGACAGATAAACCATGCGGCTCCGCCGCGTGGGAGGGGCTATAGCTCAGTTGGTAGAGCGCCTGCATGGCATGCAGGAGGTCAGGAGTTCAATTCTCCTTAGCTCCACGTCAAGATCCCGTTCCCGGCCAGGGGGCGGGATTTTTCGTGCTCCGGCTTGAGTCACTCGGCCTTGCTGAGGCGTATACCTCTACGGCCCCGCCGGGTGCCGTGTCCGGACTGGTACTGAGGCGTCGCTGACCGTATTGGTCCGGCCGTGGCAGAATCAAACGGCCGGAAGGGGGCGCGGCCCGACGGGAGGAGTAGCGATGCCTGCGAGCATCCGCGAGGAGGTCGACCACCTCCTCGGAGCAGCATTCACACGGGACATGTCCACCCGCCTCAGCTGCCCTTCCTGCGGTTCCGCGCACGTGGCCCAGATGCTCGGCGACAACGGCGGGGTTTCCTACGTGTGCACGGCCTGCGGCCACAGCTGGAGCTGATCGATGGGTGCACACAGGCGGAAGTGCGACTGGTGCGGCAGCGGGACTCCGATCGTCCGCGACATGGAACCGATCAATCCCGACTACCAGTACTGGTGCGAGGAATGCGCGCGGGCGCTGATCATAAAAGGCGACCCGATCGAGACGTACCGCGAGTTGGAGGGGGAGCCGATCTACGGGCGGCTGCTGGAGGAGCACTGCACGCTCAAGCGGTTCTACTCGTTCGTCACGGCATAACGGGCATTTCGGGCGAAGTGAAACCGATTTGGTGTTGGGGCTGATGGGCCAGTAATGTTGGCTTCGCCGCCGGGGAAACCCGGCGGAGCACCGGCAAGGGGCTATAGCTCAGTTGGTAGAGCGCCTGCATGGCATGCAGGAGGTCAGGAGTTCAATTCTCCTTAGCTCCACAGAAGTTGAGAAGGCGGGCCATCCCATCGGATGGCCCGCCTTCTTGTCGTGGGTATGCGTACGGCGGGCCCCCTGGAAGGGAGCCCGCCGTACGTGTGCTCAGCGGCCGAGAGCGCGGCGGCCGCGGCCCTGGGAGAGGACCGGCAGGTTGCGGGACGGCGCACCCGGCGCGCCCGCCTCCTCGATGCGCAGCGCCAGCGCCGGGCAGCGACGCACCGCGCGTAGAGCCTTCGCCTCGGCGTACCGCGGCACCTGTGCCTGCGCCACGGTCGGGAAACCGTCGGCCCCCAGCTGGAACACCTCCGGGAGGATGTCCGCGCACAGTCCGTGGCCCCGGCACAGCGTCCAGTCGACGTAGATCTTCTGGCGGCTGGGGCCGTTCTCATCGGACTCGCCGCCGCCCGGGATGCCCGTCGGGGCCCTGCCGCCCTCGAAGAGCGGCAGAACGCCCTCCACGGGCCGTCCGCAGCCGTTGCCGAGGACGTGGGCGGCCAGGTCGTCCGTGAACGCCTTGATGGTCGATTCCAGGAACATCGCGGAGCCGTCCGGGTGCGAGCACGCGCCGCGCCGCTTCACGTTCTTGGCGACCTGCTTGAGCGCCTCCAGGGCGGCCGGTCCGCCGCCGTTGAGGATGTCCTCCAGGCCGCGCGCGGCGGCCGGCAGGCCGAGGTAGCAGGGGCCGCACTGACCCGCGCTCTCCTCGGCCAGCCACTGCGCCACCCGCAGCGACTCGCCCAGCGGGCAGGTGTCCTGAGTGATCGGCAGAATCGCGCCGGCGCCGAGCGCGCCGCCCACGGCGTCCAGGGAGTTGCGGGAGACGATCGCCTCGTTGACCGTCGCCGCGTCGATCCACTTGCCGTGGTAGCCGCCGGTGAGCACGCCCTGCGGTACCGGCGGTGCGCCGGCGAGCTGCAGGACGTACCGCAGGGGCACGCCCGTCGGGACCTCGATCACCATGGGGCGGGCGACCGCGCCGGACACCGTGAGCATGACGGTGCCGGGCTCGTCGTACAGGCCGGTGTTGCCGTAGCGCTCCGGGCCGATGCGGGCGGCGATCGCCAGCTGGGCGAAGGTCTCGGCGTTGGACAGCAGGGTGGGTGCGCCGCCGACGCCGTTCTGCGAGGCGCTGACCTTGCGGCCGGGCGGGATGGCCGGCCCGCCGTCGATCGAGCGGATCAGCGAGGCGGCGGCACCGGTGACCATGCGGACCGGATTGCGCTGGACACGCGCGCGCAGCGCCGAGCGGCGGCCGTTGTTGAGGCCGCGTTCGGCGAGCGCGGCCTCCATGGAGCGCTGGGTCGACTCACGGGTGACCCCCACCACGAGCGTGCGGGCACCCAGGGCCTCGGCGCACAGCAGCGCGCCGTCCAGGATCAGATGAGGAGCACGGTTGATCAGCACCGTGTCCTTGCGGCAGGCCGGCTCGTCCTCGCTGCCGTTCACGACGACGACGGGCCGGACGCCGCGCTTGATCGCCGCCTCGGCGACCGAGCGCAGCTTCTTGTGGAAGGGGAAGCCCGCGCCGCCGCGGCCCTTCAGGTTGATGCGTTCGGCGAGTTGCGCGAGCTGCTCGCCGCCCATCGGTTCGAGCGGCCCGTGCACCTTGAGGTGCATGGGCAGATCGAGCCGATCGACAAGGTCGAAGCCCGACGTGAGCTGAGGAAGGCCGACGACGCGGACTTCGGGTACGTCGGGCAGGGCCTCGTTCACTTAAAGCCTCCGGAAGGCGTGTTCCAAGGTTCGCCCGATCCCGGAGCGTCGAAGTCATAGGACGCACCGGGCGTTGTTTCAGTGGCGGGACCGCTGTTGTACGTGTCGTTCGGGTAGTACGTGTCGTAGACGGCATTCGTCTCACCCGTGTCGTACACGTCACTCGATCCAAAGCCGGAGACGCCTGGATTGCCATAGGCCGGGATGCTTTGTCCCGTGTCCTGCAGGGGGTCGTAGGGCGGGATGTTGAAGCCCGTGTCCTGGAGCGGGTCGTAGGCCGACGGCGGGGCCTCGCCGACCGGCGGCGGGGACGGTATCGGCCAGTTGCCCGAGGTGCTGGAGGGGCCGTCCACGGTCGGGATGGTCTCGGTGGGCTGCAAGTCCAGCGGCAGCTGCATGCTGGTGGTCGGCCCGGGCGCGAAGGCCTGCTGCCCCTGAGGCGGGCCCGAGACGGCCCGGTAGGCGGCGGCGAAGCCGTTCGCCGGTTCCTTGGCCGCGGGGCGTTCCGCCTTCTCGTACAGCGGCCCGGACGGGGACGCCGATGGGCGGGCGGCTGCCTCCCGGCCGTCGTAGCCGGGCAGCGCGGAGCCGCCGCCGGCCCGGGCCCGGCTCTCCTCCAGATCCCTGCGGCCCAGGCCCTCACCGGGCCCGATCAGCGAGGCGACCTTGTCGGCGACCTGGCGCTTGACCTGGCGCGGAGCCGCGCGCAGGGCGAGGGCGCCGGCCACGCCGGCCAGGGACAGGCAGTACAGGATGACGAAGATCGGCTTGGCCGGGCGACCCGCGTAGAGGCCGTGGACCAGGGCGGCGCACCAGGCCGGGTAGGCCAGCATGTGCATGGCCCGCCAGCGGGCCGCGACAGGGGCGGGGGACGCGAAGCGGTTGCGCAGCACGCCGGTGATGCCCACGAAGATCATGAGCATGCCTGCCAGGGTGCCCAGGCCGATCAGGAACGACCTGCCCCCGACCAGCTCCTCGTCGGTGAACACCAGCCCGAAGGGGATCACCGCCGCGATCCACGAGGTGTGGGACAGCGCCAGCTTCACGCCGATGTGCACCAGCAGGAAGAGGATCGAGGCGACGGCCGTGGTCCGGTGCACGGCCTGCGCCAGGATGCGGCGGCGGGCGTCGAGGAGGACCCGGTCCTGGGCGACCAGCCCCCAGATCACCGAGCACGTCAGACACACGAGGGACAGCACACCCGCACCGAAGTTGAGGAACTCGGCGAACGAGTCGTCTGCCGTGGAGTCGTAGGGGTTCACGACTTGCCTCCCCACGTCCCGGCGACCGGGGGTAGGGAGGTGTTACTGCGATGAGGGTTCATGGGGGCAACTCCGAGCGGTTCGGGAAAGCAGCGGTCCCGCTGCCGAACTCTAAGCGGAGTCATACCGGTGGGTACGAGGTTTGAGTTATTGCGCTGTTATCAAAGGACAATCTGGCTGCTGCGATGTCCTTTAGTGGCTGTTACGCGAAGTAACCATTGACCTTGGTTCAGCTTGTTTGACACCGAGACGGCCCCTCGGCAGCGCGTCGCGACGCGCTGGGGGCCTGCGGTACCCTAGCGCCATGCGTGCCGTACGCCTTCTGCTTAGCGGGCCGCGCTGATCAGTCCCGGCCACCGGACGAACCGAGTGGCCGGCATCGGCGCGGCGTCCCCTCCTGTGCGAGGGGATTTTTCGTTTCTCGAACCAGACAGCCGCAGGCAGAGACGATCGATGGAGCTTTGAGGATCATGAGCGAGACGAACCCCGCCGCCACCTCCGAGGTGGCGGCGCCGCACCGCTACACGGCCGCCATGGCTGCCGAGATCGAGGCACGCTGGCAGGACTTCTGGGACGCCGACGGCACCTACGCCGCACCGAACCCCAAGGGCGACCTGGCCGGTGACCGGGAGACCGTCGACCGCCCCAAGAAGTTCATCATGGACATGTTCCCGTACCCCTCCGGTGCGGGCCTGCACGTCGGCCACCCGCTGGGCTACATCGCCACGGACGTCTTCGCCCGCTTCCAGCGGATGACCGGCCACAACGTCCTGCACACCCTGGGCTTCGACGCCTTCGGCCTGCCCGCCGAGCAGTACGCGGTGCAGACCGGCACGCACCCGCGCGTGTCCACCGAAGCCAACATGGAGAACATGAAGTCCCAGCTGCGCCGGCTGGGCCTGGGCCACGACAAGCGCCGGTCGTTCGCCACGATCGACCCGGACTACTACAAGTGGACCCAGTGGATCTTCCTGAAGATCTTCAACTCCTGGTACGACCACGAGGCCGGCAGGGCCCGCCCGATCGCCGAGCTGGTCGCCGCGTTCGAGTCCGGTGAACGGCCCGTACCAGGGCACACGCGCGCGTGGAGCGAGCTGAGCGCCGCCGAGAAGGCCGACGTCCTGGGCGAGTTCCGGCTGGCCTACGCCTCCGACGCGCCGGTCAACTGGTGCCCCGGGCTGGGCACCGTGCTGGCCAACGAGGAGGTCACCGCCGAAGGCCGCTCCGAGCGCGGCAACTTCCCGGTCTTCAAGGCCAAGCTGCGCCAGTGGAACATGCGCATCACGGCCTACGCCGACCGGCTGCTGGAAGACCTGGAGGAGCTGGACTGGCCCGAGGCCATCAAGCTGCAGCAGCGCAACTGGATCGGCCGCAGCGAGGGTGCCCGCGTCGACTTCCCCATCGACGGCGAGCGCATCACCGTCTTCACCACCCGCCCCGACACCCTGTTCGGCGCCACCTACATGGTGCTGGCGCCCGAGCACCCGCTGGTGGAGAAGTTCACCCCGGCCGCCTGGCCCGAGGGCACGCACGACGTCTGGACCGGCGGTCACGCGACCCCGGGCGAGGCCGTCGCCGCCTACCGCGCCCAGGCCGCCTCGAAGTCCGACGTGGAGCGCCAGGCCGAGGCCAAGGACAAGACCGGCGTCTTCATCGGCGCGTACGCCACCAACCCGGTCAACGGCGAGCAGGTCCCGGTCTTCATCGCCGACTACGTCCTGATGGGCTACGGCACCGGCGCGATCATGGCCGTCCCGGCCGGTGACCAGCGCGACTTCGAGTTCGCGCGCGCCTTCGAGCTGCCGATCACCTGCATCGTCGAGCCGACCGACGGCCGCGGCACGGACACCTCCACCTGGGAGAACGCCTTCTCGTCGTACGACGCGAAGATCATCAACTCCTCGAACGGCGAGGTCAGCCTGGACGGCCTGGACGTCGCCGGGGCCAAGGCGCGCATCACCGAGTGGCTGGAGCGGTCCGGCGTCGGCGAGGGCACCGTCAACTTCCGGCTGCGCGACTGGCTGTTCAGCCGCCAGCGCTACTGGGGCGAGCCCTTCCCGATCGTCTACGACGAGGACGGCATCGCCCACGCGCTGCCCGAGTCGATGCTGCCCCTGGAGCTGCCCGAGGTCGAGGACTACTCGCCGCGCACCTTCGACCCGGACGACGCCGACACCCAGCCCGAGACGCCGCTGTCCCGCAACGAGGACTGGGTGAACGTCACGCTGGACCTGGGTGACGGACGGGGCCCGCGCCCGTACCGGCGCGAGACCAACACCATGCCCAACTGGGCCGGTTCCTGCTGGTACGAACTGCGCTACCTGGACCCGCACAACTCCGAGAAGCTGGTCGACCCCGAGATCGAGCAGTACTGGATGGGCCCGCGCGAGGGCCGGCCGCACGGCGGTGTCGACCTGTACGTCGGCGGCGCCGAGCACGCCGTGCTGCACCTGCTGTACGCGCGCTTCTGGTCCAAGGTCCTGTACGACCTGGGTCACGTCTCGTCCGCCGAGCCGTTCCACAAGCTGTTCAACCAGGGCATGATCCAGGCCTACGTGTACCGCGACAGCCGTGGCATCGCGGTGCCGGCCGCCGAGGTGGAGGAGCGCGACGGCGCGTACTGGTACCAGGGCGAGAAGGTCTCCCGGCTGCTGGGCAAGATGGGCAAGTCCCTGAAGAACGCGGTCACTCCGGACGAGATCTGCGCCGAGTACGGAGCCGACACGCTGCGCCTGTACGAGATGGCGATGGGCCCGCTGGACGTCTCCCGGCCGTGGGACACGCGCGCGGTGGTCGGCCAGTTCCGGCTGCTGCAGCGGCTGTGGCGCAACATCGTCGACGAGGCGACCGGCGAGGTCACCGTCGTCGACACCGAGCCCGGTGAGGAGACGCTGCGTGCCCTGCACAAGGCGATCGACGGGGTCGGCGGCGACCTGGAGGGCATGCGGTTCAACACCGCCATCGCCAAGGTCACCGAGCTGAACAACCACCTGACCAAGGTGGGCGGGCCCGTGTCCCGCCCGGTCGCCGAGGCCCTGGTGCTGATGGTCGCGCCGCTGGCCCCGCACATCGCCGAGGAGCTGTGGCGCCGGCTGGGGCACACCGACTCGGTGGTGCACCAGGACTTCCCGGTGGCCGACCCGGCGTACGTCGTCGACGAGACCGTGACCTGCGTCGTGCAGATCAAGGGCAAGGTCAAGGCGCGGCTGGAGGTCGCGCCGTCGATCTCCGACGACGAGCTGGAGAAGGCCGCGCTGGCGGACGAGAAGGTCGTCGCCGCGCTGGGCGGTGCCGGGATCCGGAAGGTGATCGTGCGCGCGCCGAAGCTGGTGAACATCGTTCCGGCGTAGCTGCCGGGGCGGGCGAACCGCTCTCTGTGCTGTCCCTTGTGGGCGGGGCCCCTCGGGGCCCCTTATGGGCCGTCCCCTCGCGGGGTGGTCCCTCTCGGGGTGGTCCCCTACGGGCAGGTTCGGGGTTTTACTGGAACTCCGGACCTGCCCGTTGCGTTTACCGTTGAAGAGCGACGCGAAGCGCCGTGACGTCCGAGGAGGAGCCCTTGTGGATGCAGTGATCGCCGTCTTCGCCCTGCTCTTCGTGCTCCTGTTCGGGCTCGGGGCGTACGCCACCGTGAAGGCGGTCGGCGCCGCCAAGCGCGGCGTGGACCGCGGCATCACCCAGGCCCGCCGCACGGTCGAGGAGCACACACTGCGCGCCAAGTCCTTCGCCCAGCCCGGCGCCGCGGGCGAACTCGCCCAGCTCCGGCTGAAGCTGCGCACCTCGATGCGCGCCACGCAGGACGCGCTGCACGCGGCCGTCGCCGAGGACGAGTCCCTGAAGGAGTCCGTCGGCCTCTTCGAACGGCTCAGCGCGCACGGCCACGAGCTGGACGACGAACTCAAGCGCCTGGAGTCCGAGCCGGACCGCGCCGCGCTCACCGAGCGGCTGCCCGGGCTGCGCGAGCGCACCGAACGCATCACGCACTCGGCCGACTCGCTGCGCTGGGCGGCCCGCGACCGGGCCCGCCGCTTCGCGGACGACGACCTGGACTCGCTCAGCGCCCAGATCGACCTGGAGTCCGGGGCGCTGCGGCACTGGACGGCTCCGGAGCCGCAACCCACGTCCTCCACGCAGCCCCCGTCCTCGGCACAGTCCGCTTCCACGAGGCAGCAGGCCTCGTCCTCGGAACAGTCCGCGTCCGCCCGGCAGCAGGCCTCGTCGGCGCAGTCCGCGCCGCCGCCGTGGCCCGAGGCGCCCGCCGCCGATGCCGCCACGGCCGGTCAGACCTGGCCGGACACAGCGCAGTCCGGCTCCGCGCAGGAGCCGGTGCGGCCCGCCATCACGCCGCCGGCAGCGCGCCCGACCTACCCCTGGCAGAAGAAGCCCCGCCCCGAGAGCACCACTTGATCCGGCCACGCGCGCCGCAGGGCGCAGGGGCCGGACTGCCGCACGGGCGCTACGGCAGGTAACCTCCAGCTCATGTCCCGCCATGTCGCGATCGTCACCGATTCAACGGCCTACCTGCCGGCCCGGACGATGGAGCGTCACGGCATCACGGCGGTGCCTCTGACCGTGGTTCTCGGCGACCGTGCGCTGGAGGAGGGCACCGAGATCTCGACCCGCGCCCTCGCCCAGGCTTTGCAGAAGCGGCGCCCCGTGACGACCTCGCGGCCCGCTCCCGCGGTCTTCGAGGAGACGTACCGCAAGGTCGCCGAGTCCGGCGCCACCGGCATCGTCTCCCTCCACCTCTCCGCCGAACTCTCCGGTACGTACGACGCGGCCGTCGTGGCCGCACGGCAGTCGCCGGTGCCGGTGCGGGTGGTGGACACCGGCATGATCGCGATGGCGCTCGGGTTCTGCGCGCTCGCCGCCGCGGAGGCCGCGGAGTCGGGCGGGACGGTGGACGAGGCCGTCGCGGCCGCGGAGAAGAAGGCCGCCGGCACCTCCGCCTACTTCTACGTCGACACCCTCGACTACCTGCGGCGCGGCGGCCGTATCGGTGCCGCGCAGGCCCTGCTGGGGTCGGCACTTGCGGTGAAGCCGCTGCTGCAACTGGCCGACGGCCGTATCGAACCGCTGGAGAAGGTGCGGACCGCGTCCAAGGCGATCGCCCGCCTTGAGGAGATCGCGGCCGACCGTGCGGGCAGCGCCCAGGTGGATGTCGCCGTGCATCATCTTGCCGCCCCTGACCGGGCATCGGCCCTCGCCGACCGGCTGCGGACGCGAGTGCCCGGGCTGGCCGATCTGCATGTCAGCGAGGTCGGGGCGGTGATCGGGGCGCACACGGGGCCCGGGCTGCTCGGGGTTGTGGTTTCGCCCCGGTGAACGTTGCTGTGGAGCTCGGGTCGCCCGTGTGAGGGACGGAGTTGTCCACAACCGGGGATCGTCCACGGGAATCGAGCAAGATCATCGCGAGTGGGCCGAGGTGGCCGATCCTCGTCGCATGGCACTTCGATCACGTTCACGTACAGCGACCGCGACCAGTGGGCCGGGCCGTGGGCCGGCGTCCGACGGGCGCGTCCGTCATCGCCGGGATGCGCCTGTCGCACGCGGGCGGACCCGCCGGGATCATGCGTCGGCGGAGGAACTCCGGCGGCGGGCAGGGGTGTTGTTCGGCGAGTCGGTCGCGTCGGCGGCGCCTGCTGAGTCTGCCGAGCTTGCCGTATCGGCCGAGCTTGCCGGGTCGGCCGGGTCCGACCGGTCGGCTGGGTCTCCGGGGCGGACCGAGCCGGTCGAACGGGCCGGGGAGCGGCGGGAGTCGGGGCAAGGGCCGCCGGAGTCGCCGGGGCCACCGGGTTTCGTCGGTGTCGAAGGGCCCCGGCGAGGGCCGGCTGCCGTGGGTGCTTTCGCCGAGCCGGAGGGGCAGAGCGGTGGCGTGGCGGAGGGAGCCTGGCGGGAGCGGGCCGGGCTCGCGCTGCGGGAACGGATGCCGCTGTGGTTGCAGGCGAGGTGCGCTCTGGAGCGGCGGAATGTGCTGGCCCTGGCAGTGGTGCTGGTCGTCGCAGCGGGGTTCGCCGTGCAGCACTTCTGGGCAGGCCGCTCGCAGACCGTGCGGCCGCCGGAGGTGGTGCGGGCGGTGGTGCCGTTCGGGGAGCGGCAGGAGAGCGGACAGGAGGCCGGGGAGCGGGGATCGGGCGCTGCCGGGGTGCCTGCCGGTGCTCCCTCCGGATCTTCCTCCGGGTCCGTGAGGGCGGGGGCGGCCGCGATCGTCGTGGACGTCAGCGGCAAGGTCCGTGAACCGGGGATCCACCGGTTGCCGGCCGGATCGCGGGTGGCCGACGCGCTGCACGCGGCGGGCGGGGTGAAGCCGGGCACGAACACCGACGGGCTCAACCGCGCCCGGTTCCTCGTGGACGGCGAGCAGGTGATCGTCGGGGCACAGGCTCCCGTCGCGGGACCCGGGGCGGGCGGCGGTACGGCCCCCGTTGGCTCGGCCGGTGCGGCGGCGGGCGGAGCGGCCGCCCCGGCGGCTCCCGTCTCGCTCAACACGGCCACCGCGGACCAGCTCGACACCTTGCCGGGTGTCGGCCCCGTGCTGGCCCAGCACATCATCGACTACCGCACGCAGCACGGCGGTTTCCGTTCCGTGGACGAACTGCGTGAGGTGAACGGCATCGGCGACCGCCGCTTCGCCGACCTGCGGAACCTCGTACGGCCATGAGGAGCCTCCCCGGCCCGCCGTCCCGGCAGGACGAGGCCGCGTCCGAGCTCCGGCCCGCCCGGTCGTCCGTGCACGCTTCCTCCGGCACACGCCTCGGCACTGCCCGGCCACGCCAGGAGGGTCCGACGGACCTGCGGCTCGTACCACCCGCCCTCGCGGCCTGGGGCACGGCGGCGCTCATGCTCGACGCGGCGCCGGAACGCGTCCTCGGCGTCGTGATCGGCTGTCTGGTGGCCGTCGGACTGCTGGCTCTGATCCGGCGGCGCCGGACGGCGTCATGGCCGCGAGCCTCGGCCGCAGCCCTGCTGCTGTGCGTCGCCGCTGCTGCCGCCTCGGCCGGACTGCACGGGGCGGATCTGCGCCGGGGGCCCGTGCCCGGCCTGGCGCGGGAGTACGCGACGGTGACCGCCGAGGTCGAGCTCACGTCGGACCCGCGGCTCACCCGGCCGAGGGTCCGGGGCGATCACGCGGCTCCGGCGGCCGTGCTGATCGACGCCGACGTGCGGCGCGTCCAGGGGGCGGGAGGCACGGCGGTGACGACACGGGCGCCGGTGCTGCTGATCGTCGACGTGTCCAAGGCCCCTCCCGGCCGGGCGACCGGTGCGCCGGGGCGGTCACCGTGGCTCGGCCTGCTGCCGTCGACGCGGTTGCGGATCAGTGCGCGGCTGGTGCCCGCGATGACGGGCGGCGACCGGATCGCTGCGGTGCTGCGGGTGCGGGACCAGGGCGAGCCGGACGTGGTGGGAGAGCCCTCGGGGCCGCAGCGGCTCGCCGGGCGGCTGCGCACCGGGCTGCGCGAGGCGACCGACGGACTGCCCGCGGACGCCCGGGCGCTGCTGCCGGGGCTGGTCGTGGGGGACACCTCGCGGATCACTCCGGAGTTGGAGGAGGCGTTCAAGGAGACCGACCTCACACACACTTTGGCCGTATCCGGGGCAAACTTCACAATCCTTCTCGCGCTGCTGCTCGGGCCGCCAGGGCTGGCGCAGCACGTCGAGCGGCGGGGGCTCGCACCCCGGCTCGGCATCTCCCTGCGCGGGACGGCGGTGCTCGGAGGTGCGCTCTCGCTCGGGTTCGTCGTCGTGTGCAGACCGGACCCGAGCGTGGTGCGGGCCGCGGCCTGCGGGGCCGTGGCGCTGCTCGCTCTGGCGACCGGCCGCCGCAGATCGATGATTCCCGCGCTGGCGACGGCGGTCCTGCTGCTGGTGCTGTACGACCCCTGGCTCGCGCGGAGTTACGGGTTCCTGCTGTCCGTCGTGGCGACCGGCGCCCTGCTCACGCTCGCGCCGCGCTGGAGCGCCGGGCTGCGGCGGCGTGGCGTGCCCGCGAGGCCGGCTGAGGCGCTGGGCGCCGCCGCAGCCGCGCAAGCCTTGTGCGCCCCCGTTGTCGCCGTGCTGTCGGCGCGGGTGAGCCTGGTGGCGGTGCCCTGCAACCTGCTCGCGGAGTTCGCGATCGCGCCGGCGACCGTGCTGGGGTTCGCGGCGCTGGCCACGGCGCCGGTGGCGATGCCGGTGGCCGAGACGCTGGCCTGGTGCGCGCACTGGCCCGCCGAGTGGATCGCGCAGATCGCCCGGACCGGGGCGGCGCTGCCGGGCGCGGGAGTGGACTGGCCGGGCAGGTGGACGGGCGCGGCGCTGCTCCTGGCCGTGACCGTCGTGGTGGTGCTCGTCGGGCGGCGGCTGCTCGGGCATCCCTGGTGGTGCGGGGTCTGCGGAGTGCTGCTGATGCTGGTGGTGGTGCAGCCGCCGCCGCTGGCCCGCGTGGTCACGGGCTGGCCGCCGTCGGGCTGGCGGCTGGTGATGTGTGACGTGGGGCAGGGCGACGCCCTGGTGCTCGCGGCAGGTGAGGGGACCGGCGTGGTGGTGGACGCGGGGCCCGACCCGCAGCTCGTCGACCACTGCCTGCGCTCACTGGGCATCAGCAGGATCCCGCTGGTCGTCCTCACCCACTTCCACGCCGATCACGTGGCGGGCCTGCCCGGGGTGCTGCGCGGGCGGGCGGTGGGCGCGATCGAGACGACGGGGTTCGAAGAGCCCGCGGACCAGGCCGCGTTCGTACGAAGACTGGCGGCGGCACGGCGGATCCCCGTGACGCGGGCAGCGGCCGGGGAGCAGCGGCGTACGGGGGAGCTGGCCTGGCAGGTGGTGTGGCCGCCCCCCAGCCCGCCGCCGGACTCGCCCCCAGGGGTGGCTCCGGGGCTGCTTCCGGCTCACCCGGCCCCGCCGGCTCAACCGGCCCCACCGGCGCCGGAGGGGCCGAACGACGCCAGCGTCGCCATGCTGGTCCGCTCGGGCGGACTGCGCCTGCTGCTCCTCGGGGACCTGGAGCCCCCGGCGCAGCGGGCACTGGCCCGCTCGCCGGCGGCTGAGGCGCTGGAGGGTGTGGACGTGCTGAAAGTCGCTCATCACGGCTCGGCCTACCAGGATCCGGGCCTCATGGGGCGGGTCGCCCCGAGGCTGGCCCTCATCTCCTGTGGTGAGGACAACTCGTACGGCCACCCGGCGCCCGGCACGGTCGCGGCGCTGCGCGACTGGGGCGCGGCGGTGCTGCGGACGGACCGGGACGGTGCGCTCGCGGTCGTGGGAGGGGGCGGAGAGCTGAGCGTGGCGAGAGACTGAGGGCATGAACTCAGCACAGGTTGATGCCTACCTTCGCCGACTGGGAGTCGAGCACCCGGCGTGGCCCACGGTCGACGCGCTGCGCGAGCTGCACCTGCGCCATCTGCAGACCGTGCCGTTCGAGAACCTCTCGATCCACCTGGGCGAGGAGATCGTGCTGGAGGAGAAGCGGCTGCTGGACAAGGTGGTGGGCGCGCGGCGGGGCGGGTTCTGTTACGAACTCAACGGTTCCTTCGGGGCGTTGCTCGCCGCGCTGGGGTACGACGTGGCACTGCTGGCGGCGCGGGTGTACGGCGACGAGGGGCGGCTCGGGATTCCCTACGACCATCTCGCGCTGCGGGTGCGGACGGTGGACGGGGGCGACTGGCTGGCCGATGTGGGGTTCGGGGCGCACAGCCACCTTCCGCTGGCGTTCGGGGACAGGGGAGAACAGGAGGATCCGGGCGGCACCTTCCGCATCGTCGAGGCGGAGCCGGACGCGGCCGGGGTGCGTGGCGGGCACGGCACGGTGGAGGCGGCGGACCTGGACGTGTTCCGGGGCGGCACACCGCAGTACCGCCTGGAGGTGCGGCCGCGGGTACTGGGCGACTTCGTGGCCGGCGCGTGGTGGCACAGCACGTCGCCGGTGTCGCATTTCACGCGGTCGCTGGTCTGTACGCGGGTGACGCAGGACGGAGGAAGGATCACGCTCAGCGGGCGCAGGTTCACGGCGACGGCGGCCGACGGGACGCGGGAGGTGCGGGAGCTGGAGACGGACGAGGAGGTGCTCGGGGTGTACCGGGAGCGGTTCGGGATCGGGCTCGACAAGGTGCCGGCACTGCGCGATCCCGCGTAGACGCGCAGCAGCCAATTCCGGCCGCACAGGGCCACACACGGCCACACGCTGCTACACAGGACCACTCGGGACCACACGGGGCTACTCGTGCGTAGTGCCAGCACATCTGCTGGATTCCCGTGATGTGGTCCCGTGTTGCCCCGAAAGCCTCACCAGTGATCGAATGCGTCTTCGGCATTGTGTGATCAACAGTGATCAACAGGCGATTTCGAGCCACTCAGGGAGTCGTGGATGATCGGCCGCTGGCGGGGAAGCCGCACCAGCCGGGTGCAACGGACGAGTCCCCTGGCGGCGGTGCCGACACCGCCGAGCGCGGGAGTGCTGGCCTGCCGGGTGCTGGACCCGGTCAACGAGCCGGTCAGACACGCGGAGTTCGCGGTGACGGACGCCGCGGGGCGGCCGGTGGTCAGCGGGGGAGCGGACCCGTACGGGTCGTTCGTGACGACGGTGCCCGCCGGGGAGTACCGGCTCGCGGTGTCGGCGGACGGGTACACGCCGTACCGGGCGACCACGCAGGTCGCCGAGAACACCCTGGCGTCCCTCGGGGACGTGACGCTCCAGGTGGCCCGGCCGCCGGAGCTCCCCGGCGCCGGTGACTGGGAGATCGAGTCGGCGCACTCCTCCATCGGCTTCACCGCGCGGCACATCGGACTGGCCCGGATCCACGGGCAGTTCAAGTCGTTCGCGGGGGTCATACGGGTCGCCGATCCGGTGGAGCGCTCGGCGATGCACGTGGTGATCGACGCGGCGTCCATCGACACCAACATGAGGATGCGCGACGACCATCTGCGCTCGGCGGACTTCCTGGACGTCGAGCGGTTCCCGACGCTGGAGTTCTACAGCGAACGGTTCCTGCACAAGGGCGGGAACCGGTGGGCCGTGACGGGGGCGCTGTCGCTGCACGGCGTGACGCGGACGGTCACGCTGGACACGGAGTACCTGGGGCTGGGCAACGGCATGGAGGGCGAGGTGCGGGCGGCCTGCCGGGCCACGACCGAACTGCACCGGGACGACTTCACCGTGAACTGGCAGACGATGCTGGCGCGTGGCATCGCGGTGGTGGGGCCGAGCATCAGGGTCGATCTCGACGTGCAGGTCGTCCGCAAGGGCTGAGCGGCAGGGCCGCGACGCGGTGTCGGACAATGTCCGGCGTGAGTGATGTGCGACATGTGCTGGTGCTGCCCGACCGCGACGCGGCGGAAGAGGTGGTGGAGGCGCTGCGGGAGCGGTTCGGGGTCGTCGAGGAGCCCCAGCTGGTGCGGGACGCGCTGGCCGGGGAGGACGACGCCGAGGACGCGCAGTGGCTGGTCGTCCTGCGGGACGAGGACGGGCGGCTGGACGCCGGGGAGCTGGACGGGCTGGCCGGTGAGTGGGAGGGCTGGCGGGAGGAGCCGTAGCGGCTCCCGGCCGGGTGCGAGGGCGGCCGGCGTCGCCGCACGTCCGGGTTCGTCGGGGCCCGCTGTCAGTGGCGCGTGGGATGCTTGTCGCGATGGCCAGGAAGACTGCGAATGACGATCCCCTCGCCCCGGTGACGCTCGCCGTGGGCCAGGAGGACCTGCTCCTCGACCGTGCCGTGCGGGAGGTGGTGGCCGCCGCGAAGGCCGCCGACGCCGACACGGACGTACGGGACCTGACCCCGGACCAGTTGCAGCCGGGCACGCTCGCCGAGCTGACGAGCCCGTCGCTCTTCGCGGAGCGCAAGGTCGTGGTCGTACGCAACGCGCAGGACCTGTCGGCCGACACGATCAAGGACGTGAAGGCGTACCTGGGCGCTCCCGCCGAGGAGATCACCCTCGTGCTGCTGCATGCCGGCGGGGCCAAGGGCAAGGGGCTGCTCGACGCGGCGCGCAAGGCGGGGGCGCGTGAGGTGGCCTGCCCGAAGATGACGAAGCCGGCGGACCGGCTGGCGTTCGTGCGGGGCGAGTTCAGGACGATGGGGCGATCCGCCACGCCGGAGGCGTGCCAGGCGCTCGTCGACGCCATCGGCAGCGACCTGCGGGAGCTGGCCTCGGCGGCGTCGCAGCTGGTCGCGGACGTCGAGGGGACGATCGACGAGGCGGTCGTCGGGCGGTACTACACGGGGCGGGCCGAGGCGTCGAGCTTCACGGTCGCCGACCGGGCGGTCGAGGGGCGGGCGGCGGAAGCCCTGGAGGCGCTGCGCTGGTCGCTGGCGACCGGGGTGGCGCCGGTGCTGATCACGAGCGCGCTCGCGCAGGGCGTCCGGGCGATCGGGAAGCTGTCGTCCGCGCGCGGGGGCCGGCCGGCCGACCTGGCGCGGGAGCTGGGGATGCCTCCGTGGAAGATCGACCGGGTGCGTCAGCAGATGCGGGGCTGGACTCCGGACGGCGTGTCGATCGCACTGCGGGCCGTGGCCGAGGCGGACGCGGGAGTGAAGGGAGGGGGCGACGACCCCGAGTACGCCCTGGAAAAGGCAGTGGTCACCATCGCCCGAGCGGCCCGTTCCAGAGGACGCGGCTAGCCGCTCCCGGGTGTCCCCGGCCGAACACCGGGGACACCCCCACCTCCTCACAAAACCGGCTCCCCCACCCCCAGCAGGTTCCCCTCGCTGTCGCGGAACCAGGCGCCGCGTTCGCCCCGGGCGCCCTTGCTCGGGTAGTTCCCCTCGATCTCGGCGATTCCGCCCTGCGTGCGGAAGCCGGGGGCGTCGACCTCCTCGAAGACGACGCCGCGCCGCCGGAGCTCGGCGACCGCTGCCTCGATGTCCTCGACCTCCAGCGCCATCTGCGTGAACGTGCCGGGCGAGGACCCCGTGGAGCGGAACAGGACGAACTCCGCGCCGCCGCACCGGTAGAGCAGCCCGCCGGGCCGCTCGTCGACGGGATCCAGACCGAGTTTCTCCGAGTAGAAGCGCCTCGCCCGCTCCAGGTCCTGGGCGGGGAGCCTGGTCGCCACGCGGATCAGGACCGGCGCGCTGGTGTCGTCTGTGTCCATGTTTCCACTGTGCCGTGATCGAGTCGCCCTCCTCCTGTCGAAGAGGAGAATCGGGTGTATCAGCCGTACGTCGCCAAGTGACGGAGAGGTGGCGAAGACCATGGCTGAACACCCGCACGCAGCGCTGGTCCGCAAGGGATTCGAGGCGTTCTCACGCGGTGACATGGACACCCTGCGCGGACTGATCGCGGGGGACGCCACCCACCACGTACCCGGAGATCACCCGTTGTCGGGTGACTTCAAAGGGGTGGACTCGATCATCGAGATGTATGAGCGGCTCGGCGCGGAGACCAACGGGACGATGCGTGCCGAACTGATCGGCATCGGTGTCGACGGCCGCGGTCACGCGGTCGGCATGACCCGCTTCACGGCCGAGCGCAACGGCAAGACCCTCGACGACACCGGCTGCATCATCTTCCGGATCGTCGGCGACAAGGTCACCGACCTCGACGAATGCGTCGAGGACATCGACAAGAACAACGAGTTCTGGTCCTGAACAGGCCGAAGGCCCCGCCGGCCGCTCTGGGGAAGAGCGGAAGGCGGGGCCTTGGATTCAAGCTGCTGGATCCGCGCCCGCGTGGCGAACGCAGGCCGCGCGCGGATCCGAGGGGTGCCGGACGGGAGCGGATGAGAGAGGGCCCGCTCGATTCCCTCCGGCGTCACATCAGATGTCAGCCCTTGAGCGCGGCGACCTTCTGAGCCAGCGCCGACTTCTTGTTGGCGGCCTGGTTCTTGTGGATGACGCCCTTGGAGACGGCCTTGTCGAGCTGACGCGCGGCGACGCGCTGGTACTCGGTGGCCTTCTCGACGTCACCCGCGGCAGCAGCCTCACGGGCCTTGCGGATCGCGGTCTTGAGGGAGGACTTGACGGCCTTGTTGCGCAGCCGGGCCTTCTCGTTGGTCTTGATCCGCTTGATCTGGGACTTGATGTTCGCCACGAATGAGCCTTCTCAGGTTCTGGCACGAGACCGCACGGATACCGCACGACGACCGCACCGGGTGATTTCTTGAGGTAGCGCCTCCTGCGAGAGGGCACGAGGCACAGCCACCCAGGCTACCAGCGGCCCCTTCCGCGGCCCAAACCCGTCCGTGGTCCCCACCCGTGGGACCATGGAGGCTACGTATCGATCCGACCCGAGACCGCAGACACTGCGGACGCCTCAAGAATCAGGACCCTGCGTGCCCGCGATCCCCAGCCACGTGCCCGAGCCGAGCCGTACCGATCCGGCTCTGATCCGCAACTTCTGCATCATCGCGCACATCGACCACGGCAAGTCCACGCTCGCCGACCGGATGCTCCAGCTGACCGGAGTGGTCGAGCAGCGGCAGATGCGCGCCCAGTACCTCGACCGCATGGACATCGAGCGCGAGCGTGGCATCACGATCAAGTCACAGGCGGTGCGTCTGCCCTGGGCTCCGACCCATGACAAGAGCAACACGCACATCCTCAACATGATCGACACCCCGGGGCACGTCGACTTCACCTACGAGGTCTCGCGGTCGCTCGCGGCCTGCGAGGGCACCGTGCTCCTCGTCGACGCGGCCCAGGGCATCGAGGCGCAGACTCTCGCCAACCTGTACCTGGCGATGGAGAACGACCTCAAGATCATCCCTGTGCTGAACAAGATCGACCTGCCGGCCGCCCAGCCGGAGAAGTTCTCCGAGGAGCTCGCCAATCTCATCGGCTGCGACCCCGAGGACGTGCTGAAGGTCTCCGCCAAGACCGGTCTGGGCGTCGAGGCGCTGCTCGACAAGGTCGTCGCCGAGGTCCCGGCGCCGGTCGGAGTCAAGGACGCCCCCGCCCGCGCCATGATCTTCGACTCCGTCTACGACTCCTACCGCGGTGTCGTGACGTATGTCCGCGTCATCGACGGGCAGCTCAACAAGCGCGAGCGCATCCGAATGATGTCCACCAACGCCACCCACGAGCTGCTGGAGATCGGGACGAACTCGCCCGAGATGCTCGCCGCCGACGGGCTCGGCGTCGGCGAGGTGGGCTACCTCATCACCGGTGTGAAGGACGTCCGCCAGTCCAAGGTCGGTGACACCGTCACCAGCCAGCAGAAGGGGGCCACGGAGGCGCTCGGGGGCTACAAGGACCCCAAGCCCATGGTCTTCTCCGGGCTCTACCCGCTGGACGGCTCGGACTACCCCGAGCTGCGCGAGGCCCTGGACAAGCTGCAGCTCAACGACGCCGCGCTGGTCTACGAGCCGGAGACCTCCGCCGCCCTCGGCTTCGGCTTCCGCGTCGGCTTCCTCGGCCTGCTGCACCTGGACGTGATCCGCGAGCGGCTGGAGCGCGAGTTCGGTCTCGACCTCATCGCCACCGCGCCGAACGTGGTCTACCGCGTCCTCATGGAGGACGGCACCGAGCACACCGTCACCAACCCCAGCGAGTTCCCCGAGGGCAAGATCTCGGAGGTCTACGAGCCGGTCGTGCGGGCCACCATCCTGGCGCCCAGCGAGTTCATCGGCTCGATCATGGAGCTGTGCCAGACCCGGCGCGGCACTCTGCTCGGCATGGACTACCTCTCCGAGGACCGGGTCGAGATCCGCTACACCCTGCCGCTCGCCGAGATCGTCTTCGACTTCTTCGACCAGCTGAAGTCCAAGACCCGCGGCTACGCCTCGCTCGACTACGAGCCCACCGGCGAGCAGACCTCCAGCCTGGTCAAGGTCGACATCCTGCTGCACGGCGACAAGGTCGACGCCTTCTCGGCGATCACCCACAAGGACGCGGCGTACGCCTACGGTGTGCGGCTCGTCGCCAAGCTGCGCGAGCTCATCCCGCGGCAGGCCTTCGAGGTGCCCATCCAGGCCGCCATCGGCTCCCGGGTCATCGCCCGCGAGACCATCCGCGCCATCCGCAAGGACGTCCTCGCCAAGTGCTACGGCGGTGACATCTCCCGTAAGCGGAAGCTGCTGGAGAAGCAGAAGGAAGGCAAGAAGCGGATGAAGATGGTGGGTTCCGTAGAGGTTCCGCAGGAGGCCTTCATCGCCGTCCTGTCGAGTGATGACAGTGCGGGGTCGGGCAAGGGCAAGAAGTAATCACGGATTACCGAGGGTTACACCGCAATCCGGGTTGAACAGGGGCCCGCCGTGTGAAAGTGCGGCGGGCCCTGTGCGTACGTGGGGTAGCTCTCTGTACGAAGTGACAGGCACCGGCCCCTTACGCAGGGGCCGGTCGCCCTTTACTCTGATCCCTGCTCGATAGTTACTCACGAGTTAAACAAGAGCCGTGAGTGAACCCAGCCGCACGTGAGCCAGCCGCATTGTCGCGGGCCCCGGAGGATGTCGTGAGCGACGCACAGACCCTGATCGAGAACCGTCCGCCGTCCGTGGCGGGCCTCTTCCTGGAGCGCGTGACGGCCACGCCGGACGCCGAGGCCTTTCGGTATCCGGTCCCGTCGTCGGCGGGCCAGGGCCCGGACGAGTGGAAGTCGCTGAACTGGGCGCAGGCAGCCGAGCGGGTCTACGCCATCGCGGCGGGCCTCGTCGAGCTGGGTGTGCAGCCCGAGCAGCGCGTCGCCCTCGCCGCCGGCACCCGGATCGAGTGGATCCTCGCCGACCTCGGCATCATGTGCGCCGGCGCGGCCACCACCACGGTGTATCCGCAGACCAACGCCGACGAATCCGCGTACATCCTGTCGGACTCCGAGAGCCGGGTGCTGATCGCGGAGAACGCCGAGCAGCTGGCCAAGGCCAAGGAGAAGCGCGCCGAGCTGCCCGAGCTGACGCATGTCGTGGTGATCGACGCGGCAGGGGTGGAGACCGCCGACTGGATCCTCACCCTGGAGGAGCTGGAGAAGCGCGGCGCGGCCCGGCTGGAGAAGGACCCCGACCTCATCAAGGAGCGGGTCGGCGCGATCACCAAGGACCAGCTGGCCACCCTCATCTACACCTCCGGCACCACGGGCCGCCCCAAGGGTGTGCGCCTGCCGCACGACAACTGGTCGTACATGGCGAAGGCGATCGCCGCGACCGGGCTGGTCAGCACCGAGGACGTGCAGTACCTCTGGCTGCCCCTCGCGCACGTCTTCGGCAAGGTGCTGACCTCCGGGCAGATCGAGGTCGGGCACGTCACCGCCGTGGACGGCCGGGTCGACAAGATCATCGAGAACCTGCCGGTGGTGCAGCCGACCTACATGGCGGCCGTGCCGCGCATCTTCGAGAAGGTCTACAACGGCGTGGCGGCGAAGGCCCGGGCGGGCGGCGGCGCCAAGTACAAGATCTTCCAGTGGGCGGCCGACGTGGCCCGCGAGTACGCCAAGGTCTCGCAGGACAACTTCCGCCGGACCGGGACCGCCTCCGTGCCGTTCGGTCTCGGCGCGAAGCACAAGGTCGCCGACGCGCTGGTGTTCGCCAAGATCCGCGAGGCCTTCGGCGGGAACCTGCGCGCGTGCGTCTCCGGCTCCGCCGCCCTCGCGCCGGAGATCGGCTACTTCTTCTCGGGCGCCGGCATCCACATCCTGGAGGGCTACGGACTGACCGAGTCCTCGGCGGCGTCCTTCGTGAACCCGGGCGAGGCCTACCGCACCGGCACGGTCGGCAAGCCGCTGCCCGGCACGGAGGTGCGGATCGCCGACGACGGCGAGATCCTGCTGCGCGGCCCGGGCATCATGGAGGGCTACCACAACCTGCCCGAGAAGACCGCCGAGGTGCTGGAGCCGGACGGCTGGTTCCACACCGGGGACATCGGAGAGCTGTCGCCCGACGGGTACCTGCGGATCACCGACCGCAAGAAGGACCTCATCAAAACCTCGGGCGGCAAGTACATCGCCCCGGCGGAGGTCGAGGGGCAGTTCAAGGCGGTGTGCCCGTACGTGTCCAACATCCTGGTGCACGGGGCCGACCGGAACTTCTGCACGGCGCTCATCGCGCTCGACGAGGTCGCCATCACCGACTGGGCCAAGGACAACGGGCTGGAGGGCAAGTCGTACGCGGAGATCGTCGCCGCGCCGGTGACCGTCGAGATGGTCGACGGGTATGTGAAGCAGCTCAACGAGGGGCTTCAGAGGTGGCAGACGATCAAGAAGTTCCGCCTTCTGCCGCGTGACCTCGATGTCGAGCATGGTGAGATCACGCCGAGTCTCAAGCTGAAGCGGCCCGTGGTCGAGCGGGAGTACAAGCATCTGATCGAGGAGATGTACGACGGGTCTCGCGAAGCCTAGGGGGTGGCGGGGGCTGTGGGGCGGCTGCCGGCCCGCTGTGGCTTGTCGCGCAGTTCCCCGCGCCCCTAAGTAGCCTGCTCCACCCGGCGTCGAAGGTCCTGGATCTCCGCGCGCAGGCATTCCACCTCTCTGCCTTTCCGGTAGAGGTCCAGGAAGACGCTGACCTTGGCCCTGAGCACCCACGGGTCGAAGGGCTTGGTCACGTAGTCCGCGGCGCCGGTCGCGTAGCCGCGGAAGGCGTAGCCCGAGTCGTCGTCCGCGCCGGTGAGGAAGATGATCGGGACGTCACGGGTCTGGTCGAGGCGTTTGATGTGGGCGGCCGTCTCGAAGCCGTCCATGCCGGGCATGCGGATGTCGAGCAGGATCAGGGCGATGGGCTGCCGCAGCAGGGCCTTCATCGCCTCCTCACCGGACCGGGCGCGTACCAGCGGCTCGTTGAGGGAGGCGAGGACGGCCTCCAGGGCGGTCAGATTGTCCTCCATGTCGTCGACGAGGAGGATTCCGGCGGGTTCGGGGTGAGGGGCCGTGCTGCTCATACCTCTTCTTCCGCGCCCTCGGGGTCCAGCAGTTCGCACACGACCGTCAGCAGGCCGTCGATGTCCACCGGCTTGGGCACATAGTCGTTGGCGCCCCGGGCGATGGACTTCTCCCGGTCTCCGGGCATCGCCTTCGCGGTCAGGGCCACGATCGGCAGGCCCGCCCAGCGGGGTGTGCGGCGGATCGCGGAGATGGTCTCGTAGCCGTCCATCTCCGGCATCATGATGTCCATCAGGACCAGTTCCACGTCCCCGCTGCGCTCCAGCGTCTCGATGCCCTCGCGGCCGTTCTCCGCGTACAGCACGGTCATGCCGACCCGGCCCAGGACATGGGTGAGGGCGAAGACGTTGCGGATGTCGTCGTCGACGATCAGCACCCGCCGGCCGGCCAGGACCCGGCCCGGCCTGCCGGACGTCCACGCCTCCAGCTTGGTCGGAGACGGCCAGGCGTCATCCGCGTCGTGCGTCACCGGGAACGACTCGGCGGCCGGCCGCAGGGGCAGCGGCGGGCCGGTGGGGTCCTCGGGGACCGGTGCCGGCGCCGGGTGACCGGGGCTGACGACCGGGACGTAGAGGGTGAAGGTGGAACCCTTGCCGGGCGCGCTCTCGGCGACGATCCGGCCGCCGAGCAGGCCCGCGATCTCCCGGCTGATGGAGAGGCCGAGGCCGGTCCCGCCGTACTTGCGGTTGGTGGTGCCGTCGGCCTGCTGGAACGCCTCGAAGATCACCGGGAGTTTCTCCGGCGCGATCCCGATGCCGGTGTCGGACACCGAGAACGCGATGACGTCGTCCGTCTCCCGAACGGAGCGGTGCTCGGCGTCCTGCACTCGGTCGACCCGCAGCTCGACCTTGCCGGACGCGGTGAACTTGATCGCGTTGGAGAGCAGGTTGCGCAGGATCTGCTGGAGGCGCTGCTCGTCCGAGTACATCTCGCGCGGTACGCCCTCGCCGACCGCCACCTCGAAGGCCAGCCCCCGGTCGAGGGTGAGCGGGCGGAAGGTGGCGTGGACGTAGTCGAGCAGTTTGATCAGGGGGAGCCGCTTGGGGCGTACGTCCATTCGGCCCGCCTCGATCTTCGACAGGTCGAGGATGTCGTTGATCAGCTGGAGCAGGTCGGAGCCCGAGCGGTGGATCGTCGTCGCGAACTGCACTTCCTGGTCCGAGAGATGGCCGTCCGGGTTGTCGGAGAGGAGCCGGGCCAGGATCAGCAGGGAGTTCAGCGGCGTGCGCAGCTCGTGCGACATGTTGGCCAGGAACTCGGACTTGTACTGGGAGGACGTGGCCAGCAGGGCGGCCTTCTCCTCCAGTTCGGCGTTGGAGCGCTGGAGTTCGCCCTGCTGCTTCTGGAGTTCGTCCGAGCGCTCCTGGAGCTGCATGGCCAGGCGCTGGGACTCGCCGAGCAGGGACTCCGTGCGGGAGTTGGCGATGATCGTGTTGATGGCGACGCCGATGGTGTTGACGAACTGGTCGAAGAAGGCCAGATGCACGTCGGAGAAGCGGGAGAAGGAGGCCAGCTCGATGACGCCGAGGAGCTTGTCCTCGAAGAGGATCGGGATGATGACGATGGTCGTGGGCGCTGCCTCGCCGAGCCCGCTGTTGATCTTGATGTAGTCGGGCGGGGCGCCTTCGACCAGGATCCGCTTCTTCTCCCGGGCCGCCTGCGCGACCAGACCGTGCACGGGCAGGCCGCCGGTCTCGACGGTGGCGTCCTGGGCGGCGCCGTAGCCGGCGATGAAGGCCAGACCCTTGGTGGGAACCGCCGCGCCGTCCTCCTCCGGGTCGGCCAGGTAGAACGCGCCGTACTGGGCGTTCACCAGCGGGGTCAGCTCGCGCAGTATCAGGTCGGCGACCTCCATCAGGTCCCGGTGGCCCTGCATCAGGGCGGCGAGCCGGGCCAGGTTGGATTCCAGCCAGTCCTTCGCGCGGGTCGTCTCGCGCAGGTTGGCCACCATCAGGTTGATGTTGTCCTTCAGCTCGGCGACCTCGCCCTGCGTCTCCACCGTGATCGAGCGGGACATGTCGCCCTGGGCCACGGCCGAGGCGACCTCGGCGATGGCGCGGACCTGGGTGGTGAGGTTGGACGCGAGTTCGTTGACGTTGGTCGTCAGACGCTTCCAGGTGCCGTAGACGCCCTCCACCCGGGCCTGGCCGCCCAGTCGGCCCTCGGAGCCGACCTCGCGGGCGACGCGCGTGACCTCCGAGGAGAAGGAGGACAGCGTGTCGACCATCGTGTTGATGGTGGTCTTCAGCTCAAGAATCTCGCCGCGCGCGTCCACGTCGATCTTCCGGGACAGGTCGCCCTGCGCCACGGCCGTGGCGACCTGGGCGATGTTGCGCACCTGGGAGGTGAGGTTGTCGGCCATGTAGTTGACGTTGTCCGTGAGATCCCGCCAGACCCCGGAGACGCCCAGCACCTGGGCCCGGCCGCCGAGCCGCCCGTCGGTACCGACCTCGCGGGCCACGCGGGTCACCTCGTCGGCGAAGGCGCGCAGCTGCTCCACCATCGTGTTGACGGTGTCCTTCAGTTCGAGGATCTCGCCGCGTGCGTCGACCGTGATCTTCTTCGACAGGTCGCCGTTGGCGACGGCGGTGGTGACCTGGGCGATGTTGCGGACCTGTGAGGTCAGGTTCAGCGCCATGAAGTTGACGTTGTCGGTGAGGTCCTTCCAGACGCCGGAGACGCCCCGGACCTGGGCCTGGCCGCCGAGGTTGCCCTCGGTGCCGACCTCGCGGGCGACGCGGGTCACCTCGTCGGCGAAGGCGGAGAGCTGGTCGACCATCGTGTTGATCGTGGACTTGAGCTCCAGGATCTCGCCCTTGGCCTCGACCGTGATCTTCTTGCCCAGGTCGCCCTGGGCGACGGCGGTGGACACGAGCGCGATGTTGCGCACCTGCGAGGTGAGGTTGTCCGCCATGAAGTTGACGTTGTCGGTGAGGTCCTTCCAGACGCCGGAGACGCCCCGGACCTGGGCCCGGCCGCCGAGGTTGCCCTCGGTGCCGACCTCGCGGGCGACGCGGGTCACCTCGTCGGCGAAGGCGGACAGCTGGTCGACCATCGTGTTGATCGTCGACTTGAGCTCCAGGATCTCGCCCTGCGCGTCGACCGTGATCTTCTGGGACAGGTCGCCGTTGGCCACGGCCGTCGTCACCTGGGCGATGTTGCGGACCTGTGAGGTCAGGTTCGACGCCATGAAGTTGACGTTGTCGGTGAGGTCCTTCCAGACCCCGGAGACGCCCCGGACCTGCGCCCGGCCGCCCAGCTGGCCCTCGGTGCCGACCTCCCGGGCGACGCGGGTCACCTCGTCGGCGAAGGCGGAGAGCTGGTCGACCATCGTGTTGACGGTCAGCTTCAGCTCCAGCAGTTCGCCGGTCGCCTCGACCGTGACCGTACGGGTCAGGTCGCCGCGCGCCACCGCGGTCGTCACGGCCGCGATGTCCCGCACCTGGGCCGTCAGCCGGGACGCCATCGTGTTGACGGCCTCGGTCACGTCCCGCCAACTGCCCGACAGGCCCTGCACCTTGGCGCGGCCTCCGAGTCGCCCCTCGGTGCCGACCTCGCGGGCCACCCGCGTCACCTCGCCGGTGAACAGGGAGAGCTGGTCCACCATCTTGTTCACGGCCCGGCCCAGACGCCGCAGGTCACCGCGTAACTGCCGCGTCCCGTCGTGCAGATCGACCCGCTGGGTCAGATCGCCGCCCGCCACCGCGTCCAGGACGCGCGTGGCGTTCGCCGCCGGGGCGACCAGGGCGTCGAGCAGCTGGTTCACGTCGTTGACCCGGGACGTCCACAGGCCCTGGCCCGGGCTGGCCGAGAGCCGCTCGTCGAGCCGGCCGTGGCGCACCAGCTCCCGTCTGACGCGCTGCACCTCGGTGGTGAAGTGGACGCTGCGGTCCATGATCTGGTTGAAGACCGCGGTGAGTTCGGCCGCCATCCCGTGGCCGGATTCCGGCACCTTGCTGAAGTCGCCGTCGCGGGCGGCTGTCATGGCGGCGAGCAGGGGACGTAGATCGGATGCACGAATCTGACCGTCTTCGTACCGGTCTTCGACCACAGGAGTAGCACTGTTCTCACTCATGGCGGCCCACTTCGGTAACTCGGCGCTTATGGGCGTGGTCAGTCTGTCACTCTGTCGGCATCGACTGTGGCGTATTCGTACGAACTGCCCGGGGAGCTGTCCATGGGGGCCATTCCGACGCAACGGGAGACCGCTTCCCGTGCCTCAGAGGCGCCTGCACACGCTGGGGAGACGCCTGTGCCCGTCCAGGAAGGCTCCGTTTCCGAGGAGCCCGCACCTCGTGCGCAGGCGCACGCGCCGGGGGGTGCGCGGGCGTGCGCGACCCTGCCCGGCAGTTCGCTCGCGCCGGGCGCCGCCCGTGCTCTGGTGCGCGCGGCACTCACCGAGTGGTCCGGGCTCGGCCTGCCCGGCGCCGAGCACCTCACCGACCGCCTCGCCGACGACACCGCGCTCGTCGTCAGCGAACTCGTCACCAACGCCGTCGTGCATGCCGGCACCGACGTCGAGATGGAGTGCCGGCTGGAGGGCGACGCCCCCGGCACGGCCGCGCTCGTCGTCGAGGTCTCCGACCACCACCCCTCCCGCGCGCCGCGCGGCAGCGAGCCGGAGGCGCCGCACGGCACCCCCGAGCACGGGCGCGGCCTGCGGCTCGTCGGCGCGCTCTCCGAAGCGTGGGGGATCACGTACCGTACGGGCCGCAAGACCGTCTGGGCACGGCTGCCCGCCGGGGGGTCCACGACGGGCGAGCAGATCGAGGCGTACGCCGGGGAGCACGCGCTGGGGCGCGGTCTGCGGGTCGCGGAGATCCTGGCACCCGCGCCGCACCCGGGCGACGAGGCGGGGGAGGCCCCAGGCAGCCGGCGTGGCGCGGGAGAGCCCTGGGATCTGCGTGAGGCCGGAGAGACCTGGGGCTCGCGTGAGGGCGGAGAGGCACGGGACTGGCCGGACTTACGGGAAGCCGACGGCCTGCGTGACTGGAACGACCTGCGGGACTGGCGGGACCGGCACGAGAACCGCCTCGGACGCAACGGGCCCGACGGCGCCTGGCTCGGCCGCGGCGCCCTCTCCTTCCTCGCCGAGGCCTCCGACCTGCTGGCCGGGCAGCTCGACGAGGACCTGGTCGCGGCCCTCGCCGGGCAGCTGATCGTGCCGCGGCTGGCCGACTGGTGCGCGGTGTGGCTGGAGGACGAGGCCACAGGCGGCGGCTGGAGCGGCGGAGCCGGCGTGGGCGGACCGCGCCTCGCCCGGGTCTGGCACGGCAGCGAGAACCGGATCGAGGAGCTGCGCCGCGTCCTGGAGAAGGACCCGCCGCAGCCGTTCGACCCTACGGGGACGTCCCCGTTCGAGCGCGGCCGGGAGCGCGGCGGCTCCGGGCCCGTCGACTACCCCTGGCCCGGCGAGGCGCTCGGTGACGGCGAGCCCGGCGCGGCCCTCGCATACCGGCTGGTCGCCGGGGGGCGCCCGCTGGGCACCCTCGTCATCGGACGCTCCGGGAAGGCCGGCTTCCCCGACGAGATCACCGGCCTCGTCGAGGACCTCGGCCGCCGGGTGGCCCTCGCCATCGGCGCCGCCCGCCAGTACGCCCGCCAGGCCACCATCAGCGCCGTCCTCCAGCGCGGCCTGCTGCCCGGTGCCGTGGCCGAGATCCCCGGCATGCGCAGCGCCCTCGTGTACGAGCCGTGCGACAAGGGCGGGCCGAGCGGCGACTTCTACGACCTGTTCCCGGCCGGCGACGGCCGCTGGTGCTTCGCCGTCGGCGACGTCCAGGGCAAGGGGCCCGAGGCGGCCGTCGTGATCGGCCTGGCCCGGCCCTGGCTGCGGCTGCTCGCCCGCGAGGGCTACCGCGTCGCCGACGTCCTCGACCGCCTCAACCAGCTGCTGCTCGACGACGCCACGGAGGCCGCGGACGCGGCGGCCCGGGCCCTGGTGGCGGCGGGTGCGCGGCCGACCCCGCCCGGCGACGGCCCGCAGACGCGCTTCCTGTCCCTGCTCTACGGCGAGCTGGTCCCCTTCGACGGCGGGGTCCGCTGCACCGTCGCCTCCGCCGGGCACCCGCTGCCCCTGCGGCTCGGGGCGGGCGGCGAGGTCCACCCGTGCGCGCAGCCGCAGACCCTGCTGGGCGTCGTCGAGGACGCCACCTACACGAGCGAGACCTTCGAGCTGCGCTCCGGCGACACGCTGCTGTGCGTCACCGACGGCGTGACCGAGCGCCGCTCCGGCTCGCGCCAGTTCGACGACGGGGACGGGCTCGCCGCGGCACTGGCCGGGTGCGCCGGGCTGGACGCGGAGCTGATAGCCGAGCGGATCAAACGGCTCGTGCACGAGTTCGGGGCGCGGCCCCCGGCGGACGATCTCGCCCTGCTGGTGCTCCAGGCGGACTGACCGCGCGAGTGCTGGACAATGGAAGGCATGCCTTCCGCACTTCCCGACGGCGATCCCGTCCCCGACGACGGCACGCTGCCCGCGTCCGCGCTCGCCGGCGCCGCCGACCGCCCGCTCGGGTTCTACCTGCACGTCCCGTACTGCGCGACCCGCTGCGGCTACTGCGACTTCAACACGTACACCGCGACCGAGCTGCGCGGCACCGGCGGAGTCCTCGCCTCCCGCGACAACTACGCCGAGACGCTGGCCGACGAGGTCCGGCTGGCGCGCAAGGTGCTGGGCGACGATCCGCGGCCGGTCCGGACGGTGTTCGTGGGCGGGGGCACGCCCACGCTGCTGGACGCCGGTGATCTCGTCCGGATGCTGAAGGCCGTCCGCGACGAGTTCGGGCTCGCGGAGGACGCCGAGATCACGACGGAGGCCAACCCGGAGTCGGTCGATCCGGCGTATCTGGCGGCCCTGCGCGAGGGCGGCTTCAACCGGATCTCCTTCGGGATGCAGAGCGCCCGGCAGCATGTGCTGAAGGTGCTGGACCGCACGCATACGCCGGGGCGGCCCGAGGCGTGCGTCGCGGAGGCCCGGGGCGCCGGGTTCGAGCATGTGAACCTCGACCTGATCTACGGCACGCCGGGTGAGTCCGACGACGACTGGCGGGCCTCGCTGGACGCGGTGCTGGGGGCCGGGCCGGATCATGTCAGCGCCTACGCCCTGATCGTCGAGGAGGGGACGCAGCTGGCACGCCGGATCCGCCGGGGCGAGGTGCCGATGACCGACGACGACGTGCACGCCGACCGGTACCTGATCGCGGACGAGGTGCTCTCGGGCGCGGGCTTCAGGTGGTAC
Organism: Streptomyces qaidamensis; assembly: GCF_001611795.1. Classification (NCBI taxonomy): domain Bacteria; kingdom Bacillati; phylum Actinomycetota; class Actinomycetes; order Kitasatosporales; family Streptomycetaceae; genus Streptomyces; species Streptomyces qaidamensis. Next base: position 3,054,926 of record NZ_CP015098.1, on the reverse strand, counting down.
GAGGTGTCGAACTGGGCGACCTCGGAGGCCGGGCGGTGCCTGCACAACGAGCTGTACTGGCGGGGGGCCGACTGGTGGGGGGCCGGGCCCGGTGCGCACAGTCATGTGGGCGGGGTGCGGTGGTGGAACGTGAAGCATCCGGGGGCGTATGCCGCTGCGCTGGCTTCGGGGAGGTCGCCGGGGGCCGGGCGGGAGCTTCTGAGCGACGAGGACCGGCGGGTCGAGCGGATTCTGCTGGAACTGCGGCTCAGGGAGGGCGTGCCGTTGTCGCTGCTGCGGGAGGAGGGGCTTGCGGCGTCTGGGCGGGCCCTGTCCGAAGGGTTGCTTGAGGAGCGGCCGTATGCGGAGGGGCGGGCCGTGCTCACTCTGCGCGGGCGGTTGCTGGCGGACGGGGTCGTGCGCGATCTCGTGGACTGAGGTGCTCGGCGTCGGTACTGAGGGCGGGGCGTCGCGCAGCCCGGCGTAGCGGGGCGCCGCTCTCCTTGGGACGGGTGCCGCCCCTGGCGGCACGCATGCCCGCAGCTACGCGGTCACGAAGTCGATCAGTTCTTCCACCCGGCCCAGCAGTTCCGGCTCCAGGTCCTTGTACGAGTGGACCCCCGACAGGATCCGCTGCCAGGCCGCGCCCGTGTTCTCCGGCCAGCCCAGCGCCCTGCACACCCCCGTCTTCCAGTCCTGGCCGCGCGGGATTCGGGGCCAGGCGTCGATGCCCAGGGACGACGGCTTCACCGCCTCCCAGATGTCGATGTACGGGTGGCCCACCACCAGTGCGTGCCCGCTCGTCACCGACTGGGCGATGCGCCACTCCTTCGAGCCCGGCACGAGGTGATCCACCAGGACGCCCAGCCGGGCGTCCGGCCCGGGGGCGAAATCGGAGACGATCGACGGGAGGTCGTCGACGCCCTCCAGGTACTCCACGACCACGCCCTCGATGCGCAGGTCGTCACCCCACACCTTCTCGACCAGCTCGGCGTCGTGCCGGCCCTCGACGTAGATGCGGCCGGCGCGGGCGACACGCGCGCGTGCGCCGGGAACGGCCACCGAACCGGAGGCCGTGCGAGTGGGACGCGCGGGGCCGCCCGGCGCGGGGCGGACGAGCGTCACCACCCTGCCCTCCAGCAGGAAGCCGCGCGGCTCCATCGGGAAGACCCGGTGCTTGCCGAAGCGGTCCTCCAGCGTCACCGTGCCCGCCTCGCAGCGGATCACCGCGCCGCAGAAACCCGTCCCCTGCTCCTCCACCACCAGGCCGGGCTCCGCCGCGACCTCGGGCACCGGCTTCGGCTTCTTCCACGGCGGGGTCAGATCGGCGGAGTACTGGCGCATTCGAATGACGATAGGAGAAGGCGGACGGCGATCACCGCGACACGCCGAAACGCGCCGCCAGCGCGTCCCGTTGCGCCCGCACGAACGCCGCGTCCACCACCGCTCCGTGACCGGGCACGTACAGCGCGTCCTCGCCGCCCAGGTCGAGCAGCCGGTCCAGGGCCGCCGGCCAGTGCGACGGCACCGCGTCGGGGCCCGCCTGCGGCTCGCCGGACTCCTCGACCAGGTCGCCGCAGAACACCACCTCCGGATCGCCCGGCACCAGCACCGCCAGGTCGTGCGCGGTGTGCCCCGGGCCGACGTTCGCCAGCAGCACCTGCCGTCCGCCGCCCAGGTCGAGGGTCCACTCGCCGGAGACCAGGTGGCCGGGCGGGGCCAGCCGCTCCGCCGCCTCCTGGGCCGCGGGCGCCGCCAGGCCCTGGCGCACCCCGTCCTCGCGCAGTTCCTCGCGGTCCCGCACCCGCGTCAGCAGCGCGTCCACGCCCACCGCGCCGAACACCTCGGTGTCCGGGAGCGCCGCGGCGCCGAAGACATGGTCGAAGTGCGGGTGGGTCAGCGCGAGATGTGTCACACGGTGACCGGTGAGTGCCCGCGCCTGCGCGCCCAGTTTCGCGCCCTCGGCGAGGCTCGACCCCGCGTCGATCATGAGGACCGCCCCCTCTCCGGCGACCAGCCCGATCGTGCAGTCCCACACCGGCAGCCGGCACCGCCCCACACCGGCGGCCACGCGCTCCCATCCGAGGTCTTCCCAAGTCACCGTCATAGGGCGACGCTAGCGGTGCGCCCCGCTCGGGGCACGGCGCCGCACGACCAGCCTTGCCGGGGGAGTACCCCACCGCCGTACACTGGGCGGGGGAATGCTGGCACTCGCACGCGCAGAGTGCCAGGCTCGACAGACAGGACCACGAGCGGACGACTTCTGGAGGTGTGCGCGGTGCTCAGTGAACGCAGGCTTCAGGTGCTGCGCGCCATCGTCCAGGACTACGTCGGCACCGAGGAGCCGGTGGGCTCCAAGGCCCTCACCGAGCGGCACAGCCTCGGCGTCTCCCCGGCGACCGTCCGCAACGACATGGCGGCCCTGGAGGACGAGGGGTACATCGCCCAGCCGCACACCAGCGCCGGGCGCATCCCCACCGACAAGGGCTACCGCCTGTTCGTCGACAAGCTCGCCGGAGTCAAGCCGATGACCGCGCCCGAGCGGCGCGCGATCCAGAACTTCCTGGAGGGTGCCGTCGACCTCGACGACGTCGTGGCGCGCACGGTACGGCTGCTCGCGCAGCTCACGCGCCAGGTCGCCGTCGTGCAGTACCCGTCGCTGACGCGCTCGACCGTGCGGCATGTGGAGTTGCTCTCCCTGGCGCCCGCGCGGGTGATGCTCGTGCTGATCACGGACACGGGGCGGGTCGAGCAGCGCGTGGTCGACTGCCCGGCGCCCTTCGGCGACGCCTCGCTCGCGGATCTGCGCGCGCGGCTCAACAGCCGCGTGGCGAACCGCCGTTTCGCGGATGTGCCGAGTCTGGTGGAGGATCTCCCGGAGGCGTTCGAGCACGAGGACCGGGGTACGGTCTCCACGGTGCTCTCCACACTCCTGGAGACGCTCGTCGAGGAGAACGAGGAGCGGCTGATGATCGGCGGCACCGCCAATCTGACCCGCTTCGGGCATGACTTCCCTCTCACGATCCGGCCGGTGCTGGAGGCGCTTGAGGAGCAGGTCGTGCTCCTCAAGCTGCTCGGCGAGGCGCAGGATCCGGGCGTGACCGTACGGATCGGTCACGAGAACGCCCACGAAGGACTCAACTCCACGTCCGTCGTGTCGGTCGGCTACGGTTCGGGCGGCGAGGCAGTCGCCAAGCTCGGCGTGGTCGGACCGACCCGCATGGACTACCCGGGAACGATGGGAGCGGTACGCGCAGTGGCACGGTACGTCGGACAGATCCTGGCGGAGTCGTAGTGGCCACGGACTACTACGCCGTACTCGGCGTGCGCCGCGACGCGTCGCAGGAAGAGATCAAGAAGGCCTTCCGGCGGCTCGCCCGCGAGCTGCACCCGGACGTCAACCCCGATCCGAAGACCCAGGAGCGGTTCAAGGAGATCAACGCCGCTTACGAGGTGCTGTCGGACCCGCAGAAGAAGCAGGTCTACGACCTCGGCGGCGACCCGCTCTCGCAGGCCGGCGGCGGCGGCGCGGGCGGCTTCGGAGCCGGCGGTTTCGGGAACTTCTCGGACATCATGGACGCGTTCTTCGGCACGGCGTCGCAGCGCGGACCGCGCTCGCGCACCCGCCGCGGCCAGGACGCGATGATCCGCATCGAGGTCGAGCTCGACGAGGCGGCCTTCGGCACGACGAAGGACATCCAGGTCGATACGGCCGTCGTCTGCAACACCTGCAGCGGTGAGGGCGCGGCCCCGGGCACCTCCGCCCAGACGTGTGACATGTGCCGCGGCCGCGGTGAGGTCTCGCAGGTCACCCGGTCCTTCCTGGGCCAGGTCATGACGTCCCGTCCGTGCCCGCAGTGCCAGGGCTTCGGCACGGTCGTGCCGACCCCGTGCCCGGAGTGCGCGGGCGACGGCCGCGTCCGGTCCCGCCGCACGCTCACGGTCAAGATCCCGGCCGGTGTCGACAACGGCACGCGGATCCAGCTCGCCGGCGAGGGCGAGGTCGGTCCCGGCGGCGGTCCGGCCGGTGACCTCTACGTCGAGATCCACGAGCTGCCGCACAGCACGTTCCAGCGGCGCGGCGACGACCTGCACTGCACGGTGACGATCCCCATGACGGCGGCGTCCCTCGGCACGAAGGTGCCGCTGGAGACGCTCGACGGCATGGAGGAGGTCGACATCCGCCCGGGCACCCAGTCCGGCCAGTCGATCCCGCTGCACGGCCGGGGTGTCACACACCTGCGCGGCGGCGGACGAGGCGACCTCATCGTCCACGTCGAGGTCCAGACCCCGAGCAAGCTCGACCCCGAGCAGGAACGCCTGCTGCGTGAGCTCTCCAAGCTGCGGGGCGAGGAGCGGCCGACGGGGCAGTTCCAGCCGGGGCAGCAGGGGTTGTTCTCGCGGTTGAAGGATGCGTTCAACGGTCGCTGACGTGAGTGGTCCGGCCGCTGCCCGGGGGCCCGGGGGTCGTCCTCCGGGCAGGCGCAGTCGGCCGGGCGGCAGGGGTTGTTCTCGCGGTTGAGGGACGCGTTCAACGGTCGCTGACCGGGCGCCCCTCAGGCGACAAGAGGCGCTTGTTCCTCTGGTCTATGCCAGTCGGCAGGCCGGTTTCGGAGTTGTTCGGAGGACGTGACAACATGCGGTCATGTCCTCCGCACTGACCGATCTCTTCCCCCACCCGATCGTGCAGGCCCCCATGGCGGGCGGCGTCTCCGTACCCCAGCTCGCCGCTGCCGTGTGCGAGGCGGGCGGGCTCGGGTTCCTCGCCGCCGGGTACAAGACCGCCGACGGGATGTACCAGGAGATCAAGCAGATCCGGAGCCTCACCGGCAGGCCCTTCGGCGTCAACGTCTTCATGCCGCAGCCGGAGTACGCCGACCCGGCCGCCATCGACGTCTACGCCCACCAGCTGGCCGGCGAGGCCACCTGGTACGAGGCCGAACTCGGCGACCCCGACAGCGGACGCGACGACGGCTTCGAGGCCAAGCTCGTGGTGCTGCGCGACAACCCCGTACCGGTGGTGTCGTTCCACTTCGGCGTCCCGAGCCGTGAGGTCGTCGACGCCCTGCACCGCGTCGGCACCTTCGTCCTGGCCGCCGCGACCACCCCCGACGAGGCCCGGGCCGTCGAACGGGCGGGCGCGGACGCGGTCATCGCCCAGGGCATCGAGGCCGGCGGCCACCAGGGCACCCACCGGGACGTCCCCGAGACGGACGGTTCCGGCCTCGGGCTGCTGTCGCTGATCGCCCAGGTCCGCGAAGCCGTGAGCATCCCGATCGTCGCCGCCGGCGGCATCATGCGCGGCGGTCAGATCGCCGGTGTGCTCGCGGCGGGCGCGAGCGCCGCCCAGCTGGGCACCGCCTTCCTCGCCACGCCCGAGTCGGGCGCGAACGCCCTGCACAAGCGGGCCCTGACCGACCCCCTGTTCGTCCGCACGGAGCTGACCCGGGCGTTCTCCGGGCGGCCCGCGCGCGGTCTCGTCAACCGGTTCCTGCGCGAGCACGGCCCGTACGCGCCCGCGGCCTACCCCGAGATCCACCACCTCACGTCGCCGCTGCGCAAGGCCGCCGCCAAGGCCGGTGACGCGCAGGGCATGGCGCTGTGGGCCGGGCAGGGGCACCGGATGGCGCGGGAGCTGCCCGCCGGACAGCTGGTCGAGGTGCTGGCCGGGGAACTGGCCGCCGCCCGGGCCTCGTTGACGGGCGGGGGCGTGCTGTGACCGCGCCGGTGTTCGTCGTCGAGCACTTCGACGCGGGCGGCGGCGGCCGGTACGTCCTGGACGGACCGGAGGGGCGGCACGCCGTCTCCGTGAAGCGGCTGCGGGCCGGTGAGGACGTCGTGCTCACGGACGGGGCCGGCCGCTGGGCGGACTGTGTCGTACTCGACACGGAAGGCAAGGACCGGCTGATCCTCCAGCTGGACTCGGTGTCCGAGGAGCCCGAGGAGCAGCCCCGGGTCACCGTCGTCCAGGCGCTGCCCAAGGGCGACCGGGGCGAGCTCGCCGTCGAGACGATGACCGAGACCGGCGTCGACGCGATCGTGCCCTGGGCGGCGGCTCGCTGCATCACGCAGTGGAAGGGCGACCGCGGGGTCAAGGCGCTGGGCAAGTGGCGGGCGACGGCCCGGGAGGCAGGAAAGCAGTCCCGCCGGGTGCGCTTCCCGGAGGTCGCGGAGGCGGCCACGACCAAGCAGGTCGCCGCCCTGCTCGCCGGGGCGGACTTCGCCGCCGTGCTGCACGAGAGCGGGGACGCGCCGCTGGCCACGGCCGAACTGCCGGCCACCGGCGAGATCGTCCTGGTCGTGGGGCCCGAGGGGGGCGTGGCGCCGGAGGAGCTGGCGCTGTTCGAGGAGGCGGGGGCGCAGGCGTACCGCCTCGGACGCAGTGTGCTGCGCACATCGACCGCCGGGACGGCCGCCGCGGCCGTACTCCTGGCACGCACCGGACGCTGGTCCTGACCGTTCCCAGGGACTGAGCGGGAGTGAGTCCTGTTGCCGCGGGACCGGTCGGTGAGGGCCGAGGTGCTCGGCGAACCGGGCGACACGGCGGCCGGTCACCGCTCCTTGGTCGTGCTGCGGGTGGACGGGCTGGACGCGCACTGCGAGGAGATCACGATGCGCGGCGCCACGGTGCTGCACGGCCCCGCGCCCATGACGGACCGGATGCGGGTGGCGCATCTCAAGGACCCCGAGAGCCACTTGGTGGAGCTCCAGGAGTGGCTGCTGCTGCGCGGCTGACGCCTTTGCGCCCTACCGCGCGGCCTCCGTCAGTGGCAGGCTCCCCTTCATGGGGGCTTCGAGGAGGAATCGGCTGGGGCCGCGCGGTCGGCGGGTGGCGGTCGCGGCGACGTTCGCCGCGGTGGCGGTGGGAGGCGCTGTGGCCTGCGAGCCGGGCAGCATCAGCTCGGCTTCCGTCGCGTACACCACCGACGAGACCGTGACCAAGGAACTCAACCGGCAAAAAGCGGGCGTGCGTTGGCTCACCTGCACCGCCTCCTACGGGGAGAGCGGCGGGAAGTCGTCACCCTCGGCGCGTGAGCGGACCGTCGCGACCGTCGACTGCGAGGGCGAGACCGACGACGGCAAGGACATCACCGTCGACGGCAAGGTCACCCACGCGGTGGACGGTGCCTGTGTGCGCGGGAACATCACGGCCAAGGTGGCCGGCAAGGTGTGGTTCGAGGTCGACGGGCTCGGCGACTGCAACTCCACCAGTCCGCCCCCCGTCGGCGGGCCGCCGGCCGGGCAGCCCGGGCCGACCGTCACCGTGACCGTCACCCAGACCATCTGGTGCGAGCAGTATCCGGACTGCCGCCCCGTCGAGGGCAAGTGATCCGAACCCTGTCCGTGCGGCGTCGTCCCTGCATAGGGTGATCAGGTGACATCGTCTGCTTACCTCCGGTTCCCCCATGTGCACGGCGACCTGGTCGCCTTCACCGCCGAGGACGACGTGTGGCTCGCCCCGCTCGACGGCGGCCGGGCCTGGCGGGTCAGCGCCGACAACACGCCGGTGACCCAGCCCCGCATCTCGCCCGACGGCACCACGGTCGCCTGGACCTCCACCAGAGACGGCGCCCCCGAGGTGTTCATCGCCCCCGTCGACGGCGGTCCGGCCAAGCGGCTGACGTACTGGGGGAGTCTCAAGACGCAGGTGCGCGGCTGGACCCCGGACGGCGAGGTCCTGGCGATCAGCACCGAGGGGCAGGCGAGCCTGCGCCGCACCTGGGCCCGTGCCGTCCCGCTGGACGGCGGCCCGGCCATCACCCTGCCGTACGGGCCCGTCGGCGACGTGGCCCACGGCCCGCACACGGTGCTGCTGTCCGCGCCGATGGGCCGCGAGGCGGCCTGGTGGAAGCGGTACCGGGGCGGTACGGCGGGCAAGTTGTGGATCGACCGTGAGGGCGACGGGCAGTTCGTGCGGCTGCACGAGGACCTCGACGGCAACATCGAGTACCCGCTGTGGGCGGGCGACAGGATCGCCTTCCTCTCCGACCACGAGGACACCGGAGCGCTCTACTCCTCCCTGGCCGACGGCTCCGACCTGCGCCGCCACACACCTCTCGACCGGTTTTACGCCCGGCACGCCGCGACCGACGGCACCCGTGTCGTCTACTCCAGCGCCGGTGAACTGTGGGTGCTGGACGACCTGGAGGGGGCCGAGCCGCGGCGGCTGGACGTGCGGCTGGGCGGACAGCGCGCCGATCTCCAGCCGTTCCCGGTGAACGCCTCCCGCTGGTTCGGCTCGGCGTCCCCGGACCACACCGCGCGCGGCAGCGCGGTCGCCGTGCGCGGCTCCGTGCACTGGGTCACCCACCGCGCCGGCCCGGCCCGCGCACTGGCCGCGACGCCCGGGGTGCGGGCCCGGCTGCCGCGGACGTTCCGCGCGGACGGCGAGGAATGGGTGGTGTGGGTGACGGACGCCGAGGGCGACGACGCCCTGGAGTTCGCGCCCGCCACCGGACTCGCACCCGGGGCGACTCCGCGCCGGATCGCCGCCGGGCAGCTCGGCCGGGTGCTGGACCTCGCCATGGCGCCCGACGGCAGCCGGGCCGCGGTCGCCTGCCACGACGGCCGCCTGCTGCTCGTGGAGCGGGAGACGGGCGAGGTGCGCGAGGTGGACCGCAGCGAGGACGGCGATGTGTCCGGGCCCGTCTTCTCGCCCGACTCGTCCTGGCTGGCCTGGTCCCACCCCGGCCCCCGGCCCCTGTGCCAGCTGAAACTCGCCAACACCACCGATCTGTCGGTCACCGAGGCGACCCCGCTGCGCTTCCAGGACTACGCGCCCGCGTTCACGATGGACGGCAAGCACCTCGCGTTCCTGTCGACCCGCTCCTTCGACCCGGTCTACGACGAGCACGTCTTCGACCTGGCCTTCGTGGTGGGCGCCCGGCCGCATCTGATCACCCTCGCGGCCACCACGCCCTCCCCGTTCGGGCCGCAGCGGCACGGCCGGTCCTTCGAGACGCCGGACCGGGAGGAGACCCCCGACAGCGAGGGCACCCCCACCACCCGCATCGACCTCGAAGGCCTCGGCGACCGCATCGTGCCCTTCCCGGTCGAGGCCGCCCGCTACACCAACCTGCGCGCCGCCAAGGACGGCGTCCTGTGGCTGCGCCACCCGGTCACCGGTGTACTCGGCGCGTCCCGGGCCACCCCCGACGACCCCGACCCCAAGTCCGAGCTGGAGCGCTACGACCTCGCCCAGCAGCGCGTCGAGCATCTCGCCGTCGACGCCGACCACTTCGCGGTCAGCGGTGACGGCAAGCGGGTGCTGCTGTGGACCGACGGGCGGCTGAAGGTCGTGCCCAGCGACCGGCGCGCCTCGGGCGACGACGACAGCGACAGCAACATCACCGTCGACCTGGGCCGCGTACGCCAGTTCGTCGACCCGGCGGCCGAGTGGCGCCAGATGTTCGACGAGAACGGCCGCATCATGCGGGACCACTTCTGGCGGCCCGACATGAGCGGCGTCGACTGGGACGGCGTCCTCGACCGCTACCGCCCGGTCGTGGAGCGGCTCGCCACCCACGACGACCTGGTCGACCTGCTGTGGGAGGTCCAGGGCGAGCTCGGCACCTCGCACGCCTACGTCACCCCACGCGGCGGCCACGGCCACGGCCCCCGCCAGGGCCTGCTCGGCGCCGACATCTCCCGCCATGAGGACGGCAGTTGGCGGGTCGACCGCATCCTGCCCTCCGAGACCTCCGACCCGGACGCCCGCAGCCCGCTGGCCGCCCCCGGCGTCGCGGTACGCCCCGGGGACGCCCTCGTCGCGATCGCGGGACAGCCGGTCGACCCCGTTCTCGGCCCCGGCCCGCTGCTGATCGGCACGGCGAACAAGCCGGTGGAGCTGACCATCTCGCCGTCCGGCGGCGGTGACCCCCGGCACGCCGTCGTCGTCCCGGTCGCCGACGAGGAACCCCTGCGCTACCACGCCTGGGTCGCCGACCGCCGCGCCTACGTCCACGAGAAGTCCGGCGGCCGCCTCGGCTACCTCCACGTCCCCGACATGCAGGCCCCCGGCTGGGCCCAGATCCACCGCGACCTGCGCGTCGAGGTCGCCCGGGAGGGCCTGGTCGTCGACGTCCGCGAGAACCGCGGCGGCCACACCTCGCAACTGGTCGTCGAGAAGCTGGCCCGCCGCATCGTCGGCTGGGCCGTCCCGCGCGGCATGCGCCCCTACAGCTACCCGGAGGACGCCCCCCGCGGCCCTGTCGTAGCCGTCGCCAACGAGTTCTCCGGCTCCGACGGCGACATCGTCAACGCGGCCATCAAGGCTCTGGGCCTCGGCCCGGTCGTCGGCACCCGCACCTGGGGCGGCGTCATCGGCATCGACAGCCGCTACCGCCTGGTCGACGGCACCCTGGTCACCCAGCCCAAGTACGCCTTCTGGCTGGAGGGCTACGAGTGGGGAGTGGAGAACCACGGCGTGGACCCGGACGTGGAGATCGTCCAACGTCCCCAGGACCACGCGGCGGGCAAAGACACCCAACTGGACGAAGCAATCCGACTGGCACTGGAGGCACTGGAGGCCAGTCCCGCGAAAACGCCCCCAGGCTTGCCCACCTGAGGGGCGCGGGGCTGTGTCGATCTGCGGCTCCGCCGCGTGGGCGCGACCAGCCACAACGCACCCGCAGCCGACGACGATACGATGCCCAGGTCGGACCGCACCGGCCCAACCCTCGGAGGAGACATGGCAGGGGAGCCCCAGGAAGACTGTCTGTTCTGCAAGATCGTCGCAGGCACCGTCCCGGCGACGATCGTCCGCCAGACGGACACCACCATCGCGTTCCGCGACATCAACCCCCAGGCTCCCACCCACGTCCTGATCATCCCCAGGGCGCACCACGAGAACGCCGCCGCCCTCGCCGCCGCCGACCCGGCGCTCACCGCGGACGTGCTCCGCGAGGCCCAGGCCGTCGCCGACGAGGAGAAGCTCGACAGCTACCGCCTCGTCTTCAACACCGGCAGTGGCGCCGGCCAGACGGTGTGGCACGTACACGGCCACGTGCTCGGCGGCCGCGGCCTCGACTGGCCTCCGGGGTAATCCGCCTTGTCCGTACGTGAACTCGTGGTCCTCGGCACCGCCAGCCAGGTCCCGACCCGGCACCGCAACCACAACGGCTACCTCCTGCGCTGGGACGGCGAGGGCATCCTCTTCGACCCCGGCGAGGGCACGCAGCGCCAGATGCTGCGTGCCGGGGTCGCCGCGCACGACCTGAACCGGATCTGCGTCACGCACTTCCACGGCGACCACTCCCTCGGCCTCGCCGGCGTGATCCAGCGCATCAACCTCGACCGGGTCCCGCACGAGATCACCGCCCACTACCCCCGCTCCGGGCAGCGCTTCTTCGACCGGCTCCGCTACGCCACCGCCTACCGCGAAACCGTCGGCATCACCGAGGCCCCGGTCGCCACCGACGGGGCGCTCGCCCGCACGGGCGGCTACACGCTGGAGGCCCGGAAGCTGTCGCACCCGGTGGAGTCCTACGGCTACCGGATCGTCGAGCCCGACGGCCGCCGCATGCTGCCCGAGCGACTCGCCGCGCACGGCATCAAGGGCCCGGACGTCGGCCGCATCCAGCGCGAGGGGGAACTCGGCGGGGTCTCACTCGACGACGTCAGCGAGACGCGGCGCGGGCAGCGGTTCGCGTTCGTCATGGACACCCGGCTGTGCGACGGCGTGTACGCGCTCGCCGAGGGCTGCGACCTGCTCGTCATCGAGTCGACGTTCCTCGACGACGACGAGGAACTCGCCGTCGAACACGGTCACCTGACAGCGGGTCAGGCCGCGCGGGTGGCCCGGGACGCCGGCGTGCGGCACCTCGTGCTGACCCACTTCAGCCAGCGCTACACCGACCCGGACGAATTCGAGCGGCAGGCCCGGGCCGCCGGGTACGACGGCGAGCTGACCGTGGCCCACGATCTCCTGAGGGTGCCGGTTCCGAAGCGTCGGTGAAACAGCCGTACGATGAATTGATGTTCCTCCCCAAAGCCGAACTGCACCTTCACATCGAAGGCACCCTGGAACCGGAACTCGCCTTCGAGCTCGCCGCGCGCAACGGTGTCACGCTGCCGTACGCCGACACGGACGAGCTGCGCGAGGCCTACCGGTTCGAGGACCTGCAGTCCTTCCTGAACCTGTACTACGAGCTCATGGCCGTCCTGCGCACCGAGCGGGACTTCGAGGACCTGGCGAACGCCTACCTCGCCCGGGCCGCCGCGCAGGGCGTGCGGCACGCGGAGATCTTCTTCGACCCGCAGGCCCACACCAGCCGCGGGCTGGACATCGGCACGGTCGTCGAGGGGCTGTGGCGGGCGCTGGGGAGCAGCGAGGCCAACCACGGTGTCTCGACCCGGCTGATCCTGTGCTTCCTGCGCGACGAGTCCGCCGAGTCGGCCCTGGCCACGCTGGACGCCGCCAAGCCCTACCTGGACCGGATCACCGGCGTCGGCCTCGACTCCGCCGAGGTCGGGCACCCGCCGGTGAAGTTCCGTGAGGTCTACGAGGCCGCCGCCGCCCTCGGACTGCGGCGGGTGGCCCACGCCGGTGAGGAGGGCCCGCCGGAGTACATCACCGAGGCGCTGGACGTCCTCGGCGTCGAACGCGTCGACCACGGGCTGCGCTGCGTGGAGGACCCCGCGCTGGTGGAGCGGCTTGTGCGCGACCGGGTGCCGCTGACGCTGTGCCCGCTGTCCAACGTCCGGCTGCGCACGGTCGACACCCTCGCCGACCACCCCCTGCCCGCCATGCTGGACGCCGGCCTGATGTGCACGGTCAACTCCGACGACCCGGCCTACTTCGGCGGCTACGCCGGCGACAACTTCGACGCCGTGCGCGCCACCCTCGGCCTCACCGACGAGCGGCTGCGCGAGCTCGCCCGCAACTCCTTCCTCGCCTCGTTCCTGGAGGACGACGAGGAGCTGCGGGCGCGGTATCTCGCCGAGGTGGACGCCTACGAGTTCCAGCGGAAGCCGTAGGGCCTCAGAAGACCTCCGACCCCGCCTTGCCGTAGGCGCGCTGGGCGGGGACGGCGGCGGCCTCCACCGAGATCTCCACCACCGGCTGCTCCGGGGCCCCGATCTCGGGGACCGCGCCGGTGGGCGTGCCCGTGGCGGCGGCGACCAGCGCGGCCGGGTGGCCGCCGCGGCGGCGGATCGCACCGGGCAGCAGCGGACGGCCGCCGGTGTGCAGGGCGACGGCGGTCATCGGCAGGGCGATCACCAGCAGCCCGGCACCCAGGACCGCTCCCATGACCGGGAACCCGGCCTGCGCCGACAGCACGCTGCCGGTCAGCGGCCCGGCGGCGGTGCCCAGCGAGGACGCCGAGCCGACCAGCACCGCCCAGCGGCCGCGCGGGTCGAGCGAGGCCGCGAGCCCGATGAGGTACGACAGCACCACCGGGTAGAGCGTGTTCCAGGCGATCTCACCGGCCGCGAAGCTCCTCAGGTCGGTCGCGGAGGCGCTGAGCACGATGCAGGCGGCGATGAGGACCGTGCCGCCGCCGATGGGTATCGCGCGTCCGAGACGGGCCCCGAGGGCACCCGCCGCGAGGACCCCGGCCAGCCCGGCGCCCAGGCCGAGGGCGAAGACCACGCCGACGGTGGCCTCGCCGAGGTGCACCTGCTCCAGGCCTATCCGGCCGCTCACGCCCCACAGGGAGTTCTGGGCGAGCGACCAGCACACCATGGCGGCGGCCAGCACCAGCCCGGAACGGGCGTGCGGCAGCCGGGCCTTGTCATGCCGGGCGGGCGCGACGGGTACACCTGCGGGGAGGCGGCCCGTGAGCGGCCAGACGGCCAGGGCCGTGAGGGCGATCGCGGCCAGCGGCAGACCGTGGCCCGGGCCGAGGTGCGGGACCGTCAGATACACGGCGCCCGCGAGGGCGGACACGGTGAGCAGCCCTGCCGTGGAGGCCCGGTGCGGATCCCGCTGACCCGCGATCAGGGTCGCGGCGACGGTCGTGGCCGTGCCCGAGCCGAAACCGCCGACGACCGCGCCGACGATGACCGCGGGGACGGCGGTGCTCAGGGCCGCGCCGCCGTAGCCGAGCAGGGCCAGGGCTAGGCCGAGCCGGGCGAGGGTGCGGGCTCCGATCCGTTCGACCCGGGAGGCCAGGACGAATCCGGCGGCGGCCGAACTCAGCAGCAGGGCACTGCCGACGGCACCGGCCTGGGTGGCGGAGAGCGGAAGGTCCGAGTCGAGTCTGCCGACGGTGGTGGGCAGCAGATACGGAGCGAGGTACCCGGCCGTGAAAAGGGCGACGGGGGGCCGGGGGGGGGTGCGGGGGGCGAACACGGGCGTTCCCAGGGCATGCGAAAGGAGCGGGGAAAAGGGGGGTTGGGCGACGACCGTCGACGGACAGGAACGCGCGAGCAATTTGTATCAAGCACGTAGTCGCCCACGGGAACCCGGGGCGTGTGATCTGGAGCACGTTGCGTTTGGGGTGGTGAAGCCCGGGTAAACGAGCGTCTTTCGTCAGGCGTCGAGCGGGCTTTCGCCGGCGCTCGTGGGCGCCTTCGCTGACGCCGATGCACTCGCCGGCGCCAGTGCATTCGCTACCGCCAGTGCACCGATCCGGGCCCCACCGGAACGCTCGCCTCGGCCTTCGCCCGGATCTCCCGCATCACGGCGACGATCCGCTCCTCGTGCGCGGGGGTGAGCCGGGCGACCGGCACCGAGCAGCTGATCGCGTCCTGCGCCGGGGTGTCGTAGCGCAGCGCGAACCCGAAGCCGACGATGCCCCTCACGCCCTCCTCGCGGTCCACGGACCAGCCGCGCGACCGGATCCCGGCGAGGTCGGCCGCCAAGGACTCCCTGCTCGTGTGCGAGTTCGGGGTCAGCGCCTCGTACGGCCCCTCGGGCAGCTCCCCGTCCGGGCGTTCCGCCAGCAGGGCCTTGCCCAGGGCCCCGGCGTGCGCGGGCAGCCGCCGCCCCACCCGGCTGATCGTGCGCAGGTACTCGTGCGACTCCCGGGTCGCCAGATACGCCACGTCCCGGCCGTCCAGCCGGCCCATGTGGATGGTCTCGCCGAGCGCTTCGGACGCCTCGTCTAGGTAGGGGCGCACGGCCCGGACGCGCGGGTCGGAGTCGAGGTAGCCGGTGCCGGTGAGCAGGGCGTGGATGCCGATGCCGTACAGGGAGCCGGTGACGTCGGTGCGGACCCAGCCGCGCGAGATCAGGGTCTGCAGCAGGGCGTACATCGAGCTGCGCGGGACGCCGAGTTCGTCGGCCAGCTCCTGGAGCCGGGCCGGGCGGTCGCCGCGCGCGGCGAGGAGTTCCAGCAGCTCGACCGTGCGTGCCGCGGACTTCACCTCACGGACGCCCCCTGTGTCTGACATGCACCGATGGTAATCGGGCCGCACTGGGCGGTTGACGTTCGCATACACAACCCTCATTCTCATACGTAGATGCCATCTATATGAGGAGATGACTGGGAGATGACGACCGTGAGCGCCGGACCGGTGGCGGTCGCGCAGCGGCTGCGGGAGGGGATGGCCGACGGTGTGCTGTCGTTCCCGCTGACCGCCTTCCGCGACGACGGCACCCTCGACCCGGACGGCTTCCGCGCCTACGTCGCCGAGCGGCTCGCCGCCGCCCCCGGAGCCGTGTTCCCGGCCTGCGGCACCGGCGAGTTCTTCTCGCTCGACGAGGACGAGTACCGGCAGGTCGTCACCATCACCGTCGAGGAGGCGGCGGGCCGCGTCCCCGTCGTCGCGGGCACCGGCTACGGCTGGGCCCAGGCCGTCCGGTTCGCGCGCATCGCCGAGGACGCCGGAGCCGACGCGCTCCTCGTGCTGCCGCACTACCTCGTCACCGCCCCGCAGGACGGCCTGGTCGCACAGCTGGAGCAGATCGCCGCCCGCACCCCGCTGCCCCTGATCGCCTACCAGCGCGACCAGGTCGCCTTCACCGCCGGCTCGCTCCGCCGCATCGCCGCCCTGCCGAACGTCATCGGCCTCAAGGACGGCCACAGCGACCTCGACCGGCTCCAGCGCCTCACGCTCGCCGCCCCCGAGGACTTCCTGTTCTTCAACGGGGCCTCCACCGCCGAGATCCAGGCCCGCGCCTACGCCACCGTCGGCGTCCCCGCCTACTCCTCCGCCGTCCACGCCTTCGCCCCCGAGATCGCCTGCGCCTTCTTCACCGCCCTGAGCACCGGCGACCACGGCACCGTCGACAAGCTGCTGCGCGACTTCTACGTCCCGCTCGTCGAACTGCGCGACCGCGTCCCCGGGTACGCCGTGTCGCTGGTGAAGGCGGCGGCCCGGCTCCGCGGCCACTCCGTGGGCCCCGTCCGGGCCCCGCTCACCGACCCTTCGCCGGCCGATCTGGCCGCCCTCACCGCCGTCCTCACCGTCGGACTCGACCTCGTGGGAGCCGCCCTGTGAACCTCACCATCACCGACGTACGGCTCACACCGATCCTGGTCGCGGACCCGCCGCTGCTGAACACCCAGGGCGTGCACCAGCCGTACACGCCCCGGCTGATCGTCGAGGTCGTCACCGCGGACGGGATCACCGGCCTGGGAGAGACCTACGGCGACGCCAAGTACCTGGAGCTGGCCCGGCCCTTCGCCGAAGCGCTGAAAGGGCGCCAGGTCAGCGATCTGAACGGCCTGTTCACGGTCGCCGACCAGGTCGCGGTGGACGCGTCCCGCGTCGAGAACGCCGTCGACGTCGGCGGGCTGCGCGGCGTCCAGACCGCCGACAAGCTGCGGCTGTCCGTCGCCTCCGGCTTCGAGGTCGCCTGCCTCGACGCCCTCGGCAAGGCGCTCGGACTGCCCGTGCACACCCTGCTCGGCGGCAAGGTCCGCGACACCGTCGAGTACAGCGCCTACCTGTTCTACAAATGGGACCACCACCCCGAGGGCGTGCCGGCCGAGAAGGACGACTGGGGCGCCGCCGTCGACCCGGCGGGCGTGGTGGAACAGGCCCGCCGCTTCACGGAGCGGTACGGCTTCACCTCCTTCAAGCTCAAGGGCGGCGTCTTCCCGCCCGCCGAGGAGATCGCGGCCGTCCGGGCGCTCGCCGAGGCCTTCCCGGGACACCCGCTGCGCCTCGACCCGAACGGCGCCTGGTCCGTGGAGACCTCCGTGCAGGTGGCCCGGGAACTCGGGGACGTCCTGGAGTACCTGGAGGACCCGGCGCTCGGCACGCCCGCCATGGCCGAGGTCGCCGCGCGGACCGGGGTGCCGCTCGCCACCAACATGTGCGTGACGACTTTCGCCGAGATCGAGGAGGCGTTCACCAAGGGCGCCGTCCAGGTCGTGCTCTCCGACCACCACTACTGGGGCGGACTGCGCAACACCCAGCAGCTCGCCGCCGTCTGCCGCACCTTCGGCGTCGGCGTCTCGATGCACTCCAACACCCACCTGGGCATCTCGCTCGCCGCGATGACCCACGTGGCCGCCACCGTCCCGAACCTCCACCACGCCTGCGACTCCCACTACCCCTGGCAGTCCGAGGACGTCCTCACCGAGCGGCTCACCTTCGAGGACGGCAGGGTCGCCGTCTCCGACGCCCCCGGCCTCGGCGTGGAACTCGACCGCGAGCGGCTGGCGGTGCTGCACCGGCGATGGCTGGACGACGACGGCACCCTGCGTGACCGCGACGACGCGGCGGCCATGCGGATCGCCGACCCCGCGTGGGTGACCCCCGCGATGCCCCGCTGGTAGGCCCCCTCCCGCCCCGCGGCGAGGGCGCGCGAGGACCGGCGCGAGCCGACGGGACGGGTGGGTCCGGCGTGATCGGCGTCACGTTGTCGGTGATGTGGTGCAGACTGGCCTGGTCCGCACCACGTCAGGGAGCGCATCGTGACCGCGTCCACCGCCCCGGCCGGAAAGGGCCCCACCGGAAAGGGATCGCCCCGCCAGAGCCAGGTCGATCCCCTCGCCCCGCTGCGCACACCGGACGACCCGCCCTGGGACGTCTACCTCACCGGCACCGTCTTCCTGGACATCATCTTCACCGGCCTCGACTCCGCCCCGGTGCGCGGGACGGAGTCCTGGGCGCGTGGGATGGGGTCGAGCCCCGGCGGCGTCGCCAACATGGCGACCGCGCTGGCCCGCCTCGGCCTGCGCACGTCCCTCGCGGCGGCCTTCGGCGACGACCACTACGGCGACTACTGCTGGGACGCCCTGGAGCACGGTGAGGGCATCGACCTCTCCCCGTCACGCACGGTGCCCGGCTGGCACTCCCCGGTGACGGTCTCCATGGCCTACGAGGGCGAGCGCACGATGGTCTCGCACGGCCACGAGCCGCCCCACGAGGAACCGGCCCCGCAGTGCCCGCCCCGCGCGCGTGCCGCCGTCGCCTCCCTCGCCCCCGGCGTGAGCGCGCCCTGGATCGCACAGGCCGCCGGCAAGGGCACCCGCGTGTTCGGTGACGTCGGCTGGGACGACACCGGGGCGTGGGATCTGGCCGGGCTGCCCGACCTGCGGCACTGCGAGGCGTTCCTGCCGAACGCGGAGGAGGCGATGCGGTACACGGGCGCGGACTGCCCCCGGGCCGCCGCGCACGCCCTGACCGCGTACGTGCCGCTCGCGGTGGTCACCCTCGGCGCCGACGGGGCGTACGCGGTGGACCGGCGTACGGGGGAGACGGCGGAGGTGCCGGCCATCGCCGTCGAGGCGCTCGATCCGACCGGGGCCGGTGACGTGTTCGTCGCCGGGTTCGTGACCGGGACACTGGCGGACTGGCCGCTGGCGGACCGGCTGGCCTTCGCCGGGCTGACGGCGGCGCTGTCGGTGCAGGAGTTCGGCGGGTCGCTGTCGGCGCCGGGGTGGTCGGAGATCGCCGCGTGGTGGCGGAGGGTGCAGTCGGTCGAGGGCCAGTCGGCGGTGGCCCTGGAGAGGTACGGCTTCCTGGCCGACCTGGTGTCGGAGGAACTGGTGAGGCCCTGGCCGCTGCGGCGTGCCGTCCCCACGATCGGTTTCCGCCGCTCGGCGTGAGGCGCCCGGCCGCAACCCCGACTCCAAAACCCCTACGGCCTTGTCACTCCCCCGTCGTACCCTGGGAATCGCGAGGCCGCCCTCAGCTGCGCGGCCGTGACGAGGAGGAACCGCAGGCCTTCAGCGCCGGCCCATGACTCAATCATCGACAGCTCACACCCCCGCGCAGGAGCAGGCGAGAGCACAGTTCACTGTCCCCGCCCAACACCCCATGGTCACCGTCCTGGGGTCCGGCGACTCCCTCCTGCGCGTGATCGAGAAGGCCTTCCCGGCGGCCGACATCCACGTCCGGGGTAACGAGATCAGCGCGGTCGGCGACCAGAAGGACGTCGCCCTCATTTCGCGCGTGTTCGACGAGATGATGCTGGTGCTCCGCACCGGGCAGCCGATGACGGAGGACGCAGTGGAACGCTCGATCGCCATGCTCAAGGCGAGCGACAACGGCGAGAGCGACGGCCAGGAGACCCCGGCCGAGGTGCTCACGCAGAACATCCTGTCCTCGCGCGGCCGCACGATCCGTCCCAAGACGCTCAACCAGAAGCGCTACGTCGACGCGATCGACAAGCACACGATCGTCTTCGGCATCGGTCCGGCGGGCACCGGCAAGACGTACCTGGCGATGGCCAAGGCCGTGCAGGCCCTGCAGTCCAAGCAGGTCAACCGCATCATCCTGACCCGCCCCGCGGTCGAGGCCGGAGAGCGGCTCGGCTTCCTCCCGGGCACGCTCTACGAGAAGATCGACCCCTACCTGCGCCCCCTCTACGACGCGCTGCACGACATGCTCGACCCGGACTCGATCCCGCGGCTGATGGCGGCGGGCACCATCGAGGTCGCGCCGCTGGCGTACATGCGTGGAAGGACCCTCAATGACGCCTTCATCATCCTGGACGAGGCTCAGAACACGAGCCCCGAGCAGATGAAGATGTTCCTCACCCGCCTCGGCTTCGAGTCGAAGATCGTGATCACGGGTGATGTCACGCAGGTCGACCTGCCGGACGGGACGAAGAGCGGGCTGCGGCAGGTGCAGGACATCCTGGAGGGTCTGGAGGACGTGCACTTCTCCCGGCTCTCCTCCCAGGACGTCGTCCGGCACAAGCTGGTGGGCCGTATCGTCGACGCGTACGAGAAGTACGACACCACGCACGGCACCCAGAACGGCGCGCACAAGAGCCGCGGCAAGTCCGGGCACAAGGGGAAGTAGACACACACAGCACCATGTCGATCGACGTCAACAACGAGTCCGGCACCGAGGTCGACGAGCAGGCGATCCTCGACATCGCCCGCTATGCGCTCGCTCGGATGCGCATCCACCCGCTCTCCGAGCTCTCGGTGATCGTCGTGGACGCCGACGCCATGGAGCAGCTCCACATCCAGTGGATGGACCTCCCGGGTCCGACGGACGTCATGTCCTTCCCGATGGACGAGCTGCGCCCGCCCTCCAAGGACGACGACGAGCCGCCGCAGGGGCTGCTCGGTGACATCGTGCTGTGCCCCGAGGTGGCCACCAAGCAGGGGGCCGAGGCCGACACGCAGCACTCCATGGACGAGGAGCTTCAGCTGCTCACCGTCCACGGTGTGCTGCACCTGCTGGGCTACGACCACGAGGAACCGGACGAGAAGGCCGAGATGTTCGGCCTCCAGGCGGCCATCGTGGACGGCTGGCGCGCGGAGCGGGGCCTGACCGGCCCGTCTCCGGCGCCGACGGTCTCGTAACGCCGCCGATGAGTCCACAACTCGCCCTGGGCGCCATCGCCCTGGTCGTCGTGGCCTGGCTCGCCGCCTGCGCGGAGGCGGGCCTGGCGCGCGTCTCCAGCTTCCGCGCCGAGGAGGCCGTGCGCTCCGGCCGCCGCGGCAGCGCCAAGCTCTCCCAGGTCGCGGCCGACCCCACCCGCTACCTCAACGTGGCGCTGCTGGTCCGCGTCACCTGTGAGATGGCAGCGGCCGCGCTGATCACCTACGGCTGCCTGAAGGAGTTCGACGGCACCACCGAGGCCCTCCTGGTCGCCATCGCGGTCATGGTCCTCGTGTCGTACGTCGCCGTCGGCGTCTCCCCGCGCACCATCGGCCGCCAGCACCCCCTGAACACCGCGACGGTCTCCGCCTACGTCCTGGTGCCGCTGGCACGGATCATGGGCCCCGTCCCGTCGCTGCTGATCCTCATCGGCAACGCGCTCACCCCCGGCAAGGGCTTCCGGCGCGGCCCCTTCGCCTCCGAGGCGGAGCTGCGCGCCCTGGTCGACCTCGCCGAGAAGGAGTCCCTCATCGAGGACGAGGAGCGCCGCATGGTGCACTCCGTCTTCGAGCTGGGTGACACCCTCGTCCGCGAGGTGATGGTCCCGCGCACGGACCTGGTGGTCATCGAGCGTTTCAAGACCATCCGCCAGGCCCTCACCCTCGCCCTGCGCTCCGGCTTCTCGCGCATCCCGGTGACCGGCGAGAGCGAGGACGACATCGTCGGGATCGTGTATCTGAAGGACCTGGTCCGCAGGACGCACATCAGCCGCGACGCCGAGTCCGAGCAGGTGTCCACGGCCATGCGCCCGGCGTTCTTCGTGCCCGACACCAAGAACGCCGGCGACCTGCTGCGCGAGATGCAGAAGGAACGCAACCACGTCGCCGTCGTCATCGACGAGTACGGCGGCACGGCCGGCATCGTCACCATCGAGGACATCCTGGAAGAGATCGTCGGCGAGATCACCGACGAGTACGACCGTGAACTGCCGCCGGTCGAGGAGCTCGGCGAGGACCGCTTCCGCGTCACGGCCCGCCTGGACATCAGCGACCTGGGCGAGCTGTACGGCCTGGAGGAGTACGACGACGAGGACGTCGAGACGGTCGGCGGCCTGCTGGCCAAGGCGCTGGGCCGCGTCCCCATCGCGGGAGCCTCCTCCGTCGTAAACCTGCCCGACGGCCGGGCGCTGCGCCTGACCGCGGAGGCCGCCGCCGGCCGCCGGAACAAGATCGTGACGGTGCTGGCGGAGCCGGTCGGTCCGGCGGGCCCGCACGGCGAGGAGAAGCCGGAGTGACCCCGCAGGAGTTGCGCGCGTTCTGCCTGTCGTTCAACGCGGCGGTGGAGGACTTCCCGTTCAGCCCGGAGATCTCGGTCTTCAAGGTGCGGGGAAAGACGTTCGCCCTGTCGTTCCTCGACGCGCGCCCCCTGAAGGCCAACCTCAAGTGCGACCCGGAGGAGGCGATCCGGCTGCGCCGCGAGCACGAGGGACTCATCGTCCCCGGCTGGCACATGAACAAGCGCCACTGGAACACGGTCACGGTCGACGGCGACCTCCCGGACCAGCTGGTGCGGGAGCTCATCGAGGACTCGTACGACCTGGTCGTGGCGGGCCTGCCCCGAGCGGACCGCCTCCGCCTCGACCGCCCCTGACGCTTCCGTATGCTCGGATCATGACCGACAGCAGCGCGCTCGACCCCGAGGACCGCAAGATCGTCACCCTGGCCCGTTCCGCGCGGGCCCGCAACGGCGTGCCCGAGGGCGCGGCCGTACGGGACGAGACCGGACGCACCTATGTCGCGGGCACCGTGGCCCTCGACTCCCTGAAGCTCAGTGCCCTGCAGACGGCGGTGGCGATGGCGGTCGCCTCGGGCGCGACGTCCTTGGAGGCGGCGGCGGTCGTGACCGAGGCGGAGACCGCGTCCGCGGAGGACCGGGCGGCGGTGCGGGACCTCGGCGGTGCGGGGACGCCCGTGCTGGTGGCAGGGCCCGACGGAACGGTCCGGACCACCGTCACCGCTGGCTGAACTTCGCTGTAACCGGCGGTAATTAGGCCAGTTTTCAACCTTGCCGCCGCCTGCCCCCCACGCATCAATGGAACCGTCAGTTCCGACGGACCGTCAGGTTCGACTCTCGGCGGTGTGCCCGCATCCATGCGCCGAGCGGTCCGCCCCCCCACGGAAACGGAGCCGGAATCCCATGAGATGCAAGCGAATCGGAGCAGGTGCGGCACTGGCGGCCGGGGCCCTCGCGGTCACCGGGCTCGCCTTCGCCCCCGCAGCCCTCGCCGTCACCCCGCAGACGGCGACGATCAACGCCGACTGCGGCACCTTCGGCAGTGGCGAGGCCACCCTCACGGCCACGCAGGACGGCACCGCCGCCACCCTCACCGTCAAGTCCTCCGCCATCACCGCGCCGATCGGGCTCGGTGAGGACTCGATCTCGTCCACCCTCACCCTGGTGAAGAGCGGCGGCGGCACCGTCGACTTCACCGGCACGGAGAACCCGGCGATGGCCGCCGGGGCTCCCGTCGAGGTCGGCCCACTCAGCGGCACCGTGGCCTCCGGCGACAGCCTGGAGGCCTTCGGCGGCTCGCTGAGGATGACCGTCTTCGGCATCACCATCACCTGCACGGCGAGCGGGCCGCAGTCACCGGGCCCGTTCGTGTTCGACTGACCCTCCGCGCACAGGTGCGGGCCGGGTGCCTACAGGGCGTCCGGCCCGCGCTCGCCCGTCCGCACCCGCACGACCGTCTCGACGGGCAGCGCCCACACCTTGCCGTCGCCGATCTTGCCGGTGTGCGCTGCCTTCACGACAGCGTCGATGACGGCGTCGGAGTCCGCGTCCTCGACGACGACCTCGATCCGGACCTTGGGCACCAGGTCGACCTGGTACTCGGCGCCGCGGTACACCTCGGTGTGGCCGCGCTGCCGGCCGTAGCCGCTGGCCTCGCTGACGGTCAGGCCGTGCACGCCGAGTTCCTGGAGGGCGTTCTTGACCTCGTCGAGGCGGTACGGCTTGACGATCGCGGTGATGAGCTTCATGCCTGGGTGGTGACCTTCTGGGCGTGGGGGACGACGGAGGAGGAGACCGGGGCGCCGTGGCCCAGGACCCCGTGATCGTAGGCCGTCTCGGCGTGCACCGTAAGGTCCAGGCCGGTCTGCTCCTGCTCCTCGCTCGCGCGCAGGCCCATCGTGACGTCGATCAGCTTGCCGATCCCGTACGTCACACCGAACGCGTACACCGCCACCACGACCACGGCCACCAGTTGCCTGCCGAGCAGGCCGGGGCCGCCGCCGTGGAGGAGGCCCTCGGCGCCGCCCGTCATCGACCGGGCGGCGAAGACGCCGATGAGGAGCGTGCCGATGACACCGCCGACCAGGTGGACGCCGACGACGTCCAGGGAGTCGTCGTAGTTCAGCTTGAACTTCCAGCTCACCGCGTACGAGCAGACGGCACCGGCGGCGAGGCCGACGACCAGCGCGCCGAGCAGGGAGACGGACCCGCAGGACGGGGTGATGGCGACCAGACCGGCGACCGCGCCGGACGCTGCGCCCAGGGTCGTCGGGTGGCCGTCGCGCTTCTGCTCCACGAAGAGCCAGCCGAGCAGGCCGGTGCAGCCCGCGGCGAGGGTGTTGAGGAACGCGGCCGCAGCGAGACCGTTGGCACCGAGCGCCGATCCGGCGTTGAAGCCGAACCAGCCGAACCAGAGCAGACCGGCGCCCAGCATCACCATGGGCAGGTTGTGGGGGCGCATGGATTCCTTCTTGAAGCCCATCCGCGGGCCCAGGACCAGGCACAACGCCAGTCCCGAGGCGCCGGAGACGATCTCCACGGGCAGTCCGCCGGCGAAGTCCAGCGCACCCAGCCTCTCCAGGATCCAGCCGCCCGGGCCCCACACCCAGTGCGCGACCGGAACGTATACGAGCAGCGCCCACACCGGCACGAAGACCAGCCAGGCGCCGAATTTCGCCCGGTCGGCGACCGCGCCGCTGACCAGGGCGGCCGTGACGATCGCGAAGGTGAGCTGGAAGGTGGCGAACAGCACCGTGGGCACCGTGCCCTGGACGCTGTCCGGGCCGAGGCCGCTCATGCCGACGTGGTCGAGCCCGCCGATGAGCCCTCCGGCGGCGTCCTCGCCGAAGGCGAGCGAGTAGCCGGCCGCCAGCCACACCACCGTGACCAGGGCGATCGACACGAAGCTCATCATCAGCATGTTGAGCACGCTCTTCGTGCGGACCATGCCGCCGTAGAACAGGGCCAGGCCCGGGGTCATCAGCAGGACGAGGGCGGTGGCGGCGAGCAGCCAGGCGGTGTCGCCGGTGTCGGCGCTTGCGGCGGCCAGAGGCACGGTGTCTCCAACGGGTGGGGGCTCCGGGGGCTCGTCAGAGATTCACCGGCCTGCGTTTCCGGTTGTGTACGGGTGTGTTTCCGTGACGTTTCGTTGCGTGAGGGTTTCTGGAAGCTCACGGGGCACGTCCGGTGCGAGGCGGCTCCGAGGATCAGGGACAATGGGCGCCATGAGCGTTCGTACCCCGTCATCCGAAGAGCCGGCCGGAGCTGTCCACAGGGCTGGCTTCGCCTGCTTCGTCGGCCGCCCCAACGCGGGCAAGTCCACCCTCACGAATGCTCTGGTCGGCCAGAAGGTGGCGATCACGGCGAACCAGCCGCAGACGACGCGGCACACTGTGCGGGGCATCGTGCACCGCCCGGACGCCCAGCTGATCCTGGTCGACACCCCGGGCCTGCACAAGCCGCGCACGCTGCTGGGCGAGCGGCTCAACGACATCGTGCGCACGACGTGGGCCGAGGTCGACGTGATCGGCTTCTGTCTCCCGGCGAACGAGAAGCTCGGTCCCGGTGACCGTTTCATCGCGAAGGAACTGGCGTCCATCAAGAAGACGCCCAAGATCGCGATCGTCACCAAGACCGACCTGGTGGACGGCAAGACG
Organism: Streptomyces qaidamensis; assembly: GCF_001611795.1. Taxonomy (NCBI): domain Bacteria; kingdom Bacillati; phylum Actinomycetota; class Actinomycetes; order Kitasatosporales; family Streptomycetaceae; genus Streptomyces; species Streptomyces qaidamensis. The sequence continues at coordinate 3,029,316 of NZ_CP015098.1, read as the reverse complement.
CTCGCTGAGCAGCTCATCGCGATCGACCAGCTCGGCAAGGAACTCGGCTTCGAGTGGGCGGAGATCGTCCCGGTGTCGGCGGTCGGCGACCAGCAGGTGGGCCTGCTGGCCGACCTGATCGTCCCGCTCCTGCCGGAGGGGCCGGCGCTCTACCCCGACGGCGAACTCACCGACGAGCCCGAGCAGGTCATGATCGCGGAGCTGATCCGCGAGGCTGCGCTGGAGGGCGTCCGCGACGAGCTGCCGCACTCCATCGCGGTCGTCGTGGAGGAGATGCTCCCCCGTGAGGACCGCCCCGCCGACAAGCCCCTCCTCGACATCCACGCCTTCGTCTACATCGAGCGCCCCAGCCAGAAGGGCATCGTCATCGGCCCCAAGGGCAAGCGCCTGAAGGAGGTCGGCATCAAGTCCCGCAAGCAGATCGAGGCGCTGCTCGGTACCCCGGTCTTCCTCGATCTCCATGTGAAGGTCGCGAAGGACTGGCAGCGCGATCCCCGGCAGCTGCGCAAGCTGGGGTTCTGAGGCCCCGCGAGGCGGTTGCGCAAGTCCCGCCTCCTGAGGTCCGGGCGCCGCGCTATAAGGCCCTGCCCAGGCTCGCCCACACCGCGTTGCCGCCCGTGAGGGTCGAGCGGGTGATGCCCCAGGCGTCGGCTATCTCCCGTACGAGCAGCAGGCCGCGGCCGTTCTCGTCGTCGGGGCCGGGGCAGCGGTCGGGGATGCCGCGGCCCGTGAGGTCGCCGTCGTGCACCTCCAGCCGGAAGCGCGCGTCCGTCATCAGCTGCACGCCGCACAGGATCCGTTCGCCGAGCGTGTGCAGCACGGCGTTGGTCACCAGCTCGGACACGAGCAGCACGGCGTTCGCGCACGCCTCCTCGGGCACCTGCCACGCGGCCAGCCGCGCGCGCATGGCATGACGGGCGACTCTGACGCTGGTCCGCTGCGACGGCAGCTCCAGCCAGTCGGTGCGGTCCGGGCGCACCGCGTCCAGGAACCGGGGAGTGGATGTCGTGTGGGGGGACACGGCGATCGCCTTCCGTGGGGGGGGGGCGAAGTCATGGAAGGGGCGAGCGGACAACGGACCGGCCGGATGGGGGAGGGGACGCTTCCGGCACCCTGGTCACACAAGTAACTATGCTCGGAGAGCAGTTCACGCTGCAACCATCTCCCTGAGGATCCGTACGGCATCGTGCGCCGCCTGCTGGACGTGCTGCCCTCGGGCAGCGCCCTGGCGCTGAGCCACTGCACGCCCGACTTCGACCCGTCGACCTGGCAGAAGGTCACCGACATCTACACCTCGGCCGGGACCCCGGTGCGGTTCCGCTCCCGGGCGGACGTCGCCCGCTTCTTCGACGGCCTGGACCTGCTGGAGCCGGGCGTCGCGGTCGGCCACCGCTGGCGTCCGGACGCCGCGGAGGGCGACGCCCCGACGGACGCCGAGGTCAGCCTCTGGACCGGGGTGGGCATCAAGCCGTGGTGCCCTGCGCCCTCAGCAGCTCCCGGTACCAGTGGTACGACGCCTTCGGGGTCCGCTCCAGGGTGCCGAAGTCGACGTGGACCAGACCGAAGCGGCGTGCGTAACCCTCCGCCCACTCGAAGTTGTCGAGCAGGGACCACACGAAGTAGCCGCGCACGTCGACGCCCGCCGCCACGGCCCGGTGCAGGGCCCGGACGTGGCCGTCCAGATAGGCGATCCGGTCCTGGTCGTCGACGCCCGGGTACGAGCAGCCGTTCTCGGTGATGACGACGGGCGGGAGCCGGTCGCCGTAGCGGTCGCGGAAGGTGGTGAGGAGCTCGGTGAGGCCCTCGGGGACGACCGGCCAGCCGAAGTCCGTGACCGGTCGGCCCTCGATCTCGCGGACGGAGAAGGGCAGTTCGGCGGGCATGGTGACCCCGCCGAACTCGATCTCCGCGCCCTGCGGGGCACCCACCCTGGTCGGGGCGTAGTAGTTGATCCCGTACCAGTCGAGCGGCTCGGCGATCACCTTCAGATCGGCCTCGACGTCCCCGGGCATCAGCTCGCCGATGCCGTCCGGGTACCGGCCCAGCAGCAGCGGGTCCGCGAACAGGCGGTTCAGCAGCAGGTCGTAGAAGTCCGCCGCCTCCAGGTCCGCCGCCTCGGTCGACGCCGCCCAGGTCGGGCCGTGCGAGTTGGCGACGCCGACGTCCGTGGCGCCCGCGGCGCGCAGGGCCCGGACGGCCAGACCGTGGGCGAGCAGCTGGTGGTGGGCGACCGGCAGCGCGTCGAACAGCAGCTTCTTGCCCGGCGCGTGCACGCCCAGGGCGTGGCCCAGCAGGGTGTGCTCGGCGGGCTCGTTCAGGGTGATCCACTTCGTCACGCGGTCGCCGAGACGGCCGGCCACCTGGGACACGTACTCGGCGAAGCGCTCGGCCGTGTCCCGCTCCAGCCAGTCCAGGTCCGCGGGCAGGTCCCAGTGGAACAGCGTGGGCACCGGACGGACGCCCGCCGCGCACAGGTCGTCCACCAGCCGGTCGTAGAAGTCCAGGCCCTTCCCGGACCGCACGCGCGGCCAGGAGATGGAGAAGCGGTAGGCGTTCACGCCCAGCTCGGCCAGGAGCGCCACGTCCTCGCGGTGGCGGTGGACGTGGTCGCAGGCCACCGCCGCCGTCGAGCCGTCCTTCACCCGCCCCGGCTCGGCTGTGAAGGCATCCCACACGGACGGCTCGCGCTCGTCCGCACCGCCCTCGATCTGGTGCGCCGAGGTGGACACGCCCCAGAGGAAGCCGGCCGGGAAACGGGGGATCGGGTTGCCTGCGTCAGTCGCCATGCGCTGGATCATCCGTACCGGCGGTAACGGAAGTCAACGGCCGGGCGGGAAGGAGCTGTTGCCCGGCCGGTGGCGTGGACCCGTTACACCCCTTCCTCCGTCACGCCCCTTCCTTCAGCACCCGTGAGATCAGCTTCCGCTGCTCGTCCGTCAGCCGGGGATCCGCGCAGTACACCGTCTTGCCGTCCACCGTGAGCTGGTAGCTGAACCCGTCCGGGACCCCGACCGGGGGCGTGCTCCGGCCGGCGGCCAGGGCCTCCCCGGCCAGCGTGTGCCACTCGGAGGCATCGGGCCGGCCCGAGGTGTCCACCTCGGCATGCCGATCGATACCCGCGAACCCGCCCGTGCGCCGCACCTGAATACGCATGGCACCTGTCTAGTACGGAACTACAGGGTCCGCACCCCGACCTGCTCCCAGCCCTTCGCCACGGCGTCCAGCTCCTCCCCGTCGCCGAAGCGTTCCCGGGCGGCCTTGACGGTGAGCGTGGCGAAGTCGGGGAACATCGCGTCCTGCCTCAGCTCGCCGCCGGTCAGGACGTCGTACCAGACCTGCCCGGCCCGCTCCCAGGCGTGCCCGCCGAGGGCCGTGGCCGCGAGGTAGAAGGCGTGGTTCGGGATGCCCGAGTTGATGTGGACACCGCCGTTGTCGCGGCCGGTGCGCACGAAGTCGTCCATCGTCGCGGGCTGTGGGTCCTTGCCGAGGACGTCGTCGTCGTACGCCGTGCCCGGCTCCTTCATGGAGCGCAGCGCCGTCCCCGTCACCCGCGGGGCGAGCAGGCCCGCGCCGATCAGCCAGTCGGCCTCGGCGGCGGTCTGGCCGAGCGTGTACTGCTTGATCAGGGCGCCGAAGACATCCGACAGGGACTCGTTGAGCGCGCCGGGCTGGCCGAAGTAGGTGAGGTTGGCCGTGTACTGCGTGACGCCGTGCGCGAGTTCGTGGCCGATGACGTCGATCGGGATGGTGAAGTCGAGGAAGATCTCGCCGTCCCCGTCGCCGAAGACCATCTGCTCGCCGTTCCAGAAGGCGTTGTTGTAGTCGCGGTCGTAGTGCACGGTCGCGCTGAGCGGGAGGCCGTTCCCGTCGATCGAGTCGCGCTGGTAGGCCCGGAGGAACAGCTCGAAGGTGGCGCCGAGACCCGCGTAGGCGCGGTTGACGGTGGCGTCCTTGCCGGGCTTGTCGCCCTCGCCGCGGACCTTGTGGCCGGGCAGGTCGGTGCCGTGCCGGGCGTCGTGGATCGTGCGCTGCGGCCTGCCGTCGGCGACCGCGGCGACGGCGCTCGCGCCGATGACCGTCGTGAGGCGGCGCTGGGTGCGCTCGAAGGCGTCGCGCTGCAGGGTGCGGCGGGCCGGGCCGGCCAGCGCCGGGTCCTCGGCCTGGGCGAGCTTGTCGAGGACATGTGGCGGGACAATGGTGCAGAAGACGGGCTCGAAGCCCCCGTGGGTCGTCATGCCCGGCACCCTTGCACTGCGTGACGAACCTGTCACTAGTCGCCACCATGATTGGTGAAATACCGGGACAACGAACTTCACGCTCCGTGGCGAGTGGTATGGCGAAGTGGTATAGGGCACTTTTTGTCCCGTATGCGTGTCCGGTCCCGCATACTGATACGACCCCACGCGCCGGGGAGAGGCTCGGCTAGCATGCTGCGCATCATGCGTTTCGGGCTGCTTCTCCTTAGCTGCCGCGGCGAGGGCCTGTAGTCGAGGCCGACTCCCTCCCCGCGGAGCTTGGTGCTGCGTCGTCGGCCGTCCTTCCGGACACCCTCTGAGGAGCCCTAAGCATCATGGCGAACCGCCAGCAGCCCAGTTCCATGCCGATCCACAAGTACGGCCGCTACGAGCAGGTCGACATCCCGGACCGCACCTGGCCGCAGAACCGCGTCACCACCGCCCCCCGCTGGCTCTCCACGGATCTGCGTGACGGCAACCAGGCCCTGATCGACCCCATGTCGCCGGCCCGCAAGCGCGCCATGTTCGACCTGCTGGTGAAGATGGGCTACAAGGAGATCGAGGTCGGCTTCCCGGCCTCCGGCCAGACCGACTTCGACTTCGTGCGCTCCATCATCGAGGAGCCCGGGGCCATCCCCGACGACGTCACCATCTCCGTACTGACCCAGGCCCGCGAGGACCTGATCGAGCGCACGGTGGAATCCCTGAAGGGCGCCAAGCGCGCGACGGTCCACCTGTACAACGCCACGGCGCCGGTCTTCCGCAGGGTCGTCTTCCGCGGTTCCAAGGACGACATCAAGCAGATCGCCGTCGACGGCACGCGGCTGGTCATGGAGTACGCGGAGAAGCTGCTGGGCCCGGAGACCGAGTTCGGCTACCAGTACAGCCCCGAGATCTTCACCGACACCGAGCTGGACTTCGCGCTGGAGGTCTGCGAGGCGGTCATGGACGTCTGGCAGCCCGGCCCGGGCCGCGAGATCATCCTGAACCTGCCGGCGACCGTCGAGCGCTCCACGCCCTCCACGCACGCCGACCGCTTCGAGTGGATGGGCCGCAACCTCTCCCGCCGCGAGCACGTCTGCCTGTCGATCCATCCCCACAACGACCGCGGCACCGCCGTCGCCGCCGCCGAGCTGGCCCTGATGGCCGGCGCCGACCGCGTCGAGGGCTGCCTGTTCGGGCAGGGCGAGCGCACCGGCAACGTCGACCTGGTCACCCTGGGCATGAACCTGTTCTCGCAGGGCGTCGACCCGCAGATCGACTTCTCCGACATCGACGAGATCCGTCGTACGTGGGAGTACTGCAACCAGATGGAGGTCCACCCGCGCCACCCGTACGTGGGCGACCTGGTCTACACGTCCTTCTCCGGCTCCCACCAGGACGCCATCAAGAAGGGCTTCGACGCCATGGAGGCCGACGCGGCCGCCAAGGGCGTCACCGTCGACGACATCGAGTGGGCCGTCCCCTACCTGCCCATCGACCCCAAGGACGTCGGCCGCTCCTACGAGGCGGTCATCCGGGTCAACTCGCAGTCCGGCAAGGGCGGTATCGCCTACGTCCTGAAGAACGACCACAAGCTGGAACTGCCGCGCCGGATGCAGATCGAGTTCTCCAAGCTCATCCAGGCCAAGACGGACGCCGAGGGCGGCGAGGTCACGCCGAAGGACATCTGGTCGGTCTTCCGGGACGAGTACCTGCCCAACCCCGAGAACCCGTGGGGCCGGATCCAGGTCAAGAACAACCAGTCGACGACCGACACCGACGGCGTGGACACGCTGAAGGTGGAGGCCACGGTCGACGGCCAGGACACCGTCCTGACCGGTTCCGGCAACGGTCCGATCTCGGCCTTCTTCGACGCCCTGCAGTCCGTCGGCATCGACGTACGCCTGCTGGACTACCAGGAGCACACGATGAGCGAGGGCGCCTCCGCGCAGGCCGCCTCCTACATCGAATGCGCCATCGGCGACAAGGTCCTGTGGGGCATCGGAATCGACGCGAACACGACGCGGGCCTCGCTGAAGGCCGTCGTCTCGGCCGTCAACCGCGCGGCTCGCTGACCAGCCGTACGGGTCTGCGGCCACCGGCCGCTCACCGATGCCGCAGGGGCTCCGTCCGCCGATGTCCGGCGGGTGGAGCCCCGTCGCATACCGGCCATTGTCTGTGGAGGTCACGGAAAGGTCTCCTCCGGGGTGCTGACTCCTCGTCTCCGATGTGGCTAACATCACGCAAGCACGGCGACGTTGCCGTGCGGCATGACGGAGGTGCGACGTGCTGCCAGGACGGGGACGAAACGGTCATGCCGCCAGGCTTTCTCGCATCCTGGGCACCCGCACCGCGTGGACGGCCGCCGGTGACGGCGAGTTCTTCTGCCCCGGCTGCGGTGGCGACCGCAACTACCAGCGGCTGACCGGACAGCGCCGCTTCACCCTGCTCGGCCTGCCCGTGCTGCCGCGCGGCGAGACCGGCCCGGTCGTGGAGTGCGCGGCCTGCCGCCGCCACTTCGGCACCGACGTCCTCGACCATCCGACCACCATCCGCTTCTCCGCGATGCTCCGCGACGCCGTGCACACCGTCGCCCTCGCCGTACTGGCCGCGGGCGGCGCCGGTTCCCGCACGGCACTGGAAGCCGCCGTGCTCGCCGTGCGCGCGGCCGGCTTCGACGACTGCACGGAGGAGCAGCTGGCCGCGCTCGTCGAGGCGCTGGAGGCGGACACCGGCCGGATCACCGGCGAACCCTGCGGTGCGGGGCTGGCCATAGAGCTGCACGAGGCGCTGGACCCGCTCGCCCCGCACCTCGCCGGCGTCGGCCGCGAATCGATCCTGCTGCAGGGCGCCCGCATCGCCCTGGCGGACGGGCCGTACACCCCCGCTGAGCGGGACGTGCTGGCAACGGTCGGGGCGGCGCTCACCATCTGCTCCGACGACGTCACCCGGCTGCTGGCGGCGGCCGCACGCACGCCCTCGTAGGGCCCCCGCGTTACTCCACGGGGAGTAACGCGCCGACCGGACCGCCCCCGGCAGTAGGCCCCAGCTCACCCTCACGCCCGACGAACCGGCACCCGCCCGGCGGGAGTCTGGAGACCGATCCAGACACCCGACCGGAGGGAGCCGGACCCATGGGGGCCGTAAGGACGCGTACCGGGCGCAAGCGGGCCGTGCCCTGGGTGGTGGTCGGGCTCTGGCTCGCCGCACTCGTGCTGGTCGGGCCGCTCGCCGGCAAGTTCGCCGACATCCAGCAGAACCGCGCGGTCGACTACCTGCCCGACAGCGCCGACTCGACCCAGGTGGCGCGCATCCAGGACGAGTTGCCGGGCGGTGAGGCGACCGACCTGGTGCTCGTCTACCACCGGGACGGCGGCCTGACCGACGCCGACCGGCGCACCGCCGGCCGGCAGATCACCGAGGTGAGCGGCGCCTACGACCTGACGGGGGAGCCGCGGGGCATCCCGTCGAAGGACGGCTCCACCCTGATGTACCCCGTCACCAGCACCCAGCCGGGCCAGGACGAGGAGGCCCGGGACGCCTTCGTCGACGGGGTGCGGGACATCGCCGGGGGCGGCGGCGGGCTGAGCGTCGAGGTCGGCGGGCCCGGCGCGCTCAACACCGACATGAACAAGGTGTTCGAGACGCTCGACGCCACACTGCTGCTCGCCACCCTCGGCGTCGTCACCGTGCTGCTCGTCCTCATCTACCGCAGCCCCTTCCTGTGGCTGGTACCGCTCACCGTGGCGGGCGTCGCCGCCGCCGTGGCGATGGCCGCCGGGTACGGGCTGCACGAACTGTTCGACGTCACCGTCACCGGCCAGAGCGGCGGCGTGATGACCGTGCTCGTCCTCGGCGCCGGCACCGACTACGCGCTGCTCCTCATCTCCCGCTACCGCGAGGAACTGCGGCGCCACGAGCGGCCCTACGACGCCATGCGCACCGCCCTGCGCGGCTGCGGGCCGGCGATCCTCGCCTCCTCGGGGACCGTCGCGGCCGGGCTGCTGTGTCTGCTCGCCGCGGACCTCAACAGCAGCAGCGGCATGGGACCGGTCGGCACGATCGGGGTGCTCGCCGCGCTGGTCGCCATGACGACCCTGCTGCCGGCGGTTCTCGTACTGCTGGGACGGCGGGTGTTCTGGCCGCTGATCCCGGCGTACGGGAGCGAGCCGAAGGCCCGGCGGTCACTGTTCGCCGCGATGGGCACCTCGGCGACACGGCGGCCCGTCACCGTGCTCGTCACAGGGGGCGTCCTGCTCGGAGCGCTCGCGCTCGGCACGCTGAATCTGTCCGGGAGCATCAAGCAGGAGGACTCCTTCACCGATCGGCCCGAGTCCATCACCGCCATGCAGACACTGGCACGGGAGTATCCCGAGCGCAGCAGCCGGCCCGTGACCGTCATCGCGCCCGGGGAGCGGGCCGAGGCGGTGGGCGAACGGGCCCGGGCGACCGAGGGGGTCGCCGAGGTGGTTGCCGGACGGAGCGGGGCGGGGTGGACCGAGATCGCCGTCTTCACCACGGCGGCTCCGGAGACCCCGGCCGAGACCCGCACCATCGAGGCGCTCCGGGCCGGCATCGACCCCGAGGGCGCGTACGTCGGCGGGCCCAGCGCACAGCAGATCGACCTGGCCGGGAGCGAGGCGCGGGACCGGAAGGTGATCGTGCCGCTGGTACTGGCCGCCGTGTTCGTCATCCTGGTCGGGCTGCTGCGCAGTCTCGTCGCGCCGTTGCTGCTGCTGGCGGCGGTGGTCGCGGTCTGGGGAGCGGCGCTCGGCATCGGAGGGCTGGTGTTCGAGCCGGTCTTCGGGTTCGGCGGGACGGACCCGGGACTCGGGCTGCTGTCCTTCGTGTTCCTGGTCGCCCTCGGGGTGGACTACGGGATCTTCCTGATGCACCGGATGCGGGAGGAGTCCCTGCGAGGGGCCGAGCCGGAGGCCGCCGCGCTCACCGCCCTGCGGACGACCGGCGGGGTCATCGCCTCGGCCGGGGTGGTGCTCGCGGCGACGTTCGCGGTGCTGACGACGCTGCCGATGGTGGGGCTCGTGGAACTCGGGTTCGTCATCGCGGTGGGGGTCCTGCTGGACACCTTCCTGGTGCGTACGTACCTGGTGACCACGGCGAGTGTGCTGCTCAAGCGGCGGATGTGGTGGCCGGGGAAGCTCTCGCGGGCGCCGGAGCGGACGGTTCCGCCACAGGAGCGCGAGCCCGTGGCCGCGAACGCCCCCTGACCGACCGACGGCGTCCCTCCTCTCCCGGAGGGACGCCTTCCTCGCCGAGGATGACGCCTGTGCAGGCACCCACCACCACGACGGCGGCCTGGTCGCGTCCCGCGGAGCGGATCATGGCCGCGGTCAACCGCGATCCGCTGACCGCCCCGAACGCCCTCCGAAACGACGCGGTCCTCGCCCTCCTCGTCGCCGGCTTCTCCGCCGTCCTCGCGCTCACGGTCGACGACGGCCGCAGGCCCGACGCGCTCGGCTGGGCCCTGCTGCTCGTCTCCCACGTGCCGCTCGTGTGGCGCCGCCGCCGTCCGGTGCCCGTCCTGCTCGCCGTGATCGCCTGTGTCTTCCCCTACCACTTCCTCGACTACACGCACACGGCGGCCACCCAGGCCGCCTACGTCGCCCTCTACACCGTCGCCGTCACCGGCCGGCCGCTGCGCACCGTCCTGGTCGGCATCGGTGTCATCGCCTTGGCGGTGAGCGTGATGCTCACCATCAGCGCCCACGAGGCCCTGGGATTGCTGAAAGCGTCCGGCTGGGTCGTCGCCGCGCTGTTCTGCGGAGTCGACGTGCGCTTCTACCGTCAGTACGTCGCCTCCATCGTGGGACGCGCCGAACGCGCCGAACGCACCCGCGAGGAGGAGGCCCGGCGGCGCGTCGCCGAGGAGCGGCTGCGGATCGCCAGGGACCTGCACGACCTGCTGGCCCACAGCATCACCCTCATCGGCGTGCAGACCTCCGTCGCCGCCCACGTCCTGTCGGCCGACCCCGAGCGGCTCGACCGGGAGACGGTCGCCAAGGCCCTCGACGACATCGCCGAGACCTGCCGCAGCGCCCGCGGTGAACTCCGCACCACGCTGGAGGTGCTGCGCGAGCACGACTCCCCGGAGGCCCGCGGCCCGCTGCCCGGCCTCGACGGACTGCCCGACCTGGCGGAGGCCGCGCGGCTCGCCGGTGCCCGGGTCGAGCAGACCGTACGGATACGGCAGGCACCGCCCGCCGTGGGCGCCGCCGCCTACCGCATCGTGCAGGAGGCCCTGACGAACGCGGTACGGCACGCGGGGCCCGAACCGGCCGTCCGCGTCGAACTGGCGGAGCGGCAGGGCGCCTTGCATCTGTCGGTCCGCGACGGCGGCACCGGCCCGGGCCAGGGCGGCACACCGGGCTTCGGGCTCGTCGGAATGCGGGAGCGGGCCCGCAGCGTCGGTGGCACACTCGACGCCGGACCGCGTACCGGGGGCGGGTTCGAGGTCACCGCGGTCCTGCCGCTGACCACGACGGGGGAGAGGGACGGATGACCATACGGGTGCTGCTCGCGGACGATCAGACCCTGGTGCGGGAGGCGTTCGCGATGCTCGTGGAGTCTGCCCGGGACATGGAGGTCGTCGGCCAGGCCGCCACCGGCCGGCAGGCCGTGGAACTGGCCCGCGGCGCAGGCGCCGACCTGGTGGTGATGGACATCCGCATGCCCGACCTGGACGGCATCGAGGCGACCCGGCTCATCGCCGCCGACGAGGACCTCGCGGACGTCCGGGTGCTCGTCCTCACCACGTACGACACCGACGAGAACATCGTCGACGCGCTGCGCGCCGGCGCCTCCGGGTTCCTGGTCAAGGACACCAGGCCGGCCGAACTCCTCGACGCCATCCGCACGGTCGCGGCCGGCGACTCCCTGCTGTCCCCCGGGCCCACGGCACGGCTGATCGAGCGGTTCCTGCGCAGCCCCTCCGCGCCGGAGACCGGCGGGCCCGAGTGCCTGTCGGGCCGGGAGCGGGAGGTGCTCGCGCTGGTCGCGCGCGGCCTCAACAACACGGAGATCGCCGACGCGCTGGGCCTGAGCCCGCTCACCGCGAAAACCCACGTCAGCCGCATCATGGGCAAACTGGCGGCACGGGACCGGGCCCAGCTGGTCATCGTCGCCTACGAGTCGGGCCTGGTGACACCGGGCAGCGTCTGACGGGTGGGCGGGCTCTACAGCAGACCCGCAGCCGCCAGGTACTTGCCCACCTGTTCCACCTCGTCCGGCGACAGCGGGATCTGTGGTTCCGCAGTCGCCGGGCAGGCGATCACGCCGCGCAGGTGCAGCGCCGCCTTGAAGGCGCCGATCGCCGAGGAGTTCGGGCCCATCCGGGCCGGGTCGCCGACGCTCACCATGCCGAACAGGGCGCACAGGCGCTCCTGTTCGGCACGGGCCTCGTCCCATTCCCCGGCGCGGCACAGGCCGTCCAGGCGGACGTAGCCGTGCGGATCGACGTTGCCGAGGCCGGGCACCGTGCCGTCCGCGCCGATCGCGAGGGCCGCGTCGACGATCAGCTCGGAACCGGTCAGGGCGCTGAAGCCGGTGATGCCCCGGCGTTCCCGCACGCCGGTCACGACCTGGCGGAACGCGGCCAGATCGCCGCTGGAGTCCTTGAGCCCGGCCACCACGCCGTCCGCGGCCAGCTCCAGCACCACGTCGGCCGGCAGCTTCGTGTGGACGGCGACGGGAAGGTCGTAGGCGATCACCGGGACCGGGCTCGCCGCGGCGACCGCGCGGTAGTGGCGGGCGATCTCCGCCGGGTGGGTGCGGGTGTAGAACGGGGCGGTGACGACGACCGCGTCCGCGCCCGCCGCCGTCACCGACGCCACGTGGTCCAGGACCCGGGGTGTCGTCATGTCGATCGCCCCGGCCAGCACCGGAAGCTGCCCGCCCAGGTGCCCGGTCACCGACTCGACGACCAGCCGGCGCTGCCGGTCCGGCAGGAACGCGGCCTCCGAGGTCGAGCCGAGCACGAACAGCCCGTGCACCCCGCCGGCCACCAGATGGTCGACGAGCCCGATCAGCGAGCGGACGTCCACCTCGCCGTCCGGTGTCAGGGGCGTGCACACGGGCGGGATGACACCGGTCAGCGGGGTGAACGTCATGAGGCCTCCATCGGATCGCGCCGGTGGACGAGATCACGGGTCGACTCGTCCTCCCGGACAGGATGGTGGCAGCGGAAGCGGTGCGCGGGCGCCGACGCGGCGGAGAAACCCGGCATCTGCTCCGCGCACGTCCCGTCCGCCTTCCAGCAGCGGGTGCGGAACGGGCAGCCGCTCGGCGGACGGGTCGCCGACGGGACCGGGCCCGCCAGCGGGATCGGGTCCACCGGGTCGAGCAGGCCGGGCGTGGCGGAGAACAGGGCCCGGGTGTACGGGTGCCGGGCCCGGTCGGTGACCAGGGCGGCCGGGGTCTCCTCCACGATCCGGCCCAGGTACATGGTGATCACACGGTCGCTCATCCGCCGTACCGTCTGGATGTCGTGCGAGACGAACACCAGGGCCAGGCCCAGGCGTTCCTTCAGGTCCAGCAGCAGGTTGAGGATCTGCGCCCGGACCGACACGTCCAGGGCGCTCGTCGGCTCGTCCGCCACGACCAGGTCCGGGTCCAGCGCCAGTGCCCGGGCGATCGCCACGCGCTGGCGCTGCCCGCCCGACAGCTGCCCCGGCAGGGCGTCGGCGAGGGCCCGGGGGAGGCCGACCAGGGACATCAACTCCCTGACTCTCTCCTCACGTTGCGTGCGAGTGCCCCGGTCGTGCACGTCCAGCGGGTCCCGCAGGATCTGCCGGACGGTCAGACGGCGGTTCAGGGCCGTCGAGGGGTCCTGGAAGATCATGCCGGTGCTGCCGCCGACGGCCCGGCGGCGCTCGGCTGACGGCATCTCCCACAGGTCCCTGCCCCGGAAGGACACCGACCCCCGCGTCGGCCGCTCCACCCCGACCAGCACCCTGGCCAGCGTCGACTTCCCGCAGCCGGACTCGCCGACCACGCCGACCGTCTCGCCGGGGGCGATGGCCAGGTCCGCACCGGTCAGGGCGTACACCCGGTCGCGGGTGAACAGGCCGCCGCTGCGGGCCTTGTGGACGACGTGCGTGCCGGAAAGCTCCACCAGGGCGTTCATGTCACGACCTCCGAGGTGACCAGGTCGATCGCGGGGTGGTGGCAGGCCGCCGTGTGCGTCGGCGTGCCCAGCAGGCCGGGGGGCGTCGTACGGCAGGTCCCGGTGGCGAGCGGGCACCGGCCGGCGAAGCGGCACCCCGCGGGGAAGTCGGCCGGGGACGGCACGACGCCCCTGATCTGCGTCATCCGCTCCTGCGCCGACTCCAGCGACAGCACGCTGCCGAGCAGCCCGCGCGTGTAGTGGTGCGCCGGGGACCCGACCAGGTCGGCGGTCACGCCCGTCTCCACGATCTGCCCGCCGTACATCACCACCACCCGGTCGGTGACGTCCGCGACCAGCGCCAGGTCGTGCGAGACGAGGATCAGCGCGAAGCCCAGCTCCTCGCGCAGCCGCAGCAGCAGCTCCATGACCTGCGCCTGCACGGTCACGTCGAGGGCCGTCGTCGGCTCGTCCGCGACGATGAGCTTCGGGTCGCGGGACAGGGCCATCGCGATCAGCACCCGCTGGCGCTGCCCGCCGGACAGCTCGTGCGGGTAACTGCGCAGGGTGCGCTCCGGGTCGAGCCCGACCATCGTCAGCAGCTCGGCCGGAGCGCGGTGCCCACCGCGCCGCACGACCTGCTTCAGCTGGGCGCGGATCGTCATCGCCGGGTTCAGCGACGACAGCGCGTCCTGGTAGATCATCGCCATCTCGTGGCCGAGCAGCCCGCGGCGCACCCGCATCGGCTCGGCGAGCAGATCCCGCTGCCGGAAACGGACCTGGCCCCGCACGCGCGCCCCCTTCGGCTGGAGGCCCATGATCGCCAGGGCGGTGAGCGACTTGCCGCAGCCCGACTCGCCGACCAGCCCGAGCACCTCGCCGGGGTGCACCTCGAAGCTGATGCCGTCCACGACGTCGACGCCGCCGTGCCGCCCGTCGAAGCCGATGGCGAGGTTCTCCACCGCGAGCACCGGCTGACCGTCCCGGGACAGCCGGCGCGCCCGGGCCCGCAACCGCCGCGCGGCCTCCGCCAGACCGGGCAGCCGCACGACCTCCCCGCCGCCGGGCTGCGGCGCCTCCAGCCGGTCGTCGTCCTCCGGTACGTCCACCTCCCGGGCGGACGGGGCCGCCCACGCGTCGGAGACGCCCTCGGACAGGACGTTGAGCGACAGCACGGTGACCAGCATCAGCAGCCCGGGGAACACCGTCGCCCACCAGCCGCCGGTCAGCACCATGTTCTTGCCGTCCGCGATGACACTGCCCCAGGACGGGTCGGGCGGCCGCACGCCCGCCCCGATGAAGGACAGCGACGCCTCGAAGACGATCGCCTCGGCGACCTGGACCGTGCAGAACACCAGCACCGGAGCGGCGCAGTTGACCGCCACGTGCTTCAGCACGATGTGCGGGGTGCGGGCGCCGATCACCCGTTCCGCCGTCACATAGTCCTCGCCGTACTGGTCGAGGACGTTCGCCCGCACGACCCGCGCCACCGGCGGGGTGAACAGGAACGCGATCGCGCAGATCAGCACCGTGATGCCGCCGCCGAACACCGCCACCAGCACGGCGGCCAGCGCGATGCCCGGGAACGCCATGACGACGTCCAGGCAGCGCATCAGCGTCTCGTCCACCGCCTTGCGGGAGGTCGCCGCGACCGCCCCGAGCAGCGCTCCGGCCACCAGGGCCAGCCCGGTCGCGCCGAGCCCGATCGCGAGCGACCAGCGCGCCCCGTACATCAGCCGGCTGAGGATGTCCCGGCCGAGGCTGTCCTGGCCCATCCAGTGCCCGGCGGACGGATGCCCGGTGCCGTCCACCGGCGGCTGCTGGTCGAGCGGGTCGTGCGGGGCGAGCAGCGGCGCCAGCAGCGCCATCAGCACGACGACCGCCAGGAAGCAGACGGCGATCTTCGACAGCAACGGCAGCCTGCGCAGACCGCGCAGCCGGACGCCGGGCCGGGACAGCGCCGCAGTGAGACTCTTGCGGGTCATCATGGGGTTGCGTCCCTCAGTCGCGGGTTGACCAGCAGGTACAGGACGTCGATGACGAGGTTCACGACGACGAACCCGGCCGCCGTCGTCAGCACGACGCCCTGGACGACGGCCGGGTCGCCGTTCTTCACGGCGTCGATCATCAGCTTGCCCATGCCCGGCAGCGAGAAGATCGTCTCGATGACGACCGCGCCGCCCAGCAGGTAGCCGACCCGCAGGCCGAGGACGGTGAGCGGGTTGATGAGCGCGTTGCGCAGCACGTTCCGGCCCACGACCACCCGCGGCGGCAGGCCGCTGCCGATCGCCGTGCGCACGTAGTCCCTGTCCAGCTCCTCCACCACGGCCGTCCGCACGATCCGGGTCAGCTGCGCCGCCACCGGCAGCGACAGAGCGAAGGCGGGGAGGGTCATGGTCTTCAGCCAGCCCGTGAAGGAGTCCGCCGGGTTGATGTAGCCGCCGGTCGGGAACCAGCCCAGGTCGACCGCCAGGTACTGGATCATCAGCAGTGCCAGCCAGAAGCCGGGCGCGGCGACACCGGTCAGCGACACGACCCGGATGATCTGGTCGGGCAGCCGGTCCCGGTGGATCGCCGCGGTCACCCCGCCCACGAGGGACAGCACGACCGCGATGCCCAGGCCGAGGAACGTCAGCTGGAGGGTGAGCGGCAGCGCGGTGGTGACCTGGTCGATCACCGGCGCCCGGGTCAGTGCGCTGGTGCCGAGGTCGCCGTGGAGCAGGTCGGCGACGAAGTCCGCGTAGCGCACCGGCAGCGGGTCCAGCAGGCCGTGTTCCTCGCGGAAGTCGTGCAGCTGCTGGGGTGTCGGGTTGGCGCCCTGGAAGAACGCGGACGCCGGGTCGACGTCCGAGAACCGCATCACCAGGAACACGAACAGCACGATGCCGAGCATCAGCGGCACGAGCAGGACGACACGGCGGAGCAGGATCCGCAGAACGGCCGTCATACGCTCAGGCCCACTTGGCCTGGAGGAGGTTGATGCCCGGGTACGGCTGTGCCCTTATGCCGCTGAGCAGTTCCGGGTTCCAGGCGGTCATCAGCTCGTTGTGGACGACCGGGTAGAGCACGGCCTGCTCGGCGACGACGTCGATGTAGTCCTGGACCATCGTCTTCTTCTTCGCCGGGTCGGGCTCCCGGGTGGCCCGGTCCATGTCCTTGAAGAGCTGCCGGGCGACGGGGTCGGAGGCCCACCGCGTGTACTGCATCCAGAGGTTCTCGGGCCCGTAGTTGTAGTGCATGATCAGGTCGGCGTCGAGGCCGAACTGGTTGGGGTTCGAGGCGGCGGCCACGACCTGGTAGTCCTGCTTCTGGTCCATCTTCGTGAAGACGGCGGTGGTCTCCTGCGGGGACAGGGTCGTCCGCACTCCGATCGCGTCCCAGGAGGCCTTGACGGTCGGCAGGCAGTCGACGATCCAGCTGACGTTCACGGCCAGGATCTCGATGCTCAGCCCCTTCACCCCGGCCTGCTTCAGCAGGGCCTTCGCCTTGTCCGGGTCGTAGGCGTAGACCGTCCTGGCCCGGCGGTAGGACGGGTTGGCCTCGTCGAGGAAGGAGGTGGAGGGCTTGCCGTGGCCCTTGAGGGCGACCTCGACCATCTTCTCGGTGTCGATGGCGTAGTGCAGGGCCCGGCGCACGCGCGGGTCGTCGAAGGGCTTGTGCCCGGTGTTGAACATCAGGAACAGGTTGTTCATCCCGGCACCGCCGGCGACCGCCATCCCGCCGCTCTCCAACTGCCCGATGTTGGCGTACGGGATGTTGTCCGCGATCTGCGCGCCCGCGCTCGACCCCGAGATCTTCGCGACGCGGGGGGCCGCGTCCACGATCGTCAGCCAGTTCATCTTCCGGAAGGCGGGCCTGCGGGGGCCGTTGTAGCCGTCGAACGCCTCGAAGGTCGTGTTCGACTTCGGATGGTGCGCGGTCTGCCGGTACGGCCCCGAGCCGATCGCCTTGCCCTTGATCGCCTCCTCCCAGGCCCCCGGCCGGGAGAACACGTGCTTCGGCATGATCTTGGCGAGTGTCAGCCGTGAAAGACCGTCCGGGAAGGGGAACTTCAGCACCAGCTCGACGTTCCGTGCGTCGATCTTCCGGACTTCCTTCAGCCAGCTCGCGAAGAAGCCCTTGGCGAGGGTCTGGGTGCCCGGGTCGAGGATCCGCTCGAAGACGAAGACCACGTCGTCGGCGGTCACGGGCTTCCCGTCGTGGAACGTCGCGCCCGCCCGCAGGGCGAACTTCCAGGAGGTGCTGTCCGGATTCCCCGGCACTTCGGTCGCCAGCGCCGCGTACGGCTCACGGGAGATCGGGTCCGTGTCCAGCAGGCCCTCGTAGATGTGGTGGTTGGCGGCCATGGAGAACGCGGACGCCGTCTGGGTGGGGTCCCAGCTGCCGTCGTTGCCGTAGCCGATCACCGCGGTGAGGGTCCGGTCCCGGCCACCGCCGGTGCCGGTGTCGTTGGTGGACTGCGGACCGGACGAACAGGCCGACAGCGACGCGGAGACGGCGGCGGTCGCGCCGAGCGCGCCGGTGTACTTCAGGAACGACCGGCGGTGCGGCGCCGGCACGTCGGGGGTCACGTCGCGCACGGGTCCTCCAGCGAGATGCGGTGGCAGGGGACTGGCAGGGGAGATACGACGTCCTACGTCCTGGGGTCAGCGCGACCATAGGAGGGGCCGTGGGGGCGGTCAAGGGATCGCACACGAATGGCGTATCCACCCGAGGCCGGGCCATCGGCACCGCCTCCGACGTGAGTTGACCGCCTGTCAGGGGGAGTCCGCCACCGGGCGGACGAACGCGGAGCATGATGAGGAGCGTGAGCGAGCTGTGGAGCGAGAGTGACGCCGGTGCCCTGCGACTGCCCTCGGGCCGCCTGGTACGAGGCCGGGGCCTACGGCACCCCCTGAACCCCGACGCGCCCCTGCCCTCCTACGGCGTCTACCTGCTCGGCAGGCAGCCGCCGGAGGTCCCCTGGGAGTCCGCCTGGATCCACTGGCCCGACTTCCGCCTCCCGGCGGACCGGGCGGCCGCCCGCGCGGTGCTGGCCGGCGTATGGGAGCGGGCCGCCGGGGAGCGGGTGGAGATCGCCTGCGGCGGCGGACGCGGCCGCACGGGCACGGCCCTGGCCTGCCTGGCGGTGCTCGACGGCGTGCCGGGGGAGGAGGCGGTGGAGTACGTCCGCCGGCACTACGACCGGCATGCCGTGGAGACGCCCTGGCAGCGGCGGTACGTACGCCGCTTCGGCGAGGGACGAGCCTGATGAGCGTCTCCTTCGGCGCGGCACCTCATACCTCGGTCGCGCTGCCGTAGACCTTCGGCCGACAGCCGGCCCCGGCGCCCGCTCGGCACAGTGGGCGGCATGGAAGAGCCCAAGGGGATCAAGCAGGCGAAGGGGATCAGCCGGTCGCAGTTCCTGGCCGGGGCGGCGGCGGTGGGGATCGCCGGGGCGGTGGGACCGAAGGGGCAGGCCCGGGCCACGGAAGCCCGGCCCGGCCGGGGACTGCGCCGGCGGGGCGTCGTCTACACGGTCGGGGCGGGGGAGACGCCGGGCACCGCGTGGAGCGCCCGGCGGATGCGCCACGACATCCGGGCCATCCGGGACGACCTGCACGCCGACACCGTCGACGTCACGGGCGACGGCGTCGAACGCCTCACGAGCACCGCCGCCGAGGCCGCCGAGCGCGGACTGCACGTGTGGCTGCAGCCGACCCTCGGGGACGCCCCGCAGCGCGACATCCTGGAGCACCTCGCCGAGACCGGGCGGTTCGCGGAGCGGCTGCGCAGGCAGGGCGCGAGCGTCGACTTCAGCGTCGGCTGCGAGTTCTGGCTGTTCGTCCCCGGCATCCTGCCGGGCGAGACGGTTCTGGACCGGATCAGGCACCTCCAGAACGGCACGGTCGACTGGCCCCGGACGCTGCGCCGGCTCGCCGACTTCACGGCGAAGGCCGCGAAGGCCGGCCGCTCCGTCTTCAAGGGAAACCTCGGCTACGCCGCCGCCCAGAGCATCGACGACCCCGACTGGAGCCTCTTCGACATCGTCGGCATCGACTACTACGCGCACTTCGAGAAGCCGTCCGACCACGTCCGGGAGCTGAAGCAGTACCTGCGGTGGGGCAAGCCGCTCGCCATCACCGAGTTCGGCACGTGCGCGTACGCCGGTGCACCCGAGACCGGCGGCATGGGCTGGGACATCGTCGACTACGACAAGGAGCCGCCGGAGATCAAGGGAAACCCGGTCCGCAGCGAGCGCGTCCAGGCCGACTACGTGGGCGGGCTGCTGGACGTCTTCGCGTCGATGGGCCTGTACGCGGCGATGGCCTTCGAGTTCATCAGCGCGGACGCCCCGCACCGCCCGGAAACCCCCCGCCTCGACCTCGACATGGCGTCGTACGCCCTCACCAAGGTGATCAAGGATCACCCCGACGACCCCGCCTCCGACTGGCACTGGGAGCCGAAGGAGGCGTTCCGCGCGGTGGCACGCCGGTACGGCCGGCACGGCTGACGCGCGCGGTCCGTGCGGCGGGGGGACCATGGCCGGGGAGGTGCGCGTATGGACTGGACCCTCGAAGTGCTCGTCGTGCCGGTCTCCGATCTGGACCGGGCCAAGGCCTTCTACCAGGACCAGTGCGGATTCCGCGCCGAGACCGACGCCGCGTTCTTCGAGGGCGTCGGCCGCTTCGTCCAGCTCACCCCGCCCGGGTCCCGCTGCTCGATCGTGCTGGAGTCGGGGATGCCCGAGTCACCGGGGCAGCCGCGGATGGCCCCCGGTTCGCTGCGGGGCCTCCAGCTCTGCGTGACGGACATCGAGGCGGCCAGGGCGGCGCTGGTGGGGCGCGGGGTCGAGGTGACCCCGGTCCTGCACGTGGGCGCGTCCGGCTGGGCGGAGGGCCGGGGCGAGGACAGCTGGAACTCCTTCCTCTTCTTCCAGGACCCCGACGGCAACGGCTGGGCGGTCCAGGAGGCCCCGGCCCCCCTCACCGAACGCTGAACGGTCCCTGGTCGCAGTACCGGTCCCGGTGAGGGCGCTCGCCCGTCGCCAGGAAGCGGGAGACCGTGGCGTCACCGCAGGCGTTGCCGTTGGCCAGATAGGCGTCGTGGCCCGTGGAGTTCACGGTGACCATGACCGCCCGGTCGCCGAGGGCCTGCCGCAGCTTGAGGGCTCCCGCCAGCGGGGTGGCGACATCCCGTTCGTTCTGCACGAGCAGGATGTTCGAGGGGCCGCGGTCGGTGATCCGCACGGCCGGCTCCTTCGGCTTGTACGGCCACGCGGCGCACACCATCGGCCCGCGCGGCATACCCGCGGTCAGCGGGTACGCGGCCCGGCTCTCGTCGACGTCCTTCTGGTACGCGGCGGCCGAGCCGGGCCACTCGACGTCGTTGCAGACGGTGCCGACGCCGACCGCGGCGACGTTCTGCAGGACCGGCTCGGGCGGGGCCTCGGGCGCGGGCGGCACGGTGTCCTTGCGGGCGGCCCGGACGGCCTCGGCCAGGACCGGGTAGTCGTCGGGGTCGTAGAGGCTGGACAGCATGGTCTGGCGGAGCGCGTTGCCGTCCAGCAGCGGGGGGTTGGCGCCGGGCCAGGGGAGCGGGTCGCGGTCCAGCCGGGCGGCGAGCCGCAGGAAGCCGGAGCGGACCTCGGCGGGCGTACGGGCGACCCGGTGCGGATTGCCCGGCCTGGACGCCCACTTGGCGAACTCGGGGAAGTTGTCCTCGACGCCGGTCTCGAAGGCGGCGAGCCAGTTGCGGGTCACGCGGGTGTGGTCGGGGTTGTTGTTGCTGTCCAGCACGATGCGGTCGGTGCGGTGCGGGAACAACTGGCCGTAGACGGCGCCGACGTAGGTGCCGTACGAGACGCCCCACGCGGAGATCTTCTTCTCACCGAGGGCGGCCCGCAGGCGGTCCAGGTCGCGGGCCTCGTTGGCGGTGCTGATGTGCCGGATCAGCTCACCGCCGTTTCGGGCACAGGCCTCGGCCGTACGCCGGGCGGTGGCCATGTTCCCGTCGACGGAACCGTCCGGGGCCGGCCAGGGCAGACGCTTCGTCATGCTGATGTCGGCCGGGTCGAGCTTGCAGTCGACGGAAGTGGAGGGCGCCATCCCGCGCGGCGCGAACCCGATGAGATCGTAGGCGTCCCGCACCTTCTGCGGCAGCTTCTGCCCCTTGCCGGAGGGGTCGCCGAGACTGTCCCCGCCGGGCCCGCCCGGGATGAGTAACAGCGCGCCCCGCCGCGCGGACGGCTTCTCACCGGGGATCCGGCTGACGGCGATCCGGATCTCCGGGCTGTCGGGGTCGGAGTAGTCCATGGGGACGGCGAGGGTGGCGCACTGCTGTCTGGGGTCGAGGCCGGACCCGGTGCACCGGGTCCAGTCGAGGGAGCCCGGTGCCGGCTCGGACGCCCCACCGGGCCCGGCGAACCCGAGCATCGCACCGGCGGCGGCGACCAGCGCCACATGCTTCGTGATCTGCTTCATACCGAGCAAGCCTGGCGGACTTCAGCCGGCGGCCACATCCGGGTAACTCCCGGAATTCCAGGGGGATTACCCCAGGACGAGTGCCCCGCTGAATTGGCGCCCTTTTGCAGCGCCCCGTGCCGAACCCCTTTGTGCCGCGCCGCAGTTGTACGGCACAGACCCTTCCAGAGTGTAGACGCGGAGCGTGACCAGGGGGATGCGAAGAGTGAAACCGTGAAAGGAAGGGGAGCACGGTGGAGGCACGACACTCGGCGCTCTGCGCCGGAGAAGCGGAGGACGTGGTGAAAGAATTGCGGGCAGAACTCGTCAAGGCCGGAATTAATTTCCCCTCACCGGGACTTGACCCGGTGAGTTTTGTGAGGGAAGTGTCCTGCCCGCTCGTCGAAGGGGGCCGGTGTGCATCGGCTACCGCCCGGCGGCTCGCGGCGGTGCCGCGATGAAGCCCCCCGTCGGCGCGTACGTCGTGGACACCCGCAGCGGCCGCATCGGCATCGTGATGGGGCATGAGGGGCCCTACGTGCAGTTGCGGCCGTACGGGGGCGGCAGGGAGTGGGACGCCGAGCCCGGAGCCGTCCGGCACGCCACCCCGGCCGAGCGGCTGCGCGCGGCGACCGCGTACGCCAACGCCCGCAGCAGGGGCGAGGTCCCTTGACGTGACGACCCTGCCAGAATGGCTCCATGAGTCTGTTCCGCGACGACGGCATCGTGCTGCGCACCCAGAAGCTGGGTGAGGCGGACCGGATCATCACGCTGCTCACACGCGGTCACGGACGGGTGCGCGCGGTGGCCCGGGGCGTGCGCCGGACGAAGTCGAAGTTCGGTGCGCGCCTGGAGCCGTTCTCCCACGTCGACGTGCAGTTCTTCGCCAAGGGCAGCGAGCTCGTCGGGCGGGGACTGCCGCTGTGCACGCAGAGCGAGACCATCGCGCCCTACGGCGGCGGGATCGTCAGCGACTACGCGCGGTACACGGCCGGCACCGTCATGCTGGAGACCGCCGAGCGGTTCACCGACCATGAGGGGGAGCCGGCCGTGCAGCAGTACCTGCTGCTGGTCGGAGGCCTGCGGACCCTCGCCCGGGGGGAGCACGCACCGCACCTCGTGCTCGACGCGTTCCTGCTCCGCTCCCTCGCCGTCAACGGGTACGCCCCGAGCTTCACCGACTGCGCCAAGTGCGGGATGCCCGGGCCCAACCGGTTCTTCTCCGTCGCGTCGGGCGGTTCCGTCTGCGTGGACTGCCGGGTGCCCGGCAGCGTCGTACCCTCGCCCCAGGCCCTGGAACTCCTCGGCGCCCTGCTTACGGGAGACTGGGAGACCGCGGACGCGTGCGAGGCGCGCTACGTCCGCGAGGGCAGCGGGCTGGTGTCCGCGTATCTGCACTGGCACATGGAGCGCGGCCTGCGCTCCCTGCGCTACGTCGAGAAGTAGCGCGAGCAGCGCAGACGCGAGCAGCGGACATCGCCAGCAGCGGAAAACAGAGCAAGCGAGCACGAGGAGACGAGAGACACATGGCCGTACGCGGGATCCTGGGGCGCCAGCGCCGGGAGTACAGGACGCCGGAGCCGCACCCGTCCGGCGCGCGGCCCCCGAAGATCCCCGGGGAGTTCGTACCGCAGCATGTGGCGATCGTCATGGACGGCAACGGCCGCTGGGCCAAGGACCGGGGCCTGCCGCGCACCGAAGGGCACAAGGTCGGCGCCGAGCGCGTGCTGGACGTGCTCCAGGGGGCCATCGAGATGGGCGTGGGCGCCATCTCCCTGTACGCCTTCTCCACCGAGAACTGGAAGCGCTCGCCCGACGAGGTGCGCTTCCTGATGAACTTCAACCGGGACTTCATCCGCAAGACCCGCGACCAGCTCGACGAGCTGGGCATCCGGGTGCGCTGGGTGGGCCGTATGCCCAAGCTGTGGCGCTCGGTCGCCAAGGAACTCCAGGTCGCTCAGGAGCAGACCAAGGGCAACGACCGGCTGACCCTGTACTTCTGCATGAACTACGGGGGCCGGGCCGAGATCGCCGACGCCGCCAAGGCCATGGCGGAGGACGTGAAGAGCGGCAGGCTCGACCCGTCCAAGGTCAGCGAGAAGACCTTCGCGAAGTACCTGTACTACCCGGACATGCCGGACGTGGACCTGTTCCTGCGTCCCAGCGGGGAGCAGCGCACCTCCAACTACCTGATCTGGCAGAGCGCGTACGCCGAGATGGTCTTCCAGGACGTGCTGTGGCCCGACTTCGACCGGCGTGACCTGTGGCGGGCCTGCCTGGAGTTCGCCTCGCGGGACCGGCGCTTCGGCGGGGCCGTCCCGAACGAGGAACTGCTGGCCATGGAGGGCGAACAGCCGTAACGCGCGGGCGGCCCGGCACCCCTCCGGTGGCAGCCGGGCCGCGGCGGCGGTGTCCTGGTGGCATGGGTTCCACCGGCGTCGGCGTACCCCGGCGTACCCCGGCGGACCACCCGACGGGCCGGGGTCTTCCTCGCGTCCTCGCTCGCCCTGTTCTGCATCCAGCTGGACTTCTTCGCGCTCGACCCGGCCGTCCCCGGGATCTCCGAAGAGCCGGACACGACCGTCTCCGCGGCCCAGTGGACGCTGTCCGCGTACATGCTCGCCGTCGGCTGCCTGTTCACCGTCGGCGGGCGACTGGGCGACCTCCTCGGCCGGCGTCCGGTCCTGCTGGCCGGGACCGGGCTGTTCGCCGCCGCCTCCGTCGGCTGCGCCCTCGCGCCGGACCTCGGCGTGCTCGTCGCGGCCCGGACCGTGCAGGGCGCGGGCGCGGCGCTGATCTTCCCCGTGTCGGTGTCCGTGATCACCAACGCCTTTCCCGAGGCGACCCGGGCCCGGCCTGGTCCTGGTGGTTCTGCCTGCCGGTCGTCACCTGGTGCGCGCTCGGGCTCGGCCTGGGCTGGACCTTCGTCGGTGTGGCCACCCAGCAGGTCGTCTCGCCCGCCCGCGCCGGCGAGGCCTCGGGCGTCGTCCTCACCGCCCTCGTCACGCTGGGCGCCGTCGGCCTCGCGGCCACGGCGGCGGCCATCACCTCGCTCACCCCGGAGACCGCCCCGGAACGCGCCTACGACCTCACCCTGCGCGTCGGCGGCACCGTGATCCTGGCCTCCACCGCCCTGTCCCTGCTCGTCCGCCGCCGACTCAGCGCCCGGCCGCGTAGGAAGCCTGGAGTCTTCCGCCCTCAGGGGCGCGGGGCTGTGCCGATGCGGCTCCGCCGCGGGGCGCGACCAGCCACGATCCAGCCGCAGCCGACGAACTGCGCCCACCCCCACGGCGATCAACGGCTCAACCGCCGGAGGCCCCCGCACAGTCCGCGCAGGTCCCGAAAATCTCCACCGTATGAGCCACGTTCACATACCCGTGCTCGGCCGCGATGGACTCGGCCCACTTCTCCACCGCCGGCCCCTCGACCTCGACGGCCTTGCCGCAGCTCCGGCACACGAGGTGGTGGTGGTGATCGTCGGTGGAACAGCGCCGGTACACCGACTCACCGTCGGCCGTGCGCAGGACGTCGACCTCACCGGCGTCGGCGAGGGACTGCAGGGTGCGGTAGACCGTGGTGAGCCCGACCGAGTCGCCCTTGTGCTTGAGCATGTCGTGCAGTTCCTGCGCGCTGCGGAACTCGTCGACCTCCTGCAGGGCCGCCGCCACAGCGGCCCGCTGCTTGGTGGCGCGGCCCTTCACGGACGGTCCAGCGGTCGTCACCGTTGCCTCCTCACGTCTGCCTTGCCCGGGCCATTGTGCCAGCCCGTGGTGGGGGCGGTCAGACGCCGACCTCGTCGGCCGCCGCCCGGCTGCCCGGAATCGAGCACTCGGCGGGGTCGGCCGTCGTGTCCCCGCCCGCCCCGGCGCGGGCGCGGCGGCGGGCCAGCGGGGTCGCGAGCGCCGTCAGCACGATGAACGCGCCGATGGTCAGCAGCACGATCGTCGCGCCGGGCGGCACGTCCTGGTAGTACGAGGTGACCGTGCCGCCGATCGTCACGCTCACACCGATGGCCACGGCGATCGCGAACGTCGCGGCGAAGCTCCGGCCGATCTGCTGGGCGGCCGCGACGGGCACCACCATCAGCGCGCTGACCAGCAACAGCCCGACCACGCGCATCGCCACCGTCACCGTGACGGCCGCGGTGACCGCCGTCAGCAGGTTCAGCACGCGCACCGGCAGGCCCGTCACCCGGGCGAACTCCTCGTCCTGGCTGACCGCGAACAGCTGCCGCCGCAGACCGAGGGTGACCAGGACGACGAAGGCGGCCAGCACGCAGATCGCCGTGACGTCCGAATCGGAGACCGTCGACAGGGAGCCGAACAGGTACGACGTCAGGTTGGCGTTGGAGCCGGTGGGCGCGAGGTTGATGAACATCACACCGCCGGCCATGCCGCCGTAGAACAGCATCGCGAGGGCGAGGTCGCCGCGGGTCTTGCCGTACCAGCGGATCAGCTCCATGAGGACCGCGCCGAGGACGGAGACGAGGGTCGCCATCCACACCGGGGACCAGGTCAGCAGGAAGCCGAGACCGACACCGGTCATCGCCACGTGCCCGATGCCGTCGCCCATCAGGGCCTGGCGCCGCTGGACCAGGTAGATCCCCACGGCGGGGGCGGTGATGCCGACCAGGACGGCGGCGAGCAGGGCCCGCTGCATGAAGGCGTAGTCGAGGATGTCCATCAGCTCAGCAGTCCCGTGCGGAGGGGTTCGGCGCCCGCGGGTGCGTGCGGGTGTACGTGGTCGTGGCCGGGCAGGGCATGCTGCCCGACGGCCTTCGGGGGCGGCCCGTCGTGGACGACGCAGCCGTCGCGCAGGACGACCGCCCGGTCGATGAGGGGCTCCAGGGGGCCCAGTTCGTGCAGCACGAGCAGCACGGTCGTGCCCTGGCCGACCTGCTCCCGCAGGGTGTGCGCGAGGACCTCCTGGCTGGCCAGGTCGACGCCGGCCATCGGCTCGTCCATGATCAGCAGCTCGGGTTCGGAGGCGAGCGCGCGGGCGATGAGGACGCGCTGGTGCTGGCCGCCGGAGAGGGCGTCGACCGAGTCCTTGGCCCGGTCGGCCATGCCGACGAGGTCCAGGGCGCGTCGTACGGCCGCGTGGTCGGCCTTGCGCAGGACACCGAAGCGGGCCCGGGACAGGCGGCCGGAGGAGACCACCTCGGTCACCGTGGCGGGCACGCCGCCCGCGGCCGTGGTGCGCTGCGGGACGTAGCCCACGCGGTGCCAGTCGCGGAACCGCCCGCGGTCCGTGCCGAACAGCCGGATCTCGCCGGCGCCGGTCTGCACCTGGCCGATGATGCTGCGCACGGCCGTCGACTTGCCCGAGCCGTTCGCGCCGAGCAGGGCGACGACCTCACCATGGCGGACGGTGAGGTCGATGCCGCGCAGCACGGTGCGCGAGCCGAGGTCCGCGCGGACCCCTTGCAGGGATACGACGGGCTCGGTCATGCCGTCCTCCGATGGGTCGATCACTTGGCTCCCAGGGCCGCCTGAAGGGCCTTGAGGTTGGCTTCCATGACCTGGAAGTAGTCGTCGCCGCGGGACTTGTCCGTGATGCCCTCCAGGGGATCGAGGACGTCCGTCTTCAGGTTCGCGTCGCGGGCGAGGGTCTTCGCGGTCTTGTCGGAGACCAGTGTCTCGTAGAAGACGGTGGTGACGCCGTCGGCCTTCGCCTCCTGCTGGAGTTCCCGGACGCGGGCGCCGCTGGGCTCGCTCTCGGGGTCGATGCCGGAGATGGCCTCCTGGGTGAGGCCGTAGCGCTCGGCGAGGTAGCCGAAGGCGGCGTGGTTGGTGAAGAAGACCTTGGACTTGGTGTTCTTCAGGCCGTTCTCGAAGTCGCCGTTCAGCCCGTTCAGCTTCTTGACCAGGGCCTCGGTGTTCTTCTTGTAGTCGGCCGCGTGGTCGGGGTCGGCCTTCTCGAAGGCCTTGCCGACGCCCTGGGCGATCTCGGCGTACTTCACCGGGTCGAGCCAGACATGCGGGTCGCGGCCGTGCTCCTCCTCCTCGGCGTGGCCTTCCTCCTCGGCGTGGCCCTCCTCACCCTCGTGGGTGTGGCCGCCGGTGCCGTGGTCCTCCAGGTGGGTCAGCGAGGCCGCGTCGATCTTGGTCTTGATCCCCGTCTGGCCGATGGCCTCGTCGACGGCGGGCTGGAGGCCCTTGAGGTAGAGCGCCGCGTCGGCCTCCTCCAGCTGCGCGCGCTGCTTGGTGCTGATCTCCAGGTCGTGCGGCTCCTGGCCGGGCTCGGTCAGACTGGTGACGTTCGTGTGGTCGCCGCCGATCTGCTCGGCGAGGAACGCCATCGGGTAGAACGACGCGACGACGTCGAACTTGTCCGTGTTGCCCGAGGCCGCGCTGTCGCTGGAGCAGGCGGTCAGGGCGCCGAGACCGAGAGCGGAGGCCAGGGCGGCGGGTATGAGGCGTCGTCGTACGTTCATGACACTCATTTTCAGCAAATATGGAAACCGTTGTCAATAAACGGTCCGGCCAGTGGGATCCGGAGGGGGGCCGGCGGCGGCCGAAGGGGGAGCGATTTGATTGAGGGGGCGCCCCCGCCGGTAACCTGAAGCATTCGCTGGAAGCAACTCGCTTCGTCGCCCGTCGTCGTAATGAAGAGAGCACCGTGGCCGCCGACAAGATCGACACCATCGTCAGCCTGAGCAAGCGCCGTGGCTTCGTATTCCCCTGTAGTGAGATCTACGGCGGTCAGCGCGCCGCTTGGGACTACGGCCCCCTGGGTGTCGAGCTCAAGGAGAACCTCAAGCGCCAGTGGTGGCGCTACATGGTGACGTCGCGCGAGGACGTCGTGGGCATCGACTCGTCCGTGATCCTGGCCCCCGAGGTCTGGGTCGCCTCCGGCCACGTCGCCACCTTCACGGACCCGCTGACCGAGTGCACCTCCTGCCACAAGCGGTTCCGCGCGGACCACCTGGAGGAGGCCTACGAGGAGAAGAAGGGCCGCGCCCCGGAGAACGGCCTCCTCGACGTCAACTGCCCCAACTGCGGCAACAAGGGCCAGTTCACCGAGCCCAAGCAGTTCTCGGGCCTGCTGTCCACCCACCTCGGCCCCACGCAGGACTCCGGCTCCGTCGCCTACCTGCGCCCCGAGACCGCCCAGGGCATCTTCACCAACTTCTCGCAGGTGCAGACCACTTCGCGCCGCAAGCCGCCGTTCGGCATCGCCCAGATGGGCAAGTCCTTCCGCAACGAGATCACGCCCGGCAACTTCATCTTCCGCACCCGCGAGTTCGAGCAGATGGAGATGGAGTTCTTCGTCAAGCCGGGCGAGGACGAGACGTGGCAGGAGTACTGGATGGAGCAGCGCTGGAACTGGTACACCGGTCTCGGCCTGCGCGAGGAGAACATGCGGTGGTACGAGCACCCGAAGGAGAAGCTCTCCCACTACTCCAAGCGCACCGCCGACATCGAGTACCGCTTCCAGTTCGGCGGCAGTGAGTGGGGCGAGCTCGAAGGTGTCGCCAACCGCACCGACTACGACCTCGGTGCCCACTCCAAGGCCTCCGGCCAGGACCTCACCTACTTCGACCAGGAAGCCGGCGAGCGCTGGACGCCGTACGTCATCGAGCCCGCGGCCGGTGTCGGCCGCGCGATGCTGGCGTTCCTGCTGGACGCCTACATCGAGGACGAGGCCCCCAACGCCAAGGGCAAGATGGAGAAGCGCACGGTGCTGCGCCTCGACCACCGCCTCGCCCCGGTGAAGGTCGCGGTCCTTCCGCTGTCCCGCAACCCGGAGCTGTCCCCGAAGGCCAAGGGCCTCGCCCAGGCGCTCCGCCAGAACTGGAACATCGAGTTCGACGACGCCGGCGCCATCGGCCGCCGCTACCGCCGCCAGGACGAGATCGGCACGCCGTTCTGCGTGACCGTCGACTTCGACACCCTGGAGGACAACGCGGTCACCGTCCGCGAGCGCGACTCGATGAAGCAGGAGCGCGTCTCCCTCGACCAGATCGAGGGCTACCTGGCGTCCCGCCTGATCGGCTGCTGATCGCCTTTCGCCGGGCCGCGGTGCCGGGTTCCTCCTCGGAGGGGCCCGGCACCGCCGCGTTTCACAGGTCCAGGTCGACGTAGACCGCCGCGTGGTCCGAGGCGCGGTTCCACTTCGAGGTGACCGTGTCGAAGGACTTGATGGTCGAGGGCGCCCAGATGCCGCGCCGTTCGACCTCCACGTGCTGCACCTGCTCCCACAGCGGCGGCGGCAGCATCACGTAGTCGAGCTTCTGGCTCTCGGAGTTGCCCGTGCCGTGGGTGCCCGGGGCGCCCCGGTAGGACGGGTGACCCATCACGTCCCGCAGGCCCGTGTCCAGCAGGGCCCGGATCGCCTCGCTGGACGGCTCGTCGTTGAGGTCGCCGGCGACCACGACGTACGGCGAACGCTCCAGTGCGGTCTGGTAGATCGACGCCACCCGCCGGGCCTGGGCGACGCGCAGCTCCGGGTCGTCGCCGCTCTGGCTCTTGAGGTGGTTGCCCAGCAGCCACAGCGGTGTGCCGCCGATCTGGATCTCGTACTCCGGGCAGTCCCGGCTGAAGAGGTACGCCCCCGGGCGGTCCGGGTCCGGGTCGAACAGATGCGTCCGCATGGACGTGACCGGGTGGCGGCTGAGGATCCCCACGTCGATGCCGCGCGGATCGTTGCCGTCGATCACCAGGTCGTACGGGTACGGCGTCTTCTTCAGGTCGGCGCCCAGCACCTGCTCGTTGAAGCGGCGCAGGGTCGTGCGGTCCTCCACCTCCACCGTGAGCAGGATGTCGGCGTCGACCTCGGCGATCACCCGGCCGGTGTTGTGCACCGCCGCCCAGTCGAGGTCGTCACGGACCAGCTCCACCCAGCCCGTCCACCCCGAACGGCCCTTGGCCACGATCTCGAACGTGACGTGCTCGCCGCTGCCCTTCGTCTTGTACAACGTGCCCTGGCCGCGCGTCTCGTTGACGAAGAACGGCCTGTCCTTGCGCGAGTCGTGCACCCGGTGCTTCTTGAGGAGTGCGGCGATGCGGGTCTTGGTGTCGTCGTCGTAGGTCTCCTGCTCCAGGAGGGAGACCAGCCCGGCGTAGTCGTCGAGGACCTCGCGGCGCTGCTTGTCGCCCTGGAGGCGGAAGACCTTGGGGCGGCGGAAGAGGTTCTCCGTGTTGAAGGTGGCGATACGGACCGTCATGGCGCGCTCCCTCGGGCGGCGCAGGAGTTCCGCGCGACCGGCGGGCGGGCGCCGCCGGGGAGACCACCCACCGGCACTTCCATTGTCGGATCGGGTGTGAAGCGTGTCGAACGGTGGTGACGCTGAGGTCCCTGGGATCGGGGGACTGGTCCCGTAGCGCCGAGGCCGATTGGTCCTGTTGCCGGGGCGGGAGGCCGCGCCAGGGTGACGGCATGAGCATCGCCTTCCTGCTGACCACCCTCGTCGTCGTCGCCACGCCGGGCACCGGCGTCGTCTACACCCTCGCCGCCGCGCTCTCCCGGGGGCGGCGCGCGAGTGTCGTCGCGGCCGTCGGCTGCACGCTCGGGATCGTGCCGCACCTGCTGGCCACGGTCACCGGCGTCGCCGCGCTGCTGCACGCGAGCGCGACCGCGTTCCAAGTGCTGAAGTACGCGGGTGTCGCCTACCTGCTGTACATGGCGTGGGCGACGGTGCGGGACAAGGAGGCGCTCGTGGTGGAGGAGCGGGAGGGGGCCCCGGACCTGCCGGCGCGGCGGGTCATCGTGCGCGGGGTGCTGATCAACATCCTCAACCCGAAGCTGACGATCTTCTTCTTCGCGTTCCTGCCGCAGTTCGTCGCCCCCGGGGAGCCGCACGCGGTACTGCGGATGGCGGGGCTCGGCGGGGTCTTCATGCTGGCGACCTTCGTCGTGTTCGCCGTGTACGGACTGCTGGCCGCGTCGGTACGCCGGCATGTCCTGGGCCGGCCGCGGGTGACGGCCTGGCTGCGGCGGGGCTTCGCGGGGTCGTTCGTGGCGCTGGGGGCGAAGCTGGCGTTCACGGCGCGGTAGCCGCGGACGGCGAGCGGGGCCGGGACGCACTCAAGGGGCTGACAAGTATCGAATGACAGATATTGAAATCTGTCAGCTGTCATGGCAAGGTGGAGGGCATGACGATGCGAACCCGCCCCCTCGGAACCACCGGCCCCCAGGTCTCCGCCCTCGGTCTCGGCTGCATGGGCATGTCCGCCCTGTACGGCGAGGCGGACCGGGCCGAGTCCATCGTGACCCTCCACGCGGCGCTCGAAGCGGGCGTCACCCTGCTCGACACCGGCGACTTCTACGGCATGGGTCACAACGAGATGCTGATCGGCGAGGCCCTGCGCGCCACCCCCGCCGCCCGGCGCGAACAGGCCCTGATCAGCGTGAAGTTCGGCGCTCTGCGCAGTCCGGACGGCAGCTGGCTCGGCTACGACGGCCGGCCCGCCGCCGTGAAGAACTTCGCCGCCCACTCCCTGCAGCGCCTCGGCGTCGACCACATCGACGTCTACCGCATCGCCCGCCTCGACCCGGACGTGCCGATCGAGGAGACGGTCGGCGCGATAGCGGAACTCGTCGAGAAGGGCTGGGTACGGCACATCGGCCTCAGCGAGGTCGGCGCCGAGACGATCCGCCGGGCGGCGGCCACGGCACCCGTCTCCGACCTCCAGATCGAGTACTCCCTCATCTCCCGCGGCATCGAGGAGGAGATCCTGCCCACCACCCGCGAGCTGGGCATCGGCATCACAGCGTACGGCGTGCTCTCCCGGGGCCTGATCTCCGGCCACTTCACCGCCGACCGGCAGCTCGGCCCGGGCGACTTCCGGGCCATGTCGCCGCGCTTCCAGGGCGACAACCTCCGGCACAACCTGAACCTCGTCGAGGCGCTGCGGAAGATCGCCGAGCAGAAGGGCGTCAGCGTCGCGCAGATCGCCATCGCCTGGGTGCTCGCCCGCGGTGAGGACATCGTGCCCCTGGTCGGCGCCCGCCGCCGCGACCGGCTCACGGAGGCGCTGGGTGCGCTGGACGTGACGCTGGAGCCGTCGGACCTGGCCGCGATAGAGGAGGCCGTACCGGCCGGTGCCGCCGCCGGCGACCGCTACCCGGCAGCCCAGATGGCGCACCTCGAAAGCTGAACGGGGCTTTGGGTACGGTCAGGGCATGGCACCGACCAGCGAGACTCTGACCGCCGAGCGCATCCTCGAAGCCACCGAGGAGGTGCTGCGCCGCCACGGACCGGCCAAGGCCACCGTGGTGGACGTCGCCCGGGCGCTCGGCGTCAGCCACGGCAGTGTCTACCGCCACTTCCGGACGAAGGCGGCGCTGCGCGAGGCGGTCACCAAGCGCTGGCTGGACCGCACGTCCGGGCAGCTGTCCGGGATCGCCGAGGCGGATCGCGTCCCGGAGGCCCGGCTGCGGGACTGGCTCGCCGCACTCTTCGCCGCCAAGCGCCGCAAGGCGGGCGAGGACCCGGAGCTGTTCGCCACGTACACGGTCCTCACCGGCGAGGCCGGTACGGCGGTGGGGGAGCACATCACCGACCTGGAGTCCCAGCTGACCCGCATCATCCAGGCCGGCGTAGAGACCGGTGACTTCGCCGCCACCGACGCGGAGGCGTCGGCCAGGGCGGTCTTCCAGGCCACGGGCCGCTTCCACGACCCCTGCTACGCGAGGGAGTGGGAGGAGCCGGGGACCGAAGCCGATTTCGCGGCGGTCGTCGACCTGCTGGTGCAGGGACTGCGGCGAACACCGTAGGGGGGTCCGGCAGTACCGGGTGCGTCCCGGCCGGGACGGGCACAGGATGGGAAGCGAGGGGTGGGTCGCCGCGCGGGGGCGCGAAGAAGGGATGGCGATCGTGACTCTCACACTGCGCCCGGGCACTGCGGACGATGCCGCAGAGTGCGGAAGGATCTGCTACCAGGCCTTCGCCGGCATCGCCGAGGAGCATGCGTTCCCACCCGACTTCCCCAGCCCCGAAGTGGGTGTCGCTGTGATCGAGGGAGCCCTGACACACCCGGGCTTCTACGGTGTCGTCGCCGAGCTCGACGGGCGGATCGTCGGCAGCAACTTCCTCGACGAACGCTCGGCCGTCGTCGGGGTCGGGCCCGTCACCGTCGACCCCACCACGCAGAACGCGGGCGTGGGACGCCGCCTGATGCGGGACGTGATGGAGCGGGCGGCCGAGCGCGGGGCGCCGGGCATCCGGCTGTTGCAGACCGGCTACCACAACAGGTCGTTCTCGCTGTACGTCGGCCTGGGCTTCGTCCACCGGGCCACGGTGGCCTGCGTGCAGGGCCCGCCGATCCGGCGTGCGATGCCCGGATACCCGGTGCGGGAGGCCACGGACGCGGACCTCGGCGCCTGCAACGACGTGTGCCGGCAGGTCCACGGCGTCGACCGTGGCGGGGAGGTCGCCGACGCGCTCAAACAGGGCACCGCCCGGGTCGTCGAACGCGAGGGACGCATCACCGGGTACGCCACCGACCTGGCCTTCTTCGCGCACGCCGTGGGCGAGACCACCCCGGACCTCCAGGCACTCATCGCGGCGGCCCCGCAGTTCGGTGGCCCGGGCATCCTCGTCCCCACGGAAGACAGCGCGCTGCTCAGGTGGTGCCTGTCCAACGGCCTCAAGGTCGTGCAGCTGATGAGCCTGATGACCATCGGCCTGTACAACCGGCCCGACGGTGCGTACCTGCCCTCGATCCTCTACTAGCAGGTGACCGGGCCGGCTCACGCCGCCGTCGGGTCCACCGTCGCCTGGTGGGCCTCCGCCAAGTGCTCCTCCGCCTTCAGCCAGGGCAGGAACTGGGCACTTCTGCGCCAGCCGCAGGTGTCGCATCTGATCGTGCGCTGCACGCCCGTCCGGTGCACACGCACCACATGCTCCCGGCCGTGCTGGTCCCAGCGGCTGACCTTGCTCGTGTCGATCTGCGTCATGGCGCCCTCCCGTGTCGAGAAATCCGGCGTTCCGGTCTGCTCGCAGCAAGGAGTGTGCAGCAAGACCAACATCAACAGGGTTTCCCCGGGGACGAGTTCTCAGACGCCGACGGGTCCGATGCGCGTGGTGCCGCACGACAACCTGCCGATATATACCGGGAGATGAGCGACGGAGCCCTGCTAGGGTGCGCCGATGTCATCGATCAGGCAGGTCCAGGTCACGTTCGATTGCGCGGAGCCCGAGCGGGTGGCCCGCTTCTGGTGCGAGGTGCTGGGGTACGTCGTACCGCCCCCGCCGGAGGGGTTCGCGAAGTGGGGCGACTACGAGCGCACCCTGCCGCCCGAGCGTCAGGGTGCGGGGTTCGTCTGCGGTGATCCCTCGGGTGTGGGCCCGCGGCTGTATTTCCAGCGCGTCCCCGAAGGCAAGGTCGTCAAGAACCGGGTGCATCTGGACGTGCGCGTGGGCACCGGGCTCGTGGGCGAGGAACGCCTCGCCACGCTCGAAGCCGAGTGCGCACGGCTGGTCGCGCTCGGCGCCACACGTGTGCGCGTGCTGCTCGCCGACGAGTACGACGAGTCGTGCATCGTGATGCAGGACATCGAGGGCAACGAGTTCTGTCTCGACTGAGCCGACCCCAGTCGCAGAATCGGCCGGCACCGGCGACCGCCGGGCCCGGGAGCCGTTCCGGACTCAGCCGCTCGTCCCGACGGTCTGGCGTACCTCCGCCGCCTCCAGCCGCTCCGCGGCCCGCTCGGCGGTGCCCCTGGCCCACCGTCCGCTCGTCACCGCCCCCAGCGCCAGGACCGCGAAGCCGCACCCCACGAGGATCCACCAGCCGGGCCGCGCCGCGGACACGAAGGCCTCGCGGTAGGAGGACGAGCCGATGCCCGAGGCGAGCACCGCGCCCACCACGGCGACACCCAGCGTCTGGCCCAGCTGCCGGCTCGTGGAGGCGACCGCGGCGGCCACGCCCGCCTGGGCGCGCGGCATGCCGGAGACCGCCGTGTTGGTGATGGGCGCGTTGACGAAACCGAAGCCGATGCCGAAGAGGACGTAGCCGGCGAAGAGCGTGACGTTCGACGTCTCCGTCTCGAACGCGGCGAACAGGACACCGCTCGTCGTCATCGCGAAGCCCGCGATCAGCAGGGGCAGACGGGGGCCGCGCGTGCCCACCAGGCGGCCCGACAGCGGCGCGCACAGGAACGTCGGGACCGCCATGGGCAGCATCCACAGACCCGCCTCCAGGGCGCTCAGGCCGCGTACGTTCTGCAGGTACAGCGTGGACAGGAAGAGGAAGCCGCCGAGCGCGGCGAACGCGCTGATCGCGATGACCGTGGCCCCGCTGAACGGCGCCGAGCGGAAGAAGCGCAGGTCGATCAGCGGTTCCTTGCGGCGCGGCTCGTGGACGAGCAGTGCCGCAAGGGCGGCCAGGGCGACGACGGCCAGGGGCGCGACGGACCGGAACGGGGTGCTCGGCGCCTCGATGATCGCGTACGTCAGGGAGCCGAACAGCACGATCACCAGCACCTGCCCGACCGGGTCGGGGCGGCGGGCGCGCGGCGCGCGGGACTCGGGGACGAAGCGCAGGGTGAGCAGCAGGGCCGCCAGACCCACCGGCAGATTGATCCAGAAGATGGAGCGCCAGCCGACGGAGTCGACCAGGAGGCCCCCCACCAGCGGGCCGGCGGCCATGGAGATGCCGACGACCGCTCCCCAGACGCCGATCGCCCGGGCCCGCCCGCGCGGGTCGGTGAACGTGTTGGTGATGATCGACATGGCGACCGGGTTCAGCATCGAGCCGCCCACCGCCTGGACCATCCGGAAGGCGACCAGCGCCTGAAGGTTCGGCGCCAGGGAGCACAGGACCGAGCCGATGGTGAAGACGACCAGACCCGCCATGAAGACCCGCTTGCGGCCGATCCGGTCGGCCGTGGAGCCCGCGAGCATCAGCAGCGAGGCCAGGACGAGCGTGTACGCGTCGATGGTCCACTGCAGACCTGACGTGCCGGCGTGCAGGTCCTGCTGTATGGCGGGCAGGGCCACGTTCAGGACCGTGTTGTCGAGGCTCACGATCAGCAGGCTCAGGCAGCAGATCGCGAGCACCAGCATGCGGCGGCGGTGACTGAGCTCGGGCATGCGGTCCATCGTAGCCAATGTCGATAGTGTTGCTAACTAATGATTCATTGCACGTTTCATTGCACGGCACAATGGAGGCATGTCCACGCCCCTGGAGATCGGCCCGCACACCGTCCAGCCGCCCGTCGTCCTGGCCCCCATGGCCGGGATCACCAACGCGCCCTTCCGCACCCTGTGCCGGGAGTTCAGCGGTGGCAAGGGCCTGTTCGTCAGCGAGATGATCACCACCAGGGCGCTGGTCGAGCGCAACGAGAAGACCATGCAGCTCATCCACTTCGACGAGTCGGAGCGGCCCCGGTCGATCCAGTTGTACGGCGTGGACCCGGCGACCGTCGGCAAGGCCGTCCGCATGATCGCGGAGGAGGACCTCGCCGACCACATCGACCTGAACTTCGGCTGCCCGGTGCCGAAGGTGACCCGCAAGGGCGGCGGCTCCGCTCTGCCGTACAAGCGGAACCTGCTGCGGGCCATCCTGCGCGAGGCCGTCAGCGGCGCCGGTGATCTGCCCGTGACGATGAAGATGCGCAAGGGCATCGACGACGACCACATCACCTTCCTCGACGCGGGCCGGATCGCCGTCGAGGAGGGCGTCACCGCCATCGCCCTGCACGGCCGCACCGCCGCCCAGCACTACGGCGGCACCGCCGACTGGGAGGCCATCGCCCGGCTGAAGGAGCACGTGCCGGAGATCCCGGTCCTCGGCAACGGCGACATCTGGTCGGCCGAGGACGCCCTGCGGATGGTGCGCGAGACCGGCTGCGACGGCGTGGTCGTGGGCCGCGGCTGCCTCGGGCGGCCGTGGCTGTTCTCGGACCTGGTCGCCGCCTTCGAGGGCCGCACCGAGGACATCGCCCGCCCCGCCCTGCGCGAGGTCGCCGACGTCATGGTCCGGCACGCCACCCTGCTCGGCGAGTGGATCGGCGACGAGGCCCGGGGCGTGATCGACTTCCGCAAGCACGTCGCCTGGTACCTCAAGGGCTTCGCGGTCGGTTCCGAGATGCGCAAGCGCCTCGCGATCACCTCCTCGCTGGAGGAACTGCGCTCCGGCCTGGACGAGCTGGACCTCGACCAGCCCTGGCCGACCGGCGCCGACGGGCCCCGGGGCCGTACGTCCGGCAACAACAGGGTGGTGCTGCCGGACGGCTGGCTGAAGGACCCCTACGACTGTGCCGGGGTCGGCGAGGACGCCGAGCTGGACACCTCGGGCGGCTGATCAGCCCTTGGAGGGGTGCGGTGTGGAGCCGAACGCCTTCAGGAAGCGGTCGCGGAACGAGCTCATCTTCCACACGGGCGCGTCCCGGTCGGGTTTGAGGCCCTCCGTCCAGTTCCAGCCGGCGACCTTGTCCAGGACCTTCGGGTCCTTCGCGACGATCGACACCGGCACGTCCCGGGAGGCGCCGTTCCCGCTGACCCGGGCGATGGGCTGGTGGTCGCCGAGGAAGACCAGCACGGTGTCGTCGGTGCCGTAGCGCTCCAGCCACTGGGTGAGGCTGGTGAGCGAGTACTGGATGGACCTGCCGTACTCCTCGCGGGACTTGGTGGTGTCGGTGAGGACGTCCGAGGCCTTGTTGCCGGCCTTCTGGATGGCGGCGAAGACCGAGCCGTCGCCGAGTTCGTCCCAGCCGACCATCTCGGGGAGGGGCGCCCAGGGCTGGTGGCTTGAGGTCAGGATGACGAACGACATCAGCGGCTTGTCGCGCTTCTTGCCGTGCACCTGCCGCTGGAACGCCTCCAGCGCGTACTGGTCGGGCATGGTCGACCAGCTGAACTTCGGTCCCCGGTAGCCCAGGTCGCGGGAGTCGTAGAGCTTGTCTAGGCCGTACCACTTCTCCTCAGGCCAGCCCTTTTGCACGCCCGGCATGACGCCGACGGTGTCCCAGGCGCCGGTCTTCTGGAAGGCCTTGGTGAGGGTGAGGTGGTCGCCCGCGCTGACCGTGCGGTAGCGGCGCTGGTTGTCGATCCACAGTCCGGACATGGTCGTGGAGTGGCCGAGCCAGCTGCTGCCCCCGTACGTCGCCGAGGTCAGCCAGCCGCTGCGGGCGGCGAAACCGGCCTTCTCCAGGACCTTGGTGCTGGTGTCGAGGGTCCGGCCGACGCCCGGCGCCATGATCGGGTCCTCGACGGCGCTGCGGCCGTAGCTCTCGATGAACGTGAAGATCACGTCCTTGCCGCGCAGGTCCGGGAGCAGCTGTGCGGGCGGGGTGTTGCCGAAGGTGTCCGCCTTCGACTGCTTCACGAACGCGGCCTCGTCCCGCAGCGACTGCACCGTCCGCTGCGCGTGCGCCCGGAGGGCTCCGGCTCCGCGCTCGGAGGCGATCGGCCCGCCGAACAGGGTCAGGCCCAGCGCGGAGCAGGTGACCCAGACGGTGCCGGCGATCAGGGCACCCTTGGTCGCCCGTACCCGGTGACGGGCCAGTACGGTCGCGAGCCGGATCGACGCCGCGACCATGACGGCCGCCACGAGCAGCACGAGCACGACCGCGCCGACCGCGGCGGCCGTCGCCACACCTCCGCCCAGCGTGTCCTCGACGTACGCCTGCGCGTCGGGCAGCAGATCCCAGTCGAGCGCGGCGTTGAAGCCCCGGCCCAGGTACTCGTTGAACCCCATGTCGAGCAGGTTCACCGTGGTCAGGACGGTCAGGCCGAGCCCGTACAGCACCGCCGCCACCAGTCGGGGCCGACGCGGCAGCGCCAGCACGACGACGGCCCCGATGACCGCCTCGGCCGGGATCCGCGCGAAGCCGGCCGCTTCGAGGGCGGGGAGGGTGTTGGGCAGCAGCAGCGCGCCGAGGACCAGGACGGCGGCGAGGGCGGTGGTGGTCAGGTGGAGCGCGCGGGCCGTCCGGGGGTGCCGGGTGCGCCGGGTGCGCAGGCGGGTGAGGTGGTGCCCGAGGGGGGTCCGGGAGGCGGCCGGGCCCGGACCGGGTGCTGCCGTTGCCTCTCTCTCGCCGTCCTCCCGCTCCCCGCCCGCCGGCTCGTCCTCGGCCTCGGGTACGCCGTCACCCGGCTGTGACGACCCGCTGAAGCGTGTGAAGACAGGCACCCGGAGGTCCTTCCCGTTCAAAGCCCGGTGAGGTGGCGGACCCGCGTGGGGGTGCGGGTCCGCCACCGTTCCGTACGGGGCGCTCCCCAGGTGTGTTCAGCCCGCCGGACCAGCGCTCGGCAAACACCCGGCAAACGGCGGACCAACCGGCCCTCAGACCACGCCGACCGCCGTGAGCAGCGCCAACGGGGCCGACGCCGAACGGGATTCCCGCACGCACGCGTGCGGGTACGGCACCGGCTCCGGGTGGGTGTCACGGCCGTAGCCCGCGAGGACCTCCGGGAGCCGGTGGCCGGTCGCGGCCGCCGCGTCGACCAGGCCGTGGGCGATCGCGCGGGCCTCGTCGTGCAGCCCGTAGCGGGCCAGGCCCAGTGCGATCAGCGCGTTGTCGTGCGGCCAGACCGAGCCGCGGTGGTAGGAGAGCGGGTGGTAGGCCGGCTGCCCGGCCGCGAGGGTGCGGACGCCCCAGCCGGAGAAGAAGTCCGGTTCGAGCAGCCGCCGGCCGGCGAGTTCGCCCTGCTCCTTGTCCAGCAGCCCCGACCACAGCAGGTGCCCGGCGTCGGAGGCCAGCGCGTCGACCTGCTCACCCCTGCCGTCGAGCGCGAGGGCGGGGAAGGAGTGCTCCGGCATCCAGAAGTCGCGCCGGAACCGGTCGCGCAGGTCGCCGGCCGCCTGTTCCAGCAGGTGCGCGTAGGTCGTGTCCTGCCACACCGTGCGGGCCAGGCCCGCCGTGCGGCGCAGGGCGTCGTAGGCGTAGCCCTGGGCGCCCGCCGCCGTCACCGGCCCATGGGGGCGGGTGCCTTCGGCGGAGCAGATGGCGCCGGGGGAGTCCTTCCAGTTCTGGTTGGCGAGGCCGCCCTGGTCGGCGCGGTAGACGAGGTAGCCGCGCGAGGTCAGGCCACCGTGGTCGAGCATCCAGCCGACGGCGGCGCGGGCGTGGGGTTCGAGGCGGCGCGCCGGGCCGGTGTCCCCGGTGTGCTCGGTGTACGCGCCGAGCAGCACGAGGAACAGCGGGGTGGCGTCGACCGAGCCGTAGTAGCGGCCGTAGGGGACCTGGCCGAAGTGGGCCAGTTCGCCGTGCCGTACCTCGTGCACGATCTTGCCGGGCTGGGCGATCCCGTCGGCGCTGCTCCCGGTGGCCTGGGTGGCGGCGAGCGCCAGCAGGGTGGCGGCGGCCGGCCCCGGCCGGTAGGGCAGGGCGAACAGCGAGGTCAGCAGGGCGTCCCGGCCCAGCAGCGTCAGGAACCAGGGGGCGCCGGCGGCCGGGACGCGCAGTTCCTCGCCGTCGGGGCCGGTCGCCGGCACCTGGAGCGCGGCCAGGTCGGCGAGACCCCGGGTGCAGGCGGCGGCCAGCTCGGGCCAGCCGGTGGGAAGCTCCACGCCTCGCGCGAACTCGCCCTCGCGGGCGCGCAGCCGCTGCCGGACGGCGGCGGGGGAGCGGGGCACGCGCAGGGCGCGCCGGTCACCGTGCGGGCGGGCCATGACCCGCAGGGTCAGCTCGGCGGTGCCGTGCGCTTCGAGGTCCAGCGTCCAGGCCAGGCGGCGGGCGCCGGTGCCGGTCTCCTCCACGGCGTCCGGCGGGGGGTCGGCCGTCACGGTCGTGACGGAACGCCATTCGCCCCGCCGGTAGGCGAACTCCACGCCGTGCCCGAGGGCGTGGCGGGAGCGGACGGCGCCGGCCTTGGTGTAGGTGCGGTGGTCGGAGCGCAGCTCGAACTGGTCGGTGAAGTCGGCGTCGGCGGTGACCGCGAGGTGGACGGTCGTCGGCACCGGGCGGTTGCTGGTGACGCGCAGCGACTCCACGAACGAGGAGTCACCGACGGCCTGTTCGCGGAAGAGCGTGTACGCGGGAGGCTCGTCGCGGCCGCCGCGGGGGACGAGCACACAGCGCGCGGTGTCCCCGTCGGCCACCGGCGTCAGCGTGTCGGGCACCGCTCCGTCGACGGTGAGCTGCCACCGGCTCAGATGCCGGGCGTCCCGTACGAACAGGCCGTCCGGAGCGCTGCCGCCCCGGTAGCCGCTGATGTCGCCGCGGTCGCCGACGGCGGCGAACGTCCGGCCGTGCACGAGCAGATGATGCCGGTCCGTCATTCCCGGTCCCCTCCCTTGGTCGCCGTGAGGCCGTTCCTGCCCCGTGCGGGCCGGTCGTGCAGCAGGTCGAGCGTGAGCGCGGCACTCCAGCCGAAGCCGGTGACACCGCAGGCCTGTGCCGTGTACGGGTCGACGTACTCCGCGAAGCCGGAGGCGCCGGCGGTGTGCAGCATGCCCTTGCGCAGGGCGTCTGCCCGGCCGCGCTCGCCGTGCAGCCGCAGCCCGCGCTCCAGCAGCCAGTTGGTGTTGAACCAGGCCGGGCCGCGCCAGTAGCGGTGCGGGTCGAAGGCGTCGCCGAGCAGGTCGTAGCTCGGGACCAGGCGGGTCGTGCCGCCGAGGCCGAAGTGCGGGCCGCAGACCGTACGGACCAGGGTGGCCGCGAGGTCGCTCGGCAGGCTCGGCAGCAGCAGGGGGACGAGCCCGGAGACACCGCGCTCGGGGATCAGCTCCCCGGCGCGCACGTCCCGGCACAGGAACATTCCCGCCGCCGGGTCCCACAGCCGCTCCACCAGGGCCGCGGTCAGGCGCTCCGCGCGGGCCTCCCGTGCCGGGTCCCGCGCGCCCAACTCGTGGGCGATCCGCGCCAGGGCGTACTCGGAGGCGGCGAGCAGGGCGTTGAACGCCGGGTCCTCCACGGCGAAGTCGCCCGGGCCGTCGGCGTAGCCGCGGTCCCGGTAGTCGGCCGCCAGCCGCACGTACCGCCCGTAGTCCAGATCCGTCGGCCGGTCCTCGGGGGCGCCGTGGTCGAGGTCGGCGCGGCGGAAGGAGCGGGCGGGGGCCGGAGCGACCCGGGACAACGGGCGGTCCCAGCACGGGCTGTTGTCCATGCCCTGCTCCCAGGGGTGCACGACGGACACCAGCCCGCCCCCGCCGAGGTCACGCCGGTGCAGGAGGTAGGCGTGCCAGGCGGCCAGCCGGGGGTACGCCCGGGCGAGGAAGCCGCGTGCCCTGGACAGGCCCGGGTCGGCGAGGTGCACCAGCCACGCGGCCAGCGCGTGCACCGGTGGCTGCACGATCCCGGAGGTCTGTACGGTGCGCGGGGCGCCCGCCCTCCGCCCGGCGGCCGACGAGCGCCAGAAGTCGGGGCTCGGGAAGTAGGCGTCGAGGGGGACGGAGGGGTTGAAGACGATGTGCGGGATCCGCCCGTCCGCCCACTGGGCCGCCAGCAGCGTCTCCAGTTCCGTCTGGGCCCGTAACGGCGAGAGGTGCCGCAGGCCGATCGCGATGAACGCCGAGTCCCACGACCACTGGTGCGGATACAGGCCGCGCGAGGGCACGGTGGACTGGCCCGTCCAGTTGCCCTCCAGCACCTGTGCGGCCCTGACCTGCAGGGAAGGTGGCGCGGCGGCCGGATCGTATGCGATCTCGCGCCCCGCGGGACGCGTGGTGAGCTGGGCGATGCGATCCACTCGGGGCTCTCCCAAAGACGTACTCCTGACCAGGATCGGCAGGGGCTACCGTAGGGTTACGTCTATTTAACACGCAAAACCCAATATGTAATGCAAGGTTGGGAAACACAAGGGGGTGCGCATGACGGGACGCGTTCAGGCGAGCGCCGGCGATCTGCTCGAACTGGTGCGCAGTCGCCGCGCCGTGACCCGGGGTGCGCTGCAGCAGGCGACCGGGCTGTCCCGCGCGACCGTCGGCCAGCGGCTGGACCGGCTCTTCCGCGCGGGCTGGCTGCGCGAGGGCGCCGGGGGGCCGGTGGACTCCCCGCTCGGCGGGCGGCCCTCCATCACCCTGGAGTTCGACGACGGGCACGCGGTGGTCCTCGCGGCCGACCTCGACACCCGGCACGCCCGGGCGGCCGTGCTGTCGCTGAGCGGCGAGATCCTCGCCGAGCACTCCGGCATCCTGGTCGTCGAGGACGGGCCGGACGCCGTGCTCGGCGAACTCGGGCGCTGGTTCGCCGAGTTGCTGGTCAAGTCCGGGCACGGGTCCGAGGCGGTCTGCGGGGCCGGGCTCGCGGTGCCCGGACCGGTCGACTCCGAGACCGGCCGCGTCGTCCAGCCGCCGATCATGCCCGGCTGGGACGGCTACGACATACGGGGCCGGCTGGCCCGGGCGCTCACCGAGCACACGGGCGCCACCGGGGTGCCCGTCCTGGTGGACAACGACGCCAACCTCATGGCGTACGGCGAACAGCGCGCCGGCCACCCCGACTGCTCCGCCTTCGTACTGGTCAAGGTCTCCACCGGCATCGGTGCCGGGGTCGTGGTGGACGGCTCGGTCTTCCGGGGCACCGACGGCGGCGCGGGCGACATCGGGCACATCCGGGTGCCGGAGGGCGCCGAGGCGCTGTGCCGGTGCGGTTCGTACGGCTGTCTGGCCGCCGTCGCGAGCGGTGGCGCGGTGGCGCGGCGGCTGGCGGAGGCGGGGGTGCCGGCGGCCTCCGGTTCGGACGTGCGGGACCTGCTGGCGTCCGGGCACCCCGAGGCGGTCGGACTCGCCCGCGAGGCCGGGCGCCGGGTCGGGGAGGTCCTCGCGACCGTCGTGACCCTGCTCAATCCCGGCGTCCTGATGATCGCCGGGGATCTGGCCGGAACTCCCTTCCTGACGGGCGTGCGCGAACTGCTGTACCAGCGGGCCCTGCCCCGTTCCACCGCCCGCCTGGAGGTGGTGACCGCACGGCTGGGTGAGCGGGCCGCGCTGGTCGGAGCCGGTGCGATGGTCGTGGAGCACCTTTACGCGCCCGAGCGGGTCGAGGAGCGGCTGCGCGCGCTCGGGGTGTGACGGCCGCGTTCC
The DNA here is from genome assembly GCF_001611795.1 of Streptomyces qaidamensis. NCBI lineage: Bacteria > Bacillati > Actinomycetota > Actinomycetes > Kitasatosporales > Streptomycetaceae > Streptomyces > Streptomyces qaidamensis. Next base: position 2,984,618 of record NZ_CP015098.1, on the reverse strand, counting down.
GGTCCCGTGACGCGTCCGCATGGTGAAATCCGGGCGGCTGTGGCAGCGTGATTCTCGCCACCCCTGATAAGGGTTGCGCTCAGATGAGCGGATCGTGAGCGGCTGCACTTCTCCAAAGGGTGGCACTGAGTGCCACCCTTTGATCGTTCATCGAGCGAAATCAAATGTGCGGAAACTCCGCTCACATGAGCACTCGGAGGGCTTGAGGGAGGCTCTTGCGTTCAAGAAGTGAAAACATGCGGCTGCGATTGCTTGCTCAGCCTTGACTTTCGATCCGCTGGCGGACGAGTGGTTACAGGCGCATGACGCACAAGTGGACGTACCCAGGCGCCTTTGATCTGGGTATGTTCCTGCCCGTCAGGGCAGCCACCGCGTCCTCGAGGAGTCGAGACCCGTGTCGGAAAACAAAGATCTCCCGGTAGCCGAGCCGGCCGCGAGCGTTGAGGGCGTGAAGTTCGTTTACGACTTCACCGAGGGCAACAAGGACCTCAAGGATCTCCTCGGTGGCAAGGGCGCCAACCTCGCCGAGATGACGAACCTCGGTCTTCCGGTCCCGCCCGGCTTCACCATCACCACCGAGGCCTGCAAGACCTACCTCGACAGCGGCGAGGAGCCGGCGGCACTGCGTGACGAGGTGAGTGCACACCTCGACGCGCTTCAGGCCCGCATGGGCAAGAAGCTCGGCCAGGCCGACGACCCGCTGCTGGTGTCGGTGCGCTCGGGCGCCAAGTTCTCCATGCCCGGCATGATGGACACCGTCCTCAACATCGGCCTCTCCGACAAGTCCGTGCAGGGCCTGGCCAAGCAGGCCGGCGACGACCGCTTCGCGTGGGACTCCTACCGCCGCCTCATCCAGATGTTCGGCAAGACCGTCCTGGGCGTCGACGGCGAGCTGTTCGAGGACGCGCTGGAGGCGGCCAAGGCGGCCAAGAAGGTCACGGTCGACACCGAGCTGGAGGCCGCCGACCTCAAGAAGCTCGTCACCAAGTTCAAGAAGATCGTCAAGACCGAGGCCGGCCGGGACTTCCCGCAGGACCCGCGCGAGCAGATGGACCTCGCCATCCACGCGGTCTTCGACTCCTGGAACACCGACCGGGCCAAGCTCTACCGCCGCCAGGAGCGCATCCCGCACGACCTCGGCACGGCCGTCAACGTCTGCTCCATGGTCTTCGGCAACCTCGGCCCCGACTCCGGCACCGGCGTCGCCTTCACCCGCGACCCCGCCTCCGGCCACCAGGGCGTCTACGGTGACTACCTGCAGAACGCGCAGGGCGAGGACGTCGTCGCCGGCATCCGCAACACCGTCCCGCTCGCCGATCTGGAGCGGATCGACAAGAAGTCGTACGACCAGCTGATGCAGATCATGCAGACGCTGGAGAACCACTACAAGGATCTCTGCGACATCGAGTTCACCATCGAGCGCGGTGTGCTGTGGATGCTCCAGACCCGCGTAGGCAAGCGCACCGCGGGCGCGGCCTTCCGCATCGCGACCCAGTTGGTGGACCAGGGCCTGATCGACGAGGCCGAGGCGCTCACCCGCGTCAACGGCGCCCAGCTCGCGCAGCTGATGTTCCCGCGCTTCGACGAGGACGCGAAGGTCTCGCAGGTCGGCCGCGGTATCGCCGCCTCGCCCGGCGCGGCCGTCGGCAAGGCCGTCTTCGACTCCTACACGGCCGTCAAGTGGTCCCGTTCCGGCGAGAAGGTCATCCTGATCCGCCGTGAGACCAACCCCGACGACCTGGACGGCATGATCGCCGCCGAGGGCATCCTGACCTCCCGCGGCGGCAAGACCTCCCACGCGGCCGTGGTCGCCCGCGGCATGGGCAAGACCTGTGTCTGCGGCGCCGAGGAGCTGGAGGTCGACACCAAGCGCCGCCGGATGACCGTGCCGGGCGGGCACGTCGTCGAGGAGGGGGACGTCGTCTCCATCGACGGCTCCTCCGGCAAGGTCTACCTCGGTGAGGTACCGGTCGTGCCCTCCCCGGTCGTGGAGTACTTCGAGGGCCGGATGCACCCCGGTGCCGACGACGCCGACGAGCTGGTCGAGGCCGTCCACCGGATGATGGCCTTCGCCGACCGCAAGCGCCGCCTGCGGGTGCGCGCCAACGCCGACAACGCCGAGGACGCGCTGCGCGCCCGCCGCTTCGGCGCCCAGGGCATCGGCCTGTGCCGCACCGAGCACATGTTCCTCGGCGACCGGCGCGAGCTGGTGGAGCGGCTGATCCTGGCCGACACGGACGCCGAGCGCGAGGAGTCCCTCAAGCAGCTGCTCCCGCTCCAGAAGCAGGACTTCGTGCAGCTCTTCGAGTCGATGGACGGCCTCCCGGTCACCGTCCGCCTGCTCGACCCGCCGCTGCACGAGTTCCTCCCGGACATCACCGAGCTGTCCGTGCGCGTGGCCCTCGCCGAGTCCCGCCAGGAGCCGCACGAGAACGAACTGCGCCTGCTCCAGGCGGTCCACCGGCTGCACGAGCAGAACCCGATGCTGGGTCTGCGCGGCGTGCGCCTCGGCCTGGTGATCCCCGGCCTGTTCACCATGCAGGTCCGGGCGATCGCCGAGGCCGCGGCCGAGCGCAAGGCCGCCAAGGGCGACCCGCGCGCCGAGATCATGATCCCGCTCGTCGGCACGGTCCAGGAGCTGGAGATCGTCCGCGAGGAGGCCGACCAGGTCATCGCCGAGGTCGAGGCGGCCTCCGGTGCGCAGCTCAAGTTGTCCATCGGCACGATGATCGAGCTGCCGCGCGCCGCGCTGACCGCCGGTCAGATCGCCGAAGCCGCGGAGTTCTTCTCCTTCGGCACGAACGACCTGACGCAGACGGTGTGGGGCTTCAGCCGGGACGACGTGGAGGCGAGCTTCTTCACGGCGTACCTGGAGAAGGGCATCTTCGGCGTCTCCCCGTTCGAGACGATCGACAAGGACGGCGTCGGCTCCCTGGTGAAGCTGGCCGCCAAGGCCGGCCGCGAGACCCGCCCCGACCTCAAGCTCGGCGTCTGCGGCGAGCACGGCGGCGACCCCGAGTCGGTCCACTTCTTCCACGAGGTCGGACTCGACTACGTCTCCTGCTCCCCGTTCCGCATCCCGGTGGCCCGCCTGGAAGCGGGCCGGGCGGCGGTCCAGTCCCAGGGCAGCGACCACCGCTAGCCGGGGCCCACAGAACCCGGAGCCGTCGACGGTCCCCGACCACCCTCACCGATCGCGGCGGCTCCGGTGCACGAAGGAGAGCGGGGGCACCACCTTGTGCGGAGGTGGTGCCCCCGCTCCGTGCTGTCCCGGGATCCGTTCGGGCAGGGGCGCGTTCGGGCGCGTCGGGCTCCGGGCACCCATGCGGTATGCCCCCTTTGGGTGCTTCCTTGTGGTCCTCACGTTGTCCCTCCTCACCGCGGCCCCCGCGGGTACCGCTGCGGAGGACCCGGTCGGGTCCGCCCTGCGACGGGCCGCCCCTCCCCTGCGTACCGCCGAGCCCGGCGGGGACGCCGGTGGCCTTCGGCCGGTCGGCAGGGCGTTCGGGGACGCGGTCGTGGCGCTGGACCGGGTGCGCTGCGACCGCTTCGTCATGGACGTGCGCACGGCCCCGGGCCTCGGCCCTCCCCTGGCCGGCCGAGGCCCGGCCCACGCGCAGTGTCGGCACCGCCTGTCCGGAAGAGCGGAACTGGTTCGACATCGCGCTGGGCCGCTGCTTCGACGTGCTGATCCATCAGGACCGGGTGCGGGCCGTGACCTGCTGTCCTGAAGGATGGTCACCGGCGGCACGAAGCAGGGCGACGGGATGCGGTCACCGGGGGCGCCCTTCCCGCAGGCACACAACGGTGCCGGACCGGGCGGCGGTGAGCAGCGCGCCGAGGGTCGGCAGGAGGGTCGCCAGCGGCATGGACTCCAGTTCAGTGAGGGCGAAGAGGCCGTGGTCGTCGTGCTCCGGGCTGCGCCGGACGGGCTGCCCGGCCGGGAGGCGGCCACCGTGGAAGTAGAAGTCGATCACCGGCCCCGTGCCCAGCACATCCGCCCGGTGGTCGTAACCGATGAGCCGCGGGTCCTCTTCCAGGACGATGCCGGTCTCCTCGTGCAGCTCCCGGCGCGCGGCACCGGCGGGATCCTCGCCGTGGTCGAGCATGCCGCCCGGCAGCCCCCAGAGCCCCGCGGCGGGCAGGCCCCCGGCGTAGCGCAGCAGCAGGAGCCGGTCCTCGGCGTCGAGCAGCAGGACGCAGGACGCGACGACGGTCTGCGGCAGTGTCTTGACCCACTCGGCACGGGGCAGCACACCCGGCGCCTTCGGGACGGGCACGGTCGTGTCCACGGTGGTGTTTCCTTCCATCGGCCGGGCAGCCCGCTGCGAACTGCCCAACCGGTGGAACGGCCGGGCCCGCCGATGGTCACCGGCGGGTCCGGCTCAGGTGTCGCGCACGACCCTCGTCACGAGCGGAACGGGCCCGTCACCTCGTAGGTGATGCCGCCCGAGGAACTGCCGCTGGTGCCGCGCTGGCTGGAGAAGTAGAGGCGGGTGCCGTCGGGGGAGAAGGCCGGACCTGTGATCTCCGAGCCCGACTGGCCGTCGACGCGAAGGAACGAGGCGACGACGTCGTCCGGGGTGATCACGCAGATCTCCATGTTGCCGCCGTCCTCGGCGACGAAGAGGTCGCCGGAGGAGGCGCCGGTGATGTTGTCGACGCCGGTGAGGGGGGCCGTGCCGTTGACGAGGGAGTCGTCGTAGGCCAGTTCGTACGTGTTGGTGAGGAGGTTGAGCTGCCAGACGCGGTTGTCGCCCTTGGTGGTGAACCAGACCGTGTCGTCGGCGTAGTGGCAGCCCTCGCCGCCGTTGAAGGACTTCGAGCCGGAGACCTGGGAGCGGGTGGCGGTGGGGGAGCCGTCCGGGTCGGGGATGTCGGCCCAGGTGAAGGAGCCGCTCGTGGCGCTGCCCGCGACCATCACCTGGAGTCTGCCGGACGACAGGTTGCCCCAGGTGGCGGGGACGAAGCGGTAGAAGCGGCCGTTCGTCTCGTCCTCGGTCAGGTAGATCACCTTGCGCACCGGGTCGGCGGCCGCCGCCTCGTGCTTGAAGCGGCCCATCGCCGCACGCTGCACCGCCGCGTCGGTGCCCCACGGGTCGGTCTCGTAGACGTAGCCGAGGGACACCTCCTCGCAGGACAGCCAGGTGTTCCACGGTGTCTTGCCGCCCGCGCAGTTCTGGCGGGTGTTGGAGAGGATCCGGTACGCGCCGGTGATCGCGCCCGTCGCCGAGAACTTGACCGCGCTCGCGCCGCCCGAGGGGTTGATCTCGGAGTTGGAGACATAGATCCAGCCCGTGCCGTCGGCGTAACAGGCGCCGCCGTCCGGGGCGTTGTGCCAGGTGTACGACGTGCTGCCGACGCGCTGGCCGGACCGGGCGATCACCCGGCTCGTGAAGCCGCTGGGGAGTCGGATGCCGTTGGCGTCCGGGGAGCCCAGCGGCCCGTAGGGGCCGGTGCCGGGCTGGGCGGGGGCCGCGTACGCGGCGCCGCGCCACAACGTTCCGCCCAGAGCGGCCGATGTGCCGCCGAGGACGGCCGCACGCAGGAGGCTACGACGTTCCACTCTCACTCCAAGAGGTGCCGTATCGCCCTGCCGCCGGTCGACGGCAGGGTCGTGCGCGGGGGGAGGCGAGAGGGACGCTAAGGGGGCAGGGTTGACGGGGCATGGCCAACTCGTGGCCGTGGGGCGGCATACTGCGTGCCGGCTGCGCCCCGCGCGGCACGAGCCCTACGCCGGCAGCGCCGGTGCCTCCCGTCTCGGCCTCCTCGGGCGGTCACCGCCCGGCCCGTGGTCGCTCTCGCCCGGCGGCCGTGCGGACGGCAGCCGGATCACCACGTCCAGGCCGCCGGTGGCCGCCGCGCGCAGGGTCGCCTCCCCGCCGCTGGCATGGGCCAGGCGCTGCACCAGGGCGAGGCCGAGTCCCGTACCGCCCTTGGGGGCGCCCGGGGCGCGCCAGAAGCGGTCGAAGGCGCGGGCCCGCTGCTCCTCCGTCATGCCCGGGCCCTCGTCGGTGACGTGCAGGTCGACCCAGCGGGGGCGGCTGTCGCGCAACGCCCGCCGGGGCGGGGCCTGCAGCCGCAGTTCGACCGTGACGGTGCTGCCCGCCGGGGACGCCCGCAGGGCGTTGGACAGCAGGTTGTCCATGATCTGCTCCACGGCCCCCGGCACCGCGAGCACCGGGCCCACGCTCCCCGCGAAGAGCACCAGCGAGACGTCCTCCCGTGCGAACAGCGGCTGCCAGGTGCGGTGCCGCTCCGCGCAGACCGCACCCAGATCGACCGTGGCGGGAATGGCCGCGTGCTCCTCCAGCCGCGCCATGGCCAGCAGGTGCCCGACCATCCGGGCGAGCCGGTCCGTCTCCGTGACGGCCGCGGTGAGACTGCCCCGGGCGCGGGCGGCGACGTCCGGCTCCATGTTCTCCAGGCGCAGCCGCAGCGCCGCCAGCGGTGTCTTCAGCTGGTGCGAGGCCTCACCCGCGAACGCCCGCTGGGACGCCAGCAGATGGGCGAGCCGGGCGGCGGTGTGGTTGAACGCCGCGGCCAGACTGCGTACTTCCGGCGGCCCCTTGGTGATCGTCACCGGCTCGAACCGGCCGCCGTCGGCCAAGTCGTGCGTGGCCTGCTCCAGTTCACGGATGGGGCGGCCCGCCCAGCGGGCGAAGGCGAAACCGACCACCGCGACAGCCGTCAGCACGGCGAACCCGCCCAGCGCGAGCAGCAGCCAGACGTGGTGCACCCGCCCGTGGACCGTCCGCGTCGGCACCGTCAGCCACACCGCACCCACCGGCCGCGCCTCCTGGCCGACCGGCGCGGCCACCGACAGGTACTCGACCCCGCCGATGGTGGAGGTGCGGACGTCCACGGTCGAAGTGCCCCGCAGCGCCGCCGCGATGCCCGGCCGGGTGGCCAGCGTGCCGGACATCCCGGCGTCCAGCCGGTGCGAGGCGGCGAGCGGCGTGCCCGCCGCGTCGACGATCACCACCTTGCCCCCGATGCGCTGCGCGCAGTGCGCCACCCGCCCGGGCAGGTCCCGCTCGGCTCGCCCCGCCGCCAGGGACAGCGCCGCGTACGCCGAGACCGACTCGGCCTCGTCCTTCGCCGCGTTGACCACCCGCTCCCGCTCGCCGCGCGAGTACACGAAGCCCAGCGGGATCTCCAGGCAGAGCAGCACCAGCGCGGCGAGGCTGAGGTAGCTGAGCAGCAGCCGGCGGGTCATGGAGAGGCCACCTGCGGCCCCGTGTGCACGGACAGCCGGAATCCGACGCCCCGCAGGGTCCGGATCCACGCCGGGTGCCCCAGCTTGCGGCGCAGCGCGGCGACATGGACGTCCAGCGTCTTGGTCGGGCCGTCGTAGTGCGGGTCCCAGACGCGGTCGAGGATCTGCTGCCGCGAGTAGACCGCGCCGGGGTCCTCGCTGAGCAGCGCCAGCAGGTCGAACTCCTTGGGCGTGAGCAGGACGGGGGCGTCGCCGACCCAGACCTGGCGGGTACGGCGGTCCACGACGAGCGGGCCCGGGTCGTGCGCGGGGGCGGGGTCGGGGGTGGACGCGGACGCCGCCGGGGGTTCGTAGGACAGGGCCGGGGCGGGTTCGTAGGCCGGTTCGGCCGGTGCCGGCTCGGGGGCGCTCAACGGGCCCGGCGTCTCGGGGAACGCCGTGTGGGTGTGTTGGGTGCGTTGTGTGCGGCGGGTCACCGCACGGACCCGGGCGACCAGTTCCCGCACGCTGAACGGTTTCGCCAGGTAGTCGTCGGCGCCCAGCTCCAGACCCAGCACGCGGTCGGCCTCCTCGCCGCGTGCGCTGAGGATGACGATGGGCACGTCCGAGACCTGCCGGATGCCGCGGCACACGTCGATGCCGTCCATGTCCGGCAGTCCCAGGTCGAGCAGCACGACGTCGTTGTACGGGCCTCTCAGGCCGTCCGTCCCGGTGGCGACGTGGTCGACCGTCAGCCCGAAGTGGCCGAGCCCCTCGGCGAGCGGCTCGGCGATCGTCTCGTCGTCTTCGATGAGCAGCACTCGTAGGCCCATACGTCCTGTCTCTCCGTGAAACCGGCATGAATCCGGGCAGTGTGAATAACATTCCCTGCCGCGGAGTTCACACGCTACAAGAAGACGCTGCAACTGGGAATCCGGACAAAGAATGTGCAATTGCTGGCCGGGCTCTGGGGTTTACTTAACCTTCCTCTGTAGGTCGGCGGTCTACGGTGGAGCGCACAGGGAGGAACCCCAGCTCAGGAGAGTGCGATGAGGGCTTTGCTGGACCGTGCCCGGACGTTCAGGACGCGCGTCGATTTCAACAGCGGTGAATACCGGAAACTGGCCGAAGGGCAATATCCCGAGGCGCTTTTCATTACCTGCTCGGACTCGCGGGTCATACCCGCGATGATCACCGGAGCGCGGCCGGGAGAGATATTCGAGCTGCGGAACGCGGGAAATATCGTGCCGCCCTACGGACGGCCCGGGGCCAGTGGAGAGGCGGCCACCATCGAGTACGCACTGGAGGTGCTCGGGGTTCAGGACATCGTGGTGTGCGGTCACTCACACTGCGGTGCGATGGGCGCGCTGAAGTCCGGCGACGACCTGTCGGCCCTGCCCGGCGTGGACGCCTGGCTCCGCATCGCCCGCCCCGAGCTGACCTCCGTCCTGGAGACCGCCCCGGACGACCCGTCCCTTCCGGAGGTGTCCCAGGGCAACGTCGTCAACCAACTGGCCGCGCTGCGCAGTTACCCCGTGGTCCGGCAACGCCTCGACTCGGGCCGGCTGCGGCTGCACGGCTGGTACTACGAGGTCGACACGGGCTTCGTCTACGAGCTGGGCGACGAAGGCGACTTCCGGGTGCACGCCGCGTGAGCGGGGCCCATGCGCGGGGGAGGACGCGGGGCGGCCCGGGGGGCGGGCGGCCTGCGGGAGCGGCGGGAGCGGCGGGAGGTATGGGTCGACGGCGATCCAATGGGTCGTCGGGCGGCGAGGGGGGCTGGCGGTCGGGCGGTCCTCCGACGGGCGGGTTCGCCGACTGGGGGAACGGTTCCGCGGGGGATACGGGGGGCTGGTCGACGGGCGCTCTGGAGGGGGGCGCGGCGGGTTGGTCGGGCGGGGGCCCGGCAGGGGGCCCGGAAGCCTGGCCGGTGGACGGTGGTGTCAGGGGTGGGCCGCCCGAAGATCCCCCGCAGGTGCTCGGAGGCCGGGGCGGCGGCTGGTCCGAGGGCAGTTCAGGGGGGCGCTCGGACCGCGGGCAGGGCGAGCACCTCCAGGGTGGCCTGGACGGCCCGGGAGCCGGTACCGCGGTCGGTGGTGCGCTGGGCGGGCTGCTCCGCGGTGTGCTGAGCGGTGCCAAGGGTGTCGGCGGCGAGGGGGGAGTGAAGGGTGCCGGCGGCAGAAGGGGAGCGAAGGGCTCCGGCGGCAAGGGCGGAGCGGAAGGCCTCGGCGGCAAGGGTGGCGCCAAGAGGGACCTGGCCACCGACATCACCGCCTCCCTCGTCGTCTTCCTCGTGGCCCTGCCGCTGTGCATCGGCGTTGCCGTCGCCTCCGGCGTCCCCGCCGAACTCGGGATCATCTCCGGGGTGATCGGCGGCCTGGTCGTCGGCGCGGTCCGGGGCAGCACGCTCCAGGTCAGCGGCCCGGCCGCGGGGCTCGCCGCGCTGGTCGCGGAGACGGTCGCCGAGGTCGGCGTGGCCATGCTCGGCGTGATCGTGCTGTTCGCCGGCCTCCTCCAGATCGTCCTGGGACTGGTACGCCTCGGCCGGATGTTCCAGGCCATCTCGGTCGCCGTCGTCCAGGGCATGCTCGCCGGCATCGGTGTGCCCCTGATGTTCAGCCAGGCCTACCCGATGGCCGACGCCAAGGCCCCCGGCACCGCGCTGGAGAACATGGCCGGGATCCCCGGGCTGCTGGCCGGCGTCCTGACGAACCCGCAGGCGATGATCGCCACGCTGCTCGGGGTCGTCACGATCGTGCTCAGCTTCGTCTGGAAGAAGGTGCCCGGGCCGGCCGGGAAGATCCCCGCCGCCCTGGTCGCCGTCGGCATCGGCATCGTCGTCGCCGCGCTGCCCGGCGTGGACGTGAAGACCCTCCAGGTGGGCAACCTGCTCAACTCCGTGCGGGTGCCGGGCGCGGAGCAGTTCGCCGGGCTCGCCGACGGGACGATCATCACCGCGATCCTCACCTTCACGGTCATCGCGTCCGCGGAGAGCCTGTTCACGGCCGCCGCCGTGGACCGTATGCACAACGGCCCGCGCACCCGCTACAACACCGAGCTGATCGCCCAGGGCGCCGGCAACACCGTCGCGGGCATCCTCGGCGCGCTCCCCATCACCGCGGTGGTGGCGCGCAGTTCCGCCAACGTCCAGGCCGGGGCCAAGACCCGGCTCTCCCGCACCCTGCACGGCCTGTGGCTGCTGCTGTTCGCGCTGCTGCTGCCGCAGGTGCTCGCGCTGATCCCGATCTCCGTGCTCGCCGGCGTCCTCGTGCACAGCGGCTGGAAGCTGTTCGGGCCCGCCGAGTTCCCGAAGATGTGGCGTCAGGACAGGGGCGAGTTCGCGGTGATGACGTTGACCATGCTGGTCATCGTGGCGACCGCGCTGCTGGAAGGCGTGCTGTTCGGTCTTGCCGCGGGGATCGTGCTGGCCGCGCTGCGCATGTCGCAGACGGTGATCCGCCAGCACGTAGAGCAGGACACGGCCAAGGTCGTCATGGCGGGCAACGCCACGTTCCTGCGGCTGCCGAAGGTGATCGACGCGCTGGAGGCGGCCGCCGCGTCCGGGAAGCCGAGGATCCGCCTCGACCTGACCGGCGTGACCCACCTGGACCACGCCTGCCGCAACCAGGTCGAGGAGTTCACCGCCCAGCAGCGGGGTCTTGGGCTGCGGGTGGAGCTGCTGATGCCGGGGGAGGCGAAGCAGGGCGTCGAACCGGGCCCGGCACCGACGCCGCTGCCCAGGCGCCCGGTCCCCGGCGAGGAGGCGGCGGAACCGGCGCCCTGGCCCACCGCGGACGCCGAATGGTTCTACCTCGACACGCGGCCCCTCCCCGAGGAGCACGCGCGTTCGCCCCTCGTCGGCTGACCCCGCCCCGGTGGACATGCCGAGGTGGCGTGCACGCCTGGGCAAGCAGGCGTGGCACGCCACCGCGTTGGTGCCGGGAGCCGGGTCAGCCGCAGCTGCCCGAGATCCACCGGTGGGAGCGGACCTTGTACGTACCGGCGAGGTTTCCGCCGTGCTGCTGGCGGGTGCAGCCGACCCGGTCGCTGTAGTTGGCGCCCCGGTAGTACGCGACACCGCTGGAGCTGCTGGTGCCGGCGTTCCACACGGACTTCACGTTGGTCGTGGCGGCCCAGGAACACCGGACGGCACCGCTCTGCCAGTCGGGGTCGGCCACGTCCCAGGCGCACTTGCTGCCGGTGAAGTTGGCTCCGGTCCAGAAGCAGATGTGCCCGGACGCGCAGTCCACCGCGGCGGGCGCGGCCGGGGCCGCCGACGCGGAGCTCGGCACGGCCAGGGTGGTGACGGCGGCGGCGCTGACGGCGAGCACGGCGAGCAGCGAGTTCGCACGGGAGTTCCGGCGGACGGAAAGGCGCATGAGCCTGGTCTCCTCGAAGGTCTGGGGACGGTGGTGCGGACGGCCCGACGCTGGCAAGGCGCGACCGGGCCGGGCAAGGACGTTGGTGCCCGCTGGGATGCCGGGACGCCGGGAGGCCGCGTACCTGGCGCGTTCCGGAACCGTTGGGACGGCCATGGGACGCCTTTGGTGGCACAGTGTCGGCACGAGACGCCCGACCAGCGTCCTGTGGTAATTCCCGAGGGGGGAACGGCCTTGTCCGCATGCCCGGAAACGGAGCGGTTCGCCGCGTTGTTGCGTTCGTTGAAGAGCCGGTCCGGCCTGAGTTACGAGGCCCTCGCCAGGAAGTCCGGCCTGGCCGGCTCGACCTTGCACCGCTACTGCCGGGGCACGTCGGTGCCCCAGGACTACGGGAGCGTGCACCGGCTGGCGACGGTCTGCGGCGCGACCCCGGACGAGCTGCGCACCCTGCATCGCCTGTGGGCACTGGCGGACGCGGCACGTGCCGCCGCGGAACGGGGAGCGGTGTCGGAAGCGGCAGGGAGGACGGAACCGGAAGCGACGCCGGAAGCCGAGCCGGAAGCCGAGCCGAAAGCCGAGCCGAAGGCCGAATCGAAAGCCGAGCCAAAAGCAAAGGCGCCCACCAAGGACCCGACTCCGGTCTCCACCCCGGCCCAGGGCCCGGCCTCACCTCCGGCCCAGGAAGGGGCCTCAACCCCGGCCCAGGGCCCGGCCTCACCCCCGGCCACGGAAGGGGCCTCCACCCCGGCCCCGTCCCCGGCCCCGGAGGGCGACCGGGCACCGGAGCAGCCCGCCCCCGGTGCGGCACCCCGGCCCGCGCGGCAGCCGCGCCGGCACCGGCTGCGCGTCACCGTCGTCGCCGCGGTCCTCGCCGCCGCCACGGTCTCGGCCTGGGTGCTGTCGAGCGGCCGGTCGCCCTCAGGCGACGGTGACGGCGCCGGTGCCGGCGGTGGCCGGAGCACCGGCGAGGCGGTCCGGACACTGTTCTCGGCCGGCTGCCCGCCCGTGATCGCGATGGGCGAGCACGACGAGTGCGTGCGGGAGGTGCAGCGTCTGCTGCACGCCAAGGGCGCGGACATAGGCGTGGACGGGGACTTCGGCCCGCAGACCCTGCGCCGGGTCACCGCCTTCCAGGTGCTCGCCGGACTGCAGCCCAACGGGGTCGTCGCGGAGCCGACGAAGAAGGCGCTCTACACCTCGCCCGTCCGGATGGGGGTGTGGTCGCCACGGAAGGTGCGGCAGCGGGTCCGGGAGGTGTTCCCCGAGGTGCCGGACAAGGCGGTGGCCATCGCCGACTGCCAGTCCTTCCTCGACCCGCTGCACATCCTCCCCAACACCAACGGCACCCGGAACTGGGGCCTGTTCCAGATCTCCGACGCCCGGCTGCTCGAACTGGGCGGCACGCCGCGTGAGGCCCTGGACCCGGAGTGGAACATCCAGGCGGCCCGGAAGCTGTGGAGCCGGGACCGCGATTTCGGCGACTGGCCGCACTGCGAACGCGCCGCTGACGCACCCCGGTCCCCGACCCCTCGGCACTCTCCCACGGTGTCACCGTCACAGCGCTGAACGTCGTCGGTGGCCTGCGAAGCGGCATCACCGTGACAGCGGTCGTCTCCAGCTCAGTCCGAACAGCGGGCGAGCGCCGAACGGGGGAGCGGAGCCGGGCAAGGAAAACACCCCTTCGTGAAGAAGGGGTGCTCCTGATCCGAGAGGTTCAACGGCCCGGCGGCTACGACGTCCGCACCTTGTAAGCCGTCACCCGAACCGCCTCGTCGTCCAGGCACTGCCCGGACGCCAGGTCGAAGCGCTGCTTCAGCAGGGGCGAGGCGACGAACGGGCGGCCCTGGTGCGTGCCCGTCAGGCCGCGCGAGAGGACGGCCGCGCCGGTGAAGGGGTCGCGGTTGTCGATGGCGAACAGCTCGCCGGAGCGGTCACGGAAGATCGCGGCCTGCCGGCCGTCCGGCAGCAGTGCGGCCACCCCGCGGCCCGGGAGCAGTGCGCTCAGGTCACAGACCGTGAACCAGTCGTCGTCCAGGGCGAGTTCGACCTTGAGGTCGGTGGTCTCCGGTGCCAGGGTCATCGCTGGGCGCTTCCTTCCAGTACGTCGGCGGGTCGCATGCCGATGGACAGCAGCGGCAGGTCGGGCTTCATCTGGTCGCGCTCGGGCACGAAGGCGACGACCGGGTCCGGGGTGTCCGGGGCGTTCACGAAGGACACGAACCGGGCGAGCTTCTCGGGGTCGTTGATGGTCTCGGCCCACTCGTCGCGGTAGTGCGCGACGTGCGCCCGCATCAGCTGCTCCAGCTCGTCGCAGATGCCGAGCGAGTCGTGGACGACGACGTCCCGCACGTGGTCGAGGCCGCCCGGGATCCGCTCCAGCCAGGTCGAGGTCCGCTCCAGGCGGTCGGCCGTACGGATGTAGAACATCAGGAACCGGTCGATCAGGCGCACCAGTTCGGCGTCCGACAGGTCCTGTGCGAGCAGGTCCGCGTGGCGCGGGGTCGCGCCACCGTTGCCGCCGACGTAGAGGTTCCAGCCGTTGGCGGTGGCGATCACGCCGAAGTCCTTCGACTGGGCCTCGGCGCACTCGCGCTGGCAGCCGGAGACCGCCGACTTCAGCTTGTGCGGGGAGCGCAGGCCCCGGTAGCGCAGCTCCAGGTCGATCGCCATGCGGACGGAGTCCTGGACGCCGTAGCGGCACCAGGTCTGCCCGACGCAGGACTTCACCGTGCGCAGCGACTTGCCGTAGGCGTGGCCGGACTCGAAGCCGGCGTCGACCAGCCGGGCCCAGATCACCGGCAGTTGCTCGACGCGCGCACCGAACATGTCGATCCGCTGGCCGCCGGTGATCTTCGTGTAGAGGCCGAAGTCGCGGGCGATCTCGCCGATGACGATCAGCTTCTCCGGGGCGATCTCGCCGCCGGGGATCCGCGGGACGACCGAGTACGAGCCGTTCTTCTGCAGGTTGGCCAGGAAGTGGTCGTTGGTGTCCTGCAGCGCCGCCTGCTCGCCGTCCAGGACGTAGCCGCTCGCGCCGATCGTCGGGGCGAGGGAGGCGATGATCGAGCCGACCGTCGGCTTGCAGACCTCGCAGCCGTCGCCGCCCCGGGCCCCCTCGCGGCCGTGCCGGTCCAGCAGGTCCTGGTAGGTGGTGATGCGCAGCGCGAGGACGATCTCGTACAGCTCCTCGCGGGTCTGCGCGAAGCAGCCGCACAGGCCCTTGTCGACCTCGACGCCGCTCGCCTCCAGCTCGGCGTTGACGAGCTGGCCGAGGACCTTGACGCAGGAGCCGCAGCCGGTACCGGCCTTGGTGCACTTCTTCACCTCGGGCACGGTCGTGCACTGGTGGTCGGTGACCGCGCCGCGGATCGCGCCCTTGGAGACGTTGTGGCAGGAGCAGATGATCGCGTCGTCCGGCAGGGCGGAGGGGCCGAGCTGGACGGACTCCCCGGCGCCGGCCGGCAGCACGAGCGACTCGGGGGCGACCGGCGGGACCGAGCCGGTGAACGCCTTCAGCGTGCCGTACGCCTCCGCGTCACCGACCAGGATGCCGCCGAGCAGGGTGCCGTCGCGGCCGATGACCAGCTTCTTGTACAGGCCCGCGCGGGAGTCGGAGTAGACGACGTCCAGGCAGTCCTCGGCGGTGCCGTGCGCGTCACCGAAGGACGCCACGTCCACGCCGAGCAGCTTCAGCTTGGTGGACAGGTCGGCACCGGTGAAGGACGCCTCGTCCGAGGCGATCGTGGCCGCCGCCGTCTCGGCCTGCTCGTAGCCCGGCGCCACCAGGCCGTACACCCGGCCGTCGGAGGCCAGCGCGCACTCGCCGATCGCGAAGACGTGCGGGTCGGCGACCGTACGGCACTGCTCGTCGACCGTGATGCCGCCGCGCTCGCCGACCGTCAGGCCGCAGTCGCGGGCCAGCTGGTCGCGGGGGCGCACACCGGCGGAGAACACCACCATGTCGGCGGCGAGTTCGGAGCCGTCGGAGAGCTTCATGCCGGTGACGGCGCCCTCGGCGTCGACCAGGATTTCCTGCGTGCCCACGCCCGTGTGGACGGTCAGGCCCATCTCCTCGATGGTGCGCAGCAGCGCGGCACCGCCGCCGTCATCCACCTGGACGGGCATCAGCCGGGGCGCGAACTCCACGATGTGGGAGGTGAGTCCGAGCCCCTTGAGCGCACCGGCCGCCTCCAGCCCGAGCAGACCGCCGCCGACCACGGCACCCACCGTGGCCTTCGACTTCGCGTACTCCTCGATCGCGAGCAGGTCCTCGATCGTGCGGTAGACGAAACAGCCCTCGGCGTCCTTGCCCGGGACCGGCGGGACGAAGGGGTAGGAGCCGGTGGCGAGGACGAGGACGTCGTAGTCGAAGACCTCGCCGGACCTGGCGGTGACCTTGCGGGCCTCGCGGTCGACGGCGGTCGCCGGGTCACCGACGTACAGCTCGATGCCGTGCGTCTCGATGAACTCCATGTCCGTCATGGACAGGTCCTCGGGGGTCTTCCCCGAGAAGTACGACGTGAGCGCCACGCGGTCGTAGGCCGGGCGCGGCTCCTCGCAGAGCACGACCACGCGGTGCGTGGCGGTCAGGCCGCGCTCGGCGAGCGCTTCGAGGAAGCGCTGGCCGACCATGCCGTGGCCGACGAGCACGATCGTGGGGGTGGCCTCCGTGGCCTCCGGGGTGGCGGTCATCAGGAGCCTCCATCGTTGGTGAGCAGGTGGAGCAGCGGGCCGCCGTCGGAGGGGAGCGGCTCTGCTCCCTCCCAGGCGCGGGCGAGCGCGCCGACGGTGCCGAGTTCGCCGACGAGCACCCCGCCGACCAGGCGGTCGTCGCGGACGACGACCTTGCGGTAGGTGCCGCGGGTGGCGTCGGTGAGCTGGACGACGTCGTCGCCCGGAAGCGCCTCGGTCTCGCCGAACGCGGCGAGGTCGAAGGGGCTGTCGTGCCCGTTCAGCGTGAGCCGGGTCAGGGAGCGGGTGCCGGTGTAGCGGGCGTTCGCGTCACCGGCGAGCAGCTCCGCGAGCGCGTCGGCCTGTTCGAGCGCGGGAGTGGCGAGTCCGTACAGGACGCCGTCGTGCTGGGCGCAGTCGCCGATCGCGTGGATGTACGGGTCGGAGGTGCGCAGTTCGTCGTCGACGACGACCCCCTTGCGGACCTCCAGGCCGGCCGTCTGGGCGAGGCCCACCCGCGGATGCACACCGCAGGCGACGACCACCAGGTCGGCGTCGAGCGCGTACCCGTCGGCCAGCTCCACGGAGCGGACGGCGCCGCCCACGCAGCGCACGTCCCGGACGCGGCACTCGGTGTGCACCTCCACGCCCAGGTCGGTCAGGTGCCGCTTGACGAGCTTCGAGGCGGCCGGGTCGAGCTGGCGCTCCATCAGCCGCTCGGACTGCTGGGCGAGCACGACCTGGGCGCCGCGCCGGGCGAGCGCCCGGGCGGCGGAGACCCCGAGGAGCCCGCCGCCGATGACGACCGCCTTCACACCCGGGCGGAGCGCCTTGGACAGGCCCAGGCAGTCGTCCATGGTGCGGAACGCGTGGATGCCCTCGGGCAGTGCGTGCTGTTCGCCGGTCCCGGTGAACAGGCCGCGCAGCGGCGGCAGCACCGGGTTGGAGCCGGTGGCGAGGACGAGCCGGTCGTATGCGATCACGGACCCGTCCGCACAGGCGACGGTCCGCCCCTCGCGGTCGATCCCGGTGATCCGGCCGCGCCTGACCCGCGCGGGCGCCGGCAGGGCGATCACCTCGGGGCTGTACCGTCCGGCCAGCACCTCGGCGAGCAGCACCCGGTTGTACGGCCGGTGCTCCTCCTCGCCGATCAGCAGCGCGGGCGTGCCGAGCTCACCGAGCCGCCGGGCGAGCCGTACGCCCGCCAGGCCGGTGCCGATCACCACCACACGCTCATTCGAGGTCATGCACTTGAGCGTGCGGTGCCGGTGTTACCCGGCAGCATCACCTCTGTTTCCCGCGGGGAACGCTGCCCTCAGCGGGCCGGGGTGGTGGGTGTGAGGGTTCCTGACGTGCGGCGACGGCGGCTGTGAGGGGCGTCGCAGCGCTGTCCCACCGGGCTCGCATAGGGTCGCGATCATGCCCGACATATCGCTGACCGTGATCGTCCTGCTCTGCGTCGCGGCTCTCGCCGCAGGCTGGATCGACGCCGTGGTCGGCGGGGGCGGCCTCCTGCTGCTGCCGGTGCTGCTGCTGGGACTGCCGGCGAACACACCCGCCGCGCACGCGCTGGGCACCAACAAGGCCGTCGCCATCGTCGGCACCACGGGCGCGGCCGTGACGTACGCCCGCAAGGCTCCGGTGGACGTCCGCACCGCCGTCCGCATCGGGCTGGCCGCCCTCGCCGGTTCCTCCGCCGGGGCCTTCTTCGCGGCCGGGATGAGCACCGAGGTCCTCAAGCCGGTCATCATGGTGGTGCTGCTCGCGGTCGCCGCCTTCGTGATCCTGCGACCGGCCTTCGGCACGGCCCCCGCGACCGGCCCGGCCACCCGCCGCCGGGTCCTCGCGGCGATCGGCCTCGCCGGCCTCGGCATCGGCTTCTACGACGGCCTGATCGGCCCCGGCACCGGCACGTTCCTGGTCCTCGCGCTCACCGCGATCCTCCACCTCGACCTCGTCACGGCCTCCGCCACCGCCAAGATCGTCAACTGCTGCACCAACGCGGGGGCGCTGGCCACCTTCGCCTGGCAGGGCGCTGTGCTGTGGCAACTGGCCGCCCTGATGGCCCTCTTCAACCTCGCGGGCGGCACCCTCGGCGCCCACACCGCCCTGAAGAAGGGCAGCGGTTTCGTCCGGATCGTGCTGCTGACGGTGGTGTTCGCGCTGGTGGGGAATCTGGCGTACGAGCAGTGGATCGCCTAGTCCGCGCGCAGGTCCAGCAGTTCGACCATCCCCGTGCCGTCCTCGTCCCCGTGGCCCTGCGCGAGCCTGCGCTCCATCAGCTCCATGTACGGCGTCAGCAGCTCCGGGCTGACCCGCTGCTCCTCGGCGGTGCGCAGCAGGGTGGCGTTGCCCGCCGCCTGCATCGCCAGGCTGGAGACGACGTTGCGGGTGTAGTCGCCGCTCTCCAGCTGGTCGGCCGTCTGGTGCACGGCCGGGGCCATCGCGGTCAGCCAGTCGGCGAGCAGCGGCGCGAAGTCCTTCGGCGCGATGTCCTCCGGGCGGATCAGGGCGAAGGCGTGGGTGAGGCCCGCGAACATGCCGCTCATCGCGCTCAGCAGCGCCACGTCGTGCAGCGCTGCGAAGCCCGGGTCGGCTCCGACGTAGCGGGTGCCGGCCGGGACGGCGAGGGTGGCGCGGTGCTCCTCGAACAGCTCCGGTGAGCCGCTGTAGAAGACGTAGCCGCCGGAGTCCGCGACCCCGATCATCGGCGGTACGGCCATGATCCCGCCGTCCAGGAACCGGGCGCCGCGCGCCTCGGCCCAGGCGGCCCGCGTCCGGCCCTCGCCCGGGGTGCCGGTCGTCAGGTTCACCAGGTCCCGCCCGGCGAGAAGGGCCCCGTCGAGGGCGTCGCCCACGGAGGCGTCGTCGAGCAGGCAGACGATCACGAGCCGGTTCGCGGCCACGGCATCGGCGGCGCTCCGGGCGACGACGGCGCCCTCGGCGGCGAGGGCCTGAGCGCGGGCGGGCGTGCGGTTCCAGACGGTCACCTCGTGCCCGGCGGCGAGCCAGGCCCGGGCGAGGGCGGTGCCCATGGCACCGGTCCCGAGGAGAGTGAGGGGGGTACGGGTTCGGCGAGCAACTGTGTTGGTGGTCATGGCGTTCAGGCTCGTCGTAGGGGAAGCGCCTGCTCAAGTACGCACTTCGAAGTGGGTGGTTACCTTGGGGGAAGAGTCCAGGCAGCGAAGGGGAGGGGACCGGGCATGGGGACGACGGGACGGCGGCCGGGTGCGTACGTCTGCGGCATCGACGCGGCGATGGACCTGATCGGCGGCAAGTGGAAGGTGCTGATCCTCTGGGCGCTGAACGAGCGGCCCTGCCGCTTCGGCGAGCTGCGCCGGGAGTTGCCGGGCGTCACCGAGAAGGTTCTCGCCTCGCACCTTCGGGAGATGGAGGCCGATGGCCTGGTGCACCGCGAGGCGTACGACGAGGTGCCGCCGCGCGTGGAGTACTCGCTGACGCCCCGGGGCGTGTCCCTGAACGCGGCACTGGAACCGCTGGGGGCCTGGGGGAGGGCCAACATCCTGGGCGTGCCATCGGCTCCCGGTTCACCGGCTCCCGGTCAGATGCGCGAAGACGACGACGTTCCCCTGGTAACCGGTGCCGCGTGAGTAGGTGCCGCCGCAGGTGATGACCCGCAACTCGGGGCGCGGGGCGGGGCCGTAGACCCTCTCGTCGGGGAAGTCCTTCGCCGCGTACACCTCCACGGCGTCCACGGTGAACACCGCGACGCCGCCGTCCCGCCGGTCCACCTCGATCGTGCTGCCCCTGGCCAGGGCGCCGAGGTCGTAGAACACGGCGGGGCCGTCGGCGTTGTCGACGTGACCGGCGACGATCGCCGTGCCGCGCTCACCGGGGGTCATGCCGGCCTCGTACCAGCCCGCGAGGTTCTTCTCCGCGGCGGGCGGTACGTCGAGGCTGCCGGTCTTCGTCAGGCCGAGCCCGGTCAGCGGCGCGTTCACCCCGATCGCCGGGATGCGGATCCGGTCGGGCGGTGAGGGCGGCAGCGGGGGCACGGCGGGCCGCTCGACGGACCGGCCGTCCAGCCCGGCCCGGGCCTGCGCGGCGGTCGGCTGCGGCGGGGCGTGCGTCCCGGCGCCGTCGCGCAGCAGCCACACCCCGGAGCACAGGGCGAACACCGTGACCGCGGCCATGGCCGCGGTCGCGGGATCGCGGACGCCGCTGCCGAGCCTGGGGAACCTGCGCATACCCACCCTCTTCTGATCCAGCCCCGTGCCCCCTCCGGGCCGCGAGGGGCGTCGGACCCGGAGGGGAGGGACATGCGGTACCGGCGACGGACAGCGGAGGGTGTCCGTCAGATCCCGTCGCCTCTCGCCCGGCGATGCAGGAGCCAGGTACCGCCCGCGGCGGCGACGGCGAGGGCCGCCACACCTGCCGCGGTCTGCACGGGATCGGGGCCCAGAGCGCCGCCGACCCCCGTCTTCACGCTCCCCCGGGGATGGACCTGTTCGAGCGCCGGTGTCAGCGTGACCACCAGGTCCCCGGTGATCCGCCGGCCGCTGCCGGCGCAGGTCGCGATGATCTCGTAGGTTCCCGGCTGCGCGCCCGGCGGCACCCGGAACCGGCCGGTCGCGCCCGGCCCGTGCGCGTCCGGCGCCAGGCCGATGGAACCCGCCCCGACCGCTCCGGCGTCCCCCGTCGCCGAGCCGCCGTCGCCGCAGGCCGCCGTGCGTACCGTGACCTGACCGCCCGGCACGACCGAGGCCGGGGACAGCTCCAGGCCACCGGCGGACGCGCCGTACGCGGGGGCGGCGGCGAGAGCCGCGGCGGCGACGGCGAGCGCGGTACCGGTCAGCGGCGGGGCGATACGTCGCATCGGTGCTCCTTCGAGCGGTTCGGTCTGCGCCTGCCCTTCCGAGGTAACGGGCAGCGGGACGACCGCGCTTGCTGAAGGGGCGTCAGAATTGGGGTGAACGGGTGTCAGACGGGGCTGAACCGGCGGCCTTCGACGGCCGTTTCGGCAGGTCACGGGCGTTCGGTGGGCGAGGTGCGGAAAAGCGTGGGGCGCGCGTGTGAACGGGTGACCCGGGTGTGCGCGGCCGGTGCTTGACCTCAAGTTTGGTTGAGGTACGAGGCTGTGCCGCATGAAGACAACCGCTACCGGTCCAGCCGCCCTGCCGCAAACCGCCGCCGACCCGCTCCGGCTGACCCTCGTCGTGGGCAGCAACCGGCACGGCCGCTTCGGCCCCGTCGTCGCCGACTGGCTCCTCGGCCGCATCCGGGACCGGGACGACCTGGTCGCCGAGGTCGTGGACGTCGCCGAGGCCGCGCTGCCGATGTCCCTCGAACCGACCCCGGAGGCGACCGCCGCGCTGTCCGGCATCACCCCGAAGCTGGCCCGCGCGGACGCGTTCGTGGTCCTCACCCCCGAGTACAACCACTCCTTCCCGGCCGGACTGAAGAACCTCGTCGACTGGCACTTCACCGAATGGCAGGCCAAGCCCGTCGGACTCGTCTCCTACGGCGGCCTGTCCGGTGGCCTGCGCGCCGCGGAGCACCTGCGCCAGGTCTTCGCGGAGCTCCACGCCGTGACGGTCCGCGACACCGTCTCCTTCCACAACGCCGGCGCCTCCTTCGACGACCGGGGTGCCCCGCGTGACCCGTCCGGCCCGGACGCGGCGGCGAAGACCATGCTGGACCAACTGGTGTGGTGGGGCCATGCGTTGCGGGAGGCCAGGGGGAAGCGGCCGTACGGGGGCTGAACCGGCATCAGCCGGACCCGACCTTCACGCCGGGCCCGACCTTCACGCCGGACCCGACCTTCACGCCGGGCCCGTTCACGCGGGCCCGATCACCCCCCGGCCCCTCACCCCCGCCCCCGCCAGTCCCCGCCCGCGATCGCCCGGCCCCGGGCCCGCAGCCGCGTGGCGACGGCGGGTGCGGCCACGTACACCCAGGCCCGGACGGCCACCCCGTCCGCCGCCCGGACGACCTTCCGCTCGACGCGTTCGTACAGGCTGCGCGGATCCCCCGGCACGTACTCCTCCAGCCGGTCCAGCTCGGCGAGCAGCTCCTCGTACGCCTCCGGCAGCGCGGTCACCAGCTCCCCGCTGACCACGCCGCCGCCGGGCTCCTCGACCGCGTACGGATAGCCCGGCCCGGCGTACAACACCGTGTCCGCGAGCTTCCCCGGCTCCTCCGAGCGGGTGCGGCCGCGCAGGAAGAGGTCGTGGTTGACCTCTCCCGGGCGGAGGGTGCCGTAGACGAAGAAGGGGAGGGTCACAGGAACGATTCTGCACCCTCACACACCTGCACAACGGCGCTATGGACATGCCATGTCCGCGCCGCCTTAACTCGCGGTCAACATCAACGCCGCCCCCGGTCGACCCCACGCGACCGGGTGCGCCCGTATGAGGAGACCGATGAGTCGGATACGTCATGTCCGCGGTTCCCGTCTCGCCCTCGCCGGTGTGGCCCTCACCGGCACCACCGCCCTGCTGGCAGCCGTCCTCTCCCCGGCCGCCGGCGCGGCGGACCGGCCGGCCAGGTCCGGTGCGATCGAGGACGCGCAGGCGGTGCTCGCGGACCGGGCCGGAGCCCTGGGCCTCACCCCGGCCCAGGAGACGGAGGTCCGGGACGTCGTCGTCGACGAGGACGGCACCCGGCACGTCCGCTACGACCGCACCTACCGCCGGCTCCCGGTCCTCGGCGGGGACTTCGTCCTCCACCTGAACCCGGACGGCACCTACCGCGGTACGAGCCGCGCGACGACGTCCGCGCTCTCCCTGGCGAGCGTCACCCCGGAGGTGACCGCCCCCAAGGCCGCCGACCTCGCGGCGAACCTGCTGCGCGCCGCGCACCTCGGCGAGACCCTGAGGAAGCTGACCGCCAAGCCGCGACTGGTCGTCGACGCCCTGCACGGCGCACCGAAGCTGGCCTGGCAGACCGAAGCGGTGGCGCACGACGAACTCGGCAACCCCGTCGGGCGCACGGTGCTGACCGACGCGACGACCGGCGACCGGATCGACGCCTGGGACTCCATGGAGTCGGCCTCCGGCGACGGCAAGTCCCTCTACGGCGGCACGGTCCCGCTTCAGACGACGGCGTCCGGCTCGTCGTACCAGCTGAAGGACGCGACCCGCGGCGGCACCTACACCGGCGACGCCGAGAACAAGACGGACCAGTGCCTGCTGACCGTCTGCCTGACCCGCGCCCCCGCGACGCTCTTCACGGACGCCGACAACCGGTGGGGGACGGGTACGGCCGCCGACCGGTCCACGGTGGCGGTGGACGCCCAGTACGGCACCGACGTCACCTGGGACTACTACAAGAAGGTCCACGGCCGCGCCGGCATCGCGGGCGACGGCAAGGGCTCCTTCAACCGCGTCCACTACGGCAAGGACTACAACAACGCCTTCTGGGACGACAACTGCTTCTGCATGACGTACGGCGACGGCGACGGCAAGCTGATGGGCCCGCTGGTGTCGCTGGACGTCGCCGGGCACGAGATGTCCCACGGCGTGACGTCCAAGACGGCGGCGCTGAGGTACTCGGGCGAGTCCGGCGGCCTGAACGAGGCCACGTCGGACATCTTCGGCACGCTGGTGGAGTTCCACGCGGCCAACCCCGAGGACCGGGGCGACTGGCTCATCGGCGAGAAGGTCGTCCGCTCCGGCCTCGGCCGAGAGGCCCTGCGCTTCATGGACAAGCCGTCGAAGGACGGAAAGTCGGCGGACTGCTGGAACGCGAAGCTCGGCGACCTCGACGTGCACTACTCCTCGGGCGTCGGCAACCACTTCGCTTACCTGCTCGCCGAGGGCAGCGGCAGGAAGACCCTGGGCGGCGTCGCCCACAACTCCCCGACCTGTGACGGTTCCACGGTCACCGGCATCGGCCGGGCCAAGCTGGGCAAGATCTGGTACCGCGCGCTGACGGTCTACATGACGTCCTCGACGGACTACGCGGCCGCCCGCGCGGCGACCCTGAGCGCGGCGAAGGACCTCTACGGCGCCGACAGCACCGAACAGAAGGCGGTGGCGGCGGCCTGGAAGGCGGTCAAGGTGAGCTGACCGCCTCCAGCCGCACCGCGCACGCCTTGAACTCCGGCATCCGGGAGGTCGGGTCGAGCGCGGGGTTGGTGAGGGTGTTGGCGCGGCCCTCGCCCGGCCAGTGGAAGGGCATGAAGACGGTGTCGGGCCGGATGGCGTTCGTGATCCTCGCGGGCGCCACCGCCCGGCCCCGCCGCGACACGACTGCCACCGGATCGCCCTCGGCCGCTCCCAGCCGGGCCGCCAGCCGGGGGTGCAGCTCCACGAACGGCCCCGGCGCGGCGGCGTTCAGCTCCGCCACGCGCCGGGTCTGCGCCCCGGACTGGTACTGCGCCACGACCCGCCCGGTGGTCAGCAGGACCGGGTACTCGTCGTCCGGTTCCTCGGCGATCGCGCGGTGGGAGACGGGGACGAACCGGGCCCGGCCGTCGGGGGTGGCGAAACGGTCGAGGAAGAGGCGGGGCGTGCCGGGATGCACGGCCGGTGCCTCCCCGGCGGGGACGGCGCCCTCGCTCACGTCGGCCGCCTCCGCCGGACAGGGCCAGAACACCCCGTTCTCCTCCGCCAGCCTGCGGTACGTGATCCCCGAGTAGTCCGCCGCCCCGCCCGCCGACGCCCGGCGCAGCTCCTCGAAGACCTCCTCCGGGTCGGTCGGGAAGCCCTTCTCCACACCCAGCCGGGCGGCGAGTTCGTGCATGACCTCCAGGTCGCTGCGGATGCCCTCGGGCGGGGTGATCGCCCGGCGCCGCAGCAGGACCCTGCCCTCCAGGTTGGTCGTCGTGCCCGTCTCCTCGGCCCACTGGGTGACCGGCAGGACCACGTCCGCGAGCGCCGCCGTCTCCGACAGCACCACGTCACAGACCGCCAGGAAGTCCAGCGACCTGATGCGCTCCTCGATGTGCGCGGCCCGCGGCGCCGACACCACCGGGTTGGACGCCATCAGCAGCAGCGACCTGATGTCGGTGCCCAGCGCGTCCAGCAGCTCGTACGCGCTGCGCCCCGGGCCGGGCAGGCTGTCCGGGTCGACCCCCCACACCTCGGCGACGTGCGCCCGCGCGGCCGGGTCGTCCAGCTTGCGGTAGCCCGGCAACTGGTCGGCCTTCTGCCCGTGTTCGCGCCCGCCCTGCCCGTTGCCCTGTCCGGTCAGACAGCCGTACCCGGACAGCGGGCGGCCCGCCCGGCCGGTCGCCAGGCACAGGTTGATCCACGCGCCCACGGTGTCGGTGCCCTTGGACTGCTGCTCGGGCCCCCGGGCGGTGAGCACCATCGCCGACTCCGGCTCGCAGAACAGCCGTACGGTCTCCCGGAGTTGAGGAACGGACACCCCCGTGATCCGCTCCACGTACTCCGGCCAGTGCGCCATCGCCGCCGCCCGGGCGTCCTCCCAGCCGGCCGTGCGCTCCCGGACGTACTCCTCGTCCACCCGTCCCTCGGCGATCACGAGGTGCAGCAGGCCCAGGGCGAGGGCCAGGTCCGTGCCCGGCCGGGGCGCCAGGTGCAGGTCGGCCTGCTCGGCGGTCTTCGTGCGGCGCGGGTCGATCACGATCAGTGTGCCGCCGTTCTCCTTCAGCTCGGTGAAGAACCGCAGCGACGGCGGCATGGTCTCCGCGAGGTTCGACCCGACGAGGATCACGCAGCCGGACTTCGGGATGTCCTCCAGCGGGAAGGGCAGCCCGCGGTCCACCCCGAACGCCTTGATGCCGGCGGCCGCCGCCGACGACATGCAGAAACGCCCGTTGTAGTCGATCTGCGAGGTGCCGAGCACGACCCGCGCGAACTTGCCGAGCGTGTACGCCTTCTCGTTCGTCAGCCCGCCCCCGCCGAACACCCCGACCGCGTCCGGCCCGTACTCCGCGCGTGTACGGCCCAGCCCCGCGGCGATCCGGTCCAGCGCCTCGTCCCAGGAGGCGGGCACCAGCGTGCCGCCCTCGTCGCGCACCAACGGGGAGGTCAGACGGACGTTGCTCGCGAGCACCGCCGCGGACGTACGGCCCTTGCCGCACAGCGCGCCCCGGTTCACCGGGAAGTCCGTGCGCTCGCTCACCTCGACGGTCCCGTCCGGCGCGGGCGTCAGGTTCATCCCGCACTGCAGGGCGCAGTACGGGCAGTGCGTGGGCGTCACGGTGCTCTGCATACCGTTCAGCCTGCGTCGGCCGTGTTACGCCCGGGACGGTTCCCTGTTACGCGGCCGGGACGGCAACCTCCCCGCCACCGCTGCGCCCGCGTGAGGCAGGAGAGCCCCTGGCCTGGTCAGGCACAGGCCCGCCCTCCTACAGGTCGCCGCCGACCGCCACCGACGTTGCCCGTGGGACGAGAAACGCCACATGTGGCTCATTGCGTTCCTTTCTTGGCCGATCCGGCGTCGTTGAGAGTTGAATCAGCCGCACTACGCTCTCGCTACGCGCAGCGCTCGCACGACTCCGCACGGCGTTCGACACCCGGGCATGCCCGCCGCTCACGGCTGCATCCACCCGCGGCTCCGCCGCGGGTGGCAATCCGACCTCGAAACAGCCAGGAGGCCACCCGACCATGCCTCTGCGCCACTTGACCCCCCTCGACCAGCGGCTCTTTCGGCAGTACGGCCAAGGCCCCACCGTCCCCGTCCCCGACCCGCTCCTGCACCACGCCGTCGCCCGGCACGCCAGGGCCACCCCGCACGCCGTGGCCGCCGAACACCAGGGCGCCCGCATCACCTACGGCGAGCTCGACCGGCACGCCGGCGCCCTCGCCGCCCGCCTGGTCCGCGAGGGCGTACGCCCTGGCGACCACGTCGGCCTCTTCGTCCGCCGCTCCATCCCGATGCTGGTCGGCCTGCTCGGCATCCTGAAGGCCGGCGCCGCCTACGTCCCGCAGGACATCGGCCTCGCACCCCCGGCCCAGCTCACCCACGTCATCCGCACCGCCCGCACCCGGGTCGTCCTCACGGTCGCCGAGCACGCCCGCCGCGTCCCCCTGCCGGACGGCCATCTGCTGCTCCCGCTCGACGAGCCGCTGCCGCACGCCCCGGCCCCACGCGTCCGCGTCACCGGCGACGACGGCTGCTACGTGCTGTTCACCTCCGGCACCACCGGCCGCCCCAACGGCGTGAAGGTCACCCACCGCAACGTCGCCAACCTCCTGCTCACCGCCCCGGGCGGCCTCGGCGTCCGGCCCGGCGACCGGGTCGCCCAGCTCCTCAACATCGCCTTCGACATGGCCGCCTGGGAGATCCTCGGCTGCCTCGCCCAGGGCGGCACGCTCGTCATCCGCGGCAAGGACCTCGCCGCCGCGGCCCGCACCGCCGACGTGCTGATCGCGACCCCGACCGTGCTCTCCGGCCTCGACCCGGCCGCCTGCCCCCGGGTGCGCACGGTCGCCGTCGCGGGGGAGCCCTGCCCGCGCCCGCTGGCCGACCGGTGGGCCCGGCAGGCCGCCTTCTTCAACTGCTGCGGCCCCACGGAGACGACGATCGTCAACACGATGAGCCGCCACGACCCGTCGGCCCCGCTGCTCACCATCGGCCGCCCCACCCCCAACAACACGGTGTACGTCCTCGACGCCGACCGCCGCCCCCTGCCGGTCGGCGAGGTGGGCGAGATGTGGGCCGGCGGGGACTGCGTCTCCGCCGGCTACCTCGGCGACGACGCCCTCAACGCCGAGCGCTACGCCCCCGACCCGTTCCTCGGCGGCGGCCGGCGCATGTTCCGCACGCGCGACCTCGGTCGCTGGACCCCCGGTGGCGAGCTGGAGCACCTCGGCCGCACCGACGACCAGGTCAAGGTGCGCGGCTTCCGCGTCGAGCTGGACTCCGTCTCCTCCGTCCTGGAGTCGGCCGCCGGCTGCACCCGGGCCGTCACCCTGAAACGCGACGCCCGCACCCTGGTCTCCTTCGTCTGCCCGGCCGACGTCGACCCGGACGCCGCCCGACGCGCGGTCGCGGACGCCCTGCCGTACTACTGCGTCCCCGAGCAGGTCCTGCCGCTGGCCCTGCTCCCCGAGACCGACCGCGGCAAGGTCGACAAACAGGCGCTGCTGCACATGATCGAGGAGCGCGTGGCGGTGGCCCGATGACCACGTCCCCGCCCCGGAACCAGCGAACCCGGAACCAGCAGGCCACCGGCGAACTCCCGCCGCTCCTGTCCGGCCCGCGCCGCCTGCTCAAGCACCCCCGCCTGATGCACTACAACCGGCTCGCAGCCCTGGTGCTCCTCGCCAACGCGGCCTTCGCGTGGGTCCTTCGGCCGCTGGATGCCGCCACCCTCGGGCACGCGGCCCTCGCCAACCTCGCCCTCGCCGTCGTCGTACGCCAGCAGTACGTCATCAACCTCTTCTTCCGGCTGGCGACTTCGGCGCCGACCGGCTGGCCGCTGCGGGTCCGCTGGACGCTCGGCAAGGTCTACCACTTCGGCGGACTGCACGTCGGCGGCGCACTGGCGGGCACGGCCTGGTTCCTGGCGCTGACGATCACGACACCGAGCGGCTCCCTCAGGGCCGTCGGCTGGACCCTGACAGCCCTCCTCGCCCTGATCATCGCCACCGCCCTGCCGCCCTTCCGCTCCCGCCACCACGACCACTTCGAGAAGATCCACCGCTTCGGCGGCTGGACGGCCCTGGCCCTGTTCTGGACGCACACGCTGCTGTCGTCGCCGGGCCCCTGGCAGGTCGGCACCCTCGCGGTGGTCACCTTCAGTGTCGCCCTGCCCTGGCTGCGGCTGCGCAAGGTGGACGTCCGCCTCGAACGCCCCTCCTCCCACGTGGTGCTGGCCCGCTTCGACCACGGTGAGACCCCCTTCGCGGGCTCCTCCACCGCGATCAGCCGCAGCCCGCTGAAGGAATGGCACTCCTTCGCCAACGTCCCCGCCCCCGGCGAGCCCGGCTTCCGCCTGACCATCTCCCGGGCCGGCGACTGGACCGGTTCCTTCATCGACGACCTGCCCCGGAAGGTGTGGGTCAAGGGCATCACCACGGCCGGCGTCGCCAACATCGAGGTCCTGTTCACCAAGGTCGTCTACGTCGCCACCGGCAGCGGCATCGGCCCCTGCCTGCCCCACCTGCTCGCCGCCCAGGTGCCCTCCCGGCTGGTCTGGGCGACCCGCGACCCCCGCGCGACCTACGGCGACGCCCTGGTCGACGAGATCCTCGCCGTCCAGCCGCACGCCCTGATCTGGGACACCTCCCGGCACGGCAAGCCCGACATGGTGCGCCTCGCCCACGAGGCCCACCGGGACTTCGGCGCCGAGGCGGTCATCTGCATCTCCAACAAGAAGCTGACCTGGCAGGTGGTCCACGGACTGGAACGGCGGGGCATCCCGGCGTACGGCGCGATCTGGGACTCGTGAACCCGGCCGCGCGATCTCTCGGAAGGAGAAGGCATATGAACCATCTCAAGGTCGAACGGCACGGCCGAGTGGTGACCGTGCGCCTGCACCGCCCGCACGTCCGCAACGCGCTCAGCAGTGAGCTCCTCACCGAACTCCTCGACGTGCTCCGCCCGCTGGACTCGGACCCGGAGACCGGCTGCTTCGTCGTCACCGGCTCGGACACGGTCTTCGCCGCGGGTGCCGACATCAAGGAGATGGCGGGGAAGTCGGCCGTCGACATGGCGGCCGAGGACTACTTCGCCGGCTGGGAGGAGTTCGCGGACCTCCGCACCCCGAAGATCGCCGCCGTCAACGGGCATGCCCTGGGCGGCGGTTGTGAGCTGGCGATGATGTGCGACCTGGTCGTCGCGGGGGAGTCGGCGGTCTTCGGCCAGCCCGAGATCAAGCTGGGCGTGATCCCCGGCATCGGCGGCACCCAGCGGCTGACCCGTCTCGTCGGCCGGGCCACGGCCATGGACCTGGTCCTCACCGGCCGCACGATGGACGCACGGGAGGCTGGACGCTGCGGTCTCGTCTCCCGCGTGGTCCCGGACGACCGGGTCCTGCCCGAGGCCCTCGAAGCGGCGGCGGCGATCGCCTCCCACGGCCGTGCGGCGGTCAGGGCGGCCCGCGAGTGCGTCGACCGGGCCCTGGAAACCGGCCTGCGCGACGGTATCCGCTTCGAACGCCGCGTCTTCCACGCCCTGTTCGCCACCGACGACCAGAAGGAGGGGATGACGGCGTTCCTGGAGAAGCGCCCAC
Organism: Streptomyces qaidamensis; assembly: GCF_001611795.1. NCBI lineage: Bacteria > Bacillati > Actinomycetota > Actinomycetes > Kitasatosporales > Streptomycetaceae > Streptomyces > Streptomyces qaidamensis. Next base: position 2,954,260 of record NZ_CP015098.1, on the reverse strand, counting down.
CGCGCTTCCGGGGCCGCTGACGGCCACGGCGGATCCGGGGGTGGGGGCGCGGCGCCGCCCCCACCCCCGGACGCGTTCAGGGAGGTGCCTGGTCAGGACACGGTCCCGGTCACCCTGCGGACAGCAAGGTCGGCACTCGTACGCGCAGTACGGCTCGTCACCCTGATCCAGGCCGATCCTGCCGACCCCGCCGGGGCCCATCTGGATGCACGACGGGTCCCAGCCGTCGACTTCCACGCCGGCGGAGATGGTGTGCCCGCACACGTTGTGGATGTCGGCCCACCACTGGCCGTGGGCGCCGGGCTTCGCGCAGCCCGGCTCCGGAGCCTGGATCACCGGTGCCGCCTCGGACGCCGCCGAGGCGGTCCCCATGGCGGCCGGCACCGCCAGCAGCACAACGCGACTTCGCTCCGCGTTGGTGGTGGCCGCCGCAGGTCACACGCGAGGGTGAAATGACCGCATCAAGCCTGTAGGAGGAGAACGTCCGGATTCATCCGAGCGTTTCTTCGGCCCTGGCCAGCGCCCTTTGCACGCCCGGCTCCCGCGGCCCGAGGAACCGCGATCCGGCCGGAACACCGCGTCCAGCGCGGCCTTCCCGGCGGCGAGGATCTCCCGGGCGCCCCCGTAGTACCAGGTCGCGTCGTGCACGGCGTCCACCCCGACCCCGTACGACTCCACCCCGGCCGCCTCGCACAGCGCCACCGCCCGCCGGATGTGGAAACCCTGGCTGATCAGCACGGCCTGGTCCACCCCGAAGATCTTCTTCGCACGCACGCAGGAGTCCCAGGTGTCGAACCCCGCGTAGTCGCTGACGATCCGCCCGCCGGGCACCCCGTGCCGCGTCAGATAACCGCGCATCGCGTCCGGCTCGTCGTAGTCCTCCCGGCTGTTGTCCCCGGTGACCAGCACCACCTCGACCCGGCCCTCCCGGTACAGCTTCGCCGCCGCGTCCAGCCGGTGCGCCAGGTACGGCGAGGGCTCCCCGTCCCACAGCCCGGCACCGAACACCACCGCCACATCGGTACGCGGCACATCCGCCGCCGTACGCAGCCGGTCACCCGCCACGGCGTACATCCACGTCGCCGGAAGCAGCGCGAGCACGCACCCGGCCATCACGGCCTGCACCAGCCTCCGCTGCCCCCGCCGGGTACGCGGCAGTCGCGGTCTGCGGAACGTCACACGGCGCATCGGACGGTCCCTCCCCAGGTCGGCCCCTCGACAGTCAGGGACGTCCTCCCGGCCCGCCCGGTTCACCCGCGGCCACGTGATCAGCTTCACGTCGCCGTGGAAACCGCAGGTCAAGACGGCTCACACACCCACTGTCCCGCATGGTGAACCGCTGGAAAACACCCGTGACGCCCACGCAACGGGAAGGCAACGTGGCGCCGCGACCATCTGTGCATGCCCAGTCAGCTCAGCCTCGTCCCGCCGCCCGCCACGCGCCGCCCGGCCCCGCCCGCCCTCGTGGTCGTGGCCCACGGCAGCCGCGACCCCCGCGCGCTGAGCACGGTGAGCGCGCTCCTGGACCGGGTCCGGGCCCTGCGCCCCGACGTGCCGGTGCACCTGGGCCACATCGAACTCAACGCCCCGCTGCTCCCCGACACGCTCGCCGCCCGCGGAGACACGGAGGCGGTCCTCGTGCCCCTGCTCCTCAGCCGCGGCTACCACGTCAAGCGGGACATCCCCGAGATGGCGGCGGCCTCCCGGGCCCGCACCCACCTGGCCGCCCCCCTCGGCCCGCACCCGCTCCTGGTCGACGCCCTTCAGGCCCGCCTCACGGAAGCCGGCTGGGGCGGAACCCCCCACCGCACCAGCGCGGTCGTCCTCGCCGCGGCGGGCTCGCGCGACCCGGACGCGAAAGCGGACACCGCCCGCACGGCCCACCTCCTGGCGGCCCGCCTGGGCGTCCCGGTCATCCCGGCCTACGCCTCGGCCGCCACCCCCACGGTCCCGACCGCGGTCCGCACCCTCCTGGCAAGGGGCCGCCGCCACATAGCCCTCGCGTCCTACTTCACCGCCCCGGGCCGCTTCGCCACGGAGTGCGCCCAGAAGGCCCCCTGGATAGCAGCGGCTCCCCTGGGCACCCACCCGTCGATGGCCCAACTCGTCCTCCACCGCTACGAGGAAGCGCTGACGGCGGCTGCCGAACCGGCACTGGCCTCGGCCTGAAACGGGGAGTGGGGCCGCGTCCTCAGGGGCGCGGGGAACTGCGCGACAGGCCACGACGAGCCCGCACGCGCCACACCACCGGACTCGGCACACGGGACGGCGCACAGCGCACCCGTGCCCGTACTGTCGACACATGGCAGGCACCGCACAGAACCCCCCGGCCTACGACCCGACGTCAGTCGACCGCTGGGCCCCGGAACCAGACAAACGCCCCGGCCGCACCGCCTTCCAGCGCGACCGGGCCCGAGTCCTCCACTCCGCCGCCCTGCGACGCCTGGCCGGCAAAACCCAGGTGGTAACGCCCGGCACCCGGGGCCCCGCCTGGGACGCCAGCCCCCGCACCCGCCTCACCCACTCCCTCGAATGCGCCCAGGTCGGCCGCGAACTCGGCGCGGCCCTCGGCTGCGACCCCGACCTCGTCGAAGCCGCCTGCCTCTCCCACGACCTCGGCCACCCGCCCTTCGGCCACAACGGCGAACAGGCCCTCAACGAGTTCGCGGCGGACTGCGGCGGCTTCGAGGGCAACGCCCAGTCCCTCCGGCTCCTCACCCGCATCGAGCCCAAGCGGTTCACCCCGGACGGCTCCGTCGGCCTCAACCTCACCCGCGCCGCCCTCGACGCCGCCACCAAGTACCCCTGGCCCCGCGGCGCCCACCCCACCGACCCGGCCTCGAACAAGTTCGGCGTCTACGAGGACGACCGCCCGGTCTTCGACTGGCTCCGCAAGGACGCCCCCGGCACCCGCACCTGCTTCGAGGCGCAGGTCATGGACTGGTCCGACGACGTGGCCTACTCGGTGCACGACGTGGAGGACGGCCTGCACGCCGGTCACATCGACCCGAACTGCCTGCACGCCGATCCCGAACGCCGGGACGTCTTCCAGGTCGCCCGCGGCCGGTACGTGCCCGCCGACACCGATCCCGCCGAGCTCGCCGAGGCCCTGGACCGGCTGCTCGCCCAGGAGTGGTGGCCGCACGGCTACGACGGCACCGCCGTCGCCCAGGCCCGCCTGAAGGACGCCACCAGCCAGCTCATCGGCCGCTTCTGCCTGGCCGCCGAGACCGCGACCCGTACCGCGTACGGAGCCGGGCGGCTCACCCGCTACGCCGCCGAGCTGGTCGTCCCGCGCGAAACCCGGATGGAGTGCGCCGTCCTCAAGGCCGTCGCCGACCTCTACGTCATGCAGCGCGCCGAGCAGGAACGCCTGCGCGCCGACCAGCGGATCGTCGTCGCCGAACTCGCCGAGGCTCTCACCACCCGCGCCCCGGAGGGCCTGGACCCGCAGTTCCGCGCCCTGTTCGACCAGGCGGCGGACGACAGGGCGCGCAAGCGGGTGATCGTCGACCAGATCGCCTCCCTCACCGACACCTCCGCCCGTTCGCTTCACGTCCGTCTGACGGGACAGGCATGAGACTGACGCGAGGGGAGGGACGCGAGCGCCCTCCCCTGTGACCCTCCGTGGCCTGATCGGGTCACTCCCTCTTCCCGCACCACGCTCCGTGCGGGACGCTCGCAAGTGGCGACACCTTCACGAGGAGGCACCAAGTGGTCGACGCGGATCAGACATTCGTCATCGTCGGAGGCGGACTGGCCGGCGCCAAGGCGGCGGAGACGCTCCGCGCGGAGGGCTTCACCGGCCGCGTGATACTGATCTGCGACGAACGCGACCACCCCTACGAGCGCCCGCCCCTGTCCAAGGGCTACCTCCTCGGCAAGGAGGAGCGCGACAGCGTCTTCGTGCACGAACCCGCCTGGTACGCGGCCAACGACATCGAGCTCCACCTCGGCCAGACCGTCGACGCGATCGACCGTACGGCGAAGACGGTCCGCTTCGGCGAGGACGGCACGGTCGCCCGCTACGACAAGCTGCTCCTGGCGACCGGCGCCGAGCCCCGCCGCCTCGACGTGCCGGGCACGGACCTGGCGGGCGTGCACCACCTGCGCCGCCTCGCCCACGCCGAACGCCTCAAACACGTCCTGACCAACCTCGGCCGGGACAACGGCCACCTCGTCATCGCCGGCGCCGGCTGGATCGGCCTGGAGGTCGCGGCGGCGGCCCGCGAGTACGGCGCGGAGGTCACGGTCGTCGAGCACGGGCCGACCCCGCTGCACGGCGTGCTAGGCCCGGAGCTCGGCGCGCTCTTCGCCGAGCTGCACCGCGAGCACGGGGTGCGCTTCCACTTCGGCAGGCGGCTGACGGAGATCGTCGGCCAGGACGGCATGGTCCTCGCGGCCCGCACGGACGACGGCGAGGAGCACCCGGCGCACGACGTGCTGGCGGCGATCGGCGCGGCCCCGCGCACCCACCTGGCGGAGGCGGCCGGCCTGGAGATCGCCGACCGGGCCCACGGCGGCGGCATCGTCGTCGACGAGCGGCTGCGCACCTCCGACCCGGACGTCTACGCGGCCGGAGACGTCGTCTCCTTCCCGCACGCCCTCTTCGGCACGCGGGTACGGGTCGAGCACTGGGCCAACGCCCTCAACGGCGGCCCGGCGGCCGCGCGCTCCATGCTGGGCCACGACGTGACGTACGACCGGGTGCCCTACTTCTTCTCCGACCAGTACGACCTGGGCATGGAGTACTCCGGCTGGGCACCCCCGGGCAGCTACGACCAGGTGGTGATCCGCGGGGACGCCGGGAAGCGCGAGTTCATCGCGTTCTGGGTGAAGGACGGCCGGGTCCTGGCCGGGATGAACGTGAACGTGTGGGACGTCACGGACAAGATCCAGCGCATGGTCCGCTCCCGGGCCCCGGTGAACACCGAGGCCCTGGCGGACCCGCGCGTTCCGCTGGACAGCCTCGTCTCGTAGCCGCCGGGGCCGTCAGGAGTGTCGGTTCGCCGCCGTGCTGCAATTCCCGGGGGGCGGCCCCCGGACCCCCGGCCGGAAAGCCGTCTCGCCTCAGGAGTGTCGGTTCGGCCCCGTAGACTCACCTCGTGGCTGGACGGATCAACGACGAGGACGTGAAGGCGGTACGGGACGCGGTCCCGATCGACGCCGTGGTGTCCGAGTACCTCCAGTTGCGCAACGCGGGCGGCGGCAACCTGAAGGGACTGTGCCCGTTCCACGACGAGAAGTCGCCCTCCTTCCAGGTCAGCCCGAGCAAGGGGTTCTTCCACTGCTTCGGCTGCCAGGAGGGCGGCGACACCATCACGTTCGTGATGAAGATCGACCACCTCTCCTTCTCGGAGGCGGTCGAGCGCCTGGCCGGCCAGGCGGGCATCACCCTGCGCTACGAGGAGGGCGGCTACAACCCCTCCCACCAGCGCGGCGAGCGGATCCGCCTGGTCGAGGCCCACAAGATCGCCGCCGACTGGTACGTGGAACAGCTCGCGACCAGCCCGGAGGCCGACACCGGCCGCCAGTTCCTCGCCGAACGCGGCTTCGACCAGGCCGCCGCCCAGCACTTCTCCGTCGGCTACAGCCCCCAGGGCTGGGACCACCTCACGCGCTTCCTGCGCGGCAAGGGCTTCACCGACAAGGAACTGATCCTCTCCGGCCTCTCCCAGGAGGGCCGCCGCGGCCCCATCGACCGCTTCCGCGGCCGCCTGATGTGGCCCATCCGCGACATCGGCGGCGACGTCGTCGGCTTCGGCGCCCGCAAGCTCTACGAGGCGGACAACGGCCCCAAGTACCTGAACACGCCCGATACGGCGATCTACCGGAAGTCGCAGGTCCTCTACGGCATCGACCTGGCGAAGAAGGACATCGCCAAGGCGTCCCGCGCGGTCGTCGTCGAGGGCTACACGGACGTCATGGCCTGCCACCTCGCCGGTGTGACGACCGCCATCGCCACCTGTGGCACCGCCTTCGGCGGCGACCACATCAAGATCCTGCGCCGCCTGCTCATGGACAACGGCTCGGCCCGGGTCATCTTCACCTTCGACGGCGACGCCGCCGGCCAGAAGGCGGCCCTGCGCGCCTTCGAGGACGACCAGAAGTTCGCCGCCGAGACGTACATCGCCATCGCCCCCGACGGCATGGACCCCTGTGACCTGCGCCTCGCCAAGGGCGACGAAGCCGTCGCCGACCTCGTCGAACCCCGCACCCCGCTCTTCGAGTTCGCGCTGCGCCAGATCGTGAGCCGCTACGACCTCGACACCCCGGCGGGCCGCGCGTCCGCGCTGGACGAGGCCGCCCCGATCGTCGCCCGCATCAAGAACAGCGGCGCCCAGCACGAGGTCGCCGTCCAGCTCGCCGGGATGCTCGGCATCCTCGACACCCAGTTCGTGGTCAAGCGGGTGGCCCAGCTGGCCCGCTGGGCCCGCGACCGCGGCGGCAAGGGCCCCGCCCCTGAGCGGCACCACCAGGGGCAGCAGTACGCCGGCCCGCCGCAGTCCGCCACCCCCCGCGGCCCGGCCCTCAACCTCCGCAACCCGGTCTTCGCCACCGAGCGGGAGCTGCTCAAACTGGCCCTACAGCGCCCCGAGTTGGTCTCCCCGGCCTTCGACGCGTACGGCGTGGACGAATTCACCGCCCCGCCCTACGCCGCCGTCCGCCAGGCCATCCTCGACGCGGGCGGCGCCGAACCGGGCGTGGCCGACCCCCAGGACTACCTGGTCAGGGTCCGTGAGGCCGCCCCGGACGACGCGGTCCGCGCGATGGTGACGGAACTGGCCGTCGAGGCGATCATGCTGCACAAGGGCGTGAAGGGGGTCGACGAGGTGTACGCGGGCGCCCAGTTGGTGACGGTCCGCCGCCGGGCCGTCGAGCGCCGTATCCGCGACATCACCGGCCGCCTCACCCGCCTCGGCACCCACGGCGACCCGGCGCAGCTCGCCGCCGTGCAGAACGAGCTGTGGGTCCTCCAGCAGTACGACCAGACCCTGCGAGAGCACGGCGCCGCGGCGCTGTAGGCCGGGTCAGGCCCCGCTCTCCTCGAACGTCGGGGTCACGGCCCGCACCAACCGGTCGGCGAACGCCCGCTCGTCGTTCCTGAACTGCGGATACTCCGTGACGAAGTGGTTCCACTCCACATACCCGACCGCCTCCACCACGTGCTCCAGGACGATCTTCTCGCGGTACGGGTACGGCCACTCGCCGGACAGCCGGAACACCTCGTGCAGCAGCTCCCGGCGCAGCGGATGCCGCTCGGCCAGGAGCACGGCGTCGTACAGGTCCTTGCCCTGCGCGTACGTGTCGTTGATCAACCACATCAGCTTCCACGCCAGCGACAGCTCCGGCGTCGCGGCCTGCACGATCGCGCCGCCCGGCAGCTCGACCGGCTCGGGTTCCTCGGGCAACCGCTCGTTGAAGACGAAGTCGAGCTGGACGTGCCCGCCGGGCAGCCCCGGCGCGCTCCAGGGCAGCAGCATCCGACGGCCCGGCACCCGCTCGTAGCTCCAGATGTCCTCGGCCACCGCGCCCCGGGCCGAGATCCCGACCTCGCGCCCGCGGGCGTCGGCCAGCGTCTGTGCGGCCTCTGCGATCCCGGTCAGCATCCGGTCCGTACGCCCGTCGTCGATCCGCCAGGCCGGCGGTACGACGACGAAGTCCAGGTCCCCGGGTTCGCGGGCGGCGCCGCCGAACCACACCGACATCAGCACGCTGCCCCGCAGTACCAGCGAGTCCACCCACTCCGAGTCGGCGATCGCGGCCAGCACCAGGTGCAGGGCCCGGCGGCGGGCCGCTCGCCATGCCTCACCCCGAGTCGGGTCGGCGAAGCGCGGGTCGGTGGCGCGGTAGGCGTTCTGGTAGTGCTTCAGGGCCGGGTCGAAGACCGGGAGCTGCACCACGTCGTCCCCCGGCACCGGCCGGAGCGACTTCGGCAGCTGCTGGGCCTTGCGGGTGGCGTCGTCCAGGGGCTCACGGGGAATCTCCGTGTTCGCCCAGCCGAAACCCTGCCACGACTGTTTCATCCCGACACCCCCACCGGCTCCCCGAGCCATCCGTCGTCCATCGACACATCACTGTCGTGCAGGACGAACTCACGCTCCACGCCCAGCACTTCGTATCCGCCCAACTCGGTGAGCAGCCGTTCCAGCTCCCGGCCCGCGCCCTCGGCGTCCACCCCGCGGCACCGCTGGGTCACGAACCGCTCGTGCCGTGCGCCCGCACGGACCCGCCGGGCGTTCCACGACAGATGGGCGCCGTGCGGGAGCACGCGGGCGGTAAGTCGCGCGAGGTCCGCGTCCGGAGCGAGCAGCAGCTTCACATGGTGCTCGAAGTACCGTCCGTCCGCGCAGGGCCGACGCGGCACCTCAGGCGCCCACGGCGACGACTCGATCTTCACGCGCACAGGTTCGAAGCCGTCCGCCCGCAGGCGCGCGGTCACCTCCCGCGCCCGTCGGAACTCCTCGGCATACGACGCGGAACCGCACAGGGTGAGCATCGGCTGGTCGCGCATCCGGCCCCTGGCCAGCACGATGTGCGTGAGCTTGAACCCGCCCGCCGCCGCCCAGCGGCGCAGCCGGGCGACCTCGTCGGGGCCGGCGCAGCGGACCGTCACATGCGACTCGTACAGGGAAGCGGACATCGGATGATCGTCGCAGACCGGCGGCGCATGAGGCATCCGGGTTTCCCACGAGGGGCGACCGCGCGGTCACGGACCGGCAGCAAAAAGTCATCGCACGCCCCTCGTGGCGACGATGTGTCTTACCCCACACTGGGTTCCGGTGCCTGAGTCCTCGGAGCGCGGCCGATCCGTCACCGACGGGTCCCAGACCCCCGTGGTTCCGCTCATCCCGTACGGGACGGAAAGCGGCGAGGCCGTCGACTCCGCCCCCGAAGTACCGCTGCCGTACCCCCTGGCAGCGATCATCCTGGAGGTCGCCCCCGTGCAGACCCAGACCCTCACCCAGACCGACGCCGGTGCCGCCCCCGGCGCCGACGGGACCGCGCCGGACGCGGAGGCCGACGCCCTGTCCGCGGTCCCGGCGCAGAGCCGCGCCGCGCACCACCCCGAGGCGGAACCGGAGCCGGAGGAGCCGCCCGCCGGTGCCGTGGAGCCGGCCGAGGTCCCCGAAGCCGTCGAACCGCCGCCCCTGCGCACCGAGACCGGAAGCCCCTCCTCGGACCTGTTCCGCCAGTACCTGCGGGAGATCGGCCGCATCCCCCTGCTGACCGCCGCGGAGGAGGTCGAACTCGCCCGCCGTGTCGAGGCCGGCCTGTTCGCCGAGGAGAAGCTGCGGCTCACCCCCGACCTGGACAGCCAGCTCGCCGTGGACCTGGACCGGCTCGTCGTGATGGGCCGCATGGCCAAGCGCCGTCTCATCGAGGCGAACCTGCGCCTGGTCGTGTCGGTGGCCAAGCGCTACGTCGGCCGTGGTCTGACGATGCTGGACCTCGTCCAGGAGGGCAACCTCGGCCTCATCAGGGCCGTCGAGAAGTTCGACTACGCCCGCGGCTACAAGTTCTCCACGTACGCCACGTGGTGGATCCGCCAGGCCATGTCCCGCGCCCTGGCCGACCAGGCCCGCACGATACGGGTCCCGGTCCACGTGGTGGAGCTCATCAACCGGGTCGTCCGCGTCCAGCGGCGCATGCTCCAGGAGCGGGGCTACGAGCCGACGCCGGAGGAGGTCGCGGCCCACCTGGACCTCGCGCCGGAGCGGGTCAGCGAGGTTCTGCGCCTCGCCCAGGAGCCGGTGTCCCTGCACGCGCCCGTCGGCGAGGAGGACGACGTCGCCCTCGGTGATCTGATCGAGGACGGCGACGCGGCATCGCCCGTCGAGTCGGCGGCGTTCCTGCTGCTCAGGGAGCATCTGGAGGCGGTCCTGTCGACGCTGGGGGAGCGGGAGCGGAAGGTGGTGCAGCTCCGCTACGGGCTGGCGGACGGCCGCCCGCGCACCCTGGAGGAGATAGGCCGCATCTTCGGTGTGACGCGGGAACGGATACGGCAGATCGAGTCGAAGACCCTCAACAAGCTGCGGGACCACGCCTTTGCCGATCAGCTGAGGGGCTATCTGGACTGACGCCGGTCCGCGCTCCGACCCGAGGGGCGCGGGGAACTGCGCGACCGGCCCCCCGGCTCGCAGCCGCCCCGCGACCCACGCGGCACCCCCGGATCGCGACTCAGTCGACCTCGGCCACCGCCTGCGCGAACTGTGCCTGGTACAGCCGCGCATAGGCCCCGCCCGCCGCCAGCAGCTCCTCGTGCGCCCCCTGCTCCACGATCGACCCGTTCTCCATCACGAGAATCGCGTCCGCGTCCCGGATCGTCGACAGCCGGTGGGCGATGACGAACGACGTACGCCCGTGCGCGAGTTTCGCCATGGCCTTCTGGATCAGCACCTCCGTCCGCGTGTCGACCGAGCTCGTCGCCTCGTCCAGCACCAGGATCACCGGGTCGGACAGGAACGCCCGGGCGATGGTGATGAGCTGCTTCTCACCCGCGCTGACCCCCGCCCCCTCGTCGTCGATCACCGTGTCGTACCCGTCCGGCAGCGTCCGGACGAACCGGTCCGCGTGCGCCGCCCGGGCCGCTTCCTCGATCTCCCCGCGGGTGACCTCCCGGGACGCGCCGTACGCGATGTTCTCCGCGATCGTGCCGCCGAACAGCCAGGTGTCCTGCAGCACCATGCCGATCCCGGCGCGCAGTTCGTCCCGGGACATCCGCGCGATGTCGACCCCGTCGAGGGTGATGCGCCCGCCGGTGACGTCGTAGAACCGCATCAGCAGGTTCACCAGCGTCGTCTTGCCGGCGCCCGTCGGTCCGACGATGGCCACCGTCTGCCCGGGCTCGACCTTGAGCGACAGGTCCTCGATGAGCGGCTTGTCGGGGTCGTAGCGGAACGCCACGCGCTCCAGCGCCACCAGCCCCCGCAGCTCCTCGGGCCGCACGCCCGGCACCGGATCGGCACTCTGCTCCTCTGCGTCGAGCAGCTCGAAGACCCGCTCCGCGGAGGCGACGCCCGACTGCACCAGGTTCGCCATGGAGGCGACCTGCGTCAGTGGCATGGAGAACTGCCGCGAGTACTGGATGAAGGCCTGCACATCACCGATCGACAGTGAGCCCGAGGCGACCCGCAGCCCGCCCACCACCGCCACCAGCACGTAGTTGAGGTTCGACACGAACATCATCAGCGGCTGCATCACCCCGCTGTTGAACTGCGCCTTGAATCCCGCCTCGTACAGCGCGTCGTTCTGCTCGGCGAACTGCTGCGCCGACTCCTCCTGACGCCCGAACACCTTCACCAGAGCGTGCCCGGTGTACATCTCCTCGATGTGCGCGTTCAACTGCCCCGTCGAGCGCCACTGCTGCACGAAGTGCGGCTGCGACCGCTTGCCCACCCGCGTGGCCACGACGAACGACAGCGGCACGGTCACCAGCGCGACCAGCGCGAGGATCCAGGAGACGTAGAACATCATCGCGAGGACGCCGATGATGGTCAGCACCGAGTTGATGAGCTGCCCCATCGACTGCTGGAGCGTCTGCCCGATGTTGTCGATGTCGTTCGTCGCCCGGGACAGCACCTCACCGCGCTGGCGCTTGTCGAAGTACGACAGCGGCAGCCGCGACAGCTTCGTCTGGACGTCCTCGCGCATCCGGAACATGGTCCGGTTCACGGCCCGGTTCACCAGCCGCGTCGCCACCGCCATCAGCAGCCCCGCCACCGTGAACACGACCAGCGCGATCAGCAGCACATGCCCCACGGCCGTGAAGTCGATGCCCTCGCCGGGAGTGAAGTCGGTGCTGCGCAGCATGTCGGCGACGTCTCCGTCCCCGCGCTGCCGCATGGAGTCGAGGACCTGCTCCTTGCTCGCCCCCTGCGGCATGCCCCGTCCGACGAGGCCCGCGAAGACCAGGTCGGTCGCCTTGCCGAGGATCTTCGGCCCGACGACGTTGAGGCCGACGCTGAGCACCACGCACAGCAGCAGCACGCAGATGGTCGCGCGCTCCGGCCGGAACCGTGCGACGAGCCGTTTGCCGGATCCCTTGAAGTCCAGCGAGCGCTGGTCGGGGCCGCCCCCCGCCATCATCCGCCCCATGGGCCCCGCCATCAGGCAGCCTCCGCTTCCGTGAGCTGGGAGAGCACGATCTCCCGGTAGGTCTCGTTGTCCGCCATCAGCTCGTGGTGCCGCCCGGTGCCGACGACCCGGCCCTCGTCGAGGACGACGATCCGGTCGGCGTCCCGGATGGTCGCCACCCGCTGGGCGACGATCACCACGGTCGCCTCGGCGGTCTCCTGGGTGAGCGCGGCCCGCAGGGCGGCGTCCGTGGCGTAGTCGAGCGCGGAGAAGGAGTCGTCGAAGAGGTAGATCTCGGGCCGCTGCACCAGCGTCCGGGCGATCGCGAGCCGCTGCCGCTGCCCGCCGGAGACGTTCGTCCCGCCCTGTGCGATCGGCGAGTCGAGACCGCCCTCCAGCCGCTCCACGAAGTCCTTGGCCTGCGCCACCTCCAGCGCGTGCCACAACTCCTCGTCGGTGGCGTCCGGATTGCCGTAGCGCAGGTTGGTCGCCACGGTCCCCGCGAACAGGTACGGCTTCTGCGGCACGAGCCCGACGGTCCTCGCGAGCAGCTTCGGATCGATCTCCGCGACCTCGACACCGTCGACGAGCACCTGCCCGTCGGTCGCGTCGAACAGCCGCGGCACCAGCCCGAGCAGGGTGGACTTGCCGCTGCCGGTCGAGCCGATGACGGCCGTCGTCTCACCCGGCCGGGCCACCAGGTCGACGGCGCGCAGCACCGGCTCCTCGGCACCCGGGTAGCGGAAGCCCGCCCCGCGCAGCTCCAGATGCCCGTGCCGGCGCAGCTCCCGCACCGGCGCCGACGGCGGCACGACACTGGAGGAGGTGTCCAGCACCTCCTGGATGCGCTCGGCGCAGACCTCCGCGCGCGGCACCATCATGAACATGAAGGTGGCCATCATCACGGACATGACGATCTGCATCAGATAGGCCAGGAACGCGGTCAGGTCACCGATCTGCATCCCGCCGCTGTCGATCCGGTGCGCTCCGAACCACACCACGGCGATCGACGACAGGTTCACCACCGTCATGACGATCGGGAACATCAGCGCGAGCAGGTTGCCGGTGCCCAGCGCGAAGTCCGTGAGATCGGTGTTGGCCTTCCGGAAGCGCTGCTGCTCGTACTCGTCGCGGACGAAGGCGCGGATCACGCGGTTGCCGGTGATCTGCTCGCGCAGCACCCGGTTCACCGAGTCCAGCCGCTCCTGCATCGCCCGGAACAGCGGCCGCAGCCGCCGCACGATCAGCGTCACGCAGATGCCCAGCACCGGCACGACCGCCACCAGCACCCCGGACAGCGGCACGTCCAGACCGAGCGCGAGCACGATGCCGCCCGCGCACATGATCGGCGCCGACACCACCAGGGTGAACGTCATCAGCGCCAGCATCTGCACCTGCTGGACGTCGTTCGTCGTCCGCGTGATCAGCGACGGCGCCCCGAAGTGGCCCACCTCACGCGCGGAGAACGACTGCACACGGTCGAACACGGCACCGCGCACGTCCCGTCCCAGCGCCGAGGCCGTACGGGCGCCGTAGTACACGGCACCGATGTTGCACACGACCTGGACCAGCGAGATGCCGATCATCAGACCGCCGTAGCCCAGGATGTAGCCGGTGTCGCCGTTCACGACGCCCTGGTCGATGATGTCGGCGTTCAGCGTGGGCAGGTAGAGCGTGGCGCAGGTCTGCAGGAACTGCAGCAGCACCAGCAGGGCGATGGGTCTCTTGTAGGGCCTGAGATAGGTCCGCAGGAGTCGTATGAGCACGCTGCTTCTCTCGGAGTGGGCGACGGAGCGGTTGGTTGCCCCTGGCCCCTATCGTCGAACACTCCACCGGTGTTACCTCAACCGAATTAACCCAACAGGCGGTCAAAGGTCAGAGGGCTCCGGGATGCGTCTGCTCCCGCACCGCGACGAACTGCTGCCGCACCGCCTGCCCCACGGCCAGTTCGTCCCCGGGGTCCAGCACCTGCGCCACCGCGCCCTGCCAGACCGGCGGGTTCCGCACGTCGAGCGTGCCCTGCGACGCCCCGAGCGCCCAGGCCGCCTGACGGGCGGCGCCGATCGCCGCGTAGTCCGCCGGCTGCGGCACCACGACCTGCGTCCCGAACAGCATGGGCGCCGCCGCCTGCACGGCGGGCAGTTCGGCGGCCTGCCCGAGCAGGAACACGCGCCGCACGTCCACGCCCCGGCCGCGCAGCACGTCCAGCGCGTCCGCGAGCCCGCACAGCATCCCCTCGAACGCGGCCCGCGCCAGGTGCTCCGCCTTCATCGACTCGCGCCGCAGCCCGGCCAGGGTCCCGGCCGTGTGCGGCAGGTTCGGCGTCCGCTCGCCCTCCAGATAGGGAAGCAGCACCAGCCCGTGCGACCCGGGCGTCGACTTCATCGCGAGGTCGGACAGGCTCTCCAGATCGGGCAGCCCCAGCAGCTCGGCGGCCCCGCGCAGGGTCCGTACGGCGTTCAGCGTGGTGACGACGGGCAGGTGCATGCCGGTCGCGTCCGCGAGCGCGGTGATCATGCCCGACCCGTCGACCAGGGCCTCGGGGTGCACGGCCATCACGGACCCGGACGCGCCCAGCGACACCACCGCGTCGCCGAGGCCGATGCCGAGACCGAACGCCGCCGCCATGGTCTCGCCGGTGCCGACGGAGATCAGCAGCCCCTCCGGCGTCGTACCGGCCGCGTCCGCCGGACCGATCACCTCCGGCAGCATCACCTGGTGCCCGAGCGCCAGCTCCACGAGGTCGGGCCGGTAGCCGCCGGTCGCCGCCGACCAGTAGCCGGTGCCGGACGCCCCGCCCCGGTCGGTGGTCCTCCTGACCGGCCGGCCCAGCAGTTGCCACACCAGCCAGTCGTGCGCCTGGAGGAGGATCGCGGTGCGCTGCGCGTTCTCCGGCTCGGTCCGGGCCATCCAGCGCAGCTTCGTGACGGGCTGCGCGGCCTGCGGTACACAGCCCACGGCCTGCGCCCACGCCTCACGCCCGCCGAGCGCGTCGACCAGGTCGGCCGCGGCGACCTGCGTCCGCTTGTCGCCGCCGACCATCGCCGGCCGCACGGTGTTGCCCTGCGCGTCCAGCGGCACGACGGCGTTCTGCTGGGCCGAGACACCGATCGCCTGCACACCTTCGAGCAGCCCACCGCCCGCGGCCTCGCCCAGAGAGAGCAGCCACGCCTGCGGATCGACGTCCGACGGCCGGCCGCCGCCCGCGGGGCTCTCCACCGGATGCGGTGCATATCCCTGCCTGAGCACGGCTCCGGTGTCCGAGTCACAGACGACGATACGAGTGAAATCGGGTGAACTGTCCAACCCGGCGACTATCCCCATGGCCAAAATTCTGCCGTACGCTCCGCTCGGGTTGAGCCGTGGGCGCCGTGGATCTTGACGCCGGTGCGCGGGTGCGGGGTTCGTCGTGGCTGGTCGCGCGGTTTCCCGCGCCCCTGAGAGACGTGCCCGCACCCGGCGCGAGAAGGAACTGTTACGTGTTGGTCGTGCCCCAGTCGTCCTCGCCGCCGTTGTGGGTGGCTCGGTCGCGGAGGTGACGGACCCGGTCCGCCACCGAGTCGGGGACTCGGTCGCCGACCTTGTCGCTCACCACGTGGTACGCCTTGCCCGCGAACTCACGGCCCTGGTGGGCCGCCGTCTCGGCGGTGTTGCGGACCGCGGGGTTCTGAGCGAACTGCCGGGCTGACTTCTTCAGCTGCTCGTAGCGCTCGCGCCCGGCCCTCGTGCCCAGCACGTAACCCAGGACGACTCCGGCGACGAACGTGAGCCGGTAACGCATGGCGGCCACCCTTTCCTTGCGTAGGTCTCCAGTGCGGCGTCGGCGCCGGGGAGTACCGATTGGCGGAGCACCCCCCTGCTTGCGCTAATGTATGTGTCGCAGCGAACGCGCGCCCCCTGGCGGATACCCAGGTAGGTACGTTCGATGCAAAACGAGACCTTCCTCGGTAGCTCAATTGGCAGAGCAGCCGGCTGTTAACCGGCAGGTTACTGGTTCGAGTCCAGTCCGGGGAGCTCGGTCCTCCGTAGCTCAATTGGCAGAGCAGCCGGCTGTTAACCGGCAGGTTACTGGTTCGAGTCCAGTCGGGGGAGCAGGTTGAACGAGGACCCCTCTCAGGGGTCCTTTTTCATGT
This sequence comes from Streptomyces qaidamensis, assembly GCF_001611795.1. NCBI lineage: Bacteria > Bacillati > Actinomycetota > Actinomycetes > Kitasatosporales > Streptomycetaceae > Streptomyces > Streptomyces qaidamensis. The sequence continues at coordinate 2,938,049 of NZ_CP015098.1, read as the reverse complement.
CCGATCCGTTGTCCCGGGAACCGCGCGGTACCCGGCGCAGTCCTCAAGGTCATGTAGGCCGTGCGAAGCCGCCCAGCCGAAGCAGGAGATCGTATGAGCGGCTATGCTGCGGCAGACGGCGCGCACACGTGTACGCGACACGCCGCTATGGGGCGGTAGCTCAGCCGGTTAGAGCAGCGGACTCATAATCCGTCGGCCGTGGGTTCGAGTCCCACCCGCCCCACCTGTGCAGGCCTCTGACCTGCGGAAACGTTCCTCGTGAGGTGTCGGAGCGTCAACTCTCGCTCAACGGACTGAATCCGCTGCTCGCGAGTTCGAAGGCCAGGAGATCTGCGGTAGCCAACAGTCCTGTGACCTGCGCGTATGCGCCGTTTCCACTGTCAGTGCGGGTCGTGCCAGGTGCCCCATTCTGCGGCAAGGCAGCGATGTGGGGACACTGTGGGGACACGGGGATCATGAAAGTGTGTGCGATGGGTCTCGTCGGCGAGGTTCGCCTCCGGGCGCGGCATGGTTGGCGGGCTCCATTGGGTGTAGCTCCTCTATAGAGACCGGACCGGGATCGTGTACGCGTTACTCGGATCGGTGGCGGATTGCTGAGAGGAAGCGCCGCATGCCAACCACGTGCCCGTCCGTCCCGATGGCGAGCCGTCGGTAGATGCCGCCGGCCAGGCCGGGAAAACGGCAAGGGGCCGTGGCCCAGACGCTGTGCAGTCCGCGGATCCCACCAGTCTCGCGTACTCGGCCATGCCGGGACACGAGAAGGATCGGTCCAGTGCCTCGCCCAGACTGCGTCAGACGTCGTCGACCCGCGCCGCAATGACCGTCGCGTGCTCATCGAAGTACGGCAACGAAGCGATCACCCGGCCGCGGCGTGCACGCTTTGGGTGTCGAGCACGACCAGGCTCGGGTCCGCCTTCCGCCGCGCCTGCTCCCGTACCGGCCCTGATGGCCGCTGATCGAGGGGTGTGCGGCCTTCCATGCGGTGATCACCGACTTGATCAGCGCCCACTGCCCGTCGGACAGGTCGGTCTTGTAGGGCTTGCGCTCACTCAGGGCTGTCCAGCCCAGCACGCCCGAGCCCGCCGACCGGCTGAGATGCCGCAGTCCCACACGTTCAGGAGACGACAAATAACCTACCGGACCTCATATCGCCCTCTTAGGTATCCGTAAGAACGCGGTCCCCAGCGACGCTCTAATCCTGGCCTCAGGTTGATCGGGGACAATGAGCCGCAAAAAAACCGACTGGAAGGGGGCGGGTCGGCGTGCGGATCATGATCGCGGATGATGAAGCGGCCATCCGTGAGTCGCTGGAGCGGGTGCTCCAGGTCGAGGGTTACGACACCAGCACCGTCGCCAACGGTCTCGCCGTGCTCGACGGGGTCGGTGGGGCCGACGGCGACACGCTGGATCTGCTGATCCTCGACGTGATGATGCCCCGCCTCGGCGGGTTGGAGACCTGCCGGCGGTTGCGGGCCGCGGGTCGGGATCTGCCGGTGCTGATGCTGACCGCCCGTGACCAGGTCTCCGACCGGGTCACGGGGCTGGACGCGGGCGCCGACGACTACCTGCCCAAGCCGTTCGCCACCGAGGAGTTACTGGCCCGGGTGCGGGCCCTGCTACGCCGGCGCACGCCGACCGACGGGGAGTCGCAGATCCTGTCGTTCGCCGACGTCCGGCTCGATCCCGACAGGTTCCAGGCGTGGCGGGGCGGGCGGCCGCTGCGCCTGACCCGGACCGAGTTCTCCCTCCTGCAGGTCCTCATGAGCAACGCGACCCGGGTCCTGACCCGCGACGCGCTGTTCGAGGCGATCTGGGGCTTCGACATGAGCGCCACCGCCAACAACCTCCAGGTATACGTGAGCTACCTGCGCCGCAAGATGGAGGCCGAGGGTGAGCCGCGATTGATCTACACGCTGCGCGGCCTGGGATACACGTTGCGGGAGACTCCTCCGTGAGCAGGCCCGCCGGCCGGGAACCGCGCCGGCTGACCCGATGGTGGCGCCGGCGGTCCCTGCGGACCAGGCTGACGGTGATCGCGGCGACGGCCATCGCGGTCAGCGTGTTCGTGGCCTTCCAGGTGGCCAGCGAACTACTGGACTGGGAGCTGCAGGACACCGCCGAGAATCAGCTACGCGCCGACTCCCGCGTCCTGGCGACGAACGCGCAGCGCGCCGGTCTGGCGCAGGTCCAGCTACCGCCGTATCCCGGAACCGGTCGGCTGGTGCGGGTCATCCTGCCCGACGGCTCGACCCGGACGCCGGCCGGCCAACCCTCGCTGCCCCCCGTCAGCGAGCACGCCGGGCGCGTGGCGCAGGGCGCGTCGGCCGACCTGATGGAATCCAACGACAGCGACGACGACGGCTACCTCATCTACACGCTGCGGGCAGGCGACGGCGCGGTCCAGGTGGCCCAGGTCGCCGACGACAGCCCGATCAACCAGTTCGGGTTCGGCATGCTGCTGATCGGGCTGCTCTGCGTGATCGGCGGCGCCCTTGTCGGGCGGACCGTGGCGCGGACCGGGCTGGCACCGATCGACCGGCTGACCGCCGCCGCGGTACGTGTCGCGCACACCCGGGATCTCGACGCCGACATCCCGGATGAGGGCGGTGGGGAGATCCGGCGGCTGATCCAGTCGATCAACGACATGCTCGCCGCGCTCCGGGACTCCCGGCGGGCCCAGCGACTGCTCGCCGAGGACGCCGCCCACGAGCTCAAGACCCCGCTCACCAGCCTGCGCCTCAACGCCGAGCTGCTGATCCGGCTCGATCGGAGCGGCACCCTGGACAGCGCCCTGCCGGCGGAGAGCCGGACCCGGCTGCTCAACGATCTGGGCGCCCAGGTGGCCGAGTTGAGCACCCTTGTCGCCGAGCTGACCGACCTGGCGCGCGGTGACGTCAGCGACGAGAGCACCGAGGTGCTCGACCTCGCCGACGTGGTGGTGGCCGCCGCGACCCGGGCGCGTTCCCGCGTGCCCGACATCGAGGTCGCGCTCGACGTGACCTCCGTGTGGGTGAGCGGGCGTCCCGCTGCGCTCCAGCGGGCGGTGCTCAACCTCATCGACAACGCCGGCAAGTGGTCCCCCGAGGACCAGCCGGTCCAGGTCCGGCTCCGTGCCGAGGGCACGTCGGCGGTGCTCGAGGTCGACGACGCGGGGCCGGGCATCGACGCCGTCGACGTACCGCGGGTGTTCGACCGGTTCTACCGTGCCGACAGCGCCCGGGCGTTGCCGGGATCCGGTCTGGGGCTGTCGATCGTGCAGCGGGTCGTCGACGCCCACGGCGGCCGGGCCACCGTCGCCCGCTCCGCACGCGGTGGCGCGCTGCTTCGGGTCGACCTTCCGGCGGCGGCCCCGCCCGCCCCGATCGCGCGGCTCACCGCCGGGGAGGACACCGCGGCGTGCTGACCCGCCCTGCGGCGCAGGACAAGGGGCGGCGGCCCTCGGGCATGGCCCCGCGCGGCTCACCGTCGGGGCAGGACACCGCGATGCGCCGACCCCAGCCCTGGCGTGTGGCGCAGGACCAGAGGGCGGCGACCGTCGGGCCCATAAAAAGGCCGGGACGGGCCTGGTGCCCGTCCCGGATCTCGTCCGTGCCGCCGCGCTCACCGTTGCAGCGCGGGCTCCTCGTCGTCGGCGAGCGGCTGTTGACCGTCCGGCAGCTCCGCCGCCGGCCGGGACAGCCGGCTCGGCCACCACATCCGCCGGCCGATCAGCAAGGTGAGGGCGGGCACCAGGATCGACCGCACCAGCAGGGCGTCGAGCAGCACGCCGAAGGCCACCAGGAACCCGACCTCGATCAGCATCACCAGCGGAAGTGTGGCGAGGACCGCGAACGTGGCCGCCAGGACCAGGCCTGCCGAGGTGATGACGCCGCCGGTAGCCGAGAGGGCTTTGAGCATGCCCTCTCTGGTGCCGAGACGCACGGTCTCCTCCCGGGCCCGGCTGGCCAGGAAGATGTTGTAGTCGACGCCGAGCGCCACCAGGAACAGGAATGCCAGCAGCGGCACCGAATAGTCGACACCCTCGAACCCGAGGATCGTGTCGAAGACGAACACGCTGCCGCCGAAGGCTGCGGCGAATGAGACGATCACAGTGGCCATCAGGACCAGCGGGGCCAGGATCGCGCGCAGCAGCAGCCCGAGGACGATCAGGACGACGGCGAGCACCAGCGGGACCACCAGCTTCTCGTCGCGGCTGGTGGTCACCTCGGTGTCGAGGTTCTCCGCACTCGGCCCGCCGACGATCGCCTCCGCCCCGCTCACCGCGTGCACGGCGGTGCGCACCCGCTTGATCGTGTCGTACTCCGCGACGGTGTCCGGCGCGTCCTTCGGAAACACGGAGATGTTGGCCCAGCCACCGCTGGTCTGCTCCGGGATGGCCAGGGCCACACCGCGAGTGTCCTTGACGATGTCGAGCACCCGCTCCTGGTGCGCCGGCCGCGTGAAGATCGTCATCGGCTGGCCGCCGAGCTCCGGGAAGTGCTGGCGAAGAACGGTGAAGCCGGTGACCGACTCCGGCGCCGACAGGAACTGGTCCTGCTCCCGCAGGGCGCCGGTGTTGCCCGCCAGCCCGATGGCGAGCACGCCGAGGACTCCGAGCGAGCCGAGCGTCGCCACCCACCGGCGGCGGCTGATGGCGGTGCCGAGCCGTCCCCACAGCCCCGGCTTCTCCTCCACGGCCGTGCTGAACCGCGGGATGGCCGGCCAGAAGATCCGCCTGCCGAGCACCACGAGCACCGCCGGGAACAGCGTCAGCATGGCCACCAGCGCGCAGAGGATGCCGGCCGCACCGATCGGGCCCAACCCGCTGGTGCTGTTCAGGTCCGCGACGAGCAGGCAGAGCAGGCCGGCGACCACGGTGGCCGCGGACGCGACGATGGCCGGCGCCGCGCCGCGTAGCGCGTGGACCATCGCGACCCGGACGTTCTCATGGTGGTGCAGTGCCTCACGGTATCGAGCGATGAGCAACAGCGCGTAGTCCGTGCCGACGCCGAATACCAGGATCGTCAACAGCGCGGAGTTCTGGTCGTTGACCACGATGCCGAAGCCCTTGACGAGCAGGTAGACGGTCCCCATCGCGGTCAGTGCGGCCGCGCCGACGGCCACCAGCGGGATGATCCACAACACCGGGCTGCGGTAGGTGAGGATGAGCAGGAGCGTGACGACGACGATGGTGGTGAGGAGGACCTGCACGTCGATGCCGTCGAAGACGGCGTCCATGTCGCCGTCGATCGCGCCCGGGCCGGTGACGTCGAGTTGCAGGCCGGAGGGGCGGTCCTTCGCGGCGTCACGCAACGGGCCGACGATGTCCTCCGGTGCGCCGTAGGCCGTGCTCACATCGAGGGTGAACATCATCGCCTTGCGGTCGGTGGAGGGGCTCGTCGGTGAGCCCTCGTCGTCCTCGCCGGCCGCCGCCGTCGCCTTCGGCGGGTACCGCTTGGCAAGGGTGTTGTAGTGGCGCTCGACCGTCGCGCGGTCGGCGTCGGTCATGCCGCCGGCGCGGTGGTACACGAAGACGAACGTGTTGCTGTCACCACCGGGGAGGCGGTCGTCCAGCACCGCCACCTTGGTGGACTCGGCACTGGCCGGCAGGGTGTCTACGGCGCTGTCGGTGGTGACCGAGCTCAACTTTCCGCTCAGCGGCACCATGCCCGCCGCCAGCACCAGCCACAAGCCAATCACCAACCACGGCACCCACCGGCCTGCCAACCGACCGGCCGGCGCTTCCCCGGACGGCGCTGCGTTGACTGCCATCACTGGCCTCCTACATACGGTTGCATCGCTTATCTGGATGCCTACTTCCTACGGAGCGAACCTGAGACGACTGTTAATGCGGTGCTCAGGCGGGTTGGCCGAACCATGTGCTCAGAGCACGCACCAGCGTGGTGGCGTCGAGGTCCCGCCCGGTGGGCAAGGCCCAGGCGACACAGCCGTCGGGCCGGATGAGCAACGCGTCGACGTCCACCCGGTCCGTGCGGACGGTGACGGTGTTGACCCGTCCGGTCCACGCGGCCGCGGCGTCGCGGACCTCCGCGCGGTCGGTCGAGCAGGAGCCCACGACCCTCACGCAGCAGGTCCGCCGACCGGGTTACCGCGGTGACCCACCGCGACGGTGCGCGGGTCTTCGCCGGTTCGCACTCAACCGGGTCCAACACCCTCGGCTTCGCCGACGTGTTCGTGGGCACCCTGCGCGACGCACGACGACGATGCGGCGATGGCGCTCTTCGCCGTGGCCAACTTCACCGTGGGCCGCACCTTGGAGGTACAGGCCGCCCTCCAGCGGGGAAGCGGGGTACCGGCGGACCAGGGAGTTCTACGCGACGCCGTGACGGCGGGCACGTACTCCCACCTCAGCGCCACACTGCCTACGCTCACCAGCACGGACTTCACCCGCCCCTTCGAGTTCGGGCTCGGCCTGCTCATCGAGGGCCTGAGGGCGGGCTCGCCGGGGGCAGCAGGTGAAGCGGTGCTTCCTGCACCGATGCCCCCACACCCGGACCTCGCCTCCAGGCCAACCAGGCACGCGACCATGCCCTCGTATTCACCGGGGAAGACGATCTGCCGAATGAGAGTCCGCTGCGGACCGCGTCGTGACCAGGTCGTGGCGTGCTGCCGAGCAGGCCGTTTTGTCCTCCTGACCCTGCGCTTTCGTCTTGAGGAAACCCGTTGGGGACGCGTTGGGGACGCAAGGATAGGAACGGACCGACAAAAGCAAGGGTGAGCTGACACAGTTCACCGCGGCTGACCTGCAAAAACGCCGTGGATCAGCGTAGAAACGCAAGGGCCGCCAAGATTCTCAAAGGACTCATAATCCGTCGGCCGTGGGTTCGAGTCCCACCCGCCCCACAACTCGCTACGCGGGGAGAACCGTTTCTCCTGCGGAAACGTAGGGGTGGTGGTCACCACTCCAACGGGCCGACCGCCGTTCACCCGCTCAGATCAAGAGCCGGGGGTCCTACAGGGGCTCGGAGGGCGCCGCTCGCATCGCGCGGGAGCGTGGGCCACCTCCTGAGGCCGGCCGGCCTCCTCGTAGTGGGCCCGTACCCACTGGATGACGGCCGGAGTCACGCTCTCCTGGCCGGCGGCGGTCGTCTTGATCTTGCCGAACGAGCGGCCGTCGTGCCGAGCCTTCACGCTGACGGTCCGGACGCGGGCGCAGGCGCGGGGGGCGTCGGCGTAGACAACGGCCATGCCGTCGCCTGGGCAGGTCGCTCCTGATGTGGGCCTGGTACTTGAGACAACTCCGAGTTGAGCTATGGGGAGTTACGAGCCGAGATGACTGTCGGACAGTCGGCGAAGCGGCCAGGACACCACCCACGTCACCGACGCACACAGCACCGCCCACCCGAATCCGTCGACATAGAGGGCTTCACCGAGCAGACGAGCGATCAGCAGCGCATTGACGGCGCCGACTACGGGCGGTGTTAAGAGAACGAACACGGCCGCCAAGCATCCGGCGGCGAAGCAGGACAGAACTGCGGTGAAGGGGTCGATCACCAGCACCCGTACGCTCGTGACCATAATCCGAGCGCCCACAAGGGAGCGGGCGGTAGCGGCAAGTGGGCCTACAGCCGCGCTGACGACGGCCCATCCCAACGCACCACCGGCCAGTGCGGCGGCCTCCCGGCGGAGGCTCTCGTCCCCCGTGCCCACCCGCACTCCCGGCAGCATCCACACAGCGCAGGCGAAGCCCGTCGCATGCCCCAGCAACCGCGCTATGAGGTGCACCACGGATGGAGACCAGCCCGGTCGGCCTCGGGGCGGCCCGGTCTTTTCGGCGGAGGGGTGGCCGTGGGTGAGCGGAGGGAGCGACGGGCCGGACCTCAACGGGAACCGAGCCGCCCGACGAGGCGTTCTACTCATGGTGAACATCCACTCACGGAGGGTGTCTCGGCATGGATCCGATATCGATGGGGTTGCTTGCGGCCTTGGCGGGCGGTGCAGGGGGCGAGTTGGGCCGGCAGGCGTGGGCGGGGCTGAGTGCCCTGGTGCGGCAGCCGTTCCGGCGCGGGCGGGACGCGGCAGATGCCCCTCAGGTCAGTACCGGAGAACCGGAGTTGGCAGCCCTGGGGCAGGCACCGGACGATCAGGCGCGCGCACAGGCCCTCAGCGTCGCCCTCGCCGCTCGCAGCTCGCTGGACCCCGACTTCGACGCCGGCTTGCGGCAGTGGCACGAGGGGGCGAGGCTGATCCTCACGCAGGACGGCGACGTGCGCAACAGCGTCAGCGGGGGCAACCAGTACGGGCCAGTCCTTCAGGGCCGGGACTTCTCCGGGCTCTCCTTCACCACCCAGCCTCCGCCGCCGACCGCCCCTGAGGGCGGAACTCCTGCGGCGCGGAACTGAGCGGCACTGAAGCGGCCTCGCGCGGGGCGGGTGCGCGCCGGGAGCGGTCACCGCCCGGGGACCGCGGAGGTGTTCCGGGCCTGCACCGTTCAGGGGGAACCGTCGGGAGCAGGCGCGGAGTGCTGCCGTTCCCGCGCGGCTTCGAGTCGCTCACGCGACCCGCGGGTGTCCGGCGCCTCCGGCCCCAGTACCCGCTCCCGCTGGGCGAGCGTACGCTCGTGCAGCGCAACGGCTTCGGACACCCGGCCCGCAGCGAGATACGAGTCGGCCAGATTCGACTGGGACCGGAGAGTGTCACGGTTCTCCGGCCCCAGGACACGCACGCGGTCCGCGACGCTCTGCTCCTGCGCGGCGATGGCTTCCTCGTAGCGCCCCGCATCGTGGTGGGCGTTGGCGATGTTGTGCAGGCACCGCAAGGTGTCCGGGTGGTCCGGCCCCAGTACGGCCGTGCGGCGCTCGAGGACCTGATGGTGCAGATCCAGCGCCTCGTCGAGCCGGCCTGCCTGCTTGTAGGTGAGTGCGAGGTTGTGCATCGACCACAGCACATCGGTGTGATCGTCGCCGAGGGCCGCGGCACGATCACGCAGGATGGCCTCGTGCTGGACGACAGCTTCGTCGGTTCGCCCCATGGCCTTGTAGGTGATGGCCAGCGCCTCCCGCGTCTGCAGGGTGAGCCGGTGCTCCGCGCCGTGCAGCCTCAGCCGGGCGTCCAGCGTCGCGGAGTGGACGTCGAGCGCCTCCTCGAGGCTGCCGAGGGCGCGGAGCGCCTCTCCGAGACGATGGCCGGAGTCGAGGGTGTCGGCGTGCCCCTCTCCCAGTGCCGTCGTCCGCCGCTCGACGGCCCGCGTCAGAGACCCACGGGCCTGGCCGGTCCACCCCTGGGCCAGCATGAACGTCCCCACTCCGTGCAGTGCTCCCGCGAGGTCGGCGACCGCTTGCTCCGGCACACCACCGATCGAGTCGACGAAAGCGTCCAGGGCCTCGGTGTGCGAGATCAGGCGGAGCCAGTGCGGCCAGTCGGCGACCGTCGAGAACGGGTCCACGGGGAGGGCGGACCTGAGCAGCTCGCAGGCCGTGGCCGCTTCCCCGCCGTCCACAGTCATGTCCGCCCGGAGCAGCCGTCGCAGGAGCTGATGGATGCTCACGCTTCCGCGGTCCGACGTGATCAACGAATAGGAACGCAGGAGTTCGATGTCGGAGCGTTGGCGTATCGACGTTTGAGGTTCCGGCGTCAGCAAGCCGAGCGGGATGGCCTCGGGCGCATAACAGCAGGCCGTCTTGAGGAGGCGGACGGCGCTCGGACGTAGCGCAGCGACGGCGTCGACACTCAGGCGAAGGCTTCGCGCCGTGTTGCGGCGGTGCACGTCCGTCCATGCCGGTGAGTCGAGGAGTTCGCCGGGCTCGGCGTCGAGCAGCCGCTGATAGCTCTCGTAGGACAGACCCTGTTCGCGCAGGTAGGCCGAGGCCTGCTGGAGGGCGAGCGGGAGCCCTCCCAGGTCCGCCGCCAGCCGGTGGGCGCCGTCGTCGGCGTACAGGCCCGTGTGCCCGGAGAGCCACGCGGCGCCGACGGGGGCAGGCAGGGGCTCGACGCCCCTCGCGGTCAGCCCGCACTCCCTCCAGTCCACGTCCCACCGCGTGGTCACGACCACCGGCCCGCGATCGATCCGGGCCAGCACGGCGGCCACGTCACTCGGCGTCTCGACACTGTCGAGGACGAGCAGCCAGCCGTCGTGGTGGTGCAGCCAGTCCATGGCCCAGGCGGCCGCATCCGCCGGTGTGCGCCAGTGCCGGTGTCCGGGCAGCAGATGATGGGCCAGGGCTGCGAGGCTCCGGGTCACGGCCGCGCCGTCCTGCGCGCTGACCCACCATGTGAGCCGATACCGCTCTCGCAGCGCGCGGGCAGCGTGCAGGGCGAGTTCGGTCTTGCCCACACCGGGCATGCCGACGAGCGCCACGCCGAAGCCGCCGTCCGAGGGCGCCTTGAGCAGCCGGACGACTTCGTTCAGATCGTCGTCGCGGCCCCACAGTCGACCGGACGGAGGCCGTGGTGGGTTCGCCGCCGGCGTGAACGCGTGGACGTCCGATGCCAGCGGCAGGCCCGACTCGTGGATGTGCGTGTGCACGCCGCCCTTGACCGTGCCCGCTTGGACAACCGGCCCGAAGACGGTCCCCGACAGGTCGTTCCTGGTGACTTCCCGCTCCGTGCCGTCGGCCGTGCCCTCCGCCATTCCTGCCCCCGTTCGTCCCGGATCACAGCGTGGCACAGGTCGGCCCTGGACCAGGCGGTGTCTTCAAATGATCTTTTTTGGTGGGACATGGTGTCGTGACACGCCGCCTTGGACTGTCCGCTGGCGAAGGGGAGTTCGCCAGGTCGCCGCTGCCCGAGCCGTCGCGGGGGCGGGGGCGGCTGGAACGGTGCTTCAACCGCTTGAAGCAGTGGCGAGGCAACGCCACCCGCTACATCGAGATCGACGGCACGCGAATCGACCCGAGCGCCGTCAAGGTGTACCCCGTCAGCCACTACGCCGGGGAGCGCCCGGAGGCGCTTGTGCACGTCGCGGACCGCGGCGACACTCGGTGGTCCGGGATGGCCCGCGTCGCGGTGGCCGACCTGCCCGACCCCGGCCCGGCGGCGGCGGTGTTCCTCGACGCGATCGATCCGGAGGCGCTGGAGCGTGCCGCGCCGGCCGCCCCGGCCTCGGTACCGAGCCCTGTTCGCTGACCAAGGCGATGCTCACCCAGACCGGGGAGTGGGCGCGTAGCGCGACGATCTCCTTCAGCCACTCGGCGGGGGTGGACCCGACGGTTGCGGAGCCCTACGTGGCGTGCGCGTCTCAGCGCAGCAGGAGTTGGAGGATCGCGATGAGGCCGACGGCGACGATGACGGCGCGCAGTGCCGAGGGCGGGAGGCGCTTGCCGACCTTGGCGCCGATCTGCCCGCCCAGGGCGGACCCCACGGCGATCAGCAGGACCGCCGTCCAGTCGAACTCGGCGACTAAGAGGAAGACGCAGGCGGCGACCCCGTTGACGACCGCGCCGAGGATGTTCTTGACGGCGTTGACGCGTTGCAGATCCTCGTCGAGGAACAGGCCCATCAGGGAGAGATGCAGAACTCCCTGGGCGGCGCCGAAGTAGCCGCCGTACACACTCGCCAGGAGCAGTCCGACCAGCAGCACGGGTCCGCCGTACGGGCGGTTGGTGGCGCCGGCGTCCCCGCGGCGACGCCGTACGACGTCGGCGAGGCGCGGCTGCATCAGCACGAGGACGAGTGCCAGGGCGATCAGTACGGGGACGAACGTGTCGAAGGCCTCGGAGGGCAGAGCGAGCAGCAGGACGGCGCCGCCGAGTCCGCCGATGAGGGCGGTGAGGCCGAGGACGAGTGCTCGGCGGCCCTGTCCGCGCAGTTCGGCGCGATAGCCGATGGCTCCGCTGATGGAGCCCGGGACGAGGCCGAGGGCGTTGGAGACGTTGGCGGTGACCGGCGGCAGCCCGGTCGCGAGCAGCACCGGGAAGGTGAGCAGAGTGCCGGAGCCGACGATGGTGTTGATCGTGCCGGCTCCTGTGCCGGCCGCGAAGACGGCCAGTGCTTCCCAGATGGACAACGCCATCTCCTCATGAAGGCTCGGCGTGTCGCCTCCCCGCTGCGCTGAAGGCGGTCGAGGGGCTCGCACCGATCATGCACGAGCAGGCTGACGGCCCGGCATGTGCGCCCAGGATGCGGGCTCCGTCGGGCAGGGGCACGATGCCGACCCAGGACGGGACGCCCGGTTCAGTCGCCCGCGCCCGCGGCAGGGGTCGCCACGCAGCGGGCCGCCGACGGCCCGTGGGCAGGGGGGAGCTTCCCCGCCGAGTCCGGGGTCGCGCCGAGGTGGCGCTGGCGGTGGGTGTAGGCGGTGATCGCCTGCCAGAGGTCGCGGCGGTCCGTGTCGGGCCACAGGCCGGGGGTGAAGTGCAGCTCGGCGTAGGCCGTGTGCCAGGGCAGGAAGTTGGAGACGCGCTGCTCGCCGCCCGTGCGCCACAGCAGGTCCACGTCCGGCAGGTCCGCCAGGGGCAGGTGCCGGGCGAAGTCGTCCTCGGCGATGAGGCCGGGGTCCAGACGGCCGGCCCGGGCCCGGCCGACCAGGGCGGCGGCCGTGCGGGTGAGCTCGTCCCGGCCGCCGTAGTCGATGCACATCGTCAGGGTCAGGCCGGTGCGGGCGCGGGTGGTGCGCTCGCGCAGCTGGAGGACGTCGACCAGGTCGGGCGGCAGCCGGCCGGCGCGGCCGTGCCAGCGCAGCCGGACGTCCAGGTCGCGGAAGGGGTTCTCGGTCATCTCGCGGCGCAGCAGGTCGAGGATCGCGTCGACCTCCTCCGGGTCGCGGTGCCAGTTCTCGGTGGAGAAGGTGTAGAGCGTCAGGTGGCGCAGGCCGATGTCCAGGGCGCCGTGGACCACCTCGCGGACGGCGTCGGCGCCGGCACGGTGGCCCTCGTGCCGGGGCAGGCCGCGCTGCTGGGCCCAGCGGCCGTTGCCGTCCATGATCACGGCGACGTGGGCGGGCAGAGCGTCCGGCGGGATTGCGGGGGGCCGCTCGCCGCTGGGATGGGGCGGCGGCTGGAGGAAGGTGCCGGCGGGTGCAGGCGGGGCGGGTGCCGGTGGCCGGTGCGCGCCGGGGCGCTGCGGCGGCGGCACCGTCAGCGGGGTCAGGCTCCAGGCCAGGGCCGCGCGGGCCCGGGCGGGGGCGAGGATGCGGGCCCGGGTGCGGAGCGCGGGCCGGGGCGGGGAGCGCAGGATCGCCGGGCCGGCCGCGTCGACGGCGTCGAGCTGCGCGTGCAGCAGGGCGGCCATCGTGTCCAGGACCGTCGCGGGGCCCGGGTGCATGCCGCGGGTGAGGGCCTCCTGGGCCACCCACTGGCGGGCCAGGCCGGTCAGGTGAGTGACCAGGGCGGCGATGGCGGGGCTCCAGCGGCGCTGCGCCAGGTCGGCGGCCGAACCGGGGTGCAGGTCGAGGGCCTCGGCGGGCAGCAGGAGGTCGCCCTGGGCGAGGTCGGCGGACAGGTCGGTGAGGATGTCGGTGAGCCGGACGCCGTCGAGGAACTCCTCGTAGGCCTCCCGGGTGTCCAGGCGCAGCGCCACGGGGACGCCGGCCCGGTCGAAGACCGTGCGGACCTGGCCGAACCAGGGCAGGAGGTTGTCCCGGCCCCAGGCTCGCCACTCCGCCCAGTCGGCGAAGTGCCTGCCGCGGGTGTCGTCCTGGACCTGGGCCATGGCGTCCCGCAGCTCGGACAGGTCAAGGCGCCAGCGGTTCGCGGTGTCCACCAGGGCGTGGCGGACCGGGTCCGGGCTGGAGCCGGTGGGCAGTTCGCGGTGCAGGGCCGTGATCCAGGCCTCGACCCGGGCGGCCCGCTCGGCCGCGGGCGCGGTGCGGTCGTCGCCGAGGTCGTCGAGGGCGTTGGCGGCGGCCCACAGGGCGTGGAGCGCCGGGCGCAGGGCCGCGGGCACCAGCTGGATCAGCGCGTACTCCGCCGGGTCCTCGTCCTTCGTCCGGCGCCGGCACAGTCGGTAGGCCGCCCGCAGGGCCGGGTCGTCGCCGCTCACCGGGCGTCCGGCCGGTCCGGGGGTTCCGTGGGCCGCTTCTCGGTCTGCCGGTGTCGTGGTCGCGGGGGGCACATCGGTCACACCGAGGACGATACGTCCTGGTTCCGCGCGGTGATCACAGGGGCCGGGGTGCGCGTCAGACGCGTACGTCACGGGCCCGGGCCCGGGTCGGGGTGCACGGCCTCGGTGATGCCGGCCCGGGCCGCTTCGAGCTGGGCGGCGAAGGCGATGCCGAGGAACAGGGCCACGCCGGTCAGGTTGGCCCACAGCAGCAGGGCGACGAAGGCCGTCAGCGGGCCGTAGACGGCGCCGAAGGAGCCGCTCTTGGCGACGTAGAGCGCCAGCAGCCAGGTGGCCGTGATCCACAGCACCAGATGGACCGCGGAGCCGAATGCCAGCCAGGTGTAGCCCGGTTGGTCCCGGCGGGGCGCCCAGCGGAAGATCGCCGCCGAGGCGACCCAGGCCAGCACCACGCCCAGCGGCACGTCGAGGGCGCCCCACCAGTCGAGCCAGGTGCGGGACCAGCCGAGGGCCTGCACCACCGCGCTGCCGACGGCGTCACCGGCCACGAGCACGAGGAACCCCAGGACCATCGGCATGCCCGCGGCCATGGCGAGGAGCAGGGATCGGCCGTACTTGGCCAGGAAGGGCCGGTCGCGCTCGATGCCGTAGATGCGGTTGGCGCCCCGCTCGACCTGGGCCATCGCCGAGGCCAGGTTGAGTACGGCGAAGGCCAGGCCCAGCCACATGGCGACGGCGCCCCAGACGCCCGAACCAGCGCTGCGTGCGGTGCCGTCCAGGGCCTCCTCGACCAGGTCCGCGCTGGCGCCGGGCACGATCCGGCCGAGGGTGAGTTCGATGATCCGCCCCACGCTCTCCGTGTGCACGGTGGTGGCCACGCCGACCAGCGCGATGGTGAACGGCACCATGCCCAGGACGACCTGGAAGGCGAGGGAGCGGGAGCTGCTGAACCCGTCGGCGTAGCGGAAGCGGGTGAACGCGTCGAGGAACAGCCGGCGGCCTCCGTAGCGCCGCAGCGCCGTGAACGCCTCATCCCCGGAGAGTTCCTCCCCGATCATGTCCCGCGTCTGCGGGACATGCACTGCGGTGCCCATCGAGAAGCTCTCCTTCTGCCTGCCCTGCGTACCGGACCAGCATGCCGGGCGGCACGGCCGCGTGTGGGTCAGAAGGGCATGCGGCCGCGGGTGCGGCGGCCGGCCGAGCCGCTGCGGCTCACCGCGCGGGAACTGGAGTGGAAGGGCTTGCTGAAGAGCCTGCCCAGCACTCCGGGTGCTTTGCCGCCGGCCCGGGCGCCGGCGCCGAGCGAGCGCTGGGTGCCGCGCTCGGGGTGGCGCGAGAGGCGGGGGACGAGGAAGGCCAGCACGGCCAGGAGGACACATCCGGCGATGACGACGGCGATGATCACAAGTAACTCCCTTGTGTAGTGGGAGAGTTACGGGTTCCCCGTCACATCGTCTCCATGTGGCCTCTCTCTGTGGCCTCTCTATGCGGCATCCGTCCGGTCGCCGTCGCCGTCGCCGTCGCCTTCTTCCTGGGCGCTCGTGTCGTCGCGGTCGCCCTCGGCCTGGGACGGGGTGGGACGCGGGGTCGTGTCCTGCTCGTCGTCGCGGTCGCCTTCGGCCTGGGACGGGGTGTGGTCGCTCATCGTGCACCTCCTCGCGCGGCTGTCGGCTGCCGGGTACCCCGCCGGGGGCGGGAGCACCGGCCCCCGGCACGCGGGTACCCCGGGCCCCTGCCCGTCAGCCCCGGCGGCGCCTCGCGACGGCCCGCTTCAGTGCCGTGGACAGCTCGGGCGACGGGGGCGGGCCGTCCGCTTCCGCGCTCGCGGTCACCGCCGCCGCGACGTCCCGCAGCTTCGTGTTCGACAGCTGGGACGTCTCCCGCAGGATGTGCCACGCCTCGTCCGAGGTGCAGCCGTGGGTGGCCATGAGGATGCCCCGGGCCTGGTCGATGACGGGACGGGAGGCGATGGCCTGGCGGAGCTGCTCGACCTCCTCCTCCAGGAGGTGCAGGCGCTCCGCGCGTTCCAGGGCGACCGCCGAGGGGGCCGGGGCGGCGGGTGCCACCGCGGAGACCGCGCCGGAGGTGTCCGGACCGGCCAGCGGATCGGTCGTGTCCAGGCCCGCCAGCTCCAGGATCCGGCGCGGCTGGCCGTTCCAGTTCGTCGTCGTCACCGTCAGCGACCGCTGCCGGCCGTGGTCGGCCAGCACGTCCAGGAACTGCAGGCCGGCCGTGTCCATGAAGTGCACGCCCGCCATGTCCAGGTCGACCCGGGTGACCGTGGCCGGCAGGCCGGCCAGGGTTCTCATCAGAATGTCCGCGCAGCCGTGCACGAGCTCACCACGGGGGGTGAGCTCGGCGCGGTCCGCGTCGACGCGGCCCGGGATGACCAGGGTGTCCAGCCCTCCTGTGAGATGTGGTGATGCCGCTGAGGTCATGTCACCGCCTTGTCGGTCCTCGTCTGTCGTGTTCGTCTCGCCGGACTGCACGACGTCACTCGCCCCCGTGGACGTCGGTGTGAGGTGCGCCTGCCCGCCGTACGGCGTACTACACACGTGGCGGGGGAATGAGCCTTTGCCTTACGGGTAAGAGCGCTGTGGTCCAGAAGTGTGGGGAGAGGGGCTTGAACACTCGGCAGCAGCTGTCGGCGACCGGCCCTTGCGATCCGGTGCCCGGTCTGGCGGTCTTTCCGCTGGCCGGACGGCGGGGCGTCCGGGCGGCCGGTGAGGTCGGCCTGACGACACGTGCGATCTGGGAAAGCGTACTGGAACAGGCTGTCCGCGAGGATGACGACGTGTACTACCTCGAACTGTCCGGCGTGACGTTCGTCGACGTCGCGGGCGCCGGTGCGCTCGCGGCCGCCGCCGGACAGCTCCGCGACGGCCGGCGGTTCGTGGTGCGCCGGCCCCCGCCCGCCCTGCGGCGCACGCTGGACCTGCTGTGGCCCGGCCAGGAAGGAATCGAGGTGTCCACATCATGACCAGCACGGTCACCGAGCCCTTCGGGCCCCTCGACCCCTTCGTCCACCCCGCGCTCTTCTACCGGGACGAGCAGGACTACCTCGACGGCACCCTGCCCTTCGTACGCGAAGGGCTGGAGGCCGGAGAACCCGTGGCAGTCGCCGTACCCGGCAAGAACCTCGCCCTGATCCGGGACGCGCTGGGGGGTGACGCCGCCGCCGTGCGGCTCCTGGACATGCGCGAGGCCGGACGCAACCCCGGGCGGATCATCCCCGGCGTGCTGCGCGCCTTCGCCGACGCCCAGCCGGCCGGCCGCCGGGTGCGCATCATCGGCGAGCCGATCTGGGCCGGCCGCTCCGATGCCGAGTACCCGGCCTGCGCCCAGCACGAGGCGCTCATCAACGCCGCCTTCCGGGGCCGTACGGCGACGATCCTGTGCCCGTACGACGTCGAGCAGCTGCCCGAGCACGTCGTCGCCGACGCCTACGCCACCCACCCCACCGTCATCCACCCCGGTTCCCGGGCGGAACAGCGCAGCGACGCGTACGCCCCCGAGGGTGTCGTCACCCGCTACAACGAGCCGCTGCAGCCCGTGCCGGAGGCGCTGTCGTTCGCCTTCGACTCCGACTCCCTGCCCCACGCCCGGCACGTGGCCGTCGGGGAGGGCGCGCGGCTCGGCCTCGTCGGTGTGAAGCTGGACGACCTGGCCCTGGCCACGGCCGAGCTCACCACCAACAGCGTGGTGCACGGCGGCGGTTCGGGCCTGCTGCGGGTGTGGGCCGAGGACGGGTACGTGGTGTGCGAGGTCCGCGACCAGGGGCGCCTCGCGGACGTCCTGGCCGGACGCCGGCCCGTGCCCCGCGACCAGCGCGGCGGGCGCGGGATCCTGCTGGTCAACCTGATCGCCGATCTGGTGCGGCTGCACCGGAGCGACAGCGGGACGACCGTGCGCTGCTGGTTCGCCCGCTGACCGGCGCCGAACCTCAGCTGCCCAGCGGGTCCAGCGCCAGCGGCGCGATCCTGCCCTCCAGCATCGCGCCGAGACCCTGCACGGCGCACACGTCCGGGCGCTCTGCGATGTGCACCGGCATGCCGGTCGCCTGCCGCAGCATCTGGTCCAGGCCCGGCAGCAGGGCGCTGCCGCCGACCATCATGATCCCCCGGTCGGCCAGGTCGGCGACCAGGTCGGGCGGGCAGGCCCGCAGCACCTTGCCGATGCCGTCGAGGATCGCGGTGAGCGGCGTCTGGATGGCGTCCCGGACGGCCGCGGTGTCGACCTGGACGGACCGGGCCAGGCCCGTGGCGACGTCCCGGCCGTGAATCTCCGTGGAGGCCGGGCCCTGCGGGGTGAGGCCGTTGCCCGACAGGGCCAGCTGCAAGGGCCGCACCGACTGGCTCGGAAGCATCAGCTCGTGCTCGTGACGCAGGTGCTGGACGATCGCCTGGTCGACGGCCTCGCCGCCCACCGGGATGCGCTCGGCCGTGACGATCGAGCCGAGGGACAGCACGGCCACCTGCGTGGCTGCCGCCCCGCACACCATGATCATCGTGGCCTCGGGCTGCTCCACGGGCAGCCCGCAGCCGACGGCGGCGGCGATCAGCGTGTCGACCAGCTCCACCTTGCGGGCCCCGAGACCGACCAGCGTCTCGATCGCGGCGCGCTGGGCCAGCGGGTCGGCGTCGTGCGGGGTACAGGCCGCGGCGCGCAGGATCGGCTTGCGGCGCAGCGCGCGGCGCATCTTGTCACCGAGCAGATGCCGCAGCATGCGCTGCGCCATCTCGATGTCGACGACGGTGCCGCCGGAGACCGGCCGGACCACCCGGATGTAGTGCGGGGTGCGGCCCGTCATCTTCTCTGCCAGCTCACCGACCGCAATCAGCGCGCCGGTGCGGGTGTTCACGGCGGCGGCGGACGGCTGGTCGACGACGAGCCCGGCGCCCTTGACGTAGACGCGTGTGCGGGCCGCTCCCAGGTCGACGGCGAAGTGGCAGCGGCGCAACTGCTCCAGACTGGCGGTCATGGCAGGTCCTCCCGAGAGCACAGACCGTGGGGGGCCGCCAGGTGGCGGGCCTCGCATACGTGGGTCCGCCGGGCGGCGGGCCTCCTTCGCATCGTGCGCGGGACGGGGCCGGGCCGCCTTTCCTGGGGGGCCGGGCGGGGCGCCGCCGAACGGGGGGTTCGGCGCTCGGGCCTGCCGTTTGGCTCAGGTCGCAGGGAATCGGCGGATCCACTTCAGGTCACAGGGAGTGAGCGGCCTCCAGCAGCGGTGCGAGGGAGGTCACCGTGGTTTCGCAGCCGGCCTCGCGCAGCCGGCGCTCGGTGGTGGCGTTGCGGGCGAGGCCGACGAAGCGCAGCCCGGCCCGCTGGGCGGCGGCCAGCTCGGCGACCGTGGAACCGATCACCAGGCCCGTCGACGCGGACCCGTCGCAGGCGTCGAGGGCGCGCAGCATGCAGTCCGGGTCCGGGGTGAGCAGAGCCAGGTCCTCGGCGCGCCCGTGGACGCCGGCCAGGGGCAGGGAGCCGTAGGGCCGCAGGTAGCGGGGGACGGCCTCGGCGCAGACGTCCGTGATCACGCAGACGCGGCGGCCGGAGGCGTGCAGGGTGCGGACCAGGGGCGCGGAGTTGTGCGTCGCCGGGGCGTGCGGCACCGCCCGTAGTTCGATCTCGTCCAGACGCTCCCGCAGCAGCGGCCCGAGCGGGTCCCGCGCGAAGGCCCGGAGCACGTCCAGCGGATGGGCGAACGTCTCCCGCACCGCGCCGGGCAGGGCGTGCCGCGGCGCGCGGTGCTCGTCGACGAGGGCGAGCAGACCGAGCACGGCCTCGCGGGCGGTGCCCGCCGAGAACAGGCGGGCCATCGGGCCGTCGAACCCGACCAGGACCGTCTCGGCCGCACCGAGGAGCTGCGGCAGCGGGCGCTGCGCGGGTGCGGCCCCCTGCGGTACGGGCAGGGCCGTGCCCTCCGGGCCGAGCTGCACCGACGCGGTCACCGACAGACCGGGCACCGGCCAGTGGCCCAGCCCGGCGTTCACCGCGCGCTCGGCGGCACCCGCCCGGCGCAGCGGGTGCCTCCGGGTGACGCGGGCCGCCGCCTCCAGCAGGTGGCCGAGCAGTACGTCGGACACCCGGCCGGTCTCGGCCCGCACGAACGCGACGGGGTCCTCCACGTGCCAGGCCAGCTCGACCGCGGCGGCGAAGGCGCCCTTGCCCGAACTGGGCAGGGAGACCCGGTGACGGGACTGGTGCGTGGTGAGGTCCACCTCGTAGTACGTCACGAGCCCCGGCGGCCGGTCGCCGTGCGGCCGGGCCGGGTTGAGGAGGGTCAGCGGACCGTCGGGCCGGGTGTGGACGACGGCCGTGCGGCCCGGGACCGGTATGCCGAGCCGGCGCAGGTCGCGGGTGATGAAGGGGCCCTGCACCAGGTCACGGGCCCCGGGCTCCGGGGTCGTGGCCGGGGCCAGCGGGCAGTACCAGGCGACGGGCGGCGTGTCCGTGGCGCCGTCCTGGAAGAGTGGCTGGAAGCGCTGGGGGCCCTGGGCGGCCGAGCTGGCCGCGAACTGCTCGTAGAGGTCCGGGGAGACGATCACCTGGATGTCGGCGGGCACGCGCGGCGGCTCGGGCGGCGGGGCGGGCCGGTCCCAGAACGTGACGGTCAAGGGCGGCGGGTCGGCGAGCCCGGTGAGGACCTCGGGCAGGCCGCGCAGGACGGCGGCCAGGACCGGGAGGAGGTACGTACCGGGCTCGGTGTGGACGTCGTAGCCGCCGCCGCGGACGCGCACGTCGAACTGGTGGGGGGCGAGCGCGCCGCGGGAGAGCATCTCGTGCACCGCGTATTCGAGGGTGATGCGGGCCTCGGGGTGGCCGGTGAGGTCGTCGGCCTCGAAGAGGATCGTGGGGGCGGCGGCCTCCGGCCGCGACCGCAGCACCGCCTTGAGGGTGCGCAGCCGCTCCCGGGTGGCCGCGGCGGCCGGTCCCGGGACGCCGTCGAGGGGGTCGCCGTACCAGAGGCCGAGGGCGCGACGGGGGTCGCCGGTGTCGCCCGCGAGGAGCCGCTCGCAGTGCAGCACGTCGACGTACACGTCGGGCACGTGCAGGGCGTACGAGTCGGAGAAGGCGACGAGGCCGCCGTCCGGCAGCACCCGCCGGACCTCCGCGGCCAGGGCGTCGAGGCGGTGGGCGGCCTCGCTCTCCGGCAGGGGTTCCTCCCACAGCCCGCCGGCCAGTTCGGAGTGGGGCACGCGCCGGCCGTGCCGGAGGAGCAGCATGCACAGCAGCGCCCGGGCCTCGGGGGAGGGCGGTTCCACGGGCTGCGTGCCGGCGCTGATGCGCAGGGGACCGAGCAGGGTGAAGGAGCGCGGCGGTGGCCACTGGGCGGGCAGGCGGGCGGCGTACGCGGCGGCTTCCGGCAGCTCGTGCCGGTCGATCAGTTCGAGCAGTTCCCGGTGCTCGGCGGGCACCTGGGTGCCGGCGGCCAGCTGCTTGAGCAGCCACCGGAACTCCGCGACGTCCGCCTCGGGGGCTTTGTTCCGGGACTCCTCACCCAGGGCGATGCGGCTGAGCAGCACCGTGCCGTCGGGGCGCAGCAGCAGGCCGGCCGGCCCGCGTTCCCCGCGTACCAGACCGTGCGCGTGCAGGGCCTCCAGCCCTGCCATGCCCTGGCACACCAGGCGGGCGAAGGCCGGGAAGGTGATGCCCGAGAGCACTTCGGAGACGGTCAGGCCGTCCACGAACTCCGTCACCAGGTAGGGCACGTCGCCTTCCACTCCGAAGTCGAGCACCTTCACCACATGCGGATCGTCGACCCCGGCCAGGGCGCGCGCCTCGCTCAGGAACCGTTCCTGCGGGGCGGGCTGCTCACGGTACCGGCGCACGATCACCTGCCGGTCGGTGCGGACGTCCACGGCCCGGGACACGCGCCCTTCCCCGCCGCGCCGCCCGGTCAGCCGGTACCGTCCCGCGAACGGCGTCTCCCCGCCGAGGCGCCGCACGGTCTCCTCGCTGACCGTCGCGAACGCCGGACCCGCATCACCCTTCCCGCCGTCCGTCTCGGCCCGGAACTCCCCGGCCGCGAGCCCCGCCCGCTCGTCGATCAGCCCCCCGACCCGTTCGAGGAACTCCCGGGTCCGGCCGCGGGCCGTGCGGGGCAGGGAGCGCAGCAGCAACTCCCGTACGCCGGGCCGGAACGCGTAGGAGCCGGGCGGGCCGGGCGCGGAGGTGAGCATGCCGCTGAGGATGACCTCGGCCAGGTGCTGGGGGCGCGGGTCGCGCTCCAGAGTGCGCTGGACGAGGCGCATCACCGGCACCGAGGGGACCGCCAGCGCGAGATGCCCGGCGAGGCGGAAGGCCTCCGGGGACGCGGTCGCGCGAAAGCGCAGGACCAGGTCTTCGGGGGAGGCGGTGGTGATGTCGGGGGCGGGCTCGGCGGGCGGTGCGGGTGCCGGCGGCAGCCAGGCCACCGCGCCCGGTGTCCGGGCGCCGCCCGGGTCGGCGAGCAGGGCCGCCCAGTGGGCGAGCCAGGGGGCGCCCGGTTCCAGGACCGGCAGCGGCAGGGCCCGGCCCGGCTGCGGTGACCCGTCGTACGGGGTGAACGCGAGGGCCGCCGAGGGGGCCGCGGTGGACGGGGACGTCAGCAGACCCGGCTCGGCGGGCAACGCCGTTGTGGGCCACAGGTGTTCGGGGAGGGGCTGGACCACGGCGAGCGGCATGCGACGGGCCCACTGCCGCAGCGTGCGGTACCAGCGCTCGCCCGCCTCGCCCGGGCGCCACTGCGGGCCCATGCAGTCACTGACGAGGAGGGTGGCCGTGCGGCCGTCGTCGAGGACGGGGACCTGGCGGGCCCGGCCGTCGGGCGTCGCGGGGTGCAGGGTGACCGTGCGGAAGATGCCCGACTGGGCGAGCGCCGTGTGCAGTTCGCTCACCAGGGGGCGCCAGACCGGCATGGTGGGGCCGGTGTCGTGCACGAGGTTCAGGCGCAGCCAGCGGTCGGGCGCCGGCCGCAGCACGGGGAACCACACGTCCGGGTGGGCGCCGAGCCGCGCGATCCGGTCGGCCGTCGCCCGTTCGTCGAGCAGGCGCAGATGCGGGGAGGGCACCTTGCGCTGGAGCGGGCGCAGGGCGCGCTGGAGCGCGAGGGGGTGGGGCAGCATCGGGGGCGCGGGCGCGAGGAGCGCCGATCCGCCGCCGGAGTGGTGGCCGGCGCGGTCCGGGGAGCGCGGGGCGGGGAGGCGGAGCGGGACGCGGCCCGGGCCGGCCGGGGCGGGGGGCTCGGCGGTCTGCGGTGATGCGGGGGCGGCGGGTGCCGGCTCGTCCGGGCCGGGAGCCGCTCCCTGCGTGACGGGAGCCTCGGGAGCGTTCGGCCGGCCTGTCCGGGGCTCGCCGGACGGCGCTTCCAACTGTCCGGCCAGCCACAGCAGTTCAGCGATCTCCCGCGGGGTCGGCGCGGCGCCCGCCGCCGACAGGGCCGCCTGCAGCCGGGCGACCGGGGACGGCCCGGGTCCGCCGTCAGAAGCCATCGCCGTCGGCCGCCGCGCTGAGGTACGGCATCAGCTGCTCGGCGAGGTCGTCGCGGGACTCGGCGTCCAGGCCCGCCACTCCCGTGAGGTAGAGGGCGTTCAGCAGCTGGTCGGTGGCCAGTTCGCCGCCGGAGGCCCGCTCAAGGAAGCGGGTGATCAGACGGTCCGCGTCCCCGCTCGGCGTGTCCAGATGGGCCCGCACGATATGGGTGAGCTGGTCCCGGCCGGGGCGGCGCAGTTTCAGCCGGACGCAGCGGCGCAGGAAGGCGGGCGGGAACTCGCGCTCCCCGTTGCTGGTCAGCACGACGAACGGAAACGCCCGGCAGCGGACCCGGCCGCGGCGGACGGTCACCGGCGTGTCCGTGCCGTCGGCGAGCACCTCCGCCGCGCCGTCGCCGGAGTGCCGGGCGGCACGCACCAGTTCGGGGATCTCGTACTGGCCCTCCTCCAGGACGTTCAGCAGGTCGTTCGGCAGGTCGAGGTCGCTCTTGTCGATCTCGTCGACGAGCAGGGTGCGGGGCCGGTCGTAGGGGAGCAGGGCCGTGCCGAGCGGGCCGAGGCGCAGGTGGTCCTCGACACCGCCCCGTTCCTCCCGTGCCTCCCGGGCCGCGTACAGCCGGGACAGCGGGTCGTACTGGTAGAGGCCGTCGGCCAGCGAGCTGCGGCTGGTGATGTTCCAGCGCAGCACCGGGCCGAGCCGCAGCTCGCGCGCCACCGCGTAGGCGAGGGACGACTTGCCGGTGCCGGGCGGGCCGGTGACGAGCAGGGGGCGGCGCAGGCAGAGCGCGGCGTTGACGAGCCGGACGCTCTCCTCGGTGGCGACGTACGACTTCGCCCGGTGCACACGGTCGGGGGAGACAGCCGTCGCGTCGTCGCCGTCGTGCGGCGGCGGCAGGGCGGGCCCGCCGTCGAAGGCACGCCAGGGCGGCGGGGCGGGCAGGTCGTCGATGCCGTCGTGCGGCTCGTCGCGGCCGGTGTAGACGGACCAGTGCGGCATGGGGAGTGGTCTCGCTCTCCGTCTTCGTGCGGGTGCTTCTCGGGGGAGTGGCAGGCGGCGGGGCAGACGCCTCGGGTGCGGGGGTGGGTCAGGCCACCGGCGACCTCGCGTGCGCGGCGGCGACGGCGTGCGGGTCGGCGAAGACCCGCGGGTCGTCCCAGAGCAGCTGGATGCCGCGGGCCCAGTGGTCCACCTCCGCGAGCGCCTCCTCGCGCAGGGCGAGGACCTGGCGCGGGAGTTCGGCGGGCGGTACGGCCATGACGTGGGTGTCGAGCGCGTCGAGGAACGCCTTGCCGGTGCAGCCGTCCGCCCCGGCGCACTCCTCCTGCCCGGAGCCGCAGCCGCCCCGCGACCACACGATCACCGGGGCGGGCGCGGCGAGCGAGGTGTCGAAGTGGGGCCGGGTGCGGGCGGCGGCCGGGGCGGTGCCGAACCCGGCGAGGCAGGCGTCGCGCTGCCGCAGCCGCAACCGCAGCCGCCCGGGCTCCTCCGGCACGCCGCACTCCACCCGGTGCATCCGCGCGCCCGGCCAGGAGTCGAGGCGCTTCCACGTCCGGGTCAGCACGTGCCGGGTGCTGGCCTTGCGGCGGGCGTGGTCGGTGACGACCAGCGGGGAGACGCAGCCGAGCGGCGTGTCGTCGTCCGGGGCGCTCTCCCAGCGGTCGACCGGCCAGTCCAGCCAGTCCCGGGGCAGCGCGAAAGCGACCAGCTCGTCCGCGCCGGGCGTCAGATGGCGGAAGGCCGCCTCGATCCCCTCCTGCACGTACGCGCGCAGCCGGTGCCGCTCGACCGTGCCGGAGTCGACCGGGTGGCGCCGCCCCTCGCTGTACGCGGACACCTCGACCCGGACCAGGCCGTCGCCCGCTCCGCTGTGCCCGAGCTCGACGAGGATCGGCGACCAGTCCGGAGCCGACGGCTCCACGGCCGGGGCGTGCAGCAGGTCCTGGAGCCGGTCGGCGAACCGGGCGACGGTCCGTGCGGCGCCCGGGCCGTCGAGTTCGCACAGCACGAACAGGGCCGCCGACCACAGCGAGCCGAACCCCTCCTCGGGCGGCGGAGGGTCGAACGGGTCGGCCGCCGCCCGGTACAGCCGCACCGGGTCGCAGTCGACGCCCGCGCGGGCCGCCCTCTCGACCAGGGCGCGCAGCCGGGCGCGGTCGGCGGTGGCGTGGCCGGAGGCCGGGACCAAGCCTTGCAGGCCCGGCCAGTAGCGGGCCATGACCTGGGTGGGCATCATCCGGCCGGTGCGCACCTCGCCGCTGCCGGCGTCCGCCGTGACCATGCCGACGACCTCGCCGGTGTCGGCCAGGGTGACGGCGGCCCCGCTGAAGCCGGGGGCCAGGGGCTGGCCGCCCTGGTGCCAGGCCTCCAGCTGGAGCCACTCCCGTCGGATCAACTGCGCCGCCGTGACACGGCATTCGGTGAGGGTGCCCTCGTCGAAGCCGCGCGGGAAGCCGTAGACGACGAGCTTGCGGTCCGTCGTGCCGTGTGCCGCGTCGGCCGGGGCCAGTGCGGCCGGGGCGACCGGCACCTCCCGGTCGAGCTCCAGCACGGCCAGGTCACCGGGGTCGGTGACACCACCGGCCCAGCCGCCGTGCGCGACGACCCGGGCGGACACGGCCGGGGTGCCGGGCCGCTCGGTGAAGGTCACCGCCAGGTCCTCGCCGTCGCCCACGACATGAGCACAGGTCAGTACCGTGCTCGGGGTGACGAGGAAACCCGCTCCGGCCACCCGGCCCCGTAACTCGATCCGGGCGTGCCACTCGGCGCTGTTCATGAGGCGGAGCTCGCCCCAGGGGCCTCCGGGGACCAGGTCAGCTTGACGACCAGATGGCCCTCGGCGGTGCCCTTGGCGATGAACGCGCCCGTCTCGGCGGCCAGTTTCACCCCGAACTCGATCTCCACGCCGTCGGGCCTCAGCGAGCCGTCCCGGAAGACGCGCAGCGCGGACTCGGCCGCCGCCCGCACACCGTCCAGGGCGCCCTCGAAGGTGCGGGCCGCCTGGACCGTGCCGTCGCCGCGGGAGACCAGACGGGAGCCGGACCGCTCCTCCACCGCCTCGACCGCGACCACGGCCCCGTCACCGGTTCTGAACTCGACCAAACCGTCCACGACACCCCCGTCGTTCGATTGCGCTGGGCAGCACCATTGTGACGGAAGGTGCTCGATGACGCAGGGGGCATTCAGGGAACTCACCCACCGACGGTCCCCCGGATCACCCCCAGCTCCACCAGGTCCTGTGGCCGGATGCGGAGTTGGTCCGCCGTCGCCTCCACCTCGCGCGGTGGCCGTTTGAGGATGGCCGCCGCCAGTTCCGGCGCGATCACCGAAAAGTAACTGTCGGGGGTGGCCCAGGTGTTGCCGGGCGCGGCCAGGGCCAGCGCGCCGCCGGAGCCGCCCTCGCCGATCACCAGCGTCGTCACCGGAGTGCGGGCGCCCGCCACCGCGGCGAACAGGTCGGCGATCGCCGCGCCCGCGCCCTGCCGCTCCGCCTCCGCGTCGTTGGCCGCGCCCGGGGTGTCCACGAGGGTCAGCACCGGGATGCCGAGCCGGTCCGCGAGGCGGATCAGCCGGGCGGCGGTGCGGTATCCGGCGGGGCGGGTCGCCGTCCCGGTCTGCGCGGCGTAGGCGACCGTCCGGCCCTCGCGCGTGCCGAAGCCGCACAGCATGCCGTCCGGGTCGGTGCCGCCGCAGCGGTCACCCCTGATCGCGGCCCGGTCCGTGAAGTAGGCGTCCAGGTAGGCGGTGGCGCGCGGCCGTTGGGGGGGCCGGGCACGGCGGACGGCGTCCCAGCCGGTGGCGGGCAGGACCGCGGACCCGCCGAGCGGTCCGGGCGGCGGCGCGGGCGTCGTGGACGGGCAGGTCAGCAGCCGCAGCCACCGCCCGAGCGTCTCCCGCAGCTCCTGCGGCCGTACGACCGCGTCCGCCGCGCCCGCCGCGAGCTGCGCCTCCGCGGTGTACGCCGCCGGGTCCGCGTCCGCCGGCCGCACCCGGGAGCCGGCGAAACCGACCTGGGCACCGGGCAGCGCGAGCACCACGTCGGCGCCCGCGCCCAGGGTCGCCCAGCCGCCCCCGGTCGTCGGGTCGCGCAGGACCGCGACCTGCGCGAGACCGGCCTCCCGGGTGAGCGCCGACTGACGGGCCACCCGCTGGAGCTGGGTCAGCGCGAGCATGCCCTCCTGCATCCGGCTGCCGCCCGTCGCCACCAGGGGCACGACGGGGAAGCGGCGTTCCCGGGCGTACGCGTACGCCGCCTCCAGCCGGTCGCCGGTGCCC
This sequence comes from Streptomyces qaidamensis, assembly GCF_001611795.1. Classification (NCBI taxonomy): domain Bacteria; kingdom Bacillati; phylum Actinomycetota; class Actinomycetes; order Kitasatosporales; family Streptomycetaceae; genus Streptomyces; species Streptomyces qaidamensis. The sequence continues at coordinate 2,910,368 of NZ_CP015098.1, read as the reverse complement.
TCGCCCAGGGAGCCGCCGAGGAAGCCGAACTCGAACGCGATCAGCACGGCCCGGGTGCCGCCGACCCGGGCGGTGCCGCACACCACGGACTCCTGCTCGCCGGTGCGTTCGGCGGCCCGGGCGCGGGAGGCGTCGTAGCCCGGCCAGCCGAGGGGGCCGTCGGGCTTCGGCCTCCGTACGGGGACGGGGAGTTCGGCGAAGGTGGCGTCGTCGGCGAGGGCGCTGACGGCCTCGCGGGCGGAGAGGCGCTCAGCCATCGGCCAGCGCCCGCTTCATGATCTTCCCCATGTCGTTGCGGGGCAGCGCGCCGAGGTGGTGCACGACCCGCGGCCGCTTGTGCGGGGCGAGCCGCCGCGCCACATGACCGGCCAACTCCTCCAGACCGGGCGGCGACTGGGGATCCGCCGGCACGATCCACGCCACGATCCGCTCACCCAGATCGGCATCGGGCTCCCCGGTGACGGCCGCCTCCCGCACCCCGGGGTGTTCGAGGAGCGCGTTCTCGATCTCACCGGCCCCGATCTTGTAACCGCCGCTCTTGATCAGGTCGGTGGCCTTGCGGCCGACGATCCGGACGTAGCCGTCGGGCTCGCGCACCGCCATGTCGCCGGTGCGGAACCAGCCGTCGGCGGTGAAGGCGGCGGCGGTGGCGTCGGGACGGTTGAGGTACTCGGTGAACAGGTTCGGACCGCGCACCTGGATCTCGCCCACCGTCTCCCCGTCGTACGCGGCGACCTCCGAACCGTCCTCCTCGACCAGCCGCAGCTCCACGCCCGGCAGCGGCACGCCGACCGTGCCGGGGCGGGCCTCGCCGTCCGCGCGGACGCTGGTGTTCATCAGTGTCTCCGTCATGCCGTACCGCTCGATCACCCGCCGCCCGGTCGCGGTCGCGATCCGGCCGTGGTCGTGCACGGGCAGCGCCGCGGAGCCGGAGACCAGCAGCCGCGCCCCGGCCAGCGCCTTCACCAGTTCCGGGTCGCCGGTCACGGCCTCGGCGATCCGGTGGTACATCGTCGGCACGCCGAACAGCATGGTCGCGCCGGCGTTGAGCTCGCGGGCGACGCCCTGGGTGCTGAAACGGCCCAGGTGCCGCACCGACCCGCCGCGCCGCAGCGGGCCGAGGGTGCCCAGGACCAGGCCGTGCACGTGGAACAGCGGCAGTCCGTGGACGAGGACGTCGTCGCCGGTCCACTGCCAGGCGTCGGCCAGCGCGTCGAGGGTGCTCGCGATGGCCCGGCGCGGGACGACGGCGCCCTTGGGCGGGCCGGTGGTGCCGGAGGTGTAGACGATCAGGGCCGGGGCGCCCTCGTCCGCGGGCTCCGCGGGGGCGGTGCCGGTGCCGTGCACATCGACGTCGAGCCGGGCCAAGTCTCGTACAGGGTCCGGGAGTTGGTCGTCGGGCGCCGTGAGCACCAGGTCGGGGGCGCTGTCGGTCAGGATGTGCCCGAGTTCCTTCTCGCCGGACTTGGGGTTGAGCGGCACGGCGGGCACCCCGGCCAGCAGCGCGGCGACGACGGCGACGGCCGTCTCCATCGTGGGCGTCGCACAGACGGCGACCCGGCGGGCGTCCCCGATGCGTTCGGCCGTCGCACCGGCCGCGGCGGCGAGTTCTCCGTACGTCAGCGAGCGCTCGCCGAACCGCAGGGCGGGCCGGTCGGCCGAGCCGCCGGTCAGGGCGGGGAAGAGGGAGGTCACGCGTCACGTCTCCTTAGCTGTTTGCCTGCAACTGTCTGCCTGCTCCACTGGCCGGCGGTGGGCACCCCCAGCCGGGGACGACCATCACCAGCCACGCCGCCGCGGGGACGACCGCGACCACGATCCCTCCGTACACCATCAACTGCCGGAAGAAACGCTCGCGGTAGACGTCCGGTGCGGCGGCGAGGACGAGTGCGCCGTCCGTGGAGAACGGGCTGACGTCGACGACCGTCGCCGAGACGGCGAGCGCGGCGTGACCAGGCGCTCGCCCGAGGCATCGAGGTGCTGCCGCCCGAGCAGCGTGATCAGCGTGTCAGTGGCCTGATTCTGGCCTTCACCGTCGCCTCCGGCCTGCAGGAGCAGGAAAAGCGGCTGCGCGAGGCCGGAGTTCGGGTCACCATGCCGTTGCGCCGGGAACCGTGGGGCGAGCGCCTCTTGCAGGGCACCGACCCCAACGGAATGATCGTCCAGTTCGTCGAGTGGGCTGCTCCCGAGCACGGCTGACACCGTCCCGGCGCAAAGGATCTCGGGCTGTCGCCCGGTCCGCCCCGTTCACCATCCGCCACCCGATCGACAAGGAACCCCGTGCGCAAGCTCGTGTACTACATCGCCGCCACCCTCGACGGCTTCATCGCCGGGCCCGACGGCGCCGACCCCACAGGACCTGACGGTTTCTGGCCGATCCCCGGCGACTATGTGCAGTACCTCGCCGCGGAGTACCCCGAGACCCTGCCCGACCCGGCCAGGAAGGCGCTGTCCGTCACCGCGGAGGGCACACACTTCGACACCGTCCTCGAGGGACGCAAGACGTATGAGATCGGCCTCGAAGCCGGAATCACCGACGCCTACCCGCACCTGAGACACCTGGTGTTCTCCACCACGCTGACCGAAAGCCCCGCCCCGGCCGTGGAACTGGTCACGAGCGACCCGGTGGCGAAGGTACGGGAGCTGAAGCAGGAGGACGGCAAGGACCTCTGGTTGATCGGCGGGGGCGAACTGGCCGGCGCCCTGTACACCGAGATCGACCGGCTGATCGTCAAACTGGGCCCGTTGACCATCGGCACCGGGATCCCCCTCTTCGGCCGCACAGCCGCGTTCGATCCGCGCACCTGGAACCTGACGGACCACATCGTCCTGGAGAGCGGGGCGGCATTCCTCACCTACACCCGCGGCTGAGGGCAAGCCTGTTCCCGGACTGACGGATGACGGGTGACAGTTGACCGAGCCGCGCCTGGTGGCGGGGTTCGGATCAGGCCCCGCCGCCGGCGCCGGGCGCCACGAACCGCCGGTGGACCGGTGCGAAGCGGACGTCCGGCTGCCCGGCGAGTCCGACCTCCTGGACGGCCGGGGCGAGGCGCTCGGCGAAGAAGCGCTGGAAGTCCCCCTCGGCGTCCCACACGTCGGTCACGTGCATGACCCCCGGCTCGAACCAGGCCACGTGCAGGACGAGACCGTCCGGCACCCGCTGCTCCCAGCCCACCGTGTCGAGCATCGCGTCGTACTGCTCGGGCGTCACCCCGGCCCAGCGCAGCGTCAGCACCACAGCCATGGGAATCCCTTCCTCCGTCGGTCTCCCGGCCAGTAGACCGGCCGGGGACCCCCACGGCCCGTGGTGCTACGCCGTCCGGATCAGGGCTCCACCACGTCGGCCACCACGCAGCTGACGTTGTCCGGGCCGCCCGCCGCGTTCGCCGCCCCGATCAGGGCCTGGACGGTTTCGCCGGGGGAGAGGGGAGAGGCGAGGAGTTCCCTGACGCGGTGGTCGGGGACGACGCCCGTCAGGCCGTCGGAGCAGAGCAGATAACGGTCGCCGGCCCGGGTGTCGTGGAGGCGGAGGTCCGGGGACGCGCTGGGCCCGCCTCCGGTCAGAGCCTTCAGGAGCAGGGCGCGCTCGGGGTGGGAAGCCGCCTCCTCGGGTGCCAGCCGGCCCTCGTCGACCATCGACTGGACCATCGTGTGGTCGTGCGTGATGCGGAACAGTTCGCCGTCGCGCAGCAGATACGCGCGGGAGTCGCCGATGTGCACCAGCGCCAGCCGCGAGCCCGTCCACAGCAGGGCCGTCAGGGTCGTGCCGGCCTCGTCGGAGCCGTCGGCGACGTCCCGGACGGCCTGTTCGGCGCCCCGTACCGCGTCCTCCAGGACGTCGAGGACGCCGCCGGACGGGATCTCGTCCGTGTCCAGGAAGCGCAGCGCCTCCACGGCGGCGCTGCTGGCGGGCGCGCCCGCCGGTCCGAAGCCGTCGGCGACGGCGAGGAGCCGGGTGCCCGCGTAGGCGGTGTCCTGGTTGGCGGGGCGTACGCGGCCGGTGTCCGAGTGGGCGCAGTAACGCAGTTCCAGCATGGCGGTGTCCTTCCCGGGCCCGTCCGGGCCCGTCGTCAGGTGATCGACCAGGAACGCGGCGAGGTCCCGCCGGACCGCCGTCTCCGTCTCGACCCGCGCCCAGTAGGCACGGATCTCGCGGGCGGCGGCCTTGGAGTCGCGGTCGTGCAGGAGACACACCCGGCGGATCTCGGCCAGCGGCATGCCCAGCCGCCGCAGCCACGCCACCAGCCGGGCCTGCTCCAGCTGCCCGGCCGCGTAGTACCGGTATCCGGTGTCCGGGTCCACGCGGGCGGGCCGCAGCAGGTCCAGCTCGTCGTACAGGCGCAGTGCCTTCGGCGAGAGCCGGCACGCCTTCGCGAACGCGCCGATCGTCAGCATGGCCATGCGACCCCCTGCGGTCCTCGCGCTCCTCGCGCTCCTTCTCGTTCCGCCACCGATGCTGGGGCTTCACCGAAGGTGAAGGTCAAACGGGGTGTCGCGGTTCCGGACGGGATTGTTAGCCTGCGACGGACATCGCATCGATCGTCCGTACGAGGATGGAGTCGCCGTGGCCGGCACCCCGCGCATCGCCGTCGTCACCTACGACCCCCGCGGCGAGGAGCACAAGGACCGCGACCTGCCGGTGCTGGTGCGGGCGCTGCGGGAGGCCGGTGCCGACGCCGTCGCCGTTCCCTGGGACGAGCCGGACGTGGACTGGGCCGCCTTCGATCTGGCCCTCATCCGCTCCACCTGGGACTACAGCTGGCGCGCCGAGGAGTTCACGGCGTGGGCCGAGCGGTGCGGGGAGGCGACACGGCTCGCCAACCCGCTCGGGGTCGTGAAATGGAACGCCGACAAGCGCTACCTCGGACAGCTCGCGGAGGCCGGAGTGCCCGTCGTGCCCACCCGGTACTTCGCGCCCGGCGACCCCCTCGACCTGCCCGCCGACCGCGAGTTCGTCGTGAAGCCCGCCTCCGGGGCCGGTGCCCGCTACGCCGCCCGCTACCCGGCCGGGGAGCGGGACGCAGCCGTCCGGCAGGCCGAGCGCATGCACCGCGAGGGGTTCACCGTCATGGTGCAGCCCTACCTGAGCAGCATCGACACCCACGGCGAGCGGGCCCTGCAGTTCTTCGGCGGACGCCTGCTGCACGCCGGCGTCAAGGGCGCCGTCCTCGCGCCGGGCACACCGTACGACGCCGACAAGGTCGCCCACCCCGACCTCCGTCCCTGGGAGCCGACCGCCGCCGAACTGGCGGTCGCCGAGAAGGCGCTGGCCGCCGTGCCCGGAGACGCGGAGCTGCTGTACGCGCGCGTGGACCTGGTCACCGGGCCCGACGGAGAGCCGTGCGTGATGGAGCTGGAGCTGATCGAGCCGAACCTGTTCCTCCATCTGCATCCGGACTCCGTGCCGAGGGTGGTGGACGCGGTGCTGGCCGTCGTCGGCTGAGCGCGGCGCGCGAGGCATACATCCCTGGGTGAGGCTTTTGGTGTAGGGGTACCACCATGCCCCCCGAGCCGCGGGCCTGGGCACCGCTGCTCGCGGTGTGCGCCGGGTACTTCATGGTGATCCTGGACGTGACGGTCATCAACGTCGCCGTGCCCGTGATCGGGCGGGAGCTGTCGGCCTCGCTCACCGGGATCCAGTGGATCACCGACGGGTACACGCTGGTCCTCGCCGGGTTCCTGCTGACGGGCGGGGCGCTGGGGGACCGGCTGGGCAACCGGCGGGTCTTCTGCTGGGGCGTGGCGGTGTTCACCGTGTCCTCGGCGGCCTGCGCACTCGCCCCCGACGTCGGCTTCCTGGTGGTGGCCCGGCTGGTGGAGGGGCTCGGCGCGGCGCTGATCGTGCCCGGTTCGCTGGCCCTGCTCCAGCAGGCCTACCCGGAGCCGGACGTACGCTCACGGGCCTTCGGGCTGTGGGGTTCGATGGCCGGCATCGCGGCCTCCGCAGGGCCGCTGCTGGGCGGGCTGCTCGTGTCCACGGTGGGCTGGCGCTGGGTGTTCCTCATCAACCTGCCCGTCGGCGCAGCCTGCCTGGCGCTCACCCTGCGGCACGTGGCCCGCTCGCCCCGGCGGGCCGACCGGGCCCTGGACTGGCCGGCGCAGGTCGCCGTCGTCGCGGCCGTCGCCCTGCTGACCGCGGCGCTCAACGAGGCCGGGCGGCGCGGCTGGTCCGACCCGGCCGTGCTCGCCGGTCTGGGCCTGGCCGTCCTGTCCGCCGCTGCCTTCGTCCTGCGCGAGCGGCTGGCCCGGTCTCCCGCCCTCCCGCTGGGCCTGCTGCACTCACGCGCCATGAGCGGCGGTGCCGTCATCGGCCTGCTGTTCAACTTCGGCTTCTACGGCATGGTGTTCACCGCCAGTCTGGAGTTCCAGCACCAGCGCGACTACAGCGCCCTCGGCACCGGCCTGGCGCTGTTCCCGGCGGTGGCGATGACGATGTTCGCCTCGGTCCTGTCCGGGTGGCTGTCCCGCCGTACCGGCGACCGTCCGCTGGTGGTCTCCGGCATGCTCCTGGCCGCGCTGGGCCTGGCCGGCTGGGCCGCCGCGGGCCCCGACCCCGCCTATGGGCTGCTGGTGCTCCCGATGATGGCCGCCGGCTTCGGCACGTCCTTCGCCCTCACCGGCTCCACCGCCACCGTGATGGGCGCCGCGCCCCCGGCCTACTCGGGGGCCGCCTCCGCCCTGTTCAACACCACCCGCCAGGTCGGCAGCGCCACCGGCGTCGCGCTCGGCGGCAGCCTGCTCGCCTCGGCCGCGAACTACGGCACCGGAATCCGGACCAGCATGGGCATCGGGGCGCTCGCCTGTCTGACGGCGGCGGTCCTCGCATGGGGCTGCGTACCGGCCAGGACCCGGCACCCGGACACCTCCTGAAGACGCACGCGTCTCAGCCCTGAGCGCCGGTGACGGCCACCCGCTGCACCAGCCCCCAGGTGAACTCCGCGACCGCCTCCCGCCGGACGCCCTCGGCGTCGGGAGCGGTGAACGCCAGTCCCCACCGGGTCGGTGCCGTGCCCTGAAGGGGGCGGGCCGGGGCGAAGGCGCGGGCCGCCTCGTCGACCGTGCAGGACCAGGGGGTGAGGTCGTCCAGCGTGCGCAGCCCGGGGCCCTTCGCGCCCGGGGCGCGGACCAGCCACTCGTTCCACACCGCGCGGTTCGGGGCGGTCAGCACCTCGAAACGCAAGGAGGGCCAGAGCGGCACCGGCCACAGCCAGGCCTCGCAGTCGAGATCGCCGATCCGGCGGGACGTACGGGACTCCGGCTCGCCCAGCACCTGGCGGTAGCGGGACAGGGGCGCGCGGGAGCGCGGGGAGCGGACCATCGCCTGCCAGCGCTTGTTCGCCTCGCGCATGTCCGCGATCGACACCCCCAGCTCGTGCCGGGCGTCCTCCACGAGGCCGGGATTGTGGTCGGCCATGCGGCGCAGCAGCACCAGCTGGAAGTCGAGCGGGGTGAAGGGGCTAGCGGGGTGCTTTCCGGAGGGCATGGGTCCCATCGTCGCCCACCGGGGACCTGCCCGGGCGGCGGCCGTCGGGGAGGAACAGGACGGAGTTGACGTAGCGCGGGCCCCGCAGGAGCGGGGAGGGCAGGACACGGCGGAGCAGGCCGTGGGAGACGACGTAGGAGGCGTCCGCCTGGTGGTCCTCCAGGGGGAAGCGGGCGAGCGGCACCCAGGTGTCGCCGGGCAGGACCCAGCCGTCGTAGCCCAGCAGGGACAGATAGGTCACCACCGGCGCGATCGGCTGGATGCGGGACTCCAGCTCCACGAAGAGGGCCGGCCGGTCGCGGGCCAGCAGGCCCGTCGCGCCTCGCAGCACCGCCGGCTCGTTGCCGTCCACGTCGATCTTGATGAAGCCGACGTCGCGCAGCCCCAGCTCGTCCAGCGTGACGCAGGGGACGTCCAGCGCGCGGCCGTGGATGTCGCGGCGGACCAGCGAGGACACGCCCCGGTCGCCCGAGTCGTCCGAGGGCAGCCACAGGCGGGCGATGCCCGGCCGGTCCGAAGCCGCCGCCCGGATCACGCGCACGTTCGGCGGGGCGGCGGCGGCCAGCAGCCGGGCCAGATGGGGCACCGGCTCGACCGTCACGACCTGCTCGGCCAGGCCCGACAGGCGGTGGGTCCAGGGCCCGTACCAGCCGCCGACGTCCACCGCCGTACGGCAGCCCGGCGGGCACAGCTCGGCGAGCCGGGCCAGCTCCGGTTCGAACCGGGGGTAGAGCGCCCGGGCCGCCGCGGCCACCAGACGGGTGGGCAGCAGGGGGGCGACACGGGCCGCCAGGCTGGTCACGGTGCCATCCTCTTCAGGAGTTCCTCGTGCTCGTCGTCCGGGACCTGCGCGCCCGATGACGGCAGCAGTTGCGGGATGCCGTCGGTGATCGGGTAACGGCGGTGCAGGCGCGGGTTGTACAGCGCCTCCTCCTGACCGGCCTCCTCGGCCAGCAGATGCAGCGGCCCCTTGTCGAGCGGGCACGCCAGGATCTTCAGCAGCGGGTCGTCGGGCTTCATGGTGATGCCAGCTCCTTGGCGGGTGGGGAGGGTTGGGGAGCGGTGTCGTGCTTCGGCATGGTCAGCAGGACGGCGACCGCCAGGGCCGTGCCCGCCACCCGCAGCGCGAGCCGCAGCGGTTCGTCCGGCAGGGCCTCGCCGAACGACAGGGTGCCGAGCACTGCCGTGAACAGGGACGTCACGGTCGTGCACACCGGCACGATCAGCGAGGCCCGGCAGCGTTGCAGCGCCGCCTGGGACATCACCAGGCCGAACACACCCGTGAACAGCAGCAGATACGGATAGGGGGAGCTCAGCAGGTCCAGGAGGGCGCCGCCGATGCCGTGGGTGGTCAGGTGGCCGGCGACGCCCTTGATGGCCAGCGAGCTGACGCCGTACAGCAGGCCCACGGCCACGCCGTACTCGACGCCGGTCGTGGGCCGCCGGTGCCGGTTGCGGGTGCGCCGCTCGGCCGAGCCGTACAGCCACACCCCGGCCGCCAGCGCCGGTACGCACACCAGCAGGATCAGCTGGTAGGGCGCGTCCTGGCTGATGGTGTCCGACCCTTCCCGCAGCGACAGCACCACCATCAGCAGCGCAAGCAGGATCGCGCCCAGCGCGTACCGCTCCCGGCCGGACGTCTCCTCCCCGAGCAGCCGCGCCGACAGCAGCACCAGCAGCACCAGGCCGGAGACGAAGATGCCCTGGGCGGCGGCGATCGGCAGGGTGCGGTAGACGACGAGCTGCGCGGCGAAACCCGCGGCCAGGGCGAGGGACCCGCCGATCCACAGGGGGCTGCCGAGGACGAGGCGCAGCAGCCGGGCCGGTTGCCGGATGCTCACCTCGGGGAGAGAGGTGAGCGCCCGCTTCTCCAGCACGAAGCCCAGGCTGTACAGGGTGTTCGCCAGCAGGGCCGCGGCCACTCCCCACCACATCGGCTAGGTCCTCCTGGCGTGCAGCAGCAGGATCGACGCGAGCTGCGGCCGGGCACAGGCCAGCCGGTCCAGCGGGCGCAGCGGGCGCGGCACGCCGTGGAAGGGAGCCCCTTCCAGCCGTTCGACCGTGAACCCGGACGCGGCGACGAACTCCTTGAGCGCGCGGGCGGTGTAGAGGCGCAGATGCCCCACGACCTCCTTGCCCGGGCGGCCGTGGATGCCGCGCAGACTGACCTCCGAGAACACGGGCTGCACGCCGGCCAGCAGCAGGCCGCGGTTGTACCAGGCGGCCAGGTTCGGCGTGGACAGCATCAGGTGCCCGCCGGGGCGCAGGATCCGGCGGATCTCGTCGAGGGCCGCGTCGGGGTCGACGAGGTGCTCGACGACCTCGCTGAACAGCACGGCGTCCGCCGCGCCGGACGCGAACGGCAGGCCGCCGCCGGTGAGTTCGCCGCGCACCGCGTACGGGATGCGGGTGCGGGCGCGGCGCAGGGCGTCCTGGGACCAGTCGACGCCGATGACGCGGTGGCCGGGCAGGAGCGGGGCGGCGGTGGCGGCGGCGGTGCCGTCCCCGCAGCCGATGTCGAGGATCGTCTGCGGGCCCGCGGTCGCCGGGCCGCTCAGGGCACGGGCCAGCATGCGGGCCTGACGGAGGCTGCGCGGGGTGCCGGACGCGACGGGCACGGCCGGGTTCTCGTAGAAGTCGCGCAGGTCGCCGGGCGGGGGCCCGGTGGTGGTCGGCGTGGTCACGGGGTCACCTCCGTGGTGTGCAGGTAGTGCTCGAACAGGTCGCGGAGGTGGGCGCCGTCGCCGTGGCTGAGCAGGGCCTTCGACCAGCGCAGGGCCAGATGGAGGCGGCCGGCCGTGGAGGCGGTGGTCACGGTGAGGCCGCGGGGCATCCGGGCCGGTGCCGAGAACCAGACCGCGTGTGCGCGCCCCGCCTCCTCACCGAAGTCCAGGGGGTAGGGGATGCGGCCGATGTTGCTGAGCAGGGTCGTCGACGTCCAGGGCGCGGCGGCCCGGCGCAGGGTGCGGGTGAGGGCGGCGCGGGCGGTGACGGGCGCCCAGGGGGCGGTCAGAAGGGCGGCGCCGTGGCCCAGCTGGGGGCGGGGGAGGGACTTCAGGGCGCGGGTCCGCTCAGCGGTGCGGCGCAGCAGGGCCGGCATGTCGGTGACGTCCAGTTCCCCCGGCGCGTACGGGACTTCCACCAGCCGGGTGCCGTTGCCGATGGGCATCGTCGTGTCGCGGGGGCGGTCGTCCACCGGCATCGTGATGCGCAGGGGGCGGGGGCGGGCGCCGTGCTCCCGGTTCCAGTGGGCGATGGTCAGGGCCGTGGTGACCATGAGCTGGTCGTTGACGGTGTACGGGGAGCCCTTGGGGCGGTGCGGGAGGGGCAGCTCGGCGACGAGCATGCCGTTGCCGGGGGAGGGGTCGGGCGTGCCGTGCGCCACCCGCGCCGGGGGCGACCAGCCGGCCGGGGTGTCCGGGGGTTCCTGCCGGGGTTCGGCGGGGCGGGTCGGGGGCGCCGCCGGGGCGTTGTCCCGGCCGCCGTACAGTTCGGCGGCCGTGGCCAGGACACGCAGGCACGCCGGGCCGTCCAGGGCGGTGTGGTTGATGGTGAGGAGGAGGACCGAGTCCACCACCTCCAGCCGGATCGGCGGGGACGTCGACAGCGGCGGGGCGGCCGCGAGGGCCCGGGTCCGGGCGTCCAGCAGGGCTCGTGGGCCCGGCGGGGCGAAGGTCACCACCTCCACGTCCGGCTCCGTTGTCAGCTCCCACTCGTACTGCCGCCGGTACCACGGCCCCCGTGCCTCCCGCATCAGGATCCGCGGATGCCGGTGCAGGGCCTCCAGGAACGCCTTGCGCAGCCGCGCCCGGTCGAGGGGGCCAGGGAGGTGGACCTCGATGTGGACCGTCTCCGGCTCCTCCTCCTGGAGGCAGTGCCGGGAGACCTCGTCCACCACCGGGAACGGAATGCGTACCGGTGCCGTCATGCGGGTTTGCCCTCCCCCGTTTCCGTCCTCGGCAGCTGTTGTGCCGGAACCTGTGGGGCCGGTCCCTCGCGCAGGCTGACCAGGCCCGCGAACAGGCCGATCAGCGCCAGCAGTTGGGCCAGGTGTCCGAACGCGCCCTCACCGGCGCCCACCGGCTCCCCGGCCCCGGAGGCCGCGACGATCCCGGCTGCGGCCAGGGCGGCGAACGCGATCGGCACCAGCAGGGTGTGCCGCCGGGCGGCGAGCAGCGCCAGCGCCGGGACCAGCAGTGCGAACCAGCCCGCGATCACGACACCGACCAGCGTCAGCGCCACCGTGCCGAGCCACAGGCCGGGCAGCGGCGGGACCGGCTGGGGCGCGTCGGGGTTGGGGGCGCGGCGCCGCCACAGCGCCAGGCCCAGCAGAACCGCGATGCCGGCGCCGCTGCCGATCAGGGCCGCGTCGTACGTCGTGGCCGGCTCATAGGACAGCTCGACGTCGCCGCCCGCCCCGGCCGGGACCCGCCAGCCCTGCTGCCAGCCGTCCAGCCGCACCGGGGTCAGCTCCTTGCCGTCCAGGGTGGCCTTCCAGCCGTCGTTGAAGTTCTCGTACGTCGTCAGGTACGAGGCCGCGCCCGAACCGACCGTGACCGCGCGCCGGTCGCCCAGCCAGTCCCGGATCCGCAGGTCACGCCCGGCCGCCGCGGCCTCCGGGAGAGTGCCGCGGGTCAGGGTCACGTCCGTGAGCACGAGTGGGCCGGCGTCGCCGCCCTCCAGCCGGTGGTCGCCCGAGGCGAGCCGCACCTCGGCGTCACCCCGGCCCTCCTGACAGAGGGTCACCTCCACGCCCCGGCGCTCCACCAGATCCCGCACGGTGCCCTTCGCGCTCGTCTGGTACAGCTCGCCGTCCAGCGCCACGTCCGGGCCCTTGCCGCACGGCAGGGAGAACGTCCGGGTGGCGTCCGGCTGCGGGGTGCGGTACTGGTCGAGGGACGGGAGGTACGCCTCCGTGAGGCCCACCGGCAGGCGCAGGTCCTCGTCGGCGACCGGGTTGTGCAGGGTCAGCGGGGCCGTCTCGGTGATCGTGATGTCGAGCCGGTCCGTGGTGATCGGCGGGAAGCGGACCCAGCCGTTCTCGTCGGCCCCGGCGATGGCCGCACCGTCCGGGGAGCTGATGTGCACCTCGGAAGCCCGGGCGGACAGCCCGCCCGCGGGGGCCAGGACCAGTTCGCCGACCGGCTGCTTGCCCTCCCAGCGCAGGTGGATCGTCGGCCGGTCGCCCGCGACCCACGCCGTCGTCAGATCACCGTCGGTGAGGTTGCGCGCCGTGAGGCCCGCGCCGAGGCGCGCCGTGGAGTCGGCGGTGGCGACGATCCGGGCCTGCTGCTCGGGCGCGACCTCGTAGAGCAGCTCGTCGAGTTCCTCGCCCGGCACCGGCACCGCGCTCGCCTTCACCTCGTACGTCCCGGCGGCCGGCGTCGTGAAGCGGCGGTGCAGGCCCGCCTCGGTGCCGGTCGCGGACAGACCCGTCGGGTCGGAGGCGCGGTGCAGGGAGATGACGGTCGCCGCCGACGTGGCGTCCTCGGCGTCCGCCGGGAGCCGCAGCAGACGGGTCACCTGCACGTCCGGCAGGTCGATCTCGGAGAAACCGGCGCCGGTGAGACCGCTCCGGCGCTCCACGGAGTCCACGATCGTCAGCTTCATCCACCCCGTCGAACCCTCGGGCGCCTTGATCCGCTGCGTCTTGCCGTTCGGCTGGAGGAAACTGGTCTTCTCGCCCTTCTCGGTCTCCACCCGCACCTTCGTCGCCGCCGCCCGCACGCCCTCCTGCGGCAGCGGCGTCACCTTGAAGGAGGACGGCATGTCGTAGGAGCCGGTGAAGCCGATGCGCAGCCACTGCCCGTCCGGCGTGTCCGGCGCGCCCTCCGCCCACGCCGTGTCCGGGTTGCCGTCGAAGGCGTTCACCGGGTCGTACTGCGGGAGGTGGAACAGCCAGTTGCCGTACGAGGACGCCGACACCGAGCGGGCGCCGCGCAGTTCGGCCACCGTCTGGTGACCGGTGCCCTCGGCGGGCAGGATCTGGCGCGGCTTCTCGCCCGGGTCCTGCTGGGCGTCCGGCGCGTTGCGCTCGTCGCGCGTGTACGTGTACGACGTACCGGCGTTGACCAGCCCGAACCGGGTGTCCGCCCGCCGCAGCCCGTCGCCCACCACCTGCACGGCCGGCGTGCCGAGCCCGGGGTGGTTGTCGCCGGTCAGGACGGTCGCCCGCCCGCGCAGCCGCTCCGCCAGCGGCAACAGCGCCTCCGGCCCGCCGGACACCACGGCCGTGTCGGAGACCGGGGCGAGCCCGGCCTGCCCGGGCCGGATCACGTCCTCACCCGTCGGCCGGTAGATCTCCACGGCCCGCTGCCGCGCGTACAGCCCCTCGACCTGGAGCGGCGCGTCCTGCGCGATCCGGCCGCCGGTCATCACCGGCCCGAGCCCCGTCACCCGCTCGTACCCCGACTGCTCCAGGGTGCGCTTGACGGTCGCGGTGGGCACATGACCGATCTGGTCGGGGTCGAGGTCGTTGCGCACGACGACGTAGTACAGCCCGGCCCTGCTCAAGTAGTCGGCCAGGCCGGGTACGTGGGAGCCGGATATCAGCGCCTGCTCGACGGCGTCCATCGCGCGCCGGTTGCCGGGCGTGCCGAACGGCACGTAGTCGCGCTGCGCCCACCGCGACTCGGCGAGCACGTCGAGCGGCTGGTCGATGGGGGAGCCCCAGGTGTAGACGCCGTGCGCGGTCGCCGGGACGACCAGGGCACGCGAGTCGGGCGAGTACTTCTCCAGCCAGTCGGCGGTGGCCTGCCAGTAGGTGGGGAGCTTCTGGAAGGAACCCGGGTTGAGGATCGAGCCGTTGAGATAGGGCCACAGCAGCCCCGGCAGGATCAGCACGGCCGCGATCAGTGGGGCGAAGCGCCGGCCGCGCACCTGCCGGGCCCCGTGCGGCTCGGAGGCCACGCCCACCAGATGCGCCAGACCCAGCACGAGCGCCAGCGCCACACCGGTCTGGAACTTGTAGATGTTCCGGAACGGCGACAGCCACCCGTCCAGCCAGCCCTGCACGACCCCGTGGAACGGCGCCCCGAACGCCCCGCCGTACCCGGCGAGCAGCACCAGCGCGGCCACCAGCACCGTCAGCACCAGCCACCGCCGCTCGGGCATGTCCCGCCGCGCGAGTCCGGCCAGCCCGAGTCCGGCGGCGAGCGCCGAGCACACGATGACCACGACGGAGGAGGCCACGGCCCAGCCGGCCGGCAGCCACGCCTCACCGAGATGCAGATAGGCGACCCAGTTGCCGGCCCCGCGCAGCGCCTCGGTCGCCGCCATGGTGTCGGTGGTCGTCTGCGAGGTCTCTATATAGGGGAGGAAGTTCTCGCCGTAGACGCCGAGCAGCAGCAACGGCACCCACCACCAGGCCGTCACCACGATCACGGCGGGTGCCCACCAGGCGATCAGCTTGCGCTGCCGCGGCCCGGGCGGCCGGGACAGCAGGTACAACCCGACCGGCAGCAGCGAGGCCAGGGTCGCCGACGCGTTCACCCCGCCCATGAACGGCACGAGCAGCGCCGACCGCAGGGCCGCGACCCGGGCGGCGTACCGCTCGTTCGTCAGCGGCAGCAGCACCCACGGCAGGAACGCCCCGGGCAGCGCCGCGGCCGACGTCGACCCGATGACGGTGGTGAACACCGGCCACAGCGCGTACGCCACCGCGCCCAGCAGCCGGGACGCCCCGCTGCCCACCCGCAGCCGCTCCGCCAGCCGCAGCGCCCCCCAGAAGGCGACGGACACGATCAGCGACAGCCACAGCCGCTCCGCCAGCCACACCGGCAGCCGCAGAAGGTCGCACAGCCAGTAGAACGGCAGCATCGGCCACAGATAGCCGACGTACTGGTCCTGGATCCCGCCGAACCCGGCCCGGTCGTGCCACAACTGGCCCAGGTCGGCGAGGAACTGCCCCGGATCGACCGTGACACCGAGCTTGGTGTCGAAGGTCTGCCGCCCGGGTTGCACCACCAGGAACAACACGAACACCACGGCCCAGAAACCCAGCAGCCAGCGCCGCGACCGCGGGCCGTCGGGCGGGCCCGCGGCGGTCGCGGTGGTGGGAACGGCTGCCGGGGGAGGAGCCTGGACCGTGGTTGTCATGTAGGGCACCGCCGCAGAATGAGGAGGAGGTTCCAGGTGGCGAACTCGCGGATGCCGGGCGCCTTGACGACGGCCTCCGCGAGGAACGGCCAGTAGCGGGAGCGCGCCGAGACGACCGTGACGTCGTCCCGGGCCCGCACCTGCCGCAGGGTGGAGCCGATGTGCACGGCGAACAGGTTCTCGCCGAGGGTGTGCTTGGCCGGCCTGCCGGTCCGCCGCAGGTAGCGGGCCCGGGCCCGTTCGGCGCCGAAGTAGTGCCACGGGGCCCACTCGTGCCCGCCCCACGGCGACAGCCAGTTGGTGAACGACACGTAGATCAGCCCGCCCGGGCGGGTCACCCGGGCCAGCTCGCTGAGGAACGTCTCCGGATCGGCCACGTGCTCCAGCACGTTGGAGGAGAAGGTGACGTCGGCGACGCCGTCCCTCAGGGGCAGGAGGTACCCGTCGGCGACGACGGCCGACTCGGGGGGCTTCTCACCGAGCTCGGCCAGGTCGGGCTCGAAGAGGAACGCGTTCGCCCCGCGCCGCCGGAACTCCCCGGTGAAGTACCCGCCGCCGCCACCGACGTCGAGCACGGTGCGGCCGGCGACCGGCCCGTCGTAGGACTCGACCTGGTCGACGGCGTCGCGGGCGAGCAGCGAGTAGCAGGCCTCGGGATCGTCCTGCTCGTGGAGGAAGGCACGGAACAGGGCGAGGGATCTCCGGAACGAGGGGTCGCGCACAGGGGGGCGCGGGGCTGAGACATCTGCGGCCGCGCCGCGCGGGCGCGTGGGCGGCTTCACGGGGCCCAGCCCCTCACCGCCTCCGTGGCGACCGCCCTGAACTGCCGCACCGTCCGGTCCCACCGGAACTGCGCGGCCCGCTCCCGCGCGGCCTTTCCCATCAGCTCCCGCCGTCGCCCGGAGAGGGCCAACGCACACCACGCCGCGGCGAAGGAGGACTCGCCCCGCGCGAGGACGCCGGTCTCGCCGTCGACCACGGAGTCCTTGAGCCCCGGGACGTCGAAGGCGACGGCGGGCGTCTCGCGGGCCGCGGCCTCCGTCACCACCAGCCCCCACCCCTCAACGGCGGACGGGTGCAGCAGCAGCCAGGCCGCACACAGCAGCCGGTGCTTCTCGGCTTCGGAGACGTACCCGGTGAACTCGACACCGTCTCCGGCCAGTTGCTCCAGACGGCCTCGTTCGGGCCCGTCCCCGACGACCACCAGGCGTCCGCCGGTCACCGGCCGTACCCGCTCCCACAGCCGCAGCAGCAGATCGATCCGCTTGTACTCGACGAGCCGCCCGACGGCGACGAACAACGGCTCCGGTGAACGCTCGGCTCTCGGCCCCGGCTCCTCGACTCCGTTGTGCACGACCCGGATCCGGTCCCGCTCGACCCCGATCGCCCGCAGCGCGTGCGCGGTCGAGGAGGACACGGCGACGAGCAGACTCCGCTGCTGCGCCCCGGTCAGCGCCCAGTGTTCGAGTCTTCGGCCGATCCGCGCCGCCGGGGCCAGCGGCCCGCCGAAGCGCATCGACCACAGGTCCGTGTGGACATGGTTGACCAGGGTCAGTGTGGGCCCGCGATGCCACAGCGGCGCCAGGTAGGGCATGCCGTTGCACACCTCGACCAGCAGGTCGCAGTCGCCGACCTGCCGGGTGAAGGCGGAGCGGGCGCGCAGATAGTGCCCGTAGGGGCCGCCCGCGGACACGACCCGGTAGTCACGGATGGGGGTACCACCCTGTTCGAGCGAAGCCGAGAGCTTGGGGGAGGCGGGCCCCCCGCACAGCAGGGTCACCTGGTGATCCAGGCGGGTCAGCCCGTCGGCGAGCTTGTCGACCAGCAGCTCGGAGCCGCCGGCGGAGGGGTTGTCCAGATCACGATGGGCGAGAAAAACGATCCGGCGCGGATGTGGGGGAAGCGCCGACAGGCGCTGCGACGCACTGGGGAGCGCGGCACGCAGCCGGGACGGTACGTGCTGGGGCATGGGTGCTCCAACTCGTGTTGGGGTGCGGAACTCAGCGTGGGGAAAACGTGGGGGGTGTGGTCGTCACAGGGGGTCGGTCTGTGCGGAGCCTGAGCTCTTCCTGGGAGGGGAGTGTGGACGGGATGTGCTCGGGTGGGGTTGGACAGTTTTCGCCCGGACGTTCCCCACGGCTACTCACCGGCGTGACAATTTCCGGCTTTGTTGGAGCTGACGTCACATCACATCGTGAGGGTGGGCTGGGGCGTACCGGACGTATCGGCCGGAACGGGGCTCTCCGGCTCCTTCCGCCCACGCGCCACCAGAGCGCCACCCACCACCGCCAGTACGAAGCCCCCCACGGCCGCTCCGATCGGCAGCGTCGTGCCCACCATCCGCAGTTGCCCGCTGTCCCGCTTCGCCTGCCGCACCGCTTCCTTCTGCGTCCCGGTCGTGAACGAGACCTTCCGGGTGTCCAGCAGCACCGCCGCGTCCTTCTTCCCGCCGGGCGCCCGCAGGGTCCGCTTCGGGCCGGTCTGCGCGTAGATCACGCGGCCCGTCGCCTGGTCCACGACCAGCTCGAAGCCGTGGTTGGAGTACCACTCCTCGGCCAGCACCTGCGGCCGGTCCGGCTGGTCGACGAGGCTGCCGGGCACCATGCGCGTGCCGGTCTTCGTCGGAGGCACGGAGCCGGTGAACTTGTAGCCCGTGTAGCCCTGGACCTTCGCGGTGCCCCGGTAGCGCAGCACGACCGTGTCGCCGAGGGTGTTGTCCCACCACTGGTAGGAGCGTTTCTGCACGTCGAAGGGGAACTTCAGATACGCCTCGCCCTCGATGTAGGGCTTCTCCCCGCAGCAGTGCACGGGCCGTGTGGTCTTACGGTCCATCACCCAGCGGTGCGGCACGAAATCCGGCGCGTCGTGCGGATCGGCGGCCGGCAGCGACTTGTCGGTGTCGACCGTCGTCGTCACGTCCCAGACGGCGTTGCCGCTGCGTTCGCTGTCCTCGACGTTGCCCCGCACTCGCTGGGTCACGGTGATCTTCCGGTCCGGCACCGTCTCGATCCGGTCAGTGTCGAAGACGCTGCCCCGGCCGGTGTAGACGGCGGTCGTGTCGATGTCGATCGGGTTCACCGCTGCACGGGGCTCCACGTACCAGGCGAGCAGGGGCGCCAGCACCAGCAGGAACGTACCGAGACCCAGCAGGACCAGGGAAAAGGGAGAGGTTGTACGGCGCATCCGGGCACTCCAGTGGCTTGGGACGGCTCGACGTACGAGAGGGCCGGCACGGCGGCGGAATGCGCACGTGCGGTTGGGCCGGGAACCGTAGGCGGCTCTTGACGGGGTGTCAATGCTTGTCGAGACTGGGCGCGACAAGCAGGGACGGGACGCCGAGGTGGGGAAACCTCCGGACGATCTCCGGACGAATCCGGACAGAGAGGCTGACCCTGCGATGTCGAGACTGCTCGCTGCCGCGCTGACCGTCGCGCTCGCCGCCGCCCTCGCCGTGGGCGCCGCGCTGGGCGTCGTCGCGCTGCTCGAAGCCACACCCGACCAACCGAACACCCCCCTGATCACGTACGAGCAAACAGACCAGGGGAGCTGACCGTGACGGCCGCCCGCACCGCAGCCGCCCTCTCGACGCGCTCGGCCTGGCACGAGGTACCGCGCTTCCAGGTACGCCGGTTCGCCGCGATCGCCATGGCCGAGGCGCCCGCCCTCGCCGAGGAGATCCTCTGCGAGATCCAGCGGGAGTACCCGCATCTGCCCGTCGTCCTCGACGACTCCGGCGAGCCGATGGCCCTGGTCGGCATCCGCCGGGCCATCGAGGTGTTCGTGCAGCACCTGGAGCACTCGGAGGGACGCCCGACCGTCCCGCCCGGCGTCTTCCAGGACTTCGGCCGCGGCGAAGGCCTCAACGGCCGCTCCCTCGACTCCCTCCAGGCCATCTACCGCATGGGCGTACGCCTGGCCTGGCGCCGCTTCGCCGACATCGGCCAGCGCGTGGAGATCCCGCCCCCGGCGATGTACGAACTCGTCGACGCGGGCTACGAGTACCTCGACGGCCTGGTCGACCAGTCCGTACGCGGCTACGCCGAGGCAGCCGCCCGCCAGGCCGGGGAACGCCTGCGCCTGCAACGCCGCCTCATGGAGCTCCTCCTCGCCGAGCATCACCGCGGCGACCCCTCCGAGGCCCTGACCGAACGCGCCGCCCGGATCGGCTGGCCGTTACCGGCGAAGGTCGCGGTCGGCGTCCTGCTTCGCCCGGCCCGCGAGGCGATGGCCCCGGCGGTCGGCCAGGGCGTCCTGCTGGACATGGAGTACGAGCAGCCCCGCATGGTCGTGCCGGAGCCGGACGCGGCGGGCCGCTCCGAGCTCATGCACCGGGCCCTGGCCGGCTGGTCCGGCGCGATCGGCCCACCGGTCCCGCTCACCGAAGCGGCCAAGTCCCTGCGCTGGGCGGAGGCGGCGGTCCGCCTGATGGAACGGGACCTCCTCCCCTCCGGCGAGGTCCTCTACTGCACCGAGCACACCGAGGCCCTGGTCCTCCTCCAGCCCGAGGAACTCATCGACGACCTGGCCCTGAGGTGCCTGGCCCCCCTGACCCACTGCGGCCCCACCCACGGCCGCCGCCTCGCCGAGACCCTCCTGGCCTGGCTGGAGACCCGCGGCGGCGCCCCGGAGGTGGCCACCCGACTGGGCGTCCACCCCCAGACGGTCCGCTACCGCCTGCGCCAGATCCGCGAACTGTGGGGCGACGAGATCGACGACCCCGACCGCCGCTTCGAACTGGAACTGGTGCTGCGGGCACAGCGGTTGAGGGGGGAGCTGGGCGGGGTGCGGGGGCGGCGGGGACGGTGAGCGGCGCCGCCCCGGCGTCATACCGTGGCCCGCTCCTTCGCCGCGGTCCGTCCGGATGCGGGAGCGTCCAAGTGCGCCACCACCGAGGTGTGGAAGCGGTGCACGGCGTCGTCGACGCTCCGGATGAACCCGGACTCCGCGCTGCCGCGGCCGCTTCCCATGCCCTTGAAGAGTGACAGCCGGAATCCGGTGATGCGCGTCGAGCTGTCCTTCGGCAGCAGGTCCCCCGGTTCGGGACGCAACCGCTCCAGCGTGCCCCGCGGGCCGCCCGCCTCGCCCTCCACAAGAGTCTCGACGTGCAGGTCCGCCGGCGCCTCCGCGAGACGACGGATCAGGCGCTTGGCCCAAGTCAGTGGATAGCCCTGCTCGGGCGCCGGGATCTCCACGGACGTGCGCAGCTTGGCGGTCCGCAGATCGGCGCTGATGGTGAGCAGGCCGGGTGCCCCCTCGACCCGCAACTCCGCGTAGAGCCTGCCCTCCAGGCACAGCTGGTCCGCCAAGCGGGCGCGGCGGGCCCCGGGGTCGGTACCGCGCCGGGAACGCTGGGCGGGCAGCACCTTCTGCCCCAGCTCACCCCCGAGCCGCAGGCACACCTGCCGGATGAGCCGCTCCCAGCTTTCCACGACCTCCAGGGCGCGGGGGTCGCCCTGGCAGAGGGTCTCGTCGTTGATCCCGTTGCGCACGGGCACCCATGCGGCACCCATGTTCTGGAAGCCGTGGCAACCGGAGTTGTCGTGCTGGAGGTAGTGGAGCAGGTCCTGGAGCAACCAGGTGCGCGCCGCGTTGCCGACACCCTCGTGCCGGATCAGCATCTGGGCCTGGTGGGCCACTTCGGCCCAGGACAGGTGCCAGAGCGCCACCTGGTGCTTGCGGCGCCGGTCGATCTTCACGTCGACCAGTGGGCTGCCCTCCAGCGCCACGTCGTTCGACAGGGTGATCACGGCCTCGTAGCCACGCCGGGCCGCGATGTCCATGTAGGCCTGCACCTGGTCGGACTTCAGGGGATTGCCGTTGGTCTTGGTCTCGACGAGGGCCGTCCACAGCTTGCCCGCGCGCTCGACGCGGACGACTCCGTCGGGGCGCCGGGGTGTGTCCCCGTGCGGCAGGGAGACCTCGGTGAACGTCTCCATGCGGCCGGACGGCGCACCGAAGGGAGCGGTGATGCGCCGGCCGAACCGCGGTACCTGGGCCATCACCGACAACAGCACCGACGTGGCCCGTGTCTCCCGGTCCCGGTCGTTCTTGAGCGCAGACACCGGGAAGAGCCGGGCCTGTCTCCAGGACTCGTTCTCCGCCAGGCTCTTCACGGGCGCCCTGGGTGGTGTGACCTTCTTCGCGGTGCGGGGCCGGCCGGCCCGCTTCTTGGGAGCGGCCTCTTCCTCGGCCGGCGGGCGTGGTGCGGGGACCGCCTCCAGCGTCGCGTGCGGCAGAGTGCCGGGGGTGCTCACGGCGAGCTCCGGTGTCGCCTCCGTCCCGGGCTCCGCCTCGTCGTCCTCGATGTCGACGCCGAAGTCCGTCGCCAGCCCCGCCAGCCCGCTCTCGTACCCCTGGCCGACGGCCCGGAACTTCCACTCCTCGCCCCGCCGGTACAGCTCACCGAAGATGATCGCGCTCACCTGGCCGGCGTCCTCGATGACGAACCGGAGGAGGCTCTCGCCCACGGCGTCGGCCAGCGTCACCTTCAGGTCGTCCAGTTCACCGAAGCGCGCCCCCTCGTAGCGGCTCGCGGCCACGACGATCCGCTCCACCTCCGCCGGGACCGCGGTCAGGTCGAAGCTGATCCGGTCCTCGCTGCCGTCACCCGTCGGCTCCTTGCCCAGCAGTTGCACGCTGCCGTCGGCGGCCACCGGGTTGTTGTAGAAGTAGAAGTCGGTATCGCTGCGTACCTTGCCGTTCCCGTCCAGCAGCAGGACGGACACGTCGGCGTCGCCCTCCCCGGTCGGGCTGGACCAGCCGAGGCTGACGATCGCGGAGCCGACGTTCTCGCTCAGGGCCGTCAAGGACACGTTCGAGCCCATGGTCATGTCACGCACAGAAATCCCCCCACCTCTGCGACACCTGTGACGTGTCGCACACCGGGCACTTTAATGGGCACACCACGCGAATGTGGGGCCTCGTGGGTTTCCGCTCGTAGGTCCGCTGCCCATTGCCCGGACATACCTCTATGGCTAGCCTGTGTTCGTCATGCCGATCGCCTGTTGAAATCTCGAACACAGGCGCCTGAGACATATTAGGGAGGGGGCCGGTCGTGGGACGCCTCGTACCAGCCGTGACCCGGGCTCTCGACATTCTGGAGCTCTTCCTCGACGGGGACGGAACGCTCTCCGCCCCCGACATCGTGCGCAAGCTCCAGCTGCCGCGCACCACCGTGCACGAGTTGGTGACCACGCTCGCCGCCCGGAAGTACATCGTCCCGATGCCCGGTCAGCCCGGACGCTACCGGCTCGGCGTACGCCCGTACCAGCTCGGTGCACGGTACTCCGAGCAGCTCGACCTCGCGGCCGAGGGCCAGCAGG
This sequence comes from Streptomyces qaidamensis, assembly GCF_001611795.1. NCBI lineage: Bacteria > Bacillati > Actinomycetota > Actinomycetes > Kitasatosporales > Streptomycetaceae > Streptomyces > Streptomyces qaidamensis. Next base: position 2,887,466 of record NZ_CP015098.1, on the reverse strand, counting down.
TCGCCCGGTCCGTCGCCGAGACCTGCGACGAGACCGTGCACGTGGCGATCCTGGAGGACACGGACGTCATCTACATCGCCAAGGTCGACTCCACGCACGCCGTGCGGATGGTGTCGGCGGCCGGCCGCAGGCTGCCCGCACACTGCACCTCCGTCGGCAAGATGCTGCTGGCCTCCCTTCCCGAGCCGGAGCTCACCGCGCGCATCCCGGACAACGCCCAGCTGGTCGCGATGACCCCCAACAGCATCACCGACCCGGGCGCGCTGCGCGAGGCCCTGGCCGAGATCCGTGAGCGGGGCCTCGCCGTGGAGAACCGCGAGTCCAACCCGGACGTGTCCTGCGTGGCCGCGCCCGTCCGCGACCGCACCGGGCAGGTCGTCGCCGCCCTGTCGATCTCCGTGCCCATGATCCGCTGGAGCGAGGAGCGCCGCGCCGAGCTGGAGCAGCTCGCCGTCAAGGGCGCCGCCGAGCTGTCCGAGCACCTCGGTCACCGGAGCATGGCATGACGACGCCGTACGAAGTCGCCGTGCGGGCCGAGGCCGAGCTCGGCGAGGGCCCCACCTGGGACGCGGCGGCCGGCCGGCTGCTGTGGATCGACATCCTCGGCTCTCGCCTGCACACCTACGACCCCGCCACCGGGCGCCGCACCGTCCGCCGCACGGAACAGCACATCGGCGCCGTCAGGCCGCGCGCCGGCGGCGGCCTGGTGCTGAACCTGCGCGACGGGATCGGCCTCCTCGACCCGGACGACCGCTTCCGCTGGCTCCACCACGAGCCGGTCCCGGGCCGCCGCGCCAACGACGCCGCGATCGCGCCCGACGGCGCGCTGTGGGCGGGCACCATGCGCTACGACGAGGCGCCGGGGGGCGGCACGCTGTCCCGCGTCACCGGCGGGGGCACCGTGGAGGTCGTGCTCGACGACGTCGCCGTCAGCAACGGCACGGGGTGGAGCCCCGACGGGCGGCTCATGTACTACATCGACTCCCCGACCCGGCGGGTCGACGTCTTCGACTACGCGGACGGGCGGATCTCCGGGCGGCGCACCCTCGCCCGGATCGAGGAGAGCGCGGGGTTCCCGGACGGGCTGACCGTGGACGCCGAAGGGTGCGTGTGGGTCGCCCTGTGGCAGGGCTCGGCGGTGCGGCGGTACACCCCCGGCGGTGAGCTGGACCGGGTGATCGAGCTGCCGGTGCCGCTGGTGACGGCCTGCGCGTTCGGCGGGGCCGGGCTCACCGACCTGTATGTGACGACCGCTCGTGTGGGCCTGACCGATCCGCCCGCGCTGGCGGGGTCGTTGTTCGTGGTGCCGGGGGCGGGCAAGGGACTGGCCCAGCCCGTCTTCGCCGGCTGACGGCTGACGGCTGACGGGGGACGAGGGCGGGCGGCCGGACGGCTCTCGGCGCGCCCGCGCGTGAGGTTGCCGACGGGCGCGGACCGGGCCGGGCCGCCCCTGCCTCAGCGTTCCGTCACGTCCAGCCGCCGCAGGACCGCCCGCTCCTCCTCCGTCAGCGGCGCCCCCACCGCCGCAGGCAACGGCGGCCCGCTCAGCGTCGCCAGGACCGTCGAGGGCCGGAGCAGCCGCGTCGGCCCCGTCGTCATGCTCATCACGTCCCAGAGCGCCGACGCCGCCGTGTACGAGCCGGTCGCCGTGCGGATCATGCGGCGGGTGTAGGCGGTGACCAGACGGTCGGCGACCCCGGGCGAGCCCCCGCGCGTCCCGGGGTACCAGACGTCCTGGCTCACCGCCATCGTCCACGCGGACTCCACCGGCCTGGCCACCCGTCGCTGCACACGCCGGGCCAGCCCGGGCTCGCCGAGGCCGGACCCCCGCAGCTCGCGGTCCAGCTCCCGGGCGCCCAGCGCCGCCACCGACATGCCCTGCCCGTAGGCGGGGTTGAACGTGGCCAGGGCGTCACCGAGGACGACGAGACCGTCGGGCCAGGAGCGGACCTTCTCCAGGTACCGGCGGTGATTGCTGGTGCTGCGGCTGACATGGACGTCGGTGAGCGGTTCCGCGCCGGAGATCAGCCGGCCCACGATGGGGTCGGGCAGGTCGAGGGTGTACCGGAGGAACGCGTCCGGATCGGACGGCGGTTCGCCGCCGCCCCGCGTGCCGGCGAGGCTGACCATCCAGCGGTCGCCCTCGATCGGCAGCACCATGCCGCTGCGGCCGGGCCGCCCCTGATACGGATCGGCCTGCACCATGGTCAGAGGGAAACGCCCGGCCCCCTCGGGAGTGCGGTAGAGACGGGTGGCGTTCACCAGGCCGGCGTCCACCGTCTTCTCGCGCACGTCGTCGACGCCCAGCGCCGCCAGCCAGGTCACGATCCGCGAGCCGCGTCCGCTCGCGTCCACCACGAAGTCGGCGGCGAGGTCCTCCTCCCCGGCGGCGGTCGAGAGGCGGACCCCGGTCACCCGCTCCCGCGACCCCGTCAGCTCCAGCACCCGCGCCTTGCGGATCACCACCCCGGTGCTGTCCAGCACGGCGCCCCGCACCGCCCAGTCGAGCAGGGCCCGGGTGCAGGTCAGCATCCGCGGTCCGGGGTGCCGCCAGCGCCGGAACCAGCCCTCGGGCGTCAGCGCGACCATGCCCGAGCCGAGCGGGATCTCGTGCGCACCGGCGGCGAGCAGGTGCTTGCGCATGCTCACGCCCGGCACCAGCTCCTCCATGGGGGCCAGACCGCCGGCCATGAGGAGATGCGCGTGACGTCCCTGCGGCAGGCCCTTGCGGTGCTCCGGCCCCTCGGGCAGATCGTCGCGGTCGAGCACGACCACCTCGTCCGCGACGGCGGACAGGGCCGCCGCGGCCAGCATGCCGGCCAGACCCGCACCGATGACGACAGCTCTACGCGACATGCGACTCCCCGCACTCAGCCATGAAGGCTCCTTTGCCCTGAGGGCATTCCCCGTCGTCCGGCCACAGCCGCGCGGCGCACAACACCCGCCCGCCGACACCGGTTTCGAGCCATACAGGCCTCGTTCCGGACGGCTCTCACCGTACCTTCACGTACCGTGCGCGGCCCCCGTCCGGGTCTCGTCCGTGCAATCCGCCGGGTACGACGGGCACCGGCCGTGGCCGGGGGCGTGGTCAGCCCGTGAGTGACTTGCCGTCCGTGAGGTCACGTGCCAGGGCGCGGATCGCCCGGAGGTCCTCCGTGCGGCGCAGCACCCGGGACACGGCGCCGATCTCGCGCAGCAGGTCCGTGGTGTCCCGGGCACCGGTGCCGTCGTCCTCCCGTGTCCGGTTCCCGGCGTCGGCCGCGTCCAGGATCGCCGCGGTGGCGGCGAGTGTCTTCGCCAGGTCGGGCGGGTGGCCGAGGGCGAGGGCGGCGTCGTGGAACCGTATCCGCCGGTCCTCGTCGATGTGCCGGGCCAGCGGCAGCAGCACGTCGCGGATGAACGTCTCCCGGCGCACCAGTCGCAGCTCCGGCGTCGCGCGCAGCAGGAACGGGACCCCCGTGCCGTTGACCGTCCTCATCAGCAGGTACAGCGGCCGCAGTTCGTGGAGGGCGAGCCGGACGTGCCAGCGGCCGTGCAGGTACTGCCCGGCGTGCGGGAGGATGAAGCCGACCGCGATGAGCACGGCGGACAGGCAGGCGAGCGGCGGGGCGACGGCCGTGCTCAGCCAGTCCACGTTCCGCCCGGACCAACGGGCCACCACGGCACTGATCTTGGCGGCGTCGAAGAACAACTGCGCCGCGTAGCCCACGCCGAGGAACTTCAGCCCCCAGCGCAGCAGCGAGTCGAGCCCGTCCGTGCGGACCCAGTTCCAGATCAGCCCGTTGGTGACCAGTGCGGCCACGGTGTGCGCGAGCAGGTACAGCACGATCACCTCGCGCATGTACGGGGTGTTCGCGTAGTACGTGTCGAGATCGCGCAGCCGCTCCTCCGGCACGTCCGCGAGAGCGAACAGCACCCACATCGCGACGATCACACCCGAATAGACCGCCACGACCCCGCGCATCGCGCGCCGGGTGCGCTCCGACCGGTCGGACAGGCCGTTGCGCCAGGAGATGATCAGCAGCAGGCAGAAGGCGCAGAACGCGGTGAGCAGCGAGTAGACCCAGGGGCCGGAGAAGTTCGCCACCCCGGTGATCCGGTTGACCCGGGCGATCGTCGACGGCGCCACGAACACGAACACCGCGCAGGCGAGCAGCAGGAGCCCGCCGACCGCGCGCAGCATCGGGTCCTTCCAGAGCCGGATGATGCTCGGCAGCTTGATGGCCAGAGCGGCGGCCAGGACCCCCGCGGGGATCCACCAGAAGTTCGGATAGAACTGGTTGACGAACTCGGCCGGGGTCAGTGCCACCGTCGTCACGGTGCCGCACCTCCTCGCGGCCCCCGGTAGTACAGCGACCGCTGCACGGGGTCGAGGGGTACCTCCGGCCCGCGCCCGCCCGGCAGCAGCGCCCGGCACCCCGCCGCCAGCCGGTGCCCGAAGGCGTCGGCCTCGGCCTCGTCCCGTTCCCGGGAGCCGTTGCGGGCGGCCACCGTCAGCGCGACGTCGTCCCACCCCGGCCGGTCGGCGAACGCGTGAGCCGCCGCCGCACCCGCCCCGTGGTGATGCCCGTGCCCCGCGTGCAGATGCCACAGCTCATGCCCGAGGATGACCAACTGCTGCACCGCCTCGGCCCGTTCCTCGACGATGACGAGGTCGAAGTCCTGGAACTCCATCCACAGGCCGGTCACTTCGATCTCGTCGGGGAAGCGCTCGAAGCGCAGCTCGACGGGCCGCCCGCCGCGCCGGCTGCTCATCTCCTCGCACAGTGCCCGGCACAGGGACCGTACGTCGGTGGGGTACTCGGGTCTCTTCCGCACCGCGGTGGCGAGTTCGGCGGCCAGGCCGCGCATGGCCGAGCCGCTGCGTGAGCGCCTGAGCGCGGCGGAGAGTCGGGCGGCCCGGGCCCGCGCGCCCGCGATGTCCATCGCTCCCCCTTCTCACCGCCGGCCGACGGCCTGTCGCGGGTCCGAGACTACGCGCCCGAAAGTGTGCGCGTCATGCGATCCGACGTCCGATGTTCAAAGGGGAACGACCGTTCCTGTCCGGAAAAGTCCCACCCCAACTCTGGCCGGACCATTGACGTGCAAGCGCTTCGAATTTACGGTCCCGTTCGAAGTAACGAGCGCCATCCGAAATACCGGACAGCTATTCGTCATCGATCGTAAGGGCAGGGCATGGGACGACCTGACCTGAATCGCAGGCAGCTTCTCGGCGGGCTCGGCGGACTCTTCGTCGCCGGCAGCTTCGGCTTCGCCGCGCTCGGCACCGGCGCCGACGCACTCGCCTCCGACGCCGACACACGGGTGCGCTACTGGAACCTCTTCAGCGGCGGCGACGGCTCCAACATGATCGCCATGCTGGACGCCTTCCGTGCGGCCAACCCCAACATCGCCGTCAAGGACTCCACCCTCCAGTGGGGCAGCCCCTTCTACACCAAACTCGCCATGGCGGCGGCGGGCAACCGCGCCCCCGACCTCGGCGTCATGCACCTCGGCCGGGTCACCGGCTTCGCGCCAGGCCGCCTCCTCGACCCCTGGGACACCGGCCTGCTCGCCAAGTACGGCGTCCGGGAGGAGGACTACAACCCCACCCTGTGGAAGCGCGGCGTCATCGACGGCAAGCTCTACGCCCTCCCCCTCGACATCCACGTCCAGCTCTGCTTCTACCGCAAGGACGTGCTGAAGAAGGCGGGGCTGCTCGGCGACGACGGCCGGATCGTGCCGGTCACCTCCCCCGACGAGTGGTTCGACGTGCTGAAGGAGGCCAAGCGGGCCACGAAGAAGGGGCTCCAGACCATCGGCATGTGGAACGCCGACCAGAACTTCCAGTGGTGGTTCTTCGTCGCCTTCTACACCCAGCTCGGCGGCACCTGGTTCAACGCCACCGACACCGAGGTCACCTTCGACACCGACAAGGCCGTCCAGGTCCTTCGGTTCCTGCGCCGGCACGTCACCGACGGGTACTCCGACCCGGGCTTCGGAGGCCTCGCGAGCGCCGAACAGTTCCTCAACGGCTCCCCCTTCGTCTGGGAGGGCAACTGGTCGGTCCCGGTCTACTCCGGGGCGAAGCTCGACTACGGAGCGACCCCGCTGCCGCCCGTCTTCGGCCGGCCGGCCACCCACGCCGAGTCGCACTCCTTCGTCCTGCCGCACCAGTCCGACCGCGGCGGCGCCACCAACGAGGCCGCCCACCAACTCGCCGCCTACGTCGTCCAGCACGCCCAGCAGTGGGCGGCCGGCGGCCACATCCCCGCCTACACCCCCACCCTGTCCACGGCGGCGTACAAGAAGCTGGACCCGCAGAGCGAGTACGTCGCCGCCATGGACCACCAGGCCACCGAGCCGAAGGTGTGGTTCGCGGGCTCCACCGGCATCCTCGCCCAGCGCGTCGGCCCCATCGTCGTCTCCTCGACGATGGGCTCCGCCAAGCCGGAGACCGCGGCCGGCCGCATGAAGAAGGCGCTCACCCAGCTCCTCGCCACGAAGAACCCCATGGACGGGAAGACCGCCGCAGAAGGAGGTGCCGCCTGATGGCGACCAGCGCCCACACCATCGCCGCACCCGCACGCGCGACGACCGCCGCCGGCAGCACCACCCTGCGCCGCAAACAGGGATTCCAGCACGGCGGCTGGTTCGTCGCCCCGTTCCTGCTGCTGTTCGCCGTGTTCGTGATCTGGCCGCTGCTGCGCGGCGTCTACCTCAGCTTCACCGACGCCAACATCACGGGCGAGGGCGCGAGCTTCGTCGGCCTCGACAACTACCGCGAGGCCCTCAACGACCCCCTGGTGTGGGACTCCCTCGGCCACAGCGCGTACTTCACGCTCCTGGTCGTCCCCTGCATCACCGTCCTCGCCTTCCTCCTCGCGATGCTCGCCCACCACATCGAACGCGGCAAATGGCTGTGGCGGCTCTGCTTCTTCGCCCCGTTCCTGCTGCCGTCCACCGTCGCAGCCAACCTGTGGCAGTGGCTGTTCAACCCCGGCACCGGCATGATCGACCACGTCTTCGGCCTCCAGACGCCCTGGCTGACCGACAAGTCCTACGCGATGCTCGCCATCGTCATCACCACCCTGTGGTGGACCGTCGGCTTCAGCTTCCTGCTCTACCTCGCCGCCCTCCAGGGCATCCCGGACCACCTCTACGAGGCCGCCAGACTGGACGGGGCGAACGCCTGGCACCGCATGGTCCACATCACCCTGCCGATGCTGCGCAACATCACCGGCCTGGTCATCGCCCTCCAGGTCCTCGCCTCGCTCCAGATCTTCGACCAGGCCGTCGTGATGATGGACTTCCTCCCCGGACCCGAGGGATCGACCCGCACCTTCGTGCAGTACACCCTCGAAGAGGGCTTCACCAGCTACCGCGTGGGCTACGCCTCCGCGATCTCCGTCATCTTCTTCGTGATCATCGCGGCCGTCGCCCTCGCCCGGATGTGGCTGCTGCGCAACCGTGAGGAGAGCGCCCGATGACCACCAAGGCGTGGACGCCCAGCCAGATCCTGCTCACCCTGCTCGGCACGGCCGTGTCGGTCGTCTTCCTCGCGCCCTTCGCCTGGGGCCTGTTCACCTCGCTCAAGTCCGAGACCGAGGCGGTGGAGGTCCCGGCGCACTGGCTCCCCGAGGACTGGACGGGCCAGGCCTGGAAGGCCCTGTTCGACTCCGGCAACATCACCAACTGGTTCGTGAACTCCCTGGTCGTCTCGGTCTGCGTGACGTCCGTCGTCCTGCTGGTGAGCGCCCTGGCCGGCTACGGCTTCGCCCGCACCGAGTTCCGCGGCAAGAACGTCCTCATGGGCGTGGTCATGGCGGGCCTGATGATCTCCCCGGCGGTCCTCGGCGTGCCGCTTTTCACCACCGTCCAGCAGATGGGCATGGTCGACACCTACTGGGGCATGATCCTGCCGCAGTGCGCACCCGCCGCGATGGTCTACATCCTCTACAAGTTCTTCCAGGGCATCCCGCGCGAACTCGAAGAGGCCGCCTTCATCGACGGCGCCGGCCGCTGGCGCGTCTTCTTCACCATCGTCCTCCCGCTCTCCCGCCCCTCCCTGGCGGCGGTCGGCATCTTCACCTTCATCGCCTCGTGGAACAACTTCCTCTGGCCCTACATGGTGACCAACAACCCCGACCTGATGACCATGCCGAACGGCATCGCGACCGTCATGAACTCCTACGGCATCCAATGGGCCCAGCTCATGGCCGGCGGCCTGATGGCGGGCCTGCCCCTGATCATCGTCTTCGTGTTCTTCCAACGCCAGATCGTGGCCGGCGTGGCCCACACGGGCTTGGCAGGGCAGTAGAGCAGCACCCGCAGGGGCGCGGGGCTGTTGCGATGTGCGGCTCCGCCGCGTGGGCGCGACAAGCCCCCACAGACCCGCAGACGAAACGGAACCTCGAAAGGCAAGCATGCACACCGCCCGCTTCACCCTCGACCCCGCCTTCACGGTCGGCGAGGTCAACCCCCGCCTCTTCGGCAGCTTCGTGGAACACCTCGGCCGCTGCGTCTACACCGGCGTCTTCGAACCGGACCACCCCACCGCCGACGACAAGGGCCTCCGCCAGGACGTCCTGGAACTCGTCCGCGAACTCGGCGTCACGGCCGTCCGCTACCCCGGCGGCAACTTCGTCTCCGGCTACAAGTGGGAGGACTCCGTCGGCCCTGCCGAGGACCGCCCCCGCCGCCTCGACCTCGCCTGGCACTCGACGGAGTCCAACCGCTTCGGCCTCTCCGAGTACATCGACTTCCTGCGCAAGATCGGCCCCCAGGCCGAGCCGATGATGGCCGTCAACCTCGGCACCCGCGGAGTCGCCGAGGCCCTCGAACTCCAGGAGTACGCCAACCACACCGCGGGCACCGCCCTGTCGGACCTGCGCGTCTCCCACGGCGACAAGGACCCCTTCGGCATCAAACTCTGGTGCCTCGGCAACGAGATGGACGGCCCCTGGCAGACCGGCCACAAGACGGCCGAGGAGTACGGCCGCCTCGCCGCCGAGACGGCCCGGGCCATGCGCCAGATGGACCCCGGCGTCGAACTCGTCGCCTGCGGCTCCTCCAGCCAGTCCATGCCGACCTTCGCCGAGTGGGAGGCGACGGTCCTGAAGGAGACGTACGACCTCGTCGACTACATCTCGCTGCACGCCTACTACTGGCCCGAGGACGGCGACCTCGACTCCTTCCTGGCCTCCGCCGTCGACATGGAGTCCTTCATCGACAACGTCGTCGCGACCGCCGACCACGTGGGCGCCCGGCTGAAGTCGAAGAAGAAGATCAACCTCTCCTTCGACGAGTGGAACGTCTGGTACCTGCCCGAGTGGGAGGCCCGCGCCAAGACCTTCGAGCAGGACGACTGGCCCGAGGCGCCGCGCCTGCTGGAGGACAACTACAGCGTGACGGACGCGGTCGTCTTCGGCTCGCTCCTCATCGCCCTGCTCCGGCACGCCGACCGTGTCACGGTCGCCTGCCTCGCCCAGCTCGTCAACGTCATCGCGCCGATCATGACCGAGCCCGGCGGCCCGGCCTGGCGGCAGACCACGTTCTTCCCGTTCGCGCAGGCCGCGCAGTACGGCCGCGGCCAGGTCCTGGACGTCCGCGTGGACTCGCCGACGTACGAGACGAGGAAGTACGGCGAGACCGACCTGCTGCACGCCACCGCCGTGCGCGCCGAGGACGGCACCGTCACCGTGTTCGCCGTCAACCGCAGCCGCACCGACGCCCTGCCGCTCGAAGTCGCCCTCGACGCCCTCGGCCTGACGCGGGTCGTCGAGCACAGCGCCCTCGCGGACGCCGACCCCGACGCCCGCAACACCCTCGACGACCCCGAGCGGGTCGCCCCGCACACCGTCGACGGCACGACCCTCCAGGACGGCACGCTGAGCGCCGCCCTGGAGCCGCTGTCCTGGAACGTGATCCGGCTGGCCTGACGGCCCCGGCCGGTCCGGTCAGACCGGTTTGACGGGCACCCCTCCGGCCGCGGCGCCCAGCAGTGTCAGCCGCACCTCGCCCGGCCCGGAGGGGGTGCTCCCGTCGGACAGCACCGCCAGCGCCAGGGTGTTGGCGCCCCGGGTGCGCACGATGCCGTTCGGCAGCACGAAGGTGTGCTGCGGGCCCACGTCGTTGATGTACTGGCCCAGGTTCCAGCCGTTGAGGAAGATCTGGACGCGGTACGCCCGTTCGGGGTCGTCGTCGAGGACGAGCCCGACCGAGGCGTCGACGCCCGGGGCGACGTCCAGCCGGAAGTCCGTCCGGTACCAGGTGACGCCCTGCCGCCGGTCGCCCGCGGGGAGCCCGGCGTCCTTCCAGTCCCCGTCGTCGTACTCGGGCAGGTGCCAGCCCTCGCGCTCCCCGTGCAGCCCGCCGTTGTTCATCGGACCGCGCACGGGGTCCGGCGTGGTCGCGCCCTGGATACGCCACTTCACCCTCGGGGAGCCGCCCTCGAAGGTGACGGCGGTCAGCCCGCGCGCGGCCTTGTGCGTGTCGAGCGCCTCGCCGTCCATGTCGTGCTGCATCCGCCGGACGAGCACGGACAGCACGTGCCGCTGCTCAGGCTCTCCCTCACGGAGCTTCTTCCGCAGCCGCTCCGGCAGGTCGAAGCCGGCCTCCGCGGTCCACGTGCCCTGCCGCGCCCGCTCCTTGTCCGGCACGGGCATCCGGTGCGTGCCCAGCGGCTCGCCGTCCAGCCAGGCCATCAGCAGGCCCTGCGTGCCCGTGCTGTAGGCCAGGGACACGGACTCGATGCCGCTGTCGCCGGTCCACTCGCCGCGGTACCAGACGTCGCCGTAGTGGAAGCCGTAGTCGTCGGCGAACAGCACGGGCTGCCCGCCGGGCACGGGCGTGGTGCTGAACGTGGTCTCCTTGTCGGCCGTCGTCCAGTCCGAGTCGTCGAAGTCCGGTTCGGACTCCGGGTTCCCGGCCCGCCGTCGCCAGCCGTCCAGGGCGGGCAGGGCCGGCCGGGTCACACCGGGCAGCGGCCGCAGCGCCAGCAGGCTGCCGGAGCCGCTGATCCGGGTGGGCACCGGGCGTCCGTTCCACGTGACGTGGGTGATCCCGCGCGGTCCCCACACCTCCAGGCCGGTCAGCGCGGTGGTGTCCCCGGTGAGGTGGACGGTGGAGCCGCGCAGCACGGCCGACCGCAGCAGTGCCGGCCCGTAGACGAGGAGCCGGCCGGACGGCGTCTCGTACGGCCACAGCCGCACGGCCGTCGCGTCGTCGGCGAACAACAGCAGCATCGGCGTGTCCACGCCGTCGCTCTCGATCCGCACCCGGCTCAGCTCGCCGACGCCGAGCGGAGCGGTGACGTACAGCTTGCCGAGGTTGTAGGCCCACGCGGGTTCCGGGTCCAGCCGCATGGGCGTCGGTTCGTCCGGGCAGTCCAGCACGACCTGCGCCAGATCGCCCCGCCGGCCCGCGAACACGGCGATGTCCTGCCGCCCGGCGGTCAGGCTCAGCATGGGCTGCACGGTGGCGTGCACCAGCGTCCGCCTGCCGAGTCTCAGCCCGGCGGCGATCAGCTTGGCGTCCCGCGCCGGGACCGTGACCGGCACGTCGATTCCGGCATCCGGCAGCGTCGAGGTGACCGTCTCCTCGGAGTCGTTGCGCAGGAGGTAGAAGTGGGCCCCGGTGTCGGGGTTGGCCAGGTGGTAGACCTTGATCCGCTCGTCGGCGGCCTGTACCGCCTTGCCCCGGTTCAGCTTGGCGAGGTCCGGCACATGGCGCAGCAACTGGCCGATCTGGTGCATGGTGGCGAGCTTCGGGGTGGCGTTGCGGGCCTCGTCGAAGGCCGCGCCGTAGTCGTACGACGTGTAGACGACGGGCGCGGGCAGCCAGCCCCAGGAGGTGCCGCCGTACGTCATGTAGACGTTGTGCAGCGTGATGCCGTTGGCGAGGTTGGTGAGGTAGAAGCGCCGCTCGTACGCCGCGTCCCGGGTCCGGCGCGCCTCGGCGTACCCCTTGCCGTCGAACCAGGACCCGCCCCACGGGTCGAACCAGCCCCCGCCGAACTCGGGCACGAACCCTGGCGTGCGCGGACTGGCCGTGGCCCCGCCCTTCGCCCCGCCGGTCCCGAAGTGCCCCCAGTCGGGCGGCACCTCGTCCGGCTCCGGGTATCCGTCGAACCCGTACAGCCAGCGTCCCTTCTCGCCGCCGGTGCCGAACGAGCCGGGCGTCCAGTGGCCGTTCCTGCCCTTGTCGTTGTGGAACAGCGGCACGTCGATGCCGTCGGCGCGGACCTTCTCGTACAGGTACGACATGTAGGCGCGCCCGGAGGGCTCGTCGACGTGCGCGTCGTACTCGTTCTCGATCTGGTAGAGCAGCACCGTGCCCGTGCCCCGCGTGAACAGGCGTTTCGCGACGATGGCGTTCACGGCGGTCAGCCACTCGTCGACGTAGCGCAGATACGTCGGGTCGGAGGTCCGGGCCCGGCCCTCGGTCGCGGTCAGCCAGCCGGGGAAGCCGCCGGCGTCGACCTCCGCGTTGATGTACGGGCCGGGCCGCAGGATCACGTACAGACCGGTCTCGGCGGCCGTCCGCAGGAACAGGTCCAGGTCGCGCACGCCGGTGAAGTCGTAGCGGCCGGGGGCGGGGGAGTGGTGGTTCCAGGCGACGTACACGCTGACCGCGTTGTAGCCGTGGGCACGCATCTTCTCCAGCACGTCCCGCCACAGGGACGGGCTCGGCAGCCGGAAGGGGTGCATCTCGCCCGACCAGATCACCAGTCGGCGGCCGTCGACCAGCAGCGAGTACCGGTCGAAGCCGACCTCGTGCCGCCGGCCGTCCGCGCGCGGAACCGGTGGCGGCGGGCCCGTGGGTACGCTCCGTGCCGTGCCGGCGGAGGTCGGCGACCCGCTGCCGGTCAGCGCGAAGCCGAGCGTGGCCGTGCCGGCGAGAGCGTGGAAGGTACGCCTGCTGAGCTCCAAGGGAGCGCCTCCTGTTGTGCCATGCGATGCGTGGTGCGTGTGCTTGTCGTACGGAGTGCGTGTGGTCGATGTGGTGCGGGGTGCGTGCTCGATGTGGTGCTGGGGTGCGTGTGCTCCATGTCTACAGGGTGACGGCCACCATGGTCCTATGAGGATCTCGGCACGTGCGGACCGCGCGGGACGAGCGGTCGTGGAGCCGGGCTCCCGGCAGGGCGAGGGGCCGGTCAAGGCGGAGGCCGTCGCCACCGCGCAGGACATCCCCCACAAGTTCCTGGAGGGGATCCGCGGCGATCTGCGGCGCGGCGGCGTCGTCGACAGCCGGCGCGGCGGGGGCGGCGGCCACCGGCTGGCCCGGGAGGCCTCGGAGGTCACGGTCGCGGACGTGTTCCGGGCCGTGGACGGGCCGATCGTGTCCGTGCGCGGCGCTGTGCGTGATCCTCATTCCGTCCTCGGGATGTCCTCGGTCTGACGCACTGGTGCAACGCACCCTATGCGTCCGCCGGTACCGGGTGAATTCCCGCCAGTGTGAATGGCCGGAGAGGGACCTGGCCGACCCCTGCCGTCCTGCGTACGATGCGACCGCTCCCGCTCTTCACATCTCCTTCATGGAATGGTCACAGGCCGGGGGTGCGTGTACCTGTCGCTTTGACATGTGCATGCTTATTCAACTTCACGATCCACCCCCCACGAACGGATGGGAGAACCATGGCCGGTGGCCTGCTCCTGAGCGGCGCGATCGCCGCGCTGCTCACCAGCGCACTTCCCGCACAATCCCCGTCCTCCGGGTTCGACGACCCGCCCCCGGACAAGATCATCATCCAGGTCGCCACGGTGAACGGCTCCGGCTGCCCGCAGGGCACGGCAGCGGTCGCCGTCTCCGAGGACAACACCGCCTTCACGGTGACCTACAGCGACTACCTCGCACAGGCCGGCGGAAGCTCCGACCCGACCGCGTTCCGCAGGAACTGCCAGCTCAACCTGAAGGTCCACGTCCCCGGCGGCTTCACCTACGCCATCGCGAGCGCGGACTACCGGGGATTCGCCTCCCTCCAGCGGGGCGCGAGCGCCACCCAGCGGGCCTCGTACTACTTCCAGGGCTCGCCCAGCACGGTGTACAAGAGCCATCCCTTCAGCGGCCCCCTCAACGACAACTGGCAGGCCACCGACGAGACCGACTGGGCCCAACTGGTCTACGCACCCTGCGGAGTCCAACGCAACTTCAACATCAACACCGAGATCCGCGTCAACGCCGGCACCCAGTCGGCCGACAAGGTCAGCTTCATGACGATGGACTCCACGGACGGGGACATCAGCACGGTGTACCACCTGGCGTGGAAGGAGTGCCCGAAGAAGTCGTGACGGGGTGAACGGGGGCGGTTCACCGGGCCTGTGGTCCGGCGGGCCGCCCCTTGTGTCAGCGGATTCGGTCGCCCTCGGGGGTCACGGCGGCGCTGCGCACGGTCTGCTCTCCTGCGGTCGTGACGACGGAGGACACGAGAGTGGTCACCGAGGTTGGATGAGCCATGGAGTTTTTCTGCTACCACCGCGACCGGCCCGGCTCCCTGCCCCTGCGTGAGGAACTGGGGGAGGCACACTGGGCCTATATGGACCGGTACGAGGCGGAGTTGATCGCCCGTGGGCCGACTTTCGCGGATGACGGGGAGACGGTCACGGGCAGCGTGCACATCGTCGACCTGCCGGATGCCGTCGCTGCCCGCGCGTTCGCCTTCGAGGAGCCCAACCACCAGGCCGGGGTCTACCGGGACGTGCTGCTGCGGCGGTGGCGGAATCTGCTGGGGCGGACCATGTGGGAGTTTCCCGGTGGACCGAGCGGTGGGGACCGATTCCTCGTGCTCGGCTTCGGGGCGGGGACGGCCGTCGACCTCGACGTGCCGTACGACCGGGACGATCTCATCGCCTACGGGCCGCTGCTGTCCGACGACGGTGCCGTGTGGGTGGGAACGGCAGCGCTGGTGCGGGCCCCGGACGCGGAGGCGGCGCGTGCGCTGCTGGCCCACCAGGGGCGGTACGCAGGCATCGAGGTGCACGCGTGGGAGTTCGGCGGGCGGCGGTGACGTGTGTCGGGCCCGGCCGTGGACCGGCTGCACACCTGGGGCGTCCCCCACGGCACGGACGCCTCCGACGCCGTCGCCCTGATCGTCGCCGAGCTGGCCGCCAATGCCGTGACGCACGGGCGCGTGCCGGGCAGGGACTTCGAGCTGCGGCTGTCGCTCGTCGGCGACAGCGTCCGCGTCGAGGTGACCGACACGCACAGCGGGCCGCCGAGCCCGGCAGGGCCGTGTGGCGTGGCGCGGCCGGGCACCCTCGACGAACACGGCCGGGGGCTGGCCCTCGTCGCGGCGCTCGCCGAACGGTGGGAGGTGCTGGAACGGAAGCCGGCGCCCGGCAAGACCGTACGTGCCGAGGTCAGATTCCGGCCGGCACCCTGAAATGATCTGCGCCGCAACGGTGTTGGCGATGGCATGACGCAGAGACCGGAACCCCGCCCCCTGTCCGACGCAGCCCTCTCCGACCTGCTCGGCAAGCAGCAGTTCGGCACGCTCGCCACCGTCAAACGCAGTGGCCACCCCCACCTGACCACCATGGTGTACAGCTGGGACGCCGAGTCCCGCACGGTGCGCTTCTCGACCACCGCCGACCGCGTCAAGGTCAAGCACCTGCGCCGCGCACCCCGTGCCGCGCTGCACGTACAGGGCGGGGACATCTGGTCGTTCGCCGTCGCCGAGGGAGACGCCGAGGTCTCCGAGCCCACCACGGTTCCCGGCGACGCGGTCGGCCGGGAGTTGCTCGCGATGATCCCGGCGGGCGCCGAACCGGAGGACGAGGGCGCATTCCTCCGGCAACTGGTCGACGAGCGGCGCGTCGTCATCCGGCTGAGGGTGGACCGGCTGTACGGGACCGTGCTCGACATCGAGGGATAGGGCTGCGGCACGATGAGCGCATGAACGCACAACGGGGCAGCACTGAAGAACCATCGCTCGCGGACCTCGCCCGACGACTCCGCGCGGCGGACACCGGCGGCTGGACGCCGGACGGGGTGAACGCCCTGGCGGACGGGCTCGGCTGGGCCCGGGGCGGCACGGCGGACCGTCCGGTCCTGATCACCGGCCTCTCCTCGGGCGACGCCCGCCTGCGTCCCGTCGGCACCTACGAAGAGCGGTACACCGACGGCGAGTCGTATGTGGAGCTCGCGGTACCGGTGGCGGCCGCCGCATCCGACGCCCCCGCACAGGCCGCCGCCTTCCGCGCGGCCGGCGAGGAACTGACCGCGGCCCTGGGCCGGCCGTCCGTCATGGGGTCGCACGGCGACATGGGCCCCTTCTACGACAGCGGGCCGCTGTGGGGTGCCCCCTTCATGCGCTGGCGCGGCAGCCCGGACACCCTGGAGCTGCGCGCCGGGAAGGCGGGGCCGGAGCTGGTCCTGCAGCCCACCGGCCCGGCGGAGAACTGGTTCTGGCGTCAGGGCCACGGCGAAGAGCACGCCCTCAGCGGCTTCTTCGGCAGCAATCGCGATCCGGCCAACGCCGGCCTCGGCTTCCCCGGCGGCTGGACCGCCCGCAGCTGGGAGACCGTCACCCGGTCGCTGGGCGACTTCCTGGGTGCCCTGCCCGCCGAGGCCGTCGCCCTCGGTGTCGGTTTCGGGATGCCGTTCTACGGGCGGACCGGCGGTGGTGCGCCCCTCCTCTTCGATGTCACGTGCGGCGACCGGCTGTCGATCGGCTGCTTCGCCCCGGACGGCGTCGATGCGGCTGCGCTCGGCTGGGGCACCGTCGCCGAACACCCGGCTACCGCCTCGGTCTGGCGCGACGACGATCCGGTGTGGCGCGTGGACGCGGGAGGGCCCGGCCAGCCCAAGGGCCGCGCCCTCGCTGAGATGCTCGTGGCGACGGCCAGGGCGGCGGGGGTGGCCGAGCCGGCCGGTCTGATCGTCGGCGGTGAGGCCGCGTACGTGGACGGCTATCACGTGACGTACTACGGGTTGGGTCTCCCCACCGGCTGATTTTCCGGGGAACGGCGACAGCCCCGGGGAGGGATTTCCTCCTCGGGGCGCGGTCGTTGCTGCGCGAACCATTGACGCGCAAGGGGTTCGATTCTACGGTCCCGTTCGAACTTGCGATCGCTGTTCGACATATCGGCAGCACTTTCACCCCCACCGCAAGGAGGACCCGCATGAGCCGCACCCCCGTGCGCAGGCGCACCGCCCTGCTCGCACTCCCCGCCGCAGCCCTGCTCGCCCTGATTCCGAGCACGGCGTCCGCGTACCCCAACCCCGGCCGGGTGACCGGTGACGTCGTCACCCACGACCCGTCGATGCTCCGCACCTCGTCGGGCCAGTACCTGCTCTACGCCACCGGTGGCGGCATCGCCAACAAGACCAGCAGCGACCGCACCGCCTTCCGCAACGGCAGCGACGCCTTCTCCAGCCGGCCGGGCTGGTGGCGGAACTACTCCTCCGTGCCGGAGGCCTGGGCGCCGGACATCTCGTACCACGGCGGCAAGTACCTGATGTACTACTCCGTCTCGAAGTTCGGCTCGAACACCTCGGCCATCGGCCTCGCCACCTCCACCACCGGCCAGCCGGGCAGCTGGACCGACCAGGGCACGGTCTACACCTCGAGCTCGTCCAGCGACTTCAACGCCATCGACCCGAACCTCTTCGTGGACGACGACGGCAAGTGGTGGCTGTCGTTCGGAAGTTGGTGGACCGGGATCAAGATGATCCAGATCAACCCGTCCACCGGGAAGCAGCTCTCCTCCAACACCACCCGGCACTCGCTCGCCTCCCGCCCCACCGGGACCAAGGCCGTCGAGGCGCCCTTCATCGTCAAGCGGGGCGGCTACTACTACCTCTTCGCCTCGTACGACACCTGCTGCGCCGGCACCAGCTCGACGTACAAGGTGAAGGTGGGGCGCGCCTCCAGCGTCACCGGGCCGTACCGCGACAAGAATGGCGTCGACCTGATGAAGAACGGCGGCACGCCCGTCCTGGAGTCCCACGGCAGCGTCATCGGCCCCGGCGGCCAGTCGATCCTGAAGGACGCCGACGGCGACCTGATCGTCTACCACTACTACGACGGCAACGCGAACGGCACACCCAAACTCGGCATCAACCTCCTGAACTGGAGCAGCGGATGGCCCGTCGCCTACTGACCCTGCTGGCGGCCCTGCTGCTCGCGCTGAGCTTCGGCCAGCCCTCCGCGAGCGCCGCCTCCTTCTCCAACCCGGTCAAGTCCGTCAAAGGCGCCGATCCCTGGATCTCGTACCACGACGGCAACTACTACCTGGTGACGACCAGTTGGACCGACGTCATCACCATCCGCAAGTCCACCACCCTCGCCGGGCTCTCCACCGCCCCCAGCGTCCAGGTGTGGAAGGGCGACGCCGCCTCCCGCTGCTGCAACATCTGGGCGCCGGAGCTGCACTTCCTCAACGGCCGCTGGTACCTGTACTACGTGGCCGGGCAGAACGTGTCCGACTACAACCCGACACAGCGCAGCCATGTGCTGGAGAGCGCGGGCTCGGACCCCATGGGGCCGTACACCTACAAGGGGCAGCTCAACAGCGCCTGGATGCTCGACCCGAGCGTGCTGAACGTGGGCGGCCGGCTGTACATGCTGGGCAGCGCCAACACCGGCGGGACGCAGAACGTCGTCATCGCGGCGATGTCGAACCCGTACACCGTCAGCGGCGCGTACTCGACGATCTCCACACCGACCCACGCCTGGGAGCGGCAGGGCGGCACGGTCAACGAGGGCGCGGAGGTCCTCCAGCGCAACGGCCGGACCTTCCTGATCTACTCCGCGAGCGGCTGCTGGACGCCCGACTACAAGCTCGGGCAACTGGAGCTGACGGGCTCCAACCCGCTGTCCGCCTCCTCCTGGACCAAGAAGTCGACGCCCGTCTTCCAGCGCAGTGACGCGAACGGGGTGTACGGCCCCGGCCACAACGGCTTCTTCACCTCGCCCGACGGCCGCGAGAACTGGATCGTCTACCACGCCAACGACTCCGCCTCGGACGGCTGCGACAACGGTCGTACGACCCGGGCGCAGAAGTTCACCTGGAACTCCGACGGAACGCCGAACTTCGGCACGCCGGTCAGGCTCGGGGCGTCCCTCCCCGGCCCCTCCGGGGAACCGTCGGCGGCCTCGACGACCTACACCGTCACCAACCGCAACAGCGGCAGGTGTCTGGAGGTGGCGGGGAGTTCCTCGGCCGACGGAGCCAACGTCCAGCAGTACGGCTGCAACGGAGGCGGCAACCAGCGCTGGCGCCTGGAGGACCTCGGCGACGACACCCACCGCCTGGTGAACGTCGCCACCGGCAAGGTCCTCGACACCGCCGACTGCTCGACGGCCGACGGCGCCGACCTGCGCCAGTGGTCCTGGCTGAACAACACCTGTCAGCGGTACCAGTTCGTGGCTACGGACGGTGGTTATGTCCGTATCACCAACAAGGCCACGGGGAAGGTGGCGGACGTCGCCGGTTGCTCGACGGCGGACGGCGCCGACGTACGCCAGTGGTCCTGGCTCAACAACACCTGCCAGCAGTGGAAACTGACGGCGGCCTGACGCCCGAGGGGTGCGGGGACCTGCGCGATCAACCACGAAGGACCCGCACCCGCACCGTCGCAGGAACCACCTACGGCGAGAGGGCGCTACCCCGCCTGCCCCATCCCCGCCGCGTTCGGCCAGCTCTGCGCCGCA
This sequence comes from Streptomyces qaidamensis, assembly GCF_001611795.1. Lineage (NCBI taxonomy): Bacteria > Bacillati > Actinomycetota > Actinomycetes > Kitasatosporales > Streptomycetaceae > Streptomyces > Streptomyces qaidamensis. The sequence continues at coordinate 2,867,830 of NZ_CP015098.1, read as the reverse complement.
GGCCACCCCGTGGCCGGCGCCGGCGTCAGCCCGTTCGTCCCCCGCACCTGCGCCGCCGTCAGGCCCCCACGGGCCGGAACACCGGGCGGCGTCGGCCCGGTGAACGGGGCGGCCATGGGCGCCGGCGCGGGCATGGGCGCGGGCATGGGGGCAGGGACCGGCGCCGGGGCCTGGGCCGCGGGCGCCAGGGGCGGGGCCGGGGCGGCCACCGGCTGGGGGGCCGGCTGTGGCACGGCCTGCGGCATCTGGGGCTGCGGCTGCGGCATCTGCGCCGCAGCCGGCATCGGCATCCCACCGCCCGCACCCGCCGGAACGGCGGACGCGGCGGCGGGGAGCGGCATGCCGATGCCGGTGGCCGGAGTGGGCGCCGGCGCGGGAGCCGGGGCGGCGGCCGCCGCGGCAGGAGCGAACCCCACCCCGCCCGTACTCGCGGCCGGGGCGAGCCCCGGCCCCCCGGCCGCCGTGGCCGCGGCGGGGGCCGGCGCCGCGGCCACGGCGGCCGGTGCCGCGGCCATCCCCACCGCCTGCGCCGCGAGGCCCCGCATGCCCGACCCGTTCGTCTCGCTCACCAGGCGGTCCACGGCCGCCGTGCCCGAGCTGTAGCTGGTCCCATTGCCCAGCTCGGGCACGGCGGCTCCCCTCCTGGACGTCCCGTAGAGCACCTGTTCCAGGCCGGACACCAGGCGACGCACGTCCACCTGGGGGCGCACCACGAGACGCAGGAAGCGACTGGACGAGCCGATCTTGTTGCCGCACTCGCGGACCAGGATCCGGTGCTCGGTGAGCATCCGGTCCCGGACGACGGTGCCCTCGGCACCGACGGGGAGGCGTACGAAGAGGAAGTTGCCCTGCGACGGGTAGACCGTCAGCCCGGGCAGGGAGGACAGCTGGCCGGCCATGTCGAGGCGGTCGCGGCGCACCTGCTGGAGGCTCTGCGCGTATTCGGCGCCGTGCTCCTTGAGCATGAAGACGACGTGCTCGGCGAAGGAGTTGAGGTTCCACTTGGGGAGCATCGAGCGGATGCGGCCCGCGAGCGCCGGGTTGGCGACGAGGTAGCCGAAGCGGATGCCGTGCAGGCCGAAGTTCTTGCCGAGGCTGCGCAGCACGACGACGTTGGGCCGCAGCATCGCCTCCTGCACGACGGACGGTTCGGCCTCGGCGTCCGCGAACTCCAGGAACGACTCGTCGATGACGACCAGGTCGAGGTCGGCCATGGCGTCCATGAACTGCACGATGGCGTGCTTGTGCAGGAAGCCGCCGTCGGGGTTGTTGGGGTTGCAGATGACGGCGACGCGCGTGCCGCGGGCCCGGATGAACTCGGCGTACTGGGCGAGGTCGAGGGCGAAGCCGCTGGACTCCTGGAGCGGGAACATGTCGACCCGCTTGCCGGTCTCCATGGGCTGGTCGGTCCAGCGGCCGAAGGTGGGGACGGGCACGGCGAGGGACTCGCGGACCAGCAGGTGGTCGATCCAGGTGATGAGCTCGGTGGAGCCGTTGCCCATGGCCACGCACTGCGGGGGCAGCTGGAGCAGGCTGCACAGCTCGGCCGTGATCGTGTCGGCGCTGCTCGGGTAGTACGTGATGATGTCGCGCAGCCGGCTCGCCATGTCCTCGAACATGGCCGGGGTCGGGAAGTACGGGTTGCAGGGGATACAGAAGTCCACGGGGCCGGCACCCTCGCCGCCCTCACGTGTCAGAGCCGCCATCGACGGGCTGTGGGCCGCGGTACTGCGGAACAGCGACGTGACGTTGTCGGCCATGGAACCTCCGTATGAGGCGGGCCCGTTGGGGACGGACGGGCCCGACGTTTAAGGGCGGCCCGCGCGGGGGAGCGCGGGCCGCCCTTTCATACGGAGACCACGGTGACACTGTTCAACCGTCGTGAAGACGGTCAGAACTTGTGCTCTATCTGTGAAGACCTGTCAGTGGCCTCAGCAGCCGAACGTGTGGATCGTGGTCGTGCGGTACGTCTGCCCCGGTCGCAGCACCGTCGACGGGAACTTCGGCTTGTTCGGCGAGTCCGGGAAGTGCTGCGTCTCCAGGCACAGGGCGTCGCCCTGCCGGTAGGTGCGGCCGGACGGGCCGGTGAGCGTGCCGTCGAGGAAGTTGCCGGAGTAGAACTGCAGGCCCGGCTCGTTCGTGGCGATCTTCATCGTGCGGCCGGAGGCCGGGTCGCGCAGGGTGGCCACGTGCTCGGGGCGGGCGGTGATGCCCTTGTCGAGGACCCAGTTGTGGTCGAAGCCCTTGGCGGTGACCAGCTGCGGGTGGGAGACGCGGATGTCCCGGCCGATCGGCTTGGCCTTGCGGAAGTCGAACGGCGTGCCCGCGACCTTGGCCAGCTCGCCCGTGGGGATCAGGCCCGCGTCGGTGGGCGTGTAACGGGAGGCGGCGATCTGGAGCTCGTGGTCCTCGATCGTGCCGCTGCCCTCACCGGCGAGGTTGAAGTAGACGTGGCTGGTGAGGTTGACGACAGTGGCCTTGTCCGTGGTGGCCTCGTAGTCGATGCGCCAGTCACCGTGCCGGGTGAGGGTGTACGTCACCTTCGTCTTGAGCGTGCCCGGGTAGCCCATCTCCCCGTCGACGCTCGTGTAGTACAGGTGCAGACCGACGTCGGAGCCCTTGGTGAACGGCTCGACGTCCCACACGCGCTTGTCGAAGCCCTGGGTGCCGCCGTGCAGGCTCTGCTCGCCGTCGTTCACGGACAGCTGGTAGTCCTTGCCGTCCAGGGTGAACTTGCCCTTGCCGATGCGGTTGCCGTAACGCCCGATCAGCGCGCCGAAGTACGGGGTCTTCGCGACGTAGTCCTCGAGGTTGTCGAAGCCCGCGGAGACGTTGGCGTACCGGCCGCGACGGTCGGGGATCTCCAGTGACTGGACGACACCGCCCCAGGAGAGGACCTTCAGGCGGGTGCCGCCGTTCTCCAGCGACCAGCTGTAGACCTTGGTGCCGTCGGCCAGCTTGCCGAAGAGCGTCTTCACCGGCTTCCTGCCTCCCGTGGCGTGCGCCGTGCCGCCGAGCGTGGTGGCGGCTATGCCCGCCGCTGCTGCTCCCGCGATGACCGTGCGTCTGTTCAGTTCCATGTGTGCGGCTCCCGATAAGGAAAGGGCCCCGCCTTCCAGCGGGGCCCGAGCTGACTTACGAACCGACCTTGCGCTTGTTCCACACGTCGAACCCGACCGCCGCCAGCAGCACCATGCCCTTGATGACCTGCTGCCAGTCGGTGCCGATGCCGACGAGGTTCATACCGTTGTTCAGCACGCCCAGGACCAGGCCACCGATGATCGCGCCGAGGACGGTGCCGACACCGCCGCTCATCGACGCACCGCCGATGAACGAGGCCGCGATCGCCTCCAGCTCGAAGTTGAGGCCGGCCTTGGGAGAGGCCGCGTTGAAGCGGGCGGCGAAGACGAGACCCGCCAGGGCCGCGAGCATGCCCATGTTCAGGAAGACCAGGAAGGTGACCTTCTTGTCCTTCACACCCGACAGCTTGGCTGCCGGGAGGTTGCCGCCGATGGCGTAGATGTGGCGGCCGATGATCGCGTTGCGCATGACGTAGCCGAAGCCGACGAGCAGCACGCCCAGGATGAGCAGCACGATCGGGGCGCCCTTGTAGCTGGCCAGCAGCATGGTGAGCGTCAGCACCGCGGCGCCGATCGCGACCAGCTTCAGCAGGAACAGCTTGGTGGGCGGGACCTCCAGGTTGAACTCCTGCTGCCGCTTGCGGTCACGGACCTCCTGGAAGATCACGAAGGCGATCATCGCGAAGCCCAGCAGCAGGGTCAGGTTGTGGTAGTTGGTGTTCGGTCCGACCTCGGGCAGGAACCCGTTGGCGACCTTCTGCAGTCCTTCCGGGAACGGGCCGAGGGTCTGGCCCTCCAGGAAGATCTCCGTCAGACCGCGGAAGATCAGCATGCCCGCGAGGGTCACGATGAACGATGGTATGCCGCCGTACGCGATGAAGAATCCTTGGATGGCGCCCGCGAGCGCGCCCACCGCCAGACACAGGATCACCGCGACCGGCCAGGGCAGGTCGTTCCTGACCATGAACACGGCCGCCATCGATCCGATGAACGCCGTCAGCGATCCGACCGACAGGTCGATGTGGCCTGCGATGATGACCAGCATCATGCCGATCGCGAGGATCAGGATGTAGCTGTTCTGCAGCACCAGGTTGGAGACGTTGCGCGGCAGCAGCAGGTCGCCGTCGGTCCAGACGGCGAACAGAGCCACGATCAGGCCCAGCGCGATCAGCATGCCGTACTGCCGCATGTTGCGGCGCATGCCCTCCATCACCAGCTGCAACAGGCCGTCGGCCGCGGCCCCTCCGCTCTTGCCCGGCGGCGCGGGGGCCGGGCTCTTGGCGGTCACGTCCGTGCTCATCGGGTTACCTCTTTGTCCTTCGTCATCTGACGCATCAGCGATTCCTGGGAGGCCTCGGCCCGCGAGAACTCACCCGTCAGCCGCCCCGCGGCCATCGTGTAGATGCGGTCGCACATACCGAGCAGCTCGGGCAGCTCGGAGGAGATGAAGACGACCGCCTTGCCCTGGGCCGCCAGTTGGTCGATGACCGTGTAGATCTCGTACTTGGCGCCGACGTCGATCCCGCGTGTCGGCTCGTCCAGGATCAGCACGTCCGGACCCGAGAAGATCCACTTGCTGAGGACGACCTTCTGCTGGTTGCCGCCGGACAGCTTGCCCACCGGCTCGAACACCGTCGGCGCCTTGATGTTCATGGACTTGCGGAAGCCCTCCGCGACCTGCCGCTCCTCGTGCTCGTCGACCACACCGCGCTTGGCGACCTTGCCCAGGGCGCTCAGCGAGATGTTCCGGTTGATGGTGTCGATGAGGTTGAGGCCGTAGTGCTTGCGGTCCTCGGTCACGTACGCGATGCCGTGCTTGACCGCCTCGGGGACGGACTTCGTACGGATCTCCTTGCCGTCCTTCAGGACCGTGCCGCCGGCGTACCGGCCGTAGGTCCGTCCGAAGACGCTCATCGCGAGCTCGGTGCGGCCGGCGCCCATGAGGCCGGCGATCCCGACGATCTCTCCACGCCGCACGTGGAGCGACACGTCGTCGCACACCTTGCGCTGCTGGTCGATCGGGTGGTGCACGGTCCAGCCCCGGATCTCCAGGGCCGGTGCCGCGCCCTCCTCGGGCTCGTGCGGAGACCGCTCCGGGAAGCGGTGCTCCAGGTCGCGGCCGACCATGCCGCTGATGATCCGGTCCTCGGTGGTCTCCTCGGCCTTCACATCGAGGGTCTCGATGGTCTGGCCGTCGCGGAGGATCGTCACCGAGTCGGCGACCTTGCGGATCTCGTTGAGCTTGTGCGAGATGATGATCGCGGTGATGCCCTGCTTCTTCAACTCCAGGATGAGATCCAGGAGTTTGCCGCTGTCCTCGTCGTTCAGCGCGGCGGTCGGCTCATCCAGGATGAGCAGCTTCACCTTCTTCGAAAGGGCCTTCGCGATCTCCACGAGCTGCTGCTTGCCCACGCCGATGTCGGCGACGCGGGTGTCCGGGTGGTCGGACAGGCCGACCCGGCGCAGCAGTTCGGTGGCGTGCCGCAGGGTCTCGGTCCAGCTGATGATCCCCCGGGTGGCGTGCTCGTTGCCGAGGAAGATGTTCTCCGCGAGGGAGAGGTAGGGCACCAGGGCCAGCTCCTGGTGGATGATCACGATGCCGCGCTCTTCGCTGGCCCGGATGTCCTTGAACTGGCAGACCTCTTCCTCGAAGAGGATGTCGCCCTCGTACGTGCCGTGCGGGTGGACGCCGGAAAGGACCTTCATCAAGGTCGACTTGCCGGCGCCGTTCTCCCCGCAGATGGCGTGGACCTCGCCCTGCCGGACGGTCAGTGTGACGTCCGACAGCGCCTTGACGCCGGGAAAGGTCTTGACGATCGAGCGCATTTCCAGGACGGGTCCCGCCATGGTCGTGCCTTCCAATCAGTGGTGAATCGTCGGTCGGTGGCGGGGACTACTTGAGGTCGCTCTCCTTGATGTAGCCGGAGTCGACGACCTCCTTCTGGTAGTTCGCCTTGTCGACCGCGACCGGCTCCAGCAGGTAGGCCGGGACGACCTTCGCGCCGTTGTCGTAGGTCTCGGTGTCGTTGACCTCGGGCTTCTTCTTGTTGAGCAGCGCGTCGACCATGTTCGAGGACACCTTGGCGAGCTGGCGGGTGTCCTTGTAGACGGTCATCGACTGCTGGCCGGCGATGATCGACTTCACCGAGGCGACCTCGGCGTCCTGGCCCGTGACGACCGGCAGCGGCTTGCTCTTGGAGCCGTAGTCGTCGGACTTCAGCGCCGAGAGGATGCCGATGGAGATGCCGTCGTAGGGGGAGAGGACGGCGTCGACCCGCTGGCTCTTGTAGGCCGAGGTCAGGATGTCGTCCATGCGCTTCTGGGCGGTGCCGCCGTCCCAGCGCAGGGTGGTGACCTGGTTGAGCTTGGTCTGGCCGGAGCGGACGACGAGCTGCTTCTTGTCGATGTAGGGCTGCAGGACGTTCATCGCGCCCTGGAAGAAGTAGCGGGTGTTGTTGTCGTCGTTGGAGCCGGCGAACAGCTCGATGTTGAAGGGGCCCTTCTTGGAGCCGTCCTTCAGGCCGAGCTTCTCGACGATGTAGGTGCCCTGAAGCTCGCCGACCTTCTCGTTGTCGAAGGAGGCGTAGTAGTCGACGTTCTGCGTGCCGAGGATCAGACGGTCGTAGGAGATGACCGGGATGTTCGCGTCCTTGGCCTGCTGGAGCACGTTGTTCATCGACTTGTTGTCGATCGCGGCGATGATCAGCGCCTTGACGCCCTGCGTGATCAGGTTCTCGACCTGCGAGACCTGCTGGTCGGGGTCGTCCTCGCCGTAGACCAGCTTGGTCTTGTAGCCCTTGGACTCCAGGTCCGCGACGACGTTCTTGCCGTCGGCGATCCAGCGCTCGGAGGACTTGGTCGGCATCGCGATGCCGATGGTGGCGCCCTTGGTGTCGCCTTCGCTGTCCTTGCTGCCCCCCTCACCGCTCTGGCCGCAGGCGGACAGGGTGAGGGCGAGGGAAGCGGCTCCGGCTATGGCGGTGAGAGCGGCTCTGCGGTTACGCATGATCGTCATCCTTGATCTGTGGCAGGGCTCGGTCTGAGGCGCGAAGTCGCTCCGGGTGGTCGTGCCGGAAAGACCGAGAAGAGATGTGTGGGATTGTGCGCGGCTGTGTCGTCTTTTGTAAGGCGAGTTTCCGGAACGTTATGACGAGATTTCGAACCGTTGTAGATCGCCCGGCAGCCGAGAGCCGAGAGGCGCCATGTCGCCGTCCGCGCCGTGGCGGGCCAGGAGGTCCAGGGCGAGCCGGCCACGCCGCACCCGCTCCTTTGCGGTGGCCAGGGTCAGCTCCCGCATGTGGTGCCCGTAGGGGTAGATCCCGGGCGCCTTGGACAGGCCGAACTTCAGGTAGAGCGGCGCGCCGCGCCGGATGAGTTCGGCGACCTCGTACATCCGCACGTAGCCGCCGAGGTCGTCGGGGGCCTCGATGTACATGTCCATCGGAGCGCCCGACACCCGCCGGATCTCGGTGAGGTGATCGAGTGTCAGGTCGCTCGGCACATTGACCGAGTCGGCGCCGAGGCGCTCGTAGACCGCGTACGCGGCCGGGTTGACGGGGCCGATGAGCGCGGAGACCTTGAGCGTGGTGTCGGCCGGGATGATCCCGGCGGCCCGTGCCCGGTGCAGCGTCCACAGCACGCCCTCGTCGGCGACGAGCAGGCACTTGACGCCCAACTCCGTGGCTCTGACGGCGTCTTCGACGCAGCCGGCGACGGCGTCGTGGCCCCGGGCGCGCAGCCCGGCCCCCCGCGAGTCGGTGCGCGTGGATCCGCCGATGTCCCAGGTGCCGCGCGGGCCGGTGAACAGGCAGAGCTCGATGTCGCGTTCACCGGTCGACTCGACCATCTCGGTGATCTCGGCGTCGGAGAGCATCCACACGCCGCTGCCCTGGCTGATCCGGTGGATCGGCACGTCCAGCCGCGAGGCCTCCTTCAGCACCACGGCCAGCGCCTCGGGGCCCTCGCAGGAGGGGATCTCGGTGCGCCAGCGGCCGCCGCCGGGGAAGGAGTGCGGCGAGGCGTCGGCGGGGTCGGGGGCGGGCGCGCTCAGGCCCAGGGCGGTGAGCGCCTGCTCACCGGGCCTACGGGCGGCCGTGATGGGAGCGTCGGTCACAGGAATGTCCTTCGGTTCGATATTTCGGACGAGGTTCGCCGCTCTGGGTACTGCGAGCCCCCGGGTACGGCGAGGCTCGGATGCGGTGGGTGTACGCCGGTACGGGAGCCGTCAGGTTGCCCCCGTACCGGCGTACGTCTAGGGGCGGAGCAGGACCTTGCCCACCTTGGGATCACCGGCTCCGACCAGCTCGATGGCCTGCGAGAACTCGGTGAGGGGCAGCTCGTGCGTCACCAGCGGCAGCGGGTCGAGCAGCCCGGCGGCGAACACCCGCACCGTGTGCGCCCAGGCGTCCGGCGGAGCACCGAAGACGGTGTGCACCTCCAGCTGCTTCACGACGAGGTCCGTCGGGTCGAGACCGTCGGCGCCGGGCGCCGGGATGCCCGTCAGGACCAGCCGGCCGCCGCGCCGCAGCAGACCGGCCGAGATCCGGGCGGCGTCCGCGGACCCGGCCGTCTCGATCACCACGTCGAAGTCGTCGGGGAGTTCCTGGTCCTTCGTCCGGAAGTCCGTCGCGCCGTACTGCCGCGACAGCGCCTCCCGGTCCCGGCGTGTGCCGACGACCAGCAGCTCGGCCGGCGAGTTCGCCTTCAGGAACTGCACGGCGAACATGCCGAGGGTGCCGGTGCCGACCACGGCGACGCGCTCGCCGGGCTGGGCGTTGCCCTTCAGCGCGGCGGCCGCGATACAGGCGGCGGGCTCCAGGAGGGCCGCGGCCGTGAGGTCGCAGTCGTCCGGGAGGGCGTGCAGGAGACGGGCCGGGAGGGTCAGCGTGGCCGCCATCGCGCCCGGCTGGGTGAACCCGGTCTCCTCGTACCCGGCGCTGCACAGGGTCGTGTCGCCCGCGTGGCAGCGGTCGCAGACCTGACAGTTTCGAAAGCCCTCACCGACGACCTTGCGGCCCACGAGGGACGCCGGGACGCCGGCGCCCACGGCCTCCACCGTCCCGGACCACTCGTGGCCCGGGGTCAGCGGATAGCGCACATAGCCCTCGGGGCGGTTGCCCTGGTAGACCTCGCGGTCGCTGCCGCAGATCCCGGAGGCGTGCACCCGCACCAGGGCCTCGCCCGCCTCGGGCCGCCGGGGCTCGTGCGGGACGAGCCGGTGCTCGCCCGGGGCGTCGACGACGACAGCCGTGCTCACTGCGAGCCCTTCGGCTTGCGCTGTTCCCAGCCCTCCGCCCAGAGGTCGAAGCGGGCCTGCTGCTGGGGGAACTCGGCGGCGGCGTCCACGTCCAGCTCCACACCGAGGCCGGGGGCGTCGGAGAGGTGGAAGCAGCCGTCCTCCGGGTTCACCTGCGGCGCGCCCTTGACCACCTTCTTGATCTCCGCGTCGGCGAAGTCGTTGAAGTGCTCCAGGATCTTGAAGTTCGGGGAGGTGAAGCCGACCTGGAGGGACGCGGCGGTCAGCACCGAGCCGCCCACGTTGTGGGGAGCCACCAGCATGTAGTGGGTCTCGGCGGTCGCGGCGAGCTTCCTGGTCTCCCAGATTCCACCGATATGGCCGACGTCCGGCTGGATGATGTCGACGGCCTGGCTCTCGAACAGCTCCCGGAACTCGATCCGGTCGTGGATGCGCTCACCGGTGGCGACCGGCATGTCGACCTTGGCGGCGACCTTCTCCAGCGCCTTCAGGTTCTCCGGCGGGACCGGCTCCTCCAGCCACGCAGGCTTGAACGGCGCCAGCTCCTTGGCCAGGCGCACGGCCGTGGCGGGGGAGAAGCGGCCGTGCATCTCCAGCATCAGCTCGGCCTCGGGGCCGATGGCGTCGCGGACCGCCTCGATCAGGGAGACGGCGTACAGGGTCTGCTGGTGGTCCAGCTCGAAGTGGCCGGTGCCGAAGGGGTCGATCTTGAGCGCCCGGTAACCGCGCTCCATCACGCCCTGGGCGGCCTTGTGGTAGGCCTCCGGCGTCCGCTCGGTGGTGTACCAGCCGTTGGCGTACGCCTTGACCTTGTCGGTGACCTTGCCGCCCAGCAGCTGCCAGACGGGGACGCCCAGGGCCTTGCCCTTGATGTCCCAGCACGCCATCTCGATCACGGCGATACCGGACATCACGATCTCGCCCGCACGGCCGTAGTCGCCGTACTTCATCCGCTTGACGAGGTCCTCGACAGCGAACGGGTCCGAGCCGAGAATGTGATTGGCCTCGGCCTCCCTCAGGTAGCCGAGAAGGGCGTCGGTGTGTCCCAGCATCCGGGTCTCGCCGACTCCGGTGATGCCCTCGTCGGTGTGCACCTGGACGTACGTCAGGTTGCGCCACGGCGTCCCGACCACGTGTGTGCTGATTCCGGTGATGCGCACGGCGGTTGTCCCTCGCAGGTTCGTCGGCTCAGTTTCCGTCAGTGTTCCGTCCGTGGGCCATGTTCGAAATTTCGGCACACGTTCGAAATGCTGGCGTGACAGTAAGGATTCGGCGGCAAGGGTGTCAATGGGTCGCGCGCATAACGGTTTCGACAGTTTCGAAACCAGGGGTGAGGTGTGTCCCTACAGAACCTTCACAGCTGGATCTAGGAACGTGACCTGCGCGGAACTTAATCTTCCCGCGAGATGGACTACTGCGACCCGTGCCGACGGCACCTCAACGGCGCCCTGGCCTGCCCGGGGTGCGGCACCTCGGCCGAAACGCTGCGCCGTTCGCGCGAGCCGGAGTACGGCGCGGGACCGGCAGGGCCGGGACCGGACGGGCCGGATGCCTCCGCTGACGGATACGGCGACGACCCGTACGACGGCACACGCGGCGACGACGGTGACGTCGGTGAAGACGCCGGTGAGGGCGACGACGAGCACCTGGGGCGCGCCGCCCGGCGGCGTGGGCGTGGCCGCGGCCCGGCCGCCGAAGGGCCGGGCGGGGCGAGCCGACGGGACCGCAAGGCCGCGGCACACCGTCGGCGACGGCGCCGGACCCTGTTCGTGGCAGCCGGGTTCGTGCTGGCGGCGGGCGGCCTGAGCCTCGCGGAACTCGGCATGGACGCCCCCAGCTCGACGCCGACGCCGGCCGCGGCCGGAGGTGAGTCGGCGGACGGGGACGCCTCGGTCGAGGCGGGGAAGCCGGGCAGCGGTCCGGGCGGGAAGGCCGCCGGGGCTGAAGGCCCGGCAGGCTCGCCCTCGCCGGAGGCGTCTGACTCTCCGTCCGCTTCCGCATCCCCCGACGACGAGGAGTCGAAGTCCCCGGAGGGCGACGAACCGTCGAAGGACCCCGAGTCGGCCACGGCGGGCGCCGCCCCCAGCCGCCCGGCATCCGCTCCCACCGCGGCCCCGCCGCCCCCGGACCCGGCCCCGACGTCGGACCCGACCACCCAGCCCCCGCAACCGGAACCGTCCCCGTCCGAGCCTTGCAAGCGGTTCCTCTGGTGGTGCACCTAGGCCCCCTGACCGGGCGTCCGCAACCGGCGCCTGGCCGCTGATCGCTCGTCACCTCGGCCCGCCCACCCGGGAGTTCACTCGTTGCCGAGCGGTCTGTACTCGCTCCCGACTGACCCGACACGCGCGCCGACCTGGACCAGATGGTCGCCGCGATGACGGGTGAACGTGACAAGTCGCCTTGCGCGCCAGGAAGTCGCCCCCGGGCGGGTGACCGGCAGCCGCCGGCCTTCACCTTCCTGTTCTTCACGGGCATGTGGCTGTCCAGGACCGTGCAGCCCCCGTACTTCGAGCGCCACGGACACCTGGTGGCCTTCGGATGTCGTACACGGCGATGGCCGTCGCAGGCGCGGCGTCGGTCTTCACCGGGCGGCTTGCGGACCGCTGGGGCGGCCGGCCCGTCTTCGGCGGGCGCGCTGCTCTACGCGGCGGGCATGGCGCTGCGGGTCGCAGGGCGCTGGGGGTCGTGCACGCGCTGCCCGTCGTCGCCGTGCTGTCCGGCTTCGTGGCCGGCCTCGGCGCATCCCCGGGACGGCCCGCCCTCAGCCCATCATCCGCCGCAGCGTGTCCCGCAACGCCACGCGTTCGGCCTCGGAGAGCCCCGCCAGGGGTTCCCCTGCGAACCGCAGCGACTCCCGCAGGCTCCGGGCCACCCTTCGGCCCTCGGCCGTGGCCGCCGCCACCTTCACGCGGCGGTCGGCGGGGTCCGGCCGCCGCTCGACGAGCCCTCGCGCCTCCAGCCGGTCCACGATCCCCGTCACATTGGACGGCTCGCACTTCAGCTGCCGGGCCAGCCTGCGCATCGGCAGCGGTTCGAGGCACAGCAGGCTCAGCAGCCGCGCCTGCGCGCCGGTCAGGGCATGGTCCGCCGCCGCCGACTCGTAGTCCTCGTGGAACCGCGCCACGACCTCCCCGATCAGCTCGACGACCTCAATGGTCAGCGGATCCGGGCGCTTGGTCATGTCTTGGGGCGTCGGTGTGGTGGAGGCCATGCCATCGAGGGTACCCGCTTATTTGACAACCTGAAATTTTCAGGAGCATGGTTGTTTCAGGTACTGAAACATTCGCATCGAGTCAGTGAGGTAAGGCGCATCATGACCGACACCCCCACCCTCCCCGCCGTCAGCCGCGAGTGGCACCTGGTGAGCCGCCCCGTCGGCTGGCCGAAGCCCGAGGACTTCGCCTTCGTCGAGGCGGAGGTCCCGCAGCCGGGTGAGGGGCAGGTCCTCGTCCGGAACAAGTACCTCTCCGTGGACCCGTACATGCGCGGCCGGATGAGCGACGCGAAGTCCTACGCCGCCCCGTTCGAGCTCGGCAAGGTCATGCAGGGCGGTGCCGTCGGCGAGGTCGTGGCCTCGAACGCCGAGGGTCTGTCCGTCGGGGATCACGTCCTGCACTTCTTCGGGTGGCGCGAGTACGCGGTCGTCGGCGCGAAGAACGCCGTGAAGGTGGACGCGCAGGCCGCGCCGCTGTCGACGTACCTCGGTGTGCTGGGCATGACCGGCCTCACCGCCTACGCGGGCCTGCTGCGGACCGCCGCCTTCAAGGAGGGCGACACCGTCTTCGTGTCCGGTGCCGCCGGCGCCGTGGGCGGCCAGGTCGGGCAGATCGCCAAGCTGAAGGGTGCCTCGCGGGTCATCGGCTCCGCCGGGTCGGACGAGAAGGTGAAGCTCCTCACGGAGGAGTACGGCTTCGACGCCGCCTTCAACTACAAGGACGGACCCGTCGCCCAGCAGCTGCGCGCCGCCGCCCCGGACGGGATCGACGTCTACTTCGACAACGTCGGCGGTGACCACCTGGAGGCGGCCATCGGCTCCCTCAACGAGGGCGGCCGGATCACCGTCTGCGGCATGATCTCCGTCTACAACGACACCGAGCCCGCCCCGGGCCCGAAGAACCTCGCCCGCCTGATCGCGACCCGCGGCCGCATCGAGGGCTTCCTGGTCGGGGACCACTACGACCTGCAGCCGCAATTCGTGCAGGAAGTCGCCCCCTGGGTCGCCTCCGGCGAGCTGAAGTACCGGGAGACCGTCGTCGAGGGCATCGAGAACAACCTGGAGGCGTTCCTGGGTGTTCTGCGCGGCGACAACACCGGGAAGATGATCGTCAAGCTCTGACGTCTTCTGCCAGTTTTCGGTATGCGGTAAGTTTTTTCCGAATCCGCTCGGCCCGGGCGCGAGCCGCGGCGGACGACCGAAGGAACACAACCGCATGCCGATCCAGCAGTCCGACGTCCTGTACACCGCCGTCGCCACCGCCGAGAACGGGCGCGACGGGCGGGTCGCCACCGACGACGGCAGGCTCGACGTCGTCGTCAACCCGCCGAAGGAGATGGGCGGCAGCGGCGCCGGGACCAACCCGGAGCAGCTGTTCGCCGCCGGCTACAGCGCCTGCTTCCAGGGAGCCCTCGGCGTCGTCGCCCGTGAGGAGGGCGCCGACCTCACCGGTTCGACCGTCACCGCCAAGGTCGGCCTCGGCAAGAACGGGGACGGTTTCGGGATCATCGTCGAGATCTCGGCCGACATCCCCAGGGTGGACCGTGGGGTCGCCCGCTCACTGATCGAGAAGGCCCACGGTGTCTGCCCGTACTCGAAGGCGACCCGCGGCGACATCACCGTGACGCTGGTCTGACCCCAGTCGTTGCGTACGCGGAGGCCGCACCCTTGGACGTGGGGTGCGGCCTCCGCCCGCGTCCGGGCTCAGAGCGCGAGCGCCGCCGTGTGGACCGCCCTCACCAGCCGGCCGTTCTCCGGAGCCGCCCCGCCCGGGAAGGCGAACCGGCGGCGCGTGTAGCCGTAGGCGAGGCCGCTCCACGGGTCCGCGAAGGCCTGGGAGCCGCCCGCACCGCTGTGCCCGATCGTCCCGGCGCCGAGGAACGGGTGCCACGTGTCAGCCGTCATCTGGAAGCCGAGCCCGAAGGACTTGTGGGCCCGGGCCACCAGGTCGTAGCCGGTCGAGTGGAACTGGCCGAACTCCGCCACGGTGTCGGGCTTCAGCAGCGCCGGCTGCTCGCCCACCTCGCTGATCGCCGCCGCGTACATCCCCGCCAGGCCCCGCGCGGACGCCACCCCGCCCACCGACGCCGGGCCCTTGGCGCGGATCAGCGGCATGTTCGGGAGGGAGACGAGGTCGGTCGGCTCCGCCGCGTTGCCGTTGAACGCGATCGAGGCCAGGGAGTGCGGGCCCGTGGGCGTGGCGTCCAGGACGGCCTGCTGGTCCGGGGTCGGGACCATCGGCTGGGTGGTGCGGAAACGCGGTTCCTCGGGCGCGGGCAGACCCAGGTGGAAGTCCAGGCCGTACGGGGTCCGGATGCGCTCCTGGTAGACCTCCTGGAGCGTGCGGCCCGTCGCACGGCGCACGACCTCGCCGGCCAGGGCGCCGGCGCCCAGCGCGTGATAGCCGAACGCCGTGCCGGGGCGCCAGAACGGCCGCTGGTCGGCGAGGCGTTCGGCGAGCTGGCGGTCGTCGGCCAGCTCCGCGAGCGTGAAGCCGGTGTCCGTACCGACCACGCCCGCCCGGTGCGCCAGCAGGTCCCGCACCGTCAGGGCGCCCTTGCCCTCGGCCGCGAACTCGGGCCAGTAGTACGTCACTTTGCGGTCCAGTTCGAGTGTGCCGTCCTGGACGAGCAGAGCCACGACCAGGTAGGCGGCGCCCTTCGTGGACGAGAACACACCGTAGAGGGCGTCCGCGCCGGTCCCCGCCCACAGGTCGACGACCCTCCGGCCATGGACATGGGCGCACAGCTGCCCCTCGTAGTCGGCTCGCTCCCCGGCGACGAACGCGGCGAACTCCTCGCGCACCGCCTCGAAGCCGTCCGCCACGGTGCCGTGGATCTCCTGCGTCATCCGCTCTCCTTGACTGAAGCGCTGTGTGCCACTGTGAACAATGCCCTCGCCACCTGCGGGAATTCCCCCTTGGGATGGTCCCGGAAGAGTGGTTCGGTACCGAACAGGACCGTCCGGTCCCCGCTGACGACCGAGGCCTGCCCGGAGGCGGCGCCTGGACCGCCGGTGCCGTCCCCGAGCGGCCGCCAGTGCCCGGAGACCAGCGGGTTCCCGGTCGCGTACGACTGCTCCACACGGACGCCGGGGCCCGGGTCGGTGAACCAGAGCGGGGCGTAGACGAAGCCGTGGGCCGGCGCGTCGCGCGTGACGGCGCCCGAGTTCGTCACCCGCACCACACCGTTCGCATCCGCGTTGCCCTCCACCGGCTTGACGGCCAGCCGGCCCGCCGCCGCGTTCAGAGCCGCTCCGGTCGCGCCCCGGCCGACCAGGCCGTGCCCGTCCAGGAAGATGTCCAGGGCCTGCCGGGCGGGGGCGGTCAAGGCCGCGCGGTCCAGGCCGGCGGACACGAACAGCACGTCCGCGCCGGACGAAGGCCAGTCGAAGCCCGCGTTCAGGACGGCCGTCGAGACCGGCGTGACGTCGAAGCCCATCTCCCGCAGGGCGAACAGCTCACCCGGCGTGACGGCGGCGGCGACGTGGAGGCGGCGCAGCGGTGCCGTGCCGGTCTGGCGGGTGGCCGTGAAGGGCACGTCGTGGGCGCGGGCGGCCGTGCGCGCCTCGCGGCGGGCCGACGCCGGGACGATCGCGCTGCCGTCCGCCGCCAGCCGGACCGGGACGCCTTGCCGCAGCAGGGAGTTGAGGGCCGCGATCTCGCGCGGATCGGTCAGCCGCAGCCGCAGGTTGCCGTGCGCGGGCACGTGGGCGACTGGTGCGGCCTCGCCGACCGGGCGCAGGGGAGCGCCCCGCAGGCTGCCCGACGGCACCCGCTCGACCGTGGCGCCCCACAGACTGCCCAGGCTCCAGCCGGAGATGTCGTACATCACCGAGACCTTGCCGCTGATGTCCCGGCCGTCGGCCAGCAGCACGTTCGCCATGCCGCGTTTGGGCTGGTGCATGTCGACGACGTACGAGCCGCCGGGGTGGGTGCGTCCGGCGAGCCGGAAGGGGCGGGTGGCGCGGGTGACCCGGACGCCGTTGGCCAGCAGGTGGTCGACCAGGCGGGCCGTGGCGGGTCCCGAGCGCTGGGTGCGGGCGCCGGCGGGCGGGATGACATAGGCGCGCGGGAACGTGGTCGTGTAGACGTCCTCCGGGCCGATGCCGGGGACGCCGGGGACCGTCCGCGGGGACACCGGCACCTGCGCGGCGCCCGTCGCGCCACGGCGGAAGACCTCGATCTGGTCGGTGATCAGGGTGCCGCGGTGCTCGCGGACGTGGTCCAGGGTCGCGCGGATCGCCGCGCCCGCCACGGCCGTGTTGACCGCCGAACGGCGGCGCAGCTCCGGCACCGGCAGCTCGTCGTACTCCTCGTTGTTCACCGCCAGGGGGATCTCCACCGTGTGGGCGGCCACCGTGCCGTGGAAGGCCGCGTACTGCGGGGTGAAGATCGGCGGCCAGTCGTCCCAGCCCTCCTCCTGGTCGCGGAAGGGGATCTGGGCCGCCTCCACGCCGTCCTTCGCGGGCGTGTAGCCGAGGGCGTTGACCGCGGACTCCATGCCGAGGGCGTTGGCGTAGCTGTTCTTCAGGAAGAGGTCGTACTCGTAGTTCTCGCCGTGCGGGGGAGTCGTCGGCTCGATGAGGGTGCCGTTGACGTAGCCGTGCAGGTCGAGCAGGACGGCCGGCTGCTTGCCGATCTCGATCTGCCGCATCGCCCGCGTCTCGGGCTGGGAGGCCGTGACGAAGTCCCGGTTCAGGTCGAAGCCGTTGGCATTGGCGCGGGTCCCGGCGATCCGGCCGTCCGGGTTGGCCGTGATGTTGAAGTACAGGCGGCTGCGCGCGAGGAGGTCCCTGGTCTTCGCGTCCTTCGCGGTGGCGAGCTGCTCGACGACCTTCAGGGAGGCGTCCGTGCCCTCCCACTCGTTGCCGTGGATGTTGCTGTTGACGAAGACCGGTGTCTTGTACTCCCGCTTGATCTCACGGGACGTGGCCGCAGCGGCGGGCGCGTTCTCGATCAGGTCGCGCATCCGCTCCTGGGCGCGGGCCTGCCGGGTGGACTCCGGGGCGGTGACCGTGACGAGGTAGAGGCGGTGGCCGCCGGCCGAGCGGCCCGTCACCTCCACGCTGACCCGGTCGCCGAGGCGCTGCAGGGAGTTCAGCTTCGGCGCGATCGCGTGGTACGGCGTGAGACCCAGCTTCAGGGACGTGTCGCCGGGGTTCTGAGCGTCGGGGGAGAGGGTCTGGCGCCGGGGGTAGCCGCGGGTGGTGGTGCCGGTGGAGGAGTCCGCGGTCAACGCGCGTCGCGCCGCGCTCGCCGGAGCCCGCGCCGCGCGGTCGTCCACGGCGGAGCCCTCGCGGGTGACGGGTAACGGGTCGGCGCCGGCCGCGCCGGGAGCGAGCAGGAGTGAGCCCGCCGTGGCCAGGGCCAGGGCGGCGATCAGTGCAGGTCTCGCGGGAACGCTTCTCGTGGTGCGCACGCGTGCCTCCTCCGGGGCTTCCTGAGATCGGTACGGCGAGGTGTACCGGTTCGACTCAATGGCAACAAGGGCGCCTTGGTGTCACCGAAGCCCCGTACGGCCCTGTAGAGGAGCGCCCCGGCCCGCCCCGATAGGGTTTCTCCATGCGCGATCTAGGGGCAGGTTTCCGGTACCTCCTGAAGGGCCAGCGATGGGTGGCCCGGCACGGCAGGAGCTACGGCTTCGGCCTGGTCCCGGGCCTGATCACCCTCGTTCTGTACGCGGCGGTGCTGGTCGCGCTGGCGCTGTGGGGCGAGGACGCCGTGACCTGGGCGACGCCCTTCGCCGACGACTGGTCGAGCCCGTGGGCCGGCCTCTTCCGCGGCTTCCTGACCGCCGTGCTGTTCGCCCTCTCCCTGCTCCTCGCCGTCGTCACCTTCACCGCGGTGACCCTGCTGATCGGGCAGCCCTTCTACGAGAACCTCTCCGAGAAGGTCGACCGGGACGTCTCCCCGGACGGGCACGCCCCCGAGTCGGGGCTGCCGCTCTGGCGCGAACTGTGGATCTCCGCCCGCGACAGCCTCCGCATCGTGGCGCGGGCCGCCCTGTGGGGTGTGCTGCTGTTCGGGTGCGGCTTCATCCCGGTGGTCGGGCAGACGGTCGTCCCGGTGGTCGGGGTCTTCGTCACCGGGTTCTTCCTCACCGAGGAACTGACCGCCGTCGCCCTCCAGCGCCGCAGCGTCGAACTGCGCACCCGCCTCGCCCTGCTGCGCTCCCGCAAGACCCTCGTCTGGGGCTTCGGCGCGCCCCTCGCCGCGGCCTTCCTGGTGCCGTTCGTCGCGGTGTTCCTGATGCCCGGCGCGGTCGCGGGCGCCACCCTCATGGCGCGTGACCTGCTGGACGAGGAGACCCGTGAGGACGGCGAGAAGGGCGACCAGGCCGCTACGACCCTTCCGCGGCCACCCTCAGGATCGCCCTCACCTGGGCGATGATGTCCAGCCGGTTCCGCACGAACTCCGGATCGGTGACCTCGGTGGTGTTCCCGGGACCGAACTGCAGCACCGGCGTGTGCACATGCCCGCCCGGCAGCGTGTCACGCAGCCCGAGCCGGTCCCGGAGCAGCGTCGCCCGGTAGGCGATCTCGTTGGAGAGGTAGTCCCCGCCGCCGCCCGCGCGGGCGGCCGAGCCGGGGGTGGGCCCGTCGGGGCGCACGACGGGCTGGGTACCGCCCGCCGGGATCTCGGTGACGCTCGTGTTGTCGTACACGGGGAAGCGGCCGGTGGGGGCGGCGACGATCGCCGCGTACGGCAGCGTGGTCGTCGTCCACTGGGGCTGCGAGGCGGGGTCGGCGACCGGGACGGTCTCGGTGCGGCCGACGTTCTCGTTGTCCCCGAAGCCGCCCCGCCAGGCCCCGTTGGTCCGCTCGATGTCGAAGCGCCCGACCCGGCCCTGGCTCACCGTCGTGAAGAGGTCGACCTCCGGCAGGTGCGGCCGCAGGGTCCGCTCCACCGTGCCCTCGGTGAAGTCCTGCCAGCGCACCGGGAAGACGGCCGTCTCGATCCGGGCCGGGCCGTCCGCCGTCGCGATCACCGTGCCGTCGAGGGCCAGCGCGGTGGCGCCGGACGGGTTGGAGATACGGACGTCCCGGTCCAGCGTGAACGGGTCGAAGCCGGTGAGCAGGATCCGCTTCAGGCCCTTGCCGTGCGGATAGCGGATGGCGTTCTGCCCGCGTGAGGAGCGCTCCAACTCGTCCAGAAGTGCGGCCCGCTGTCCGTCCGTCAGACCGAAGCCCGGCTCCCAGGTGCGCACTTCACGCGTCATGCCGAGCCGCGCCCAGTACAGCGGCCGGTCGTCGTCCCGGCTCAGGTCCCCGCCGGCTGGCCCGCGCCCCTGCGCCCGGTCGACGGCACGCTGCCACAGCCGCGCACCCTCGCGCGCGACCGCCCGGCGGGCCTCCCCGTAGGTGCGGGCCGCCTCCAGCGCCCGGGCCAGCCCCGGGGCCACGGTGTCGAATCCGGAGCGGCGCAGGATCTCCTGCGGGGCGGCTCTGCCGAGCCGCTGCTCCTCGACGGTGGGGGAGGGGGCCGCCGGGGCGGCGCTCGCGGCCGTCGGGGTGGTGAGACCGGTCAGCAGGGCGAGGCCGAGGACGCCAAGGCGAACACGTATGGAGTTCAAGGGGGTTGGGGCCTTCCGTCGCGGTGGGGGGGCGGTGCCGGACGGACCGCAGTATCGCGTGACGGGTGTGGTCGACGCCATGGGCGGGGCTCAGGGGAACCCCTCACCCCTCACCCCCACCGCGGTAGCCGGCCGGTTCAGCCGTCGCCCTCGCCCTCGCCGAGCAAGGTCAGGAAGTCCCGGAACGCCGACGCCATGTCGACCGACTCCGGGTCCAGCAGCCACTGGTACTGCAGCCCGTCCAGGACCGCCACGAGGAGGGGGGCGGCCCGCTCGGGGGTGAGGCCGCTCGGCAGCCGGTCGCCGTACTCGGCACGCAGCACCCCGGCCATGCCTGCCCGCACCCCGGCGTAGCGCTCCGTGAAGTACGCCCGGGCCGGGTGCTCCTCCGTCACGCTCTCGCCGAGCAGCGCCGAGAAGGTCTGGATGATGGCGGGCCGCATGGCGTTGTACTCGACCAGGGAGGCCAGCAGGTCCAGGCGCAGCCGGCCGGCGGGCAGCGCGTCCCAGCGGTCCCGCTCCTGGAGCACCGCCACCAGCAGTGCCTCCTTGGTCGGGAAGTGGTGCAGCAGCCCCTGCTGGGTGAGCCCGACCCGTTCGGCGACCGCGGCCAGGCTCGCCCCCCGGTAACCGCGCTCGGCGATCACCTCCAGAGCGGCCCGCACGATCTCCGCGCGCCGTTCCTCGCTCCTCGTCCTGGCCGTCATGGCGTCACCGTACGACATGTCGAACCGTCGATTATTACGAAAAGATAACGAAACCTACCGTCTCACAGGTGACCCGTGCACGATGGTGACATCCAGCGGCTTTCGACGTGGAGGTGCCGACGTGGCGGAGACAGCAGAGGTACGGCGTGAGGCGGCGGTCGAGGCCGCTCTCGGCAAGCTCGACCTGGACGCCAAGACGCGGCTGCTGGCCGGCCAGGACATGTGGAGCCTGCCCGCGCTGCCGGAGGCCGGACTGGCCTCACTGGTCATGTCCGACGGCCCGATCGGCGTCCGCGGAGTGCACTGGAGCGCCGACGACCCGTCCGTCGCCCTGCCTTCGCCGACCGCCCTCGCCGCCACCTGGGATCCCGGCCTCGCGCACCGGGCCGGCGTGCTGCTGGCCCAGGAGGCCCGCCGTAAAGGCGTCCACGTCCTGCTCGCCCCCACGGTCAACCTGCACCGCTCCCCGCTCGGCGGCCGCCACTTCGAGGCCTACAGCGAGGACCCGTACCTCACCGGGCGGATCGGCACCGAGTACGTCCGCGGCGTCCAGTCCGGCGGTGTCGGCACCACCGTCAAGCACTTCGTCGCCAACGACGCCGAGACCGACCGCTTCACCGTCAACAACCTCGTCGGAGAACGCGCCCTGCGCGAGCTGTACCTGGCCCCCTTCGAGGCGATCGTCGAGAACGCCCACCCCTGGGGCATCATGACCGCCTACAACTCCGTCAACGGCCCGACCATGACCGAGCACCACTACCTGGTCAACGAGGTCCTGCGCGGCGCATGGGGCTTCGACGGGGTCAACGTCTCCGACTGGACCGCCGCCCGCTCCACCACCGGCGCCCTCGCCGGCGGCCTCGACATCGCCATGCCCGGCCCCGGCACCGTCTTCGGCGAGGCCCTCGCCCGGGCCGTGCGCGACGGCGAGGCCGACGAGGCCCTGGTCGACGAGGCCGTCCGCCGCGTGCTGCGCCTCGCCGCCCGGGTCGGTGTCCTCGAAGGGGCCGAACCGGTCGTCACCGACCCGCCCGGCGGCGTCGACGGTGAGGCGCTCGCCCGCGAGATCGCCCGCCGCTCCTTCGTCCTCGTCCGCAACGAGAACGGCGCCCTGCCGCTGAGGCCCGGCCGGGTCGCGCTGATCGGCGCCGCCGCCCGCGACGCCCGTGTCCTCGGCGGCGGCTCCGCCACCGTCTTCCCCGCCCGGGTCGTCTCCCCGCTCGACGGCCTCACCGCCGCCCTCCCCGACGGCACCCTCACCTACACCCTCGGCGCCGACCCGTACACCGAACTCCCCATCGCGGACCGGGGCTTCGAGCTGCGCGCCGTCTGCCGCGACGCGGCCGGCCAGGTCCTCGGCGCGCGCTCGGCCCCCAGCGGCCACATCCAGTGGATGGGCGCGGACCTCCCCGAGGGCGTCACCCACGAGAACCTGCACACCGTCGAACTGACCGGCACCTTCACCCCGCGCGAGAGCGGCACACACACCTTCGGCATCAAGGGCCTCGGCCCCTTCCGGCTGACCGTCGCGGGCACCACGTACTACGACGACGTCCAGCGCCCCGCCGGGGACGACCCCTTCCTGACCTTCTTCGGCCCGCCGGTCCCTCACGCCGGGGTCGAACTCACCGCGGGCGAACCGGTCGAGGTCTCCCTCACCTACACGGTCCCGCCGCTCGACGACCACCCCCTGCGGGTCATCGGTTTCACCCTCGCCCACCAGGACCCGCAGCACGACGCCGACGAGCGGATCGCCGAGGCCGCCGAGGCCGCCCGGGCCGCCGACACGGCCGTCGTCGTGGTGGCCACCACCGACCGCGTGGAGTCCGAGGGCTTCGACCGCACCGACCTGCGCCTGCCCGGCCGTCAGGACGACCTGGTCCGCGCCGTCGCCGCCGCCAACCCGAACACCGTCGTGGTCGTCAACTCCGGCTCCCCGGTGGAGCTGCCGTGGCGCGACGACGTCGCCGCCGTGCTCCTGTCCTGGTTCCCCGGCCAGGAGGGCGGCGCGGCCCTCGCCGAGGTCCTCACCGGCGCCCACGAGCCCGGCGGCCGCCTGCCCACCACCTGGGGCGGCCTCACCGACGCCCCGGTCACCCAGGTCGTCCCGGAGAACGGCGAACTCCCCTACGACGAGGGCGTCTTCATCGGCTACCGCGCCTGGGAGAAACACGGCCGCAGCCCCGCCTACCCCTTCGGTCACGGCCTCGGCTACACCGACTGGACCTACGACTTCGTCGAGGTGGCGGAGGCCGCCGGGACGACCACGGCGAAGGTCCGCCTCCGCAACACCGGCGACCGCCCCGGCCGCGAGGTCGTCCAGGTCTATCTCTCCCCGGCCGACCCCGACCCCACCCGCCCGGCACGCTGGCTGGCCGGCTTCGCGAGCGTCGAGGCCGCACCGGGTGCCGGCGCCGAGGCGACGGTCGAACTGCCGCGCCGCGCCTTCGAGATCTGGGACGAAGCGACCGGCTCGTGGTCGTTTGTGAAGGGTTCGTACGAGATCCAGGTCGGACGCTCGATCACGGACCGCAGGATCACCGCGACGATTAACGTCTGATCCGGGACAGGTTTCCCCACCAGCGGCCCCGGTCCGGGACCTGACCTCCGGACCGGGGCACCAGGTCTGTCACGGGCCCCCTCAGCGGGTGCCGAACCCGTACACCGTCTCCGAGCGGAACACTCCGCCCGGCCGCAGCACCGTCGTCGGGAAGTCCGGCCGGTTCGGCGAGTCGGGGAAGTGCTGGGTCTCCAGCGCGATGCCGTCACCGGGCGCGAAGGGATCGCCCAGGTGGTCGGCGGTGTACAGCTGGAGGCCCGGCTCGGTGGTCGCCACCGTCAGCACCCGCCCGGACGCCGGGTCGTGCAGCTCGGCGACCTCCACCGCAGTGTCCGTCACACCCTTGTCGAGCACGAAGTTGTGGTCGTAGCCGGAGCCGGTCTTGCGGGCCTCGCGGAAGTCGAAGCGTGTGCCGGTCACCTCGTCCGGAGCGCCGACGGGAATCAGGTCCTCGTCGGCCGGCGTGTACCGGGAGGCGGCCAGCCACAGTTCGTGGCCGCCCGCGTCACCGGAACCGGCCAGGTTGAAGTAGCTGTGGTTGGTCAGGTTCACCACGGTCGGCGCGTCCGTCACCGCCTCGTACGCGATCCGCAGCGCACCGCTCTCGTCGAGCGTGTACGTCGCCGATACCTCCAGCCGCCCCGGGAAGCCCTCCTCGCCGTGCGGGCTGATCCGCGTCAGCCGCACGCCGTGCTCCACGGGCTCCGCCTCCCACACGCGCTGGTCGAAGCCGCGTACTCCGCCGTGCAGCGAATTCGGCCCGTTGTTCGGTTCCAGCGCGTACGTCCGCCCGTCCAGGGTGAACCGGCCCCCGGCGATGCGGTTGGCGTACCGCCCGACCAGGGCACCCAGGTACGGCTCCGGGTGGGCCAGGTAGCCGTCGAAGTCCGGGAACCCCAGCACCACGTTTCCGGCCCGGCCCTTGCGGTCCGGCACCTCCACGGACTGCACGATCCCGCCGTACGACAGGACCCGCACCCGTACACCGGCCCGCTCCAGGGTCCAGCGGTGAACCGGGGTCCCGTCGGAAAGTGTTCCGAAGAGTTCGTTCATGTGCGGAACTCTAGGCCAGGGTCCGCCTCAGGGCCTCTTCGCGGTGACGGTGCGGTAGGCGATCTCCGCCAGCCGGGCCTGTCCGTTCACGCTGGGGTGGAAGTAGTCCCAGCGGCTCAACTGGGCGGTGCCGAAGCGGTAGTCGTACACCGCGCCCCCGTCGTAGCGGCAGCGCTTGTCCTCGGCGCAGACGTCCCTCAGGACCTTGTTGTAGTCCTCCACCCGCTTCTGCACCGTGCTGCGCCGCAGGGTGGCCGCCGAGTCCAGGGCGTCCGGGTCGCCCAGCATCGACGGGCAGATGCCCAGCTTCCACACCTGCTTGCTCATCGGGCTGGTGCGGCCCTCGGACCACAGGCGCTTCAGGTTCGGCACGCTCGCCACGAACACCTGCGCCTTGGGCAGGGCCTTGCGCAGGGAGCGCAGAGAGTCCTCGAAGTCGGCACGGAAGGCCGAGACCGGAGTCATCGCCGCGGGCGTCGACCGGCAGGCGTCGTTCGCCCCGATCATCACCGTCACCAACTGCGGCCTGCGCCCCACCGCCCGGGCCATCTGTCCGGGCAGATCGGCCATCCGGGCCCCGCTCACGGCGTAGTTCCAGCTCCGCCGCGCGGCCCCGGCCCTCCCCAGCAGCCGCACCGCGAGCGAGTCGACCTCAGGACTGCCACCGGTCGCCCAGGACGCCTCCGGACAGTCCGACAGCACGTCACAGGCGTCGAACCCGCGTGTGATGGAGTCACCGACGGCCGCGACGGAACCCGGGCTGCGATCCCACAGGGGCGTGGGCGTCGGGGACGGCTTCGCGGGCTCGGACGGGGCGGCGGAATCGCCCCCCACCGCATCACACCCGGCGACCCCCAGCACGCCCGCCGCGACCACGGCCAGAACGCCCCGTGTACGACGGCCTCGCTTCCGCATCCCTGGTCCATCCCCTCGCCGCGCCGTGCCTGTCTCCCCCAACCCATAACAACGCACGAGGGTTCCCGACCGGTCAGGTGCAACGGCTCACACCCGTACAAGCGTCCCCCTGGGTGAATGGCAGGCGTTTCCCGGCACCTGGACCGACCGTACGTCACACTCCTTGCGCCCCCGCACGGTAGCCTCGCCATCAACGTGACCCGCCCGGTCACAGCCGTTCCGCCCGTTTGCACCATGTCCCGCTCTGCCCGGAGGTTCCGGTGACGACACGTGGAGTTCTGTACGTGCACTCCGCGCCGCGCGCGCTGTGTCCGCACGTCGAGTGGGCCGTCGCCGGGGTGCTCGGCACACGCGTCAGCCTGGACTGGATCCGTCAGCCGGCCGCCCCGGGCACCTGGCGCTCGGAGTTCTCCTGGCAGGGCCAGGCGGGCACGGCGTCCAAGCTGGCCTCGGCGCTCCGCGGCTGGCACCTCCTCCGCTTCGAGGTCACCGCGGAACCCTGCGCCACCGCCGAGGGCGAGCGCTACAGCTGCACCCCCGACCTGGGCATCTACCACGCCGTCACCGGCATCCACGGCGACATCCTCATCCCCGAGGACCGGCTCAGAGCGGCCCTGCAGCGCAGCAGACAGGGGGAGACCGACCTGGAGGCCGAACTCAACAAGCTGCTCGGCAAGCCCTGGGACGACGAACTGGAACCGTTCCGCTACGCGGGCGAAGGCGCCCCGGTCCGCTGGTTGCACCAGGTGGTATAGGGCTTTTGTCTTCAGGGGCGCGGGGCTGTTTCGACGTGCGGCTCCGCCGCGTCGGCGCGAACAACCCCCACCGGCCCGCACCCGGCACACAACACGACACAAAACGGCGAGTGGCCCGGACTCAAGAAGAGTCCGGGCCACTCGCCGTAAGGGCGAATCAAACCGTCCGGAACGCCAGCACCACGTTGTGCCCACCGAACCCGAACGAGTCGTTCAACGCGGCGATACGGCCTTCGACGGGCAGCTTCCGAGCCTCCCCACGGACGACGTCGGCATTCGCCTCCGCCTCCGGGTCCAGGTTCTCCACATTGATCGTCGGCGGAGCCACCCGGTGGTACAGCGCGAGCACGGTCGCCACCGTCTCGACACCACCGGCGCCTCCCAGCAGATGCCCCGTCATCGACTTCGTCGCGGACACCGCGAAGTGGTCCGCGTCGTCGCCGAACACCTTCCGCAGCGCCTTCAGCTCGGCGATGTCCCCGGCCGGCGTCGACGTCGCGTGCGCGTTGACGTGCACGATCTCCGCCGGGTCCAGGTCGTTGCGGTCCAGCAGGTTCTGCAGGGCGTGCGAGATGCCCCGTCCCTCCGGTTCCGGCTGCACGATGTCGTGCGCGTCGGCGGAGATGCCCTGCCCGACCGCCTCGGCGTACACCCGGGCACCGCGCTTGGCGGCGTGCTCGGCGGACTCCAGGACCACGACACCGGCGCCCTCACCGAGGACGAAACCGTCGCGGGCGGTGTCGTAGGGGCGCGACGCGCCCTGCGGGTCGTCGTTGTTCTTGGACATCGCCATCATGTTGCCGAACGCGGCGATGGGCAGCGGGTGGATCGCCGCCTCCGTGCCACCGGCGACGACGACGTCGGCACGGCCGGTGCGGATCATCTCGATGGCGTAGCCGATGGCCTCGGCGCCCGAGGCACAGGCGGAGACCGGCGTGTGCACGCCCGCCCGGGCACCCACGGCCAGACCCACGTTGGCCGACGGGCTGTTGGGCATCAGCATGGGCACGGTGTGCGGGGAGACGCGGCGGACGCCCTTCTCCTTCAGCACGTCGTACTGGTCGAGCAGTGTCGTCACGCCGCCGATACCGGAGGCGATGACCGCGCCGAGCCGGTCGGGGTCGATGGCCGGGTCCTCGCCGGCCTTCGCCTCGAAACCGGCGTCGGCCCAGGCCTCCTTGGCCGCGACCAGCGCGAACTGCGCCGAGCGGTCCAGGCGGCGGGCCTGCGGCCGCGGGATGACCTCGGTCGGCTCCACGGCGACCGGGGCCGCGATCCTGACGGCCTGGTCGGCCGCCCAGTCCTGCTCAAGGGGCTTCACGCCGGAACGTCCGGCGATGAGGCCCTCCCAGGTAGAGGCTGCGTCGCCACCCAGCGGTGTGGTTGCGCCGATACCGGTGACGACCACGGTGCGATTGGTCGAGCTCACGGGAATTCTTTCTCCAACGGATCCGAGGATTAAGCGGCGCCACCGCCGGGTGGCGGGGCAGTCAGCCCAAGGGCCTGATCGGCTGATCAGCCCTGGTGCTTGAGGATGTAGTCGGTCGCGTCACCGACGGTCTTGAGGTTCTTGACGTCCTCGTCGGGGATCTTGACGTCGAAACGCTCTTCAGCGGCGACGACGACCTCGACCATGGACAGCGAGTCGACGTCCAGGTCGTCGGTGAAGGACTTGTCCAGCTGGACGTCCTCAACCGGGATGCCGGCGATCTCGTTCACGATCTCGGCGAGACCGGCGACGATCTCTTCCTGAGTGGCGGCCATGTCGGCGCTCCTTCGTAGATATTCAGAGGGTGTGGCAGGTGTTTCCGCCCGCACCGGATCGCATGATCCGGCACGGAGTGCCTAGGGGAGGGTAACGACAGTCGCGGCGTAGACGAGACCCGCCCCGAAGCCGATGACGAGCGCGGTGTCGCCGCTCTTCGCCTCTCCGGTCGCCAGGAGCCGCTCCATCGCGAGCGGGATCGAGGCGGCCGAGGTGTTGCCGGTGGTGCGGATGTCACGGGCGACGGTGACGTGCTCCGGCAGTTTCAGGGTCTTCACCATCGAGTCGATGATCCGCACGTTGGCCTGGTGCGGGATGAAGACGTCCAGGTCGTCCACGCTGATCCCGGCCGCGTCCAGCGCCTGCTGGGCGACCTTCGCCATCTCGAACACGGCCCAGCGGAACACCGCCTGGCCTTCCTGGGTGATCGCGGGGAACTTCTCGACCGTCCCGTCGCGGTAGTCCGTCCACGGCACCGTCTGCTTGATGGTCTCGGACTTGTCGCCCTCCGAGCCCCACACGGTCGGGCCGATCGCGGGTTCCTTCGCCGGGCCGACCACGACCGCGCCGGCACCGTCGCCGAACAGGAAGGCCGTCGCGCGGTCCTCCAGATCGGTCAGGTCGCTCAGCCGCTCGACCCCGATCACCAGGACGTACTCCGCCGAGCCCTCGACGACCATGCCCTTGGCGAGCGTGAGGCCGTAGCCGAAGCCCGCGCAGCCCGCCGAGATGTCGAACGCGGCGGCCTTGGCGGTGCCCAGCTTGTCGGCGATCTCGGTGGCGACGGCCGGGGTCTGCTTGAAGTGCGAGACGGTCGAGACGATCACGCCGCCGATCTGCTCGGCGGTGATGCCCGCGTCGGCGATGGCCTTGCCTGATGCCTCGATCGACATCGCGGCGACGGTCTCCTCGTCGCAGGCCCAGTGCCGCGTCTCGATGCCGGAGCGCGAGCGGATCCACTCGTCGGACGACTCGATCGTCTCCAGGATCACCTCGTTCGGCACGACCCGGGTCGGGCGGTAGCCGCCGACGCCGAGGATGCGCGCGTACGGGGCGCCCTTGCTGGGCTTGATCTTCGCCATGCTCTCGGGCTCCTTCTCAGGCACTCTGCTCGGCGATGAGCTCGCGGGCCGCGTCGAGGTCGGCGGGGGACTTCAGGGCCAGCGTCTTCACGCCGGGCAGGGCCCGCTTGGCGAGGCCGGTGAGGGTGCCGCCGGGGCACAGCTCGATCAGGGCCGTGACGCCGAGGCCCTTGAAGGTCTCCATGCACAGGTCCCAGCGGACGGGGTTGGCGACCTGGCCGACCAGACGCTCCAGCACCTCGGTGCCGCCGGCGACGGCCTGCCCGTCCTTGTTGGAGACGTAAGGGAGCTTCGGGTCACCGGGCGCCAAGGCCTCGGCGGCCTTCGCCAGCGTGTCGACCGCGGGAGCCATGTGGTGCGTGTGGAACGCGCCGGCGACCTTCAGCGCGACGACCCTGCGCACGCCCTCCGGCTTGTCCGCCTCCAGCGCGGCGATCTGCTCCTTGGTGCCGGCGGCGACGATCTGGCCCGCGCCGTTGATGTTCGCCGGCGTCAGGCCCAGCTTCTCCAGGTGCGGAACCGTCACGGCGGGGTCGCCGCCCAGCAGCGCGGCCATGCCGGTCTCGGTGACGGCGGCGGCCTCGGCCATGGCGAGCCCGCGGGTGCGGACCAGGCGGAGGGCCTCCTCGTGCGGGAGCACCCCGGCGAGCGAGGCGGCGGTGATCTCGCCGACGCTGTGCCCGGCGACGGCACCGACCTTCCCGGACAGGTCGGCCGGGTCGTCGAAGAGCAGCTGCGCGGACGCCAGTCCGGCCGCGACCAGCAGCGGCTGCGCCACCGCGGTGTCGCGGATCTCCTCCGCGTCGGCCTCGGTGCCGTAACGGATCAGGTCGATCCCCGCGGCGTCGGACCATGCCTCCAGGGCACCGCGGACACCGGGGAGGTCGAGCCATTCAGTCAGGAAGCCGGGCGTCTGAGCGCCCTGGCCGGGAGCGACGAGTACGAGCACTCTCACACTCTCTCTTGGGGACGGGCACGGCCGCCCGTGGGGACAAGGACGAAGAACACGGGGGGGGTTTGTCGAGCCCCGACAAAACCTTAGGGCTGGAGATCTCCATCGACCAGACGCCCCAGGATCAACGCGATCCGCAGTGTGAACGCAGAGCGTACATCGGAGGGTGACCAACCGGTGACGTCAGTCACACGTCGAAGCCGGTAGCGGACGGTGTTGGGATGAACGAACAGCATCCGGGCGGCGCCCTCCAGACTGCTCGCCTGTTCGAGGTAGACACTGAGGGTTTCCAGGAGCGCGGCCCCGGCCTCCTCCAGCGGTCTGTAGATCTCCTCCACCAGCTGCTCACGGGCCGAGGGATCACCGGCCATCGCCCGCTCCGGGAGCAGGTCGTCCGCCAGGACCGGGCGCGGGGCGTCCTGCCAGGCGGAACACGCCTTCAGCCCGGCCGCGGCGGCCTGCGCGGACCGGGTCGCGGCCTGCAGGTCGGGCACCACCGGGCCCGCCACGACCGGCCCGGCGGCGAACGGTCCGATGAGCGACTTGGCGACGGCCAGCGGGTTGTCACTGCCGCCCGCGATGACGACCAGCCGGTCGCCGAGCACGCCGGTGAGCACCTGGAGCTTCGCGTGCCGGGCCGCGCGCCGTATCGCCTCGACGGTCAGTTCGCTGTCCCCGTCGGGCGCCGTCCCGAGCACCACACACACGTGCTCCGGCGAGTTCCACCCGAGGGCGGCGGCCCGCGACACCGCCCCCTCGTCGGCCTCGCCGCTGAGCACGGCGTTCACGACCAGGGACTCCAGCCGGGCGTCCCAGGCACCCCGTGCCTCGGCGGCCTGCGCGTACACCTGGGCCGTCGCGAAGGCGATCTCCCGGGCGTAGACGAGCAGCGCCTCGCGCAGCACCCGCTCGTCGCCGGGGGCCGCGACCTCGTCGATCGCGCTCTCCATGACCTCGATGGTGGTGCGCACCATCTCCACGGTCTGGCGCAGGGTGATCGCCCGGGTCAGCTCGCGGGGCGCGGTGCCGAACACGTCGGTGGAGATGGCCTGCGGGGCGTCCGGATACCGGAACCACTCGGTGAACGCGGCGATGCCCGCCTGTGCGACCAGACCGATCCAGGAACGGTTCTCCGGGGGCATGGCCCGGTACCAGGGCAGCGTCTCGTCCATCCGCGCGATGGCCTGCGCGGCGAGCGATCCGGACGACTTCTCCAGCCGCTTCAGCGTCGCGGCATGCGGATGGACGTCGTGGGCTGCGGCTTCGTTCTTACCGGTTTCGGGTTCGGGCACGGGACAAGACTGCCTTATCAGGACGGGAAGGTGGGCCGCCGGGTCTACGGTGGACTCCGTGATGGACGTGAGGCGCGCGGGCGAGCGCTACCCCGGAGGGGATCCGGCCGCAGGGATCGAGACCTGGCACGCCTTCTCCTTCGGGTCCCACTACGACCCGGACAACCTCCGTTTCGGCGCGGTGCTCGCGTGCAACGAGGAGCGGCTGGCGCCCGGGGCGGGGTTCGACGAGCACCCGCACAGCCACACCGAGATCGTGACCTGGGTGGTGGAGGGTGAGCTGACCCACCGGGACTCCACCGGGCACGAGTCGGTCGTACGGCACGGCGATGTGCAGCGGCTCAGTTCGGCGGGCGGCGTGCGGCACGTGGAGCGCAACGACGGCCCGGAGCCCCTGACCTTCGTCCAGATGTGGCTGGCCCCGCTGCGGCCCGGCGGCGACCCGTCCTACGAGGTCGTCCGCGGCATCGCCGACTCGACGCCCTACGCCGTCCCCGAGGCCGGCGCGATGCTGCACGTGCGGCGCCTCGGCCCCGGGGAGCGGACGGCGGTGCCGGACGGGGCGTACGCGTACGTGCACGTCGTACGCGGAGAGATCCACCTGGACGGCGAGGAGCTGGGCGCCGGCGACGCGGCCCGGATCACGGACGCCAAAGGCCTGGAGGCCGAGGGCGCGACCGGGGCGGAGCTGCTGATCTGGGAGATGGGGCAGCGCTAGAGCTCGGCCCGCACAGCGTCCGTGAACGCAGGCCACACCTCGGTCGCCCACGGTCCGAACGCCCGGTCCGTCAGCGCCACGCAGGCCGCGCCCGCGTCCGGGTCGATCCACAGGAACGTACCCGACTGCCCGAAATGCCCGAACGTGCGCGGCGAGGACGACGAGCCCGTCCAGTGCGGCGACTTGGAGTCGCGGATCTCGAAGCCGAGTCCCCAGTCGTTGGGGTTCTGGTGGCCGTACCCCGGCAGGACGCCCTTGGTGCCCGGGTAGTGCACGGTCATCGCCTCGGCGACCGTGCGCGGATCCAGCAGCCGCGGCGCCTGCACCTCGGCGGCGAACCGCAGCAGGTCCTCGACCGTCGACACCCCGTCCTTGGCGGGGGAGCCCTCCAGGGTCGTCGAGGTCATGCCCAGCGGCTCCAGCACGGCCTGCCGCAGGTACTCCCCGAACGGGATGTCGGTGGCCTTCGTGACATGGTCGCCCAACTGCTCGAAGCCGGCGTTGGAGTACAGCCGCCGCTCCCCGGGCGGGGCCGTGACCTTGTGCTCGTCGAAGGCGAGGCCCGAGGTGTGCGCGAGCAGGTGCCGGACCGTCGACCCGGGGGGACCCGCCGGCTCGTCGAACTCGACGGCCCCCTCCTCGTACGCGACGAGCACGGCGTAGGCGGCCAGCGGCTTGGTCACCGACGCGAGCGGGAACCGCTGCCCGGCCGGCCCGTGGGTGCCGAGGACGGTGCCGTCCGCTCGTACGGCACCCGCCGCAGCGGTGGGAACCGGCCAGTTCTCGATCAGGGCGAGGCTCTTCAGCGACATGCGTTCGAGCCTATGCGTTCAGAGCGTGAGTTCCAGCAAGGGGTTGGGCTTGGGCCGGAAGCCGAGGGAGACGTACAGCGGCTCGGCCTCCGGCGAGGCGGTGAGCTGCACGCGCCGGGCACCGCGCTCGCGGAACCACTCCAGCAACGTGGTCGTGCAGGCCCGCGCGTAACCCCGGCGCCGCGCGTCCGGGTCGGTGGCGACGCTGAACACGAAGCCCACCATGCCGTGCGGATCTCCCTGCTTGCCGATGCGGTAGTCGATCGTCCCGGCCACCAGGGAGGCCAGCGCCCCCGGCCGCTCGGGGTGGTCGACGACGAACGCCACGAAGTCCCCGTCCGGTTCACCGAGTCTGGCCCTGAGAGTGGGGAGGGACTCCCCGTGCCAGGCGACGGAGGGATCAGAGGCGAACACCGCGTCGATCATGACCTGACGCAGGCGCAGGACTTCCTCGGCGTCGGCGGGCAGGGCGCGACGTACAACACTCATGAGTCCGTACGCTAACCATCCGGATCAAGAAACGTCCTGCCGATTTCTTACCGTCGGCGCTTGCTTGGAGCGCACTCCAAGGTTCTAGCGTTGGGGCCATGACGGTGATGGAGACCACGGGGACCAGGACCGCCGACACCTGCGCCGGCCCGCCGCAGCAGAACCGGCGCCCGGACGGCGACGACCACTACACGATCAGCGAGGTCGTCGCCTTCACCGGCCTGACGGCACACACCCTGCGCTGGTACGAGCGCATCGGCCTGATGCCGCACATCGACCGGTCCCACACCGGCCAGCGCCGCTACACCAACCGCGACCTCGACTGGCTCGACCTCGTCGGCAAGCTCCGCCTGACGGGCATGCCGGTCGCGGACATGGTCCGGTACGCGGAACTGGTGCGCGAGGGCGACCACACCTACGGCGAGCGCTTCCAGCTGCTGAAGACGACCCGCGAGGACGTCCTGGCCAGGATCGACGAACTCCGGGGCACGCTCGCCGTGCTCGACCGGAAGATCAGTTTCTACGCGGACGCCGGGCAGGCCCTGGCGTCGGAGAGGTCCCGATGACGGACGGCAGGATCACGACGGCGAAGCTCGGCGACCACGGTCCCGAGGTGAGCGTCCAGGGCCTCGGCTGCATGGGCATGAGCTTCGGCTACGGCCCCGCGGACGCGGACACGTCCCGGGCCACGCTGGGACGGGCGCTCGAACTGGGCGTCACCTTCTACGACACGGCCGACGCGTACGGGGCCGGCGAGAACGAGCGGTTCCTGTCGCCGTTCTTCAAGGCCCACCGCGACGAGGTCGTCATCGCGACCAAGTTCGCCCTGTCGATCCCCCCGGACGACCCCACCCGCCGGGTCATCCGCAACGACCCGCCCTACATCCGCCAGGCCGTCGAGGCGAGCCTGAAGCGCCTGGACGTCGACGTCATCGACCTCTACTACATGCACCGGCGCGATGTGAACGTGCCGATCGAGGAGAGCGTCGGCACGATGGCCGACCTGGTCCGCGAGGGCAAGGTCAAGCACCTCGGCCTGAGCGAGGTCACGGCGGACGAACTGCGGGCCGCGCACGCCGTCCACCCCATCGCGGCCGTGCAGTCGGAGTGGTCGCTGTTCAGCCGGGACATCGAGAGGCACGTCGTCCCCGCGGCGCGTGACCTGGGTGTGGCCCTCGTCGCGTACTCACCCCTCGGCCGGGGCTTCCTCACCGGCTCGTTCACCGACGCCGAGCAGGATCTGAGCGCCGATGACTTCCGCCGCCGGCAGCCCCGCTTCACGGGCGACAACGCCACGGCGAACGCGACCCTGCTGGAGCTGATCCGCTCGGTGGCCGAGGCCCATGACGCGACCCTCGGTCAGATCGCCCTGGCCTGGGCCCAGCAGCAGGCGACGATCCACGACCTCCCGGTCATCCCGATCCCGGGCACCCGCAAGCCCTCCAGGGTGGAGGAGAACACGGCGGCGACCAGGATCGTCCTGACCGACGAGCAACTGGACCTGCTGGACGGCATAGCGGCCCAGGTGGCGGGCAACCGCTACGCGGACATGGCGTTCACTTCGGCAGGCAGGGAGTAGACGTCCAGGGGCGCGGGGCTGGGTCGATGTGCGGCTCCGCCGCGTGGGCGCGACCAACCACGCACGGCCCTGCGCCCGCCCACGGCGAGACCCCGGCAGACGCTAAAGCTCCGCCAGCAACTCCGCCTTTTTGACCGAAAACTCCTCATCCGTCACCAACCCGGCCTGATGCAGCTCACCCAGGTGACGAATGCGCTCGGCGATGTCCGCGGGATCCCGCCGCGGCGCGGGCACCGCGGCCACCGGACTCGACGTCCGTACCGCCGCCAACACCGCGGCAGCGAACGGCAGCGACTCGTGCACGGGGCCGTACCCCAGCCCGAAGACCACCGCCGCGGGATCCTGATCGGCCTGGGCCGCAGATGCCTCCGCATCCCGGCGCAAAAGCCGCAAATGCCCTTCGAAGACCTCCGGTGACCGCCACTCCACCCCGTTCAGCTCCCCGACGGAGAAGGTCTGGTCGCCGGCCTTCCACTTCGCCGACGACGCCCCCGTCCAGAACCACCGGAAGTTCACGGTCCGTCCGTCGAAGGTGGCCTTCCCGTCGTACGCCTTGAAGGACAACGGCCCCTCGGGCGGCTTCACGAGGAACCGGTCCGC
The DNA here is from genome assembly GCF_001611795.1 of Streptomyces qaidamensis. Taxonomy (NCBI): domain Bacteria; kingdom Bacillati; phylum Actinomycetota; class Actinomycetes; order Kitasatosporales; family Streptomycetaceae; genus Streptomyces; species Streptomyces qaidamensis. The sequence continues at coordinate 2,832,427 of NZ_CP015098.1, read as the reverse complement.
CGGCCCGGACTCGGTCAGCAGCGTGCGCAGCTCGTCGGCGTAGTACTCGGCGAGCACCTCCCGCTCGGCGGGCAGCACCAGCCGGTAGGGATCGCCGCTCTCCTTCAGCTGCCCGGCGGCCGCCTCCATCAACGGGTCCGCCCCGGGGCGCGGCTCGACGCGCAGCACGACCGTGCCGCGTTTCCCGCGGGTCAGCGTCACCCCGGCGATCGCCTCCAGGGGCACGCGGCGTTCCCCGAGGGCCTGGAACAGCTTGGGTGTTCGAATCCCCCGTTCGTAGCGGATGAGCACGGAGTCGGACTCGAACTCCCAGGCGGCATGAAATCCGGCCAGTACGTCACCCATGCGGCTCATCGTATGCGGCACGCGCTCCTCCGTCCCCCTCCCGAGCAGACCGCAACTTCTTCGCCTCTACGCGCGTCAGGCCGCCGCCGTGCCGGACAAACCGGTACGGCAGACGCCGTCTTCGTGCGCGCAGTGCACCGAGCGGTATGCGCCAACGCCGATCTCTGCGAAATTGAACAGACTTGCCGTCCCGGGCTCGAAGTAGCCCGCGTGACCCTTCGCGCCTGCCGCCGACAGCACCCGCGCGCCGAACCCGGCGGACACCGGATCGGCTCCGTGGCCCAGCCCGCCGACCTCCAGGTACGGCACGTCCTGGATCCAGTCGTCGGAGTCCCGCATCGCCCACACCCGGGCGCTGGTGTGCAGCTGGGCGGCCTTCTCGACACGCATACCGGGGCTGCCCGCCACCGCGATGTCGGACACCCGGCCCGGCAGCGAGTGCGCGGCGACCCCGCACACCACGGAGCCGTAGCTGTGGCAGAACAACGCGACCGGCGACGTGCCCGGCAGGGCCCGCACGAGCGCGTTCAGCCGTACGGCACCCTCCTCGGCGCGCATCGCCGTGGCCGAGTCGATGCCGAGTCCGCTGGGTGCCGTGTAGTCGGCCCAGGCGATGACGGCCGTACGGGTCGAGGGGCTGACCTGCCGCTCGGCCGCGTACAGGGACTTGGCCATGCCGACGGGCGCCGCGTACTTGCGGTGCGTGCGCTGGAACGTGAGCAGGTCGGTGTCGACACCGGGGACGACGACCGAGACCCGCGCCGCCTCGCGCAGGTCGCCGAAGACCTCCGCCACCCGGCCCGAGCCCTCCGGGTCGAAGGCCAGGATGTGCCGGTCCTTCTCCAAGAGGTCCCCGAAGCGGTGCATCCTGCGCCCGGCCTCGTGCCGTCCGGCCCGGGTGAGGCGGCTGTCGTGCATGCGTTCCCGCTCGACCTTGCGCGCCTTCGCGAGCGCGAGACGGTTGGCGCGGTAGCGCAGCTCGACCGGCGCGCCGTTCATGTTGCCCACCGCGAGCGAGTACTTGCGGACCAGGGTCGAACGGTCCTGCTCGGTGAGCGACGAGAAGAAGCGGGCCAGCCTCGTCGGCTCGGACTGCGGGTCCGGCAGCCGGTGCCCGCCGATCCGGCCGTGCTCCCAGGCGGAGAGCGAGGCTTGGAGCGGTGTGTCGCCCCGCTGGCTGCGCAGGGCCGTCCAGCCGGTGGTCGCCAGCATCACAAAGACGACGGCCAGAGCGAGCAGTGCGCGCCAGACGTTCAGTTGCGGGGAGGTGTCGAAGGAAGTCACTGAAAGGACACACTAGGAGAACGAGAGGGTCTCGCGTTAACCAAGTGACCGGGATCACGTTTCGGTGTATGCCCTAAGGGGACTGCTCCGCACGCCAGTTCCCGGCCAGTGCGGGACCCACCTGATCCAGGTACGTCGTGGTGAGTTCCCGCATGCCGTCGAGGGTGAGGTCGCCCCCGGTGGACCACAGCCGCTCGGTGACGCGAATCACCCCGCCGAAGAGGGCGACGACGATCCGCGGCCGGGGGTCCGCGTCCACGTCGAGGCCCTCGCGCTCGGCGATGATGCCCGCGAGCTGCTCCTCCAGCTCCGCCGACCGCCGCAGATGGGCGGCGAGCAGCGCGGGCGTCGACTCGATCACCCGGTAGACGCGCATGTGGAGCTCGATCGGCACGAGCTCCACCACGGCCTCGTTGATCGCGTCCCAGCTCTCCAGTACGGCCCGGCGCAGCGCCTCCAGCGGCGCCTCGTCCGGCGGGCGGGTGCGCAGGGCCTCGACGACGAGCGTCTCCGCGAGGCGCGGCACGAAGAACGCCGTCTCCTCCTTGCCGGCGAAGTAGCGGAAGAAGGTGCGCTGTGAGACGTCCACGGCGGCGGCGATGTCGTCGACGGTCGTCTCCTCGTACCCGCGCGTGGCGAAGAGTTCCAGCGCGGCCCGCAGCAGTGCGTCCCGGGTGCGCCGCTTCTTGCGTTCGCGCAGGTTCAAGACTGGCCTCTCGTCTGAGGTGTTCTGCCCAGTTCAGGCTATAGGGGGATGTCGTGTCAGTTACCGACTAGTGAATTGGTTTGTCAATTGTCAGTGGCTGTCATTAGCCTCGAAGGATGACTAGTCACACCACCATCGACACGACGGGGCCGGGGGGCAAGGTTCCGGCGACGCCGTCGGACGCGACGCCGGGCAAGGGGCTGCGAGGGCATCCCTGGCTCACCCTCATCACCGTCGCTGTGGGGGTCATGATGGTGGCCCTCGACGGCACCATCGTGGCCATAGCCAACCCGGCGATAGGCAAGGACCTGGGGGCCTCGTGGTCGGATCTCCAGTGGATCACCAACGCCTACTTCCTCGCTCTCGCGGTGTCCCTGATCACCGCCGGCAAGCTCGGTGACCGATTCGGCCACCGGCAGACCTTCCTCATCGGCGTGGCGGGCTTCGCCGCCTCCTCGGCCGCCATCGGGCTGTCCAAGGGCATCACGGCGGTCATCGTCTTCCGCGTCTTCCAGGGGCTTTTCGGTGCCCTGCTGATGCCGGCCGCGCTCGGCCTGCTGCGGGCCACCTTCCCGGCCGAGAAGCTGAACATGGCCATCGGCATCTGGGGCATGGTCATCGGCGCGTCCACCGCCGGCGGCCCGATCCTCGGCGGCGTGCTCGTCGAGCACGTCAACTGGCAGTCGGTGTTCTTCATCAACGTGCCGGTCGGCATCCTCGCCGTCGTCCTCGGCGTGCTGATCCTGCTCGACCACCGCGCCGAGAACGCCCCGCGCTCCTTCGACCTCCTCGGCATCTTCCTGCTGTCCGCCGCGATGTTCTGCCTCGTCTGGGCTCTCATCAAGGCACCGGAGTGGGGCTGGGGCGATCTGCAGACCTGGGCGTTCATCGTCGCCTCGGTGGTCGGCTTCGGGCTCTTCGCCGTCTGGGAGACGAAGGTGAAGGAGCCGCTGATCCCGCTGGGGCTGTTCCGCTCCGTCCCGCTGTCGGCGGGTGTCGTCCTCATGGTGCTGATGGCCATCGCCTTCATGGGCGGCCTGTTCTTCGTGACGTTCTACCTCCAGAACGTGCACGGGATGAGCCCGATCGACGCCGGTCTGCACCTGCTGCCGCTCACCGGCATGATGATCGTCGGTTCCCCGCTCGCCGGCGTGATGATCACCAAGTTCGGCCCCCGCATCCCGCTGGCCGGCGGCATGGCGTTCACCGCGATCGCCATGTACGGCATGTCCACGCTGGACGCGCACACGGGCAGCGGCGTCATGTCCGTCTGGTTCGCCCTGCTGGGCCTCGGCCTCGCGCCGGTCATGGTCGGCGCCACCGAAGTCATCGTCGGCAACGCCCCGATGGAGCTCTCTGGCGTCGCGGGCGGTCTCCAGCAGGCCGCCATGCAGATCGGCGGCAGCCTCGGCACGGCCGTGCTGGGCGCCGTGATGGCGTCCAAGGTCGACAACGAGTTCGCCGGCAACTGGGCGGACGCCGGGCTGCCGCCGCTCACCCCGGCCCAGTCCGAGCAGGCCGCGCTGGCCGTTCAGCAGGGCGTCGCCCCGGTGCCCGAGGGCACTCCCGAGCAGATCGCCGCGAAGATCACCGAGGTCGCGCACACCACGTTCATCGACGGCATGAGCCTGGCCTCGCTGACCGCCGCGGGCGTGGCGGCCGTCGCCGTGTTCGTCGCGTTCCTCACCAAGCGCGGCGAGAACGCGGAGGCCGGTGCGGGCACGGCGCACATCTGACGCTCCACGGCGGCTCGTTCCCTCATCAGGGTGAACACGGCCACCGAACCCTCCCCTCCGGCACGCACCGCAGGTCACAGTGGGTCAAGTCCTCCGCAGGGCATGGAGGACGGACGCTGCGGCGCGCTGCCGGAGGGGGGCAGCGCGCAGGCAGCGGGATGAACGCGTGTTGACGGGGTACTCGCCATCTCGTACCCGAAGAGAACCCCAACCGATCGAGGGTTTACGGGAGTTGATGATGGCGAGCTTCGGACACGGTACGCGCAGGCACCCCCGCTCACGTGGCCGGACGTGGTCACGGACCGGGACGGATCGCGCGACGCTCGGACTCATCGGAGTCATCTGCGCCGTTGCAGGCTTCTTCGTGCTGGGGATCGTCCTCGGTCCCGCCGCGATGGTCTGCGGCTGGCTCGCCATGGGCCGCGCATGGTCGGGCGCACGCCCCACCGCGGCCGTGGTCGCCCTGGTCCTGGGCGCCATCGACACGCTCCTGGCCATCATCTGGCTGTCCGGAGCGGCCACACCGGGCATGGGCATGATCTGACCCGAGTGCGGCGAGGGAAGGGCCTCCGGCGATCCAACCGGGGGCCCACCTTCGTGCCCGGCCCCCTAGTCGGCCGGCGTCCCCTTGAGCGCCGCCAACTCCCCGCGCAGCGCCCGCACCTCCTCGGTCAGCTCCAAGATCGCCTCGGTCTGCCGCTGCTCCTCGACGTCGTCCTTCTCGAACCGTGCGATGAACCAGGCGGCGATGTTCGCCGTGACCACACCGAGCAGCGCGATCCCGGACAGCATCAACCCGACCGCCAGCATCCGCCCCAGGCCGGTGGTCGGTGCCATGTCCCCGTACCCCACGGTGGTCATCGTGGTGAACGCCCACCAGACCGCGTCCCCCAGGGTGTGGATGGAGGCACCGGGCTCGTCCCGTTCCACCTCCAGCACGGCCAGCGCACCGAAGACGAGCAGTCCGAGGCACGAACCCGCGACGTACGTGGTGACCCGTACCTGCGACGCCATCCGCGCCCGCTGCCCGGCGAGGAACAGCATCGACACCAGCTTCAGCAGCCGCAGCGGCTGGGCCAGCGGCAGCACCACGGCCAGCAGCGCCAGCGGATTGCCGCGCACGAACCGCAGCCGCTCCTCGGCCAGCCACAGGCGGACCAGATAGTCGGCGGCGAAAGCGGCCCACACCGCCCAGTTGGTGACATGGCATGCGGTGAGCAGGCCCTGCGGAGCCCTCGGGGCCACGATCGGTATGGCGTAGGCGATCGCGAACAGCACGGCCAGTGCCAGCAGCGGGCCCTGGGTGCGCCGCTCCCAACGGGCCAGAGCGGTCGAGGTGGTCATCGGGAGCGTCATGGGAAGCATGGTAGGAAACGCGTGGGGCGGCACCGCTCGGGTGCCGCCCCACGGGAACCGCCCTCGACGTCCTACGCGTCGCCGCCCGCGGCTCCCGGGTCGGCGGCCGACACGTCGAGCAGCTGGTAGCGGTCGATGGCCTGCTTGAGCACGGAGCGGTCGACCTTGCCCTCACGGGCCAGCTCGGTCAGCACGCCCACCACGATCGACTGCGCGTCGATGTGGAAGAACCGCCGGGCGGCGCCCCGCGTGTCGGCGAAGCCGAAGCCGTCCGCTCCCAGCGACTGGTACGTCTGCGGCACCCAGCGCGCGATCTGGTCCGGAACCGCCCGCATCCAGTCGGACACGGCCACGACCGGCCCCTGCGCGTCGGCGAGCTTGCGCGTCACGTACGGCACCCGCTGCTCCTCCTCGGGGTGCAGCAGGTTGTGCTCCTCGCAGCTCACGGCCTCGCGCCGCAGCTCGTTCCAGGAGGTCGCCGACCAGACGTCCGCCTTGACGTTCCAGTCCTCGGCCAGGATCTTCTGCGCCTCGACGGCCCAGGGCAGCGCGACACCGGACGCCAGGACCTGCGCCGGGATCTCACCGGCCGTGCCCTCGCTGAACCGGTAGAGGCCCTTGAGGATGCCGTCGACGTCCACGTTCTCGGGCTCGGCCGGGTGCTGGATGGGCTCGTTGTAGACGGTCAGGTAGTAGAAGACGTCCTCGCCGTGCGGATGCTCCTCGGAGGAGCCGTACATCCGGCGCAGGCCGTCCTTGACGATGTGGGCGATCTCGAAGCCGAACGCCGGGTCGTAGGCGACGCAGCCCGGGTTCGTCGAGGCCAGCAGCTGGGAGTGGCCGTCCGCGTGCTGCAGGCCCTCACCGGTCAGGGTCGTACGGCCGGCGGTCGCGCCCAGGACGAAGCCGCGCGCCAGCTGGTCGGCCATCTGCCAGAACTGGTCGCCGGTGCGCTGGAAACCGAACATCGAGTAGAAGACGTAGACCGGGATGAGCGGCTCGCCGTGGGTCGCGTAGGCCGATCCGGCGGCGATCAGGGACGCCGTGCAGCCCGCCTCGGAGATGCCGTCGTGCAGCATCTGGCCGTTCGGCGCCTCCTTGTAGGCGAGGAGCAGGTCGCGGTCGACCGACTCGTACTGCTGGCCTAGCGGGTTGTAGATCTTCGCACTCGGGAAGAACGAGTCCATGCCGAAGGTGCGGTACTCGTCAGGCGCGATCAGCACGAAACGCTTGCCGATCTCCTTGTCCCGCATGAGGTCCTTCAGGAGTCGGACGAAAGCCATCGTCGTCGCGATGGACTGCTGGCCCGAGCCCTTCTTCACGGTCGCGTACGTCTTGTCCTCGGGCAGCGCCAGCGGCTTGGAGCGCACCACGCGCGTGGGGACGTAACCGCCGAGCGACTTGCGGCGGTCGTGCATGTACTGGATCTCCTCCGAGTCCCGGCCCGGGTGGTAGTACGGCGGCACGCCGGACTCCAGCTCCTTGTCCGGGATCGGCAGGTGCAGACGGTCGCGGAAGCGCTTGAGGTCGTCGACCGTCAGCTTCTTCATCTGGTGCGTGGCGTTGCGGCCCTCGAAGTTCGGGCCCAGCGTCCAGCCCTTGATCGTCTTGGCGAGGATCACCGTCGGCTGGCCCTTGTGCTCCGCGGCCGCCTTGTACGCCGCGAAGATCTTCTTGTGGTCGTGACCGCCGCGGCCCAGGTGCAGGATCTGGTCGTCGGTCATGCCCTCGACCATGGCCCGCAGCCGGTGGTCGTCACCGAAGAAGTGGTCGCGGATGTACGCGCCGGTCTCCGTGGCGTACGTCTGGAACTGCCCGTCCGGCGTGGTGTTCATCTTGTTGACCAGCACGCCGTCGCGGTCCTGGGCGAGCAGCGGGTCCCAGCTGCGGTCCCAGACCAGCTTGATCACGTTCCAGCCGGCGCCGCGGAAGATCGACTCCAGCTCCTGGATGATCTTCCCGTTGCCGCGCACCGGGCCGTCGAGGCGCTGGAGGTTGCAGTTCACGACGAACGTGAGGTTGTCCAGGCCCTCGCGGGCGGCGATGGACAGCTGGCCCAGCGACTCCGGCTCGTCCATCTCGCCGTCGCCGAGGAAAGCCCACACCTGCGACTTCGAGGTGTCGGCGATCCCGCGCGCCGCCATGTAACGGTTCATCCGCGCCTGGTAGATCGCACCGATCGGGCCGAGGCCCATCGACACCGTCGGGAACTCCCAGAAGTCCGGCATCGACCGCGGGTGCGGGTACGACGACAGCGCGTGCGGCGCCTTCGACTTCTCCTGGCGGAAGCCGTCCAGGTGCTGCTCGTTCAGCCGGTCGAGCAGGAACGCGCGGGCGTAGATGCCCGGTGAGGCGTGCCCCTGGAAGAAGACCTGGTCGCCGCCGTCGCCCTCGTCCTTGCCGCGGAAGAAGTGGTTGAAGCCGACGTCGTAGAGGGAGGCGGAGGACGCGAACGTGGCGATGTGCCCGCCGACGCCGATGCCGGGGCGCTGGGCCCGGGAGACCATCACCGCCGCGTTCCAGCGGGTGGCGTTGAGGACCTTGCGCTCGATGTCCTCGTTGCCCGGGAAGAACGGCTCGCTCTTGGTGGGGATGGTGTTGACGTAGTCCGTGCTGCGCATCTCCGGCACGGCCACGCGCTTCTCGCGGGCCCGCTCGATCAGCCGCAGCATCAGGTAGCGGGCCCGCTCCCGGCCCCGCTCGTCGACGGCGGCGTCGAGCGAGTCGAGCCACTCCTGCGTCTCTTCGGGATCGAAGTCAGGAACCTGACTCGGAAGGCCGCCAATGATGATCGGGTTGCGATCGGATGCGGAAGCCACGCTGTTCCTTACCTGTCAGAGGGCCTGCGAGGGCCGCTGTTTCGCTGTCGTAGCCGGGGCGTCGCCGCTGGGGGCGCGCCGCTCCCATGGTCCACCCGGGGGGCGGGAAACGTCATCTCTACCGAGCGGTAACCCAGACGTGAGATCGACTCCGTGACGTATGGGGCGAATACCTTCGAGTCTCGTACCCACAGACGATTCCCAAACGCCCAAACAGGGCAGAAAGGTGTGGTGTGCGTCACCTCGGGCCATGATGGTGTGCCAGGAGTTGCGGTGACACCGCCAGGATCGTCACCGTTTCGGCGGTCTCAACGGCCGGGTACTTGCGCGATCGGTCCCGCCCGTGTGGACTACGGCCAATGCTTCGCGCACGCGCGTGGCTGAGTTATTCCCAAAACATGATCAGGAGGCAACCCGTGAGCGCGACCGCGGACCACGCGGAGGAGCGGACGAACCCTGCCGCCAGGCTGGGGTTCCAGCCCGGGCAGGTGGTCCAGGAGATCGGCTACGACGACGACGTGGACCAGGAGCTCCGCAAGGCCATCGAGGGCATCATCGAGGCCGACCTGGTGGACGAGGACTACGACGACGTGGCCGATGCCGTTGTGCTGTGGTTCCGTGACGACGACGGCGACCTGACGGATGCGCTGGTGGATGCCACCACGTACATCGAAGAGGGCGGCGCGATCCTGCTCCTGACGCCGAAGACCGGCCGTTCGGGGTACGTGGAGCCGAGCGACATCTCGGAAGCCGCCACCACGGCGGGTCTGACGGCGTCCAAGAGCGTCAGCGTCGGCAAGGACTGGAGCGGCAGCCGGCTGGCCACGCCCAAGGCCGCCAAGTCCAAGCGGTAGTCGTACGGCGGGCGGGCCGGCGTCGTCGGCCCGCCCTTCGGCCTGTCCCGGTGCCTGCGTAGGGTGGTCCCACCCGAGAAGCCCCACGAAGGGACACCCGCAGCGATGGCGATCCAGGCCGGTGAGAAGGCCCCTGACTTCGAGCTCAAGGACAACCACGGCAGGACCGTGAAGCTGTCCGACTTCCGGGGCCGCAAGAACGTGGTGCTGCTCTTCTACCCCTTCGCCTTCACCGGCGTGTGCACCGGCGAGCTGTGCGAGCTGCGCGACAACCTGCCGCAGTTCTCCGACCGCGACACCGAGCTGCTCGCCGTCTCCAACGACTCCATCCACACCCTGCGCGTCTTCGCCGAGCAGGAGAGCCTGGAGTACCCGCTGCTGTCCGACTTCTGGCCGCACGGCAACGTCTCGCGGGCCTACGGCGTCTTCGACGAGGACAAGGGCTGCGCCGTGCGCGGCACCTTCGTCATCGACAAGGAGGGCGTCGTGCGGTGGACCGTCGTCAACGGCCTGCCGGACGCGCGCGACCTGAACGACTACGTGAAGGCGCTCGACTCCCTGTGACCCGGTCGGGCGGCATGCGCCCGACACCCGCTGAATTCCAGGCTTCAGGGCCTGGGTGGGGCGGGAACCCGTCACTAGGATCGACTCGTTGATCCGACATCCGAGCACAATGGGGCATCCCGCCCCTGGACACCAATGGAGGACTCGTGGGAGTCAGCCTCAGCAAGGGCGGCAACGTATCGCTGACCAAGGAGGCGCCGGGCCTGACCGCGGTCATCATCGGTCTGGGGTGGGACGTCCGCACCACGACCGGCACGGACTTCGACCTGGACGCCAGCGCGCTGCTGCTGAACAACTCCGGCAAGGTCGGCAACGACCAGCACTTCATCTTCTTCAACAACCTCAAGACCCCGGACGGCTCCGTGGAGCACACCGGTGACAACCTCACCGGTGAGGGCGAGGGCGACGACGAGCAGATCAAGGTCAACCTCGCCACCGTCCCGGCCGACGTGGAAAAGATCGTCTTCCCGGTCTCGATCTACGACGCCGAGACCCGCCAGCAGTCCTTCGGCCAGGTGCGCAACGCGTTCATCCGCGTCGTGAACCAGGCTGGCGGCGCCGAGATCGCCCGGTACGACCTGAGCGAGGACGCCTCCACCGAGACCGCCATGGTCTTCGGTGAGCTCTACCGGCACGGCGCGGAGTGGAAGTTCCGCGCCATCGGCCAGGGCTACGCCTCGGGCCTGCGCGGCATCGCGCAGGACTTCGGCGTGAACGTCTGAACCACCTCCAGGGCCCTGGCGACAGGGCCCGAAGGTCTTCTTGTCCGGCGCCGCACGGTTTACGTGCGGCGCCGGACGTGCAGGACCACCTCAGTGACACCACCGGGCCTGTGGCCCCAAGGGGAGGGACAGCATCATGGGCGTCACGCTCGCCAAAGGGGGCAATGTCTCCCTGTCCAAGGCCGCGCCGAACCTCACTCAGGTGCTGGTCGGGCTCGGCTGGGACGCGCGCTCCACCACCGGAGCACCCTTCGACCTCGACGCCAGCGCTCTGATGTGCAGCAGCGGGCGCGTGCTCGGGGACGAGTGGTTCGTCTTCTACAACCAGCTCAAGAGCCCGGACGGCTCGGTCGAGCACACCGGCGACAACCTCACCGGCGAGGGCGACGGCGACGACGAGTCGCTGCTGATCGACCTGCCCAAGGTGCCGCCGCAGTGCGACAAGATCGTGTTCCCCGTCTCGATCCACATGGCCGACGAGCGCGGCCAGACCTTCGGCCAGGTCAGCAACGCTTTCATCCGGGTCGTCAACCAGGCCGACGGCCAGGAGCTCGCCCGCTACGACCTCAGCGAGGACGCCTCCACGGAGACCGCGATGATCTTCGGTGAGCTCTATCGCTATCAGGGCGAATGGAAGTTCAGGGCCGTGGGGCAGGGGTACGCGTCGGGGCTGCGGGGCATCGCACTGGACTTCGGGGTCAACGTCTCATAACGCGTTATGAGCAAAAACCGGGGCCCACTGGGGTGCTGAGGGGGGACGACTAGACTTCGGCTTCAAAGTTTCGTAAAGCCGGGTACGGCGCGGGGGAGCCCCGTACACACACGATTGGGTAGCCAGTGGTTCTGAAAACCTTCGGGTGGTCGTTCGCGGTCACCGCGCTCGGCCTGGTCGCAGCGATCTTCTACGGAGGGTGGACCGCGTTCGGTGTCGTTGCGATCCTGTCCGTCCTCGAGATCTCGCTGTCCTTCGACAACGCGGTGGTCAACGCCGGGATCCTGAAGAAGATGAGTGCCTTCTGGCAGAAAATCTTCCTCACGATCGGCATTCTGATCGCCGTCTTCGGCATGCGACTGGTCTTCCCTGTCGTGATCGTCGCCCTCAGCGCACAGCTCGGGCCGATCGAGGCCGTCGACCTCGCGCTCACCGACAAGGACCAGTACCAGCAATACGTCACCGACGCCCACCCGTCGATCGCCGCCTTCGGTGGCATGTTCCTGCTGATGATCTTCCTGGACTTCATCTTCGAGGACCGGGACATCAAGTGGCTCAAGTGGCTCGAGCGGCCGCTGGCCAAGCTCGGCAAGGTCGACATGCTGTCGGTCTGCATCGCGCTGATCGTCCTGCTGATCTCGGCGATGACCTTCGCGACCCAGGCCCACCAGCACGGCGGCACGCACGTCGACAAGGCGGAGACGGTCCTGCTCGCCGGTATCGGCGGCCTGATCACCTACATGATCGTCGGCGGTCTGTCCGGCTACTTCGAGGACAAGCTCGAAGAGGAGGAGGAGCGCGAGCACGAGGCGGAGGAAGAGGCCGTCCGGTCCGGCAAGCCCCGCTCCGCGGTCGTCGTCGCCGGCAAGGCCGCGTTCTTCATGTTCCTCTACCTGGAGGTCCTGGACGCGTCCTTCTCCTTCGACGGCGTGATCGGCGCCTTCGCCATCACCAACGACATCGTCCTGATGGCCCTCGGCCTCGGCATCGGCGCCATGTACGTCCGGTCGCTGACGGTCTACCTGGTCCGCCAGGGCACCCTCGACGACTACGTCTACCTGGAGCACGGCGCGCACTACGCGATCGGCGCGCTCGCCATGATCCTGCTCGTCACCATCCGGTACGAGATCAACGAGTTCATCACCGGCTCCGTCGGCGTGATCCTGATCGCCTGGTCCTTCTGGTCCTCCGTACGCCGCAACCGCGCCATCGCCGCGGCCGAGGGGGACGCCGGTTCGGACGCGAAGACTGAGGTCTCGTCCGGGGTGTGACACCCCTCCGGGCGAGGAACGCTCTGTGCGGGGCGGCCACCGAGGACTCCTCGGTGGCCGCCCCGTCGGTCGTCATGGGCCGTGGGTACGGTGATGACCTGCGGTCTCCGAGTGAACGTGGGGGCGGAATGGGCCTGTTCGACGGACTTCGGCGTGGGCGCGAGGCGCAGTTCGACTCGGGCGACGCGTCGACCAACGCGATCGAGCTGACCAAGCGGCGCGCGCAGATATCACTGACCAAACAGGGCGCGGCCACCGGCCATCTGCGCGTCAACCTGAGCTGGCGGATGCGCACCTCCGACTTCGGCGGCTCCCAGCGCGAGAGCCTGCTGCGTCATCCCTTCCGGGCCCTCAAGCCCCCCGAGGTCGTCGGCCACAGCCAGAGCATGGTCAACGTCGACCTCGACCTGGGCTGCCTCTACGAACTCCAGGACGGCAGCAAGGGCGTCGTCCAGCCCCTCGGCGGCTACTTCGGGGAGACAAACGCCGCGCCGTACGTCAAGCTCAGCGGCGACGACCGCTTCGGCTCCGCGTCCGGCGAGACGATGTACATCAACCTCGACCACCGCGAGCACATCAAGCGACTGCTGGTGTTCGTCTACATCTATGACCAGACACCCGCCTTCGACCGCGCCCACGCCATCGTCACCCTCTACCCGAGCAACGGCCCCCGCATCGAGATCCACCTCGACGAACGCCAGCCGCAGGCCCGCTCCTGCGCCGTCGTCATGATCGAGAAGGTGAAGAACGAGATCATCGTCCGCCGCGAGGCGAAGTTCGTCTACGGCTTCCAGGCCGAACTCGACCGGCTGTACGGCTGGGGACTCCAATGGGGGCGGGGCTACAAGACCAAGGTCGACCGCTGACCGCGGAGCCTTGAGGGGACCCGCCCCGGACCTCCGCCTAGCGCCCGACGAACTGCGGGCCCTGCGGGGGCAGCCGGAAGTCCGGGTCGGGGACCGCGGTGACCGGCGGCGGATAGCCGTAGCCGGTCTGCGCCCCCGCGGCACCCCGCGCCGCTGCCGGTGCCTGGGGGTAGCCGTACGCGGGCCGGCCGGTGGTCTGCGGGTAGCCGTAGGCCGGCTGCGTCGGCGGCGGCTGCTGCGGCGGATATCCGTAGCCGGGCTGTCCGGGCACCGCGGCCGGCTGCTCCGGGGGCAGCGGCACGGAGACCTCGGGGGACTGCGAGGAGGTGCCCGCCGTCGTCGGCTGCGCGGCCGTGTTCGTGGTGGGGGGCGCGGGGACCGTCGTGGTCGCCTCCTCCGCCGCCGCCTCCGACTCGTCCACCGAGATGCCGAAGTCGGTCGCGAGGCCCTTCAGCCCGTTCGAGTAGCCCTCGCCCAGCGCCCGGAACTTCCAGCCCTCCCCACGCCGGTACAGCTCGCCGCAGATCAGCGCGGTCTCCTCGCCCGTCTCCGGCGTGACGTCGAAATACGCCAGCGCCTCGGTGCCGGTGTCCGCCGCGTCGTACAGCAGGATGCGCAGCTCCCGCACGCGGTCGAACGTCGTGCCGTCCGCCGATGCGACCAGCAGAATCCGGCCGACCCCGGACTCGACACCGGCGAGATCTGTCTGGATCGTGTCGGTCAGGCCCTCGGCGACCCGCTTCTTGCCGAGCCGCCACACCTTCCCGGCCGGGTGCCGGGGCTGGTTGTAGAAGACGAAGTCCTCGTCGGAGCGCACACGACCGTCGGGGCCGAGGAGCAGCGCGGAGGCGTCGACGTCCGGAACCCCCTGCCCCGGTGTCCAGCGCAGCACGGCGCGCACCGTGGTGGCTTCCAGCGGGACGTTCGACCCCTTCAGCATGGCGTGCGTCATGCGGTCATCCTGCCCTCTCGGTCCTGCTCACGACAACGCGGGGGCCGCGGTCACGAGCGGCGCCGACGGCCGTCCCGGACTACCGTCGTCATGGCCGGGCCTGGCAGTGCTTGCCCGCGTTACCTGAAATTCATGCCTCATGGGAACCTGTGACATGGACATCTACGTACTATTACCGGCCACCTTTCATCGATTCGCAGGTCGCATCACCACCACGGGGGAGTTCCATGCGTCATTTCGGGCACGTCGCCCCTGAGGTACGGAAGCGTCTCTTCTTCCGCGAACCGTGCGCCTTCACCCCGGACTCCCCGGCCCGGCTGCTCGCCGCCGCCCTGGGCGCCACGCTGTACAGCCCGGCCACCAGGCCGCGCCTGGCGGACGACGTCCTCAAGCAGGCCGCGCGCGGTGTGGTCTCGATGGTGCTGTGCCTGGAGGACTCCATCGACGACGCGGAAGTCGGCCCCGGCGAGGAGAACCTCGTCCGGCAGATCACCGCCCTCGCCGGCCTGCCGGACGCCGACCCGCCGCTGCTGTTCATCCGGGTCCGCGTCCCCGAGCAGATCCCCGACCTCGTACGACGCCTCGGCCCCGCCGTCCGGCTGCTGTCCGGGTTCGTCCTGCCCAAGTTCACCGAGGAACGCGGCATCCCCTTCCTGGAAGCCCTGGCCACCGCCGAGGCCGAAAGCGGCCGTCGCCTTTTCGCCATGCCCGTGCTGGAGTCCCCGGAGCTGCTCTACCGGGAGTCGCGCGTGGAGACCCTGGAGGGCATCTTCCGGGCCATCGACAAGTACCGCGACCGCGTCCTCGCCCTGCGCCTCGGCGTCACGGACTTCTGCTCCTCCTACGGGCTGCGCCGAGGCCCCGACATGACGGCCTACGACGTGCAGATCGTCGCCTCCGTGATCGCCGACGTGGTGAACATGCTGGGCCGCGCCGACGGGACCGGCTTCACCGTCACCGGGCCGGTGTGGGAGTACTTCCGGGTCCAGGAGCGCATGTTCAAGCCGCTGCTGCGGCAGAGCCCCTTCCTGGAGGTGCAGGCCGCGGAGCTGCGCGAGAAGCTGATTGAGCACGCCATGGACGGTCTGCTGAGGGAGATCTCCCTGGACCACGCCAACGGCCTGCTGGGCAAGACCTGCATCCACCCCTCGCACGTGCTGCCGGTGCACGCCCTGTCGGTCGTCAGCCACGAGGAGTTCACGGACGCCCAGGACATCCTGCGCCCCGAGCGCGGCGGCGGGGGTGTGCTGAGATCGGCGTACACGAACAAGATGAACGAGGTGAAGCCGCACCGGGCCTGGGCCGAGCGGACCCTGCTGCGTGCCGAGGTTTTCGGCGTGGCGAACCAGGACATCGGCTTCGTGGAACTGCTGGCGGCGGGACTGCCGGCCTGACCGCACGGCTTTTCGAGGATGCGAAGGGTTCATGGAGAAGGCAGTGAACGAGGGGGAGTACCGCGAGGTGCGCGACGACGCGGACGGCGTCTGGTCCGGCAGCTGGGTCGCCGAGCGGCTCGGCGTCGAGCTCGCCGGTGACGGCCGGCTGACCGGCCTGCTGGGGCTGGCGCTGCGCCGCAACCCCAAGCGGGCCCACCTGCTGGTGTCGAACGTCCTGGGCAAGCACGTGCCGCAGTCGCCGTCCGTGGTGTACGGCTACGGCGTCGAGCTCGGCCGCCGGGTGCGGGACCTGCTGGGCGACGACGAGGCCCGCAGGGCCGTCGTCCTCGGCTACGCCGAAACCGCGACCGGCCTCGGCCACTCCGTCGCCGACGGGCTGGGCCTCGCGCCCTACCTGCACTCCACCCGTCGCCCGGTCGCCGGTGTCACCCCGGCCGGCGGCTTCGAGGAGTCCCACTCCCACGCGACGTCGCACCTGCTGCTGCCGGAGGATCCCGCGCTGTTCACCGGCGACGGGCCGCTGGTCCTGGTCGACGACGAGTTCTCCACGGGGAACACGGTGCTGAACACCGTGCGCGATCTTCATCAGCGGTATCCGCGGCGGCGGTATGTCGTGGTGGCGCTGGTGGACATGCGGTCCGCTGCCGATGCGAACCGCCTAGCGGATTTCGCCGAGGAGATCGGCGCCCGGGTCGACCTGGTCACGGCGGCCTCGGGGACCGTACGGCTGCCCGAGGGGGTGCTGGAGAAGGGGCAGGAGCTGGTGGCGCGGTACGAGGCCGGGGGTGCCGCGGAGGGTCGGATGCCGGCTGCGGCGCCGTCGGGGCCGTTCGCGCAGTTCCCCGCGCCCCTTGAGGGCGTCGCCTCAGGGGCGCGGGGAACTGCGCGACGAGCCCCCACCGGCCCGCGGCCGGACGACAACCGCATCGACCTGCACTGGCCCGCAGACCTGCCGGACGGCGCCCGGCACGGGTTCACCCCGGCCCACCGCGCCCGGCTGGAAGCCGCCCTGCCGGCGATGGCGGCCCGGATCGCCGAGGCTCTGCCTCACAACGCCCGCCGCGTCCACGTCCTCGGCTTCGAAGAGCTGATGTACGCCCCGCTCAGGCTCGCCCGCGAGCTGGAGCGGACCACCGACATCGAGGTCCGCTACTCCACCACCACCCGCTCACCCGTCCTCGCCGTCGACGACCCGGGCTACGCGATACGCACCCGCCTCGCCTTCCCCGCCCACGACGACCCCGCCGACGGCCCCGGCGAGCGCTACGCCTACAACGTCGCCGGCGCCGGCTTCGACGCCGTCGTCGCGGTGGTCGACTCGGCCGCGGACACCCCCGCGCTGCACGCGCCCGACGGTCTGCTGGCCCGCCTCGCCGCCCACACGCCGCGGGTCCTCCTCGCCGTCATACCGTCGTACGCCCCCGAAAGGCCCTCCATGCTGCCCGAGCCCCTCCGCGGCCCCGCCTTCTCCTCGTACGCGCCCGAGGAGGTCGGCTGGCTGCTCCAGGACCTCTCGGACGTGACGCTGGAGGCGCCGACCGAGGAGCGCGAGGAGGCGATCCAGAGCGGCGGCGCGCACTACGCGGAGTCGCTGCCCGTGGAGTACCAGCCCAGCGAGCAGTACCAGGAGCTGTTCCACGCCGCGCTGAAGGAGTCGGCGGCCCGGATCGCCCAGGCGGTCGGTGTCGTCACCGAGACGGTCCTCGCGGAGCGGTCCCCGCGTCCCGTGCTCGTCTCCCTGGCCCGCGCCGGGACGCCCGTCGGCATCCTCATGCGCCGCTGGGCCCAGCACCGGCACGGCCTGGACCTGCCGCACTACGCCGTGTCGATCGTCCGCGGCCGGGGCATCGACGCCAACGCGCTGCGCTGGCTCGCCGAGCACCACGACCCCCGGGACGTCGTCTTCGTCGACGGCTGGACCGGCAAGGGCGCCATCACCCGCGAACTCGCCCAGGCCCTGGAGGAGTTCGAGAAGTCCGACGGCATCACCGGCTTCGACCCCGAGATCGCCGTCCTGGCCGACCCCGGCTCATGCGTCCGCACCTACGGCACCCGCGAGGACTTCCTCATCCCCTCCGCCTGCCTCAACTCCACCGTCTCCGGCCTGATCTCGCGGACCGTGCTGCGCGCGGACCTGGTCGGCCCGCACGACTTCCACGGTGCGAAGTTCTACCGCGAACTCGCCCGCACCGACGTCTCGGTGGCCTTCCTGGACGCCGTGTCCGCCCGCTTCCCCGAGGTCACCGACGCCGCCTGCGCCCAGGCCAAGGAACTGCTCGCGACCGACCGCTCGCCCACCTGGGAGGGCTGGGCCGCCGTCGAGCGCATCAGCGAGGAGTACGCCATCCACGACGTGAACCTCGTCAAGCCCGGCGTCGGCGAGACCACCCGGGTCATGCTCCGCCGCGTGCCCTGGAAGGTCCTGGCACGCGCCGGGGCGGGCAGCGACCTGGACCACGTGCGCCTGCTGGCCGAGCAGCGCGGGGTGCCCGTCGAGGAGGTCGACGGACTGCCCTACACCTGCGTCGGCCTGATCCACCCCAAGTACACCCGGGGCGCGACCGGCGCCGACGGCAAGGCGGTGTCGGTCTGATGCCCGTACTCGTCGCGAGCGACCTCGATCGCACCCTGATCTACTCCGCCGCCGCCCTGGCGCTCACCATGCCGGACGCGCGGGCTCCGCGGCTGCTGTGTGTGGAAGTGCACGAGAGCAAGCCGCTGTCGTACATGACGGAGACGGCGGCCCGGCTCCTCACCGACCTGGGCGACGCGGCCGTGTTCGTGCCGACGACGACCCGGACGCGCAAGCAGTACCAGCGCATCAACCTGCCGGGCCCGGAGCCCACGTACGCGATCTGCGCGAACGGCGGCCACCTCATGGTCGACGGCGTCTCCGACCCCGACTGGCACGCGCAGGTCACCGCACGGCTGGCCGACCAGTGCGCGCCGCTCGCCGAGGTGCAGGAGCACCTGCTGAGGGCCGCCGACCCGGTCTGGGTGCGCAAGCACCGCGTCGCCGACGACCTGTTCGCCTATCTCGTCGTCGAGCGCGAGCTGCTCGACGAGGACTGGGTGAAGGAACTCGCGGTGTGGGCGGAGAACCGCGGCTGGACCGTGTCCCTCCAGGGCCGCAAGATCTACGCCGTTCCCAAGCCGCTCACCAAGAGCGCGGCGATGCGGGAGGTCGCCCGGCGGACCGGGGCCGATCTCACGCTCGCCGCGGGTGACTCCCTGCTCGATACCGACCTGCTGCTCGCGGCGGACCAGGGCTGGCGGCCCGGCCACGGGGAGCTGGCCGACACCGGCTTCGCGGCTCCCTCGATCAGGGTGCTTCCCGACCGGGGTGTCCTCGCCGGGGAGCGGATCCTGCGGGAGTTCCTGGAGGTGGTACGGGGCGCCGGAGCTGCGCCTGGACCGGGCGCCTGAGGACTCGGGTGTCCTGGTCGTCGTGCGGGTGCGGCGGCGCGGTGGCTCGTCGCGCAGTTCCCCGCGCCCCTGCGGGGCGTCGCAGCAGCCGTACCGCGATGAACGCCACCACCGCCACCGCCGCCACGGCGAGGACCACCTTCGAGTAGGTGGAGACGATGTCCGACACCTGGTGCCAGTTCGCGCCGAGGAAGTAGCCCGCGAGCACGAACACCGTGTTCCAGATCGCGCTGCCCAGGGTGGTCAGCCCCAGGAACACCGGCAGGCGCATGCGCTCCACGCCCGCCGGCACGGAGATCAGGCTGCGGAAGATCGGGATCATCCGGCCGAAGAACACGGCCTTGGTGCCGTGCTTCAGGAACCAGGCCTCGGTCTTCTCGATGTCCGAGACCTTCACCAGCGGCAGCCGGGCCGCGATCGCCACCGTCCGGTCACGGCCGAGCAGCGCGCCGACCCCGTACAGGGCGAGCGCGCCGATCACCGAGCCGGCCGTCGTCCACAGCAGGACCGCGAGCAGGCTCATCCGGCCGCTGCTCGCGGCGAACCCGGCCAGCGGCAGGATCACCTCGCTGGGCAGCGGCGGGAACAGGTTCTCCAGGGCGATGGCGAGACCGGCACCCGGCGCGCCCAGCGCGTCCATCAGGTCGTTGACCCACTGCGGTCCGGCGTCCGCTGCGATGGCTGTCATGCCGCCACGTTAGGGAACCGAAGCTGAAGGACTCCTGAGGAAATCCGGGGAGGGGCGTCAGCCGCAGCAGCCGCCCCCGCAGCAGCCGCCCCCGCCGCCGCCCGCGCGGGGCGCCGGAGCCGGGGCGGAGGCCGAGCCTCCGACCGCGACCGTGGAGAGGAGCTTCACCGTGTCCTCATGACCGGAAGGGCAGGCCGCGGGATCGGCGGACGCCGCCATGGGACGGCTGAGTTCGAAGGTGTCGCCGCAGGTCCGGCAGCGGTACTCGTAGCGAGGCATGAGGACAGGTTAATCCGCGACGGCGGAAGTGCCGCCCTCCCGGATTCCGTTTGATCACTCTTGCCGCACCGGTGTGGAGGAACTGCAACGGCCGCTGGCAACTTTCGAACGCCGACCATGTGTCTACTTCTGGTCCGACGGGACGCCCATGGCTCGCACCGGCTGGGGGCGGCGGCAGGCGATGCCGCTCAAGGACATCCCGGAGGACGTCCGCGACGCGGTGCCGGCGGCGGAGAACGCGAGCTTCCACAGCGACCCCGGCATATCCCTCCGCAGGTCGGTGGCGAGCATCGTCGCGTCGTACCCGAACGCGTACTACTACGCCTGCCGCACCTGAGACCGGACGGGGGCCGGGCTCAGTGTCCGGCCCCTCGCTCCTCGCGGATCCCGTCCACCACCCGGGCCACCGACCGCCGGATCCCCTCCGTCTCCGTGAGGAAGTGCCAGTAGTCGGGGTGGCGGCCGTCGAGGCCGGCGATGGCGCGGTCCAGGCGGGCCACGGCGTCGTCCAGGGGGTGGGCGTGGCGCGGGTCGGGGGTGTTGCGGCCGGCCATGGCGAGGCGCTGGGCGTCGCGGATGGCGAAACGGGTGCGGTCGATCTCCTGCTGGGGGTCCTTCTGCACGGCGTTCAGACGGTGCAGGCGGTCCCCGGCGGCCGACACGGCCTCGTCGGTGTTGTTCAGCAGCGCCCGTACGGTCGACAGCAGGGCCGTCGCGTCGGCCCAGCGCTGTTCGCCGCGGGCGGCGCGGGCCTCGGCCAGTCTCGTCTCGGCCTGGCGGACGTTCTCGGCGGCCGCCTCCGGGACGTGCTGGAGGTCCTGCCAGCAGGCCGCGGTGAAGCGGCGCCGGAGTTCGCTCAGGGTCGGTTCCACCTGCTCGGAGCGAGTGGTGAGGGCCTGGGCGCGGGTGCGCAGGGAGACCAGCCGGTGGTCGATCTCGGCGGCGCGGTCCGGCAGCCGCTCGGCCTCCACACGGACCGCCTCGGCCTCGCGGGTGACCCGCTCGGCCCGCTCCAGGGTCTGCGGCACGCCGTGCTGCCCGGCGCCCTGGTTCAGCTTGGTCAGCTCCGGGGAGAGGGCTGCGAGCCGGGCCGCGAGGTCGTCCGCCCTGAGACCCGACGCCCGTACGGCGTCCAGCGCGTTCGAGGCGGCGAGCAGGGCCTGGCGGGCGCGTTCGACCGCGGGGGCGAGACGGGCCAGCTGGGTCTCCGCCTTGCCGAGGAGGGGGCCGAGACCGTCGGTGAACCGGTCGAGCTCCTGCTTGACCCGGCCGAGTTCCTCCTTGGCGGCGGTCAGTTCGCCGCGGGCGCGGGACGCGGCGGACGCCTCCAGGTCGTCGCGGTCGAGATCGTGCGCGTCGACGGCGTTGATGTACCGGTGGCTGGCCTCGTCGATCCGTCGGCCCAGCGCGTCGAAGTCGGCGACGGCCCGCCGGGCGGCGGGGGAGTCGTCGACGGCGGTGATCGTCTCGATCGAGATGCGCAGGTCGCGCTGGGCGGTGTCGAGTTCGTAGAACGCCGCCGCGGCGGCGTCCTTCGCGGCCTGGGCCTCGGCCCGCTGGTTCTCGGCCCGGCCGCCGAACCAGCGCCGGGTGCCGCCGCCCGCGAAGGCGGCCGGCAAAGCCAGCGCGGCCAGCAGCGGAAGCCCGACCAGGGCGAGCGTGTCGCGGAGCGGCCCGTGGGCGCGGGGGATGCGGCGACGCGGGCGATGTGCGCGCGGCACCGACGGCGAGTCCGGCTGTCCTGGTGTCGCCGTCACATCCCTCTCCCGTGCTGTGGTCCACCCTGCCCGGTGTCATTCTCCCACCGGTAGAGGACGAACACACGGGCCGTTCAGTTCACTGTTCGTACCGTGACGCTGCCGTCGCCGGTGCGGGCGGACACTCGATGGGAGCTGCTCTCGTCGCGGGGCACGGACACGTCGACGCCGCCGTCACCGGTCTCGGTGGTCACGCGGTCGGTGGCGCGGGGCAGTGCGATGGTCACGGAGCCGTCGCTGCTGTGGGACTCGACACGATCCGGCACGGCACCGAGTTCGAGGCGGACCGAACCGTCGCCGGTGTGGGTGCGGACGTCGCGGGAGGAGACGTTCGCGCGGATGGACCCGTCGCCGGTGCGCATCCGCAGCGGACCGCTGGTGCCGGTGACGCGGATGGACCCGTCGCCGGTGCGCACCTCCACGGGGCCGGTGGTGTCGGTGACGCGGACGGATCCGTCGCCGGTGCGGATGTTCAGGGGGTCCCGGAAACCCCGGGCGTGGACCGTGCCGTCGCCGTCCTGGACCTTGACGGTGATGCCGCGGGGGACCTCGATGCGGTGCTTGGCCGAGCAGTCGACGACGATGCCGGAGCACTTCAGGCGCAGCACCAGGTGGTCGTCGCGCATGGCCCAGGTGACCTTGGGCTCCTTGCCGACGACGACCGAGCCCTGGAACCACCGGGTGACCTCGATCTTGCCCGCCGGGTTGTCGTCGGAGGCGACGATCTCCAGGGCCGAGTCGTCGGAGTCGACGGTGAGGGTGCGGCCCTGGAGGCCGAAGGACCGGTGGTCGGGGTCCGTGTCGTCCCCGGCGGACGCCCCGCAGGCGCTGAGGCCGGCGACGAGCACGACGACGGCACCGGCAAGGGCGGTGGCGCGGACGGTGGTGGTGCGTGCGGTCATGACGGTCTCCCCCTGGACGGACGACGGGCGCTCCGGTGCGCTCTACGACCGTATGGATCCGGGGCCCGCGGGGGGATCCGGGCCACTCCCGGATCAGGGGTGGGGTTAACCCCAGCTACGGACCCGGTGCGCGTCGGTGATACGGGTTTGCGGGACCGTGCCCCGGGCCATGTAGGCTGTCGACTCGTCCTGGGCGCGTGGCCCGGGAGCCGGGTGCGTAGCTCAGGGGTAGAGCGCCTGCCTTACAAGCAGGATGTCGGCGGTTCGAAACCGTCCGCGCCCACCGACCGAGTAGCAGTTCAGAGGCCTCCTGGGATCTTCCCGGGGGGCCTTTTCCGATGCTCGGTCGCCGGTTTCCGGAAAGTCATGTGCGACGCGGTACGGCTCCGTCCTGCCAGCGGTAGAGGTCGCGCAGCAGGGAAATCTCGGCGCCGTGATGGATCAGCTCCCGGTTGACGTGCAGGACGATGCCCTCCATGGGAAACCGCTCGGGACCCACCGTGGGCGGATTCTCCAGGTCGGCGTCCGAGAGCGCGCGGACTCCCTTGTTCCATCTCGCGTACATCTCATCGAGCTGTTTCAGCGCCTCGTCGGCGGTCCCCGCGTAGGCGAATGTCCGGGAGTCGACGTCCTGGCCCCCGAAGTGCCATCCGACCCGATAGCCCAGGCAGGAGACGATGATGTGCGCCAGCCGCCAGGCGATCGTGGTCACCGGCGCCGGCGTCGGCACCGTGTCAGGGGACGCGTGGTCCATCGTCCATTCCCCCGAACCACCCGACATCGGTGCGGCCGACGTGCCACGGGGGCGGATGCTCCAGCAGTCGCGCACCGGCTCCCAGAAGTACTCCTCGTCGACAAGACCGTGCAGCCGTGGCCTCAGGTTCTTGTGCCAGTGCCGGTCCAACTGGTCCGCGAGTCGCTCGCTTCTTGTCATTTCGGCACACTACTCAGAACGGTGAGACCTGGCTGCGACTCAGGCCTGCTGCCCGCCCTCGACGACGGCAAGGAGCACGAGACCGTCACCGGCGCGGACGTGACGAGCGTCGGGTACGTGCGGAGGTGGCCCAGGGCGGACCGGGCCCGCGAGGCGACCCACGGGTCACAGCACGAGGGAGGGCAGGGTGCTGGAGCTGGTGAGGGACGTGGTCTGAGCGACGGCCAACCCGGCCCGCAGTTGCGGGCGTTGGCCGAACGCTGTGGACTCCGGGCATGACGAAGCCGGTTCTGTACCTGATCGCCTGCGCCGCGAGCCCCACCCGGTTCATCGACAACGGCGTACGCGCCGCGCAGGCTGACAACCGGGACGTGTGCCTGATCCTCACCCCGTCCGCAGCGACCTGGTGGGAGCCGCGCATGCAGGAGCTCGTCGAGCTGACCGGGAAAGGAATGCCGTGCTTCTCGTCATCGGTGCACGCCGGGAAGCTGCCGGCATGCTCGCGAGTAATGGGCTGGCGGAATTCTCGGACGACTTTCTCGGGAGCCGGTGCCGCAAAACCGCGTGTAGTTGCGGGAAGTACGTGGGCGAGGGCGACTTCTGCGAGAGAAGCACCTGCCGGCACTCGGCGGGTCAGCATGCGACGTGATGGCGGGCGCACTGTCGGCCGTCACGAGGTCCCGTCGGCGGGCACCTCTTCTCCTGCTCGAAGGTGAACTCCTGCTGTTCGCCGATCTGCTGCCGTCGGCTGGTCATCGTCTGGTGAGCGAACCAGGCCGCGCCGATCGCCCCGCCCGCGCCGATCCACGTCGGCACGTCCCCCCAGCCACTGCGGCACACTCACGCCTGCCCCTCCCATCGCCCTGTTCACCCGACACGGACGCACTGCCGTGTCGCGGGTTCCCCGAGGGCCTCTCACGTCGGGCCAGGGGCCTGTCACTATGATGAGCGCGTGAACAGTCCCGCCCAGCGACCCGCCGTACGGCGGTGGTATGTGCTGTGCGTACTGGGGCTGTTGGCGGGGTTGCTGGGGATGCACGGGCTGGCGCCCGGGGGTGGCCTGTCTCGGCAGGCGCATGTGATGCAGGGGCACCAGGCCCGGACGTCTCAGGCCTCCGTGTCGCCGACCCACGTCATGCCCTATCTGCACTGCGGTGACGGGCATGTCCGGCACGCCGACGCGACCTGTGCGTCCGGTGCCGTGGGCGGGGGGCCGGTGCTGCCCCCGCTGGTTCCCGACCCGGTCCCCGTCGCCGCGGGGGAGAGCGCCGTTCGGGGGTACGCGGTCGCGGATCCGGATGGCGCCCGGGCCCCGCCTTCCCTGGCCGAGCTCCAGCTTCTGCGGATCTAGACACGACACATCACGCCGTCCGGCACCGACCGGTGACGGTGTGGTGCTCCGACGTGTCCGGATCCTCAGTTCCTCGTTCCTTGCAGACAGCAGGAGTTCACGCATGAGCAACAGCATTCGTACCCTGGCGCGCCGCGCCGCCCTGGTGGCGGCCACGGGTGCCGCGGCGGTCGTCCTCGCGGCCTGTGGCGGTGACGGCGCCGACCGTGCCGCGGGCGGTGCCGGGCACGGCGACGCCGGCAGCCACGGCCCCACCGGAACCCCGTCGGCCACCGGCGCCCACAACCCCCAGGACGTCACCTTCGCGCAGGGCATGATCCCGCATCACCGGCAGGCGCTGGAGATGGCGCGGCTGGCCGGCGGCCGGGCCTCCTCCGGGGCGGTCAAGGACCTCGCCGGGCGGATCGAGAAGGCGCAGGATCCGGAGATCCGGACCATGACCGGCTGGCTGAAGACCTGGGGCGAGGACGTGCCCCAGGCGGGCGGCGGCATGGACCACTCCGGGTCGGGCCACTCCGGCATGCCCGGGATGATGGGCGACGAGGACATGGCCGCGCTGGAGAAGCTGACGGGCAAGGCCTTCGACCACCAGTTCCTGACCCTGATGGTCGAGCACCACGAGGGGGCCGTGGAGATGGCCCGGACCGAGCAGAGCAAGGGCCGCTACGGCCCCGCCAAGGCCATGGCCGGCGACATCGTCACCGCCCAGCAGGCCGAGATCCGCGAGATGAACGGGATGCTGGGCGACCAGAGCTGACCCCGTCGGGCGTCACGAGGTTCCGCCGGTCTCCTCCGGCGGAACCTCGTGCGCGTGCTTCAGCTCCGAGCGGGCCGCCACCCGCTCGGGGCCGGCGAGCTCGGACCAGTAGCGGTGGGTGGTGACGAACACCGCCAGTTCGTGCTCCCGCTGCCGGAGCTTCTCCACTTCGGCCTGTTCGTCGGCGCTCCAGCCGGGCGAGGCGGGGCGTTCCACCTTGCGCCAGCCGTTGTCGTCGCTGAAGCCGTCCAGCGGCTCCACCGACCAGGGCAGCCGCTTCAGCAGGGCCGACAGCTCGGCCCGGACCTGATGGAGTTCCTCCTGACCGGCCAGGAGGTCACTCGGAAAGTCATAGGTCGTAGCCACGACCCAATGATACGCCTGTTCGAATTTGCCGGGCGAGTTCCTTCCTGTGGTTCGTGCGAACAGGTGTGCGGGCAGCGCCGGCGCCGCATCAGCGCCGGGCCGCGCCCCCGGTCCGGTCCGACAGCTCGCCCACCACCCGGGCCGCCACCGGGGCCGGAACCGCGTGGCGCTCGGCCGCGCGGAGCAACGCGCCGCCGATCGCGTCCAGTTCGAGGGGTCGGCCGGCCTCGGCGTCGCGCTGCATCGACGACTTCGTCGCCGCCGGGAACGCGTCGTAGCGGGCGAGGGCCTGGGCGGGGTCCGCCGGGCCGCCGCACGCCTGGCTGATCGCGGCGGCCTCCTCCACCAGGGCGGTCAGCTCGTCGCGGTGACGGGTGCGGACGTCGCCGAGGGGAAGGCCGTAGCGCGTGGTCAGCAGGGCGAACGGCGCCAGGAACGACATCTTCGCCCACAGGGCCGCCGTCTCGTCCTCCAGGACCCGGGTGGCCGGACCGGCCGTGGCGAAGGCCTCGGCGAGGGTGTCCAGACGCGGCCGGGGCACGTCCGTGCCGGTCAGGTCGATCTCCGCGAAGGGGCTGCCGTGTTCGACGACGCCCGGTGCGACCCGGGTGGACTCGACCCGGATCACGGCGGGGGCCACGCGGTCGGGCCGGTAGCGGGCGCGCAGGGCCGCCGGGTGTTCGACACCGTTCAGGAACGGCACGAGAAGGCCGTCGCCCAGCACTGGGGCGGGGACCCGCGCCGACGCGGCGTCCAGGGCGGTGTCCTTGACGGTGACCAGACACGCGTCGACCGGCTCGCGCAGCTCGGTGTCCGCCTCGACACGGGCCGTGAAGTCGCCGAAGCGTGCGCTGCGGACCTGGATGCCGCGGGCGCGCAGTGTCTCGGCGGTCTGCTCGCCGGACAGGCAGATCACGCGGTGGCCGGAGCGGGAGAGCAGGGCGGCGAGCAGGCCGCCCACGCCGCCGGGGCCCAGGACGGCCACGGTGAGTTCGTTCGCCATGAGGAGATCCTCTCGTCGGTCGGCCCCGGGATGGTGGCCGCCTCGCAGTGATCATGGCAGGGGCCGCTGTCGCAGGAGGGCCGGACGGGTGAAACTGGGGGCATGTGCCGGAGTATCAAGACGCTGCGTCCGCCCGCGATGCCCGAAGAGGCCACCGAGGCCGACGTGCGCGCTGCCGCCCTGCAGTACGTGCGGAAGGTCTCGGGATTCCGCGCCCCCGCCGCTCACAACCAGGAGGTGTTCGACCGCGCCGTGGAGGCCGTCGCGCAGGCCACGGCCGAGTTGCTGGACGGTCTTGAGGTCCGCGGGGCCGGGGCGCGGAAGGCGAGCCGGGCCTGACCGGACGCGGCGACGGCCGGCGCCGGGCGGCCCGCACGCGCGGCCATGGCCAATCGGCACGGCCACCGGCGACGCCGCTTCCACCGCGTCCAACGCCACCGAGCCGACGACGGCGCCCGCCACCGGGTCGGACTCGGTTCCGGACGCCCCGGGCCTCAGACCGCCAGTTCCGGCTGCGGTTCGGGGCGCGGGGCCGGTGTCGCCTCCGCTTCCCACAGCTTGGTGGTCCGCAGATAGCCGTAGACCACCGAGGCCATCGCCAGCAGGAGGAGGGGGCCGGACACCCACGGGTGGGCGGCCATCTCCAGCGGCACCAAGCGGTAGGACGCCAGCAGCACCGTGAAGACGGCCGTCCCGTACGCGATCAGCCGCACCCCGGCCCGGTCCCAGCCGCGGTCGTACGTGCGC
This sequence comes from Streptomyces qaidamensis, assembly GCF_001611795.1. Classification (NCBI taxonomy): domain Bacteria; kingdom Bacillati; phylum Actinomycetota; class Actinomycetes; order Kitasatosporales; family Streptomycetaceae; genus Streptomyces; species Streptomyces qaidamensis. The sequence goes on along the minus strand of NZ_CP015098.1, from coordinate 2,804,633 downwards.
AGCGCCGCCTCGACCGTGTACGCGAACACCACGCCGGCAATGAGGTCCACGCCGTAGTGCCAGCCGAAGCCGAGCGTGGCGGCGAGAGTGGCGACCAGCCAGAACGTGCCGGCGTACCGCAGGGCGCGCGGGCCCTTGCGGGAGTGGATGAAGATCGTGGTGGCCCAGGCCGTGTGCAGGCTGGGCATGCAGTTGCGCGGGGTGATCTCGTCGAACGGCAGCTCGTAGGGGGTGGTGATCGGCGGCAGGGTGTCCGGCCACAGGTCGGCCGCCGCCCAGTGCCCGCCCTCGGGACCGTAGGCGAACATCGGCCCGACCACGGGGTAGATCATGTAGAAGGCCGGTCCGAGCAGGCCGATCAGCAGGAAGGTGCGCACCAGGTGGTGGCGCGGGAAGCGCTGCTCGGCCGCCACGTTGCGCAGCTGGTACAGCGCCACGCAGACCGCCGCCACGGCGAGCTGGGCGTAGACGTAATCGAGGGCGTGCTCGCCGACCGGGCCGCTCGCCCTGAGGAGCCGGCCCGCCAGCCACGACGGATTGCCCAGCGCGTGATCGGCCATGGCGACGTACGGGTCGAGTGTGACCGGGCGGGTCTGTGACGTGATCAGCAGCCAGGTGTCACCGGTCTTGCGGCCGGTCACCAGCAGCAGGCCGAGCCCGACCCCCTTCAGCATCAGGACGCGTTCCGGGCCGGTGCGGCGGACGAGGGCGAAGACCGCGACGCCCAGGATCACCCACAGCGCGCCGTTGCCGAACGGGTGGCCTTCGGCGGGATAGGTGCCGGTCGCCCACCGCACCAGCAGGAAGACGAGGTCGATGCCGAGCGCGGAGCCGAGGGCGATGAGCCGTTGCCGCCAGGTGAGCACCACCAGCGTCAGCGCCAGGCTGGCGTACAGCAGGAAGCCGGACTTGGGGGCGTGGATCACCTCGCGGGCCTGGGTGGTGATCGGCCCCGGTATGCCGAGGTGATGCGCGGTGATCTGGAGCGCGACGAGGAACCCGAGAGTGACCGCGCCGGCGGCGGCCCACAGCATCGCCCGGGGCCGCCGCCTCGCGGCGAGCGCGATCCGTCCTATTCGGGAGGCTTCCCGCGACGCTGTGGTTGTCAATGTCTCAGCCGCTTCCAGGTCTCGGAGTGGTCGTGGTGGTGGGTCGGAGCCGGTCTACGACGTCCGCGGCTCGCGCCGCATCAGATACGCCGCCCCCGCTCCGGCACCGAACAGCGCTCCCACCGACACCGCCGTGGCCACCCAGCTGGCGCCCAGCAGGTGGGCGCCGAAGTAGCCGAGGGCGACGCTGTAGGTGGCCCAGGTGAGGCCGGCCAGGGCCGACCAGGGCAGGAAGTCGCGGGCGCGGCGGCGGGCGGCGCCAGCGCCGAGGGAGACCACCGAGCGGCCGGCGGGAGCGAACCGGGCGAGGACGACGAGGGCGCCGCCGCCCCGCGCGAGGGCCGCGCCGAGGCGTTTCTGGGCGGTGGTCAGCCGCCGGGAACGCGAGATCGCCCGGTCCAGCCGGGCGCCGCCGCGCCAGGCGAGGCGGTAGGCCAGCAGGTCGCCCAGGACGGAGGCGGTGGCAGCGCAAAGGGTCAGGGCGAGGATGTCGGGCACGTCGGCCGCCGTGCCCGCTGCCGCCGCCGTGGCCGCCGTGATCACCAGGACGCCGCTGGGCAGCACCGGCAGGAACACGTCGAGCAGGACGGACAAGGCCACCACCGCGTAGATCCATGGGCTGCCGATCAGCAACCCCAAGTGCTCCGGCACCGCGACTCCCCGTGACTCCCCCGTGGGCCAGACCGTGCCGCGATGGCGCGGGCGGAGACGGCAGGAGTGGCCATGACAGCCATAGAGCGTACGCCTGAGGTGTGACGGGCGGTTCACGGGGGGCTCATACGTTCGGTGTGGAGTGTTCACCTCGTCGCGCCTCGCCCCGGATTGTCGGCATATGCGCGAGTGCCGTCCTCCTCGCCCTGATGCCGGGGCGGTACTGACGCAGCGGCGCCTCCCCCGGTGGGGAAGGCGCCGCTGGGTTCCGAGGGGCCGGGCAGCTCAGGCGGCCACCGGGGTCTGGCCCGGGGAGCGCTGCTCCTGCGTCGAGGTGCGCTTGGCCAGCAACCGGTCCAGGCCGAACGCGCCGGAGCCCGTGAAGATCAGCAGGAACATGGCCCAGCAGTACATGGCCGCGCCCTCGCCGCTGTTCTCGATCGGCCACAGGCCCTGGGGCTGGTGGACCTTGAAGTACGCGTACGCCATCGCGCCGGAGGAGATGAACGCCGCGATGCGGGTGCCGAGGCCCAGCAGCACCAGGGTGCCGCCGACGAGTTCGATGACGGCCGCGTACCAGTTCGGCCAGGCGCCGGTCGCGGCGGTGCCGCCCTTGCCGTCCACGCCTCCGAGGACGCCGAAGAGTGCGACGGCTCCGTGGCAGGCGAAGAGCAGGCCGACGACGATCCGGAACAGTCCGAGCGCGTACGGCTGTGCGCCGTTGAGGCGAGCGGTCATGTGGGGGGTCTCTCCTTCGATTGGCCGGCCCTGGGGAGGTCGGTCGGGGACGGATACTGCGGAGTAACCCACGTTAGGTGTGCCTAATTGATGCTTGCAAGTTCAACATTTGGCCACGACTTTGCCTCCCGTTGGGGCTCGATTTCGGGCCCAGTCGCACGTAGAACGGCTCTCGCCACCGCATCCGCGTCCGAAAGGGTGACCGAATCCACCCCTGGGCGGGCTCCGGCGGCGGTCACCCAGTGCACGCCTTCTGTCGGCACGCCGAACGCGAACAGTCTCGTGTGTGCAACTCCTTGACGATCCATCAGGCGATAGGGGCGGGATGTGACGTCCAACCCCCCTGTCTCATAACCGTCGACGGTGTGCGGTCGGCACCGCCCGCTGCGCAGCAGGCCGGCCAGGAGGGCGTCGGCGGTGTGCCGCAGGTCCGGTTCCGGCAGGCGCGCCTCTATGAGGGTTCTCACACGGACGGCCGACCCCGGCACGTCGGGGGAGTGCGCGGCCCAGGCCCCGTCCTCCTCCGTCACCCGCAGCCGCGGCCCCAGTACCTCCATCACGCCCGCCTCCATGAGGGCCACGAGTTCCTCGATGCGGCGCCGCGGCGGGCCGATGGACAGGAACGCGTTGAGCGGGGTGTACCAGCGGTCCAGGTGGTCCCGGCGGGAGGCGCCGGCGAGGCCGCCGTGGTCCACGATCAGCCGGAGCTCGTTGCGCAGGTCGCGCAGCACGTCCAGGGCCGCCTTCAGGGGGCCGTGCACATTGTCCAGAGCGGCCTGGGCGGCGTCCTCGCGCAGATGTGCCAGCAGCCAGTCGCGCCACCGGCCGGGGTGCGCGACGTCCCGTCCGGCGTACGGGCGGGAGATCCGCTCCCAGCACCAGCGGTCGCCGTCCGGCACCCTGAACTCCCCCAGCAGTGGCGCCTCTCGGGGGTCGCCGTGCGGAACGGCGAGGAAGCGGTCGACGAACTCCCGCTCCAGCCCGGCGAACTCCCGCTCCAGCCCGGCGAGCTCCCGTTCCCGCCTGGCGAGCTCCCTTTCCTGCCCGGCCAGGTCCCGGTCCCGTCCGGCGAGCTCCCTTTCCTGCCCGGCGAGGTCCCGGTCCCGTCCGGCGAGCTTCCTTTCCTGCCCGGCGAGGTCCCGGTCCCGTCCGGCGAGCTCCCGCTCCCGCCTGGCGAGGTCCCGTTCGTGCCTGGCGAGGTCCCGGTCCTGCTCGGCGAGGTCCCTTTCCCGCCCGGCGAGGTCCCGCTCCCGCCCGGCGCCGTCCGCGGCCCGCCGGATCAGCGTGGCGTAGTAGACCGTCTCCACCTCCTTCGCCACCAACGGCCAGATCTCCGCGAGGAAGTCGGGCGCCTCCCCGGAGTCCGCTCGCTTGCGGAACCCGGCGATCACCTCCGGGGTGAGGACGAGCGGAACGTGCCGGCCGTACGGCCCCTTCGCGTTGTCGCCGCGAGCCTGGTACGGGACGCCGCGCCGGGAACCGGCGAAGAGCCGTGGCTCACGGCCGGAGGGGAGGTAGCGCAGACCCCCGGCGTCCCGTACGAAACGGCCGCCCCGGCCGGTCGTCAGCAGGGCCGTGTGATCGAAGAAGTTGAGGCCGAGGCCGCGCAGCAGAACGGGCTCACCCGGGGGTATCGAGGACAGGTCGACATCGGCCGGGTTGGCGGGCGGGACGTGGCGCAGGCCGTGCCGCGCGGCGTGGGACGCGTGCCGCAGCAGGTCCGGGCCGGCGGTCCTCGGCAGGTGCCCCTGGGCCAGCACCACCGCGGACAGGCCGGTCAGGATGCGGCCGTCGTCGAGGGTGAGGGCCTGGCGGTCCCCGGGTGTGTCGTCGAGCCGCACCGCGCGCGCCCGGTGCGTCTCGACCCGTACGGCCGGCGGCGCCTGCCGTACGACCTCGGCGAACACCCACTCCAGGTAGCGGCCGTAGTCGGCCCGGGTCGGGTACTCGTCCGGGCCCAGTGCGCCGTCCGCCCACTCGTGCAGGCTCGGGCCCGGGCGGATCGGGCCCGAGCAGTCCACGCTGTCGTCGGTGAACAGGGTGACTTGGCAGGCCACGGTGTTCATCAGCAGCTCGGGCGACTGGGCCGTGCGCCAGACGCGGCCGGCGCCGGGCGGGTCCGGGTCGATCACATGGACCGTCAGCAGGGCACCCGGCGGAAGCAGTTCCGGGGCGGAGGCGCACAGGCGTTCCAGGACGCTGGTGCCGCGCGGTCCGGCGCCGACCAGGGCGACGGAGACACGCGCGGGTCTCGGGGCCGGTCCGGGACCCCCGGCCGGTACGGATTCCTCGGCTTCCTCGAAGGTGTCCTCGATGGTTTCCTCGGGCGACGCAGACAAGGGGGGAACTCCCGGGCGTGGGGGGCGCGTGTCGGCGGTCCGCCGGGCAGGAAGCGGACGGTCCGCCTCATCATGCCGTCGCCGGGAGCGGTAACCGAGACTCGTGGGGAAGGATTGACGGTCGCTGTGGGATGCCTCACTGCCATCACGGGGTATCGCGGAGCACAGCGGCAACAAGCGGGCGTAACGGTGTGTTACGGGGCGAGCTCGGAGTCCAGGAGCGTCGTCAGGCGGGGGCCCGTGCCCTCGCGGGCCTTGGCCTGCTCCAGTCGCAGCCGGGCCGAACGGCCGCGCAGGGTCAGGGTCATGAGCTGGTTGCCGAACCAGGGGCCGCCCGTCTTGCGCCAGCTGACCGGCGGCTTCGGGAGGCGGCCGTGCCGGGCGAGCCCGCGGCCCAGGCGCCGCGCCATCGCGCTCCAGCCGATGCGGAACGCCAGCCGCATCGACAGCGGGACGGAGTTGTGCACGGGGGAGCAGACGAGCTGCACCACCCGGGCGTCCGGGTTCCGGCCGGGCCACGAGGGCTCGGCGATGTAGGCGTGGTGCACGTCCCCGGAGAGCACGCACACCGTCGCCGGCGCCTGGTCGCCCGAGCCCGCCTCGGCGATCAGCTCCGCCAGCCCCGCGAAGGACTCGGGGAACGCCGGCCAGTGCTCCAGGTCGGCGGCGCGCCGCACCTTCTCCCCGAACCGCGCCCAGCGCGCGCCCCGTTCACCGCCGCACAGCGCCGCGTTCCAGCCCTCGGCGTCGTGCACGAGATGCGGCAGCAGCCAGGGCAGCGAGGTGCCGATCAGCAGGTGGTCGTACGCCTCGGGTGTCTCCCGCACCTGCTCGCGCAGCCAGGCCTCCTCGCCCGGGTCGAGCATCGCGCGCTCCTTCTCGGAGAGGACCCGGGCGGCCCGGCTGTCCACCATCACCAGGCGTACGCGCCCGAAGTCGCGCCGGTAGCTCCAGCGGACCGTGGCGGCGTCGGCGTCGGCCCGGGCGGCGAAGTCGCGCAGCACATCGGTCCCGTCGGGAAGCTTGCGGACCGCCTCGTACACCGGGTCGGCCGCCAGCTCCTCCAGGGAGAGGTTTCCGAGGTGCTGGTGGACCCAGTACGACATCAGGCCGCTCAGCAGCCGCTCCTGCCACCAGCCGGTGGAGCGCATGTCGGCGAGCCAGGCGGCGGAGGTGTTCCAGTCGTCGATGACGTCGTGGTCGTCGAAGATCATGAAGCTGGGCACGGTGGACAGCAGCCAGCGGATGCGCGGGTCGAGCCAGGACTCGTAGTAGAGGTGGGTGTACTCCTCGTAGTCCGCGACCCCGTTGCCCGGCTCCTCCTTCAGGTCGCGGCGGCCCGCCAGCCAGCGTTGCGTGGCGTCGGAGGTCTCGTCGGCGTACACCTGGTCGCCGAGCAGCAGCAGTACGTGCGGCCGCTCGCCCTCGGGGTCGGCCGCGAGGCGGGTGGCGAGGGCGTCCAGGGCGTCCGGGCCCACGGGGTCGTCCCCGCCCGCCGGGGGAGAGGCCCAGCGGCAGGAGCCGAAGGCGACGTTGAGGTCGCCTTGCGGGCCCGGCGCGTGGATCGCCGAGGGCGGGAAGGGGGAGCCGGGCAGCGGCCACTCCCGGGTGCCGTCGAGCAGCACCTCGTACGTCGTGGTCGTGCCCGCCGTCAGGCCGGTCACCGGGATCAGCGCGTAGTGGTGGCCCGCGATCTGGAAGCTGTGGGCCGTGCCGCCGGCGCCGTCGGCGCAGCGCACCTCGGCGGTGCACGGACGGCTCGTCTCGACCCACACGGTCGCGGACGAGCCGTCGGTGTACCTCAGCAGCGGTCCGAGGCGCAGTGCGCTCATGTCGTTCCCCTTCCGTCGCCCCGTACGGTACGCAGCGACGGAGGTCAGCGGGGAGGTCCCGGAGCGAATCAGCGTGTCAGCAGCTCGCGAGGTAGTTCTGCAGCGCGGACTTCTCGGCCGAGTCGACCGAGAGGTCGTAGTAGTACTTCACCTGTACCCAGGCGCGGACGTAGGTGCAGCGGTACGCCGTCCGGGAGGGCATCCAGGTGGCCGGGTCCTGGTCGCCCTTGGCCTGGTTGACGTTGTCGGTGACCGCGATGAGCTGGGGGCGGGTCAGGTCGTTGGCGAACGACTGGCGGCGGGAGGTGGTCCAGGAGTCGGCGCCGGAGTCCCAGGCCTCGGCCAGCGGGATCAGGTGGTCGATGTCGACGTCGGAGGCGGCGGACCAGGTGGCACCGTCGTAGGGGGAGTACCAGCTGCCGCTGGTGGCGGCGCAGGAGGAGTTCTGCTGGACGTTCGAGCCGTCGCGCTTGAGGACGACCTCGCGGGTGTTGCAGGCGCCGGACTGGGTGATCCAGTGCGGGAAGAGGTCGCGGTTGTAGCCGGTGCGGTCCTCGGTCGCCACGGTGAGCGAGGCGAGGTAGGAGCGGGCGGTGGCGCCGCTCACGGGGGTGGGGAGGGCGGCGGAGGCCGTGGGGGCGTTGAAGAGGGCCACGGACGATATGAGCGCAGTGGCGGCCGCGGCCACACTGAGCCGTCGACGCGCGTAGAACCTGGGCATGCGAACTCCCTGGGGAGAGGGGGGTGTTGGCGTGCGAGCAGGGGAATGCTCGCGGTGCCGTGTTGCGCACAGGTGTGCGCCCGGTGAGAAGTTAGTGACACGTGCATGACATGACAAGGTTCGCGGGGAAAGTTTTCACGTCAGGGGTGTCGCGTATGGTGGACGGCGCAGAAGGGGAGTAGCTCTTCGCCGGACCGTCGACATACTGCTCAGCCCGCCTGAGCCGGCGCCCGGAGGCGGTCCTTTCCCGGACCCGCCAGCGAGACCTTCGGCAAAGCAGTGCACGCCCGCGCCCCCCGGCGCGGGTGCCGTGTGTGCTGCCGTGCCGAGGTGTCGTGTGCGAAGATCCAGCACTCTCGGTGGGGCAGCCCCGACCGATTGAGGAACCCTTGATCAGCCTGACCGTGACGGCCGTCGTCTTCGGCGTCGTCTTCCTCGCGGAACTGCCGGACAAGACCGCCCTCGCGGGCCTCGTCCTGGGCACCCGCTACCGCGCCTCCTACGTCTTCGCCGGTGTCGCCGCCGCCTTCGCGCTGCACGTCGCGCTCGCCGTCGCCGCCGGCAGTGTGCTGACGCTGCTGCCGCAGCAGATCGTGCAGGCCCTCACGGGCGTGCTGTTCCTGGGCGGGGCCGCGGTGCTGCTGCTGCGCAAGGGCGAGGACGAGGAGGAGGTCCGCAAGCCGGAGAACCAGTCCTTCTGGAAGGTCTCGGGCGCCGGGTTCATGCTCATCCTGGTCGCCGAGTTCGGTGACCTGACCCAGATCATGACCGCCAACCTGGCCGCCCGCTACGACGACCCGCTCTCCGTCGGCCTGGGAGCGGTGCTCGCGCTGTGGGCCGTGGCCGGGCTCGGCATCGTCGGCGGCAAGGCGCTGATGAAGAAGGTGCCGCTGCGGCTGATCACGCAGGTCGCGGCGCTGGTCATGCTCGCGCTCGGGGTGTGGAGCCTGTGGGAGGCCGTGACCGGCTGAGCCGGGCGAGCCGAACAGTGGATGAACGTCCGGTGGGCCCCCTGGCGCGAAGGCCGCCTTGTTTTGTACCGTAGAGAAACAAAGTGGCTCCCGCCCGTTTTCCCTGACCGGCGGGCGGGGCCGCCTTGTCTCCCGGGGCGTGCCGGTCGCGATCCGTCGTCCGCCCCCTCCCGCGCTGAACGCGCCCCGAGCCTTGGAGCTGCCGATGACGGCCACCGCCGTGCTCACCGCCCGCGCCCTCCTGCTGGACATGGACGGCACCCTCGTCAACTCGGACGCCTCGGTCGAACGCGTCTGGCGGCGCTGGGCCGAGCGTCACGGGCTCGACGGGGACGAGGTCATGAAGGTCGTCCACGGCCGGCAGGGCTACGCCTCCATGGCGCTGCTGCTGCCCGAGCGGCCGATGGAGCAGAACCACGCCGACAACGCCCGGATGCTCGCCGAGGAGACGGCCGACACCGATGGTGTCGTGGCGATCCCCGGGGCGCCGGAGTTCCTGGCCTCGCTGCGCGGGCTGCCGCACGCGCTGGTGACCTCGGCCGATGTGCCGCTCTCGACGGCGCGGATGGCCGCGGCCGGTCTGGAGCAGCCCGGGGTGCGGGTGACCGCGGAGTCCGTCGGGGCGAGCAAGCCCGACCCCGAGGGCTTCCTGAAGGGCGCCGCCGAGCTGGGCGTCGCCCCTGCCGACTGTGTGGTCTTCGAGGACTCCGGGGCCGGGATAGCGGCCGGGCGCGCCGCCGGGATGACGGTGGTCGGGGTCGGGCCCCGGGCCGCGGCCCACGAGCCGGACGTCGTGGTGGAGGACCTCACCGAGGTGCGGGTCGAGGCTGGTGCGGACGGGACGATCCGGCTGTACATCGGCTGAACCCCGGCCGTCCGGCTCACCGGGGCTGTACATCGGCTGAACCCCGGCCGTCCGGCTCACCGGGGCTGTACATCGGCTGAACCCCGGCCGTCCGGCTCACCGTGGCTGCACATCGGCTGAACCCCGGCCGTCCGGCTCACTCGGGCCGCGAAGGTGCGCCCGTCACGTGGGCGGCGATGACGTGCGCGCACTCCAGTGACTCGGTGTGCGTCGTGTCCACCTCCACGTCGTAGCTCAGACCCTCGTGCACGACCAGCGCCTGTGACGCGGCCATGCCCTTGACCCGGTTCCCCCGGGCGATCTCGCGGCCCGCGGCGACCTCGGCGTCGCACCGGACGCCGACCCACAGCACGGTGAGTCCGGCGAGAGTCTTCTCCCACCGCTGCCGGGACGCCGCGCCGCCGAGGAAGACGTCGTCGACGATGATCCCGGCGCCGGCCCGGGCCATGGCGGCGATGCCCTCGGTCCAGGCCGCCTCCAGAGCCCGGAACTGCGCGCCGACGCTCACGCCGTCGTCCGCCGCGAACGTGATCCCGCCCTCCGAGCCCTGCAGCTTCGCGGGCAGCGCCTCGACGAACGAGTCGACGCCGAAGGCCATCCACGCACCCGGCAGGACCTCTTGCAGGCACCGGACGATCCCCGACTTGCCCGAGCTCGAACCGCCGTTGACAACGATCACCTGGGTAGTCACGGCGTCACGATAGGGCGGCCGGGCCGGTCAGGGCTCCCGGGTTTCCGACTCCAGCCTCGCCCGGGTCTCCCGGTCGTAGACGCCGAGGTCGTCGGCCTGGATGCCGCGGGACCACTGGTAGGTGCGGACCGCGTCCTCCAGCCGGTCGTCGAAGCTGCCGTCGGTGTCGTCGTCGTACAGGTACAACTGCCGCAGACGGAGCTGGAGTTCGGTGACCTCCGGGCCGTTGTCGCCGAGGCGCAGGACGGCCGGGCCCTTGTTCTGGCGCGAGGCGTCCGAAGGCGCCTGCCCGGGGCCGGTCGCCGATGCCGACGGCTGCGATGCCGACGGGGAGGGCGACTGCGACGGGCTCGCCGGGGCGCTCGGCGCGGACGGCGACGGCGAGGCGGACGGGCTCGCGGTGCGGGACGGCGCCGGGCGCGGCGCGGCCGGCGCCGGTGGAGCCACCGAGGCGCCGCCCTTCGGGGGCGTGGAGGCGGCGCTGCTCGGCGGGGCGTCCGGCACGCTCGCACGGATGTCGTCCGGCAGTGCGGTGTCCCGGGACGGGCTCTCGTAGGAGAACAGCCCGCTCGCGTACCCGGCCGCCGCGACGACAGCGACGCAGGCGCCGGCGGCGGCGAGGAGCAGAGTGCTGCGCCGACGCGGCCGACGCCTACCGGACCGGCCGCCTTCCGGCGCCCCGACGGGTGTCCCCACGGTGCCGTCGAACATCCGCAGGCCGGTGATGCTCGGCTCGGCCGGGGCGGGGGCCAAGGGGGTCGGAAGCGCCGAGGTGGCTGGGGTGGCCCGAAGCACGACGGTCGCGTCCGGTCCGTCCGGCCCGACCGGCCGCAGGGGCAGGGTGAGGTCGGCGGTGGCGGGCGGCTGAGCGGCACGCCCGGGGGCTGAGCCCCCGGTGTGCGGGAGCGCGGCGCGGTCGACGGCCGCCGCGTCCCGCCCCGGCGCGCCGTCGCCCACCGGCCGTGTGCCATCAGGCCGTGCCGCGTGCACGGTCCCGGTTGCGTGCGGGGCGTCTCCGGGCCCTGGGGTCCCGTCACTGTCCCCGTGGGCGGAGGGCGGGGCGGCCTCGGCCGGGTCGGTCGGCTTCGACGCGGGCGCGGTGTCGCCCGGGGGCCGTGTGGACCTGTCGGTGTGTGAGAGGCCTGGGGGCGGGTCGGTCGGCGTCGCCGGGGGGGGGGTGTCGCCCGGGGGCCGTGTGGACCTGTCGGTGTGTGAGAGGCCCGGGGCCGGGTCGGTCGGCGTCGCCGGGGGCCGGACGCCCTCGGCTGACCGCGTTGGTCCGTCGGTGTGCGAGAGGCCCGACTGCGGGGGCGTGGCCCGCCCGTCGCGGTCGGAGCGCGGGGCGTCCGGCCCCGGCGGACGCCCCTGGTCGTGCTGCGCCTCCGGCGCGGAGGGCGTCCCCGGGTCGATCTCCACGTACGGGCGGATCCGCAGCGGGTCGAAGTCCTCCGCGGCCGCCGCCCGGGTCGTGCGGGCGTCGCGGAGGGCCTCGGCGGCCCGGTCGGTGCAGGCGCAGGCGGGGGTGTTGTCCCGCTGTCCGGGTGCGCCGCACTCCGGGCACGGGTGGCCGTTGGGCGGTTCCACGCGTTCCTCCCTCCCCTCGCGAACTCCAGAGATTATCCAGATCTTCTCCACAGTGCGGTCGAGGAGCCCCCGGAAGCGCAGCTTCCACAAGGGCCCGGCGGGCCATAACAGGTCACAGCGGTCACGATGGAAAAGTCACCGGAGACGCGGGAGGTCGGATGGCCGAGGACGGGAACGCCACCAGGCTGACGCCCCAGGGCGCGGCCCCCCGCGAGCAGGTGTCCGGGAACGTCCTGGTCTCCATCGCAGCCCTGCTCCTCGGCATGCTGCTCGCCGCACTCGACCAGACCATCGTCTCGACCGCGCTGCCCACGATCGTCAGTGATCTCGGCGGTCTGGATCACCTGTCCTGGGTGGTCACCGCGTACCTGCTGGCCGCGACCGCCGCGACCCCCCTGTGGGGCAAGCTCGGCGACCAGTACGGGCGCAAGCGGCTGTTCCAGACGGCGATCGTGATCTTCCTGGTCGGGTCCGCGCTGTGCGGCGCCGCACAGGACATGGCCCAGCTGATCGCGTTCCGGGCCCTGCAGGGCCTCGGCGGCGGCGGGCTGATCGTGTTGTCGATGGCGATCGTCGGCGATCTGGTGTCGCCTCGTGAACGCGGCCGCTACCAGGGCCTGTTCGGTGCCGTCTTCGGTGCGACCAGCGTGCTCGGGCCGCTGCTCGGCGGGCTGTTCACCCAGCACCTGAGCTGGCGCTGGGTGTTCTACGTCAACCTGCCGGTCGGCGTCGTCGCACTCGCCGTGATCGCGACCGTCCTGCACATCCCGCGCACGGCGCAACGCCACGTCATCGACTACCTGGGCACCTTCCTCATCGCCGCCGTCGCCACCTGCCTGGTACTGGTCGCCTCGCTCGGCGGGACCACCTGGGCCTGGGGGTCCTGGCAGATCGTCGGGCTGGCGGTCCTGGGCGTCGTCCTCGCCGTCGCCTTCGTGGCCGTCGAGCGGCGGGCCGCCGAACCCGTCCTGCCGCTCAAGCTGTTCCGCGTCCGGACCTTCACGCTCGCCGCCGTGATCAGTTTCGTCGTCGGGTTCGCCATGTTCGGCGCCATGACCTACCTGCCGACCTTCCTCCAGGTCGTGCAGGGCGTCAGCCCGACCATGTCCGGTGTGCACATGCTGCCGATGGTGCTGGGCCTGCTGCTGGCCTCGACGGCGTCCGGGCAGATCGTCAGCCGCACCGGCCGCTGGAAGGTGTTCCCGATCGCCGGCACCGGTCTCACCGCGCTCGGGCTGCTCCTGCTCCACCAGCTGGACGAGCACAGCTCCACGGCCGAGCTGAGCGGCTTCTTCTTCGTCTTCGGGCTCGGCCTCGGCCTGGTGATGCAGGTCCTCGTGCTCATCGTGCAGAACGCCGTCCCCTACCAGGACCTGGGCGTCGCCACCTCCGGAGCGACCTTCTTCCGCTCCATCGGCGCCTCGTTCGGTGTCGCCGTCTTCGGCACGGTCTTCGCCGGCCGCCTCGGCGAGCAGCTCACCGACGCCTTCCGCGGTGTCCGGCTGCCGCCCGGCGTCTCGGTGGACGCGCTGGAGGCCGACCCGCGCGGCATCGCCGCCCTGCCGCCCGGCCTGCGCCCGCCGGCCCTGCACGCCTACGCCGTCTCCATCACGGACGTCTTCCTGTACGCCGCCCCCGTCGCGCTCGTCGGCTTCGTGCTGGCCTGGTTCCTGAAGGAGGACCGGCTGCGCGGCTCGGTCACCGCGCCGGACGTCACCGAGACCCTGGCCAGCAACCCCGTCGAGCGGTCCTCGTACGACGAGGTCTGCCGGGCCCTGTCGGTGCTCGGCACCCGCGCGGGCGGCGCGAGATCTACCGGAAGATCACCGCCCGGGCGGGCTACGACCTGCTGCCCGCGACGAGCTGGCTGCTGCTGCGGATGCGGCGCCACGGCTCGGTGGAGCCGGGCGTACTGGCCGACACCATGCCCGTGCCCCTGACGGTGATCATGGAGGCCGCCCGGCAGGCCGAGGAGCGCCGTCTCGCCGTGCGCCGGGGCGTCGACATGGTCCTGACCGATCAGGGACGCGAGGTGGCCGGCCGGCTGGCCGAGGTCCGCGAGGAGTCCCTCGCCGAGCTGCTCGGCGACTGGTGGGGGCCGGACCGGCCGACCGACCTGGAGCGGCTCGTGCGCGAGCTGAACGGCGAACTGTGCGGGTCCCGGCGCGAGCGGCCGTACCGCACGGACTCCCCGGAGGAGAGGGGCTGAGTTCAGGCCAGTTCCTTGCTGAACCAGTGCTCCGCGTACGGGTCGTCGTTGTGGCGTGCGGTCTCCCGGTAGCCGAGGCGGGCGTAGAGGCCGCGGGCCTCGACGAGATCGCTGCGGGTGTCGAGGATCATCCGGGTGGCGCCGAGCGCACGGGCGGCCTCCTCGGCCGCCCCGACCAGGAGCGGGGCGCCGCCCCTGCCGCGCATCGGCTCGCGCAGGAACACCCGCTTGAGCTCGGCGGTCCTGCCGTCCAGCAGCCGTACGCCCGCGCTGCCGGCCGGCTCGCCGCCGTACCGGGCGACGAGCAGCCGGCCGTCCGGCGGGGCCAGGTCGGCCCCCGGCTGGGCGGCGATCTCCCGCTCCAGCTCGGCCGGGTCGGTCCGGCGCCCTTCGTGCAGCAGGTACCAGCGGTCGCTGACCTCGGTGTAGTACGCCCGCCACAGAGCGGCGGCGACGGGGGAGTCGTACGGTTCCGGAGTCACGGTCCAGGTCATGAACCGCATGGTGCGCAGGCGCCCCACCGGCCACGCAACCGAATAGTCCCGGCCATGCGTTCGCGCCCGGGTTGCGCCAGGGCGCCGTTTGGACACGGGGTTTGGGGCAACCCGACGGGCGAACCGGCTCGCGAGGAGAGCCGGGTGGGCCGAGAACCCGGAAGGCATTCATGTCCACTGGCCTGATCATTGCTCTGATCGTGATCGCGGCGGTCGTCATCATCGCGGCCGTCATGACCCTGCGCGCCCGCGGGCCTCGGCAGGGCCCGAGCCTGAAGCGGCGCTTCGGACCCGAGTACGACCGGGCCGTCGCCCGGCACGACGGTGACGCCAAAGCGGCCGAGCGCGAACTGACCGAGCGCGTGCAGCGCCACGGCGAGCTGCGCGAGCGGCCGCTGGAGCCGGCGCAGCGCGAGCAGTACGAGGCGCGCTGGACGGCCGCCCAGGAGCGGTTCGTCGACTCGCCGCGCGATGCCGTCGCCGAGGCGGACCGGCTGCTCGCCGAGCTCGCCGGCGCCCGGGGCTTCCCGGACGGCGGGCAGTACGAGGAACAGCTGTCCGCGCTGTCCGTGCACCACGCCCACCACGTGGACGGCTACCGGCGCGTGCACCGCGCCGCGCATCTGCGCGCGGAGGACGCCCGCGACGGCGGCCAGGGCACGGAGGACATGCGTGAGGCCATGGTGGCGGCCCGCGCCCTGTTCGAGGAGCTGGTGAAGCCGGCCCGCCACGACGGCGGCGGCCACACCGGCGGACGGCACGAAAACGGCCGCGAGCGCGCCGCCCTGAACGGCGGCCGCAAGGGCCAGACCCGCGGCGGGCACATGCCGTGGGCGATGCACCGACGTCAGGCGAAGGAGAGTTGAGGCAATGACCGACATGACCCGACCGCCCGGCGACCAGGCTCCGGACGCCCGCGGCGAGAGCGCCCTGGGCACCGGCCACAGCCCGGCCGCACCGGGCACCGACCGCCACGAGACGGCCCGAGGTCCGGAAACGGGCCCGGGCGCCACGCGCGGCATCGAGACCGACCGCGGCGCCCCGCACGGCACCGACGCGGACCGCGCCGCGGCGCACGGCACCGGTCTGCCCGGCACGGACCGTCACGGTACGGACGCCACCGACCGGCTCGGCACCGACCGGCACGGCACCGACCGGCACGCCACCGACCGGTCCGACCCGGACCGGCTCGGCACCGAAGCACCCCGCGGCGACCACGGCACCGGCCCCGACAAGGTCGGCTCCGCCAAGAACCGGGCCCATCTGCTCGCGCACGACGACTCTGACAAGCTCGGCTCGCAGTTGCAGCACGCCGTCGCCGGGTTCGTCGACGGGCCCCGGGCCGCCGTCGAGGAGGCCGACCACGTGCTGGAGGAGATCGCGGCCCGCTTCACCGAGGCCGTGACACAGCGCCGCCGCACCCTGCGCCACTCGTGGCAGTCCGTCGAGGGCGGCGAGGGCAGGTCCGTGTCCTCGGCCGACACCGAGCAGCTCCGGCTGGCCCTGAAGGACTACCGCGAGCTGGCCGAACGGCTGCTGCACGTGTGAGCCGGGGGAGATCCCCCGGTCACCGGTCCGCCCGGCGCTCCCGCCACTGCCGTACGACGTCCTCGACGTCGTACGGCTTCTTTCCCAGCGGGGGGCCGGGCGGCGGCTTGAACATCATGTCGCGGATCTTGGCGTTGACCTCGTCGATGATCTTCCGGACGATCCGCTCCGAGGGGGCTGCGAGCGCGGCCTCCAGCGCGTCCTCCGCCTCCTTGCGCAGGGCCAGCGCCGGCGGCAGGACGGAGAAGCCCTCGCGGGCCATCTTCCGCTTGACCCACCACAGTTCGTCGTAGGTGCTCTCGATCTCGCGGGGGAGCGGTTCGCCCGCGCCCGGCAGCCGGTCGAACTCCCCGCGTGTCTCCGCGTCACGGATCTGCTTGTCGACCCAGGACTCGAAGTCGACGCCCGGTGGCTTTCGCTCGGTCATGAGGCCCATTGTGCCGGACACCGCGTGGCCGGGCGTTTTATCATGCGGCGGGCCAAGAACCTGTCTGGCCCACCGGGACGTATCAGAAGGAGCGCACGTGCTCGAACTCACCATGGCCACCGTCGCGGAGGCGGAGGCGGGCGCCACGGCCGGCATGCTCATGGCCGAAGCGCCGAGCGAGCCGGGCGCGGTGCTGCGGGTGGGCCGCGACAAGTCCGTGTGCCGGCTGAGCACGCCGGACGACTGGCTGTTCGTCTCCCGCGTCCACCTGGAGTTCCTGTGCGGACCGGAGGGGACCTGGCAGGTCACCTGGCTGCGCGGCTCCCAGCCCGACCCGTCCTCCGAAGTGCGGCTGACGATGGGGGAGTACGTCCAGCCCCTCGCCTACGGCGGAACCGTCCCGCTGCCCAGGGGCGGCAGCGGTGAGATCATCATCCAGGACCGCACCGCCCCGCGCAGCGTCAACGTGGGCTTCTACCACGAGGTCTGAGGCCCCTGGCCCTCACGCCAGCACGCGCGCCAGCGCGAACCCGTCGTAGCCCTTCATGCCCACCGTCTGGATCGCGGTGCCGCTCAGCCTCGGGTGGGCGGCGATCAGTTCGATCGCGGTACGGGTGCCCGTCACGTCCGGGGCGGTGCTGTCCGCGTCGACGACCCGGCCGCCCCGTACGACGTTGTCGAGGACGATCAGGCTGCCCGTGCGGGTGAGCCTGATCGCCCACTCCACGTAGTGCGGGTTGTTGGCCTTGTCGGCGTCGATGAAGACCAGGTCGAACGGGGGCGGGTTCTCGTCGGCCAGCTTGGGCAGCGACTCCAGGGCCGGGCCGACCCGCACCTCGACCAGCTTGTCCAGGCCGGCGCGGGCGATGTTGCGGACGGCGACCTCGGCGTGCCGCGGGTCGTACTCCAGGGAGACCAGGCGCCCGTCGGCGGGCAGGGCGCGGCCCAGCCAGATGGTGCTGTAGCCGCCGAGCGTGCCGATCTCCAGGATGTGGCGGGCGCCCTGGATCTGGGCGAGGAGCTGGAGGAGCTTGCCCTGGTTGCCCGCGACGTTGATGTGCGGAAGCCCGGCGGCGTCGCTGTCGCGCAGGGCGGCCGCCAGGGCTTCGTCATCCGGGGCGAGGTGGGTGGTGAAGTAGGTGTCGACCTCGTCCCAGACGTGCGACTCGCTCATGCACCTCTACCTTTCGTCAGCATAGTTAGTATCCCTAACTACTGGCGCTGACGAAGATAGTTGGTGCGCTGGTCGCTGTCAGCGGGATCTCACTCGGCGTGTCGACCCGCCACGGAGGGCGCCGAGCCGGGCAGCGGACGCCCCGCCGACTCCGCCATGCGCCACACGGCGAAACCGCCGATCACGGCCGCGGCCATCATGTAGTACGCGGGCATCATCATGTTCCCGGTGGCGCCGATCAGAGCCGTGACCACCAGCGGGGTCGTGCCGCCGAACAGGGACACCGAGACGTTGAAGCCGATCGACAGGGAGCCGTAGCGGACCTTCGTCGGGAACAGCGCCGGGAGTGCCGAGGGCATCGACGCCGTGAAGCAGACCAGCAGCATGCCCAGGGCGCCCATGCCGAGCGCGACCGCGAGCAGGCTGCCCTCGCGGATCAGCAGCAGAGCCGGGACGGACAGCAGCAGGAAACCCGCGCAGCCGGTGGCGATCACCGGGCGGCGGCCGACACGGTCGGTCAGCGCGCCCATGAACGGCTGGGCGATCATCATCACGGCCATCACGCCGAGGACGACCAGCAGACCGTGCGTCTCGTCGTAGTGGAGCTGACCGGTCAGGTAGCTCGGCATGTACGACAGCAGCATGTAGTCGGTGACGTTGAAGACCAGGACCAGGCCGACGCAGAGCAGCAGCGCGCGCCATTGGCCCGCGACCATCTCGCGCAGCGGAGTCTTCGGGCGGTTGTCCTCGGCCTTCTCCGCCTCGGCCGCGAACGCCGGGGTCTCCTCCAGGCGCAGCCGCAGGTAGAGGCCGATGAGGCCCATGGGGCCCGCGATCAGGAACGGGATGCGCCAGCCCCAGGAGGTCAGGTCGTCGGCGGAGAGCAGAGCGGTCATGATCGTGACCAGGCCCGCGCCGGCGATGTAGCCGGCGAGCGTGCCGAACTCCAGCCAGCTGCCGAGGAAGCCGCGCCGCTTGTCGGGGGCGTACTCGGCGATGAACGTGGAGGCGCCCGCGTACTCGCCGCCGGTGGAGAAGCCCTGCACCAGGCGGGCCACCAGCAGCAGGATCGGCGCGCCGACGCCGATCGTCGCGTACGACGGGATCAGGCCGATCGCGAAGGTGCCCGCGGCCATCATGATCATGGTGAGGGCGAGCACCTTCTGGCGGCCGACGCGGTCGCCGAGCGGGCCGAAGACCATGCCGCCGAGCGGGCGGACCAGGAAGGCCGCGGCGAAGGCGCCGAACGTGGACAGCAGCTGGGCGGTGGGGTTGCCGGAGGGGAAGAAGACCTTGCCCAGCGTGACCGCGATGTAGCTGTAGACGCCGAAGTCGAACCACTCCATCGCGTTGCCCAGCGCGGCCGCCTTCACGGCGCGCTTGACGAGCGCGGGGTCGGTGACGGTCGGGTCGGGGGCCTTCGCCTTGCGGGTCTTCACGAGGGACGCGGGGGCGACGACTGAGGCAGTCGACAAGACTCGCTCGCCTACCTTTCGACGGGGACAGGGACGCGGTCCCGCGCGGCGGCGCTGTCGTACGGGCCGGAAAAGCGACGATAGGCGGATTTGCTCCGCTTACGGGCGGTACGCCTTTCGTTGCACACTGCATGTAAAACGTGGCTGTGCTGCTGCTTCTGCCCTGCGGAAAGCGGTTCACAACCGATCCTCGTGTGATCCATATCGCGTCCGCGAGGCCCGCTCGCACTTCCCGTGCACGTCGCGACCGACCGCGTCTTCTTCACCGGAACCACGCATTCCCCATAGGGTTCGCAGGAGGAATTCCCGCATTCAGGACATGTGGGATGAACTGGCGCGAGAGGCCGACGAGGCGTGGCGAATGCGGATCACGGCGGACGACCGGCGAAAGGCTTCGGAGCGACGGCCACCGGTGGGGCCCACCCACGCCTGCGCGCCGCCCGCCTCGGGCTGTGGCTGATCGCCGCCGTCCTCGCCGCCCGGCAGCTGGCCGTGGTCCTCGCCACCCCGCGCGGCGAGCGGCTGACGGACCTGGAGACCTGGGTCGGACCGAACGGCGTCCTGCATCTGAACGGCTCGCTCTACGCCTCGACCCGCTTCACCGGCACCCCGTTCGGCGGACTCGCCCTCAAGCCGCTCACCCGTTCGGCCGAACAGGCCCTCGGCTGGGGCTGGACCTTCGGCACGCTGCTGCTCGTCGTCGCCCTGGGCCTGATCGCCGCCCGCGCCCTGCCCCCGCCGGTCGGCCGCCGCACGGCACTGCTGGCCGCGCCGGTCGCCGTCAGCCTGCTGATGCTGTCCCTGCCCGTCCGCAACACCCTCTGGCTCGGCCAGACCAGCATCATCCCGGTCCTGCTCGTCCTGCTCGGCTGCTTCACCGCCCGCGGCCAGCGCACCAGCGGCCTGCTCATCGGCGTCGCCGCGGCGCTCCAGCCCACCCTGCTGCTGTTCACGCCCCTGCTGTGGTGCACCGGCCGCAGACGCGCCGCGCTCGCCACCGGCGTCACCTTCGCCGCCTGCACCGGCCTCGCCTGGGCGGCGATGCCGGCCGACTCCCACCGCTACTGGGTCCACCACATGGCCGGCGTCGGCCTCGGCGGCCCGGCCGACGGCCTCGCCAACCAGTCCCTGCACGGCGCCCTCCTCCGGCTCGGCCTGACCGGCCCCCTGGAGGTCGCGCTCTTCCTGACGCTCGGCGCGGCCGTCG
The DNA here is from genome assembly GCF_001611795.1 of Streptomyces qaidamensis. Taxonomy (NCBI): domain Bacteria; kingdom Bacillati; phylum Actinomycetota; class Actinomycetes; order Kitasatosporales; family Streptomycetaceae; genus Streptomyces; species Streptomyces qaidamensis. The sequence continues at coordinate 2,784,598 of NZ_CP015098.1, read as the reverse complement.
CCGTCCTGGCCCTGCGCCGCGCCGTGCGCTGCTTCCGCGACGGCCAGCTCCTCCTCGCCGTCGCCATCACCGGCTGCGCCGCGATCGCCGTCTCGCCCACGGCCTGGCAGCACCAGCTGCTGTGGGTGCTGCTCACGGTCGTCGGCCGGGTCGGCAGACGCGCCTCCGACCGGTACGTGTGGCCGGTCGCCGTCGTCGTGGTCATGACCCTGCCGGCCACGATGATCCTGCCGAACCTGGCGTCCCTGAACCCCGTGCGGGACAACGTCGTCCTGCTGGCCGCGCTCGCCGCCGCCACCGCCGTGCCGTTCCTGCCCCGCACCTCGCCGTACTACCGGGCGCCGCTGCCGGTCGCGTACGCGCCCCCCGCCCCCGCCCGCCTCCGGCACCTGCCGCTGCTGCCGGCCCTGCGCCGCGTCCTCACCCGGCCCAACCTCCTCCTGGAGCTGCTCCTCCTCCGGGTCACCTACGCCGCCTACTCCCAGGTCCGGCTCGCCGCCACGGGCGGCAGCAACTCGGCCGGGCGCGCCGAGGCCGAGGAACACGGCATGCAGATCTACGACCTGGAGCGCACCCTGCGGCTGGACATCGAACAACGGCTCAACCACACCGTCGTCGGGATCGGCTGGCTGCGGGAGTTCCTCGACCAGTACTACACGTCGTTCCACTTCGTGGTGCCGCTGGCCGTTCTCGCGGTCCTCTACTGGCGCCGTCCCGGCGACTACCGCTGGGCCCGCTCCGCCCTGGGCTTCACCACCCTGCTCGCCCTGGTCGGCTTCTGGCTCTACCCGCTGGCCCCGCCCCGGCTGATGCCGACGCTCGGCTTCATCGACACCGTGCACGGCACGCAGGACTTCTCCCAGCCCGACTACGGCACGCTCACCGCCCTCACCAACCAGTACGCGGCCATGCCGTCCCTGCACTTCGGCTGGTCGCTGTGGTGCGGGGTCGTGATCGCCGTCCTGGCGTCACGGTGGTGGATGAAGGCGCTGGGCCTGCTGCATCCGCTGCTCACCGGAGTCTCGATCGTCGCGACGGCGAACCACTGGGTGCTGGACGCGGCCGGGGGAGCGGTGGTGGTGGCGGCGGGGTTCGGACTCACCTGCCTCCTCCAGGGCCCGCGGACGCACACTGCGGCTGCGGCCGCCCGCTTCGGCAGCGGGAGTACGGACCGGCGGAGAGACCGCACCCCGAGTTGATCCGGTACTTCGCGGTTCTCAGTTGCCTGTCGTGGCCAGTTTCGCCGCGAAGCCGAGGAACAGAGCTCCCGCCCCCGACGTCAGGCCCGCAGAGAGCTTGCGGCGGCGGCGGAACTGCGTGGCGAGACAGGTACCGCCGAGGATCAGCGCGGTCACGTACGCAATGCTGATGAGCTGGTAGACGAGTGCGAGCAGGGCGAAGGACAATCCCGGGTAGGCGTAGCCGGGGTCGACGAACTGCACGAAGAACGAGATGAAGAACAGGATCGCCTTCGGGTTGAGAAGGGTGATCACCAGCGAGCGCCGGAACAGCCGCCCGCCCGACGGCTCCGGGGCTGCCGCGTCCCCTGCGCGCTTCTCGTCGCGGCGTCGCCACATCGCCCATGCTGCCCGGATCATGCCCACGGCGATCCAGGTCAGATAGCCGGCCCCGGCGTATTTCACGATGGCGAACAGCAGCTCATTGGTCCGAAGCAGCGAGGCGAGTCCGGCCGCCGTCGCCATCATGAGCAGGGTCTCGCCCAGGAACACACCTGCCGCGGCGCGATATCCGGCTTTGACCCCCAGGCGTGCGGCGACCGACAGCGTGAACAGGGAGCTCGGTCCCGGCAGCACAATGATCAGCAGCGCGCCCAGAGCATAGGTCAGCGGGTTCTCCACTCCCAGCATTCCGGCACCTTCCTCTCGGCCCCGGGGGCCCGTCGTCGGACGGGCCCGCCGGGATTCACGGCTATCCGACGCTGTTTCCCGTGCGAACGCTGAAAGCGCTCACCATGTCGTCCACCTCGCCGATGCGCTCCAGCGCGTACTTCTCGCTGATGTGTGTGAAGTTGTCCGCCCAGAACGCTCCCAGTTCATCGATGTCGAGCAGGTCCTGATCACCGAACCTTGCGAACATCTCCTCCCGTTCCTCGCGCGTCACCGTGATTCCCAGGGCAGCCAGGTGAAATCGGCCAGCTTCGGGGCTCACATCGGATGCTCCGATTCCGTTCGGCCGGAAGGGAGGACGATCAAGGCATCGAAGCGGCGTGCCGCTTCCGGGTGCAGTCGGCTGCGCATTCGAACCACACGGTCTTCCCGCCCCCGGACCACAGCGACACGCCCCACTTGTCGGCCATCGCGTCGAGCAGGAGCAGCCCCCGGCCGGTCTCGGCCTCGGCGTCCAACTCATCCGGTGTGCAGGGCAGTTCATCGCTGCCGTCCGTGACCTCCACCCGTACGCCGGTGCGCTGCCGCAGCAACAGCAGCGCGCAGCGGCGGTCCGGGACGTGCCGTACGACGTTGGCGAGCAGCTCCGTCACGCCCAGCTCCACGGCATCCGGCAGCTCGGGCATGCGCCACTCTTCGAGGAAGGAGCGGACGATACGGCGGATGTGGCGGGGGGCGTGTTCACCGACGGTGAGACGCATCGAGTACCGGGCGGGAAAGTATTCGTTCACGAGACGAGGCTGACGTGCGGTGACTACCCTCGGCTACGGAACGGATACAACTGGTTCCGCTGTGGACCGAGTTGCGTGAGAGGGGCTTCTGCCGTGACCCACATCAACGCCCTGGACCCGGGTGCGTCGCCGCTCGACTACTACGGTTTCGAGCTGAGGAGACACCGGGAGGCCGCCGGGCTGACACAGAAGCAGCTCGGGGAGATCCTCAACTACACGGGCTCGCTCGTCGGCCAGATCGAGACGGCCAGGAAGCTTCCGACGCCGGAGTTCAGCGAACGGGCGGATGCGGCGCTGGGAACGGACGGTATGTTCTCCCGGCTCGTCGAGTTGGTGTTGCGGAGTCGGCTTCCGGCGTGGTTCCAACAGGTGGCGGAACTCCAATCGCGTGCGGTGGAGATCTGCTCCTTCGAGGCGCTCATGGTGCAGGGCCTCCTTCAGACCGACGCGTACGCACGTGCCGTCCTCGGGGTGCTGGACACGAGCAACCTCGACGACCGCACCGCCGTGCGGCTGGCTCGACAGCGCATCTTCGAGAAGGAGAAGCCACCCGTTTTCTGGGTGATCCTCAGCGAGACCGCTCTGTACCAGCAGATCGGTGGACGGCGAACCATGCGGGGCCAACTGGCGCACTTGTTGTCCTTCGTCGGTAACCCCCGGGTCAACGTCCAAATCTTGCCGTTCTCGGCTGGGGCGCACGCGGGAATGCAGGGCTCGTTCGACATCTACCGCTTCGCAAGCGATGCAAGCATCGTCTATACGGAGGGGTATGGCAGCGGGCATCCCACCGCGAATCCGGACACCGTCAAGGACTGCTCGCTCCGTTACGATCATCTGCAGGCCGCCGCGCTCTCCCTCAGGGATTCGGCGGAGTTGATCCGGCGAGTGATGGAGGAACGCTATGGCGAGCAAGGTGATTCCGACGGGGACCTTGTGGCGTAAGTCCAGCTACAGCGGCGACCAGGGCGGCAATTGCCTTGAGATCGCCGAGGCACCCTGCACCGTCGCCATACGCGACTCCAAGACCCCGGCGGGACCGATCCTCACCCTCGATCCCGCCGCCTTCACCACGTTCGTCAACTGGGCGTCTACAGCCGCTGAATGATCGTGCCGGTGGCCAAGCCGCCCCCCGCGCACATGGTGATCAGCGCGAACTCCTTGTCCGCGCGCTCCAGTTCGTGAAGGGCCGTCGTGATGAGCCGGGCCCCGGTCGCTCCGACCGGGTGCCCGAGCGCGATCGCGCCGCCGTTGACGTTCACCTTCGACTGGTCCTGGTCGAAGACCCGCGCCCAGCTCAGCACCACGGACGCGAACGCCTCGTTGATCTCCACCACGTCGATGTCCTTCAGGGACATCCCGGCCTTGCCCAGGACCGCCTTGGTCGCGTCGATCGGGCCGTCGAGGTGGAAGTGGGGGTCGGACCCCACCAGCGCCTGGGCCACGATCCGGGCCCGCGGCCTCAGCTTCAGCGCCCGCGTCATCCGCTTCGACGCCCACATGACCGCCGACGCCCCGTCGGAGATCTGCGACGCGTTTCCGGCCGTGTGCACCGCCGTGGGCATGATCGGCTTCAGGGCTGCCAGGGCCTCCGCCGTCGTGTCGCGCAGGCCCTCGTCCCTGTCGACGAGGCGCCACATGCCCTGCCCGGCGTGCTGCTCCTCCTCGGTCGTGGGGACCTGGACCGCGAACGTCTCCCGTTTGAAGCGCTCCTCCGCCCAGGCGTGGGCGGCCCGTTCCTGCGAGGCGAGACCCAGCGCGTCGACGTCCTCGCGGGTCAGGCCCCGGTGGCGGGCGATGCGCTCGGCCGCCTCGAACTGGTTGGGCAGGTCCACGTTCCACTCGTCGGGGAACGGCTTGCCCGGCCCGTGCTTCGAGCCCGACCCCAGCGGCACCCGCGACATCGACTCCACCCCGCAGGAGATGCCGACGTCGATCACGCCCGCCGCGACCATGTTGGCCACCATGTGCGAGGCCTGCTGGGACGACCCGCACTGCGCGTCGACGGTCGTCGCGGCCGTCTCGTACGGGAGCCCCATGGTCAGCCAGGCCGTGCGCGCGGGGTTCATGGACTGCTCGCCGGCGTGCGTGACCGTACCGCCGACGATCTGCTCGACGCAGTCGGCGGGGATGCCGGTGCGGCCGAGGAGTTCGCGATAGGTCTCGCCGAGGAGGTAGGCGGGGTGCAGGTTGGCGAGCGCGCCGCCGCGCTTGCCGATGGGGGTGCGTACGGCTTCGACGATCACGGGTTCGGCAGCCATGGGTGCGGGTCCTCTCCGGGAGGCTCAGCGGAACTAGTACGCGTTCTAGTTCTGTGAACAGTGTGCTGAGGGCCGCTCGATGACCGCAATAGTCGTGCGGGCAATTGGCGGGGCCGTGCCTCTTGCTACTTGTAGAACCCGTTACTACCGTCACCGCAACTCCGCACAGCTGATGGGCCGTCAGACCTCAGAGTCGGTACGAGTGGTGGGAGCCGCCCATGCCCTGTCCCGCGCTGCCCGACGGGTTCGACTTCACCGACCCCGACCTGCTGCACCGCCGCGTGCCCCTGCCGGAGTTCGCCGAGCTGCGCCGGGCCGATCCGGTCTGCTGGGTGGCGCAGCCGACGGGTCTCGCCGGCTTCCAGGACGACGGCTACTGGGCCGTCACCCGGTACGCCGACGTCAAGTACGTCTCCACGCACCCCGAGTTGTTCTCGTCGTCCCTCAACACGGCGATCATCCGCTTCAACGAGCACATCGAGCGCGACTCCATCGAAGCGCAGCGGCTGATCCTGCTGAACATGGACCCGCCGGAGCACACCCGGGTCCGGCAGATCGTGCAGCGCGGGTTCACGCCCCGGGCGATCCGGGCGCTGGAGGAGCGGCTGCGCAACCGGGCCCACTCCATCGTCGAGAACGCCAGCGCGCACACCGGGCCGTTCGACTTCGTCACCCAGGTCGCCTGCGAACTGCCCCTCCAGGCGATCGCCGAGCTGATGGGCGTCCCGCAGGAGGACCGGGACAAGATCTTCGACTGGTCCAACAAGATGATCGCGTACGACGATCCCGAGTACGCCATCACCGAGGAGGTCGGCGCCGAGTCGGCCACGGAGATCATCGCCTACGCGATGAACATGGCCGCCGACCGCAAGCAGTGCCCGGCCCACGACATCGTCACGCAGCTCGTCGCGGCGGAGGACGAGGGCAACCTCAGCTCCGACGAGTTCGGCTTCTTCGTGCTGATGCTGGCCGTCGCGGGCAACGAGACCACCCGCAACGCCATCACCCACGGCATGCACGCCTTCCTCACCCACCCGGAACAGTGGGAGCTGTACAAGAGCGACCGCCCTCAGACGGCGGCCGAGGAGATCGTGCGCTGGGCGACCCCGGTCGCCGCCTTCCAGCGCACGGCCACCCAGGACACCGAACTCGGCGGCAAGCGCATCCGCCGGGGCGACCGGCTGGGCCTGTTCTACGCCTCGGCCAACCACGACCCCGAGGTCTTCGACGACCCGGACACCTTCGACGTCACCCGCGACCCCAACCCGCACCTCGGGTTCGGCGGCGGCGGACCGCACTACTGCCTGGGCAAGTCCCTCGCGGTGCTGGAGATCAACCTCATCTTCAACGCGATCGCCGACGCCATGCCCGGGCTGCGGCTGGTCGACGATCCGCGCCGGCTGCGCTCGGCCTGGATCAACGGGGTGAAGGAACTCCGGGTGAGTACCGGCTGAGGCAGAACCCGGCGGGCGAGGCGGCCGTCAGAACGGCGTTCTCACCGAGCACGTCCACGGCAGCCGGGAGATGAGCCAGCCGTCGCCCAGGGGGGTTCCTCCGGCGGTGAGCAGGATTCCCGAGCGCTCGCGTACGGCGTCCGTCAGTGCCGTCCCACGCGGTGCGGCACCCTCGGACAAGGCCTGCGCGAGTGCCGTGAGAGCGGCTCTGGCACGGCGTACCGCGCACGTCTGGGGGTGGACGGCCCACACCTCGTGGTCCGATGCCGCTTGGCGCAGGTGAGCGAACGAGACCAGTCCGCAGTCCGTCGGCGTGAGCACGGGACCCGTACCCCGTACGAAGCGCGCGAACCGGTCCTGCGGCGCCAGCACCGCCAACGCGCCACCGGGGCCCGGCGCGAGCCCCACCCTGCCGGCCTCCTCGACGACCGCGCGCCCGAGCGCGCTCCAGCGGGGTCCCTCGTCCTGGGCGACGGCGAGCGCGCTCACGCCGAGGGCCGTCGCCGCCTCGACGATCCTGCGGGCCAGCACGTTCCCGTCCGGTGCCCAGCTCAGTGCGGGCGCCCCGGCCCTCACGAAGGGGAGCAGACAAGGGAGTCGGGCGGCTCGGTACACCGGCAGGGCCCGGCGGGCGTCCTCCGAGTCGCTGTGGCCGATGACTGCCGCGTGTCCGGCGCCGGCCACGGCCCGGGCGACCCCCGGCGTCTCGTCGTAGACGTGCCACTCGGCGGCGTCCGGGCGGGCCCTTCGGATCCGTTCCAGCTGGCCGAGAAGGGCCGCTCCCCAGTCTGTGCGCGGCCCGGTCAGCGGGGTGACGACGGCGACGCTCGGCCTGGCCACCCGGTCAGCCCCAGATCAGTGAGTCGCCGCTGGTCACGACGGCCCGGGTCTCGGTTCCCGTCGCCGCGGCGCTCTGCACGCCACCGAGGACGAGGGCGGCGGCAAGAACCGCGAACACGCCACGGAGCAGATGAGAAGCGGACATGAGGATCCCCCTGAGTGATCGTCGCTCGACGGGCGTCGAGTTCCTGGTCGGTCGGTGCGTGGTCAGCGGCGACCGCTGGGCGATCATCATGTTCCGGCGGGACCGTCCGCGGCCATCCGGAGGGAGTTCCGGCACCGGCCATGGCCAGGGGCGGACGGCTTGACGGGGCGTGCGGGCAGCGGTCCGTCGCTGTCCGTACGGCTGTCCGTATAGCGGACCACGGGTTTCCCGCTGCGGGGGCCCTTTCTAAGATCCCCGAGGGAGCGCTTCAGGGGGACAGCGCCCGTGCATCAGTAGGGGGACCAATCCAGTGGACGTACGTGCCCGAGCCCAGGAGCTCTACCGCTTCGCTCTCGACAACGCGGCCTGGAACCCGCAGACCCTCACCGAAAACCGCGGCTGGAGCGGGACGGAGCTCGCCGACGCGCTCCGGCTGCTCGGTGAACTCGGCCTGCTGGTGCCGTCGTCGGACCACCGCAACGGCTGGACGGCCCTAGCCCCGGACACCGCTCTGCGCAAGCTGCTCCTCGACGAGGAGCAGCACACCGACGCCCTGCTGAGCGCCGTCCGGCAGACCCGCTCCGCGCTCGCCCAGGTGTTGGCGGACTTCCAGCCCGTGCACGCCCGGGAGTTGGCCTCCGTTCAGATGGAGGTGGTGAGTGGTATGGCCAATGTCTCCGCGATTCTGGAGGACGCCTCACGGCGGGCGGAGGAAGAGGTGCTCTCCCTGCACCCCGGCCGTCCGCTGCCCGCAGGGATGGTGGAAGCGGGGCTCGAACGGGACCGGCTCGTGCTGGGCCGCGGCGTGCGGATGCGGACCATCCATCTGCGCTCGGCGGCCTCCGTCCCCCATATGACGGCGTATCTGCGGCGGCTGAACGGCGCGGGCGCCCAGGTCCGCACCGCGCACACCCTGCCCATGCGGCTCATCGTGGTGGACCGCTCCCTGGCGATCGTGCCGGCGTCCCATACCGCGGACGGGGAGATCGCCGCCATCGTGCTGCGCGGCGAGACGCTGGCCGGGGTATTCCGGGAGATCTTCCAGCACAGCTGGGAAAGCGCCGCCGTGCTGACCGAGTCGGCGACCGAGAGCCCCGAGGGCGATTGGCGCCCGACCGGCCGCCACCGTGAGCTGGTGCGGATGCTCGGGGGCGGACTCACCGACGAGGCGATGGCCCGCAAGCTCGGGGTCTCCGAGCGCACGGTCCGCCGCCTCGTCTCCGAACTGACCGAACGGCTAGGAACGGCCAGCCGGTTCCAGGCCGGTGTCTGCGCCGTCCGGCTCGGCTGGCTCGACGACTGACGTCCGCCGCGGGGCGGCCGCGCTGCGGCCCCACGCCGTGCCCGCGAGCACGAGAAGCGCACCCAGCAGCCCCAGCCAGCCCGGCCGGTCTCCCGCGAGGGTCACTCCGACGACGGCGGCCCACACCGGCTCGGTGCCCAGCAGCAGGCTGACCCGGGAGGGCGACGTACGGCGTACGGCCCACATCTGCACGAAGAACGCGAACAGGGTGCAGAACACCGACAGGTAGAGCAGCCAGAGCCAGTCCCCGGTGTCCAGTTCCGCCGCGGCGGCCCACGTGGTGCTGCCGGTGCCGGGCAGCGTGGACAGCACCGCGAACACCGCGACCGCGCCACCCAGTTGCACCGTGGTCATCGACAGCGAGTCCGCGCCCTGCACCGACCGCATGCGCGACATCGCCAGCACGTGCACGGTACGGGCCACGGCCGCGCCCAGCATCAGCAGATCACCCAGGGACGGCGCGGTGAACCCGGCGCCCTGGGTGAGGAGCAGAACACCCAGCACCGACAACCCCGCTGCCGCCAGGAACGACCGGGAGGGCCGCCTGCCCGTGATCCGGCTCTCCGCGAGCGGCGTGAAGATCATGGTGAGGCTGATGATGAGCCCTGCGTTGGTCGCCGAGGTGTGCACGACGCCGTACGTCTCCAGCAGGAAGATCCCGGAAAGGATCAGCCCGAGGACGCCGGCGCCCCGCAGCTGCGCCCCGTCCAGCGCCCTGAGCTTGCGCCACCCGGTGCCGACCAGGACCGGCAGCACCACGCCGAACCGCAGGACGAGCACGGCCAGCACGGTCTGCGCCGTGGTGACCTCCTTGGCGGCGAGATAACTGGAGCCCCACACCACCGCGACCAGCAGGACGGGCAGATCGGTCAGCCAGGCGCGGCGGGCCGCTTTGACGGTCATGGGGGGGGGCTCCTAGGGCAGCGGACGGTGGAGGTTGGAGAGCGGGGGGCGGCTCAGCGCGCCGTGTAGGCGATCACCAGGACGTCGCGGTGGGCGGCGAGCTCGGGGTCCACCGGGCGCACCGGGGTCACCGAGTGCAGCGTGCGGCGGTCGTCGCCCAGCAGGAGGTCACCGGGCTCGGACAGGGTAACGGTGAGCAGGTGTTCGCCCGCGTCGGTGTAGACACCGCTCTCACCGCCGGTGACGTTGCGGCGGCCGATGAGCAGCGAGGTGATGAAGGTGACGCCGTCTCGGTGCCGGCCCTCGGGCGCGGGCTGTCCCTGCTGGTCGGCGGAGGCGCTGATGCGGTACGGGTGCAGTTTCACGTTCCATGACGCCGTGCCGTCGACGGCGGTGAAGATCCGCCCGAGTTCGACGAGGACGGAACGCAGCAGCGGGTCACCGGTGAACGACTCCGTCAGCGGGTCGAAGACGCGCTCGATGCCGCCGTTGAGCGGATTGACGTCCGACTCCTGACGGTACGGCGTGTGCGGGAGCAGGGTGAGGTCGCCCGCGGCCGGGTCGAGCTCGAACTGGCCGTAGCGGCGGTACCGGTACGTGCCCCCGTCGGCCATGTACGTGTCGAGGGTGAGCTCGTCCCAGTGGGCGGCGAACCGCGCCCAGTCGGTGGCGCCGACACCGGCGAGCGCGGAGAGCCGTGCGGAGGGCATCAGATGACCGCCGGGCCCGGCGAGGGCGTTGACGGCTTCGCCGGCGGCGGGGTGACGGGTTGCGGCAGTGGTCATGGCGTACTCCGTGGGTGAAACCCGCGGTTGAGGTCCGCGAGTGGGCAAGCGGGGGGGCGAGAGGAAGGGAGCAGAGGGTCAGACGGCGGCGAGCACCGGGGCGGTCGCAGGGGTGAACGGCGCCGACTCCGCACTGATCGCCCGCTCCTCCCACGCCTCCCTGTCGCGCAGGTACAGCGGCGCTCCGACGGTGATGGAGCGCGTGTCGGCACCGCCGCTGCGCAGCCGCCAGGTCACGGACCCGGTGGTGCGGGCGGCGCAGGCGTCGATGAACACCTGTGCCGCGAGCCGCAGTTCGCCGAACCAGCGGCCTTCGAGGGCCTCACGCGTCCAGACCTGCTCCAGATGCCGTTTCTCGCGGATGAGTTCGGCGTCCAGGCAGGCGCTCTCGATGTGCCGGTAGCCGCTGAGCAGGAGCCAGGCGGCGGGCATCTCCCGGATCTCGAGGACCTTCTCGCCGTGGTCGAGGTGCTCCAGGCCGGAGTAGCGGCCGAGTCCGTACGCGCCGACCCTCCGGTTGAGGCGGTCGATCAGCCCGGTCAGTGGCAGCGGCTCTCCGTCGAGAGCGACGGGCAGTCCCTGCTCGAAGGTGACGGTGAGAGTGTCGGTGTCGCCGGGGAGCGCGGTCGGCCGGCTCCAGGTGTACATCTCCTCGGGGACCTCGTGGAGTTCCGGGTCGTCGAGGATGCCCGACTCGAACTCGCGGCACCACAGGTTGGAGTCGCCGCTGACGATCCGCCCGGCGAGCAGATCGATGCCGGCGTCGCGCAGTTCGGCGAGCTTGTCGTCGCGCGTGACGGGAGCGAGGTCGTAGGGGCTTCCGAACATGCCCTCGTAACCGAGCAGCGTCAGCGCCCCGTTGAGGCGGCGGAGGGTGTTCTGGGAGCGGTTGGCGGTGTGCAGCAGGGCCTGCGCGCCGAGCGCACGGGCCAGTTCGACCGCGCTGTGGGCTATCAGCGGACGGCTCAGCGTGGAGCTGACGGGGTGGATCCCGAGGTACACGGCCTGGGCGGCGATCGCGGGAGCGACGTACGCCTCGGCGAACTCGGCCCGCCGGTGGAGGATGTGGATCGTCGCGCCGAGCGCCTCGGCGACCTGGCGTTTGTAGGTACTGGACTCGTCCTCGCCGATGTCGACGCTCACGGCGTGCACCTCGCGGATGCCCATCCGCCGTAGCCGCAGCAGCAGATACGAACTGTCGAGCCCGCCGCTGAACAGTGTCACCACGGGCCGGTCCGGGTCCAGGGAGTCGAGCTGCGAGAAGGAACGTATGAGCGGGGAACGCATGGCCTCTCCAACCTCTGCACTGGTCACAGCCAAGGAGACTTCCGTGCGGACCCCCGCCCGAACAATGCATCCCCGTAGTCCGCGCCCGGCCATGACCGGACCCGGACGCGGAGCTTCAGACCGATCCCAGGTGGGAAAGGCGACGGCCCCGGGGATCAGGGGCCGCCGCCTTCGGTCCAGAGGAACAGCTCCCGCGGCTGCCCGCAATGCCCCCTCTTGCTACAGGTGGCCGTATCCGGGACGGAGGTTCCGGCTGTGACCTGGTGCGGTCTCCACGGCCTCGCTTCGTAGGTGACCCGGGTCATGTGGGGGGCCTCACTGCCGGGGCGCCTCGAACGTGACCGGCGTCTCGAAGGCCGCCCGGCGCGTCGCCCGGCGCAGCGCCCTGAGGACCGCCGGGCCGAGGACGAGCGTCAGGACGACCGTGACGACGGCCCGCCCCAGGTCCCAGCCGAGCGACGTGGCGACGCAGTACGCGACGAAACGGGCCAGGTTCGCGGCGAGCGGCGCGTGCGGATCGAAGGCCACGTTCGAGGCGAGGGCGCTCATGAAGGGCCAGCCCGCCATGTTCATCACCGTGCCGTAGGCGAACGCGGCGAGGAAGCCGTAGCCGGCGAGCATCGCGAGTTCGGCCCGGCCGCGCAGCCGGTCCGGGCCCGGCAGCAGGCCCGCGCCCATCGCGAACCAGCCCATCGCCAGCATCTGGAACGGCAGCCACGGCCCGACCCCGCCGGTGAGCAGCGCGGACGCGAACATGGTCACCGAGCCGAGGACGAACCCGAAGCCCGGGCCGAGCACCCGGCCGCTCAGCACCATCAGGAAGAACATCGGCTCGATCCCGGCGGTGCCCGCGCCGATCGGACGCAGGGCCGCGCCCGTGGCGGCCAGCACGCCGAGCATCGCGACCGCCTTCGGGCCGAGACCGGACTCCGAGACCGCCGCGGCCACGACCGCCACCAGCAGCACCAGCAGGCCCGCGAAGAGCCAGGGCGCGTCCTGCGCGTGCGCGCCGATCTGCGAGCCGGGCGGGGCGAGGAAGGGCCAGCCGAAGCCGGCGACGCCCACCGCGCTGACCAGGGCCAGGGCGGTGAGGGAGCGGGGGCCGAGGCGGACGGCCCGGGCCTGTCGCCGGATCGTGGTCGAGGTGGCCATCAGACGGCCTCGGGGTGCAGGGCCTCGTGGACCTGCGCGACCGTGAGCCAGTGCTGGGGTGCCAGGATCTTGGTGACCTGCGGGGCGAAGGACGGCGAGGAGACCACGACCTCGGCCGTCGGGCCGTCCGCGATCACCTCGCCCTCGGCCAGCAGCACCACCCGGTGGGCGATCTCCGCCGCGAGTTCCACGTCGTGCGTGGCCAGGACGATGGCGTGCCCCTCGGCGGCGAGCGCGCGCAGCACCGTGACCAGCCGGGCCTTCGCCGCGTAGTCCAGGCCCCGGGTCGGCTCGTCCAGCAGGAGCAGCGGGGGCCGGGCGGTCAGCACGACGGCCAGGGCGAGCGCGAGCCGCTGTCCCTCGGAGAGGTCCCGGGGGTGGGTGTCGTCGGTGACGCCGGGCAGCAGCTCGGTGACCAGGGCCCGGCAGGTGCCGGGGTCCGCGCCCGCGTCCTGGTCGGCCGCCGCGCACTCGGCGGCGACGGTGTCGGCGTAGAGCAGGTCGCGCGGCTCCTGGGGGACCAGGCCGACCTTGCGGACGAGGTCCTGCGGTGCGGTGCGGTGGGGGGTGGCTTCGCCGACCCGGACGGTTCCGGAGGTGGGTTTGACGAGGCCGACCAGGGCGTTGAGGAGGGTGGATTTTCCGGCGCCGTTGCGGCCCATGAGGGCGATGGTCTCTCCGGGGGTGATGGTGAGGTCGATGTGGCTCAGGGCTTGGACGCGGCCGCGGAGGACGGAGAGGGCTCGTGCTTCGCCCATGGGGGTGGGCTGTGCGGATCGGCTGCGGGTGCGGGTTGTCTGTGGCTCGTCGCGCAGTTCCCCGCGCCCCTGAGCGTCGATGCCTTCGCGCACCTCAAGCCGTGCGCGCAGATCCGCCGCCCTGCGGCGGGCGTCGCGGACCGTCAGGGGCAGCGGGGTCCAGCCGGCCAGGCGGCCCAGGGCCACCACCGGGGGGTACACCGGGGACACCGCCATCACGTCGGCCGGGGTGCCCAGGACCGGGGAGGCGCCCGGGGCGGGCAGGAGGACGACCTGGTCGGCGTACTGGATGACGCGTTCCAGGCGGTGTTCGGCCATGAGGACCGTCGTGCCGAGGTCGTGGACGAGCCGCTGGAGGACGGCCAGCACTTCCTCCGCGGCCGCCGGGTCCAGCGCGGACGTCGGCTCGTCCAGGACGAGGACGCTCGGGTGCGGGGTGAGGACCGAGCCGATCGCGACGCGCTGCTGCTGGCCGCCGGAGAGTGTGGCGATCGGCCGGTCGCGCAGGCCGGCCAGGCCCAGCAGGTCGAGGGTCTCCTCGACCCGGCGGCGCATCACGTCCGGGGCGAGGCCCAGCGACTCCATGCCGTAGGCGAGTTCGTCCTCGACGGTGTCCGTGACGAAGTGGGAGAGCGGATCCTGGCCGACCGTCCCCACGACATCGGCCAGTTCGCGCGGCTTGTGGGTGCGGGTGTCGCGGCCGGCGACCGTGACCCGGCCGCGCAGGGTGCCGCCGGTGAAGTGCGGGACGAGTCCGCTGACCGCGCCCAGGACGGTGGACTTGCCGACGCCGGACGGGCCCGCCAGCAGGACGAGTTCGCCTTCCGGAACCTCGAAGTCGATGCCCTGGACGGTGGGTTCGCAGGCCCCGTCGTAGGTCACGGAGACATCCTCGAAGCGGATCACGGCAGCTCCTTGGGATCAGGGGCGACGAACGCGGGCAGCAGGCCGAGCAGTGCGGCCGCGGCCGGCCAGGGGGGGAGGGTGGGAGCGACCAGGGGGACCACGCCGGGGTGGAGGGCTGCGGGATCACGGGCCGCGGCGAGGGCGAGCAGGGCCGCTACCGCGACGCCGGAGGCGACGACCAGCCAGGCGCGCACGTCCCAGCGGTCCGGGCGGTAGCGGGTGCGCAGTGACCGGCGGCCGCCGAGCTTGAGACCCGCGAGGGCGGCGGCGAGACCCGTGAGGAGGACGGGGAGACCGTATGCGGCGCCTTCGGCCGTGAGCAGGCCGTACGTTCCCGCGCAGACGCCGAGCAGGCCGCCGAGGGTGAGGGCGGCGGTGGTACGGCGTACGCCGGGCGGGACCTGCGCGGTACGGCCGTAGCCGCGGGCGTCCATCGCGGCGGCCAGGGCGACGGATCGCTCCAGCGCGCCCTCCAGCACCGGGAGCCCTACGTGCAGCAGGCCCCTGATGCCGCTGTCCGGGCGCCCGCGCAGACGGCGTGCGGCGCGCAGCCGCTGGACGTCGGCGATGAGGCTCGGGGCGAAGGTGAGGGCGACGACGACCGCCACCCCCATCTCGTACAGGGCGCCCGGAAGGGACTTGAGGAGCCGGGAGGGGTTGGCGAGGGCGTTCGCGGCGCCCACGCAGATGAGGAGCGTGGCCAGCCGCATACCGTCGTACAGCGCGAAGGTGAGGGCTTCCGCGGTGACCTCGCCGCCGAGGCGGATGCCCTGCGCCCAGGCGGGAAGGGGGAGTTCGGGCAGCGTGAGGAGGGTGTGCGTGCCCGGGACGGGGGAGCCGAGGACGATCGCGAAGACGAGACGGATGAGGATCACCGCGAGGGCGAGTTTGACGAAGGCGCCGTAGGAGCGGGACCAGGGGGTGTCGGGGCGGCGGGTCGCCACGACGTAGGCGGAGACGGAGACGAGGAGCGCGAGGAGCAGGGGGTTGGTGGTGCGGGTGGCGGCGGTGCCGAGGGAGAGGGACCAGAGCCACCAGGCGCCGGGGTGCAGCTGAGCCCGGCCTCGACGCCGAGGGCTGCTATCCACGCCGCCGTACCTGCCAGATCGCCGCGCCGCCCAGGACCACCACCACGGCGATACCGCCGATCAGGCCCAGGGACGGCCCGTCGTCCGAGGGGGAGTTCTTCTCCGCCGTCGGCTTGTGCTGCTTCCCGGAGACCTGTTCGCCGCAGCCCTTCTCCGGATAGCCCGAGATCGCGCACAGCAGAGCGTTGGTGTCGTAGCGCAGCGGCTTGGCCACCGCGGCCAGGGCCTCGGCCGTCGTCGCGTCGGGGGCGACCCGGGCGCAGGCCGTGCGGGCGGCGGGCGGGGATTCGCCCCGGGGGGCGTCCGACGGTGTGCCGAAGTCGATGACCAGGGCCACCCGCTTCCTGCCCTCCCGCGCGGGCGTCTTCGCGCAGATCGTCGCGAAGCCGGCCGTGCCGCGCGGCCGGACCGCGCTCGCGGAGTCCTCGCTCACCGCGAAGCGGAAGCCCTGGACGTCGCCGTCCGAGGGGCGGGCCAGGGACGGGCCCTGGGTGGCGTAGACCCAGCGGCCGGCGTCGCGCTCCCAGAACGACCAGTACCGGTAACCGGCGGCCTGGGCCTGGCCCGCGCCCGCGCACAGCAGGAGCGAGGCCAGGAGGACGAGAACGGCCCGGCGGATCACAGCTGCTGCTGCTTCTTGCGGCCGGTGAACAGGAACCCGATGCCGATGCCGGCGACCAGGCAGACGCCGACGTACCACCAGACCCCGAAGAAGTCCGAGCCGGAGTCCTCCTTCTCGTCCGAGGCCTCGGACTTGGTCTTCCCGGCGGTCTGCGGGGCCGGGCCCGTGGCGCCCAGCTGCTTGACGAGGTCCGCGCCGCCGAAGTCGCGCGGGTCCGTGCCCGTCGCGTGGGCGGCGAAGATCAGCTGCGCGTAGGCGGCCGGACCGCTCTGCGCGGCCCAGGACGCGGAGTTCTTCTCCAGCCACCGCACGGACTTCTCCGCCTGCGCGGTGTCCCCCTGCGCGGCGAGCGCTACGACCGCGTCGGCGGTGTTGCCGAAGTCGGGCTGGGGCTCGGCGCCGGCGAGGGCGGACATGAGGTGGTTGCCGTCCTCGGCGAGGGCGGCGGTGAGGTAGCCCGCCCCGTTCGCCGCCGCCTGCTGCGGCGTCGTGGCCTTCTCGCAGGTCGCGTCGGACTTCTTGCCGGGCTCGACGACCATGCCCTTGCCCAGCGCGCCGAGCACACCGGCCGCCGTGGCGTCCGCGTTGGCGGCGAGCTCGCCCTTCTTGTCCGGCTGGAACGCGAAGGCGCCGTCGTCGTCCCCGCCGCAGGGCAGGGCGAGCTTCAGCAGCGCGTCGTGGGGCGACTTGCCGTCCTTCTCGACCCGGTCCGGCTTCTCGCCCGCGGCGGCGAGCGCGCCTATGACGATCGACGTCGAGTTGGTGTCGCTGGCCCCGCCGGGCGCGTAGCCCCAGCCGCCGTCCTCGTTCTGGACGGACTTCAGCCAGCCGACTGCCTTGCGGGTGACGTCGTCGTGCCCGCCGAGCGCGGTGAGGGCCTGCACGGCGGCGGACGTGGCGTTGGTGTCGCGCATGGTCTTGGCGTCGCACGCGGTGGTGGGGTCGGGGCGGTACGAGGCGAAGGAGCCGTCCGCGCACTGCTGCCGCGTCAGCCACTGCACGGACTTCGCCGCCGGCTTCACACCCACGGTGTCCTGCGCGAGCAGCGCGAGCGACTGGCGCCAGACGCCGTCGAACTTCGGGTCCTTGTCGCCGTACAGGGCGGAGGGGAACGCCTGGGACGGTGACGGGGACGGGTCGGCGGCGGCCGGGGTGGCGGCGCCGATCACGGCGACGGCGGCCAGGACCGCGGCGCTGCGGCGGACGTTCATGATCGGCGGGTGCCTCTCCCTGTGGGGGAGCCGGGCAGCACGGGACACCCCGGCGGCTCGGCTCCGTATACCTCGACGGTGCCGTGACCGGCGGTCTGCCGGGCACGTGAGCCGGTCACGAACCGTACGGGGCGATCCGGCTCACCGCCTGGGCGGCGGTTCACGGTTGCGGGTCAGCGCCGGAATTGCACCGGCTTCCCCCCGTACGGTGTGATGACGACCCGCTCACTGTACCCGGACGCAGGAATGCGGCCGAGGGGGCCGGGTGGGGGCTTGGTCACGTGCGGGCAGGTCGGTGAGGGCACCGCGGATGCGGGGTAGCTTCGCTTCATGCCGATCTCGCCACCGCCGGGAAAGCTGCTCGGATCCGGGCGCCGGGCCGATGTGTTCGAGATCGACGCGGCGTGGGTGCTGCGTCGGGACCGCGAGGGCGGGGGTGACGCGGCGGCCGAGGGGGCCGTGATGGAGCACGTGCGCGCCCACGGTTATCCCGTGCCCCGGGTCCGGCCCTCCGGTTCGCGTACCGACCTGGTCATGGAGCGGCTCTGTGGCCCGACCATGCTCCAGGCCTGCCTGGCGGGCACCCTGGACGTGGCCGAGGCAGGGGCCGTCCTCGCCCGGCTGCTGCGCGACCTGCACGCCGTTCCCGCCCTGCGCGCCACCGACCCGGCCGTCCGCGTGCTCCACCTGGACCTGCACCCCGAGAACGTGATCCTCACGCCCGGCGGCCCCCGCGTCATCGACTGGTCGGACGCGGAGGAGGGCGACCCGGGCCTGGACTGGGCGGCGACCGCGGTGGTCCTCGCGCAGGCCGCCGTCGCCGGTGACTCCCTCGCCGCACCCGCGGACACCATGCTGACCGCCCTCCTCGACGGCCCGTCCCCGCTCACCCGCACAGCCCTGACCGAGGCCCTGCGCCGCCGGGGTGCCAATCCGACGATGGGTCGGGCCGAAGTCGAACTCCTCGCTGCCGCAGCGGAGTTGATCCTCTCCAAGGCGGAGACCGGCTAACGTGGGGCCCCCGATCTCACACGCAGGAGCGTCCATGACCGACCAGGCGGAGAACCCCGAGCAGGAGCCGTTCCCCAAGATCGACACCTCGGTGCCGCACTCGGCCCGGATCTGGAACTACTGGCTGGGCGGGAAGGACAACTACGAAGTCGACCGGGTGGCCGGTGACGCGTTCCGCGAGATCTTCCCCGGCATCGAGACCGGCGCCCGCGCCGCCCGCTACTTCCTCGCCCGGGCCGTCCGCCACCTGGCCGCCGAGGAGGGCATCCGCCAGTTCCTGGACATCGGCACCGGCCTGCCCAACGTGGACAACACCCACCAGATCGCCCAGCGGGTGGCCCCGGAGAGCCGGATCGTCTACGTCGACAACGACCCCCTGGTGCTGGCCCACGCCCGCGCCCTGCTCACCAGCACGCCGGAAGGCGTCACCAACTACGTCGACGCCGACCTGCGCGAGCCGGGGACGATCGTCCGGGAGGCAGGGAAGACCCTGGACTTCGACCGGCCCGTCGCCCTCATGCTGATGGGCATCCTGGGCCACGTCGAGGACCACGACGAGGCCCGCTCGATCGTCCGGCAGCTGGTGGACGCCCTGCCCCCCGGCAGCTACCTCGTGCAGTACGACTCCACCGACACCAGCGAGGACTACGTCCGCGCCATCCAGCAGTACAACGACGGTGGTTCGATCCCGTACATCCTGCGCAGCCCCGAGCAGATCGCGCGCTACTTCGACGGCCTGGAACTGCTCGAACCGGGCGTGGCCTCCTGCTCGCGCTGGCGTCCCGACGCGGCGGCACTGGGGCTTCCGGCAGAGGTGCACCAGTACGGCGGCGTCGCCCTCAAGCGCTGAACCGCCCGGCGGCTCAGGTCTCCTGAAGGATGCGGTGCAGGATGGTCGGAGTCTCGTCCGGCGACTCGGCTTCGACCACCAGCCGGTTCATGGCGTCCCAGTAGCACTCGATGTCGGCCGGCCGGTCGGGGTAGAGCGCGGTGGTGAGCTGCTCCAGGTAGACCACGTCGGGCAACTGCCCGCCGGGCAGCCGCAGAATGGTGACCGGACCGCCCTCCGCGGCGTGCGCGCCCGCCGCGAACGGCAGGATCTGCACCGTGACGTGCGGGAGCCGGCACATGTCGATGAGATGCCTGAGCTGGTCTCGCATCACACGGATACCGCCCACCGGGCGGCGCAGCGCCGCCTCGTCGATCACGGCCCACAGCTGGGTCGCCGGCTGCCGGTCCAGGATCCGCCGGCGGGTCATCCGCAGCGCGACCCGGCGGTCGGTCTCCGCCGCACCCGCGTCCGGGTGTGCGAGCCGCACGTCGGCCCGGGCATAGTCAGGGGTCTGCAGCAGACCGGGGACGCGCTGGACCCGGAAGCAGCGGATGAGGCTCGCCGCCTGCTCGGCCCCGAGGTAGGTCTGCGTCCAGGTGGGCACGACGTCGCTGTAGTACCGCCACCAGGCGGGGGTGTTGGCCTGCTCGGCCAGCGCCAGCAGGGTGGCCCGCTCTGCCTCGTCGGTGACGCCGTAGAGGGTGAGCAGATCGGCGACGTCACGCAGTTTGAAGCCGTGGCGGCCGGCCTCCATCCGGCTGATCTTGGAGGAGGAGGCACGGATGACGTGCCCGGCGTCCGCCCGGCCGATGCCCCGTTCCTCCCGCAGCCCGCGCAGCCGGGCGCCGAGGGCGAGGCGCGGCACCATGGGCCCGGTGCACCCGCCGTCCAGGGCCCCGCTGCCGGTCGTCGTGCGTGCGGCCTCTTCGGTGCCCATGGGCATCTCCCCGGTGCGAGCGTTGCGTCCGACCATCCTAGGGGGCGCCCGGCAACGTCAAGAGCCTTGTGACGCGGGCATGTTCGGACGCGGCGTGGGTCCGCCGAAGGGAAGGTGGAGGGTCCGTGAGGCGAGCAGCCAGGTCCCGTCGCCGGCCCGGCGGAACGTGTCCTCGTAGTGCCCGGTCTGGACCGGCGGCCCGGCCGGGACGACACCGCCCGCGTAGCCGTCGACGCGGTACGTCGTGAAGTAGGAGACCGCCCGCGCCGTGTCCGGCGAGGTCACCGTGACCAGGACGTTGGACATCATCCGGCGGGACAGCCGGTCGGCCGGACGGGAGCCGAAGTACGCGCCCAGGGCGTCGCGCCCCTCGACCCGCCGCCCGTCCTGCGGCCACTGCCAGACACCGTCCTCCGTGAACAGCCCGGCGACGGACGAGGGCTCCCCCAGGTCGAGCCGGTGGACGAAGTCCAGGATCAGGCGCTCGCAGGCACGTTCGGCGAGGAGGCGCTCGATGGGGTCCATGGGGTCCATGATGTTCATGGGGGTTTCTAGCACCCTTCCGGGCCGCCGGGCGACGCGATCGCACCCCGCGTTGCCCTTCGCTCGCGCAGACTTCACGCCGCCGCGTACCTCACCGGGTCGCTTCCCGGCACCGCCTCCGCCCGGCCCGACTTCACCAGCCGCCGCAGATGCGCCTCGGCCTCCGAGACGGCGATGGTGCGGGAACCGTACGGGATCTGGTCCCAGGGGCGGTTCCACTCCATGCGCTCGGCGAGCTGCCAGGGCGTGAGGGGCTCGGCGAGCAGCGCCAGCAGGGCGGTCAGTCGGGACTCGTGGTGCGTGAGCAACTCGCGTACGCGCCCGGCGGCGTCGGAGAACGGGTGCTGGTGGGCCGGGAGGACCTCGGCGGGGGCCAGCCGGCCGACGCGCTCCAGCGAGTCGAGGTAGTCGCCGAGAGGGTCGGTGATCGTGGCGTCGTCCGGGTCCTCGTAGAGGCCGATGTGCGGGGTGATCCCGGGCAGCAGGTGATCGCCGGAGAACAGGCGGCCCTGGCCCGGGAGCCGGGCCGGGTGGCTCTCCTCCAGGTGGAGGCAGACGTGGCCCGGTGTGTGCCCCGGGGTCCAGATCGCGCGCAGGCGGCGGCCGGGCAGCTCCAGGAGTTCGCCGGGGACGATGTCGCGGTCGGGCAGGGCGGGGGAGAGGCCGGGCAGGGCGCCGGGCCGGGGCGCGCGCAGCGGGGCGATGTGCTCCTCGGGAGCGCCGGCCGCGGCGAGCTTGGCCGCCATGTAGGTGAACCAGCGCTCGGGGCGGGCCTCCCGGGTCCGCCGCACGACCGCGGTGTCCGCCGCGTGCATCGCGATCCACGCGCCCGACGCCTCCCGGACCCGGCCGGACAGGCCGTGGTGGTCCGGGTGGTGGTGGGTGATGACCACGCCGTGGATCTCGGCCGCTGAAGTGCCGCAGGCCGTGAGGCCCCGCGCGAGGGTGTCCCAGGACTCCGGGTCGTCCCAGCCGGTGTCGATCAGCACCGGGCCGCGGTCGGTGTCGACGACGTACACCAGCGTGTGGCCGAGCGGGTTGTCCGGGATCGGTACCCGGAGGGACCGGACGCCTCCGCCGTGATCGGTCACCTGTGTCATGGGCTCCCCTGTCGCCGGCTCCCGTCACTATAACTAGAACGGGTTCCAATGGGGGGTCCCCGGGGATGCGCGGTCCGTGGACTCCTCGGGGCGGGGCTGGTATCAGTGGGCATATCTGATGAACCGTCAGAGAACGCTCCCGGGAAGGCAGTCGGCCATGACCGAGCTCGTGGAACACGGACAGCTGTTCATCGGCGGGGAGTTGACCGACCCCCTGGGCCAGGACGTCATCGAGGTGATCTCGCCGCACACCGAGGAGGTCATCGGCCGCGTCCCGCACGCCTCGACGGCGGATGTGGACCGGGCCGTGGCGGCGGCCCGGCGGGCGTTCGACGAGGGACCCTGGCCGCGCATGAGCCTCGACGAGCGGATCGAGGTCGTGGGCCGGATCAAGGACGCCATCACCCTCCGGCACGACGAGATCGCCCGCGTGATCTCCGCCCAGAACGGCTCGCCGTACTCCTGGAGCGTCCTCGCCCAGGCGCTCGGCGCGGTGATGGTCTGGGACTCGGCGATCACCGTCGCCCGGAACTTCACCCACGAGGAGCGGCGCGACGGCGTGCTGGGCCGGATCCTCGTGCGGCGGGAGCCCGTCGGGGTCGTGGCCGCCGTGGTCCCCTGGAACGTCCCGCAGTTCGTCGCCGCCGCCAAGCTCGCCCCGGCCCTGCTCACCGGCTGCACGGTCGTCCTCAAGCCGTCGCCCGAGTCGCCGCTCGACGCCTATCTGCTCGGCGAGATCGCCCGCGAGGCCGGGCTGCCGGAGGGTGTGCTGTCGATCCTGCCCGCCGACCGGGACGTCAGCGAGTACCTGGTCGGGCACCCCGGCGTCGACAAGGTGTCCTTCACCGGGTCGGTCGCGGCCGGCAAGCGCGTGATGGAGGTCGCCGCCCGCAACCTCACCCGCGTGACGCTCGAACTGGGCGGCAAGTCGGCGGCCGTCGTGCTGCCCGACGCGGACGTCGAGACGGCCGTGGCGGGCATCGCCCCGGCGGCCTGGATGAACAACGGACAGGCCTGTGTGGCCCAGACCCGCATCCTCCTGCCGCGCTCCCGCTACGACGAGTTCGCCGACGCCCTCGCCGCCGCGGCGGGCGCCCTGACGGTCGGCGACCCGCTGGACCCGGCGACCCAGGTGGGCCCGCTGGTGGCCCGGCGGCAGCAGCAGCGCAACCTCGACTACATCCGCATCGGGCAGGAGGAGGGCGCCAAGATCCTCACCGGCGGCGGACGCCCGGCCGGTCTGGACCGCGGCTGGTACGTCGAGCCGACCCTCTTCGGCGACGTCGACAACTCCATGCGCATCGCCCGCGAGGAGATCTTCGGCCCGGTGATCTGCCTGCTGCCCTACGACGACGAGTCCGACGCCGTGAAGATCGCCAACGACTCCGACTACGGGCTGAGCGGCAGCGTGTGGACGGCGGACGTGGAGCACGGCATCGACATCGCGCGTCAGGTCCGTACGGGCACCTACTCCGTCAACACCTTCAGCCTGGACATGCTGGGCCCCTTCGGCGGCTACAAGAATTCCGGCCTGGGGCGGGAGTTCGGGCCCGAGGGGTACGGCGAGTACCTGGAGCACAAGATGATCCACCTCCCGGCGCAGGCCTAGCGATGGGCGACCGCTGGCACGTCGAGGTCGACCGCTCCCTGTGCATCGGCTCGGCGCAGTGCCTCCACCACGCGCCGGACGGCTTCCGCCTGGACGCCGCCCGCCAGTCCCGTCCCACCGCCCCCGGCATGGACGCGAACGAGCGGGTGCTGGAGGCGGCCGAATGCTGCCCGGCGGAGGCGATCACGATCACGGTGATGGACAGCGGGGAGGCGGTGTTCCCGCCGGAGGAGTAGTGCCCGTATCGCCCGAAAAATCATGGATCGAGGGGTTTTATTCCCACGCGGGAGTCCTATCCTGGAAACAGGCCTACGAGGCGAGTGAGGGAGTCCGACCGGAGTAGCCGACTTCGGCGGGAAGCTTCAGTTCCGGCTTCCGCTGGTGCCGACTGCGACGGTAGGGCTGAGAGGCCGGAAGGGCGCAGGGCCGCAAGGCCGGGCGACCGGAAGGCGACCCCCATCACCTGATCCGGACCATGCCGGCGAAGGGAACCCGTCTCGTAGGTCCTCGTCGTGCCCGGGGGCTTCACGCGGTGGCCGGTGCCGTCAGGTCGATCAGACGGCACACCGTCTCGATGTCGATCCTCACCTGGGCGATCGAGGCCCGGCCCGACAGCCACGTGATCAGCGCGGAGTGCCAGGTGTGCTCGATGACCCGGACCGCCGAGAGCTGCTCAGGCGTCGGATTCTCCTGGCCCATCGCGTCCAGGATGATCGCCGTCGTCTGACGGGAGACCTGGTCGACCTCGGGGCTGACGCTGCGGTCGGCGAACGTCAGCGCGCGGACCATCGCGTCGGCCAGATGCGGCTCGCGCTGGAGGGCGCGGAAGGCCCGCATCAGCGTCTCCGCGACCCGCTCGGCCGCCGTCTCGCCCTGCGGGGGCTTCTTCCGCAGCGTGCCGTGCATGTGCTCCAGCTGGTCCTGCATCGTGGCGACCAGAAGGTGGATCTTGGAAGGGAAGTAGCGGTACAGCGTGCCGAGCGCCACCTGCGAGGACTCCGCGACCTCGCGCATCTGCACCGCGTCGAAGCCGCCCCGGCTGGCCAGCTGCGCACTCGCGTGCAGGATGCGGCGGCGGCGGGCCTCCTGCCGCTCCGTGAGGGGCGGGGAGGCGGGGGCTGCCGCTCTGGCTTCCACCTTGGCCGGCTTGTTCACCTTGGCGCTCACCTTGGCTTCCGCGGGCATGTGTCGGTCCCGTTCCGTGACCGTCCGTGAGGACGGGTGATCACACAGCATGGCACGGCGCCGGTCGTGGCGTGAATCACCTGATCCACTGCTCACAGCACCCCTACCTGCCGGTAGATTCAGAGCCTCCGAACGATCAAGTCTGAAACTTGTTCTAGATTAGCGTCCCGGCGTAATCTCGCGGGACAGTGCAGGGAGAAGGGGGCCCAGAGTGACCGCTGAGGCCAGTCAGGCCGGGGCTACGGAGGGCCCCGCCGCCGACGGCTTGCGACCGCTCCACATCGCGCTCCTCACCTATAAAGGGAACCCGTTCTGCGGCGGACAGGGCGTCTATGTCCGGCATCTCTCCCGCGAACTGGCCCGTCTCGGCCACCGTGTCGAAGTCATCGGTGCCCAGCCCTACCCCGTCCTCGACGAAGGCTACGACGGGCTGCGTCTCACCGAGCTGCCCAGCCTCGACCTGTACCGCCAGCCGGATCCTTTCCGCACGCCGGGGCGCGGCGAGTACCGCGACTGGATCGACGCGCTGGAAGTCGCGACGATGTGGACGGGCGGCTTCCCCGAACCGCTGACCTTCTCGCTGCGCGCCCGCCGCCATCTGCGCGCCCGCCGCGGCGAGTTCGACGTCGTGCACGACAACCAGACCCTCGGCTACGGCCTGCTGGGCGATGTCGGCGCGCCCCTGGTGACGACCATCCACCACCCCATCACCGTCGACCGGCAGCTGGAGCTGGACGCGGCGGACGGGCGGAAGCGGCGCCTGTCGGTGCGGCGCTGGTACGCCTTCACGCGCATGCAGAAGCGCGTCGCGCGCCGGCTGCCGTCCGTGCTCACCGTGTCCGGCACCTCGCAGCAGGAGATCATCGACCATCTCGGCGTCCGGCGGGACCGCATCCACGTCGTCCACATCGGCGCCGACACCGACCTGTTCTCGCCCGACCCCTCGGTGCCGGTCGTGCCGGGCCGCATCGTGACGACATCCAGCGCGGACGTGCCGCTGAAGGGCCTGGTGCATCTCGTCGAGGCGCTGGCCAAGGTGCGTACCGAGCACCTCGGCGCGCATCTCGTCGTCGTCGGCAAGCGGCCCACCGAAGGGCCGGTCGCCCAGGCGATGGAGCGCTACGGCCTCGCCGGGGCCGTGGAGTTCGTCAAGGGCATCTCCGACGCGGAACTGGTCGACCTCGTGCGCTCGGCGCAGGTCGCCTGCGTGCCGTCGCTCTACGAGGGCTTCTCGCTCCCGGCCGCCGAGGCCATGGCGACGGGCACCCCCCTGCTCGCCACGACCGGCGGCGCCCTGCCCGAGGTCGCCGGCCGCGACGGTGAGACGTGCCTGGCGGTACCGCCCGGCGACGCGGGCGCACTCGCCGCGGGCCTGGGCCGGCTGCTGGGCGACGCGGAGCTCCGCGCCCGCCTCGGCACGGCCGGGCGTGAACGGGTCCTGCGGCACTTCACCTGGGCCAGGGCCGCGGAGGGCACCGTGGCCCGCTACCGCGAGGCGATCGACCGCGCCGGGGTGCGCACCGTCCCGCGGACTTCCGGCCTTTCGGCCCCCTCGACCGGTGCCGCAGCCGTAGCCCCGGCGGGCACAGCAGGTGCTGTCTCCGCAGCCCCGGCAGATGTAGAAGGCGTCAACTCCGAAAGCAGGGCCACGTGCTGACCGTCGACTTCTCCCGGTTCCCGCTCGCCCCGGGCGATCGCGTCCTGGACCTCGGCTGCGGTGCCGGCCGGCACGCCTTCGAGTGCTACCGGCGTGGCGCGCAGGTGGTGGCGCTGGACCAGAACGCCGACGAAATCCGCGAGGTCGCCACGTGGTTCGCGGCGATGAAGGAGGCCGGTGAGGCCCCCGAGGGTGCCACCGCCACGGCCATGGAGGGCGACGCCCTCGCGCTGCCCTTTCCCGACGAGTCCTTCGACGTCGTGATCATCTCCGAGGTGATGGAGCACATCCCGGACGACAAGGGCGTCCTCGCGGAGATGGTGCGGGTGCTGAAGCCCGGCGGACGCATCGCCGTCACCGTCCCGCGCTACGGGCCCGAGAAGGTCTGCTGGGCCCTCTCCGACGCCTACCACGAGGTCGAGGGCGGCCACATCCGCATCTACAAGGCCGACGAGCTGGTGGAGAAGATCCGCGAGGCCGGCCTGGAGCCCTACGGCACGCACCACGCCCACGCCCTGCACTCGCCCTACTGGTGGCTCAAGTGCGCGTTCGGCGTCGACAACGACAAGGCGCTGCCGGTGCGGGCGTACCACAAGCTGCTCGTCTGGGACATCATGAAGAAGCCGCTGGCCACCCGGGTCGCCGAGCAGGCGCTGAACCCGCTGATCGGCAAGAGCTTCGTGGCGTACGCGACCAAGCCGCACCTGCCGCGTCTGGCCGGCACCGGGGCGGACGCCACGTGACCACTCCCCGGACGGAACATCTGGTCCTGCCCGGGGTGCTCACCGCCGGGCAGGCCGCCGCGACCGTCGCCGGCATCCTCGCCGTGCAGCGCGAGGACGGCGCGATCCCCTGGTTCCGGGGCCACCACCTCGACCCGTGGGACCACGTCGAGGCGGCCATGGCCCTCGACACGGCCGGTGAGCACCAGGCCGCCGAACGCGCCTACCTGTGGCTGGCCCGGCACCAGAACGAGGACGGCTCCTGGTACGCCGCCTACACCGACGGCGACCCCGACGCGGTCACCGACCGGGGCCGGGAGACCAACTTCGTCGCCTACATAGCCGTCGGCGTCTGGCACCACTACCTCTCCACCGGCGACGACGCGTTCCTGGACCGGATGTGGCCGGCGGTGTACGCGGCCGTGGAGTTCGTGCTCGGCCTCCAGCAGCCCGGCGGGCAGATCGGCTGGCGGCGCGACGACGACGGTACGCAGACGGCGGACGCCCTGCTGACGGGCAGCTCCTCCATCCACCACGCGCTGCGCTGCGCTCTCGCCATCGCCGAGCAGCGCGAAGAGGCCCAGCCGGACTGGGAGTTGGCGGCGGGTGCGCTGCGGCACGCCATACGCCACCACCCCGAGCGGTTCCTCGACAAGAACCGGTACTCGATGGACTGGTACTACCCGGTGCTGGGCGGTGCCCTGACGGGTGCCGAGGCCAAGGCCAGGATCGAGGAGGACTGGGACCGGTTCGTCGTCCCCGGGCTGGGCGTGCGGTGCGTCGTGCCCAACCCGTGGGTGACGGGCGGCGAGTCCGCCGAACTCGCGCTCGCGCTCTGGGCGATGGGGGAGTCGGACCGGGCGCTGGAGATCCTGCAGTCGATCCAGCATCTGCGGGACGAGGACAGCGGGCTGTACTGGACCGGGTACGTGTTCGACGACGACGCGATCTGGCCGCGGGAGCTGACCACGTGGACCGCGGGGTCGTTGTTGCTGGCGGTGGCCGCGCTGGGGGGACACGAGGCCACGTGCCAGGTGTTCGGTGGTGCGGAGTTGCCTGTGGGGCTCGAGTCGGAGTGCTGCGCCTGAGAACTCGGGTGGTTGTGACGGGTGTGCGGGCGCGGGTCGTGCGTGGCTTGTCGCGCAGTTCCCCGCGCCCCTAGGGGGCCGAGCCCCCTGACCGCGTTCTCAATGCCGGTGTGCGCGATTGGCTATCGCGTGGCCTATGAACAGGTACACCACCGCCGCCAGGCCGTAGCCGCAGACCACTCGGGCCCACGCCTCGTCGAACGTGAACAGGTCGTGCGACCAGCCGGCGAGCCAGCGGGCCGCGTCGTGGATGAACTGGACGAACGAGTTGCCCGGGTTGGCGTCCAGCAGGTACATCAGGATCCAGAGACCCAGGATCAGGGCCATGATGTCGGCCACGACCGCCACGATCGTGCCGGCTTGATTCGCACCGTTGCGATATCGAGGGGACATACTCTCCGGATTGCCCTTGAACCCGGGATGAAACCCGGCCGGGTGAGCCATGTCCGCCGGCCTCCTCCGCGCGCTTCCCCGTGCGGCCAACCAACGTTCTCGCAAGGGTCGTTCGGGGTACACCCGCATCACCGACGATCCTGGCCCGGCCACTCGGGGAGAACGCCGGTGTCACGGGGGGAGAGCGCAGGTGCCCGCGAACAGACCCGCAACCGAAGAGCCGCGGTTGACCGTCACCAGACCCCCGCGCCGGCGTCGGCGCGCAGCGCTGGCGTCGGCGCTGCCCGTCCCGGTCATCGGGCTGGCGCTGCTCGTGACCTCCGGGAACCTCCTGCTGCCGCTGCGGCAGGTGGTCACCATCGAGGCCAAGATGGCCTCGAAGAGGGACTTCTTCCAGGACCCCGAGGTCGAGCGGCTGCTCATGAAGCACGGCTTCCGCATGCACATCACCAACATGGGTTCACGGGAGATCGCCCAGCAGGACCACGAGGGGTACGACGTCGTCTTCCCCTCCGGCCAGCCCGCCGCCGACCTGATCAGCCGGGAGCGCGCCCGGGCGAACCGTCCGGTGCTGCTCTACCGCCCCTTCGTCAGCCCCATCGTGCTGGCCACCTACCGCGACTACGCCGAGGTCCTCACGGCGGAAGGCGTCGCGCAGCGCCTGCCGGGCCCGGGCGGGCGGCCGCTGTACTACACCCTCGACATGCGGAAGTTCATCGATCTGGCCCGCGGCAAGCGGAACGACGTCCGGCGCGATGCCGACAACGGCTACCGCTGGGACGAGATCGACCGCGACGACCGCGTCCGCAACGGCAACAAGATCCTCGCCCAGACCTCGGACATCTGCGAAGCCAACTCCGCCGGCACCTACCTCGGTCTCGTGGCCTTCGTCGAGCACGGGAACGACGCGCCGGACCACGAGGCCGAGGCGGAGCAACTCGCCCGCAAGATCAAGCCGCTCCTCGTCGAGCAGGGACTGCCGTCCTCCGAGCGGGCCGAAACGTATCTGTCCCCCGACGGGCAGAGCATCGCCCCCGTCTCGGTGATCTACGAGCACCAGTTCCTCGCCCATCAGATCAGGCACCAGGCCGACAAGGGCGCCACCGACGACGAACGCGTCCTGCTCTACCCGTCCACCCGGTTCGTCACCGAACCCCAGCTCGTCGCGCTGACCGACGACGGCGCCCGGCTCGGCGAACTGGTCAGCAAGGACCCCGAACTCCAGCACCGGGCCATGGAGTTGGGTTTCAGGGCCCGCAACGCCACCGGCGACGCGGCCGGTGACGCACTCACCCGGTTCCTCACCGAGCGGCGGATCCCGGTGCCGACCACCTCCTTCGACGACACCCGGGCCGTGCTGCCCAGCCTGCCCCTGCTGGAGAAGATGATCGAGATCGTCGGCGACTGCCCGGACCGGACGGGCAGCCGGTGAGGCGCGGCGCGGGCCTGCTGGCGCTCTGCCTCGTACTCGTCACCTCCCTCGTCACCGCCTGCTCGGGCGGCGACGGCGACGACCCGGTCCGGCTGCGCGTGCTGGCCGGCCCCGACCTCGCCGTACTGGCCCCGCTGCTCGACGAGTTGCGGGACGAGACCGGTGTCGACCTGCGCATGGAGCACCGCGCCGACGCCGAGACGAGGGCCCCGGACCGCGGCCGGTACGACCTCGCGTGGCTGTCCTCCGACAGCTATCTGCGCCTCACCGACAGGAACGCGACCAGAGGGCTGCAGCGCACGGCCACCATGACGTCCCCCGTCGTCATCGGCCTGAAGCCCGAGGTGGCGCGGCAGTTGCGCGCCCGGGTGCCCGGCGCCCGGCTCACCTGGGCCGACATCGCCGACGCCGCCGCCACCGGCAGGGTCCGCTTCGGCATGGCCGACCCCCGGCACGCCGGCAGCGGGCTCGCCGCCCTCGTCGGCGTCGCCACCGCCGCGGCCGGCACCGGGGCCGCCCTGCGCCCCGAGGACGTCTCCTGCGACCGGCTGCGCGGCTTCCGCTCCGGCCAGACCCTCACGGCCGACACCGGACCCGCCCTCGTCGACTCCTACGCCGACCACCAGGGCGAGGCCGACGCCCTCATCACCTACGAGTCCGACCTGCTCGCCCTGAACGCCTCCGGCCGCCTCGACGACCGTCTGGAGGTCGTCCGCCCCGAGGACGGCATGGTCCTGGCGGACTTCCCGCTGCTCCTGCTGAACCCGGCCCACCGCACCGCGTACGACAAGGTCACGCAGTGGCTGCGCCGCGACTCGGTGCAGCGGCAGATCATGCGGCACACTCTGCGCCGCCCCGTGAACACGACCGTCACGCGGGACGCGCGGCTGCGCGAGGCGGTCGGCAACGCGCTCTTCTACCCCGACCGGCCCGCCGTCGTCGAAACCCTGCTGGCGGACTACGGCGATCCCGACCGCCGCACCGCCGGCCAGGTGGTCTTCCTGCTCGACTTCTCCGGCTCGATGCGCGGCGCCCGGATGGCCGCCCTGCGCGAGGCCTTCGCCGGGCTCAGCGGGGCGGACTCCTCCGCCTCCGGCAAGTTCACCCGATTCCACCGGGGCGAGCGGCTGACCGTCGTCCGCTTCGGCGGCCGGGTGCGGGGGGAGAAGACCGTCACCGTCACCGGCCCGAAGGACCTGACGGCCCTCGCCGACGCCGTCGCCCGGGGCGGCTATGGTGACGCCACCGCCGTGTGGTCCGCCCTCGACCACGGCTACCGCACCGCCGCCCGCGAGCTGGCCGCCGACCCCGACCGCTCCGTCTCACTCGTCCTGATGACCGACGGCGAGAACAACGCGGGCCTGCCCTACGCGGAGTTCGTACGCCGTCACCAGGCGCTGCCCGCCGCCGTGCGCACCGCCGTCCCCACCTACCCCGTCCACTTCGGCGAGGCCGACGCCGGCGAGCTGCGGCGTGCGGCGGCGCGAACGGGCGGACGGATGGTAGAGGCCGCCGGCTCGTCCCTTTCCGAGGCTTTCAAGGAGATCCGTGGCTGTCACTGACGCACTGTGGTGGAGCCTTTGGTGGCCGTGGATGACGGTCTGGCTGGCCACGGCCGCCGGCGCGGTGGTGCTCGCGGTGGTCCTGGTGCGACGTGCCCAGGAGCGCCGCAGACACCTGCGGCGCTGGCAGTCGGCGTACAGCATCTGCCTGTATCTGGACGAGCAGGCGGTGATGGACCTGTACGAGCTCGGCAACTACCGGTCCGCGCTGGAGGAGGCCGTCGAGCTGCGGACGAAGGTCGACACGAGTGTCGGCTTCTGGAGCCGGGTGCTGACATTCCTGTTCCGGTTCCGGCTGAAGCGGGACGTCAGCCAGGAGACGTTCCGCAAGTTCGTGCGCAAGGACAAGCCGATCAACGTGATCGGCGTGGTCATGGAGGCCTTCGACCGGGCCGACGCCATCGTCCACGCCGACCTGACCACCCTGACCGTCGTCCCCAACCGGAACCTCTCCGCCAACCTGGCCGACGGCCGCGCGGTGACGCTGAGCCGCATCGGTGAGTTCGTCTCGGTCAAGGGCGTGTTCACCCGGGTGCCGGACGTGGCGGAGGGCTTCGAGCTGCGGGCCGAGTACGGCGAGGAGCAGCCCCCGGTGTCCATGCGGGTCGTGGCACCCGGGAACGCGCGCCGCTCGATCCCGGCCGGCACCTTCACGGCCCGCTGCCTCGGCAAGATGACCGGCTGGCGCGAGGAGACCCGCGAGGTGACGCTGGAGGCGATCGCGATCTTCTGGTGACCGGCCCCGGCCGCATCCCGCGAAGGGACTCGCGCCTCACCGGGAGTTGAGCTCGGCGAGCACCCGCAGGGTGTGCGGGTCGGGCGCGAGGGCCAGGAGGTCCGTCACCGGCCCCTTGCGCCACGACTCCAGCCGCTCGGCGATGCGTTCACGCGGACCGACCAGGGAGATCTCGTCGGCGAAGGCGTCGGGGACCGCCAGCACGGCCTCCTGCCTGCGGCCTTCGAGGAACAGCCGCTGGATCCGGCGGGCTTGCTCCTCGTAGCCCATGCGGGCCATCAGGTCGGCGTGGAAGTTGCGTGCCGCGTGCCCCATGCCGCCGATGTAGAAGCCGAGCATGGTCTTGACGGGCAGCAGGCCCTCGGCGACGTCGTCGCAGACCCGGACCTGGGCCATGGGGGCGACGAGGAACCCCTCCGGCAGGTCGGCCAGGGCCGGGCCGTAGACCTCCGGCCGGGTCGGCGACCAGTACAGCGGCAGCCAGCCGTCGGCGATCCGGGTCGTCTGGGCGACGTTCTTCGGGCCCTCCGCGCCCAGCAGGACCGGCAGGTCCGGGCGGAGCGGGTGCGTGATCGGCTTGAGGGGTTTGCCGAGGCCCGTGGCGTCCGGACCCCGGTAGGGGTGGGGGTGGAAGCGGCCCGCCAGTTCGACGGGGGCCTCGCGGCGCAGCACCTGCCGCAGGACGTCGACGTACTCGCGGGTGGCGGTGAGCGGCGAGGCGGGGAACGGGCGGCCGTACCAGCCCTCGACGACCTGCGGGCCGGAGAGGCCGAGGCCCAGCATCATGCGGCCGCCGGAGAGGTGGTCCAGGGTGAGGGCGTGCATCGCGGTCGTGGTGGGTGACCGGGCCGCCATCTGCGCGACCGCCGTACCGAGCCGGATCCGGGAGGTGTGGGCCGCGATCCAGGTGAGCGGTGTGAACGCGTCCGAGCCCCAGGACTCCGCCGTCCACACGGAGTCGTATCCGAGCCGCTCGGCCGCCTGCGCCAGGGGCACATGGCCGGGGGAGGGGCCGCGGCCCCAGTAGCCGAGCGCGAGACCGAGCCGCATGCCTGCCTCCTGACGATGTGTCAGCTGACGGGACGCCGACTGTACGACAACGGCCCCCCGCCCGGAAGGGCGAGGGGCCGAGAGGCGCTGAAGGGCTCAGCCGCGCTGGATGCCCGACGTGTCCTGAAGGACACCACGGCGGCCGTCCTGCGTCTGGGCCACCAGGGCCGCACCGCGCTGCTCGACGGCCAGGTACCAGGTACCCGGGGCGAGTTCGGCGATCGGCGTGGGCGAGCCGTCCTCCGCGAACAGCGGCCGCGGCACCGGCACCGCGAACCAGAACGGGGAGAAGTCCCCGGCCGGCGGCTGCGGCTGCGGCTGCGGCTGGGCCTGCGCCTGCTGGGGCTGCCCGCCGAAGGGCTGCCCGGGCTGCCCCGGCTGCGGCTGGCCGTAGCCGCCGGGCTGCTGCGCGCCCGGGTAGCCGTAACCACCGGGGGGCTGGGCGCCGTAGGGCTGCGGGGCGGCCGGGCGGGGGGCCGGGAGCAGGGCGCCCTTGAGGGCCGGGACGAGGGGGGTGGCGAGGGCGGCGGCGGCCATCAGCAGCGTGGCGACGAGTGCGAGGATCATGCCGATGCCGGGGCTCGGGGCGCCGGAGCTGCCGCTCTCACCGATGTTGTCGAAACCGCCCGGCACGTCGAAGATGTTGCCGAGCGCGCTCCACGCGGCGAACACCGTGAAGGCGACGCCGAACGGGACGAGTTCCAGCCCCGCGATCTTCGGGGCCTGCGGCAGACCCCGGCCGACGACGACGAGCGCGGCGCCGATGATCCCGGCCAGCACGACGCTGAACACGACCGGGCCGCTGCCCCACAGGCTGGGGAGGTCGACGCTGTCGGGGACATTGTCGAACGAGTAGAGGTCGAGGAACGACGCGATCAACAGCAATACCGCTGCTCCGATCACCACGCCGTCGCCCCGAGTGAGGGAGCGGATATTCACTTCAGGTCCTTCGTAGGTCGTCTCATCGTCGGTAGAGGCGTCGCTGTCACCATGCCGCCGTCCGGACTCGGTGTGAAGCGCGGGGGTGGCCCCTCATCGTAAGGAGGACCCTATCGTCCGCCCCGTCAGGGTGTCCGCCGGGATCTGCCGGCCTCGGACTACCCGCGCAGAAAACTCACGATTCCCTCGGAGATCCCTTGCGCCGCCTTCTGTCGCCACGCGCCGCTGGTGAGCAACGCCGCGTCCTTGCTATCGCGCATGTTGCCGCACTCGATGAACACCTTGGGAACCGTTGACAGATTGAGACCGCCCAGGTCCTTACGCGTGACGAGACCGCTGCCGTCGCCGACGTAGTTGGAGGGCGCGCTGCCGGTGACCGCGACGAAGCGGCCGACGACGTGTTCGCCGAGGTCGCGGGAGGGGCCGACGATCGCCCTGGTGTCCGCGGCGCCCGCCTTGACCGAACCGGGCAGGATCACGTGGAAGCCGCGGTTGCCGGCACCCGAGCCGTCCGCGTGGACCGACACCACGGCATCGGCCTTCGCCTGGTTGCCGATCCGGGCCCGCTCGTCCACGCAGGGCCCGTAAGGCCGGTCGGCGTCCTGGGTCAGCTTCACCGTGGCGCCCTGCTCCTCCAGCAGCGCGCGCATCCGGTGCGCCACGTCCAGCGTGAACTTCGCCTCGGTGTAACCGTCGTTGGTGGACGTGCCCGTGGTGTCGCACTCCTTCGAGTTCGTCCCGATGTCCACCGTGCGGTTGATCTCGGAAGCGTGCTGGAAGTTGCCCGGGTTGTGCCCCGGGTCGATGACGACGACCTTGCCCTTGAGCGGGCCGGAGGCGGCGGGCGCGGAGGCCGAGGGCGTGTCCGGGGGCTTCGGCTTCGGGGAGGCGTCCGGCTCCTTGGCGTCGTCGGCGGGCGCGCTCGACGCGGCGGGCGGGGAGGACCGTACGGTCGCCTGCCCCGAGCCCCCGTCGTCCCCCGAACCGCCCACCGTCTCGTACACCAGCCAGCCGAGCAGCGCACCCGGCACCAGCGCGGCGAGCGCGACGGTGAGGGGGCCGCGGCGGGGGCGGCGGTTCTGGGGAGGTTCGAAGTCCGGGCCTGCGTACGACACGCAGCCACCCTAGCGGGCGCGCGCGGGGGCGGCGGGCCGCGGACGGTCCGACCGGGCGTCGGCTACGTTCCGTTCCCGCCGCCGCCCCCGCGCCGTACCGCCTCCTTCACCCGCGCCTCCACCTCCGGGCGCGGTGTGCCCTCCTGCTTCGCGTACCCGGTCACCGCCGCCTGGACGTCCCGGGCGAGATCGCGCCAGGCGCGCCAGGCCGTCTCCCAGGTGGTGGTCTGCTGGTCGCTCCACTTGGTCTGGGTGGGCGGCCCGTACGCGTCCTGGAGTTGACGCACGCGGGCGTACGCCTCGTCCGCCGCGCGCTGCTTCTCCACGAGCTCTGCGAAGGTGTGTGCCACGCGCCCGGATCCTTGGGCAGCGGCGGTCGCCCGCCGACGCGCCACGCCGCCCGTGGGCCGACCGGGCGGGGGTGCGGGGGGTGCGGTTCACCCGCCCAGCCGTTCGCTCAGATGCCCGGGCCGGTGCGGCGCAGGACCCGCAGCGAGTCCGTCGCCGAGACCTCCGTGAAGGCGCCGGAGGCGAGCGCCCGGAGGTAGATCCGGTACGGGGCCTGGCCGGTGAACTCGTCCTGCGGGTCGGGGAAGACGTCGTGGATGAGCAGCAGGCCGCCCTCGGCGACGTGCGGGGCCCAGCCCTCGTAGTCGGCGCCTGCGTGCTCGTCGGTGTGGCCGCCGTCGATGAAGACGAAGCCCAGCGGCGTCCGCCAGAATGCGGCGATCCGCGGGGAACGCCCGACCAGCGCCACCACGTGCTCCTCCAGACCCGCCCGGTGCAGCGTGCGGCGGAACGTGGGCAGCGTGTCCATCAGCCCGACCTCCGGGTCGACGGTCTCCGGGTCGTGGTACTCCCAGCCGGGCTGCTGCTCCTCGCTGCCGCGGTGGTGGTCGACGGTGAGCGCGCTGACCCCGGCTTCGCGGGCCGCGTCGGCGAGCAGGATCGTGGACCGGCCGCAGTAGGTGCCGACCTCCAGCAGCGGCAGCCCGAGCCGCCCGGCCTCCACGGCCGCCGCGTACAGTGCCAGCCCCTCGCCGACGGGCATGAACCCCTTCGCCGCCTCGAACGCGGCCAGGATCTCGGGCTTCGGCGCCGCGGGCATGGGGTTCCTCTCGGTCGTACGACGGTCAGGGCGCCATCGTGCCGCACCCCCTGCCGAGAGGACGACAGGGGGTACCGGTGAGTAGCCGGGTCGGGCGGGGTGGGTCAGGCGGAGACCGTCTCGCCCGGCAGCGACAGGTCCAGGTCGACCGGGCGCTCGTCGCCCGCATGGGTCGCGGACGAGGCGAGCGGGCCGTGCCCCGTGGCCCGGGCGGCAACGACGTAGGAGCCCTGCGCGGGGACGGCGAGCGCGTAGCTGCCGTCCTCGGCGGAGAGCGTCGCCCCGGCCTGGCGGCCGCGGCGGTCGATCAGCGTGACCCTGGCGCGGGCGACCGGAGCACCGTCGGCGGCCAGCACCCGGCCGCGGAAACCGCGCAGGACCCGCTCGGCGCGCTCCAGCGCCGCGTCCTCCTCGCTGCTCGCACGCAACTGCGGCTTCTCCGACGGCCGTCGGCCCGGCAGGAACAGCGCCAGGAGCAGGCCCACGGCCACCGCACCCGTCGCGATCAGGAAGGACACCCGGAAGCCGTGCATGGTCGGGATCTCGACGCCGCCGACGTTGTTCGCGGTGTTCGCCAGCACCATGCCGATCACGGCGCTCGACACCGACGTACCGATGGAGCGCATCAGCGTGTTGAGGCCGTTGGCCGCACCCGTCTCCGACGCCGGGACCGCGCCCACGATCAGCGCGGGCAGCGAGGAGTAGGCGAGACCGATGCCCGCGCCCAGCAGAACGGAGATGACCAGGCTCTGCCAGGCGGCGCTCATCAGCCCGAGACCGGCGCCGTAGCCGATCGCGATGATCAGCAGGCCGAGGATCAGGGTGACCTTGGGACCGTACTTCGCGGACAGCCGCGCGTAGACGGGCGCCGTGAACATCATCGTCAGGCCGAGCGGCGCGACGAGCAGACCCGCGACGACCATCGACTGGCCGAGGCCGTAGCCGGTGGACTTCGGGAGCTGGAGCAGCTGGGGCAGGACCAGGGAGACGACGTAGAAGGAGACGCCGACCATGATCGAGGCGAGGTTGGTGAAGAGGACGGCGGGACGGGCCGTGGTGCGCAGGTCGACCAGCGGGGCCTTCAGGCGCAGCTCCATCACGCCCCACAGCAGGAGCACCACCGCCGAGGCGGCGAACAGGCCGAGCGTGGTGCCGGAGGCCCAGCCCCAGTCGCTGCCCTTGGTGATCGGCAGCAGGAACAGCACGAGCCCGGCGGACAGGCCGAGCGCTCCCGGCAGGTCGAAGGTGCCCTCGGCGCGCACCGGGGACTCCGGTACGACGAGGAGGGTGAGGGCGATCGCGAGCAGGCCGAGGCCGGCGGCACCGTAGTAGAGGGCGTGCCAGTCGCTGTGCTGGGCGACCAGGGCGGCGGCGGGCAGGGCGAGGCCGCCGCCGACGCCTATGGAGGAGCTCATCAGCGCCATCGCCGAGCCGAGCTTCTCGCGGGGCAGCATGTCGCGCATCAGGCCGATGCCGAGCGGGATGGCGCCC
Source organism: Streptomyces qaidamensis (assembly GCF_001611795.1). NCBI lineage: Bacteria > Bacillati > Actinomycetota > Actinomycetes > Kitasatosporales > Streptomycetaceae > Streptomyces > Streptomyces qaidamensis. The sequence goes on along the minus strand of NZ_CP015098.1, from coordinate 2,746,738 downwards.
ATCGCGAAGCCCTGGAGCGTACGGCCGGTGATCATGAGCAGCAGATCGCTGGTGAGCGCGCTGACCAGGGCGCCGACGACCATCACGGCCAGGCTGAGGATCAGCATGCGGCGCTTGCCGTAGAGGTCGCCGAGGCGGCCCATGATGGGGGTGGCGACCGCGCCCGAGAGGAGGGTCGAGGTGAGGACCCAGGTGGCGTTGCTGGGGGAGGTGTCCAGCAGTTGCGGCAGATCCTTGATCACCGGAACGAGCAGGGTCTGCATCACCGCGACAACGATGCCCGCGAAGGCGAGCACCGGGACCACGGCCCCGCTCGCTCTGCCGGCCGGGCGGTCTGTCGTCGTCTGCGTCATGTGAGGAGGGCCTCCAGGCCGGGAGCGTCGGGTTACGTGGAGTGGGAACCTTGTATGTCGAGGCAACTATTCCGTTGCTTCGGCACCCTAACGAAAACTTGACCTTTCCTTGGGATTGCGAAAGCCCTAGGACTCGGGACCGAGGCCGGGCCGGGCGAAATCCCGATGCACGGAGCTTGGAGTGGTTGAGAGCATGACACTCATGCTCGAAGCCGCCGAAATGACCCGTACGCCCCGCCGCAGCGCGCCTCCCACCTGGCTGGTGGTGACGCTGACCTGCGCCGGGCAGTTCCTCGTCGTACTGGACGTGTCGGTCGTCAACGTGGCCCTGCCGTCCATGCGGACCGGGCTCGGGCTCAGCGAGCAGGGCCTGCAGTGGGTCGTGAACGCCTACGCCATCGCCTTCGCCGGGTTCATGCTGCTCGGCGGCCGGGCCGGAGACCTCTACGGCCGCAAGCGGATGTTCCTCGTCGGGCTCGGCCTGTTCACCCTGGCCTCGGCGGCCGGCGGCCTGGCGCAGGACGACTGGCAGCTGCTGGTGGCGCGGGCCGTCCAGGGGCTGGGCGCGGCAGTGCTGGCGCCTTCGACGCTGACGATCCTCACCGCTTCCGTGCCCGAAGGGGCGGCCCGGGCCCGGGCCATCGGGACCTGGACCGCGGTCGGGGCCGGCGGCGGCGCGGCGGGCGGCCTGGTCGGCGGGCTGCTGGTGGAGACGCTCTCCTGGCGCTGGGTGCTGCTGATCAACGTGCCCGTCGGGGCCGTGGTGCTGTGCGCCGCCGCCTGGTTCCTCACCGAGGGCCGGGCCGGGGACGGCCGGCGCCTCGACCTGCCCGGCGCGCTGCTCGTCACGGCCGGCCTGGCCACGCTGGCCTACGGCATCTCCCAGACGGAGGCGGCGGGCTGGACGGCGCCGGCCACCCTGGTGCCGCTGCTCGCCGGGCCGGCCCTGCTCGGGGCGTTCCTCGCGGTCGAGGCCCGCACGGCGAGTCCGCTGATGCCGCTCGGCCTCCTGCGCATCCGCTCGGTCTCCTCGGCGAACGTCTCGATGTTCCTGTGCGGTTCGGCGATGTTCTGCATGTGGTTCTTCATGACCCTCTACGCGCAGAACGTCCTCGGCTACACCCCGCTGGAGGCCGGCCTCGCCCTGGTCCCGAGCTCCGTCGCCGTCATCCTCGGCTCCAAGATCGCGCCCCGCCTGATGCGGCCGGTCGGCCCGCGCAACGTCGCCGTGCTCGGAACCCTGGTCGCCGTGGCCGGGTTCGCCTGGCAGTCCACGATGACGCCCGACGGTTCCTACGCCACGGTGATCCTCGTCCCCGGCGTCCTCATGATGCTCGGCGCGGGCCTGGCCGCGACCCCGCTCGCCTCCCTGGCCACGTCCGGTGCCGCCCCCGGGGAGGCGGGCCTGGTCTCCGGTCTCGTCAACACGTCCCGCACGATGGGCGGTTCCCTGGGCCTGGCGGTCCTGTCCACGCTGGCGGCGGCCGAGTCGGCGGGCAGCGCGACTCCGCGGGCCCTGACGGAGGGCTACGCACTGGCGTTCCGGGTGGGGACCGTGGTGCTGACGGCCGGGGTCGCGCTGATGTGGGTGTGGCTGCCGCGGACGGCGCGGGAGCGGGAGGCCGCCGCCTGAAAACAGTGCGGCAGGCGTGGCCCGGAACAGGGGCGTGACGACCCGCCACGCGTGTGCCGCCGCTTTTTCGCCCCGGGGGCGGGGCGACCCGACCCCGGGGTGCCTCCCCGCCCCGCGGCGGCCCGCGCACGGCCTCCCGCTGATGCCCACCGACCCGCCCTGACCTGGCCTTTCAGCGTATCTGGGCCTACCTTCGAGGGACGCGGAAGGGGGACCGGATGGACCGGAACATACGCACCGTCGACGACGCACTCGCCCTGCTCGACGGCCTGTTCGCACCCGAGGCCGATCGGTGGAGCGGGCGCGGTGCCGACTGGTGGGACGACTTCTACGCCGACCGCTCCCGGCCGGTGCCGTTCTTCGTGGCGCGGCCGGACGAGAGCCTGGTGGCCGCCGTGGAGCGGGGGTCGCTGCGCGGGGGCCGGGCGCTGGATCTGGGATGCGGGCCGGGGCGCAACGCCTTGTACCTGGCGGCGCGGGGCTTCGACGTCGACGCGGTCGACCTGTCCTCGACGGCCGTCGACTGGGCCGGGGAGCGGGCCCGTGAGACGGGGGCCGAGAACGTGCGCTTCCACTGCGGGGACGCGTTCGCGCTCGCCGGCCGGGATCTCACCGGCCCGTACGACCTCGTCTACGACTCCGGCTGCTTCCACCATCTGCCGCCGCACCGCCGGGTCAGCTATCTCGCCCTCCTGGAGCAACTCCTGGCACCCGGGGGCCTCTTCGGCCTCACGTGCTTCGCCGCCGGGGCCGGCGGGATGGGGTCGGAGCTGTCCGACGCCGACTTCTACCGCGAGGGGGCCGGGCTGCGGGGCGGCCTCGCGTACACGCCCGAGGCGTTGCGGGAGATCTTCTCCGGCCTGACCGAGCTCGAACTGCGGCGGATGCGCGACGAGCCGGAGGGGTCCGAGTACTTCGGGAAGTCCTTCCTCTGGACGGCGTTGTTCCAGCGGGTATGACGCTCGGAGCCGACCCTGGCGGCGGGCCTCGCGGAGGGCTTCCCTGCCGTTGCGGGTGAACAGGCCCCTCGCCATCAGCGGCCACGGCAGCACGACCGGGTCGCCTCGAACCGGCACCACACGCACGCACTCCGGCGCGACGAAGGCCACTGCCACGCCGGCCTGACACAGTGTCAGGAGCCTTCACAAGTGCCGGGGCCTCGGCTATACAGAGGGCGCGGGACTGGAACGCGTTTCAGTTCGCGTCCCGGTCCGGCCCCAGACGGCCTCGGTGCGGACGACGGTGCGGACGGCCGTACCGAGGTCCTTCCTCCGGCGATCAGGAGCCCCATGCCCATCGACGCAGCCAAGGCGCTCGCCGCCGGACCCCGGACCGGCGAGATCTCCTGGGACCACAAGGACGTGCAGCTCTACCACCTCGGCATCGGCGCGGGCAGCCCCGCCACCGACCCCGACGAGCTGCGCTACACCCTGGAGTCCCGGCTGCACGTCCTGCCGAGCTTCGCCACCGTCGCGGGCGCCGGCAAACCCGGCGTGACCGGCGGCCTGTCCATGCCCGGCATCGAGGTCGAACTGGCCCGCGTCCTGCACGGCGGCCAGAGCCTCCTCGTCCACCGGCCCATCCCGGCGACGGGCACCGCCACCGCCACCCACCGGATCGCCGCCGTGTACGACAAGGGCACGGCGGCCGTCCTCGTGCTGCGCACCGAAGTCGCCGACACCGAGGGTCCGTTGTGGACCAACGACGCCCAGATCTTCATCCGCGGCGAGGGCGGCTGGGGCGGCGACCGCGGCCCCTCCGCCCGCCTGGAACCCCCCACCGGCGAACCCGACCGGACCGTGGAGCGGCCGATTCGCGACGACCAGGCCCTGCTCTACCGCCTCTCCGGCGACTGGAACCCCCTGCACGCCGACCCGGAGTTCGCCAAGGTCGCCGGATTCGAACGGCCCATCCTGCACGGCCTGTGCACCTACGGCATCGCGCTCAAGGCGGTCGTCGACACGCTGCTCGGCGGGGACGTGACGCGGGTGCGGTCCTACGCCACCCGCTTCGCCGGGGTCGTGTACCCGGGGGAGACCCTGCGGATCCGCATGTGGCACACACCCGGATCCACCCGGGTCGCCGTCGGCGCCGTGGAGCGAGCCGACGCGCCCGTCCTCGCCGACACCGTCGTCGAACACACCTGACGCCAGAACGCCGTACGAGGGGAGCCCGCACCATGCGCGCAGCCGTACTGCACGAGATCGGCCAGGACAAACTGGAGGTCCTCGACGACGTCGAGGCGGTGGGGTTCGGGCCGGGCAAGGTGAGGATCCGGGTGCGCGCCACGGGGCTGTGCCACTCGGACCTGTCCGCTATGAGCGGGGTGCTCCCGCAGCCCGCGCCCTTCGTCCCCGGGCACGAGGGGGCGGGGGAGATCCTCGAAGTCGGCGAGGGCGTGCGTCATCTGAGGGTTGGTGACCGGGTCGTCGTGTGCTGGCTGCCCGCCTGCGGCTCCTGCCCCGCCTGCAAGCGCGGCCAGACCGAGCTGTGCCTGGCCGGGTTCATGAACGCGGGCACACCCAACTTCAAGCGCCCCGGCGGGGACGTCTTCGGCTTCGCCGGCACCGGCACCTTCACCGAGGAGGTCGTCGTCGACGCCGGCTGCGCGGTGCCGATACCCGACGACGTGCCCTTCGACATCGCCGCCCTCATCGGCTGCGGGGTGACCACCGGTCTCGGCGCCGCGCTCAACACGGCGGACCTGGAGGCCGGTTCGTCGGTGGCGGTCATCGGCTGCGGGGGCGTCGGCATCTCCGTGATCCAGGGCGCCCGGCTCCGGGGCGCCGCGGAGATCGTCGCCGTGGACCCCGTGCCTTCGCGCCGGGAGGCGGCCCTCCGCTTCGGCGCCACCCGGGCCGTCTCCCCCGAGGAACTGCCCGACGCCCAACAGCAGATCACCGCCGGCGAGGGCTTCGACCACGTCTTCGAGGTCGTCGGCAAGTCCGCCACGGCGCGCACCGCGTACGACAACACCCGGCGCGGCGGCACTCTCGTGGTGGTCGGCGCCGGAGCCATGGACGACTTCCTCCAGCTCAACATGTTCGAGCTGTTCTTCGACGAGAAGCGGATCCTGCCCTCCCTGTACGGCGGCGGTGACGTGCTGCGCTCCTACGAACGCACCATCGCCCTGTGGCGCGCGGGCCGCATCGACCTGACCGGCCTGATCACCCACCGGGTCCCGTTCGCCGACGTCAACGAGGCCCTCGACCAGATGCGGACCGGGACCGCCCTGCGCACGTGCATCGAGATGTGAGGACGCGACCCATGCCGCTGCTGCCGCTCCAGGGACTGTCCGCGATCGTCACGGGCGCGGGCCGCGGGCTCGGCCGGGCCGAGGCGCTGGAACTCGCCCGGCTCGGTGCCGCCGTTGTCGTCAACGACTACGGACAACCCGGCCGCGACGGCACGGGCGAGGCGTCCGCGGGGCCCGCCGAGGAGGTCGCCGCCGAGATCCGCGCGGCGGGCGGCACCGCCCTCGCGCACACCGGGGACGTCTCCGACTTCGAACAGGCGCGCACGCTCGTCGAGTCGGCCGTCGCCGCGTTCGGCAGGCTCGACGTCCTCGTCAACAACGCGGGCATCCTGCGCGACCGCATGGTCTTCTCGATGGCCGAGGAGGAGTGGGACTCCGTCCTCCGCGTGCACCTCAAAGGTCACTTCAACACCACCCGGTTCGCCGCCGCGCACTGGCGGGAGCGCTCCAAGCGGGCCGGGGAGCCGGTGTACGGACGGATCGTGAACACCTCCTCGGAGGCGTTCCTCGCCGGTTCCGCCGGGCAGCCCAACTACGCGGCGGCCAAGGGCGGCATCGTCGGCCTCACCACCTCCACCGCCCTGGCCCTCGGCAAGTACGGCGTCACCGCCAACGCCATCTGCCCCCGCGCCCGCACCAGGATGACCGAGGACGTCTTCGCGGGCGTCGAGCAGCCCTCCGGCACCGGCCTCGACCCGCTCGCCCCCGAGCACGTCGCCCCGCTGGTCGGCTATCTGGCCTCGCCCGCCGCCGCCCATGTCAACGGGCAGCTCCTCGTGGTGCACGGCGGGATGGTCGCCGTCGTCGAACGGCCGCGCGTCGCCGCCAGGTTCGACAGCAAGCAGGACACCTTCACGTACGACGAACTGGAGGCCGTCCTCGGGCCGTACTACGCGGACCGGCCGGCGGGCGAGACCTTCGCGGCGGCTGAGGTGCTGGGGCTGAGACGCGGGTGAAGGACAGGGAGTAAGACAGGGAGAAGGACAGGGAACGGCCCTCCCCGCTTGTGGCGGGAAGGGCCGTTCGCCGTCCGGTGAACCGGCGTGCCGTCAGGCCGCGGTCACGGCCTGCTCGGTCTCCGCCACCGGCTTGCGGTGGCGTCCGCGCGGAGTCGCCTCACTGTCCTGCGTGGAGACCTCACCACGGTGCCGGCCGGGGCCGGAGGAGGTCTGCTGGACGTCGGCATCACGCGACTGTTTCGTGCTGGCGTCACTCATCGGTGGAATTCACCCCGTCAACATGATCTTTTTTACAGCCGGGTGAGTCTAACCGGCACCCCTGACCTCGGATCCAGGCGGCCACGCCAACCGGCACTAGTTCGTTACAAGGCGTCCCAACGGCGCTTCCTGAAGGGGCACCGGCCGGGGAGCCGAGGGCGTCGCGGGCTCGGCGGGCCGGGTCGGCGGGGCAGGCGGTCCGGGCTCCGCGGGCTGCCCGGAGCGCTCCGGAACCGGGGTCGGTGGCTCCGGTTCCTGATGCGGCGCCGAAGCGGCCCCGGGCTCCTGCTCGGCGGCCGGTGGCGGACTCACCCGCGCCACACCGCACGGCACGGCCTCCGTCGCGTACGGCAGCCGCAGCACCCCCTCCGGCGTCCACAGGCCCGTGCCCGCCAACCACCCCTCGGGCGCCCGGAGATGGTGCACCCGCCGCTCGGCGGGCCGCCAGACCCCGACCCAGCTGCCCCGCGGCCCGTCCACCCGCAGCGCCACCGCGCAGCTCTCCGGCGTCAGCACCTGCCCAGGCTGGATCGCGAACGGCGTGACGGAGCAGTCCCGCACCCGCAGGCACTCCGGGAAGCGCACCGGCAGTGTGCTGCCGAGGACGCCCCAGCCCAGCCGGCCCTGCCCCGGCGAGGGCGCGTCCGAGCGGACGATCAGCAGCCCGCTGTCGTGGTCGGCGAGCAGCAGCCGGTCATCGCTCTCGGCCGCGATCTGCAGCAGCGGCGACACCTCCCCGCACTCCAGGTCCACCACGACGGTCTTGACACGGCCGCCGGTCTCCCGGTCCAGCGCCAGCAGCCGTGCCGTCCGGTCCAGCCAGACCCCTCCCGAACAGCGGCCGGGCAGTTCGGCCAGCCGCTCGGGCCCGAAGGCGCCGCCCGCCACCAGCCACACCGACGTCGTACGCGGCCCGACGGCGAGGGCGTAGGCCCGCTCGCCGCCCGGGGCGGGCGGCAGCAGCCGCAGCCGGGCGGTCCCGTCCCGGCACTCGACCGCGCCCAGGGGCAGCTCACCGGTGCCGGGCCCGGTCGGGTACAGCAGCGCGAAGGCGTGCCGCCCGGCCACCACCCGGTGGATGAGGACCCGGCCGTCGCCCATCGGCTGCACCTCCGTTCCGGGCTCCTCCGGCTGGTTGCGCGGCAGGGGCACCGCGTACGGCTCATGGCCGTCCAGGGTCCAGCGCTCCGGGAACCAGGAGTCGCCGGCCGACGCGAGACGCGCGCCGTAGGCACCGTCCGCGGTGAGCGCGCAGCCTGCCGGCCGGGACCCGTCCTCGTCCTCGTCGTCCTCGTGTCCCGCCGAAGGCTCGATCGCACAGGCCGTCATCGTTCGGTCACCTCCAGTGACGAACGTAGGTTTCGCACGCACGGGCGGGGAATTCCTCGGCAGCAGACTTCACACATAAGGGTGTTCCAGGAACGATTCGCCTGAGGAAAAGGGGGCGATTGTGCTGAGCGGGGCGAGAGGTGCCGGGAGCGGGCGGTGGCGGTGCAACGCCACAGATCAGGCGGGTAGCCTTGCTCCCGTGCCCCGTCTGTCTGAAGTCATCGCCGCGCTGGAGAGCCTGTGGCCCGCCGAGCGGGCCGAGTCCTGGGACGCGGTCGGCACCGTCGCGGGCGACCCGGACCAGGAGGTCACCCGGGTCCTGTTCGCCGTCGACCCGGTCCAGGAGATCGTCGACGAGGCGGTGAAACTGGGCGCCGACCTGCTCGTCACCCACCACCCGCTCTACCTGCGCGGCACGACGACGGTCGCGGCGACGCACTTCAAGGGCCGTGTCGTCCACACCCTCATCAAGAACGACATCGCGCTGCACGTCGCCCACACCAACGCCGACACCGCCGACCCGGGTGTCTCCGACGCCCTCGCCGGCGCGCTCGACCTGCGCGTCACCGGGCCGCTCGTGCCCGACCCCACCGACCCCGAGGGCCGCCGCGGCCTCGGCCGGCTCTGCGCGCTGGACCACCCGCTGACCGTCCGCGAGTTCGCCGCCCGCGCCGCCGAGCGGCTGCCCGCCACCGCGCAGGGCATCCGCGTCGCCGGCGACCCCGAGGCCCTCGTGCGCACCGTCGCCGTCAGCGGCGGCTCCGGCGACAGCCTCTTCGACCACGTACGCGCGGCCGGCGTCGACGCCTTCCTCACCGCGGACCTGCGCCACCACCCGGTGTCGGAGGCCCGCGCCCACAGCGCCCTCGCGCTGCTCGACGCGGCGCACTGGGCCACCGAGTGGCCTTGGTGCGAGCTGGCCGCGAGCCAGCTCGACGAGATCTCCGACCGACACGGATGGGACCTGCGCGTCCACGTCTCGAAAACGGTCACCGACCCCTGGACCGCGCACGCGGCCTCTGCCACTTCCGACCCCCTTGGAGCCCCGAACTGAACGCCGCGCCCGCCGACCAGATCCGACTCCTCGACGTCCAGGACCTCGACGTCCGCCTCCAGCAGCTCGCGCACAGGCGCAAGTCGCTGCCCGAGCACGCCGAGATCGAATCGCTGACCAAGGACCACACCCAGCTGCGCGACCTGCTCGTGGCCGCGCAGACCGAGGAGAGCGACACCGCCCGCGAGCAGACCAAGGCCGAGCAGGACGTGGACCAGGTGCGCCAGCGCGCCGCCCGCGACCAGCAGCGCCTCGACTCGGGCGCCGTCACCTCCCCCAAGGACCTGGAGAACCTCCAGCGCGAGATCACCTCCCTCGCCAAGCGGCAGGGTGATCTGGAGGACGTGGTGCTGGAGGTCATGGAGCGGCGCGAGTCCGCCCAGGAGCGGGTCGCGGAGCTGACCGAGCGTGTCACCTCCGTCCAGTCGAAGATCGACGACGCGACCGCGCGCCGCGACGCGGCCTTCGAGCAGATCGACGGCGAGGTCGCCACGGTCACCAAGGAGCGCGAGGTCATCGCCGGCTCGATCCCGGCCGATCTGCTGAAGCTCTACGACAAGCTGCGCGGCCAGCAGGGCGGCGTCGGCGCGGCGAAGCTGTACGCGCGCAGCTGCCAGGGCTGCCGGCAGGAGCTCGCCATCACCGAGCTGGCCGAGATCCGCAGGGCGGCGCCCGACACGGTGATCCGCTGCGAGAACTGCCGCCGCATCCTGGTGCGCACGTCCGAGTCCGGTATCTAGGTCGCTGGGAGCCCTTCCGGTGCGGGAGTTCATCGTCGAGGCCGACGGCGGGTCGCGGGGCAACCCGGGGCCCGCGGGCTACGGGGCCGTGGTCAGCGACGCGGCGACGGGGGAGACGCTGCGGGAGGCCGCCGAGTACATCGGCGTCGCCACGAACAACGTCGCCGAGTACCGCGGCCTCCTCGCCGGCCTGCGCGCCGCCCGGGAACTGGACCCGGCCGCGACGGTTCACGTCCGGATGGACTCCAAGCTCGTCGTCGAGCAGATGTCGGGCCGCTGGAAGATCAAGCACCCCGACATGAAGCCACTGGCGACGCAGGCGGCCCGGGTCTTCCCACCCGGGCAGGTCACGTACGAGTGGATGCCGAGGGCACAGAACAAGCACGCGGACCGGCTGGCCAACGAGGCGATGGACGCGGGGGCCCGGGGCGAGCGGTGGTCGGAGGCGGCGTCGACGGCGGAGCCGGACGCGGCTGCCGGGAGTGCCAGGCGCGCCGTGAGTGCCGAGGCGGCCGCGCCCTCCGGCCCGCCCGGTGACGCGGTGGCGGGTGCGGCGCGGGTACGCGGGGCCCTGGCGGCGGGCCGCGCCGCCGCCGCGCCGGCCGGCCCGGGTGCGGACGCCGTGCCGCCTTACGCCCACGGGGCGACCAGCCCGTCGGGCGGCGGCGACGCGGTGCGGACTGCCGCGACGCAGGCTGAGGCGGACGCGGAGCCCGGCGGGACCGGGGCTGCCGTTCGCCCGGCGGAGGCTGCCGTCGATGCACGTGCCGCGCAGGCCGTCGCGAAGGGGGGCATTGCGGGGGCCGAGGCCGATGCCCGTGCTGTGAAGGCCGGGTCTGCCGCCAGTGGTCACGCCGTGACGGCGGACGCCTTTGCCGCGGGGGCCGTCGCGGGTGGCGGCGCCGCCAGAGCCGTCGCCGACGGTCCTGCTGCTGAGGCCGGAGCCGTCGCCGACGGTCCTGCTGCTGAGGCCGGAGCCGTCGCCGACGGTCCTGCTGCTGAGGCCGGGGGTTCCGCTGGCGGTGGTGTTGCTGAGGCCGGGGGTTCTGCTGGCGGTGGTGTTGCTGAGGCCGGGGGTTCTGCCGGCGGCCGTGTTGCCAGAGCCGAGGCTCTCGCTGGCGGTGGTGTTGCTGAGGCCGGGGGTTCCGCCGGCGGCCGTGTTGCCAAAGCCGAGGCTCTCGCTGGCGGCCGTGTTGCTGAGGCCGAGGGTCCCGCCGACGGCCGCGCCGTGAAGACGGACACCCCTGCCGCCGAAGCCGCCTCCGACGCCCGCGTCGCGAAGGCCGGGGCACCCGCCGAGAACGCCGACGCCGACGTCCGGGCCGCCCAGGCCGTCGCCGCGCCCGGATGGGCCCCCGCCGACATGGGTGCCCCCGCCACCTTCGTCCTGCTCCGGCACGGCGAGACGCCGTTGACGCCCCAGAAGCGGTTCTCCGGCAGTGGGGGAACCGACCCCTCCCTCTCCGACACCGGCCGGGAGCAGGCCGAACGGGCCGCCGCGATGCTGGCCCGGCGGGGCACCATCCAGGCCGTCGTGTCGTCGCCGCTCGCCCGGACGCGGGAGACCGCCGGGATCGTCGCCGCCCGGCTCGGGCTCGACGTCGGCATCGACGACGGCCTGCGCGAGACCGACTTCGGCGCCTGGGAGGGACTCACCTTCGCCGAGGTGCGCGAGCGCCACCCCGACGACCTGAACGCCTGGCTGGCCTCCCCGGACGCCGAACCCACCGGCGGCGGCGAGAGCTTCGTGGCGACGGCCACCCGGCTCGCCGCCACCCGCGACAAGCTGGTCGCGGCCCACGCGGGCCGAACGGTCCTGCTCGTCACGCACGTGACCCCGATCAAGACCCTCGTCCGGCTCGCCCTGGGCGCCCCGCCGGAGTCCCTGTTCCGCATGGAGCTGTCGGCCGCGTCCTTCTCGGTGGTCGCGTACTACGCGGACGGCAACGCCAGCGTCCGCCTCCTCAACGACACGTCCCACCTGCGCTGAGCGCCGCCGCGGCACGGGCCAGCGCCTCGACTCGGCCCCAGTCGCGAGCCGCAACGGCATCCTGCGGCAGCATCCAGCTCCCGCCCACACAGCCCACGTTGGGCAGGGCCAGATAGTCCGGGGCCGAGTCCGGGCCGATCCCGCCCGTGGGGCAGAACCGGGCCTGGGGGAGCGGCCCCGACAGCGACTTCAGATACGCCGTGCCGCCCGCGGCCTGCGCCGGGAAGAACTTCATCTCCCGTACCCCGCGCTCCAGCAGCGCCACGACCTCGGACGCGGTCGACACCCCCGGCAGGAACGGCACCCCGGAGGCCCGCATCGCCTCCAGCAGGAGGCCCGTCCAGCCGGGACCGACCAGGAAGCGGGAGCCCGCGGCCACCGCCTCCGCGACCTGCCCGGGACGGATCACCGTCCCGGCCCCGACCACGGCCCCGGGCACCTCCCGCGCGATCTCCCGGATCGCCGCCAGGGCCACGGGCGTCCGCAGCGTCACCTCGATCGCGGGCAGCCCGCCCGCGACCAGCGCCCGCGCCAGCGGTACGGCGTCGCCGGCATCCTCGATGACGACGACAGGGACGACGGGCGCGAGGTCCAGCACGGAGGCGGGCAGGGCAGGGGAGGCCATGGCGTCATCCTGCCGTCGGCGTGCAAGTCGCGCAAAGCGCGTTGCACTCTCTGCAATGCCCGCTAGTGGACCTCGTCCACCAGCACATCCAGCGACCACGCCTGCCCCGACTTCGCCGGAGCCTGCGCCTCCACGAGGTACCCGAGATCCCGGAGCGCCGCCACCAGCTCGGCCGGTCCCTTCGGGTCGGCCCCGGAGGTCAGCAGGCCGCGCACGATCCGCCCCTTCGTCGCCTTGTTGAAGTGGCTGACCACCTTCCGCGTGGGCGCGTGCAGCACCCGCACCGACGCAGTGCGCCCGGCGACCTCGCCCTTCGGCTTCCAGGCGGCGGCGTACGCGGCGGACCGCAGATCCAGCACCAGCCCGCCCCCGGCCACCTCCGGCAGCACCGACGCCATCGGCGTACGCCAGTGCGCGCCCAGCGCCCCGAGGCCCGGCAGCTTCACGCCCATCGAGCACCGGTAGGACGGAATCCGGTCCGTCACCCGCACGGCACCCCACAGCCCGGAGAACACGAGCAGCGAGCGCGCGGCACGCCGCTTGGCGGCGGTGTCCAGGCTCGCCAGATCCAGGGCGTCGTAGAGCACGCCGGTGTAGATCTCCCCGGCCGGCCGGGCGCCAGCGGTCCGCAGCTCCGCGTTCTTCGCGACCTCGCCCCGCAGCCCCTCGCTCAGCCCCAGCACCTCACGCGCCTTGTCCTCGTCGCCGGCGCACAGCTCGACCAGCTCGCCGAGCACGGCCTCCCGGGCGGCGGTCAGCCCCGGCAGCGACAGCGACTCCGGCTTCAGCGGCGCACCACGACCGGACGATGCCTTTCCTTCGGACGGCGGCAGCAGGACAAGCACGCGTACTCCTTCGATCGAACTCCGCCGACAGCGTACGGGGGCGTACGGGGAGCTCAGACGCACGCCCGGCCAAGGGCGCGCACGAGCCCGTCGGCGTCGTCGGCGTGGAAGCGGACGACCCGCACCTCGCGGCGCCGCCCGAAGAAGGTGACGTGCGTGACCGGCTCCGTCAGTTCCAGCGTGACGGTGGTCTGCGAGCCGACCTCGACGTTCAGCTCGCCGTCGGCCCGCTCGTGGGTCATCCGCAGCTCACGCCGCACGGAGGCGATCCGCTCCAGCGGCACGCACAGGTCGACATGGACGTACCGCCGGATCCGCAGCGAGCCGCGGTCCGCATCCAGCACGTGCGGACGCACGACGGACGAGGCGTGCAGCGCGACGACGAACACGACCGTGTACACGTCCAGGAAGAGAACCGCCGCGTGCACGGCGGGCCAGTCCCGCAGCAGCACGGACATCGCCACCGTCTCGACCAGGCACACGAAGCCGAACCCGGCCATCATCGCCCCCTGCCCGCCCGCGTACCCGAAGGCCCGGCCCCCGCCCGCCCCGTGGGTACGCCGAGCCACCCACAGGGCGAGACTCGCCAGCAACCGCACCTCGTGCCGCACCAGCAGCCACCCGATCCTCATCACCGCTCCTCGGCGAGGATCCGCAGCGCACGGCGGACGGCCTCTGCCTGGGCCGCGGGAAGGTCGTCGTAGAACGCGCGCAGGAAACTGTCGCCCTGGTCGATCTCCCCGGCCTCCGGGAACAGCCCCGGCGGGATGCAGTCGGCGAGCGCCCGGGCCGCCTCGTCGACGCGCGGGTCACCGGCGTCGGCACCGGCGAGCGCGTCGAGCAGCGCGTAGGCCTCACCGGCCCGCGCCACGGCCCCCGGGCTCCCCAGCGCCTCCCCGATCGAGGACACCAGCTGCTCCCGGGCCTCCGCCGGCATGGCGGTCTCCAGGAACGCGATGATCTCGCGGTCCTTGGCTGCCATCGGCGAGTCCGACAGATGCGCGGTCCCGGCGAACAGCGCGGCCAGCTCCGGCGACACGGGCCCCTCGGCGGGCACCCCCCCCCCCGCGTCCAGCAGCGTCCGCACCCGCGCCCGCCGCTCCCGGAGCGCCTCCGCCTGCCGCGCCAGATCCTCGTCCAGCTCGGTCAGCACCTCGACGAGGTCCTTCCCGGCGTCGTCCGCGAGCACGTCCCGCACCTCCGCGAGCCCCAGCCCCAGCTCGGTCAGCCGCCGGATCCGCGCCAGCACGACGGCATGCCGCAACCCGTACTCCCGATACCCGTTGGCCCGCCGCTCGGGCTCGGGCAACAGCCCCAGATGGTGGTAGTGCCGCACGGCCCGCGTGGTGACGCCGACGACGGCGGCGAGTTCTCCGATCCGCATGCCACCAGTGAAGACGTTGACGCTGCGGCAGGGTCAAGCGAGCCGTCCGGCCTTCTGACGGGGGCCGTGATCGTGTGCCACGATCGAGGGAACGGTTCCCGATCTCACGGACGGGTGGTTCGGCGATGTCCCAGTCTGGCGAGCGACAGAAGGAGGGGCGTGACATGACTGCCATGGCCCACGAGCCGCTCTCGCAGGAAGAGGTCCTGCTGGAGGGGTTTCTCGCCCTGGACACCCCGGAGGGTTTCCGGGCCGAGCTGATCGAGGGGGAGATCGTTGTGACGCCGCCGCCGGACGGGGATCACGAGAAGTACATCAGCAGGATCGTGAGGCAGGTGATCAAGCAGTCCCGGACCGACATGGACTTCTCCGGGAACAAAGGGCTGAAGCTGACACGCGGCGGCGCCTGCCCCAAGAACCACTTGGTTCCCGACGTCACCTTCGGCCCCCTCCGGCTCGACTTGTTCGGCGGAGTCGGCTCCTGGATGCCCTGCGACGGCGTCGCCATGGTGATGGAGGTGACCTCCACCAAGCCGCAGGCCGACCGCGAGGCCAAGCGCCGCTGCTACGCCCGCGCGGGCATCCCGCTCTACCTGCTCGTCGACCGGGACACGGCTCAGGTCACGGTGTTCAGCGAGCCGAAGGAAGACGACTACCGCGAGCACTGCGCCCGCCCCTTCGGCAAGCCCGTCACGCTTCCCGAACCGTTCGCCTTCGACCTGGACACGGCCGACCTCCTCTGATCCCCTGTGGGCGGGGGTGGGCCACATGGGGATACGAGAGCAGGCGCGATGGACGAGGGCACGACTCGGCCGTGCCGGCCCGTCCCTCGACCTCCTCACCGCCCACTTCGACCAGCACGTCTACGCACCCCACGCCCACGACGAGTTCACCGTCGGCGTCACGGTCGGCGGCTCGGAGGTCATCGCCTACCGGGGCGGGCACATCCACTCCTACCCCGGCTCGATCGTCGTCCTGGAGCCCGGCGAGATGCACACCGGCGGCCCGGCCGCCTGCGACGGCTACGCCTACCAGGCCCTCTACGCCGGACCGGCCCTCCTGGCCGACGGCACCCTCGGCGGCCTCCCGCACTTCCGCGACCCCGTCCTGCACGACCCGGAACTGGCGGCGGCCCTGCGCGCCGCCCACACCGACATCAGCGCCTGCCCCGACCCCCTGGAAGCCGAGTCCCGGCTGCCCTGGCTGCTCACGGCCCTGGCCCGCCGCCACTCCACGGCCCGGGCGACGAGCGACACCGTGACCGGCGCCGACGGCATCGCCAGGACCGTACGCGACCGCCTCGCCGACGAACTGCTGGAACCCCCCTCCCTGGCCTCCCTCGCCACCGATCTCGGCCTGTCCCGCTACCAACTTCTCCGCGCCTTCCGCACGACCATGGGCGTACCGCCGTACGCCTGGCTCGCCCAGCACCGGGTGGCCAGGGCCCGCGGCCTGCTGGAAGCCGGACTGCGTCCCGCCGAGGTCGCGGGCCTCGTCGGCTTCGCCGACCAGGCGCACCTCACCCGCTGGTTCCGCCGGGTGCTGGGGGTGACCCCGGCCGCGTACCGCAACAGCGTTCAAGACACCGGGCGGTGACAGGGCCGAGACTCACTCCATGACTGCACGCGGTTGGTTCCTGTTCTCCCTCATGGGAGTGATCTGGGGCGTCCCCTACCTGATGATCAAGGTGGCGGTGGACGAACTGTCCCCGTCCATGGTGGTGTTCGCGCGCTGCGCCCTCGGCGCCGCACTCCTGCTCCCCTTCGCCCTGCGCCAGGGCGGCTTCGGCCGTACCGTCCGGACCCACTGGAAGCCGATGCTGGCCTTCGCCGTCATCGAGATCATCGGCCCCTGGTGGACCCTGACCGACGCCGAACGCCACCTGTCCAGCTCCACCGCCGGACTCCTCATCGCGGGCGTGCCGATCGTCGCCCTCCTCCTGGCCCGCTTCTTCGGCGCGGGGGAGCGGGTGGGCGCCCGCCGCATCGCGGGCCTGGCCCTCGGCCTCGCGGGCGTCACCGTCCTGACTCTGCCGCACCTCACCGGCGGCGACGCCCTGTCGATGGCCGAGGTGCTGGTGACGGTCGTCGGCTATGCCACGGCCCCGCTGATAGCGGCCCGGTACCTCAAGGACGTCCCGACCCTCCAGCTGATCACCCCCTGCCTGACGTTCGCCGCCGTGGTCTACGCCCCCGCGGCCTTCCTGACCAGGCCCGCCACCATGCCGTCGGGCGAGGTCCTGGCAGCACTCGCCGGCCTGGGAGTGGTCTGCACCGCGATCGCGTTCGTGGCCTTCCTGGAGCTGATCAAGGAGGTCGGCCCGACCCGAGCCGGTGTGATCACGTACGTCAACCCGGCGGTGGCGGTCGCCGCGGGCGCGCTGTTCCTGGACGAGAAGCTGACCCTCGGCATCGGCGTCGCCTTCACTCTGATCCTGGCGGGCTCGGTGCTGGCCACGGCCGCGGCGTCGAAGCGGGACGTCCGCCGGGTACCATGGTCGACACGGCAGACGAGCCGGGCGGACGGCCGCGTGGAGTCCCCCTGACGGGGAGCTTCCCGAGGAACGTCCGGGCTCCACAGGGCAGGGTGGTGGCTAACGGCCACCCGGGGTGACCCGCGGGACAGTGCCACAGAAAGCAGACCGCCGGGGACCTCGGTCCTCGGTAAGGGTGAAACGGTGGTGTAAGAGACCACCAGTGCCTGAGGTGACTCAGGCAGCTAGGTAAACCCCACCCGGAGCAAGGTCAAGAGGGGCCGCCTTTTCGAAGGTGACCCTGCGCGGACGATCGAGGGCTGCCCGCCCGAGTCCGCGGGTAGACCGCACGAGGCCGGCGGCAACGCCGGTCCTAGATGGATGGCCGTCGCCCCGGCTCCCGCGAGGGAACCGGGGAACAGAACCCGGCGTACAGCCCGACTCGTCTGCCGCCCGCTTCGCCGGGGACTCGGCCGACGGCGGCGAGGTCTTCCCGGCCACGAGAGTGCGCCCCTTCCGTCACTTGGTCGTGAAGCTGACAGCTTCACGAAGCGATGCGATGGCACCCTTCAGATCGGCCAACCGGGCTGCGAGCGTCGCCTCGGCCAACCGCGGCGGAAGCGCCACATTGAACTTCAGTCCGGCCAACGCGCGAGGATCCACCGTCGGGAGGCACAAGTGGTCGGCGGCGTGTGCGGTGGTCTTTCTCCATTCCTGCGGGGTGATGTCCTCACGCAGCCGGATGTATGTGCTCGTAGGACGCTGTAGGGGATCGGCAATGCTGGAGAGGGTGGCGGCCAGGGTGGCGTTGGTGCGGTGCCCCGCCCACGTCCACCACCGCACATTGGTGTCGTGCCCTCCCCGCATGATGATGCTGCCGTCGCGGTGCACCAGTTCGGCGCTCTCATCGCGCACGCGAGCGAGGGCGCTCTCGGCACGGCGGGTGACCCTGACCGGCGGGGTGGCGCCGAGTAGTACTTCGCGGACCGACCGTGTCAGCTCGTACGACGCGGTGCGGGTCAGTCCGATGCCACCCCATCGAGCCCGCCCGCCACCTTCCACCGGTTCGACGAAGCAGCGGCGGCGCGACCAGTCGATGTACGTCACCTGCCAGCTGCGCCCGGCGAGCAGCAGTCGGCGAGGGCCGATGACCTCGTCGGTGAGCAGCGCGGGATCTGTAGTACCGATTTCGGTGCGGCCCGACAGGACCGTGAACTCCGGGGCGGCGGTGAAGACTGCGGTGAGGTCCATGAAGTGCCGGTAGCCGAAACGCTTTTCGGCTTCGGGTCCGATGAACAGCAGCTCGCCGTCCCGGTCCAGGAAGCCCTCCTCGACCAGGTGGCGCATGATCGGCTCGGCGGAAGGACCGAAAGGACCGAGACCTCCCCACCAGTCCTGCCACAGCCGGTCCCCGACCCGGTGTTCCTGGAGGCAGAGTGCCAGCATCTGCTGCGCGGCGATGTGCCGGGGCTCCGGCGGGGCGATGACCGGCTCCACCCAGCCGCCTGACCAGAGCAGCAGCAGTGCTGCCGCGGTGAGGAGTCCGGCGTCGTCAGTGGCCAGGAACAGGCAGTTGCGGCTGGCACCGGGCCGTCGGCCGGTGCGGCCGAGACGCTGCAGGAACGAGGCCACGGTGCTTGGGGCATCGATCTGGACGACCCGGTCGAGGTCGCCGACGTCGATGCCCAGTTCCAAGGTGCTGGTGGAGACGATCACGCAGTCGCGGGCCTCTGCGAAGGCTTCCTCCGCCCGCCGCCGCTCGTCCGCGGACAGTGACGCGTGGGACAGAAAGGTGGTCACGCCCTTCGCGCGCAGCGCCGAGCCAAGTTCCTCGACCTCCTTGCGTGATTCACAGAAGACGAGCCGCTTCTCGCCCCTGTGCAATGCCGCGATCACCGTCGCGGCATTGGTCAGGGACCCTACGTAGTCGAGCTGGACGTCCCCGGGAGGGGGCAGCTTCGGTTCCTTCTCCCTAAGGTGCGGGGCGACGACCCGCGCCGCGCGCTGCTCGGCCTTCGCTCCCTGCAACCACGTGAGCAGCTCCCGCGGGTTACCCACGGTCGCGGACAGACCGACGCGTTGCACCGGACGCCCGGCCACCCGCTCCAACCGTTCCAGCACGGCCAGCAGATGCCACCCCCGGTCGTCGCCCGCGAACGCGTGCACCTCGTCGACGACGATCGCCCGCAGCCCGGAGAAGAACGCCCGATGGTCGACATTCGTGCTGACCAGCATGGCCTCCAGGGACTCTGGAGTCGTCAGCAGCACATCCGGTCGTTCGCGCAGGATCCGCTTGCGGCGGGAGTGGGTGACATCGCCGTGCCACAGCGCCGCCGTGCGCCCGAGCCAGGAGGTATACGTCTCCAGACGGGGCAGCAGGTTGTTGAGCAGCGCCTTCAGCGGACACACATAGAGGACCGAGGTGCCGTCCCATTTCTCCTGTGCCATGCGCGACAGCAGGGGGAAGCAGGCAGCCTCGGTCTTTCCGCCGGCGGTGGGTGCGATCAGCACGGCGTCCGTGCCGTCCGTCAGGGGCGTGATCGCCTCTTCCTGGAGAGGCCGCAGGCGGGGCCAGCCCAGGGTGTTCACGACGTGGTGGACCAGCCCCGGGTGAAGCAGATCCATCGGGTCGGGCGCCCCGTCGCTCATGGAAGATCCAGTTCGACATCCTCGGCGCTGGTGGCCGCCGCGGCGTTGCGCTCGACTTCGGTCAGCTCCGAGGCATTCACCGTGAGTGCGTAGTGCTTGCGCGGATCGAAGTCATCGAACTGGTCGACGCGATCGAGGACGTCACCCACGAGCTTCTTGAGGAACAGACGGGGCGCGACACCCACCTTGCCCCCCAGCGCCCCGCCGACGGCCGTGGCCAGGTCGGCGACGTATGCATCGTCCGCTACTTCCCTGACGCGCTCGGCGGCGGCCGATCCGGCCGCGTACAGGTCCCGGATGGTCAGCCCGAGACCGATGAGTGATTCCTGGGTGAAGCCGGGCAGCCTGATCTGCACGGCACGCGGGTTGTCGAAGCGCGGGTCGGTGGTGAAGTCGGTGGCCAGCCGCTGGGCCAGCGGAGCCAACCGCTGTACGCCCTGTCGGCCGTCGTAGAACGCCGGCGTGCCGGTGATCAGCAGATAGAGACCGGGGAAACGCCCGGAGTGCACCTCGTCGATGAGCTGACGCAGCGCGTTCAGCGCCTTGTCGCGAGCGTCGGAGCGGACCCGCTGCAGGGTCTCGACCTCGTCCAGGACGACGAGCAGCCCCGAGTGACCCGAGTCGCGCAGCACGGTGAGCAATCCCTGCAGGAAGCCAAGAGCACCGAAGTGATCGAGGTCACCGCGCACCCCAGCGGCCCTGCGGGCAGCGGCGGCCACATGGGGCTGCCCACCCAGCCAGGCCATGACGGCCGAGGCGGTGGCCTCGTCGCCCGCCTCGACCGCGGCTCGGTAGCCTCGCAGGGCCGTGGCGAACGACGGGGCGTGCCGGGACACCTCCGTGAGCCGGGCCGTCATCAGCTGTTCGACCCTGCCGGGCAGGTCCTCCTCGGGGGCTCCGGCAGCAAGCGCGTCCTCCTCAAGGGCGTAGAACCACGAATCGACGACCGGCCGAAGGGCGCTCGGTGGGAATCCGGGCGTGGCCAGCCGCTCGGTGAGGCGGCGGTAGACGGTCTCGAGTTTGTGCAGCGGGGTCTCCGTTTCCGAGATCTGGATTTCGGCGACAGCGAAGTTGCGCCGCTTGGCACGCTCACCGAGCCACCGTGCGAAGAATGTCTTGCCCGACCCGTACTCGCCTCGCACCGCCTTGAACACCGAGGCTCCCGACCTGACGGCATCGAGTTCCGCATCGAGTGCGGTTCCGAAGCGGTCCAGGCCGGTCGCCAGCAGATCCAGTCCGCTCTCCGGCACGGCCCCCCGGCGCAGGGCGTCGATCACGCCGCGACGCCGGGCGGCACTCACGGGTCCGCTTCCACCAGAGCTGTCTGTCCTCACCCGGACAGTCTCCCATTTGACCCGGATGCCTGGATGCCGCTCAGTGAAGGGCACGGACGGATCCGACTCCCTGGGCGGGCCCTGGCCTTCCGGCCTCTGGAACTGTCCGTCGACCGCCCTTGACTGCCCGCAACTCCGTTGATGGAATTGCATGTTCACCGCCGGTCACCGGTGGCGACTCACCGCTCAGGTTCAACAGGGAAGACACAGCGTGGCACTCGACAGTCTGAGACTCAGCGACGCCCTCGCGGACGTCGCTTCCGGCGCCTTACAACTCCCGGACTTCCAGCGTGAGTGGAAGTGGGACGACGAGCGCATCAGGGCCCTTATCGCGACGGTGACACTGGACTATCCGCTGGGCGTGGTGATGGCGCTGCAGACCAACGGCACGTCACCGTTCCGCACCCGGACACTCAAGGGCGCCGAGGACGCGCAGGGCAGAGTGCCCGATCTCCTGCTGCTCGACGGGCA
This sequence comes from Streptomyces qaidamensis, assembly GCF_001611795.1. NCBI lineage: Bacteria > Bacillati > Actinomycetota > Actinomycetes > Kitasatosporales > Streptomycetaceae > Streptomyces > Streptomyces qaidamensis. The sequence goes on along the minus strand of NZ_CP015098.1, from coordinate 2,725,385 downwards.
GCAGCGGCTGACCTCCCTCTTCCAGGCACTGCATCGGGATCGGCCTGTCGAGACAGTGGACGCCCGGGGCAAGGAACTGAGGCGCTGGTACTACATCGACATCGCCAAATCCATCGGGTCGCCGGCCGACCGTGACGACGCCATCGTGTCCGTGCCCGAGGATCGGATTCTGAAGACCGGCTTCAACCGCAGGGACACCATCGACCTGACCACCGTCGAGGGGGAGTGCGCCGCCGGGTACTTCCCGCTCCATTTCGTGTTCGACACGCAGCGTGTGAACGCCTGGCACCAGGAGTTCGTGAAGGTCGACGTCACGAACTGGGGGCTGTGGGGACAGTTCCAGCAGTACGTGCTCAGCCAGATGCAGTCGTTCCAGGTGCCGATGATCAAGCTCGCGGCCTCAACGACCATGGACGCGGTCTGCGCCGTGTTCGAGCGGGTGAACACCGGCGGTGTGCCGCTCAACGTCTTCGAACTGCTGACGGCCACCTACGCGGGCAACCAGGAGTACGTGGCCCAGCACGGCGACTACTTCAAGCTCCCCGACGTATGGCTGGACATCAAGAAGGGCCTGACGGCGTCGTACCCCGTGTTCGGGCGCATGGAGGCCGGCGTCGAGGACGGGCTCAGCAGCAGTGACTTCCTCCAGGCCGTGGCACTCGTCAGAACCTGGGAGCGCAAACGGCAGGAGCCGCGCGCCGCGATCTCCTGCAAGCGCCGTGACCTGCTGGAACTGCCGCTCGCCGACTTCAGCCTGCTCGCTCCGCGCGTGGCGGAGGCCTTCGAGTGGGTGGGGGCTTTCCTTGAGCGGCAGTGCATCGTGCGGGCCCCCGACCTGCCGTATCGCACCCAGCTCGTACCGCTGGCCGCCGTACGGACCATCCTGGGCGACGAGACCGACACCGAGGCGGCCGACGAACTGCTCACCCAGTGGTACTGGTGCGGTGTGCTCGGCGAGATGTACGGCGGATCGACGGAGAGCCGCTTCACCCGCGATGTGGAACAACTCGTCGAACGTCTGCGGGGCAACGCTGAAGTGGTCCCCGACACCATCGCCGAGGCAGCCTTCCTGGACGACCGGCTGGACACCCTGAGCACCCGCAACAGCGCCGCTTACAAGGGGGTTTACGCCCTTCTCGTCAAGCAGGGCGCGGTGGACTGGTACTTCACCGAGGCGCCCCTGAACGCGGCGCGCCTGGCCGAGTACAGCGTGGAGGTTCGTCAGATCTTCCCCAAGGCGTGGATCGACAAGAACCACCGGGCCTACAGCAACCGGGCCAACTCGATCATCAACAAGACGCCTCTGTCGCTCCGGGCCAGCAAGAGCATGACCGGATCTCCTGCCGGATACCTCAAGACGCTCGCCCTCGAGTCGGGTATGCGCCCCGAGTGGTTCGACGACGTCATCGGCACTCACCTCATCGACCCGGCCACGCTGCACTCGGGCGATTTCGAGCAGTTCTATGTGAGCAGGTCCAAGCAGTTGCTGGAGCTGGTCATGTCAGCCATGGGCAAGCGCACCGTCTTCCGCGACACGAAGGCCGGGTGACGCGGTCGTGCTCCGGAACCCCTCTGATGACGAACTGCTTGCGCTCAAAGGCCGCCGCATACCCCTCGTCGAACTCCTGACCTGCTTCAACACCCGGTTCCGCAACGACCAGGCGATCCTGGTCATCGAGCAGAGGCTGAAGGATCTCGGTCTCGCGACCCTTCCGTACTTCGCCACCTGCGGCAGCCAGTCCGAGATCCACATCGTCGCCCAGGAATCCGCAGCAGCGGAGCAGGGGGACACGACGGACGAGGAGCAGGAGGACGAGGCGGGGCTGCTCCCGGGTGCGCTGCCCACGCAGCCGTTCCGGATCGGCGACCTGCCGTGTGCCCACGCCGGGGTCGACTCGGTCACACCCGCCTCGGACCTCACCGAGGCGACGTACATCATGCACACGAAGAACTACTCCCAGATCCCGGTCCTGGAGGACCGGTACACGGTGTCCGGCGTCGTCACCTGGCGCTCGGTGGCCAAGATGTACGCCACAGGTGCGGAAGCGGCGCTGGCCAACGCCATCGTGGAGGACCCGCCGGTCGCGCACGCGCACGACGACTTCTTCGCCATGCTCTCCAGCGTCTGCGAGCACGGATACGTGCTGGTGAGAGCCCATAACGGCCGCATCAGCGGCATCGTCACCGCTGCGGACATCACCCAGCGCTTCGACGCGACCGCATGGCCGTTCTTCGTCATAGGCGAGATCGAGTTCCGGCTGCGTAAGTGTCTCGGTGCGAAGATCGGCGAGGACGCCGTCCGTGGGGTGCAGAACAACGACAGGAAGACGGGGAAGATCGCTGATCTCATGTTCGGCCAGTACGTGATGCTGCTCGACGGCGATCAGCGCACCAGACAGGGAAACCGCAGAGAGGCGCTGTGCGCCGCGGCCGACCAGAACTGGCAGACCCTGGGCTGGACCGGGGTGAACCGCGTCCAGTTCGTGCACCAGCTCGACCGGGTGCGCGAGATCCGTAACCAGATCGCGCACTTCCGCCCGGAGCCGCTGTCGGCTCAGCGGAGCGAGGAACTGCGGCAGTTCGTGGGTCTGCTGCGCCAGCTCACCTGACGGGTGGTGAAGCCTGTCCCCGGGTTCCCGGGGCAGGCTTTCACCCCTCCTCAACTCAACTCGAACTGGTCCCGCAGCAGTCCGATGTGCAAGCGAAGGGTCCGCCCGTCCGGCAGTGTCTCCAGTACCTGGACACCGTCGTGATTGAGCAACTGCCGTAGCACGGCGGCGAAGCCGTCGGCCGGCCGGCTCGCGGGGAGTCCGACGCGCTGGGCGAGAGCCGTCATCGGCAGGGTGCCGCCCGAGTCCAGCAGAGCGTGTACGGCCTTCTCCACCCGAGCGAGGTCCGGTTTGCGGGCCAGCAGCTGCACCTGAGCCGTGAAGACCTCGGACTCCAGGAGCGTGTCGACCAAGGCGTCAACCGGAGACACCGGGGTTGCGGAAAGCAGGGTACCGTCCTCGGACGTCGAGGGAACCAACGCCACATCGAACAGCGCCTCGTGGCTCTTGGCGAGTTCCGCCTCGTTCTTGTTCCTCTTGGGCGGCTTCTTCCCTACCGGTGCCGAGACCGCGGCGGCGTGGGCCCGTGGCGGCTGCTCCTCCCCCTGCTGGGTCAGTGACCACCAGGTCGGCTGCTGGCTGCCCAGTTCCCGCCAGCCGCTCGGCGGCTTCGCCCCGAAGGGCAGGAAGGCCAGTACGGGGATGGCGAACTCGGCCAGGGATGCGCCGCCGTGGTAGCCGGCCTTGCGAGACGTGTATCGGGTTTCGGCGTCCCAGAGGGCGACGATCTCGCTCCCCGGTTCCGGGTCCAGGACACGAGGTCCCCTCAGCACGATCTCGTGTTCCGCAAGTGGGCCGCCGGGGGCGCGGTGCCGAGCGGACCTTACGTCCTGGGCGTCGATTCGCGCCGCCCGCCGGTCGATGACGTGACCATGGTCGCTGGTGACGATCACCGCACGGCCCTGGTCCGCGGCAGACCGGAGCAGTGCTCGCAGCCCTCCTATGTCGGACAGCCGCCAGGCACCGTCACCGAGTTTCTGCTCGGAGGCCAGCCGGTCGTCCACGGTGTTGAGGACCACCGCCACATGTGTACGGTCGCCGATGAGCGCGTCGTGCAGTTTGGGCCCGAACGGCTCGCCGCTGCTCTCGGTGCGCAGATCGTTCTTGTGGAAGACCGCCACATCCTCCCCGCCCCAGAAGCGGTGAGCGGGGAACAACTTCTTCTCGTCGGTCTGCGTGCCCTTCATCAGTCGCGCGGCGAAGAGAGAGGTCCGTGACACGGCCGTGACGGTGGGGAGCGCGGCTGCCATCGCACGGCGCCGTGGGGCGTCCTTCGCCCCGGGCAGCGGGTCGTACTCGGCCCAGTGGTCGCGCAGTTGGTCGCCGAGTTCGGCGGCGATGGCAGCGCTCATCCCGTCGAGCACGAGGAGCAGGACTCTCCGCTCTTTGGCCTTCACCACCGGGGCGACGACCTCGGGGAGGAAAGTCTCCACGGTCAGCATCGAGCCGGGACCACGGTCGGTCGCCGTCCGGACGGCGAGTACCTGGGCGAACTGCCGGTCGATCTCGCGCCGACGGTCGCGCGCCGAGGAGCACAGAGCGTCGTACGCGGACCGGAGCGCCGGATCGGGATCGCCTCCCGACTCGATGTGTTGCAGCGCCAGGTCCACCCAGCCCGTCTCGGTGACGTGACGGGCGATGGCATCCGCCACCGTGTCGGCCTCCACCGGCGGGTCGGTCCCGAGCCAATGTGCCAGCCGCCGCGCCATGCGCACCCGCTCGATACGGACGCTGTTGTCGGGGTCCCGGGCGAGCCGGTGCTCGCTGAGGGCCTTCACCGCGGGCGTGATGCGCTCGGGGACGCCGCTCGACAGCGCCTCGCCGGCAGCGGTGAAGCGCGCTTCAAGGCCTGGCGCCAGTACGGGACTCGTCCCCGCGGCTCGCTCCGCTCCGAACTGGCGCGCAAGGGCGGCCGCCCGGTCGAGCACGGAGCCGGTCAGCCGCCGGGCCTTTGCCGCCGATTCGTCGCTGTCCGATCGTCCCGTCAGCAGCAGGGCGGAGACGAACTCCTCGCAGGAGCGTCCGAAGGCCGCCGTGAGCGCGTCCAGATGCTCACCCTCGGCGGGCGGTTCCTCTCCGAACCAGCGCTCGGCCCGCCCCCGCGCCCGGTAGTCCTCCGCGTCCGCCGCGGCGTCGGCGTGCCCCCACAGCGCCGCGCAGACCAGCCCGAACGCGACGGCGTCTGGTCCGTGTTCCGCCGTCACCAGGGCGAGCAGGGCCTGCCCCGCGCGCCCGGCCTGCTCCTCTTCGCCGAGGAACTGCACGAGCCCGGCCCGCTCGGGCGCGCGCAGCGCCAGGAGCCGTTCGGGACCGCCGGGCACGAGGGACCATCGCAGCAAGGTTTGGATGTCCAGCTCGTCACCACCGCCCGCTGTGGCGCGGGAGATTTCGGCGTCGGGGTCGTAGCGGCCGATTCCCAGCCTGCGCAGCGCGAGCGAGGTCAGCGCCTCGCGCCGCGACAGGACACCGCCCGCCAGCTTCGGCCATCCGCCGTGCGGCGGAGCGGCGTCCAGCAGCGCCTCGGCAGCCCAGTTCTCCTCGAACAGCCGGTGGTCCGAGCGGCTCGCACCGAACGCCTCCCGTACGACGTCCCAGGTGTCCACGGCGTTGACCCGCTGCCGGTGCACCTTGGCCAGCAGATCGGGCCCGAGCTCCGCCTCCTCGCGATCGGTGAGTACCACCAGCACATCGGGCCCGGTGGCCGACAGTTTCTGGTGCGCGAGGAGCAGCTCGTACACACCCAGAGGAGAGGGCGCCGCCGCGACCTTGGCCCGCCGCTGCTCACCCCAGGGCAACTCGTCAGGGCCGTCCCAGGAGGGCGCGGCGCGCAGCAGTACGACCCGGCGCTTGCCCGGCCCGAGACCGGGCTGCGATGCCAGGTACTGGGTGATGGTCGCGGCGTTGAGCCGCACCGCGCTGGTGGTGGTCACGGCCGCCGTACTCACTGTTCCCGCACCTTCTTCGCTCGCCGCCTACCGCTCATTCCACGACCCGCCAGCTGATCTCGATCTCCGCGTCCGGCTCGGCAGCGGCCAGTTCGGCCAGTTCGGCCCTCAACTCGGCCAACGCACGGGAAGCCGTGGTCCGGCCTCCGCCCGAGCGGCGTCCCGCACGTCGTCCGCTGTCGGCGCCAGGGTGGGTGGAGGGCACGGGCGGCTGGCCGGTGTCGGTGTTCAGGCTGATCGCGTCGGGCTTGGTGAGAGGTTCGGTCGGCGTGGGCGCGGCGTACGCCCTGCGCGGATCGGTGGTGTGCGCCTGGCTGCGCTCGATGACGGCGACGATGGACCGCCGTGCCTCCCGCAGCGCCTCCTTGAGGTCCTTGGTGCGCTGATCTACACGCGCCGCGCCGCGCAACTCCTCCAGCACCGCCTCGCCCTGCGGCCCGTAGTTGGGCGCGAGCTTGAGCATGTCCCAGGCCGCGGTGGCCAAGGCAGCCGCGACGGCCTCGGCCTGCTTGATCGACGCACCGTAGCGGCTCGTCGGCACGTCGCCGAGATCGAAGCCGGCGAACGCGGAGATGACCTGCTTGGCCGCCGCGGAACCGCCGGCCGCGCCCTGATCCAGCCCGCGCAGTTCGTCCAGCAGGTCCCGGGCCCGGCGGGCGATCGCCAGTCGGCCCGACTCGTCGGTGCCGTCCAGGCCGAGCAGCGTCGCGTGCTTCTCCAACTGCGCCACCAGATCGGCCGCGTGCGGCTGATGCGTACGGGCCCGCTCCGTGATCCGCCGGGCGAACTGCCCGACCATCCTGCCCCTGCGGAGCCTGGGCGGCTCCTCACCGAAGATCTCCCAGTAGCGGCGTCCCGCCTCCTCCCAGACGTGTTCCTCCGGCAGCGGCTGAGAACGCAGCGCGTCCTGCGGCTTGATCGCCGACAGTTCGGGCGAGGGGTCGAGCAGCGCACCTGCCCGTACCCAGACCCGGTCGTCCATCTCCGCGTACGACGCGATGACGAGGTGGGCGAGGAACGGCTCCAGGCCCATCGGCGCGGGACGGTCGATCCACTCGGTGAGCCGGCTGACACTCAGGTCACCGGGACCGGCCTCGCCGCGCGCCTGGAGGGCGAAGTGCTCCGGCCAGCGAGTGGAGAGCCGGAAGTACGCCTCCTTCTGCCGGCCGAGCCCGAGCGGAGTGGCGACGCGCCGCATGAGGTCGCGTTCCTTGCCCGGGATCTCGGCCTGCCGGTCACCGGCTTCCGAGGCGTCGCGGATGTGCCCGAACACGGTCCGTGCGTCGGCGAGTTTGACGACGGTACCCGTGCCGTCGGGGTCGAAGTCCGGGTGCGCGGGGAACTGGTGGGCCAGCAGCTTGCCCGCCACGTGCCGGACCGCGTCATACAGGGACTGCCCGATGGAGACACGCAGATCCGGCACGTCGGGCAGCGGTTCCAGGTGCTCGTTGAAGTCCGGGTTGACGTCGCCGGGCTTTTTGGCCGCAAGCCCGTAGGCCTGCTTGAAGGCCGCCTTCACCGTCTTGGTGAGCGTCTCGCGCTGGTCTTCCAGCAGTGCCTTGGCACGGGCCCGGTTGTCGGCGTTCAGGTGTTGCGCGTAGCTGGTGTCGAAGCGCCGCTGGTCGGCGAGGGCGTAGTGGATGACGACCAGCCGCTGGAAGTCCTGGAAACGGCCAGTGGACAGGTGCGTGGGAATCCACCCCACCGTCCGTGGCCGGTTGCCGGGGAGCCGACGGAGCTCGGCCATGCGGTTGGCGTCCTCGCGCGGCCCGTACTCGCCCTCGTCGTACGGCAGATCGATGATCATCCGCCACAGCCCGTCCTGGCTGGGGGCGAACTCGTGGTCCTGCAGGTCGTCGTGGTCGGCGATGTTGCCGAAGATGACCTCCACCGTGCGGTTCGAGCCGCGCCAGACGAACTTCAGCTCGTCCGCGGTGAGCCGCTCCTGGAGGTCGATGCCCAGCTCCTCGGCGAGCAGCCGCTTGGCGAGTGCGCGGCGGTTGGAGCGGTTGTTGTTGACGTTGGCGTTCGCGATGACCGAATCCACGTCCACACCGGCCAACTCGAGCCGTACGCCGGGGTTGGCCTTGGTGCCGGTGGGTTTGATCTCCGCGAAGCGCGACGCCCACTCGTCGACCTTCGACTGAATGGCGCCGACCTCAGCCCCCGGGATGGGGGAGATGACCGAGCCGTGATTGAGGGACGCGAGCCGCCGGATGGTCAGGTCCCGCAGCGCGGGAACACTGGGCGCCAGCGCGGAGAGCAGGAGCGTGCACATCAGCCGGTCGTCGCCCACGAACGCCTTGCACCGCTGCAAGTGCCCCTGGTCGGTAATGGTCTCGCGGCGGTGGCGGTAGCGCTCGATGTCCTCCTCGGTGACGTCGTACATCGCCAGGAGGTAGGGCCGCAGCTTGGTGCGGTACAGCTTGTCCGCGGCCTGGAACTCCACCTTCAGACTGTCGACGAACGGCCGGTCACCCCCGTCCGCGATGACCGGGTAGAGGTCGCCCAGCGGGATGAGCTGCTCCAGCGTCGCGTCGTCGCGATGGTCGGCCAGCAGCTGGCCCATCAGTTTCAGACCGGTGCGCGAGCGCTGCAGCGCCGAGGAGATGTGGACCAGGGTGTCCATGAACGAGGGCGAGAAGGGGTACGTCAGCCGGAACGACGCCTCGTCGGCCCCGGTCGTCCCCTCGTCGGAGCCCAGCAGCACGTCCCACACCTGCGGCCCGACCCGCTTGATCTTCGCGAACGCCGCGTCGAGCTTGGCGGCGGCCTCGGCGTCCTTGGGCTTCAGGAGACGGGCGTGGGCGATCTGCGGGAGGTTCCGGTCCTCCAGCGTGATCTTGTCGAAGCGCCCGGAGGCCAGGTTGAGGCTGTCCTGGATGGCGGTCTCGGCCGCCCCGGACACCTCCTGGCCGACCAGCTCCCGCAGATCGCGCTGCCGTGCGATGAACGACACGATCGGGATGGCGCGGCGCGAGTCGGCGCCCTCCACGAAGTTGGTGATCTTGTCCGCTTCGCGGGAGACGAACTTCTGGTCGTGGATGCGGTTGGCGAGCCAGAGGATCAGCTCGTCCATGAACAGGATCAGCCCGTCGTACCTCAGGGACTTCGCATGCTCGGCGATGACGGCGAGACCGGCGTCGAGCGAGATGAAGCCGTGCTCGTCCTCGGCGGCGTTCTTCGCGAAGCCGGGGAACCAGCTGGTGCTCGCGTCGTGCACCAGCTTGGCGCGCAGCTCGGCCGGGGTGGTCGGGTTGACCAGGTTGAGGTTGACCTCGGCGCCGTCCAGTTCCTCGGCGGCGAGGGCGGTGTCGAGGAGCGCCGGTGTCCAGGCGAAGGAGTCGCCCCACTCGTCGTCGGCGTCGGCGGTGTCTCCGTCGGCCGCGGCGGCTCCGGCGAGCCCTTCGATGAACTGGTCGTCGCCCATACGGTCCCGCAGCGCGCGGATGTCCGCGAAGAGGGAGTCGGTGCGGTAGACCTGCGGAGTGGGCGCGTCGGAATGCAATGCTTTGACGTGACTGACGTACCCGCCGAGCACCCGCTGCTCCAGGGACTTGGCCCCGAGCATGTGGTACGGCACGAGCAGGAACTTCTTCCCGTCAGTGCTCAGCCATTCGTGCTTGGCCAGGACCGGATCGAAGTCAGTCCGGGCGCGTGCGGCCTCGTCACCCCGGAGCAGGGCGTGCAGCACGGCCATGAAGTGCGACTTACCGGAACCGAACGAGCCGTGGAGATACGCGGCCTTCGACGTCTGCCCGTCCAGCGCGGTCTTGATCAGACTCAGCGCCTCGTCGAAGTTCTCGAGGAGACGCTCGGTGACGACGTAGTCCCGCAGCGCCCGCTCGGCGCCCTCCTTGGTGACGGCCTCGGCCAGCTTCAGGACGAAGTCGGACGTGGAGATGGACGTCTTGATGTCGATGACATCGCGGAGGAGGGGGGCTGTGGCGGCGGTCGGGGCCATCTGTGTCTCGCGTCTCCTGTTTTGCCGTGTACTACGTCTACGTCCACCGGGCAGCGCGGCGCGTCCCCCGTCGACCGGAACGGCGAGCGACGCCCAGCACCGCACGCTGCCCCGGAGGCACCGTCCGCCACTGTTCACACGAGTGGGGACGGCCTTCGATCGTATCGGGCGTGTCTGACATGAGGGAGGGAGCTCACGCAGTGGCCCTCCAGGCCTCCATCAACTGCTCGGGCCCGTACGTCGCCGCCAGCCCGTCCACCGAGAATCCGGAGCGGGACACCGCGACCAGGGGAGTGTCCTCGTCGGCACCGGGCACGGCCAGGGCGTCACGGGCCAGCGCTGCCAGGGCACGACGGTCGAAGGAGCCGCGCTCGTGCCACTTGATCGAGCCGACGAACCCGATCTCGCGTGCCGGTGCCCGGTCCGCCCCCACGAGGTCGACCTCGGGGTTGTTGGTACGGGGCCACCAGCCGCCCACTTCTCTCACCTGCGGCCACGTGTCGTCGGGCAGCAGTCGGGCGAGGGACTCCCGTACGACGGGTTCGATCGCCCGCCCGCGCCACGAGGTCCAACCGCGCTCGACCGCCTCGACCACGATCCGGCTGCGCCCGCGCTCGATCTCCGGGATGCCCTGTTCCAGAAAGGCGAGCCAGAAGCGGAGGTAGGGGTCGGCGACGCGGTAGCGGCGGTCGCGGTCTCCGGGGTGGGTGGAGAGAGGGGTGTCGACGGCGATGAGCCGCTTGTCCGCGAGGGTGCGCAGGGCGGGGGTGAGCGAGCCGGGTGGGAGCGGTCGATCGGCCGCCCCGGCTTTCGCGGCGATGGTCCCGAAGGTCCGCTCGCCGCTGCCGATCACGGAGAGGACGTGCCTGGCCTGGAGAGCAGTGGGGAACTCGGCGGCGAGCGCCCGCTCGGCAGACACGAGGAGAGGGGAGGTGGGGTCGTCGAGGGCGCGGGAGAGAAAGTCGGTGCGGCTCTCGCCCTCCTGCCACTCCTGGCAGATGAGGGGCAGGCCGCCGGTGATCAGGTGGGCGTCGAAGGCGTCGGCGGCCGGGAGCCCGGTCATGGCCATGACCTCGGAGGGGGAGAGGGGAGCGAGGACCATCTCGACCCCTCGCTGATGGAAGGGGCGGCCGTAGGCGGAGAGCTGCTCCATCATCGCCAGGTCGCTTCCGATGAGGATGAGCAGCACGGGCTTCCGGCTCAGCACCCGGTCCCACACGGTCTGCAGAGTGCCTTCCAGGACCGGGTCGCCTTCGAGCATCCAGGGCAGCTCGTCGAGTACGACGATGCTGGGGGAGTCGTCCGGGAGTACGGCGGCGAGCTGGCGCAGGGCGGTGTCCCATTCGGCGACGGTGGTGACGCCGGCGAGGAGAGCGGTGTCGGGCAGTGAGGAGTGCCGGACCTCGGCGAGGAAGCGGGCCCGTTCGCGTTGGGCGTCCTCGCCTCGGGTGGCCTGGTGAACGACGTAGGGCACCTGGGCGCGCTCGCAGAAGAGATCCACGAGCCGTGACTTCCCGACACGACGCCGACCGCGGAGGAGCAGGGCCCGACCACGCTGATCGCCTCGGCCATCGCGTACCCAGGCGAGGTGGCGGTCCAGGGTGGCCAGCTCGGATGTGCGGCCTACGAAGCCTGGCATGGGTCACCCTTCGAGCTTGCTCGTTTTGCACATACTCAAGTGAACCATAGTATGGAGAATCCGAGTATCGAATTGATGACTGTCAGTGATGAGCGAAGGCGACGGAAGGCAGTGAAGGGCGGGTCGGCCTTGAGGTGACTGGGTTCAGCTCAGGTGGGAGATGAAGGTGTGCCAGGCGTGGGGGGCGAAGGCGATCACTGGGCCGGTGGGGCGCTTGCTGTCGCGGACGGGGATGAGGGCGGGGATGTTGTCGGCGATCTCGACGCAGTTGCCTTGCCCGCCGCTGTAGCTGCTGGCGCGCCATACCGCTCCCGCGAGTGCGGGCTCTATGTGATGGTCCTGGCTCATGCTCGGAACTCCTTGGCGATGCGGCGGATCAGCGTGAGCGATTCCGTCGGTGGCAGAGCTGTGGTGCGGGCGTCGTCGAAGAGGGTGCGGTAGTACGCGACCTCTGGTTCGCGCTCCATCCAGATGTTGCCGGTCGGGGTCTCCGTCAATACGAGGTCGAGCGATGTCACCTGAGGAAAGCTCAGCAGCAGGTACGGGCCGAACATACCTGAGTGCGCACCGCGCGAGAACGGCAGTACCTGGACAGTGATGTTGGGGCGCTCTGCCATCGTTGCGAGGTGTTCCAGTTGGGCCTGCATCACTGTGGGGCCACCTACGTGCTGGCGGAGGACTCCTTCCGCCAGTACCGCCCAGAGCGACATCGGGTCCTCGTCGGTGAGCCGTTGCTGCCGGGCGAGCCGTACCTGGACGAACTGATCGATCTCCTCAGGTGTCTTCCAGGCGCGTGAAGCAACCGTCACTGCACGGCCATACTCCGCCGTCTGAAGTAGCCCTGGGATCAACTGCACCTCGTAGGTCCGGACGCTGTCGCAGATGGCCTCCAGCTCGATCTGATCGCGGTACGAGTCGCCCAGAACGGAGCCGTACTGATGCCACCAGCCGTCGCGGCGGCGTCGGTTGGCTCGCTGCGCCATAGCTCCAAGGCGGCTACGCGTCTCCGAGTCCTCGACCCGATAGGCATGCATCAGCGCGTTCAGATCCGGGGCGCGAACAGGTACATGCCCGTTCTCCATGCGGCTGATCTTTCCTTTGGTGCAGTCGAGCACCTCGGCCGCTTCGGCCATGGACACACCTGCCGCCTCACGGAACTTACGGAGCTCCTCGCCGAGTTGGCGTCCGAGCACGGTGGACGGTTTGACAGTAGGCATGTGTGACTCCTACCAGAGGCCAGACCTGCAGGGTGCGGGGCTTACTCGAAAGAGTGAAACAGGGCTTGCAGGCTTCGTGCAATATTGCGCCGATTCATATGCTGCGGAACGCTGTGAGTGAATCGCAGTAACTGGCGCTGCAGCGCGAAAACTTGATCAACAGCGACCGACCCTCAGGGGGCGTCATGGCAGAGAGCCCAGGCTCGAGCGAAGTCACGTTCCGGCTGTCCCGTTGCCGTCAGAGTGTGCCGAGATCTCGGGCGGCGTTACACGCCGTGCTCGGAGGCTGGGGCGTTAACCAAGACGTCCTGGAGTCAGCGGAGTTGGTGCTCTCGGAACTGGTTACCAATGCGCTGCGCGTACGCGTGCCGAGCGATCGGCAGGTGGGCGTACGGATCGCGCGATCCCTTGAGGACGGGCTTCTGAGGCTTGAGGTCAGCGACGCGGGCTCAGGCAGGCCTGAAGTGCAGGCGCCTGGTGACGACGAGACCGGCGGGCGCGGGCTGTTGCTCGTGCAGGCGTTGGCTCACCGCTGGGGAGTGGACGAGCGCGCGTGTGGGATCGGCAAGACCGTGTGGGCCGAGCTGAAGGCACCGGACATTGTGCCCGAGCCCGTCGGGCGGAAGGTCGCGGCTGTCATGGTGCGGCCTGGGCAGCGAGTACGAGTGTGGGGCGAGTGGCATGCCGTCCGTACGGTCCGCACTGAGCCGTACGCGGCTGGTGGACTCGCCGTTGAGCTCGGACTGGACAAGGGCCCGGCGCTACGGGTGCACGCGGCCGAGCCCTTGACCGTCCTGGATGGTGGCGTGCCCTCCGTGCGGGAAGGCGGGGAGAGCACGCCGGGGTGATCAGCCCTTGGTCGGCTTCCCGGGACGCCAAGCACGCAAGTCGTCGTCGGTCAGACCGTGTTCGCCCTGTTTGGTCGCCCGGTAGCCCGCGAAGAAGGCTGCGGGGGAGCCGCCGTACAGAGCGTCGAACTCGTCGTGCCACTGGTTGAGCCAGGGCTGGAGTTCGAGAAGGCCGGCGAGTAGCGGGGTCATCTGCTCGTCGGACAGCTCGTCGTGGTTCGTGAAGTACGTGCTGAGGGCCTGGGCCTGCTCACGGTGGTCCCAGCCCGCCCAGCCGAACAGGTCCGGAGTACCGGAGATCGGGCCAGTGGCGTAGGAGATGAACCGCTCCTTCGGAACGTCGAGCTTTCCACGGGCGCGCCAGTAGGACGGCTTGAGGAAGTCGGCTGACGTGTACTTCGGCGGCACGGGGATGGAGTCCCGAATCTTCCGCTTGGAGGGCTCGTCCGGAGCGGCGTCTTCTTGACGCTGAAGATTCCAGACATGCTCCCAGTCGGCGCGCTTCCTCAAGCCGGTGGGCTTGTAGCGCAGGGCGGCGAGGAAGGGGACGTGCTCATTGGCGAGGAGATCCGCGACGACGGTCGCCAGCTCCTTGCGGGGTGCGTACAGGTCGGCTACGGAGACGAAGTCCTCGTCGAGGGACAGGGCGGAGGTGAGTTGAGCACGGGTGAGGATGGTCGGCTGGCCGTCCTGGAGCCAGAGTTCGCGGGCTTCGATGCGGTCGAGTAGCCAGGATCGCAGGGCCTTCTCCTGAAGTGCGTCCCAACCCTCAGTGGCCCAGCGGCGCTTGTACTCGGGGCGCTCGACCATGCCGATGGCCCTGGACGACTCGATGACGTCGATGCGCTTCTGGACGGTGGCCTTGTATGCGTCCGGCCAGTGGTCGGGCAACGCGGTAATGGGAGTGGACCCATGACGCTTGAACCACTCGTCGGATGCCTCACCCCTCTCAACGCGCCGAGCGAGCGAGATCTCAAAGGCCCGTTCACCGAGGGCGAGTTCGGGAACCTCGGACTCCGGGGCGCGGAGGTCTTCGGAATGCAGGTTGTAGAGGGAGTAGACCTGCCAGTCCATTTCCTCTTGGAGGGAAATCATGTGACCTCGGGCGGATTCCCACTTGGTGCGAGCTTCCCGGAGGGCGGGGGCCGTGGGGGTGGATCCGGTTATGGCTGGAGGGCTGATGCTAGTGAGTTGCTGGGCGAGCGTATCGAGAATAGTGGCAAGTTCAGTGGGGTAGCCCATTGGGAGGGGCAGGTCTCGCATCACGCCTGAATTGAACTGATAGCGCTCAGACCAGGGCTGGGAGCTCACCCGTGCGCCTTCGCCGCCTACAGGATCACCCCCACCTCCGTAATTCATTTGCTTCATCCAGAAGCAGATGGTCGAGCTATTGAGCAGTCCGAGCAGGTTAAGATGTTCTTCCTCGCTAGAACCTTCCCGCAGCTTGATAACAGGTGCAGACTGTTTGAAAACCTTGCCGCCGCGATCCAGCACGAAGTGGTTATGTGTTGCAACGAAGGCGAAGGTAATAGATAGGTTAGCCCTGTATCTGTGAGGGAAAAACATGCTGTGATCGAACCAGCGTAGGCCACGCGCTGCTGGTGTCTGGCCGAAGTCGACTCGCTGTTGAAGGATAGCTCGATTGGGCCAGAGGAACGTCCAATCTGCAGATGTCAAATCGCGGGGATCGCCGTTTTGATCGTACGGGAAGAAAGTAGCTGTTGGGGCGTCAATCGTGAAATCCCGCACTCCGTCTCCGAGTACTACTGGAACGCAGGAAGGTTGGATCTTTAGCCTTTTAGTAGCCGTTTCGGCCAAGTAGAAGGCGTCATCCAATCCTGTGTGAGTGGTGCGACCGATTGCGTCCGTGAGCGTGCCGAGATTGCTGAATGCAGCGTGGTTGAGGCTCTCGACTACTTCGAGACCGCCATCACCCAGCATCCACGGCTGCCTGTTGAAGAAGAGCTCGCGGTCAAGGTCGTCTACCGAGATCCACTGGCTGGAAGAGCCTGGATCGTCGATTTGCTTCATGATTGCTGTCCATACCAAGCCGTGCGACCCGGGTTCGGGGGGTGCGGGCTCGCCTTGAACGCTTCGTACCGTTCGCACGAGTGTCGCGCGGTTGCTGCCGGAACGCCGCCGCCCAATTAGAATGACAGTCGGTGTTCCGTGGCCCGGAATGTACGCTCCTGAAGTGTCGATTACCTCGGTTAGTTCGACTTTGTGTGCGAAGTACTCCTTAATTAGCCTCGCCCCGAACTCTCGCTTCATGAATGAGTTTGAAGTGATCTGGCCAACCATGCCGTACCCGTGACCGCCGGGCTCCCCAACTTTCGCTAGTTGGAAGAATCGCTCAGCGAAGGGAACTGAAAGAGCATATGTTCCGGAGCAAGATGCATAAAGATCCCGATATAGTGTGTTCAGCTTTTTATCTTTAACTGTGATGTAGGGGGGATTGCCCACCACTACGTCATACCGTCCGTGCTCCAGAATTTTCGGGTAATCGTGTACATCCTCCGTGGCGTACGAGAATTCCGCGAGCGGATCCCCCGATTCCTCGCCAATCAGAGTCAGTTCAAGCTGCCGAGCCTTGATCAGCGAGTCGCCCACCGCAAGCTGGATCGGCCAGTCGTACCGTCCAGCATCTGCCAGCGTCCGGACATTCGCCGCCGCCATCGCTGCCACCAACAACCGGAACCGCGCGATAGCCACCGCGAACGGGTTGATGTCCACCCCGTGCACGGAGTTCAACGCAGCCCGCACCCGCTCATGCACATCCCGCCCAGGCTCCCGCTCAGCCCACAGCCGGACCATCCGCCGGAACGCGCCCAGCACGAAGTGTCCCGACCCACACGTAGGGTCGATCATCTTCAGCTCGCCGAACCGCCCGCCCAGCTCCCGCACCACTGGACTCATCGTCCGGTCGAGAATGAACTCCTCCACGAACTCCGGGGTCTGGAGCAGGGCATACGTCTTCCGGGCCGCCTCCGACAGATCCTGGTACAGGTCACCCAGGAACCGCGTGTCCCACCCCTTCGTCCCGTCCTCGTTCAGCGGGTCGGTGAAGTCGTGAACAAGCTCCCCGTCTTCCCGACGCTCCCGCCAGAACTCCACCAGCGCCCGCGCCCCGTCGTGCGAGATCGGGATCTGATACAGCGGGTTGCGCCGCTTGTCGAACAACAACTTGCCGGCCTGCCCGGAGCCCAGCTCCGCGAACGCCCGCTCCAGCCACCCTCGGTACGTCGGGTCCTGCTCATCCTCGACGTACTGCCGGTACCGGGCCTCGGCCAGATCCCGACGCTCGGCGTCAGGTCCCGTGAGGTACGGCTCCGGGATCAGCCGGTTGTCCTCGCAGAACCGTACGAACACCGTGCCCAGCACCCACGCCACCGCGACCTGCGTGACCCGCTCGTCCAGCCATGCGCTCCAAGTCGCCCCCGTACGACCGAGCTTGAACGCCAAGTCGTACTCGGCCCGCAGCTTCCCCGCGACCGCCTCCGCCGCCCGCACCCGCTCGGCACGCTCCTCCGGCAGCTCGGCCAGCCGCTCCTCCAGCCAGACCTCCCACTTCGGGCTCCCCTTGGGATCGGCCTTCTGCAGCTTGCCGTACTCCGTGCGCAGTGGCTTCAGGACGGTCTCGCCGTCCCGTACCTGCTGGCCGAGGTCGATCTCGACCGCCTTCACCTGCTTGATCAGGTCCGTCAGCAGTGCCTTGGACTTGCGGTCGATCACCTGGTCACGTCTCCTGTCGTCATCCCCACCCACACGCGAGCGGCTCCGCATGCGGCACACGCGCTCAGCGCGTCATCCCCGTAGGCCCCCGGCCCCGGCCCCGATACTCTCCGGCTTCGCGCGGTGCGCGTTCTGCACCCAGAACTCATTCAGCACGATCCACTCACCGAGCCCCGACTGGTACGGCACCGCCACCGTGCCCAACCGCGGAGGCCGGGCCGGGTCGCTCTGCGGACACAGCAGCCACAGCGCACGCCCACCACCCCGCGCCCGCTCCGCCAGCCGCTCCAGTACGCCCATCGCGTCGTACCGGGCGAAGACCCCGGCGTCCGTCAGCAGCAACGGAGCAGTCGACCCGCCCCCGCCGCCACGGTTCCCAGAACCGGTGCCCCCCGGCGGCGCCAGCAGCTCCCCGATCCGAGGCTCCACCAGTCCCCACGCCGTCCCCGCGTACTCGGCGAACTTCATCGCACCCGGCGTCCCGGCCTTCGCCACATCCGCACGCAGGATCGTCTCCCACGTGGGCTTGGGCCGCGGGTCGACCAACTCGTGCAGCGCCCGCACGAACAGCTCGGCCACCGACACCACGACGGTCCCGCCGGCGAAGTCCTCCCGCCCAAGCTCGTCGATCGCATCCCGTGCCCACTCGGTCGGCACCGTCAGTACGCGGAAGCCGTCCCGACGGGCCGAGGCCTTCAACCGGTCCTCGGCCGTGCCCGCCGACGCGAGTTCCGGGTCGTCGGAGTAGCGGTGCGCGGAGACGGTGCCCGTCGGCTGCCGTCGGGCATCCGACGACAGATAGATCGACGCACCATCCGGACTGCTCGGCAGATACCGCAGCGTCCCCGTGCTCTTGCGCGTCGACAGCACCAGTTCGAAACCGGCGTCCTTCAGGGCCTTCGTCAACGGACCGCCCGTGGGCAGGGCATGGCCGCCGCGCTCGTTCAGCAGCTCAGGGAAGCGCGCCCGTACTCGTTCGTGGACATCCTCCCCCGTCAGACCCGGCTGCTCGGCCTCCGGCATCCCAGGGATAAGCGGCACCAGGCCGGCCTGGGTGAGGCGCAGCGCCCGCACCAGCGGCAGCTTGCGCGGATAGATCTCCAGCCGGGGCGTCGCGGCGGCCTGGCGGGAGGCGGCCACCGCGATCTCCACCATGCGCCGGTCGTCCCACTGCACCGCCGCACTCGGCGGCGGGACGGCACCCAGCTCGGCCACCACGGTCGCCGCCGTCGGCAGGGTGTCGAGTTCCGCCATGTCGTCGGCGATACGGCCGAGCCGCTGGGCGTAGTGGAGCAAGCCCGGCGCGGACGGCGTGTCCGGCGCGTCGTCCGCGCCCACCTCCAGCGCCAGCAGCCCGGCGCCCATGCTCTCGTCGGCCGCGTCGCGGTTCGGGGCGTGCTGGAACTCGGCCTCGTCCGGGACGAGTTGCTCGACCTCCACCACGGCCCGTACGGCGGCCAGGGCCAGCGCCCGGCGCTGATCGCGCTCCTGGAGCTGGGTGCCGCGCCGCACGGTCAGCGCGTCCGCGATCTCCGCCGCCGAAGCGACCCTTCCCAGGTCGTGCAGGAGGTCCAGGGCCTCGGCGCGCAGCGCCCGTACCGCCGGGTGCTTCTTCCAGCGGGTCCGCTGGTTCTTCAGCATCTGAGGGATGCGGCCCCGCGACAGCCCGAGCGCGTGCGCGACCTCCGTCTGGGTCGGCCAGACCCCGACCTCCGACGGCAGTACGCCCTGCTCGTTGGGCAGGCGCAGCAGCAGCCGCACCATCTCGCACTCGTTGTGGTTCGAACCGTCCTTGCGCAGCGGCGGCACGAACACCGTGGCGAGGGTGTCGAGGCTGACGCTGCGCAGTGCGCGCTCCGGCAGCGAGTCCGCACCGGCACCGCCGTTCGCCGCCACCGCACTGGCCGCCGCGGCCTCGGCTGCCGACAGCTCCTCCTTCGCGGCCTTGCGGCCCTCGGGGGTGAGCGGGGCGGCGGGTTTCTCCGCGAGCTTGAGCCGCCACTGCTTGATGCGGCTCAGGACCTCCTTGCGGGTCTTGGCACCGAGACCGGGGGCGTTGACGAGCTGGCGCTGGCTGTAGTCGAGCAACTCGCCGACGGTGTTGACGCCGAGGCCGTACACGAACGACTCCGCGGCCGGGCTCAGGCCGGACGACGAGATCAGGGTGTCCCGGTCGGCGCGCTCCGCCAGCCGCTCGCGCTGCTGCTCGGCGCTCTCCTCCTCGGCCTCCGGGATGGCGGCATCCGGAGTGGGCTGCGCTGCCTCGCCCTGTGCGGGGGGCGCCGCGTGCCGTGACGGGCGGCGGGACGAGGGCTTCGCCTCGTCCATGGCGAGGAAGATCTTCTTCCAGGCGTCCCGCATCGGCTTGAGGTCGGGGAAGCGCTGGGAGGCGTCCCGGTGCAGAGCCTTGTGGAAGAACGCGACCAAGCCGTCCCGTACAGCCGGGTCGAAGGCGTCGGCGGCGATCTTCGGGTAGGGCTCCTTCTCCGCGTCGGTCTGGCGCGGAGAGACCTTGCCGTCGCCCCACACGGGGAGTTCTCGGGAGGCCATCTCGTGCAGGGTGACGGCCAGGGCATAGCGCTCGGCGTGGGCGTCGTAGACCGAGCGGTCGGTGAGCGTGCCGATGAACGGGTCCAGGTAGCCGTCCGTGCCCGCCGCGGTCTCGTTCACCGGGTAGCCCGCGAGTGAGAAGTCGATCAACACGAGTTCGCGGGTGCGGTTCGGGCGGATACGGATCGCGATGTTGTCCGGTTTGATGTCGCGGTGCCACACGCCCTCGCCCTCGAGGAAGTCCACCGCGCCGAACAGGTAGTCGCCGTATGCCTCGAGCTGGTCCACGGAAAGGCGGCCGAACTCGCGCAGCTGCCGGGCGACCGTCTCCTCCCGGCGCCGACGTTTCGCGCCCGGTGTGGACGGCTCGGCGCCCTCCTCGCGTTCGTCGCCCACGTACTCCATGACCAGGACCGTGCGGGGCCCGATGAGCAGCGGCTCCGGCTCGACCAGCCGGATCACACGGGAGTCCGGGCGCAGCCGCCCCAGGATCTCGGCCTCGCGGCGCAGCACCTCGCCGCGGCTGTCCGACGTCGCGACCTTCAGTACCGCCAGCGACTTCGAGAAGCGCACATCCGGGCCGGCGGTCAGGTCCCGCACCAGGAACGCGCGGCTGGTGGAGCCCGTACCGAGGCGGCGCCTGACCTCCCAGCGGCCCGCCAGCACATCGCCCGCGACCGCGTCCAGCGGGTCCTTCTCGGGTTCGGCCGGACGCGGGGCCTCGTCCGCCGGAGGCTCGGTCAGGTCCGCCTCGACGACCTCCAGCATCTCCAGGAAGTCGTCGACCGATGAGAGCCGGGCGGAGACGTCGTACGCGGTGGCCGCCTGCACCAGCTCGTCGATGTACGGGGAGAGGCCGTCCACGACGGAGCTGGGGCGCAGGCCCTCGCCCGCCTCGTAGCGGGCGACCAGTTCGGCCTGACTGGCTGCCGGGGGCCTGCCGGTGGCCAGGAGATACGTGAGTACGCCGAGTCCGTACACGTCCAGGGCGACCGGGTCGGGCCTGAGCGCGGTCAGCTCCGGGGCCAGGTACGGGTCGGCGCCCTCGGCGAGATGTGCACCGGCGCGCGAGAAGGTCGTGGGGGCGAACCGCTCGCCGTTGCCGGCCACGCCGTGTTCGGAGCTGCGCTGGACGGCGACCTGCCAGTCGGAGATCTGCAGGTGCGGGCTGGACCAGGCGCCGGTCTCGCTCTCGGCGTCGCCCCGGGGGGTACGGCCGCGGGGGATGACGTGGACCGCGCGGGCCGCCAGGGTGCGGTGGAAGATCCGTCGGCCGTGCGCCGAGCGCACCGTCTCGGCGAGCTGCCGCACCAGCGCCATCCGGCTGAGGATGTCCAGCTTCTCGCCGTACTGGATCAGGTACTCGTCCAGGCGCAGGGTCCGTGGATCGAAGTCGAAGATCAGAGCAGGGCCCGCGGAGTGGCCGGAGGGGTCGTACTGCTTGAGCTGGACGACACCGGGGTGCCGGAAGTGGCGCAGTACAGCGGCTTCGCGGCGGGCGGCCCGCTCGACGGATGCGCGCAGTTCGGCGTCGGAACCGCGCTCGCGCAGATAGACACGGACGCGGGCGGCCTCCGGCAGCTCACTGTGCTGGGCCAGGTAGTCGGCCCAGGTAGGGCCCGAGTCGAACGCCTTCCGGCTGAGCAGATACGGGCCGACCTTGTACTCGGCGTCGCTGCGCGCGATGCCGATGCGTTCCAGGGCCGCCTTGATCCGGCGCGAGCGCGCGGCGTCGATCCGACGGTACTCGTCCTTCGGCGGCTCCCTCAGCATCTCGGCCAGTTGGTGGACGGTGAAGACGCCGTTGCGATCGTGGGCGGGCAGCCGGTTGCGCAGGGAGGAGTCGGTGAAGCAGACGGCCTCGGAGACCCAGACCTTCTCGCCGTGCTGCTTGAGCAGCGCGGCCAGTTCCTTGGCCTTCTTGTTGGCCAGGTGCAGCGGGTTGCCGTGGGGGATCTGCCGGCCGCTGGGCTGGGTCTGCAGCCAGGTGCCGTTGCGGGACTCGACGGAGCCGTGCCAGTCCTTCAACTCGATCAGGTGGACCCCGCCCGGGGCGATCACGAGCAGGTCCACTTCCCGGACGTGGCCGGTGTGGGCGGTGAACGTGAAGTTCGACCAGGCCCGCCACGGGTCGTTGTCCGGGAGCTTCTCGCGGATGGCCTCCAGGCCCCGGTGTTCATGCTGGAACTCGGAGTCGGTGACCGCGGTCCACCGGCCGTCCCGCATGTGCCATCCCCGCTTCGTGTCGCTCTGTACCGATTGCTGCTGCTCAGGCAGCAAAATCCCCGGCTCAGATCGTAGCGGCTGGGGCACGGAAGGCGCTGCCTAGTGTCAGTGATCAACCTCGGGCACGGGAGCGCCCGGCCGCCGCTCAAGCAGAGCCACTTGCGACTGCTTGTCCAAGTCCCCGACAAGCCACCCTCGTTAGTATGAAAATCTGATCACTATGGGGAATGAGCATGGTGACCGCCCGAGCTTCGAGGCCGGCGCAGTAACGGACAATCAGGATGGTACGGATCCCGCCAGGGAAGCCGAGGCCTCGGTGCAGTGGGTACTGCAGCCCAGAGGTGGGCCCAGTCTCCGTGGGCCTCGGAACTTCGACCGCTCGATACGGAAGGGCATCCGGCTCGCGGAGTATGAGCACGTCCTGGGCGAGGACGCCGTACCACTCAAGCGACTCTTTCCCGACGGGGTGGCGCAGCTGTGGGGCGCGACGCCTGTCAAGAAGGAAAGCCATCCCAAAGGCGCCGCGCTGCGGGGGCAGAAGGTCGGCGACGAGGTGTTGTTCTACGCCGAGAAGGAGTTCATCGCCAGTGCCCGCATTCTGAGGCTGCTCCGCAATCCCGAATTGGCCAGAGCTATCTGGGGACAGCTCGAGGACGGGCGGACCTGGGAACACATCATGGCTCTGGGCGATGTCGTGGAGTTCAAGATACCGGCGGCCCCCATCTTGAGCGCCCTTGCCCTGGGTAAGGAGGTGCGCTACCTCACACTGGTGCGGGCTGCGGAGCGGCGACGACACCTTGGGCTGCTGAACAGACTGGTGAGCGGGGACGTAACCGCCGTAGGCCGACCTACGAGCGGAGAGGCTGCTGTGTCGGCGGCAGTCAAGCTGGGGCGCGAGGGGCTCCTTCGTGCCCTCGGGACCTTGGACGCCGGCTTGCCGGAGGAGTCAAGTACGTACCACGGATCACTGACGTTGTTGTGGTCCATCAGCCGTCTCGTTTCGGGGCAGAGCCGCCTTGTGCCATGGCACGACTTCAAAGCCGAGATCGGTCCACTCCTGCTGGAGTTCGGAGGCTCTGGCATCGACGCGGCACCTGAGGACCCGTTTTGGCACCTACGGAGCAGCGGACTGTGGGAGGTGGAAGGAGCGGAGGAGGAGGGGCTCGACTCGGCATTGGCGGTGGCCTTGGCTGAGTCCGGAATTTCGGCAGGGCTTCGGCCCGAGGTGGCGAAGCTTCTGAAGCAGCCGCTCACCCGTGCTGAAGCGATCGGCCTGCTCTGCACCACCTACTTTCAGGATGCCGACCAGGGAGCCCTCCTGACGCGCCTCGGCCTGGCCGGATACGCCCATGCCAGCGGAAACGCAGGCGAGGATGCCGAGGGGCGAGACGGCGCGGATGAGACCACTGGGCGCGGAACGCGTCGACAGGTGAATTCATCGCGCCCCGATCGCGATCCCCGCCTCGTCGGGGAGATCAAGCTGCTCTATCAGCACGGGTGCCAGGTATGTGGAGTGCAGCTGGAGACACGTTTCGGTCATTACAGCGAGGCTGCACACATCCAAGGGCTGGGAACCCCACACGACGGACCGGACAGACTGTCCAACATGTTGTGTCTCTGCCCCAACCATCATGTCCAGTTCGACAGGCTCTTCCTCTTCATCGACGAGGAGTGGAAGGTGCGGCGGAGCAGAGACGGGGAACTCATCAGCTCTCTGATACGCCATCCCGAGCATGTCATCGACGAAGCGTGCGTCGAATACCACAGAGGGCTGTGCGGCCGTAGTAGCTACAGCCTCGGCTCGGCCTGACACTTCAAGCCGGAACTATGGATGGGTGCTTGGCTACGAAATCCCGGTCCGGCCGCCTCGCTCCAGTCCGCACCGTGCGAACGGCTGCTCCCGTTGGTCCGGAATGGGTCAATCGCAGTCGAGGGAACGGCTATTGCTGCATGTCCGTCCGAAGCCAGGGCTCACCACCAAGTTCCTCGGCGACGGAAGCAAACTGGTTCAGAGCGGCCTCCAGGTTCTCGACGATCTCCCTGGCGATCACTCCAGGGTGAGGGGCGCTGCGGGCGTCATCAAGAGTTGAGCCCTCCGCCCAGGTGAGGTCCAGGTTGAGATGGTCACGGGCGACCAGTTCGTCGTAGGGGAAGCACCTGAAGCGCTCTGTCTCGACCCTGTCCGTGTGAGATTTTCCCGGTAGGCAGGCTTCGACGAACTCGGCCAAATCAGCTTGTTGCAGCGGTTTCTGCTTGAGTGAAAACTGCATGTCAGTTCGCAAGTCGTAGACCCAGAGCTTGGAGGTGTTGGGCTTTCCTTCGATGCGTGGCCTCTTGTCGAAGAAGAGGACGTTCGCTTTGATGCCACTGGCGTAGAAGATTCCGGTGGGAAGTCGCAGAATCGTGTGCAGGTCGAAATCATCAAGCAGGCGACGGCGCAGCGTCAAACAACTGCCATTCTCGTACAGCACGTTGTCGGGGACGATGACAGCTGCGCGCCCATTCATCGCCATCAAGGACATTATGTGCTGAAGAAAGTTGATCTGTTTGTTAGTGGTGGTGATCCGGAAGTCGTTGCGCGGGTAGTGATCGTTCTCTTTCTCCACCACGCCGTTTCTGCCGAAGGACGTTATCGCAGACTTCTTGCCGAACGGCGGATGAGCGAGGACGAGGGAAGCGTGCCGACTCGGTTGTGTGAGGAGAGCGTCCCCCGTCGCGATGAGCGATTGTCCGGCGGCGGAACCCAGGCCGTGCAGCAGCATGTTCATCACAGCCAGGCGTGCGGTGTTCGGGACCAGTTCCTGTCCCCAGATTCTGCCCGACCCTAGTGCTTGGAATTCCTGCGGGGATAGTTCCTGCTTATGATGCTCGAGAATGTAGTGGTACGCGGCTATGAGGAAGCCACCGGTACCACAGGCAGGGTCTGTGATGGTGTCGGTCGGCCGTGGCTGTACCACATCCATTATTGCTTTGATGAGTGGGCGTGGAGTGAAGTACTGGCCCGCCCCGGTCTTGGTGTCTTCTGCGCTTCGGGAAAGCAGTACCTCGAATGCGTCACCATTGAAATCGGTGGCCCTTCCCATCCAGTCCACTGCGTCGACCAGATCGACGATCAATTTTCGGAGGAGATCGTCATTGGGGACGCGATTCTGGCTGCCTGCAAAGAGAGTGCCAACCGTAGTAGCAGGGGTCTCGTTGGCGAGTTCGGCGAGGACGGCACGGTACTGGTCTCCGATATCCGAACCCGTATTTTCCCTCAGGAAGTTCCAGTAGTATCCGGTTTGCGTGATGGCGGTGTGTGCTTTCTCCTCTGGGGTGGGCCCGAAGGAGATCTCATCAGCCATCTTGAGGAAAATGAGATACGTGAGCTGTTCGACGAACTCGGCGGTCGATAAACCGCTGTCACGGAGAACATTGCAATATTCCCAGAGCTTGGTGGCCAGCGGGTTGACATTTTTGTTTGACTGGGTGGGGAATGCGCGTGTCAAAGTTCGAACTCCAGCTGAATGGCAGCGCGGGCGAGGGATGACGGTGATGAAAGATCCGACCTGCGGGGACGCCGACGCGTGGTCTGCCTCCTGCGTCCTTTCGCTTCTCCCTCGGCTCGGATGCGGGTGAGTTGTGCGCTGGCCGGCTCGTCGGCGGGATCCTGAAGAACGAGTTGGCCCTCGACGGCGCGAGTCAGGAGGGACTGTCTTAGATACTCCGACTGAAGCCGGAGTGGCTCCAGTGTCCCTGTCAGCTGATCAATCCGCTCAAGGTCAGATTTGATCGATTCGCCGATTCTAGCTTGTTCCTCATGGGATGGGATAGGGATTTGTATACTCATCAGACTCTGCTGAGTGATATTCCGCATCGACTCCAGGGTGCCGGTGGCCATACTTGAGATAACTCTACGGACATGGGGTGATGAAAGAATCTGGATGAGCCATGTCTTCTCTATTCCATCCTTCGGGACAAGCCGAAGGCTCTTGTCGCTGAGCAGCAGTCGTGGACGGCATGAACCTACAAGGACCGCAGCGCCTACGTGCGCCGCGGTGTTGGCGCGGCTGACTAATATGTCATTCTGCTTTATCTCGTCCTGCGGGTCGATGTTCGTGTCGGCCTGTACTGCCTTGTGTTCATCATTGTCGAAAATTCCTCGTGTCATAGCGCTGGCTTTGATTACGCCCCACTCGTTTTCTCCGGCGGGTCGGCGTTCGCAGGGGAGAAATCTCCCCGTCTCGATCCGTGCAATAACGTCGCTTAGGTTTCCCCATCTCCAGTGGCTGGAGGTCGCGGTGAATGGAGTGCCTCCCGAAATTGCAGTATCTCGGACCGCTGAGCGGAGCTTGTGTGCGAGTGAGATGCTTCTCTGAAGCCTGAATTGTCCAGCACTGAGGCGGGTAAGATGGGATTCCAGGACTTTGACGATGCGGCGCTGTTCTGCTATCGGCGGCAAGGGTATGCGGATATCTGCCAAGATGTCATGGCTGATCGTATAGGCGCGGTGTGCGGTGGTGCGCGCATATTCCTCGATTTGGGAGCGGACGAGCGGGGACTCCCATATGTTCGCCAGGTATTCGGGTGTCATAACCTCTGGATGTGGTCTGACGCGAATCATGTTACTGGGAAAGGCTACTGGAGAGTCCACATTCCGTGCGAGCGCTCCCCGTCCAACTAGCTTGAGAGAACCGTTCGTGCGACATACGAGAAAGTCTCCATCGGATACGAGGAACGACATAGCTTGCGCCTGCGTCCATGCCCCATTCTTCTGTTCGGATAAATCCACTCCCTCCCTTGTGATCGCCGTAAGGCGGAGAAAGGGGAATCCGTTAGCCGCAGTCTTTACGGATCGGCCGTTGAGGAGCGGTTCGCTGAGTACATCCGCCAAGCGAGCGTACGCCCATCCTGTCGGAAGTTCCCTCTCGCTCATGATGATTCTCCATTCAGCCCAGGAAGAAGTGGCGCACACGTTGCTTTCAGTGCTCTGAATACGCACGCCCCCGGAACCTGTCACTCAGAGTGCTGCATTTTTTCACCAGTCGACAGAGTGTTACATGCGTGGCTGGGTGGAACCGGAATGCAGTCGCCTGCAATACATGGCTGTGCTGCGGCCGCCGCTGCCGTACTCCTCGCGATGCGGCTGCGCAGGAGAATTCTGCGATGCGATTTGTCCACAATGTCACTAGCAGGTAGGGTGCGGATGACGATCATGCGCCACCAGGTCTACCAGAAGTCCCCGACGCTGCGATTATCGCCTCGGCCGTAATCATGGCCAGGGCCTGCTCGCGGCACCAGCAGTCCACGGCATCCTCCGCGTTCCCGGCGCGGAGGTCAGGGAACCCTGCGCGGGGTGCTCGGCGATGGCCACGGGCAGGGCGCCGTCGAGCGCACAGGCCCAGTAGGCGTGAAGAACTCGGTCAGGGGCAGCCCGCAGAGCACGATCGGGTCGCCTGCCGCTAACCGTCGACGCGCGGTGAGCGCGCGGCGTACCGTGCGTCGAGCAGTTCGGGATACGACCGGGAAGTCGTCGTCACGTCGGCGGCCACGGACGGCGGCTCCGCCGGCAGCCGACCGGGCGGCGCTCGCCAGCGCCGGCGTCGACAGGATTGTCCTCGGTGTGTTCGGGTTCAGGCCGCGCCAGATGCGGTCATGGTATTCGGATCATTGCGGTGCCGAGGCCAGCGACCTCTCCCGCACCCGCTCCAAATGCCCCCCGAACATCTCCCTCGCCTGAGGCGTAAGCGCCCGCAACGCCAACAGCGCCGTGATGACGACGTCGCACAACTCCGCCTCCACGTCCTCCCACGTGTGTGTGACGCCCTTGCGCGGGTTCTGCCCCGTCGCCCCGATCACCGCCTGCGAGACCTCGCCCACTTCCTCGGAGAGTTTCAGGATGCGCAGGAGGAGGCCCTCGCGACCCTCGACGGGGCAGTTCGTGTCGAGCCACTCGTACAAGTCGTCGATGGTGGACCAGAGTTCAGGGGCGGGGGACTGTTCGTTCATGAGGGCGCAGCCTGCCATGGGGGACTGACAACGCCCCGCGTCCCGGCCCCCGCCCCCTACTCCATGTACTCCTCCTCGAACAACGCCTCCTGCTCGCCCTCCTTCGCCTTCCGCAGGCGCCTCGCCCGGGACCCCACCACCACCGCCGTGCCCGCCGCCGTCGCCGCGAAGGCCACCGGGATCATCCAGCCGCGGTTCACCGCGTGGCCGAGCAGGTGGTCCAGGGAGAGGCGGCCCGGGCCGGTGACGGCCAGGCCCGCTGCCGTCAGGCCGAGCGTCGCCGCGTACTCGTAGCCGCCGCCCTGGTTGAAGAAGCCGTTCGGGGCGTGTACCGCTGCCGCCCCCGCCATCGCGCCGGCCGCCGCCGCGCCCGCGGCCGGGGTGGCCAGGCCCAGGGCCAGCAGTGTGCCGCCGCCGGTCTCCGCGAGGCCCGCCGCCGTCGCGCTCGCCTTGCCGGGGACGTAGCCGACGGACTCCATGAACTGGCCGGTCCCCTCGATACCGTGCCCGCCGAACCAGCCGAACAGCTTCTGCGCGCCATGGGCGGCCAGCGCACCGCCCGTCCCCAGCCGGAGCAGCAGCAGGCCCAGATCACGTCGGTCGTTACGCCTCACATCGACTCCCGGAGCAGACAGCAGGAACAGAGAGCAGGAACAGGCAGCAGGAACAGAGAGCAGGAACAGGCAGCAGGAACAGGCAGCAGGAACAGAGGAACGCCTGCCTCCCTTGCGTTTCCACCGTCGCACCCCTCACACCCCCCGACACCCCGCGGACCCGTCCGGGACGCCGTTCGGGTGGCACGGGTGGCGGGCGGGGGTGGCCGGTACGAGGCTGGCTCGCATGACGATTCAGACCACGCGCCTGAGCGATCCGGCCGTCCGGGCCTTCGTAGCCGCCGTGAACAACCACGACCGCGAGAGCTTCATGGCGCTCCTCGCGCCGGGCGCGACCATGACGGACGACGGTTCCGTCCGGGACCTCGACGACTGGGTGGACCGGGAGATCTTCTCCTCGCACGGCCACATGGAGGTCGACAACGAGTCCAACGGCGGCCGTTCCCTCCTCGTCCGGTACAGCAACGACACCTGGGGCGAGATGCGCACCCGGTGGAGCTTCACCGTGGACGACGACGGCAGGATCACGCGCTTCGAGACCGGGCAGGCCTGAAGCGCCGACCCCGCAGGCCTTGTGCTCGTGTGCGCTCCAACTCCTAGCCTCTCCGGCATGGAGACCACACGACCGCTCGGACGCAGCGGCATCGAGGTGAGCACACTCGGCTTCGGGTGCTGGGCGATCGGCGGGGAATGGCAGGCCGCAGACGGGCAGCCGCTCGGTTGGGGGAAGGTCGACGACGAGGAGTCCGTGCGGGCGGTGCGGCGCGCCCTCGACCTGGGTGTCACCTTCTTCGACACGGCCGACACCTATGGGGCAGGGCACAGCGAACGCGTGCTGGGCCGGGCCCTCGGCAAGCGCCGGGCCGATGCGGTCGTCGCCACCAAGTGGGGCAACGTGTTCGACGAGGAGAGCCGCACTCTCACCGGGAGCGACGACTCCCCGGCCTATCTGCGCCGCGCCCTGACCGCGTCCCTGGACCGGCTCGGCACCGACTACGTCGACCTCTACCAGCTCCATCTCTCCGACGCCGGTCCCGAGCAGGCCGCCCCGCTCCGGGAGGCGTGCGAGGAACTGGTCCGCGAGGGGCTGATACGGGCCTACGCGTGGAGCACCGACGACCCCGAACGCGCTGCCGTGTTCGCCGAGGGCCCGCACTGCGCCGCCGTCCAGCACGCCCTCAACGTCCTGAACGACGCGCCCGCGATGCTCCGGCTGTGTGAGGAGGCGGACCTCGCGAGCATCAACCGCAGCCCGCTGGCCATGGGGCTGCTCACCGGCAAGCGCCGGGACGGGCAGGCGTTGGAGGCGGGGGACATCCGCAGCAGGCCCCCGGCGTGGCTACAGGGCTTCGGTGACGGGTCCGGCGCCGACCCGGAGTGGCTCGCCCGCGTCGACGCCCTCAGGGATGTCCTCACCAGCGAGGGCCGCACACTCGCCCAGGGCGCCCTGGCCTGGCTGTGGGCACGCAGCGCACACACGGTGCCCATCCCCGGCTTCCGGTCGGTCGCCCAGGCGGAGGAGAACGCGGGGGCGATGGAGAAAGGGGCTCTGACCGGCGCGCAGCTCGCCGAGGTCGACCGGTTGCTCGGGCGGTGACCCTCGGGAACCTCGGTCGGCCGGCCGGTCCTTGATGTGTGCGGCAGCCGTTCCACGCGCACCGGTGCGTACTCCGCGGTCCCTCGCGGAATCCACCCCCACCCGGTGCGGTGGAACGACTGCCGCCTCCCCCCCCGGATGTGGCCGACGGAAGCGATCTGCTCCAACTGTGAAGCTTTGGTGTAGGAGAGTTGAGCATAGGTCCCCTACCGGCCGCAATGGTGCGGACGTCGCTATTCCGTTTGTGCAGGTTGACGAGTTGACGAACTCCGTCGCGCGCTCAGCCGCGTCCGACGTACGGCATCGCCGTCGCCAGTACGGTCGCGAACTGCACGTTCGCCTCCAGCGGCAGCTCTGCCATGTGCCGTACCGTGCGGGCCACGTCCGCGACGTCCATCACGGGTTCCGGGGCGACTTCCCCGTTTGCCTGGAGTGCTCCCGTCTGCATACGGGACGTCATGTCGGTGGCGGCGTTGCCGACGTCGATCTGTCCGACGGCGATTCCGTACGGCCGCCCGTCCAGGGAGAGGGACTTCGTCAGGCCGGTCAGCGCGTGCTTGGTCGCCGTGTAGGCCACCGACAGCGGGCGGGGCGTGTGCGCGGAGATGGAGCCGTTGTTGATGATCCGGCCGCCCTGCGGGTCCTGCGCCTTCATCTGCCGGTACGCCGCCTGTGCGCACAGGAACGCCCCGTTGAGGTTGGTGTCCACCACGTGCCGCCAGGCCTCGTAGGGCAGTTCCTCGACCGGGACGCCGCCGGGGCCGAACGTGCCGGCGTTGTTGAACAGCAGGTCGACCCGGCCGAAGCGCTCGACGGTCGCCGCGAACAGGGCGTTCACGTCCTCGGGGCGTGAGACGTCCGTCCGTACCGCCACAGACGCGGCCCCGGGCGCCAGGGCCGCCGTCTCCTCCAGTGTCTCCGCGCGCCGGCCCGCCAGCGCCACCGACCAGCCCGTGCGCAGCAGTTCCACGGCCACCGCCCGGCCGATGCCGGAACCCGCCCCGGTCACCACCGCGATCGCATTCTCCTTGGCATTCATGGCCCCGCAGCGTACGGGGAGCTCCCCGGTGGCCCAAGCAGGCCCGGTTGCCCAGGCGGCCCAGGCGTGCCCGGTGGCCCAGGCCGGTGGCCCAGGCGGCCCAGGTGTCCCAGGCGGCCTAAGCGGGCCCGGTGTCCCAGGCGGCCCAGGCGGGCCCGGTGTCCCCGGCGGGGCGAGGGTGTCAGGCGGGACGAGGGCGTCAGGCGGGCGTCAGTTCCGGCTCGCCCGTCTCGTCGGGGTAGCGGACACCGACGCGGTCGCGGATCGCGTCGAGCGTCCGCATCACGGCGAGCGTGCCGTCCAGCGGCACCAGCGGGGACTCCGTCTCGCCGGCGCGCACCGCCCGCATGACCTCCAGCGCCTCGTGGCGCATGCTGTTGCGCGGGCCGTCCGCCGGGTCGGCCGTGAACTCCTCGGCGTCACGGCCGTCCCGGTGCAGGACGAAACGGTCCGGGAAGAAGAATCCGTGCGGGATGTCGATCCGGCCCTGGGAGCCGGTGACCGACGCGGAGGTCGCCGTACCGCCCACGATGGAGCAGTGCACCGAGCCGAGCGCGCCGCTGTCGAAGGAGAGCACCGCCGCCGTCTGGAGGTCGACGCCCTCCTCGGAGAGCACCGCCCGCGCCACGACGTCCGACGGCTCCCCGAGCAGCAGCTGCGCGAACGACACCGGATACACGCCCAGATCGAGCAGCGCGCCGCCGCCCAGCTCCCGATTGCGCAGCCGGTGCGAGGGCGGGAACGGGCCGGCCAGCCCGAAGTCGGCCTGGACACTGCGCACCTCGCCGATCACCCCGTCGTCGACGAGCGCCTTGAGCCGCCGTACCAGCGGATTGCAGTACATCCACATCGCCTCCATCAGGAAGCGGTCGTGCTCCCGCGCCAGCGCGACGAGTTCCTCCGCCTCGCGCACGTTCAGCGTGAAGGGCTTCTCGCACAGCACGTGCCGCCCGGCCGCGAGACACAGCCCGGCGGCGGTCCGGTGCGCCGTGTGCGGGGTGGCGACGTAGACGACATCGATGTCGTCGTCCTGCGCGAGGGCGTTCCAGTCGCCGTAGGCCCGGGGGATCCCGAACCGCTCCGCGAACGTCTTCGCCGACGCCTGAGACCGCGACGCCACCGCCACGACCTCCGCGTCCGGCAGGTCGATCAGATCCGCGGTGAACGCGCCCGCTATCCCGCCGGTCGCCAGGATCCCCCACCGCACCGTGTCCGCCGTCATTGCCGCCCCGCCTCCACCTCGTGACCCCGAGCACTGCGTACGAGCTGAGAGCATAGGTGGCGATCGACGCGCAGAGGGAGGGACTCATGCCCGAGGGCGGGGCGTTTATATCGAAGACCGCGCAGGAGGCATCGAAGACCGCGCCAGAGGCATCGAAGACCGCGCCAGAGGCATCGGACACCGCGCAGGAGCCCGCGGCCGGGACGGAGCGGCCCGAGCTCACACCGCACCGCCGCACCGGGCTCCTGGTCACCTTCCTCCTCGGAAGCCTGACCGCCGTGCCGCCGCTGGCGATGGACATGTACCTCCCGTCCCTGCCTCAGGTCACCCGTTCCCTGCACGCGCCCGCCGCGACCGTGCAGCTCACCCTCACGGCCTGCCTGGCCGGCATGGCGCTCGGGCAGCTCGTGGTCGGGCCGATGAGCGACCGGTGGGGGCGCCGCCGTCCGCTGCTCGCCGGGCTCGCCGTCTTCGTCGTCGCCACCGTGCTGTGCGCGCTCGCCCCCACCGTCGAGCTGTTGGTGGCCTTCCGGCTGGCCCAGGGCCTCGCGGGCGCAGCCGCCATAGTGATCGCCCGGGCCGTCGTCCGCGACCTCTACGACGGCATGGCCATGGCCCGCTTCTTCTCCACCCTCATGCTGATCTCTGGGGTCGCCCCGGTCGTGGCGCCGCTGATCGGCGGGCAGGTCCTGCGCGTCACGGACTGGCGGGGTGTGTTCGCCGTCCTCACGGTCATCGGCGTGCTCATCGGGGTCCTGGTGTGGGCGCGGCTGCCCGAGACCCTGCCGCCCGCCGAGCGGCACAGCGGCGGCGTCGGCGAGGCCCTGCGCTCGATGCGGGGCCTGCTCGCGGACCGCTCCTTCGCCGGCTACACCCTCGCCGGCGGCTTCGCCTTCGCCTCCCTGTTCGCCTACATCTCGGCCTCCCCGTTCGTCATCCAGGAGATCTACGGCGCCTCCCCGCAGACGTTCAGCCTGCTGTTCGGCGTCAACTCCGTCGGACTGGTCCTCGTCGGCCAGATCAACGGCAAGATCCTGGTCGGCCGGGTCAGCCTCGACCGGGTGCTGGGCATCGGCCTCGCGATCGTCATCACCGCCGCGACCGCGCTGCTGCTGATGTCCTTGGGCGTCTTCGGCGAGGTCGGGCTCGTGCCCGTCGCCGCCGCGCTGTTCGTGCTGATGTCCGCGATGGGCATCACCCTGCCCAACACCCAGGCCCTCGCCCTGATGCGCACCAAGCACGCCGCCGGTTCGGCGTCGGCCCTGCTCGGCACCACCTCGTTCCTCATCGGCGCGATCGCCTCGCCGCTCGTCGGCGTCGCCGGGGAGGACACCGCCCTCCCGATGGCCGTCGTCCAACTGGCCGCCGCACTGGTGGCACTGGCCTGCTTCATGGGAATGTGCCGACCCTGGAAGAAGGAGAGCAGCCGCCCGAGCGTGGAGGGAGCAGTCAGCTGAGCGCACCCAGACTGCGCGACGGCACGCCGGAACGGGCCGGACTCGACCCCGCGGAGCTGCGTCACCTCGTCCGGGAGGTCCACGTCCTGACCACCGGGCAGCGCCCCTGGGCGCCCGGAGCGGTCCTGGTCGTCGGACGCGGCCCGGTGATCGCGGTGGAGGAGGCCGCGGGGTGGGCCGTGCGCTACGCCGCCTACGACCCCGAGGCCGACGCGGGGGTGGAACTGCCCCCCGAGGACCGGGTCCCGATGACCGTCGGTACGCCCTTCGACCTGGCGTCCCTGACCAAGCTGTTCACGTCCGTGGCCGCCGTGCAGCAGATCGAGCGCGGCACGCTCGGCATCGACGCGAGAGTCGGGGCGTACCTGCCCGACTTCACGGCGGCCGCCCGGCACGGCATCACCGTGCGGCAACTGCTCACCCACACGTCGGGGCTGCGGCCCGAACTGCCCCTTTACGACTACGCCGACGACGCGCAGCGGCTCGCCGCGCTCCAGGCGGAGTCGCCGGTCGGGGTACCGGGCACGTACCGCTACTCCGACCTCAACATGCTCCTCCTCCAGTACGTCCTGGAACGCGTCACCGGCCGCACCCTCGACGTCCTCGTCCACGACGGCATCACCCGGCCGCTGGGCATGACGGCGACGGACTTCGGGCCCTGCCCGGGCGCCGCGGCGACGGAGGACCAGCGGCGGCCGTGGGCCAAGGCGGACCGGGGAATGCTGCGGGGCGAGGTCCACGACGAGAACGCCTGGGCCCTCGGGGGCGTGGCCGGCCACGCGGGCCTGTTCTCCACCGGCCGGGACCTCGCGGTGTTCTGCCGCACCCTCCTCGCCGGCGGCTCCCACGGCCCGGCCCGCATCCTCGGCCCCGACTTCGTCGAGCTCCTCTTCACCCCGCCGGGCCTCGGCTTCTCCCTCGACCAGCCCTGGTTCATGGGCGACCTGGCGGGCCGTGGCGCGGCGGGCCACACGGGCTTCACCGGCACGTCCCTCGTCCTCGACCCGGCCACGGACACCTTCCTGATCCTCCTCACGAACGCGGTCCACCCACGCCGCCGCCACCCGGACAGCGCCCCGAGAGCGGCAGCGGCGTCACGGGTGGCGCGGGCGGTGCGGTGACCCTCCTCCGGTGAGGGGCGAGCCGGGGCGCCCGGTCGGGGAGTGGTGTCGTCGCCTCACGGCTTGGGCGGCGGACGCGTCTGCGTGGGGGCCGTCGCGTCGTCCCGCGGTGACCGGCCGGGCGGCCCGGGGGAGCCCGGCCTCTTCCCGGCCCGTCGTGCGCCGTGGTCCGGACGGTCGTGGAGGTTACGGCGGTCGCGGCGGCCGCGACGGTCAGGTTGCGGCGGACATGGCTTGGCCGCCGAGCCGAGCCGGGGCGGGCCGGTCTCGGACCCGGACCCGGTTCCGGTTCCGGTCTCGGTCCCGGTCCCGGTCCCGGTCCCGGTCCCGGACCTGGTCTCGGCCCCGGACCTGGTCCCGGTCCCGGTCTCGGCCCCGGTCCCGGTCCCGGACCTGGTCTCGGCCCCGGACCCGGTCCCGGCCCCGGTCCCGGCCCCGGCTCCGGTCCCAGACCGGTCTCGGCCCCGGCTCCGGGGCGGAGGCGGACGGTGGCGGCGCCGTCCGACGGTGGCCTGAAGCCCGGGCGCGGACCGCCGCCCTGGGTGAGCGCCGCGCCCGCCCCGGGCCGCCTCGTAGAATCGCCGGGTGAACGCCCCCGCACCCCCGGCCGAAAATCTCCGTGCCGCTCTTGCCGGTCTGCTCGACGGGCTGCCGCCCCGGCAGGCCTCGCAGGCGGTCGAGCGGCTGATCGCCAGCTACCGGGGGGCCCCCCCGACCGACGCACCCATCCTCCGGGACCGGGCCGACGTCGCCGCCTACGCCGCCTACCGGATGCCCGCGACCTTCGAGGCCGTACGCGCCGCGCTGGAGGCGTTCGCGGACGCCGTGCCCGCGTGGGTGCCGGGCGGGCACACCGACCTCGGTGGGGGCACGGGCGCCGCCGCCTGGGCCGTGAACGCGGTCTGGGGCGGGGAGCGGCCCGTCACCGTGCTCGACTGGGCCGAGCCCGCGCTCGCCCTGGGGCGGGAGATCGCCGCGGCCAACCCGGAACTGCGGGACGTACGCTGGCAGCGCTCCCGGATCGGAGCGGCGCTCACCCTCGACAGCACGGACCTCGTCACCGTCTCCTACGTCCTCAACGAGCTGACCGCCGCCGACCGCACGGCCCTCGTCGACGCCGCCGCGGCCGCCGCACAGGCCGTCGTGATCGTCGAGCCCGGCACCCCCGACGGCTACGCCCGCCTCATCGAGGCCCGCGACCGGCTGATCACGGCCGGCTTCCGCATCGCCGCCCCCTGCCCGCACAGTGCCGCCTGCCCCATCGCGCCCGGCACGGACTGGTGCCACTTCTCCGCCCGGGTCAGCCGCTCCTCCCTGCACCGCCAGGTCAAGGGCGGCTCCCTCGCCTACGAGGACGAGAAGTTCGCCTACGTCGCCGCCGCCCGTTTCCCCGTCGAACCGGCTGCCAACCGGGTCGTCCGGCGCCCCCAGATCCGCAAGGGCCAGGTCCTCCTCGACCTGTGCGAAAGCGAACCGTCCCTGCGCCGCGCCACCGTCACCAAGCGCCACGGCGACCTGTACAAGGCCGCACGCGACGCCGACTGGGGAGACGCCTGGCCGCCCTCCTGAGCTGCTGTCAGGTACGCATGACAATCAACTCGCGTCGTGGCAGGGCACCGAGGGCTGCGACATCAAGGGCGTCGACGGCGGCTCGTACAAGAACACCTGCGGGATCGACAGCTACCACCACTGGCGCGAGGTCAACTACCGCGGCACCGTCGGCTACGTGCCCAACGTGTGCGTGAAGTACTCCTGACCCGTCCAGCGGACCAGCGTGTCCTCGGCCGACGCCCGGTCGGCGGGGGAGAGGTCCGCGAGGTCGGCCCCGTGATTCCCGCCCGGCACCCACAGCACCCGTGAGTCCGGGCCCCCGGGGTGGAAGTGCTCGGCCACCGACGGGTCCTGGGTGCCGTTGACGAACAGCAGCCGGCTGCCGCGCCGCCGGACCCAGCGGTCGACGTCGGGCATGGCGGCCCGGTCGAAGCGCAGGGGGACGTCCCGGGGGACGAAACTGCGCGGCTCGGTGGCGCCCGGGTGGCGGAGCAGGTCGGCGAGGTGCGCGGTGGGGAAGCTGCCGTAACCGAGCTGGGTGCCGATCTGGTACCAGTACGGGATGTAGTTCCGGGCGGTCGTGTCGGCGTACAGCGCCAGGCCCGCCGTGTCGTCCAGCCAGGTGTACAGCTCGCCGTCCGTCGCCCCGGGGCCGGGGATCGCCGCGACGTCGGCCGGGGTGCCGCGCTGCCAGAACATGAACGGCGCACGCAGGACGGCGATTTCGAGTGCCCTGTCGGCGCTGCCGACCAGCCGGAAGGTGTCGCCGCCGGCGGCCGCCCAGGCCTCGTAGCGGGCGGCCATCACGGTCCGGCGCAGCAGGATCGCCCGCTGGGCCGCCTGCAGGGCCTCCCGGGCGGCGGGGGTGCCGACCGTCTCCAGGAAGCGGAGGTACGCGGAGTCGTCGCGGTCGTCGGCGTTGTTCGGGGCCGAGTAGACCACCGTGCCGTTCACGTCATGGGGATGGAAACGGCGGTGGTAGACGCTCGCCATGCCACCCTTGCTGCCGCCGGTGGAGATCCACGCGCCGGGGTAGAGCCGGCGGAAGAGCCGCACGACGCGGTGGTGGTCGTCGGCGGCCTGGCGGATCGTGAGGTGGGCGTAGCCGGGGCCCGCGGGGCGTGAGGTGCCGAAATAGCGGTGTTCGACCTGGAGTTGGTTGGCGCCGAGCAGCACGGCCGGTTCGGTCCGCCGGGGGATGAGGACCGCGTGGTAGCCCGTGCTGAACAGCACGGTGGGGCGGTCGGCGGCGGTGTGGAGCAGGGTGAGGCGCTGCTCGAAGG
The DNA here is from genome assembly GCF_001611795.1 of Streptomyces qaidamensis. NCBI lineage: Bacteria > Bacillati > Actinomycetota > Actinomycetes > Kitasatosporales > Streptomycetaceae > Streptomyces > Streptomyces qaidamensis. Next base: position 2,687,783 of record NZ_CP015098.1, on the reverse strand, counting down.
TGCCCGCGGCGGGGTTCGTGTGGTCGGCCGGCTGGCGCAGGCCCAGGACGAAGTGCCGGTACCCCGGTTCGGCGTCCTGCCGCTCCTCGATCAGACGCAGTCCGGGCAGGGCCCTCAAGGCTTCGGCCACGTCGGCGTCCCCGGTGCGGGCCGTCGCTGCCGCCGCCCGTGCGGGCCGGGCCGTCGCGGTGGCGAGGCCCGCCGCCGGGAGGGCCGTAGCCGCTGCCGAGGTGAGCAGCCGTCGTCTGGTCCATGCGGTCATGAGCCGAGTCCTCCCGGGTGTCTGTGCGGCGGTGTGCGCCGGTCGCGGGCCGCGACCGCCTCAGTACATCCGCCGGACGTCCCGGGGGGATCCCGCGCGCGGGGGCCCGCCTCTCCCTCGCGCGGGGGAGGCTCACGACACCTCGCCGGCCGTGCCCTCCTCCTTTCCCTCCCGCTGCTGTCGCTTCTCCTGGAGCTTGCGCAGCAGTTCACGTTTCTGCGCCTGCGGGTCGATACCGCCGCCGATCCGGCCGGCCCGGCCGCCGCCGCGCAGCGCGTTGCGACCGAGGTTCCTGCGCGATCCCCCGACACCCAGCATGTTTCCGGCTCCGCCTCGGGTCATCCCCGACTCCCTCCGTGGGGTTCTTCGCAACGAGACGGTTCGTCTCGTGCTTACCGCTTCACTGTCCGCGAGACGCTCCGTCTTGTCAACCTGATAAATTCGATCCATGGCCGCCCAGAAATCCGCCCAGCCCGCCCCCGGCAAGCCCGCCCCCGACTCCACCCGGCGCAGCGAGAAGTCCCGCCGCGCCATCTACGACGCCGCCCTCGCACTCGTCGTCGAGGTGGGCTATCCGAAGACCACCATCGAGGGCATCGCCGCCCGCGCCGGTGTCGGCAAGCAGACGATCTACCGGTGGTGGTCGTCCAAGGCGGACGTCCTGATGGAGGCGTTCCTCGACCTGGCCGAGCAGGCCGTACCGGAGGCCGGGCCGGAGCCGTACGTCTTCCCGGACACCGGCGACCTCGCCGCCGACGTCAAGGGCGTCCTGCGCGCCACCGTCGACCAGATGCGCGACCCGAAATTCGATGTGCCGTCCCGCGCGCTGGCCGCCGAGGGCGTCGTCAACGAGCAGCTCGGGCGCGAGCTCGTCGCCAAGCTGATGCAGCCCTCACTCGACCTCTACATCGGCCGGCTGCGTGCCGCGCAGGAGGCCGGCCAGGTGCGGCCCGAGATCGAACCGCGCATCGCCCTGGAGTTCTTCATCTCCCCGCTCGCCCAGCGCTGGCTCCAGCACACCGGCCCGATCTCCTACGAGTACACCGACACCCTCGTCGACTACGCCCTTCACGGCCTGGCCCCGCGCTGAGCGGCCCGGGCCAGGCGCCCCGGGGCGTCCGTGATCACGCCGCCGCAGCCCAGCGCCAGCACCCGGTCCCGCTGCGCGTCCGTCAGCACGGTGTGCGCCCACACCCGGGCGATCCCCGAGTTCACCGCCCGCACCAGGTCCGCGTCCCGCGCCCGGTGGTCCACGTCCAGCAGGTCCACGAACGACCGCCAGCGCTCCGGCCGGTCCGTGCGCAACTGCTGCGCCGAGCGCCACAGCTGCGCGAGCAGCCCCAGGCGGTGAACGCGCCGGGCCACCTCCGGGTCGTTGGAGTTCACGAACACCGAGCGGGTCAGGCCGCGGGCCCGGATCAGCGCGGCCAGCCGGTCCAGGCTCCGCGGGTCCTTCGCCTCCAGCATCAGCACGATCCGCCCGCCGAAACGATCCAGCACCTCGGCGACCGTCGGCGGCCGCTCCGACCGCCAGCTCCCGGGGAGCCTGTCCTTCGGGCGCAGCCGTACGCCCTGCCACTCCCGGGCGTCCAGACCGCCCACCGCGCCGCCGAGGTAGGTGGTGCGGTTCAGGGTCTCGTCGTGGAACACCACCGGCGTGCCGTCGCGCAGCAGCCGCGTGTCGAAGTCCAGCACCTGCGCCGTCCCGCGCTCGTAGGCGGTCGTCAGCCCCGCCATGCTGTTCTCGGGGACCTCACGGGCGCCGCCGCGGTGCGCGACGTACGTGATCCGGGGCAGGGCCGCCACGGTCAGCGGACCCGCGCCCCACTCCAGCGGGGCCGGGGCACGGCCGCCGGGGCCTGTGAGGGTCAGTGAGACCACGGAAGCCACGGAGGCCAGACCCGTCAGCGCGATCCATGTGACCATGGCGACCACGGTAGGACGCCATGTCATGGCAAAGCGGGCAATGACACCCGATCATGGTGGGAAGCGGCGTTCGCCGCTTCTTCTCCCTTCGGGCGCCCGCTGTACGTTGCGTCCTTCCTGTCCTGGATGGTGGGCACTGGCCCCCCGGTGCGCGGGAAGATGGGACCATGAGGCATGCTGTTCCGCACGACGGCGAGGCGAGGGGATAGATGAGCGCGGAGTTCGGCGGCCGGACCGGCCTGCAGGGCAAACTCACCCAGTGGCTGCGCGCCGGGCGCCGGCCGAAGGAGGACGCCGGGGACGGCGGCCGTGAGGCCCTGCTGCTCGCCGCCGCCGGTGCGGGACTGCCCCTCGCGCCCGCGGCCCACCCGGCGGCCGGGTACCGCTGCTCCTGCGACCGGGTCGGCTGTCCCACTCCCGCCCGGCACCCGGTGTCCTTCGCCTGGCAGACGCAGTCGACCACCGACGGCGCCCAGATCGAGCGCTGGGCCCGCCATCAGCCGCAGGCCAACTTCATCACCGCGACCGGCATGGTGCACGACGTCCTGGACGTGCCCCTCGATGCCGGTCGCGACGCCTTGGAGCGGCTGCTCGCCGCCGGGGTCGAGGTCGGGCCGGTCGCCGAGAGCGACGACGGACGCCTCCTCTTCTTCACGCTCACCCGCGGCACGCCCGAGGACGAGGACGAGTGGTGGCCGTGCGAACTGGACTGCCACCCCGAGACGGCGGACGAGCACCCCGGGCTGCGCTGGCACTGTCGGGGCTCCTACGTCCTCGTGCCGCCGGCTCGGCTGCCCGGTGAGGACCAGGGGGTGCGGTGGGTCCGCGGGCCGGTGCACGCGCTGCCGGATCCGCTGAGCCTGCTGGAGGTACTCACGGAGGTCTGTGCGCGCTACATCGGTGAGGACGCGGACCACTCCGCCGGGGCGGGCTGGCCCCTGCGGCACTGAGGCCTACGAGCCCTCCGCCGACGTCAGGCCCTGGATCCTGCCCAGGATCGTCACCTTGCCCTGGCCCTTGGGGTCCAGCGCCACCCCGTTGGAGACGAACTCCATCATGAAGGACTGCTTGATCTCGCCCTTCGTCAGGGCGAGGACGTCTTTGTTGGGGGTGGGGACGGACGTGCCCGCGTAGGCGGTCTGCTTCTCGAAGTGGCGTGTGGTGAAGAACACCAGTGCCCCGCCGTCCGCCGTGCGCAGCGCCAGGGGGGCGTAGTCGCCGTTCGTCAGCGGCTCGTCGATGTACTGGGTGACCATGCCCGGCTTCTTGGAGTTCTTCTGGCGCAGGGCACGCCACTGGCTGGTGTGGGGGCCGTCCGTGAAGGTCTCTCCGCCGTCCTTCAGATACGTCGAGTACGTCCGGCTCAGGTTGCCGGGGGCCGTGGCCAGGTCGGTGGAGTTCACGGGGACGGGCTCGGCCCAGCCGTCGGCGTCCTTCTTGAACTGCGGGACCTTGCCCGGGGCGACGAGCGTCAGGTACGCCACCTGGAAGGGGTCGTCCAGGCTGCTGCGGGTGAACACCAGCAGCCAGCGGGCGGTGCCGCCCTTGTTGCCGACCGCGTCGACGACGAACCAGCGGGGCCAGCCGGCCTTCTTGGGGATGGTGAACTTCGCGTCCGTCAGCGTCAGCGGGGTGTGGTTCGGGTTGCCGTCCGGGTTGTTCGCCTTCCCGGCCTTGAGGCGGGCCGAGTCGATGTCGGCGAGGGCGCCGGTGGTGTGGTCGGCGTCCAGGGTGCCGTCGTAGGCCTTGTCGGCCTCGTTGTACGCGGTCGTGAACTCCTGGAGGGCCTTCGTGGCTTCGGCGCGGGTCGTGGACGGGAGGACCTCACGTTCGCCGTGCACGACGACGCATCCACTGGCCGTGAGCGACAAAGCGGTCGCCGAGGTTGCTATGAGGGCGCTCCGGGCGGGCCTGCGGAGCGTTCGAGGGTCGCGATCCCTGCTCATCGGGTACCTTCACCTTCCCCTTTCCGGAGGCGAACCCTACCGGGTGCCTCCGGCGGTTGGGCCGGGGGTGGGGTGGGCATGCGCGTCCGCTTCGCCTGACGCCGGTGGTGGGTCGGGGCCGCGCCGGGGGGTGTCCGTCCTCGGAACGGCGCGATGGACCCCCACACCGACTGACTGGCGTTGACGCGCCAACCGCTGCGGGCGGACACCCCCCCGACACGGCCCCTTGCGTACGACGGCGGGTGCGGGCCACGCCAGCTGCGGCATGCGTGCCGCCAGGGGCGGCACGGTTGGGCGTGGGGGAGGCACCTCATTGCGTCGAGTCGCGCACCCCATCCGGCCTCGGGGTCAAGGGCGGTGCGACGTCATGCCTTGTCGCGCACCGGAGTCGGGGCCGTCGTTCGGGTCGGTGCCAGGAACAGGGCCAGGACCGGGATCAGGTACAGGAGCCAGACCGCTGCTTGGAGTGCGGTGGGGTCGGGCTGGAAGTTGAAAACGCCCTTCAGGAGCGTGCCGTACCAGCTGTCCGGGGGGAGCGTGCCGGAGATGTCGAAGGCCTTGTCGGTGAGGCCGGGCAGGAAGTCGGCCTCCTGGAGGTCGTGGAAGCCGTAGGCCAGGACGCCGGCCGCGACGACCACCAGCATGCCGCCGGTCCACGTGAAGAACCTGGCCAGGTTGATGCGCAGCGCGCCCCGGTAGAACAGCCAGCCCAGGAGGACCGCAGTCAGGAGGCCCAGGGCGACGCCGAGCAGGGGGCGCGGCGTGCCGTCGCTCGCCGCGTGGACCGAGGCCCAGACGAACAGGGCCGTCTCCAGGCCCTCCCGGCCCACCGCGAGGAAGGCCGTCGCGACCAGCGCGGCCGTGCCCATCGCCAGCGCGGCGTCCAGCCTGCCGTGCAGCTCCGACTTGAGGTGCCGGGCGGTGCGGCGCATCCAGAACACCATCCACGTCACCAGGCCGACCGCGAGGATCGACAGGGAGCCGCCGAGTGCCTCCTGCGCCCGGAACGTCAGCTCCTGGGAGCCGAATTCGAGGGCGCAGCCGAAGCCGAACGCGAGGGTGATCGCGACGGCTATGCCGGCCCAGATCGGCTTCAGGGCGTCCCTGCGGCCGGTCTTGACCAGGTAGGCGATGAGGATGCAGACGACGAGGCTCGCCTCCAGGCCCTCGCGCAGACCGATCAGGTAGTTGGAGAACACCGGGTCAGGCCTCCTTCGAGAACAGCGTCCGGCCCCACCAGTCGTCCTTGTCGCGGACGCCCGGCGGGATCGCGAAGAGCGCCGAACCCACGTGCTGGATGTACTCGTTGAGCGCGTCCGCGGCCAGGCTGCGCTGGATCGGGATGAAGCCCTCGCGGACGTCGCGCTGGTAGGCCAGGAAGAACAGGCCCGCGTCCAGGCGGCCGAGGCCGTCCGTGCCGTCGGTGAAGGAGTAGCCGCGGCGCAGGATCGTCGCCCCGTGGTTGGTGTCGGGGTGCGCGAGCCGGACGTGCGCGTCGGGCTTCATCGCCTTCAGGAACGGCTCGTCGCGCTCCTTGGCCTTGCCGACCGGGGCGCCCTCGCCCTTGTCGCGGCCGAAGATGTCCTCCTGCTCCCGCAGCGAGGTGCGGTCCCAGGTCTCGATGTGCATGCGGATGCGGCGGGCGACCAGGTAGGAGCCGCCCTCCATCCAGGGCGGGCCGTCCTTGCCGTCCACCCAGACGAACTTCTTCAGGCGGTCCGTCTGCGTGCCCGCGATGTTGCGGGTGCCGTCCTTGAAGCCCATGAGATTGCGGGGGGTCTGCGCCTCGGGCGTGGTGGAGGAGGTCTTGCCGAAGCCGAGCTGCGACCACTTGATGACGACCTTGCCGAAGCCGATGCGGGCCAGGTTGCGCACGGCGTGGACCGCGACCTGGGGGTCGTCGGCGCAGGCCTGGATGCACAGGTCGCCGCCGCTGCGGTTCTTGTCCAGGTTGTCGCCCGCGAACTTCGGCAGGTCGACCAGGGCCTGCGGGCGGCGGTCCGTGAGGCCGAACTTCTCGAACAGGGACGGGCCGAAGCCGATCGTGAGGGTCAGGCGGGAGGGCTTCAGGCCCAGGGCCTCGCCGGTGTCGTCCGGGGGCGCCTCGGGCAGTCCGCCGTAGGCGCCCTCGCCGACGGCGTGGCCGGCCGTCATGCGCCGGGCGGCCGCCGTCCAGTCCTTCAGCAGCCGGACGAAGGCGTCCCGGTCGTCGGTCGTCACGTCGAACGCGGCGAAGTGCAGGCGGTCCTGCACCGGGGTGGTGATGCCCGCCTGGTGCGGGCCGTGGAAGGCGATCGCCGCACCGGCCGGCTCGGTGTCGTCCTCGGTGCGGGCCATCGCCACCGCGCCGCCCGCCGCGGCCGCGCCGAGCGCCAGGCCCGCGCCGCCCCAGCCGAGCAGCGAACGGCGGCTGGGGGAAGGGGAGTTGGTGTCGGTCATCGTGTCCCCCGCTACTTCACCACGGCCGCGGCGAGCTTCGACAGGGGCTCCGCCAGGGCGTTGACCGCGTCCGAGAGCTCCTTGCGGTCGGCCTTGCCGACCTTGTCGTAGGAGGTGAAGTCGTACGACGTCGTGTCCGGACGGTACCGGTCGAGCAACTTGTCCAGGGCCGCGAACTGCTCGTCGAGTTCGGTGACGAGGGCCGCGTCGTTCTCCTTGGCGACCGGCTTCAGCAGGTCGTACGACTTCTGCGCGCCCTCGACGTTCGCTTTGAAGTCGACCAGGTCGGTGTGCGAGTAGCGCTCCTCCTCGCCGGTGACCTTGCCGGTGGCGACCTCGTCGAGGAGTTCCTTGGCACCGTTGGCCATGGAGGTGGGGGTGATCTCGGCCTTGCCGACCCGGCTCTGCCAGTCCTTCAGGTCCTTGATCAGCAGGTCGGCGAGGTCCTTCTCGCGGTCGCCGATCTTCTTGTCCTGCCAGAGGGCCTTCTCCAGGCGGTGCCAGCCCGTCCAGTCGGTGGCCGGGTCCTGGCCGTCCGCCAGGCCGTCCTCGCGGACGTCGACCTTGGGGTCGATGTCGCCGAAGGACTCGGCGACCGGCTCGGTACGCTCCCAGCCGATGCGGGAGGGCGCGTATGCCTTCTTCGCCGCCTCGATGTCGCCGTCCCTGACGGCCTCGGCGAAGGCCTCGGCCTTCGGCAGCGTCTCGTCGGCCTGCGCTTGCGCGTAGGCGCGGTAGGCCGCCACGGCCTTGTCCAGGCGCGGGTCGCGCTGGACGGCCTTGCCGCCGGTGGCCTTGACGGCCTGGCGCACGCCGTCGCCCTTCATGCCGGGCTTGCACGCGATCTGGTAGTCACCGGCCTTCACCTCGGCGGTGACCCGCTGCTTGGTGCCGGGGCCTATGTTCTCCCGCTCGGTGACCACGCGGTCGTCGGGGAAGAGGACGTAGACCTCGGTGACCTTGGAGCCCTTGTTCTCGACGGCCAGCTCGACGTGCCCGGCCGGGAACTCCTTCTTCGACACCTGGCACTTGTCGTCCGTCGCCGTCACGTTGATGACGTGGTCGCCGTCCTTCGCGTCGCTCTTCTCGGTGCAGCCCGTGACGGCGGCCAGGGCCGCCGCGGCGGCGATGACGACGGAAACGGGACGGGCGGGTCGCATGAGGGCTCCAGGGGAGAGAAGGTGAGGCTCACCTAAGACGGCACATAAGGATTACCTAAGTGGCTCAAAATCGCCCCCATGGCTGCGTCAAGGGACGGTCAAAGGTCGCCTCGCGACCCCTGGCGCATCGGGGTGCGCCCCTGACCGGCGAGAATGCCCCTCGTGACTGACTACGACGTGCTCCGCGTCTTCTGCGGGCCGAACGGTGGGTACGGCAACGAGCTCGGGGTCGTGCGCGAGGGATCCGTGATGCCCGGGCGGGACGAACGGCAGGCGTTCGCCGCGAAGGTCGGATTCAGCGAGACCGTGTTCGTCGACGATCCCGAGCGCGGAGTGATCGACATCTACACCCCGACGCTGCGGCTGCCCTTCGCCGGGCACCCCTGCGTCGGCGCGGCATGGCTGCTCGACGTGCCCGAACTGGTCACCCCCGCAGGCGTGGTCGGCGCCCGGCAGGACGGGGAGTTCTGCTGGATCGAGGCCCGGGCGGAGTGGGTGCCGCCGCGGACGCTGCGCCGCTACGGCAGCGCCGCCGAGGTCGACGACCTGGCCGTGCCGCCGCCGGGGGAGTGGGTGTACGCCTGGGCGTGGGAGGACGAGCCCGCCGGGCGCATCCGGGCCCGGGCCTTCCCCGGCCGGGGCGACGGCATCGACGAGGACGAGGCGACCGGGGCCGCGGCCCTGCTGCTCACCGACCGGCTGGGCCGGGCCCTGAACATCACCCAGGGCGCGGGCTCCCAGATCCTGACCGCGCCCCAGCCGGGCGGATGGACCGAGGTCGGCGGCCGGGTCCACCTCGAACGCTGACCCGGACGGAGCGCGTCCATACGGGTGGAACAGCGTGTGTGGACGGCGGTGAACGGGGACCTCTGGCCGTGACCAAGCACCACCGCGAGAGGAATCTCATGCGCATTCGATCCGCTCTGGCCGTCGTCGCCCTGACCGCCGCCCTGTCCGCCACCGGTGCGACGGCGGCCTCCGCCAACGACGACGCGGAGTACCGCGACGACCACCACGTGGCGTGCAGCCCGTACTTCGGTGAGCTCGAGGCCGAGACCGCCGAGATCGAGTGGGGCGGGGCCGTCTGCCACAACGGTCCGTTCGACATCTGAGCAGGACGGACCCGGCTCCCCGCCGAGCCGGCACCGGGGCCCCCTCGCCACGCGCGAGGGGGCCCCGCCCCTTCAGGGGTTCTCTCGCTATGAGCGTCCGATCAGGGTGAACTCCTCGCCCAGCGCCTCGAACACCGCGTTGTTCAGCCCGTACGCCCGCTTGCACTCGGCCACGATCCGCTGCCGCTCCAGCTCGTCACCGGGCACGGCGTCCAGCAGCTCGCAGTAAGCCCGCTTGAAGGCGGCCGGGTTGGGGATCTCCTCGAAGACGTAGAAGCGGACTCCGTCGCCCTTCTTCGAAAAGCCCCATGTCTTCTCGGCAGTGTCGCGGATGATCTGCCCGCCGGAGAGGTCGCCCATGTAGCGGGTGTAGTGGTGGGCGATGTAGCCGGCCGGCCAGTCGCGGGCGCACGCCGTGATCCGTTCCGCGTACTCCAGGGTGGCCGGCAGCGCGCTGACCGTCCTCCGCCATCCGGGGCCCCGCAGGTGCTCCAGGTCCCGCTCCAGCGCCGCCGTCCGGAACAGCTCCGGCCGGACGAAGGGGCCGGCCACCGGGTCCGCGGCGAGCTGCCGGGCGCCGGCCTCCAGCGCGCCGTACACGAACCACAGCTGCTCCGTGTAGCGCGCGAACGCGTCGACCCCCAGTTTGTGCCCCAGCAGGTCGCCGATGAAGGTCGAGCCCCTGACCTCCTCGTGCTGTTCGCGAGAAGCGGTCCGAAGGAGCGCGGAGAAGGATTCCATGGGCGTACTTTTCCCGACGGGCTGTCGGTAAAAACCTGACGCCGAAAGGAACGACCCGCCCCCGGGAGGAAGGGAGGGCGGGCCGTGCGGTGGTGTGCGGGAAGGCCGGCTACGGCAGCGTGAGGATCTCCGCGCCCGAGTCCGTCACCACCAGCGTGTGCTCGAACTGGGCCGTCCGCTTCCGGTCCTTCGTGACGACCGTCCAGCCGTCGTCCCACATGTCGTACTCGTGCGTCCCGAGCGTCAGCATCGGCTCGATCGTGAACGTCATGCCGGGCTGGATGACCGTCGTCGCGTGCCGGCTGTCGTAGTGCGGGATGATCAGGCCCGAGTGGAACGACGAGTTGATGCCGTGCCCGGTGAAGTCGCGGACCACCCCGTAGCCGAAGCGCTTGGCGTACGACTCGATGACCCGGCCGATGATGTTGATCTGCCGGCCCGGCTTGACCGCCTTGATCGCCCGCTCCAGGGACTCCCGGGTCCGCTCCACCAGCAGCCGCGACTCCTCGTCGACGTCACCCACCAGGTAGGTGGCGTTGTTGTCGCCGTGCACACCGCCGATGTACGCCGTCACGTCGAGGTTGACGATGTCGCCGTCGCGCAGCACCGTCGAGTCCGGGATGCCGTGGCAGATGACCTCGTTGACCGACGAGCACAGCGACTTCGGGAAGCCCCGGTAGCCCAGCGTCGAAGGGTAGGCGCCGTGGTCGCACATGTACTCGTGCGCGACTCTGTCCAGCTCGTCCGTGGTCACCCCGGGGGCGATCAGCTTCGCGGCCTCCGCCATCGCCCGGGCCGCGATCCGGCCGGCCACGCGCATCGCCTCGATGGTCTCGGGCGTCTGCACCTCCGGTCCGGTGTACGGCGTCGGCGCGGGCTTGCCGACGTATTCGGGGCGGCGGATGTTTCCGGGCACGGGACGGGTGGGGGACAGCTCCCCCGGTGCGAGCAGCGACTGGCCAGACATGCCAGCGAGTCTAACCAGCGGCCATGGGGGAACATGTCGATGGCGAGAGGAGCTGGTCATGGCCCTGTTCAAAAAGCGCACGGTCGGCAAGCCGGGTGAGTGGTACTACTGCCTGGAGCACAAGAAGGTCGAGGAGGGGCCGGAGTGCCCGGGCAAGGACCGGTTCGGGCCGTACGCCTCCCGCACGGAGGCCGAACACGCGATGGCGACCGCCCGCGAGCGCAACCTCCAGTGGGAGAACGACCCCAAGTGGCACGACGCCCCGGCGGGCAGCCGGGACGACGAGAACTGATCCCCCGACGCCCGGGGTCGCGCCGGCCGCGGACCCGGGCGTTCGCAACGGCTCACCGAAGGAGGCCCGGACGTCACCAGCGGGCCGGCGGCGGGGCCGTGAGGTGCTCCGCCAGGCGCGCCACCCGGTCCCGGAAGCGGCGCCGCCCGCGCGGGGCCGGCAGGGCGTTCTCCCCGGCCGCCGCGCTGACCAGGTGCTGCACCGTGTCGAGGTCCAGTTCCGAACCGTCGGGCACGGCCAGGACCTCGTGCGCCATGGACGGCAGCTCGCCCTGCCCGGGGCCGAGGGCCAGGACCGTCGCTCCGGCCCGACGGGCGTCGGACACCCGTTCCACGAGGGGCGCGGCGGGCGTCGCGGGGGCGACCACCAGCAGCGTCTCGCCCCGCCGTGCCGCCTCCAGCCGGCCCAGACCGACCGCCAGATGCGCCGGATCCGAAGGGCGCGCGCCGTGCCGCACCAGAGTCGGGGCCAGCTCCGGCGTGCCCGACCAGGCGGCCTCGTCCACCAGGTGCGCGGCGAGATGCCACGGCTCGTACTCCGGCGTGCCGACCAGCAGCAGCCCGCCCCCGTGCGACACCACCGAGCCGCGCAGCGCCCCGGCGAACCGCCGCGTCGCCCCCAGCCACTCCGTCCCGGCGAGCACTTCCCGCAGCAACGCGACCCGAACCGCATCCATGGGAGCGCATCCTGCCCCGAACGGTCACTCGTGACGTGCGGTTCACCCCGCATTCGCCCGGGCTGGGTAGGCCGACCGGTCACCCGTACCGCCGTCGAACGACCGGAGGAACCCGCCGATGACCGAGACCAGCGTCCCCTTCCGCGCCGGACGGGAGGGGTACGCCAGTTTCCGTATCCCCGCCGTCGTCGCCACCGGCACCGGTGACCTGCTCGCCTTCTGCGAAGGCAGGGTCGGCTCCCGGGACGACTTCGGGAACATCGACATCGTGCTGAAACGCTCCTCGGACGGCGGCCGCACCTGGGGCCCGCTCCAGGTCGCCGCCCGCAACGGCGACGCCCTCGCCGGCAACCCCGCGCCCGTCGTCCTCGGCACCGGCCGCGTCCTCCTCGTGCATGTGCGCAACGCGGCCCTCGCCACCGAGGACGCCATCCGGCGCGGCAAGGTGAGCGCGGCCGACGGACGCCGCGTGTGGGTGCAGCACAGCGACGACGAGGGCCGCACCTGGTCCGCTCCGAAGGAGATCACCCAGCAGACCAAGCGCCCCGAATGGCGCTGGTACGCCACCACCCCCGGCCACGCGATCCAGCTGAGCACCGGCAGGGTCGTCGTCCCCGCCAACCACTCCCTGCCGCCCACCGGCACCGACAACGGCACCGAGGGCAGGTACAACGGCGGCCACTGCCTGCTCAGCGACGACGAGGGCACCACCTGGCGGATCGGCTACGTCGACGACAACCCCGACGGCTACATCAACGCCAACGAGACCACCGCCGCCGAACTCCCCGACGGCCGCGTCTACCTCAACACCCGCAACGACTCGCCCTCACCCGGCACCCGCGCCGACGCGCACTCGGCCGACGGCGGACAGACCCTGGCGAAGCCCTTCCGTCCCCAGGCCGGTCTCACCGCCCCCGTCTGCGAGGCGGCCGTCCTGCAACTCCGCGACCCCGACCTGCTCCTGTACTCCGGCCCCGCCGACCCGGGCTTCCGCGCCCTGATGACGATCCGTGCCTCCATCGACGCCGGCACCACCTGGCGCCCGGCGCACACCGTGGACGGCCTGCCCGCCGCCTACTCGGATCTCGTGCGCGTCGACGCCGGCACCGTGGGCCTGCTCTACGAGACCGGAGACTTCAGCGCCTACGAGACGATCACCTTCCGGCGGGTGCCCCTGACAGAGCTGACCTGAGCCTCCCGGCGCGGTGGGGCGGTCGTAGAGTCGGGGCCATGACCTCTACCGACAGTGCTGCCGCCGACAACGCCCAGAAGGCCCCCGCCAAGGACCCCTGGGACCTGCCCGACGTCTCCGGACTCGTGGTGGGCGTGCTCGGCGGGACCGGGCCGCAGGGCAAGGGCCTGGCCTACCGGCTCGCCAAGGCCGGCCAGAAGGTGATCATCGGCTCGCGTGCCGCCGACCGCGCTCAGGCGGCCGCCGGAGAACTCGGCCACGGCGTCGAGGGCGCCGACAACGCCGAGACCGCCCGCCGCAGCGACATCGTGATCGTCGCCGTGCCCTGGGACGGCCATGGCAAGACCCTCGGATCCCTGCGCGAGGAACTGGCCGGCAAGCTCGTCGTCGACTGCGTCAACCCGCTCGGCTTCGACAAGAAGGGCGCCTACGCCCTCAAGCCCGAGGAGGGCAGCGCCGCCGAGCAGGCCGCCGCCCTGCTGCCGGACTCCCGGGTCACGGCCGCCTTCCACCACCTGTCGGCCGTGCTGCTCCAGGACCCGGAGATCGACGAGATCGACACCGACGTGATGGTGCTCGGCGAGGTCCGCGCCGACGTCGAGATCGTCCAGGCCCTCGCCGGCCGCATCCCCGGCATGCGCGGCATCTTCGCCGGACGGCTGCGCAACGCCCACCAGGTGGAGTCGCTGGTGGCGAACCTGATCTCCGTGAACCGCCGGTACAAGGCGCACGCGGGCCTGCGCGTCACCGACGTGTGAGCCGGTGACGTACATGGGGGACACTGGACGGCACCAGCAGTGCCGCAGTGTCCCCCGACAGGAGTCGACCCCATGCCCCGCCTCGCCCTCTACGCCCTGATCGTCTGCGTGCTCTCCGTGGCCGCCGCCGTGGTCTCCTTCACGCGGGGCAGCTTCCTGGGGATCGTGTGGGTGCTGCTGGCGGGCCTGTCGTCCAACATGTGCTGGTACTACGCCAAGCGCGCCAAGCAGCGGAAGTCCGTCGCCGGCTGACCCGCGGCCGTCAGGGAGCCGCCGAGCAGAACTCGTTCGAGCCCTGCCAGAAGCGGTACAGCTCCTGACCGCAGTACGTCTCGAAGTCGCTGATGCCGAGGGACTTCAGGATCGTGTCGACCACGTCGAAGAAGACGCCGTTCACCGCCGGCAGCCACAGCAGCGCGAACACGAACAGCAGGCCGAACGGCGCGAACGGCTCCACCTGGCGCCGGATGCTGTACGACAGCCACGGCTCGATGACGCCGTAGCCGTCCAGGCCCGGTACCGGCAGGAAGTTCAGCAGCGCGGCCGTCACCTGGAGCAGCGCGAGGAACGCCAGCGCGAACCGGAAGTCGTTCGGCACCCCGTCCAGGGCGTCCAGCCAGAACGGGGCGGTGCAGACGACGGCGAACAGCACGTTGGTCAGCGGGCCCGCCGCCGAGATCAGGCTGTGCTTCCAGCGCCCCTGGATCCGGTTCCGCTCGATGAACACGGCGCCGCCGGGCAGGCCGATGCCACCCATGATCACGAAGATCACCGGGAGCACGATGCTGAGCAGGGCGTGTGTGTAGGCGAGAGGATTGAGGCTCAAGTAGCCCTTGGCCCCCACGGTGATGTCGCCTGAGTGCAACGCGGTACGAGCGTGCGCGTACTCGTGGAGACACAGAGAGACCACCCAGGCCGAGGTCACGAAAAGGAAGACGGCCAGCCCTGGAGACGCGGCGAAATCCGTCCACACCGCCCATCCGGTGACCGCCGTAACAGCAGTGATCCCTAGGAAGACAGGGCTGATCCGCTGATCGCGCGTGCGAGGGACGGTGGTCATGGGCGGGCTCCTGGTGGGTGGTGGTGAGCATGCAGTGCGAGTTTTCCAGAGAGGAGAGACAGGAGGGGGCGCGGGTCCCGGTCGCCCGTAGGGGCTCGTCCACCTCGGGAACTTCGCAAGACGTTCCCGGAAATCTTCCGTATCTCCGCAACCAGCCCACCCCGTCCCGGCGGGTGGCATCGGACCGTGATGCCGGCGCGGACCAGATCCTCGCCGATTTCGGAGGTCTCCATGCTCTGCCAGCGCTCCGCGAAGGTGGTACCAAGAGGCACGAATCGCCAGTGATCCGTCTCGTCCGGATGGGGGTGACGATCTCCTCGTCGGGCAGGAACACGTAACCGGGGGGCAGGAACACGTAACCGGGGCACGCGGGGGAGCCGACCCGTGAAAGGCAACGGATCTTCTCGGTCACCCGGTACGTCCCGTCCTTGCGCCGTTTCTCGGACATCCCTGTCCGACTCTCTACCGGCGACGTAAGGGGCCCCGGTTTCCCGGCCTGCCCACCCGCGCAACGCCGCGGAAACCTCGTGACCGCCCCCGTATCACCGGAGACAATGACCCCGTGCACTACCGCATCCTCGGCACCACGCAGGCGCTCCGCAGTGACGGTTCGGTCGTTCCGGTCGGTGGGGCGCGGCTGCGTGCGTTGCTGACCGTGCTCGCGCTGCGGGCCGGTCGGACCGTGCCCGTGGGGCTGCTCGTCGACGAGGTGTGGGGCGGGCAGCCGCCCGCCGACGCTCCGGGGGCGTTGCAGGCGCTGGTCGGGCGGCTGCGGCGGGCGCTCGGGGCCGGCGCGGTCGCCTCCGTCGAGGGCGGGTACCGGCTGACGGCCGCGCCCGACGACGTCGACCTGCACCGGTTCGAGCGGCTGGCCGGCGAGGGGGTGCGGGCGCTGGCCGACGGCGACCCCGCCAAGGCCGCCGTGGTCCTCGACGACGCCCTCGCCCTGTGGCGCGGCCCCGCTCTCGCCGACCTGCCCGACCGCACCGCCGAGGCGGCCCGCCGGGACACCCGCCGTCTGGACGCGCTCCGGGCCCGCCACACCGCCGCCCTCGCCCTGGGCCGGGCCGAGCAGTCCCTGCCGGAGCTGACCGCCCTGTGCGACAGCCACCCCCTGGACGAGCCCCTCCAGGCCCTGCGTCTGCGCGCCCTGCGGGACGCCGGCCGTGCGGCGGAGGCGCTGGACGCCTTCGAGGACGTCCGGCGCCTCCTCGCCGACCGCCTCGGCGCCGACCCGGGGCCAGAACTGCGTTCCCTGCACGCGGAGTTGCTCCGGCTGGGGGACGCACCGGTGCCCGCGCCGGCCCGGCTGCTCGCCGGCAACCTCCGTGCCCGCCTCACCTCGTTCATCGGCCGGGAGGCCGACATCGAGACCATCCGCGGGGATCTCGCGGAGGCCCGGCTGGTCACCCTGCTCGGGCCCGGCGGTGCCGGGAAGACCCGGCTGTCGCAGGAGGCCGCGGAGACCGTGCGCGAGGCCATGCCCGGCGGTGTGTGGCTGGCCGAACTCGCCCCCGTCGACGACCCGGACGCCGTGCCGGAGGCCGTGCTCACCGCCGTCGGCGCCCGGGAGACCGTGCTGTACGGCGCCGGCGCCGAGGGCATCCGCGCCGCCGTCGCCGACCGGCTCGACGACCCCGTCGAGCGGCTCGCCGAGCACTGCTCCCGGCCCCGCATGCTGCTGATCCTCGACAACTGCGAGCACGTCGTCGACGCCGCCGCCCGGCTCGCCGAGGAGCTGCTGGCGCGCTGCCCGGACCTCACCGTCCTGGCCACCAGCCGTGAACCCCTCGGTGTTCCGGGCGAGTTGCTGCGGCCGGTGGAGCCGCTGCCCGAGCCGGTGGCGCTGCGGCTGCTGGCCGAACGGGGCGCGGCGGCCCGGCCCGGCTTCCGGATCGAGGACGACCCCGGGGCGTGTGCCGAGATCTGCCGCCGCCTCGACGGCCTGCCGCTGGCCATCGAACTGGCCGCCGCCCGGCTGCGGATGCTCACGCCCCGCCAGATCGCCGACCGGCTGGACGACCGCTTCCGTCTCCTCACCTCCGGCAGCCGCACCGTCCTGCCCCGCCAGCAGACCCTCAGAGCGGTCGTCGACTGGTCCTGGGACCTGCTCGACGAGGAGGAACGCGACGTCCTGCGGCGGCTGTCGGTGTTCGCCGGCGGCTGCGACCTGCCCGCCGCCGAGGCGGTGTGCGGGCCGGGCGCCCTGGAAGCGCTCGGCTCCCTCGTCGACCGCTCCCTGGTCGTGGCCGCCCCGCCGGACGGGTCCGCCGACGGGGAGATGCGCTACCGGCTGCTGGAGACGGTCGCCGAGTACGCCGCCGAGCGGCTGGGCGAGTCCGGGCAGCGCGCCGAGGCCGAGCGGGCCCAT
This sequence comes from Streptomyces qaidamensis, assembly GCF_001611795.1. Classification (NCBI taxonomy): domain Bacteria; kingdom Bacillati; phylum Actinomycetota; class Actinomycetes; order Kitasatosporales; family Streptomycetaceae; genus Streptomyces; species Streptomyces qaidamensis. The sequence continues at coordinate 2,670,881 of NZ_CP015098.1, read as the reverse complement.
CTGACGTACTTCCGTGAACTGGCCCGCGTCACCGACCCGTTACTGCGCGGCCCCGGCCAGCTCGCCGCCATCCACCGGCTGGAGCGCGAGTACGAGAACCTGCGGACCGCGCTGCGGCACGCCGTCGCCCTGCGCGACGAGCAGGAGGCGCTGTGCCTGGCGCTGTCCCTCGTCTGGTACTGGCAGATGCGCGACCTGCGCATCGAGGCCCGCAACTGGTGCCGCGAGGTCATGGCCCTCGGCCCCGACCCCTTCACCGAACCCGTCCGCCCCGCGGCCCCCGTCTGGCACCGCTGCACCGACGCCCCGCCCCCGATGACCGGCGAGGTCCTGTGGGAGGCCCGGCGCGGTATTCACCTCGCCCATCTCGCCTGCATGGACACCGAGCTGGACGCCTGGCAGAACCCGGACTCCCAGCGGAAGCTGCGCGCCATCGCCGGGACGTACGAGCCCGGTCTGCCGCAGAACTGCCGGCTCCCCGGCCTGCTCTGGTTCTTCGCCGTGATGCTGACCGGCGACATGGACCGGCTGCGCGTCATCATCGACGCGTCCATCCGCACCTGCCGGCAGACCCCGGGCTTCGACTGGGAGCTCGCCTCCGGCCTGCAGATGCGGGCCAACTTCCTCGCCAACCGCACCGACTGGGCCGGCGACGCCGCCCACGACGCCGACGAGTCGCTGGAGATCTACCGGCGCCTCGGTGACGCCTGGGGCACCGCCGAGGCCCTCTCCGCCCGTGCGGAGGCCCACGAGCGCAAGGGCCACTACGCCCTGGCCGCCGCGGACTACGAGGCGGCCATCGCCCATGCCGAACACCTCGGCGCCCGCGCCCAGGCGGCGGTGCTCAGCGCCCGGCTGGGCAGCGCGCTGCTGGAGGCGGGCGACGGCGAACGCGGCGAGCGGCTGCTGCGTGAGGTGATCGCCCAGCGCGAGGACTCGCACAGCGAGGCCATGCCCGCCGCCCGCCTGTTCCTCGCCGGCTGGCTCGGGCTGACGGGCCGCACCACGGAGGCACGCGAGCAACTGGGCCGGCTGCGGCAGGATTTCCGTATCGCCCACTTCATCGTCTTCGACGCGTTCATCCTCGGCGCGGAGGCCTGGCTGGACGCCGCCGACGGCCGGTACGAGGAGTGCCTGCGCCTGATTCGCAAGGCCCTGGAGCGGGCCGCCGATCCGCTGTCCACGGCCATCGCGCCGTACATGCGCTCGGGGTACCTGATCATCGGCGCCTGGGCCCTGGCCGGTGTCGACGGCGGAGGGCGCGCCGAGGACGCGGCCCGCTGCCTGGGCGCCTTCGACGCCCTGCTGCCGCCCGGTCACATCGCCCAGCGGCAGGAGCGCGAGACCCGCGAGCGCACGGAGCGGCAGGCCCGGGCGCTGCTCGGCGACCCGGCCTACGAGGCCGCGTACGCGGCGGGCGGGGGCCTCTCCCTCGACGAGGCCACCGCCCTGCTGTGACATCGCGACGAAGGATCCGTGAGGCGGATCCGCCCGCCGGGTCAGTTCTTCGTACGGAACTTGTGGATCGCTACGGGCGCCATCACCGCCGTGATCACCGCCGACCAGCCGAGCGTCACCCACAGGTCGTGCGCGACCGGCCCGCCCACCATCAGTCCGCGCGCGGCGTCCGCGAGCGTCGACAGCGGGTTGTAGTCGGTGAACGCCTGCAGCCAGCCCGGCATCGACGTGGTCGGCGCGAAGATCGACGAGCCGAACTGCAGCGGGAACAGCACCAGGAAGCCCATCGCCTGTACGGACTGCGCGTTCTTCAGGATCACGCCCAGGGTGAGGAACACCCACATGATCGACGAGGCGAACGCCGTGGACAGGGCCACGGTCGCGAGCAGCCCCGGCCAGTTCGTGATCTCGAACCCGACCGCCACGGCGACGATCATCAGCACGGCGGTGGCGAACAGCATCCGCAGCAGTTCCACCGAGATCTTCGCGAACAGCACTGAGCCGCGCCCGATCGGCAGGGACCGGAACCGGTCCATGACACCGGAGTTGAAGTCCTGGCTGAAGCCCGTGCCGACGCCCTGGGACAGCGTCATGCTCATCATCGCGATCATGCCCGGGATCACGTACTGCACGTACCGGTCCTGCCCGCCGCCCAGCGCCTGCCCGATCGAGCCGCCGAAGACGAACACGAACAGCAGGGTGAAGATGACCGGCATCAGCAGTGCGTCGGCCATCGACTCCGGGTCCTTGCGGATCCACAGCAGGTTGCGGCGGATCAGGGCCCCGGTGTGGCGCAGATGGCCGCGCAGCGGGATACGGGCGTCCGTGGCGGCGTCGTTGACGGTGACGGCGCTCATACGGCGGCCTCCTGGAGGTCTTCGGCGGGCATGGCGTCCTGCGGGGCACTGGCACGGTGGCCGGTGAGGGACAGGAACACCTCGTCCAGGCTGGGCAGTTCGGTGGTGATGGAGGAGAGCGTGATGCCGCGCGCGGTGACCGCGCCGACCACGGCCGTCAGCTGCTCGTCGCTGAGGATCGGCACGAGGACGTCGCCCCGGTCGGTGTCGACCGTGGTGGTGGCGAGCCCGGTGATCCCCAGCTCGTCCAGGGTGCCCGCGAGGGGCCGCAGGTGGGTGGGATCGGCGGTGCGGATCCGCAGCGCCCGGCCGCCGACCTTCGCCTTCAGCGCCTCGATCGCACCCCCCGCGATGACCTGGCCGCGGTCGACGACCGTCAGCTCCGAGGCGAGCTGCTCGGCTTCCTCCATGTACTGGGTCGTGAGCAGCACGGTGACCCCGTCGCCGACCATGCGCTTGACCTCGTCCCACACCTCGTTGCGGGTGCGGGGGTCGAGGCCGGTGGTCGGCTCGTCGAGGAAGAGCACGGCCGGCCGGCCGATCATCGACGCGGCCAGGTCCAGCCGGCGCCGCATCCCCCCGGAGTACGTCGCCGCCGGCCGCTTGGCCGCCTCGGTCAACGAGAAGCGCTCCAGCAGCCTGTCGGCACGGGCGCGGGCCTCCTTGCGGGGCAGATCGAGCAGCCGCCCGATCATGTACAGGTTCTCCCAGCCCGAGAGCTTCTCGTCCACGGACGCGTACTGGCCCGTGAGCCCTATCACCCGCCGCAGCTGCCGCGGCTGCCGTACGACGTCGTACCCGGCCACGGTGGCCTGCCCCGAGTCGGCCTGCAGCAGGGTGGACAGGATCCGTACCAGGGTGGTCTTCCCGGCCCCGTTCGGCCCGAGCACCCCCATCACGGTGCCCTCCCGCACCTCCAGGTCGACCCCGTCCAGTGCCTTGGTCTCCCCGTAGTGCTTCACCAGCCCCCGCACGGTGACAGCGGCGCCGCTGGTCTGTGTGTCGATTCGCGTCATGGGACAGACGGTCCCAGTCCCCACCGACAAACCACCGACACGTCACCGACAAGCCGCCGACAGCCTGCCGATGCCCTGCCGGCCGGCCACCGCGGACGCGGGACGGCCCGCCGACGGGGGATGATCGGCGGGCCGTCCGTGGTGGTGCGGCAGTGGTTCTAGTGGACGGAGTTCTCCTCCTGCGGGAACGTCCCACCGACGACCTCGTCGGCGAACGCCTTCACCGCGTCGCCCATGACCTCACGCAGGTTCGCGTACTGCTTCACGAACTTCGGCACCCGCCCGCCGGTCAGACCCAGCATGTCGGTCCACACCAGCACCTGCGCGTCGGTCTCGGGGCCCGCCCCGATCCCCACGGTCGGGATGTGCAGCACGCGCGTCACCTCGGCGGCCAGCTCCGCGGGGACCAGCTCAAGCACCACCGCGAACGCGCCCGCGTCCTGCACGGCCTTCGCGTCCCGCAGCAGCTGCTGGGCCGCTTCCTCCCCGCGCCCCTGCACGCGGTAGCCCATGGCGTTGACCGACTGCGGGGTCAGGCCGATGTGCGCCATGACCGGGATGCCGGACTCGACGAGCAGCCGGATCTGGTCGTGCGACCGCTCGCCCCCCTCCAGCTTCACGGCCTGCACGCCCGCCTCCTTCACCAGCCGGGTCGCCGAGCGCAGCGCCTGCACCGGGCCCTCCTGGTAGGAGCCGAAGGGCAGGTCGCCGACGATCAGGGCGCGCGAGGTGCCCCGTACGACCGCCGCCGACAGCATCGTCATCTCGTCGAGGGTGACGGGCACGGTCGTCTCGTACCCGAGGTGGCAGTTGCCCGCCGAGTCGCCGACGAGCATCACCGGGATCCCGGCCTCGTCGAAGACGGACGCGGTCATGGCGTCGTACGCGGTGAGCATCGGCCACTTCTCGCCGCGCTCCTTGGCGGCGGCGATGTCGCGCACGGTGATACGGCGGGTGCCCTTGCCTCCGTACAGCGCCCTGCCGTTGCCGGAGGGCTTCATCTGAGCAGTCTGGGCAGCCGGAAGCTGCGTCATTGCACGGCTCCTAACACGTCATCTCGAGGCGCCCTGACGGCGTCCCCGGACCACGTCCATGGTGGCACCTCGTGCCATCGAGGGCTAGGGGAGCCCTTGTGAGTTCCGTCCGCGGGGGCCCCGGAAGCAGAAGCTGCGTAAGATCCCGGTAAGAGAATTCCGATACGAGACGGTCTCGTATCGAAATGCTTCTAGGCTCGGTGCCATGACTACTCCTGCCGACCCGGCCGCCCCCACCGGCCCGCGCGTACCGGAAGCGGTGCACCGGCGCCGCTGGGCGATCCTCGGCGTGCTGATGCTGAGCCTGCTGATCGTCGTGCTCGACAACTCGATCCTGAACGTCGCCATCAAGACGATCTCCACCGCGGCCCCCACCGGCCTCGGCGCCACGCAGAGCCAGCTGGAGTGGGCCATCAACGCCTACACCCTCGTCTTCGCCGGCCTGCTGTTCACCGCCGGGCTGCTCGGCGACCGGCTGGGCCGCAAGAAGGTGCTGCTCGGCGGTCTCGCCGTGTTCGGCATCGGCTCGGCGCTCGCCGCGTTCTCCGGCTCGCCGGGCCAGCTGATCACCTTCCGGGCCGTGATGGGCCTGGGTGCCGCCTTCGTGATGCCCGCCACCCTGGCCGTCCTCATGAACGTGTTCGAGCGCGAGGAGCAGCCCAAGGCCATCGGCATCTGGGCGGGCGGCGTCGGCCTCGCCGTCGCCATCGGCCCGATCACCGGCGGCGTCCTGCTCGACCACTTCTGGTGGGGCTCGGTCTTCCTGGTCAACGTGCCGATCGTGGTGGTCGCGCTCGCGCTGATGCTCTGGCTGGTGCCGGACTCCCGCGATCCGCACCCGGGCCGGGTCGATCCCGTCGGTGTCGTGCTGTCCGTCCTCGGCCTGGTGCTGCTCGTCTACGGCATCATCAAGGGCGGCCAGCTCGCCGACTTCACCGACGCGACCGTGCTGGCGACCATCGGCGCCGGCCTCGCCGTGCTCGTCGCCTTCGTCGTGTTCGAGAAGCGCAGCGACCACCCGTCGATAGACGTCACGTACTTCAAGGACAAGGTCTTCTCGGCCGCCATCGCCGCCATCGCGCTGGTCTTCTTCGCGCTGATGGGCGTGACCTTCTTCTCCGTCTTCTACACGCAGAGCGTGCGCGGCTACTCGCCGCTGCAGACCGGTCTGCTGATGCTGCCGCTGGCCGCCGCCCAGTTGATCTTCGCGCCGCGCGCCCGGCTGGTGGTCGACCGCTTCGGCAACCGGGTCACGACCACGGCCGGCATGGTCGTCATCGCCGCCATGCTGGCCGCCTTCGCCACCCTGGACGGGGACACACCCATCTGGATCCTGGAAGTGATCTTCTTTCTCATGGGTGCCGGCATGGCGCACATCATGACGCCGGTCAGCGTCGTCATCATGCAGGCTCTGCCCCGCGAGAAGGCCGGCTCCGCCTCCGCGCTCAGCAACACCTTCCGGCAGGTCGGCGGCGCCCTCGGTATCGCCGTCCTCGGTTCGGTGCTGTCCACGGCGTACCGCACGGGCATCGAGGACAAGCTCGGCGTCCTGCCCCCGGCCCTGCGGCACACCGCCGGGGAGTCCATCGAGGCCACGCTCGGCGTCGCGGACAAACTGGGCCCGCGGGGCGAGGCCCTCGTCGCCCCGGCCTACGACGCGTTCCTGCACGCGATGCACATCACCGCCCTGTGGGGCGCGGGCATCGCCCTGATCGGCGCGGTCGTCGTGGCGCTGTTCCTGCCGGGCAGGCCGCCGTCGCCCCACCGGGCGCAGGGGGACAAGGAGTTGTCGCACACGGGTTCGTAGACCTGCGGGAGAATTCACTCCCCGCGCCGCCGGGAACGGTCTCCACCCCCGTCAGGAAGGACGCAGCGACGTGAGCCTCGCCGAACGGCACACCCCGCCCGACGGTCCCGCGCGGGGCCGCCCCAGAAGCGAGGCCGTCGAGCGCGCCATCATCGAGGGCGTGATGCGGCTCCTGGAGGAGGGCGTGCCCCTCGCGGAGCTGTCCATCGAGCGCATCGCGCGCACCGCGGGCGTCGGCAAGGCCACCATCTACCGCCGCTGGAGCGGCAAGGAGGAACTCTTCGTCGACGTCGTACGCGCGGCCGAGCCGCCGGACCCGCCGCTCCCCGGCACCTCGATGCGCGACGACCTCGTGGTCCTGCTGGAACAGGTGCGCCGGCGCGGCCTGGCCAACCGCTCCTCGGCGATCCTGCACAGCGTGCAGGCCCAGATGAAGAGCAGTCCGAAACTCTGGGCGGCGTACCACGCCACCGTCGTCGCCCCGCGCCGCCGGCTCGGCCTGGAGGTGCTGCGCCGCGGCCGGGAGAACGGCGAACTGCGCACGGACCTCGACCTCGAACTGCTGAACGACATATTCGTCGGCCCGATGCTCCTCCGCGCTGTGCTGCACACCGACGCCGACCTCCCCGACGACCTCGCCGAGCAGGTCGTCGACACCCTCCTCGAAGGCCTACGCCCCGTCAGTTCCGAGCCCCACCGGCCCGGCTGAGTGTGCGCGTTTCGTCACAGACGGCGCTTTCGGCGGGCGTGACCGGAACTCTCCTCGGGGACTCGGACGTCATCGCCCCCGTACGGCCGTCACAGGACGGCGGGAACGGAACGGATCATCCCCTAGGGTCGTAAGGACACGGGGGGCGATGGTGTGCACGGCAGGCAGTGAGGCGACGGTATGGCGCAGCAGGCGTACATGACGGAGACGGACAACGGCGGCTCGGGGCCCGAGCACCGGGGAACCCGGCTTCGGCGCCTGCTCGACCGGCTGGCGGGCTCCTGGCGGGGCGACCCGCGGATCTGGCGGCGCGGACTGGTCGTCGCCGCGTGCGCGGTCCTGCTGGCCCTGGTCATGGTGCTGCACTCGCGCATTCCGAACACCATCGGCAACCTGGGCAGTCTCACCGAGACGTTCCTGCCCTGGCTGGGACTCCTCGTCCCGGTGCTGCTCGTCCTCGCCCTGGTCCGCAGGTCCGCGACCGCGCTGATCGCGGTGGTGCTGCCGTCCGTGGTCTGGCTGAACCTCTTCGGCGGCCAGCTCAGCGACAAGACCGCGACCGGCGGCGACCTCACGGTGGTCACGCACAACGTCAACGCGGACAACCCCGACCCGGCCGGCACCGCCCGTGACGTGGCCGACTCCGGCGCGGACGTGCTGGCCCTGGAGGAGCTGACGCCGGCCGCCGTCCCGACGTACGAGAAGGCGCTGGCGCCGACGTACCGCTACCACTCCGTGCAGGGGACGGTCGGCGTGTGGAGCAAGTACCCGCTGAGCGGCGTGCGGGACGTCGACCTCGACATGGGCTGGACGCGCGCCATGCGCGCCACCGTGACCGCACCGTCCGGGCAGGTCGCGGTCTACGTCGCCCATCTGCCGTCGGTGCGCGTGAAGATGGAGGCCGGCTTCACGGCCCGCCAGCGCGACCGGAGCGCCGACTACCTCGGCGAGGCCATCGCCCACGAACCGCTGAGGAACGTCGTCCTGCTCGGCGACCTGAACGGCACGATGAACGACCGCGCGCTCAACGCCGTCACCTCCCAGATGCGTTCCACGCAGGGCGCGGCCGGCAACGGGTTCGGCTTCAGCTGGCCGGCGTCGTTCCCGATGGCGCGCATCGACCAGATCATGGTGCGGGGCCTGAAGCCGGAGAGCTCGTGGACCCTCCCGCAGACGGGCAGCGACCATCTGCCGGTCGCGGCTCGTGTGAGGGTCACCACAAGCGATTCCTGAAAACCGCTGGTCAGGGCAGTTCCGTCAGAAATCCGCAACCTCGGTGTCACCGCGTGGAATAGTGCGCCTGCGAGACTTTGTTCCGTACTTGAACATACGCGTACGGATCTCCCAGCAAGTCTCGAAAGGCTCCTTCATGCCCCTGGCCCTGCTCGCCCTTGCCGTGGGCGCCTTCGGCATCGGTACGACCGAGTTCGTGATGATGGGGCTGCTGCCCGACGTCGCGGACGACCTGAACATCTCGATACCCAGCGCCGGCCATCTGGTGTCGGCGTACGCGCTGGGCGTCGTCATCGGCGCCCCGCTGCTGGCCGCGGTCACCGCCAGGATGTCCCGGCGCACGGTCCTGATCGGCCTGATGGGGCTGTTCGTCGTGGGCAACGCCCTGTCGGCCCTCGCACCCGACAACGGCTGGCTGCTGGCCGCCCGCTTCCTGAGCGGTCTGCCGCACGGCGCCTTCTTCGGCGTGGGCGCCGTCGTCGCGACGAACATGGTCGCACCCGAACGCAAGGCGCGCTCGGTCTCGCTGATGTTCCTCGGCCTGACGGTCGCGAACGTCGCGGGCGTGCCGGTCGCGACCCTGATGGGCCAGCACCTCGGCTGGAGGGCGACCTTCCTCGGCGTCAGCGCCATCGGCCTGGCGGCGATCGCCGCGCTCGCGTTCCTCATCCCGCACGACCACGAACACACCACCGCCCAGGGCCTGCGCGGTGAACTCGCCGCCCTGCGCTCCCTGCCGGTCTGGCTGTCGCTCGGCACGACCGTCGCGGGATTCGGTGCGCTCTTCGCCGCCTACAGCTACATCACGCCGATGCTCACCGACGCCGCCGGCTACGCCGACGCCAGCGTCACCCTGCTGCTGGCGCTGTTCGGCGTCGGCGCGACCGCGGGCAACCTGCTGGGCGGCCGCCTGGCCGACCACTCCCTGCGCGGCACGCTGTTCGGCGGCCTCACCGCCCTGGTGGCGGTCCTGGCGCTCTTCCCGCTGCTGATGCGCACGGAGCTCACGGCCGCCGTGGCCGTGACCCTGCTCGGCATGGCGGCCTTCGCCACCGGCTCCCCGCTCCAGCTGATGGTCATGGAGAAGGCCTCCTCGGCCCCGTCCCTGGCCTCCTCGGCCAACCAGGCCGCCTTCAACCTGGCCAACGCCGGCGGCGCCTGGATCGGCGGCCTCGCGCTGGCCGCGGGCTTCGGCGTCACCTCCCCGGCCCTGGCCGGTGTGGCCCTGGCCGTCCTCGGCCTGGCCGTGGCGTCGCTGGCCTACGCGGTGGACCGGCGCCGGGCTCCGGTCGCCGGGCGCGAGCGGATCGTGGCGAGCCACGTCCCGCAGGGGGCGGAAGCGGTGCACCACTGACGGTTTCCGGCACACGGCAGCCCGCGGGACCCGGTCCCGCGGGCTGCCGTTCCGTTGACCGGGGCGCGAGGCGGGCGCGCTACTCGACCGCCTCTGTCGTCCGACTGCCCGTCAGCGCATCGACCAGGTCCACCAGTCCGTCGAACCGCCCGTCGAAGTCGTCTGAGCCCGTCGGCGGATCCCCGGCCGGCCGGTGGACGTAGGCGGTGCGCATGCCGGCCGCCTGCGCACCGCGCAGGTCCCAGGCGTGGGCGGCGACCATCAGCACGCGTTCGGGTGGGCATCCGGCGCTGTCGAGGGCGAGCCGGTAGACCTCGGGCGCCGGCTTGTAGGCCGGAACGGCCTCTGCCGACAGTGCTCGGTGCCAGCGCAGCCCGGCATGCGCGTTGAGGTGGAGCAGGGCCGTGCGGCCGGCGTTGGACAGCCCCATCACGGGGTACCGCCGCGAGAGCCGCTCCAGCCCGGCGGCGGAGTCGCCCCACGCGGGCAGCCGCCGCCCCGCCGTGGCGAGCCGCGCGACGGCCCCCGGGTCGGTCACCCCGGCGTGCCGGGCCACCAGCCGGGCGGCCTCGGCGTCGAGCACCTCCGTGCTCGCGTACGGGCGTTGTCCCTGCCGGACGCGTTCCTGCTCCTGCTCGCAGTGCCGCCGCCACAGGGCGACGAGCTCGTCGGTGGCCGTCCGGCCGGACAGGCCGGTCGCTTCCCGTACCGCCGACCGAAGCCCGCCGGGTTCGTCGACCATGGTGCCCAGGACGTCGAAGACGACGACCTCGATGTCGCGGATCGCCGCCATGTGTTCTCCCGTGCCGGCCAGGTGTGTCACCACGTGAGCAGGTGACGATGGTGGCATCGGGAGTTGTCACCGGTCAAGGTGGTGACGACATTTACTCCGGCTGGGTCGCGATCTGGATCAGGTTGCCGCAGGTGTCGTCGAAGACGGCCGTGGTGACGGGGCCCATCTCCACGGGCTCCTGGGTGAAGCGGACGCCGAGGCCGCTCAGGCGCTCGTACTCGGCCCGGACGTCGGCGACGGCGAACTGGGCCAGCGGGATGCCGTCGGCGCCGAGCGCGTCACGGTAGGGCTTGACGGCCGGGTGGCCGGCGGGCTCCAGGAGCAGTTCCGTGCCGCCGGGCTCCTCGGGGGAGACGACGGTCAGCCACCGGTCCGTCTCGCCCAGGGGGACGTCGTACTTCTTCACGAAGCCGAGGACCTCGGTGTAGAAGCGGAGGGCCTTGGCCTGGTCGTCGACGAAGACGCTGGTCAGATGGATCTTCATGACGGGCTCTCTTCCGGTCGGGAGGGGTCGGGCACCGGCCATCGCTCGGTGATCTGCCGGAGCGGGGCCGTGTTGAGGTCGTGGAACTTGTAGCGGCCCTCCCGCCTCGTTTCGACGAGCCCGGCGGCCTCCAGCACCGCGAGGTGCTGGGAGACCGCCTGGCGCGAGATGCCGAGCCGGTGCTTCATGCTCAGTCGCGAGCAGATCTCGAACAGGGTCTGCCCGGATTGCTCCGCGAGCTCGTCGAGGATGGTGCGACGGGTGGGGTCGGCCAAGGCTTTGAAAAGGTCATCGGCCACGACCCCAGGATAGGCAAGTGAACACTTGCCTATCAAGCCTCCCGGCCCTGTCCGTCAGCCGGCCCTGTCCGTCAGCCGGCCCTGTCCGTCAGCCGGCCCCGCCCGTCAGCCGGCCCCGCCCGTCAGCCGATCCCGCCTGTCAGAGCGACTCCCGCCATCCGTTCGTGATCGGCAGCCGCCGGTCCTTCCCGAAGCCCTTCGGAGAGATCTTCGTGCCCGGCGGGTACTGGCGCCGCTTGTACTCGGCCGTGTCCACCATGCGCAGCGTCTTCGCGACCAGCCCCGCGTCGAACCCGGCCGCCACGATCTCGTCGGCTCCCCGGTCCCGGTCGACGTACAGCTCCAGAATCGCGTCCAGCACCGGGTAGTCGGGCAGCGAGTCCGTGTCCACCTGACCCGGGCGCAGTTCCGCGCTCGGGGGCTTGCTGATGGAGTTCTCGGGGATCGGCGGGGTCTGGCCGCGTTCCCGGGCGGCCCGGTTGCGCCACTCGGCGAGGCGGAAGACCGACGTCTTGTAGACGTCCTTGATGGGGCCGTACGCCCCGACCGAGTCGCCGTAGAGCGTCGAGTAGCCGACCGCCAGCTCCGACTTGTTGCCGGGCGCCAGGACGATGTGGCCCTCCTGGTTGGAGATCGCCATCAGCAGCGTGCCGCGCAGGCGCGACTGGAGGTTCTCCTCCGCCAGGCCCGTGAGCCCCAGCGAGCCCATGTAGGCGTCGAACATCGGCTCGATCGCCACCGTGCGGTAGTTCAGTCCCGTGCGACGGGCCAGTTCGGCCGCGTCGTCCTTGGAGTGGTCCGAGGAGTACTTCGACGGCATCGACACGCCGTACACGTTCTGCGCGCCCACCGCGTCGCACGCGATCGCCGCGACCAGCGCCGAGTCGATGCCGCCCGACAGGCCGATCAGGACCGACGTGAAACCGTTCTTCGCGACGTACGCCCGCAGGCCGACGACCAGCGCGGAGTAGACCTCCTCGTCGTCCTCCAGACGGTCCGCGTAGCCGCCCGTGAGCTCGGGCTCGTACGCGGGCAGCGGCTCCTCGGAGAGCACCACGCGGTCGATGCGCAGACCGTCGTCGACCACGCCGGTGGGCGCGTCCGCCGACGCCGCCGGAAGGTTCAGGTCGAGCACCACACAGCCCTCGGAGAACTGCGGCGCCCGCGCCACGACCTCGCCGTCCCGGTCGACCACGATCGAGTCGCCGTCGAACACCAGCTCGTCCTGGCCGCCGATCATCGCCAGGTACGCCGTGGTGCAGCCGGCCTCCTGGGCACGCTTGCGGACCAGCTCCAGGCGCGTGTCGTCCTTGTTGCGCTCATAGGGGGAGGCGTTGATCGAGACCAGCAGGCCCGCCTGCGCCGAACGGGCGGCGGGGACGCGGCCGCCGTCCTGCCAGAGGTCCTCGCAGATGGCCAGGGCGACATCCACGCCGTGCACCCGCAGCACCGGCATGCTGTCGCCGGGCACGAAGTAGCGGAACTCGTCGAACACGCCGTAGTTCGGCAGGTGGTGCTTGGCGAAGTTCAGGACCACCTCACCGCGGTGCAGCACCGCACCCGCGTTCTGCGGCGCGCCGGCCGGCTGGCCGTACTTCGGCTGGGCGGTCGCACTGCGGTCGAGGTAGCCGACGATCACCGGCAGCTCTCCGAAGCCCTCCTCGGCCAGACGCGTGGCGAGAGTGCGCAGCGCCGCGCGGGAGGCCTCCACGAAGGACGACCTGAGCGCCAGGTCCTCGACGGGATACCCGGTCAGCACCATCTCGGGGAACGCCACGAGATGCGCTCCCTGTTCGGCGGAGTGCCGGGTCCAGCGGACGATCGACTCGGTGTTCCCGGCGAGGTCGCCGACGCCGGCGTCGATCTGGTTCAGGGCGAGACGTAGTTGAGGCACGCCGCCCAGTGTAATCGTCAGTGCGACACAATGGGGTGGTGTGAGTCACCCCACACCACCCCATGTCCCCTTGCGGAGGTCAGCCGCGCCGGTACGACTCGACGTAGCCCTTCGCGGGTGAGCCCACGCCGGTGACGTCGTCGTAGCCCTTCACCGCCGCGAGCGAGCTGTCCTTGCCGAGACTGCGCACGGACGTGGCCAGACCGCCGGTGGCGTCGTAGCCGTTCACGAAGTCGACCCGGGCCACGGCCAGGCCGGAGCCCGTCGGGTTGTCGGTGACGTCGTGGTAGGCCTTCGAGCCGGCCTTGGCGTAGATCGCCGGGTTGGCGAAACCGATCGCCCTGCCGCCGCGGGCCTCCTGCGCCAGGGCCTGGATGGCCGCGATCGTCGGGGCCGCGAGCGAGGTGCCGCCGATGCGGTACTCGCTGTACGCCTGCTTCTTGCCGTCGGGGAGCGTCTGCGTCTGCCCGACCAGGAAGCCGGTGTTCGGGTCGGCGATCGCCGCGATGTCCGGCACGACCCGGTTGCCGTCCGCGCTGTTGGCCTTGGCCAGCGCGTCCGGCACCACACCCTGCTGGTAGGAGGGCTCGGCGACGGTCTTGCTGGTGCCGCCGCCCGCGCCGGAGGTGAAGGCGCCGGGGAAGTCCGTCCAGCTCTTGCCGTCGGCCGACAGGTTCGCCTTGTCGGTGCCCCAGCCGGTCTCCCACAGGTACGCGTTGTCCTTGCCGACGGCCAGCGAGGTGCCGCCGACGGCGGTGACCCACGCCGAGTTGGCCGGGGAGTCGACCTGCTTCGTCCCGGAGCTCGCGACCTCGTCGCCGTCGTCGCCGGAGGAGAAGTAGAAGCCGATGCCCTCGACCGCGCCCAGCTGGAACACCTGGTCGTAGGCGGCCGCGAGGTCGGGAGTCTGCGCGGCCTCCACCTCGCCCCAGGAGTTGGAGACGATGTCGGCCAGGTGGCTGTCGACGACCTTGCCGAGCGCGTCGAGCAGATCGCCGTCCCCGCAGGAGGCGGCGCCGACGTACGTGACGTCCGCGGCCGGGGCGACCGCGTGCACCGCCTCGACGTCCAGGGTCTCCTCGCCGTACCAGCCGGAGGCCGAACAGTCCTCGGTGTCGGTGTACTTCTTCGGCAGCACCTGGTGCAGCCGGCCCGTCTTCCACGCGGCGTCACCGTTGCGCTTGGCATAGGTGCCGGCGTCGTAGGCGATCGTCGGCGAGGCGTACGCGTCCGTGATGGCGACCCGGACACCCTTGCCGGTGCGCGTGCCCGCGCCGTAGGCGGCCCGCAGCTGCTTGCCCGTGTAGCCCTTGACGGCGTACGGGATCTTCTTGCCGTACGCGTCCGGGAGCGTGCTCGCGGTGTTCGAGCCGTAGTACGAGGAGAACGGCCCGGCGTTGCGGAACACGGTGTCCGGCGGGGGCAGTTGATCGTCGTGCGTGGCCATGTGCGGCGCGTTGTCCAGGCCGGTCACGGTCAGGACGGCGGCGGCCAGGCTCTGCGGCACGGAGGCGGTGCTCGCCGGGGCGCGGTACGTCTTCGAGCCCTTGGCGAAGTTGTGCAGCTGGGTGCCGAACGCCTTCTCGGCGGCGGCCACGTCACCGCCGACGGAGACGTAGTGCCGCGTGACACCGGTGACCTTCAGGCCCGACGCCGTCAGCCAGGACTTCACGGCCGCCACCTGGGCCTTGGTCGCACCGAAGCGGGCCTGTGCCTGCTTGGCCGTCAGGTACTCGCCGTACGAGGCCGAGTCCGGGTCGGAGACGGCCTTCGCATAGGCGGCGAGGCCGGCTGCGTCCTTGCCGGCGAGGTAGACCCGGGCCGAGACCTGGGCACCGTCGGAGGTGGCGCCCCTGTCCGCGCGGGCCGTGGCCCACGAGGGGCGGGTCCCCGACAGCAGGTCACGGAGCGGGTGGTCGGCGGCGTGCGCCGCGGGTATGCCGAGCGCCAGCGCACCGGCGAGCATCGGCAGTGTCGCTGCCATGCTCACCCCGGCGCGCACCGAGGCGCGGTTGGATCTCATGGAACCCCCTGTGCGGTTCGTCGCGAGTGGATCACCCGACGGTCGCCACTCTCGCGATGAACCGTTCATGCAAGGGAATTGCGCAGCCCAAGAAGCGCTCTAAGCAGACCAAGAAGAGCTCAAACGACCGCCAGGCGGGGCGATTCGAGGCTTACGCGACCACTGCCGCCAGGGTCTGTCGTTTGGATCGGGCCGCACGAAATCGACGGTGCTGTGCAGCCCCGCGTCTGGGGCGTGACCCAAACGACAAACCTAGGATCGCGGTGCGGCGCCGCGCTCCTTGAGCATGTCCGCCATCAGCCGGATCTCCGACTGCTGCGCGTCCACCATGCCCTGCGCGAGCCGCTTCTCGACACCGACCACACACCGGTCCACGCAGCCCTCGGCCATGTGGACGCCGCCCTGGTGATGGTCCGTCATCAGCTGGAGGTAGAAGACCTCCGCCTGCTTCCCGCTGAGCTCTCCGAGCTTCTTCATCTCGGAGTTGGTCGCCATGCCGGGCATCAGCGCGCCGTCCTTGGCCGAGGCCATGCCGCCCATGTCCATCCAGGTCATGGGCGGCTCGGAGGACACCTTGGGCAGACCCCACAGGTCGAGCCAGCCGAGCATCATGCCGCGCTGGTTGGCCTGCGTCTGCGCGATGTCGTACGCCAGGCGCCGGACCTCCTCGTCCTTGGTGCGGTCGCGCACGATGTACGACATCTCCACCGCCTGCTGGTGGTGCACCGCCATGTCCCGCGCGAACCCGGCGTCCGCGGAGTCGGCGGAGGGCGTCCTGCCGCTGCCGTCGTCCCCCGCGACGGCGTAGGTGATCGCACCGGTCGCGACGAGCGCCGTCACCGCGGCCCCGGCGATCAGGCCGGCATGCCTCACTTGGACAGCCCGTTCGTGCAGGCGGCACCCGGCTCGGGGGTCTGCTCGCCCTGGACGAACTTCTCGAAGAACTTGTCCACGTTCGGGTCGCTCGCGCCCGTCACGGTGCGCTGGTGCCCCCACGCCGAGAGCATGATCGGGTCCTTCTGGTCGTCCATCGGGCTCATCAGCGTGTACGGCGTCTTCTTCACCTTCGCCGCGAGCGCGTCGACGTCGGACTTCTTCGCGGCGGCGTTGTACGTCACCCACACCGCGCCGTGCTCCAGCGAGTGCACGGCGTTGGTGTTCTTCACCGGCTCGGTGTAGACGTCGCCGTTGCAGTTCATCCAGACCGGGTTGTGGTCGCCGCCGACCGGCGGTTCGGAGGCGTACTTCACGGCCTTGGTGACGTGGTTGCGGGCCAGCTTCCCCTCCCAGGTCTTCACGCCGTCCTTGCCCGTCACGAACTTGCCCTTGCCGGAGGAGTCGCTCGCCGCCGCGGTGTCACTGGCCCCGTCGTCCTGGGACCGCACGAGCACGACGCCGCCGACGACGAGTCCGGTCACGATCACGAGGCTGGCCGCGATGGTGAGGATCCGGTTGCGGCGCTCACGGGCCTGCTCGGCGCGCCGCATCTCCTCTATTCGAGCCTTGCGTGACGTGCTGGCCTTCTTGGCGGAGCCCATGGAGTGTCCTTCGTGGGAAAAGTGACGGTCGGGTGGCCTGATCGTAATGGGGGAGACGGGGCGCCTCGTAGAGCGGCCGCGGGAATGGGCCGAATCGATACGGCACCGACAGCGGGACGAAAGCTTCGCCGCTCCCGGCGCCGCCTTCCCGCCGGAAAATTTGAACCGGGGATTCCCATTACTTACGCTGCCCGCATGCGGCTGCTGCGCTCCACCGACCTCGCCCTGCGGGTCCTGATGCGGCTCGCCGTCGCGGGCGGGTCGAGTCCGACGACCCGGGACGTCGCGGACGGCATGGACGTGCCGTACACCCACCTGGCGAAGGTCGTCGCCGAGCTCCAGCACATGGGCCTGCTGCGGGCCCGCCGCGGCCGAGGCGGCGGGCTCACCCTCACCGAGCAGGGCCGTACGGCCTCCGTCGGTGCCGTGGTCCGCGCCTTCGAGGGCGGCGGCGACGTCGTCGACTGCGAGGGGCCCACCCCTTGCCCCCTCAGGTCCGCCTGCCGTCTGCGCGGCGCCCTGCGCCGGGCCCAGGAGGCGTTCTTCACCTCACTGGACCCGGTCACGGTGGAGGACATCGTGGCGGAGCCGACGGGCGCGCTGCTGCTGGGGATCTCGCGGGGCCCCGGCCCCCGTGACGTCTAGACCTGCCCCGCCAGCCACAGGTCCGGGCCGAACACCTCGTAGTGGATGTCGGCGGGGGCCACGCCCTTCGCGATCAGCTGGGTCCGCACCGAGCGCATGAACGGGAGCGGGCCGCACAGGTACGCGCGCGTGCCCGGGACGAGTGCGACGCCGGTGAGGTCGGCCAGGCCGGTGCGGGTGCCTGCGGGGGCGTCCTGTTCGTACCAGAGGTGGACGGCCGCGTCGGGGAGCTTGGCCGCCCAGGCCTCGTGGTCGGCGCGCAGGGCGTGGGCCGCGGGGGAGCGGTCTGCGTGCACGACGGTGACCGGGGCGCGGTGCCCGGAGCCGGCGAGGTGCGCCAGCATCGCGGTCATCGGGGTCACGCCGATGCCGGCCGAGGCCAGCAGGAGCGGCGTGTCGGAGCCGGAGTCCAGGACCAGGTCGCCGTACGGCTCGGACAGCTCCAGGACGTCGCCCACCTCCACGCGCGCGTGGAGGTGGTTCGATACCTCGCCGCCGGGGGCGCCGGACGTGTGCACGCGCTTCACGCTGATCTGCCGCAGGTCCGGGCCGGGCGCCCCGGACAGGCTGTACTGCCGTATCTGCCGGGCGCCGTCCGTGAGGGTGACGCGGACGGAGACGTACTGGCCCGCGAGGAAGTCCCGCACCGGGCCGCCGTCGGCCGGCCGCAGCCGGAACGTGGCGACGTCCGCGGTCTCGGCGACGCGCTCGACGACCTCCCAGGTCCGCCAGGTGTGCCCGCCGCGCTCCTCGCGCAGCCGCTGCTCCACGGCGGTCAGCGCGTTCGCCATCAGCCAGTAGACCTCGTCCCAGGCGGCGGCGACCTCGGGCGTGACCGCGTCGCCCAGCACCTCGGCGATGGCGGCGAACAGGTGCTCGTGGACGATGCCGTACTGCTCCGGCGTGACGCCGAGCGAGGCGTGCTTGTGGGCGATGCGCTGCAGCATGGCGTCGGGCCGCTGCTCCGGGCGGTCCAGCAGGTGCGTCGCGAAGGCGGCGACGGAACCGGCCAGCGCCTGGCGCTGGGTTCCGGCGGCCTGGTTGCCCCGGTTGAACAGGTCCCGCAGCAGCTCCGGGTGGGCCGTGAACAGCCCGGCGTAGAAGCGCTCGGTGATCGTGCCGAGGGCCGCGCCGACGGCGGGGAGTGTGGCGCGGACGGTGGCGGCGGACTGCTCGGACAGCATCTGGGGCTCCTCAGGGCTCGACTGTACGCACGCTATTTAAAGTTGTATATGAGATGCAAATTAAGAGTGGGGTGCAGCGCGAGGGACCGGCCGTTACGGATGCCGGTGCGAGCAGGCACTATGGGCGGAAGAGCAGTTCACCTGCCGTACGTGAGGCGTTCGACCCCGGGCCGGCCGGGCGATCATGGTCCGCAACGCGTACGAAACGGAGGTGTGGTGGGATGCTCAGGTGCCCGACCGCCTCCCGTGGTACGGAAGAGAAGGCGGCCTGACCAGCAAGGATGGGGAAGCGGAAGATGGACAAGCAGCAGGAGTTCGTGCTCCGGACGTTGGAGGAGCGCGACATCCGGTTCGTACGCCTGTGGTTCACGGACGTGCTGGGCTTCCTCAAGTCCGTCGCCGTGGCCCCGGCGGAACTGGAGCAGGCCTTCGACGAGGGCATCGGCTTCGACGGCTCCGCGATCGAGGGCTTCGCCCGGGTCTACGAGTCCGACATGATCGCCAAGCCGGACCCGTCGACCTTCCAGATCCTGCCCTGGCGTGCGGAGGCACCGGGCACGGCCCGCATGTTCTGCGACATCCTCATGCCGGACGGCTCCCCGTCCTTCGCCGACCCGCGCTACGTGCTCAAGCGCGCCCTGGCCCGCACCTCCGACCTGGGCTTCACCTTCTACACCCACCCGGAGATCGAGTTCTTCCTGCTGAAGGACCGCCCGCTGGACGGCTCCCGCCCCACCCCTGCCGACAACTCCGGCTACTTCGACCACACCCCCACCAACGTCGGCATGGACTTCCGCCGCCAGGCGATCACCATGCTGGAGTCGATGGGCATCTCGGTTGAGTTCTCCCACCACGAGGGCGCCCCCGGCCAGCAGGAGATCGACCTCCGCTACGCCGACGCGCTGTCCACGGCCGACAACGTCATGACGTTCCGCCTCGTCATGAAGCAGGTGGCCCTGGAGCAGGGCGTGCACGCGACGTTCATGCCCAAGCCGTTCTCGGAGCACCCGGGCTCCGGCATGCACACCCACCTCTCCCTCTTCGAGGGCGACCGCAACGCCTTCTACGAGTCGGGCTCGGAGTACCAGCTCTCCAAGGTCGGCCGCTCCTTCATCGCGGGCCTGCTGCGGCACGCGGCGGAGATCTCCGCGGTCACCAACCAGTGGGTGAACTCCTACAAGCGCATCTGGGGCGGCGCGGAGCGTACGGCCGGCGCGGGCGGCGAGGCCCCCTCGTACATCTGCTGGGGCCACAACAACCGCTCGGCGCTCGTCCGCGTCCCGATGTACAAGCCCGGCAAGACGGGCTCGGCGCGGGTGGAGGTCCGCTCCCTCGACTCCGGCGCGAACCCGTACCTGGCGTACGCGCTGCTGCTGGCCGCCGGCCTCAAGGGCATCGAGGAGGGCTACGAACTCCCGCCGGGCGCCGAGGACGACGTCTGGGCCCTCTCCGACGCGGAGCGCCGCGCCATGGGCATCGAGCCGCTGCCCCAGAACCTGGGCGAGGCCCTGACCCTCATGGAACGCAGCGACCTCGTCGCCGAGACCCTCGGCGAGCACGTCTTCGACTTCTTCCTGCGCAACAAGCGGCAGGAGTGGGAGGAGTACCGCTCGGAGGTCACGGCGTTCGAGCTGCGGAAGAATCTGCCGGCGCTGTAGTCGCAGGTCAAGGCGGGTTCTCCGCTGATGCAGTGCATGGGGCTGACGGTTGTGGATCGTCGGCCCCATGGCCTCTCACGGCCTCTGGGCCGTCTCTGGGCCGTCCGGCGACCTTCTGCAGACCGCCCGGAGCTTCTTCGGCGTGCCGCCGTATCGGTCTTGTTGCCTGTCGCGGCTGGAGGTCAAGTACGTTTCGGACTTGCTGAAAGGCGAGCGCTCTTGAATCGCCAGAGCGCGAGTAGAAGTTCGAGTGATTCACCTGGAGGGGAGCATGCGTGAAATCCGTGCAAAGATCGAGGCTGCGATTAAGAGAGAGGTTCGGCAGAGGTGCGGCTTCGGGTGCGTAGTATGCGGAAAGCCATTCTATGAGTACGATCACATCAATGAATACAGTAAGGTGAAGGAGCATGAAGCGGACAATCTCACGCTCCTATGCCCTGATCACCATGCTGAGAAGACTAGAGGGCTTCGATCTGCCGACCAGGTGAGAGATGCCAATGCTGCCCCATTCAATAGGCGAATGGGCTCATCAAGCCCTTACAGGCTGGCGTACGGCGGAACTGTGAGCAAGGTTTCAATCGGATCGAACAGCTTCGTGCAGACTATGGGGTCAATAAGTGAACCTCTAGTCTTGAATGGTGAACCACTTGTGAGAGTCCGCACCGAGAGTGGAAACCTCCTCGTAAGCGCAAGACTGTTTGACGCATCGGGAGCTGTCATCCTAACCATCGATGACAATGAGCTGAAATACGATACGGGAATCTGGGATGTAGAGTTTGTTTCCGATAGGCTGATTGTTCGGGAAGCTCATCGCAAAATCCTTGCCAAGATCGTCTTCTCTCCGCCAGACTCCATCACTGTAGAGCGCGCCCATTTCTCGCATGAAGGGCTGTCGGTGCAGGTGACTGCGCGTGAAATCCTGTACAGGACCAAACGTGGAAAGCTGTCAATCTCCGGCAATAGTGTCCTGGATATTCCTTATCCTCGTGGCGTCGTGCTGACAGATGAGAACCACGAGTTGGGTAGCTTGCCCGCCGCCATTAATGTTCCCGTTAGAGTCGGGTAGCGGACCGGCGCATGTAAACCGTCGGCCCGTACCCATGGCGTTTCCTAGTTGTCGGACACTGAACCCGATTGCCTGTAAAGGCCGTCCACGGCCTTCCGGGCGCGCGCGTCGCTACTCGGCATCAGGTGCGTATAGACCCTGAGCGTGAAGCCCGGATCGTTGTGCCCGAGGTCATTGCTCAGAGCCTTGACGTTCTCGCCGGTGTCCAACAGGACGGACGCGTGGAAGTGCCTGAGAGCGTGCATGCCGTGTTCTCGGGCGGCCTGGTGGCGCTCTCCGGGCTTCGGCGCGGGGATCACCCCAGCGGCGACGAGAGCAGGCTTCCAGGCGCGGTCGTTGAAGTCGGTGCGCCGAACAGCGCCCTCGCCGTCGAGGCGGGTGAACAGTAGCCGCTTCGTGACAGGCGGGCCGTCCACCCGGAGCCACGGCAGGGTGATCTCTACTGGGGGGGGGGAACGCCTCCATGTGCTGCTTGAGGACGTGCGCCACGCGGTCCGGCAAGGGGACGTCGCGGATCTTGTTCCGCTTCGGTGGGGCGAACACGAGGCCCTCTTTGGTCACCTTCACCTGGTTCGCGATGTGCAGCCATCCGGCGTCGAAGCCGATTGCATCGACGGGCAACCCGAAGATTGCCCCTTGCCGGAGTCCGCATCCGCTTGGCAGACCTGTACCGAGAGGTTCGTACGCGGTGCTTCTCGACGCTGATCTCGTGTCGCTTCGACCCCGAGACGCGGGAAGTGCTGGAGAGCCGCCGCGTCACTCCGCTGTACCGACACGAGAGCTGATCGTGCGCGTCTGTTTCGAAACGCAAGGTGGGGGAGCCAACCCCAACGAAGACTGGGTGGCCGGCAGCCCCACACTCGCCGTCGTGTTGGATGGCCTCAGTACGGCTGGACTGCCCACGGGACGCCATGGCGTCCCGTGGTACGTCGCCCACCTCGGGGGGCATCTCCTAGACGCTCTGGCAGATTTCGACCGGCCCCTGTCGGACGGCTTCGCTGATGCGCTCGAACGTGTAGCGGCGATGCATCCCGGCTGTGACCTCAGCGACCCAGGGACGCCGTCGGCCACGGTTGCGATCCTGCGGCACAAGTACGGGGTGCTTGAGCACTTGGTGCTTGCCGACTCGCCCATCGTCCTTGATGGTCCCGAGGACTACACCGTGATCAGTGACCTTCGGGTGGACGACGTCTTGCCCGAGCTGCGGGCGGAAGTCGAGAGCCACCAGACTCATACCCCAGGGCACAGGGAGGCCCTACAGCGCCTCGTACTGGCTCAGCGGCAGGTACGCAACACGCCAGAAGGTTACTGGGTGGCCGGATCCCGTCCTGACGCAGCACAGCACGCGCTGACCGGCACTACACCGCTGAGGGGTATCCGCTCGGCCGCCGTCATGTCTGATGGTGTGTCGAGGCTGGTCAGTACGGGATGGCGACCTTGTCTGATGTCTTCACCACGCTTCAGGTCGGCGGGCCGCGCGAGCTGATTGAGGCTGTGCGAAAGGTTGAGGCCACGGACCCCACAGGAGTCAGATGGCCGCGCTACAAGTCCGGGGATGACGCCACTGTGGCGTACTGCCGGTGGTGATCGCGTGCTGTAGCCCGGACCCAGAACAGGGGAGCGCTGCCAACGAAGGATGCTCGACCATCCCTACTCTGATGTAGTTGGCAGCGGTGCATGATTGCCACCTGTCGCAGTCTTGAGCCGCTCGCCACTGGTTGCGAGCAGCGCTTCGATGGTCTCCCTGATCGCACTGGCGTTGAACGCCACTCCCAAGTTCAGCTCCTGTGCGAGCTTGACGTGCGGCGCAGTGGCCACCGCTAGCGGAAGTTGCGCGTGCCGGACCTTCGTTGCGGCGATTATTCCAACTAGTGCGACTCGCTTACCTAGGGCCATGCCATCGGGAAGGTTGTATGCGCCTTCGTTCAGCAAGAAAACCGGGCTGCCGCTACTTCCGCCAAATACGGAACCGTCCACTAGGAAGGTCGGATCTCCGTCCATATCAAGGTCGAGTGGTGTCGCAGTGATGCCCCGCCTAACAATGGGTGTGAGGTGTTTGCGATCATAATGTCCGTTGGGGTATCCAACGAACGTGATCTCCTCGATCGCGTCGACGTAGAAGTCCTCAACCTCAGTGGTCAGCATCGACGTCGGCAGAGCTCTGGTGAAACAGTGTTGAACTATCGCATTCCATACCGGTGCGAGAGGGATCACCGCTACGTCGACGCGAGGGCTTGGATGCCCTACGCAGCGGGCTGACGGTAGATCCACCTCAGCCCCTTTACCAAAGTTTGGTTCATCGGCGCCAGATTTCCTTGTTATCAGGTGCGCAGTTAGCGTTTCCGCATCCTCGACCACATGCTTGTTGGTCACCAGCATGGGGCATCCCCTACCGTTCTCAAGCTCTGCCATCAGGAGAAACCCGGTGCCGGACGTCGTGGCACCCGACTTCTTCTTGTTGACTATGCGTGCGGTCGAGAAGAGGAGCTGCCAGCCAGGGGTGTTCAAGTTCATCACCACCGCAGCATCCCATCTGATCCTCGGCATCGTGGGCGATGCCGGAAATCGGCCGAGGCCTACTGCTGAGCCGATTGCCCAGGCACTTGGCCTGGCAACGGATTGGGGGCTGGCGGAGTGACCATCGCCTGCACCAGAGCCGTGATGACCTCCGCCCGCTCTTCGCGAGTAAGATCGGCCTCCGCGACCAGCCGTTCCGCAGCGAGGTAGCGTGAGAACTCCAGCGGTTGGTCAAAGTAGGCGCGCAAGTGAGCGGCTGCCGTCTCCTGAGACTTCACGAAGGTGCGGCTGACATACCCTGCCAGCGCCGCTGCGACTGCGCCCAGCCCCCCTGCGACGACACTGCCCGCAGTTGTGCTTGCGTTCAGCGCCACTACGACGAAGACGATCAACAGGGTGAAACCAACAAGCATGGCTGCTTGCGCATTGCGGAATGATTGGCGCGCCTGCCCTGTCGCGATGTCGTGATACAGGTCGAGTCGAGTGTGCGTCACAGCCCATAGTTCTGGCAGCGTCAAACGGGACGATGAGAAGCGCTGGTCGTCCTGCGCGACCCTGACATCCGTTGTGACAACGTCCGTTGTGACCGTATCTGCTGTGACAACCACGTTTGCGTCGGTGACGGCCAGGCTGCCGTCCGGCGACCGCGTGACGCGAAGGGCGGCCTCCAGATCACGCTCCGCGGCACGCACCCGCTCGCGACCCTCAGCGATGTTGTGATCGTCCCGCACGTGTGGCCCGGTCCCTAGCCACACCCAAGCAACCATTAGCCCCGTCAGGGTGGGTGCCACCGTGCCGATGACGTTGAACTTCCACTTCTCCGGTAGCCATCCGAACGTGGCCGCGATCAGGACGACGATCAGGATCGAAATAAGCACTGCGGAGAGGATGCGGGTAGCTCGAAAGGGGGAGGCCGCAGCAGGGTCGGGGGAGTGGGGCGACATAGTTGATCAGAATGGCGCCTTGTGGCTCGCCTGCCAACCGCTTTGCTTCAATCCACTCCGCACCCCGGTCGTACACCGCGATCCCGTCCGCGTACGAGGTGAACCCCTCCCTTGATGGTGACCCGAACGCACCGTCTCAACGCCGGCCTGTCACGCGCCCTGGTCAGCATGGATGACGCGCGGCCTGGATGCCCGACGTGCTCCAGAGTCGGGCCGTCTGTGGGCCGTCGAAGGGCGGCCCAGGGTGACCAACGACGACCACCAACGGCCACCAACGACCACCAACGGCCACCAACGACCCATCGGCAGACAGCCAGCGCTGCATTGAGGTCGATCGCGCGAGATCGCTCCCGCCCCGCACCACTTCCTGCGCAACAAGCGCCAGGAGTGGGAGGAGTACCGCTCGGAGGTCACGGCGTTCGAGCTGCGGAAGAACCTTCCGGCGCTGTAGGCGCAGGTCAGCGCAGCTTTCCGCTAGTTCAGCGGAGGGGGCCGACGGTCGCGGACCGTCGGCCCCCTGGCGTCTCACTGGCAGGGGGCAGTCCCTGGATCCGCCGGCGTCGGATCAGCGCTGTCGTACAGCGTCACCACGGATGGGATGCGCTGCCGGTGCAGACGGCCTGCCGGAAGCGTTCCCAGCCCTGTGCTGATATTCGTATGGGTGGTTGCGTTGCGTTCTTGCTGTCTCGAACCCATACGACTGAATACTCCCAGGCCATCTCAACCAACTCGAATTGGCGCCTGTATGGGAGCTCTTCCCCATGCGAATGATTCACCCATCATTTCCCTGATCGGTGGTTCGACAAGTCCACCTCGTGGTCGACTCATCACGGCTGACGGTGGTGCAACTGGCTTGCTATGCGCCTGACGCTGACGGTGATCGGATGCATGGCGGAAAGATGGGTGCAGTCGCTTTCGAGTGCGGTGAGCCGCTCCAGTGCGTCGCCATGTCGCCCGGCTTCCATCAAGTACTGAACCACCCACCTGCGTCGGTCCAACACAGCCAGGTCCCCTGGCCCCAGTGTGCTGGTGCTCTTCTGAACGGCGGTTTCGAGGAGAGACAGGCCCTCGTCGTGGGCTCCAGACGCAAATATGCTGCTGGCGAGTCCGAACTCCAGACCGAGGACGACGCGATGATCGTCTCCCAGTATTGGGACTGACCTGCCCAACAGTCGTTCGTAAAGAATGCAGGCTTCGGAATGGTGGCCGCGGTGAAAAGTGAAGGAGGCGACCATGCTTTCTGCCAGCAGCGTCTCCTCATGGTCGGCGCCGAACTCTTGTCGAAGAGCCCGCGTTCGTTGCTCAGCGACGGCCAAGCCTTCCTCTGCGGACCGCATGGGCGCGCCCGCTTCCCATAGAATCGACTCGGCTTGGCCGATACCTGCTTCTGCCGCACGTCGCAGTGCTGGGAGAGCGAGCGTGAAATTACCGGACAGATAGAAGTTGCAGGCGATCGTGTAGGCCTCATGGGGCGATGCGAGGTCCATTACTGCGACCCAGACCGCTTCTGGTATGGCGTCCTGCACTGGAAGGTCGATCAAATAGTCGAAAGCCAGGAGGCCGTGTTCGGCGTCGCCGAGCAGCAGGCTGTTCGCCCCCGCCGGGACTGTGGGGGTCAGAGCCCAGGTCAGAGCCTCCGGGAACGACTCGGGGCGCAATTCCGTCCCGCCGCGGCGAACAAGGTAGCCCTCGTGAAGCTGCTTGAGAACTTCGACGGGCAAGGGGCCGTGGTAGCCGGCGCGACGGGCATCGACAGCCGCTGCGACCAGTGCCGCGCCGCGCGGGTGGTGTCCCGGGACCCACGCATGCTGCCAGCCTTCGAGCAGTTCCGGGCCGGCCGCTAACAGTTCGGCCACCCCGAAGCGTTGATCACCGGCCAATGCGCGGACGAGCCGGGGGTCGGTCGTCACCGCCCGAGCTCGTTCGCGCTCGGTGTCTGTCCATCGCCTGTCGACGTGGACCACTTGAGCCTGTCTCAATACGGCCCGGCCTTGACGCCAGATTTCCTGGGCCGGCCCGGAAGCCTCCATTTCCGCTCGATCGCGGTAGCGGTCGTACTCGTGGCTGCGCATGGTGGCCAGCACGAGTACCTGCCGGTCCGAGATCAGCAGACGGTGCAACGCGGACGTGGTCAGCCCTCCTGGCCCCAGGAAGCGTTCCAAGTCATCCAGCCACACCACACAGCCGTCTGCTGCTTCCCAGTCGTCCAACAGCACCGCAACGGCCTCGCGCGTTGAGGGAGCTACAAAATGATGATCAGGGTGCAGTAGCCGAATCGCCTCGAAGGCAGCCCGCGTCTTACCTGCGGTGGACTCGCCGACCAAGAGGATGAAGCCTCCACGGCGCAGGGCAGCGTGCAGGTGCGGTTCCATGTCGCGAGTGACATACGCCGGAACCCGATCGAGCCTGCCTTCCCTCTCAGTGGTCTCGGCCGGGTGCACTCCCACGGCGATGGGGTCACTCAGATCCCGCACCAGCGGAAAGCGCCCTCCAAGTGAGGCAATCTCCAAGGCCTCGGGTCGACGACGAGCCGCCTCGGTCTGCCGCTGCCACTCCGATTGAGCGCCTAGCGCAACAACACTCACTACGGCCGCGACGGCAGCTCCCAACACCCCTGCCGATGCCTCCGACCCCCACAGAGCAGTGAGTAGTCCGATCACCGCGCTGGCGGCCACCACAGCGCCCAACCGCACCCACGGTCGGTACTGACTCCTCGTGATCCCCACCGTTCCCCCCCCCTCCGATGGCCAGGGACCCCCCGGGGAAGCCTTCCCCGAGCGGATCGGGACCGAACCGGTAGGTAGAAGGCCGCATTGGTTCGTTCGACGCGCCATGAGTACGAATGCCCGCGACGGAGCGAAGGTCCGCTGCTGCCGTGTGGGACAAGCCGCCTCGGCGCTGTAGACCGCAGTTTTCCGCCCGCCAGTCCGGTGAGAGACCGGTGATCACCGACCGTCGGGCCCAGGCCGGGCGTCCTGCGGCGCGCTCACACCGACGCGCTCTCCGAAGCCGTGGTCCAGGCGAATCCGTCCGGGTCGGTGAACGGTCCGGCGTCGCCCGCGATGGTCAGGCGGTGGGAGCCGGTGCCGTCGGGGGAGACGCCGGCGACCTTGGCGAGGCCGCGGCGCTTGTACAGGGCCAGCTTCACGGGGCCTCCGGCGGCGAACTCGACGTACTTGCCGCCGAAGCTCTTCCCCACGGCCAGACCGTGCTCGACGTAGAACTGCTTGCTGGCCTTCACGTCCTCGACGCCGAGCAGCAGGACGAACTCGTCGACCTGCCGGGTCGCCGGGCCGGTGTTCTTCTTCGACGAGGACGCGAGCTGCCAGATCGTCCCGTCGGGGGCCTGGACGACGCCCCCGTAGCCCCAGAGCGACTTGGCGGCGGGCTTCAGCGTCGTCGCACCGGCCTGCACGGCCGCGTCGAGGAGGGCGTCCACATCGGCCGGCTGGGCGACCACGAGCGACAGCGTGAACCCGCGGAAGCCGGAGGTCGGTGCCTCCGACGCCCGCAGGCGCAGCCGGTCGCCCAGACCGAAGGCGGCGGCGTAGAAGCGTTCGGCGGCGGCGGGGTCGGCCACCTCGAGGGTGACGGATGCGATGGAAGTCATGACAACGACGCTAATCGCGCTCCGGCACCCGTGCTTCTCGATTCCTGACCGGTTCCTCCGGGGGGCTTCAGGCCTGCTGCCGCTTCAGGTCCGCCAGCAGCTGGTGCAGCGGCTCGGTGGCCCGGCGCCGGTACTCCTGGACCGCCCACCCGTTGCCGTCCGGGTCCTGGAAGTGCATGAACGTGGCGCCGTCGTCCGGGGAGTACTGGACGGGTTCCGAGACGTCGAGGCCGCGGGCGATCAGTTCCGCGTGGGCCGCCTTGATGTCGGCGACGCAGAGCTGAAGGCCCTGGTAGGAGCCCGGGGCCGGGGTGGGGCCGGGCGTCATCTGCCAGATCGACTCGCCCAGGGCGATCGAGCAGCCGGAACCCGGAGGGGTCAGCTGGACGATCCGCATCCCGGGCATGACCTCCTGGTCGATGTCCACGTGGAAGCCGACCTTGTCCCGGTAGAAGTCCCGGGCGCGGTCGATGTCGCTCACGGGCAGCGGGATGACTTCGAGGGTGATGTCCACGGGCATGACTCCTTCGTCCGGCCTTACGGGAACCGATCACCGGGTCCGGCTGAAGCCGGCTGAACGGCTCTTCCTCACCGAAGCCGAAAACGCCGGGCGGCGCCACCGAGTGGACGGCCACCGGACGCGTGCCGGGGCACAAATGGCCCTCGCGTCTCCCGGAACGCCGCCAACCGCCGTACCGCGCCTCCCCCCGCACGGCCAGTTCACCTGGCCACGCGCGCACCCCGTCCGCGTGCCGAACTCCCCGGCGCTTCCCCCGGCCCGTGCGGTTAGGCTCAAAGCCGTACGACCTTGATCCGATGCATGTCCGAGGAACAGTGCGAGGGAGGCCCGGATGACGGCGGCGCCGGGACGCAGGAGCAGTACCTTCACGCGGCTGCTGCGGCACGGTTTCACCGACGCCTCCGCCGCCGAGCGGCTCCTGGACAGCCCGGAGCTCGCGCCCCTGCGCGACGACCCGGTGCTGCTGGAGGCACTGGGCGCCACCGCCGACCCCGATCTCGCGCTGCTCGGCCTCGTCCGGCTGCTGGAGGCCCAGCAGAGCCCCGGCGCCCGCCGGGAACTGCTCGACACCCTGATCGCGGCCAAGCCCCTGCGCGACCGCCTCCTCGGCGTGCTCGGTGCCTCCACCGCCCTCGCCGACCACCTCACCCGGCACCCGGACGACTGGCAGGCGCTCGTCATGTACGAGGCGTACGACCTGCACCCCGGGGTGCAGGAGTTCGAGGACGGCCTCGCGGAGGCCACCGACCCGGTCTCCCTGCGGGTCGCCTACCGGCGCTGCCTGCTGTCCATCGCCGCCCGGGACGTCTGCGGCACCACCGGCCTCGCCGAGTCCGCCGCCGAGCTCGCCGACCTCGCCACCGCCACCCTGCGCGCCGCCCTCGCCCTCGCCGAGGCGGCCGCGCCGGAGGACGCCGAGCAGTGCCGGCTCGCGGTCGTCGCGATGGGCAAGTGCGGCGGCCACGAGCTGAACTACGTCTCCGACGTGGACGTCATCTTCGTCGGGGAGGCCACCGAGGGCACCGACGAGACCAAGGCCGTACGCGCCGCGACCCGGCTCGCCTCGCACATGATGCGGATCTGCTCGGAGACGACCGTCGAGGGCTCCATCTGGCCCGTCGACGCCAACCTGCGGCCCGAGGGCAGGAACGGCCCCCTGGTGCGGACCCTCTCCAGCCACCTCGCCTACTACCAGCGCTGGGCCAAGACCTGGGAGTTCCAGGCGCTGCTGAAGGCCCGCCCGGTGGCCGGCGACCTCGACCTCGGCGAGGAGTACGTCGCCGCCGTCCAGCCCCTGGTGTGGAAGGCCGCCGAGCGCGAGAACTTCGTCCCCGACGTGCAGAAGATGCGCCGCCGGGTCGTGGAGAACATCCCCGTCGCCGAGGTCGACCGCCAGCTGAAGCTGGGCCCGGGCGGCCTCCGGGACGTCGAGTTCGCCGTGCAACTGCTCCAGCTGGTGCACGGCCGGGCCGACACCTCCCTACGCAGCGGTACGACCCTGGACGCGCTGGGGGCCCTCGCCGCCGGCGGCTACGTCGGCCGGTCCGACGCGGCCCAGCTCGACGACGCCTACCGCTTCCTGCGCTCCATGGAGCACCGCATCCAGCTGTTCCGGCTGCGGCGCACCCACCTCGTCCCCGAGGACGAGGCCGACCTGCGCCGCATCGGCCGCTCCCTCGGCCTGCGCACGGACCCGGTCGCCGACCTGCACCGCGAGTGGCGGCGGCACGCGGGCGTCGTACGCCGGCTGCACGAGAAGCTCTTCTACCGGCCGCTGCTCGACGCGGTCGCACAGCTCGCCACCGGCGAGGCCCGGCTCAGCACCGAGGCGGCCCGGGAACGCATGGTCGCCCTCGGCTACGCCGACCCGGCGTCCGCCCTGCGCCACCTGGAGGCGCTGGCCTCCGGCGTCACCCGCAAGGCCGCCATCCAGCGGACCCTGCTGCCCGTGCTGCTCGGCTGGTTCGCCGACTCGGCCGACCCGGACGCGGGCCTGCTCAACTTCCGCAAGGTCTCCGACGCGCTCGGCAAGACCCCCTGGTACCTGCGGCTGTTGCGGGACGAGGGCGCCGCCGCGCAGAACCTCGCCCGGGTGCTGTCCGCCGGCCGCCTCGCGCCCGACCTGCTGATGCGCGCCCCGGAGGCGGTCGCGCTGCTCGGCGACGGGGACGGCGGCGGCCTGGATCCACGGCCGCGCGCCCACCTGGAGCAGGAGACATACGCCGCGGTGAAACGCGCCGACGGCGCCGCCCAGGCGGTCACGGCCGCCCGCGGGGTGCGTCGGCGGGAGCTGTTCCGCACCGCCGCCGCCGACATCGTCGGCTCCTACGGCACCGAGGAGCAGCCCGCCGAGGCCGACCAGGGCGCCCTGGTGGACATGGTCGGCGGCGCGGTGTCGGACCTGACGGCCGCGACGCTCGCGGGCACGCTCCGCGCGGTCGTGCGGGACGGCTGGGGGGACGACCTGCCCACCCGGTTCGCGGTCATCGGCATGGGCCGGTTCGGCGGCCACGAGCTGGGCTACGGCTCCGACGCGGACGTGCTGTTCGTGCACGAACCGTGCGACGGCGTCGACGAGCGGGAGGCGTCCCAGGCGGCCAACAAGGTCGTCTCCGAGATGAGCCGCCTGCTGCAGATCCCCAGCGCCGACCCGCCCCTGCTCATCGACGCCGACCTGCGCCCCGAGGGCAAGTCCGGGCCGCTGGTCCGCACCCTCACGTCGTACGCGGCGTACTACCGTCGGTGGGCCCTGACGTGGGAGTCGCACGCGCTGCTGCGGGCCGAGCCCGTCGCGGGCGACGCGGACCTGGGCCGTCGCTTCATCGAGCTGATCGACCCGCTGCGCTACCCGGCGGACGGGCTCGCCGACGAGGCCGTGCGCGAGATCCGGCGGCTGAAGGCGCGCATGGAGTCCGAGCGGCTGCCGCGCGGCGCCGACCCCAAGCTGCACGCCAAGCTCGGTCCGGGCGGTCTGTCCGACGTGGAGTGGACCGTGCAGCTCATGCAACTGCGGCACGGCTCGGCGGTGCCGGGCCTGCGCACCACCCGCACCCGTGAGGCCCTGGCCGCGGCCCGTGCTGCCGGGCTGATCACCGAGGAGGACGCGGCGACCCTCGACGAGGCCTGGGTCCTCGCGACCCGCGTCCGCAACGCGGTGATGCTGGTCCGAGGCCGGGCCGGCGACACCTTCCCCTCCGACCCCCGGGAACTGGCGGCCGTAGGACGCTACTTGGGCTACGGCCCCGGCCACGTCGGCGACATGCTCGACGCCTACCGGCGGACCGCGCGCAGGGCGCGAGGCGTGATGGAGGAACTCTTCTACGGGGCCGCCGAGCGCTGAGGCCTGCCGGTCCGCGCCCCGGGCCCATCCTCCGCCCGTTCCCGGGCCTGTTCCCGTTCCCGGGTCTCCTCCCGTTCCCGGGTCTCCTCCCTTTCCCGGGCCTCCGCCCTTTCCCGGGCTGCGCCCCGCCTGCGGGCCGGCACCGTCCGGGGCAGTGCGTAGGGCTGCCTTCCGTACCAGAGCCGCGCCACCGTGAACCCGAAGGCCAGGCACAGCACGCCACCGACCGCATCCAGCCAGAAGTGGTTGGCCGTGGCGACGATGACCACCAGCGTCAGCGCCGGGTACAGCAGGCCCAGCACCCGCACCCAGGGGACACTCGCCAGGGCGAAGATCGTCAGGCCGCACCACACGGACCAGCCGATGTGCATCGACGGCATCGCGGCGTACTGGTTGGACATGTGTTTCAGGTCGCCGGACGCCATCGAACCCCAGGTCTGGTGGACCATGACCGTGTCGATGAAGCCGCCGCCGTTCATCAGCCGCGGGGGCGCCAGCGGATACAGGTAGTAACCGGCCAGGGCGACGGCCGTGGTCGCGAACAGCACCAGCCTGGTTGCCGCGTAGCGGCCGGGATGGCGACGGTAGAGCCACACCAGGACACCCAGCGTGACGATGAAGTGGAGCGTCGCGTAGTAGTAGTTCATCCCGATAATGAGCCAATGCACCGAGTTCACGGCGTGGTTGACCGACTCCTCGACGGCGATGCCCACGTGGTGCTCGGCCCGCCAGATCCAGTCGGCGTTGCGCAGCGCCTCGGCCTTCTGCTCCGGCACGGCGTTGCGGACGAGCGAGTACGTCCAGTAACTCACCGCGATCAGCAGGATCTCGAACCAGAACCGGGGCCGGCGCGGGGTGCGCATCCGGCGCAGCGGACCTTGACGCGTATCGGCCGCAACGGTCTCCTGGAGGGCCGCTTCCAGGCCCTCCGGCTTCGTCACGGTCGTTTCACCCATAGGCGCAAAGTCTGCCAGAAAAGGACTTCCCCACCGATCATCCCGCGGCCTCGTACGAGCCGCATGTTCTACGGCGAAATCAGGCCGAAGGTCTCAGGGGTCCTTTCACTGTGAGCGTCCGATCAGGCCGCGCGACCGGGACGGGCACAGGGGAAGGATTCCTCAGGAGCGACCGCGTTCCCCCGGGGCCGAGGCGGTCGAACCGCGCACCACCAGTTCCGGCATGAACACGAACTCGCTGTGCGGCGCGGGCGTCCCGCCGATCTCCTCCAGCAGCGTGCGCACGGCGGCCTGCCCCATCGCCGGGACCGGCTTGCGGATCGTGGTCAGGGGCGGGTCGGTGAAGGCGATCAGCGGGGAGTCGTCGAAGCCGACCACGGAGATGTCCTTCGGCACGTCCAGACCGAGCTGCCGGGCCGCCCGGATCGCGCCCAGCGCCATCATGTCGCTGGCGCACACCACGGCCGTGCAGTTCCGCTCGATCAACGCCGTGGCCGCCGCCTGACCACCCTCCAGGGTGTACAGGGAGTGCTGCACCAGCTCCGACTCGACGGTCTCGGCGCCCAGGCCCAGCTGGTCCTGCACCGTGCGCACGAACCCCTCGATCTTGCGCTGCACCGGCACGAACCGCTTCGGCCCGAGGGCCAGGCCGATCCGGGTGTGCCCCAGGGACACCAGGTGCGTGACCGCGAGGCTCATCGCCGCGCGGTCGTCGGGGGAGATGAACGGCGCCTGCACCTTCGGCGAGAAGCCGTCGACCAGCACGTAGGGCACGCCCTGGGCGCGCAGCCGGTCGTAGCGCTGCATGTCGGCGGTGGTGTCCGCGTGCAGTCCGGAGACGTAGATGATGCCGGCGACCCCGCGGTCCACGAGCATCTCCGTCAGCTCGTCCTCCGTCGAGCCGCCCGGCGTCTGGGTGGCCAGCACCGGGGTGTAGCCCTGCCGTGTCAGCGCCTGGCCGATGACCTGCGCCAGGGCCGGGAAGATCGGGTTCTCCAGCTCCGGGGTGATCAGCCCCACCAGCCCCTCGCTGCGCTGGCGCAGGCGCACCGGGCGTTCGTAGCCCAGCACGTCGAGAGCGGCCAGCACGGACTGGCGGGTGGTGGCGGCGACGCCCGGCTTCCCGTTGAGGACGCGGCTGACGGTCGCTTCGCTCACCCCCGCCTGCACAGCGATGTCGGCAAGCCGTGTGGTCACAGCACCGGACTGTAGCGGCCGGGGTTCTCCTTGCACACCGACGGGACGCCTGGTGCGCGCCGTCGCACGGCCCGCTGCGGGTGGCTTGGTCATCGCGGTCCTCGAAACTCGTGGTCGGCGTCCGATCCGCAACGGATGATTCCCTCGGCGGAGACGGATGGCAAGTGCTTGCAGAGTCTTGCACAGCTGTCCGACTCCCCGTCGAACAGCGGTAACTCCGGGCTTCAGGGCAATCGAGCAGAGGTCACGGCGGGATAACCATCCACACCGCTTGCAACTTTTTGCTGCAAGGTCTTTCGCAACTCGTTGCAGCGCGGCTAATCTCACCGACGCCCGGCCGCCAACGGCGCAGTCGGCAGCACGAACGGGCTTCACCCTCAAGGAGAACTCATGCGGCGTGGCATAGCGGCCACCGCGCTGGTGGCGTCCCTCGCCCTGGCGGCGACGGCCTGCGGCGGAAGCGACAGCGGCGACGA
This sequence comes from Streptomyces qaidamensis, assembly GCF_001611795.1. NCBI lineage: Bacteria > Bacillati > Actinomycetota > Actinomycetes > Kitasatosporales > Streptomycetaceae > Streptomyces > Streptomyces qaidamensis. The sequence goes on along the minus strand of NZ_CP015098.1, from coordinate 2,636,269 downwards.
GGCCGGCGGCCCGGTCACCATCACCTGGTGGGACACCTCCAACGCGACCAACGAGGCGCCGACGTACCAGGCCCTGGTCAAGGAGTTCGAGGCCGCCAACAAGGACATCAAGGTCAACTACGTCAACGTCCCCTTCGACCAGGCGCAGAACAAGTTCGACACCGCCGCCGGTTCCAAGGGCGCCCCCGACGTGCTGCGTTCCGAGGTCGGCTGGACCCCCGCCTTCGCCAAGAAGGGCTTCTTCGCGCCGCTGGACGGCACCGAGGCCCTCGCCGAGCAGGACAAGTTCCAGCCCAGCCTGATCGAGCAGGCCAAGTACGAGGGCAAGACCTACGGCGTCCCCTTCACCACGGACACCCTCGCCCTCGTCTACAACAAGGCCCTGTTCAAGAAGGCCGGCGTCGAGGCCCCCAAGACCTGGGACGACCTGAAGAAGGCCGCCGCCACCATCAAGGACAAGACCGACGTCGACGGCTACTGGGGCTCCACCCAGGCCTACTACGCCCAGTCCTTCCTCTACGGCGAGGGCACCGACACCGTCGACGCCGACGCCAAGAAGATCACCGTCACCTCGCCCGAGGCCAAGAAGGCCTACGGCACCTGGCAGGGCCTGTTCAAGGGCAAGGGCCTGCACAAGGCCGACACCACCGCCGACGCCTACGCCCACATCCAGGAGGCGTTCGTCAGCGGCAAGGTCGCCTCGATCGTCCAGGGCCCGTGGGAGATCACGAACTTCTACAAGGGCTCGGCCTTCAAGGACAAGAACAACCTCGGCATCGCCACCGTCCCGGCCGGCTCCACCGGCAAGGCGGGCGCCCCGACCGGCGGCCACAACCTCTCCGTGTACGCGGGCTCGGACAAGGCCCACCAGGAGGCCTCGCTGAAGTTCGTGAAGTTCATGACCTCGGCCAAGGCCCAGGAGACCATCGCGCTGAAGAACTCCACGCTCCCCACGCGCGAGGACGCCTACACCGCGCAGGTCAAGGCCGACCCGGGCATCGCCGGCTACCAGAGCGTGCTCTCCAGTGCCCAGCCGCGCCCGGCCCTGCCCGAGTACAGCTCCCTGTGGGGTCCGCTCGACGACGAGCTGATCGAGATCGCGGGCGGCAAGGAGTCCCTGGACAAGGGCCTCGGCGACGCCGAGACGGCCATCGCCAAGCTGGTGCCGGACTTCACCAAGTGACCGCCGGGTGGCCGCCGGATCCCCCTGACATGGGGGGAGGGGATCCGGCGGCCACCGGCCCGCGCCTGCGCCTCGACCCGGGCAGCTCCCCTCCGAACTCCTTGAACCTCCAGAAGGTGCCGAACCATGACAGTCGTCATCGACCGAGCGACCGGCAAGCGGCGCGGTGAGCGGGAACCGCGGCCCGGGCCGGGCCGCCGGCTGAAGAACGGCTTCCACAAGCACTGGTACGCCTACGCGATGATCGCCCCGGTGGCGATCGTCCTCGCCGTCCTCGTGCTGTACCCGCTGGCGTACGGCCTGTACCTGACCCTCACCGACGCCACCAGCCTGAACACCGCCCGCACGATCGGCGTCAACGAGATCGACGCCACCTACAAGTTCATCGGCCTGGACAACTACGCCGACATCCTGTGGGGCCCGACGGCATACGACCGCTTCTGGTCGCACGTGCTGTGGACGGTCTTCTGGACGGCGGCCTGCGTCGCCCTGCACTACGGCATCGGTCTCGGCCTCGCCCTGCTGCTCAACCAGAAGCTGCGCGGGCGCACCCTCTACCGGATGATCCTGGTGCTGCCCTGGGCCGTGCCGACCTTCGTCACCGTGTTCGGCTGGCGGTTCATGCTCGCCGACGGCGGCATCATCAACTCCGGCCTGGAACTGCTGCACCTGCCGACGCCGTCCTGGCTGGAGGACACCTTCTGGCAGCGGTTCTCCGCGATCATGGTCAACACCTGGTGCGGTGTGCCGTTCATGATGGTCTCGCTCCTCGGCGGCCTGCAGTCGATCGACGCGAGCCTCTACGAGGCCTCCGAGATGGACGGCGCGGGCGCCTGGCAGCGCTTCCGCTACGTCACCCTGCCCGGCCTGAGGTCCGTCAGCACCACGGTCGTCCTGCTCGGCGTGATCTGGACGTTCAACCAGTTCGCCATCATCTTCCTGCTGTTCGGCAACACCGCCCCGGACGCGCAGATCCTCGTCACCTGGGCCTACCAGCTGGGCTTCGGGCAGCAGCCGCGCGACTACGCCCAGTCCGCCGCCTACGGAATCCTGCTGTTGTCCATCCTGATCGTCTTCACCTCCTTCTACCGCCGCTGGCTGAACCGCAACGAGCAGCAGCTCGCGATCTGAGGCAGGAGTCCGAAATGAGTACGACCACCGTCGAGACCCCCGCCCCAGCGGGCGAGAAGCGCCCCGCGGGCGCCCCCGGCAGGACGCGCCGGCGCGGCGAGCAGAGCCGCGCGGCCTCCCTCGCCTCGCACGCCGTGCTGATCGTGGCGAGCCTGACCGCACTCTTCCCGGTCGCCTGGCTGTTCTTCCTGTCCCTCGGACCGGACAAGGACGACTACCTCCACCCCGGACGCATCTGGGGCAAGATGGCGCTCGACAACTACGCGTTCGTCCTCCAGGACACCAATTTCTTCCACTGGCTGAAGAGCACGCTGATCGTGGGGCTGGGCACGACGCTGATCGGCGTCGTCGTCGCCGCGTCCACCGGCTACGCGGTCTCCCGCATGCGGTTCCCCGGCTACCGGAAGCTGATGTGGGTGCTGCTCGTCACCCAGATGTTCCCCATCGCGGTACTGATCGTGCCGATGTACCAGATCCTGTCGGATCTGCAGCTCATCGACAGCTACCTTGGTCTCATCCTTGTCAACTGCACCACGATCGTGCCGTACTGCGCCTGGCTGATGAAGGGCTATTTCGACACCATCCCGTTCGAGATCGACGAGGCCGGGCGCGTCGACGGGCTGACCCCCTTCGGCACCTTCGCGCGGCTGATCCTTCCGCTGGCCAAGCCGGGCCTCGCGGTCGCCGCGTTCTACAGCTTCCTCACGGCCTTCGGTGAGGTCGCGTTCGCTTCGACGTTCCTGCTGAGCGACGACAAGTACACCTTCGCCGTCGGTCTGCAGACGTTCGTGAGCGAACACGACGCACAGCGCAACCTGATGGCCGCGACGGCTGTGCTGATCGCGATACCGGCCGCCCTGTTCTTCTACCTCGTGCAGAAGAACCTGGTGACCGGGCTGACCGCCGGCGGCACGAAGGGGTGAACCGGTGCCCCCCGGGGCACCGCCGAACCGCACCCCACCAGCCCGAGGCGGCCGCGGCGCCCATCCGACCCCGCTGTGCCGCGGCCGCCTCGTCACCCCACCCACGCCTTCCATGACCGACATCCTGTTACGCATCAAGGACGACATGAGCCAGCACTCAGCTGCACCTGCCCCCACCCCCACGTCCGCCACGGCCGTCGCCAAGCGCCGCGACTGGTGGCGGGACGCGGTGATCTACCAGGTGTACCCGCGCAGCTTCGCCGACAGCAACGGCGACGGCATGGGCGACCTGGAGGGTGTCCGCACCCGGCTGCCGTACCTGCGCGACCTCGGCGTGGACGCCGTGTGGCTCAGCCCCTTCTACGCCTCGCCGCAGGCCGACGCCGGTTACGACGTCGCCGACTACCGCGCCGTCGACCCCATGTTCGGCAACCTCCTGGACGCCGACGCACTGATCCGCGACGCCCACACACTGGGCCTGCGCATCATCGTCGACCTGGTGCCCAACCACTCCTCCGACCAGCACGAGTGGTTCAAGCGGGCCGTCGCCGAGGGCCCGGGCTCCTCGCTGCGGGACCGCTACCACTTCCGCCCCGGCAAGGGCGAGAACGGCGAACTGCCGCCCAACGACTGGGAGTCGATCTTCGGCGGCCCGGCCTGGACCCGCGTCACCGAACCCGACGGCACGCCCGGCGAGTGGTACCTGCACCTCTTCGCCCCCGAGCAGCCCGACTTCAACTGGGAGCACCCGGCGGTCGGCGACGAGTTCCGCTCCATCCTGCGCTTCTGGCTGGACATGGGCGTCGACGGCTTCCGCATCGACGTCGCCCACGGCCTGGTGAAGGCGGAGGGGCTGCCCGACCTCGGATCCCACGACCAGGTGAAACTGCTGGGCAACGATGTCATGCCGTTCTTCGACCAGGAGGGCGTGCACGAGATCTACCGTCAGTGGCGGCTGATCCTCGACGAGTACGCGGGCGAGCGCATCTTCGTCGCCGAGGCCTGGACGCCGACGATCGAGCGCACCGCCCACTACGTCCGCCCCGACGAGCTGCACCAGGCCTTCAACTTCCAGTACCTCAGCACCCACTGGGACGCCGAGGAGATGCGCGAGGTCATCGACCGCACCCTGGAGGCCATGCGCCCGGTCGGCGCCCCGGCCACCTGGGTGCTGTCCAACCACGACGTCACCCGGCACGCCACCCGCTTCGCCAACCCGGCAGGCCTCGGCACCCAGATCCGCCTGGCCGGCGACCGCGCACGCGGGCTGCGCAGGGCCCGGGCCGCGAGCCTGCTGATGCTGGCACTGCCCGGCTCGGCCTACGTCTACCAGGGCGAGGAGCTCGGGCTGCCTGACGTCGTCGACCTGCCCGACGAGGTGCGCCAGGACCCGGCGTACTTCCGGGGCGCGGGCCAGGACGGCTTCCGCGACGGCTGCCGGGTGCCGATCCCGTGGACCCGGACGGGCTCCTCGTACGGCTTCGGGGACGGCGGCAGCTGGCTGCCGCAGCCCGAGGGGTGGGGCGAGCTGAGCGTCGAGGCGCAGACCGGCGTGCCCGGTTCGACGCTGGAGCTGTACCGGGCCGCGCTCCGTGTGCGGCGCGAGCAGCCCGACCTCGGCGCCGGCACGTCCGTGGAGTGGCTGCGGGCACCCGAGGGCGTGCTGGCCTTCCGGCGCGGGGAGTTCGTGTGCGTCGCGAACACCACCGGCGAGTCGGTGGCGATGCCCGCGTACGGCCGGGTGCTGGTGGCGAGCGGGGAGATCGTCGAGGTCGACGACGAGGCGAAGGTGCCGGCCGACACCACGGTGTGGTGGACCACCGCGACCGCGGGGGCCCGCGCCTGATTTTCCTTTGAATTTCGTACGGCCCGCTGCCCTTTCGGGCGGCGGGCCTCTACTATCTGCGTCACCGCAAGGTTTCTGAACCTTGCAGCAAGAACCTTCAACGAAGAAGGAAACCCCACATGGCACGCAGATACCTCGCCGTTGCCGCGCTCACCGCGGCTTCGGTTGTCATGAACCCGACTGGTGCACAGGCCTCCCCACCTGGCACCAAGGACGTCACCGCCGTCCTCTTCGAGTGGAACTTCGCCTCGGTCGCCCGTGAGTGCACCACCACCCTCGGCCCCGCCGGATACGGCTACGTCCAGGTCTCCCCGCCCGCCGAACACATACAGGGCCCGCAGTGGTGGACCTCGTACCAGCCGGTCAGCTACAAGATCGCCGGCCGGCTCGGCGACCGCACGGCCTTCCGGAACATGGTGGACACGTGTCACGCGGCCGGGGTGAAGGTCGTCGTGGACGCCGTCGTCAATCACATGGCGGCGGGCAGCGGCACCGGCACCGGCGGCTCGTCGTACACGAAGTACAACTACCCCGGCCTCTACTCCGCGCCCGACTTCGACGACTGCACGGGCCGGATCACCAACTACCAGGACCGCTGGAACGTCCAGCACTGCGAACTGGTGGGCCTGGCCGACCTGGACACCGGCGAGTCGTACGTCCGTGGCGCCATCGCCGGGTACCTGAACGACCTGCTCTCGCTCGGCGTCGACGGCTTCCGTATCGACGCGGCCAAGCACATGGACGCCGCCGACCTCGCCGACATCAAGTCGCGGCTCTCGAATCCCTCCGTGTACTGGAAGCAGGAGGTCATCTACGGCAGCGGAGAGGCCGTCCAGCCCACCGAATACACGAGTAACGGCGATGTCCAGGAGTTCCGCTACGCCTACGACCTCAAGCGCGTCTTCAACAACGAGAACCTCGCTTACCTGAAGAACTACGGGGAGGGCTGGGGCTACATGAGCAGCGGTGTCTCCGGTGTCTTCGTCGACAACCACGACACCGAGCGCAACGGCTCGACCCTCAGCTACAAGGACAATGCCAACTACACCCTGGCCAACGTCTTCATGCTGGCCTGGCCCTACGGCGCCCCGGACATCAACTCCGGCTACGAGTTCTCCGACCACGACGCCGGCCCACCGAACGGCGGCCGGGTGAACGCCTGCTGGCAGGACGGCTGGAAGTGCCAGCACAACTGGCCGGAGATCAAGTCCATGGTCGGCTTCCGCAACGCCACCCGGGGCCAGGCCGTCACCAACTGGTGGGACAACGGGGGCGACGCGATCGCCTTCGGGCGGGGCGGCAAGGGTTTCGTGGCCATCAACCACGAGTCGGGCTCCCTGACCCGGACCTACCAGACCGCACTGCCCGCGGGGACGTACTGCAACGTGCAGAACAACACGCAGGTGACCGTGAACGGCAGTGGTCAGCTCACCACCACCCTCGGTCCGAACACCGCGCTGGCGATCCACGCGGCCAAGTCGACCTGCTGAGCGGCCGCCTGAAAAGTTTTGCCGATGGTTTCAAGCCTCTTGCTGTAAGCGTTGCGGCGGCGATACGGTCGCGCGGGGTCGGACCCGAAGAGCCGTAATCGCAAGGAGCCCATCTGTGATACCGAGATGGCCGACGCCGTCGAGGCGCCGAACCGCCCATGCCGGACGGGTCGCTGCGGTCACCGTGACCGCGCTGGCCGCAGCGCTCGTCCAGCCCCTCGCGGCGCGGGCCGACACACCGCCCCCGCCTCCCTCCGACGCCAAGCTGGCCGCCGAGCCCGCCCGGCACGACGCCACCCGTGAGCAGTTCTACTTCGTCCTGCCGGACCGTTTCGCCAATGGTGACCCGCGCAACGACAAGGGCGGCCTGACCGGCTCCCGCCTCGCCACCGGCCACGACCCCACCGACAAGGGCTTCTACCAGGGCGGCGACCTCAAGGGCCTGACCAGGAAGCTCGACTACATCAAGGGCCTCGGCACCACCGCCCTCTGGATGGCCCCGATCTTCAAGAACCGGCCCGTGCAGGGCACCGGGGCGAACGCATCGGCCGGCTACCACGGTTACTGGATCAGCGACTTCACCCAGGTCGACCCGCACTTCGGCACCAACGAGGACCTGGAAACCCTCATCGACAAAGCCCACGCCAAGGGCATGAAGGTCTTCTTCGACGTCATCACCAACCACACCGCGGACGTCGTCGACTACGAGGAGAAGTCCTACGACTACCTGTCCAAGGGCGCGTTCCCGTACCTGACGAAGGACGGCAGACCCTTCGACGACGCGGACTACGCGGACGGGCGACGGGACTTCCCCGAGGTCGACAGCGGCTCCTTCCCGCGCACGCCGAAGGTCACCGGCAAGAACAAGGTCCCGTCGTGGCTCAACGACCCGACGATGTACCACAACCGCGGCGACTCCACCTTCGCCGGGGAGAGCTCCGCCCACGGTGACTTCTCCGGGCTCGACGACCTGTGGACCGAGCGGCCCGAGGTCGTGCGGGGCATGGAGAAGATCTACCAGCGCTGGGTGCGGGACTTCGACATCGACGGCTTCCGGATCGACACCGTGAAGCACGTCAACATGGAGTTCTGGACCCAGTGGGCCACGGCCCTCGACGCCTACGCCGCCAAGCGGGGCCGGGACGACTTCTTCATGTTCGGCGAGGTGTACTCGGCCGACACGGACGTCACCTCCCCGTACGTCACCCAGGGCCGGCTCGACGCCACGCTCGACTTCCCCTTCCAGGAGGCGGCCCGCCAGTACGCCTCTCAGGGCGCGAGCGCGCAGAAGCTCGCCGGTGTCTTCGGCGACGACTACAAGTACACGACCGGCAAGGCCAACGCGTACGAGCAGGTCACCTTCCTCGGCAACCACGACATGGGCCGGATCGGGTCCTTCCTGAAGCAGGACGACCCGAAGGCCACCGACGCCGAGCTCCTCGCCAAGGACAAGCTCGCCAACGAGCTGATGTTCCTCAGCCGCGGCAACCCCGTCGTCTACTACGGCGACGAGCAGGGCTTCACCGGCCCGGGCGGCGACAAGGACGCCCGGCAGACCATGTTCGCCTCGCGCACCGCCGACTACCTCGACGACGACCGCATCGGCACCGACCGCACCCACGCCGAGGACGCCTACGACACCAAGGCGCCGCTCTACCGGCAGATCAGCGCCCTCGCGGCGCTCCGCAAGGCCAACCCCGCGCTCACCGACGGCGTCCAGCAGCAGCGGTACGCGGCCGACGGCCCGGGTGTCTACGCCTTCTCCCGCACCGACGCGAAGAACGGCACCGAGTACGTCGTCGCCTTCAACAACGCGGGCGAGGCGAAGACGGCGACCTTCCCGACCGGCTCGGCCGGCATGACGTTCAGAGGCATCCACGGCACCAGCGCCGCCCCGAAGAGCGACAGCGGCAAGAAGCTCACCGTCACCGTCCCGGCCGGCTCGGCGATCGTCCTCAAGGCGTCCGGCAGGCTCGCCAAGCCCGCCACAGCGCCCACGATCATGCTGAAGGCCCCGGCCGCCGGCGCCACCGGCACCGCGGAGGTCTCCGCGGATGTGGACGGCGGGCAGCTGAACCGGGTCGTCTTCGCCGCGCAGACCGGCAACGGCAGGTGGCAGACCCTCGGCTCCGCCGACCACGCCCCGTTCAAGGTCACCCACACGATCGGGAAGGACGTGGCGCCCGGCACGGCCCTGCGCTACAAGGCCGTCGTCATCGACGCGGCCGGCCGCACCGCGAGCTCCCTCGCCGCCTCCACCACCGGCACCCCGCCCGCCCCCGAGCCGCCCACCGCCTCCTCCCGCGACTACGCGATCGTGCACTACAAGCGCGCCGACGGGGACTACGCCGACTGGGGCCTGTACGCCTGGGGCGACCTGGCCGAGGGCGAGGCCACCGAGTGGCCCGACAGTCACCCCTTCACCGGCCGCGACGCCTACGGCGCCTTCGCCTGGGTCAAGCTCAAGCCCGGCGCCTCGAACGTGGGCTTCCTCGTCATCGACAAGGACGGGAACAAGGACGTCTCCGCCGACCGCACGATCGACGTCACGAAGACCGGCGAGATCTGGATCGAGCAGGGCAAGGACACCGTCACCACCGAGCGCCCCGAGTATCCGGCGCCCGACAAGGGCAAGGCCGTCCTGCACTACCACCGGGCCGACGGGAACCACGACGGCTGGGGCCTGCACGTCTGGACCGGCGCCGCGAACCCCACCGAGTGGTCGAAGCCCCTCGAACCGGTCAAGACTGATTCCTATGGCGCAGTCTTCGAGGTACCGCTCACCGACGGAGCCACCAGCCTCAGCTACATCCTGCACAAGGGCGACGAGAAGGACCTGCCCACCGACCAGTCGCTCGACCTCAGGGCGAGCGGCCACGAGGTGTGGCTGGTGAGCGGCCAGGAGAAGTACCTGCTCCCGCAGCCCGCGGGCAGTGCGGCCGCCCTCGACCTGACCACCTCCAAAGCCGTCTGGATCGACCGGAACACCCTCGCGTGGAACGGCTCCGAGGCCGCCGCCTCCACCCAGCTGCTCTACGCCCGCGACGGCTCGATCGCCGCGAAGGACGGCACCCTGACCGGCGACGCGAAGTGGCTGCGCCTGTCGAAGAGCGAGCTGACCGACGCCCAGAAGGCGAAGTTCCCGCATCTGAAGGAGTACGACGCCTGGACCGTCGACCCGCGCGACCGCGACCGGGTCCGCGAGGCCCTGCGCGGCCAGGTCGTCGCCACCCAGCGCGCGGTGAACGGAGCGGTGCTCGCGGCGACCGGCGTCCAGATCGCCGGTGTCCTCGACGACCTGTACCCCGGCGCCACCAAGGCCGACCTGGGGCCGACGTTCTCCAAGGGCCGCCCCACGCTGTCCGTGTGGGCGCCGACCGCACAGCAGGTGTCCCTGGAGATCGGTGACTCCACCACCGCGATGAAACGCGACGCCGCCACCGGCGTCTGGTCCGTCACCGGCCCGAAGTCCTGGAAGGGCAAGCCCTACCGTTACGTCGTGAAGGTCTGGGCGCCCAGCGTCCGCAAGGTCGTCACCAACAAGGTCACCGACCCCTACGCCCTCGCCCTCACAGCCGACTCGAAGCGCAGCCTCGTCGTCGACCTGGACGACAAGGCGCTCAAGCCCTCCGGCTGGTCGGCGTACACCAAGCCGAAGGCCGTACCGCTGCGGGACGCCCAGATCCAGGAGCTGCACATCCGGGACTTCTCCGTCGAGGACCGCACGGCGAAGCACCCCGGCACCTATCTGGCCTTCACCGACAAGGCCAGTGACGGCGGCAAGCACCTGCGCGAGCTGGCGAAGGCGGGCACCTCGTACGTGCACCTGCTGCCCGCGTTCGACATCGCCACGATCCCGGAGCGGAAGGCCGACCAGGCGAAGACCGACTGCGACCTGGCCTCCTTCCCCGCCGACTCCGACAAGCAGCAGGAGTGCGTCGGGAAGACCGCCGCGAAGGACGCCTACAACTGGGGCTACGACCCGTTCCACTACACGGTCCCCGAGGGCTCCTACGCCACCGACCCGGACGGCACCGCCCGCACCGTCGAGTTCCGGAAGATGGTGAAGGCCCTCAACGACGACGGACTGCGGGTCGTCATGGACGTCGTCTACAACCACACCGCCGCGAGCGGCCAGGACAGGACAAGCGTCCTCGACCGGATCGTGCCCGGCTACTACCAGCGGCTCCTCGCCGACGGCTCGGTCGCGAACAGCACCTGCTGCGCCAACACCGCCCCCGAGAACGCCATGATGGGCAAGCTGGTCGTCGACTCGGTCGTCACGTGGGCCAAGGAGTACAAGGTCGACGGCTTCCGCTTCGACCTCATGGGCCACCACCCGAAGGCCAACATCCTCGCGGTCCGGGGGGCCCTCGACGCGCTGACCCTCGCCGAGGACGGCGTCGACGGCAAGAAGATCATCCTCTACGGCGAGGGCTGGAACTTCGGCGAGATCGCCGACGACGCCCGGTTCACCCAGGCCACGCAGAAGAACATGGCCGGCACCGGCATCGCCACCTTCTCCGACCGTGCCCGCGACGCGGTGCGCGGCGGCGGCCCCTTCGACGAGGACCCCGGCGTCCAGGGCTTCGCGTCCGGCCTGTACACCGACCCCAACTCCTCGAAGAACAACGGCACTCCGGCCGAGCAGAAGGCCCGTCTGCTGCACTACCAGGACCTGATCAGGGTCGGCCTCTCCGGCAACCTCGCCGGCTACCGCTTCACCGACACCCGGGGCGAGGAGGTCAAGGGCTCCGAGGTCGACTACAACGGCGCCCCCGCCGGGTACGCCGACGCCCCCGGTGACGCCCTCGCCTACGCCGACGCCCACGACAACGAGTCCCTGTTCGACGCGCTCGCCTTCAAGCTGCCCGCTTCGACGAGCGCGGCCGACCGGGCCCGGATGCAGGTCCTGGCCATGGCGACGGCCACCCTCTCGCAGGGCCCGGCCCTCTCCCAGGCGGGCACCGACCTGCTGCGCTCCAAGTCCCTGGACCGCAATTCCTACGACAGCGGCGACTGGTTCAACGCCGTCCACTGGAGGTGTGAGGACGGCAACGGCTTCGGCCGCGGCCTGCCCATGGCGGCGGACAACGCCGACAAGTGGCCGTACGCCAAACCCTTGCTGACCAAGGTCGAGGTGGGCTGCGAGCAGATCGAGGGCACCTCGGCCGTCTACCGCGACCTGCTGCGGATCCGGAGCACCGAGAAGGACTTCTCCCTCGGCACGGCCGCACAGGTGCAGTCCCGGCTGTCCTTCCCGCTGTCCGGCACGGACGAGACGCCCGGCGTGATCACCATGCGGCTCGGTGACCTCGTCGTCGTCTTCAACGCCACGCCCGACAAGCAGGAGCAGCGCGTGCCCGCACTCGCCGAGGCGGGGTACCGGCTGCATCCGGTCCAGGCTGCGGGGGCGGACTCTACCGTCAAGTCCGCCTCCTATGTTGCCGAATCGGGAACCTTCGCCGTTCCGGGGCGCACGGTCGCCGTCTTCACCCGGGCCGCCGGATAGCGCACTAGGTTGGGTGGGGCGGGCCGTGATCCACGGCCCGCCCCACCTCCGTACGCGCCCCGAGAGGCCACCGAGCGGCATGCAGCACAGCCCCGGCACCACCGTGCTGGTCGTGGACGATGTCGCGGCCAGCCGGTACGCCATGGGCGCGGTGCTGCAACGGGCCGGCCACCGGGTCGTGCCCGTCGCCAGCGGCGGCGAGGCGCTCGTCGAACTCGACGTACGGCTGCGGGACGGCACCCTGCCCGACGTGGCCCTCGTCGACGTGGGCCTGCCCGACATGAGCGGTTTCGAACTGTGCCGCCGGGTCCGGGCCCAGCCGCCCATGGCAGCGCTGCCCGTCGTGCACTTCTCCGCCGCCGCGACCGCACCCGGTGACCGGTGCCGGGGGCTGGACGCCGGCGGGGACGCCTATCTGACCGTGCCCGCCGAACCACGGGAGATCCAGGCCGTCGTCCGGGCCGCCGTACGCGGGGCCCGTCGCACCACGGGCGCCGAGACCGCCGTGCACCGGCTGACGCTGCTGGCCGAGGCCGTCATCACCGTGCAGGCGGCCCGCTGCCCGCGGGAACTCGCCACCGCGGCCGCCGAGGGCACCGCACGCCTCACCGCCTCACCCGCCGTGGTGTTCGTCATCGGCCCGGACGGCGAGCCGTACCGCGGCACGGCCCGGGGCCGCCCCGCCGGCGCCGACGGCGACGCCCACCAGGCGGCGGCACGGCTGGTCACCCGGCTCGCGGAGGGCCGCACGGGCGTGCACACCACCGTCGTCCCCGCGCCGCTGTGGCCGGCCGGGGTCTTCCGGCCGGGCGTCGAGGAGGACGCCCGCGTGACCGTGGCGACGGCCCAGGACGGCCGGACGACGGTGTGCCTCGCCACGCCCGTCCGGCGTACGGAGGTCAGCGACCCCGCGGACGACGGGCTGCGCGCCCGCCTCGCGCAGGCCACCGCGCTCGCCGCCGAACCGCTGCTGATGTACCAGGTGGAGCGGCACGTCGCCCTCACCCTCCAGCGCAGCTTCCTGCCCCGGCCGCACAAGCTGCCGCACCTGCCGGGCGTCGACATCGTCGTCCGCTACGTGCCCGCCTCCGAGCAGACCGAGATCGGCGGCGACTTCTACGCCGCCCTGCGCACCCGCGACGGGATCCTCACCGCGGTCGGGGACGTCGTCGGGCACTCGCTGGACGCGGCCACCGTCATGGTCGAGATCCGCCACGCCCTGCGCGCCTACTGCGTCGACGAGAGCGACCCGGTCGTACTGGCCACGCGGCTCGACCGGATGCTCCAGGAGTACCACCCCGACGTCACGGCCACCGTGTGCCTGGCCCTGGTCGACCCCGGCAGCGGGCGGGTACGCATCGCCAACGCCGGCCACATCCCGCCGCTGATCCTGCGCGCGGGAGGCGACGCCGGGTACGCCGACGCCTGCGGTCCGCTGCTCGGACTGGGCCTGGAGCGGCCCCCGGCGACCGAGTGCCGTCTGCACCGCACCGACCGCCTGCTCATGGTCACCGACGGCCTCATCGAGACCCGCGGCATCCCCATCACGACCTCCATGGACCAGCTCCGCACGGCCGCCGCCGACGCCCCGCCCGGCCTCGACACCCTCTGCGACGTGCTGCTGGGCTGCTTCGGCCGCGACCCCGAGGACGACATCGCGATGCTGGCCCTGCGGCTAGGGTGAGCCCGTTGGCCGCCCAGAACAGGAGTACTGATGCCGCAGATCACCGTCGACTATTCCGCCGACCTCGCCGGCGACTTCGACCGGCCCGGTTTCGCGAAGGCGCTGCACGAGGCGACGGTCGAGATCGCGGCCGCCAAACCGGCGGCGTGCAAGAGCCGGTTCCGTCCGACCGAGGACATCGTGGTCGGCCCCGAGACCGAGGGGCACGCTCATGTGCACGTCCACATCGCGCTCCTCGCCGGCCGTACCGACGAGACCAAGGCCCGGCTCACCCAGGCCGCGCTGGAGCTGCTGCGGACCCACCTCAAGCCCGCCGAGGGGCTCGCGCTGCACGCCTCCGCCGAGGTCCGCGACCTGGACCCGTCGTACGCCAAGTTCGAGAGCTGAGTCCGCTCACCCCGCCAGGGCGATGAGCCGGCCGGCCAGATGCGCGAACGGGCCGTCGGCCGGCTCGTCCTTGACGATGCCGCGCAGCAGCGCGGCCATCTCCTCGTCATAGGCGGCACTGACCGCGGCGAGGGCCGCGAAGTCGTTGACGAGCTGGGGCTCCAGCTCCTCGCGCGGGATGCGCCGGCCGTCCAGCCAGATCAGCGCCGTGGACTCGGCGAGCGAGATCCAGGAACGGACGACCAGTTCGAGGCGCGCGGGCGGATCGGTCACGCCCAGGTGCGAAAGGATCTGGACATACGCGGCCTGCCGTACGGAGTCGACGAGCGCGTTGGTCGTCGAGGAGCCGACCGCCGGACCGCCGCGCATCAGGGCGGAGAAACCGGGCCCGTGCTCGTCCACGAAGTCGAAGTAGCGGTGCATCACGCGCAGCAGCCGCGCTCCCAGCGGACCCTCGCGCGGCTCCACGAACCGGGCCGCCAGATCGTCCGAGGCCCGCTGCAACGCGGCCTCGTACAGGCTGAGTTTGCCGGGGAAGTAGTGGTAGACCAACGGGCGTGAAATGCCCGCGGCCGACGCTATCTCGTCGATGGAGACCTCGTCGGGCGAGCGGCGGCTGAACAGTTCGAGGGCGACGCCGATCAACTGCTGCCGCCGCTCCTCGACTCCCATTCTGCGGCGAACCCCGATAGTCATACGAACACCTTACCGATCGATTCCGGCCTCGAACGGGCCGGATCGATCACGGGGTCTTCCCCGGCCTCACCTCGCGGGCCCGGAAACCGCCCGCGTCAGCGCAGTCCGCGCAGCGAACGCCCGTCCTTCAGGGTGCCCTTGAGCTGAGCCTGCGCTCCCTGCTCGGCCGGCACGGTCAGCAGACTGCTCTGCGCGACCCCGTCCACGCCGCCCGTCGCCCGGATCGACGCGGTCTCCCGGCCTCCCGCGGCCAGCAGGTACCAGTCGCCGGCCTTCGACTTCCACAGCACCCCGGCCAGCACATGCGGGTCACGCGCCCCGCACGCCGGGACGTTCTCGGCCTTCGCAGCCGCCGCCCCGTACGCCCCGCCCGGCGTGTGGAACTGCGCCAGCACCCGCGCCCCGCCGCCCCGCCAGGTCTCGGCCCGCGTGCACACCCACGCCGCCGAGCCGCTCGCGTCGGGCAGCGGCTGCTCGTTGAACGCCCAGGCGTTGACACTCCGCACCCCCGCCGAGCGCACCGTGCCCAGCGAGCAGGCGAACGGCTGCCAGGTGCGCAGCGCCGCGGCGCCGGACACCTCACGCGGGGAGCCCGGCCGTCCGGTGGTGAGCCGCGCCGGGACGAGCTCGCCGAGGTCGGTCAGCAGCCGCGTCCTTGCGCCGTCGGTCAGCTGCAGCACGTTCCACGAGGTGCAGGGGCCGGACCGCAGGGCCGGGCTGGCCAGGGGCGCGGTCACACCGTCGGTGAGCGTGAGGTCCATCGCGCCGGAGCCCGGCTTCATCAGGTCCCGCTCACCGGCCTTCTTCACCCAAGGGGCCGTCAGATAGCGGACGTTGCCGTCGGAGCGGCCCAGGACCACCGCGCCCGCCTCGGCCCGGCCGGCCCCGTCGACCCGGGCGAAGTCGAGGGCGGCGCCCTGCGTGCCGTCCTTCGGCTCGGCGTACCGGACGATGCGCAGACCGTCGTAGAGGATCACCACGCGCGCCGCGTCGACCGCCCCCGCGTACAGCAGCTGGGGCGGTCCGGCCGGGCCGCCGGAGAGGGTGCCGGGGGTCACCGACACCTGGACCGTCTCGCCCGGGCGGGCCCACACGGCCAGGGCGCGGCGCAGCAGGGCCTTGTCGCCGGTGAGGTCGCCGCGGGCCGGCCACACGGAGAAGTCGGTGCGTGCCGAGTTGCGCCAGACGGCCGGGGGCATCAGGGTCAGCTTCGAGGGGTCCAGGGCGGCCTGCGCGGCAGGGTTCTGCGCGTACGGTGGTGCCGCGGCACCGTCGGGGCCCCAGCCCTCACCGGGCAGGCCGAGCAGCGCCCCGCACACCAGCAGGGCGGCACCGGCGGCCAGCGCGGCTTTCAGGTGCTGGCGGCGGCGCATCAGGTCGGTGGGGCGGGCCTGGAGCGAGCAGGGGTCGAATTCGGTGGAGTCGAGCAGCCCGTACTCGGCGGGGATCCCGTCGGCCTCCAGCACCGCGCCCTCCGGGTCGGCGACGCCCACCGCGGCGAGGACCTTGCACACCCCGTCGTCCGTGAGCCGCTCCAGACCGCGCAGCGCGTAGGCGGCCCGGGCCGGTCCCGACAGGGTGGACAGCCGCTGGTCCAGAGCGAGTTCGTCGGCGCCGCCGGAGCGCGGGAACAGCTTCAGGCCCCACACGTGCGGCAGCAGCGGCGGCAGCTGGGCCCTCTTGGGCCAGGCCTTCGCCGTCAGCGGCAGCCCCGCCTCCAGCGCCGCGCGCAGCACCTGGAGACGGACCAGGGCATAGCCCGGGTCACCGTCCCGGCCGGTGGACTGGGCGGGGATCACCGGGGCCGGTGTGCGGTTGCGGGGGAGGGCCCGCTGGGTGAGGGCGTGTGCGGTCAGGACGCGGCGGCTGCGGCCCAGCCGGGGCGGCAGCACCAGGTAGGCCAGCCGGACGAGCCGCGGATAGTGCTCGACGAGCGCGGCCTCGGCCTGCTCGACGTCCACGACCGGACCGGCGGGGGAGAGAGGTGCGGGGCGCTGGGCGACATCCTGTGACTGCACGTTCAGCAGAACGAGCGAATCGGTGGATGGTCACCTGGGAGCGGAGCGTCACGCCCCCGGGTGCTGCCCGGGCTCGGGCTCCACGAGCAGCCGGGCGTAGTTCGCCATCGACCGCTGGTAGCGCGGCAGATGCGGGGCCAGGGCGCCCAAGGCCAGCGCCAGGGCCTCCCGGTCGCGGCCGAGGCTCGACAGACACAGGGCGAGACAGGCGCGTACGGCGTCGTCCAGCTCGTCGGACGGCGCGAGAAGCTCGGGCGTCAGCAGGGCCACGCCCTCCTCGGCCCGGCCGACGTTCCGCAGCGAGCTGGCCAGCTGGATCTTCGTCCGGCGGGCCTTGTAGGGGCTCACGTCGGCCAGGCCCAGCCCCAGCGCCTCCTGGTACAGGGGGACCGCCTTGTCGGAGCGGCCCGTGGAGTCCCAGGCGCAGGCCTGCTCGAAGGGGCCGTGCGGACTGCCCTCCGGCAGCTCGGCGACGAGGGCGTCGACGTCGGAGCGGAAGCGGGCCTCGTCCTCCTCCGTCTCGGCGTAGTCGTCGAAACGGTCCCAGAGGGCGGCCACACGGTCTTCCCAGTCCTGATCCACCCGGACACCCTCGCACACGCGTGCACACCGGGGCAGCGGGATTTTGAGCACGGCGGACGCCGCAGCCGTATCGAAGGCGAGAGCCTCTTGCCGGGGCTCCGTGCGGCATGCGTCCGGATCGTGCCGTGGCAGGACCGTGCCGACGAGGACCGGAGGAACAGATGAGGGTGACCCGACCGATGCTCGCACTGAGCGGCGCGGTGGCGATACTGGCGCTGACCGGCTGCGGCGGATCCGGCGGCAAGGACGAGGCGGCCGTTCCGAAGGAGGTGAGCGGCAGCCTGGAGCACATCGCGGCCGAGGCCGACTGCAAGCCGAACATGCAGACCGACGCGGACACCATCCGCCAGGCGCTGTGCAAGAAGGGCAAGGAGAAGTACGTCCTCGCCACCTTCGCCACCGACCGCGGCCAGCGCGAGTGGATCAACACGGCCAAGGACTACGGCGGTTTCTACCTGGTCGGGCGCAAGTGGGTGGCCGTCGGCCACGAGGACGTGCTGCAGACGTTGCGCGGCACGCTGGGCGGCACGGTGGAGGTGGGGCTCAACCACGCGAGTCACGCCCCCGGCGGTGGCAAGAAGAACGAGCCGGCGCACTCCGGTCACCACGACAACTGACCGCTTCGCTTCGGCGGACACGCGAAAGCCGGCGGTGGGATCTCCCACCGCCGGCTTTTCTAGCGGACCGTTACTTGCAGTCCTGGCCGCTATTGATGCACTGAACCACCTTGTTCATCAGGTTCTCGTCCATGACGTTGATGAAGTCGTTGTGGTCGGTGATCGGCTTGTGCAGCTGCTCCGGGAAGCCGTCCACGGCGTACGGGCTCTTGACCTGACCGTTCTCGATGGTCGGGGCGGGAACGTCGTACACCAGGCGGACCTGGAGCTGCGGGATCGCCTTGAAGCCGTTCGCGCAGCTGCCGTCCTGCTGGACGAAGGCCACGTGGTCACGGTGGTTGGCGCTGTCGATGTTCTGTCCGTCCCAGCAGCTCTGGAAGTTGGACGTCCGCACCACCTGGCTGCCCTCGGGGCAGATCACGTACTTGTCCGTCACCTGCCGGTCCTCGAAGCCGGTGCAGCTGAACGAGGTGTTGGCGTTGGCGAGACCGTTGGTGAAGGCCTTGGCGTCACCGGTGATGATGCGCAGGAACTTCGGCATCGCGACGACGTCGCTCGCCTTGTTGCCGACGAACTTCATATCGGCCTGGCTGGCCTTGAGGATCTTGCCGACGTTGCCCTCGGCGCCACCTCCCAGGTCACCCGCGTCGAACTCCTGCGTACCGTCCTGCAGACGCAGCACCGGCCAGTAGTAGGTGGACTTGTCGCCCTGGTTCTGGCACGAGGTGGCGGCGTTGGCCAGGTCCTCGTCGCTGGAGAACGCGTCGTTGTCCTGGTTGCCGACGTAGTCGTGCGTGTGGTGCGCGCCGTTGTCGACACCCGGGGCGACGATCAGGTTGTCACTGTTGAACAGGTTGTTCTCGTTGACACCGCACTCCGCGGTGAACGAGCCGGTGGATCCGGAGTCCCCGTTCGCGGCGAGACCGTTCGGGAGGTTGCGGGAGTTGGGCTGGACGTCGTTGATGTTCACGAAGTCGGCAGCCACCGGACCCGCGGCCCCGTTGCCGTTGTCGCCGGCCTGGCCGCCGCCCTGGCCGCCGCCCTGGTCCTGGCCGCCGCCCTGGTTCTGGTCGCCGCCCTGGTCCTGACCGCCCTGGTTCTGGTCGCCGTTGTTCTGACCACCGCCGTTGCCGTCGTTGGTCTCCGGCTGCTCGGCCCCCATGCCCTTGCACTCGGCGAGCTGTTCGAGGTTGCCCGGGGCGTTGCCGCCCACCCGCCGGATGTTGATCCCGATCCGGTCGATGGCGGCGACGCGCTTGGACTTCAGCGGGCCGAGAATCGCGTTGTTGACGAAGCCCGCGTCACCGGCCTGTGCCTGACGCGTGGAGGCGAGCCGGGTGTACGCCTCGGTGATCTGCTTGTCGAGGTTGGCCAGCTCCTTGTCCACCCCCTGGCGAGCACCGTCCGGCACGTCGGTCAGCTTCTGCCCGACGTCGGGGCACTGGATCGTGGCGATCTGCGCGCCCGCGGACTTCGTCTGGTTCGCCGAGTTCTCCTCGTGCGCCGAGGCATAGAAGTTCGCCCAGATCAGCCCGCCCCCACCGAGCGCTAGGGCCGCCGATGCGGCAATGGCCTTGGTGGCCAGCGGCGTACGGCGTTTTCTTGTGTTGCGTCCCATGGAACTCCTCTGACTTCCTTTTTCGGGGGCATCGAGGCGCCCGACAGGAGTGAAGCGGCTCCCTTCCATACGGAGGGCGTCCCAGGGGTGTTCAGAGGTCTCGGAAATTGATGCGAGATTCGTGAGGACTCTGTGCCCTCAACAGCCCCTTCGGCACCGGGAGTTGTGGATCATCCACAGTGGGTGAGGCGGCCCGTCCGGTTTCACCGCCCGTGGTCGAGATACGCGAGAACCGCCAGCACGCGCCGGTTGTCGTCGTCCGAGACCTCAAGCCCCAGTTTGGCGAAGATGTTGGCGGTGTGCTTGGCGATCGCCCGTTCCGTCACGACCAGCTTCCCGGCGATCGCCGCGTTGGACCGGCCCTGCGCCATCAGCTCCAGCACCTCCCGTTCCCGGGGCGTCAGCCGCGCCAGCGGCCGGTCGTCGCCCGAACGGCGGGCCAGCAGCTGCTGGATGACCTGCGGGTCCATCGCCGTGCCCCCGGCGGCGACACGCCGTACGGCGTCCACGAACTGCTCGGCGTCGAACACCCGGTCCTTCAGCAGGTAACCGACGCCGCCGGTGCCGTCGGCGAGCAGCTCACGCGCGTACAGCTGCTCCACGTGCTGGGAGAGCACCAGCACCGGCAGCCCGGGCCGCTGCCTGCGGGCGCCGAGCGCGCACTGCAGGCCCTCGTCGGTGTGCGTGGGCGGCAGGCGGACATCGACCACGGCGACGTCCGGGTCCAGTTCGGCCAGCGCGGCGGCCAGTTCGGGCCCGGACTCGACGGCCGCCGCGATCTCGAAGCCGTGCGCCTGCAGCAGCCGGACGAGCCCGTCGCGCAGCAGGAAGAGGTCTTCGGCCAGGACTACGCGCAAGGGATCTCCATGGTGACCATGGTGGGGCCGCCCGCGGGACTGCTGACGGCCAGGACGCCGTCGAATGTACCCAGTCGCCGCTCGACCCCGGCCAGTCCCGAACCGGCCCCGATCACCGCGCCGCCCTTGCCGTTGTCGGTGACGGTCGCCCGCAGCATGCCGTCCGCCCGGTGCAGGTCGATCCAGATCCGGTCGGCGCCCGAGTGCTTCACGGCGTTGGCGAGCACCTCGCTCACGGCGAAGTACGCGGCCGACTCCACCGGCGCCTGAGCCCGCCCGGGCAGGTCCACGCTCACCTCGGTGGCCACCGGCAGCCGCAGCGCCAGCGCCCGTACCGCGTCGCCGAGGCCCCGCTCGGCGAGGACCGGCGGGTGAATGCCCCGTACCAGCTCGCGCAGCTCGGACAGCGCCTCCACCGAGGACTTCCGCGCCTGCGCGATCAACTCCTTGGCCTGGGCCGGGTCCTTGTCGAGGAGCGCCTCGATGGTGCCCAGGTCCATGCCGACCGCGACCAGCCGGGCCTGGGCCCCGTCGTGCAGGTCCCGCTCGATGCGACGCAGTTCGGCCGCTGAGGCGTCGACCGCGTCCCGCCGGGTCTCGGTCAGGAACCGCACCCGCTCGGCCAGTTCCCGCTGGTTGCTGCCGAGCACGGCCCGGGTGAGCCGGAAGTGGAAGCCCAGCAGCCGCGGGGTGAGGAAGTGCGCGAGGAACAGCAGCACCGCACCCAGGGCCGCCGCACCGAACGCGGACGCCTGCCCGGTGACCGGCACGAACCCGTACCAGTACCCGTCGGGGAAGACCCGCCACAGCCCGATCGCGAGCGCGAACCCCTCCAGCGGATAGAGGAGCAGAGCCGCCGGCAGCAGTGCCGTGACGAACCCGGCGGTCATGTCGACCGGCAGCCACCGCAGGTCCCGCCAGGTCGCCGGGTCGCGCAGCATCCCGAAGGTGCGCGCCCACGGGTTGGCGTCCTTCGGCAGCGGCCGGTACGCCGGAGTGATCCGCACCCCGCCCCACTCCGCCGCGAGCACCCGCCGTGAGTTCGCGAACGCCCGCACCCCCGTCAGCACGTACGGCGTCGTGACGATACCGATGCCGATGGGTATGAGCGCGATCGAGACCAGAGACAGGCAGAAGCACAGCACCGCCCCCGGCAGGGAGACGAGGGCCAGTGCCAGCCCCCGCATCGCGGCGAGCCCGATGCCCCGCCCTGTCGTCCGCCCGTTGCCGTTCATCGTGTCCGTGGTCATGGCGTCAGTCTCGTCGAGCGCGCGTGCCGGGTCACGGGGCCGGGACACCCGGTCGGGGGGTGGTGCTACGTACACCTCGGGTGGGGAGCTCAGGCACCGGCGCCGGCCGCGAGCACCTTCGCCTCCACCTCCGGGTCGAGGCCCTTGCCGGTCCGGTCCGGGCGTTGCGGCGCCACGCCCCCTAGGTCCTGGAGCCACCGCCAGGTGTCCGCCACGGTCTCCTCGACGGGCCGGCAGACCAGCCCGGCCCCGACCGCCCGGGAGACGTCCGCGCTGTGCAGGGCGTCGTACAGGTCGCTGCCCGGCGGCACCCACACCGGCAGCTCCGTCCACGGCTCGATGCCCGCCTCCAGGATCACCCCGGGCTCGGTCCAGCGGAGTTCGGCGACGCCGCCGGCGACCCGCGCGCAAGCTTCGAGCAACGTGCCCATGGTGGCGTGGCCCTGCGGACTGACCAGGTTGTACGGCCCGCTCAGCTCCCGCTCCACCGCGCCGACGATCCACTCCGACAGGTCCCGGACGTCGATGTACTGCAGGGGGAGGCCCCGCGGCCCCGGCGCCAGGACCGGGCCGCCGCGGGACATCCGGGTCAGCCACCACGGGAGGCGGCCGACGTTCTCGTACGGACCGAGGATCAGCCCGGCCCGGACGAGCAGCGAGCGGTCCGAGCCGAAGGACGCGACGGCGGCCAGCTCGCCGCCCCGCTTGTCCCGGGCGTAGTCGGTCTGCTCCGCGTCGGCCGACGCCCCCTCCACCAGGGGCGCGTCCTCGTCGAACCGGGCGGGCCCCCATGCGTACACCGAGCGGCTCGACACGTAGACGTACCGGCCGGCGCGGCCCCGCAGCAGCCGCGCCGTGTCCCGCACCGCGCTCGGCGCCGCCGACCACGTGTCGACGACGACGTCCCACTCGCCCGGGTCGTCGGCCAGGGCGGACAGCCCGCCGGGCGCGGTGCGGTCGCCGAGCAGCGACCGCGCTCCCGGCGGTGCCTCGTGCCGCCCCCGGTGGAAGACGGTCACGTCCCAGCCTCGCCCCAGCGCCGCCTCCACGACGGCCCGCCCCACGAACTCCGTACCACCCAGCATCAGAAGCCTCATGCCGGTGACTCTGCCCGCTCGGGCGAGGGGGCGGAACAGGATCTGCTGTCAGCAGACGCAGCGCCCCAGTCGCCCGGGACGTCAGTGTCCCGTCGGGGGCACGTACGTGTAGCCGACGCGGCGCACCGTCCGGATCGTGTCGCGGTGCTCCGCACCCAGCTTGCGGCGCAGGCGGGCGATGTGGACGTCGACCGTGCGGCCGTCACCCACGTGCCCGTAGCCCCACACCGTGCCGACCAGCTGGTCGCGGGTGTGCACCCGGCCCGGGTGCGCCACCAGGTGCGCCAGCAGCTCGAACTCCAGATACGTGAGGTCGAGGGGCCGCCCGGCCACCTGGGCGGTGCGCTGCACGGTGTCGACGCGGATCAGCGGCTCGCCGCCCGGCTCGGCAGCGGTCTCCGGCCCGGCGGCCCGCGGCGGGTCCGGCACCGCCGCCGGGAACGGCGGCTGCTGGTCGGCCGGGACGAGTACCAGGTAGCCGACCATCGGCGGCTGCCCCGGCAGCGTGGGCAGGGTGTGCGGCGGCGCCGGCAGCCAGGTGGCACCCGGCAGCAGGTCCGCGACGGTCACCACCTCGTCCCGCTCGACGGCACGCAGCCGGTGCCGGGGGCCGTGCGGCGCGGGGGCGTTGAGAGGGGCGGCGGGGGACAGGGAACGAGTGGTCGCCATGAGAGGTCAGCTCTTTCGCGCGAGGGGTTCGTCGGGGAGATCGACGGCCGCGTTTCGTGATCGGGCTCGCCGAGAGACGTACGCGGTTCGCGCTGGCCGAAGGCCGGGGTGTACGGCTTTAGAGGGCCGGCGCGTTCATCGCGCGGCAACACACCCGGTCGAAGTCGTGATCCTGGCGGGACGGCCAGAAGGGCTCCAGGTCATGACGACCCGTCGCGATGCACTTCTGGTAGCCGGCCATGGCTCCATTGAAGCAGAGCTGATCCCGCACCGGGACCCTTCTCTCACTGCTTGGACACCCGCGCCCCGTCAGGGGGCGCGGGGAACTGCGCGCCGAGCCATGACGGAGCGGCAGACGAAAGGGGGCGCCCACCGCGAACGGTGAGCGCCCCCTTGGGAGCTTGCGGGGACGGATCAGACCTGGCCGGCCTTCTCCAGTGCCGAGCAGCAGGTGTCGACGAGCAGGCGGGTCACCACGTACGGGTCGACGTTGGCGTTCGGACGGCGGTCCTCGATGTAGCCCTTGCCGTCCTTCTCGACCTGCCACGGGATACGGACCGAGGCGCCGCGGTCGGAGACGCCGTAGGAGTACTTGTCCCACGGGGCGGTCTCGTGCAGGCCGGTGAGGCGGTCGTCGATGCCGGCGCCGTAGTTCTTGACGTGGTCGAGCGGCTTGGAGCCCTCGCCGAGCGACTCGGCCGCGGTGATGATCGCGTCGTAGCCCTCGCGCATCGCCTTGGTGGAGAAGTTGGTGTGCGCGCCGGCGCCGTTCCAGTCGCCCTTGACCGGCTTGGGGTCGAGGGTGGCGGCGATGTCGAAGTCCTCGGCGGTGCGGTAGAGCAGCCAGCGGGCCACCCACAGGTGGTCGGAGACCTCCAGCGGGGAGACCGGACCGACCTGGAACTCCCACTGGCCGGGCATGACCTCGGCGTTGATGCCGGAGATGGCGAGACCGGCCTTCAGGCAGTTGTCCAGGTGCGCCTCGACGACGTCACGGCCGAAGATCTCGTCCGCGCCGACACCGCAGTAGTAGCCGCCCTGCGGGGCCGGGAAGCCGCCCTTGGGGAAGCCGAGCGGGTAGCCGTCCTTGAAGAACGTGTACTCCTGCTCGATGCCGAAGATCGGCTCCTGTGCCGCGAACTTCTCCGCGACCTCGGCCAGCGCCGCACGGGTGTTGGTGGCGTGCGGGGTGAGGTCGATGTTCAGGACCTCGCACAGCACCAGGATGTCGTCGCCGCCGCGGATCGGGTCCGGGCAGGAGAAGACCGGCTTGAGGACGCAGTCCGAGGAGTGCCCCTCGGCCTGGTTGGTGGAGGACCCGTCGAAGCCCCAGATCGGCAGCGCGTCCAGACCGGCGGGCGAGCCCGCGATGATCTTGGTCTTGGAACGCAGTTTGGCCGTCGGCTCGGTGCCGTCGATCCAGATGTACTCAGCCTTGAAGGTCACGGGCCACATCCTCGGGTGTGTCTGGGCGCGTATCGCGGGTGCTTGCGGCGCTGCGGCACTGGGGCGCCGCGTCTGCTGCCCGGCAGCCTGGCAACAGGCGATTTCCCGGCCATTGCTCGCATGTGAACCCCGTGTTACCGGGTGACGCTGTGCCGTACTTCACGCCGAGAGGCGCTCTGCGCGGCGCGGCGGCGGTCACCGGCTTCCCTCCGTCAAGCCGGTGACCGGCGCCGCGGGCCCGCACGCGCCGGTCCTGCCGCCCCTGGCCGGGGGCAGCAGGACCGGTGACACGTACGAGGTGGGCGGCCGAGGGGGTGGCCGCCGCCTCATCGGTTCACTGGGTCGTACGGCGTCACCCCACCTTCTCGATCAGGGCCCGGCGGATCAGGAACTTGCCGGGCTCACGGACCTGTTCGAAGGCCGCGTTGTTGAGCAGCGCACAGCTGCCGGAGACCGAAGTGACCTCCACCGTCGTGGACTTGTTGTTGTCCAGGTTGGTGACCTTCAGCTTCGTGCCGGCCGGGAACTGGTTGCTGGACGCGGCAGGCGCACCGCCCTCGCCGGAGAGCGTGACCGTGGAGCCGTTGCACACCTGCTGCCCGGAGGCAGCGGCACCGCCGCCGGTGTTCCCCGCGGGGGCGGACGCGGCGGGTTGCGACGGCTGGGTCGATGCCGCGGGCGGCTGTGCCGACTCGGCGGGCTGCGACGGCTGCGCGGTCTGGGAGTCCTGAGCCGACTCCCCGACGGCGCACCCGGACGCCTCCTGCTTCCGCTCGATCTCCGCGACGACCGCCTCGCGGTTGGCGATCCGCGCCTCGGACTGGGCGTCCGGGTTGGCCCGCTGGTCCGCGATGAACTTCTGGTTGTTGCCGAGGGCGGTGGCGAGACCCAGGCAGACCGTCGACTCCGACGCCGACTTGGGGGTCGGCGCGGCGTTCGACGTGCTCGCCATGACGAAGGCCCCGCCTCCCGCCACCGTCGCCGCGCTCACCAGCAGCGCGATCTTCTTCTTCGTGCCGAGAGTTCTCCTGCGCGACATGCGCGCCTCCTGAAGAGGTAGGGGAGCGTACGCCGCTATGTACGAGATACCGAACGAGGTTACTCAGCGGTTACAGGAGTCACTCAAGTGACCTGCGCCACACGGGCAAGGGTGGCCGGTCAGCGGGACAGGGCGTCCCGTACCGCCTCGTCGGTGCGGCCGACCACCGCCGTCCCGTCGTCCGCGGTGATGATCGGGCGCTGGATCAGCTTCGGGTGCTCCGCGAGCGCCGTGATCCAGCGGCCGCGCGAACCGGCGTCCCGCGGCCACTCCTTGAGCCCGAGCTCCTTGGCGTCCGCCTCCTGGGTGCGGGTGATGTCCCAGGGTTCGAGACCGAGGCGCTCCAGCACGCCCCGGATCTCGTCCTCGCTCGGCACGTCCTCCAGGTAGCGGCGGACGGTGTAGTCGGCGCCCTCGGCGTCGAGCAGCGTCAGGGCGCTGCGGCACTTCGAACACGCGGGGTTGATCCAGATCTCCATGCGCTCACGGTACGCGCCGACCCTCTTGTTCGATTTCCTGACGCCTCACCAGCACCTCGCGGACCTCCTGTGATGCGACGCCAATTCCCTACTCTACCTGGGAGTTTGCCGCTCCTTGCGGACTCCCCGTTGTCAGTGCCGGGCGGTAAACTGTAAGCAGTGTTCGAGGGTGGCGCCGGGATGCCGACGTCTTCGGTGAGCCGCCCTACCGCGACAGGAGGATGCCTGTGCCCGCTGCCGCCCTGAAGTCGAAGCCGTTGCCCACCCAGTCCACCGCGAAGCGTCCCGTCCTGCTCGACCTGCCGTACGCGCCCGTGGAGAAGCGGCCGCTGCCGCCGGGCCGGCCCCGCCAGTGGTACGTGACGCACAACCGCCGCCTCAAGGCGATGCGCCTGGCCATCGCCCTGCTCGACTCGGGCGTCTACATGCCGAACCAGGCCCGCAACGCGACGATCCGCGACACGGCGGAGCAGATCGGCGTCCACCCGCCGTCGGACACGACGTGCCACATGGTGCGGGCGTTCATGCGGTACGCCCGCTGACCCGTTCCGCTGCGAGCGCCGGGCGCCCCGGACGACGGGGCGCCCGGCGCTCGTTCACGCCGCCCGGCCGGGTGCGGGGATCACCGGCGGGTTACGGAAACGCGCGCGTGACGGGCGGGGAGGCGCGGCAAGAAGCCCTGCCTCAGCCCGCCGTCAGCTCCTTCTCCAGCGGTGTGCGGAAGCGCGGTGTGATCCTGGTCGTCCCCACCCACCCGCTGAGCCGCTCCGCCTCCGCCTCGATCGCAGCGAGGGCCTCCCGGCCGACGCCCTCCTCGTCGAGGATCCGCCAGGTGATCTCCCCGTCGGGCCGCTGCGCCCAGCCGCCGACCACCCGCCCGTCCCACCACACCGTCGGCCCGACGTTGCCGCTGCCGTCGAACAACCGGGGCCGCAGCTCCGGCGCGAGATACCAGTCGCGCTGCTGCCACCCCATCGCCGTCGGGTCGAGGCCGGGCAGCAGCGCGGCCCAAGGCTCCTCCGGGCCGGGGACCGGGTCGGCGTCGCTCCCGGCCACATACCCCGTGCCCTCGTCCAGCGCCACCGGCTCCGCTCCGATCGCGGACAGGGCCCTGCGGACCTCCGTCACGCGCCACCCCGTCCACCACTTCAGGTCGGCCTCGGTGGCAGGGCCGCACGCGTCGAGCCACCGTCTCAGAAGCTCCGCCTGCGCCTCGGCCGTGTCCAGATCGGCATGCGCGGGCGCCACGGCCCAGCGGAACCGGCTGGATGTCCAGGAGCCGAGCGGCCGGCCGCGTACGACCCTCCCCTCGACGCCCAGCACCCGCAGCAGCCGGGTCGAGACGGTGTGCATCCCCTCGTAGCTCTTGCCGGCCGCGTACACGAACTGCTCGCGCAGGCGCGGCTCGTCCTGGGCGAGTTCGGCAGCCGTCGCCTGCCCGCGCCGGGCGAGCGCCGCCAGCGCCGACTCCTCGACCTCCTTCAGCCAGGCCGCGTCCGGTGCCCCGGCCGTCGCCATGTGCTGGAGCAGCGCGGCCCTCTCCCGGGCGGCGACCGCGAGCCCCGTCGAGGCGTGCACCACGGCGGTCAGAGCCGTGGGGAACACGAACACCGTGTGCCGCATGCCGTGCATCCGCACCAGGGAACGGTCCTCGTACAGGGCCCTCCCGGTCTCCTCGACGGTCCTGGCGGGGTCCGCGAGCCGGGCGCCCACGGCCAGGTACACCGTCGCCGGGTCCGTGCCGTGCAGCGCGACCAGCGCACCGGCGACCTCCTCGGGCGTCCCCGCCCTGGCCCGCCCGGCCAGCCGCTGGCGCAGCGCGAGCCGGGCCCGCCGCTCGTCCGCGCCGATGTACCGCTGTGCACCCATGCCGGCCTCCACTCGTCGCGTCCCCCGACCCGACCGCATCATCGCGGACACCACCGACAGTCGGCCCCGACCGGCCCGCCGCCTCAGGCGTACCGCTCCATCAGCCCCTCCACATACGCCTCCAGCCGCTCGCCCAGCACCTGCGGCGTCAGATCGGTCCGGCCCAGCTCCCGCCACGGCCCCGCCAGCTTCGCCGCGTCGGGGACGTAGGCCAGGGCGTCGAGCAGCCGCCAGTACAGATGCTCGGGGCCGTCGGCCAGGCGCAGCCCGCCCAGGGCCTCGTAGCGCTCCCGGAAACCGAGGCCGTACTCGGGGCCGAACAGCAGCGCCAGTGCCGTCGAGCAGTGGGCGACGTCAAGGTCGGCGGGCCCCCACGACGTCTCCACCCAGTCGACGACACCACTGATCCGCATATCGGCCCCCGAACCCGTGAACAGGACGTTCCCGGGGTGGAAGTCCCGGTGCAGGAAGCAGCCCTCGTACGGCGGGGGATCGCGGCGGATGACGTCCACGGCCCGCTCCCACCCCGCCGGGACCGCCGCCGGCGACGTCCACGCCTGGTACGCACGCGGACGCTCCCGGGGGACGATCCGGTGGATCCGGGCCAGCTGACCCGCCAGCAGGTCCACCCGCGGGCCGACGTCCTCCTCGTCGACCCGGACCCGCCCCGGCAGCACCGACATCAACAGGGACGGATGGTCGCAGTGCTCACCGGTCGCGTCGACACCGGTCAGCTCGGCGGCCGGTACGCCCTCCTGCTCCGCCAGCAGCGTGAGGATCTCCGCCTCGCGGGCCAGCAGCCCGGGCGCGTGCCGCCGGAAGAAGGGCTTCACGAAGGTCCGCAGCGCCAGCTCGGTGCCGTCGTCGAGGGTGAGCCGCCGCATCTGGGCGCTCCAGCCGCCGGTCAGAAAAGCCGACTTGTCGATGGTGCGGCCCTCCGGGAGTTGCTTGGCCACCCATGCGCGGGTCGCCGTCCAGCCCTGCTCGCCGAGCCCGGTCAGCACAGCGGTGACGAACTCCCGGCGGTCCTCGGGGTGGTCGCGGAACCACGGTCCCAACCGGTGCCCGGCGTGCGGGAGTTCCCAGTGGGTGAACTGGGCGCGCCGGGCCAGCGCCTCGGAGAACGCCTCCGTCACGGCGGGCGGGATCACCTCGTCCGTGCCCGGCACCACGAGCACCGCCCGTCCCTCGAAAGCCCGCAGCACGTCGAGCGCCGGGGCCGCGCGCCAGCTCCCCGGCCTGCGGATGATCTCGCTGAACCGCCCGTCGCCGGCGCCGAACGGCACGTCCCACGCCTCGGCCGCGTACACCGCCGGCGCGCACAGCCCCAGGGCCGCCACCCGGTCCCCGTACCGCCGCACGAGATCCGCCACCGTCTGGCCGCTCATGCTGAACCCGACCAGGACCAGCGGCGCGTCCCCGCACCCATGGGCGTCGATGACGGAGACGGCCTGTTCGAAGCGGCGGCGCAGGCTCAGCTCCGTCAGCAGGCCCGTGCTCTCTCCGTGCCCCGAGAAGTCGAAGGCGAGGGAGTGACAGCCGTGGGCGGCGAACTCCGACAGCAGCGGCACCAGCCGCTCCTTGCTTCCGTTGCCGGCGCCGTGCAGCAGGACGACCGTGGCCCGGGCCGGCCGGCCACCGCCGGTGACCAGCCCGCTGAGCCGTTCGCCGCCGACGACGTGATGGAAAGGGATCAGCTCACTCATCCGGCCATTCACTCACGCCGCCCCGGCCCCCGAGGGGCGCTCACAGCCCTGGCGCCCCCCACACCGGGAACCAGCGGCCCAGGTCCGGCTCCAGACGCAGATCGCCGGAGAGCGCGGCCCGCACCTGGAGTTCGAGCGGGTTGTCCCGCCGCTCCGTGCCGTCCGGCAGGGGCGCGAAGGGGTAGAACGTGCCGCGTTTGTAGAGGTAGACCAGCGCGAGCCGCCGGCCGGAGCGGTCCTCGAACCCGGCCAGGGAGCACAGCAGCTGGGGACCGAACCCGTTGACCTCCAGCTGGCTGTTCACGGCGTGCAGATCGTTCACGAGCGCGGAGAGCTGGTCGGGGGAGCGGCGCGAGACCAGCCACGAGTAGCCGTAGTCGTCCTGCCGCAGCTCCACCGGCCTGCCGTCGCGGTCGGTGTCGGCGTCCAGCAGGGCCTGCACCTCGCGGTGGGACTGCTCGAAGGCCGCGCCCTCGACGGTGGCGAAGCACACCGCGCCCTGCCCGGTCGGTGTGAAGCCCGCGGCGGCCTCCAGCGTCACGGCCGCCGAGGGCAGCGCGAAGAGCCGGTCGAGATCCGCCCCGACCGGTTTCGTCCGGCCGAGCAGGATGTCCAGGAGTCCCATACGCCGGTCACATCCCTCCGGGTGGCGCCGCCTCGCCCAGCTCGGCGGAGATCCGGCCCAACTGGTCGAGCCGCTGCTCCAGGCTCGGGTGGGTCGAGAAGAGCCGCGCGATCCCGGGCTCGCGGCCCAGCGCCGGCGTGAAGTAGAAGGCGTTGAAGGCCTGGGCCGTGCGCAGGTCCCTGGCCGGGATGCGGGCGATGTCGCCGGAGACCTTGGTGAGCGCGGAGGCCAGCGCCGAGGGCCGGCCGGTGAGCAGCGCGGCCGCCCGGTCCGCGGCCAGTTCCCGGTACCGGGACAGGGCCCGGATCAGCAGGAAGCTGATCGCGTAGACGGCCGCCGACACACCCATCACCGCGGCGAAGACGGCCGCCGTGTTCTGGTCCCTGCGGCCTCCGCCGAACAGCTGCGAGTAGAAGGCGAACCGCACGATCAGCCCCGCGATCACCCCGAGGAACGACGCGACGGTGATCACGGCGACGTCCTTGTGCGCCACGTGCGACAGCTCGTGCGCGAGCACGCCCTCCAGCTCGGCCGGCTCCAGCCGCCGCAGCAGCCCGGTCGTCACACACACCACCGCGTGATCCGGATTCCGCCCCGTCGCGAACGCGTTCGGCATGTCCATCGCCGACACGGCGACCACCGGCGCCGGCATGTCGGCCAGCGCGCACAGCCGGTCGATCACCGCGTACAGCTCGGGATACTCCTCCCGCTGCACGACCCGCCCGCGCATGGCGTACAGCGCGATCCGGTCGGAGAACCAGTACTGAGCGCCGAGCAGCGCCGCCGCGATCACCACGACCAGCACCCACGATCTCAGCAGCACCATCAACGCGGCGACGAACCCCACGTACAACAATCCGAGCAGGAACAGCGTGATCCCCATACGGGTGGTCAACCGCCGATCGCTCCGGAAGCGGCTGTGCATCTGCCTCACCCCGCAATCACGCACTCGTCCCACCGCCAGTGTGCACCCGGGCCCTGCCATGAGGGGGTCGTGATCGCTCCCAGGACCGGCAAAGCCGTCAGCCGCCGGCGGTCACCGCGTAGCCGGGCACGGACGGCCACCGCACCGTCAGCACGACCGACTCCTCCTCCGCACGCCACGAGTGATCGACGCCACGCCCTCACACCACGTAGTCCCCCTGCCGCTCCAGCAGCACGCTCCGCCCGGGCAGCTCGACCCGGAAACGCCCGCTGACCAGGACCAGGAGCGCGGTCCGTTCCTCCCCCTTCACCCACTGCGAGCGCTCGTCACCGCGCGGGTGCACACCCCACTTGATCTCCACCGCCTCGCTGTGCCGCGGATCCCCGGCGTCCTTGAAGTGCCCGAGGATCCATCCCCGGTCCAGCGCCGCGTCCTGGCCGGCGTTACCCACGTACACGCTGTCGCTCACGGGGCCGGACGGTAGCAGCCGCGCCCGCGAACGACCCGGAGCCGCCCGGCTCAGCCCCGCGCATCCGCCAGCCGGCGCGCGGCGATCCGCACATGCCGGGGCCGCTCCGCCGAGAGGCGCTCGGCAAGCCACGCCTCCGGCAGCAGCGCCGCGGACGGCAACAAGGCAGCCGTGACCTCGCGTACGACGCAGGGCGCGGAGTCTTCGAGCAGGGGCCGCAGTTCTTCCACGACCGTCACGTCCAGCGTGTGCAGGCCTGCCACCGCCCGGGCCCGTACCGTCGGCACGCGGTGGGTGAGCAGCGGCCGTAGCAACGCGGCGTCTTCTCGCTCACCGCACTCCGCCAGTCCGATGACCGCGCCGGGCTGCAGCGCCGGGTCTGTCGCCTGTGCGCATCGTTGCCGGTACCAGGGCAGGGGATCTGTCCCGCATTGCCGTACGACATACCGCGCACAGGCCCGCACCAGTGCCGACCGGTCGGCCAGGAACTCCAGTCCCCGCTCGGGCTGCCCGGCCCGCCGCAGTGCCGTGACGCCCGCAGACCGGGCACGCGGGTTGCGGGCGGCGAGCAGCGGTTCGAGCACGTCGTCGAAGTCGCCGTCCTCGCGCACGGCGGCCAGTGCCGCCTCGGCACACAGGTCCTGCACGACGATGTCGTCGTCCCAGGCGGCGGTACGGGCGAGCCGGGCGGGGGAGAGCAGCGACTCCTCGGCGGCCAGCCGGTACGCGAACCGTCGTACGGTGCGGTCGGGGTGGATGAAAAGGGTGGAGAGCGGTCCGTGCGGCGCCCGGCGCAGCAGCGCGCCGAGCAGTTCCACGCCGTGCGCTCCTCGCTCGCGACGGCCGATGCGCAGGATGAGGGGCGCGAGCGCGACACCGGTGGACGCGTCCAGGCTCGCCCGCAGCAGGTCTCGGGCCCTGTCCCGTACCGGTGCGGCCCAGTCCGCGGCCCGCACGACGACCAGGGACATCAGAGCGGGGTGGTCCCCGGCCAGGGCGAGGGCCGCTTCGCGGGTCCGGCCGTCCGGGTGGCAGAGCGCCACCGCGAGCCGGGGTTCGATGGAGGGCGCGTCGACGGGCTCAGGCCGCCACCGGGACGACCGGAAGACCCAGCGCCCGTTTCCGATCCGCCGCGGCGGGCCGGTCGCCCCGCCCAGCCCGTCCACCCACGCCCTGTCCGGCAGGTCGGCCCCGTGACAGCCCCACGCCCGCACACCTGCGTCCAGTCCGGTCCAAGCGGCCGGATCCGCGACGTCGAGCACCTCGTCGAGAGGCGCCCCCTGGGCCAGCCGCGCCGCGGCCGCTTCTCCGCTCCGGATGTCCTCGTTCACGCCCGTCCTCGCCCGACTTTCTGTTTCGGGGGATCGTAGGCGTAGCGACAGCGACCGGCTCGCGGATTATCGCGGGGTGCCTAGTACGGCGCCCGGAAGTTGATGTACCCCAGGAGCACGATCACCGCCGCCACGCAGCCCAGCACCACAGCGGTCGAGATCCACGAGGAGCGGCGGCTGGAGCCGACGTGCTCCGGGTCGGGCCGGAAGGGCACGGGCCCGGGCGGGTTGTGCTTCCAGCGGGCGGCGAGCATACGGGCCCGGGCCGAGGGCTCCTTGTGCTCGGCTCCGTCCGCCCATCTGAGATCGAACTCGCGCTCGTGCTCGTCCCGCTCGGACATCCCGTTACCTCTCTCGAACAACAGTGTCAGCGTCAATGATCCCGCCTCCGCGCCCCGTCTGTGAAGCCGGATTCTTCGGAATCACCGCCTCCGCCGCCCAGTTCCCGCCGGACTTCACGCCAGGCCCGGATGATGTGCGGCAGCCTCGACAACACGTCGCTGACCTGAGCCAGCAGGAGTGAGACGGTTCCGAAGAACGCCAAGATCAAGAGGACGATGTCGTCCCAGGACATCAGTGACTCTCCGTTTCCAGAGACTGCGCCGACGTACGGCGCCCGGTGGAAGCCCGAGCGTCGGGACGGTTCGCCGGCAGTACCCGGTCGAGCCACTTCGGAGGAGAGCCGAGATGCCTCAGCGTGGTTCGGGCATCGGAGCCGTACACGGCGTGTCCGTGGCGGAAGCGCAGTTGCAGGCCGCCGAGGGGCTGATCGCGGTGCGTCAGGTGGAAGGTGCACTGGCGGAGGTAGAAGCGATCGTCCGGGTCCCTGAGCGCGTCGCAGGAGCAGTGACAGCGATCGACACGCAGCGCCGGCCCCCATATCGGGTCCAGAAGTCTGTTCAGAAAGTCGTCGTGTCCGGGTGGGGCATCGAGAACCGTGTCCAACTCGAAGATCCATTCGTCACCCGTGATCCATGAGCGGGTGGAGTACGCGGAGCCCGACGTGTGGAAGAGCGCGATGCGGCGCAGCAGAGCGGATCCGATCCAATCGAGGTCCCGCTCGGCCCTCCATGACTCTCCGTAGCTGCTGATGTGGGCCTTTTCGTACTCCGTGAGCGAGCCGCTTCGCCACAGTGGTGGGAACCCCGCTTCCTCGTAGCGGTGCCACCGTTCGTCGAGCAGCTCTTCCCATCGCGTGCCGGGAATGCCGCGCAGGACGATGCGGGAGAAATCGCCGCTCAGGGTGAGGTGGAGGTCTGCTCCCTCGATGCCGGCCACCCGGAGACCGACGATACCGGTCACCTGGACACCTGGCTCCGCGCAGGGAAGGAGCTTGTCCAGCGCATGGGCACTGCGCGGGTACAGCGTTCCGCTGCTGAACGTGGTGTGACCGTCGAGTTCGACGAGAGCCGAGCCGCAGCCCGGACGGACACGGGCGATGCCGAGAGGGTGGGACCACCACTGTCCGCCACCACCCAGTTTGGCCAGGACTTCCGCTTCGAGGCGCGCCTGAGTCCCGGTGGCCCCCGGGATCGGGTGCCGGTTGTCTCCGCCACGCAGAGCATGCCGAGACATCTGAAATGGCTCACCGGTGTACATCTGCCGCGTACGGGCCAGCCTGGTGAGACGTCCACCCGTGGTCATGCGAGATCCGTCCCCGAACGCCGCCGCCCCTCGGCATTCGACAACTGATCTGCGCGCCCATGACGTGGGCGCCGGCGGACAGTGTCATCCAGCGACAGGTGGGGCTATGGCTCCTTCATCCGCAAGGACCCTGCACAGGGGCGGCGCAGGACCGGGATCGGCCGCCTGACGGCCGTCCCTCATTTTGCCCGACAAAAGGAGCTGCCAACAAGAAGGAGCCACCGAGGATCACCGACTAAGCGGGTGGCCGGACAGACGAGGAACATCGAGGCTCATGCCCCGAAGCTCGCTACCGGGTGGCCCAGGTGCATGCCGAGTGGCTGTGCGGCACGACCCTGATGCGGGCGTCTTCCAGCCGGATGCTGGTCTTCTGCCTGGCGGCGGGGTTCCAGAAGTCGACCCGGTCACCGGTCTGCCCGAAGATCACCACCGGGCTGCCAGGGGGAGGCGGAGCCCCGTAGTACGGGACTTCGCGGGAGATCGTCTCCACGCAGGCGTACTCGGCACTGACGCCGAAGTACTCCGGGATGTCCCGGCCTGCCGCAGCGAGCGCGCGGTTCTGGGTGCCGCTGCTCGCCGCCGTGTGGAGGATGAGCAGGCTGAACGCCATGCCCAGCCCTATGCCCATGCTCATCGCCGGCGCCCAGGACAGCCACGGGCCCCTGACGCGCAGGGAGGGAGCGAGAAATCGCATCCACCCCAGGTACGCCACGGGCAGCAGAGCGCCGGCGACGAACACACACAGCATCCACAGCCCTGCTTGAACGGCACCCAGCCCGTCACTCCCGGGTGCGGGGCGCAGCCCGAAGGGGGACAGATACGCCCGCTGGACCAGCGCCCCGAGCCAGGGCACCAAGGGAACGGCGAGAGGGATGGCCAGCGGGACGAGCCACGGGAGGGCACGATGCGTGGGGGTGCGCCGCACTGCCAGAAGCGTTCCGCCCAACAGGTAGCTCCCGGTGAGGACGATGAGCGGAGCACCGACTCGGGGGCTGTCCGCACCGACCGCGGGCCAGAGCCCGGCGCCGAGCAGGCTGATCACGGTCGCGGTGAAGACGAAGGCCAGAAAGGCCAGTACGTGCCCGCCCCGGGACGCCGAAGGCTTGCCGACCTCGTGAATCTGCGGGTCGAGCCGGCGCAGCGGCAACGAGTGGTGGGCAAACTCGGCCCGAGCGGCGCGCCGGGTACGTGCCAGCCGCCGCGGCCGGGGTTCGTCGAGCTCGGTCGGTACCCGGACCAGCCGGACCGTGCCCGCGTGCGGATCGTGATCACCGGTCCGGGCGGCCATGTGGAGGGTGTGGCGGATGCGGTGGCGCACCGTCTTGCGCCTGCCCCGCAGATGCCATTCGATCTGTGGCTGGTGCATGCGCTCGACGAGGGTGGCATCGCGACAGTACAGGGACAACTCGGCGTTCTGGGCCAGCGTGTCCAAGGTGGAGACCGCCTGCTCGACCGCTGTCTCGCGAACTCCGCGGATCCGCACCTCTATCGTGCGCAGCGTCCAGCCCGCGTCCGCGGTCACCGTGGTCTCGTCGGCCAATGGCTCGCGGATGGGCCACCCCATCGCCTCGCACACCTGCTGCAGCAGGTCCACCTCCTCGGGGCGGTCCAGGACTGCGGTGACGACGTGGACGCGGCGGTTGAAGGGAAGCCCGGCCGGGCCGGCGGGCCCCGGGTCCGGCTGCGAGGGGGAACTCTGCCGGGTCGGGCCCGGTGCGGAACTCGGCGTGCTCATAGCTGAATTCTGCCGTCATGGCCTACGCAACCAGCGAGGGCCGCCACCCCATCGGGGTAGCGGCCCTCGTGACGCTGCGTATGGTCGGAGTGTGCTCACGGGCCTGGGCCCATGACATCCGACTCCGCTTCCTAGACGTCGAAGTACAGCTCGAACTCGTGCGGGTGCGGACGCAGCTGAAGCGGCGCGATCTCGTTCGTGCGCTTGTAGTCGATCCACGTCTCGATCAGGTCCGGGGTGAACACGTCACCCTGGAGCAGGAACTCGTGGTCGGCCTCCAGGCGGTCGAGGACGGCCGGGAGGGAGGTCGGCACCTGCGCGACGCTCGCGTGCTCCTCGGGAGCCAGCTCGTAGAGGTCCTTGTCGATCGGCTCGGCCGGCTCGATCTTGTTCTTGATGCCGTCGAGGCCCGCGAGGAGGAGGGCCGAGAAGGCGAGGTACGGGTTGCCGGAGGAGTCGGGCGCGCGGAACTCGACGCGCTTTGCCTTCGGGTTGGAGCCCGTGATCGGGATACGCATGGCCGCGGAGCGGTTGCGCTGGGAGTACACCAGGTTGATCGGCGCCTCGAAGCCCGGGACCAGACGGTGGTAGGAGTTCACCGTCGGGTTGGTGAAGGCCAGCAGCGACGGGGCGTGCTTGAGGATGCCGCCGATGTAGTAGCGGGCGGTGTCCGACAGACCCGCGTAGCCGGCCTCGTCGTAGAAGAGCGGCTGGCCGCCGGTCCACAGCGACTGGTGCACGTGCATGCCCGAGCCGTTGTCACCGAAGATCGGCTTCGGCATGAAGGTCGCGGTCTTGCCGTTCTGCCAGGCCACGTTCTTCACGATGTACTTGAAGAGCTGGAGGTCGTCGGCCGCGGCGAGCAGCGTGTTGAACTTGTAGTTGATCTCCGCCTGGCCGGCGGTGCCCACCTCGTGGTGCTGGCGCTCGACCTGGAGGCCGGAGGCGGCCAGCTGGAGGGAGATCTCGGCACGCAGGTCGGCGAAGTGGTCGACCGGCGGGGTCGGGAAGTAGCCGCCCTTGTAGCGGACCTTGTAACCACGGTTGTTCTCGACCGCACCGGTGTTCCAGGCGCCGGCCTCGGAGTCGATGTGGTAGAAGCTCTCGTTCGCCGAGGTGGAGAAGCGGACCGAGTCGAAGACGTAGAACTCGGCCTCGGGGCCGAAG
This sequence comes from Streptomyces qaidamensis, assembly GCF_001611795.1. Taxonomy (NCBI): domain Bacteria; kingdom Bacillati; phylum Actinomycetota; class Actinomycetes; order Kitasatosporales; family Streptomycetaceae; genus Streptomyces; species Streptomyces qaidamensis. Next base: position 2,598,274 of record NZ_CP015098.1, on the reverse strand, counting down.
TACGCGGTGTCCGCGATACCGGTCGACGCGAGGTAGGCCTCGGCCTTCTTCGCCACGTTGCGCGGGTCACGGGAGTACTGCTCGCCCGTGATCGGGTCGTGGATGAAGAAGTTCATGTTGACGGTCTTGTCGCGGCGGAACGGGTCGACCCGGGCGGTCGACAGGTCCGCGCGGAGCGCCATGTCGGACTCGTGGATGGCCTGGAAGCCGCGGATCGAGGAGCCGTCGAAGGCGAGCTCCTCGGCCGGGTCGAAGGCCTCGGCAGGGATCGTGAAGTGCTGCATCACGCCCGGCAGGTCGCAGAAGCGGACGTCGATGAACTTGACGTCCTCGTCCGCGATGTACTTCTTGGCCTCGTCGGCGTTCTGGAACATCCAGCTCCTCCTACTCCCGACCGTCCCGCCGGGGTGGTAGTTCGTTCGTGCGGCCAGTGCGGGTGGCACACGCTGACCTCGACCCTAGGGACGGGTGGTTTCTCGGGCGTGACTCATTTGTTTCGCACAAGTTAACCGGCTCACCCTCCACCGTAGCCCGGACACACCCCGCCGTGCCCTGGTCATTTGGGGGCGCAGTACCGTGGACGGGTGGACAACAGGCAAGCACTCGGATCGTGGCTTTCCGGGCCCCGCGCGGCCGCGGAAGAGGCCGGTGTCGACTTCGGATACCGGGGTGAACAGCTCGGTCTGCCCGAGGAGGGACCCGGCTCGATCGCCCGTCCGGGCCGCCGGCTCGGCGCCCTCGCGGTCGACTGGGGTCTGTGCCTCCTGATCGCATACGGTCTCATCACCCAGAGCTACAACGAGGCGGCCCAGATCTGGGCGCCGCTCATCATGTTCGCGCTGATGGTCCTCACGGTCGGTACGGTCGGCTTCACTCCGGGCAAGCGCCTGCTCGGCCTGCGGGTGCTCGCCCTGGACACCGGCCGGGTCAGCCCGTGGCGCGCCGCACTGCGCACGGTCCTGCTCTTCCTCGCGATTCCCGCCCTGATCTGGGACCGCGACGGCCGCGGCCTGCACGACCGCCTGGCCGGCACGGTCGAGGTCCGCATCTGACCCGGGGAACGAACCGACCGACATGAACGAGGGGCGCCCGGTCACACCGGGCGCCCCTCGTTCATGTCGTGTGCGGGGTGTCAGCGAGCCTTCGGCCCGCCCTTCGGCAGCCGCATGCCCTTCGGCATCGGCCCCTTCGGCAGCGGCATGTTGCTCATCAGGTCACCGAGGGCGCGCAGCCGGTCGTTGGTGGCCGTGACCTGCGGGCCGGTCAGCACGCGCGGGAGCTTCAGCATGGTCGTCCGCAGCTTCTTCAGCTCGACCTGGCCCTCGCCCGTGCCCACGACCAGGTCGTGCACGGGGACGTCCGCGACGATGCGGTTCATCTTCCGCTTCTCGGCGGCCAGCAGGGTCTTCACCCGGTTCGGGTTGCCCTCGGCGACCAGCACGATGCCGGCCTTGCCGACCGCGCGGTGCACCACGTCCTGATTGCGGTTCATCGCCACCGCGGGGGTCGTCGCCCAGCCCCGGCCGATGTTGTCGAGCACCGCCGCCGCGGCGCCGGGCTGTCCCTCCATCTGCCCGAAGGCGGCCCGCTCGGCCCGGCGCCCGAACACGATCGCCGACGCGAGGAAGGCGAGCAGGAGGCCCAGGATGCCGAGATAGATGGGGTGACCGATCAGGAAACCGATCGCGAGGAAGACACCGAAGGTGACGATTCCGACTGCCGCGAGTACAAGACCGATCTTCTTGTCGGCCTTGCGGGTCATCTTGTAGGTCAGGGCGATCTGCTTCAGTCGCCCGGGGTTCGCAGCGTCCGCTGCAGGTTCCTTCCTCGCCATGCCCCGAAGTCTACGTGGCCCCACAAGCGCCGACGACGGCAGTGCCCGCCGGGGGCCCTTTGAGGGAGGGCCGGGGTCAGGGACGGACGGACAGGGACTGCTCGATGACGCGCTGCGTCTCGACCCGGTCCTTGGCCCGACGGCGGTCCTCCAGCACGGAGGTCCAGGCGTTGCGGCGGGCGGTGCGCTGACCGCTGCTCATCAGCAGCGACTCGACGGCACGCAGTGCGGTCGTGAAGGACGGGATGGCGGTGGCGCGGACGGGCGGCGCGGCCTGCATGGGTGAGGTCCCCCCTCAAGTGATGGGTGTACGTGCTGTGAGTTCAGCGTCACTGATTGGTGTTACCAGGGCGTGACCGGCCGGTCAAACACCCATGAAGCGCCGGCGGGGAGTGGTGGAACGCCGACGCGGTCCTGACATGTGCCCTCATCTGCGAGGACGGTCAGGACCGCGTCGAATCGGTCACTACCGGCGAGTAGCCTCTTGTGCGCGAATTCACACGCTTGTCCGCCCCGGGGTGGACAGTGAAGGTGACGGCGTGTCAGACGGCCTGCGCCGCGACGTACCCGTCGCGCTTCTCCACGGCCATCCGGTAGAGCCGTCCGGCACGGTACGAGGAGCGCACCAGCGGCCCGGACATCACGCCGGAGAAGCCGATCTGCTCGGCCTCCTCCTTCAGCTCCACGAACTCGTGCGGCTTCACCCAGCGCTCGACGGGGTGGTGGCGCACCGAGGGCCGCAGGTACTGCGTGATGGTGACCAGCTCGCAGCCCGCCTCGTGCAGCTGCTTCAGCGCGTCACTGACCTCCTCGCGGGTCTCACCCATGCCGAGGATGAGGTTCGACTTGGTGACCAGGCCGTAGTCGCGCGCCTCGGTGATGACCTTCAGGGAGCGCTCGTAGCGGAAGCCGGGGCGGATGCGCTTGAAGATCCGCGGGACCGTCTCGACGTTGTGCGCGAAGACCTCGGGCCGGGAGGAGAAGACCTCCTCCAGCTGCTCCGGGACGGCGTTGAAGTCCGGGGCGAGCAGCTCGACCTTGGTGCGTCCGGCCTCGCGTCCGGAGGTCTGCTGGTGGATCTGGCGCACGGTCTCGGCGTACAGCCAGGCGCCGCCGTCCTCCAGGTCGTCGCGGGCGACGCCGGTGATCGTGGCGTAGTTCAGGTCCATGGTGACCACGGACTCGCCGACCCGGCGGGGCTCGTCACGGTCGAGCGCCTCGGGCTTGCCGGTGTCGATCTGGCAGAAGTCGCAGCGCCGGGTGCACTGGTCGCCGCCGATCAGGAAGGTCGCCTCGCGGTCCTCCCAGCACTCGTAGATGTTCGGGCAGCCGGCTTCCTGGCAGACCGTGTGCAGACCCTCGCTCTTCACGAGCTTCTGCATCGCGGTGTACTCGGGGCCCATTTTCGCCCGGGTCTTGATCCACTCGGGCTTGCGCTCGATGGGGGTCTGGCTGTTGCGGACCTCCAGGCGCAGCATCTTGCGTCCGTCGGGTGCGACTGCGGACACGACCGGCTCCCTAGCGATTGATTCTTCGGCGTCCTCAAGGGTACGCCCGTTGATTTGAATGCCTGTGTGGGCGCTACCCCTCCAGCTCCGCCACGGGCCGATTTATGCCGCCGGCGTCTTCTCGATCTCCCGCGGCTTCAGCTCCGCGTTCGCCAGGACGTCCCGCAGATGGCGCTCGACGACCGGCAGGACCTCCTCGATCGTCACGTCCCGGCCCAGCTCGCCGGCCAGCGACGCGACGCCCGCGTCCCGGATGCCGCACGGGATGATCCGGTCGAACCACTTGTTGTCGGGGTTCACGTTGAGCGCGAAACCGTGCATGGTGACGCCCTTGGCCACGCGGATTCCGATCGCGGCGATCTTGCGGTCCTCCCGGCGCTGGCCCGCGTTGGACGGCGCGTACTCCGGGCCGTTCATGCGCGGGTCGAACTCCTCGTCGTGCAGCCGGGGGGCGAAGTCCAGCGAGAGGCCGCCCGGCGCGGGGCGCTGCTCGACCGGGTCGCCCAGGATCCACACGCCGCTGCGACCCTCGACCCGGCTGGTCTCCAGGCCGAAGTCCGCGCAGGTACGGATCAGGGCCTCTTCGAGGCGGCGTACGTGCGCCACGACGTCCACCGGGCGCGGGAGCTTCTGGATCGGGTAGCCCACCAGCTGGCCAGGGCCGTGCCAGGTGATCTTGCCGCCGCGGTCGACGTCGATGACGGGCGTGCCGTCGAGGGGCCGCTCGTTGTCCGCCGTGCGCCGTCCGGCCGTGTAGACCGGGGGGTGTTCCAGGAGCAGCACGGTGTCGGGGATCTCGTCGGCGAAGCGCGCGGCGTGCACCCGGCGCTGTTCGTCCCACGCCTCCTGGTACTCGACGGCCTCGTCACCGAACCCCATGCGGACGAACCGCAACTCACTCACGGCAAGCGCCTCCCTCGGACGGGTGTATCAGGCACGTAGCGCGCCCAAGCCACTGTACGTCCGGCCCGGACACGTCAGTCCCGGAGCCAATCCTCACACGATCGGATGAATGTCCGGGAAAATGTGTGATGGGGTGCTTACTCTCCGCTACATTCGCGCCGTCCAGCAAGCCAAAAGGCCTGCTCACAGGCAATCCGGCACGTCACCAACACCGGAAGGCAGGAGACCGCACCGCACCATGACGGAACGACCCGCGCAGCGCACCCCCAACCGACAGCTCGCCGCGCTCATCGCAGAAGCGGGGTTCTCCAACGCGGGACTCGCCCGTCGCGTGGACCAGCTCGGTCTCGAACACGGGCTTGATCTGAGATACGACAAGACCTCCGTCACCCGGTGGCTGCGCGGTCAGCAGCCCAGGGGCACCACGCCCGCCCTGATCGCCGAGGTCTTCACCCGGCGCCTCGGCCGCCGCCTCACCGCCCAGGACCTCGGCCTGGACGCCTGCGCCCCGGTCTACGCCGGGCTGGAGTTCGCCGCCACCCCCGAGGAGGCCGTCGACATCGTCAGCGGGCTGTGGCGCAAGGACTCCGGCAGCCACGCCGAGCTCCGCAAGATCGCCTTCACCCCGGCGGGGCTCGTCGTGCCCAGCCGCGACTGGCTGATCGGCCGGGCCGACGAGAAGGTCGCCCGGGGCGAACCGGCCGCCGCCCGCATCCCGGTCCAGGGCCGCCCGGCCCTGCGCCCCACGGCCACGCCCGAGCAGGGCGTGCCGTCCCTGCCCCGCCAGCGCGGCCAGGCCGAACGCGGACCCGGCCAGAAGGTCACCGCCGGCGACATCGCCGCCCTGCGCTCGGTCGGCGAGCTGTTCCGCACCCTCGACGACGCCTACGGCGGCGGTCACGCCCGCCAGGCCCTCGTGCGCTACCTGGAGCACGAGTGCGAGCCCATGCTGCGCGGCACCTACGGCGAGCAGACCGGCCGCCGGCTGTTCGCGGCCGCCGCGGACCTGACCCGGCTCGCGGGCTGGACGTCGTACGACATCGCCGCGCACGGACTCGCCCAGCGCTACTTCGTGCAGGCGCTGCGGCTCGCACAGGCGGCCGGAGACCGGACGTACGGGTCCTACGTGCTGGTCACCATGAGCCGCCAGGCCGTCTACCTCGGGCACGGGCGGGAGGCCGTCCAGCTCGCCCGGGTGGCGCAGCAGGGCGTCGGCACATCCGGGCCCCCCGTCGTCCAGGCCCTGTTGCACGCCTCGGAGGCGCGCGGGCACGGGGTGCTCGGCGAGGTCCGGGCCTGCACCGCCGCCCTGGTCCGCGCGGAACGCGCCCTGGAGACGGCCCGGCCCGGGGACGACGTCCCGCACTGGGCGAAGTTCTTCGACGAGGCCCAGCTCGCCGACGAGTTCGGCCACTGTCACCGCGACCTGCAGCAGTTCCGCGCCGCCGCCCAGCATGCGGAACGCTCACTCCAGCTGCGGGCCCCCTCCTTCGCCCGCAGCCGCCTCTTCTGCCGCGTGGTCCTCGCCACCGCCCGCCTGGGCCTCGGCGAACTCGACCAGGCCTGCCAGCTGGCCGCGGAGGCGGCGGGCCAGGCCGCGGAGATGCGCTCGGTGCGGGCGGTGGAGTACGTGAGGGACTTCGAGCGACGCCTGGAGCCGTACAAGGACGCGGCGCCGGTGCGTACCTACCGCGACAAGGTAGCGGCGTTGGGGTGAGGTTCTCGGGGGCACGGGGCTGTGTCGGTGTGCGGCTCCGCCGCGTGGGCGCGAAACACCCCCACGCGCCCGCACCCGACGAACCGCCTACGCAGCCCGTGGCACAGTCGGCAGCGGATCGGCGACATGCATCGACCGCCCCGCCCCCAAGTCCGCCAAGATCGCCGCCGACGCCCGATGCCCGGAGTGCAAAGCGCCCTGGACCGTACTGGTGTCCCGGTGATCCCCACACACATACAGGCCCGCGAGCAACCGCACCGGCCGCCGCAGATCATGCGGCGGCCGCATCGCCGGCACCGCCTCCACCGTCTGGTGCACGGCCAGCGTCTCCCACCGCGCCGTCGGCACCCCGTACAACCGCGCCAGATGCATCCGCACCGCGGTGTCGACATCGCCCGGCGGCCGTCCCAGCACCGTCGACGACACCAGCGCCCGCCCCGCCGGCGCCCGGGTCGGATCGACGAGACTGACCACCGCCGTGTGCGCGACCGGCCCGCCCAGATCGGCGTCGAGCAGCAGCGACGCCCCCGTCCCCGGCGGCTCGTCGGTCGTGTGGTGCACCACCGTCACCGGATGGAAGTCCGGCACCCGCAAGCCGGGCAGCAGCTCGGCCGCGGCCCGCGCGCCCGTCGCCACCAGGACCGCCCGGCACCGGATCTCACCGTGCTCCGCGGTGGTCACCGAGGTCGTCGAAACGGAGGTGACACGGACGCCGGTGTGCACCGTGCCCGGCGGCAGTGTGCGCGCCAGCGATTCCGGCAGGGCGTCGGCGCCGCCCTCCGGCAGACACAGCCGCCCCCGGGCGAAGGCGCGCAGCGCGAGGTCCGCGCACCGGCTGGACGTCGTCAGACCCGGGTCGCACAGCAGCGCGGCGAGCAGCGGGCGCAGGAAACCGTCGATCGTTCGGGCGGGCAGCCCGCGTGCCGCAAGGGCCTCACCGGCGGGCAACTCCGGGCGGGACAGCAGCCGTTCGGCCGGGGTCCCCGCCAGGCGGGACAGGGCGGCACCCAGCCGGGCCTGGTCGACGGCCGTGCCGAGCGGGGCGCCGGACCGGCTGCGGGGGACGGAGACCTGCCGGCCGGGCACGGCCACCGGCCTCCTGGGCGGCCTCGGTGCGGACGGCGGCCGGGGAGCACTCGCCAGCGTGCGTACCGCGTGCAGTGCGCCCCGTGCGCCCCCTGCGCCCGGCTGGACGCCGGCGCGGTGATGGCGTCCGTCGCCGTGCAGCAGGACACCGGGCGTGAAGGGCCGCAGCACCAGCCCGTCCAGACCGGGTGTCAGCCGTAGTTCGGGATACGCCGTGGACAGCAACTGGCCGATCCGGTCGAGCCGGAAGCCGTCGACCTTCTCCGTCGCCATGCGGCCGCCGACCCCGTGGGCGGCCTCCAGGACCATGGTCGTCACTCCTGCGCTGGTCAGCCGGTGCGCGGCCGAGAGTCCGGCGACCCCGGCCCCCACGACGACCACGTCCGCCTGGTACGCGGGCTCAAGCACGTGCCCCTCCTCGAGGTTGCGCGGGCGCTGGAGACGTCATGCCCTCAACAGGCCGCAGGGATACGCGAGTTCTGGTCGAGGGTAGGACCGTGATCGGTCAGCGGGAGTCGCGCATCGGCAGGGCACGGTCGCACGGTGGTCGCATACGGATGCCTTGTGGGCATGAAGTGGTCGCAGGAGGCTGGTGTGCGGCGCGGACGAGCTGTCTCGGAAAGGCCGGTCGGATCCCGGACAGACGGCCGGTCCGTACCGCTGCCGTCGCCGACCCGTACCCCGAGGCGCCCGCCGGGGCCCGGCCCCGCAGGCCGGGGAGCCGTCACAGCGCGGCCCGGATCGCTCCCTCGATCTCCGGGAAGGCGAACCGGAAGCCCGACTCCAGCAGCCGCGTCGGCAGCACCCGGACGCTGCCGAGGACGTCCCCGGCCATCTCGCCGAGCACCGTCCGCAGCACGGCCGCGGGCACCGGGAACAGCGTCGGGCGGTGCAGCACCCGCCCCATCGCCGCCGTGATCTCACGGTTCGTCACGGGGTTCGGGGCGGTGACGTTGAACGGCCCGGACAGACCGTCGGTGTCGATCAGGTGCCGGATCGCGGCGACCTCGTCGTGCAGCGCGACGAACGACCAGTACTGCCTGCCGTCGCCCATCCGCCCGCCGGCCCCCGCCCGGAACAGCGGGAACAGCCGGGCCCAGGCGCCGCCCTCGCGGGACACGACAAGACCGGTCCGGGTGAACACCGTGCGGACACCGGCCTTTTGGGCCGGCGCGGTGGCCCCCTCCCACTCCACGCACAGCTCGGGCAGGAAACCCTCCCCCGCGGGCGTGCTCTCGTCGGCCGGCCGCTCACCGGTCTCGCCGTAGTAGCCGATGCCGCTGCCGTTGACGAAGACGCGCGGCCGTTCCTTCGCGTCCAGCGACGCCACCGCCCCGGCCAGGGCCGCCGTGCCGTTCACGCGACTGTCGCGGATCCGCTGCTTGTAGGCGTCCGTCCAGCGCCGGTCGCCGACGCCGGCCCCCGCCAGATTGACCACCGCGTGGCACCCGGCGAGCCCGGCCGCGTCCACCCGCCCGCCCTCGGGGTCCCAGCGGATCTCTCCGGCCGCCCGGGGCGTGCCGCGCACCAGACGGCGCACCTCGTGGCCGTCGGCGGTCAGGGACCGCACCAGAGCACCGCCGATGAGACCGGACGCACCCGCCACCGCGATTCTCGAACGCTCCATGAACCCATCCTGCCGCTCGGCTCCGCAAAACCCCTGCAAGGTCGTGATCCGCTCGCCGTAGGGTGACGCCCATGCCCGAGCTCCCCGGACCGCACATCCGTACCGCCCGGCCCGACGACGACGGCGAGCTGGCCCTGCTCGACCGGATCGCCTGGTCGCACCTGCACGCGGTCACTCCCGAGCCCCAGCCGCCCTACGCGCCCTTCTTCAGCGAGCGGCACGCCCCCGAGAACTGCCTCGTCGCCGAACTCGACGGCCGTCTCGCGGGCTACGTCCACCTCGGTTTCCCCACACCGCTCGACTCGAACCGGCACGTCCGCCAGATCCAGGGCCTCGCCGTCGCCGAGGAGGCGCGCGGCCGTGGGGTCGGCCGGGCGCTGGTCCGGGCCGCCGTCGACGCGTCCCGCCGGCGCGGCGCCCGCCGCATCACCCTGCGGGTCCTCGGGCACAACATCCCGGCCCGGGCGCTCTACGAGGCCGAGGGGTTCGTGGTCGAGGGGGTCCTGCCCGGGGAGTTCCTGCTCGACGGGGCGTACGTCGACGACGTGTTCATGGGGCGGTTCCTGTGAGCCGGAGCTACGACGCTGCCAGCTCGCCCGTGTCCACCGGTGCCGTCGCGGCCGCGCCGTCGCGCGCGTCTGAGGCGACCTCGTCCGCCGTCAGGACGTAACCCGTCTCGGCGTCCGTGGTGGAGCGGGCGAAGACCACGCCGAACACCCGGCCGTCCGTGGTGAGCAGCGGGCCGCCGGAGTTGCCCGGGCGGACGGTGGAGCGGATCGAGTAGATCTCCCGTGTGGCCGTCCCGTCGTTGTAGATGTTCTGGCCCGTCGCCCGCACCCGGTTCGCGACCGTCGCCGCCTGGAGGTTCAGGTCGCCGTCCTCCGGATAGCCCGCGACCACCGCCGAGTCGCCCCGCCCGGCGTCGTCGTCGAAGCGCAGCACGGGCGCCTTCAGACCCGGCACGTACAGCACGGCCACGTCCTTCTGCGGGTCGAAGAGCACCACCCGCGCCTCGTACGTCCGCCCGACCCCGCCGATCTGCACGGTCGGCTCGTCGATGCCCGCCACCACATGGGCGTTGGTCATCACGCGCTCGCGCGCGTAGACGAACCCGCTGCCCTCACGGCCCTGTGTGCCCGCCACCCCCTCGACCTTCACCGTGCTCCGCTTGGCGGCGTCGGTCGCGGCGGCCGTGACGCTGTCGCCGGTGGGCTTGGCGACCTCGGCCGTCGACTCGTTCTCGAAGGGGTTGAAGACCTGTGGGAAGCCCGCCTGCGTCAATGCGGACGTGGCCTCCGAGAACCAGCCCGGTGTCGTGTCCGGCATCGTCCGCTGCACGGCGCCGAGCAGGCGTGAGTCCCGGATGGCCGAGGTGACCAGGGGCGACGAGGACGCGCCCAGGACGCTCGCGGCCACCCACGCCACGATCAGCACGGCCACCGCGTTGGCCACGGCCCCGCCGATCCCGTCCGCCACTCTGAGCGGCCCCCGGTCCAGCTCCCGCCGCAGCCGCAGCGCGAGGCGCCCCGCCAGCTCGTGCCCCACGACCGCCGGGAGCAGCACCGTGAACACCGCCGCCAGCGTCGCCCGCGTCGTCCCCGGCTCCACCAGGTCCATCACCCACGGCAGGACCCACACGCCGACGACCGCACCGCCCACGAAGCCCGTCAGCGACACACAGCCGGCCACCAGCCCACGCCGGTACCCGGACGCAGCGTAGGCCAGAACGACCAGCAACAGCAGGATGTCGAGCAGGTCCACGCACGCCGCCTTTCTCTCGGAACCCCTTAATACGCGGGGGGAGGGCCCGGTGATCAGTCACACGCGCGCGCGATGATCGGAATCGGCCACGCGGGCGTGCATTCGGAAAAACGTCGCGGACCGTGACGATGGTTCCACCGGGTGGCACATCACACATCGCGGACGGACCGCATCAGGCCGACAGTGGGACCATGCGTGTCTTCCGAAGACGGCGGGGCAGACGCAGGCACTCCGCCCACGGGACACCCGGCACAGCCGGTCCGCCGCGCGCGGCCCGGGTCCTCCTCGGCTGCCTGCCGGGCGTTGCCGCCTTCGTGGCGCTGGTCCTGTGCGCCCACGGCGTCGAGAACGCCGCCGAGACCGGCTCCCGCGCCGCCCGGCCCCGCTCCGAAGCCACGCCCTACAGCGCCCCGCGCCCGCCCGTCGTGCCGAGGGCGCACTGGCTGGGCGACGCCGCCCGCCCGCAGCCCCGCCCGCGCTACGACGACCGGGTCGCCGCCGTCTTCGTCCACCACACCGACTCGCCCAACGGCTACGCCTGCGCCGACGCGCCCCGCATCATCCGGGACCTCTACACCGGCCAGACCGGCACCCGCGACTGGGACGACATCGGCTACAACTTCGTCGTCGACCGCTGCGGCACCATCTACGAGGGCCGCGCCGGGGGCGTGGAGCGCGCCGTCACCGGCGCCCACACCCAGGGCTTCAACCACCGCACCTCGGGCATCGCCGCCCTCGGCACCTTCACGGAGGGCATGCCCGTGCCACAGCCCATGATCCGCGCGATCGCCGCGCTGTCCGCCTGGAAACTGGGCCTGACCGGCACCGACCCGCGCGCGGACGTCCGCCTGGTCTCCAGCAACGGCCTGAGCCGGTACGCGGCCGGCTCCACCGCCCGGCTGCCCGCCCTCGCCGGCCACAACGACGGCTACATGACCAGCTGCCCGGGCGCCGCCCTGCACGCCCGCCTGCCCGAGATCAGACAGCTCGCGGCCCGGCTCCAGGGCCGCCCGGACGGTCCACAGCGAGGCCACAGCGAACGCGCAGCGTCCTGAGATCCCGGTCTCCTACGGTCGTCCGCACAGGCAGCCGACCGGAGGTGGGGACCATGAACAACGGTCGTACGAAGACCCCGGGGGAGACGCATGTGCGGACGGGGAGCACCCGCGGCCCCTGGGCGGTGCTCTGCGCGGTCGTGGCCGTGGTCCTGGGCCCGGCCGCGGTCACCGCGTCCGCCCTCGACCAGGCCAACGCCGCGCCGATGCGCCACACGGTGCGGGCCGAGCAGGCGCACGCGGACCCGCCGTCCGACACGAACCGCCGCCGCGTCGCCTGATCAGCCCCTGAAGCGCTCCCACAGCCGGGGGTAGCGCTCCGCGAGCAGGCCCTCGTTCTCGAAGTCGAGCGGGGTGCCCTCGGGTTCCGGGGGCGCGGGCGGAATCCCCAGATCGGGGGCGACCGTACCGGTGAGCTGCTCGTAGGCCTCGTCCGCCGCGTAGCCGAGCTCCTCGCCGTCGCCGTCGATCTCCTCGTCGAAGTCGCCCAGCAGCTCGGCGAGCGAGTCCGGATCGTGCACGGCGCCCTCGAAGACATGGCGGCCCTGGCCGATGAGCCAGCACCGGAAGAAGTCGAAGGCGTCGTCGCTCGCCCCGTCGAGCAGCACCCAGGCGGCGCCCCACAGGTCCCAGCGGTAGGCCCGGTTGTAGCGCGACTCGAAGTGCCGGGCGAAGTCCAGGACCGAGTCCGGGTCCAGCTGGGCGAGCCGGTCCACGAGCAGGTCGGCCTGCTCCTCCGGGTCGCCTTCGGCGGCCTCCCGGGCGTCGTCGACCAGCTCCCAGAACTCCGTCTCGTCCATCACGGGTCAAGCATCGGCCCTGGGGCACGGGGTCGCACCCGGAGTGCGCGGGATCGTTATGCGCCGTCCCGGGGCCGGTAGAGCCGGGCCAGCCGCGCCGCGTCCGCGGCGAACCGCTCGCGCAGGCCCGCCGGCGCCAGCACCTCCACCTCCGGGCCCAGGGCCGCCAGCTGCGTGTGGGCGACCTCCTCGGACTCCACCGGCAGCGCGACGGTCACCCAGCCGTCGCCGTCGGGGGCCTCCGCGTCCGCCAGCGCCTCCCGGGCGGTCAGCGCGTCCAGGGCGTACGGCAGTGCGCGCACGCCGTCGGGGGAAAGTCGCACCACGACCCGCGCCCGCAGGATGGACCGCGCGAACTGCTCCGCCCGCTCCTCCCAGAACGCGGGCAGATCGAACTCCGGCTCCCGCTCGAAGCGCTCGGCGCCCGGCTCCACGGCCGTGAACCGGTCGATCCGGTACACCCGGAAGGAGCCCCCGGCCACCCGCGCGCACAGGTACCAGACGCCCGCCTTCAGCACGAGCCCGTACGGTTCCAGCTCCCGGACGACCTCGTCCTCCTCGCGCCGGTAGCGGGCGCTGATCCGCCGGTCGTCCCAGACCGCGTCCGCGACGGCCGGCAGCAGCGCGGGCGTCTTCGGCTCCTTGAACCAGTTCGGCGCGTCCAGGTGGAACCGCTGGGCCGCCGTCCTGGACGCGTCCCGCAGGGACGGCAACAGCGCCGCCGACACCTTCAGCTGCGCCGCCGAGGCCGCGTCCTCCAGGCCCATCTCGCGCAGCGCCCCCGGCACCCCGGACAGGAACAGTGCCTCGGCCTCGCCGCGGTGCAGCCCGGTCAGCCGCGTCCGGTACCCGCCGACCAGCCGGTAGCCACCGGCCCGGCCCCGGTCCGCGTACACCGGCACGCCCGCCTCCGACAGCGCCTGGGCGTCCCGGGTGACCGTCCGCTCCGACACCTCCAGTTCACGGGCGAGCTCGGCGGCCGTCATGGAGGGCCGGGACTGGAGCAGCAGCACCATCTTGATCAGCCGGGCAGCACGCATGACCGCCATTGTGCCGGGCGTGCCACCTGCCTGGGTGTACACCCGGTGTGATCATGCCGTCACCGCTGTTAGCGTCGGTCGCAGTTCAGGTTGCAGAGGTTCGGTGGATCAATCGGAACGTCCCTCGACGAGGACACACATGGCGAAACAGCCTCGCGAACAATGGGCCACACGCACGGGATTCCTGCTGGCGGCGATCGGCTCCGCCATCGGGCTCGGCAACATCTGGCGCTTTCCCGCCGTCGCCTACGAGAACGGCGGCGGCGCCTTCCTCTTCCCCTATCTCATCGCCCTGCTCACCGCCGGTATCCCGCTGCTGATCATGGAATACGCGATCGGGCGCAGATACCGGACGTCTCCCCCGGCGGCGCTGCGGCAGATGGCGCGCCCGGCGGAGGTGATCGGGTGGTGGCAGGTGGCGATCTCCTTCGTGATCGCCACGTACTACGCGGTCATCATCGCCTGGGCGGTCCGTTACATCGGCTTCTCCGCCGACCAGGCCTGGGGCGACGACCCGGAGGGCTTCCTCTTCGGCAGCTTCCTCAAGGCGTCCGAGGAACCGGGCTTCGTCTCCGGCTATGTCTCCGGGGTGCTGTGGCCGCTCATCGCCGTCTGGGTGGCGGTGCTGGGCATCCTGGCGTTCGGCATCCGGCGCGGCATCGAGAAGGCCAACAAGATCTTCATCCCGCTGCTGGTGGTCTTCTTCGTCGCCCTGGTGATCCGGGCCCTCACCCTGGACGGTGCGGCGCAGGGGCTGGACGCCTTCTTCCGGCCCGACTGGTCGGAGCTCACCAACGGCAGCGTCTGGGTGGCCGCCTACGGCCAGATCTTCTTCTCGCTGTCGATCGGCTTCGGCATCATGATCACCTACGCGTCCTACCTGCGACGCCGCGCCGATCTCACCGGCTCCGCCCTGGTCGCCGGGTTCGCCAACAGCTCCTTCGAGATCCTCGCCGGCATCGGCGTGTTCGCCACGCTGGGCTTCATGGCGCAGGCCGCGGGGGTGCCCGTCGGCGACGTGGCGACCGCGGGGCTCGGGCTGGCGTTCGTCGCCTTCCCGACGATCATCTCCGAGATGTGGCTGGGCGGTGCCTTCGGGGTGCTGTTCTTCGTGTCCCTGGTGATCGCGGGTCTGTCCTCGCTGATCTCGATCGTCCAGGTGGTGGTCTCCGCGGTACAGGACCGCACCGGCATGCACCGCATCCCCGCCGTGTTCGGCGTGGGCGGCGCCGTGGCGGTGGCCTCGATCCTGCTGTTCCCGACCAACGAGGGCGTCTTCCTGCTCGACGCCTCCGACCACTTCATCAACCAGTACGGCATCGCGATGGCCGCGCTGGTCGGCGTGATCGCGGTGGCCTGGTTCATGCGCAAGCTGCCCGAACTGCAACGGGACGCCGACGCGACCTCCGCCGTGCGGCTCGGCCACTGGTGGCGCATCTGCCTCGGCATCATCACCCCGGTGGTGCTGGGCTGGATGATGATCGACAGCTTGCGTTCCGAGTTCGACGAGAACTACGAGGGCTACTCCACCGACTTCCTGCTGGGAGCGGGCTGGAGCGTGGCGATCGCGGCGCTGGTGGTCGGTGTGTTGCTCTCCCTCATCCCGTGGAAGGCGGCCGAGGGCGGACTGAGCGACCTGGACATGGAGTCCCCCGACGAGGCCGAGGCCCACCGCAAGCGGCACGGAAAGGAGGACCGCTGATGTCCGGCGGCGCCGTCATCATGATGATCATCGCGATCCTCATCGTCTGGGGCGGTCTGGGACTGGCCATCGTCCAGCTCCGCCGCCACCCCGACCCGGGACCGTCCGCGGAGGAGGCGACGCACCCGCACGCCGAGTAGCGTCCGGGTACCACACAAGCGGCCGCCGGCTCCCGGACAACTGGAGGCGGCGACCGCTTCGTCGTCCCTGCAGAGTCCCTACAGACCGTACTTCGCGCGCGCTTCCTTCACGGCCGTCGCCTGCACCTCGCCGCGCTTGGCGAGCTGGGCCAGGGCCGCGACGACGATCGACTCGGCGTCCACGCCGAAGTGGCGGCGGGCCGCCTCACGGGTGTCCGACAGACCGAACCCGTCGGCGCCCAGCGAGGACCAGTCCTGCTCGACCCACTGCGCGATCTGGTCCGGGACCTGGCGCATGTAGTCGGAGACCGCCAGCACCGGGCCCTCGGCACCCTGGAGCGCCTGCCGCACGAACGGCACCCGCTCCTCGCCGCGCAGCAGCGCCTCGTCCGCCTCCAGGGCGTCCCGGCGCAGCTCGCTCCAGGACGTCGCGGACCACACGTCGGCCGCCACGCCCCACTCCTCGGCGAGCAGCCGCTGGGCCTTGAGCGCCCAGTGGATCGCCGTACCGGAGCCGAGCAGCTGGATCCGCGGGGCGTTGGCCGGGGGCGTGATGCCCGCGGACTCCGCCGTGTTGAAGCGGTACAGGCCCTTGACGATGCCCTCGTCGACACCGGGGACGGACGGCTTCGCGGGCTGCGGCATCGGCTCGTTGTAGACGGTCAGGTAGTAGAAGACGTCCTGGTCCTCGCCCGGGGCCGCCTCGCCGTACATCCGGCGCAGACCCTCCTTGACGATGGCCGCGACCTCGTACGCGAACGCCGGGTCGTACGACAGCGCCGCCGGGTTGGTCGCCGCGATCACGGGGGAGTGGCCGTCGGCGTGCTGCAGGCCCTCGCCCGTCAGCGTCGTACGGCCGGCCGTGGCGCCGACGAGGAAGCCGCGGCCGAGCTGGTCGCCGAGCTGCCACATCTGGTCGGCCGTGCGCTGCCAGCCGAACATCGAGTAGAAGATGTAGAACGGGATCATCGTCTCGCCGTGCGTCGCGTACGACGTCGAGGCGGCGATGAAGTCGGCCATCGAACCGGCCTCGGTGATCCCCTCGTTTAGGATCTGGCCGTTCTTGGCCTCCTTGTAGTACATCAGCTGGTCGCGGTCGACCGGCTCGTACGTCTGGCCCTTCGGCGAGTAGATGCCGAGCGAGGGGAACAGCGACTCCATACCGAAGGTGCGCGCCTCGTCCGGGACGATCGGCACCCAGCGCTTGCCGGTCTCCTTGTCGCGGACCAGGTCCTTCACCAGGCGGACGAACGCCATCGTCGTCGCCACGTTCTGCGCACCGGAGCCCTTGTCGAAGGACGCGAACGCCTTCTCCGCCGGGGCGGGCAGCGGCGCGACCGGGTGCACGCGACGGGCCGGGGCCGGACCGCCGAGGGCGGCACGCCGCTCCTGGAGGTAGCGGACCTCGGGGGAGTCGGCGCCCGGGTGGCCGTAGGGGACCACGCCGTCGACGAAGTCGCTGTCCTTGATCGGCAGCTCCAGCAGGTCGCGCATGTTCTTGAACTCGTCCACCGAGAGCTTCTTCATCTGGTGGTTGGCGTTCTTCGACGCGAAGCCCTCACCGAGGGTGTGGCCCTTGACCGTCTGGGCCAGGATCACGGTCGGCGCGCCCTTGTGCTCGACGGCCGCCTTGTACGCGGCGAACACCTTGCGGGCCTCGTGACCACCGCGCGAGAGGTGGAAGCACTCCAGGATCTTGTCGTCGCTCAGCAGCTTCGCCATCTCCACGAGCGCCGGGTCCCCGCCGAAGAAGTCCTGGCGGATATAGGCGGCGTCGCGGGTCTGGTACGTCTGGATCTGCGCGTCCGGTACCTGACGCAGACGGCGTACGAGCGCGCCCGTGGTGTCCAGCTGGAACAGCTCGTCCCAGGCCGTGCCCCACAGCGTCTTGATCACGTTCCAGCCGGCGCCGCGGAACTGGGCCTCCAGCTCCTGCACGATCTTGAAGTTGGCGCGGACCGGGCCGTCGAGGCGCTGGAGGTTGCAGTTGATGACGAACGTGAGGTTGTCCAGCTCCTCACGGGCCGCCAGCGCGAGGGCCGCCGTCGACTCGGGCTCGTCCATCTCGCCGTCACCGAGGAACGCCCACACGTGCGAACCGGCGGTGTCCTTGATGCCGCGGTTGGCCAGGTAGCGGTTGAAGCGGGCCTGGTAGATCGCCGACAGCGGGCCGAGACCCATGGAGACCGTCGGGAACTCCCACAGCCAGGGCAGCCGCCGCGGGTGCGGGTAGGAAGGCAGGCCGTTGCCGCCCGACTCGCGGCGGAAGTTGTCGAGCTGCTCCTCGTTCAGACGGCCGTCGAGGAACGCGCGGGCGTAGATGCCGGGGGAGGCGTGGCCCTGGATGTAGAGCTGGTCGCCGGAGCCGTCGGTCTCTTTGCCCTTGAAGAAGTGGTTGAAGCCCGTCTCGTACAGCCAGGCGGCGGAGGCGAAGGTGGCGATGTGGCCGCCGACGCCGTACTTGCTGCCCCGGGTCACCATCGCGGCCGCGTTCCAGCGGTTCCACGCGGTGATCCGCTGCTCCATCGCCTCGTCCCCGGGCACGGCCGGCTCGGCGGAGGTGGGGATGGAGTTGACGTAGTCGGTTTCGAGGAGCTTCGGCAGCGCGATGCCGGCGCCCTCGGCGCGCTCCAGCGTGCGGCGCATCAGGTATGCGGCACGGTGCGGCCCGGCAGCCTTGGTGACCGCGTCCAGGGAGGCCTGCCATTCGGCGGTCTCCTCAGGGTCCCGGTCGGGGAGCTGGTCGAGCTCGCTCGGCTGGATGGCGTTGGGGTCGGTCATGTCGCCGCCTTCCTCAGTCGAAGGGGGGTCCCTCACATAAGGGGATCGGGGGTGCCCTTTGTCTTTGGCAGGACAGGGCGTGAGGCTCTGGTGGAAGCCCGTCGGCGACTGTAACCCGCTGATCGATGATCGATCAAAGGGTTGAGGGGCAAAACCTCTTGATCACGAGAAAATAGGCACGGGGTGCCTTCGGCGGTGGCACGCGGTGACTGGCCTTTGAGCGGTTTTCGCAGGTCGGAGGCGTTTGAGCGAGGGTGTGCTCGGGTGTCACGCCCGGGGCGCGCAGCCCAGCACGTGGGCCTTCACGAGCTCGGCGATACGGGGGTCGCGGCGCTTGAACGCGGCGACGAGCTCCTCGTGCTCCTCCGCGTACGACTGCTGCTGGGTGCCCAGCCAGCGGATCGACAGGGCCGTGAACACCTCGATGCCGAGGCCTTCCCAGGTGTGCAGCAGGACGGAGTTGCCCGCGGCGCGCACGAGTTCGCGGTGGAAGGCGACGGTGTGGCGGACCTGGGCCGTGCCGTCGGAGACGCGGTCGGCCTCGTACAGGGCGCTGACGTGGGGCTCCAGGGCCGAGCAGTCCTCCGCGAGGCCCTGGGCGGCCAGCTCGGCGGCGATGGCCTCCAGACCGGCCCGGACCGGGTAGCTCTCCTCCAGGTCGGCGGCCGTGAGGTTGCGGACGCGCACGCCCTTGTTCGGAGCGGACTCGATCAGGCGCAGCGACTCCAGCTCGCGCAGGGCCTCGCGGACCGGGGTCTGGCTGACCTCCAGCTCGGTGGCGATCCGGCGCTCGACGATCCGCTCGCCCGGCTGCCAGCGTCCGCTGATGATCCCCTCCAGGATGTGCTCGCGGATCTGCTCGCGGAGCGAGTGGATGACGGGCGCGGTCATGAGGGCTCCTTACGCGGGATTGACGTTTAGACAATACGGCCGGTTCGCTCCGCGGGCGGGGCGGGTGGGGGTGTCTTGGTGCAGGTGAGACGAGACTTACACGGGGGGTGTGGCTTGTCGTTCGGCTGACTGTTGTGTGGCCGCTCGCGCCCACGCGGCGGAGCCGCACATCGATACAGCCCCGTGCCCCCAAGCAAAGTGCCCCCGCTCGGAGATGATCCGAGCGGGGGCACCGTGCAGCCGTACCGGCGATGGAGGTCAGAGGCCGAGCTCGACCTCGAACTCGCCTGCCTCCAGGATGGCCTTGACCGCCGTCAGGTAACGGGCCGCGTCGGCGCCGTCCACCAGGCGGTGGTCGTAGGACAGGGTCAGGTACGTCATGTCGCGGACGCCGATGACCGTGCCCTCCTCCGTCTCGATGACGGCCGGGCGCTTGACCGTCGCGCCGATGCCGAGGATCGCGACCTGGCCCGGCGGCACGATGATCGTGTCGAAGAGCGCGCCGCGCGACCCGGTGTTGGAGATGGTGAAGGTCGCGCCGGACAGCTCGTCCGGGGTGATCTTGTTGGCGCGGACCTTGCCCGCCAGGTCGGCCGTGGCCTTGGCGATACCGGCGAGGTTGAGGTCACCGGCGTTCTTGATGACCGGGGTCATCAGGCCCTTCTCGGAGTCCACCGCGATACCGATGTTCTCGGTGTCGAAGTAGGTGATGGTCCCCTCGGCCTCGTTGATCTTGGCGTTGACCGGCGCGTGCGCCTTCAGCGCCTGGGCCGCGGCCTTGACGAAGAACGGCATCGGGGAGAGCTTGACGCCCTCACGCGACGCGAACGCGTCCTTGGCACGGGCGCGCAGCTTCATCAGACGCGTGACGTCGACCTCGACGACCGAGGACAGCTGGGCCTGCTCGTGCAGGGCCTTGACCATGTTGTCGCCGATGACCTTGCGGATCCGCGGCATCTTGATGGTCTGGCCACGCAGCGGGGAGGCCTCCAGTGCCGGGGCCTTCTTGCCGGCCGCCGGAGCGGCGGCCGCGGCCGGAGCCGGGGCGGCGGTGGCGGCCTTCGCGGCCTCGGCGGCGGCGATGACGTCCTGCTTGCGGATCCGGCCGCCGACGCCGGTGCCCTTGACGCCGGCCAGGTCGACGCCGTTCTCGGCGGCGAGCTTGCGCACCAGCGGGGTGACGTAGGCGCCGTCGTCGGCCGGCTTGGCGGCGGCCGGAGCGGCCGGGGCCTGGGCCGGAGCCGGGGCGGGAGCAGGAGCGGCCGGGGCCGGCTCGGGAGCCGGGGTGACCTGCTGCTGCGGGGCCGGGGCCGACGGGGCCTGCGGGGCCGGAGCGGCCTGCTGCGGCGCCGGAGCCTGGGCGGGCTCGGGCTGCGCCGGGGCGGCCGGGGCCTGGGCGGGCTCGGGCTGCGCCGGGGCCTCCTGCGCGGGGGCGGCGGCCGGAGCGGCGCCCGCCTCGCCGATGACGGCGAGCTTGGCGCCGACCTCGGCCGTCTCGTCCTCGCCGACCACGATCTCCAGCAGCGTGCCGGAGGTGGGGGCGGGGATCTCGGTGTCGACCTTGTCCGTCGACACCTCCAGCAGCGGCTCGTCGGCCTCGACGCTGTCACCGACCGACTTCAGCCAGCGGGTGACGGTGCCCTCGGTGACGGACTCGCCGAGCGCGGGCAGGACGACGTCCGTGCCCTCGGCGGAGCCGCCGCCGGCGGCGGCGTCGGCGGTGGGAGCGGGCGCCGGGGCGGCCTGCTCGGTGGACGGGGCGGCCGGAGCCGGCTCGGGGGCCGGCTCGGCGACCTGCTCCGCGGCGGGGGCCGGGGCGGCGGCGGGCGCGCCGCTGCCGTCGTCGATCAGGGCCAGCTCTGCGCCGACCTCGACCGTCTCGTCTTCGGCGACCTTGATGGAGGCCAGGACACCGGCGGCGGGCGAAGGAATCTCGGTGTCGACCTTGTCGGTCGACACCTCGAGCAGCGGCTCGTCGGCCTCGACGCGCTCGCCCTCGGCCTTCAGCCAGCGGGTGACAGTGCCCTCGGTGACGCTCTCGCCGAGCGCCGGAAGGGTTACGGAAACCGCCATGGTTTCGGTTGCTCCTTACGGAAAGTGCGGAAGTCTGTGTCGTCGCGTTCGTCGACCGAGGGGTCAGTCGTGCGCGTGGAGGGGCTTGCCGGCCAGGGCCAGGTGGGCCTCGCCGAGCGCCTCGCTCTGGGTCGGGTGGGCGTGGATGAGCTGCGCGACCTCGGCGGGCAGCGCCTCCCAGTTGTAGATCAGCTGGGCTTCGCCGACCTGCTCGCCCATGCGGTCGCCGACCATGTGGACGCCGACGACGGCACCGTCCTTGACCTGGACGAGCTTGATCTCGCCCGCGGTGTTCAGGATCTTGCTCCTGCCGTTGCCCGCGAGGTTGTACTTCAGAGCGACGACCTTGTCCGCGCCGTAGATCTCCTTGGCCTTGGCCTCGGTGATACCCACGGAGGCGACCTCCGGGTGGCAGTACGTCACCCGCGGGACACCGTCGTAGTCGATCGGAACGGTCTTCAGACCGGCCAGGCGCTCCGCCACCAGGATGCCCTCGGCGAAGCCGACGTGCGCGAGCTGGAGGGTCGGGACGAGGTCACCGACGGCGGAGATGGTCGGCACGTTCGTGCGCATGTACTCGTCGACCAGGACGTAGCCGCGGTCCATCGCGACGCCCTGCTCCTCGTAGCCCAGGCCCTGGGAGACCGGGCCGCGGCCGATGGCGACCAGCAGGACCTCGGCCTCGAACTCCTTGCCGTCGGCGAGGGTGACCTTGACGCCGTCCTGGGTGTACTCGGCCTTCTGGAAGAAGGTGCCCAGGTTGAACTTGATGCCGCGCTTGCGGAACGCGCGCTCCAGGAGCTTGGAGGAGTTCTCGTCCTCGACCGGGACGAGGTGCTTCAGGCCCTCGACGATCGTGACCTCGGTGCCGAAGGACTTCCACGCGGAGGCGAACTCGACGCCGATGACACCGCCGCCGAGGATGATCGCGGACTTCGGCACGCGGTCCAGGACGAGGGCGTGGTCGGAGGAGATGATCCGGTTGCCGTCGATGTCCAGGCCGGGCAGCGACTTCGGCACGGAGCCGGTCGCGAGCAGGATGTGGCGGCCCTCGACGCGGCGGCCGTTCACGTCGACGGACGTGGGGGAGGACAGCCGTCCCTCACCCTCGATGTACGTCACCTTCCGGGAGGCGACGAGCCCCTGCAGGCCCTTGTACAGGCCCGCGACCACGCCGTCCTTGTACTTGTGGACCCCGGCGATGTCGATGCCCTCGAAGGAGGCCTTCACACCGAACTGCTCGCTCTCGCGGGCCTGGTCGGCGATCTCGCCCGCGTGCAGCAGGGCCTTGGTGGGGATGCAGCCCCGGTGCAGGCAGGTGCCGCCGACCTTGTCCTTCTCGATCAGGGCGACGTCCAGGCCCAGCTGCGCCCCGCGCAGGGCCGCGGCGTAACCACCGCTGCCACCGCCGAGGATCACTAGGTCGAAAACGGTGCTGGCGTCGTTCGCCACGTCACGTCCTCCATGCATGTGCGCCGTGAGCCGGTCGTCAGAGACCGGCAGGCGGCTGGTGTCCGGCCGCTCGTTCTTCGGCCCTTCGGTGGGGCCCTGTCCTGCCGAGCCCCATCTTCGCACTTGTCGACACACAAAGAGACGCCGGGCTGCTGTGTGAGACGCCCCACGTTCAGATGAGCCACGTCCCCGAAGGGGCGGGTGTCCCGAAGGGGCGCGGGGAACTGCGCGAACAACCCCCACGCCCCCGCACTCGCCACCCAACCGGCGAGATCGAGCCAGGAGGCGGACTCAGCCGAGGTCACCCGCGGCGGTCAGCTCGGCCAGCCGCACCAGGGTCCGCACGGCCGTCCCCGTGCCACCCTTCGGCGTGTACCCGAACGGCCCGCCCTCGTTGAAGGCCGGGCCGGCGATGTCCAGGTGCGCCCAGGTGATGCCCTCGCCCACGAACTCGCGCAGGAAGAGACCGGCGACCAGGCCGCCGCCCATCCGCTCACCCATGTTCGCGATGTCGGCCGTGGGCGAGTCCATGCCCTTGCGCAGGTGCTCCGGCAGCGGCATCGGCCACGCCGGCTCCCCGACCTCCTCGGCGGCCTCGCACAGCGCGGCGCGGAACGCGTCGTCGTTGCCCATGATCCCGAACGTCCGGTTGCCCAGCGCCAGCACCATCGCCCCGGTCAGCGTCGCCACGTCCACGATCGCGTCCGGCTTCTCCTGCGACGCCGCCCACAGCGCGTCCGCGAGCACCAGCCGGCCCTCGGCGTCGGTGTTGAGCACCTCCACCGTCTTGCCGCTGTACATCCGCAGCACATCACCCGGACGGGTCGCCGAACCGGAGGGCATGTTCTCGGCCAGGGCGAGCCAGCCGGTGACGTTGACCTCCAGGCCGAGACGCGCGGCGGCGACGACCGCGGCGAACACCGAGGCGGCGCCGCTCATGTCGCACTTCATCGTCTCGTTGTGACCGGCCGGCTTCAGCGAGATGCCGCCCGAGTCGTAGGTGATGCCCTTGCCGACGAGGGCGAGGTGCTTCTTCGCCTTCGAGGAGGTGTAGGACAGCTTCACCAGGCGCGGTCCCGCCGCCGAGCCGGCCCCGACGCCGAGGATGCCGCCGTATCCGCCCTTGACCAGGGCCTTCTCGTCGAGCACCTGCACCTTGATGCCGTGCTCCTTGGCCGCGGCCTGGGCGATCGCGGCGAACGACTCGGGGTTCAGGTCGTTCGGCGGGGTGTTGACCAGGTCGCGGGCGCGGTTGAGCTCCTCGGACACGGCGACGGCACGTTCGACCGCGGCCTTGTACGCCTTGTCGCGGGGCTTGCCGCCGAGCAGGGCGACCTCGGCGAGGGGAGCCTTGCCGTTCTTCGCCCTGGGGTCCTTGCCGTTGTCCTTGTAGGCGTCGAAGGAGTACGCGCCGAGCAGCGCGCCCTCCCCGATCGCGCCGGCGTCGGCGGCGTCGCCCAGCGGCAGCGCGAAGGCGGCCTTCTTGGACCCGGCCAGGGCGCGGGCGGCGACACCGGCGGCCCTGCGCAGGGCCTCGGTGCCGTACTCGGCGTCCTTCTCCGGGACCGGGCCCAGGCCGACCGCCAGGACGAGCGGTGCCTTGAAGCCGGACGGCGCCGGCAGCTTCGTCACCTCGCCCTCGCCGCCGGAGGCGCCGAGCGTCTCCAGAACGCCGGCCAGCCTGCCGTCGTACGCCTTGTCCACGGCCTCGGCGCCCGGTGCGACGACCGGCCCCTTGGCACCCTTGGCGACACCGATCACGATCGCGTCGGCCCGCAGGCCGGGCGCCGCGGCGGTGCTGAGAGTGAGAGCAGTCACGGTGGTGAAATCTCGCTTCCGATGTGAAGTTGCTGTGGTCGAACGGTGTGGGTCGACCGGGCCCGACAGCCGACCCTATTCCGACCTCAGGGTCTGTGGTTCACGGGGCCTCCCCGGTGCGGCGAACACTCGACGACGAGACTACGCGCGTGGCCCCGTTCGCTCATTCCTGCGGGCGTTCACCTGTCGGTGGCGTAGTGGCCATTTCTTGATCCTCCATGTCGGTGAACTGAGTCACACTCGTCGCGATCAGGTGAGCGCCCTGCTCACCGCTTTGCATGATTTCCACGGGTCCTCCTCTGTTCGAACGCAAGAGGATTCCTGGGATCTTCTGGGGGAGGAACCATGGCGCAGCGTGCGCGCGGATGGAGAAGAACGGCCGCCGCGATGACGGCGGCAGGCATGATCACGGCGGGGGCGACAGCGCCCGGGGCGGCGGCCGCGGAGGCACCACGCATCGATCTGAAGGTGCTGGTGGTGGACAACGGCGACAGCCCCGTGAAGGCCGTCACCGCCCAGCTCAGGAGCACGGGCATCCCGTACACGACCCTCGACCTGAACGACTCCGGCCGGCCGAGGATCACGGCCGCGTTCCTCAGCGACACCGTGAACGGCCGGCCCCGCGCCAAGTACCAGGGCGTCGTCCTGCCCAACGAGGCCCCCTTCGGCGCGGACTCGGCCGAGCAGACCGCCCTGGAGACCTACGAACGGACGTACGGCATCCCGCAGGTCGACGCCTACACGTGGGCGCACCCGGGGGTAGGCCTCGACTACACCAGCGAGGGTGGCTGGGCAGGCACTCTTGACGGCCGCGAGGCATCCGTCACCGCGGCCGGGAAGGCCGGCTCGTTCGGCTATCTCGACGGCGCGTTCCGCTTCGAGGACGGCGCCCCGGCCGTGCAGGAGAGTTACGGCTACGCCGCCCGGCCCCGCACCGGCTTCACCAGCTACGTCGACATCCCCGTGCCCGGCGGCACCGGCCGCGGCAGCCTCGTCGGCGAGTACGCCCACGACGGCCGCCGCGAACTGGTGGTGACCTTCGCCTACAACAACAACCAGCAGCAGTTCCGGTTGCTGGCCCGCGGCATCGTCGAGTGGCTCACCCAGGGCGTGCACCTGGGCCGGACCCGCAACTCCTTCGCGGTGCACGTCGACGACGTGTTCGCCCCGGACAGCCGCTGGGACACCGAACGCAACTGCACCCCGGGCGACTTCGACTGCGCGGGCGGCGACGGCGAGGGCACCACGCCGATCCGTATGACCGCGGACGACGCCGCCTACGCCGCCCGGTGGCAGCGCGAGCACGGCTTCACCATGGACATGGTCTTCAACGCCGGCTCCGGCGAGGAGTGGAAGGCCGAGCACGGCGGCACCGACGCCCTCACCACCCGGCTGCTCGCCGACAAGGCGCAGTACCGCTGGGTCAACCACACCTACACGCACCCGTTCCTCGGCTGCGTGCAGGACACGTCCAGCGTGCCGTGGAGCTGCGCGAAGAACGCCGACGGCTCGACGAAGTACATGAGCCGCGCCGAGATCGCCGCGCAGATCCGCGACAACCACAACTGGGCCGTGAACAAAGGCCTGCCCGTCGACCGCACCGAGCTGGTCACCGGTGAGCACTCGGGCCTGAAGACCCTGCCGCAGCAGCCGGACGACAACCCCCATCTGGCCGGCGCCCTCGCCGACACCGGCGTCAAATGGATCGCCTCGGACAACTCGCGCGAGCCCGGACAGCGGGCGGTCGGCAACGCCCTGACCGTCCCGCGCCACCCGATGAACGTGTACTACAACGTGGGCACGGCGGCCGAGATGGCCGACGAGTACAACTGGGTCTACACCGCGCGCGGCGACGGCGGCAGCGGCGTCTGCGAGGACAACCCGACGTCGACGTGTCTCGACGAGCCGCTCGACCCGGCCACGGGTTACGCCGAGCACATCGTCCCGCAGGAGGCCCGCACCGCCCTCGGGCACGCCCTCGCGGGCGACCCCCGGCCGCACTACGCGCACCAGTCCAATCTCGCCGAGGACCGGTTGCTCTACCCGGTCATGGAGAAGGTGCTCGCCGACTACCGGGCCCTGTTCGCCGACAACACCCCGCTGGAGAACCCCCGGCACAGCGCGATCGGCACCGAGGTCCAGCGCCGCGCCGCCTGGCAGACGGCCCTGACGGACAACCGCGTGACGGCGTACCGGATCGGCGGCACCGTCACGGTCACCGCCCCGTCCGGGACGCAGATCCCGGTGACCGCTCCGGAGGGCACGAAGAAGCAACTCGTGCTGGGCACCTCCGCGTTCGGCACCCCGTACGCCGGAGCCCGCTCGGCCTGGACGACCCCGGCAGCACTCCAGTCGGCTCTGACACTGAAACTGCCCTAGAGGGAGCGCCCGAAGGGGCGCGGGGAACTGCGCGACCAGCCCGGACGAAGTCGCACCCGGCATCCGGGCCAGCAGTTCCCCGCCCACCATCCGCACCACAGGGGGAAACACCGCATGAGGCGAACAGGCCGTCATGTCACCATGCTCACGGAAGGCACCTACCCGCACGTCCACGGCGGCGTCAGCACCTGGTGCGACCAGCTCGTCAAGGGCATGCCCGAGGTCGACTTCCACATCGTCTCGATCACCGGCAACGGCAGAGAACCCGTCACCTGGGAGCTGCCGCCCAACGTCTGCGCGCACACCTCCGTCCCCACCTGGGGGCCCCGCCCCGGCCGCACGAGACCCCCGTACGGCAGGGCCCGCCGCCGCTTCACCGAGAGCTACGAGCGTTTCCTGCTCTCCTTCCTGGACCCCGGCTCGCACGCCGACTTCGGCGAATCCCTGGACGAACTCGCCGAACTCGCCCGGGACGGACTGCTGCCGGCGGCGCTGCGCACCGAGTCGGCGCTGCGGTCCCTGATGTGGATATGGACGATGCCGCATCTGCCGACGGCCGCCGCCCGCCCCACCGTGCACGACGCGCTGACCGCGACCGACCTGCTGGAACACGCCCTGCGCCCGCTGGGTGTCCGCATCCCCGAGGACTCCGTCGCGCACGCCGTCAGCAGCGGCCTCGCGACCCTGCCCGCGCTCGCCGCCCGCCACCTGGACGGCGTGCCGTTCCTGCTCACCGAGCACGGCATCTACCTGCGCGAGCGCTACCTCGGCTACCGCCAGGGCGCCCAGCGCTGGCCCGTGAAGGCCTTCATGCTGGGTTTCTACCGCGAGCTGAACTCCTACGGCTACCGGGCCGCCGACCTGATCACCCCCTGCAACCAGTACAACCGCCGCTGGGAGGAGCGCGGCGGCGCCGACGCCGGCAAGATCCGCACGGTCTACAACGGCGTCGACCCGGCCGCCTTCCCGCACGCGGGCCCCGAGCCCGAGGTCCCGACCCTGTCCTGGTGCGGCCGGATCGACCCCATCAAGGATTTGGAGACCCTGATCCGCGCCTACGCCATGGTGCGCGCCGAGATCCCGGCGGCCCGGCTGAGGCTCTTCGGCCCGGTCCCGCCCGGCGGCGAGGCCTACCGCACCCGCCTGGAGAAGCTCGCCGCCGAACTGGGCGTCACCGACGGCCTGACCTTCGAGGGCCGCATCACCGAGGTCTGGCGCGCCTACGCGGCCGGGCACCTCGTCATGCTGTCGTCGATCTCCGAGGGCTTCCCGTTCTCCATCATCGAGGCCATGTCCTGCGGCCGTACGACGGTGTCCACGGACGTCGGCGGGGTGCGTGAGGCCGTCGGTGACACGGGCCTGGTGGTCCCGCCGCGTGAGCCGGAGAAGATGGCCGCCGCCGCGCTGACCCTGCTCAAGGACGATCAACGGCGTCTCGAACTGGGTGAGTTGTCCCGTCAGCGCGTCATCGACCGGTTCACGCTGCGTCGCTCGGTGGACGCCTTCCGCACCATCTACAAGGAACTCGCGGGCGAGGACGAGGTGTACGAGCCGACCCTGGAGACCGTCGCCGACTGGACTCTGGAACTGCGCGACCCCTGGTACGCCGCCGTCGCGACGGACGGGGCCGGCTGGTGAGCGGAAGCGTCTGGCTGCCCCCGGGCTCCCGCCCGGACACCCTCCCCGGGATCCCCCGGCAGCGCACCCCCAGCTGGGCCCGGCCCGACCCGGTCGACGAACTCGCGGGTCGGCTGGAGGAGTTCATAGCCGCGGCCGTCCACCCCGACGAGATAGCCGCCCTGCTGGAGTCCGACGGCCTCTCCGACGACCAGATACGCGAGCGGTACGGCGTGAAGAACTCCTTCGCGCTCGCCGAGACCCTCTACGAACGCGTCGAACGCCGCTACCCCGAGCCCGACGGCCCCGTCCCCGACCCCTGGCGGACCGGCCTCCTCGGCTGCCTGCTGCGCGGCGTCGTCTTCGCCCTGCCCGGACTCGCCTACGTCCTCGGCGCGCCCCTGTTCACCGGCCCGGACGACCACGGACTCCCCGCGGGCACGGTCCCGTTGCTGGCGGGCGCCCTGTGCGGCTGGACCTGGAACCAGGGGCTCGCCCACCGGGCGTACGCGTGGCTGGGGCTCGGCGACCGGCCGGCCGCCCGGCGCGCCCTGCTGCTCGGCGCCCCGGCGGGCGCGCTGCTCGGTTCCCTGGTCGCCGTGTCGTTCGCCGGCGGCGCCGCTCCGGCGGTGGTCGCCTTCGCCGCCGGGCAGTCCTGCTACCTGGCCGCGGCGACCGTCCTGCTGGTGATGGGCCGTGAGCGGCTCCTGCTCCTGGCCCTCGCACCGATGGCGACGGGCGCGGTCCTGTCCCTCGCCGACCCGCTGCCCGAGACCGCGGGCCTGGCCCTGCTGCTGGGCTCGCTGGCGGCGGTCGCCGTGCTCGGACTGCGCGAGGTGGCGCCCGCCCTCAAGGACGAGCACGGCTGGACGGCAGGCCTCGTCGCCCTGCTCCCGTTCGGCGCGTTCGGTACCCTCCCCGCCCACCGCCGCCCCGCCGGACCCCGGCTCACGGGCTCCCTGCCGTACGCCCTGTTCGGGCTCGCCACCGGTGTGCTCGTGCTGTACGCGGCGCTCGGGGACGTCCTGGCCGGCGAGTCGGCCGGAGCGGTCGCCGCGCCCGCCGCCGTGGCGCTCACCCTCAGCATGGGGCCCGCCGAGTGGCTGCTGTACCGCTTCCGCAGCGGCAGCCTCGCCGGTCTGCGCTCCAGCAGTACCGCCCGGGACTTCCGGCGGACCGCGGTCCGGACGGTCGTGCGGTGCCTGGCCGCCTACCTCGCCGTCCTCCTGGCGCTGAGCCTCGCGGCCTCCGCCCTGTGGCCGCACGCCCCGGTACCGGGCGGTGTCCGCCCGGCCGGGCTGCTCCTGCTGGGCGTGGTCCTGTGGACGGGCCTGCTGCTCCAGTCGTTCGGCGCGGTGACCGGCGCCACGGCGGTGTGCTGCGCCGCGGCCCTCGTCCAGACCCTGCTCCTCGTCACCCGCACCGGTGATCCGCACGTGGCCGGAGCGGTCGTGTACGGCACGGCGGCCGCCGTCCAGGCCGCCCTGGTGTGCCATCTGCTGGGGAGGGCAACCGCCCACCGATGAGTACTCTCCTGGTCCCGTACTACGAGCACCCCTCCGTCCGCCCCGCCGAATGGGACGCGATCGTCGCGGCGGCGCCCCGCCTGTACGGGGTCGTCCTCAACCCGGCCAGCGGCCCCGGCGACCGCCCCGACCCGGCCTTCACCGAGGTCGCCGCCCGGCTGCGGGCCGAGGGCGTCAGGGTCCTCGGATACGCCGACACCGACTACGGCCGCCGCGCCGCCACCGACGTCGTCCGCGACCTCACCCGGCACCGCGACTGGTACGGCACCGACGGCGCCTTCCTCGACCAGGTGCCGTCCGGGCCCGAGGAGTTCGAGCACTACCAGAAGCTGGCGGTCGCGGCCTGGGGGGTCGGCTGCGCCACCCTCGTCCTCAACCACGGCACGGCACCGCACCCCTGCTACGCCCGCATCGCCGACGTCCTCGTCACCTTCGAGGGCCCCTGGGCCGCGTACCGCGCCCTGCCCCCGCAGCCCCGGCCCGGCGGCACGGACGTACGGCTGTGCCACCTCGTCTACGACGTGCCGCCCGACGCCGACCCGGAGGGCCTGGCCCGGGCGCGGGGCGCGGCGGTGCACTGTGCGGTGCCCGGCGCCGGAGATCATCCATGGGGCACGCTCCCGTACACCCTGCACAGGCCGGAGAACACCTCGTGAGACGCCCGTTCCCGCTCGTCGCCCTGCTGGTCCTCCTGCTGGCGGGCTGCACCCAGGAGCCCGACGACAAGCCCGGCCCCCGCTGGCAGCCCCGCCCCGGCACCGCATGGCAGTGGCAGCTGAGCGGACGCCTGGACACCTCCGTCGACGTGCCGGTCTACGACATCGACGGTTTCGACCACTCCGAGGACACGGTCGCCCGGCTGCACCGCGAGGACCGCAAGGTCATCTGCTACCTCTCCACCGGCGCCTGGGAGGAGTTCCGCCCGGACGCCGGGAAGTTCCCGAAGGCCGTGCTCGGGCGCGGCAACGGCTGGAAGGGCGAGCGCTGGCTCGACATCCGCCGCACCGACGTCCTGGAACCGCTCATGGCGGCCCGGATCGACATGTGCCGCGACAAGGGCTTCGACGCGGTGGAGCCGGACAACATGGACGGCTACCGCAACGACACCGGCTTCCCGCTCACGGCCACCGACCAGCTCCGCTACAACCGCCTCATCGCCCGGCTCGCCCACGACCGGGGCCTGGCCGTCGGTCTGAAGAACGATCTGGACCAGATCCCGGAACTGGTCGGGGACTTCGACTTCGCGGTCAACGAGCAGTGCGCCCAGTACGGCGAGTGTGCGGCCCTCAAGCCGTTCGTCGAGGCCGGCAAGGCCGTCTTCCACGTCGAGTACGAGGTCCCCACCGGCCGCTTCTGCGCCGACTCCCGCCGCCTGAAGCTCAGTTCTCTGCTCAAGAAGTACGAACTGGGGGCATGGCGACGGGCCTGCTGAACCCGATGCCGGTGACCGCCGTGCCCGCGACGCGGTCGGCGAGGGACCGGCGGCCGGGGGAGAGGACCGGCAGCGCGTTGATCAGGAACAGCACCACCGCGACCGCCCACACCAGGACCGACAGCACGATCTGCCCCTCGACCAGCAGCACACAGGCCACGGCGTACACGGCGACGTCCGCGGCGGTGGTGACCGCGGCCCGCCGCGCCGCCCTGACCCGGGGCGGGAGGTTCGGTGTGACCCTGAGCCCGGCCAGGGCCTTGCCGATCGTGCGCCCGGCCAGGGCGAGGCACGCCCACTGGTAGAGGAACACCGTCAGCACCAGCAGCCCGAAGGCCTGCTCGACGTACAGCACCGACTTGTCCCACAGCGAGAGCCCCAGGTCCTGGGAGGCGTCGAGCACGTCGCCGCGCGAGGTCAGCAGGTCGAAACCGCCACGGGTGGCCAGCTCGGGCACGTCGGTGACGAGTGCGGAGACCCGGTGGAAGGTGAGCACGGCGAGCGCCGAAGCCAGCGCCACCACCAGCGTGAAATCGACCAGCCAGGCCGTGGCTCGGCGCAGCTTCGGCATGAACGTCCCCCGATCACTTGTGTGTCGGGGCAGGAAGCTAGCGGCTGAGCGGCCCGTGCAGGAGAGGGACGGGAAGATCGTTTCAGCCCAGTGACAGAACGATGAGCGCCGTGGTCGCCGCCGTCTCCGCCAGGCCGCCGAAAACATCCCCCGTGACCCCGCCGAAGCGGCGCGTGCAGTGGCGCAGCAGCGCCTCGGCGGCGGCCAGGGCGAGGGCGACCGCGAGCACGGTGCGTACCGGGCCGTACGGCCCGAAGAAGACACCGGCCGCCGCCACGGCCCCCGCGACGGCCACGGCGGCGAGCACCGCCCCCCGCAGCGGCACCACCCCCGCGACGGCCGCCCCCAGCCCCTCCGGCCGCGCCGCAGGCACTCCCGCCCGGGCCGCCAGGGTCAGGGCCAGCCGGGCGAGGGTCGCCGAGACGACGGCGGCGCACGCGCCCCGGGCCCAGGAGGCGTCGTACGCCTGGGCGAGCGCGGCGACCTGCGCGAGCAGGGTGAGGACGAGGGCGATCACCCCGAAGGGCCCGATGTCCGACTGCTTCATGATCCGCAGGGCGTCCTCGGCGGGCTTCCCGCTGCCCAGCCCGTCGGCGGTGTCCGCGAGCCCGTCGAGATGCAGCCCCCGGGTCAGAACGGCCGGGACGGCGACGGTCGCCACGGCGGCCAGCGGCGCACCCGCGCCGAGGAACAGGAGCACCAGCCCGAGCCCGGCGGCGGCGGCGCCGACCGCCAGCCCGGCCAGCGGAGCGCACAGCATGCCGCCGCGGGCGGCCTCCCGGTCCCACCGCGTCACCCGGACCGGGATCACCGTGAGGGTGCCGAAGGCGAAGCGGAGACCGTCGAGGGGCGGGATTGCGGGCACCGGCGCAGGCTACCGGCCGGTCAGGAGAGCGGGAACTGCGGCCGAGGATAAAGTTCGCGTATGGGATGGTTCGAGCGGAACATCATGGAACCCGGCAAGCTGCCGTTGCTTCTCGCTCTCGTCTCCTTCGTCCTCACCTTCGTGATCACCCGGGGCATCACCCGTCTCATCCGGGCCGGCAAGGGCCCCTTCCGCAATATCAGCGGCAGCGGCGGTGTCCACGTCCACCACGTGGTTCCCGGCGTCATCCTGACGATCATCGGCGGCTTCGGCGCGGTCGCCGGCGGCCAGTACGGCTTCGGCTCGGCGCTGGCCGCGGTGATCTTCGGCATCGGCGCGGGCCTCGTCCTCGACGAGTTCGCCCTGGTCCTGCACCTCGCCGACGTCTACTGGACCCCGGACGGCCGCAAGAGCGTGGAGATGGTCGTCCTCACCGCCTCCCTCGTCGGTCTGCTCCTGATCGGCTTCTCGCCGCTGGGCGTCAACGACCTCGACGAGGACCAGCAGCAGAACCGCGCCGTCGTCCTTGCCAACGTCCTCGTCAACTTCGCGTTCGCCCTCATCGCCCTGTTCAAGGGCAAGGTCCGGATCGCCGTCCTGGGCTTGATCATCCCCCTCATCGCCCTGATCGGCGCCGTACGGCTGGCCCGCCCCACCTCCCTGTGGGCCAAGCGGTTCTACCGGAACCGCCCCCGCGCCCGTGCGAAAGCCGGTCTGCGGGCCTACCACCACGACCGCCGCTGGGCGGGCCCCCGGCGCGCTTTTCAGGACTGGATCGGCGGTGCGCCCGACTCCGAGCCGGCCCGGTCCCTGGAGCGCCGCTGACGCAACTCGCCGACCCCGCACAGCACCAGCACCGCCATGATCGCGGCGAGGTGCTCCTTGCCCGCGAGATTCTCCTTCAGCGCCACCTCGACCACCATCGCCGCGATCACCACCGAGGCCGTGACGTACGCGCGGTAGCGCCACCCGAGAAAGACGGCCAGCCCCACCACCGCCGCCGACGGCCCGGTGTCCACGACCCAGGCGTCCGAGGCGGGCAGGCCGAGCGGGGAGTGCGGGCCCAGCCAGATGCCCAGGCGTGCGTACAGCGTGCCCGCGAGCGTCGCCACGTAGGCGACGGCCGGCGTCCGCCACCGGCCCAGGCACAGCTCGGCGATGCCGAACACCAGCAGGATCTGCACGAGCGCGCCCCAGACAGGCAGGTCCAGAGCGGGCACGAAGAGCGACAGCGGTGTCCGCAGCAGGGACAGCCACAACGGGTCCACGGCCCGCACCCCGCCGACGTCCTGCACGAACTGATAGCCCCACGCCTGGCTGTGCACGAGGTGCAGCACGGCCGTGAGGCACACGGCCGTGACGGCCAACGGCACGGCCCGCCACCGCCGCTCGGCCAGCGGCCCGCGCACCGCGGCGTACAGCCGCCCCCATTCGGCACGGGCCCAGCGGGCGAGCGTGGTCATCCGGCGGTCGTCCTCGTCCGTGCGCGGCGGTGGCTGAGGGTGTCTGCGACTCAGTCAAACCGACACCACGGTGCAAGACCGACCGGAACGGGACGAAGTTGAGCCAGGCGTGAGTGACCTGGATCTCGGGGGTGCTACTGCCCGGTGGGCGACTCCGCCGACTCCGCCGACTCCGCCGCCTCCGGCTCGGCCGGCTCCTCGGACTCCTTCGGCTTCTCGGGCAGCTCCGCCGCCAGCGCGGCCGAGGCCTGCACGAGCGGCAGCGCCAGCAGGCCACCCGCACCCTCCCCGACGGTCACCCCGTGGGCCAGCAGCGGCTCCAGGGCCATCCGGTCCAGCGCCTTCGCCTGCCCGGGTTCCCCGCTGTCGTGCGCGGCCAGCCACCAGTCCGGCGCCCGGAACGCGATCCGCTGCCCGACCAGCGCGCACGCGGCCGTCACGACCCCGTCGAGCACCACCGGCAGCTTGCGCACGGCGCTCTGCAGCAGGAAGCCCGTCATCGCGGCGAGGTCGGCCCCGCCCACCGCCGCCAGCAGCTGCAACTGGTCCCCGAGCACCGGCCGGGCCCGGCGCAGCGCGTCGCGGATCGCCGCGCACTTGCGCATCCACGCCAGGTCGTCGATGGCCAGCCCGCCGCGCCCGGTGACGACCGACGCGTCGACCCCGCACAACGCCGCGACCAGCACGCTCGCGGCCGTGGTCCCGCCGACGCTCACATCGCCGAGCACCACGAGGTCCGTGCCCGAGTCGGCCTCCTCGTCGGCCACCGCGATCCCCGCCCGGAACGCCGCCTCGGCCTCCTCCGGGGTCAGCGCGTCCTCGATGTCGATCCGCCCGCTGCCGCGCCGCACCCGGTGCCGTACGACGTCCTCGGGCAGCGTCTCGGGGTCGCAGTCCAGGGCCATGTCGACGATCCGCACCGGCACGCCCAGCCGCCGGGCCAGCACCGACACGGGCCGGCCGCCCTCCAGCACCTCGCGCACCAACTCCCCGGCGCCGCCCGCCGGACGGGCCGAGACGCCGAGCTCGGCGATGCCGTGGTCACCGGCGAAGAGCACCACCCGCGGCCGTTCGACCGGCCGCACCGGCACGGCCGACTGCGCCGCCGCCAGCCACTCACCCAGTTCGTCGAGGCGGCCCAGCGATCCGGGCGGCACGATCTGTCGCTCCCGGCGCGCCTCGGCGTCACGGCGGATCCCGCCGTCCGGACGCTCGATCAGATCGGTGAAGTCGTCGAGATTAAGCGAGCTCATTCGCCGAACAGTACCGGCCCCGGTCGAACAGCACGGCGCCACATGACCACTCCGTCACGGCGCCACATGACCACTCCGTCACGGCGACGTCGTTGCACCCAAGATCGTCATCCCATACGTTCCGTTTTGCAGCGGATTGTCGTACGTGGCGCGTGCGACGTCCCCGCCGTACGTCCTTCCCGTACGCCGTCGCCCCCGGGAGCCGCCCATGCCCGCACATCCCGCCTCCTCAGCACCCCCCGCCCCCCAGACGACCGCACGGGTCCACGAACCGCGCCGGGAGGACTGCCCCTGGTGCGGCTCCGACCGGCTGCGGAACCGACTGCGCAGCGGCGACCTGCGGCAGTACAAGCCGGGTGGCTTCACCGTCGACGCCTGCCGGGACTGCGGCCACACCTTCCAGAACCCCCGCCTCACCCTGGAGGGCCTGGCCCTCTACCACCGGACCGCGCGCGGTGCGCCCAGGGACCCGGCGAGCGACGGCCTCCTCGCCCTGCGCGGCAGCCCGCGCCGCCACCGCTCGGCAGCGCGCGCCATGCTGCGCTGCGGCGAACCGGAGAGCTGGCTCGACGTCGGGACGGGCCACGCCCGCTTCCCCGCCACGGCCCGGCAGTTCTTCCCGTACACCGCCTTCGACGGCCTGGACCCCACCCCGCGCGTGGTCCGCGCCCGCACGGCCGACCGCGTCGAAGAGGCCCACGTCGGCCGACTGACGGACCCCGCGATCGCCGGCCCCCTGCGCGCCCGCTACGACGTGGTCAGCATGCTCCACCACCTGGAGGGCACCCCGGACCCCCGGGCGGAACTCCGGGCCGCCCTCGCCGTCCTGCGCCCGGGCGGCCACCTGCTCATCGAGACGCTCAGCCCCCGCAGCGTCTTCGCGGCCCTGCTGGGCCGCTGGTGGCTCCCCTACGACCAGCCGCGCCACCTCCATCTCCTGCCCCCGCAGAACGTCCGCGCGGAACTGGAGTCGGCCGGCTGCGCGATCCTGACGCTCGACCACCGCCCGGTCCACGTCCCCCACGACCTCGCGGGCGCCACGTCCCTGGCCCTCTCGCACGCCCTGCCGGCCCCCGACACCCCCTGGCGGGCCATCCCGCCGCCCCCCGGCCGGCGGCACGCCCGAACCGCCCTGCTCCGCGCCGGGCTGCCCCTGGTGGCCGTGGCCGCGCTGGCCGACCACCTCATCGCCCCGGTCGCCCGCCGCACGCGCTTCGCCAACACGTACCGGGTGATCGCCCGCAAAGCTCCGTAACCGGTGGCGGGGCAGCCGCACGGCGCTGTCAGCCCCGCAGCACCACGGCCTGCCCCGCCACCACCAGCAGCACGTGCTCGCACTCGTGCGCGAACCCCGCGTTCAGCCGACCGAGTTCGTCCCGGTAGCGCCGCCCCGACGCCGTCGACGGCACGATCCCCGACCCCACTTCGTTCGACACGGCGACCACGGTCCGCCGGGTGACCCGCACCGCCTCCGTGAGCTCCCGCACCCGCTCCCGCAGCACCTTCTCGCCCCGCTCCGCCCACACCGCGTCGTCCCACGCCCCGGCGGCGTCCATCGCGTCGGTCAGCCACAGCGACAGACAGTCGACGAGCAGGGGCGGCCCCTCCGCCTCCAGCAACGGCACCAGGTCGCAGGTCTCGACCGTCTGCCACGACCCCGGCCGCCGCTCCCGGTGGGCCGAGACCCGCGAGGACCACTCCGTGTCGCCGTTGCGCGACCCGCCCGTGGCCACGTACAGCACGTCCGGAAAGGCCTCCAGCCTCCGCTCGGCCTCCACCGACTTGCCCGACCGCGCCCCGCCCAGTACCAGCGTCCGCCGCGGCACGTCCGGCACGTCCTCGTACGCCCCCACCACCAGCGTCACCCCGTCCGGCACGGCCCGGGCCCCGGCCGCCGCGAGCCGCCGCCCCAGCTCCGGTCCCGGCGGCACGTCGTGGTCCAGGTGGACGGCGACCACATCGGTCGTCGGCCCGACCGACCCCACCGCCCGCAGCTTCGCCAGCGCGTCCGGCCGCCCCACGACGTCCGCCAGCACCATGTCGTACGACTCGTCCGGCCCCTCCAGGCCCGCCGGCGCCCCGCCCGGCGGCAGATACAGCAGCCGCTGCCCCTCCGGCCCGGTCACCGCGTACCCCGTGCCCGGCGCGTCCAGCGCCACCGCCCGCACCCGGTGCCCCGTCAGCAGCGTCAACTCCCGCCCGTCCGGCACCCGTCCGGGCTGCGGCAGCCCCGCGGGCACCTCGACCGCCGGCCCGTCGTGCGGATGCGACAGCAGCACCTGCCGGACGCCGGTCAGGGAACGGCCCGCCCGCGCCGCCGCGAACGCCGCGCCCGGCGTCAGGTCGAGCAGCAGCGCCCCGTCCAGGAGCAGCGCGGTGGCAGCCCGCGCGTCGGGGCCGAGGGCGGCCGCACAGGCCGCGCAGGGACAGTCGGGGCGGGGGAGGCCCGCGGGGGCGCCGGTGCCGAGCAGAGTGAGTTCCACGCCCCGATTCTCACCCGTGAGCATGGAACATGCGTGATGGAGACGCCCCCGAAGGGGCGCGGGGAACCGCGCGACCAGCCCACCACGACCCGCACACGCCCGATCACGCGTACTCCCGCAAGGCCTATAACGCCCCACCCAGCGGAGCGCTTACGCTCTCAGAGGGAGCCGGACCAAGATCCGGCTCTCGCTGTGCAGTGTGCTCACACACATGGGAGGCGTACATGGCGGCATGGACGTGGCGGTTCGAGAAGACCGACGGGACGGAGGTCCAGCCCGCGGTGCCGCCGGAGGAGTTCCCCACCCAGGGGGACGCCGAGTCCTGGATCGGGGAGCACTGGAAAGCCCTCCAGGAGGGCGGTGCCGATCAGGTCCGGCTGTTCGAGGACGCCACGGAGATCTACGGGCCGATGAGTCTGCACGCGGCCGAGGCGTGAGCCAGGGGCGGGGGCCGACGGCCCTCGCCCCCCTCGCGGGATGTCAGCCGCGCACGCCGCACAGATGCAGCAGCGCCGCCACCCCGCGGTACGGATCCGTCCGCCCGGCCTTCTCCTCCACCGCGAGCAGCGTCTCCGCGTCGGCCGGGACCTCCGCGCCGTCCGCCGCCGTGTCGGTGAACACCCGAACCCCGTACCAGGCGTGCAGCGGCGCCCCGATCCCCGCGAGCGTCGACGTCAGGTCCTTCAGCCGGTCGGCCCGCACGTCGAGGCCCAGCCGGTTGCGGTAGGCGGTCGTGTCGAAGGCCGCCAGCGCCCCGGACCAGTCACCGGACAGGCCCGGCCGGATCGCGAGCGCGTCGCCGTTGCGCACGAGCAGCGACAGCAGCCCGCCGTGCGCCAGCATCCGGGCGAGACCCGCCAGCAGCGGGTCGGGCTCCTCGACGTACATCAGGACGCCGTGGCACAGCACCACGTCGAAACTGCCCGGCAGGAAGTGCACACCGGTGTCCCGGCCGTCGCCCTCGATGATCCGCATCCGCTCCCGGATGCCCTCCGGTTCCCCGGCGAGGGACTCCCGGGCCACGGCGACCATCGTCGCGTCCTGCTCCAGACCGGTCACCTGGTGCCCGGCCCGGGCCAGCCGCAGCGCCTGCGTGCCCTGGCCCATCCCCACGTCGAGCACCCGCAGCCGCTTCCCGACCGGGAACCTGGCCACTATCTGCTCGTCCAGCTGGCGGGCCACCAGCTCCTGCCGGACGACATCGCGCAGCCCGCCCAGCCTGTCCAGCCAGGCATCCGCCGCACCCCCGGAGAACGGCGTCGTGGTCAGGGCCGTTCTCCGCGCTTGACCTGCGGCTTCGGCAGCCGGAGCCGGCGCATCTGGAGAGAGCGCATCAGGGCGTAGGCGACGGCGCCGCGCTTGTTCTCACCCGCGAAACGCTCGGCCAGCTGCTTCTTCAGACGGAAGCCCGTGACGAACGAGTCGAGCACGATCAGCACGATCACCACGAGCCACAGCAGCAGCGCGATGTTCTGCAGCGCCGCCACCCGCACCATGCTCAGCACGAGGATGACCACGGCCATCGGCAGGAAGAACTCCGCGATGTTGAACCGGGAGTCGATGAAGTCACGCGCGAACCGGCGGACCGGCCCCTTGTCACGGGCGGGCAGGTAGCGCTCGTCACCGCTGGCCAGCGCCTGGCGCTGCCGCTCCAGCGCGCTGCGGCGCTCCTCACGCTGCCGCTTGGCGGCCTCCTTGCGCGTCATCGACGTGTTGGCCACGCTGCGGCGCTGCGACTGGGCAGAGCTGCGCTTGGGCGTGGGGCGGCCCTTGGGGGCCTCGGGGTGACGGGGCTGACTGGAGTCGGTCACCGGCGCCTTGGCGGCGTCCTGGGCCTTCTCATCCTTCGCACGGCTACGGAACACAAAACCCAAGGGTAAGGGCTTCCGGGCATGGACCCCAGCCCGGTGGGGAACGATCCGGCAACACCAGTCGTCAGTAAGGGGACAGAGGGGACGTTGCGTACGCCTCCGGATGTTTCCCGGGGTGTACGGCTCCGGTAACCCCGGGGACCACCTACTCCCTACGCCGGAGCGGGAGCGCACGCAGTCGTCCTTGGGGATGAGCGCATCCGTCCCCGAACAGTGCGGTAATGGATGCAGGGCCCGTACTGTGGGTTCTGTCGCTGGAGCTGGAACCGGAGTCGGTCAGAAGGGGGCGCGCGAAGCCCATGAGCGGTGTCATGAAGCGTATGGGGATGATCTTCCGCGCGAAGGCGAACAAGGCCCTTGACCGGGCCGAGGACCCGCGCGAGACCCTCGATTACTCGTATCAGAAGCAGCTGGAGCTGCTGCAGAAGGTCCGCCGCGGCGTCGCCGACGTGGCGACCAGCCGCAAGCGCCTGGAACTCCAGCTGAACCAGTTGCAGTCACAGTCCGGCAAGCTGGAGGACCAGGGCCGCAAGGCGCTCGCGCTGGGCCGTGAGGACCTGGCCCGCGAAGCGCTCTCCCGCCGGGCCGCGCTCCAGCAGCAGGTGACCGACCTGGAGACCCAGCACGCGACGCTCCAGGGCGAGGAGGAGAAGCTCACCCTCGCGGCCCAGCGGCTCCAGGCCAAGGTCGACGCCTTCCGTACGAAGAAGGAGACGATCAAGGCGACGTACACGGCGGCCCAGGCGCAGACCCGGATCGGCGAGGCCTTCTCCGGCATCTCCGAGGAGATGGGCGACGTCGGCCTGGCGATCCAGCGGGCCGAGGACAAGACGGCCCAGCTCCAGGCCCGCGCCGGCGCCATCGACGAGCTGCTCGCCTCCGGTGCCCTGGAGGACCCCTCCGGCATGCACAAGGACGACCTCCAGGCCGAGCTGGACCGGCTCTCCGGTGGTACGGATGTAGAGCTGGAACTGCAGCGCATGAAGGCCGAACTGGCCGGAGGCTCGGCCGGCGGGCAGCAGGCCCTCGAAGGCGGCACGGGTCAGCAGCAGGACCGGCAGCAGCCGCAGGACACCCCGCGCTTCGACAAGCAGTAGGGGTCCACGAAGCAGGAGCGGTCCACGCCTAGGAGGGCGACATGATCGTACGGATCATGGGGGAGGGCCAGGTGATCCTGGCCGACGGCCACCTCGCCGAGCTGAACAAGCTGGACGACGAACTCCTGGCGGAAATGGAGAACGGCGACGGCCCCGGCTTCCGCCGCACCCTCCAGGCCCTCCTGACGAGGGTCCGCGAGCTGGGCGAACCCCTCCCGGACGACTCCCTGGAGCCGTCGGAACTGATCCTCCCGTCTCCCGACGCGACCTTGGAGGAAGTCCGGGAGTTCCTCAGCGACGACGGCTTGATCCCGGGCTGACGTGACCGCGGGCGTGCGTGCCCTCACGCCGAGCGCCTCACACAGCCACAGCCGACCCGGCTACCGTAAACAACCGTGAGCACCCTCGCGCGGGCCAGATGCCAGGCCAAAGCGCATCCCCTGGCCATGGACGCCGTCCTGGCCACCGCCGTCCTGGTCTGCATGGTCGCCGGTTCGTTCGTGGAACCCCGGCACCGGGACAGCGTCAGCTGGGTCCTGCGCACCCCCGACCCGCTGAGCCTCCTCCTCATGACCCTCGGCGCCGCGGCCCTGGTCTTCCGCCGCCGCGCCCCCATGACGGTCCTCGCCCTCACCGGCGCGCTCTCCGTCATCGAGTCCGTCACCGGCGACCCCCGCGCCCCCGTCGCGATGTCCGCCGTCATCGCGCTCTACACCGTCGCCTCCACCACCGACCGCCCCACCACCTGGCGCGTCGGCCTGCTCACCATGACCGTGCTGACCGGCGCCGCCATGGCCGCGGGCCCCCTGCCCTGGTACGCCCAGGAGAACCTCGGCATCTTCGCCTGGACCGGCATCGGCGCCACCGCCGGCGACGCCGTCCGCAGCCGCCGCGCCTTCGTCCAGGCGATCAGGGAACGCGCCGAGAAGGCGGAACGCACCCGCGAGGAGGAGGCCCGCCGCCGGGTCGCCGAGGAACGCCTGCGCATCGCCCGGGACCTGCACGACGTCGTCGCCCACCACATCGCCCTGGTCAACGTGCAGGCCGGGGTCGCCGCCCATGTCATGGACAAGCGCCCCGACCAGGCCAAGGAGGCCCTGGGGCACGTCCGCGAGGCCAGCCGCTCCGCGCTCAACGAGCTGCGCGCCACCGTCGGCCTGCTCCGGCAGTCCGGCGACCCGGAGGCCCCGACGGAACCGGCCCCGGGCCTTGACCGCCTCGACGAACTCACCGGCACCTTCCGCAGCGCCGGCCTGCACATCGAGGTGGCCCGCGCCGACCAGGGCACCAGCCTCCCGGCGGCGGTCGACCTGGCCGCCTACCGGATCATCCAGGAGGCACTCACCAACGTGCAGAAGCACGCCGGGCCCCAGGCCAAGGCGGAGGTCAGCGTCGTACGTGTCGGACCGAACATCGAGATCACCGTGCTCGACGACGGCAGCGGCGAGCACGAGACCCAGGACGGCGGCGGCCACGGACTGCTCGGCATGCGCGAGCGCGTCACCGCCCTGCGCGGCACCCTCACCACCGGTCCCCGCTACGGCGGCGGCTTCCGCGTCCATGCCATCCTGCCGGTCAAGAACCGCACACCGACCGGGGAGGACCCCGCATGACCATCCGTGTCCTGCTCGCCGACGACCAGGCGCTCCTGCGCAGCGCCTTTCGCGTGCTCGTCGACTCCGAGCCGGACATGGAGGTGATCGGCGAGGCCTCCGACGGCGCGGAAGCAGTCCGGCTGGCCAAGGAGCAGCGCGCCGACGTCGTGCTCATGGACATCCGCATGCCCGGCACCGACGGTCTCGCCGCGACCCGCATGATCAGCGCCGACCCCGATCTCGGCGACGTCCGGGTGGTCATCCTGACGACGTTCGAAGTCGACGACTACGTCGTGCAGTCGCTGCGCGCCGGCGCCTCCGGCTTCCTCGGCAAGGGCTCCGAACCCGATGAACTGCTGACCGCCATCCGTATCGCGGCCGGCGGCCAGGCCCTGCTCTCCCCGGCGGCCACCACGGGCCTGATCGCCCGGTTCCTCGCCACGGACGACCCGGCCGACGGCGACCGCGACCCGGCCCGCGGTGAACGGCTCGACTCGCTCACCGTCCGGGAGCGCGAGGTGCTGGTGCAGGTCGCCGGCGGCCACTCCAACGACGAGATCGCCGAGCGCCTCGAAGTCAGCCCGCTGACGGTGAAGACGCACGTCAACCGGGCCATGGCCAAGCTGGGCGCCCGGGACCGCGCCCAGCTCGTGGTGACCGCGTACGAGTCGGGTCTGGTCCGCCCGAGGGTGGAGTGAGCTCGACCCGGGTGTACTGCGGCCGGAGTATGCGCCGCATAAGGATGTGGACCTGGGGGCTACGGAACCCCCGTTCTCCATGGCTCAGGGTGTAGGGGCGGGCGCTCATCTGCGCGTCCGCTGCCGCTTCTGCCG
This sequence comes from Streptomyces qaidamensis, assembly GCF_001611795.1. Taxonomy (NCBI): domain Bacteria; kingdom Bacillati; phylum Actinomycetota; class Actinomycetes; order Kitasatosporales; family Streptomycetaceae; genus Streptomyces; species Streptomyces qaidamensis. The sequence goes on along the minus strand of NZ_CP015098.1, from coordinate 2,555,101 downwards.
CTCAACAGAAGAGAGACCCTCACCCATGTCCTGGCTGTCCAGGTTCAGCCTCGCGCAACGGGCCTTGATCGGGCTGATGTCGATCATCGCGCTCGTCTTCGGGGCGATCGCGATACCCCAGCTCAAGCAGCAGCTGCTGCCCACCATCGAACTGCCCATGGTGTCCGTGCTGGCGCCGTACCAGGGCGCGTCGCCGGACGTGGTCGAGAAGCAGGTCGTCGAACCCATCGAGGACAGTCTCGAAGGCGTCGACGGCATCAGCGGCGTCACCTCCACCGCCAGCGAGGGCAACGCCGTGATCATGGCGTCCTTCGACTACGGCAGCGGCACCGAGCAGCTGGTCGCCGACGTCCAGCAGGCCGTCAACCGGGCCCGCGTCCAACTCCCGGACGACGTCGACCCGCAGGTCGTCGCCGGTTCCACGGACGACATCCCGACCGTCGTCCTCGCCGTCACCTCCGGCCGTGACCAGCAGGCCCTGGCCGACCAGCTCGACAAGACCGTCGTGCCGGACCTCAAGAGCATCGACGGCGTCGGCCAGGTCACCGTCGACGGTGTGCGCGACCTCCAGGTCACCGTCACGCCCGACGACGCGAAGCTGGCGAAGGCCGGTCTGACCTCGCAGTCCCTCTCCCAGGCGCTCCAGGCGGGCGGCGCGACCGTCCCGGCCGGCTCCTTCGACGAGGACGGCGCCAACCGTACGGTCCAGGTCGGCGGCGGCTTCACCTCGACCGGGCAGATCAAGGACCTGATGGTCACGGGCGAACCCGGTAAGGGCAAGCCGGTGCGCCTCGGCGACGTCGCCACGGTGAAGCAGCAGGAGGCCACCGCCGACTCCATCACCCGCACCGACGGCAAGCCCAGCCTCTCCGTCGCCGTGACGATGGACCGCGACGGCAGCGCGGTCGCCATCTCCGACGCCGTCCAGGGCAAGCTCCCGGACCTGCGCAAGGACCTCGGCTCGGGTGCCGCCCTCACGGTCGTCAGCGACCAGGGCCCGGCGGTCTCGAAGTCCATCAAGGGCCTGACCACCGAGGGCGCGCTCGGTCTGCTCTTCGCGGTCCTGGTGATCCTGGTCTTCCTGGCCTCGATCCGCTCGACCCTCGTGACCGCGGTGTCCATCCCGCTGTCCGTGGTCCTCGCCCTGATCGTGCTGTGGACGCGCGACCTGTCGCTGAACGTCCTCACGCTGGGCGCCCTGACCATCGCCATCGGCCGGGTCGTCGACGACTCGATCGTGGTCCTGGAGAACATCAAGCGCCACCTCGGCTACGGCGAGGAGCGCCACTCGGCGATCCTCCAGGCCGTCCGCGAGGTCGCCGGAGCGGTGACGTCCTCGACGCTCACCACGGTCGCGGTGTTCCTGCCGATCGGCCTGGTCGGCGGCATGGTGGGCGAGCTGTTCGGCTCGTTCAGCCTGACCGTGACGGCCGCGCTGCTGGCGTCCCTCCTCGTCTCCCTGACGGTCGTACCGGTGCTGTCGTACTGGTTCCTGCGGCCCCCGAAGGGCACGCCCGAGGACGCGGACGAGGCGCGCCGGATCGCGGAGGAGAAGGAGGCCAGGAGCCGCCTCCAGCGCATCTACGTCCCGGTCCTGCGCTTCGCGACCCGCCGCCGCCTCACCAGCGTGGCCATCGCGGTCGTCGTCCTGGTCGGCACGTTCGGCATGGCGCCGCTGCTGAAGACCAACTTCTTCGACCAGGGCGAACAGGAAGTCCTCACCGTCAAGCAGGAGCTGAAGCCCGGCACCAGCCTGGCGGCCACCGACGCCCAGGCGAAGAAGGTCGAGCGGCTGCTCGCCGGCACCGAGGGCGTGAAGGACTACCAGGTCACGATCGGCTCGTCCGGTTTCATGGCGGCCTTCGGCGGCGGCACGGACAGCAACCAGGCCTCCTACCAGGTGATGCTGGACGACTCGGCGTCCCACGGGGACGTCCAGGACAGCATCGAGAAGGGCCTGGCCGGGCTGAAGGGCATCGGCACGACCACCGTCGCCGCCGGTGACGGCTTCGGCAGCCAGGACCTCAGCGTGGTCGTGAAGGCCGCCGACGCGGGCGTGCTGCGCACCGCGTCCGAGGAGGTCCGCAAGACGGTCGCCTCCCTCGACGACGTCACGGACGTCAGCAGCGACCTCGCGACCAGCGTGCCGCGCATCTCGGTCAAGGCCAACGACAAGGCGGCCGCGGCCGGTTTCAACGACCAGACGCTCGGAGCGGCCGTCGCCCAGGCCGTTCGCGGCACCACCGCGGCCAAGGCGGTCCTGGACGACACCGAGCGCGATGTCGTCATCCGCTCGGCGAAGCCCGCCACGACCCTGAAGCAGCTCCAGGACCTGCGTCTGGGCGGCAAGGTGAAGCTCGGCGACATCGCCACGGTGAAGCTGGTCGACGGCCCGGTCTCGATGACCCGCATCGACGGCCAGCGCGCCGCCACCATCACCGCGAAGCCGACCGGCGACAACACCGGCGCGGTCAGCACCCAGCTCCAGTCGAAGATCAACGCGCTGAAGCTCCCGGACGGCGCCACGGCGTCGATCGGCGGTGTCTCCGAGGACCAGGACGAGGCGTTCGCCAACCTGGGCCTGGCGATGCTGGCGGCCATCGCGATCGTGTTCATGCTGCTGGTCGGCACCTTCCGGTCCCTGGTCCAGCCGCTGATCCTGCTCGTCTCCATCCCGTTCGCGGCCACGGGCGCGATCGGCCTGCTGATCGCCACCGGCACCCCGATGGGCGTCCCGGCCATGATCGGCATGCTGATGCTGATCGGCATCGTGGTGACGAACGCGATCGTGCTGATCGACCTGATCAACCAGTACCGCAAGCAGGGTCACGGCGTCGTCGAGGCCGTGATCGAGGGCGGCCGGCACCGGCTGCGCCCGATCCTCATGACCGCCCTGGCGACGATCTTCGCCCTGCTGCCCATGGCCCTCGGCATCACCGGCGAGGGCGGCTTCATCGCCCAGCCGCTGGCCGTGGTCGTGATCGGCGGCCTGGTCACGTCGACCCTGCTGACGCTGCTGCTGGTCCCGACGCTGTACGCGATGTTCGAACTCCGCAAGGAGCGCCGGGCGAAGAAGCGCGCGGCGAAGAAGGGCCTCCCGGACCGGCGCACCGAGGCGGCGGAGCCGGAGCACGCGGGCGTGTGACGCCCTGACCCGGCGGCGGCCGGGCACCGGACCTGCACGTCCGGTGCCCGGCCGCCGCCCTGTCCCGTTACGTATCCTGTGGCGTCGAACGGCTTTACGGGGGAAGGGGATTCGGCTTGCCGCTGCACAGCGACGACCCGAAATCGGTCGGCGGCTACCGGCTGCTCGACCGGCTCGGGGCCGGGGGCATGGGCGTCGTCTACCGGGCCAGAGCGCGTTCGGGCCGTGACGTGGCCATCAAGGTCGTCCACGCCCAGTACGCCGCGGACACCGTCTTCCGCGCCCGGTTCCGGCAGGAGATCGCGGCCGTCCGCAAGGTCAGCGGAGCCTTCACGGCACCGGTCCTGGACGCGGACCCCGAGGCGGCCCGGCCCTGGATGGCCACCCAGTACGTACCCGGGCCCTCGCTCGCGGGGCGGATCCGTGACCGGGGCGCCCTGCCGGACGCCGACCTGCGCGGGCTGGCCCTGGGCCTGGTGGAGGCCCTGCGCGACATCCACCGGGCGGGGGTGGTGCACCGGGACCTGAAGCCGGCCAACGTCCTGCTGGCCGAAGACGGCCCGCGCGTCATCGACTTCGGCATCTCCCGCGCGGCGGAGAACCACCAGACGCTGACCGAGACCGGCCAGATGATCGGCACACCGCCCTTCATGTCCCCCGAACAGCTCGTCGACGCCCGCGCGGTCGGCCCGGCCTCGGACGTCTTCTCCCTCGGGGCACTGCTGGTGTACTCCGTCACCGGGCGCGGCCCCTTCGACGCGGACAGCCCCTATCTGACGGCGTACCGGGTGGTGCACGACGAACCCGTGCTGACGGGCGTCGACGGGCCGCTGCGCGGGCTGCTGGAGCGCTGCTTGTCCAAGGAGCCCGCGGACCGGCCCCGGCTCGACGAGCTGGCCCGGGAGCTGGCGGACGTCCTGCCCGACCCGGCGGACGGCGACCCGGCCACCATGTCCCTGCGCGCGAACAGGCTCCCGGCCGTCGAGCCGGTCCGTCCCACGACCGTGGCGGACCCGCCGGGCCCCGACCGCCCCCGCCGCCGTATCCGCCCGCTGTTCGCCGCGACGGGCACGATCGGCGCCGCCGTCCTCGGCCTGACGGCCTATCTGACACTCGGCCCCGGCTGGGTGCAGAACGCGGGCCGCCAGGGCGCGTCACCGCCCGCGAACTCCCGGTGGGCGGCACCGCCGGCCGGCTGGAAGCCCTGGCAGACGACCGTGTACGAGACGGCCGGGCGCGGTGTGCGCAAGACGCAGCAGCCGGATTCCGGCGGGCTGCGGGGCGGTCCGGAGTGCCGGACGTACGAGGGGGCCGTCTACTGCGCGGGCGACGGCATCCTCCCCGTCCGCCTGGACGGAAAGACGGGCGCCACGGTCTGGCGCGCCGGCCCGGCGGCGGCCGTCACCGGCGACGCGTTCTCCAGGTTCGTGATCCTCGGCGTGAGGGACGACACGGTCCTGGTGCAGCAGGAGCCCCCGGGCGAAGGGGCGACCCGGGTCTTCGCGTACGACACCGCGACGGGCGACCGGCTCTGGGACCGCGCGGTGAACGACGAGCGCGCGGAGGTGGCCTTCTCCGGCGGCATCGTCGTGATCCCGGAGGGCGACGGCACCTCGGTGACGGCCCGCTCGCCCCGCACCGGCGCCCCGCGCTGGACGGAGCGGCTGCCCGCGAAGCACTTCTGCGGGGTCAAGGACGCCGCCGGGAACCTGTGGCTGGAGTGCGGCTCGGAGGAGACACCGGAAGCCGGTCTCGTCACGGAGCTGCACCCGGCCGACGGCTCGGCACGCCGGCTGAGCGTGCCGAGCAAGGCCGGCCTGGTCGGCGCCCTCGACGGCCGGCTCCTGTTCCTGGACCTGACCCAGGACGAGAACGGGAACGTCCTGATGGGGGAGGACGCGCCGTATGCGGCCATCCGGCTGGTGGACCCGGGCACCGGCGCGCAGAACACGACGAAGCTGGCCGAGGAGTACGAGGGCAAGGTGACGCTGGCGGACGGCACCCTGTGGTTCGCCACCGCCAGCGGACGGGTCACCGCCGTGTCGGCCCGCACGGGCAGACCGCTGTGGCGGACCTCCACCAGCCTGGAACAGCCGGGCGAGGCGACGTACGACCCACGGACCCGGGCCGTGTACCTGGCCAGCGCCAGCGGCCGCGTCGGGGCGCTCGACACGAAGAAGGGCACGCTGCTCTGGGAGACGCCGCCCAGGGCCCAGAGCAACGCCACCGACTGGGGCGCCACTGCGGTGCGGCTCCTCGGAGGAGCCCTCGTCGCGACCACCCCCGGCGGCAGCGTCTTCAGCCTTGCCCCCGCGCACCCCGAGCGGAAACCGCGCTCGGGGTGACGACGGACGGGGCCGGGGTTACGGCAGGGCCAGCATCCGCTCCAGGGCCAGCTTCGCGAAGGCCTCCGTCTCCTTGTCCACCTCGATGCGGTTGACGAGGTTGCCCTCGGCCAGCGACTCCAGGGCCCAGACCAGGTGGGGGAGGTCGATGCGGTTCATGGTCGAGCAGAAGCAGACCGTCTTGTCGAGGAAGACGATCTCCTTGCCCTCCGGTGCGAAACGGTTCGCCAGGCGGCGGACCAGGTTCAGCTCCGTGCCGATGGCCCACTTGGAGCCGGCCGGCGCGGCCTCCAGGGCCTTGATGATGTACTCCGTCGAGCCGACGTAGTCCGCCGCGGCCACGACCTCGTGCTTGCACTCGGGGTGCACCAGGACGTTCACGCCGGGGATGCGCTCGCGCACGTCGTTCACCGACTCCAGGCTGAAGCGGCCGTGCACCGAGCAGTGGCCGCGCCACAGGATCATCTTCGCCGCGCGCAGCTCGTCCGCCGTCAGGCCGCCGTTCGGCCGGTGCGGGTTGTAGACGACGCAGTCCTCCAGGGACATGCCCATGTCGCGCACGGCGGTGTTGCGGCCCAGGTGCTGGTCGGGCAGGAAGAGTACCTTCTCGCCCTGCTCGAACGCCCAGTCCAGGGCCCGCTTGGCGTTGGACGAGGTGCAGATGGTGCCGCCGTGCTTGCCGGTGAACGCCTTGATGTCGGCGGAGGAGTTCATGTACGAGACGGGCACGACCTGCTCGGCTATGCCGGCCTCGGTCAGCACGTCCCAGCACTCGGCGACCTGCTCGGCCGTCGCCATGTCGGCCATCGAGCAGCCGGCGGCGAGGTCGGGCAGGACGACCTTCTGGTCGTCCGACGTCAGGATGTCCGCGGACTCCGCCATGAAGTGCACGCCGCAGAACACGATGTACTCGGCCTCCGGGCGGGCGGCCGCGTCGCGGGCCAGCTTGAACGAGTCACCCGTCACGTCGGCGAACTGGATGACCTCGTCGCGCTGGTAGTGGTGGCCGAGCACGAAGACCTTGTCCCCGAGCTTCTCCTTCGCCTTGCGGGCGCGCTCCACCAGGTCCGGGTCGGACGGCGAGGGCAGGTCGCCGGGACACTCCACACCGCGCTCGCTCTTCGGGTCGGCTTCACGGCCGAGGAGCAGCAGGGCGAGGGGCGTCGGCTGTACGTCGAGCTCCTGGGTCTGGGCGGTGGTCACGACACGCACCCTTTCTGTTTCTGCGACTTTTCGTCGATTTGACGCTATCTATCATAACCGCTTCACGTCACTTTGACGATGGCCATAGCGTCTGTGTGACGTGAATCCCGATGGGCCGCCGTTCATTCCCGGGAAGACCCGGAAAGAGCCGTTTTCCGGTTCCCGATGCGTGTGCGAGCATGAAAAGGAGCCGATATCGAGCGCCCGGCCCCGGAATGATTCCGAGGCCCCGCCGGTTGGAACCGTCGGCAAGCAGTCTCCGTACAACCCGGGAGAGATGTAGATGTCCGTATCGGACGAGACCAGCACCGTCACCGACGGCATCATCCTGACCGACGCCGCCGCGTCCAAGGTCAAGGCGCTGCTCGACCAGGAAGGCCGCGAGGACCTCGCGCTGCGCGTCGCCGTCCAGCCCGGCGGCTGCTCGGGCCTGCGCTACCAGCTCTTCTTCGACGAGCGCGCCCTCGACGGCGACGTCGAGAAGGACTTCGATGGTGTGAAGGTGGTCACCGACCGCATGAGCGCCCCGTACCTGGGCGGTGCCACGATCGACTTCGTGGACACCATCGAGAAGCAGGGCTTCACGATCGACAACCCGAACGCGACGGGCTCCTGCGCCTGCGGCGACTCCTTCAGCTGAGCCTGCCGAGCCGCTTCGGCGGCCGCGGACACGACGAAGGCGGCGGCCCCCTCCGACGGGGCCGCCGCCTTCGTGCCGTACGGCCGCTCCTACCGCTCCCTGGTGGGCGGAGCCGGCAGCCGCGCGCCCTCCTTGGCCAGCGGGATCGCCTTGCCGTCCGCGTTCACGACCGCCCGGTCACCGAGCGGCTCGTCCAGCTGCACGGTCTTCTGGAACTCCTTGGCGATCAGGATGCAGACCTTGTTCGGCCACGGGGTCGACGTCACCGTGACCGTCACCTCGTCGCCCTTCTCGCTCGCCTTCACGTCGTAGTCGGAGCACACCCCGCCCGTGAAGGTCACCGTCAGCTCCGAGCCCTCGGCCCGGTAGCCGTTCACCTTCACCTCGCGCGGACCCGGATCCGCCGTCGGCCGGTCACTCGGCTCGCTCGGCTCGGGGGAGGCCAGGAACTTCGGCTCCACCGCCGGGTACGTCACCGTGAACGGGTCCTTCGCGCCCGGCGCCGTCACCTCGAACAGCCAGGACGGCACCAGCGCCTGCCGCCCGTCCACGACATGCGCGGCCAGCCCGAACACCGCGTTCTCGACCGTGACCGTGTCCCGCTGGGGAGCGCCGCTCGACGGCTGCTCGCAGGGCTGCTCCAGCCGGTCCTTCAGCGGCACGGGACTGGCGCAGCCGCCGACACCCATCCGGTGATCGCTCTTCGGCTGCCCCTCCATCAGGTCCAGCGCCTTCTCCGCGCCGACCACGGGGTACGTGTCGCCCTTCACCGGTTCCTTCAGCTGGCCGCTGCCGCCGACGACCTCGCCGTCGGAGCCGACCGTGATCCCGGTCGTCCAGCCGTGCGTGGGCAGTCCACCGACCTCGGGGGAGGCGTTCACCACCCGCTGGGCGCCCGTGACCTGGCTCGCGTCGAGCTTCGCGTCGTCCTGACCCAACGCCTTCAGCACCGGCGCCGCGGCCTTCACCGCCGCGTCCTCGCCCACCGGTGTGCCGCCGGGCTGCGGGGCGGTGCAGGTGTCGGTGCCCTTGCAGTCGTCGGTGCCCGGGGCGTACCGGCTGAACGTCCAGGCACCCGGCGCCTGCCGGTTCACCTGGAGGCTGGGCCCCGAGCCGTCCTGGCCCCCGATCTTCCAGGCCTCGCCCTGCGCCACCGGCGACCCGTCGATCCCGAGGGCCTGCGCCAGCCGGGCCACCTCCGCCTTCGTGACCTCGCCCTGCGCCCGGTACACCGGAGCCTTGCCGGGGCCGTCGGGGAGGGTGCCGTCGACCCGGTAGGTGGCGCCGTAGGGGTTGGGCTCGCCGGGAGCGATGCCGTTGCCGCCGCCCGCCGTGGACTCCGAGTAGCCGTCGAGTGCGAGCGGCGGGGGAGTGTCGTCCCCTCCGGGCGCACCGGACGACGTCCCGCCGCCCGACCCGCTGGACGCGTTGGAGGCGAGCCAGGCCCCGCCACCGCCGATCAGCAGCACGGCGGCGGCGACGGAGGCGATGATCGCGGGCGTACGGGGGCGGCCGCCGCCGTGACGGACCAGGTCCTCTTCGTCCCGGGAGAGGTCACCCACCGGTACCGGGGCGGCATCGGGGCGGGCTTCTTCCTCGACGCTCCCGGCTTCCGGTGTGCCCGGCTCTTCGGCACCCGCAGCCGCCTCCCCCTCGCTGCCCCCGTCGGCCCGTGCGTCCTCATCCGGCGCTTGAGAGGCCTCGGGGGCCTGGGCCTCTTCGGCCTCGGGGGCCTCTTCGGCCTCGGCAGCTTCTTCGGCTTCAGAAGCCTTGGCGGTCTCAGTGACCTCGGAGGTCTCGTCCGAGTCCGCGGCACCCGGCGACACCTTGGCCTCGGCAGGCCCCCCGGCTTCTGCCGACGCCCCGGCCTCCGCCGAGGTTCCGGCATCCGCCGTACCCGGCTCCTCGACCTCCGGGGCGTCGGCGTCGGCGGTGGCGCCGGCCGCTTCCCTGGCGTCGTCGTCTTTGTCGGGTCGCTCGGTGTTCACCGCATCGCTCCTTCGGCTGCACAGCTGTCCCATGGGACCCGGCCCGTCACCTACGGGCCCGCTGGTGGGTCGTATCCCGCCTCCCCTTTACGGGGGACAGCGATGGGACGCAGCGGGGGAGCACACGGTTCCCGCGTGTGCGCCGTTCAGTCCCCGTAGTCCTCCATGGCGTCGAGCAGCCGCGCCGACGCGGGGGGTACGGACACGCCGTGAATCAGGGCCGGGGAGACCGGCCGCGAGGCGACCCGGTCGGGGACCGCCCAGTGCGGAGCCATCCGCGCCCCGTCCCCGGCCAGCGACGCCAGATCGCCTTCGAGATCGACCGGAACGGGTGCATGGACCTTGAGGTTCGTCATAGCGGCACCGTATGCACGGTCGAGCTCACGGAGAAAGATCTACTATCGGGTAGTTTCGATGCCTTCAGAGCCGCCCCGCCCACCCGATAGCGTGAACTGTCAAGGTCCGCCTCCCTCAGGAGAATCCACGCCGTGCGCATCGCAGTCACCGGCTCCATCGCCACCGACCACCTCATGACCTTCCCCGGCCGCTTCGCCGACCAGCTCGTAGCGGACCAGCTGCACACGGTCTCGCTGTCGTTCCTGGTCGACAAGCTCGACGTCCGCCGCGGCGGCGTCGCCGCCAACATCGCGTTCGGCATGGGGCAGCTCGGCACCCGCCCGATCCTGGTCGGCGCCGCGGGCGCGGACTTCGACGAGTACCGCGCCTGGCTGGAGCGGCACGGCGTCGACACCGACTCCGTCCGCATCTCCGACACGCTGCACACCGCCCGCTTCGTGTGCACGACCGACGCCGACCACAACCAGATCGGCTCCTTCTACACCGGCGCCATGAGCGAGGCCCGCCTCATCGAGCTGAAGACCGTCGCCGACCGCGTCGGCGGCCTCGACCTGGTCTCCATCGGCGCCGACGACCCCGAGGCCATGCTGCGCCACACCGAGGAGTGCCGCTCCCGGTCCATCCCGTTCGCCGCCGACTTCTCCCAGCAGATCGCCCGGATGGACGGCGAGGAGATCCGCATCCTGCTGGACGGGGCCACGTACCTCTTCTCCAACGAGTACGAGAAGGGTCTCATCGAGACCAAGACCGGCTGGAGCGACGAGGAGATCCTGTCCCGCGTCGGCCACCGCGTCACCACCCTGGGCGCGCGCGGTGTACGCATCGAGCGGGCCGGCGAGGACCCGATCGAGGTCGGCACGCCGGACGAGGAGCGCAAGGCCGACCCGACGGGCGTCGGTGACGCCTTCCGCGCGGGCTTCATGTCGGGCCTGGCCTGGGGCGTCTCCCTGGAGCGGGCCGCGCAGATCGGCTGCATGCTGGCCACCCTCGTCATCGAGACGGTGGGGACGCAGGAGTACCAGCTGCGCCGCGGGCACTTCATGGAGCGGTTCACGAAGGCGTACGGGGACGAGGCCGCGGAAGAGGTTCGGGGGCGTCTGGCCTGAGTTCGGCTGCGGGTGCGTGGGGGTGATGCGCGCAGCTCCCCGCGCCCCTGAGCCTTCTCAGCCCGCCCGGCGGATCAAGTACGCCGTTCCTTGGTCCGCCGGCTCCTCGCCCACGTACTCCTGGTTCCTCATCTCGCACCACGCCGGGATGTCCAGGCGAGCCGCCTCGTCGTCGGAGAGGACCCGCACCACGCCACCCACGGGTACGTCACCGATGACCTTCGCCAGCTCGATCACCGGGATCGGGCACCGCTTGCCGAGGGAGTCCACGACCAGGACGTCCTCCTCGCGGACGACCTCGGAGACGACCGGCGCGCCCAGCTTCTCCCGCACGGCCGACACCGCCCCGGGCAGGACGGCCAGGAACCTCTCCACATCCTCCTCGGTCACCCCCGGCGGCAGCGAAACCCGCACATTCCCTTCACTCAGCACGCCCATCGCCCGCAGGACGTGGCTCGGCGTCAGCGTGCTGCTCGTGCAGGACGATCCGGACGAGACCGAGAAGCCCTCCCGGTCCAGCTCGTGCAGCAGCGCCTCCCCGTCGACGTAGAGACAGGAGAAGGTGACGACCCCGGGCAGCCGGCGCACCGGGTCGCCGACGACCTCGACGTCGGGCACCAGCCGCGGCACACCGGCCCGGATCCGGTCCGTCAGCTCCCGCAGGCGCACGGCCTCCTCGGCGGCCTCGGCCCGCACGGCCCGGAGCGACGCGGCCGCCGCCACGATCGCCGGGATGTTCTCGAAACCGGGCGCCCGCCCCGACTCCCGCTCGTCCACCGGCCCTTGCGCCGCGAACCGCACGCCCTTGCGGACCACGAGCAGCCCGACACCGGACGGCCCGCCCCATTTGTGCGCACTGGCCGTCAGCAGCGACCAGCCCCCGTCCACCGGCCCCCACCCGAGCGACTGCGCCGCGTCCACCAGCAACGGCACCCCGGCCTCCCGGCACACCTCGGCCACCGCCCCGACCGGCTGCTCGGTCCCCACCTCGTGATTGGCGGACTGGAGGCACGCCAGCGCGGTGTCCCCGCGCAGGGCATCGCCGTAGGCGACCGGATCCACCGCTCCGCCCCGGTCGACGGGCACCTGGGTGACGGACCCGCCGCCCCTCTCGTGCGCCTCGGCCGAATGGAGTACAGAGGAGTGTTCGACGGCTGACACGATCAGGTGGCGTCCGGCCCGCCGCCGCCCGGCCAGCGCCCCCGCAACGCCCGTGTACACGGCACGGCTTCCGGACGAGGTGAACACCAGCTCGTCTGCCCGGCACCCCACGGCCTCGGCGGCGGCCTCCCGTGCCGCGTCGAGCAGCATCCGGGCCCGACGCCCCTCCCTGTACAGGCGCGCAGGATCTGCCCACCCTTCATCGAGGGAGGCCAGCAGAGCCTGCCGGGCAACAGGATGAAGGGGAGCACCGGAAGCAGCATCGAAGTAACCCACTCGCCAAACCTAAAACGCCCAGCAGGCAAACGTCCTCAAAGGGGCACGGGGAACTGCGCGAACCGGCACAACGAACGCCGCACCCGCCAATCAAGCGAACACCCCACTCCACTAGGCCCCCCTCCCGGAGAACCCCCGGAGGGCGTCGGCTAGGGTTTGGTCCGCATAAACATCCAAACCCCTGCCCGACGCAGGGCCGCGACCGACCAGCGAGAAGGCCAGGCCGCAGCCGATCCGCGCGGGCGAGACTCTCGGGAAGGCGCTACGTGAGTCCCAACGGCTCCGACCGCTCGCCGCGGCGCCCGATGCGGCGGAAGCTGCTGCAGGCACTGACCGCGGGCCTGGTCTTGGCGACAGCCACCGGTTGCTCGTACAACTGGGAAGACTTCCCCCGCCTTGGTATGCCCACCCCGACCACGGAAGAGGCTCCGCGGATCCTCTCCCTGTGGCAGGGTTCCTGGGCGGCTGCGCTCGCCGTCGGCGTGCTGGTGTGGGGTCTGATCCTGTGGAGTGCTTTCTTCCACCGGCGCAGCCGCACCAAGGTCGAAGTTCCTCCGCAGACCCGGTACAACATGCCCATCGAGGCGCTGTACACAGTGGTCCCGCTCATCATCGTCTCGGTGCTGTTCTACTTCACCGCCCGTGACGAGTCCGAGCTGCTCAGCCTCAAGAAGAAGCCCGACGTCACGGTCAACGTGGTCGGCTTCCAGTGGAGCTGGTGCTTCAACTACATCGAGCCGGTCGCCGGTTCCACCGGGGACGCCAAGACCTCGAAGGAACTGGACGCGATCCCGGACCGCTTCAAGAAGGACTTCCCGGCGAACGCCGGCGGCGTCTACGACTGCGGCACCCCCGGCACCCGGAACCCGCAGACCAACAACCCGGGCCCGACGCTCTGGCTGCCCAAGGGCAAGACGGTCCGCTTCGTGCTGACCTCGCGTGACGTCATCCACTCCTTCTGGGTGGTGCCGTTCCTGATGAAGCAGGACGTCATCCCGGGCCACACCAACGCCTTCGAAGTGACCCCCAACAAGGAGGGCACCTTCCTGGGCAAGTGCGCCGAGCTCTGCGGCGTCGACCACTCTCGGATGCTGTTCAACGTCAAGGTGGTCTCCCCCGAGCGCTACGAGCAGCACCTCAAGGACCTCGTGGACAAGCAGCAGAACGGTTACGTTCCTGCCGGCATCGCGCAGACGAGCCACGAGAAGAACCGGGAGACGAACAACCTGTGAGCATCCTCAACGAACCCCAGGGTGCCGCGGCAGCAGGGTCCCACTACCAGGACGAGCTGCCGGTCAGGCGCCAGAACCGCGGCAGTGTCGTGGTCAAGTGGCTGACGACGACGGACCACAAGACGATCGGCACGCTGTACCTGGCCACGTCGTTCGCGTTCTTCGTCATCGGCGGCGTGATGGCGCTGCTCATGCGCGCCGAGCTCGCCCGGCCTGGTCTGCAGATCATGTCGAACGAGCAGTTCAACCAGGCGTTCACGATGCACGGCACGATCATGCTGCTGATGTTCGCGACGCCGCTGTTCGCCGGCTTCGCGAACTGGATCATGCCGCTGCAGATCGGCGCGCCGGACGTGGCGTTCCCGCGGCTGAACATGTTCGCCTACTGGCTGTACCTGTTCGGCTCGCTCATCGCGGTGGGCGGCTTCCTCACCCCGCAGGGCGCGGCCGACTTCGGCTGGTTCGCCTACAGCCCGCTCTCGGACGCGGTCCGCTCCCCGGGCATCGGCGCCGACATGTGGATCATGGGTCTGGCCTTCTCCGGCTTCGGCACGATCCTCGGCTCGGTCAACTTCATCACCACGATCATCTGCATGCGCGCCCCGGGCATGACGATGTTCCGCATGCCGATCTTCACCTGGAACGTGCTGCTGACCGGTGTCCTGGTCCTGCTCGCCTTCCCGGTCCTGGCCGCGGCCCTGTTCGCCCTGGAGGCGGACCGCAAGTTCGGCGCCCACATCTTCGACTCCGCCAACGGCGGCGCCTTGCTGTGGCAACACCTCTTCTGGTTCTTCGGCCATCCAGAGGTGTACATCATCGCGTTGCCGTTCTTCGGCATCATCTCCGAGGTCATCCCGGTCTTCTCCCGTAAGCCGATGTTCGGTTACACCGGTCTGATCGGCGCGACGATCGCCATCGCGGGTCTGTCGGTGACGGTGTGGGCGCACCACATGTACGTCACCGGCGGTGTGCTGCTGCCGTTCTTCTCCTTCATGACGTTCCTCATCGCCGTCCCCACCGGTGTGAAGTTCTTCAACTGGATCGGAACGATGTGGAAGGGCTCGTTGTCCTTCGAGACACCGATGCTCTGGGCGACCGGCTTCCTGATCACCTTCACCTTCGGTGGTCTGACCGGTGTCATCCTGGCTTCGCCGCCGATGGACTTCCACGTCTCCGACTCGTACTTCGTGGTGGCCCACTTCCACTACGTCGTCTTCGGCACCGTGGTGTTCGCGATGTTCTCCGGCTTCCACTTCTGGTGGCCGAAGTGGACCGGCAAGATGCTGGACGAGCGCCTCGGCAAGATCACCTTCTGGACGCTGTTCATCGGCTTCCACGGCACGTTCCTGGTCCAGCACTGGCTGGGCGCCGAGGGCATGCCCCGCCGGTACGCGGACTACCTCGCGGCCGACGGCTTCACCGCGCTGAACACGATCTCGACGATCAGCTCGTTCCTGCTCGGCATGTCGATCCTGCCGTTCTTCTACAACGTGTGGAAGACGGCCAAGTACGGCAAGCCGGTCGGCGTCGACGACCCGTGGGGCTACGGCCGCTCCCTGGAGTGGGCGACCTCCTGCCCGCCGCCGCGGCACAACTTCATCACCATGCCGCGGATCCGCAGTGAATCCCCGGCGTTCGACCTGCACCACCCGGAGATCGCTGCTCTCGACCAGCTCGAGAACGTGGGCCACGGTGACAAGGCCCTCGCTGGCGGCAAGGAGGCCGGCAAGTGAAGATCCAGGGCAAGATGTTCATGTGGCTGAGCGTCTTCGTGCTCGTCATGGCGGTCGTCTATGGCGTGTGGTCGAAGGAGCCGGCCGGCACCACGGCCCTCTTCCTGACCTTCGGCCTGTGCATCATGATCGGCTTCTACCTCGGCTTCACGGCCAAGCGGGTCGATGTCGGTGCGCAGGACGACAAGGAGGCGGACGTCGCGGACGACGCCGGCGAGGTCGGGTTCTTCAGCCCGCACAGCTGGCAGCCGCTCTCCCTGGCCATCGGTGGTGCCCTCGCCTTCCTGTCGATCGCGATCGGCTGGTGGCTGATGTACTTCTCGCTGCCGATCATCCTGATCGGTGTCTGGGGCTGGGTGTTCGAGTACTACCGCGGTGAGAACCGCACCCAGTAACACGCGCCGAGCGCTTCAGGGGCCCGGACACTCCGCAAGGAGCGTCCGGGCCCCTGCTTTTGCCGTAATACGTGTCACTCGTCCGGGTCGCTCGGCGTGCCGCTGTTGACGTTGCTTCCTAGCGTGAGCTCATGAGCCAGACAGTGATATCCCGCCCCCGCACCGTCGTCGGCTGCACGCTGCTGGTGATCGCCCTCTGCGCGGGCGTCACCGCCTGCGGCTCGGACGGCAACCCGCTGGCCGCCCGCCCCTACGACGCGGCGGACCAGGTCTCCTTCAACGCCCCCTCGGAAGGCCGCAAAAAGGCCGACCCGGACAAGCCCCTGGAAGTCGTAGAGGACTCCGACGGGCGCATCACTGACGTCACCGCCCACGACGCCTCAGGACGCTACGTGGCGGGCGAACTCGCCGCCGACGGCAGCCGCTGGCACAGCACCTCCCCGCTCGCCGCAAACGCCAGCTACACGGTCCGTGTGAGCACCGAGGACGAGGACGGGGCACCCGGCCGCAAGGTCGTCACCTTCGACACCGGCAAGCCGACCACCAAGAAGCGCCTGGACGTCACCTTCGGGCCCAAGACGGGCACCTACGGAGTCGGCCAGCCCGTCACGGCCGAGCTGAGCCAGCCCGTCAAGGACAAGACCCAGCGAGCCGTCGTGGAACGCGCCCTCAAGGTCTCCTCGACGCCCTCCACGGACGGCGCGTGGCACTGGGTGGACGACAAGAAGCTCCACTACCGCCCGAAGGACTACTGGCCCGCCCAGGCCACCGTCCAGGTCCGCAGCAACCTGCAGGGCATCAAGATCGGCGACCGGATGTGGGGCGGCAAGGCCAAGCCGCTGACCTTCTCCACCGCCGACAAGCTCATAGCCGTCACGGACGCCGCCGCCCACCAGATGACCGTCTACAAGAACGACGAGATCGTCCGGCAGATACCGGTCACCACGGGCATGCCCGGCTACGACACCCGCAACGGGGTCAAGGTCGTCCTGGCCAAGGAGGGCACCGTCCGCATGACCAGCGCCAGCATCGGCGCCGCGGACTTCTACGACCTGATCGTGCACCACTCGGTCCGGGTCACCAACAGCGGCGAGTACGTCCACGCCGCCCCCTGGTCCGTCGGCTCCCAGGGCTACGCCAACGTCAGCCACGGCTGCACCGGCATGAGCACCGAGAACGCCGCCTGGTTCTACGACACCGTCCGCGAGGGCGACATCGTCAAGGTCATCAACTCCGGCGGCGACATGATGGCCCCCTTCGGCAACGGCTTCGGCGACTGGAACCTCGACTGGGCGAAGTGGCGCACCGGCAGCGCACTCGTGGGCGGCACCCCGGACGGCCCGACGGAGGCCGACAGGGCCCGTCTACGCCCTCAGAGCGTCTAGACGCCCTCAGGGCACGTCCCTCAGGGGCACGTCCCTCAGGGCGCGGGGCTATATCGGACATGCGGCTGCGGGCGCGTGGGCGCGAACAACCCCCACGCGCCCGCAGCCGCCGACGAACAAGGCGAACCGAGCCCCTAGCCGACGAACAAGGCGGACCGAGCCCCTAGGCGTTCAGAGCCGCCTTGTCCCGCAACAGAGAAGCCAGCGCGGAGGCGAACTCCACCGGCTCCACCGGCAGGGTCACCGCGGACTCGGCCCGGCTCCAGGTCGCCAGCCACGCGTCCTGGGGCCGCCCGATCAGCAGCAGCACCGGCGGGCAGTCGAACACCTCGTCCTTGATCTGCCGGCAGACGCCCATGCCCCCCCTCGGCACGGCCTCGCCGTCCAGCACACAGACGTCGATCCCGCCCCGGTCCAGTTCCCGCAGCACCGCGTCCGGAGTCGCACACTCCAGGAACTCGACCACGGGAACGTCCGGAGCAGGCCTCCGTCCCGTGGCGAGCCGCACCTGTTCGCGGGTGTTGGAGTCGTCGCTGTAGACCAGCACCGTGGCGGTCGGCTGCATTGTTCCTCCGTGACGTCAGCGTCGTAAGGACAGGCCCGTTGGGCCGGATGCTACTCCCTTGAACACCACGTCAACACCGGTACGACCGGCTTAGACACTCCGAACGGCACCCCCCGGAGTGAGGGCGGGATAAGCGACCGACATAATGTCGGTCGTGGCGACAGCAACGACAGTAGAAACCGGGCACGCGCACCCGTCGGTCAATCGGCCGAACCTCACCAGCGTCGGAACGATCATCTGGCTGAGTTCCGAGCTGATGTTCTTCGCGGCCCTCTTCGCGATGTACTTCACCCTGCGATCGGTGACGGGTCCCGATCACTGGAAGGAGATGGCTGCCCATCTCAACTTCCCGTTCTCGGCGACGAACACCACCATCCTGGTGCTCTCCTCGCTCACCTGCCAGCTCGGCGTCTTCGCCGCCGAGCGCGGTGACGTGAAGAAGCTGCGGATGTGGTTCATCGTCACCTTCGTAATGGGTGCGATCTTCATCGGCGGTCAGGTCTTCGAGTACACGGAGCTGGTCAAGGAGGCGGGCCTGTCCCTGTCCTCCGACCCGTACGGCTCGGTGTTCTACCTGACCACCGGCTTCCACGGACTGCACGTGACGGGCGGACTCATCGCCTTCCTGCTGGTCCTGGGCCGGACCTACGCGGCCCGGAGGTTCACCCACGAGCAGGCGACGGCCGCGATCGTCGTGTCCTACTACTGGCACTTCGTCGATGTCGTCTGGATCGGTCTCTTCGCCACGATCTACATGATCAAGTAGCAGGGCCCGCATCCGCGCGTGCTCGACGAAGCGCGCATCCCAGAAGCATCGACGCAGAAGATCCTGACACCGGGGTAATCCGTGAAAAAGCTCTCCGCACGACGACGCCACCCGCTGGCGGCGCTCGTCGTCCTACTCCTCGCGCTGGCATGCACCGGGGGGCTGTACGCCGTGTTCGCACCCGCGGACAAGGCGCAGGCCGACGAAACCGCCCAGTCCCTCACCATCGAGGAGGGCAAGAAGCTCTACGCCGTCGGCTGCGCCAGTTGCCACGGCACCGGCGGTCAGGGCACCTCCGACGGGCCGAGCCTGGTGGGTGTGGGCGCCGCGGCCGTCGACTTCCAGGTGGCCACCGGCCGTATGCCGGCCGCCACCTCCCAGGGCCCCCAGGTCCCGGAGAAGAAGAACATCTACTCGCAGGCCGAGATCGACCAGCTCGCGGCGTACATCGCCTCGCTGGGCGCCGGCCCGTCGATCCCGACGGAGGAGCAGTACGGCCCCGAGGGTGCCGACATCGCCAAGGGCGGTGAGCTGTTCCGCAACAACTGCGCGCAGTGCCACAACTTCACCGGCAAGGGCGGTGCGCTGACACACGGCAAGTACGCGCCGAGCCTCGAAGACGTCGCCCCGAAGCACATCTACGAGGCCATGCAGACCGGCCCGCAGAACATGCCGTCCTTCCCCGACACCACACTGTCGGAGAAGAACAAGAAGGACATCATCGCGTACCTCGACGCGGTCAACAGCGAAAAGACCGAGAGCCCCGGCGGCCTCGCACTGGGTGGCCTCGGGCCGGTCAGCGAGGGCCTGTTCGGCTGGATCTTCGGTCTCGGCGGTCTGATCGCCGTCGCCGTGTGGGTCGCCGCCCGGACCGCAAAGGCCAAGAAGTCATGAGTAGCCAAGACATTCCAGAAGAGAACCTGCCTGCCGCGCAGTCCGCAGGACATGACCAGCACGGGCACGACGCGGTGAGCGTCGCGGACGACAAGCACCCGTTCGCCGACCCGGGCCTGCCGCCCCACGAGCACCGGATCCAGGACGTCGACGAGCGGGCCGCCAAGCGGTCGGAGCGCTCGGTCGCCCTGATGTTCACGGTGTCGATGCTGGCCACGGTCGCCTTCATCGCCTCGTTCGTGGCGATCCCGGTCGACAAGGCGGTCTACATCTGGCCGCTCGGCCACATCAGCGCCCTGAACTTCGCGCTGGGCATGACGCTCGGCATCGCGCTGTTCTGCATCGGCGCGGGCGCCGTCCACTGGGCCCGGACCCTGATGTCGGACGTGGAGGTCGCCGACGAGCGGCACCCGATCGAGGCGACGCCCGAGGTCCGCGAGAAGGTCTTCGCGGACTTCAACCAGGGCGCCAAGGAGTCCGCGCTCGGCCGCCGCAAGCTGATCCGCAACACGATGCTCGGCGCGCTCACGCTGGTGCCGCTCTCCGGCGTCGTGCTGCTGCGCGACCTCGGTCCGCTGCCCGGCACGAAGCTCCGCCACACGCTCTGGTCCAAGGGCAAGCTGCTCGTCAACATGAACACGAACGAGCCGCTGCGTCCGTCCGATGTCGCGGTCGGTTCGCTGACCTTCGCCAAGCCCGAGGGCCTGGAGGAGCACGACCACGGGTTCCAGAACGAGATCGCCAAGGCCGCCCTGATGATCGTCCGGATCCAGCCGGAGGACATCAAGGACAAGCGCGAGCTCGAGTGGTCGCACGAGGGCATCGTCGCGTACTCGAAGATCTGCACCCACGTCGGTTGCCCGATCTCCCTGTACGAGCAGCAGACGCATCACGTGCTCTGCCCCTGCCACCAGTCCACCTTCGACCTCTCCGACGGTGCCCGAGTGATCTTCGGTCCCGCCGGTCACGCCCTGCCGCAGCTCCGCATCGGCGTGAACGACGAGGGCTATCTTGAGGCGCTCGGCGACTTCGACGAGCCCGTCGGCCCTGCTTTCTGGGAGCGCGGATGAGCACTGCACAAGAACGACGCAAGGCGCCCGCGGGTGAGCGGGTCGCCGACTGGGCCGACGGCCGCCTCGGGATCTACTCCCTGGCCAAGGCCAACATGCGCAAGATCTTCCCGGACCACTGGTCCTTCATGCTGGGTGAGATCTGCCTCTACAGCTTCATCATCATCATCCTCACGGGTGTGTACCTGACGCTGTTCTTCCACCCGTCGATGAACGAGGTGGAGTACCACGGCAGTTACGTCCCCATGCAGGGCGTGCTGATGAGTGAGGCGTTCGCCTCCACGCTGGACATCAGCTTCGACGTCCGCGGCGGTCTGCTCATCCGGCAGATCCACCACTGGGCGGCGATCATCTTCCTCGCCGGCATGTTCGTGCACATGATGCGCGTCTTCTTCACCGGCGCGTTCCGCAAGCCGCGTGAGATCAACTGGCTGTTCGGCTTCCTGCTGTTCGTCCTGGGCATGTTCACCGGTTTCACCGGCTACTCGCTCCCGGACGACCTGCTCTCCGGCACCGGTGTCCGCTTCACCCAGGGCGCGATCCTGTCCGTGCCGATCGTCGGCACGTACATCTCGATGTTCCTGTTCGGCGGGGAGTTCCCGGGCACCGACTTCATCGCCCGGTTCTACTCGATCCACATCCTGCTGCTGCCGGGCATCATGCTCGGGCTCGTGGTCGGCCACCTGATCCTGGTCTTCTACCACAAGCACACCCAGTTCGCGGGTCCCGGCCGGACCAACAAGAACGTCGTCGGCATGCCCCTGCTGCCGGTCTACATGGCCAAGGCCGGAGGCTTCTTCTTCCTGGTCTTCGGTTTCATCGCGGCCCTCTCCGCGATCGCGACGATCAACCCGATCTGGGTCCTGGGCCCGTACCGGCCCGACCAGGTGTCGACCGGCGCCCAGCCCGACTGGTACATGGGCTTCGCCGAAGGCCTGATCCGGGCGATGCCGGGCTGGGAGATCAACCTCTGGGGCCACACACTCGTCCTGGGCGTGTTCATCCCGCTGGTGCTCTTCGGTGTGTTCCTCGGGATCATCGCCCTCTACCCGTTCATCGAGTCGTGGGTCACCGGGGACAAGCGCGAGCACCACATCCTGGACCGGCCGCGCAACGCCCCGACCCGCACCGGTGTCGGTGTCGCGTGGGTCACCGGCTACGTCATCATGCTGATCGGCGGTGGCAACGACATCGTCGCCACCCACTTCCACCTGTCGATCAACGCGGTGACCTGGTTCGTCCGGATCGGGTTCTTCGTCGGACCGGTCCTCGCCTTCATCGTCACCAAGCGCATCTGCCTCGGCCTGCAGCGCCGGGACAAGGAGAAGGTGCTGCACGGCCGCGAGTCGGGCATCATCAAGCGCCTGCCGCACGGTGAGTTCATCGAGGTGCACGAGCCGCTCAGCCAGGAGCAGATGTACACGCTCACGGCGCACGAGCAGTACCAGCCGGCCGAGATCGGCCCGACGGTCGACGAGAACGGTGTCGAGCGCAAGGTGAAGGGCTCCGAGAAGCTGCGCGCCAAGCTCAGCGACGCCTACTACGGCGAGGGCGCCCAGATCCCGAAGCCCACCGCCGAGGAGTACCGGGAGATCACGAGCGGCCACGGCCACCACTGATCACTGCTTCGCCACGCCACACGAGGGGCCTCGTCCGATCGCCGGACGGGGCCCTTCGTCATGCCCGGGGCTGGATAGGGTGGACCTCGTTGAGACTCTCGTCCCGTAGTGCGGGACGCCTGACCCTGGAGCGGCTTATGAGCGCTGTGACCCCCGCTGGAGGCGACACCGCGGCGGGCCGCTCCTGGCCCCGGCTGCTGAACGGCCTGCTGGACGGCAGGCACCTGAGCGCGGACGACACCGCCTGGGCGATGGACCGGATCATGCGCGGCGAGGCGACCGAGGCGCAGATCGCCGGGTTCGTCGTCGCGCTGCGCGCCAAGGGCGAGACCGTCGAGGAGATCAACGGCCTGGTCCGCACGATGTACGAGCACGCCAACGTGATCGAGGTGCCCGGGGCGACGGTCGACATCGTCGGCACCGGCGGTGACGGCGCGAAGACGGTCAACATCTCCACGATGTCCTCGATCGTCGTCGCCGGGACGGGCGCGAAGGTCGTCAAGCACGGCAACCGGGCCGCCTCCTCGGCGTCCGGGGCCTCGGACGTGCTGGAGAAGCTCGGCGTCAACCTGGAGCTGCCGCTGCACCGCGTCGCACAGGTCGCCGACGAGGCCGGGATCACCTTCTGCTTCGCGGTGAAGTTCCATCCGGCGCTGCGGCACGCGGGCGCGGCCCGCGGCCAGTTGGGCATCCGCACGGTGTTCAACGCCCTCGGCCCGCTCACCAATCCGGCCCGGGTCCGTGCCCAGGCGGTCGGCGTGGCGGACCCGCGCATGGCGCCGATCGTCGCGGGAGTCTTCGCCGAGCGCGGCAACTCGTCCCTGGTCTTCCGGGGCGACGACGGCCTCGACGAGCTGACCACCACGGCCACCTCCCGGGTGTGGATCGTCCGGCACGGCCAGGTGACCGAGGAAGCCTTCGACCCGCGTGACGTGGGCCTGGAACTGGTTCCGGTCGAGGCGCTGCGCGGCGCCGACGCCTCCTACAACGCCGAGGTCGCCCGCCGCCTGCTGGACGGCGAGAGAGGCCCGGTCCGCGAGGCGGTCCTGCTGAACTCGGCGGCGGCACTGGTGGCCCTGGAGCCCACCGCCGCGCCGCTGGCCGAGCAGATCCGCGCCGGGATGGCGAAGGCGGCCGAGTCGATCGACTCGGGGGCGGCGAAGCGGACACTGGAGCGCTGGGTGGCCGCGAGCAACGCGTAGCGGATCCCGTTCTGCGAAAGGACCGGCGTCCCGCGATCCGGACTCGGGTTGCGGGACGCCGATCTTTTCGCGTACGTTCCTGATCAGGTCATGAGTGACAGTCATGAGGCCCCGGCCGACTGTCCGGCAACCCTCCGTCCGTGGCGGGGTGCCCCGGGTGAAGACCAGGCCGCAGGCAGCGAGGTCTGTGGCAAGCGCGGACCCCTCGAGATACCAGGGGTCCTGGTCGTCGAGGAGCCTCCCGTGAGCAAGCGAATGCGATAGGGCCGCAGAGCCCCGCCTCCGCACACCCTTCTTCTCTCACCCCCATGCTTCTCACGGGAGTTCCGCCATGTCCGTCCCCACCCTTGCCTCCGCCCCGTCTGTTTGTGCACCGTTGCCCGTTCTGGGACGGGATGTCACCGTGCCGCTCGTGACCGGCGGCGAGGTCACCTACGCCGCGCTCGACTACGCCGCCAGCGCCCCGGCCCTCCAGCGGGTCTGGGACGACGTCGCCGCCTACGCGCCGTACTACGGCAGTGTCCACCGCGGTGCCGGGTACCTCTCCCAGCTCTCCACCGACCTGTTCGAGAACGCCCGCCGGACCGTCGCCGAGTTCCTCGGCTGCCGCGAGGGCGACCAGGTCGTGTTCACGCGCTCGACCACCGACTCCCTCAACCTCCTCGCCGCCGCCCTCCCCGCCGACTGCCAGGTCTTCGTCTTCGAGACCGAGCACCACGCCGCCCTGCTGCCCTGGCGCAACGCTCGCGTCACCTGCCTCGACGCCCCGCGTACCCCCCGCGAGGCCGTCGAGACCCTGGAACGTGCCCTCGCCGACCGCACTGTGTCGATCGAGGGGGGCCACGGGCCGGCCCTGGTGTGCGTCACCGGCGCCTCGAACGTCACCGGCGAGCTGTGGCCCGTACGGGAACTCGCGGCGGCCGCGCACACCCACGGTGCGCGGATCGTGCTGGACGCCGCCCAACTGGCCCCGCACCACCCGGTGTCCGTCGCGGACCTCGACGTCGACTGGGTCGCCTTCTCCGGGCACAAGCTGTACGCGCCCTTCGGCTCGGGCGTCCTGGCCGGGCGGGCCGACTGGCTGCGCGCGGCCGAGCCGTACCTCGCGGGCGGCGGCGCCAGCCGCAAGGTCAGCCGGCGCCAGGACGGGGGAGTGGAGGTGGAGTGGCACGACAGCGCCGCCCGTCACGAGGCCGGGTCGCCCAACGTCATCGGCGCCTACGCCGTCGCCTCGGCCTGCAAGGCGTTGACCGAGGCCGGCTTCGACACCCTCGTCGCCCGTGAGCAGCACCTGGTCCGCGCCGTGCGGGAGGGGCTCGCCGACGTCCCGCAGGTGCGGTTCCTGTCCCTGTTCGGGGACGACGCGCCGCGCGTCGGCGTGCTCTCCTTCGTCGTCGAGGGCTGGAACAGCTCGCACTTCGCCGCCGCCCTGTCCGCCGAGTACGGCATCGGCGTACGGGACGGGCTGTTCTGCGCCCACCCGCTGGTGCGCACGCTGCTCGGCAGCGACCCGCAGGCGCAGGGCGAGTGCGGGTCGCCGGAGGCGGCGCCCGGGGAGAAGTCGCTCAACGCCATCCGGGTCAGCTTCGGCGCGGGCACGCCGGACGAGCACGTGGAGCGGTTCGTCCGGGCGGTGAAGGAGCTCGTGACGGACGGGGCGAAGTGGAACTACCGCACCGAGGACGGGCGCTGCGTGCCGGACACCTCCGCCTGAACCGGCAGCCGGGTGCCCAGGACGATCATCTTCAGGGCGCGTTCGGTGGCGTCCGTGAGGAGTTCGCTCGCGCGCAGCAGGGCCTCGGCCAACTCCATCGGGGCGGGCAGGATGCCGTGGCAGGCGTCCACGCCCGGCACCTCGCCCGCGCCCTCGCCGAGCGTGCCGGCCAGGGCCAGGACGGGCCGGCCGTAGAGCTTGGCGCGGCGGGCCACCTCGGCGGGGACCTTGCCGCGCGGCGTCTGGAGGTCCAGGGCACCCTCGGCGGTGACGACCAGGTCGGCGCGGGCCAGCCGGGCGTCCAGGTCGAGGTGGTCCAGCAGCACGTCGAAGCGGGGGAGCAGCCGGGCGCCCAGGGCGGCCAGACCCGCTCCCAGGCCGCCGGAGGCTCCCGTACCGGGCCCGGAGCGCAGGTCGCCGTCCGGCACGGCGGCATCACGGGTGAGCACGAACGCCCAGTTCTCCAGGGCCGCCGACAGCTCCTCCACCTGCGCGGGCGTCGCGCCCTTCTGCGGACCGAAGACCCGGGCCACGCCCCGCTCGCCGCACAGCACGTTGTACGGGTTGCAGGCGACGAGCAGCTCCACCTCCGTGAGCCGGGGGTCCAGGCCGATGAGGTCGATGCGGTGCAGGCGCGTCAGCTCCCGGCCCCCGTGGGGGAGTTCGCGCCCCTCGGCGTCCAGCAGCCGCGCCCCGAGTGCCTGGAGGGCGCCCGCGCCCCCGTCCGAGGTGCCCGAGTCGCCGCAGCCGACGAGGATCCGCCGGACGCCCGTGTCCAGGGCGGAGCGGATCAGCTCGCCGACGCCGTACGTGGTCGTGGCGCCCGGGTCGCGCAGGCCGTGCGGGACGAGGGAGAGGCCCGCGACCGCCGCCATCTCCACCACGGCGGTGTCCCCGCCGCCGAGGAGGGCGAAGTGCGCGGCGATGGTCTGCCCGACCGGGCCGGTCGCGGCCGTGGTGACGATCCGGCCCCCGGTCGCGGCGGCCAGGGCGAGAGCCGTGCCCTCGCCGCCGTCCACCAGGGGGACGAGGTCGATGTCGGCGCCGGGCAGGACCCGGCGTACGCCGGCCGCGATGGCGTCGGCGGCGGCCTCGGCCGACAGGGACTCCTTGAAGCCGCTGGGGGCTACGACGACACGGTTCAGCACGGAAGGCTCCTCAACGGGTGACGGACACGCCGAGCAGCGGCCACACCGCGACGGCGAAGAACAGGACGAGCACGGCGGTCAGCGGTGCCAGGACGACGGACAGCCGCAGCAGGTCGCGCGGGGTGTAGGTCGGGGTGCCGGGGATCTGTGCGAAGAGCGTGACCGGCTTGGCCGAGGCGGGCAGGGTGTGGCAGAAGCCCGCGGCGGCGGTCGAGGCGAGGGCGGCGGCGACCGGGTTGACCCCGACGCCGGCGGCGGCCGCCACGACCAGCGGCACCAGCACCGACGAGCGGGCCGAGCGGGACTGCAGAACCAGGTGCGCCGCCGTGCTGACGGTGATCACGATCGTCAGGAACACCATCGGGGACGCGCCGGCCGGCAGCCCGGAGACCAGCCACTTCGCCGCTCCCGAGTCGGCGAGCGCGACCCCCATTGCCATCGTCGCGGCCATGAACAGCAGCAGCGGCCAGGGGACGGTCTTCAGCGCGTCCTTCAGGCGCACGGTGCCCAGGGCGGGCGAGGCGGCGACGACCGCGCCGATCAGCGCGACCAGGGCCGGCGGCACGTGGTGCAGAGGCTCACTGCACCACAGGGCGATCACGGTGGCCAGCAGCAGGACGCAGCGCTTCTCGGCCTGGCTCCAGGGGCCGGTGACCGGCTGCTCGCTGTGCCGCTGGATCTGCTCGGGGGTGATGTGGACGGGGCCGGTGCGGTCCGCGCGCCGGGTCGTCGTCAGCAGCACCAGCTCCGCGGCCAGGTGCGAGGAGGCAATGGCCAGCGGCAGGCCCAGCAGCAGCCACTGCGTGAAGCCGATGTGCTGTCCGGTGGTCTCCCACAACACCGACACGGTGATCAGATGCGCACCCGCGCCGATCAGCGTCGCCACCGCCGACAGAAGGATCACGGTCGGAAACAGCAGGGCAAGCATCACGACCAGTCGCTTCCGGTCGGCCAGGACCTTGGCGAGGGCGAGGAACACCGGCAGCGCGAGCGCGGCCCGGCCGGAGGTGGCGGGCACCGCGAACGCCGTGACGACCAGGGCGGCCGTCGTCAGGTGCACCAGCTGCCGGACGGTACGCGCCCCGCTCACCAGGAACACCGCCGCCCGTCCCGCGAGCCCGGTCCGGCTCACCGCGGCCGCCAGTACGAACGCGCAGATCAGCAGCCACACCGTGGCGTCACCGAGTGTGCCGAACAGGGTGTCGCTGCTGATCACCCCGGTCACCGTGAGCGCGAGCCCGGCGCCGAGCGCGATGTACGTGTCGTCGATCGACGTCCCGATCCAGGCGCAGGTCGCGAGGACGAACACGACGAGCGTTACCCGGGCGTCACCACCGAGGCCCGGGAAGTTCGTGGAGACGGCCAGGAGCGCGCATAGGGACAGGGCGACACACAAGGTGGTGGTGGTTCGGAGGTTCAGCGTCACACCATCGAGGATTTTGCCTGGCGGTGAGTCGTCGATGAGGTCCACATGAAGGAACTTTCAGATGCGGTACCTCAGGGGCGCGGGGCTGTATCGATGTGCGGCTCCGCCGCGTGGGCGCGCCAAGCCACAGACAACCCGCACCCGGCAACGGCGCCCAAGCGGCACTACGGCAGCCGATACCCCATCCCCCGCACCGTCTCCACCCGCTCCGCCCCCAGCTTCTTCCGCAGCGTCCGCACGTACACGTCCACGATGTTGGACCCCGGATCGAAGTCGTAGCCCCACACGTGGGACAGGATCTGCTCCCGGGAGAGCACCTGCCCGGGATGCCGCAGGAAGAGTTCCAGCAGCACGAACTCACGAGCCGTCAGGTCGACTGTCCGCTCCCCGGAGCGGGCACGCCGCGTCCGCAGATCGAGGCTCAGGGAGCCCGACCTGAGCACCGTCACCTCCGGCGCCCGCGCAGCCGTCCGCAGTCGCAGCCGCACCCGGGCGAGCAGCTCCTCGAACCGGAACGGCTTGGTCATCCAGTCGTCGGCGCCGCCCTCCAGGCCGGCCACCGTGTCCCGTACGGAGTCCCGCGCGGTCAGCACGATCACCGGCACCGACACCCGGGCCTCGCGCAGCTCCCGCAGGATCGTGAAGCCGTCCCGGCCGGGCAGCCCGATGTCCAGGACGACGAGGTCGAAACCGCCGGTCAGGGCGTACTCGTAGCCCGCGTCGCCGTCGGTGACGACGGTCGTGGTGAAGCCGTTGGAGCGCAGGCCCTTCTCCACGAAGGAGGCGATGCGCTCCTCGTCCTCGACGATGAGGATGCGGTTCACGTGGGGTCCCCTTCCGGTGCCCGGGGTGCGTTCAGGACGAGGGCGAAGGTGGCGCCGCCCCCGGGTGTGCCGTGCAGCCGGACCCGGCCCCGGTGCCCCTCGGCGATCGCCTTGACGATGGACAGCCCGAGTCCGGCGCCGGAGCCCCGGGCACCCCGGCGGGCCGTGCCGCGCCGGAAGCGTTCGAAGATCACCTCGGCGTCCTGCGGCTGCACACCGGGCCCCGAGTCGGCCACGTACAGCTCCAGGTCCGGGCCGTCGGTGCGGGAGCCGATGCGGATGGTCTGCCCGGGCGTGGTGTGCTGCACGGCGTTCTGCGCGAGCTGCACCATGGCCTGGGTGATCCGCTGCGGATCCAGTTCGGCCTCCAGGTCGGCGACCCCGTCGAGCCGCCAGTCGCGTTCGCCCAGGGTGCGGGCCTTGACGTAGACGTCGGCGGTGAGTTCGGCGACCTGGAACGGCTCGGGGGAGACGAAGTCGGGGCGTTCGGCCTTGGCGAGCAGCAGCAGGTCCTCGACGATGCGGCTCATCCGGTCCAGCTCGTCGGTGACCAGCCGGACGGTCTCCTCACGTTCGGCCGGGTCGTCGCCCATGACCTCCAGGTGCCCGCGCACGATGGTGATGGGGGTGCGCAGTTCGTGGCCGGCGTCGTCGACGAACTCCCGCTGTGCGGCGAAGGCCCGCTCCAGCCGGTCGAGCATGCCGTTGAACGTCTCGGCGAGCGCCGCTATGTCGTCGTGGCCGTGCACCGGGATCCGGCGGGTGAGATCCTGCTCGGTCAGCTGCGCCGCCGCGGCGCGCACCACCCGCACCGGTTTGAGGATCCGTCCGGCGACCGCCCAGGCGATGCCGACGGTCAGCAGCAGGGCCACTCCGGAGATGACGAGCAGCGTGCGGAACACGCTGTTGACCCGGGCCTGCTCGCGCTCCGGGTGGAACGCCACGACGAACGCGGCGTCCGGCGCCCGGCCCGGCTGGGCCACGGTGACCTTCGCCCACCGGATCTCGCCCTGCGGCCGGTCGAGCACGCCGGAGGAGTCGGGCGAGCCGAAGATGCGGGCCCGGGCCCCGGGGTCCTCGTGCAGGGGCAGGGCGACGGGCAGGTCGTGCGGCTGGCGGATCTGCCGCGGGCCGGCGCCCGTCCGGCCGACCAGGCCGATCAGCTCCTCGTCCGCGTCGGGGTACTGCCGCTCCAGGAACACCGTCAGCAGCCGGTCCGCGTCGGTGAACGGGCGGCCGGTCCGCGGGTCCCCGCCGCGCTCCTCGAAGTTCGCGAACTCGCCGGTCTCCTGGGTGAGCAGGCGGTTGATGCGGTGGTCGACATCCCGCAGCAGGAACGAGCGGGTGGTCATGGCCACCGAGGCGAGCGCGAGAGCCATCACGAGCAGCAGCCACAGCAGGATCCGGACCCGGGCGGAGACCCGCCGGCGGCCGGTGTCAGCCGTCGGAGCCGGGGCCGTCGTCGTCGCCCGGTCCGTCGTCCGAGGTGCCCTGGCCGTGGTCGTCGTCGTCATCGTCACCCGCTGAGCTGTCGGTCACCGGAGGCCGTGAGACGACCTCGTCACCCGGTGTGACGCCGGGCGGTGTGGCCTTCTGGGAGGGGGGCCGGAGGGTGGAGGTGGGCGTGGGCGAGCCGTGGTCCAGCTCGACCTGCTGGGAGGGCACCCTGGGCGACTCGGGGCTGTCCGCGAGTGCGTAGCTGGTCGCGGCGATGCCCAGCGGGATCAGCACGACGGCGGACAGGGCCGCCATCCGGCGAGAGAAAACCATGGGCCCGATCCTGCGGACGGAATCCGGGGAGCGGGATGAAGCCCGGATGAAGAACTCCTCATCCGGGACCCGGCGGGCGGGACACGCCTGCTAGTTGTCCAGCCCGATCGCGAACGCCGCCTCCAGGTCGTGCTGGGAGTACGTGCGGAACGCCACGTGCGTGTCGGTCCCCTCCACCCCGGGGATCTTGCTGATCCGGCCCGGGATGACCTCGGCCAGGTCCTCGTGCTCCTTGACCCGGACCATCGCGATCAGGTCGTAGGTGCCCGTGACGGAGAAGACCTCGCTGACGCTGTCCAGCGCCGCGATCGACTCGGCGATCTCGGGGATCCGGTCCACGCTGGTCTTGATGAGGACGATCGCGGTGATCACGGCTGGTTCTCTCCCTCGGGGGCCGGAGCAGGGGCGGCCTTCACTCTAGTAGGGCTGGTGGGACGGCCGTAGCGGACCGACGCATAGCCGAAGCCCAGACCGAACCCGATCAGGTGGGCGAGATAGGCCACCCCCGGCCCGTCCGAGGCCCGCCCCGCCGCCAGCCACTGCAGTGCCGCCCAGAACGGCAGCACCACCCACGCCGGGAAGCGCACCGGCAGGAAGAAGAGGAACGGCAGGAGACTGGTCACCCGGGCACGGGGGAACAGGTACAGGAACGCACCGAGGACCGCGGAGATCGCCCCCGATGCACCGACCAGGGACTGCTCGGAGTCCGCGTTGGCGACGGCGTAACCCAGCAGGGCCAGGTAGCCGCAGCCGACGTAGAACAGGGTGAACTGCAGTCGGCCCATCCGCTCCTCGGTCATCGCCCCGAAGACGTAGAGGAAGAGCATGTTGCCGAGCAGGTGCACCCAGCTGCCGTGGACGAACAGCGCGGTGGCGGGGGTGAGGGCCGAACCCGCGGACCCTTCGAACAGTTCTGCGGGAATCACGCCCCAGCGCCGGAAGTAGGCCCGCTGCACGGCGAGCAGTTCGTCGCCCGTGGCGTACGCCGGATTCAGGCCCGAGGCGGGCCCGGCCAGGAAGGCCAGGCAGCACAGGGCGATCAGTGAGTATGTCACCGGCGCCGACGATCCCCGGGCCGCCCTGCCGGCCCGGACGAGCGACGCACTCCACTTGCGGATCATGAACACAGAGCATGACGTAACCGGACGCAACCACCCAGACCGCCTCGCCGCCGTGGACGCGCGGGCGGCGGGTACCCGCCAGGCCGTAGGGTTACGAGCCACACGCACCGGGGATGCCGGTCGCGTCGCGGACACTAGAAGGAAAGAGAACAGGTCACGATGACGGTTCCCCTGCCGACCGCTGAGACGCGGTGGCGCTGCACCCTCTGCGGCAACCTCACGAGGTTCGACGTGACCCGCTCGGCGAAGGTCGTCGAATACGTTCACCTCGACCTGGCCGGAGAGCCGAAGGTCGAGGAGCGTGAGGTGCTCAGTGAGACCATCGAGTCGGTGCGCTGTCGCTGGTGCAACGCGGTGGACCAGGTGGAACTCGTGGACAGGCCGGGCGCCGGCTCCTGACGGGAGCGGGCCCCGCTCAGACATTGGGGTGTGAAGGATGGTGGAGACCACGGGCGGGGGGCCGGACGACGGCGCCGCCGAGGTGCTCGACCGTCCGCTGCCCGACGGCGTGCGCCGCAGGGTGGTGCAGATCGTCTCCGACGGCTTCGGCGCGCTGACGGTCGGTGAGCTGCCCGCGCAGCTCCGGCAGTACGCCCGGTTCGCACCGAACCGCCGGGCGAAGTTCGCCGGCAACGCGATGGCGGCCGCGCTGGAGACCGATCCGCTGTTCCGGCAGCGCATCGGGGAGAAGCTCAGAGAGGCCCAGCCGGAACTGACCGGTGCCCTGGACTCAGGCTCCCCGCCCCCGGCCGCGGACCCGCTCGACGTGGCGGCCGCGGCCTACGTACTGCGGCCCGCCGGCTGGGTGAAGCAGGTGACCGCCGCCGGCGAGGAGGCCCAGCGGGTCGACGCCGAGCGCGCCGACGAGGAGGGCCGGGCCGAGCTGGAGCGGCTGCGCGCCGAACTGGACCGGGCCCGCGACCATACCCGGGCCGAGACCGAGCGGCTGCGCACGGAACTGGAATCGGCCAAGAAGGAAACCGAGTCGCTGCACCGCAAGCTGCGCGCCGCCCTCAGCGACGTCAAGCGTGGTGAGGCCGCCCTGCGCAAGGCGCAGGGCGAGATCGAGGCCGTCCGCGCCGAGGGGCACGCCCAGGTCTCCGCCGCCGAGAGCGAGACCCGGCGGCTCAAGTCCCGGCTGGGCGAGACCGAGGCCGCCCTGGAGGCCGCGCGCCGGGCCGCCCGCGAGGGCCGCAGCGTCGAGGACATGCGGGTCCGGCTGCTGCTGGACACTCTGCTGGACGCCACCCAGGGGCTCCGCCGCGAACTGGCCCTGCCCCCGGTGTCGGTGCGCCCCGCCGAGACCGTCGACGCCGTCGAGCCGGGCCGGATGTCCCCGAAGGACATCGCCGCCCGCGCCCTGTCCGAGCACGACCCGCAGGTCCTCGACCAGCTGCTGGCGCTGCCGCAGGCCCATCTCGTCGTCGACGGCTACAACGTCACCAAGACCGGCTATCCGCAGATGCCGCTGGAGAAGCAGCGCCTCAGGCTGCTCGGGCAGCTCTCCCAACTGGCCGCGCAGAGCGGCGCCGAGGTGACCTGCGTCTTCGACGGCGCAGAACTCGCCGCGCCGGTGCTGCTCGCGCCGCCGCGCGGCGTCCGGGTGCTCTTCTCGAAGCCGGGCGTCACCGCCGACGAGCTGATCCGCCAGCTGGTGCGTGCCGAACCCCCGGGCCGCCCGGTCATCGTGGCCTCCACCGACCGCGAGGTCGCCGACGGCGTCGCCCGCGCCGGTGCCCGCCCGGTGGCCTCGGCGATGCTCCTCAAGCGCCTTTCGCGGTCCTAGGAGACGTACGCCCCATACGTAACGTCCGGGCTTGATGCCTGAATTGATGTGACCTGTGGGCCACGGTGCGTCAAATGAGGCTCACCGCCCGTGAGTCCTGAGGAAAAGTTGGCCTACCGTGACGCGATTTTTCATCTGAGGATTTGAACTGATCACAGGAAGGTCACTAGGGTCGGGCCGAAACCTCCGCTCGGGTGATCACTCATCGGGAGAGACGGCGGAGGGGCTGAGAAGGAGCTTTTCACCCGTGGCGTCCCACCGTCGTCCCAAGCAGCCGAGCCGCGCACGTGTGACCGTGCTGACCACCGCCGCCGCCGCTGCCGTCGCCTTCAGCTCGCAGGCCGCCAACGCCGCCCCCAGCGAGAAGCCGAGCAAGGACGAGGTCAAGGCCAAGGTCGACAAGCTCTACGAAGAGGCGGAGCAGGCCACCGAGAAGTACAACGGGGCCAAGGAGAAGCAGGAGAAGCTCCAGAAGGAGATCTCCACCATCCAGGACAACGTGGCCCGCGGCCAGGAGGAGCTCAACGAGCTCCGCGACAGCCTGGGCCTCGCCGCCGCCTCGCAGTACCGCACCGGCTCCATCGACCCCTCCGTCCAGCTGTTCCTCTCCGCGAACCCGGAGGACTACCTGGACAAGGCCTCCACCCTCGACCAGCTGAGCAGCCAGCAGGTCGAGGCGCTGAAGAAGGTCCAGGAGAAGCAGCGCGAACTCGCCCAGGAGCGCGCCGAGGCCTCCGAGAAGCTCAAGGACCTCGCCTCCACCCGGACCGAACTCGGCAAGAAGAAGAAGGAAGTCCAGGGCAAGCTCTCCTCCGCGCAGAAGCTGCTCAACAGCCTCACCGCGGCCCAGAAGGCCGAACTGACCGCCGAGCAGAACCGCGCCAGCCGGACCGCCGAGCGCGACGCCCTCACCGCCGACGTCCCGCCCGGCTCGGGCCGCGCCGCCGCCGCCTTCGCCTTCGCCCAGAGCCAGCTCGGCAAGCCCTACGTCTACGGCGCCACCGGCATGAGCTCCTACGACTGCTCCGGCCTCACCTCCCGGGCGTACGCCGCGGCCGGCGTCCAGATCCCGCGCACCTCCGAGGCACAGACCGGGGCCGGCACCAAGATCTACTCGGTCAGCCAGCTCAAGGTCGGCGACTTGGTCTTCTTCTTCAACGACCTGCACCACGTGGGCCTCTACGCCGGCAACGGGCAGATCATCCACGCCCCGCGCACCGGCACGGTCGTCCGCTACGAGTCGATGAACACCATCGGCGGCCCGTTCATGTTCGGCGTCCGGGTCTGATCCCGGCCCCCGTCGCCGCCCCCCGGCGGCTCCCTACGTCCTCAAGATCAGGACACCGTGTCCGCCGTTCGGGCGAATCACGACAGCCCGAGTGAGCCCTCGCCCCGCCATTGACCTGCGTCAGCGGCGGGGCGCCGCGCTGGATACCCACGGATGGTCGTTGGCGGCCCCCTGTCGCGGGGCTACTGTCTGCCGCGTTCCAAGTCCGCCAGCGGAAGGAGAGCGGCTTCCCGTGGGGTCTCATCGCCGCCTTGCACCGTCCGGGTTCGACCGGGGCGCCGGTGCCGCGGTCGGCTTCCTGTCCGTCGCGGCCGCCGCCGTGGCCGTGGTACCGGCCGCCGCCACACCGTACGACGACACCCGGGCCACGGTGGACCGGCTCTACGAGCAGGCCGAGAAGGCGACCGAGGCGTACAACGCGGCCGACGAACGCGCCGACGAACTGCGCGACGAGGTCGGCATCGCCCGGGACCGCATCGCCCGCGGGCAGCAGCGCGTCAACACCCTGCGCGACTCCCTCGGTTCGCTGGCCGGCGCCCAGTACCGCGAGGGCGGCATCGACCCGTCCCTCGCCCTGCTGTTCTCCGACGACCCGGACGACTACCTCGACCACGCGTCCCGGCTCGACCGCCTCACCGCCCACCAGGCCGGTGAGCTGAGGGAACTCCGGCACGCCATGCGCGAACTCGCCCAGGACCGCGAGGAGGCCGCCGGGAAGCTCCGCGAACTGGACCGGAGCCGCAAGGCCGTCGCCGCGCACAAGAAGGCCGTCGAGCGGAAGCTCGCCACGGCCCGGCGGCTGCTCAACTCCCTGCCGGAGTCCGAGCGCGACGCCTACGGCCGGTCCTCCCGCTCCGGCCGCGGCGACCTGCCCGGCATCGGCAGCGCCACCGCCGCCTCGGGACGCGGGTCGGCCGCCGTCGCCGCCGCCCGCAGCGCGCTCGGCAAGCCCTACGTCTGGGGCGCCAACGGACCTTCCGGCTTCGACTGTTCGGGCCTGATGCAGTGGTCGTACGCGCAGGCCGGGGTCTCCCTGCCGCGCACCTCGCAGGCCCAGCGGTACGCCGGCCGGCAGATCCCGCTGTCCGAGGCGCGTCCCGGTGACCTGGTCGTCTACCGGGGCGACGCCAGCCACGTCGGGATGTACATGGGCAACGGCCAGGTCATCCACGCGCCCTACCCCGGCGCGCCCGTGCGCTACGACCCGGTCGGGATGATGCCCGTCTCGTCGGTCACCAGGGTCTGACCGGGGCGGCCCGGCGCCCGTACGATCGGGAACGTGGCTGGTCGAAGGTCGGGGTCCGTGCTCGTGGCGCTCGTCGTGCTGCTCGTCGCCCTGACCGGGTGCGGCGGGCGGCCTGCGGCCGACCGTGCCACCGCCGACGTCCAGCGGCTTCTGGACCGGCGGGCCGCAGCCGTCCTCGACCGCGACGAGCGGGCCTACGAACGGACGGGCAGGGGGACGGATTTCGCCAGACTGCGCGCGGTGCCCGTGGCCGCCTGGTCGTACCGGGTGACCGGACTGCGCCGCACCGGCGACACGGCCACCGCCGACGCCGAACTGCGCTACCGCGTCGCCGGATACGACCGGGCGCCGGTGACCTCCGGGCGCACCCTGCGGCTGAGCCGGGGCGCGGACGGGAAGTGGTCCGTCGACACCGACCGGCCCGCGAAGAAGTCCGCGCAGCAGCTCTGGGACCAGGGGGCGGTGCACCTCGTCCGGGGCCGGTACAGCCTCGTGCTCGGCGTCGGGCAGTCCGGCCGGGCGCTGCGGGACTTCGCGGACCTGGCCGACCGTGCCGTGCCCGCCGTGTCGGACGCCTGGGGCACGCAATGGAGCCGGCGGGTCGTCGTGCTCGTACCGAGGTCGCTGGAGGGGATGGCGGGGCTGCTCGGCTCGCCCGCCTCCTCCTACCGCGGGATCGCGGCGGTCACCACCGGCGAGACGGGTGCGCGGGACCGGGCGTCGGCGGACCGGATCGTCGTCAACCCGGACGCGTTCGCGCTCCTCGGCGGTCTCGGCGAGCAGGTCGTCGTCACCCACGAGACCACCCATGTCGCCACCCGCGCCCGCACCACGGCCGCCACGCCCTTGTGGCTGTCCGAGGGGTACGCCGACTGGGTCGGCTACCGCGACACCGGCCGCACCCCCGCCGAGGCCGCGCCCGAACTGTCCCGGGCGGTCGGTGCGGGCCGGGCCCCCAGCGCGCTCCCGGACGACGAGGACTTCGGCTTCACCGGCGACGCGAGCCGCCTGGCCCGCTCCTACGAGAGCGGCTGGACGGCGTGCCGGCTGATCGCCGACCACTGGGGCGAGGCCCGGCTGCGAGACTTCTACCGGGCCGTCGGGGAGCACCGGGAGCGGCCCGGGGCGGTGGAGGACGCGATGCGGAAGGTGCTGGGGACCACGCCCGAGGCCTTCACGGAGCAGTGGCGGGCCTATCTGCGGGATCAGCTGGGCTGACCCGGAGGTGCCGGTCGCCGTGGGCGGGGCCGCGGCGGTAAGGGCTGATCCTCGCCGTGCTGGCCGGGCTCGCCTGGATCGCCGGACTGCGCTCCCGGGACGGCGTCAAGCCGGTCTTCGTGTCCGCCGGCCACCGGGTGACGCTGGACCCGGACCGTCCGCGGCCTCACTCCGGCCGGTCGAGCAGCTCGATGGCCTCCCGCAGCCAGGCCCGTTCGGCCTCGCCCGTCGCCCGGGCCACGCGCAGCATGCCCTGGCGGAACAGGTCGTCCGCCTCCTCGGCGCGGACCGGCTTGCCGGAGTCGTAGAAGAAGCTCGTCGGCGTCTGAAGGAAGTCCAGCCGGCGGCGCAGCACCGCGGCCTGCTCGTGCCGGTCGGCCAGGTGGCGCAGGAAGGCGAGGACCGTGTTGAAGCGGACGTGGTCGGTGATCTCCGTCTGCTTCGGGTCGCGCAGACGTGCCAGCAGCTCCTCCCGGCCCTCGGCGGTGAGGGCGAGGATCCGGCGCGGGGCCGCGCTCGCGCCCGGCTCGGTGCGCTGGTCGAGCAGGCCCTTCGCGGTCAGCCGGGTGATCGCCGGGTAGAGCGCGCCGTCGCTGACCGGACGGACATGCCCGGTCAGCGCTGTGATGCGGTCCTTCAACTCGTAGCCGTGCAGAGGCTCCTCGGCCAGGAAGCCCAGGATCGACAGCTCCAGCATGGTCCTCCTTGCGGGCGGGTCAGAACGCATGCTACCTCTTACCGAGATACCTCGATCCGAGCTACATCGAATAGATGCGCTCGGATCGCGTCGGCGCGGACGAGGTATTGCCGCATCGCGGTTCATCAGGACTCAGGGGGACCGTCACCGTGAACGCCCACCGCGAACAGCTCATGCTGCTCGCCCGGCCCGTCTACTTCTCGCTCCTCGCCTCCGTCGCCGCCGGGATCATCAACACCGTCTGGGTCGCCCGGCTGGGCGGACCGGCCGTGGCCGCCGTCGCCGTGGCGACCACCACGGAGAACGTGCTGCTCGGTATCGCCCTGGTCTTCGGCTCCGGCACGACCGTCCTGGTCGCCCACGCCCGGGGTGCCCGCGACGCCGCCGCCGTACGGGCCGCGGTGCGCGGCGGATGGGCGCTGTGGGCGCTGGTGACACCGGTGGTGGTGGCCTGCGGCCTGCTGGGGCGCGAACCGCTCGCCCGGCTGGTGCTGGGCGGGGCCGACAGCGCCGCCCTCCCGCTCGCCGTCGCCTACTTCACGCTCTCCATGCCGGGCCTGGCCGTCTTCTTCGCCCAGCAGCTCGTCGACGGCATCCTCAAGGGCACCGGCGACACCCGCACCCCGATGCGCCTCGCCCTGCTGGCAGGCGGCCTGATCCTGGCCCTCGACCCGCTCTTCATCCACCTCTACGGCGTCCGGGGCGCCGCCGCCGCGACGGTGCTGTCCCGGTGTGCGGCGCTCGGAATCGGACTCGTCGCGCTGCGGCGCTCCACCCTCCTGCGCACGGCCCGCCGGGCCGAACCGGGCGAGTCCCTGGACGTCTCCCTGCGGCGCACGCTGCGGACCGGCCTGCCCATGTCCGCCGACTTCACCGTGCGCCAGACCGGCGCCCTGGTCCTGGTCGCGATCGTGGCGCGGCTCGGGGTGACGGCGGTGGCGGCCTACGCGATCGCCTACAAGGTCATGTACGTGGCGACCATGGCCTTCTACGCCGTCCGGCAGGCCGCCTCCATCCACACCGCGCACACGCGGGGCGCCGGCCAGGACGCCCGGCGGGAGATCGGGCGGCAGGCCGTGCTCCTCTCCGGCACCGTCGGACTCGCCGCGGCCGTGCTCCTGGCCGTCACCGCCCCCTGGATCATGGCCACCTTCGGCGCCGGGCCCCAGGTCGCGGGCGAGGGCGTGCTGTTCCTGCGCTGCGTCGGGCCCTACCTGGTGCTGCTGGGCTGTCTCATCGCGCTCGGCGGGGTCTTCGAGGGCAGTGGGCGGGCCCCGGTGCTGCTGCGGGTGACCGTGATCGGGACGGCCGTCCAGCTGGGACTGGCATACGCCCTCACGGGGCTCGGGCTGCCCGGAGTGTGTCTCGCGATGGCGCTCGCGGCGGCCGTGCAGGGTGCGTCGGCGGGGCTGCTGTTCCGGCGGGACCCGGCTCAGGAGGAGACGGGGGTCTCGTCGGTGCGGACGGGCTGAGCGGGCACGGGAGCGGGGAGGGTACGCGGCACCGCCGCACGCCACAGGGCACGGGCACCGAGCAGCGCGGCGGCCACCAGGAGGCCGTTGCGCAGGAACAGCAGGGTGAGGCCGAGGCCGTCGCTGGCGACGACGTTGGCGAAGTAGAACGGGAACTCCAGCACCGTCACGAAGCACGCCACCAGCACCAGGACGACCGGCAGCCGCATCCGGCTCCCGGGGAAGTACAGGCACACCGCCGCCAGCCCGACCAGCCACACCAAGTACTGCGGGCTGATCACCCGGCTGGTGGTGGTGAACATCAGCACCGCCACGAAGGCCGCGTCGGCGAGTGTGTGCTCCTCGAAGCGCCGGGCCAGCAGCCGCCACAGCACCAGCCAGCCGAAGGCCGCCCCGGTCAGGAACAGGGCGCCCGTGCTCACCTCGCTCACGTACGGCCCGAGGAACTCGATCGAGCCGTAGTTCAGCTTCACCTCGCCCTGCCAGCCGAAGTGCCGGGCGACATGGAAGACCAGCGCGCCCAGCGACTCCACCTCGGTGCCCCGGTCGCGCTGGAAGGTCAGGAAGGCGAACGCACCCGGCATGGCCACTGCGAACGCCCCCGTCACCACGATGCCCGTCACCAGGGCCGACACCAAGGCGCTGCGGCGCCGGGCGGCCAGCAGCAGCATCGCCGGCCAGACCTTCAGCAGGGCGCCGAACGCGGCCAGGGCCCCCAGCGCCTTCGGGTGCCGGGAGCCCGC
This sequence comes from Streptomyces qaidamensis, assembly GCF_001611795.1. Lineage (NCBI taxonomy): Bacteria > Bacillati > Actinomycetota > Actinomycetes > Kitasatosporales > Streptomycetaceae > Streptomyces > Streptomyces qaidamensis. The sequence continues at coordinate 2,515,566 of NZ_CP015098.1, read as the reverse complement.
GAGCAGCGCGGCCATCGCCACCGCCGTGACCATCACGTCGTAGCGGGCGTAGACCGTCGGGCCGAGCAGCGGTACGCCGATCACCCACACCCAGGAGCCGCGCAGCGAACGGCCCGGGCGGCGTCCGGCGTACGTCATCAGGGCCAGCACGGCCAGGTCGGTGACGCAGACCAGCACGAAGAACGCGGTCCCGTAGTCCAGGAAGGGCAGCAGGCCGGGGGAGAGGATCGCGAGTGCGGCGGCGGGCGGGTACTGCCAGGTGACGTCGCGCAGCGGGAACGTTCCGGTGCTGAGGACCTCGTACCAGCCCCGGTAGATCACGTGCACGTCGCTCGTGACGTCCGGGCCCGGGAAGACGTACACCTTCAGGACGAACAGCAGCAGCAACAGCCTCGTGAGACACCAGACCACCGGCAGCCATGCCAGGGACCGCCTCGTGCCCGTCGTCTTCACGTGATCCCTGCCCGTTCGTGCGCCGTGTTGATGGGGCCGTGATGGGCCCGTCAGCTGTGAGCGTGCCATACCTGCCGGCGCGTACGGCGGCGAGGGCCGTTGGGTAGGGTCGGCGGCGTGCGCAAGACCCTGATCGTGACCAACGACTTCCCGCCGCGGCCCGGGGGCATCCAGGCGTTCCTGCACAACATGGCGCTGCGGCTGGACCCGCAGCGGCTGGTCGTCCACGCCTCGACCTGGAAGCGGAGCCGGGAGGGCATCGAGGCGACCCGCGCGTTCGACGCCGAGCAGCCCTTCACCGTCGTACGGGACCGTACGACCATGCTGCTGCCCACGCCGGCTGCCACCCGGCGGGCCGTCGGTCTGCTGCGGGAGCACGGCTGCACCTCGGTGTGGTTCGGGGCGGCGGCCCCGCTCGGCCTGATGGCACCGGCCCTGCGAAGCGCGGGCGCCGAGCGGCTGGTCGCCACCACGCACGGCCACGAGGCCGGCTGGGCGCAGCTGCCCGCCGCCCGGCAGCTGCTGCGGAGGATCGGGGACTCCACCGACACGATCACCTACCTCGGCGAGTACACCCGCTCACGCATCGCCTCCGCCCTGACGCCCGAGGCGGCCGCACGGATGGCGCAGCTGCCGCCCGGGGTCGACGAGAAGACCTTCCACCCCGGTTCGGGCGGCGAGGAGGTGCGGGCGCGGCTGGGCCTGACGGACCGCCCGGTCGTGGTCTGCGTCTCCCGGCTCGTCCGCCGCAAGGGTCAGGACACGCTGATCCGGGCCTTGCCGCGCATCCTGGCGGCCGAGCCCGACACCGTCCTGCTGATCGTCGGCGGCGGCCCCTACGAGCAGGACCTGCGACGGCTCGCGCACGAGACCGGCGTCGCCTCCGCCGTACGCTTCACCGGCGCCGTGCCCTGGTCCGAGCTGGCCGCCCACTACGGCGCCGGCGACGTCTTCGCGATGCCCTGCCGCACCCGTCGCGGCGGCCTGGACGTCGAGGGCCTCGGCATCGTCTACCTGGAGGCCTCCGCGACGGGCCTCCCGGTCGTGGCCGGCGACTCGGGCGGCGCCCCGGACGCGGTCCTGGACGGCGAGACGGGCTGGGTGGTGAGGGGCGGAGACCCGGAGGAGACGGCCGACCGCATCACCGTCCTCCTCGGCGACGCCGAGCTGCGCCGCAGGATGGGGGAGCGGGGCAGGGAGTGGGTCGAGGAGAAGTGGCGCTGGGACCTGCTGGCGGAGCAACTGAGGGACTTGCTGTAGGTGCCCTCAGGGGCGCGGGGAACTGCGCGACCGGCCCCAGCGAACCCGCACCCGCCCACGACGAATACGCGGCACCCCACTAGGCGGAACCCCGAATACCGCCGATGCTGCGCCCATGACATCAAACCTGACGCATCGTCACCTGACAAGACGTCAAATCCTCGGCATGGCAGCCCTGCAAACGGCAGCCGCCCTCGGGTTCACCCGCATCGGCCTCCAAAGCGCCCGAGCCGCCCAGCCCGACGCAGTCGACAACGCCCCGGCGATCGTCGTCGGCTCCGGCTACGGCGGCGCCGTGGCCGCTCTCCGTCTCGGCCAGGCCGGCATCCGCACGATCGTCCTGGAGATGGGCCGCCTCTGGAACACCGACGGCCCCGACGGCAAGGTCTTCTGCACCACCAGCGCACCCGACCACCGCTCCATGTGGTTCCGCGACCGCACCGAGGCCCCCCTCGGCACCTTCCTCTGGCTGGACGTCGTCAACCGGGACATCGGCCGCTATCCGGGCGTCCTGGACCGCGTGCACTTCGAGCACATGTCCGTGTACGTCGGCCGGGGCGTCGGCGGCGGCTCCCTGGTCAACGGCAGCATGGCGGTCACCCCGCCCCGGCCGTACTTCACCGAACAGTTCCCGACCGTCGACGCCGGCGAGATGTACGGCACGTTCTTCCCGCGCGCCCGGGCCGCCCTCGGGGTGAACACCGTCGACCCGGCCTGGTTCGAGTCGACGGAGTGGTACCGCTTCACCCGCGTCTCCCGCAAGCACGCCGAGAAGACCGGCCTGCGGACCACCTTCGTGCCCAGCGTCTACGACTTCGGCCACATGCGGCGCGAGGCGGCCGGCACCGCCCCGAAGTCGGCGCTCGGCGGCGAGGTCATCTACGGCAACAACCACGGCAAGCGCAGCCTCGACAAAACGTACCTCGCCGGCGCGCTCGGCACCGGCAAGGTCACCGTCCACACCCTGGAGAGAGTGCGCGCGATCAGCCGCGCGCCGGACGGCACCTACGTCCTGACCGCCGACCGCATCGACGAGACCGGCCGCGTCGTCGAGACCAAGGAGTACGGCTGCACGTACCTCTTCCTCGGCGGCGGCAGCCTCGGCACCACCGAACTGCTGCTGCGCGCCCGGGAGACGGGCACCCTGCCAGCGCTCGACGCCAGTGTCGGGGCCGGCTGGGGCACCAACGGCAACGTGATGCTCGGCCGGGCCAACCACCTGTGGGACACGGTCGGCGCGAACCAGTCGACCATGCCGGTCATGGGCATCGACGACTGGGCGAACACCGCCAACCCGGTCTTCGCCGAGATCGCCCCGCTGCCGACGGGTCTGGAGCACTGGGTGAGCCTCTACCTGGCGATCACCAGGAACCCGGAACGGGCCTCCTTCTCCTACGACACCGGCTCGGACCGGCTCCGGCTAGGCTGGACGGCCGCCCACTCCGCGGTCTCCGTCGCCATGGCCAGGAGGCTCTTCGACCGGATCAACGCGGCCAACGCGACGATCTACCGGTACGACCTGTTCGGCTCGAAGAGCAAGGTCTTCGCCGACGACTTCACCTACCACCCGCTGGGCGGCTGCGTGCTGGGCCGGGCGACGGACGACTACGGGCGGGTCAAGGGATACTCCCGGCTGTACGTCACCGACGGCTCGCTCGTGCCCGGGTCGCTCGGGGTCAATCCCTTCGTGACCATCACCGCGCTCGCCGAACGCACGATGGCGCGGGTCCTCGCCGAGGACACCGCGCCATAGCCGACCCGGCCGTGGGTCACTTCGCGTAGATCGCCTCGACCTCGTGCGCGTAGTCCTTCGCCACCACGTTCCGCTTCAGCTTCAGCGAGGGCGTCAGGTGGCCCGAATCCTCCGTGAACTGGGAGGACAGAATGCGGAACTTCCGCACCGATTCCGCCTTCGACACCGCGGCGTTGCCGTCGTCGATCGCCGCCTGGATCGCGGCCAGCAGATCCGGGTCCTCGCTCAGCGACGCCGCGGTGGAACCGGCCGGCTTGCCGTGGTCGGAGCACCAACGGCCCAGGAACTCCTCGTCGATGGTGATGAGCGCGCCCACGAACGGCCGCCCGTCGCCCACCACCATGCACTCCGCGACCAGCGCGTGCGCCCGGATGCGGTCCTCGATCACGGCCGGGGCGACGTTCTTGCCGCCCGCGGTGACGATGATCTCCTTCTTGCGGCCGGTGATCCGAAGGTAGCCGTCCTCGTCGAGGGTCCCGATGTCACCGGTGTGGAACCAGCCGTCGGCCAGCGCCTCGGCGGTCGCGCCCGGGTTGTTCCAGTACTCCTTGAACAGATGCTCGCCGTGCAGCAGCACCTCGCCGTCGTCGGCGATCCGCACCACCGAGCCGGGCAGCGGCTGCCCGACCGTGCCGATCTTCTGCCGGTCCCACGGGTTGAAGGCGGTGGCCGCACAGGACTCGGTCAGGCCGTAGCCCTCCAGGACCGTGAAGCCGATGCCGCGGAAGAAGTGCCCGAGGCGCTCACCGAGCGGGGCGCCGCCGGAGATCGCGTACTCGCCCCGGCCGCCGAGGACCGCCCGGATCTTGCTGTAGACGAGCTTGTCGAACGTCTTGTGCTTGATCTTCAGGCCGAACGACGGGCCCGAGGGGGTGTCCAGTGCCTTGCTGTAGGCGATCGCGGTGTCGGCGGCCTTGTCGAAGATCTTGCCCTTGCCGTCGGCCTGGGCCTTGGCGCGCGCCGAGTTGTAGACCTTCTCGAAGACGCGCGGCACGCCGAGGATCAGCGTCGGTCGGAACGCGGCCAGCTCGTCGGTGAGGTCCTTGATGTCCGGGACCGTGCCCAGCTTGATCGGCGCCATCATCGGGGCGATCTGCACCAGCCGGCCGAAGACGTGCGCGAGCGGCAGGAAGAGCAGCACCGAGCACTCGCCGGTGCGGAACAGCGGACGCAGTCGCTCCACGATGTTGCCGCACTCCGCGAAGAAGCTGCGGTGGGTGAGCACACAGCCCTTGGGGCGGCCGGTGGTGCCGGAGGTGTAGACGATCGTCGCCGGGTCGTCGGCCTTGGCGAACGAGCCGCGCTCCTCGACCGTCTCGTCGGTGACGTCCTGGCCGAGCCGGCCCAGCTCGTCGATGCCGCCGCCGTCGATCTGCCACACGTGCTTGAGCGCCGGCAGCTTTTCGCGCACCGACTCGATCGCGGCCGAGTGGGCCTGCGACTCCACGACGCAGGCGGTCGCGCCCGAGTCGCCGAGGATCCACTGCACCTGCTCCGGCGAACTGGTCTCGTACACCGGCACGGTCACCGCGCCCGCGCTCCAGATCGCGAAGTCCAGCAGCGTCCACTCGTAACGGGTGCGGGACATCAGGCCCACCCGGTCGCCCGGCTGGACCCCGGCGGCGATCAGCCCCTTCGCCGCCGTGTGCACCTCGGCGAGGAAGGCGGTGGCGGTGACGTCCTGCCAGCTGCCGCCGATCTTGCGGGCGATGACGGCGACGTCCGGGTGCTGCGAGGCGTTTCTGCGGACGATGTCGGTCAGATTTCCGTCCGCAGGGACCTCGTACAAAGCCGGAAGGCTGAACTCGCGCAAGACTGCTGCTCCTCATAGGGCGCCGGCGCCACGACGGTGTGTGCTGCGACGGTGCGGTCCAAGGCTCGGGGAGGTGCTCGCGCATTCACTTGTTGAAATGCAGAGCACGACTGGACTGCCCGGACGTTACCCGCCGGTATGGCTTCTACGACAGGGGGTCCCGTCGAGATGTTCGCTGCGTCACACAGTTGGGTATTCCTTCGCGCACAGTAGTCCACGGCCTAACTGACTGGCCAGTAACCGCAGGTAGGGCCGCCACTGTTCACAAGGGCGGCGCTCGACCTACGCTTGATCGTCATGGCACCCACACCAGCCGGAAAGCAGCGGACGCGCGTCCACGTGGTCAGTGACGTGCACGGCAACGCCCGCGACCTGGCCAGGGCCGGCGAGGGCGCCGACGCCCTGGTATGCCTGGGCGACCTCGTCCTCTTCCTCGACTACGCCGACCACTCGCGCGGCATCTTCCCCGACCTCTTCGGCGTCGAGAACGCCGACCGCCTCGTCGCGCTGCGCACCGCCCGCCGCTTCGAGGAGGCCCGGGTGCTCGGGGCCGAGCTGTGGGCCGGCCTTCAGGAGAACCGCGCCACGGTGATCGAGAAGGCGGTGCGCAAGCAGTACGCCGAACTGTTCGCCGCGTTCCCCTCCCCTACGTACGCCACCTACGGCAACGTCGACATGCCGGCCCTGTGGCGGGAGTACGCGGGCCCCGGCACGACCGTCCTCGACGGCGAGCGCGTCGAGATCGGCGGCCGGGTCTTCGGCTTCGTCGGCGGCGGCCTGCGCACACCGATGCGGACGCCGTACGAGATCAGCGACGAGGAGTACGCGGCGAAGATCGAGGCGATCGGCGAGGTCGACGTGCTCTGCACGCACATCCCGCCCGAGGTCCCCGAGCTGGTCTACGACACCGTCGCCCGCCGCTTCGAGCGCGGCAGCCGGGCCCTGCTGGACGCCATCCGCCGCACCCGGCCCCGCTACTCCCTCTTCGGACACGTCCATCAGCCGCTGGTGAAAAGGATGCGGATCGGGGCGACGGAGTGCGTGAACGTGGGGCACTTCGCGTCGACCGGGACCCCGTGGGCGCTGGAGTGGTGAGGACGGCCCAGGTCGGGTGAGATCCGCGGGCCCCGTGCGCGGTAGCCTTCACGCTGCACACACGTGCGCAGGAAGACGTCTTACCGGCCCGCATCTGGAGGAGCCACGGAGATGGCGGAACACACCAGCTCGAGCATCACCATCGAGGCCGCCCCGGCCGACGTCATGGCGGTCATCTCCGACTTCGCCCGCTACCCGGACTGGACCGGCGAGGTGAAGGAGGCGGAAGTCCTCAAGACCGACGCCCAGGGCCGCGCCGAGCAGGTCCGCCTCGTCATGGACGCGGGCGCGATCAAGGACGACCAGGTCCTCGGGTACACCTGGACCGGCGAGAACGAGGTGTCCTGGACGCTGGTGAAGTCCCAGATGCTGCGCTCCCTCGACGGCTCGTACATCCTCAAGCCGTCCGGCGCGGGCGGCACGGAGGTCACGTACGTCCTGACCGTGGACGTCAAGATCCCCATGCTCGGCATGATCAAGCGCAAGGCGGAGAAGGTCATCATCGACCGGGCGCTGGCGGGGCTGAAGAAGCGGGTGGAAGCGGGCAAGTAGCCCGGCCGCGCAGCCACCCGGCGGCAGCACCGGGCGCTCCGGGGACTCCCGGTACCGTTCAACCCCATGCGCACCATCCTGATCACCGGCCCCGGCGGCAGCGGTCGTACCACCCTCGCGGCCGCGACCGCCCTGGCCGCGGCGGCCGAGGGCACCCGCACCCTCGTCCTCGGCACCGACCGCACGGACACCCTCGGTGCCGCCCTGGGGGTGCCGACCGGCCCGGCCCCGGTCCAGGCCGCCCCCCGGCTCACCGCCTGGCGTCCCGACGCCGCCCAGGACTTCCGCAAGGACCTCACCGCACTCCAGGACCGCGCCTCCACCGCTCTGGACCTCCTCGGCGCCTCCCGCCTCGACCCCGAGGAACTCACCCCCCTGCCCGGCGCCGAGGAACTCGTCCTGCTGCGCGCCCTGCGCGACGCCGCGCTGTCGGAGGAGTACGACACCCTCGTCGTCGATCTCCCCCCGGCCCCGCAAGCCGTCGCCCTCCTCGCCCTGCCCGAGGAACTCCGCCGCTACCTGCGCCGCCTGCTCCCGGCCGAACGGCAGGCCGCCCGCGCCCTGCGTCCCGTCCTCGGGCGCCTCGCCGGCGTCCCCATGCCCGCCGAGTGGCTCTACGAGACGGCCGGCCGCTGGGACCTGGAACTGGCCGCCGTCGAAGCGGTCGTCGCCGACCGCGACACCGTCGTACGCCTGGTCGCCGAGCCCGGCCCGGCCGGTGCCGAAGCGCTGCGCACCGCCGGCCTCGGCCTCGCCCTGCGCGGTCTGCGCACCGACCTCGTGATCGCCAACCGCGTCCTGCCCGAGGCGTCCCCCGACACCTGGCTCGCCGGCCCCGTCGCCCAGCAGCGCAAGACGCTGGAGGAGTGGCGGGAGTCGTACGACGTCCGTACCGCGGCCCACCTCGGACACGACCCGCGCGGCACGGACGACCTCACCGCGCTCGCCGTGCCCGGCGTGCAGCCGGCGCCCCCCGCGGCCGACTGGCCCGTGACCGACCGGCTCGGCGAGGACGGCGTCCTCGTCTGGCGGATCCCGCTGCCCGGCGCCATACGCGAGGAACTGGACCTCGTCCGGCGCGGTGACGAACTCGTCGTCACGGCGGGGCGGTTCCGCCGGATCGTCCCGCTGCCCTCCGCGCTGCGCCGCTGCACCGTCGACGGAGCCGCCCTGCGCGGGGGCGAGCTGCGGATCCGCTTCGTACCCGACCCCGGGCTGTGGCCGCAGAGCCGGTGACCCGGCGGGTGACGGACCGGGAGGAACGGCCGGCCCCGGCCCGTGAACGCGGTACGCCCGTTCGGGTAACGTCGTAAGGACGAACCGTAGTCAGGAGTCCGTCATGAGCGAAGAGCCCTCCCCGTCCGGCGCCCCCCGCGAAGAGGCCGCGGACGAGGTGCGGGCGAGCGACGCCGACGCCTGGGCCACCGCGTGCGCCGAGGACCTCCAGGCGGAGAAGGCCCGCCGCCGCACCGAGTACGGCACGCCCCCGGGCTCCGCGGCCGACGAGCTGAAGAAGCTCGTCGACGCCGTCGCGGAGAAACTGTCCGGCGTCCAGTCCCCGCTGCTCGGCGCGGTCGCGGGGCCCGCCGCCCAGCAGGTCGTCCGGCAGGTCGTCCAGCAGGCCAAGGACGCCGTGGAACCCGTCATCGAACGCAACCCGGACGTCTTCGACCACCTGGCGGCGGCCGGGAACGAACTGCTCGCCGCCTACCGCTCCGCCGTCCAGGCCCAGGAGCGCCGCTGGACCGGCCGCGACGACCAGGACGACCCCCGTGACCAGGGCGGACGCCGGGACGGCGGCGACGACACCGGTCCCGGGGAGCACATCGACCTGGACTGAGCCCCCGGCCCCCGCCGAGCGGCGGGCCCGGTGCGGTCGCCCGGGGTGCCCACCGTGCGGACGACAGCGAAGCCGGGGGCATGGGCTCGGGTACCGTTGGCCGTAGCGGGGCTCGACCGAAACTGAGGGATTCATGGGACTCACCATCGGCGTCGACATCGGCGGCACGAAGATCGCGGCCGGCGTGGTCGATGAGGAAGGCAACATCCTCTCGACCCACAAGGTGCCGACCCCGGGCACGGCTGAGGGCATCGTGGACGCCATCGCCTCGGCGGTGGACGGCGCCCGCGTCGGTCACGACATCGTCGGCGTGGGCATCGGCGCCGCCGGCTACGTGAACCGGCAGCGCTCCGAGGTCTACTTCGCGCCCAACATCCACTGGCGCAACGAGCCGCTCAAGGAGAAGGTCGAGGCCCGTGTGGGCCTCCCGGTGGTCGTGGAGAACGACGCGAACGCCGCGGCGTGGGGCGAGTACAAGTTCGGTGCCGGCAAGGGCCACCGCAACGTCATCTGCATCACGCTGGGCACCGGCCTCGGCGGCGGCATCATCATCGGCAACAAGCTGCGCCGCGGGCACTTCGGCGTGGCCGCCGAGTTCGGCCACATCCGCATGGTGCCTGACGGCCTGCTGTGCGGCTGCGGCTCCCAGGGCTGCTGGGAGCAGTACGCCTCGGGCCGGGCCCTGGTGAGGTACGCCAGGCAGCGCGCCAACGCCACCCCCGAGAACGCCGAGACCCTGCTCGGCCTCGGCAACGGCACGCCCGACGGCATCGAGGGCAAGCACATCTCCATGGCCGCCCGCCAGGGCGACCGGGTCGCCGTCGACTCCTACCGCGAACTGGCCCGCTGGGTCGGCGCGGGCCTCGCCGACCTGGCCTCCCTCTTCGACCCCTCCGCGTTCATCGTCGGCGGCGGCCTCTCCGACGAGGGCGAACTGGTCCTCGGCCCGATCCGCAAGTCCTACAAGCGCTGGCTGGTCGGCGGCAACTGGCGCCCGGTGGCCGAGGTCCGCGCGGCGGAACTGGGCAACAAGGCGGGCCTCGTGGGCGCGGCGGACCTGGCCCGGGAGCCCGACCCGATCATGTAGACGCCGTCAAGGCGCGCGCCCCAGGGGCGCGGGGAACTGCGCGACAAGCCACGGACGACCGGCACTCGCGCACGACCCCGCGTCCCACCCCATGGGGCGTAAATTGATCACATGTCGCTGCTCCCCAACTCGCGTACAGAACCCGACGGTTCCGCAGTCATCAGGGTCCTCGGCTACAACATCCGCTCCATGCGCGACGACACCGACGCCCTGGCCCGCGTGATCAAGGCCTGCGCACCCGACCTCGTCCTCGTCCAGGAAGCCCCCCGCTTCTTCCGCTGGCGCAAGAAACTCGCCCGCCTGGCCCTCGCCTCCGACCTCGTGATCGTCACCGGCGGCGCCACCACCACCGGACCGGCCATCCTCAGTTCGCTCCGCGCAAGCGTCGAACGCACGGAGGACATCCTCCTGCCCCCCACCCCCGGCCTGCACCGCCGCGGTTTCGCCACCGCGGTCGTCCGCATCGCCGGCGCCCGCCTCGGTGTGCTCAGCTGCCACCTGTCCCTCCAGAAGGACGAGCGCTACGAGCAGTCCGGCATGGTCCTGGACCGGCTCGCCGGCCTGGGTGTGGAGCACGCGATCGCCGGCGGCGACCTCAACGAACGCCCCGAGGGGCCGGCCTTCCGCCGGCTGGCCGGCAGCCTGACCGACTGCCGGGCCGCGGCCCCCTGGGGCGGCGAGCACACCTGGACCCCCGCCGACCCCTACCAGCGCATCGACGCGATCTTCGCGACCGACGGCATCGAGGTCCTGGGCTGCGGCGTGCCGACCGGGCAGCCGGGGGTGTCCGACGCGGACCTGAGGGCGGCCACGGACCACCTTCCGGTCCTGGCCGCCCTCCGAGTCCCCGCTTCCTAGACGACCGCACCCCGCCCGGGGTCGTCGTCCTCCTCGTCGTCCGTGCGCATGCGCATCACCAGCGTCGCGAACCCGCCGAGGAACCCACCGATCCCCAGCGTGGCCAGCCACCACGTCATGTCCCAGCCGAGCAGCACGGCCAGCAGGAGCAGCACCGGCCCGCCGAGCACGCCGAGCCAGGCGAACTTGGCGGTCGGGTCGCCGGTCGGCAGCGGGGGCGGCTCCGGGGGCACGAAGTGACCCTCGTCGTCCTCGTCGAAGTCGTCCTCGGCGGGCTCGGGCGGGGTGTAGTCGCGCGGGCCGACGCCGGGCGCGAACGAGACGGAGCCGCCCAAGGGCTGCACGGCCTTGTCCCCGGGCTCCTCGGCCTCCTGCGACTCGGCCGGCTTGACGGTGTCCCCGGACTTCACGGCCGTGTCGCCCCGGTCGCCGTCGATCACGGCGTCATTGGGCCCGGCCGCCGGCAGGGCCAGGTCCTCGATCGCCTTGAAGGGCTTGGCGCCCGGCGGGTCCGGCGGCTCCTCGCCGTACCCGGCGACGATCGCCGCCCAGGCGGCCTCCTCGTCGAAGGGGACGCCCTTCTCCTCCGGCTCCCGGCCCTCGCGGTCGGAGTCGTGCTCAGCCACCTGCGGTCGTCCCTTCCTTGCCGAGCCCGGGCTCCTTGCCGAGGGCGGACGCGATGCGGCCGATGAACGCGAGGCTCTCCTCGTGGATCCGGTCCGCGTCATGGTCCAACGTGGCGACGTGGTAGCTCTGTTCCAGGATGACCTCTTTCACGTCCGTCGAGGAGATACGGCTGAGGATGCGGGCCGAGTCGGCGGGTGGCACGACATGGTCCTGCGGGCTGCGCATCAGCAGCACCGGCTGCGTGACCTGCGGCAGCTCGCGGTCGGTGGCCCGGAAGAACTGCCGCAGGGAGTGCGCCGCGTGCAAAGGCACCCGGTCGTAGCCGAGCTCCCTGCTGTCCGGCCTGGCGATGTCGCTGGCGATGCCCTTCGTCGCGGGGACGAGGTGGCGCACCACCGGGAGGGCGTGCGCGGTCAGGCCGTGCACCTTGTTCGCGGGGTTGACGACCATGACACCGCGGACGGTGTCGCCGTGCCTGGCGGCCAGCCGCAGGGCCAGCGCGCCGCCCATGGACAGACCGGCCACGAAGACCGTCTCGCGGCGCTCGCACAGCAGACGCAGCGCGCGGTCCACCTCCGCGTACCAGTCCTGCCAGCCGGTGATCCGCAGGTCCTCCCAGCGCGTGCCGTGCCCGGGCAGCAGCGGCAGGGAGACGGTCAGGCCGTGCTCGGCGAGGTGCTCCGCCCAGGGGCGCAGCGACTGCGGTGATCCGGTGAAGCCGTGGCAGAGGAGGACGGCGACCTCCCCGCCCTCGTGGTGAAACGGCTCGGCTCCGGCAAGGACCGGCACCTTCGGCCTCCTGGTCGTGAGAAGGGACTGGCACGATCACGGAATGTCACGGAACGTCATGGAAGGGGTTCGCGCATCGTGCGCGGGACCTTCACCGTACGCGACCGCACTGACACCGACCAGGGCCGTCGGCGCCTTTGACAGTGCTCCGGGTTAAGGTCTGATCGACACATACAGGAGGCACTCGGTTGTTGTACGGCGCGATGAAGGTCACCATCGGGGGTCCGCTGAAGCTCGCCTTCAGACCCTGGGTGGAGGGCCTGGAGAACGTACCCGCCGAGGGCGCTGCGATCCTGGCGAGCAATCACCTGTCGTTCTCCGACTCCTTTTTCCTGCCCGCCGTCCTCGACCGCAAGGTCACCTTCATCGCCAAGGCCGAGTACTTCACGACGCCCGGCGTGAAGGGCCGGATGACGGCCGCCTTCTTCAAGGGGGTCGGACAGCTCCCCGTGGACCGCTCCGGTGCGCGCGGTGCGGGTGAGGCCGCCATCAAGAGCGGCATAGAGGTGCTGGAGCGCGGTGAGCTGTTCGGGATCTACCCGGAGGGCACGCGCTCGCCCGACGGGCGGCTCTACCGGGGAAAGCCGGGCGGCCTCGCGCGCGTGGCGCTCGCCACGGGGGCACCGGTCATCCCCGTCGCCATGATCGACACGGAGAAGATCCAGCCGCCCGGGAAGGTCATGCCGAAGCTGATGCGGCCCGGCATCCGGATCGGCAAGCCCCTTGATTTCAGCCGCTACCAGGGCATGGAGCACGACCGGTTCGTGCTGCGCGCGGTGACCGACGAGGTCATGTACGAGATCATGAACCTCTCCGGCCAGGAGTACGTCGACATGTACGCGACGGCCATGAAGCGGCAGCTCACGGAAGCGGCGAAGGCGGAGAAGGAAGCCGAGAAGGCCGCCAAGGCCGCTCTCGCGCGGGCCGCGAAGGAACAGGCCGAGAAGGAAACGCAGCAGCAGGAGCAGCAGGAGCGGCGGCGGACCGAGCCCTAGCCGGGGCTTCGGTCGGGGGGCGGGGGAAATGGCCAAGCGCGAGCGAGTCATGAGGATGTCGGTCGAGCAGCCGCTGTGGCGTGCCCTCACCGGGTACCGGGTGCTCACGATGCTGTACGCGGTCGGCCTGTTCGCCACAGCCTACGACGAGTTCACCCGCCCCTGGGTCGCCGTCGCCTACTTCGCCGTGCTGTGCGCCTGGACCCTGGCCACGCTGACCCGCGTCGCGAACGCCGCCCGCTGCACCAAGCGGTTCCTCGCCGCCGACCTCACCATCGCCGTCACCGGCATCCTGCTCACGCCCGTCGCCGACGCTCACGAGCGGGTCCAGGCGGGCGGCCCGACTCTGCCGTCTATATGGACCGCCGGTGCCGTCCTCGCCTTCGCCATCAAGGGCGGCTGGCGCTGGGCGGCCCTCGCCTCCGGCCTCGTGGCGGTCGCCAACCTGGTCGAGCGCGGCAGCCCGGCCCGTGACACCGTCCACAACGTCATCCTGGTCTGCATCGCCTCCATCGCCATCGGCTACGTCGTCGAGGTCGCCCGCGCCTCCGAGCGCACCCTCGCCCGCGCCCTGGAGATCGAGGCCGCGACGCGCGAGCGGGAGCGCCTCGCCCGGGACATCCACGACAGCGTGCTCCAGGTGCTGGCGATGGTGCAGCGCCGCGGGGCCGTGCTCGGGGGAGAGGCGGCCGAGCTGGGCCGGATGGCCGGTGAACAGGAGGTCGCGCTGCGCACCCTGGTCTCCGGCGGCCTCGTGCCCGTCTCCCGGGTCTCGGAGGACGCCGCCGAGGGCGCGCTCGTCCGGGCCGTCGACGAGGAGCCCGAGCCGAGCGGCCCCGTCGACCTGCGCGCCCTGCTCGCGCCGTACGCCGGGGCCAAGGTCAGCCTCGCGGAGCCCGGCGCGCCCGTGCCGCTGGCACCGGCCGCCGCCCGGGAGGTCGCCGCAGCCGTCGGGGCCGCCCTGGACAACGTCCGCCGGCATGCCGGTCAGGACGCGCGCGCGTGGATCCTCGTCGAGGACGAGCCGGACGAGGTGATCGTCACCGTCCGGGACGACGGCCCCGGCATCCCGGAGGGGCGGCTCGTCCAGGCCGAGGGCGAGGGGCGGCTCGGCGTCGCCCTGTCCATCCGCGGCCGGCTGCGCGACCTCGGCGGCAACGCGGAGCTGATCTCGGTGCCGGGCCAGGGCACGGAGGTCGAGTTGAAGGTACCGAAGGACGAGACGGACACACGGGGGAAGGCGGAGCAGCGATGACGGACACCACCGGGGACCGGCAGGACCCGATCAAGGTCATGGTCGTCGACGACCACCCCATGTGGCGCGACGCCGTCGCCCGCGACCTCGCCGAGTCGGGCTTCGAGGTCGTCGCCACCGCCGGCGACGGCGACCAGGCCGTACGCCGCGCCAAGGCCGCCGGGCCCGACGTCCTCGTGCTCGACCTGAACCTGCCCGGCAAGCCCGGCGTCCAGGTCTGCAAGGAGGTCGTCGGCGAGAACCCCGCGCTGCGCGTCCTCGTGCTGTCCGCGAGCGGAGAGCACGCCGACGTCCTGGAGGCCGTGAAGTCCGGCGCGACCGGCTACCTGCTGAAGTCGGCCTCCACCGGCGAGCTCCAGGACGCGGTCCGCCGCACGGCCGCCGGCGACCCGGTCTTCACCCCGGGCCTGGCCGGGCTGGTCCTCGGCGAATACCGCCGCCTGGCCTCCGAGCCCGCCCCCGCCTCCGACACCGGCGAACCCAAGGCGCCCCGGCTCACCGACCGCGAGACCGAGGTGCTGCGGCTGGTCGCCAAGGGCCTGAGTTACAAGCAGATCGCCGAACGCCTGGTCATCTCCCACCGCACGGTGCAGAACCACGTCCAGAACACCCTCGGCAAGCTTCAGCTGCACAACCGCGTCGAGCTCGTCAGGTACGCGATAGAGCGCGGCCTCGACGACGAGTGAGGCGCCCGTCACACTGACCCTTCGTCAGGCACCTGCGGCGAAGGGACTGTTCCATGCGCGTCGGAGTACTGACCGGAGGCGGCGACTGCCCCGGCCTCAACGCCGTCATCCGGGCCATCGTCCGCAAGGGCGTGCAGGAGTACGGCTATGACTTCACCGGCTTCCGGGACGGCTGGCGAGGACCCCTGGAAAATGCCACCGTCCGTCTCGACATCCCCGCCGTGCGCGGCATCCTGCCCCGCGGCGGCACCGTCCTCGGCTCCTCGCGGACCAATCCGCTGAAGGTGGCGGACGGCATCCGCCGGATCAAGCAGACCCTCGCCGAGCTGGAGGTCGAGGCGCTGATCACCATCGGCGGCGAGGACACCCTCGGCGTGGCCGCCCGCCTCTCCGAGGAGCACGGCGTGCCCTGCGTGGGCGTGCCGAAGACGATCGACAACGACCTGTCCGCCACCGACTACACCTTCGGCTTCGACACGGCCGTCGGTATCGCGACCGAGGCCATCGACCGGCTGCACACCACCGCCGAGTCCCATATGCGCGTCCTGGTCGTCGAGGTGATGGGCCGCCACGCCGGCTGGATCGCCCTGCACTCGGGCCTCGCGGGCGGCGCCAACGTCATCCTCATACCCGAGCAGCGCTTCGACGTCGAGCAGGTGTGCACCTGGGTGACCTCCCGCTTCCGGGCGTCGTACGCGCCGATCGTCGTCGTCGCCGAGGGGGCGATGCCCAAGGACGGCGACATGGTCCTCAAGGACCAGTCGCTGGACTCCTTCGGGCACGTCCGGCTGTCCGGGGTCGGCGAGTGGCTCGCCAAGGAGATCGAGAAGCGCACGGGCAACGAGGCCCGCACCACGGTCCTCGGCCATGTGCAGCGCGGCGGCACCCCCAGCGCCTTCGACCGCTGGCTCGCCACCCGCTTCGGACTGCACGCCATCGACTGCGTGCGCGACCGCGACTTCGGCCGGATGGTCGCCCTGCGCGGCACCGACATCGTCCGCGTCCCCATCGCGGACGCCACGGCCCGCCTGAAGACGGTGGATCCGGCGCTGTACGAGGAGGTCGGGGTGTTCTTCGGCTGACCGGACGGCGACCGGTGCCGACCGGGACCGAGCAGCCCCGGCCGGCACCAGGTCAGACCGAGGGCGCGCCCGTGCCCCGCACCTGCGCCACCAGCTCGCGCACCACCGCCGCGCCGTTCAGTGTCAGCACCGACTCCGGATGGAACTGCACCCCCGCGAACCCACGAGCGCGCAGCGCGTGCACCTCCCCGTTGGCGGCGCGCGCGAGCTCGACCCCGTGCGCCGACAGCTCGGCCGCCGCCTCGTCGTCGCAGCGCGCCACGAAGCTGTTGTAGAAGCCGACGGTCTCCCGCCGCCCGAACAGCCCGATCTCCGTCTGCGCCCCCTGGTACGGCACTTCCTTCCGTACGATGTCCAGCCCCAGCTCGGCCGCGATCAGCTCGTGCCCGAGGCACACCCCCAGCACGCCCTGCCGTTCGCTGCGGATCACCTCGGCGGTGAGGCCGCGCAGGAAGCGCATCTTGGGATCCGCGAGGTCGGACGGGTCGCCCGGACCGGGCCCCAGCACGACCGGTCCCTCGTGTGCGAGCACCGCCTCCCGCAGCCCCGGCTCGTCGTACCGCCGCACGCTCACCTCCAGGCCGCCGGCGCGCAGCACGTGCGCGAGCATCGCCGTGAAGGTGTCCTCACCGTCGACGACCAGGGCGTGCCCGGTCAGTTCCGCGGAGCGCTCCTGCATCCGCAGCCAGAAGGGCGCGAGCGAGGAGCGGCGTCCGTCGAGCGCGGCACGCACCCGGGGGTCGTCGGCCAGCCGCGGCCGCACGGACTCCTCGCGCGGCCGTCCCGGCCGTACGCCCAGGGCCGCCAGGACACCCGCCGCCTTCGCATGGGTCTCCGCGACCTCGCTCTCCGGGTCGGACCCGCGGACGAGCGTGGCGCCGACGGGAACGCGCAGCCGCCCGCCGGAGGAGATGTCGGCGGTGCGGATCAGGATCGGGGAGTCGAGGGTCTGGGCGCCGCCGGAGTCCCGGCCGATCAGGGCCAGCGCGCCCGCGTAGTACCCCCGCCCCCCGGCCTCGTGCCGTTCGATGACCCGGCAGGCGTTCTGCACGGGCGAGCCGGTGACGGTCGCCGCGAACATCGTCTCCCTCAGCACGTCCCGCACGTCCAGCGAGGACTTCCCGCGCAGCTCGTACTCGGTGTGGGCGAGGTGCGCCATCTCCTTCAGCCGGGGCCCGATCACGACCCCGCCCATGTCGCCGACGGTGCACATCATCTTGAGCTCCTCGTCGACGACCATCGACAGCTCCTCGATCTCCTTGCCGTCGGCGAGGAAGCCGAGCAGGTGCTCGGGCGTGGGCCCCTCGGCGGGGTAGCGGTAGGTGCCGCTGATCGGGTTCATGACGACCGTGCCGCCGGACATCCGCACGTGCACCTCGGGACTGGCCCCGACCAGCGTGCGGTCCCCGGTGTGCACCACGAACGTCCAGTACGCCCCCCGCTCGCCCTCCAGCAGCCGGCGGAACAGGGCCAGTGCGTCGGCCCGCCCGAAACCGGGGATCTCTCCCTCGTACGTCCGCCGGATCACGAAGTTCGCGCCCTCGCCCCGCCCGATCTCCTCGCGCAGCACGCGTCCGACGATCTCGCCGTACTCCTCGTCGGCGACATCGAAACCGCCGCCCTCGACGCGCACGTCGTGCGCCGGGAGCTGCTCCAGGGCTTCGGCCAGCGGGACGTCGTACGACTCCTCGGGCGTGAGGGCCAGCAGGGGCGTGCCGTCGTCGCGCACGTCGAAGCCGCGCTCGCGGATCTGCCGGAAGGGCACCAGCGCGAGGCTCCGGTCGGGGAGGTCGGCGAGGCGGTCGTGCGAGGCGACCGGGCCGATCAGGACCTCGACCCGTTCCTGGTCGTGGCCCGGGGTGCGGCGGCGCAGCAGGGCGAACGGACGGGGGTCGTCCGGCAATCCGAGCAGGTTCATGGGTCCGTGCTCCATCTCGGTGAGAGAGGAACGGACCCCGGGAAACACCGAAGGCCGCCCCTCGGGCGGCCTTCGCGAAGTCTTGTGTACGCGCAGTCAGCGGGCCGCCGGATGAGCGGTCCACCACCAGGTCTGGGTCGAGTGCGCGAACATGCGACGCACCCTACCCCACGTCCGAGGAGTGTTCGGGGTGTCTCAATTACTGGTCATGGGTCAGGACGCCCGACACGACCCCGTAGTGTTGAGGTCGTGACCGTGAACGCTAAGACCAGCTCCTCCGCTGGCAACACCTGGCGAGACCTGCCCGCGGCGCAGCAGCCCGAGTACCCCGACACCGAGGCTCTGCGCGCAGTCGTTGCGGACCTCGAGTCGTATCCGCCGCTCGTCTTCGCGGGCGAGTGCGACCAGCTGCGCGCCCGGATGGCGGCCGTCGCCAAGGGAGAGGCGTTCCTCCTCCAGGGCGGCGACTGCGCCGAGGCCTTCGACGCGGTGTCCGCCGACCACATCCGCAACAAGCTGAAGACGCTGCTCCAGATGGGCGCCGTGCTCACGTACGCCGCGTCCGTGCCGGTCGTGAAGGTCGGCCGCATCGCCGGCCAGTACTCCAAGCCGCGCTCCAAGCCGACCGAGACCCGCGACGGCGTGACGCTGCCGACCTACCGCGGCGACTCCGTCAACGGCTTCGACTTCACCGAGGCCGCGCGCATTCCGGACCCCGAGCGGCTGAAGCGGATGTACCACGCGTCCGCCTCCACGCTGAACCTGGTGCGCGCCTTCACCACCGGCGGTTACGCCGACCTGCGCCAGGTGCACGCCTGGAACCAGGACTTCGTGAAGTCGTCCCCGTCGGGCCAGCGCTACGAGCAGCTGGCGCGCGAGATCGACCAGGCGCTCAACTTCATGCACGCCTGCGGGGCCGACCCGGAGGAGTTCAAGACGGTCGAGTTCTACGCCTCGCACGAGGCGCTGCTGCTCGACTACGAGTCCGCGCTGACCAGGGTCGACTCGCGCACGGGGCAGCTGTACGACGTCTCCGGGCACATGGTGTGGATCGGTGAGCGCACCCGGCAGCTGGACCACGCGCACATCGAGTTCGCGTCGAAGATCCGCAACCCCATCGGCATCAAGCTGGGTCCGACGACCACCGCCGAGGACGCGCTGCAGTACATCGAGCGACTCGACCCCGAGCGTGAGCCGGGCCGGCTGACGTTCATCGTCCGCATGGGCGCCGACAAGGTCCGCGACAAGCTCCCCGAGCTGGTCGAGAAGGTCACCGCCTCCGGCGCGACCGTGGCCTGGGTGACCGACCCGATGCACGGCAACACCTTCGAGGCGGCCTCCGGGCACAAGACCCGCCGCTTCGACGACGTGCTCGACGAGGTCAAGGGGTTCTTCGAGGTGCACAAGGCCCTCGGCACCCACCCGGGCGGCATCCACGTGGAGCTCACCGGCGACGACGTCACCGAGTGCGTGGGCGGCGGCGACGAGATCTTCGTCGACGATCTGCACCAGCGCTACGAGACGGCCTGCGACCCGCGGCTCAACCGCAGCCAGTCGCTCGACCTGGCGTTCCTCGTGGCCGAGATGTACAGGGACCAGTGATGTACAGGGACCAGTGACGGGTCCGCCTGTTACCGGGGCATGGACTGGGGCGCGGATCACACGATCCGCGCCCCTCTCCACTTTTGCGCCCCGGACCCGACGGGTAAGGTTAGGTTAGCCTCACCGATCAACGGGGACGGCGCATCTGAGAACGACCCGTCGGAGGTGAACCGCGTGTACGTCTGCAGTTGCTTCGGGATCACCGAGCAGCAGGTAAAGCAGCACGCGGACGGCGGCGCCTGCACTCCCCGCCAGATAGCCTCCGCCTGCAAGGCGGGCACGGACTGCGGGTCCTGTGTGCGCCGCATCCAGGCGATTCTGGGCAGGGGAGCCTGCCCTCGCCGTGATCTGGCCGACCGGGGCGAGCCGGTGCTCACGGAGCTGGAAGACGCCGCCTGACGGCAGGCCCCTAGCTCGGCTGCTCGATCTGCTGTGCGATGTACAGCGCCTCACCCAGCTTTTCGATCAGCTCCAGCTGCGTGTCGAGATAGTCGATGTGGTGCTCCTCGTCCTCCAGGATCGACTCGAAGAGGTTCGCGGACGTGATGTCGCCCTTGCTGCGCATCACCTCGATGCCGCGCCTGAGCCGGTCGATCGCCTCCACCTCGACCTGCCGGTCCGCCTGGAACATCTCGGTGACCGTCTGGCCGACCCGGACGTGGAAGAGCCGCTGGTAGTTGGGCAGGCCGTCCAGCATGAGAATGCGCTCGGTGATCTTGTCCGCGTGCTTCATCTCATCGATGGACTCTTCACGCGTGTACTTGGCGAGCTTGGTCCAGCCCTTGTTGTCCTGGATCCGGTAATGCAGCCAGTACTGGTTGATCGCCGTCAGCTCGCCGGTCAGCTGCTCGTTGAGGAATTCGAGGACCTCGGGGTCGCCCTGCATCGCAGAGGCTCCTTCCACGCGGGGGAACAGGCAGGTTGCGCCGCATGATTCCACTGGCGCGAAAGATCGTCCAGTAAGTCTCCACTTAGTAAGTAAGGGCATGCTTAGTTTAGTTTGTCCCTTTTCGGAGTGAGCCCGGTCAGGGGCATCACCCGGGGTCTGTCAGGATGGAGTCATGGGTCAGCCGCTGGAACACGAATCGGGAGACGGGCGCGATCCAGCAGGAGCGACGCAGCCGGAGCTGCCCCCGGGACAGCGGCTGCAACGCGGCTGGCCGGTCACGCACTACGGGCCCGTCCCCAAGTTCCGGCCCGAGCGCTGGGAGTTCCGGGTCTTCGGCGCCACCGCGGGCGGCGGCAAGCACTGCTGGACCCACGAGGAGTTCACGGCCCTGCCCCACGCCACCGTGGTGGCCGATCTGCACTGCGTGACGAAGTTCAGCATGCTGGGCGCCGAGTGGGGCGGCATCCCCGCGCGCACGCTCCTCGACATCGCCCCGCCCGCCGGTGACGTCACCCATGTGATGGTGTGGGCCGAGTACGGATTCAGCTCCAACCTGCGGCTGTCCGACTTCGCCGACGAGCAGGCCCTCTTCGCCACCCACAAGGACGGCGAACTGCTCACCGCCGAACACGGCTTCCCGCTGCGCCTGATCGTGCCCCACCTCTACGCCTGGAAGGGCCCCAAGTGGGTGCGCGGCGTGGAGTACATGACCGCCGACCGGCGGGGCTTCTGGGAGGAGCGCGGCTACCACAACATCGGCGACCCCTGGCAGGAGCAGCGCTACTCGTACCAGGAGGAGCCCGGGGACGGCCCCGACCTCTGACGGGCTCAGCCGTCGCGGAGCTTCTTCAGCCGTTCCACGTCCGCGGCGTGCCCCTGCTTGCCGCCCGGCGTCTCGATGATCAGCGGCACGCCCGCGGTCGCGGGATGCGTCATCAGCGCCCGGAACGGGTCCTCGCCGATGTGGCCGACGCCGATGTTCTCGTGCCGGTCCTTGTGGGCGCCCACCACGTCCTTGGAGTCGTTGGCGTGGATCAGCTTCAGCCGGCCCTCGCCGACGGTGTCCACCAGCAGGTCCAGCGTCTGGTGCATACCGCTCGGACCGGTCAGGTCGTGCCCGGCGGCATAGATGTGGCAGGTGTCCAGGCACACGCCGAGCATCGGGTGGGCGTCCAGCGCCTCGAAGTACGGGCCGAAGTCCCACGTCCGCGAGCACAGCGAGGCGCCCTGTCCGGCCGTCGACTCCAGCAGCAGGAACGGGTCGTCGTCGTGGGTCAGCTCGTCCAGCAGCGGCAGCAGGTGCTCCCGTACCTGCTTCAGCGCCACCGACCGCTCCCGGCCGCCGGTCGCGCTGCCCGTGTGCACGACCACGCCGAGCGCCCCGATCTCCCGCCCGCGCCGCAGCGAGTGCCGCAGCGACTCCACCGACCGCTCCACGGTCGCCTCGGTGTGCGAGCCGAAGTTGATCAGGTAGGGGGCGTGCACATAGGCCGGGATCGACTCGGCCGCGCAGGCCGCGCGGAACGCCTCGTCCTGCTTCGGGTTCCCGGTCGGCGTGGCCCAGCCGCGCGGGTTGGCGACGAAGACCTGGACGGCCTCCGCCTTCAGGTCACGGGCGTACGACAGGCCCACGGAATGGAGCCCGCCGGCCACGGGGACGTGGCCGCCCACGGGGTTGCGGGAGGGGCCGGACAGCTGACTGTTCACCCGTTCAGGGTGTCATGCGTCCGGCCCTGCTCCGTCCACGGGCCGCCGCCCGGGCCCCTCACCTGATCTTGATGGTGATCGTCGAGCCCTTGGGCGCGGTCGCGCCGCCGTCGACGGACTGGCTCTTGACCTCGTCGCCGAACAGGCCGAGCAGACCGCGGTCCTCCTCGACCTGGAACCCGGCACTCTCCAGCGCCCGTGTGGCGTCGTCGACGCTGTCGCCGACCACGTCCGGGACCTCGACCATCTCGGGGCCCTTCGACAGCGTCAGCGTCACGGTGTCGCCCTCGGCCGCCCGGCCGCCGGACTTCGGCGTCTGCCGGACGACCTGACCCTTGTCGTACTCGGAGGAGTTGACGCGCTCGGTGGCGATCCTCACCTTGAGGCCGGCCTCGGTCAGCTCGGACCTCGCGTCGGCCTCGTCCGAGCCGGTGACGTCGGGGATGTCGATGGGAGCGCCCTTGCTGACGACCAGCGCGACGGCCGTGCCCGCACGCACCTTCGTGCCGTCGGCCGGGCGCGCGGAGATCACCGATCCGCGCGGCACGTCGTCGCTGAACTCCCGGGTGACCATGCCCGGCTCCAGCCCGTCCTCCTGCAGCTGGGCCCGTGCCTGGTCCAGCTTCTGGCCCGCCAAGGCGGGCACGCGAGCGGTCTCGGGGCCGTCGGAGATGGTGAACGACACGGAGTCGTGGAGGCGGATACGGGCGCCCGGCTCCGGGTACATGCCCATGATCGTGCCGCGTTTGACGGTGTCGCTGTGGGCGTGGCTGACCTCGCCCACCTCGAGCCCGGCATCCTTCAGCTCGTCCGTGGCCTGCGCCTCGGTCTTCGACAGCAACGGCGGGACCTTGGTGAACTGGCCGGAGTTGATGTACCAGACGCCCGCGCCCAGGCCGAGCACGAGCAGGACGGCGACGACGATCGCCGCCGGGCCGCGCCGGAACCCCGGGCGGCGTCGGGACCGCGGGGGCGGCGGCGGGGACTCGAAACGGCTGGTGCGGTCGAGGGTGGCCCCGGAGGCCTCGTCGTCCTCGTTCACCGGCAGCGGGCGCGGTGTGGTCAGGGCGCGCGGGATCACGGTCGTCCGGTCGTCGCCGTTGTCGTGGTCCGCCGCGAGCGCCTGCGGCGGCACCGCGTCCAGCTGGTCCTCGCTCAGCCGGCCGCGCCCGTCGCGGACCTGCGCGAGCAGCGCCACCGCGTCGTGCGGGCGGATCGCCGGGGTGCGCGCCGTCGCCGAGGCCACCATCTCGTCCAGCTCGTACGCCAGACCGGGCACGGCGGCCGAGGGCGGGGGCACGTCCTCGTGCAGGTGCTTGTAGAGGATCACGGCGGGGGAGTCCCCGTCGTGCGGCTTGTCGCCGGTCAGCATCTCGTACAGCATCACGCCGCACGCGTACACGTCGACGCGGGGATCGGCGGTGCCGTCCTCTATCTGCTCCGGGGCGAGGTACGAGACCGTGCCGAGGACGGTGCCGGTGGTGTTCGTCACCGTGTCCACGGCCCGGACGAGACCGAAGTCGGCGACCTTGACCCGGCCGTCGTCCCCTATGAGGACGTTCTCGGGCTTCATGTCGCGGTGCACGAACCCGGCACGGTGGGCGGCGCCCAGCGCGGCCAGCACCGGCTCCAGGATGTCCAGGGCGGCGCGCGGCTGGAGGGCCCCGCGCTCGCGCAGCACGTCGCGCAGGGTGCATCCCGCGACGTATTCCATCGCCAGGTACACGTACGAGCCGTCGGTACCCTGGTCGAAGACCTGCACCACGTTCGGATGGGCCAGCCGGGCCACCGACTTCGCCTCGCGGATGAACCGCTCGACGAACGAGGCGTCGACCGCGAGCGCGGGGTGCATCACCTTGAGCGCGAGGACCCGGTCGAGCCGGGTGTCCACGGCCCGGTAGACCGTGGCCATCCCGCC
Organism: Streptomyces qaidamensis; assembly: GCF_001611795.1. Classification (NCBI taxonomy): domain Bacteria; kingdom Bacillati; phylum Actinomycetota; class Actinomycetes; order Kitasatosporales; family Streptomycetaceae; genus Streptomyces; species Streptomyces qaidamensis. The sequence goes on along the minus strand of NZ_CP015098.1, from coordinate 2,491,387 downwards.
GACCGCGATCCGCGCGTCGATGCGATACCGGCCGTCGAGCACCTGCCCGACCAAGGGGTCCTGAAGGGTCGTGTCCACGCAGGCGAGTGTACGAGCCGCCACCGACAGCTCTCCCGCCCCGCCCGATTTCGGGGCGCGACTGCAGCCGACCTGTGACGTGTGCACGAGCCCCTACCGGAAAGCGGGCCGTTCCGGGTCCAGGGCGGCCATTCCCTCCGCCGGTGACGACGCCTGTGCGAAATGCCGCCTCGGGATCCGCCCCGCCCGGTACGCCAGCCGCCCGGCCTCCACGGCATGCCGCATCGCGTCGGCCATCAGCACGGGCTCCTGCGCCCGCGTCACCGCCGAGGCGAGCATCACACCCGCACACCCCAGCTCCATCGCCAGCGCCGCGTCCGAGGCCGTACCGGCACCGGCGTCCAGGATCACCGGCACGCGCGCCTGCTCGACGATCAGCTGGAAGTTGTGCGGGTTGCGGATCCCGAGCCCGGAGCCGATCGGTGAGCCGAGCGGCATGATCGCCGCACAGCCCGCGTCCTCCAGCTTCCGCGCCAGCACCGGGTCGTCGTTGGTGTACGGCAGCACCGTGAACCCGTCGTCGACCAGTGTCTCGGCCGCCTCCAGCGTCTCGATCGGGTCCGGCAGCAGCGTGCGCTCGTCGGCGATGACCTCCAGCTTGACCAGGTCGGTGCCGAGGGCCTCGCGAGCGAGGCGGGCCGTGAGGACGGCCTCGCCGGCGGTGAAACAGCCCGCCGTGTTGGGCAGCACCCGGATGCCGAGCCTGTCGAGGACGGACAGCACCGAACCGTGCACCGAGGCGTTCACCCGGCGCATCGCGACGGTCGTCAGCTCCGTCCCCGAGGCGACGAGCGACCGCTCCAGCACCTCCAGGCTGGGCGCCCCGCCCGTGCCCATGATCAGACGGGACGTGAACGACGTACCACCGAGGACGAACGGATCGTCGGCCATGGTCAGCCTCCTTGAACGGCCGTGAGGACTTCCACCCGGTCTCCCTCGGAGAGCGGTGTGGCGGGCCACTGCGTGCGCGGGACGACGGTTTCGTTGAGGGCGGCGGCCACGCCCGAGGACGAGGCGGTGAGCGACCTCACGACGGTGTCGAGAGCCGTGCCGGGCCGGACGTCCCGGGGCTCGCCGTTGACGGAGATGTTCATGCGGGCTGCTCCGTGAGTGCGGTGGCGGGACTGAAGCGCTTCGGGGTGAAGGGCCGGGACTCCTGCGGGAGTTCACCCGTGGCCAGGGCGTGCGCCAGGGCGTCGCCGGTCACCGGCGTGAGCAGGACGCCGTTGCGGTAGTGCCCGGTGGCCAGCAGCAGGCCCTCCAGACCGGTCGGTCCGAGCAGGGGCGCGTTGTCGGGGGAGCCGGGCCGCAGCCCGGCCCGGGTCTCGGTGAGCGGCAGCTCGGTGATGCCCGGGACCAGCTCGTGCGCGTCCCGCAGCAGCTCGTACACGCCGCCCGCGGTCACCGTGGTGTCCCAGCCGAGCTCCTCGCTGGTCGCCCCGACGACGAGTTCGCCGCTCTCGCGCGGCACCAGGTAGACATGGCTGCCGCGCACCACCGCGCGCACGGTCCGGCTCAGGAACGGCCCGTGCCGCAGCGGCATCGTCAGCCGCAGGACCTGCCCCTTCACCGGCCGCACGGGAGGCAGCACGTCCTCCGGCACCCCGGCGAGCCGCCCGCTGAGGCTGCCCCCGGCGAGCACCACCTGCCCGGCGGCCGCCTCGGTCCCTCCGGCCAGGACGGCACCCGCGGCCCGGTCCCGTACGACGGCCAGCCGTTCAGCCCACGTCCGGTGGAAGACCACGCCCGCCCGCTCACAGGCGGCGACCAGGGCACCGGCCAGCCGCCGGGGGTCGATCTGGTGGTCGCCGTCGACCCGCAGCCCGCCGCGCACGCCCGGCGCGAGCATCGGCTCCAGGCGCCGGCACTCGCGCCCGGACAGCCACTGCGACTCCAGCCCCGACTGCTGCTGCAGGGCGTGCAGTTCGCGCAGGTGGGCCCGGTCGTCGGCGTCCAGGGCGACGGCGAGCGTGCCGCAGCGGCGGTAGCCGAGGTCCCGGCCGGTCAGCTCGGTGAGCTCGGCGGCGAAGTCCGGGTAGCGCCGGGCCGAGGCGAGGTTCAGGCCGAGCAGGGTCTGCTCGCCGTAGTGCAGTTCCGTGACGGCGGCCAGCATGCCGGCCGCGACCTGCGCGGCCCCGCCGCCCGGCTCGGGGTCGACGACGGCCGTGGCGAACCCGCGCTGCGCGGCCCGCCAGGCCGTGACCAGGCCGATGATCCCGCCCCCGATGACGAGGACGTCTGACGATGTGGACGTAGGCGACATGGGCGTCCAGCCCCTCCCTTCGCCGGCATGACCCGGATCAGGTTCGTACGGTCGGAGGCCGCCAGCCTCCCTCTCAGCCCGGTGCGTCCGGGCTCCCGCGAGTGCTTTACGTTGGCCACCCTAGCCCGATGCCCTGTCCCGCAGTAAGGGAGCCTCAGCCCATGGCCCGGTCCCTCGACGGTCTCGTCCTCGCCCCGGTCGCCGACCAGGCACCGGGCCAGGTGGGCACCCGCACCCGGTTCACGTACCACGAGCGGCAGGGCGAGATCTGGGCCGAGTACGCGGGCGGCGACGTCGTACGCGGCCATCTCGTGGGTACCCGGGAAGGTGACCGGCTGGACTTCCGGTACGTCCAGCTCAAGCGGGACGGGACCACTTCCTCGGGGCACTGCGTGTCGGCGGTCGTGGAACTGCCCGACGGGCGGGTGCGGCTGGAGGAGACCTGGGAGTGGGAGTCCCGGCAGGGCAGCGGCACGAGCGTTGTGGAGCAGGTCACGGCGCACGAGCGCTGACTGACAATGCGTCAGGTGTCTATGGTGATCAGGTGAGCGAGCAGACGCAGGAACCAGGTTCGTCCGCGCCGCGGCGTGTCGTCGTGGCGGGTGCGGGCATGGCCGGGGTGCAGAGCGCCGTCGCCCTGCGCGAGCGGGGCTTCACCGGCGACGTGATCCTGCTCGGCGCCGAGCCCCACCAGCCCTACGACCGGCCCCCGTTGTCCAAGGCCGTCCTGCTCGGCAAGTCCGAGGGGTCCGCCTTCGACGTCGACTTCGAAGCGCTCGGCGTCGAACTGCGCCTCGGCTGCGAGGTGCTGGGCCTGCGCCCCGCCGACCACGAGCTGGACACCGAGGACGGGCCCGTGCCGTACGACGTCCTGGTCGTCGCGACCGGCGCAGAACCGGTCCGGCTGCCCGGCGCCGAGGGCGTGCCCGGCGTGCATCTGCTGCGCACCCTGGACGACGCCGAGCGGCTGCGGCCGGTGCTGGCCCGGCGGCAGGACATCGTGGTCGTCGGCGCGGGCTGGATCGGCGCCGAGTTCGCCACGGCCGCCCGCGAGGCGGGCTGCGCGGTGACCGTCGTGGAAGCCGCGGAACGGCCGCTCGCCGGAGCGCTGCCCGCCGAGGTCGCCACCCCGATGACCGGCTGGTACGCCGACGCCGACGTGGCCCTGCGGACGCACGCGCGCGTGGAGCGCGTCGAGCCGGGCGCGGTCCTCCTGGACGACGGCTCGCGGCTGCCCGCGACCGCGGTCGTCGTCGGCATCGGCGCCCGCCCCGCGACGGCCTGGCTGGCCGGCTCCGGGATCGAGCTCGGCTCGTACGGCGAGATCGTCGCCGACGAGCATCTGCGCACGTCCGTGCCGGACGTGTACGCCGTCGGCGACTGCGCCTCCTTCCCCTCGGGGCGCTACGCCGAGCGCCTGCTGGTCCACCACTGGGACAACGCCCTCCAGGGGCCGCGCACGGTCGCCGTGAACATCGTCGGCCGGGCCACGGGGGAGACGCCGGCGGTGTACGACCCGGTGCCGTACTTCTGGTCCGAGCAGTTCGGGCGGTTCGTCCAGTACGCCGGGCACCACGCGGCCGCGGACACGATCTTGTGGCGGGGCGACCCCGCCGGACCGGCCTGGACGGTCTGCTGGCTGCGCGGTGAGCGGCTGGTCGCGCTGCTGGCGGTGGGCCGGCCCCGGGACCTGGCGCAGGGCCGCCGCCTGATCGAGTCGGGCACCGCGATGAATACGGTGCTGCTGGCGGATCCGGCCAGGCCCATGAAGGCGGCGACGGCTTGAGTTCCGGCGCCCTCGGGGGGCCGCCCGGGCGGCGCTGCCCGGCCCGGCGCGTCCGCCCGCGTGGACCGGGCCGACTTCCGACTGTCAGTGGCAGATGGCAGGCTTGTTTCCGTGACCGAGATTGACGCAAAGATCGATGCTCTCGTCCCCGCCTGGCTCACCCTCCCCGACATCGCCGAACAGTTCGGCGTCGAGGTGACGCGTGTGCGGCAGCTGGTCAAGGAGGGCCAGCTCATCGCCGTACGCCGCGGTGAGAACCGCGCGCTGCACGTCCCCGCCGCCTTCATCGACGGGGACAAGGTCGTCAAGGGCCTGTCCGGGACCTTGACGCTCCTGCGGGACGACGGCTTCACGGACGAAGAGATGCTGGAGTGGCTCTTCACCCCGGACCCCAGCCTGCCCGGCACCCCCGCGCAGGCGCTCAGTGAGAACCGTGGCACGGAGGTGAAGCGCCGCGCCCAGGCGCTCGCGGTCTGACCCAACCTCGACCGGACAACCGTCCGGGCCGGACCTGAACAACCGCCCGAAGTGGGGCCGTGACCCGAGGGGCCGCGGCCCCGGGGGCCCGTGCCTGTCCGAGCCGGTGGCCGTCCCCCGCACAAGCCGCGGGACGGCTACCGGGGGCGTGGCCGGACCAGCAGGCAGGCGTAGGGTTTCCCGGGCGTTCGCAGCGGGACAGGGCGTTCCCGCGCCGCACGCCGCCGGTACCCGCGCGGGCGCTCCCGCACGCCGCCGACGCACGGACGGGCCCACCGGCCCGTACGCCACGACACCCAGGGGGACACGCATGACCGGCACCGCCGCCGCCACCGCCCGGGCCCAGCTCGCCGACGCCCGGGTCTACCTCTGCACCGACGCGCGCAAGCGGCAGGGCGACCTCGGGGCGTTCCTCGACGCCGTGCTGACCGGCGGGGTCGACATCGTGCAGCTGCGGGACAAGGGCATGGAGGCCGGTGAGGAGCTGGAGCACCTGGCCGTCTTCGCCGACGCCTGCGCCCGGCACGGCAAGCTGCTCGCGGTCAACGACCGGGCGGACGTCGCGCACGCCGCGGGCTCCGACGTGCTGCACCTCGGCCAGGGCGACCTCCCGGTCCCCGCCGCCCGCGCGCTCCTCGGCGACGACGTCGTGATCGGCCGCTCCACCCACGCCGAGTCCGAGGCCGCCGAGGCCGCCGTCCAGCCTGGCGTGGACTACTTCTGCACCGGCCCGTGCTGGCCGACCCCCACCAAGCCCGGCCGCCACGCGCCCGGCCTGGACCTCGTCCGGTACACCGCAGCTCTCGGCACCGACCGCCCCTGGTTCGCCATCGGCGGCATCGACCTCGGCAGCCTCGACCAGGTCCTGGAAGCGGGCGCCCGGCGCGTCGTCGTCGTACGGGCGATCACCGAGGCCGACGACCCGGGAGCCGCGGCGGCCGAGTTCGCGAAGCGGCTGCGGGAGGTCTAGGCCCTGCCCGAACGCCAGGCCGTGGCCGAAACGGTTGTCCAAGGGATGGACAACAAGTGGACAATCGGGGCAAATCCCGGCCCACGGTTGGGGGACCGACCTCCCCTGGCTAACCTGCCCGTATGGCCCTCGGCACCGCATCCATCAGGTCGGACCACGCCCGCACCGTCCGCGACATGCTCGCGGCCGGCAAGACGACGTACTCGTTCGAGTTCTACGCCCCCAAGACCCCGAAGGGCGAGCGGAACCTGTGGAACGCGCTGCGCCGGGTCGAGGCGGTGGCACCCGACTTCGTCTCCGTGACCTACGGCGCGGGCGGTTCCACCCGCGCGGGCACGGTCAAGGCGACCGAGGCGATCGCCTCCGACACCACCCTCACCCCGATCGCCCACCTCACCGCCGTCGACCACTCGGTGGCCGACCTGCGCAACATCATCGGCCAGTACGCCGACGCGGGGATCCGCAACATGCTCGCCCTGCGCGGCGACCCGCCCGGCGACCCCATGGGCGACTGGGTGCCGCACCCCCGCGGTCTCGCCTACGCCGCCGAACTCGTCGAGCTGATCAAGGCGTCCGGCGACTTCTGCGTGGGCGTCGCCGCCTTCCCGGCGATGCACCCGCGCTCCCTCGACTGGGACACCGACGTCCGCCACTTCGTCGACAAGTGCCGGGCGGGCGCGGACTACGCCATCACGCAGATGTTCTTCCAGCCGGAGGACTACCTCCGGCTGCGCGACCGGGTCTCGGCCGCCGGCTGCGACACCCCGATCATCCCCGAGGTCATGCCGATCGCGAGCGTGAAGACGCTGGAGCGGATCGGGTCGCTCACCAACGCGGCGTTCCCGGCCGCCCTGAAAGAGCGGATCCTCACAGCACAAGACGATCCGGCCGCTGTACGCTCCATTGGTATCGAATTCGCCACGGAGTTCTGTGCGCAGCTGCTCGCCGAGGGGGTGCCCGGCTTGCACTTCATCACGCTCAACAACTCCACCGCGACACTGGAAATCTACGAGAACCTTGGCCTGCACCGTTCACCGCAGGCCTAGACCGTTCGCACCGGTATACGACACACTGCGTAGCGGCCACTGGGAGAGGGGCGTACATGGGCTGGGCGGTCCTCTACATCGCGTTCGGCATCGTCGCGCTGTGGCTGCTGGGCGAGGTGCTGCTGCAGTACAAGGCGCGGCTGCGCTGGCGGCTGCTGGCCTTCGTCGGGTTCCTCGGTGTCGTCGTCGGTGTCCTGATCCCCTCGGTCGTCGTGATCGGCCTCGGCGCGGCCGCCTTCGCGGTCGGGCAGACCTACGTCACGCTGTCGTTCCGCAGCGGCTTCGCGGCCGGCTGGGCGATGAGCGCGCCCGCGCTGGGCGGCAGCAAGCGCCGCCGCGGTGAGCGCGGCCGCCAGGAACCGACCCTGGAGGTCTCCGGCCTGGAGGCCGAGGGCGGCTACGACGACGAGCCCGGCGCCTACCGCCGCGACGCCGCCGCCTACGGCCAGGACGACGACTACGACCGCGACGACGTCTTCACCCCCGCCCGCCCCGTCCACCAGCCGACGGCCGCCGAGACCACGGCCGTCTACGAGCCGGAGCCCATGCCGGAGGACACCGGCTCCTACGGGACCTACGACAGCGGGTATCAGGCCACGGGCCAGCAGGCCCACGACCAGTACGCCGCCCAGGCCGCCGACCAGTCCTACGCCTACGACTACTCCGGCTACGGCCAGCAGCAGGGCTACGACGACACCGGTCAGCAGCAGTACGCTGCCTACTCCGACCCGTACATCGGCTCGTCGAACTACGGCCAGGGTACGTACGAGGGCACCTACGGCGACCAGCAGTACTACGGCCAGCAGCAGGGCTACGACGCCACCGGTCAGCAGCAGTACGCCGGCACCTATGGCGGCGAGACCCCGCCCGGCGGGGTGTGGGTCCCGCAGCAGCGCAACACCGACGAGTACGGGCAGGAGCTGCCGCCGGAGCAGCCGTACCCGTACCAGGGCGGCGGGCAGCAGCCGCAGGGCAACGGCTTCGACGAGCAGTACCGTTTCTGAGGCTGCGTCTTCTGAGGCTTCGGTCCCGCAGGGGCGTCGCGTTCACTGCGAGCCGCGGAACTCCGGCCCCTCCACGATCAGTCCCGCGACCAGCGCGCCCGACATGCCCGCGTGTGGCAGTCCGCCGCCGGGGTGGGCCCAGCCGCCCACGGTGAACAGGCCGGGCACCTGTGTGCCGTTGGACGGATGCAGCAGCCGCCCGCCGGCCGCCGCCAGGGCCGGCACCGGCACCGCCCCGCCCTCCGCACCCGTCTCGTCCGCGGTGTCGGCCGGGGTGCGCGCCTCGTGCCAGAGGAGGCGGTCGCGCAGGCCGGGTACGGCGCGTTCGGCGGCGGTGATCATGTGGTCCACGAGGTCACCGTGAGGCCGGCCGGGCCGCGCGGGCACCGCCGTCGTGACGGTGACCGCCTCGTGGTCAGCCGGGGCCAGGCGGGGGTCGTCGGGCCGTAGCACCGTGACGGTCGGACGGCGATTCCCGGCGGTCGTGCCGAACAGGGCCTCCAGCTCGGCCTCGCGGTCCGGGGTGTGCACCACCGTGCGGTGTGCCGTGCCTGCGGGGCGGGGGCCGCGCAGGGCGAGCAGGAGCGTCAGCCGGCCGGCCGCCGCGGGCTGTGGCGGAACCTCGCTCTCGCCCCGTACGAGGGTGCCCGCCGTCAGCCGGGCCAGGATGCCGGGTGCGACGCCGGCGACCACGAAGTCCGCCTCCGCGGCCGACCCGTCGGCGAGTTCCACCCCGGATGCCCGGCCGTCCTTCTCCAGCACGCCGGTGACCTCGGCGCCGAAGTGGAACTCGACCCTGCGGGCAAGGCACCGCTCGTACACCGCCCGCGCCAGCTCGCGCAGGCCGCCGCGCACGTACCAGGTGCCGAAGGCGTGCTCCATGTACGGCAGAACGGCCGCGCTCGCCGGGGCGGCCCGGGGGTCCAGGCCGTATCCGAGGGCGTGGCTCTCCAGGAGTGCCGCGAGCCGGGGGTCGCGCAGCTCCCAGGCACCGACCTCGGCGAGTGTGCCGGCCCGCCGGGTGCGCAGCAGCCGCTTGTGCGGCACCGACGGGTAGGGCTCGCGCTCGGCCAGGACCTGCCAGTTCGGCCAGAGGGGCTCCTCCAGCAGCGGCCGGCGGGTCCGGTCCCAGGCCTCGCGGGCCCGGACCAGGAAGTCGCCCCAGCGCTTCCCGGCGCCCTGGCCGAGCCCCTCGTCCAGGGCGGCGACGACGCCCGCGCGCGAGGCGTTCGGCAGCGCCACCTCGGTGCCGTCCGCGAACACGTGCCGGGACGACGGATCGACCTGGACCAGCTCGACGCGGGACTCCAGCGGCTCCTTGCCGGTCTTGACGAACAGGTCGCGGTAGACGGCCGGCAGCGGCAGCAGAGCGGGGCCGGTGTCGAAGGAGAAGCCATCGCGCTCGAAGCGGCGCAGCGCTCCGCCGTAGGTGTCCGTCCGCTCGTACACCGCCACCCGGTGGCCCGCGACGGCCAGCCGGGCGGCGGCCGTCAGCGCGCCCATCCCGGCGCCGATCACCGCAATCCGTGCCATGCGGCGACTTTATCGGCCCCCACCGACAGCCCTCGCCGACGGCCCCCACCGACGGCCCCCACCGACGGCCCTCGCGACGGCCCCTGCCGTCGGCCTCCGAGTACGGGCGCGGAGGTGATCGTGACCAGGCGGCGACACAGCGCTGTGGGGCCCCGTGCGCAGGCCTGAGTATCCGTACCTAGCCGGCGAGTTGAGTACGCGCGCGGATGGGGGACGACCAGCGCGGAAGGGAGAGTGGAGACACGGAGAGGGGCTCGGCTCCGGCACCGGCGACACGGGGCGCCGGAACGGAGCCGGCCCACGATCCGCTCCTTCCGCCGGCGGTGCCGGCGGGAGCGAGGCACGGGGGAGAACCGGGGACGACCGCAACGGGGGTCCTGCGGGGGAACGTACGGGGGAGCAGGAAAACGGGGGAGCACGGAAGGCGCCGGTTCGAGGTGGCCCGCGGGGGACGCGGCCACAGCGGACCGGCGCTTTCGCGCGGTCGCCGCAGGGGCGGGTCAGCGGCAGCCGCTCACCCGCCCCTGGAGCAGCCGCGACAGGGCCGCGTGGACGTCGTCCAGGGAACGCTCCGCCTGGAACGACTTCCAGTCGAGCGCGGCGACCAGGACCATGCCGACCAAGGCCGCCGCCGTCAGCGGCACGTCGATCTCCTCGCTGAACTCGCCGTTGCCGACACCCTCGCGCAGGACGTCCTCCACGACCGCGACGGCCTGCTGCCGGACCACCATCAGCGTGGACTGCCAGGCCCGGTTGGTGCGCCACAGCTCGGCCACGTACAGCTGGGTGAAGGCCGGGTAGCGGTCGATGAAGACCAGCCCCGCGCGGATCATCGCGTCCAGGGCGTCGACCTTGCTGCCGCCCTCCCGCGCCGTCCGCTCGGCCGCTTCCCGCAGGGAGGCGGTCAGCAGACCCACTCCGTGCCGCAGCAGTTCCTCGAAGAGGACGGACTTGCTCGCGAAGTTGTAGTAGACCGTGCCCTTCGCGACCCCGGCACGCTCGGCGATCTCGTCCACGGTCGTGGCGGAGAACCCCTGCTCGGCGATGAGCGTGACGGCCGCCTCGTAGAGCTTCTGCCGGGTGGCCTCGCGGCGCGTGCTGCCGCCCGACGCGGCACTGCTGCTTTCCATGGCCCTGATTGTCACAGGAACCTTTCCGGGGGACGTGACGGCGGGGAGGTCGGCGGGCACGGAGGCGGGGCTCACAGGCTCAGTTCCGGGTGCAGCCGGTCCAGCGTCCACACCTGGCGCCGCCGGGCCGCCACGGCGGTCAGCGCGAGGGCGCCCGCGGTGAACGCCGTCAGCACCACGCACGCGTGCCACACCGGTTCGAGACCACCGCCCGTGATGAGCCGCCTCAGGGCCTCGACGACGTAGCTCATCGGCAGGAACGGGTGGAGCGCGTTGAAGAACCCGGGGCTGGTCTGCACGGGGTACGTGCCGCCCGCCGAGGTCAGCTGGAGCATCAGCAGCGCGAGGACCAGGATCCGGCCCGCCGCCCCGAAGCGCGCGTTCAGCCACTGCACGATCGCCGCGAAGCACGCCGTCACCAGGAACAGGAAGCCCACCGTCCCGGCCGCCCGTGCCATCTCCAGGCCGACCGCCCAGTGCAGCACCGACATCAGCGCCACCGTCTGCAGCACCCCGATCGCCGCCACCGGCAGCCAGCCCGCCAGCGCGATCCGCCACGCCGGGGCGCCCGCCGCCAGCGCGCGCCGGTTCATGGGCGCGATCAGCATGTATGCCACCATCGCGCCCACCCACAGGGACAGGGGGATGAAGTACGGCGCGAATCCGGTGCCGTAGTTGGGCGCCTTGTGCAGGTCCTGGGAGGCGAGCCGGACGGGGTCGGCCATGACCTCGGTGCGCCGGTCGCGGTCCTGCTCGTCGTAGTCGGGGATCTTCTCCGCCCCGTCGTGCAGGCCGCCGGCGAGCTTCCCTGAGCCGCCGACGAGCTTGTAGATGCCGCCGTTGAGGTCGTCGGCGCCCGTCTTCAGCTTGCCGACGCCCTTGTCCAGGCCGACGGCACCGGTCTTGGCCGTGCCGATGCCCTTGTGCAGCTTCTTCGCCCCCGCGGCGACCTCGGCCGCGCCGTCGTTCAGCTTGTTGATCTTCTTGACGGCGTCGGCGAGGTCCTCGGAGAGGTGCGGGGCGCGGTTCGCGAGGGCCTGCGACTGCTTCTGGAGGGTGGCGAGGTTCTTGTCGAGCTTGTCCAGGTCGCCGTCCTGGTCCGCGATCAGTGTGTTGAGGTCGTCCGCGATGAGGGTGACGTCGGCGGCGGCGTCCTTGGCCTTCTTCAGGTCGGAGCAGGCGGCGTCGGGCAGGACGGGGTCGTCGCAGCGCCGGGCGTAGACGTCGTTCAGCGTGCCGGAGGCCGCGCGGGCGCCCTTGGCGGCGGTCGGGGCCGTCTTCACGAGGGTGTCCAGGTGCTTGCGGATCACCCCGGAGGAGTCGGCGACCAGCTGGGCGGTGTCACCGATGGTCTTCTCGTTGCCCTTCAGGAAGGGACCGACCTTGTCGGTGGTGCCGTTGACCCGGTCGGCGAGCTTCTGCGTGCCCTCCGCGACCTGCTTCGAGCCGTCCTCCAGGTCGCCCGCGCCGGTGTGGAGCTTCTTCAGGCCCGTGGAGAGCTTGCCACTGCCGTTCTTGGCCTTCCGCAGGCCGTCGGCGAGGTCCTTGGAGCCCTTCTCGGCCTTGCCGATGCCGCCCTTGAGCCGGTCGGCGCCCTGCGCCGCCTTCACGGTCTTGCCGTGGATGTCGGAGAACGACACGAAGATCTTGTCCAGGAACGACCGGGACGTCTTCGTGGACGCCGCCTGCCGGACCTCGCTGAAGACCGTCCGGGAGATCTGCCCGACGATGTAGTTGTTCGCGTCGTTCGTGTGCACTTGGAGGGCGCCGGTCTCCGGGCTGTTCCCGGAGCTGGAGGCGATCCGCTCGCTGAAGTCGGCGGGCAGGGTGAGCGACAGGTAGTAGCTGCCGTCCTCGACGCCCCGGCGTGCCTCGTCGGCGCTGACCTCCCGCCAGTCGAAGGTCTTGCTGTCGTGCAGGCCCTTCGTGATGTCGTCGCCCGCCGTGATCTTCTTCCCGTCGGCGGTCGCCCCCTTGTCGTCGTTCACGAGCGCCACCGGGATCTTGTCCAGGCGGCCGTACGGGTCCCAGAACGACCACAGGTACAGCGCGCCGTACAGCAGCGGCAGCACCAGCAGCGCGACCAGAGCGGCGCGCGGCAGCTTCCCCCGCCCGAAGCGGCGCAGCTCAAGCGCGGCCAGTCTCGGCGAGCGCATCGGCCTTCTCCTCTCCCTGGTCGGCCTGTTCGGCCTGGTCGGTTCCCTGATCGGCCCGGCCGTCCACGGGGGCCGGCTCCTCGGGGTCGGCGGTGGAGACCTTGACGGCGCCCTCGGGGGCCTCGCTGCACACCGCCACGACCGTCGTCCCGGCATCGGCCAGGGACCTGAGCAGCGCCCAGACCTCCTCCCGCTCACCGTCCGCGAGCTTGAGGTCGGTGTCGTCGATGCCGAGCAGCCGCGGCCCGCCGACCAGGGCGAGCGCCACCGACAGCCGCAGCGCCTCCAGGCGCTCCAGGTCCCGTACGGCTGTGCGCGGCCCCTTGGGCAGCACCTCCAGGTCGAGCCCGGCGGCTTCGAGCGCGGCGTCGACGCGCTGACCGGCCTCGGCCGCCCGCTCGCCACGGGGCCGCAGCAGGCCGCGCAGTGACGCGCCGAACCGCTGCTGGAGCAGCGCCCGCTCCCGCAGGTGCTCACCGACGGTCAGCGCCGGATCGAGGTCGGTGACCCCCGGGACGTGCGCCAGCGCGCTGATGCCGCGCACCGCCGCCATCTGCTTCGGCAGCCTCGCCTCGCCCACCGAAGCCGTGCCCTCCGAGACCTTCATCCGCCCCGTCAGCGCGAGCAGCAGGCACGTGCGGCCGGACCCGGACGGGCCCTCGACCGCGACGAGCGCCCCCGGCCCGGCGTCGACGGAGATCCCGCGGACCGCCCACCCCCGTGGCCCCTTGATCCCGAGGCCCTCGGCGGCGATCCGCACCCCTCCCGCCTGTTCCCCCACGAGTCTCCCCTGAATTTGAACTGACTGGTCAGTGCAAAAACTACTCCGAACCTACGATCGAGGCAAAACAGCAGGTCAGAACGGATTGTCAGTGCCATACCTCACGATGGGTCACATACGGCACTCCGTGACCGGACGCGCCGTCACACAGACGACAGGAGGTTCGTCATGGCCAGCTACCACGCAGCAGCCGCCCGTCGGCGCCGCGCCACCGGCCCTGCCCCCTCACTGAACGGTCCCGCGAGCGACGTGCACCCCGTGCTGCGCCGGGCCACGGCGCCGCCCGCCGCCCTCGATCTGCTCGCCCAGGCCCGCGCGAGCCTCGACGAGGCCACCGCCCTGGAAACTCCGAACGAGCGCTATGCGACGGCCCACCTCGCCGCCCTGCGCACCGCCGCTGCGGTACTCGCCGCCCGGGGACGGCCGGAGACCTCGCCCCGGGCCCGGGCCAAGATCCGGAGCGCCTGGGAAGTGCTCCCCGAGATCGCGCCCGAACTGACCGAGTGGAGCACGCTGTTCGCCGCGGGTGCCCGGCGCCGGGCACGGGCCGAGGCCGGCATCCAGGGCGCCGCCACCGGCCGGGACGCCGACGACCTGATACGGGACGTGGCGATGTTCCTGCGCCTCGTCGAGCGGATGCTGGTCCTCCAGCCCGTCCTCCCGCAGCCCCGCCCGGACCAGGACCGACCGGAGGGCCCCGGCTCAGGGAGGGACATGCCGGACGCGGGCTGACCGGGCAGCGGCGGCCCGGGCCGGTCGGCGGCCTGGAGCGGCCGGCGGCTCCGGTCCGGTCGGCGGCCGGGGTCCGGTGGAGAGCCCGGGTTCGGTCGGCGGCCCGGGGGAAGCGCCTGACCAGAGGGCCGTCCCGGCACCGGGTCATCCGGGCGCCGCGGCGTAGGCAATAGGGTGGGGGGACGCCTGAAGTCTTCCCTCCCCGTTGGCCGGGGCCGGGAAGACGCCCCGTTCACGCCGCCGCGCAAGAGGCGGTGCCGCGCCGAGGAGTCAACTGCCGTGTCGGACCCGATGCGCCCCCGCGCCTCACTCCGTACCGCCGTGGTCTGGGAGGTCCTCCAGGACGCCCTGGACCGCCGGGCCAAGGCCACGGGGCGGGAGTCGCTGGACGTCCTCGACACCGGAGGCGGCAGCGGCAACTTCGCGGTGCCCGCCGCCCGTCTCGGTCACCGTGTCACCGTCGTCGACCCCAGTCCCAACGCGCTGTTCGCCCTGGAGCGCCGCGCCGCCGAGGCCGGTGTCGCCGATCGGGTCGAGGGCCTCCAGGGCGACGCCCACGGCCTGTTCGACGTGGCCGAGCGCGGTGGTTACGACGTGGTGCTGTGCCACGGCGTCCTGGAGTACGTGGACGACCCGGCCGAAGGCGTCCGCAACGCGGTGGCGGCCCTGCGCGCGGAGGGCGTCCTCAGCCTGCTCGCCGCCGGCCTCGGTGGTGCCGTGCTGGCCCGCGCCCTCGCCGGGCACTTCAAGGAGGCCCGGCAGGCACTCGACGACCCGAACGGACGATGGGGCACGGGTGACCCCGTCCCGCGCCGCTTCACCGCCGAGCAGCTCACGGGCCTGGTCGAGGCCGCGGGTCTGCGGGTCGGTGCCGTGCACGGGGTGCGGGTCTTCGCCGACCTCGTGCCCGGCGTCCTCGTGGACACCGAGCCCGGAGCGCTGGAAGCGCTGCTGAAGCTGGAGGAGGCCGCGGCCGAGCTCCCCGCCTTCCACTCCGTGGCCACGCAATTGCACGTGCTCGGTGAGACCGGCGGGACCGGTGCGACAGGTGGGGCCGGCGATACCGATGGGGCTGCCGAGGCCTGAGCCGCTTCGTGAGGCACCACCGCTGATCAGCGCCTTGGCTGCGCATGGAGTACGCCACAGGCCCCCCGAATGGAGGCGGCGCGCCGTATGATCGAGGGAGACCGTTCCGGCATGACGGGTCGGCCGCCGGGGAATGGAAGCCTCAGCGAGCCGGGACGCCATGGCGGGGTCCGGTTGGTCAATTGGCGCAGAGGGGCGGGTTTCACGGGGGCGATTCCCTGCCTATCCTGAAGGGACCCCCCGGGTCGCCCCGGCGACTGCACGATGAGGAGGACTCCGTGCCGCTCTCGGAGCACGAGCAGCGCATGCTCGAGCAAATGGAGCGAGCGCTGTACGCCGAAGATCCCAAGTTCGCGACAGCGCTTGAGGGAAGCGGGCTGCGCACGTACACCCGGCGACGGGTCTACCAGGCGGTCGCCGGCTTCCTCGTAGGTATCGCGCTCCTCATGGCTGGAATGGTCGCCAAGCAGGTCTGGCTCAGCGTCGTGGGCTTCCTCGTCATGCTGGGCTGTGCGGTGCTCGCCGTCACCGGCTGGCGCAAGGCTCCCAAGCCGGGTGAACAGGCCGGCGGTGCCGCCGGGCCCCAGGCCCGCCGACAGGGCCGGCAACGCCGCTCCGTGATGGACCGCATCGAGCAGCGCTGGCAAAAGCGCCGCGACGAGCAGGGCGGCCACTAGCCTTCCGCGCAGCCTCTCCAGGCCTACGTCCGCATACGTACGTCAGGGGGTGACCACCGAGCCGGTGGTCACCCCCTGACGCATGCGTCGGCAGCCGGGGCCAGGCTCTCGCAGCCCTCGCAACGACCGGCCCACCCGACCGGCCATACCGGAGGTCACACCGTCGGCCGTCCCCGGTGGGCGAAGGCTGCCCCGGCCCCCCGGTGGGCGAAGGCTGCCCCCGGGCCCCCGGTTCGTGAAGGCCGGTCCGGCCCCCGGGTACGCGAAGGCCGGCCGGCCCCCTCGCGCCGACCGGCCGGAGCCGCTCGTATCCCTCAGCCCTGCTGGCCCGACGCCTTCCGCCAGGTCGGCCGCATCGCCACGGCGCGCTCCCGGACCCCCGTCCACCAGGCCGACGCCGTCCACACCACCCGCACGGTGGAGCGGGGAGCCACAAGCGCCCGGAGCCGGGCCGGGCGGCCGGCCGCCGCGCTGAGGCCCGCCGTCGCACGGCGGACATCGTCCGTGAGGCCGGCTACCGGGCGGGGATGCGGTGCGTACAGGACCTGCTCCACGGCGTTCGCCACCCGGTGCACCGAGGCCGCGGCCGCCGCGTCGAGGTCGCCCAGCCGGACGATACGGGCGGCCGTCTTGCGCGGTGTCTGCGACTCGTCCGGCGTGATGCCGAAGTCCCACGCCGAGTCGGTCAGCTCCTGCCAGAGGGCCAGTGTGTGCCGCGCAGCGTCCGCCTCGCTGCGGCCGTGCGCCCCGAGCCGTACCGTGCGCGTGCGCAGCCGCCACAGCATCGGCGCCAGGGGGAGTGCGAGGACGGCGAGACCGGCGAGGGCCCACACCAGGAAGGCGTACCACTTCGGGCCGTCGTCGTCCGTGGGCAGCGCCGCCTGCGGTGACTCGCTCGCGCAGCCGCCGTCCAGCTTCTTCTGCTCCGGGGTGCAGGACTCGCTCGCCGACGGCGCAGAGGAGGGCGCGGTGGACGTCGTCTCGGACGGCCGCACCGGGTCCGGCACCGAGCTGTCGGGGCTGTCCGGCAGGGTGTAGGACGGTATCGAGCCGCGGTTCGGGGTGGGCTCGAAGCGGGTCCAGCCCACGCCCTCGAAGTACAGCTCCGGCCAGGCGTGCGCGTCGCGCAGCCCCACCGACACCGAGCCGTCCGCCTGCGGGGAACCGGGCGCGAAGCCCACCGCGACCCGGGCCGGGATGCCCAGGGAGCGGGCCATCGCCGCCATCGCGAAGGAGAAGTGCACGCAGAAGCCCTGCTTGTCCTTCAGGAAGCGGGCGATGGCCTGCGAGCCGCTGCCCACCTGCACCTGCGTGTCGTACTCGAAGCCGCCGGTCACGGCGAACCAGTCCTGGAGCTTGACCGCCTGGTCGTACGGATTGGCGGCGCCCGCGGTGACCTGGCGGGCGGTGCGGCCCACCACCGACGGCAGCGAGTCGGGCAGCTCGGTGAAGTCGCCCTCGATGTCCGCGGGCGGCGGCCCCGCCGCGGCGAGCTGCTTCGCCGTCGGCTGCATCTCCAGGCTCTTGACCTGGTACGTCAGGCCCCGCGTGTTCTGTCCGTGGTCGCCGACCAGGGTCATGCCCACCGGCTCGTAGCGCCAGTTGCCGCTGATGCGCACACCGCTCGGCGGGAACGGCATGGGCAGCCAGTCCTGGGCGTACCAGTCGGCCGCCGTGATCGTGGTGTCGACCTCCCTGCGCTTCACGTCCGGGCTGAGGCCGACCGGGGCCGGGAAGGTGCCGTCGGGGACGGCGGTGATGGACCGCCGGGACGGCTTCCACGTGGTGCCGTCGAAGTCGTCCAGGGACACGATCCGCAGATACAGGTCCGAGACGTCTTCCATCTTCGTCCGCACGGACAGGACCTGCTGGTCCTCGTCCGCGTTCAGGCTGTCCCGCAGCGACACCAGCGGGTTCACGGCGGAGATCGTGCCCCCGCCGCCGGGGCCGCCGCCCGCGCCGGCTCCCACGGAGTCCAGCAGGCCGCCGTTCATCGCGGGCAGGCCGAGCGGCACCACCAGGGCGATGCCCAGCGCGACCACGCCGATGCGCCGTCCGGTGCGAACCGGGGCGACCGCGCCGCTCGGCTCCCCGCCGGACGTGCGCTGAGCACCGCCGAACACCCGGCCCCACTGCGAGAGCCGGTCGCGTCCCTCGGCCAGGAGCAGCATCAGATAGCCGGCCGCCGCCACCACGAACCACAGCCAGTCGGTGCCCCCGTCGGACAGCCCGGCGGCCACGGAGTACAGCGCGAGCAGGGGCAGCCCGGCCGGAGCGGCGCTGCGGAACGTCACCGCGAGGGTGTCCACCAGCAGTCCGATGACCAGGACCCCGCCTATGAGCATCAGCCGGATGCCGTCGGACTCCAGGGGCGCAGGTATCGCGTACCGGGCGATGTCGTCCCCGCCCTGCTGGAGCAGGACCGCGAAGCGGTCGAAGGCCTGCGGCCCGGGGATCAGCCCGGCCAGGGCCTGCTCACGGGCGAACACGAAGGTCAGCAGCGCGACGGTGACCACGGCCTGCGCCGCGACGGTCAGCGGCCGGGCCAGCGGCACCCTGCGGGCAGCGGCACCCACGCCCGACTGCACGGCCAGCAGGAAGGCCGCCTGCACGATCCATGTGGCCGGCTTGACGAGGGGCAGCAGAGCGCACGCGGCCATCAGCGTGGCCGCCCAGGCGCCCAGCGTCAGTCGTACCCGCCCGCTCATCCCGGTCCCTCCCCGCCGCTCGCGACGGCCAGGCCCCTGCGCTCCCGGTCGGCCTGCCGCCACACCTCGTCCACGGAGGCGCCGCGCGGCACCCGCAGGGCCGTCCAGCCGGCCTCGCGCAGCATGCGCAACCGGTCTTCGCTCCTGTCCAACGGACCCGGGACGTCGCTCGGTTCCCGCACCCAGCTCTCACTGTCCAGCACGAAGGCGACCGCGCCCGGGCTGCGCTGCCGCATCCGGCCCAGCACCGCCGCCTGGTCCTCGTCCAGGTCGCCGAGGAAGGCCACCAGCAGCCCCTCGTTCCCGCCGCGCAGCACGTCATAGGCCCGGGACAGGCCCGCGCCGTCGGAGTGGTCGATCACCGCGAGGGTGTCCATCATCAGCCCGGCCGCGTCCGCCGACTCCTGGCTCGCGCCCGCGAAGCCGTCACCGCCCTCACCGGGCACCGCGTTGCCGGTGTCCGTCAACAGCCGCACGGAGTAGCCCCGTTCGAGCATGTGCACCAGCACGGACGCGGCGCCCGACACGGCCCACTCGAAGGCCGAGTCCGGCCCCGCGCCCTGGTAGGCGATGCCCCGGGTGTCCAGCAGCACCGTGCAGCGGGCGCGCTGCGGCTGCTCCTCGCGGCGCACCATCAGCTCGCCGTAGCGGGCGGTGGAGCGCCAGTGCACGCGGCGCAGGTCGTCGCCGTAGCGGTAGCCGCGCGGGATCACGTCGTCCTCGCCGGCCAGCGCGAGCGAACGCTGCCGGCCGTCGCCGTACCCCTTGGCCTCACCGCTGAGGCGCACGGGCGCCAGCGGCTCCACGCGCGGGATGACAGTGAGGGTGTCGTACGTGGAGAAGGACCGGGTCAGCTCGCACATGCCGAACGGGTCGGTCAGGCGCAGCTGGAGCGGGCCCAGCGGGTAGCGGCCGCGCAGGTCGGAGCGCACCCGGTAGGAGACCTCCCGCCGGCCGCCCGCCTCGACCCGGTCCAGCACGAAGCGGGGCCGGGGACCGAGCACGTACGGCACCCGGTCCTGGAGCATCAGCAGGCCCGTGGGCAGCCGCGAGACGTTGTCCATCCGCAGGTGGACCCGGGCCTCGCTGCCCGCGGGCACACGCGCGGGGGAGAGCCGGCGGCTGCCCGCGACCCGGTAGCGCGTGCGGTACAGCACCGCCGCGCACACCAGCGGCAGCACCGCCAGCAGGAGACCCACGCGCAGCAGATCCGCCTGCCCGAGCACGTACGAGCAGATCGCGGCCGCGACACCGGCGGCCAGGAAGGAGCGTCCGCGGGTGGTCAGACCGGCCAGGGCGGTGCGGATGCCGCTCTTCTCGCCCCGGTCGGCTTCCGCGTCCACCGTCCCCGCGGTGGTCATCACAGCCTCCGCGGCGGCTGCTGGGGATAGGCCGGCGCCGCACGGTCGAGGCCGCCGAAGCCGCTCTGCTGCTGCGGCGCCGCGGTCGGCACCGGAGTGCGCTGCAGGATCTCCTCGACGACCTGCTCGGCGGTGCGCCGGTTGAGCTGGGCCTGGGCGGTGGGCAGCAGCCGGTGGGCCAGGACGGCGACGGCGAGGGCCTGCACGTCGTCCGGCAGCGCGTACTCCCGGCCGCTGAGGGCGGCGGACGCCTTCGCCGCGCGCAGCAGGTGCAGCGTCGCGCGCGGGGAGGCGCCGAGTCTCAGATCGGGGTGCGTGCGCGTGGCGCCGACCAGGTCGACCGCGTAGCGCCGCACCGGCTCGGCGACGTGCACGCCGCGCACCGCCTCGATCAGCTTGAGGATCTCGTGTGCGTGGGCCACGGGCTGGAGGTCCTCCAGCGGCGAGACGCCGCCGTGCACGTCCAGCATCTGCAGCTCGGCCTCCGCGCTCGGGTAGCCGACCGACACCCGGGCCATGAAGCGGTCGCGCTGGGCCTCCGGCAGCGGGTAGGTGCCCTCCATCTCGACCGGGTTCTGCGTCGCCACCACCATGAAGGGGCTGGGCAGCTCGTAGGTCTTGCCGTCGATGGTGACCTGGCGCTCCTCCATCGACTCCAGGAGCGCGGACTGCGTCTTGGGCGAAGCACGGTTGATCTCGTCGCCGATCACCACCTGTGCGAAGATCGCGCCCGGCTTGAACTCGAAGTCACGGCGCTGCTGGTCCCAGATGGACACACCGGTGATGTCCGACGGCAGCAGGTCCGGCGTGAACTGGATGCGCCGCACCGAGCAGTCGATGGACCGCGCCAGCGCCTTGGCCAGCATCGTCTTGCCGACGCCCGGGACGTCCTCGATCAGCAGATGTCCCTCGGCGAGCAGTACGGTCAGCGAGAGCCGTACGACCTCGGGCTTGCCCTCGATCACGCCTTCCACCGACTCCCGCACGCGCTCCACCACGGCGGTCAGATCAGTGAGGCTCGCTCGATCGTCATAGGTCGTCACCCGGCCCTCCTCGGCCTTTCCCGCGCCCCCAAGGAGCACGGGATACCCCATTTTCCCGGGCCGACGCCGCATGACGCGGGCCGGCCCACCCCGAACCACGGACACCACACGTGAATGGTTCCGCGCGACGTCACTCCCGCATTCTTGCTGCCGTTACCGTTTCGTGTCACTCGACTGTGGACAACTGGCCGCGATATGTCGGTCTTACGACCATTCGAACGCGTGACTGACAGGCTTTCGACAGCTACAGCAGGTGGCTTTCCGGGGCGGACGGCCCACGGCGCCCAGGCCCGCGGGCCGGGTCAGGAAGCCGGGTCGACCTCGCGCAGCAGGCCGGTCTTCACGTCGAACACGAATCCGCGCACGTCGTCGGTGTGCGGAACGAACGGCGAGGTCCGCACGCGCTGCATCGACTGCCGCACGTCCTGGTCGACGTCACGGAAGGACTCCACGGCCCACGCCGGGCGCTGGCCGACCTCCGCCTCCAGCTCGTTGCGGAAGTCCTCGGTGAGGCTCTCCAGGCCGCAGCCGGTGTGGTGGATGAGCACCACGCTGCGGGTCCCCAGCTTGCGCTGGCTGATGGTGAGCGAGCGGATCACGTCGTCGGTGACGACGCCGCCCGCGTTGCGGATCGTGTGGCAGTCGCCCAGTTCGAGACCGAGCGCCGCGTGCAGGTCGAGACGGGCGTCCATGCAGGCCACGACCGCTACCCGCAGCACGGGCCGGGCGTCCATCCCGGGGTCCGTGAAGGCGTCGGCGTACCGTGCGTTCGCCTCGACGAGGCGGTCGGTGACCGTGCCGCCGGCCGCTATGGCGCTCTCCGAACCTGTGGGAACCGATGCAGAAGTCGTCATAGGTATGACGTTACTGGTCACACCCGGCCCAGGCCTCCTGTGGGAGTGGACAAAGAATGCCGCTGAGAGGCGGTTGTGAGGTAACCCACAAGAGTGGCGTCCCGGTCTCCGTGCGAACGGCGGCGACGCGCAGGCCGGTTGATTGACCGCGCGACAGGGTGGACTAAAGTGACGCGAAGCGGGAGGCGAGACTCTCCCCGCTGGACTGATTTCTTCGGAGACCCCGGCGACGACCGGAGATCTCCCCGCGTGCGCGGCGCGTACGTACGGCTCGGCCTCCTCCCGCTCCCGGCCGGCTGACGCTTCCGGCGCCGGCGGGCCGCCCCTTCACCGGGGCCCCCAGCGAAACTGGGAACGGGCGGGGACCCGGCGGTGCGTACGGCCGCGCCGGACTTGAGAGGGCCCCTTGAGCGAGAGTCGACACGTCCCGGTGATGCTCCAGCGGTGCCTGGACCTGCTGGCACCCGCCCTGGAGGGCCCGGACGCCGTGGTCGTCGACTGCACCCTCGGCCTCGGCGGGCACAGCGAGGCACTCCTGGAGCGGTTCCCCGACGCCCGGCTCGTCGCCCTCGACCGCGACAAGGAGGCCCTGCGCCTGTCCGGCGAGCGCCTCGCGCCCCACGGCGAGCGCGCCACCCTCGTCCACGCCGTCTACGACGAACTCCCCGACGTGCTGCGCAGACTCGGCATCGCGCGCGTGCAGGGCGTCCTGTTCGACCTGGGCGTCTCCTCCATGCAGCTCGACGAGGCCGAACGCGGCTTCGCCTACGCCCAGGACGCCCCGCTCGACATGCGCATGGACCAGACGACCGGCGTCAGCGCCGCCGAGGTCCTCAACACCTACCCGCCGGGCGAACTGGTGCGCATTCTCCGGGCGTACGGCGAGGAGAAGCAGGCCAAGCGGATCGTGAGCGCGATCGTGCGCGAGCGGGAGAAGGAGCCGTTCAGCAACAGCGCGCGGCTGGTCGAGCTGATCCGCGACGCCCTGCCGCAGGCCGCCAAGCGCACCGGCGGCAACCCCGCCAAGCGCACCTTCCAGGCCCTGCGCATCGAGGTCAACGGCGAGCTCTCCGTCCTGGAGCGCGCGATCCCCGCCGCCGTCAAGGCACTCGACGTGGGCGGGCGGATCGCGGTGCTGTCGTACCACTCGCTGGAGGACCGGCTGGTCAAGCAGGTCTTCGCGGCGGGCGCGGCCACCACCGCGCCGCCCGGACTGCCCGTCGTCCCCGAGCGCTACCAGCCGAGGCTCAAGCTGCTCACGCGCGGTGCCGAACTCCCCACGGAAGAGGAGATCGCCGAGAACCGGCGGGCGGCACCGGCGCGGCTGCGCGGGGCCCAGCGCATCAGGGAGGACGTCGAGTGAGGCGTGTGCAGGCCGGACCGAGGGAGCGTGCGTGAGCGGCAAACCCGAACTGAAGGGGAGGGCCGCCCGGCTCGCGCGGCTCCTCCCGACCGGCCCCGGGCAGGCGGCCCGCACACCTTTCGTCCTGCTGGTCGTCCTCCTCCTCGGCGGCGGTCTCATCTGTCTGCTGGTGCTGAACTCGGCCCTCAGCGAGGGCGCGTTCAAACTCGACGACCTCCAGCGCGGGACCAAGAACCTCACCGACGAGGAGCAGGCCCTCCAGCGGGACATCGACGCCTACTCCGCCCCCGACGCCCTGCAGCGCCGCGCCCGGGAGCTCGGCATGGTGCCCGGCGGCGACCCCGCCTTCCTCGCTCCCGACGGCACCGTCAAGGGCGTCCCCGGCGCCGCCCCCGGCGTCCGCCGGTCCTCCGTGCACACCCCCCTGGTCCTCGCGCCCGAGGCCATGACCGACGGCCCTCCTCCGACCCCCGGCAGGTGACGGAAGTGTCCGACAGGGAACCGCCACGCCGCCGCGTGCCCGGCCCCGCCAGGCCCGCCCGCCCCGACGCCCGGCGCCGTCCCGGCCCCGGTGCCCGTCCGGGCCGGCGGCCGGGGCAGGGCCGTCCGGCGGCTGCCAAGCCGCTGCGGCTCGGCAGCCCCCGCCCCCGCCTGCGCCTGGTCGGACTCGCCCTGACCCTGGTCCTGGCCGCCTTCGTCGTGCGGCTCTTCCAGGTGCAGGCCGTCGACGCGAGCACCTACGCCGCCAAGGCCGAGCAGAACCGCTACGTCGGGCAGGTGCTGGCCGCCGACCGCGGCGAGATCACCGACCGGTCCGGTGTGGCTCTCGCGACCAGCGAGGACGCCTACGACATCACCGCCGACCCCACGATGTTCGCCCCGAAGATGCTGAAGGTCGGCGACGGACCCGAACAGGCGGCCGCCCTCCTCGCGCCGATCCTCGGCCAGGAGCAGGAAGCCCTGGTCGAGAAGCTGCGCCCGAAGAACAAGGCCCTGCGCTACGTCAAACTGGCCTCCCGCCAGACCCCGCAGGTCTGGAAGCAGATCAAGGACCTCAAGTCGGCACTCGCCAAGAAGGCGGAGACGGACAAGTCCACGCCCAACGTCCTCTCGGGCGTGTTCTCCGTCGCCACCAGCAAGCGCGTGTATCCCGGCGGTGACCTCGCCGCCGGGATACTGGGCTGGGTCAACGCCGAGGGCAAGCCCGGCGGCGGCATCGAGCTGCAGCTGAACAAGCAGCTCGCCGGCAAGGACGGCAAGATCCGCTACGCCCAGTCCGGCGGCCGTCTCGTGCCCACCGCGGGCTCCACCGAGACACCCGCCGTCCCGGGCAGCGACGTCGAGCTCACCATCGACCGCGACATCCAGTGGGCCGCCCAGAACGCCATCAGCGACCAGGTGAAGGAGTCCGCGGCCGACCGCGGCTACGTCATCGTCCAGGACACCCGCACCGGGCAGATCCTGGCCATGGCCAACTCGCCCGGCTTCGACCCGAACGACCTGTCGGACGCGGACCCGGCCGCCCTCGGCAACGCCGCCCTCCAGGACGCCTTCGAGCCCGGTTCCACCGCCAAGGTCATGTCGATGGCGGCCGTCCTCCAGGAGAACGCCGCCACCCCCGGGACCCACGTGGTCGTGCCCAACCGGCTGCACCGCGGGGACCGGCTCTTCAAGGACGACATCGACCACCCGACCTGGTACCTGACGCTCAACGGCGTCCTCGCCAAGTCCAGCAACATCGGCACCATCCTCGCCACCGGACAGCTCGGAAAGACCCAGGCCCAGGCCAACAAGGTCCTCTACGACTACCTGCGCAAGTTCGGCCTCGGCAGCTACACCGGACTCGGCTTCCCGGGCGAGACCAAGGGCATCCTCGCCCCGCCCGACAAGTGGTCGACCTCGCAGCAGTACACGATCCCTTTCGGCCAGGGCGTCTCCATCAACGCCATGCAGGCGGCCTCCGTGTACTCGACCATCGCCAACGGCGGGGTCCGCATCGAGCCCACCCTCGTACGCGGCACCAAGGGACCCGACGGGCGCTTCACACCCGCCCCGAAACCCGCGGAGAACCGGGTCGTCAGCGACAGGACCGCGAAGACCCTCGCCCAGATGCTGGAGTCCGTCGTGGACGACGAGGAGGGCACCGGCACCAAGGCGCGCATCCCCGGCTACCGCGTCGCGGGCAAGACGGGTACCGCCAACCGTGTGGATCCGGCCACCGGCAAGTACCACGGCTACACCTCGTCGTTCGCCGGGTTCGCGCCCGCCGACAAGCCCCGCATCACCGTCTACTGCGCCATCCAGAACGCCACTCAGGGCAGCTACTTCGGCGGTCAGATCTGCGGACCCGTCTACAAGAAGGTCATGGAGTTCGCACTGAAGTCCCTCCAGGTCCCGCCGACCGGCGCCGAACCCGCGAAGCTGCCCGTCTCCTTCAAGCAGTGATCAGGGCCGACCGCCCTGACCAGTACTCAGCCCCACCGAGCCACCAGGACCGCCTCCGTGACAACGATCACCCCCCAGCCCGGGAACCAGGGCAGCCCCAGCCCCTCACTTCGCCCGGAGGCGGGTACGCCCGGTACGCTCACCGCCGTGCCACACGCTGATCAGTCCCAAACCACCCAGAAGGGCCATCCCGTGACATACCCCGGGCCGCCCAGGCCGGTGCAGGTCTCCGCCACACCCCTCGCGGAACTCGCCGGTCAGCTGGGTGCTTCCACGCCGGAGAGCGCCGCCGAGGTCACGGGCATCACCCATGACTCGCGCGCCGTACGCCCCGGCGACCTGTACGCCGCTCTCCCGGGGGCCCGGCTGCACGGCGCCGACTTCGTCAACCAGGCCGCGGGCCTCGGCGCCGCCGCCGTGCTGACCGACCCGACGGGCGCCGAGCGCGCCGCCACGTCCGGGCTGCCGGTGCTGGTCGTCGACGACCCGCGCGGGCGGATGGGCGAGCTGGCCGCCACGATCTACGGCCACCCCGGCCGGGACCTGCTCCAGATCGGCATCACCGGCACCTCCGGCAAGACCACCACCGCCTACCTCGTCGAGGGCGGTCTGAAGACGGTCAGGTCCACCGGTCTGATCGGCACGGTCGAGATGCGCATCGGCGACGAGCGCATCAAGTCCGAGCGCACCACCCCCGAAGCCACCGATCTCCAGGCCCTGTTCGCCGTCATGCGCGAACGCGGTGTCGACGCGGTGGCCATGGAGGTCTCCAGCCACGCCCTGGTGCTGGGCCGCGTCGACGGCTGCGTCTTCGACATCGGCGTCTTCACCAACCTCAGCCCGGAGCACATGGAGTTCCACTCCGGCATGGAGGACTACTTCCAGGCCAAGGCGCAGCTGTTCACCCCGAACCGGGGCAAACTCGGCGTGGTCAACGTCGACGACGAGTACGGCCGCAGGCTGGCGAAGGAAGCCACCGTCCCGGTCGTCACCTACTCCGCCGAAGGGCACCCCGACGCCGACTGGCGCGCCGAGGACGTCGAGGTCGGCCGGCTCGACTCGACCTTCACCGTCATCGGCCCCAAGGGCGAGCGGATCGCCGCCAAGTCGCCGCTGCCGGGCCCGTTCAACGTGGCCAACACCCTCGCCGCGATCGTCGCCCTCGCCGTCGCCGGCCTCGACCCGCAGGCCGCCGCCGACGGCGTCGCCGCCGTCCCCGGCGTGCCGGGCCGGCTGGAGCGCGTGGACGCCGGGCAGCCGTTCCTCGCGGTCGTCGACTACGCGCACAAGACCGACGCCGTCGAATCGGTGCTGCGCGCCCTGCGCAAGGTCACCGAGGGCAAGGTGCACATCGTCCTCGGCTGCGGCGGCGACCGCGACAAGACCAAGCGCGAGCCGATGGGGGCAGCGGCGGCCCGGCTCGCCGACACCGCCACACTGACCTCCGACAACCCCCGCGGCGAGGACCCCCTCGCGATCCTCGCCACGATGCTCCAGGGCGCGGCGTCCGTGCCCGCGCACGAGCGCGGCGAGGTGCAGGTCTTCGAGGACCGGGCCGCCGCGATCGCCGCCGCCGTCGCCCGCGCCGAACCCGGCGACACCGTGCTGGTCGCGGGCAAGGGCCACGAGCAGGGCCAGGACATCGCCGGGGTGGTCCGTCCCTTCGACGACCGCCAGGTGCTGCGCGAAGCCATCCAGAAGACCCAGGGATGAAAATCCAGAAGACCCAGGGGATGAACTTGTGATCGCCCTCTCCCTCGCCGAGATCGCAGAAGTCGTCGGCGGGCAGACGCACGACATACCGGATCCGTCCGTCCACGTCACCGGCCCGGTCGTCCGGGACTCCCGCGAGGCGGGGCCGGGCAGCCTGTTCGTGGCCTTCGCCGGTGAGCGCGTGGACGGCCACGACTTCGCGGCGGCGGTCGTCGAGGCGGGAGCGGTGGCCGTGCTCGGCACCCGACCCGTCGGCGTACCGGCGATCGTCGTGGACGACGTCCAGACCGCCCTCGGCGCCCTCGCCCGGCACGTCGTACGCCGCCTCGGCGCCACCCTCGTCGCCCTCACCGGCTCGGCGGGCAAGACCAGCACCAAGGACCTCATCGCGCAGGTGCTCCGGCGCAAGGCGCCCACGGTGTTCACGCCCGGCTCGCTCAACAACGAGATCGGGCTGCCGCTGACCGCGCTCAGCGCCACCGAGGAGACCAGGTTCCTCGTCCTGGAGATGGGCGCCCGCGGCATCGGGCACATCCGCTACCTCGCCGGCCTGACACCCCCCAAGGTCGGCCTGGTCCTCAACGTGGGCAGCGCCCACATCGGCGAGTTCGGCGGCCGCGAGCAGATCGCACAGGCCAAGGGTGAGCTGGTGGAGGCACTGCCGTCCGAGGCCGAAGGCGGCACCGCGATCCTCAATGCGGACGACCCCTACGTACGGGCCATGGCCACCCGTACGAAGGCGAAGGTGATCTTTTTCGGAGAGTCCGGCGAAGCGGACGTTCGAGCCGAGAACGTGCGACTCACGGACACCGGACAGCCCTCGTTCAGGCTTCACACACCCTCCGGTGCAAGCGATGTGACCATGCGCCTGTACGGTGAGCACCACGTGTCGAACGCGCTCGCCGCGGCCGCCGTCGCCCACGAGTTGGGCATGTCCGCTGACGAGATCGCCGTCGCGCTCTCCGAGGCGGGCTCCCTCTCCCGCTGGCGGATGGAGGTCACCGAGCGCCCGGACGGCGTGACGGTCGTCAACGACGCCTACAACGCGAACCCCGAGTCCATGCGAGCCGCTCTGCGCGCGCTCGCGGCGATGGGCAAGGGGCGTCGTACGTGGGCGGTGCTCGGCAAGATGGCCGAGCTCGGGGACGAGGCTCTCGCCGAGCACGACGCGGTCGGGCGGCTCGCCGTCCGGCTCAACGTCAGCAAGCTCGTCGCGGTCGGTGGCAGGGAAGCCGCCTGGCTGCAACTGGGCGCATATAACGAGGGTTCGTGGGGTGAGGAGTCGGTGCACGTGTCCGACGCACAGGCGGCGGTCGACCTGTTGCGCAGCGAGTTGCGCCCGGGGGACGTCGTTCTCGTGAAGGCGTCCCGTTCGGTCGGCCTCGAGAGCGTGGCGCAGGCGCTCATCGAGACCGGTGCCGAGGGTGAGGTTTCCGCCCGATGATGAAGCAGATCCTGTTCGCAGGAGTCATTGGTCTCTTTCTCACGCTGGTCGGCACCCCGCTGCTGATCAAGCTGCTCGCACGCAAGGGCTACGGCCAGTACATCCGCGACGACGGCCCGCGCGAGCACGCCAGCAAGCGCGGTACGCCGACCATGGGCGGTATCGCCTTCATCTTCGCGACGGTCGCCGCGTACTTCCTGGCCAAGGTGATCACGGGCTATCTGGACCCGGACGTCGACGCGGCACCGACCTTCTCGGGCCTGCTGGTGCTCGGCCTGATGGTCGGCATGGGTCTGGTCGGCTTCCTCGACGACTACATCAAGATCGTCAAGCGGCGTTCGCTCGGCCTGCGCGCCAAGGCGAAGATGGCCGGCCAGCTGATCGTCGGCATCGGCTTCGCGGTGCTGTCGCTGCAGTTCGCGGACGCCCAGGGCCAGACCCCGGCTTCCACCAAGCTCTCCTTCGTCCACGACTTCGGCTGGTCCATCGGGCCGGTGCTGTTCGTCGTCTGGGCGCTGTTCATGATCCTCGCGATGTCGAACGGCGTGAACCTGACGGACGGTCTGGACGGCCTCGCCACCGGCGCGTCCGTGCTGGTGTTCAGCGCCTACACGTTCATCGGCGTCTGGCAGTTCCAGGAGTCCTGCGTGAACGCGCAGACCCTGACGAACCCGACGGCCTGTTACGAGGTGCGCGACCCGCTCGACCTCGCGGTCGTCTCCTCCGCACTGATGGGCGCCTGCCTCGGCTTCCTGTGGTGGAACACGTCGCCCGCCAAGATCTTCATGGGGGACACCGGTTCGCTCGCCCTCGGCGGTGTGCTCGCCGGCCTCGCGATCTGCTCCCGCACCGAGCTGCTGCTCGCCATCCTGGGCGGCCTGTTCGTCCTCATCACCATGTCCGTGGTGATCCAGGTCGGCTCCTTCCGCCTCACCGGAAAGCGCGTCTTCCGGATGGCGCCACTTCAGCACCACTTCGAACTCAAAGGCTGGTCCGAAGTGCTCGTGGTGGTTCGTTTCTGGATCATCCAGGGCATTTGCGTGGTAGTCGGCCTGGGTCTCTTCTACGCGGGATGGGTAGCGGACAAGTGATCTCCTCGGAGCCCTTCGACTTCCAGGGCAAGCACGTCACCGTCGCCGGGCTCGGCGTCTCCGGCGTCCCGGCGGCCAAGGCGCTGCACGGCCTCGGCGCGACCGTCACGGTCGTCAACGACGGCGCCGACGAGCGCGCGCGGGCGCAGGCGGCCGACCTGGAGGCGCTCGGCATCACCGTGCGCCTCGGCGACGGCGACACCTTGCCGGAGGGCACCGAGCTGATCGTCACAGCGCCCGGCTGGAAGCCGGACAAGCCGCTGTTCGCAGCGGCCGAGCAGGCGGGCGTGCCCGTCTGGGGCGACGTCGAACTGGCCTGGCGCCTGCGCGGCCCCGACGCCGCCCCGTGGCTCGCCGTCACCGGCACCAACGGCAAGACCACCACCGTCCAGATGCTGGCGTCGATCCTGAAGGCGGCCGGCCTGCGCACGGCCGCCGTCGGCAACATCGGCGTCTCCCTGCTGGACGCGGTGCTCGGCGAGGAGCAGTTCGACGTCCTGGCCGTGGAACTCTCCAGCTACCAGCTGCACTGGGCGCCCTCCCTGCGCGCCCACTCGGCGGCCGTGCTGAACCTCGCCCCCGACCACCTCGACTGGCACGGCTCCATGGAGGCGTACGCCGCCGACAAGGGCCGCATCTACGAGGGCAATCGCGTCGCCTGCGTCTACAACGCGGACGCCACCGACAAGCCCTCCACCGAGGACCTGGTCCGCGCGGCCGACGTCGAGGAGGGCTGCCGGGCCGTCGGCTTCACCCTCGGCACCCCGGGCCCCTCCCAACTCGGCGTCGTGGAAGGCATCCTGGTCGACCGCGCCTTCGTCGAGGATCGGCACAAGAACGCCCAGGAACTCGCCGAGGTAGGCGACGTGAACCCGCCGGCCCCGCACAACATCGCCAACGCCCTCGCGGCCGCGGCCCTCGCCCGCGCCTACGGCGTGCCCGCCAGGGCCGTACGGGACGGTCTGCGGGCCTTCACGCCGGACGCCCACCGCATCGCGCACGTGGCCGACGTGGACGGGGTCGCCTGGGTCGACGACTCCAAGGCCACCAACACGCATGCCGCGGAAGCCTCGTTGGCGGCGTACGAGCCGATCGTGTGGATCGCGGGCGGACTCGCCAAGGGCGCGACCTTCGACGAACTGGTCGCCAAGTCGGCGAAGCGGCTGCGGGGCGCCGTGCTGATCGGCGCGGACCGCGCGCTCATCCGGGAAGCCCTCGCGCGACACGCGCCGCAGGTACCCGTCGTCGACCTCGACCGGAACGACACTGGGGCGATGCGCGCGGCGGTCCGGGAGGCGCGGAAACTCGCTCACGCGGGCGACACGGTGCTGCTGGCTCCGGCCTGTGCCTCCATGGACATGTTCGCCAACTACAACAAGCGCGGGGACGCTTTCGCGGACGCCGTCCGTGAGCTCGGCTCCGCCGACGGCTGACCCGGGTCCGCCTCGCCCGGCGGCGGTGCCGGGCGTACCTGGGAGGGACGCGTGACACGGATGTGGCTGGTGCCCGAGCGGCCAGGGGGCGTGCACCGCGCAACGCTCTCCTCCGGCATGGCAGGGTGAGCCGCTATGCCCACCAGCCGCACCGGACGGCCTCCGACCCCGCGCGCCCCCAAGCGCCCCGCCGCGCCCCGGCTCGCGCGGGAGAACCGCGTCCTGAGCTTCTACGTCCGCGCACGCAGGGGCTGGGACCGGCCGCTGACCGCCTACTACCTGATCCTGGGCGGCAGTCTGCTGATCACCGTGCTGGGCCTGGTGATGGTCTACTCGGCCTCCCAGATCACCGCGCTGCAGATGTCGCTGCCCGGTTCGTACTTCTTCCGCAAGCAGTTGCTCGCGGCGGGGATCGGCACCGTTCTGCTGCTCGCTGCCTCGCGGATGCCGGTGAGACTGCACCGGGCGCTCGCCTACCCCATCCTCGCGGGTGCCGTCTTCCTCATGGTCCTGGTGCAGATCCCGGGGATAGGGGTGTCGGTCAACGGCAACCAGAACTGGATCGCCCTCGGCGGCTCCTTCCAGATCCAGCCCAGCGAGTTCGGCAAGCTCGCCCTCGTGCTGTGGGGCGCCGACCTGCTCGCCCGCAAGCAGGACAGGAGGCTGCTGACCCAGTGGAAGCACATGCTCGTGCCGCTGGTGCCGGCCGCGTTCATGCTGCTCGGCCTGATCATGATCGGCGGCGACATGGGCACCGCGATCATCCTCACGGCCATCCTGTTCGGCCTGCTCTGGCTGGCCGGCGCCCCCACGCGGCTGTTCGCGGGGGTACTGTCGATCGCCGCCGTCCTCGGCCTGATCCTCATCAAGACCAGCCCCAACCGCATGGCCCGCCTGCAGTGCCTGGGCGCCACCGAGCCCCAGTCGGGACCCGTCGACTGCTGGCAGGCCGTGCACGGGATCTACGCCCTCGCCTCGGGCGGGATCTTCGGTTCCGGGCTGGGTGCGAGTGTGGAGAAATGGGGTCAACTCCCCGAAGCCCACACGGACTTCATCTTCGCCGTCACCGGTGAGGAACTGGGCCTGGCGGGGACGCTGTCGGTACTCGCCCTCTTCGCGGCTCTAGGCTATGCGGGTATCCGCGTGGCCGGACGCACGGAGGACCCCTTCGTGAGGTATGCCGCGGGAGGCGTGACTACCTGGATCACGGCCCAGGCCGTGATCAACATCGGTGCGGTGCTCGGTCTGCTGCCGATCGCCGGCGTCCCCCTCCCGCTGTTCTCCTACGGAGGGTCCGCCCTGCTGCCGACCATGTTCGCCATCGGGTTGCTGATCGCCTTCGCGCGTCAGGACCCCGCTGCGCGGATGGCGCTTGCGATGCGGCAACCCCGCTTTGGTAGAAAGCGGGGGGCGGGGGGCACCGGTTCCGGTCGGAGTCCCCGGAGATGGAACACGATGCGACGGCGTGCCTCGGCGGCGCGCTCGTCCGGAGAGCGGTGAATTTCGGTGCATGTCGTACTCGCCGGCGGAGGAACCGCGGGCCACATCGAGCCCGCGCTCGCCCTCGCAGACGCCCTGCGCAGGCAGGATCCGAGCGTGGGCATCACGGCCCTGGGCACGGAGCGCGGCCTCGAGACCCGTCTCGTACCCGAGCGCGGGTACGAACTCGCGCTGATCCCCGCCGTTCCACTGCCGCGCAAGCCCACCCCCGAACTGATCACCGTCCCGGGCCGGCTGCGCGGCACCATCAAGGCGACCGAGCAGATCCTGGAGCGCACCAGGGCCGACGCCGTGGTCGGCTTCGGCGGCTACGTCGCCCTGCCCGGTTACCTCGCGGCCAAGCGCCTGGGCGTGCCGATCGTGATCCACGAGGCCAACGCCCGCCCGGGCCTGGCCAACAAGATCGGTTCGCGGTACGCCAGCCAGGTCGCCGTCTCCACGCCCGACAGCAAGCTGCGGGGCGCCCGCTACATCGGCATCCCGCTGCGCCGCTCCATCGCCACGCTCGACCGGGCCGCCGTACGCCCCGAGGCCCGGGCCGCGTTCGGCCTCGACCCGAACCTGCCCACCCTGCTGGTCACCGGCGGCTCCCAGGGCGCCCGCCGCCTGAACGAGGTCGTCCAGCAGGTCGCGCCCTGGCTCCAGCAGGCCGGGATCCAGATCCTGCACGCGGTCGGCCCGAAGAACGAACTGCCGCAGGTCCATCAGATGCCGGGAATGCCCCCCTACATCCCGGTAAGTTACCTGGACCGGATGGACCTCGCGTACGCCGCGGCCGACATGATGCTCTGCCGCGCGGGCGCGATGACCGTCGCCGAACTCTCCGCCGTCGGGCTCCCGGCCGCCTATGTCCCGCTGCCCATCGGCAACGGCGAACAGCGGCTGAACGCCCAGCCGGTGGTCAAGGCCGGCGGCGGACTGCTGGTCGACGACGCGGAGCTGACCCCCGAGTGGGTCCAGCAGAACGTTCTGCCCGTGCTCGCCGACCCGCACCGGCTCTACCAGATGTCCCGCGCCGCCGCCGAGTTCGGCCGCCGGGACGCCGACGAGCTGCTCGTCGGCATGGTGTACGAGGCGATCGCCGCCAGTCGTGCACACCGATAGGACTGTATGACGGAAGGCAGGGGAGCGTGGCCGGATCGACCACCGCCGAACGCGGTGAACGCCAGCAGGAGTCGTCCGGTCCGCCGCCCCTCCTGCGGTCGAGGCGGGCCAGGCTGCGAGCGATCGTCCTCCTGGGCCTCGCCCTGGTCTTCCTCGGCATCCCGACGGCCTGGCTCTTCTACGGCTCCGACTGGCTGCGTGCCGAGCAGGTATCCGTGTCCGGAACCCGGGTTCTGACGCCCGCTCAGGTCGAGTCCGCCGCTGAGGTTCCGCTCGGGAAGCCGCTGATTTCCGTCGACACCGGTGCGATCGAGACACGATTGCGCCGGAAATTGCCCCGAATTGACGCTGTTGACGTGGTCCGTTCCTGGCCCCATGGAATCGACCTGAAAGTGGTGGAGCGGACTCCGGTTCTGATTGTCCACAAGGGCGGAAAGTTCGTCGAAGTGGACGATGAAGGTGTCCGCTTCGCCACGGTTTCTGAAGCCCCGAAAGGCGTCCCGGCACTGGAATTGACGCTCTCCCGGTCCGGCTCCGCCGCCGCCAGCCTGCGCCGCTTCGGGGAGTCCCGGCTGGTGCGCGAGGCGGTCGGTGTCGCCCGTGCGGTTCCGGCCGCCGTCGCGCGCGAGACACGGACCGTCAAGGTCCGTTCCTACGACGACATCTCGCTGGAGTTGAGGGACGGCCGCACGGTCCTCTGGGGGAGCAGCGAGAAGGGCGCCGCGAAGGCCCGTACCCTCACCGCCCTGATGAAAGCAACGCCCGAAGCGGGGTACTTCGACGTGAGTGTGCCCACCGCCCCGGCGTCATCCGGGAGTTGACGCACATCAGCGCAGGCCAGCACCCTGGTTGGGCAGTGCTACGGCTGATCACATAGGGTGAAAAGAAAAACGGGAGGTTCGGCGTGTTCGTTGAACGTGCGCCACTTGTCGACTTAGTGTCCTGTTCAGAAGACTCCAAGGAACAGACACACTGGTAACCCTAAACTTCAGGGTTAGGGTTCGGGTCGGCGATACGGACCGTCCCATTCGGCATCAGTCGTCGGGTCGCGGGGCGCAGGGCGCTCACGGTGATTCGGCGACACGTAACTCGAGGCGAGAGGCCTTCGACGTGGCAGCACCGCAGAACTACCTCGCAGTCATCAAAGTCATCGGTGTCGGCGGCGGTGGTGTCAATGCCATCAACCGGATGATCGAGGTCGGTCTCAAGGGCGTCGAGTTCATCGCCATCAACACCGACGCGCAAGCTCTGTTGATGAGCGACGCCGACGTCAAGCTGGACGTCGGCCGTGAACTCACCCGCGGACTCGGCGCCGGAGCCAACCCGGCCGTCGGCCGCAAGGCCGCCGAGGACCACCGCGAGGAGATCGAGGAGGTCCTCAAGGGGGCCGACATGGTCTTCGTGACAGCCGGTGAAGGCGGCGGCACCGGCACCGGCGGCGCGCCCGTCGTGGCCAACATCGCCCGCTCGCTCGGTGCCCTCACCATCGGTGTGGTCACGCGCCCGTTCACCTTCGAGGGACGGCGCCGCGCGAACCAGGCCGAGGACGGCATCGCCGAACTCCGCGAAGAGGTCGACACCCTCATCGTCATCCCGAACGACCGGCTGCTGTCCATCTCGGACCGCCAGGTCTCGGTGCTGGACGCCTTCAAGTCGGCCGACCAGGTCCTGCTCTCCGGTGTCCAGGGCATCACCGACCTCATCACCACCCCGGGCCTCATCAACCTCGACTTCGCCGACGTCAAGTCGGTCATGTCCGAGGCCGGCTCGGCCCTGATGGGCATCGGCTCGGCCCGCGGCGACGACCGCGCGGTGGCCGCTGCCGAGATGGCGATCTCCTCGCCGTTGCTGGAGGCGTCCATCGACGGCGCCCGCGGTGTCCTGCTCTCCATCTCCGGTGGTTCCGACCTCGGTCTGTTCGAGATCAACGAGGCCGCCCAGCTGGTGAGCGAGGCCGCCCACCCCGAAGCCAACATCATCTTCGGCGCGGTGATCGACGACGCCCTCGGAGACGAGGTCCGGGTCACGGTGATCGCGGCCGGCTTCGACGGCGGCCAGCCGCCCGCCAAGCGGGACAACGTCCTCGGCTCCTCCTCGGCCAAGCGCGAGGAGCCGGCCCCGGCGCGGCAGGCCGAGAGCCGTCCGTCCTTCGGATCGCTCGGCAGCGTGACCCCGAAGGAGGACCCGGAGCCCGCTCCGGAGCCGGTCAGGGACATCCCGGTCGCCCCGCCGGTCACGCCGGCGCCGCGGACCTACTCGGACAGCGCGGCCGAGGAACTGGACGTACCGGACTTCCTCAAGTGATCCTTCAGTCGTGATAGGACAGCGCGAAAGCGCGAGCGGCGCGCACTTCGGCTTCACCGACCGGTGGGGCGGGGTGAGCGCCGCTCCGTATGAGGAGCTCAACCTCGGCGGAGCGGTCGGTGACGACCCCGACGCCGTACGCACCAACCGGGACCTGGCCGCCAAGTCCCTCGGCATCGAGCCGGACCGGGTGGTCTGGATGAACCAGGTGCACGGGGCCGACGTCACGGTGGTGGACGGGCCGTGGGGATCTCCGCACCCGATCCCGTCGGTCGACGCGATCGTCACCACACGCCGGGGGCTCGCCCTCGCCGTGCTCACCGCCGACTGCGTGCCGGTGCTGCTGGCCGATCCCGTCGCCGGTGTCGCCGCCGCGGCCCACGCGGGCCGGCCCGGCATGATCGCCGGAGTGGTCCCGGCCGCGCTGCGCGCGATGGCGGACCTGGGCGCCGAGCCCTCCCGGATCGTCGCCCGCACCGGGCCCACCGTCTGCGGCCGGTGTTACGAAGTGCCCGAGGCGATGCGCGCCGAGGTGTCCGCCGTCGAGCCGGCGGCGTACGCCGAGACGAGTTGGGGCACACCGGCGGTGGACGTCAGCGCCGGAGTGCACGCCCAGCTGGAGCGGCTCGGGGTGCGCGACCGGGAGCAGTCGCCGGTGTGCACGCTGGAGTCGCGCGATCACTTCTCGTACCGCCGCGACCGCACCACCGGTCGGCTCGCGGGTTATGTGTGGCTGGACTGACAGGACATGACGGACCGTAAGGACGAACTCGCCGCGAATCTGGCGAAAGTGGATCGGCGCATCGCCGACGCGTGCGCCGCGGCGGGGCGGGCGCGCGACGAGGTGACCCTCATCGTGGTCACCAAGACCTACCCCGCTAGCGATGTGCGGATCCTCGCCGAACTCGGCGTGCGGCACGTCGCCGAGAACCGCGACCAGGACGCGGCCCCCAAGGCCGAGGCCTGCTCGGATCTGCCCCTCACCTGGCACTTCGTGGGTCAACTCCAGACCAACAAGGTGCGATCGGTGGTCGGTTACGCGGATTTCGTGCAGTCCGTCGACCGTTCCAGGCTCGTCTCCGCCCTGTCGAAGGAGGCGGTCCGGTCCGGGCGTGAACTGGGATGTCTCCTCCAGGTCGCACTCGACGCCGGTGAGAGCGGCCGGGGCGATCGGGGCGGAACCGGGCCCGGCGGAATCGGGGAGTTGGCCGATCTCGTGGCCGGGGCCCCGGGTCTCCGGCTCGACGGACTGATGACCGTAGCGCCGCTCACCGGGGAGTACGCGGGACGCGAACAGGCGGCCTTCGAGCGGCTGATGGTTTTGTCGACCGACCTGCGCCGGAGTCATCCGGCTGCCACCATGGTCTCGGCAGGGATGAGTACGGACCTCGAACAGGCCGTGGCGGCCGGAGCGACACATGTGCGCGTCGGCAGCGCGGTACTCGGAGTCCGCCCCGGGCTCGGGTAACGTCGCCAAGAAGTCGGACCACAGCAGAAAATATGGTCATTGCCGCCGAAAGGCGGATTCAAGGACCTCGTGGATCGCGGGCACTTGGCAGTCGTCAGCCGATCCACCACAGAGCGGAGGACTCAGAGCATGGCCGGCGCGATGCGCAAGATGGCGGTCTACCTCGGCCTCGTGGAGGACGATGGGTACGACGGCCGCGGATTCGACCCCGACGACGACTTCGAACCCGAACTGGACCCGGAGCCCGAGCGGGACCACCGACGGCACGAGCCGTCCCACCAGCCGCACGTCTCACATCAGCCCCAAAGGGACGAAGAGGTACGAGTCGTACAGCCGCCCGCGCCCCGCGAACCGGCCGCCCGCTCCGCTTCGCTCCCCGCGGAATCCAGCCGCCCGGCGCGCATCGCGCCCGTGGCATCCATCACACAAGAACGCGCAAATCTGGAGAAGAACGCACCGGTGATCATGCCCAAGGTCGTGTCGGAACGAGAGCCTTACCGGATCACCACGCTTCACCCACGGACCTACAACGAGGCCCGTACCATCGGGGAACACTTCCGTGAAGGCACCCCGGTGATCATGAATCTGACTGAGATGGATGACACAGATGCAAAGCGACTTGTCGACTTTGCGGCCGGTCTGGTGTTTGGTCTTCACGGCAGTATCGAGCGGGTGACGCAGAAGGTGTTCCTGTTGTCGCCTGCTAACGTCGATGTCACGGCGGAGGACAAGGCCCGCATCGCAGAGGGCGGGTTCTTCAACCAGAGCTGAGACGCACCACCGGAAACAGCAGTACCGAGCAGGGCACAGGGGAGAGGGAAGCAAGAGGTCATGAGCGTGGTTCTGGATGTCGTCTACATCGCGCTGATGTGCTTTCTCATCGTGCTCATCTTCCGGTTGGTCATGGACTATGTCTTCCAGTTCGCCCGCTCATGGCAACCCGGCAAGGCGATGGTGGTCGTTCTGGAGGCCACCTACACTGTCACTGATCCACCGCTCAAGCTTCTGCGGCGGGTCATTCCGCCGCTGCGTCTCGGGGGCGTGGCGCTCGACCTGTCCTTCTTCGTACTGATGATCATCGTCTACATCCTGATCACACTCGTGCGGAACGCGATGTGAGCGATGTGACAGATACGGTCTTGCCGACTGCCGACGACTACGTTGAGGTGAAGAGATGCCGTTGACCCCCGAGGACGTGCGGAACAAGCAGTTCACGACCGTCCGCCTCCGAGAAGGCTATGACGAGGACGAGGTCGATGCCTTCCTCGATGAGGTCGAAGCCGAACTGACCCGCCTGCTCCGGGAGAACGAGGACCTGCGCGCCAAACTGGCCGCGGCCACGCGCGCTGCTGCGCAGAACCAGCAGAACATGCGCAAGCCTCCGGAGCCGCAGCAGGATCAGCAGCAGCAACAACAGCAGCAGCAGGGTATGCGCGGTCCGGGTGGTCCTGTCCCCGCCGGCATATCGGGCCCGCCGCAGCAGCAGATGGGTGGCCCCATGGGTGGTCCGCCCCAGCTGCCGAGCGGTGCCCCGCAGCTGCCCGCCGGTCCCGGCGGTCAGGGTGGACCCCAGGGTCCCGGCCCGATGGGCCAGGGTCCCGGTCCGATGGGCCAGCCCCCGATGCAGCAGCAGATGGGCGGCCCCATGGGCGGCCCCGGCCCCATGGGCGGTCCGATGGGCGGCCCCGGTCAGCAGGGCCCCGGTGGCGACAGCGCCGCCCGTGTCCTCTCGCTGGCCCAGCAGACCGCCGACCAGGCGATCGCCGAGGCCCGTTCCGAGGCGAACAAGATCGTCGGCGAGGCGCGTTCGCGTGCCGAGGGTCTGGAGCGTGACGCCCGTGCCAAGGCCGACGCCCTGGAGCGGGACGCGCAGGAGAAGCACCGCGTCGCGATGGGCTCCCTGGAGTCCGCCCGCGCCACGCTGGAGCGCAAGGTCGAGGACCTGCGCGGCTTCGAGCGCGAGTACCGCACGCGCCTGAAGTCGTACCTGGAGTCGCAGCTGCGTCAGCTGGAGACGCAGGCCGACGACTCGCTGGCCCCGCCGCGGAGTCCGGCGGCCGCGTCCCTCCCGCCGTCCCCGGCGCCCTCCATGGCTCCGGCCGGCGCGAGCGCCCCGTCCTACGGCGGCGGCAACCCGACGATGGGCGGCGGTCCCGCCCCGGCTGCTCCGTCCTACGGCGGTCAGCAGCAGATGTCGCCGGCGATGACCCAGCCGATGGCGCCGGTACGCCCGCAGGGCCCGTCGCCGATGGGCCAGGCGCCCTCGCCCATGCGGGGCTTCCTGATCGACGAGGATGACAACTGACGGCCTGATGGCCAGTAGTACGGCCTAGACGTCGGCAGTGTTCAGGGCGGGGCCCCGGGTGTGAACCCGGGGCCCCGCCCTTTTGCCACGCGCGTTCGTGCGTACGCAACGCCGAAGGCCCGGTCCCGCCAAGATCTTTGGCAGGACCGGGGCCTTCGGTCTGTGGGTTACTCCTTGCGCAGGCGGAACGTCAGGGTGAGGCCCTCGTCCGTGAACGGGGCGCCGTAGCCGTCGTCCGCCGCGCCCTGGCCGAAGTCGGTCGCCAGCACCTCGTCGGCGATCAGGCCGGCGTGGTCGGTCAGGGCCGCCACCGTCGCCTGGTCCGTGGCCGTCCAGCGCAGCGCGATGCGGTCGGCCACGTCGAGGCCGCTGTTCTTGCGGGCCTCCTGGATCAGGCGGATCGCGTCACGGGCGAGGCCCGCGCGGCGGAGCTCCTCGGTGATCTCCAGGTCCAGGGCGACCGTCGCGCCCGAGTCGGAGGCCACCGACCAGCCTTCGCGGGGGGTTTCCGTGATGATGACCTCGTCCGGGGCCAGCGTGATGGTCTCACCGTCGACCTCGACCGACGCCGTGCCCTCGCGCAGGGCCAGCGACAGGGCGGCCGCGTCCGCGTTCGCGACGGCCTTGGCCACGTCCTGGACGCGCTTGCCGAACCGCTTGCCCAGAGCGCGGAAGTTGGCCTTCGCCGTGGTGTCGACCAGGCTGCCGCCGACCTCGCTCAGGGTCGCCAGCGACTCGACGTTCAGCTCCTCCGTGATCTGCGTGCGCAGTTCGGAGTCCAGCGTCTCGAAGCCCGTCGCCGCGATCAGCGCGCGGGACAGCGGCTGGCGCGTCTTGACGCCCGACTCCGCGCGCGTGGCACGGCCCAGCTCCACCAGGCGGCGCACCAGCACCATCTGCTTCGACAGCTCCGGGTCGATGGCGGCGAGGTCGGCCTCCGGCCAGGACGACAGGTGGACCGACTCCGGAGCGCCCGGGGTGACCGGGACGATCAGGTCCTGCCAGACCCGCTCGGTGATGAACGGGGTCAGCGGGGACATCAGCTGCGTGACCGTCTCGACGACCTCGTGCAGTGTGCGCAGCGCCGCCTTGTCGCCCTGCCAGAAACGGCGACGCGAGCGGCGCACGTACCAGTTCGACAGGTCGTCGACGAACGCGGACAGCAGCTTGCCGGCGCGCTGGGTGTCGTAGGCGTCCAGTGCCTGGGTGACCTGGTCGGTGAGGGCGTGCAGTTC
The DNA here is from genome assembly GCF_001611795.1 of Streptomyces qaidamensis. Taxonomy (NCBI): domain Bacteria; kingdom Bacillati; phylum Actinomycetota; class Actinomycetes; order Kitasatosporales; family Streptomycetaceae; genus Streptomyces; species Streptomyces qaidamensis. The sequence continues at coordinate 2,450,297 of NZ_CP015098.1, read as the reverse complement.
GGACAGCAGCCAGCGGTCCAGGACCGGGCGGTCGGCCGGGGCCGGGTCGGCCTCGGAGGGGGCCCAGTTCGTCGTACGGGCGTAGAGGGCCTGGAAGGCGACCGTGTTCCAGTACGTCAGGAGCGTCTTGCGGACGACCTCCTGGATCGTGCCGTGGCCCACTCGCCGGGCCGCCCACGGGGAGCCGCCGGCCGCCATGAACCAGCGGACCGCGTCGGCGCCGTGCCGGTCCATGAGCGGGATCGGGTCCAGGGTGTTGCCCAGGTGCTTGGACATCTTGCGGCCGTCCTCGGCGAGGATGTGGCCGAGGCAGACGACGTTCTCGTACGAGGACTTGTCGAAGACCAGCGTGCCGACCGCCATCAGCGTGTAGAACCAGCCGCGGGTCTGGTCGATGGCCTCGCAGATGAACTGCGCCGGGTAGCGGGCCTCGAACAGCTCCTTGTTCTTGTACGGGTAGCCCCACTGCGCGAACGGCATCGAACCCGAGTCGTACCAGGCGTCGATCACCTCGGGCACGCGCGTGGCCGTCTTGCCGCAGCCGCCCTGCGGGCAGGCGAAGGTGACGTCGTCGATGAACGGGCGGTGCGGGTCCAGGCCCGACTGGTCCGTGCCGGTCAGCTCGGACAGCTCCGCGAGGGATCCGGCGCAGGTGAGGTGGTCGTCCTCGCAGCGCCAGATCGGCAGCGGGGTGCCCCAGTAGCGGTTGCGGGACAGGGCCCAGTCGATGTTGTTGTTCAGCCAGTCGCCGTACCGGCCGTTCTTGACCGTGTCCGGGAACCAGTTGGTGCCCTCGTTCTCGGCGAGGAGACGGTCCTTGACCTCCGTGGTGCGGATGTACCAGGAGGGCTGCGCGTAGTAGAGCAGCGCGGTGTGGCAGCGCCAGCAGTGCGGGTAGCTGTGCTCGTACGGGATGTGCTGGAAGAGCAGGCCGCGGCTGCCGAGGTCCTCGGTGAGCTTCTCGTCGGCCTTCTTGAAGAAGACGCCGCCGACGAGCGGGACGTCCTCCTCGAAGGTGCCGTCCGGGCGGACCGGGTTCACGACCGGCAGGCCGTAGGCGCGGCAGACCTTGAGGTCGTCCTCACCGAAGGCGGGGGACTGGTGGACCAGACCCGTGCCGTCCTCGGTGGTGACGTACTCGGCATTGACGACGAAGTGGGCCGGCTCCGGGAACTCCACCAGCTCGAAGGGGCGCTGGTAGGTCCAGCGCTCCATCTCGGCACCCGTGAAGGACTGGCCGGTGGTCTCCCAGCCCTCGCCGAGGGCCTTGGCGAGGAGCGGCTCGGCGACGACGAGCTTCTCCTCGCCGTTCGTCGCGACGACGTAGGTGACCTCGGGGTGCGCGGCGACGGCGGTGTTGGACACCAGGGTCCAGGGGGTCGTCGTCCACACCAGGAGCGCGGCCTCGCCGGCCAGCGGGCCGGAGGTGAGCGGGAAGCGGACGAAGACCGACGGGTCGACGACCGTCTCGTAGCCCTGCGCCAGCTCGTGGTCGGACAGGCCCGTGCCGCAGCGGGGGCACCAGGGGGCGACACGGTGGTCCTGGACGAGCAGGCCCTTGTTGAAGATCTCCTTCAGCGACCACCAGACCGACTCGATGTACTCGGGGTCCATCGTGCGGTACGGGTCCTGGAGGTCGGTCCAGTAGCCCATGCGGGTCGTGAGCGCCTCGAAGGCGTCCGTGTGCCGGGTCACCGACTCGCGGCACTTCTCGTTGAACTCCGCGATGCCGTACGCCTCGATGTCCTGCTTGCCGGAGAAGCCGAGCTCCTTCTCGACGGCGAGCTCCACCGGGAGGCCGTGGCAGTCCCAGCCGGCCTTGCGGGCGACGTGGTAACCGCGCATGGTGCGGAAGCGGGGGAAGACGTCCTTGAAGACGCGGGCCTCGATGTGGTGGGCACCCGGCATGCCGTTGGCGGTGGGCGGGCCCTCGTAGAACACCCATTCGGGGCGGCCCTCGGACTGCTCCAGGGTCTTGGCGAAGATCTTCTGCTCGCGCCAGAAGTCGAGCACGGCGTGCTCGAGGGCGGGCAGGTCGACCTGGGCGGGCACCTGGTGGTACGTCGGCGATGTCATCAGCGGGCTTCCTCCGGCGGACTTGCTGCCTTCCGTCCGGAGGGACGAGAGCTACGTCTGCCTGCGCCGCCTTCGGCGCGCTCCCGCGGTACCACCCTCCTTGGCCCTCCGGCACGGGGTGTGCGCCGGTGAGCCCCCTCATTGGGGTCGCGATACCGGTTCTACTGGCCGTCGCTCGCTGGCTCCGGCGTTCTTCCGGCGGCTCCGGGGTGATCTTCACGTCGCGCTCGCCCCCGGGCTCACACCGTCCCCGGGTCGCTCTGGGCTGCGTACGCCGCTACTCGTCCCCATCCACGCCTTTTCGCTCCGCCCAGTGTACGGCGCCGCGCGCACGGCGGCCGACCGGTTTTCCGGGCGCCGGGCCGGGCGGGGACCCGGCGGGCGCCGGGCGGGGGCCGGGCGGGGGCGGGCGGGGTGCGAAATGGGTTTGATAACCCCAATGGGGTGGTATAGGTGTTCGGATCCTGGGACGTCCGGCTCGGCGGATTACCGGGCGGGGAGCTGGGCACAACGGATGCAGGTTCGCCGCGGCGTGCGCGAGGCGGGCGAATCAGGCGGTGTGCCCCGTTGCCGCGGGACTCGAGTCGATTTATCGTCCCAGCACGATTCGCGAGCAAGATCACAATATGTGAAGGGGCCGCGGCCATGGTGGCGAAGAAGACCGCCGTACAGCAGCCGGCGTCCGGCAGGTCCGCGGAGGCCTCCGGCGGCGCGGCCAAGGACGTGGGCGGGAAGAAGTCCATGCAGGGGGGCTCGGCGCGGCGGGCGGCGAAGGAGGGCCGTGGGAAGGCGGCCGGGGTCACGTCATCCGGGGCCAGGTCGTCCGAGGCCGAATCGTCCGGGCCTGAGCCGCCAGGCGCCGAGCCGCCCGGCGCTGAGGTGACCAGGGGCGAGCAGAGCGCTACCCAGGCGGCATCGGCCGGAACGGCCGGTCGGAAGAGGGCCGCGGCCAAGGCATCGGCGGATACGGCACGGGCCGGGGCACCGGCGGAGAGGGCATCGGCCACGGCACCGGCCGGGAAGGCGCGGGGCAAGGCGGCGGCGGACGCCAAGGCGTCGGCGCACGGGGCGTCGGCCAAGGCGTCGGCGCACGGGGCATCGGCCAAGGCGTCGGCGCACGGGGCATCGGCCGGGGCGCCGGCGGAGAGGGCACCGGCTGAGAAGGCGGCAGGAAGGAAGCCGGCGGGGAAGAAGGCGGCCGTGAGGAAGACCGCCTCGGCCGAGAAGGCCACCGCCAGGAAGACCGCCCCGACCCGAAAGACCACTGCCCGGAAGACCGCCCCGGCCGAGAAGACCGCCGCCGGTAAGACCGCCCCGGCCGAGAAGGCCGCCGTCGGGAAGGCGGCGGGCAGGGCGGGGAGCAAGGCGGTGGGCGTCGAGAAGGCCGCCGCCAAGAAGGCCCCGGCCCGGAAGGTCGCCGGAGGCAAGAGCACCACCACCAGGAGCGCGGCCGGGAAGGGCGCTGCCCGGACCGGCGCGGTCACACAGGACACGGCCGCGAGCAGCACGGCCAAGAAGGCGGGTGCGGCCGAGGCCGCGCAGCAGACGGGAGCGACGACGGTGGTTGCGAAGAAGACTCCTGGCACGGCCACGGCGGCGAAGACCGCCGTACCGAAGGCACGCGTCGCCGCGGCGGATCCCGGTGAGCTCGCGGTCCGCCCGGGCGAGGACCCCTGGACGGTGGAGGAGGTCGAGGAGGCGCGGTCCGAGCTGACGTCCGAGGAGACCCGGCTGCGCGAGGAGATCTCCTCGTCGGAGCGCTCGCTCGCCGGTCTGATGCGGGACTCCGGGGACGGCGCGGGCGACGACCAGGCGGACACCGGCACCAAGAACATCACCCGCGAGCACGAGCTGGCCCTGGCCGCCAACGCGCGCGAGATGCTCCTCCAGACCGAGCGCGCCCTGGAACGCCTGCACGCGGGCACCTACGGCCTGTGCGAGAACTGCGGCAACGCGATCGGCAAGGCCCGCATGCAGGCCTTCCCCCGGGCCACACTCTGCGTGGAGTGCAAGCAGAAGCAGGAGCGCCGGTACTGACCGGCCGCCGAATGCCTCCTGAGCACGTGCGACGTATGGGGTGTGCCGTACCCTCGTCCTCAGTCAGGCACCTAGGTTGAGGGACTCACGTGGCAGAGGCGGAGCGCATCATCGGTACGCCGGACACACCGGACGCGGCCGGGGGCGGCAAGGAACGGCCCGACTCGGAGGGCACTCCGCCCGACGAGTCCGGCGCCGGGCGGCCCCGGGGCCGGCGCCGGATCGCGGTGCTGTTCGCCGTCGCCTCGTTCGCGTACGCCCTCGACCTGATCAGCAAGCTGATCGTGGTGGCCAAGCTGGAGCACCACCCGCCCATCGAGATCATCGGGGACTGGCTGAAGTTCGAGGCGATCCGCAACGCGGGCGCGGCCTTCGGCTTCGGCGAGGCCTTCACCGTGATCTTCACCATGATCGCGGCGGCGGTGATCGTGGTGATCGCCCGCCTCGCCCGCAAGCTCTACAGCCTGCCCTGGGCGATCGCGCTCGGCCTGCTGCTCGGCGGTGCGCTGGGCAACCTCACCGACCGGATCTTCCGGGCGCCGGGCGTCTTCGAGGGCGCGGTCGTGGACTTCATCGCGCCCAAGCACTTCGCCGTCTTCAACCTGGCCGACTCGGCGATCGTGTGCGGCGGCATCCTGATCGTGCTGCTGTCGTTCAAGGGCCTCGACCCGGACGGGACCGTCCACAAGGACTGAGCGCGCGTACGGCCCTGTCGGAGCCGTCCGGCATACTCGACGGGTGAGCACGCTTCCCGAGATCCGTACCCTGCCCGTGCCCGACGGCCTGGAGGGCGAGCGCGTCGACGCCGCCATCTCCCGCATGTTCGGCTTCTCCCGTACCAAGGCGGCCGAGCTCGCCGCCGCGGGGAAGGTCACGGTCGACGGGTCGGTGGTCGGCAAGTCGGAGCGCGTGCACGGCGGCGCCTGGCTGGAGGTCGAGATGCCGCAGGCGCCCGCGCCGGTGCAGGTCGTCGCCGAGCCGGTCGAGGGCATGGAGATCGTGCACGACGACGATGACGTGGTCGTGATCGTCAAGCCGGTCGGCGTGGCCGCGCACCCCTCGCCGGGCTGGTCCGGGCCGACCGTCATCGGGGGCCTGGCCGCCGCCGGGTACCGGATCTCCACGTCCGGCGCCGCCGAGCGCCAGGGCATCGTGCACCGGCTCGACGTGGGCACCTCGGGCCTCATGGTGGTCGCCAAGTCGGAGCGTGCCTACACGTCGCTGAAGCGCCAGTTCAAGGAGCGCACGGTCGACAAGCGGTACCACACGCTCGTCCAGGGCCACCCCGACCCGACCAGCGGCACCATCGACGCGCCCATCGGCCGGCACCCCCAGCACGACTACAAATGGGCGGTCACGGCCGAGGGCAAGCCGTCCGTCACGCACTACGACCTCATCGAGGCGTTCCGCGCGGCCTCCCTGCTCGACGTGAAGCTGGAGACCGGCCGCACGCACCAGATCCGCGTCCACATGGCCGCCCACCGGCACCCCTGTGTCGGCGACCTCACCTATGGCGCCGACCCGACGCTCGCCAAGCGTCTGGGCCTGACCCGCCAGTGGCTGCACGCGGTGCGGCTCGGCTTCGAGCACCCCGGGGACGGGCAGTGGGCGGAGTTCTCCTGTGACTACCCGGAGGACCTGGACAAGGCCCTGGAGCAGGTCCGCGAGGAGACGTACGCGTGAGCACCCCGTACGTGGTGCGGGTCGCCGAGGACCCGGCCGACCGTGAGGCGTGCTTCGCGGTGCGCAAGGAGGTCTTCGTCGGCGAGCAGGGCGTACCGGAGGACCTGGAGTACGACGCCTACGACGCCGGCGCGGTCCATGTGCTGGCGGTCCGGGAGGACGGTGTGCCGCTCGGGACGGGGCGGCTGCTGCACGGGGAGGCGGCCGTGGCGCAGACCGGCGCCGGCCCGTCCGTGGGCGCCCTCGGCCGGCTCGCCGTGAGGGGATCCGCACGCGGGCTCGGCGTCGGTGCCGCCCTGGTGCGGGCCATCGAGGACGCGGCCCGCGCGCGGGGACTCACGGCCGTGGACCTGCACGCGCAGACGCACGCGCTCGGCTTCTACGCGCGGCTCGGCTACGAGCCGTACGGGCCCGAGTACTTGGAGGCGGGCATTCCGCACCAGGGGATGCGGCGTTCGCTCTAGCTCCTCGTGCCGGGTGCCGAAACGGTTTGTCCCGGGAGTTGCGTGGCAGGCTTGAGGTCAGTCGTGTGAACGTCTGACCTCCCGGAGCGCTGACCGTGGATCAGTTGGCCCTGCTGTTCGTACTGCTGCTCGGGGCCGTGATCAGTGTCCCTGTGGGCGACCGGTTCAAGGTGCCCGCGCCGGTGCTGATGACGCTCCTGGGGATAGTCCTCGCGCTGCTGCCGTTCGTGCCGAACGTCGAGATCGCGCCGGACCTGATCCTGCCGCTGCTGCTGCCGCCCCTGCTGTACGCCGCCGTGCGGCGCACGTCCTGGCGGCAGTTCGCGGCCAACAGGAGGCCGATCTTCCTGCTGGCCGTGGCGCTGGTGTTCGTCACCATGGCGTGCGTGGCCGCCGTCGCCGACGCGATCGTGCCGGGGCTGCCGCTCGCCGCGGCCTTCGCACTGGGCGCGCTGGTGGCGCCGCCGGACCCGGTCGCGGCGACCGCGGTGGCCGGGCAGCTGGGACTGCCGCGCCGGCTGGTGTCGATCCTGGAGGGCGAGGGTCTGTTCAACGACGTGACGGCCATCGTCCTCTACCACGTGGCGATCGCCGCCGCCGTCAGCGGGACGTTCTCGCCCTGGAAGGCCGGGCTCGATCTGGTGCTGTCGGCCGTGGTGGCGGTGGCCGTGGGCCTCGCGCTGGGCTGGGGCGCGAACAAGCTGATGGAAGTGCTCGGCGATGCCACCCTGCAGGTCGGGCTGACCCTGCTGGTGCCGTACGCCTCGTACGTCATGGCCGAGGAGCTGCACGGGTCCGGCGTGCTCGCTGTGCTCACCACCGCGCTGTTCCTCGCGGAGTACGGCTCCGACGCCGACGACGTCATGACGCGGCTGGCCGGGCACACGTTCTGGAACATCGTCGACACGCTCGTCACCGGCGTGGCGTTCGGGCTGGTCGGTCTGGAGCTGCACAACGCGATCCAGACGGCGTCCGGCCGGTGGGGCGAGCTGCTCGGCTGGGCGGCGGTGGTCGTCTGCGTGGTCGTGTTCGCCCGGCTGCTGTGGCTGTTGCCGGCGACCTGGCTGACCAAACGGCTGCACGCGCGGCGGGACTACGACGAGGACATCCCGGTGAGCTGGCGCGAGACCGTGGTGATGTGGTGGTCGGGGATGCGCGGGGTGGCCTCGGTCGCGCTGGTGCTGGCCATTCCGCTGGAGACCGACACGGGCGCGCCGTTCCCCAGCCGGGACGAGATCATCTTCATCGCGTTCGGGGTGATCATGGCGACGCTGGTGCTGCAGGGCATGACGCTGCCGTGGCTGGTGCGGTGGCTCGGGGTGAAGGCCGACACGGACAAGGAGAAGGAGCTCGCGAAGGAGCTCGCGATCCGCGCGGCCAAGGCGGCGAAGCAGCGGCTGCGGGAGATCGAGGGGACCGAGGACCTGCCGGAGGAACTGTCCGAGCAGATGCTGCGGCGGGCCTACGACATCGGGGTGCGGATCAGTCCCGAACTGGCCGAGGACGAGCGGCGGGAGGCCTACCGGGAGGGGGCCCGGCGGGTGAAGCGGGTGCGGCGGATCCAGCAGGAGATGCTGAGCGCCGCGCGGCACGAGGTACTGGCGGCGCGCAGCGAACCCGGGGCGGATCCCGAGGTGGTCGACCGGGTCCTGCGGCACCTCGACGTCCGTAGCCTGCGGTGAGTCACCGGCGACCGCGGCCGCGGGTTTGACGGCGGGCGGCCGCGGAGTCGTAGGGTCGGCCGTATGGCACGGAACGTGGTAATCAGTGGTGGCGGAACGGGAATTGGGCTCGCGGCGGCCCGGGTGTTCGCCGCGGACGGGGATCGGGTGCTGCTGCTCGGGCGGCGGGCCGATGTGCTGGAGAAGGCCGTGGTACCCGGCGCGCTGACGTACGCCGCCGATCTCGCCGAGCCGGAGGACGTGCGCGGTGTCGCCGCCTTCGTGGAACGGGAGTTGGGGGCTGTGGACGTGCTCGTGCACAGCGCCGGGGGCAACGGGCTGCTCGAACCGGATGCGCCGGGTGACGATCCGCTCGCGGCCGTCGCGCACACCTGGAGCGTGAACTTCCGGCTCAACACCCTGACGGCGGTGCTGCTCACCGAGGCGCTGAAGCCGCGGCTCGCCGAGCCCGGCGGACGGGTGCTGTTCCTCAGCTCCATCGCCGCCTACCGCGGGTCCGGGAGCGGGGCGTACGCGGCGGCCAAGGCGGGGCTGCATCCCTACGCCCACGACCTGGCCCGGGAGCTGGGACCGCGCGGCATCACCGCGAACGTGGTGGCGCCCGGGTACATCGAGGACACCGAGTTCTTCGGGGACGCGATGGCGGAGGAGCGGCGGGCGCGACTCATCGGTGAGACCTCGAACGGCCGGGCCGGCACCCCGGGGGACGTCGCCGAGACCCTGCACTGGCTGGCCTCCACTGGCGCCGGGCACATCACCTCGCAGATCATCCAGGTCAACGGCGGCGCCGAGCGCGGCCACTGACCGGCGGAAGGCAGGAGGGGCTCCCCGCGCCGCTGGAGCCCCTCCTGCCTTCCGTGCGCGGGGTCAGCGCTCCGGCCGCCCCGAGTGGTGGTTGCCGTGGTAGCGGCGCTGCTGGGCCGGTACGCCGTCCGGGGACGAGCGGTGGCCGTTGCCGTTGGAGGACGGCGGAAGGACCGCGTCGGCCGTGTTGACCCGGGGCAGGGCGTACGGGTGCTCGTCGGCCAGCCAGCCGACCATCTGCTCGCGGACCGTGACCCGCACCGTCCAGATGTCGTCCGCGTCCTTGGCGGTCACCAGGGCCCGTACCTGCATGGTGTTCGGGGTGGTGTCCGTGACCGACAGGTTGTAGGCGCGGCCGTCCCAGGCCGGGCACTCGCGCAGGATGTCGCGGAGCTTCTCGCGCATCGCGTCCAGGGGAGCCGTGTGGTCGACGTGCCAGAAGACGGTGCCGGTCATCTGCGGGCCTCCGCGCGACCAGTTCTCGAAGGGCTGGGACGTGAAGTACGACACCGGCATGGTGATCCGGCGCTCGTCCCAGGTGTGGACGGTCAGGTACGTCAGGGTGATCTCCTCGACCGTGCCCCACTCCCCGTCCACCACCACCGTGTCCCCGATGCGCACCATGTCGCCGAAGGCGATCTGGAACCCCGCGAACATGTTGCTCAGCGTGGACTGCGCGGCGACACCGGCGACGATGCCGAGGATGCCGGCCGAGGCCAGCAGCGAGGCGCCCGCCGCCCGGAACGCCGGGAACGTCAGCAGCATGCTCGCCGCGGCCACCACGCCGACGATCGCGGACACCACCCGCATGATCAGCGTCACCTGGGTGCGTACCCGGCGGACCCTGGCCGGGTCGCGGTGGGCCCGGGCGTTGGCGTACCGGCTGTACGACGTCTCGACGATCGCCGCCGCGATACGGATGACCAGCCAGGCGGCCGACCCGATCAGTATCAGGGTCAGCGTCCGGCCCACTCCGTCGGCGCGGCTCTCCAGCAGGTCCGCCTCGTCGTAGGACCCTCTCAGCAGGGCCGCGAAGAGGACGAGCATGTAGGGGATGCGGCCACGGCGGAGCAGACCCCACAGCGGGGTCTCGTGGTGCCGTGTGTCGGCCTTGCGCAGCAGGAAGTCGGTGGCCCAGCCGATCACCAGCGTGAGCACGACCGAGCCACCGACCACGATCAGCGGTCGTAGCAGGTTCTCCATGCCCCCGAACCTAACCGGCTCCCGGGGTGCATGAACATGTGACTTCCGCTGCGTCCTGGGTAGTGCCGGGATCCCGGCTCGTCACACCCGGCTGGCACCATGGCCTCATGAACATCATGCTCTTCCACTCGACCCAGGGTCTGCGGCCCGCGGTGCTCCAGGCCGCTGACAGACTGCGCGCGGCCGGACACGAGGTGTGGACGCCCGACTTCTTCGAGGGGCATACCTTCGACACGGTCGAGGAGGGCATGGAGCACCAGGAGAAGATCGGCAAGGAGGAGCTCCTGAAGCGTGCCGTGCTGGCCGCCGCTCCCTACTCCGAGCGCGGACTGGTGTACGCGGGGTTCTCCCTCGGCGCCTCGATCGCGCAGACCCTCGCCCTCGGCGACGACAAGGCGCGCGGCCTGCTGCTCCTGCACGGCACGTCGGACATCGCGCCGGACGTCACGGCCGAGGACCTGCCGGTCCAGCTGCACGTGGCCGAGCCGGACCCCTTCGAGACGGACGACTGGCTCAGCGCCTGGTACCTCCAGATGGGCCGCACCGGCGCCGACGTCGAGGTGTACCGGTACTCCGGGGCCGGCCACCTCTACACCGACCCCGACCTGCCGGACTACGACGAGGAGGCCGCCGAGGCCACCTGGCGGGTGGCGCTCGGCTTCCTCGAAACCCTGTAGCGGCGGTTACACCGGGTCGTAGGAGCGCTCGACCTTCTGCGTCCCGCTGCGGGTGCGGTACGAGCGGGACCACTTGGCGGTCGCGTCGCGCTTCGTGCGGTCGGAGACGACGTAGAAGTCCATCTGCGCACGCTCGGCCGTGATGTCCAGGACGCCGAAGCCGTGCCGGTCGGTGTCGACCCAGTGGACATGGCGGTTGGCGGCGCGGATGACCGGCGCGGCGACCGCCGAGACCGTGCCCTCCGGGACCTTCACGATGTCGTCGAGGTTGTCCGAGGTGACCGAGGTGACGACGAACTCCGTGGCGGCCGACGGGGACAGCGGGTACGTGCCGGCGTCCACCGGCACGTCGTTGGCCCAGGCCATGTGGATGTCGCCGGTGAGGAAGACCGTGTTGCGGATCGCGTTCGCGCGCAGGTGGGCCAGGATCTCGCGGCGGTCGTCGGTGTAGCCGTCCCACTGGTCGGTGTTGAGGGCGAGACCCTCCTGGGGCAGGCCCAGCAGCTTGGCCAGCGGCTTCAGCAGGTCGGCGGAGAGCGAGCCGATGGCGAACGGCGAGATCATCACCGAGTTGCCGACCAGCCGCCAGGTGGTGTCGGACGACGCCAGCCCCGTCTTGAGCCAGTCCAGCTGGGCACGGCCGGTGAGTGTGCGGTTCGGGTCGTCGACCTCGCCGTTGCCGACCTTGACCTGCTGCGAGCGGAAGGAGCGCAGGTCCAGCAGGGAGAGGTCGGCCAGCTTGCCGAAGCGCAGCCTGCGGTAGGTGGTGCCCGCGATGGCCGGGCGCACCGGCATCCACTCGAAGTAGGCCTGCTTGGCGGCGGCCTGACGGGCGGACCAGGTGCCCTCCGCGCCCTCCGTGTGGTTCTCGGCGCCGCCCGTCCATGCGTCGTTGGCGAACTCGTGGTCGTCCCAGATCGCTACGACCGGGGCCGTGGCGTGCAGCGCCTGGAGGTCCGGGTCGGTCTTGTACCGGGCGTGCCGGGTGCGGTAGTCGGCGAGCGTGACGATCTCGTGGGCCGGGGCGTGCGGGCGGACGACCTTGCCGCGGGTGCCGTACTCGCCGGTGCCGTACTCGTAGATGTAGTCGCCCAGGTGCAGCCACGCGTCCAGGTCGCCGCGGGCCGCGAGGTGCCGGTACGGGGAGAACCAGCCGGCCTCCCAGTTGGCGCAGGAGACCACGCCGAAGCGCAGGCCCGCGACGGCGGCGTCGTGCGCGGGGGCGGTGCGGGTGCGTGCGGTGGGGGAGTCGGTGCCGCCGGCGGAGAAGCGGAACCAGTAGTCGGTGCCCGGCTTGAGGCCGCGGATGTCGGCCTTCACGGTGTGGTCGGAGGCGGCCGTGGCGGTGGTCGAGCCCTTGGCGACGACGGTGGTGAACGCCTTGTCCTCGGCGACGGTCCAGCTCACCTCGGTGTCCGGGCCGGCTCCGGAGCCGGGTATCGCCTCCGGTACCGGGGTGACGCGGGTCCACAGCAGGACGCCGTCCGGCAGCGGGTCCCCGGAGGCCACGCCGTGCAGGAAGGCGGGAGCCTGCTCTACGGCGCGCGCAGGCGGGGTCGCCGCCAGCGGCCCGGCCAGGACAGCGGTCGCCGCCGCGGCCTTGACGACCGAACGGCGGCGCGGGGTGAGGGAGTTGATGCCCTCTGACGTATTCGATGATCTGTATCGACTGGTCACGACCGATCAGGTTACTGGTCGGTATGGGCCGGAGCGGGCGAACTCCGGAAGTTCGCCCGCTCTTCACATGCCGACCGGTCCCTGACCAGCCGTCACTTCTTGAGGGCCTCGCCCACGACCCGGTTGAAGTCGGCCACCGTCATCAGCGGTGTGCCCTGGCTGTCGGCGGTGAGCTGCTTGCCGTCCATGACGAAGCCCGGAGTGCCCTTCACGCCTTCCTTGTTGTCGTCGAAGGCCTTCGACATGGCCATCGCCCAGGCGTCGTAGGTGCCCTTCTCGACCGCGTCCTGGAACTTCTTGTTGTCCTTCAGCTCGGGGACGGTGTTCGCGACCTTGATGAGGTAGCTGTCGTCCTTGAACTTGTCGGTCGTCTCCTCCGGGTGGTACTTCGCCGAGTACAGCGCGGCCTTGTAGTCGAGGAACGCCGCGTCGCTCACGTTCAGCGCAGCGCCCAGGGCGCTCAGCGCGTTCTTGGAGCCCTCGCCGTTGTCCCTGTCGTCGATGAAGGTGGCGCCGATGAACTGCATCTTGTACTTGCCGTCGTCGATGTCCTTCTTCACGGTCGGGCCGACGGTCTGCTCGAACTGGGCGCACACGGGACAGCGCGGGTCCTCGTAGATCTTCAGCGTCTTCTTCGCCGAGTCCTTGCCGATGACGACCGTGGTGCCGTCGGTGCCCGTGGTGTTGGCCGGCGTGACGACCTTCTCGTCCTTGACCGCCTCCCAGTGGGTGGGCTTGTTGGCCTGGACGACGGCGTAGCCGATGCCGCCGGCTATCGCCAGGACGCCGACGATCGAGCAGGCGACGATGACCTGCCGCTTCGTCTTCGCCCGCTTGGCCTCGCGCTCGCGCTCGATGCGCAGCCGCTCACGGGCCGCAGTCTTCGCCGACTGGCTGTTCCGCTTGCTCATGGTGATGTTCTCCGTGGGGGAGGCGCACAGCTGTGTGTGCGGGATACGTATGAAGGACTGCTGGTGCTCGAAAGGGCCGCGGGGGGCGCAGGAGCCTCCCGAGACGGCGAGTGCCTTACGCGAAGGCGGACGAGCACGGCGGTCCGCGCCGCCCCAGGGAGTACGCGAGGATCCGGTCGCGGGCGGTAGGGGTGCGGTCCGCGGCACGCGCGGGCAGGCGGCGCCCGGCCGGGGCCCGCTCCACCGCGACCGCGGCGACCGCCAGCAGCAGCGGCCGGAACGTCGTCGCCGTCACCGCCCGCAGCAGCTGGGCCAGGGCTCGCTCGCCGCGGCGCAGCCAGAGGGCGGCGAGGAGCCCGACGCCGACGTGCGCGCCGAGCAGCAGCCAGGCGGTGGCCGGTTCGGCATGGGCGACCGCGGCCGCCAGCCGCTCGGTGCCGGTGGCCCCGGCCATCCGGGCGAGGGGCGTGCCGACCTCTCCGCCGCCGCAGAGCACATCCAGGCCGACCGAGCGCAGGGGCCCGGCGACCGGGCCGCCCGCGCGGCCGTAACAGGCGTGCTGGCCCGTGGTGAACACCGTGTCGGCGGCCAGTTCCAGCGGGATCAGCAGGGCCGCGATCCGCCCGAAGGAGCGCTCCCGGCCCGCCAGGGCGAACGCGATCACGAACACGGCGGCGGCGACCGCTGCCACCGTGCCCACCGGCAGCGGGGCGCGGGACAGCAGCACGTGCGACGCGGTGCTGAGCGTCACGACCACGGCCGTGAACAGCGCCGCGCGTACGGCTCTGAGGCGGATCGCGGATATGTCCATAGCAAAAGGAGAGTCTGTCACGGGGGCCGGTAAGGGACCCCTAAAGGATGCCTGTGAGAGACCTTGCCGTCACAGCCCCGGAATCCGTCCGTTGCGGAACAGGTCGACGAAGGTCTGGTGGTCGGCACGCGCGCGTGCGCCGTAGGTGTGCGCGAAGTCGACCAGCAGGGGGGCGAAGCCCTCCTCGTCGGCCGCGATCGCCGCGTCGATGGCCCGCTCCGTGGAGAACGGCACCAGGGACTCGCCGGACTGGTCGTCCGCCGCCGAGTGCATCGTGGCCGTCGCCCGGCCGAGGTCGGCCACCACCTGCGCGATCTCCTCCGGGTCGTCGATGTCACCCCAGTCGAGGTCCACCGCGTACGGCGAGACCTCGGCCACCAGCTGGCCCGCGCCGTCCAGCTCGGTCCAGCCCAGCCAAGGGTCGGCGTGCGCCTGCAGGGCGCGCTGGGAGATGACCGTGCGGTGCCCCTCGTGCTGGAAGTAGCCGCGGATCTCCTGGTCCGTGATGTGCCGGGAGACGGCCGGGGTCTGGGCCTGCTTGATGTAGATCACGACATCGTTCTCCAGGGCGTCGCTGTGTCCCTCCAGCAGGATGTTGTACGACGGCAGCCCCGCCGAGCCGATGCCGATGCCGCGCCGGCCGACCACGTCCTTCACGCGGTAGGAGTCCGGGCGGGCCAGCGAGCTGTCCGGCAGCGTCTCCAGGTAGCCGTCGAAGGCGGCGAGGACCTTGTAGCGCGTGGCCGCGTCCAGCTCGACCGAGCCGCCTCCGGAGGCGAAGCGGCGCTCGAAGTCGCGGATCTCCGTCATCGAGTCCAGCAGGCCGAAGCGGGTCAGTGAGCGGGCGTCACGCAGCGCGTCCAGCAGCGGGCCCTGTGCGGTGTCCAGCGTGAACGGCGGCACCTCGTCGCTCTTCGCGCCCGTGGCCAGGGCGTGGATCCGCTCGCGGTAGGCGACCGCGTAGATCGTCACCAGCTCGGAGATCTGCTCGTCGCTGAGCGCCTTCGCGTAGCCGATCAGTGCGATGGAGGCGGTGAGACGCTTGAGGTCCCAGGTGAAGGGGCCGACGTAGGCCTCGTCGAAGTCGTTGACGTTGAAGATCAGGCGGCCGTTGGCGTCCATGTACGTGCCGAAGTTCTCCGCGTGCAGGTCGCCGTGGATCCACACGCGCGAGGTGCGCTCGTCCAGGTACGGCCCGCCCCGCTTCTCATCGTCGAGGTCGTGGTAGAACAGGCCGGCCGTGCCCCGGTAGAAGGCGAAGGCCGAGGCCGCCATCTTGCGGAACTTGACGCGGAACGCGGCCGGGTCGGCGGCCAGGAGCTCGCCGAAGGCGGTGTCGAAGACGGCGAGGATCTCCTCACCGCGGTGCTCGCCGTCGAGCTGCGGGAACGACATCGCTGGGTGCCTCCTGGTGCATGCGTGTCAGGGCGGCAGGTCCGCCCTCTGCCTAACGTGCGGCGGTCCGCGGGAGTGCCCGCGAACCCCCGCACGAAGGTACGCGGGTCAGCCCTCCGGGTGTCAGTGCCGAGGCATAGACTTCGACGCTGTCCCCCAGACTGTCCGCAGCCTGCCGGGCCCCATTCGACCCCTGTTCTCTCTGGAGGCCGCAGCCGTGTCAAAGCCGCCGTTCACGCACCTGCACGTCCACACCCAGTACTCGCTGCTGGACGGTGCCGCGCGGCTGAAGGACATGTTCAACGCGTGCAACGAGATGGGCATGACGCACATCGCCATGTCCGACCACGGCAACCTGCACGGGGCGTACGACTTCTTCCATTCCGCGCAGAAGGCCGGGGTCACCCCGATCATCGGGATCGAGGCGTATGTCGCCCCCGAGTCCCGGCGCAACAAGCGCAAGATCCAGTGGGGCCAGCCCCACCAGAAGCGGGACGACGTCTCCGGTTCCGGCGGTTACACCCACAAGACGATGTGGGCGGTGAACAGCACCGGACTGCACAACCTCTTCCGGCTGTCCTCCGACGCGTACGCCGAGGGCTGGCTGCAGAAGTGGCCCCGGATGGACAAGGAGACCATCGCCCAGTGGTCCGAGGGGATCGTGGCCTCCACGGGCTGCCCCTCCGGCGAGGTCCAGACCCGGCTGCGCCTCGGCCACTTCGACGAGGCCCTGAAGGCGGCCGCCGACTACCAGGACATCTTCGGCAAGGACCGCTACTTCCTGGAGCTGATGGACCACGGCATCGAGATCGAGCACCGGGTCCGCGACGGCCTCCTGGAGATCGCCAAGAAGCTCGGCATCCCCCCCCTGGTCACCAACGACTCGCACTACACGTACGCGCACGAGGCGACCGCCCACGACGCCCTGCTGTGCATCCAGACCGGCAAGAACCTCTCCGACCCCGACCGCTTCCGGTTCGACGGCACCGGCTACTACCTGAAGTCCACGGACGAGATGTACGCCATCGACTCCTCGGACGCCTGGCAGGAGGGCTGCGCCAACACCCGCCTCATCGCCGAGATGGTCGACACCACGGGCATGTTCGAGAAGCGCGACCTCATGCCCAAGTTCGACATCCCCGAGGGGTACACCGAGGTCAGCTGGTTCCGCGAGGAGACCCTGCGCGGCATGCACCGCCGCTTCCCGGACGGCATCCCGGACGACCGCATGAAGCAGGTCGAGTACGAGATGGACACCATCATCTCGATGGGCTTCCCGGGCTACTTCCTCGTGGTCGCCGACTTCATCATGTGGGCCAAGAAGCAGGGCATCGCCGTCGGCCCCGGCCGAGGCTCCGCGGCCGGCTCGATCGTCGCCTACGCCCTCGGCATCACCGACCTCGACCCCATCCCGCACGGCCTGATCTTCGAGCGCTTCCTCAACCCCGAGCGCATCTCCATGCCCGATGTCGACATCGACTTCGACGAGCGCCGGCGCGTCGAGGTGATCCGCTACGTGACGGAGAAGTACGGCGCCGACAAGGTCGCCATGATCGGCACGTACGGCACCATCAAGGCCAAGAACGCGATCAAGGACTCCGCACGCGTGCTGGGCTACCCGTACGCGATGGGCGACCGCCTCACCAAGGCCATGCCCGCCGACGTCCTGGGCAAGGGCATCAACCTCGACGGCATCACCAACCCCGAGCACCCCCGCTACTCGGAGGCGGGCGAGATCCGGGCGATGTACGAGAACGAGCCGGACGTGAAGAAGGTCATCGACACCGCCAAGGGCGTCGAGGGCCTGGTCCGGCAGATGGGTGTGCACGCCGCCGGCGTGATCATGTCCAGCGAGACGATCACCGACCACGTCCCCGTCTGGGTCAGGCACACGGACAAGGTCACCATCACCCAGTGGGACTACCCGAGCTGCGAGTCGCTCGGCCTGCTGAAGATGGACTTCCTGGGCCTGCGCAACCTGACGATCATGGACGACGCCGTCAAGATGGTGAAGTCCAACAAGGGGGTCGACATCGACCTCCTGAGCCTCCCGCTCGACGACCCCACGACCTTCGAACTGCTCCAGCGCGGCGACACCCTCGGCGTCTTCCAGTTCGACGGCGGCCCCATGCGCTCCCTGCTCCGGCTGATGAAGCCGGACAACTTCGAAGACATCTCCGCCGTGTCGGCCCTGTACCGCCCGGGCCCGATGGGCATGAACTCCCACACGAACTACGCGCTGCGCAAGAACGGCCAGCAGGACATCACGCCCATCCACCCCGAGCTGGAGGAGCCGCTCAGGGAGGTTCTGGACGTCACCCACGGCCTGATCGTCTACCAGGAGCAGGTGCAGAAGGCCGCCCAGATCATCGCCGGCTACTCACTCGGCGAGGCCGACATCCTCCGCCGCGTGATGGGCAAGAAGAAGCCCGAGGAACTGGCGAAGAACTTCGTCCTCTTCCAGGAGGGTGCCCGCAAGAAGGGCTTCAGCGACGAGGCCATCCAGGCCCTGTGGGACGTGCTGGTCCCCTTCGCCGGCTACGCGTTCAACAAGGCGCACTCCGCCGCGTACGGACTCGTCTCGTACTGGACGGCATACCTCAAGGCGAACCACCCCGCCGAGTACATGGCCGCGCTGCTCACGTCCGTGAAGGACGACAAGGACAAGTCGGCCGTCTACCTCAACGAGTGCCGCCGCATGGGCATCAAGGTGCTCCCGCCGGACGTCAACGAGTCGATGGCCAACTTCGCGGCCCAGGGCGACGACGTGATCCTCTTCGGCCTCTCCGCCGTCCGCAACGTCGGTACGAACGTGGTCGAGTCGATCATCAGGTGCCGCAAGGCCAAGGGGAAGTACGTCTCCTTCCCGGACTACCTCGACAAGGTGGAGGCGGTGGTCTGCAACAAGCGCACCACCGAATCGCTGATCAAGGCCGGCGCCTTCGACGCGATGGGCCACACCCGCAAGGGCCTCACCGCGCACTACGAGCCGATGATCGACAACGTGGTCGCGGTCAAGCGCAAGGAGGCCGAGGGGCAGTTCGACCTCTTCGGCGGCATGGGCGAGGCCGAGACCAGCGAGCCGGGCTTCGGGCTCGATGTGGAGTTCTCGCCCGACGAGTGGGACAAGACCTATCTGCTCGCCCAGGAGCGGGAGATGCTCGGTCTGTACGTCTCCGACCACCCGCTGTTCGGCCTGGAGCACATCCTGTCCGACAAGGCCGACGCCGGTATCTCCCAGCTGACCGGAGGTGAGCACTCCGACGGCGCGGTCGTCACCATCGGCGGCATCATCTCGGGCCTGCAGCGCAAGATGACCAAGCAGGGCAACGCCTGGGCCATCGCCACCGTCGAGGACCTCGCCGGTTCGATCGAGTGCATGTTCTTCCCCGCGACGTACCAGCTCGTCTCGACCCAACTCGTCGAGGACGCCGTGGTGTTCGTCAAGGGCCGCCTCGACAAGCGGGAGGACATCCCGCGGCTCGTCGCGATGGAGCTGATGGTGCCGGACCTGTCGAACGCGGGCACCAACGCGCCCGTGATCCTCACCATCCCGGCCACCCGGGTCACCCCGCCGCTGGTCAGCCGGCTCGGCGAGGTCCTCAGCCACCACAAGGGCGACAGCGAGGTCCGGATCAAGCTCCAGGGACCGACCAAGACCACCGTGCTGCGGCTGGACCGGCACCGGGTGAAGCCGGACCCGGCGCTCTTCGGAGACCTGAAGGTGCTGCTCGGGCCGTCCTGCCTGGCCGGGTGACGCACGGATCTTGATGCGCTTGAGGGGCGTACCCGGAATCGGGTACGCCCCTCGTGCGTATGCGTGGGCTCAACAACCCGTCACGCAGACGTCAGTTGTGGCCGAAGCTGCGCTTTCGCTTGCCGGACGGGGCCATCTCGCCGGGGGTCACCTCGACCTCGGTCTGGGGCTCCGTCTGCGAGGCGGGGCTGCGGTCGGCCCGCTGGCCACGCTCGGTCGGACGCTGCTGCTTACGGTCACGGTTCTTGTTCTTGGCCATGGTGATGCCTCCTGTGGGGGACTAGGGGCCAGGGCCGGGACCAGATTCACACAGGCCGACAACGATCGCATGTCGGACAATTACCGTGTGTGACAGGGGTGGTCGGAGCAGCGCGTCCCGAAACGCCACGCCGAAGATCGAGTTCCGGCCGTTAACCTCCGCGCCGTCGGGCAGACTCGAAGCAAGCCCGAAGCAAACCTCCTGGGAAGAGGGTGAGTCGCGTGGACCGCTGCATCGTCCTGGTGGACGCTGGGTATCTGCTGGGAGCCGCGGCGAGTCTCCTCGCCGGAGAGCCCTCGCGCTCCCGGATCACCGTCGACCACACCGCCCTCATTCAGGGGCTGCGTGAGCGTGCCGAATCCGACACACAGCAGCCGCTGCTGCGCATCTACTGGTTCGACGGCGCCCCCGACCGCGTCCCACAGCCCGAGCACCGCAGGCTGCGCGTGATGCCCCGGGTCACCGTCCGGCTCGGCGCGCTGACCCGCAGCGACGGCCGCTGGGCGCAGAAGGGTGTGGACGCGGCGATGCACGCCGAGCTGACCGAACTGGCCCGCAACCGCGCCTGCTCCGACGTCGTCCTCGTCACCGGCGACGGCGATCTGCTGCCCGGCATGATGGCTGCCAAGGAGCACGGCGTCGCCGTCCACCTGTGGGCCGTGCAGGCCGCCGACGGCGACTACAACCAGTCCGAGGACCTGGTCGCCGAGGCCGACGAGCGACGCGTCCTGGACCGCACATGGATCACCAAGGCCGTCCGCGCCAAGGACTACACCGGGGCGTGCGCGCCGCAGCCCGCGCCCCGGCCCGAGATCGCCGCGATCCTCTCCGCGCCGCTGCCCGAGTCCGCGCTCGGCGCCGCGACCGACCGGCCCGCCCCGCAGCCCCGCCACCCGGTGCCCGGCACCGGGCAGAACGGCACCGAGGAGCGGGTGCCCGCCGCCAAAGGGGTCCCCACGCCCAAGGACCTGGCCGCCCTGCGGGCCCCCGGCCCCCAGCCCGCCCAGCAGCCCGCCTCCGCCACCCTCCGGTGGTCCTCCGACAAAGGCTGGGTCGACCGGCCCACGGCCGAGCCCCCCGAGGCCGCCTCGATGCCGACGCTCGCCCAGCTGACCACGGCAGAGCAGCGGTGGGCCGACCGCGAGGAGGACATCACCACCGTCGGCGGTGACCCCTCCGAGGTGGGGCAGGTATTCGCGGGGCGCTGGGTGGAGCGCCTCGGCGACCAGAACCACCTGCAGAAACTGTCCGGGATGTACCCGCGCATCCCGCACCGCGTCGACGGGGAGCTGCTGCGCTACGCCGCCCGGTTCGGCCTGCTCGCCCACAAGGACGACCAGATCGACGAGCGGGACCGCTACGCCATCCGGGCAGGCTTCTGGCGGGAGATCAGTGTGCGCACGGGCGTCGAGCACCCACCCCTCGACGACTGACGGACCCCTGAGTCCTTTGCCGGCGGATTTCCCGGTATGGACCGACCCGAGAGCGGACCTGGGTCGCCGACCCCGTAGTCTCGTCCCTTGTGAGTAAGCGCGCGGCACAGGCATTTCGGCACGATGGTGGCGTCGTGTGCGCGGTGCGCGGGCTGACCAAGACCTATCCGGCGGTCCGGGGCCGGCGCGGCACTCCCGGAACACCCGAGGTCCGGGCCACGGACGACGTGACGCTGGACATCCGCCGCGGCGAGATCTTCGGCCTGCTCGGGCCGAACGGCGCCGGCAAGTCCACCCTCGTACGCCAGCTGACCGGGCTGATGCGGCCCGACCGCGGCGGTGTGGAGATCCTCGGGCACGACATCGTGCGCCACCCGGAGCGGGCCTCGCGGATCCTCGCCTACCTCGGGCAGGAGTCGACCGCCCTCGACGAGCTGACCGTGTCGCTCGCCGCCGAGACCACCGGGCGGCTGCGCGGCCTGGACATACGGCAGGCGCGGGTCGAGCGGGACGCCGTCCTCGACGAGCTGGGGCTCGCCCCGCTGGCCGGGCGGCCGCTGAAGAAGCTCTCCGGGGGCCAGCGGCGCCTGGCGTGCTTCGCCGCGGCCCTGGTGGGGGAGCGGCCGCTGCTCGTGCTCGACGAGCCGACCACCGGCATGGACCCGGTGGCGCGGCGGGCCGTGTGGTCCGCCGTCGACCGGCGCCGGGCCGAGCGCGGGACGACCGTGCTGCTCGTCACCCACAACGTCATCGAGGCCGAGACGGTGCTGGACCGGGTGGCCGTCCTCGACCGGGGGCGGGTGATCGCCTGCGACACCCCCGCCGGGCTGAAGGAGCAGGTCGCCGGTGAGGTGCGCGTCGACCTGGTGTGGCGGGAGGCGGCCCCGCTGCACGTGCCCGAGGTGGCCGCGCTGAAGGACCGTGTCGTGGAGTCGGGGCGCCGCTGGACGCTGCGGCTCGGGCCCGAGGAGGCCCGGGCGGTCGTCGCGACCGTCACCGGCGGGGCCGCCTTCGCCGCCCTGGACGACTTCACCCTGGCCACGCCGAGCCTGGAGGACGTGTACCTCGCCCTCGGCGGTGCCGTCCAGCAGGGGCTGGTGAAGGTGTGAGCACGAGGGTGCCGGGCGCGCGGGCCGTGAGCACAGCGGCCGCCGTATACGTACCGAACAGGCGACTGCCGCAGTGGACCCGAGCGAAGGGAAGCAGCGCGACGTGAGTGTCGTACCCGCCGATGTCCTGCCGGGCAGTGCCCTGGCCGTGGAGGAGCCCGCCGCGTGCGCGGCCGAGCTCGGACCTCGGGCACGGCTGTGGCCGTCGCTGGCGGCCGTGTACCGGGCCCAGCTGTCCCGGGCGCGGGTGGCGCGGATCCCGCTGCTGTTCGTGGCGACCTTCCAGTCGGTCGGGATCATGATCCTGATGCGCGGGGTCGTGGACGACGGGGCGGAGGCACAGGCCGTCGTCGCCGGGTCGTCGGTCCTGGTGGTGGCCTTCGTCGCGCTGAACCTGCTCGCGCAGTACTTCGGGCAGCTGCGGGCCAGCGGCGGCCTCGACCACTACGCGACGCTGCCGGTGCCGCCGGCGGCCGTGGTGCTGGGCGCGGCGGGCGCGTACGCCTCGTTCACCGTGCCCGGGACCGTCGTGACCGCGGTGTTCGGCTGCGTGCTGTTCGGGCTGCCGATGGCCCATCTGTGGGTCCTCATGGCCGTGATCCCGCTCGCGGGCGCGGCGCTCGCCGGGCTCGGTGCGGCGCTGGGACTGCTCGCGCCCCGGCCGGAACTGGCCACGCTGCTGGGACAGCTGGGCATGTCGGCGGCGCTGCTGCTGGGCGTGCTGCCGGCGGACCGGATGCCGGAGGTCGTGCGCTTCACGAGGGACCTGCTGCCGTCGACGTACGGTGTGGAGGCCTTCGCGCGGACCTTCGGACCGCATCCCGACTGGGCCTTCGTGCTGGGTGACCTCGCCGTGTGCGGGGTGGTGGGCGTCGTCTCGCTGGCCGTGGCGACCTGGGCCTACCGCCGGGCGGCCGTCCGGTGAGCGAGGAGGGATCGTCCGGTGACGCGGCACACAAGCGGGCCTGGCACGATGGCAGGGTGACCGCACCACTGACTCCGCCACCGCCGCCGCACGAACACTCCGCACAGGGTCCGTGGCAGCCGCCGGCCGCCGGGCCTCAGGCTCCGGGGTCGCAGCACGCCGAGTACGCCGGGCACGGCTGGTACGGACAGGACGGCCCCGGGATGAAGACGGAACTGCGGGAGTCCGCCGTGATCACGGTGGCCGTGGCGCTCGGCGGGGTGCTGCTCGGCGTTCTGTGGTGGTGGCTCGCGCCGCACGTGCCGCTCGTCGGCGACGTGGTGGAGAAGAGCTGGGTCGTCTACCTCAAGGACACCGAGGGGGAGCAGGCCATCGGGGTCGACGGCACGTTCACGCTCCTCGGGCTGGGCTTCGGGGCCGTCAGCGCGCTGGTCGTCTTCCTGCTGCGACGGCGCGGAGGTGTGCCGCTGGTGGTGGGGCTGGCCCTCGGAGGGCTGCTCGGGTCGTTGCTCGCCTGGCGGGTCGGGGTGTGGCTCGGACCCGCCCAGGACGTGATCGCGCAGGCTCAGGCCGTCGGGCAGGGCGTGACGTTCGACGCGCCCCTGAAACTGGGCGCGAAGGGGGCGTTGCTGGCCTGGCCGCTCGCCGCACTGGTGCTGCACCTCGGGCTCATGGCGCTGTTCGGACCCCGGGACCCGGAACCGGAGTTCGCGGCCGGGCCGTACCAGGAGTCCTCCCGCGGCTAGGGGGCTTCTGATGGATCTCCGCGGCGTCACGACGCCCGGCGCGCACTCCCCCACGCTCGGCTTCGTTCGAGCGGGGGGACCCCCACGCCGCACGCCGTGAACGGGCAGGTGGCTTCGCCACATGACCGTTCCCGACGCACGCCGGTCGCACGCACCGGACGCTGCTCCTTCTTCCACGGAGATCCATCAGAAGCCCCCTAACGGCCGATGGGCGCCAGGACCGCCTCCGTCAGCTTCTGGAGATCCTCCGGAGCGAGTTCCACCTCAAGGCCCCTCCTGCCCGCCGAGACGCAGATCGTCGCGTGCGCCGCGGCCGAGGCGTCGAGGACCGTCGGCAGCTTCTTGCGCTGGCCCAGGGGCGAGATGCCGCCCCGGACATAGCCCGTCGTGCGCTCCGCCAGGGCCGGGTCGGCCATCGCAGCGCGCTTGCCGCCCACGGCCGCCGCCAGGGCCTTCAGGTCCAGTTGGCCCGCCACCGGGACCACCGCGACCGTCAGCGTGCCGTCGACGTCCGCGACCAGGGTCTTGAAGACGCGGTCGGGCGAGACACCCATCGCCTCGGCGGCCTCCTCGCCGTAGGAGGGGTGCGAGGGATCGTGGTCGTAGGCGTGGACGGTGTATGTGACGCCCGCAGCGGTCAGGGCCACGGTCGCGGGTGTGCCGCCGGACTGCTGCTTCTTCGACTTCTTCGCCATGGAGCGGCATCCTTCCAGACGGTGGAACGCGGACCGCCCCGCCCGGAGAGGTTCCCGGGCGGGGCGGCACACGAGGACGCGAGGTCCTGCTGAGCCTGGGTCAGCAGGTCGCCCACGGGGTCTCGAAGGTTCCCTGGCCCTCGACCTTGATCAGGCCCTTCCAGTCCACGTCACAGCGGTAGCTCATCGTCCAGGTCTGGACTTCCCGGTCGCCTGTCGAGATGCTCTCCGTCGGTCCGTACGTGCTTCCGCCGTTGGTGGTGCGGTAGCCCAGCTTCGCCCTGATCTGCCCGCCGGACTTCTTCGTGTAGAAGACCTCGACGCGGCTGGGGCTCGTGTTCAGCGATATGCACAGCTGCCCGTTGCTCAGGCTGGTGCACTCGACGCGGTCCTGGGCCTTGGCGGGCGCCGCTTGCGCGGGCGCGACCAGGAGCGTGGAACCGATGGCGACACCGGCGGCGACGGTGAGAATGCGCGCACGACTCATTGTGAATCCCCCTTGATGCGGTCATGGCCATGATCATGGCCGGTCGGGCTTGATCATAGGCAGGTCGATCACGGGGGCCCCACAGGTTTTCAGTCGTCCCGGTGGCCGGATCCGTCCCTTGCGTCCCGGCGGGAAATCGTCCTCCTCGTTTCCGTCGAGACGTGTCTTTCCCTCAGTTGAGGCTCATCGGGCCGCGCGTCAGCTCCGACGCCGGCAACGACGGCAGACTACGGATGATCGCCGTCTCGGAGCGGAGGAGTTTCAGCTCGTCGCGCAGGCGGGACGCCGTGTCGGGGGCCTGGAGCAGACGCTGCTTGGCCGGGGTGTCCAGCATCATCGCGGCCGCCACGAGGTACGACACCACGCCCGGCTCGTCCGGCAGTTCGGCCCCCGTCGCAAGGGACCGCTCCCGCGCCCCGGCCAGCCGCTTCTGGTACTGGCGGAAGGACCTCAGCACCCCTTCGGCCAACGGCGCGGCCTCGTCGCCCGGTTCCTCCTCCAGCGGCTCCAGTTCGGCCGTCAGGAAGGGCCCGGACGCCTCGACCGACAGCAGCTTCACCCGGGTCGTGCCGGTCGCGAGCACCTCGAAGGAGCCGTCGGTGCGTTCCCGGATCGTCGCCGCGTCCGCGATGCAGCCCACCTTGTGGAACGCCTTGACCGGGTCCGGGCCGAAACCGGCAGCCGGTCCCCGCTCGGGCACGGCCGTCGGGTCGGGCATGCCGGGCGAGGTCGAGGCCACCTCGTGGCCGTCGCGGATCGCCACGACGGCGAACCGGCGCGGCTCGTCCTCGGGCGTCTTCAGCAGCTCGCGCATCATGGCGCGATACCGCTCCTCGAAGACGTTGAGCGGGAGCACGAGCCCCGGGAACAGCACCGAGTTCAGTGGGAAGAGGGGGAGCCGGACGGTGGTCACGACGCAAAAGCCTAATGGTCGCCGGGGCGGACTCGCCCGCCCCGTTCATTCCGTGGATGCCCGGACGGGTCCCCGGCCGCCCCGACCCGGATGTCCTCGCGCACCCGCAGGAAGTGCCCGAGAGGGTCGTCCGACAGCCGGTCCCAGGGGAAGGAGGTGGCGTACGGACCGTTCAGGCGCAGTTGCTCGGTGGCGTCCGGCCAGCGCTCCAGGCACACCAGGACGAAGATCAGCAGGTTGCGCATCCGGGCCGGCCAGGGGTCGGCCGCCGGCAGCCGCGGGGACAGCGCGATCGCCCGGTCGGCCGCCGCGTCCAGCCGCTCGCGCGGGATCTCGGGCCCGCAGTCGTCGGTGAGGTAGCCGAAGGCCGCCCGCAGCGGCAGGGCCTGGACGAGCGCGCCGGCGGGAGCGTCCTGGGCGGCCCGGTCGGCGAAGTCGAAGCACTCGTGGTGCGAACCGTGCCAGTACGTGGCCAGGTAGCGCAGGGCCGCCACATGGCACCCGTAGTGGTGCGGGGCGCGGCGGACAGCCGCCGCCCACAGTTCCTCGAAGTAGGTGTGCCCGGCCTGTGCGCCCCGGGCGTGGTCGAGCGCGAGCCGCCACGGCACGGGGTCCCGCTGGTCGCCCCGGGCCGCTGCCGTGATCAGCGGGCTCACCTCGCGCAGCAGCTCGGCCCGGGCCGGTGACTGCCAGGCGCGGTCCACCGCCAGCTGGGCCCCGACCAGCAGCGCGTCGGGGTCCTGCGGGGCCGTGGCGAGCCAGGCGTCCAGCCACTCGGGCCGCGAGCGCGCGAAGGCGGCCAGCCGGGTCACGTACCGGTCGCGCCGCTCCCACTCCGAGGCCACGCGGGTGGCCAGGAGCAGCGAGGCGGCCGGGACGTGGTCACCCCGGGCCGCGGCGACCAGCGCCGGACTCAGCCGGGAGTCGGGCGCGTCGAGCAGCACCTCGTCGTCGGCGCACGGCTCGCCGACGAGGTGGGGGGAGGTCCTTGCCATCCGGCTCGCACGGATGAACGGGAGCTGCATTGCCATGGTGCCGACCATTGAAAGTCCGCTGCTCATGACGGCGCCAGACTGTTCATGGAACCTGCGGAAAGTTGTACATCCAATGGTCAAGAGAACGTAAAACCGCGACACTTCGATAACTGTGGTCACACCAGCACCATCAGTTGCGGCGAAGCAGCCGCGTCGCGCCCGCCGCCACCGTCGTCGCCAGGATCCAGCCCAGCAGGATCATCGCCGTCGCCAGCCACTGCCAGCCCCCGTGCAGCTGCCAGAAGCCCACCTGGCCCAGGTCGATGACCGGCAGCAGTAGATCGAGGGTGAAGAGCGTGGGGTTCCAGTCCGGGTGCTCGCCCCGCTTCATCGGCGGCTGCCCGGCCCGCGCGAAGGCGAGGGACCCCGCCGCCCACAGCACCGCCATCCACACCGCGGCCCGGCCCGGACGGTATCCGTAGGCGACCGTCCAGTCCTGCGCGTACCCCCACAGCTTGGCCGCCATCGGCAGGCTCTCGCGACGCCGGCGCTGCTTGGCGAGCAGTACCTCCCGGGCGTCCTCGTCCTCACCGCCGGCCCGCAGCACGGCCGCGAGCCGCTCGTACGGCTCCGGGTTGTACTCGGCGGTCGCCGCAGCCACCCAGTCCAGCCGCTCGGCCAGCGGGAACGGCCCGCGCGGCACGAGGTTCTCGTAGGTGAAGCCGCCCATGTGCAGCCGCCCGGGGCCCGGCCAGGCATCCGCCCGGTCCATCAGGTTGATCACCTTCGCCCCGGACAGCACCACCCGGCCGCGCACCGGCTGCTCCCCGAGGAAGCGCAGCTCCGGCGTCTGCACCCGGCGCAGCGACAGCTCCTGGTCGTCCGTGAGGGTGAATCCGGCCGCCTCGAAGTCGACGGCGTCACCGAACCGGCCGTCGTCCAGCCGGATCCCGCCCACGCACGCGAAGCGCTGGATGCGCGTTCCCTGCGCCGGGGTCATCCCGCTCATCGCCTGGGCGCCGACCCCCGCCGGCGTCAGATACAGACTGCGCTCCACGGTCAGCTGCGGGGCGTTCAGCGCGAGCCGCTCGTAGGGGTTGGACAGACGGGCACCGCGCAGGCTCAGGGAGACACCGACGGTGGCGGCGCGCAGGCTCAGCTCGCCGTGCGACTCCAGCAGCTCGGCCTGTAGGTCCTGGCCGACGGTCAGGCCGTCCGCCGCGATCGACCGGCCGCTGTGATCCCGGTGCACGATCGCCTGGTTGAGCATCAGGTCCGTGCCGATCTGCGCGTCCGTGAGCCGGATGCCGTGGTGGAAGCGGCAGCGCGGCAGATGGAGATCGCCCTCCGTCTGCACCCGGGCCGCCTCCAGCCGCGGCACCGAGCAGTCCACCATCCGCAGGGTGGTGAAGCGGGCCTCCGGCAGCAGCACGTCCTGCTCGAACCGGCACCGGCGCATCTCGGCGTACGGCACCACGGTGCCGCCCGCCAGGTCCAGTGAGCCGCTGACCTGCACGCCGATCAGCTTCAGCGACGACACGCGGCCGGCCAGGGCGGGTGGGCCGTCGAGGAGCAGCCAGCACACGATCCGGGCCCGGACCGTCCGCTCCTCGCCCCACGGACGGCCGCCGTGCGGATCGTCCTCCAGGGCGTCGCCGCTGCTCAGGTCGTACACGGTGCCGTTGCGGAAGGCCTGCCACATGCCGGCCTCGGTCGCGGTCAGGTCCTCGGGCACATCCCCGGCACGGACGCCGGCCCCCTCGGTCACAGCTCTTCCGTCCTCCCCAGGTACTCGCGGGTCACTTCCCTCGTACACCAGTTCATGCCCGCTGTGTGACCCCCCGAACACACCACGTGAAGGTGATCTTCCGGCGTCCCGCGGCGTTCTGTATCAGCCATTGATACGCGCGAACGACGCCTCACCCCGGTCTGAGAGAATTGACCACGTGATCTCCCGAATCGATCTGCGCGGCGACGCCCTCGTCGAGGGCCCCGCCCTGCGCGACCTGCTGCCCCGAGCCGACTTCGACGTAGCGGCCGCCCTGGAGAAGGTGCGTCCGATCTGTGAGGACGTGCATCATCGGGGCGACGCGGCGCTGATCGACGCCGCCGAGCGGTTCGACGGGGTCAGGCTCGATCAGGTACGGGTGCCGGCCGCCGCGCTCGAGCGCGCGCTGGAGGAGCTCGACCCGGCCGTGCGCGCGGCCCTGGAGGAGTCCATCCGCCGCGCCCGGATCGTCCACCGCGTGCAGCGCCGCGAGACGCACACCACCCAGGTCGTGCCC
The DNA here is from genome assembly GCF_001611795.1 of Streptomyces qaidamensis. Lineage (NCBI taxonomy): Bacteria > Bacillati > Actinomycetota > Actinomycetes > Kitasatosporales > Streptomycetaceae > Streptomyces > Streptomyces qaidamensis. The sequence continues at coordinate 2,421,294 of NZ_CP015098.1, read as the reverse complement.
GGCGGCAGCGTCACCGAGAAGTGGGTGCCGGTCGACCGCGTCGGGCTCTACGCGCCCGGCGGCCGGTCCGTGTACCCGTCCTCCGTGATCATGAACGTGGTGCCCGCGCAGGAGGCCGGCGTCGGGTCCGTCGCGCTCGCCTCACCCGCCCAGGCCGACTTCGGCGGCCTGCCGCACCCGACGATCCTCGCCGCCTGCGCGCTGCTCGGCGTCGACGAGGTGTACGCCGCCGGCGGCGCCACGGCCGTCGCGATGTTCGCCTACGGCACCGAGTCCTGCGCGCCCGCGAACATGGTCACCGGCCCGGGCAACATCTGGGTCGCCGCCGCCAAGCGCTACTTCACCGGCCGGATCGGCATCGACGCCGAGGCCGGCCCGACCGAGATCGCCGTCCTCGCCGACGACACGGCCGACCCGGTGCACGTCGCCTCCGACCTGATCAGCCAGGCCGAGCACGACCCGCTGGCCGCCGCCGTCCTCGTCACCGACTCCGTCGAGCTCGCCGACGCGGTCGAGAAGGAGCTGGAGCCGCAGGTCGCGGCCACCAAGCACGTCGATGACCGGATCGTCCCGGCCCTGTCCGGCAGGCAGTCCGCGATCGTGCTGGTCGACGGTGTCGACGAGGGCCTCAAGGTCGTCGACGCGTACGGCGCCGAGCACCTGGAGATCCAGACGGCCGACGCCGCCGCCGTCGCCGACCGGGTCCGCAACGCCGGCGCGATCTTCATCGGCCCCTGGGCCCCGGTCTCCCTCGGCGACTACGCGGCCGGCTCCAACCACGTCCTGCCCACCGGCGGCTGCGCCTGCCACTCCTCGGGCCTGTCCGTCCAGTCCTTCCTGCGCGGCATCCACATCGTCGACTACACGCGGGACGCGCTGGCCGACGTCGCGCACCACGTGGTGACGCTGGCGGAGGCGGAGGACCTGCCGGCCCACGGCGCGGCGATCAAGGCGAGGTTCGGCTGGAAGGTGCCCGAGAGCAAGTGAACGACGTACGCATCGACGATCTCCCCGTACGCGACGAGCTGCGCGGCAAGTCCCCCTACGGCGCGCCCCAGCTGGACGTCCCCGTACGGCTGAACACCAACGAGAACCCCTACCCGCTGCCCGAGCCGCTGGTCGAACGCATCGCCGAGCGGGTCCGGGAAGCCGCCCGGAACCTCAACCGCTACCCGGACCGCGACGCGGTCGAGCTGCGCACCCGCCTGGCGGAGTACCTGACGGACACGTCCGGCCATGAAGTCGGCGTCGCCAACGTCTGGGCGGCCAACGGCTCCAACGAGGTCATCCAGCAGCTGCTGCAGACCTTCGGCGGACCGGGCCGCACCGCCATCGGCTTCGAGCCGTCGTACTCGATGCACGGCCTCATCGCGCGCGGCACCGGCACCGGCTGGATCTCCGGCCCCCGCAACGAGGACTTCACGATCGACCTCGCCGCCGCCGAGAAGGCCATCGCCGAGAACCAGCCGGACGTCGTCTTCGTCACCACCCCCAACAACCCCACCGGCACCGCCGTCCCGCCCGAGACGGTCCTCGCGCTGTACGAGGCCGCACAGGCGGCGAAGCCGTCGATGGTGGTGGTCGACGAGGCGTACATCGAGTTCAGCCACGGCGACTCGCTGCTGCCGCTGATCGACGGCCGCCCGAACCTGGTCGTCTCCCGCACCATGTCGAAGGCGTTCGGCGCGGCCGGCCTGCGCCTCGGCTACCTCGCGGCACACCCGGCCGTCGTCGACGCCGTCCAGCTGGTCCGGCTGCCCTACCACCTGTCTGCCGTGACCCAGGCGACCGCCCTGGCCGCCCTGGAACACACCGGCACCCTGCTGGGCTACGTCGAGCAGCTCAAGACCGAACGGGACCGCCTGGTCACCGAACTGCTCGCGACCGGATACGAGGTGACCGCCTCCGACGCGAACTTCGTGCAGTTCGGCCGGTTCGAGGACTCCCACGAGACCTGGCGGAAGATCCTCGACCGGGGCGTCCTGGTCCGGGACAACGGCGTGCCCGGCTGGCTCCGGGTCACCGCCGGAACCCCCGAAGAGAACGACGCGTTCCTCGACGCGGTACGTGCACTGAAGAAGGAGCAGAGTTCATGAGCCGCACCGGACGCGTGGAGCGGACGACCAAGGAGACCTCGGTCCTCGTCGAGATCGACCTCGACGGCACGGGCAAGACGGAGATCTCCACCGGCGTCGGCTTCTACGACCACATGCTCGACCAGCTCGGCCGCCACGGTCTGTTCGACCTCACCGTGAAGACCGAGGGCGATCTGCACATCGACTCGCACCACACCATCGAGGACACCGCCCTCGCCCTCGGCGCCGCCTTCAAGCAGGCCCTCGGCGACAAGGTGGGCATCTACCGCTTCGGCAACTGCACGGTCCCGCTGGACGAGTCCCTCGCCCAGGTCACCGTCGACCTGTCCGGCCGCCCCTACCTCGTGCACACCGAGCCCGAGAAGATGGCGCCGATGATCGGCGAGTACGACACCACCATGACCCGGCACATCCTGGAGTCCTTCGTGGCCCAGGCGCAGATCGCGCTGCACGTGCACGTGCCCTACGGACGCAACGCGCACCACATCGTGGAGTGCCAGTTCAAGGCGCTCGCCCGGGCCCTGCGCTACGCCTCCGAGCGCGACCCGCGCGCGGCCGGCATCCTCCCGTCCACGAAGGGCGCCCTGTGAACGGCATCTCCACCCTGCTGATCGTCGTGGGTCTCTTCCTCGTCGGCGGGATCTACTCCTTCATCAAGCAGAAGATGCCCAAGGGCCTGATCGTGCTGCTGTCGATCGGCGCCGCGATGTGCCTGGTGGCCGGCGTCGTGAGGCTGGAGGTGTGGAATTGAGCAGCCCCCTGAAGCAGAAGAAGGTCGTCGTCTTCGACTACGGCTTCGGCAACGTCCGTTCCGCCGAGCGCGCCCTCGCGCGCGCGGGAGCCGACGTGGAGATCACGCGTGACTACGACAAGGCCCTGAACGCCGACGGCCTGCTGGTGCCCGGCGTCGGCGCCTTCGCCTCCTGCATGACCGGCCTGCGCGAGGCGCGCGGCGACTGGATCGTCGACCGCCGGCTCTCCGGCGGCCGCCCGGTCATGGGCATCTGCGTCGGCATGCAGATCCTCTTCGCGCGCGGCATCGAGCACGGCGTTCAGAGCGAGGGCCTCGACGAATGGCCCGGCTCGGTCGAGCCGCTCCAGGCCGACATCGTGCCCCACATGGGCTGGAACACCGTCGAAGCGGCCCCCGGTTCGCAGCTGTTCGCCGGCCTCGACCCGGACGCCCGCTTCTACTTCGTGCACTCCTACGCCGTCCACGACTGGTCGCTTCAGACGCACAACCCGGCGATGACGGCCCCCAAGGTCACCTGGTCCACCCACGGCAAGCCGTTCGTCGCCGCCGTCGAGAACGGTGCCCTGTGGGCCACGCAGTTCCACCCCGAGAAGTCCGGCGACGCCGGAGCCCAGCTCCTCACCAACTGGATCGGAACACTGTGAGCAAGCTCGAACTCCTCCCCGCCGTCGACGTCCGCGACGGCCAGGCCGTCCGCCTGGTGCACGGCGAGTCCGGCTCGGAGACCTCCTACGGCTCCCCGCTGGAGGCAGCCCTCGCCTGGCAGCGCTCGGGGGCCGAATGGCTGCACCTGGTCGACCTCGACGCCGCCTTCGGCACCGGGAACAACCGCGAGCTGATCGCCGAGGTCGCCGGCGCCATGGACATCAAGGTGGAGCTGTCCGGCGGCATCCGCGACGACGACACCCTCGCCGCCGCCCTCGCCACCGGCTGCAAGCGCGTCAACCTGGGCACGGCCGCCCTGGAGACCCCCGAGTGGGTCGCCAAGGTCATCGCCGAGCACGGCGACCAGATCGCCGTCGGTCTCGACGTCCGCGGCACGACCCTGCGCGGCCGCGGCTGGACCCGCGACGGCGGCGACCTCTACGAGACGCTGGCGCGCCTCGACAAGGAGGGCTGCGCCCGGTACGTCGTCACCGACATCGCCAAGGACGGCACGCTCCAGGGCCCCAACCTGGAACTGCTGCGCAACGTGTGCGCCGCCACCGACCGCCCGGTCGTGGCCTCCGGCGGGGTTTCCTCGCTCGACGACCTGCGCGCCATCGCCGACCTGGTCCCGCTCGGTGTCGAGGGCGCCATCGTCGGGAAGGCGCTGTACGCGAAGGCGTTCACCCTGGAAGAGGCCTTGGAGGCTGTGTCGTCATGACCGTACGGCGTGTGCAGAGCGGAAGTCCCTGGGAAGAGTCCTTCGGTTTTGCACGCGCCGTAGCGGCGGGCGACCGCGTGCTGGTAGCGGGCACGACCGCCTTCAAGGGCGACGTGCTCTACGGCGAGGGCGACCCGTACGAGCAGGCCAAGGTGGCCTTCACCACCGCCCTGGAGGCGATCGCCGAGTTCGGGCTCACCCCCGAGTCCGTGATCCGCACCCGTGTGTGCCTGGCACACGCCCGGGACGTCGACGCGGTGGGCCGCGCCCACAAGGAGCTGTTCGACGCCGTACGCCCGGTCACGACCCTGCTGATCGTGCAGGGCTTCATGGACTCCCGGGTCCTGGTGTCGGTGGAAGTGGAAGCATTCAGAGGGACACCCTCAGAGGAACACTAGAGGAGCACGATTCATGACCCTGGCGGTCCGAGTCATCCCCTGCCTGGACGTGGACAACGGCCGGGTCGTCAAGGGCGTCAACTTCCAGAACCTGCGCGACGCGGGCGACCCCGTCGAGATGGCCAAGGTGTACGACGCCGAGGGCGCCGACGAGCTGACGTTCCTGGACATCACCGCCTCGTCGGGCAACCGCGAGACCACCTACGACGTCGTGCGCCGCACGGCCGAGCAGGTGTTCATCCCGCTCACGGTCGGCGGCGGCGTCCGCACCCCCGAGGACGTGGACAAGCTGCTGCGCGCGGGCGCGGACAAGGTCGGCGTCAACACCGCCGCCATCGCCCGCCCCGACCTGATCCGCGAGATCGCCGAGCGCTTCGGCCGCCAGGTCCTGGTCCTGTCGGTCGACGCCCGCCGCACCGAGTCGGGCTCCTTCGAGGTCACCACCCACGGCGGCCGCAAGGGCACCGGCATCGACGCCGTCGAATGGGCCCACCGGGCCGCGGAACTCGGCGCGGGCGAGATCCTGCTCAACTCGATGGACGCCGACGGCACCAAGGACGGCTACGACCTGGAGATGATCCGGGCCGTACGGAAGCACGTCACGGTCCCGGTCATCGCCTCGGGCGGCGCCGGCCGGCTCACCGACTTCCCCCCGGCCGTCGAGGCCGGCGCGGACGCGGTGCTGGCCGCGTCGGTGTTCCACTTCGGGGACCTGCGGATCGGCCAGGTCAAGGAGACGCTGCGGGGGGCGGGTCACCCGGTGCGGTGACACACCCCACGGGGAGCCCCGGCCCGCGCGATGCGGCCGGGGCTTTCCCCTGTCCCTCAGATCCCGAGCTGCTTCGTCTCGTGGAGCTTCGCGATCGCGTTCTCGTCGCCGTCCAGGTCGACCTTGGCCGCGCTCTGACGGCCGTAGGAGAACAGGACCAGTTCGGACGGCTCGCCGGTCACGGTGACCACCGGCGTGCCGCGGTGCGCCACCGCCGTCTGGCCGTCCGGGCGGCGCAGCACCAGGCCCGTCGGGACCCCGCGGCCCATCAGGCGGGCGGTGCGCTCCAGACGGGACCACAGGGCGTCCTGGAACACCGGGTCGAGATCGCGCGGCGACCAGTCGGGCTGGGCGCGGCGCACGTCCTCGGTGTGGACGTAGAACTCGATGATGTTCGACGCCTCGTCGACCGGCTTCAGGGAGAAGGGCGAGAAACGCGGCGGGCCCGTACGGATCAGCTGGATCAGCTCCTCGTACGGCTTGTCGGTGTACTCCGCCATCACCTTGTCCAGACGTGGCGCGAGCTGCTTGATCAGCATCCCGCCGGCGGCGTCCGGGCGGCGTTCGCGCACCACCACGTGCGCGGCGAGGTCCCGGGTGGTCCAGCCCTCGCACAGGGTGGGCGCGTCCGGGCCCGCGGTCTCCAACAGGTCGGCGAGGAGAAGTCGTTCACGCTTGGCATGGGTCGACATGCGGCCCAGCCTACGGCCGGCTCCCCGGTCCGCCCAGTGGACACTCCACCAGGCACCTCAGTGGCGCGCGGCACAATGGTCGGCATGACCAGCAAGCCCGCCCGTCGCCCGGCCACCGCCCCTCACGGAGGCGCTTCGCACCACAGTGCTCCATCCGGCCGCCTCGACCCGGAGATCGCCGCGCGCCTCAAGCGCAGCCCCGACGGTCTCCTGCCCGCCATCGCACAGCAGTACGACACCGGAGAGGTGCTCATGCTCGGCTGGATGGACGACGAGGCGCTGCACCGCACCCTGACCACCGGCCGCTGTACCTACTGGTCGCGCAGCCGCCGGGAGTACTGGGTCAAGGGCGACACCTCCGGCCACTTCCAGTGGGTGAAGTCCGTCGCCCTGGACTGCGACGCCGACACCGTGCTCGTCAAGGTCGACCAGGTCGGCGCCGCCTGCCACACCGGCGCGCGCACCTGCTTCGACACCGACGTGCTGCTCAAGGACGGCGGTTCCGACGGCTCCGCCACGGATCAGTAAGGTCAGCCGCCATGGACCTCGAGACCTTCCGCAAGCTCGCCACCGACCGGCGGGTCATCCCCGTCACCCGCAAGCTCCTCGCCGACGGCGACACCCCGGTCGCGCTCTACCGCAAGCTCGCCGCCGAGCGCCCCGGCACCTTCCTGCTGGAGTCCGCGGAGAACGGCCGCTCATGGTCCCGGTACTCCTTCGTGGGCGTGCGGTCCGCCGCGACACTGACCGCACGCGACGGGCAGGCCCACTGGCTCGGCGCCCCGCCCGTCGGCGTCCCCACGGACGGCGACCCCCTCGCCGCCCTGCGCGCCACCATCGAGGCCCTGCACACCCCCCACCAGGAGGGCATGCCGCCCTTCACCGGCGGCATGGTCGGCTACCTCGGCTACGACATCGTCCGCCGCCTGGAGAAGATCGGCCCCGGCGAGCGCGACGACCTGAAGCTGCCCGAGCTGACCATGCTCCTCACCAGCGACCTGGCCGTCATGGACCACTGGGAGGGCTCGGTCCTGCTGATCGCCAACGCGATCAACCACAACGACCTGGACACCGGCGTCGACGAGGCACACGCCGACGCCGTCGCCCGCCTCGACGCCATGGAGGCCGACCTCTCCCGCCCGGTCGCCCAGCCCCCCGCCGTCCTGCCGCCCTCCGAGCTCCCCGAGTACACCGCGCTGTGGGGCGGCCCCGACTTCCAGGTGGCCGTCGAGGACATCAAGGAGCGCATCCGGGCCGGCGAGGCCTTCCAGGTGGTCCCCTCCCAGCGCTTCGAGACACCGTGCACGGCGAGCGCGCTGGACGTCTACCGGGTCCTGCGGGCCACCAACCCGTCCCCGTACATGTACCTGTTCCGCTTCGACGGGTTCGACGTCGTCGGCTCGTCCCCCGAAGCCCTGGTCAAGGTCGAGGACGGCCGGGCCATGGTCCACCCCATCGCCGGCACCCGCTGGCGCGGCGCCACCCCGCAGGAGGACCAGGCCCTCGCCGACGAGCTGCTCGCCGACCCCAAGGAGCGCGCCGAGCACCTCATGCTCGTCGACCTCGGCCGCAACGACCTGGGGCGGGTCTGCGAACCCGGCTCGGTCGAGGTGGTGGACTTCATGTCCGTCGAGCGGTACTCGCACGTCATGCACATCGTCTCGACGGTGACGGGCCGCGTGGCCGCCGGGCGCACCGCCTTCGACGTCCTCACCGCCTGCTTCCCGGCCGGCACCCTCTCCGGTGCCCCCAAGCCCCGCGCCATGCAGATCATCGACGAACTCGAACCGTCCCGGCGCGGGCTGTACGGCGGCTGCGTCGGCTACCTCGACTTCGCCGGCGACTCCGACACGGCCATCGCCATCCGCACGGCCCTCCTGCGGGACGGCACCGCCTACGTTCAGGCCGGGGCGGGCATCGTCGCCGACTCCGACCCGCTCGCCGAGGACACCGAGTGCCGCAACAAGGCGGCCGCGGTCCTGCGGGCCGTCCACACGGCGAACCGGCTGGGAAAGGCCTGAGATGAACCCCGGGTGACGGTTCGCCCGGGGTTCAGGCGATAGTGGGGTACGTGACTGCTGTACCTCACCCCCGTTCCGAAGCCCCCGGATCCGCCCGGGCCGGCCGCCTGAGCCTCGCCGTCGCCCTGCTGAGCGGCGCGCTCGGTGCCGCCGTGGCGCTGCTCGCCACCCGGCAGCAGTGGTCGCAGGGCACGGCGACGGTGGCCGGTGGCGCCTTCCCCCTGACCGCCAAGGGCAGCGACGTCACGGGCGTGCCCGCGGCGCTCGCCATAGTGGGCCTCGCCGCGCTCGTCGCCGTCTTCGCCGTGCGCCGCGCCGGCCGCCTCGCCGTCGCCGCGCTGCTGGCGCTCTCCGGCGCCGGCATCATCACCACGGCCCTGCTCGGCGCCTCCGACAGCTCCGCGCTCGACGAGCAGGCCGCCCAGGCCTCCGGTGACACCTCGGCCGCCGTCGACACCCTCAGCCACACCGCCTGGCCGTACGTCGCGGTCGCCGGCGGTGTCCTGATCCTCCTGGCCGGGCTGCTCGCCCTGCGCTACGGCCGGCTGTGGCCCGCCATGTCCGGCCGCTACGAGCGGGGCGGCACGCCCCAGCCGCGCCGCAAGGCCCCCGCCGTCGACCCCGACCGGCCCGAGGACCTGTGGAAGGCGCTCGACCGCGGCGAGGACCCGACCGGGGCCTGAGCCCACACGGGGGACCGGGCCGGCCGGGGGAGTACCCCCGCTCACCGCGCGGGCGTGCGTGCGGGACAATGGGCCCGAGCGTCCTGCTCAGACACGCACACAGCAACGAGGAGCAAGCAATGGCGGGCAGCAGCCACGGTCACACCCCGGCCGCCTGGACCGGTGTCACGATCGCCTTCATCGGTTTCTGCGTCTCGGGCGCGTTCATGGTGCTGGACCAGCCGGTGGGCTTCTGGGCGGGCATGGTGGTCGTACTGCTCGGCGGTGTCGTCGGCGGCATCATGCGGATGATGGGCCTCGGCCAGCCCAAGGAAGCGCACCAGCCGCACCGGATGACCGGCGACCGTGAGCCGGCCGGCGCCGGGAGCTGATCCCGCGCCACGGCACGTCCTCGCGTGAGGGGCGGCCGGCACAGGAGTGCCGGAACCGCCCCTCACGCGTGCGCGGGGCACAATGCGTACCGTGAACGTCGAGAGCCGAAGGGTGACGCCGAGCGTCCCGAGCCGCCTGGCCGTCCCCGCCGGGGTGCTCGCGGCCGCCGCCGCCGCCTTCGCCTACGTGGGCACCGTGGACCCCAACGAACCCGGCCACTACCCCGCCTGCCCGCTGCTGCGCTACACCGGCCTCTACTGCCCCGGCTGCGGCGGCCTGCGCAGCGCGCACGCCTTCGTCCACGGGGACCTCCTGGCGGCGCTGCACGCCAACGCCCTCGCGACCCTCGGCTATCTGGGCTTCGCCGTGCTGTGGACCGTATGGGTGGTGCGCGCGGTCCGCGGGCGGCCGCTGCGGATCGACCCCCGTCCGGGGCTGGTGTGGAGCCTCGGAGCGTTGCTGCTGGTCTTCACGGTTGTCCGGAACCTGCCCTTCGGTGGCTGGCTCCATCCTTGATCAACAGGCTGATGTCCGAGTAGTGGGACCGGCGTCAACCGGATGCGAGGCCTACGCCCCGCTGCGGATACCATCGCAGTGGCCATCGGTTTCCTGATCGGTCGCTGGAACGGTCAAGAGTCTGGAAGGGGGCCGCTCGCGTGAGTGTGCTCGACGAGATCATCGACGGAGTCCGTGCCGACCTCGCGGAGCGGCAGGCGCGCGTCAGCCTCGACGAGCTCAAGGAGCGCGCGGCGAAGGCGCCCGCGGCCAAGGACGGCGCGGCCGCACTGCGCGGCGACGGCGTCAAGGTCATCTGCGAGGTCAAGCGCTCCAGCCCGTCCAAGGGCGCGCTGGCCGCGATCGCCGACCCGGCCGGACTCGCCGCGGACTACGAGGCGGGCGGCGCGGCCGTCATCTCCGTCCTCACCGAGGAGCGCCGCTTCGGCGGCTCGCTCGCCGACCTGGAGGCGGTCCGCGCCCGGGTGGACATCCCGGTGCTGCGCAAGGACTTCATCGTCACGTCGTACCAGCTGTGGGAGGCCCGCGCCTACGGCGCCGACGTGGTGCTGCTGATCGTCGCCGCCCTCGACCAGCCCGCCCTGGAATCCCTCATCGAGCGCGCCGAGTCCATCGGGCTCACGCCGCTCGTCGAGGTGCACGACGAGGACGAGGTCGAGCGCGCGGTCGACGCCGGCGCCCGCGTGATCGGTGTCAACGCGCGCAACCTCAAGACCCTGGAGGTCGACCGCGGCACCTTCGAGCGGGTGGCGCCGGAGATCCCCGATCACATCATCAAGATCGCCGAATCCGGCGTCCGGGGTCCGCACGACCTCATCGCCTACGCCAACGCCGGCGCCGACGCGGTGCTGGTCGGCGAGTCCCTCGTCACCGGCAAGGACCCGAGGACGGCGGTCTCGGACCTGGTGGCGGCCGGCGAGCACCCCGCACTCCGGCACGGCCGGAGCTGATCACCCGCTAGGCTTGCCCCGATGACTGCCACCCTGACGACCGTGGACCGGTACGCCCGCCTCGCGCGCGGCTGCCGCCCCCGCGGCTGCCGCGCGCCCGCGCGCCGTGTCCACGGCCGCCGCGTCCGGTACGTCATCGGTGACGAACCCGGGCAGGTCAACGGCATGCGATGGCAGCGCGCCCTCTAGGGGCGCGGGGAACTGCGCGACCAGCCCCGACGGGCCCGCAGCCGACAGACCGTCCTCGCCCCCACGGCGATCAGTGATCAACACACACTCACCGTGAGGTATTCGCATGCCCAGCCAGTTCTTCATCCCCGACCCCGAGGGTCAAACCCCCAGCCCCGAAGGCTACTTCGGGGCGTTCGGCGGCAAGTTCATCCCCGAGGCCCTCGTCGCAGCCGTCGACGAGGTGGCCGTCGAGTACGACAAGGCCAAGCACGACCCCGAGTTCGCCAGGGAACTCGACGACCTCCTGGTCAACTACACCGGCCGTCCCTCGGCGCTCACCGAGGTTCCCCGCTTCGCCGCGGAAGCGGGCGGCGCCCGGATCTTCCTGAAGCGGGAAGACCTCAACCACACCGGATCCCACAAGATCAACAACGTCCTCGGCCAGGCCCTGCTCACCAAGCGCATGGGCAAGACCCGGGTCATCGCCGAGACGGGCGCCGGACAGCACGGCGTCGCCACGGCCACCGCCTGTGCGCTGTTCGGCCTCGACTGCACGATCTACATGGGCGAGATCGACACCCGGCGCCAGGCTCTCAACGTGGCCCGGATGCGCATGCTCGGCGCCGAGGTCATCGCGGTGAAGTCCGGCAGCCGCACGCTGAAGGACGCCATCAACGAGGCCTTCCGCGACTGGGTCGCCAACGTCGACCACACCCACTACCTCTTCGGCACCGTCGCCGGACCGCACCCCTTCCCGGCCATGGTCCGCGACTTCCACCGGGTCATCGGCGTCGAGACCCGCCGCCAGCTCCTGGAGCGCGCCGGACGCCTGCCCGACGCGGCCGTCGCCTGTGTCGGCGGCGGTTCCAACGCCATCGGTCTCTTCCACGCCTTCATCCCGGACGCCGACGTCCGTCTCATCGGCTGCGAGCCGGCCGGGCACGGCGTCGAGACCGGGGAGCACGCCGCGACCCTCACCGCCGGCGAACCCGGCATCCTGCACGGCTCCCGCTCCTACGTCCTCCAGGACGAGGAGGGCCAGATCACCGAGCCGTACTCGATCTCGGCCGGTCTGGACTACCCGGGCATCGGCCCGGAGCACTCGTACCTGAAGGACTCCGGCCGCGGCGAGTACCGCGCGGTCACCGACGACGCGGCGATGCAGGCCCTGCGCCTGCTGTCGCGCACCGAGGGCATCATCCCGGCCATCGAGAGCGCCCACGCGCTGGCCGGGGCCCTGGAGGTCGGCAGGGAGCTGGGCGAGGACGGGCTGATCGTGGTCAACCTGTCCGGCCGCGGCGACAAGGACATGGACACCGCCGCGCGCTACTTCGGCCTGTACGACACCGACGCCGAGGTCGCCGAGGACGCCTCCGGCACCGCCGAGATCGAAGGGGACGCCAAGTGAGCGGGAACATCCAGCTGTTGAGCGACACCCTCGCCGCGGCGAAGTCCGAAGGGCGCTCCGCCCTCATCGCCTACCTCCCGGCCGGGTTCCCGACCGTGGACGGCGGCATCGAGGCGATCAAGGCCGTCATCGACGGCGGCGCCGACGTCGTCGAGGTGGGCCTGCCGCACAGCGACCCCGTCCTCGACGGCCCGGTCATCCAGACCGCCGACGACATCGCCCTGCGCGGCGGCGTCAAGATCGCCGACGTGATGCGCACGGTCCGCGAGGCGCACGCCGCCACCGGCAAGCCCATCCTCGTCATGACGTACTGGAACCCCATCGACCGCTACGGCGTCGAGCGGTTCACCGCCGAGCTCGCCGAGGCGGGCGGCGCCGGGTGCATCCTGCCCGACCTGCCCGTGCAGGAGTCCGCACTGTGGAGGGAGCACGCGGAGAAGCACGGTCTCGCCACCGTCTTCGTCGTCGCGCCCAGCAGCAAGGACGAGCGGCTCGCGCAGATCACCGCGGCGGGCAGCGGCTTCGTCTACGCCGCCTCCCTCATGGGCGTCACCGGCACCCGCGCCAGCGTCAGCAATCAGGCCCAGGACCTGGTGGAACGCACCCGGGCCACGGGGACGGGCCTCCCGGTCTGCGTCGGGCTCGGCGTCTCCAACCCCGCCCAGGCCGCCGAGGTCGCGGGCTTCGCCGACGGCGTGATCGTCGGCTCGGCCTTCGTCAAGGCCATGCTGGACGCCCCGGACGACGCGGCCGGTGTGGAGGCCGTGCGCGTCCTCGCCGGTGACCTCGCCAAGGGCGTGCGCGGACAGGCGTAAGAACGCCGGAAGTCATACAGGTCCCTCGTACGGGTGGACCTGGGGCCGGGGAGGCGCGGTGCGCCTCCCCGGTTCGTTTCCGGGGTGTGAGCGAGAAGAACCGTGAGGGAAAGCGCACCGCCCGGGAGAAGCTGGCGGTCGAGCGCGAGAAGCAGAAGTCCGCGGACAAGCGCCGGCGCGCGCTGATCGTGGGCGGCGCCGTCGTCGCCGTCCTGGGACTCGCGGCGGTGATCGGCGTCGTCGCGGCCAACGTCGGCAAGGACGACGACAGCGAGGCCTCGGGCCCGGTCGTGGCCCCCTCGGGAGCGCAGGGCAAGGACGGCCTCGCGATCCCGGTCGGCAAGGACAGCGCCAAGTCCACGCTCACGGTGTGGGAGGACTTCCGCTGCCCCGCGTGCAAGTCCTTCGAGACGGCGTACCGGCCGGTGATCCACGAGCTGACGAACGCCGGTCAGCTGAAGGTCGAGTACCACCTGGTCACCCTCATCGACGGCAACATGCGCGGCACCGGCTCCCGCAACGCCGCCAACGCCGCCGCCTGCGCCCAGGACGCCGGGAAGTTCCCCGCGTACCACGACGTGCTCTTCGACAACCAGCCCCCGGAGGTCGACGACGCCTACGCGGACAACGGCAAGCTGATCGAACTGGCCGGCAAGGTCGACGGCCTGGACACCCCGGCCTTCCGCGCGTGCGTCGAGGACGGCAAGCACAACGGCTGGGTCGCCAAGTCCCACCAGGCCTTCGACAAGGGCGACTTCTCGGGCACGCCCACCGTGCTGTTCGACGGCAAGAACATCTACCAGGACCGGACGATGACGCCGGCCAAGCTGAAGCAGATGGTGCAGGAGGCGAACCAGGGGTAAGAACTTCTCACGCCCCCGTTATGGACCCGTAGCCGGGCCGCCCGCCCCCGGCCCGGCGCGGCACGGTAGCGTCGACCTTGCCATGGAACTTGCCTTCATTCCCAGCCCGTCGCGCGGGGTGCTGTATCTCGGCCCCATTCCGCTGCGCGGCTACGCGTTCTGCATCATCATCGGCGTCTTCGTCGCGGTCTGGCTCGGCAACAAGCGCTGGATCGCCCGGGGCGGGCGGGCCGGCACGGTGGCCGACATCGCTGTCTGGGCCGTGCCCTTCGGCCTCGTCGGCGGCCGCCTCTACCACGTGATCACGGACTACGAGCTGTACTTCAGCGAGGGCCGCGACTGGGTGGACGCCTTCAAGATCTGGGAGGGCGGCCTCGGCATCTGGGGCGCGATCGCGCTCGGCGCGGTGGGCGCCTGGATCGGCTGCCGCCGCCGTGGCATCCCGCTGCCCGCTTACGCCGACGCCATCGCCCCCGGCATCGCCTTCGCCCAGGCGATCGGCCGCTGGGGCAACTGGTTCAACCAGGAGCTGTACGGCAAGCCCACCGATCTTCCCTGGGCCCTGGAGATCACCTCCTCGGCGGACGGGCGGGTCCCGGGCACCTACCACCCGACGTTCCTGTACGAGTCGCTGTGGTGCATCGGCGTGGCGTTCCTGGTCATCTGGGCGGACCGCCGCTTCCGGCTGGGGCACGGCCGGGCGTTCGCGCTGTACGTCGCCGCGTACTGCACGGGCCGGGCGTGGATCGAGTACATGCGGGTCGACGACGCCCACCACATCCTGGGCCTCCGGCTGAACGTGTGGACCGCGATCCTGGTGTTCCTGCTCGCGGTGACGTACCTGGTGGTGTCGTCGAAGAAGCGGCCCGGGCGGGAGGACGTCGTGGAACCGGGTGCCGCGGCCTCCGGTGAGGACGCCGGCAGCGATGAGAACTCCGGGGACACCGGCAAGGACGAAGAGGTCGCGGACGGGCCCGCGACGGACCCGGCCAAGAACGAGGCCGGGTCCGGGAAGAAGACCTGACGGCCCGCCCCATGTGACATGCCGAGAGCGCCCGGGAGTCCTCCCGGGCGCTCTCGGCATGTCAGCGGCGGCGCGCCAGGGACAGGGTGCGCCGGGCGGCCGTCACCACCGCCGCGTCGACGAAGCGGCCGTCCGGGAGGGCCTGGGCGCCCTGCTCCGCGGCGGCCGCCTTGAGGACCGTCTCCGCCCGCTCGATGTCCGCCTCCGTGGGCAGGAAGGCGCGTTCGATCACCGGGAGCTGGCGGGGGTGGATCGCGGCGCGGCCGAGGAAGCCCAGGGCACGGCCGTGGGCGCAGGAGGCGGCCAGCCCGTCCAGATCGCGGGTGTCCGGGTGGACGGACTGGGGCGGCGGGGGCAGACCGGCGGCCCGGGCCGCCACGACCACCCGGGAGCGGGGCCAGTCGAGGCCCGTGTCGTCGCGCATGCCGAGGTCGGCCTGCAGGTCGGCCTCGCCGAGGGCGATACCGCGCAGGTTCGGATGGGCGGACGCGATGGCGTACGCCCGCTCCACGGCGAGGGCCGTCTCCAGCAGGGCGTACAGGTCGGTCCGAGCGGCTCGGCGTGCCACGTGGGTGATGCCGGCGGGTGAGGTGATCTTGGCGAGGCGGAGACCGGAGAGCCCGGGGGCCGGGGCCAGGGCCGCGATGTCCTGCTCGCCCCAGGGGCCGTCCAGGGCGTTGACGCGTACGTGGACCGGGACGGCCGGCGGGCCGGCGAGCAGGTCGGCGGTGGCCGCGCGGGCGTAGGCCTTGCGGTCGGGGGCGACCGCGTCCTCCAGGTCGATCACGACGACGTCGGCGCCGGAGGTGAGGGCCTTCGCCACCACGTGGGGGCGGTCGCCGGGGGCGTAGAGCCAGGTGAGCGGGAACGCCGTCACAGGGCGCCCTCCGCGCGCAGCGCCGTGACGTCGTCCGGGGTGAGGCCCAGCTCGGTCAGGACCTCGTCGGTGTCGGCGCCGTGCGGGCGGCCGGCCCAGCGGATCGCGCCGGGCGTGGCGGAGAGCCGGAAGAGGACGTTCTGCATGCGCAGCGGGCCGAGCTCGGGGTCGTCGACGGTGGTGATGGTGTCCAGGGCCTGGTACTGCGGGTCCGTCATCACGTCCCGGACGTCCTGGACCGGGGCCACCGCCGCCTCGGCCTTCTCGAAGGCGGCCAGGACGTCGGTGCGGGTGCGCGCGGCGATCCAGCCGCCGACCGCCTCGTCCAGGACGTCGGCGTGCCGGGCGCGGTCGGCGCCCGAGGCGAACCAGGGCTCGTCGATCAGTTCCGGGCGGCCGACCAGGCGCAGCACGCGTTCCGCGACCGACTGGGCCGAGGTGGAGACCGCGACCCAGGTGCCGTCCGCGGTGCGGTAGACGCCGCGCGGGGCGTTGTTGGGGGAGCGGTTGCCGGTGCGGGGCTGGACGTGCCCGAGCTGGTCGAACCAGAGGGGCTGGGGGCCGAGGGCGGCCAGGATCGGTTCGATCAGGGCCAGGTCGACGACCTGGCCCTCGCCGGTGCGCTCGCGGGCCGCGAGGGCCGTCATCACCGCGTACGCCGTCGTCAGGCCCGCGATGGAGTCGGCCAGGCCGAACGGCGGGAGGGTCGGGGGCGCGTCCGGTTCGCCGGTGATCGCGGCGAAGCCGCTCATCGCCTCGGCGAGGGTGCCGAAGCCGGGGCGGTGGGCGTAGGGGCCGAACTGGCCGAAGCCGGTGACGCGGGCCAGGACCAGGCGGGGGTTGACGGCCGACAGCTCCGGCCAGCCCAGGTCCCACTTCTCCAGGGTGCCGGGGCGGAAGTTCTCGATGATCACGTCGGTGCCGGCGGCCAGGCGCAGGAGGGTGGCGCGACCGCCGGGCTTCGACAGGTCGAGGGTCATGGTGCGCTTGTTGCGGCCGAGCATCTTCCACCACAAGCCCACGCCGTCCTTCGAGGGGCCGTGGCCGCGGGAGGGGTCCGGCTTTGTCGGGTGCTCGATCTTGACGACCTCGGCGCCGAAGTCGCCGAGCAGGGTGGCGGCCATCGGGCCGGCGAAGAGGGTGGCGAGGTCGAGGACGCGCAGGCCGGTGAGGGGCGCTGTCGTGGGCGCGGTCATGGGCGGAGGGTCTCCCGGTGCGTGAGGTGGGCGAGGGTGTCGAAGCCGATGCCGTTGAAGTCGCCGACGGATGTCGACAGCCGGTTCTTCAGGGGCGCCGTCCAGCGGTCGGGGAGTGCCGCGGGGTGTCCGGCCAGCAGCCCGGCGACACCGCCGGCCGTCGCGCCGCCCGAGTCGGTGTCCCAGCCGCCGCTGACGGCACGGCAGATCGAGCCGGTGAAGTCGCCGTCCGCGTGGGTGAGGGCGGCGGCGACGAGGGCGGTGTTGGGGACGGCGTGCACCCAGTGGTGGGTGGCGGTGTAGGTGGCGTGGAGTGCGTCGACGACCGTGTCGAAGTCCGGCTGTTCGTTCGCGAGTTGAACGGCGTGGCGGACGGCACGGGCCAGGCGGGAGCGTGGGGGGACGACGGTGAGACCGGTGCGCAGGCACGCGTGGACGTCGTGGTCGCCGGTCGCCGCCGCGGCGATGACGGCCGCCGTGAACATCGCCGCGTAGACGCCGTTGGCGGTGTGCGTGAGGGTCGCGTCCCGGTGGGCCTGCTCGGCTGCCGCGGCCGGGCGGCCGGGGTTGGTCCAGCCGTGGACGTCGGCGCGGATCAGGGCGCCGATCCACTCGCGGAACGGGTTGCGGTGGCGGGCGGTGTGCGGGGGTTCCAGGCCCTTGAGCAGGTTGCGGTAGGCGACGCGCTCGGCGGTGAACGTGCGGCCGGCGGGGAGTTCGTCGAGCCAGGTACGGGCCACGTCCGTGGTGGTGAAGTTCCTGCCGTGGCGCTGGAGGAGGACGAGGTTGAGGAGGGGGTAGTTGAGGTCGTCGTCCTCGGGCATGCCGTCGATGTTCTCGGCGAGGGAGGTGGATGCCGAGCGGCGGTTCCAGGGGTGTTCTTCGAGGAGTTCCGCC
The DNA here is from genome assembly GCF_001611795.1 of Streptomyces qaidamensis. Taxonomy (NCBI): domain Bacteria; kingdom Bacillati; phylum Actinomycetota; class Actinomycetes; order Kitasatosporales; family Streptomycetaceae; genus Streptomyces; species Streptomyces qaidamensis. The sequence continues at coordinate 2,403,426 of NZ_CP015098.1, read as the reverse complement.
GGGACGCCCCGGGCGGTGAAGAAGGTGGTGAGGGGCCAGTTGCCGGTGGCCCGGGCGAGTCTGCGGATGGCGTCGAGGGGGAGCTTCTCGACCGGTTTGCCCAGGAGGCAGCCGGTGGCGCGGCCGAGCCAGGCGGCTTCGAGGCGGTGCGGGGTGATGCCGGCCGGGGTGCCCGCGGGCTCCGGCCAGTCGGGGCAGGCGGAGCGGATCCTCCCCAGGTCCGTCGGTTCGTCGTCCGCCAACGCGCTCGGGAGATCGGCCAGTTCGTCCAGAAGGTCTTCCGCCAGCCGGCGCAGGTAGCGGGATGCCGGGGTGGGGGACGCGCCCGCGGTGGCCGGGGCCTCCGGGCCGCCCGCCGCTCGCCAGCGGGCTGCGACGGCCTTCGGTTCGCGGCCGTCCTGGGCCGCCTGGCGGAGTTCGTGGCCGATCAGGTCCTCCGGCTGGACCCAGGTCAGTCGGAGCATTGCCGGCCTCCGAGGGATGCGAAGGCCTGCTCGTGGGTGCGTCGGCGGGCCACGTCCCGGGCGAAGATCTCGCGGGCCGCGGCGGTGAGGGCGGTCGCCGGCTCCCAGAGGTCCAGGCGGCTGGCTTCCGCGACCGTCTTGGCCCAGTCCTCCGGGACCGGTGAGCCCAGGGCGCCCGCCAGGGCACCGGCCATGGTGGCGATGGAGTCGCAGTCGCGGCCGTAGTTCACCGCGCCGAGGATCGCGTGCCGGTAGTCGCCCCGGGCCACGAGCAACATGCCCAGGGCCACGGGGAGTTCCTCGATCGCGTGCACGCGGGAAGGGCGGCGGGCGCCGAGGGAAGGGGACCGGTAGTCGGGGCCGACCGTGTCGTAGGGGGCGACCGCCTCGCGCAACGGGCGCAGTGCCGACTCGAAGTCCGTGTGGCGGGACGCCTCCTCGCAGACCCGCTCGATCGCGGCCCGGGTGCCGTCCTTCGCGAGGGAGAGGCACGCCGAGACGACCGAGTCGGGGGTCGCGCCCGGCGTGCACGCCGCCGCCACCGCCGCCGCCAGGACGCCCGCCGCCTCACGGCCGTACGACGACTGGTGCGCGCCGGCGACGTCGAGGGCCTCGGCGTACGCGGCCCGCGGGTCCGCCGCGTTGACCAGGCCGACCGGGGCCATGTACATCGCCGCGCCGCAGTTGACGATGTTGCCGGTGCCGGCCTCGCGCGGGTCGGCGTGGCCGTAGTGGATCCTCGTCACCAGCCACTTCTCCGCCAGGAAGATCCGCTGGAGGGGGAGGGCCTCGGCCTCCAGTTCCGGGATCCAGCGCGGCTCGGTCATCAGGTCGGGGACCAGGTGGTCGGCGATCGCGTAGGCGTCGAGGTGGTCACGGACCCGCGTGTAGACGCGGACCAGGGCGTGGGTCATCAAGGTGTCGTCGGTGACGTGGCCGTCGCCCTTGTGGTAGGGGGCGAGGGGGCGGGCCGTGCGCCAGTCGTCGCCGTGCCAGGGGCCGACGATGCCGTGGACGCGGCCGCCGTGGCGTTCGAGGATCTGCTCGGGCGAGTAGCCCTCGACGGGACCGCCGAGCGCGTCGCCGACCGCTGCTCCGACCAGTGCTCCGGTGACCCGCTCGTCCAGGGTGGCATTTTGATGCGGTTTGGGCTGCATGGCCGCATCATCCACCCGGACGGGCCGGTTGTACGGCTTCCAGGAGTCCGGCGAGTTCCACGAGGTCCGTGCCGGTGAGGCGGGGCAGGACGCAGCCGGAGAGGGTGCGGCAGGTCTCCCGCCAGGCGGCGGGGATCGACGCGCCGCCGCCCAGGGCGCCGGTGAGGGCGCCCGCCAGGGCCGGGGCGGAGTCGGCGACGCGGGACAGGCAGGCCGCCGCGGGGATCGCCTCCGCGATGCGGCCGCGGGCCGCGGTGGCCAGGGCGAGGGCGACCGGGACCGTCTCGGCGGCGGCGATGCCGTAGCTGTAGACGTGGTCGACGATCTGGTGCTCCAGAGGCGGGACGAGGGCGAAGGCGCTGTCCGCGTCGGCGGCGAGCCGCAGGGCGTGCCGGGCGTTGCGGCCGATCTCCGTCTCCTGGGGGAGTTCGGCGAGCGCGGCGGTGACACAGGCGTCGGTGTGCGCGCCGGCCAGGGCGAGGGCGAGCGCCGCCGCCATCGCGCGGGCGCCGTGGACGCCGTCGCCGTCCTGGGTGTATCGGGCGTCGAACTCGGCGAGGTCGGCGGCGCGGCGGGGGTCGCCGGGGTGGGCCACGGCCAGGACACAGGCGCGTACGCAGGCCGCGTCGTCGAAGTAGTGCGGGTTGTCGTGGCCGGTGGCGGGCGGGCGCAGGCCGGTGGCGAGGTTGCCGAGGCCGGCGCGGACGGAGATGCGGGCGCGCAGGGGGAGGACGGCGGACTCGATCTCGGGGGCGCGGTCCGCTGCCGCGGCGACCTCACTGGCGAGGGCGTTCCAGGTGAGGTCGATGGCGGCGCGGGTGCGGCGTTCCCGGCTGAGGTCGTTCAGGACGGTGTCGTCGCCTGCGCGGAGGAGGGCCTCCGCGGCGAACGCCGCCCACTCGGCGTCGTCCGAGGGGCCCAGCCGGAGGGGCTCCGGGGACTGGTTCAGGGCGATGGGCACGGGCAGGGTCGTTGTCGCGTTGTGTTCGGCGAAGGTGTCCAGTTCGCGGGTGAGGCGGCGGGTCCAGTCGGGCATGCGGGCGGCTCTGTGGCGGGCCGCGGGCCAGCCGGCGGCGTCGCCGGCGGCCAGGCCGAGCAGGAGACCTTCGGGCCGTCTTGTGGCCTCGGCTTCGCCTTCGGCCGGTTTGTCTCCCACCCGCGCACCGCCCGGAACTGTCACCCGAGGGGCCCTCGTCTCCCGTGGGGCGATGTCGCCGTCGGCGGCTTCCGCTTCGTACGTCGTCACGGGAGAACCTCCGTCGGTGTCAGCAGGTCCGCCACGTCCAGGACGTGGTAGCCCGCCATCGCCGGGAGGCATCTGCCGTGGACCGGGCCGATGGGGGCCCTCCAGGCCTGCGGGATCGCCGACACTCCCCGGGTCGCACCCGCCAGCGCCCCCGCCACCGCCGCCGTCGTGTCCGCGTCCCGGCCCATGTTCACCGCCGTCAGGACGGACTGTTCGAAGTCGCCGTCGGCCGCCGCGTACGCGCCGAAGGCGAGGGCGACCGCCTCGGGGGCCAGGTCGGTCCAGGGGTAGCCGCCGATGACGACCGCGGAGCGCACCGCGCGTTCCCCGCGGTGCGCCACGACCACCGCGCGGCGCAGGCTGCGGGCCGTCCAGGAGTCGTCGGGTACGACCGCGAGGGCCGCGGCCACGACCGCGGTCGGCGGGGCACCGGCCATCGCCGCCGCGACGCCCGCCGCCACCGCCTGGCCGCCGTAGATGCCCTCGCCGTCGTGGCTCACCGAGCCGTCGATCGCGACCAGCCGGGCCGCCTCCGCCGGACGGCCCGCCGCGAACACCCCGGAGGGGGCCGCGCGCATGGCCAGACCGTCGCTCCAGGCGTGCCGGTGCTGGGCGGAGATGGGGGCGGCCAGGCCGCGGCGCAGGTTCTCCAGGGTGCCGCGTTCGCTGAAGCCGGCGCCCCGGAAGGGCCCCTCGTCGCGGTCGGCGATCCACTCGTGCCAGGCCGCCTCCACATGGGCCGGGGTCAGCGCGGAGCCGTGCCGGGCCAGCAGGAGGCCGGAGAAGATCGCGTACTCGGTGTCGTCCGTGCCCGCCGGCTTCTCGGCGACGTACCCGGTGATCCGGCCCCACCGGGCGCGGATCTCCGAGGGCTTCATGTTCTCGGCCGGTGCCCCGAGGGCGTCACCGACGGCCAGGCCCAGCAGCGCGCCGCGGGCCCGTTCGCGAAGTCCGGCGGCGTCACCGGGCGCCGGCACGGAGGGGATGCAGGCGATCGATGCCATACGGCATGTGTCCCACTCCGGTGGCGCCGCCGAGCCTCACGAGCCCCAGCATCACCCGGTCGACATCTGCGCACACTGATCATCAACTGAGCGTGAAACGGCAAAACCGCAGGTTAGCGCAGCCTTTCCTTGCTGGCGACGACGGGATTCTGGGCGTAGTTTTAGTGTTGTAAAACTCTGGAACCTGTCCAAAGAACGGGGAGTGGGGATCTTCCATGGCCATCATCGAGACCGAGGCGACGCTGCACGAGGCGCACCGGGACAACCACACGCACCGGGACGTGAACGGCGGCTGGCTGCGTCCCGCGGTGTTCGGTGCGATGGACGGCCTCGTCTCCAACCTCGCCCTGATGACCGGTGTCGCCGGCGGGGCGGCAGGCCAGCACACCGTCGTCCTCAGCGGGCTCGCGGGCCTGGCCGCCGGCGCCTTCTCCATGGCCGCCGGCGAGTACACCTCCGTCGCCTCGCAGCGCGAGCTCGTCGAGGCCGAGCTGGACGTGGAGCGGCGCCAGCTGCGCAAGCACCCCAAGGACGAGGAGGCCGAGCTCGCCGCCCTCTACGAATCGCGGGGCGTCGAGCAGCGACTGGCCCGCGAGGTGGCCCGGCAGCTGTCGAAGGATCCCGAGCAGGCGCTGGAGATCCACGCCCGCGAGGAGCTGGGCATCGACCCCGGAGATCTGCCCTCGCCGACCGTGGCCGCGGTGTCGAGTTTCGGGTCCTTCGCGCTGGGCGCGCTGATTCCCGTCCTGCCCTATCTGCTGGGAGCGAGCAGCATGTGGCCCGCGGTGCTGCTGGCGCTGCTGGGGCTCTTCCTGTGCGGTGCGGTGGTGGCCAGGGTGACGGCGCGCACCTGGTGGTACAGCGGTTTGCGGCAGCTGTTCCTGGGAGGCGCGGCGGCCGGTGTGACGTACGCCCTGGGCACCTTGTTCGGAACGGCCGTAGGATAGCGCGGCTCGGATCTATGCGAGGGGCCGCATAAGTAGCCGTTACTCGTGGGTTTCGGATGTGTGGCCACCGGGCATGAGCCCCAAGCGCTGCGGGCAACGACGCCCGCCGCGCGCCCCAGCGGTCGGGCGAAGACGCCTGTCCCGCTCCCCGGGCCGACGGAAACCGATCTGACCCGGTCGTTCCGTGCGGTCCCTCCATAGCTTCCGCTGCTGGTGCGGCACCCCCGCCGCGAACCCGCAGTGTCCGCATGCTGGAACGGATTATCCCGGTTCCCGAGAACCGCTCCATCATGTAACCTGCACGAAATTTTGCGATCACGCGAGGGCCAACGTCGTCCCTCGGCACGTGCACATATGCCAGATGACGACGACGGGAGAGCCGATGCGTACGCCGCGCCAGCCGTCCCAGCATTCCGCGAATGGCCAGAACTGGTCCTTCATGGATGCTCGCCCTGCTGCGCAGGGTATGTACGACCCCCGCAACGAGCACGACGCCTGCGGCGTCGGCTTCGTCGCCACTCTTACCGGCGAGGCGTCCCACACCCTGGTCGAGCAGGCCCTGACCGTCCTGCGCAACCTCGAACACCGCGGCGCCACCGGCTCGGAGCCCGACTCCGGCGACGGCGCCGGCATCCTGTCGCAGGTCCCGGACGCCTTCTTCCGTGACGTGGCCGGATTCGAGCTCCCCGATGCGGGTTCCTACGCCGTCGGCATCGCCTTCCTGCCGGAGGACACCGCCACCGACGCCGTCTCGCAGATCGAGACGATCGCCGCCGACGAGGGCCTGACCGTCCTCGGCTGGCGCGAGGTGCCCGTCGCTCCGCAGCTGCTGGGCGCCACGGCCCGGTCGACCATGCCGGTCTTCCGCCAGATCTTCGTCAGCGACGGCACCTCGGAGGGCATCGCCCTCGACCGCAAGGCCTTCGTGCTGCGCAAGCGCGCCGAGCGCGAGGCCGGCGTGTACTTCCCCTCGCTGTCCGCGCGGACCATCGTCTACAAGGGCATGCTGACCACCGGCCAGCTGGAGCCCTTCTTCCCGGACCTGTCCGACCGCCGCTTCGCCTCCGCGATCGCGCTCGTGCACTCCCGGTTCTCGACGAACACGTTCCCCTCGTGGCCGCTGGCCCACCCCTACCGCTTCGTCGCGCACAACGGTGAGATCAACACCGTCAAGGGCAACCGCAACTGGATGGTCGCCCGCGAGTCGCAGCTCGTCTCGGACCTGTTCGGCTCCGACGACAAGGCCATCGACCGGATCTTCCCGGTCTGTACGCCGGACGCCTCCGACTCCGCTTCCTTCGACGAGGTCCTGGAGCTGCTGCACCTGGGCGGCCGTTCGCTGCCGCACTCCGTGCTGATGATGATCCCGGAGGCGTGGGAGAACCACGACTCCATGGACCCGGCCCGGCGCGCCTTCTACCAGTTCCACTCCACGATGATGGAGCCCTGGGACGGCCCGGCCTGTGTCACCTTCACCGACGGCACCCAGGTCGGCGCGGTCCTCGACCGCAACGGCCTGCGCCCCGGCCGCTACTGGGTCACCGACGACGGCCTCGTCGTCCTCGGCTCCGAGGTCGGCGTCCTGGACATCGACCCGTCCAAGGTCGTCCGCAAGGGCCGCCTCCAGCCCGGCCGCATGTTCCTCGTCGACACCGCCGAGCACCGCATCATCGAGGACGACGAGATCAAGGCCGAGCTCGCCGCCGAGAACCCGTACGCGGAGTGGGTGGAGGCCGGCGAGATCGAGCTGTCCGACCTGCCCGAGCGCGAACACATCGTGCACACCCACGCCTCGGTCACCCGCCGCCAGCAGACCTTCGGCTACACCGAGGAGGAGCTGCGCGTCATCCTCGCGCCGATGGCCAAGGCCGGTGCCGAGCCGATCGGCTCGATGGGCACCGACTCGCCGATCGCCGCGCTGTCGGACCGCCCGCGTCTGCTCTTCGACTACTTCACCCAGCTGTTCGCGCAGGTCACCAACCCGCCGCTGGACGCCATCCGCGAGGAACTGGTCACCTCCCTGCGCTCCTCGCTGGGCCCCCAGGGCAACCTGCTGGAGCCGTCGGCCGCGTCCTGCCGCAGCGTCCTGCTGCCCTTCCCGGTGATCGACAACGACGAGCTGGCCAAGCTCATCCACATCAACGCCGACGGTGACATGCCCGGCTTCAAGGCCGCGACGCTGTCCGGCCTGTACCGGGTGCACGGCGGCGGTGACGCGCTGGCCGCGCGGATCGAGGAGATCTGCGCCGAGGCCGACGCCGCCATCGACAACGGCGCCCGCCTGATCGTCCTGTCGGACCGCCACTCGGACGCCGAGCACGCGCCGATCCCGTCGCTGCTGCTCACCGCGGCCGTCCACCACCACCTCATCCGCACCAAGCAGCGCACCCAGGTGGGCCTGCTGGTCGAGGCCGGTGACGTCCGCGAGGTCCACCACGTCGCCCTGCTCATCGGCTACGGCGCCGCCGCCGTCAACCCGTACCTGGCGATGGAGTCCGTCGAGGACCTGGTCCGCGCAGGGACGTTCCTGCCCGGCATCGAGCCCGAGCAGGCCATCCGCAACCTGATCTACGCCCTCGGCAAGGGCGTGCTGAAGGTCATGTCCAAGATGGGCATCTCGACCGTCGCCTCCTACCGCGGCGCCCAGGTCTTCGAGGCCGTCGGTCTCGACGAGGCCTTCGTCGCGAAGTACTTCAACGGCACGGCCACCAAGATCGGCGGTGTCGGCATCGACGTCGTCGCCAAGGAGGTCGCCGCCCGGCACGCCAAGGCCTACCCGGCCTCCGGCATCGCCCCGGCGCACCGCGCGCTGGACATAGGCGGCGAGTACCAGTGGCGCCGCGAGGGCGAGCCGCACCTGTTCGACCCGGAGACGGTCTTCCGCCTCCAGCACTCCACGCGCTCCGGCAAGTACGACATCTTCAAGAAGTACACCGAGCGCGTGAACGAGCAGTCCGAGCGGCTGATGACGCTGCGCGGCCTGTTCGGCTTCACCTCGGACCGGCAGCCGATCTCCATCGACGAGGTCGAGCCGGTCTCCGAGATCGTCAAGCGGTTCTCGACCGGCGCCATGTCGTACGGCTCCATCTCGCAGGAGGCGCACGAGACCCTCGCCATCGCCATGAACCAGCTGGGCGGCAAGTCCAACACCGGTGAGGGCGGCGAGGACCCGGAGCGCCTGTACGACCCGGCCCGCCGGTCGTCCATCAAGCAGGTCGCCTCCGGCCGCTTCGGTGTGACCTCCGAGTACCTGGTCAACTCCGACGACATCCAGATCAAGATGGCCCAGGGCGCCAAGCCCGGCGAGGGCGGCCAGCTGCCCGGCCACAAGGTCTACCCGTGGGTCGCCAAGACCCGGCACTCGACCCCGGGCGTCGGACTGATCTCCCCGCCGCCGCACCACGACATCTACTCCATCGAGGACCTGGCCCAGCTGATCCACGACCTGAAGAACGCGAACCCGCAGGCGCGGATTCACGTGAAGCTGGTCTCCGAGGTCGGCGTCGGCACGGTCGCCGCGGGTGTGTCCAAGGCCCACGCGGACGTCGTGCTGATCTCCGGTCACGACGGCGGCACGGGCGCCTCCCCGCTCACCTCGCTGAAGCACGCCGGCGGCCCGTGGGAGCTCGGCCTCGCCGAGACCCAGCAGACGCTGCTGCTCAACGGCCTGCGCGACCGCATCGTCGTGCAGACCGACGGCCAGCTGAAGACCGGCCGTGACGTCGTCATCGCCGCGCTGCTCGGCGCCGAGGAGTTCGGTTTCGCGACCGCGCCGCTCGTCGTCTCCGGCTGCGTCATGATGCGCGTCTGCCACCTCGACACCTGCCCGGTCGGCATCGCCACGCAGAACCCGGTCCTGCGCGAGCGGTACAACGGCAAGGCCGAGTACGTCGTGAACTTCTTCCGGTTCATCGCCGAAGAGGTCCGCGAGATCCTCGCCGAGCTGGGCTTCCGCTCCATCGAGGAAGCCGTCGGCCACGCCGAGGCCCTCGACGTCACGCGGGCCGTCGACCACTGGAAGGCGCAGGGCCTGAACCTGGAGCCGCTGTTCCACGTGCCCGAGCTGCCCGAGGGTGCGGTGCGCCACCAGGTCATCGCGCAGGACCACGGCCTGGAGAAGGCGCTCGACAACGAGCTGATCAAGCTGGCCGCCGACGCGCTCGCCGCGTCCGGCGCCACCGACGCCCAGCCGGTGCGCGCCCAGGTGCAGATCCGCAACATCAACCGCACGGTCGGCACCATGCTCGGCCACGAGGTGACGAAGAAGTTCGGTGGCGCGGGCTTGCCCGACGACACCATCGACATCACCTTCACCGGCTCCGCGGGCCAGTCCTTCGGCGCCTTCGTGCCGCGCGGTGTCACGCTGCGCCTGGAGGGCGATGCCAACGACTACGTCGGCAAGGGCCTCTCGGGCGGCCGGATCGTCGTCCGCCCGGACCGCGCGGCCGACCACCTCGCCGAGTACAGCGTCATCGCCGGCAACACCATCGGCTACGGCGCCACCGGCGGCGAGATGTTCCTGCGCGGCAAGACCGGTGAGCGGTTCTGCGTCCGCAACTCCGGCGCGACGGTCGTCTCCGAGGGCGTGGGCGACCACGGCTGCGAGTACATGACCGGCGGCCACGCCGTGGTGCTCGGCGAGACGGGCCGCAACTTCGCGGCCGGCATGTCCGGCGGCATCGCGTACGTGATCGACCTGGACCCCGACAACGTCAACGCCGGCAACCTGGACGCCGTCGAGCCGCTCGACGACACCGACAAGCAGTGGCTGCACGACGTGGTCCGCCGCCACCAGGAGGAGACGGGCTCGACCGTCGCCGAGAAGCTCCTGGCCGAGTGGGACACCGCCGTCGAGCGCTTCAGCAGGATCATCCCCAGCACGTACAAGGCAGTGCTCGCCGCCAAGGAAGCCGCCGAGCGAGCCGGTCTCTCCGAGACCGAGACCCACGAGAAGATGATGGAGGCGGCGATCAATGGCTGACCCGAAGGGCTTCCTGAACCACGGGCGCGAACTCGCCAGGTCCCGCCCCGTCGAGGAGCGCGTCCGGGACTGGAACGAGGTCTACGTCCCCGGCTCGCTGCTGCCGATCATCAGCAAGCAGGCCAGCCGCTGCATGGACTGCGGCATCCCGTTCTGCCACAACGGCTGCCCGCTCGGGAACCTGATCCCCGAGTGGAACGACTACGCCTACCGCGAGGACTGGGCGGCGGCTTCGGAGCGTCTGCACGCGACGAACAACTTCCCGGAGTTCACGGGCCGCCTGTGCCCCGCTCCCTGTGAGTCGGCGTGTGTGCTCGGCATCAACCAGCCGCCGGTCACCATCAAGAACGTCGAGGTCTCGATCATCGACAAGGCGTGGGAGACCGGGGACGTCGCCCCGCAGATCCCGGAGCGCCTGTCCGGCAAGACCGTCGCGGTCATCGGCTCCGGCCCGGCGGGTCTCGCCGCCGCCCAGCAGCTGACCCGGGCCGGCCACACGGTCGCCGTCTACGAGCGCGCGGACCGCATCGGAGGCCTCCTGCGCTACGGCATCCCCGAGTTCAAGATGGAGAAGCGGCACATCAACCGCCGTATCGAGCAGATGCGCGCGGAGGGCACCCGCTTCCGCACCGGCATCGAGATCGGCCGCGACCTCAAGGCCACGGACCTGAAGAAGCGCTACGACGCGGTCGTCCTGGCCGTCGGCGCCACCACGGCCCGTGACCTGCCGGTGCCCGGGCGCGAGCTCAAGGGCATCTACCAGGCCATGGAGTACCTGCCGCTGGCCAACAAGGTCCAGGAGGGCGACTACGTCACCACTCCGATCTCGGCCGAGGGCAAGCACGTCGTGGTCATCGGCGGCGGCGACACCGGCGCGGACTGCGTCGGCACCGCCCACCGCCAGGGCGCGGCGTCCGTCACGCAGCTGGAGATCATGCCCCGCCCGGGCGAGGAGCGGCACCCCACCAACCAGCCCTGGCCGACCTTCCCCATGCTGTACAAGGTCACCTCGGCGCACGAGGAGGGCGGCGAGCGGGTCTACTCGGTCTCGACGACCCACTTCGAGGGCGACGAGGACGGCAACGTCCAGTGGCTGCACCTCACCGAGGTGGAGTTCATCGACGGCAAGCTGACCCAGAAGCCGGGCACGGAGCGCAAGATCCCCGCCCAGCTGGTCACCCTCGCCATGGGCTTCACCGGCACCGACCGGGACAACGGCCTGGTCGAGCAGTTCGGCCTGGAGCTCGACGAGCGCGGCAACATCGCCCGCGACGCCGACTTCCGGACCAACGTGCCGGGCGTGTTCGTCGCCGGTGACGCCGGCCGCGGCCAGTCGCTCATCGTCTGGGCCATCGCGGAGGGCCGCTCGGCGGCACGCGGGGTGGACCGTGCCCTCACGGGCACGAGCGAGCTGCCGGCGCCGATCCGTCCGACGGACCGCGCGCTGATGGTCTGACAGCACCTCACAAGACGTCCCGCACAACGGCGTGCGGAACACCGACAGCGTCTGCCCAACAGTCCCCGACCGGACGAGCGGGCAGGCGCTGTCGCTTTCCCCCGTCGGCCACGACACCCTGTACGGGCCCTGGTCACGGCACCTTGTACGTGTCCCCGTAGACGGCCCACTCCAGCGGCGTCTCGAGACGCAGGTTGCCCTCGTTCAGGAAACGGCGCTGGGCGGTGTCGACGCGGCTCGTGTCCGTGTGTTCGGTGGCCATGGCGGTGCGGCGGATGTCGAGGAAGGCGTCCAGGTACGCCTTCTCGCTGCCGCCCTCGGCCGGTGTGTCCGCCCCGCGCAGCGCGCGTTCGCGCAGGCCGTAGAAGCCCTCGGGGCCGGCGTCGGGGCCGTGGAAGATCAGAGCGTCGTAGTAGACGAACTGGCCGAGCGTGCCCAGGCCGTCCAGCTTGGCGAGGCGGACCGCCGGGTCGAAGGAGACACGGTCACGGTGCTCGTCCTGGGCCCTGCGGAAGGCCGGAAGCTTCGCCTCCGCCTTCCAGGCCGCGGTGAAGCCGGGGTCCAGGCCCTCGTGGGAGTCCGTGCCGTCGACCTCGCGCAGGGCCGGCAGGTAGCGGGCCAGGCCGTTGTCCGGGTGGGTTTCGGTGTAGTGCTCGACCAGGGCGAGCAGGTCGTGGGTGCCGGTGCAGAAGCCGGCGACCCCGGCGGTGTAGCCCCGCCCGTCCTCCAGGTCCTCGATGGAGCCGTAGAGGGTACGCCAGTTCAGCGTCGACTGGTGGGCGCTCGCGACGATCCGCTGCGCCAGCTCCTTCTTCTCCGGGGCGGCCAGGCCCGCGGGCAGCCCGGCGATCACCTTGTCGTCCTCCGCCCGCTCCTGCTCGGCCCGGTCCTTGGCCTCCTCACGGGCCGCCTGGGCGGCGGACACGGGGGGTTTCGCCGTGGGCTCGGCGGAGTCCGCGGGTACGAGGAAGTAGGCCGACGCCGCGGCGATCGCGGCGACGGAGAACGCCACACCGGCACGCTTCACTGGGATCACCCTGCCTGTCAGCTCCGTCACGTTCCCCGCCGTCCCGGCCGCCTGGAGCATCAGCGGCCCGGCGTACGACCCCGTCCGCACCGGCGCGCGGCGCCGGTCCAGGGGCGCGTAAGCGTACGCCGACGTCCGCGAGTGTCCACCGGCGGGTCGCCCAGGCACAGGAGGCCGATCCCGCGCTGGTCGGGGAAGACCGGCTACCACCCGGCGGTGGACGCCCGGTCGCATGGCCTCAGCCGTTCCCGCTCCCGTTCCCGTTGCTCTCCGGCCACACCTGGATGTGGTCCTCCTCCAGCTCCAGCAGCACCCGGTCCGCCATGCCCAGGGCCGCCGTGTACTCGGCCGGCAGCTGGAGGCGGCCCGCCCGGTCGAGCATCGCGTACTCACGGGCCACCAGGGACTCCCGGCCCGCCTCGTCGACCTCCGTGCGGCGCAGCACCTCCGTCGAGGTGCGGCCGTCGCGGATCGCGACCGTGCGGCGGACCTCACCGGCGACCGCCTGGTCGTGCGTGACGATCACGATCGTCGTGCCCAGCTCCTCGTTGGCCCGGCGGAACGCCGCGAAGACCTGCTGCCCGGTCGCCGAGTCCAGCTCGCCGGTCGGCTCGTCGGCGAGCAGGACGGCGGGGGCGTTGGCGAGGGCGACGGCGATCGCGACGCGCTGCTGCTGACCGCCGGACATCGCCTGCGGACGCCGGTCCCGGCAGTCGGCGACGCCGAGCAGCGACAGCAGCTCGTCCGCCCGCCCGGCCCGCTTCCGCCGGGAGACGCCCGCCAGCTGCATGGGCAGCTCGACGTTCTGAGCGGCCGTCAGGTACGGCAGCAGGTTGCGTGCCGTCTGCTGCCAGACGAAGCCCACCACCTCACGCCGGTACCGCAGCCGCGCCTTCGCGTCCATCGTCAGCAGATCGCGGCCCGCGACCTTGGCGGCGCCCGCGGTCGGGACGTCCAGGCCCGCGAGGATGTTCATCAACGTCGACTTGCCGCTGCCGGACGCTCCCACCAGGGCCATCAACTCACCCTCCCGCACCAGGAGATCGAGCCCCTGGAGGGCCTGCACCTCCACCGCGTCCCCGCCGCCGCGCCGGGCGAAGATCCGCACCAGCCGGTCGCACGCGATCAGGGCGTCGTGCCCGTACGCCGGCCGGTCGCGGCGCCGCGCCACCCGCCGCTCCAGCTCCTCCAGCGACTCCGTCGTACCGCTCATCGCATGTCTCCTGCCCTGAGGTGGCTGATCGGTGTCCGGCGCCCCGCCCACCAGGCCTGCGCGACGGCCACCGCCCCCGCCAGCAGCATCGCGCCCGCGGCCGGCAGGGCCAGCGACCACAGGTCGGTCCGCAGCACGGCATCCGGTGGCGTGACGCCGGACGTGTCCGCCAGGGCGAGCCGGTCCAGGTCGATGCCCGGGGCGAGCAGCCCCACCGTCGCCCAGCCGACGGCCATGCCCCCGCCGGCGGCGAGCAGCGTCTGGGGCAGCGCCTCCAGGCCGAGCAGGCGCCGCCCCTGGCGGGTCGTCATACCGAGGGTGCGCAGCCGGGCCAGCAGCGCGGCCCGTTCCGGCGCGGACCGCACCAGGCCGAGCACCAGGGCGAGCACGGCATAGCCCGCGCCCGCGGCGACGGCCCAGAGGTAGATCCGTTCGGCACCGGCCTGCAACGGTGCGTCGGACAGCGCCGCCCGTGCCTCGCTCCGCAGGGTCACCGAGAGGCCGGAACCGGCGCCGCGCACGGCCGCCCGGAGCGCCTTCGTGTCGAGCCCCGCACCGGCCGCGAGCAGCGTCGACGGGCCTGCCGAGCCCTTCAGCCCCGCCGCGTCGACCAGGAGGAACTCACCCTCGGGGACGGCCGGGGTGCGGGGGCGCACCGCGGTGATCCGCACCGTGAGAGGTCCGGCGTCGGTCACGATCCGGTGCGGTGCCCGCCCGAGCCGCTCGGCGACCTCCGGGGAGGCGACCGCGTCCAGCACCCCGTCCCGCATCCGCAGCCGGCCGGCCTCGAAGCCGCCGAGTCCCATCCGCCCGGCCAGCTCCCCGTACGACTCCGGCTCGACCCCGGCCACGGTCAGCGACCGCGCCTCGTCGGACGCGCCCTCCGAGGCGAACTCGACGCCCACGGCCGTCACCTGCCGCACACCCGCCACCCCCCGTACCGCCGGGGCCAGTCCCGCCGGGAGAGGGGCGCCGTCGGGGGTGGTGATCAGCGCGTCCGCGCCCGTCTCCAGCAGCGCGGCCCGGTCCCGGGCGTCCGCCACGCCCGCCAGCACGGACCCCCCGAACGCGGCCGTCGTCAGGGCCGTCAGCAGGGCGAGCAGCGGCAGCGTGGCGACCGCCGCCGGTGAGCGGCCCGCGCGGGCCAGCGACAGGAACCCCACCACCCCGCGCAGCCGCCCGGCCGGGCCCGCGGCCCACCGCAGGGGCAGCGGATACAGCCGGACGAGGACCAGCGCCGCCACCAGGGCGACGAGCACCGGGGCGGCGCTCACCAGCAGATCACCGTCCCCGCCCGGGCCGCGGCGGCGCAGCGTCAGCACCGAGCCGGCGGCCAGTACCAGCAGGGTCAGTTCGGCGACCGTGCGGCGCCCGCCTGGCCTGGCCCGGGCCAGGTCGTCGCGCCCCTGGTGCGCCCTCGGCCTGCGATGCGCCACCGCCGCGCGCACCGGCAGCGCGGCACAGGCGAGCAGCGCCACGGCACCCGCCCCGAGTACGGAGGGCAGCAGCCGGGCCTCGTCCACGACGAGCACGGCCAGCAGCAGACCGCACGCCGCCGCGGGCACGGCAGGCACCGCGTTCTCGGCCAGCAGCCGCCCGGCGATGCCGCCCAGGGAGCCGCCCCTGGCCCGCAGCAGGGCGAGTTCCCCCTCGCGGCGGGCGGCGGCGAGGCCACCGCTCATCAGCAGGACGACGAAAGCGACCGCGGTGATCCCGAAGGCCGCCACGGCGACCACGGGCGCGACGGCGTCACGCGTCTGCGCGTAGGCGCCCACGACCTGCTCCAAGCCGGTGGACAGCTGCGCCGTCGGACCGGCGACGGCCCGCATCCGCACCAGGGCGGGCCCGTCCTCCAGGGACGCGATCCGGTCGGCCAGGGCCGCGGTGTCCGCCCCGGTCAGCCGCCCGGTCGCGGGAGCGAACCGCCAGTACCGCTCCGGCTCTCCCTGACCGCCGAGCAGGGCCGGGGCGGCACCCGGCGCGAGCAGGACTCCCGCCTCCCAGTAGAACTGCGGCGGACGGCCGCCGTCGCTCGCCATGGCCGGTGTCCGCAGGACCGGTTCCGCGGACCAGTAGCTGCGCTCCGGGTGCCGGGGCTGGAGGACGCCGGTGACGCGGACGGTCAGCGGTCCGTCCGTGAAGCCGTCCAGGGTGAGGGTGGAGCCGGCCCGCAGCCGCAGCGTGCGGGCCGTCTCGGCGGTCACGGCCCCTTCCACCGACCGGGTGTCGACGGTCACCGAGCCGTCGGCGGTGGGCAGCCGGCCCTCCCGCACGGTGGCGTGACCGGCCGCCCCCGACTGCGCGAGCAGGGTGAAGCGGGGCAGCAGCCCGTCGGGCCGGGGCAGCCACGCGTCCAGCGCCTGAAGGCTCTTGCCGGTCCGCACCCCGTACGCCGACTCGGCCGGGTCCACCCGCAGCGGCTCGGGCAGCAGCGCCCGCGCCCGGCCGTCGACCGCCGCGAGCGCCTCCGGCCGGACCTCGGCGGCCCGGGCCTCCTCCGGACGGTTGAGACCGGGCTGCTCCGTCTTCAGCTCCAGCACGGTCGACTCGGGCGCGGCACTCGCGACGGCCTCGCGCAGCCCGTCCGTCTCGTACGCCTCGACAGCCCGGGGCAGGACGGCCGCGAGGAACGCCGTGACCAGCACCAGCACACCGAAGACCACGGCGGGCCAGGGCGCGGCCCGCAGCCGGGTCCGTACCCAGGAGGCTCCCGGTGCGTTCGGCGGCATCTCAGTCCTCCCCCTGGTGGCGGAGCGCGACGGCCGGCTCGGCACGGCGCAGCGCCGACGCGACGGTGATCAACAGCAGCGGGGCGGCCACCCCCGCGAGGAGCAGAGCCACCTGCGGCACCGGGAGTTCGACGAGGACCGGCGGGAGAGGCCGTGCGGCACCGGAGGTCAGCACGATCAACGGGACGACGGCCCGGGTCAGGACCGTGCCGAGACCGAGCCCGGCGAGCAGACCGGCACCGATGAGCAGGCTCTGCTCCGTCGCGACCAGCCGGGCGAGATCCCGGCGGGGCGCGCCCAGGGCACGCAGCACCGCGAACTCCGCGGACCGCTCCCGGCGCGCCCCGGCGGCACTCACCGCGAACCCCCCGGCCGCCAGGGCCGCGGCCGCCACCGCCACCGCCGTCAGCGCCGAACGCGGCCCGGCGCCGAGCGGATCCCGCAGCAGCTCGGCCGCCGTCTCGTCCCGCACCAGCACCTGCCCGGGTTCGAGGTCGGGGCGCGCCCTGAGTGCCGCGGCGACCTCGGCCTCCTTGCCCGGGGCGGTGCTCACCCACCACTCGTTGGGGGTGAGCGGCGTGCTGGCCCGCTGCGCCAGCACGGCGTCGACGGCCCGCAGATCGAGCAGCAGCGCCCCGCCGGACAGGGTCTCCCCGGCCAGGTCGGTGGCGGTGGTCGGCAGCTCCTGGACCGACCGCACGATCCGCACCCGCAGCTGTTCCCCGGACAGCGGTACGTCGATGGTGTCGCCGGTCCGGGCACCCGCCGCCCGCAGGAAGTCCCGGCTCGCGACGGCGGAGAGGATGCGCGGCACCTCGGCGCCGGTGGTGTCGACGCGGACGGTGTAGACCGGCTGGGCGCCGTAGCCGTCGCCCTGGTCGGCGCCGGTGCCGTACGACACGGCCAGCGGCGCGCTCCCCGACGCGCCGGGCCTGGTGGCCGCACGGGAGACGACCTCGCCGTTCTGCGTCACGACCCGGCTGCCCTGCCAGCGCGTCCCGGCAGCGATGTCGACGGTCCGCGCGGAGCCGGCGCCGCCGGTGGCGAGCAGCCGCTCGACGGTGAACCGGTGCCGCTCGGCGCGGCCGGCGGGAGAGGTGTCGTCGAGCTGCATCCCGGTCAGCCGCAACGGCCCGGCCGGGGCCGCCCGGCGGCCCGCCGCGGCTGCGTCCAGGTCGAGCGCCGTCCGGTGGACCCGGCCGTCCACCGGGACGGTGCCGCCGCCCAGCCGGTACGCGATGCCGTACCGGTCCTCCACGACCACCGTGAGCAGCGGTGCGCGATCGGAGGGGGAGCGCTTCGTCCGGGCCCGCTCGTCGGTGATCCGCACGTCCAGGGCGATCCGTCGGGTGCCGTCGGGAAGCCGCACGGCCCGGTCCCCGTCCGGCGCGGGCGGCGCCAGGGCCCCCAGCAGCCGTGCCGGGGACTCCTCGGCGAGGTCGCCGCGCATGAGCATCCCGTCCCGGGCGCGGGCCGTGTCCAGGGCGAGGACCGTCGCCCGGCGGTCCCCGGAGAGGCTCAGAGTGGCGCGGTGCGCGGGAGCGGCGGCCACCGCGCCGGGCAGCGCCGCGTAGAGCCCCGTCTGCCCGGGGCTGCCCGGCCGGTAGTCGAGCACCCGTACGGAGGCGCCCGTCCGGAAGTCGGCCTGGTCCTCCTGCGACCGGTCCCAGGACGCACCGTGCCCGATCGCCAGCATGCCCGTCGCCACCGCGATGACCAGCAGCAGCACCGGCCCCGCCCCGCGCAGCGGACGCCGGCTGAACTGCCAGCCCGCCAGCGCCGCCGGCAGTCCACGCCCGCTCGCCGACCGCCGCTCCGCGAGCCGGGCCACGAACGGCAGCAGACGCAGCGTCAGGACCGTGCCCGCCAGCAGCGCCAGCGCGGGCGCCGCGACCAGCAGCGGATCGATGCCCAGCTCCCCGGCCCGGTCCCGGCTGAGCACGCCGCCGCCGGTCGCGTCGGTCTGCCGGTCGAGCTGCCAGTACGCCACGCCCGCGATCAGCAGCAGCCCCACATCGGCTCCCGCCCGCACGGGCGCGGCCGACGTCGCGGCCCGGACCCGCCGCAGCCGTACCGGAGTTCCCGTCGTCGCCGCCAGCGCGGGCGCCACCACCGCCGCCGCGCAGGCCGCCGCCACCCCGCCCGCGACCAGCCATACCCGGCCCGCCGGGGCGGCGTCGAGCCCCAGCCCGATCCCGTCGAGCGAGGACCACCGCGCGAGCAGCCGGGCCAGCGGGCCGGACAGCAGCGCGGCACACACGGCGGCGGGGACCGCCAGCAGCAGCGCCTCCAGTGCGGCGAGCCCGACGATCCGGCCCCGCGATCCGCCTCTGGCCCGCAGCAGCTCGGTCTCACCCGCCCGTTCGCTGCCCAGCAGCCGGGCCACCAGCAGCAGCGCGTACCCGGCGAGCAGCACCAGCTGCACCGAGACGATCACCAGCGTCGACCGGGACACCAGCAGGCCCCGCTCGGTCCGGTCGAGCACCTCGGGCAGCCCCGTGCGCACGTCCGCGTCGCCCCCGAGCGCCGGGTCCTCGCCCAGCGCCCCGGCCGCGCGGACCGCCGCCGAGCGGAGCGCGCCGATGCCGTCCGTCGTCAGGGCGCCGAAGCCGGCCGTCGCCACCCAGCCGGTGGCGTCCTCGGAGGCGCGGCCGGAGGCGAGCACCGACCCGTGCGTCAGCAGCGGCCCGTACGTGGTGAAGGCGACCGTGCGGATGCCCCGGCCGCCGAGGGCGTCGGCCTGCCAGTAGGGATCGGAGCCGTCGGCCGCCCGGTACACGCCGGTCACCCGGACCCGGAGCGGATCGCCGCCCAGCCGGTCGGTGAGCGTGACCCGCGCTCCGGGCCGCAGCTCCAGCCGGTCGGCGGCCGCCTCGGGCAGGGCCACGGGCACAGCGGCCGAGCGGGACGCCGGGGCCGGGCCCGGCAGGGTGCCCGAGAGCAGCCTGATCCGTGAGACGTCCAGGGCGGCGAGGTGTGTGAGGTCGGGCTCCCCGGCGCGGGCCTCGGCACTCTGCAGGGACCGGGGCAGCGCGTACGGCCCGGACCGCTCCAGCCTCCGGACGGTCACCGGCAGCCCGCCGAAGGCGTCCCGCGCCCCGCGCACCACCGCCCGCTGCGCCGCGTCCCGCCGCTCCCGGGGCACGTCCGCCTCGACGACGAGGGAGGCGGAGGCCGCGGCCCGGCCGCCCAGGGCGCCGCGCAACGCCGCGTTCCCGACGGAGCCGGAGTAGGCCGTCAGGGCGGCGAGCACCGAGGTGGTCAGCAGGACGGCGAGCAGGGCGGCCGTGAGCAGCAGCCGGTGCGCGCGCAGGCGCAGCAGCAGTAAGCCCGTCACTCTTCCCCCACCCGATGCGCGAGCCGTAGATCCCCCAACCCGGCATGCATATCACGGAGTTCCCCACCCGGCACATGAGTTCGAACGCGGGTCGTCCGGCTCTTGACCATGCGGACCGCTTCCGTATGGGATGCGGTGATGACCGAGAACACCAGTGGGGGAACCGGCGCCGCCCTCGCCGACGACGCGTCCGGCGGGCCGATGCTGCGGGTGGAGGACCTCCACCACTCCTACGGCACCGGGGCCGCCGCCGTGCACGCACTGCGCGGGGCCTCCTTCACCGTCCGCAGCGGGGAACTGGTCGCTCTCAAGGGCCGTTCGGGCTCCGGCAAGTCGACGCTGCTCCATCTGATCGGCGGCCTCGACGCCCCGCAGAGCGGCCGCATCGTCGTGGGCGGCACCGACCTGTCGGCGCTCGGCGAGAGCGAGCTGCTGGAACTGCGCCGCGACCGGATCGGCTTCGTCTTCCAGTCCTTCGGGCTCATCCCCATCCTCACCGCCGCCGAGAACGTGGGCGTGCCCCTGCGGCTGCGCCGGGCCGAGCCGCGCGAACGCGAGGAGCGGGTGGCGCTGCTGCTCGCCCTGGTGGGCCTCGCCGGCCATGAGACGCAGCGGCCCGCCGAGCTGTCCGGCGGCCAGCAGCAGCGGGTCGCCATCGCCCGGGCCCTCGCCAACCGGCCGGCCCTGCTGCTCGCCGACGAGCCGACCGGCCAGCTCGACGCCGCCACCGGCCTGGCGGTGATGGAGCTGCTGCGGGCCGTGGTCCGCAGCGAGCGCGTCACGGCCCTCGTCGCCACCCACGACCCCCAACTCCTCGGCCTGGCCGACCGGGTGCTGGAGCTGAGCGACGGGGTGGTCGTCGAGAGGTGAGAGGATGCGGGCCATGGTCGCGATCAGTCTGAGCAAGGTCCAGGAGACGGCTCCCGCGCTGGTGAACCTCTACAAGAGCGCCGGGGTGTCCCTCACCAAGCACGGCCTCGACGGACTGCGGGCCGCGGTCTACCTCGTCGTCGACTACTCCGGCTCGATGAAGCCCTACTACAAGGACGGCAGCGTCCAGACGCTGGCCGACCGGGTGCTCGGCCTGTCGGCGCACCTGGACGACGACGGCACCGTGCCCGTGGTGTTCTTCTCCACCGACATCGACGCCGTCACCGACATCGCGCTCGCCGACCACCGGGGCAGGATCGAGCGGATCGTGGCAGGGCTCGGCCACATGGGCAAGACCGCCTACCACCTGGCCATGGACGCCGTGATCGACCACTACCTCGACAGCGGGACGGCCGAGCCCGCCCTGGTCGTGTTCCAGACCGACGGCGGGCCGATCAACAAACTCGCCGCGGAGCGGTACCTGTGCAAGGCCGCGAGGCTGCCGCTGTTCTGGCAGTTCATCGGGTTCGGCGACCCGAGCAGCAAGCAGTTCGACTTCCTGCGCAAGCTCGACGAGCTGGCCGTACCGGGCAAGCGGACCGTCGACAACGCCGGGTTCTTCCACGCGGGCCAGGACCCGCGGAAGGTCTCGGACGCCGAGCTGTACGACCGGCTGATCGGCGAGTTCCCGAAGTGGCTCGTGGCCGCACGGGCGCAGGGGATCGTGCGGCACCCCGCCGCTCGCTGAGCCGGCCGCTGGTCCCCTTGGCCCAACCCTCCCCACGCCCCGTTTGCACGGCCACGACGCCGTGCCACGCTGGGAAGGATCCGACGGGGAGGCGACGACGCATGGGCGACGACGGCGCACGACGGGTGTACGGGACGGACTCCGCCCACCGGAGGCCGCCCGCCGGCAAGGGTGAGCAGCTCGCCGACTGGGCGGACGGGAGGCTCGGGCTCTACGCCCTGGCCAAGGCCAACATGCGCAAGGTCTTCCCGGACCACTGGTCCTTCATGCTGGGCGAGGTCACCCTCTACAGCTTCGTCGTGCTGATCCTCACCGGCGTCTACCTCACCCTGTTCTTCGAGCCCAGCATGCAGGAGGTCGTCTACAACGGCTCCTACACGGAGCTCAACGGCGTCCTCATGAGCAGGGCGTTCGAGTCCACGCTGGACATCAGCTTCGATGTGCGCGGCGGGCTGCTGATCCGGCAGATCCACCACTGGGCGGCGCTGGTCTTCATCGCCGGCATGCTGGTGCACATGATGCGGGTGTTCTTCACGGGCGCCTTCCGCAAGCCGCGCGAGCTGAACTGGGTATTCGGCTGGACCCTGCTGATGCTCGGCATCATCACCGGCCTGACCGGCTACTCCCTCCCCGACGACCTGCTGTCCGGCACCGGCATCCGCTTCGCGCAGGGCGCGATCCTGTCGGTCCCGATCGTCGGGACGTACCTGTCGTTCTTCCTGTTCGGCGGCGAGTTCCCGGGCGAGGACATCATCTCGCGGCTGTACCCCGTCCACATCCTGCTGCTGCCGGGGATCATGCTGGGCCTGGTGACCGCCCATCTGATCCTGGTCTTCTACCACAAACACACCCAGTTCCCGGGCCCCGGACGCAAGGAGCGGTCGGTCGTCGGGATGCCCTTCCTGCCGGTCTACATGGCCAAGGCCGGGGGCTTCTTCTTCCTCGTCTTCGGCGTCCTGACGGTGATGGGCGCGATCGCCCAGATCAACCCCGTGTGGGCCTTCGGCCCCTACCGCCCCGACCTGGTCACCACCGGCGCCCAGCCCGACTGGTACCTCGGCTTCTCCGAGGGCCTGATCCGGGTGATGCCGGGATGGGAGATCAACCTCTGGGGCCACACCCTCGCCCTCGGCGTGTTCATCCCCTTCTCCCTCTTCCCCCTCATCCTGCTCGCCCTCGGCCTCTACCCCTTCATCGAGGCGTGGATCACCGGCGACAAACGCGAGCACCACATCCTCGACCGGCCGCGCAACGCACCCGTGCGCACCGGCCTCGGCGTGGCCTGGCTGACCCTGTACACGGTGCTGCTGATCGGCGGCGGCAACGACATCGTCGCCACCCATCTGCACCTGTCCATCAACGCGATCACCTGGTTCGTGCGGATCGGCGTGTTCGTGCTGCCGGTCGCCGCGTTCATCGTCACGAAGAAGATCTGCATGGGCCTGCAGCGCCGCGACCGCGCCAAAGTCCTGCACGGCCGGGAGGCCGGCACCATCAAACGGCTGCCGACCGGCGAGTACATCGAGGTGCACGAGCCCCTCGCCCAGGCCGAGCTGTTCACGCTCACCCAGCACGAGCAGAACCCGCCGTACGAGGTCGGGCGCGAGGTCGACGCGGGAGGCGTCCGCCGCAAGGTCAAGCGCTCCGAACGGCTGCGAGCCCGCCTCGCCAAGGCCATGTTCGGGCCCGACGCGCGGATCGAGAAGCCGACGGTGGAGGAGTACCGGCAGATCACCAGCGGCGATCACCAGCACTGACGGCCAGCCACAGGCCCGCCCCGGACACCCCAGGCCCCCGCGCAGCGCCCGATCGCGAACTTTGGGGCCGCGCTCCCTACGTGTCGCACTCCAGCACGCTCCGGCACAGCGCGCACCGGGCCCGGACCCGGCCCCGTACCGGCACCCTGATCCGCTGGTGGCACGTGGGGCACGGGAACGACACCCGCAACCGGCCGCCCCCGTCCGGGGAGAACGCGTACCCCACCCCCGGCAGCGGCTGATCCGACGACCCGTGCCGCCGGTCCCGGGCGTACCGCCGGCGCCCCGCCCAACCCGCCGCCGTCAGCGGCGGCTGCCGCTCGTCGAGGCGGGCCAGCTCCATCCCCTTCGCGTACGCCGTGTACGCCTGCGCACTGGTGAACCACACCGACGGGTCCTCACCGAAGACCAGCGCCCGCTTGGCCAGCACGTACCCGAACTCCTCCGGCGTGAGATACCCCAGCTTCTGCGACGACGCCCCGTCCTCCCGGTACGCGTCCAGCAGCAGCCACCCCGCGCCCAGATACGTCGTCGCCGTGTCCGTGAGGATCTCGTTGTCCCGGACGCCCGGGAAGGACAGGTCCAGACGATGCAGGTACACGTGCATCACCTCGTGCGCGAGGGCCGCCCCGATGTCCCGCCGATGCCTACGGAACCGGTCGTTCAGCTCCACGAAGTACTCCGGCCCCGCCGCGAGCTCCACGTTCGCCGCGTGCCGCATCTCCCGGAAACTCACGATCAGCCGGGCATCCGGCAGGCGGTAGTGCCGCACCAGCTCCTGTGCCACCCGCTGCGCCCCCATATACAGGTCGTCGGTGTCGCAGAACGCCACGTCGACGGGGAGCACGCTGGTCTCGAACGTCCGGACGGTGTCGTACGACAGCCGCTTGTACAGCGCCGTGATGGCGGCCCGCACCGTCTCCAGATGCGGGTAGCCGTGCTCGACCGGCCCGTCGCTCGCCACGCCTCACCCCCAAGGACGCCCCGGAAACCCGGTTCCACTGTACGAGGACGCGACCCGGCGCGCAGACGGCGAAAACCGGTCGTCACCCCCCGGCACCTCCGGCAGAATCCGCGCCGTGACCAGCGAACAGCACACCGTCGCCGCCTCGCTCCGGGTGGGCGGCCAGGACGACGACCTCGAAAAGCGGCTCGACGAGGAGCTGACCGCCTTCAACACCGCCGCCGCCGACGGCGCCGTCACCGAACCCCTCACCGTCCGCGCCACCGACGACACCGGCGACCTGGTCGGCGGGCTCACCGCCTGGACCTGGGGCACCCTGTGCTCGGTGGACATGCTCTGGGTCCGCGAGGACCAGCGCCACCGCGGCTGGGGAAGCCGGCTGATGCGCGCGGCGGAGGCCGAGGCAGCCCGGCGCGGCTGCACCGACATGATCGTCTCCACGTACAGCTTCCAGGCACCCCGCTTCTACCCGACGCTCGGCTTCCGGGAACGCGCCCGCATCCGGGGCGTCCCCGGCGGCCACGAGGACGTCTACTTCCACAAGCGGCTCTCACCGCCGAAGGATGAGACGGCCGGCGGCCACCCCGCGTGATCCCCGTAGGCTGACGCCCCATGACCACCAGCAACACCGGTTCCCGTGACGCCGACACCGCCGTCCGTGAAGAGCTCGCCCGGCTGCGCGACAGCATCGACAACATCGACGCGGCCGTCGTCCACATGCTCGCCGAGCGTTTCAAATGCACCCAGCAGGTCGGCCACCTCAAGGCCCGGCACCAGCTGCCGCCCGCCGACCCGGCCCGCGAGGCCCGCCAGATCGCCCGGCTGCGCGCCCTCGCCGAAAACGCCAAGCTCGACCCGGCCTTCGCCGAGAAGTTCCTCAACTTCATCGTCGCCGAGGTCATCCGCCACCACGAGCGCATCGCGGACGAGGCGCTGGGCGGCTCCACCACCGGCGCCAACTGACTGCGCGCACGCCCCGGGGGAGTGACACAGCGGCCCGCTCGCGGCATGCTGCGCTGTGCACAGCATGTCAGCTGACGAGCACACCCCGTCAGCGTCCCGGACCTACTCTGGTCCTCCACGAGGGAGGGGCGTCGGGCCATGTCGTCGGATACCAGGATCCTCATCGTCGACGACCACGAGGACACGCTGTACGCGCTGGAGAGCGCCCTGGCCCCGCTGGGCTACCAGCTCGGCCGGGCCACCAGCGGCGACGAGGCACTCAAACAGGTCCTCCGTGGCCAGGTCGGCCTGCTGCTGCTCGACGTGCGCATGCCCGGCGTCAGCGGACTGGAGGTCGTGCGCTACATGCGGCGCGTGGAGCAGACCCAGCACATCCCCGTCATCCTGCTCACCGGCTTCGGCGCCGACCACGAACTGACCACCACCGCCTTCGGGCTCGGCGTCGCCGACCTCGTCCTGAAACCCGTGGACCCCTGGGCCCTGCGCACCAAGGTCCGCTACCTCTACGACGCCCACCGGCGCCATCTCGCCCTCGAACGGGAGGTGCACCACCTGCGCGCCCTCATCGGAGAGCACACCGGGACCGCCGCACACCCCCGCCCCGGACTTCCGCACCCCGACGCGCGCGTACCGACACAGCGGCCCATGGGGGCGCACGCCGGGGAGCTCGAAAAGGACCGCACGTAGACCGGACATTGGGCACGTACCGATCCGCCTCTGTGCCTTGCCGACGCCATCAGGCAGCATGTCACGCATGTCCGTACTGACGCGCGACGAAGCGCAGACCCGAGCAGAGCTCCTCGACGTCCACCACTACACCATCGAACTCGATCTGACCGGCGGAGACGAGACCTTCGACTCCCGCACCCTGATCAGGTTCGCTGCCCGCGTGGACGGGAACACCTTCATCGAGCTCAAGCCCGCCGAGCTGCGCTCCGTCACCCTCGACGGACACCCCCTCGACCCCGAAGCCCTGGACGGCAACCGGCTCGCCCTGCCCCACCTCACCGCCGGCGAGCACGAACTGCGTGTGGACGCCCGCATGCGCTACTCCCGCACCGGCGAGGGCATGCACCGCTTCACCGACCCCACCGACGGCGAGACCTACGTCTACACCCAGCTCTTCATGGACGACGTCCAGCGCGTCTTCGCCGCCTTCGATCAGCCCGACCTGAAAGCCGTCTTCGAACTCTCGGTGAAAGCCCCGCAGGACTGGACCGTCCTCGCCAACGGCATCACCGAACACACCGACGGCGTATGGAAGGCGGCCCCCACACCGCTCATCTCCACCTACCTCGTCGCCGTCGCCGCCGGCCCCTGGCACTCCGTGCGCACCGAGCACCGCGGCCTGCCCTTCGGCCTGCACTGCCGCCGCTCCCTCGCCCCCTACCTCGACGCCGACTGCGACGAACTCCTCGACGTCACACGCGCCTGCTACGACCGCTACCACGAGAAGTTCGACGAGCCCTACCCGTTCGACTCCTACGACCAGGCCTTCGTCCCCGAGTTCAACGCCGGCGCCATGGAGAACCCCGGCCTCGTCACCTTCCGCGACGAGTTCGTCTACCGTTCCGCCGTCACCGACACCGAACGCCAGACCCGCGCCATGGTCATCGCCCACGAGATGGCCCACATGTGGTTCGGCGACCTCGTCACCCTCAAGTGGTGGGACGACATCTGGCTGAACGAGTCCTTCGCCGAGTACATGGGCTACCAGACCCTCACCGAAGCCACCCGCTTCACCGACACCTGGACCGACTTCGGCGTCACCCGCAAGTCCTGGGGTTACGACGCCGACCAGCGTCCCTCCACCCACCCCGTCGCCCCCGAGGCCGTCCACGACACCGCCTCCGCACTGCTCAACTTCGACGGCATCTCCTACGCCAAGGGCGCGAGCGCACTGCGGCAACTGGTCGCCTGGCTCGGCGAGAAGGACTTCCTCGCCGGCATCAACACCCACTTCGCCCGGCACAAGTTCGCCAACGCCACCCTCGCCGACTTCATCGACAACCTCGCCGGCGCCACCGACCGCGACGTCCCCGCCTGGGCCGACGCCTGGCTGCGCACCACCGGCGTCGACACGCTCACCCCGCGGATCACCCCCGGCGAGCACGGCACCTGCACCCTCACCGTCGACCGCGCCGGCAGCCGCCCGCACCGCATCGCCGCCGGCCTCTACGACCGGGACCTCGGCGACGACGGCGGGCAGCTCGTCCTGCGCGAAAGCCTCCACCTGGACCTCCCGCAGACCGACGCCCACCCCATCGGCAAGCGCCCCGCCCTGCTCCTCCTCAACGACGGCGACCTCACCTACGCCAAGGTCCGCTTCGACCCCGAGTCCTTCGAGACCGTCCGCAAGGACCTGTCCGGCCTGCCCCGGCCGCTCACCCGCGCGGTCGTCTGGAACGCCCTGCGGGACGCCGTCCGCGACGGTGAACTCGCCCCCGGCGCCTACCTGGAGACCGCTCGCGCGCACCTCCCGCTGGAGACGGACCTCGCCATCGTCCAAGGCGTCCTCGCCTTCGCCTCCACGTACATCGCCGACCGCTACCTCACCCCCGGCGAGCGGCCCGCCGCACTCGCCACCCTCACCGAACTGTGCCGCGACCTCATCCGCCGCACCGAGGACGGCGACAACCCCGGCCTGCGCCTGATCGCCGTACGCCACCGCATCGACGTGGCCGCCCACCCCGACACCATCGCCGCCTGGCTCACCGACGGCACCGTCCCCGGCGGCCCGGAACTCGACCCCGAGCTGCGCTGGCGCGTACTCGCCCGGCTCGCCGTCCTCGGCGCGACCGACGAGGCCGCCATCGCCGCCGAGCTGGAACGCGACCCCAGCGCCACCGGCCAGGAGGGCGCCGCCCGCTGCCGCGCCGCCCTGCCCGACCCGGAGGCCAAGGCCCGCGCCTGGGAGGCCATGTTCGGCTCCGACGACCTGTCCAACTACCTCTTCACCGCCACCGCCCGAGGCTTCTGGCAGCCCGAACAAGCCGACCTGGTACGCGAGTACGTCACGCGCTACTACCCCGACGCGGTCGCCGTCGCCGACCGCCGGGGCCCCGCCATGGCGGAGGCGGCGGGCCGCTGGGCCTTCCCCGCACACGCCGTCGACACGGACAACCTCCACCTCGGCGAGACATGCCTGCACGACGGCGCCCCGATCCCCGCGCTGCGCCGCAAACTCGTCGACCAGCTGGACGACTTGAAGCGGGCGCTCCGGGTCCAGGGAGCCACGCGGGCCTGACGGCGGGCACGGGGCGTCCGCCCTTCGCCGATGCAGCGGCCTGGCCGCCCTTCCCGCCCCGGCCCACGGGCTCGCAACGCGACCCGGGGCCGGGCCCGGGGGCCCATACGGCGGGGTCCGAGAACCGACCCCCGCGCTGCGCGGCATCGTCTGCGCGGCATCGTCGCCCACCTGGACGACGCGAAGGGGCGCTCCGGACCCAAGGGGACCGGGAGGCCTGACGGCGGGGCTCGTGGCGCGGCGGGCGTCCGTCTCCCGCCGTCGCCTTCCGCCCCGGGCCACGAGGCCGTGACCGGCCCGGGCTCGGGGGCTACAAGACCGGGTTCGAGTACCGCCACCGCGCCCAGAGGCCGGCCCGGCCCCGCTCGGGGCGGACGCCCTGCCGCCGTCGCGGGGGCCCGGCCGCCCCTTCCGGCCCGGCCACTGGACCGTGACCGAGCCGGGGCCCATCCCGCCGGGTTCGAGTACCGCCACCGCGCCCAGCAGCCGGCCCGGCCCCGAGGCCCACACGGCGGTTTCGACAACTGGCATCCGCGTACAGAAGTACCTCCACCCGGGTTGGATCGTTGGGCTGTCCGGGCGTGCCGCCACCCGCGCCCCGGAGGTCAGTCCATGAGCACGCCGCCCCTCGCATCGGGCCCCCACGGCCCGCACGCCCTGCGGCCCTTGCTTCACACCGTGCTCGACGCCCTGGACACCGGCGCCCGGGCGCGCGGCGGGCCGCTGCCCGCGGGCGGCCCGGAGCAGGTCGCGGCGCGGCTGCGGGACGCGGTGGGAGACGTCCTCCCCGACCGGGGCGACCCGCACGCCCTCCGCACCCTGGTCCACGCCTTCGCCCGGACCGCCGCCGACCCCGCCCACCCCCTGTGCGCCGCCCACCTCCACTGCCCCCCGCTCGCCGTAGCCACCGCAGCCGACCTCGCGGCCTCCGCCCTCAACCCCTCCCTCGACTCCTGGGACCAGGCCCCGGGGGCGTCGGAACTGGAGCGGCTCATCACGGCGGCACTGGCCCGGGAGGTCCACGGAAACGGCACACCGGCAACCCCCGACTCCCTCATCACCACCGGCGGCACCGAAGCCAACCAGCTCGCCCTGCTCCTCGCCCGGGAGTCCCACGGAGCAACCGTCCGGCTCGTCTGCGGAGCCAACGCCCACCACTCCCTGCCCCGCGCCGCCTGGCTGCTCGGCCTGCCCCAGCCCGTCGTCGTACCCACCCCGCACGGCACACTCGACCCCGACGCGCTCGACCGGACCCTCACCGGGCTGAACGGCCCGCTGCTCGTCGCCGCCACCGCCGGCACCACCGACGCCGGCCTCATCGACCCGCTGCCCGAGATCGCCGCCCGCTGCGCGGTCCACGGCGCCCGGCTGCACGTGGACGCCGCCTACGGCGCAGGCCTCCTCTTCAGCGACCGGCACCGCACCCGCCTCACCGGACTCGACACCGCCGACACCGTCACCCTCGACCTGCACAAACTCGGCTGGCAGCCGGTCGCCGCAGGCCTCCTCGCCGTCCGCGACAGCCGCGACCTCACCGCCCTGCGGCAACGCGCCGACTACCTCAACGCCGACGACGACACCGAGGCCGGACTGCCCGACCTGCTCGGCCGGTCCCTCCGGACCACCCGCCGCCCCGACGTCCTCAAACTCGCCGTCACCCTCAAGACCCTCGGACGCCACGGACTCGGCACACTCGTCGACCAGGTCTGCGCCCACGCCCGCGAGTTCGCCGCCCTCGTCGACGCACACCCCGGCTTCGAACTGCACGCCCCGCCCGTCATCAGCACCGTGCTGTTCCGGCCCACCGGCGCCACCGACACCACCGTCGCCGCCGTACGCCGCGCGCTGCTCACCGACGGCTCCGCCGTCCTCGGCCGGGCCCGCCTCGACGGCCGGCTCTGGCTCAAGGCCACCCTCCTCAACCCCGCCACCGGGCCCGACGACCTGGCCGCCCTGCTGCACCTCGCGGCAGCGAGCCGAGCCACCCTCGTGGAAGGACACACCCCCCGATGAACCCCGCCCCGGCCCCCGAACCCGACGCCCCCCGCGACCTCGTCGGCATCGGCATCGGCCCCGCCAACCTCTCCCTCGCCGCGCTCGCCCACCCCCTCGGCGGCCTCGACACCGTCTTCTACGACCAGCACCCCGCCTTCGGCTGGCACCCCGGCCTGCTCATCGAAGGCGCCACCCTCCAGGTCCCGTTCCTCGCCGACCTGGTGTCTCTCACCGACCCCACCAGCCCCTGGACCTTCCTCAACTACCTCAGGTCCCGCGAACGGCTCTTCCCCTTCTACTTCGCCGAGCGCTTCCACATCCAGCGCGCCGAATACGACGCCTACTGCCGCTGGGTCAGTGAAAACCTCCCCGGACTCCGCTTCGGCCACCAGATCGACGCCGTCCGCTGGAACCCCGAACGCGACGTCTTCGAAGTCGACTTCACCCAGCTCGACACCGACGGAGAAGCCGAGGCCCTCGGCCGCACCTACGCGCGCAACGTCGTCCTCGGCATCGGGACCGAGCCCTACGTCCCCGACCCCCTCAAACCCCTGGTCGAAGCCCCCGGCGTGCCCGTCGTGCACGCCGCCGACTACCTCGACCACCGCGCCGCCCTCCTCGCCGCCGAGCACGTCACCGTCGTCGGCACCGGACAGTCCGGCGCCGAGATCTTCCTCGACCTGCTCCGCAACAGGCCCGCCGGGCGCGAGAAACTGCACTGGCTGGGCCGCACCGAGGCCTTCGCCCCCATGGAGTACTCCAAGCTCGGCCTGGAGCACTTCACCCCCGACCACACCCGCTATTTCCACGCCCTGCCCGAATCCACCCGCGACCGGCTCGTCGACGGCCAGTGGCAGCTGCACAAAGGCATCGACGCCGCCACCATCGCCGCCGTCCACGACGAGCTCTACCGCCGCACCCTGCACGGCGGCTGGCCCGACGCCGTCCTCACCCCCGGCGTCCGCGTCCGCACCGCCGGCCGGATCGCCACGACCAAAGTCGAACTGCACCTGGAACACACCCTCCAGGACAGCCGCTCCCGCCTCACCACCGACGCCGTCGTCCTGGCCACCGGCTACCGCGAACGCCCCCTCGACCGGATCCTCGCCGGCCTCGACCCCTACATGCGCCGCGACAGCCGGGAACGCCCGCGCATCGACGAGGACTACCGGCTCGTCCTCGACCCGTCCGTCACCGGCACGGTGTACGTCCAGAACGCCGAGACCCACACCCACGGCGTCGGCGCCCCCGACCTCGGACTCGCCGCCTGGCGCAGCGCGATCATCCTCAACGCCGTGACGGGCGGGGAGGCCTACGCACTCCCCGCCCGCACCGCCTTCACCACCTTCGGCCTCACCCAGCGGGCCCACGTCCCGCCGCCCCGCGAGGCACCCGCGCTGACCCCGCTCGTCGACGACCGAAGGTGACGAAGCGCCTGCCTCAGAAGCGCCTGCCTCAGAAGCGCCTGCCTCAGAAGCGCGTGCCTCCGAAGCGCCTGCCTCAGAAGACGGGCGTGCCCTCCCGCGTGAGCTTCCAGTCCACCGCCGCGAAGGCGGCCGGGTCGATCGACCCCTTCGCCTTCACCCAGGCGATCATGGTGTTGCGGATCTCGTCCGAGTTCGACCACAGCAACGGGGCCGCGGCGACATGCGGGAAGTTACCGCCGCCGTTGGCCCGGTAGTTGTTCACCGCGAACACGAACTTCGCGTCGTCCGCGAGCGGCTGCCCCTCGAACCGCACGTTCGTCACCCGCGAACCGGCCGGCTTCGCGATGTCGATCTCGTACGCCAGGCCGCTCACCACGTCGTAGTTGTAGTCCGGCGTGCCGTTCGCGTTCGTCAGCTTCGCCGGATCCACCGCGGCACCCGGCGCGGTCTGCACGAAGTAGTTCGCCGAGTACTCCAGATACGCCTTCATCTGCGCACCCGTCATCAGACGCGCCTCCAGGGTGTTCTCGAAGACGTACAGACCCGCCACGTCCCGGATCGTCACCTCACCGGCCGGGATCCGCGCACTGCGCGAGAAGCACGCCGCCTGCGACAGCACCGGCAGTGCGGCGTGCTCCGTGCCCGCCAGCGCCTGCTTCACCGTGTCCGCCTGGATGTGGTTGATCAGATCGATGATCGGCACGTCCTTGTACGGTGCCTCGACCGACGTCATTTCCGCCGCGTTCGTGCCGATGACCTGGTTGACGTACGCCACGACCTTCTCGTGCTCGTCCCCGAGCAGCTTCGTGATCTTCGGGTCCTCCTCCACCGTGTTGGAGTTCAGGACCTTCGCGCCGACCTTCTCGACCTTCCAGCAGCCCTTCTCCCAGACCAGCTCGAAGTCGAACAGCGTCAGCCGCTGACCCCACTTCAGCGGCTCCGACAGCACGACCCGCTTCCCCGTCTTCTTGTTCGTGACGAAGTACTCCGGGATCTCCGTGTGCGCGTGCCCGACCAGGATCGCGTCGATCCCCGGCACCTGCTCGGCCACCAGACCCGCCGCGTTCTCGATGTACGGCAGCTGGTCACCGTAGGACGACGTCCCCGACGAGCCGCTGTGCGCCGACACGATGACCACGTCCGCACCCATCGACCGCAGCTTCGGCACCCACTTCGCCGCCTGCTCCTCAAGACCCGGGAACGTCATCTTCCCCTGCACGTTCGCCTTGTCCCAGATCGCGATGCCCGGGTTGGTCAGCCCCAGCACCGCCACCTTCACGTCCCGCCCGTGCGGCGTGCGCAGCCGGTGCATGCTGTACGGCGCGAACGCCGGCCGCAGCGTCTTAGCGTCCAGCGCGTTCGCCCCCAGCAGCGGGAAACGGCACTGCTGCTCGAACTTCCGCAGCACCGGGATGCCGTAGTTGAACTCGTGGTTGCCGAGCGCCGCCGCGTCGTAGCCCATGGCGTTCATCGCCTGCGCCATCGGATGCACCGGGCCGCCCTCGGCCGTGATCGGATCGACCTTGGCGTAGTAGTACGACAGCTGCGTGCCCTGGATGGTGTCGCCCGCGTCGATCAGCAGCGTGTTGCGGCGGCCCTTCTCCGCACGGACCCGGTTCACGAGCGTCGAGACTTTCGCGAGGCCCACGTCGTTGTGGTCCTTGTCGTCGAACTCCTTGTCCGTGAAGTAGTCCCAGTTGAAGACGTTGCCGTGCAGGTCCGTCGTCCCCAGGACGGTGAACGCGTACCGCTTGGCGCTCCGCTTCGCCTCGGCCGCCTGCGCACCCGGCGCCGAGACCGCACCGGTCAGCGCCACCCCCGCCCCGGTCACGGCGGACTTCTCCAGGAACTTCCGGCGGTTCAACGGCATGTCTGGCTCCTCGCGGAATCTGTGAACGACGCGCGTAGATAACGCGCGTAGATTCTGACCCGTCCATGACCGGCCGCAACAGACCCGCCAGGTTGCGATCTGATGACTCGGTCCCCACATCTCGCCCCTCTGGCCAGCCAAGACGTGACAGAGTGGGGCGTATGACCGCGCCCACGGCAGACGCCTCCCAGCCCGCCGTCCCCTACGGCACACCCGAGGCCCCCCGCATCGCCGTCCGCGGCGAAGCCCGCCTCGAAGTCGACCCCGAAATCGCCCGCATCGGCATCACCGTCGCCGCCCGCGGCCGCGACCGCCGCTCCGCCCTCGACGACCTCACCCGCCGCAACGCCGGCGTCCTCGACCTCGTCAAGTCCTACGGCGACGCCGTCGAACGCCTGGAGACCGGCGCCTTCTCCATCACACCCGAACTCACCAAACACGGCCGCGGTGAACGCGTCCGCACCTACCACGGCAGTGTCCGCGTCACCGCCGAACTCACCGACTTCACCGCCCTCGGCGAACTCACCACCCGCCTCGCCGACCTCGACCTCACCCGCGTCGACGGCCCCTGGTGGGCCCTGCGCCCCGACTCACCCGCCCACCGCGAGGCCAGGAAGAAGGCCGTACACGAAGCCGTCCAACGCGCCCGCGAGTACGCCGACGCCCTCGGCACCACCCTCTCCGCCCTCGTCGAACTCGCCGACATCGGCGCCGAGAGCACCCCTCCGGCCTACCCCCAGGCCCCCGGCCGCATGCGCTCAGCCGCCTACGCCGGCGCCCCCGAGGAAACCCCGGCCCCCCTCGATCTCGAACCCCAGCGCCAGCGCGTCCACGCCCAGATCAACGCCCGCTTCACGATGGTGCCGCCGCAGCTGTAAGCCCCCGGGCGGATATCCGAAAACATGCACGAATTTCTTCCGGGTGCTCATCGGAGCACCCCGCCGCACAATTCAACACTTGTCAATAACGCTTAACGCAAAGTCTGTTGGGCGGCCATGCCCGCCCCATTCCCTACCAGTCGGTAACTCATAAGCTCGTGCCATGCGCCGAGCCAAAATCGTCTGCACCCTAGGACCCGCCACCGACTCGTACGACCAGATCAAAGCCCTGGTCGACGCCGGAATGGACGTAGCCCGCTTCAACCTCAGCCACGGCAGCCACGCCGAACACGAGGAGCGCTACCAACGGGTCCGCAAAGCCGCAGACGAGACCGGCCGCAGCGTCGGCCTCCTCGCCGACCTCCAAGGCCCGAAAATCAGGCTCGGCCGCTTCACCGAAGGCCCCGTACTCCTTGAACGCGGCGACACCTTCACCATCACCGTCGAAGAAGGCGTCGAAGGCGACGGCCAGATCTGCGGCACCACCTACGCCGGCCTCGCCGACGACGTCACCACCGGCGAACGCATCCTCATCGACGACGGCAAGGTCTGCCTCGAAGTCACCGGCGTCGACGGCCCCCGAGTCCACACAACCGTCCTCGAAGGCGGCGTGATCTCCGACCACAAAGGCCTCAACCTCCCCGGCGTCGCCGTCTCCGTACCCGCCCTCTCCAAAAAGGACGAAGACGACCTCCGCTGGGCCCTGCGCACCGGCTTCGACGTCATCGCCCTCTCCTTCGTCCGCACCGGCCGCGACATCCAGGACGTCCACCGCATCATGGACGAAGAAGGCCGCCGCCTCCCCGTCATCGCCAAAGTCGAAAAACCCCAAGCCGTCGAGAACATCGACGACATCGTCGACGCTTTCGACGGCATCATGGTCGCTCGCGGAGACCTCGGCGTCGAAATGCCACTGGAGCAGGTGCCGATCGTCCAAAAGCGCGCCATCAAACTGGCCAAACGCAACGCCAAACCGGTCATCGTCGCCACCCAGATGCTCGACTCGATGATCGACAACGCCCGCCCGACCCGCGCCGAAGCATCCGACGTCGCCAACGCCGTCATCGACGGCACCGACGCGGTGATGCTCTCCGGCGAGACCAGCGTCGGCAAACACCCGATCGACACCGTCCGCACGATGGCCCGCATCGTCGAAGCGGCGGAAGAGGACATCCTGGCGAAGGGCCTCCCGCCCCTGACCGAACGCAACAAACCCCGAACCCAGGGCGGAGCGGTAGCCCGGGCTGCCGCGGAAATCGGCGACTTCCTC
Source organism: Streptomyces qaidamensis (assembly GCF_001611795.1). Taxonomy (NCBI): domain Bacteria; kingdom Bacillati; phylum Actinomycetota; class Actinomycetes; order Kitasatosporales; family Streptomycetaceae; genus Streptomyces; species Streptomyces qaidamensis. The sequence continues at coordinate 2,367,876 of NZ_CP015098.1, read as the reverse complement.
GGCGCGAAATTCCTGGTCGCCTTCACCCAGTCAGGCGACACCGCCCGCCGCCTCTCCCGCTACCGCTCCCCGATCCCCCTCCTCGCCTTCACCCCCGACCAGGCGACCCGCTCACAACTCGCCCTCACCTGGGGCGTGGAGACGTATCTCGGTCCCTGCGTCGACTCGACCGACGCGATGGTCGACCAGGTCGACGAGCTACTGCTGCGCTCCGGCCGCTGCGAGAACGGCGACATGGTCGTCATCACGGCAGGCTCCCCGCCCGGCGTCTCCGGCTCGACGAACATGGTCCGGGTCCACCACATCGCGGAGTAGCCAGGTCAGTACTTGGGGCCGACGTGGGCGTCCATGAGGGCGACGGAGGCTTTGCGGGCGACGGAGATGTTGCGCGTGTTTGCCATCTTCCATTCGACGCCCACCTGGTCGAGCGCCGCGGTGAAGAGGCGGATGATGTCGGCGGAGAGGTTGGTGAGGAAGTACCGGGGATATTCGTAGCGCTTCTGCTCACCGCCGACGAGCCGGGTGGTCCAGTTGGTGATCCGGCAGCCGTCAGAATGGATGAGACCACGGATGAACTCCCAGGGGTGCGCGTCGACGATGGCTTGCTGCCAGGGTTCCAGGGCGATGTGGCGTTCGTGCTTCTTCCCGGGTCCGTGCTGAGGGAAGAGGCGCGGCCAGTGTCTGCTGTAGCTGACAACCGAGACGTATCCCTGTGCCTGGGTGCGAGAGGCGCACCCGGTCGGGTTGATGGCGCGCACGGCAATCTCGCATGCCTCGATCAGACCGGGCCACGAGTTCGCGCACGCGATTCTCAGGTAATAGCCGGTGCCGCGAGGGTGGCCACTGATGCAGCCATCGCCGAGATAGAGGCCCAGCAGGTAGGCGTACTTGCACTCGTCGGCGGGCGGTCCGGGGTCCGGCGGCACCATGCGGGGCAACGGTTCCAGGCGGTTCTGCCAGCTGCGGATCGCAGCCCGTGAGATGCCTGTCTCGCGGCTCACCGAATTCAGGCTGCGGCCCTGGGTCACCAATGCGAGTGCTCGCTTGCGTGTGCTGATGTCGTACATGGGATCACTGTGGAACCGTGATCACGTCGACACGCAGCAAAAAGCGGATGTTCACGAGAACGTGGACATCCGCTTCGAAGTGGTGACCTTGGAAACCAAGGAAAAGTGCCCCGGGTCGGACTCGAACCGACACTGTATGGGTTTTGAATCCATTGCCTGCTGCCAATTGGGCTACCGGGGCCCGGTGAATCCAAGGTTGACCTCGACCCACTGCCTGACCACCATACCGCAGCTAGGTACGCTCTTGGGAGCAGTACCGGCCTGCCCCTACCAAGGAGCCCACGTGAGTGCCCCCGAGTCGCCCCAGCCTGTTGACGTGCCTGAAGAGGACAAGTCGCACGTGCCTCCGTTGACGACGCGGGTCGTCATCGCCGAGGACGAGGCGCTGATCCGGCTCGATCTCAAAGAGATGCTGGAGGAGGAGGGGTACACCGTCGTCGGTGAGGCCGGGGACGGTGAGCAGGCCGTGGAGCTGGCCCGTGAGCACCGGCCCGACCTCGTCATTCTCGATGTGAAGATGCCGAAGCTGGACGGCATCTCGGCGGCTGAGAAGATCGCGGAAGAGAGCATCGCGCCGGTGCTGATGTTGACCGCGTTCTCGCAGCGGGACCTCGTGGAGCGGGCCCGGGATGCCGGTGCCATGGCGTACCTCGTGAAGCCGTTCAGCAAGACGGACGTCGTGCCGGCGATCGAGATGGCCGTTTCGCGGTTCACGGAGCTGAAGGAGCTGGAGAAGGAGGTCGCCGACCTCACGCTCCGGCTGGAGACGCGCAAGCTGGTGGACCGGGCGAAGTCGATTCTGCAGACGGAGTACGGGCTGTCGGAGCCGGCGGCTTTCCGGTGGATCCAGAAGACGTCGATGGATCGCCGGATGTCGATGCAGCAGGTTGCGGAGGCGGTTATTCAGGACGCCGACGAGAAGAAGGCCAACAAGGGCTGAAGGCCCGACGCGAGAGGCCCGCTCCCCTTCTGGACCGAAGGGGAGCGGGCCTCTCGGCGTACTGGCCGGGACGTCAGTCCTCGCCCAGGTACGCCTTGCGTACCGATTCGTCGTGGAGCAGGTCCTGCCCGGTGCCGGAGAGGACGATGTTGCCGACCTCCATGACGTGTCCCTGGTCCGCCAGGGACAGCGCGGCCTGGGCGTTCTGTTCGACGAGGAGGATCGTCGTGCCCTGGGACTTCAGCTCCGAGATCGTCGCCATGATCTTCTGCATCATGATCGGGGAGAGGCCCATGGAGGGCTCGTCGAGCATGAGGAGCTTGGGCTGGGACATGAGGGCGCGGCCCATGGCGAGCATCTGCTGTTCGCCGCCCGAGAGGGTTCCCGCGGCCTGCTTGCGGCGTTCCCCGAGGATGGGGAAGAGGTCGTAGGCGCGCTGGATGTCCTTCTCGATGCCTTCTTTGTCCTTGCGGAGGAACGCTCCGAGCTGGAGGTTCTCCGCGATGGTGAGGCGCGGGAAGATGTGGCGGCCTTCGGGGGAGTGGGCCAGGCCGAGGGAGACGATCTTGTGGGCGGGGACCCCGTTCAGGGGCTTGCCGTCGAAGAGGATCTTCCCGGACGTCGGCTTCAGCAGGCCCGACAGCGTGCGCAGGGTGGTGGTCTTGCCGGCGCCGTTGGTGCCGATGAGGGTGACGACCTGGCCGGCGTCGACACTGAAGGAGATGCCCTTGACGGCTTCGATCTTGCCGTAGGAGACCCGGAGGTCCTCGACTTCGAGGAGTGCGGTCACTTGGCTTCTCCCTTGGTGCTGCTGGTGGTGCTGGTCGCGTCGGCGGCGGCTTCGGCGGCCTCGACCTCGGCGGCCTCGACCTCGGCGGCTTCGGCCTCGCCGGGGGCGCCTTCGAACGGCTCTCCGAGGTACGCGGCGATGACGCGCTCGTCGGCCTGGACGACGTCGGAGGTGCCCTCGACGAGTTTCTCGCCCTGGACGAGGACGGCGACGCGGTCGGAGAGGTTGAAGACGAAGCGCATGTCGTGCTCGATGAGCAGGACGGCCATGCCCTTGTCGCGGATGGCGAAGACGAGTTCTTCGGTGGCCCGCGTCTCCTGGGGGTTCATGCCGGCGGTGGGCTCGTCGAGGAGGAGCAGGCGGGGCTCGGAGGCCATGGCGCGTGCGATTTCGAGCTTGCGCTGTTCGCCGTAGGGGAGGTTGCGGGCGAGGTGGTCGCGCTTGTGGGCGAGGCCGATGAACTCGAGGAGTTCCATGGCGCGTTCTTCGCTGTGGCGTTCGGCCTTCTTGAAGCCGGGGCCGCGCAGGAGGGCGGACCAGAGGCCTTCCTTGGTCCGGGTGTGGCGTCCGACGAGCACGTTTTCCAGGACCGTCATGTTGGCGAACAGGCGGATGTTCTGGAAGGTGCGGGCGATGCCGGCCTGGGTGACCAGGTGGGGCTTGGGCGGGAGGACGGTGCCCTTGTAGGAGACGGTGCCCTCGGTGGGGACGTAGAGGCCGGTCAGGCAGTTGAAGAAGGTGGTCTTGCCGGCGCCGTTGGGGCCGATGAGTCCGACGATCTCGCCTGCGTTGACGGTGAAGTCGACGGAGCGTACGGCGGTGAGGCCGCCGAAGCGCATCGTGACGCCGCGTGCTTCGAGTACAGGTGTGGGCTGTGTAGTCATCGTGGTTACGCCCCCGCCTTGGTGACGGCCGGTTCGTCGGTCAGCGTGGTTTGTTTGGGTACGTCGAGTTGGCCGGTCTCGTGGAATTCGAGCTGGCGCCGGCGGTTGGCGATGATGCCTTCGGGGCGGAAGCGCATCAGGAGGACGAGCGCGACGCCGAAGGCGAGGAGCGACTTCTCCTGGAGGAAGACGAGCTTCTCGGGGAGGAGGTAGAGCAGGGCTGCGCCGAGGAGGGGTCCTGCGACTGTGCCCATGCCGCCGAGGACGACCGCGGCCAGGAGGAACGCGGAGTTGGGCGGGGTGGAGCCGGCGAACTGGTAGGGCGTGGGGACGACGCTGTAAGTGACGTGGGCGCTGACGGTGCCGGCGAGGCCGGCGAGGGCGGCGCCGAGGGCGAAGGCGACGAGCTTGACGCGGAAGCCGTTGATGCCCATGGCGGTGGCGGCGGTTTCGTCCTCGCGGATGGCGATCCAGGAGCGGCCGATGCGGGAGTCCGCTGCACGCGTGTAGACCAGGACGACGATGGCCATGATGAGGACCATCAGCAGGTAGTAGTTGGCAAACCGGCCGAGGGTGAAGCCGCCGATGTCGTGCGACTGGCCGAAGTTGAATCCGAGGAGATTCAGGTCGGGGATGGAGGGGATGCCGTTGGGGCCGTTGGTGACGTCGGGTCCGGACTGGCCGTCCATGTTGTTGACGGCGATGCGGAAGATCTCACCGAAGCCCAGCGTCACGATCGCCAGGTAGTCGCCGCGCAGGCGCAGGGTCGGGGCGCCGATGAGGACGCCGAAGACCAGCGAGGCGGCGGCGCCGGCCAGGGCGGAGGCCCAGAAGGGCAGGTGGACGCCGGAGATGGTGGAGAACTCGGAGCCGGAGACGAGGGCGGCGGTGTAGGCGCCGACGCCGAGGAAGGCGACGTATCCGAGGTCGAGGAGTCCGGCGAGGCCGACGACGATGTTGAGGCCGAGGGCGACGGTCCCGAAGATCAGGATGTTGACGCCGATGTTGGCGTAGTGGTCGTCGGTCTGGGTGAAGGGGAAGGCGATGGCCGCGGCGAAGCCCATGGCGAGGGTGAAGCTGCGGTTGCCGGCGACGAGTGCGGAGAAGCGGTCGAGGAGGCCTGCGGTGTGCAGGGCCCAGACTGCGAAGGTGACGACGAAGAGGTAGCCGACGAAGAGTTCGCCGTACTCGGTGTCGATGCCGTAGGTGAAGACGCCGAGGCCGATGATGGTGACCACGGTGATGACGGCCCGCTGGATCCAGGGCGCGGTGGCCTGGGGGGCGGGGATGCGCTCGGGCTTGGCGAGGTAGGCCTTGATGGCTTCCTTGGTGCCGTCGGTGCCGGTGCGCTCCTGGGGGAGGGCGAAGGCGCCGATGACGGGCAGCAGGGAGGCTACGGCCGCGATCCAGCCGCCGGGTTCGAGGTTGACGACGCCGCCGAGTTCGGTGCTGATGGCGATGACGGTGAACCAGGTGACGGCGAAGCCGCCGAGGGCGGTGAGGGCGAGCGGTGCGTTGTTGCGGGCGGGCAGCAGCCAGCCGAGTCCGCGGACGCCGTAGGAGGCGAGGGCGAACAGGGCGGTGAGGACGCCGGCGGTGAAGGTCAGCCACTGCAGGCCGCCGGGGTAGCCGTTGATGGTGAGCTTGCCGGGGAATTCGGCGGTCCAGGTCCAGGCGAGGAACGTGGAGGCGGCGGTGGCGATGCCGCCGGCGAGCAGGAGGCCGCGGGCGGCCGCGGTGGGCAGCGGGATGAGACCGCGCAGTGCGGGCGTCGGGGTGGGGGCGGCGCCCGGCGTCGGGGTCTTGGTCGTCTCGGTCATGTGATCACGCCCTGTCCGCGACGCGCTCGCCGAGCAGGCCCTGTGGCCTGAAGAGGAGCACGAGGATGAGGAGGCAGAAGGCCCAGACGTTGGCCCAGCTCTGGCCGCCGAGCTGCTGCATGCCCGGGATCTCGTCGATGTAGGCGGAGGCGAGGGTTTCGGCGACGCCGAGGACGACGCCGCCGAGCATGGCGCCGTAGATGTTGCCGATGCCGCCGAGGACGGCCGCGGTGAAGGCCTTGAGGCCCATCAGGAAGCCCATGCGGTAGTCGACGTTGCCGTACTTGAGTCCGTAGGCGACGGCGGCGACGGCGGCGAAGAAGCCGCCGATGGCGAAGGCGATGACGATGATGCGGTTGGTGTCGATGCCCATCAGCTGCGCCGTGTCGGGGTCCTGCGCGGTGGCCTGCATGGCGCGGCCGGTGCGGCTGCGGCGCACGAAGAAGGCGAGGGCGGCCATGCAGAGGACGGCGGCGAGGATGAGGAAGATGTCGGCGTCCTTGATGGTGACGGAGCCGATGTCATGGGTGGCGTCGAGGCCGGGGAAGGCGCGGGCGCGGTCGGCGCCGGGGTAGAAGTTGCGCACGACCTCCTGAAGGGCCAGGGAGAGGCCGATGGCGGTGATGAGCGGTGCCAGGCGTGGTGCTCCGCGCAGTGGTCGGTAGGCGAACCGTTCCGCTCCGACGGCTATGAGGATGGCGACGATGGCTCCGCCGAGGAGCATGAGGGGTACGGCGAGGGCCATCGAGGTGCCGTCGGGGAGGATGTAGAAGTAGACCGTGAGGGCGCCGAAGGCCCCGGTCATGAAGATCTCGCCATGCGCGAAGTTGATGAGCTGGACGATGCCGTACACCATCGTGTAGCCGATGGCGATCAGCCCGTACATCGAGCCGAGAAGCAGCCCGTTGGCCAGCTGCTGCGGCAGGGTGTTCACCGCGTGGCCTCCATGTCGCTGGTGGTCGTGTGCACTGGATGCGTGCGTGGTCGCGTGCTGTGTGGGGGTGTGAAAACGGGCCGCGCGGTCGGGGTCCTCCTTCCGCGCGGCCCGGGGTGAGGCTTGCTGGGGGGCTGGTACTACTGCAGGTCGGCGGTGCCGGTCTCGACGGCCTTCCAGGCGCCCTTCTCGACCTGGTACACCGTCAGCTGCTTGTTGGTGGTGTCGCCGTACTCGTCGAAGGCGATCTTGCCGGTGAGGCCTTCGAAGTCGGCCTTCTGGACACCGTCGACGACCTTGGAGCGCAGGTCGTTGATGTCGGTGGGCACCTTGCCGCCGTTGGCGTCGGCCGCGGCCTTGACGGCCTTGATGATGGCGGTGGTGGCGTCGTAGGCGTAGGCACCGTAGGCGCCGTAGTCACCCTTGTAGCCCTTGTCCTTGTACGTCTGGATGAACGTCTTGGCGGCGGGCAGGGTGTCGGCGGGGACGCCGATGGCGGTGGCGAGGTCGCCCTCGGAGGACTTGCCGGCGGCCTCGATGTAGGTGGTGGCGAACATGCCGTCACCGCCGAACAGCGGGATCTTGACGCCGGCGTCCTTGAGCTGCTTGGTGATCAGCGCGGACTCGTCGTACTGGCCGCCGTAGTACAGCAGGTCGGCACCGGAGTTCTTGATCTTGGTGACGAGGGAGCCGAAGTCCTTGTCGCCGGTGTTGACGTGGTCGGTCCCGACGACCTTGCCGCCGAGCTTCTTGTACTGCTCGTTGAAGATCTTCGCGAGACCGGCGCCGTAGGTCTGCTTGTCGTCGACGACGAAGGCCTTCTTCTTCTTGAGGCCGTTGTACGCGTAGCCGGCCGCGAAGCTGCCCTGCAGTTCGTCGGTGGTGGCGGTGCGGAAGTACGTCTTGAACGGGCGCTTCTTGTCCGACTGCCAGTTCTTGCCCTGGGTCAGCTCGGGGGCCGTGTTCGCGGGGGAGATCTGGACCATGTTGGCCGAGGCGAACACCTGCTGCATCGTCTGGGCGACGCCGGAGTTCAGCGGGCCGACCGCGCCGACGGCGGTCTTGTCGCCGACGATGTTGGTGGCGTTGGTCTGGCCGGTGGCGGGCTGCGCCTTGTCGTCCAGGGCCTTGAGCTTGAACTTCACGCCCGGGACCCAGTTGTTCTTGTTGGCGTCGTCGATGGCTATCTGGGCGCCGTACTGGATGCCGAGGCCGGTGGTGGAGTTCTCACCGGAGAGGGGGGCGTCGACGCCGATGGTCAGCGTGGTGCCGCTCCCGTTGTCTCCGCCCTTGTCACCGCTGTCGTCTCGGGAGCCGCAGGCGGTGAGAGTCAGAGCTCCGGTCGTGAGAACGGAGGTAAGAATCACCAAGGAACGCTGTCGCACAATCAGTCCTTTCACAGGCAGGCCCCGCCCTGGTCGGGGGGTGAGTGCCGCGCTGGTACCGAACTCCCGATGGAGGCGGTGACTGGCGGTGACTCTAAGCCCGGGGTAAGGGCATGGGCAGCGGCGTGGGCTGGCTTGTGACTTTCTTGTTATGACGTGGTGGATGCCCGGTCTCGGCGGCGGGCCCTCTCGACGGGTTTGGTGGATTTTCGCCGAGGTCCGCATTCTGAGAACCCGCACTTCCGGTTGGCCGTGGCTGAGATCGTGCGGTGGTCCCGCCGCCTGCGGCCGGAAGAGATCGGAAAGGTCCCGGGCCGTGGGCGCGGCCGGAGATGAATCTGTGGCGTTGTATTGCGTGCGCGTTACGGAGCGTTACGTCGAGAAAAGGGGCGGGCGGCGGCCCCGGGGGAGTGCCGGGAATTGGAATCGGTGATTTCCGGGTGGTGCCGCGGGGGCGTGACGGCCGGTGCGGTCGGTGATCCCGGCCGGGGGGCGGCGGTCTTCAGCGGTCGCGGCGAACCGGAACTTGCCCGGGTCTCAGGGCAGTTGAGGGGGCCGGGGAGGCCGGGTGGTGGCGGCCGGTGACGTGGGCGGGGTATGGGGTGAGGCCGGTGCCGTGCCGCGGCCCCGGCGGGGGCTCGCGCGCCAACTCTGTTGTCCGGCGGCCGGGTTGGCCGGTTCGGCGCGGTCGGCGCCCCGCTGCTCCCGCTGGTCGCGGGATGCGGCGGGGCCGTCGGCCGCGCCGCCGTGCGGCCGGTGGTGCGGATCTCGGCGTCACGGATGACGGCGTCACGGATGACGGCGTCACGGATGACGGCGTCATGGATGACGCCGTCACGGATCACCGGCTCACGGCGTCACGGGTCACGGCAGCTTCACGAACGGCGAGAGGAAGGCGCGGGCGCCGGGTGTGTCCAGGCGGTACGTCACGTTGGTCGCGTAGCAGGGGGTGTCGCCCGTGATGGTGGTGGCGGCAAGGATGCTTCTGCCGCCGATGGTGGCGAAGTTGGGGCCGCCCGAGTCGCCGTAGCAGGCGCCTCCGTTGCCCTGGGGCGCGGTCATCGCGAGCCGGGCCCAGGAGTCGTTGAGGGCGTTGAAGGTGACGGGTGCCTTCATGCGGACCCCGCCGCCGGGGTGGGTCTGGCCGCCGGGGCCGTTGACGGCCTCCTGGGTGCCGTACCCGGCGACGAGCCAGTCGGTGTCGTTCAGGCCCTGCGGTCCGAGCCTGCCGAGCTGGTTTGCGGTGGGCAGGGTCGCCAGGGTGAAGCTCCAGCGGGCCTTGACCTCGGCGGCGGGCAGCTGGACCACCGCGATGTCGTGGGTGTCGGAGGCGGGCCCCGGGTAGTCCGGGTGCGAGTGGGCCGTGCCCGGGACGGCGACGGCGGCGGCCTGTGCGGCCGGGTCGCCGGGGTACTTCTTCGCGGCCGCGTCGAGCCCGGCCTGCACGTCCTGGTCGAGGGACACGTAGAACCGCACGTTGTCCGGCCAGTCGGTGGTGCAGTGCGCCGCGGTCAGGAAGGTGTCCGGGTCGATCATGGTGCCGGAGCAGACCCAGTCGGCCCGGTCGGGGGTGGCGGGATCGCCGTCGTCGTCCCAGGTGGCCACGAGCGCGCCGACCTCGGTGCGTTCGGGGGCGGGTGCGGCGTTGTAGGAGTTGATGGCGGAGGACGGCAGCGCGGTGGCGAGCACGGTGGCGCAGGCCGCCGCGGTGACGGCGAGGACGCGTACGGAGGTCAAGAGAAACCCTTCTGCGGGTGGGACGGGTCTTCTCCTGTGGGGGGAGCGCCAGTGAAATGCCCGCGGGGCGGTCGCGACAAGAGCGCGCCCGCCCCTCCAGGGTTTTCCCTCTGTCCGGATCAGCCCGCGGAGCGGATGAGCTCCTCGTCGCCCGGCCGCACGTCGCGCAGCATGCAGGTCAGCCGGGCGGTGCAGACCCGCTTGTCGTTCTCGTCGGTGATCACGATCTCGTAGGTGGCCGTCGAACGTCCCCGGTGCACGGGCGTGGCCACGCCGGTGACCAGCCCGGAGCGCGCCCCGCGGTGGTGGGTGCAGTTCAGGTCGACGCCCACGGCGATCTTGGAGCTGCCGCCGTGCAGCATCGATCCGATCGAGCCGAGGGTCTCGGCCAGCACCGCGGAGGCCCCGCCGTGCAGCAGACCGTAGGGCTGGGTGTTGCCCTCCACCGGCATCGTGCCGACGACCCGGTCGGCCGACGCCTCGGAGATCTGGACGCCCATCCGGTTGCCGAGGTGGCCCGCGGAGAACAGGGCCAGGAGGTCCACGCCGAGCGCGGCGTACTCGTCGATGACCTCTTGCGGGAACTTCACATGCTGTTGCTCACCCATCGGGCCCGGCTCCGTTCGTCCTCGTCACTCGGCTGCCTGTGTCACTGAGCAAACGCTCAGTCGGTCGCCGATTGTTCCAGACGCACCACGACGGACTTACTGGCCGGGGTGTTACTGGTGTCCGCGGTGGCGTCCAGCGGCACCAGCACGTTGGTCTCCGGGTAGTACGCGGCGGCGCAGCCCCGGGCCGTCGGGTAGTGCACGACCCGGAAACCGGGCGCCCTGCGCTCCACGCCGTCCTTCCACTCGCTGACCAGGTCGACGTAGACGCCGTCCGCCAGCTTCAGGGCCCGCGCGTCCTCGGGGTGCACCAGCACCACCCGGCGGCCGTTGCGGATGCCCCGGTAGCGGTCGTCGAGGCCGTAGATCGTGGTGTTGTACTGGTCGTGCGAGCGCAGCGTCTGCAGCAGCAGGCGGCCCTCGGGCAGCCTCGGGTACTCCACCGGCGCGGCCGTGAAGTTGGCCTTGCCGGTGGCGGTGGGGAAGCGCCGCTCGTCGCGCGGGGCGTGGGGGAGCGCGAAGCCGCCGGGGCGCGCCACGCGCGCGTTGAAGTCCTCGAAACCCGGGATCACACGCGCGATGCGGTCGCGGATCGTCGCGTAGTCCTTCTCGAACTCCTCCCACGGTGTGCGGCTGTTCTCGCCCAGCACGCGGCGGGCCAGGCGGCTGACGATGGCCGGTTCCGACAGCAGGTGCCGGCTCGCGGGCTCCAGGCGGCCCCGGGAGGCGTGCACCATGCCCATCGAGTCCTCGACCGTCACGAACTGCTCGCCGCCGCCCTGCAGATCGCGCTCGGTACGCCCGAGCGTCGGGAGGATCAGGGCACGCGCGCCCGTGACCGCGTGCGAGCGGTTCAGCTTCGTCGACACGTGCACGGTCAGCCGGGCGCGGCGCATGGCCGCCTCGGTGACGTCCGTGTCGGGGGACGCCGAGACGAAGTTGCCGCCCATGGCGAAGAAGACCTTCGCCTCGCCGTCGCGCAGGGCGCGGATGGCGCGGACGACGTCATAGCCGTGCTCGCGCGGGGGCGCGAAGCCGAACTCCTTCTCCAAGGCGTCCAGGAACGCCGGGGCGGGCCTCTCGAAGATGCCCATCGTGCGGTCGCCCTGCACGTTCGAATGCCCGCGCACCGGGCACACGCCCGCACCCGGGCGGCCGATGTTGCCGCGCAGCAGCAGGAAGTTGACGACTTCCCTGATCGTGGGCACGGAGTGCTTGTGCTGGGTGAGGCCCATCGCCCAGCACACGATGGTGCGTTTCGAGGCCAGGACCATACGGAGGGCCTTGTCGATGTCCTCCTGGGCCAGGCCGGTCGCCGTGAGCGTCTCGTCCCGGTCGGCGGCGCGGGCGGCCTCGGCGAACTCCTCGTAGCCGTGCGTGTGCTCGCGCACGAACGCCTCGTCGACCGCGCCGTCCGTCTGAAGGATCAGCTTGTTCAGCAGGCGGAACAGGGCCTGGTCGCCGCCGATGCGGATCTGCAGGAACAGGTCGGTGAGCGCGGCGCCCTTGACCATGCCCTGCGGGGTCTGCGGGTTCTTGAAGCGCTCCAGGCCCGCCTCGGGAAGCGGGTTGACGCTGATGATCTTCGCGCCGTTGTCCTTCGCCTTCTCCAGCGCGGACAGCATGCGCGGGTGGTTCGTCCCCGGGTTCTGCCCGGCGACGATGATCAGGTCGGCCTGGTAGAGGTCTTCCAGCAGGACACTGCCCTTGCCGATGCCGATCGTCTCCGACAGGGCCGAGCCGGACGACTCGTGGCACATGTTCGAGCAGTCGGGGAGGTTGTTCGTGCCGAACTCGCGGGCGAACAGCTGGTAGAGGAACGCTGCCTCGTTGCTCGTGCGGCCGGACGTGTAGAAGACGGCCTCGTCCGGGGAGGCGAGCGCGGCGATCTCCTCACCGATGATGTCGAAGGCGCGCTCCCAGGTGACCGGCTCGTAGTGCGTACCCCCCTCGGGGAGGTACATGGGGTGGGTCAGCCGGCCCTGCTGGCCCAGCCAGTAGCCGCTGCGGCCGGCCAGGTCGGCGACCGGGTGCGCGGCGAAGAACTCGGGCGTGACCCGGCGCAGGGTGGCCTCCTCGGCCACGGCCTTCGCGCCGTTCTCGCAGAACTCCGCCTTGTGCCGGTGCTCCGGCTCGGGCCAGGCGCAGCCCGGGCAGTCGAAGCCGTCCTTCTGGTTCACGCTCAGCAGTGTCAGCGCGGTGCGCTTCACTCCCATCTGCTGCTGGGCGATCCGCAGCGTGTGCCCGATGGCCGGGAGCCCCGCGGCCGCGCGCTTCGGCCCGGCGACCTGCGGCGCGTCCTGAACCGGATCGCTCTTGGGCGGCTTCGACGCCATCGCACACTCTCCTTCGACTGCGCTGTGAGGTACGTCTCCGATCCTCGCACGCTGTGGTGACAGCGGTTGCGGTCGGGCCTGGAGACGCCGAGGGCGGGGTGAGCGGGGTCCCCCGGGGGGTGCGCCCGAGCCCGGCACCCGCGGGGGCGGGGCCGACTGTCAGTGGGGCGTGGCAGGATCGGGGGCGTGGCAGAGACAGCATCGAAGACGACCGACCAGACCTCCGGCGGCAGCCGGCCGCGACTGATGCTCATGGACGGGCACTCGCTGGCCTACCGTGCGTTCTTCGCGCTGCCCGCGGAGAACTTCACCACCGCGACGGGCCAGCCGACGAACGCGATCTACGGCTTCGCGTCGATGCTCGCCAACACGCTGCGCGACGAGGCGCCCACGCACTTCGCGGTCGCCTTCGACGTCTCCCGCAAGACCTGGCGGTCCCAGGAGTTCACGGAGTACAAGGCGAACCGCTCCAAGACCCCCGACGAGTTCAAGGGCCAGGTCGAGCTGATCGGTGAGCTTCTGGACGCGATGGGCGTCGCCCGCTTCGCGGTGGACGGCTTCGAGGCCGACGACGTCATCGCCACGCTCGCCACCCAGGCCGAGGCCGAGGGTTTCGAGGTACTGATCGTCACCGGCGACCGCGACTCGTTCCAGCTGGTCAGCGAGCACACCACGGTGCTGTACCCGACCAAGGGCGTCTCCGAGCTGACCCGCTTCACCCCGGAGAAGGTATTCGAGAAGTACGCGTTGACGCCCGCGCAGTACCCCGACTTCGCGGCCCTGCGCGGTGACCCCTCCGACAACCTCCCCGGCATCCCCGGCGTCGGCGAGAAGACCGCCGCGAAGTGGATCAACCAGTTCGGCTCCTTCGCCGAGCTCGTCGAGCGCGTCGACGAGGTCAAGGGCAAGGCCGGCCAGAACCTCCGCGACCATCTGGAATCCGTCAAGCTCAACCGCCGGCTCACCGAGCTGGAGCGCCGCGTGGAGCTCCCCAAGGGCGTCACCGAGCTGGAGCGCGCGGCCTACGACCGCAAGGCCGTCGCGATGATCCTGGACACCCTGGAGATCAGGAACCCCTCGCTGCGCGAGCGGCTCTTCGCCGTCGACCCCGGCGCCGAGGAGGCGGAGACCACCCCGGTCAGCACCGAGGGCGTACAGGTGGACGGCACGGTGCTCTCCACCGGCGAGCTGCCCGCCTGGCTCACCGAGCACGGCACCCGGCCCCTCGGCATCGCCACGGTCGACACCTGGGCGCTCGGCACCGGCTCGGTCGCCGAGGTCGCCCTCGCCGCACCAGGCGGCCCCGCCGCCTGGTTCGACCCCTCCCAGCTGGACGAGGCCGACGAGAGGGCCTTCGCGGCCTGGCTCGCCGACGCCGCCCGGCCCAAGGTCCTCCACAACGCCAAGGGCGCCATGCGCGTCTTCGCCGAGCACGGCTGGAGCGTCGAGGGCGTGAGCATGGACACCGCGCTCGCCGCCTACCTGGTCAAGCCCGGCCGCCGCTCCTTCGACCTGGACGCGCTGTCCCTGGAGTACCTGCACCGCGAGCTGACCCCGGCCGCCGCGGCCGACGGCCAGCTCGCCTTCGGCGCGGACGACGCCGCCGCGGCCGAGGCCCTGATGATCCAGGCCCGGGCCGTCCTCGACCTGGGCCAGGCCTTCGAGAGCCGGCTGGAGGAGGTCGGCGCCGCCGACCTGCTGCGCGACATGGAGCTGCCCACGTCCGCGCTGCTCGCCCGCATGGAGCGGCACGGCATCGCGGCCGACCGGCCCCACCTGGAGGCCATGGAGCAGATGTTCGCCGGCGCCGTCCAGCAGGCGGTCAAGGAGGCCCATGCCGCGGCCGGGCACGAGTTCAACCTGGGCTCGCCCAAGCAGCTCCAGGAGGTCCTCTTCGGCGAGCTGGCCCTGCCCAAGACCAAGCGGACGAAGACCGGCTACACCACGGACGCCGACGCCCTCGCCTGGCTCGCCACGCAGACGGACAACGAGCTGCCGGTGATCATGCTCCGCCACCGCGAGCAGGCCAAGCTCCGCGTCACCGTCGAGGGCCTGATCAAGACGATCGCAGCGGACGGCCGCATCCACACGACGTTCAACCAGACCGTCGCCGCCACCGGCCGCCTGTCCTCCACGGACCCCAACCTCCAGAACATCCCGGTCCGCACCGACGAGGGCCGGGCGATCCGCCGCGGTTTCGTCGTCGGCGAGGGCTTCGAGTCGCTGATGACGGCCGACTACAGCCAGATCGAGCTGCGTGTGATGGCGCACCTCTCCGAGGACGAGGGCCTGATCGAGGCGTTCACCTCCGGCGAGGACCTGCACACCACGGCCGCCTCTCAGGTCTTCGCGGTGGAGCCGACCGCGGTCGACGCCGAGATGCGCCGCAAGATCAAGGCCATGTCGTACGGCCTGGCCTACGGGCTCTCGGCCTTCGGCCTGTCCCAGCAGCTGAACATCGAGGCGGCGGAGGCCCGCGCCCTGATGGACGCGTACTTCGAGCGGTTCGGCGGCGTACGGGACTATCTGCGCCGGGCGGTCGACGAGGCCCGGGCCACGGGTTACACGGCGACGCTCTTCGGGCGCCGCCGCTACCTCCCCGACCTCAACAGCGACAACCGCCAGCGCCGCGAGGCCGCCGAGCGGATGGCCCTGAACGCGCCGATCCAGGGCACCGCGGCCGACATCGTCAAGATCGCCATGCTCAAGGTCGACGACGCCCTGAAGGAAGCCGGCCTGGCCTCCCGCATGCTCCTCCAGGTCCACGACGAAATCGTGCTGGAGATCGCCCCCGGGGAGCGGGCCGTCGCCGAGGAACTGGTCCGCCGCGAGATGGCGAACGCCGTCCACCTCCGCGTCCCCCTGGGCGTCTCGGTGGGCGCGGGCCCGGACTGGGAGTCGGCGGCGCACTAGCCCGCGGGCGGATCAGAGCGGTGGCCCGGGTGCGCGGGGAGTTTCCCGCGGCCCGGGTCCCGTGCCGGCCGGGTGGCGAGGTTCCGCATGTCTCCGAGGCTCAGGAGCCCTGCCTGGGGCCGGGCCTTGTGGCCCGCCCGCCCCGGGCACGGGCTCGCCCTGGTCACCCACCCCGCCCCGGACCTCACTGAAACCGTCACTCGCGTGGCCCCCGAGAAGGCGCCTCCGTCCACGGTGCTCGCAAAGATGCGGGGCATGGGTATACGCACGCTCCTCAGCCGCACGGCACCAGGCGTGGCACGGCCGCCGGCCCCGGCGTTCGAGGCCGCCGCGAGTACGGTTCGCGTCCCCGTCACCTTCACCTCGGCCCTGCGCCACGCGACGGCGGACCTCCGGCAGCGCCTGGCCCCCGGCCGACGGCGGCCCACCGGCGCCGCCGACACCGGCGTCCTGACCGCCGCCACGGTGCGACCCGGTGCCCACGACCTGCCCGCGGCTCCCGTTCTCGTCGGCGCCGACGCTCTGGCCGTCCTGACCGCTCTCGCCGACACGGATGCTCTGACGGACCTCACCAGCACCGATGCTCTGTCCGCCCTGACCGGTCTCACCGACACGGAAGCCCTCGCTGCCCTGACCGGTCTCAGCGACACGGAAGCCCTCGCTGCCCTCAGCGGCGCCGACGCTCTGGCTGCTCTTACTGGCCTCAGCGGCGCCGACGCTCTGGCCGCTCTCACCGGTCTCAGCGGCGCCGACGCTCTGGCCGCACTCGCCGGTGTCATCGGCGCCGACAACACGCTGACCGTGGCCGGTCTGTCCGCTGTCACCGGCCACGGACCCGCCGAGGCCCGACCCCTCTGCACCCCCGGCCCCCCGGGCAAGCCCTCCCGCCCCTGGGCCCGACTGGCCCGTGACTACCTGGCCCTCGTCCTCACCCTGCTCCCACGCCCCCGCCCCGCGCACACCACCATCACCGTGTACATCACGACGGACAGCGCGCTCAGCGAGCAGTCGGGCGGCTCGGCTCCGTCTCGGCGGCAGGGGCAGGACCGGTGGGGGCCGGAACCGGACGCCGCGCCCTGACCCCCACGGCGTAGAGCAGCAGCGCCGGGACGAGTCCCGCGCCCGCGCCGAAGCACACCGTCGGAATGATCTCCCACGGCTTCGCGGCCGAGCCCCAGTACGCCCACCACCGCGACGCCCGCTGCACCGCCCCCACCAGCGCGAAGCCGCTGATCAGGGCGGCGGCCGCCCACCGGTCCCGCACAGCGAGGACGGGGACCCCCACCGGCTCGCGGACGGGCGTCCGCCGCAGCGCACACGCCACGAACACGGCGATCACGACCGCGGCCACCGCCGAACCGCCGTACTGCAGGTACCAGTACAGCGGCGAGCCCGCCACCTCCCGGCCCAGCACCGGAAACAGCCGCATGCCCCACCGGTCGAGGTGCGTGAACGCGTCCCACACCACATGCGTCAGCGCACCGAGCACCGCGGACACGTACCACCGCGCCACCAGCGACGGCCGCACCCGCTCGCGTGGCACCCCGCACCGCAGCAGGGCCGCCACCCGCCCCTGCCGCGCCCGCGGCAGCAACGCGACGAGCGGCTCACGCACCAGCAGCCACAGCCCCACCAGCGCCCAGGCGATGAGCACATCGACCGTGAAGACCCCCGGGAGGGCGTGCGTGACGTCACCGAACTCCATCGCCCCGGACAGCACACTCGCCGCGTAGTAGGTCATGTCGGGCGCGAAGGAACCCGCCACGAGCACGGCGGGCACCAGCGGACCCCGGCCGGTGCCGTCGGTGCGGACGGCGGGCAGCACGGCTGCCGCATGGCTCAGCGTGAACGGCAACTCGGCTCCTCGCGACGGTCGTTGCGCCAGGTCGGGACGCCCGGCGGTCAGTGGCCCAGTATGCGGGATGCCGCTCCGTCGACGACGTCACGCGGCACACATGACCAACTGGTGAAAAACGGTCACGAACGGGTGCCCGAGCAAAGGAAGTTGTCGTAGGGTCGCCAGAGTCGCCGCGCGGGGAGTGCGTCGATCACATGAACGCGGTAAAGAGCAGAGCACGCAAGAGAACAGAGTTGTGGCCGTCGGAGGGCAACCCCTCGGGCGGTTGGATCGTCACAACAGGGCGAACACTGCGGACGTAGACCGGGCGCTCGCGCGTCCACGGGAGGGGTTCACTCTATGGCGGCGCAATTCGGCAGGAGGCTGCGCAAGGGGGCGGCGACCACCGCCGTGGCCGCGGCAGCGGTCGCGGCCCTGTCCGCCTCCCAGGCTCCGGGCGTGAACGACCACGGCAGACAGACCGCCGCCGACGCCACGCCCGCACCCGAAACGAGTGCCTCCGACGGCAGCAGCGCCACCGGCAACTCGCCGTACTACACGGACCTGCCGCCGCTCAAGAGCCCGAATCCGTCACCGTCCACGGGCCCCGGCCCCGGGGGCACGGGCACGACGGAAGCCGGCATCCCCGCGACCGTCCTGGACGCCTACAAGAAGGCCGAGAGCGCGCTGCGCGAGGCCAAGCCCGGCTGCAACCTGCCCTGGCAACTCCTCGCGGCCATCGGCCGGGTGGAATCGGGACAGGCCCGCGGTGGCCGCGTCGACGCCGACGGCACCACCCTCAAGAAGATCCTGGGCCCCCAGCTCGACGGCAACGGCTTCGCCCTCATCAAGGACACCGACGACGGTGCTTACGACGGCAACAGCACGTACGACTCGGCCGTCGGCCCCATGCAGTTCATCCCCTCCACCTGGGCCTGGGCCGGCCGCGACGGCAACGACGACGGCAAGAAGGACCCCAACAACATCTACGACGCCGCGCTCGCCGCCGGCCACTACCTGTGCCGCAACAACTGGGACCTGTCCGACCAGGACGACCTCGACCGGGCGATCCTCAGCTACAACAACTCGCGGGAATACCTGAACCTCGTCATGAGGTGGCTGGATTACTACCGCAAGGGCACGCACGAGGTCCCGGACGGCACCGGCACACTGCCCGACAACCGCAGCGACGACGGCGCGGGCGCGAGCCCCACGCCCACCACACCGGGCACGACCGCTCCGGGCAGCTCGACTCCCAAGCCGAACCCCAAGCCCGAAAAGCCGGAAAAGCCCGTCAAGCCCGGCGGTGGTACGACGCCCCCGAAACCGCCCACCACCCCGCCCGGGACGCCGTCCGCGCCGCCCACGACGACTCCCACCCCCACCGACACGGTGGACCACCTGGAGGACGCCGGAACCGCGAAGCTCACCGCCATGGCCGGCGACGCGTTCAGCAAGCGGATCAGCACCCGCGCCGAGACGGAGGCCGGCAAGGCCGTCGCCAAGGTCAGGGTCCGCTTCACGATCGTCGGCGACACGGACACCACCTTCACCGGCGGCGAGAGCGTGGCCACGGTCGCCACCAACAGCTCCGGCGTGGCCGTGGCGCCCGCCCTGCAGGCAGGGGAGAAGACCGGCGCCGTCACCGTCCGCGCCACCGTGGTCGGCCGTACCGTCCCGGGCCTCGACTACAAGGCCACCGTCACCGAGCGTGCCGCGGACGCCCTCGCCCGCACCGGTGACGCCGCACTGACCTGCGCCCCGGGCGGCGAGTTCGCGAACCAGGTCGAGGTGAAGGCCACGTACAACGGCGCCGTCGCCGACGCTGTCGCGGCCACCGCCACGCTGATCACGTCGGCGGACGACGCGACCGCCAACGACAAGGGCCCCTACTTCAAGGACGCCGACGGCAAGACCGTCCGCACCCTCACGGGCCTGAAGGCGGACGCGAAGGGCCTGCTGAAGCTGCCGAAGCTGTACGCGGACGACACGACCGGCACGTTCCTGCTCCGCATCGCCACGGCCGGCGGAGCGACGCTCACCGTCGAACTGACCGTGGCGGCGGCCGAGACGTCCTCGCCGAGCGCTTCGGCGAGTCCGAGCGCGTAGCTCTCAGGTACGACAGACGACGCCCCTCCTGTAGGAGGGGCGTCGTTGTGTGTGCAACGTGTTCTCATCTCCGCCGCGCGTTGCTACGGTGCCGAGAACCTGACGGAGTATCAGTTCCGTCCGTCACGACACCCGTGGGGAGGCTCCGTATGCGCGCCCTCATCGCCGCCGCCACCGGTCTCGCCGTCGCGTTCGCCGTGGTCCTGACGCTGACCGCCCTCGGCACCCCCTCGGGCGGGACGTCCCCGAAGCCGCTGCTGACGACCGTGCCCGCACACCCCTGACCGCCCGCCCGGGAGGGAGGCCGAGATGCGCCGCAAGACCGGCCTGGTCCTGCTCGCCCTCGCCGTGTTCTTCGCGGCCCTGTCCCCGCTGCTGCGCTGGTACGCCTTCCCGCGCCTGGCCAAGGTCCCCGCGAACCAGTACCAGGACATGGTCCTGGAGGCGAAGGACGCCACCCTCCTCGACTACGGCACCATGCGCGCGAAGAAGGTCCCCAAGGTCACCATCGTCCAGACCCTCAAGGGCAACGTGGAAGCCTCCGAACGGATCGAGGAGTCGGCCGGGCGGGACGTCGTCGTCTGGGACGGCCTGTCCTACGTCGTCGGCCCCGACGGCAAGATGGTCTCCAAGATCCCCGAGCGCTACATCTTCGACGCCCACACCCAGGAACCCGTTCACGCCACCGGCGAAATGGTCGACGGCGACCCGGTGCGCCGCACGGGCATCGAGTTCAAATGGCCCTTCCTGACGGAGAAACGGGACTACGAGTACTTCGACGCCCAGGCCCGCGTCACCGCGCCCATCACTTACGAGGGCACCCGCGACTTCCGCGGTCTGGAGGTCTACTACTTCGAGCAGACCATCCCCTGGACCAAGGTGAAGATCCCGAAGACCCTGCCCGTGGAGGGCCTCACCGCCGAGGCGGTGGCACAGACCGGCACGACCCGCTGGTACACCACGGTCCGCAAGTTCTGGGTCGAACCCCTCACCGGCGCGCCCGTGTACGGAGAGGAGATCCACCGGGAGGAACTGCGCGGCGGCGCCCTCCTCGGCGACCGCGACAAGGTGACCGCGTTCGCCGGCCACGTGAAGATGCGCGAGGACTACATCACCCACACCGTCGACCTGGTGAAGTCCCAGCGCCTGCTCGTCCTGCTGATGACGTCCTACCTGCCCTGGGGCTTCCTGGCCCTCGGCGTTCTCCTGCTTGCCCTCGCGCTGTACCTGGAGGCGCGCAGCCGCCGCTCCTCGGGCCCGGAGCCCACGGCGGCCGAGGAACCGTCGTCGGTCAGCGCCTGAGCCGTGCGTTGGTGTGCCGGGTCGGCTCGGCACCCGCCGGGTCCTCGGGCCACGGATGCTTCGGATACCGCCCCCGCAGCTCCGCCCGTACGCCTCTGTAGCCGTCCCGCCAGAACGAGGCGAGATCGGCGGTGACGGCGGCCGGGCGCCCGGCCGGGGACAGCAGGTGCACGAGCAGCGGCACCCCGGCGACCCGGGGCGACTCCTGGAGTCCGAACATCTCCTGCAGCTTCACCGCCAGCACGGGCTGCTCGGGCCGGGAGTAGTCGATCCGGATCCTCGAACCGCTCGGCACGGTCATCCGCTCCGGGGCCAGCTCGTCGAGCCGCCCCGCCTCTCCGGACGCCCAGGGCAGCAGCCGGGCGAGCGCCTGCCCGGCGTCGATCCGCGCCAGATCGGCCCGCCGCCGCGCCCGGCCGAGCTCCGGCTCCAGCCACTCCTCCACGCGCGCGTGGAGCGCGCCGTCGGACACGTCCGGCCAGGGCGCACCGACGTGGAGGCGCAGGAACGCCAGCCGCTGCCGCAGGGCATCGGCCTCCGCCGACCACCGCAACAGCCCGAACCCCTCCCGCCGCAGCCCGTCGAGCAACGCGTCGCGCACGAGCCCGGGGCCGGCGTCCTTCAGGGCCCGCACCGTCAGCTCCACGGCCCCCAGCCGCCCCACCCTCCGCGCGACGACATCCCCGCCGTCCCACCGGACCTCGTCCCGCTCGTCGAGCAGCGCGCCCGCTGCGAGCCGGGCCACGTCCTCGTCCACGACCGCCCCGGACTGCACGCGCGCGTGCCCCTTGCCGACGGGCCGGTCCGCCACGGCGACGGCCACCCACTCCGCCCCGCGCAGCGCACTTCCCGCACCGACCTCCGCCCGCGTCCCGGACACCATGAGATACGACCCGCCGTCGGCCCTGGCGAGCCGCTCGGGAAAGGCGAGAGCGGCGACGAGGCCGGCCTGCTGCTCCTCGGAGAGGCCCGCCGGCGTCTCCGCTTCTGCCGCTGCCTTGCAGGAGACACCGGAAACGGCGGCCCGCAGCCGCCGAACCTCCGTCCGCCACCGCGAGGAGTAGGCGTCACCCCCACGCCGAGCACGACGCACGGCACCGGCCAGATCGTCGCCGTACTCCCGCGGAGCCTCCTCGCTCAACAGCGCCACGACCTCCGCAGCCCTCGCGGGCCCCAGGAACGGGACGGAATCGAGCAGTGCCCGCCCCAGCCGGGGATGCACCCCCACCCGGCTCAGCCGGACTCCCCGCTCCGTGGCCCGTCCGACGGAGTCCACCGCCCCCACCGCCGCCAAGACCTCCCGCGCCGCCGCCATCGCCCCGCTCGGCGGCCCGTCCAGCAGCGCCAGACCCGACGCGTCCGGATCCCCCCAGCACGCCACCTGGAGCGCGAACGCCGTCAGATCGGCCACCTTGATCTCCGGCGACGGATACCGCGGCAGACGCGCATCCTCGGCCTGCGCCCAGCAGCGGTACACCGCCCCCGGCGCCTCACGCCCGGCCCGCCCCGCCCGCTGCCGCCCGGCCGCCTGTGACGCCCGCACCGTCGTCAGCGCGCTCAGCCCGCGCGCGTGGTCCACCCGCGGCTCGCGCGCCAGCCCCGAATCCACGACGACCCGGACCCCCGGCACCGTCAGAGACGACTCCGCGACGGACGTGGCCAGTACGACCCGCCGCCGCTCCCCGGGCACCAGCACCGCGTCCTGCACGGCCGCCGGCGCCCGCCCGTGCACCTGGAGCACCTCGACCTCACCGAGCCCCCCGAGCTGCCCGGCGACCCGGGTGATCTCGCCCACCCCCGGCAGGAAACACAGCACGTCCCCCTCCCGCTCGGCCAGCGCCCGCCGCACCACGGACGCCACATGCGTCAACAGCGCCGGATCGACCCGCATCCCGTGCGGCGGGCGTACGGGCCGCACCGGCGGCGCCCACACGGCCTCCACCGGGTACGCCGTGCCCTGCGCCTCGACCACCGGCGCCCCGCCCAGCAGCCGCGCCCACCCCTGCGCGTCGGTCGTCGCCGAGGCGGCCACCAGCCGCAGCTCCGGCCGCAGGGTCTGCCGTACGTCCCAGAGGAAGGCCGCCGCCGTGTCCGCGTCCAGGTGCCGCTCGTGGCACTCGTCGAGCACCACCACGTCGGCACCGGCCAGCTCCTGGTCCCGTTGCAGCCGCTGGACCAGGACACCGGTCGTCACGACCTCCACGCGCGTGTGCCGACCGACGACCCGTTCCCCGCGCACGGTGTAGCCGACGCTTTCGCCGGGCTTCTCGCCCAGCAGCCACGCCATCCGGCGCGCCGCGGCCCGGGCCGCGATCCGCCGCGGCTCGGCCACGACCACCCGCCGCTCGGGCCCCTCCCCGAGCAGTCCCGCCAGCGCCAGAGGCACCAGGGTCGTCTTGCCGGTGCCGGGCGGCGCCACGAGGACGGCGGTGCCGTGCCCGTCGAGGGCTTCCCGCAGGGCGGGCAGGGCACCGCGTACGGGCAGGGAGGCCAGGGCGTCGTCACGGATCACGCCATCAGTGTCGTACGCCCCGGGAGCGTTCCTGCGCGCGCACGGGTCAGTCCCTCCCCCGGCCTTCGGCCGGGGATGACCCGACCTCGCTTCGCTCGCACACGAAGATCGCCGTCCCCGGGATCAGGTTTCCGCGCAACGGCGACCAGCCGCCCCACTCGGACGTGTTCCACACCGGCCACTCCGGCTCCACCAGGTCGACCAGACGGAAGCCCGACGTCACGACGTCCCGGACGCGGTCGCCCAGCGTGCGGTGGTGCTCGACGTAGA
Organism: Streptomyces qaidamensis; assembly: GCF_001611795.1. Taxonomy (NCBI): domain Bacteria; kingdom Bacillati; phylum Actinomycetota; class Actinomycetes; order Kitasatosporales; family Streptomycetaceae; genus Streptomyces; species Streptomyces qaidamensis. The sequence continues at coordinate 2,344,432 of NZ_CP015098.1, read as the reverse complement.
CCGCCCGGCCCTCGTCGTCCTGCTCGACATAAGGAGTGCGGTCGAAGTAGGAAGCCGACACCGACAGGCCCTCCGGCCCCGGCTCGTCCGGGAAGGCCCAGCGGATCGGATGCGTCACCGAGAACACCAGTCGGCCCCCGGGCCGCAGCACCCGGCGCACCTCCCGCAGGACCCGGCGCGGATCGGCGACGAAGGGCAGCGCCCCGTACGCCGAGCAGGCCAGGTCGAACGAGCCGTCCGCGAAGGGGAGCGCCCCCGCGTCGGCGCACACCAGGGGGAAGGAACCGCCGATGCGCAGCGCGTGCTGGAGCTGCCGGTGCGAGATGTCCAGGGCGACCGGACGCGCACCCTGGGCGGTCAGCCAGCGCGAGCACTGGGCGGCGCCGGCGCCGATCTCCAGCACGTCGCGGCCCTTCAGCCCCTCCGGCGGGCCGAGCAGTTCGGCCTCCACCTCGTCCAGGCCCTCGGGGCCCCAGACGAAGCGGTCGTCGCCGAGGAACGTGCCGTGCTCGGTCTGGTACTCGTCCGCGTTGCGGTCCCACCAGCCGCGATTGGCCCGGGAGCTTTCCGCGACGTCGGCATCGCGCCGGGTGGCCTCGGGTTCGGACGCTTCGGACTCTTGGATGATCGGCTCCCTCGTCGTACTCTTCCGTCCAGCCGGCCCCGGCGGTGGCACAAAAGGGGGCGTCGTACGGCCCGCGTGGCCTCGAACGACACGACTTGTGCCGGGTATGCGGCGATCCGCCCCGCGTGGGCGGCTTCGCGCATTGACCCTGCCCGGCTGCCCCCGTATGCTACAAGTTGCGCTGCGAGCCTGCGTACCTCAGACGTAGCAGGTTGCGCTCGCATCTGTATGTATGTCCCCTCGGTTGTCGAGGCGTCACCATTTCTGTGTGGCGCTTCCTTGGCTGTCCGGCCTTCTGCAGAGCGAAACGGGCTCCCGGCGTAGCAGTACCTACGACTTCAATGTCCGTACCGGAGCCCTTTCCCACATGACGAGCAGCACCGAGACCACCGCCACCACCCCGCAGGTAGCGGTCAACGACATCGGTAACGAGGAAGCTTTCCTCGCCGCGATCGACGAGACGATCAAGTACTTCAACGACGGCGACATCGTCGACGGCGTCATCGTGAAGGTCGACCGGGACGAGGTCCTGCTCGACATCGGTTACAAGACCGAAGGTGTGATCCCGAGCCGCGAGCTCTCGATCAAGCACGACGTCGACCCGAACGAGGTCGTCGCCGTCGGTGACGAGATCGAGGCCCTTGTTCTCCAGAAGGAGGACAAGGAAGGCCGCCTGATCCTCTCGAAGAAGCGCGCCCAGTACGAGCGTGCCTGGGGCACCATCGAGAAGATCAAGGAAGAGGACGGGATCGTCACCGGTACCGTCATCGAGGTCGTCAAGGGTGGTCTCATCCTCGACATCGGCCTCCGTGGCTTCCTCCCGGCCTCCCTGGTCGAGATGCGCCGCGTCCGCGACCTCCAGCCCTACGTGGGCAAGGAGCTCGAGGCCAAGATCATCGAGCTGGACAAGAACCGCAACAACGTGGTCCTGTCCCGCCGTGCCTGGCTGGAGCAGACCCAGTCCGAGGTCCGCCAGACGTTCCTCACGACCCTCCAGAAGGGTCAGGTCCGTTCCGGCGTCGTCTCCTCGATCGTCAACTTCGGTGCCTTCGTGGACCTGGGTGGCGTCGACGGTCTGGTCCACGTCTCCGAGCTCTCCTGGAAGCACATCGACCACCCGTCCGAGGTTGTCGAGGTCGGCCAGGAAGTCACCGTCGAGGTCCTCGACGTCGACATGGACCGCGAGCGTGTCTCCCTGTCGCTGAAGGCGACCCAGGAAGACCCGTGGCAGCAGTTCGCCCGCACCCACCAGATCGGCCAGGTCGTGCCCGGCAAGGTCACGAAGCTGGTTCCGTTCGGTGCGTTCGTCCGCGTGGACGAGGGCATCGAGGGTCTGGTCCACATCTCCGAGCTGGCCGAGCGCCACGTGGAGATCCCGGAGCAGGTCGTCCAGGTCAACGACGAGATCTTCGTCAAGGTCATCGACATCGACCTCGAGCGCCGTCGCATCAGCCTCTCGCTGAAGCAGGCCAACGAGTCCTTCGGTTCGGACCCGGCCTCGGTCGAGTTCGACCCGACGCTCTACGGCATGGCCGCGTCGTACGACGACCAGGGCAACTACATCTACCCCGAGGGCTTCGACCCCGAGACCAACGACTGGCTCGAGGGCTACGAGACCCAGCGCGAGGCGTGGGAGACCCAGTACGCCGAGGCGCAGCAGCGCTTCGAGCAGCACCAGGCGCAGGTCATCAAGTCCCGCGAGGCGGACGAGAAGGCCGCTGCCGAGGGTGGCGAGGCTGCCGCTCCGGCCGCGTCCGGTGGTGGCGGTTCGTACTCCTCCGAGGGCCCGGACAACTCCGGCGCGCTGGCCTCGGACGAGGCGCTGGCCGCTCTGCGCGAGAAGCTGGCCGGTGGGCAGAGCTGAACGCCCACTGAGCTGTAGCTCCTGATCAAGGGGCCGTACCTTTCGAGGTGCGGCCCCTTGGCGTTTTCCGGCCGTCGTTCGGCTGCGGGCCGTGGGGATCGGTCGCGCAGTTCCCCGCGCCCCTGACGGGGCGTTGCCCTCGCCGCCAAGATCATGAATCTCCTCCCGCGGGAATGCCCCCGCCCGCAACGACGTTGTGGAGTGTGAACACGAGGAGGAGCGGTCACTGTGCTTGATCCGCAGGATTTGTACGCCTGGGAGCCGAAGGGGCTGGCCGTCGTCGACATGGCGCTCGCCCAGGAGTCGGCCGGACTTGTCATGCTCTACCACTTCGACGGATACATCGACGCGGGCGAGACGGGCGACCAGATCGTCGACCGGGTGCTCGACTCGCTGCCCCACCAGGTGGTCGCCCGCTTCGACCACGACCGGCTCGTCGACTACCGCGCCCGCCGCCCGCTGCTGACGTTCAAGCGCGACCGCTGGAGCGACTACGAGGACCCCACCCTCGAGGTGCGGCTCGTCCAGGACGCCACCGGCGCACCCTTCCTGCTGCTGTCCGGTCCCGAGCCGGACGTGGAGTGGGAGCGCTTCGCCGCCGCCGTGAAGCAGATCGTGGAGCGGCTCGGCGTCCGCCTCTCCGTGAACTTCCACGGCATCCCCATGGGCGTCCCGCACACCCGGCCCGTCGGCCTGACCCCGCACGGCAGCCGCACCGACCTCGTCCCGGGCCATCCCAGCCCCTTCGAGGAGGCGCAGGTGCCCGGCAGCGCCGAGTCCCTCATCGAGTACCGCCTGCTCCAGGCCGGGCACGACGTCCTGGGTGTCGCCGCCCACGTCCCGCACTACATCGCCCGCTCCCCCTACCCGGACGCGGCGCTGACGGTCCTGGAGGCCATCACGGCGGCGACCGGACTGGTCCTGCCGGGCATCGCCCACGCCCTGCGCTCGGACGCCCTCCGCACCCAGACGGAGATCGACCGGCAGATCCGCGAGGGCGACGAGGACCTCACCGCGCTCATCGACGGCCTGGAGCACCAGTACGACGCCGTCGCGGGCGCCGAGACCCGGGGCAACATGCTCGCCGAGCCGGTGGACATCCCATCGGCCGACGAGATCGGCCAGGAGTTCGAAAAGTTCCTGGCGGAACGAGAAGGCGACAACTGACCCCGGTGCGGCCCGGCGAGGGCCCTGTCAGTGGCAGGGCCTAAGCTGCGGGACATGCTGAAGGTGGGCCTGACCGGCGGCATCGGTGCCGGCAAGAGTGAGGTGTCACGGCTGCTCGTCGCGTGCGGGGCCGTGCTGATCGACGCGGACCGCATCGCGCGGGAGGTCGTCGCACCGGGGACGCCGGGGCTCGCCTCGGTCGTCGAGGCCTTCGGGGAGGAGATCCTCGCCGCCGACGGCAGCCTGGACCGGCCCCGCCTCGGCGCCATCGTCTTCGCCGACGCCGAGAGGCTCGCCACCCTCAACTCGATCGTGCACCCTCTGGTGGGCGCCCGCTCCCGCGAGCTGGAGGAGGCCGCCGCCGAGGACGCGGTCGTCATCCACGACGTCCCGCTCCTCACGGAGAACGGCCTGGCACCGCTGTACGACCTGGTGATCGTCGTCGATACGGCTCCCGAGACCCAGCTCGACCGGCTGGTCCGGCTGCGGGGCATGACGGAGGAGGACGCCCGTGCGCGGATGGCCGCCCAGGCGACGCGCGAGCAGCGCCGGGCAATCGCGGACATCGTGATCGACAACGACGTCCCGCTGGAGGACCTGGAGCGGCGCGTGAAGGACGTGTGGGCCGAGCTCGTGCGCAGGTCACAGGCGCCGCGGCCGGCCCCGGCGGAATAGTGGCACCCGGTGGGGGCGTTGAACCCGTCCAGTGAGGGAAGGACTCTGCCGTGCCCGAGACCAGCGGTTCGACCGGACGTACCCCGGAGACGCACGTCATCGACTTCCGCGCCGCCGAGCAACTGCTCGCGGCGCGAGACCCGCGGGGCGCCGTGAAGCTGCTCGACGGGGTCATCGCCACGCACCCGGAGAACACCGCGGCGCGGCTGCTGCGGGCGCGTGCCTTCTTCGCCGCGGCGCAGCTGAGGCCGGCGGAGCTGGAGTTCCAGATCGTCCTGGAGCGGGAGCCGGACAACGCGTTCGCGCACTTCGCGCTCGCCCGTACCTTCGAGCGTCAGGGCCGTCCCGACCAGGCGAAGCGCCACTTCCGGCTCGCGGCCGCGCTCGATCCGAACCCGGAGTTCCTGAAGGCGGCGAACTTCGACTCGTGAGCCCTCCCCGTCTGCTTCAGGGGCGTCGGTCCGGCGGCTCATAGGGCGGGATACCGGGGCCCGGCTGGTAGTGCGGGCCCTGCCGGATGCGCCGCAGGACGACGGCCAGGTCGATCGTGACGATCAGCAGCAGCACACCGCATGCGATGGCCCACCCGTTCCGCCCGGCGAGCGCGAACGCCACCGTCCCGATGAGCGCCCAGACCAGCCCCCACACGCTCAGCCAGAAGCGCGCCCGCAGGGCACTGCGCGCGGTCCGCGGTTCACTGCCTGTACGCATCCCTCGATCACCACTCCTCTGCTTGCAACGTACTCTTCGGGGCGAGGGTTCACCAAGGCCGACAGGGGGAGCCACCCGTGCTGCCGGACGCAGACACACTGCCCGAGACCCTGCTCGACCTGGCGGTGCCGCACGAGGACATCAACGACCTGGTCGCCCTGCGACGGACGCTCACCGCGGACGCCGGGACCATGAGGCTCGTCCAGGAGTGCGTCGAGGAGCTGGTACGGGACATAGGAGAGGCCGGGGCCGAGGTGCCGCTCGCCGAGCGCGTCGCCGAAGCCCCGCCCACGCTGGGTCCGTACTTCGCCGTGTACGTGTTCGTCGCGGCATTGCCGTACACGCGCTCCTACCACCGCGAGCGGGGTGTCACGGCGGACGTCAGCCGCCGCACCCTCGCCGACCTCGGGCGGAACATGGCGTTCCATCGACGTCGGCACGGCAGGGGAGGGGTGGAGGTCCCGCAGTGGCTCACGCGTCACTTCCGGGGTGAGCTGTACCAGCTGGGGCGGCTCCAGTTCGAGCGGGCCCGCCTCGGGCAGCGGACGGGGCGGGCGGTGGCGCAGGCCGGGCTGGACATGGCGCCGGGGGAGCCCTGCCTGAACCTGCACATTCCCGACTTCCACGGGCCGCTGTCACCGGCGGCCTGCGACCGGTCCCTTCAGCTGGCGCGGGAGTTCTTCGCCCGCCATTTTCCGCGGGAAAGGTATCGGGTGGCGGTGTGCCATTCCTGGCTGCTCGACCCGCAGTTGAAGCGCCATCTGGACCGGGACTCCAACATCGTCCGCTTCCAGGAACGCTTGGAGCCCGGCCGTGACCCCGGTGAGGAGGCTGAACCTGCGGACACCGAGCCCGTCCGCTTCGTCTTCGGGGACCCGGACCTGCCGGTGGCCGGTCTGCCGAGGCGCACGTCGGTGGAGCGGGCGGTGGGGGACCATCTGCGGGCGGGCGGTCACTGGTACGTGCGGCACGGTTGGTTCCGGCTGTAGCCGTAGCGCTCTCCACTCCCTTCCCACGCCACGCCCTTCCTTCACTCGGTCGGGTGAAGCCTGCTGTCACGGGAACGGGCGTGCGGATGCGGCCCGTTGGACGGGCATGGAGATGAAAATGCGTGAGGGGTACGAGGGGACGGGACCCGGGGCCATCACCCCGGACGGCTGCGCGGTGGAGCTCTACTCCCGGCTGCCCGTCGGGGACGAACCGGACGTCATCGCTGCCGCCGCCCCCGAGGGCGCGAGTATCCTGGAGCTCGGCAGCGGGGTCGGACGCATGACCCACGCACTGCTGGAGCGCGGATTCACGGTCACGGGGGTGGACGAGTCCGCCCCGATGCTGGAGCACGTCCGCGGCGCGCGCACGATATGCAGCCCGATCGAGGAGCTGGAGCTGGGCGAGACGTTCGACGTGGTGCTGCTCGCGTCGTTCCTCGTGCACACGGGAGACGCCGAGGTGCGGCGCGGCATGCTGCGCACTTGCGCACGCCATGTCGCGCCGGGCGGCTGCGTGCTGATCCAGCGGGAAGGCGAGGACTACCACGAGAACGTGCCGCGCGAGCGCAAGGACCCCAGCGGTTTCACCGTGCGGATCGCGTCGTCGGAGCCGGTCGGTGACGGGGTCAACTCGGTGCGCGCGGAGTACGAGTTCCCGGACGCGGTCTGGACCCAGACGTTCCGGGCGCGGCCCCTGACCGAGGAGCAGTTCGAGGAGGCGCTCCAGGAGGCGGGCCTGAAGGTGGACCGCTGTCTGACAGAGGACCGGATATGGGTACGGGCGGTGCCGGCGGTCTAGGCGGTGGGGGTGCGTGAGGGCCTGCCCGGGGGAGTGGATCCGGGACGGCTGAGCGACTACGACACGGTCGCGACCTCTCTGGCGCTCCTCGGCGACACCGAGCTGCGTGAACTGGTGCACAGAGCCACACCCTTGGGCACCGGCATCGGCGGATCATCGGCCCGGCTGGACGTGTCCGGCACGCCGGTCTTCGTCAAACGCGTGCCCCTCACGGATCTGGAACTGCGGCCCGAGCACCGCCAGTCCACGGCCAATCTGTTCGGAGTGCCGATGATCTGCCAGTACGGCATCGGCGGGCCAGGGTTCGGGGCGTGGCGGGAGGTCTCCGCGCACACCATGACCACGAACTGGGTGCTCTCCGGGCAGTTCCAGGGGTTTCCGCTGATGTACCACTGGCGGGTGCTGCCGGAGGAGGAACCCCACCGGGCCGAGGAACTCGCCGATGTGGAGAAGGTCGTGGCCTACTGGGGAGGGAGCGCGAGCGTACGGCGACGGGTCGAGGCCCTGCAACGATCCTCCGCGAGCGTCACGCTGTTCCTCGAATACCTGCCCCAGACCCTGCACTCATGGCTCACGACGCAGGTACAAGCCGGTGACGAGGCGCTCGACCGGGCGTGCTCCCTGACGGAGAAGGAACTGGCGGCCGGCACGTCCTTCATGAACAGCCGAGGGCTGCTGCACTTCGACGCCCACTTCGAGAACATCCTCACCGATGGCCGCCGTCTGTACTTCGCCGATTTCGGTCTCGCCCTGTCCACCCGCTTCGACCTCACGCGCCCCGAGGCCGGCTTCTACGAGGAGCACAGCGCCTACGACCGCTGCTACACGGCCGGCTACCTCGTGAACTGGCTGATCACCGCCCTGTACGGCGGCGACTGGGAGATCCGTGGAGAACTGATACGAGCATGGGCCGAAGGGCGGCAGCCGACCGGGGCCCCGCCCGGAGTCGCGGAGGTCCTCACTCGCAACGCCCCGGTCGCGGAGGTGATGACCGACTTCTACCGCACCCTCCAGGAGAAGAGCCGGAGGACTCCCTACCCGAGGAAGAGACTCGAACGGCTCTGCCCGTGACGGGCGGCGGGGGTGGGGATACCGCGGTGACGATCTGCCGGGTGTCGCCTCGGAGCCGCTGCGGTGTCCCCTCGGCCTCTCGGTGTGTCTCGGCGGCGATGAGTTCCTGGGCGAGGGCCGGTCTGTCTCTCCGACACCGCGACACCACACGCACCGCTTCACCCAGGAGACCTTCATGTCCGAGACCACCGCTGCCGTCACCGCCGACTCCACCCCGGCCGGCGTCGTCATCGCCGAGTCCGCGACCGCTCGCGGGCGGCGTGCCCGGGTGGCCCTGCGCGCTCTGCAGGTAGCGCTCGCCCTCTTCTACGCGATCGCCAGCGCCCTGCCCAAGTTGATCGGGCACGCCTCGGCTGCCGAGTCGTTCGAGCGGCTCGGCTGGGGCAGCGCGGGGATGTACACCATCGGTGTGCTCGAACTGGCCGGGGCGATCGCCCTGTTGATCCCGGTGCTCCAGTCGGTGGCGGCTATGGCGCTGGGCGCGTTGATGGTGGGCGCGTTCGTCGTGCAGATATCCGTCTTCGACGGGCAGTATGCGGCGACGCCGGTGATCCTGATCGTGCCGCTCACCCTCATCGCGTGGGCACGGCGGGAGCACAACGCGGATCTGCTCCGGCTGCTGCGGCGGGCGTGACCGGATGGAGGCGAGTCGCATAGGGCTCCGGCGGTGTCGGGGAGGGGCTGAGGGCCCGTCCCGGACACCGGTCCGTGGGATGGCGGCGGTTCCTCGGCCTGCTCACGGCCTCCGTTCGCGTGAGCCGCTGCCGAAGCCCGCGCCGGGGCCACCGCCCGGACCAGGGCCGAGGCCGGGCGCCCTGCCAGGGCCCGGCACGCCGCGGAGGCGTTCCATGTCGCGGCGGTCGCGCTTCGTCGGCCGGCCCGCGCCGCGGTCGCGGATGCCGGCGGGGGCGACGGCCTCGCGGGGCGGGGGCGGCGGGGAGTTGTCGACGTAGCACTGGGCGGCCACGGGTGCCCCGACCCGCTTGCGGATCAGCCGGGTGACGATGACGATCCGCTCGCGGCCCTCGTGCCGTAGACGCACTTCGTCACCGACACGGACGCCGTGTGCGGGCTTCACGCGCTCGCCGTTGACGCGCACGTGGCCGCCCCGGCAGGCGGTGGCTCCCATGGAACGGGTCTTGACGAGCCGTACGGACCAGATCCAGCTGTCGACGCGGACGGTCGTGCCGTCCTGCGGGCCCGCGGCCTCGGCAGCGGCGATCGCCGCGGCGACCTTCGGGTCCGGGGGCTGGGTCTCGCCGCCCGCTGAGCTGCCGGCCGGCTCGGGGGAGTCGGCCGCCGGGTCTGCGGTCCCGTCCGTCCTGTCGTGCTGCGCACCCTGAGAAGCCATGTCCCGACCTTAGTCCTCCGAGGTGCTGCACCGGGCGGGATATCGCCCTCCGAACCCGACTCTGCCAAACAAGTTTTGCAAAAAGTCTTTTGCTAAGCGGCCTCGCCGCCTAACCTCCCGGCATGGACAGCGACGAGCACAAGCGCGTACTCGATCCCGAACACGACACCGCCGCCCTCAAGGCGCTCACCCACCCCCTGCGTATCCAGCTGCTCGGACTGCTGCGGCAGGACGGGCCCGCCACGGCGAGTGAGCTGGCCGCGCGAACGGGGGAGTCGTCGGCGTCGACCAGCTACCACCTGCGGGTGCTGGCGAAGTACGCGTTCATCGGCGAGGCCGAGCACCGCGACGGGCGGGAGCGGCGGTGGCGGGCGCTGCACACCCTCACGTCCTGGAGCAACGAGTCGATGGAGGCCACCGAGGCGGGCCGGGCCTTCGTCGGGCTGGCACGGCGGCGGCAGATCGAGCACCTGGAGAGATCACTCGCCCGGTACGAGGCGGACCTGGCCGCCGGGCGGCTCGGCCAGGAGTGGGTGGAGTCATCCGGGATCAGCGATCTCATGCCCCGGCTCACGGCCGAGTCGGTCACCGAGCTCTTGGAGACCGTCGCAGGCAAGCTGGAGGAACTGACCGCTCGGGACGCAGACGACTCGCGCGCTGAACACGTCGTGCTCCTCACCGCCGCCCTGCCGTTCGCCACCCACGAACACGCCGACTCCGGCCCGGAAGACCGCGAGACCGAAGCCCGCGACGCCGAAGATCTCAACCCGTGACGCCGCTCGCGACCGAGCCGACCGGAGAGCCGGCCGCTCGCCGCCGGTACGTCACCGTCTGCGCGCTCCTGTGGCTGCCGCCGGGGCTGGGCATGGCCACGATGGTCCTGCTGTTCACCGAGCGCGGCATGTCCCTCGCCGCGGTCGCGGGGCTGTTCGCCGCACACTCCCTGACCGTCGCCGCACTGGAACTGCCCACGGGAGGCCTCTCGGACGTCCTCGGGCGCCGGCCGGTCCTGGCCGCGGCCGGTGGGCTCGGCGTCGTCGCCTTCGCGTTGCTCGGCCTCGGCAGCTCCGCCTGGCTGCTCACCGTCGGCATGGTGCTCATGGGCGTGGCCCGGGCCCTGGCCAGCGGAACCGCCGAGGCCTGGTACGTCGACACCGTCCAAGCGTGCTCCGGTCCGGACGCCGAGCTGCGCACGGGCCTGGCCCGGGGCGGCTCCGCGACCTCCGCCGCGCTCGCGGGCGGCATCCTGCTCGGCGGTGCCCTGCCCTGGCTGCTCGGGCTGGGGCCCGACCTCGGTGCCCGGCTGAGCGAGGCGACGTCCGGGGCGGTGCTGCCCCTGTCCGTTCCTCTGCTGCTGGGGGCAGCACTGAGGATCGTGTCCGTCGCCTATGTGCTCGCCGCCCTGCCGGAGCCCCCGAGGCCGCCGGCCACCCTGCGTTCGGTGCTGCGCGGCGTCCCGGTCACGGTCGCCGACGGGCTCCGACTGGGCGGACGGGACGCAATGGTCCGCCGGATCCTGCTCGGTGCCGCGGCCGCCGGAAGCGCCCTGGCCGCCGTCGAACTGCTCGTACCGGGCCGTACGACGGCGCTGACCGGCTCGAACGGCTCCGGAGCGATGGTGTACGCCGCCCTGTCCTGCGCGGGGTTCCTCTGCTCCGGCCTCGGCAGCCACCTGGCGCCGCTCACCGCCCGGATCGCGGGCAGTGGCGAACGTGCCGTGCTGGTCAGCCTCGCGGCCGGGGCGGGTGGCCTGCTGCTGCTCGGGGTCACCGCCTCCTCCGTCCACCCGGCGGCCACAGCCCTCGCGGCAGCCGGCTTCGGGCTGGTCTACCTCGGTCTCGGCGCGGCGGCCCCGAACGAGAACGACCTGCTGCACCGCCGGGTCGACGGTGCGGGCCGCGCCACCGCCCTGTCCGTCCAGTCCCTCGCCCAGCAACTGGTCGGCGCGCTCACCGGCCTGGCCGTCGGGGTACTGCGGCCGGGCCCCCTGCCCTGGCTCCTGACGGGCGCCGCGCTGCTGGCCGGGGCCCTGCTCTGGCTGCGCCGGAGCGACGAACGGGCCGTGCAGGTCACCGGAGTCTGAGCCCGGCGGAGGGCGGTTCGTACCGGTCCGCGTGGATCTCGCCCACCTGACCACTACGACCCGGCCTGCGCCTACGGTGGAGTGATGGACGCCAGCGGACTCACCCTCCTCGACCGGCGCATCGCCGACTGCCGGGCCTGCCCGCGGCTGGTTGCCTGGCGCGAGGAGACGGCCCGTGCCAAGCGAGCCGCCTACGCGGACTGGACGTACTGGGGCCGGCCGGTGCCGGGCTTCGGGCCCGCGGACGCCCGGCTGCTGATCGTGGGACTCGCCCCCGCCGCCCACGGCGGCAACCGCACCGGCCGGATGTTCACCGGCGACCGCTCCGGAGACGTCCTCTACGAGGCGCTGTTCGACGTGGGCCTCGCCTCCCAGCCGACCGCCGAGCACGCCCACGACGGCCTGGAACTGTACGGCGTGCGCGTCACCTCGCCCGTGCACTGCGCCCCGCCCGCCAACAAGCCCACCCCCGAGGAACGGGACACCTGCCGCCCCTGGCTCGTGCAGGAACTGCGGCTGCTGCGCCCGACGCTGCGGGCCGTGGTCGTACTCGGCGCCTTCGGCTGGCAGGCCGCGCTGCCCGCGTTCGCCGCAGCCGGCTGGTCCGTGCCCCGGCCGCGCCCCGCCTTCTCCCACGGCGCCCGGTACCCCCTCGACGGCCTGGAACTCTTCGGCTGCTTCCACGTCAGCCAGCGCAACACCTTCACGGGCCGGCTCACCCCCACCATGCTGCGTGACGTCCTGCGCACGGCCGGGCGAGCGGCGGGCCTGCCCACCGGCACCCCCTAGGGAGCCTCCTCGCCGAACAGGTGCCGGACCGTGGAGCGGTAGTTGGTCCGCACGTGCGTCAGCGCGTGCGCGCGGGCCCGGTCCGGGTCGCCCGAGGCGATGGCCTCGTACAGCTCGCGGTGCTCCACGAGGAGCTGTGGCCACTCCTCGTTGCGCCGGGTCATCCAGCGCAGCCGGCCTGCGACCGGTTCCAGGGCCTCGGTCAGCAGGCTGTTGCCCGCCATTGCCATGATGCGGTCGTGCAGACGGCTGTTGACGTCGGTGATCACCTCGGCGTCCCCGGCCTCGGTCGCGGTGGCCGCGCGGTCGACGAGTTCCTGGACCTCTGCCAGGTCCTCCGGCGTCGCCCGGGACGCGGCGAGTCCGGCGGCGTAGACCTCCAGGGCTTCTCGCAGTTCGAACAGTTCCTTGACGTCGGTCGGGGTGAGACGGCGTACTACCGTGCGGCGGGGTGTCTCGAAGTGGACGAAGCCCTCGGCCACGAGGGCCCGGATCGCCTCCCGGACGGGTACGCGCGAGACACCGAAACGTTCCGCCAGCTCGCGTTCCACCAGGCGGTCCCCGGGGCGGAGGCTGCCCGCGATGATCTCCTGGCGCAGATCGGCCGTGACGCGTTCGCGGACCGCTCCGAGGGGTTCGATCTTCGTCATGCAGCCCATCTTCGTCGACGCGAGGTGTCTTTTACGCGGCGTTAACAAGAGCGACATCGGTCAGAACGGTTGACGGGGAGACCATGGCCGCAGTTTGGTATACCAAACATTCGCGGGGTGCCCCCATCGTCCTGCGGAGCAGTCCTCCGTCGTCCCCTTGCTCATGGAGGCCCCGTGTCACTCGCCGACCGTGCCGCAGACACCGGCACCCCAGCGTTCGTCCCGGATCCCCGGCTCACCAACGAAGACCTCGCGCCCGCCAAGAAGCGCAACTGGAAGGTCTTCGACCTCTTCGCCATGTGGATGTCCGACGTCCACAACCTCGGCAACTACACCTTCGCCGCCGGGCTGCTCTTCCTCGGCATGAACGTCTGGCAGATCTTCACGTCCCTGCTCGTCGGGTTCGTGATCATCTACATCGGCATGAACTGGATGGGGAAGATCGGCCAGCGCCACGGCGTGCCCTTCCCGGTGGTCAGCCGGATCGCCTTCGGCATCTGGGGCGCCAACATCCCGGCGCTGATCAGGGCCGTGATCGCCATCATGTGGTACGGCATCCAGACCTACCTCGCCTCCGTCGCCGTCAACGTGATGCTGCTGGCGGCCTGGCCCGGGCTGGAGTCGTGGACGCACAATTCCTTCCTCGGCCTGGACGCGCTCGGCTGGGTCTCCTTCATCGCGCTGTGGTTGGTGCAGGCGGCGATCATCAGCCGGGGCATGGAGTCGGTCCGCAAGTTCCAGGACTTCTGCGGCCCGGCGATCTGGTTCGTGATGATCGCCCTGGCCGTGTGGATCCTGGCCAAGGCCGGCTGGACGATCTCGCTCACCTCGACCCCCCACCCGGTCTCCGTCGGTGAGCAGTGGCGTCAGTGGTTCGGCGCGATCGGCCTGGTCCTCGCCACCTACGGCACCCTGATGCTCAACTTCTGCGACTTCTCCCGCTTCGCCCCCGACTACAAGTCCGTCAAGCGTGGCAACTTCTGGGGCCTGCCGATCAACTCCACGGCCTTCGTGATCGTGTCGGTCATCGTCACCGCGGGCGCCTTCGAGGTCTTCGGCAAGGAGATCACCGACCCGGCCTACCTCGTCGCCGAGATCGGCAACACCTGGGTGCTGGTGGTGGGCGCGCTGACCTTCGCCATCGCCACCATGGGCGTCAACATCGTCGCCAACTTCGTCTCACCGGCGTACGACCTCGCCAACGTCTGGCCGCAGAAGATCACCTTCAAGGTCGGCGGCATGATCAGCACGGTCGCGGCCCTGCTCGTCACGCCCTGGAACCTCTTCTCCAACCCGACCGTCGTGAACTACTTCCTCGGCGGCCTCGGCGCCTTCCTCGGCCCGCTGTTCGGCGTGATCATGCTCGACTACTACTGGGTCAAGCGCGGCCGCGTGAACGTGGACGAGTTGTTCGACGCCGCCCCTGGCTCCCGCTACTACTACCGCAAGGGCGTCAACCCCAAGGCGCTGTGGGCGTTCCTGCCGGCGGCCGGTGTCGCGGCGGTGCTCGCGCTGGTGAAGACCTTCAGCGACGTCGCCCCGTACTCCTGGTTCATCGGCACGGCGCTCGCCGCCGGTCTGTACGCGGCCCTGTGCCGTCCCGAGCGCGCCACCGCGGAGGCCTGAGAGACGTGCGAATCGTCGTCACCAACTGCAACACCACGCAGGAGATGACCGAGGAGATCGTACGAGGTGCCCGGGCCGCCGCAGGTCCGGGCACCACCGTGACCGGACTGACTCCCGCCTGGGGGCCGGCGTCGGCGGAGGGCTGGCTCGACAGCTACCTGTCCGCCGCGGCCGTCCTGGACACTCTGCGGACCTATGACGGAGCGCCGTACGACGCCGTGGTCATGGCCGGATTCGGGGAGCACGGCAGGGAGGGCGTGCGGGAACTGGTGGACGTGCCGGTCGTCGACATCACCGAGGCCGCCGCGCACCTCGCCTGCCTGCTGGGCCGCCGCTACGGCGTCGTGACCACGCTGGAGCGCTCGTGCGGCCAGATCGAGGACAGCCTGGAGACGGCGGGCGTGGCGCGGAACTGCGCGGCCATCGTCGGAACGGGCCTGAACGTGCTCGACCTCGGCGACGACGAACGCACCGAGACGGCGTTCCTGGCCGCCGCCGAACGGGCCTGCGCGGCCGGGGCAGAGGTGCTCGTCCTCGGCTGCGCCGGCATGACGGGGCTGCAACGGGTTGTCGGGGAGAAGCTGGGCCTGCCGGTCGTCGACGGGGTCGGTGCGGCGGTCAAACTGGCGGAGTCCCTGGTGGCACTGGGGCTGACCACGAGCCGGGTGGGGAGCTACGCCGAGCCGCTCGTGAAACCGAGGGCGTGGGGCAGGCCCGCGGGGCGGTAGCTCATGCCGGGCCGTCGAGGGTGACGTCGTCGTGATGGGCCCCGTAGAACCCCACCTGCCGGGCCATCACCTCCCGCATCGACGTGCCCCGCGGGATGCCGTACACCGTGCCGGGGAAGTCCAGCGCCTCCTGGATCTGCCAGAGTTCGTCGTGCTCCCCGGGGGCGAAGAGCCGGGCCCGGGGCGCGCCCGCCGCGATCCAGCCGATGGCCAGGACGGTGCCGGGCGGCAGCACGGAGTTGACGTGCAGCACGCTGTGGATGCGCAGCTCCGAACCGGCGCCCGCGACGGCCCGGGAAGACGCAGGCACCCGTGGCCACGAAGACCTCGTCCTCCAGGGTCGCCCCGTTGACATGGGCGTGCGGACCGACCAGCACCGCGTCACCGATCACGGCGGGGTGCGCGGACCGCCCCCGCACCAGCGCGTTCTCCATCACGACGACGTCCGCCCCGACCCGCACTTCGCCGTCCTCAGCGGTGAGCACGGCCCCGTGCAGCACCCGGCTGCGCTCACCGAGGACCACGGCCCCGCACAGGACGGCCGTCGGGGCGACGTACGCGGAATCGGGGACGACGGGGCGCCGCCCGCGGTGCTCGATCAACATGGCGGTCCTCGCCTACTCGGGAACGACGGCTGTCGCCGTGATCTCCACCAGTTGTCCCGTGTACCCGAGGCACGCCACGCCGATCAGCGTCGAGGCATGCGGACCCGCACTGAGGCCGGACGCCTCGACCACGCTCCAGACGGCGGACAGTACGGCCGGTTCACCGCTCACCACGTACACGTCGGTCGCCACGACATGCGCCAGATCGCTCCCGACGGCGTCCAGCTGCTCCCGCAGGTTGGCGATGACCTGCTCGGCCTGCCGCACCGGATCCCCCGGCCCGACCAGTGCGCCGTCGGGGCCCAGCGGTACGGAACCGGCGAGGAACGCCAGCCGCGTGCCGGCCTCTACGACGGACGCGTGGGAGTAGGTGGGAGGCGGGAAGAGAGTTGGGACGGTGACGCGGCGGATCACGTGCGGTCTCCGATCTGCGGGCGGCGACAGGGCAACCCACCGATCATGGGGGCCCCGGCACGCGTACGCACCCGTATTTCGGTTCCCGGCGACGGGGGCGCCCCCCTACGCTTCCCGGACCCGTCCGCTCAGCTCCCTACGCATCCCCGGACCCGTCCGCTCAGCTCCCTACGCATCCCCGGACCCGTCCGCTCAGCTCCCTACGCATCCCCGGACCCGTCCGCCCAGCCCCCTACGCATCCCCGGACCCGTCCGCCCAGCCCCCTACACATCCCGGACCGCCCGTCTGCCCAGGAGCCAGCCGTGCCCACCGCCCCGGACCACACCTTCCTCGCCACCACCGCCGACCGCCTCGCCGCCCTGCCCGCCGTGGAGGCCGTCGCCCTCGGCGGCTCCCGGGCCCTGGGCGCCGAACGGCCCGACAGCGACTGGGATCTGGCGGTCTACTACCGCGGCGCCTTCGACCCGGCCGATCTCCGCGCGGTCGGCTGGGAGGGCGAGGTCTGCGAGACCGGCGCCTGGGGCGGCGGCGTGTTCAACTCGGGCGCCTGGCTGACGATCGAGGGCAGGAGGGTGGACGTCCACTACCGCGACCTGGCCGTCGTCGAACACGAACGGGCCGAGGCGGAACAGGGTCGCTTCCGCGTCGAGCCCCTCATGTTCCACCTGGCCGGCATCCCGACCTACCTCCTCGTCGCCGAACTCGCGATCAACCAGGTGCTGCGGGGCGAACTGCCGCGTCCGGGCGCCTATCCGCCGGCGCTGCGCGTCACCGCCCCGGCGCACTGGCACGGCATGGCCGCGGCCGGCCTCGCCTACGCCAAGGCCGGCCACGCCCCGAAGAACGCCGTCACCCAGGTCGCGGGCGCGATCGCTCTCGCCGCGACCCAGAGCGCACACGCGGTGCTGGGCGGCGCGCGGGGAGTGGGTCACGAACGACAAGGGGCTGCTGGCGCGGGCGGGACTCCAGGAGGTGGACACGCTCGTGCGGAACCTCCCGGACGGTCCGGCCGCGCTCACCCGGGCCGTCACCGACGCGGAGACGCTCCTCGCCCGGGCCGTGCGCGCCGTCACCGCCGGGTGAACTGCACGCGGGTCGGCTGGACGGTGTCCGGGCGGATCGCGAGGCCGTCGACGGTGAGCTGTTCGCCGTAGATGTCGGTGAGCCTGAGGGAGCCGCCGCAGCCGGTGCCGTCGGGGGAGAGGAAGTAGTTGTACTCGGTACGCGTCAACCGGCTCCAGCCGCCGCCGGTCCTGACCTCCAGCCGGGCCAGCGGGTTGCGGTGGCCGAGTGCCTGGATGCCGCACCAGTGGCGGCTGGAGCCGGTCTTGTAGCGGATCGAGACCGTGTCGGACGTGGCGGGGCTCAGCAGGCTCCAGGTGATCGGTATCCGTCCCGCGGACAGACCGGCGAGCTTCGCGAAGGCCTCCTTGCTGAGGTCGAGCTGCCCGGGGGCGCAGGGCAGCGGGCACTCGTTGGTGACCCGGACGGTGACGGAGGCTCCGCTTGCGGCGCGGACCAGGATGTACGCCCCGCACGCCTGGGACGTCTCGTAGTCGGTGTGGTTCATCGCCGCGACCATGAGGTCGGGGCTCGGGCCGTACAGGCAGGCGCCGTCACCGTCTTTCGCGTCGTAGTGGGTGGCGACGCCCGTGTAGGTGGTTCCGGGCTTGATCCGTCCCGCCAGGGGCGCGGTGCCCGACGCCGGACGCGGCGCGGGCGATCGGGTGGTGACGGGCGAGGGCCGCGCCGGCGGGGTGGTCGCGGAGGCCGCGGCGGCCGGGGTGCGCTTCGGAGCCGGGGAGGGTGTCGAGGGCTTGGGTGCCGGTGTGGGCTTGTGTGTCGTCGGCGAGACGCTCGGGCGGGTGGCGGCCGTCCCGGCGGCCGTCCGTACCGTGTCCGGCTCGCCGCCCGGGCGCAGGGCGATCACGAGCGAGACGAGGAGTCCCACGGCCGCCACGGCGACGGTCCAGACGAGGGCCGTGCGCCGCTTTCGGAGGGGACGGCGATGAGATGCGGATGCCACGGATGAGTCCTTCGAGTCCTTGCGTGGTTCAGGAGAACGCGCGCTCACGACTCACCAGTGGTCGCCGGGGCCAGAAAGGTTGCCGGGCTCGTTTCCGGATTGCGTACATTCCGGATTGCGTACATAAAGAACGCCGGTTCCCAGCGGTCCGACACGTTCCGGAAACCTATCCTCCAGGAACCCCGCCTACCGTGGGCAGCCACACCCCGCCCCGGCCGCCGTCGCCCGAAGGCTTTCCCCTGCCCTCGTCGAGACGACAGGAGCCCCGTGTCCCGCCGCATCGCCCCGCATCTGCCGCCCTGGCTCGCGCACGCCCTGAGCGCACAGCGGGGGCCGGTGCCCTGGAGCGCGGTGACGCGGGGGGCCCTGTCGGCCGGGCCGTTGCTGCTCGTGGCCGTGCAGACCGGTCTCACCTCCCTCGGCGTCGTCGCCGCCGTCGCCGCCATGCTGGCCGGGATCAACGACCGGCCCGGGAGCCGGCGCGTCTCGGTCAAGCGGATCGGAGTACCCGCCCTGGGCGGTGCCCTGGGGCTCGTGATCGGGACCTACACCGGGCAGGAGACCGGGGCGGTCGTGCTCACCGTGGTCCTCACGGCCGTCGGGCTCGTCGCCGGAGGGATGAGCGCCGTCGGGCCCGTCGCCTCCGCAGTCGGGACGCAGCTGCTGGTCGGCGCGGCGATCGGCGCCGGGATGCCCCTGCCCGAGCCGGGCTGGGAGCGGGCGCTCGCCTATCTCGCCGGGGCGGGCTGGCTGCTCGTGCTGCGGCTCGTCCTGCCCACGCCCGGCTCCCTCCCCGGTGACTTCCGCTTCGACGGGGAGCGCGCGGCCGTGGTCCGTGTGTACGAGGCCGTCGCCGAACTGCTCGACGCCGTCGGCGGGCCGGACGCCATCCGCCGCCGGGCCGCCCTGACCGCCGCCCTCGACCACGCGCAGGACGCCCTCGCCGGGCCCCGGCTGCGGAGGTACGCCTCGTCCTCCACCGAGCGGCGCCTGCACGCGCAGTACGCCGCTGCCCTGCCCCTCGCCGAGGCCGCCACCGCGCTGGCCTGGGCCGAGGAGCCCATCGCCGAGCGGGCCTCCGAAGGCCCCCGGCGGCTCGCCGCCGCCGTGCGCGGCAACACCCACACCGGGCCGCTGCCCGCCCCGTCCCGTTCGGCACCCGCCCTGCGCGCCCTCGACGACGCCCTCCTGCACGCCGCCGAGGTGTTCGACCAGGGGCGGGGTGGTGATCTGCACACGCGGCCCAGGAGCGCCGGGGACCGGCTGCGCGCGGCCTTCGGCAGTGCCGGGCGCGAGTACGGGTTCCGCGTCGCCCTCTGCTTCGGCGCCAGCTCGGCGGTCGCCCAGGCCCTGCACCGGAGCCAGTGGTACGGGCAGCACGAGCACTGGTACTGGCTGCCCGCCACCGCCGTGTTCCTGGTCAAGCCCGACCTGGGGCCGCTGGCCTCGCGGGTGCTGAACCGGGCCGCCGGGACCGTCCTCGGGGCGCTGCTCTTCGCGGCGCTCGCCGCGGTCCTGCCCCGCCCGGAAGGGCTCATCGCGCTCGTCGCCCTCAGCGGCGCGCTCATACCCGTGGCCACCCGCCACTTCGCCGCCCAGACCGCCGTCGCCACCGTCCTGGTCCTCGCGCTCGTCATGGTCGGCGGCGAGCCCCAGGCCTCCGCCGGCCGGATCGGCGAGACGCTGCTGGCCTGCGCGATCGTGCTGATCGTCGGGCACCTGCCGATGCCCGGACAGCACGGCGGGGGAGTGCGCGCCCGGCTCAGGGCGGCGAGCGACGCCGCGCACGCCTACCTCACGCACGTCCTCGACGAGGCCGACGCCCCCCGCATCGGGACCTCGGGCACCCCCTCCGGCCACCGCGCCACCCGCTGGACCCTGCGCCGCGAGGCCTACCGCACCCTGGCCGAGGCCCGCTCGGCCATCTCCCTCTCCGCACACGAGCTGCCCGCTCTCGCCCGGCACACCGAGGGCGCGGACGAGGTGGCCGACCTCCTCGAACGCCTTGTCGACACCACGACCGCCTGCGCCGTGCACCTCGACGACACGGGCCGGCTCGGGACTCGCCACGAGGAACGCCTCGCGGCCGTCCTCACCGAACTCGCCCGCCGGGGCGAGAGGGTGGGACTACAGCCACCGCCCCGGACACCCCTCGCCGGCTAGCCCCCACCCGGCCACCGCCTGGCCCTCACCCGGCCCGCGTCGGTTGGCCCTTACCCGTCCGCGTCGGTTGGCCCTTACCCGTCCGCGTCGGTTGGCCCTTACCCGTCCGCGTCGGTTGGCCCTTACCCGCCCGCGGCGGCCGGCCCTTACCCGCCCGCGCCGTCGTGCCCGCCCTCCCGGTGTCGCCGTCGGCCTGCCGCTCCTCGGCGCCCTGCTCGCAGCAGGCCCTCCGGCACTGGCACTGTCAACCCAACCCGCTCAGCCGCCGACCCGTACCCACACCGGAGCGTGGTCCGACCCGGGCTCGCCGCGGCGCTCCGCGGGATCGGGGCCGACCGACGGCAGGCCGGGCGGGCCCTCGCCCGGCAGGCCCGTGCCCGCCGCCGTCGTCCGGTGCACCAGACGGTGGCTCAGCAGCACGTGGTCGATCAGCTCGCGCCGCCCGGAGTTCACCCGGGACCAGCGCTGCCCGGGCGGGATGAGCGGGGCCACGTCCCACAGCCGCGTCGCGTCGCCCCGGTCGGGCCGGTCGTAGCCCGGGGTGCCGATCTCCGAGCCGGGTGGGCCGAGCAGGATCTGCGTGGTCGCCGCCTGCACCTCGTCGTTCAGGTCGCCCAGTATCGCCACGTCCCGCTCCTGCCCGTCACCGGCCAGCAACGCGTCCGCGAGCGCGCGCAGCGCCGTCGCCTCGGCGGCCCGCCGGTACAGGGCGTAGGCGCCGTAGCGGGCCCGTTCGCCCTCGTCGCGCGGCTGGAACCGGCCGTCCGGATACGACAGCAGCTTCGACTTCAGATGGCAGACGGCCACGCGCAGCAGTCCGTCCCCGCCCTCGATCTCAACGGCCAGGACGCCCCGCCCCGCCTGCCCCGCCGTCAGCCCCGCATCGTCCGCCTGGACGGGACGCAGCTCCGCCGGGAACGCCCGCGTGTCGGCCACCACCGTCAGCGGCGTACGGCTCAGGAACCCGACCCGTATGCCCCGGCTGTCCGGATGCTCGGACAGGGCGACGTGCCAGTCGTCGTCGAGCATCCCGGCCAGGTCCTTCAGGGCCTCGGGGTCGCCGACCTCCTGCACGCCGAGCAGGGCCGGATCGAGCTCCGTGATCACGGCGGCGAGCGCGGCGAGCTTCGCTTCGTAGCCGGCCTCGTCCGGCGGGCCGTACGGGCCGCCGGGCCGGTAGAGGTTCTCCAGGTTCCAGGTGCCGAGGAGCATGCCGGGCTCCTTTCAGAAGCCGACAGACGGGGTGGTGAGGCCAGGGTGCGCGCCCGGCCCGCCCCGCGACAGAGCCGTGACGGGATGTGCGGTTCGGCTCATGCCGCCCTACGACGCCGTCGTACGTTGGCGTGATGACGCCTTCTGCCGCGGACGATCCCGCCGAGCTCATCATCAGCGCATGTACGGTCCTCGTGCACGACGATCAAGAGCGGATCGGGTTCGCGGAGGACGCCGCGGTCGTCGTGCGGGGCGGGATCGTCGAGGCCGTCACGACCACCGCGCAGGCCGCGGACCTGCCCGCCGCCGAGCGGATCGACGCCGCCGGCCAGGTCGCCCTGCCCGGCTTGATCAACTGCCACACGCACGCGCCGATGGTCGCGCTGCGCGGACTCGCCGAGGACCTCCCCACCGAGGAGTGGTTCAACGACGTCGTCTGGCCCGTCGAGTCCAACCTCACGGCGACGGACGTCGAGTTGGGGGCGCGGCTCGCCTGCGCCGAGATGATCCGGGCGGGCGTCACCTGCTTCGCCGACCACTACTTCGCCATGGACGCGGTGGCCCGGGTGGTCACGGAATCCGGCATGCGGGCGCTGCTCGGCGAGGCCTTCTTCTCCTCGCAGGGGCCCGAAGGCCGGGAGCGGTCGCTGGAGTTCGCGCTGCGCCACCGCGGAGCGGCCGACGGCCGGATCACCACCGCGCTCGCGCCGCACGCCCCCTACACGGTGGACGACACCGACCTCGCCGCCACCGCCCAGCTCGCCCGCGCGCACGGCCTGCCCGTGCACCTCCACGCCGCCGAGAACCGCGACCAGACCGAGACCAGTCTTGCCCGCCACGGCGTCACCCCGATCGAGGTCCTGGAACGCACCACCCTCCTCCACACGGACCTGCTCCTCGCCCACGGCACCGGCATCGTCGACAGCGACCTCCCCCTCCTGGAGCAGGCGGACGGCCGCACCGCCGTCGCCACCGCGCCCCGCGGCTACCTCAAGTTCGCCTGGCCCGACACCACACCGGTCCGCGCCCTGCGCGACATCGGCGTCGACGTGGGACTCGCCACCGACGGCGCCGCCTCCAACAACAGCCTCGACGTGTGGGAGTCCATGGCCCTCACCGCGCTGGTGCAGAAGTCGGCCGAGGGCGACCCGCGCCGGCTGACCTCCCGGCAGGCCCTGCACCACGCCACGCTGCAGAGCGCCCGTGCCGTGGGTCTCGGGGACAGCGCCGGCAGCATCGCACCCGGCCGGCGGGCCGACATCGTCCTGGTCGACCTCACCGGGCCGCACACCCAGCCCGTCCACGACCTGGCCGCCACCCTCGTGCACAGCGCCCGCTCCGCGGACGTCCGCACCACGATCGTCGACGGACGGATCCTGATGCGCGACCGGGAGCTCCTGACGATCGACGTGCCGGCGGTGGTACGGGAGCTGGGGGAGCGCCTGCCCGCACTCGTCGACCGCAGCCACGGCCGGCGCATCCAGCGGTACGACACCTGACGGCACGCGCTGCGGGGGGCTTGTGGCCGTTCCGGGAAATTCCGCCGGACGGCGATGAGTTCCGTCCCTCCCGCCGGTCACCACCCCGGACGGACCGTTGTCACAGGAGGGCCCATGTCGCTTCCGGAGATCGTCTCGCGCGGCGAGTGGCGCGCGGCCCGCGCGGAACTGCTGCTCAAGGAGAAGGCTGCCACCCGCGCACGGGACGCGCTCAGCGCCGAGCGGCGCGGACTGCCCATGGTGGAGGTCGGCGAGGAGTACGTCTTCGAGGGCGGGGACGGCAAGGCCACTCTGCTCGACCTGTTCGAGGACCGGCGCCAGCTCGTCGTCTACCACTTCATGTTCGCGCCCGAGTGGGACGCGGGCTGCCGCAGCTGCTCCGCATTCCTGGATCAAATAGGGCATCTCGCTCATCTTCAGGCCCGTGAAACGTCGTTCGCGGCCGTGTCCCGCGCGCCCTACCCGAGGATCCTGCCGTTCAAGGCGCGGATGGGCTGGACGCTGCCCTGGTACTCGTCGCACGCCTGCGACTTCAACCGTGACTTCGAGGTGACTCTGGAGCGTGAGGGCGAACTCGTCGAGCGGCCCGGCCTCAGCTGCTTCCTCCGGGACCGCGACCGGGTCTTCCACACCTACTCGGCGTACGGGCGCGGCCTCGACGGCCTGGGCTCGACCACCAGCCTGCTGGACCTCACCGCGCTGGGCCGCCAGGAGGAGTGGGAGGAACCCGAGGGGCGCGCGTCGGCCTTTGGGGCGCCTGCGGGAAGTGAGCGCATCCGATATCACGATGAGTACGACGACTGATACGGAAAGTGAACACATAGGCCAAGAGGCTGAGAAGTTGGTCACACTTGGCGGTGAACGCGTGTCAACTACGTCTCAGTACCGTCACTTCGCGAGCCGTTCACCCCATGGTTGGCGTTTAACTCTACGAGTACAGCGCTACATGGAGGTGCAGGGTGAACGGGCGAACGGTGCTCGAACGCTTTCCCGCCGGTGGGCCGCGTGGCTCCTGGCCTGCGGAGGAATTCGCGCAGGCACGGCGAAGCGAAGGCCTGCCCGCCGAGGTCGTCATGGACCTGGCCACGGACATGTTCCTGGTGATCGTGCGCAGTGGGGACGTGGCCGACGCCACCGCCTGACGTGTGCCGTCAGGCGCCACCGCCTGACGTGTGCCTTCAGCCCGCCTTCGGCGCCGGCACCTTCCTGACCGGCGCGGGCGACGAGGCGAACTGCTCCGCCTGGAGCGCGTACAGCTCGGCGTAGACGCCACCGGTGGCCAGCAGCTCCTCCGGTGTCCCGGACTCCACGAGCCGGCCCTGGTCCAGGACGTGCACCAGGTCCGCGTGCCGTACGGACGCCAGCCGGTGCGTGATCAGTACGACCGTCTGGCCGCTGTCGGCCAGGGCGCGGATCCGCTCGAAGACCTCCAGCTCGGCCCGGGCGTCCAGGGCCGCCGTCGGCTCGTCCACGATCAGGATGCGGCCCCTGCGGTAGGCCGCCCGGGCGATGCCCAGCCGCTGCCACTGGCCGCCCGACAGTTCGTGACCGCCGCTGAAGTTGCGGGCGAGCAAGGTGTCCAGTCCGCGCGGCAGGTCCGCGATCACCGTCTCCGCCCCCGCGTCGGCGACCGCCGCACCCAGCCGTTCCTCGCACACGGGCATCGAGGAACGCCCCAAGGCCACGTTGACCCGGGCCGTGAACGGCCACCGCTTGAAGTCCTGCGCCACCATCGCGATCCGCTCGGCCAGCCGGTGCCGGTCCGCGGTCGCCGCGTCCACGCCGTCCCACAGGATCCGCCCCTGCTCCGGCGTGTAGAGCCCGGCGAGCAGCTTGACCAGGGTCGTCTTGCCGGAGCCGTTCTCGCCGACCAGGGCCACGATCCGGCCCAGCGGCAGGCTCAGTGTCACGTCGTCGAGAGCGGGGCGGGCGGAGTCGCCCGGGTAGCGGAACGTGACGTTCTCGAAGCGGATCTCCTGCGGATCCTCCGGCAGCGCCACACCGCCCGCCGGGATCGCCCACTGGTCCGCCTCGGTGTACAGCCGGTGCAGGTCCCCGACGAAGAGCGCCTCCTCGTGCAGCGCGTTGACCTCCACCACGAGCGTGTCGAGGCTCTGCGAGCCGGTCCGGATCGCGATCACGGCCGTCCCTGCGACCGACAGGGCCATCGCCCCCGCCAGCAGCAGCCCGCCCAGCGTCGCGTACGTCGCCACCGTCGCCAGGCCCGTCCACGCCGCCGCGATCAGGCCCGTACGGGCGGCGAGCTTGGCCAGGCGGGCCTGCTCGGCCTCGGCCGTCTCCGACATCGCGCGGAAGTGCCGCAGCAGGAAGGAGCCGACCCCGTGCACCCGGATCTCGGGAGCCGCCTCGGGCTCGATCAGCAGGTTGCCGAGCAGCCGCCCGGCCCGGGCGTGCTGCACCCAGGCGTGGAAGGACTCGTAGCGCCGCCGGGCGACGGTCAGCGCGCTCCAGGCGCTCGGGAGGGTCATCGTCACCAGCAGCGGCAGCAGGGCAGGGTGCAGCACGGTCAGCACGCCCGCCGCCGCGACCAGCGAGATCATCGCGTTGATCACGCGGGTCCCGTAGGAGATCATCCGGCGCGCCGAGGCGGCGCCGTACTGCGCGGTGTCCAGCAGCTTGTGGAAGGCGTGGTCCTCGATCGCGGCCAGCTCGACGGCCGCGGCCCGCTCCAGGTACCGCTCGGTCGCCACCCGCTCGACCTTGGGCTCCAGCCGGCCGGTGGCGTAGGTGCTCGCGGCCCGCAGCAGGGCCGCGAGGAACATCACGACGGCCACCGTGGCCAGGGCGGGGGCGGCTCCGCGCAGCCGGTCGTCGATCGGGCCGCCGCTCATCAGCCCGGCCAGCACGCTGTTGACGGCGAGTAGGGCCACCGCCTGCGCCACACCCCGGCCCGCCTCGGCGGCCAGCACGATCCGCGCCGCACCCCGGTCGGCCTGCCGGGCGAGCCGGAGGCTGGACGCGAGCAGGGACGGCAGCCGGGTGATCATGGCGCGGAAGTTCAGCTCCAGGAACGCGTCGGCGTGCTGGTTCCAGCCCATGTCGTAGCGCAGCGGGCCGCCGAACAGCAGCCGCTCCGACTCGGACACCTCCGGCGCGGTCCGCTTTTTCCCCACCGTCGACCGACCTCCCCGCCTCGTGCCCCGCCCGTGAGCGGCCCACTATTGCGGGGCGGAACCCGCCCCGGGCAGGGCGCAGCCCGGGGCGCCGGATGCGCGCGGGCGCACGACCTGGCCGGGAGGAGGTGCGGGGCGGCGCGGGGGGTGCGGGGTGGTGAGGGGTGGTGTGTGCGGGCCGGAGTGCGGAGACCGGTCGTTCGGTGGGACGGGGACTGGGACTGGGGCTGGGGCTGGGGGGGTGATGGGTGTGGGTGTGGGTAGACCGGGTCGTCGTTCGCCTGGCCGGGGCTCCTTGTACGTAGGTCGGTCGTTCGCGGGAGCCGGGAGCCGGGAGCCGGGAGCCGGGAGCCGGGAGCCGGGAGCCGGGAGCCGGGAGCCGGGAGAGGCCGGGCGTTGCCTACGCGCTGACCGGACGCGACCAGGCCGGGGCCGTCCCCGTCGCGCGGCACAGTGCCAGGTAGAGGGGGATGGGCGGGGTGTACGGAAGCGTGCCGTCCGGGCGGTGGATCAGGTCGGGGACCTCCAGCAGGTCCGGCACGACCGCGCCGGTGACGTACCGCGCCGGGGCGGGCCACTCCAGGGCGTGGTCGGAGTCGGACGGCACCAGCCACCACCAGTGCGTTTCATCCGCGTAGACGCAGCCCACTCGGGGCAGCCGGGGCATGATCAGCGGCCCGACGTGGGCGGGGACCGCGACCGCGTCGCAGCCGAGCGGGGCGGTCATGCCGTCGGGCACCGGCAGCCGCAGGGCCGGGCCGGACGTCCGCAGCCCGCGCCGGACGCGCACCAGCGTGTCCAGGTTCAGCACGATGCCTGCCCGCGCGGGACTCATGCGTTCCCCCGCTCTCGGCGGCGCTCCTGCGGGGGAACCTCAGGGGTGGCCCGGGCGTGGCGGGCCTGGTGGGTCCCGTCCCCGTCGTCCGGGTCGTCCGACGGGCCGCGCTTGGGGCGGGCGCCCCAGCCCAGGTCGCCCCGAGGTCCGTCCGGCTCGTGCGAGGTGTCCGCCGTGCGCGGCAGCTCCGCCCAGACCAGCAGTCCGGGGCCGTCCTCCTGGGCGCCCCAGGAGTGGCAGAGGGCGTCGACGAGAAGCAGTCCCCTCCCGTGCTCCTCTTCGGGCCGGGTCCGGCTCGCGGCGTGCGGCTGGCCAGGGGCGCAGCCCTCGTCGCGCACGGCTATCCGCACCAGGTCGTCACCGTCGTGCAGCTCGCACACTATGTGGGTGCTCGCCGTGTGCACGATGGCGTTGGTGACCAGCTCGGAAACGACCAGAGCCGCGCTGTCGCACGTGTCCTCGCACACCGACCAGCCGGTCAGCCGGGCCCGTGTCAGGCGTCTGGCCTGGGCGGGAGAACCCGAATGTGCGGCCAGCTCGAAACGGAACCGGCGCCCGGCAGCGGCCCCGAGGGAGGCCTCTTCCGTGGCGGCGCCAAGCCCGGGAGGGCCGGCGGCGGCGTCTGTTCCTAAGGGCGCGGACGGAATCACGCTTGCCACTATCGCCCCGCCGTGAACACTTGGCAAGTGTCACTCTGAAAATTGCAGAGTGCTGTGTGACGGTCTGGAAGGCCGTGGCACACTGCTCGCAACAGCACCCCGCGCGGCGCCAGTTGAGATCGTCGAAGGTTCGTTCGAAACGTTTGTTCGGATGGGTTTCTTCGAAAGGTCCTCGAATGGCGCCGCCGGGCTGTCAGCGTTCCTTTGTGGCCGGCTCGTCAGAACTTTTCGTGGAGGTGGAGCGTGAGTGAACCGCGGTCCGCACCGACGGTCGGTCAGGTCGTGCTCGGCCGACGCCTGTTGGACCTGCGGGAACGCGCGGGCATGAAGCGTGAGGAGGCCGCGCGCATCCTCCGCGTCGCCCCCGCCACGGTCCGCCGTATGGAGATGGCCGAGGTCACGCTCAAAATCCCCTATCTGCAACTGCTCCTCAAGGCCTACGGAATCTCCGACGAGGAGGCCGAGGCCTTCGTCCGACTGGCCGAGGAAGCCAACCGGCCCGGCTGGTGGCAGCGTTTCCACGACATCCTGCCCGGCTGGTTCTCGATGTACGTGAGCCTGGAAGGCGCGGCGAGCGTCATCCGCAGCTACGAGCCCCACTTCGTCCCCGGGCTGCTGCAGACCGAGGACTACGCGCGCGGGGTGCTCCGGTCCGGCGCCATCGGCCAGACCCGGCCCGAGGACATCGAGCGCCATGTCGCCCTGCGCATGCAGCGCCAGGACCTGCTCACCCGCGAGGACGCGCCCCGGCTGTGGGTCGTGATGGACGAGACTGCGCTGCGTCGCCCGGCCGGAGGCCCGGAGGTGATGCGCGCCCAGATCGACAAGCTGCTCGACGCGACGAAGCTGCCCAATGTGACGCTGCAGATCGCCCCGTTCGCTCAGGGGCCGCACCCGGGGACCTACGGGCCGTTCGTGCTGTTCCGATTCGCCATGCCCGAACTGCCGGACATGGTCTACAGCGAGTACCTGACCGGCGCGGTCTATCTCGACGCGCGCACCGAGGTGGCGACCCACCTGGAGGTCATGGACCGCATGGCGGCGCAGGCCGCTACGGCACATCGCACGAAGGAGATCCTCCGGGACCTCCGCAAGGAGCTGTGAATGGATCGCATCAAGCCGCGCAAACACGTCTACAACGGCATGCCCGCGCGTGACTTGGGCAGCGAAGGCTGGCACAAGCCGTGGAGCGGCGGAAACGGAGGCAACTGCCTGGAGGCGATGAAACTCGCCGACGGCCGGATCGCCCTCCGGCAGTCCACCGACCCCGACGGCCCCGCGCTGATCTACACCAGCGACGAGATGACGGCCTTCATCGAGGGGGCGAAGTCGGGGGAGGCGGACTTCCTGCTGTCCTGACGTGACTGCCCTTGCTACCGCTCGACTTCCTACGCCGGCCTTGAACAACTGGTGCTGAATCGACCACCCCCTGTGCCTTACGGAGCGCCTCATGACCGGGCAGGACCCCGCGTCGGCCGTCCGGATCGACACGACCAGACCCCATCCCGCGCGGATGTACGACTGGTACCTCGGAGGCAAGGACAAGCACCCGGTCGACGAGGCGATGGGCCGGCAGATGCTCACCCTCGACCCGCGGGTGCCGGTGATGGCCCGGGTCAACCGCGCGTTCATGCACCGGGCCACCCGCTGGCCGGCAGCGGCGTACGGCAGTTCCTGGACATCGGCACCGGCATCCCGACCGAGCCCAACCTCC
This sequence comes from Streptomyces qaidamensis, assembly GCF_001611795.1. NCBI lineage: Bacteria > Bacillati > Actinomycetota > Actinomycetes > Kitasatosporales > Streptomycetaceae > Streptomyces > Streptomyces qaidamensis. Next base: position 2,315,042 of record NZ_CP015098.1, on the reverse strand, counting down.
ACCAGATCGCCCAGCAGACCGTGCCCGGCGCCCGGGTCGTCTACTGCGACAACGACACCGTCGTCCTGGCCCACGCGGCGGCCCTGCTGCGCGGCACGGACGAGGGCGTGACCGAGTACCTCCAGGCCGGCGTGCGTGACCCGGACGCCATCCTGGAGGGCGCGCGCAAGGTTCTGGACTTCGCCCGGCCCGTCGCGCTGTCGTTCGTCGCGCTGCTGCACTTCGTCTCCGACGAGGACGGCGCCCACCACCTGGTCCGGCGGCTGCTCGCCGAACTGCCCTCCGGCAGCTACCTGGTGATGACCCACGCGACCGCCGACTTCACCCCGGAGGAATCGAAGGCGACCGCCGACTTCACCCAGGAGGAGTCGAAGGCGGCCACCGAGAAGCTGCGCGCCGCCGGCGTCACCCTCGCCCTGCGCTCCCGCGAGGAGTTCACCCGCTTCTTCGACGGCCTCGACCTCGTCGAGCCCGGTGTCGAGGTGCCCCACCGCTGGCACCCAGAGCCGGGCGAGCCCGTGCCCGGGCAGGACGACGGGGTGATCCCGGGGTACGGGGCGGTGGGGCGCAAGCCGTAGCGCTCACGGAGGCGCCTGGGCCGGTCAGGGCGGCGGCAGCGCACCGCACAGCGCCTCCAGGGCCGACCCGTAGGCGTGCTCGGAGGGGGTCGCGTACCCCACGACGAGCCCGTCGCCGACCGGCATGTCCGTCTCCGGGTGCCGGAACGCGGCGAGGCCGTCGAGGGCGATGCCCTGCCAGGCGGCGGCCTTGACCGCGGACGCCTCGGTGCCGGGCGGCAGCCGCAGCACGGCGTGCAGCCCGGCCGCGATGCCGGTGGCCTCGATATGCGGCGCGTGCTCGGCGAGCGCCGCGACGAGCCGGTCCCGGCGACCGCGGTAGCGCTGCCGCATCCGGCGTACATGCCGGTCGTACGACCCCGAAGCGATGAAGTCCGCGAGGCTCAGCTGGTCGAGGACGCTCGCCCACGCCTCGCGCTCGCCCTTGGCGGCCAGGACGGCCTCGACGTACCGCTCCGGAAGCACCATCCAGCCCAGCCGCACCGCCGGCGACAGGCTCTTGCTGACCGAGCCGATGTGGATCACGCGTTCGGGGTCGAGCCCTTGGACGGCGCCGACCGGCTTGCGGTCGTAGCGGAACTCCCCGTCGTAGTCGTCCTCCAGGACCAGACCGTCCCGCGCGCGTGCCCAGTCGATGACGGCGGCCCGGCGCGTGGGGTGCAGCGGGCCGCCGGTCGGGAACTGGTGCGCCGGCGTGAGCAGCACGGCCCGCTCGCGCTCCAACCGGTCGATCAGCGCGCCGTGTTCGTCGAGGGGGAGCGGTACCGTCCGGACCCCGGCCGCGGCCAGGACCTGCCGGTGGAAACCGAGCCCGTACGCCTCCACCGCCAGGGGGCCGCGCAGGACGCCGCCGCCGAACAGCAGCCGCAGCGCGTGCGCGAAGCCGGAGCAGATCACGATCCGGCCCGGCTCGGTCCGCACGCCACGCGCGCGTGCCAGGTACTCGGTGAGCGCCTCCCGCAGTTCCGGCCGGCCGGCGGGGTCGCCCGGCCCGAACACCTCGCTGGGCGCCTGCTGCAGGGCCCGCCGGTAGGAGGCCAGCCAGGCGGTGCGCGGGAACGCCGAGACGTCCGGCGTGCCCTGCGTCAGATCGTGCCGGGGGCCATGCGCGCGTGATGGTGCCTTCTTGGGTACGCGAGCGGCGGGCCGCAGCGGCTCGGCGCGCTCCGCGACCCGGGTGCCGGAGCCCTGCCGGGCGGTGAGCCAGCCCTCCGCGACGAGTTCAGCGTACGCGTCCGCCACCGTGTTGCGGGCGACGCCGAGGTCCGCCGCGAGCGAGCGGTACGGCGGCAGCCGCGCGCCCGGGGCGAGCCGCCCACTGCGTACGGCCTCGCGCAGGGCCCGGATCAGCGCCGCCCGCCGGCCACCCGGCCCGATCAGCTCCAGATGCAGGTCGGACCCGATCCGCTCCGCGGAATTGACCCACGATTCCACCATGGAAGTGCACCCTACAGCGGGTCTTTCCGGCTCGTAGGTTGAAGGGCATGACGACGACCACGAACACGAGCAGCACCCACCCGACGTCCGCCCGGCTGGAGTTCGGCGCGTCGGCCCCGAAGGCCTTCCGGGCCCTCATCGCCTTCGACGCCGCTGCCCGCGACGGCATCGACCCGGCCCTCGTCGAGCTGATCCAGATCCGCTCCTCGCACCTCAACCACTGCGCGTACTGCCTGCACATGCACACGGGCGACGCCCGCAAGGCCGGCGAGAGCGAGGACCGGCTGCACATGGTCGCGGTGTGGCGCGAGGCCCGTCACTTCTTCACCGAGCGGGAGCAGGCGGCTCTCGCCCTCACGGACGCGGTGACCCTCATCGCCGACGCCGGCGTCCCGGACGACGTGTACGCGCGGGCCGCCGCACTGTTCGACGAGCGGGAACTGGCCCAGGTGCTCGCCCTGATCTGCACGATCAACACATGGAACCGGGTGGCGCTGTCGACGGGGAAGGTCGCGGGGACGGACGAGCGGTGACGTCCGCGGGGGCAGCGGCCGGTACCGGCCCAACGGCCGCTGCGGCCCCGCCCGGCGGCAGGACGTCTACACACCGCCATGCCGTCCACACCGCCATGCCGTCTACACCGCCATGGGCCGGTCGTACGGCCCGATCGGTGCCGGCAGCCTCGCACTGCCCGTCAGATGACGGTCGACGGCCGCCGCCACCGCCCGCCCCTCGGCGATCGCCCACACGATGAGCGACTGTCCCCGGGCCGCGTCCCCCGCGGCGAACAACCCGGGCACGTTCGTGGCGAACCCGGAGTCCCGCGCGATCGTCCCGCGGGGCTCCATCTCCAGCCCCAGCTGGTCGACGAGGCCGTCCTCCCGGTCGGGCCCTGAGAAGCCGAGGGCGAGCAGCACGAGGTCGGCGGGGAGCGTCCGCCCGGTGCCCTCCATCGGACGGCGTCGTGCGTCCACCTCGACCAGGTGCAGCGAGCGCACCTGTCCCTGCGCGTCGCCGTCGAAGCGCAGCGTGGACGCCGCGAACAGCCGCGCATCCGCGTCCGCGACCGGGGCGGTCCGCAGGTCACGGGCCTCTTCATGGGCGGCGGACAGCCGGTAGATCCGCATCGGGTACGTCGGCCAGGGCTCGGTGTCCTCGTCGCGCTCCGCGTCCGGCAGCGCGTAGATGTCCAGCTGGGTCACGGACGCCGCGCCCTCCCGGACGGCCGTGCCCAGACAGTCCGCCCCCGTGTCGCCGCCGCCGACGATGACGACGTGCTTCCCGGCCGCCGACAGCGGGGACGTCTCCAGATCACCCTCGCGTACCCGGTTGGCCAGCGGCAGGTACTCCATCGCCTGATGAATGCCCGTCAGCTCCCGCCCCGGCACCGGCAGTTCACGCCACGCGGTCGCACCCGTGGCCAGCACCACGGCGTCGTAGCGGGTGCGCAGCTCATCGGCCCCGATGTCCCGCCCGACCGCCGTCGACGTCCGGAACTTCGTCCCCTCGGCCCGCATCTGCTCCAGCCGCCGCTCCAGATGGTGCTTCTCCATCTTGAACGCCGGAATGCCGTACCGCATCAGCCCGCCGAGCCGGTCGTCCCTCTCGTACACGGCGACCGTGTGCCCGGCCCGCGTCAGCTGCTGCGCCGCGGCCAGCCCGGTCGGGCCCGAACCGATCACCGCGACCGTCTTGCCGGACAGCCGCTCCGGCGGCCTCGGCGGCGCGAACCCCTCCTCCCAGGCCCGGTCGGCGATCGCGCACTCGACGTTCTTGATGGTGACGGCCGGCTGGTTGATCGCCAGCACACACCCCGCCTCGCACGGCGCTGGGCACAGCCGGCCGGTGAACTCCGGGAAGTTGTTCGTGGCGTGCAGCCGGTCGGCGGCCGCCCGCCAGTCCTCCCGGGACACCAGGTCATTCCACTCGGGGATCAGATTGCCCAGCGGGCAGGCGTCGTGGCAGAAGGGGATGCCGCAGTCCATGCAACGGTCGGCCTGCTTGCTGATGATCGGCAGCAGCGCCCCGGGGACGTAGACCTCGTCCCAGTCCCGCGCCCGTTCCTCGACCGGCCGGCGCGGCCACTCCTGGCGGGGCGTGGTCAGGAAACCCTTGGGATCGGCCATGGCCGTCTTCCTTGCGTGCGCGGGGGGGCAGGCCGGACGAGGCCGGTGCCCAGGCCGTGCGTCGTCGGGCGGAGCTGTTCTCACTCGCCGGCGGCACTCTTTTCGCCACGATACGTCCGCCTCCCGGCCGGTGCCTGTCCGCCGAGTAGCACGGCCGTCAGCCGTCAGGTGAGCGCCAGCACGTACGCCAGCGCCGCCCCGGCCGAGGCCGCCGTACGGACGTGGTTCCACAGCGTCCACTCGCGCAGGTACACCGGCCAGTACGCCGCCGCCTCCGGAGTGCCCGGCTCCAGCTCGGCCAGGGCGTCGTTGCGCGGCACGTTCGCGACCATGGTCGGCCCGAACGACCCGAACAGGTACAGCGCGCTGCCCACCAGCAGCTCCACCGTCCCCTCGTCCGGCCACAGCACGAACGTGACAACGGCGATCACCGCGCACAGCACGGCCGATCCGAGGAACACGATCATGAAGGGCGGAGTCACCGCCGCCACATTGACCGCCTGCATCGCGGCGACCCCCTGCGCCGGCGGCAGCATGCCCAGGCCCCGCATCACGAAGGTCGAGAATCCGCAGAACACCCCGGCCACCAGGCCGGTCCCGAGCACACCCAGCACCGTCAGCACGAAGTACGGTCCGTCGATCATGTCTCTCTCCCGCCGTCCAGCCGGGATCCCGCCCGGCACCCTTCCTCGCCACCAGTGAATTCCCGTACGAGCACAGTGACCATGGCCGAACGGCGCGGCGCCATAAGCGAACGTCCACGGGCCGCCGAACGGCCGTGCCGACGGCATGACGGCACGCCACCCGGGGTCTCTCCCGTCCGTCACCCCGTGGGACCGAGCCCGGCCTCGGTCCACCCCCGCAGCACCGTCGCCACCGCCGCCGCGATCCGCCGCCGAGCCTCGTGCCTGGGCACGCCGCTCATCAGCAGCCGGTCGTACGGCGTGTCCAGATGCCGTACCGACGCCACGACCGCCGAGGTCACCGAGCCCTCCGCCAGCGCGCGCCCCGCGGCGCTGCGGCCCACCCGCCCGCTGCCCCGCTCCGAGGCGTGCAGGGCGATGGCCCGCGCCCGTGCGGCCGGGCACCCGGGGAACAGCCGGAGTATCTCCGCCGCGAACGCCCGCGCGAACAGGGCGTCCTGAGCCTCCCGCCGCCGCGCGTCCCGCACCCGGCGCCGCCGTCGCGCCTCGGCGTCCGCCAGGCACCGTTGCTCGGCCCGCGCGAGCGCCGCCTCCTCGACCAGAACGCCCTGCCGTTCGTACCGGCTCTTGCGCCGGTTGAACCGCACGACCACCGCCGACAGCGTGCTCTCCTCCCGCGATCTGCGGGTCAGAGCGGTGTCGCCGCTCGGCAGGAACACCAGATGCCCGAGGTCGGCGCAGTCGAGGCAACGCGGGGCGCCGTCCTCGAGGGCGAGCAGCGGCAGCGGTCCTCGGCGGCACTCGGCGCAGTACCGCCGCTTGAGGGGCTGGAAGACGAGAAGTCCGGTGAGAGGCGGGAGCGTCGCGCGGGGGACCATAGGGGGTTCATTCCCCCTCACGGCAGCGCGAACTACGCATGCCACCGCAGACCCCGGCGATCCGGTCGCCGCCCCTCCCGAGTGGCGGGCCCGCCGGGGCCCGGCCCGGGGCGCCGCCCGGTCGGCGGGCGGGACGCCTCCTGCCCGGCCTGACGCATCATGGGCCGTGTGCGACTCGAAGCGATCACCTGGGAACGGCTCGGCGACCTGCTCGCCGAGCGCCTGCTCGACCTGAAGCCCGCCGACGGCAGCCTCTGGCCGCGCATCGCCATCGACGGGGCCCCCGCCGCCCGCCCGGGAGACCTTGCCCACCGGGTCGGTGAGGCGCTGCGCATACGAGGCCGCTCCTCGCTCGTCGTGGGCACGCAGGGCTTTCTGCGCCCCGCCTCCGTACGGCTCGAATACGGTCACCAGGACGTCGAGGCCTACTACGACGGCTGGTACGACACCGGCGCCCTGTGGCGCGAGGTGTTCGGCCCGCTCGAAGCCGACGGGGACGGCCGCGTGCTGCCCGACCTGTGGGACCCGGCCGTCGATCGCGCCACCCGCAGCCCCTACGTCGAACTGCCGCCCGGCGGCGTGCTGTTGCTGCACGGGCCCTTCCTCCTTCGGCACTGGTTCCCCTTCGATCTGAGCGTCCACGTCCTCCTCACCCCAGGCGCCCTGCGCCGCCGCACCCCCGAGGCCGAGCTCTGGACCCTTCCGGCCTTCGAGCGCTACGAACACGAGGCGGACCCGGTGGGGACAGCGGACGTCCTGGTGCGGGCCGACGATCCGCGCCACCCGGCGTGGAGCGGCTGAGCCAGGGGGCTCGACGTCCGGGCGCCGGGCGGATGCCGGGCGAGAGCCGGGCCGACGGCTGGGCCTGGGCGGGCTCCCGTGCCTGCTTTGGTGTGGACTCCCATGAGGGCTTCCGTGTGGGCTCCCCGCGCGGACTTCCGTGTGTGGAGTCCCGCGCGGACTTCCGTGTGCGGAGTCCCCGGGTGGGCTTCCGTGTGCGGAGTCCCCGGGTGGGTTTCCGTGTGTGGAGTCCCCGTGCCCGCTTGCGTGTGCGGGCATCCGGCGGCCCGGCGAGAATGAGGGGCGCCGGGACTCGCGGTGCGTCCTGCGCCGCGCCGGCCGTCCGGCACCGGGAGGTACTCCATGACCACCGCCGGAGACATCATGCACCGCGGCGCCCAGTGGATCCCCGCCCACGAAACCCTCGACCGCGCCGCCCAGCTCATGCGCGAACTGAACGTCGGCGCCCTGCCCATCAGCGACGAGAACGAACGGCTCTGCGGCATCCTCACCGACCGCGACATCGTCGTCGGCTGCGTCGCCATGGGCCACGACCCCGCCCGGGTCACCGCGGGCGAGATGGCCAAGGGAACGCCCCGCTGGATCGACGCGGACGCCGATGTCGGCGAGGTGTTGCGCGAGATGCGGGAGCACCGGATCCGCAGGCTCCCCGTGATCCGGGACAAGCGCCTGGTCGGCATGATCAGCGAAGCCGACCTGGCCCGGCATCTCGCGAAGGACCAGATCGCATCCTGGGCGCAGAGCGTCTACGCCACGACTGCCATGCACTGACCCCGCGGATCACCCCACCGGCGCTCCGGAGACCCTTCGCGGGTCACTCCCCGCATCAGAGGCCGGTCCCCGCGTCAGAGCCAGCCGCTGCGCCGGAATCCCCGGTACAGGGCAAGACACGCCGCGGATATCACGCCGATCACCATGCCGTAGCCGTACCGCCAGTGCAGCTCAGGCATGTGGTCGAAGTTCATGCCGTAGACCCCGCAGACCATCGTCGGCACGGCGACGATCGCGGCCCACGCCGTGATCTTCCGCATGTCCTCGTTCTGCGCGACCGTGACCTGCGCGAGGTGCGCCTGCAGGATGGAGTTGAGCAGTTCGTCGAAGGCGGCGATCTGCTCCTTCGCCCGCAGCAGATGGTCCGAGACGTCACGGAAGTACGCCTGTATCTCTGGGTCGACCACCCGGATCGGCCGGGTGGCGAGATCCTCCAGCGGCCGGCTGAGCGGCACCACCGCCCGCTTCAGTTCCAGCAGTTCACGCTTGAGCTGGTAGATGCGCCCCGGGTCGGTCCGCGCGCCGGACTCCGAGAACACGTCCGTCTCGACCTGGTCGATGTCCCCCTGCACCGAGTCCGTGACGGTCAGGTAGTCGTCGACCACGTGGTCCGCGATCGCGTGCAGCACCGCAGACGGGCCTTTGGCGAGCTGGCCGGGATCGGACTCCAGCTCCTCGCGCAGCGGGCCGAGCGAGCCGTGCCGGCCGTGCCGCACCGTGATCACGAAGTCCGCGCCGACGAACAGCATGATCTCGCCGGTGTTGACCACCTCGCTGGTGGCCGTCAGTTCCTCGTGCTCGACGTAGCAGACCGTCTTGAACACCGCGAAGAGCGTCTCGCCGTAGCGCTCCAGCTTGGGGCGCTGGTGCGCCTCGATCGCGTCCTCGACGGCCAGCGGATGCAGATCGAAGAGTTCGGCGATGCCCGCGAACTCCTGGTCGGTGGGCTCGTGCAGACCGAGCCAGACGAAGCCCTCCCGGCTCTTGCGCACCCACTGCACGGTGTCCACCAGATCGCCGCGCGCGGGGGTGCGGACGCCGTCCCGGTACGTCACGCAGTTCACCACCGAGGAGCCCAGCGGGGACCGGGCGGGGTGGCTCAGGTCGACGCGCGGGCGCCGCCGGGCCAGCCGGGCCACCTTGCGAAGGCCGCCGACGCCACCGAGGCTCGTGACCTTCCGCAGATTCCCTGCCATGGACATCCGGATCTCCTTGCGTGGAACCTCTCGCGCCGTTCCTGCGCCTTGCCGCGCCAGTCTGCCAGGCCTGCGTGAGCTGCGGGTAAGCCTGTGGAAACGACTCATTCCGCTTGGTTCCCGGCTGTGGACGGACGCCGCTCCCGGGCTCGTGGCCCTGCTGCATCGACGCATTCCCGTGCCGGCCGGTTCTGGGCAGTGAGGCGTCCGCAGAGGGTTCTCGTGCGGAAGCAGGGTCTCCGTGCGGAAGCGAGGCTCCCCGCCGGAGCGTCGCCGGGTATGGATAAGTCGGACAACTGGGATGATCGAGGCATGATGCGAACCGACGGGTACCTCCTCGACAACCGGCAGACCGAGGCGGCAGAGCACTTCAGCGCCTTCGCCGCGCTCTTCGATCCCACGACGTTCCGGCACCTCGAAGCGCTCGGCGTCGGATCCGGCTGGCGGTGCTGGGAGGTCGGCGCCGGTACCACCGTGGTGTCCTGGCTGGCGAAGAAGGTCGGCCCGACCGGACGCGTCGTCGCGACCGACACCGACACCTCACGGCTCGCCTCCGCAGCCCGGCCACCCGTCGAGGTCAGGGCCCACGAGCTCGGCGCCAAGGAGCCGCCGGGGGAGGGCTTCGACCTGGTGCACGCCCGCCTCGCCCTCGTCCATGTGAGCGACCGGGAACGGGCGTTGCGGTCCATGGTCCAGGCACTGCGCCCCGGCGGCCGCCTCCTTGTCGAGGACGCCGACCCCTCCCTTCAGCCTCTGCCCTGCCCCGACGAGTACGGCCCCGATCAGCAGCTCGCGAACCGGCTGCGGCAGGGCTTCCGCAGTCTGCTCGCCGATCGCGGGACCGACCTGCCGTGCGGCCGCACCCTGCCGCGACTGCTCCGGGAGGCCGGACTGGCCCGGGTCCAGGCCGACGCCTACTTCCCCCTCACCTCGCCGGCTTGTGCGGCCCTGGAGTCCGTCACGATCCGGCAGATCCGCGACCAGCTCGTCACGGCAGGCCTCGCCACGGACCAGGAGATCGACCGGCACCTCGGGAACGTCACGTCCGGTGCGCTCGATCTGACGACGGCGCCGATGATCTCGGCGTGGGGGCGGAAGCAGTAGCGAGGGAGCGGCAGGGGTGGTCAGCCGGGCCCGGGGTGGTCAGCCGGGCAGGGGTGGTCTGCCGCCCACCTGCTCCACCGCTCGCGCGCCCGCCCGGCAGCCCTCCGCCGCGGCATCCTCCGGGCCGGCACCCGCGAGCAGGGCGGCGAGGAACGCGCCGGTGAAGGCATCACCGGCGCCGGTCGTGTCCCGTGGCGTCGCCGGTGCGGCCGGAACGCGGGCGCGTACCTTCCCCGAGCGGGCCACGACTGCTCCCTCGTGCCCCTGCTTGACGACGACCAGCGGCACGCGCAGGCTCAGTTCGGCCGCCGCCTCGGCCGCGTCCGCCAGCCCGGTCAGCAGGCACGCCTCGTCCCGGCTGGGCAGCAGCACGTTCACGCCCTCGACCAGCGCCAGGAACCGCTCGGCACCCAGCTCCGCGAGGAAGCCGGCAGAAGCCGGGTCAAGACTCAACGGCACTCCACGCGCGCGGGCGGCTTTCAGGGCAACAGCCACCAGAGCCCGGCTCGACTCGGAGAACAGGAGGTAGCCCGACAGGTGCAGCCGGTCCACGCCGTCGAGCAGCGCGTCCGACCAGTCGGAGGGCCCGAGCCGCCCCGACGCGCCGCTGTCGGTGAGGAACGTCCGCTCCGCCGCAGCGCCCCCGTCGACCATGCAGATCACCGTGCCGGTCGGCACCAGCGGGTCGACGACGAGCTGCGGCCGCACCCCGTGGACGACCAACTCCCGCTCGTGCCAAGCAGCCCCATCCGTCCCGACCCGCCCGAGCAGTCGTACGTCCGCCGCTCCCCGGCGGGCTGCCCAGCACGCCACGTTGGCGCCCGCACCGCCCGCCACCGTCCGGATCGACGCAGTCGTGTCCGTGCCGGCCGCGAGCGGCCCTGTGTGCCGCGCGACGACATCCGTGATGACGTCCCCGACGACCAGCAAACCGCGGGCCACCGCGGAGTCCGTGCCCGCGGAGCCCGTGTCCGCGGAGCCCGTGCCCGGTGAGTCCGTTCCCTCCGGGCCCGTTCCCCCTCCCCGTCCGGTCCCGCCGGCCGCCGTCATCCCCGAGCCCAGGCCGCCGCGATCCGGGCCGCCAGGCGTACGTTGCCGCGGACCGCCGCCAGGTTGGCGCTCAGGGAGGCGCCGTCCGTGTGCCGCACCAGATAGTCGAGCAGGAAGGGCGTGACCGCCTGGCCGGTGATTCCCTGCTCCTCACAGGCGTGCAGTGCGTCCGCGAGCACGCGTGCGTGCAGGTCCGGATCGAGCTGCTCCTCCTCGGGGACGGGGTTGGCGACGATCAGTGCCGACTCCGGCCCGCCGAGTGCGTCCTGGGCCACCATGACGTCCGCCACCTGCTCCGGCGTCCCCAGCGTCCAGTCCACCGGATGCCCCGAGTCGGAGAGGTAGAAGCCGGGGAACCGGTCCGTGCCGTAGCCGGCCACCGCGACACCCAGCGTCTCCAGCCGCTGCAGCGTCGCCGGCACGTCCAGGATCGACTTCACCCCGGCACACACCACCGTGATGCGCGTGCCAGCCAGCAGCCCCAGGTCGGCCGACTCGTCCTGCGTCACCGTCCACTCCCGGTGCACCCCGCCGAGCCCACCCGTCGCGAAGACCCGCACACCCGTCAGTGCCGCCAGCAGCGCGGTCGCCGACACCGTGGTCGCGCCGCTCGCCCCCGACGCCACCGCGAGTGACAGGTCGCGGTGGCCGAGTTTGCGGATTCCGTCCTCGTTCGCGACGCGTTCCAGCTGCTCCTTGTCCAGGCCCACATGAGGACGCCCGTCCAGCACGGCGATCGTGGCGGGCACCGCGCCCTCCTGCCGCACGGCCGTCTCCAGCTCCAGCGCGACCTGGAGATTGCGCGGTCGCGGCAGCCCGTGGGCGATGATCGTGGACTCCAGGGCCACGACCGGTCGGCGCGCGTCGATCGCTTCCCGCACTTCCTCGGACACCACCAGCACCACGCGCCCGCCTCCTGTCGGTCGGTCAGTCGTTCCCCTCCCTCATCTCTGGCGGGCGGCGCGCCGGGCCAAACCCTTGCGGGCCGACGGCGTCGTCACGAACCTGGAGTGCATGACGGATCACATACCGCGTCTCGACCACGTCGTCCTCTGGGTGCGCGACCCGCTCGCCGCCGCCGACTTCTACGTCAAGGCCGTCGGCATGGAGGCCGTCAGGCTCGCGGAATTCGCTGCGGGTGAGGTGCCGTTCCCGTCCGTGCGGGTCAACGACGAGACCATCCTCGACCTCATGCCGCTGAGCTTCGCGGAGCGCATGAGGATGCTGCCCGGCTCCGCCGACAGTGCGGGACACCCGGTCAACCACGTCTGCCTGTCGCTGCCTCGCGGCGACTTCGACGCCCTCCTGGGCCGGCTGGCGGAACGCTCCGTACCGATGTCCGACCTCGCTCACGGCTCCTTCGGAGCCCGGGGCAAGGCCACGCGCAGCTTCTACTTCCGCGATCCGGACGGCAACGTCTTCGAAGCCAGGCATTACGACTGACCAGGCCCGGCACCACAACTGACCAGGCCCGGCAGCACAACTGGCCAGGCCAGGCACCACAACTGACCAGGCCCGGCAGCACAACTGGCCAGGCCAGGCACCATGACGGCCCCGGCCCGGCCCTGCCCGGCGACTGACGGGGCCGTGGGTCGCAGCATCAGAAGAGCGGCTCGGGAAGCACCCCCTCCAAGGCGAGCAGCCTCCGCTTGGTCTCCAGGCCGCCGCCGAAGCCGCCGATGCCGCCGCCGCTCTCGACGACCCGGTGACAGGGCACCACGACCGGCATCGGATTGGCGCCCATCGCCATACCCACGGCCTGGGCGGCGCCCGGCTGGCCGACCCGCCCGGCCAGGTCGCCGTACCCGACGACCGTGCCGTAGGGCACGCCCGAGGCCAGTGCGCGCAGGACCTCCCGGTTGAAGCCGGAGATCAGCGACCAGTCGAGCGGCAGGTCGAAGTCGCGTCGTTCACCCGCGAAGTACGCCTCGACCTGGCGTATCGCCTCGGCCAGCAGCGGGGAGCCGGGCGCCTCGACGGGCTCGGTGCCCAGCCGCGACGCCAGCCGCTCGACCGCCCGGTCCCGCACCGCGTCCGTGGCGTGGAACACGACGTTGACCAGGCCCTCCCGGCTCGCGGCCAGCAGCAACGGCCCGATCCCGCTCTCGACGACCGCCCACACCACCCGCGGCTCGACCTGCCCTTGGCTGTCCATGCGCCCCACAGTAGGACCCGCCACTGACAGCGCCGCCCGCCCGGCGTGCGGGATCAGCCGCCCACGGCCTTCCGCACCACATCAGGCCTGTTCGTGATGATCCCGTCCACCCCGTACCCGGCGATCCGTCGGGCCGTCCTCGCGTCGTCGACCGTCCAGGCGAAGACCTCCAGCCGGCGGCCGTGCGGTCCGTCGAACGCCTGCACCGACGACACGTACGCCGGGGAGAGCGAGCCGTACGAGGGGTTGATCTGGTCGGCGAACTCGGCGACGTCGAGCAAGGCCGACACCGGCGGGGCCCCCAGGAGGCCCGTCTTCACGCCCGGCTTCAGCTCGTGCACGGTCCGCACGCTGTCCGCGCTGAAGCTCTGCACGATCAGCCGGCCCGCCAGATGCGACCGGTCGAGCCAGCCCTCGTTGCTGAGGACCTTCAGCGTCTGCCGCTCGATGCCGGGGTACAGCTCCGGGTTCTTGATCTCCAGGAGAAGCTTCTGGTGATGCCGCTCCAAGCGGTGCACGAACTGCTCCAGCGTCGGCACGCGCGCGCCCGCGTACGCGGGTCCGAACCAGCTGCCCGCGTCCAGCCGGGCGATCTCCGCGGCGGTGAAGTCCTTCACCTTCCAGGGAGCCCGGCCGGGGAAGACCTCCTCGGCGTCGGTGGTGCGCCGCAGGTTGTCGTCGTGGAGGACGACCAGCTCGCCGTCCCTGGTCCGCTGCACGTCGTTCTCCACCCAGCGGATGCCCAGTTCCGCCGCTCTGTCCACGGCGGCCAGGGTGTTCTCGGGCGCGTACGCGGAGGCCCCCCGGTGCGCGATGACCAGCGGCGACGTGCTGGTTCCCGCAGCCCGCGCGGGGGAGGCGGGGAACAGCAGCGCGGCGGTCCCCAGGAGTGCGGTGGTAGAGGCGGCAACAGCGCGCGCGTGCATGCGTACTCCTCGCGACGAGCGATCGGCGACATCACAGACAGCACAACTGTGACAGCAGAGGGTCAACGCGAGAGGGGTGCGGGATGGCCACACGTTGAACGGAGATCACCCAACTCCGCTCACTGGTACCGCACAACTGCGGCAGGGGCGTGTTTCTTTGCCGGAAAGTCGTTCGACCATTCCGGTGGGGGTCATACTCTCTGCGTCAACCCTGACCGCTCGTGCGGTCCTGGGAGGGGGCGCACATCAGGAATACCGGGACGTACACGGGCGGGAAGGGCAGCCGCGCATGCAGGGCACGATCGACGGATTCAGCTATGGCCTGGTCACACCCCTCGTGGCCTACTTCATGGCCTGCCTCGGCGGCGCTCTGGGTTTGCGCTGCACCACCAGATCGATGCTCGTCTCCCACTCCTGGCGCCCCGGCTGGCTCGCGCTCGGCTCCGCCGCCATCGGCTCCGGCATATGGACCATGCACTTCGTCGCGATGATGGGATTCACGGTCCGCGGGACCCCGATCCACTACGACAAGGCGATGACCTTCGCGAGCCTGGCCGTCGCGATCGTCATGGTGGGTGTCGGGATCTTCATCGTCGGCTACAAGGGGGCCCGCGGTACGGCCCTGTTCACCGGCGGCACCATCACGGGCCTCGGCATCGCGTCGATGCACTACCTCGGCATGGCCAGCATGAGCCTGGACGGAAAGCTGGAGTACAACACCGTCACCGTCGGCATCTCCGTCGCCATCGCCATGGGCGCCGCCACCGCTGCCCTGTGGGCCGCCGGCCAGGTCAGGGGCTTCCTGTGGAGCGTGGGCGCCAGCATGGTCATGGGCCTCGCCGTCAGCGGCATGCACTACACCGGCATGGCCGCCCTCAGCGTCCATCTGCACGGCACGGCCGAACCCGCTTCGGGAGAGTCGCCCGCGGCCCTGCTCGCGCCCATGCTGATCGGCCCCCTCGCCTTCCTGCTCCTCGCGGGCGTCGTGGTGATGTTCGACCCGCTGATGGTCATGGGGAAACCCACCGTCGTCCCCGTCGAGCAGAAGCCCGGCATCCCCGCCCACGATGACGTCCGCCACTCCGCCCACCGCCTGCGGTTCCGCCCCCGCCGCACCGTGGAGCACCGGGGGTCCCGCACCCCGCAGAATCGCTGATCAGAGCCAGTTGTCAGTGCGGGGTCGTACGGTGGATCCCATGCGGCCCGTTTCAAAGATCGAACGCACGGTGGCGCCCTTCGAGGTCGTCAGCCCCTACCAGCCGAACGGCGACCAGCCGACGGCCATCGCCGACCTCGCCCGGCGCATCCAGGCGGGTGAGAAGGACGTCGTGCTGCTCGGCGCGACCGGCACCGGCAAGTCCGCCACCACCGCGTGGATGATCGAGAAGCTCCAGCGCCCCACCCTCGTGATGGCGCCGAACAAGACGCTGGCCGCCCAGCTGGCGAACGAGTTCCGCGAGCTGCTCCCGAACAACGCCGTCGAGTACTTCGTGTCGTACTACGACTACTACCAGCCCGAGGCGTACGTCCCGCAGTCGGACACCTACATCGAGAAGGACTCCTCGATCAACGAGGAGGTCGAGCGCCTGCGCCACTCCGCGACCAACTCGCTGCTCACCCGCCGCGACGTCGTCGTGGTCGCCTCGGTCTCCTGCATCTACGGCCTGGGCACCCCGCAGGAGTACGTGGACCGCATGGTCCCCCTCCGCGTCGGCGCGGAGATCGACCGCGACGAGCTGCTGCGCCGTTTCGTGGACATCCAGTACACGCGCAACGACATGGCCTTCACCCGCGGCACCTTCCGCGTCCGCGGCGACACCATCGAGATCTTCCCGGTCTACGAGGAGCTGGCCGTCCGCATCGAGATGTTCGGCGACGAGATCGAGGCGCTGTCCACCCTGCACCCGCTCACCGGCGAGATCATCAGCGACGACGAGCACCTCTACGTCTTCCCGGCCTCCCACTACGTCGCCGGCCCCGAGCGTCTGGAGCGGGCCGTCAACGACATCGAGAAGGAGCTGGCCGAGCGCCTCACGGAGCTGGAGAAGCAAGGCAAGCTGCTGGAGGCCCAGCGCCTGCGCATGCGCACCACGTACGACATCGAGATGCTCCGCCAGATCGGCAGCTGCTCCGGCGTCGAGAACTACTCGATGCACTTCGACGGCCGCTCGCCCGGCTCCCCGCCGAACACCCTGCTGGACTACTTCCCGGACGACTTCCTCCTCGTCATCGACGAGTCGCACGTCACCGTCCCGCAGATCGGCGCCATGTACGAGGGCGACGCCTCCCGTAAGCGCACCCTCGTCGACCACGGCTTCCGGCTGCCCTCCGCCCTGGACAACCGCCCCCTGAAGTGGGAGGAGTTCCAGGAGCGCACAGGTCAGACGGTCTACCTGTCGGCCACCCCCGGGAAGTACGAGATGTCCCGCTCGGACGGCTTCGTCGAGCAGATCATCCGCCCCACCGGCCTCGTCGACCCGGAGGGCGTCGTCAAGCCCACCGAGGGCCAGATCGACGACCTGGTGCACGAGATCCGGCAGCGCACCGAGAAGGACGAGCGCGTCCTGGTCACCACGCTCACCAAGAAGATGGCCGAGGACCTCACGGACTACTTCCTGGAGCTGGGCATCCAGGTCCGCTATCTGCACAGCGACGTCGACACCCTGCGCCGCGTAGAACTGCTGCGTGAACTGCGCGCCGGCGAGTACGACGTACTGGTCGGCATCAACCTCCTGCGCGAGGGTCTCGACCTGCCCGAGGTGTCCCTGGTGGCGATCCTGGACGCCGACAAGGAAGGCTTCCTGCGTTCCGGCACGTCCCTGATCCAGACCATCGGCCGCGCCGCGCGCAACGTGTCCGGCCAGGTCCACATGTACGCCGACAAGATCACCCCGGCGATGGAGAAGGCCATCGAGGAGACCAACCGGCGCCGCGAGAAGCAGATCGCGTACAACACCGAGCGGGGCATCGACCCCCAGCCGCTGCGCAAGAAGATCAACGACATCGTCGCTCAGATCGCCCGCGAGGACATCGACACCGAGCAGTTGCTCGGCTCGGGCTACCGCAAGGCGAAGAAGGACGGCGGAGGCACCAAGGCACCCGTGCCCTCCCTCGGCAAGGCGGCCGGGGCGGCCAAGTCCGCCAAGGGCAGGGGCAAGGCCGAGGAGACGGTGCCGACCGACCGCCCCGCGGCCGAACTGGCCGGGCAGATCGAGGAGCTCACCGCGCGGATGCGGACGGCCGCCGCGGAGCTCCAGTTCGAGATCGCGGCCCGGCTGCGCGACGAGGTCTCCGAGATGAAGAAGGAACTGCGCCAGATGAAGGAGGCGGGCCTGGCCTGACAGCGTGCCGCGTACGCGCAGTGTTGCAAGACCGACACAAAGTGCGGAGCGGGGTACGTCGCTGTCAGTGCCCCTGCGTAGGGTTCTGATCAACCGCGACTACGCGGCAACAGGGGACGTTCGAGAGGGGAATCAGCGCGTGACCGTCAACATGACCAAGGGTCAGGCCATCAGTCTGCAGAAGAACGACGGTGGCAGTCTGACCGCGGTTCGCATGGGTCTCGGCTGGCAGGCGGCTCCCCGGCGCGGCCTGTTCGGCTCGCGCACGCGGGAGATCGACCTCGATGCCTCCGCCGTCCTGTTCGCGGACAAGCAGCCGGTCGACGTCGTCTTCTTCCGCCACCTGGTGAGCGACGACGGCTCGGTGCGCCACACCGGTGACAACCTCGTCGGCGGTGTCGGCCAGGGCGGCGACGACGAGGCGATCCTCGTCGACCTCGCGCGGGTCCCGGTCCACATCGACCAGATCGTCTTCACCGTCAACTCCTTCACCGGCCAGACCTTCCAGGAGGTGCAGAACGCGTTCTGCCGCCTGGTCGACGAGACCAACGGCCAGGAGCTCGCCCGCTACACGCTCGCCGGCGGCGGCCAGTACACGGCCCAGATCATGGCCAAGGTCCACCGCACGGGCCAGAGCTGGACGATGACGGCCCTGGGCAACCCGGCCAACGGCCGTACCTTCCAGGACCTGATGCCGACGATCCTGCCGGTGCTGTGATCCCGATGCTCTGAGCGCACCCGGGCCCGGACCGGCGGGCCCGGCCGGCAGTACCCGACTCCGCACAACGACACATGGGGGACGAAGGCGATGACGGCCGAGCTGGTGCGGGGGCAGAACCACCCGCTCTCCCAGGCCCGTCTCGAGATCCGGATCTCGGCCGGTACGCCGATCGTGGCCGTGGCCGCGCTCGGTGACGAGAACGGCCTGATCCACGGCGCGGAATGGGTGGCCCACCCGGGTGCGCCCACCCAGCCGGGTCTCGAGGTCCCCCGGCAGGCCGCCGCCGACCACCGTCTCGCGGTGGACCTGGACGCCGTGCCGGAGGCCGTCCACCGGGTGAGCGTGCTGCTCGCCCTGCCCGTCGGAGGGACGGGGCCGGTCCGTTTCGGCGCGGTGGCGGCCCCCTTCGTCGCCGTCGCCGGCCTCGACGGCGGCGAGGTCGCCAGCTACACCATCACCGGCCTGGAGGCCGAGTCGGCCGTCGTCGCCCTGGAGCTCTACCGTCGGCAGGGCGCCTGGAAGGTGCGCGCCGTCGGCCAGGGCTACGCGGGAGGCCTCGCCGAACTCCTCACCGACCAGCAGCTGCCGCAGGCCCACCAGCTCGCCGGCAGCATCAACGACGCGGTCTCCCAGGGGCTGGCCCGCTCGGTGCAGGCGCCTTCGCCGCGCACGGCGGACGGCGACCGCTCCCGGCAGGCGGCGGCTCCCGCCCTCGGCCCGGACCAGGGCGGCACCGCGCCTCAGCCGGGCTCCGTGCCACCGGTTTCGCCGTACGGCGGCCAGACGCCCGGCGGTCCCGGACAGCCCGCCCCGCAGCAGTCGTCGTATCCCGGCTCCGCCCCGGATTCCGACGCCGTCACCCAGCCGTCCGCGCCCACGGCCGGCGGCCCCATCGACTACAGCCACCCGCGCCGCCAGAATGCCGCTCCGCCCCCGCCTCCGCCGACCGCACCCCCGGCCGCACCCGGGCAGCCCGCACGGCCCGTCGCGGGCGACGCGACCGGCTGGTCCATGGAGGAGCGGCTCTACAACCAGGTGTGGGGCATGTTCGAGGACCTGGCCCGCACCACCGCCGCCTACCGCAGCGCCGTCGACTTCGCCGAGTCGCGCATGGACAAGGAGCTGGAGCAGGTCCTCTCCGACCCGCGCAGCCGGATCGGCGGGCAGGGCGACGCCGCCCGCGAGGCGGCCCGGGCCCGGCACGCCCAGCTCGTCGCCCAGGCGCGGGAGGCCCTCGACCGGGACCTCGCCCAGCTCGCCGCCGAGGCCGACGTCGTCGAACCGGCGCTGCCACCGGCGTACGCCCGCTGGGACAGCCCGGCGTGGCACGCCTATCGGGTGCCGATGGAGCTTCCCATGGCCCTGCGCCTGGGCGACCTCCACCTCCCCGAGGCCGACCGGATCCGCATCCCGATGCTGGTCCGGCTGCCGCTGGAGCGCGGCCTGTGGATCGACAGCGGACCGGCCGGATCGTCCGACGGTTCGTTCACCGACTCCCACGCCATGAGCCGTCTCGCCATGGAGACGGCGGTCGCGCACGCGGCCCGGCTGCTCGCCGTCTACCCGGCGGGCGAGTTCACCGTCCACGTCATCGACCCGGCCGGCTCGGGGGCACAGCCGCTGACGCCCCTCGTGCAGACCGGGGTGCTCGCGGCCCCGCCCGCGCTCGGCGCCGCCGGGGTGGCGGACGTGCTGGGCCGGCTCACCCAGCGGGTCGACCTGGTGCAGATGGCGGTCCGGGGCGGCGCCGCCGACTCCCTCCCGCCCGGTTTCGACACCTCCCAGCAGCTCCTGATCGTCCACGACTTCCCGCACGGTTTCGACGACCGGGCCGTGAACCAGCTGCGCTACCTCGCCGACGAGGGCCCCGCCTTCGGCGTCCACCTGATGATGGTGGCCGACCGTGAGCAGTCCTCCGGATACGGGCCTTTGCTCGACCCGTTGTGGCGTTCGCTGCTGCGACTGACTCCGGTGGCCGACGATCACCTCGCCGACCCGTGGGTCGGTCATGCCTGGACGTACGAGCCGTCGCTCGTGCCGCCCGGCAGTCAGGTCCTCCAGCAGGTGCTCTCCCAGGTGGCCACCGCCCGTACCAAGTTCACGTAAAGCCCTCTGAACAGGGGTTTTGGTCTTTCTTTTGCCAAGCGCTTTACCTGTTCTTGGTGATTGGGCTACTGTTGACGGCACGGAGGGGAGTACTCCCTGTCTGCTGCGGCGTACCCGTCAATACGGATCAGGCCAGATCCCGGGGCGTCGGCCCATCTTTGGGTGGAAGAGACCTCCGGCAGCGACGACGCTGACATTTGCCGTTACGACTGCCGGAGGCGCAGTGGATGTTTCCATGACCCTATGGGTCCTGACGATCGTGGGCCTCGCCGCCCTCATCGCGGTCGACTTCTTCATCGGCCGCAAGCCGCACGACGTTTCGATCAAGGAAGCCGGGATCTGGACGATCGTCTGGATCGTCCTGGCCGCGCTCTTCGGCTTCGGCCTGCTCCTGTTCGCCGGTGGCCAGCCCGCCGGTGAGTTCTTCGCCGGCTTCATCACCGAGAAGTCGCTCAGCGTCGACAACCTCTTCGTCTTCGTCCTGATCATGGCGAAGTTCGCGGTGCCGTCGCAGTACCAGCAGCGTGTCCTGCTGATCGGTGTCCTCATCGCCCTGGTCCTGCGAGCGATCTTCATCGCCGCCGGTGCGGCGATCCTCGCCAGCTTCGCGTGGGTGTTCTACATCTTCGGCGCGTTCCTCATCTACACCGCCTGGAAGCTCATCCAGGAGGCCCGGGCGGACGAGGCCGACGAGGACTGGGAAGAGAACAAGCTGCTCAAGGCGGCCGAGCGCCGCTTCGGCGTGGCCGACCGCTACCACGGCACCAAGCTGTGGATCCAGGAGAACGGCAAGCGGGTCATGACCCCGATGCTGGTCGTGATGCTGGCCATCGGCACCACCGATGTGCTCTTCGCCCTCGACTCGATCCCCGCGATCTTCGGCCTGACGCAGGACCCGTACATCGTCTTCACGGCCAACGCGTTCGCCCTGATGGGTCTGCGCCAGCTGTACTTCCTCATCGGCGGCCTGCTCAAGAAGCTGGTCCACCTCAGCTACGGACTGTCGATCATCCTGGGCTTCATCGGCGTGAAGCTGGTGCTGCACGCGCTGCACGAGTCCGGGGTGCACGTCCCCGAGATCAGCATTCCGGTCTCGCTCGGCGTGATCTGCGCCGTCCTGATCGTCACCACGATCACCAGCCTGCGAGCTTCCAAGAAGCAGGCGGCGGCCGAGGCGGCGCAGGAGAAGAGCGACGGCGTCACCAAGGACAGCATCGACGTCTGACCTCGTCCGGTCGCATCGGATCAAGGAGAAGCATGCTCAGGAGCGGTGCTCGGCGAATTGCCGACCACCGCTCCTGGTGCTTGCTTGTTCCTGGGTGCGTTTCCCCCTTCCGGAACGCCGAGGCCGGCTGGAGGCACCATGAAGTTCGTGCAGATCATCGACTTCGAGACCGATCGTCTGGAAGAGATGCAGCAAGTGATCGAGGAGGCCGGGCAGCGCTCCGCCGGCCGGACGGGCGGTCCCACCCACAGCATGCTCCTGAAGGACCGGGACAGGCCCAACCGCTATCTCGCGCTCATCGAGTTCGCATCGTTCGAGGAGGCCATGCGCAACAGCGACGATCCCGGAACCAGCCGGATGGCGGAGCGACTGGACGCCCTCTCCCTCAACGAGCGGGTGTTCACCAACGGCGACCTCGTGGACGCCCGTGACCTCGAGTAGCGCGACACAGGCCCAGGGGCGTCCCGCGGCAGCAGTGCGGTGCCCCTTCACGTCTGCGACGATCACGGCATGAAGGCTCGGCGCAGGCCGCTCACGGCACAGTGGACGACTCTGGTTCCCCTGCTCGCGGCCGTGCTGCTGGTCTTCACCTGGGGACGTGATCTGCCGGCGGGGATCGTCGTGCTGGTGACGCTGGTCCTCGCGGGCGCCGTCCTGGCCGCAGTGCATCACGCCGAAGTGGTGGCCCACCGGGTCGGTGAACCGTTCGGCTCCCTCGTGCTCGCCGTCGCTGTCACGATCATCGAGGTCGCCCTCATCGTGACCCTGATGATCGACGGCGGGGACAAGAGCGCGACACTGGCCCGGGACACGGTCTTCGCAGCCGTGATGATCACATGCAACGGCATCGTCGGCCTGTGTCTGCTGGTCGCCTCGCTGCGGCACGGCACAGCCGTCTTCAACCCCGAAGGCACCGGCGCCGCACTCGCGACCGTCGCGACCCTCGCCACCCTCAGCCTGGTCCTGCCGACCTTCACCACCAGCAAGCCGGGGCCGGAGTTCTCCACCGTCCAGCTGACCTTCGCGGCGCTCTCCTCGCTCATCCTGTACGGCCTGTTCGTCACCACACAGACCCGGCGGCACCGGGACTACTTCCTGCCGATCACCCGGCACGGCGAGGTGATCACCGACGAGGAGCACGCCGAGGCACCGACCGCCCGTACCGCCCTGACCAGTCTGGGACTGCTGTGCCTCGCCCTGGTCGGCGTGGTCGGCCTGGCCAAGGGGGTGTCGCCGACCATCGAGTCCGGGGTGGAGGCAGCCGGGCTGCCCCAGGCCGTGGTCGGCGTGATCATCGCGCTGCTGGTGCTGCTCCCGGAGACCATCGCCGCGTTGCGCTCCGCCCGCCGCGACCGCGTGCAGACCAGTCTCAACCTCGCTCTCGGCTCCGCCATGGCCAGCATCGGCCTGACCATCCCCGCCGTCGCCCTCGCCTCGCTATGGCTCTCCGGCCCCCTGGTCCTCGGCCTGGGCGCCACCCACATGGTGCTGCTCGCCCTGACCGTTGTGGTCGCCTCGCTGACCGTGGTGCCGGGCCGGGCCACACCGCTCCAGGGCGGGGTCCACCTGGTGCTGTTCGCGGCGTACCTGGAGCTGGCGATCAACCCGTAGGCGCGCGCGAATGCTCACACAAGCATTTGCGGCAGCCGACGCGGCACCGGCAGCCTCGGTCGGACGCGGCACCGGCAGCCTCGGCCGGAGGCGATACCGGCACCCCTGGCCGACGTGACACCGGCTCGCCCGGCCGCCACGGCACCGGCAGCGCAGCTCACCCCGCAGGAGCCTCCGCAGCCGCACCCACCCGGACCGGGCGCGTCTCCGGCAGCAACGCGAAGCACCCGAGGCTCAACAGCGCGATCGCCGTCAGATACGCGGCCACGCCCCACGGCACCCGCCCGCCCTGCTCGGCCAGCGCCGTCGCCACGATCGGTGTGAGCGCGCCTCCCACGACCCCGCCGAGGTTGTAGCCGACGGCGGCACCGGTGCAGCGCACCCGCGGCTCGTACAGCTCCGGCAGATACGCGGCGATCACGGCGAACATGGTGATGAAGGCGAGCATCGCCCCCATGAAGCCGAGGAACATCGGCAGCGGTGCCCCCGTGGCGAGCAGCGCGACCATGGGGAACATCCACAGCGCGGCGGCCGCGCACCCGGTGAGACACAGCGGCCGCCGGCCATAGCGGTCCCCGAGCAGCGCCATCAGCGGGGTGAGCGCACCCTTCACGAGCACCGCGCCCATGATGCAGGTCAGCATGACGCTGCGACTCACGCCGAGCTGCTCCGTCCCGTAGGCGAGGGACCAGGTCGTCACGGCGTAGAAGATCGCGTAGCCGATGGCGAGTCCTCCGCCGGTCAGCAGGAGGAGCCGCCAGTGGTCGCGGACGACCTCGGCGAGCGGCACGCGCGCGTGGTCGTCGATCTCGAGGAAGGAGGGACTCTCCGTCAGCGACGACCGCAGCCACAGTCCCACGACGGCCAGCACCCCCGCAGCCCAGAACGGCACCCGCCACCCCCACGCGGCGAACTGCGCCTCGGTCAGCGTCGAGGACAGCCCCAGCACCACCCCGTTGGCGAGCAGGAACCCCAGCGCGGGCCCGACCTGCGGGAAGCTCGACCACAGGGCGCGCCGTTCGGCCGGCGCGTGCTCCACGGCCAGCAGCACCGCCCCGCCCCACTCCCCGCCGAGCCCCAGCCCCTGGAGGAAGCGCAGCACCAGGAGCAGCAGCGGAGCGACCACACCGATCGAGTCGTACGTCGGTACGCAGCCGACCGCGACCGTGGACGCCCCGGTCAGCAGCAGGGAGGCGACGAGGACCGGCCGCCGCCCGCGCCGGTCCCCGATGTGCCCGAACAGCACCGACCCGAGCGGCCGGGCCACGAAGCCCACACCGAAGGTGGCGAAAGCGGCCAGTGTCCCGGCCACCGGAGAGAAGGTCGGGAAGAACAGCGGCCCCAGGATCAGGGCTGCCGCGGTGCCGTAGACGAAGAAGTCGTAGAACTCGATGGCCGTGCCTGCGAGCGAGGCGGCCGCGAGGCGCGGCATAGAGGGTGTTCTCACGGTGCGTACGTCGTGCATGCCGCGTCAACTACCCACCGTGATCGCCGGTTACGGGGGCGCGTGGAGGGCTTGGGGCCCTCAGTACGTGACCGTGATGCGCCGGGCCGGTCCGTCCACGCGCACGGTTCCCCCGTACGGGATCACCAGCTGTGGATCGGTGTGCCCGAAGTCCACGTCGAAGACGATCGTGGTGTCGGGGGCGTACGTCCGCATGGCGCGCAGGACGGCTTCCCGCTGGTCGGCCGCGTAACGAGCGGCCTCCTGCGGGGAGTTGGGCCGCTCGAAGGACCATGTCTTGGGCCGGCCCATGAGCAGGGCCGGGAAGCGCCCCAGCAGCCCGCGTTCGCCCATGTTCCGCAGGGTGGAGAAGACCTCCGTGGCGCTCGGCATGTCCTCGGAGGTCTCCAGGAGCAGCACGCCGCCGTCGTACTCCGACAGATCATGTGCGACCTCCCGGTCGGCCATCAGCAGCCACCCGAGGATCTCCAGGCACCCGCCCCAACTGCGGCCCTCGACCACCCGGTCGGGGTTCACCCAGGTCCAGCCGGACCCGGGACGGGTCACCGGCTCCGCGTCGAACGTCGCCGGGTCCGCCCAGTCCCGGTCGATGTCACGCCACAGCTCGGCGGGCCTCAACTCGTACGGCCCCGAAGTGAACAGGGCCGTCCGCAGGGACTCGGCGGTCTGTGGGTGCATGGCCCCGGGGCGGCCCAGTTCGCACATCACGCTCCCGCCGTGGAAGGCGACGATGCCGCAGGTGCGCAGGAACGCGAGCAGGTTCGTGTTGTCGCTCATCCCGAAGAACGGCTTCGGGTTGGCGCGGATCAACTCCCGGTCGAGGTACGGCAGCACGGTGATCTGATCGTCGCCGCCGATCGACGCGATGACGGCCTTGATCCCCGGGTCGGAGAAGGCGGCGTGGATGTCGTCGGCCCGCTGCTGGGGCGTGGAGCCCATCGTGCGGGTCGCCGGATACTCCACCGGCTCCAGCCCGTACTCCTTGCGCAGCCGCTCCAGGCCCAGCTCGTAGGGGAGCGGGAAGAGCCCCGGCAGACCGGAGGAGGGCGAGATCACGGCGATGCGGTCGCCGGCGGACGGCTTGGGAGGATAGGCCGGGCTGCTAGGGCTCGTCATACGGGGAGGCTACGGTCCGGTGAGCTGCCGGCGCACCGTGATAGACCGGCCCACGGCGCCGGGCGGGGCGGTCTGTACACCGGGGAGGGGTGGTCTCCGCGTAGGGAATGCGCACCGGGACGAGATCGGCGCGCGCACCGAGGCGAGAAGGAACGCGCACCGGGGCGAGATCGGCGCGCGCACCGAGGCGAGAGAGAACGCGCACCGGGACGAGATCGGCGCGCGCACCGTGATAGACCGGCTGTGAGCGGCGGTCCGCCACGGGCCGCGCGACCCTGAACGGACCGGAGGAACTGTGCCCCGCACCCTGGCCCACGCCCCGATCATGATCCTCAACGGGCCCAACCTGAACCTCCTGGGCCAGCGCCAGCCGGAGATCTACGGCTCCGACACCCTCGCCGACGTCGAGGCCCTGTGCGCCAAGGCGGCGGCCGCCCACGGCGGGACCGTCGACTTCCGCCAGTCCAACCACGAGGGCGAGCTGGTCGACTGGATCCACGAGGCGCGGCTGAACCACTGCGGCATCGTGATCAACCCCGGTGCCTACTCGCACACCTCCGTCGCCATCCTGGACGCCCTCAACACCTGCGACGGTCTGCCGGTGCTGGAGGTCCACATTTCCAACATCCACCGGCGTGAGGCGTTCCGGCACCACTCGTACGTCTCGCTGCGTGCCGACGGGGTCATCGCGGGCTGCGGCGTGCAGGGGTACGTGTTCGGTGTGGAGCGCGTCGCGGCGCTGGCGGGGTCGGGCACGGCGGAGGCGTGAGCCGTTGCGGGTAAGGACCGCCGACCAGGGCGGGCGCCCCTTACAGCCCAGCCCGCTTCCTGCAGCCTCCCCGCCTCCCCGCCTCCACGATCCGCCGCAGGAAGCGCCGCGTGCGCTCCTGCCGCGGATCCCCGAAGACCTGCTCGGCGGTGCCGCGCTCCAGCACCACGCCGCCCTCCAGGAAGCACACCTGGTCGGCGATCGTCAGCTTGCCCGAGGTGCGGGTGGCCAACTCGCCCTTCTCGCACGTGCTCCCGGCGGACGGCGACGGCTCACCCGACTCCTCCGGCTGCGGGGCGCAGCTCACGGCGGCGGCGAGGAGGACGACGGCGACGGCAGCGCTGCGCAGGGCGCGCGGGGCAGGATGCATGGCGGGAGATTGGCAGCCGGCGGTCCCGTCTGCCGAGGTCACGACGTCACATGTCCGGATAGTGGGAACGGGTGTTGCAAATTCGTGAACGCGCCCCGGATGCTGCCGTGTTGGCATGTGCCGGGGCCGCCGACCGAGGGCGGGGATCGACAGGCCGGCGGCCCATCCGCCCAGGAGCCGTCATCCTGCGCGGGGCTGCTATCAGTTGACTGCGCAACTAGCTTCGAGGGGAGCGCGCGTGCGACACCGGCGTGTGCGAACGATTCACACGGGGCGCGTGCGCGGCTCACCGCTCACGCGACGGCGCTCACCGCTCACGCGACGGCGCTCACCGCTCACGCGACGGCGCTCGCCGCTCAAGGTGACGGTGCTCGCCGCTCAAGGCGACGGTGCTCAACGCGGCCTCACCACCCGCGCGCGTGCCACTCCGGCAGGTGCGGGCGTTCCGCGCCCAGGCTCGTGTCGTTGCCGTGCCCGGGGTAGACCCAGGTCTCGTCCGGGAGCGCGTCGAAGATCTTGGTCTCGACGTCGTGGAGGAGACTGGCGAACGCCTTCGGGTCATCGTGGGTGTTGCCCACGCCGCCGGGGAAGGGCAACGGCGGCGGCAAGCCCCCAAGGGCAAGGGCTCCGGGCCGAAGCCGACCGGCAAGGGCACCAAGGGCCCCGGCAAGAGCGGCGGCAAGGGCAAGGCCACCAAGGGCGGCTGCACCCCGACCGGCCCGAAGGACAAGGGCAACAAGGGCGGGAAGGCCGGAGGGAAGGGCAAGGGCGCAGGACGGCCCGCCCACGGCACCGCCAGCCGGTACAACACTGGACGCCGCTACAAGCGTTGCGTGGCCTCGTGCGGCCGGGCCCTGGCCCTGAGCGCCGCGAAGGACGCCAGCCGTTCCATCGCCCGGCGCAGTCGCCGTGCGGGACGTCGAGGAGCCCGGCGCCTGCGCCGGTACACCCCGAAGGAGGAGGCCCGGTGCGACGAGCTGGCACTTGCGCCGCCACGGCGGACGTGTCCTGTGCCGTACGGCCCCGCCACCCCCCCCGCTACAGCCGACCCGAGCGCGACGTTCTGGGTCTACTCACCGACCGACCGCGAGGCCACCCTGAGGTCGACACGCTTGGCGGCAGCGGTGCCCAGCTTGCCGCCAACGGCCACGACGTGCTGTGCCTGGCCAAGGACCGGAGCCGTGCGGCGGTCTCCCTCTCCGGCGGCGTCAACAAGGTGACCGTGCCGGTTGCCCGGCCACGACCCTCCTCGACCGCCTCACGGTTACACCGACCGAGGGCACGCTGCCGGCGCTCACCTACGAAGCCGGGGACGCAATGCTCGCCGGTTCGACCACGCTCGCCCCGCTGTCCCTCGCCACCGATGGCACGGCGATCACGGGCATCGGCGGGACCCCGGCAACGGCAACACCGTGACGGCTGAGCGGGCCGGTCTGTAGGCGCTGAGCATCCGCTACTCCAACCCCGAACAGTCCGAGGCCACGCACTACAACCCCGACGCTTGCCCGCCACGCCGACATCAGCGTCAACGGCGGCGCGGCGCGTCGGCTTCCCGCACCGCTTCCACGAGAACAACTTCTGGGAGCTCGCCGTCCCGGTTTGGCTGAAGAAGGGAAGGGACACGATCGGCTTCCGCTCCGAGGAACTGCCGAACTTCGATGGCACCACCTACGCCTCGGACACGTTCCCCGGCGTCCTGCTCCGCTCGCGCTACGCGCCGCTGATCGACCGGATCACCGTCGCACTGTACGCACGCGAGGTCCACTGACCCACGGACGCCCGGCGCCCGGGGCCACCTGGGCGGCCCCGGGCGCCGCGCCGTCGCCACCTGGTCACTACGCGGCCGCGCCTCACCGGCCTCGAGGGACTGACAGTCACCCGGCTCCCTGAGTGGAGATCCGCGTACTCCGCACGTTCTTGTCCTCACCGCCGCTCGCCAGGTGCCGGCCGTCGGGGTAGAACGCCACGACGTTGACCGAGCGTTTGTGCTTGATGTGCAGCACATGCTTGCCTGTGGTCGCGCTCCATACGTGTACCGCGCCGTCCTCGCTGCCCGTGGCGATCAGGGCGCCGTCGGGGCTGAAGGCCACTGCACGCAAACCGCTCCGGTGCTCGACGTGGAAGAGAGGATCCCAGGTCCTGGTGTCCCGTATCTGGGCGGTTCGGTCCTCGCTGCAGGTGGCAATCCGTCGCCCATCGGGAGAGAAGGCGGCGCCGAGGACGTAGCTTTCGTGCGGGATCCGCGCCCGCTGTTCGCCGGTCGCCGTGTCCCAGACGTACGCGTGCCGATCCTCGCTGGCGGTGAGCAGCAATGTCCCGTCCGGGCTGAACCTGACGTCCCTGACTGCCCGACCGTGCCGCAGGGTCAGCATTTTGCTGCCCGTACGGAGATCCCAAAGACAAGCCAAGGAATCGGAGTCGCCTGTGGCCAGACGGCGGGTGCCGGCGTCGAAGTCGACGGCGTTCACGAAATGTCGGTGCGCGAGTTCCAGTGAGACCTGACCGGTCGCGAGGTCCCACACACGTGCCGTGTTGTCGGAACTGCCGACGGCCAAGAGGCCGCCGTCGGGGCTGAAGCAGACGGCATTCGCCATCGTGCTCCAGCCCGGGATCCGGCGCTCCCATTCCGCCTGACCGGTGGTCGCGTCCCACAGGCGCACGAGTCGGCGGGCACCCGTGGCGAGCAGGCGCCCCCGGGGATGCACGGCCATGCTTACGACCCAGTGGTCCGTGTCGATCACCGGCAGGACCGGAATGTCGGTGGCCTTTACCGGGCCGGAGCCGGTCTCGGCCCGACTCCTGTCCGGCTCTGTCTCCGGCCCCGTATCCACGCCGTGCTTTCCGCGCTCCGGCGGAGGCTCGGTCGTCTCGGGCGCCGGGGGAGGCGGGGGTGTTCGCGCAGTGAGGTCGAAGAGCCGGGCGTCGCCGGCGCGCTGGTACAGAACCGGTGTGAAGCACTCCAGGCTGTCGTCCTTGTGGACCCGCAACGCGATACGACCGGTTCGCACCGCCTCGTCGACGGGGCGATTCGCCGCGAGGGCCTGGTAAAACGCGCGCGAGAACAGCACGGCCGCCGTGTCGGTCACGGCGAACTGCATGGCCACCACTGCCGGGACAGCGTGCTCCAGCTGGGCTGCTGTACTGGAGAAGAGGTCCTGAGCGTTGGACGTTCCCGTCTGGCAACTGTTGAGTACGACCAGGCGTGGGCGTGGTTGACCGACGCTGATGAGAGAACCGAGTGCTCCCGCATGCAACGGGTCCTCCCGCCCTCTCTCGTCGACGAAAATAATTGTGCCCTGACGCCGATGCTCATCGAATCTCCCATGACCGATGAAATGCAGAACATGGCATCCGCCGCGCAGTAGAGCGCTGTACAAGTCGCTTTTCGTGTTTCCCGGAACCCATTCGAGCCGCACCATCCTCTCGTCGATTAGTGGCTTCAATGCGGCGTGCAGATTCTCTTTCTCGGTCTCGGTGTCCAGGCTCGACAGAGAACCGGGGAGAGCTATCATTCCGAGCACACGGAGCGGCGGCGACACGCGAAGCGGTGCGACCGGTTTCAGGATGTCGACGTAGCGCACGATGGGGTGATCCAGGCACAGGTAGCCGCCGAGCTTCGAGTCGTGAAGAAGTTCCCACGGGAGGGCGGCAAGTTCTGGCGACCGCACCCGAAGAACGATACGCAGCACGTGGTCCTGCTCTTCCGCTTTCTGCTTGCTGGAGATGTAAAGCCCTTTGATGGAGTCCCGGAAGACTGAATCAAACAAAGCGTTACCGATCTGCAGAACCGGCTCCTCGAGTTCGCTGCCGGCTCCCCGGGAGTGAACGGACGATCCCAGAATCGCGGCCTGCAGATCGGGAATTCTACTCAGCAGATCGTCGGTTCTAAGACTGACGACTTCCCGGTCCTCGCCGGCTGATGAGGACACCTCGATCTCGTACCCGCCGGGTGCCTCGCTCATCTGAACCACGAAGTCGAACTCCTCAGCCATGACAGCCTTCTCTTCCGTGGCACGCGATCACTGCTGTGCTGCGGTTTGGGTGGGTGTCGCGGGTGTGGAGTTTGCGGACCCCACAGGTCGTGTGTCACTCAACCAGTCGTTGAATCCGGAAACATCTTCTCGCTTTGCGTGGTTTGCCTCCACGACGATGTCGAATCGCCGGTCCGTGTAGGTCATCCAAAGACTTTCGTCGGTGCCTACCTGGCACGCCGCGTCGCCCAGCACGGGGTATTCGTCGTTGCCATACGAATACTTGCCGCCCGTTTGAAAATCCTCCATACTGCTGCACTCGGATTCGGTAAGTTCTTCCAAGGTGACGCTCTTCGCGTAAAACGCCTGCATGGAGTTGACGTCCGGGAAAAGCGAGTAATAGACGGTTTGCGCGCCGTCGCTCGACGTGCACTTCGCCTCGACTGCTCCCTCGGGTGCCTCACTGTGCTTCTCGCACGTCATCCAGCTCGTCAACGTACTGGGTATGTGATCTTTGAGGTCCGCATAGGAGGGACCATCCTTCTCGTTAGAGGTCATCAACAGCCATCCTCCGCCGACGATCATCACGACGCCGAGGACGGCTATGACCATACGGGGCCATTTATGCATTCTGGGTATAGTCATCAGGCGCCGGGAGATTCCGCTGCCGATCAGCGCAAGCGTCAGAAGGAGTATGCCGACAATGACGAGTAGGATTTCTATCGCGAGTGGCATGGTTCCGCTCCTCGGGTGACTTACCCCGCCCCGCATGTCACGCTCCCGCCGACCCTGCTCCGACCACATGCCGCAAGGCCGGCAAATGGGAGAACGGTCAACTAAGTGGCTAGCCATGGCAGTTCGTGCTATCACGATTCTATGACCCTTGCAGAGTTCGTGCTACAGGATGGCGGTACGGTGCTGGTCAGAGTTTCTGACCAGCAAGCAGAAAGCCCTGTTGTCACCCGCGGAGCCTCGGCATCCGCCGTGATGGCGCGGGCCGAGGGAACATTCGAGTCGGCGATGGGTGTCATCCGTACGGTGAGCCGAAGCGTGGCCACACAAGTGGAGGAATTCGTGCACAAACCAGATGTGCTCGTGGTGGAGTTCGGCGTCGAGCTGAGCGCCCAGGCGGGTGCGTTCGTCTCAGCGGCCGGCGCGTCCGCCCAGTTGAAGGTGAGCCTCACGTGGAACGCCTCCTGAGCGAGTGCGCCCCGTAGATCCGCTGGCGTGACCCAAGCTGCCCCCACCCTGCCCCTCCCCCAGTCCTCGCCGCCGTGCGACATGGCCAGCAGCCTTGGGGCGGCACCTCCCGCGCGCGCAACCCATCACCACTGCTGACAAGCCCTCGCATCCCAGCGCGTTGGGGCTGCCTGGCGAGGCATGGGGGGCAAGTAGCCCGGGGCAGGTAGCCGGAGCGCACACCCGGCTCCCAGTCGTACGTCGGAGCACCGCGCCGCTCTCGTCTGGTCACCCCCCCCCGTCAACGCGAGGAACTCGCCGCGGGAGCGGTGGTCGGAGCCAGCGCCACCACCCCTTCCTCCGAGCAGGCCCTCGCCGAGGAGAAGCCGTTCGACCTCCTCGACTTCCCCCAGAAGCTCCGGGACGCGCAGCGCCGGGCGGCCGAGCTGTACGCCGAGATCCACGCGGCCCAGGAGCGCCTCCCCTGGTCCCGTGAGCCTTCCGACGGGTGGCCCGAGGTGACCGACCGTGGCCGGACGGCCGCCAAGGCAGGAGGACCTGTACAGGTCAACCCGATGACGATCTATAGCGGTAACCCTGGTCACTGCTTCCGACATCGGTGGGGGAGCTCTGGACACCACCATCCGTGGGGCATGGCGCTCTCCGAGCGCCGAAGGGCCTGCACGCGCGTCTGTCCCCGCTTCGGTTTCGAAACGGGGGGCGGACGTGTCGGACGGTTACCAGCCTCGTGCGCGCCACTCCGCGAGGTGGGGCCGCTCAGTGCCGAGGGTGGTGTCGTTGCCGTGGCCGGGGTAGATCCACGTCTCGTCGGGCAGGACGTCGAAGAGCTTGGTCTCCAGGCCGTCCATCAGGGAGTTGAACTCTTCCGGACGTGTTGTCCGGCCAGGACCCCCCCGGAACAGGCAGTCCCCGGTGAACACATGGGGATGCCCGTGCGGGTCGTCGTAGACGAGGGCGATCGAACCCGGCGTGTGCCCGACCAGGTGGCGCGCGGTGAGTTCCACGTGCCCCACCCGGATGCTGTCGCCGTCGTCGACCGGCACGTCGGTCCGTACGGGGATGCCCTCGACGTCCTCCCGGCCCGCGTAGGTGCGGGCGCCCGTGGCCTCCACCACCTCGGCGAGCGCCTGCCAGTGGTCGCCGTGCCGGTGGGTGGTGACGACGGACGCGATGCCGTCGCCACCGATCATGCCGAGCAGCGTGTCCGCCTCGTTCGCGGCGTCGATCAGCAACTGCTCGTCCGTGGCCCGGCAGCGCAGCAGATAGGCGTTGTTGTTCATCGGACCCACCGCGATCTTGGTGATCATCAGGTCCTTGAGCTCGTGCACATCGGCCGGTCCGCCGACCGTCACCTCTCCGCTGTACGTCATGTCAGCCAGCCTATAGCGGCGGCAGCGCCGGAAGCGGGCCGCCTGCCGAGGTCAGCGCCGATCCGTCGCGGCGGCCCGCGAGCCAGCCCAGCAGGTCGGCCGGGGGACCCGTGACCGTCACCTCGGGCCCCTGCCCGCCGGCCTTCCGTCCGGTGCTCCACGCGCGCGTGCCGTCCGTGACGCGGGTGGCCGGTACGTCGGGGTGTCCGGCGAACCGGTCGGCCAGGAAGTCGATCTCCCGCTCGGTGAACTCCGCCGGCAGGTCCTCCAGCTCGTATCCGATCCCCAGGTCCACGTGGTGCAGCTCCACCTCCACCCACCGCCGGAACGGCACCCGGGAAGCGGAGTCCGTGACCCCGTTGCGCAGCTCCACCGTGCGCGACCAGTCCGCGGGAGCGGCCCCGGCCTCCTCGAAACGGGCCGCACTCTCACGAAGGTCGGCGAGCTGGACGTCGAGGGGGCGGGGGGCGTCCCGCTCGATGTCGGTGTCCCGGGCCTCGCCGGAGACGTACATGGGACGCCCTTCGAGCACGTTCACAAGGGCGTCCGCGTTGCGCGCCAGGTGGGCCAGGACATGGCCACGGCTCCAGCCGGGCAGCCGTGACGGCTGCGTCACAGACGCGTTGTCCAGTTTGCCGACTGCGGTCAGCAGCCGCTCCGTCGCGTCCCGTACAGACGCCAGGTCATGAGCGTGATCAATCATGGTGCTGACCCTAACTCCGCCACTCCTTCGGGTGAAGGTGGTGAAGCAGTGCCGGAAATCGAAAGCACGTGCTATATGGTCGGACGTGGCGTCGGGCATGCTGGAGAGCCGGGGTTTGTTGGCAACCCGTGAATCCGACCGGCGTTGTCAGTGGCTCCCCCTAGTCTGAGAAAGACGGGGGCCCCGCCCCTGTCACTTCTCTCAAGAAAGGTGCGGACCGGCGTGGCCGACCGTCTCATCGTTCGTGGAGCGCGCGAGCACAACCTCAAGAACGTCTCGCTCGACCTCCCGCGCGACTCGCTCATCGTCTTCACGGGCCTGTCGGGGTCGGGCAAGTCCTCGCTGGCCTTCGACACCATCTTCGCGGAGGGGCAGCGGCGCTACGTGGAGTCCCTCTCCTCGTACGCCCGGCAGTTCCTCGGCCAGATGGACAAGCCGGACGTCGACTTCATCGAGGGCCTCTCCCCGGCCGTCTCCATCGACCAGAAGTCGACCTCGCGCAACCCGCGCTCCAC
The DNA here is from genome assembly GCF_001611795.1 of Streptomyces qaidamensis. Lineage (NCBI taxonomy): Bacteria > Bacillati > Actinomycetota > Actinomycetes > Kitasatosporales > Streptomycetaceae > Streptomyces > Streptomyces qaidamensis. The sequence goes on along the minus strand of NZ_CP015098.1, from coordinate 2,280,893 downwards.
GGTCGGCACGATCACCGAGGTCTACGACTACCTGCGTCTGCTCTTCGCGCGCATCGGCAAGCCGCACTGCCCCGAGTGCAGCCGCCCGATCTCGCGCCAGTCGCCGCAGGCCATCGTCGACAGGGTCCTGGAGCTGCCGGAGGGCAGCCGCTTCCAGGTGCTGTCGCCGCTGGTGCGCGAGCGCAAGGGCGAGTTCGTCGATCTCTTCTCCGACCTCCAGACCAAGGGCTACTCCCGCGCGCGCGTCGACGGCGAGACGATCCAGCTGTCGAACCCGCCCACGCTGAAGAAGCAGGAGAAGCACACCATCGAGGTGGTCGTCGACCGCCTCACGGTCAAGGACGGCGCCAAGCGCCGCCTCACCGACTCCGTGGAGACCGCCCTCGGCCTGTCCGGCGGCATGGTCGTGCTCGACTTCGTCGACCTCCCCGAGGACGACCCCGAGCGTGAGCGCATGTACTCGGAGCACCTCTACTGCCCGTACGACGACCTGTCCTTCGAGGAGCTGGAGCCCCGCTCCTTCTCCTTCAACTCGCCCTTCGGCGCCTGCCCGGACTGCACCGGCATCGGCACGCGCATGGAGGTCGACCCGGAGCTGATCGTCCCGGACCCGGACAAGAGCCTCGACGAGGGCGCCATCCACCCCTGGTCGCACGGCCACACCAAGGACTACTTCGGCCGTCTCATCGGCGCCCTCGCCGACGCGCTGGGCTTCCGCACGGACATCCCCTTCGCCGGCCTGCCGCAGCGCGCCAAGAAGGCCCTGCTCCACGGCCACAAGACCCAGGTCGAGGTCCGCTACCGCAACCGCTACGGGCGCGAGCGTCGCTACACCACGGCCTTCGAGGGCGCCGTCCCCTTCGTCAAGCGCCGGCACAGCGAGGCCGAGAGCGACTCCAGCCGCGAGCGCTTCGAGGGCTACATGCGCGAGGTGCCCTGCCCGACCTGTCAGGGCACGCGCCTGAAGCCGGTCGTCCTCGCCGTCACGGTCATGGGCAAGTCCATCGCCGAGGTCTCCGCGATGTCGATCAGCGACTGCGCGGACTTCCTGGGCGAGCTGAAGCTCACCGCCCGCGACAAGAAGATCGCCGAACGGGTACTCAAGGAGGTCAACGAGCGGCTTCGGTTCCTGGTCGACGTCGGCCTGGACTACCTCTCGCTGAACCGCGCGGCCGGCACCCTGTCCGGCGGCGAGGCCCAGCGCATCCGCCTGGCCACCCAGATCGGCTCCGGCCTCGTCGGCGTCCTGTACGTCCTCGACGAGCCGTCCATCGGTCTGCACCAGCGCGACAACCACCGGCTGATCGAGACCCTGGTCCGGCTGCGCGACATGGGCAACACGCTCATCGTCGTCGAGCACGACGAGGACACGATCAAGATGGCCGACTGGATCGTCGACATCGGCCCCGGCGCTGGTGAGCACGGCGGCAAGGTCGTGCACAGCGGCTCCCTGAAGGAGCTGCTCGCCAACGCCGAGTCGCAGACCGGTCAGTACCTGTCCGGCAAGAAGGCCATCCCGCTGCCCGAGATCCGCCGCCCGCTGGACCCTTCCCGGCAGCTCACGGTGCACGGTGCCCGGGAGAACAACCTCCAGGACGTCGACGTCTCGTTCCCCCTGGGCGTGTTCACGGCCGTCACCGGCGTCTCCGGCTCCGGAAAGTCGACGCTGGTCAACGACATCCTGTACACGCACCTGGCCCGCGAGCTGAACGGGGCGCGGAGCGTGCCCGGCCGGCACACGCGCGTGGACGGCGACGACCTCGTCGACAAGGTCGTACACGTGGACCAGTCGCCCATCGGCCGCACCCCGCGCTCCAACCCGGCCACGTACACAGGCGTCTTCGACCACATCCGCAAGCTGTTCGCCGAGACCACCGAGGCGAAGGTCCGCGGCTACATGCCCGGCCGCTTCTCCTTCAACGTCAAGGGCGGCCGCTGCGAGAACTGCGCGGGCGACGGCACCATCAAGATCGAGATGAACTTCCTCCCGGACGTCTACGTCCCGTGCGAGGTCTGCCACGGTGCCCGGTACAACCGGGAGACCCTGGAGGTCCACTACAAGGGCAAGTCCATCGCCGAGGTCCTGAACATGCCGATCGAGGAGGCCACGGCGTTCTTCGAGGCGGTCCCCGCGATCGCCCGGCACCTCAACACGCTGAAGGACGTCGGCCTCGGCTACGTCCGGCTCGGCCAGGCCGCGACCACCCTGTCCGGCGGCGAGGCACAGCGCGTGAAGCTCGCCAGCGAACTGCAGAAGCGCTCCACCGGCCGCACGGTCTACGTCCTGGACGAGCCGACCACCGGTCTGCACTTCGAGGACATCAGCAAGCTGCTGACGGTGCTGTCCGGACTGGTCGACAAGGGCAACACGGTCATCGTCATCGAGCACAACCTCGACGTGATCAAGACCGCCGACTGGATCGTCGACATGGGCCCCGAAGGCGGCGCCGGCGGCGGTCTGGTCGTCGCCGAGGGCACGCCCGAGCAGGTGGCCGGGGTCCCGGCCAGCCACACCGGCAAGTTCCTGCGCGAGATCCTCGGCGCCGACCGCATCAGCGACGCGTCCTCGGTGAAGGCCCCGCGCAAGACGACCACCCGCAGGACGGCGGCGGCCAAGACGGTCGCGGCCAGGACGGCATCGACCCGCACGACCGCCACCAAGACGGTCAACAGCACGGCCGCCAAGAAGACGGCCGCCAAGAAGACCGGGGCCAAGACCACCAAGGCCGCCGCGAAGAAGACGACCCGGACCAGCAAGGGCTGAGGTCTTCCGCTCCACGCGCCGTGCCCCACAGGCAACGTCCTGTGGGGCACGGCGCGTTCGGCGCGCGGTCAGGCGCTCTTCGGCTCCACGAACTGCATGTCGAGCTGGATCTTGACCACTTCGCCGAGCAGGCCGGGGGCGAAGTCCAGCCCGAAGTCGCCTCGCCGGATCTCGCCCGTCGCCTCGAACCCGGCGTGCCGGCTGCCGTCCATGGGCACGTCGACCAACCCGCCGAACTCCACGGCGAGCGACACCGGGCGGGTCACGTCGCCGATGGTCAGCTCGCCCTCCATGGTCCAGTCCTCACCACCACCCGACACTCTCGTCGAGCGGTACGTCATCGTGGGGCGCTCCTCCACGTTCAGCAGGTCGGAGGCTCGCACATGCGCGTCCCGGTCGGCGTTGCCGGTGTTGACCGAAGCCAGGTCGACGGTCGCGGAGACCCGCACGTCCTCGATCCGCTCACCGACGAACAGTTCGGCCTCCAGCCGCTCGAAGCGCCCCCGCACCTTGGCGATGCCCAGATGCCGGATGGTGAAGTTCACGGAGGAGTGGAACGGGTCGAGGGCCCACTGACCGGAGGCCAGCGGCAGGGCGGTGATGGCGGTGTCATTCGTCATGCCCTCCACCCTGAGGGCCGCACGGCCCCGAAGGGAGACCGGCCGGAGCCTGGTAGTGAGGGGGCCACCCTCCGCGCCCCGGGGCGCTGTACGTTCGTTCGGGTGAGCGACAACGAGTTGGGCACGTTCCTGCGCACCTGGCGCGAAGCCGTCACCCCGGCCGAGGCGGGCCTGCCCACAGGCCCCCGGCGCCGTACCCCGGGCCTGCGACGTGCCGAACTGGCCACGCTCGCCGGCGTCAGCGTCGAGTACCTCACCCGGCTGGAACAGGGCCGCGACCGCAATCCGTCCGCCCAGGTGCTCGGTGCCCTGGCCGACGCCCTGAACCTCTCCCTCACCGACCGGATGCTGCTGCGCCGCCTGACCAAGGAGGCGGACGGCGGCGACCCCCTGGTCTGTGCGGCGGCCCCGTCACTCAGCCGCGCGGCGCGCCCCACCGTACGGGCCGTGCTGGACCGCCTGGAGCCGACTCCCGCACTGGTGATCAACTGGATCGGTGACGTCCTCGCCCACACGGCCGGGTACGAACGGCTGGCCCGCCCCCTCGGCATGCTGGACGACGAGCGGCCCAACCTGCTCCGGTACCTGTTCACCGACGAGCGGGCGCGCAGCGCTTACCGCGACTGGGACCGGGTGGCCGACGACCTCGTCGCCCGGCTCCGGCACGGCGTCCCCCTGAGGGACCCGTACCTCGCCGAGCTGGCCGACGAGCTGACCGTGACGGCGGGCGCGGACTTCACCGACCGGTTCGCCGATCTGACCATGGCGCCGCGGCGGACGGGCTCCCAGCACATCGAGCACCCGGAGGCCGGTTCCCTGCGGTTGCTGCAGGAGACGCTCGCGCTCCCCGACGAGGGGCAGCGGCTCGTCATCCACCTGCCCGCGGACGACGCCACGGCCGCCGCCCTGGACCGGCTCAACGGCCGCCGCCCCGGCGCCCTGCGGGCGGTGGCGATGGGGGAGACCGGCTGAAGGCCACCCGCCCCTCCAGTCGCCGGAAGGGCCGCCCGGCGTCAGCCCTTCAGCTCGTGCGCGTACGGCGGCTCCGCCCCGGCCCGCGAGCAGGTGATCGCCGCCGCGCGGGCCGCGAAGCCCAGCAGTTCGGTCCAGCCGTCGGGGCCCAGTCCGGCCAGCGCCCGGGCGCTGAGGGCGTCGCGTTCGGCGAGCCCGTGCAGCAGGGCCGCGTTGACCGTGTCGCCCGCGCCGATCGTGTCCACGACCTGCACGCGTTCGCCCGGCACCGCGTACTCGCCGCCGTCAGCGGTGTAGGCGGTCAGCCCCTCGCCGCCCCGGGTGATCACCACCGCCGCCGGACCGGCCGTCAGCCACTCCCCGGGCGTGCCGCCGAGCCACTCGGCGTCCTCCGCGGACAGCTTCAGCAGCGACACCGACGGCAGCCAGCTCTTGAACCGCGCCCGGTAGGCGTCCGCGTCGGGGATCAGTCCGGCCCTGATGTTCGGGTCCAGCGCCGTGAACACGCCCTGCGCGGCTGCCCGGCGCATCAGTTCCTCGTACGCGCTCGCCCCCGGCTCCAGCACCAGCGAGCAGGTGCCGAAGGACACCGCGCGGGTGCCGGAGGGCAGCGCGGCGGGCGCTTCGAACAGCCGGTCCGCCGTCCCGTCGACGTAGAAGGAGTACGCCGCCGAGCCGTCCGCTCCGACCGTGGCGACGGCGAGGGTCGTCGGCTCGGTGCCCCGCTGCACCGAGGACACGCCGACCCCGGTTGTGCGCAGCCGGTCCAGCAGTGCCTCTCCGAAGGCGTCGGACGACACCCGGGAGCAGAAGGCGGCGGGGGAGCCGAGGCGGCCCAGCGCCACGGCCGTGTTGAACGGGCCGCCGCCGAGCGCCGGCTGCAGGGCCGCCAGGGCACCCGTGCCCCGCGGTACCAGGTCGATCAGGGCTTCACCGGCGACGACGATCACGACGGGGTTCCTTCCTCGGACGGGCTGGGGCAGCCGCACGACGTGCGGTGGACGAAGGCGCAGGGCAGGCGCACGGTCCGGGCGGGCCGGTCCGGCTCGGCGAGACGCTCCAGGAGCACGTGGACGGCCCGGGCGCCGATGTCCCTGCCGGGCTGCGCGATCGCGGTGAGACGGGGCGAGAACAGATCCGCCCAGGCGAAGTCGTCGAAGCAGCACAGAGCGATGTCGTCCGGCACGGACAGGCCGCGCGCGCCCAGGGCACGCAGCACCCCGATGGTCATGGCGTTGTTGCCGGTGACCAGCGCGGTGGGCGGCACGCCCAGGGACAGCAGGGCCTCGGTGGCCTGCTCGGCACCGGCGGACTCCGAATCGCCGTACACCAGCAGCCGCCCGTCGTACGCCAGCCCCGCGAACGCGAGACCGCTGCGGTAGCCGGAGATCCGCTCGCTCGTGGTGCTGAGCCCCGGGCGCCCCGCCACCAGACCGATCCGGCGGTGACCGAGCCCGGCGAGATGGGTGACCAGCCGGGACGTCGGTTCGGCGTTGTCGGCGCACACCTGGTCGAAGCGCGGACCGCCGTCGGTCGTGGGCCCGTCCACCAGCCGGTCCAGGAACACGGCCGGTACGTCGTGCCGCCCCAGATAGGCGAGCAGCCCGCGCGGATCGGCCGAGGGCGCGACGATCAGGCCGTCCACCCGGCGCTCGTGCAGCAGCTGGACGACCTTGCGCTCGTGGTCCGGGTCGTCGTGCGGATCGGCGATCAGCAGGCTGTAGCCGGCCTCCAGCGCGGCGGCCTCGACGCCCTGGAGGATCTCCGTGAAGTACGGGTTGCTGATCGCCGAGACCGCCAGCCCGATGGACCGGGTGCGGGCCGTCACCAGGGAACGGGCCAGTGTGTTCGTGGTGTAGCCGAGCTCCTCCACGGCGTCCAGGACCGCCTGGCGGGTGTGCGGCAGCACCGGCCGGGTGCCGTTGAGCACGTGCGAGACCGTCGCCACGGAGACACCGGCGCTCCGCGCGACGTCGGCCATGGTCGCCATGAGTGTTCCCTCCTCCGCTTCCGGCGGGGAAGGTATCGCACAAACCGCCGGACGTAAACGTTTGCGCAATCGCTTACGTGCTACCGGGCGGCAAAGACAGAGGTCACTCCGGGCCCGTTCCGCTACTCCCAGTCCCAGCCGATCCCCAGGAACCCGGCCCGCACCCGGGGCTCGACCAGATGGACCGACCGGTGCCGGCCGCTCAGCGCCAGGTCCTGGCATCCGCTGCGGGGCGCCGCCGCCGAGTGCTGGGCGAAGCGGTGGCAGCGCACCGGCAGGGCCGCAGCGTCGAAGCACACCTGGAGGGCGTACTGGCCGCCGGGGGAGTCGAAGCCGCGCACGTACTCGTGTGACGCATCCGCCGTGCCGTCCTCGACGCCGTAGCGGAACAGGAAGGTGTCCCCGGCCCGCAGCCGGGTGTCGAAGAGCAGCTCGGCGGCGAGCACTCCCGTGTCGCGGTGCCAACGGACGCGTCCGGTACGGCAGTTCTCCAGCGCGTGCACCCGCATGCGCTCTGGCTCCGCTCCCCGGTCGCCGTGGTGGACGGCCACGAAGCGGTCGATGCCGTCCCGGTGGGCGCGCACGATGTGGTGCGACTCGCGCTCCGCCAGCTCGCGCCGCGCACCGATCCGGAGCCGTTCGTGGTGGCCGAGGGTGTGCAGACCCCCGTCCGGCGGGCAGTCCAGCTCGGCCAGCAGCTGGTCCAGCACACCGGAGGCCTCGACGAGGGAGCGGTAGGAGCGGGCGGCGGGCCGCAGCCCGGACGGGCCCTGTCCGGAGTCGGCGAGCAGCCGGATCAGGGACTCCTCGGGAAGCTCCAGGATCTCCTCCAGCGCGCGTACGGCCCGCAGCGACTCGGGGCGCTGCGGACGTCTGGCCCCCTGCTGCCAGTAACTCAGGCTCGTGACGCCGACCTTCACCCCGTGGCGGGACAGATGATGCTGCACGCGCTGCAGCGGCAGCCCGCGGGCTGCGATCGCGGCCCGCAGGGCGACGTGGAAGGGGCCGCCTCGCAGGGCCGAGTCCAGTTCCGCGGTGGCGACGTCCGCGTGCTGTGGGGCGTACGGCATGCAGGGACCTCTCTGAGAGTCGGCGACGGCTGGTCAGACCGTTCGCACGGGCCGCCCGGGTGCCGTCCCGCCGGCGCGGGGCAGGTCCTCACACGCGTACGCCGTCGTTCAGGGCCCCGAGTTCCCCCGCATTGAAGCGTGTTGACCTGGTCCCGACAACACCTGATGCCGGACAGTGACGTACGCACACCCGCCCATGCCGTCCGGACATGCGGACGCCCGGGGCGTGCGCCCCGGGCGTCCGCAGTCGAGGTGTGCTTCTAGGAGCGGTCGCTTCCGCCCTGTTCCCTCAGAGCCAGGCGCTTGGCGCGTGCGATGTCGGGATCGCGCGGGTCCAGGGCGTCGCGCAGCGCCAACGGCTCGTCCGTGTACCTGCGGGCACGGACCGCCCGCCGGGTTTTCTCGATCCGCATCTGCTTCATGTGCGCAGCCCTCCGACCCGTGGCCCGCCCGCTCCGCACCGGGAACGACGGTCCGCACCGACAACCTGTGCCTGCACCGGGACGGACTCCGCCCGCCGGACGTCGCCGTGTCCCGTGGGTGAGCCCCATTCCCGCTCCCGGGGGGGCGTAACCCCGGGGCGGGACATGCCGTTGGAAACTGCCCACCCGCCGAGGCCTTGATCGTGTCCGGTGGCCGCGCCGGACTGTCGGTGCTCGCCAGTAGGGTGTGAGACATGGCCGACCCCTCCAGCTACCGCCCCAAACCGGGTGAGATCCCCGACTCGCCGGGGGTCTACAGGTTCCGTGACGAGCACCGCCGGGTGATCTACGTCGGAAAGGCGAAAAGCCTGCGCCAGCGCCTGGCGAACTACTTCCAGGACCTGGCGGGCCTGCACCCGCGTACCCGCTCCATGGTCACCACGGCAGCCTCCGTGGAGTGGACGGTCGTGTCCACGGAGGTCGAGGCGCTCCAGCTGGAGTACTCGTGGATCAAGGAGTACGACCCGCGGTTCAATGTCAAGTACCGCGACGACAAGAGCTACCCGTACCTCGCGGTGACGATGAACGAGGAGTATCCGCGCGTTCAGGTGATGCGCGGTCACAAGAAGAAGGGCGTCCGCTACTTCGGGCCGTACGCGCACGCGTGGGCGATCCGTGACACGGTCGACCTGCTGCTGCGCGTCTTCCCCGTGCGCACCTGCTCGGCCGGCGTCTTCAAGAACGCCGCCCGCACCGGCCGCCCCTGTCTCCTCGGCTACATCGGCAAGTGCTCGGCGCCCTGCGTCGACCGGGTCTCCGCCGAGGAGCACCGCGAACTGGCCGACGAGTTCTGCGACTTCATGACCGGCCGGACGAACACGTACATCCGCCGCCTGGAGAAGCAGATGGCACAAGCGGCCGACGAGATGGAGTACGAGCGGGCGGCCCGGCTGCGCGACGACATCGGCGCCCTGAAGAAGGCCATGGAGAAGAACGCGGTCGTGCTCGCCGACGCGACCGACGCCGACCTGATCGCGGTCGCGGAGGACGAGCTGGAGGCGGCCGTCCAGATCTTCCACGTGCGCGGCGGGCGCGTCCGCGGCCAGCGCGGCTGGGTCACCGACAAGGTGGAGGAGATCACCACCGGGGCCCTCGTCGAGCACGCCCTGCAGCAGCTCTACGGGGAGGAGACGGGCGACGCCGTCCCCAAGGAGGTCCTGGTCCCGGCCCTGCCCGACCCCGTGGACCCCGTCCAGGAGTGGCTGGCCGGGCGGCGCGGCTCGGGCGTCTCCCTGCGCATCCCGCAGCGCGGCGACAAGAAGGCCCTCATGGAGACCGTGCAGCGCAACGCCCAGCAGGCGCTCGTGCTGCACAAGACCAAGCGCGCCTCCGACCTGACCACGCGCTCGCGCGCCCTGGAGGAGATCGCCGACGCGCTCGACCTGGACAGTGCCCCGCTCCGGATCGAGTGCTACGACATCTCCCACCTCCAGGGCGACGACGTGGTGGCCTCCATGGTCGTCTTCGAGGACGGGCTCGTCCGCAAGAGCGAGTACCGCCGCTTCCAGATCAAGGGCTTCGCCGGCCAGGACGACGTCCGCTCGATGCACGAGGTGATCACCCGCCGCTTCCGGCGCTATCTCGCCGAGAAGGAGAAGACGGGCGAGTGGACCGAGGGAGAGAACGCCGAGACCACTGAGATCGACAGAAACGGCGAGATCGTCGGGACCGGCCTCACCGAGGACGACGGCCGCCCCAAGAAGTTCGCCTACCCGCCTCAGCTCGTGGTCGTCGACGGCGGCGCCCCGCAGGTCGCGGCCGCCCGGCGCGCCATGGACGAGCTCGGCATCGACGACATCGCCGTGTGCGGCCTCGCCAAGCGCTTGGAGGAGGTCTGGCTGCCCGGCGACGACGACCCGGTGGTCCTGCCCCGCACCAGCGAAGGCCTGTACCTTCTCCAGCGCGTCCGTGACGAGGCCCACAGGTTCGCGATCAGCTACCAGCGCACCAAGCGGTCCAAGCGCTTCCGCTCCAGCCCCTTGGACGACGTCCCCGGCCTCGGGGACACCCGCAAGCAGGCACTTCTGAAGCACTTCGGTTCGTTGAAGAAACTGCGATCCGCCACCATCGACCAGATCTGCGAGGTCCCCGGCATAGGCCGCAAGACGGCCGAGACGATCGCGGTGGCCCTCGCCCGCTCGGCCCCGGCCGCACCCGCCGTCAACACGGCGACTGGAGAGATCATGGAGGAGGAACCCGGCACCATGGGTTCCAGTGGGGAACCCGTGACGACGGGAGCCCCGGACGAACGACGGGGGCAGGAGACATGAATGTGAACGAGCACGACAGCCGCACAGAGCACGCCGGAGACGGAGCACAGGTGAGTACGGGCACGCCCAACGAGAAGACCCCGGTCCCGGACGCGGCCATCCCCGAGCTGGTGATCATCTCCGGCATGTCCGGAGCCGGGCGTTCTACGGCGGCGAAGTGTCTGGAGGACCTCGGCTGGTTCGTCGTCGACAACCTGCCGCCCGCGTTGATCCCCACCATGGTGGAGCTCGGCGCCCGTTCCCAGGGCAACGTGGCGCGGATCGCCGTCGTCGTCGACGTCCGCGGCCGCCGCTTCTTCGACAACCTCCGCGAGTCCCTCGCCGACCTGGAGGCGAAGAACGTCACGCGGCGGATCGTCTTCCTGGAGTCCTCCGACGAGGCCCTGGTGCGCCGCTTCGAGTCGGTGCGCCGGCCGCACCCCCTGCAGGGCGACGGCCGCATCGTCGACGGCATCGCCGCCGAACGCGAGCTGCTGCGCGAGCTGCGCGGCGACGCCGACCTGGTGATCGACACCTCCAGCCTCAACGTGCACGAGCTGCGCGCCAAGATGGACGCCCAGTTCGCCGGCGAGGAGGAGCCGGAGCTGCGGGCCACGGTCATGTCGTTCGGCTACAAGTACGGCCTCCCCGTCGACGCCGACCTGGTCGTCGACTGCCGCTTCCTGCCGAACCCGCACTGGGTCCCGGAGCTGCGCCCGTACACCGGCCTCAACGACGAGGTCTCCGGGTACGTCTTCAACCAGCCCGGCGCCAAGGAGTTCCTCGACCGCTACACGGAGCTCCTCCAGCTCGTCGCCACCGGCTACCGCCGCGAGGGCAAGCGCTACGTGACCATCGCCGTGGGCTGCACGGGCGGAAAGCACCGCTCGGTCGCCATGTCGGAGAAGCTCGCCGCCCGGCTCGCCGCCGAGAGCGTGGAGACGGTGGTCGTACACCGGGACATGGGACGCGAATGACACCACGTACACCGCGGCTGAGCCGGCTGCGCCGGGTGGTGCCCGAGGGCAACGGCGGAAAGGGCGGCCGGCCCGCCGAGGCCCGGGGCGGCAAGCCGCGCCGCCGGGGGACCCAGCCCAAGGTCGTCGCCCTCGGCGGCGGCATGGGCCTGTCCGCCTCGCTCGCCGCGCTGCGCCGGATCACCGGCGACCTCACCGCCGTCGTCACCGTGGCCGACGACGGCGGCTCCAGCGGGCGCCTGCGCGACGAGCTCGGCGTGCTGCCGCCCGGTGACCTGCGCAAGGCGCTGGCCGCGCTGTGCGGTGACGACGACTGGGGCCAGACCTGGGCCCGGGTCATCCAGCACCGCTTCCAGTCGCAGGGCGACCTGCACGAACACGCGGTCGGCAATCTGCTGATCGTCGCCCTGTGGGAGCAGCTCGGCGACCACGTGCAGGCCCTCGACCTGGTCGGGCGGCTGCTGGGCGCCCAGGGCCGCGTGCTGCCGATGTCCGCCGTGCCGCTGGAGCTCCAGGCGCTGGTCAAGGGCCACGACCCGGCGCGCCCGGAGGAGGTCGACACGGTCCGCGGACAGGCGACCGTCGCCCTCACTCCGGGCGAGGTGCAGTCCGTGCACCTCGTGCCGAACGACCCGCCGGCGGTGCCCGAGGCGGTCGAGGCCGTGCTGGACGCCGACTGGGTGGTGCTCGGCCCCGGCTCCTGGTTCTCCTCGGTCATCCCGCACCTGCTCGTGCCCGAGCTGCTGGACGCGCTCAGCCAGACGAAGGCCCGCCGGGTACTCTCCCTGAACCTCGCGCCGCAGCCCGGAGAAACCGACGGCTTCTCCCCGCAGCGTCATTTGGAGGTTTTGGGACGACACGCCCCTAAACTCGCCCTGGACGTGGTGCTGGCCGACGAGGCCGCCGTGCCCGACCGCGACTTGCTGACCGATGCCGCGAAGCGGTTCGGGGCCGCGGTCGAGCTGGCGCCGGTGGCCAGACCCGACGGAACCCCGAGGCACGACCCGGAGCTGTTGGCCGCCGCGTACGACCGTATTTTTCGGATGCATGGAAGGATCGGCCCATGGCGATGACGGCAGCGGTGAAGGATGAGATCTCCCGGCTCCCCGTCACCCGGACCTGCTGCAGAAAGGCGGAGGTCTCCGCCATCCTGCGGTTCGCCGGCGGCCTCCACCTGGTGAGCGGTCGGATCGTGATCGAGGCGGAGCTGGACACGGCGATGGCGGCCCGCCGCCTCAAGCGGGACATCCTGGAGATCTTCGGCCACAGCTCCGAACTGATCGTGATGGCACCGGGCGGGCTGCGCCGCGGCTCGCGCTACGTCGTGCGGGTGGTGGCGGGCGGCGACCAGCTCGCGCGCCAGACCGGCCTGGTCGACGGGCGGGGCCGCCCGATCCGCGGCCTGCCGCCGCAGGTGGTCTCGGGGGCCACCTGCGACGCCGAGGCCGCCTGGCGTGGCGCGTTCCTGGCGCACGGCTCGCTCACCGAGCCCGGCCGCTCCTCCTCCCTGGAGGTCACCTGCCCGGGCCCCGAGGCGGCGCTCGCCCTGGTCGGCGCCGCCCGCCGGCTGTCGATCGCCGCGAAGGCCCGCGAGGTGCGCGGCGTGGACCGGGTCGTCGTCCGGGACGGTGACGCGATCGGCGCCCTGCTGACCCGCCTCGGCGCGCACGAGTCGGTGCTGGCCTGGGAGGAGCGCCGGATGCGCCGCGAGGTGCGTGCCACGGCGAACCGGCTCGCCAACTTCGACGACGCCAACCTGCGCCGGTCGGCCCGTGCGGCCGTCGCCGCGGGCGCCCGGGTGCAGCGCGCCCTGGAGATCCTCGCCGACGACGTGCCCGAGCACCTGGCTGCCGCAGGCCGGCTGCGCATGGAGCACAAGCAGGCCTCCCTGGAGGAGCTGGGCGCGCTCGCCGACCCGCCGCTGACCAAGGACGCGGTCGCCGGCCGGATCCGCCGCCTGCTGGCCATGGCCGACAAGAGGGCCTCCGACCTCGGCATCCCGGGCACGGAGGCCAACCTCAGCGAGGAGCTTGCCGACAACCTGGTGGGCTGATCCCACACAACGTCAGGAAGCCGGTGCCGGAGCCCACTTGGGTGACCGGCACCGGCTTTCGCGTGTCGCTGAGGCACCCTTGACTCGATCATGGTCTGTCATGAGCCTGGCATCTGTTCGCTGCTGTGGCGGACCCACGCTAGGGGGGTTCATGAGACGAAGAGCGAGATCGATCCTCGCTGTCGGCGCGCTCCTGATCGGCGGAGCGAGCTTCGCACCCATCGCCCAGGCACAACCGGTACCTCCGACCTCGTCCGACCCGGACGAGGTCAAGGTGTTCCGCGCCGAGGTCACCCAGAAGCAGGTACCCCTGCTGCTGGCCGCCGGCCAGGACGGCCACGAACTGAGCGAGCGGGTGCCCGAGAAGGGCACCGCGACCGTCGAGGCCTATCTGACGGACCAGCAGGCGAAGAAGCTGGAGAGGCAGGGCGTCGACCTCACCGAGCACAAGGTCTCCGCCCGGGCCGAGGCCCGCGTCGAGGACGCCGCCGAGGGCGTGTTCCGCCCGTACAGCGGCAAGGGCGGCCTGCGGGAGGAACTCCTGCGGACCGCGCAGGAGAACCCGGGCCTCACCAAGGTCGTCTCCATCGGCAAGACGATCAAGGGCCAGGACATCCTCGCGCTGAAGCTCACCAAGGGCGCGAAGAAGACGAAGGACGGCTCCAAGCCCTCCGTCCTCTACATGTCCAACCAGCACGCGCGCGAGTGGATCACGCCGGAGATGACCCGGCGCCTGATGCACCACTACCTGGACAACTACAAGAAGGACCGGCGCGTCAAGAAGATCGTCGACTCCACCGAACTGTGGTTCCTGCTCTCGGCCAACCCCGACGGCTACGACTACACCTTCGCCGACCCCGCCAACCGCCAGTGGCGCAAAAACCTGCGGGACGTCAACGGCGACGGCACCATCACCACCGGCGACGGGGTCGACCTCAACCGCAACTTCGCCTACAAGTGGGGCTACGACGACGAGGGCTCGTCCCCCAACCCCACCAGCCAGACCTACCGCGGCGCGGGTCCGAACTCCGAGCCGGAGACCAAGGCCCTGGACGCCTTCCAGAAGCGGATCGGTTTCACCTACGGCATCAACTACCACTCCGCCGCCGAGCTCATCCTCTACGGAGTCGGCTGGCAGGTGGCCACGCACACCCCGGACGACGTCGTCTACGAGGCGCTGGCCGGTACGCCCGACAACTCCGCGATCCCCGGCTACCACCCGCAGCTCTCCTCCGAGCTGTACACCACCAACGGCGAGGCCGACGGCCACGCGGCGAACGTCAACGGCCTGGCGATGTTCACCCCTGAGATGTCGACCTGCCAGACCGTCTCGGACCTCGACCCGAACGACCAGTGGAAGGCGTCCGACTGCCAGTCGGTCTTCACCTTCCCGGACGACGAGAAACTGATCCAGCAGGAGTACGCCAAGAACGTCCCGTTCGCGCTCTCCGTCGCGGAGTCCGCCGCGCGCCCCGACCGGCCGTCGTCGTCGGTCGGCCTGAACGCCGCCGACTTCACCCCGGCCGCGTTCGGCACGTCGTACTCCCGCGGCGCCGACCAGGAGGTCTCCGTCGTCGTACGGAAGTCCGTACGCGACAAGGAACTCAAGTACCGCGTGAACGGCGGCCGCACCGAGGACATGGCGCTCAAGCCCTGGAAGGGCGGCGAGACCTACGGCGGTGAGGACAACCTCTACTTCGACGAGTACCGGGCGAAGGTCAAGGACGGCGAGCCGGGCGACAAGGTCGAGGTGTGGTTCACCGGCGAGGCGAGGAACGGCAAGAAGCTCTCCAGCGAGCGCTTCACCTACACCGTCGCCGAACGGCCCCGGGCGAACACCCTCGTCGTCGCCGAGGAGGGCGCTGCCGCCACGCAGGCACAGACGTACGTGGACGCGCTCAAGGCGAGCGGCCGCAAGGCGGTCGTCTGGGACGTCGCCAAGCAGGGCGCGCCGGACGCGCTCGGTGTGCTGAGCCACTTCGACACCGTCGTCCACTACATGGGCGCGGACGTCCCGGGTGTCGCCACCCAGCTGCAGCTGCGGGCCTTCCTCAACGAGGGCGGCCGGCTGATCGAGGCCGGTGAGCAGGCCGGCGGCAACGTCGATCTCGGCGGCGCGCTGTCGAACGACTTCGGCCAGTACTACCTGGGCGCCTACACCCGCACCGCCACCCCCGGGGCCACCGGCTTCACCGGCTCCGGCGAGCTGGGCGGCGTCAGCAGCCCGCTGGGCGCGGCCCCCGGCAACCCGCTGGACAAGGCCGGCACCTACAGCGTCACCTCCGACGAACTGGGGACCGACGCGTTCCCGCAGTTCGCGAGCAAGGGCGCCGGGCAGTTCGCCGGCACGGTCAACCCGTACGGCCCGTACGCGGGCTCGTCGATGGCCGCCGCCGTCCACACCGACGACGCCTACAAGCGCCTCACCCGCACCGTGGACCTCACCGGCACCACTGCGGCCGAGAAGCCGACCCTGCGCACCCATCTCCTCTGGGACACCGAGTCCGGCTACGACCACGCCATCGTCGAGGCCCGCACCACGGGCGCCGACGACTGGACGACCCTCCCCGAGTCGGGCGGCGCCACCACAACGGCCGTTCCGGCGGAGTGCCAGGCCGGGTACTACGTCAACGAGCACCCCTGGCTGAAGCACTACCTCACCGTGGCGGACGACGGCTGCACCGCGACCGGCACCACCGGCACCTGGAACAGCCTCACCGGCACCTCCAACGGGTGGCAGCAGGTGAACTTCGACCTGAGCGCCTACGCCGGCAAGACGGTCGAGGTCTCGATCAGCTACGTCACCGACCCGGGCAGCGGCGGACACGGCGTCCTCGCCGACGACGCCTCGCTCGTCGTCGGCGGCACCGCGAAGGAGACCGAGGGCTTCGAGACCTCGCTCGGCGCCTGGAAGGTCACCGGACCGCCCCAGGGCAGCCCGGCCGTCCTCAAGGACTGGGCACGCACCGGCGCCCTGTTCCAGACGTACGGCGCGGTCACCACGGACGACACCGTGCTGCTCGGCTTCGGACTGGAGCACGTCACCGCGGCGGCCGACCGGACGGCACTGATGCGGAAGGCGCTCGCTTCCCTGGACGGGTGACATCCCTGGTCAACGGGGAACTCGTGCGGTAGCGAAATCGAGTGATTCCGCTCTCGGCCGTGGGCGGTCCGTACCCCTACTGGCGGGTACGGGCCGCCCTGCCGTGTATGGGGCATCTGGATGTCACCACCGCCGCTTCAGGGAGGTAGGGTCGTAGGCGGTCGGGGACATCCCAAACAGAGCTCGCCGGCATCGCATGGCCGGCGTACCAACGAGGAGATCGGTTCGTGACGATCCGCGTAGGCATCAACGGCTTCGGTCGTATCGGTCGCAACTACTTCCGCGCGCTGCTGGAGCAGGGTGCAGACATCGAGATCGTGGCTGTCAACGACCTGGGTGACACCGCCACCACCGCCCACCTGCTGAAGTACGACACCATCCTGGGCCGTCTCAAGCAGGAGGTCACGCACACCGCTGACACGATCACGGTCGACGGCAAGACCATCAAGGTGCTCGCCGAGCGCAACCCCGCCGACATCCCGTGGGGTGAGCTGGGCGTCGACATCGTCATCGAGTCGACCGGCATCTTCACCAAGAAGGCGGACGCCGAGAAGCACATCGCCGGTGGCGCGAAGAAGGTCCTCATCTCGGCTCCGGCCAAGGACGAGGACGTCACCATCGTGATGGGCGTCAACCAGGACACGTACGACCCGGCGAACCACCACGTCATCTCGAACGCCTCCTGCACCACCAACTGTGTGGCGCCGATGGCGAAGGTCCTGGACGAGAACTTCGGCATCGTCAAGGGCCTGATGACGACGGTGCACGCGTACACCAACGACCAGCGCATCCTGGACTTCCCGCACAAGGACCTGCGTCGCGCGCGTGCCGCCGCCGAGAACATCATTCCGACCACCACGGGTGCCGCCAAGGCCACCGCGCTGGTCCTGCCGCAGCTCAAGGGCAAGCTGGACGGCATGGCCATGCGCGTCCCGGTCCCGACCGGCTCGGTCACCGACCTGGTCCTGGAGCTGTCCCGCGAGGTCACCAAGGAAGAGGTCAACGCCGCCTTCCAGAAGGCCGCGGAGGGCGAGCTCAAGGGCATCCTCGAGTACACCGAGGACCCGATCGTCTCCTCCGACATCGTGAACGCCCCGGCGTCCTGCACCTTCGACTCCTCCCTGACCATGGTCCAGGAAGGCAAGAGCGTGAAGGTCATCGGCTGGTACGACAACGAGTGGGGCTACTCCAACCGCCTCGTGGACCTTACGGTCTTCGTCGGCAACCAGCTCTGATCAACCCAGCAGGCACGTCCATGTGAGAGCAGGGCTCGGGCGGCGCGAGGACGCGCCGTCCGAGCCCTGACTCACGTACAGATCAGAGCTGTTCGATCACGAGCGCTTACGACCGATCACGAGCTCTTTCAGGAGTCCCCTTCATGAAGACGATCGACGAACTCCTCTCCGAGGGAGTGGCGGGCAAGCGGGTCTTCGTCCGCGCCGACCTGAACGTGCCGCTGGACGGCACGCGCATCACCGACGACGGCCGCATCCGCGCCGTGCTGCCCACGGTCAAGGCCCTCGCCGACGCGGGCGCCCGGGTCGTCGTCGCCTCCCACCTCGGCCGCCCCAAGGGCGCCCCGGACCCGAATTTCTCCCTCGCCCCGGCCGCCGGGCGCCTCGGTGAACTCCTCGGGTCGGACGTGGCCTTCGCGACCGACACGGTCGACGAGTCCGCCCGCGCCACCGTCGCCGGCCTCGCCGACGGCCAGGTCGCGGTCGTGGAAAACCTGCGCTTCAACGCCGGCGAGACCAGCAAGGACGATGCCGAGCGCGGCGCCTTCGCCGACCAGCTCGCCGCCCTCGCGGACCTCTACGTCGGCGACGGCTTCGGCGCGGTGCACCGTAAACACGCCTCCGTCTTCGACCTCCCGGCCCGGCTGCCGCACTACGCCGGCCACCTCATCGCCACCGAGGTCGGCGTCCTGAGGAAGCTGACCGACGACGTCAAGCGGCCCTACGCCGTCGTCCTGGGCGGCGCCAAGGTGTCCGACAAGCTTGCCGTCATCGACCAGCTGCTCGGCAAGGCCGACCGCCTGCTCATCGGCGGCGGCATGGTCTTCACCTTCCTCAAGGCCAAGGGCCACGAGATCGGCTCGTCCCTGGTCCAGGAGGACCAGCTCCCCGTCGTCCGGGAGTACATCGAGCGCGCCGAGAAGAACGGCGTCGAACTGGTCCTGCCGACGGACGTCGTGGTCGCGCCGGAGTTCCCGGATCTCAAGACCAAGGCCCCGGGCCGGCCCAGCACGGTCGCCGCGGACGCCATGCCGGCCGGCCAGATGGGCCTGGACATCGGCCCCGAGTCCCGCAAGCTGTACGCCTCGAAGATCGCCGACGCCGCCACCGTCTTCTGGAACGGCCCCATGGGCGTCTTCGAGCACCCCGATTTCGCCGAGGGCACCAAGGCGGTCGCCCAGGCCCTCCTCGACTCCCAGGCCTTCACGGTGGTCGGTGGTGGCGACTCCGCCGCCGCCGTCCGCATCCTGGGCTTCGACGAGAACGCATTCGGCCACATTTCGACCGGTGGCGGCGCCTCCCTCGAATACCTCGAGGGCAAGACGCTCCCCGGCCTCGCCGCACTGGAGGACTGACCTACATGAGCACGCGCACGCCGCTGATGGCGGGCAACTGGAAGATGAACCTCAACCACCTCGAGGCCATCGCGCACGTCCAGAAGCTCGCCTTCGCCCTGGCCGACAAGGACTACGAGGCCGTCGAGGTCGCCGTCCTGCCGCCCTTCACCGACCTGCGCTCCGTGCAGACCCTGGTCGACGGCGACAAGCTCAAGATCAAGTACGGCGCCCAGGACATCTCGGCGCACGACAGCGGTGCCTTCACCGGTGAGATCTCCGGCCCCATGCTGGCCAAGCTGAAGTGCACGTACGTCGCCATCGGCCACAGCGAGCGCCGCCAGTACCACGCCGAGACCGACGAGCTGGTCAACGCCAAGGTCAAGGCCGCGTACAAGCACGGTCTGACCCCGATCCTGTGCGTGGGTGAGGAGCTGGAGGTCCGCGAGGCGGGCAACCACGTCTCCCACACCCTCGCCCAGGTCGAGGGCGGTCTGAAGGACCTCCCCGCCGAGCAGGCCGAGACCGTCGTGATCGCCTACGAGCCCGTCTGGGCCATCGGCACCGGCAAGGTCTGCGGCGCCGAGGACGCCCAGGAGGTCTGCGCGGCGATCCGCGGCAAGATCGCCGAGCTGTACTCGCAGGACCTGGCCGACAAGGTCCGCATCCAGTACGGCGGATCCGTCAAGGCGGGCAACGTCGCGGAGATCATGGCTCAGGCGGACATCGACGGCGCCCTGGTAGGCGGCGCCTCGCTGGACGCCGACGAGTTCGTCAAGATCGTGCGCTTCCGCGACCAGTGAGTATGCGGTAGCGGCGATCCGTCGTACCCTTGCGGGGTCCAGCGCTGTGCTGGGCCCCGCGTCGTCATCCGAATCCGAGGAAGTTGGTCCAGCCGTGGTTTTGGGGTTCTCGATCGCCCTGATCGTCTTCAGCCTGCTGCTGATGCTGCTGGTGCTGATGCACAAGGGGAAGGGCGGCGGCCTCTCCGACATGTTCGGCGGTGGCATGCAGTCCTCCGTCGGCGGCTCCTCGGTCGCCGAGCGCAACCTCGACCGGATCACCGTCGTGATCGGTCTGCTGTGGTTCGCGTGCATCGTCGTGCTCGGCATCCTCATGAAGGTGAACAACTGACCGAGCCGCGGTCCGCACGGAACTTGCACGTAAGGCCCCATGTCCGGTACGCGCAGCAGAGCGCGGCCTATCATGGGGCTTGCGTCTAGGTGTGAGGGTTGTAACTCCAATCACTGGACGCGCGTTGGGCCTTACGTAGACTGAGGCGCTCGCAGCGAAGCGGAACGCCGACTCGCTTCGCGGCACCATCACGCAGGGAGTTACGACCGTGGCAAGTGGCAACGCGATCCGGGGAAGCCGGGTCGGGGCGGGGCCGATGGGCGAGGCCGAGCGCGGCGAGTCCGCGCCGCGGCTGCGCATCTCCTTCTGGTGCTCCAACGGACACGAGACCCAGCCGAGCTTCGCCAGCGACGCGCAGGTGCCCGATACCTGGGACTGTCCCCGCTGCGGCTTTCCGGCAGGCCAGGACCGGGACAACCCCCCGGCCCCGCCGCGCACCGAGCCCTACAAGACGCACCTGGCGTATGTGCGTGAGCGGCGCAGCGACGCCGACGGCGAGGCCATCCTCGCCGAGGCGCTCGCCAAACTGCGGGGCGAGATCTAGAAGTCGGGACCGGCCGGGCACCAGCGGGTGCCCGGCCGGAGCTGCCTCCCCGCCATCACCGCCGGCCGATTGTCAGTGGTGCCCTCTACGGTTTGTGCATCGGACGAACCATGAGGGGGAGCGGTGGCGACGGTCGAGGTGGGAAGCAGCGCTCCGGCCGCGTGGCGCGGGGGCTTCGGACGGCTGTGGAGTGCCGCCGTACTGTCCAGCTTCGGCGACGCGCTGCGGACGGCCGCGTTGCCCCTGCTGGCCGTGACCCTGACCGACGATCCGCTGCTCATCGCCTCCGTCACGGCCTGCGGCTATCTGCCCTGGCTCCTCTTCGGCCTGCTCGGCGGGGCCGTCGCCGACCGCGTGGACCGGCGGCGGGCCATGTGGACGGTCGACGCGTTACGCGGGCTGCTGGTCGCCGCCTTCGCGGTGGCCGTCGCCCTCGGCCATGCCTCGATCGCCCTGCTAATCGTGCTGGCCTTCGCCCTGACCACCCTCCAGACCCTCTTCGACAACGCCGCGACCGCGCTGCTGCCCGCCCTGGTCGACCGGGACGGGCTGGGCAGCGCCAACGCCCGGCTGATGACCGGCCAGCGCATCGCCGGCGGCCTGCTGGGCGGGCCCGTCGTGCCGCTGCTGCTGGCGGCCGGGGCGGCCATGCCGTTCGCGGTGGACGCGGTGACCTTCCTGCTGGCCGCCGCCCTGATCGCCACGCTCCCGGCCACCGCGCCGGACCGTGAGCCGAGGCCGGCGGGGAGCACACTGCGACGGGAGATCGCCGAGGGACTGCGCGTCCTGACCCGCGACAGGGCCCTGCGCGGGCTGTGCACCGCCACCGCCCTGTGCAACATCGGCATGGGCGCCCTCGTCGCCACCCTCGTGATCCTGGTGACCGGCTGGCTCGACGCGGGCAACGCCGGGTACGCGGTGGCGATGACCGCCTACACGGTCGGCAGCCTGGCCGGGGGAGCGGCCGGAGGCCGGCTCGTCGCCCGCTTCGGACGGATGTGCCTGGTGCTCGTCGCCGGGACGGCGCAGACCGCCGCCCTCGTCGTCATGGGCTCGGTGCGCAGCATGGTCGCGCTGGTGGCCGCCCTGGCCGTCTTCGGGTTCATGGGGATGGTGTGGAACGTCAACACCACGACGCTGATGCAGCAGCGCACCCCCGCAGAGTTGCTGGGGCGCGTGAGCTCCGCCTTCCGGACGCTCGCGGTCGCGGGTGCCCCCCTGGGCGCGCTGCTGGGCGGAGCCGTCGCCGCCGCCTGGGGGGAGAACACCCCGGCGCTGCTCGCGGCCGCCTTCTTCGTCCTGTCCGTCACCGCGCTGATACCCGCGCGCCGGTCGGACGTACCTGTTGTTGCGCCGGACGACGGCGCGACGACAGGCCACGGCAACCGCTGATCAATTAGGTTGGACCGGCAGCGGGGCAGGTACGCAGCAGCACAGGCAGGCAAGGAAGAAGGCTGAAGTCCGAGATGAACGCAGACGGCCGTACCAGGCTCAACCAGACGCCCGAGTGGACGGCACTGGCCAAGCACCGCGAGGAGCTGGGCGACATCCGGCTGCGCGAACTGTTCGCTGCCGACCCCGGCCGCGGCGGCGCGTACAGCCTCCGGGTGGGAGACCTGTACATCGACTACTCCAAGCACCTCGTCACCGACGACACCCTGCGGCTGCTGCGCGAACTGGCCGCCGCCACCGATGTCTTCGGCCTCCGGGACGCCATGTTCCGCGGCGAGAAGATCAACACCACCGAGGACCGGGCCGTGCTGCACACCGCGCTGCGCGCCCCGCGGGACGCGGTGATCGAGGTCGACGGCGAGAACGTCGTGCCCGACGTGCACGCCGTGCTCGACAAGATGGCGGACTTCGCGAACCGGGTGCGCTCCGGCGAGTGGACCGGCCACACCGGCAAGCGGATCCGCAACGTCGTCAACATCGGCATCGGCGGCTCCGACCTCGGCCCGGCGATGGCCTACGAAGTGCTGCGGTCCTTCACCGACCGCTCGCTGACGGTGCGTTTCGTATCGAACGTGGACGGCGCCGACCTGCACGAGGCGGTACGGGACCTGGACCCGGCGGAGACGCTGTTCGTCATCGCGTCCAAGACCTTCACCACCATCGAGACGGTCACCAACGCCACGTCCGCGCGCTCCTGGCTGCTGGACGCGCTCGCCGAGGAGGCCGCCGTCGCCCGGCACTTCGTGGCGCTGTCGACGAACGCCGAGAAGGTCGCCGAATTCGGCATCGACACGGCCAACATGTTCGAGTTCTGGGACTGGGTCGGCGGCCGCTACTCGTACGACTCCGCGATCGGCCTGGCCCTGATGATCGCGATCGGCCCGGACCGCTTCCGGGAGATGCTCGACGGCTTCCGCATCGTCGACGAACACTTCCGGACCGCGCCCGCCGAGTCCAACGCGCCGCTGCTGCTGGGCCTGCTCGGCATCTGGTACGGCAACTTCCACGACGCCCAGTCGCACGCCGTGCTGCCGTACAGCCACTACCTGTCCAAGTTCACCGCCTACCTCCAGCAGCTCGACATGGAGTCCAACGGCAAGTCGGTGGACCGCGAGGGGAACCCGGTGGACTGGCAGACCGGGCCGGTCGTGTGGGGCACGCCCGGCACCAACGGGCAGCACGCCTACTACCAGCTCATCCACCAGGGCACGAAGCTCATCCCGGCCGACTTCATCGGCTTCGCCCGGCCGGTCGACGAGCTGAGCGACGAACTGAAGGCCCAGCACGACCTGCTGATGGCCAACTTCTTCGCCCAGACGCAGGCGCTCGCCTTCGGCAAGACGCCCGAGGAGGTGCGGGCCGAGGGAGTCCCGCAGGAGCTGGTGCCGCACAAGACGTTCCAGGGCAACCACCCGACGACCACGATCCTCGCGCCCGAGCTGACCCCGTCGGTCCTCGGCCAGCTGGTCGCCCTCTACGAGCACAAGGTGTTCGTGCAGGGCGCGGTGTGGAACATCGACTCCTTCGACCAGTGGGGTGTGGAGCTCGGCAAGGTCCTCGCCAAGCGCGTCGAGCCCGCCCTGACGGAGGGCGCCGAGGTCGAGGGCCTGGACGCCTCCACCAGGGCGCTGGTCGCCGCCTACCGGGAGCTGCGCGGCCGGCAGTGACGGGAGCCGGACGAGGAGGCGGGCGGCAGCGCGCCGTCCGCTTCCCGTAGACTCCCCGGCGATCATCACGGCGAGTGCTCGGGGGAGCGCGAAGTGGCACGCACACGCGGAAGTTGGACCGGTGGCACCCTGACGGCCCGGTCCCTGCTCAAGCCCCAGGACGTGGCGCGGGCGGTGTTCCACCCCGCGTGGATTCCGCAGCCGCTCGATCCGTCGGTGGAACGGCTCAAGAAGTTCCGCGTCATCGCCGGGGCGGCGGCGTCCCTCGGGGTCTTCACCTTCATCGAGGGCGGCTTCGACTTCACGGAACTGCTGGAGAACGCGATGACGGCCTCCGTCGTCCTGCTCTTCCTCACACCGCTGACGGTCGGCGCGATGCTCTGGGTCTGGCGGCGCGGCGGCACCGTACGACAGTTGCGGGTGCCCCTGGTCAACTCCCTGCTGCTGCTTCTGCTGTTCGTCGGGTGCGTGGCCGCTGTGCTGGTGCTGGTGCAGACCGTGAACGGGTCGGCGAACCCGGCCGTGATCATCGGGGTCGGTCTGACGATGATGTGGATGCTCATCTTCACGGCCTACGGAGCGGTGCGGCTCTCCGGCAACTTCTTCGGTACGGCCGCCGTGCACCGCTGTCTGCCACCGCTGCTCGCCGTGGTGACCAGCTGGCTGATGGCGGTCCCGGACCTCGTCACCGGTGATCTGCACGGGCTCAGCCTCACCCTGGGCATCATCTTCATCCTGGGCGCGCCGGTGACGGTCACCGCCATCGCCCTGCTGGAGATGGGGCGGCTGAAGCGGCGTTACGGGATCCGGCTGAAGGCCCATCCCGCGACGCAGGCACCGGCGCCCGGGCCGGTCCCGCCGATGCCTGCGGGGATGCCCCCGACGGGTGCGCCGTACCTGCCGGCGCAAGGGACACCGTACGGCCGTCCCCACACGGCGAACGGGCAGCACCCGTACGCCCCGCACCCGCAGCCGCCGTACAACCCGCAGCACCCCTACGGCGGCTGACCGGCGGAGAGGTCAGGTCACCGCGCTCAGGGTGTCCGCGAGCCGCCGCCGCGCCGCCCGGGCTGCGGGGACGGCTGCCAGCGCGGCGGCGCAGAGGACCGCTGCCGCCCCGAGTGACGCCACGAGGACGGCGGAGGGGCCCTGTGCGATGCCCGCGCCGATGCCGCTGGAGCGGCCCTGGGCGTCGATCAGCCAGTGGGCCAGCGGCAGGCCCAGGGCGGAGGCGGCGAGGACGGCCGCCAGAGCCGTGAGGCCGGTGGCCGTGACGGTGATCGCCGTGATCTGCCGGGGGGACAGGCCGATGGCCTTCAGGGCCAGCAGGTCCCGTTCCCTCTCGCGGACGGTCCCGCCGATCGCGGTCAGCAGCTCGATGAGCCCGATGAGGGCGAGTACGGCGATCAGCCCGGCCACGACCGCGCGCAGCGGGGACAGCCCGTCCGCCGGGTTGGCCACCGTGTGCACGTCCAGGTGGCCGTCCCCGGCGGCGCTGAGCCGGTCGGCGACCTCCCGCGGGTCGGCGCCCGGGTCCAGGCGGAGCTCGTAGAGGGTCGGGCGGAGCCCCGGGTCGTTCTCGCGGAGGGTGTCGAGGGACGTGGAGATGACCCGGCCGGCGTTCTCCGGCTCGATGCTGCGGCCCACGATGTGCAGGATCAGCGGCTGGTCACCGACGGTCATCCGGACCCAGTCGCCGACCCGCGCGTCCAGCAGATCGAGCAGCCCCTGACCGGCCACGGCCTCGTCGGCGCCGCGGGCGGGGCGCCCCTCGGCAAGGGTGTGCGGGTAGGGGTCCCGGTGGGTGCCGAGGCCGCGCAGCGCGATGGTCGACGTCTGGCTCGGACCCAGGGCGGCCGTCTCGACTCCCGGGTAGGCGGCGGCCACCCCCGGGTCGCGTTCCAGCAGCGCGCGGGTCTGCTGCTCGCTGTGCCCGGCGTCGGCGCGGACGCTGAGCGCGGCGGGCAGGCCCACCTGCTCGGGCTCGCTGTGAAAGCGGTCGATGGTGGTCCAGGCGCTCATCGCGACGACGATCAGCAGCAGCGGCAGCGTGAGCCGGGCGACGGTGGCCAGGGAGCGGGGGCGTCGGGTGAACGCCGTGTGCCAGCCCAGTACCAGCGCGGGCGGAATCCGTACGCCCAGGGCCCGGCGTGCCACGCCGGACAGTCGTCCGCCCGAGGTCGCGGCGGGCCGCGGGAGCGGTACCGGCGGCACCCGTCCGGCCCGCCAGGCGGCGAGGCCGGTGGTCGCGCCGATGAACAGCACCGCGCCGACCGGCACCACGATCAGCGCCACGGTGTGCCCGGGCAGCCCCTGCCACACGCCGATCGCGTCCCCGAGCCGCCCGGGGATCCGGCTGC
Organism: Streptomyces qaidamensis; assembly: GCF_001611795.1. Classification (NCBI taxonomy): domain Bacteria; kingdom Bacillati; phylum Actinomycetota; class Actinomycetes; order Kitasatosporales; family Streptomycetaceae; genus Streptomyces; species Streptomyces qaidamensis. The sequence continues at coordinate 2,254,887 of NZ_CP015098.1, read as the reverse complement.
CGAGGGCCTCGGCGAGCCCGGCGGCGGCCAGGGCGCCGAGCAGGGCGTAGGCGAGGTGCTGGAGCAGGAAGATCCGGACGACCTGGCCGGGAGTGAAGCCGATGGCCTTCAGGACGGAGAGGTCGCGCAGGTGTCCGCGGATACGGGTGCCGATCGCCCCGTGCACGGCGAGCCCGGCCGCGACCAGCGCGCCCAGCCCGAACAGCCCCAGCACCTGGCCGAGCAGCCGGTTGTCGCCCTGCGCCTCCGCCCGGGCCTGCTGCCAGGTGGAGACCTCGCCGATCGCCCCGGAGCCCAGCACCGTCACGGCGCGCTGGACGATGTAGGACGTGTCACCCGGGTCCGTCAGCCGCAGCCCGATCACCTGGCCGCCGGGGTCCGGCACGGCCGAGGGCAGTGCCCACACCAGGCCGGGCTGCTCACCGGGCCGGTAGCGCGGCTCGGCGCTCTCGGCGAGACCCACGACGGTCAGCTCGCGGGCGGTGCCGGGCACGGTGAGGGTGTCGCCGGGCTCGGCCAGCAGGGCCCGGGCGAGACGGCTCTCCAGGACCACGCCGTTCGGGGCCGAGGGGTCCAGCCAGTGGCCGGAGACGATCGGCGGGCGGCCGTCCGAGGGCCGCTCCGGGGTGCCGCGCAGTTCGACGGAGGCGCGGCTGCCGCGCGAGGAGACGGTGACGGCGGCGGTGGGGTAGGGGCCGGCGACGGTGTCCACGCCGTCCAGAGCGGCCAGCTTCCCGGTGTCCGCCGCCTTGTCGGTGTGCAGCCACACATGGGCGCCGTGCGACTGCGTGAAGACGCGCTGCCAGGGGTTGGTCGCGTAACCGAACAGTGCCGTGGCCAGCAGCAGGGAGGCGACGATGCCCGCGGTGGCGAGGACGAGGAACAGCGCCTCGCCGCGGTGCGTGCGCAGATCGGAGTGGGCCCAGCGCAGGGTGGCTCGCACAGGCCTCAGTCCCTCGGCCCGCGGACCGCGCGGCCGTCGTGGAGGCGCAGGTCCGCACCGTCGTCGTGGACGTCGCGCATGTCAGTCCTTGAGCTCCAGCACACCGGATATCCCGGAGCGGCGCGGCGGGGTGCTGCCGCCGTCGAGTTCCGCGTCGTCGGCGATCCGGCCGTCGAAGAAGCTGATCACCCGGTCCGCGGCGCTGGCCAGCCGGGCGTCATGGGTGACCAGCACGATCGTCTGGCCGCGCTGGTGGAAGCGGGACAGCAGCCGCATCACCTCGCGGGTGCCCTTGCTGTCGAGGCTGCCGGCCGGCTCGTCGGCCAGCAGCAGCGGCGGATGGTTGACCAGGGCCCGGGCCAGGGCGACACGCTGCTGCTCACCACCGGACAGCTCACCCGGCATGCTGCGCTCCTTGCCCGTCAGGCCCAGCTCGGCCAGCAGCGCCTCACGCTCGGCACGCGCCTGCTTCGGCGAGGTGCCCGCGAGCAGGGCGGGCAGTTCCACGTTGTCGGCGACGGACAGGTTCGAGACGAGGTTGAAGAACTGGAAGACGATCCCGATCCGCTTGCGGCGCTCCACCGCCCAGCGGGCCTCGCCGTAGGTGTCGGTGGACTCGCCGTCGAGCCAGATGCTGCCCGCGTCGGGCCGCTGGAGTCCGCCGAGCAGATGCAGCAGCGTCGACTTGCCGGCGCCGGACGGGCCGGTGATCGCCACGAACTCGCCGGGGCGAACGCACAGGTCGACCCCGCGCACGGCATGGGCGGGCGCGCCCTCGCCGTGGTGGGTCTTCACCAGCCCCTCGGCGCGCAGCACAGGAGCGGGACGGTCGTCGCTCACTCCAGCTCCTCCAGCTCTTCCTGGCACCGTTCCAGCCAGTCGAGGTCGGCCTGCAGGTGCAGCATCGCGCCCTCGATCAGCAGCTGGGCGATGCGGTTGTCGCGGTCTTCTGCGGCGGCCAGCTTCGACAGGTGCCGCATGGTGTTCAGGTACTGGCGGCGCTGCTGGTTGATCAGGGAGATCTGCTCGGCGAGACCGGTCTGCGGAGCGAGCGCCAGCTTCATGAAGAACTCGTCCCGCACCCGCGGCTCGTCCTCGGGCTCCTCGAACCAGGCGCGCAGCGCCTCCCGCCCGGCGTCGGTGAGGTGGTAGACCTTTTTGTTGGGCCGGCTGGACTGCGCCACGTCCTCGCCCTCGATCAGTCCCGACTTCTCGAGGCGGCCGAGGGTCACATAGATCTGGCCGACATTCGGCTGAGGGTACGCGGAGCCCAGCAGTTGCTCAAGGTCCTGCTTGAGCTCGTAGCCGTGGGCGGGCCCGCGGGCGAGGAGGGCCAGGAGGGGCAGGCGCACGCGTGCAGTCCTCCTGTCCGGTCCAATGTGCTCCAGGCCCTAGTATCGCCCATACCTAACAGGTATACATGGCCTCTGTTCCGGGCAAGGGTGCCCAGCGCCGGTGTACAGGGAGGAACCTATGCGGTGGATCCATGCCGCGGGTAGGGGCCTTCTCGTTCTCATCGTGGTCCTGACAGGCTACGTCGCCGCCGGAGCGCAGGCGGGCGAACCCCCGCAGGGCCGTCGCGGCCCCCTCACCCTGGCCACCGCCGGAGACCTCACCGGCTACCTCGGCCCGCTGCTGGAGGGTTGGAATCGCACCCACCCCGGCGAGAAGGTCACCCTCGTCGAGCTGCCGGACTCGGCCGACGAGACCCAGGCCCAGATGGTCAGCGACCTGCGCGACGGCGACCGCAGCCGGTTCGACGTGCTCAACATCGACGTCAACTGGACCCCGGAGTTCGCCGCGGCGGGCTGGATCAGACCCCTGCCGCGGGACCGCTTCCCCCTGAAGACCTTTCTCCAGCCGGTCGTGGACACGGCGACCTACGACGGACAGCTCTACGCCGTCCCGTACGTCACCAACGCCGGACTGCTCCTGTACCGCAAGGACGTCCTCGCCGAGGAGGGCGTCGCGCCGCCGCGCACCTGGGCGGAGCTGGAGCGGTACGCGAAGACCATCGCCCCGAAGCACGGCCTCGACGGATACGCCGGACAGTTCCTGCCGTACGAGGGCCTCACCGTCAACGCGGCCGAGGCCGTCTACTCGGCGGGCGGGTCGATCCTCGGCGACGAGGGCGAGCGCGTCACCGTCGACTCGGCGGCGGCCCGTGAGGGCATCGGGTTCCTGGCGCGCGGGGTGCGCGAGGGATGGATCCCCAGGGAGGCGCTGACGTACAAGGAGGAGGAGTCCAAACAGGCCTTCCAGGACGGCCGGCTGCTCTTCCTGCGGAACTGGCCGTACGCCTACGTCGGTGCCTCCGCCCCCGGTTCGAAGGTCGCCGGGAAGATCGGCGCCGTACCCCTGCCAGGACCCGACGGGCCGGGAACCAGCGTCCTGGGCGGCTCCAACCTGGCTGTCAGCGCGCACACGCGGCACCCCGACTCGGCGGCCCGCCTGATCGCGTACCTCACCAGCGAGCGCGTCCAGCGCCAGGTCCTCACCCGTGGCGCGCTGCCGCCCGTACGGGCCGATCTCTACCAGGACCCGGCTCTCATCCGCAGGTTCCCGTACCTGCCGACCCTGCGGACGAGTGTGCTCGCGGCCGAGCCGCGCCCCAAGAGCCCGCGCTACGACCAGGTCAGCCTCGTCGTGCAGGCGGTCGTGCACGACGCGATGGCCGGGCACCGGACGCCCGCGGCGGCGGTGCGGCGACTGGCGCGAGAGCTCGCGGCCATCTCGCACCGCTAGCTCCGCTCTGGGCTGGGCTGGGCGTCTCTCTAGTTACTTGTTAGGTAACGCGAGGGTCTCATCTTGCTCTATAGCGCCCGAAAAGTCCTGGTTCAGGCACGTCAATCCGTCAGTTGCTTCTGCCTTTTCATTGACACCCTCTCGACGCGCCTACTTAACATGCATGCATAACCGCTGCCCTTCTCAGAGACAGGTCGATGGGTTGAACAGGCACCACTGGTGGCGTGACGCAGTGATCTATCAGGTCTACGTCCGCAGCTTCCTCGACAGCACCGGCGACGGCATCGGCGATCTCGCCGGCGTCCGGGCCGGACTGCCGTACCTCAAGAAGCTCGGCGTCGACGGGATCTGGCTGAGCCCCTTCTATCCCTCGCCGCAGCACGACCACGGCTACGACGTGGCCGACTACTGCGACGTCGACCCGCTCTTCGGCGACCTCGGCGAGTTCGACCAGCTGGTGGGGGCGGCGCGGCGGCTCGGCGTCAAGGTGCTGCTCGACATCGTCCCGAACCACTGCTCCAGCGAGCACCCCTGGTTCCGCGAGGCGCTCGCAGCGGCTCCCGGCAGCCCGGCCCGGGCCCGTTTCCACTTCGCCGACGGCCGTGGCCCCGACGGGTGCGAGCCGCCCAACAACTGGCACTCCATGTTCGGCGGCCCCGCCTGGAGCCGGGTGACCGAGCCGGACGGGACGCCCGGCCAGTGGTACCTGCACATGTTCGCGCCCGAGCAGCCCGACTGGAACTGGCGCAACCCCGAGATCGGCGCCGAGTTCGACCGGGTCCTGCGGTTCTGGCTGGACCGGGGCATCGACGGCTTCCGCATCGACGTCGCCGCCGGCCTCTACAAGCACCCGGCGCTGCCCGACTCGGACGACCCCGAGGCCGACGCCCGCACCCGCGACTCGGTCAACCCGCTCGCCTGGAACCAGCCCGAGGTGCACGACGTGTGGCGGCGCTGGCGCTCCATATGCGAGGAGTACACCGAGCGCGACGGCTGCGAACGCCTCCTCGTCGGCGAGGTGTCCGTCCCGACCGCCCGCGAGCACGCGCAGTACGTCCGCCCCGACGAGCTGCACCAGGCCTTCTTCTTCGACCTGCTCAGCGCCTCCTGGGACGCCGACGCCTTCCGGAAGGTCATCTCCGAGGCCATGGACGACATCGCCGGCACCGGCTCGACGGTCACCTGGGTCCTCAACAACCACGACCAGGTCCGCACCGTCACCCGCTACGGCGAACCCGCCACCGAGGGCAGCGGTCTCGGCGCCGCCCGCGCCCGCGCCGCCGCGCTGCTCCTGCTGGCCCTGCCCGGCGCCGCGTACATCTACCAGGGCGAGGAGCTCGGCCTGCCGGAGGTCGTGGACCTGCCCGACGACGTGCTCACCGACCCGATCTTCCGCCGCACCGGCAGCAGGGCCCGCATCCGCGACGGCTGCCGGGTCCCGCTGCCCTGGTCGGGCCAGGCCTCGCCGTTCGGCTTCACCCCGGGCGTCGAGAGCGCCAAGCCCTGGCTGCCGCAGCCGGAGTACTTCGCCGAGTACGCCACCGACCGCGCCCTCGCCGACACCCGATCCTTCTGGCACCTGTACCGCGACGGCCTCCAACTGCGTGCCGCCCTGCCCCAGTTGGGCGAGGGCACGCTGCGCTGGCTGGACGCCCCGCCCGGCGTCCTGGCCTTCGAACGCGGCGACCTGGTGTGCGCCGTCAACTTCGGTACGGCCCCCACCCCCGCGCCGGTCCCCGGCACCCCCCTGCTCGCCAGCGGTCCCTGCCTGCCCGGAGTCCTCTCCGGCTCGACGGCCGCCTGGTGGATCTGTTCCTGAACGCCCCGCAAGCGAACGCTTCGCAAGTCAACTTCCCGAAGGGACATCAACGATGATGCGACGACGTACCACCCTGCTCACCGGCTGCACCGCCCTCGTCCTGGCGCTCGGCGCGACCGCCTGCGGCGGCGGCCCCGTCTCGGCCGGCGGCGGCGACAAGGCGCTCGACGGCCAGACCATCACCGTGGCCGGCGTCTGGTCCGGCACCGAGCAGAAGAACTTCCAGAAGGTGCTGGACGCCTTCACCGAGAAGACCGGCGCCAAGACGCAGTTCACGTCCACCGGCGACAACGTCTCCACCGTCGTCGGCAGCAAGATCGAGGGCGGCAACGCCCCGGACGTCGTGATGGTCCCGCAGGTCGGCGTGCTCAAGCAGTTCGCTCAGAAGGGCTGGCTCAAGCCGCTCTCCAAGAAGACCGAGCAGGCCGTCGACGCGGGCTACGCCCCCGTGTGGAAGGAGTACGGCAGCGTCGACGGCACCCTCTACGGCCTCTACTTCAAGGCCGCCCACAAGTCGACCGTCTGGTACAGCCCCGACGCGCTGGAGCAGGCCGGCGTCAAGCCCCCGAAGAGCTACGACGAGATGCTCAAGGCCGGGCAGACCGTGTCCGACTCCGGCCTCGCCGCGTTCTCCGTCGCCGGACAGGACGGCTGGACCCTCACCGACTGGTTCGAGAACGTCTACCTCTCCCAGGCCGGACCCGAGAAGTACGACGCCCTCGCCGCCCACGAGCTGAAGTGGACCGACGCCTCCGTCGTCGACGCCCTCACCACGCTCGGCAAGCTCTTCAAGGACAAGCAGCTCATCGCCGGCGGCCAGAAGGGCGCCCTGAACACCGACTTCCCCGGCTCGGTCGAGAAGGTCTTCGGGCCGGAGCCCGAGGCCGGCATGGTCTACGAGGGCGACTTCGTGGCCGGTGTCGCCAAGGACCAGTTCGGCAAGAAGGTCGGCGAGGACGCGAACTTCTTCCCGTTCCCGGCCGTCGGCGGCGGCGAGGCACCGGTCGTCAGCGGCGGAGACGCCGCCGTCGTCCTCAAGGACGGCAAGAACCAGAAGGCCGCCCAGGCCCTCCTGGAATACCTCGCGACCCCCGAGGCCTCCGCCGTCTGGGCCGAGGCGGGCGGTTTCCTCTCCCCGAACAAGAAGCTCGACCTCGCCTCCTACGGCGACGACGTCACCCGCGCCACCGCCAAGTCCCTCGTCCAGGCCGGGGATTCGGTCCGCTTCGACATGTCCGACCAGGCCCCGGCCGCGTTCGGCGGCACGAAGGGCACCGGCGAGTGGAAGCTCCTCCAGGACTTCCTGCGCGACCCGTCCGACCCGAAGGGCACCGCGGCGAAGTTGGAGGCCGCGGCGGCCAAGGCGTACCAGGACTGATCCGCCATGACAGCGACCCTCGTCCAAGAGACGAGCTCCCCACCGCGCGGCCCGGTCGCCGACCGCACCCGGCGGCTGCGCCGGCGCGGGAAGATCATCGCCCTGCTGTTCGTGCTGCCCGCGCTGCTGCTGCTCGGCGCGCTCGTCGTCTACCCCGTGCTGTTCAGCATCGGCCGCAGCTTCTTCGACGCCTCCGGGACGAGCTTCGTCGGCGGCGACAACTACGCCGAGATGTTCCGCGACCCGGCGACCCTCAAGGCCGTCCGCAACACGGCCATCTGGGTCGTCATCGCCCCGGCCCTGCTCACCGGCCTGGGCCTGATCCTCGCCGTGCTGGTGGAGAAGGTCCGCTGGGCGACGGCCTTCAAACTGCTCCTCTTCATGCCGATGGCGGTCTCCTTCCTCGCCGCCGGCATCATCTTCCGCCTCGCCTACGACGAGGACCCCGACAAGGGCGTGCTCAACGCGGCGGTGGTCTCCGTCCACGACGCCTTCAAGGGCGAGTCCTCCTACCCGACGGCCCGGGCGCGCGACGGCCAGGGCCTGACGAAGGACAACGACGGCTCCTACCGCACGAGCGCGAGCGTGTCACCCGGGGGCGCGGTGGCGCTGGGCCTGGTCGGCGTGCAGCCCGACGACCTGCCGGACGGGGCCGAGCCGGCGTACGCGGCGGCGGGACGCACGGCCGCCGCCGACGAACTGCGCGGTGTCGTCTACCTGGACTTCACCCCCGGCGGGGGAGGTGAGCAGGGCAAGGTCGACCGCCGGGAGAGCGGGCTGCCGCAGATGAAGGTCGAGGCGGTCCGCGACGGCAAGCAGGTCGCCTCGGTGACCACAGCAGCCGACGGCTCCTTCCGCTTCGAAGGGCTCGAAGCGGGCTCCTACGAGGTGAGACTGCCGTCGTCGAACTTCGCCCCGCCCTACGAGGGCGTCTCCTGGCTCGGTCCGGCGCTGGTCACCCCGGCGATCATCGGCGCGTACCTGTGGATCTGGACCGGCTTCGCCATGGTGCTGATCGGGGCGGGTCTGTCGACGCTGCCGCGGGACGCCCTGGAGGCGGCACGGATGGACGGCGCGAACGAGTGGCAGATCTTCCGCCGGATCACGGTGCCGCTGCTGGCACCCGTCCTGTCGGTCGTGTTCATCACCCTCGTCATCAACGTGATGAAGGTCTTCGACCTCGTCTACATCATCGCGCCCGGGCCAGTACAGGAGGACGCGACCGTGCTCGCGACGCAGATGTGGCTGGTGTCGTTCGGCGGCGGCAACAACCAGGGACTCGGCAGTGCGCTGGGCGTGCTGCTCCTGCTGCTGGTCGTCCCGGCCATGGTGTTCAACGTCCGCCGTTTCCGAAAGGGGCAGCGATGAACGCGGTTCGGCGCGGGCTGGGCAACGGGGTCGTCCAGGCCTTCCTCGTCCTGGTGGGCCTCGTGTGGATGACGCCGCTGGCGGGGCTGTTCCTGTCCTCGATGCGGTCCGCCGAGGACACGGCGAAGGGCGGCTGGTGGACGGTGTTCTCCAGCCCCGGGCAGCTGTCCTTCGACAACTACTCGTCGCTGCTGGGGAACGCCGGCATCACGCAGGCGTTCTGGAACACGGTGCTGATATCGGTGCCGACGACCGTGCTGGTCGTGGTCGTCGCGGCCCTGGCGGGGTACGCCTTCGCGTGGCTGGACTTCCCCGGGCGGGAGGCGATCTTCCTGGTGGTGGTCGCGCTGCTGGTGGTGCCGGTGCAGATCGGTCTGCTGCCGGTCGCCAAACTCTTCGGGCAGCTGGGCCTGTTCGGGACGATCCCCGGTGTCGTGCTCTTCCACGTGGCCTACGGTCTGCCCTTCGCGGTGTTCCTGCTGCGGAACTACTTCGCCGAGATTCCGAAGGAGATGCTGGAGGCGGCCCGCATGGACGGGGGCAGCGAGTGGCGCATCTTCACGCGGCTCGTCCTGCCCGTGGGGCGGCCCGCGATCGCCTCACTGGCCATCTTCCAGTTCCTGTGGGTGTGGAACGACATGCTGGTGGCGCTGCTGTTCGCGGACAGCGCGTCGCAGCCGCTCACCGTGGAACTCCAGTCCCAGATACGCCAGTTCGGCAGCAACATCGATGTCCTGGCGCCCGGGGCGTTCGTGTCCCTGGTCGTCCCGGTCGTGGTGTTCTTCGCGTTCCAGAAGCACTTCGTACAGGGGGTGATGGCGGGGTCGGTGAAGTGAGGTCGCCGACCCCGGCCCGTCACTCGGGCAGGTGTGCCTCGGGGTCGTCCGCGCGGTGGTCGGGGAGTGCCGAACGGGCGGACGCCTCGTCGTGCAGCCGCAGGAACTCCAGGTGCCGCTCGTACTGGTCGAGGACGTCGGCGATGAGCTGCTCCTTGGTGTAACCCATCACGTTGTAGTCCTGGTTGCCCTCGGCGAGCTGCACCTCGAAACGCACGTACGTGTCGTGCGTGGTGACCGACCGGGTGGCGAACCCGGGGGTCGGCATCTCGACCGGCCACACCCGGTAGACGAACTCGTCGCTCGGTCCGATCGGCACCCGCAGACCGACATGCGCGACGCCGTTCTCCTCGGCCACCCCTTCCAGCAGTTCCGCCTCGGCCCCCTGCCCCCGCAGCTCCGAGGCGACGTCCGTGAAGGCGGGACGGCACACGTCCTCGACGAAGCGGCCGGCCGCCCGCCTGCCCGGGAACGCCATCGCGCGTGCCAGCCTCCGCCGCCAGTTCGGCGCCCCCGGCGGACCGTGCGGCATCGTACGTCCGGACAACGACCCCGGCAGCGAGGTGACCTGCGCTTCCTCCCGCATCCGTTCGGTGCGCAGCGCCTGGTAGAGCCCCGCCATGATGAGGAACATCACGAAGGAGAACGGCAGGCCCATGATGATGGTCGCGTCGGTCAGCGCCGTCACCCCGCCCACGATGAGCATGGCGAGAGTGAGCAGCCCGGTCGCCACCGCCCAGAAGATCCGCAGCCAGGGCGCCGCGTCGGTCACCGGAGTGGGCAGGTCGGAGCTGAGGTTGCCCATGACCAGGGCCCCGGAGTCGGCAGAGGTGACGTAGAGCAGCAGCCCGACGAACGTGGCGAGTCCGATGCTGAACCCCGCGCCGGGGTACTGCTCCAGCAGCCCGTAGAAGCCCTGTTCGGGAGCGGCCATCGCCGTCTCACCGAACTCGGTGTTCCCGTCCCGGACCAGGAACAGCGCGCTGTTGCCGAAGACGGCGAGGAACAGGCCGGTGAAGAGGAACGGGATGATCAGCGTCGCCGCGACGAACTGGCGCAGGGTGCGCCCACGGGAGATCCGGGCCAGGAACAGCCCGACGAACGGCGCCCAGGCGATCCACCACGCCCAGAAGAACAGCGTCCACGCGTCCAGCCACTCGGTCGGCTGGTCGTAGGCAAAGGTGTTCAGGGTCATCGACGGGAATCCGGCGACGTAGTCCCCGACGTTCTGCACCAGGGCGTTGAGCAGCCGGAACGGCTCGCCCACGATCAGGATGAAGAGCATCAGCAGGACGGCGAGCAGGACGTTGAGCTGAGAGAGCCGGCGGATGCCCTTGTCCACGCCGGCCACTGCGGAGACCGTGGCCATCACCACGGCCACGGCGATCAGGCCGATCTGCGCGGGCAGCCCCTCCGGCACGTCGAACAGGAGGTTCAGGCCGTAGTTCAGCTGTACCACGCCGATACCGAGCGACACGGAGATGCCGAACACCGTGCCGATGATGGCCGCCAGGTCGACGGCGTCGCCGATCCGTCCGTGGATCCGCCGGCCGATGATCGGGTAGAGGGCGGACCGGATCGCCAACGGCAGCCGGTGGCGGAAGGCGAAGTAGCCGAGCACCATGCCCATCAGCGCGTACATGGCCCATCCGGTGATGCCGTAGTGGAACAGCGTCCACACCACGGCCTGCCGGGCCGCCTCGATCGTCTCGGGGTCACCTTCGGGCGGCGCGAGGTAGTGGCTGACCGGCCCGGCGACGGAGAAGAACATCAGGTCGATGCCGATGCCCGCCGCGAACAGCATCGCGCTCCAGGCGAAGAGCCCGTAGTCGGGCTTGTAGTGCCTGGGGCCCAGCTTGATCGTGCCGTACTTCGACACGCCGATGAACACGACGAACACCAGATACAGCGTCGCTGCGAGGAAGTAGTACCAGCCGAACCACGAGGAAATCTTGTCGACGGTCACTCCGATGGCCTTCTCGGCACCGGACGGTGTGATGATCGCCCAGATCGAAACCGCGAGAATCAGTACGGCGGAGCCGATGAACACCACGGGCTTGAACGTGCCCGCGCCCACCGCCTCGTCTTCCGCCTGGCCAATTCCGGGTGCCGTTTCGCCGCCGTCGTCTCCCGCGTTGGACATGGCCGCGCTCCTTCTACGTCAGAGGACGCCCCAGTCTCCTGACACCCGCGTGTCCCAGTCCAGTACCCGGATCACGTGTCCGGCACAAACGCCGGAGCGGCTGTACCAAGCCACTCCGGCGTTCAGCGGATCAAACCCGCCCGCGACCTATGCGGACGCCGGTGGATACAAGGAGCGGGGCAGCTGCGAGGCCGCCGCCGCGTCCAGCAGCCACAGCGTGCGGCTCCTGCCGTACGCCCCCGCCGCCGGTGCCTGGATCTCGCCCGCTCCCGAGAGGGCGATCGCCGCCGCCTGGGCCTTGTCCTCCCCGGCCGCGAGAAGCCACACCTCACGGGCGGCGCGAATCGCCGGCAGCGTCAGCGTCACCCGGGTCGGCGGCGGCTTGGGCGCGCCGTGGACGCCGACCACCGTGCGGTCGGTCTCCCTGACCGCCGGCAATTCGGGGAACAGGGACGCGACATGCGTGTCCGGCCCGACGCCCAGCATCAGCACGTCGAACGTGGGCACGGGGCCGTGGTTCTCCGGGCCAGCCGCCCGTGCCAGTTCCTCCGCGTACGCGGCGGCCGCCGCGTCCACGTCGGTGCCGTGCGGGCCGTCAGACCCGGGCATCGCGTGCACCCGCTTCGGATCGACCGGCACCGAGTCGAGGAGGGCCTCCCGGGCCTGGGTGACGTTGCGCTCCGGGTCGCCCTCGGGCAGGAACCGCTCGTCGCCCCACCAGAGGTCCAGCCGGCTCCAGTCGATCGCGTCCCGGGCGGGCGCCGCGGCCAGGGCGGCCAGCAGGCCGTTGCCGTTGCGGCCGCCCGTCAGCACCACGGACGCCGAGCCCCGGGAGGCCTGCGCGTCCACGATCTTCGTGATCAGCCGGGCCGCCGCGGCCTGCGCCATCAGCTCCTTGTCGTGGTGCACGACCAGCTGCGGTGCCGTACTCACTTCGTCGTCGCCTTCCGTACCGGCTCCAGCTCGGGCGGTTCCCGCCTCACCGGTGCCTGCGCCGTCGCTTCCGCAGCGGGTGCTTTCGCAGCCGCTTCAACGGGAGCGGGGAGGGCGAGTCCTGCTCGCCCTTCACTTTTGGGCACCGACTGCACCGAGTGCGCCGACTGCGCCGACGAGGAGGACTTCAGCCGGTCCACCCCGTACCGCAGCGCCGACGCGTACGTGTCGTCCGGGTCCAGGCGCCGCAGTTCCTCTGCCATCAGCTCGGCGGTCTCCCGGCGCTTGAGCGCCACGGCCCGGTCCGGCTGGCCCTCGATGGAGAGCGTCGCCAGGGAGCCGTCGGCACGGTCCAGCTTGATCGGGCCGCAGCTGGTGTCCATCCGGACCGCCGTCAGACCGGGGCCGGCGGACAGCGAGCGCTTCACGGGGACGTCCAGTCGGTCCGCGAGCCACATCGCCAGCAGCTCGCAGCTCGGGTTGAACTCCTCGCCCTCCACCTCGACGGCCCGGACCTCGCAGGTGACCTGGTCGAGGGCCGCCGCCAGCATGGAACGCCAGGGCGTGATGCGCGTCCAGGAGAGGTCGGTGTCGCCGGGGGTGTAGGTCCCGGACCGGGTGGCCAGGTCCCGTACCGGCTGCTCGGAGGCGTACGTGTCGGTGACGCGGCGCTGCGCGAGGGCACCCAGGGGGTCCTTCGCCGGGTCGAGCGGCGCGTTCACCGGCCACCACACCACCACCGGGGCGTCCGGCAGCAGCAGCGGCAGCACCACCGACTGGGCGTGGTCCGCGACCTCGCCGTACAGCCGGAGCACCACCGTCTCACCGGAGCCGGCGTCGGCGCCGACCCGCACCTCCGCGTCCAGGCGGGACTGCGTACGGTCGCGGGGCGAGCGGGAGACGCGCCTGATGACCACGAGCGTGCGCGAGGGATGCTCGTGCGCGGCGTCGCTCGCGGCCTTCAGCGCGTCGTAGGCGTTCTCCTCGTCCGTCACGATGACCAGCGTGAGCACCATGCCGACCGCCGGGGTGCCGATCGCCCTGCGCCCCTGCACCAACGCCTTGTTGACCTTGCTGGCGGTGGTGTCCGTGAGGTCTATCTTCATGGCCGGCGCCAGCTCCGTCCGTGTCGCTCGAGCATTTCGTCCGCCTCGACGGGCCCCCAGGTACCGGCCTGGTACTGGGCGGGCTTGCCGTTCGTGTCCCAGTACTCCTCGATCGGGTCGAGGATCTCCCAGGACAGCTCGACCTCCTCGGTACGCGGGAAGAGGTTCGAGTCACCGAGCAGGACGTCCAGGATCAGACGCTCGTACGCCTCCGGGCTCGACTCCGTGAAGGACTCGCCGTACGCGAAGTCCATCGACACGTCCCGGATCTCCATCGACGTGCCCGGCACCTTCGAGCCGAAGCGGACCGTGACGCCCTCGTCCGGCTGGACGCGGATGACGATCGCGTTGGAGCCGAGCTCCTCGGTGGCGGTGGAGTCGAAGGGGGAGTGCGGGGCCCGCTGGAAGACGACGGCGATCTCCGTCACCCGGCGGCCCAGACGCTTGCCGGTGCGCAGATAGAAGGGGACGCCCGCCCAGCGGCGGTTGTCGATCTCCAGCTTGATCGCGGCGTACGTATCGGTCTTCGACGAGGCGTTGATGCCGTCCTCGTCGAGGTAGCCGATCACCTTCGCGCCGCCCTGCCAGCCCGCTGAATACTGGCCGCGCACGGTGTCCCGGCCCATGTCCTTGGGCAGCTTCACGGCGCCGAGGACCTTGGTCTTCTCGGCGGCCAGCGCGTCCGCGTCGAAGGAGGCCGGCTCCTCCATGGCCGTCAGGGCCATGAGCTGGAGCAGGTGGTTCTGGATGACGTCACGGGCGGCGCCGATGCCGTCGTAGTAGCCGGCCCGGCCGCCGATGCCGATGTCCTCGGCCATGGTGATCTGCACGTGGTCCACGAAGGACCGGTTCCAGATCGGCTCGAACATCGTGTTGGCGAAGCGCAGCGCCAGGATGTTCTGGACGGTCTCCTTGCCCAGGTAGTGGTCGATGCGGAAGACCTGGTCCGGGGCGAAGACCTCGTGGACGACCTTGTTGAGCTCCTCGGCCGAGGCGAGGTTGTGGCCGAACGGCTTCTCGATGACCGCGCGCCGCCAGGATCCGCCCGTCTGGTCGGCCAGCTGGTGCTTCTTCAGCTGCTGGATGACCACCGGGAAGGCCGACGGCGGCACGGACAGGTAGAAGGCGAAGTTGCCGCCCGTGCCCTGTGCCTTGTCCAGCTCGTCGATCGTGGAGCGCAGCCGCTCGAACGCGTCGTCGTCGTCGAACGTGCCCTGCACGAAGCGCATGCCCTGGATGAGCTGCTGCCAGACCTCCTCGCGGAAGGGCGTGCGGGCGTGCTCCTTGACCGCGTCGTGCACCTCCTGCGCGAAGTCCTCGTGCGCCCACTCGCGGCGGGCGAAGCCCACCAGCGAGAAGCCCGGCGGCAGCAGCCCCCGGTTGGCGAGGTCGTACACGGCGGGCATGAGCTTCTTCCGGGACAGGTCGCCCGTGACGCCGAAGATGACCAGGCCCGACGGCCCCGCGATACGCGGGAGCCGTCGGTCCGCGGGGTCACGCAGCGGGTTGCTGCTCGACACCTGTTCAGCCCTCCGAGGGGGCGAGGCGCTTGAGCTCGGCCTCGGTCGACTTCAGCAGGTCGGTCCAGGACGCCTCGAACTTCTCGACGCCCTCCTCCTCCAGCAGCCGGACCACGTCGTCGTACTTGATCCCGAGCTTCTCGACCGCGTCGAGGTCGGCGCGGGCCTGCTCGTACGTGCCGGCGACGGCGTTGCCGCGGATCTCGCCCTGCTCCTCCGTGGCGAACAGGGTCGCCTCCGGCATGGTGTTCACCGTGTTGGGAGCGACCAGCTCGTCGACGTACAGGGTGGCCTTGTACGCCTTGTCCTTCACGCCGGTGGACGCCCACAGCGGACGCTGCTTGTTGGCGCCCGCCTTCTCCAGGGCGCTCCAGCGGTCCGAGGAGAAGACCTCCTCGTAGGCCTGGTAGGCCAGACGGGCGTTGGCGACCCCGGCCTTGCCGCGCGCGGCCTTGGCCTCGTCGGTGCCCAGCGCGTCGATCCGCTTGTCGATCTCGGTGTCCACACGGGAGACGAAGAACGACGCCACGGAATGGATCTGCGACAGGTCCAGGCCGCGCTCCTTGGCCTTCTCCAGGCCCTCCAGGAACGCGTCCATGACCAGGCGGTAGCGCTCCAGCGAGAAGATCAGCGTGACGTTCACGCTGATGCCCAGGCCGATGGTCTCGGCGATGGCCGGGATGCCCGCCTCGGTCGCCGGGACCTTGATGAGCGTGTTGGGCCGGTCCACCAGCCAGGCGAGCTGCTTGGCCTCGGCGACCGTCGCCCGCGTGTTGTGCGCCAGGCGCGGGTCGACCTCGATCGAGACCCGGCCGTCCTGGCCACCGGTGGCGTCGAAGACCGGGCGCAGGATGTCGGCGGCGTCACGGACGTCCGCCGTCGTGATCATGCGGATGGCCTCTTCGACGGTGACCCTGCGGGCGGCGAGGTCGGTCAGCTGCGTGTCGTAGCCGTCGCCCTGCGAGATCGCCTTCTGGAAGATCGACGGGTTGGTGGTGACGCCCACGACGTGCTGCTGGTCGATCAGCTCGGCGAGGTTGCCGGACGTGATCCGCTTGCGCGACAGGTCGTCCAGCCAGATCGCCACGCCTTCCTCGGAGAGGCGCTTGAGTGCGTCTGTCATGGAAATTCCATCTCCTACGTGTCGTATAAGAGCGTCAGCGCTGGGCTGCGGCGATCGATTCCCGCGCGGCGGCGGCCACGTTCTCGGGAGTGAACCCGAACTCGCGGAAAAGCACCTTGCCGTCGGCCGAAGCACCGAAGTGCTCCAGGGAAACGATGCGGCCGGCGTCCCCCACGTACTTGTGCCACGTGAGACCGATACCGGCCTCCACCGCGACACGGGCCCGGACGGACGGCGGCAGGACGCTGTCCCGGTACCCCTGGTCCTGCTGCTCGAACCACTCCACCGACGGCATGGACACCACGCGCGTGGGCACGCCGGCGCCCTGGAGCTGCTCACGCGCCTCGACGGCGACGTGCACCTCCGAGCCGGTGGCGATCAGGATCACCTCGGGCTCGCCGCCGTCGGCCTCGAACAGGACGTAACCGCCCCTGGCGGCATCCTCGTTGGGCTCGTACGTCGGCACACCCTGACGCGTCAGCGCCAGGCCGTGCGGCTGCCCCTTGCCGAACTCCTTCGTCCAGCGCTTGAGGATCTCGCGCCAGGCGATGGCGGTCTCGTTGGCGTCGGCCGGGCGCACCACGTTCAGGCCCGGGATCGCGCGCAGTGACGCCAGGTGCTCGACGGGCTGGTGGGTCGGGCCGTCCTCGCCCAGGCCGATGGAGTCGTGCGTCCACACGTACGTCACCGGCAGGTGCATCAGCGCCGACAGACGTACCGCGTTGCGCATGTAGTCGGAGAAGACCAGGAACGTGCCGCCGTAGATCCGGGTGTTGCCGTGCAGCGCGATGCCGTTCATCTCGGCGGCCATCGCGTGCTCGCGGATACCGAAGTGGATCGTGCGGCCGTACGGGTCCGCCTCCGGCAGCGGGTTGTCCGCCGGGAGGAAGGAGCTGGTCTTGTCGATCGTGGTGTTGTTGGAACCGGCCAGGTCGGCCGAGCCGCCCCACAGCTCCGGGACGACCGCGCCGAGCGCCTGGAGGATCTTGCCGGAGGCGGCACGCGTGGCCACGCCCTTGCCGACCTCGAAGACCGGGATCTTCTCCTCCCAGCCCTTGGGCAGCTCGCCCTTGGCGACGCGGTCGTACTCGGCCGCGCGCTCGGGGTTGTTGTCCCGCCACTGCTGGTAGGCCTTCTCCCACACCGCGCGGGCCGCCTGGCCCCGCTCCAGCGCCTTGCGGGTGTGCGTGATGACCTCGCCCGCGACCTCGAAGGACTGCTCCGGGTCGAAGCCCAGAACCCGCTTGGTGGCTGCGACCTCGTCGTCGCCGAGCGCCGAGCCGTGCGCGGCCTCGGTGTTCTGCGCATTGGGGGCCGGCCAGGCGATGATCGAGCGCATCGCGATGAACGACGGCCGGTCGGTGACGGCCTTGGCCTTCTGGACCGCCTCGAAGATCGCGGCCGGGTCGAGGTCGCCGTCCGGCTTCGGCTCCACGCGCTGCACGTGCCAGCCGTAGGCCTCGTAGCGCTTGGCGGTGTCCTCGGAGACTGCCGTCTCGGTGTCGCCCTCGATCGAGATGTGGTTGTCGTCCCACAGCAGGATCAGGTTGCCGAGCTTCTGGTGGCCCGCCAGGGAGGAGGCCTCGGCGGAGATGCCCTCCTGGAGGCAGCCGTCACCGGCGATGCAGTAGATGAAGTGGTCGAACGGCGACTCGCCCTCGGCGGCCTCCGGGTCGAACAGGCCGCGCTCGTAGCGGGCGGCCATGGCCATGCCCACCGCGTTGGCGACACCCTGGCCGAGCGGCCCGGTGGTCGTCTCCACACCGGTCGTGTGCCCGTACTCGGGGTGGCCGGGGGTCTTCGAACCCCAGGTGCGGAAGGACTTCAGGTCGTCCAGCTCCAGGCCGAAGCCGGCCAGGTACAGCTGGGTGTAGAGGGTCAGGGACGAGTGGCCGGCGGACAGCACGAAGCGGTCCCGCCCGACCCAGTCGGCGTCCGCCGGGTCGTGCCGCATCACCTTCTGGAAGAGGGTGTAGGCGGCAGGCGCCAGGCTCATCGCCGTACCCGGATGGCCGTTACCGACCTTCTGTACGGCATCGGCGGCCAGGACACGCGCGGTGTCGACGGACCGCTGGTCCAACTCGGTCCACTCGAGGTCTGTGGTGGTCGGCTTGGTGCTCACCCTGGGTCAGGGCTCCTCTCCACATGTCGGATGCCGGTGTATCGGGGCGCCCACCGGCCGCAGCCGAGCCTACCCCCGTGGGACGTGCGTTTTTTCGAGTCACTCCAGAGTGCCGGGGCCGATCCCGATCCGCCTCCTGACTGGGCCGTACCGCATTCGACAGGTGAATACGGAGCCGCTCATCCGGGTGCTCAATCGAGCTTCGCCGCGCCCTTCGGAAGCCCACCTCCAACACGAGCCGACCCCCGCGAATGTCCGAGTCTGGGCAACGTCTAAAGTGGCGTGGTACGCGCGAGCCTTTACCGGGACTTCACAGCGGTGAGGCTTGCTGGGATGTCTCTGTAGGGGTGTGCGTGACGGCCGTTGAATCCCGTCCAGCGGGGATGCTAGGGGCGGACCAGAGCCCGGCCCACCGGCCGTTCGGGGCCCGTGTCAAGGCGTTCGTGGCTCTCACCAAGCCGCGGATCATCGAGCTGCTGCTGATCACGACGGTGCCGGTGATGTTCCTGGCGCAGCAGGGTGTGCCCGACCTGACGCTGGTGCTGCTGACGTGCCTCGGCGGCTACATGTCCGCGGGCGGCGCCAACGCCCTCAACATGTACATCGACCGCGACATCGACGCGCTGATGGACCGCACCTCGCAGCGGCCGCTGGTCACCGGCATGGTCAGCCCGCGCGAGTGCCTCGCCTTCGGCATCACGCTGGCCGTCGCCTCGACGCTGCTGTTCGGCCTCACGGTGAACTGGCTGAGCGCCTGGCTCGCCCTCGGCGCGCTCCTCTTCTACGTCGTCGTCTACACGATGATCCTCAAGCGCCGGACCTCGCAGAACATCGTGTGGGGCGGCATCGCCGGCTGCCTGCCGGTGCTGATCGGCTGGTCCTCGGTCACGAACTCGATGTCCTGGGCGCCGGTCATCCTGTTCCTCGTCATGTTCTTCTGGACGCCGCCGCACTACTGGCCGCTGTCCATGAAGGTCAGGGAGGACTACGCCCGCGTGGGCGTGCCCATGCTGCCGGTGGTCGCCTCCAACAAGGTCGTCGCCCAGCAGATCGTGCTCTACAGCTGGGTCATGGTCGGCGTGTCGCTCCTGCTGCAGCCGCTCGGCTACACCGGCTGGTTCTACACCTCGGTGGCGCTGCTGGCGGGCGGCTTCTGGCTCTGGGAGGCGCACGGCCTGCAGAACCGGGCGAAGGCGGAGGTGACGGGCGCGAAGCTGAAGGAGATGCGCCTGTTCCACTGGTCGATCACCTACGTGTCGCTGCTGTTCGTCGCGGTCGCGGTCGACCCGTTCCTGCGCTGACGTACGTCACACCGCCCTGCCCTCGCAAGACGATCTACCCGTGAGTAGCATCCTGGCCATGGCAGACACGCAGCAGGTTGACCCGAAGGCCGAGCGCAAGGTGGCCCGGCTGGCCAAGCAGATCTCCTCCTTCTCCCAGGCCCACGGCGGCGCCGAGGGCCAGGTCGCCTACCTCGGCGAGCGCGGCGCCCGCATCGTCCTGGTCGGCGAGGACGGCAACTGGGGCGACCTGGTCGCCCCCTCCTACGAGATCGCCGAGAAGGCCGTGGAGAAGTCGGGCATCACGACCCACGAGGCCTTCGACGGCGAATTCGCGGCCAAGGTCAAGACGGGCCGCTACGAGTGGTCGCGCATGGCGGGCATCCAGGTAGGCGGCCCCAAGAACGACTGACCTATCGGGGGGCGCGGGGCTGTATCGATTTGCGGCTCCGCCGCGTGGGCGCGACACGCCACACGCCGCCCGCAGCCGCCGAATCACCCGCACCCCCTCCGGGACCGCGACCTCGAACCCGGTTCACCCGTTAGGACCCTCGAGAGCAACAGGGTCCACACCGGGGAGCCCGGATGATCGAAACGCCGTCCCTAGTGGACCAGTACTGCCACGGAGTACTCCGCACGGAGCTGGGCCTCGGCACCTTCGAGGCCCATCTCAGCCGCACCGAGGGCCCACCCGCCCCCGGCACGACCCTCTTCGACACCCAGACCGGCTTCGCCGTGCGGCGCTGGTGCCCGCCCCTGCTGGGCCTCGAACCGCACTGCACGCCCGCCCGCTACCTGGCCCGCCGCCGGGAACTGGGCGTTCTGGAGTCCGGCCGCCGGCTCCTGCGCGGCAGCGGCATCACTACGTACCTGGTCGACACCGGCCTGCCCGGCGATCTGACGGAACCCGGCGAGCTGGCCTGTGCCGGAGCCGCCGAGGCCCGCGAGATCGTGCGCCTGGAACTCCTCGCCGAGCAGGTCGCCGACACCTCCGGAACCGTCGAGTCCTTCCTCGCCAACCTCGCCGAGTCGGTGCACGCGGCCGCCGCGAACGCCGTCGCCTTCACTTCGGTCGCGGGTGTACGGCACGGCCTCGCCCTCGCGCCGGAGCCGCCCGGGCCGGGGGAGGTGCGCGGGGCGGCCGGCCGCTGGCTCGCCGGGCGGGGCGTCGGCGGGGAGCTGAGCGACCCGGTGCTGCTGCGGCATCTGCTGTGGAGCGCGGTCGCCTCGGGCCTGCCGCTCCAGCTGCACGCGGGGCTGGGTGCGCCGGGGCTGCGGACCGACCGTACGGACCCGGTGCTGCTGACGGACTTCGTGCGGGCCACGGCCGGGCTCGGCACGGACCTGGTCCTGCTGCACGGCTACCCGTACCACCGCAACGCGGCCCATCTCGCTGGTGTCTTCCCGCACGTCCACGTCGACTGCGGCGCCGCCCTGGTCCGCACGGGCGCCCGGGCCGCCACCGTGCTCGCCGAGATCCTGGAACCGGCGCCCTTCGGCAAGATCCTCTTCTCCACCGGCGCGCAGGGACTGCCCGAACTGCACGTCGTGGGCGCCCGCCTGTTCCGCGAGGCCCTGGGGCGGGTGCTCGGCACCTGGGTCGCCGAGGGGGCGTGGTCCCTGGCCGACGCGCAGCGGGTGGCGGGCATGCTGGCGTCGGGAAACGCGCGCAGGGTGTACGGGCTGGACTAGGCCTTGGTCAGGGTGGTCTCGGCCGTGGGGCCGGGCAGGTCGGCCACGGACTCCGGCCGCTCGCGCAGCGACAGCACCACCCGCAGCACCCAGATCCACATCACGGCCGAGCCCAGCATGTGCAGGCCGACCAGGACCTCGGGCAGGTCCGTGAAGTACTGGACGTAGCCGATGACGCCCTGCGCGAGCAGGATCAGGAACAGCTCGCGGGTGCGGTTCAGCGGGTTCTTCGGCGCGTTGACCGCCTTGAGGACGAACCACAGGGCGAAGGTCAGCGTCACCACGATCCACGCCAGCACGGCGTGCAGCTTGCTCACCGTCTCCCAGTCGACCGGCATCCGCTCGACCTCACTGGAGTCGCCCGCGTGCGGGCCCGCGCCGGTGACGACCGTGCCGACCAGGATGAGCAGAACGGCCGCCGCGGTCAGGAACCACACCAGCTGCTGCACGGCCTTGCCGACCAGCGGACGGGGCGGGGTGTCGCCCTCACGGGTGCGCTGCCACATCACCGTGGCCACCGCGATCAGCGCGGACGTCGCCACGAAGTGGGCCGCCACCGTGTAGGGGTTGAGACCGACCAGCACCACGATGCCGCCCAGCACCGCGTTGCTCATCACGATCCAGAACTGCACCCAGCCCAGCCGGACCAGGCCACGCCGGTACGGCTTCTGCGAGCGCGCGGCGATGATCGCCCAGCCGACGGCGGCGCACAGCACGTACGTCAGCATGCGGTTGCCGAACTCGATGACGCCGTGGAAGCCCATCGCGCTGGTGGTGGTGAGCGAGTCGTCGGTGCACTTGGGCCAGGTCGGGCAGCCCAGGCCCGAGCCGGTCAGCCGTACGGCGCCCCCGGTGACGACGATGAACACCGCCATCAGGAGCGCGGAGAGGGCAGCGCGCCGGACCGTCCGGGGTTCCGGGGTCCAGCGCTCGGCGATGAAGGCGAGCGGGTTGCGCAGGGCGGCCTGAGCGTCGGCGCGGGTCACGTTTGGCACGCGAACCATCGTAGGCCGCCGCTTGTGCACGCTTTCACGAGGGTCCGTCACAGGGCATCTTCCCTACTCCCAGCGGAAGAACTTCCCGGCCGCCGCCAGCCCCGCGACCGCCCAGACGGCCAGGATCGCCAGATTGCCCCAGGGCATCCCGGCACCGTGCTGGAGCACGTCCCGCAGCCCGTCGGACAGGGCCGAGATCGGCAGCAGACCGAGCACGTCCTGGGCGCCGGAGGGGAACTTGTCCAGCGGCACGACGACCCCGCCGCCGACCAGCAGCAGCAGGAACACCAGGTTGGCCGCGGCCAGCGTCGCCTCGGCCCTCAGCGTCCCGGCCATCAGCAGCCCGAGGCCCGAGAAGGCCGCCGTGCCGAGGACCAGGAGCAGCAGGACGGCGACCGGATTGCCCTGCGGCGACCAGCCGAGCGCGAAGGCGATCACCGTGAGCAGGATCACTTGGAGCACCTCGGTGACCAGGACCGACAGCGTCTTGGCCGTCATCAGGCCCCAGCGGGGCAGGGGCGAGGAGGCCAGTCGCTTCAGCACGCCGTAGCGGCGCTCGAAGCCGGTGGCGATGGCCTGGCCGGTGAACGCGGTCGACATCACCGCGAGCGCGAGGACGCCGGGGGTGAGGAAGTCGACGGCCTCGCCGGCGCCGGTGTCGACGATGTCCACGGTGCTGAACAGCGCCAGCAGCAGGGTCGGGATCACCACCGTCAGCAGCAGCTGCTCGCCGTTGCGCAGCAGCATCTTCGTTTCGAGCAGGGCCTGGGCCGCGATCATGCGCGGGAGCGGGGCCGCGCCGGGCTTCGGCGTGTACATCCCGGTGCCGGTGGCGGTCATGAGCGCAGCTCCTTGCCGGTGAACTCCAAGAAGACGTCCTCAAGGGTGTGGCGCTCGACCGAGATTCTCTCCGGCATCACGCCGTGCTGGGCGCACCAGGAGGTGACCGTCGCGAGCAGCTGGGGGTCGACCTTGCCGACGACCCGGTAGGAACCCGGCGTCAGCTCGGCGGCCGAGCAGTCGGCGGGCAGGGCCTTCAGCAGCGAGCCCACGTCCAGGCCCGGCCGGCCCGAGAAGCGCAGCGTGTTCTCCGCGCCGCCCCGGCACAGCTCCTCCGGGGAGCCCTGGGCGATGACCCGGCCCGCGTCGATGATCGCCACGTCGTCGGCGAGCTGCTCGGCCTCGTCCATGTAGTGCGTGGTGAGGATCACCGAGACGCCGTCGGCCCGCAGGTCCCGGACGAGGTCCCAGGTGGCGCGGCGGGCCTGCGGGTCGAGCCCGGCGGTCGGCTCGTCGAGGAAGACCAGCTCCGGGCGCCCCACCACGGCCATGGCCAGCGCGAGCCGCTGCTGCTGCCCGCCCGACAGCCGCCGGTACGTCGTACGGCCGCAGGAGCCGAGGCCCAGGCGCTCGATCAGCGCGTCCACGTCCAGCGGGTGCGCGTGCAGCTTGGCGACGTGGCGGAGCATCTCGTCGGCCCGGGAGCCGGAGTAGACGCCCCCGGACTGGAGCATCACGCCGATG
Source organism: Streptomyces qaidamensis (assembly GCF_001611795.1). Classification (NCBI taxonomy): domain Bacteria; kingdom Bacillati; phylum Actinomycetota; class Actinomycetes; order Kitasatosporales; family Streptomycetaceae; genus Streptomyces; species Streptomyces qaidamensis. The sequence continues at coordinate 2,231,360 of NZ_CP015098.1, read as the reverse complement.
CGGGGCCGCAGGTCGGCGGAGTGTCCCACCGGGTCGAGGCCCAGGACGCGCACCGTGCCGGAGTCCGGCTTCCGGTACCCCTCGCAGGTCTCGACCGTGGTCGTCTTGCCCGCCCCGTTGGGGCCGAGCACGGCGGTCACACCCGCCCGGGCCACCAGGTCGAGCCCGTCCACCGCGGTCTTCGTGCCGTACCGCTTCACCAGGGCCTGGATCTGGACCACGGGCTCACTTCGCATGGGTCCAGAGTCTAGGTACGTCCGTGCCGGCTCAGACCTGGGGGTCCCCCCGCTCGAGCGGAGCCGAGAGTGGGGGAGGGTGGGGAAACTCCTCCTCACGCGGCCGGTGGACCGCCAGCCACCGTTCGGCGTAGGCCACCGCGTCCGCCACCGGGAACAGCCGCACCTCGGCCGCTGCGACCTTTCCGCGGACGACGGGACGGTCCCGCTCGAAGTCGTAGCCCAGTTCGTCGAAACGGTCCGAGCTGATCGACACCTCGGTGACGGTTTCCCAGCCCTCGGGACCGGGCCGGCCCACCGCGACGCGCGGGGACGGGATCCGGTACTCGGCGAGGTGGAAACTCGTGCAGGAGGCGTAGCCGGCACCGAGCAGCAGCACCCGGGCGCCCATCGCCTCCAGTTTCGCCAGCGGGCTCCGCTCGCCGAGCCGGCAGTCGGGTGCGTGCCCGTCGAGCACCTCCGCCGCACGCGGGCCGAGCGCCGCGAACGAGGTCTGCGGATGTGCGCTGCGCAGCGCGCCGGGCCAGGTCCGCACGGTCTCCGGGACGACGCCGACCCCCCGGGCGGGCGTGATCCGCGGGTCGTAGGCGGGCATGGTGGCCCGGATGGCCGCCCACCATTCCGGGGGCACGGGCGGGTTGCTCCACAGGGCCGGGTCGGACAGGTCGCCGGTCTGGGTGGGGACCACGAGCGTGCCCTGCGGGCCGAGCGCGTCGAGCAGCGCCCGCACCACCGCGACGGCACCGCCGTTCACCCAGCCGAGGGCGCTGAGCGAGGAGTGCACGAGGAGGGTCTCACCGGGGCGTACACCGAGCTCGACGAGCTGCGTCCGGAGCGTCTCGCGGGTGACAAGAGGGCCGGTCGGAGGGGGTGTGGGCATGGTTGTGGAGTGTCCCCGAAGCGGCTGCCGCATGCCACCGCTTTGATCGATCAGAGATCGTTTCCGCAGGTCAGATTAGGTTTACCTAAGTGACGCAGGGCACCGTGGAGTGCGACACCCACGGCTTGCCCGGTCCGGAAGAATTACGCAACAATGGCGTTGTGAAAAACGTCGGCGAGGCACCCCATGAGGAGCTGGCGACCGGGGAGCGGTCCACCCGCAACCGGGTCGCGCGGTCCATCCTGGACCACGGGCCCTCGACCGTCGCCGAGCTCGCCGAGCGGCTGGGCCTCACCCAGGCGGCCGTGCGCCGGCACCTCGACGCCCTCACGGGCGACGGTGTCGTCGAGGCGCGCGAGCAGCGGGTGTACGGCGCGCGGACCCGCGGCCGGCCGGCCAAGGTGTTCGCCCTGACGGACTGCGGCCGGGACGCCTTCGACCAGTCCTACGACAAGCTCGCCACGGACGCCCTGCGCTGGATCGCCGACCGCGAGGGCGGCAACGAGGCGATCGCCGCCTTCGCCCGCGCCAGGATCGCCGCGCAGGCGGGCGCCTACCGCCAGGCGGTCGAGACCGCACCGCCCGAGAAGCGGACCGAAGCGCTGGCCAAGGCTCTGAGTGCCGACGGGTACGCTGCTACGGCGCGCAGCGCGCCCCACCCGCAGCAGGGTGAGCAGCTCTGTCAGCACCACTGCCCGGTCGCCCACGTCGCCGAGCAGTTCCCGCAACTGTGCGAGGCGGAGACGGAATTTTTCGCCGAGCTGCTCGGTACGCATGTACAGCGGCTCGCCACCATCGCGCACGGCGACGGCGTCTGCACGACGTTCATCCCCAAGATTTCCCACAACGCATCTGCAAGCACGGCCGGGAGGAACCCCGCATGACTCTCCCCACGGAGACTGCCCACCCCGAGCTGGAGGGCCTGGGCAAGTACGAGTACGGCTGGGCCGACTCCGACACGGCCGGCGCCTCTGCCAAGCGCGGCATCAACGAGGACGTCGTCCGGGACATCTCCTCCAAGAAGAACGAGCCGGAGTGGATGACCAAGCTCCGCCTCAAGGGCCTGCGCCTGTTCGAGAAGAAGCCCATGCCGAACTGGGGCTCCGACCTCTCGGGCATCGACTTCGACAACATCAAGTACTTCGTGCGCTCCACGGAGAAGCAGGCGGAGTCCTGGGAGGACCTGCCCGAGGACATCAAGAACACGTACGACAAGCTCGGCATCCCCGAGGCGGAGAAGCAGCGCCTCGTCGCCGGTGTCGCCGCCCAGTACGAGTCTGAGGTCGTCTACCACCAGATCCGCGAGGACCTGGAGGAGCAGGGCGTCATCTTCCTCGACACCGACACCGCGCTGAAGGAGCACCCGGAGCTCTTCAAGGAGTACTTCGGGACGGTCATCCCCGTCGGCGACAACAAGTTCGCGTCGCTGAACTCCGCCGTGTGGTCGGGCGGCTCCTTCATCTACGTGCCGCCGGGCGTCCACGTGGAGATCCCGCTCCAGGCCTACTTCCGCATCAACACGGAGAACATGGGCCAGTTCGAGCGGACCCTGATCATCGTCGACGAGGGTGCCTACGTGCACTACGTCGAGGGCTGCACCGCCCCGATCTACAAGTCGGACTCGCTGCACTCCGCGGTCGTCGAGATCATCGTCAAGAAGAACGCCCGCTGCCGCTACACGACCATCCAGAACTGGTCGAACAACGTCTACAACCTGGTCACCAAGCGCGCCGTCGCCTACGAGGGCGCGACCATGGAGTGGATCGACGGCAACATCGGCTCCAAGGTGACGATGAAGTACCCGGCCGTCTACCTGATGGGTGAGCACGCCAAGGGCGAGACCCTCTCCATCGCCTTCGCGGGCGAGGGGCAGCACCAGGACGCCGGCTCCAAGATGGTCCACATGGCGCCGAACACCTCGTCGAACATCGTGTCGAAGTCCGTGGCGCGCGGCGGCGGCCGCACCTCCTACCGCGGTCTCGTGGAGATCGGTGAGGGTGCCCACGGCTCGAAGTCCAACGTGCTGTGCGACGCGCTGCTCGTCGACACCATCTCCCGCTCCGACACCTACCCCTACGTGGACGTCCGCGAGGACGACGTGTCCATGGGGCACGAGGCGACCGTCTCCAAGGTCTCCGAGGACCAGCTCTTCTACCTGATGAGCCGCGGTCTGAGCGAGTTCGAGGCGATGGCGATGATCGTGCGCGGCTTCGTCGAGCCCATCGCCAAGGAGCTCCCCATGGAGTACGCGCTGGAGCTCAACCGGCTGATCGAGCTGCAGATGGAGGGCGCGGTCGGCTGACCCGCCCCCTCGACAGCAGACGTCCCACTCAGGAAAGAGAGCACTACGACAGCCATGGCTGAGGCCCAGAACATCCCCGTGGGTTCCACGACCGCGGGCTCGATCGCGGTCGCCGCGGAGTCGACCGTCGCCACGCGCATGAGCGCGCCCCCCTCCTTCGACGTGGCGGACTTCCCCGTCCCGCACGGCCGTGAGGAGGAGTGGCGGTTCACCCCGCTGGAGCGTCTGCGCGGCCTGCACGACGGCACCGCCGTCGCCACCGGCAACGGCGTGAAGGTCGAGGTCCAGGCCCCCGAGGGCGTCACCGTCGAGGCCGTCGGCCGCGACGACGCGCGGCTCGGCAAGGCCGGCACCCCGGTGGACCGCGTCGCGGCCCAGGCCTATTCGGTCTTCGAGAAGGCCTCGGTCGTGACCGTCCCCAAGGAGACCGTCCTCACCGAGCCCATCCGTATCGCGGTGCACGGCGAGGGCGGGACCGCCTTCGGCCACCAGGTGATCGAGCTGGGCGCCTTCGCCGAGGCCGTCGTGGTCATCGACCACAGCGGTGACGCGGTGCTCGCCGCCAACGTCGACTACCTCCTGGGCGACGGCGCCAAGCTCACCGTCGTCTCCGTCCAGGACTGGGACGAGAAGGCCGTCCACGTCGCCCAGCACAACGCGCTCGTCGGCCGTGACGCCTCCTTCAAGTCGGTCGTCGTCACCTTCGGCGGCGACGTCGTCCGGCTGCACCCGCGCGTGCGGTACGCCGGCCCCGGCGGCGAGGCCGAGCTGTTCGGCCTGTACTTCACCGACCAGGGCCAGCACCAGGAGCACCGCCTCCTGGTCGACCACAACGTCCCGCACTGCAAGTCGCACGTCGTCTACAAGGGCGCGCTCCAGGGCGACGACGCGCACGCGGTGTGGATCGGCGACGTGCTCATCGAGGCCAAGGCCGAGGGCACGGACACGTACGAGATGAACCGCAACCTGGTCCTCACGGACGGGGCGCGGGTGGACTCCGTACCGAACCTCGAGATCGAGACCGGCGAGATCGTCGGCGCCGGCCACGCCTCGACGACCGGCCGTTTCGACGACGAGCAGCTCTTCTACCTCATGGCCCGCGGCATCCCGGAGCACGAGGCCCGCCGGCTGGTGGTCCGCGGCTTCTTCGCCGAGCTGGTCCAGCAGATCGGCCTCCCCGACATCGAGGAGCGCCTGATCGCCAAGATCGAGGAGGAGCTGGAGGCGGCGGTCGCATGACCTTCGTACGCGCCTGTGGACTGGGCGAGCTGGAGGAGGACACCCCGAAGCGGGTGGAACTCGACGGCACGCCCCTGTCCATCGTGCAGACCGAGGGCGAGGTGTTCGCGATCCACGACATCTGCTCGCACGCGAACGTCTCCCTGTCAGAGGGCGAGGTCGACGACTGCCACATCGAGTGCTGGCTGCACGGCTCGCGCTTCGACCTCCGTTCCGGCAAGCCCGACGCCCTCCCGGCGACGCGCCCCGTCCCCGTTTACCCCGTACAGATCGATGGGGACGACGTGCTCGTCTCCCTCACCCAGGAGTCCTGAGGCATCCATGGCAACGCTTGAAATCCGAGACCTGCACGTCACCGTCGAGGCCGACAACGCCACGAAGGAGATCCTCAAGGGCGTCGACCTCACCGTGAAGCAGGGCGAGACGCACGCCATCATGGGCCCCAACGGCTCCGGCAAGTCGACCCTCGCCTACTCCCTCGCGGGTCACCCGAAGTACACGATCACCGGCGGCACCGTCACCCTCGACGGCGAGGACGTCCTGGAGATGTCCGTCGACGAGCGCGCCCGCGCCGGCCTGTTCCTCGCGATGCAGTACCCCGTCGAGGTGCCGGGTGTCTCCGTGTCGAACTTCCTGCGCACCTCCGCCACCGCCGTCCGCGGCGAGGCCCCCAAGCTGCGCACCTGGGTGAAGGAGGTCAAGGAGGCCATGCAGCGCCTCAACATCGACCCGTCCTTCGCCGAGCGCAACGTCAACGAGGGCTTCTCCGGCGGTGAGAAGAAGCGCCACGAGATCCTCCAGCTGGAGCTGCTCAAGCCGAAGGTCGCGGTCCTCGACGAGACCGACTCCGGCCTGGACGTCGACGCCCTGCGCGTCGTGTCCGAGGGCGTGAACCGCGTCCGCGAGACGGGCGAGGTCGGCACCCTGCTGATCACGCACTACACCCGCATCCTCCGCTACATCAAGCCCGACCACGTGCACGTCTTCTCCGGCGGCCGGATCGTCGAGTCCGGCGGCGCCGAGCTCGCCGACAAGCTGGAGAACGAGGGCTACGAGGCCTACGCGAAGCACGACGGGGCCGACACGAAGGGTGGCGCATCCGCGTGACATTGCTGCCGGGCCTCCTCGACACCGAGGCGATCCGCAAGGACTTCCCCATCCTGGACCGCCAGGTCCACGAAGGCCGGAAGCTCGTGTACCTGGACAACGCGGCGACCAGCCAGAAGCCGCGCCAGGTGCTGGACGCCCTGAGCGAGTACTACGAGCGCTACAACGCCAACGTCCACCGCGGTGTGCATGTGCTCGCCGAGGAGGCCACGGCGCTGTACGAGGGCGCGCGCGACAAGGTCGCCGAGTTCATCAACGCGCCCTCGCGCGACGAGGTGATCTTCACCAAGAACGCCTCCGAGTCGCTCAACCTCGTGGCGAACATGCTGGGCTGGGCCGACGAGCCCTACCGCGTGGACTCCGAGACCGAGATCGTCATCACGGAGATGGAGCACCACTCCAACATCGTGCCGTGGCAGCTGCTCGCGCAGCGCACGGGCGCGAAGCTGAAGTGGTTCGGACTCACCGACGACGGCCGCCTGGACCTGTCGAACATCGAAGAGGTCATCACCGAGAAGACGAAGATCGTCTCCTTCGTGCTGGTCTCCAACATCCTCGGCACCCAGAACCCCGTCGAGGCGATCGTGCGCCGTGCCCAGGAGGTCGGTGCGCTGGTGTGCGTCGACGCCTCCCAGGCCGCGCCGCACATGCCGCTGGACGTGCAGGCCCTGCAGGCCGACTTCGTGGCCTTCACCGGCCACAAGATGTGCGGCCCGACCGGCATCGGCGTCCTGTGGGGCCGCCAGGAGCTGCTGGAGGACCTGCCTCCGTTCCTCGGCGGCGGCGAGATGATCGAGACGGTGTCGATGCACTCCTCGACGTACGCCCCGGCGCCCCACAAGTTCGAGGCGGGCACGCCCCCGATCGCCCAGGCGGTCGGTCTCGGCGCGGCGATCGACTACCTCGACTCGATCGGCATGGACAAGATCCTCGCCCACGAGCACGCGCTCACCGAGTACGCGGTCAAGCGGCTGCTGGAGGTCCCCGACCTGCGCATCATCGGCCCGACCACGGCCGAGGACCGCGGCGCGGCGATCAGCTTCACCCTCGGGGACATCCACCCGCACGACGTGGGCCAGGTCCTCGACGAGCAGGGCATCGCGGTCCGGGTCGGCCACCACTGCGCACGGCCTGTCTGCCTGCGCTACGGAATTCCTGCGACCACGCGAGCGTCGTTCTATCTGTACTCCACGCCGGCCGAGATCGACGCGTTGGTCGACGGCCTGGAGCACGTACGGAACTTCTTCGGCTGAGGGGCGTGCTAGACGGTGAAACTGGACTCCATGTACCAGGAAGTCATCCTGGACCACTACAAGAACCCGCACGGGCGGGGCTTGCGGGATGGCGACGCCGAGGTGCACCACGTCAACCCGACGTGCGGTGACGAGATCACGCTGCGCGTGAAGTACGACGGCACCACGATCGAGGACGTCTCATACGAGGGCCAGGGCTGTTCGATCAGCCAGGCGAGCGCGTCCGTACTGAACGACCTCCTCGTCGGCAAGGAGCTCTCCGACGCGCGGAAGATCCAGGAGACCTTCCTGGAGCTGATGCAGTCCAAGGGGAAGCTCGAACCCGACGACGCGATGGAGGACATCCTGGAGGACGCGGTCGCGTTCGCCGGGGTGTCCAAGTACCCGGCCCGGGTGAAGTGCGCCCTGCTGAGCTGGATGGCCTGGAAGGACGCGACGGCCCAGGTGCTGGGCGGAGCCGACGCCGAGAAGGAGACGACGGCATGAGCGAGACCGTTGAGATGAAGCCGGCCTCGGAGGAAGAGGTCCGTGAGGCGCTGTACGACGTCGTCGACCCCGAGCTGGGCATCGACGTCGTCAACCTCGGCCTGATCTACGGCATCCACATCGACGACGCGAACATCGCGACGCTCGACATGACCCTGACGTCGGCGGCCTGCCCGCTGACGGACGTCATCGAGGACCAGGCGAAGTCCGCCACGGACGGCCTCGTGAGCGAGCTGCGCATCAACTGGGTCTGGATGCCGCCGTGGGGCCCCGACAAGATCACGGACGACGGCCGCGAGCAGCTGCGTGCTCTGGGGTTCAACGTCTGAGGATCACGTCTGAGATCCACTGACGCGCGTGAGGGCGGCACCCATCCCGGGTGCCGCCCTCACGCATGCTCAGTCCAACCCGGCCACGATCTGGAACGACGCGTCCGCGTAGTACTGGTGACTGTTCTCGAAGGGGTCCAGGCGGAGCTGGAAGTTGCGGTGGCGCAGGAAGCGGCCCGGGTAGTTGACCGACTCCAGCGTGAGCGTTCCCGAGCGGGACCAGACGCGGGGACAGAACGTCGCGTCCTGGCGGAACAGGGACGAGCCGTCGTTGCTGTCGGCGACCAGGACGAAGCTGCGGTGGCGGAGGTAGCGGCCGTCCGCGGTGGTGAAGGAGTAGCAGGAGGAGTCGGAGAGGCCGGCGACGCGCTGGAAGGTGGCGTCCTCGCGCTGCTCGGGGCCCGATCCGATCTGGTCGAGGCGCACAGAGCCGTCGCGCACCCGCCAGTAGCGGTCGGAGAAGTTGACCGCGCGTATGGATATGCCGTGGGAGGACGGAGGCTTCGGGCTCTTCGTCGGAGACGGGGACGTCTTCGGCGGCTTCGGGGCCTTCTTCCCGGGCTTCGGACTCGGGGCCGCGCTGGGAGCGCTGCTGGTCGGGGTGGGGGACGGGCGGGGGCGGTCCGCGCCGGCGTTCTCGGCGCCGCCCTCGGACGGGGTCGCGAAGGAGATCAGGCCGCCCGGGGCCGAGCTGCTGAGGGTGGTCGGCTCCGCCGCCCGGTCCTCCTGCTCGCCGGACTCCTGGTCCATCACGGTGACGGCCGTGACGCACGCGGTGATCGTGGCCAGGGCCAGCGCGCCCGCCAGCCAGAGCCTTCGCGTGCCCGGTGCCCGCGTGGTGTCAGGGGCCCAGCCGCTCTCCCAGGGGCGGTCCTGCGGCGGCCGGGACTTCTGTTCTGACATGCGCTGTTCCTCCAGCGGGGCACCCTTGACGGCGGCGCAGTTGTGGTGGCCCGGTGTGTGATCGGTGGACACCGTAGTGGACTGGTGGGGCGCCTGTGGCGCATTTGGTGAGAGCGGTTTCTCTCCGATATCCAGGCCGCCGTTATGTACGGGCGTACAGGTGTTGTGTACGCTCGTACACATGGGTTATCTGCTGCTGGCCGGGGCCATAGCCGCCGAAGTGGGCGCGACCACCGCCATGAAGTACAGCGACGGGTTCAGCAGGCTCGGGCCCTCGCTGCTCACGCTCGTCGGCTACGTCCTCTCCTTCGGGCTGCTCGCGCAGACCCTGAAGACCGTGTCGGTCGGCACGGCCTACGCGATCTGGGCCGGGGCCGGCACCGCCGCCATCGCCACGATCGGGATCGTCTTCCTGGGGGAGGGCATGACCGTCGCCAAGGCCGCCGGGATCGCGCTGATCATCGTGGGGGTCGTGGTGCTGAACCTGGGAGGTGCGCACTGATGCCCCGGCGCCATGACCCCGAGCGGCGGCAGCGGATCATCGACGCGGCGATCCGGGTCGTCGGCTCCAAGGGCATCGCCGGACTGAGCCACCGCAGCGTCGCCGCCGAGGCGGACGTGCCGCTCGGCTCCACGACGTACCACTTCCGGACGCTCGACGAGCTGATGGTCGCCGCGCTGCGGCAGACCAACGAGGGCTTCGCCAAGATGGTCGCCTCGTGCGGTGGCCTGGAGGACCCCCGGACCGATCTGGCCGCCGAACTCGCCGGATGGATCGGGGAGTGGCTCTCCGGTGACCGTACGGGCGTGGAGCTGGAGTGCGAGCTGTACCTGGCCGCCCTGCGCCGGCCCGCTCTGCGACCCGTCGCCGCCGAGTGGGCCGACGGGGTCGCCGACCTGCTGGCCCCGCGCACGGATCCCGTGACCGCGCGAGCACTGGTGGCGGTCGTCGACGGCATCTGCCTGCAGGTGCTGCTGACAGGGGTGCCGTACGACGAGGAGTACGCGCGGGAGGTGCTGGCGCGAGTGCTCGCGGGAGCGGCCGGATGAGGCCGGGGCGGCTCCCGGCCGCGGTCGGACGGGCGTGGCGCTGTCAGTGGAGCGGTCCTGAGGGAGTCGTCCGCAACTCGGGTGTCCGTGCTGCTGAGGGGCGTCTTGGGGGAGTGGATACCGCCCGTCCCGTGAGACGCCCGCGCACGGGTTCGCATCCATCGGCGTCCGCCGGTTAGGTTGCCCTCATGACCGACACGACTGCTCCTCGCACCACCGGCGCCGTGGCCGCCGGCCTCGCCACGATCGCCGCCGACGGCACCGTTCTCGACACCTGGTTCCCCGCGCCCGAGCTGGCCGACCAGCCCGGCCCGTCCGGCACCGAGCGGCTGTCCGCCGAGCGTGCCGCGGAGCTGCTCGGCGGTGGCGCGACCGCGGCTATCGGCCCGGACGCCCGCCGGGGCGTCGAGGTGGTCGCGGTCCGCACGGTCATCACCTCGCTCGACGAGAAGCCGATCGACGCGCACGACGCCTACCTGCGCCTGCACCTGCTCTCCCACCGCCTGGTCAAGCCGCACGGCCAGAGCCTGGACGGCATCTTCGGCTTCCTCGCCAACGTCGCCTGGACCTCGCTCGGCCCGGTCGCCGTCGACGACCTGGAGAAGGTGCGGCTCAACGCCCGCGCCGAGGGCCTGCACCTCCAGGTGACCTCCGTGGACAAGTTCCCGCGCATGACGGACTACGTGGCCCCCAAGGGCGTCCGGATCGCCGACGCCGACCGGGTCCGTCTCGGCGCCCACCTCGCCGAGGGCACCACCGTCATGCACGAGGGCTTCGTCAACTTCAACGCCGGCACGCTCGGCACCTCGATGGTCGAGGGCCGCATCTCCGCCGGTGTCGTGATCGGCGACGGCTCCGACATCGGCGGCGGCGCCTCCACGATGGGCACCCTCTCCGGCGGCGGCAACGTCATCATCTCCGTCGGCGAGCGCTGCCTGATCGGTGCCGAGGCGGGCGTCGGCATCGCCCTGGGCGACGAGTGCGTCGTCGAGGCCGGCCTCTACGTCACCGCCGGCACCCGCGTCACCATGCCCGACGGGCAGATCATCAAGGCCCGCGAGCTGTCCGGCGCCTCCAACATCCTCTTCCGCCGCAACTCGGTCACCGGCACGGTCGAGGCCCGGCCGAACAACGCGGTGTGGGGCGGGCTGAACGAGATCCTCCACAGCCACAACTGACGGTCCCGCGCCGGGCCACGTACGGCCCGCACGGCCCGCACGTCTCGTATGGATGACCTGGCGTGACCTCGCGGTGGTTTTGGCAGATGAACGGGTGGACGCAGTGTCCGATCAGATGCCGAACCGACGAAACGAGGACCGGGGTATGAGGAACGAGCGGGGGCGGACCGCCGTGCGCAGGCTGGCCGGGGTGGCCGCGGCGCTGGCGGTGTGCTGGCTGACGGCGGGCGCCGCGCACGCCGACGAGACCAACACGGACTCCCACAACGGCCACCGGGTCGGTCTGATCAACGTCAACGTGGGTCAGATCGACGACCCCGCGGAGGACGTGCTGGAGCACACACTGCTGTTCGGTGACGGGTACGCCTGGAACTGAACCGGCACTCAGGAAGGGGACGGCCCGCACCGCAGGTGACTGCGGTGCGGGCCGTCCCCTTCCTGTCTGCCGGCCGGTGGCATGGCGGAGCGCCCGCGGACGATGCGTTCCTCGCCTGCCAAGCGGTGATCAGGCCTCGGAGAGGTCCGCGTGGAGCGACAGCAGGGTGTCGGCCGTGGCCGGGTCGGCGGCCCGGAGCGGGGCGCGGACCGGGCCTGCGGGGAGGGCCAGGGCGTTCAGGAGCGCCTTGACGGTGACGCTGCCCGGCAGGCCCGCAGACATGACCGCCTCGATGAGCGGCGTGGCCCGCTGCTGGAGGCGGGCCGCCCGGGCCGTGTCGCCCGCGTCGAACGCGTCCAGGACGGCTCGCAGCCGGTCCGGGACCACGTTGGCGACCGTGCTGACGTAGCCCGACCCGCCCACGGCGTACAGCGCGAGGTTGTGCTCGTCGCAGCCCGCGTAGTACGCCAGGTCCGTTCGGGCCAGTACCTTCTGGGCGGCCAGGAAGTCGTTCGAGCAGTCCTTGACCGCGACGATGCCGGGGTGTTCGGCGAGGCGCAGCATCGTCTCCGGGGCGATGCGGGTGCCGGTGCGGGCCGGGACGTCGTAGACCATGAGGGGGAGTCCGGTGGCGTCCGCGACCTCATGGAAGTGGGCCTCGATCGCGTCCTGCGGGGGGCGGCTGTAGTACGGCGACACCACCAACAGGCCGTCCGCGCCCGCCTTCTCCGCCTCCCGGGCCAGATCGGTGGTGTGGCGGGTGTCGGGGGTGCCGATGCCCGCGACGATCCGCGCCCGGCCGCCCACGGCCTCGCGGACGGCCGCGATGAGGGCCGACTTCTCGGCGTCCGTGGTGGTGGGGGACTCGCCCGTCGTGCCGGACAGGACGAGGCCGTCACAGCCGTTGCCGACCAGGTGTGCGGCGAGGAGCTGGGCGCCGCCGAGGTCGAGGGTTCCGGAGGCGGTGAAGGGGGTGATCACCGCGCAGAGGGTGCGGCCGAAGGGTGTCGTCATGCAGGTAGTGTCGGCCCGACCTATATGTAGCTCCACTTAATTCTTCTACCGGATGTCGTTAAGCGTTGCTACGGAGTTCGGTGGAGTGGCCGATCGGCGGGCCCTGCTTTCCCGACCGCGGGCCCCGCTGTCCCGTGCGGCGTAGCCGGTGTACGGGCGGGTACTCGGGGGTCCCTACTTCGAGAGGAGGCGGAACACCGTGACCGGAACCATGGATCGCCGGGTCGTGCACGACGAACACCACTCCGTGGGCGAGCTCGTCAATCAGGCCGCCGAGCAGGCCTCCCGGCTCGTGCGGCAGGAAGTGGCGCTCGCGAAGGAAGAGCTGGCCGAGAAGGGACGGCGGGCGGGGCGGGGCGGCGGGCTGCTCGGTGCGGCGGGAGCCGTCGCGTATGCCGGGTTCCTCGCGCTGGCCGGTACGGGTGCCGCCGCGCTCTCGCTGGTGCTGCCCGTGTGGGCCGCCGCGCTGATCGTGACGGGGGTGCTGTTCGTGATCGCGGCCGTGCTGGCGGCCGTCGGGCGGGGGCAGCTGCGACGGGCCACGCCCCCCACGCCTGAGGAGGCCATCGGCAGCGTCAAGGCGGACGTGGAGGAGATCAAGGGAAGGGCGCATCGATGACGAAGCCGACGGGTGGGGCCAAGGGGCCCGATGAGCTGCGGCGGCAGATCGAGCAGACGCGGAGCGAACTCGGGAACACCGTGGAGGAGTTGGCCGGGAAGGCCGATGTGAAGGGGCGTGCGCTGGCCCGGGCCGCCGATCTCCGGGACAAGGCCGGGGCGGTGACGGTGCAGTTGCGCAGCAGTGCGGCACAGGCGGGACACGCGGTCCAGGACCGAGCGGCGCACGCGGGGCCCGGTCCGGTGCGGACGGTCGTGCAGGCCGGGATGCGCCATCCGCGCCCGGTGCTGATGGCCGGGGCGGCCGCGGGTGTGGTGGCCGTCGGGGTGCTGCGGTGGAGGCACGTGCAGGGGCATCACTGAGCGGCGGGACGTGCGGACGCCCAGGGGCGCCGGGCTACCGGACCCCGCTTGACCTCAAGTTTGGTCGAGGTTGAACAGTGGGGTGTGCAGGCAGTCGGCGCACACAACTGGAGCGTTCCATGAGCCGTCGGACAGAACAGCACCCCGACCCCACCGACCCCCGGATCGGTGCTCCCTTCTTCAGCACCTGGCGCCTGGGAACCCCCGAGCGGCAGCGGCAGGCCGTCGAGGCGATCGGGTGGACGTGGGAGCGGCGGCCCTGGCCGAGCGCCGATCTGCTGGGGTACCACGTGTACGCCGGGCAGGACGGATCCACGCTGATGCACTACTCGCAGTGGAGCAGCGAGCAGGCCTTCGAGGCGTTCGTGAAGGTCCACCGTCAGGAGCGTGTCGACGAGGTCGACACCGCCGTACCGGGGATCGAGCGGGTCGGACTCGCGCGCTACCGGCGGTACCGCAGCCGGGAGCGGGCCGTGGGGGACACGCGCGTGCCCGGGCTCGTCGTCACCGTGCGGATCGATTTCGAGGCGGGAGATGAGGGGCGCCGGGAGGAGTGGGCCGACCTGGTGCTGAAGGCCGTCGAGGACGACCCGGAGGGGCACGCCGGGTTGCTGTCCGCTCATTTCCACATGAGTGCGGACGGCAGACACGTGCTGAACTACGCCGAGTGGGAGAGCGCCGAGGCGTACGACCGGGCGCTGGCCGCGCCGCCGACCGACGCGTGGGAGCGGGTGCGGACGTACCCCGGGATGGCGGGGGTCACCGGCAGCCGGTACGTGCACGCTCTGGGGCTGCACCCCGGGCGAGGGTGAGGCGGGACCGCGGGGCCGGCCGGGACGGAAGGTCCGGCCGGCCCCGGGCCGCTTACGGGCGGAACCGCAGGATCTGCGGGTCGTGGTCGCTGATCTGGTCGTGGAACTCCGCGTTGACGTGCACGCTGTCGTACTCGAAGTCGCAGTCGCGGCGGATCGACGGGCTGATCAGGATCTGGTCGAGGACCTGGCTGTTGCCCTGGTAGACGTAGGAGTAACGCTCGCTCCTGGGCAGCGACTTGATCGCCGACCAGAGTTCGCCGCGGCCTTCCAGGAGCTTCGTGGTCTCCGAGAACTCGAAGTCGTTGATGTCGCCCAGCGTGATGACGTCCGCGTTCTTCTGGGTGTCGAGGATGTCCTTGACGAAGGCGTTCACCAGGGTGGCCTGCTGGTGGCGCTGCGTCTCGGAGCTGCGCGACGGCGGCTGGTACTGGGCGGTCAGGCCCTGGTCGCCGCCCTTGGAGCTGAAGTGGTTGGCGATCACGAAGACCGAGCGGCCGCGGAAGACGAACTCGCCGGCCAGCGGCTTGCGGCTGTTCTTCCAGGCCTCGTCGGCGGGGGCGATACGGCCCGGGCTGAGCGTCAGGTGCGCCTTGCCGCGGATCCTCGTCACGCCGGTGGCCGTCGTGGCGTCGCCGCCCGCGCGGTCCGCGAAGGAGACCCGCTCCGGGTTGAACAGGAACGCCTGGCGGATGTTGCCGCCCGGCTGGCCGCCGTCGCTGCCGTCGGCCGGGTCGATCGCGCGCCAGTCGTACCTCGGGCCGCCGGCCGCGACGATCGCGTCGATCAGCTTGGTCAGCGTCTGGTCGGCGGCGACCGTGCCGTCGTTCTCCGCGCCGTTGTTGTCCTGGATCTCCTCCAGGGACACGATGTCCGGCGACTTCAGGTTGTTCACGATCGCGGCGGCGTGGGCGGCGAACGTGTCGTCGGCCGGGTCGAGGTTCTCGACGTTGTAGGTGGCGACCGCGAGTTCGGAGGAACGCTGCTTCCGGGTCGTCTCCCGCTCCAGGCCCGCGCTCTTCAGCGTGCCCAGTTCGCTCGCGACCAGGGTGTAGCCGCCGAACTGGTTGTAGTCCAGGGGGCCCTCGGTGCTGCCCGTGAGGGTGTCGCCCACGTTCGCCTTCGGGAAGTCCGCCGTCGAGCCGAGGGACTGGATCTGGAGGCGGCCCGTGTTCTGGCCGTCGTAGGAGCCGTAGACCGTGCCGCCGTGGCGGTTGCGGTTCTCGTGCGGCTTCACCGTCACCCACAGCTCGGTGTACGGATCGGTGGCGCCGACGACGCGGGTGTCGGTGACCCGGACGGACATGCCCTCCAGCGCCTCGTAGTGGTCCAGGGCGTACTTCGAGGGCTTCAGGGGAAGCGCGTTGACCGAACCGCCGGCGGCCGTGTCGCCAGCGGGCGCGTAGGCGGCGGGGACCGAGCGGGAGGTGATCGCCGTGGCGGCGGGGAGCGCGTTGCCGCTGGAGACGACCGTGGTCGTCGGTTTGGTGATCTCCGTCACCGACTGGTTGCCGGAGGTCGCTCCGCCGGGGACGTACTCCGTGACGGTGCCGCTGACCGTGACGGCGTCACCGACGGCGACCCCCTTCGGTGCGGAGCCGGTGAAGACGAAGACGCCCTCGCTGGTCGCCGGATCGGCGTCCGCGGTCGGGTCCTGGATCCAGAAGCCGCGGGACGAGCCGTAGGTCCGGATGCCGGTGACGATTCCGGCCACGTCCGTGACCTGCTTGCCTGCGTACGGGGATATCCGGGTGCTGCCCTGGATGTCGTGGATGCGCACCGACTCCGCGTGCGCGGGGCTGGTGAGGACGATCGTGGATGCCGCGGAGCACGCGGCGGCGACGGTGAGCGCGGCGAGACGCGCGGACGACTTGCTCGGCAACGGGGTTCCCTCCGGGGACGTGACAGGGCGCCGGGACGAGGGCGGAAAGGACGGAAGTGGCTGACTGCCGCTCCCTGTGGGGCGGGTGCGGTGACGCGCGTAGAGCGCGGCGGACGGGTAAGCCTGGTGGGGCCGGCCCGGTGAACAAGTGTCCGCCGACTTCTACGCGCGTCAATCTCCAGCCTGCTCACGCCACTTGTCAAGGTTTCGGCCATGTACGGCAGCCGACGGGGAGATGAAGTGGGCGGCATGGGTGGAAATCCGTCTAGGCTGAGCGGTTGAGTCACCTGAGGCGCGCTAGGAGAAACAGCCGATGTCAGACAGCTCCCCCCTGCCGCCGGTGCGGCTGCACACCGAAGCGGAGCTGGCGCGCGACGCGCTGTCCACACCGTTGCTGTCCCGGGCCGCCCGGCTCGCCCGCTGGGCCGGGCCGGACACCCGCGTCGACGCCGGGGGAGGGCTCGTCGACGAACAGCTGCCCGCGGCCGTCGAGGCACTCGGGCTGAGCGGGGACGACGCCGCCGCCGACGCGAGCGAGGCGTGGCGGGTCGCCGTGGACGCCGGGCTCGTCGAGGTCGTCGACGAGGACGAGGGCACCGTGACGGCCGGTGAGGACCTGGCCCTGCTCACCGGCGGCTCGCCGCAGGAGGTGCTCGCCGTGTGGCTCTCCGCCGTGGAGACCGTCCTCGCCGACGCGAGCGTGCCCGACCTGGACGGGCTCGTGGACGAGGAGGGCGAGGTCGACCTCTCCGCCCTCGACTGGGACCCCGAGGGCGAGGCCGAGTTCCTCGACGGCGTGCTCGGCAACCTCTATCTGCTGACCGCCGGTGAGGACACGCCCGGCGCCCCGGTGCCGCTGCCGGCGCTGGCCGCCTCGGTGATCGTGCCCAGCGACATGAGCGAGCCCACCAACGACGTCCTGGAGCAGGTCTCCGACGCGATGATGCGACTGGACGACCAGTTCCGGATGCTGGAGCCGGTGGGATTCGTCGCGTACCAGCCCGTCGACGAGGCGCTCATGGCCGACGCCGACGAGGAGCCCGCCGCACCCGTCGACGACACCGACGTCTCCCGCTACGGCATGGTCCGCCTCACCCCGCTCGGTCTGTACGGCATGCGCGCCCGGCTGCTGGAGGCCGGTTTCGACGCACCGGCCGTCGGCGACCTCGCGGACAAGGGGGCCGACGCGCTGCTCGACGGCACGGCGGAGTTCCCGCCGGGCGCGGTCCAGGCCGAGACCGAGCAGTGGCTCCAGCGGCGCGAATCGCTCGCGGCGGCCCGGGAGTTGCTCGCGGCGGCCCGGGGCTCGGATGCCGGGGCGCCGCTGCGGCGGCTGCGGTGCCAGCAGGCCCTGTCGCTCGTCGGCGCCTCGGCCGAACCCGCCTTGCGGGAGGTGCTCGACGACGCCGAGCTGGGCGGGCTCGCACGGGTCTGGCTGACCGAGCACGGCGCGATGGACGTGCCCGCGCCGTCCGAGGCGATGGTGTACTGGCTGACCATCGACACGGTGGCCGCGCAGCTCGCGGCGGAGGGGAACTCCGAGGAGCTGCGGGCGCTGGTGGAGGGGCTCGCGCGGCAGCACGGTGGCTTCTTCGACGCCGTGTGGCGGGTTGATCACCCGGCCACGGCCGATGTGCTGGAGGCCATGGGGCGGTTGCATCCCGACAAGAAGGTGGCCAAGGAAGCGCGGAAGGCGGCCTTCAAGGCGCGATCCCAGCAGGGGGGTTGATCCCGGTTCGCGGTCGCGCGGCACCGTCTCGGCTTGTCGCGCAGTTCCCCGCGCCCCCGGGGTGTTGTTCAACCGGCGTTCACGCATGAGCGGGACGGTTTCGCCGAACGAGGTCCGCCACCTCCCACGGCACTCTCACCGTCACAGGAGACACCATGTCGCTCACCCGCAGGGACTTCGCCAGAACCTCCGCGATCACCGGTGCCGGTGTCGCGCTGGCGGGCAGCGTCGGCGCCCTCTCCACCGCGCCGAACGCCCTCGCGTCCACCGACACCGACAGCGCGGGGGGCGAGGCGCCGGACGCCCGGCACGGAGTCGGCTACGGCCCGCTGGTCCCCGACCCCAAGGGCATCCTCGCCCTGCCCGCCGGCTTCACGTACCGGATCATCACCTACAGCGGCAGGACCAAGCTGGAGTCCGGTGAGCCCACGCCGTCCAACCACGACGGCACCGCCACCTTCGACGGCCCCCGCGGCACCACCCTGCTCGTCAACAACCACGAGCTGAAGGGCCCGCGCACCAAATGGCAGTACCCGGTGCCGCTCACCGAGGGCCTCGTCTACGACCCGGCCGCGGCCGGCGGCTGTACGGTCGTCGAGGTACGCCCCGACGGACGGGTCGCGGAATGGGTGGGCATCGCCGGCACCTCCACCAACTGCGCCGGCGGCAGCACGCCCTGGGGCACCTGGCTGACGTGCGAGGAGAACTCCGACAAGGCCGGCGTCAACGGCATGACCAAGGACCACGGCTACGTCTTCGAAGTCGACCCCTGCGACCGGCGCGCCAACCGCGACCCCAAGCCGCTGAAGTTCTTCGGCCGCTACGACCACGAGGCCGTCGTCATCGACCCCCGGCGCGGCCACGCCTACCTCACCGAGGACGCCTCCGGCCCCAACGGCCTCTTCTTCCGCTGGACCCCGCCCAAGGGCTTCGAGTACGGCCCCGGGAAGTTCCGGGGGCTCGCCGATGACGCCGGTGTCCTCCAGGCCCCCAAATGCTTCGACTCCGGCGGCACGTTCGTCGACGACCTGTCCCGCGCCACGAAGACCGGCACCGTCTACGGCGTCGACTGGGTGGACGTCCCCGACCGCGACGCCCGCACCACCCCCGTGCGCAAGCAGTTCGCCGACGGCGAGGTGACCCGCGCCCGCAAGCTGGAGGGCATGTGGTGGGGCGACGGCGGCGCCTACATCGTCTCCTCGTACGCCCGTGAGGAGAGCCCCGTCCGGCACGACGGCCAGGTCTGGTTCTACGACCCCAAGCGCCGCACGCTGACGCTCAAGGTGCTGCTCGGGGTGAACCCCGACCCGTCGAAGGACGGCGCGTTCGACGGCCCCGACAACATCACCGTCTCCCCGTACGGCGGCATCGTGCTGGCCGAGGACGGCGAGGGCGTCTCGCACCTCTTCGGCGCCACCGAGAGCGGCCGCACGTACCCGATCGCCCGGAACGACCTGAACGTCGGCACCGAAGAGGAGCCGGAGTACAGCGAGTTCGCCGGGGTCACCTTCTCGCCCGACGGCAAGACCCTCTACGCCAACATCCAGGACCCGGGCATCCTGCTCGCCATCACCGGTCCCTGGAAGCGCCAGAAGCGGTCATAAATTCGCTCGCAGTTCCACAGTTGCGCCTCCTACAGTGAGATCACAACGTCACGCACCTCCCGGTGCGATGGCAGCGGCTACTTCTCTTCCAAAGAATCCGACGCCGCCGCCGACTTGATCTCGGGAGGCGCAGCATGTGGTGGGTGCCCGGTGCGAAGGCAACGGTTACTTCCTGGGATCGGAGGGTTGCGGGTTCGAGTCCCGTCAGCGACTTCGGGTCGCTGTAGCTCAAGTGGGTAGAGCATCTGAATTAGTCCGTCGCCGACTTCTGTCCTCGGGCACCCACCTCTTTTCCCGCATGCAGCGTCTCCCCCGGAAACAGGAACGAATTCGGGGGAATTCACCATGGCGCGATTCAATTCCAAGGCAGCCCGCGCGCGTCCCGTCTCGCGCGTGACGTCCACCGGGCGTGTGCTGCGCACCTACGAGGGCGGCCGGGGCCGCGAGCGGGACGCCCGCTCCGAACTCTTCCTGCTCTCCGTCTCCAACTTCGTCTCCCAGCAGACCTTCTACGAGACCGGCGCCGACCGCGACGACCGCTTCACGAAGCTCGTGCGCGAACTCGCCGTCACCGACCCGGAGTGGACGGCCGGCCTGCTCGGCTGGCTGCGCGGCGAGGGCAACCTGCGCACCGCCTCGGTCGTCGGCGCCGCCGAGTACGTCAAGGCCCGCCTGGACGCGGGCGCGACCGACGGCCCGTCCAACCGGCAGGTCGTCGCCTCCGTCCTCCAGCGGCCCGACGAGCCCGGCGAACTGCTCGCGTACTGGACCGCGATGTACGGCCGCAACGTGCCGAAGCCGGTCAAGCGCGGCATCGCCGACGCCGTGCGCCGCCTGTACCACGGCAAGGCGCTGCTGAAGTACGACACCGCCTCCAAGGGCTACCGCTTCGGCGACATCCTCAACCTCGTGCACGCGGCCCCGGACCCGGACAAGCCGTGGCAGGGCGAGCTCTTCCGGTACGCCCTCGACCGCCGGCACCACCCGGACACCGCCGTGCCGCCCGCGTCCGACCACGTACTGAGCGCGCACCGCGAGCTGATGGCGCTGCCCGTGGCGGACCGGCGTGCGGTCGTGACCGCCGAGGGAGGTGCCGAGCGGCTGGCCGCGGCCGGGATGACGTGGGAGGCGCTGGCGGGCTGGCTGCAGGGGCCGATGGACAAGGCGGCCTGGGAGGCCGTGATCCCCTCCATGAGGACCATGGCTCTCGTGCGCAACCTGCGGAACTTCGACGAGGCCGGCGTCTCGGACGAGGTGGCCGAGCGGGTCGCCGCGCGGATCAGCGACCCGGCCGAAGTCGCCCGTTCGCGGCAGTTCCCCTTCCGGTACCTCGCCGCCTACCAGCACGCGCCGTCGCTGCGCTGGTCGTACGCCCTGGAGCGGGCGCTCGGCCACTCGCTGGCCCACGTGCCCGCGCTGCCCGGCCGGACGCTGGTGCTCGTGGACCGCTCGGGGTCGATGTTCTGGTCGCGGCTGTCCGACCGCTCGGAGCTGACCCGGGCCGACGCGGCGGCGATCTTCGGCACGGCGCTCGCGCTGCGGGCTGAGCGCGCGGACCTGGTCGAGTTCGGCTCGACGAGCGACCGCGTGAAGTTCCGCCGCGGCGAGTCGGTGCTGAAGATCCTGGACCGCTTCGGCGACCTGGGCGGCACCGACACCACGGAGGCGGTGCGCCGGCACTACAAGAAGCACGACCGGGTGCTGATCGTCACCGACGAGCAGTACACGCACCACCACCGGGGCGACCCGACCGAGCAGATCCCGGCTGACGTGCCGGTCTACACCTGGAACCTCGCAGGGTACCGGGCGGGCCACGGTCCGTCGGGCAAGGGCAACCGGCACACGTTCGGGGGGCTCTCGGACGCGGCTTTCCGGATGGTTCCGCTGATCGAGGCCTCCCGGGACGCCGACTGGCCCTGGGCGGCCTGAGGGGCGACAGGCCGCGGCCCGCACCGCGTGGGGAGTGCGGGCCGCGGTTCTGTGCGCTTGTTGAGCCGGGATGACCGACCTGGTGTCGAGGGGGAGAGCGCGGCTGAGCAGTTCTGAGCGCCGGGCCGGGTGGGCAGCCGGGTGCACAGGGGAATCCTTCGGCGGGCTGTCGGGTTGTCCCGGTCAGTCGACGTCCTTTGAGGAGCCGCCATGTCCGGTCAGCCTGCCGTTCGCGAACTCCGCCTGGTCGTGACCGCCGAGGACTACGACGCCGCGCTGCACTTCTACCGGGACGTGCTCGGGCTGACCGAGCAGGGCGCGTTCGCCTCGGAGGACGGGCGGGTCACGATCCTCGACGCCGGGCGGGCCACCCTGGAGCTGACCGACCCGAACCATGCCGCGTTCATCGACGAGGTGGAGGTGGGGCGGCGGGTGGCCGGGCACATCCGGGTCGCCTTCCAGGTGGACGACTCCGTCGCCGCGACGGCGAAACTGGCCGCCGCGGGAGCCGAGGTCGTCGCCGGGCCGACCCGAACGCCCTGGAACTCCCTGAACTCCCGGCTCGAAGCGCCTGGTGACCTTCAGCTGACCCTGTTCACCGAGCTCGGCGACTGACGGGGGCGGGGTGATCGACCGGCTGCGGCCGCTTCGTCTTCTCGCGGGGTGCGGGTCGGGGCCGTGCCGGGGTGTGTCCGTGGCCGCCCGCAGCGGTTGGCACGTCAACGATCAGTCGGTCGGCGTCCTGTCCCCTCGCGCCGTTCCGATGACGTCCGGCTGCCCCTGACGGGGCGGCCGGAGTGCCGGATACAGTGCTGGACGTGTGGACGGACAATCAGCGTGCGGAGCCGAGTGCCGAGCGGCCCGCCGGTGCGCGGCGCCGGGCCACGATCCACGACGTCGCCCGCCTGGCCGGGGTGTCCCGCCAGACGGTCTCCCGGGCGGTCAACGACAAGGGTGAGATCGACCCCGGCACCAAGGAGCGGGTCCTGGAGGCGGCGCGGCTCCTGGACTACCGGCCGAGCCGGTTCGCGCGCGGGCTCGTCCAGAAGGGCGCGGTGACGGCCGGCCTGGTCATCCCGGACTTGCGCAACCCGTTCTTCCCCGAGGTGGCCGCCGGCGTGCTGGAGGCGGCCGAGCAGCGCGGCTGGCAGGTCGTCGTGTGGGACTCCCGGATCGACGAGGCCAGGGAGCGGGAGGCGCTCGACGTGCTCTCCCACCAGGCGGACGCCGTCGTGGGCTACTTCAAGGACCCGGACGACGTGCTCACCCGGCATCTCGGCGGCGTACCGCTGGTGCTGCTGGAGCGCGGCCCGCAGCAGACCCGGTTCGCGGCCGTGGGCATCGACGCCGCCACCGGGGTCGAGCAGGGCATGAACCACCTGTTCCGCGCGGGGCACCGCAGGATCGGCATGCTGGACGGCGTGCACGGCCCCGGTCCCCGCAGACAGGCCTTCCTGGAGCAGGCACGGCGGCTCGGCCTGCCGGCCGACGAGAGCTGGGTCGTGATGTGCCCCGAGCACAGCGTGGCAGGCGGCGAGGCCGGCATGGAACGGCTGCTGGCCGCGCGGCCCGAGATCACCGCGGTCTTCGGCTTCAACGACCTCATCGCGGTCGGGGCGATGCGCACCGCCCGCCGCCGCGGCCGGAGCGTCCCGGACGACCTGGCCGTGCTCGGCTTCGACGGCCTCTCCCTGGGTGACCTGGTCGAACCCGCCCTGACCACCCTGCACATCGACAAGCGGCAGCTGGGGCGGCTGGCCGTGGAGCAGGTGGCCCGGCTGCGCGCGGGCGAGGAGCCGCTGCGGGGCGCCGACGCGTGGGTGACACCCGAACTCGTGGTGCGCGACTCCGCCTGACGTTCCGGCCGCCCGGCCTCCGGCAGATCAGCCGCGCCGGTCCCTTGACACCGTGCACTTCGAGGCCGTGGAACGACTCCATCTGGCCCCTGGTCGTGATGATCGACCCGGAGAAGGTCACGTTCCAGGTGGCACTGGCGAACCTCAACGTCCTCTCCTGTTCGGGGCGCCGCACTTCCTGCGGGACCCCGCGGCGGAGCGCTGAAGATGTGAGGGCGGGCCCCGGGTCCGGCCTCTCGGTAGGGTGCGGAGAAAGGACCCGCCAGGTCCCGGTCGGTGAGGAGTGGTCGCGTGGCGCAGGTCAGGCCCATGCGGGCGGACGCCCGGCGCAACTACGAGCGGTTGCTGACGGTCGCCGTCGAGGCCTTCGCCGAGCATGGGGAAGGCGCGTCGCTCGACGACATCGCCAAGCGGGCCGGGGTCGGCTCCGGCACGCTGTACCGGCACTTCCCGACCCGGCAGGCGCTGCTGGAGGCCGCGTACCTGGACCGCGTCGAGGTGATCGCGGCCCGGGCCGATGCGCTCGCGGCCGAACTGCCGCCGGGCGAGGCGCTGGGGGAGTGGCTGTACGAACTGGGCGCCGGGATGATCCGGATGCGGGGGCTGAAGGCGCTGCTGGGGCCGGCCGTCACGGACTCCGGCGCCCTCGTGAACACGGCCTGCGGCGACTCGGTCAAGGCCGCGGCGGGGCGGCTGGTCCGGGCGGCGCAGGAGGCGGGCACGCTGCGGCGGGACGTCGAGCCGGTCGACGTGCTGCGGCTGGCGCACGGGGTGGCGACGGCGTCCGAACTGGCGGACGGGGAGGGCCGGCACATCCGGCGGTATCTGACGCTGCTGATGGAGGGCTTGGTGGCGGAGCGCCGCTGATCCGGTGAGCCGGACGCCCCCTGGATGAGGGGGCGTCCCGGAGGCCGGTTCGGTGGGTTACAGGGCCTGCGCCGCCGGCTTCACCATTCCCCTCACCGTGCGGGACTTCACGAAGTCGCCCATGGCCGTCATGTCCCACTCGCCGGAGAACTGGCGGACGAGCTTGGCCATCATCACGCCGGTCTGCGGCTCGGCGCTGGTGAGGTCGAAACGGACCAGTTCCTCGCCGGTGGTGCCGTCCATGAGGCGGCAGTAGGCCTTGGCGACCTCGGTGAACTTCTGGCCGGAGAAGGAGTTGACCGTGAAGACCAGGCCGGTGACCTCCTGGGGCAGGCGGCCGAGGTCGACCATGATGGTCTCGTCGTCCCCGCCGCCCTCGCCCGTGAGGTTGTCGCCGGAGTGCCGGATCGCGCCGCCGACGATCTGGAGCTTGCCGAAGTAGCAGCTGTCGATGTGGTTGCGCTGCGGGCCGTAGGCGATGACCGAGGCGTCCAGGTCGATGTCCTTGCCGCGGTACGCGGGCTCCCAGCCGAGACCCATCCTGACCTGGGAGAGCAGGGGGCGGCCGCCCTTGATCAGGGAGACCGTCTGGTTCTTCTGGAGGCTGACGCGGCCCTTGTCCAGGTTGATCTTCCCGGCGCCGGGCGCGGGCGGAGGAGGCGTGGCCGGGGCGGCCGGGGGCGCGGCGGGGGCGGAGACGGGCGGGGCCGGCGGCTGCACCGGGGCCGGCGGCGGGGTCACCGGCTGGGGCGGGGCGGCCGCGGCCGGCTCCTCCACCGTGACACCGAAGTCCGTGGCGATGCCCGCGAGGCCGTTGGCGTATCCCTGGCCGACGGCCCGGGCCTTCCACTGGCCGCCTCGCTGGTAGACCTCCACGATGACCAGGGCCGTCTCACTGCCGAGCTGCGGCGGCGTGAACGTGGCCAGGACGGAGCCGTCGTCCGCGTTGCGGATGGTGGCCGTCGGCTCGATGCTCTGGAAGGTCTGGCCCGCGGCGTCCGGGCTCGCCGTGACGACGATCTTCTCGATGCCCGGGGGCACGGCCGCCGTGTCGACGACGATCGCGTCGGGCGCACTGCCGCCGCCCGAGCGGTACGTCACGCCGGGGCCGGACGGCTGGTTGTAGAAGATGAAGTCGTCGTCGGAGCGCACCTTGCCGTCGGCGGTGAGCAGCAGGCCCGATACGTCGAGCCGCACCGGGGCGGCGACGTCCACCGTCACGCGGGCGGCGGACAGGGGGATGTTCGAGCCAGGGGTCATAGCTGTCATGCCGGGTGAACGAGCGAGGCGGTTTTGCCGTTCCCTTACCTTGCCGCCAATCGGGTCACCGGCGATCGCTGGGGCTCTCAGCGGCGATTGCGGGGATGGGCGCGGGCGATGCGTTCGTTGCCCCGCTTGTAGTTGCCGGTCCAGCGGGCCATGACGAGCTGGGGGTCGGAGGTCTCGACCTCGGCGAGGAACTGCGCGGCCCGGGGGCCGTTCAGGGTGGTGGCGGGGCGGCCGTGGTGACTGATGCGGACGGTGCCGCCGGTGTGCTGCTCGTAGGTGAATCCGTGAGGTCTCGGCATGCCGTGAGGGTACGAGGCGGGGAGCAGGCGTCCCAGCGAATTTCGCCTGCCCCCGCCCGCGGTGGTCCCTTCCCTACGGCACGACGACGATCTTGCGGCCGACCCCCGCCGCGAACTGCTCCAGCGCCTGCGGGTACCGCTCCAGCGGGATGCGGTCGCTGATGAAGACATCGGGGTCGAGGACGCCGTTCGCGAAGAGCTCCGCGGCCCGCTCGAAGCTGTGCAGCACCGCCATCGAGCCGGTGATGGTGATCTCCTGGTTGTAGATGCGGTACGGGTCGATCGTCACCCGCGTCGCGTAGTCGGCCACACCGAACTGCAGGAACGTGCCCGCCTTCGCCACCCGGTCCAGTCCGTCCTGGATCGCCGCCGCGTTGCCCGTGGCGTCCACGACCAGGTCCCAGCCCTGGGGGCGGTCCAGTTCGTCGGGGTTCGTCGCCGCCGCCGAGACGCCCAGGCGGCGGGCCGTCTCCAGGCGGGCAGGGTTCACGTCGACGACGTCCACGCTCGCCGCGCCCGTGCGCTTGGCCAGCTCCAGCATCATCAGGCCCATGGTGCCCGAGCCGTAGATCAGCACGTGCGCGCCGAGACGGGCCTGCAGGACGTCGTAGCCGCGCACGGCGCAGGAGAGGGGCTCGACGAGCGCCGCGTCCTCGGTGCGGACGTGTTCCGGGAGCTTCACGCAGTTCGCCACCGGGGCGAGGGCGTACTGTGCCGCGCCCCCGGCCGTGGTCACGCCGATCGCCGCCCAGCGTTCGCAGAGGTTGTTGTGGCCGGTGCGGCAGTAGCGGCACTCGTAGCAGTAGAGGGACGGGTCGACGGCGACCCGGTCGCCCACCGCCACCTCCGTGACCCGGGTGCCGACCCCGACCACCTCGCCCGCGAACTCGTGCCCGGGCACGATCGGCAGCTTCGGGGCGAACTCGCCCTGGAGAATGTGGAGGTCGGTTCCGCACAGGCCGCAGGCCGCGACCTCGACCACGACCTCGCGCGGGCCGGGCGTCGGGTCGGGGACCTCGGCGACGACGGCCTTGCCCACGGACTCGATGACGGCGGCCTTCATTTCACGGCTCCCAACGACAGACCCTGGACCAGCTTGTCCTGGGCGGCGAACCCCGCGGCGAGCACCGGCAGGGAGATGACGAGCGACGCGGCGCACACCTTCGCCAGGAACAGGCCCTGGCTGGTGATGAAGCCGGTCAGGAAGACGGGGGCGGTCTCGGCGACCACACCCGTGAGCACCCGGGCGAAGAGCAGTTCGTTCCAGCTGAAGATGAAGCAGATCAGGGCGGTGGCGGCGATACCGGGGAGGGAGATCGGGGCGACCACGCGCGCGAGGACCGTGGGCAGTCGTGCTCCGTCCACCCGGGCGGCCTCGATCACCGCGACCGGGATCTCGGCGAGGAAGGACTGCATCATCCACACCGCGATCGGCAGGTTCATGGAGGTGTAGAGGATGACCAGCAGCCAGATGTTGTCGAGCATCCCGGCGTTCTTGGCGAAGAGGTAGATCGGGAGCAGGCCCGCCACGGCCGGCAGCATCTTCGTGGAGAGGAAGAAGAACAGGACGTCCGTCCACTTGCGGACCCGGTTGATGGACAGCGCGTAGGCCGCCGGGAAGGCCAGCAGCAGGACCAGCAGGGTCGAGGCCACGGACGCGACCGTGGAGTTGATCAGTGCCGGCCAGGGGCTCGCGCCGCCGCCCGCGCCGAAGAACTCGCGGTAGCCGTCCAGGGTCAGGGCGGCCGCGAAGGACGGCGGGTTGGTCGCCGCGTCCGTCTCCGAGTGGAAGGACGTCAGCGCCATCCACGCGATGGGCAGGAAGAACGCGATGCCGAGCAGCCAGGCCAGCAGGCCCAGGCCCGCCCCCTTGCCACGGACACGGCGGGCGTGTGGTGCGGTCGTGCTCATGCGCGGGACACCTCCTCGCGGAACAGGGACGACACCACGCGCAGGGCGAAGGTCGCGATGACGATCGAGCCGATGACGACCAGGACGCCCGCGGCCGAGGCGAGGCCGTTCTCGTGGGCCTGGTAGAAGCTCTGGTAGACGGTGTAGGGGAGGTTGGCGGTGCCGAGGCCGCCGGAGGTGATCGTGAAGACCGCGTCGAAGTTCTGGACGATGTAGATCGAGCCCAGCAGGGCGCCCAGTTCGAGGTAGCGGCGCAGGTGCGGGAGCGTCAGGTGGACGAAGATCTGCCAGTCGCTCGCGCCGTCGACCCGGGCCGCCTCGATCTGCTCGTGGTCGCGGCTCTGCAGGCCGGCGAGCAGGATCAGCATCATGAAAGGCGTCCACTGCCAGACGAGGGATGCCTCGACCGCGAGCAGCGGGGTGCTGGAGATCCAGTCGGGCTGTGGCCCGCCCACATAGTGCAACAGCCCATTGAACAGGCCGTATTCAGGGTTGTAGAGCACATGCTTCCAGAGCAGGGCCGCCGCGACCGGCACCACCAGGAACGGCGCGATCAGCAGCGTCCGTACGATGCCCCGGCCGCGGAACCGCCGGTCCAGCAGGAGCGCGAGGACCAGTCCCAGCACCAGGCTGGCCAGCACCACCGCCACCGTCAGCAGCACGGTCGTCCACACCGAGTGGCGCAGGTCCGGGTCGGTGAGGACCTCTTGGTAGTTGTCCAGGCCGGTGAAGTGCCGGGCGTCCGGGTAGAGGCTGTTCCAGTCGAAGAACGAGATCACCAGCGTGGCCACGAAGGGCAGCTGGGTGACGACGATCATGAAGATCAGGGCGGGCAGCAGCGGGGCCCGGGTCGCCCAGGCGCGCAGCCGGGCGGAGGGTGGGCGGGCCGGGGCGCCCGTCCGGGGTGCGGCCACGGGGGCCGTTGTCGTGGCGGTCATCGTCCCTCGTACTCCTCGGAGATCTTCTCGGCGAGCGCCTGAGCCTTCTTCAGGGCCGACTCGACGGACTGGCGTCCGGCGATGGCCGCGCTGATCTCCTGGGAGACCTTGGTGCCGAGGTCGGTGAACTCGGGGATGCCGACGAACTGGATGCCGGGCGCGGGCCGCGGCTGCACGCCGGGGTCGTTCGGCCGGGCCTGCTCGATGGCCTCCTTGGTCATCTCCTGGAAGGCGGCGGCCTCCTTGCGGTAGTCGGCGTTGGCGTACGTGGAGGCCCGCTTGCCGGCCGGGACGTTCGACCAGCCGACCTCGTCGCCGACCAGTTCCTCGTAGCCCTTGCCGGACGCCCAGGAGACGAACTTCCAGGCGTTGTCCGGGTTGCGGGACGCCTTCTGGATGCCCCAGGCCCAGGTGTAGAGCCAGCCCGAGGACTCGGTCTTCTCGACGGGGGCGGGGGCGTAGCCGACCTTGCCCTTGACCGGGGAGTCGGCGGCCTCCAGGGAACCGGCCGCGGAGGTGGCGTCGTACCACATGGCGACCTTGCCCTGGGTCATGTTGTTCAGGCACTCGGCGAAGCCGGACTGGGCGGCGCCGGACTCGCCGTGCTCGCGCACCAGGTCGACATAGAACTTCGTCGCCTTCTCGAAGGCGGGGGAGTCGAGCTGCGCCTTCCAGTTCTTGTCGAACCAGGTGCCGCCGAAGGTGTTCACGACCGTCGTCAGCGGTGCCATCACCTCACCCCAGCCGGGCAGGCCGCGCAGGCAGATGCCCTTCATGCCGGGCTCGGCGCCGTCCGCCTTCGCGGCCAGGTCCGCCACCTGCTGCCAGGTGGGGTGCGCGGGCATCGTCAGGCCGTGCTTGTCGAACACGTCCTTGCGGTACATGAGGAAGGACGACTCGCCGTAGAAGGGCTGGCCGTAGAGCTTGCCGTCGTCCGCGGTGAGGGACTGGCGCATCGGCTTCAGGACGTCCTGCTCGTCGTAGGCGGGGTCCTTCGCGACGTAGCCGTTCATCTCGTGCAGCCAGCCGTTGCGGGCGTAGATCGGTATCTCGTAGTTGGACAGGGTGGCGACGTCGTACTGGCCGGCCTGGTTGGCGAAGTCCTGGCTGATCTTGTCGCGGACGTCGTTCTCGGGCAGGACGGTGAAGTTGACCTTGATGCCCGTCTCCCGGGTGAAGTGGGCGCGGGTCAGCTTCTGCAGCTCGACCATCTGGGGATTGTTGACCATGAGGACGTTGATGGCGTCGCCGCCGGATCCGGCCCCGCCCGCGCCGACCCAGCAGCCGGAGAGCAGCGGGGCGAGCAGCGTCCCTGCGGCGGCCAGGGCGAGCGGGGCTCGCGGTGGCCGTCGTCGGCTCTGGGTTCGCATGGATCGCTCCTGGATGTATAGGGAGATAAGGGGCATCGCAGGGCGTGCGGTCGCCCTGGGGGAGGTGGGTGGACGTGCGATCAGACGCGGATGACCTGCGGTCCGAGCAGCGAGTAGCGGTGGGCCTCGGCGGCCGGCAGCAGGGTGCTCGTCACGATCGTCTCCAGCGTGCCGACCTCGGCGAACCGGCAGAAGCTGACCGCTCCGAACTTGGTGTGCACGCCCGCGAAGACCACGCGCCGGGCGGCCCGGATCGCCTGCGTCTTGACCTCGCTGACGGCCGGGTCGGGGGTGGTGAGGCCGTGTTCGCGGGAAATGCCGTTGGCGCCGATGAACGCCAGGTCGATGACGAAGCCGGACAGCATCTTCGTCGTCCAGTGGTCGACGGTGGCGAGGGTGCCGCGCCGCACCCGGCCGCCGAGCAGCAGCACGGAGACGTGCTCGGCCTCGGCGAGGGCGCCCGCGACCGGCAGGGACGCGGTGACCACGGTCAGCGGCCGGTCCCGGGGGAGCGCCTCGGCGATGAGCTGGGGGGTGTAGCCCTCGTCGACGAAGACGGTCTCGGCGTCGCCGAGCAGCTCGGCCGCGGCGGCCGCGACCCGGCGCTTCTCGGGGACGTGGCTGGTGGCCCGGAAGGCGAGCGTCGTCTCGAAGCCGGCGCTCTCCACGGGGTAGGCGCCGCCATGGGTGCGGCGGAGCAGGCCGTGGTCCTCCAGGACGCGCAGGTCCCTTCGTACGGTTTCCTTGGCAACGCCCAGCTCGGTGGCGAGGGCGGTGACGTCGACCGAGCCGTCCCGCCGCGCGGCCAGCACGATCTCGCGCTGGCGTTCTTCCGCGGTCCTGTTCATGGCCGTCACCCACCTTCCTGCTGTGCTGCCCGTTCGGGCCCTCGGTCGGGCCTTGGGGGAAGTTCTACAGGGGGTGGGATGTGGTGACCAGGCCTGACCTGGGCCCGATACTGCCCGCGTGTGCCCGTTCGGGCGGGGCGGGCCCATGATGCGGGGGGTGCTGTGGTGTGGCGGCCGCGGGTTCGTCGTGGCTGGTCGCGCGGTCCCCGCGCCCCCGGGCGTGGCGCTGTCGCGCCTACGACCGGGGCACGGCTCGTGCCCGGATCCGCCTGCGGGCGGGCCCGTTCTCTGCCCGCCCGCCCTGGTTCGGGCTCTGTCCGGTCAGTACGGCCAGACCGGCGGGTCCGTCACGAACTGGCCGCCCAGGTAGGCGTGCGCCTCGTTGCCGTCCTGCAGTTCGCCCTGCTCGGCGATGAGCTTCTCGGCGTACGGCTCGGAGTCGTCCTGCGGCTCGTAGCCGAGCGCCCGGGCGCTGGTGAGGTCCCACCACAGCCGGGTGTTGGCGGAGGAGCCGTGCACGACGGTGTGGCCGACGTGCTCGGCGGTCAGGGCCGCGTGGAAGAGGCGGGCGCCGTCGGCGGGGCTCATCCACACCGAGAGCATGCGCACACTGGTCGGCGCGGGGAAGCAGGAGCCGATGCGCACCGAGACCGTCTCCAGGCCGTGCCTGTCCCAGTAGAGCTGTGCGAGATCCTCGCCGAAGCACTTGGACAGGCCGTAGAAGGTGTCCGGGCGGCGCGGGGTGTCGACCGGGATGAGGGGGGCGTCGCCCCGGGGGCGCGGGGTGTAGCCGACGGCGTGGTTGGAGGAGGCGAAGACGATCCTGCCGACGCCTTCTTCGCGGGCGGCCTCGTAGAGGTGGTAGGTGCCCTCGATATTGGCCTTGAGGATCTTCTCGAAGGGCGCTTCCAGGGAGATGCCCGCGAGGTGGAGGATCGCGTCGACGCCCCGGACGGCCTCGCGCACGGCGTCCCGGTCGGCCAGGTCGGCGGTGATCGCGTCGGGCTCGCCCTCGACCGGGCGCAGGTCCAGCAGGCGCAGGTCGTAGCCGTAGGCAGGGAGCAGGTCCCGCATCAGGGTGCCGAGGCCGCCGGCGGCGCCGGTGAGCAGGACGGTGCGGGGAGCGGGCATCCTCGGGTCTCCTTGATCGCCAACCATGCACATGAGCGCACGGCATTCATATGCGTGGACACGCTAAGGAGCTGGGGTGGAGCCCGTCAAGTATGCCGCGGAGGGGGCGAATCCGCAGGTGCGTCGCGGGTGTGCGCGCTTGACCGGCGCCGAGGCGGCGCCTTAGCGTGGAGTTGTTCAGAAATATAGACGCCAATCATGAATATGGAACCGGGAGAGCTTGTGACGCCAGCCCCTCTCGCCACACGACTCGACATCCCCAGCGGGCCGCTGTTCTTCCCGGTCACCGCCTATGGACCCGACGGCTCCGTGGACCTCGATACCTACCGCACGCACGTCCGGCGCGGGGTGGAGGCCGGAGCCGCCGCCGTGTTCGCCTGCTGCGGCACCGGCGAGTTCCACGCGCTGACGCCCGAGGAGTTCGAGGGCTGCGTCCGGGTCGCCGTCGAGGCCGCCGACGGGCGGGTGCCGGTCGTCGCCGGCGCCGGGTACGGCACCGCGCTCGCCGTGCGCTACGCCCGCCTCGCCGAGGCCGCCGGGGCGGACGGACTGCTCGCCATGCCGCCCTACCTCGTCGTCGCCGGGCAGGAGGGGCTGCTGCGGCACTACCGCGAGGTGGCCGCCGCGACCGCCCTTCCGGTCATCGTCTACCAGCGCGACAACGCCGTGTTCACCCCGCAGACGGTCGTCGCACTCGCCCGCACGGACGGGATCATCGGCCTGAAGGACGGGCTCGGCGACCTCGACCTCATGCAGCGCGTCGTCAGCGCCGTCCGCTGCGAAGCCCCGGGGGACTTCCTCTACTTCAACGGCCTGCCGACCGCCGAGCAGACCCAGCTCGCCTACCGGGCCCTCGGGGTCACGCTCTACTCGTCGGCCGTGTTCTGCTTCGCGCCGGAGATCGCCCTCGCCTTCCACCAGGCCCTCAGGACCGGCGACGACGCCACCGTGGCGAAGCTGCTGGACGGCTTCTACCGCCCGTTCGTCGAACTGCGCGACCGGGGCCGCGGCTACGCGGTCGCCCTGGTCAAGGCCGGCGTACGGCTGCGCGGCCTGGACGTGGGGGAGGTGCGGCCCCCGCTGCACGAGCCGAGCGGGGATCATGTGAAGCAGCTCGCCGAACTGATCGAGCGGGGCCACGCGCTGCTGGAGGAGGCCAAGTGAAGGCGTCGGCATTCGTCTACCCCTGGGACGTCAACGGGGATCCGGAGGCACCCGCACGGATCGCCGCGCTCGGCGTGGACCAGGTGACCCTGGCCGCCGCCTACCACTCCACCCGTGCCCTCACGCCCCGCCACCCGCGCCACCGCATCGTCACCGCCGAGCACGCCGCGGTGCTGTACCCGGCGGACGACCGCTGGGCCGGACGCGAGCTGCGGCCCTACGCGGCCGGCGCCTGGGCCCCCGGGGACGCCTTCGGCGAGGCCGCGGGCGTGCTCACCGAGGCCGGTCTGGAGGTGCACACCTGGGTCGTCCTCGCGCACAACTCCCGCCTGGGCGCCGAGCACCCGGACACCTCGGTCGTCAACGCCTACGGTGACCGTTACCCCTGGGCGCCCTGCATCGCACAGCCCGCCACGCGCGCCTACCTGACCGATCTGGCCGCCGAGGCCGCCGTCCGGCCCGGAGCGCGCGGCACCGAGCTGGAATCCCTCGGCTGGTACGGGCTGCAGCATCTGCACGCCCACGACAAGACCGGCGGCGTCGGCCTCGGGGACGCCGGCCAGTACCTGATGGCACTGTGCTTCTGCCCGTCCTGCCGGGAGGGCTACGGCCGGCACGGCCTGGACGCCGACCGGCTGGCCGCCGCCGTACGGACCGCGCTGGAGCCGGTGTGGCAGGGAGCGCCCTCCGACGGAGCCTGGGCGGGCATCGAGAAACTCCTCGGCGAGACCCTCGCGAACACCACGCGCGCGTACCGCGACGAAACCGCCCGCACGCTCCAGGAACAGGCCGTCGCGGCGGTCCGGGCAGCCGCTCCCGACGGCTTCCAGGTGCTGCTGCACGCGGACCCCGTCTCGTACCACGTCGGAGCCAACCCCGGCGTCGACCCGGAGCACATCCTGTCCGTCGCGGACGGTGTGGTCGTCCCCTGCGCGGGCGGCACCGGCACCCTCACGCCGTTCGCACGGCAGGAGCGCGAGCGCGCCGTCATCGCCGCCAACTTCACCGTCGTCTCGGGCATGGGCGGCAGCCCCGGCACCCTCGCCGCCGACGCCGCCGAGGCACGGCGGCTGGGCGCCACCGAACTGCGGCTGTATCACGCCGGACTGGCGTCCGACGACGATCTGGACACGGTCCGCTCCGCCCTCGCCGGGCGCTGAGGGGTCGCCCTCACCGCCCCGGGGCGGCTTCGGCCCCGGCCGGGGGAGCGCACAGCGCCGCCGCCGTCACCAGCAGGGCCACGCCCAGGGCCACCAGCACCGGCCGGTGGCCCACCGGCTCCACCAGGGCCGCCCCGGCGGCCAGCCCGGCCACGTTCGGCGCGTACACCAGCGTGTGGGCGGTGGCCGTGACCCGGCCCAGCAGCGCACCGGGCGTCTCGCGCTGCACGGACGTCAGCGCGGCGATCAGCACCGCGGGCAGCCCCGCGCCGATCGCCGCGCTGCACACGAGCGCAACCGGGTCGGACGGCACCGCCCGCAGGGCCACCGCGAGTGCCAGCAGGGCGATGCCGTAGGCCCCGAAGTGCCGCGCCCCCAGCCGGCGCAGGGCGGGGCCGGAGAGCAGGCCGACCGCCACCGAACCCGCGCCCTGCACGGCGTACAGCACACCGGCGTACGCCGGGGAGTGCCCGAGGCCGTCGACGACGGCGTACACCATCGCCCCGTTCAGTCCGGCGCACAGCATCGTGGCGCCGCCCGCCAGGACCAGGGGGCGCAGCACGGGGTGCGCCCACAGGTGGCGGGCCCCCTCCGCGCTCCGGCGCCGGCGCCCGCCGCGGTCCGGCGCGGGCTTCTCCTCCCGCACACGGAGCAGCGCGTACACCCCTGTGGCCAGCACGAACGTCGCCGCGTCCAGGAGGGCGACGCTCGCACCGCCGTACGCCGCGTACAGACCCGCGCCCGCCAGCGGGGCCAGCAGCTTCATGCCCTCGGTGGCCGTCATGCGCAGGCCGTTGAAGTCGCCCAGCAGGGAAGGGTCGACGGCGGCCGCGACCAGCGCCGACTCGGCCGCCTCGTGGACGACGCCCGCTGCCCCGTACACGAACAGAACGGCGTACAGCAGCCACAGGTCGCCCGGGGCGTCGATGCTCACCAGGGTGAGCAGGAGGGCGCCCAGCAGCAGGTTCACGCCGATCAGCAGCGGCTTGCGGCGGCCCCGGTCGGCGAGGGTGCCCAGCAGCGGGCCGGCCAGCGTCGGCACCCACAGGGCGAGCATGCACAGCGCTGCCAGGCCGTCCGAGCCGGTCAGATCCTTGACCCACACGCCCGAGGCCAGCCAGAGGGCCGAGGTGCCGAAGCCGGAGACCACCACTCCGGAGAGGCAGAGGCCCGCCTCGGGGTCGCGCAGGACGCGTACGAGGGGCCAGGTCGTTTTCGTCGTCATGCCTGGCCATCGTGCGGCTAAGGACCGTACGGAGGGATCGGGAGGATGCCCTGATTCCAGGAAATTCCAGTGGGGATGGTCAATCCCACTGTGAGGCGAGCATTTCCCCGAGCTTGCCGAGGCCCTGAACCCAGCCTTCCTCGTGGAGGGCCCGCCGCCGCTCCGTGGCGAAGTCGCCCTGGTCGAGGGTGAGGTGGGACTGTCTGACGTCGGTGTCGTACAGCGACAGCGTCACCACCGTCTCCCGGTCCTCGGGGTCGGGATCCTCCCAGCGGAAGGTGTACGACAGGCCTACCGGGGGATCGACGTCGATGTATTCGCCCACCAGGTAGAACAGCTCGCCTTCCGGTGGCTGCATCGCGATCCGGTAGGCGCCACCGGGGCGGAGGTCGATCTCCACACTCGGGGTGCCGAACCCGTCGGGGCCCCACCAGCGGGCCACTTCCCCCGGGTCGGTCAGCTCCCGGAACACGCGCACGGGCTCATCCGCCAACTCACACTCCAGATGCAGCCTCAGCTCGACGTCCTGTGTCATCGCGCACCACCTGCCGCCGAAGGTGCCTGGAATAACCCCTATATCCATTTTAGGATGGCTGGCCACGGGCCACGAGTCCGTAGCGATGAGTTTCGTGGCCGGAGTCGGTCTGCCTCTCAGGAACGGAAACCAGGAGGAGCAGCCGATGACCGACACGACCCAGACCCCGACCGTGGACCTCGGACCGCAGGCGGAGGTGGTGGCGCGCCTGGCGGCGGGCGTCACCGACGAGCAGCTCGCGGACCCGACGCCCTGCCCGAAGTACGCGGTGCGCAACGTGCTGGCCCACCTCGCCGGGCTCGCCGTCGCCTTCCGTGACGCAGGCCGCAAGGATCTGGGTGTCACGACCGACACCCGCCCGGACTCCACCGTGCCCGAGCTCGGGCACGGCTGGCGCGAGGAACTGCCCAGGGTGCTCGGCGAGATGGCCGAGGCCTGGCGTGATCCTGCCGCCTGGACCGGCATGACCCGCGCCGGGAGCGTGGACCTGCCCGGCGGGATCGCGGGCCTGGTCGCCACCGACGAACTGGTCGTCCACGGCTGGGACCTGGCCCGCGCCACCGGTCAGCGGTACGAGCCCGACCCGGCCGCGCTCCGGGTCTGTCACGACTTCCTCGCGGAGTCCGTCGACGACCCCGGCCGCGGCGCCATCTTCGGGCCCGTCGTCACGGTCGAGCCGGAGGCGTCCCTGCTGGCCCGGGCGGTGGGACTGAGCGGGCGGGACCCGGAGTGGGCCCCTCAGCCGTAGAAAGCGATTGCTGTTTCTTTGCCGAAAGCATTGACGAAGCCCACGCGCCCTCCTACCGTCATCGCGTCGTACTTCGTACGTCATATATGAGACGCGATACGCGAGATCCGATACGCGATCCACCGAGACGCGAGATCCGAGAGGCGCGCATGACCTCTGTGCCCACGCCGATCCCCTCCCGCACGCAGTACGTGCTGGAGGGGATCAAACACCGCATCCTCACCGGGCAGTTGACGCCGGGACAGGCGCTGGTCGAGACCGAACTCGCCGCGCAGTTCGGCGTGTCGAAGACCCCGGTGCGCGAGGCGCTCAAGACCCTCGCCGGGACCGGGCTGGTCGTGATGAACCAGTACAAGGGCGTCACCGTGCGCCTGGTGGACGCGGACATGGCGCGCGAGGTCTACGACGTACGGCTGCTGCTGGAGCCGGAGGCGCTGCGGCGCGCCGTGCAGCGCGGCGCCTCCCTGGACGTCGCCCGCGAGGCGCTGACCCGGGCCGACGCCGCCACCGACACCGCCGAACGCTCCCTCGCCAACCGGGAGTTCCACCGCGCCCTGTACCTGCCGTGCGGCAACCCGCTGCTCGGCCGGATGCTCGACGAGGTCCGCGACCAGGCCGCCCTGGTCTCCGCCGTCGCCTGGGCCGCCTCCCCCTCCTGGGAGCGGGAGGCCGGCGAGCACCGGGAGATCCTGCGGCTCGCGCTCGACGGCGACGCCGACGGCGCGGCGCGTGCCCTGCACGCCCACATCGCCTCCTTCGTGCAGCGCGCTTTCCCCCAGGCAGGACTGGAACAGGAAGGTCAGGAATGAGCAGCGTGGCGTTCGAGACCCAGCGGGCGGCCCTGGCCGACGTGGTGGCGATCCCGGTGACCCCGTTCGCCGAGGACGGCTCCGTCGCGCAGGACACCCACCGGGCCCTGCTGCGCCGCCTGCTCGACGGCGGCATCACGACCCTCACCCCGAACGGCAACACCGGCGAGTTCTACGCCCTGACCCCCGAAGAGCGCCGGCTCGTCACGGAGCTGACGATCGACGAGGCCGGCGAGCGGGCTGTCGTCCTGGTCGGCGTCGGACACGACATCCCCACCGCCGTCGCCTCCGCCCGGCACGCGCGGGAGCTCGGTGCCCACATGGTGATGGTCCACCAGCCGGTCCACCCGTACGTCTCACAGGCCGGCTGGGTCGACTACCACCGCGCCATCGCCGAGGCCGTGCCCGAGCTGGGCGTCGTGCCGTACATCCGCAACGCGCAGCTCACCGGCGCCCGGCTCGCCGAACTAGCCGACACCTGCCCGAACGTCATCGGCGTGAAGTACGCCGTCCCCGACGCGGCCAGATTCGCCGCGTTCGCCCGGGACGCGGGCCTTGAGCGGTTCGTCTGGGTGGCGGGACTCGCCGAGCCGTACGCCCCCTCCTACTTCTCCGCCGGAGCCACCGGCTTCACCTCGGGGCTGGTGAACGTCGCCCCGGCCGTCTCGCTGAACATGATCGAGGCGCTGCGCTCCGGCGACTACCGGGCCGCGATGAAGGTCTGGGAGCAGATCCGCCGCTTCGAGGAGCTGCGCGCGGCCAACGGCTCCGCCGACAACGTCACCGTAGTCAAGGAGGCCCTCGCCTCCCTCGGGCTGTGCCGCCGCGAGGTCCGTCCGCCGAGCAAGCCGCTGCCCGAGAGCGGTCGGGCCGAGGTCGCCGCGATCGCCGCGGGGTGGTCGATATGACCGGCAGACTGCGTCCCGAGGAGCTCAGGAGCCACCAGTGGTACGGCGCCGAGGGTCAGTTGCGCACCTGGTCGCACAACGCCCGTATGCGCCAGCTCGGTTACGAGGCGGAGGAGTACCTCGGTCGCCCGGTGATCGCCGTCCTGAACACCTGGTCCGACATCAACCCCTGCCACGTCCACCTGCGTGAGCGGGCCGAGGCGGTCAAGCGGGGGGTGTGGCAGGCGGGCGGCTTCCCGCTGGAGTTCCCGGTCGCCACGCTCTCCGAGACGTACCAGAAGCCGACCCCGATGCTCTACCGCAACCTGCTCGCGATGGAGACGGAGGAGCTGCTGCGGTCGTACCCCATCGACGCGGCGGTGCTGCTCGGCGGCTGCGACAAGTCGACGCCCGCGCTGCTCATGGGCGCGGCCTCGGCCGACGTACCGTCCCTCTTCGTGCCCGCGGGGCCGATGCTGCCGGGCCACTGGCGCGGTGAGACCCTCGGGTCCGGTACCGACATGTGGAAGTACTGGGACGAGCACCGCGCCGGCAACCTGACCGACTGCGAACTGAGGGAGCTGCAGGGCGGGTTGGCCCGGTCGCCCGGTCACTGCATGACCATGGGGACCGCGTCGACCATGACCGCGGCGGCGGAGGCCCTCGGCATGACGCTGCCGGGCGCCTCCTCGATCCCGGCCGTCGACTCCGGGCACGAGCGGATGGCCGCCGCCTCCGGGCGCCGTGCCGTGGAGCTCGCCTGGACCGCGCTGAAGCCGTCCCGGATCCTCACCCGCGAGGCCTTCGAGGACGCCGTCACCACGGTCCTCGGGCTCGGCGGCTCGACCAACGCCGTCATCCACCTCATCGCGATGGCGGGGCGCTGCCGGGTGGACCTCACCCTCGACGACTTCGACCGCATCGCCCGCACCGTGCCGGTGCTCGCCAACGTCCGGCCCGGCGGACAGAGGTACCTCATGGAGGACTTCCACTTCGCCGGCGGTCTGCCCGCCTTCCTCTCGCGGGTCACCGACCTGCTGCACCTGGACCGGCCCACCGTCAACGGAACCCTGGGAGAGCAGATCGAGGGCGCCGTCGTCCACGACGACGACGTCATCCGCCCCCGCGAGAACCCGGTCGCCGCCGAGGGCGGGGTCGCCGTACTGCGCGGCAACCTCTGCCCCGACGGTGCGGTCATCAAGCACATCGCCGCCGAGCCGCACCTGCTCAAGCACACCGGTCCCGCCGTCGTCTTCGACGACTACAAGACCATGCAGCGCACCATCAACGACCCGGAGTTGGGGATCACCGCGGACAGCGTCCTGGTGCTGCGCAACTCCGGACCCAAGGGCGGCCCGGGCATGCCCGAGTACGGCATGCTCCCCATCCCCGACCACCTGCTCAAGCAGGGCGTCCGGGACATGGTCCGGATCTCCGACGCCCGGATGAGCGGCACGAGCTACGGCGCCTGCGCCCTGCACATCGCGCCCGAGTCGTACGTCGGCGGGCCGCTGGCCCTGGTCCGCAGCGGTGACTCGATCACCCTGGACGTCGAGGCCAGGACCCTCCACCTCGACGTGAGCGAGGAGGAGTTGGAGAGCCGTCGCAAGGACTGGGCTCCCCCGCCCACCCGCTACGAACGCGGCTACGGCGCCCTGTACAACGACCAGATCACCCAGGCCGACACAGGCTGCGACTTCGAGTTCTTGGCAAGGCCGGGCAAGGCCCCGGATCCCTACGCCGGTTGACCCGTCCCACCCAGGGGCGCGGGGCTGTATCGACATGCGGCTCCGCCACGTGGGCGCGACACACCCCATCGGACCCGTACCCGCCGCACAACAGCAAGAGGCGTCCCGTACCGCGAACAGGGGCCTCCGCATATCCAGAAAGCGCTTCCTGCGCCACGAAAGCAAGCCGCAC
This sequence comes from Streptomyces qaidamensis, assembly GCF_001611795.1. Taxonomy (NCBI): domain Bacteria; kingdom Bacillati; phylum Actinomycetota; class Actinomycetes; order Kitasatosporales; family Streptomycetaceae; genus Streptomyces; species Streptomyces qaidamensis. The sequence goes on along the minus strand of NZ_CP015098.1, from coordinate 2,191,133 downwards.
CGAGACGTACCGAGATCGGAGACCCTGTCATGGCCCAAGTCGCAGCCGTGGCGAAACCGCCCGCGCCACCCCGGCGGCGCCGGGCCTCCGCCACGCCGCGCAGGCTCCCGTACCTGCTGATCGCACCGGCCGCCCTGCTGATGCTGGGCTTCATCGCCTACCCGGTCATCAGCGTCTTCTACTACAGCCTGCAGAACTACAACCCCACCAAGCCATGGCGGAACGGCTACGCGGGCTTCGACAACTTCGTCCATGCCTTCACCAAGGACCCCGTCTTCTGGGACACCCTGGTCTTCAGCGCCAAGTGGGTCGTCGTCGAGGTCGGACTCCAGCTGCTGTTCGGTCTCGCGCTCGCCCTGATCGTCAACCAGACCTTCGTGGGCCGGGGCCTGGGACGCGCCCTGGTCTTCTCCCCGTGGGCCGTCTCCGGCGTGCTGACCTCCGCGATCTGGGTGCTGCTCTACAACTCCCAGACGGGCATCACCCGTTACCTCGCCGACATGGGCATCGGCTCCTACGGCACGAGCTGGCTGTCGGACACCTCCACCGTGTTCCCGGCGGCGGTCGTGGCCGACCTGTGGCGCGGCGTGCCGTTCTTCGCGATCCTCATCCTCGCCGACCTCCAGTCCGTCTCGAAGGACCTGTACGAGGCCGCCGAGGTCGACGGCGCCAGCCGCATCAAGCAGTTCTGGCACATCACGCTGCCGCACCTGAAGGACGCCATCATCCTGTCCACGCTGCTGCGCGCGGTCTGGGAGTTCAACAACGTCGACCTGCTCTACACCCTGACCGGCGGCGGCCCCGCGGGCGAGACGACCACGCTGCCGCTGTACATCGCCAACACATCCGTCGACGCCCACAACTTCGGCTACGCGTCGGCCCTGACCACGGTGGCGTTCGTGATCCTGCTCTTCTGCTCGATGGTCTACCTGCGGCTGAGCAAGTTCGGAGGCGAGAGCAAGTGAGCGTCAAGGAAGCCACCAAGACGGCGCCCGCCCCCGTGCACGCCGCCCCCGAACCGCCGCGGCCCGCCAAGGGCCACCGCGCCTGGGACGAGGCGCCCCGCTGGCAGATCTACCTGCCCCTGGGCATCTACCTCCTCTTCACCCTCGTCCCCTTCTACTGGATCCTGCTCTTCTCACTGCGCCCGGCCGGCTCGACCTCGCTCGTGCCCTGGCCGATGACCTTCGACCACTTCGAGAAGGTCTGGACGGAGCGCAGCTTCGGCACCTACTTCGGCAACAGCGTGCTCGTCGGCGTCGCCACGCTGCTCATGACGACGCTCGTCGCGCTGGCCGGCGGTTACGCCCTCGCCCGGTTCGACTTCAAGGTCAAGCGGGCGTTCATGCTGGCCCTGCTCTGCTCCCAGTTCGTGCCGGGCGCGCTGCTGCTGGTGCCGCTGTTCGAGATCTTCGCCGAACTGCAGATGATCAACTCGCTCGGCAGTGTCATCCTCGCCGAGACGGTCTTCCAGTTGCCGCTGTCGATGATCCTCATCAGCAACTTCATCAAGAACGTGCCGTACTCCCTGGAGGAGGCGGCCTGGGTCGACGGCTGCAACCGCATGACGGCCTTTCGGATCGTGGTGCTGCCCCTGCTGCGGCCCGGTCTGATCGCCGTCGGCTCGTTCGCCTTCGTCCACTCCTGGAACCACTTCCTGTTCGCCCTGATGTTCCTGAACAACCAGGACAAGCAGACGATCCCCGTCGGCCTCAACTCCCTGATGAGCGCGGACAGCGTGGACCTGGGCGCGCTCGCCGCGGGCGGCATCATCGCGGCCGTGCCGGTGGTGATCGTGTTCGCCTTCATCCAGAAGTGGCTGATCACCGGGTTCAGTGCGGGGGCGGTGAAGGGATGAGGGGCGGACAACTGGCCGTCGCGGCCGGGCTGTTGGCGGTGCTCTGCGTGCCCGCGCACGCCGAGGCCCGGGACATCGGCCGCGACACCCTCCCCGCGAACGACGGCTGGGCCGCCGAGGGAGCGGGCACCACCGGAGGCGCGGCGGCCGACGCCGGCCACGTGTACACGGTCACCGACCGGGCCGGACTGGTCCGGGCCCTCGACGGCGGCAGCGACACCCCGAAGATCATCAAGATCGCCGGGACGGTCGACGCCAACACCGACGACGACGGCGCCCGGCTGGACTGCGCCGACTACGCCACCGGCGGCTACGCCCTGAAGAAGTACCTCGCCGCCTACGACCCCCGCACCTGGGGCTCCGCCAAGCCCAGCGGCCCCCAGGAGGAGGCCCGCCAGGCCTCCGCCGCCCGGCAGGCCGAGCGGATCGTGCTGCCCGTCGGCTCGAACACCACTCTCGTCGGCCTGGGCGACTCGGCCGTCCTGAAGGGCGCGAGCCTCCAGGTGAGGAACGCGGACAACGTGATCATCCGCAACCTCGACGTGCGCGACGCCTACGACTGCTTCCCCGTCTGGCAGCCCAACTCCGGCGGCCTCGGCGACTGGAAGACGGCCTACGACAACATCTGGCTGACCGGCGCCACCCATGTGTGGGTGGATCACGTGACCCTGAGCGACAAGGGCCACCCGGACGCGAAGGAACCCACCCACTTCGCCCGCAACTACCTGCGCCACGACGGCCTGCTGGACATCACCAACGGCTCCGATCTCGTCACCGTCTCCTGGAGCCGCTTCGCCGGCCACGACAAGGCGATGCTCATCGGCAGCGGCGACACCGCCACCGGCGACCGCGGCAGGCTCCGGGTCACCCTGCACCACAACGCGTTCGAGTCCGTCGTCCAGCGCGCCCCGCGCGTCCGCTTCGGCCAGGTCCACGTCTACAACAACCGGTACGACATCACCGGCGACGACTACCGCTACTCGCTCGGCGTCTCCACCGAGTCACGGATGTACGCCGAGAACAACGCCTTCCACACACCCGGCCACGTGGAGGTCGCCGACCTGGTCAAGAGCTGGAACGGCAGCGCCCTGCACCAGAGCGGCACGCTCTTCAACGGCTTCCCGGTCGACCTGCTCGCCATCCACAACGCCTACAACTCGGGCAGCGAGCGCGATCTGACGGCCGACGTCGGCTGGACGCCCACCCTGCACGGGCGGATCGACAGTGCCCGGGAGGCCGACCGGGCGGTGGCCCGCGGCGCGGGTGCGGGGAGGATCCCATGACCGGTCGCATGATCGACTCCATGAGTGAATCCCCGAGCGATCGCCTGAGCACCCCCCTGCCCGTCGTCCTCGCCGGGGCCCGCGGGCACGGCCGCTGGCACGTCGAGAACATCCGCCGCCTGCAGCACAAGGGCATCGTCCGGCTCGTCGGGATCTGCGAGCTGACGCCGCTGACCGAGGAGGAACTGGGCGACCTGGGCGCTCCCGAGCAGTCCGCCGACTTCGGCGCCCTGCTGGACTCCACCGGCGCCCGGGTCGCGGTGATCTGCACACCGATCCCGACCCACACCGACCTCGCCCTCACCGCGGCCGAGCGGGGGGTGCACCTCCTCCTGGAGAAGCCGCCCGCCCCCTCCTACGCCGAGTTCCGCCGGATGGCCGACGGGGTCGCCGCTGCCGGGGTCGTCTGCCAGATCGGCTTCCAGTCGCTGGGCTCGCACGCCCTGACGGCCGTCCGCGAGCTGATCGAGAAGGGCGCGATCGGCAAGCTCGTCGGGCTCGGCGGCGCCGGCGCCTGGGTGCGCGACGAGGACTACTTCCGGCGGGCGCCCTGGGCGGGCAAACGGCGGCTGAACGGCGTCGAGGTGATCGACGGGGCACTGACCAACCCCCTCGCACACGCCGTCGCCACCGCCCTCGCCCTGAGCGGCAGCACCCGCGCCGAAGACGTCGCCGGCATCGAGACCGAGCTGCTGCGCGCCAACGCCATCGAGTCCGACGACACCTCCTGCGTCCGGATCACCACCGCGCAGGGCCACCCGGTGACCGTCGCCGCGACGCTGTGCGCAGAGCGGGCGGACGAGCCGTACGTGCTGGTGCACGGCAGCAGCGGCCGGATCACCTTCTGGTACAAGCAGGACCGGGTGCTGCTCCAGCGCGCGGGGCACGGCCCGGAGGAGTCCGAGCACGGCCGCACCGATCTGCTGGAGAACCTCGTCGAGCACCTCACCACCGGCGTGGACCTGCTCGTCCCGCCGGACGAGACCGGCGCCTTCATGAAGGTCGTGGAGGCCATCCGCACCGCTCCCGACCCGGCACCGCTGCCGGACACCGCCTGGCACCGCATCCCCGGCGAGAACCGCCGGGTCGTGCCGGGCATCGACGGACTCGTCGCGGCCGCCGCCGACACCCTCTCCCTCTACTCCGAGCTCGGCGCCCCCTGGGCGCCCCCGTCGAACGAGGTGAGCACCCGATGACCAGCAACGACACCGCGGTCCTGCGCGTCGCGGGCCGGCCGGTCGGCCGGTACGTCACCCGGCCCGAGCTGCCGGCCCGGCTCTCCCCGCGCCCCTATCTGCACCCCGTCACCACCCTGGCCGGCACGGCCGTGACCGAACTCGCCCCTGCCGACCACGCACACCACCTCGGCGTCGGTGTCGCCGTTCCCGACGTCGAGGGGTTCAACTTCTGGGGCGGGCGCACCTACGTCCGCGGCCAGGGCCCCACCGAGCTCGACAACCACGGCGCGCAGCGGCACATCGCCTTCCAGCTGCGCGACCCGGACGGCTTCGTGGAGGAGCTGCGCTGGGTCAGCGCGGGCGGCGAGCTGCTGCGCGAACGCCGGACGGTCGCGGCCACCGAACTCACCGACCGGGCCTGGGCGCTGGACCTCACGTTCTCCCTCACCAACGTCACCAGGAACGCGCTGTCGATCGGCAGCCCCGCGACCAACGGGCGCCCGGGCGCCGCCTACGGCGGCTTCTTCTGGCGGGCCCGCAAGGAGCCCTGCGCGCCGGAGGTCTTCACGGCCGCCGCCGACGGCGAGGAGAAGGTCCACGGCAACCCCGCCGACTGGCTCGCCCTGCGGGGCGCCACCTGGACGCTGGTCTTCGCCGGCGCCACCGAACGGACCCGCCGCGACCCGTGGTTCGTGCGCACCGAGGAGTACCCGGGCGTCGGCTCCTCCCTGGCCCACGACGAACGGGTGCCGGTCCCGCCGGGTGAGACCGTCGTGCGCCGGGTGGTCACCGTCGTCGCCGACGGCCGTCTCGACCGCGACGCCGCGGCGTCCCTCGTCCGCAAGGCGGTGAGCCCGTGACCTCCGAGACCTACCGCAATCCGATCCTGAACGCCGACTGGTCCGACCCGGACGTCGTCCGCGTCGGCGACGACTTCTACCTGACCGCCTCCAGCTTCGGGCGCGCCCCCGGCCTGCCGCTGCTGCACTCCCGCGACCTCGTCAACTGGACCCTGGTCGGCCACGCCCTGGAACGCCTGGAACCGGCCGAGGAGTTCGCGACACCCCGCCACGACTGCGGCGTCTGGGCCCCGTCCCTCAGGTATCACGACGAACGCTTCTGGATCTTCTGGGGCGATCCCGACCAGGGCATCTTCCAGGTCAACGCCCCGGCGGTCCGTGGTCCCTGGACCCGCCCGCACCTGCTGAAGGCGGGCAAGGGCCTGATCGACCCGTGCCCCCTGTGGGACGAGGAGACCGGTGAGGCCTACCTGGTCCACGCCTGGGCCAAGTCCCGCTCCGGCGTCAAGAACCGCCTCACCGGCCACCGGATGCGCCCCGACGGCACCGACCTCCTCGACGAGGGCAAGGTGATCGTCGACGGGGACCGCATACCCGGCTGGTTCACCCTCGAAGGCCCCAAGCTCTACCGGCACGACGGCTGGTTCTGGATCCTCGCCCCCGCCGGCGGTGTGGAGACCGGCTGGCAGGGCGCCTTCCGCTCGCGCGGCTTCTTCGGGCCGTACGAGGAGAGGATCGTCCTGGAGCAGAAGGACACCGACGTCAACGGCCCCCACCAGGGCGGCTGGGTGCGCACCCGGTCGGGGGAGGACTGGTTCCTGCACTTCCAGCAGCGCGGCGCCTACGGCCGGGTCGTCCACCTCCAGCCGATGCGCTGGGGCCCGGACGGCTGGCCGGTGCTCGGGGACGACGGCGCCCCCGTCGCCGTACACGAGAAGCCGGACCTGCCGCCGCAGCCGCCCGCCGCGCCCGCCACCGACGACGACTTCCCCGGCGGACGGTACGGCCGCCAGTGGCAGTGGACGGCCAACCCGGGCGACGGCTGGGCCACCCAGCACTCCGGGGACGGACTGCGGCTGACCTGCGTACGCTCGGCCGACACGCACGACCTCCGCACACTCCCGAACGTCCTCACTCAGCGGCTGCCCGGCACCCCGTCCGCCGTCGAGGTGGAGCTGCGCCTGCACAGTGAGGAGCCAGGGGCGCGGGCCGGACTCGCGGTCCTCGGGGACGCGTTCGGCTGGATCGGCCTTCAGCGCGGGGCCGACGGCACGGTCCACCTCGTGCACCGGTTCGCCGAGGGGGTCGCCGAGCGGGAGCGCGACGCGGCCCACCCGCGCCTCGCACCCGAGGGGCGCGTCGGACTCCGCATCGAGATCGGCGCCGGAGCCCGCTGCCGCTTCTCCTACGACCTCGGCGACGGTCCGTGTCCGTCCGGTCCCGTTTTCGCCGCCACGCCCTGGCGCTGGGTCGGCGCCCTGCTGGGCCTCTTCGCCCTCGCGCCCGTCGGGTCGGGACACGCGGGCGCCGCCACGTTCACGCAGTTCCGGATCACCGACTTGTAACCCATCGCACCTGTACGCCCATCACGCCTGTTGGGAGCCGCAATGACGCACCTCCGTAGCAAGCGCTTGCCCAGACCGGGTGTCGCCCTGGCCGCCGTCGCGGGCCTGGTCGCCGCCCTGGGACTGGGCGCGACCGGGGAGGCAAGGGCCGCCGAACCCGCCCCCGCCGGGATGTCCGCACCGGCGGCCGCCCGCTGGACCGACCAGGCCCACGGCTTCGCCTCGCTGGCCGGAGGAACCACGGGAGGTGCCGGCGGCAAGGTCGTCACGGTCACCGACCAGGCCTCGCTGGCGAAGTACGCGGCCGCCGAGGAGCCCTACGTCATCCGGGTGGCGGGGACGGTCGCCGTCGAGCCCTTCGGCTCGGACATCGTCGTCGCCTCGAACAAGACGATCATCGGCGTCGGCGACACCGGTGAGATCGTCCACGGCGAACTGCACCTCGACCCCGGCACGCACAACGTCATCATCCGCAACCTGACGATCCGCGACTCCTACGTCGAGGGCGACTGGGACGGCAAGACCACCGACTTCGACGCCATCCAGATGGATGCCGTCCACCACGTCTGGATCGACCACAACCGCTTCACCCACATGGGCGACGGCCTGCTCGACATCCGCAAAGACAGCCAGTACGTGACCGTCTCCTACAACGAGTTCAGCAACCACAACAAGGCGTTCGGGATCGGCTGGACGACCAACGTCCAGACGCAGATCACCATCGACCACAACTGGTTCACCGGCACGAAGCAGCGCAATCCCTCGGCGGACAACTGCGCCTACGCGCACCTCTACAACAACTACATCTCCGCACAGGTGGCCGATGGCGACCCCGTGTGGACGTACGGGAACTGGTCCCGGGGCCGCAGCAAGATGGTCATCGAGAACAGCTACTACGACCGGGTCCAGCACCCCTACCAGGCCGACACCACCGCGGAGTTGGTGGAGCGGGGCTCGATCCTGAGGAAGACGAGCGGGCGGACGGACGAGTGGGGTGCCGCCTTCGACCCGCGGGACTTCTACGACTACCGGCTCGATCCCGCGGCCGCCGTCCCCGCCCTGGTGAAGAAGTTCTCCGGTCCGCAGCGGCAGATCGGCGTGACCCTCGACGTCCCGGGCGCCTACCCGACCGTGCAGGCCGCCGTGGACGCCGTGCCGGACGGCAACGACGTGCCGGTGACGATCGCGGTCGCGCCGGGCACCTACCGGGAGAAGGTGTTCATCCCGGCGGCCAAGCCGAAGATCCTGCTCCGGGGGACGGGACACGACCGCTCCGACACCGTCATCGTCCACGACACGCCCGCCGAGTACGGCGGTTCCACGGGCAGCGCCACCGTGCGGATCGCCGCGAACGACGTCACCGCCCGCAACCTCACCTTCAGCAACGACTTCGACGAGTCCGCGGTCGAGCTGAAGGGCGAGCAGGCCCTCGCCATGAAGACGACCGGCGACCGGATCGTCTTCGAGGACACCGCCTTCCTGGGAAACCAGGACACCCTGATGACCGACAGCCCCAAGCTGAACGTGATCAGCCGGGTGTACGTCCGCGACTCGTACATCGAAGGTGACGTCGACTTCATCTACGGGCGGGCGACGACCGTGATCGAGCGGTCCGTGATCAAGGCGCTCAGCCGGGGATCCGCGACCAACAACGGCTACATCACGGCCGCTTCGACGTGGAAGGACAACCCGTACGGGTTCCTGATCACCCGCTCGAAGATCGTGAGCGACGCCCCGGCCGGGAGCTTCCACCTCGGCCGGCCCTGGCACCCGGGCGGCGAGCCGAACGCGGTGGCCCAAGTGCTGATCCGCGACACCCGGCTGCCTGCCGCGGTCAAGTCCTCGCCGTGGACGGACATGAGTGGCTTCTCGTGGAAGGACGCGCGCTTCACGGAGTACCAGAACTACGGGCCGGGGGCCGCTGTCACCCAGGACCGTCCGCAGATGAGCGATGAGGACGCGAGGACGCACACCGTCACCGCCTACCTCAAGGGCAGCGACAACTGGGCGCCCCACGCACGCCACTGACCCCCCTCAACTTCACATCTCCGTTTGATCCAGAAGAGAGAGCCGACCATGAAGAGCAGCATTCGCAGAAGCAGGCGCGCGGCCACGGCCGTCGCCCTGGGCTCCGTCCTCGCCCTGACCGCGACCGCCTGCGGTGACGACGGCAGCGGCGCCGGTGGAGACAAGGGGTCCGAGGGCAGCGGCAAGGGCGAGATCGTCTTCTGGGACAACAACGGCGGTGTCCGTACGGACATCTGGAAGCAGATCATCGCCGACTTCGAGAAGGCGAACCCGTCCATCAAGGTCGAGTACGTCGGTATCGCCGCCACCGAGTACCAGTCCAAGGTCGACACCGCCATCCAGGGCGGCGGTCTGCCGGACGTCGGCGGCGTCGGCGCGGCGATGGCCGCCGGGTTCGCCGCCCAGAACGCGCTGGACCCCCTGGACGGCCGACTCGGCAAGTCCACGATCAAGGACAAGCTCAACGAGGGCATGGTCGAGTCGCTGAAGTCCGCCGGTGGCGGGGACACGCTGTACTCGATCCCGACCTCCGCGAACAACGGCACCCTCTACTACCGCACCGATCTGTTCGAGAAGGCCGGCCTGGACGCGCCCACCACCTGGGAGAAGTTCTACGAGGCCGCCGAGAAGCTCACCGACGCCAAGAAGAACGAGTTCGGCTACACCATCCGTGGCGGCGCGGGCTCCATCGCACAGGCGCTGGACGCGATGTACGGGCAGTCGGGCATCACGTCCTTCTGGGACGCGAGCGGCAAGAAGACCACGGTCAACGACCCGAAGAACGTCGAGGCGCTGGAGAAGTACGCCGGTCTGTACAAGAAGTACACGCCGGCCGCCGACCTCAACAACGACTTCACCAAGATGGTCGCGCAGTGGGACTCCGGCACGATCGGGATGCTCAACCACAACCTGGGCTCCTACCAGGACCATGTGAAGGCGCTCGGCACCGACAAGTTCCGCGGCATCCCGCAGCCCACCGGCCCCGGTGGCAAGCGCGTCCAGGTGTCCAACCCGGTCGACGGTCTCGGCCTGTTCAAGAGCTCCAAGAACAAGGAGGCCGCCTGGAAGTTCATCGAGTTCGCCGCCTCGCACGAGTCCAACTCCAAGTGGAACGAGTCGGCCGGCGCCATCCCGTCCAACACGGACGCCGCCAAGGACGCCTGGATCTCCAAGGCCGAGCCGACCAAGCTCGCCGCAGACGCCCTCAACGACGGCTCCACCACCATCGTCCAGCTGCCGTACTACCTGCCCGACTGGAACACCATCTCCAAGGCCGAGAACGAGCCCGGCTTCCAGAAGGTCCTGCTCGGTGACATGAGCGCCAAGGAGTTCCTGGACAAGATGGCCGACCAGCTGAACGAGGCCCAGGCGGAGTGGGACCAGCAGAAGAGCTGACGCTGCCGGGGAACCGCCCTGGGACGGCCTGTGATGTGCAGGCCACGGGCCGTCCCGGGCCGGTCGCGCGTACGCGGCGGAGCCACGTACGGAATCACCCCCGCGCCACCGGGGGCCCGCTGAAAGAAGGGTTTGTCGTGTCACTGAGCCGTAGACAAGTCACCGCGGCCGCTGTTGCCGCCGTTCCTCTCACCTTCGCCGCGACCGGTACCGCGCAAGCCACCGGCCGCCGCGCCCGAACCCTCTACATCGCCGGTGATTCCACCGCCGCACAGAAGTACACCGACGCAGCTCCCGAGACCGGGTGGGGAATGGCGCTTCCGTTCTTCCTCCACAAGGACCGTCCGGTCGCCAATCACGCGGTCAACGGCCGTAGTTCCAAGAGCTTCGTCGATGAGGGACGGCTCGACGTCATCCTCCGGCAGATCAGGCCGGGCGACTTCCTGCTCATCCAGTTCGGCCACAACGACGAGAAGGTGAACGACCCCACCCGGTACACCGAGCCCTGGACGACGTACCAGGACCATCTGCGGATGTACATCGACGGGGCCCGGGAGCGTGGGGCCCGGCCCGTGCTCGCCACGTCCGTCGAGCGGCGCAAGTTCAACGCGGCCGGCAAGGCGCTGCCGAGCCACGGCGAATACCCGGCGGCCATGCGGGCGCTCGCCAAGCAGGAGGGGGTGACACTGCTCGACATCCAGGCGCTGTCGATCGCGCTGTGGCAGCGGCTGGGGGTCGAGGAGACGAAGAAGTACTTCAACTGGACCGCGACCGAGCAGGACAACACGCACTTCAACCCGCCCGGCGCGATCTCCGTGGCGCGGCTCGTGGCGCGAGAGCTGCTGCGTACCCGGGTGCTCGCGCCGAGCGAGGTGCGCCGGCTGGACGAGACGATTCCCGAGTCCTGGATCACCTGGCCGAAGGCCACCGCGTAACCCCCCCGTCCCTGGAAAAGGAGAACCGCACCATGCACGCACGTAGATGGCATGGGCATGCCATGAAGAAGAGGGTCGTCGTCCTCGCCGGCTGCACCGCACTGGTGCTGTCCCTCACCGGCACCGCCACCGCCCAGGCCGACTCCCGCGATCCCGCCCGGCAGACGCTCGGGGCGAAGGACGGATGGGGGTCCTACGGCACCGGGACCACCGGCGGTGCCGCCGCCGACGCCGAGCACGTGTACACCGTGACCACCTGGGCCCAGTTCAAGGCCGCCCTCGCCGCGGGCGGCAGCGCACCGAAGATCATCAAGGTGAAGGGGACCATCGACGCGGTCTCCGAGGGGTGCGACGCCTTCGCCGTGCCCGGGTACGACTTCGACGCCTACCTGAAGAAGTACGCGCCCGAGACGTGGGGGCGGGACAAGGACCTGAGCGGCGAACCCGCCGACAGTCCGGAGGGGCTGCGCCGCGCCTCCGCCGACAACCAGGACCAGGCCATCAAGGCCGCTGTCCCCGCCAACACCACCATCATCGGCGTCGGGAAGAACGCGGGCTTCAAGGGCGCCAGCCTCCAGATCAAGGGCGTCGACAACGTCATCGTCCGCAACCTCACCTTCGAGAGCCCCCTCGACTGCTTCCCGCAGTGGGACCCGACCGACACCTCCACGGGCGCGTGGAACTCCGAGTACGACACCGCCGTCGTCTACGGCTCCACCCACGTCTGGATGGACCACAACACCTTCACCGACGGCAGCCACCCCGACAGCAAGGCACCGACGTACTTCGGCGCGCTGTACCAGCAGCACGACGGCGAGCTGGACATCGTCCGGGGATCCAACTACGTCACCGCCTCCTGGAACATCTTCGCCGACCACGACAAGACGCTCATGATCGGCAACAGCGACAGCGAGTCGACGGCCGTCGGCGACCGGGGCAAGCTCAAGGTGACACTCCACCACAACCTGTTCCGGAACGTGATCGAGCGCGCTCCGCGCGTCCGCTTCGGGCAGGTCGACTCGTACAACAACCACTTCGTGGCCGGCCGGGACTACGTCTACAGCTTCGGCATCGGCAAGGAGTCCCAGCTCGTCGCCGAGCACAACGCCTTCACGCTGGCGAAGGGGGTCAGCCCGGCGAAGATCCTGAAGAAGTGGATGGAGGCCCCGGTCACCGCCGCGAACAACTACGTCAACGGCAAGAAGACCGACCTGATCGCCGTGCACAACGCGGAGATCCCCGAGGAGACCCTCCAGTCGGGCGCCGGCTGGACGCCGACACTGCGCACCAAGGTCGACCCTGCGAAGGCCCTCCCCGGCATCGTCGACCACCGCGCGGGCGCCGGCCGCATCTGCTGACGCCCCCCGAGAACCGGCCGGGCCGGGCACACGCCACGAGGTGCGCCCGGCCCGGCCGCCCTCGGCCCATCCCCCCCCCACGAGCCGCACCGCGAAGGGACAGCCGCATGTCCTCGCACGTCCACCGTTCCCTCTCCCGCAGAGGATTCCTCGTCGCGAGCGCCGGAGCGGGCGCCGCACTCGCCCTAGCGTCGGCACCCGCGCAGGCCCTCGGACGACAACGCCCGTTCGGCCGGTACGGTTCACCGGCCGCCCGCCTCACCCCGAAGACGCTGTACGTCGATCCGCGCGGCCGCGGCGACCACACCTCCGTCCGGGAAGCCGTCGCCGCCGCCGGCGGCAGCGGCTGGACGCTGGTCATCGCGCCGGGCACCTACCGGGAGACGGTCGCCGTCGACGCCACCCGCACCGAGGCGACCTGGATCGGCGCCTCCGAGAACCCCCGTGACGTCGTGATCGTCTACGACAACGCGGCGGGCACCCCGAAGCCGGACGGCTCGGGCACCTACGGCACCACCGGCTCCGCCACCACCACCGTCCGGGCCGACGGCTTCACCGCCCACCGGATCACCTTCGCCAACGACTTCCTGCGCCAGGAGCATCCCGAGATCAGCGGCACCCAGGCCGTCGCCATCAAGGTGCAGGGCGACCGCTCGGCCTTCCACCACTGCCGCTTCCTCGGCTGCCAGGACACCCTGTACGCCGACTCCAACTCCGCGAGCCTCGTCGCCCGCCAGTTCTTCTCGCACTGCTACGTCGAGGGCGACGTCGACTTCGTCTTCGGCAGGGCCACGGCCCTCTTCGAGCACTGCCACTTCCGCACCCTGAACCGCACCGACGCGTCAGGCGCCCCGTACGGCTTTGTCTTCGCCCCCTCCACGGAGCGCGCCAACCCGCACGGCTACCTCGTGACGCGCAGCCACGTCGGCAGCGAGGCCCCGGACGGCTACTACAAGCTGGCCCGCCCCTGGGTGCCCACCTCCAGCACCACCGTCCGCCCGATGCTCACGGTGCGCAACACCTGGCTGGGCCCGGGCATCGACGCGGTCGCGCCCTACGCCAACATGCGAGACGCCCACCCCTGGCAGGACCAGCGCTTCGCCGAGTACCGCAACACCGGCCCGGGCGCCGCCGTCACCGTCCCCGAGAACCGGCCCCAGCTCACCGACGAGCAGGCCGAGTCGGCGACCCGCGCCACCTGGCTCGGCGACTGGCGGCCACCGGGGGCGTGCTGAGATGCGCCGACGCACACTCCTGCTCACCGGCGTCGCCGGCGGCCTGACCGCTGCCGGCCCCCGGCCCGCCTCGTACGAGACCACGGCCCGGCCCTCGCCGGTGGTACGGGAGACCCGGGTCGGGCCGGGCACCGACGCGGTGGCCCCGTACACCACCATGCGGGAGGCCCGTCCCCGGCAGTCGATGCGTTTCGCCGAGTACCGGAACGCGGGGCCGCGGGCGGCCGTTCACGCACCGGAGAACCGGCCGCAACTCACCCGGCCGCACACCAGGAAGACGTACGTCGGCGACTGGCGACCCTGTGCGTAGGGCCGCTGCTCTCCTCCTCGGTCTCTGCCTGCTCTGGCCTGTCCCGCCGGCCTCCGCCACCGAACGCACCCCGGTGGGCTGGGCCTCGACCGGCTCCGGCACCAGCGGCGGAGCGGGCGGCCGGACCTGGACGGTGGACACTCGCGCCGAACTCAAGAGGGCCCTCGCGAACGACGGCGATGCCACCGCGCCCAAGGTGATCCGGGTCGTCGGCGACATCAACGGCCACGAGAGCGACGGCGGTTCCCTGCTCGGCGAGCAGGACTACGCGCCCGGGTACGACCTCGGCCAGTACATGTCCTGCTTCGGCGAGGACGGCGCCGTCTGGTCCGACACCCGTTTCGACTACTGCAAGCAGCAGCGGCAACTGCGCCAGACCGGGTCGAACAAGGAGAAGGCCCAGATCCAGCTCACCGTGCCGAGCAACACCACGCTCGTCGGCGCCGGCCGCGACGCACGGCTGCTCGGGGTGTTCCTGACCGTCAACACAGGCAGCAACGTCATCGTGCGCAACCTGCGCCTGGAGGCTCCCGTCGACCACTTCACCAGCTGGTCACCGGACGACGGCACCCGGGGCAGCTGGAACGCCCGCTTCGATGCGCTGACCGTGATCACCGGCAGGAACATCTGGATCGACCACTGCACCTTCGCCGACGGACGCTTCCCCGACCGCGCGGCACCGCCGGGCTTCCACGGCGAGCCCGTGCAACGGCACGACGGGCTGCTGGACATCGAGGACGGCTCCGACTTCGTCACCGTCTCCGACAGCCGGTTCGAGGACCACGACAAGGCGGTCCTCATCGGCTCGGGCGACGGACGCGGCGACCGTGACCGGGGGCACCTGAAGGTGACCTTCGCCCGCAACCTGTTCAGCGACATCGTGCAACGGGCCCCGCGGGTCCGCTTCGGGCAGGTGCACGTCGTCAACAACGTCCACCGGGGGCGGGCCCCGCTCTATGCCCTGGGCGTCGGCGTGGAGTCCGCGATCTTCTCCGAGCACAACGTCTTCCGGTACCCCGGGGCAGGGCCGTCGCTCGCCGTCGCGGCCTACGGGGGCGCGGAGTTCCGCGACACCGGCTCCTGGTTCAACGGGCGGCCCGCCCGCCTGAACGCCGTGGCGAGCGCTCTCGGACTCGGGAGCGACGTCGGCTGGGACCCCGCCGACGTCTACGACCACCGTGCCCTGACCTCCCCGGCGGCGGTCGAGCGGTACGTACTGCGGCACGCCGGAGCCGGGAGGCCGCATGGACGCCCATGACGCGCTGGGGCGACGGACGTTCGTGGTCGGGACGAGTGCCGCGCTGCTCGGCGCAGGAGCGGTGAGCGGGGCGGAGGCGGCGGTCGTGGACGGGCCGCTGCCCGATTTCCACCCGGCGCTGAAGGACGCCCTGACCTTCCCGCTGGCCTGGGGCCGGTCCCCGGTCCGCGACGTCCGTGCCTGGCGGCGGGCCGCCCGCGCCAGAGTCGAGGAGCACCTCCTCGTCGAGCGGCAGGACGGGACGCCGTACGCACCGGAGTTCACCGGCCGCTCCCGGACGCGGCACTTCACACGGGAGCTGGTGACCGTCTCCCTCACCCGCTACGAACGGGTCCGCGGCGCCCTGCTCACGCCGCACGGCCGCGGGCCCTTTCCCGCGGTGCTGCTCCTGCACGACCACGGCGCCCGGTTCGACATCGGCAAGGAGAAACTCGTCCGGCCCTGGTACGACGACACCCGTCTGGCCTCCGCCCGGGCCTGGGCCGACAAGTACTTCAGCGGACGGTTCGTCGGGGACGAACTGGCCCGCCGCGGCTATGTGGTGCTCTGTCTGGACGCGCTCGGGTGGGGCGATCGCGGTCCCCTCGCCTACGAGCAGCAGCAGGCGCTGGCCGCCAACTTCTACAACCTCGGCTCCTCGTTCGCCGGGCTCATGGCCCGGGAGGACCAGCGGGCCGCCGCCTTCCTGGCGGGGCTGGACCGGGTGGACGCCCGGCGGGTCGCGGCCGTCGGCTTCTCCATGGGCGCCTACCGGGCCTGGCAGACCGCCGCCCTCAGCGACCAGGTGGCGGCCGCCGCGAGCGTCTGCTGGATGACCGGCCTGAAGGAGATGATGGTGCCCGGCAACAACACCCTGCGCGGGCAGTCGGCCTACTGCATGCTCCACCCCGGCCTCGCCCGGCACCTCGACATCCCGGACGTGGCGAGCATCGCCGCGCCCCGGCCGATGCTGTTCTTCGACGGCGGACTCGACACGCTGTTCCCGGCCGGGGGCGTGCGGGTCGCGTACGACAAGCTGCGTGCCGTCTGGCGCGCGCACCACGCCGAGGAGCGGATACGGATGAAGACGTGGCCGGAACTCGGCCACGTCTTCACCGCACCCATGCAGGACGAGGTCGTCAGCTGGCTCGACGACGTCCTGTGAGACTCACCGCCGCACCGGCTCGATGCCCTCCAGAGTCGGCACCACCGGCTTGATGCTGCCGTCGGCCGCGAACTCCATGCGGTCGATGGTCGTCTCACGGTGCATGCCGTCGCCGCCCGGCCGTCCGGGCCCGTTGAGGGCGAAGCGGTGGTAAACGGCGTACCAGTCGTCGGTGCCGGGGGTGTTCACCACCGAGTGGTGACCGGTGCCGAGGATGCCGTACTCGGGCCGCTTCTGAAGGATCGTCCCGTGTTTGGTCCACGGGCCGAGAGGGGACGGCCCCGTCGCGTACGCCACGTGGTAGTTCTCGCTGCGGGTGTCGTCCTCCGACCACATGAAGTAGTACGTGCCCTTCCGCTTGATCACGAAGGCGCCCTCGCGGAAGTTGTCCGGGGTGATGTCCCGCACCTTCGACGCGTCGTACGACACCATGTCGTCATTCAGCGGCACGACGTACCCGTGACCGTTGCCCCAGTACAGATAGGCCTGGCCGTCGTCGTCCGTGAAGACGGCCGGGTCGATCATCTGGCCCTTCAGCGAACCGCCCTTGGGGACCAGGGGCTTGCCGAGCGCGTCCTCGAAGGGGCCGGCGGGGGAGTCCGCCACCGCCACGCCGATCTGCTGCTCGGCGCAGAAGTAGAAGTAGTACTTGCCGTCCCGCTCGGCGATCGCGGGTGCCCAGGCGTTCTTGTCGGCCCAGGTCACGTCCGGCCCGAGGTCGAGGATGACGCCGTGGTCCTTCCAGTTGACCAGGTCCTTCGACGAGTAGGCCTTGAACTTGGTGCCGCTCCAGCCGGGGAAGCCGTCCGTCGTCGGATAGATCCAGTACCTGCCGTTGAGGTAGTGGACGTCCGGGTCGGCGTTGAGGCCCGGCAGGATCGGGCTGCGGGTGCGGACCGCCTCGACCGTCCAGGTCCGCCTGGTGCCGTCGGCGGCCGTGACCGTGTACTTCTGCGGCTTGCGGAAGTCGCGCCGGGTGCCGGACTTCGGGCTGAGCTTCGCGCCCTCACCGACCCACAGCTTCGGGGCGAGGCCGCGCAGGTCGGCGTCGGGCCGCATCGGCAGGACGACCTTCGAGGCGCTGTCCGTGACGATCGCGTACCCCTTCTGGTGCTTCGCCGTCGCGTCCACCACCGAGGCGGGCGTGGCCGGGTAGGCGGCCAGCAGGCGGTCGTACTCCTGCTGCGTCACCGGCAGGACCGTGCCGTGCCGCGGGCTCGCCGGGAGCTGGTAGTCCGTGGACGGTGTCCACTTGCCGGAGGCGAGGTCGGTGGTCTCGAAGGGGATGTAGCCGCGGCCGCCGTACTCGTCGATGAACAGGTACCACTTCTTCTCGGTGTTCGACTTGAACACCGTCGGGCCCTCACCGCGGTCCATCGCGCCCTTGCCGATGCAGTCGGCCACGAAGTCGTACTTCGTCGAGGTCAGGGAGGTGGACTTCTCCCCGGTGATGAACTTCGAGCAGGGGCTGGAGGAGCCGGGGTCCCGCTCGTCCTTGGTGTAGCGGTAATACTCGTCCTCGTACTTCACGACCGTGGAGTCGATCACCGAGTAGCCCGGGTCGTTCCAGACCTTCGGCTCGCTGAAGGTGCGGAAGTCCTTCGTCGTCGCGTACAGCATCTTGTTGTACGTGCTGCCCTTGTGGTCAGGGTCGTCGTCGGCGTACAGCTTCGACGCCCAGAAGACGACGTACGCGTCGAGCTCGTCGTCCCAGTAGGCCTCCGGGGCCCAGGTGTTGCCAGCGCTGTCCGGGGAGACCTTCACCAGGCGCTGGTCGGTCCAGTGGACCAGGTCGGTGGACTCCCAGACCATGATCGACTTGCTGCCGTGCCGCTGGACCTGGTCCCAGCTGCCGCTGGAGTTCTTGTACATCCGCAGGTCGGTGGCGATCAGGTAGAACTTGTCGCCCTCGGGGGAGCGGATGACGAACGGGTCGCGCAGGCCCTTCTCGCCGATCGTGGACGTCAGCACCGGCTTGCCGGCGTTCAGCTCGCGCCAGTGCAGCGGGTCGTTGCCGCGGCTGAGGGCGTAGCGGATCTGCTCGCCGTCGGCGGTGCCCTCGCCGGTGAAGTAGGCGAAGAGATAGCCGGCGTACTTGCTGTGCTTCACGGGTGGGGCTCCGGGATCTGCGGTGCTGGGAGGTGCCGTGAGGAGGGTCATGAGGAGGCCGGTCAGGGCCAGGAGAGGCAGCAGGAGCGTGCGGGCGATGCGGGGGCGCATGACACTTCCTGTCGGAGTGTGGGGGATTCTGTTGGATAGCGGCCCTCGGAGTTTCACCGGAGGGGCGCAGGGCGTCAACGGGTCGGCATGAGGCCGATGGTTCCGAAACTTTCGGAACGGCGGCGCCTCCGGTGCACGTGACGGCGGCAACCCTTTCCGGCGCGGCGGCGACTGGTGGACGGGAAACGGGGCGGAGCGGGCCCCTCCGAACCGTTTCCGTCCCCGACCCCCAGGAAAGGAACGCTCCGTGCCGCCGAGCACCGGACGCCATCGCAGCACCCGTACGCTCTCCATCGCCGCGGCCGTGGTCTGTGCCGCGGGGGCCGGCGGCGTCGGCCTCGGGCTGACGACCGGCGGCGCCCGGGCCGCCTCGACGACGATCACCGTCTCCACCGCGGCCCAGCTCGAAGAGGCCGTGCGGAACGCCACCGCCGGCACCGTGATCCAGGTCCGCGGCGGCACCTACCACCCGTCCGCCACCCTGGAGTCCAGCGCGAACGGCACCGCTTCCGCGCCCATCACCCTGCGGGCGTACGACGGGGAGAAGGTGCGGATCGACGGGTCCGGACTGCCCGCCGGCTCCTGGCTGGCCGGGATCAACGGCGACCACTGGACCGTCCAGGACCTCGCGTTCGTCAACTCCCCGGCCCAGGGCTTCGTCGCCACTTCCTCGGTCGGCGGGGTCTTCAGAAACCTGGTCACCGCGGACAACGGCGACTCCGGCTTCACCCTGCGCGGCGACGGCACCACCGGCAACCTCGTGCAGAACCTGGACAGCCACGGCAACTACGACCCGGCCGGCCACGGCCGGAACGCCGACGGCATCGCGGTCAAGTTCGGCTCGGGGACCGGGAACAGGATCACCGGAGCCCGGCTGTACGACAACGCCGACGACGGCCTCGACCTGTGGCAGTTCTCCTCGCCGGTGACCATCGAGCACTCCTGGGCCTTCGGCAACGGCGAGAACCGCTGGAAGGACCCGGCCTTCGAGGGCGGCGGCAACGGCTTCGAGCTGGGCGGCGGGGGCGCGTCCGTCGCCCACGTCGTCACCGGCAACGCGGCCTGGGACAACACGCGGCACGGCTTCACCGAGAACTCCAACACCGGCGCCGTCGCCCTGCACCGCAACACCGCCTTCGCCAACGCGGGGAACGGTTTCTCCTTCGCCACCGGCACGGCCCGCCTCGGCGGGAACCTCGCCGTCGGCGACAAGGGTGGAGCGGCGGCGCTCGGCCCCTCGGCGGTCTCCGTCGGCAACACCTGGGACAGCGGCACCGCCACCCCGTCCTTCCGGTCGACGGACCCGGCCGGCGCGTACGGAGCCCGCCGGGCGGACGGCTCCCTGCCCAGGACGAATTTCCTGACGACCGGCTCCACGACCACCGGCTCGGCGATGGACTGAGACTGCTCCCCGTATGGCGACGCCCCCGTCGGTGCGAAGCGACGGGGGCGTCCTGCCGACCGGTCGAGGGGGGCTCGACCGGTACCGTCCGGCCGTCCGGAGGGGGGCTCCGGAGGGCCGAGGTGCCGGGACGTCCGACTGGGGGGCCGGACACCCGGCATTCCGGCCGGCCCAAGGGGGGACGAGGGCCGACCGGAGTCACAGGGGGGCAGCGCCTACGGGTAGCTGATGTCGGAGGCCTTGAACTTGCAGCTCTTGCCGTCCGGGCCGGGAGGCGACAGCTCCTTGGGCTCCTTGCCCGTGTTGTTGCCCTCGAAGCGCACACACGTCTTGATCTTCTTCTTGCTGTCGCCGTGGATGCGGATCTTCGACAGCGTCGCCGTGTCGCCGTAGTTGGCGTTCACTCCGACGATCGAGTTCATCGGAGCCGTCACGTCGATGTCGCTGAGCACGATCGTGCGCTTGTACTGCGTCTTGCAGTTGCCGCAGGAGCGGACCAGCTTGCCGGCGTTCTGGACCTGGAAGCCCGACACGGTGAGGGTGCCGGCGCCGTTGAACTGGAGCACCTTGTCGTCGGCGTTCTTGGCGCCGCCGCCGATCACCTTGTACACCGCCGACGAGGACTTGCCCTTGAAACTGGCCGCGTCCTCGCCGACGTCCAGCCACCACACGTTCTGCAGGGTGCACGTGCCCTTGCAGTGCACGCCGTCCGCCGCGGGGGTGCCGATGATGACGTTCTTCAGGGTCGCGCCGTCGGCCAGCTCGAAGATCGGGTCCTGGCCCTCGTCCTGGTTGTCGTTGCCGAGCGCGCCGGTGCCGTAGAACATCTTCATCCCGCCGTCACGCACACCGGAGACCGGGATGGTCTTCGGCACGGGCGTCTTGCCCTTGTCCGTGGGCCAGGAAGACGCGGCGCCCGCCGTCGACAGCATCGACGTGGTGACGATCGCCGCTCCCGTGATGCCGAACGCGGACAGCGCGGCGATCACCGCCCGCCGCTTGGTGACGCTGCGGCGGTGGCGGACGCGCCGTTCTGCTGGTGCAGTCATGTACCGATTCCTCAGATGGGTGACTCTTGCGCCTGGTGGTCGTCACCGGTGAAGGAAGGGTTGCCGCGTCTTCAGGAATTTTTCACGAGCCGCCGTCGCCGTCGTCCACGGCGGCGAAGGAACCGCTCACCGACAGCTGCCGCGAACCGGCGGCGGCCGTCACCGAGTAGCGGTCCCCGCCCGCGTCGCGGCCACCGCGGGCGTGGTCGAACTGCCCCGCGAAGACCCACTCGCCCACCGGGACCGTACGGCCCTCCTTGAGGGTCCAGGTGTATTCGAGGAAGCCGTCCCGCTCGGTCACCGCGAGGGTGAAGTCCGTCTCGGGCAGGGAGCGCCACGCGCCCGCGTCGGAGACCCCGCCGGTCTGGGCCACCTTCAACCGCACGGTCAGCGCGGTCAGTTGCTCGCGGGTCTTGAGGGTGATGTTGCTCTGCGCCCAGAAGTCGTTGCTGTGCGGGTCGACCGAACCGTCCGACCACAGCGGGCCGTCCTCCGTACCGGCGGCGGACGGCCGCTCGGCCGCCGGAGCGCTCGGAGTCCTCGACGGCGGCGGGCTCGACTCGCGGCGCTCGGGTGACCGGCTCGGCGACGGCTCCACCGGAGCCGGAGGTGCGGGCGGCCGGCTCGTCGCCTCCGGGGACGGCGTGGGCGTCCCCGTCGTGGCCACTTCCTGCTGCTGCGGGGCGGGTTCGTCCTTCACCGCCGATGCCACCGCGTAACCGCCCACCGCCAGGACGCCGGCGACCGCGGCCGTCGCACCGGCCACCCGCATCCAGCCGAACACCGGCGCAGGCGTCACCCGGTGGCCGGAAACGGCCGGACCGGCCATGCCGCGCTCGACCCGGGCGAGCATGCGCTCCCGATCGGGCTCGTGCGCCCCGGCCGCCTCGTGCAGCCGGGCGCGCACCTCCTCGTGCACGTCCCGCCGCATGCTCATCGGTCCCTCCCTCCGCCCTCACCGGTGCGCACGCCCTCCACGGCGGGCGAACAGTGCGGCGCACCCAGCGCCACGTGCATCCGCTGCGGCACGGCCCGCGTCCCCAGCAACCGCTGGAGTTCGGCCATCCCCTTCGAGGTCTGGCTCTTCACCGTACCCACCGAGACGCCGAGGGCGAGCGCGGTGTCCTTCTCCGACAGGTCGAACGCGTGCCGCAGCACCACACAGGCCCGCTTGCGGAACGGCAGCCTGCGCAACGCCTCCTGCACGTCGACCACGCCCGCGATGTCCGGGTTCTCGGTGTTCTCCTCGCGCTGCGACCAGAACAGGGCGATGCGCCGCCGCTCGCGCACCGCGCTGCGGATGCGGGTACGGGCCAGGTTGGCGACAACACCGCGCGCGTACGCCACCGGGTGGTCGGCCGCGCGCACCCGGTCCCAGCGGTGCCACAGCGCCAGCAGCGCGTCCGCCGCCAGGTCGTCGGCGGTGTCCGACTCGCCGGTCAACAGATGGGCCAGGCGCGACAGATCGGCGTAGTGACGCTCGAAGAAGGCGTGGAACTCCACGGAGGCGGCGTCGTCGACGACTGTGCCCACGGGCGACCTCTCCTGGCAGCGGCTCCGGGCGCTCCCGGCCGGGGCACCCTGTGTGGCTGTCATGTAGATGACATGTGATCATCCGGGGGAGGCCCGGACGAGACCGGGAAGCGTAGCAGCGATCGTCGGATGGTTCGTACGGAGCTTCGAACGTCGTCGGGCAGGCCGGACTTCGTTTTCGTAACACGAACAAAACCTGAACGTGGTTCAACGCGACGAAAATCCAGCCAGCACCCGCACACCGATCACCCAGGCATCAAGGAGCACGCGCCATGTCCGAATCGCAGAAGGTGGCCGACCGGTCGGACGCCGCGCCACCAGCGGCGAACAGCGTCGACCGGTTCTTCAAGATCTCCGAGCGGGGGTCCACCTTCGGCCGGGAGATCCGCGGCGGCTTCGCCACGTTCTTCACGATGGCCTACATCCTTGTCCTGAATCCCATCATCCTGGGCAGTGCGAAGGACAAGTTCGGGCACCAGCTGGACGCCGTCCAACTCACCACCGCCACCGCCCTGGTGGCCGCCGTCATGACCATCATCATGGGCATCGGCGGCAACCTGCCCCTGGCGCTCGCCGCCGGACTCGGCCTGAACGCCGTGGTCGCCTTCCAGATCGCCCCGCTGATGAGCTGGGACGACGCGATGGGCCTGATCGTCCTCGAAGGCCTGCTGATCTGCGTACTGGTGGTGACCGGTCTGCGCGAGGCCGTCATGCACGCGATACCCCAGCCGCTCAAGCAGGCGATCAGCGTCGGCATCGGCCTGTTCATCGCCTTCATCGGCTTCGTCGACGCCGGGTTCGTCAGCCGCATCCCGGACGCCGCCAACACCACCGTGCCCGTTCAGCTGGGCGGCACCGGCACCCTCGCCGGCTGGCCGATGCTCGTCTTCTGCCTCGGCGTGCTGCTGACGATCGGACTGCTCGCCCGCAAGGTCAAGGGCGCCATCCTGATCAGCATCGTCACCATGACCGCGCTGGCGATCGTGATCAACTCCATCGCCGACATCAAGTCCTGGGGCCTGACCACACCCTCCTGGCCGGACCGGCTCGTCGACACCCCCGACTTCGGGCTCATCGGCGACTTCGACCTGTTCGGCGCGTTCAGCGCCCCCGGCGTCGGTGTCATCACCGTCGTCCTGCTGATCTTCACGCTGATCCTGTCCGACTTCTTCGACACCATGGGCACGGTCGTCGGCATCAGCGCCGAGGCCGGGCTGCTCGACGAGGACGGCAAGGTCCCGAACCTCGGCCGGGTGCTGCTCATCGACGGTGCCGCCGCGGTCGCCGGCGGTGCGGCCTCCGCCTCCTCGGCGACCTCCTACATCGAGTCAGCGGCCGGTGTCGGCGAGGGCTCGCGCACCGGCTTCTCCAACCTCGTCACCGGCGGCCTGTTCGGCCTCGCGCTGTTCCTCACCCCGCTGCTCACCATCGTCCCGCTCCAGGCGGCAGCCCCCGCCCTGGTCGCCGTCGGCTTCCTGATGATGACCCAGGTCAAGCACATCGACTGGGACCGCTACGACATCGCCATCCCCGCGTTCCTCACCATCGCCGTGATGCCGTTCACCTACTCCATCACCAACGGCATCGGCGCCGGCTTCCTCGCCTACGTCGTCATCAAGACCGTCCTCGGCAAGGCCAAGGAGGTCCACTGGCTGCTCTGGGGGACCTCGGCGCTGTTCCTCGTGTACTTCGCGATCGACCCGATCGAGCAGCTCCTCGGGGCGAAGTGACGCCGGGCGGCCGGTGACACGAGGACGGGCCGCCCCCGGGGGGAAGGGGGCGGCCCGTCTCGTCCGTGAAGACGGCTTACGGACGGCTGAGGTTCAGTCCTTGAGCGCCGCTTGCATCATCGCCTTGGCGACCGGCGCCGCCAGACCGTTGCCGCTGACCTCCGAGCGGGCCGCGTCCGACTGCTCGACCACGACCGCCACGGCGACCTCCTTGCCCGACGAGTCGGACTTGCCGTACGAGGTGAACCAGGCGTACGGCACCTGGCTGTTGTTCTCGCCGTGCTGGGCCGTGCCCGTCTTGCCGCCCACGGTCGCGCCCGGCACCTGGGCGTTCGTGCCCGTGCCCTTGCTCACGACCGTCTCCATCGCCGACTGCAGCTGCTCGGCGGTCGAGGAGCTGACGATCTCCTTGGTGCCCGCCTCGTCGTCGTAGTCCCGCAGCACGTCACCGCCGCTGTCGGTGATCTGCGAGACCATATGAGGCGATACCAGCTTGCCGCCGTTGGCTATGGCCGCCGACACCATGGCCATCTGCAGCGGTGTGGCGGTGACGTCGAACTGGCCGATGCCCGTCAGGGCCGTCTGCGACGGATACATGTCCGACGGGTACACGCTCGTGTAGGCCCGGACCGGTACGTCCAGTTTGTCGTCGTTGAAGCCGAACTTGTCGGCCATCGCCTTCACCTTGTCCTGGCCCAGCTTCACGGCCATCTTCGCGAAGACGTTGTTGCACGAGTACTCCAGCGCCGTGCGGATCGTGGCGTTGGTGCAGGGCGCGTTCGGGTTCTCGTTCGTCAGCTCCCGGCTGGTGCCCGGCAGCGTGTACGGGTCCGGGCTGTCCGTCCGCTCGTCCACCGACGAGTACAGCCCGTCCTCCAGCGCGGCCGCCGCCACGACCAGCTTGAACGTCGAACCGGGCGGCAGCGGCTGCCGCAGCGCACGGTTGACCAGCGGCTTCTCCGGGTCGGTCGTGAGCTTCTGCCAGGCTGCCCCGGCCGTGTTGGCGTCGGTCAGCGAAGAAGGGCTGTACGACGGCGTCGACACGACCGCGAGGATCTTCCCGGTCTTCGGGTCGATCGCGACGGCACCGCCCTTCTTGTCGCCCAGCGCCTCGTAGGCCGCCTTCTGCACGTCCGGGTCGATGGTCGTGACCACGTTGCCCGGCTCGGCCCGCTGGTTGGTGAGCGTGTCCATCACGGACTTCAGCCGGCTGTCCGTGCCGTTGAGCAGATCGGTGTAGATGCCCTCCAGCTGAGTCGGGGCGTACGCCTGCGACGCGTAACCCGTCACCGCTGCGTACAGCGGACCGTCCGTGTACGTCCGCTTGTACTTCAGGTCGCCCGTCTTCGTCGGCGCCGAGCCGGTGACCGACCGGCCGCCCACGATGATGTTCCCGAGCGGCGCCGAGTACGTCTCGATCGCGTTCCGCCGGTTGTCCTTGTCGTCTGCCAGCGCCCGGCCCTCGTAGAACTGCACCCAGGTCGCCCTGACCAGCAGAGCGAACACCAGCAGCAGAGCGAAGACCGAAGCGCGCCTGATCGTCTTGTTCATTCCGAACAGGAGGACGAGCCACGCCGGGCGGATCGTTCCCGTCCGTCCCGTTTTCTCATCCGGCGGGCCGGTTTTCTCATCGGCCGTTCAGAAAACCGGCCTCGTACGCCGCGATCACCGCCTGCGTGCGGTCCCGGGTGCCGGTCTTGGCCAGGACCGCCGCGACGTGCGACTTCACCGTGGCCGCGCCGACCTCCATCCGGCGGGCGATCTCCGCGTTGGTCAGCCCCTGCGCCATGTGCCGCAGCACCTCCCGCTCACGGCCCGTGAGCTTCGCCACCCACGCGGGCGGCGCCGGACGGGCGCGGGCGTGCTCGGCCGCGAGGGTGCGGACCGCCGCCGGGAACAGCAGGCTGTCGCTGCGCGCCACCAGCCGGACCGCCTGCACCAGCGCGTCGGCGTCCACCCGCTTCAGCAGGAACCCGGCCGCTCCGGCCCGCAGCGCGTCGTACACGTAGGAGTCGTTCTCGAACGTCGTCACGACGACGATCCGCGGCGGCTCGGCCGACGTGGCGAGGATCTGCTCGGTGGCACGGATCCCGTCGGTCTCCGGCATCCGGACGTCCATGAGGACGACGTCGGGCCGCACCTCCCGTACCACCGACACCGCCTCGGCACCCGTGGCCGCCTCGCCCACCACCTCCAGGTCCGGTTCGGCGGACAGGATGGCGCGCAGCGCGGTGCGCACCATGCGCTCGTCGTCGGCGAGGACGACACGGATCGGGGCCGGGCGGGTCATGCGGGTCCTCTCATCACGGGTCCTGTCATCGGCAGCGTCGCGTGCAGCCGCCAGGTCTGCGTCCCGGTCGGTCCGGCCGTCGCGGTCCCGCCCAGCAGCCTGGCCCGGTCCGCCATGCCGCGCAGCCCGTGGCCGCCGCCGGCGCGGGAGGGAGCGGCGCCGTCCACCGGATTCTCCACGGTGATCTCCAGCGCCCCGCCCGCCACCGTGATCCGCAGCTCCACCGCGGCCCGCTCACCGGCGTGCTTGAGGGCGTTGCTGAGCCCCTCCTGCACGATGCGGTAGGCCTCGCGGGACAGCAGCGGGGGCAGCGCCTCCGGGTCGGCGTCCACGGTCGCGCGCACCCGCTGTCCGCCCGCCCGGGTACGCCGCAGCAGACCGTCGAGGTCGGCGGCGAGGGTCGGCGCCGGGGCCGTGCCGGGGGCGTCGCCCTCACGCAGCACACCCAGCACGGCGTCGAGTTCACCGACGGTGCGCCGGGTGGTGTCCTCGATCGCGGCGAGGGCCTCGCGGACGAACGCCGGGTCGCTGTCGAGGACCCGGCGGGCGGCGCTCGCCTGCAGGGTGACCGCGCTCAGGGCGTGACCGACCGAGTCGTGCAGCTCGCGCGCCAGCCGGTTGCGTACGGCGAGGTCCGCGGCGCGCGCCTCGGCGGCGGCGAGCCGCTCCCGGGGCGTGGGGCCGAGCAACGGAGGCGCCCAGCGGGCCAGCAGCGCGCCGCAACCGGCCGCACAGCCGGCCAGGGCCACCAGCGAGAGCGCGCCCGCGACGGGAGCGAGCGCCAACGCCCAGGTGTGGTCCAGGACTTCGGGCAGCCCGAGCCGGTCGCCGCGCAGCTCCGCGAGAACCGGCAGCACGATCAGCATGGCGGCGAACGGCGGCAGCGCCAGTGACATCCCCGCGATGATCCCGCCGAACCCGAGATGCAGCGTGAACCAGGCAGCCGTACGGCCCTTCTCGCCCCTGGTCCGCGCAGGTGTGAGGGCGAGCCGGTCCGCGTCCACCCCGCACAGCCAGCGCACGGCGGCCGACTCCAGCGGCCGGGTCAGCGGGAACAGCGAGGTGACGGCCGCGAGCGGCAGGCCCACACCGAACGAGGCGAGCTGGAGGGGCAAGGACCCGAAGACGTCCGTGGCGCCGGTGGCCGGGCCGATGACCACCGAGCCGACCAGGACGTACGGCATGGCCAGCGCACCGCCGAGAATCAGATGGATCCACCGCAGGCGCGCTCGCCGGCCGAACAGCAGCCGGGCCAGTGCGCTCACGCCGCCCGTCGCGCGGCCCCGGCCGAGCGCTCCGCGAAGTGGTGGGCGCCGATGGCGGCGACGAGGAGGCCCACGAGCATCTGGCCAGCGTAGGCGAGATGCATCAGTGGCGTGGGCCGGTCGGCGAGGTCCGCCACGCCGCCGAGCGAGGCCAGCGACAGCCATCCGCCCCAGCAGGCCACGGCACCCGAGCCGACCCAGGCGAGAGCGAGCGGCACCGACACGGGCAGGGCCCGGCCGCGCCGGAAGGCCAGCAGCACGGCACCGGCGACCGCAGCGAGGAGGAACACGACGTACAGCGCCTCCAGGACGTAGAACTCACCGCCCCGCTGCGCCGCCCGGCCCTCGCGCAGCCCGGCGGAGACGCCGCAGGCCCACAGGGCGTGGAGCGTGAGCGGCGGCAGGGCGAGCACGGCGGCGGCCACGGCGAGGACCCGGTGGGCCGGGCCGACGGAACCGGCGGGCAGCTCCCGCACCCGCCCGCGCCACAGGTGCCCCCAGCGGTCCCGGGCATAGAGCGCGAAGAGGCCACCGAGGGCGAGCCCCTGCGCGATGAACCCCGTGTACACGACGGCGAACACCCACTCGTCCAGGAGCGCCTCCCGGCCGGCGGACGGGCCACCACCGCCGAACGCCCTCACCACCAGCTGTGCCGGAAACCCGGCCATGATCGGCGCGAGCAGCCCGGTCGCGACCCACACGGGGAACACGAGCAGCCACGCGGGCACCCGCAGCCCCCACGGCCGGGTCAGCACCAGCGCCAGCACGATCACCCCACTGTCCACCAGGACCGAGAGAGCGTTGATCACGGCCATGCCGACCCGGTCGTCGAGCAGCGCGCTGCCCGCGGGTATCCCGATGTGACTCCCGGCGATCCAGGCCGCTTTGAGGGCGAGGTACGGCACACAGGAGACGACGGCGACGGCACGCAGGACGCGCCGGGTGCGGCCGGGGCCGGTGGGGCGTGGAGCGGAGGGGAGAGCGATCGACTGCGTCATACGGCCAGGCTCCCGTGGGAGGGGCCGCGGGCACCTCCTGCCCGGCGACGATCCGCCTCCGCCGGGCGGGGGAGAGGCGGAAGGCCCGATCAGCCCTCCAGGAGGAGCACCGTCTCGTCTATCTCGGCGCCGCGGGCCGGGGCGTACCCCCGGGCCGCCGCCACCACGCGGAACCCGCACTTCTCCAGCACGCGCAGCGACCCCGCGTTGTCCGACGCCGCCCGCGCGTACAGCGGGCGCTCGGGCACCTCGGCGAGCAGCGCTCGCAGGGCCCGGGTGGCGATGCCCTTGCCCCAGTACGCGCGGTCGATCCAGTACGTCACCTCGCGCTCACCCGGCACCCCGTACACCGCCGCACTGCCGACCACGTCACCGTCGGCCAGGACGGTGCGGGCGACGATGTCGGGCGAGGAGCGCTGCCGGGACCAGCGGGTGTCGAAGGCGGCCCGGTCGGCCGGATCCTCCGGGGTGAAGGCCGCCATGCTCAGGGACTCCGGGTCGTTCATCTGCCGGAAGAAGACCGGCAGATCGCTGTCATGGACCGGGCGCAGCTCGACGTTCATGCCTCAAAGCCTACGGGTGGCCAGTGTCAGCCGGTCCCGGGCGTCGAAAAGCGCGTCCTTCACCAGCTGCTCGTGCGCCGGGGTCAGTCGCGCCACCGGCACCGAGCAGCTGATCGCGTCGCGCGCGGGTGTCCGGTAGGGGATGGCCACGCCGAAGCAGCGCAGTCCCAGGGTGTTCTCCTCGCGGTCCACGGCGAAGCCCTGCTCCCGGACCTGGCGCAGCTCCTCGATGAGCTTCTCCCGGTCGGTGATGGTGTGCTCGGTCAGTGCGGGCAGCGTCTCCGGGAGCATCTTGCGCACCTGCTCGTCCGAGTACGTGCTCAGCAGCGCCTTGCCGAGGGACGTCGAGTGCGCGGGCAGCCGGCGGCCGACCCGGGTGAAGGGGCGCAGGTAGTGCTGCGACTGGCGGGTGGCCAGGTAGACGACGTTCGTGCCGTCGAGGCGGGCGAGGTGGATCGTCTCGGTGGTGTCGTCCGAGAGCCGGTCCAGCGTCGGTCGGGCCGCCGCGACGACCTCGTCACCGTCGATGTACGAGGTGCCGACCAGCAGGGCCCGCACGCCGATGCCGTACCGCGTGCCCGTCGCGTCCGTCTCCACCCAGCCCAGCTCGACCAGGGTGCGCAGCAGCATGTAGAGGCTGGACTTGGGGTACCCGACGGCCTCCTGGACCGCCGCCAGGGAGTGCATGCCGGGGCGTCCGGCGAAGTATTCGAGCAGTTCAACCGTTCGTACCGCGGACTTGACCTGCGCCCCGCCGCCCGTCTCGCCAGCCGACATCGCCCTTGACCCCTTCGTTGGACGGGAAATAGTCTCCACAGCATATTCATCACCAGAGACAGTGTTCAGTATATCGAACGCCCCTGGTGAATGACCCAGTACTGCGGCAATACATGTGTGGAGGGACCCGCGGTGGCAGCAGCACCAGTCTGGAGTGTCGACCCCCGAACCGGGAAGCAGCGTGAACAGGTTGCGGTGGAGGCCACAGCCCAGGAGGTGGACGCCGCCGTCCGTGCAGCGCACGAGGCGCGCGGTACGCTCGCGGACCGCGCGGTCCGCGCGGCCTTCCTGCGCAGCGCCGCCGAGGAGCTGGAGGCGGCCAAGGACGGTCTCGTCGAGACCGCCGACGCCGAGACCGCGCTCGGCCCGGTCCGGCTGACCGGCGAGCTCGCCCGCACCTGCTACCAGCTGCGGGCCTTCGCCGACATCGTCGACGAGGGCGCCTTCCTCGACGTCGTCATCAACCACCCCGACGACACCGCGACGCCGCCGATCCCGGATCTGCGCCGTTACAAGGTGGCGCTGGGTGTCGTCGCCGTCTACTCGGCGTCGAACTTCCCCTTCGCCTTCTCCGTCGCGGGCGGCGACACCGCGAGCGCCCTCGCCGCCGGCTGCCCGGTCGTCGTCAAGTCCCACCCGGACCACCCGGGCCTGTCCGAGTACGTCGCCAAGGTGCTGCGCCGTGCCGCCGCCCGGCACGGCATCCCCGAGGGCGTCGTGGGCCTGGTCCACGGCTTCGAGGCGGGCGTCGAGCTGATCAAGCACCCGCTGGTCGCGGCGGCGGGCTTCACCGGCTCCGTGCGCGGTGGCCGTGCCCTCTTCGACGCGGCGGCGGCCCGCCCCGTCCCGATCCCCTTCCACGGCGAGCTGGGCTCCCTGAACCCGGTCGTCGTCACCGAGGCCGCCGCCGCCGAGCGGGCCGAGGCGATCGGCGCCGGACTCGCCGGTTCGATGACCCTGGGCGTCGGCCAGTTCTGTGTGAAGCCCGGCCTCGTCCTCGCCCCGGCCGGCGCCGCGGGCGACGCCCTGCTGAAGTCGCTGACCGACGCCGTCAGCGACACCGACGCCGGGGTCCTGCTCGACCACCGCATGCGCGACAACTTCGTGGCCGGCGTCGCCGAGCGGGCCGGGCTGCCCGACGTCGACTCCCCGGTCACCCCCGGCGCGGGCGGCGAGCACACCGTCAGCGCCGGCTTCCTCACGGTGCCGGCGAGCAGGCTGGCCGCGGAGGGCGAGCACGACCTGCTCCTGGAGGAGTGCTTCGGGCCGGTCACCGTGGTGGCCCGCTACGAGGACGAGGCCGAGGTGAAGTCGGTGCTGTCGCGGCTGCCGGGGAACCTCACGGCGACGGTGCAGCTGTCCGAGGAGGAGGCCGCCGGCCAGGGCCGTGGCGCCGAGATTCTCGCGGAACTGACGCCGCTGGCCGGGCGTGTGTTGGTGAACGGCTGGCCTACGGGTGTCGCCGTCGCCCCGGCCCAGCACCACGGCGGGCCGTACCCGGCCACGACGTCGACGTCCACGTCGGTGGGCGGGACGGCGATCGAGCGGTGGATGCGGCCGGTTGCCTACCAGAACGCGCCGTCTGCGCTGCTTCCCGCCGAGTTGCGGGACGAGAACCCGCTGGGGCTGCCGCGGCGGTTCAACGGGCGTTTGGAGCGTTGACGCCGTCGGGGTGCGGGTGGACTGCGGGCTGCACGCTCGTCGTGGCTGATCGCGCAGTTCCCCGCGCCCCTGAGGGTGGGACCTGAAACACTTGGCCGAATGGATCTGGAATTTTCTGAACTTCCCTTCGGCCTGCGCACATATGGGCCCGACGGCCACTGGTCCTACGAGGACGGCGTGCTCACGGGGTGGGCCGGGGCGCGGCAGGACCGGTTCGTGCCGCCCACCGGTGAAGGGCTGGACCCGGCCTCCGACGCGCCCCGGCTGCTCGGGGCGCCGGAGGGCGACTTCCAGCTGATCGCCAAGGTCACCGTCGGGTTCGGCGCGGCCTTCGACGCCGGGGTGCTCTACGTCCATGTAGGGGAGCGGGCCTGGGCCAAGCTCTGCCTGGAGTACTCCCCGGACGTCCCCACCGTCTGCACGGTGGTGACCCGGGGGCACTCCGACGACGCCAACTCCTTCACCGTGGAGGGCAGTTCCGTCTGGCTGCGGGTGAGCCGCACCGGCCGCGCCTTCGCCTTCCACGCCTCCCGCGACGGCGAACGCTGGACCTTCGTCCGCCTCTTCACCCTCGGCGAGGAGAAGGAGACGGAAGCGGCCCTGGTCGGCTTCATGACCCAGTCCCCGATGGGGGAGGGCTGCGTGGTGACGTTCGACCACATCGAGTTCAGGCCTGCCTGGCCGGACGATCTGCGCGACGGCAGCTGAGGACCGGCCGGGAACCGCCTCCCGGCCGGTCTCGTCATCCCTTGCATGATCAACGACCGACTGACCCCCGACCGTGTGATCCGCACCGCCCTGCCCGCGGAGGTGGCCGACGTCGTCGCGGTCCACGCACGGGCCCGGGCCACGTACTACCCCGACGGGCTGCCACAGGACGGCACCGACTGGTCCGCCATCTGGCGCAGCGCCCTCACCCGGCCGGACGGCCGGGTGCTGTGCGTCGTGGAGGGGGGCCGCATCGTCGGCCTGGCCTCCTTCCGCGTCCCCGAGGACACCCCGGCGGACACGGTGGCACTGTTCCAGTTCCACGTCGACCCCGACCACTGGCGCCATGGAGTCGGCAGCGCGCTGCACGCGGCCTGTGTGGAGGAGTGGCAGGCCGACGGCAGGCGTACGGCCGTGCTCGACGTGCACGTGGACAACGTGCGGGCGCAGGGGTTCTACCGGCGGCAGGGCTGGGTCCCGGAACCGGCCGGGCCGGGAGATCACCACCTGCGCATGCGGTTCGTCCTGCCCGGGGAATGAAGCGGCCTGCTTGAACGTTCATGCACCTGGCGGAGGGAGTCTCCGTACCCGTACGACCTGGAGAGAGCCGAGACATGCGCGTCGAGATCTGGAGCGACATCGCCTGCCCCTGGTGCTACGTGGGCAAGGCCCGCTTCGAGAAGGCGCTGCGGGACTTCCCGTACCGCGAGGACGTCGAGGTGGTGCACCGCTCCTTCGAACTGGACCCCGGCCGCGCCAAGGACGACATCCAGCCCGTGATCACGATGCTCACCAAGAAGTACGGGATGAGCGCCGCGCAGGCCGAGGCCGGGGAGGACAACCTCGGCGCCCAGGCTGCGGCGGAAGGCCTCGACTACCGCACCCGGGGCCGCGACCACGGCAGCACTTTCGACATGCACCGCCTGCTGCACTTCGCCGAGGAGCAGGGCCGCCAGGAGCAGCTGCTCGACCTGCTCTACCGGGCCAACTTCGCCGAGGAGCGGTCCGTCTTCAACGACGACGAGCGGCTGGTGGAGCTCGCCTCGGCCGCCGGTCTCGACAGCGAGGCCGTACGCGCGGTGCTCGCCGACCCGGACGCGTACGCCGACGAGGTCCGGGCCGACGAGCGCGAGGCCGCACAGCTCGGCGCGAACGGTGTGCCGTTCTTCGTGCTCGACCGCAAGTACGGCGTCTCCGGCGCCCAGCCCACCGAGGTCTTCACCCGGGCCCTCACCCAGGCGTACGGCGAGGCCCCGCCCCTGAAGATCGTCGACAGCGGCGAGAGCGCGGACGCCTGCGGCCCGGACGGCTGCGCCGTGCCCCAGCACTGAAACCCCCAGCTCGGAGCGCATCCATAAGCGCTCCTTAGCGGCATCACGCAGAAATCGGCAATGGACGGGGAGATCCGGGGGACGCAGAGTGGTCCCATGGAGACCTTCGAGAACCTCGTCCGTGCCGAGTTCACCCCGAAGCACACCTACCTCAACACCGCGAGCAACGGCCTGCTGCCCGCCCGTACCGTCAGCGCCGTGCAGCAGGCGGTGCGAATGCGCGCCGAGGGCACGCCCCTGGGTCCCCTCTACGAGGACGTGGAGGCCGCCCGCGCGTCCTTCGCCCGGCTGGCCGGCGTCCCGGCCGAGCGCGTCGCGACCGGGGCCTCGGTCGCCGAGTACGGTGCGCTGATCGCCGCCTCGCTCCCCGCCGGTGCCGAAGTCCTCACGGCGGAGAGCGACTTCGCGTCCCTGGTGAACCCGTTCCATGTGCGCGGCGACCTCAAGGTGCGGGCCGTCCCCCTGGAGCGGCTCGCCGAGTCCGTCCGCCCCGGCACCGCGCTCGTCGCGGTCAGCGCCGCGCAGTCCGCCGACGGCCGCATCGCCGACCTGCCCGCGGTGCGCGAGGCGGCCCGGGCGCACGGCGCCCGCACCTACGTCGACGCCTCCCAGTCGGCCGGCTGGCTGCCGATGGAGGCCGACGCGGACGACTTCCTCGCCGCCGTCGGCTTCAAGTGGCTCATGGGCCCGCACGGGGCCTCGTTCTTCGTCGCCCCGCAGGACTTCGGAGGGCTCACACCGCTGCTCGCCGGCTGGGTCGCCGGCGAGGTCCCCTGGGACAGCTGCTACGGCCCCGTGGCGGAACTCGCCCACTCGGCGCGGCGGTTCGACGTCAGCCCGGCCCTCTTCACCTACGCGGGGCTGCGCGCCTCACTGGAACTGCTGGAGGAGATCGGCGTCGACACCGTGCACGCCCATGACGTCGGCCTCGCGGACCGCTTCCGCGCCGGGCTCGCCGGGCTGGGCCAGGAGCCCGTGCCCGCACCGGGGTCGGCGATCGTGTCGGTGCCGGGGCTCGGCCACCGGCAGGGCGAACTGAGCCGGGCGGGCATCGAGGTCTCGAACCGGGCCGGGAACCTGCGGGCCGCGTTCCACCTCTACAACACGCCCGCGGACGTGGACCGGCTGCTGGAGGTCCTGGCGGCATGACAGAACCGGGTGGGGCCTCCCGTCCCACACGAGGAGGCCACACCCGGCAGCTCTGTCACACGGTCGTCTCACCGCTGACCGGCGGTCACCGCACGGGCGTGAAGTCCCGCGCGCCGATGCTGTGTTTCTCCGGGGGCGACCCCCGGACCCCCGGCCGGGTGAGGGCGGTCACCGCACGGGCGTGAAGTCCCGCGCGCCGATGCTGTGTTTCTCCGGGGGCGACCCCCGGACCCCCGGCCGGGTGAGGGGCGGTCACCGCACCGGCGTGAAGTCCCGCGCGCCGATGAACTCCGGCCGCCGCACCGGTGCCGCGAACGGTTCCACCGCCGTGTTCTCCACGCTGTTGAACACGATGAACACGTTGCTGCGCGGGAACGGCGTGATGTTGTCGCCGGAACCGTGCATGGCGTTGCAGTCGAACCACGTCGCCGAACCGGCCTTGCCCGTGAACAACTTGATGCCGTGCTGCGTGGCCAGCTGGGTCAGCGCCTCGTCGGACGGCGTGCCCGCGTCCTGCATCTGCAGCGACTTCTTGTAGTTGTCCTTCGGAGTTTCCCCCGCGCACCCGAGGAACGTCTTGTGCGACCCCGGCATGATCATGAGACCGCCGTTGGTGTCGTAGTTCTCGGTCAGCGCGATCGAGACCGACACCGTGCGCATCCGCGGCAGACCGTCCTCGGCGTGCCACGTCTCGAAGTCCGAGTGCCAGTAGAAGCCACTGGCGCCGAACCCCGGCTTGACGTTGATCCGCGACTGGTGGACGTACACGTCCGAGCCGAGGATCTGCCGCGCCCGTCCGACGACCCGCTCGTCGCGGACCAGCCGGGCGAACACCTCGCTGATCTTGTGCACCTCGAAGACCGTGCGGATCTCCTTGGACTTCGGCTCGACGATCGACCGCTCGTCGGCCCGCATGTCCGGGTCGTTCACCAGCCGGTTCAGCTCGTTGCGGTAGACC
The DNA here is from genome assembly GCF_001611795.1 of Streptomyces qaidamensis. NCBI lineage: Bacteria > Bacillati > Actinomycetota > Actinomycetes > Kitasatosporales > Streptomycetaceae > Streptomyces > Streptomyces qaidamensis. Next base: position 2,155,151 of record NZ_CP015098.1, on the reverse strand, counting down.
GCGACCTCGTCCTCGCTGATGAGCTCGTCGATGGCCAGGAAGCCGTCGCGCTCGAAGGACAGCAGGTCGGCCGGGGTGACCGGGCCCGGGGCGTCGGGTGCGCCCCAGACAACCGGGTCCTGGCGCGGGGTCAGCGCCTCGGCGGCACCGCGACTGGGGTAGAGGTCGGGGATACCGGTGGTGGTGTCGGTAGTGGCGGTCATGGAAACGTCACACCTCCTCGGTGAGCAGCGGGTAGACGCCGTTCTCGTCGTGGTCCTCCCGTCCGGTCACGGGCGGGTTGAACACGCAGAGGCAGCGGAAGTCCTGCTTGACCCGCAGCGTGTGCCTCTCGTGCCCGTCCAGGAGGTACATCGTGCCGGGCGTGATGGTGTGCTTCTGCCCGGTCTCGTGGTCGGTCAGCTCGGCCTCGCCCTCCACGCAGACGACGGCCTCGATGTGGTTCGCGTACCACATCGACGTCTCCGTACCCGCGTACAGGATCGTCTCGTGCAGGGAGAAGCCGACCTTCTCCTTGGCGAGGACGATGCGTTTGCTCTCCCACGTGCCGGACGCCGCCTTCACGTGCCGGTCGGTACCTTCGATCTCCTTGAACGAACGGACAATCACGGTGCTGCGATGCCTCCTAGATGGGTGGTGCTCTCGGTGCTGTGTCAGGCGGTCTCTCGGACGGCGCGGGCCAGCATGCTCAGGCCCTCGTCCAGCTCCTCGGGCGTGATGGTGAGCGCCGGGAGCAGCTTCACGACCTCGCTCTCCGGGCCGGACGTCTCGATGAGCAGTCCGAGCTCGAAGGCGCGCTTGGCGACCTTGCCGGCGCGGGCCTTGTCGTGGAACTCCATGCCCCACACCAGGCCACGGCCCCGGTACTCCTTCACGTCGGCCAGGTTCTCCTCGGTGATGGAGATCAGCGCCTGCTCGACCTGCTCGCCGCGCTTGCGGGTCTGCTTCTCCATGGCGGAACCGTCGGCCCAGTACGTCTCCAGGGCCGCGGTGGCCGTGACGAACGCGGGGTTGTTGCCGCGGAAGGTGCCGTTGTGCTCGCCGGGCTCCCACACGTCGAGCTCCGGCTTGAACAGGCACAGCGACATGGGCAGGCCGTAGCCGCTGATCGACTTGGAGACGGTGACGATGTCCGGCGTGATGCCCGCCTCCTCGAAGGAGAAGAACGCGCCGGTACGGCCGCAGCCCATCTGGATGTCGTCGACGATCAGCAGCATGTCCTGCCGCTCGCACAGCTCGGACAGGGCGCGCAGCCACTCGGCCCGGGCCACGTTGATGCCGCCCTCGCCCTGCACGGTCTCGACGATCACGGCGGCGGGCTTGTTGAGGCCCGAGCCCTGGTCCTCCAGGAGCCGCTCGAACCACAGGAAGTCCTCGACCGTGCCGTCGAAGTAGTTGTCGAACGGCATCGGGGTGCCGTGGACCAGCGGGATACCGGCGCCGGCGCGCTTGAAGGCGTTGCCGGTCACGGCCAGCGAGCCCAGCGACATGCCGTGGAAGGCGTTGGTGAAGGACACGATCGACTCGCGCCCCTTCACCTTCCGCGCCAGCTTCAGGGCGGCCTCGACGGCGTTGGTGCCGGTCGGGCCGGGGAACATGACCTTGTACGGCAGGTCGCGCGGGCGCAGCAGCAGGTTCTGGAAGGCCTCAAGGAACGTGCGCTTGGCGGTGGTCGACATGTCGAGCCCGTGCGTGACGCCGTCGCGCTCCAGGTAGTCGATCAGCGCGCGTTTCAGGACCGGGTTGTTGTGCCCGTAGTTCAGTGACCCGGCTCCGGCGAAGAAGTCGAGGTACTCATGGCCGTCCTCGTCGTACATGCGGCTGCCCACCGCACGGTCGAAGACGGTGGGCCAGCCGCGGCAGTAACTGCGCACCTCGGACTCGACGGTCTCGAAGACGCTCAGGTCGGGCTGGGTGATGGTCACGACGAATCGCTCCTCGGTACGTGGGGGAAGTCTGCGGGAGTGGGGTGGGGCGGGAAGTCTCAGTGGGGCAGCGGGCCGATGCGGTACAGCACCTCTGCGTCGTGCGGCCCGTCGGGGAACAGGCCCGTGTCGAACAGCACCTCGCGCTCCAGCCGGGCGCCGTGACGCTCGGCGAACGACGTGAACAGGCGCTCCGAGGCGGTGTTGCCCGGGGTGATGGTGGTCTCCACCGTCGTCACCTCCAGCTCGGTCGTGGTCCGTGCGACCAGGCCGTCGAGCAGCGCGGCGGCCAGTCCGCGCCCGCGGTGGGCCTCGTCCACCGCCACCTGCCAGACCAGCAGGGTGTGCGGGCTGTCCGGCCGCACGTACCCGGTGATGAAACCCATCGGCTCGCCCTGCGCGTCGCGGGCGACGGCCGAGGTGGCGGCGAAGTCCCGACACCACAGCAGATAGCTGTAGGACGAGTTCAGGTCGAGAACCTTCGAGTCCTTCGCCATCCGCCAGAGTGCGGCTCCGTCAGCCACCGTGGGGCGGTCGATTTGCGGATCTGCTTGTACGGCAGTCATGCGAATTGAACTTACCCAGCGAAATTCAAAATTGCATCGCCGATGAGGGTTACATATGGGCCCCGTCTGTGTTATCGCGCGAGCGCGAGGGTTCACGTATCAAGGCAGCAGGATGCCCGGTATTGTCCGGTAATTCCCGGGCAAAGTGGTCACAGTGTGTAACGCGTCACAGCTGCGTGGACCTTGCGGGGGGTGTCGGAATTTCCCCTCCGAGCGTCCTCAAAATCTGCGCGTTTAGGAACGGGAAAAGCGGGCAGAAGAATACGGGAAGCCGTTCATGAAAGAATTCATTAATTGTGTGCCAGCTTACATGTGAGATATCACGGAAAGCACGGGGAATTCAGGCCCCGGTCACTCCGTCGATACGTTCCCGCAGGAGATCGGCGTGACCGTTGTGCCGCGCGTACTCCTCGATCATGTGGATGAGCACCCAGCGCAGACTGACCTCCATCCCGGGCACCGGCCCCTCGGCGACCCGCCCGATGTGGTCCAGCGGCAGCCCGGCGCACAGCTCCCGCCCCCGCGCGATCTCCCGCCGCCAGATTCCGAGCGCCGCGTCGAGCCCGCGCGCCGGATCGAGCGAGTAGCCAGTCGCGTCCTCGAACACGGGCGCCACGGCCACCCCGCCGGCCACCCGCTGGAACCAGTTCCGCTCGACCTCGGCGAGGTGCTGCACCAGCCCGAGCAGGGTCAGCGACGACGGCTCGGCCGCAGCGACCCGCACCTGCGCGTCGTCCAGACCGGCGCACTTCAGCTCCAGCGTGGCCCGGTGGAAGTCCAGCCAGCTCTCCAGCATGGCGCGCTCGTCACCGGTCAGATGCGGGACGGGGCGGCCGTCGGGAAGGGTCGGGGATGCTTCGGCGCGTGTGTCGGTCATGCCGGGAGCATGGCATGCGTCACTGACATCGCTCGCCGGCCGTCGGCGCCGACCGGTGTCTTTCAGCCCGTCCGGCCCGGCGCCGGCGGGGGCGAGGAACGAACCCCGGCCAGACGACTACCTCCACGCCCCCTCGACGGCCCGCAGCGCCGCCTCCACATCCACCGACAGCCCCTGCTCGGAGAGCGCCACGCCCAGCGCCGCCAGACTCGCCCGCACCGCGCCCGGCGTCGCGTCCGCGCCGTAGTGGTTGACCCGGATCATCTCCTTGGCCAGCGCACCCCCGCCCGCGGCCAACGGCACGGCCGGATCCGCCTCCAGCGCCCGCCGGACCAGCTCCGACGCCACCAGCCCGGAGGGCGCCCGCAGCGTCGTGGCGACGGGCGCCGCGTCCCGGGCCTCGTACACATACGGCTCCAGACCGCCACCGAGCGCGACCGCACCGGCCCGGGTCGCCGCCGCGGCGGACGCGTGCCGGGCCATCACGGCCTCCGCTCCCGCTGCCTCGATCCGCTCCACGCACGCCTCCAGCGCCAGCATCTCCAGTTGCGCGGGCGCGTGCAGCAGCGCCCTGCGGCCGCCGTCGATCCACCGCTCCTTCCAGTCGAGGAGCGACAGGTACGACCGGCGCGGAGCCTTCGGGTTGGCGGCCATCCGCGCCCAGGCCCGCTCGCTCACGGACACCGCCGACACCCCGGCCGGACCGCCCATCGCCTTCTGCGCGCCGATCACGCACAGATCCACGCCCCACGCGTCCGGCAGCACCGGCTCGGCCCCGATCGACGCCACGGCGTCCAGGTAGAACAGCGCCCCGTGGGCCCTCACGATCTCGCCGATCTCCGCGACCGGGTTGGTGTTGCCGGTCGCCGCCTCCGCGTGCACCAGCGACACGAAGTCGATCTGCGGGTGCTCGGCGAAGGCCTGCCTGATCTCCTCGGCCGTCACCGCCGTGTGGAAGGGCACCGCCAGGTCGATCACCGTGGCGCCGCAGTCCCGCAGCCAGTCGCCGAAGGTCTGCCCGTAGGGCCCCGTGATGACGTTCAGCGCCGTCGTGCCGGGACCGGCCGCGGCGCGGATCGCGCCCTCCAGCGGCAGCAACGCCTCGCCCTGCATGATCACGACGTCCTGCTCGGTGCTCAGCAGCCGCGCCACACGGTCCTCGATCGCGGCGAAGCGGTCCGCGCCGAGCGGGGCCAGGTCCAGAAACGGATGCGTCACGGTGGGGCTCTCTTCACTCACAGGTTCGATCGCATCGAGGGTAACCGGCGGCCCTCGCGCCCCCGCGCGGCCCGTCCCCCGGACACCGGCCCCTTTCGAGGCCGGGCGGCCGGCTCACTAAGGTGCGGTGCATGAGCGATCGCACGGTGCTGCACGTGAAGGGGCGGGTGCTCGTCGGGCCCGAGGAGGTCCGGGACGAGCTGTGGATGGTCGACGGCCGCATCTCCTACGACCGTCCCGCCGGCGCCCGCGACGTCCGCACGGTCGTCGGCTGGGCCCTGCCCGGCCTCGTCGACGCGCACTGCCACGTCGGACTCGACCGGCACGGACCGGTCCCCCAGGACGTCGCGGAGAAGCAGGCCCTGACCGACCGGGACGCGGGCACTCTCCTCATCCGTGACGCCGGCTCGCCCTCCGACCCCCGCTGGATCGACGACCGCGAGGACCTGCCGAAGATCATCCGCGCAGGGCGGCACATCGCCCGCACCCGCCGCTACATCCGCAACTACGCCTGGGAGATCGAGCCGGAGGACCTGGTCGCCTATGTCGCCCAGGAGGCCCGGCGCGGCGACGGCTGGGTCAAGCTGGTCGGCGACTGGATCGACCGCGACCTCGGCGACCTGTCGGCCTGCTGGCCCCGCGGGGCCGTCGAGGCGGCGATCGCCGAGGCCCACCGCCTCGGCGCGCGGGTGACCGCGCACTGCTTCGCGGAGGACTCCCTCAAGGACCTCGTCGAGGCGGGCATCGACTGCATCGAACACGCGACGGGCCTGACCGAGGACCTCGTCCCGCTGTTCGCCGAACGCGGCGTCGCCATCGTCCCGACCCTGGTCAACATCGCGACGTTCCCGCAGCTCGCGGACGGCGGGGAGAGCAAGTTCCCCCGCTGGTCGGCCCATATGCGCAGGCTCCACGAACGCCGCTACGACACCGTCCGGGGCGCCTACGACGCCGGGATCCCGGTCTTCGTCGGCACCGACGCCGGCGGTGGCCTCGCGCACGGCCTGGCCGCGGCCGAGGTCGGCGAACTCGTCACCGCCGGCATCCCGCCCGTCGAGGCGCTCGCCGCGGGCACCTGGGCGGCCCGCCGCTGGCTCGGCCGCCCCGGCCTGGACGAGGGCGCCCCGGCCGACCTCGTCGTCTACGACGAGGACCCGCGGGCCGACGTACGGGTGCTGGCGTCGCCGCGCCGGGTGGTGCTGAACGGGCGCGTGGTCGGGTAGCCCGGTGGCGGCGGGGAACGCCTGTGCCGCGGGATTCGAATGGATCCCCGGTCTCGCCACGTTGGAGTGAAGCGACGTCAGATCGCTGACGCCGTACGCGCGGTGCGGCGATTCTTTCCGGGTCCCGAGCCTGTCTCCCCTGGAGTCCCCACCGTGAGCAGCCCTTCCTTCCGCATGTCCGCACGCCGGCTGGCGACCGTCGCGAGCGCCACGGCCCTCGCCGCCGGGCCCGTGGCACTGACCGGCGTGAGCCCGGCGCACGCCACCGGCGACCACGGCCGCGCGAGCGCCGTCGTCCTGCGCACCGGCCTGGACGTCTCCCTGCTGAACAAGTCGGTGAACGTCCCCCTCGCCGTCTCCCTCAACGACGTCCGGGCCCCGCGGAGCGCCGAGAAGACCACCCTGACGGCCACCCTCGACGCGGTGGACGGCGGCCGGCCCTTCAGCGTGCTGCGTGCGGAGGTGGCCGAGGCGAGAGCCACGGCGACCGCCACGAAGGCCGAGGGGGCCACCACCCTGGTGAAGGCCCGCCTCCACGTCCCCGGCCTGCCGCTGCTGTCCTTGATCGAGGTCGAGCAGGTCACGGCCAGGGCCACCTGCGAGGTCGGGCAGAAACCGTTCGCCACGACCGGCATGCCCGGCTCGGTGACCGTGCTCGGAAAGCGCGTGGCCCTGTCCGCCGGCGGCCCGACGGACGTCAAGGTGCCGGGCGTGGGCGAGGTGCGCCTGGACCTCTCCAGTACCCGGACCACGGCCCGGACGGCCGCCGCCACCGCCCTCGAACTCACGGTGTCCGTCAACCCCGCGAAGCTGAACGTCGCCGAGGTCGACGGCACCGTCACCCTGGCCGAGGCGACCTGCAAGACCCCCCGGCCCGAGGTCGCGGCACACCCCCCGGCCGAGCCGTCCGCCCCGCCCGCCGACGTCAGACCCCAAGGAGCAGCCGCGGAGTCCGGCCTGGCCGAGACGGGCGGCAGCTCGACCACGCCGTACGTCGTGGGCGCCGCCGTCGTCCTGCTCGCAGCGGGCGGGGGAGCGGTGGCCCTGGCCCGCCGCAGGGGCTGATCCCCGGAGGGGGCACAGGCGGGGGCTGGAGGGGTTCGGGTCCCGGATGCGCCGGGGCCCGCAGGATTCGGGGCCTCAGTACCTCGGCCTGGTCGGGTTCCGGCGGGCCCGGGGCCTCGGTGTTCCGGGGCCAGGTTCAGGGCCCGCTTGGGACCGCCCCGGTTGGCGGTGCTGTGGGGCTTGCTGCGCGCGCAGGATTCGGGGTCGCGGCGCTTCGGCCGGTTCAGGTCCCGGCCGCGGGTCTCAGCGCTCCTGGTCCGATCAAGTCGCGCCGGGGCTGCGGTGCTCCTGGGCAGGGCCCAGCGCCCGCTCGGGCCCCAGGCCTCTGCGCTCCTGGCCCCAAGTACCGGCGGGGCGCCAAGCCTCGGTGCTCCTGGCCCGGGCGCCCGCGCGAAACCCTGGTCCCCGGTCAGGCCTGTTCTGGTGCCCAGACGGACCCCGGGTCTCAATGCTGCAGCGCTGACACCCGGCTTCCAGTGCCGTCAGGCTTGTTCTGGTGCCCAGATGGGTCCTGGGGCTCAATGCTGCAGTGCCGACACCCGGCTTCCAGTGCCGTCAGGCTTGTTCTGGTGCCCAGATGGGTCCTGGGTCTCAATGCTGCAGTGCCGACACCCGGCTTCCAGTGCCGTCAGGCTTGTTCTGGTGCCCAGATGGGTCCTGGGTCTCAATGCTGCAGCGCCGACACCCGGCTCCCAGTGCCGTCAGGCCTGTTCCGGTGCCCAGACGGACCCCGGGTCTCAGCGCTGCAGCGCCGACTCCAGCGCCCGCAGGAAACCGTCGGTCGTCCCGCGGTCCCGTACCGCCAGTCGGAGCCACTCCTCGTCCAGGCCGGGGAACGTGTCGCCGCGCCGCACGGCGTAGCCGAGGTCGCGCAGGTGCCGGCGGACCGCGGAGGCCCGCTCCACGCGGACCAGGACGAACGGGCCCCGCGCGGGCCCGGCCACCCGCAGCCCGGCCGGGGCGAAGCGGGCGAGGCCCGCCAGCAGGTGCGCGCGGTCCGCCGCGATGCGGTGCGCCGCGTGCGCCGCCTCCGCCAGCGCCCGTGGCCCCACGCACGCCTCGGCCGCGGCCAGTGCCGGGGTCGACACCGGCCACAGCGGCTGCGCCCGCTGAAGGTCCTCGACGGTCTCGGGCGCCGCCAGCACGTACCCGATCCGCAGCCCGGCCAGCCCCCACGTCTTGGTCAGGCTGCGCAGCACCACCAGGCCGGGCACATCGACGCGGCCGGCCAGGGCCTCGCTCTCGCCCGGCACCGCGTCCATGAACGCCTCGTCCACCACCAGCACCCGCCCGGGCCGGGCGAGTGAGGCGATCGCGTCCGCCGGGTGCAGCACCGACGTCGGGTTCGTCGGGTTGCCGATGACCACCAGGTCCGCGTCCTCGGGGACGGCCGCCGGGTCCAGGCGGAAACCGTCCTCCTCCCGCAGCAGCACCCGGCCGACGGCGTGTCCGGCATCCAGCAGCGCCGCCTCCGGCTCCGTGAACTGAGGGTGGACGACGACCGGCCGCCGCACCTTCAGCGCCCGCGCCAGCAGCACGAACGCCTCCGCCGCACCCGCCGTCAGCAGCACCCGCTCCACCGGCAGTCCGTGCCGCGCGGCCACCGCCGCCCGCGCGGCACGCCCGTCGGGGTAGGCCGCGAGCCCGCCGAGGGACGCGGCGATGTGCTCCCGCAGCCAGACGGGCGGCGTGTCCGCGCGGACGTTCACGGCCAGGTCGACGAGCGCCCGGCCGTCGTCACGGACCTCCGCGTCCCCGTGGTGACGCAGATCGTGCCCGCTCTCAGTGCGCATGCGAGTGAGCGCCGTGGTGGTGGTGCCCGTGCCCGTGGTGGTCGTCGTCGTCCGGGTGGAAGTGCGGCTGCTGCGGCATGCCCACCTTGTCCTCGAAGCCCGGCAGCGCGATGCGGTACACGCACGAGTCGCAGTTCATCCGCAGATCGCCCTTGACGGCCTCCTCGTACCGCTCCCACACCAGGTCCAGCAGCTCCGGCTCCGGCCCGATGACGTCGGCCGACAGCACCTCGGCCTCCGGGTGGGCGGCCGCCCAGCCCTCCGTCTGGTGCCGCACCCGGTCCGGCAGGATGCCCGTGAACAGGAAGTAGGGCAGGACGACGATCCGGCGCGCGCCCAGCCGCACGCAGCGGTCGAGCCCGCTCGGCACGTCCGGCGCCGCCAGTGACACGAACGCCGTCTCGACACCCGCGTACCCGCGCCCCTCCCACAGCAGCCGGGCCGCCTTGTGCACCTCGGCGTTGGCGTCCGGGTCCGTGGAGCCGCGCCCCACCAGCAGCACCGTCACGTCGGAACGGTCCCCGGGCGTGCGGCCCGCGGACCCCAGGGCCTCGTCCAGCCGCCGCTCCAGCACGTTCAGCAGCGCCGGGTGCGGGCCGAGCGGACGCCCATAGGTGTAGGAGATGCCCGGATGCCGCTCCTTCTCGCGGGCCAGGGCCGCCGGGATGTCGCCCTTGGCGTGCCCGGCGGACACCAGCATCAGCGGGACTGCCGCGAAGCGTCGCACGCCCTGCTCGACCAGTTCGGTGACGGCCTCGCCCAGCGGCGGCGGGGACAGCTCGATGAAGCCGCCCGCGACGGGCAGTTCGGGGTGCCGGGCCCCCAGCTGCCGTACGAAGTCGCGGAACGCCTCGGCTCCGGCGTCGTCCCGGGTGCCGTGGCCGGCGATGAGCAGGGCGGGCGGGGTGGTCACAGTTTCTCCTCGGCGGAAGTGGGGTGGTACAGCAGGGCGTTGAGCGCGGCGGCGGCGACCGCCGACCCGCCCTTCTCGGACACGTTGCTCACGGCGGGCAGGCCGCTCTCGCGCAGCGCGGCCTTCGATTCGACGGCTCCGACGAACCCGACGGGCAGCCCGATGACGAGCGCGGGGTCGGCGTCGAGCGTCAGCAGCTCCTCCAGCGCGGTCGGCGCGTTGCCGATCACCCAGAGGGCCCCGGGGCCGACCTGCTCGTGGGCGAGCCGGATGGCGTGCGCGGACCGGGTCAGCCCGGGACCGGCCTGAGCGTCCCCGAGGCGGCAGACGGTCTCGCGCCGCGTGATGCCGGCGCCGACCATCGCCACGTCCACGACCACGGGCGCCCCGGTGTGCAGCGCCGCGTGCGCCTTCTCCAGGTCGGCCTCGTCCATGACGAGGTCGGAGGCGTAGTCGAGGTCGGCGGCGGAGTGGATGACCCGCTCCACGACCGCCCGGGTCAGCGGCGGGAAGTGCGAGGTGTCCAGCCGGGCGCGCAGCCGTCGGTAGGACTCCACCTCGATGGGATGGACGACACGGTTCACTCGGAGCCCTCCTGCGCCGCCTGCCAGCGGTAGCCGCGCGGGGTCACCATGCGCCCCGCGATGTCCCTGGTCGCCGTGTTGCCCACGGTCACGACCGTCATCATGTCGACCGTCGCCGGGTCGAGCGCGCCCAGGGTGGTGAGCCGGCTGGACTCGTCCGGACGGGAGGCGTTGCGCACCACCCCGACCGGCGTCTGCGGTGTCCGGTGCTCGGCGAGGATGCCCAGAGCCTTGGGGAGCTGCCAGTCGCGGCCGCGTGAGCGCGGGTTGTAGAAGGTGACCACGATGTCCGCCTCGGCCGCCGCCCGCACCCGCCGCTCGATGACCTCCCACGGCGTGTGCAGGTCGGACAGGCTGATCGACACGTGGTCGTGGCCCAGCGGGGCGCCCAGGATCGCACCGGCCGCGAGCGCCGCCGTCACCCCGGGCACTCCGGCCACGTCGATGTCGTCGGAGGCCTCGGCCAGCGCGGGGGAGGCCATGGCGTAGACGCCCGCGTCCCCGCTGCCGATCAGCGCGACGGCCTGGCCCTTGCGAGCCTCCTCGACTGCCGTGCGCGCCCGCTCCTCCTCGGCCCCGAGCCCCGACTCCAGGATCCTGGTGCCGGGCCGCAGCAGATCGCGGATCTGCTCGACGTACTGGTCGAGCCCGACGAGCACGGAAGCCCGCCGCAGTTCGGCCTGCGCACGCGGCGTCAGCAGGTCCCGCGCGCCCGGCCCGAGCCCGACCACCGCGAGCCGCCCGCGCCCGGGCCGCCGTACGACGGCACAGGTCGCCATGGCCGGGCTCGCGGCCGACTTCCGCTTGGGGACGAGGAGTTCGCCCCCGCCGACGAGCGCGGCGGCCTCCGCCACGGACGGGGTCCCGACGGCGGCGAGCGGCGCGTCGGACGGGTTGGGCACGTCGACCCCGGCCAGCTCTCCGGCGGAGTGCGTCACCAGGGGCACCCCGAGCCGCCGCGCGGTCTCGACGATGCCGGGCTCCTCGGCCTTGGCGTCGACGGTGGCCAGCTGAGCGACGGACGCCACGGACAGCCCGGCCTCCCGCAGGGCGCCCTCCACCAGTCCGAGGACCTCCTCGACGGGGGCGCCCTTGGAGGCCCCGACCCCGACGACCAGCGTCGGCGGACGCAGCACCACCTCGCGCTCGGCCGCCTCCACGAGCCGGTCGGTCAGCCGGATCGTGTACGACCCCTGGTCCGTCACCGGCAGCGGCGGCAGCGGCCAGGCCACCTCGGCCCGCAGCGCCACCGCCTCGCCGTCCAGCAGCGCCCGCGACACCCCGGCGACATCGCCCTCCACGGGCAGGCCGAGGGTGTCCAGGCCCGGCAGGTCCACGGCGTCCGTGGCCGTGGTCACGACCGGCTCGGCACCCAGCAGGTCACCCACCTCGCGGGCCAGTTCGTTGGCACCGCCCGCGTGCCCGCCCAGCAGGGACACGGCGAACCGCCCGCCCTCGTCGACGCACACCACGCCCGGGTCCTCCGTCTTGCCGGACAGCAGCGGTGCCACCAGCCGCACCACCGCCCCCGTCGCCAGGAAGCACACGAGCTGCTCGCACTGCGCGAACGCGGCCCGTACGGCGTCCCCGACGGGACCCTCGTACACCCGGGTGCGGTCCGGCCACGCCGCGGCCAGCCGGTCCCGCGCAGCCGCTCCCGCCGCGGTGGCGGAAATGAGGCCGATCACTGAGCGACTCCTTCTTCGACAGCTGCCGGGGGCCGGACGCCCCACAGCAGGAAAACGGGGTTGGTCGCCGCGAGCCGGGTCACGTCCCCGGGCAGCGGCGCGAGCCGCGACGACTGCAGCAGCACGCCGTCACAGGTGAAACCGGCGCTCGTCAGGGCCTCGCGCGCCGCCGGCACCCGGTCGAGCGCCGCCATGGCGACGACCACCGTGCGCCGGGCGCGCCGCGCGCACGCGGCGACCACGGCGGGCAGTTCGCGCCCGCCGCCCCCGACGAACACGGCGTCCGGGGCCTCGGCGAGATCCGCCAGCGCGTCGGGCGCCACGCCGTGCACCACCCGCACGTCCACTCCGTGCGCGGCGGCGTTGGCGCGGACCCGCTCGACCCCGTCCGCGGTCTTCTCCACGGCGGTCACGGCCGCACCGAGCCGCGCGCACTCCACGGCCACGGACCCCGAGCCCGCGCCCACGTCCCACACCAGGTCGCCGGGGCGCGGCCCCAGCCTGGCCAGGGCCAGCGCCCGCACCTCGAACTTGGTGATCATCGAGTCCCGGTGGGCGAACTCCGCCTCCTCCAGGGCCCAGCCGGCGGGCCGCTCACCCGGCCCCGCGACCGTCCGCACGGCGCCGAGCGCCCGCGCCTCGTCCAGGCACAGCACCACGTTCACCGCCGTACCCCAGTCGCGGGCGGCGGCCTCGGCGGGCGTCACCCGCTCCACGCGCTCCGCCTCCGAGCCGAGACCGGAGGCGACGACCAGCACCCGCGCCGCGCCCCGCAAGGCGGCACCCAGCTCCGCCGGACCCGCGCCCGGCCCGGTCAGCACGGCCGTCTTCGCCTGCGCCCGGCACACGTTGACGGCTGTCCGCAGCTCCCGCCCGTGGGCGCTCACCACCACGGCGTCGTCCCACGGCAGCCCGATCCGCGCGAACGCGGCGGCGACCGACGACACGCCGGGCCGCACATCCAGCCGCTCCGGCCCGAACCGCTCGGCCAGCACCCGCACGATCCCGAAGAACCCGGGGTCCCCGGAGGCCAGCACCAGGACGGGACGGTCCTTCGCGACGTACTCGCCGATGGTGTCCAGAGCCGGCGCGAGAGGCCCGAGCACGACCCGCTCCGCCGTCCCGGGCAACCCTGCGGCGTCGAGGTGCCGCCGCCCGCCCACGACCAGCCCGGCACCGGCGAGGACGTCGTCGGAAGGCGCCGCCCCCGTCCCCGTGCCGACCACCGTGATCACGTACTCGCCCCCCGCTCGCGCAGGGCCCGCCGGGCCTGCGGGTCGGCCTTGCGGTACCCGTGGAAGTGCCCCGGGTGGTACAGGTGCGAGCGCGTGCCGTGCGCGTCGAGCGCCGGGCCGACCAGGAACAGGGTGTGCTTCCAGAGCTTGTGCTCCTTGACCGTCTCCTCCAGCGTGCCGATCGTGCACTTGACGATCAGCTCCTCCGGCCAGGTCGCCTGGTACGCCACCACGACCGGGGTCGTCGTCGGGTAGCCGCCCTCCAGCAGCTCCCGCACGAGCTGGCCGCTGCGGGCGGCGGAGAGGAACACCGCCATGGTGGTGCCGTGCTTGGCGAACTCCCGGACCTCCTCCCCGGGCGGCATCGGCGTCTTGCCGCCGCCGAGCCGGGTCAGCACGACCGACTGCGCGACCTCCGGGATGGTCAGCTCGCGCTGGGCGAGCGCCGCGACGGCCGAGAAGGAGGACACCCCGGGCACGATCTCGGTGGCGATGCCGAGCTCGGCACACCGGTCGACCTGCTCCTGCGTGCCGCCCCACAGGGCCGGGTCACCGGAGTGGATACGGGCGACCTTGAGCCCCTCGCCCCGGGCCCGCTCGTACACGGCGACGACGTCCTCCAGGGACATGGTCGCCGAGTCGAGGATCTCCGCGTCCTCACGGGCGTGCTCCAGGACCTCCTCCTGGACCAGGCTGGCCGCCCAGATCACGACGTCGGCCTCGGCGATGGCGCGGGCGGCACGAAACGTCAGCAGGTCGGCGGCGCCGGGGCCGGCGCCGACGAAGGTCACTTTGCCGGCGGGGGCGTCGGCCATGGGATGGGTCCTCTCGTACAGGGGGTGAAGGGGGGCGGGGCGACGGCGGGCGGGGTGCGTCAGAGCTTTCCGCCCCGGCCGCCCTCGCGCCGGGCGGGTGCGATGAGCGTCGACAGATAGGGCAGGGGTGTGTCGTCGAGCTCGGCGGCGGGACGTACGGACTCCTCCGGCAGTCCCAGCGCCGATCCCCACACGGCGTCGGCGAGCCGCCCGGTCTCCCGCAGCGCCTCGGCGACCTCGTGCGCCTGCCGCCCGAACTTGTAGGCGACCACGGTCCCGGGCCCGGCCAGGGCGTCCTTCAGCACGGCCGCCCCGGCGGTGACGGGCACGAGCGTGAGCGGCTCGGTGCCCTCGGTCAGCACGGCCCCCGACCGGGCGGCGAGGTCCTGCATGGCGGTGATCCCGGGCACGGTCTCGACGACGGTCCCCGGCACGAGCTCGGCGATGGTCTGCGCGAGGTAGGTGAACGTCGAGTACACGTTGGGGTCCCCGATGGTCGCGAAGGCCACCGACGCGTGCCGCCGCAGCAGTTCGGCGACCCGGTCCCCGGCCGCGTCCCAGGCGGCTTCGCGCCGCCCCCGGTCGCTGCGCTCGTTCAGGGCGAACACGACCCGGACGACCTTCTCCTCGGGCACGTAGTGCAACACGGTCGCCTCGGCCCGGCCGCGTTCCCCGCTGTCCATCACGGGGACCACCACGACATCGGCCTCCCGCAGGGCGTTGACGCCCTTGACGGTCACCAGCTCCGGATCCCCGGGGCCCACCCCGACTCCGACCAGCCTGCTGCTCATGACGTCCGGCACCTCTCCACGAACCGACGGGCGACACCGGGCTCGGACGCCCAGTGCGTGTGCAGATAACTCGCGTGCACACCGCGCTGTACGAAACCTTCGACCCGCGGCCGGGGAGCGCGGACCCCCCAGGCGGGTTCCGCTCCCGAGCCGGGCTCCACGACGGTCCGGTGGAACTCGTGCCCCCGCATCCGGGTCCCGGCTGCCGCGAGCACACTGTCACCGATGGCGACGGCGTCCCGGTAGCCCAGCGTGAGCCGCTCGCTCATCCGCGCCCCGGCGTCCAGCACCCCGCACATCGGCAGCCCGTCCAGCTCCCGGCACAGATACAGCAGCCCGGCACACTCGGCGGCGACGGGAGCACCGCTCTCCGCCAGGGCGGCGACGGCCTTGCGCAGCGGCTCGTTCGCGGACAGCTCGGCGGCGTACACCTCGGGGAACCCGCCCCCGATCACCAACCCGGCGGTCCCGTCCGGCAGTTCCTCGTCCCGCAGGGGGTCGAAGGTGACGACCTCGGCCCCGGCGGCGGCGAGCAGCTCGGTGTGCTCGGCGTAGGAGAAGGTGAACGCCTCACCCCCGGCGACGGCGACAACCAGCCGGTCCGGCGTTTGAGGACGAGGCCGTTCAGGCCGACCGGGGGTCCGAGGGGCTCCGCCCTCCGGCAGGGTCGAAGGGGCGGAGCCCCCGGAGGACGGGAAGGGCAGGGGAGGCGGGGGCGAGGAAACGACCTCGGCCGCGTCCCAGGCCGCACCCGACAACGCACCGGCACTCCGCGCCAGTCCCGCCAACGCGTCCAGATCACAACCCTCGGAGACCTGCGCCCCCATCGCCGCCACCGCCTCCACCGCGGCAGCGTGCCGCTCGGCGACCGGCACCAGCCCCAGATGCCGCGACGGCGTGTCCACCTGCGGAGCCCGCCGCAGCACCCCGAGCACCGGCACCCCGGCCTGCTCCAGCGCCTCCCGCAGCAGTTCCTCGTGCCGGTCCGAGGCGACCTTGTTCAGGATCACGCCCCCGACCCGCACCTCCGGGTCCCAGGAGGCGAACCCGTGCACCAGCGCCGCCACCGACCGCGACTGCGACGACGCGTCCACGACCAGCACCACCGGCGCCCGCAGCAGCTTCGCGACATGCGCCGTCGACGCCAGCTCTCCCTCGCCCGCTGCCCCGTCGTACAGCCCCATCACGCCTTCGACGACGGCGATGTCACACCCCTGTGCCCCGTGCAGGAACAACGGCCCGACCAGCTCGGGTCCGCACAGGTACGCGTCGAGGTTCCGTCCCGCGCGCCCGGTCGCGAGCGCGTGGTACCCGGGGTCGATGTAGTCCGGCCCGACCTTGTGCGGGGACACGGCGAGCCCCCGCGCGGCGAACGCGGCCATCAACCCCGTGGCGACGGTGGTCTTGCCGCTGCCCGAGGAGGGCGCGGCGATGACCAGCCGAGGGACGGAGGCACTCACCACTCGATGCCCCTCTGGCCCTTCTGGCCCGCGTCCATCGGATGCTTGACCTTGGACATGTCGGTCACGAGGTCGGCGAAGTCCACGAGGTGCCCGGGTGCGTTCCGTCCGGTGATGACCACGTGCTGGGTGCCGGGCCGATTGCGCAGGACGTCGATCACCTCGCCGGTGTCGACCCACCCCCAGTGCATCGGGTACGCGAACTCGTCGAGCACGTACAGCTTGTACGTCTCGGCCGCCAGGTCCCGCTTGACCTGCTCCCAGCCCTCCCGGGCCTTCTCCTCGTTGTCCATCTGGGCATCGCGCTGCACCCAGGACCAGCCCTCGCCCATCTTGTGCCAGTCGACGGACCCGCCCTCGCCGGAGGCGCCGAGCACCCGCAGCGCGTTCTCCTCGCCGACCTTCCACTTCGCCGACTTGACGAACTGGAACACCCCGATCGGCCACCCCTGGTTCCAGGCGCGCAGCGCGAGCCCGAAGGCGGCGGTGGACTTGCCCTTGCCGACGCCCGTGTGGACGACGACCAGTGGCCGGTTCCGGCGCTGCCGTGTGGTCAGTCCGTCGTCCGGCACCACACTCGGCTGTCCCTGCGGCATTACGCGGCCCTCCTGCGCACGTCCTTCACGAGCCCGGCGATGCTGTCCGCGCGCAGCTCGTCCAATGTCACGGCCGTACCGCCCAGTTCACCCGCGAGCTGCCCGGCGAGCCCGAGCCGTACCGGCCCCGACTCGCAGTCCACGACGACCGAGGCGACCCCGTCGGCCGCGAACAGCCGTGCCGCACGCCCGGCCAGGGCGACCGGCTCCGGGCCGCCGGTGGCGCGCCCGTCCGTCACCAGGACGACCAGCGGCCGCCGCGCGGGGTCCCGCAGCCGCTCCACGCGCAGCACGTCGTGGGCGCGCAGCAGCCCCGCCGCGAGCGGTGTACGCCCGCCCGTCGGCAGCGTCTCCAGCCGGGCCGCCGCCGCGTCCACCGACGAGGTCGGCGGCAGCGCGACGTCCGCGCCCGTACCGCGGAAGGTCACCAGGCCCACCTTGTCGCGCCGCTGGTAGGCGTCCAGCAGCAGCGACAGCACGGCCCCCTTCACGGCACTCATCCGCTGCCGTGCCGCCATCGACCCGGAGGCGTCCACGACGAACAGCACGAGATTGCCCTCGCGCCCCTCGCGGGTCGCCTGCCGCAGATCGTCCCGGCGCACGACCAGGCCGGTCCCGGACCGTCCGCGCGCCCGCTGGTGCGGGGCCGCCGCCTGCACGGTCGCCGCCAGGTGCAGCTTGGTGAGGGCGCCCCGGGGCCGCCGGGCCCCGGTCGTCCGGCCGTGCTCGGTCCGTGCCCGGGACCGCCGCCCGGCGGCACCCTCGCCGATGCCGGGCACGCTCAGCACCTTCGTGCGAAACGGCTCGGAGGCCCGTGCGGCCGACTGCTCGCCGGCGCCCGAGGGCTGCGGCTGACCGTCCTCACCGGCCTCGGGCCGGGCCGCGGTGTCACCGTCGCCCTGGGGCGCGTCGTCCGGCTCGGGCTGACCGCCGCCCCCGCCGCCCCCGCCGGGCCCGTCAGGACCGGCGTCCGGGTCCGGATCGTCGTCGTCCGAGCCGCCGAACTCCTCCAGGGTCTCGTCCAGTTTGTCCTCGTCGAGTCCCGGCGCGTCGAAGGGGTTGCGCCGCCGCCGGTGCGGCAGCGCGAGCAGCGCCGCCTGCCGGACGTCCTCCGCGAGCACGTCCGTACGCCCGGCCCAGGCCGCCAGGGCGGTGGCGGTCCGCGCCATCACGATGTCGGCGCGCATGCCGTCCACCTCGAAGGCCGCACAGGTCGCCGCGATCTGCCGCAGCGCCCCGTCGCCCAGCCGCACGGACGGCAGCAGCTCCCGAGCGGCGACGATCCGCGCCCGTACTGCCGCCTCCTCCTCGGCCCACCGGGCCGCGAACCCGGCCGGATCGTCGTCGTAGGCCAGCCGCCTGCGCACGACCTCCACCCGCTGGTCCGGCTCCCGCGAGGCCGCGACCTCCACGGTCAGCCCGAACCGGTCGAGCAACTGCGGCCGCAGCTCGCCCTCTTCGGGGTTCATGGTGCCGACGAGCAGGAAACGGGCCGCATGCCGCACGGAGACGCCCTCGCGCTCGACGTACGAGGCGCCCATCGCGGCGGCGTCCAGCAGCAGGTCGACCAGGTGGTCGTGGAGGAGGTTCACCTCGTCGACGTAGAGGATCCCGCGGTGCGCGTCGGCGAGCAGGCCCGGCTCGAAGGCCTTCACGCCCTCGGAGAGGGCCCGCTCGATGTCCAGCGCGCCGACCAGCCGGTCCTCCGAGGCGCCGACGGGCAGTTCGACCATGCGGGCGGGCCGCTCGGCACCGCCGCCGGCCTCGTGGGGTCCGTCCGGGCACCCAGGGTCAGGGGAGGCGGGATCGCACGAGAAACGGCATCCCGGGACGACCGGGACCGCCGGCAGCAGCGCCGCCAGCGCCCGCACCGCGGTCGACTTGGCCGTGCCCTTCTCGCCGCGCACCAGCACACCGCCGACCGCCGGGGACACGGCGTTCAGCAGCAGCGCGAGCCGCAGGTCGTCCTGGCCCACGACGGCCGTGAACGGAAAGGGGGTGGTCACTTCTCGTCGCCCTCCAAGTCGCCTTCGAGTTCCAGATAGGTGGCGCGCAGCCGCTCCAGCGTCTCCGCGTCCGGCTCGGCCCACAGTCCGCGCTCTGCGGCCTCCAGCAGCCGCTCGGTGATGCCGCGCAGCGCCCACGGGTTGGACTTCTTCATGAAGTCCCGGTTCTCCGGGTCGAAGACGTACTCGGCGCTGAGCTTCTCGTACATCCAGTCGTCCACGACCCCGGCCGTGGCGTCGTACCCGAACAGGTAGTCCACGGTCGCCGCCATCTCGAAGGCGCCCTTGTAGCCGTGCCGCCGCATGGCCGCCATCCAGCGCGGGTTGACCACCCGGGCGCGGAAGACACGGTGGGTCTCCTCGCCGAGCGTGCGGGTCTTCACCTGGTCCGGGGTGGCCGAGTCACCGACGTACGCCTCGGGGCTCGCGCCCGTCAGGTGCCGCACCATGGCGACCATGCCGCCGTGGTACTGGAAGTAGTCGTCGGCGTCGACCAGGTCGTGCTCGCGGGTGTCGACGTTCTTCGCGGCGACGGCGATCCGCTTGAACGCCGTCTCCATGTCCCCGCGCGCGGCCCGCCCGTCGAGCCCCCGGCCGTAGGCGTAACCGCCCCACACCGCGTACACCTCGGCGAGGTCCGCGTCGGAACGCCAGTTGCGGGCGTCGATCAGCGGCAGCAGACCGGCCCCGTACGCCCCCGGCTTGGAGCCGAAGATGCGGGCCGTGGCCCGGCGGCGGTCGCCGTGCTCTGCGGTGTCCTGGTCGGCGTGGGCCCGGACGTGGTTGGACTCGGCCGGCTCGTCCAGGTCGGCGACCGTGCGTACGGCGTCGTCGATCAGCCCCACCACGTGCGGGAACGCGTCCCGGAAGAAGCCCGAGATGCGGACCGTCACGTCGATGCGCGGCCGGCCGAGCTCCGCCAGGGGGATCACCTCGAACCCGGTCACCCGGCGCGAGGCGTCGTCCCACACCGGCCGGCAGCCCAGCAGCGCCAGGATCTCGGCGATGTCGTCACCCTGGGTGCGCATCGCGGAGGTGCCCCACACCGTCAGGCCGACGGACTTCGGGTACTCACCGGTGTCCTGCAGATACCGCTGCACCAGCGAGTCCGCGAGCGACTGCCCGACCTCCCAGCTCAGCCGGGACGGAATGGCCTTGGGGTCGACGGAGTAGAAGTTCCGGCCCGTCGGCAGGACGTTGACGAGACCACGGGTCGGCGAACCGGACGGGCCGGCCGGCACAAAGCCGCCGTTCAGCGCCCGCAGGATGTGCCCGATCTCGTCGGTGGTCTTCTCCAGCCGGGGCACGACCTCGGAACAGGCGAACTCCAGCACGGCGACCGCGTCGGGAAGTTCGGTGCCGAGGACCTCCCGGACCAGCGGCGCGCTCTCGGCGACCGCCCAGCCGCGCTCCTCCATGCCCTGCGCGATCCGCCGGCACAGCTGCTCCAGCAGGTCGATCGCGTCGGCGGCGCTGCGGGCCGGGCCGTCCACCAGGTCCGTCAGCTCCACCGGCACCTTCACCGGAGCGCCCGGCTCGGCCAGCAGTTCCTTCTCGACCAGCCCGAAGTGCAGCGCCAGCGACGCCCTCAGGCCCGGCAGCGCATTGGCCTGCCCGCCCCACACCTGCGAGGCGCGCAGCACGGCCAGCACGAGGTTGACGCGCGGCTCGCCGACCGGACCGCCGCCCAGGATGTGCAGGCCGTCGCGGATCTGCACGTCCTTGATCTCGCACAGATAGCCGTCGATGTGCATGACGAACTCGTCGAACGCCTCGTCGTCCGGCTGCTCGTCGACATGCAGGTCGTGATGGAGTTCGGCCGCCTTGACCAGCGTCCAGATCTGGGCGCGCACGGTCGGGGCCTTCGTCGGGTCCAGGTCCGACACGAGCGCGTACTCGTCGAGGAGCTGCTCCAGCTTGGCCAGGTCGCCGTAGGTGTCGGCGCGGGCCATCGGCGGCACGAGGTGGTCCACGACCGTGGCGTGCCCGCGCCGCTTGGCCTGGGTGCCCTCGCCCGGGTCGTTGACGATGAACGGGTAGATCAGCGGCAGTTCCCCGAGGACCGCGTCCGGGGCGCAGCCCCCGCTGAGCCCGAGGCCCTTGCCCGGCAGCCACTCCATGGTGCCGTGCTTGCCCATGTGCACGATGGCGTCCGCGCCGAAACTGTTCTCCAGCCACCGGTAGGCGGCCATGTAGTGGTGGGACGGCGGCATGTCCGGGTCGTGGTAGATCGCGATCGGGTTCTCGCCGAAGCCACGCGGCGGCTGGATCATCACGACGACGTTCCCGAACTGCAGCGACGCCAGCACGATGTCGTCGCCGTCGACGTAGAGGCTGCCCGGCGGCTCGCCCCACGCCTCGGTCATGGCGTCCTTCAGCTCCGGGTCGAGCTTCTCGAACCACGCCCGGTAGTCCGCGAGCGGCACCCGCGCGGGCGCGGCGGCCAGCTGCTCCTCCGTCAGCCACTCCACGTCGTGCCCGCCGGCGCTGATGAGCCGGTGGATCAGCTCGTCGCCCTCGTCCGGATGCCCCTCGACGACGTACCCGGCGTCCCGCAGCGCGTCCAGCACCCGCACCGCAGAGGCCGGGGTGTCCAGCCCGACCGCGTTGCCGACCCGCGAGTGCTTGGTCGGGTACGCGGTGAAGACCAGCGCCAGCTTCTTCTCGGCGTTCTCCTTGTGCCGCAGTCGCGCATGCCGTACGGCGATACCGGCGACGCGTGCCGCGCGCTCCGGGTCGGCGACGTAGACGGGCACGTCGTCCGGGCCCTGCTCCTTGAAGGAGAACGGCACGGTGATCAGGCGCCCGTCGAACTCCGGGATCGCCACCTGCATCGCGGCGTCCATGGGGGACAGGGCGGCGTCCGAGTCCGCCCAGGCCTGCCGCGACGACGTCAGGCACAGGCCCTGCAGCACGGGGATGTCCAGTTCGGCGAGGGCGCCGATGTCCCAGGCCTCCTCGTCGCCGCCCGCCGAGGCCTGCGAGGCGTGGGTGCCGCCGGCCGCGAGGACCGTGGCGACCAGGGCGTCGGCCTGCCCGAGGATCTCGTACAGCCCCTCGTCCGCCCCGCGCAGCGAACCGCAGTACACGGGCAGCGCGTTGGCGCCCCGCGCCTCGATCGCGTCGCACAGGGTGTCGACGAAGGCGGTGTTGCCGCTCAGCTCGTGGGCCCGGTAGAAGAGCACGCCGACGGTCGGACGGCCCGGCACGAGCTCACGCTCGCCGTGGACGCCGTACTCCGGCATCTTCCGCGGCTCGACGAACCCCTCACCCGTCAGGAGCACGGTGTCGGACAGGAACCGGGCGAGTTCGGTCAGGTTCTCCGGCCCGCCCTCCACGAGGTACTTCAGCGCCTCCGCGACGACACCGGCCGGGACGGACGACTCGGCCATCAGCTCCGCGTCCGGCACGGCCTCGCCGCCGAGCAGCACGGTGGGGACGCCGGAGGCCCTCAGCGCGGCCAGCCCGTCCTCCCAGGCCCGCTTGCCGCCGAGCAGCCGGACGACGGCGATGCCGGCTCCGTCCAGCAGGGCCGGAAGCTCCTCCTGTACGTCCACGCGGGTCGGGTTGCCGATCCGGTAGTCGGCACCGGAGGCGGCCCGGGCCGCCAGCAGGTCCGTGTCGGCGGTCGACAACAACAACACAGTGCTCATGCGGGCGCTCCCGGTGGAATGAAGGGCAGTCCTTGCGGCGCGCCGGACTCGATGAGCCGCCACAGCGCGTCCGTGTCCGCGTGCTGTTCGATCAGGTCGCCGAGCCGGTCGAGCTGCTCCTCGCGCAGCGCGGCGAACGAGGTGTCCGGCGCCGGCACGAAGCGGCGGCCCGCGGCGGCCGCCACCTCGCGCAGAAAGGCCCGCCGGAAGCCGTCCGACTCCAGCGAGCCGTGCCAGTGCGTGCCCCAGGTCTGGCCGACCCGGCAGCCGTCCAGGAAGGGGGTCCCTCCCGTGACGTCGGCGACGCCGTGGTGGATCTCGTAGCCCTCGACGCGTTCCCCGAGGGCCTCACCGGACGGCCGGGTGAGGGTCTTCTCGCGGGCGAACCGCACCCGCACGGGCAGGATCCCGAGCCCGTCGACGTGCCCTCTGCGGCTCTCGACGTCGTCCTCGATGTGCTCGCCGAGGATCTGGAAGCCGCCGCAGATGCCGAGCACGGGCCGCTGCTCGGCGACTCTGCGGACCAGCGCCTCGGCGAGGCCCCGCTCGCGCAGCCACTCCAGCGCCCGGACCGTCCCCCGGGTGCCGGGCACGATGACGAGGTCGGCGTCGGACAGCTCCTCCGGCCGGTCCACGAACCGCACCACGACGCCCGGTTCGGCGGCCAGGGCGTCCACGTCGGTGAAGTTGGACATGAGCGGCACGGCACAGACCGCGACGCGCAGCACGTCCTCGCCGACCGGCGGGGCGACCACGGACTCCCGTACGGCTCCCCGCAGGGAGACCCGCAGCCCGTCCTCCTCGTCGATCCCGAGCCCGTGCCGGAACGGCAGCACGCCGTACGTACGCCGCCCGGTGAGGCCGAGCAGCATGTCCAGCCCCGGCTCCAGCAGGGAGACGTCCCCGCGGAACTTGTTGACGAGGAACCCGGCGACACATGCCTGGTCCTCGGGCGACAGCAGCGCCACCGTCCCGAAGAACGAGGCGAACACCCCGCCCCGGTCGATGTCGCCGACCACGAGCACGGGCAGCCCGGCGTTCCGGGCGATCCCCATGTTCACGATGTCCGTCCGCCGCAGATTGATCTCGGCGGGAGAACCGGCCCCCTCACAGATCACCGCGTCATACGTGCCCCGCAACTGCTCCAGGCAGTCCAGCACCGTCCCGAGCAACTGCTGCTGCCGGCCGCCGTGGTAGCCGCGCGCGCTCAGCTCCCCGACCGGCTTGCCCAGCAGCACGACCTGACTGCTCTGCTCGCCACCGGGCTTGAGCAGCACCGGATTCATCAGCGCGGTCGGCTCGATGCGGCAGGCCTGCGCCTGCATGGCCTGCGCCCGCCCGATCTCGGCCCCCTCCGTCGTCACGAAGGAGTTCAGGGACATGTTCTGCGCCTTGAAGGGCGCGACCTTCACGCCCTGGCGCACCAGCCACCGGCAGATCCCGGCGGTCACGACGCTCTTGCCGGCGTCGGAGGTCGTACCGGCGACGAGAAGCCCACCGCTCATGTCATTTCCCCCTCTTCAGCGACCGCGCGCCCTTGAGCGACGGCGCACTCCCGAGCGACCGGACGCTCCTGGACAACCGCGCACTCGTCAGCAACCGCGCGCCCGCGCACACCCCGAGCGCGAGCCAGGTGACGCGCTTCGACAGCCGCACGACCCGCTCGACGTCGTGCGTGCCGACGGCCCGCCCCCGCGTGTTCAGCACGGGCCGGTGCTCCACCCGCCCGCCGTACGAGAGCGTCCCGCCCAGCCGCACCCCGAGCGCCCCGGCGAACGAGGCCTCCACGGGCCCGGCGTTGGGACTCGGATGGTGCGCCGCGTCGGCCCGCCAGGCCCGCACGGCCCCCCGCGGATCCGGCCCGGCCAGGGCGGCGAGTACGGCGGTCAGCCGCGCTCCCGGCCACCCCGCGAGGTCGTCCAGGCGCGCGGAGGCCCAGCCGTAGCGCCGGTAGCGGGCCGACTTGTGCCCGACCATGGCGTCCAGGGTGTTGACGGCCCGGAACCCGAGCAGCCCGGGCACCCCGCCGACGGCCCCCCACACCAGGGCCCCCACCACCGCGTCGGAGGTGTTCTCGGCGACGGACTCGACCACGGCCCGGGCCATGCCGTCGGCGTCGAGGGCCTGCGGATCCCGCCCGCACAGATGCGGCAGCCGGGCCCGGGCCGTCTCGACGTCCCCGGCCTCCAGGGCCCGCCCGATGGCCTGCGCCTCCCGGGCGAGCGAAGTCCCCCCGACGACGGCCCAGGTGGCGGCTGCGGTCAGCGCGACGGAGGCGACGGCGGACGTCCGCACGGCCCGCGCGGCGACGGACCCGAGGGCTACGGCCCCTCCGGCACAGACGGCGGTGTGCAGCGTGCCCCACCCGCGGTGGTCCCGCCACAGCACCCGTTCCACGGCACCCGCGGCCCGTCCGAACGCGGCGACCGGATGCCCCCGGCGAGGATCACCGAGCAGCAGGTCACCGATCAGACCGGCGGCGGCGCCGTACGCGAAGACGCGACCGGCACCCATGGGCTCAGCCGGCCGGGTGGGCGGGCAGGGGTGGGGTGTTGAACCTCGGTCGGCAGCCGCGCATGGCGATATGTGTCCTCACTCAGGGTGTCCACGCCCTGGTTCGACGAGACCGGCGGTGAGAGTTCCTGGCTCCCGGGGATTGCTACCCCGGTGACAGTGGCGGGACCGCGCCGGACTTTCACCGGCTTCCTCTCCTGCCGCCGTATTGGCCCCGGCAGTCCACCACGGCCGCGAACCGCCGTCAACTTGCCGTTGACCTGCGAGGGGAGAGTGTGGAGAACCCCACATCCCCATGCGCACACACGACGACCGGGCGGCACAGGAGTCAGGTCCCGTGCCGCCCGGCGGACGATGTGCGGTCGGGCCGTCAGGCCACGATCAGATAGATGCCGTACCCGACGGCCGCCGCGCACGCCGCGAAGCACGCGTACGCGCCGGTGACCGCGAGGCCTGCGGACCCGCCCTGGGCCACCGCCCGCTCGCGGCGGGTCAGACCGGTGATGCCGAGGGTGAACAGGCCCACGAGAGCCACGGTGACCACGAGGCTGACGCCGAACACGGAGCCGAGGGCCACCCAGTCGATCTTCATATCGGAGACTCTTCCTTGTTGCCGGTGGGCGGGGTCAGACCGTGGTGGTCGTGGAGGCCGTCCGCTCGGCGGTGGCCTGGGCCGGGAACGACGGCACCGGCTCCTCCGCCGGCGTGCCGGCCGGCGGCGGCGTCACCGCGGCCATCGCCGTGGTGACCACGCCCGCGGGCTCGGCGTCGTCGGTGTCGTTGACGTTGGTGTGGTCGACGATCTCCCGCCGCGACAGCTTCCAGATGGCCGCGCTGGAGGAGACGAGGAAGACGGCCACCACCGCGGTGCCCCAGGCGCCGAAGCCGGTGACGTACTCGGCGAGAGCGCCCACCAGGGCCGCCGCCGGCAGCGTCAGACCCCAGGCGACGAACATCCGCGTCGCGGTCGACCAGCGGACGACACCGCCCTTGCGGCCGAGCCCAGCGCCCATCACGGCGCCGGAGACGGAGTGCGTCGTGGACAGGGAGAAACCGAGGTGCGAGGAGGCCAGGATGACCGTGGCCGCGGAGGTCTGGGCGGCGAAGCCCTGCTGCGGCTGGAGGTCGGTCAGGCCCTTGCCCATGGTGCGGATGATGCGCCAGCCGCCCAGGTACGTGCCGAGCGCGATCGCGACGCCCGCGGAGAGGATGACCCACATGGGCGGGTCGGAGTCGGGGGCGAGGGTGCCGCCGGCGACCAGGGCGAGGGTGATGATGCCCATCGTCTTCTGCGCGTCGTTGGTGCCGTGCGCCAGGGAGACCAAGCCCGCCGACGCGATCTGACCGGCCCGGTAGCCCTTCCGGGACGCCTCGCCGTCGGCCTTCTTGCCGAGGGAGTACGTCAGCCGTGTGGCCAGCATCGCCGCGATGCCCGCGACCAGCGGGGCGGCGATCGCCGGGATCAGGACCTTGGTGAGCAGCACGTCACCGTGCACCGCGCCGACGCCCGCCGAGGCGATCGTGGCACCGATCAGACCGCCCATGAGAGCGTGCGAGGAGCTGGACGGCAGACCGACCAGCCACGTCAGCAGGTTCCAGAGGATCGCACCGACCAGGGCGGCGAAGATGACCTCGGGCCGGATGCCGGCCTCGTCGACGAGGCCCTTGGAGATCGTGTTGGCGACTTCGACGGACAGGAAGGCGCCGACCAGGTTGAGGACCGCGGACATGGCCACCGCAACCTTGGGCTTCATGGCGCCCGTGGAAATGGTTGTGGCCATCGCGTTCGCGGTGTCGTGGAAACCGTTCGTGAAATCGAACGCGAGTGCGGTTACCACCACAATCGCGAGGATCAGCGAGAAGCTTTCCATTTACCCAGGCAATCGTTCGAGGTCATTGGCTGGACGACCGTAGGCAACCTGAGTGAACGGAAGATGAACTGGGAGGGGCGCAGGGGTGACCGCACAGGGGGTCGGGACGACGCGCCGAGACGGCCGCACCGGCGCCCCGCGACTAGGCGCCCCTCCCGAGCCGCTTCGGCTGATCGAATGACCCGGGGTCGTATTCGATCGAGCGCGGGCCACAGCGTCCAGCCGTCAGCCGTCCGGCTGCCGCCGTTGCGTACGAAGTGCGCCGCCTGCGCCCGGCCGGAGGGCCGGTCGGGCAGGGCGAAGAAGTATCCCCGCCCGGCGGCGCGTTGAGCCCGTGCCTGGCAGGATCGCGGCATGGCTGAGCAGCGAGGCGACGAGCGGGGCACGGGGGACGCGCGGGAGGGCGGACGGGACGCGGGGGAGGGCGGACGGGGCGCGGGGGAGCCGCGGCGCAGGAGCGCGCGCCCCGAGGAGGCGCACGCCTGGGAGGAGCTCGTCGCGGCGGCCCGCCGGACGGTCGCGGACGGACTGGTCGTCGGCACGTCGGGCAACGTCTCCGTGCGCGTCGGGGACACCGTCCTGGTCACACCGTCGGGCGTCCCCTACGACCGGCTGACCCCGGACGACGTGACCGGCGTCGGCCTCGACGGCCGGCAGGTCCTCGGCACCCTCGTCCCCACCAGCGAGCTGCCCATGCACCTCGCGGTCTACCGCACCACCGGCGCCCGGGCCGTCGTCCACACCCACGCCGTCCACGCGACGGCCGTCTCGACGCTCGTGAGCGAACTCCCGCTGATCCACTACATGGCCGCGGCACTCGGCGGCCCCGTCCGAGTCGCCCCGTATGCCACGTACGGCACCGACGAGCTGGCCGAGAACATGCTCCGCGCCCTCGACGGCCGCTCCGGCTGCCTCCTCCAGAACCACGGCACCGTCACCCACGGCACCACCCTCGCCCAGGCCTACGACCGCACCGCCCAGCTGGAGTGGATGTGCCGCCTGTGGCTGACCGCCTCCTCGGTGCCCGGCCAGGCCCCGAGCCTGCTGTCCCGGGAACAGCTGACGGAGGTGGAGGAGCGCCTGCGCGGCTACGGCCAGCGGGGCTGAGCCGTCCCTGCGGCCGCCGCGGGCGTCACCCCGCCGCTCCGCCCCACTGGTCGCCCGCGGAATCGGCCGGGACACTGGAGCCGTGCGCACTGTCAAAGCGGCGGCCGCTGCCGTCACCGCCGTCATCGGTGCCGGTGCCGCCGCGGTGGCCGCCGGCCGGCTCGCCAGCGACGCCGCGCTCAAGGCGCCCCCCGGCAGGCCCCTGCCCACCGAACCCCGGCTCACCGTGCACGGCACCGCCGCCGGGCGGATCAGCCTCACCCGCGACCTCGCCGCCCTGCGCCCCGGTCGCTACGGCCTGTCCGGCAACGGCTCGCACGCGGTCGTCGGCCCCGTCCTGACCGGCCCCCCGCACCCCGCCGACACCGTCGTGCGCCGCCTGGAGAGCGTCACGCACGGCACGCTGGAGCCCGGTGACAAGGTCTGGCTCACACCGAACGTGTACGTCGGCAACCCGGGCGCCGCCCTCGGACTCGAACACGCCGACGTCGACGTCCCCGGCGAACTCGGCGCCCTGCCCGCGTGGTTCCTGCCGGGCAAGCGGGACACCTGGGTGATCGCCGTGCACGGCCTGGGTGCCACCCGCGAACTCGCCATGAACGTCATGCCGTTCCTGCACCGCAACCACGTCCCGGTGCTCGCCCTCGCCTACCGCGGCGACCTGGGCGCACCCCGCCCGCCCGACGGCCTCAGCCACCTCGGCGAGACCGAGTGGCGCGACCTCGACGCCGCCATCCGCTACGCCGTGCGCTACGGGGCCCGCCAGGTCGTCCTGCACGGCTGGTCCACCGGCGCCACCATGGCCCTGCGCGCCGCCGCGCACTCGGGGCTGCGCGACCGTGTCTCCGGGCTCGTCCTGGACTCCCCGGTGCTCGCCTGGGAGACCACCCTGCGCGCCCTGGCCTCGGCCCGTCGCACCCCGGGCGCGCTGCTGCCCCTCGCGGTCCGGGCCGCCCAGGGCCGCACCGGTCTGTCCGGCGGCCGTGTGGCGGGAGCGGTCCCGTCCGGCGGGCCGAGCGTCCCGGCGCTCGTCATCCACGGCCCGGACGACACCGTCGCCCCCTGGCAGCACTCCCGCCGGCTCGCCGATGCCCGCCCCGACATGGTCGCCCTGCGCACCGTCCGCAACGCACCTCACGGAGCCATGTGGAACGCCGACCCGGAGGCCTACGAGGAAGCCCTCCGGCGCTTCCTGACACCCCTCATGTGACGCCGCTCCCCTCCACCCGCCGACGCGGCCTCCCGTCCCGGCTTCTCCCGCACCCCTCGTTCAGACCCCCTTCGCCCCGTCGCAACCGCATTCCGCCGCCCTCCCCGCCGACCGGTCGCCAGGATTCCGTTTAGCGTCGTACCACTGGCCGGTTCCCGGCCCTCGACCACTCCCGGGAACCGGTGCGTTGGCCATCCCCGTCGCCCGCCGTGACATTCCGTTTGGGTTTTCGGACCGTCAACCGGAAGACTGCACCCGTGACGTCCCGTATCCCGCGCGACTCCAGGCTTCGACTCGTCCGCCCGCGACCCCTGGCCGCCGCCCCACCAGCGATGAACCAGCGGCGCTCGCGCCGCCCCGCACCACGCCCCCCGGAGGGCACCCCGGCACCGGCGGAGCTGGCCAGAATGGCACGCTCAGGTCTCGCCGCCGCGGCCCGCGTCGCCCGCTGGGCCGACGCCGCGCTCGGCCCCGGCCGGGACAGCGCCACCGACGACGGCAAGGCCACCCTCTCCGACGCGACCGCCGAACGGGCCGCCCGCGAGCTGGGCCTGACACCGGCTCAGGTCAGAGCCGACTGGGACACCGCCCGCCTCGCCGGCCTCGTCGAGGTGCACGGCGACAGCGCCCGCCCCGGCTGGCGGCTGCGCGCCTGGGACCGCGACGACAGCGCCGTGCTGCGCGGCTGGGTCGCGCTCTTCGACGCCTGGTCGCTCGCCCATCCGGAGCCCGAGGAGCACGAGCCCGCCGCCGTCGCCGAGGTCGTCTCCGCCATGCCGCAGGCGCTGTCCTTCCTCCAGCTGTCCGCCGGACCCGTCCCCGTGGAGCAGCTCCTGGACCTCCTTGAGCAGCGCGTCACCGAGCTGCGCACCGCCCGCTGCGAGATCCCCTACGGCCCGCAGCCCGAGCCGGCCGCCGAACCGGAGCCCACCGACGCCCCGCTCGCCCCCCTGCTCGACTGGGCCCTGCGCGCCCTCGGCTCCGTCGGCGCCCTCACCTACGGCGACGGCCAGGCCACGCTCACCCCGCTCGGCAGCTGGGCCGTCTGGGTCAAGCTGGAGCAGATCTGCGTCGCCGCGCAGAGCCCCGCCGGGAACATCGAGCAGGCCGCCGACGACATGCTCCGCGGCTGCGCCCAGCTGCGCCCGAACGCGGCCCGCGCCGAGTACCGCGCCTGGCTCGCCGCCCGCCCCGTCGGCAGCGCCGTCACCGAACTCCTCGGCGCCGCCCGCGGTGAGGACGCCCTGCTGCGCGGCCTCGCCTTCGAGGCGCTGCGCGTGGTCGGCGCCCCCGCCGAGCCGGACGTCCGCGGTGTGCTGGACGAGCCCACGCTCAGGCCGTACGCGCTGCTGTGGCTGGCCGAGCACGACGGCGCCGACCCCGAGGACGCCCACGAGGTCCTCACCCGCGAGGAGGCGACCTGGCTGTGGGTGGACACCGCGGCCGCCGTCGCCGACCACGGGGAGGCGCCGCTGCTGGTGCGCCACCTGGAGTCCGCGGTGCAGCCGACCGTCCCGATGCTCCTGGAGGAGGTACGCGCCGTGGGGCATCCGCGCACCGTGCAGGTCCTGGTCGCCCTCGCCGCCGCACACCCCGACCCGGCCCTGGCCAAAGCCGTCCGCCGGGCCGCCTTCCAGGTGCACACCGGCGGCAGCTAGGGCGGGCGCCCGGGGTCAGCCCGGTATCTCGGGCGCGTACGTGCCGAAGCTCCACACGTTGCCCTCGAGGTCCCGGGCCATGTAGTCCCGCGAGCCGTAGTCCTGGTCCGTCGGGGGCATCAGCACCTCCACGCCGTGGTCCACCGCGCGGCGGTGGTGCCCGTCCACGTCGTCCACCACCACGTACACCCCCGTGGTGCCGGCGTCCTTCATGGCCGCGTCGAACAGGCCGCCCCGGCCCTTGGTGCCGACCATCACCGCGCCGTTGCCCTGTGCCAGCTCGGCGTGCAGCACCGAGCCGTCCTCGCCCTCG
Source organism: Streptomyces qaidamensis (assembly GCF_001611795.1). Taxonomy (NCBI): domain Bacteria; kingdom Bacillati; phylum Actinomycetota; class Actinomycetes; order Kitasatosporales; family Streptomycetaceae; genus Streptomyces; species Streptomyces qaidamensis. The sequence goes on along the minus strand of NZ_CP015098.1, from coordinate 2,124,070 downwards.
TACACCGACAGCTCCGTGAAGCCGAAGGCCTCCGTGAGCTGCCGGATCGCCGCCTTCGCGTCGGCGTACAGCAGCGTCGGGTAGATGCTCGGACGCCCGCCGGACGTGCCTGCCATGGCGATCACTTCCTCGTGTCTCGCTGGGTGTTCCCCCGCCGGGAGAGCCGGATTCCGGCCCGCTGTCTCAGTCTTCCACCGGCCACTGACAACGGCCCTCCGCGCGGCCGCCGGTGATCGAACACCCGCACACAGAAAAAGTGGTTGCACGCCCCCGTTAGACTGTCCCCCATGGCCATTCTCCTCGCGCATTAGACGGCGGGAACGTCCTCAGCCGTCCATCCCGCCCCCGTATCCGCCCTGGAGTCTGTCCGTGATCTCCGCCTCCGGTATCGAGCTGCGCGCCGGTGCCCGCGTCCTCATCGAAAACGCCTCGTTCCGCATCGCCAAGGGCGACCGCATCGGCCTGGTCGGCCGCAACGGCGCGGGGAAGACCACCCTCACCAAATGCCTGGCCGGCGAGGGCATGCCCGCCGGCGGCACCATCACCCGCTCCGGCGAGGTCGGCTACCTCCCGCAGGACCCCCGCACCGGCGACCTCGACATCCTCGCCCGCGACCGCATCCTGTCCGCGCGCGGCCTGGACGTGCTGATCCGCAAGATGCGCGACAACGAGCAGCGCATCGCCAACGGCCAGGGCGCCACCCGCGAGAAGGCGCTCAGGCAGTACGAGCGCCAGGAGACGGAGTTCCTCACCAAGGGCGGGTACGCCGCCGAGGCCGAGGCCGCCACCATCGCCGCCGCGCTCAACCTGCCCGACCGGGTCCTCGGCCAGCCGCTGCACACGCTCTCCGGCGGTCAGCGCCGCCGTATCGAGCTGGCCCGCATCCTGTTCTCCGACGCGGACACCCTGCTGCTCGACGAGCCGACGAACCACCTCGACGCCGACTCGATCGTCTGGCTGCGCGACTACCTGAAGACCTACCGCGGCGGCTTCATCGTGATCTCCCACGACGTCGACCTGGTCGAGACGGTCGTGAACAAGGTGTTCTACCTGGACGCCAACCGCGCCCAGATCGACATCTACAACATGGGCTGGAAGCTCTACCAGCAGCAGCGCGAGGCCGACGAGAAGCGCCGCAAGCGCGAGCGGCAGAACGCCGAGAAGAAGGCATCCGCGCTGCACTCGCAGGCCGACAAGATGCGGGCCAAGGCCACCAAGACCGTCGCCGCGCAGAACATGGCCCGCCGGGCGGACAAGCTGCTGGCCGGCCTGGAGGCCGAGCGGAAATCCGACAAGGTCGCCAAGCTGCGCTTCCCCGAGCCCTCCCCGTGCGGCAAGACCCCCCTCATGGCCGAGGGCCTGTCGAAGTCCTACGGTTCGCTGGAGATCTTCACCGACGTCGACCTGGCCATCGACAAGGGCTCGCGCGTCGTCATCCTGGGCCTCAACGGCGCGGGCAAGACGACCCTGCTCCGCCTGCTCGGCGGGGCGGAGCAGCCCGACACCGGCAAGGTCATCGAGGGCCACGGCCTCAAGCTCGGCTACTACGCGCAGGAGCACGAGACCCTCGACCCGGAGCGCACGGTCCTGGAGAACATGCGCTCCGCCGCCCCCGACCTGGACCTGGTGGAGGTCCGCAAGACGCTCGGATCCTTCCTGTTCTCCGGGGACGACGTCGACAAGCCGGCCGGCGTCCTGTCCGGCGGCGAGAAGACCCGCCTCGCCCTCGCCACCCTCGTGGTGTCCTCGGCGAACGTGCTGCTCCTCGACGAGCCGACCAACAACCTCGACCCCGCCAGCCGCGAGGAGATTCTCGGCGCGCTGCGCACCTACAAGGGCGCGGTCGTCCTCGTCACGCACGACGAGGGCGCGGTCGAGGCGCTCCAGCCGGAGCGGATCATCCTGCTGCCGGACGGCGTCGAGGACCTGTGGGGCGCCGACTACGCGGATCTCGTCGCCCTGGCCTGAGCGTCAGTGCCGCTTGATCGAATGCGTGATCAACGGCGCATGGATCATTCGGCCCAGCGGTGATCCATCATCTGTGTGAGATCTCCTCGTACCGAGGTGTGTCCTACATCGATTTCGCGGCCGAGCCCCCGATTCTTCCGGGCTCGGCCGCGCCGCCTTTCTGACCTGGCCTTTTCCGGAACAATCCGTTCGGCCGCAGGGACACCACTCTTCGGAATTCCATATTCCGTATGTGGGGATGTGCTCCTGTCGTCACAACCTTGTCTCACCGACCTTGCCGAATGGGTGGCCATCAAGGCCCAGAGGGGTGATCATGAGGAGACCAGAGCGCACTTCCCATGAGGAGGCACGGGTGGCCGAGACTCTGAAGAAGGGCAGCCGGGTGACCGGCGCCGCGCGCGACAAGCTCGCGGCAGACCTGAAGAAGAAGTACGACGCCGGTGCGAGCATCCGGGCGTTGGCCGAGGAGACCGGCCGCTCGTATGGCTTTGTGCACCGCATGCTCAGTGAGTCGGGCGTCACGCTGCGAGGGCGTGGCGGGGCGACCCGGGGCAAAAAGGCCACGGCCTGACCCCGGGTGGCCCCTCGGCTTCGATGGTGGCCACCCGGTCGGTCGTCTGATCGGCCGGGTGGTTACTGTGCAGTCACTTAAGTGTGGCCCGCCACGGCGTCACAGCCGTCGCGGGGCGCACAAGACGACCGCACGCATCGGAGGCGTCCCATGGCTTCGTCCGACCAGGACCTCGTTCCCGTACTCGACAAGGACGGCGTACGGCTCACCGTCGACGACGCGATCGCCACGGTGACGCTGACCAACCCGGCCAAGCGCAACGCGCAGAGCCCCGCTCTGTGGCGGGCGCTGACCGAGGCCGGGCGGCAGCTGCCGGGCTCCGTCCGCGTCGTGGTGCTGCGGGCCGAGGGCAAGTCCTTCTCGGCCGGGCTCGACCGGCAGGCGTTCACGCCCGAGGGCTTCGACGGCGAACCGTCGTTCGTCGACCTCGCGCGCGGCGCCGACGCCGAGCTGGACGCGACCATCGCCGAATACCAGGAGGCGTTCACCTGGTGGCGGCGCAGCGACATCGTCTCCGTCGCCGCTGTCCAGGGGCATGCCGTCGGGGCGGGCTTCCAGCTCGCCCTCGCCTGCGACCTGCGCGTCGTCGCCGACGACGTGCAGTTCGCCATGCGCGAGACCAGCCTCGGACTCGTGCCCGACCTGACGGGCACGCATCCGCTGGTGGGGCTCGTCGGATACGCCCGCGCGCTGGAGATCTGCGTGACCGGGCGCTTCGTCGCGGCCGAGGAGGCCGTGAACACCGGCCTGGCCAACGTCGCCGTGCCCGTCGGCCAGCTCGACGACACCGTGCGCGACCTGGCCGCGGCCGTGCTCGCCGCGCCCCGTGACGCGGTCGTCGAGACCAAGGCCCTGCTGCGCGGCGCCCAGGACCGCACGTACGAGGAGCAGCGCGCGGCCGAGCGTCAGTCCCAGGCCCGCCGGCTGCGGGACCTCGCGGGCGTCGGGGACTGAGAACCGCCGGACCGCCGGGCCGGGAGCGCGGTCAGCCGATCGCGCTCACCACGACCGCCACCGTCGGGTGATCCGGCAGCACCCTCCTGACCACCGTCCGGACCTCGCGGGCCACGTCCCGGGCCCGCTGGTCCGCGCCCACCGCCAGCTCCAGCCGGACATGACGGTGGGGCAGCGCGGCGCCCTCGCGGGGGAGTTCCTCGATGTGCACGGGGTGGCCCAGCGTGCCGGTCAGACGGAGCACGCCCTGGACCCCGAGCGCGGCGGCGGCCACACGGCCCTCGTCGCCGCCCCCGGCCGGCGCGGCACTCGGGGGCTCGGGAAGGCGCGCGGCGATCCCGGCTTCCCCGGGCCCCTCGTCCAGCAGCCCCGTCACCCGCAGGTCCACCTCCGTCACCGTCAGACCGAGCCGCTCGGTCGCGGCGGTCGCCAGCGTCGCCCGCAGCAGGGACGCCGTCGTCGGCAGCGGCTGCGCAGCCGTCGCGGCGAACTCCGCCGTCACCCGCAACGGCCCGGGCGGCAGAGCACTCGGCGGAGCCGGTACCGCCGGCTCAGCGGTGTCCGCCGCGTCGGCGACCACGACGCGGAGCGCGTCGAGGCGTACGCCCGGCGCGTCCCACGTCGCGCTCCGCAGCACCGCCTCGACCGCCCGCTCCGCGATCCACGCGCCGTCCCGCGCGTCACCCAACGGCAGAAGCCTGCCGATTCCCAGCTGATGTCTCACTGCCTGTGTCCATCGGTCGGCCGTCATTCCTCCAGCCTGCCGCATCAGAGGCGCGCTTCCACGTAACCGTGCTTACCGTGGTCGAAGGACGACGAAAAGGACGTACGCCGATGACTGACATGACCGAGAACCGGGGCGGGGAGACCGAGACCGCGGCGGTGCGCAGAAGCCCGTTGGCCAAGCACAGCGGGGGAGACGCCGGATCCCGCGGGCGGACGACCATCGCGGACGGTGTCGTGGAGAAGATCGCCGGCCTCGCAGCACGCGACGTCGACGGTGTGCACGCCATGGGCAGCGGCCTGTCCCGCACGTTCGGAGCAGTGCGCGACCGCGTGCCCGGCGGCACCAAGGCGGTGTCACGCGGGGTGAAGGCCGAGGTCGGCGAAGTGCAGGCGGCCCTCGACCTGGAGATCGTGGTCGAGTACGGCGTGTCGATCGCCGATGTGGCCCGCGACGTACGGGAGAACGTCATCACCGCCGTGGAGCGGATGACCGGCCTGGAGGTCGTCGAGGTGAACATCGCGGTGAGCGACGTGAAGCTGCCGGACGAGGAGGACGAGGAACCGGAGCGCCGAATCCAGTGAGACACGGGTCATCGGACAACGACACAGCGGCTGAGGAGCTGAGGAGCGCATGAGCATGGCCGTGGTCGGCATGATCGCCGGCATGGCGCTGGCCTTCGCCGGATATTTCGGCGGATTCGGCGCCTTCCTGCTGGTGGCGGCACTGGGTGCCGTCGGCTTCGTCGTCGGCCGGTTCCTGGACGGGGACCTGGAGTTCGGCGACTTCTTCCGTCCTCGTGAACGCGAACGGCGGCGGTGACGCCCGTGAGTACGGCGGCTGGTGAGTTCGACAGGCCTCTGACCGTCGTCCCGCCGGGCGAGCGCGGCGCGACCCGGATCGCCGACCGGGTCGTCGCGAAGATCGCCTCGCGGGCGGCCCGGGAGGCGGTCGGCTTGCTGCCGCCCGACGCCGGCCGGCCCTCCGCGTCCGTCGTCGTCCACCACGAAGTCGCCCGCGTCCGGATCCAGCTCGAACTCGGCTACCCCTGCGACATCGGCGCCCGCTGCCGCAAGGTGCGTCAGCAAGTCGTCGAGCGGGTGAGCACCTTGGCGGGCATGCAGGTGCCGGAGGTCGTCGTCCAGGTGGAGCGGCTGCACCTGGACGCGGCGCTCGGCGCGGTACAGGGGAGGACGCAATGAGCGAACCCCAGGGCACTCAGCCCCCCGAGGACAGCACGCAGCGCCGGCCCGTCCTCGACAAGCGGGAGACGGAGGACGGCAACGGGCCGGACCGGTCCGAGCCGTCGGGCGCCCGCGAACCCCAGGGCGAGCGGGGCCGCGTGGGCCGCTTCTGGTCGGCGCGCCGCGTGCCCGCCGGCATCGTCGCCCTGCTGCTCCTGGGCCTCACCGGGCTGTTCCTCTACGACATCGTCTCCGTGCGCGCCGGCCGCCCCGGCATGGCCTGGCGGCGGGAACTGGCCCGGCAGCTCGCCGAACGGCCCCTGGACGACACCTGGGTGCTCGTCGGCGCGGGGATCGCCGCCGTCCTCGGCCTCTGGCTGCTGATCCTGGCCGTCACGCCCGGCCTGCGGGACGTGCTCCCGATGCGGCGCACGCACACCGACGTACGCGCCGGACTGCACCGGGACGCCGCCGCCACGGCGCTGCGGGACCGGGCCATGGAGGTGGCCGGCGTTCAGTCGGCAGGGGCACGGGTGCGCCGGAGGCGGGCGCGCGTCCGCGCCGTGTCGCACTTCCGGGAACTGGACGACGTACGAACCGATCTGGACGCCGTGCTCGCCGACGCGGTCCGCGGACTGGGGCTGTCCCGGCCGCCCTCGCTGTCGGTGCGGGTCCGGCGGCCCGGCCGGAAGGGGTGAAAACGGTGCTCAGAACCGTCAACCGCGTGTTCCTCGGCCTGGTGGGCCTGATCCTGCTGGTGCTGGGTGGCTCCGTCCTGGCCGTCGGCCTCGGCGTCTCGGCACCCTCGTGGTGGATCCACGACAGCAAGCACGACGTGCTGCTGAGCCACGCCGAGCGCACCCGCTGGCACGACGACGGCTGGTGGTGGCCGGTCGTCATCGCCGCCCTCGCGGTCCTGCTGCTGCTCGCCCTGTGGTGGCTCGTCGCCGCCCTGCGCCGGCGCCGCCTCGCCGAGGTCCTCGTCGACACCGGTGACGGCGAGGGCGCGCTCCTGCGCGGCCGGGCCCTGGAGAACGTCCTCACCCAGGAGGCGGACCACATCGACGGCGTGGACGGAGCCCGAGCCCATCTGAAGGGCGGGCGCAGCACCCCCGAGGCCCGCGTACGTCTCGCACTGGAGCCACACGTGGACCCGGGGGCGGCCCTGAACGACTTCACGACCGGCGCCCTCACCCATGCCAGGACGTCGGCGGGGCTCGCCTCGCTCCCGGCGGAGGTGAGGCTGAAGGGGGTCAAGCACGGCGCCGAACGGGTGAGCTGAGCAGGGGTCGCATGCGACCCCTCAGAACCCGTGCCGCGCGCCACCGTCGACCGGCACCATGACACCGGTCAGATAGGAGGCCGCCGGCGACATCAGGAACGCCGCCACCCGCCCGAACTCCTCCGGAGTCCCGTACCGCCGCAGCGGAATCCGCGACTCCGACGCCACCCGGGTCGCCTCGGGATCCGCCGACAGCGCGTCCAGCTGCCGTACCCGGTCCGTGTCGATCCGCCCCGGCAGGACACCGACCACCCTGATGCCCCGCGGCCCCAGCTCGTCGGAGAGCGACTTGGCGAACCCCGCCAGCCCGGGCCGCAGCCCGTTCGAAATGGTCAGCCCCGGAATCGGCTCGTACACCGACCCGGACAGCACGAACCCGATGACGCCCCCGGCCTCCATCTCGGCGGCCGCGGCGCGAGCCAGCCGGACGGCACCGAGGAACACCGACTCGAACGCCGTCTGCCACTGCTCGTCCGTGTTGTCCGCGACGAACCCGGCAGGCGGCCCGCCCACGCTGATGAGGACACCGTTGAAACGGCCGAAGTGCTCCCGCGCGGTGCCGATCAGCCGGGCCGCCGCCTCCGGGTCCGCGTTGTCGACGGCCACCCCGACCGCGTTCGGTCCCAGCTCGGCCGCCGCTTCGGCGACGCTCTTCTCGTCCCGCCCCGAGACGACCACCTTCGCCCCGTCCGCGACGAGCTGACGCGCGGTGGCGTTGCCGAGGCCGCGCGTGGCTCCGGTGACGACGTACACCCTGTCCTTCAGTCCAAGATCCATGGTCCCTATCCTGCCCGGTCCGCACCGAACAGGGCGAGGGCGGTGTTCACCAGCCCGATGTGGCTGAACGCCTGCGGGAAGTTGCCGAGGTGCCGGCGGGTCACCGGGTCGAACTCCTCGGAGAGCAGCCCGACGTCGTTGGCGAGCCCCGCCAGCCGCTCGAACATCTCGCGGGCCTCCTTCGTGCGCCCCGTCATGTACAGGGCGTCCGCGAGCCAGAACGAGCACACCAGGAACACGCCCTCGCCGCCGGGCAGCCCGTCGACCTCACCGTCGTCCGTGCTGTAGCGGAGCAGGAAGCCGCCGTGCGTCAGTTCCTTGCGGACCGCGTCGATCGTGCCGATCACCCGCGGATCGTCCGGCGGCAGGAACCCGACGCGCGGGATGAGCAGCAGGGCCGCGTCCAGTTCGCGTGAGCCGTAGGACTGCGTGAAGGTGTTGCGTTCCGGGTCGTAGCCCTTCTCGCACACCTCCTGGTGCACCTCGTCGCGCAGCTCGCGCCAGCCGTCCAGGTCGCCGTCCAGCTCCGGGTGACGCTCCAGGGTGCGGACGGCACGGTCGGCGGCCACCCACACCATCACCTTCGAGTGCACGAACTGGCGCTGCCCGCCGCGCACCTCCCACAGCCCCTCGTCCGGCTGCCGCCAGTTGGTCCGCAGGAAGTCCATCAGGGCCGTCTGCAGCGCCCACACGTCGGGCTGGGCGGACAGGCCCGACTCGCGGGCGAGGCACAGGGAGTCCATGACCTCGCCGTAGACGTCCAGCTGGAGCTGCTTCACGGCGTCGTTGCCGACGCGTACGGGCGCGGACCGGGCGAAGCCGGAGAGCCACGGCAGCTCGAACTCGGGCAGCCTCCGCTCGCCCGCCACGCCGTACATGATCTGCAGGTCCGCCGGGTCGCCCGCGACCGCGCGCAGCAGCCAGTTCCGCCAGGCCTCCGCTTCCTCCTGGTAGCCCGCCGCGAGCAGCGCGTTCAGGGTGAGGGTGGAGTCGCGAAGCCAGCAGAAGCGGTAGTCCCAGTTGCGCACCCCGCCCGGCTCCTCGGGCAGCGAGGTGGTGGGGGCGGCGACGATGCCGCCCGTCGGGGCGTAGGTGAGCGCCTTGAGGGTGATCAGGGAGCGGACGACGGCGTCCCGGTGCGGGCCGTCGTAGCGGCAGTGCGACACCCAGGCCCGCCAGTCCTCCACACTGTGGCGCAGTGCGTCGTACGGGTCGACGAGTGGTGGGCGCGGCTCGTGGGAGGGGTGCCAGGTCAGGACGAACGCGACCTTCTCGCCCTTCTTGACGGTGAACTCCGCGTGCGTGCCGAAGTCCTCGCCCCAGCTGCTCACCTCCGGCTCGCTGCGCAGCCAGGTCGAGTCCGGGCCGGCCACGGCGACGCGGTGGCCGTCGGCCCGGCGCACCCAGGGGGTGATCGAGCCGTAGTCGAAGCGCAGCTTCAGGACGCTGTGCAGCGTCACCTCTCCGTCGAGGCCCTCGACGATGCGCACGAGGTCGGGGGCGCGGTCGCGCTGGGGCATCAGGTCGGTGACCCGGACCGCCCCTTGCCCGGTCTCCCATTCGGTGTCAAGGACGAGGGTGTCGCGGCGGTAGGCACGCCGGGTGCAGCGCTCCGCCCCCACGGGGGCGATGCGCCAGTACCCGTTGTCCTCGTCACCGAGCAGTCTGGCGAAGCAGGCGGCCGAGTCGAAGCGCGGCAGACACAACCAGTCGACGGATCCGTCCGTACCGACCAGGGCCGCGGTCTGCTCGTCGCCGATGAGCGCGTAGTCCTCGATACTGGGGTGCACGGAGTGCGGGTTCCCGGCAACTCGGCGTGGCAATCAGGGCGGGGCCGGGGGAGTGATGTGTCCTGAACACAGGGGGCGGGCTGCGACGCGCCCCCCGCGCGTGGGCCGCGCTGCCCGCGTGGGCCGCGCCCCGTGCCCCCGGCCCGGTTCAGGTACCGCCTGCGCGCACCGGTTGCGCTACACCGCTGCCGGCTCGGACTGCGTCGCGTCGGGTCGCTCGGCCGCCTTCTGGGCCCGCTCCCGGGCCTCGCGGCGGGCCAGGACCACCCAGCCGACCGGGACGGCCGCGGAGAACAGCCACCACTGGACGGCGTACGCGTAGTTCAGCGCGGCGTCCTCCTTGCCGGGGTCGCCCAGCAGCTCGGGGATGTCGCCCTTGGGCTCGGGTGCCGTCTGGGCGATGTAGCCGCCGAGCACCGTCGCGTCCAGGCGACGGGCCTGCTGCTCGCTGTTGATCAGCATGATCTGCCGGTCCGGCAGGCCCTGGAGGTTCTTGATGCCGCTCGCCGCGGTCGTCTCGTCGGGCATCAGCCGCCCCTCGACGGTGACCTCGCCGCCCGGCGGTGCGGGGACCTTCGGGAACGCGGTCTGGCTCGGGCCGGCGGAGGGGACCCACCCCCGGTTGACCAGCAGCACCTTGCCGTCGTCCAGGACGAAGGGGGTCAGCACGTGGTAGCCGACCTCGTCGTCGGAGTTGGTGCGGCGCCGGACGACGACCTCGTCCTCCGTGTCGAAGCGGCCCTTCGCCGTCACGGTCCGGTACCGCTCGGTGCTGGTCACGGTGTGCCCGGGCGCCGTCAGCTTCTCCACGGGCACCGGCTCGGCGGCCAGCGCGTCGGTGACCAGCTGGTTCCGGGCGGTGCGCTCGTCGTAGCGGTGCATCTGCCAGATGCCCAGCCTGATCATCGTGGGGATGAGAAGCAGGGCGATCAACGTGAGGATCACCCACTGCCGGGACATCAGGAAGCGGTACACCCCACGACCGTACAACTCGGTCGTGGGGTGCATTGAGGCGGGTGCGGATTCACACCTTGTCGACAATTCCTGCCTTTCCCTCCGCGCGGGCGCAGTGGGCGCCGCAATACCAGTGGCCCTCGACCTCGACGCCCTGGCCGATGATCTGCACCCGGCAGTGCTCGCAGATGGGGGCCATGCGGTGGATCGCGCAGGAGAAGCAGTCGAAGACGTGCACCGCGCCCTGCGCGTGCACCTCGAAGGTCATTCCGTACTGATTGCCACATACCTCACAGGTCGCCATGCGCCACAGGGTGAGCCGTCGTACCCGCGTGGGCGAGCGGGTGCCGGGCGAGTCGCCCGGCAATCACCCGTCCGTACGGTCACTCCTCCGACGTACGCTCACCCCTCCGACGCCGGCTCCACATCCGCGAGGAGTTGTCCGAACGCCGCCTCGTCGACGACGGGCGTACCGAACTGCCGGGCCTTGACGGCCTTCGACGTGCCCGAGTCCGGGTCGTTCGTGACGAGCAGGCTGGTCAGCCGGGACAGGCTCGTGGCCACATGCAGCCCGGCCTCGGTCGCGCGGTCCTCCAGCAGGTCCCGCTCGGTGGAGGTGTCACCGGAGAAGGCGACCCGCATTCCCTGCTTGAGCCGCCCGCCCGCCTCGTACCGCCCGGGGTTGGGGTAGGGGCAGGCAGGGCGCTTGCGGGACGGGCGCCACGTGCTCGGCCGGTAGCCGTAGCCCCCGGGGCCCGCCTGCTGCCCGATGCGCGGCGTGGCGGGGCGGTCCGTCCATTCGGTCAGCGGCCGGCACTCGTGCAGCGGCAGCCGTACGTTGTTGGCCGCCGCGGCCCGCAGGCTCGGCCGGAACGCCTCCGCCAGCACGCGCGCGTCGTCCAGCGCGTGGTGCGCCCGCTGCTGGACGACACCGAAGTGCGCGGCGAGGGACTCCAGCTTGTGGTTGGGCAGCGGCAGTCCGAGCTCCTTGGACAGCGCGATGGTGCACAGCCGCTGCTTCACCGGTGCCTCGCGCTCGGCGCGTGCGTACTCCCGGGCGATCATCTGCCAGTCGAAGACGGCGTTGTGCGCGACGAGCACGCGCCCCGCCAGCCGGGCGGTGAACTCCTCGGCGATCTCCGGGAAGAGGGGCGCCCCTTCGAGCGCCTCGCTCGTCAGTCCGTGGATCCACACGGGACCCGGGTCGCGCTCGGGGTTGACCGTCGTGTACCAGTGGTCCTCGACCTCGCCGCGCTCGTCCAGCCGGTAGACCGCCGCGGAGATGATGCGGTCGTCCCGGGCCAGGCCCGTGGTCTCCACGTCAACGACCGCGTACCCCTTGGGATACGCGGCCGGCCACGGCGTGGCAGAGAACACTGCGGTCGTCAGGTCTTCCAGCATGGTCCCTGAGGATACGGGCCGTGACTGACACCGCCGTCCGCCAGGTGCGCCCGCCGGGCCCTTCCGATGGCCCCTCAGGCGGGTTGTCCGGTCTGTCCGTTCGCGGGGCGTACGTCTGATCGATCCTCAGTCGATCGCCACGGATCCGACGCCGCGGGCGGAGAGAAGCGCGCCGGGGTCGCTGCTGTCACCAGCGGATGGGCACCGGAAGCGCCGTCAGCAGTCCGGACGCCGCGACCGCCAGACCCAGGACGGCCACCTCCGCCCGGGCCGGCGCACAGGCGGTCAGCGGGTCGGCCGCCCGCCGCAGCCGCCGCCGGGCCCACACGGCGAGGGTGGCGACGACCGCCACGAGAAGCACCTTGGCGAGCAGTGCGCGCCCGTACGCCGTTCCCGTCAGCTGCTCCAGGATCGTCTCCGGCGGCATCCGCCGCAGTGAACTGCACACGCCCGTCGCGGTGATGGCGGCGAGCAGTACGAGCGCCACGCGCGCGTAGAGACCCAGCAGGGCCGCGCCCGCCGTGCGGGGCCACAGCCGGAGGGTGCGCAGGGCGTGCAGCAGGCCGCCCGCCCACAGGGCCGCGCACGTCAGATGGACGAGCGTCAGCGCGGAGCCGGTCAGCGGGCCGTGCTCGGTCGTGGGGTGTGCGCGCAGGGCCTCGGCGACGACCACGGCGGCCAGCGGCCACACCTGCGTGACCGGCCGGCGCGACATGGCGCACAGTCCCGCCACGAGGAACGCGTTGACCTCCAGCAGGGCGAGCTTGCCGTCCCGGGACGCGTAGAGCCCGCCGGCGTCGATGTCCGCCACATGGTCCGGCACGAGATTGCCGGTGGCCACGACCGAGGCGAGCCCCAGGGCGGCGGCGAAACCGGCGGCGGCCGCGAAGGGGGCCCAGCTGCGGGGCGCCGGATGCCCCTGCCCGCCGGGCAGCGAACGCGCCAGCCGGTTCACGAACAGCTCGCCGACGGGTATGCACAGCGCCGCGAAGAGCACCGTACGCAGCAGGGCTATGCCGCCGGTGCCGGGCGCTTCGGCCTCCCCGGTGCCGTGCAGCGCGGCGGACGGGCCGAGCAGCGGGATCAGCGCGGCCAGGGCCACCAGCATCAGAACGGCGACGGCCCGCCCCGCACCGGCACGCGGCACCGGCCCCTGCGGATCGGGCCCCCCGGGCGTGGGTCTTGTCAGAGTCACCCCAGGATCTTCACCAACCTCCACACGGCCGGGCAAGTCAGCCGACCACCCTCGACCGACCCGGGAAGCGGCGGGCCACCACGGCCGCACCTCCCTGTGCCGGTCCGTCGGCCGCAGTTCCGCGGGCGGCCTCGGCGTCTTCGGCCCGGCCGGGGCCGATGCCCGGGCCGTTCGCCCAGCCACCACTCTGTCCACGCGCCCCTTGTCGCAGACACGGAACGGGCCGGGCAGGTACCCCCGCCCGGCCCGTTCCGCCTTCACACGAGCTCTACTTGGTCACCGCGTCCAGCGCGTCCGCGATGCCCCAGCCGTAGAAGCCGTTGCGGTTCTTGGAGCCCTCGCACACCGCGTCGATCTTGCCGTCGGCGTTGATGTCGTAGGGGTCCGTGCACGGCGTGGCGTCCGCCTCCGCGTACAGCAACGCCTTCACCAGCGCCGGGGAGGCGTACGGGTGCGTCGACTTGATGAGGGCGGCGACACCCGCGACGTGCGGGGACGCCATCGACGTACCAGCCATGTAGCCCCACTTGCCGCCCGGCAGCGTGCCCAGGATGAGGCCGCTCGTGGCCGGCGCCTCCGGCTTCTGGTAGGCGGTCGAGTCACCGCCCGGGGCGGCTATGTCCGCGACGCCCAGACCGTAGTTGGAGAACGACGACTTGATGCCCTTCGCGCCCGTCGAGGCGACCGTGACGACCCCCGGCAGCTGGGTCGGGATGTCGAGGCACTTCGAGGGGTCGACGACCCGGTCGCCCGGCGTGGTGTCGTTCGGGGACGACGGGTCGGTGATCTCGTCGGAGGCGAGGTCGTAGTTCTCGTTGCCGGCCGCGGCGACGTTGACCGCGCCCTTCCTCTCCGCGTACTTCGCGGCCCGCGTGACGGCGTCCACGAGCGCCTTCTGGTCCGGGTCGTTCTTGCAGTTGAAGTACCAGGGGTCCGTGTAATAGCTGTTGTTCGTCACGTCGACCCCGTGCTCCGCCGCCCACACGAAGCCGCAGACCACGGCCTCCGTGTAGAAGAAGCCGTCCGGGTTGGACACCTTGATGCCGGAGACCTTCACCCCGGGCGCGACACCCGTCATGCCGACGCCGTTCTTCGCGGCGGCGATCTCACCGGCGACGTGCGTGCCGTGCGGGCTCTCCGCGGCGCTCGGCCGCCAGGCCCCGTCGGCCGTGTCCGGCTTGCCCGACACACAGTTGACCGACGCCTTGCGGTCGAAGTTGGGCGCGATGTCGGGGTGTGTGTCGTCGACACCGGTGTCGATCACGGCGACCGTGACCTTCTTGCTGCCCAGCGTCTTCTCGTGCGCCTTGTCCGCCTTGATGGCCGGCAGGTCCCACTGCTGAGGCTGCAACGGGTCCTGCCCGGCGGGCGCTTCGGCCTTCGCGACCTCGGCCGCGCTCAGCACCTTGGGCGCGCCCAGGTCCCCCGTCGACGCCGTCGACGCCGAGGGCAGCGGCGCGGTGCGGGTGGCGCCCGCCGACTGCACGCCGCGCACCTTGCGGATGGTCTTGGCGAAGTCGGCGTTCGAGGAGTGGACGACGATGACGCCGATCTGGTCGTACGACGTCACGACCACACCGCCGGCCTTGGCGACGGCCTTCTTCACGTACGCCGAAGTACGGTGCCCCGGCTTGACGTTGACGACGTAGCTGAGCGGGGTCGCGTCGGCCCGGGCCGACGCGGGGGCCGGGGCGTCCTCGGCGGCCGTGGCCATGGTGTTCGGCAGGAACGCGAGGGCCGTGGCCATGGCCATCCCGGCCGGGATCGCGACGGCGCGACGGTAGCGCGCGTACGGCGCAGTCATGGTGTCTCCAGTTCGTTCACGGTACGTGCTGATCTTGCGGAGGGTCTCGGTGGCGGGCCGGGCCACTTGACCGCGCGCAGCGCGTTGACGATGCCGTGGCCGTAGAAGCCGTTGAGGCGCTCGCCGCCCTCGCAGACCGCGTCCTGCGTGCCGTCACCGTCCTGGTCGTAGGAGGCGGGGCAGGCGGTCTCGTCGGCCTGCGCCTTCAGCAGCGCCTGGAGCTGGGCCGGGGACGCCCAGGGGTGCTTGGACTTCAGCAGCGCGGCGACGCCGGAGGCGTGCGGCGAGGCCATCGAGGTGCCCTGCAGGAAGCCCCACGCGCCGTTCGGCATGGTGGACAGGATGCGGCCGTCCTTCGAGGGTGTGTCCGGGATCTGGTAGCGGCGGTCACCACCCGGCGCGGCGACGTCGACGACGCCCTTGCCGTACGTCGAGAAGTACGACTTCACGTTGTCGACGCCCGTGGAGCTCACCGTGACGACACCCGGCAGCTGGGTCGGTATGTCGAGGCACTCGTGCGGGTCGATCGTGCGCTCGGCGGGCGTGGTGTCGTTCGGGCTGGAGTCGTCGACGATCGCGTCCGCGTCCAGGTCGTGGTTGGAGTTGCCGGCCGCGGCGACGTTCAGCGTGCCCTTCTTCTGGGCGTACAGCTGCGCCCTGTTGACCGCGGTGACGACGGCGCGCTGGTCCGGGTCGTCCATGCAGTTGTAGAGCCACGGGTCGACGTAGTAGCTGTTGTTCGTGATCTCGACGCCGTGGTCGGCGGCGAACACGAACGCGCAGACGACGCTCTCCGGGTAGAAGAGGCCGTTCGCCCGGTCGGTCACGTTGATGCTGGACACCTTCACACCGGGAGCGACGCCCGCGACGCCTATGCCGTTGCGGGCGGCGGCTATCTCACCCGCGACATGCGTGCCGTGGTAGTCCTCGGGGGTGTACGGCCGCCAGGCGCCCTCGCTGGTGTCGGGCTTGCCGCCGGCGCAGTTGGCGGACTGCGACGCGGAGAAGTTCGGGGCGATGTCGGGGTGGGTGTCGTCCACACCCGTGTCGATCACGGCGACGGTCACCTTGCGGCTGCCCGGGTTGATCTGGGCGGCCTTGTCGGCGCCGATCGCGCGCAGGTCCCACTGATCCGCCTCAAGGGGCTCACTCTCGGGCGTCTTCGCCGAGGCGGCCTCGGTGCGCTTGGCCTGGGCGGCCGTCAGGTACTCGACCGCGCCCTCCTCCTTCGTCCCCGCGGCCGTCAGCGGCGCCGTCCGGGTCGCACCCGCGGACTGCACCCCGCGGGCCTTGCGGATCGACGTGGCGAAGTCGGGATTCGAGGAGTGGACGACGATCACGCCGATCCGCTGGTACGTGGCCACGACCGAGCCGCCGGCCTGCGCGATCGCCTTCTTCACCGAGGCGATCGTGTGGCGGTCCACCTTGGTGTTGACGACGTACGCCAGCTTCGGCGCGTCCGCCGTCCGCGTGGCCGGCGCCGCCTGCGGGGCCGCCGACGCGGCGGCCGGCAGGAAGCCGAGAGAGGCCGTCAGGGACAGCACGACGGGCACGGCGAGAGCCAGCCGGCGTCTGGAACGCAAGTGAGACATGGGGTCTCCACATCCTCCGGAAACGAAACCGGCCCGAGGCACAGGTGGTGCTCGGGCAGGTACATGACGTGGTGGTGCAGGGTGAAGCTATCCCGGCCTCTCGCTGGCCAGCAACGCTTTGCCGAAACGACTTCGGAAAGAACGCCGGGTGTTTGAACCGGTTCCCGCGTGCCGCCGTGACGTTGAACAAGGAGCGCGAGGTCTCTCGCCTCCGCCCCCGTTCCCAATCGCTTCCGTCATTGCGAGGAGACTCCGTGGCCACCGACGCACCGCCCCCCTCGAAAGAGCAACACAAGCTCCCCTCACCCGAGGAGTTCGCGGAGGTGCACGAGAGCGCGGAGTTCGGTGAACTGCGCCGCTCCTACCGCTCCTTCGCCTTCCCGCTGACCGTCGGCTTCATCGCCTGGTACCTGCTGTACGTCCTGCTCTCGAACTACGCGGGCGGCTTCATGGGCACCAAGCTCTTCGGCAACATCAACGTCGCCTTCATCCTCGGCGTCGCACAGTTCGTCACCACGTTCCTCATCGCCTGGTGGTACTCGCGGCACGCCGCCGCGAAGCTCGACCCCAAGGCCGAGGCCATCAAGACCCGGATGGAGAGCGGCGCATGAGCCCCGTACAGCAGACCTTCCTCGCCGCGAACGAGGCCAGCGAGCACCGCCCGCTGATCATCACCCTGTTCGCGCTGTTCGTCGTCGCGACCCTCGGCATCACCATCTGGGCGGGCCGCCAGACCAAGGACGCGGCCGACTTCTACGCCGGAGGCCGCCAGTTCAGCGCCTTCCAGAACGGACTCGCCGTCTCCGGCGACTACATGTCCGCCGCGTCGTTCCTCGGCATCGCGGGCGCCATCGCCCTCTTCGGATACGACGGCTTCCTCTACTCCATCGGCTTCCTGGTCGCCTGGCTCGTCGCCCTGCTCCTGGTGGCCGAACCACTGCGCAACTCCGGCCGCTACACCATGGGCGACGTCCTCGCGTACCGCATGCGCCAGCGCCCGGTCCGCACCGCCGCCGGCACCTCCACGATCGTGGTGTCGATCTTCTACCTGCTGGCCCAGATGGCCGGAGCGGGCGTCCTCGTCTCGCTGCTGCTCGGCATCACCACCGACGCCGGCAAGATCCTCATCGTCGCCCTCGTCGGCATCCTGATGATCGTCTACGTCTCCATCGGCGGCATGAAGGGCACCACCTGGGTGCAGATGGTCAAGGCCGTGCTGCTCATCGGCGGCACCATCCTGATCACCTTCCTGGTGCTGCTGAAGTTCAACTTCAACATCTCCGACCTGCTCGGCCAGGCCGCCGAGAACAGCGGCAAGGGCGCCGCCTTCCTGGAGCCCGGCCTGCAGTACGGCGCGACCGGCACCTCCAAGCTGGACTTCATCTCCCTCGGCATCGCCCTGGTCCTCGGCACCGCCGGCCTGCCGCACATCCTGATCCGCTTCTACACCGTGCCCGACGCCAAGGCCGCCCGTAAGTCCGTGAACTGGGCGATCGGCATCATCGGCGGCTTCTACCTGATGACCATCGCCCTCGGCTTCGGCGCCGCCGCGCTGATCTCCCAGGACGAGATCATCGCGTCCAACCCGTCCGGCAACACGGCGGCACCCCTGCTCGCCCTGCACCTGGGTGGTGTCGACTCGACCTGGGGCGCGATCCTGCTCGCCACGATCTCGGCGGTGGCCTTCGCGACCATCCTCGCCGTGGTGGCCGGCCTCACCCTCGCCTCCTCGTCCTCCTTCGCGCACGACATCTACGCCAACGTCATCCGCAAGGGGAAGGCATCCGGCGCCGAGGAAGTGCGCGCGGCCCGCTGGGCGACCGTCTTCATCGGTGTCGTCTCCATCGGCCTCGGAGCCCTCGCCCGCGACCTGAACGTGGCCGGCCTGGTCGCCCTCGCCTTCGCGGTCGCCGCCTCCGCCAACCTCCCGACGATCCTCTACAGCCTGTTCTGGAAGCGCTTCACCACGCAGGGCGCCCTGTGGTCGATCTACGGGGGTCTGATCGTCGCCGTCGGCCTGGTGTTGTTCTCGCCCGTCGTCTCCGGCGACCCCAAGGCGATGTTCCCCGAGGTCGACTTCGCCTGGTTCCCGCTGAAGAACCCGGGCATCATCTCCATCCCGTTCGGCTTCCTCATGGGCTGGCTCGGCACGGTCCTGTCCAAGGAGGAGCCCGACGCCAAGAAGTACGCGGAGCTGGAGGTCCGGTCCCTGACCGGCACCGGAGCCCACTGATCCCGACCCCTCCCGCGCGGCCGAGTCGTAGGAACCTCCAGGTCCCTGCGGCACGGCCGCGTCCCGCGTGGTGGGATCGGGCCTGTGGCGTTGTCGGTGGGGTCGCGTAGGCTCGCGGGTGTCGGAGAAAGCAGTGCCGTACGCACGATCCGCGACGAGGGAGGGGGCCCACGTGCTCATCGACACCTACGGCCGGGTGGCCACCGACCTGAGGGTCTCACTGACCGACCGGTGCAATCTGCGCTGTACGTACTGCATGCCCGAGGAGGGCCTGCAGTGGCTGGCCAAGCCGGACCTGCTCACGGACGACGAGATCGTCCGCCTGATCGACATCGCGGTCACCTCCCTCGGCATCGAGGAAGTGCGCTTCACCGGCGGCGAGCCGCTGCTCCGCCCGGGCCTCGTCGGCATCGTCGAGCGCGTCGCCGCTCTTGACCCGCGCCCCCAGATGTCGCTGACGACCAACGGCATCGGCCTCAAGCGCACGGCGGCGGCCCTGAAGACAGCGGGCCTGGACCGGGTCAACGTCTCCCTGGACACCCTGCGCCCGGAGGTCTTCAAGACCCTCACCCGCCGCGACCGCCACAAGGACGTCATCGAGGGCCTGTACGCCGCCCGTGACGCGGGCCTGACCCCGGTCAAGGTCAACTCGGTCCTGATGCCGGGCCTCAACGACGACGAGGCCCCGGACCTCCTGGCCTGGGCCGTGGAGCACGACTACGAGCTGCGCTTCATCGAGCAGATGCCGCTGGACGCCCAGCACGGCTGGAAGCGCGACGGCATGATCACCGCGGGGGACATCCTGGCCTCCCTGCGCACGCGCTTCGAGCTGACGGCCGAGGGCGAGGAGAAGCGCGGCTCGGCCCCGGCGGAGCGCTGGCTGGTGGACGGCGGCCCGCATGTGGTCGGCGTCATCGCCTCCGTCACCCGCCCGTTCTGCTCGGCCTGCGACCGCACCCGCCTGACCGCCGACGGTCAGGTCCGCACCTGCCTGTTCGCCCGGGAGGAGACCGACCTGCGCGCCGCCCTGCGCTCCGGCGCCCCCGACGAGGAGATCGCCCGTATCTGGCGCCTGGCGATGTGGGGCAAGAAGGCGGGAGCGGGCCTGGACGACCCGACGTTCGTGCAGCCCGACCGGCCGATGTCGGCGATCGGCGGCTGACGCCTAGCGGGTCTCTTCCCACTCCTTGAGCAGGACCACGTCCTTCAGGAACCCCCGCACGCCGAGGAACTGCGACAAGTGCTCGCGGTGCTCCTCACAGGCCAGCCACGTCTTGCGCCGCTCCGGCGTATGGATCTTCGGGTTGTTCCACGCCAGGACCCACACGGCCTCGGTCCGGCAGCCCTTCGCGGAACAGATGGGCGTCTCGTCACTCACAGCTTCGTCTCACAGAAAAGGCGACGCCGAGCAGCCACGGGGGGAGCTGCCCGGCGTCGGTCCGTCGCTCCGACGGGGGATGCGGAGCGCGTACGAAGTATGTCACGCATCACCCCGGGCCCGGCACTGGAACAACATGATTGATCTGAGCTTTTCTTGAGCTTGGCGGGAAGATGACTTCCCTCCGGGATCACCGGTGATCTCCCCCCGGTGTCCCTACCGCTCGGGCGTCTCGCCCCGCCCACCCGGCACCGGCTCGGACACGGCGTCTTCCGCACCGGATTCCGCCGGCCCGTCACCCGGAGCCGGCGGCGAGATCATCGGACGCACCGGCGGCGCCACGAACGTCGACGGCAGAGACGGCGCGTTCTCGCGCCCTGCGTTCGCGATCACCACGGCGACGTACGGCAGCACCAGCCCGAGCACCAACGCCACGATGGCCACGTGCCGTTCGACGTTCCACAACGTGGCCGCGAGGATCACCGAGATCGTGCGGACCGTCATCGAGATCACGTACCGGCGCTGCCGCCCGCGCACGTCCTCCTGGAGCCCGGTCCGGGCGCCGGTGATCCGGAAAACCTGGACGTTGCCGCCGCCATGCTGCTTCCGCATCGCATTCCACCATCCGCCCGTATCGGTCTCTCCCCGCCCCGTAGCCGCCCTCGGCCGGCCGGGGGGCCTGGCCGGGACAGTTCCCACGTTACGCCGCGGCCGCCCCGGTCACGAGACCGGGTGGCGCACCGACCGGACGAGCGGCCTGCGCCGGAGCACGTACGGCCCGTCCCGGCATGCGGCGTACGGCACCTGGGCCGAGACTGGCCGTAGTGCTCACGTCGAGCCGCACGAGGGAGGCAGCGATGGGCTGGTTGTGGGCGATCATCGTAGGACTGGTACTCGGCCTGATCGCCAAGGCGATCATTCCGGGCAAACAACACGTTCCCCTGTGGCTGACCGTCATCCTGGGCATGATCGGCGCCATCGCCGGCAACGCCATCGCCCGGGCGGCCGGTATCGACGCCACATCAGGGATCGACTGGTGGCGGCACGTCTTCCAGCTGGTGATGGCGGTCATCCTCGTCGGTCTC
Source organism: Streptomyces qaidamensis (assembly GCF_001611795.1). Lineage (NCBI taxonomy): Bacteria > Bacillati > Actinomycetota > Actinomycetes > Kitasatosporales > Streptomycetaceae > Streptomyces > Streptomyces qaidamensis. Next base: position 2,103,178 of record NZ_CP015098.1, on the reverse strand, counting down.
GGCGACCGGGCCTGGACGGCGGTCAGGGGAGACAAACGCAGGGCATAACGGGGCGCACGGCGAAGGGGGCGGTCTCCGGCACCGGAGACCGCCCCCTTCCTCTGCTCGCTGTACGAACGCCGCTCTCAGACGCCCGTGACCTCGACCGCCGCCAGGTTCTTCTTGCCCCGGCGCAGCACCAGCCAGCGGCCGTGCAGTAGGTCCTCCTTGGCGGGGACGGCGTCCTCGCCGGCGACCTTGACGTTGTTCACGTAGGCGCCGCCCTCCTTGACCGTGCGGCGCGCGGCCGACTTGCTGGCCACCAGGCCGACCTCGGCGAACAGGTCCACGGCCGGGCCGAGCTCGGCGACCTGGACGTGCGGCACCTCCGAGAGGGCCGCGGCCAGCGTCCTCTCGTCGAGCTCCGCCAGCTCGCCCTGCCCGAAGAGGGCCTTGGACGCGGCGATCACGGCGGCCGTCTGACCGGCGCCGTGCACCAGCGTCGTCAGTTCCTCGGCCAGGGCGCGCTGCGCGGCCCGGGCCTGCGGACGCTCCTCGGTCTGCCGCTCCAGCTCCTCCAGCTCCTCGCGGGAACGGAAGGACAGGATGCGCATGTACCGGGAGATGTCCCGGTCGTCCACGTTCAGCCAGAACTGGTAGAACGCGTACGGCGTCGTCATCTCCGGGTCGAGCCAGACGGCGCCGCCCTCGGTCTTGCCGAACTTGGTGCCGTCCGCCTTGGTCATCAGCGGCGTCGCCAGCGCGTGCGCGGTCGCGTCGGGCTCCAGGCGGTGGATCAGGTCCAGGCCCGCCGTGAGGTTGCCCCACTGGTCGCTGCCGCCCTGCTGCAGCGTGCAGCCGTAGCGCCGGTACAGCTGGAGGAAGTCCATGCCCTGGAGCAGCTGGTAGCTGAACTCCGTGTAACTGATGCCCTCGGAGGACTCCAGGCGCCGGGCCACGGAGTCCTTCGTCAGCATCTTGTTGACGCGGAAGTGCTTGCCGATGTCCCGGAGGAACTCGATCGCGGAGAGGTTCTCCGTCCAGTCGAGGTTGTTGACCATGACGGCCGCGTTCTCGCCCTCGAAGTCCAGGAACGGCTCGATCTGGGCGCGCAGCTTCGCGACCCAGCCGGTGACCGTCTCCGGGTCGTTCAGCGTGCGCTCCGCGGTCGGGCGCGGGTCGCCGATCAGGCCCGTGGCCCCGCCGACCAGCGCCAGCGGCCGGTGACCGGCCTGCTGGAGCCGGCGCACGGTGAGCACCTGCACCAGGTGTCCCACGTGCAGCGACGGCGCCGTCGGGTCGAAGCCGCAATAGAACGTGACGGGACCGTCCGCGAGCGCCTTGCGCAAAGCGTCCTCGTCAGTGGACAGGGCGAACAGCCCGCGCCACTTCAGCTCGTCGACGATGTCCGTCACGGTTCTCGCATCTCCTTGAATGGGCTCGTAAATCAGGTACGAGGTTATACGCCCTGGCTGACAGAGCTCATATTGAAATCCGGCACCCGCAGGGCCGGCATCGCGGCCCTGGTGAACCAGTCGCTCCACTCCCTGGGCAGCGTCTTCTCGGTCCGCCCCGCCTCGGTGGCCCGGCCGAGCACTGCGACCGGCGACTCGTTGAACCGGAAGTTGTTCACCTCGCCGGTCACCTCGCCGTTCTCCACCAGGTAGACGCCGTCCCGGGTCAGACCGGTGAGCAGCAGCGAGGCCGGGTCCACCTCCCGGATGTACCACAGACAGGTCAGCAGCAGCCCGCGCCCGGTGTTCGCGACCATCTCCTCCAGACAACGGTCCTCGCCGCCGTCCAGGACGATGTTGTCGATGCCCGGCGACACGGGCAGCCCGGTCAGGCCCGCGCTGTGGCGGCTGGTCGTCAGATGCCGCAGCTCGCCCTCGCGCATCCACTCGGTGGCCGTGAGCGGCAGCCCGTTGTCGAACACCGACTGGTCGCCCCCGGAGGAGTGCGCGATCACGAAGGGCGCCGACTCCAGGCCCGGCTCGTCCGGATCGCTGCGCAGGGTCAGCGGCAGGTCGGTCAGCTTCTCGCCGACCCGGGTGCCGCCGCCCGGCTTGGAGAACACCGTGCGGCCCTCTACCGCGTCCCGGCCCGACGCCGACCACATCTGGTAGATCAGCAGGTCCGCCACGGCCGTCGGCGGCAGCAGCGTCTCGTAGCGCCCCGCCGACAGCTCCACGCGCCGCTCGGCCCAGCCCAGGCGCACCGCCAGCTCCGCGTCCAGGGCCGCCGGATCGACGTCCTTGAAGTCCCGCGTGGAGCGCCCGGCCCACGCGGACCGGGTCCGGTCGGGGGACTTGGCGTTCAGCTCCAGCGTCCCGTTCGGCTGGTCGTGGCGCAGCCGCAGCCCCGTGGAGGTGCCGACGTACGACGACACCGTCTCGTGGTTGGCGAAGCCGTACAGCTCGCGGCCGCCCGCACGCGCGCGTGCGAAGGCCTCGCCGAGCGCCGGGGCGAAGTCGGCGAACACGGCGGACGAGGTCTCGGCGGGCGCCTCGGTGAACTCCGGCGACCGCTCCACACCCGTGACCAGCGGCTGCGCGTCCTCGGCGGGCCCGGCGCCGCGCGCGGCGGCCTCCGCGGCCCGCACCAGGGGCTCCAGCTCGTCGGGGGTCACCGCGGACCGCGACACGACCCCGGAGGCGGTGCCCTCCTTGCCGTCGACCGTGGCGACCACGGTGAGCGTGCGCCCGCGGGTGACACCGTTCGTGGTGAGCGCGTTGCCCGCCCAACGCAGGTTGGCGGTGGACCGCTCGTCGGCGATGACGACACAGCCGTCCGCCCGGGACAGTTCGAGGGCGCGCTCGACGACCTCGTGCGGCTTGCTGGAACGCGCGCTCATCGACCGGCCTCCTGGGTCGTGTTGAGGATGTTGACGCCCTTGAAGAGGGCCGACGGGCAGCCGTGCGAGACGGCCGCGACCTGCCCGGGCTGTGCCTTGCCGCAGTTGAAGGCGCCGCCGAGCACATAGGTCTGTGGCCCGCCCACCGCGGACATCGAGCCCCAGAAGTCGGTGGTCGTCGCCTGGTAGGCGACATCGCGCAGCTGCCCGGCCAGCCGCCCGTTCTCGATGCGGTAGAAGCGCTGACCGGTGAACTGGAAGTTGTACCGCTGCATGTCGATCGACCAGGACCGGTCGCCGACCACGTAGATGCCGCGCTCCACGCCCCCGATCAGATCCTCGGTCGACATCCCGGCCGGGTCCGGCCGCAGCGACACGTTGGCCATGCGCTGCACCGGCACGTGCCCGGGGGAGTCGGCGTAGGCGCAGCCGTTGGACCGCTCGAAGCCGGTCAGCTTCGCGATCCGCCGGTCCAGCTGGTAGCCGACGAGGGTGCCGTCCTTGACCAGGTCCCAGGACTGGCCCTCGACGCCCTCGTCGTCGTAGCCGATGGTGGCCAGACCGTGCTCGGCGGTGCGGTCGCCGGTGACGTTCATCAGCTCCGAGCCGTAGCGCAACTTGCCGAGCTGGTCGAACGTGGCGAAGGAGGTGCCGGCGTACGCGGCCTCGTAGCCGAGCGCCCGGTCGAGCTCGGTGGCGTGCCCGATGGACTCGTGGATGGTCAGCCACAGGTTGGACGGGTCGACGACCAGGTCGTACAGGCCCGCCTCGACGCTGGGGGCGCGCATCTTCTCGGCGAGCAGCTCCGGGATCCGTTCCAGCTCGCCCTCCCAGTCCCAGCCGGTGCCCCGCAGGTACTCCCAGCCGCGTCCCACGGGCGGCGCGAGCGTGCGCATCGAGTCGAACTCGCCGCTCGACTCGTCCACCGCCACCGCGTTGAACACGGGGTGCAGCCGCACCCGCTGCTGCGTGGTCACCGTCCCGGCGGTGTCCGCGTAGAACTTGTTCTCGTGGACGGTGAGCAGCGAGGCGTCGACGTGGTCGACCCCGTGAGCCGCCAGCAGCTGCGCGCTCCACTCCGCGATCAGCCCGGCCTTCTCCTCGTCGGGCACGCTGAACGGATCGATCTCGTACGACGAGATCCACGTCTTCTCGGCGTGCACCGGCTCGTCGGCCAGCTCCACCCTCCCCCACTGCCCGAAAGGCGTGGGAGGTGCCCCCACGTCCGAGCCGGCCGCCTTGATCACCTGGGCGGACAGCTTGGCCATCGCCACCGCCTGCCCGGCGACCCGGGCGGCGGCGTCCAGGGTGAGGTCGACGCCGGACGCGAAGCCCCACGTACCGCCGTGCACCACCCGCACCGCGTATCCGAGATCGGTGGTGTCCGACGACCCGGCGGGCTTGGCGTCCCGGAACCGCCAGGAGGCGCCCCGCACCCGCTCGAACCGGAAGTCCGCGTGCTCGGCGCCGAGCGCACGCGCGCGTGCGAGGGCCGCGTCGGCGAGGGGGCGTAGGGGGAGGGCCGTGAAGGCCTCGTCGATGGTATGAGGCACCGCCGTCTCTTTCTGTCGAGGTGACCGTGGTTGCCGTACGTCGTGACTGCTCCGATCATGTCGTCCATCCCGCGCGCGGGCCATGAGTTTCCGGAGCCGGACCGGCGGGTTTCTGTAGGGACCCGACAGTGAGTCCCGTACGCCACTGTGGGTGCCCGATTGTCCGCGGGCGTGCCCGGACCGATAGGTTTTCGAGGAAGCCGCCTGTCATCACCGCCTGTCGTCCAGGCGCCGGGGCGGGTATCAGACCGCTATCGAAAGGGTGATCCGTTGAGCCGCTCGGTTCTCGTCACCGGAGGCAACCGGGGCATCGGCCTCGCCATCGCCCGCGCTTTCGCCGATGCCGGCGACAAGGTCGCCATCACGTACCGCTCGGGTGAGCCGCCGGCCGCCCTGACGGAATTGGGCTGCCTGGCCGTCAAGTGCGACATCACCGACACCGAGCAGGTGGAGCAGGCCTACAAGGAGATCGAGGAGGCCCACGGGCCCGTCGAGATCCTCGTCGCCAACGCCGGCATCACCAAGGACCAGCTCCTGATGCGCATGTCCGAGGAGGACTTCACCTCGGTCATCGACACCAACCTCACCGGCACCTTCCGCGTGGTCAAGCGCGCCAACCGCGGCATGCTGCGCGCCAAGAAGGGCCGCGTGGTGCTCATCTCGTCGGTCGTCGGGCTGTACGGCGGTCCCGGCCAGGCGAACTACGCCGCCTCCAAGGCCGCGCTGGTCGGCTTCGCGCGTTCCCTCGCCCGTGAGCTGGGCTCGCGCAACCTCACCTTCAACGTCGTCGCGCCCGGCTTCGTCGACACCGACATGACCAAGGCGCTCACCGACGAGCAGCGCGAGAACATCGTGAAGCAGGTTCCGCTCGGCCGGTACGCGCAGCCGGAGGAGATCGCCGCGACGGTGCGGTTCCTCGCCTCGGACGACGCCTCGTACATCACTGGAGCCGTCATCCCCGTTGACGGCGGACTGGGAATGGGTCACTGATCACCATGAGCGGAATTCTCGAGGGCAAGCGCGTCCTGATCACCGGTGTGCTGACGGAGTCCTCCATCGCCTTCCACACCGCCAAGCTGGCCCAGGAGCAGGGCGCCGAGATCATCCTCACGGCGTTCCCGCGGCCGACGCTGACCGAGCGCATCGCCAAGAAGCTGCCCAAGCCCACCAAGGTCATCGAGCTCGACGTGACGAACGACGAGCACCTCGGCCGGCTCGCCGACATCGTCGGCGAGGAGCTCGGCGGCCTCGACGGGGTCGTCCACTCCATCGGCTTCGCCCCGCAGGACGCCCTCGGCGGCAACTTCCTCAACACGCCGTTCGAGTCGGTCGCCACAGCCATGCACGTCTCGGCGTACTCCCTGAAGTCGCTCACCATGGCCTGCCTGCCGCTCATGCAGAACGGCGGCTCCGTCGTCGGCCTGACCTTCGACGCGCAGTTCGCCTGGCCGCAGTACGACTGGATGGGCCCGGCCAAGGCCGCCCTGGAGGCCACCAGCCGCTACATGGCCCGTGACCTGGGCAAGCAGAACATCCGCTGCAACCTGGTCTCGGCCGGTCCGCTCGGCTCCATGGCCGCCAAGTCCATCCCGGGCTTCGGCGAGCTGGCGTCCGTGTGGGACGACCGCTCCCCGCTGGAGTGGGACCTGAAGGACCCCGAGCCGGCCGGCCGCGGCGTCGTCGCCCTGCTGAGCGACTGGTTCCCCAAGACCACGGGCGAGATCATCCATGTCGACGGCGGTCTGCACGCCATCGGAGCCTGATCTCCCGTACGTCCTCGACGCCCCGTTCCCCGCAGCGCGCGGGGAGCGGGGCGTCACCCGTTCGGCTCAGCCGGCCGGGCGGGGGAGGCCGACAACTGGGCACTCTGGAGTACGCGTTCACCACCCGAGCCCCTCCCCAGCACGGCCGAGGAGGTCCCCTTGTGCGCTTGTCCCGCCGAACGGCCTCAGCGTCCCTCGCCGTCGCGCTCGTGCTGACCCTGGCGTACGAGGCGGTGCCCCACGCGCGCGTGCCCGCCGACGAGCGTGAGTCCGCCGATCCCTTCGGCGCCGCGTGCCGGATCCGCGTGACCGGCTCCAAGGTGACCGCGTACTGCCACAACCCCTACCCGGAGACCGACCGGGTGAGCCTGCACGTCGAGTGCGCCCGCTGGTGGGACATCGACACCGACAGCTCACCGGTCGAGGCCGGGCCCGCGCAGACCGTGCGGCTGACGGGGCGGTGCTGGAAAGAGGTCGGCGACGTGTGGATCAGTCACCGGCGGGGGAGCTGATCTTGCCGGGCGGCATCAGTGAGCGGCGGGAGAGCTGATCCCGCCCAGCCGGCACAGGAACGGGTAGCGGGCTGCCTCCGCCGCGGCCGTCTCCGCCTCGCCCGCGCGGATGGCCGCCAGCAGCCGCCCGTGGTCCATGTACGTCTCCGGCGTCAGCTTCTCGCCGACGTCCTCGCGCAGCCAGTCCCGCAGCACCTCGCCCAGGTCCGCGTACATGGCCGTCATCACGTCGTTGTGAGAGGCGGACACCACGGCCAGGTGGAACGTCGCGTCCGCGGTCACGAACGCCTCCTTGTCACCCGACTCCCAGGCCTCCTCACGCCGCAGCAGCAGCGCGTCGAGCTGCTTGAGGTCCTTCTCCGTGCGCCGCTCGGCGGCCAGCCGGGCGGCGGCCGACTCCAGCGTGGAGCGCAGCTCGGCGATGTGCCGCGGGTCGGCCTCGGCGAACCGCCGCTGCATCACGCCGGCCAGCTCGCTCGTCGCCACGACGTACGTGCCGGAGCCCTGGCGGATGTCCAGCAGGCCGTTGTGCGACAGGGCGCGGACGGCCTCACGGACGGTGTTGCGGGCGACGCCCAGCTGCTCGACCAGTTCCGGCTCGGTCGGGATGCGCGAGCCGACCGGCCACTCGCCCGAGGTGATCTGGGCCCGCAGGGCGGCGATGACCTGCTCGGAGAGCGCCGAACGGCGGGGATGGCTCAGGGGCATGACTCACCTTCGCACGACCGGGGTGCCGCAGGGCAGCGGAGGAGTGGACAGTCAATCATCCCATGATTCTATGATGGGCCTCATGGTCAGTGAGGAAACCCGGACGATGACGCCCCCGACCGTACGGAGCCCGGCCGCGCACGACGCCGGGAAACCGGGCGGCGCCTCTACGCGCGCGTGGACGATGCGGCTGCTCGTCCTCGGCATCGTGCTGTCCGCGCTCAACCTCCGCCCCGCCATCACCAGCCTCGGCGCCCTCCTGGAGGAGGTCCGCGACGGGCTCGGCATGAGCGGCAGCGTCGCCGGGCTGCTCACCTCCGTGCCGCCGCTGTGCTTCGCCGTCTTCGGCGTCATGGCACCGCGGCTGGCCCGCCGCTTCGGGGCGGGCGCCGTGGTGTGCGCCGGCATGGCGGCGATCGCCACCGGCCTGCTCGTGCGTCCCTACGCCGGCGGGACGGCCGGGTTCCTGGCCGGCAGCGCCCTGGCCCTGATGGGCGTCGCCGTCAGCAACGTCCTGATGCCGGTCATCGTCAAGCACTGGTTCCCCGACCGCGTGGGTTCCATGACCGGCCTGTACTCGATGGCCCTCGCGCTCGGCACGGCCCTCGCTGCCGCGGTCACCGTCCCCCTGACCGACACCCTCGGGGGCAGCTGGCAGACGGGCCTCGCCCTGTGGTCGGGGCTCGCCGTGGCGGCCGTCCTGCCGTGGCTGCCCTTCGTCCGGGGACGCGTCACACCGCCCGGGGCGGGGGAGGAGGCCGCCGGGTCGACGCAGACGCGGGGCCCGGCGTCTGCTTCCGTCTCCGCGGAGCACGCGCGCGGGGAGGCACCCCGGCTGCGCATGGCCCGCAGCCGTACCGCCTGGGCCCTCGCCGTCTTCTTCGGCCTCCAGGCCACCGCCGCCTACATCACCATGGGCTGGATGGCGCAGATCTTCCGGGACGCCGGTGTGCCCGCAGGCACCGCGGGGCTGCTCCTGGCGGTCACCATGGTGATGGGCGTGCCCCTGGCCTTCGTCATACCCCGCCTGGCCACCCGGCTGCCCCACCAGGGCCCGATCGTGCTCGCCCTGGGCGTCTGCGGCCTCGCCGGCTACTCCGGGCTGTACCTCGCGCCCGCCGCCGGCGCCTGGGCCTGGGCCGTGCTGCTCGGCGTCGCCAACTGTGCCTTCCCGCTCGCCCTGACCATGGTCGGCATGCGGGCCAGGACCGGCCCGGGCGTGGCCCAACTGTCGGCGTTCGCGCAGAGCACCGGCTACCTGATCTCCATCCCCGGACCGCTCCTGGTGGGCGTCCTCTATCAGCACAGCGGCGGCTGGGGCCTCCCGATCGCGCTGATGAGCGCCCTGATGGTCCCGCAGATGGTCGTCGGCTTCCTGGCCGGGCGCGACCGCACGGTGGAGGACGAGGCGGCCCGCTGAGCAACGCCCGGGGGCCGGGAGCAACCCCGGGGCGCCGGGCGGCCGCGGGGGGTGGGACACTTGGCTCATGCCAGTGCTCGACCCGAATCCCCAGCACGGTCAGAAGAAGATGCTGCTCGTGTTCGGCGCCTTCTTCGCGATCTTCATCGTCATCGCCGTGATCGCGACCCTCGCCTCGCCATGACCGGTGCCCACGCGGCCCGGGGTGGGGCTAGCCCCCCTGTCCCCTAGGGGGTGAGGGTCAGGGTCAAGTGGGTGGATCACCGGATGGGGCGGCAGCCGCGGATTCCGTAGCTTCGAGTGTGTGACCGCGAGACGGTCACCGACCACTCGGAGAGCGGAGGCACCATGTCGGCCCCTACGCACACCCGGCCCCACCCGGCGACCCGGGCCGGTGCCGCCGGCCGGCTGCCCTGGTGGGCTCTCGCCCTGCCCGTGCTCGCCTTCACCGCGCTGCTCGCCCTGATCCTGAACCCGTCCGACGCCCACGCGGCCACCGGCGACCCGGCGATCACCCACCTCTTCGAGCGTGTGCACCAGCTGATCGCCCGTTGATCACGGCCGAAGCCGGTGGTCAACTCCCTGCGCCCTATGGCGTGTTTCATGCGAAGCTGGATCTCATGAGCGTCGCAGAACCCCGCAGGATTGTCCTCTTCCGCCATGCGAAAGCCGACTGGCCACAGGTCGCGGATCACGAGCGTCCGCTCGCCGACCGGGGCCGCATGGACGCGGCGGAGGCCGGGCGCAGGCTGACCGACACCGGCATCGCCTTCGACCTGGCCCTGTGCTCCACCGCGGTCCGGACCCGGGAGACCTGGAAGCTCGCCGTCCAGGAGTTCCCGCAGCGGCCGAAAACCGTCTATGAGGAGCGGATCTACGAGGCCTCGCCCGGCGAGCTGATCGCCCTGCTCAACGAGACCCCCGACGACGCGCAGAACGTCCTCATGATCGGGCACAACCCCGGCATCCAGGGCCTCGCGGACGTCCTGGCGGGCTCCGGCGAGGACGACGCCCGCGAGCGGATGACCCGCCGCGGTTTCCCGGCGGCCGCCTTCGCCGTGCTGTCGTTCGGCAGCACGTGGAAGGGCCTGGAGCCGGGCGTGGCCACGCTGCGGGACTACTGGGCGCCCGCCGAGTGACGATCGCCGTGTGACAGGGGCCCGGCGCCGTACGCGTCGGGCCCCTTCTGGTCTGGTCGGCCGATGCCGTGTCGGGTCGGCCGCTGTCGTATCGGTCAGCCGATGTCGAGGATGTCCGCCGCCTCGACCTCTTCCCGCGTGACACCCAGCAGATACAGCACCGTGTCCAGGAAGGGGAAGTTCACCGCGGCGTGCGCGGCCTCGCGCACCACCGGCTTGGCGTTGAAGGCGCCACCGAGACCGGCCGCGTTCAGCATGTCCAGATCGTTGGCTCCGTCACCGATCGCCACCGTCTGCGACAGCGGCACACCCGCCTCCGCGGCGAACCGGCGCAACAGCCGCGCCTTGCCCGCGCGGTCGACGATCTCGCCCGTCACCCGGCCCGTGAGCTTCCCGTCGACGATCTCCAGGGTGTTGGCGTGGGCGAAGTCCAGCCCGAGCCGCTCCTTCAGATCGTCGGTGACCTGGGTGAATCCGCCCGAGACGACGCCGACTTGGTAGCCCAGCCGCTTCAGCGTGCGGATCAGGGTGCGGGCGCCCGGCGTCAGCCGCACCTCGCTGCGCACCTTGTCCACGACCGAGGCGTCCAGCCCTTCCAGCAGCGCCACGCGCGCGTGCAGGGACTGCTCGAAGTCCAGCTCCCCGCGCATCGCGGCCGCCGTCACCTCGGCGACCTTGTCCTCGCAGCCGGCGTGGGCGGCGAACAGCTCGATGACCTCGTCCTGGATCAGCGTCGAGTCGACGTCCATGACGACCAGGCGCTGGGCGCGCCGGTACAGACCGGCGGCGACGACCGCCACGTCGATACCGAGCCTCGCCGCGTCCGTCACCAGGGCGGTGCGCAGCGGTTCGGTCTCCACGCCCGACACGGCGAACTCGACGGCGGTCACGGGGTACTTGGCGAGCCGGAAGATACGGTCGATGTTGCCGCCGGTCTTCGTGATCCGCGCGGCGATCGCGGCCGTGGCCTCGGCGGTGAGCGGGTGCCCGAGCACGGTGACCAGGGACCGGCCCAGCCCGCGCGGGCGGTTGTCGCCCAGGCCGGAGATGATCTCCGCCTGCATCTTCATCGACTCGGCCCAGCTGTGGACGGTCGACCGCAGATCGCCCTCCAGTCCGGGAGGCGGCTCGGTCACGAGCGCGCAGAGCACCATCCGGCCGCGGGTGACGACCTGCTCGATGTCGACGACGTCGACGGAGTAGGCGGCGAGGGTGTCGAAGAGACCGGCGGTGATGCCCGGCCTGTCCTTGCCGAAGATCTTCACAAGGAGGGTGGGGACGTCGGCAGGGACGTCGGAAGACGAGGTCTGCGAAGCGCTCATGGTGGTTCCACCGTATCCGGCGGGCGGGGCATACCGCCCCTGAGGTCCGTCTGGCGGACAGCGAACACTGCATGTCGCGTGCGCGGCGTGAACCTTACGTACGGGTACGGGTACGGGTACGGGTACGGGTATCGGTACGGCGTCCGGCTCCCTCGCCGGTCACCTCCCGCCGCGGGGTTGCCGCGGTGGTGGGGGAGGCGGAGGGGGAGGGGGCGGCCCGTTCCCGTTCCTCGGCCCGGGCGACTGCCGGGGGCCACGTGGGGGCGGCCCGACCGGCCGTACGACGGTGGGGGCGCCGTAGACGTCACCGGAGGCGGGGGGCCCGTCGTCCGCCGGAATGTCGTCATCGCTCCCGGGTGCGGCATCGGAGTACGGCTCCGCCTCCGGAGGCCGTGCGTCCTGCGGCTCTCGCAGCTCGTCCGGCACCCGGAGGTACGGATTGGTGCCCGGGTTCGGCGGCCGGTACGGCGTACCCGGGGCGTAGGGCCCGGCTTCCTGGCCATGCTCCCCACCGCGGACTCCCGGTTGCCCGCCACGGGCGTCGTCCTCAGGCCGCCCCGTGCCGGCGCCCGCGTCGTTCCGCTGCTGCGGGCCGGGACCGGCGTCTGCGTCGTCCTCGTCCTCGTCCTCAGGTCGCCTTGCGCCTGCCCCGGGCCAGGCGGGCCCAGGGCCTTGGTGGTGTCCCGCGGGCCCTACGCCACCCCGGGGCTGATGCCCGGTACCGGCGGTGCCCTCAGGCCGCCCTGCGCCGACGCCCGGCCACGCCTGCCCGGCGCTTGCGTCGTGCGGTACCGGGCCGGGTCCGGCCTCGGTTCGGCCACCCCAGGTCTGGGGTTGCCCTGCACCGGGGTCGTTCCCTGGTCGGCCGGTGCCGGTGCCCGGCGGCGTCTGCCTGGCGTTCGGGTTGTGTTCCGTGGGCCCTGGGCCACCCCAGGTCTGGGGTGGCCCGGTACCGGGGTCGTTCCCGGGTCGGCCGGTGCCGGTGCCCGGCCGGCCCGGCCCGGCACCGGCGTCCTCCCCAGGGCGTCCCTCACCCGCCCCGATCCAGGCCTGCCCGCCGCCCCCGTTGTACCGCCCCGGTCCCTGCCCGCCATCGGCGCCGTCGCCCGGTCGCCCTGCACCGGCCCCCGGCCAGCCCCGTCCGCCGCCCTCGTCGTACCGCCCCGGTCCCTGCCCGCCATCGGCGCCCTCGCGCGGTCGCCCTGCACCGGCCCCCCGCCAGCCCCGTCCGCCGCCCTCGTCATTCCCGCCCGGTCCTTGCCCGCCTCCGGCGTCGTCCCCTGGTTGCACCCCACCGGCCTCTGGTCGGCCCCGCCCAGGCGCCCCGTTGTACCGCCCCGGTCCCTGCCCGCCATCGGCGCCCTCGCCCGGTCGCCCTGCACCGGCCCCAGGCCAGCCCCGTCCGCCGCCCCCGTCGTACCCCGTCGGCGCCACACCACCCCGGGGTGCCACCGCCCGCTCCGTGCCGGTCCCGTGCTCGGCATGCCGGTTTTCCGGTCCGGGGCCTGCCCGGTGCTCGGGCCACCCGGTGCCCGGACGGGACTCTGCCCAGCTGGGCGGAGTCAGGCCCTCTCCCCGAGCCGATGCCGTCGCCCGGCGCCCCGCCGCGCCGCACCCCCACGCGAGCAACGCCCCTACGGCCCCGGCCCCCGCGCCCCACCCCGCGCCCAGCAGCAGGGCCAAGCCCAAGGGGCCGTGCAGTTCGATGCCCCCGCCGAAGGCGTCGAAGCCGAGCACGGACAGGGAGGCGGTCACGGAGACGTCCGTCAGCCAGGCGAGCAAGGGCAGCGCTAGGGCCGTCGCGACCCCCAGCCGCAGCGCGCACCAGCCCGCGAAACGCAGCGGACCGGGCCCTTCCCCGACCGGCGTCCGCACTCCCGTCAACACGCCGGCCAGCAGCATCGTCAACCCCGCCGCCACCGCCAGCAGCCACACCCGGCCGTCCAGCTCGGCCAGCCGGCTCAGCGTCACCGGCCGTTCGGACCCGGCACCGAGCAGGTCGTCCAGCGGGTCCGGCAGGAAGCGGATCAGTTCGCCCGAAGCGCGCCCGTCCCACGGCACGAACAGGCCGAGCGGGAGGCCCAGCCACACCCCGTTCGGCGCCCCGAGCAGCGCCGCTCCGGCGATGCGCCCGGGACGGTCGTCGCCGATCGCCGCGTACGCCGCCGCGGCGAACCCCGCCGCGACCGCCACCAGCAGCACGGTCACCACCGCCGACACGGCCGGCCGCACGACGCGGTGCACGGCCTCCCAGCCCCGCGGCAGCGGCGTACGGCGCGAGGCCAGCAGCGCGACGAGGAGGATCCCGGCCGACCAGCCGAACCCACCGAGCAGTGTCGGGACGGTGTCGACGGTGAAGCCGACCGCGGCCTGCGCGTCGACCAGATCGCCGAGCCGGTCCGGCAGCAGCCCCCCGACGTCCCCGAGCCCCGGGATCTCGGCGCCCCCGCTCCCGCCGGTCACGTCGTCGAGCCCCAGCGACCCGCCGTCGATGGTGATGACGTCGTGGCCCGCCCACGCAAGGCCGCCCAGCATCGCCACGAACAACGCCACCACCGCGCCCGCCCGCGCGAGCAGTTCGGCCCCTGAGATCACAACTCCCGCCGCCCGCAAGGACCGCAGGAAGAACCACGACAGCAGCACCGCCCCGACCAGGCTCACCCCCAGTGGCGTGATCTCGATGGCCGTGTCCGCCTCCGCGCCCGTGATACCGAACGCCGACACCTCACCGGACGGCGTGACCGAACCACCCGTCCCGAGGGCCACCACCGCCGCGGTCATGGGCCCCAAGGAGCCCGCCGCGTCCGCCTGAAGCAGCCGCAGACCCAGCGCCGCAGTCCCCGCCATCCCGATCAACGCCCAGCTCACGGCGGCCACGGCCGACATCAGTACGTCCCCCCACGGCACGCGTGTGTCGTCCTTCGCCGTCCCGGCCCCTGCGGCAGCACTCATGGCAGACCCCCCGATCCGCTGCGCGGCGGGAACACCGCGCATGTCCCCCTCGCGTCGAAATACCACTCTCCGGTCCGGTTTCAACCCCGTCAACGGAATCGGCCGATGCGTCCCGACGCGGTCTTCACAAGGCCCGACTTTCGGTCAGAGGCCAGCTCCTGAAATAGTTCCCCCCGATGTTCGCCATCCCTAGACTCCCCATGCCGGGGGTAAATCGGGGGACAACTCAGTGGGGCATGGAGTGCCGGAACTCGTACTGGAATCAAACGGACGTACCTGGACGCTCGATCCGTCCAGGGCATACACCCTCGGACGTGATCCGCAGGGGGACGTCGTCTTCGACGACGCCAGGGTCTCCTGGCGTCACGCCACGGTCAGCTTCAACGGCCGCAGTTGGGTCATCGAGGACCACGGCAGCACCAACGGCACGTTCGTGCAGGGGCAGCGCATCCATCAGATGGAGCTCGGCCCCGGCTCGGCCGTCAATCTGGGCAACGCGACCGACGGCCCGCGTCTGAGCCTGTCCGGCGCCGCGGCCTCCGTCGCCACGCCGCAGGCCCAGCCCCAGCAGCAGCCGTACGCCGCGCAGGGCGCGAACCCGGCCTGGGGGCAGCAGGCCCCGGCCCAGCAGCCGCCGCAGCAGCAGGCCCCGCAGGCCGGCTGGCAGCAGCCGCAGCAGGCCGCGGCGCACATCCCGCAGCAACAGGGTCCCGGTGGTGTCGCGGGGGCGCCGCCGGTCTACGGCGACCGCAGCCCGACCACGTTCCACCAGTTCTCCCTCGGCCGCGTGATGCGCATCGGCCGTGCCCTGGAGAACGAACTGGTCGTCTCCGACCTGCAGGTCTCCCGGCATCACGCCGAGTTCCACTCGACGCCCGACGGCCGTATGGAGATCCGGGACCTCGGCTCCCACAACGGCACGTACGTCAACGGCCAGCCGATCGCCAAGGGCGGCACGCAGCTGCTCGGCCCGACCGACGTCGTCGGCGTCGGCCACTCGACGTTCCGCATCGTCGGCGACCGGCTCGAGGAGTTCGTCGACACCGGTGAGGTGTCCTTCTCCGCCCGCCATCTGACCGTCACGGTCGACGGCGGCAAGCAGATCCTCAAGGACGTCTCCTTCGGCGTCCCGGAGAAGTCGCTGATCGCGGTCATCGGCCCGTCCGGCTCCGGCAAGTCGACCCTGCTCAAGGCGCTCACGGGCTATCGCCCCGCCAACCAGGGCGAGGTGCTGTACGACAACCGGAACCTGTACAAGCAGTTCGCCGAGCTGCGCCAGCGCATCGGTCTGGTCCCGCAGGACGACATCCTGCACAAGGAGCTGACCGTCAAGAAGGCCCTCAAGTACGCGGCCAAACTGCGCTTCCCGGCCGACACCACGGGCGCCGAGCGCGAGGCCCGCATCGACGAGGTGCTGCGCGAGCTCAAGCTCGACATCCACAAGGACAAGAAGGTCACGTCCCTCTCCGGCGGCCAGCGCAAGCGCGTCTCGGTCGCCCTGGAGCTGCTCACCAAGCCGTCGCTGATCTTCCTGGACGAGCCGACCTCCGGCCTCGACCCGGGCATGGACCGCGACGTCATGCAGCTGCTGCGCGGCCTGGCCGACGACGGCCGTACGGTCCTCGTCGTCACCCACTCGGTGGCCGAGCTCGCGATCTGCGACAAGCTGCTGGTGATGGCGCCGGGCGGCGCGGTCGCCTACTTCGGCCCGCCCGAGGAGGCGCTGAACTTCTTCGGCTACGACACCTGGGCCGATGTCTTCTCCGCCTTCGAGAACTACCGCGACTACGACTGGGCTGGCCGCTGGAAGGGCTCACAGCACTACCAGATGTACGCCGCGGACATCGACGCCGTTGCGCCGCAGTCCGTACAGGTTCCGCAGATGCAGGCGATGAAGCCGCCGAAGCCGCAGGGCTGGATGTCCCAGTTCGTCACGCTTGTCCGGCGCTATGTCTCGGTGATCGTCTCCGACAAGGGCTTCCTCGCCCTGATGGTGATCCTGCCCGCCGTGCTGGGCGCGGTCAGCCTGCTCATCGACGCCGACAAGGGCCTGCTGCCCAACCCGGCCAACCCTCAGACCGGCCGGATCATCCCGAACGGCACGGCCACCACGGTCCTGCTGATCCTCGCGGTCGGCGCCTGCTTCGCGGGCGCGGCGAACTCGGTCCGAGAACTGATCAAGGAACGCGTCATCTACGAGCGGGAGCGCGCGACCGGTCTCTCGCGCTCGGCGTACCTGATGTCCAAGGTGTTCGTACTCGGCATGATCACCGTGCTCCAGGGCCTGCTGGTCGGCGTCATCGGCTTCTCCAGCCGGGAGATCCCCGAGGAGGGCCTGGTCCTCGGCAGCGCGACCCTCGTCGAGCTCTCCATCCCGATCATGGCGCTGGGCTTCACCTCGATGATGTTCGGCCTGATCATCTCCTCGCTGGTGAAGACCGCCGAGAAGACCATGCCGCTGCTGGTGATGTTCGCCATCATCCAGGTCGTCTTCACCGGCTGCCTGTTCGCGCTGCACGGCTCGATCGGCGTCAATCAGTTCTCGTTCCTGATGCCGTCGCGCTGGGCGGTCGCCGCCTCCGGTGCCACGCTGGACTTCAACAAGATCAGCCCGCCCGAGACGGCCGGCGACACCGACCCGCTGTGGGAGCACACGGCCGGGGCCTGGGCCATGGACATGGGCGCGCTCCTCGTCCTCGGCGTGATCTGCGGCTTCTTCGTGGCCCGCTTCCTGCGCCGCCACGAGCCCGAGGTCATGCGCAAGTAGCCACCGCCGTACGACGCCCGAAGGGCGGCACCCCGTCAGGAGGGTGCCGCCCTTCGGCGTTCGTACAGCGAGCAGAGTCCCGCGCCGGCCTCAGTACGCGCTGTCGACGTTGTCCATCGAGCCGTACTTGTCGGCCGCGTAGTTGCAGGCGGCGGTGATGTTGGCTACCGGGTCGTAGATGTCCCAGGAGGTGCCGGGGACGTGCCAGTGCTTGAAGGTCGGCGGGATGACCTGCAGCAGGCCCTTCGACGGGATGCCGTTGATGGCGTTGATGTCCCAGTTGTTGATCGCCTTCGGGTTACCCGAGGACTCACGGATGATGTTGCGCTTGATGCCGTCGTAGGAGCCCGGGATCCCGTGCTTCTTCATGACGTCGAGCGACTCGCGGATCCAGCCGTCGAGGTTGTTCGGGTAGGTCTTCTTGGCGGCCTTCTTGGCCTCGGCGCGCTTGGCGGCGCGGCTCGCGGCTTCCTTCGCCTCGCGCGCGGCCTCGGCCTTCTTCTTCGCCGCCTCGGCGGCGGCCTTCTTCTTGGCGGCGGCCGCGGCGTCGGCCTTCTTCTTCGCCGCGATCTGCTCGGCCTTCAGGCTGGCGCCGGCCATCTGGTCCGTGACGCTCGCCTTGACGTCCTTGATCTGCTGGTTGCTGTACGCCACCGCAGCCGGCTGAGCGGCCTCGGTCGTGGTCTTGGTCGAGGCGCCGCTCGGCACCGCGGAGAACCCGATGGCGGCGGCGCCGAGGGTGGCGACACCCGCCATGGCGATCTTGTGGTGACGGGTCAGGCTACGACTCTGAACACGGCTGAAGATGTTCTTGGGCATGCTGCTGTGGACCTCTTCGAATAGCGCGGGAGTCGCTCGGCGTCCGGCGTTGGACTCGGTGTGTTTCCGACACAAACGCCGCGGAGGTGAACCCACGGCGCTGAGCGACGTCAGCAATTCTTAGCGGCCGCAAAATGGCGTGGCAAAGGTGTGACGTACGAAGGAAGATAGTGGATCAGGGAGGGGCAAATCGGGGCAGACTAGACGATCCGCGCCGCTCAAAAGGTGGAGCTTTGTCTCCTATGCACTTTCGTACGTGACGTGCGCCCTATGCGCGGGCTCACACCGGGCGGCATGCGTTCTCACCGCCAGTTGCACAAGCGATGCTGTCTGTGAGGGGTTCTCACGGCAGTACGAGGTGCACGTCCCCGAACTCGTGCCACTGGTACCGGTGCTGGAGCGCGGCCGTGTACGCCCGCCCGACCGCCACCCGCCCCGCGACCGCCTCCAGCATCAGCAGATGCGAGGCCTCCGGCTCGTGCAGCCCGGTCAGCAGCCCGTCCACCACCCGCACGCCCCGCTCCGGCGTGACGACGAGATCCGTCCACCCGGCACGCGCGCGTACGGCCCCGTCGGCGCCCACCGCCGACTCCACGGCCCGCACCGCCGTCGTCCCGACCGCCACGACCCGGCCCCCACCGGCCTTCGCCGCGTTGATCAGCCACGCGGACGCCCCGGGCACCACGAAACGCTCCGCACAGGGCGGCTCGTGCGCTTCGGCCGAGGCCACCCCCGTGTGCAGCGTGACCGGCGCGAACTGCACCCCACGGCTCACCAGCTCCGTCACCAGGCGCGCCGTGAAGGGCCGCGCAGCGCTCGGCATCTCCGCACTGCCGGCCCCGTCCGCCGACGGCAGCGCGAACACCGTCTGGTAGACGGACAGCGGCTGGTCCCGCTCCGTATAGGCGTAGCGAATGGGCCGCCCGTACTCCCGCAGCAGCCCCGGCACCTCCGGCCCGGACACCCGCGCCCACCACAGCCGCTCGCTCCGCCCGCTCAGCGGCTCCTCCAGAACCAGCCGCCCGCCTCCTGGCAGGCACACTTCCGACCCCGGGGGCCCGCCTGTACGCGCGCGCGTGGTGCCCCTCCCGTCGGGCTCCCGCAGCTCCACCGCCCAGCGACCGTCGTCTCCGCGGGTGGAGAAGTGCACCACCACGCGCGCGTGCCCGCTCCACCCGTCCACGGCCGCCGCCAGCGTGGCCGAGGTGTTGACCACGAGCAGATCACCGGCCCGCAGCAGCAGCGGCAGCTCCGTGAACGTGTGGTGCGCCACCTCGGCACCCCGCGACACCAGCATCCGCACGGCATCCCGCTCCAGTCCCGGCCCCCGTTGCTCGACGGGAACCCGGGCCGACAGCTCCGCCGGCACGCGCACGGCCGAAGTCACCGGGCCTCGCCCAGCAGAGCCGGAGCCCCGTACCGCCCGCTCGCCGGACGCCCGTCCAGCAGCCGCAGGAACCCCGGCACCACGGACGCAGGCTCCGGCCGCGGCTCCCGGTCGTCCGGAACGGCCGCCGCGTACAGGTCCGTGGCCATGTCCCCGGGATCCACCGCCCAGACCCGCAGCCCCGGCTCCTCCACGGCGAGCACGGCCACCAGATGGTCCAGGGCCGCCTTGGACGCTCCGTAGCCGCCCCAGGTCTCGTACGCCTCGGCGGCCGCGTCCGAGCTGACGGCGACGACCGTGCCCTCCCGCGAAGCCCGCAGCAGCGGCAGCGCCTCCTGGACCAGGCCGAGCCCCGCCACCAGGTTCACGTCCAGCGCCCGGCGCAGCCCCTCCAGGGACAGCTCCTCCAGCCTGACCAGCGGCTCGGCGCCCAGCGCGCTCGCGTTGTGCACCAGCAGGTCGACGCCGCCCAGCCGCCGGGCCGCCGACACCAGCTCCGCCCGGTGTGCGGCGTCCGTGACGTCCCCGAGCAGGGCGGACACTCGCGTCCCGTGCGCGGAGACGACCTCGGCCGTGTCCGCCAGCGCCTGCGCGCCCCTGGCGTCGAGCACCAGGTCCCAGCCCCGCCCGGCCAGGGCCTCCGCCAGCGCCCGGCCCAGGCCCTTCGACGCCCCCGTGATGATCGCAACCGGCATGATCCGCTCCCTCGTCGTGACCGCGTGCCCACACCGTAGGAACGGAGCCACCCCGGCCGCCTCGGACGCGGGCCGCGGTCCGCCGGGTCCTTTCGCCCTAGGCCACGGGCCCGGCGTCCGCGGTCCTGCACCGGCTTCCGCGGCGCTGCCCCTGGCGTCCGTGGTTCTGCGCCGGCTTCCGCGGTGCTGCCCCTGGCGTCCGTGGTTCTGCGCCGGCTTCCGCGGCGCTGTGCCCTGGCGTCCCGTGGTTCTGCGTCGGCTTCCGCGGTGCTGTGCCCTGGCGTCCGTGGTTCTGCGCCGGCTTCCGCGGCGCTGTGCCCTGGCGTCCGCGGTCCTGTGCCCTGGCGTCCGCGGTCCTGTGCCCTGGCGTCCGCGGTCCTGCCCCCTGGCGTTCTGCGGTCCTGCGCCCTGGCGTCCCCGGTCCTGCACCGCGGCATCCGGCCGCCTCGGCCCTGCGACCTAGGCCCACCGGACCGGGCGCCCGCCGCCACCGGTCCGATCCGGGCTGTCACAGCCCACCGGTACCGTGAGGACATGAGTCACGGCCCCCGGTCCGGCCTCGCCGCGGTGAGTTCCGCGTTGCTGGCCATGAGCAGGCATCTCGAGGTGCGCGACGTCCTCAAGACGATCGTCGCCTCGGCCCGCGAGCTGCTCGACGCGCAGTACGCCGCGCTCGGCGTCCCGGACGACCACGGAGGCTTCGCCCAGTTCGTCGTCGACGGCGTCAGCGAGGAGCAGTGGAAGGCCATCGGCCCCCTCCCGCGCCAGCACGGCATCCTCGCCGCGATGCTGCGCGAGGCCAGGGCCGAACGCCTCGCGGACGTCCGCAAGGACCCCCGCTTCGAGGGCTGGCCGAAGGCCCACCCGGACCTGGTCGACTTCCTGGGCCTGCCGATCCGCGACGGCGACGAGGTCATCGGAGCGCTGTTCCTGGCCAACAAGAACTGTGAGCGGCCCGAAGGCGGCTGCGGCTTCACCGAGGACGACGAAGAGCTGCTCGGCATCCTCGCCCAGCATGCCGCGATCGCCCTCACCAACGCCCGCCTCTACGAGCGCAGCCGTGAACTGACCATCGCCGAGGAGCGCTCCCGCCTCGCCCACGAACTGCACGACGCGGTCAGCCAGAAGCTGTTCTCCCTGCGCCTGACCGCCCAGGCCGCGGCCCGCCTGGTGGACCGCGACCCCTCCCGCGCCAAGGGCGAACTCCAGCAGGTCGCGGCCCTGGCCGCCGAGGCCGCCGACGAACTGCGCGCCGCGGTCGTCGAGTTGCGGCCGGCCGCCCTTGACGAGGACGGCCTCGTGGCGACCCTCCGGACACAGATACAGGTTCTCGACCGGGCCCACAGCGCCCGCGTCACCTTCGCCGGCCACGGCGTGAAGGCTCTGCCCGCATCCCAGGAGGAGGCCCTCCTGCGCGTCGCACAGGAAGCCCTGCACAACGCCCTGCGCCACTCCGGCGCCGACCACGTCGACGTGACCCTGGACCGCCGCGGCGGCGGAGCCGTCCTGCGGATCACGGACGACGGCAGCGGCTTCGACCCGCAGGCGGTGCGCCGCGCGGGACGCCACCTCGGCCTGGTCTCCATGCGGGACCGGGCGAGCGGCGCCGGCGGCTCGCTGACCGTGGAATCGGTGCCCGGCAAGGGCACCGTCATCGAGATGGAGGTCCCCGGTGGCTGACGCGATCAAGGTGCTGCTCGTCGACGACCATCAGGTCGTCCGCCGGGGCCTGCGCACCTTCCTCGAAGTGCAGGACGACATCGAGGTCGTCGGCGAGGCGGCGGACGGCTCCGAAGGAGTCGACCGCGCCGAGGAGCTGAAGCCCGACGTCATCCTCATGGACGTCAAGATGCCGGGCATGGACGGCGTCGACGCCCTGCGCAGACTCCGCGAGCTGGCCAACACCGCGCGCGTGCTGATCGTCACCAGCTTCACCGAGCAGCGCACGGTGGTTCCGGCCCTGCGCGCCGGCGCCGCCGGATACGTCTACAAGGACGTCGACCCCGACGCCCTGGCCGGGGCCATCCGCTCGGTGCACGCCGGGCACATCCTCCTCCAGCCGGAGGTCGCCGGCGCCCTGTTGGCGCAGGAGGAGAGCAACGCCGGGACGGGAAGGGCCGGTTCGCTCACCGAGCGGGAACGCGAGGTACTCGGGCTGATAGCGGACGGCCGTTCCAACCGGGAGATCGCCCGCGCGCTCGTCCTCTCCGAGAAGACCGTCAAGACCCACGTCTCGAACATCCTGATGAAACTCGACCTGGCCGACCGGACGCAGGCCGCGTTGTGGGCCGTTCGCCATGGCGTGACGGGCTGACAGGCTTCACCCACGGCAACACGGAAGGTTGCGTTCCGAACCGAGATTCATACTGTCGTGGGAACGTCCCTCATATGGCGCAACCTCCATGGTTCTCCGCCGTTCTCCAGTGCGTGCTGCGGCGCCTGCCGCGGCAATCGCAAGGAGGGCTCAGAAGTGAAGAACCTGAAGAAGGCAGCGGCCGTGACGATGGTGACGGGTGGCCTGCTGGCAGCCGGCGCGGGCATGGCCTCCGCCACCAGCGCGCACGCCGACGGCCAGGCCGTGGGCTCCCCGGGCGTCGGCTCGGGCAACGTCGTCCAGGCCCCGGTGCACGTCCCGGTCAACGTGTCCGGCAACAGCGTGAACGTCGTGGGCATCCTGAACCCGGCCTTCGGCAACCTCGCCGTCAACCACTGACACCCCACCTCCGTCTCCGAGCCGGAGGTGCCCCGGCCTCCCGGTCCTGCCCGGGAGGCCGGTCTGGCATGTGTGCCGTGCGGTGGCGTGCGATCCAGCCCGTCCGGCGCTTGAGAACGAGGCCGCTCAGGCCGACGGGGACCTAGGAGCGAACCCCCCAGGTACCTCGTACCAACGCCGACCACCGGGAACCGACAGTCACCGCACCCCCCGCTCCCGCTCCTCCACAACGGAGTTGTACGCCGCGACCTGCGCCCGCCGAGCCGTCCGCTCAACCGGCCGCAACGCCTCCCGCCGCGCGGCAATCTCCGACGAACTCACCGCGCCCCCGTGCCCACTCTCCGTCGCCACGGCGATCAGCGTCCCCACCCGCTGCGCCAGCTCCAGCACCCGCACAGCCCGCGGCGGATACCCCGGCGCCAGCACCTCCCGCCCCCGCTCGGCCCGCGCCCGGTACGCATCGACCGCCGCCTCCGCCACCGGCCCGGACCCCGCCACATCCAGCCGTGACAGCACCTCCGTGGCCTCCCGCAGGGCCTCCGCCAGCTCCCGCTCCGCCTCGCCCAGCGACGGCACATCCGCCGGCGGCGCCTCCCGCACCGGCAGCACATGCCACACCACCTCGACCTGCACGCCCTCGGGCCCGGCCTCGTACACGTCCGGCACCAGCCCGTAGGCGGCGCCGTGACAGACCACCGCCTCCTCGGCCTCCAGCGCACGCGCGTTGAACTCCGGCGGGCCGCTCAGCCCCAGCGGATGCCCCGGCGCGGGCAGAGCCACCCGCAACCCGGTCACCCCGAGCGTCCGCAGCCGCCCGAGCGCGAGCGTCAGTCCGACCTGCCCCGACTCACCCGCCAGCCCCTCCACTCGGTGCACCGCGTCCGCGCCGACGACGGCCAGCACGGCGTCGTCGGGCGAGACAAGCCCGGCCAATAGGGCATTTCCCCAAGCTGCGAGACGTCCAGCACGTGGTTCCGAGAGCATGCCTCCACCCTAGGACCCTCCAAGGACCGGACCGAGGGAATGCCCCGGCCGACCGGTGGCGTAGATTTCATGGAGGGCTGCGCCCACAGGCGCGGCGGACCGAGCCACAGGCTTACGCGACAGCCGAGACCGGCCACACTGCAAGGGGAGACAACGCGCTCATGAGCGATGTTCTGGAGCTTCAGGACGTATCCGTGGTCCGTGAGGGCCGGGCTCTGGTGGACCAGGTCTCCTGGTCGGTCAAGGAGGGCGAGCGCTGGGTCATCCTCGGCCCGAACGGCGCCGGCAAGACCACCCTCCTCAACCTCGCTTCCACCTACCTCTTCCCCAGCTCGGGCACCACCGCCATCCTCGGCGAGACCCTCGGCCGGCCCGGCACCGACGTCTTCGAGCTGCGCCCCCGCATCGGAATGGCCGGCATCGCCATGACCGAGAAGCTCCCCAAGCGCCAGACGGTCCTGGAGACGGTCCTGACCGCCGCGTACGGCATGACCGCCACCTGGCACGAGGACTACGAGGACATCGACGAGCAGCGCGCCCGCGCCTTCCTCGACCGCCTCGGCATGAGCGAGTACCTGGACCGCAGGTTCGGCACGCTCTCCGAAGGCGAGCGCAAGCGCACCCTGATCGCCCGCGCCCTGATGACCGACCCCGAGCTCCTCCTCCTCGACGAGCCCGCCGCCGGCCTCGACCTCGGCGGCCGCGAGGACCTCGTCCGCCGCCTCGGCCGCCTCGCCCTCGACCCGATCGCCCCCTCGATGCTCATGGTCACCCACCACGTCGAGGAGATCCCCCCGGGCTTCACCCACGTCCTCATGATCCGCCAGGGCAAGGTCCTCGCCGCCGGCCCGCTGGAGCTGGAGCTGACCTCCCGCAACCTCTCCCTCTGCTTCGGCCTCCCGCTCGTCGTCGAACAGTCGGGCGAGCGCTGGACCGCGCAGGGCCTCCCGCTCTCCTGATCCTGACCGCCGCCTCCCAAATCCCAGGGTGAGAACGGGATTTCACACCACGGGCGCCCTGTCGGCGACAGGGTCCTCGGACCTACCATGACCATGTGGAAATCGACGCATGGCTGTGGTGGCTGATCGGCGCGGCAGCGCTCGGCATCGCGCTCGTGGTCACCGCGATGCCCGAACTCGGCATGCTGGCGGTGGGCGCCATCGCCGCGGCGGTGGTCACCGGCGTCTTCGGCGGCGGAGCCGTCGCCCAGGTCGTGGTCTTCGCCGTCATCTCGGCCGCGGGCATCGCCGTCGTCCGGCCCATCGCGAACCGGCACCGTGCTCAACGACCCCAATTCGCCTCCGGCGTGGAGGCGTTGAAGGGCAGACGAGCCGTCGTCCTGGAACGCGTCGACGCCTCCGGAGGCCGGATCAAGCTGGCCGGAGAGGTCTGGTCGGCCCGCGCCCTCGACACCGACCGCGTTTACGAATCAGGCGAGGAAGTGGATGTCGTGGACATCGAGGGAGCCACGGCGATCGTCATGTGACCTCGCAGGACGTAACTGGAGTGAACTCCTCGCCAGGTACGCGACGGTCTGTCAGACTCGACCAGCAAGATCTTCGACAACCATAAGATCTGCCGAAGGCGCCGAAGCGGAGAAGGGACACGGGGAACGACGATGGAACCGGTCATCATCGTCCTGATCATTCTGGTGGTGTTGGTCTTCATCGCCCTGATCAAGACGATCCAAGTCATCCCACAGGCCAGCGCGGCCATCGTCGAGCGCTTCGGGCGCTACACGCGGACACTCAACGCGGGCCTCAACATCGTCGTCCCGTTCATCGACACCATCCGCAACCGCATCGACCTGCGTGAACAGGTCGTCCCCTTCCCGCCGCAGCCAGTGATCACCCAGGACAACCTGGTCGTCAACATCGACACCGTCATCTACTACCAGGTGACCGACGCGCGGGCCGCCACCTACGAAGTCGCCAGCTACATCCAGGCGATCGAGCAGCTCACCGTCACCACCCTCCGCAACATCATCGGCGGCATGGACCTGGAGCGGACCCTCACCTCCCGCGAGGAGATCAACGCGGCCCTGCGCGGCGTCCTCGACGAGGCCACCGGCAAGTGGGGCATCCGCGTCAACCGCGTCGAGCTCAAGGCGATCGAACCGCCCACCTCCATCCAGGACTCGATGGAGAAGCAGATGCGCGCCGACCGCGACAAGCGCGCCGCCATCCTCCAGGCCGAAGGTGTCCGGCAGTCGGAGATCCTGCGCGCCGAAGGTGAGAAGCAGTCCCAGATCCTGCGCGCCGAAGGTGAGGCCAAAGCCGCCGCCCTGCGCGCCGAGGGCGAGGCCCAGGCCGTCCGCACGGTCTTCGAGGCCATCCACGCCGGCGACCCGGACCAGAAGCTCCTCTCCTACCAGTACCTCCAGATGCTCCCCAAGATCGCCGAAGGCGACGCCAACAAGCTCTGGATCGTCCCCAGCGAGATCGGCGACGCCCTCAAGGGTCTGTCCGGCGCCATGGGCAACTTCGGCGGCCTCGGCGGCGGTTCCGGCGGCAACTCAGGCGCGCCCCAAGCCGGCGTCCCCGCCCAGGAGCGCCGCGAGAAGCCGCCCATCGACTGACCCGGCACACACGGAGGGCCCGCTTCCCCGGGGAAGCGGGCCCTCCGTGTGACAGCTCTAGGCCGCGGGCTGTGCCAGCCACTCCGGCAGCGCGTCGAAGTCGTCCTGCCCCAGCGCCAGCAGCATCGCGTCCGCCGGAGTCGGCTCGAACGGCTGCCGCAGCAGCGGCATCCCCGCCTCCTCCGGAGTCCGGTTCGCCTTACGGTGATTGTCCTGCGCGCACGAGGCCACCGTGTTCAGCCACGTGTCCTGACCCCCCTGCGACCGTGGCACCACGTGGTCCACGGTCGTCGCCCGCCTCCCGCAGTACGCGCACCGGTTCCGGTCCCTGATCAGCACACCCCGCCTCGACCACGGCGCTCGTCTTCGGAACGGCACCCGTACGTACTGGCAGAGCCTGATCACGCGGGGCGCCGGTATGTCGACCGCGGCTCCCCGCATCCGCAGTTCGGGGTGGGCCTGCTCGACGACGGCCTTGTCCTGAAGCACCAGAACGACGGCTCGGTTCAACGTCACCGTCGACAGCGGCTCGAAGCTCGCGTTCAGTACCAGCGTGTCCCGCATACCAGCCCACCTCCCGTGTGCACCGGCCCACCCCCTGGCGGGCTGGGATCAACTCTGGCCGGGCACGCCGAGATGGACAACGCAATATCTGCTGCTCCTACGGGAGGTGACCCCCGCGACCCCCGGCAACAAAAATGCCCGCTCCTGATCAATTCCAAGACCAGGAGCGGGCAAACGTTCCGTGAACGCCGGGATCGCAGACGGCTTCCTCAGCCCTCGGCGGGCACCTCGTACTCACCGATCAGCTGGGCCCGCCCGATCGTGTGGAACCTGAGGTTGAAGCCGACGACGGCAGGCGACGCGTCCGCGTCCGGACCGAGATTCGCCTCATCCACGGCGTACACCGTGAACACATACCGGTGCGGCCCGTCCCCGGGCGGCGGCGCGGCCCCGCCGAACTCCTTGCCGCCGTAGTCGTTACGAGCGTGGATCGCGCCCTCCGGCAGACCCTCGAACTTGCCGCTGCCCGCACCGGCCGGCAGCTCGGTCACCGACGCCGGGATGTCGAACAGCACCCAGTGCCAGAACCCGCTGCCCGTCGGAGCGTCGGGGTCGTAGCAGGTCACGGCAAAGCTCTTGGTCTCGGGCGGGAAGCCCTCCCACCGCAGCTGCGGCGAGGTGTTGCCCGCCGCCTGGACCTGAGCGTCCTTGAGCGTCGCACCTTCCTCGATGTCCGCGCTCGTCACCGTGAACGACGCAACGGGCGGATGGAAGTCGTGGGGGAGCGGCCGCCGCTTGAGCTCGGTCACCTCGGTACCTCCTGATCGTTTCTTGCAGTCGCCCCCGAGCCTAGAACCAGTTGCGCTTGCTGCCGACCTCGGACAGCCACTGGTTGAGATAGGCGGTCCAGTCGGTCCCCTGGTAGTCGTTCAGACCCACCTGGAACGACCGGAAGGTGTCGCTGCCCTCGCTGAACAGCCCCGGCTTCTTGTCCATCTCCAGCACCACGTCCATCGTGTGCTGGTCGGCCACGAAGCTCAGCTCGATCTGGTTCAGCCCCCGGTACTGCTGCGGCGGGTAGAACTCGATCTCCTGGTAGAACGGCAGCTTCTGCCGCGTACCCCGGATGACACCGCGCTCCATGTCCGCGTTCTTGAACCGGAAGCCCAGCTGGACGAACGCGTCGAGGATCGCCTTCTGCGCCGGCAGCGGGTGCACGTTGACCGGGTCCAGGTCACCGGAGTCCGCCGCACG
Source organism: Streptomyces qaidamensis (assembly GCF_001611795.1). Classification (NCBI taxonomy): domain Bacteria; kingdom Bacillati; phylum Actinomycetota; class Actinomycetes; order Kitasatosporales; family Streptomycetaceae; genus Streptomyces; species Streptomyces qaidamensis. The sequence goes on along the minus strand of NZ_CP015098.1, from coordinate 2,075,275 downwards.
CGCGATCTCCAGCTCGGTGGACACCCCGATGTTCATCCCGCGGAGCGCCTGCCCGTCGATCATCGTGATCGGCGTCTCCCACGGGATCTCGAGACCGAACTGCACCGCGTGCACGGCGTTCGCCTGCAGCTCGAACGCCCCGCCCAGCCGCGACTTCGTGAACTCGATGTCCTGCTTGTACTCCTGGTCGCCGCTCTCCACCTCGACCTTGGCCTGCAGCCCGACCGAGAGCCCCTCGATCTGCTGGTTGACGGACCCGCCCTGGATTCGCACCTCACCCTGGACGACACCGCCCGGGACGACGTTGACCTCGTGCAGCACCGTCTCGACCGAAGCCCCGCCGGCCCCCAGGCTCGCGAGCAGCTTCTTGAACGCCATGTCTCTCCCTCTCGCCCACTACGGGTGGATCCTTGATCCTTACAAACGCGATCCGGCCGTGGCCGGTTCCATGCCCCACCCTTACAAGGCCGGTGCCCGACGGCCACCCCGCGACACCACGCGTCTCCAGTACCCTCGGACGGCATGATCGCGACCCCCGACCGTACGCCCCTGTCCAGGGAGTTCTTCGACCGGCCCGTCCTCGATGTCGCCCCCGACCTCCTGGGCCGCATCCTGGTACGCAGCACCCCGGACGGTCCGATCGCCCTCCGCATCACCGAGGTCGAGGCCTACGACGGTGCCGACGACCCCGGCTCCCACGCCTATCGCGGCCGTACGGCCCGCAACGACGTGATGTTCGGTCCGCCCGGTCACGTGTACGTCTACTTCACCTACGGCATGTGGTTCTGCATGAACCTGGTCTGCGGCCCCGAGGGAAAGGCGAGCGCGGTCCTGCTCCGGGCCGGCGAGATCATCGAGGGCGCCGAACTGGCCCGGACCCGTCGACTCTCGGCCCGCAACGACAAGGAACTGGCCAAAGGCCCGGCCCGCCTGGCCACGGCCCTCAACGTGGACCGCTCCCTCGACGGCACGGACGCGTGCACCTCTCAGGACACCCCGCTCCGCATGCTGACGGGCACTTCCGTGCCCTCCGACCAGGTACTCAACGGCCCCCGCACCGGCGTGGGCGGCGACGGAGCCGTGCACCCCTGGCGCTTCTGGGTCGCCAACGACCCGACGGTGAGCCCCTATCGAGCCCATGCCCCGAGGCGCCGCCGAAGTTGACGCGCCCTGCCCGGATGCGTAATGTAGTCCGAGCCGCTGAACCGGGTAAGGCAATCGCCTACAGCCGGAAGCGGCCAAACCACTACCTAGCGACTCCCCTCAGCAGGGGCGAATTCGGCGTGCCCGCATGCCTGAATTCGGCGCCGACAGACTCGATTATGAGTTGGACGGAGAATCGGCTAACGTAGTGAATGTCGAAAGGCCGACAGGCGAAAGCCCAGGCCGAACGGCAAATCCCGCCGACAGGGAATCGGATCGAAAAGGATCTGATAGAGTCGGAAACGCAAGACCGAAGGGAAGCGCCCGGAGGAAAGCCCGAGAGGGTGAGTACAAAGGAAGCGACCGTTCCTTGAGAACTCAACAGCGTGCCAAAAGTCAACGCCAGATATGTTGATACCCCGTCTCCGGCCATAACGGCTGGGGCGAGGTTCCTTTGAAGAAAACACAGCGAGGACGCTGTGAACGGTCGGGCCTATTCCGCCTGACTGTTCCGCTCTCGTGGTGTTCATCCCGATTACGGGAAAACATTCACGGAGAGTTTGATCCTGGCTCAGGACGAACGCTGGCGGCGTGCTTAACACATGCAAGTCGAACGATGAACCACTTCGGTGGGGATTAGTGGCGAACGGGTGAGTAACACGTGGGCAATCTGCCCTTCACTCTGGGACAAGCCCTGGAAACGGGGTCTAATACCGGATAACACTTCCATCCTCCTGGGTGGAGGTTAAAAGCTCCGGCGGTGAAGGATGAGCCCGCGGCCTATCAGCTTGTTGGTGAGGTAATGGCTCACCAAGGCGACGACGGGTAGCCGGCCTGAGAGGGCGACCGGCCACACTGGGACTGAGACACGGCCCAGACTCCTACGGGAGGCAGCAGTGGGGAATATTGCACAATGGGCGAAAGCCTGATGCAGCGACGCCGCGTGAGGGATGACGGCCTTCGGGTTGTAAACCTCTTTCAGCAGGGAAGAAGCGAAAGTGACGGTACCTGCAGAAGAAGCGCCGGCTAACTACGTGCCAGCAGCCGCGGTAATACGTAGGGCGCGAGCGTTGTCCGGAATTATTGGGCGTAAAGAGCTCGTAGGCGGCTTGTCACGTCGGGTGTGAAAGCCCGGGGCTTAACCCCGGGTCTGCATTCGATACGGGCTAGCTAGAGTGTGGTAGGGGAGATCGGAATTCCTGGTGTAGCGGTGAAATGCGCAGATATCAGGAGGAACACCGGTGGCGAAGGCGGATCTCTGGGCCATTACTGACGCTGAGGAGCGAAAGCGTGGGGAGCGAACAGGATTAGATACCCTGGTAGTCCACGCCGTAAACGGTGGGAACTAGGTGTTGGCGACATTCCACGTCGTCGGTGCCGCAGCTAACGCATTAAGTTCCCCGCCTGGGGAGTACGGCCGCAAGGCTAAAACTCAAAGGAATTGACGGGGGCCCGCACAAGCAGCGGAGCATGTGGCTTAATTCGACGCAACGCGAAGAACCTTACCAAGGCTTGACATACACCGGAAACGTCTGGAGACAGGCGCCCCCTTGTGGTCGGTGTACAGGTGGTGCATGGCTGTCGTCAGCTCGTGTCGTGAGATGTTGGGTTAAGTCCCGCAACGAGCGCAACCCTTGTTCTGTGTTGCCAGCATGCCCTTCGGGGTGATGGGGACTCACAGGAGACCGCCGGGGTCAACTCGGAGGAAGGTGGGGACGACGTCAAGTCATCATGCCCCTTATGTCTTGGGCTGCACACGTGCTACAATGGCCGGTACAATGAGCTGCGATACCGCGAGGTGGAGCGAATCTCAAAAAGCCGGTCTCAGTTCGGATTGGGGTCTGCAACTCGACCCCATGAAGTCGGAGTTGCTAGTAATCGCAGATCAGCATTGCTGCGGTGAATACGTTCCCGGGCCTTGTACACACCGCCCGTCACGTCACGAAAGTCGGTAACACCCGAAGCCGGTGGCCCAACCCCTTGTGGGAGGGAGCTGTCGAAGGTGGGACTGGCGATTGGGACGAAGTCGTAACAAGGTAGCCGTACCGGAAGGTGCGGCTGGATCACCTCCTTTCTAAGGAGCACTTCTTACCGATCCCTTCGGGGTGAGGTCAGAGGCCAGTACATCGGCGAATGTCTGATGCTGGTTGCTCATGGGTGGAACGTTGACTATTCGGTCAGGACCTCGGGTCGGAGGCTGCTAGTACTGCTCGCAAGAGCGTGGAACGCACGATCTCCGGACGGGACTTGGCCGGGCACGCTGTTGGGTGTCTGAGGGAATGAACTTCCTCAGTCGCCAGCCCCAGTGAACTCGCCTGTGAGGGCGGGGTGATGGGTGGCTGGTCGTTGTTTGAGAACTGCACAGTGGACGCGAGCATCTGTGGCCAAGTTTTTAAGGGCGCACGGTGGATGCCTTGGCACCAGGAACCGATGAAGGACGTGGGAGGCCACGATAGTCCCCGGGGAGTCGTCAACCAGGCTTTGATCCGGGGGTTTCCGAATGGGGAAACCCGGCAGTCGTCATGGGCTGTCACCCGCTGCTGAACACATAGGCAGTGTGGAGGGAACGCGGGGAAGTGAAACATCTCAGTACCCGCAGGAAGAGAAAACAACCGTGATTCCGGGAGTAGTGGCGAGCGAAACCGGATGAGGCTAAACCGTATACGTGTGAGACCCGGCAGGGGTTGCGTATGCGGGGTTGTGGGATCTCTCTTCTGTTGTCTGCCGGCAACAGGACGAGTCAGAAACCGTTGATGTAGGCGAAGGACATGCGAAAGGTCCGGCGTAGAGGGTAAGACCCCCGTAGTCGAAACATCAGCGGCTCGTTTGAGAGACACCCAAGTAGCACGGGGCCCGAGAAATCCCGTGTGAATCTGGCGGGACCACCCGCTAAGCCTAAATATTCCCTGGTGACCGATAGCGGATAGTACCGTGAGGGAATGGTGAAAAGTACCGCGGGAGCGGAGTGAAATAGTACCTGAAACCGTGTGCCTACAAGCCGTGGGAGCGTCGGAACAAGGCTTGCCTTGTTCTCGTGACTGCGTGCCTTTTGAAGAATGAGCCTGCGAGTTTGCGGTGTGTTGCGAGGTTAACCCGTGTGGGGAAGCCGTAGCGAAAGCGAGTCCGAATAGGGCGTTTCAGTAGCACGCTCAAGACCCGAAGCGGAGTGATCTAGCCATGGGCAGGTTGAAGCGGAGGTAAGACTTCGTGGAGGACCGAACCCACCAGGGTTGAAAACCTGGGGGATGACCTGTGGTTAGGGGTGAAAGGCCAATCAAACTCCGTGATAGCTGGTTCTCCCCGAAATGCATTTAGGTGCAGCGTCGTGTGTTTCTTGCCGGAGGTAGAGCACTGGATAGGCGATGGGCCCTACCGGGTTACTGACCTTAGCCAAACTCCGAATGCCGGTAAGTGAGAGCGCGGCAGTGAGACTGTGGGGGATAAGCTCCATGGTCGAGAGGGAAACAGCCCAGAGCATCGACTAAGGCCCCTAAGCGTACGCTAAGTGGGAAAGGATGTGGAGTCGCAGAGACAACCAGGAGGTTGGCTTAGAAGCAGCCACCCTTGAAAGAGTGCGTAATAGCTCACTGGTCTAGTGATTCCGCGCCGACAATGTAGCGGGGCTCAAGCGTACCGCCGAAGTCGTGTCATTCACACAATAGGGCCAACGCCTGTGTGGATGGGTAGGGGAGCGTCGTGTGCCGGGTGAAGCAGCACCGGAAGGTAGTTGTGGACGGTTCACGAGTGAGAATGCAGGCATGAGTAGCGATACACACGTGAGAAACGTGTGCGCCGATTGACTAAGGGTTCCTGGGTCAAGCTGATCTGCCCAGGGTAAGTCGGGACCTAAGGCGAGGCCGACAGGCGTAGTCGATGGATAACCGGTTGATATTCCGGTACCCGCTGTGAAGCGTCAAACATCGAGCATCGTGATGCTAAGGCCGTGAAGCCGTTCCGGACCCTTCGGGGAAAGGAAAGTGGTGGAGCCGCTGAACCAAGCGGTTAGTAGGTGAGTGATGGGGTGACGCAGGAAGGTAGTCCATCCCGGGCGGTGGTTGTCCCGGGGTAAGGGTGTAGGCCGTGATCCAGGTAAATCCGGATCACATGAGGCTGAGACCTGATGCCGAGCCGATTGTGGTGAAGTGGATGATCCTATGCTGTCGAGAAAAGCCTCTAGCGAGTTTCATGGCGGCCCGTACCCTAAACCGACTCAGGTGGTCAGGTAGAGAATACCGAGGCGTTCGGGTGAACTATGGTTAAGGAACTCGGCAAAATGCCCCCGTAACTTCGGGAGAAGGGGGGCCACGTCTGGTGATCCGTTTTACACGGTGAGCTGGGGGTGGCCGCAGAGACCAGCGAGAAGCGACTGTTTACTAAAAACACAGGTCCGTGCGAAGCCGTAAGGCGATGTATACGGACTGACGCCTGCCCGGTGCTGGAACGTTAAGGGGACCGGTTAGCTCAGATTCGTCTGGGCGAAGCTGAGAACTTAAGCGCCAGTAAACGGCGGTGGTAACTATAACCATCCTAAGGTAGCGAAATTCCTTGTCGGGTAAGTTCCGACCTGCACGAATGGCGTAACGACTTCTCGACTGTCTCAACCATAGGCCCGGTGAAATTGCACTACGAGTAAAGATGCTCGTTTCGCGCAGCAGGACGGAAAGACCCCGGGACCTTTACTACAGTTTGATATTGGTGTTCGGTTCGGCTTGTGTAGGATAGCTGGGAGACTGTGAACTCTGGACGCCAGTTCAGGGGGAGTCGTCGTTGAAATACCAGTCTGGTCGTGCTGGATGTCTAACCTGGGTCCGTGATCCGGATCAGGGACAGTGTCTGATGGGTAGTTTAACTGGGGCGGTTGCCTCCTAAAGAGTAACGGAGGCGCCCAAAGGTTCCCTCAGCCTGGTTGGCAATCAGGTGTTGAGTGTAAGTGCACAAGGGAGCTTGACTGTGAGACCGACGGGTCGAGCAGGGACGAAAGTCGGGACTAGTGATCCGGCGGTGGCTTGTGGAAGCGCCGTCGCTCAACGGATAAAAGGTACCCCGGGGATAACAGGCTGATCTTCCCCAAGAGTCCATATCGACGGGATGGTTTGGCACCTCGATGTCGGCTCGTCGCATCCTGGGGCTGGAGTCGGTCCCAAGGGTTGGGCTGTTCGCCCATTAAAGCGGTACGCGAGCTGGGTTTAGAACGTCGTGAGACAGTTCGGTCCCTATCCGCTGTGCGCGTAGGAATATTGAGAAGGGCTGTCCCTAGTACGAGAGGACCGGGACGGACGAACCTCTGGTGTGCCAGTTGTCCTGCCAAGGGCATGGCTGGTTGGCTACGTTCGGGAGGGATAACCGCTGAAAGCATCTAAGCGGGAAGCCTGCTTCGAGATGAGTATTCCCACCTCCTTGAGAGGGTAAGGCTCCCAGTAGACGACTGGGTTGATAGGCCGGATATGGAAGCACGGTAACGTGTGGAGTTGACCGGTACTAATAGGCCGAGGGCTTGTCCTCAGTTGCTCGCGTCCACTGTGTTAGTTCTGAGACAACGAACAGTTGTCGGCTTTGAGCAGAACAGACAATAGAAGAGTGTGCTTGTTCGCTCGAAACCATTAGGGTTTCGGTGGTTATAGCGTAGGGGAAACGCCCGGTTACATTCCGAACCCGGAAGCTAAGCCTTACAGCGCCGATGGTACTGCAGGGGGGACCCTGTGGGAGAGTAGGACGCCGCCGAACAATCTTTGGAAAGGACCCTTGGTCCCAGCGTTCAGCTGGGACCAAGGGTCCTTTTTGTTTTTGCAGTGCGCGCTGGGCACCCGGCTGCGCGAGAATGACTTGCGGTACCGAAGACAGGAGTCACCATGTCCACCAACTCTCCCGACGACCGACCGGAGCGCGACCAGCAGCGACGGGAGGGGGACCGGAGCGACCGGAACGACCGCGGCGGTCAGCGCGGGGGCCGTGGCGGAGACCGTGGAGGCTTCCGCCGCGACAGCGACCGAGGCGGCAACGACCGTGGCGGGTTCCGTCGGGACGACCGTGGTGACCGTCCCGATCGTGGGGACCGTGGAGGCTTCCGGCGTGACGACAACCGTGGTGGCGGGGTTGGCCGGCGTGACGACAACCGTGGTGGCGGGGTTGGCCGGCGTGACGACCGCGATCGCGGACCGCGCAGGGACGACCGCGACCGTGGCGGGTTCCGTCGGGACGACCGTGGTGACCGCCCCGCCTTCCGGCGCGACGACCGGGACGACCGTGGTGAGCGCCGCGACGACCGGGACCGCGGCGGGTTCCGGCGTGACGACAACCGTGGCGGTGGGTACGGCCGGCGTGACGACCGTGACCGTGGACCGCGCAGGGACGACCGCGACCGTGGCGGGTTCCGTCGGGACGACCGTGGTGACCGCCCCGCCTTCCGGCGCGACGACAGGCGTGATGACCGACGGGACGACAGGCGTGATGACCGTCGGGACGACAGGCGTGATGACCGACGCGACGACCGGCGTGGCGAGCGGCGCGAGGGCGACCGTGGTGGGTTCCCCCGTCGCGACGATCGGGACCGTGGCGGTTTCCGTCGCGACGACAACCGGGACCGTGGCTTCCGCGACGACAACCGGGACCGTGGCTTCCGCGGTGACGACCGGGACCGTGGGTTCCGTGGTGGCGATCGAGACCGCCCCAGGGACGGTGACCGCGGCTTCCGGCGTGACGACCGCGGTGGTTTCCGTGGCCGTGACGAGCGCCGGGACGAGCGTCGCGGGGACGACCGCGGGGAGCGTGGCGGCTTCCGGCGCGACGACGCCGGCCGAGGAGGACGCCCCGGATTCCGACGCGAGGACGGCCCCCGCAGCGACCGCGGCGAGGTCCGCCGTGATGACCGTCGTGACGACCGCCGTGGGGACGACCGCGGTGGCTTCCGCGGCCGTGACGACCGCGGCGGGCGCGGGCCCCGTCGGGACGACCGTGGCGACCGTCCGGCCTTTCGGCGTGACGGTGACCGGCGGGACGGTGACCGGGGCGGCTTCCGCGGCCGGGACGACCGGCGTGGCCCCGGCCGGTTCCGTGAGGACCGGGAGCGCGACAGGGAGCCCATCAAGCGGCTGCCGATCCCCGAGGACGTCACCGGCGACGAGATCGACAAGGACGTGCGGCAGGAGCTGCAGAGCCTGCCCAAGACGCTCGCGGAGGATGTCGCCAGGAACCTGGTGATGGTCGCGCGGCTCCTCGACGAGGACCCCGAGGGTGCGTACGGCTACTCCAGGGTGGCGCTGCGGCTGGCCTCGCGTGTCGCCGCCGTGCGGGAGGCCGCCGGGTTCGCCGCCTACGCCAACCAGAAGTACGGCGAGGCGCTGGCCGAGTTCCGGGCCGCCAAGCGGATGACCGGGAACATCGACCTGTGGCCCGTCATGGCCGACTGCGAGCGAGGGCTCGGGCGGCCGGAGAAGGCGCTGGACATGGCCGGGGCGCCCGAGGTGCACAAGCTCGACAAGGCGGGGCAGGTCGAGATGCGGCTCGTCGCTGCTGGCGCGCGGCGGGACCTGGGGCAGCTGGACGCGGCCATCGTGACGCTGCAGAGCCCGGAGCTGGCCGCGAACTCCGTGCAGCCGTGGACCGCGCGACTGCGGTACGCCTACGCCGACGCACTGCTCGCCGCCGGGCGGGAGAGCGAGGCGCGGGAGTGGTTCGCGAAGGCCGTCGAGGCCGACCGCGACGGCAGCACCGACGCCTCGGACCGGCTTGCCGAGCTGGACGGCGTGGAATTCGTCGACGCCATGGCCGAGGACGCGGACGACGAGGTCCAGGCTCCGGCTTCGTCCGAGGCGAGCAAGGACGAAGACGAGGACAAGGACGAGGACACGGACGACGACCAGGACGACAAGGACTGACGTCCGTCGAAGGAGGGGCGGGATCCCGGCCGTGAGGCCCGGGGCCCCGCCCCTTCGTCATGTCGTCTCCGGCTTCGCGCCCCGTCAGAGGTCCAGCGCCCGCAGCACCAGGCCCGTCGCCGGTTTCGGGCCGAACGACGTCGACTTGCGGGGCATCGTCACGCCCTGGCGGGCCAGTTCGCGGACGACCTCCTCGCGGACCGGGTGCATCAGAACGGCCGTTCCGCCGTCGCGTTCCGCCTTCTCCACCGTGGCCGCCGTGTCGTGGATGTAGGCGACGTGGGCGGGGGAGTCCTCGGAGATGCGCCACACGTGCTCCAGGAGCGTGGCGTGCAGGACCGTCGCGTCCAGGGTGCGCCAGGCCTCGGGGCGGTCGGCGGGGATCGTGCGGGTCAGCAGGTCGGGGTCCGGATGGTCGACGAGGTGGAAGGCGCCGTCGCCGGCCAGCAGGAACGCGTTGCCGGTGCAGGCCGCGTCGGCCAGCGTGTCCAGGGCCTCGGGCAGCGGGACTTCGAGGCGGCGTACGCGGAAGTGGCCCTCCAGGGCGGCCACGGCGTCGCCGACCGGCAGGTCGTGCAGGAGACGGTGGATGGCGCGCACCCGGAGGGGATAGCGGGCCGTGTCGACGAGGAGGACCAAGCCGTGGTCCCAAGGGCTGGGCGAGGGGTGCTCGGCGCGGAGGCGGCGGTAGGTCGCCCAGCGGTGGTGGCCGTCGGCGATGAGGGCCTGGTGTCGGCCGAGGCCGGTCTGGATCGCGGTCAGGTCCTCGGGAGAGGTGACCGACCACAGGCGGTGGTGGAAGCCGTCCTCCGTGGTGGTGGCGAGGAGCGGAGACTGTTCGACGGTGCGCTCGATCAGGTCGGCCGTGGCGGCCGTCGCGTCGTCCCCCCGGTAGGTGAGCAGGAGGGGTTCGAGGTTGGCCGAGGTGGCGCGCATGAGGGCGGCGCGGTCGGCGACGATGTGCGGCATGACGTCCTCGTGCGGCAGCACCACCTGCTCGGCGGGGTCGGACACGCGCAGGGCGCCGATGATGCCGCGCTGCAGCATGCCGTCGCCGTCGCGCTGCTCGTAGACGTAGAGCCCCGGTTCCGGGTCGGTGGTCAGGACGCCCTCGGACAGCCAGCGGCGCAGGGTGTCGGCGGCCTGTTCGTTGCGGGCGCTGGGCGTGGCGGCCTGGGGGAGGATCAGCCGGACGATGTTGTGCGGGTCGGCCGCCTCGAGGTGGTGCAGGCCGTCGGGGCGTACCACGACGTCGTACGGCGGAGATGTGACGGCGGCAAGGCTGCCGACCCGGTCGGGGTCGTAACGAAGGCCTCGGAACGGGGTGAGTTCCAGGCCTCGGTGCGCCGTTGCCTCCGAGTGACCTGCTGTATTCATCCCGGCATCGTACGGGTGTCAGTGGCATGGGGGATGATCGGGGGAAAGCCGTCGAACGAGGAGCGATGCGGGATGAGCCGGAGCGTCAGGACGAGGCCCGAGGGCAGTGGGCAGGCCCTGAGCGAGGCGTACGACACGGCGCTGCTCGATCTGGACGGTGTCGTGTACGCGGGTGGGAGCGCGATCGCGCACGCCGTCGAGTCGCTGGCCCGGGCCCGGGAGGGTGGTATGCGGCTCGCGTACGTCACGAACAACGCGCTGCGGACGCCGGACACCGTGGCCGGGCATCTGACGGAGCTGGGGATACCGACGGGCGCGGAGGACGTCATCACCTCGGCGCAGGCGGTAGCGCGGCTGATCAGTGAGCAGGTGCCGCAGGGCGCCCGGGTGCTGGTGATCGGTGGTGAGGGGTTGCGGGTCGCGCTGCGCGAGCGCGGGCTGGTGCCCGTGGAGTCGGCGGACGACGATCCGGCTGCGGTGGTGCAGGGGTTCGGCGGGCCCGATCTGCCGTGGGGCCGGTTCGCCGAGGCGTCCTACGCGGTCGCCCGGGGTGTGCCGTGGTTCGCGTCCAACACCGACCTGACCATTCCGAGCGGGCGGGGGATCGCGCCGGGCAACGGCGCCGCGGTCGAGGTCGTCCGGATCGCCACGGGTGCCGAGCCGCAGGTGGCGGGCAAGCCGCTGCCGCCGATGCACCGGGAGACGATCCTGCGGACCGGCGCGCAGCGGCCGCTGGTGGTGGGGGACCGGCTGGACACGGACATCGAGGGTGCGTTCAACGGGGACGTGGACTCGCTGCTGGTCCTGACCGGAGTCACCGACGGCGCGCAGCTCCTGGCCGCGCCTGTGCAGCACCGGCCGACGTATGTGGACGCAGATCTGCGCGGGATGCTCGGCCCACAGCCGGAGGTCGCCGAAGCGGGCGAGGGCGGGTTCCGGTGCGGTGGCTGGACGGCGACGGCCGGTGCGGACCGGCTGGAGCTCGACGGGGAGGGTGAGGCTCTGGACGGGCTGCGCGCGTTGTGTGCCGCGGCGTGGACGGCGGCCGGTGAGGGTGGCTGCGAGCTGGACGGGGGGAAGGCGCTGGCGCGGCTTGGCATCTGAGCGTCTGTCAGCGCCCGGGCCGGGTGCCCCGGGCGGGGCGGGGCATCCGAATCTTGCCCGAATGCGAGGGTAGGCTAACCTAACCTGCGTGTTGGTCGAGAGTCCCCCTGAACAGCGCGCGGAGACCGCCCCCGCGCCCCCGACCCGACGGGCGGTGCGAGCCTTCGGTCTGCTCCTGGCCGTCGCGATCCTGGTGCTCGTCGCGCTGGCGAGTATCGCGATCGGTGCGAAAGAGCTGTCCCTCGGTCAGGTCTGGCACGGCCTGTTCGAGGACTCGGGGACCTATGGGGACGTCGTCGTGGCGGAGCGGCTGTCGCGGACCGTGCTCGGGCTGCTCGCGGGCGCCGCGCTCGGCCTGGCCGGGGCGGTCCTGCAAGCGCTCACGCGCAACCCGCTGGCCGACCCCGGTCTGCTCGGCATCAATGCCGGTGCCTCCGCAGCGGTCGTCACGGCCATCACGTACTTCGGGGTCACCTCGCTCAGCGGCTACGTGTGGTTCGCGTTCTTCGGCGCTGCCGCGGTCGGGGCGCTGGTGTGGTTCCTCGGCGGCAGCCGGGGTGCGACGCCGGTGCGGCTCGCGCTCGCCGGCACGGCCATCAGCGCCGCGCTGTACGGCTACCTCCAGGCCGTGATGATCATGGACGAGGCGGCGCTCGGCAAGATGCGCTTCTGGACGGTCGGTTCGCTGTCCTCGGCGACCGACTCGACCATCACGCAGGTCCTGCCGTTCCTGCTGACCGGTACGGTCCTGGCGCTGGCGCTCGCCCGGCCGCTCAACGCGATGGCCATGGGCGACGACACCGCCAAGGCCCTCGGCGCCGACCTCAACCGGACGCGGGCGCTGTCGATGCTGGCCGCGACCGTGCTGTGCGGGGCCGCGACCGCCGCGTGCGGGCCGATCGTGTTCGTCGGGCTGATGGTGCCGCATGTGGTGCGTTCCTTCACCGGGCCCGACCTGCGCTGGATCCTGCCGTACGCGGCGATCCTGTCGCCCGTGCTGCTGCTCGGGGCCGATGTCATCGGCCGGATCGTGGCCCGGCCCTCGGAGCTCCAGGTGGGCATCGTCACCGCGATCCTCGGCGGCCCGGTGTTCATCTTTCTCGTACGACGGCGGAGGACGGCGCAGCTGTGAAGACCACCAACCGTGCCGTGCGGACCCCGGGCGGGCTCTCGTTGCGCCTGGACGTGCGGGCCGTCACCGTCGTGCTCCTGCTGATCGTCGCGGCGCTCGTGGCGGGCGTCGTGCTCATCGGTACCGGCGACTTCCCGATCCCGGCCGCCGACGTGCTGCGGACGCTGGCAGGCGAGGGCAACCCGGGCCAGGAGTTCATCGTCAACGAGCTGCGGCTGCCGCGGGTCCTGGTCGGGCTGCTGGTCGGCGCCTCGCTCGGACTCGGCGGGGCCCTGTTCCAGGCCATCTCCCGCAATCCGCTGGGCAGTCCGGACGTGCTGGGTCTCGGGCAGGGGGCGACGGCCGGCGCGCTCGTGGTGATCGTGCTGGGCTCCGGGAGCGCCAACGAGGTCGCGGCCGGGGCGCTGGTGGGCGGCCTGGCGACCGGGCTCGCCATCTATGTGCTCGCCTGGAAGCGGGGGGTGCACGGCTACCGGCTGGTCCTGGTCGGTATCGGCGTCTCCGCGATCGTCACGGCGGTCAACGGCTACCTGCTCACCAAGTCAGACATCGTGGACGCGGCCCGCGCGGTCGTGTGGATGACCGGGTCCCTCGACGGCCGGGACTGGGACCAGGTGTGGCCGCTGCTCGCGCTGACCGCCGTACTGGTGCCGCTCGTCCTCGTCAACGCGCGCGGGCTGCGGATGATGGAGATGGGTGACGACGTGTCGTACGCCCTCGGGGTGCGGGTCGAGCGCGTACGGCTGCTGCTCATGGTGGCGGCCGTGCTGCTCACCGCGTCCGCCACCGCCGCGGCCGGTCCCGTCAGCTTCGTCGCGCTCACCGCGCCGCAGCTGGCCCGGCGCCTGACCCGCTCGCCCGGGCCGAACCTGCTGCCCTCGCTGTGCATGGGCGCCGCCCTGCTGGTCGTCGCCGACTGGGTCTCACAGCGGGCGTTCGGCGCCGAGCAGCTGCCCGTGGGCGTGGTCACCGGTGTGCTCGGCGGGGTCTACCTGCTGTGGCTGCTGGTCAGCGAGCGCAGGGCGGGCCGGATATGAGCACCGGGACGGAGAAGAGCACCAGCGGACTGAACCACCAAGGGAGCACCGTGAATCGTCTGTCCGCCGAGAACGTCACCCTCGCCTACGACCAACGGGTCATCGCGGAGCAGTTGTCGGTGGAGATACCCGACAACTCCTTCACCGTGATCGTGGGCCCCAACGCGTGCGGCAAGTCGACGCTGCTGCGGGCGCTGTCGCGGATGCTCAAGCCGAGCGAGGGCCGGGTGCTGCTCGACGGGCAGGTCATCCAGTCGATGCCCGCGAAGAAGGTCGCGCGGACCCTCGGTCTGCTGCCCCAGTCGTCCATCGCGCCCGACGGCATCACGGTCGCCGACCTCGTCGGCCGCGGCCGCTACCCGCACCAGGGCATCCTGCGCCAGTGGTCCGCGGACGACGAGCGGGTCGTCCAGGAGTCCATGCGGCAGACCGGCGTGGCCGAACTCGGCGACCGCTACGTCGACGAACTCTCGGGCGGCCAGCGCCAGCGCGTGTGGATCGCCATGGCGCTCGCCCAGCAGACGCCGCTGCTCCTCTTGGACGAGCCGACGACGTACCTGGACATCCAGCACCAGATCGACGTACTGGACCTGTGCGCGGAGCTGCACGAGGAGCAGGGGCGCACGCTCGTCGCCGTGCTGCACGACCTGAACCACGCCGCCCGCTACGCCACCCACCTCATCGCCCTGCGCGAGGGCCGGGTCATCGCCGAGGGCGCGCCGAAGGACATCGTCACGGCCGGACTGGTCGAGGAGGTCTTCGGGCTGCGCTGCCAGGTCATCGACGACCCGGAGACGGGCACACCGCTGGTCGTCCCGGCGGCCCGCAAGGCCCGCGCCGGGCACACGGGCGGGAAGGTCGCGGCTACAGGAGCTTCCTGAGCTGGAGCAGGTCCCGCACGCCCGCGTGCAGCTTCACACGGCCCGATCCCCAGGCCTTGGCGAAGCTCAGCTCGCCGCCGACCAGCGCGACCAGGTCGTCGCCGGTCATGGCGAGTCTGATCTCGGCCTTGCCGGGCGGCGGCCCTGGCACGGTGTCGTGCACCTCGATCCGCCCACCGCGCATCCGGCCGGCGAAGGTGACGTCGAGGTCCGTGATGTGGCAGCTCACCGAGCGGTCCAGGGCCGCGGCGTCGCGGACGTCCCCTTCGGCGCGCTGCATGGTGTCCGAGAGCTTGTCGAGTGCGCTGCGGCACTCCTCGATCGTGGCCATCGCGGTCGACGGTACCGCAGCGGTTCGCGGTAGCGTCGGGGCATGGACGACGCAGCTCCCGAGACCCCGCGGGCGGCGGAGGACGAGCCGGCGCCCGACCCCGCCGCCCCGGCCCCCCTGAACGTGCCCCGCACGCCGACCGGTGACGCCGGGGTGGACGCGGCCCTGGGCCGGCTCGGCGACGCGGACCACCTCGCCACGGACGGGCATCTCGAGGTGTACGAGGATGTACACCGGGGGCTGCGCGACGCGCTCACCGCGCTCGACGCCCGCCCGGGACCTCCGGCGCCCCCGCGGCCGTACGAGCACAGGAGCTGAACCGAACGTGGCAGGAGTCGCACGACGCCGTCTGGATGCGGAGCTGGTCCGCCGGAAGCTCGCGCGCTCGCGCGAGCACGCCGCGCAGCTGATCGCCGCGGGGCGGGTCTCCGTCGGCAAGACCGTCGCGACCAAACCCGCCACGCAGGTGGAGACCGCGGCCGCGATCGTGGTGGCCGAGGACGACAGCGACCCCGACTACGTCTCGCGCGGCGGCCACAAGCTGGCCGGGGCGCTCGCCGTGTTCGGTCCGCAGGGGCTGGCCGTGGAGGGGCGCAGGGCGCTCGACGCGGGCGCCTCCACCGGCGGTTTCACCGATGTCCTGCTGCGGGCGGGCGCCGCGCACGTCGTCGCCGTGGACGTCGGATACGGACAACTCGCGTGGTCCCTGCAGAAGGATGAACGCGTCACCGTCAAGGACCGTACGAACGTACGCGAGTTGACGCTTGAAGCGATCGATGGGGAGCCAGTGGATCTTGTTGTGGGGGATCTGTCCTTCATCCCGCTCGGGCTGGTCCTGCCCGCTCTGACGCGGTGCGTGAAGCCGGACGCCGACCTGGTGATGATGGTCAAGCCGCAGTTCGAGGTCGGGAAGGAGCGCCTCGGGAGCGGGGGAGTGGTACGCAGCACCCAGCTGCGGGCCGAGGCGGTGCGGGGGGTGGCCGAGAAGGCCTGGGGGCGGGGGCTCGGGGTGAAGGGCGTGACGGCCAGTCCGCTGCCCGGGCCGTCGGGGAATGTCGAATACTTTCTGTGGCTGCGGTCCGGGGCACCGGAACTGGACCCGGCCGAGGCAGACCGTGCAGTGGCGGAGGGGCCGTGTTGACCGAGAACCGAGCTCGTACTGTTTTCCTGCTCGCCCACACGGGGCGGCCCGCCGCCGTGCGCAGTGCCGAGCTCGTGGTGAAGGGGCTGCTGCGCTCCGGTCTGGGCGTGCGCGTCCTGGAGGCCGAGGCGCGTGACCTGCCGCTGCCGGCCGAGGTGGAGCTGGTCAAGGAGGCCACTCCGCAGTGCCTCGACGGCTGTGAGCTGCTCATCGTGCTGGGCGGCGACGGCACGCTGCTGCGCGGTGCCGAGTTCGCCCGGGCGTCGGGTGTGCCGATGCTGGGCGTCAACCTCGGGCGCGTCGGGTTCCTCGCGGAGGCCGAGCGGGACGACCTCGACAAGGTCGTCGACCGGGTGGTGACCAAGGCGTACGAGGTCGAGGAGCGGATGACCGTCGACGTCGTCGTGCACCGCAACGGGGACATCGTGCACACGGACTGGGCGCTGAACGAGGCGGCCGTGCAGAAGGTGTCCGCCGAGCGGATGCTGGAGATCGTCCTGGAGATCGACGGGCGGCCGGTGACGGGGTTCGGCTGCGACGGGATCGTGTGTGCGACGCCCACGGGGTCGACGGCGTACGCGTTCTCCGCGGGCGGGCCGGTGGTGTGGCCGGAGGTCGAGGCGCTGCTGATGGTGCCGATCTCCGCGCACGCGCTGTTCGCGAAGCCGCTCGTGACATCGCCGGATTCTGTGTTGGCTGTGGAGGTTCTGCCCCACATTCCGCCGGGTGTGCTGTGGTGTGACGGGCGGCGGACCGTGGAGCTGCCGCCGGGGGCGAGGGTCGAGGTGCGGCGGGGGGCGGTGCCGGTTCGGCTGGCCCGGCTGCATCACGCGTCGTTCACGGACCGGCTGGTGGCCAAGTTCGCGCTGCCTGTTTCCGGGTGGCGGGGGGCTCCTCACTAGCGGGCCGTGGGGGGTGGTCGCGGCGCGTCGGCGGGTGCGGGTGGATTGTGGTTGTTCGCGCCCACGCGGCGGAGCCGCACATTGATACGGCCCCGCGCCCCTGAGCCCGGACCACTCGCGTGGGTGACAAGGGCAGGCCGGTCGCAATCCGTGGCCCCGACCTCGTAAGGTCGTGTCCGTGTTGGAGGAGATGCGGATACGGTCGCTGGGCGTGATCGACGATGCTGTCGTCGAGCTGTCGCCCGGGTTCACCGCGGTCACCGGTGAGACGGGTGCGGGCAAGACCATGGTGGTCACCAGCCTGGGGTTGCTGCTGGGCGGGCGGGCCGACCCGGCGCTCGTGCGGATCGGGGCCGGCAAGGCCGTCGTGGAGGGGCGGATCACCGTCCCCCGGGGCGCCGCGGTCGCCGTACGCGCCGAGGAGGCCGGGGCCGAGCTCGACGACGGGGCCCTGCTGGTCAGCCGTACCGTTTCCGCCGAGGGGCGCTCACGGGCGCACCTGGGCGGGCGCAGTGTGCCCGTGGGCGTGCTGGCCGAGCTCGCCGACGAGCTGGTGGCCGTGCACGGGCAGACCGACCAGCAGGGGCTGCTCAAGCTGTCCCGGCAGCGTCAGGCGCTCGACCGGTACGCGGGCGACGCGGTCGCCGGGCCGCTGGCCAAATACGGCGAGGCGTACAAGCGGCTGCGGGCCGTCGCCGCCGAGCTCGACGAGATCACCACCCGGGCCCGTGAGCGGGCTCAGGAGGCCGATCTGCTGCGCTTCGGGCTCGACGAGATCGCCGCCGTGGAACCCCGCGCGGGTGAGGACGCGGAGCTGGCCGAGGAGGCCGAGCGGCTCGGGCACGCCGAGGCGCTGGCGTCCGCCGCCGCGGTCGCGCACGCCGGCCTCGCGGGCAACCCCGAGGACCCGGAGGGCGTCGACGCCGGGACGCTCGTCGCGGGCGCGCAGCGGGCCCTGGACGCCGTACGGTCGCACGACCCGGCGCTGGCGGCACTCGCCGACCGCATCGGGGAGATCGGGATCCTGCTGCGGGACGCGGCCGGCGACCTGGCGGGGTACGCCGATGATCTGGACGCCGATCCGCTGCGGCTGGCGGCCGTCGAGGAGCGGCGAGCCGCGCTGACCGGGCTGACGCGCAAGTACGGCGAGGACATCGCCACCGTGCTGGCCTGGGCCGAGCAGAGCGCTGCCCGGCTGACCGAACTGGACGGCGACGACGGGCGGATCGGGGAGCTGACCGCCGAGCGGGACGCGCTGCGGTCCGAGCTGGGCGGGCTGGCGCAGGCGCTGACGGACGCCCGGACGGAGGCCGCCGAGCGGTTCGCCGCCGCCGTGACCGCCGAGCTGGCCTCCCTCGCCATGCCGCACGCGCGGGTGTCCTTCGACATCCGGCAGACCGAGGATCCGGAGGGCGTCGAGGTCGGCGGGCGTCCGGTCGCCTACGGTCCCGCGGGCGCCGACGAGGTCGAGCTGCTGCTCGCCCCGCACCCGGGGGCGCCGCCGCGGCCGATCGCCAAGGGCGCGTCCGGCGGTGAACTGTCGCGGGTGATGCTGGCCGTTGAGGTCGTGTTCGCGGGGACGGACCCGGTGCCGACGTACCTCTTCGACGAGGTCGACGCCGGGGTCGGCGGCAAGGCGGCGGTCGAGATCGGCCGGCGGCTCGCACGCCTGGCGAAGACCGCGCAGGTCGTGGTCGTGACGCATCTGCCCCAGGTGGCCGCCTTCGCCGACCGGCAGCTGCTGGTCGAGAAGACCAACGACGGGTCGGTGACCCGATCCGGCGTCAAGGTCCTCGAAGGCGAGGACCGGGTCAGGGAGCTGTCCCGCATGCTCGCCGGGCAGGAGGACTCCGAGACGGCCCGCGCGCACGCGGAGGAGCTGCTGGCGGCGGCCCGGGCGGACGGTTAGCACGGAGCGGCGCACCGGCAGTGGTGCGGCAAGGCCGGTCGGGTCGCCCGATTTCACTCGTGTGGGTGACCCGGCCCGGGGCGTTCCCCCCACTGCCGCGCCCCGCTGCCGCGGCGCAGGGGTTCCGGCGTTCCCGGAACCCCCTTGTGTCCTGGCATCCTTGGCGGAGTACGCGTGCGAAACCGCGTCGTGACCGTCCGACCCGAACCAGGAGCCCGGCCACGTGACCCCCGTGAGCAGCCACTCACCGCATGGCCAGTTGCCGCTGCGCACCGTGCAGGTGCTGGGCGGAGGCAATGCCGCCAGCAGTGCGCATGTGCGCTCGCTGGCCGCGGGGCTCGTCGCGCGGGGCGTGAAAGTCACGGTGTGCGCCCCCTACGGGGCCGATAGCGCCTATGACTTCAGCGGTGTCGGGGCCGACCACGTGCACGTGCCGCGCAGCAGTGATCCGGTGTCGGTGGCCGCGCTGCGGGCGGCCTGCGCCAACGCCGATCTGGTGCACGCGCACGGGCTGCACGCCTCCTTCCGCACCGTGCTCGCCCTCAGCGGGCGCCGCGTGCGTACTCCGCTGGTGGTGACGTGGCACGACCGGGCGCACGCCGACGGCGCGCGTGCCCACATGCTGCGCGTGCTGGAGCGAAGGGTCGTGAAGGCGGCCACGGTGGTGCTGGGGACGACCTCGGCGCTCGTGGACCGGGCCCGGGTCACCGGCGCGCGGGACGCCCGGCTCGCGGCCGTCGCGCTGCCCGGTCCCCGCAGGCCCCGCGAGCCCGACGACCCCGACCGGCGACGGCCCAAGGTGCGCGCCGAACTCGGCGCCATCGGACGGCCGTTGCTGATGGCCGTCGGCTCCCTGGAACGCCACCGTGGATACGACGTGCTGCTGGACGCCGCGCGCGCCTGGCGCCGCCTCGATCCGGTGCCGCTGGTCGTGATCGCCGGAGAGGGCCCGCTGCGCGGTGAACTCCAGGCGCGGATCGAGGAGGAGGGGCTGCCGGTCCGGCTCATCGGGCGGCGCGAGGACATCACCGACTTGCTCGCCGCGGCCGACCTCGCCCTGCTGCCGAGCCGTTGGGAGGCGCGCTCCGTCCTCGCCCAGGAGGCCCTGCACGCACGCGTGCCGCTCGTCGCGACGGAGGTCGGCGGCGTCCCCGAACTCGTCGGTGACGCGGCCGAACTCGTCCCGTACGGGGACGCGAAGGCCCTCGCCGACGCCGTCGTGCGGTTGCTCGGCGACCGGGCACGCCGGGAACTGCTGGCGGACAGGGGAGCCCGGCAGGCCGCCACCTGGCCGACCGAGGACGAGACGGTCGCCCAGGTGCTCAGCGTGTACGACGAGTTGACCCAGCCCCGTCCCCTTCCGTAGAAGCCCTTACGGCACGTGCCTGCGGGCCCGCAAGGCCAGGCTCAGGGCCAGGACCGTCTGCGGGTCGTCGAGGTCCGTGCCCAGCAACTCCCCGATGCGGCCCAGGCGGTTGTACAGGGTCTGCCGGTTCAGATGCAGCTCGCGGGCCGTCTCCGCCTTGCGTCCCGCGTGGGCGAGGTAGGTCGTGAGCGTGGGCAGCAGCGGCGGCCGGGAGCGGCGGTCGTGCTCCAGCAGCGGGCCGAGGGCGCGGTCGACGAAGGCCGCCAGGTCCTCGTGGTCGCGCAGCCGCCACAGCAACAGGTCGATGTCGAGGCGGCGGGCGTCGTACCAGGGCCGGTCCGGCAGGCCCTGGGCCGCTGTGGCCGTCTCGGCAGCGTGCCGCAGGCCCGAGGCGGCCGCTGGCCAGCCGCCGGCCGTCCCCACGACCACCACGGGCGGCTGCCCGCCCGGCCGCGGCAGCCCCGCCCGGCCCACACCGGCCCGCAGAGCCGCCGCGACCCGGTCCGCGACCGCCGCCCGCTCCGACTCCGCACGCAGCCCGAGCAGTACCAGCACCCGGCCCTCCACCGGCCGCACCCCGAGCAGCACCGGCAGGCCCACCGACGCCAGCTCCTCCGACAGCGCCCGGGCCAGCACGGCCCGGCCACCCCCGCTCTCGGCTCCACCGGAGCGGGCACCGCCCCCGTCCGGGGACAGGGCGTCCCCGAGCCGCATGACCAGCGGCAGCAGCGGGCCGCCGCCCGGCCGGAAACCCAGCACGCGGGCCTGCGCCGGGGCGTCCTCGGCCGTGACGCGGCCCTCGGCGAGGTCGGTGA
The DNA here is from genome assembly GCF_001611795.1 of Streptomyces qaidamensis. Taxonomy (NCBI): domain Bacteria; kingdom Bacillati; phylum Actinomycetota; class Actinomycetes; order Kitasatosporales; family Streptomycetaceae; genus Streptomyces; species Streptomyces qaidamensis. Next base: position 2,054,263 of record NZ_CP015098.1, on the reverse strand, counting down.
GGAAGTCGCCGCGCCCGCGCGCCGCCAGTTCCTCCTCCTGGCGGGCCTGCATCAGCACCACGGCCAGGATGCCCGCGGCCCGCTCGGCGGCCATCCGGTGCACCGGAGCCGGGGGAGTGCGCACGGGCAGCACTATGAGCCGGGCCCGGACGCCCCCGCTGCCGGGCCCGCCGCCCGGCACGTCCACGAGCACCGACCCCGCGAGCGGCGGCTCGTCCTTGTGCTGGCCGCGCAGCCCCTCCCACACCTGGAGCGGGTCCGCGCCCTCGGGCCCCGACCCGGCCGTGTACAGCAACTGCCCGTCCGCCGTCTCCAGGAACACGGGGTTCCCGGCGAAGTCGGCGAGGATACCGAGCACTTGGGGCACCCCACCGCCGCCCAGCAGGGCCTGTGTGCACCGCCGGTGCACCTCCTCGGCCCGCTGCAGCAGCGCGTAGTGGCCGTTGACGATCTCGGTGTGCACCTCCTCCGTGACCGTGACGAAGGGCACCTCGCGGTGCAGCTGGACGAGCGGCAGCCCGGCGGAGCGTGCCGTGTCGACGAGGGCCGCCGGCAGCCGGGTGAAGCGCGGACCGAGCTCCACGACCAGGGCCGCGATGCCGCGCTCGGCCAGGGTGCGCACGAACGCCCGCTGCTCGGCGGGCCGGGTGCCGAGGCCGTAGCCCGTGGTCAGCAGGAGTTCGCCGCCCTTGAGCAGGGAGGCGATGTGCGGCACCTCGCCGGCGTGCACCCAGCGCACGGTCCGCCCCAGCCGCTCGGCGCCCGCCAGCACCTCGGGCAGCCCGCTGCGCAGCCCCGGCAGCTCCAGCGCCCGCTGCACGGTGATCCCGGCGCCCTGGGTGTCGTAACCGCTGTCCGTCCCGCTCTCCATGTGCCGGACGCTACCCGCGCGGGAGCCTTGCGGACATCTCCGGCGGGGCACCGAAATGATCACCTCCCGGATCCCGCGCCGGATCTCCCCGGAATAGCGCGTGACCGGCCGGGTACGGGCGCAGTCATGGACATGAGCGTGGTGGCGGTAGGGCGGGAGGACGACAGTCCGGTCGAGGAGCCGTTGCGGGTCGCGGTGCTCGCCGACCGGCTCGGGTACCGGGAGGTCTGGGCCGGCGAGGGACCCACGTGGGACTCGTTCGTCCTGGCGACGGCGATCGGCGTCGCCACCGAGCAGGCCGCGCTGACCGCCGGGCCCGTACCGGTGTCGGTGCGCGATCCGCTCACCATCGTCCGGGGCGCCGCCTCCACCGCGGCCGTCACCGGGCGGCCCGTCGGCGTGGCCCTGGGCACCTCCAGCAAGCGGGTCGTCGAGGGCGTGCACGGCCGGCCGCGGACCCGGCCCGCGGCGGCCCTGGAGGAGTCGGCGGCGGCCGTACGGGCGCTGATGGGCAGTGCGCCGGGCGAGCCGATCGTGCCCGGCAGCGGCTTTCCGCGCCGGCTGCCGCCGCCCGGAGGCATGGTCACCGTCGCCGCGTTCGGGGAGCGGGCGGTCGCCGCCGCCGTCGCGCACTCCGACCGGATGCTGCTCGACCTCGTCTCGCCCGAGCAGGTCCGCATGCTGCGCGGCCGGATGCTCGCGGCCGCCGAGAAGGCGGGCCGTACGCCGCCGCGGCTGGCCGCCTGGCTGCCCGCCGCCGTCGATCCGGAGCCGGAGACGCTCACGCAGGTCCTGCGCAGCGTCGTCGGCTACCTCGCGGTGCCGGGCTACAGCGACATGTTCGTCGACGCGGGGTTCGCCGAGGTCGTCGAGCTGGCCGCCAAGGGCGCCGACGCCGACACCCTGCTCCGGGCACTGCCGCCCGAGGCCGCCGGCACGGTCGCCCTCGTCGGCGACACCGACACCGTCCGCGCCCGTATCGCCGCCTACGCCGAGGCCGGACTGGACGAGATCGCCCTGGTCCCGGCCACGGCCGGCGATCCCGCGGGGGAGCGCACGCTCACGGCCCTCAGGCCGCAGTGACGCCCCCACGAGGGCCGCAGTGACGCCCCCACGAGGGCCGGAGTGACACCCAGCGGGTGCCCCCGCTCAGCCGCCGTACGCGCCCGAAGCCGTCAGACGCAGTGCCGTGTCGATGAGCGGCACGTGGCTGAAGGCCTGCGGGAAGTTTCCGACCTGGCGTTGCAGACGCGGGTCCCACTCCTCGGCCAGCAGACCGAGGTCGTTGCGCAGAGACAGCAGCTTCTCGAACAGCTTGCGGGCCTCGTCCACGCGGCCGATCATCGCCAGGTCGTCGGCCATCCAGAACGAGCAGGCCAGGAACGCGCCCTCATCGCCGGGCAGGCCGTCGACGTTCTCGTCGCCGCTGGTGGTCGGGTAGCGCAGGATGAAGCCGTCCGACGTGGACAGCTCGCGCTGGATCGCCTCGATCGTGCCGATGACCCGCTTGTCGTCCGGCGGCAGGAAGCCCATCTGCGGGATCAGCAGCAGCGAGGCGTCCAGCTCCTTCGAGCCGTACGACTGCGTGAAGGTGTTGCGCTCCTTGTCGTAGCCCTTGTCGCACACGTCCCGGTGGATGTCGTCGCGCAGCTCGCGCCAGCGCTCCAGCGGGCCGTCCGCGTCGCCGGACTCGATCAGCTTGATCGTGCGGTCGACCGCGACCCAGGCCATCACCTTGGAGTGCACGAAGTGGCGGCGCGGGCCGCGCACCTCCCAGATGCCCTCGTCCGGCTCCTGCCAGTGGTCCTCCAGGTAGCGGATCAGCTTCAGCTGGAGCAGCGCGGCGTAGTCGTTGCGCGCGAGACCCGTCATGTGGGCCAGGTGCAGGGCCTCGGTGACCTCGCCGTACACGTCCAGCTGGAGCTGGTGGGCCGCGCCGTTGCCGACCCGGACCGGGCCGGAGCTCTCGTAGCCCGGCAGCCAGTCCAGCTCCGCCTCGCCCAGCTCGCGCTCGCCGGCGATGCCGTACATGATCTGCAGGTTCTCCGGGTCGCCGGCGACCGCCCGCAGCAGCCACTCGCGCCAGGCCCGGGCCTCCTCGCGGTAGCCGGTGCGCAGCAGCGAGGACAGCGTGATCGCCGCGTCGCGCAGCCAGGTGTAGCGGTAGTCCCAGTTGCGCACGCCGCCGATGTCCTCCGGCAGGGAGGTGGTGGGCGCGGCGACGATGCCGCCGGTCGGGGCGTACGTCAGGGCCTTCAGCGTGATCAGCGAGCGGACGACGGCCTCCCGGTAGGGACCGTGGTACGTACAGTGGTCGACCCACTCGCGCCAGAAGTCCTCCGTCGCCTCCAGCGACTGCTCCGGCTCGGGCAGCGGCGGCGGCTCCTTGTGCGAGGGCTCCCAGGAGATCGTGAACGCGATCCGGTCACCCGGGGCGACCGTGAAGTCCGCGTACGTCGTCAGCGACTTGCCGTAGGTCTCCGCGGATGTGTCGAACCACACGGAGTCGGGGCCCGCGACGGCCACCGTCCGCCCCTCGTGCTTGTGCACCCACGGCACCACCCGCCCGTAGGAGAACCGCATCCGCAGCGCCGAGCGCATCGGCACGCGGCCCGAGACGCCCTCGACGATCCGGATCAGCTGCGGGGCGCCGTCACGCGGCGGCATGAAGTCCGTCACCCGGACCGTGCCCCGCTGGGTGTCCCATTCGGACTCCAGGATCAGCGAGTCGCCCCGGTAGCTGCGCCGCGCGGCGGTGGGGGGCTGCTGGTCGGAGGCGTACGCGGGGCCGAGCCGCCAGAAGCCGTGCTCCTCGGTGCCCAGCAGGCCGGCGAAGATGGCGTGCGAGTCGAAGCGGGGCAGGCACAGCCAGTCGACTGTGCCGTCCCGGCAGACCAGGGCAGCGGTCTGCATGTCTCCGATGAGTGCGTAGTCTTCGATGCGCCCGGCCACGTGCAACTCCAGTCGAACGGCCACGTCACCCCACGAGGGGGCTGTCGCTAGTGCGGTCAAGGTGGGGTTTCAGCAAGTCTTGCAATACGTCGTTGAGCGATGAAGCAAAACAGGTCACTCAGCCGTGATGCAAAGCGCCAATTGTTGCTCAACGAACTGACGAGCTCACGTTGTTCCGGTGCTTACGGGCGGGGGGTGGTGCCGTTGGGCCGGACGGGCTCGGCAGCGAGTGTCCGAGCAGGATACGACGCACGCGGATGATCCGGGTGCCCGTCCGGACAAGGGGAGTACGCCGAACGAGTGAGCAACGGGTGAGGAAGCGGTGAGTGGGGTCACCTCCGTGTCGGGATGTGTGCGGAGCGTGGCCGGAAGCCACCGCCCCGCGGCGCTGATACGCTGGTAGCCCGTGGACCGGTGGGCCCCTTCCCGACAGGGAACCCCCGAACCGCAGCGACGGCACCCCGGAGTTCTCCGGCGGGCAGCCGCACCGCACCCCCAGACCGCGACCACGGGAGCCCCGTCTTGGCCATGCCGCCCGCCGCTTTTCGTAATTCGACGACCAAGCACATCTTCGTCACCGGGGGTGTCGCCTCCTCGCTGGGCAAGGGCCTGACGGCCTCCAGCCTCGGCATGCTGCTCAAGGCCCGCGGTCTGCGCGTCGTGATGCAGAAGCTCGACCCGTACCTGAACGTGGACCCGGGCACGATGAACCCCTTCCAGCACGGTGAGGTGTTCGTCACCAACGACGGCGCCGAGACCGACCTGGACATCGGTCACTACGAGCGCTTCCTCGACCGCGACCTCGACGGCTCCGCCAACGTCACCACCGGCCAGGTGTACAACACCGTGATCGCCAAGGAGCGGCGCGGCGAGTACCTGGGCGACACCGTGCAGGTCATCCCGCACATCACCAACGAGATCAAGCACCGCATCCGCCGCATGGCGACGGACGAGGTCGACGTCGTGATCACCGAGGTCGGCGGCACGGTCGGCGACATCGAGTCGCTGCCGTTCCTGGAGACCGTCCGCCAGGTCCGTCACGAGGTCGGCCGTGACAACGTCTTCGTCGTCCATATCTCGCTCCTGCCGTACATCGGCCCCTCGGGTGAGCTGAAGACGAAGCCCACCCAGCACTCGGTTGCGGCCCTGCGCAACATCGGTATCCAGCCGGACGCGATCGTGCTGCGCTGCGACCGCGAGGTCCCCACCGCGATCAAGCGGAAGATCTCGCTGATGTGCGACGTCGACGAGGCCGCCGTGGTGGCCTGCCCCGACGCCCGCTCGATCTACGACATCCCGAAGACGGTGCACGGCGAGGGCCTGGACGCCTACGTCGTCCGCAAGCTCGACCTGCCGTTCCGCGACGTCGACTGGACGACCTGGGACGACCTGCTCGACCGCGTCCACAACCCCGACCACGAGATCACCCTCGCCCTGGTCGGCAAGTACATCGACCTGCCCGACGCCTACCTGTCGGTCACCGAGGCGCTGCGCGCCGGCGGCTTCGCCAACCGCGCCCGCGTGAAGATCAAGTGGGTCACCTCCGACGACTGCAAGACCCCGGCGGGCGCCGCGGCGCAGCTCGGCGACGTCGACGGCGTCTGCATCCCCGGCGGCTTCGGCGACCGCGGTGTGCTCGGCAAGGTCGGCGCGATCAAGTACGCCCGCGAGAACAAGATCCCGCTGCTCGGCCTCTGCCTCGGCCTGCAGTGCATCGTGATCGAGGCCGCGCGCAACCTGGCCGACATCACCGACGCCAACTCCACCGAGTTCGACCCGGCCACCTCCCACCCGGTCATCTCCACCATGGCCGAGCAGCTCGACATCGTCGCCGGTGAGGGTGACATGGGCGGCACCATGCGGCTCGGCATGTACCCGGCCAAGCTGGCCGAGGGCTCGATCGTGCGCGAGGTGTACGACGGCAAGGAGTACGTCGAGGAGCGCCACCGGCACCGCTACGAGGTGAACAACGCCTACCGGGCCGAGCTGGAGAAGCAGACGGGCATCCAGTTCTCCGGCACCTCGCCGGACGGCAAGCTCGTCGAATACGTCGAGTACCCGCGCGACGTCCACCCGTACCTGGTCGCCACACAGGCCCACCCGGAGCTGCGCTCGCGGCCGACGCGCCCGCACCCGCTGTTCGCCGGGCTCGTCAAGGCCTCGGTCGAGCGGAAGACTTCGAAGTAACACACCAGTTGTACGGTGGCCGGGGTGCATCCCTTCAAAGGGTGTGCACCCCGGTTTCGTTTCGCAGGTCGTGTGGCACGTGGAAGGACAGGCATGACGATCAAGGACGCCCCGGAGGAGTGGGAGATCCGGGCGACGCAGACTCCCTTCGTGGGCAACAAGACCTCCGTCCGCACCGACGACGTGGTCATGCCCGACGGCACCGTGGTCGGCCGTGACTACCAGGTCCACCCCGGCTCCGTGGCCGTTCTCGCCCTCGACGCGGACGACCGTGTGCTGGTGCTGCGCCAGTACCGCCACCCCGTGCGCCACAAGCTGTGGGAGATCCCGGCCGGACTGCTCGACGTCCCCGGCGAGAACCCGCTGCACGCCGCGCAGCGCGAGCTGTACGAGGAGGCGCACGTCAAGGCCGAGGACTGGCGGGTGCTGACCGACGTCTACACCACGCCCGGCGGCTGCGACGAGGCCGTCCGGATCTTCCTGGCGCGTGACCTGTCCGAGGCCGAGGGGGAGCGCTTCGCCGTCGAGGAGGAAGAGGCCGACATGCTCCTGGACCGCGTGCCGGTCGAGGAGCTCGTGCGGGGCGTGCTGGCCGGCGATCTCCACAACAACTGCCTCGTCGTGGGCGTCCTCTCGCTGGTCGCCGCCCGGGGCGGGGACGGCCTGGACGCCCTGCGCCCGGCCCTGGCGCCGTGGCCGGCGCGTCCGTTCGAGGTGTAGCGCTCCGCGAGGGGAGCCGCGTGTGTCGTCGGTCGGGTGCGGCTGCGTCGTGGCTTGTCGCGCAGTTCCCCGCGCCCTTGAGGGCGCTCCACCGACGCTGTCGTCCTACGATCTGTTGATCCGATCAGGGGATGTGTCCGCCGTGCCCGCCGTGCTCCTCCGGGGACGTTGCAGAGCGTGAACTAGGCTCTGTGGCACGCCCGAACCGGAGTCCCGGCGGGCTCGCGTGTGCGGTGGGACGGGAGTGTGGCCCGTGGCGGATCAGGTCGTGGAGACAGGCGACGTGCGGTCGGCCGGGCGCGCTGCCGGGGAGATCGACTTCCTGGGCCGCACACGGGAGTTGAAGGAACTGCGCGCCGACATCGAGCGCGCCGGGCTGGACACCCTGGCCGGCCGCAAAGCACCCCGCGCGCGCGTGCTGCTCATCGCCGGCCGGCCCGGTTCGGGCCGCACGGCACTCGCAGAGGAACTCGTACGGCAGGTTGCGGACCGTTACCCCGACGGGGTGCTGCGGGCGAGCCTGACCGAGCCGGGCGGCACCCCGGTCCCCGTCGGGCGTGCCGCCCGCGACCTCCTCGCCGCCCTGGACGCGCCGGCGCCGGCCGGGGCCTGCGAGGACGACCTCACCGATGCCCTGCGCACCGCCCTGGCCGAGCGCCGCGCCCTGCTCCTGCTGGACGACGCGGCCGACGCCGAGCAGGTCGACGCCCTGCTGCCCGACACCCCGGACTGCCTCGTCGTCGCGGTCTCCGAAGGCCCGCTGACCGGCATCTCCGACGTCCGCCCCTGCACCCTGGGCGGCCTGGACGCCAAGTCCGGGGTGGAACTGCTGACCCGGCACACCGGCTCGGTCCGCATCACCGTCGACCCCCGGGCCGCCGAGGGCCTCGCCGAGGAGTGCCAGGGGCAGCCCGCCGCGCTGATGCTGGCGGGAGGCTGGCTCGCGGCCCGCCCCAACGCCGCCGTCTCCGACCTGGCCAAGCAGCTGCGCGCCGAGGACACTGAGGGCACCGCCCTCACCCGGGTCTTCCGGCTCGCCTACGCCGCCCTGCCCGCCGGCGCCGCCCGGATGCTGCGCCTGCTCGCCCTCGCCCCGGCCGGACTGGTCGACCCGCAGACCGCCTCCGCACTCGTCGGCTGCTCGGTCGACAGCGCCCGCACCACCCTCGACGACTTCGTCGCCCTGGGCTTCCTGCACGCGGTGGACGCACCGCTGCCGCAGTACGCGGTGCCCGGCTGCCTGCACCCCCAGCTGCGGGTCCTCGCCGAGCACCTCGAACGCCCGGCCGAGCTCCAGCTGGCCCGGGCCCGCATGCTGGAGCGGACCGTACGGCTGCTCCAGGCCTGCCGGGCGATCACCGAGACCGACAGCCCCCAGGCGCGCCAGAAACTCCTCGACATGCCGCGCGCCCTGCGCTTCCCCACCCCGCGGGCGGCCGCCGACTGGCTGCGACTGACCCGGCCCGCGCTGCTGGCCTCGGTCCGGCTCGCGGTCGCCGACGGGGAGCTGGACACCCTGGCCCGACGGCTGATGTCCCAGCTGGTCCGGGCGATGGCGGCGCACATCGGCACCCGGGCCGCCGCTGCCGACCTCTACGACATCCACAGCCTCGTCCTCGGCATCGCAGAGCGCCGCAACCTGCCCCGCGAGCGTGCCGCGGCCCTGCTCAACCTCGGTGACCTCGACGCCCGCACCGGCCGTACGGCCGACGCCCTGACGCGCTACCGGGCCGCGCTGGACGCCGGGCGCGAGGTGAACGACCCGTACGCGACCGGCCGCGCGATGGAATCCGTAGGCGGCGCGCACCTGGAGCTCGGCGACTACGACCGGGCCGCCGACTGGTTCGGCCGCGCGCTGGTCGAGCGGCTCGCCCGGGGCGAGCGCGCCGAGGCCGCCCGGCTCTACGGGCGGATCGCCGCCGCCCACACCTTCGCGGGCCGCTACGGCGAGGCCCTGCGGAACTGGCGCGCGGCGGTCGCCGGGCACCGCAAGAACGGCGATGTGGCCGCTCAGGCACGCGCCTTGAGCGAGCTGGCGCGGGTGCAGGAGTACGCGGGCCGGCCCGAGGAGTCGCTGCGCACCTGCCGGGAGGCGGTGGAGTGGGCGCGGCGCGCCGAAGATCCGCGACTGCAGGCCGCCCTGCATCTGCGGGTCGCCGACACCCTCGAACACCTGGGTGATCCCGCGTCGGCCGGGCTGCACCGGGGCGCCGCCGAGGGGATTCTCGGTGACTCAAACCTTCAAAACGAGCCTGACGCCTGCGAAATCCGTATCGCATCACCTGAAGATTGATGCAATGAAAGGCTAGACAGCGAGAACACCTTCATTAGACTGGCTCTGCCGCACGTTCTCCTGCGGTCTCTCCCGGTGTGCCCGTGCGTGCCCGGGTATGTCTAAGAAATACCCCCCATACCCTCTGAGCCAAGGACCGTGATCGACGTGAAGGTCGGCATCCCCCGCGAGGTCAAGAACAACGAGTTCCGGGTGGCCATCACCCCCGCCGGCGTGCACGAGCTGGTGCGCCACGGCCACCAGGTCGTCATCGAGCGCGACGCCGGCATCGGCTCCTCGATCACGAACGAGGAGTACGTCGCCGCCGGCGGGCAGATCCTGGACACCGCCGACGAGGTGTGGGCCACCGCCGACCTGCTGCTGAAGGTCAAGGAGCCCATCGCCGAGGAGTACCACCGCCTCCGCAAGGACCAGACGCTCTTCACGTACCTGCACCTGGCCGCCTCCAAGGAGTGCACGGACGCCCTCCTGGAGTCCGGCACCACCGCGATCGCCTACGAGACCGTCGAGCTGCCCAGCCGCGCGCTGCCGCTGCTCGCCCCGATGTCCGAGGTCGCGGGCCGGCTCGCCCCGCAGGTCGGCGCCTACCACCTGATGCGCGCCAACGGCGGCCGCGGCGTGCTGCCCGGCGGCGTCCCCGGCGTGCTGGCCGGCCGCGCCGTCGTGATCGGCGGTGGCGTCTCCGGCTGGAACGCCGCGCAGATCGCCATCGGCATGGGCTTCCACGTGACCCTGCTCGACAAGGACATCAACAAGCTCCGCGAGGCCGACAAGATCTTCGGCACGAAGATCCAGACCGTCGTCTCGAACGCCTTCGAACTGGAGAAGGCCTGCCTGGAGGCCGACCTCGTCATCGGCGCGGTGCTGATCCCCGGCGCCAAGGCCCCCAAGCTGGTCACCAACGAGCTCGTCTCGCGCATGAAGCCCGGAAGTGTCCTTGTCGACATCGCGATCGACCAGGGCGGCTGCTTCGAGGACTCCCGCCCGACCACTCACGCGGAGCCGGCCTTCCAGGTCCACAACTCGGTCTTCTACTGCGTCGCCAACATGCCCGGCGCGGTGCCCAACACCTCCACCTACGCGCTGACCAACGCGACGCTGCCCTACATCGTCGAGCTGGCCGACCACGGCTGGGCGGACGCGCTGCGCCGCGACCCGGCACTGGCCAAGGGTCTCAACACCCACGACGGCAAGGTCGTTTACCGCGAGGTCGCCGAGGCGCACGGTGTGGAGCACGTGGAGCTGTCCTCGCTGCTCGGCTGAGCCGCCCACCACCCCTCGGCAGCCGGTAAGTCGGCTAAGTAACCAACCGGCAAAGGCGATACGTCAACACGGGTCGTCAACGCCGCGCACCCGGCCGGACCTTGCCCGACAAGGTCCGGCCGGATGTGTGTATGGTCACTTCGCGATTCTCGGGCAACTCGCCTCGAACGTAACCCTTCAACCGATTCGCACACCGGTGAAACCTGCCGTGCGACGGCCGTACGCCCTTGACAGCGGGATGTTTCATTGCCGACACATCGGGCCGGGTCCGGCGGATTGTGTTGCTGCGGACGCCCGACACGCCATAGAGTCGCCAGCTGTCGGCATGGTGCCACGCTGACCTGTCTAGAAGTTTCCTGGTCACCAAGGAGGTAAGACGACTTGTGAATGAGTCGACATTTACTCCCGGGGGTGGTCAACCAGGAATGCCTGCACCGGGCCAGGGGCCTGCGGGGTTCGAGGCTGTCGGCTCCGTCGCTGTGCGCACCTTCGCAGCCCACCAGAGTCAGCAGGCGACTCACACTGCACACCAGAAGATGGATGGCCATCACGTGAACGCCATGGCCGGCGACGGAAGTGGCGCGCCCCACAACCACTTCGCCGACTACGACGAACTGCCCGAGGGGCACTTCTACGACCCCGACGCGGAGTACGAGCCCGACCCCGAGTACGCGGCCACTCTCGCGCCCGACGCGGCCAGACAGCGCCGGGAGCGTGTGGGCCCGACGGGGCGGCCGCTGCCGTACTTCCCGATCCCGGGACCGCTGCCCGAACACGGTCCCGCGAAGATCATCGCGATGTGCAACCAGAAGGGCGGCGTCGGCAAGACCACGTCGACCATCAACCTGGGTGCCGCGCTCGCGGAGTACGGACGCCGGGTCCTGCTCGTGGACTTCGACCCGCAGGGCGCGCTGTCGGTCGGACTCGGTGTCAACCCGATGGAGCTCGACCTCACCGTCTACAACCTGCTCATGGAGCGGGGGATGGCGGCTGACGAGGTGCTGCTGAAGACGGCGGTCCCCAACATGGACCTGCTGCCCAGCAACATCGACCTGTCGGCGGCCGAGGTCCAGCTCGTCTCCGAGGTCGCCCGCGAGTCGACGCTGCAGCGCGCCCTGAAGCCGCTGCTGCCCGACTACGACTTCATCGTCATCGACTGCCAGCCCTCGCTCGGCCTGCTCACGGTGAACGCCCTGACAGCCGCGCACAAGGTGATAGTGCCTCTGGAGTGCGAGTTCTTCGCGCTGCGCGGCGTGGCCCTGCTGACGGAGACCATCGAGAAGGTCCAGGAGCGGCTCAACCCCGAGCTGGAGCTCGACGGCATCCTCGCCACGATGTACGACTCGCGCACGGTGCACAGCCGTGAGGTGCTCGCGCGTGTGGTCGAGGCGTTCGACGACCACGTCTACCACACGGTCATCGGGCGCACGGTCCGCTTCCCGGAGACCACGGTCGCCGGTGAGCCGATCACCACGTACGCCTCCAACTCCGTCGGTGCCGCCGCTTATCGCCAGCTCGCCAGGGAGGTGCTCGCCCGGTGTCACGCCGAGTGAGTCTGCCGGGGGCCGACGAACTCTTCCGTACGACAGGGGGGATGGCGCTTCAGTCGTCCCAGCCCAGGCGTCAGGCCAACGGCGACGCCCGGGTGCCCGCTCCGGCGGGGGAGGGCGACGCGGCGGCGGCAGCGGCCGCCGACGACGCACCGCAGTCGGTGCCCGCACAGGGCGGTGACGGCGAGGGCGCCGAGCACGTTGCGGCGGACGCGGAGCCGGCCGAGGCCGGGGAGGCCCACAGCCGTTCCGCGACCGCCGAGCGCTCCGGCTCCGCCCGTCGGCAGACGGCGCAGGAAGGTTCTGCCGCCGGTGCCGCGGGGGCCGCGCCCCGCAAGCGCGGGCGGAACCCCTCGCGCCGCCCCAGCGGCCGTGAGCGGCACGACGAGAAGATCACGGTGTACGTGTCGGCCGAGGAGCTCATGGACCTGGAGCACGCCCGTCTGGTGCTCCGCGGCGAGCACGGCCTGGCCGTCGACCGCGGACGCATCGTCCGCGAGGCGGTCGCGGTGGTCCTCGCCGACCTGGAGACCCGCGGAGACGCCAGCATCCTCGTACGACGACTGCGCGGGCGGTAGCGGTAGCCTGCGGGGGCCATGACCTCGAACGCTTCCCCACCTCCCCCCGGCGGCCCGGCCGGCCGCCGGCGTGCGCTGGGGAGAGGGCCGGGGGCTCCGCGGACGGCTCCGCCGGCTGAGCCGGGAGAGGGCGAGCCGCCCACCTCGCCGGAGGAGGCCGACCCCGCGGCGCTGCCGGTCGAGCGGGCCGGGACCGAGGCGGCCGGGCCCTGCCCGGATGGTGCGGGGACAGCTCCGCCGGTCGAGCCGCGGGCGGAGACGGTCCCGCACGGATCGTCGCCCGCGAGCGAGGCAGCCGCGCATGCGGGGCCGGCCGCCCCGGCGCCCGAGCCGGGTTTCTCGTCCCACGACGCCGGGCCCGCGGCTGCGCCGGCCGGTGCCCTGAAGGCCACGGCCTCGGGGGCGGTGGACACGGCTGGGGCCGTGGCGCCGCCGGTGGACGCGGTTGGGTCGGTTGCGGATGTGGCTGAGCCCGTTGTGCGGTCTGCGGGTGTGGGCGGGTCGGTGGCCGAGCCGGGTTTGTCGCCTGACGGCGCCGGGCCCGCGGCTGCGTCGGCCGGTGCCCTGAAGGCCATGGACCCCGGGTCGGTGGACACGGCTGGGCCCGAGGCATCGCCTGCGGGCCTGGGCGGGCCCCTGGCACCGTCTGGGGGCGCGTCGGGTCCGGTGGCGTCGGCTGGGGGCGTGGCCGGGCCCGTCCCGCCGCATGCGGACGTGGTCGAGCCTCTCGCGCGGCCTGCGGGCGTGGGCGGGTCGGTGTGCGTGGGGGAGCTGAGCGGGGAGACGCTGCCCGCGGGTGCGGGGACCGCGTCCGAGGGGTCTTCCGCGCCGGCCCGGGGCGGTGACGCCGACGCGGCGGCGGCGGACGACGGGGTCTTCAAGGTCCGGCTCGCCAACTTCGAGGGGCCCTTCGATCTGCTGTTGCAGTTGATCTCGCGGCACAAGCTGGACGTCACCGAGGTCGCGCTGTCGAAGGTGACCGACGAGTTCATGGCCCACATCCGGGCGATGGGGCCGGACTGGGACCTGGACGAGACGACCGAGTTCCTGGTCGTCGCCGCGACCCTGCTCGACCTGAAGGCCGCACGGCTGCTGCCCGCCGCCGAGGTGGAGGACGAGGGTGATCTCGCGCTGCTCGAAGCGCGGGACCTGCTCTTCGCCCGGCTGTTGCAGTACCGCGCGTACAAGCAGATCGCCGACATCTTCAGCGGGCGCCTCGACGACGAGGCCCGGCGCTATCCCCGTACCGTCGGCCTCGAAGCGCACCACGCGGAGCTGTTGCCCGACGTCGTCATCAGCATCGGGGCGGAAGGATTCGCCAAGCTCGCCGTGAAGGCGATGCAGCCGCGCCCCATGCCGCAGGTCTACGTGGACCACATCCACGCCCCGCTGGTCAGCGTGCAGGAGCAGGCGCAGATCGTCGTGGCCCGGCTCAGAGAGCTCGGTGAGGCGAGCTTCCGTGCCCTCGTGGAGGACACCGACGACACCCTGACCGTCGTGGCGAGGTTCCTCGCGCTGCTGGAGCTGTACCGCGAGAAGGCCGTCGCGCTGGAGCAGGAGACCGCGCTCGGGGACCTGCTCGTGCGGTGGACCGGCGGGGACGGGGCCGACGCACCGACCGTCACCGACGAGTTCGACCGGCCGCCCGAGCCGCCGAAGGAGGAGAAGAAGGCGTGAGCGAGCGAACGACCGACCTGCCGGCCGGGCCGGGTGCCGTCGCCGGTCTCGATCTGAAACCGGCCCTGGAGGCCGTCCTCATGGTGGTGGACGAGCCCGCCACCGAGGAGCACCTCGCGAAGATACTGGAGCGGCCGAAGCGCCAGATCGCGGACGCCCTGCGCGAGCTGGCCGACGAGTACACCGTCCAGGGCCGCGGCTTCGAGCTGCGGTACGTCGCGAACGGCTGGCGCTTCTACACCCGGGCCGCCTACGCGCCCGCCGTCGAGCGCTTCGTCCTGGACGGCCAGCAGGCCCGCCTCACCCAGGCCGCCCTGGAGACCCTGGCCGTCGTCGCCTACCGGCAGCCGGTCAGCCGCAGCCGGGTCTCGGCCGTCCGCGGAGTCAACTGCGACGGTGTCATGCGCACCCTCCTCCAGCGCGGTCTGATAGAGGAGGCGGGCACGGAACCCGAAACAGGTGCGATCCTGTACAGGACGACGAACTACTTCCTGGAGCGGATGGGCCTGCGCGGTCTGGACGAGCTCCCGGAGCTCGCGCCCTTCCTCCCGGAGGCGGAGGCGATCGAGGCCGAGACCCAGGAAGGCGTACCGTCGTTCGACCCGGACGCGCCTGACGACGACGTGCCGGGCGGCCGCCCGGCCACCCCGGGTACCGACGACGAAGACGACCAGACGGAACTTTGATGCGAAGCAGCAGCGGCAGGAACAGCAGCGGAAACAACGGCGGGAGCCGTGGTGGCAACAGCGGCGGCCGCGGCGGGAGTGGTGGTGGTCGCGGCAACTTCCGCGGCGCCGGCAACAACCGCGACGACAAGCAGGGCAGCGGCCGTCCGAAGAAGCCGCGCCCGGAAGAGCGCCGCTACGACGTGGGCCCCGGGGCGACGAAGGACGGCCCCAAGGCCGGGCGTGGCGGCGCCGCGCGCGGCGGCGCCAAGGGCGGGCCCAAGCAGCCCCAGAAGCAGGGGCGTACGACCCCGGCGCGCCCGCGCGAGTACGAGGCGCAGGTCGAGGAGCGCAACCGCGACCGGTACGCCGGGAAGAAGGAGGTCAAGCTCCCGAAGACCTTCCCCGGCGCCGAGCAGGAGGGCGAGCGGCTGCAGAAGGTCCTCGCCCGGGCGGGCTTCGGCTCCCGGCGGGCCTGCGAGGAACTGATCGAGGAGGCCCGGGTCGAGATCAACGGCGAGATCGTCCTGGAGCAGGGGCGGCGCGTCGACCCCGAGAAGGACGAGATCAAGGTCGACGGGCTGACCGTCGCCACGCAGCGCTTCCAGTTCTTCGCGCTGAACAAGCCCGCCGGTGTCGTCTCGACGATGGAGGACCCGGAGGGCCGGCAGTGCCTCGGTGACTACGTCACCAACCGCGAGACCCGGCTCTTCCACGTCGGCCGGCTCGACACCGAGACCGAGGGCGTCATCCTGCTCACCAACCACGGTGAGCTGGCCCACCGGCTGACGCACCCGAAGTACGGCGTGAAGAAGACCTACCTCGCGCACATCGTCGGCCCCATCCCGCGCGACCTGGGCAAGCAGCTCAAGGACGGCATCCAGCTGGAGGACGGCTACGCCCGCGCGGACCACTTCCGGGTCGTCCAGCAGACCGGCAAGAACTACCTCGTCGAGGTCACCCTCCATGAGGGCCGCAAGCACATCGTGCGCCGGATGCTGGCGGAGGCCGGCTTCCCGGTCGACAAGCTGGTCCGGGTCGCCTTCGGGCCGATCACCCTGGGCGACCAGAAGTCGGGCTGGCTGCGGCGGCTGTCCAACACCGAGGTCGGGATGCTGATGCAGGAGGTCGACCTCTAGACCTTGTGAGTGACCGGCACCCCCTTTATAGTCTTGCTGACTATTAAAGGGGGTGCTGGTGTATGGACGGCTACGACAAATTCGCCCACGAACCCTTCGCCGTCACCGTTGATCTGGCCGTGTTCACCCTCCGGGAGGGCTCGCTGCACGTGCTGCTCGTCGAGCGAGGGCAGGAGCCCTACGCCGGGCGCTGGGCCCTGCCCGGCGGATTCCTGCAGCCGGACGAGTCCGCGGAGACGGCCGCCCGGCGTGAACTCGCCGAGGAGACCGGCCTGTCCGACGTCTCGGGGCTGCACCTGGAGCAGCTGCGGACGTACAGCGAGCCGGACCGCGACCCCCGGATGCGGGTCGTGTCCGTCGCCTTCGCCGCACTGCTGCCCGACGCTCCCGAGGTGCACGGCGGCAGCGACGCGGCCCGGGCCGACTGGGTGCCGTACGGCGCGGCGGGTCCGCTCGCCTTCGACCACGACCGCATCCTGGCCGACGCCCACCACCGCGTCGGCGCCAAGTTCGAGTACACCTGCCTCGCCACCGCCTTCTGCCCGCCCGAATTCACCCTCGGCGAGCTCCAGCAGGTCTACGAGACCGTGTGGGGCACCGACCTGGACCGGCCCAACTTCCGGCGCAAGGTGCTCGCCACGCCGGGCTTCGTCGAAGCCGTCCCGGGCGCCGCGCGACTGACCGGCGGCCGCGGCAAACCCGCCGCGCTGTACCGCGCCGGAACCGCCACCGCCCTCCACCCGCCTCTCCTGCGGCCCACCCGGGAAGGACGCCCCGCATGACCACGCTCGTCCACAAGCAAGCCGCCACCGGAGCGCTCACGGGCCTGGCCCTCGGGGATGCGCTGGGATACCCGACCGAGTTCAGTGACGTTCCGTCGATACTTGCCACGTTCGGTCCGTGGCGGCAGCTGGATCTGCCCGGCCGGGCCACCGTGTCGGACGACACCCAGATGACACTCGCGCTCGGGCGCGCGGTGCGGACGGCGATGGACCGGGGGCTGCTCACCCCGCTGCGTCTGGCCCGGCCCCTGCGTGAGGAGTTCGTGGACTGGTACCAGTCCCCGGAGAACAACCGGGCTCCGGGCCGCACCTGCATGAAGGCCTGTCACCTGCTGAAGGACGAGTCCCGCCCCTGGCAGGACGCCAGCCAGATCGACTCCAAGGGCTGCGGCGCCAACATGCGCGTCGCACCCCTGGGCCTGGTTCCGGGCCTCAGTGACGAACAGCGCGCGGGCGCCGCCCAGTTGCAGTCCGCCCTCACCCACGGACACCCCACCGCGCTCGCCGCCTCCGACCTCACCGCACACGCCGTACGTCTGCTCGCTCAGGGCGCCGAGCCGACCGGGCTGATCGGCCTGCTCCGCTCCTACGCCCTGGAGAACCGCGGCCGCTACCACGAGCGCTGGCTCGGCGACCTGTGGCGGCGGGCCGGGGACCCGAGCCCCGAGCGGTTCATCGCGCGCGGCTGGGACGAGTGCCTGGAGGCCCTCGAACGGCTTCGGCATGCCGTGCGCACCGTCTCGCCGGAGACCGACCCCTGCCTGGCCACCGGCGAGGGCTGGATCGCCGAGGAGGCCCTGGCGACCGGGCTGCTGTGTTTCCTGCTCTTCGTCGACGAGCCGCTGACCGCCCTGCGCCGTGCCGCCTGCACCGCCGGCGACTCGGACTCGATCGCCTGCCTGACGGGCGCTTTCGCGGGCGCCTGCCTGGGCGCGGAGGCCTGGCCCACCGAGTGGGCCGACCGCATCGAATACCGGAGTGACCTGCTCACCCTCGGGGCGCTGTGGGACGCGTGACGCCGCGAAGCCGCCCGCGGGCCCTCACGTCAGGCGAATCGCGTTTCCCTCCACGGTGATCCGCTCGGCGGGCAGCGGCCGGGTCGCCGGGCCCTGGGACACCGCGCCGTCGGCGATCTGGAACTTGCTGCCGTGGCAGGGGCAGTTGATCGTGCCGCCGGAGACGGACCCCACCGTGCAGCGCTGGTGGGTGCAGATCGCCGAGAAGGCCTTGAACCGGCCCTGCTCCGGCTGGGTCACGACGACTTCCTCGTCCTTGAAGATCTTGCCGCCGCCGACCGGGATCTCGTCGATGTTTGCCAGGACCTGGCCGGCGGGGGCGCTCGTCGCGTCCTGGCCGGTGGGGGAGCTCGTCGACTCGGAACCGTTGTCGTCGCCTCCGCCGCCGCAGGCCGCGACGAGCGCCGCCGCGCCCGTCGCCCCCGTCGCGAGGAGGACCGTGCGGCGTGTGGTCTCGTGGGTCATGTCGTCACTCCGAAAGCGCCAAAGAGGACTAAATCGGGATGTGCATCATCTTGGCACTGAACCCTCCCAAACACACCGATCCTGGCGTCTCGGCGAGCGGGCGCCGCACACCTGGACCGCGCGGGCTGACTAGGCTGGTCGGACGTAGAGCGACACGCACGTCAACAAGGAGCATCGCCGTGGCGGTACGAGCGGTCCGGGGCGCCGTCCAACTCGAACGGGACGAGGCCGGGCACATGGACGAGCAGGTCGGAGCCCTCCTCGCGGAGATCCTCGAGCGCAACGATCTCGCCGCCGACGACCTGATCAGCATCTGGTTCACGGCCACGCCCGACCTGCACAGCGACTTCCCGGCGGCGGCCGCCCGCAAGCTGGGCATCGTCGACGTGCCGCTGATCTGCGCCCAGGAACTGGACATCGAAGGCGCCATGCCGCGCGTCGTCCGGGTCCTCGCGCACATCGAGTCCGACCGGCCCCGCGCCGACATCGCCCACGTCTACCTCGGCGCCGCGGCCGCCCTGCGCAAGGACATCGCCCAGTGAGGACCGCACTCGTCATCGGCACCGGCCTCATCGGCACGTCCGCCGCGCTGGCCCTGTCCCAGCGGAGCGTCACCGTGCACCTCGCCGACCCGGACCCGGAGCAGGCCCGTACGGCGGCCGCGCTCGGCGCCGGCACGGACGAGGCGCCGGACGGGCCCGTGGACCTCGTGATCGTCGCCGCCCCGCCCGCGCACGTGGCGGACGTGCTCACCGACGCCATCCGCCGCGGTGCGGGACGCGGCTACCTCGATGTCGCCAGCGTCAAGGGCGGGCCGCGCCGCGAGCTGGAGGAGCGCGGTCTCGACCTGTCGGCGTACATCGGCTCGCACCCCATGTCGGGCCGGGAGAAGTCCGGCCCGCTGGCCGCGACCGCGGACCTCTTCGAGGGCCGCCCCTGGGTGCTGACCCCGACCCGGGACACCGACACCGAGGTGCTGAACCTCGCCCTGGAGCTGGTCTCGTACTGCCGGGCCGTGCCGGTCGTCATGGACGCCGACGCCCACGACCGGGCCGTCGCCCTCGTCTCCCACATGCCCCACCTGGTCTCCAGCCTGGTCGCCGCGCGGCTGGAGCACGCCGAGGAGTCCGCCGTACGACTGTGCGGGCAGGGCATCCGCGATGTGACGCGGATCGCCGCCTCCGACCCGCGGATGTGGATCGACATCCTCTCCGCGAACCCCGCGCCGGTCGCCGACCTGCTCACGGACGTCGCCGCCGACCTGGAGGAGACCGTGCGGGCCCTGCGCGCCCTGCAGTCCTCCGACGACCACAAGCGCCGCGAGGGCGCCGGCGGGATCGAGGACGTGCTGCGGCGCGGCAACGCCGGGCAGGTCCGCGTCCCCGGCAAGCACGGGTCCGCGCCACGGGCCTACGAGGTCGTGGTCGTGCTCATCGACGACCAGCCGGGACAGCTGGCCCGGATCTTCGCCGACGCGGGTCTGGCCGGGGTCAACATCGAGGACGTGCGGATCGAGCACGCGACGGGGCAGCAGGCCGGTCTGGTGCAGCTGATGGTGGAGCCCAAGGCGGCCCCGGTGCTGAGCGCCGCGCTGCGGGAACGGGGCTGGGCGATCCGGCAGTAGGAGGTACGGTCGGGTGGGCCGTTCCGGGGGCTGCCGCCCCGGGCCCCCGCTTCGGCCTGAACGGCCTCGTCCTCAAGCGCCGGACGGGCTGGCCCTGGCCGGGCGCCGCCGTCGGCCGTGGGCCGGATGAGCCGGGCGCCGTGGGCCGTACGGGCCGAGCGCCGTCGGCGGTCGTGCGCAGCCGTCTCGGACGCGCGGCCGGACGAGTGACGCGAACCCAGTAACCTGGTGCGGGGCAGTCGCGCCCTCACCCCGCCGAGCCCGGTTCAGGAAGGTCCCCACTGTGGAAAGCGCCACGCCAGTGATTGTCGCCATCGACGGCCCCGCCGGCACCGGCAAGTCGAGCACCTCGAAGGCCGTGGCGGCCCAGCTGGGGCTGAGCTACCTGGACACCGGCGCCCAGTACCGGGCCATCACCTGGTGGATGGTGAGCAACGGCATCGACATCGACGACCCCTCCGCCATCGCCGCCGCCGCGGGCAAGCCCGAGATCGTCTCCGGCACCGACCCGGAAGGGCCTGCCATCACGGTCGACGGCGTGGACGTGGCCGGTCCGATCCGCACCCAGGAGGTCTCCTCCAAGGTCAGCGCGGTCAGCGCGGTGCCGGAGGTGCGCGCCCGGATCACCGAGCTGCAGCGTTCGATCGCCGCCTCCGCGGAGCAGGGCATCGTCGTCGAGGGCCGGGACATCGGCACGACGGTGCTGCCCGACGCCGACCTCAAGGTCTTCCTCACCGCCTCCCCGGAGGCGCGCGCCGCCCGCCGCAGCGGCGAGCTGAAGGGCTCCGACGTCCACTCCACCCGCGAGGCCCTGATCAAGCGGGACGCAGCCGACTCCAGCCGCAAGACCTCCCCGCTCGCCAAGGCGGACGACGCCGTCGAGGTGGACACCACCGAGCTCACGCTGGCCCAGGTCATCGAGTGCGTCGTCACCCTCGTCGAGGAGAAGCGGGCCGGGAAGTGACCGATCTGCCTTCGGCACGGGGTGCCGAGGTCGGGCGGCGCATCGGCGTCGGCCTGATGTACGGGCTGTGGAGGCCGCGCGTGCTCGGAGCCTGGCGGGTTCCGGCGAGCGGTCCGGTGATCTTCGCGGTCAACCACTCCCACAACATCGACGGCCCGATGGTCATGGGCGTGGCGCCCCGGCCGACGCACTTCCTGATCAAGAAGGAAGCGTTCATCGGGCCGCTGGACCCCTTCCTGCTCGGCATCGGGCAGGTGAAGGTCGACCGCGACACCACCGACCGCACGGCGATCACCCACGCGCTGGGCGTCCTGGCGGGCGGCGGCGTGCTCGGCATCTTCCCGGAGGGCACCCGGGGCGAGGGCGACTTCGCCTCGCTGCGCGCCGGCCTCGCATACTTCGCGGTGCGCAGCGGCGCCCCGATCGTCCCGGTGGCCGTGCTGGGAAGTTCCGGGAAGCCCGGACGGTTGATAAAGGCGCTGCCTCCGCTGCGCTCCCGCGTCGACGTCGTCTTCGGCGAGCCCTTCGAGGCGGGCGACGGCAGCGGTCGCCGGACGCGCAAGGCGCTGGACGAGGCGACCGGACGCATCCAGAAGCAGCTCGCGGCCCACCTGGAAAACGCCAGGCGCCTCACCGGGCGCTAGACGACACTGAGTAGTGGACCAGCCCGGAACAGCGGGTACTCCACCGACCACCACGATGAACGACGAGGTACGGACTTCATGAACGACCACATCCAGCCCGACGGCTCGGACGCCTCCGAGGGCGCGTACGAGCACGACCACGGGGCGCTCGGCGACGTCGAGTACGCGGAGTTCATGGAGCTCGCCGCCGAGGAGGGCTTCGACGTCGAAGACGTCGAGGGTGCCATCGAGGCGGCCGGGCACGGCCCGCTGCCCGTCCTCGCCGTCGTCGGCCGCCCCAATGTCGGCAAGTCGACCCTGGTGAACCGCATCATCGGTCGCCGCGAGGCCGTCGTCGAGGACAAGCCCGGCGTCACCCGCGACCGGGTGACCTACGAGGCCGAGTGGGCCGGCCGCCGCTTCAAGGTCGTCGACACCGGCGGCTGGGAGCAGGACGTCCTCGGCATCGACGCCTCCGTGGCCGCCCAGGCCGAGTACGCCATCGAGGCCGCCGATGCGGTCGTCTTCGTCGTCGACGCCAAGGTCGGCGCCACCGACACCGACGAGGCCGTCGTCCGGCTGCTGCGCAAGGCCGGCAAGCCGGTCGTGCTGTGCGCCAACAAGGTGGACGGCCAGAGCGGCGAGGCCGACGCGTCCTACCTGTGGTCGCTGGGCCTGGGGGAGCCGCACCCGGTCTCCGCGCTGCACGGCCGCGGCACCGGCGACATGCTCGACCAGGTCCTGGAGGTGCTCCCCGAGGCGCCGCGCCAGACGTTCGGTGCGGGCGGCACCGGCGGACCGCGCCGCATCGCCCTGATCGGGCGGCCGAACGTCGGCAAGTCCTCCCTGCTGAACAAGGTGGCGGGCGAGGAGCGCGTCGTCGTCAACGAACTGGCGGGCACCACCCGCGACCCGGTCGACGAGCTGATCGAGCTCGGCGGGGTCACCTGGAAGTTCGTCGACACGGCGGGCATCCGCAAGCGCGTCCACCTCCAGCAGGGCGCCGACTACTACGCCTCGCTGCGCACCGCCGCCGCCGTCGAGAAGGCGGAGGTCGCTGTCATCCTGATCGACGGCTCCGAGTCCATCTCGGTGCAGGACCAGCGGATCGTCACCATGGCCGTCGAGGCGGGCCGCGCGATCGTCCTCGCGTACAACAAGTGGGACACCCTCGACGAGGAGCGCCGCTACTACCTGGAGCGGGAGATCGAGACCGAGCTCGGCCAGGTGGCGTGGGCGCCCCGGGTGAATGTCTCGGCGCGCACCGGCCGGCACATGGAGAAGCTGGTCCCGGCGATCGAGACGGCCCTGGCGGGCTGGGAGACCCGGGTCCCGACGGGACGGCTGAACGCCTTCCTCGGTGAGCTGGTCGCCGCCCACCCGCACCCGGTCCGGGGCGGCAAGCAGCCGCGCATCCTGTTCGGCACGCAGGCGGGCACCAAGCCGCCGCGGTTCGTGCTGTTCGCCTCCGGATTCATCGAGGCGGGCTACCGGCGCTTCATCGAGCGCCGGCTGCGTGAGGAGTTCGGCTTCGACGGGACGCCGATCCACATCTCCGTGCGGGTGCGCGAGAAGCGCGGCAAGAAGAAGTAGCGCGCAGCACCGGAAAGGGCGGCCCCGAACGGGGCCGCCCTTTCCGGTGTCCGGTGCTCGCTCAGACGCCGCCGCGCCGCCCCGGCGGCAGCGCGGCCGGTACGTGGTGCATCCCCGTGCTGTGTGAGGCGACGGTCCCGACACGCTGCCACTGCGGCTGCTGCCCGGCGGCATGGCGGGCGCTCTGGGCGCCCGCGCTGTAGGCACTGTAGGAGCTGCCGTACGCCCCTGCATACGAGCCCGAACTGTGCTGCGGGGTGTTCCCGAAGGCGGTGAATCCCAGCTTCTCCTCGCCGCTGCGGTCGCCGGGCAGTGCGCGGAAGGACTTGACGTACTCGGCGTAGAGCGCGTCGTAGATCGGCGTGGCCGATGGGCCGCCATGGGAGTCCTGAGCCGATCGCGCGGACGGGATCGGCGAGAAGGACTGGCGGCGGGGAACGTCGTATGCGTGCACGTATGTCCAAACGACCCCGCGGGTCAAGGGATGCGGCCCGGGTACGGCTTTCGCGGGTCTGCGGCGTGCTCGGGTGACGGGCGGCTCAGGTGCCGGCCAGCGGCAGCGCCGAGCCGACCAGCTGTCCGTTCGCCGCCGCCTTGTCCAGCGCGTCCCGCAGCAGGTCCTCGCGCGGCTGGCGGCCGATCGAGCCGGCGGGCGCCGCGAACATCAGCACCTGCTGGTGCTTGTTGGCCGCCGCGCGCCAGCCGTCCGTCACCTGGAGCGGCTGGTGCGCCTGCCACCAGGCCACCGGCTGGCCGCCGTTGCTGCCGGGCTGGAGCACCGCGTGCAGCTGGCCCACGGCCAGCAGCACCGACCAGCCGTGCAGCACCGGCGGTACGGCGGACAGCTCCGACAGCGGCATGAAGCCCTGCTCGACGAGCAGCGGCAGGAAGTCGTCGCCGGTGCCGGTCGTGCCGGGCCGGGCGATGGGTCCGGTCGGCTCCACCACCAGGGCCGGGTGGAGCTCCCCGCCGATCAGGACGAGCCCGCTGGTCACACCCAGCACCGCCTGCTCGGGCACCGCCTTGTCGGGCACCACCCGGTCGGGCTCCAGGTCGACGGTGTCGCCGGTGATGGACTTCACGGCGCCCCGCAACTGCTCCTCGGTGACCTGCACGACCTGCGAGGGCAGACAGCCGGCGTGGGCGAAGGCGAGGACGGCGGTCTCGTCACCGATGAACAGGACGGTGCTGGTGCGCTCCTGCTCGGAGTCGCCCGGTGTGCGGCAGGACGTGCAGTCGTAACTGCCCGGGGCGGTCTCTCCGGCGAGCAGGCGGTCGGCTTCTTCGTCGCCGATCTCGGCGCGTACCTCGTCGCTGACGTCGAGCATGCGCGGCACGGGTGGCTCCCTCGGGGATGCGGTGCGTGGCAAAGCCGGGTGGCTCCCGGCCCGTGGTCCGGGTCGGTCCCGGCTCGTGAAGAAGACAACGGCCGATCTGTGGCGGGAGTCACGCCCCAGGGCGAACGGAATCGAACCAACCGGCGCGCAGGGTCACGCTTCGCGCGGAATCGCGCACTCACCGTCAACTCGCCGATATGTAAAGGGTGTTGAAAGGGTGAAGTGGGTCACAGGCCGACAGGGGGGTTGGTGAACAAATCCGGAAATCCGCGAATGAAGTGGGTGTCCGGAAATAGCCGTTACCTGCGGTATCAGCGAACTGGCCTGCCGGGACGGCTGCGTGGTTGATGCCGACCGCCGACCTCCTTAGATTCCTCCGCCGTGTGCAACGAGCACCGCTCGGGTACGTCCACCGGCCGCCGGGTTCCCAGGAACCGGGCACGGCACCGCTCCGGTGGACGGGGCGAGTGTGGCCCTCGCGCCCCATGGCGCGGGAGTGGCGCTCCGCCTTGGGGGATCCCGGGTGTTTCGAAAGGGACCTACATGTCCGAATGTGCCGATACCTCTCGCCCCGACGCTCGGAAGAGCCAGGTTCGTACGACGGCGGTCCTCGCCGGGGCGGCACTGCTCGCGCCCCTCGGACTGCTCGCCGCGACCGGGAACGCCGCGGCGGCCGACAGCGGAGTGTGGGACCGCATCGCCCAGTGCGAGAGCGGCGGCAACTGGCACATCAACACCGGCAACGGCTACTACGGCGGACTCCAGTTCGCCGCCTCCACCTGGAACGCCTACGGCGGCACGGCCTACGCGCCCACCGCCGACCGGGCGAGCAGGTCCCAGCAGATCGCCGTGGCCACCAAGGTCCAGCGCGCCCAGGGATGGGGCGCCTGGCCGACCTGCTCGGCACGCGCCGGGGCGAGCGGCGGCGCACCCGCCGCGGACCCGGTCACCTCCACCGCGCCGGCCCCGGCGAAACGGCCGAAGGCGCCGCCGCGTTCCACGGAACACGCGGACCGCGGCTCCTCCCGTGGTGACTACACCGTCCGCCGGGGCGACACGCTGAGCGGTGTCGCA
The DNA here is from genome assembly GCF_001611795.1 of Streptomyces qaidamensis. Classification (NCBI taxonomy): domain Bacteria; kingdom Bacillati; phylum Actinomycetota; class Actinomycetes; order Kitasatosporales; family Streptomycetaceae; genus Streptomyces; species Streptomyces qaidamensis. The sequence goes on along the minus strand of NZ_CP015098.1, from coordinate 2,028,890 downwards.
GCCCGGCACGGGACCACCTGGCAGCACCTCTACGCCGCCAACAAGGCCGCCATCGGCGGGGACCCCGACGTGATCGTGCCCGGCCTGCGCCTCAAGTTCTGAGACGCTGCTCCCCCTCGCCGGGACACGGGCCCCGTCCGGTCGGCCGACCGGACGGGGCCTCGGAGTCCGGCATCAGCCCGTCAGTTCGGCCGTCTCCCCGGCGAACACGACGGTCCCGCGGCGCAGTTCGTAGACGATCGCGGACCGGTCCCGCAGGGCGGACGGCAGCCGCTGCTCGGCGACCACCACACACGCCTCCAGCGCGCCCAACAGCTCGTACGTCCGGGCCGCGACCGAGGGCGACATGCCCTGGGCGGGCTCGTCGACGAGCACCACGCGCGCGCGGGCGAGCAGGGCCCGGGAGAGGGCGAGCATGCGCTGCTCCCCGCCCGAGAGGGTTCCGGCGCGCCGCTCCAGCAGGGGCCGCAGCTGCGGGTAGGCGTCGAGGGCCGGGGTGTGGTCGCGTGCGGCGAGTGCGAGGTTCTCGCGCACGGTGAGCGAGCCGAACACGGCCCTCCGCTCCGGCACCAGGCACAGCCCCCGCCGGGCCCGTTCGTACGCCGGGACGCGGGTCACGTCCGTGCCGTCCCACACCACCGCGCCGCCCGACAGGGGCACGGTGCCGGCCAGGGCGCGCAGGGCGGTGGTGCGGCCGGACCCGTTGCGGCCGAGCAGCACGGTGAGGCCCGGGCCGGGGGCGGCGAGGGTGATGCCGTGCAGCGCTTCCAGGGGGCCGTAGCGCACGCGTGCTTGGCGCAGGGAGACGGTCGTCATCGGCCGGCCCCCGATTCCAGGGCGTCCAGCACGCGTCCGGGCGGGCCGGAGGCGACGATCCGGCCCGCGGTCATCACGTGCACGACGTCGGCGAGTCCGGCCACCAGGTCCAGATCGTGCTCGACGACGAGGAGGGCGGTGCCGTCGGCGGCCAGGGCCTTCAGGACCCGGGTCAGGGCGGTCACTTCGCCGGTGTCGAGCCCGGCGGCGGGCTCGTCGAGGAGCAGGACGCGGGGGCTTCCCGCGAGGACCCGGGCCAGTTCGACGCGGCGCAGCGTCCCGGTGGGCAGCCCGGCGGCGGGCCGTGCGCGCAGGGGGCCGTCGAGCCCGAGCAGCCTGAGGGCGCGCTCCACGGCGCCCGGGTCGGTCACCCGGCCCTGCTCGGCGCCGACGCGGACGTTCTCGGCCACCGTCAGCGAGGGGAAGACGGCCAGTTGCTGGAAGGTCCGTGCCACGCCGAGCCGGGCCCGGGCGTGGGCGGGCAGCGCGGTGATGTCCCGCCCGCCGAGCCGTACGGTCCCGCGCGCGGGCGGCAGCGTCCCGGCCAAGCAGTGGAACAGGGTGCTCTTCCCGGCCCCGTTGGGTCCGACGACCGCGGTGATCCGGCCGGGGGAGAGCTCCAGGTCCACTCCGTCGAGGGCGGTGAAGCCGCCGTAGTGGGCGTGGAGGCGGCGGGCGGTGAGGAGGGGAGCGGCGGGGACAGCGGCGGTTGCGGGCGTGGACGGCGGAGCGCCTCCCATGGGCGCCGCGGCGTGCGGCCGGGTGGCCGGGGAGGGGGCCGGGGTCGGCTGGGGCCGGGGGGCTGGTGAGGGCATAGGGGCAGGCTGGGGCCGAGGGACCGGTGAGGGCTTCGGGGTCGGCTCGGGCCGGGCGGGCGGTGCGGGCTTGAGGATCGGCTCGGGCTGGGTGGTTGGGGAGGCCTCGGGTGGTGCCTTCGGCCGGGTGGTCGGGGAGGGGGCGGGGCTCGTCTCGGGCCGGGTGGTCGGGGAGGGCCCGGCGGACGCCTCAGGGGCACGCTCCGGCCGGGTGGTCGGCGGGCCGTTGACGTCGCTCGGCAAGGTGGGGACGGCCCGGCCCGGTGGGCCGTGTTCCGGGTGGCTGTCGCCGTCCGGGTGCTCCCGCCGGGCGGCTGCTCCTGTCCCCGCTGCCCTGTGGACCACGCGTGTCGCCCCGGTCGGCACCGGCGCGCTCGGGGCCGTCTGCGGTTCCGCGGGGCGCAGCAGCCGGCGGGCCCGGGCGCCCGCCGGAGTCAGGGCCGGGGTGCGGCGCAGCCGGAGGCGTTCCATGGCCGTGCGCAGGGCCTCGTACGGGCCACCCGGGAAGCGGCCCACCAGGATCGCCAGGACGCCGATCAGCGCCGCCGCGACGCCGCCCCGGGTGCCCGCGTCGAGCCCGACCAGGAGAGCCGCCGCTGCGAGGGCGCCGAGCGTGCTGTCGGCGCCGAGCACCACCACCGCGGCGAACCACAGCAGCCCCCGCACGGGGTCGTAGGCGGCGGCGTCGAAGGCGCGCAGGCTCATGCCGAGCATGCCGCCGCCCAGCGCGGCCAGCGCGGCACCCGCGACGAAGGCCAGCAGCTTGAGGGACGGCACCCGGACGCCCGCCGCCTGCGCGCCCTGCTCGTGATCCCGCATGGCGGCGAGGGCCCGGCCCGTCCGCCCCCGGCGCAGCGCGTGCGTGGCCAGCAGCGCGACCGCCAGCAGGAGCAGCTCCAGCACGTAGTACGCCCGGTCCCCGTCGAAGCCCGCGGGACGGCCCAGGGACAGGCCCGCGGTGGCGTACGGCTGGGCGAAGACGAAGCGGCTCACCCCCACGCCGACCGCGAACGTCGCGAGCGCCAGCGCCAGGCCCCGGCGGCCGATCGCCGGCCAGCCCGTCAGCAGGCCGAGCGGCGCCACCAGGACCACCGACACCCCGAGGGCCGCCAGCTCCGGCAGGGCGGGCAGCCCCGGGAAGCGGCCCGCCGCCAGCAGCGCCGTGAACAGGGCGCCCAGGCCCGCGTACGCCGCCTGCCCCAGGGAGATCTGGCCGCCGCGCCCGGTGACGACCACCAGGGACAGCAGGATCACCGCCAGCGCCGGGACCTGGACCGAGGTGTGCAGATCCTGCCCGGCGAGACCCAGCGGCAGCAGGAACAGCACGAGCACCACGATCCAGGCACCCGGCGGGGTCGGCACGCGTGCCGTGGCCGTGCGGGGCAGTGCGTCCCGCTCCCCGACGCCCGGCAGGACCAGCGCCGCGACCAGCAGCGCGACGACGAACAGGTTCGTGCCCACCGCCTGGAGGAGCGGCTCGGCCCAGCCCGACGGGTGCAGCCGCGTCAGCTGGCTCTGCGCCACCCCGATGCCCAGCGCCACCACCACCGCGACCGGCAGGCTCCGCATCCGCGCGGCGACCGCGACCGCCACGACCTCCATCACGAGCAGCGAGAGACCATATGGGTCGAGCCGCACGTACGGCGCCAGCAGCACGCCCGTCAGACCGGCCGTGAACGAACCGAACGCCCAGCCCGTGGCCGCGACCCGGTCCGCGTCGATGCCGCCCAGCTCGGCCAGCCGCCGGTCGTCGACCACGGCGCGCAGCTCCCGCCCGAACCGCGTCCGGCGGACCACCGCCGCGACCCCGGCGGCCAGCACCAGCACCACCGCCAGCTGCCCCCACGGCTCGTCCGGCACCAGCACCGGCGCGTCGTCCCGCGCCCCCTGCCCCCACAGCAGCGCCGCCCCGCCCACCAGCAGCACGAACACCCCGATGGACGCCACCAGCGTCTGCGCCGGGTCGCCGCCCAGGACCGCCAGGGGCCGGAACACGAACCGTTCCAGGACCACCCCGAGCCCCGGGGCCAGCACCAGCAACGTCACCACGGCGCCGAGCCACAGCGGCCAGCCCCACTCGACCACGCACTGCCGCAGCACGTACGCGCACACCATCGCGATGGCGCCGTGGGCGAAGTTCAGTACGCCCGTCGCGCGGTACGTCATGATCAGGCCGATCCCGGTCAGCGCCGCCGCGCTGCCCACCGAGAGCCCGGCGAGGGCGAGGTCGTACGTCAGTGACGACATCAGTCGGTTTCTGCGGCCGGCTCGCAGATCGGGCAGGGGTCCAGCTCACCGCTCGCCACCAGCTTGGAGTCCACCGGGACCGCCTCCGCCTTGGCCGCGACCAGCGGGCAGTCCGCGCGGTGCCACAGCGTGCCGCCCGGCACCATCAGCAGGTCGCCGCTGACCGCGAGCGGGGCGAGCGCGGCCCGGCCGGTCCCCTCCGGCTCGTCCGGCTCCGCCGCCACCAGCAGGTGGTACAGATCCTCCACGCGCGTGGCGGCGATCGACCCCCGGCCCCGGGCCAGCAGGACGGCCCCGGCGACGATCAGCGCGGCCCCGGGGATCGTGCAGGAGGCCAGGTAGGGCAGCTGCCGTTCGGCGTAACGCTCGCCGGAGACTCCGTACCAGCCGACGACGCACAGCACCGCGCCGGCGGCCAGGGCGGCCCAGCCCGCCCACAGGACGGGATGCACGGTCCGCAGTCGGCTGGTCCGCATCGCTGGCTCCCACACGTCGGATTCGGCTGTGCGTGCGTCGGGCTGCCTGTTCAAGTCCGCCGATCGCTTGCACTATGCCCTGTGGAAGCTGACCCTGAAAGCACCGGGCGCACATGGCCCGGACCGACACCCGGTGGTGAGCCAGATGGTTCTCGGCAGCGACCTCAAGCGGGGGAACGCGACGGGGGGTCCACGCACCACGGGACGGGGTACGGCGATCGCCGCGGCCCTGGTCCTGGCCCTCGCCCCGGCCCTGGCGGCCTGCAGCGACGACAGCGGCGGCGGCAGCGAGTCCACGCCTCCCACCCCGAGCGCCGAGCGCACCGCGAGCGTAACGGCCACCGCGCCGGCCGACCGGGCCGCCGCCGAGGGGGAGATCAGGCAGAACTGGCAGAAGTTCTTCGACCCGAAGACCTCGACGGAGGAGAAGCAGGCCGTCCTGGAGAACGGCGACCGGATGGGCCCGGTCCTCCAGGCCTTCAGCGGTGACGAGCGCGGCGGGCAGGTCCAGGCGAAGGTCACCAAGGTCGAGTTCACCTCGGCGACCGGGGCGGACGTGACGTACACGCTCACCCTGAAGGGCGCCACCGCCCTGCCCGACGCCTCCGGAAGCGCCGTCGAGCAGGACGGCACCTGGAAGGTGTCCGCCAAGACGTTGTGCGCGCTGGTGCAACTGAGCGGCAATGCGTCACCGGTCCCGGGCTGCTGAGGCCCTGGCCGCGGTGCTGTTGCTCGCCCTGAGCGCGGCCTGCGGCAGTCGGCTCCCGGAGAGCGACTTCGACCACGACGACGGCACCCCCGTGCCCGGCGATGCCGTGCCCCTGCGGGTCGGCATCATCACCAGCGCCACCAGCCCGGTCGGCGGCAGCGCCTTCACCGGCCCGCGCGACGGCGCCCGGGCCTTCTTCGACCGGCTCAACGCGCACGGGGGCATCGACGGCCGCCGGGTCGAGGTGCGCAGCTGCGACGACGGCGGCAGCGGCGTCGGCAACAACGAGTGCGTGCACCAACTCGTCGAGGAGGACCAGGTCGTCGCCCTGGTCGCCACCACCGCCCTCGACTACGCGGGGGCCTCCCGCGTCTCCCGCGCGGGCGTGCCCGACATCGGCGGCCAGCCCATCGGCCCTGCCTACGACACCTATCCGCACCTCTACGGCATCTACGGCAGTCTCGCGCCCCGCGACGGCACCCCCGGCTGGGACGGAAAGCTGTACGGCGGCACCGAGGTCTACCGCTACTTCAAACGCGAGCACGGCGCCCGCACCGCCGCCGTCGTCTCCTACAACCAGTCGGCCTCGGCCGCCTACGCCCGGCTCGTCGAGCGGGGACTGCGCGCCGAGGGCTACCAGGTCGTCACCGAGCAGGTCGACTTCGCCCTGCCGAACTTCCGCGCCGTCGCCGCCGATCTGAAGGAGCAGGGCGCCGACCTGGTGTTCGACGCGATCGACGGGCACGGCAACGCCCGGCTCTGCCAGGCCATGGACGAGGCCGGCGCCGAGGTCACCGCCAAGGTGACCAACGTGCAGAACTGGACGTCCACCGTCGCCGAGGACTACAAGGACGCCCCGCGCTGCCGCAACGCCCTGTGGGCTACCGGCGCCAGCCGCAACTTCGAGGACACCGGCAACGCGGCGGTGGCGGAGTTCCGCGAGGCGACGAAGGACCTGGAGACGCACTCCCAGTGGCAGCTGGAGGGGTGGGCGGCCGCGCGGTGGTTCACGGACGCCGCGAAGTCCTGCGCGAGCACGGGCATCACGCGCGCGTGCGTCGACGCCTTCATGAACCGCAGCCAGGGCTACACCGCCGGGGGACTGCTGCTCCCCGTCCGCTTCGAGCGCCTGCCCGAGCCGCCGAAGAGCAGCAGGACCTGCCTGTCGGTGGCCCGCTGGCAGGACGGCAAGGGCTGGGTGGGCCAGGGGGACATGAACCGCACCTGCTTCACCGTCCCGCAACTGGCCTACGAGCCTTGAGGACAGTGGTTGTCCGCAAGGGCTGGCAGACTCGCCCCATGTTGGAGACCTCGGCCCGTCTGCTGCGTCTGCTGTCCCTGCTCCAGGCCCACCGTGAGTGGTCCGGCGCAGACCTGGCCGGCCGGCTCGGCGTCAGCGCCCGCACCCTGCGCCGGGACGTCGACCGGCTGCGCGAACTGGGCTACCCGGTCAACGCCAGCCCCGGCACCGGCGGCGGCTACCAGCTGGGCGCGGGCGCCGAACTGCCACCGCTGCTCCTGGACGACGACGAGGCCGTCGCCGTGGCGGTCGGGCTTCGCACGGCCGCCGGGCAGGGCATCGACGGCATCGGCGAAACCTCGGTGCGGGCCCTCGCCAAGCTGGAGCAGGTGCTGCCGAACCGGCTGCGCCGCCGCGTGGGCGCCCTGAACGCCTTCACCGTGCCGATGCTGCGCAGCACCCTGCCCTCCTCGGTCGACCCGGCCGTGCTCACCGAGCTCGCCCACCTGTGCCGGGACGCCGAACGGCTGCGCTTCGAATACCGCGGCCACGACGGCACCCCCACCCGCCGCACGGTCGAACCGCTTCGCCTGGTGTGCACCGAGCGTCGCTGGTACCTGGTGGCCTGGGACCTCGACCGGGACGACTGGCGCACGTTCCGCGTGGACCGCATCACACCCAGAGCGCCGCACGGCCCGCGTTTCACCCCGCGCAAGCCACCCGCCGAGGACCTCGCCGCCTACGTCTCCCAGGGCGTCTCCACCCGCGCGTACGCCACCCACGCCGTCGTGCGCCTCCTGGTGCCGCTGGAGGAAGCAGCCGAACACATCTCGCCCTCCGCCGGAGTGCTGGAGGCGGAGAGCGAGGACACCTGCCTGCTGCGCTGCGGCGCCGGCAGCCTCGACGTGATGGTCATCCACGTGGTGATGCTGGGCTTCGACTTCGAGGTGCTGGAGCCGGACGGGCTCATCGAGGCGATCAGGAAGACTCGGGACCGGCTTGATGGCGCTCTGGCTCGGGCTGCGCAGTCACCGCCGCGTACTCCGGATGGTGCAGGTCGAACGCCGGCGACTCGGAGCGGATCCGGGGCAGCGTCGTGAAGTTGTGCCGCGGCGGCGGGCACGAGGTCGCCCACTCCAGGGAACGGCCGAAGCCCCAGGGGTCGTCGACCTCGACCTTCTCGCCGTACTTGGCCGTCTTCCACACGTTGTAGAGGAAGGGCAGCGTCGACATGCCGAGCAGGAACGCTCCGATCGTCGACACCGTGTTGAGCGCGGTGAAGCCGTCCGCCGCGAGGTAGTCGGCGTACCGGCGGGGCATGCCCTCGGCGCCCAGCCAGTGCTGCACCAGGAACGTGGTGTGGAAGCCGACGAAGAGCACCCAGAACTGGATCTTGCCGAGCCGCTCGTCGAGCATCTTCCCGGTGAACTTCGGCCACCAGAAGAAGAACCCGGCGAAGATCGCGAAGACGACGGTGCCGAAGACGACGTAGTGGAAGTGCGCCACCACGAAGTACGTGTCCGTCACGTGGAAGTCCATCGGCGGCGACGCCAGGATCACCCCGGTCAGGCCGCCGAACAGGAACGTCACCAGGAAGCCGGTCGCCCACAGCATCGGCGTCTCGAAGGACAACGAGCCCTTCAGCATGGTGCCGGCCCAGTTGAAGAACTTCACCCCCGTCGGCACCGCGATCAGGAAGCTCATGAAGGAGAAGAACGGCAGCAGCACCGCACCCGTGGCGAACATGTGGTGCGCCCACACGATCATCGACAGGCCGGTGATCGCCATCGTCGCCCCGACCAGCGTCAGATAGCCGAACAACGGCTTACGGCTGAAGACCGGGATGATCTCCGTGATGATGCCGAAGAACGGCAGTGCGATGATGTACACCTCGGGATGGCCGAAGAACCAGAACAGGTGCTGCCACAGGATCGCCCCGCCGTTGGCCGCGTCGAACACCTGCGATCCGAACCGCCGGTCCGCCTCCAGCACCAGCAGCGCCGCCGCGAGCACCGGGAACGCCATCAGGATCAGGATCGACGTGAACAGGGTGTTCCACACGAAGATCGGCATCCGGAACATCGTCATGCCCGGGGCACGCATCCCGATGATCGTGGTGATGAAGTTGACCGCGCCGAGGATCGTGCCGAAGCCCGACAGCGCCAGCCCCATGATCCACAGATCGGCCCCGATCCCCGGCGAGCGCTCCGCGCTGTTGAGCGGGGCGTAGGCGGTCCAGCCGAAGTCCGCCGGCCCGGAGGGCACCAGCAGCGAGCCGAGCACGATCAGCCCGCCGAACAGGAACAGCCAGTACGAGAACATGTTCAGCCGTGGGAAGGCCACGTCGGGCGCGCCGATCTGCAACGGCATCAGCTCGTTGGCGAAGCCCGCGAAGGTCGGCGTCGCGAACAGCAGCAGCATGATCGTGCCGTGCAGCGTGAACGCCTGGTTGAACTGCTCGTTGTCGATGATCTGCAGACCGGGGCGGGCCAGTTCGGCGCGCATCAGCAGCGCCATCGCTCCGGCGACCAGGAAGAACAGGAACGACGTGATCAGGTAGAGATGGCCGATCTTCTTGTGGTCCGTCGTCGTCAGCCAGTCGACCACCACCCGCCCGTGCCGCGTCCGCGGCTCGGACGGCGCCGCCCCCGCCTGTACGGTCTGCGTCCCTGTCTGCGTCCCCATCGCTCGCTCGCCCCTTCGCTGATCGCGCACCGGGCCCGCCGCAGCCCGCGCCTCACGTCCCCGCGAGCTCACGCCATGATGCTCGCGTCACCGCGTGCTCCGACAGGGGGCGTATCGGCCTCTGTGTACCGAAGCCATGCATTTCCTGTGCCGCGCCGACCCCGCCGGGCCGGTGCGGCACAGGAAATGCATGGAGCCCCGGAGGCACTTCACCCGGCACTTTCCGCCGGGCTTTTCCATGAGCTCATGTGACACGCGGGAATTCCGATCGAATGCCTGCGGAAGGCGTACGGAACCGCTCGTCCGTGTGACGGACAGCTCCCGAAACGCGTGTCGTGATCTTGTGACAGAAGCGTGACGGGGGCCGGACAGTGGCCGGGGCCCGGGGCCCGGACTTCCGCGGTCTGCGGCCAGCGCATAGCGTGGCGGCATGGCACCGACTCCGACACCTTCCGCTGAACCCGACGACAGCCCGGACACCTATGTCGGCCTGGAGGCCGGCCGGGCCGAACGCCTCGCGCGGGAGCGCGGCTGGCCGACGGTGCGCGCGCTGCCGCCGGGCGCGATCATCACGATGGAGTACCGCGTGGGCCGGCTGAACTTCGAGGTCAAGGGCGGCCGGGTGGCGCGGGCCTGGAAGGGCTGAGACCCGGCGAAGGCCCCGGTTCCGCTGCGGAACCGGGGCCTTCGCGCTGCCGGAAGGGGTGCGTACCGGCCGTGGTCAGCCGCCCCTCAGCGGGCGGGCCGACGAGGCCGAACCGCGCGGGTGACGCTCGGGGTGCTGAGGGCGGCGGCTGCCGGCGGGGGTGATCGGCGTGCGCTCCGAGCGCGCCGTGTGCGGGCCCGGCGCCAGATAGGCCGGGGTCCGGGACGCGCAGGCCGCCACGTCCTCCCGGTCGGCGGGCAAGGGCGTGATCACGACGGGAGCGCCGCCGGCCGCCGTACGGCGCCCGCGGGCCCGCAGACGGTCGCGCAGGTCGAAGATCGCGGCCTCGGCACGGGCGATCAGTGGCTCGAACCACGGCAGGCCCAGCAGGATCAGCAGACCCGCGGTCCAGCCGAGGAGCACATCACTCAGCCAGTGCGTACCGAGGTAGACGGTGGCCATCCCGACCCCGAGCGAGGTCACCGCGGACACGGCGGACAGCCAGCGCTGCGCTCTCGCGGAGGACGCCAGGTAGGCCAGGATTCCCCAGGTCACCACGGCGTTGGCGGTGTGACCGCTCGGAAATATATCGCCGCCGCGCCACATCTCGTTCGAGCCGATCACGGTCGCGTAGTGCGGGCCCAGCCGCCCCATGCCGTACTTGGCGGCGCCGACCGTGATGTTCAGCAGCAGCAGCGAGACACCGAGCGCGAGCATCGGCCGCAGGGTGTGCTGCCGCCAGGAGCGCCAGCCCAGCCAGGCCGCGACCATCACGGCGGTCGGGCCACGCTGGCCGAGGACCACGTAGTAGTCGACGAACCAGTGGATCTCCGACCACTGCTGGTACGGGCGGAAGAACATGACCTGCCAGTCGAGCCGGACCAGCCAGGACGTGATCACCACGGCCCACACGATCGCGCCGTAGAAGGCCAGGGTTCCCGCGAAGAGCACGATGCGGTGCCTGCTCATCTTCGGCACATCGATGTGGGCCGGTCGTTCCGGCTCACGGTCCAGCCGGGCGAACACCCGGTCCAGACGGGTGAGCTTCGGTTCGGTACGCACCCAATCGACGTTACAGCGAGTGAGCTCAGATCCCGGGTGAATCAACGGCTTTGTGATGACGATGTGATGTGGGATTCCTCTCAGGAGGGGGTCTATTTCCAGCGAATCTGTAATCGCCGGCCGCCGCGGCCTTCAATTCCTTTGATCATTCCGGATGCGGGTTTTATTGCGCTTTTGAATTCGTTCACCAGGGCATGGTGCGGAATTCCCCCTGCGCTCACAGCGGGTCAGGGCGGACCGGAGCCGTTCAGCCAGAACGCCCCGTACACCGCGGAGGCCACCGCGACGGCCCCGAGAACAGCCGCTGACCTGCGCATACACGCCTTGGCCAGAGCCTGCGCGAGAGGCAGCAGCAGCGGGAACGCGGGCAGCAGCAGACGCGGTTTCGAGCCGAAGTAGCTCGACGCGCACAGGGCGAGCGCGGTCACGACCCCGGTGTAGACCAGCAGCGGCAGCGGCTGGCGCTGACGTACTCCGGTCACGTACAGCCAGACGACTGACGCGACCCCGACGATGAGCCCCACACCGGCCAGGGCCGACGGGAACGACGAGAACTTCTCGGCGACGAACCGGGCGAAGGCGTAGCCGCCGTCGAAGCCGTTGCGCCAGCCGGCCTGGACGTCCAGATAGCCCAGCGGGCCCTTGCCGGTGCGGTGGCCGACCCAGAGCACGTAGCCGACGGTGCCGAGGGGGGCCAGGACCATGCCGAGGACGCGCCGGACCCGGATCGCCGGCTCGGCGGGGACGTGCGGGGCGTCCTGCCCGGCCGCACGCCGGTCCCGAACGAAGGAGGCCACCGCCGCCACCCACACGGCCGCCACCACGGCCAGCCCCACCGGGCGGGTCAGCCCGGCGAACAGGGCCAGTACACCGGCCGTCACCCAGCGGCCGGTCAGCACCGCGTACAGCGCCCAGGCCGCGAGCGCCGTGAACAGGGACTCGCTGTACGCCATCGACTGCACGATCCCGACCGGCAGAACGGCCCACAGCAGCACCGCGCACACCCCGGCCCGGCGGCCGTACACCTGGTCCGCCACCGCGAAGATCCCCCAGGCAGCGGCGAGCGAGGCGACCAGGCTGACGAGGAACCCCCCGTCCGCGTACGACAGCGGCGACACCGCCGCCACCAGCCGCTCCAGCCAGGGCAGCAGCGGGAAGAACGCCAGGTTCGAGTGCACGTCCCCGTTGGCCAGCCGCACCTCGTAGCCGTAGCCGAGCTCGGCGACCCGGACGTACCAGAGCGAGTCCCAGCGGGCGGTCAGCAGCGTGTACGCGCTCTTGTCCCGTGCCGCGCTCCACAGGAACAGGGCGAGCAGGCCCAGGGCGCGGACGGCCGCGTACCCGGCGAGCGCCGGAGCCGCCCGGTGCAGCGCCCCGGTGCGGGGCGGGGCCGCGCGCGTCTCAAGATCGGTCACGGGCCCGATTATCGACCCGGGCCGGAACCGCCCGGCCGGCCGGGGCGTGAACCACCAAGGGGAGAGTGGCGTACGCCACATCCTTCCGCCGGAGGTGTGAGAGGTCCGCCACTGGTCTCCGTCAGGGACTCGCGTACTCTGACGTGTCACTCGCTTTTCGTTTGCGCGGGCCGGAGACCACCGCTCCTCTCCGGCCGAGTCGCGGGGGCGTCCCCCACCCCGTGAGCCCGCCGATCGCGAGGGAACATCTGGGAGGTACGTACATGTCCGGGACGACCACGGCCGCCGCTGCGCTGCGCCGTCGGGCGGCCGGGGCCGGTGCCAACCGCTGGGTGGTTCTCGTCGTCCTCTGCGTCAGCCTGCTGCTGGTCGCCGTCGACGCCACCGTGCTGCACGTGGCGGTCCCCGCCGTCACCGAGGACCTGAGGCCCGGCGGGATAGAGCTGCTCTGGATCGTCGACGTCTACCCACTGGTCTGCGCCTCGCTGCTGATCCTTTTCGGCACGCTGGGCGACCGCATCGGCCGCCGAAGAGTGCTGCTCCTCGGCTACACGCTGTTCGGCGTCGCCTCCGGCCTCGCCGCCCTGGCCGACAGTGCCCAGGTACTGATCGTGGCGCGGGCGCTGCTCGGCGTGGGCGGCGCGATGATCATGCCCGCGACCCTGTCGATCCTGCGGCAGGTCTTCCCGGACCGGCGTGAGCGGGCGCTCGCGATCGGTATCTGGAGCGCCGTGGCCGCGGTGGGCGCGGCGGTCGGACCGCTGCTCGGCGGCTTCCTGCTGGAGCACTTCTGGTGGGGCTCGGTCTTCCTCGTCAACATTCCGTTGATGCTGGTCAGCCTCCCGGTGGGGCGCGTGCTGCTGCCCGAGTCGAAGGGGGACGGCAAGGGCCCCTGGGACGTGGTCGGTGCGCTGATGGCGGCGGCCGGGCTGTTCGGTGTCGTGCTGGGCGTGAAGCGGCTCGGCAGTGGGGAGTCGGTGGGCAGCCTGCTCACCGTGCTGCCGCTGGTGGTGGGCGCGGCGCTGCTGGCCGGCTTCGTACGGCGGCAGCGGCGGCGGACGTATCCGCTGGTCGACCTCAAGATGTTCGGGCGGCCGGCGTTCAGTACGTCCGTCGGGTGCATCGTGCTGGCGATGCTCGCGCTGGTCGGGCTGGAACTGATCGCGGCGCAGTACCTGCAACTGGTGCTCGGGCTGTCGCCCCTGGAGACCGGGCTGCGGCTGCTGCCGCTGACCTTCGCGGCGATGGCGGCCGGGCTGGCCGGGGCGCGGATGCTGCGGCGGTTCGGGCCGCGGCGGATGGTGTGCGCCGGGTTCTGCCTCACGGCGTTCGCGGTGGTGCTGCTGATGGCGCTGGGCCGGACCGACGAATGCGCGCTGATGGTGAGCGGGTTCGTACTGCTCGGCTTCGGGCTGGAGACCACGCTGTTCGGGGCGTACGAGTCGATGCTGAGCGAGGCGCCGCAGGAGCAGGCCGGTGGAGCGGCGGCGATCGGGGAGACGTCGTACCAGCTCGGGGCGGGGATCGGGATCGCCCTGCTCGGCACGGTGATGAACGCGGCGTACGCGCCCGGGCTGTCGGGCGTGCCCGGGGTTCCGGCGTCGGCGTCCGCCTCGGCGGGGCATTCGCTGGGGGAGGCGTACGAGGTTGCCGCGCAGCTGGGCGGGTCGGCCGGTGCCGCTCTGCGGCATGCCGCCCGGGACGCGTTCGTGCACGGGCTGCATGTCACGTTGCTGGTGAGCGCGGGGCTGTTGCTGCTGGGGGCCGTGATGGCGTTGCGGTTGCCGCGGGTCATGCAGTGCGAGTCCTCGGAGCCGGTGGAGCTGCCCGCTCCCAGGGACGCGGCGGAGTCCCGCGTCTCGGTGTGACCCTCCTCTGCCCGGTCGCCCGTGGGCGGCGTTCGCCGTCGGCGGCTTGCGGTGTGCGGCCATTGCCCACCCACGCGCCGCCCGTCACGGCCGATCGAGGCGCCAGGGTCGCCCGTGGGGGGCGGCTCGCCGTTGGCGGCTTGCGGGTGGTGCCGTACGGGAGCCGCGCGTACGGCAAGCCGTCGAGGGTGTGATCCGGCTACGGGTGACTTGCCGTACGGGAGCCGCGCGTACCGTAAGCCGCCGAGGGCGCGGTCCGCCCGCGGGTGAGCTCACCTTTCGCCCCACAGTTGCGGGCGGTGCGCGGGTGGGCGATGGCTGTCGGGGGCAGGCGCATGCGGGCCTGCGGGCGGCGGGGGTGAAGGGCCCCGCCGACGGCTCCGGGCTCTCAGCCGGCCGGTACGGGTGGTGCGGGGGCGGGGCGAGGCCGTAGCGTCTGGCTAGCGCTGCTAGTTAAAGAGCTTCGGAGGGTGTCGATCATGTCCGGTTCATCCAAGCTGCCTCCTTTCGATCCCGCCGACCCCCTGGGCCTGGACGACCTCCTGGAGCCGGAGGACCTCGGGATCAGGGACACCGTGCGGGCCTGGGCCGCGGACCGGGTGCTGCCCCATGTCGCCGAGTGGTACGAGAACGGGGAGCTGCCGGGGATCCGGGAGCTGGCCAGGGAACTCGGCGGTATCGGCGCCCTCGGCATGTCTCTCGACGGGTACGGGTGTGCCGGTGCGTCGGCCGTGCAGTACGGGCTGGCCTGTCTTGAGCTGGAGGCCGCCGACTCCGGCATCCGTTCCCTCGTCTCCGTGCAGGGCTCCCTCGCCATGTACGCCATCCACCGCTTCGGCAGCGAGGAGCAGAAGCAGCAGTGGCTGCCGAGGATGGCCGCCGGCGAGGTGATCGGCTGCTTCGGGCTCACCGAGCCCGACCACGGCTCCGACCCCGCCTCCCTGCGCACGTACGCCAAGCGTGACGGCTCCGACTGGATCCTCAACGGCCGCAAGATGTGGATCACCAACGGGTCGGTCGCCGGCGTCGCCGTCGTATGGGCGCAGACCGAGGACGGGATGCGCGGCTTCGTCGTGCCCACCGACAGCGGCGGGTTCTCCGCTCCCGAGATCAAGCACAAGTGGTCCCTCAGGGCGTCGGTCACCAGCGAGCTCGTGCTCGACGACGTGCGGCTGCCCGCCGACGCCGTCCTGCCGGAGGTCACCGGTCTGCGCGGGCCCCTGAGCTGTCTGTCGCACGCCCGGTACGGAATCGTCTGGGGCGCCATGGGCGCGGCCCGCAGCAGTTTCGAGGCCGCCGTCGAATACGCGAAGTCGCGGGAGCAGTTCGGGCGGCCCATCGGCGGCTTCCAGCTCACCCAGGCCAAACTCGCCGACATGGCGGTCGAACTGCACAAGGGGATTCTGCTCGCCCATCACCTGGGGCGGCGTATGGACGCCGGCCGCCTGCGCCCCGAGCAGGTCAGCTTCGGCAAGCTCAACAACGTCCGGGAAGCGATCGAGATCTGCCGCACGGCCCGGACCATTCTCGGCGCCAACGGGATCTCGCTCGAATATCCCGTGATGCGGCACGCGACCAACCTCGAGTCGGTGCTCACCTATGAGGGCACCGTCGAGATGCACCAGCTCGTGCTGGGCAAGGCGCTCACCGGACTCGATGCCTTCCGGTAGGCCGGTCCGGTAACCCTGCGCGAGGGCAGGGCCGGTGAGCGGCCCTGCCTCAGCTCTGGTTGAAGAATCCGTCCGTCCGGTGCCCGGCCGGGTCGCCGTTGACGATCTCCGTGTTGGCGGGGGTCAGCAGGAACACGCGGGTCGAGACTCTCTCGATCGAACCGCGCAGGCCGAAGATCAGCCCGGCCGCGAAGTCGACCACGCGCTTGGCGTCGGACGCCTCCATGGCCGTGAGGTTCATGATGACCGGCACGCCTTCACGGAACAGCTCGCCGATGGCGCGCGCGTCCCGGAAGCTGTCCGGGGTCACCGTGCCGATGCGGCGGCCCTTCTCCTCGGCGACGTCCGAGGCCACCTTGACGCGCGGATCGGTGACCCAAACCTCCCCGGGCTCGTTCCCGTCGGAGTAGTCGTCGTCGTCGTAGTAACGCTCGTCTTCGTTGTCGTCGACGAGGCCAAGCCAGGCACTTGCCTTGCGTACCGATCCCATGGACGCCTCCTCTCACAGCGGTCTTTCTGCTTTCCGCATCCCTATGGTCGTCCATGATGCGGATGGCGCGCCAAGTGGATAGACGCCGCACGGGGGGTTTGTGACGGTACTGGTGCACAGCGAATCCGTCGAGAGTCCGTGTGTCCCAAGGGCCGTTTCCCAAACGGCTGCTGACTGTGAGTGAAATATGATTCTTCTCGGCATACGAGTGACGCCGGGGCGTACGGGTGAATGCCGGGGCCGATACGATGCCGCAGCTCAACGTCGTCACGAACCTCGGGGGAGTGTTGTGTTCGGAATCGTCAGGCCCTGCAGGCACCGGCTCGGTGAGAAGCTCACAAGCCAGTGGATGGCGCATTTGTGCGGGCTCTGCCTCGCCCTACGGGGTGACCACGGGCAGTTCGCCCGGATAGTCACGAATTATGACGGGCTGCTTGTCTCGGTTCTGACGGAGGCTCAGTCGGAGAGCGACGGGACCGGTCGGCGTACGGCCGGTCCGTGCCCGCTGCGCGGCATGCGCACCGCCTCCGTCGCGCACGGCGAGGGGGCCCGGCTCGCGGCGGCCGTTTCCCTGGTCCTGGCCTCGGCGAAGGTCCGCGACCACGTCACGGACGGTGACGGGCTGTTGGCCCGCAGGCCGGTGGCGCGTGCGGCCCGCCGGGTCGCCGCGAGCTGGGACACGGCGGGCGCCCGGACCGGCACCGCTGTGGGATTCGACACCGCGCTCCTGGTCGACGCCGTGGACCGGCAGGCCGGGATCGAGGCGCTGGCCGGCCCCGGGACGCCGCTCCTGACCGTCACCGAACCGACCGAGACCGCGACCGCCGCGGCCTTCGCGCACACGGCGGTCCTCGCCGGCCGGCCGCACAACGCCGTGCCCCTCGCCGAGGCCGGACGGCTCTTCGGGCGCCTCGCGCACCTGCTGGACGCCGTGGAGGACCTGCACGCTGACGCCGCGTCAGGCGCCTGGAACCCGATCGCCGCGACCGGCACCTCCCTGGCGGAGGCCAGGCGGCTCGCCGACGACGCGGTGCACGGGGTGCGGCTGGCGCTGAGCGACGCCGAGTTCGCCGACGCCCGGCTCGTCCATCTGCTGCTCGTGCACGAACTGCGCCGCTCAGTGGACCGGGCGTTCGGTACGGTGCCGGCGTGCGCCTCCCACCAGGGCGGCGGACCCTACGGACAGCAGGGACCCCACGGGCAGCCGCCGCAGGGGCCCTACGGCTCCCCGCACCACCCGTACGCGGGCGGCGGCGGGCACCCGTACGCCGGTGGGGGAGGCGCGTACGGCGGTGACGGTTTCGGCGGTGGCGGTTTCGGCGGTGGTGCGCCGGTGCCCCAGCCGCCCCGCCGGCGTGGTTTCTGGGCCGGCTGCGGGATGTTCTGGCTCCTGTGCTGCACCTGCAAGCTGTGCTGTGCCAAGGAGTACGAGGGGCCGTGGTCCCGTAAGAAGCGCGAGGGTGTCTGCCGGGACTGCGACTGCGACGGGTGCGATTGCTGCTGCCCCTGAGACGGCTGACCCGACCACGGCCGGGCGGCTTCTGAAGATCGCTCAAAGGTTGAAGTCCGAAAGGCACTCTTGCGCCGACCGGCCGTTCGGCCGAATACTCCCCCTCAGCGCTTGTCAGGGGCACGGCGTGTTCGGAATCCGAACCCGCCGGTCCCGGACTGCGCCTCACGGGCCCGAAACCCCACGAGGGCCCCCTACTTCCTTTGTGGAGGAACGAAAAGTGAGGATCAAGCGCACCACCCCCCGCAGTGGCATTTCGAGACGGACCCGGCTGATCGCCGTTTCCACCGGCCTCGTTGCCGCCGCAGCGATCGCGATCCCCAGCGCGAGCGCATCCGACGCCCCCAGCACCTTCAGCGCCGCCGAGCTCAAGAGCGCCAGCGGCTCGCTGCTGAAGGCCGACATCCCGGGCACCGCCTGGGCCGTCGACAGCAAGACCGACCGGGTGCTCGTGACCGTCGACAGCACGGTCACCCAGGCCGAGATAGCGAAGATCAAGCAGCAGGCCGGCGGCAACGCCGACGCGCTCACGATCAAGCGCGTCCCCGGCAAGTTCAACAAGCTCATCCAGGGCGGCGACGCCATCTATGCGAGTAGCTGGCGCTGCTCCCTCGGCTTCAACGTCCGTGCCAGCAACGGCACCGAGTACTTCCTGACCGCCGGTCACTGCACCGACGGCGCGGGCACCTGGTACTCCAACTCCGGCCGCACCACGGTCATCGGCTCGACCGCCGGTTCCAGCTTCCCGGGCAACGACTACGGCCTCGTGCGCTACAGCGGGTCCGTCAGTCGCCCCGGCACCGCCAACGGCGTGGACATCACGCGTGCGGCCACTCCGAGCGTGGGCACCACCGTCATCCGTGACGGATCCACGACCGGTACGCGCAGCGGCCGTGTCACCGCCCTCAACGCCACCGTCAACTACGGTGGCGGCGACATCGTCTCCGGCCTGATCCAGACCACCGTCTGTGCCGAGCCCGGTGACTCCGGCGGTTCGCTCTACGGCAGCAACGGTGTCGCCTACGGCCTCACCTCCGGCGGCAGCGGCAACTGCTCCTCCGGTGGCACGACGTTCTTCCAGCCCGTCACGGAGGCTCTGAGCGCCTACGGCGTCAGCGTCTACTAGGCCCCCGGCGGCAGTTCGCAGCACTGCAGCACTTCACGGCCCCCGCACGCACCGCGTGCGGGGGCTTCCTGCTGGGTGTGGACCGCCTTCCGTAACCGGGATTTGAAGGGCGAAATTCAGCCATGGGCAGACCTCGCAGAGTGGGCGCACATTACTCACCCGTAATGTTTGCAGTGTGAATGCGCGGGAGTTGGTCCGATTTGATCGTGGACGGTCAAAATGGGGGGGCGTACGAAGCGCTGTCTACGCGCGTCTCGAACTCACCCTTGTGTGCTCCCCGTTGTCCTCGGAATAGTGGGCGCTCGTCAACGAAGCCTTCCGGCTCGTGAGGTCCCCACAACCTCTCGTGCCGACCCCCCACAGGAGGACAGAAGTTGAAGCACCGACGCATACCCAAGCGGCGTGCAGCCGTGGCAGGCGCGGGCATCGCCGCGCTGGTCGCCGCGGGAGTGACGTTCCAGACCGCGAACGCCAGTGAGACCCCTGAGGCGTCCGCACCCCGGACCCTGTCGGTCTCCGCGGCCGGAAAGCTCGCCTCGACGCTGGCCGAGGACCTGGGCGGCGACGCGGCCGGGACGTACTACGACGCGAAGAGCAAGGCTCTCGTGGTGAACGTGCTCGACGAGGCCGCCGCGCAGGCCGTCGAGAAGGCCGGAGCCAAGGCGAGAGTCGTGGCGAACTCCCTCGCCGAACTCAAGAGCGCTCGCAGCACGCTGAAGCAGGACGCGACGATCCCGGGTACCGCCTGGGTGACCGACCCGACCACCAACAAGGTCGTGGTGACCGCCGACCGTACGGTCTCCGAGGCCGAGTGGGCGAAGCTGACGAAGGTCGTGGACGGGCTCGGGGCGAAGGCCGAACTGAAGCGGTCGAAGGGGGAGTACAGGCCCTTCATCGCCGGTGGTGACGCGATCACCGGCGGCAGCGGGCGCTGCTCGCTGGGCTTCAACGTGGTCAAGGGCGGCGAGCCGTTCTTCCTGACCGCCGGTCACTGCACCGAGGGCATCTCCACGTGGTCGGACTCCAGCGGCAAGGAGATCGGCACGAACACGGACTCCAGCTTCCCGGACAACGACTACGGGCTGGTCAAGTACACCGCGGAGGTCGCTCACCCGAGTGAGGTGAACCTCTACAACGGCTCCACCCAGAAGATCTCGGGCGCCGCGGACGCGACCGTCGGCATGGCGGTCACCCGGAGCGGGTCGACCACGCAGGTGCACGAGGGCAAGGTCACCGGGCTGGACGCCACGGTGAACTACGGCAACGGCGACATCGTGAACGGGCTGATCCAGACCGACGTGTGCGCGGAGCCGGGTGACAGTGGCGGCTCGCTTTTCTCGGGCGACAAGGCGGTCGGGCTCACGTCCGGCGGCAGCGGTGACTGCACCTCGGGCGGGGAGACGTTCTTCCAGCCGGTGACCGAGGCCCTGTCGGCTACCGGGACGCAGATCGGCTGACGTCTGAGTGTGTGAAGTCCCGCCCCTTGTGCGAGGGGCGGGACTTTCGTCTGTCGTGTGCGGCTTCCGTCCGGCTTCTGTCGTATATGGCTTTCGTCAGGGTTCGCGTGATGCCGGGTGGTGGGTCGGGGCCGCGCCGGGGGGTGTCCGTCCTCGGAACGGCGCGATGGGGTCGCGTACCGGCTGACTGTCCGCTGCCGCGCCAACCGCTGCGGGCGGACACTCCCCGGCACGGCCCTTCTCGCCGTACGCGGGTGCGGGCCGTCTGTGGCTACGGCGTTGCGGTCGCGCGTCTTCGTGCCGCCGCCATGGTGATCGCGGCTCCCGCCACCGCCCACGCCGACAGGACCAGGAGTGGCGTCGTCATCGCGTTGTTGTCGAAGTAGGCGATGGAGCGGGTCGACCAGGTGCCGGCGCCCGGGGGCAGGGCCGGGCCGATGGCCTTCCAGAAGGGTGGGAGGAGGGGTGGAGGCAACGCGCCGCCCGCGCTGGGGTTGCCGAGGATGACCACCAGCAGGATGACCAGGCCGATGCCGATCGTGCCGAAGAGGCCCTGCAGAGCGAGGGTGGCCGCGCCCACGGCGAAGATGATCAGGGTCCCCAGGCCCCAGAGGGCCGCGGTGCTGCCCGGCAGGGCGTCCAGGGCCGGGCCGGCGATGAGGGCTCCGCCGAGACCGCCGGTGAGGGCGACCAGGGCCATGACCGCCAGCCGGATCGCGGCGCGGGAAGGGCTGGAGGGTTTCGCCCCGGCGCTGATGGCCAGGGCCGCGGCGCCCAGGTAGCCGCCCACGCACCAGCCGATCACAAGGTAGAAGGACGACAGTCCGTTGGGGTCGTGGGGTGCGGACGGGATCACGTCGACCGTTCGGATGGTGCGCCGCTCGGACTTCTCCAGGTTGGTGACCAGGGCCGTCAGCGTGGTGGAGAGGATCCTGCCGCCCCCGGAGGCGACCAGGAGGGTGTCGGTGCTGCCTCCGGGGTCGATGATCAGGGCCGCGTCGATGTCGCGGTGGGTGAGCTGGGACCGGGCCGTGGCCTCGTCGGGCAGGGCGCGGGGGTCCAGGGGTGAGCCGGGCAGCCGTTCCAGCCGGGTGACCGCCTGGCCCGCGGCGGCCTGTGGGGCGACCACGCCGAAGGGCACGTCCTTGGGTTTCGGATCGTGCAGTGCTCCCACGTACGAGGCGATGAACAGCAGCTGGAGCGCGATCACGCCGACGATGAGCAGGGTGGCCCGCGGCGTGACGGCGTCTCTCACCTCCGTGCGGAACGAGCTGTGCGGCATGCCTCCACGGTCGGGGGGGTTGGGGTGTTTCCGCAGGTGGGGCAGGGCCGAACGGATGTCGCACATACATTCGAGGATGGAGGTATGGTGGGGGTGAGGTAGCTGGGAACAGATGTTCGAGAGCTGGTGTGGCTCACAAGTGCGGGAGGTGCGTGTGCCGGGGTTCACGCATCTGCACACCGTCTCCGGATTCTCGTTGCGCTATGGAGCCTCGCACCCGGAGCGGCTGGCCGAGCGTGCCTCCGAGCGGGGCATGGACGCCCTGGCGCTGACCGATCGCGACACGCTCGCCGGTGCTGTCCGGTTCTCGAAGGCCTGTGGGAAGGCGGGGGTCCGGCCGCTGTTCGGGGCAGATCTGGCCGTGGCGGGTGCGGAGCCCGGGGCCGAGCGGCGGGGGCGGCGCCGGACCCCGGTGCGGGGTGGTGCCTTCGTTGACGAGTCGGCTCCCCGTGCGACCTTTCTCGCCCGGGACGGCGCCCGGGGGTGGGCGGACCTGTGCCGGATCGTCTCGGCTGCCCATGAGGGGGAGGGGACGCCCCTGCTGCCCTGGGAGCGCAACCACGCCGAGGGGCTGACCGTGCTGCTCGGGCCCGGATCGGACGTCGGGCGCGCCCTGGCCGCGGGCCGGCCCGACCGTGCGGCGCGACTGCTCGCGCCCTGGCGTGACGTCTACGGCGACGCCCTGCGGCTGGAAGCCGTCTGGCACGGCCGGGAGGGTACCGGGCCGGGGTCGCTGCGGCTGGCTGCCCGGACCGTCGGGTTCGCCGCCGAGCAGCGGATCCGGCCCGTGCTCACCAACGCGGCGCGGTACGCCGACCCGGGTCTCGGGCCGGTCGCCGATGTTCTGGACGCCGCCCGGCTGCTGGTGCCCATCGACCCGGCCAAGGGGCTGGACTCCGGTGAGGCCTGGCTCAAGGGCGCCGGGGACATGCTCGCTGTGGCGGAGCGGGTCGTGGAGGCCGCGGGGTTCCGGCGGGAGACCGCTCACCGGCTGGTGGAGCAGACGGAGGCCACGGCCGCCGCGTGCCTGGTCGATCCCGAGGACGATCTCGGGATCGGCACCGTCCACTTCCCCGAGCCGCATCTGGTCGGCGCCGGGCGCCGGACCGCCCAGCGGACCCTTGCCTCACGGGCGGCGGCGGGGATGGTGCTGCGTGGATACGACCGGCGGCGGGAGTACTGGGAGCGGATGCACCACGAGCTGGACATCATCGCCCACCACGGCTTCGCCTCCTACTTCCTGACCGTCTCCCAGGTGGTGGAGGACGTACGGAAGATGGGCGTCCGGGTCGCCGCCCGCGGGTCCGGGGCCGGGTCGCTCGTCAACCATCTGCTCGGTATTGCGCACGCCGATCCGATCGAGCACCGGCTGCTGATGGAGCGGTTCCTGTCGAAGGAGCGGGTCGTGCTGCCCGACATCGACATCGACGTGGAGTCCGCGCGGCGGCTGGAGGTCTACCGGGCGATCATCGACCGGTTCGGCACCGAACGGGTCGCGACGGTCGCGATGCCGGAGACGTATCGCGTGCGGCACGCCATCCGGGACGTGGGGGCCGCCCTGTCCATGGACCCGGCCGAGATCGACCGGGTGGCCAAGTCCTTTCCCCATATCCGGGCGCGGGACGCCCGCGCGGCGCTGGAGGAGCTGCCCGAGCTGCGCGCGCTGGCCGGGGAGAAGGAGAAGTACGGGAAGCTGTGGGAGCTGGTCGAAGGGCTGGACGCCCTGCCGCGCGGGGTGGCCATGCACCCGTGCGGGGTGCTGCTGTCCGACGCCTCCCTGCTGGCGCGTACGCCGGTCATGCCGACCAGCGGCGAGGGCTTTCCGATGTCGCAGTTCGACAAGGACGACGTCGAGGACCTCGGGCTGCTGAAGCTCGACGTGCTGGGCGTGCGGATGCAGTCGGCCATGGCGCACGCGGTGGAGGAAGTGGAGCGGGTGTCGGGGGTGAGGGTCGATCTGGACGCCCTGCCGCCGGGGGATCCGCAGACGTACCGGCTGATCCAGTCCACCGAGACGCTCGGGTGCTTCCAGATCGAGTCGCCCGGGCAACGGGATCTGGTCGGGCGACTCCAGCCGGCCACGTTCCACGACCTCGTCGTCGACATCTCGCTGTTCCGGCCCGGGCCGGTCGCCGCCGACATGGTGCGGCCGTTCATCGAGGCACGGCACGGGCGGGCGCCGATCCGGTATCCGCACCCCGACCTGGAGGGGCCGCTGAAGGAGACCTACGGGGTCGTCGTCTTCCACGAGCAGATCATCGACATCGTCGACATCATGACCGGCTGCGGTCGCGGCGAGGCCGACCGGGTGCGGCGCGGGCTGTCGGATCCGGAGTCGCAGGAGCGGATCAAGGTGTGGTTCGCGCAGCACGCGGCGGTGAACGGCTATGACGCGGAAACGATTCAGCGGACCTGGGAGATCGTCGAGGCCTTCGGGTCCTACGGCTTCTGCAAGGCGCACGCGGTCGCCTTCGCCGTGCCGACGTACCAGTCGGCGTGGCTGAAAACGCATCACCCGGCCGCCTTCTACGCGGGCTTGCTCACGCACGACCCCGGCATGTACCCGAAGCGGCTGCTGCTGGCGGACGCGCGGCGACGGGGGGTGCCGGTGCTGCCGTTGGACGTCAACGCGTCGGGGGTCGCACACCGTATCGAACTGGTGTCCGGTAAATGGGGGCTGAGGCTGGCCCTCTCCGATGTGCACGGCATCAGCGAGGCCGAGGCGGCGCGGATCGCCGAGGGGCAGCCGTACGCCTCGCTGGTCGACTTCTGGGAGCGGGGCCGGCCCAGCCGTCCGCTGGCCCAGCGGCTCGCACAAGTGGGGGCGCTGGACGCGTTCGGCGCCAACCGCCGCGATCTGCAACTGCATCTGACCGAGCTGCACCGGGGCGCCCGGGGCGGGGGCGGCGGCCAGCTCCCCCTGGCCGGGGGGCGCGAGACCGCACCGGCCGGACTGCCCGACCTCACCTCCTCGGAGCGGCTCAGCGCCGAGCTGGGCGTACTGTCCATGGACGCCTCGCGGAACCTGATGGACGATCACCGGACGTTCCTCGACGAACTCGGCGTGGTGTCGGCGCGGCGGCTGCGCGAGGCCAGGCACGGGGAGACGGTGCTGGTCGCGGGCGCCAAGGCGGCCACGCAGACGCCGCCGATCCGGTCCGGCAAACGCGTCATCTTCTCCACTCTGGACGACGGCACGGGCCTGGTCGACCTCGCCTTCTTCGACGACTCCCACGACGCCTGCGCCCACACCGTCTTCCACTCCTGGCTGCTGCTGGTGCGCGGCGTGGTGCAGCGCCGCGGCCCGCGCAGCCTCAGCGTGGTGGGCGCCGCCGCCTGGAACCTCGCGGACCTGCTGGACGTGCGCCGGGAGGAGGGGCTGGAGGGAGTCGCGGCCCGGCTGGCCGGTGGCGGTGATCCCGGTGGTTCCGGCGACGACGGTGACGGGGCGGCGCGCCGGCGGCTCGCCGGCTCGGAAGGGGCGCCCGCGCCGACGGGTTCCGCGGCCCAGGACCCGATGGAGCAGCGGAAGATCCGCATGGCCACGGGGTACGAGATGCACCCCTGGGCCGATCTGCGTCCCGCGGGGGAAGGGCCCGCGGCGGTCGGAAGAAAGTTGTGGCACCAGAGTCCGGGGAGTGCGGGATGACCATCCTCTGCGTACGTTTCCAGCTGCCTCCGACGAGCGAGGCGGATCTGCCCCACCTGCTCGGGATGCTGGAGGAGTTCACCCCCGTCGTCCAGGCCCTGCCGCCGGACGGGGCGCTGGCCGACCTGCGCGGCGCCGAGCGGTACTTCGGGCGGGACGCCGTCGAGCTGGCCTCGGTGATCCGGGTGCGGTCGCTCGCGCTCCACGGCGTCGACTGCGTGATCGGGGCCGGGCCCGGCCCGATGCTGGCCCGGATCGCGCTGCGCGACGCCGTGCCCGGGGTGACGTGTGCGGTGCCCGGCGAACCGGACGCCATCGCGGAGTTCCTCGCGGACAAGCCCGTCGCCGCGCTGCCCGGTGTGGGCGCCGCGACCGCCCGCACGCTGGGCGACTACGGCCTCGACACCCTCGGCCGGGTCGCCGCCGCACCGCTGTCCACGCTCCAGCGGCTGATCGGTGCGAAGGCCGGCCGCGAGCTGCGCGAGAAGGCGAACGGCGTCGACCGCGGCCGGGTCGTACCGAACGCCGTCTCCCGGTCCCTCGCGACGGAACGCCCCTTCGGGCGCGACGAACTGGACCCCGACCGGCACCGCCGGGCGCTGCTGTCGGCCGCCGAGGAGATCGGCGCCCGGCTGCGCGCCCTGGAGAAGGTCTGCCGCACGCTCACCCTCACCGTGCGCTACGCCGACCGGTCCGCCACCACCCGCAGCCGCGCCCTGACCGAGCCGACCGCGCACTCCCCGGCGCTGACCAGGGCCGCGTACGGCATGTACGAGGCGCTCGGGCTGCAGCGGGCCCGGGTGCGGGCGATCACCCTGCGCGCCGAGGGGCTCGACCCCGCCGACCGGGCCTCCCACCAGCTGACCTTCGACCCGGTGGACGAGAAGGTCCGCCGCATCGAGGAGGTCGCGGACCGCGCGCGAGCGAAGTTCGGGCCGAGGGCGGTGATGCCCGGGGGGTTGGGCGGGGCGGCGGCGTAGAGCCCTCCGCCTGAGGTCAGTTGGCCCACGGGGGCGCGATGCGGGTGCCGTCGGCCAGCCGTGCCTCCAGGCCGATCGAGGTGGTGACCCAGGAGTACGCGGTCCGGTCGGTCGGGTTCTCGACGGTCAGGGTGGCACCGGGGTTGATGATCACCGTGTCGCCCGCGGCGATCCGCTCGGTGCGGCCGTCGAGGGTGATCAGCAGTTCGCCGTCGAGCAGATGGAAGATCTCCTCCCGGCTGACCGTGTGCGCGGGTGCCTTGAGGCCGGAGGGGATCTCGCCGCGCCAGGCGCACAGCTCCTTGCTGCCGCTGTTCGGGGTGGCGTACGAGACGAATCGGGCGCCGTGGATCTCGTGGGTGACGGCTTCGGACGATCGGACGATGGGCATACGGCCTCCAGTTGGTCAAGCTGCTTGACTATATGGTCAAGCAGCTTGACCAATGCGTCAAGGGTGTTTCAATGCATGCGTGCAGAACTCCGAGGCCATGGCCCTGTCCGCCGCCCTGCTCGCCGTCGCCGGCGGGCTCACGCACCGCATCAACGAGGGCGTGCTCGCCCGCGGCTTCGAAGGGGTGCGGCCCGCGCACGGCTTCGCCTTCGCCCGGCTCGCCCCGGACGGCGCGACGGTCACCGACCTCGCCGTCCATCTCGGGGTGACCAAGCAGGCCGCGAGCCAGCTCGTCGACGAGCTGGTGCGCAAGGGGTACGCCGAGCGGCGGCCGCATCCCGAGGACGCCCGGGCGCGTCTGGTCGTGCTGACCGAGCGGGGGTGGGGATGCACGCGTGCCGCGGAGGAGGCGGCCGCGGAAGCAGTTCGGGAGTGGGGGGAGCTGCTGGGGGACCGGGAGATGCGGTCGCTGGGGCGGCAGTTGCTGCGGATCGCTCCGGACGGGCCCGTTCGGCCCGCCTGGTGAGGGGGTTTCAGCCGCGGCCGGGGCGCCGGTTACCGCTGCAAGTTTTTACTGACGCGTAACTTCCCAGTTTGACTACTCGCCCGTAACTTGACGAGTGAACAGCATCCTCGTGATCCGGATCACAGGGCCTAGTGCCGTCGCACCTCCCTTGAGCCGCAAGGAGATCACCCGATGCTGCCCTGGAAACGAGTGCTCAGACCCCTGGCCGCGCTGCTGCTGACCGCCGCGGCCGTCACCGTCCCCGCCACCACCGCCCAGGCCGCCGGCGCCCCGAGCTCCGGCTGGAACGACTACTCCTGCAAGCCCTCCGCCGCCCACCCCCGCCCCGTCGTCCTGGTCCACGGCACCCTCGGGAACTCCGTCGACAACTGGCTGGGCCTCGCCCCCTACCTGAAGGTCCGCGGCTACTGCGTCTTCTCCCTCGACTACGGGCAACTGGAAGGCGTCCCCTTCTTCCACGGCCTCGGACCCGTCGAGAAGTCCGCCGGACAGCTGAAGGACTTCGTCGACAAGGTGCTCGCGGCCACCGGCGCCGCCGAGACCGACGTCGTCGGACACTCACAGGGCGGCATGATGCCCCGCTACTACCTGAAGTTCCTCGGCGGAGCCGCCCAGGTGAACGCCCTGGTCGGCATCGCGCCCAGCAACCACGGCACCGACTTGAACGGTTTCACCCACCTGCTGCCGTACTTCCCGGGCGCCGCGGACCTGTTGGCGAAGAACACCCCCGCCCTCGCCGACCAGGTCACCGGCTCCGCCTTCCTCACCAAGCTCAACGCGGGCGGCGACACCGTGCCGGGCGTGCGCTACACCGTCATCGCCACGCGGTACGACGAGGTCGTCACGCCGTGGCGCAGCCAGTATCTGACCGGGCCCGGCGTGCGCAACGTCCTGCTCCAGGACCTGTGCCCCGTCGACCTGTCCGAGCACGTGGTCGTCGGGCTGCTCGACCGGGTCGCCTTCCACGAGGTGGCCAACGCCCTGGATCCGGCGCGGGCCAGGCCCACCACCTGCGCTTCGGCTTTCGAATGACACGTGTCACCCGTTGCTGCGTGTCCCCCGTCGGCACGTGCAAGGGAAACGTTTCGGGGCCTGTCCGGCCTGAGCCGCCGGACAGGCCCCGGGTCAGGGGCGATGGGGGTCAGCCGCCCTGCCGCCCGCCGCTCACCGTCCGGCGCCGGGCCGACAGGAACAGGGCCGAGGAGCCGAGCACCAGTGTGGCCGCGCCGCCGATCGCGAGGTACGTGGTGCTGCTGTCGCCGCCGGTCTCGGCGAGGTTCCCGGTGGCACCGGCCGCCTTCGGCTGGTTGGGCGCGGCTGCGGCGGCCTTCGGCCGGTCCGCCGTGCTCTTCGGGGCCGCGGCCGGCTCCGCCGAGGTGCTGGGGTCGTTGTCGCCGTGCCCGTGGTGCTCGATCGTGGACTTGTCGTTGCCCTCCTCGATCTGCTTCTTGGTCGGAGCGGAGGCGGTCGGGGCCGGGGCCGCGCCTCCCGCCGCGCCGCCACCGCCGCCGAAGCTGACGTCCGAGCAGGAGTAGAACGCCTCCGGGCTGTCCGACCGCTGCCAGATCGCGTACAGCAGGTGCTTGCCGGAGCGCTGGGGCAGGCTGCCGGAGAAGGTGTAGAAGTCGCCGGTGGCGGCCGGGTCGGTGGACGTCGCGACCGGGTTCGCGAGATCCAGGTCCTTCCAGGCGAGCGGCTTGGCCGGGTCGTAGCCGGGCTTGGTGATGTACACCTTGAACGTGCCCTTGTGAGGGGCCGTCACCCGGTACCTGAAGGTGTGCGAGCCGCTGCTCACGCTGGTCGCGGGCCAGTCGGCGCGGGCCAGGTCGAGGCCCTTGAACTGCTCGTTGTTCGCGCTGCAGAGCTTGCCGTCCGGTATGAGCCGCTGGTGCCGGCCGCCCGCGTCGCCGATGCGTATGCCGTTCCAGTCGTAGAGGGCCTGGGTGCCGCCCGCCGCGACCGCCGCCTTGCACGCGGCCGACCTCGGGCTCTCGGGGCCCTCGGCGTAGCACTGCGAGACGCGGCTGACCGGGTCGCCCATCGAACCGTGCGCGGCGGCCGGGGCGGCGGTCAGCGCGGTCACGGCGAGCGGGAGGCTGCCGAGAGCGGCGACGGCGGCTGCTGTGCGGCGTGCGGGCATGCGGGAACTCCTCGAAGCGGTGCGTGGGACAGGTCCGGGCCCGGGTGGGCCGGATCCCGTGGGGTGCTCCGAAGCTAGCCCCTGAGAACCGTGAAATCGCCTGCTGAGGGCGGGTGGAGGAGATCCTTATGGCCCGCTTAAGGGAGTGTTCGGACTGGCATCAGGTAGGTACCGTCGCGGCATGGCAGACGAGGAGATCCGGCCGGCCGGGGCCGCCGACGTACCGGTCGTCGCGGACGTGATCGACGCGGCCTTCCGCCCCTACATCGAGCGCATCGGGCGCGTGCCGCAGCCCATGGAGGAGGACCACGCGGCGAACGTGGCCGCGGGCAAGGTGTTCGTGACGGGCGATCCCGTGACCGGACTCGTCGTGGTCGAGGCGTTCGCGGACCACCTCTTCCTCGACACCGTCGCCGTCCACCCCACCGCGCACGGCGGGGGAGTGGGGCGGCGGCTGCTCCGGTTCGTGGACGCACACGCGCGTGCGCTGGGTCTGCCCGAGGTCAGGCTCTGCACGAACGCGCTGATGTGGGAGAACCAGAGGATTTATCCGAGATACGGCTACGAACTGGTGGAACGCCGCGTGGAGGGGCCCTACGACCGCGTCCACTACCGCAAGCGGCTGCTCTGAGGCGTGCGTCTCATGACCGGCACCGGCCGCTCAGGCGTCCGGCCACCAGGTGCGGGCGATGTCCTTGCGAACCTCGGGGCGCCCGGCGGGGCGCTCGTCGGCCTCGTCGCGGACCCGGCGGACATCCGTCTTCTTCAGGGGCTTCTGCACGGTCACACGGCGCATGGCTGCCTCCTTAAGGGTCTACCGGGTTCCGCGCTCTCACGGAGGTAGACCTTTCGGGGGAGGGTTACTCATCGCTCCTGGTCTGTCAGTGGCGGCAGTCACGATTCGTGTGTCAGTGGCGGGTGTCACTCTTGGGCCCATGACGAACGTGGACTGGGACGCCGAGGCCGCCTCCTTCGACGAGGAGCCGGACCACGGCCTGCGTGATCCCGAGGTGCGCCGGGCCTGGGCCGGGCGGCTGCGCGCCTGGCTGCCCGCCCGGGCGGGGGACGTCCTCGACCTCGGGTGCGGCACCGGCAGCCTGTCGCTCCTCGCCTCCGAGCAGGGACACCGGGTGACGGGCGTGGACCTCTCGGCGGCGATGGTGACGCTCGCCAGGGAGAAACTCGCCGGGCGTGACGCGGTGTTCCTCGTCGGTGACGCCGCGGCACCGCCGGTCGGGGAGCAGCGCTTCGACGCCGTGCTCGTCCGGCACGTCCTGTGGGCCCTGCCCGACCCCGGCCGCGCCCTGAGGCACTGGTGCGGGCTGCTGCGGCCGGGCGGGCGGCTGGTGCTGGTCGAGGGCGTGTGGGGAAGCACCGCCCCCGTCGGCATACCGGCGGAGCGGCTCACCGGCCTCCTCGCCCCGATCGCCGGGCAGGTGCGCCTGGAGCGGCTGTCGGGCGATCCGTCGCTGTGGGGCAAGGAGGTGACGGACGAGCGGTACGCGGCGATCGCCCAGGTCCGGACGTCAGGCCAGGAGCGCGGTGAAGTCGCCGCCGCGGGCGAGTGACTCCAGTTCGTCGAGGGCGGTCAGGGCGGCCCGCGCCGCCTCCGGGTCCGTCTCGGCGAGGCCGCTCTCGGCGAACTCGTCCTCGTCCAGGCGCCGTACGTCCGTACCGTCCGCGGAGCGCCACAGGTCCAGATCCAGGTCCTCCACGACCAGCTCCGACCCGGAGCGCACGGCGGGGCGGGTGATGTCGCAGTACCAGCCCTTCAGCGCGCCCGTGGCGGAGCGGACCTCTTTGACCGCGTACCACCGGTCGCGCCAGTAGTACTCCGTGAAGACGTCCCCGGACTCGAAGCGGACGAAGCCGAAGTCGCGGACGCCGGAGCCCGCCCACGGGGCGCGGACCGCGACCCGCGTGCCGTCGTCCGACAGCAGCTCGCCGGAGTAACGGATCTTCGTACGGCCCGCCTTGACGAGCACGACGTCCAGGAGCGGGAGCCGGTCAGCCGAGTTCGCGGACATACCGTACTTCCTTCGCGCAGGTCTCGTAGCCGAACCACTTGTTGATGGCGATCATCGGCTCGTTGCCGGTGTCGTTGCCGGTGAACGCCTCCGTGTACCCCGCGGCGCGGGCACGGTGCAGGGAGTCGTTCTTGGCGAGCTTCGCCAGGCCCCGGCCCCGGAACGCGCGGGCGGTTCCGGTCATGGCGGTGGCGTAACGGGAGCCGCCGTCGGTGTACGCCGCGGTGAAGGCGGCGAGGCGTCCGTCGACGACCGCGATCGTGCTCAGGTCGCGGTTCAGGAGCGGGTGCTTCCAGGACTCCTCGATCCAGGCCTCGTAGTCCGTGAACTCCACGTCGATGTCGCTCGGTTCGTCCGACGAGGTCTCCGCGTCCAGTTCGAACACGGGACGCGGATCGTCCGCGAAGTCGGCGGCCGTGCGCAGCTCGACGCCCGCCGGCAGGTCCTGGCGGGGCGGCAGGGGACCGTCCGCCAGGTCCAGGCGCAGGAACCAGGCGGAACGGCTGGCCCGGAAGCCGCGCCGCTCGGCGAAGGCGCGGTTGCCCGGCTCGTCCAGCACCCAGGTGAACAGCTTGGTGACACCCAGGCGTCCCAGGCGCTCCTCGGCGGTGCGCAGCAGGAGGGACCCGGCGCCGCGCCCCGTGTGGCCGGGGCGCACGTAGATGTTGGCGGAGCCCTGGCCGGGTTCCGGGCTGTCGTGGGCGACGCTGACCTGGGCCGTGCCGATGATCTCGCCGTCTTCCTCGGCGACGAGCTGCCCGAAGCGGGCGTCCGGGTGGGCGTGCGTCAGGGTGTGCACCACGGACTCGGGCGTGGAGAGCATGTACGGAAGGGCGAGGCGGCGGGTGGTGGAGAACCCCTCGGCGTCGGCTCGGACGTCGGGGCGCAGGTCGCGCACGATCACGGTCATGGGGACGCACGCTACGTGGGGACCCGACCTGGGTGCCTCTCATTTTCCGTCGGGTGCGCGACAATCGGGCTGTGACCTTGAAGATCGACATCGACGACAGCGCCCCGCCGTACGAGCAGGTGCGGGCGCGGATCTCAGAGCAGGCGCGGTCAGGTGCGCTGCCGGTGGGCTACCGGCTGCCGACCGTGCGGGGGCTGGCCGAGTCGCTGGGACTCGCCGCCAACACGGTCGCCAAGGCGTACCGGGCGCTGGAGGCGGACGGCGTGATCGAGACGCGGGGCCGCAACGGCACGTTCGTGGCCGCCGCCGGCTCGGCGGCGGACCGCGAACTGGCATCGGCCGCCCAGGCCTATGTGGAGCGGGCCAGGAGACTCGGGCTGGGCGAGGACGTCGCGCTCGCCGCGGTACGGGACGCCCTGCGGGCGGCGTACGGGGAGTAGGGGAGTCCTAACCGGACCGCTGGGCCAGGCGCTCCGGTGTCCGCGTGATGTCCAGCCCCGCCGACCTCCCCGTCCGTGCGAACGCCACCGCGTCCTCCACCGCCGCGCCGCCCGGGTCGTTGTTGAAGTACGCGTAGACGTCCTCGCCGCCGGGCCAGGTCGTGGCGATGCGGTCGAGCCAGGTGGCCAGCGAGCGACGGCCGTAGCGGGGCCAGGGCCGGGCGCGGCCCTGGTGGAAGCGGACGTAGCCCCAGTCGGTGGTGCGCCACAGCGGTGTCGCCGGGCGGGCCAGGATGTCGGCCCAGCACAGGGCGGCGCGCCGGGACTCCAGGACGCGGCGGACCTGCGGCGTCCACCAGGAGTCATGGCGCGGCTCGACCGCGACCCGGGTCCGGGCCGGGAAGCAGGCCAGGCACGCGTCCAGTAGGCCCGGGTCGGCGCGCAGGGTGGGCGGGAGCTGGAGCAGGACCGGGCCGAGACGGTCGCCGAGCCCCGCCGCGTGGCTCATCAGGCGGTGCACCG
This sequence comes from Streptomyces qaidamensis, assembly GCF_001611795.1. Lineage (NCBI taxonomy): Bacteria > Bacillati > Actinomycetota > Actinomycetes > Kitasatosporales > Streptomycetaceae > Streptomyces > Streptomyces qaidamensis. The sequence goes on along the minus strand of NZ_CP015098.1, from coordinate 1,995,791 downwards.
GCTCCTCGGGGTCCTTGAGCCGCTTGATGTGGGTCAGATAGCGGCTCGCCTTGACGGCGACGACGAAGTCCCCGGGCACCCGCCGCCGCCAGTCCGCGAAGGTCTCCCGGGCCGGCAGCCGGTAGAAGGCGTTGTTGATCTCGACGGTGGCGAAGTGCCCCGCGTACTCCTCCAGCCAGAGCCGCATCGGCAGCCCGGACGGGTACAGGACGTCCCGCCAGTCCTTGTACTGCCACCCGGACGTGCCGACGAACAGGGTCATATCCCTATCAAAGCACCGCAGGCCCCGGAGGGCGGCCGCGGCGGCCGTGGCGGCCGTGGCGTCCTGGTCCGCCGGACCCGCTACGCGTCGGCGCGCGTGTGGAAGCGGTAGAACAGCAGCAGGAAGAGCGCTGCCGTGACCAGCAGCGCCGTGATGACCACGGGCCGGATGTCGTCGCCGGTCTGGCTGTAGAGGAAGCCCAGGGCGACACCGGCGAAGGCGGCCCGCAGCAGGGCGTGCAGGGCGTGCAGGTCGCGCCTGAGGCGTCGGACGATCTGGACCACGGCGATGCAGAGCGCCGTGAAGGCGAGCGCGCTCCACACACCCGACGCCACGTCCGCTCCGGTGACCGGGCCGCCGTGACGCCGGTTCACCGCGACCCAGTTGCCGTAGACGACACCGAGCACGACGGGCACGGCCCACCGTGCGACGCGGTGGGCGGGTTCGCTGAACACGGTGGGCGCCGTGTGTGCCATCAGAGGCCTCCCTGGTCCATGCGGAGCGCGGCGTCGCTCCGCGGCACACCTTGGCACGCCCGGGTAACAGGGAGGTGAGAAGCGGTTGTGAGGGACCCCGGCGGGTGGACCCACCACGGATCCCGGCGGGTGACCCGGCTACAGATACAGCCCCGCGTCGACGCCCCCGCGCGGCTCCGGCAGGGACGTCGGGGACGTGCCCCGGCGCAGCGCGTACAGCTCCGCCAGCGTCGCGCCCTCGCGGCCGACGCCGTCCTCCTGGCCCAGCCAGTTCACCGCCTCGCGGCGGGTCAGCGGACCGACCTCGATCCGGGCCAGGCAGCGGCCGGGGCGGACCACGGCCGGGTGCAGGCGCTCCAGGTCCTCGTTGGTCGTGACCCCGACCAGGACGTTGCGGCCCTGGCCGAGCAGTCCGTCCGTCAGGTTCAGCAGCCTCGACAGGGCCTGGCCCGCCGTGTGTTTGGCCTCGCCGCGGATCAGCTCGTCGCAGTCCTCCAGGAGCAGCAGCCGCCAGCGGCCCTTGCCCGTCGCGTCCTCCTCGCCGATGGCGATGTCCATGAGGTAGCCGACGTCGGAGAAGAGCCGCTCGGGGTCCAGGACGCAGTCCACCTGGCACCAGTCGCGCCAGGAGCGGGCCAGTGTCCGCAGCGCCGACGTCTTGCCGGTGCCCGGCGGGCCGTGCAGCAGCAGGAGACGGCCCGCGATGTCCTCCGGGGTCGTCTTCATCAGGCGGTCCATCGCGTCCGCCACCGGCGCGGTGTAGTTGGGCCGGACCTCCTCCCAGGTGCCCGCCGCGATCTGCCGGGTGGTGCGGTGCGGGCCGCGGCGGGGAGAGACGTACCAGAAGCCCATCGTGACGTTCTCCGGCTGCGGTTCGGGCTCGTCGGCCGCGCCGTCCGTGGCCTGGTCGAGGACCTTCTTCGCGAGCTCCTCGCCGGTCGCCGTCACCGTGACGTCGGCGCCACGGTTCCAGCGGGAGACCAGCAGCGTCCAGCCGTCACCCTCGGCGAGGGTCGCGCTGCGGTCGTCGTCCCGGGCGACGCGCAGCACCCGGGCGCCGGGCGGCATCAGCGTCGCCCCGGACCGCACCCGGTCGATGTTCACCGCGTGGGAGTAGGGCTGCTCGCCCGTCGCGAAGCGGCCGAGGAACAGCGCGTCGACGACGTCGGACGGGGAGTCGGAGTCGTCGACGTTGAGCCGGATCGGCAGCGCCTCGTGCGGGTTTCCAGACATGCCGCCATGATCCGGCACAAGGAGGCCGCGTGCACCCGGTTTCCCGGTGCACGCGGCATGTCGTGTGCTCGCGGCGGAGCAGCCGGGCCGCCTCGGTGGCGATCGCCCCCGCGCAGGTCAGCCCCCGGAGCGGGCGACCAGCCGACGAGCCTGCCGAACCCTGCGAACGACGGCGTACCCCTTGGTCAGGGCGCGGTCCCCGGCGAACGTACGGGCGATCGCGTGGCCCTCGACGACCCGCTCGAACTCCTCGATGCCCGTGCTGCGGCGCACCGTCACCCGCCGCAGCGCGTACGGCCCCTGCGCCCGCCGCGCGAGCCCGTTGCCGACGGCGAGGGCCTGGGCGTAGCCCGTCTCGCGCACCGCCTGCCGGACCCGGCGGCTGGAGTAGCCGTAGGGGTAGGCGAACGAGGCCGGTACGGTGCCCAGCTGGTCCGAGATGATCTCCTTGCAGTGGATCAGCTCGAACCGCAGCGTGGCGTCGGAGACCTGGTCGAGCTGCGGGTGGCTGTGGCTGTGCCCGCCGATCTCCACGCCCTGCGCCGCGAGTTCGCGGACCTGGGCCCAGTCCAGCATGGTGTCCAGGCCGCCCCCGGTGTCGTACGGCCCCTTGAGCCACCCCGTCGAGACGAACAGGGTGGCGGGGAAACCGTGCTTGGCGAGCGCGGGGAGGGCATGCCGGTGCACACCCTCGTAGCCGTCGTCGAAGGTGATGAGGACCGGCCGGTCGGGCAGCGGCCGGCCCGAGCGCCAGCACGCGGCCAGTCCGGCCGTGGTGAGGGGCCTGAGACCCCGGTCGGCGAGCACCGCCATCTGCTCGGCGAAGGCTTCCGGGGTCACCGACAGGGCGCGGGTCGCCTCGTTCGGGTCGGTCGCGACCGCGTGGTACATCAGGATCGGAACGCGGGTGTCACTCACGGGCGGCCACCTCCACCGCGGGGACCCGGAACGTGGTGCCGCCCCGGCGCGCCCGGACGCTGCCGACGACGTAACCTCCCGCCGCCGTCAGCACCCCGGCCACGATCGCGCCGGCCCGCCCCGCCCCGCCCGGCCGGGCCAGCAGGGCGTCCAGCAGCCCTCGCGCCACCCCGGCCGGCAGGACCCGCGTGGCGTAACGGCGCTCCGACTCCAGGCCCTTGTCGGCGCCGACGCTCCGGGCCACCAGGGCCTTGGACAGGCCCTCGGCGTAGGTGCGGGTGCGGAAGTAGCGGAAGTGCTCGCGGATCTCGGGCACCCGGTGGTGGATCACGGCCCGGTCGTCGATCAGCAGGACCGCGTCGGGCCGGGCACGGCTGAGGCGGATGCACAGTTCCGTCTCCTCGCAGCCCAGCGGGCGTTTGTCGCCGTCCCGGCCGATGCCGGTGGCGAAGCCCCCCGCCGCGTCGAAGGCGCTGCGGCGGAACGAGGCGTTGCCGCCGAGCACGTTGCGCACCCGGACCCGGCCGCGCGGCAGGCCCCGGTACGTGCAGCCCACCACCCAGTCGAACTCCTCCGGGAACCAGTGCGGCCGCCGCCCCGACGCCCAGACCGGGACCGTGCGCCCGCCGACCGCCATCACCCGCTCGTCGGTGTACGCCTCGGCGAAGTGCCGCAGCCAGTCGCGCTCGGCCACGGCGTCGTCGTCGAGGAAGGCCACGACCTCACCGCGGGCCGCGGCGATGCCGGTGTTGCGGCCGGCGGACAGGCCACGGGGGCCCGCGTTGGCGAGCACCCGCACCACGGACCCCTCGGAGGACTCCTTGTACTCCTTGGCGAGCCGCTCCCGGAGCGTGTCGTTGTGATCGACGACCAGCAGCGTCTCCAGGGCCGGCCGCGACTGCGCGCGGACCGAGGAGACCGCCGCGAGGATGTCCTCCCAGCGGTCCTCGGTGTACGCGCAGATCACGACGGAGATGCCGGGACCGCTCAAGACACCTCTCCCCGCATCGCGGCCGGCATCGACGACCGGGGCGAACGGCGGCGCAGGGCCCGGCGGTTGGAGCGCTCCTGAAGGATCACGCGGAGCACGCGCAGCCCGTCCCGCACGGCCCGCAGATTGCTGACGCCGTGGATGCGCAGGTACTCGTGGCTCGGGATCTCCTGCACCTTGAGCCCGGCCTTGACGACCCGGATGTTCATCAGGGTCTCGACCTCGAAGCCGGTGCAGTCCAGGTCGATCTTGTCGAGGCAGTGCCGCCAGAACGCGTTGTAGCCGTAGCACAGGTCGGTGTAGCGGGCGCCGAACTTGCGGTTGACGACCGTGCACAGCGCCCAGTTGCCCATCTTGCGGATGAAGGTCATGTCGTCGGTGCCGCCGCCGTTGGCGAAGCGGGAGCCCTTGGCGAAGTCCGCGCCGGAGACCAGGGCGGAGACGTAGCTGAGGATCTCGCCCCCGTCCGCCGAGCCGTCCGCGTCGACCATCACGATGATGTCGCCGGTGCAGGCCTGGAAGCCGGTGATCAGAGCGTCGCCCTTGCCCTTGCCGCGCTGTTCGACGACCTTCACCTCGGGCCACAGCTCACGGGCCACCTCGACGGTGTCGTCGGTGGAGTTGCCGTCGACCAGGACCACTTCGTGGATCCAGTCGGGCAGGGTCTTGAAGACGTACGGAAGGTTCTCCGCCTCGTTCATCGCCGGGATGACCACGCTCACCGGCGGGGCTATGGCCAGGTGTGAGGAGACGGGCCGGTACTTCCCGGCGGTCGGCGGATGCGGGTCCGTCGCGGCCGGCTGCAGAACTGAACTCATGAGTCTGGTCCCTCTCGTCCGGTGGACCGCCCCCCCAGGGCAGTCCGGATCCAGTCCGGTTCGAAAGGGGGGTTCTCACCCGAAGCACGCCGAGATGGCGAGGCATGCCGGGATGAAGCTCCGGCACGCCGGGTGAGCTGGCAAAGCTGGCCGGCGGCGAAAAACGGCAGCCGACCGCGCGGCACGGCCCGGAGACAGTTGAGATCACCGAGCACGGCACCCCCCTACCGCGCCCCGCGCCGGTTCGTCGCGGTCCTTGAGCCCTCCCCTAGAGCCGCGTACTGACGGACCGATGCGGGTGAGATGTATGACGGTATTGACGATTGAACCCGTATGGCAAGACCTGGAACGGCACCTCACGTTTTTGTTGGTTTGGTCGTTGCGGCAGGCGTCTTGTGCGACGCAAGTTGCACGTTCCCGTCGCATAAACATGCGTTCCCCGGAGGCGATCAGGCCCTCCGGGGAACGCGTGTTCAGGTGCCGGTGCGGTCCGTGGTCACTGCACGATCTGCAGCAGCCGGTTCGGCGAACCCGAACCCGCGCTGGTGACCTTGCCGGTGACGGCGCCGTTCACCAGGGCCGTGGCCACCTGGGCCGGGGTGGACGAGGTGTGGCCCGCCAGGTAGACCGCGGCCGCGCCCGCGACGTGCGGGGTCGCCATCGAGGTGCCGGAGATGGTGTTGGTGGCGGTGTCGCCGGTGTGCCAGCCGGCCGTGATGGAGGAGCCGGGCGCGAAGATGTCCAGCGCGGAGCCGTAGTTGGAGTAGCTCGCCTTGGCGTCGGTGCTGGTGGTGGCGCCGACCGTGATCGCCTCGGCGACCCGGGCCGGGGAGGACGAGGAGGCGGTGGTGCTGCTGTTGCCGGCGGCGACGGCGTAGGTGACGCCGCTGGCTATGGAGTTGCGGACGGCCGTGTCCAGGGTGGCGGAGGCGCCGCCGCCGAGCGACATGTTGGCCACCGAGGGGCCGGAGTGGTTCTTCGTCACCCAGTCGATGCCGGCGATCACACCGGCCGTGGTGCCGGAGCCGCTGTTGTTCAGCACCCGCACGCCCACGATCTTCGCCTTCTTGGCGACGCCGTAGGTCGAGCCCGCGATGGTGGTGGCCACATGGGTGCCGTGGCCGTTGCCGTCGGAGGCGTTGCTGTCGCCGTCGACCGCGTCGTAGCCGTGGGTGGCACGACCGCTGATCTGCTGGTGGGTGATGCGCACGCCGGTGTCGATGACGTAGACCGTCACGCCGCTGCCCGCGCTGTCCGGGTAGGTGTAGGTGCCGGACAGCGGGAGCGATGCCTGGTCGATGCGGTCCAGGCCCCAGGGGGCGTTGGTCTGGGTGGCGGCGAGACCGACGCGCTGGTTCTGCTCGACGGAGGCCACCGCCGGGTCGGCGGCGAGGCGCCGGGCCTCGGTGGCGGAGAGGGTGGCGGAGTAGCCGTTCAGCGCCTTGCCGAACGTCTTGTCGACCGAGCCGCCGTACTCCTTCACCAGCCCCTTGCCCGCGGCCGAGGCGGCCTTCAGGCCGGCGCTCTTCTTGAGCGTGACCAGGTAGCTGTCCTTGATCGCGGCCGGGGAGTCCGCGGCGAGCACCCGGCCCTCGGCGGGCGCGGCCTGGGCGGGAAGGGCGGTGAGCCCGCCGACGAGGGCGGCGGTCGCCAGCGAGGTGAGTGCGGCGAACCCGATTCTCTTGCTACGCAGTTGTGCCATTACGAGGGAGTCCTCCTCTAGGCGGCGCGTGCCTGGGTGGGGCGCGCGTCATGTGGGGGATGTGCGCGTGCTCGCGCACACGGCCCGGGAGCGTCGCGTTCCGCTCCCGGCCGGAGTAAAGCGTCGACCAACTACCGGCGTAGAACAAGAGAGTTGAGCATCCGTCAATAAATCTGTCATGAGCACGTAACAAGAGAGGCGCGGTGCGTGACACGAGGCGTGGGGAACGCGCCAAGCATCCGGGGATGAACCGAAAAGACTTGGCATGGACACTTCCTGTCAACACGCGTAGCTGCTACCACGGTTATGGCAGAGATCCTGCTAAAGGGAGGTTCCATGAGACGTTCCCGACTTGTCGTCCTCGTGAGCTCGCTCCTCCTCGCCGTCGGCACCGCCCTCACCGGGGCAGCGACGGCGCAGGCGTCCTCACTCGCCGCAACTGGCGGCTACGTGGCGCTCGGTGACTCCTACTCCTCCGGAGTCGGAGCGGGCGGCTACATCAGCTCCAGCGGCGACTGCAAGCGCAGCACCAAGGCCTATCCCTACCTCTGGGCCGCCGCCAACTCACCCTCGACCTTCGCCTTCACCGCCTGTTCGGGCGCCCGAACGGGTGATGTTCTCGCGAATCAGCTCACTCCGCTCAGCGCCTCCACCGCCCTCGTCTCGATCAGCGTCGGCGGCAACGACGCCGGATTCGCCGACGTCATGACGACCTGTGTCACCCAGTCCGACAGCGCCTGCGTCTCCCGCATCAACACCGCCCGGGCGTACGTCGACGCCACGCTCCCCGGCAAGCTCGACGGCGTGTACTCGTCCATCCGCTCCAAGGCCCCCGCCGCCCGGGTCGTGGTCCTCGGCTACCCCCGCTTCTACAAGCTCGGCACTACCTGCCTCGGTCTGTCCGAGACCAAGCGCAAGGCCATCAACGACGCCTCCGACCACCTCAACACCGCCATCGCCAAGCGCGCCGCGAACCACGGCTTCGTCTTCGGCGACGTCCGCACCACCTTCACCGGCCACGAGATCTGCTCCGGCGACTCGTGGCTGCACAGCGTCAGCTGGCTCAACATCGGCGAGTCGTACCACCCGAAGGCACCGGGCCAGTCGGGCGGCTACCTGCCGGTGCTCAACAGCAACGACTGACCGCTCAGCCGGAGCCGGAGTCCGAGTCCGAGTCCGATTCCGCGTCCGGCCCCGAGTCCGACTCCGAGTCGGAAGGAGAAGGGGAGGCCCCGCCCGTCGGGGTCTCCGCCTCGCACGACACGGAGAACGGCACCGACTCGGACGTCGTCCGCACCGGCTCCCGCACCTCGACGCTGATCTCGTTCTCGAACCTCCCGGTCTCCGCCTGGGTCGTCACCCGCACCGTGTCCCGCTTCGAGCGGCCGCCGCCCTCCGCGAACGACAGCGTCTTCCAGCCCCCGTCCAGCACCTGGCCGTCCCGCGTCACCCAGCGGTAGCTCACCTCGGTCGGCAGCCGCCCCACCGTGAGCGTCGCCGTGAACTCCGGCGCCTGGGCGTTCGGCGGCGGACAGGTGCCCGCGTAGTCCGTGCGCCGGCCCTCCAGGGCGACCCGCACCGACTGCGGCGGCGGACTGCTCTCCTTGCTCTCGCTCGGGGCCGGCGACGGACTGGACTTCTCGGTCGCGCTGTTCTCCGGCGGACTCTTGGTCGCCGTGGGCGTGGCGTCCCCGGCCCCCTGGTCGTTGCCGTCGGAACCGTCCCCGTTGTTGAGCAGCGCGTACGTCAGACCGCCCACCGCGAGCGCCAGCGCGATCACACCGGCGACCAGCACCCGTCCGGCCCTGCGGTCCCGGCCCCGGCCGGTGGCCGCCGTGGTGGCGGTCGACCCGGAGGCCGTCGGCGGGCCGGGGAACGGCATCGAGGGTGTGGGAGCGGGCTCGGGGTGGCCCGCGACCGTCGGCGGGAACGCCACCGCCCGCGTCAGGTCAGGGCCCGGCGAGCCGCCCGCCGCGACGGCCCGCAGATCCCGCTCGGCCCGCTCGGGCGGCAGCCGCTGCTCGGGGTCCTTGCGCAGCAGCCCCTCGATCACCGGGGCGAGCGGACCCGCCCGGTACGGCGGCGGCAGTTCCTCGTCGACGATCGCCCGCAGCGTGCTCAGCGGGGTGTCGTGACGGAAGGGGGAGTGGCCCTCGACCGCCGCGTACAGCAGCACCCCGAGCGACCACAGGTCCGACTCCGGGCCCGGTGTACGGCCGAGCGCCCGCTCCGGGGCGAGGAACTCCGGAGAGCCGATGACCTCCCCGGTCATGGTCAGCGCCGAGCTGCCCTCGACCATGGCGATGCCGAAGTCGGTGAGCACGATCCGGCCGTCGTTCGAGATCAGCACGTTGGCCGGCTTCACGTCGCGGTGCAGCACCCCGGCCTCGTGCGCCGTCCGCAGCGCGGACAGCACCTCGGCGCCGATGTGCGCGGCACGCTGCGGTGCCATCGGGCCCTCGGCGTCCAGGACCTCCGCCAGGGAGAGTCCGCGGACCAGTTCCATGACGATCCACGGCCGGCCGTCGTCCGTCGCCACGTCGTACACCGTCACCACGTTGTGGTTGGCGACCCGGGCCGCGGCCCACGCCTCACGCTCCAGCCGGGCGTACATCCGCTGCACGTCGTCCCCCGCCAGCCCGGCCGGGGCGCGCACCTCCTTGACGGCCACCTCGCGGTGCAGCACCTCGTCGCGGGCGCGCCACACCGTTCCCATGCCGCCCTCGCCGAGCGGTGCCAGTAGCCGGTAACGGCCCGCGATCACACGCTCATGGCCCGGTTCTTCGAACACGGCGCCCCCATTCGCAGCCGGGCGAAATCTCCATGGGGTGTGTTTTCCCCACGAGGTCGGATTCCCTCACGACGTCCGCTTTTCTCCTGACGTCCGACGCCTCACGAACGTAACTCAGCCGAGTGCGGATGCCGCCCCCTTGAACACCAGTCCGGCACCGAGAACCACCACGGCGCAGGCCGACCCGAGGGGAGCGGTCCGGCGCACCAGGGCCGCCATCGGGCCCACCGTCCAGCGGGGGCGCCGGTCCAGGAGCCGGGTCATGCCGCTGCCCGCCTTCACGACGGCGTATCCGGCGGCGGTGAGGGTGAGCGCCAGTCCGACGCCGTACGCGACGACGAGCAGCAGCCCGAACCAGGCCTGCCCGAGGGCCGCGGCGCCGACCAGCACCACCACGGCGGACGGGCTGGGCACGAGCCCGCCCGCGAAGCCCATGAGGATCGTGCCGCGCAGGGTGGGAGCGACGGGGTGGCTGTGGGTGAAACCGCCGTGGGTGTGCTCGATCGTGTGGGGGTGGGTGTGATCGTGCGGGTGGTCGTGGTCGTGGTCGTGCTTGTGGTTGTGCTCGCCGTGATGGTCGTGGTCGTGGGTGTGGCCGTCGTGGTCGTGGGTGTGGCTTCCGTGGCCGTGATGGTGGCCGTGATGACCGTGCGGGTGGGGAGTGTGCGCGCGGTTGCGCAGGGCGCGGCGGACCAGGCTCGCGCCCGCCAGGGTCACCAGGATGCCGCTGGCGACACCGAGCCAGGCGATCACCGACGGCGCCGCCGCCGAGCCGGCCGTGACCAGCAGGCCCAGGGCGACCACGCCCAGGGTGTGGGTGACGGTCACCGAGGCGGCCATGGGCAGGACGTCCTTCATCCGGGCCTGCCCGCCCCGGGCCGCCGCCGTGGCGGCCATGATGGTCTTGCCGTGGCCCGGTGCGAGCGCGTGCATCGCACCCAGGACGACGGCGATGAGCAGGGCCAGCGCGGCGAAGCCGGCGCTGAGGTCCTGCCGGGCCACCAGGTCGTCCAGGGCACGCGTCCAGCGGTCCGCGCCGCGCGGGAGCACCGAGGCGGCAGGGGCGTCCGACTCCTCCTCGGCCAGGGCCGAGCCGCCGGGGCGCACCCGCAGGGCGGCCGACCCGGTGTCGGCCGGGGAGGCCAGCAACTCCTCCGGGTAGCGGGTGAGTTCGGCCGATATCGACTTCTCCGGCACGTCCGAGGCGGCGAGCGTCATACGGTCGCCCCGCGCCGTGATCTCCCGCCAGCCCGGGCCGCCGGAGGCCCCCGCACCGCGGAAGCCGAGGGACACGGTCTTCTCGCCCGCCGGGAGAGCAGCGGTCAGCTCGCACTCCACCCGCAGGGTGTCGAGCCCCGCCTGCCCGGGCCGCACGCGCGCGTGGCTGCGCTCGGTGGTGAGGGCCACCTCGCGTCCGTCGACGGTAGCGCGGCTGTCCTCGGCGGCCGTGGCACACCGCTCGCGGGCCCACATGGCGATGCCCAGCCGCTCGATGTCCGGCCCCGCCTGGGTCGCCGGGATCTCGGCGAGGTCCTCGACGTGGTGGACCCGCAGCTCGCCGGGGGCGGCGACCAGGCCGTCGTAGCGGTTGACGGTGAAGTTGCCCAGCGGGTGGGCGCTCGCCGTGGCGGCGGGCAGCAGGGTGAGCGCGCAGGCGGCCGTGAGGACGGCGGCGCCGGACGCGAACAGCCGGCGCAGGGTCACCGGTTCCCCTCCAGGTCCTTGAGTGCGGTGCGGGCCTCGCGCGCGCCGAGGGGCGAGAAGCCGGGGTTCAGGTCCAGCGCGGCCTTCAGATGCGTGCGGGCCTCGCGCTCGGCGCCGGTGGCGTGCTCGATGACACCGCGGTGGTAGAGGAAGACGGCGTTGCGGTAGCCGGTCGCCGTCGCCCGGCGGGCGTACGGCAGGGCTTCCTCGTCGCGGCCGTTGACGTGCAGGGCCCAGGCGAGGGCGTCGGCGGTGTGCACGCTCTGGCGGCGGTCCCACTCGGCGCGGGCGGAGCGCAGGGCCTCCTTCTTGTCGCCGTGGTCGGCGGCGGCCAGGGCCGTCTCCAGGTCGGTGTTGGCGCCGCCTGCACGGGCGAGGGCCGTCCAGGCGTCGACGAGGGCGTACTGGTCACCGGCCTTGGCCCGGTCGCCGTCGGCGCCGCGGTCCTCGTACAGCTCGCCGAGGGCGACGAGCGGACCGGGCAGCGGGAACCGGGCGACGACCTGCTCAAGACCGGTCACGGCAGCGGCCCGGTCACCGCTCGCGGCCTGGGCGCGGGCGCGGCCCTCCAGGGCGGGCAGGTACGCGTCATCGGCGGCGAGGGCACGGGCGTAGTGGCCGAGGGCCGTCTTGTACTCGCCCTGGTTCCAGGCGAGTTGCCCCAGGGCGGTGGCGACGTACGCGACGTCGGCGGGGGCGCTCGCAGAGCCCAGGGCGCGCTCCAGCACGGACCGGGCCGTGCGGACGTCGCCGCGCAGCTCGTGCACGTACGCGTAGCGCGTGAAGACCGGGACGCCGGGGCGCCTGTCGTCGGCGGTGTCGGCGGCCTTCGCGGCGTCGTCGTACCGGCCGAGTTCGACGAGGGCGTCGACACGGGTGCACAGGGCGCGTTCGTTGTAGGGGTTCTGCTTCAGGGCCCGGTCGGCGTGGTCCAGGGCGCCGGGGAAGTCGTGCCGGGCCGCGGCGAGGGCGGCCTGCCCGGCCAGGGCCTGGTCGTTGCCGGGTTCCAGGTCGAGGGACCGCCGCAGGGCGCGCTCGGCCTGCGGATACCGGGAGGGGTCGCCCTTCGTGCGGGCCTGCTCGACGTAGGCCACCCCGAGGGTGGACCAACCGCCGAAGTCCCTCGGCTGGGCGCGGAGGTGCTGCTGCAGGGACGCGATCCCCGCGTCGAGGTCTCCCCGGGCGAGATCGCCGGGCGACAACGCCCCGGCCGCCGACACGGCGCCGACGCCGGCCCCGCCGTCCTGCCCGCCGCCGACCGCGACGGCCCCACCCGTCACCGCGACCGCCAGCAGCACGGCACACCCGGCCAGATGCAGGGCCCGCCACCGCCGCCCCCCGTCTGCGGCCCGCCGCAACGCGGCGACCCGCTGACCGGCGTCGTCCCCGTCGGTGGTGCCGCCGCTGCCGTCGCGGGCGAGCTCCGAGAGGCCGGGCCGGTCCCCAGGGCGGGATTCGGCCGGGTGACCGGCTTCTCCGGCCTCCGCACGGGCGGTGTCCGCCCGGGTTCCGGCGTCGCCGGCTTCCAGACGCTGGTCCTGGCCGGCCTCGGCCGCCTCACCCCGTGACCCGGTCGGGTCCGTCCCGGCAGCCTCGTCGCCCTCCCGCGCTCCGGTGGTCTCGGGCTCCGGGTCCGTCGACGGCGCTCGGTCGTCGTCGCGCCTCTCCGGTGTGCTGTCGGTCGTACGCGGAGGCATGACCTCTCCTCGGTCGGATGTGCTGGTGCGGGAGTCGAAGGCGCGGCCCGCGCCGTGGGGGACGGGGAACGGGCCGCGCCGGTCGGTGGGAGCGGAGCGGGTCAGTACGCCCGGTTCCGCATGCGGCGCCACCACATCAGGGCCGCGCCGATCAGGACGATGCCGCCCGCCCCGGCCCCCGCGGACGCGGCGATCAGGCGCATGTCGTCCGAACCCTGCGCGCCGGCCGGCTGGAGCGCGTCGCCCAGCTGGCTGCGCACGTCGTTGCCGCCGTCGACGCCCTTGGCGAGCGGGCCGCGCGAACCCTCCGTCGGCAGGGCGACGTACGGGAAGGACTTCTCGAACTTCTTGTCGTTCTTGTCGACCGCGTCACCGAGGTCGTTCTTCGCACCCAGCAGCTCGCCCTCGACGACCTGGAGCGAGGCGTCGATCACGTCGTCGGTGAGGCGACGGCCGTTGGGGAAGCCGGCGTTGTCACCGTCGAGGACACCCAGCCGCTTGGGCTTCGCGGCCGGCTTGATCGAGGTGTTGAGCCGCAGCTGCTCCGAAGGCGTCACGTGCGGGGGCTGGTTGAGGTCCTTGACGCCCTTGAGGAAGACGTCGACCAGGTCGTTGCGCGGCTCGGCCGGCGCCGGGATCTTGTAGATCGCCTCGATGAGCTTGGGCAGCTCCGGGTTGGTGACGTTCTTCAGGAACGCGCCGTCGTCCCGCGGCGTGGACGCGTTGAACTTGTCCTTGTCCTTCAGCGGGTTGACGACCTCGTTGACCAGCGGGTTGCCCAGGCGCGAGACCTGCGTGAAGTAGCCCTTGGCATTCTTGCGCTGGGTCGTCGACCAGATGCCGACGACCGGCTGCTCGTGCGACTCGGCGATGAAGCTGTTGGGGACCTGCAGGGCGATCGAGTTGACGTTGTAGCCCTTGAGGGTGTCGTTGCCGACCTCGGAGAGGTTCCCGCCGTACAGCAGGTCGAAGACGCGCAGGTCGAGGAAGAACGGGTCGTCGGCCTGCCCGGCGAACGTCTGGGCGCCCCCGGCGAGCTTGTGGATCGCCTGCTTGCGCAGGGCGTTGTAGTCCGGCATCGACGCCTTGCCGACGTTCGACGGCGCCACCGGCACGTCGTCGGCGACCTTGGTCTTCGACACGGCCTTCAGGTTCCGCAGCTTGATCAGTTCGAGGTCGTACGTCTGCGTGATGTTCAGGTCGGGGTCGTCGAGGCTCTCGACCGGGCCCGTGTTGTACAGGAACGTCTTGTCGTTCTTCACATGAGTCTTGAACGTGTACCGGAAGAGCAGGTCCTCCTTCGCGTCACCGTTGCTGTCGATGCGCAGGTCGTACTGGGCGTCCTCGGCGAACGTGAAGAAGTTGGGGCCGCCGGCCGGTTCCTCGAAGGGGATCCAGTTCGCGACGATGGTCGTCGTGTCCGGCTTGTCCGGGCTGACGAACGCGTACACGTCGGTGTTGTCGTACTGCGGGGTCCCCGAGATCAGCGGGGCCTCGCGGTGGCTGGAGGCGGAGGCCGCCTCGGGTTCCAGCACGGTCACACCGGCGGCTGCGAGCCCGCCGGCGGCCAGTGCGCCACAGATCACGGTCGCGATGCTCGTGCGTCCCGCGCCGGTCCTGGAAGTAGGTGTCATGCCGTCCGTCCTCCGTGCCAACTTGCCTGACACACGCCATTCGGAGCGGTCGGCGAAGCGGATTGGTCGAATCTCAAACGTTCTTACGGGGAGTCGGGAAAGTTGTTTCACCGCTGGGGACCCGCGTTTTCGGCGCGCTGATCCGTAACACCGTCCGGAGGTGTGTGCGTTGCGAATGCCTCGTGCGAGGGGACAGGCCCGGTGCGGCCTCGGAGAGGGGGACCGAGTGGAGGCGGACGAGCTGCTGCTGCTCGTGGCAGGTGGGGACCAGAAGGCCTTCGAGGAGTTGTACGGAGTGGTGTCCGGACCGGTGTTCGGCCTCGTACGGCGCGTGGTGCGCGACCCCGCCCAGTCGGAGGAGGTGGCTCAGGAGGTGCTGCTCGAACTGTGGCGCTCCGCGGCGAAGTTCGACCCGGGCCGGGGCAGCGCGATGTCGTGGATCCTCACCCTCGCCCACCGCCGCGCCGTCGACCGGGTCCGCAGCGCCCGGGCGGCCGGGGAGCGTGAGCAGCGCGAGGCGCTCCGCGCGAACCAGCCCGCCTTCGACCAGGTCACCGAGGAGGTCGAGGCCGGCCTGGAGCGCGAGTGGGTGCGCCGCTGCCTGGACCGGCTCACGGTTCTGCAGCGCCAGTCGGTGACCCTCGCCTACTACGAGGGCTACACGTACCGTGAGGTGGCAGAGCAGCTCTCCCTTCCGCTGGGCACCGTCAAGACCCGGATGCGGGACGGGCTGACCCGTATGCGCGAGTGCCTGGGAGGTGTGGCATGAGCCTCTTCCGCCGCGAGGATCCGCACTCGCTCGCCGCGCCCTACGCGCTCGACGCCCTGGAACCCCCGGAGCGCGTCCGTTTCGAGAAGCACCTCAGGGACTGCGACCGCTGTGCCGCCGAGGTGCGCGCCCTGACCGAGGACGCCGTCCGGCTCGCCTGGTCCACGGCGGCCCCGCCCCCGGCCGCGATGCGCGACCGGGTCATGCTCGCCGTGCGGACGACTCCGCAGGACCCGGCACCGCAGGGCGCCTCGCACGCGCCGGCCCGGGCGCGCGCCACGCAGCTGCCGCCGCATGTGTGGGGCGCCCAGCCGCCGCCGCGGCAGCGGCAGCGGCGCCGGATCCCGCTGTTCGTGCCCTTCGCGACGGCCACCGCCGCCGCGGCCCTCGTCGTCGCGTCGCTCTTCGCCGTGCAGGCGGACCGGGCCCAGGACCGGCTGACCGCCGAGCAAGATCGGTCACGTGAGATCGCCCACGTTCTGGCGGCTCCGGACGCCCGGGCGGGAAGTGGCCGGGACGGGCGGGGCCGCACGATCGGAGTGGTCGCTTCCGCCACGGAGGGGAGTGCGGTGGTCACCCTCGGCGGATACGGTGCCCCGACGGGCGGCCGTGTGCACCAGTTGTGGCTCATGCGCCCGGGCGCGCAACCACGCTCCCTCGGGCTCTTCGAGGGCGACACGCCCCTGGTGGCAACGGGTTTGGGTACCTCCGCGACGTCACTGGCCGTGACCGTCGAGCCCGCCGGGGGATCGCCGCAGCCCACTACCCAGCCGATCGTCCAACTCGCCCTGAAATCTGTTGGATTCGGAGAGTAATCGGAGATACATCGTCAACCCCCTTATGGGGAAGGTGAATCCTGTGACCGAGATACACGCGTGCCCGGACGGGGCGATAGGGTTAACCTGCCCGGGCCGGGTGGACTCGTACGGGTGGGGAGTGACATGGAACAGATAACAGTGCGCAGCAGGGCCAGGGTCCCTGCGATCACCTGCGGGAGCAGCGCGACCAGTTCGCGCCTCGACCGCCACCTCTCGGTGCTGGGCGGCCCCGCCGTCCCCCAGCGGGAGACGGTCGAGGCGACCTCGCTGATGCAGGAACTGACCGCGCGTCGGCCGCACGACCGCAGTGGCAGGGGTGCGCGCGTGCGTCGCGTCTCGCTCTTCGCGCCGCTGCGCCGGCTGCGCCGCTCGCTCTTCGGCAGCAGGTAGGGGTCCGCGCTCGGGCGGTCACACCGCCCCGCGCCGGCGCTGCGACACCCGTCGTCCGTCATCCCCGCGGCACGCAGCGGCGCCAGGTGCGTTCCCGAGCGCGGCCCGCCCCCTGTCGGTGCCTCATCCCCGCCCGGCAGTGACCGGGGGTGACGTCCGCGACCGCCCGTTCACCGCTGGCCGTGCGCGTACTGACGCACGGCCAGCGGCACGAACACCCCGAGCAGCACGGCGCACCACACGAGCGACCCCGCGACGGGGTGGGCCACCGGCCAGGCCGCCCCGTCGGGTACCGGCGCGTTGCCGAAGAGGTCCCGCAGGGCCGTCGCCACCGCGCTGATCGGATTCCACTCGGCGACCGTCCGCAGCCAGCCCGGCAGCCCGCCCGTCGGGATGTACGCGCTGGACAGCAGCGGCAACAGGAACGTCGCCCCGCCCAGCTGGCCGGCCGCCTCCTCGTTGCGGGTGAGCAGGCCGAGGTAGATCCCGGCCCAGGTGCACGCGCAGCGGAACAGCATCAGCAGCGCGAACGCCCCCGCCGCTTCGGGCAGGCTCCCCTCGACCCGCCAGCCCACCGCGAGCCCCACCAGCAGGAACGGCACCGTCCCGACGGCCGTGGCCGCGAGGTCCGCCGCGGCCTGCCCCAGCGGTACGGCCGCCCGGCTCACCGGCAGCGTACGCAAGCGGTTCGTCACGCCCCGGTGCGTGTCCTGGGCCGCCTGGAACATGCCGGCCATGATCCCGCCCGAGGCGGTCGCCACCAGCAGGCCCGGCACGAGGAAGGCCCGGTACGCCTCGCCCGGCACCGCCAGCGCGCTGCCGAAGACGTAGCCGAAGAACAGCAGCATGCTGATCGGCATCGTCTGGGTGAGGATGAGCAGCCCCGGGTTGTTGCGCAGCCGCAGCAGCTGGCGGCCCAGCATCGCGGTTCCGTCGTACGCCAGCATGCTCATGCGGCACGCTCCTTGTCTCGGGTCGTCTCGGTCGGCTCGGGTGCGGTCTCCGTCAGGCGCAGGAACACGTCGTCGAGGGTCGGCGGGCGCAGGCTCACGTCGAGCAGCGGGACGCCCGCCGTGTCCAGGGCGCGCACCAGCAGCGGGATCGTGAGGGTCGGGTCCTTGCTGACCGCGCCGACGGCGTTGCGCTCGTGGTCGAACGACGGCTGCGCGCCCGTCAGCCGGTCCAGTACGGCCGCCGCCCCGGTGAGGAGGTCCGCGTCCGGCACGACGACCTCGGCCTGTGCCCCGACGAGCGACTTGAGCTGCGCCGGAGAACCGGTGTGGGTGACCCGGCCGCGGTCCACCAGGGCGATGTCGTCGGCCAGCTGGTCGGCCTCCTCCAGGTACTGCGTGGTGAGCAGCACGGTCGTGCCCTCGGCGGTCAGGCCGCGCACGACGTCCCGGATGAGGGTGCGGCTGACCGGGTCGAGGCCGGTCGTCGGCTCGTCCAGGAACAGCACGTCGGGGCGGCGGACCAGGCTCGCCGCGAGGTCCAGGCGGCGGCGCATGCCGCCGGAGTAGGTGGACGCGGGGCGGTCGGCGGCCTCGGTCAGGCCGAAGCGGTCGAGGAGCTCCGCGGTCCGGTCGGCCGGACCGCGCACCCGGTGCAGCCGGCCGAACAACCGGAGGTTCTGGCGTCCGGTGAGGTCTCCGTCGATCGAGGTGTCCTGCCCGGTGACGGAGATCCGGCCGCGGACGGCGGCGGCTTCGCGGACGAGGTCGTGCCCCGCGACCCGGGCGGAGCCCGCGTCCGGCCGCAGGAGCGTGGTCAACAGCCCGACGGCCGTCGTCTTCCCGGCCCCGTTCGGCCCGAGGACCCCGCAGACCGTCCCCTCGGCGACCGCGAGATCCAGCCCTCGCAGGGCGTGGACCTGCCCGAACCGCTTCTCCAGACCTTCACTAAGTACAGCGTACGTAGAAGTCATGGCATGACCATAGCTCACTACGTACGCTGTACGTAACTAGGATGGTGGCCGAGGTGATGATCGATGGCGGACCGAGCGGCCGTACCCGAAGTGATCTGGGCGCGCCCCGAGCGCACCGGCCGTGGGCCGAAACCGGCGTTCACCCGCGCCGACATCGCGGCGGCGGCGGTGCGGATCGCCGACGCGTCGGGGCTGGACGGGGTCACCATGCGGCAGGTCGCAGCGGAGCTGGGCTGCGGCACGATGTCGCTGTACAACTACGTCCCCCGCAAGGAGGACCTGTACGAGCTGATGATCGACGCCATCGGTGCCGAGCACGAGATGTTCGAACCCTCGGGCGACTGGCGCGCCGACATGCTCCGCAACGCGGAGGAGACGCGCGCCATCATGTACCGCCACACCTGGGTGCCGCGCCTGATGCCGGGGGTGTTCGGCTTCAGCCCCAACACCCTGCGCTACCTGGAGCACTGCCTGGCCTGCCTCGAACCGCTCGATGTGCCGGCGGGCACGAAGACGGAGCTGATCGCGCTGCTCAACGGGGTGGTGACGACGTACACGGGCAACGAGATCGCGACCGCCGAACGCACCCGCGCCATGCCGTGGTCGGCGGAGGAGGAGAACGCGGTCCGCATGGCCTATCTGGGCAGCCAGATCGCCACCGGCGCGTATCCGCGGCTGACCGCGTCCTTCACGGAGCAGAGCGGACCCGTCGACCTGGAGGCGGTGTTCAGACGGGCCCTCGAACGCATCCTGGACGCCTTCGACCCCGACCTCCGCTAGCTAGAGCAGAGCCAGTTGACCCTCCGGGCCCTCCTCGGGGCCCTCCAGTACCGAAGCGGGCCGGCGGGCCGTGCCCGGCACCGGGAGGACGCCTGCCGTGCGCAGCTCCGCCGCCGTGACCGGGTCGGGGAGTTCGAGCTCCTCCAGGGGCCTCAGTTCGGCGAGGAGCGCGAGGACGGTGATCAGCTCCAGCAGCTCCGAGGTCCAGGGCTGGGGCCAGGTCGCGGGGCGGATCGCCGCCAGCGTGCCCGGCTCGGCGACGGCGACGCGGGTGGCGAACCACTGCTCCAGGACGCGCACTCCGCCCGCTTCGAAGTCCCAGGCCTCCGGCGGCACCGGGGAGATGCGGCCCTCGTCCAGGAACAGGGCCTCCTCGTCCCGGTCGTAGTGCAGCGTCACGGGTCGGGAGGGCAGGGGGGCGCGGACGTAGGGGCGGCGGCCGCCGGGGAGCTTCGGGCGTTCGCCGTCGCGGCGCATCAGCCACAGCATCCGGTGGCCCCGCTCCAGGCCCCGCTCCCATTCGTCGGCGTCCCTGGTGAGCGGGACGGTGAGGTCCGGGCGGGCCGTGGCCGTGATCCAGGCCAGTACGTCCAGCGGCGCCGGGGTGCCGCCCAGACGGGTGCCGAGGTGCTCCAGCAGACCGGGGGCCAGGTTCGGCTCGTGGCCGCCCGGGCGCCGGAACAGAGGGCGGATCCGGCCGGGGCGGAGCAGCGGGAGCAGTGAGGTGACGAACAGGGGCGGGGTGGCCTCGGGCGTCTCCACCACGAAGACCTGCCGTTCGTCCGCCACCCGCCACAGCTCCGGGCGGGCCGCGTCGATCAGCCGCTGGTCGGGGATCAGCCACTGCTCGTCGTAGGGCGCGAGCAGGACGCGTTCCGGCTCCGGGCAGGGTCCCGAGGCGCGCACCAGCTTCTGCGTGCCGCTGCCGGTCCGGCCGGGCAGCTGCCCGACCGCCGTGTGCAGCGTGCGCGAGCGGGTCGGTTCGAACAGGGTCTCGCGGTCGGGTCCCTCGGCCTTCAGCAAGGCGTCCCAGCGGGCCCTGAGGGACGCCGCGTCGGGCGCCGCCGGCCAGCCCCGGCCGAGCCGCGGCGGTGCGACGGACCACGGCATGAGGTCCGCCAGCAGCGGAGCGTCGTCGTGCGTCACGCTGGGCATCGTACGACCTGACGACGGCCCGCGGGTCAGGTGGCTTCCAGGGTTACCGTGAAGGAGAACCGGTCCCCCCGGTAGTGGATGACCGCGGCGTCGAGGACCCGCCCCGCGGCGTCGTAGGTCACGCCCGTGTAGTGCAGGATCGGGCTCAGCAGGGGGACTTGGAGCAGTTTCGAGGTCTCCGGGTCGGCCAGCCGCGCCTCCACCGTGTCCGTGATGCGGCTGATGTCCGCCCCCACCACGTCCCGCAGCACCTTCGTCATGGGCCACCGGACGAGGTCGTCCGGATCGATCCGCGCGGCCAGTTCGGGCCGCACGTAGTTGCGGGCGTGATTCGTCGGCTCACCGGTCTTCTCGTCGCTCCGCAGCCGGTGGTACGTCGCGACCTCCCGCACGTCCGGGAAGAACTCGGCGAGGCCGGCCGGTACGGGCGCACTGCCGTGGTCCAGCAGTTCGGTCGTCATGCCGGACTGCTGGGCCACGATCGCGTCCACCGAGCCGAGCAGCCGCACCGGGGAGCCCCTGCGCGCGTGCGGCTCGATGAACGTGCCCCGCCGCCGGTGGCGCGTGATCAGCCCCTCGTCCTCCAGCTCCTTCAGCGCCTGCCGCATCGTCAGCACGCTCACCCCGTAGTGCCCCGCCAGCTGCTCCTCCGTGGGCAGCCGCAGCGGGTCCTGGGGCGAGCGGCCGAGGATCGAGGCGCGCAGCGACTGCGAGACCTGGTACCAGAGCGGCAGCTTGCGGTTCAGGACGATGGAGTCCGGGGCGAAGGAGGTCACGGGTCATCCGTACCGGTAGGAAATGATCAGTGCAAGGGACGGAAGTGACGCTGAAGGCCCTGCCAGACGTCGTCGTAGCGCTGCTGGAGGTGCTCGGCCCGGGCCGCGTGCGGGGTGAGGGTCACCGGCCAGCGCGTCTCGAACATGAACGCCAGGCCGTCGTCGATCTTCTGCGGCTTCAGCTCGGCGGCGCTCGCCCGGTCGAACGTCTCCCGGTCCGGGCCGTGTGCCGACATCATGTTGTGCAGCGAGCCGCCGCCCGGCACGAAGCCCTCCGCCTTCGCGTCGTACGCGCCCTCGATCAGGCCCATGTACTCGCTCATCACGTTCCGGTGGAAGTACGGCGGCCGGAACGTGTCCTCGCCCACGAGCCAGCGCGGCGCGAACACCACGAAGTCGACACCCGCCAGCCCCGGGGTGTCCGACGGGGAGGTCAGCACCGTGAAGATCGACGGGTCCGGGTGGTCGTAGGTGATGGTGCCGAGCGCATTGAAGCGGCGCAGGTCGTAGACGTACGGCACGTGGTTGCCGTGCCAGGCCACCACGTCGAGGGGGGAGTGGTCGTAGTGGGCCGTCCACAGGTTGCCGCAGAACTTGTTCACCACCTCCACCGGTCCCTCGACGTCCTCGTACGCGGCGACCGGGGCGCGGAAGTCCCGGGGGTTGGCGAGCCCGTTGGCGCCGATCGGGCCCAGGTCGGGGAGACGGAAGGGCGCGCCGTAGTTCTCGCACACATAACCGCGGGCGGACGCATCGAGCAGCTCCACACGGAAGCGGACCCCACGCGGAATCAACGCCACGTGTCCCGGCTCCACATGCAGCAGACCGAACTCCGTGCGCAGCAGCAGCCCGCCGCGCTCCGGGACGATCAGCAGCTCGCCGTCGGCGTCGCTGAACACCCGGTCCATCGAGGCGTTGGCCGCGTAGAGGTGCACGGCGATACCGGTGCGCTGAGTGGCGTCGCCGTTGCCGCCCAGGGTCCACAGGCCCGCCAGGAAGTCCGTCTCGGGCGCCGGGTCGGGCAGCGGGTTCCAGCGCAGGCGGTTGGGGTCGGGCACGGTCTGGTTGAAGGGGGCGGTGCGGACCGAGCCGTTGTGGGTCCGGGTGAACGCCGGGTGCGCGGCCGACGGGCGGATCCGGTACAGCCACGAACGGCGGTTGTGCGCCCGCGGCTCGGTGAACGCCGAACCGCTCAGCTGCTCCGCGTAGAGCCCGAGCGGGGCACGCTGCGGCGAGTTGCGGCCCTCGGGCAATGCGCCCGGGACGGCCTCCGAGCTGTGCTCGTTGCCGAAGCCGGAGAGGTAGGTCAGCGCTTCGGCGGTCTTCCGCGCTTCCCCACGCCCGAACCCGCTCGCGCGGGAGGTACCCCCATCGCCCATGATCGCTGCTCCCTTGCGTTCGATTCCTATGGAGCACCGTAGGATTGCGATTTCCCCGACGCAAGAGGGGCGCGCCCATCCTCTCGACGGATGACCTGAACCCGACTTGAGAATGATCCGCGGAGGCGGACGTGTGTTCTACGCTCGCAGACATGTCGTGGACACGGAAACCTCTGGCCGCGCTCGCGGTCTGTGTCCTCCTTCTGGCCGGATCCGCGGGCTGTGGCACCGATGACGCCCGGGAGGGCGGTGCGTCGCCCGCCCCGGTGGGCAAGATCCTGGAGGACCGGGACCCGGAGGGGCGGCCCTTTCGTGAGGTCGGCCAGGAGGACGCCCCCGGCGTCGGCATCGAGGTACAGCCCGACGCGGCCGGCGGCTGGGACGTACGCCTGGCCGTGCGCAACTTCCGCTTCTCACCGGCCGGCGCGGCAGCACGCGCGGTGGCCGGGCGGGGGCTCGCGCGCCTCTATGTCGACGGCCGTCCCGTCGCCCGGCTCCACACCCCCGCCCACCGGCTCGACGCCCGCCTCGTCCCGCGCGGCACGCACCGCGTCACGGCCCGCCTCTACGCCGACGACGGCACCGTGTGGGCCGTGGACGGCAAGCCCGTGGAGGGCACGGCCGACATCACCGCGTCGGAGCCCGGACCGGGGACGACGCCGGACGCGTCCTCCCGGCGCAAGGCCCGCACGCAGGGCGAGGACAGCGGGGGGCGAGGTTCACCGGACCGCCCCCAAGGGGCATCATGAAGCCCGTGCCCCACGCGACATCGCTCCGTCGTGCGCCCGTGCAGCGGCGCAGCGCCGAACGCCTGACCAGGATCCTCGACGCGTGCGCCGACCTCCTCGACGAGGTCGGTTACGACGCCCTGAGTACCCGTGCCGTCGCCCAGCGGGCCGCGGTCCCGATCGGCTCGGTCTACCGCTTCTTCGGCAACAAACGCCAGATGGCCGACGCGCTGGCGCAGCGCAACCTGGAGCGGTACTCCGAGCGCGTCACCCAGCGCCTGCGGCAGGCCGGCGAGGACGGGGGCTGGCGCACGGCCATGGACGCCGTGCTCGACGAGTACCTGGAGATGAAGCGCACCGCGCCCGGCTTCTCGCTCGTCGACTTCGGCAACCAGATCCCGGTCGGTGCCCGCCACACCGAACCCAACCACCGCGTCGCCGACCGCCTCACCGAACTCCTCTCCGGCTACCTCGACCGCGAACCGGACGAGGATCTGCGCCGGGTCTTCCTCGTCGCCGTCGAGACCGCCGACACCCTCGTGCACCTGGCGTTCCGGGTCGCACCGGAGGGGGACGAGCGGGTCATCGCGGAGGCCAGGGAGATGCTGCGCGCCTATCTGGCCCGCGCCCTCGACTGACCTCCGTCCCCGCCAGGCCCTCCCCGAGATGCATACCGGTCGGTATGCTCGGGCGCGTCAGTGCGTCACCGTAGCCGCCGCCCCGGGAGGACCCGTGTCCCGCACCGCCCTGCGTATCTGTCCCCTGTGCGAGGCCACCTGCGGCCTGACGCTCACCATCGAGGGGACGCGCGTCACCCACGCCCGAGGTGACCGCGACGACGTGTTCAGCCAGGGATTCATCTGCCCCAAGGGCGCCTCCTTCGGAGCAGTCGACTCCGACCCCGACCGGCTGCGCACGCCGCTCGTACGGAGGGACGGCGAGCTGCGCGAGGCCACCTGGGAGGAGGCCTTCGACGCGGTCGCCGCCGGCATCCGGCCCGTCCTGGAACGCCATGGCCCGAACTCCGTCGGAGTCGTCCTCGGCAACCCCAACGTGCACACCATGGCCGGTGCCCTCTACCCGCCCGTCCTGCTCGCCGGGCTCGGCACCCGCAGCGTCTTCACCGCGTCCACGGTCGACCAGATGCCCAAGCACGTCTCCAGCGGCCTGCTCTTCGGCGACGCGAACGCCATCCCCGTGCCCGACCTCGACCGCACCGGACATCTGCTCCTGATCGGCGCCAACCCGCTGGAGTCCAACGGCAGTCTGTGCACCGCCCCCGACTTCCCGGGCAAGCTGAAGGCGCTCAAGGCCCGGGGCGGCACCCTCGTCGTGATCGACCCGCGGCGCACCCGCACCGCGAAGCTCGCCGACCGGCACATCGCCGTCCGCCCCGGCACCGACGCGCTGCTG
Source organism: Streptomyces qaidamensis (assembly GCF_001611795.1). Classification (NCBI taxonomy): domain Bacteria; kingdom Bacillati; phylum Actinomycetota; class Actinomycetes; order Kitasatosporales; family Streptomycetaceae; genus Streptomyces; species Streptomyces qaidamensis. The sequence goes on along the minus strand of NZ_CP015098.1, from coordinate 1,971,433 downwards.
CTGGCCGCGATGGCACAGGTGCTCTTCGAGGAGAGGCTCGTCGAGCCGGCCCCGCACGTCCAGGGCGTCGAGGAACTGTCCGACGCCATCCGGGAGTTCACCCCCGAAGCCGTCGCCGAGGCCTGCGACGTCGAGGCCGACGCGATCCGCGCCCTCGCCCGCGACCTGGCCGCCGCCCCGGCCGCCGCCGTGTACGGCCGCATCGGCAGCTGCACCGTCCCGCACGGCACCCTGGCCAGCTGGCTCGTCGACGTCCTCAACATCCTCACCGGCAACCTCGACCGGCCCGGCGGCGCGCTTTTCCCGCAGGCGGCCACCGACAAGACCCCGCGCCCCGCCGGACCGGGCCGCGGCTTCGCCCTCGGGCGCTGGCACTCCCGGGTGAGCCGGCACCCCGAGGCGAAGGGCGAACTGCCCCTGTCGGCCCTCGCCGAGGAGATCGACACCGCCACCGAGGAAGGGGAACCGGTGCGCGCGCTGATCGCCGTCGCCGCCAACCCCGTGCTGTCCGCGCCCGACGGCGACCGGCTCGACAAGGCCCTCGCCTCGCTCGACTTCATGGTCAGCGTCGACCCGTACCTCAACGAGACCTCGCGCCACGCCGACGTCGTCCTGCCCCCGCCCCCGCCCTCCCAGAGCCCGCACCACGACTTCGCCTTCAACACCCTCGCCGTACGCAACCAGGTCCGCTACACCCGCCCGGCCGTCCCGCTGGAGCCGGGCCGCATGGCGGAGACGGAGATCCTGGCGCGGCTGATCCTGGCGGTCACGGGCATGCACGGAACGGACCCGGCAGCCGTCGACCGGATGGTCATCGACCAGACCCTCGGCAAGGCGGTCACCGAGCCGCACTCGCCGGTCCACGGCGGTGATCCGCGCGAGCTCGCCGCCCGGCTCAGCGGCGACACCGGCCCCGAGCGACGGCTCGACATGATGCTGCGCCTCGGCCCCTACGGCGACGGCTTCGGCGTGCGGCCGGACGGCCTCAGCCTGGACAAGCTGCTCGCACACCCCCACGGCATCGACCTCGGGCCGCTGGAGCCCCGCCTGCCGCAGCCCCTGAAGACCCGCAGTGGCCGGGTGGAGCTGCTGCCCGGCCCGATCGCGGACGACCTGCCCCGCCTGCGCGCGGCCCTGGCCGAACGCCCCGAAGGGCTCGTCCTGGTCGGCCGCCGCCATCTGCGCTCCAACAACAGCTGGATGCACAACGTGCCCGCCCTCACCGGGGGCTCCAACCGCTGCACCCTGCACATCCACCCCGAGGACGCCGAACGGCTGGGCATCGAGGACGGGGCCGCCGTGCGCGTCAAGGGCGCCGGGGGAGAGGTCACCGCACCCGCGGAGGTCACCGACGCGATCCGCCGGGGCGTGGTGAGCCTGCCGCACGGCTGGGGCCACAACCGTCCCGGCACCCGCCTCAGCCACGCGTCCACGGACCCCGGCGTCAACGTCAACCAGCTCCTCGACGGCCGTCTGCTCGACCCGCTGTCGGGCAACGCGGTCCTCAACGGAGTGCCGGTCGAGGTCGCCCCCGAGACGGACCCGGAAGCGTCCGCCGTGACCGAAAAGCTCACCGCTCTGACCTGAGCAAAGCTGTGACCAGCAGTTTTGCGCTTATTGCTCGCACGTCAACGTCTTGTTAACGCTGCTTGAACGCACCTAACGTCTCGGACACCGCCGGCCCTGGTGGGATGTTCAAGGGCGAACGTTAGGTATCAACTCATGCTGACCATCCTCGGCTTCGCCATGATCGCGACCTTCCTGGTCCTGATCATGATGAAGAAGATGTCGCCGATCGCGGCGCTCGTGCTGATTCCCGCGCTGTTCTGCGTGTTCGTCGGCAAGGGCGCCGAGCTCGGCGACTACGTCCTCGACGGCGTGACCGACCTCGCCCCCACCGCGGCGATGCTCATGTTCGCGATCGTCTACTTCGGCGTGATGATCGATGTCGGTCTCTTCGACCCGATCGTCCGCGGCATTCTCAAATTCTGCAAAGCCGACCCGATGCGGATCGTCGTGGGCACCGCCCTGCTCGCCGCGATCGTGTCGCTGGACGGCGACGGCTCGACCACCTTCATGATCACCGTCTCGGCGATGTACCCGCTGTACAAGCGCCTGAAGATGAGCCTGGTCGTGATGACCGGTGTCGCCGCCATGGCCAACGGCGTGATGAACACCCTGCCGTGGGGCGGCCCGACCGCCCGCGCCGCGACCGCGCTGAAGCTCGACGCGAGTGACATCTTCGTCCCGATGATCCCGGCGCTCCTGGTCGGCCTGGCCTTCGTCTTCGTCCTCTCCTACGTGCTCGGCGTGCGCGAGCGCCGGCGGCTGGGTGTGCTGACCCTGGACGAGGTGCTGGAGGAGGAGAAGGAGACCGAGACGGTCCTCGTCGGGTCCGGCGGCTCCGGCGACGGCAAGGTCTCGATGCGCAAGGGCGGCACGGGCGGCGCCGGCTCCGGCACGGACGCTCCCGAGAGCGCCACGGGCTCCGCCGGCTCCGCGGACTCCGGGGACGGCGACGGCTTCCAGGGCCTCGACCCGAACCGGCCCACCCTGCGTCCCAAGCTCTACTGGTTCAACGCGCTGCTCACGGTCGGCCTGCTCACCGCCATGATCATGGAGTGGCTGCCGATCCCGGTGCTGTTCCTGATCGGTGCCGCGCTCGTCCTCTCCGTGAACTTCCCGCACATCCCCGACCAGAGGGCCCGTCTGGCCGCCCACGCCGACAACGTCCTGAACGTCTCCGGCATGGTCTTCGCCGCCGCCGTCTTCACCGGCGTCCTCCAGGGCACCGGCATGGTCGACCACATGGCCAAGTGGATGGTGGACGTCATCCCCGCCAGCATGGGCCCGCACATGGCCCTCGTCACCGGCATCCTGAGCCTGCCGCTCACCTACTTCATGTCGAACGACGGCTTCTACTTCGGTGTCCTGCCCGTCCTCGCCGAGGCGGGAGCCGCCCACGGGGTCACCCCGCTGGAGATGGCCCGCGCCTCCCTGGTCGGCCAGCCGCTGCACATGTCCAGCCCGCTCGTCCCGGCGGTCTACGTCCTGGTCGGCATGGCCAAGGTGGAGTTCGGCGACCACACCAGGTTCGTCGTGAAGTGGGCCGCCCTCACCTGCCTGGTCATCCTCGGCGCAGGCATGCTGTTCGGGATCATCTGAACCACTCCATGGACGACGTCATCGTGAGGCCCGGTGGGAACCGCGGCTGGCTGCTCCGCCTCGTCATCGCCTTCGGCTTCGCGCAGGGGGCGGTGTCGATGGCCCGGCCCGCCGTCTCCTACCGGGCCCTCGCGCTGGGTGCGGACGAGCGCGCGATCGGCGTGATCGCCGGTGTGTACGCCCTGCTGCCCCTCTTCGCCGCCGTCCCCCTCGGCCGCCGCACCGACCACGGCCGCTGCGCGCCCCTGCTGCCGGTCGGCGTGGTCCTCATATCAGGTGGCTGCGCCCTCAGCGGGGTCGCCGGTTCCCTGGGGACGATGGCCCTGTGGAGCGGGGTGATGGGCCTCGGGCACCTGTGCTTCGTCATCGGCTCCCAGTCCCTCGTCGCCCGCCAGTCCGCGCCGCACGAACAGGACCGCAACTTCGGTCACTTCACCATCGGCGCCGCCCTCGGGCAGCTCGTCGGCCCCATCGCCGCGGGCGTGCTGATCGGCGGCGAGGACCTGGCCGGCAGCAGCGCGCTCGCCCTGATCGTGGCGGGTGCCACGGCGGCGGTGGCGTTCACCTCGCTGTGGCGCATCGAGGATCGCCGCACGGCGTCCACGTCCCGCGCGGACAAGGGCGACCGGGTCCCGGTCCGGGGCATCCTGCGCACCCGGGGAGTGCCGGCGGGCATCTTCACCAGCCTCGCCGTGCTGTCCGCGACGGACATCCTGACCGCCTACCTCCCGGTGGTCGGCGAGCACCGGGGCATCGCGCCGTCCGTGATCGGCATCCTGCTGAGTCTGCGCGCGGCGGCCACGATCGCCTGCCGCCTGGTGCTGACCCCCCTGCTGCGGCTGCTCGGGCGGACCCTGCTGCTGACGGTCACCTGTCTGCTGGCGGCCCTGCTGTGCGCGGGCATCGCCCTGCCGCTGCCGGTGTGGGCGCTCGGGCTGCTGCTGGTCGCGCTGGGCTTCTGCCTCGGGGTCGGCCAGCCGCTGTCCATGACGACGGTCGTCCAAGCCGCCCCCGACGACGCCCGTTCCACGGCCCTGGCCCTGCGCCTCACCGGCAACCGGCTCGGCCAGGTCGCCGCGCCCGCCGCGGCGGGGCTGATCGCCGGGGTCGCGGGTGTGGCGGCGCCGTTCGTGATGCTGGGAGTGCTGTTGCTGCTGTCGTCGGGGGTCGCCGTACGGTCGCGGGGGGAGCCGGGGGAGTCGGAGCCGGTGCAGGAGGCTGATGGTGAGGTCCGCGGTGCGCGGAGGGGCTTCCGGTGCCGGGTGCCGCTGCGCCGGAAGAGCGATATCTGACGCGTCGTTGGGCGGTGCTGCGCCCTCTTGGGTGCTGAGGTGACAGAAAGTCAGGTGACGAGGTGTTTGTATGTAAATCATCTGACTTGGAGGCATGTTCATGCCCGTCGTACCCCTCGCGCGTCGTGCCGGCACCCGCACCGCCGTCGTCGCCGCCCTCACCCTCGCAGGGACCACCCTGAGCGGGGTGTCCGCCGTCGCCGCCCCCATTCCGGGGGACAACGGAGACGTCAAGATCCACGCCAGCACGACGGCCGCGGCCAACCAGCGCAACGACCCGAAGGTCTGCGACTTCTACCTCGCCGCGTTCAACTTCGACGCGGGCGAGAAGGTCAACTGGACCATCCAGACCCAGCCCGAGGTCCCGGGCGGCGCCACCCGCACGGGCAGCTTCACCGCCGACGCGACCGGCGCGGGGCGTACCGCGGCCGTCGACCTGCCCAACGGGCAGTACAAGCTGACGTGGCTCACCGACCAGGCCCACGGTGCGGGCAAGTTCAAGGTGTTCAAGGTCGACTGCCCGACCTCCAAGCCGACGACGCCGGTCGGCGGCCCGCCGGCGGGCGGTGGCGGCATCGCCCGCGGTGAGGCCTTCACGCCGGTCACCGGCGCGGCCGCGGTCGGCCTGGCCGCCGTGGCCGGGACGGTCTGGTTCCGGCTCCGCCGCCGCCCCGATGGCGCCGCGTAAGCCACGTTCCGCGGATCGCTCCGCCCCGCTGGGGCGGGGCGGAGACGCGCTGGGGTCCGGCGCCGGGCCGGTGAGGCGACGTGCAGGCGGCGCCCGGCCCGGCGCCGCCCCGGCGGTTCGGCGAGCGGCGGACGCCGGTTCCTTCGGTGTGCCGCCGGGGCGGAGCGGGGGTGGTACTGGTGCCGCTCGCGTGTCGTCGGGGCGGCGTGGGGGCGGGGCTGGTTCTGCCGGGGCTTCGGAGGTTCGGCGGGGAGTGGTCGGCGGTTCGGGGTCTCGGTCGGGTTCGGGGTCTGCCGGTGCTGCAGTGGGGCGGCGTGGGGGCGGCGTTGCCGCGGCGCCAGAGGGTCGGCGTGGGGCCGGGTCCGCTCGGGCCCCGGGGGCCCGGCGTGGGGGCAGGTCCGCTGCGGCCCCCGTCGGGCGGCGTGGTTCCGGCGCCGGCCCGGGCGGGCGGTACGCGATGGCCGCCGGCGTCCCTGACGGGTGGTCCGGGCGAGGCCGTAGGCCCCGGTACCGGACGCGTGCCTATCGGCTGACCAGGACGGTCGTGGTAGCCGTCGCCATGCTGCTCGTGGCCGGGGTCTGCTGGGACCGGGGCGAAGAGCCCGGCTCGACGGTCACGGCCCTCCCGCCGGACCTCACGACGGCCGCCCACCCGGCCGGCTCCGGCACGGGCACCGCTGCCCTGCCCCCATCTCCAGGTCCCCGTGCGACCGCCTCGCCGGGAGCCTCCGGCGCCCGCACCGGCACCGCTGCCCGCACGGCCGCCTCCACCGCCCCCAGCCCGCGCACCGGCCCACCCCGGACGGCCGCCTCCGCGGCCACCCCCCGCGCCCCGGGGCCCGCCACCGACGCCCCCCCCGCCCCCCGCCCCGTCCCCAACGGCGCCCGCACCCAAGGCCCTCGCGTAGCCCCCCATCCCCCCATCCCCAGTTCCCCCCCCCCCGGGGCCCGCAAGGGCAACCCCGCCGCGCCGCACAGCCGTCCCGCGGTCGCCACCCCGCGCCCCGCTCCTCCCAGGCCCGCCGCCCGGGTCCCCGCCCCGGCCGCCCGGAAGCCCCACTCCCCGCCCGGCCCCCGTCCCCTGCCCCGCTCCCGGGCCACCCGGCTCCTCATCCCCTACCTCCGCGTCGATGCCCCGGTCATGGGCCTCGGCCTCGACCGCGACCGCCGCCTCACCGCGCCGCCGGACGACGACCCCAGGCTCGTCGGCTGGTACCAGCACGGCGCCTCACCCGGCGAGCAGGGCACCGCCGTGGCCGTAGGGCACCTGGACACGGACAGCGGGCCCGCCGTCTTCGCGGGGCTGACCGAGCTGAAACGGGGCCGGATCGTCAAGGCCCGCCGCGTCGACGGGCGGATCGCCGTCTACACGGTCGACAAGATCAAGTCGTACGAGAAGGCGCACTTCCCCAGCCAGGAGGTGTACGGCGCCCGGGGCCGCCCCGAGCTGCGTCTGATCACCTGCGGCGGCAGCTACGACCGCAGGAAGGGCTACTCCGGCAACGTGGTCGTCTTCGCCCACCTCACCGGCATCCGCTGAACCGGGCCGTCCGCCTTCTCGCCAGATGGACCGAAGCCCCCGATCTTGTCCGGTGTCTTCCCCAGGCCGCACACAGTCCGTTAACTTCCGTGACCCAGAGCCCCGTACGACCCGCACGGGGCTTCCGACCGCGGAGCACCAGCGCCCTGAAGACCCCTCGGGGGCACCTCATGACACGCGCCATCTCCCTGCACGACGTGAGCAAGGCCTATCCGCGCGGCCCCCGCGTGGTGGACCGGCTGTCGCTGGACATCTCGCCCGGCGAGTTCCTCGTGCTGCTCGGGCCGTCCGGCTGCGGCAAATCGACCGTGCTCAGGATGATCGCGGGGCTGGAGGAGATCGACGAGGGCCAGCTGCTGCTCGACGGCGAGTACGCCAACGACCTGCCGCCCTCCGGCCGGGACATGGCGATGGTCTTCCAGAACTTCGCCCTCTACCCGAACATGACGAGCCGCGCCAACATCGGCTTCCCGCTGCGCATCGAGGCCCCGGGCACCGACCCCCGCCCCCGCGTCGACGCCACCGCCCGCATGCTCGGCATCGAGGACCTCCTGGACCGCCTGCCCGGCCAGCTCTCCGGCGGCGAACGCCAGCGCGTGGCCATGGGCCGGGCCATCGCCCGCCATCCTTCCGCCTTCCTGATGGACGAGCCCCTGTCCAACCTCGACGCCAAACTCCGCACCCATCTGCGGGCCGAGATCTCCCGGCTCACCCGGGAACTGGGCGTCACCACGATCTACGTCACCCACGACCAGGCCGAGGCCATGTCGCTCGGCGACCGGGTCGCGGTGCTGCGCGGCGGCGTCCTCCAGCAGGTCGACAGCCCCCGCGCGGTCTACGCGCTGCCCCGCAACGTCTTCGTCGCGGCCTTCATCGGCACCCCGCGCATCAATTTGGTGCGCGGCCTGGTGCGGGCTCCGCTCGACGGGGCGATGACCATCAGCCTGGGCAAGCAGTTCCTCCGCCTGCCCGAACCGCTCTCCCTGGACCACCAGTTGCTGCGGGTCCAGCAGGGTCGTGAGGTCATCGTGGGTCTGCGCTCGGAGGCCGTCCGGATCGCGAAGCACAGCGCGGCCCGCCCCGGCGAGGTGCCGATCACCGGCCTGGTCGAGCACGTGGAGTTCCAGGGGCACGAGATCCTGGTCCACTTCAGCACCGGCTCCAGCCCCGCCGTCGTCCCCGACCTGGAAGCCCCACGCCCCCGGCCCGGCCGCCCCGCCCGGCGCCGCCGCCGCGACGGCTCGGTCCTCACGAGGCTCCGGGAGCGGTCAGGGGCAGGGCGGGCCGGACCCGTGATCGCCCTGGACCACCCGGAGGCCGCCGCCCCCGCGACCGCCGACGCGCGCCTGCCCGGCGATCTCATCGTCCGTACCACCCCGGACCTGGCCCTCCGGCACGGCATGCAGGTACCGCTCCTCGTGGACCTCGCCCACCTCTTCGTCTTCGACCAGCACGGCGACCGGATCTGTCCGCACCCGGACCGCCTGCCCGACCTGGGGGAGTGAGGAGCGGCACATCGGGACGTGGCCGTCCGCGTGCTCTGATGACCGGTGGTGTCTGGCGCCAGAAAACTATCGTCGCTAGTTTATGTGTCGGACGATGACGCCCCGCCCCGGAGGAAGCGCGATGAAGGCATACGACGGCATGTACATCGAGGGTGCCTGGCGCCCCGCCGCCGGCCAGGACGTGATCGAGGTCGTGAACCCGGTCGACGAGCAGGTCATCGGCACGGTCCCGGCCGGTACCGCCGAGGACGTCGACGCCGCCGTACGGGCCGCCCGCGCCGCCCTGCCGGACTGGGCCGCGACCCCGCCCGCCGAGCGCGCGGCGCGTCTGGCCGCCCTGCGGGACGTGCTCGTGACCCGAGCCGACGAGATCGCCGAGACCGTCACGGCCGAGCTCGGCTCGCCGCTGAAGTTCTCGCAGGCCGTCCACGCGGGCGTGCCGATCGCGGTGGCGGGCTCGTACGCCGAACTGGCGGCCGCGTACGCCTTCGAGGAGAAGACCGGCAACTCGGTCGTGCACCACGAACCGATCGGTGTCGTGGCCGCGATCACGCCCTGGAACTACCCGCTGCACCAGATCGTCGCCAAGGTCGCCCCGGCCCTCGCGGCCGGCTGCACGGTCGTGGTGAAGCCCGCCGAGGACACCCCGCTGGTCGCCCGGCTGTTCGCCGACGCGGTGCACGAGGCCGGGCTCCCGGCGGGCGTCTTCAACCTGGTCACCGGCCTCGGCCCGGTCGCGGGACAGGCCCTCGCCGAGCACCCCGGCGTCGACCTGGTCTCCTTCACCGGCTCCACCGCCGTGGGCCGGCAGATCGCCGCGGTCGCCGCCGGGCAGGTCAAGAAGGTCGCCCTCGAACTGGGCGGCAAGTCCGCCAACGTCATCCTCCCGAGCGCCGACCTGGCCAAGGCGGTCAACGTCGGGGTCGCCAACGTCATGTCCAACTCCGGGCAGACCTGCAGCGCCTGGACCCGGATGCTCGTCCACCGCGACCGGTACGACGAAGCCGTCGAACTCGCCGCTGCCGCCGCCGCCAAGTACGGCGACCGCATCGGCCCGGTCGTCAACGCCAAGCAGCAGGACCGGGTGCGCGGCTACATCGAGAAGGGCGTCGCCGAGGGCGCCCGCCTGGTCGCCGGCGGTCCCGAAGCCCCCCGCGAACAGGGCTACTTCGTCAGCCCGACCGTCTTCGCCGACGTCACCGAGGACATGACCATCGCGCAGGAGGAAATCTTCGGCCCGGTCCTGTCGATCCTGAAGTACGAGGACGAGGACGACGCCCTGCGCATCGCCAACGGCACGGTGTACGGCCTGGCCGGCGCCGTCTGGGCCGGCGACGAGGCCGAGGCGGTGGCGTTCGCGCGCCGGATGGAGACCGGCCAGGTCGACATCAACGGCGGTCGCTTCAACCCCCTCGCGCCTTTCGGCGGCTACAAGCAGTCGGGTGTGGGCCGCGAACTCGGCGTGCACGGACTGGCCGAGTACCTCCAGACCAAGTCCCTCCAGTTCTAGTCAGGGAGTCCCTTCCGTCATGGCTGTCCGCGCCGCCGTCCTGCCCGCCATCGGCTCCCCGCTGGAGATCACCGGCATCGACCTGCCCGACCCCGGGCCCGGCCAGGTCCGCGTCCGGCTCGCCGCCGCCGGGGTCTGCCACTCCGACCTGTCCCTGTCCGACGGCACCATGCGCGTGCCCGTCCCGGCCGTCCTCGGGCACGAGGGTGCCGGCACGGTCGTCTCCGTCGGGGAGGGCGTCGACCATGTCTCACCCGGCGACGGCGTCGTCCTCAACTGGGCCCCCTCCTGCGGCGCCTGCCACGCCTGCTCGCTCGGCGAGGTGTGGCTGTGCGCCAACGCCCTCAGCGGCGCCGCCGACGTCTACGCCCGCACCACGGACGGCACCGACCTCCACCCCGGCCTGAACGTCGCCGCGTTCGCCGAGGAGACGGTCGTCTACGCCTCCTGCGTGCTGCCCGTCCCCGACGGCGTCCCGCTCACCGACGCGGCCCTGCTCGGCTGCGCCGTCCTCACCGGCTACGGCGCCGTCCACCACTCGGCCCGGGTCCGGCGGGGTGAGACCGTCGCGGTGTTCGGCGTCGGGGGAGTGGGCCTCGCCGCCCTCCAGGCCGCCCGGATCGCGGGTGCCTCGAAGATCGTCGCGGTGGACGTGTCCGCCGAGAAGGAGGAACTGGCCAAGGCGGCCGGCGCCACCGACTACGTCGTCGCCTCCGACACCACCGCCCGCGAGATCCGCGGCCTCACCGGCAAGCAGGGCGTCGACGTCGCCGTGGAGTGCGCCGGCCGCGCGGTCACCATCCGCACGGCCTGGGACTCCACCCGCCGCGGCGGCCGCACCACGGTCGTCGGCATCGGCGGCAAGGACCAGCAGGTCACCTTCAACGCCCTGGAGATCTTCCACTGGGGCCGCACCCTCTCCGGCTGCGTCTACGGCAACTCCGACCCGGCCCGGGACCTCCCCGTCCTGGCCGAACACATCCGGGCGGGCCGCCTCGACCTGAGCGCGCTGGTGACGGAACACATCTCCCTGGACGGCATTCCGGCGGCCTTCGAGAACATGCTGGCGGGCAAGGGCGGCCGGGCCCTGGTCGTCTTCTAGGCCCGAATCGTCCGGTACCCCGGCCCCCGCGCGGCCGGGGTCTTCGGCATGCCCGGGCCCGTGGTCAATGCCAAGTACAGGCAAAAGTCCTGGTGCGCGACCCGTTGACGTACATACCGTCCGGTCAGTACGTTCCCCGGAACTCAAGCCACCCCCCGTTCCGTCCCCCGCACCCCCCGGAGCGTGCACCGCATGGACACGGCACCTTCCGCTCAGCCCGCCACGACCACGCCCGCCGTCGGCAACCGCCGTCGCGTGGCCACCGCGGCGGCGCTCGCCTCGGCCGTCGAGTGGTACGACTACTTCGTCTTCGGCATCGCCGCCGCCCTCGTGCTCGGCGACCTCTACTTCCCCGCCGGCAGCACCACGGCAGGCGTCCTCGCCTCGTTCGCCACCTTCGCCGTCGGCTTCCTCGCCCGGCCCATCGGCGGCATCGTCGCCGGACACCTCGGCGACAAGCGCGGCCGCAAGCCGATGCTCGTCCTCGCGCTCACCCTGATGGGCGTCGCCACCACCGGCATCGGCCTGCTGCCCACCTACGAAACCATCGGCGTCGCCGCCCCGATCCTGCTCGTCCTGCTGCGCGTCGCCCAGGGCGTCGCCGTCGGCGCCCAGTGGGGCGGCGCGATGCTCCTGGCCACCGAGTACGCCCCGGAGGGCAAGCGCGGCGTCTACGGCAGCGTCGTCCAGCTCGGCGTCCCCATCGGCGTGGTCACCGCCAACACCGTCTTCCTGCTGGCCGGCGCCCTCACCACCGACTCGGCGTTCGCGTCCTGGGGCTGGCGCGTGCCGTTCCTGGTCGGCCTGCTGGTCCTGGGGCTCGCCTGGTACATCCACACGCGCGTCGAGGAGACCCCGGCGTTCCGGGAGGCCGAACGGGCGCTCGCCGAGAAGGAGAAGTCCGAGCAGAACTCGCCCCTGCGTACGATCCTGCGCGGCCACCTGGGCACGGTGTTCCTGGCCGGCGGCTCCTTCGCCGTGAACACCGCCACCTTCTACATCCTCATCACCGGCGTCCTCGACTACACGACCCGCGAGCTGGACATGAAGAAGAGCGCGGTGCTCACCGTCTCGCTCTGCGTCAGCCTCACCCAGCTGGTGCTGATCCCGGCCTCCGCCGCGCTCTCCGACCGCGTCGGCCGCATCCGCATCTACGCCCTCGGTGCCGTGGGCATCGCGCTGTGGGCCGTACCGCTCTTCCTGCTGATCGACACCGGATCACTGCTGTGGCTCGCGGTCGGCACGTTCGTCGCCAGCTGCTTCCTGAGCATCATGTACGGCCCCCAGGCCGCCCTGTTCGCCGAGCTGTTCACGCCCGAGATGCGCTACACCGGCGCCTCCCTCGGCTACCAGATCGCGGCCGTCGCGGGCGGCGGGCTCGCGCCCTTCATGATGGTGCTGCTCCTGGAGGCGACGGGCACGTCGATGGCCGTGTCCGGGTACATCATCGTGCTCTCGGTGATCGCACTGATGTCGATCAAGATCCTCGCGGACCGGGCACGTGCGGCGGAGGCACAGACCGGGCCGGAGACGAAGGCCGGGTCAACGAGCTGAGTCCCCGGCCTGCTCGGACCGCGGCTCCGGAACCGCTCCCGGAGCCGCGTTCCGGGCCGCGGCCCGCGACCGCGACACCGCCACCCCGGCCAGGCACAGCACCCCGCCCACCAGCGTGAGCAGCCCCGGTACCTCGCCGAGGAACAGCCACGACATCAGGACGACCAGTGCGGGCGCCGCGTACGTCGTCGCGCCCATCCGGCTCGCGGTCGTCCGGGACAGCGCGTACGCCCACGTCGTGAAGGCGAGGGCGGTCGGGAAGACGCCCAGGTAGAGCATGTTGAGCGTCGCGGAAGCCGGGGCGTCACCGGCCTCCTGGACGAGCTGCCCCGCGAACGGCAGGCACAGCACCGCGCCGACCAGGCACCCGAACGTCGTCACCTGCAAGGGGCTCGCCGAGCCCAGCGCCGGCTTCTGCGCCACGACGCCACCGGCGTACGCGATCGCCGCCAGCAGGCACAGCACCACCCCGAGCACCGAGGACCCGCCCTCGCCCGACATCGACAGGCCCACCGTCACGGCTCCGGCGAACGACACGGCCATCCCCGCCAGCAGCCGCGGCGGCATCGGGTCGCCGAGCAGCCGGGCACCGAGCAGCGCGATCAGGATCGGCCCGGTGTTCACGACCAGGGCGGCCGTACCCGCGTCGACCTGCTGCTCGCCCCAGTTGAGGGCGACCATGTAGAAGCCGAACCACAGCACTCCCGATATCGCGATCCCGCGCCAGGCCGAGCGCGGCGGCACCCCTTCCCGCCGCAGCAGGCAGATCACCCCCAGCGTCAGCGCCCCGGCCAGCAGCCGCCCGAGCGCCAGCGCGCCGGGTGAGTACGCGTCACCGGCGCTGCGGATCGAGACGAAGGCGGACGCCCACAGCACGACGGTGACCGCCGCCGCGCCGGCGGCGAGCAGCTCCGCCCGGCGGCCGGGACGGGACGGGGAGTTGTTCGACATCATGCTCCAGAGGCTAGGAGGGGAAGGGCCCCGAAGGCTCGCGGATTTCGGACGGGGGCGCCTTGCGCGGCCGCAGGGGCGCCGTGCCGGGTTGGCCGGGGTGTCGTGCTGGGTCGGATGGGTGCGGTGCGGGTTGGCCGGGGTGTCGTGCTGGGTCGGATGGGTGCGGTGCGGGTTGGCCGGGGTGTCGTGCCGGGTAGGAAGTGCCGGGCGCGGTCCCAGGGCGCAGTGCCCGGTCGGAGGGGCGGCGTGCGCGGCTACCGCAACGCCATCGCCTCCACCCCCAGCAGGTCCCACAGGGCGCGCTCGCCGGCCGCCGTCACCTTCACGGCCCGTTCCGAGCCGATGCGCACGCACCAGCCCGTGTCCAGGGCGTGCCGGCACAGCGCCGCGCCCGCGACGCCCGCGAGATGGGGCCGGCGTTCGGTCCAGTCGAGACAGGCCCGGGCGAGCGGCCGCCGACTCTGCCGGTCGAGGGCGATACCGGCCGAGACGAACCACGCCGTCCCCGCGTCGGTGAGCGCGAACCCCGTCTCCTGCTGCAGCAGCCCGCGGGCCGTCAGCGCGTCGGTGACCGCGATGCCGAGCCGCCCGGCGAGATGGTCGTAACACGTGCGGCCCCGGGCCATCGCCGACCCTGCGTTCGACTCCCGCAGGTTCCGCGGCCGTACGGCGGTGCCCGGCGGGACCTGGGAGGCGAGATCCTCCACCAGCTGGGCGATCCGGGCGTCGGCCAGCCGGACGTAGCGGTGCCGGCCCTGCCGATCCTCGGTGAGCAGCCCACCCGTGACGAGCCGGCCCAGGTGCTCGCTCAGCGTCGAGGCGGCCACCCCCGCGTGCCGTGCCAGCTCGCCCGCGGTCCAGGCCCGGCCGTCGAGCAGCGCCAGCAGGCAGGCGGCCCGGGTCTCGTCCGCGAACAGCGCGGCGAACCGGGCCAGGGCCGTGGCCCGGGGATCCCTCGTCGTCATGTCCCCAGCATGGGACACGGACGGTTCGGCGGTCGCCGAAGCGTCGCTACGCCGTACGCCGCACCTGCTCGTACTGCCGCGCCAGCCCGTCCAGCAGGGCCGTCAGACCGGTCTCGAAGGCGCGCTCGTCGATCTTCTCCTGCTGCTCGGCGAGGAGGTGGGCCTGCTGGAGATGGGGGTAGTCGGCGGGGTCGTAGGCGCTCGCGTCGTCCACGAATCCCCCGGCGAAGGAGCCGAGGGCGGAGCCCATCACGAAGTAGCGCATCAGCGCGCCGATGGACGTGGCCTGCGCGGGCGGCCATCCCGCGGCGACCATCGCGCCGTAGACGGCGTCCGCCAGGCGCAGTCCGGCCGGGCGGCGGCCGGGGCCGCGGGCCAGCACCGGGACGATGTTCGGGTGGTCGCGCAGGGCGGCCCGGTAGGAGACGGCCCAGTCGTGCAGCGCGGTCCGCCAGTCCCGGCCGTCCTGGAACATCGACAGGTCCACCTGGCCGCTCACCGAGTCGGCGACCGCCTCCAGGATCTCGTCCTTGGTGCGGAAGTGGTTGTACAGAGAGGGCCCGCTGACCCCCAGTTCGGCGGCGAGCCGCCGTGTGGAGACGGCGGCCAGACCCTCCGCGTCCACGAGCGCGCGGGCCGCCTCGACGATCCGGTCGGTGCTGAGCAGGGGCTTGCGCGGTCGGGCCATGGCGCACATAGTAGGGCTACGCTGTAAACTAGCAGTGCTAATTTAAATGTCCGGCTTTCAATGGGGTGACCTGTGGTGAATCTGGAGCTCAGCGAGGAGCAGAGCGCTGTCCGGCAGCTCGCGCGGGACTTCGTGGAGCGCGAGATCACCCCGCACGTCATCGCCTGGGACCGCGCCGAGGAGGTCGACCGGGCGATCGTCAAGAAGCTCGGGGAGGTCGGTTTCCTGGGCCTGACGATCGACGAGGAGTACGGCGGCTCCGGGGGTGACCACCTTGCGTACTGCCTGGTCACGGAGGAGCTGGGCCGGGGCGACTCGTCCGTGCGCGGCATCGTCTCCGTCTCCCTCGGGCTGGTCGCCAAGACCGTCGCCGCCTGGGGGAGCGAGGAGCAGAAGCGGCGCTGGCTGCCCGGGCTGACCTCCGGCGCGTCGATCGGCTGCTTCGGCCTGACCGAGCCGGGCACGGGCTCGGACGCGGGCAACCTGGTGACCCGGGCCGTACGGGACGGCGACGACTACGTCCTCAACGGCACCAAGACGTTCATCACCAACGGCACCTGGGCCGACGTCGTCCTGCTCTTCGCCCGCTCCACGGACGCCCCGGGCCACAAGGGCGTCTCCGCCTTTCTCGTCCCGGCCGAGACGCCCGGCCTGACCCGCCGCACCATCCACGGCAAGCTCGGGCTGCGCGGCCAGGCCACGGCCGAACTCGCCCTGGAAGACGTACGCGTGCCGGCCTCCGCCCTGCTGGGGGAGGAGGGCAAGGGCTTCTCCATCGCCATGTCGGCTCTCGCCAAGGGCCGGATGTCGGTCGCAGCGGGCTGTGTCGGCATAGCCCAGGCCGCCCTCGACGCGGCCGTGCGCTACGCGGGGGAGCGCGAGCAGTTCGGCAGGACCATCGCCCATCACCAGCTGGTCCAGGAGCTGCTCAGCGACATCGCCCTCGACGTGGACGCCGCGCGCCTGCTCACCTGGCGGGTCGCCGACCTGATCGACCGGGGGCAGCCGTTCGCCGTCGAGTCGTCCAAGGCCAAACTGTTCGCCTCGGAGGCCGCCGTCCGCGCCGCCAACAACGCGCTCCAGGTGTTCGGCGGCTACGGCTACATCGACGAGTACCCGGCGGGCAAGCTGCTGCGGGACGCCCGCGTCATGACCCTCTACGAGGGCACGAGCCAGATCCAGAAGCTGGTCATCGGGCGGGCGCTGACCGGCGTCTCGGCGTTCTGAGTACGTGTCTGAGTACTTCGGCGGATGTGGCGCGGGCCACGTCCGCCGATGCTTTCCCCCATGAGTGACACACCGGGCAAGCAGCAGAACACGGCCGCCTTCTACGGCCAGGCCGTCGCCTCCTTCGCCGTCGCCATGGCGGCCACCGCGATCGGCATCTACCAGCTCAGCGCCGACGCCTGGGTGCGGGCCTTCCTCGCGATCGCCGTCCTGTACCTGGTCACGTCCTCCTTCACCCTGGCCAAGGTGATCCGGGACCGGCAGGACGGTGCGGCCCCCTCGTACGCCCCCTTCGAGAAGCGCTGAGCGGCCACACTAAGCGCTCGCTCACCTTCGGCGGTATGGTGTTCCTCCTGCCAGTGGAGAGGGGCGAGCGATGAGTACGGCGGAGGATACGGCCGGCGGCGAGGCGCAGGCGTGGGGCGAGGTCACGCCCGACGCGGCGCGGCGGCTGCTGATCGCCGCGGTGGAGGCCTTCGCCGAGCGCGGCTACCACGCCACGACGACCCGCGACATCGCGGGTCGCGCCGGGATGAGCCCGGCCGCGCTCTACATCCACTACAAGACCAAGGAAGAGCTGCTGCACCGCATCAGCAGGATCGGGCACGAGAAGGCCCTGGAGATCCTGCGGACGGCGTCCCGCCGCGAGGGCAGCGCCACCGAGCGGCTCGCCGACGCGGTGAGCTCCTTCGTCCGCTGGCACGCGGGCGGGCGGACCACCGCGCGGGTCGTGCAGTACGAGCTGGAGTCCCTCGGGCCCGACGCCCGCGCCGAGATCCTCGCACTGCGCCGCCAGGTCGACGGCGAGGTGCGCGGGATCATCGAGGAGGGCGCGCGGTCCGGCGAGTTCGAGGTCATCGACGTGCACGGCACCACGCTGGCCGTGCTGTCGCTCTGCATCGACGTCGCGCGGTGGTTCAACGTCGACGGGCCCCGCACGCCGGAGCAGGTCGGCGAGCTGTACGCCGAGCTGGTGCTGCGCATGGTCGGGGCCCAGGGCCCGGCGGTCTGAGGTCCGGCGGCCCCGCCTCAGAGGTAGTAGCGCGCCACCGACTCGGCGACGCAGACCGGCTTGTCGCCGCCCTCGCGCTCGACGCTGAAGGCGACGGCCACCTGGACGCCGCCCGGCACCTCCTCGACGGCGCTGATCGCCGCGGTGGCGCGCAGGCGGGAGCCGACGGGGACCGGGGCGGGGAAACGCACCTTGTTCGTGCCGTAGTTGACGCCCATCTTCACGCCCTCGACGGCGATCAGCTGCGGTCCGAAGAGGGGCAGCAGCGACAGGGTCAGATAGCCGTGCGCGATGGTGGTGCCGAAGGGGCCGGCGGCGGCCTTCTCCGGGTCGACGTGGATCCACTGGTGGTCACCGGTGGCCTCCGCGAAGAGGTCGATCCGCTTCTGGTCGATGTCGAGCCAGTCGGTGTACCCCAGTTGTTCGCCCACCGCCGACTTCAGGTCGTCGACGGACGTGAAGATCCTCGGCTCTGCCATGTCTTCCAGGCCTCTCGTGTGCAGGGGGTCTGCGCGCTCACTGTCTAAGCGACTGCTTAGCATGGTCGGCCGTGCGAGCTGTGTCAACGGACTCGGTAGGGTTCGAGGGGTGCCCCAGATCCCAGAGAAGATCCATGAGCTCACGGTCGGCCAGCTCGCGGCGCGCAGCGGCGCCGCCGTTTCCGCCCTGCACTTCTACGAGTCCAAGGGCCTGATCAGCAGCCGCCGGACCGCGGGCAACCAGCGTCGCTACTCCCGCGACACGCTCCGCCGGGTCGCCTTCATCCGGGCCGCGCAACGGGTCGGCATCCCTCTGGCGACGATTCGCGACGCACTCGCCGAACTTCCCGAGGAGCGCACCCCCACCCGGGAGGACTGGGCGCACCTCTCCGAGGTCTGGCGCACCGAACTGGAAGAACGCATCAATCAGCTGAACCGCCTCCGGGACCACCTCACCGACTGCATCGGCTGCGGGTGTCTCTCCCTGGACAACTGCGTCCTGTCCAACCCGGACGACGTCTTCGGCGAACGCCTCACGGGCTCGCGCCTGATGGTCGACCGGGGCGGTCGGTAACGCCCGACCGGGCCGTCTCGTACTCCGCCAGCCCGGCCGCGACCAGTTCTCCGTTCGACCTCGCCGGTTCCCCTCCCGGCAGGACCAGGACGTCCTCCAGTCCGATCCGGGTGGCCAGGCCCAGCCGGCCCGCGAGGCGCAGCACCGGCCAGGCGCCCCCGTCCTCGCCGTGCAGCAGGACAGGCCGGCCGTGGGCGGTCCCGATGCCGGACAGCAGCGCGTGCGCGGACGACACGGCGCCCTGCGGATCCGTGTCCGTCACCTCCGCCAGGACCCGCAGCACCTTCGGCCCGAGCGGCGAGGCGGCGAACCGCTCCGCGCCGTCCGTCCCGGACCAGATGCCGGCCTCCACACCCACTCCGCGCTCCATGAGCAGCGCGGCCGTCTCCTCCGCCCCCGGCTCGTGCCAGTTGACCGAGGCGTGGTCGGGCAGCACCGTCCACGCGCGTATCCGCTCCAGCCGGGCGGCGGGGTCCGGCTCCGCCCACGCGCCCGTGGTCACACCGACCGGCACCGGCACCCGTGCCCGGATCGCCGACAGCGTCACCGCGAGCACCCGCGGCGACAACGTGTCCTGCCCGCACGGGGTCTTGGGATGGACGTGGAGGTCCCTCGCCCCGGCGGCCACGGCCCCGGCGGCCGAGCCGGCCATCGACTCGGGTGTCAGCGGCACGGCCACACCGTCAGCGGCCGTCCGCGAACCGTTCAGGCACACCTGCATCATGGCGTCGATGGTGCCAGTCACCACCGACAGTGGGGGTGCGGCATCCCCGGCGCACCCCCCGCGCACCCGCATCCGTCAAGCCGACACCAGCAGCCTCGCCCGCCGGGCGTACGCCAGGGACTCGGGCGTGAGCACGGGACGCGGCACCAGAATTCCGCAGTCCGTGCAGACCGGACCGGACGAGGGTTCGTGGTCCAGGTCGTACCTCCACATGAGCTGCTCCCCGCCGCACACCGGGCAGGCCGAGCCCGGCTCGCGCTCCAGTGCGGCGATCAGCCGGCGCAGCACCTCGGCCAGCGGTTCACGGGGATGGACCGCCGGATCGTCGCACCACGCCACACCGAAGCCGCCCCAGGTCATCCGGTGCCAGTCGTCCACGCTGCCCGGCCTGCGCAGCCCGTCGTGCTTCTCCTTCTTGCGGCGCTCGGCGAACTCGACCTCGTAGGCCAGCCAGACCGCCCGTGCCTCCTCCAGCTCGTCCAGTGCGGCCACGAGCCGCACCGGATCGGGGGAGCGGTCCTCGGGACCGAACCCTGCCCGGGAGCACAGATGGTCCCAGGTCGCCCTGTGTCCGTAAGGGGCGAACCTCTCAAGGCACTTACGCAGCGAATAGCGCCGCAAGGCCAGATCGCACCGCGGATCGCGGACCTGTCTCGCCAGACTCCGGAAACCGGCCATCGTCCTGCACCTCCGTCACACCTGCACCTGCACCTGTAATCCGGTCACTTCGGCGTCGTCGAACGGACGTCGCCGAATAGACGTATCGACAAGCGAATCGGCTCCATCCGATTTCAAATGGCCTCCATAAGCGGCCCCGAGAGGCTCGCGAACCGACTGCCGTGGTCCGTGTGTCTGTTGTGCCGACTTCAAAAAGTGACGCTTGTTCATCTTCAAGCCGGGGGATACCGGCGGTAACATCCGGCCCACCCCCGTCGGGAGGAGCCCCCCCATGCCACGGCGTGCCCCACGCACCGTTCTCGACAGAATGAGAACTCCCAGCGGAATCCCCGGGTTCCTGAAGACAGCTTCGGTATGCGCACTGATTGCAGGTCTCTTGTCGCCGCTTGCCCCGGCCGCCGCCTCGGAAACAGCGACCGCGCAGGCCACGGCCGCGGCGAACGACCACTGCGGAAACCAGTGTTCGGACATCCTCCCGCCCGGCCAGAACGGCAACGCCACCCTCGCCCAGATCCTCCTCAACCAGGCCTTCGGCACCCAGCCCGAGCACGCCGAGGACCAGCTCGGGCCCTACGCCAACCTCGCCAAGGGCTACCCCGGCCTCACCAACGACAAGATCAACACCTTCTTCAACGACGCCTCCTTCGGCGTCCCCGCCGACCAGGTCGCCTCCAGCCTCAAGCCCGCCGGACGCGGTGACGTGACGATCGTCCGGGACAAGAAGACCGGTGTGCCGCACATCACCGGTACCACCCGGTACGGCACGGAGTTCGGCGCCGGCTACGCGGCGGCCCAGGACCGGCTGTGGCTGATGGACGTCTTCCGGCACGTCGGGCGCGGGCAGCTGACCTCCTTCGCGGGCGGTGCGCCCTCCAACCAGGGCCTGGAACAGCAGTTCTGGCGGCACGCCCCGTACACCGAGGCCGATCTTCAGGCGCAGATCGACAACGCCGTCGCCACCAACGGCGAGCGCGGCAAGCAGGCCCTCGCCGACGTCAAGGCCTACCTCGACGGCATCAACGCCTACATCGACGCCTCCGACAAGGGGCGTACCTTCCCGGGTGAATACGTACTCACCGGCCACAAGGACTCAGTCACCAACGCCGGCACGATCGAGCACTTCAAGATCACCGACCTGGTCGCGCTGGCCTCCGTCATCGGCGCGCTGTTCGGCTCGGGCGGAGGCGGCGAGGTGAACAACGCCCTCTCGCTCATGGCCGCCCAGGACAAGTACGGCGTCGCCGAGGGCACCAAGGTCTGGGAGTCCTTCCGGATGCGCAACGACCCGGAGGCCGTCCTCACCCAGCACGCCGGCAGCTTCCCGTACGGGACCAAGCCCGCCGACCCGCAGGGCACGGCCCTGCCCGACGCGGGCTCGGTGAAGCCGGAGCCGCTCGTGTACGACCGCACCGGCAGCGCCACCACGGCCTCCGCGACCGGCGCGTCCGGCGAAGCCGCCAAGACCGCCACGTCGTCCGCCAAGCGCGGCATGTCCAACGCCCTCGTCGTCAGCGGCAAGCACACCGCGAGCGGCCACCCCGTCGCCGTGTTCGGCCCGCAGACCGGCTACTTCGCCCCCCAGCTGCTGCTCCTCCAGGAGATCCAGGGCCCGGGCATCAGCGCCCGCGGCGCCTCCTTCGCGGGCTTGAGCATGTACGTCGAGCTCGGTCGCGGCCAGGACTACGCGTGGAGCGCCACGACCTCCGGCCAGGACATCATCGACTCCTACGCCGTCGAACTGTGCCAGGACGACTACCACTACCTGTACCGCGGCACCTGCACGCCGATGGAGAAGATCGAGCAGAAGAACACCTGGAAGCCCACGGTCGCCGACGGCACCGCCGCGGGCTCGTACACCATGCGCGTCTGGCGCACGAAGTACGGACCCGTCGAGTACCGCGCGACGGTCGGCGGCAAGAAGGTCGCCTACACCACGCTGCGCTCGTCCTTCCTGCACGAGGCCGACTCCATCATCGGCTTCCAGATGCTGAACGACCCGGACTACGTCAAGGGCCCGGACACCTTCCAGAAGGCCGTGCAGCACATCAACTACACCTTCAACTGGTTCTACGCCGACTCCGAGCACACCGCGTACTACAACAGCGGCGACAACCCGGTGCGCGCGGCCGGCGTGGACGCCGAGTTCCCGGCGTGGGCCCGGCCGGCGTACGAGTGGCGCGGCTGGGACCCGGCGACCAACACGGCCGACTACACCCCGCCCTCCGCGCACCCGAACTCCGTCGACCAGGACTACTACGTCTCCTGGAACAACAAGCAGGCCAGGGACTACACGACCGCCCCCTGGGGCAACGGGTCCGTGCACCGCGGCAACCTCCTGGAGGACCGGGTGAAGAAGCTCGTCCAGCAGGGCGGGGTGACCCGGGCCGCTCTCGTGAAGGCCATGGCCGACGCCGGACTGACGGACCTGCGGGCCGAGGACGTCCTGCCCAAGCTCCTGAAGGTCGTCAACAGCTCGCCCGTCACCGACCCCGCCGTCGCGGCCGCCGTGAGCAGACTCCAGGCCTGGGCCGCCGCGGGGGGCAAGCGTACGGAGACCGCCGCCGGCTCGAAGAAGTACGCCGACGCCGACGCGATCCGCATCCTCGACGCCTGGTGGCCGCTGCTGGTCAAGGCCGAGTTCGAACCCGGCCTCGGCAGCGGGCTCTACGAGGCCATGACCGCCAACCTCCCCGTCGACGAGTCCCCGTCGGCCGCCCACGGCCCGACCGGATCGCACGCGGGAAGCTCCTTCCAGTACGGCTGGTGGAGCTACGTCGACAAGGACGTCCGCGCGGTCCTCGGTGAGCAGGTGAAGGGACCGCTGGCGCGCACCTACTGCGGCGACGGCAGCCTCGCCGCCTGCCGGGACACCCTCGTCAGCACCCTGAAGGCGGCGGCCGGCAAGACGGCGGCCCAGGTCTACCCCGGCGACGACGTGTGCCCGGCGGGCGACCAGTGGTGCGCCGACTCGATCAACCACCGCACCCTCGGCGGCATCAAGCACGGCAAGATCGGCTGGCAGAACCGGCCGACCTACCAGCAGGTCGTGGAGTTCACCTCACACCGGTGACGCCCTGCCTGGCGGCGGGTCTCACCTCACACCGGTGACGCGCTGCCTGGCGGTGGGTCTCAGCTCACACCGGTGACGCGCTGCCTGGCGGTGGGTCTCAGCTCACACCGGTGACGCGCTGCCTGGCGGCGGGTCTCACCTCACACCGGTGACGCCTTGCCCGGCGGCGGGTCTCGCCTCGTACCGGTGGCGCCTTGCCCGGCGGCGGGTCAGCGAACCCGGCCCGCCGCCAGGACCAGCCGGGCCAGTTCCGCGTGCAGGATGTCGCTGTGCGCGCCGGCCGGCGGCCCGCCGCGTCTGACCACCGCCGCCGCGTCGACGTTCACGCACCCCGAGGCGGGCAGCTTCGCTTCCAGGGCCTCGGCGAGGGTGTAAGTGCGCGTGCCCGGCACGGCCTGCACTCCGTCGTAACCCATAGCGCCCCACTTGGCGCCCAGGACCCGCCCCATGACCGGCTCCGCAGCCGAGCGGCTGTCGCCCGCCATCCGCGAGGCCAGCGGATACATCGTCCCCAGGGCCGCGTCGTGCCGGGAGTGGCAGCACACCAGGGGCCCGTCGACGCGGTTCTGCTGTCCCTGGAGCACCCCTCCCGCCCGGGCGTCGTGCGGCAGCCGGGCCGCGAACGCGTAGTGCGAGAAGGCGCCTTGGAGCAGCGTCACCGACTTCACCGTGCGCACGCCCTCGGGCAGGCCCCGCAGCGCGAACGACACCAGCCGCGCGCCGAAGCTGTGCCCGACCAGGTGCACCCGCACCTCCGGCGCCGCCTGAGCGAGCTGTCCGACGACCCGGCCGAGCCCGCGCTCCCCGACGGTCCCCGCGCGCCGCTTCATCGCGTAGTACGTGGCCTGCCGCAGCAGTTCGTGCGCACCGTCCCAGGGGTTGGGGATCCTGAACCCCTGCCGCGGCCCGGGCGCCTCCAGCTCCGCCAGTGCCCGCGCGAACTCCTCGCAGGCCGCCGCCGACGACCCGGCGAACATCTCCGGCTCGCTCTGCGGCACGCCCTCCGCCACCGTGTCCGCGGCGAACAACGCCTGCGGCCCGGGCGCCACCACCTCCACCAGTGTCCGCACCAGCCGCCCGAACTCCTCCAGCTCGGCCTCCTCCGGCGGCTGCTGCTCCAGCAGCCGGGCGATCTGGTCGACCAGGATCGCCCGGCCCGGGAAGGTGTCCAGCAGGGCGTGACGCGTGTCCTTGTCCAGCACCGGGCGCCTCGGCGGCTCGGCCGCCACGGCCCTGGGGAAGTCCGGGATCGGCTCGTCGGAGAACCGCATCGCCGGCCACAGCACGCCGACGTAGCCGATCCGGGCCGCCGGGGCCAGCCGCGGCAGGGGCGCGAAGAAGCGGTCGTAGAGACGGGTCGCGCCCGAGCGGTCGGTGTTCCAGCCGTGCGCGAAGACGATCAGGTCGCGCACGCCCCGCTCGGTCACCCCGGCGAGCAGCCGGTCGCGCCGGCGGCCCTCCGGGTCCCCGTCCGCGTCGAAGGCCACCTCCCAGTAGGGAGTCACACTCATCGCCGGATCTGCCATGACAGGCCCCCTGGTCCCCGGGTGACGCCACGATGTGGGCGCATCGTCCTGCCAACGGGGGAGCTTGGCCATACGTCACGGGCGCATTCGGCTCAGCGGTAGTGGAGGTACTTCCGCCGCATCCTCCGGAACGCCGCCAGGTCCTCCTGCCACCCGGCCACCACCTCGTCGGTGTCCGCACCCGCGTCGATCATCGTGCGCACGCGCGCGGAGCCGGTGAGCTTGTCGATCCAGTTGTCCGGGCGCCAGGCGAAGCCGCTCCAGACCCGCTTGGCGGTGACGAGCAGGGCGATCCCCGTGCGGACCGGATCGAACGCGGCCCGGTCGTGCACATGCACCTGCACACCGCCGACCGTCTTCCCCTGGAACTTCGAGAACGTGGGCGCGAAGTAGGCCTCCCTGAACCGCACCCCGGGCAGGGCGAGTTCGTTCGCGGCGGCCGCCCAGCGCCGGTCGACGCCCTCCGCGCCCAGCAGTTCGAACGGCCGGGTCGTGCCGCGCCCCTCCGACAGGTTCGTGCCCTCGAACAGGCACGTCCCCGAGTACACCAGGGCCGTCTCCGGCGTCGGCATGTTGGGGCTCGGCGGCACCCAGGGCAGTCCGGAGGCGTCGTAGAAGTCCGACCGTTTCCAGCCCGACATCGGCACGGTCTCCAGCGGCACGGGCTCGGTCAGGAACTCCCCGTTGAACAGCCGCGCCAGCTCGGCGACGGTCATCCCGTGGGCCTGGGCGATGGGCTGCCGCCCGACGAAGGTGGCGAACTCCTTGTGCAGGACCGGGCCGAGGGCCGCCCGGCCGGTCACCGGGTTGGGCCGGTCCAGCACGACGAACCGCTTGCCGGCGAGCCGGGCTGCCTCCATGCAGTCGTACAGCGTCCAGATGTACGTGTAGAAGCGGGCGCCGACGTCCTGGATGTCGAAGACGACCGTGTCGACGCCGGACGCGGTGAAGACGTCGGCGAGCGGCCGGCCGCTCTTGAGGTACGTGTCGTAGACCGGCAGGCCGGTCGCCGGGTCGTCGTGACGGCCCTCGGAACCGCCGGCCTGGGCGGTGCCGCGGAAGCCGTGCTCGGGGCCGAAGACGGCCCTCAGATCCACTCGGGTGTCCGCGTGCATGACGTCGACGATGTGCCGGGCGTCGCGGGTGATGCCGGTGGGGTTGGTGACGATGCCGATGCGCTGCCCGCGCAGGGGTTCGTAACCGGACGCGGCGAGGTTCTCGAAGCCGGTTCGCCGGTGGCGCCGGGCTTCGGCGGTGGTGGGGGTGAGCGATGCGGCTGCCGCAGTGGCCGCTGTGAGTAAGGTCCGTCTGGAAGGGCGCATGAGTGGCCTCCGTGATCCGGTTTGTGCCGCTACGTGGTGGCCGATCGCGCAGTTCCCCGCGCCCCTAAGGCCTGTTGCGATTGCCCCTTCCTTGAAACATACCGACCGGTTAGTCTGGCGCCGTAGCCGATCCGCGAATGAGGAGACCGATGGTGGGAGCCTTTCAAGGGGCCGGAGTCGTTGTCACGGGGGCCGGAGGCGGGATCGGGGCCGCGCTCGCCCGGCGCTTCGCCGCGGAAGGCGCCCGGGTCGTGGTGAACGACCTGGACTCCGGGCGGGCCAAGGGCGTCGCGGACGAGATCGACGGCATCGCCCTGCCCGGCGACGCCTCCGCGATCGTCGATGACGCCCGGGACGCACTCGGCGGCACCGTCGACGTCTACTGCGCCAACGCCGGTGTCGCCTTCGAGGGCGGGACGGCCGGCGGGCCGCTGGACGAGACGGCCTGGGCCGCCTCCTGGGACGTGAACGTGATGGCACACGTCCGGGCCGCCCACGCCCTGCTGCCCGCCTGGCTGGAGCGCGGCAGCGGCCGGTTCGTCTCCACCGTGTCCGCCGCCGGGCTGCTCACCATGATCGGGGCGGCGCCCTACGCCGTCACCAAGCACGGCGCGCTCGCCTTCGCCGAGTGGCTGTCCCTGACCTACCGGCACCGGGGCGTGAAGGTCCACGCGATCTGCCCGCAGGGCGTGCGCACCGACATGCTGGCCGCCACCGGCAGCGCGGGCGACCTGGTGCTCCAGCCGACCGCCATCGAGCCGGAGGCCGTCGCGGACGCCCTGCTCCAGGGCATCGAGGAGGACCGGTTCCTGATCCTGCCGCACCCCGAGGTCGCCGCCTACCACCAGGCCCGGGCCGGTGATCCCGACCGCTGGCTGTCCGGCATGAACCGCATCCAGCAGCAGTGGGAGGAGGCCCGGTGACCGAGTCCCGTTACGCGGCCAAGCCCTGGCTCGGCCTGCTCAGCGACGCCCAGAAGGGCGCGATCAGCCCGGCCGCCTCCCTCGTGCACGCCCTGCGCGCCGCCGTGGCCGAGACGCCCGACAGCGACTTCCTGGCCTACTTCGACGGCCGGCTGACCTACCGGGAGGCCGACGAGCTCAGCGACTCCGTCGCCGGGCACCTGGCGGCCCGCGGCCTCCGGCGCGGCGACCGGGTCGCGGTACTACTGCAGAACTCCCCGCACTTCGTGCTCGCCCTGCTGGGCGCGTGGAAGGCGGGCGCGGTCGTCGTGCCCGTCAATCCCATGTACAAGTCGGGCGAGGTGGCCCACGTCCTGCGCGACGGAGAGGTCGCCGCGCTCATCTGCTCGGACCGGGCCTGGGAGTCGTATCTGCGCGAGACGGCGGCGGACTCGCCCGTGCGGATCGTGCTCACCGGGTGCGAACTGGACTTCCAGAGCCGCGGCGACACGCGCGTGCTCACCTTCGAACGCCTGCCGCAGGCCCCGGACGCCGACGACCTGACAACCGTCGCGCGGGCCGGACACCAGGCGCCCGAGGACCGGGACCTCGACCCTGCCGAGGTCGCGCTGATCAGCTACACCTCGGGCACGAGCGGCACGCCCAAGGGCGCCACCAACACGCACGGCAACATCATGTACAACGCCGAGCGCCAGCGGACCGGGCTCGGACTGCCCGAGCGGCCGGTGTACTTCGCGCTGGCGCCGCTGTTCCACATCACCGGCATGGTCTGCCAGCTCGGAGCCTGCCTGAACAGCGCGGGCACCCTCGTGCTGGCCTACCGCTTCGAGTCGGGCGTCGTGCTGGACGCGTTCGCCGAGCACCGCCCGCACTACACCGTCGGTCCGTCCACGGCCTTCATGGCGCTGGCGGCCCACCCCTCCGTCACCCGCGACCACTTCTCCTCCTTCCGGGTGATCTCCTCCGGCGGCGCCCCGCTGCCGCCCGCACTGGTGGAGAAGTTCCGGGCCGGTTTCGGACCGTACATTCGCAACGGCTACGGGCTGACCGAGTGCACCGCGCCCTGCGCCTCGGTGCCGCCCCATCTGGAGGCGCCGGTCGACCCCGAGTCCGGGACCCTCGCCGTGGGACTGCCCGGCCCCGACACGGTCGTGCGGATCGTCGACGACGCCGGCGCGGAGGTGCCCTTCGGCGAGCAGGGCGAGATCGTCGTCGCCGGCCCGCAGGTCGTGCCCGGCTACTGGCGCCGCCCCGACGCCACCGCCGCCACGTTCCCCGGCACCGAACTGCGCACCGGCGACATCGGCTTCATGGACGAGCAGGGCTGGCTCTACGTCGTCGACCGCAAGAAGGACATGATCAACGCGTCCGGCTTCAAGGTGTGGCCGCGCGAGGTCGAGGACGTCCTCTACACGCACCCGGCGGTACGCGAGGCCGCCGTCGTGGGGGTGCCCGACGGGTATCGCGGGGAGACGGTCAAGGCCTACATCAGCCTGCGGCCGGACGCCGACACGGACCCGGATGCACTCGCCGCCTACTGCAAGGAGAGACTGGCCGCCTACAAATATCCGCGTCAGGTGGAGATCCTGCCGGACTTGCCGAAAACGGCCAGTGGGAAGATCCTCCGACGGGAACTTCGTTCCCGTACG
The DNA here is from genome assembly GCF_001611795.1 of Streptomyces qaidamensis. NCBI lineage: Bacteria > Bacillati > Actinomycetota > Actinomycetes > Kitasatosporales > Streptomycetaceae > Streptomyces > Streptomyces qaidamensis. Next base: position 1,943,286 of record NZ_CP015098.1, on the reverse strand, counting down.
CACGGCGACTGACAACAGAACGGAAAGGCAGGTGGCGGCAGTGCCCAGGACCACGGACTCGGACGGCACGCCCGTGCCTCAGCGGCTCCTCGCCGCCGCCACCCGGCTCTTCGCCGAGCAGGGCTACGACCGTACCTCGGTGCAGGAGATCGTCGAGGCGGCCGGCGTCACCAAGGGAGCGCTGTACCACTACTTCGGATCCAAGGACGACCTGCTGCACGAGGTGTACGCGCGCGTGCTGCGCATCCAGCAGGAGCGGCTGGACGCCGTGGCCGGTGCCGACCAGCCGGTCGAGAAGCGGCTGCGGCACGCCGCAGCGGACGTCGTGGTGACGACCATCGAGAACCTCGACGACGCCATGATCTTCTGGCGTTCGATGCACCACCTCAGCCCCGAGAAGGACAAGCAGGTCCGCGCCGAACGCCGCCGCTACCACGAGCGCTTCCGCGCGCTCGTGGAGGAGGGCCAGGAGTCGGGCGTCTTCTCCCGGGCGACTCCGGCGGACCTCGTGGTCGACTACCACTTCGGCTCGGTCCACCACCTGTCGACGTGGTACCGCCCCGACGGCCCCCTCACGCCCCAGCAGGTCGCGGACCACCTGGCCGACCTACTGCTGCGCGCCCTGCGCCCGTAGCGGCCGCCCCCTCCTCGGTACCGGGCGGCCCGGACCGCCGGTCACGGGTTCGTCCGGCGTCTCGGGGGCAGGGGCAGGAGGCGAGCGCCGTACGCCCGGCGTCGGGGATCCGGCGGGCGCGCGGGAAGTCGTGCAGCTGCTCCTCCAGCAGGTCCAGGCACGGCGGCAGCGAGCGCGCCGGCACCCGGCGGGCGGTGAGCACCTCGGTGGTCCACACGAGGAAGCCGGTGAAGACGTCGTCGGCGTCGACGTACAGGGCGGCCGTCAGGAAGCCCACGATGTGGGCGATGTCCTCGGCGGTGCGCTCGCGCTGCTCGTCGCTGTAGGCCCGCAGCGCGGGAATGTGCCGCTCCAGGCGCTGGAAGGTGTCCCGCACCAGCCGGGTGGAGGACCTGGCGACCAGTGTGTACTCCTGGTCGCCCCGATGCGGCAGACCGTCGATCGCCTGATGGGCTGGGCCCGGCCGGGCCGGCGGACCGGCCGCGAGCCGGTCCCCCGCCCCGCCTGCGTCGGCCCCCAGCAGGCGGGCGTAGCGGCCGTCGGCACCAAAGGCGAGGCCGCCGGCCATGACCGGGGTCCCGGCCGCCAGGACGGACGGCCGCGCCGAGAACGACCGGTCGGCCACCTCCCCGCTGACCGGGACGGGCCGGGTCCGGTCAGCGGCGGCGAGCCAGGCCGGGGACGACAGCGGCTGCCCGAGGCGGGCGGCGGGCAGCAGGGCACCGGCCGCGTCGTTGAGCTCCGCGATGTGCCCGTCCGCGTCCAGGACCACCACCGGGCAGGGGGCGGAGGCGACGCTCACCGTGCTCACCGCACCGGTGCGGGGCCTGGCCGGGGAAGAAGTCAGGTACGGGGCCCCTACGCGCGACCCACACCTCACTGTGCGAAGACGGGACTGTTCTCGCTGCACGGTCCCGCAGACCGGGTGTGCGGTGCAACCACCGGCCTTGCCCGGGGTGCGGAGAAGGACGATTCCCGGGCCGGCCACCCCCGAAAACGGCTCCCTGCCCCGATGGCCGGTCACGAGACCATGCGAAGTTTCACATCCCGCCCACAACCCGGGGCGGCCGTCCGCCCACCGGAACGCGTGGGCGGCGCGGGCAGCGGGGGCAGCCGGGGCGGCGGGGGCGAACACCCCCACCGCCCGCACCGCATCACAGGTACCGCTTCAACTCCCGTCGCGCCAGCGACCGCTGGTGCACCTCGTCCGGCCCGTCCGCGATCATCAGCGTCCGCGCCCCGGCGTACAGCTCCGCCAGCGGGAAGTCCTGGCTCACTCCGCCGGCGCCGTGCAGCTGGATCGCCCGGTCGAGGATGTCCACCACCGCCCGTGGCGTGGCGATCTTGATCGACTGGATCTCGGTGTGCGCGCCCCGGTTCCCCACCGTGTCCATCAGCCACGCGGTCTTCAGCACCAGGAGCCGAAGCTGCTCCACCGTCACCCGCGCGTCCGCGATCCAGTTGTGCACCACGCCTTGCTGCGCCAGCGACTTCCCGAACGCGTTCCGGGACACCGCCCGCCGGCACATGAGCTCGATCGCCCGCTCCGCCATGCCGATCAGCCGCATGCAGTGGTGGATCCGCCCGGGGCCGAGCCGCGCCTGCGCGATGGCGAAACCGCCACCATCCTCACCGACCAGGTTCGACACCGGCACGCGCGCGTGGTCGAAGATCACCTCGGCGTGACCACCGTGGTAGTGGTCCTCGTACCCGAACACCTGCATGGCCCGCTTGACGGTGACGCCCGGGGTGTCGCGCGGCACCAGCACCATCGACTGCTGGCGGCGGATGTCCTCCCCGTCCGGGTCGGTCTTGCCCATCACGATGAAGATCTTGCAGTCGGGGTGCATCGCCCCGGAGATGTACCACTTGCGGCCGGTGATGACGTACTCGTCGCCGTCCCGCTCGATGTGCGTGGTGATGTTGGTGGCGTCCGAAGAGGCCACGTCCGGCTCGGTCATCGCGAACGCCGAGCGGATCTCCCCGGCCAGCAGCGGCTCAAGCCACTGCTTCTGCTGCCGCTCGTCGCCGAACTGGGTGAGCACCTCCATGTTCCCGGTGTCGGGCGCCGCGCAGTTCGTCACCGTCGGCGCCAGCTGCGGGGAGCGGCCCATGATCTCGGCGAGCGGCGCGTACTGGAGGTTCGTCAGCCCCGCCCCGTACTCGGAGTCCGGCAGGAAGAGGTTCCACAGGCCCTGCCGGCGTGCCTCTGCCTTGAGCTCCTCCACCACGGGCACGGTCTCCCAGGGCGACGCCAGCCGCTCGCGCTGCTCGTGCGCGACCGCCTCGGCCGGGTAGACGTACTCGTCCATGAAGGCGAGGAGCTTGGCGCGCAGCTCTTCGGTGCGCGCGTCGAAAGCGAAGTCCATCTGGATCAGCCCTCCTGGAGGCCTTCGTGGAGCGTGGTCAGTCCGTGCCGGACGAAGACGGGGACGAGGTCGCCGATGCGGTCGAAGCCGCGCCCGACCGTCTGGCCCAGCGTGTAGCGGTAGTGGATGCCCTCGAGGATCACGGCGAGCTTGAACCAGGCGAACGCCGTGTACCAGGAGACCGCGGAGACGTCGCGCCCGGAGCGCGCGGCGTACCGCTCGATGAGTTCCGACGGCGCCGGATGCCCGGGGGCCTCGGCGGTCGTGGAGACGGGGGACTCGGGCATGCCGAGCGGCATGCTGTACATCACCAGCAGGCCCAGGTCGGTGAGCGGGTCGCCCAGCGTCGACATCTCCCAGTCGAGGATCGCCCGGATCGAGTCGTCCTCGCCGATCAGCACGTTGTCCAGCCGGTAGTCGCCGTGCACGACGGCCGGGGCGGGGGAGCCGGGCAGCTCGCGCCCGAGGGCCGCGTGCAGCTCGTCGATGCCGTCCAGGTCGCGGTTGCGCGAGGCGTCCAGCTGCTTGCCCCAGCGCCGCAGCTGCCGGTCCAGGAAGCCCTCGGGCCGGCCGAAGTCCGCCAGGCCCACCTCGCCCGGGTCGACCGCGTGCAGCTCCACCAGCGTGTCGACCAGGTTCAGCACCGCGCCCCGGGTCCGCTCCGGACCGAGCGGGACGAGCTGGTCGGCGGTGCGGTAGGGGGTGCCGTCGACGAACTCCATGACGTAGAAGGGCGACCCGAGCACCTCCTCGTCCTCGCACAGCAGCACCGGTTCCGGCACGGGTACGGCCGTCGGGTGCAGCGCGCTGATCACCCGGTGCTCGCGCTTCATGTCGTGCGCGGTGGCCAGGACATGACCGAGCGGGGGCCGGCGCACGACCCACCGGGAGGCGCCGTCGGAGACCGCGTAGGTGAGGTTCGACCGTCCGCCCTCGATCAGCCGGCCGGACAGCGGGCCGTTCACCAGGCCTGGCCGCTCGCGGTCGAGCAGACCGCGCAACCGGTCGAGATCCAGTCCGGGCGGATGGTCGGGGCTCATGCGTCGCTCCTACGGGCAGGGTGGACAGTTCCCGACTCATGATGCCGACCGGTCGGTATGTCGTCCAGAGCGGGACCGAAACGTGATCGGAGCCACGATAGGCCGACGACGCTCCCTGCGAGGCGGTGGGGAGGTTTCCGGCCGGTTCGTTCAGGCCATCCGGCTTGCGTGCCGTGCGACGAGCCCGGAAGGTCGGACCCATGAAGGCCATCAGCTACTCACGCTACGGCGGACCCGAGGTGCTGGCGTTCGGGGAGGTCCGCGAACCGAAGGTCGGCCCCGACGCGGTGCTGGTGAAGGTGCGGGCGGCGTCCGTGAACCCCGTCGACTGGAAGGCCCGTGAGGGATACCTCGACGGGATCCTCGCCCCCGTGTTCCCCGTGGTGCCCGGCTGGGACGTCTCGGGCGTCGTCGTACGGCCCGGCGTGGCCGTCTCGGAGTTCGACGTCGGGGACGAGGTCATCGGGTACGTGCGCGAGGACTTCCTCTCCCGCGGCACCTTCGCCGAGTACGTGGCCGCGCCCCTGCGCACCCTCGCGCGCAAGCCGCGCAACCTCTCCTTCGAGGAGGCGGCCGGGCTGCCGCTGGTCGGGCTCACCGCCTACCAGGTGCTGATCAACGTGCTCCAGGTGAAGCGGGGCGAGACCGTCCTGGTGCACGCCGCGGCCGGGGGTGTCGGTTCGATCGCCGTGCAGCTCGGCGTCCACCTCGGCGCCCGGGTGATCGGTACGGCGAGCGAGTCCAACCACGACTTCGTACGGGGCCTCGGCGGGGAGCCGGTGGTGTACGGCGAGGGCCTGGGCGAGCGGGTGCGCGGACTGGCTCCGGAGGGCGTGGACGCCGTGTTCGACACCGTCGGCGGCGACGCGCTGAAGGTGTCGGCGAACCTGCTGGCCCCCGAGGGCCGCCTGGTGTCGATCGCCGACAACGACGTCGTGGAATACGGCGGCCGCTACTACTTCGTCCGTCCCGACGCTCAGGACCTCCAGCGTCTGGCCGACCTCGCGGAGCAGGGCGTGGTGAGCGTGCACGTCGACGCGACGTTCCCCCTGGAGCGGGCGGCGGACGCGCACCGGCTGAACCAGGAAGGCCGCACCCGCGGCAAGATCGTCGTGACGGTGGACTGGGAGGGCGAGCGCGCCTGAGCGGGGGAGTCGTCCCAGGAGGGTGCTGAAGATCTTGGCCGGGAGCCCGGCCGAGGTCTTCTGCACCCTCCTAGAGGACGAGGGCGGCCCCGCACGCCGCCATCGCCACCGTGCACAGCACCGCGGCCGCGGCATGCCGCGGTGCGAAGGCCACGGGGCTCGGCGTGGCCGCGAGGGTGCGGATGCGCCGGTGGGCGACGCTCAGGAAGCCCAGCCAGAGCACACAGCACAGCGCGCCCGCGGTGATTCCGGCCGCCGACGCCCCGCCGTGCAGCACGGTCTTCACCGCGAGCACGGCGACGACGGTGCCCGACAGCGTCGTCCGCCGCCACGCGAGCCGGGTCCGCTCGGGCTGCAGCCCGGGGTCGCGGTCGGGGTCGCGCGGCCGGGGTGCCGGGTTGCTCACAGCCGGCTCCCCGCGCGTCCGACGGCGTCCGTGTCCGACGGCGTCGTGCGCCGGGTCCACAAAGGCTGCGGGCCGGACTCGCGGCCGGGGTCCTGCCGCCGGCCGGCAGCCGGCGCGCTCACCCCTCCCACCCCACCAGCACCACCAAGACCATGGCCACGGCCACGACCGCCACGACGAGGCTCAGCAGTGCCGGGAACCTGGACACCGGCAGGTCCTCGCCCCGGCGCATGGCCCGCTCGCAGCGCATCCAGTGGTTGACGGCCCGCAGCGAGCACAGCACGCCCGCGCCCAGCAGCGCGAGTGCCAGCCCGACCCGCCAGGCCCAGCGCAGGCCCGGCAGGAACTGGTCCACGGCGAAGCCGCCGCCGATCAGCGCGAGCGCGGTGCGCAGCCAGGCCAGGAAGGTGCGTTCATTGGCCAGCGAGAACCGGTAGTCGGGCGTCTCGCCGTCCTCCCGGACCTGCGCCGGCACGAACCACAGCCGGACGTTCCGTACGAACTCGATCACGGGCGCGACCCTACCCGGCGTCCCGTCCGGCTCCGCCCGAGCCGTCCGACCGGAACACCTTGAGCCGCTCGTACGCCGCCAGCCCGTCCGGCACCCACTCCCAGTCGCCGAGGCGCCGCTCGACCTCGGCCTCGGGCAGGAAGTCGTACCAGGCCACCTCCTCGGCCTGCGGCCGCACGGGCAGCTCGCAGCGCACCTCGTAAACCGCCGACCACCAGCTCCGGCCGGAGCCGTTGTCGTAGAGGAACGTGAAGAGGTGCCGCGGCTGCGGCAGGCCGCTCACGCCCAGTTCCTCCTCGGCCTCGCGCAGGGCCGCTGTCCCGTAGGACTCGCCCGCGCCGACGACCCCGCCGACGAACATGTCGTAGAGGGAGGGGAAGACCAGCTTGGTCGGGGTGCGCCGGTGCACGAAGACGCGGCCCTCGGCGTCCCGGGCCTGGATGAACACGCAGCGGTGGCGCAGTCCCCGGGCGTAGACCTCGCCGCGGGGCAACTGCCCGATGACCTGGTCGTGCTCGTCCACGATGTCGAGGATCTCGTCGGCAGCGCTCATGCCCTCATCCAAGCAGGGCGCGCGCCCCCGCCGGGGCAGGGCCCGTCAGGGCGAGGCCGGGCTCACCGCGGGTGCGGCCACCCGTGCCCGCTCCGTCGCCCCCTGCGGCATCGCCGGGTGCAGCCCGAGCAGCACGATTCCGGCCACGACGGCCAGCAGACCACCGGCCTCCCAGCCCAGGGCCATCGCGTCGGTGCGCAGCCGGTCGCCCAGGAAGCCGACGCCGCAGACGATCCCGGCGAGCGGCTGCGCCGCCGTCAGGGCGGGAAGCGACTTGCGCAGGGACGCGGTCTCGAACGCGCTCTGCACGAGGATCAGCCCCGTGACGCCCAGCGCGAGGACCGCGTACGGCTCCCAGCCGGTGAGCAGCTCGGCGAGACCGCCTTCGGAGACCTTCTGGCCGCTGACCCGGGTCAGCGCGTCCTGCACGCCGTAGAGCAGTCCGGCGGCCAGGGCGAGCAGGACCGGGCCCGAGCCGAGCCGGGTCCGCCTGCCGTGCGCCGTGAGCAGCAGGGCGAGCCCGATCATGACCCCGATGATCACCCACTGCCGCACCGGACCGCCTCCCGCGGCTCCGCCCTCCGGCCGGCCCGCCACGATGAACGCCGTGACCCCGCCGGCCAGCAGGATCAGGCCCGCCCAGCCCTGGCGGCCCAGTGGCTGCCGGGTCTGCCGACGGGAGAGCGCGAGGGCGAAGAGCAGGTTCGTCGCCAGCAGCGGCTCCACCAGCGACAGCTCGCCCTGCCCCAGCGCGGCGGCGCCGAGCCCCATGCCGACCACCATCAGTGCGATGCCGCCGACCCAGCGCGGCACCTTCACGAGGTCGATCAGCAGACGGAAGGACAGGAAGTCGCTCAGCGGGGCACGCTGTGCCGCGTTCTGCTGGAGGACGAAGCCGAAGCCCAGACAGCAGGCGGCGCCCAGGGCGAGCGCCAGTACAGGAACCGACACGCGGTGTACCTCGATCGTCAGGTCGGGTCACGGTTGCGTAGGGGCCGACAGTACCGGCCGGCTCCGCCCGGCGTGCCCGTACGTCATGCCATCGTCGGGGGCGGTGGCAGCCCACGCTATGACGTACGCCACAAAGGGCGAAACGGAAAAATCGGATGCCGCTCACACGGGCCTCATTCTGACTCTCAGATCACAAAATCCTCACAAGTGGCGGGAGTTGACGCGTGTAACGCCCTGACGTCCCTTGACGACGACCATGGGCGGGGGGTTGGCTGTGTGTGATCAGTTCATGGCAGTGCGCACATCCGCGCTCCCTCTGCCGCCGTGAGCCGAAACACCAGAAGAGCGCGTGAGGAAGTCCTGCGGTGTCCCCACCCCCGCCTCCCCTCGGCCGTGGCCGCAGACGTGCCGCGCAGGCCTTCGACGAGGCCCTCGACGACGCCGACCTCATGGCCGCGCGCACCGCCCTGGCGCAGGGCCGCTGGCAGAACGCCCGGTCCCTGCTGGTGCACACCGGGGACGACTGGGACCGGCGGGGCCACCGCGTCACCGTCCTCGCGCGGGAGTCCTCCTGCGCCGCGTGGGCCCGGGAGTGGCTGCTCGCCGAACCCGAGTCCGCCGACGCCTCCGTACTGCTCGCCCTCGCCCAGGTCCGGCGCGCCCTGCACGGCGGGGCCAAGCCGGACCGTGCCCGCGAGGCCTGCCAGGCGGCCGCGGCCCGTGCCCCGGCCGACCCCACCCCCTGGCTCGGCCTGCTCCTGCTGGAGTGCGCGGCCGGCGGCGACCAGGACGTGGTCCGCACCTTCGAGGCGGTCCGGGGCCGGTACGCCGACCACCACCACGCCCACCACCTGATGGTCGCCCGGCTCGCCGGCCGCCGCGCCGAGGCCGGTCCTGACCCGCTGCACGAGGTCTACGACTTCGCCACCTGGGCCGCCGAACAGGCACCGGCCGACTCACCCCTCGCGATCCTGCCGGTCATCGCACACGCCGAGCGCTACCGCGTGCTGGCCGCCGCCGGACACGAACCCGCCGACCCGGCCGCCTCCGGCCACTGGACGGGCCGCCGCGCCAGGCAGGTCATGAAGGCCGCCTTCGACTGGTGGCTGGAGTGGGAGCTGGAGGGGCACCCGCGGCGGCTGATCGACCTGAACTTCCTCGCCCACGCCAAGTTCTGCGAGGGGCGGGGCGCCGAGGCCGCCGCCCTGTTCCACCGGATCGGCCGCCACGCCACCCCGGCGCCCTGGTCGTACCCGGACCGCGACCCGCACACCGCCTTCGCCGCCGCCCGCGCCGCCGCGCTCGGCACGGCCTGACACCCCCGACCCGAAGAGTGAGGACGCTCCCGCGATGACCACGGACAGTTCGAGAACGGGCACGACCGCCTCCGGCGGCATCAGTACGTTCAAGGGGGAGGAGCGTGCCCTGCGCGCCGACCGGCTCGGCACCGGGGGACTGCTGCTCTCCGTTCTCGCCGCGACCGCCCCGCTCATGGTCGTCGCGGGTGTCATGCCCACGACATTCGCGGTGATGGGCATCGTCGGCCAGCCGCTGCTCTTCGTCGTCCTCGGCGTCGTCCTGATCCTGTTCAGCATCGGATACGCCGAGATGAGCCGCCACGTCCACAACGCGGGCGCCTTCTACGCGTACATCTCCCGGGGCCTCGGCGGCACCGCCGGCGCGAGCGCAGCCCTGGTGGCCCTCGTCGCCTACAACGCGCTCCAGGTCGGCATCTACGGCATCTTCGGCTTCGAGGTCTCCGGACTCCTCGCCACCTACGCCGACGTGGAGATCGCCTGGTGGATACCGGCGCTCGTGGCCGCGCTCGCCGTCGGGCTGCTGGGCTGGCTCAAGATCGACGTCAACGCCCGTGTGCTCGGCGTGCTGCTGGTCATCGAGGTGCTCCTCGTCGTCGTCTTCGACATCGCCGCGATCGCCGACCCCGGCAAGGAGGGCCTGTCGCTGCACGCCTTCAACCCCGACACCCTCACCGGCGCGGGCGTCGGCACCGCGCTGTGCTTCTGCATCGCCGCGTTCCTCGGCTTCGAGCAGGCCCCGGTGTACGCCGAGGAGACCAGCCGCCCGCACGTCCTGGTGCCGCGCGTGATGTTCCTCGCCGTCGGCGGGGTCGCCGTCTTCTTCGCGCTGAGCAGCTGGGCCCTCACCGTGGCCACCGGCCCCTCCGCCATCGTCGGCACGTCCCAGAAGCAGAGCGCCGGGCTGCTGTTCTTCCTCACCGAGTCCCGCCTCGGCGGCACTGTCACGGACGTCCTGCACGTCCTGTTCGTCACCGGCATGTTCGCCGCGCTGCTCAGCTTCCACAACGTCGTCGCCCGCTACGCCTTCGCCATGGGCCGCGAAGGCCTGCTGCCCGCCGCCTTCGGCCGCACCAGCGGCAGCAGCGGCGCCCCGGGCACCGGCTCGCTGCTCCAGACCGTCGTGGCCGTGGTGGTCGTGGTCGCCTTCGCGATCGCCGACGACAAGCCGGCCGGCGACCCGACCGCGCCCGTCCTGCAGTTGTTCACCTGGTTCGGCAACATCGGCGCCCTCGGCGTGATCGTGCTGATGGCGGCGGCGTCCCTGTCCGTCGTCGTCTTCTTCGTCCGCCGCGGCGCCGCCGGCACCCAGGCCTGGCGGCTGGTCACGTCCGCGCTGGCGGGCATCGCCCTGCTGGTCATCGCCGGCTACACGGTGAAGGACTTCGAGGTGCTGGTCGGCGCCGGCCCCGACTCGTCGCTGAGCTGGGTGCTGCCCGGCACCATCGGTCTCGCCGCGCTCGCCGGCGTCGTCCTCGGCCTGGTGCTGCGCGCCCGCGCCCCCGAGAAGCACGCCCGGATCGGCCTCGGCAACGAGGCGTTCCAGCTGGACAAGGCGGCCTCCTCCTGACGCGCTCCGCGTAAGAAGTGGTTACGGAAGTCTGACGAGCACCCGCGATCCCTGTCCTGCCGGGGCCGCGGGTGTTCGAATGAGTACGTGAACGAGGACGTACACCAGGGTGTGAACGACGAACGCCCCGAAGAGCGGGGCACCCCGATCGGCCGCCGCGTCTTCCTCGGCACCCTCGCCCTGGGCGCCGCGGGCGTGGTCGCCGCGCCCCCGCTGCAACGCGGCCTGGAGGCCTTCCTGGGCGGAGCGGCCGACAACGACCCCACGGGCCTGACCGGCCTGCTTCCCAACGGCGGCGGCTTCCGCTACTACTCGGTCGCCTCGTCCGTCCCGCGCAAGAACGCCGACAGCTACCGCCTCACCGTGGACGGCCTGGTCGACCGCCCCACCACGTACACCCTCGACGACCTCAAGGCCCTGCCCCAGACCCGCATGGTCCGCGACGTCCAGTGCGTCACGGGCTGGCGCGTCCCCGACACCCCCTTCGAGGGCGTACGCCTGTCCCGGCTCCTGGACGCCGCCCGGGTCCGTCCCACGGCCAAGGCCATCCGCTTCACCTGCTTCGACGGCACGTACACCGAGAGCCTCACCCTCGCCCAGGCCCGCCGCGCCGATGTCCTGGTCGCCCTGCGCATGCAGGACAAGGACCTCGGCCACTCCCACGGCGGCCCGGTCCGCCTCTACGTGGCGCCCATGTACTTCTACAAGTCCGCCAAGTGGCTCTCCGGCATCACCGTCACCGACAAGGTCCGGCCGGGCTACTGGGAGGAGCGCGGCTACGACGTCGACGCCTGGGTGGGCCGCTCGAACGGACGCGACGATGACCCTACGAGCTGACACGCCACCGGCCACGGCCGGCGTGCGCCGCTTCACCCCACTGCAGCGCTGGACCCACCGCACCACGGCCGTCCTGATGGGCGTCTGCGTCGTGACGGCGGCCTGCCTCTACGTCCCCCAGCTCGCCGAACTCGTCGGCCGCCGCGCCCTGGTCGTCACCCTGCACCAGTGGTCGGGCCTCGCCCTGCCCGTCCCCGTCCTGGCCGGGCTCGCCTCCCGGGCGTTCCGCGCCGACCTCGGCCGCCTCAACCGCTTCGGCCCGCACGACCGCACCTGGCTGCGCGCCGCCCTGCACCGCGACAAACGCCACGCGTCCCGCCCCGCGGCCAAGTTCAACGCCGGGCAGAAGCTCTACGCGTCCTGGATCGCCGGCGCCACGCTGGTCATGCTCGCCACGGGCCTGATGATGTGGTTCACCCACCTCACCCCCCTGCTCTGGCGCACCAGCGCCACCTTCGTCCACGACTGGCTGGCCCTCACCATCGGCATCGTCCTGGCCGGCCACATCGGCATGGCCCTGGCGGACCCGGAGTCCAGGAAAGGCATGCGCACGGGCAGCGTGAGCAGAGAGTGGGCGGACCGGGAGCACCCCTTGTGGCGCCCGTAGGCCCGTCGCCATCAGGGGCGCGGGGAACTGCGCGAGCAACCACCATGCACCCGCACCCGCCCGAGAACCGGACCCCTCACGGCGAAGGGGCGAAATCCAACAGCACCTTGCAGGACCGACTCCGATCGGCGGCCAGGGCAAAAGCCGACTCGGCATCCCTCACGGCAACCACCGCACTGACAAGCCCGTCGAACGCCGACTCCGCCGCCAGCAACGCCAGTGCCTCGTCGAACTCCGTGTCGAAGCGGAACGCCCCCCGCAGCTCGATCTCCCGGCTCACCACAAGGTTCCCGGCGAAGGGGCTCGGCCCCGGCGGCAGCATGCCGAGCTGGACGAGGACCCCGCCGCGCCGCACCAGGCGCAGACAGGTGTCGAGGCCGGCGGCGGCGCCGGAGGCCTCGACGGCGGCGTCGACCTCCGCGGGCCATCCGGGGTCCGTGGGGTCGTCAGCCCGTACGAGGGTGTCGGCGCCCGCGGCCGAGGCGTACGCCAGGGCGGCCGGGAGCAGGTCCGTCACGGTCACCCGGGCGGCCCCCGCGGCCTTGGCCGCCGCGACCACCAGACAGCCGATGGGTCCGGCGCCGGTGACCAGAACGTGCCGGCCCCGTACGTCCCCGGCCCGCCGCACCGCGTGCAGCGCCACCGACAGCGGTTCGGCGAGTGCTGCCCGCCGCAGGCCGAGGCCGGGCGGCAGAGGCCGCACCTGCTCGGCGGGTACGACGACGCGGGCGGCGAAACCGCCCTGGACGTGCGGGAAGCGGGCCGCGCTGCCGAGGTAGCGCGTGTCCCGGCACACGTTGCGCCGCCCGCCCCCGCACTCCGGACACACCCCGCACGGGGTCGCCGGATGCACGGCGACGGCGGTACCCGGAGCCGGGCCCGCGGCACCGGGGCCGTACTCCACGACCGTCCCGACGACCTCGTGCCCGGGCACCATCGGCTCCCGCAGCCGGAAGTCGCCGACCCCGCCGTGCCGCCAGTAGTGCAGATCGGACCCGCACACCCCGCCGTACCGCACGGCGACCAGCGCCTGCCCCGGCCCGGGCTCCGGCACCGGCAGCTCCGCCACCCGCAGGTCGCCCTGACCGTGGATCACACACCCCAGCATCACAGCCGCCTCCCGGCAGGTCACAGCACGCTCGTCATACCGCCGTCGACATACAGCACCTGCCCGCTGACGAAGTCCGCCGCGGGCGAGGCGAGGAACAGCAACCCGCCCACCAGGTCCTGCGTACGGCCCCAGCGCCCGGCCGGCGTCCGCCGCCGCACCCAGGAGCTGAACTCCTCGTCCGCCACCAGCGGCCGGGTCAGCTCGGTCTCGATATAGCCCGGGCCGAGCCCGTTGACCTGCACACCGCTCGGGCCCCAGTCGGCGCACATGCCCTTGGTGAGCATCTTCAGCGCGCCCTTGGTGGCGGCGTACGGCGCGATCCCGGGCCGTACCACCTCGCTCTGCAGCGAGCAGATGTTGATGATCTTCCCGTGGCCGCGTTCCGTCATCCGGCGCGCCGCCTCACGGCCGACCAGGAAGGCACTGGTCAGATTGGTGTCCAGGATCCGGTGCCAGTCGGAGTCGGTGAACTCCAGCAGGGGGGCGCGCAGTTGCATGCCCGCGTTGTTGACGAGGATGTCGAGCGGGCCCACCCGCTCCTCGACCTCGGCGACCCCCGAGGTCACCGAGGGTCCGTCCGTCACGTCGAACGCGGCCGTGTGCACCCGGTCGCCCGGCAGCCCGGCGGCGGCCTCGGCGAGCCGGTCCTTGTCACGACCGTTCAGCACGACCGTGCAGCCGGCCTCCGCCAGACCGCGCGCGAGCGCGAGTCCGATGCCCCGGCTGGAGCCGGTGACCAGGGCCGTGCGGCCGCCGATGTCGAAGAGGGGATGAGCCGTCATCGCCGCAGCGCTCCTAGATGACGAGGGACAACAGCAGGACGATGCCGCCGGCGACCACCGAGATGATCGTCTCCATCACGGACCAGGTCTTGATGTTCTGGCCGACGCTCAGCCCGAAGTACTCCTTCACCATCCAGAACCCGGCGTCGTTGACATGGCTGAAGAAGAGCGAGCCGGCGCCGATGGCCAGGACGAGGAGGGCCGCGTGCGTGCTCGACATGTCCGCCGCGAGCGGGGCGACCAGACCGGCGGCCGAGACCGTGGCCACCGTCGCCGAACCGGTCGCGAGGCGGATCACCACCGCGATCAGCCAGGCCAGCAGCAGCGCGGGGATCGCCCAGTCCTGGGAGATGTCCAGGACCATCCGACCCACGCCGGTGTCGATCAGCGTCTGCTTGAAGCCGCCGCCAGCGCCGACGATCAGCAGGATGCCCGCTATCGGCATGAGGCTCTTCTCGACGAGCGGCGAGATCCGCTCCTTCGAGAACCCGGCGGGCCGCAACAGTGTGAAGATGCCGACCAGCACCGAGGCCAGCAGCGCGATCATGGGCGCACCGATCACGTCGAAGACGCGCTGGACGAGGTTCTCGGGGTCGTCGATGACGATGTCGACGAGCGCCTTGGCCAGCATGAGGAGGACCGGCAGCAGGACCGTGAACAGCGTGGCGCCGAAGCCGGGGCGCTTGTCGAGCTCCTCGGAGGCGCGCTGCGGGATCATCTTCTCGGGGGCGGGGACGTCGACCCAGCGGGCCGCGTACTTCGAGAACACCGGACCGGCGATGATCACGGTCGGGATGGCGACGAGGACACCGAGCGCCAGGGTGATGCCGAGGTCGGCGCCGACCGCGTCGATCGCGACCAGCGGACCGGGGTGCGGCGGCACGAGGCCGTGCATCACGGACAGGCCCGCGAGCGCCGGGATGCCGATGCGCATCAGCGAGTAGTTGCCGCGCTTGGCGACCATCAGCACGACCGGGATCAGCAGCACTATGCCGACCTCGAAGAACAGCGGCAGTCCGATCACGGAGGCGATCAGCACCATCGCCCACGGCATCGACCGCCCGCCGGCCTTGTCCAGGATGGTGTCGACGATCTGGTCGGCGCCGCCGGAGTCGGCGAGCATCTTGCCGAGGATCGCCCCGAGGGCGATCAGCACACCGACGCCCGCGACCGTGGTGCCGAGGCCGGCGCTGAAGCTGGTGAGCACCTTGTCCAGCGGCGCCCCGGCGATCGCGCCGAGCGTCAGTGACCCGATGGTCAGGGCCAGGAAGGCGTGCAGCTTGAACTTCGTGATGAGCAGGACGATGACGGCGATGCCCGCCAGGACGGCGATGCCCAGCTGAGCGTGGCCGGCCGAGGTGATCGGCTCGGGTGCGTCCGCTGCCAGCATCTCCACGCTGGGTCTGGTCACGGTGGGTTCCCTTGCGTTGGGGAGAAGGGGAGGGGGAGGGGAAACCGCCGGGGCTACTGGACGGGCTCGGGGAGATCCCGCAGGGCGTGCGCCGCCCGCTCGGTGATCTCCTCCGGGCCGCCCGCGACGTCCACTCCGACCCCGGCCTCGTCCGCCGCGAGGGGCTGGAGCGTGGCGAACTGGGAGTCGAGCAGCGCCGTGGGCATGAAGTGCCCCTGCCGGTGCGACATCCGGTCCTCGATCAGCGCGCGGTCACCCGTGAGGTGCACGAAGACCACGCCGGGCGCGGCGGCCCGCAGCCGGTCGCGGTACGACCGCTTCAGTGCCGAGCAGCTGACCACTCCGCCGAGCCCGGCCCGCCCGTGCGCCCACGCGCCGATGGCGTCGAGCCAGGGCATGCGGTCCTCGTCGGTGAGCGGGGTACCGGCCGACATCTTGGCGATGTTGGCCGGCGGGTGGAAGTCGTCGCCCTCGGCGTACGGAACGCCGAGCCGGGCCGCGAGCAGGGGACCGATGGTGGTCTTGCCGGTGCCCGCTACGCCCATGACCACGACGACATGGGGGGTGTTCATCGCTGCCTCACTGTCTGCTGTCCGAGGTCGACACGTGATGTCGACGCAACTGAAACCCATTAGGTACGACGAATTCAAGGGGTCGTGACGATTAAGTCTGACTTTTTGTCTCCGTGATCTACCCCGTACGCTGAGTGCATGAGCACACCGGGCCGGGGCCTGCACGGCCATGTACTGGACACCCTCGGCCCCGAGATCACGGCGGGGGAGTACCCCCCGGGCAGCGTCCTGCGCACCGACGAGCTCGCCCAGCGTTTCGATGTGTCGCGCTCCGTGATGCGCGAGGCGGTCCGCGTCCTGGAGTCCATGTACCTGGTCGAGTCCCGCCGCCGCGTCGGCGTGACGGTCCGCCCGAAGTCCGAGTGGAACGTCTACGACCCGCAGGTCATCCGCTGGCGGCTGGCCGGCGCCGACCGCCCCCGGCAGCTGCGGTCTCTCACGGTGCTGCGCTCGGCGATCGAACCCGTCGCGGCAGGCCTCGCCGCCCGGCACGCCACGTCCGAGCAGTGCGCGGAGCTCACCGAGTGCGCCCTCGGCATGGTCGCCCACTCACGCGGTCACAAACTGGAGGGGTACCTCCTGCACGACGTGGCCTTCCACCGCGTCATCCTGGCGGCCTCCGGCAACGAGATGTTCGCCCGCCTCGGCGACGTCGTCGCGGAGGTCCTGACCGGCCGCACCGAGCACGACGTGATGTTCGAGGACCCCGACCCGGCCGCCGTCACCCTGCACGTCCAGGTCGCCGAAGCGGTCCGCGAGGGCGACGCCACCCGCGCGGAGGAACTGACCCGCGAGATCACGGTCGGCGCCCTACAGGAACTCGACATCCTGGCGCCGTAGCAACGGCTAGACCGGGAACTCCCCGTCGACGTAGACCCATGCCCCGTCGACCCGCTCGAAGCTGCTCCGCTCGTGCAGGGACCCACCCCGGTACGACGCCCGGAACTCCACGGTCCCGGCGGAGTGGAACGCCGACCCGTCGCTCACGCCCAGGATCTCCAGCCCGGTCCACCGCATCCCCGGGTCCAGCTCCAGCTGTCCCGGCCGCGTCCGCGGATGCCACGTCCGCAGCAGATACCCGGCGTCCCCCTGCACGAAGGCGCAGTACCGCGACCGCATCAACGCCTCGGCGGTCGGTGCGGCGGCCTCCCCGGAGTGGAAACGACCGCAGCAGGCCTCGTAGGCCTGGGGGATCCCGCAGGGGCAGGAACGCCTGGTCATGGTCACCTCTCCGCGGCAACGCCTGAGGGCCGTGACCTCGCGGTCACGGCCCTCAGGCTCATGTGTCCGAGGGGGGACTTGAACCCCCACGCCCGATAAAGGGCACTAGCACCTCAAGCTAGCGCGTCTGCCATTCCGCCACCCGGACAAGGTGTCTGTCGCGCGGGTTCTCCCCGCGGCGACGACGTAAACATTACCAGGCTTTCAGGGGTGGCCGATCACCCCCCGCCCGCACCCCGAGAGGGCGTGAACGGCGTGTGACGGGCCGGGACGGCTCTTGGGGAGCGGGCCGGGGAGAGGGAGGATGAGGGGGACCCACCAGCAGTGACACCGGGAGGAAGCACGTGAGCGAGACGGACACGGCCAGGAGCGTCACCGGCGAGGACGAGGTCGTGGACCTCTGCCGCGAGCTGATCCAGATCGACACCAGCAACTACGGCGACCACTCGGGTCCGGGCGAGCGCAAGGCGGCCGAGTACGTCGCCGAGAAGCTCGCCGAGGTCGGGCTCGACCCCCAGATCTTCGAGTCC
Source organism: Streptomyces qaidamensis (assembly GCF_001611795.1). Taxonomy (NCBI): domain Bacteria; kingdom Bacillati; phylum Actinomycetota; class Actinomycetes; order Kitasatosporales; family Streptomycetaceae; genus Streptomyces; species Streptomyces qaidamensis. Next base: position 1,925,720 of record NZ_CP015098.1, on the reverse strand, counting down.
CACCCGGGCCGGGCCTCCACGGTGGCCCGGATCGAGGGCGAGGACCCCTCCCGGCCCGCGCTCCTCATCCACGGCCACACCGACGTCGTACCGGCCAACGCGGACGACTGGACCCACCACCCCTTCTCCGGCGAGGTCGCCGACGGCTGCGTGTGGGGCCGCGGGGCCGTCGACATGAAGGACATGGACGCGATGACCCTCGCGGTCGTCCGGGACCGGCTGCGCAGCGGGCGCAAGCCCCCGCGCGACATCGTGCTCGCGTTCCTCGCGGACGAGGAGGCCGGCGGCACGTACGGAGCCAAGCACCTCGTGCGCAACCACCCCGACCTGTTCGAGGGCGTCACCGAGGCGATCAGCGAGGTGGGCGGCTTCTCCTTCACCGTGAGCGAGCAGCGCCGGCTCTACCTGATCCAGACGGCCGAGAAGGGCATGCACTGGATGAAGCTCACCGTGGCCGGCACGGCCGGGCACGGGTCGATGATCCACCGGGACAACGCGATCACCGAGCTGTCGGAGGCCGTCGCGCGGCTGGGGCGGCACACGTTCCCGGTGCGTGTCACCAAGACCACCCGCGCCTTCCTCGACGAGCTCGGCGACGCGCTCGGCACCGAACTCGACCCGGAGGACATGGAGTCGACCCTGGCGCGGCTCGGCGGCATCGCCAAGCTCATCGGCGCGACGCTGAGCAACACGGCCAACCCCACGCAGCTCGGTGCCGGTTACAAGGTCAACGTCATCCCCGGCGAGGCGACCGCCCACGTCGACGGACGGTTCCTGCCCGGACACGAGGAGGAGTTCCTCGCCGACCTCGACCGGATCCTCGGCCCGAACGTGCGGCGCGAGGACGTCCACGCCGACAAGGCCGTCGAGACCACCTTCGACGGTGCGCTCGTCGGGGCGATGCAGTCCGCGCTGCTGGCCGAGGACCCGACCGCCAAGGCGATCCCCTACATGCTCTCCGGCGGGACGGACGCGAAGTCCTTCGACGACCTGGGCATCCGCGGCTTCGGCTTCGTGCCGCTGAAGCTGCCGCCGGAGCTGGACTTCGCCGGCATGTTCCACGGCGTGGACGAACGGGTGCCGGTGGAGGGCCTGCGGTTCGGTGTGCGGGTGCTCGACCGCTTCATCGACGCGTCCTGAAAGCGCCCCAGCGGGACGGTGGTATTCGGTCGCGCGTACGGAATCGACTGGGAAGAGTGAATGCGACCATAAGCTCGTAGCCTCATTACTCCAGCCTCGTTACAGGTAATGCGATCGCAAGATGGGTCGCTTTGCCAACTAGGAGGAATAATGATCAAGAAGGTCGTCGCTGCTGCGGCTGCCACCGGTGGGCTGGTTCTCGCGGGCGCGGGCCTGGCCGTCGCCGACTCGGGTGCTCAGGGTGCCGCCGTGCACTCCCCGGGCGTCCTGTCCGGCAACGTTGTCCAGGTGCCCGTTCACGTCCCGGTGAACGTCTGCGGCAACACGGTCTCCGTGATCGGGCTGCTGAACCCCGCCTTCGGCAACACCTGCATCAACAAGTGATGCTTCCCCCTCGCTGAGGGGAGTCCAAAGCCATCGGTCCCGGAGCGCGTGCCATGCGCTCCGGGACCGAACGCTTCTTTCGGGGAATTCGAGAAGAATTCGAGACACGGTCGAAGGCAGGTATTCAGTAAATGCGACAGGTCACCCGCAAGGGTCTGATGACCGTGGCGGCCGCGACCGGCGTGATCGCCGCCGCGGGCGGCTCCGCTCACGCCGACTCGGGCGCCCAGGGCTCGGCGTCGGGCTCGCCCGGCGTGCTGTCCGGAAACTCGGTGCAGGCGCCGGTGCACGCACCGGTCAACGTGTGCGGGAACACGGTCAACGTCGTCGGTGTGCTCAACCCGTCGGTGGGTAACTCGTGCGCCAACGGGGGCGGTGGATCGTCGTCGGGGGGATACGGCGAACACGGCGGCAAGGGCGGCTCCCACGCGGGCGGGCACGCCACCGACTCACCCGGCGTCGGCTCGGGCAACCACGTCCAGGCGCCGGTCCACGTGCCGGTGAACGTCTGCGGCAACAGCGTCGACGTCATCGGCGTGGGCAACCCCAGCACGGGCAACGAGTGCTCCAACGGCGGCGGACAGCACGGCACCCCGCCCGGGGGCCACGAGCCGGGCCGGCCGGGGAACCCCGGAGACCCCGGCGACCCGGGGAACCCCGGAAATCCGGGCGAGCCCGGTCACCCCGGCAGCCCCGGTGAACCCGGCAAGCCCGGCCACCCCGGCGATCCCGGTGAGCCCGGGCACCGCGGCACTCCGGGCACCCCGCCCTCCACCGGTGGCGAGACCTCGGGCGGCTCCTCGCACGGCAACAAGCCGGGCGCCCAGTTCGTCACCCAGCCCGAAGGTGAATCCCAGCTCGCCAGCACCGGCAGCGACCTGCCGCTCGGCTTCGCCCTCCCGGCCGGCGCGGGCGCGCTGCTCGCGGGCGCGATCCTCTACCGCAAGGCACGCGCCTCCGCCTGACACCCCCGCAAACGGAGCGGGCCCCGCCGATGCGAGGCCCGCTCCGTCATGCGCCTTCTTCCCGTGCCCCGTCCCAGCTCACCACGTGGCCCGCACCTGGCGGATGATCCGCCGGCGCAACCGCACCCTGCGGCTGCCGTCGCGCAGCAGGCTCAGACGGTACAACTCCCAGTGTCCGTACTCCGCGTGGTCCGTCAGCAGACGTGCTGTTTCCTTGCGGGAGACCCCGCGAGGTACGTACACGTCGACAAATTCGTATTCCGGCATCGCATCTATTGTGCGGGCCGGGGCCTGGTACGGATAGCGTCTGCACTATGTCTGATGCTGCGCAGTCCACCGCTGCCGAGGTACGCGCCGCCGCCGAGGCGGTCAAGACCGCGCTCGACCGCCACCTGGCCGCGGTCGAACGCAGGTCGGGAGAGGACGACCCGGCCGTCTACGAGGCGTTCAACCAGCTCGCCGCGGCCGCAGAGGTGTACGACGAACTGCTCTACGACCGCTACGACGAGGTCACCCCCTTCGAGATCCCCGGTGCGGAGGACGCGCTGCCGCCGTACGCGGGTCCCGAGGAACCGAACGCGCTGAGCGTACTGATCCGCCGCGACTACGCCGTCGCCGAACCCCAGCGCCTGCTGGCGCAGGCACAGCGGATCGAGGCGGCGGAGGGCGAGGACGGCGCCCCCGCCTCCGGGACGGTGCACGGCGCGCTGGGGCTGCTCTTCGGAGAGTTCGAGCCCGACGAGATCGCCTCCCGGCACAAGGAGTTCGGGCTGGAGGAGGGCGACTCCACGCTCTGGGTGACGGCGGCGGACGAACCGGCCGAGCCCGGCGAGTGGCTGGAAGCACCGTTCGAGCAGGTCGACCCGCAGCAGGTGGTCTGCCGCTTCGACGTCAGCGCCGTCTTCGACGACGAGATCGACGACGTCGAGGACGATGACGAGGACAGGGACGGACTCGAGGACGAGCTCGCCAGCGACCTCGACGAGGACGAGGACCTGGAGCCGCTGGACGCGGACCGCCGCTGAGCGCGCACGCCGGCAGTCATGCTGGTGATGGGCCTGGGGGTGGTGGTCAGGGGCCCGGGCCCCTGACCACCCCCGTCACGTGCCGCTGATCTGCGGCGCGAGCAGCACCGGCAGCCGCGTCGTCCGCGGCTTCGCCGGAACCTCGGCCACGGCCCGGGCAAGTGCCTGCTCCACCCCGTGCACCACGGACAGATGCCGGTCGGCCCGCCCGAACGCCGTGTACACCCACGGCCGGCTGAGAGCCTGCGCCGCATCGCCCGGCAGCACCACGACCACCGCGGGCCACCGGCTGCCCACGGCCTGGTGCGCGGTCAGCGCCCACCCGTGCCGCACGGACTGCTCCACCCGCTCCCTCGGTACGACGACGGTCTCGCCCTCGCACGACAAATGCAGCCCCTCGGCGTCCGCCGTCACCACACGGCCCGGGAGCGCACGCCCCGGGGCGGGGGAGTAGACGATCCGGTCACCGGGGTCGAAGCCGCCGAAGCGGCCCGGGCCCGGATTGAGCCGTACCTTCAGCGCCGCGTTGAGCGCCCGCGTCCCGACGGCCCCGCCGTGCCCGGGGGTGATCACCTGGGTCTCCTCGGCCGGTACCCCGATCGCGCGCGGCACCGAGTCCACGACGAGCTGTACCGTCCGGTGCACCGCCTCGCCGGCGTCCCGCACCGGCACGATCACGACCTCCTTGCCGGGGGCCTCGACCTGGTTCAGCTCGCCGATGCCGATACCGGAGACCAGTTCGCCCAACGGCCCCGGATCCGGCCGGCGGGAGGCCACTTGGGGGCAGATCCGCGCCGCGAGCAGATCCGCGAACACCCGCCCCGGGCCCGCGGACCACAGCACCGCCGGATCGCCGGCCAGCACCAGCCGCGCCCCGTCCGGCAGCGACTCGGTCAGCAGAGCCGCCGTCTCGACATCCAGCTGGGGCGCGTCGAGCACGACCAGCAGATCGAGATCGAGGGCCCCGTCCGTGTCCCGGCCGGGCCCTTCGAGGCCGGCGAGCAGCCGGGAGACGGTGGCTACGGGGGAGTCGACGGGCGCCTCGTCGGCCCGCGCGGGGGCGTCCGCGGCCTGGCCGGACCGCCGCAGCAGAGCCGCGAAACGGTTACGGCCGATCGGGCCGTGCGTGGCCGCCCAGACCCGCAGGCCGAGTGAGCGCGCGGCGGTCAGCAGGGCCGCGGGCTCGGCCAGGGACGCCTCCCCGCCGGTGTGCAGCACCAGGCCCTGACCGGCGACCGCGCGGATCAGCTCCGCCGTCGAGCCCTGGGCCGAGGAGGCGGCCCGCTCCCACTCTTCAGCCGAACCGTCCTGCTTGGGCGCCGAGTTGACCAGCCGGGCCAGCCCGTCGGCCAGGCTCTCCTCCGCCATCGCGTACCGCTCCAGCCCGACCAGGACACGTACCGGACGCTCCTCGTCCTCCTCCGTGCCTTCCCCGTCCGCCGGGGCAGGGACACCGGCCTCGCCCTCCAGGGCGTCCTGGAAGACCAGGGCCTCACCCTCCGCGATCGCGTCCTGCACGGCGCTGTCGGGCTCCGGCACGCCCCGCTGGGCGAGGGCCGCGAGGAGCGCGGGCATCTCCAGGACGGTGTGCCCGGCCAGCGCCGCCTGCTCCAGGAGCCAGCCGGTGACGGCCCGGCCCCGCCGCTCGTCGTCCGGGCCGCACTCGGCGCCGAGCAGGGCCCGGGCGAAACCGTCGGCCTGCTCGGGCCGCACACCGGCGATCCGCAGCAACTGCCAGGGGTCGGCGCGCAGCTGTTCGTCCGCGTCCTCGCCGAGAACCGCGGCGGCCTGCTGCGCGAGCACCTCCGGGGCACCGCCCTCGCCGAGCACCCGGCGCACGGCCTCGACCGCCTCCGGGGAGGGGCCCGCCGGCGCGGAGAGGGGCTCGGGCGCCACCGGCCGCGGCCCCCGCTCCGGCTCGGGGGCGGAGCGGCGGGGGGAGGAAGGCGGCATTTCGAACACCGTCGCCGCGGGCTTCTCGCCGCTTTCGACGGCCCGTACGGCCGCCAGCAGATCGGCGGCCTTGCCGCTCAGCTTGGTGCCGCTCGCGATGGGTGCCTTCTTCTCGGCCTTGCGCTGCTCGATGCGCTCCCGCTCGGCCTGCTGGGCCCGCAACTCGGCCTCGGCCGCGGACACCTGCGGGGTCCCGGCGTCACCGCTGTCGGTGTCGGCGGCCTCCCCGGTGCCGGTGTCGCCGCCTTCGGCGTCGGCGGCCTGCCCGGTTCCGGCTTCGGCGCTCCCCGCGTCAGCCCCCTGCCCGGTTCCGGCGTCACCGCTGCCGGTGTCGGCGGCCTCCCCGGTGCCGGTGTCGCCGCCTTCCGTGTCGGCCGCCCGCCCCGCGTCTGCCTCCCCACCCCCAGCCCCGGGCCCCCCGGCTCCGGGCCCCCCAGCCCCGGGCCCCCCAGCCCCGGGCCCCCCGGCCCTGAGCCCGTCGGCCGGTGTGCTCTCGGCGCCCGGCGTCCCCGGCTCGGCGTCCTCCGTGGTCTCGGGCTCCGTGCTCACAGCGTGCTCCAGTCGTGATCGGGATAGCGGTGCACGGGCGCCGACACATCGTCGAGCGCCCGGCAGATCTCGTCAGGAAGACTAAGGGTCTCCACTGACAACGCCGCCGTGAGCTGCTGCGCGTTGCGCGCGCCGACGATCGGCGCGGCCACCCCGGGCCGGTCGCGGACCCACGCCAGGGCCACCTGGAGCGGCGTCACCGCGAGCCCGTCGGCCGCGGTCGCCACGGCGTCCACGATGCGGCTCGCCGTGTCGTCGAGGTACGGCGCGACGAACGGCGCGAGGTGTTCCGAGGCGCCGCGCGAGTCCGGCGGCATCGTGTCGCCGCGGTACTTCCCCGTCAGCACCCCGCGCCCGAGCGGTGAGGACGGCAGCAGGCCTATGCCCAGTTCGAGCGCGGCGGGCAGCACCTCGCGCTCGACACCGCGCTGCAGCAGGGAGTACTCCAGCTGCGTACCGGCCAGCCGGGTCCGGGTTCCGGGGGCCGCCAGCTGCCAGGTCGCGGCGCTGGCCAGCTGCCAGCCGCAGAAGTTGGAGACGGCGGCATAGCGGGCCCGCCCGCTGGAGACCGCGAGGTCGAGAGCCTGGAGGGTCTCCTCCAGCGGGGTGTCCGGGTCGAACGCGTGCACGTGCCACAGGTCGACGTAGTCCGTGCCGAGCCGGGAGAGCGAACCGTCCAGCGCGCAGAGCAGATGGCCGCGGGAGCCGTCGAAGCGGCGCTCGGGGTCCGGCACGCTGCCGGCCTTGGTCGAGATGACCAGGTCACGGCGGGGCACCAGGCCGTCCATGAGCCTGCCGAGCAGGTACTCGGCGTCCCCGTCGCCGTACACGTCCGCGGTGTCGACGAGGGTCCCGCCCGCTTCCCAGAACGTCTTCATCAGGTCCGCGGCGTCGTGCTCGTCGGTGCCCCGCCCCCAGGTCAGGGTGCCGAGCCCGATCCGGGACACACGAAGGCCGGTGCGGCCGAGATGCCTCTGCTCCATGAACGCCGAGATTACTGGCCAGAACCTACGCTGTGGGTGCCTGTGGACGACGGATTTCCGGGTGCGGCCGGTCCGTCGCCCCGAGCCGCCCGCGGCCCGTCGCGCTGAGCCGGCCGCGGCCCGTCGTCCTCGGTCAGCACCTGCCGTCCGACACCTGAAGCCCCTTGTTCGCGCCCGCCGTCCGGCTCACGGTGGCCGGCACGCAGCCGGCCGCGTCGAGAGTGTGGGAGTAGGGGATGGCGACCGTGGTGTTCGATTTCGGGTCGGGCCCGGCCGGGCGGTTCTCGCTGCCCGGGGCGGACCAGGTGACGTTGTCGAAGATGTTGCCGCCGACCTGCCAGTAGCCGGCCTGGTCGGTGTAGAAGGTGCCCAGGACGTCCTTGGAGTCCTCGAAGTAGTTGTTGTCCACCCTGGCGCGGGCCCCGGCCCGGGAGTTGATGCCGGAGTCGTTGAGGCGCACGTAGTGGTTGTTGTAGAGGTGGGCGATGCCGCCGCGCAGCAGCGGGGCCCGGGAGTCGATGTTCTCGTAGCGGTTGTGGTGGTAGGTGATGTAGCCGTTCGACCGGTCGCTCTCGCTGTTGCCGACCAGGCCCCCGCGGCCGGAGTTGCGCAGAACGCTGTAGGACAGGGTGACGTACTGGGTGTTGTCCTTGAGGTCGAACAGGCCGTCGAAGCCCTCCGACTCGCCGCCCGACGCCTCCAGGGTGGTGTGATCGATCCAGACGTTGCGGACGTTGCGCTCGATGCCGATGGCGTCCCCGCCGTTGGACGTGGGGGAGCCCGACTTCTTGACGTTCCGGACGGTCACGTTCTGGACGATGATGTTCTTCGATTCACGGATGTGGATGCCCAGTTGATCGAAGACGGCGCCGCTGCCGACCCCGACGAGGGTCACGTTGCTGACCTTCTTGAGCTCGATCACGCCGTCTGCGGTGTCGCAGCCGGCGCCGGAGACCTTCTTGGTGTTCGCGTGGTTGATGGTCCCGGTGACCTCGATGGTGATCGGTGTGCTGGTGCTCGCCCGGCCGCAGAGGGCCTGGTGGATCGCCGTTCCCGTTGTCGCGCGGACCGTCTGGCCTCCGGCGCCGCCGGTGGTCCCGCCGTTCTGGGTCGCGTAGCCGGTGGCGCTGCCGGTCGCCGCCGACGCCTCGGGCATCGACACGAGTGTGCCGGTCGCGGCGGCGAGGGCCATCGTGGCCAGGGCCGCGGGGAGTCGCAGGGGGAGTGCTCGCTTCATCGGGTGCCTCTCCGTTCGACTGCGGAAGGTGGATGACGGAAAGCGCTTTCCCGCGAAAGGTAGGGACTCGTCGTGAACGCGTCAATGGTCGCGTCCATGATTTCTGTTCACGAATCTAAACGACAGACCGACTGTGGCCGTGTACCTCGCACCGGCCTCCGCGCTAAGGTCTCCGCACAAGGCACGTTACTGATCAGTAAGGGGATGCGGCATGCAGCTCGGTATCAACCTCGGTTACTGGGGTGCCGGAATGGACGCGGACAATCTGGCCGTCGCACAGGAGGCCGACCGCCTCGGATACGCCGTCTGCTGGGCCGCCGAGGCCTACGGCTCCGACGCCGCCACCGTACTGAGCTGGGTCGCCGCCCAGACCGAGCGCATCGACGTCGGCTCCGCCATCTTCCAGATCCCGGCCCGCCAGCCCGCCATGACGGCCATGACCGCCGCCACTCTCGACTCCCTCTCCGGCGGGCGCTTCCGCCTCGGCCTCGGCGTCTCCGGCCCGCAGGTCTCCGAGGGGTGGTACGGCGTCAAGTTCGACAAGCCGCTCGCCCGCACGCGTGAGTACGTCGAGATCGTCCGCAAGGCCATGACGCGCGAGCGCCTGTCGTACGAGGGGCAGCACTGGACGCTGCCCCTGCCCGGCGGCCCGGGCAAGCCGATCAAGCTGACCGTGCACCCGCAGCGCGAGCACATCCCGCTGTACATCGCAGCGATCGGCCCGAAGAACCTGGAGCAGACCGGCGAGATCGCCGACGGCGCCCTGCTGATCTTCCCCTCCGCCGAGCACCTGGAGGACACCACGATCAAGTACCTGCGCGCCGGGCGCGAGAAGGCCGGCACGACCCTCGACGGGTTCGACGTCTGCCCGACCCTGCCGCTCGCCGTCGGCGACGACAAGGACGTGGCCACGCTCGCCGACACCTTCCGCCCCTACACCGCGCTGTACGTCGGCGGCATGGGCAGCCCCAAGCAGAACTTCTACAACCAGCTCGCCCAGCGCATGGGCTACGAGCGGGAAGCCGCCGAGATCCAGAGCAAGTACCTCTCCGGCGACAAGCAGGGCGCCGCGGCCGCCGTGCCGCACGACCTGATCGACAAGACGACCCTGCTCGGTTCCGTGGACCGGATCGCGGACCGGATGAAGGCCTACGCCGCGGCCGGGGTCACCACCCTGTCCCTCGCGCCGGCGGGCTTCACGCTCGACGAGCGGCTCGCGTCCCTGCGGGCCGGCACTCAGGCCCTGGAGCGGGCCGGACTCGCTTAAGGGGCCTTTTCACCATGCCCGTCCGGGTCGCGCGGCCTGGCACCGCACCTCGCCGCGTTGCCGAAAAGCCCTAGTAGCTCCTCCCCCACTCTCGGCTTCGCTCGAGCGGGGGGCCATCGAGGGCTTCCCGGCGCCTTGCGATGCACGGCACCAGACCACGCGCCCTGATCGGACGCTCATAGTGAAGGGCCCCTGAGGCCTGCCGTTGGGGTCAGGTTGCAGGAAATCGACGGTGCTGTGCAGCACCGGTGAGCCCCGCGTCTGCGGCGTGATCCAAACGGCAGGCCCTGGAAGTTTCAGCGGCCGTGGTGGGGGCTCGGGGGTCTTCCCCGCCACGGCCGTCACGCAGAACAACGCGCCGGGCCGCCGTCGGTTACGGCATCGCGCCCTGGCCGGGCCCGGCGCGCCTTCCCCCTCGCGTCCTCCATTCGGCGGAGTTGTCCCCCACACCTGTTGCCGTGCTCTCCACTCCGCACTTGACTCGTTCTTCGCGGAAACTTGCGGAATGCCGCAGAACGCCCACGCGCGCGGGAGAGGTGCCCACGATGCTTTCGGCCAAGAGTCTGTTCCAGGAGATCCTCGACAACGACGAGTCCTTCGCCCTGTTCTGCTCCGTCGCCGCGAGCGGCGAGACCCAGGGCGGCTGGGAGAACGTCCGGATCGCCGCGCTCGTGCCCGAATCCGAGCGTGACATCGCCCCCAAGATCAGCCGGCACGGCGCCGACGAGGACAAGCACGGCCGGATCTTCAACGCCCTGATGAAGAAGCGCGGCCTCGCCCCCGTCCCGGTCCCGCCCGAGACCGACTACACCATGCTCCTGGAGAAGCACGGCATCGGCCTCGCCCACGCCCGGCTGAACCGCGACGAGCGGCTCACGGTCCAGGACATCGTCACCTACCTCTCGCACAGCAGAGTCACCGAGCAGCGCGCCTCCGAGCAGATGGTCCTGCTCCGCAAGCACTTTGCCGACCATCCCGACATCGGCCGCGCGGTCAAGCAGATCTCCGACGACGAGGACAACCACCTCGCCTACTGCAACGAGGAGCTGCTGCGCTTGGCCTACGCGGGCCACGGCCGGGCCATCCAGCGCACCCTGCGCGAGTGCGCACTCGCCGAGATCCGGATCTACCGGGACGTCAGCCTCGCCGTGATGGCGCACATGGGCCGCATCCTCGGCTGGTCCAAGGCCAAGTCGGCCGCGCTCGTGGCGGGCATCCACGCGGTGTACGCCTACGAACGCATGGGCGGCTGGCGCCGGATGGTGTCGCTGACCACGCCCGAGCGCCGCAACGCCCTCGGCGGCCCCGCCTCCCCAGAACCCGAGTTCGCCTGAGCCGGCCCGGCTACAACCACCCGCGGCGCTTGAACAGCCGGAAGACCATCACCTCCAGGACGGCCATCAGAACGAGCAGCGCCGGATAGGACCAGACCCAGCGCAGCTCGGGCATGTGCTCGAAGTTCATGCCGTAGATCCCCGCCAGCATCGTGGGGATCGCGGCCATGGCCGCCCACGCGGAGATCTTGCGCATGTCGTCGTTCTGCCGGACGCTCATCTGCGCCAGATGCGCCGAGAGGATGTCCGACACCAGCCGGTCCAGGTTCTCCACGGACTCGTTCACGCGTGTGAGATGGTCGTTGACATCACGGAAGAACGGCCGGGCCCGGTCGTCCACGAACGGCACGGCCACCCCCGTCGACGCCGTGCCCGCCAGGCGGCTCATCGGCGGGGCCAGCGGCCCGGTCGCCCGCCGGAACTCCAGGACCTGCCGCTTGAAGTCGTAGATCCGGGACGCCGTGTTCCGGGACCCCCCGCCGTCCGGCGAGAACACCTCCGCCTCCAGCCCTTCCAGGTCGGTCTGCAATTCGGTCGCCACGTCCAGGTAGTGGTCGACGGTGGCGTCGGCGACCGCGTACAGCACGGACGTGGGGCCTTTGCCGAGCAGCTCGGGCTCCTGCTCCAGCCGCCGGCGTACGGCCTTGAGCGGGGAGCCCTCGCCGTGCCGGACGGTCACCACGAACGAGTCGCCCAGGAAGATCATGATCTCGCCGGAGGAGACGGTGTCGCTCTGCGGCTCGTACGCCACCGGCTTGAGCACCACGAACAGCGAGTCGTCGTACACCTCCAGCTTGGGCCGCTGGTGGGCCTTCAGGGCGTCCTCGACGGCCAGCGGATGCAGCCCGAATTCCCGGGTCACATGGTCGAACTCGCCCTCCGTCGGCTCGTGCAGCCCGATCCACACGAACCCGCCCGCCGTGCGGGCCTCACCCAGGGCGTCGGAGAGGTCCTCGGGCCCTTCCGTCCGCTGTCCTTCGCGGTAGATGGCACAGTCGACGATCACGAAGCGAGTCTCCCGTCACTCGAACGACACCACACGCGCGCGTGCGCCTACGCTGGAGCGCATGCCCACGCTGATCCTGGTCAGGCACGGACGCTCCACCGCCAACACCGAGGGACTGCTCGCCGGCTGGACGCCCGGTGTCGCCCTCGACGAGCGCGGCGCCGCACAGGCCGCCGCGCTCCCCGGGCGGCTGGCCGAACTGCCCCTCGCCGAAATCGTCACCAGTCCGCTCCAGCGCTGCCAGGAAACGATCCGGCCGCTGCTCGACGCCCGGCCGGACCTGAGCCCGCACACCGACGAGCGCATCGGCGAGTGCCACTACGGCGACTGGTCCGGACGCAAGCTCGCCGAGCTCAAGGACGAGCCGCTGATGGAGGTCGTGCAGGCGCACCCCTCCGCCGCGGCGTTCCCCGGCGGGGAGTCCATGCGGGCCATGCAGACGCGCGCCGCCGAGGCCGTACGCGAGTGGAACGCGCGCGTGGAGCGCGACCACGGCGCCGACGCCGTCTACCTCATGTGCTCGCACGGCGACATCATCAAGTCGCTCATCGCGGACGCACTCGGACTTCACCTGGACCTCTTCCAGCGGATTTCCGTCGAACCGTGTTCCATCACCGCGATCCGCTACACACGACTGCGGCCGTTTCTCGTCCGGCTCGGTGACACCGGTGACTTCACCTCCCTCGTGCCGCATGAGGCACCGCCGGGCGGCGAGGCCGAAGTCGGGGGTGGTGCGGGCGCACCGTGATCGTTCGCCGCAGTAGGGTGAAGCGGTCGCAGCAGTGCCGCGCTCATACGTTTCCCACGATTCCAATGGAGACAGGACGTGTCCCGTCAGGTGTTCCTCTACGACCATCCGGAGCGTTTCGTGGCCGGTACGGTCGGACTGCCCGGGCGCCGTTCGTTCTTCCTCCAGGCCTCCGCCGGCTCCCGGGTGACCAGTGTGGCCCTGGAGAAGACCCAGGTCGCCGCCCTCGCAGAGCGCATGGACGAACTGCTCGACGAGGTCGTACGCCGTAGCGGCGGCAGCGCCCACGTCCCCGCCGTCGCACCCTCGGACACCGACACCGCCCCGCTGGACACCCCTATCGAGGAGGAGTTCCGGGTCGGCACCATGGCCCTCGCCTGGGACGGCGACGAGCAGCTCATGATCGTCGAGGCGCAGGCGCTCGTGGAGCTCGACGCGGAATCCGAGGAGGACCTCGCCGAGGCCGAGGAGCGGCTGCTCCAGGACGAGGAGAACGGCCCCCCGATGCTGCGGGTCCGGCTCACCGGCGCGCAGGCCAGGGCCTTCGCCAAGCGCGCCCTCGACGTCGTCAACGCCGGGCGGCCGCCGTGCCCGCTGTGCAGCCTCCCGCTCGACCCGGAAGGACACGTATGTCCGCGCCAGAACGGATACCGCCGCGGAGCGTGACACCTCCGGTGAACGCCGCCGAGCTGCTCGCCCGGGGCGAACTGACCGTGCGCGGACGCATCCGTGAGGCCTCCAACGCGGCCCTGTACTGCACGGCGTCCCTCGACGGCGAGGAAGCGGCCTGCATCTACAAGCCGGTCGCGGGGGAGCGGCCCCTGTGGGACTTCCCCGACGGGACGCTGGCCCAGCGCGAGGTCGCCGCGTACGAGGTCTCCGAGGCGACCGGCTGGGGCCTCGTGCCGCCCACCGTGCTGCGCGACGGGCCCTACGGCGAGGGCATGTGCCAGCTGTGGGTCGAGGTGACGCCCGAGGCGGAACTGCTCGCCCTGGTCGACGGCGGGGAACCCGGGCCGGGCTGGAAGGCGGTCGGCTTCGCCGAGGTCGGAGAGGGGCGCACGGCGCTGCTCGTGCACGCCGACGACGAACGGCTGCGGCGGCTCGCGGTCCTGGACGCGGTCATCAACAACGCCGACCGCAAGGGCGGTCACCTGCTGCCCACCGGTGAGGGACGGTTGTACGGCATCGACCACGGGGTCACGTTCAACGCCGAGAACAAGCTGCGGACCCTGCTGTGGGGCTGGGCGGGGGAGCCCCTCACCCAGGAGGCCGCCGACGTCCTCGAAGGTCTCAGGAAGGGCCTGGCCGAGGGCGGGCCGCTCACCGCGCGGCTCGAACCGCTGATCACCGGCGCCGAGATCGACGCCACCCGGGCCCGCGTCGGCGCCCTGCTCGCCTCGGGAACCCACCCGGAGCCGAGCGGTGAGTGGCCGGCGATCCCCTGGCCCCCCGTGTAGGAGCACAGGCACCCGGAACACCGCAAGAGCGCCTTCTCGGCCGTCCGGCCCGCTCCCATTCGTATATGGAACTTCAGTCCGGTTAGGCTCATGGCATGCATGCCTGGCCCGCTTCCGAGGTCCCCGCCCTGCCTGGTCAGGGCCGCGACCTGAGGATCCACGACACCGCGACCGGCGGCCTCGTCACCCTCGACCCCGGTCCCGTCGCCCGTATCTACGTCTGTGGCATCACCCCGTACGACGCCACGCACCTGGGACACGCGGCGACCTACAACGCGTTCGACCTCGTGCAGCGCGTGTGGCTCGACACCAAGCGGCAGGTTCACTACGTCCAGAACGTCACGGACGTCGACGATCCCCTCCTGGAGCGGGCACAGCGCGACGGCGTCGACTGGGCCGCCCTCGCCGAGAAGGAGACGGCCCTCTTCCGCGAGGACATGACGGCCCTGCGGATGCTGCCGCCCCGGCAGTACATAGGCGCCGTCGAGGCCATACCCGGGATCGTCCCGCTCGTCGAGCGGCTCCGGGACGCCGGTGCCGCTTACGAACTGGACGGGGACGTCTACTTCTCCGTCGAGTCCGACCCGCACTTCGGCAAGGTCTCGAACCTCGACGCCGCGGCGATGCGGCTGCTGTCCGCCGAGCGCGGCGGCGACCCGGACCGCCCGGGCAAGAAGAACCCCCTCGACCCGATGCTGTGGATGGCGGCCCGCGAGGGCGAGCCCAGCTGGGACGGCGGATCGCTCGGGCGCGGACGGCCCGGCTGGCACATCGAGTGCGTCGCCATCGCCCTCGACCACCTCGGCATGGGCTTCGACATCCAGGGCGGCGGCTCCGACCTGGCCTTCCCGCACCACGAGATGGGCGCCTCGCACGCCCAGGCCCTCACCGGCGAGTTCCCCATGGCCAAGGCGTACGTGCACGCCGGCATGGTCGCCCTGGACGGCGAGAAGATGTCCAAGTCCAAGGGCAACCTGGTCTTCGTCTCCAAGCTCCGCCACGACGGCGTCGACCCGGCCGCCATCCGGCTCGCGCTGCTCGCCCACCACTACCGCGCCGACTGGGAGTACACCGACCAGGTCCTCCAGGACGCCGTCGCACGGCTCGGCCGCTGGCGGGCCGCCGTGTCCCGGCCCGACGGGCCGCCGGCACAGGCGCTCGTCGACGAGATCCGCGAGGCCCTCGCCGACGACCTGAACGCCCCTGCCGCGCTGACCGCGGTCGACCGCTGGGCCGCGCTCCAGGAGCGCGGCGGCGGCACGGACATCGGCGCACCCGGGGTGGTCTCCCGGGCGGTGGACGCGCTGCTGGGTGTGGCGCTCTAGCCCGAGAAGCAGACAACAGGGGCGTCTCCCGGCCGGGAGACGCCCCTGTTGGCGTTCGTGCTGCGCCCTCAGTCCTCCGACGACTCCTCGTCGTCCGTGCCCGGCTTGGGCGGCTTCGGCGGGCGGGCGCGGCCGCTGGGGTTGTCCCGCAGGTACGACGTGCTGTCGCTGCCGTCCGCCGTGGCGTGACCGCCGGCCCCGGGCGGTCCGCCGCCGTCGTGGCGCCGCAGATAGCGCTCGAACTCCCGGGCGATGGCGTCGCCGGACGCCTCCGGCAGCTCGGCGGTGTCCCGCGCCTCCTCCAGCGACTGGACGTACTCGGCGACCTCGCTGTCCTCGGCGGCCAGCTGGTCCACGCCGACCTGCCAGGCGCGCGCGTCCTCGGGCAGCTCGCCGAGCGGGATGCGCACGTCGATCAGGTCCTCAAGACGGTTCAGCAGGGCCAGCGTCGCCTTCGGGTTCGGCGGCTGCGACACGTAGTGCGGCACTGCCGCCCACAGCGAGACGGCCGGGACACCCGCGTGCGTGCACGCCTCCTGGAGGACGCCGACGATGCCCGTGGGACCCTCGTACTTGGTCTCCTCCAGGTCCATGCGGCGGGCCAGGTCCGGGTCGGACGTCGTGCCGCTGATCGGAACCGGACGGGTGTGCGGGGTGTCGCCGAGCAGGGCGCCCAGGACGACCACCAGCTCCACGCCCAGTTCGTGTGCGAAGCCCAGCAGTTCGTTGCAGAACGAGCGCCACCGCATGGACGGTTCGATGCCCCGGACGAGGACGAGGTCGCGCGGCTTCTCACCGCCGACCCGGACCACCGACAGCCTGGTCGTGGGCCAGGTGATCTTGCGGACGCCCGCTTCCATGAACACCGTGGGGCGGTTGACCTGGAAGTCGTAGTAGTCCTCGGCGTCCAGCGCCGCGAAGACCTCGCCCTTCCATTCCCTGTCCAGATGCGCGACCGCGGTGGAGGCGGCGTCGCCGGCGTCGTTCCAGCCCTCGAACGCGGCCACCATGACCGGGTCGACCAGCTCGGGAACCCCCTCGAGCTCGATCACCCAGCGCCTCCTTCCGACGTGCCCTCGCTTGACCACCCAACCTTACGGCGTGCCGCGGGGGCGCCCGCAGCCCCCTCGCAGGGGGAGTGCCCCATCACTGCCCCACGATCCGCCCCCGAACACACCGGGTTCGTCCGAGCGGTCCGTGAGGCCCTGGTCACAGCGTGGAGCGCAGCCACTGCTCCACACTCGCGATGTGGACGGTCGCCCACGAGCGCGCCGCCTCGGCGTCCCGGTCGCGCAGGGCGGCGAGGATCGCCCGGTGCTCGCGCAGGGTGCGGGCGACGGCGTCCTCCTGGGTGAGGCCGCGCCAGACGCGGGCCCGGGTGGTGGGACCCGAGAGACCGTCGAGCAGTGAGCACAGCACGGAGTTGCCGGAGCTGTGCACGATGCCCCGGTGGAACTCCAGGTCGCAGGCGACGAGATCCTCCACGGACGGGTCCTCGCCGAGCTTGTCCAGCTGCGCCGTCAGCGCGTCCAGCTGCTGCTCGCTGATCCGCGAGGCCGCCATCGCGGTCGCGGCCGGCTCCAGGATGCGGCGCACGGCGAGGAACTCCAGAACCGTGTCGTCGCGGTGGAAGTCGACGACGAAACTCAGCGCCTCCAGCAGGAGTTGCGGGTCGAGGCTGGTGACGTACGTGCCGTCGCCCTGCCGTACGTCCAGGATCCGGATCAGCGACAGGGCGCGCACCGCCTCCCGCAGGGAGTTGCGCGAGAGGCCGAGGTCGGCGGCGAGTTCGCTCTCCTTGGGCAGCCGGTCGCCCGGGCGCAGCGCGCCGGAGACGATCATTGACTTGATCTTCTCGATCGCCTCGTCGGTGACTGCCATGGCCGGCCTCCCAGTGCGCTCAAGACCTCCGACGTATCAGGTCATTATGGGGGTGCGGGGACGCGGAAGGGGCGGCTCCGTCGGCGTGGAGCCGCCCCTTCCGGGATGGGGTCCCCCTTACCCGGGGTTACTTCTTGTCGAGCACGTCCTGCACCTTGGCGCGGATGTCGTCCGTGGCGAGGCCGCGGATCGTCAGGGTCGTGCGGCGGCGCAGCACGTCGTCCTGCGTCTCGGCCCACTCGTGGTCCCGGGCCCAGACGACCTGCGCCCAGATCTCCGGGGCGTCGGGGTGGACGCGCTCGGCGAGCTCGGGGCTCTCGTTGGCCAGCCGGGCGATGTCGAAGGCCAGCGAGCCGTAGTGCGTCGCCAGGTGCTTGGCGGTGTCGGCCGCCATGCGCGGGCCGGGCGCCGGCCGGTCGGTGAGCAGCCGGTGGGCGACCGCCCGCGGGTTGGCGATGCCGGGCAGCGGCAGCTTCTTCGGCAGCGCGCTGATCGGCTCGAAGTCGTCGCCCAGCGGATGGCCCGGCAGCGCCTCCAGCTTCTTCATGATCGTCCGGCCGATGTGGCGGAAGGTGGTCCACTTGCCGCCCGCGACGGACAGCATGCCGCCCCGGCCCTCGGTGACGACCGTCTCGCGCTTGGCCTTGGCGGTGTCGCCGGGGCCGCCCGGCAGCACGCGCAGGCCGGCGAAGGAGTACGTGATGAGGTCGCGGCTGAGCTGCTGGTCGCGGACCGAGAAGGCGGCCTCGTCGAGGATCTGGGTTATGTCCTGCTCGGTGACCGAGACGTCCGCCGGGTCGCCCTCGAACACCTCGTCGGTGGTGCCGAGCAGCAGCATGTCCTCCCAGGGGAGGGCGAAGGTGATGCGGTACTTGTCGATCGGGGTGGCGAGCGCGGCCTTCCAGGGGGAGGTGCGCTTCAGGACCAGGTGTGCGCCCTTCGACAGGCGGATGGACGGCGCCGCGTTCGCGTTCTCCATCCTGCGCAGGTGGTCGACCCACGGACCGGTCGCGTTCAGCACCAGCCGGGCGTTGACACCGAACTCGTCGCCCGACAGACGGTCCTTCAGCTCGGCGCCGGTGACACGGCCCTGGGTGAAGCGCAGGCCCGTCACCTCGGCGTGGTTGAGGACGACCGCACCGGCCTCGACGGCCCCGCGGACCGTCATCAGCGCCATGCGGGCGTCGTTCATCTGGTCGTCGCCGTAGACGGCCACGGCCTTGAGGTTCTCGGTGCGCAGCTCGGGCACGTCCTGTGCGGCCTTGGCCGGCGAGAGCAGGTGGCCGACGCCGTCACCGAACGCGGAGAGCGCGGAGTAGGCGAAGACGCCCGCGCCGAGCTTCGCCGCGCCGTGCGGCCCGCCCTTGTACACGGGGAGGTAGAACGTGAGCGGGTTCGCCAGGTGGGGAGCCACCTGGCGGGAGACCGCACGGCGCTCGAAGTGGTTCTCCGCCACCAGCTTCACCGCGCCGGTCTGCAGGTAGCGCAAGCCCCCGTGGAGCAGCTTGGAGGAGGCGGAGGACGTGGCGCCGGCGAAGTCGCCGGCGTCCACCAGAGCCACCCTGAGGCCGGACTGCGCGGCGTGCCAGGCGGTGGAGATGCCCAGGATGCCGCCGCCGATCACGAGAAGGTCGTACGACGCCTTGGCGAGCTGCTCCCTGGTCTCGGCTCGGCTCGGGTTCGAGCCGGAGGCCGGGTGCGTCCCCAGGGCAGGCACGGTCTGCAGGGTGGACTTGGTGGTCATGCTGTTTCTTACTCCTCGTCCTCGAGCCAGCCCATGGTCCGCTCGACGGCCTTGAGCCAGTTCTTGTACTCACGGGCGCGGGTTTCCGCGTCCATGCGGGGGGTCCACTCGGCGGCCCGCCGCCAGTTGGCGCGCAGGTCGTCGGTGCTGTTCCAGAAGCCGACGGCGAGACCGGCGGCGTAGGCGGCGCCGAGGCAGGTGGTCTCGGCGACCATCGGGCGCACCACGGGGGCGTCCACGAAGTCGGCGAGGGTCTGCATCAGCAGGTTGTTGGAGGTCATGCCGCCGTCGACCTTCAGGGCGGCCAGCTCCACGCCGGAGTCCTTCGTCATGGCGTCGGCGATCTCGCGCGTCTGCCAGGCGGTGGCCTCCAGGACGGCGCGCGCGAGGTGCGCCTTGGTGACGTACCGGGTCAGGCCGGCGATCACACCGCGGGCGTCGGAGCGCCAGTACGGGGCGAACAGGCCGGAGAAGGCCGGCACGAAGTAGGCGCCGCCGTTGTCCTCGACCGACAGGGCGAGGGTCTCGATCTCCGCGGCGGTGGAGATCAGGCCCATCTGGTCGCGCATCCACTGCACCAGCGAACCGGTGACGGCGATCGAGCCCTCCAGGGCGTAGACCGTCTTCTGGTCGCCGATCTTGTAGCCGACCGTGGTCAGCAGGCCGCTGTAGGAGTTGATGATCTTGTCGCCGGTGTTCATCACCATGAAGGTGCCGGTGCCGTACGTCGACTTCGTCTCGCCCTCGGCGAAACAGGTCTGGCCGAACAGGGCCGCCTGCTGGTCGCCGAGCGCGGAGGCGACCGGGATGCCGCCGAGCAGGTCGCCCAGCTTGCCGCCGGTGATCTCGCCGTAGACCTCGGCGGAGGAGCGGATCTCGGGCAGGATCTGCTGCGGGACGCCGATGGACTCGCAGATCTTGTCGTCCCACTGCATCGTGTGCAGGTTCATGAGCATCGTGCGCGAGGCGTTGGTGACGTCGGTGACGTGCTTGCCGCCGTCGGTACCACCGGTCAGGTTCCAGATGACCCAGCTGTCCATGGTGCCGAAGAGGATGTCGCCCGCCTCGGCGCGCTCCTTCAGACCGTCGACGTTGTCGAGCAGCCAGCGGGCCTTGGGGCCGGCGAAGTAGGAGGCGAGCGGCAGGCCCGTCTCGCGGCGGAAGCGGTCCTGGCCGACGTTGCGCCCGAGCTCGCGGCAGAGGGAGTCGGTGCGGGTGTCCTGCCAGACGATGGCGTTGTGGACGGGCTCACCGGTGTTCTTGTCCCACAGCACGGTCGTCTCGCGCTGGTTGGTGATGCCGATGGCCTTGATGTCGTCGCGGGTGATGCCGGCCTTGGCGATGGCCCCGGCGACGACCTCCTGGACGTTCGTCCAGATCTCGGTGGCGTTGTGCTCGACCCAGCCCGGCTTCGGGAAGATCTGCTCGTGCTCCTTCTGGTCGACGGAGACGATCCGGCCGTCCCGGTCGAAGACGATGCAGCGGCTGGAGGTGGTGCCCTGGTCGATGGCGGCGATGAAGGGGCCGGCGGTGTGCGCGTCGGTCACTGTGTGCTCCTGGTAATTCCGGGTTTATGGGGCTTTACGTACGGCGCGTGCTGGAAGTTTCCCGACAGGGCGGGGAATCGCTCCTAGGCGAATGCGACGTTGTAGATGCCTGCCGCGATGGCACCGCCGATCAGCGGACCCACCACGGGGACCCAGGCGTAGCCCCAGTCGGAGCCGCCCTTGTTGGGCAGCGGCAGCAGGGCGTGGACGATGCGCGGTCCGAGGTCACGGGCCGGGTTGATCGCGTACCCCGTCGGGCCGCCGAGGGAGAGGCCGATGGCGACCACGACGAGCGCGGTGACCAGGGCGCCCAGGGTGCCCAGGCCGTTGCCCTTGTCGTTCAGGCCCTGGGTGAGCACGGCGAGCACCAGCACGATGGTGCCGATGACCTCCGTCGCGATGTTCTGCCAGGCGACCCGGACCTCGGGGCCGGTGGAGAAGACGCCCAGCACGGGGCCGGCACCCTTCTCCTGGGCCTCGACGGCCTTGGCCGCCGTGTCCTGCGCACCCGGACCGCCGACTATCTCGCGGTCGGTGAGGTGGGCGTGGAACTGACCGTAGTAAGCGATCCAGACCAGGGCGGCACCGATCATGGCGCCGAGAACCTGTCCGGCCCAGTAGACCGGGACGTTCTTCCAGTCGCCGTCCTTGATGGCGATGGCCAGCGTCACGGCCGGGTTCAGATGGGCACCGGAGAGCGGCGCCGAGGTGTAGACGGCCGTGAGCACCGCGAAGCCCCACCCGAAGGTGATGGCGAGCCAGCCGGCGTTGCGAGCCTTGGAGGCCTTCAGCGTGACGGCGGCACAGACGCCGCCGCCGAGGAGGATGAGTATGGCGGTACCGATGGTCTCGCCGATGAAGATGTCGGAGCTGGACACCCGCGACTCCTTTGTCCTACGTCCAGGGAAGTTCGATACCGGCCTGGCGTTGTCACACTCTAGCGCGTATTGCCGGTAGCTGTTCGACAATGTCGACCGATGGACGGGAGTCTTGCTTCGGCGTTACGAGCACGTCAAGGGCTGTGGACTCGAAAATCTGATCGTTACTGATCGTCGCGGTCCCAGTGATCTTCTCCGCAGGTGAGCGCGGACATGCCGAGAACCGGGACGCCGTGCGACGCCCCGGTCCTCGGCAGGTGCCGACGTGTGCGTCAGAACCGCCCGGCGCCCAGATCCCGTGACACCGCGCGGGCGCAGTCCCGTACCGCGGCGATCAGCTCGGGCCGCAGCGCCCGCTCGTCGTCGGACCGGCACAGCCGCTCCACGGCGCCGGTGATGCCGACCGCCCCGACCGGCATGCGCCGCCGGTCGTGGATGGGCGCGGCGAGGGAGGCGACGCCCTCCCAGGTCTCCTCCACGTCGGCCGCGTACCCGCGCGCGCGGGTCACGTCGAGGAGGTGCTCGAAGTCCTCCGGCTCGCACACCGTCCGGTCGGTGAAGGCCTTGCGGTCGGCCTCCAGGGCCTCGCTGTGCGCCACCGGGTCGTAGGCGGACAGCACCTTGCCCAGGGCCGTGGAGTGCAGGGGCTGCATGGCCCCGATCTCCAGGACCTGCCGGCTGTCGTCGGGCCGGAAGACGTGGTGCACGATCAGTACGCCCTGCTGGTGCAGGACGCCCAGGTAGACGCTCTCGCCGCTGGAGCGGGCCAGGTCGTCGGCCCAGACCAGGGCGCGCGCCCGCAGTTCGTGCACGTCGAGGTAGGTGGTGCCCAGACGCAGCAGTTCAGCGCCCAGCTGGTAGCGCCCGGAGGCGTCGTCCTGCTCGACGAAGCCCTCCTGCTGGAGGGTGCGCAGGATGCCGTGGGCGGTGCCCTTGGCCAGGCCCAGCGACGAGGCGATGTCCGACAGGCCGAGCCGCCGCTCGCCGCCCGCGAGCAGCCGCAGCATCGCGGCCGCCCGTTCGAGCGACTGGATGTTCCGTGCCATCGCCGTACCGCCTCCGTCCCCTTCGACCGCCGACAAGCGGCACAACAGCCATCGTTCGGCAATGTCGAACACTACCGGTCGTTGTCGACCTCTCGCTAATGGCAGGCCGCCATTTTTCAGCCACCGGTGGCCGATCCGTCGACCGGCGGCCCACCCGGCACCACCGGAGTCCGCCCCGTGGACGTGCTGCCCATCCAAGCCCACTCCCGGTTACGCTGGCGCGGTGCGCCCATCCCGGACGCCCTCCGGCTGTCCGGGAAGCCGCAAAGCCGACAGCCGTCGCATTTGAGGGAGCCCTTTTCATGGCCTCGTTGCCGCCGACCCCTTCCGCAGACAGCCGGACCCGCGTGTCCGCGCTCCGAGAAGCCCTGGCCACCCGCGTGGTCGTGGCCGACGGAGCGATGGGCACCATGCTCCAGGCGCAGGACCCCACGCTCGAGGACTTCGAGAATCTCGAGGGCTGCAACGAGATCCTCAACCTGACGCGCCCGGACATCGTCCGTTCGGTCCACTCCGAGTACTTCGACGTCGGTGTGGACTGCGTGGAGACCAACACCTTCGGCGCCAACCTCACCGCCCTCGGCGAGTACGACATCCCCGAGCGCGTCACCGAGCTGTCCGAGGCGGGCGCCCGGATCGCCCGGGAGGTGGCCGACGAGTTCACCCGCAGCACCGGGCAGCAGCGCTGGGTACTCGGCTCGATGGGACCCGGCACCAAGCTGCCCACCCTCGGCCACACCACCTTCGGCGCCATCCGGGACGCCTACCAGCAGAACGCCGAGGGCCTGCTCGCCGGCGGCGCCGACGCGCTGCTCGTGGAGACCACGCAGGACCTGCTCCAGACCAAGGCCTCCGTCATCGCCGCCCGCCGGGCCATGGAGGCCACCGGCCACTCCGTACCGCTGATCGTCTCGGTGACCGTCGAGACGACCGGCACCATGCTGCTCGGCTCCGAGATCGGCGCGGCCCTGACCGCCCTGGAGCCCCTCGGCATCGACATGATCGGCCTGAACTGCGCCACGGGCCCGG
Organism: Streptomyces qaidamensis; assembly: GCF_001611795.1. Taxonomy (NCBI): domain Bacteria; kingdom Bacillati; phylum Actinomycetota; class Actinomycetes; order Kitasatosporales; family Streptomycetaceae; genus Streptomyces; species Streptomyces qaidamensis. The sequence continues at coordinate 1,902,219 of NZ_CP015098.1, read as the reverse complement.
CCGAGATGAGCGAGCACCTGCGCTTCCTGTCCCGGCACTCCCGCATCCCGCTGTCCTGCATGCCCAACGCGGGCCTGCCCGTGCTGACCAAGGACGGCGCGCACTACCCGCTGACCGCGCCCGAGCTGGCCGAGGCACAGGGCACCTTCGTCCGGGACTACGGCCTGTCCCTCGTCGGCGGCTGCTGCGGCACCACGCCGGAGCACCTGCGCCAGCTGGTCGAGCGCGTCCGGGACACCGCCCCCACCGAGCGCGCCCCGCAGCCCGAGCCGGGCGCGGCCTCCCTGTATCAGTCGGTGCCGTTCCGGCAGGACACCTCCTACCTGGCCATCGGCGAGCGCACCAACGCCAACGGCTCGAAGAAGTTCCGCGAGGCCATGCTGGACGGCCGCTGGGACGACTGCGTGGAGATGGCCCGCGACCAGATCCGCGAGGGCGCGCACATGCTCGACCTGTGCGTGGACTACGTCGGCCGCGACGGCGTCGCCGACATGGAAGAACTGGCCGGCCGCTTCGCCACCGCCTCCACCCTGCCCATCGTGCTGGACTCCACCGAGGTCGACGTCATCCGGGCCGGCCTGGAGAAGCTCGGCGGCCGCGCGGTGATCAACTCGGTGAACTACGAGGACGGCGACGGCCCCGAGTCCCGCTTCGCCAAGGTCACCGCCCTCGCCCAGGAGCACGGCGCCGCCCTCATCGCGCTCACCATCGACGAGGAGGGCCAGGCCCGCACCGCCGAGAAGAAGGTCGAGATCGCCGAACGGCTCATCGACGACCTGACCGGCAACTGGGGCATCCACGAGGAGGACATCCTCGTCGACTGCCTGACCTTCACCATCTGCACCGGCCAGGAGGAGTCCCGGGGGGACGGCATCGCCACCATCGAGGGCATCCGCGAGCTCAAGCGACGCCACCCGAAGGTGCAGACCACCCTCGGCCTGTCCAACATCTCCTTCGGCCTCAACCCGGCCGCCCGCATCCTGCTCAACTCCGTCTTCCTCGACGAGTGCGTCAAGGCGGGCCTGGACTCGGCGATCGTGCACGCGAGCAAGATCCTGCCGATCGCCCGCTTCAGCGAGGAGGAGGTCCAGACCGCCCTGGACCTGATCCACGACCGCCGCGCCGAGGGCTACGACCCGCTGCAGAAGCTCATGCAGCTGTTCGAGGGCGCCACCGCCAAGTCCCTCAAGGCCGGCAAGGCCGAGGAACTGGCCGCCCTGCCGCTGGACGAGCGCCTGAAGCGGCGCATCATCGACGGCGAGAAGAACGGCCTCGAAGCCGACCTCGACGCGGCCCTCCAGGAGCGGCCCGCGCTCGACATCGTCAACGAGACCCTGCTGGACGGCATGAAGGTCGTCGGCGAGCTGTTCGGCTCCGGCCAGATGCAGCTGCCGTTCGTCCTGCAGTCCGCCGAGGTCATGAAGACGGCCGTCGCCCACCTCGAACCGCACATGGAGAAGACCGACGAGGCCGGCAAGGGCACCATCGTGCTGGCCACCGTCCGCGGCGACGTGCACGACATCGGCAAGAACCTCGTCGACATCATCCTGTCCAACAACGGCTACAACGTCGTCAACCTCGGCATCAAGCAGCCGGTCTCCGCGATCCTGGAAGCCGCCGAGGAGCACAAGGCCGACGTCATCGGCATGTCCGGCCTTCTGGTCAAGTCCACGGTGATCATGAAGGAGAACCTGGAGGAGCTCAACCAGCGCGGCCTGGCCTCCGGCTACCCGGTCATCCTCGGCGGCGCCGCCCTCACCCGGGCCTACGTCGAACAGGACCTGCACGAGATCTACCAGGGCGAGGTGCGCTACGCCCGCGACGCCTTCGAGGGCCTGCGCCTGATGGACGCCCTCATCGGCGTCAAGCGCGGCGTGCCCGGCGCGAAGCTGCCCGAGCTCAAGCAGCGCCGGGTCAGGGCGACGGCCCCGGCCGCGGCGGAGGAGCGCCCCGAGGAGGGGCACGTCCGCTCCGACGTCGCCACCGACAACCCCGTGCCCACCCCGCCCTTCCGCGGCACCCGCGTGATCAAGGGCATCCAGCTCAAGGAGTACGCGAGCTGGCTCGACGAGGGCGCCCTGTTCAAGGGCCAGTGGGGCCTGAAGCAGGCCCGCACCGGCGAGGGCCCGTCCTACGAGGAGCTCGTCGAGAGCGAGGGCCGGCCCCGGCTGCGCGGCCTGCTGGACCGGCTCCAGACGGAGAACATGCTGGAGGCGGCCGTGGTCTACGGCTACTTCCCGTGCGTCTCCAAGGACGACGACCTGATCATCCTCGACGAGCAGGGCAACGAGCGCACCCGCTTCACCTTCCCGCGCCAGCGCCGCGGCCGGCGCCTGTGCCTGGCCGACTTCTTCCGCCCGGAGGAGTCCGGCGAGACCGATGTCGTCGGCCTCCAGGTCGTCACCGTCGGCTCGCGCATCGGCGAGGAGACCGCGCGGCTCTTCGAGGCCAACGCCTACCGCGACTACCTCGAACTGCACGGGCTGTCCGTGCAGCTGGCCGAGGCGCTCGCCGAGTACTGGCACGCGCGCGTGCGCTCCGAACTCGGCTTCGCCGGCGAGGACCCCGACGAGATGCAGGGCATGTTCGAGCTGAAGTACCGGGGCGCCCGCTTCTCCCTCGGCTACGGCGCCTGCCCCAACCTGGAGGACCGGGCCAAGATCGCCGCCCTGCTCGAACCGGAGCGCATCGGCGTCGAGCTGTCCGAGGAGTTCCAGCTGCACCCCGAGCAGTCCACGGACGCCATCGTCATCCACCACCCGGAGGCCAAGTACTTCAACGCCCGCTGAACCCTCACCCGGGCACACGGGCCAAAAGGAGCGCTCCGTCCGCGCACGACGTAGACTGGTCGGTCCACCGCAGGCCGGTTCCCCCGTGGGAACCGGCCTGAACGTCCCTCAAGGAGGTACGTGGATGACCAGTACGGTCCCCGCGCTCGGCACCCTGACGGCCGAAGGCTCAGCACTGCAAGCCGTGCTGCTCGACATGGACGGCACCCTGGTGGACACGGAGGGCTTCTGGTGGGACGTCGAGGTCGAGGTCTTCGCCTCCCTCGGCCACACCCTGGACGACTCCTGGCGCCATGTCGTGGTCGGCGGCCCCATGACCCGCAGCGCGGGGTTCCTCATCGAGGCCACCGGCGCCGACATCCCCCTCGACGAACTCACCGTGCTCCTGAACGACGGCTTCGAGGCCCGCATCGACCGCGCCCTGCCGCTGATGCCGGGCGCCGGCCGGCTGCTCGCCGAGCTCTACGCATGCGAGATCCCCACAGCCCTGGTCTCCGCCTCGCACCGGCGCATCATCGACCGGGTGCTGGCCTCACTGGGCGCCCACCACTTCAGCCTGACGGTGGCCGGTGACGAGGTGCCGCGCACCAAGCCCCACCCCGACCCGTACCTCGCCGCCGCCGCGGGACTCGGCGCCGACCCGGTCCGCTGCGCCGTCATCGAGGACACCGCCACCGGGGTCGCCGCGGCCGAGGCCGCGGGCTGCCAGGTCGTGGCCGTGCCCTCCGTGGCCCCCATCGCCCCGGCCCTGCGCCGCACGGTCGTCACCTCCCTCGAAGAGGTCGACCTGACATTTCTGCACGGGCTGATGACGGAAATGCGCTAGGCGTTCACCCAGCGTGCAGCGGCGTTAGGGCGAGAATTCCGAAGGCGAATTCGAACCCCTCCGGACGATCGAATTGCCGTGCCACCGAACCCGTTTACGGGTGTGACGTTCCCCACGCGATCCGGGGTCGACACTCGATCCGGCATGTGCTCCGCACTCCCTTCGGGGGGCCGTCGACGTGCCCTTGTGTCCCGATTGATGGAACGCTGCACCAAAGCTTCCGCTGTCGGGTTTTCGGTGTGTCCGCGCCCGGTTCCGCAGCGTGATGGGTGCTCAACTCCGGTGGCGACGAACCCTCCTGCCGGTCCGGACTAATCTCGATGCGAGAACATCGCCCCACCTCCGTGATCCGCTGCGCCACCCCTGCATGCCGGGTACACGGAGTCGACAGCTCTGGAGAAACTCGAGCATGAACCGCAAGACTTTGGTGCTGCCGGCCCTGATCGGCCTGCTCGCGCCGGTGCTCGCCGCCTGCGGCGGGTCCGACAGCGGGAGCGGCGACAGCGGCGCGATCGTCGTCGGCACCACGGACCGGTTCACCGCCTCGAAGGACGCCCCCGCGCCCCTCGACCCGGCGTACGCCTACGACGTCGGCACCTGGAACATCCTGCGCCAGACCGTGCAGACCCTGATGATCCAGCCGCGCGGCGAGGGCGAGCCGGTACCGGAGGCCGCCGAGCGCTGCGGCTTCACCGACACCGGCAACGAGCGCTACGCCTGCACCCTGCGCGACGGCTTGAAGTTCGCCGACGGCAACGCTGTCACCGCGGCCGACGTGAAGTACTCCATCGACCGCGCCCGCTCGCTCAAGGCCGACAGCGGGGTCTTCGCGCTGCTGTCCACCATCGACACCGTCGAGACGCAGGGCGACCGCGAGGTCATCTTCCATCTCAAGACCGCCGACGCGACGTTCCCGTACAAGCTGTCGACCCCCGTCGCAGGCATCGTCGACCCCGAGGACTACCCGAAGAACAAGCTGCGCGACGGCTTCGACCTGGAGGGCTCCGGCCCGTACACCCTCAAGGCCGACGTCGAGAACGGCGCGCTGGTCAAGGCCGAGTTCACCAAGAACCCCGACTACAAGGGGGCCCTCACGGTGAACAACGACAAGGTCGACATGGTCTCGTACAAGGACGCCGACGCCATGGGCAAGGCCCTGGACAAGGGCGACATCGACCTGATGACCCGCACCATGTCGCCCGATCAGATCCGCGAACTCTCGGGCGACTCGGACACCGACGTCGACCTCGTCGAGATGCCCGGCCTGGAGATCCGCTACCTGGGCTTCAACACCGACGCCCCTACGGTGAAGTCCAAGGCCGTACGCCAGGCGATGGCCCAGGTCGTCAACCGCAGCGCGCTGGTCTCCAAGGTCTACGGCTCCCAGGCCGAGCCGCTGTACTCGCTGGTCCCGGCCACCGTCACGGGCCACTCCAACTCGTTCTTCAACAAGTACGGCGAGCCGAACGTCACCAAGGCCCGTTCCCTGCTCAACCAGGCGAACGTCACCACCCCGGTGAAGCTCACGCTGCACTACACGACCGACCACTACGGCCCGGCCACCAAGAAGGAGTTCGAGGTCCTGCGCGACCAGCTGAACTCCAGCGGCCTGTTCGACGTCGGCATCAAGGGCACCCCGTGGGACACGTTCCGCCCGGCCGAGAAGAAGGGCGAGTACGACGTCTACGGCATGGGCTGGTTCCCGGACTTCCCGGACGCCGACAACTTCCTCGCGCCCTTCCTCGACGCGGACAACACGCTCGGCTCGCCGTACGCCAACAGCCGGATCCGCAACACCCTGATCCCGGAGTCCCGCCGCGAGGCGGACCGGCTGTCCGCCTCGTCCAGCCTGACGGACATTCAGGACATCGTCGCCGGTGACGTGCCGGTGCTGCCGCTGTGGCAGGGCAAGCAGTACGTCGCCGCGCGCGACGACATCACGGGTACCGCCTACGCGCTCAACTCCGCCTCGACGCTCCAGCTGTGGGAGCTCGGGCGGGGCGTGAGCGGCTGACGGACCCGCTGGATCCCCGGGGCCTGTGACCGCGGCCCCGGGGAGCCGTGCCCCGGAGCCAGGGAGATGCTCCGGGAGTTCTCGAGAACCGACGACAAGGCACACACGTGAACATACGCAACCAGTGGCCGGTCCTGCCCATCGTGGCGGGCCTCGCCTCCGGACTGCTGACCGGCTGTGGAACGGAGAGCGGAGACTCCGCGGGGGACGGCTCCAACGTGGTGGTGGGGATGTCCGACGACGTCCTGGCCACCGACCCGGCTTCCGGCTACGACCCCGGCTCCTGGCTGTTGTTCAACAACGTCTTCCAGTCCCTGCTCAGCTTCCCCAAGGGCGCGACGGAACCGCAGCCCGAGGCCGCCGAGAGCTGCGCGTTCACCGACACGCAGACCACGGTCTACAAGTGCACGCTGAAGGACGGGCTCAAGTTCAGCAACGGTGACGAGCTCACCTCCGAGGACGTCAAGTTCTCCTTCGACCGCATGCTGAAGATCAACGACCCCGACGGGCCCGCGATCATGTTCCCCATGCTCGACAAGGTCGAGACGCCGGACGCGAAGACGGTCGTCTTCCGCCTCAACACGGCCGACGCCACCTTCCCGAGCAAGATCGCCTCCGGCGCCGGCTCCATCGTCGACCACAGCCAGTACGACGCCGACGGACTCCGCAAGGACGGCGAGGCGGTCGGCTCCGGCCCCTACCAGCTCGACTCCTTCGACGACGGGCAGGCCGTCTTCTCCGTCAACGAGAACTACAAGGGCACCGCCAAGGTGAACAACAGCGGCGTCACGCTCAAGTTCTTCGACGGCGACCAGACCGCCCTGAAGCAGGCCATCCAGAGCGGGGACGTCGACATCGCCTACCGCGGTCTCACCGCGGGCGACATCGCCGACACCGAGAAGGCCGACGACGGCACCGGCGTCGAGGTCGTCGAGGGCAGCAGCGCCGAGGTCCAGCACCTGGTGTTCAACATGGACGACCCGGTCGCCGGAAAGCTCGGCGTCCGCAAGGCCATCGCCCACCTGATCGACCGCGAAGCCCTCATCAAGGACGTCTACCAGGGCACCGCGACCCCGCTGTACTCGATCATCCCGGCAGGCATCGCGGGCCACAACACGGCCTTCTTCGACACCTACGGCGCCCGCCCCTCCAAGTCCAAGGCCCAGGCCGCACTGCGCGAGGACGGCATCACCGGCAAGGTGAAGCTGACCCTCTGGTCGACCCCCTCCCGCTACGGCCCCGCCACCGACCAGGAGCTGAACGCCATCGCCGGCCAGCTCAACGCCAGCGGCCTGTTCGACGCGAGCGTCAAGTCCGTCCCGTTCGGCCAGTACGAGAAGGACATCGCCGCCGGCAAGTACGGCGTGTACGTGAAGGGCTGGGTGCCGGACTACCCGGACGCCGACAACTTCACGGCCCCCTTCTTCGGCAAGGGCAACGTGCTGAACAACAACTACGACAACGGCACGATCACCGGCTCGCTCATCCCGCGCACCGCCGCCCTGACCGACCGGGCCTCCACCGACAAGGAGTTCGGCGAGCTCCAGGACATCGTCGCCGACGAACTCCCGGTCCTGCCGGTCTGGCAGGCCAAGCAGTACGCGGTCGTCCGCGACGGCGTCTACGGCCTGGAGTACTGCCTCGACGCGTCGACGGTCTTCCGCTTCTGGGAGCTCAGCAAGGACGCCTGACGCACAGCAGCGCAGAAGGGCGCCCCCGCTCGGCGGGGGCGCCCTTCTCGCGTACCCGCCCCCTGCCGCTACTGCGCGCCGGGACGCACCAGCCCGCTCTCGTACGCGTACACCGCGGCCTGCACGCGGTCGCGCAGACCCAGTTTCGTCAGCACATGCCCGACGTGTGTCTTGACCGTCGTCTCACTGACGAAGAGATCCGCGGCGATCTCCGCGTTGGACAGCCCGCGCGCCACCAGCTTCAGCACCTCCACCTCCCGGTCGGTCAGCGTGTGCAGCACGTCCGGCACCGGCTCGTCCCCCGACGGCAGATGCGTGGCGTACTTGTCGAGCAGCCGGCGGGTGATGCTCGGCGCGAGCATGGCCTCGCCCCCGGCGACGACCCGGATGGCCTGCACCAGCTCGTTGGCCGGCGCGTCCTTCAGCAGGAAACCGCTGGCACCGGCGCGCAGCGCCTCCACCACGTACTCGTCGAGGTCGAAGGTGGTCAGCACCAGCACCTTCGCCGGGCCGTCCCGCCCCGGCCCGGTGATCTGCCGGGTCGCCTCCACACCGTCCATCCGCGGCATGCGGATGTCCATCAGAACCACATCGGGCTGTAGCGCACGCACCTGGTCGAGTGCCTGCAGTCCGTCACCGGCCTCCCCGACGACCGCGATGTCCTGCTCTGCCTCCAGGATCATCCGGAAGCCGGTACGCAGCAGCGGCTGGTCGTCGACCAGTAGGACGCGGATGGCCACGTGAGTCTCCTTCGCTAGTCCGGCCCCATTCTGCCCTGCACGGCCCCGCCGGACTCAGCCGCCCTCACCCGGCGCCCCCTGCACCGGCGGCTCCGCCGCACGCACCGGCAGGGGATACGGCGGGGGAGTGCCGCCGAACTCCGGGCAGTGGGCCTGGTGGTCGCACCAGCCGCACAGCTTCGTGGGGCGCGGCCGCCAGTCACCCGTCTCCGTCGCCAGCCGGATCGCCTCCCACAGCGCCAGCAGCTTGCGCTCGACCCGCTCCAGATCGGCGAGGACCGGGTCGTACGTCAGCACCTGGCCACTGCCGAGATAGACCAGCTGGAGCCGCCGGGGGACCACGTTCTTCAGCCGCCACACCACCAAGGCGTAGAACTTCATCTGGAACAGGGCGCCCTCGGAGTACTCCGGCCTCGGCGCCTTCCCCGTCTTGTAGTCGACGATCCGGACCTCGCCCGTGGGGGCCACGTCGACCCGGTCGATGATGCCGCGCAGCCGCAGCCCGGACTCCAGCTCCGCCTCGACGAACAGCTCCCGCTCAGCCGGCTCCAGCCGACTGGGATCCTCCAGCGTGAACCAGCGCTCGACGAGCTGCTCCGCCTCGCCCAGCCAGCGCGCCAGCCGCTCGCCCTGCGGATCGTCGGCGAACAACTCCACGACCTCCGGCCGCGTCTCGCGCAGCCGGTCCCACTGGCCCGGGACCAGCGACTTCGCCCGGGGCGGCGTGCGCCCGGCGGCCGGGGCGTCGAAGAGCCGCTCCAGAACCGCGTGCACCAGCGTGCCCCTGGTCGCCGCCTCGCTCGGCTTCTCCGGCAACCGGTCGATGACCCGGAAGCGGTAGAGCAGCGGGCACTGCATGAAGTCACTGGCACGTGAGGGGGACAGCGAGGCGGGCGGTATGGCGGCGGAGCCGGTCACGAGGTCGCTCACCGCGGCGGTCTCGGCCGCCGCCTCCGCCACCGTCCGCGCCGCTGCCGCCGTCTCCACTGCCGTCTGCGCGGGCCCCGCCGGGAACGACGGATCCGCCGCCGCGGCAGGGCTGCTCCCGGACGCCGCCGCGCCCTCGCTGCTCGTCTCCATGCCCCAGACCATACGGCCCGCCACTGACAGTGACCCAGCCGCGTTCGTGGGGGAAGCCGGGAGGGGAGGCCGACGTACGGGAAACACAGGGGTGCCGGGGCGGAACGCACCTCGACGGCCGCATACCATCGACTCGAGACCCTCCCGTCCGGCAAGGCGCGGGAGACGCTTCGACGAGGGGACACCGGTGGACGAGAGCGGCGGGCGCGGGCAGCCGCGGTCCGGCAACGACGAGTCGGCCAAGCGCCACGAGGGGCTTTCGCCCCGGGCCGCCGACCCGGCCCCCGCCGACGAACAGCCCACGGACGAACAGGGTTCCGCTTCCGAGCAGCCCACCCGGGGACCAGAGCCGGCCGGCCCGGCAGCGCCCGCCGACGCACCGGCAACCCCTCCGCACGCCCCGGGGAACCACTCGGCAGCGCCCCGGCCCGCCGCCGACGCCGCGCCGGACCCGCGGACTCCGGCCGCCGAACCCGCCCGCGCCGACGCGCCTGCTCCCACCGGGGGCGCCGCTGCCGAGTCACCGGAGCCCGGCCCGCACCAAGACGGCCCGCACACGGCACCTGCCCGCACCGACGCCGACGCGCCGCAGCCGACACCGGCCCGCGGTACGTACCCGGACCGCGCCCGGGTCGACGGCCCGCACACGGCACCCGCCCGCGCCGAGGACGGAGGTGACGGTTCGCCGGAGGCCGGCCCGCACCAAGACGGCCCGCACGCGCCACCTGCCCGCACCGACGCCGACGCGCCGCAGCCGACACCGGCCCGCGGTACGTACCCGGACCGCGCCCACGTCGACGGCCCGCGCGCGGCAGCCGCCCGCGCCGAGGACGGAGGTGACGGTTCGCCGGAGGCCGGTACGTACCCGGACCGCGCCCACGTCGACGGCCCGCGCGCGGCAGCCGCTGACGCCGGCGCAGCGGCGGCGTCGTCGGCCCCCGCCCAGGGGGACGGTGGCGGTTCGCCGGAGGCGGGCACGCACCCGGACCGCGCCTACGCCGATGGCCCGCGCGCGGCAGCCGGTGACCCCGGCGCAGCGCCTGCGTCGTCGGCCCCCGCCCAGAGGGACGGTGGCGGTTCGCCGGAAGCCGGCACGCACCCCGACCGCGCCTACGCGGGCGACCCGCACGCCGCACCCACCGCCGGTCGGCCCGAGGCGGACCCGCTGCGCAAGGCCCCGGCCCCGGGCCACCCCCCGGGCACCGGTGATGCGCATCACCGGGAGCAGCCCTCCGCCCCCGGCCCGGTTCCCGGTCACCCGTACCACCGACCCGACCCTCCCGCCCCCGCCCACGACGACCGGCCCCTCGCACACTCCGCCGACGGCAAGGGCCCCGCCCCCCAGCGCCCGGAGCCCCGTGGCGGGCTGCTCATGGGACGGCCCTTCGGCGTGCCCGTGTACGTCGCGCCGAGCTGGTTCCTCGTCGCCGCGCTGATCACCTGGGTGTTCGGCGGCCAGCTGGAGCGCGTGCTGCCCGAGCTCGGTGCCGCCCGCTACCTGGTCTCCCTCTTCTTCGCGGTCGCCTTCTACGCCTCCGTGCTCGTCCACGAACTGGCCCACACGGTCGCCGCCCTCCGCTTCAAACTCCCCGTCCGCCGCATCCAGCTCCAGTTCTTCGGCGGTGTCTCCGAGATCGAGAAGGAGGCCGAGACCCCCGGCCGGGAGTTCGTCCTGGCCTTCGTCGGGCCCCTGCTCTCCCTCGTCCTCGCCGGCGTCTTCTACGCCGCCGCGCAGACCGTGGAACCCGGCACCGTCCCCGGCGTCCTGCTCGCGGGCCTGATGATCTCCAACCTCATCGTGGCCGCGTTCAACCTCCTGCCCGGCCTGCCCCTCGACGGCGGCCGCATGCTCCGCGCCGTCGTCTGGAAGATCACCGGCAAGCCGATGAAGGGCACCATCGCCGCCGCCTGGGTCGGCCGCGCCCTGGCCGTCTCCGTGCTCATCGGACTGCCCCTGCTGACCCAGTCCGGCGCCCTCGGCACCGACGCCGCCGACAACGTCGGCATGGACACCGTCCTCGACGCCCTGCTCGCCGCGATCCTCGCCGCGATCATCTGGACCGGCGCGGGCAACAGCCTGCGCATGGCGCGCCTGCGCGAGCACCTCCCCGAACTGCGCGCCCGGGCCCTCACCCGCCGCGCGGTCCCCGTCGAGACCGACACCCCGCTCTCGGAGGCCCTGCGCCGCGCCAACGCCGCAGGAGCCCGCGCCCTGGTCGTCGTCGACGCCGACGGCCAGCCCCTCTCCCTCGTCCGCGAGGCCGCCATCGTCGGCGTGCCCGAGCACCGCCGCCCCTGGGTCGCCGTCAGCGGCCTCGCCCAGGACCTCACCGACGGCATGCGCATCTCCGCTGAACTGTCGGGCGAGGAACTCCTGGACGCCCTGCGCGCCAACCCGGCCACCGAGTACCTGGTGGTGGAAGAGACCGGCGAGATCTACGGCGTCCTGTCGGCGGCCGACGTGGAGCGCGCCTTCGTCAAGGCGATGGCGAGGCCGTCCTAGGCTCTGCCGCCCGAGTGGTCGGTGCCCCTCTCCGGGGCCGGTAGGCTGGTCACATGTCCGAACCGACCGGTGCCGCCCGCAGGCGCGGGCCCTTCAAGGTCGGGGACCAGGTTCAGCTGACCGACCCCAAGGGCCGCCACTACACGTTCACGCTCGAGGCCGGGAAGAACTTCCACACCCACAAGGGTTCCTTCCCCCACGACGAACTGATCGGTGCTCCCGAGGGCAGCGTTGTCCGTACCACGGGGAACGTCGCCTACCTCGCGCTGCGCCCCCTGCTCCCCGACTACGTCCTGTCCATGCCCCGCGGCGCCGCCGTGGTCTACCCCAAGGACGCGGGGCAGATCCTCGCCTTCGCCGACATCTTCCCCGGCGCGCGCGTCGTGGAAGCGGGCGTCGGCTCCGGCTCGCTCAGCAGCTTCCTGCTGCGGGCGATCGGCGACCAGGGCATGCTGCACAGCTACGAGCGCCGGGCGGACTTCGCCGAGATCGCCCAGGCGAACGTGGAGCGCTACTTCGGCGGCCCGCACCCCGCCTGGCAACTCACCGTCGGCGACCTCCAGGACAACCTGTCCGACGCCGACGTCGACCGCGTCATCCTCGACATGCTCGCCCCCTGGGAGTGCCTGGAGGCCGTCTCCAAGGCGCTCGTCCCCGGCGGCATCCTCTGCTGCTACGTGGCCACCACCACCCAGCTCGCCCGGACCGTCGAATCCATCCGCGAGATCGGCTGCTTCAACGAGCCGAGCGCCTGGGAATCGATGATCCGCAACTGGCACATCGAAGGCCTGGCCGTCCGCCCGGACCACCGGATGATCGGCCACACCGGCTTCCTGCTCACCGCACGCCGCCTCGCCGACGGCGTCGAGCCGCCCATGCGCCGACGCCGCCCCGCCAAGGGCGCCTACGGCGAGGACTACGCCGGCCCCAACGCCGACGGGGGCTCCGGCCGCTGAGGCAGCCCTTCACCACAACCAACGCACCGGCGCCGTGCCGGAGTTCCCGGACCCGTACCGGAACTCCGCCACGGCGCCTCTGCGTTGCCGCCCCGGGTGAATCCCGCCGGAACGCCGTTGACCTGCCGCGAGGCCGCGACGGCCGGGCCCCGCCGCAGCAGGAGGCCCCGCCCGCACGCCGTCGCTGACACAGCGGCAGGAACCGTAACCCTTATGACTTCCCTGGCAGACAAGGGGCACACCCCGCCGTTCCCTCGCGGTGTGACGTGTGGCACCATGCTGGCCACCCCACCGGCACAGCCTCAGGAGACCCTCCTAGTGCAGTCTTCCGCCGTCCCGGAGCTCGCCCACACCCACACCCGCCCCATCCACTGGCTCGCCACCGCGACAGCCGTCGCGGGCGTCGTGGCCTTCTCCTCGGTCCTGCAGCCCGGCGCGGCGACCGCGGCCCAGCCGGCCGCCCCGCAGACCAAGAGCGCTCCGGCACACACGACTCCGCCCGACCCGGCCACGGTGACGTTCCCGATCGAGTGCGGCCCGGTGAAGGCCGTGGTGAAGAAGCGCGCCTACGGAGACCTCGACGACGACGGCCGGCCCGAGACGGTCGCCGTCGTCCACTGCGACTCCCCGATGGGCACCCCACCGGACGGCGTGTACGTCCTCACACGCGACGCCGACGGCGGCAAGCCGCGCATCGTGGCCACCCTGCTGGACCCCAAGGACGGCACCACCGTCACCGACTTCGCCGTCTCCGACGGCGCCGTCACGGCCACGCTCCTCGGCTACTCGTCGGCCGACGTGCCGCGTTGCTGCCCCGACGAGAAGAGCGACGTGAAATGGCGTTGGCACAGCGGCTCGTTCGTCCGCTCCACCCCGGCCGGAGCCCGCAGCGTGTGAGGCCCCCGCAACGGTGCGTGTGAGATATCAGACAGCAGTAACGCAACGTTAAGAAGTGGTCACTCCGCGTCCGGTCCGTAGACCTCAGCCCTGTCCGAAACCCGACGTACGTGGATGCACTCGCCCGGACACTCCTTCGCGGAGTCGATCACGTCCGTGAGAAGCGGCAGCGGAACGGGCGTTGTCGCGCCCTTGCCCTGGAGCAACTCGTCGTCGGCGCTCTTCACATAGGCCAGACCGTCGATGTCCAGCTCGAACACCTCGGGCGCGTACTGGGCGCAGATGCCGTCGCCGGTACACAGGTCCTGGTCGATCCAGACCTCCAGCTCCGCGCCGTCCGCCCCGGCCACCTGCTGCACGCTCATCTCTCCTGCCGTTTCTCCGCCGAGCCGTATCGGGAATCCGGCCAGCTCCGGCGGGTGTTGAACAGTTCGACCCTACCCCCGGCTGGGTTCCAATCATGTTCGCTGGGTATTCCCCTGGCGTGAGGGAGAGCGCAAGGGTGAAGATCGGACACACCCCGACCGTCTTTGTGATCTAGGGGTTTCAATCGACACCCGCCCAGGTAGGGTCTGGAAGCGTCCAGCTCCCCTTGGAGGAGGTGAGGACCGTGGCAGCCCACGACGACGACATGAACCGCGGCATCCGCCCGGGACGCGGGTCCGACGACCCGGCCGGGCAGATCGCCTATCTTGAGCAGGAGATCGCCGTCCTGCGACGCAAGCTCGCCGACTCTCCGCGACACACGAGGATTCTCGAAGAGCGGATCGTCGAGCTGCAGACCAATCTGGCCGGCGTGTCCGCGCAGAACGAGCGACTGGCCAACACACTCCGTGAGGCCCGTGACCAGATCGTGGCCCTCAAGGAGGAGGTCGACCGGCTCGCACAGCCGCCGGCCGGCTTCGGTGTCTTCCTGACGGCCAACGAGGACGGCACCGCCGACATCTTCACCGGCGGCCGCAAGCTCAGGGTGAACGTCAGCCCCAGCGTCGAGCTCGAAGAGCTCCGGCGCGGCCAGGAACTGATGCTCAACGAAGCGCTCAACGTGGTCGAGGCCATGGAGTTCGAGCGCGTCGGCGACATCGTCACCCTCAAGGAGATCCTCGAAGACGGCGAGCGCGCCCTGGTGCTCGGGCACACCGACGAGGAGCGGGTGGTGCGGCTCGCCGAGCCGCTGCTGGACGTCACCATCCGCCCCGGCGACGCCCTGCTCCTGGAGCCCCGCTCCGGATACGTCTACGAGGTCGTCCCCAAGAGCGAGGTCGAGGAACTCGTCCTCGAAGAGGTCCCCGACATCGGCTACGAGCAGATCGGCGGTCTCGGCGGCCAGATCGAGGCCATCCGCGACGCGGTCGAGCTGCCGTACCTCTACCCGGACCTGTTCAAGGAGCACGAGCTGCGCCCACCCAAGGGCGTCCTGCTCTACGGGCCTCCCGGATGCGGCAAGACACTCATCGCCAAGGCCGTCGCCAACTCGCTGGCCAAGAAGGTCGCCGAGGTCACCGGCCAGGCCGCCGGCAAGAGCTTCTTCCTCAACATCAAGGGCCCCGAGCTCCTGAACAAGTACGTCGGCGAAACCGAGCGGCAGATCCGCCTGGTCTTCCAGCGTGCCCGTGAGAAGGCCAGCGAGGGCACCCCCGTCATCGTCTTCTTCGACGAGATGGAATCCCTCTTCCGCACCCGCGGCTCCGGCGTCAGCTCGGACGTCGAGAACACCATCGTCCCGCAGCTGCTCGCCGAGATCGACGGCGTGGAAGGCCTGCAGAACGTGGTCGTGATCGGCGCCTCCAACCGCGAGGACATGATCGACCCCGCCATCCTGCGGCCCGGCCGCCTGGACGTGAAGATCAAGATCGAGCGTCCCGACGCCGAGGCGGCGAAGGACATCTTCGGCAAGTACCTCACCGAGCGCCTCCCGCTGCACTCCGACGACCTCGGCGAGCACGGCGGCAGCAAGGCCACCACCGTCCAGAGCATGATCCAGACGGCGGTGGAACACATGTACACCGAGTCCGAGGAGAACCGCTTCCTGGAGGTCACCTACGCCAACGGTGACAAGGAAGTCCTCTACTTCAAGGACTTCAACTCCGGCGCCATGATCGAGAACATCGTCGGCCGCGCCAAGAAGATGGCGATCAAGGACTTCCTCGAGAAGAACCAGAAGGGCCTCCGCGTCTCCCACCTCCTCCAGGCCTGCGTGGACGAGTTCAAGGAGAACGAGGACCTGCCCAACACCACCAACCCGGACGACTGGGCCCGAATCTCCGGAAAGAAGGGCGAGCGGATCGTCTACATCCGCACCCTCATCACCGGAAAGCAGGGCGCGGACACCGGACGCTCCATCGACACGGTGGCGAACACCGGTCAGTACCTGTAAAAGGCAGGGCGGCTGCGGGTGCCCTCGACGGGTACCCGCAGCCGACTGTTTTTCAGGCCACGGCTGGAGCAACGCAATGACGCAAATGATCTCCCCACCAGCGCAAAGGCGTTCTAGGCTCTTGCGTACCGCCACGTCGCGCAGTGCGGGGACGGGCACCGCACACGCAACCGAGCGCCAGCGGTATCTGAGTGGCGCCCACGACCGAGGGTGCCGCCGGGCAAGGAGGGCCGCATGACCGTACGGCGAGTAATGGGCATCGAGACGGAGTACGGGATCTCCGTCCCCGGCCACCCCAACGCCAATGCCATGCTCACCTCGTCCCAGATCGTGAACGCCTACGCGGCGGCGATGCACCGGGCCCGCCGGGCCCGATGGGACTTCGAGGAGGAGAACCCGCTGCGGGACGCGCGAGGCTTCGACCTCGCCCGCGAGGCCGCCGACTCCAGCCAGCTCACCGACGAGGACATCGGCCTGGCCAACGTGATCCTCACCAACGGTGCACGGCTCTACGTCGACCACGCACACCCCGAGTACAGCTCCCCCGAGGTGACCAATCCCCGGGACGCCGTCCTCTGGGACAAAGCCGGCGAGCGGATCATGGCCGAGGCCGCGGAACGGGCCGCCCAGCTTCCCGGTGCCCAGCCGATCCACCTGTACAAGAACAACACCGACAACAAGGGCGCGTCCTACGGCACGCACGAGAACTACCTGATGAAGCGGGAGACCCCCTTCTCGGACATCGTGCGCCACCTGACACCGTTCTTCGTCTCCCGTCAGGTCTTCGCCGGAGCGGGCCGCGTCGGCATCGGCCAGGACGGGCACGAGCACGGCTTCCAGCTCAGCCAGCGAGCCGACTACTTCGAGGTCGAGGTCGGCCTCGAGACGACGCTCAAGCGCCCCATCATCAACACCCGCGACGAGCCGCACGCGGACGCCGAGAAGTACCGGCGCCTGCACGTGATCATCGGCGACGCGAACCTCTCGGAGATCTCCACCTACCTCAAGCTGGGCACCACCTCGCTGGTGCTGTCGATGATCGAGGACGGCTTCATCGCCGTCGACCTGGCCGTCGACCAGCCCGTCCGCACGCTCCACCAGGTCTCGCACGACCCGTCCCTGAAGCGCCTGGTCACGCTCCGCAGCGGCCGCACGCTCACGGCGGTCCAGCTGCAGATGGAGTACTACGAGCTGGCGCGCAAGTACGTGGAGGAGCGGTTCGGGGCCGACGCCGACGACCAGACCAAGGACGTCCTGTCCCGCTGGGAGGACACCCTCACCCGTCTGGAGCACGACCCGATGAGCCTGGCCGGAGAGCTGGACTGGGTCGCCAAGCGGGAGCTCATGGAGGGCTACCGGCGCCGGGACAACCTCGACTGGGACGCGGCACGACTGCACCTGGTCGACCTCCAGTACGCCGACGTGCGGCCCGAGAAGGGCCTGTACAACCGTCTGGTGGCCCGCGGCCGCATGAAGCGGCTGCTGACCGACGCCGACGTCGAGCAGGCCCGTACGGTGCCTCCGGAGGACACCCGGGCCTACTTCCGCGGCCGCTGCCTGGAGCAGTACGCGGACGACGTCGCGGCGGCCTCCTGGGACTCGGTGATCTTCGATCTGCCGGGCCGGGACTCGCTGCAGCGCGTCCCAACCCTGGAACCGCTTCGCGGAACGCGTAATCACGTCAAGGAGCTCCTGGACCGCTGCCGCACCGCGGAAGACCTGGTCAGGGTGCTTTCGGGCGGGTGAACGCGATGAGCGGGTACCCGTCGGAAACCGGCCGGGCAGGGTGGAAAAGCCCTGGTCCGGGAATCATCGAGATGGTCCCCGTACGTTGGAGCAACTGCGGGGCCATTGTCAGACCCGGCGAGTAGGGTCTGATCTTGACCGAGCAACTGTGTCGGGCGAACCGAGCGGGGTGAGGGATATGGCGACCAAGGACACCGGCGGCGGACAGCAGAAGGCCACCCGGTCCACCGAGGAGGTCGAGGAGCAGGCGGCGGAGACGCAGGCTTCCGAGGACCTCAAGGAGCGTCAGGAGAAGCTGAGCGACGACGTGGACTCGGTCCTGGACGAGATCGACGACGTACTCGAGGAAAACGCAGAGGACTTCGTTCGGAGTTTCGTGCAAAAAGGTGGGCAGTGAAGGCCGGTTGCGTGCTCTAGCCTTTGATTTGAAGGTGACGGGGGATGGAAGCGGCAAGCGAGCCGAACGCGAAGCAATGCAGGAAGTGTCAGCGGGATCTGCCGCTTGCTGCGTTTGCCCGCGACAAGAATCGGCGTGACGGCCTCCAGGTGCACTGCCGGGAGTGCGTGGCGGAGTACAGCGCCGCGCACTACCGGCGTCGCCGGGAAGCCATGGGGAAGCCCGTCCGGGAGCAGGTGAATGTCCCGACCGGGTTCAAGCTCTGCCGGACGTGCGGCGAGATCAAGCCGCACAGTGAATGGCACCGCAACGCGAGCGCATCCGACGGGCTGTCAACCCGCTGCAGAGCATGCCGGGCGGTGCAGGGGCGGCAGGGGCACCTCAAGCGTCAGTACGGCATCACGGAAGCCGAACGCGACGGTCTGATCGCCTCCCAGGGAGGCGTGTGTTGTATATGTCTGTCGGCTGTGCCCGAGCATGTGGATCACTGCCACAAGACGGGTAGGGTCCGAGGCGTACTGTGCTTCAGCTGCAACGCCGCACTGGGGCAGTTCAAAGATCGGCCCGATGCCATAAGGCGGGCTGCTGCTTACGTGGAAGGAATCGCGTGGAAGCCAACACTCGTAGCACCGGGCGTCTACCGGCTGCCTTCCTGACGCCAGGGTCTTCCTCCTTCATGGACTTCCTGTCCGAGCACCAGCCGGAGATCCTGCCCGGCAATCGGCAACTGCCGCCCACCCAGGGCGTGATCGAGGCACCGCACGGGACCACGATCGTCGCCGTGACGTTCCCAGGCGGCGTGGTCCTCGCCGGTGACCGGCGCGCCACCATGGGCAACGTCATCGCCCAGCGGGACATCGAGAAGGTCTTCCCGGCCGACGAGTACTCGGCGGTGGGCATCGCCGGTACGGCGGGCCTGGCCGTGGAGATGGTGAAGCTGTTCCAGCTGGAGCTGGAGCACTTCGAGAAGGTCGAGGGCGCGCAGCTGTCCCTGGAGGGCAAGGCGAACCGGCTGTCGACGATGATCCGTTCCAATCTCGGCATGGCCATGCAGGGCTTGGCCGTGGTGCCGTTGTTCGCCGGGTACGACGTGGACCGCGGCAGGGGCCGGATCTTCTCCTACGACGTCACCGGCGGCCGCTCCGAGGAGCAGAACTACGCGGCCACCGGCTCCGGGTCGATCTTCGCCCGCGGCGCCATGAAGAAGCTCTTCCGGGAGGACCTCAGCGAGGCCGAGGCCACGACGCTGGTGGTCCAGGCGCTGTACGACGCGGCAGACGACGACTCGGCGACCGGTGGTCCCGATGTCGCCCGCCGGATCTATCCCATCATCACCGTGATCACCGACGACGGCTTCCGCCGGCTCACCGAGACCGAGGCGTCCGAGATCGCGCGCTCGATCCTGGAGCGGCGGCTGGAGCAGCCC
The DNA here is from genome assembly GCF_001611795.1 of Streptomyces qaidamensis. Classification (NCBI taxonomy): domain Bacteria; kingdom Bacillati; phylum Actinomycetota; class Actinomycetes; order Kitasatosporales; family Streptomycetaceae; genus Streptomyces; species Streptomyces qaidamensis. The sequence continues at coordinate 1,882,777 of NZ_CP015098.1, read as the reverse complement.
GACGGGCCGCGGGCCGCGCTGCTGTAGCGGCGATCGTCTTCGTGAGGGTGGTCCAGTGAACCGACGGAATCTTCAAGAGAGGGATGGATAACCGGTGTCGACGCCGTTCTATGTCTCACCTCAGCAGGCCATGGCCGACCGGGCGGAGTACGCCCGCAAGGGCATCGCCCGTGGTCGCAGCCTGGTCGTGCTGCAGTTCGCCGACGGCATCGTGTTCGTCGGCGAGAACCCGTCCCGTGCGCTGCACAAGTTCAGCGAGATCTACGACCGGATCGGCTTCGCGGCCGCCGGCAAGTACAACGAGTACGAGAACTTGCGGATCGGCGGGGTCCGGTATGCCGACCTGCGGGGTTACACCTACGACCGCGACGATGTGACGGCCCGGGGCCTGGCGAACGTCTACGCCCAGACGCTGGGCACGATCTTCTCCAGCGCTGCCGAGAAGCCGTACGAGGTGGAGCTGGTCGTCGCCGAGGTCGGGGAGACGCCCGAGGGTGACCAGATCTACCGGCTGCCGCACGACGGTTCCATCGTGGACGAGCACGGCTCGGTCGCGGTGGGCGGCAACGCCGAGCAGATCAGCAGCTATCTGGACCAGCGCCACCAGGAGGGCATGACGCTCGCGGAGGCGCTGAAGCTGGCGGTGCAGGCGCTGTCGCGCGACACCAACGGCAGCGAGCGGGAGATCCCCGCGGAGCGGCTGGAGGTCGCGGTGCTGGACCGCACGCGCCCGCAGAAGCGCAAGTTCAAGCGGATCAGCGGGGGGCAGCTGTCGCGGCTGCTCGAGGCGGGTGCCGCCGGCGGTGACGCGGAGGGGGCGTCGGAGGACGCCGAGTAGCTCTCAGGTGGTGTGACGCGCCCTGGCCGGCGGTGTTGTGGCCGGGGTGCGTCGCTGTGTGCGGGGGTGCGGGTGTTTGCGCCTTCCGGTCGGGTGGTGGGCCGGGGCCGTTCCGGGGGGTGTCCGTCCTCGGAACGGCGCGATGGTGTCGGACGCCGACTGACTGTCCGTTGACGTGCCGACCGCTGCGGGCGGACACCCCCCGACATGTCTCCTTGCGTAGGGACGGCGGGTGCGGGCGCGCTCTGCCCTGGCTGCGGGCATGCGTGCCGCTGGGGGCGGCGCGGGTGGGCGGTGGGGGTGCCCCGGCTCGAGCGGAGCCGAGAGCTTGGGGGAGGCACCCCGCTTCGCCGGGTTGCGGACCCGCCCGGCCTCAGCGGCATCGCCCCGGCGCCGTCAACGAGGCGGTGCCGTAGAGCTTCGTACCACCAGTTGGACCGGGATGTCCCCGCTCTCGGGGGCGCGGTCCTCCAGGACGGCGAGCAGGGCGCGCATGCCGCGTTCGCCGAAGAGTTCGGCGTTCAGGCGGACGGTCGTCAGTTCCGGGTCCATGGCCGTGGCCAGGGCCAGGTCGTCGACGCCCGTGACCGACAGGTCGTCCGGGATGCGCAGCCCGAGGCGGCGGGCCGCCTTGTACGTACCGGCCGCGAGCTGGTCGTCGTCGCAGATCACGGCGGTGGGGCGGGCACCGGGAGCGGCGAGCGCCGTTTCGGCGGCGGCTACCGCGCCCTCGATGGAGATCGGGGCCCGGGCCGTGCTGACCGATGTGCCCGGTACCTCCGACAGCCTCGCCGCCAGTTCCCGGGCGCGTACCTCGAAGGTCCAGGAGGGGACGTCCGCCGCCAGGTGGAGGAAGCGGCGGTGGCCCAGGGACAGCAGGTGCTCCGCGGCCTGGCGGACGCCGTCGGCGATGTCCAGGTTCACCGTCGCCGCCCCCAGGCTGCCGTCCGGGTCGCTGTCCAGCATCACCAGTGGCAGCGCCTCGCCGCGGATCGCGGTCAGGGCGTCCGCGGCCATGGAGGAGGCGATCACGCCGTCCAGTGCGGCCTGTGCGGAGGCGAAGGGGTCACGGGCGGGGCCGATGCCCTCGGGGGAGGGGTAGAGGACCACGCCGAAGCCGTGCTCGGCGGCGACGCGGGCGGCGCCCGTGTAGACGCCGGCGAAGAACTCGGTGGTGAGGGCGGGGACGACGAGGAGGACCGTGCGGGTGCGGCCCAGGCGCAGGTTGCGGGCGGCCAGGTTCGGGCGGTAGCCGAGGTCGCGGGCGGCGTCCCGGACGCGCTCGGCTGTGGTCTCCGAGACGCGGCCGCGCCATTTGTCGCCGAGGACCAGGGACACGGCCGCCTGGGAGACGCCGGCGGCCTGGGCGACGTCTCGGCTCGTGGGGCGGGTGCTGCCTCGTGCCACCGTCGGCCTGCTCCTTCGTCTGGACTCGCGAACAGCGGACATGGTACGTATGGAAACCGACGTTATACGTAAAACCTAGGGCGGGGACATGGCCACGGGATACCTGGAGATCCTTCGGGCGCGACACGCCGCCCGGTTGCTCGTCGGCACACTGGTCGGCCGGCTGCCCAACGCCACGGCCGCCATCGCGATCGTGCTGTTCGTCCGGGCGGAGGGCGGCACGTACACCCTGGCGGGGGCGCTGGCGGCCGTCTACGGCGTCGCCAACGCCGTGGGGCAGCCCGTGCTGGGCAGGATCGTCGACCTGCGCGGGCAGCCGCGCGTGCAGCTTCCTGCGGCCGTCCTGTCCGGGCTGGCGATGGCCGTCTTCGCCTTCTCCGGCATCGGGTCGCTGCCGCTCGCCTATGCCGCGGTGGCCGGCGCCGGGCTCTTCACACCGCCCCTGGAGGGCGGGCTGCGGGCGCTGTGGCCGTCCGTGCTGCGCAGGGAGGACCAGGTGCACACGGCGTACGCCATGGACGCCGTGGCCCAGGAGGTGATGTTCACCGTCGGACCGCTGCTCGTGACGCTGTGCGTGTCGCTGTGGTCGGCCCAGGCGGCGCTGCTCGTGCTGAACGTGGTCGGGGTGCTGGGGGCACTGTCCGTCGTGGTGTCGGAGCCCTCGCGCGCCTGGCGGTCGGCGCCGCGCGAGGCGCACTGGCTGGGCGCGCTGCGCTCGCCCGGACTGCTCGCGCTGCTGGCGGCGTTCCTGTTCATCGGGATGGCGCTCGGATCCATCACGGTCGCCTCGGTGCCCTACGCGGACGACCACGGCGGAGACGCCGTGTACGGCTGGCTGATGGCGGCCCTGGGCTTCGGGGCCCTGGTCGGCGGCACCGTCTACGGTGCCCGGCAGTGGGCCGGTGAGCCCGCGCGGCGACTGCGGGTGCTGGTGGCTTTTCTGGTGGTGTGTTACCTCCCGCTGATGCTCATGCCGGACGCCGTGCCCATGGTGGCGCTGACCGCGCTCGCCGGAGTCTTCCTCGCGCCTGCCATCGCCTGCGCGTTCGTCCTGGTCGACCGGCACGCCCCGCGCGGCACGGTCACCGAGGCGTTCTCCTGGCTGGTGACGACGTTCACCGTGGGCCACTCGGTCGGAACGGGCGTCGCGGGGCCCGTGGTCGAGACGGGCGGGGCCCTGTGGGGTTTCGCCGTGCCGGCCGTCGCCGGTGGCGTGTCCCTGCTGGTTTTGACCGCCACGGGACGGGTAGTCGCAGCTCCCGGCCAGGGAGCGGTCGTTGCGGCCGGTTGGGAAAATGATCCAAACCGTGCCGTCGAACCCCGTTTCAGTTCAGGGGATCGGGCGTAATGTTCCCTCATGGACCGCCGCATTTTCGGGCTGGAGAACGAGTACGGCGTCACGTGCACGTTCAGGGGACAGCGCCGCCTGTCTCCTGACGAGGTGGCGCGGTACCTCTTCCGCCGTGTCGTGTCATGGGGCCGCAGCAGCAATGTCTTTCTGCGAAACGGCGCCCGCCTCTATCTCGACGTGGGATCGCATCCGGAATACGCGACACCGGAATGCGACAACGTGACCGAACTGGTCACGCACGACAAAGCAGGCGAGCGCATTCTCGAAGGACTCCTGGTGGACGCCGAACGACGCCTGCACGAGGAGGGAATCGCGGGCGACGTCTACCTCTTCAAGAACAACACCGACTCGGCGGGCAACTCCTACGGCTGCCACGAGAACTATCTGGTCGCCCGGCACGGGGAGTTCTCCCGGCTCGCGGACATTCTCATTCCGTTCCTGGTCACACGGCAGCTGCTGTGCGGTGCCGGCAAGGTGCTGCAGACGCCGCGCGGTGCCGTGTACTGCGTCAGCCAGCGGGCCGAGCACATCTGGGAGGGCGTCTCCTCGGCGACGACCCGCTCCCGGCCCATCATCAACACGCGTGACGAGCCGCACGCGGACGCCGAGCGCTACCGCCGCCTGCACGTCATCGTGGGCGACTCCAACATGTCCGAGACGACCATGCTGCTCAAGGTCGGCGCCACCGACCTGGTGCTGCGCATGATCGAGGCGGGCACGGTGATGCGGGACCTCACCCTGGAGAACCCGATCCGGGCGATCCGTGAGGTCAGCCACGACATCACCGGCCGCCGCAAGGTGCGCCTGGCCAGCGGACGCGAGGCCTCGGCGCTGGAGGTACAGCGCGAGTACTACGAGAAGGCCCTGGACTTCTGCGAGCGCCGGGGCATCCGCACCGGCACCGTCGAGCAGGTTCTGGAGCTGTGGGGCCGCACACTGGACGCGATCGAGGCCGAGGACCTCGACCGCATCGGCACCGAGATCGACTGGGTCATGAAGTACAAGCTCATCGAGCGGTACCGCGCCAAGCACAACATGACCATGTCGCATCCGCGGGTCGCGCAGATAGACCTCGCCTACCACGACATCCACCGCCGTCGTGGCCTGTACTACCTGCTCGAGAAGAAGGGCCAGGCGGCCCGTATCTGCAACGACTTGAAGATCTTCGAGGGCAAGTCCGTTCCCCCGCAGACCACTCGGGCCCGGCTGCGCGGCGACTTCATCCGGCGGGCCCAGGAACAGCGCCGTGACTTCACGGTCGACTGGGTGCACCTGAAGCTCAACGACCAGGCTCAGCGGACCGTGCTGTGCAAGGACCCGTTCCGTTCCGTGGACGACCGGGTGGAGAAGCTGATCGCCGGAATGTGAGCCGGTTCCGGCCACTCCGTGAAGCCGATGCCCGGAGGTTTTCCCACCTCCGGGCATCGGCCTTTTCCCCCGTATCCGGTCGTTCCTGAGCGGCCCGGGCGGCGCCGTGTCGCGCGGTGAGGCGGGTGCGGAGCGTGTACGCCGTAGAGTGGCGGACATTGCCCCCACATCACCGATCCCAGTTGGACTGATGAACTACAACACGAAACGACGCGTGGCCGCGTTGCTGGCCGTTCCCGCCCTGTTGTTCACCGCCGCGTGCGGATCGGACGACGGGAACAACGGCGACACGGCGGGAGGCGTCGCCGAGATCAAGGGGAAGGTCGGGGCGAAGCCCGAGATCTCCGTGCCCAAGGACGGCAAGCCGTCCGACAAGACCGTGGTCAAGACGGTCTCGGCGGGCAGCGGGACCCCGATCAAGGGCTCGGACTTCGTCCGCCTGGACTGGACCGTCGAGAAGTGGGGCGGGGGTCAGGAGCTCGGCGGCACCTGGGCCGCGGGAGCCACGGGTGACAAGGCTCCCCGCCGGCAGTCCATCGAGCAGATCGGCAAGCCGAGCCAGCAGCTCCCCGAGAAGGTCCTCGACGCGGTGAAGGGCAAGAAGCCCGGCAGCCGGATCCTGGTGCAGGGCACCGCGGGTGATCTGATCGGCCAGAGCCTCAACACCTCCTCCGGGATCGCCGCCAAGGACGTGCTGATCTGGGTGGTCGACCCGGTCGGTGCCGCGAGCGTCGACACCAAGGCCGAGGCCAAGGGCGAGCAGGCGCCCTCCGAGCCGGGTATGCCCGAGGTGAAGTCCCCGTCGCAGAAGGCCGCGGTCATCACCATCCCGAAGGGTGAAAAGGCTCCCAAGGATCTCAAGGAGCAGGTGCTGATCAAGGGCGACGGCAAGAGGGTCGAGGCCGGTCAGGGGCTCATCGCCCAGTACACCGGCGTCAAGTGGGAGGACGGCAAGAAGTTCGATTCCTCCTGGGACCACGGGGGCGCCACGGCCTTCCAGATCGGCAACGGCTCGGTGGTGGCAGGCTGGGACAAGGGCCTCGTCGGCAAGCACGTGGGCGACCGGGTGCTGCTGGTGATCCCGCCCTCGCTGGGCTACGGCGCGAACCCGCAGAGCGAGCTGGCCAAGAACACACTGGTCTTCACGGTGGACATCCTCGGCACGGTCTGACCCGGCCGGTCTGTGAGACTGTCCCCGACGCAGGTCACGTAACAAGGAGAGATGAAGTGAGCATCGACAAGCCCGAGATCGACTTCCCGGGCGGCGAGCCCCCGGCGGACCTCGAGATCAAGGACATCTGGGAGGGCGACGGCCCGGTCGCGCAGGCCGGCCAGACCGTCACCGTGCACTACGTGGGTGTCTCCTTCAGCACCGGCGAGGAGTTCGACGCCAGCTGGAACCGCGGCACGCCCTTCCGCTTCCCGCTGGGCGGCGGCCGGGTCATCAAGGGCTGGGACCAGGGCGTGCAGGGCATGAAGGTCGGCGGCCGCCGCCAGCTGACCATCCCCGCCCACCTCGCCTACGGCAACCAGAGCCCGTCGCCTCTGATCAAGGCCGGCGAGACGCTGATCTTCGTGGTCGACCTGCTCGGGGTCTGAGCAAGCTCCGACAGACTCGATCATGTGGGGCCCATGCCTGTTCGGGCATGGGCCCTCGGCTTTTGCCGTGCCACCGTGTGGCGGTACGGTCATCGCTCGTAAGCACCATAGGGAGGCGAAGCGCGTCGATGGCCATTGCCAAGGCGGAGCGGCTGATGAATCTGGCGCTGTGTCTGCTCGGGACTCGGCGGCCGCTCAGCAAGCGTGAGCTGCGCGACTCCATCGAGGCCTACGTCGAGGCCTTCGGGCCGGGCAGCGGTGCGTCCGGCTCCGATGATTCCTTCAACCGCATGTTCGAGCGCGACAAGGACGACCTGCGCGAACTCGGGCTGGTCATCGAGACCGTCGAGAGCCTCGACGGCGAGATCGGCTACCTGGCCCGGCGTGACAGCAACCGCCTGCCGCCCATCACCCTGGACGCCGAGGAGGCCGCTGCCCTCGGGCTGGCCGCCAAGGTGTGGCAGCAGGCCCGGCTCGCCGGAGCGGCCAGCGGCGCCCTGCAGAAGCTGCGCGCGGCCGGACTCCCCGAGGACGTCGACCCGTACGGGTCGCACGGCGCGCTGGAGCCGCGCATCCCCGTGCACGAGGCCGCCTTCGAGCCGCTGATGTTGGCCTGCCGGGACCGCCGGCCCGTCGCCTTCGACTACCGCAAGGCCACCGCCGCCCACCCCGAGCAGCGGCACGTGGAGCCGTGGGCGCTGGAGTGCTGGCGGGGTCACTGGTACCTGGCGGGCTGGGACCGCGACCGGGGTGCCGAGCGGGTCTTCCGGCTGTCGCGGATCACCGGCAAGGTCCGCTCGCGCGGCGGCCGCTACACGGCACCCGTGCCGGACGTCGTCACCGTCCGCGAGACCGTCGCGAGCTGGGCCGGGGAGGTTGCCGACCGCTCGGCGCGGATCCGGCTGCGTGCGGGCGCGGGCTACCCCCTTCGGGCGAAAGCCACCTCCGTCCGGGAACTTGGCGACGGCTGGGACGAGTTGGAGGTTCCGTACGGCCACGGGCTGGACGCCTGGCTGGTGGAGTTCGGGCCGGACGTGGTCGTCCTGGAGCCCGCCGAGCTGCGGGGCGACGTGGTGGACCGGCTGCGGGCCGTGGCCAAGGGCTGAGGGGGAGCGGAAACAGTGGCAGGCAAACCGGTCAGGCCCGTGAACGCCATCGACCAGACCCGGCGGATGCTCTCGCTGGTGACCTATCTGAAGGAGCGCCCCGGAGCCCGGGTCGAGGACGTCGCGCGCGCCTTCGGCATCAGCGAGGACGAGCTGGTCTCCGACCTCGATGTGCTGCCCATGTGCGGCACCAGCTTCCGCGGCGGCGACCTGCTCGACATCGACACCGACGGCGAGCGCATCTGGTGGCACAACCCGGCCGCCCTCGCGGCGGAGGCCGCCGAGCCGCTCCGGCTCGCCGCCGACGAGGCGACGGCCCTGCTCGTCGCCGCCCGGGCGGTCTCCACGCTCCCCGGACTGCGCGAGAGCGACCGGCAGGCGCTGCTGCGGGCGACGGCCAAGGTGGAGACCGCGGCCGGTGAGGCGGCGGGCGCCAGTTCGCGCCTGTCCGTGACCTTCGAGTCGGAGGGCGGCGTCTTCGCGGACGTCGACCGGGCGATCGCCGAGCGCCGCAGGCTGTGGATCCGCTACTACTCGCCGGCGCGCGACGAGGTGACCGAACGGGAGATCGACCCCATCCGCCTGGTCAGCGTCGGACACACGTACGTCGAGGCCTGGTGCCGCCGCTCCGAGGCGCGCCGCACCTTCCGGCTCGACCGGGTGGCCGAGATCAAGATCCTGGACGAGCCGTCGGCGCCGCCCGAGATCGAGCTGAGGGACCTCTCCGAGGCCCTGGTGCAGCCCGCGGCCGAGGACCCGGAGGTCGTGGTCGAGGTCGGGCCCGGCGGCCGCTGGGTCGCGGAGTACTACCCGCACGACAGTGCGGATGAGCTCCCGGACGGCGGGCTGCGTATCACCCTGCGGACCCCCGACCCGGCGTCGCTCCGGCGCCTGGCCCTGCGGCTCGGGCGGGACGGCCGGATCGTCTCACCGCCGGAGCTGGCCGACAGTGCCCGGCAGGCGGCCCGTGAGGCGCTGGCGGCGTACGACGGGGTCGAGGCGGAGCGGTCGGCTGGCGTCGCGGAGGCCGGCGCCCGCGGGCCGCAGGCGGCGCACGCGGTTCCGGACGGGCCCGGCGACGGACCCGGGTGAGCCCCAGGCGCCCGACCGGGGTCCGCGGCCGGCACAGCCGGACCACGACACCGGCCGTGGCGCCCCGGAGGCGAACCACCCCAGAAAGAGGAGCGAGGGCTTGAGCGAGTCGGCGACGTCCGGTGTGCGGGGCATGACGGTGGAGTCCGCGTTCGCCGGGATGAGAAGCGTGACCCCGGTCGTCTTCAAGGCGGGCTGCCCCGACTGCCGAGGGTGCTTCGAGCTCGCCGCGGGCGCCCTGCGCCTGGCCATCGGCGCCACGAGCCGCACCACCTTCTACTCCTTCACCTGCCCGGAGTGCGGTGCGTCCGTCCGCAAGCCCGCGGGGGAGCGGATCGTGGAGCTGCTCACCGTCGGCGGTGTGCGGACCCTCAGGCTGCACTCCACCGTCTAGGGGGCTGGACCTCCGCCCGCCCGGGACGGTCTAGGCTCGGCGTCATGTTCTGGCCGATGTTCGCGGTTGCCGTGGGATTCGTGGGTCTCGTCGTGCTCGGGGTGCTCGCCGTGCGGGTGTTCGTGGAGGCACAGCGCCTGGGCAGGCAGGTCACGGACTCGGCGCGCCGTATCAACCGGGCCGCCGAGGATCTGGAGCGGGCGGCGGGGAGTGCGGCCCGGTCGGTGGATGCTCTGTGAGTCCGGCGGGCGGCGGCCATGAGTTGCTTTTGGGACACTTCGCCCTGTCACCCGGGCGGTTCGGACAGGTACTCTGCTGGTCGCGGCCCGGTTAACGAGGCACTGGTCGCGGACGGGAGTACGCACGGGGGATGCAGAGGGATTGCCTCACGTTCACCCCCGGGCGTTACGATCGCTGCCAGCACGATCGTTCGGACATGTGTCCGACCGGTCGGACAGCACCCCACCACAGCCGCCTCGGTGAGAAGGTAAAGACTTATGTTCGGAAGGCTCGGAGCCCCCGAGATCATTCTCATCCTCGTCGTCATCATCCTGCTGTTCGGCGCGAAGAAGCTTCCGGACATGGCTCGGTCGCTCGGCAAGTCCGCCCGCATCCTCAAGAGCGAGGCCAAGGCGATGAAGGACGAGAACAAGTCCTCCACGACCCCGGCCGGCCCGCCCAACAACGACGAGCCCTCGCAGCGCACCATCCAGGCAGCGCCCGGTGACGTGACCAGCTCGCGTCCGGTCAACGAGCCCACGGACACGACCAAGCGCTGACGCAGGGCCGGTGACCTCCGGCCCGCCGCACGAGATGGGAACGTGGGTTGCTGAAGTCTGCCCGCAAGCAGGAGAAGGATCCCGAGGGGCGGATGCCCCTCGCGGAGCACCTTCGCGAGCTCCGCAACCGGCTCGCCAAGGCGATGTTGGCGATCGTCGCCGTCACGGTCGTCGCCGCCTTCTTCTACAACGACATCATCAACTTGATCACCAAGCCGATCCTCGACTCGGTCGGCTGTGACAAGACCTTCGCCGAGCTGGCCAAGTCGCAGGTCGGCACGAAGCCCTGTGCGCAGATCACCATCAACGGCCTGCTCACCCCCTTCACGCTGGCGCTGAAGGTGTCGCTGATGGCCGGTGTCGTGCTGGCCTCGCCGGCCTGGCTCTACCAGCTGTGGGCCTTCGTCGCGCCGGGACTGCACCGCCACGAGCGGAAGTACGCCTACGCCTTCGTCGCCACGGGCGCCCCGCTGTTCATCGTCGGCGCCTACTTCGCCTACACGGTGCTCCCCACCACGGCGAAGGTGCTCCTGGAGTTCACACCGGGCGGCACGTCCAACCTCCTTCCGCTGGACGACCTGCTCGACCTGGTCATGCGGATGGTGCTCGTCTTCGGCCTCTCCTTCGAGCTGCCGCTGCTGCTGGTCATGCTCAACCTCACCGGGGTGCTCACCGGCAAGCGCATGCTCGGCTGGTGGCGCGGCATGATCATGGGCATCACGGTGTTCGCGGCGATCGCCACGCCCAGCACCGACCCGCTGACCATGCTGGCGCTCGCGGCACCGATCTGGATCCTGTACTTCGCGGCCGTCGCCTTCTCCCTGCTCAACGACCGCCGGCGCAGCCGTCGCGAGGCCCTGGGCCCCGCCGACGACGAGGCCTCCGAGCTGGATCTCACCCCCGACGACATCGGCGAGATCGAGCCCGTCACCACCAGCAGGGCCGCGCTGCCCGAGCAGGCGAGCTCGGAGCGCTCGGACCGGGTCAACGGTTATGACGACGTGACCTGAAGATCGCCAGGCAGATCGTAGGGTCGGTCGCGTGACCAGCGAGATCACCCTCTTCGTCAACCCCACCGCGGGCCGCGGCCGGGGCGCCCACGCGGCGCAGCCGGCCGCTTCCGCGTTGCGGGCGGCCGGCTTCTCGGTCCGGACGGTCCTCGGGGAGGACGCCGCGGACGCCCTCGTACGCGCGCGTGCGGCCGTCGAGGGCGGAACGGGCGCGCTGATCGCCGTCGGCGGTGACGGCATGGCGGGCCTCGCACTGCGGGCCGTCGCGGGCACCCGCACCCCGCTCGGCCTGGTCGCCGTCGGCACCGGCAACGACTTCGCCCGCGCCCTCGGCCTGCCCGTGCGGGAGCCCGCCGCCGCGGGCCGCATGATCGCCGACGCCCTCAAGTGCGGCCGGATCCGCGACATCGACCTCGGGCAGGTGGGCGACCGCTGGTTCGGCACGGTCCTGGCCTCCGGCTTCGACTCCCGTGTCAACGACCGCGGCAACCGCATGCGATGGCCCACGGGCCGTCTCAAGTACGACCTGGCGATGATCGCCGAACTCACCGGGTTCCGGCCCGTCCCGTACCGGATTCGGCTCGACGACGGAGAGGTCCGTGAGGTCGAGGCGACCCTCGTGGCCGTCGGCAACGGCTCCTCGTACGGCGGCGGCATGCGGATCTGCCCCGGCGCCGACCTGACCGACGGGCTGTTCGACATCACCGTCGTCGGTGACTGCAGCCGGGCTACGCTGCTGCGGGTGTTCCCGAGGGTGTACCGGGGCACGCACGTCGGCCATCCGAAGGTGACCGTGCTGCGGTCGGCCCGGGTCGAGATCGCCGCCGAGGACGTCACCGGCTACGCCGACGGCGAGCCGCTCGGCCCGCTGCCGCTGAGCGCGCGCTGCGTACGCGGGGGCGTGCGGGTCGTCGGCCCCTGAGGCGCGCTGCCCCTGAGCTGCGCCGATCCCTGGTTTCACAGGAACGGATCCGGATAATGATCGTCCTGTTGTCAGTGCGGCCCGGTACGCTCGAAAGCACGATGACAGAGGACCTCTCACCGGCCGAGCGGTACGCGGCAGCCCGCCTGCGGGCAGCCGAGCAGGCCACCGCGCTCGCGGGCTTCCGCGAGATGTACGACTTCGGTCTCGACCCCTTCCAGATCGAGGCCTGCCAGGCGCTCGAGGAAGGGAAGGGCGTGCTCGTCGCCGCGCCCACCGGCTCCGGCAAGACGATCGTCGGCGAGTTCGCCGTCCACCTCGCCCTCCGGCAGGGCAAGAAGTGCTTCTACACGACACCCATCAAGGCGCTGTCCAACCAGAAGTACGCCGACCTGTGCCGCCGCTACGGCACGGACAAGGTGGGCCTGCTGACCGGCGACAACAGCGTCAACTCCGAAGCGCCGGTGGTCGTGATGACCACCGAGGTGCTGCGGAACATGCTGTACGCCGGTTCCCAGACCCTCCTGGGCCTCGGCTACGTGGTCATGGACGAGGTGCACTACCTCTCCGACCGGTTCCGCGGTGCCGTCTGGGAAGAGGTGATCATCCACCTCCCCGAGTCGGTCACGCTCGTCTCGCTCTCGGCGACCGTGTCGAACGCCGAGGAGTTCGGCGACTGGCTCGACACCGTCCGCGGCGACACCCAGGTGATCGTCTCCGAGCACCGGCCCGTGCCGCTGTTCCAGCACGTGCTGGCCGGGCGGCGGATGTACGACCTCTTCGAGGAGGGCGAGGGCCACAGGAAGGCCGTCAACCCCGACCTGACACGCATGGCCCGCATGGAGGCGAGCCGGCCGTCGTACCAGGACCGCCGGCGCGGCCGGTCCATGCGCGACGCCGACCGAGAGCGTGAGCGCCGCCAGCGCTCCCGGATCTGGACGCCGAGCCGGCCCGAGGTCATCGAGCGGCTCGACGCCGAGGGGCTGCTGCCCGCCATCACCTTCATCTTCAGCCGCGCCGCCTGCGAGGCCGCCGTCCAGCAGTGCCTGTTCGCGGGGCTGAGGCTCAACGAAGAGGAGGCGCGCGAACGCGTCCGTGCCCTGGTCGAGGAGCGCACGGCGTCCATCCCGAGGGAGGACCTGCACGTCCTCGGCTACTACGAGTGGCTGGAGGGCCTGGAGCGCGGCATCGCGGCCCACCACGCGGGCATGCTGCCGACCTTCAAGGAGGTCGTCGAGGAGCTGTTCGTGCGTGGCCTGGTCAAGGCCGTGTTCGCCACCGAGACCCTCGCCCTCGGCATCAACATGCCCGCCCGCTCGGTGGTGCTGGAGAAGCTCGTCAAGTGGAACGGCGAGCAGCACGCGGACATCACCCCGGGCGAGTTCACCCAGTTGACCGGCCGGGCCGGGCGGCGCGGCATCGACGTCGAGGGCCACGCGGTCGTCCTCTGGCAGCGCGGCATGAGCCCCGAGCACCTCGCCGGCCTGGCCGGCACGCGCACATACCCGCTGCGCTCCAGCTTCAAGCCCTCGTACAACATGGCGGTCAACCTGGTCGAGCAGTTCGGGCGGCACCGCTCGCGTGAACTGCTGGAGACGTCGTTCGCGCAGTTCCAGGCGGACAAGTCGGTCGTCGGCATCTCCCGGCAGGTGCAGCGCAACGAGGAGGGCCTTGAGGGCTACAAGGCTTCCATGACCTGCCACCTCGGCGACTTCGAGGAGTACGCGCGGCTGCGCCGCGAGCTGAAGGACCGGGAGAACGAGATCGCCCGGCAGGGCGTGGCCCAACGGCGCGCGGAAGCCGCCGTCGCGCTGGAGAAGCTGAAGCCCGGTGACGTCATCCACGTGCCCACCGGCAAGTACGCGGGCCTGGCGCTGGTGCTGGACCCGGGGCTGCCGGCGGGCCGGTCGAACGGCCACCGCGGCTTCGAGCACCACGACGGGCCGCGCCCGCTGGTGCTGACCGCGGAGCGGCAGGTGAAGCGACTGGCGTCCATGGACTTCCCGGTGCCGGTCGAGCCGCTGGAGCGGATGCGGATCCCCAAGTCCTTCAACCCCCGCTCCCCGCAGTCCCGTCGGGACCTCGCGTCGGCGCTGCGCACCAAGGCCGGGCACATCCCCGCCGAGCGGCATCGCAAGCAGCGTTCCCAGGCCGCCGACGACCGCGAGATCGCCCGGCTGCGGACCACGCTGCGCGCGCACCCCTGCCACGGTTGCAACGACCGTGAGGACCACGCCCGGTGGGCCGAGCGGTACCACCGGCTGCTGCGCGACACCTCGCAGCTGGAGCGGCGGATCGAGGGCCGTACGAACACAATCGCCCGGACGTTCGACCGTATCGTGGCGCTGCTGACCGAGCTGGACTATCTGCGCGCCGACGACGTCACCGAGCACGGCAAGCGGCTCGCGCGGCTCTACGGCGAGCTGGACCTGCTCGCCAGCGAGTGTCTGCGCGAGGGTGTCTGGGAGGGTCTCGGACCGGCCGAACTGGCCGCGTGCGTCTCGGCGTTGGTGTACGAGTCGCGGGTCGCGGACGACGCGATGGCCCCGAAGGTGCCGTCCGGTAAAGCCAAGGCCGCGCTGGGCGAGATGGTGCGGATCTGGGGGCGGCTGGACGCGCTGGAGGAGGAGTTCCGGATCACCCAGACCGAGGGGGTCGGGCAGCGGGAGCCCGACCTCGGCTTCGCCTGGGCCGCGTACGAGTGGGCCTCAGGGAAGGGGCTCGACGAGGTGCTGCGCGAGGCGGAGATGCCGGCGGGGGACTTCGTGCGGTGGTGCAAGCAGGTCATCGATGTGCTGGGGCAGATCGCTGCGGCGGCTCCGCAGGGGTCCTCGGTTGTGAAGAACGCCCGTAAGGCAGTGGATCTGTTGCTGCGGGGTGTTGTCGCCTACTCGTCGGTGGGGTGACTGTTTGCTGCGCGGGTGACCGCCGTCGGTGGTCGTTCGCGCCCACGCGGCGGGGCCGCGCAATGACACAGCCCCCCGCCCCTGGAGGAGCGATGTTCTGAAGTCCCTCACCCGTGACGGTGAGGGACTTTCGTATGCCCGTTCGTCGCTACGTACAGTATTCGAACGATGTCGCAGCGTGTAAACGACTGAGCGTACTATCCCTTCGCGTCCGGTTTCCGGCAGATGCTGAATATGACACAGCGATGATCCGGTCGGACTAAGCTCGCCCGCAGCGCACCGGCTTGAGATGAATTCGTGCGCTTGTTCCCCAATGTGTGGAAGATCCCGACAGCTTCATGACATACCCCCCTGCAAGTCCTCCCGAACCTCAGTCGACTCCTGTCAGAAGGCCCACATGGTGAGTGTTCAATCCCCTCCCGGTCGCCGTGAACTTCCCTATGCGCGCGTGCTGTTGCTGCCGGCCATAGTCATGGCCGCGGCGACCGGAGCCGCCGTCGCCCTGGTGACGGAGCCGGCCCGGGGCGCCGTCGGCTGGTGCGGCGGCATCGCCACGGCACTCGTGCTCGCGACGGCGGCCGAGGCGGTGCGCCGCGGCCGTGCGCTGCGCAACCAGCGTGCGGAGCACGCCCGGCACACCGAGCATCTGGAACAGCGGATCGCCGCCCACGAGAACGAACTGGTCCGCTTCTCCAGGGAGATCGTGCCCGCCGCGCTCGATCTGCTGCGCACCGGAGAATCCCCCAGGGAGGTGATTCGCAAGCTCGGCCTCGCCAGCCCCCTGTTCCGCAATCTCCCCGCCCCGCAGGCCGAGACGCTGCTGACGGTCCTCAAGATCGTCGACCGCGAAGTGACCATGCGCGACGCCGCAGCGCGCTCCTTCGTCAGTGTCGCCCGCCGCGTCCAGGCGATCATCCACCAGCAGGCCGAGGAACTCCGGGAGATGGAGGAGGACCACGGCCGCAACCCGGAGGTCTTCGACGACCTGCTGCGCATCGACCACGGCAACGCCCTGATCGGCCGCCTGGCCGACTCCGTCTCCGTCCTCGGCGGCGGCCGCCCCGGACGGCAGTGGCCCGAGCCGGTGTCCCTCTACAGCACCCTGCGCGGCGCCATGTCCCGCATCCTGGAGTACCGGCGCATCCAGCTGTCCTCCATCGCCAAGGTCAGCGTCAAGGGCATCTACGTCGAGCCGGTCATCCACGCCGCCGCCGAACTCCTCGACAACGCCACGCGCTACTCGCCCCCGCAGACCAAGGTGCACGTCACCGCCACCGAGGTGCAGACCGGCGTCTGCATCGAGATCGAGGACGGCGGTGTCAACCTCAACGAGGAGGCACGCGCCCGGATCGAGGGCATGCTGGAGGCCGCCAAGGCGGGCGTCGACCTCCAGGACATCGGCGAGCACCCGCGCCTCGGCCTCGCCGTCGTGGGCCGCCTCTGCACGGCGTACAACATGCAGGTCTCGCTGCGCGCCTCCGCGTACGGCGGCGTGCGCGCCATCCTCATCGTGCCGAGCGAGATGATCACCCACGAGCCCGGTGTCGGACTGGCCCACGGTATCGGCGCCACCGGCATCCCCATGACGGTCGGCATTCCCGAGGGCCCCAAGCGCGCGCCCAAGAGGCGCCGTCCCACCAGCCCGAAGATCCCCGCCACGGTCTCCCTGGAGGACGACGACGTCCCCGAGGTCACCGAGTGGACCGCGAACGGCCTGCCGCAGCGCCGCAGCCGGGTGAAGATGCCGCTCGCCGAGCGGCTCGCCCAGCAGGCCGCCAACGAGAAGGCCGACCGGGAGGCCGCCGAGCGTGGCGAGTACAACCCCTGGGCGGCGACGCAGGAGCCCGAGACCAAGCCCCTGCGCGACATGTCGGCGCCCGACGCGCCCGGCAAGGGGCTGGAGGCCTTCTGGGAGGGGCTGAAGCAGGGCATCGAGCCCGGCACGCACCCGACCGACTTCATTCGGAACCCGACCAAGTACCTGCACCTGATCAACGACCCGGCTCCCACCGAGGCCGACGACGAGGGGGACCTCAAGTGATCCAGCAGCGAGGCAACTTCGACTGGATGCTCAAGCAGCTCGCCGACGGCGTGCCGGGCATCGAGATGATCGTGGTGCTCTCGGCCGACGGTCTGCGCATCGCCCGCTACGGCGGCGAGCCCGACGCGGCCGACCGGGTCGCCGCGGCCTGCGCCGGCCTGCAGTCCCTCGCGGGCAGCGTCTGCCAGGAACTCACCGTGGGCGACGGCGAGATGAAGCTCGTCATGATCGAGATCGACCGCGGCTACTTCTACCTGATGTCCGCCGGCGCCAACGCCTTCCTCGCGGTGCTCTCCGACGTCCGGTGCGAACCCGGCCGGATGAGCGCGATGATGCGCGATCTGGTCGTCCGGATCGGCGGCCATCTCACCAGTCCCCCCCCGCGGAACGGGCAGATCGTATGACGCCTCCCCAACGCCAGAGGCGCGACCCCGCATCGGAACCGCCCACGCCCCAGGAGGGCGACGGCAAGCCCGGGAATCCGGAGCGGATGTACGTGGTGGCCGGCCCGGACGGTGAACGGGCCGAGCTCGACCTGGTGACGTTAATCGTGGCGCGTGCCACGGACCCACCGCCGTCAGCCTCTCCCGAGCAGGCGGCGCTGCTCCGACTCTGCGCCGCCCCCCTGTCCGTGGCCGAGCTGTCGGCCTACCTCCACCTGCCGTTCAGCGCGATGGGCGTGCTGCTCACCGAGTTGCTGACGGCGGAACTGGTGCAGGCGCGTGCCCCGATCGTCCGCAAGGCGCGCTCCGACCGTTCCCTCCTCGAAGCGGTGATGAATGGACTTCAACGGCTCTGACACCATCCCGGGCCCCCGGACCGAGGACCAGCTGCCCCACACGGCGCAGGCCGCGGCCAAGATCGTGATCGTGGGTGGCTTCGGCGTCGGCAAGACGACCATGGTCGGGTCGGTCAGCGAGATCACACCGCTGACCACCGAGGAGACCATGACGCAGGCCGGCATCGGTGTCGACGACAACTTCGGCTCCGCGTCCAAGACGGCCACCACCGTCGCCATGGACTTCGGCCGGATCAGCATCACCGACCAGCTGGTGCTGTATCTCTTCGGCACGCCCGGCCAGCAGCGCTTCTGGTTCCTGTGGAACGGCCTGTTCGAGGGCGCGCTGGGCGCGGTGGTCCTGGTCGACACCCGGCGGCTGGAGGTCAGCTTCGACGTCATGGGGCGGCTGGAGGAGCGCGGCGTGCCGTTCGTGGTCGCCATCAACTCCTTCCCCGACGCCCCTCGTTACGACGTCGAGGAGCTGCGCACGGCCCTCGACCTCACGCCGGACATCCCGATCATCGAGTGCGACGCGCGGCGGCGGGCCTCCAGCCGCGACGTCCTGATGACCCTCATGCGCTTCCTGCACTCGCTCGCCATGACGGGCTCGCTCACCTGACCCGCATCACCCGGCCCGCACCTTCCCCCCCAGACCTGGAACCACCTCAGTTTCGGAGCGATCACTGTGACGCCTGAATCCCACGCCCCGACCAGTACGGACGACGACCTCCGGCCCGGCCCGCCCCCCGGCTGCCCCGCGCACGGCCTCGGGCCCGGAGGGCTGCACCGGCTGCACGAGGCGGAGGACCTGGGAGCGCTGTACGAGCAACTGCGGGACCAGCACGGTCCCGTGGCGCCCGTGCTGCTCCACGACGACGTGCCGATGTGGATCGTCCTCGGCCACGCCGAGAACCTGCACATGGTGCGCTCGCCCTCGCAGTTCTGCCGGGACAGCCGTATCTGGAACCCGCTCAGGGAGGGCCTCGTCAAGCCCGACCACCCGCTGATGCCGCACATCGCCTGGCAGCCCATCGCCTCGCACGCCGAGGGCGACGAGCACAAGCGGCTGCGCGGCGCGGTCATGGGCGCCGTCTCCACCATCGACTTCCGCAGCCTGCGCCGTTACATCAACCGCAGTACGCAGGTGATCGTCAACCGGTTCTGCGAGGCGGGCGAGGCGGACCTGGTCAGCCAGTTCACCGAGCACCTGCCGATGGCGGTCATGTGCGAGATCCTCGGCATGCCCGAGGAGTACAGCGACCGGCTCGTCGAGGCCGCCCGCGACGCCCTCAAGGGCACGGAGACGGCGATCGCCAGCCACTCCTACGTGATGGACGCCCTGAGCCGGCTCACCGCCACCCGCCGCGCCCGGCCGGAGGAGGACCTCGCCAGCTACCTGATCACCCACCCGGCCCGGCTCAGCGACGACGAGGTCAGGGAGCACCTGCGCCTGGTGCTCTTCGCCGCCTACGAGGCCACCACCAACCTGCTCTCCAACGTGCTGCTCACGGTGCTGATCGACCCGCGCTTCCGCGCCCAGCTCAACGGCGGCCAGATGACGGTGCCGGAGGCCGTGGAGCAGTCCCTGTGGAACGAGCCGCCGTTCAGTACGGTCTTCGCCTACTTCGCCAAGCAGGAGACCGAGCTGGGCGGGCAGCGCATCCGCCGGGGCGACGGGCTGCTCTTCGCGCC
The DNA here is from genome assembly GCF_001611795.1 of Streptomyces qaidamensis. NCBI lineage: Bacteria > Bacillati > Actinomycetota > Actinomycetes > Kitasatosporales > Streptomycetaceae > Streptomyces > Streptomyces qaidamensis. Next base: position 1,863,491 of record NZ_CP015098.1, on the reverse strand, counting down.
GCTCCCGGCCAACGTCGACCCCCGGGTGCGGCCGGACCTGAAGGCCAGCATGCAGGGCAACCGCTCCCACCTGGCCTTCGGCGGCGGACCGCACGAGTGCCCCGGGCAGGACATCGGCCGTTCCATCGCCGACGTGGGCGTCGACGCGCTGCTGATGCGGCTGCCCGACGTCGAACTCGACTGTGACGAGGAGGAGTTGCGCTGGACGGCGTCCATCGCCTCCCGGCACCTGGTGGAACTGCCGGTGCAGTTCGCGCCCAAGCCGCCGCAGGACGTGCAGGAGGTGCCGAACCACAAGCCGGTCGCCGCGCAGCGCTCGGACTGGCAGATCGGCAACGCGCAGCCACAGGCGGCACCCGCCGCCGCACAGCCCCAGCCCGCCGCCGCACAGCCCCAGCCTGCCGCCGCACAGCTCCAGCCTGCCGCCGCGCAGCCGCAGCCGATCCCGGTGCAGCCCCAGCCGGTGTCGGGGCCGCCGCAGCCCGCCGTCGCGGAACCCGCCCGTCGCAAGGGCGTCTGGCAGCGCTTCCTGAGCTGGTGGCGCGGTTACTGAGCGTCTGACGGGCCGTCGTACGTCCCGGCGGCCCACCGGGTGTGGCACGCCCAGGCCGCGAGCACCCGGCCGCTGCGGAACCGGTGCTCCTCGCCCGTGACCGGGTCGGTGAACTCCAGTGACCGCGCCAGCAGTTGCAGCGGGCGGCGGAAGTCACCGGCCGGCACGGGGGCGGTCACCTCCGGGTAGAGCGGGTCACCGAGGACCGGCAGGCCGAGCCCGGCCATGTGGACGCGCAGCTGGTGCGTCTGGCCGGTGGCGGGCGCGAGCCGGTACCGGGCGAGTCCGCCGGGCTCCCCGGGCCGGTCGCGGTGCTCGACGACCTCCACACGGCTCACGGCGTTGGGCTCGCCCGGGACCTCCCGGGCGGTGAGCACCCCCCGCTCCTTCACGATCCGGCTGCGCACGGTCCGGGGCAGGGGGAGGGCGGGGTCGTACGGGGCCACGGCCTCGTACTCCTTGCGGACCCGGCGGTCACGGAACAGCGTCTGGTACGCGCCGCGCTCCTCGGGGCGCACGGTGAACAGCACGAGTCCCGCGGTGAGCCGGTCCAGTCGGTGCGCCGCGGTGAGCGCCGGGAGGTCCAGCTCGCGGCGGAGCCGGGCCAGCGCGGTCTCGGCGACATGACTGCCGCGCGGGGTGGTGGCGAGGAAGTGCGGTTTGTCGGCGACGACGATGTGCTCGTCCCGGTGCACCACCTCCAGCGGGAAGGGCACCGGCACCTCGTCGGGCAGGTCCCGGTGGAACCACACGAACAGCCCGGGCACGTAGGGGGCGTCCGCGGCGACGGGCCGTCCGTCCGCCCCGACGATCCGGCCCGCGTCGAACATCGCGTCGACGACCCCGGCACCCGCGCCGGAGAGCCGCTCCACCAGGTGCTCGCGCACCGTCCCCCAGGTCCCCGCGGCGGGCAGCCGTACCCGCACCGGGTCCACGCCGTGGCGCTGCGGCAGGGGAGAGGGCGGGGTGTGGCTCTTGCGTCTCATCGCGGCCCAGCGTACGAGGCCGGTGTGCCCGGGTGGAAAACCGGTGGGAGCGCCCGGCCGGACCTTGTCAGGATGCGGGAATGCCGTTCCTCACCAGCCCGGTCCTGACCGCCGGGACGCTCGCAAGCCGACCCCAACCCGTTCTCCCCGCCGACGGCGGACTCCTGCTGCGCCCCTGGCGGGCCGGGGACGCGCCCGCGGTGTACGAGGTCTTCCAGGACCCCCTGATGCACCAGTGGCACGCCCGGGCCGCCGACTCCGTGGACGAGGCCGGTGACTGGATCCGTGAGTGGCACCAGGCGTGGGACGGCGAGCGGGAGGCGCACTGGGCCGTGGCCGACGCGGGCTCCGACGCGCTGCTGGGCCGGGTGGCGCTGCGCGAGCTGCGGCTTCACGACGGGACGGCGGAGGTGGCGTACTGGACCGTCCCGGCGGCCCGCGGCTGGGGTGTCGCCGCCCGGGCCACGACCGCGCTCACCCGCTGGGCCCTCGACGAGGCCGGTTTCCACCGGCTGGAACTCCTGCACGCCGTGCGCAACGAGTCCTCGTGCCGCGTCGCCACCAGAGCCGGCTTCGCCCTGGAGGGCACCAAGCGCAGTGCGGTCCTGCAACCGGACGGATGGCACGACATGCATCTGCACGCGCGGGTCGGCTCCCGCACACCTCTTGCCCCGTGAGGACAAGCGCCTCAGGCCGCCGACACGCTCTCCTGCTCGGCCTCGATCCGGGCGTTCCACTCGCGCTTGGACTCCTGCCAGCCGTCCTCGTTGTGGCCGCGGCGCCAGTAGCCGGAGATCGAGAGGGACTCGCGCGGGACGTGACGCTCGACGCGGAGCAGATGGCGCAGCTGCTTGACGAAGTGCGCCTCGCCGTGGACGAAGGCGTGCACACGGCCCTCGGGGAACTCCAGGTTCCGTACGGTCTCGACCAGTACCTCACCGAGCGGGCGCGCGCCGCGGTGCAGCCAGACGACCTCCACGTCCGAGTCGATCTTCTGCTCCTCCTCGGGGCCGGAGATCTCCACGAAGGCATACGCTCTGGCCCCGCGCGGCAGCGCCTCCAGGGCGCGGGCGATCGCGGGCAGTGCGCTCTCGTCACCGGCGAGCAGGTGCCAGTCGGCGTCCGGATCGGGCGCGTAGGCCCCACCGGGTCCCATGAAGTGCACGTTCTCACCCGGCTGGACGCGCGCGGCCCACGGACCGGCCAGGCCCTCGTCGCCGTGGATGACGAAGTCCAGCGTCAGCTCGCGGTGCTCGGCGTCCCACTGGCGAACCGTGTAGGTCCGGGTCACCGGCCACTGGGCGCGCGGCAGCTCGTCCCGGACGCGCTGGAGGTCGAAGGGCTCCGGATAGGTGACGCCCGTGGGCGGGAACAGCAGCTTCACGTAATGGTCGGTGCACGTGTCGGCCGTGAAGTCGGCGAGGCCCTCGCCGCCGAGCACCACACGCTGCATGTGCGGGGTCAGCCGTTCGGTGCGGACGACCTGAGCGGAGTGAGCTCGGCGCGGCTGTCGTCCCGGTCGCTCAGCCATGAGGACCTCCCTGTCTCACATAGTTAGGGTTACCTAAGTTAGCACCTCGTCCCCCGATCACACCTCTCGTGCGGCTATCTCACGTCGTTCTCTTGCGAAAGGGTCAGGTCGCGAGAGTCGCCAGCAGGCGTTCCAGTGACCCGCCCAGCCCCCAACGGGCCGCCAGCGCCTCCAGTGCCGCCGGGTCGCGCGGCGCCCGCGGCAGTGCCGTGGAGACGTCCGGCAGGGGTACGTCGTCCGCGACCCGGACCACCTTCGGCGCGACCGCGAGATAGGGGCGCGCCTCGTCCAGCCGCCTGCGCTGCGTCGGCGTCAGCTTGGACCGCCGGTCCTCGACCGCCGCGAGGATCCCGGCCAGGTCACCGAACTCGGCCAGCAGCTTGGCGGCCGTCTTCTCACCCACGCCCGGCACGCCCGGCAGGCCGTCGCTGGGGTCGCCGCGCAGCAGGGCCAGATCCGCGTACCCGCTGCCGCCGACCCCATACTTCTCCCGCAGCACCGCCTCATCGGTGTGCTGCAGGGTGCCCACGCCCTTCAGCGGGTACAGCACGCGCACCCGGCGCGCGTCGTCCACCAGCTGGTACAGGTCGCGGTCGCCCGTGACGATGTCGACCGGGCCCTTCGCCCGCGCGGTGAACGTGCCGATCACGTCGTCCGCCTCGTACCCGGCGACGCCCACGCGCGCGATGCCCACCGCGTCCAGCACCGCCTCGATGACCGGCACCTGCGGCGACAGGGTGTCGGGTACCTCCTCCTCGTCCGGGCCCACCGCGTGCTCCTCCGCGACGCGGTGCGCCTTGTAGGACGGGATCAGCTCCACCCGCCACTGCGGCCGCCAGTCGGCGTCCATGCACGCCACGAGCTGGTCGGGCCCGTGGTCCCGGACCAGGCGGTCGATGAAGTCGAGCAGTCCGCGCACGGCGTTCACCGGCGTGCCGTCCGGGGCCCTGACCGAGTCCGGGACGCCGAAGTAGGCGCGGAAGTACAGGGAAGCGGTGTCGAGGAGCATCAGTCGTCCGGTCACGCCACGCATCATGCCGTACGCCACCGACAGTCACCCGCCTCGAATGTGACGCGCCCCACTTGTGGGTTTGGGATTCGGGATCTCGGGGAGGCGCCGCCCCGGAGCGAGGGTGGTTGCGCATTTCAACTGTTTGCGCCCTGTCCTCGCTCTGTTCTGTTGCCAACGAAATAGAGGAACACGTGTCAGCGAGGCTTGAGGCAGAGAGCCTGTACAAGGTGTTCGGCAGGAGACCGGACCGGGCCATCGAGCGGCTCCGCGGCGGAGCCGACCGGGACGAACTGCGGGCCGAGGGTGCGACCGCCGCCGTGATCGACGCGTCCTTCACGGTGGAGCCCGGCCAGATCTTCGTCGTCATGGGCCTCTCCGGCTCCGGCAAGTCCACCCTGCTGCGCATGCTGAACGGCCTGCTCGAACCCACCGCCGGACACGTGCGCTTCGACGGGCAGGACCTGACCACGCTCGGCGACCGTGACCTGCGCGAGGTCCGCTCCAAGAAGATCAGCATGGTGTTCCAGCACTTCGCGCTCTTCCCGCACCGCAGCGTGCGCGAGAACGCCGCCTACGGTCTGGAAGTGCAGGGCGTGCCCCGCGCCGAGCGCGCACGCCGCGCCGACGAGGCGCTCGCCCTGTGCGGCCTGGCCGGCTGGGAGAAGTCCTGGCCCGACGAGCTGTCCGGCGGCATGCAGCAGCGCGTCGGACTCGCCCGCGCGCTCGCCACCGACGCCGACCTGCTGCTCATGGACGAGTCCTTCAGCGCCCTGGACCCGCTGATCCGCCGTGACATGCAGGACCAGCTGCTGGAGCTCCAGCAGAAGCTGAAGAAGACGATCGTCTTCATCACCCATGACCTGAACGAGGCCATGCGCCTGGGCGACCGCATCGCCGTCATGCGCGACGGCCGCATCGTCCAGATCGGCACCGCGCAGGACATCCTGCTGCGGCCGGAGAACGACTACGTCGCCTCCTTCACCCAGGACGTCGACCGATCCCGCGTCCTGACCGCGGGTGAGCTCATGGACACCTCGGTCACCGCCGGCGACCCCGGCTGCCACTGCGAGACCGCCACGCCCGACACCCCCTTCACTCAGCTGTGCGCCATCAGCGCCCGGCTCACCCACCCCGTCCCGGTCGTGGACAAGGACAACCAGCAGATCGGCGTCGTCCCCCGACAGCGCCTGGTCGGCTTCCTCGGCGACGAGCGGGACGCCACCCCGCAGCCCTGCGACTCCCCGCAGGACAAGGGCGGAGAGCAGGTGACCGCCCGTGCCTAGGATCGAGCTCGGCAGCTGGGTCAACGACGCGGTCGACTGGCTCACCACCCACATGGCGTGGCTCTTCGATTTCTGCAAGACCGTCTTCCTCGGCCTCTACGACGGCATCAACGCCGTCCTCCAGGCCCCCGAACCGCTGCTCCTCGCCGGCATCTTCGCCGTGATCGCCTTCTGGCTGCGCGGCACCCTCGCCGGTGTCCTCACCTTCGCCGGATTCGCGTTCATCGACTCCCTCGAACTGTGGGAGAACGCGATGATCACCCTGGCGCTCGTCCTCGTGGCGACCGTCATCGCGCTGGTGATCGCCCTGCCCGTGGGCATCTGGGCGGCCCGCTCCGACCGCGTCAGCGCTCTGGTCCGGCCCGTGCTGGACTTCATGCAGACGCTGCCCGCGATGATCTACCTCATCCCGGCGATCCTGTTCTTCGGCACCGGCGCCCCGGCCGGAATCGTCGCCACCCTGATCTTCGCGCTCGCCCCGGGCGTGCGCATGACCGAGCTGGGCATCCGGCAGGTCGACAAGGAACTGGTCGAGGCCGCCGAGGCCTTCGGCACCACGCCCCGCAACACGCTGCTGCGCGTCCAGCTGCCGCTGGCCCTGCCCACCGTCATGGCCGGCGTCAACCAGGTCATCATGCTGGGCCTGTCCATGGCCGCGATCGCCGGCATGGTCGGCACCGGCGGCCTCGGCGGCGACGTCAACGAGGCCATCGGCCAGCTCAACGTGGGCCTCGGCTCCGAGGCCGGTGTGGCCATCGTGATCCTCGCGATCTACCTGGACCGGATGACCAGCGCCCTCGGCACCCAGGTCTCCCCGCTCGGCCGCCGCGCCGCCGCCAGACTGCGTGCCGCGCAGGGGCTGAAGATCTGGTCCTACCGGCCGCGCCCGGCGATCGCCGTGATCGGCGTCGTCGCCCTCGCGCTCACCGCGGGCGGCATGGGCGTCCTCGGTGGTGGCGCCGGCACCGAGGCGGCCGCGAACGGCAAGAGCGTCGGCCAGGGCAAGAAGATCAGCATCGGCTACATCCCCTGGGACGAGGGCGTCGCCTCCACCTTCCTGTGGAAGGAGGTCCTGGAGCAGCGCGGCTACGAGGTCGAGGCCAAGCAGTTCGACGCCGGCCCGCTGTACACCTCCCTCGCCCAGGGCGACGTCGACTTCCAGACGGACGCCTGGCTGCCCACCACTCACGCCCAGTACTGGAAGAAGTACGGCAAGCAGCTCGACGACCTCGGCTCCTGGTACGACAAGACGTCCCTGGAGCTCTCCGTGCCCGCCTACATGAAGGGCATCGACTCCCTGGCGGACCTCAAGGGCAAGGCCTCCGAGTTCGGCGGGAAGATCACCGGCATCGAGTCCGGCGCCGGCGAGATGGCCCTGCTGAAGAGCAAGGTCCTGGGGGAGTACGGCCTCGACAAGGAGTACGAGGTCGTCGACAGCTCCACGCCCGCCATGCTGGCCGAGCTGAAGCGCGCCTACGCCCAGAAGAAGCCGATCGTCGTCACGCTCTGGTCGCCGCACTGGGCGTACAACGACTACGACCTCAAGAAGCTCAAGGACCCGAAGGGCGCCTGGGGCGAGGGCGACGGCGTGCACACCCTGGCCCGCAAGGGCTTCGCGAACGACGACCCGACGGTCGCCGGGTGGCTCAAGAAGTTCCGGATGAGTGAGAAGCAGCTCACCAGCCTCGAAGCCGAGATCAACAAGGCGGGCAAGGGCAACCAGCAGGACGCCGTGCGCGCCTGGCTCAAGCAGAACCCCGGCTTCGCCGACACGATGGCCCCGGTGAAGAACGCCGGGGGCAGCACGCCCGCCGAGGCGAAGCGGCCCCTGGACGTGGCCTGGTTCCCCTGGGACGAGGACATCGCGGTCACCTACTTGTGGAAGAACGTCCTGGAGCGGCGCGGCTACCGGCTGAACCTCAAGCAGATGGACGTCGGCCCGGTCTACACGGGTCTGGCCTCGGGCGACCTCGACCTCAACTTCGACGCCTGGCTGCCCTACGCCCAGAAGAACTACTGGGACAAGAACAAGGACCGCCTCAAGGACCTCGGCACCTGGTACGAACCGACCTCCCTGGAGATCGCCGTGCCGTCCTACGTCAAGGGCGTCGACTCCCTGGAGGACCTCAAGGGCAAGTCCTCCACCTTCAAGGGGAAGATCATCGGCATCGAGCCGGGCACCGGCGAGATGGACCTCGCGAAGAACAAGGTCCTGCCCGCCTACGGCCTCGACAAGGAGTACGAGGTCGTCGACGGCTCCACACCCGCGATGCTGGCCGAGCTGAAGCGCGCCTACGCCAAGAAGGAGCCCATCGCCGTCACCCTCTGGTCGCCGCACTGGGCGTACAGCGACTACGAGCTGACCAAGCTGAAGGACCCCAAGAAGGCCTTCGGCGAGGGCAACACGATCCGCACCATCTCCAACGAGAAGTTCCCCGAGCAGTACCCGCAGCTCACGAAGTGGATCAAGAACTTCAGGATGAGCGAGGACGAGCTCGGCAGCCTGGAGAGCGAGATCAAGGACCGCGGCCAGGGCCACGAGGAAGAGGCCGTGGCCGAGTGGCTCGAGCAGCACCCGGACATGGTGCAGCGCATGACTCCGCAGTAGGGTTCCGGGGTGGGACGCGCGACACGCCGCGTCCTGCCCCGCCCCCCGATCCCACGAGCGGGATCCGGACAACCACAGAGCGCTACGCCATCCCCAGAACCCCCTCTTCTCGCCTGTTCCTCCACCAGACGGAAAGCCTGCCCGCCCCCCTTCGGCGGCGGATCGCCTGGCGTGAAGTGTGAGGTCGCGCACCGCCCCGTATGACGTCGATGTGACGGGCGCATGAAACGGTTTGCCGAACATGCGTAGGGTGCAGACAACTCAACAGGAGCAGTGCGCCGGGACACCGCCGCACGGGGAGCGGACCGACGGGCGAAGGAGGGAGCCGGAGCGATGGGCGACCACAAAGAGCAACCCCTTCGGGTGGGCGCGGCCGTGCGCCGACGGCGCCGCGCGCTGGAGCTCACCCTCGCCGTCGTGTCCGCGCGCAGCGGCCTGTCCGTCCCCTTCCTGAGCCAGATCGAGAACGACCGGGCGCGGCCCAGCACCAGCTCCCTGGAGAAGGTCGCCGACGCCCTGCGCACCACGGCGGTGGAGCTCCTCGCCGCGGCCGACCCGGCGTGCAGCGTGGACGTCGTCCGCGGCGACGGCAGCGAGCCGCTGCCCCAGCCCCGGTCCCGCTCCCTGGTCCGCGGCCACCATCAGATGCACGCCTCCGAGTTCACCGGCGACCACGACGCGGGCCGTGAGTTCCAGTACCGCAACGACCAGTTGATGTACGTCGCCGACGGCGCGGTGGAGGTCGAGGCGGAGGGCCGCGCCTACCGCCTCGGCCGCGGCGACACGCTGTACCTGACCGGCGGCGTACGGCATCGCTGGCGGGCGGCCGAGTCGGACACCCGCGTGATCGTCGTCGCCGTGGCGGAGCACATCGAGGCGGTCCGGGACCGGCCACGCCGGTGAGGGTGGTCTCGCTGGTCCCCTCGCTGACCGAGGCCGTGGCCCGGTCCGCGCCCGGAACCCTGGCCGGCGCCACCGACTGGTGCACGCACCCTCCCGGCCTGGACGTCGTACGCGTCGGCGGTACCAAGAACCCGAAGAGCGACCGGATCCTGTCCCTCACGCCCGATCTGGTGATCGCCAACGAGGAGGAGAACCGCGCACCCGATCTCGCGGCCCTGCGCGCGGCGGGCGTCGAGGTCCTGGTGACGGAGATCCGCGACGTGCCGCAGGCCTTCCGGGAACTGGCCCGGGTGCTGGACGCCTGCGGGGTGCCGGCCCGCCCGCGCTGGCTGGACGAGGCGGAGGAGACCTGGTCGTCGCTGCCGGAGCCGCAGACGCGGCTCACGGCGGTCGTGCCGGTCTGGCGCCGCCCCTGGATGGTCCTGGGCCGCGACACCTTCGCCGGCGACGTCCTCGCCCGCCTCGGCGTCGATCACGCGCACGCGACGCACCCCGACCGCTACCCCCGCCTCCCGCTGGAGGAACTGCGCGCCTGCGCACCGGACGTGGTGGTCCTCCCGGACGAGCCGTACCGCTTCACCGGCGACGACGGCCCCGAGGCCTTCCCCGGCCTGCCCTGCGCGCTCGTCAGCGGACGGCACCTGACGTGGTACGGGCCGTCACTGGCCGAGGCGCCACGGGTCCTGGGCCTGGCCCTGCGAGCAGCTCGCCCCTGAGCAGCCCGCGCGCGGTGCCCACGACGGCGGTGCCCCACGCCGCGACCAGCACCGCGTACAGCACGACCGCCGGACCCGCGTAGGCCACGAGCCCGGTGTGCCGGGCCAGCGCCTCGGCGCCCGTGACACAGGTGCCGACCGGGAAGGTGAACGACCACCAGGTCATCGAGAACCGCATCCCGTGCCGCCGGGCGCGCACCACATGGGCGGCGGCCAGGCAGAACCACAGCAGCGCGAACCCCATCACGGGCACGCCGTACAGCACGGCGAGGGCTGCGAAACCCTCGCCGTACGGCTCCGGTACGACCCCGGGCGCGACGTCCGCGAAGGCGCCCACGGCCGTCGTGGACTGCCCGAGCGGACCCAGCACCAGGAACAGCGTCGGGGTGAGGGCGAGGGGCAGCGGCCCGCCGGTGAGGGACCGGGCGAAGACCAGGGGCAGCATGACCAGAGTCGCGAGCAGGCTCAGCCCGAAGAGTGCGAAGCAGACGACCAGCAGCGTCTCCCGGGCCTGACCGGGCGGCAGATGCGGCACCAGCGGCGGCCCGACGGCGGCGGACACCATGGGCGCGACGAGCGGCAGCAGCCACACGGGCGTGGCCTGCCCCGGCTCCACCCGATGCCGTACGGCCATCAGATACGGCACGGCGACGGCCGCGGCCAGACCGGTCACCGTTCCGGTGGTGAACAGCACGGCGTCGAGCGCCACGGCCGCCCGCAGGCCGATCACGTCCCGGCCGACGGTGAGGGCACCGCCGCCCACGGCCAGCAGGGCCATGGCGAGGCAGCCGTAGAAGGGTGCCGTCGCCGGGTCGAGCAGGTGGGCGCGGGCCTGGTCCCGGTGCCGGTTCCAGTGCACGGCCCGCCCCGCGAGCAGGACCAGGAGCAGCACGAGCGAGAGGGCCCACACGCCCACGAGTACGCCGCGCAGCCCCGGCACGCGCGGCGGGAGGGAGGCCCCGGCAGTGGCGACGACGGCGGTGCCCATCACGGTGGCGTACCAGTTGGGTCCGAGGTGACAGACGGAGAGCGGGTGCGCGAGAGGCCGGGCTGCGGTGACCATGACTCCAAGGTGGGGCCGGGGCAGGATCACCACCAGAGACCATGCCTCTATGGCGGCATAAGCTGGGTTTATGAGCAACGCGGATGAGCAGGCCGGGCCGACCGTCTCCGGCACCCTGGCGCACCGGGTGCCGGATCTGGGCGCCCTGGAGCTGCTGCTGGCGGTGGCGCGGCTCGGCAGCCTCGGCGGTGCGGCGCGGGAACTCGGCATCACCCAGCCCGCGGCCAGCAGCCGGATCCGGTCGATGGAGCGGCAGCTCGGCGTGGCGCTGGTCGACCGCTCGCCCCGCGGCTCCCGGCTCACGGACGCCGGGGCGCTGGTGACGGACTGGGCGCGGCGGATCGTGGAGGCGGCGGAGGCGTTCGATGTGGGGGCGCAGGCGCTGCGCGTGCGTCGCGACTCCCGGCTGCGGGTGGCCGCGAGCATGACCATCGCCGAGTACCTGCTGCCGGGCTGGCTGCTCGCACTGCGGGCGCAGCGGCCCGACACGGCGGTGTCGCTGCACGCGGGGAACTCGACGGTGGTGGCGGAGCGGCTGCTGTCGGACGAGGCGGACCTGGGGTTCGTGGAGGGGCTGTCGGTGCCGGCCGGTCTCGACTCGGCGGTCATCGCCCACGACCGGCTGATAGTGGTGACCGCGCCGGCGCACGCCTGGGCCCGGCGACGGCGGTCGCTGGCCGCGGAGGAACTGGCGTCGACGCCGTTGATCCTCCGCGAGAAGGGGTCGGGGACGCGGCAGGTGCTGGACGCGGCGCTCGGCGGGCTGGCCCGGCCGCTGATCGAGTTGTCGTCCACGACGGCGGTGAAGGCGGCGGCGGTGAGCGGGGCGGGGCCGGCGGTGCTGAGCGAACTGGCGGTGGGGGAGGAGCTGGCGATGCGGCGGCTGGTGTCGGTGCCGCTGGACGGGGTCGCCCTGGCGCGGGATCTGAGGGCGGTGTGGCCGACGGGCCATCGGCCCACGGGACCGGCGCGGGACCTGCTGTCGCTGACGAGAGGGTAGTTCGTCGAGCCCGACCCCCTGGCTGGCCGGCTGATTCGGGTGGCGGGCGGGCGGGCGGGCATGGGCAGGGGGCCAGGGGCGGAGCCCCCTGGGGTTCAGCCGCTTGCCGCCGCCTCCACCAGGGCCCTCATCACTCGTACGTCGTCCCCCATCTCCGGATGCCACTGCACCCCCAGCACCCAGTCGGCAGAGGGCAGTTCCACCGCCTCCACCGTGCCGTCCGCCGCGTACGCCGAGGGGACCAGGCCATCGCCCAGGCGGTCCACGGCCTGGTGGTGGTACGTCGGGACGAACGTCTCCTCCGGCACGACCCCGGCGTACAGGCTCCCCGGCACCGGCTTGACGGCATGCCCTCCGAAGACGCCCACGACCTCCGCGTGCCCGTCGATGTGCTGCACGAGCGTGCCCCCGAGGGCGACGTTCAGCAGCTGCATGCCCCGGCAGATCCCCAGCAACGGCACGCCCGCCGCCAGCGCCGCGTCGATCAGCCCCAGCTCCCACGCGTCCCGGTCCGGCGCCGGCGGCCCCGTCCGCTCCTCACGCTCCGCCCCGTAGCGGACCGGCTCCACGTCCGGTCCGCCCGCGATGACCAGCCCGTCCAGCCGCGCCACGGCGTCGGCGGCCTGCTCCGGGTCGTCGGGGGGCAGCATCGCGGCCAGGCCGCCCGCCCGCTGCACCAGCCGGGGATAGCCGACCGGCAGCAGCGCCGCCTCCAGCTCCCACACGCCCCAGCGCGCCCCGGACTCCAGATAGGTGCTGACCCCGATCAACGGCCTGGCCACGACAACTCCCTCACCACTCGAACACCTAGTCCCGTGCCAACTCTGCCTCGGCCGCCGCCAGCGCCGCGAACTCCTCCTCCGGCGCCTGCGCCACCAGCCGCTTGCGGCTGTACAGACCGAAGTACCCGACGGCCACCGCGTAGACCACCAGCGCGATCAACGCCGCCGTCACATCCACGAGGAAGGTGGCCACCAGCGCCGCACACGCCAGCACCAGCGCGACGGACGAGGTCAGGATGCCGCCCGGAGTACGGTACGGCCGCGGCAGCTCCGGCTCGCGGCGCCGCAGCACGATGTGCGACAGGGACATCAGCGCGTAGGAGATGGTTGCCCCGAAGACCGCGATGTTCAGCATCCGCGCGCCGTTGCCGGAGACCGCGGCCAGCAGGAAGCCGATCGCGCCGGGCACCAGCAGGCCCAGGTACGGCGCCTTGCGGCGGCTGGTGAGCGACAGGAAGCGCGGCAGGTAGCCCGCCCGGGACAGGGCGAACAGCTGGCGCGAGCCCGCGTAGATCAGGGAGAAGAACGACGCCACCAGGCCGGCCAGGCCCGCGTAGTTCACGATCCGGCTCAGCGTCGTGGCCTCGCCGTTCGGCTGGAGCGCCTCCACCAGCGGGTTGCCCGCCTCCTGGATCGCGTCGGAACCGCGTGCCCCGGCCGCCGCGAAGAACGTGACCACCGCCAGCACCACCAGGATGCCCATCGACCAGCGGATCGCCTTCGGCAGCGTACGGGCCGGGTCCTTGGTCTCCTCGGCGGCCAGCGGCACGCCCTCGACGCCGAGGAAGAACCACATGCCGAACGGGAACGCCGCCCAGACGCCGAGCAGGCCGAACGGCAGCCAGGAGCTCGACCCCGCGGCGGAGGAGTCCACCGGGATGTCGTCCAGCGCCGCGAAGGAGAAGTCGGGCAGCGCCGCCAGCGCGAACACGACCAGGGCGACCACCGCGATACCGGTGACGACGAAGCTGAAGCGCAGCGCCTCGCCGACGCCCCACAGGTGGATGCCGAGGAAGATCGCGAAGCAGACCAGGTACATCGGCCAGCCGGACTCCAGCCCGAACAGGCCCAGCGACTCCACGTAGTCGCCGATGAAGATGACGATCGCGGCGGGCGCGAGGACGTACTCGATGAGGATCGCCGTGCCGGTCAGGAAGCCGCCCCACGGGCCGAGCGCCCGCCGGGCGAAGCCGTAGCCGCCGCCCGCGGTGGGCAGGATCGAGGAGAGTTCGGCCAGGGCGAAGACCATGCACGCGTACATGGCGCCCATCAGGACCATGGCGATCGCCAGGCCCCCGAAGCCGCCTTCGGCCAGGCCGAAGTTCCAGCCCGAGTAGTCGCCGGAGACGACGTAGGCGACGCCGAGGCCGGTCAGCAGCACCCAGCCGGCGCTGCCGCGGCGCAGTGCTCTGCGTTCCAGATAGTCGTCGCCCTCGGGGGCGGCGGGGGTGACGGTGGGTTCCTGGGGCATGGGCAGACTCCCGACGGGGCGGCGGCGGTCACGGGATCGAGCGGGCTCCGACTCAATGGAATGGAGCCATACCTTTGCGGTGCCGACCGAGGATGGCAAGACCCCTGCGTTAATCGCCCGTAAATCCTCACCGCGCCACGACGGTGCCCGACTCAGCCGAGGAAGCCCCGCAGCAGCGCCGCCGTGCCCCCGCAGTGCTCGCGCATGATCTCCCGCGCCTGGTCGGCCTCGCCCTCGATCACCGCCTCCACCAGGGCGGTGTGCTGCCGCTGGGAGTGCTCCAGGTTGCGGACCAGCAGCGGGATGCAGTCGAGCAGGTCGTTGACCGTCGCACGGACGGCCGCGTACTGGGCGGTGAGCGTGGGGGAGCCGGACAGCTCGGCGAGCGTGAGGTGCAGCAGCGTGTCCAGGCGGCGGTACTCGGTGAGCGGCGCGTCGTGCGTGCGAGCCAGCGCCTCCCGGAGCCGGTCCGCCTGCTTGTCGTCCAGTCCGTGCGCCGCGCACAGTCCGGCCGCGCCCACCTCCAGCACCTCCCGGAACCGCAGCACGTCCTCTATGTCGACCTCGGCGACCCGGCGCCGCAGTTCGTCCTCCCCGACCGCGTCGGCGCGCGGCAGCACGAACGTGCCGCCGTACCGGCCGCGCCGCGACTCGACCAGACCCTGGTCCTGGAGCACCTTCAGCACCTCGCGCAGCGTCACCCGGCTGATGCCCAGCCGTTCCGCCAGCTCCCGTTCGGCCGGCAGCCGCTCGCCCCCCGGCACCAGGCCCAGCCGTACGACCTGCAGGATCTGCTCCAGCGCCTCCTCGAAGCCGTTGCCCGCGCGCACCGGCCGCAGCACCGGCGTCAGCCCGTCCCGCACCTCGCCGCCAGCGCCTTCCTCCTCCGGCATGTGGCCGCACCCCCTTCCCAAGCAATGGTTCTCCGCAATACCTTATGGCTCCCGGCGGATCCAAGGCAGCGGATCCAAGGAGCCTAGGAGGCCTTCCCGTGGCAGACCGCACACCCCCGCTGAGCGTCGAGGAGCTGCACGCCCTCGTCGCCGGCGGTGAGATCGACACTGTCGTCCTGGCCTTCCCCGACATGCAAGGGCGACTCCAGGGCAAGCGGTTCGCCGCACGCTTCTTCCTCGACGAGGTCCTCCGGCACGGCACCGAGGGCTGCAACTACCTGCTCGCCGTCGACACCGAGATGAACACCGTCGACGGCTACGCGATGTCCTCCTGGGACCGCGGCTACGGCGACTTCGCCATGCACCCGGACCTCACCACCCTGCGCCGTGTCCCCTGGAACGCGGGCACGGCCATGCTCCACGCCGACCTCGCCTGGAACGACGGCTCCCCGGTCGTCGCGGCCCCCCGGCAGATCCTGCGCCGCCAGCTGGAGCGCCTCGCCGAGCTCGGCTACACCGCCCAGGTCGGCACCGAGCTGGAGTTCATCGTCTTCAAGGACACCTACGAACAGGCCTGGGACGCCGGCTACAAGGGCCTGACCCCGGCCAACCAGTACAACATCGACTACTCGGTCCTCGGCACCGGGCGCATCGAGCCCCTGCTGCGCCGCATCCGCAACGAGATGGCCGGCGCCGGTCTCACCGTCGAGTCCGCCAAGGGCGAGTGCAACCCCGGCCAGCACGAGATCGCCTTCCGCTACGACGAGGCCCTCGTCACCTGCGACCAGCACTCCGTCTACAAGACCGGCGCCAAGGAGATCGCCGCCCAGGAGGGCATGTCGATCACCTTCATGGCCAAGTACAACGAGCGCGAGGGCAACTCCTGCCACATCCACCTCTCGCTCGCCGACGCCGACGGCACCAACGCCATGGCCGGGGACCTCGAAGGCGGCATGTCCGAGGTCATGCGCCACTTCCTGGCCGGCCAGCTCGCCGCCCTGCGCGACTTCTCCCTCCTCTACGCCCCGAACATCAACTCCTACAAGCGGTTCCAGCCCGGCTCCTTCGCCCCCACCGCCGTCGCCTGGGGCCAGGACAACCGCACCTGCGCGCTGCGCGTGGTCGGCCACGGCCGCTCCCTGCGCTTCGAGAACCGACTGCCCGGCGGCGACGTCAACCCCTACCTCGCCGTCGCCGGACTGGTCGCGGCCGGACTGCACGGCATCGAGCAGAAACTGGAGCTGCCCGAGCCCTGCCCCGGCAACGCCTACGCCGCCGACCTCGACCACGTCCCCACCACCCTGCGCGAGGCCGCCGAGCTCTGGGAGAACAGCACCGTCGCCCGGACCGCCTTCGGCGACGAGGTCGTCGCGCACTACCGCAACATGGCGCGGGTCGAACTGGACGCCTACGACGCCGCGGTGACCGACTGGGAGCTGCGCCGCTCCTTCGAACGCATGTGAGGTCCTTCTTGTCTTCCGAGCACCTTCTGGAAGTACTGAACCCCGCTACGGAGGAGGTCGTCGCCGCCGTCGCCGGGGCGAGTCCGGCCGACGTCGACGCGGCCGTCACCCATGCCGCCAGGGCACAGCGGATCTGGGCCGCCCTCGCCCCCGGCGACCGCGCCCGGCTGCTGCGCCGCTTCGCGGCCACCGTCGACCAGCACCTGGAGGAACTGGCCCGCCTGGAGGTCCGCGAGGCCGGCCACCTCATCGGCAACGCCCTCTGGGAGGCCGGCAACGTCCGCGACCTGCTCGACTACGCGGCCGGGGGAGTGGAACGGCTCACCGGCCGGCAGATCCCGGTCCCCGGCGGCCTGAACGTCACGATCCTCGAACCGCTCGGCGTCGTCGGCGTGATCGCGCCCTGGAACTTCCCCCTGCCGATCGCCGCCTGGGGCACCGCCCCCGCCCTCGCAGCCGGCAACGCCGTCATCCTCAAGCCCGCCGAGACCACCCCGCTCACCGCCCTGCGCCTGGCCGAACTCGCCCTGCAGGCCGGGCTCCCCGAGCACCTCTTCCAGGTGCTGCCGGGACGCGGTGACATCACCGGCGACGCCCTGGTCCGGCACCCCGGAGTCGCCAAGATCGTCTTCACCGGCTCGACCCGGACCGGGACGCGCGTCGCGGCCCTCGGCGCCGAGCAGGTCAAGCCCGTCACCCTCGAACTCGGCGGCAAGAGCCCCAACATCGTCTTCGCCGACGCCGACCTCAAGACCGCCGTCGACCCCTTCTCCTTCCTGGACAACTCCGGCCAGGACTGCTGCGCCCGCACCCGCATCCTGGTCCAGGAGTCCGTCTACGACGAGGTCCGCGAGCATCTCGCCGAGGCGCTGGCCGACGTGGTGGTGGGCGACCCGGCCGACGAGAAGACCCAGATGGGCCCGCTGATCTCCCGGCAGCAGCTCGACCGCGTCCGCGGCTTCGTACCGGACGGCGCCCCGGCCCTGCGCGGCAGCGCACCCGAGGGCCCGGGCTTCTGGTTCCCGCCCACCGTCCTCACCGGCGAGAGCCCCGACTCGGCGGCGGCCTGTGAGGAGATCTTCGGCCCCGTCGCCGTGCTCCTGCCCTTCACCGACGAGCAGGACGCGATCCGCCTGGCCAACGACACCCCCTACGGCCTCTCCGGCTCCATCTGGACCCGCGACGTCGGCCGCGCCCTGCGCGTCTCCCAGGCCGTCCGCGCCGGCAACCTGTCCGTCAACTCCCACGCCAGCGTCCGCTACTGGACGCCGTTCGGCGGCTACAAGCAGTCCGGCGTCGGGCGGGAGCTCGGCCCCGACGCCCTGGCCGCCTTCACCGAAACCAAGAACGTCTTCATCAGCACGGAGGGCCCCGCACAGTGACTGCCCAGGAAAACATCTGCCGCCGCCTGGTCGGCCGCACCGCCGTCGTCACCGGAGCCGGCAGCGGCATCGGCCTCGCCGCCGCCCGCCGCCTCGCCTCCGAGGGTGCCCACGTCGTCTGCGGCGACGTCGACGAGACCCGCGGCAAGGCCGCCGCCGAGGAGACCGGCGGCACCTTCGTGAAGGTCGACGTCACCGACCCCGACGAGGTCGAAGCCCTCTTCAGGACCGCCTACGACACCTACGGCAGCGTCGACATCGCCTTCAACAACGCCGGCATCTCCCCGCCCGACGACGACTCCATCCTGGAGACCGGCCTGGAGGCCTGGAAGCGCGTCCAGGAGGTCAACCTCACCTCCGTCTACCTGTGCTGCAAGGCCGCCATCCCCTACATGCAGCGCCAGGGCCGGGGCTCGATCATCAACACGGCGTCCTTCGTCGCCAGGATGGGCGCGGCCACCTCGCAGATCTCGTACACGGCCTCCAAGGGCGGCGTCCTCGCCATGTCCCGTGAACTGGGCGTGCAGTTCGCCCGTGAGGGCATCCGCGTGAACGCCCTGTGCCCCGGCCCGGTCAACACCCCGCTCCTTCAGGAGCTGTTCGCCAAGGACCCCGAGCGGGCCGCGCGCCGCCTGGTGCACATCCCGCTGGGCCGGTTCGCCGAGGCTGACGAGATCGCCGCCGCCGTCGCCTTCCTGGCCAGCGACGACTCCTCCTTCGTCAACGCCACCGACTTCCTGGTCGACGGCGGGATCGCCGGGGCGTACGTCACACCCCTGTAGGCGAGTGCCCGGACGGTCCGGGGCGCGCCCTACAGTGCCGGGATGAGCATGACGCCGCCGCCCGGCTGGTATCCCGACCCGCACGCCCCGCACCGGCAGCGCTGGTGGGACGGCACGGCCTGGACCGAGCACCGCAGCGCGCCCGAGGCGCCCGCCGCCCCGCCACCGGGCGGCGGCACCGGCCGGACGAAAGCGGTCGCCCTGACCGCCGCCGGCGCCGTCCTCGCCGCGGCGATCGTCACCGGAGCCGTCGCCCTCGGCCGGGGCGACGGCGACGGCACGCAGACCGGGACGGCCCCGACCTCCGCGCCCGAGACCACGCCCGGCTCGTCGGAACCGACCCCCGAGGCGTCCACCTCGGAACCGTCCGCGGACGACCCCGCGGTCGTGGAGGACCAGCTCAACGGCATCACGTTCCCGCTGCGCGACGGCTGGGTCCGCCCGCAGCACGTCGCCCAGGACGACGTCGTCATGACGACCGACGGCACCTACGACTGCCCCGCCGGCGTCGGCCTGTGCCGCCACGGCATGGTCTTCTCCCGCACGGTGACCGAGAACGACGAGAAGTCCCCCGAGGCCCTCGCCAAGGCGGACATCTCCGACGCCGCCGACGAGGCCTACGACCGCGACCGGCTCGGCCGCGAGCTCCACGGCGGCCTGGAGTCGCACCAGGTCGTCAAGTCCGGGCCGGTCGCGGTGGCGGGCCGCGCCGGGTATCTCGTGCGCTGGAGCGTCAAGACCGGCAAGGGCCCCGGCGGCTACGTGCAGTCGCTGGTCTTCCCTTCCAGCGTCGGCACCGAGTCGCCGGTCCTCGTCCGGTACGTCTTCGACGCGGGCGATGACGGACCGCCGCTCGCCGACATGGACCGCATCACCAAGGGCATCCGCCCGTTCGGCGACGCGGGCACGGGCGGCGGCGTCGGCAGCAGCATCGGCCCGACGGACTGACGCCGCACAGCGCCTAGAGGAACGTGTGCCCCTCGCCGCGATAGGTGGGCACGGTCGCCGTCACCGCGTCGCCCTCGACCAGGTGCAGCCGGTCGAACCGCTCGCACAGCTCACCGGCCTTCGCGTGCCGGAACCACACCTTGTCACCGATCAGCAGATCGTCCGCGGGAGAGCCCAGCAGCGGCGTCTGCACCTCACCGGCACCCTCCTGCGGGTCGTAGCGCAGCCCCTCGGGCAGATACGGCACGGGCGACCGGTCGGCCCCGGCCGCGCCGGAGGCGGGGTAGCCACCGCCGAGCACCGTCACGACCCCGACCCCCGGCCGTCGCACCACGGGCTGGGCGAACAGGGCCGACGGACGGCCGCTGAACGACGTGTAGTTGTCGAACAGGCGCGGCACGTACAGCCCCGATCCGGCGGCGATCTCGGTCACCGCGTCCTCGGCCGCCGTGTGCTGCACCGAGCCGGTGCCGCCGCCGTTCACGAACTCCAGACCCGGCACGACCGCCCGCACCGCACGCACCACCTCCGCACGCCGCTCGGCGAGTTCACGTCTGGCGGCGGCCTGCATCAGCCGGATCGCACGGGACCGCAGCGGACGCCCCGCCAGCGAGTCCCCGACACCGGCGACATGCCCCTCGTACGCCATGATCCCCACGACCTCGAATCCGGGCCGCCGGGCCACCGCCCGTGCCACGTCGGCGACCTGGGCGGGGGAGTGCAGCGGCGAACGCCGGGCCCCGACCCGCACCCGCCCGCCGAGCAGCTTCAGGGACGTGTCCAACTCCAGGCACACCCGCACCACTTCACGCCCGCCGCCCCGGGAGGCATCGATCAGATCCAGCTGGGCGACGTCGTCGACCATGACGGTCACGGCGGCGGCGAGCTTGGGATCACCGGCCAGTTCGGCGTAGGCAGCACGGTCGGCGGACGGATAGGCGAGCAGCACGTCCTCGAACCCCGAACGGGCCAGCCACAGTGACTCGGCGAGGGTGAACGACATGATCCCCGCGAAGCCGTCGCGGGCCAGGACGCGCTCCAGCAGCGCCCGGCAGCGCACGGACTTGCTGGCGACCCGGATCGGCTTGCCCCCGGCACGTCGGGCCAGGTCGGCGGCGTTGGCGTCGAAAGCCTCCAGGTCCACGATCGCGAGAGGGGCGTCGAGATGGGCGGTGGCCCGGTCGTAACGGGCCCGGTCGGCGGCGCGCGCAGTCATGAACGCAGCCTGCCAGACTGGATTACCGCAGGGTAGGGGGACGTTCCGGGCAGATGCCCCGGCGTCGTGGACTGGTTCCCGTTCGCCCAGGAACAAGCCGTAGAGTGACGCGAACGTACGACGGACGCCGTCGGCCGGGGATCCGCGCCGGGATGACGCTCCGTCCGTACGGGTAGGTGTGCCCGGGACGATTCCGTGCCGGGCCTCGGGCAGGACGGCAACGGCCCGCATGAGACGAGCGGCCCGGGCATGAGGAAACGGGGGGTGCATGAGCACGGAAGCGCCACGCGCCTCCTTCCCTCCGCGCCCCACCACGCCACCGCGTCCGTCGCACCCGCCGGCCGCGCCGGAAGCCCCGGCGGCGGACGGGCGGGACACCCCGGGCATCACGTCCGCGTCCGCTCCTGTGACGGGACCGGCAGCCACCGGGGACCAGGACGGCCCGAAGTCCTCCGACGGGCCGAACGGCCGCCCCCGCTTCCCGGCACTCGGGGCCGCGAACGCCGACCCCACCACACCCCGCCGCACCCAGCCCACCTCCCCCCGGCGCGCGGAGCCCACCGCCCCGCCCCCACCCCGTGGCTCCACCCGCTTCCCTGACGCGCCGCCCAGCGTCGGCCACGCGGCGCGCGCTGCGTCGGACACGCGCGCCGCGTCGGACCGGCCGTCCGGTGCCGGCCGCGGGGCTCAGCCGGGTTCGGATCGGCTGTCCGGCGTTGGCCGTGAGGCGAGTCCGGGTTCGGACCGGCCGTTTGGCGTCGGCCGTGAATCGAGTCTGGGCTCGGATCGGCTGTCCGGCGTTGGCCGGGAGGCGAGTCCGGGGTCGGACCGGCCGTCCGGCGCCGGCCGCGGGGCTCAGCCGGGTTCGGATCGGCTGTCCGGCGTTGGCCGTGAGGCGAGTCCGGGTTCGGACCGGCTGTTTGGCGTCGGCCGTGAGTCGAGTCTGGGCTCGGATCGGCTGTCCGGCGTTGGCCGTGAGGCGAGTCCGGGTTCGGACCGGCCGTTTGGCGTCGGCCGTGAGGCCCGTCCCGGCTCGGACGGGTGGTCCGGTGCCGGTCGCGAGGTGCGTGCTGCGTCGGACTGGCCGTCCGGTGCCGGCCGCGGGGCCCATCCGGGCTCGGATCGGCCGTCCGGCGGCCGGGGGGCTCAGCCGGGCTCGGACCGGCCGTCCGGCGTTGGCCGTGAGGCGAGTCCGGGTTCGGACCGGCCGTTTGGCGGCGGCCGTGAGGCCCGTCCCGGCTCGGACGGGCCGTCTGGCCTCGGCCGTGAGGCGCGCTCGGCCTCGGACCGGCCGTCCGGTGCCGGCCGTGAGACCCGCCCCGACTCGGACAAGCCGTCCAATTCCCCGGCGCCCGACACTCCTCCGCGCCCGCGTCACCTCCCCACGCCAGGCCCCGCCGGCCGGGCGGGACGTCCGGAGCCTTCGGAAGGGACCTCGGCGGAGACGCCCGGACGGCCCTTCCGCCTCTCCGCCCCCGGCGGTTCCGGCGGTTTCGGTCCTTCAACCGGAGCGCCGTCGGACCCGGCCGGCCGGCCGTTCCGGCTCCCCGCACCCCGCCGTACCGGCGCCCCCGGCGAGAACACCTCCGAGACGACCGCCCGCCTTCGCCCGGTCCCCGCCGACCCGGCACCCGGTGAGCCGGCCGTACCCTTCGCCCGCCCCGCCACCCCGCCGCGCCCCGCACACGAGCCGCAGGCTCCCTCCGCCCCACCCCACCGTGGCCCCGCCCCGGTCGCTCCCGACCCCGCCCTCTCCTGGAGCGCCACGCGCCCCCTGGTGTCGTTCGGTGAACCCGAGGGCTACGACGGCGACGCCCGGCCCCGGCCGCTCGTCCGGCGCGGGGCGCCGCAGGCCGCCGCTGCCGCTGTCTGCCTCGTGCTCGGACTGGGACTCATCTCGGGAGCGGTCACCGGCAGCTGGCTCGTCGGCGGCTCCGGGGAAGAGGGCTCGCCCAGTACGTTCGCCGCCGCCGGAAGCCTCTGGCACAGCGTCCCGGTCGACCAGCTCTTCCCGCCCACCGTGCAGGGCCGGGGCGCCGGCCCCGGCGGAGCCGACCGCACCTGGACCCGCATCGCCGTCGCCCCCGACAGCGGCTGCAAGAACGCCTTCGACCCGCTGCTGCGCAAGGCCCTCGCCCCCGTCGGCTGCGAACGCCTCCTGCGCGCCACCTACACCGACGCCACCGAGAGCTACGTGACCACCGTCGGCCTGCTCTTCACCACCGCCGACGCCCCCGGCATGACCGCCCTCGCGAACCGTTTCCGCAAGGAACGCCTGGACCGCCGAAGCGACCTGATGCCCCTGCCGTACGCCGCGAAGGGCACGCTCGCCGCCGACTTCGGCGCCCGCCAGCGCGCCTCCTGGACCGTCTCCGTGCTCACCGAAGCCCCGGTCGTCGTCTACGCCGTCTCCGGCTGGGCCGACGGCCGCACCGTCGACGACCCGCAGCCCGCCGGGGACGCCGTGGAGGCCGACGCCACGACCGCCGCCGCCCAGGCCGGCCTCGGCAACGAGGCGAAGGGCCTCGCCGACCGCGTCGAACGCGACTTCCGCAGAAACGTCCGCTCGGCCTCGGAGCAGCCCTCGTGACCGCCGTGCGCCCCCCGGCCGGGAAAAGCCCGCGCAGGCCGTCCAGGAGGGTTGCCGCCCTCGGCGTCCTGCTCACCGCCGGTCTCGTCCTCCTCCCCGCCGCCACCGCGCACGCCGACGGCATCCGCGCCCAGCAGTGGGCCCTTCAGGCCATGCACACCGAGCAGGCCTGGCAGACCACCAAGGGCCGCGGCGTCACCGTCGCCGTCCTGGACACCGGCGTCGACGAGGGCCACCCCGACCTGGCCGGCAACGTCCTGCCCGGCAAGGACCTGATCGGCTTCGGGGCCGAACCCGGCGACCGCGCCTGGGCCCGGCACGGCACCGCCATGGCCGGCATCATCGCCGGCCACGGGCACGGCCCCGGCGACGCCGACGGCGTCCTCGGTATCGCGCCCGAGGCGAAGATCCTCCCGGTCCGCGTGATCCTGGAGGACGGCGACCCCTCCCGGGCCAAGGCCCGCAGCACCCGCGGCAACGCCCTCGCCGAGGGCATCCGCTGGGCCGCCGACCACGGCGCCGACGTCATCAACCTCTCCCTCGGCGACGATTCCGCCTCCGCGCACCCCGAACCGGGCGAGGACCAGGCCATCCAGTACGCCCTGAAGAAGGGCGTGGTGGTCGTCGCCTCCGCCGGCAACGGCGGCGAGAAGGGCGACCACATCTCCTACCCGGCCGCCTACCCGGGTGTCATCGCCGCCACGGCCGTCGACCGCGCCGGCACCCGTGCCTCCTTCTCCACCCGCCGCTGGTACGCCACGGTCAGCGCCCCCGGCGTCGACGTCGTCATCGCCGACCCCGACCACAAGTACTACGAGGGATGGGGCACCAGCGCCGCCGCCGCCTTCGTCTCCGGCGCCGCCGCCCTGGTCAAGGCCGCCCACCCCACTCTCGCCCCGGCCCAGATCAAGACGCTGCTGGAGGACACCGCCCGCAACGCCCCGGCCGGAGGCCGCGACGACTCCCGCGGCTTCGGCTTCGTCGACCCGGCCGCCGCCATCGAGGCCGCCGGCCGTCTGAAGCCGGAGGACCTGCAGTCGGCGTCCTACGGCGCGAAGTACTTCGGCAGCGGACCGGACGCCGTCACCTCCGGCGACGGCGCCGCCGACTGGGCCCCCCCCCTCGCGGGCGGTGCCGGCGGCGTCCTGCTGGTCGCGGCGGTCGTCCTGTGGCGCGGCCGCCGTGCCGGCCGTGCGGACTTCTGAGCCACTGCCGGGGACCCACCACCCGGCCGATAGGGTCGACGCGTGGCGAACAAGAACATCCCGGACTCCGGCTTCTCCGACGACGACGGCTCCGCCGACCCCCGGCTGAGCGCGGCCCTCACCGCCTGGTCCGCGGACCGGAGCGCCGTGGGTCCGGTCCTGGCCGCCCTCAAGGGCGCCCGGCTGCTCGTCCCCGTCGTGGCCGTGCTCGGCGAGGTGGAGCAGGACGAGCGGGGACTGCGCCACGAGAAGACCAGCGACATGGCCGTCCCCACGCTGAAGGCCGGCGACCGCACCGCCCTGCCCGCTTTCACCTCGACGGACTCCCTCGCCCGCTGGGACCCGGCGGCCCGCCCCGTCGCCGTGCCGCTGCACCAGGCCCTGCAGGCCGCCGCGCACGAGAAGGCGGACACGATCGTGCTCGACGTGGCCGGACCGGTGCCGTTCGAGCTGACCGGCCCCGCCCTGCTCGCCCTCGCCGAGGGCCGCACGACCACCGACCCGCTCACCGACCCGGCCGTCGTGGAGGCCGTGCGCGCATCCGTGGCCGCCGAGCCCGCCGTACTGCGCGCCCACCTCGGCCCGGGCCGGGCCGACGGCACCCTCGCTCTGGTCCTGGACCCGTCCGCGGTGCCGGCCGAAGCCGCGAGGGCCGTAGCCGAGCGGCTCGCCGCCGACGCAACACTGCGGGCCCGCCTGGTGCGCGGCCTCGACCTGGCACTGCTGCCGGCCGAGGCGGCCGTACCGGGCGAGCCCCTGTTCGTGCGCTGAGGTCCGGTCAGCCGTAGACCGGGCCCGTGTACTTCTCGCCCGGCCCCTGGCCCGGCTCGTCCGGGACGAGCGAGGCCTCGCGGAACGCCAGCTGGAGCGACTTCAGACCGTCGCGCAGGGGGGCCGCGTGGAAGGAGCTGATCTCGGTCGCCGTGGCGTCCAGCAGACCGGCCAGGGCGTGGACCAGCTTGCGGGCCTCGTCCAGGTCCTTGTGCTTCTCGCCCTCCTCGGTCAGACCGAGCTTCACGGCGGCGGCGCTCATCAGGTTGACGGCGACCGTCACGATCACCTCGACCGCCGGGACCTCGGCGATGTCGCGGGCCATGGCGTCGAAGTCGGGGGACTCAGGAGGGGTCTCACTCATGCCCCACACGATAGGCGCAGGGAGCGGGTCCTCCCCACGGGACCCCGGTACGCCCCGATTGGCCGTCCCTGGCCATTGCTGGTAACCTCGTGTAACGACCGGTCGGACACGTATGCCTCACAGCCCGCGAGCCCGGCCCACAAGTGGAGGCTTTCGAACTCCCACCCGATCACCCTCAGGGCGGCGGGTCACCGGTCAGGCGGTCCCGTCCACGTGGCGGCGTTCCGTCCGAAAGTGTGCCCCGCGGCTTCCCGTGGTGGTGCTCCGGTAGTTCGAGGAGCCCCGCCTGGGATCGTCCGGGGCATTTTTGTTGCCTCGGCGCGGTTAGGTCTATCGAACACAGACGTTACGCGGCCGTCCGCCAGACCGCCGCGTGGTGCTACCGAGGAGGATCCATCAGCGCCGAGCCCCGCATCAACGACCGGATTCGCGTTCCCGAGGTGCGACTTGTCGGTCCCAGTGGCGAGCAGGTGGGCATCGTCCCCCTGGCCAAGGCACTGGAGCTTGCGCAGGAGTACGACCTGGACCTGGTCGAGGTCGCGGCGAACGCCCGTCCGCCCGTGTGCAAGCTCATGGACTACGGGAAGTTCAAGTACGAGTCGGCCATGAAGGCCCGTGAGGCGCGCAAGAACCAGGCGCACACGGTCATCAAGGAGATGAAGCTCCGGCCGAAGATCGACCCGCACGACTATGACACCAAGAAGGGTCACGTCGTTCGGTTCCTCAAGCAGGGCGACAAGGTCAAGATCACGATCATGTTCCGTGGTCGCGAGCAGTCCCGGCCCGAGCTGGGCTACCGACTGCTGCAGCGTCTCGCGGAGGACGTGGCCGACCTCGGGTTCGTGGAGTCGAACCCGAAGCAGGACGGCCGCAACATGATCATGGTTCTCGGTCCGCACAAGAAGAAGACCGAGGCGATGGCCGAGGCTCGCCAGGCGCAGGAAGCCCGCAAGGCGGAAGCGAAGGCCAACCCCGGCAAGTCGCAGAACGCCGCGGAGAACGAGGCGCCGGCTGAAGAGCCCGCCGAGGAGCCCGCCGAGGCGTGACTCCCCGGGACGCCAGTCCCAGGAAGTAACCGATACAAGACGACGCTCCACCGTGCCCGGTTTCGCGACCGGGCACCGGAGCGCCACCGACGAGGAGAGAACGGCGCTATGCCGAAGAACAAGTCGCACAGCGGTGCCAGCAAGCGCTTCAAGATCACCGGCTCCGGCAAGGTGCTGCGCGAGCGCGCCGGCAAGCGCCACCTGCTCGAGCACAAGTCGTCCCGCGTGACGCGTCGCCTCACCGGCAACGCCGAGATGGCCCCGGGCGACGCCGCGAAGATCAAGAAGCTTCTCGGCAAGTGACGTCCCGGCGCGCGAGCGCCGTACGGACGCCGGACCGGGACCCAATCGATACCGGGTCGTGTGAGCACCCCCACGACCCCGCTACAAGGAGTTAACAAGTGGCACGCGTCAAGCGGGCAGTCAACGCCCACAAGAAGCGCCGGGCGATCCTCGAGCAGGCTTCCGGCTACCGCGGTCAGCGCTCGCGCCTGTACCGCAAGGCCAAGGAGCAGGTCACCCACTCGCTGGTCTACAACTACAACGACCGCAAGAAGCGCAAGGGCGACTTCCGTCAGCTGTGGATCCAGCGCATCAACGCCGCTGCCCGCGCCAACGGCATGACCTACAACCGCTTCATCCAGGGTCTGAAGGCCGCGAACATCGAGGTCGACCGCAAGATCCTGGCCGAGCTGGCCGTCAACGACGCCGGTGCGTTCGCCGCGCTCGTCGAGGTCGCCCAGAAGGCGCTGCCGAGCGACGTGAACGCGCCGAAGGCTGCGTGACCCCGGCTCGAGCCGATGTGACTGAAGGACCCGCAGGCCGGACAGGGCCTGCGGGTCCTGCTGTGTAGCTACCGAGAAAGCGAACCGGATGCCTCCCGCCACCCCCGAGCTCGTCTCCCCCCGCTCCCCCCGCGTCCTGGCCGCGCGGCGGCTGGCCAAGCGGAACTTCCGGGGGAAGGACCGCCTGTTCCTGGCGGAGGGGCCGCAGGCCGTCCGGGAGGCCGCCGGGCACCGGAGCGGGGACGCGGCCACGCTCGTGGAGCTCTTCACGACGCTGGAGGCCGCCGAGCGCTACGCCGACATCGTCGGGGCGGCCCGGGAGGCCGGAGCCCGGGTGCACCTCGCCGCCGAGCAGGTCATCGCCGACATCTCCACCACCGTCACCCCGCAGGGCCTCGTCGGTGTCTGCCGGTTCCTGGACACGCCCTTCGAAGAGGTCCTCGCGGCCCGTCCCCGGCTCGTCGCCCTCCTCGCCAACGTCCGTGACCCGGGCAACGCCGGGACCGTGCTGCGCTGCGCCGACGCCGCCGGGGCCGAGGCCGTCGTCCTGACCGACGCCTCCGTCGACGTGTACAACCCCAAGGCCGTCCGCGCCTCCGTCGGCTCCCTGTTCCACCTGCCGGTCGCCGTCGGCGTCCCCGTGGAGCAGGCCGTCGGCGCACTGCGGGACGCCGGTGTCCGGGTGCTCGCCGCCGACGGCGCCGGCGACCGCGACCTCGACGACGAGCTCGACAAGGGCACCATGGGCGGGCCCACCGCCTGGGTCTTCGGCAACGAGGCCTGGGGCCTGCCCGAGGAGACGCGTGCCCTCGCCGACGCCGTCGTCCGCGTCCCGATCCACGGGAAGGCCGAGAGCCTGAACCTCGCCACCGCCGCCGCCGTATGTCTCTATGCGTCGGCGCGTGCACAGCGCGCCTCGGGAGGGTGCCGCTCCGTCACCGGGAACTAGTAGGGTGACCAGCTCAGGACCCCTCTGCGGAGCCTTGGAGGTGGGGTACGGGGATGAGCGTCGGCACGAGCAGCGCACCGGGAGCCCAGGACGCCGGGAGCTCGCCCGCCGCGTCCCGGCCACCCGGTGATCCCGCCGGCCTCGGCATCGACCCCGACCACCTGCCCGACGGGC
Source organism: Streptomyces qaidamensis (assembly GCF_001611795.1). Classification (NCBI taxonomy): domain Bacteria; kingdom Bacillati; phylum Actinomycetota; class Actinomycetes; order Kitasatosporales; family Streptomycetaceae; genus Streptomyces; species Streptomyces qaidamensis. Next base: position 1,835,015 of record NZ_CP015098.1, on the reverse strand, counting down.
TCGTCGTCGCCGACGAGCAGGGCCACGTCATCTGCTTCAACGCGGCCGCCGAGCGCATCACCGCCGTCCGCGCCCGGGACGCCCTCGGACAGCGGCTGGAGAAGGCCCTGCCCTTAGAGGACCTGGAAGGCCGGCGCTGGTGGCAGCTGACCGACCCCTACGGCGGCCTCGCCATCCGCGTCGGACAGCCCGAGCGCAACCTGCTCCTGCCCGGCGGCCGTGAGGTGCTGGTCTCCGCGCGCTACGTCCGCATCCGGCCCACCGGACCCGTCCGGCGCCTGGTCGTCACCCTGCGCGACACCGAGGCCCGCCGCCGCACCGAGCGCAGCCACGCCGAGCTGATCGCCACCGTCGCCCACGAACTGCGCTCCCCGCTGACCTCCGTCAAGGGCTTCACCGCCACGCTGCTCGCCAAGTGGGAACGCTTCACCGACGACCAGAAGCGGCTGATGCTGGAGACCGTCGACGCCGACGCCGACCGGGTCACCCGGCTCATCGCCGAGCTGCTCGACATCTCCCGGATCGACTCCGGCCGCCTGGAGGTGCGCCGCCAGCCCGTCGACATCGGCGCCGCCGTCGGACGGCACATCCAGGCCTACGTCGCCGCCGGGCAGCCGGCCGACCGGTTCCTGCTGCGCGTCCAGCAGCCGCTGCCCGATCTGTGGGCCGACCCCGACAAGATCGACCAAGTGCTCAGCAACCTGCTGGAAAATGCCGTGCGGCACGGCGAGGGAACTGTCACGATCGATGTCACGGCCACGGCGTCCCCACGCGAGGACGAGGACACCGGTACGTCGGTCATCGTGAGCGACGAGGGGCCCGGCATCCCGGAGGAGTCCATGAACCGCGTCTTCACCCGCTTCTGGCGGGGCAGCAAGCGCGGCGGGACGGGCCTCGGTCTCTACATCGTCAAGGGCATCGTCGAGGCCCACGGCGGCACCATCACGGTCGGCCGCGCCCCCGGCGCCGGCGCCGAGTTCCGATTTACGTTGCCCGTGAGCGCTCCGGCCTATCTCGCCTGAGCACCGCGGGCGCATTCGCGTACCTCCACCCCGTTAGACTCGGCCATTGGCACCTTTGTGTCCCTTCAGGCGGCCGTCCGAGTCGGAGACGGGGACCTCCAGCCAGCCAATCGGAAGCACGGGAAGAGATGTCGGCACCGAATAAGTCGTACGACCCGGTCGAGGTCGAGACGTTGAAACCGGAAGAGATCGAGCGCATGCGGGACGAGGCGCTCGCCGCCTTCGCCGCCGCGGACTCCCTCGACGCACTCCACGAGGCGAAGGTCGCCCAGACCGGCCCCGCCTCCCCGCTGGCCCTCGCCAACCGCGAGATCGGCGCCCTGCCCCCGCACGCCAAGGCCGAGGCCGGCAAGCGCGTCGGCCAGGCCCGCGGCGCCGTGAACAAGGCCCTCGCCGCCCGCCAGGTGGAGCTCGAGGCCGAGCGGGACGCGCGCGTGCTCGTCGAGGAGGCGGTGGACGTCACGCTGCCGTACGACCGCGTGCCCTCCGGCGCCCGGCATCCGCTCACCACCATGATGGAGCGGGTCGCGGACGTCTTCGTGGCCATGGGTTACGAGGTCGCCGAAGGCCCGGAGGCAGAGGCGGAGTGGTTCAACTTCGACGCCCTGAACTTCCTGCCCGACCACCCGGCCCGGCAGATGCAGGACACCTTCTTCGTGCAGGGCCCCGAGGGCACCGACGAGTCCGGGTCCGGCGTCGTCCTGCGCACGCACACCTCCCCGGTGCAGGCCCGCGCGCTGCTCGACCGTGAGCTGCCGGTCTACATCGTCTGCCCCGGCCGCGTGTTCCGCACCGACGAGCTGGACGCCACGCACACGCCCGTCTTCCACCAGATCGAGCTGCTGGCGGTGGACGAGGGCCTGACGATGGCCGACCTCAAGGGCACCCTGGACCACATGGTCCAGGCACTCTTCGGCGAGGACATGAAGACCCGGCTGCGGCCGAACTTCTTCCCGTTCACCGAGCCCAGCGCCGAGATGGACATGCTCTGCTACGTCTGCAAGGGCGAGTCCATCGGCAATGCCGAGCGCCCCTGCCGCACCTGCTCGTCCGAGGGCTGGATCGAGCTCGGTGGCTGCGGCATGGTCAACCCCAAGGTGCTCACCGCCTGCGGCGTCGACCCGGAGAAGTACAGCGGGTTCGCCTTCGGGTTCGGCATCGAGCGGATGCTGATGTTCCGCCACAACGTCGAGGACATGCGAGACATGGTCGAGGGTGACGTCCGGTTCACCCGGCCGTTCGGGATGGAGATCTGATGCGGATCCCGCTTTCTTGGCTGCGGGAGTACGTCGACCTGCCGGCGACGGAGACCGGCCGGGACGTCCAGGCCAAGCTCATTTCGGCCGGTCTGGAGGTCGAGACCGTCGAGCACCTCGGCGCCGACCTCAAGGGGCCGCTCGCCGTCGGCCAGGTGCTGACCATCGAGGAGCTGACGGAGTTCAAGAAGCCGATCCGCTTCTGCACCGTCGACGTCGGGCAGGCCAACGGCACCGGCGAGCCCCAGGAGATCGTCTGCGGCGCCCGGAACTTCGCCGTCGGCGACAAGGTCGTCGTGGCCCTGCCCGGCGCCGTCCTGCCCGGTGACTTCCAGATCGCCGAGCGCAAGACCTACGGCAAGATGTCCCGCGGCATGATCTGCTCCAGCGACGAGCTGAGCATGGGCGACGACGGCACCAAGGGCATCATCGTCCTGCCGCCGGAGACCGAGATCGGCAAGGACGCCGTCGAGCTGCTGGAACTGGTCGACGAGGTCCTCGACATCGCCGTCACGCCCGACCGCGGCTACTGCCTGTCGCTGCGCGGCGTCGCCCGCGAGACCGCCATCGCCTACGGCCTGCCGCTGCGCGACCCGGCCCTGATCGACGTGCCCGGCCCGAACGCCTACGGCTACCCGGTGCAGGTCTCGGACCCCACCGGCTGCGACCGCTTCACCGCCCGCACGGTGACCGGCCTGAGCGCCGAGGCCCGCTCCCCGATCTGGCTCCAGCGCAGGCTCCAGAAGGTCGGCATGCGCCCGATCTCCCTCGCCGTCGACGTCACGAACTACGTGATGATGGAGCTCGGCCAGCCACTGCACGCCTACGACCGCGGCCTGGTCCAGGGCACCATCGGGGTGCGCCGGGCCGAGGCGGGCGAGAAGCTCACCACCCTCGACGGTGTCGAGCGCACGCTGGACGCCGAGGACCTGGTGATCACCGACGACCGCGGCCCGATCGGGCTCGCCGGCGTCATGGGCGGCGCCAACACGGAGATCGCCGACCTCCCCCAAGCTCTCGACTCCGCTCGAGCAGGGGGGACCCCCATCAACGTCGAGAACGCCACGGCGGACGTCGTCATCGAGGCCGCGCACTTCGACGCGGTGTCGATCGCGCGCACGGCCCGCCGCCACAAGCTGTCCTCCGAGGCGTCCCGGCGCTTCGAGCGCGGCGTCGACCCGCAGGCCGCGGCCGCCGCCGCGCAGCGCACCGTCGACCTGCTGGTCCTCCTCGCCGGGGGCACCGCCGAGGCCGGCGTCACCGAGGTCCTGGCCCCCTCCGCGCCGCACACCATCACGATCCCGGCCGACCACCCGGACAAGGTCGCGGGCGTCGCCTACGGCCGCGAGACCGTCGTGCGCCGCCTCCAGGAGGTCGGCTGCGACGTGTACGGGCAGGACGAGCTGATCGTCACCGTGCCGTCCTGGCGGCCCGACCTCACCGACCCGAACGACCTGGCCGAAGAGGTCATCCGGCTGGAGGGCTACGAGAACCTGCCCTCCACGCTGCCCAAGCCTCCGGCGGGTCTCGGCCTGACGGACCGGCAGCGGCTGCACCGCCGCGTCGGCCGTGCCCTGGCCGGTGCCGGGTATGTCGAGGCGCTGAACTACCCCTTCATCGGCGAGCAGGTCTTCGACCAGCTCGGCCTGGAGGCGGACGACCCGGCCCGCCGCGTCGTGCAGCTCAGCAACCCGCTGAGCGACGAGGAGCCCGCGCTGCGCACGACGCTGCTGCCGGGTCTGCTCGCCGCCCTGCGCCGCAACGACGGCCGCGGCTCGCACGACCTCGCGCTGTTCGAGACCGGACTGGTCTTCCGGCCGCGCCAGGAGCAGCGGATCGCGGCCGTGCTGCCCGTCGACCGCCGTCCGACCGACGAGGAGCTCGCCGAGCTGAACGCGGCGCTGCCCGACCAGCCGCGGCACGTGGCCGTCGTCCTCGCCGGTGCGCGCGAGCAGGCCGGCTGGTGGGGCAAGGGCCGTCCGGCCGACTGGGCCGACGCGGTCGAGGCCGCCCGGTCCGTCGCCCGTGAGGCCGGTGCCGAACTCGTCGTCCGCAAGGGGCAGTACGGGCCGTGGCACCCGGGGCGGTGCGCCGAGCTGGCGGTCACCGTGGGCGGCGCCGAGCGGGTCGTGGGTCACGCGGGCGAGCTGCACCCCCGGGTCGTGAAGGCCCTCGGGCTGCCCGCGCGCAGCTGCGCGATGGAGATCGACCTGGACGCGGTGGAGGCCGCCGGTGACGCCACGGCCGAGGCGCCGCGGATCTCCACGTTCCCCGTCGCCACGCAGGATGTCGCCCTGGTCGTCGACGCCGTCGTCCCGGCGGCCGAGGTCGAGGAGGCCCTGCGTGCGGGTGCCGGGGAGCTGCTGGAGGCGATCCGGCTGTTCGACGTGTACGAGAACGCCGAACAACTGGGCGAGGGGCGGAAGTCGCTCGCGTACGCGTTGCGGTTCCGGGCAGCCGACCGGACGCTGACCGTGGACGAGGCCTCTGCGGCCCGGGACGCGGCGGTCGCCCTCGCGGGCGAGCGTGTCGGGGCCGAGCTGCGGAGCTGAGTGCCCAAGGGGTGGGGAACTGCGGTGTGTCGGCGGCTGACGGTTCGTCGTGGTCGTTCGCGCAGTTCCCCGCGCCCCTGACCATCCGGCCGGCGATGCCGTCCGCCCCGCCACGGAGTGTCGGGCAGGCGGCCGGGCGGACGGCGGGTGCGGGCCGCCGCACTGTACGAGGGGGAGCCGGCGGCCCGGCCGGCCTCTTTCGAGGCAGTTCAGTCAACCGGTCGGCGACTCTCAGCGACAGTGCGCGCACCCTGCGGATTCGAGCACTCCGTTCACACCCCGTGTGAAGGCGGACCCACTAACCTGGCCGCACCGAGCCACCCGGGGGGCCCACATGCAGCCCAACACTCTGCTCGACGCGATCCTGGACGAGGCGGGGATCTCGCACGCGGGGCTGGCCGCACACGTCAACCAGGCGGGACGGGCGCGTGGCCTGTCCCTGAGGTACGAACACACCGCCGTCGCCCGGTGGTTGAAGGGGCAGCGTCCCCGGGGCCAGGTGCCCGACCTGATCTGCGAGGTGCTCGCGGCCCGGCTGCAGCGGCAGGTGACCCTCGACGACATCGGCCTCGGCGTGCCCGGCGAGCCGTCCGCCCCGCACACCGGTTCCCTGTCCGGCTTCGTCGAACGGGCCACCGCGCTGTGGCGCTCCGACCAGCAGCAGCGCCCGCACATCCTGGGCGCGCCCGCGCTCACCGGCACGCCTGCCGTGATGCCGGTGTGGGAGTGGGAGAACCCGCCCGAGGACGTGGACGTCTCCCGCGGCGGCAGACACCGGGTCACCCCGGGCGACCTGGAGATGCTGCGGGCCGCCCGGACGCACTACGAGCAGCTGTACCGCAAGGCTGGGGGCATCGCCACGCGGGCCCGGATCGTCGGCTTCCTCAACGCCGAGGCCGCACCGCTGCTGCGCGGCAGCTACACCGACGAGACGGGCCGTCAACTGCACCGCGCCACAGGCGGGTTGGTGGCGGTCGCCGGCATCTGCGCCTACGACTCCGACGCGCACGGGCTCGCCCAGCGCTACTTCCACCAGGCACTGCGGCTGGCCAAGGCCAGCGGGGACCGGGGCCTGGGGGCGTATGTGATCGCCCTGCTCGTCAACCAGTCGCTGTTCATGCGGGAGTACCGGCAGTCCGTCGCCTTCGCGGAGGCGGCGCTGCGGGCCGCCGGCAAGCACATCACCCCGGCGCTCGCCTCTGACCTCTACGCGATGCAGGCCAAGGCGTACGCGCATCTCGGTGACGGCGGCAGCGCCCTGTCCTGCATCCGGCGGGCCGAGCAGTCCGCCGAGCGCATCCGGCGCGGCTACGAGCCGGACGAGACCGGTTATGTCCAGCCCGGGCTCGTCAACGTCCAGGTGGCGGAGGCGCTGCTGAGCCTCGGGGAGATCGCGGCCGCCGGGGAGCATGCCGCGGCCGCCGTCGACAACCCGGCGCACGACCGCGGCCGGGTGCACCGGCTGGCCATGCTCAGCACCATCGAGCTGCGGCAGGGCAACGCCGACAAGGCGGTGGTCATCGCCGTGCAGATGGCCGAACAGGCCCGGGGCATGGAGTCCCAGCGGCTGCGCGACCGGCTGCGCGCGGTGCGGGAGCACCTGGTGCGCAGTGGCGGCGCGGGCACGGCCGAGGCCGCCGAACTCATCGATGGGGCGCTGCGCGTACCGTTGTAGATCCGGGCGGTGGTGCCCGGGGTCGCTCCGAGGCGCTTCCCGTGCGCCTGCTGTCCCTCCGTCCCTGCTGCGATATTGCCACTTACTCGACGGAAGGTGGCAGAACCGTGCAGTGGACGAAACACAACGAGCAAACTGTGTACTCAAACCGCTGGTTCAGCGTCAATCTCGCGGATGTCGAACTGCCGGACGGCCGGCACCTGGACCACTTCCTCATACGACTGCGGCCCGTTGCGGTGGCCACGGTCGTGAACGAGGCCAACGAGGTGCTGCTGCTCTGGCGGCACCGCTTCATCACCGACAGCTGGGGGTGGGAACTCGCGGCAGGGGTCGTCGAGGACGGCGAGGACGTCGCCCGCGCGGCCGCCAGGGAACTGGAGGAGGAGACCGGCTGGCGGCCGGGACCCCTGCGCCACCTCATGAGCGTGGAGCCGTCCAACGGGCTCACCGACGCCCGGCACCACGTGTACTGGGCCGACGAGGGCGACTACGTCGGGCACCCCGTGGACGACTTCGAGTCGGACCGCCGGGAATGGGTGCCTCTCAAGCTCGTCCCCGACATGGTCGCCCGCGGCGAGGTCCCGGCCGCCAACATGGCGGCCGCGTTACTACTGCTGCACCATCTCAGGCTCGGTCAGGACACGCTGCCCTGAGTCAACGGCCCAGCGCCTGCCAGATCGCCATGACGAGGGCACCCACGGCGGTGAGGGCGGCGACCGCGGGCAGCGGCCAGCGCGCGTGTTCGAGCGTGTGGATCCGGGTGTTGAGCTCCTCGATCTCCTTGGCGGTCTCCTCGGTGCGGTGGCTGAGCAGAGCCAGTCCGCCCTCGACGCGGGCGTAGGCCACATCGAGGCGGCGTCGTAACTCTGCGAGTTCTCCATGAACGACGGGATGCTCGGGATCGGCGGTCACGATTCCGCTCCTTTCCGTAGTCGTTTCACATCCCTTGCATGCGCATGAGGAGTCAACTCGCCTGGTGGGCGCCTGGGGAGAGTGTGCGTAGGGCATATGCGAGCCCGGCGCGCACACGGTGTGTGAATGCCGCGGGCCCGGCACCAAATCCGGTGCCGGGCCCGCGAGGTGGCCGAAATCTGACCGTCCGTAATCGGCCTCGGGAAGGAGGCGGGTGGGAGCGGCGGTCAGGCGTACGTGTAGAAGCCCGAGCCCGACTTGCGGCCCAGCCGGCCAGCGTCGACCATCCGCTGCAGGAGCGGGGGAGCGGCGTACAGGGGCTCCTTGTACTCCTCGTACATGGACTGCGCGACCGAGGCGACCGTGTCCAGGCCGATCAGGTCGGACAGCTTCAGCGGGCCCATCGGGTGGGCGCAGCCCATTTCCATGCCGTTGTCGATGTCCTCGCGGCTGGCGATGCCCGTCTCGAACATCCGGATCGCGGAGAGCAGGTATGGGATCAGCAGCGCGTTGACCACGAAGCCGGAGCGGTCCTGGGCGCGGATCGCGTGCTTGCCCAGCAGCTTCTCCGTGAACAGCTGCGCGCGGCCGATGGTGCCCTCGGACGTGGTCAGCGCGGGGATCAGCTCGACGAGCTTCTGCACCGGGGCCGGGTTGAAGAAGTGGATGCCGATGACCTGGTCGGGCCGCGACGTCGCCACCGCCAGCTTCACCAACGGGATCGAGGAGGTGTTGGACGCCAGGATCGCGTCAGGCCGGGTCACGACCTGGTCGAGCACCTGGAAGATCTCGGTCTTGACCTGCTCGTTCTCGACGACGGCCTCGATCACGAGGTCACGGTCGGCGAATTCGCCGAGGTCCGTGGTGAAGCTCAGGCGGGCCAGCGTGGCCTCCTGCTCCTCCTCGGTGATCTTGCCGCGTTCGGCGGCCTTGGCCAGGGAGGTGAACAGCCGGGTACGGCCGATCTCCAGGGCCTCGCCGGTGGTCTCGGCGACCATGACGTCCAGGCCGGCCCGGGCGCACACCTCGGCGATCCCCGCGCCCATCTGACCGCAGCCCACGACTCCGACGCGTGCAATGTCTCCCGCTGGGGTGTCCGTCACATCGTCCCTTTCGCTGCTGATCCACGTCCGGGCAGACTCGCCGGGTCCCGGTGCCTGCTCCGATCGTGCACGTTACCGCCAAGTATCGATGATCGATCGCCGGGGTCGGGTCCGCTTCGGGCATGCTGGGCCCGGAGCGATCCGCGGCCGGGCGGATCCGCGGCTTTTTGGGGCATGCGGATGGGACGAGTCTCACGCAGGGCGTTCGCGGTGGCGGCGCTGTCGGCTTTCACGATGATGCCTCGGGCGTCGGCCGCGACCGGCCGCCGGGGCGGCGCCCCGGACCCCGAGATGCGGGGTGTCTGGATCGCGTCCGTGGCCAACCGCGACTGGCCGTCGAAGCCGGGGCTGACCGCCTCGCAGCAGCGGGCCGAACTGCTCACCCACCTCGACACGGCGGTCCGCAACCGGCTCAACACCGTGTTCTTCCAGGTCCGGCCCACGGCGGACGCCCTGTGGCCCTCGCCGTACGAGCCCTGGTCGCAGTACCTCACCGGCACCCAGGGCGAGGACCCCGGCTGGGACCCGCTGGGTACGGCGGTCCAGGAGGCGCATGCGCGGGGCCTCCACCTGCACGCCTGGTTCAACCCGTACCGGGTCGCCGCACACGCCGACCCGACCCGGCTCGCCGCGTCCCACCCCGCCCGGGAGAACCCCGACTGGGTGGTGACGTACGGCGGGAAGCTCTTCTACAACCCGGGGCTGCCCGAGGTCCGCGCCTTCGTCGAGGACGCGATGCTCGACGCGGTGGCGAAGTACCCCGTGGACGGCGTCCACTTCGACGACTACTTCTACCCGTACCCCGTGGCGGGGGAGGGCTTCGACGACGACGCGGCCTACGACGAGCACGGCGGCGGCTTCCCGGACCGGGCCGCCTGGCGGCGGGACAACATCGACCGGCTGGTGCGGGAGACGGCGGACCGGGTCAAGGAAATCCGGCCGGGCGCCCGCTTCGGCATCAGCCCCTTCGGCGTGTGGCGCAACGCCGGGACCGACCCGCTCGGCTCGGACACGAAGGCGGGTGTGGAGACGTACGACGATCTGCACGCGGACACGCGGAAATGGGTGCGCGAGGGCTGGATCGACTACATCGTCCCGCAGCTGTACTGGAACATCGGCTTCGCCGCCGCCGACTACGCGAAGCTGCTGCCCTGGTGGGCGGAGGTCGCGCGCGGCAGCACGACGCAGCTCTACGTGGGGGAGGCGCTGTACAAAGCCGGTGACCCGGCCCAGCCCGCGGCGTGGCACGAGACGGACGAACTCTCCCGGCACCTGACGCTGGCCGGGGAGTACCCGCAGGTGCGCGGACACGTCTACTTCGCCGCCAGGGACGTGGCGGCCGACCGGATCGGGGCGATGGCGCGGGTCGTCGCCGACCACTACGGGCAGCCGGTGCCGCCCCCGCGCTGAGTCACGGCCCGGTCGTGGTCTCCCTGTGCCGGATCTCGGTGTCCGGACCCGGCGAACACACGCCCTCGTGCCCGTCCTCGAACCGGACGCGGTACGGGGGATTGCCCTCCTGGCCGAGCACTTCGACGATCTCGCCGACCTTGTCGTGCTGACCGACCACCCTGCCGTGCTGGACAAGCTGGTCGCCCACGGTTGCGCGCATCTGGGGCCTCCTCACGATGTGCGGAGCAGCGGTCCGTGGCCTCCGAGTCTACGGCGGGGGGCGCTTGCCGGCAGGAGCCGTGCGCCGTCCCGCTCAGCCGCGTGATCGCTGTGTGACGGCGATGCAGACCAGCACCGCCGCGGCCGTCAGCGGGGCGGCGACCGTGAGGTGCTCGCCCAGCAGCAGCACCGACCACACCAGTGTGAGCAGTGGCTGGGCGAGCTGCAACTGGCTGGCCTTGGGGATACCGATGGCCGCCATGCCGCGGTACCAGACGACCAGCCCGGCGAACTGTGAGCCCGCCGCGACCCACAGCAGCCCGGTGACGCTGTGCGCGGTCAGGTGCACGGGCTCCTGCGCCAGGGCGAACGCGGCGACGGGCACGGTCAGCGGCAGGCACAGCACCAGCGCCCAGCCGATCACCTGCCAGCCCGGCATGACCCGGGCCAGGCGGCCGCCCTCGGTGTAGCCGGCCGCGCACACCAGCAGCGCGGCGAAGAGGTACAGGTCGGCGGTGGTCAGGGCGCCGCCGCTCTGCTGCACGGTGAAGGCCAGCACCGCCGCCGCGCCCGCGAGGGCGGCGGTCCAGAAGGTGCGCGAGGGCCGGGTGCCCACACGCAGCGCCGAGAAGAGAGCGGTCGTCAGCGGCAGCAGCCCGACCACGACGGCGGCGTGCGCGGTGGTGGAGGTCTCCAGTGCGAGCGTGGTGAGCAGGGGGAACCCGAGGACGACACCGGCCCCGACGACAGCGAGCCCCGGCCAGTGCCGGCGGGCGGGGAGCGGCACCCGCAGGGCCAGCAGACAGCCGCCCGCGATCACCGCGGCCAGAACGCTCCGCACGGCGACCAGCGACCAGGGCCCGAAGCCCTCCAGCCCCCAGGCGGTGGCCGGGAACGTGAGGGAGAAGGCGACGACGCCGAGGGCGGCCTGAAGGGTGCCGAGCCCGGGGCGCTCCGGTCCCGAGAGGGAGACTGCTATCGGGGACGTCGTAGTAGCGCTACTCTCTGCTCTCATGCAAGAGCGTAGCAGTGTAGGCGAACTGGCCGAACAGCTGAGGCGAGAGCTCGACCGCTACTCGCCCGGTGGAAAGCTGCCGTCGAGCCGGGCGCTCGTCGAGCGGTTCCGGGTGAGCCCGGTGACGGTGTCACGGGCCCTGGCGCAGCTCGCCGCCGAGGGGCTGGTGGTCACCCGGCCCGGCGCGGGCGCGTTCCGCGCGCAGGCCCGCACCGCAGCGGCCCCTGCCGGGGACACCTCCTGGCAGGAGGTCGCGCTCAGCGCCGACGGTGCCGCCGACCTCGTGCCGCGCTCGGTCGACGCCTCCGGGGTGCTGGTGTCGCTTGCCGCGCCGCCGCCCGGCGTGATCGAGTTCAACGGCGGCTATCTGCACCCGTCGCTGCAGCCGGAGCGGGCGATGGCCGCCGCCCTCTCACGGGCCGGGCGCCGTCCCGGCGCCTGGGGGCGCCCGCCCATGGAGGGGCTGCCGGAGCTGCGCGAATGGTTCGCGCGGAGCATCGGCGGCGCGGTCACGGCCGCCGAGGTGCTGATCACCGCCGGCGGGCAGTCCGCGCTCACCACCGCCCTGCGTGCGCTCGCCCCGCCCGGCGCCCCCGTCCTGGTCGAGTCGCCGACCTACCCCGGCATGCTCGCCATCGCCCGGGCGGCGGGCCTGCGCCCGGTCCCCGTCCCGGTGGACGCCGACGGGGTGCGGCCGGAGCTGCTCGCGGACGCGTTCCGTGCCACCGGCGCCCCGGCCTTCGTCTGCCAGCCGCTCTTCCAGAACCCCACCGGCGCGGTCCTGGCGCCCGGGCGGCGCGCCGAGGTGCTGCGCATCGCCCGGGAGGCGGGCGCGTTCGTCGTCGAGGACGACTTCGTGCGGCGGCTGGTGCACGAGGACGCGGGGCCGCTGCCGCGCCCCCTGGCCGCCGACGACCCCGACGGTGTCGTCGTCCACGTCTCCTCGCTCACCAAGGCGACCTCGCCCAGCTTCCGGGTCAGCGCCCTGGCCGCGCGGGGGCCGGTCCTGGAGCGGCTGCGGGCCATCCAGGTCGTCGACACGTTCTTCGTGCCGCGCCCCCTCCAGGAGGCCGCACTGGAACTCGTCGGCTCGCCCGCCTGGCCGCGTCATCTGCGGGCCGTCTCCGCGGAGTTGAAGGCCCGCCGGGACGCGATGACCGGCGCCCTCGCCCTGCACCTGCCGGAGCTCGTCCTGCCGCACGTCCCGTCCGGCGGCTACCACCTGTGGCCCCGCCTGCCCGACGGCACGGACGAGTCGGCCCTGACCTCCGCGGCCCTGCGGGCCGGCGTCGCCCTCACGCCCGGCCGCCCGTACTTCAGCGCCGAACCACCGGCCGCACACCTGCGGCTGAGCTTCGCGGCGGTCGCCGGGACCGGGGAGATCGCCGAGGGCGTACGACGGCTGCGCAGGGCCTGCGACGAGGTGCTGCGATAACCGTTCGACGCTCCTGCGGGCCGCCTGCGACCATCGCGGCCATGACCGACACCCCGAGCCTGCCCGAGGGCTGCGAGATCTCCACCGACCCCGCCCGCGTCGACCGCGAGCGCGTGCATCACTGGCTGTCCACCGACGCGTACTGGGCGCTGGGGCGCACCCGGGAGAAGCAGGACCGGGCGATCGAGGGGTCGCTCAACTTCGGCGTGTACGAGACGGTGTCGGGGAAGCAGGTCGCCTACGCCCGGGTGATCACCGACCGGGCGACCTTCGGGTGGCTGTGTGACGTGTACGTCGATCCGTCGGTGCGCGGCAAGGGCGTCGGCGGTGCGCTCGTGGCCGCCGTACGGGACGAGCTGCGGTCGTACGGGGTGCGGCGGGTGCTGCTCGCCACGCACGACGCCCACGGGGTGTACGCGCGGCACGGGTTCGCGGCACTGGAGCGCCCCGGGGACTGGATGGCGCTGGTCTTCGGCCCGTGAGGGCCGGCGCACCCTCGGTAACTCGTAGGTAACACCTCTTGACCTGCGTACTTGCTGCGTCCACCATCGCCGCATGCCACTTCGGGTCACCTTCGTCGCCGCCGCGCGCAGCTCCCCGGTGCTCGCCGAGCGTTTCGAGGACGAGCAGCCGCTGGACCAGGCCGGCTGGGCCGAGGTGGAGCGGGTCGCGCAGGAGCTGCTGCCGCTCGCCGCGGCCGAACTGCGCTACTGCTCGCCGACTCCGCGCAGCCGGGCGACGGGGGAGGGGCTCGGGTACGCGCCGCTCGTGCAGCTCGGCCTGCGCGACTGCGACATGGGCCGGTGGCGCGGGCTGACCCTGGGCGAGGCGATGGCCCGGGAGCCGGATGCCGTGGACGCCTGGCTCGCCGACCCGCGCGCCACACCGCACGGCGGTGAGTCGCTGGTCGACTTCATCACCCGGGTCGGCGGCTGGCTCGACACCCGGCCCGTCGAGGACGGCTGCCGGGTCGTGGCGGTGGCCGAGCCGTCCGTGATCCGGGCGGCCCTGGTGTACGCCCTGAAGGCACCGCCCTCGACGTACTGGAACATCGATGTCCGCCCCCTGTCGACGACGTCCGTGACGGGCCGGGCGGGACGCTGGAACCTGCGCTTCGACGGGGCGTCGGCTCAGCCCTCGCGCGCGTAGCCGGTGCGCAGCACCAGGTCCTTGGCGGGGCCGCGGACCTGCCACACCGTCCGCCAGTGGTCCGCGTCGAGGACGGTGAACTCCCCGCGGTAGAGGTCCGCCGAGCAGGGATGGCCGGCGCGATGCCGGCCGGACGTCAGGTCCAGGTCGTGGAACGGCCTGCCGTCGGCGAACCGCACGTCCGCCGTGCCGCCCGGACCCGGCAGGAACCGCAGAGTCCGCTCCGCGGGCCGGGGGACGCCCTGCCAGACGAAGATGCCGGACTCGTGGTGCAGCAGCCCGCCGGTCTCCTCCGTGCGGAACTCGGTGGTGCCGGTGAACTCACCCTCCGCGCCGCTCGCGAGATCCCGCACCGACCGTGTCACGCGCCAGCGCCCGGCCAGATACACCAGCACGTCCGGCACTGGCCAGAACTCGCCCATCCCGTACCGCTCTCCGCCCCACGCGTTGCTGCGCGACCCATTGACGCGCATCCGCCCCCTCCCTATCTTGCCGTTCGAAGTGCTGATCAATGTCTGATATTTCGAACACTCCTCTACCAGAGAGCCGCGGAGTATCCATGCCACGCACCGCCGCCCGCACCCGATGGAGAGTCGGCCTCACGGCCACCGCCCTCCTGACGGCAGCAGCCCTCATACCGGCCCCCGCGCACGCCGAGGACGTCACCGACTACGCGATCACCGTCGACCCGTCCGCCCGGGGTGCCACGATCGACGACACGATGTACGGCGTCTTCTTCGAGGACATCAACCGGGCCGCCGACGGAGGTCTGTACGCCGAGCTCGTGCAGAACCGGTCCTTCGAGTACTCCACCGCCGACAACGGCTCCTACACGCCCCTGACCTCGTGGGCGGTCGGCGGCACGGCCGAGGTCGTGAACGACTCGGGTCGCCTCAACGAGCGCAACCGCAACTACCTCTCCCTGGGCGCCGGCTCGTCCGTCACGAACGCCGGCTACAACACCGGCATCCGGGTCGACAAGGGCAAGCGGTACGACTTCTCCGTCTGGGCCCGCGCCGCGAGCGGTGCCACGCTCACGGTCTCCCTGAAGGACACCGCGGGCACCCTCGCCACCGCCCGCCAGGTCGCCGTGAAGGGCGGCTGGGCCAAGTACGAGGCCACCTTCACCGCGACCCGCACCAGCAACCGCGGCCGTCTCGCCGTCGCCTCGTCGGACGCCGCCGCGCTCGACGAGGTGTCGCTGTTCCCGCGCGACACCTACAAGAACCAGCCGAACGGCCTGCGCAAGGACCTCGCCGAGAAGATCGCCGCCCTCAAGCCCGGCTTCGTGCGGTTCCCCGGCGGCTGCCTGGTCAACACCGGCTCCATGGAGGACTACAGCGAGGCCTCGAACTGGCAGCGCAAGCGCAGCTACCAGTGGAAGGACACCATCGGACCCGTAGAGCAGCGCGCCACCAACGCCAACTTCTGGGGTTACAACCAGAGCTACGGTCTCGGCTACTACGAGTACTTCCGCTTCTCCGAGGACGTCGGCGCGATGCCGCTGCCCGTCGTCCCCGCCCTGGTGACCGGCTGCGGCCAGAACAAGGCCACCGACGACGAGGCGCTGCTCAAGCGGCACATCCAGGACACCCTCGACCTCATCGAGTTCGCCAACGGACCGGCGACCTCCACGTGGGGCAAGGTGCGCGCGCGGATGGGCCACCCCAAGCCCTTCCACCTCACCCACATCGGGGTCGGCAACGAGGAGAACCTCCCCAAGGAGTTCTTCGCCCGCTTCGAACGGTTCCGGACGGCCATCAAGGCGAAGTACCCGGACATCACCGTCATCTCCAACTCGGGCCCGGACGACGCCGGCACGACCTTCGACACCGCCTGGCAGCTCAACCGCGAGGGCAAGGTCGACATGGTCGACGAGCACTACTACAACAGCCCGAACTGGTTCCTGCAGAACAACGACCGCTACGACTCCTACGACCGCAGCGGCCCCAAGGTCTTCCTCGGGGAGTACGCCTCCCAGGGCAACGCCTGGAAGAACGGCCTGACCGAAGCCGCCTTCATGACCGGACTGGAGCGCAACGCGGACGTCGTCAAGCTCGCCTCGTACGCCCCGCTGCTCGCCAACGAGGACTACGTGCAGTGGCGCCCGGACATGATCTGGTTCAACAACCGGGCCTCCTGGAACTCGGCCAACTACGAGGTCCAGAAGCTGTTCATGACCAACGTCGGCGACCGCGTCGTCCCGTCGAAGGCCACGACCACGCCGAACGTCAGCGGCCCGATCACCGGCGCCGTCGGCCTGTCGACGTGGGCGACCAGCGCCGCGTACGACGACGTGCTGGTCACTTCGGCGGACGGCTCGACCCTGCTGAGCGACGACTTCTCCGGTGACGCCTCGAAGTGGAAGCACTCCGGCGCGGGCAGCTGGAGCGTCCAGGACGGGGCCTACGTCCAGACCGACACCGCCGCCGAGAACACCCTGGTCACGGCGGGCGACCCGGCCTGGAAGGACTACGACCTGCATGTGAAGGCCACCAAGAAGTCCGGCAAGGAGGGCTTCCTCGTCGCCTTCGGCGTCAAGGACACCGGCAACTACTACTGGTGGAACCTGGGCGGCTGGAACAACACCCAGTCCGCGATCGAACAGGCCGTGGACGGCGGCAAGGGCACCCTGATGACGAAGCCCGGGTCGATCGAGACCGGCCGGGCCTACGACATCGACATCAAGGTCCGCGGCCGTCAGGTCACCCTGTTCCTCGACGGCAAGGAGTGGGGCAGCTTCAAGGACGACAAGCCGGCCGAGCCGTTCCGCCAGGTCGTGACCAAGGACGCGAAGACCGGTGACCTGATCGTCAAGGTCGTCAACGCCCAGTCCGCCGAGGCCCGTACGGCCGTCGACCTCGGTGGCGCCAAGGTCGCCTCCACGGCCCGCGTGACCACGCTGGCCGCCGACGAGGACGCCGTGAACACCGAGACGGACACGCCGGTGACGCCGGTGACGTCCACGTTCCGGGGGGTGGCCGGGAAGTTCACGTACACCTTCCCGGCGAACTCCGTGACGTTCCTGAGGATCAAGCAGAGGTGACCTCCCGCTGTGTGGCCGCCGCCCCGGGCAGCGGCCACACAGCGCCGTCACCGCCCGCGCGTCTTGAGAGGGACAGGGGAAGCGGGCCTCGCTCAACCGAGTGAGGCCCGCTTCGCGCAGCGTGTTCAGACGACGGCCGTGGCGGTTCTTTGCGCGGGTACCGAGCCGGCGTCGGTCAAGGCGGCCAGGTATCGCTCGGCGTCCAAGGCTGCGGCACAGCCGCTGCCGGCGGCGGTGATCGCCTGGCGGTAGATGTGGTCGACGACGTCGCCCGCGGCGAACACACCCGGGATGTTCGTGCGCATGGTCGGCGACTGCACCTTGAGGTAGCCGTTCTCGTCCAGGTCCAGCTGGTCCCTGAACAGTTCCGTGCGCGGGTTGTGTCCGATCGCGATGAACAGGCCGGTCACGTCCAGGTCGCGGGTCTTGCCGGTGAACGCATCGCGCAGGACGACACCGGCGAGCTTGCCGTCCGCTTCCTTGATCTCTGCGATGTCGCTGTCGAAGGCGAAGGAGATCTTGTCGTCGGCGAAGGCGCGGTTCTGCATCACCTGGGAGGCGCGCAGGGTGGAGCGACGGTGGACGACGGTCACGGACTTGGCGAAGCGGCTGAGGAAGGTGGCTTCCTCCATGGCGGTGTCGCCGCCGCCGACGACCACGATGTCGCGATCGCGGAAGAAGAAGCCGTCGCAGGTGGCGCACCAGGAGACTCCCCTGCCGGACAGCTCGTCCTCCTTGGGCAGGCCGAGCTTGCGGTAGCCGGAGCCGGTCGCGACGATCACTGCCCTGGCCCGGTGGACGGCGCCCGCGGAGTCGGTTACCTCTTTGACATCGCCGGTGAGGTCGACGAAGACGATGTCGTCCTCGACGATCTCAGCGCCGAACTTCTCGGCCTGAGCCCGCATGTTCAGCATCAGGTCCGGCCCGTCGATGCCCTCGGGGAAGCCGGGGAAGTTCTCGACCTCGGAGGTCGTGGTGAGCGAGCCGCCGACGAAGATGGCGCCGCCGAAGACGAGCGGCTTGAGCTGGGCGCGGGCTGCATAGAGGGCGGCGGTGTACCCGGCGGGGCCGGAGCCGATGACGATGACCTCGCGCATGCCGGTGTCGGTCACTGGGGTCACGCCTCCTGCTTGGCGTCGATCTCGGCGATCAGGGCCTCGATGCGGGTCTTGATCTCGTCGCGGATGGGGCGGACGGCGTCGACGCCCTTGCCGGCCGGGTCTTCCAGGGCCCAGTCGAGGTACTTCTTGCCGGGGAAGATCGGGCAGGCGTCGCCGCAGCCCATGGTGATGACGTAGTCGGATGCCTGGACGGCCTCGGTGGTGAGGACCTTCGGCTTGGCGTCGGCGATGTCGATGCCGACTTCCTTCATGGCCTCGACGGCGGAGGGGTTGACCTGGTCACCCGGGATGGAGCCGGCGGAGCGGACCTCGATCCGGTCGCCCGCGAGGTGGGAGAGGAATCCGGCAGCCATCTGCGAGCGTCCGGCGTTGTGGACGCAGACGAACAGCACGGAGGCGAGCGGGCTGGAGGACATCGGTTCTTCCTTCGTGAGTGGTTCTTGCGGTGGTGCGGGGTGCGGCTTCAGGTGCTCGGCAGGGAGGCGAGCAGTTCGGTGATGTGGGCGTCGATCTCGTCGCGGATGCCGCGCACGACGGCGGTCGGGGCGCCCTCGGGGTCGGTGACCGGCCAGTCCAGGTAGCGGCGGCCCGGCAGGACGGGGCAGGCGTCCCCGCATCCCATGGTGATGACGATGTCGGCGGCCTGCACGACCTCGTCGGTCAGCGGCTCGGGGGAACGCGTCCGTGAGGTCCACGCCCGCCTCGGTCAGCACCTGGGTGACGACCGGCTCGACCTCGGCGGCCGGGAGCGTGCCTGCGGACGATACGACCACCTGTCCGCCCGCGCGGTGTGCGAGCAGGGCGGCGGCGGCCATCTGCGAGCGTCCGGCGTTGTGGCTGCACACGAACAGCACCCGTGGCAGGCCGCAGCCGGGAGCGCCCTCGACGTGCGCGAGCGCGTCCAGCCGCTCGGTGGCCAGGTGCTCGGCCAGCACGACCAGGCGGGTGGGATACGGGCGTGCTCGGCGAGACGCTCGTAGGAGTCGGTGACGAGACGCTGGACGGTCTCCGGGGAGAAGCGCCCGCGGTAGCGCAGGGCGAGACGGGCGATGCCCGACGCCAGGCGCTCATCAGGCAGGACAGGAGGAGGGGATGCGGTCACGGGAACCCCCTTCGGGGCGGAGGGATGCGAGTCCCGGGTATCAGCCCCGGCTGGTATCAGCTCGGCGTGATGTGACAGTATCAGCCCATGCTGACGTCAGTCGACACTGATCTGATCCGGGTTCTGGCCGATCCGCTCAGGCTTCGAATCGTGACCTTGCTGGCCAAAGAGACGCTGTGCACCACCCACCTGGTGGAGGAGACCGGTGCCCGGCAGACCAACCTCTCCAACCACCTGAAGGTGCTGCGCGAGGCAGGGGTCGTCGAGACGGAGCCGTGCGGCCGCTACACCTACTACAGGCTTCGCCCGGACGTCATCGCCCAGCTCGCCGGCCGGTTCAACGACCTGGCCGAGTCCGCTCGCAACGCCGCCGACAACAAGAGGGCCTGCCCGTGACCCCCACCGAAGCATCCGCAACCGCCGAGGAGCCCTCGGTCGTCGCGAAGCTCTCGACGCTCGACCGCTTCCTCGCCGTGTGGATCCTCCTCGCCATGGCCATCGGCCTCGGCCTGGGCCGCGCCGTCCCCGGCCTCAACGACGCCCTCGCCAAGGTCGAGATCGGCGGCATCTCCCTGCCGATCGCCATCGGCCTGCTGATCATGATGTACCCGGTGCTGGCCAAGGTCCGCTACGACAAGCTCGACGCCGTCACCGGCGACACGAGGCTCATGGCCTCGTCGCTGGTCATCAACTGGATCGTCGGCCCGGCGGTCATGTTCGCGCTGGCCTGGATCTTCCTGCCGGACCTGCCCGAGTACCGCACCGGCCTGATCATCGTCGGCCTCGCCCGGTGCATCGCGATGGTCATCATCTGGAACGACCTCGCCTGCGGCGACCGCGAAGCCGCCGCGGTACTCGTGGCGCTGAACTCAGTCTTCCAGGTCCTGGCGTTCGGCCTGCTGGGCTGGTTCTACCTCGACCTGCTGCCCGGCTGGCTGGGCCTGGGCAACGGCGAGCACCTCGACATCTCCATGTGGAAGATCGCGGCGAACGTCGTCATCTTCCTCGGCATCCCGCTGCTGGCCGGCTTCCTCACCCGCCGCATCGGCGAACAGAAGCTCGGCCGCGAGAAGTACGAGTCCGACTTTCTTCCGAAGATCGGCCCGTGGGCCTTGTACGGCCTGCTCTTCACGATCGTCATCCTCTTCGCCCTGCAAGGGAAGACGATCACCACGCAGCCTCTCGACGTCGCCCGCATCGCGCTGCCGCTGCTGGTGTACTTCGCCTTGATGTGGTTCGGCACGTTCGCCCTCGGCAAGGTCATCGGCCTCGCCTACGACCGCACCGCGACGCTCGCCTTCACGGCAGCCGGCAACAACTTCGAGCTGGCCATCGCGGTCGCGATCGCCACCTTCGGCGTCACCTCCGGCCAGGCCCTGTCGGGCGTCGTCGGCCCCCTGATCGAGGTCCCGGTGCTGGTGGCTCTGGTGTACGTCTCTCTGGCCTGGCGACGGAAGTTCAGCACCGGTCAGCAGCTGAGAGCGGCACCGCAGGAGAGCTGAGGCACTGCCTGGACTGCACCGCCACCGGATCGCAGGTCGCCGCGGTCGTCTGCCCCAGTGCGGAGCCGCTGCCTGCGCCGCCCACGCCGCGTGCTGCCCGGAGACCAACTGCATGGTGCGGACCTCGTGACGGGCGACCGGCACACACAGCTGGTGATCGTCGGCGGCGGCCAGGCCGGGCTCGCCGTCGGCTACCACCTCCGCAGGCTCGGCCTGGACTTCGTCATCCTCGACGCCCAGGCCGAGCCGGGCGGCGCCTGGCAACACGCCTGGGACTCGCTGCACCTGTTCTCGCCAGCCGCCTTCTCGTCACTGCCGGGGCGGCTGATGCCACCGCAGCCGGGCCAGGAGTACCCGGACGCCGAGCACGTGGTCGCCTGCCTGCGCGAGTACGAAAAGCGCTACGAGCTACCGGTGGAGCGGCCGGTGCGGGTGCAGGGCGTGCACCGGGACGGCCCGGCCCTGCGCGTGGCGACGGACTCGGGCACCTGGCACGCCCGAGCGGTGATCAGCCCACCGGCACCTGGTGGCGGCGCTTCTCCGCCTACATACGGGTGCGACACCACGAAGTGACCTCGCGCACCGGCCGAACGGAAGAAGAATCCTCCACCCTGGGTGTACTGCTCACCCCGCGCCGCGACGGGAAGCGGCCCTGGGACACCAGTACAGTGCGAGTTCACGGCGATCTCGAACTGTCCGAGAAAGAACTGCGGCTCTACAGCACGGCATGGAACCGCACCCTCGAAGACGGCATGGTCAGTGTCACCGACCCCACGACGTCCCCTCCCTGGGATCAGGCCACTGCTGGCAGGGTCAACAGTTTGCCCATCGCGGCCAGCACCGACGGCTCGACCCGGTAATAGACCCAGGTGCCGCGCCGCTCGGAAGTCAGCAGCCCGGCCTCCTTGAGCTTCTTCAGGTGGTGGGAGACGGTCGGCTGGGAGACGCCGACATCGGAGATGTCGCACACGCACGCCTCGCCGCCCTCGTGCGAAGCCACAGCCGAGAACAGCCGCAGCCGCACCGGGTCGCCCAATGCCTTGAACATCCGCGCCGCCGTTTCGGCCTCCTCCGCGGTGAACGGGCGCTCGGTGAGCGGCGGGCAGCACGGCGCCACGGCCTCGGGAACCTCGGGTTCCAGCAGCGGCAGCACCTTGGTATTCGACATGCGTCTATGTTGACACACGTCGAACCATGCGGGCGAGGGTCGAGCGGGCTCAGGTCCGGGCCAGGCGAGCGGCGACGCTGCGCGCGACTTGTGCGGCGTCACGGCCCACGCCGCGCAGGGAGTTCGACGGGTCGGTATCCGGTGGCCGGCAGGATCGTGTCCATCTCCTCCGTGGTCCCGTCCTCCCCGGTGACCTTGGTGCCGCTGGCTCCGGTGAACAGCGGGCGCCGGTCCGGTCTCCCCGCCGCGACGGCACCCCGATGGCGGCCGGCTCGAAGCCCCGCCGCCGCAGGGCGTGCGCTGCGGCCGGCCCCGACTGCCCGGCCCCGATCACTACGACGTCGACGTGCTTCACGAGGCGCCCCCGATTCGACGCCTGTCTATGTTGACGGACATCGAAGCAGGTGCCATGCTGGCAACGCAAGCCATCGACGAATGTCGAAGCAAAGGGGAACCTCGTGGCCGTGTCCATCAACAGCGTGCTCGCCACTGATCAGCTGCCGGTCGTGGTCATCGGAGCAGGTCCGGTCGGCCTGGCCGCCGCAGCCCACCTCGTCGAGCGCGGCATCGAACCGCTGGTCCTGGAAGCCGGACCGTCGGCCGGCACCGCCGTTCGCGACTGGGCACACGTGCGGCTGTTCTCGCCCTGGTCGGAGATCACCGATCCCGCTGCGGAGAAGCTCCTCGCCCCGACCGGCTGGACCCGCCCCGATGGCTCCGCTTATCCGACCGGCGGTGACTGGGCCGAGCAGTACCTGCAGCCCCTCGCCGACCTCCTCGACGACAAGATCCGCTACGGGGTGACCGTGGTCGGCGTCGCCCGTGCCGGACGCGACCGCATCGTCGACTCAGGGCGCGACGAGCAGCCCTTCACCGTGCACATCGCGCCGGCCGACGGCCGCGAGGAACGGATCAGCGCACGGGCGGTCATCGACGCCTCCGGCACCTGGTCCACCCCCAGTCCGCTGGGCGCCGACGGCCTGCCGGCTCTCGGTGAGAAGTCCGCCATCAGCCGCATCTCCTACCGCGTGCCCGATCTGGGCGACCCGGCCGTACGCGCCCGGTATGCAGGCAAGCGCACCGCCGTGGTCGGCTCCGGTGCCTCCGCCTTTACCGCCCTCGCCCATCTCGCGGACCTGGCCAAGGACGAGCCGGGCACCCACGCGGTGTGGATCCTGCGCCGCGGTATCACCGGCTCCACCTTCGGCGGCGGCGAGGCCGACCAGCTTCCCGCCCGCGGCGCCCTGGGCCTGCGCGCCAAGGCCGCCGTCGAAGCTGGCCACGCCAGCACGGCGACCGGATTCCGTACGCAGGCTGTGGAGCGCAACGGCGACCGGCTCGTCCTCGTGGACGAGAACGGCCGCCGCCTCGACCCGGTCGACGAGGTCATCGCCCTGACCGGCTTCCGCCCCGACCTGTCCTTCCTCTCCGAGATCCGCCTCGGCCTCGACGAACGTCTCCAGGCCCCGACCGCACTCGCCCCGCTGATCGACCCCAACGTCCACTCCTGCGGCACCGTCTACCCGCACGGCGTCAACGAACTGGCCCACCCCGAACAGGGTGCCTACCTGGTGGGCATGAAGTCCTACGGCCGCGCCCCGACATTCCTCGCCATGACCGGCTACGAACAGGTCCGCTCCATCACCGCAGCCCTCGCCGGAGACCGCGAGGCCGCCGAGCGCGTCGAGCTGACCCTGCCCGAGACCGGCGTGTGCGGCGGCGCGGGCCTGTTCGACGAACCCGAGGCGGCCCAGTCCGGCCAGGACGGTGGCTGCTGCGGCGCTTCGGCCACTGTGCAGATCGGCACCGGCGCGTCGGCCTCATCGGGCGGCTGCTGACTCGCCCACCCATCACTGACATCAGGAGGTACGTCATGTCCCGCGTGCAATTGGCTCTTCGTGTTCCGGACCTGGACGCGTCCGTCGCCTTCTACAGCAAGCTTTTCGACACCGAGCCCGCCAAACTCCGCGACGGCTACGCCAACTTCGCCATCGCCGAACCGCCGCTCAAGCTCGTCCTGATCGAAGGCCCGGCGGGTGAGGCAACACGGATGGACCACCTGGGTGTCGAGGTCGAGACGACCGAGGCCGTCCACGCCGCCACCATCCGTCTGAGCGAGGCCGGCATGACCACCGACGTGGAGAACGACACCACCTGTTGCTACGCCCTACAGGACAAGGTCTGGGTCCACGGCCCCGGCCAGGAGCCCTGGGAGGTCTACGTGGTGAAGGCCGACGCCGGCTCCCTGGCCAAGCAGCAGGGCAGCACCTGCTGCACCACCCCGTCCTCGGTCGACTCCGGCTCGGAGAAGCCGGTCGCTGCGGGCGGCTGCTGCTGATCCGGCCATGACCGACCTTCACACCAGCGAGGCCGTGACGGGGGCGGGGGACCGGTCACGGCCTCGCGCCGTGCTGCCCGCGCTCTGCGCCACGCAGATCACCGGCTGGGGCATCGTCTGCTACGCCTGCCGTCCAGGCGTCCAACAGAAGCCGAGCCGATCGCCCCCGGCCCGGTGAACCGGTACGAGGCGGCGAAAGAGAGCACGTCGGTCGGCGGGCCACCGTTGTCGATGATGACGGCTTGACCAGGAAAGGAGAGCATGTCCCGGTAGAAGTGGTCCACCACCCGCCACGTCGAACTCCACCGACGAGGCCATCCGTCCCCGAGCAGCAGCCGATCCCGCAGCCCGGCATCCCCGTCGTACGCCGTGACCAGCCGGTCCAGACAGCTCGAATCCGACGGGATCTTCGCAATCGCTGTGTCGCCCACTCACCCGGAGCAGCACCATTCGGCCGGCAACGGGAGCGCTACTCCGGTACTGACCGCAACACAGTGTTACGGGACCAAGATCCGCCAACTGGCGTGCTCCACGCGCCAACTGAAATTCTCGGTCACACGTGACAGCCGCGCCGCCCTTGTATGGGATTGCATAAACGTGCAGCGAAACGTATAGTCATGCCCTCTAAGGAGGAGGATCCATGGCGGTACGTGCGGCAGTGGCCGGAGCGAGTGGGTACGCGGGCGGGGAACTGCTGCGTCTGCTCCTGGCACACCCCGAGGTCGAGGTCGGCGCCCTGACCGGCAACTCGAACGCGGGGCAGAGGCTCGGTGCGCTCCAGCCGCACCTGCTGCCCCTGGCCGGGCGAGTGCTCCAGGAGACCACCCCGGACGTCCTCGCCGGTCACGACGTCGTCTTCCTCGCTCTGCCGCACGGGCAGTCCGCCGCCGTCGCCGAACAGCTCGGCCCGGACGTCCTCGTCGTCGACATGGGCGCCGACTTCCGCCTGACGGACGCCGCCGCCTGGGAGCGGTTCTACGGCTCGCCGCACGCCGGGACCTGGCCCTACGGCCTTCCCGAACTGCCGGGCGCCCGCGCCGCGCTGGAGGGGTCCAAGCGCGTCGCGGTGCCCGGTTGCTACCCCACTGCCGTGTCCCTGGCTCTCTTCCCGGCGTACGCGGCGGGCCTGGCCGGACCCGAGGCCGTGATCGTCGCCGCGTCCGGCACGTCCGGCGCGGGCAAGGCGCCCAAGCCGCACCTGCTGGGCAGCGAGGTCATGGGCTCGATGTCCCCCTACGGCGTCGGCGGCGTGCACCGGCACACCCCCGAGATCACCCAGAACCTCAGCGCGGCCGCGGGAGAGCCGGTCACGGTGTCCTTCACCCCGACCCTCGCGCCGATGCCCCGCGGCATCCTCGCCACGTGCAGCGCCAAGGCCGCCGACGGCGTCACGGCCGAGTCCCTGCGCGCCGTCTACGAGAAGGCCTTCGCCGACGAGCCGTTCGTGCACCTGCTCCCCGAGGGCCAGTGGCCCGCCACGGCGTCCGTCTACGGTTCGAACGCCGTTCAGGTGCAGGTCGCGTACGACGCGGCCGCCGGACGGATCATCGTGATCAGCGCCATCGACAACCTCACCAAGGGCACCGCGGGCGGTGCCGTCCAGAGCATGAACATCGCCCTGGGTCTCGACGAGACCACCGGACTGACGACGATCGGAGTTGCGCCGTGAGTGTGACGGCAGCAAAGGGATTCACGGCGGCGGGCATCGCCGCCGGGATCAAGGAGAACGGCAACCCCGACCTGGCCCTCGTGGTCAACACCGGCCCCCGCCGCGCCGCCGCCGGCGTCTTCACCTCCAACCGTGTGAAGGCCGCGCCGGTGCAGTGGTCCGAGCAGGTCATGAAGAGCGGCCAGGTGTCCGCCGTCGTCCTCAACTCCGGTGGTGCCAACGCCTGTACCGGACCGAAGGGCTTCCAGGACACGCACGCCACGGCGGAGAAGGTCGCCGAGGTCCTGGGCCGGGGCGCCATCGAGGTCGCCGTCTGCTCCACCGGCCTCATCGGCCTCCTGCTCCCCATGGACAAGCTGCTCCCGGGCGTGGAGACCGCCGCCGCCCAGCTCTCCGAGCACGGCGGCGAGAAGGCCGCCATCGCCATCAAGACCACCGACACCGTCCACAAGACGTCCGTCGTCACCAAGGACGGCTGGACCGTCGGAGGCATGGCCAAGGGCGCGGGCATGCTCGCCCCCGGCCTCGCCACCATGCTCGTCGTCCTCACCACCGACGCGGACCTGGAGAACGAGGCCCTGGACAAGGCGCTGCGGGCGGCCACCCGTACGACCTTCGACCGCGTCGACTCCGACGGCTGCATGTCCACCAACGACACCGTGCTGCTGCTCGCCTCCGGCTCGGCCGAGGTCACCCCGGAGTACGAGGAGTTCGCCGAGGCCGTACGGCAGGTCTGCGACGACCTCGGCCAGCAGCTCATCCGGGACGCCGAGGGCGCCAGCAAGGACATCAAGGTCGAGGTGATCAACGCCGCGACCGAGGACGACGCCGTCGAGGTGGGCCGCTCCATCGCCCGCAACAACCTCCTCAAGTGCGCCATCCACGGTGAGGACCCCAACTGGGGCCGCGTGCTCTCCGCGATCGGCACCACGTCCGCCGCCTTCGAGCCCGACCGGCTCAACGTCGCCATCAACGGCGTGTGGGTCTGCAAGAACGGCGGTGTCGGCGAGGACCGCGAGAAGGTCGACATGCGCTACCGCGAGGTGCACATCGTCGCCGACCTCGCCGCCGGGTCCGAGACCGCCACGATCTGGACCAACGACCTCACCGCCGACTACGTCCACGAGAACAGCGCCTACTCGTCATGAGCAGTGGAGCGACACGCAAGCACACCGCGCTGCCCAAAGCCCAGATCCTCATCGAGGCGCTGCCCTGGCTGGTCCGGCACAACGGCAAGACGGTCGTCATCAAGTTCGGCGGCAACGCCATGATCGACGAGGACCTGAAGGCCGCCTTCGCCCAGGACGTCGTGTTCCTGCACCACGCCGGACTCAAGCCCGTCGTCGTGCACGGCGGCGGACCGCAGATCAGCGCCGCCCTCGACCGGCACGGCATCGTCAGCGAGTTCAAGGCGGGCCTCAGGGTGACCACCGAGGACGCCATGGACGTCGTACGGATGGTGCTGGCCGGGCAGGTCCAGCGCGAACTGGTCGGGCTGCTCAACCAGCACGGGCCGCTCGCCGTCGGCCTGACCGGCGAGGACGCACACACCATCACCGCCACCAAGCACCAGCCCGAGATCGACGGCGAGCTGGTCGACATCGGGCGCGTCGGCGAGATCACCGCCATCGACACGGGCGCCATCGAGGCCCTGCTCGCCGACGGCCGCATCCCGGTCGTCTCCTCGATCGCCCGCTCCCAGGACGACGGACATGTCTACAACGTCAATGCTGATACGGCGGCTGCGGCACTCGCTGCTGCACTGGACGCCGAAACCCTCATGGTCCTCACGGACGTCGAGGGCCTCTACGAGGACTGGCCGCACAGCGACGAGGTGATCAGCCGCCTCACCGCCACCGAGCTGGAGCGGCTGCTGCCGGACCTGTCGTCCGGCATGGTGCCGAAGATGGAGGGCTGCCTGCACGCCGTGCGCAACGGCGTCACCACCGCCCGCGTCATCGACGGCCGGGTCCAGCACTCGATCCTGCTGGAGATCTTCACCGACGAGGGCATCGGCACGATGGTCGTGCCCGACGAGCAAGAGGGGGACGCCGTATGACCGCCCATCAGGAGTACGCCGAGCGGTGGCAGGGCGCGCTCATGAACAACTACGGCACCCCGCTGCTGCCCCTGGCCCGCGGCGAGGGCACCCGCGTCTGGGACGCCGACGGCCATTCCTACCTCGACTTCGTCGGCGGCATCGCCACCAACGCCCTCGGCCACGCCCACCCGGCGGTCGTCGAGGCCGTCACCCGGCAGATCGGCTCCCTCGGCCACATCTCCAACTTCTTCATGGCCGAGCCGACCGTCGCCCTCGCCGAACGGCTGCTGCGCCTCTTCGGCCGGGACGGCAAGGTCTTCTTCTGCAACTCCGGCGCCGAGGCCAACGAGGCCGCGTTCAAGATCGGCCGGCTGACCGGCCGGACCCACATCGTGGCCACCGAGGGCGCCTTCCACGGCCGGACCATGGGCGCCCTGGCGATGACCGGCCAGGCCGGCAAGCGCGAGCCGTTCCTGCCGCTGCCCGGCGACGTCACGCACGTGCCGTTCGGCGACGCGCAGGCCCTGGCCGCGGCGGTGACCGAGGAGACCGCGCTCGTCATCCTCGAACCGATCCAGGGCGAGCTCGGCGTGGTCGTCCCGCCGGCCGGCTACCTCAAGGCGGCCCGGGCCATCACGGCCGCGACCGGGGCGCTCCTCGTCCTCGACGAGGTGCAGACCGGCATCGGCCGGACCGGGCACTGGTTCGAGTACCAGGCACACGAGGGCGTCCTGCCCGACGTCGTCACCCTCGCCAAGCAGCTCGGCGGCGGACTGCCGCTGGGCGCCACCGTCGCCTTCGGGCGCGCGGCCGACCTGCTCCAGCCCGGACAGCACGGCACGACCTTCGGCGGCAACCCGGTCGCCTGCGCCGCCGGGCTCGCCGTCCTCGACACCATCGAGAACGAGGGGTTGCTGGAGAACGTCAAGCGGCAGAGCGAGAGGTTGCGGGACGGAATCGAGGGCCTCGGACATCAGTTGATCGATTTCGTCCGGGGGACGGGACTCCTCCTGGGTATCGTGCTGACCGAGCCGCTCGCGCCCCAGGTGCGCCAGGCGGCTCAGGAGGCCGGATTCCTGGTGAACGTGCCCGCCCCCGACGTCGTCCGGCTGATGCCACCGCTGAACCTGCGCGACGACGAGGTGGACGCGTTCCTCGGGGCGCTGCCCGGCATCCTCCAGGCAGCAAGCGGGGACGGACGATCCGGGGAATGAGACGACGATGAGCCAGGCGCAGGACCACGAGCAGCCGGGGGCCAACGGGCCCGCCGTGCCGCAGACCCGCACCGCCCGCCACCGCCGGATCGTGGACATCCTCAACCGGCAGCCGGTCCGCTCGCAGAGCCAGCTGGCGAAGCTGCTCGCCGACGACGGGCTGAACGTCACGCAGGCGACGCTCAGCCGGGACCTGGACGAGCTGAACGCGGTGAAGATCCGCAACGCCGACGGCGACCTGATCTACGCGGTGCCCAGCGAGGGCGGGTTCCGTACGCCCCGGGCGCCGCTGGGCGGGTCGGCGAAGGAGGAGCGGATGCGGCGGCTCTCACAGGAGCTGCTGATCTCCGCGGAGGCCTCGGCGAATCTCGTGGTCCTGCGTACCCCTCCGGGGGCGGCGCAGTTCCTGGCCTCGGCCATCGATCAGGCCGAGCTGCACGACATCCTGGGGACGATCGCGGGTGACGACACGTTGCTGCTGATCAGTCGGGAGCCTACGGGGGGTCAGGCCCTGGCCGATCATTTGCTGAGGCTGGCGCAGAACGGGCACTGAGCGCCGTAGGAGTGCCGGTGGTGGGTGGGTGCGGGTGCGCTGTGGCCGTTCGCGCGGTTCCCCGCGCCCCTCCGGGGCATCTCCCCAGCTGCGGGCAGTCGTGCCGCTGAGGCGGCACCCGTCCCAAGGAGAGCGGCACCCCGCTGCGCCGGGCTGCGGACCCACCCGGCCTCAGCCTCACCTCACCCCAGCCTCGCAGCCAAACCCCCCGTGCACCGCACCTCGTCCCCGGCCGTGATCAGCAGGGCCTCCACATCCGGCAGCGACTCCAGCCACGCCAGCCCCTCCCGCGACCCCATCGCGAACGCCGCCGTCGCCCAGCAGTCGACCCACGTCAGCCGGGTACCCACCACCGTCACGGCGACCAGGTCGGTGACAGCCGACCGCCCCGTACGGGGATCGACGATGTGGTCTCCCCGCTCCGCCGTACCGGACGTGGCCACGGACAACTCGTCCACCCCGCCCGCGGAGACGACCGCCGCGAGACCCCCGGGACGCAACGGATCGGCCACGCCCACACGCCACGGCCGCTGCCCACCCGGTGTCCCGAGCAGCTGCACATCGCCGCCGCCGTTCAGGTTCACCCCGCACACCCCGGGCACGTCCGCCAGCCGCCGCGCCGCCCGCTCGACCGCCCAGCCCTTGACGATGCCGGTCGGATCGAGGCGGCCCCGGTACGACGTGCTGAACCAGCCGTCGCTCCTCCGCTCCGCCTCGGCGGCCAGTTCCAGCACCTCGGCGACCTCGGGGTCGCACTGCGCGACGGTCAGCTCCCCGCGCTGCAGCCGGGAGATCTGGCTGTCCTCGCGGTACGTGCTGAACACCTCGTCGACCCGGTGCAGCCCGGCGACGGCCTCGTCCAGGGCCGCGCGCACGGCGGCCGGTTCCCCGCCGCGGACGTCGAAGGAGAAGACGGTCCCCATCGTCTCCTCGGCATGACGTACCGCGGCGGGAGCCTCTGCGGAGTCGGCCACCGTGTCAGCCACCGGCCTGGTCCAGCGCGGACTGGAGGGACTGCTTGTAGCCGGCGCTGGTGTACGTGGCCCCGGACACGGCGTCGATCTGCGCGTTTCCGGCCGCCACGGCCGCCTGGTTGAGGCGGGGGACGGAGGAGGAGGTGATCTGGTCGCTGCGGCCGCCCTTGGGAGCCTGGACGGCTTCGGCCTTGGTGATCTTCCCGCCCGCGACCGTCACCCGCACCTGAACCGGCCCGTACTGCGTCTGTGCCACGCTGCCGGTGAGGGTCTGCGTCGCCGCCCGACCGCCTCCCGAGCCCGCCGCCTGGCCACCGCCCCCCGAACCCGCGGCCTGCGAGGAGCCGCCGCCGGCCGGAGCCTTGTCCAGGGCCGACTGGAGGGACTTCTTGTAGCCGGCGCTGGTGTACGTGGCGCCCGAGACCGCGTCGATGTCCGCGTTTCCGGCCGCCACGGCCGCCTGGTTGAGGCGGGGGACGGAGGAGGAGGTGATCTGGTCGCTGCGGCCGCCCTTGGGAGCCTGGACGGCTTCGGCCTTGGTGATCTTCCCGCCCGCGACCGTCACCCGCACCTGGACCGGCCCGTACTGCGTCTGCGCGACATCGCCGGTCAGCGTCTGCGCGTTGCCCGACCCCTGCTGTGCCCCGGCCGACGCCTTCGCCTTGTCCAGGGCCGACTGGAGGGACTTCTTGTAGCCGGCGCTGGTGTACGTCGCCCCGGAGACCGCGTCGATCTCCGCGCTCTGCGCCGCGACCGCCGCCTGGTTCAGACGCGGCACCGAGTCGGCCGTGATCTGGTCGCTGCGGCCGCCCTTGGGGGCCTGTACCGCCTCGGCCTGGGTGATCTTGCCGTTGTTCATGGTCAGGCGGACCTGCACCGCGCCGTACTGCGTCTGCGCCGCGTCACCGGTGACCGCGCCGTTCACGCCGCCCTGCGGGGCCTGCCCGGCCGCCGCGGGGGGCGCCTGGCCCGCCGCCTGGGCCGACCCCGGGTCGGAGGCCGGCTTCAGGGACAGCAGCAGCACGATCCCGGAGACGGTGGCTGCGCCGGCGAGCACGGCACGCCGGACGGGGTGAGACTTCCTCATCGTTTCCCAAACTCCTGAAGGGCTGTTGGTGTCCCGTCGCTCACATCTCGAACGACTCGTGATGGATGCGGCGGGCGGGTACGCCCGCGCCGCGCAGTGCCTCGTAGACCGACTGGGCGAAGCCGGGCGGCCCGCACATGAAGACGTCGTGGTCGTCGATGTCCGGGATCTTGCGCTGGAGGGACTCCGCCGAGATGTCGGGGCGTTCCCCCTCCGGACTGTTGACCGCGTACATCAGCCGCGCGCCGCGCTCGTCGGCGATCTTGGCGAGTTCGCCCCACAGCGCCAGGTCCTGCGTGGTGTTGGCCCGGTAGAGAAGGGTGATGTCGCCGGACGCGCCCGGCAGCGTCTCGAACAGCGCCCGCATCGGGGTGATGCCCACACCGCCCGCGACCAGCAGCACCTTGCCGCGGCTGCGGCGCTGGGCGGTCATCGCGCCGTACGGGCCCTCGGCCCACACCTTGGTGCCGGGTTCGAGATCACGCAGCCGGGAGGTGTGGTCACCGATCGCCTTGACCGTGATCCGCAGCATGTCCGGGCGGGGCGCCGCCGACAGCGAGTACGGGTGCGAACTGAAGCGCATGCCCGGCGCCTTGAACCGCCAGCGGAAGAAGTGCCCGGCCTCCGCACCCATCCGGTGCAGCTTGCGCCCGCTGATCAGCACGGACACGATCCCGGGGGTCTCCTCGATGACCGCCGCCACCCGCATGCGGTGCCGCATGTTCAGCCGGATCGGCGTGAGGATCCGGTACCAGACGACCAGCGCGGTCACCACGCCGTACAGCCCGTACCAGAAGGTCTTCGCGGCCGGCTCGACGGCGAACTCGTTGCCGGTGGTGATCTGGTGCCAGAACGTCAGGTACACCGCCGCGTACGTCAGCAGGTGCACGTGGTACCACGTGTCGTACCCGATCAGCCGGCGCACCCCGCCGATCGACAGGATCCCGATGAGGAACAGCAGGCCCGTGCCGATGGCGGCCTTGCCCATGTCGGGCAGCTGGTTGATGGAGTCGGTCGTCTGCTGGACGATGTCGCCGAGCCCCTTGCCCGCCTGCAGGGCGTAGCCCCACATGATGAGGAAGACGTGGGCGAGGACCAGGCAGAGCGTGTAGCGGCCGGTCATGGCGTGCCAGCGGGCGACCCGGTCGGTGCCCACCCGGCGCTCCAGCGCGGGCACCCGGGCCATCTGGAGCACCACCAGCGCCATGAGGTAGCCGGCGAGCAGGCCGGTGATCCGGCCGGCGGCCAGGATCTTGCTCGTGTTGTCCGCGAGGGACGGTGTGTTGTCCCACCACAGCCACAGCACGGCCGCCGCACCGGCCCACAGGGCGATCAGCAGCGGGACGGCCGGGGAGCGGCGCGGGCGGATGCGGCGCATCGTCTGGCGGCGGGCGGCACGTCCGCCTGCGAGCGTGGTGGTCACGGTTCCTCCGTGGGGACTTGACCCTTGGCCCACAGATACGTGCCGGGAGACGGGAGTGTTCAGCCGCGTCCCGAGTCGGCTGCGAACAGGAGTGACCGCTGGTAACACGGACACGGCCGGCGCACCGTCACAGACCCGTGACGGCCGTCTTCCCGCTCGTCGTGCCGACGGCGATGTGCGGCCGCCGCGCGGGGTCGGCCCAGGTCAGGATCCGCCGCATCGCGTCCTCGGACACGGACACGCAACCGGCCGTCGCACCCCGCCCGTTGACGTGGAGGAAGATGCCGGCGCCGCGCCCCCGCACGGGACGCTCGTAGTTGAAGCCGATGACGAGCGCGTGTGCGTACTGGGCGCGGTAGGTGATCAGCTGCTCGGCCTCGGCGGCCCGGCAGTCGGCCGCGCGCGGCTCGCTCCAGCGGTTGTAGGAGCGGGAGTCGTCGTCCTGGCACCACCAGGAGTCCCGGTGCACCCTGCGGTAGCCGTACGCCGTCCCGCGCGGTGCCGCCTTGATGCCGAAGGCGTACGGCAGGCCGTAGAGGCCGGTGGGTGTGGTGCTGGTGCCCTGCTTGCGGGAGGCGCCCGCGACGAGCCCGTTCGCTCCGAAACGGGCGGGCGCGGAGCCCTTCTTCACCCAGCGTCCGTCCCCGCCGCGGTCCCACCAGCTGACCGTGCCCGTGGTCGAGGACAGCTCCGGGGCCACCGCGGTGATCAGCTGGGTGCCGCCGCCGGTGTCCGCCATCCGGGCCGGCAGCGGTGGCGCGGGCGCGGGCGGCCCGGCGCCGAGCACGATCAGGCAGGAGACGGCGAGGGCGACGGCACCGGGGCGCATGCCTCAGACCGTAGAGGGAGGCAGCGGCAACGGCAGCCCGGGTAGTCCGTCCAGGCTGCTGGCGATGTGCTCCTTCTTGCTGAAGTACGCGCTGAGCGATGCGTCGTCCTCGCGGGAGAACCGCTTGCCGTGCAGGTCCCGGTCCTCCTCGTACGCCATGAAGGGCACCCCGTACCCGCAGGTGTCGCGGACGAGTTCGGCGGTGACGACGATGATCGCGCGCAGGCCGTGCCGCGTCGGGTCGATGTCCGGGAAGTGCGCGAGCAGTTCCCCGAAACGGGGGTCGTCGCGGAAGACCGGCTCACCCCTGCCGTGCACGCGGACGATGTTCGGCGGGCCCTGGAAGGCGCACCACATCAGGGTGATCCGCCCGTTCTCCCGGAGATGGGCGATGGTCTCGGCGTTGGAACCGGCGAAGTCGAGGTAGGCCACCGTGAGCTCGTCGAGCACCGCGAAGGAGCCGGTGAGCCCCTTGGGCGAGAGGTTGACCGTGCCGTCGGCCGCCAGGGGGGCGGTGGCGGTGAAGAAGACCGGCTGCGCCTCGATGAACGTGCGGAGCCGGCCGTCTATGCGCTCATAAGTCTTTCCCATGTCGAACGATTATGGTCGCAGATCTTTCGACGGTCTAAGGAATTGCGGGATCCGGTCACCTCTGCCGGATCCCGCGGGCAGGCGTCGTCCGTGGCCGCCCCGGCCGGCGCTCCCACGGGGCGGCCACAGCGCCTGTCACCTCACTTGGTGAGCGTGCAGGCGGCCAGGGAGTCCAGGCCGGCCGGCTTCTCGGCCGTGCGGCCGATGGCGGTGGCGATGCGGTTGACGGTGGCGATCCGCTTGTCCTCCAGGGGGCCGAGGATGGCGTTCTGGACGAAGTTGGGTCCGCCCTGGCCGACGGTGTCGACGAGACGCTTGTTGGCCTCGGCGACCTGCGTGTCCAGCAGGGTCAGGTTCCGGTCGACCTCGGCCTGGGCCGAGGCGGGGATCGCCGGCAGCTGGGAGGCGACGTCCGGGCAGCTGATCGTGCCGGCCCCGGCGTTCCCCGCCTCGCCCGCACCCGCACCCGCGCCGCCCTCTTCGGCACCCGCCCCGGCCTCCGCGCCGGCACCTGCCCCGGCGCCCGCGCCGCCCTCCTCGGCACCCGCACCGGCTCCGGCGCCCGCGCCCGCCTCCGCACCGGCGTCCGCCTCGCCGCCCGCGGCCTCGCCCGCCCCGGCGCCGCCGTCGGCGTTGAGCTGGCAGGCGGCGAAGGCCTCCAGACCCTCGGGCTTCGCGGCGGCTCGCCCGATCGCGGTCTCGATGCGGTTCAGGGCCGCGACGCGCTTGTCCTCCAGCGGGCCGAGGATGGCGTTCTGGACGAAGTTGGGCCCGCCCTGGCCGACGGTGTCGACCAGGCGCTTGTTGGCCTCCTGGATCTGCGTGTTCAGCTGGGCGAGGTTGCTGTCGACCTCCGCCTTCGCCGAGGCGGGGACCGCGGGCAGCTGGCCCGTGACGTCCGGGCAGGTGATGGTGCCGGGGCCCGCCAGCGTCCGGGCGTTCGCGCCACCGCTGTCGGGCGTCTCCCCGGCGAGGGCGAAGCCGGCGATCACGGTGCCGGACAGTGCCACCGCGGCGGCGCCGCCGATGAACGTGACGCGACGCTTGTTGTACTTCGGAAGAGCCCTGGACATGCGGATGCCTCACTAGGGGTCGGGGGTGTCGTCGGTGTCGTAACGCGGCGCCTGCGTTCGGCGAGAGGTACGGGTAAGCGGTTTCCCGTGTTCAAAGGATCTTCAAATTCCTCTCTCCTGACCGGAAACCGCTCCTCGGCCCTGCTGAATTGACGAATCATGCAGAGGTCTGCATACTCATGCATGACGGTGAGGCACATCTACACCCCTTGAGGAGCACGCAGGTGAGCAGCAACAGCGGTGACGTCCGGCTCTGGGGCGGTCGTTTCGCCGACGGTCCCGCCGAGGCCCTGGCGAAGCTGTCCGCGTCCGTCCACTTCGACTGGCGCCTCGCGCCGTACGACATCGCCGGTTCACGCGCCCACGCACGCGTGCTGCACAAGGCGGGCCTGCTCACGGAAGACGAACTGACCCGCATGATCGCCGGTCTCGACCAGCTGGAGGCGGACGTCGCCGACGGCTCGTTCGTGGGCACGATCGCCGACGAGGACGTCCACACCGCCCTGGAGCGTGGCCTCCTGGAGCGCCTCGGCCCCGACCTGGGCGGCAAGCTGCGCGCGGGCCGGTCCCGCAACGACCAGGTCGCGACCCTCTTCCGTATGTACCTGCGGGATCACGCCCGGATCGTCGGCGGCCTCATCGCCGAGCTCCAGGACGCGCTGATCGGCCTCGCCGAGGCGCACCCGGACGTGGCGATGCCCGGCCGCACCCACCTCCAGCACGCCCAGCCCGTCCTCTTCGCCCACCACGTCCTGGCCCACGTCCAGTCCCTCTCCCGGGACGCGGAGCGGCTGCGCCAGTGGGACGCGCGCACGGCGGTCTCGCCCTACGGCTCGGGCGCCCTGGCGGGATCCTCCCTCGGACTGGACCCCGAGGCGGTGGCGAAGGACCTCGGCTTCGAGCACGGCAGCGTCGGCAACTCGATCGACGGCACGGCTTCCCGTGACTTCGTCGCCGAGTTCGCCTTCATCACGGCGATGATCGGGGTCAACCTCTCCCGGATCGCCGAGGAGGTCATCATCTGGAACACGAAGGAGTTCTCCTTCGTGACCCTGCACGACGCGTTCTCGACGGGCTCGTCGATCATGCCGCAGAAGAAGAACCCGGACATCGCGGAGCTGGCGCGCGGCAAGTCCGGCCGCCTGATCGGCAATCTGACGGGCCTGATGGCCACGCTCAAAGCCCTCCCGCTCGCGTACAACCGCGACCTCCAGGAGGACAAGGAGCCGGTCTTCGACTCCATCGACCAGCTGGAGGTCCTGCTCCCGGCCTTCACCGGCATGATGGCCACCCTCACCGTCCACCGCGAGCGCATGGAGGAACTGGCCCCCGCCGGCTTCTCCCTCGCCACGGACATCGCCGAGTGGCTGGTCAAGCAGGGTGTTCCGTTCCGCGTGGCCCACGAGGTCGCGGGTGAGTGCGTGAAGGCCGCCGAGGCCGAGGGCAAGGAACTGGACGAGCTGACGGACGACCAGTTCGCGAAGATCTCCAGCCACCTGACCCCTGAGGTCCGCACGGTCCTCAACGTCCCCGGCGCCCTGGCCTCCCGCAACGGCAGGGGCGGCACGGCCCCGAGCGCGGTCGCCGTCCAGCTGGCAGAGGTGAAGGCCGACGTGGCGGTCCAGCACGAGTGGGCGGTGGCCAGGAAGCAGGGCTGAGGGCATCGCCCTCAGGGGCGCGGGGCTGTATCGAACTGCGGCTCCGCCGTGCGGGCGCGAACAGGCGAAGACGACCCGCACTCGCCGAGACACCGCGACGGCCGAGCTCTGAGACGAAGGTCATCGCGGGTACGTTGGTCGGAAGCCGTACCGGACCCGACCCAACGGAGCCCGCGATGCCCTTCGCTCGACTGGCGACCGCAACGACCCCCACCTGCCACATCGGACTGGGCCTTGCCGCCGTAGGACGCCCCGGCTATATCAACCTCGGACGGGACCGAGATCTGGGAGAGGACCGCAGCGTCGAGACGCTCCGCACCCGCACCCACGAACTCCTCGACGCCGCCTACGCCCAGGGCGTCCGCTACTTCGACGCCGCCCGCTCCTACGGCCGCTCCGAGGAGTTCCTCGCCGAATGGCTCAAGGCCAGGCCGGCCTTCGGCGACATCGTCGTGGGCAGCAAGTGGGGTTACACCTACACCGCCGACTGGTCCACGGACGCCGAGAAGCACGAGGTCAAGGACCACACCCTCGCCGCCTACGAGAGGCAGCGCGCGGAGAGCGAGACGCTGCTCGGCGACCGGCTCGACCTCTACCAGATCCACTCGGTGACCCCGGACAGCCCGGCCCTCACCGACAAGGAACTGCACACCAGGCTCGCCGAAGCCGCCGAGCGGGGCCTCACCGTCGGCTTCTCCACCAGCGGCCCCGCGCAGGCGGAGGCGATCCGCGCCGCCCTCGCCGTGACGGTCGACGGCGAACCCCTCTTCCGCGCGGTGCAGTCCACGTACAACGCGCTGGAGACCTCCGCCGCCCCCGCGCTCGCCGAGGCGCACGACGCCGGGCTCACGGTGATCGTCAAGGAGGGCATGGCCAACGGCCGACTGGCCGGGCCGCACGCCCCGAAGATCGTGCGGGAGATCGCCGAACAGGCCGGGCTGGGCTGCGACGCCGTCGCCCTGGCCGTCATCCTCCGGCAGCCCTGGGCCGGTGTCGTCCTCTCCGGTGCCGCGACCACCAACCAGCTCGCCTCGAACCTGCACGCTGCGGTCGTCGATCTCGACGACGACCAGCTGACCCGCCTCGCCACCCTGGCCGAGGATCCGCAGGAGTACTGGGAGCGGCGCGCGCAGCTGCCCTGGCACTGATCACCCTTGGCCCGCACCGTGCCGCAACCGTGAGTCACGCATGCCCCGCATGAGACAGTGATGTCTCATGTGGGGTACGGTTGTCTCATGGCTGTCGATCCTGAGCACGTGCTGCGCGCCGCCGCCGCCCTGCTGACCCGCAAATCCACCGCGACCATGGACGAGGTCGCCAAGGCCGCCGGGATCAGCCGGGCCACGCTGCACCGCCACTTCGCCGGACGTGACGCCCTCGTCCGGGCGCTGGAGGCGCTCGGCATAGCGGAGTGCGAGGCCGCGCTGGACGCGGCCCGGCTCGACGACGGGACCGCGAGCGATGCCGTACGCCGACTGGTCGGAGCCGTCGAGCCGGCCGCCGGACTGCTCGCGTTCCTCTACACCGAGAACCAGCTGTTCGAGGGCGAGGAGCAGCACGCGGGCTGGGCCCTGATCGACGACCGGATCTCCGCCCTGTTCCGGCGCGGCCAGCTCAGCGGCGAGTTCCGCATCGACCTCACGCCCGCCTGGCTCACCGAGGCGCTGTACGGCCTGTTGGCCTCCGGCGCCTGGCTGGTGCACAGCGGCAAGGGCGCCCCCAAGGACTTCCAGCACATGATCGTCGAGCTGTTGCTCGGCGGCGCACTCAGGAGAGAGGAATCATGACCAGCACCCTGCAGCCGGCGTCGACGACCGAGGCGGTGGAGCGCCCGGCCCGCTGGCTCGCGCTCGGCGTCCTCGTGCTCGCCGTGCTGCTGGTGGCCGTCGACGCGACCGTTCTCGGTCTCGCGACCCCCTACATCAGCGAGGACCTCCAGCCCTCCGGCACCCAGCTGCTGTGGATCGGCGACGTCTACTCGTTCGTCATCGCCGGTCTGCTCGTCTCCATGGGCAGCCTCGGCGACCGCATCGGCCGCAAGCGGATCCTGCTCGTCGGCGCCACGGCGTTCGGCGCGGTATCCGTCTTCAACGCCTACGCCACGACCCCCGAGATGATGATCGTCGCGCGGGCACTGCTCGGCGTCGCCGGTGCGACCCTGATGCCGGCCACGCTCGCCCTGATCCGCAACCTCTTCCACGACCCGCGCGAGCGCAGTCTCGCCGTCGGCATCTGGGGCGCCACGGCCTCCGCCGGTACGGCCGTCGGCCCGATCGTCGGCGGGTTCCTGTTGGAGCACTTCTGGTGGGGGTCGGTCTTCCTCATCAACCTGCCCGTGATGGCCGTGCTGGTCCTGGTCGGGATCAAGCTGCTGCCCGAGTCGCGCACCGCGAACCCCGGCCCCTGGGATCTGGTCAGCGTCGTGCTGTCGCTGGTCGGCATGATCGCCGTCGTGTACGCGATCAAGGAGGCGGCGACCCACGGCTTCGCGTGGACCAGCCTGGCCGCGGGCCTGCTGGGTGCGGCCGCCCTGTACGGGTTCGTCCGCCGTCAGCTCAGTCTCCCGACGCCGCTGCTGGACATGCGGCTGTTCCGCAACCGCGGTTTCAGCGGGGCGGTGCTGGCCGATCTGCTGACCATCCTCGGCCTGTCCGGGCTGGTGTTCTTCCTGTCGCAGTACCTGCAACTCGTCCAGGGCAGGCGCCCGTTCGAGGCCGGGCTGGCCGAACTGCCCGCGGCGGTCGGCGCGGTGGTGGCCGGACTCGTCGCGGGGCGTGCGGCCCGGCGCTTCTCGGTGCGGGCGGTCGTCTCCGGCGGCCTCGCGGCGATAGGCCTGGCCTTGGCCGCGCTCACGGTGCTCGACCAGTCCACGGGCTATCCGCTGCTCGGAACCGCGCTGCTGGTGGTCGGCGTGGGCGCCGGCTTCTCGTTCACCGTGACCGCCGACGTGATCCTCTCCAGCGTGCCCAAGGAGCAGGCGGGTTCGGCCTCCGCCGTGTCCGAGACGGCGTACGAACTCGGTGCAGCGCTAGGCATCGCAGCGCTCGGCTCGATCGTGACCGGCGTCTACCGCGACTTCACCGGCCCCGCAAACACCCCGGCCGCGGCCCACGAGTCGCTGGGCGGCGCGGTCGAGGCGGCGGCGCACATGCCCGCCCACAGCGCAGGAGTGATGCTGGACGCGGCCCGCACGTCCTTCGTCGACGGCCTGGCCCTCGCGGCGGGCGTGGGCGCGACGGTCCTCCTGGCCGCGGCGGTGGCGGCGTGGTTCCTGCTACGGGGCCAGAAGCTGGAAGACGGCGGAACGGAACACGCGTAGGAGCCACGCCCTCAGGGGCGCGGGGAACTGCGAAACGGGCACGGGATTCCACTTGGTCACGCCCGTGGGGTCATGCCGTCAGGGGCGTGGGGAACTGCGCGAAAACAGGCCCGGGGCTCCACCCGGTCACGCCCCTTGACTTCATGCCCTGAAGGGGCGCGGGGAACCGCGCGACTAGCCCCCACAAACCCGCACCGTCAACGGTCCCCAGCCACCCGACGCCATCCACGCCCCGGAAAACCTACGCCGCTTCCTTCGCCTTGCTCGCGTACATGTCCACGTACTCCTGCCCGGACAACCGCATGACCTCTGCCATCACCGAGTCGGTCACGGCCCGCAGCACATACCGGTCCCGGTCCATCCCCTCGTACCGGGAGAACTCCATCGCCTCACCGAACCGCACGGTGACCTTGCCCGGCCGCGGCAGCCCCGCCCCGCCCGGCTGCAACTTGTCCGTCCCGATCATGGCGAACGGCACCACCGGCGCACCCGTCATCAGGGTCAGCCGGGCGATCCCCGTCCGCCCCCGGTACAGCCGTCCGTCGGGCGACCGCGTCCCCTCCGGGTAGATGCCGAACATCCGGCCTTCCTCCAGCACCCGACGGCCGGTCATCAGCGCGGCGACACCGCCGCGCCCGCCGTCGCGGTCCACCGGGATCATGCCGACGCCGGTGAAGAACCAGGCCATCAGCCGGCCCTTGAGGCCCTTGCCGGTCACGTACTCGTCCTTGCCGATGAAGACGACCTGACGGTCGCAGACCAGCGGCAGGATCATCGAGTCGATGAACGTCAGGTGATTGCCGGCGAGGATGACCGGGCCGTTGCCGGGAATGTGCTCCGCACCCTCCACCTGTGGGCGGAACATCAGGCGCATGACCGGGCCGAGCACTGCCTTGATGAGTGCGAAGCGGGACAACGGACCCTCCGGTGTCAAGGGGTTCTGTATGAGTCTGTGCAGGTGAGGACGATACTCGTGGCCCAGGGCATCGCGCACATCGGGCGCGGCGACTTCACCGAGGTCTTACGCATTGTTGACGCGTGTTTACCTGCGGTGGCGCGCCGCCGGAAGGACGAAACGCGGCCGACACGATGTGACACACATCGCCCCGGAGCACATCGCAACGCGTTCCCAGAACCGCGGGACCGAATCGAACAGACACGACGAACCGTCAATTCATCTTCCCCACCAGCCACTACGACATCCGACATCACCCGCGTGTTCGGTCCGAGGTCTCCCATCGGTCATGTACGCGCCCCTACGATCGGCCCGCACTGACGAGCCGAACGGCAGGGAGGGCGCTCATGGGAACGCAGGAGTCGAACGAAGAAACGAGCGGTACCGGAGCGGGCGGGACCGGACGGCGGGCCCTGCTCGGCGCGGCGGTACTCGGTGCCGGGGGAGCGGTCCTCGGCATGGCCGGCACCGCGCGAGCGGACGGCGCCCGGCACGGCGGCGGGCCGGCAAGCCTGCCCAAGCCCACGATCATCGGCCACCGCGGCGCCAGCGGCTACCGCCCGGAGCACACCTTCGGTTCGTACCAGCTGGCCCTCGACATGGGCGCCGACATCGTCGAGGCGGGCGACCTGGTCCCGACCAGGGACGGGCACCTGGTCTGCCGTCACGAGCCGGAGATCGGCGGCACCACGGACGTCGCCGACCACCCCGAGTTCGCCGGCCGCAAGAAGACCAAGCTGCTCGACGGCGTCTCCACCACCGGCTGGTTCACCGAGGACTTCACGCTCGCCGAGCTGAAGACGCTGCGCGCCGTCGAGCGCATCCCGGCCAACCGTCCGCACAACACCCTCTACGACGGCCGCTGGGAGATCCCCACCTTCGAAGAGGTCCTCGGATGGCAGGACGAGCAGACCCGCAAGCGGGGCAAGCAGGTGTGGATCTACCCCGAGCTCAAGCACCCCACCTACTTCCGCAAGCAGGGCCTCCCGCTGGAGGAGCGCGTCGCCAAGCTGCTCCGCAAGTACCGCAAGGACCGGCGCACCTCCCCGGTCATCCTCCAGTCCTTCGAGCCGACCAGCGTCCAGCGCCTGCACAAGCTCGTCGACAACCCGCTGGTCGTCCTGCTGTCCTCGGCGGGCTCCCGCCCCTGGGACTTCGTCGAGACCGGTGACCCGCGCACGGTCGCCGACCTGGTCAAGCCGGCCGGCCTCAGGGAGATCGCCTCCTACGCGCGTGGCATCGGCCCGACCCTGGACCTGGTCATCCCGCGCGACGCCCAGGGCAACCTCACCCGGCCCACGACGCTCGTCTCCGACGCGCACAAGGTCGGCCTGATCCTGCACCCGTACACGATGCGCAACGAGAACCCCTTCCTGCCCGCCGACTTCCGCACCGGCACGGACCCGGACGCCTACGGTGACGTCTTCGGCGCGTACAAGGCGTACTTCGCGACCGGCATCGACGGCGTCTTCACCGACCAGCCCGACACGGGTCTGCTGGCCCGCGAGGACTTCAACGGCTGAGTCAGTCAACACCCGAGTTCAGACCCCTCGGTCGAGTGAGCTTCGGCCGCCCGGGCAACCTGCCGCCCGGGCGGCAGCGTCGCTCCGCATATGACGCACGACCTGGTCACCGCCCTGCGCCCGCTGCTCACCGCCGAGGCCTCCGCGGAGGCATATTCCGCCGGAACCGAGCCGGGTGACCTGGAGCAGGCGGTCTGGCTCCGCCTGCTGGAGCGCCTCGACGCCGAGGGCCCGCCGCTCGACCCGCAGCGGTGGCTCCGCCGTGCCGTCCGCTCCGAGGTGCGCCGCACCCGCCGTACGAGCCGTCTCGAACGGCCGTACGCAGGTGAGCCGGTCGACGACCCGGACCGCGATCCCGAACAGCTCGCCCTCGCCGCGGCCCGCGGCCGGGCCCTGCGCGAGGCCGTGCGCCGCCTCCCGGGTCGCTGCCCCCGGCTGATGGAGGCCCTGCTCTCGCCTGAGGACCTGACATACCGGGAAATCGCAGGGGAGTTGGGTATCTCACAGGGGAGTCTTGGTCCGGAACGTTCCAGATGCCTGGGATGTCTCCGAAGATTGCTCACACCGGAGGTTGGGGCCCGCTGAGGACGGGGATAGGAGTGGGGAACAACCGGTGATCAGATGAGCGGGAGGCGTGCGCACATGGGCATGAGCGTGACCATCTCTGCGGCGACCGAGCAGGACGCGGAGCAGATCTTCAGACTGCAGTACCTGTGCTTCCAGCCGGAGGCGGCGCTGTACGGGAACTACCGCATCGACCCGCTCGTCCAAACCCTCGACTCGGTCCGCGAGGAGGTCACCCGCGACTGCGTCTTCGTGGCCCGGCTCGGCGAGGAGGTCGTCGGCTCGGTCCGCGGGTCGGTCAGCGAGGACGGCGCCGCCGGTATCGGCAAGCTCTGCGTCCACCCCCGCCTCCAGGGGCACGGCATCGGCGCCCGACTGCTCCGGGCAGCCGAATCAGCCCTCGCCGACCAGCACGGCGCCACCCGCTTCCGCCTCCACACCGGCCACCGCAGCGAGGGCAACCTCCGCCTCTACCGCAAGGTCGGCTACGAGACGGTGGGCACGTCCCAGGGTTCCGACGGCGTACCGATGATCGTCCTGGAGAAGCCGGCCGGCACCTACGCGGCGACGGCTTGATCTTCGCCCCTTGAGGGGCGCGGGGCTCTGTCCCTGTGCGGCTGAGCCGCGTGGGCGCGAGCAACCACACACGGCCCGCGGCCGCCTGACGAACCTCAGGCGGCACCCTCCCGAGGCGCACC
Source organism: Streptomyces qaidamensis (assembly GCF_001611795.1). Taxonomy (NCBI): domain Bacteria; kingdom Bacillati; phylum Actinomycetota; class Actinomycetes; order Kitasatosporales; family Streptomycetaceae; genus Streptomyces; species Streptomyces qaidamensis. The sequence goes on along the minus strand of NZ_CP015098.1, from coordinate 1,790,837 downwards.
CTTCCGCAACCAGTAGATGGCGGACAGCGGCAAGAGCACGGGAATGAAGAGGTACCCCATCCCGAAGTCGGACCACACGGTCGCGTCCGGGAAGGCGGACGGCTCGACCAAGGTCCAGGTCCCCACCGTCAACACCCCCACCAACTCGGCGACACAGCAGGCCAGGGCGATCCTCCGTGCCGTCTCCCCACCCCGCACCAGCGAGTACGTGATGAACCCGTACACGACGCCGGCCACCGCCGACAGCGAGTACGCGAGCGGAGCCCGGTCGAACTCCGTCGCGATCTGATACGCGGACCGCGACACCGCCCCCACGACCATCACGCCGTACAGCCACACCAGCAGCGTGCCCGGCCCGCTGATCAGCCGGCGTCGGCTCACCTCAGCCTCCCCAGATGTCATAGAGGCGCACCTCCAGCACCGCCAGCACCACACCGCCGGCGGCCACCGTCACCGACCCCCACCGGGTCCGCTCGGCCAGCGACATGAACCCGGCCGCCGGGACGCACGTGAACGCCCCCAGCAGATACGCCACGAAGATCGTCGTGCCCTGCTCCGGCCTCTCGCCCTGCGCGAGCAGCACGATCCCGGCCACGAGCTGGATCAGTGTCAGCAGCGTGACCACGGCCATCCCGATGAAGTGCCAGTCCTTCGTCGGCTGGTCGCGGTAGGCGGCCCAGCCGCACCAGGCGGCGAGCAGCAGCGCGGCGACGCCGGTCACCAGCGTCAGGGCATCAAGCATGCTGCGACCTTATTACGGCCGAAAAGGCCCGATGCCTGCGGCCCTGGCCTGCACCGTAGGGTCGAGGGCATGACGATCCACGCGCAGGCCCTGCTGTTCGACAACGACGGAACCCTCGTCTCCTCCCTCGCGTCGGTGGACCGCTGCTGGACACGGTGGGCCACGGAGTACGGGATCACGGCCGAGGAGTTCGCCCGGGTCGAGCTGCACGGCCGGCCGGCCGCCGAGATAGCCGCCGACCTGCTGCCCGCCGAGATCGTCCCGCAGGCCGTCGCCCGCATCGAGGACCTGGAGGTCGACGACGTGCCGGGCGGCGGTGTGCACCTGCTGCCCGGCACCCGTGGCTTCCTCGACTCTCTGCCCGGTGACCGCTGGGCCGTCGTCACCTCCGCCACCCGGCGCCTCGCCGAGGCCCGGCTCGACGCCGTCGGCATCCTGCCCAAGACCCTCGTCGCCGCCGACGACATCACGCGCGGCAAGCCCGACCCCGAGCCCTACCTCCTCGCCGCCCGCGCCCTCGGTGTCGACCCGGCACGCTGCGTCGTCTTCGAGGACGCCCCCGCGGGCCTGGCGTCCGGCCGCGCCGCCGGCATGACCACCGTGGCGTTGACCACAACCCACCAGGCCCACGAACTGGACGCCGATCTGGTCGTCGAGAACCTGTCGGTCCTGTCCGCACTGGTCACCGAGCAGGGCGTGGAGATCTCCCTGCGCCGCTGACAGACCGGGACCCTGTCCACCGCCGTCCAGCATCCGGACAGCGGAGGGCCGGTAAGGACCGTACGCGTGTTTTACTGACGGCATGACCACGACGAGCGACCGCATCCCCGCGACCGAGGCGACCATGACGCCCGGTGCTCGTTGTATGTGTCGAATGTGCGCCTTCTAGAGGGCCCCCGCACCACCCCCTGAGCTCGCGCCCCGAAGCGAGACGCGGCCCGTCCGCACGCCCTGAGCGCTGCGACCCGAAGCCGCCCCGCGCACCTGTTCTCCCCGGTTCCACTCCCCAGCGAGAACCGTGTCGCGTCCCTGACCGAATGCACCTGTGCCCGGGCACACCCACGCCCGCGCACTCGACAGTGACGGAATCCCAGTGATCACCACCTCGGGCCTGACCAAGGTCTACCGTGCACGCGGCCGCGAGGTCACCGCCCTGGACGGCGTCGACCTGCACGTCCGCGAAGGCGAGGTGTACGGCGTCATCGGCCAGTCCGGCGCCGGCAAGTCCTCGCTCATCCGCTGCGTCAACCTGCTGGAACGCCCCACGGCCGGCACCGTGACCGTCGCCGGGCAGGACCTCACTGCACTGGCAGGCCGCGGCCCGCGCGCCGGAAAGGAACTGCGGCAGGCGCGCAGCCGCATCGGCATGGTCTTCCAGCACTTCAACCTGCTGTCCTCCCGGACCGTCCAGGACAACGTCGAACTCCCGCTGGAGATCCTCGGCAAGTCCGGGCAGGAACGCTCCCGCAAGGCGCTGGAGCTGCTCGACCTGGTGGGCCTCGCCGACAAGGCGAAGTCCTACCCGGCGCAGCTCTCAGGCGGCCAGAAGCAGCGCGTCGGCATCGCCCGCGCGCTCGCCGGTGACCCGAAGGTGCTGCTGTCCGACGAGGCCACCAGCGCCCTCGACCCCGAGACCACCCGCTCGATCCTGGCGCTGCTGCGCGACCTCAACCGGCAACTCGGCCTGACCGTCCTGCTCATCACCCACGAGATGGACGTCGTGAAGTCGGTCTGCGATTCCGCCGCCCTCATGGAGAACGGGCGCATCGTGGAGTCCGGCACGGTCAGCGAGCTCCTCGCGACCCCCGGCTCGGAACTCGCCTCGGCGCTGTTCCCGCTCGACGGCGAGGCCTCCGGCGAGGACCGCACCGTCGTCGACGTCACCTTCCAGGGCGAGAGCGCCACCCAGCCCGTCATCTCGCAGCTGGCCCGCACCTACAACATCGACATATCGATCCTCGGCGCCGCCATCGACACCGTCGGCGGCCTCCAGGTCGGCCGGATGCGCATCGAACTGCCCGGCCGCTACGAGGACAACGTCGTGCCCATCGGCTTCCTGCGCGAAAAGGGCCTCCAGATCGACCTCCTGGGCCACGACTCCGAACCGGTGAAGGAAGGTGCCAAGTGACCTGGTCCGAGATGCAGCCCCTGCTGGAGCAGGCGTGTTGGGAGACGCTCTACATGGTCGGCTGGTCCACGCTCATCGCCGTCGTCGGCGGACTGCCGCTCGGCATCCTGCTGGTCCTCACCGACCGCGGCGGCCTCCTGCAGAACCTCGCCGCCAACAAGGTCATAGGGCAGGTCGTGAACATCGCCCGCTCCCTGCCGTTCATCATCCTGATGGTCGCGCTGATGGGCTTCACCCGCTCGATCACCGGGACGACCATCGGTGTCGAGGCGGCCATCGTGCCGCTCGCCGTCGGCGCCATCCCGTTCTTCGCGCGCCTGGTCGAGACGGCCGTCCGCGAAGTGGACCACGGGCTCGTCGAGGCCGTGCAGTCCATGGGCGGCAACACCTGGACCATCGTCCGCAAGGTCCTCGTCCCCGAGTCCCTGCCGTCGCTGATCTCCAGCACCACCACCACGGTCGTCGCCCTCATCGGCTACTCGGCCATGGCGGGCACCGTCGGCGCCGGAGGCCTGGGCGACATCGCCATCCGCTACGGCTACCAGCGCTTCGAGACGCAGCTGATGTGGATCACCGTCGCGATCCTCGCCGTCGTCATCTCGGTCATCCAGTTCGCCGGCGACTATGCGGCCCGCTCCCTGCACCGCCGCGGCGCCCACTCGGGACCCGCCCCCAAACTGCGGCTCCTCAAAGCCGCCTCCTGAACCCCCCGTACACCCACAACGGGGTCGCACCACCCGCAAGGCCATAAGGAAAGGCACTTTTCGTGCGTAACACCGCCAAGATCACCACCGCCGTCCTCGCCGCCGGAGCCCTCACCCTCGGGCTCAGCGCCTGCGGCGCCGACAGCTCGTCCACCGACGGCCCCCTGATCGTCGCCGCCAGCCCCGTCCCGCACGCCGAGATCCTCACCTACGTGAAGGACAACCTGGCGAAGAAGGAGGGCCTGGACCTCCAGGTCAAGGAGTTCACCGACTACGTCACGCCGAACACGGCGACGCAGGACGGCTCCGTCGGCGCCAACTACTTCCAGAACAAGCCGTACCTCGACGACTTCAACAAGAAGAACGGCACCGACATCGTGCCCGTCGTCACGGTCCACCTGGAGCCGCTCGGCCTCTACTCCCACAAGGTCAAGAAGGCCGACGACCTGAAGAGCGGTGCGACCGTCGCCATCCCCAACGACACGGTCAACGAGGCCCGCGCCCTCAAGCTCCTCGCCGCCGACGGGCTCATCACCCTCAAGGCGGGCGTCGGCAACGAGGCGACACCCTCCGACATCACCAAGAACCCCAAGAACCTGAAGTTCAAGGAGCTGGAGGCGGCCCAGACCCCGCGCTCCCTCGACGACGTGGACGCCGCCGTCGTCAACGGCAACTACGCCATCGAGTCCGACCTCAAGCCCTCCAAGGACGCCCTCGTCCTGGAGTCGCCGAAGAACAACCCCTACGGCAACTTCCTCGCCGTGAAGAAGGGCAACGAGGACGACCCGCGCGTGAAGAAGCTCGCGAAGCTCCTCACCTCGCCCGAGGTGAAGAAGTTCATCCAGGACAAGTACGCCGGCTCCGTGCTCGCCTCCTTCTGAGCCCACGCCCGGCACCCGCGCGCACGGGGCCCTTCCCCCACCCGGTGGGGAGGGTCCCGTGGTGCGGATCAGTGCTTTCATGCTGCATGCTGGGCAGTTCAGCATGCCCTGAAGGTTCACCGAAGGTTACGGAGCGGCGCATGACGAGCACCTTCCCCAACGTCTCCATCAGCACGGAGCGGTTGGTGCTGCGTCCCCTCGACGAAGACGATGTCGCCTCCCTGGCCGCGATGATGAACGACGAACAGGTGGCGGCCTGGACCTCCGTCCCCCAGCCCTTCACGGAGGACGGCGCCCGCACCTGGATCACCGAGTACGCCCCCGCCGAGCGCACCGGAGGACGCGGAATCGCCTTCGCCGTCACCGAGTTCCTCACCCAGCGCCTGGTCGGCGTCATCCAGCTCGCCAAGACCAACTGGCGCGTACGCTCCACCGAACTGTCGTACATCATCGCCCCCTGGGCCCGCGGCGAGGGCTACGCCTCCGAGGCCGCCCTCGTCACCGCCCGTTGGCTCTTCACGGACCAGAAGTTCGAGCGCATCGAACTGCGCACGGCGGCCGACAACACCGCCTCCCAGCAGGTCGCGCAGAAGATCGGCTGTATCAGCGAGGGCGTGCTGCGCAACGCCTGTATAGCCCGGGCCCGTGCCGAGGACGGCACGTGGACCGACGTACGCACCGACTTCATCGTCTGGAGCCTGCTCCCCGAGGACCTGGAAGGCGTCGGCGAGCAGCTGCGGGACGGCTTCACGTCCTTCGGCGACTGGAACTGACCGCAACCACCCGGAGGACGACGGTGACGACGACACCGAAGCTCCCTCCGCCACCTCCACCGGGTACCCTCACGGAGCCCGCCCCCGGGCTGCTCCCCACAACGCCACGCAGACGACCTGCGAAAACCCCTGGAGACTGACGACGATGGCCGACCGGGTCACGGTGATCGGCTGGGACGGTTCGCCGCCGACCGCCGCGGCGAGCGCCGCCCTGGGTGCCGCCACGCTCGTGGCCGGTGCCGCCCACCACCTGGCGCTCCCCGAGGTACCCGCCGGCGCCGAGCGCATCCGCCTCGGCAGCGTCGCCCTCGCCGCCCGCCGCATCGCCGGCCACCGCGGCACGGCCGTCGTGCTCGCCGACGGCGACCCCGGCTTCTTCGGCGTCGTACGCACCCTGCGCGCCCCCGAGTTCGGCCTTGAGGTGGAGGTCGTCCCCGCCGTCTCCTCCGTCGCCGCCGCCTTCGCTCGCGCCGGTATGCCCTGGGACGACGCACAAGTGGTCGCCGCACACCCCCGCACGCTGCGACGCGCCGTCAACGTATGCCGCGCCCACACCAAGGTCGCGGTCCTCACCTCACCCGGCGCCGGCCCCGCCGAACTCGGTCTGCTCCTCGAAGGAGTCCACCGCTCCTTCGTCATCTGTGAGGAACTCGGCACCACCCGCGAGCGGGTCACCGTCGTCACCTCCGACAAGGCCGCCGATTACACCTGGCGCGACCCCAACGTCGTCATCGTCCTGGGCGGCCCGGCCCGGCCGGGCACGGCGGGAGAGGCCGGCGGCTGGATCTCCGGCCGCGACCCGTCCGCCGGACCACGCGGCTGGACCCTGCCCGCCGACGCCTACGGCGCGGACCTCGGCGAGGGCGAGACCCAGCTGCTGCGCGCCTCCCAACTCGCCCGCCTCGGCCCCCGCGTCGGCGACCTCGTCTGGGACATCGGCTGCGGCAGCGGCGCCTTCGCCGTCGAGGCCGCCCGCGCCGGCGCCGCCGTGCTCGCCGTCGACGGGGACCGGGCAGCCTGTGCCCGCACCGACGCCGCCGCCCGCCGCCTCGGCGTCCAGCTCCAGATCGTGCACGGCACCGCCCCGCACATCCTGGAGAACCTCCCCGAACCCGATGTCGTCCGGGTCGGCGGCGGGGGAGCGGCCGTCGTCTCGGCGGTCGCCGACCGGCGCCCGCAGCGCATCGTCACGCACGCCGCCACCCGCGACGCCGCCGAACTCATCGGCCGCGACCTCACCGAGCACGGCTACGCCGTCGAGTGCGCTCTGCTGCAGTCCGTCGAACTCGACACCAGGGCTTGGACGGAGAAGGAACGGAGCGTCGCGTTCCTGCTCAGCGGCGTGCTCCCGCGGCGCAGCGCCTGATCCCGCCGCCGTCCCCGTGATCGGCTTGTCGTACTGCGCGCGGTAGGCTGGCCGATCGCTGCACCGCACAAGGACGCCCGGCGCTTCGTCGGCCAATGTCCGGAAAACGCGCCCGTTTTGGGGTGTGTGTGGTACGGCAGAACCGGAGGGCGCGCAACGTGGCGCAGTCCACAGCGGAACCGTCGCGGATCAAGCTGCCGTGAGGGTGGTACGGCCGCGACAATGCCAGTGAATGGCTTTGTCGCCTTTTCGGGGCGGACCGTTCGTGCCGCTGGGGACGCACGCTCGTTCTTCACTGCGGGGCGGTCGGTGCGCCGTTCCGGGCGAGCAGGTCGTAGGAGCACTAACCGATGGGCGAGGGGTACGCATGACCGACACCGGCCAGGTCCCGGGCGAGGGGCTGCCGGAGAGTGCAGGCATGGTGGAGCAGCCGGGCGCCCCCGCGCCCGGTGCGTACACCTACCTCTCCGAGACCACCGCCGAGGCCGAGGACGAAGACCTGCTGCTGTTGCCGGGCGCCCAGGGCGCCTGGGGCAACGAGGTCCCCCCGCCCGCGCCCGAGCCGGTCCTCGAGACCGTGCACCAGCCGGGCCCGCACGAGATCTCCGGCCGCGACAGCGGGTCGGTCGACCTCGGCGGCGTCCGTCTGCCCGACCCGCCGCCGATCCCGCCCGTCACCCCGCGCAGGCCCCTGCACCTCGGCCCGCCGCTGCCCAACAGCTCCGCCAGTCCGGTCCGCTCCCTCGCCGACCGCGGCCCCGCGGACGCGCCCGTGCGCCAGCCGGTGCCGTCCGCAGCGGGCCCCGAGTACCTCGACGGCCCCCGGGCACCCGAGATGCCCACGCAGCCCGCCGCCTCCTGGGGCGTACCGGCCACAGCCACGGCCCCGGCCCCGGTGAGCGCCGGGGCGGCGCCTGCGGAAACGGTTGTTCCGGCCGCGGAGCCGACGGCAGCGGAACCGCCGGGGACGGCCCAGGCGGTCGCGGCGAGTGTGATGACGGAGACCAGCCACACGACACCTCCGGCGCCGGCCGAGGCCGGGCAGGCCCACACGGGCGACCCCGTCGGTCCGGGCGTCGGCCCGGTCGAAGGTCGGGCAGCCGCAGCCGCAGCCGCAGCCGAGGCCGAGGCCGGTCAGCCGGCCGAGTCCGGCCCCGCGGGTGCGGGCGCCGGCCCGGACGGAGCCCAAGTGGCCGCCGTGGAGCAGGTCATGCCCGTACCGGGGGCAGACCCCGCGGAGCCAGACGTGGACGCGGTGGCGGCCGGAGCGGCCGCCGCCCAGCCCGGGACCGTGGCCGCCCCGGCAGCTGTTGTGCCGTCGGCGTCGGAGCCCGGGCCCGCCGTGGACGGCGCTGCGCAGGGCGGTGAACCTGTCGGTGTTTCTTCAGAGCTTCCCGCGTCGGACGCCGCCGGCGACCAGGTCCCGGTGACAGTCGCCGAGCAGGCCGCCGCACCGGCTCCTGCTCCGGAGGCCGGTCAGGTTCCGGAAGCGGTCCCGTTCCCTGAGGCCGCAGTGGCCCCGGAGTCCGCCGTCGTCACTCCGCCCGTGGCCACCGGTGGAGAGGCCCCCGCCCAGGTACCGGCCGCCGCCGTTCACGCACCCGACGTAGCAGCCCCGGAGCCCGTTGCGCAGGTGCCGGCAGCGGGCGTTGTCCCCGAGGCCGCCGCACCGGGCCCGGACACGGCGGCCTCCGAGGCCGTCGTGCCGGAGCCGGAGGTCACCGCCGAAGAGGCTGCACCCCAGCCCTCTGCGGGAACTGACGCCGCGCCGGCCGCGGTCGCGCAGGAGCCCGAGGCGATGGTTCCGCAGCCCACCGTTCCTGTCCCGGAAGCCCCCGGCCAGGTCACCGCCGCCCCGGCAGCCGAGCCGGTCGTCCAGGAACCGGCCGCTCCTGCTGCCCAGCCGGTCGCACAGGAACCGGCCGCTCCTGCTGCCCAGCCGGTCGCACAGGAACCGCCGGCCACACCCGCCCAGCCGGTCGCCCAGGAACTGCCGGCCACACCCGCCGAGCCGGTCGGCCAGGAAGCACCCGCGCCCGTTCCACCCGCCGAACCTGCCGCTGCCGCTGTACCTGCCCCGGAACCGGCCGCCGAGTCCGTCGCCACCCCGGGCCCGGCCCCGGCGGCGGAGACCGTCGCCGCCCCGGCCCCGACACCGGACCCGGCAGCCCAGGCCGCAGCGCCGGCCGACGCAGATGCCGAGGCCGCCCCCGACGCCGCCACGCCGGAGACCGCCCCGGAGGTGACCGCCCCGGAGGTGACCACCCTGGCTCAGCCCTCCCCGGAACCGACGCCCACCGAGGCCGCCGCACCCGCTCAAGCACCCGAGGCGCCCGAGGCACCTTCGGCCCCCGAGGCTCCCGCGCCCCTCGCATCCGCCCCCGCCGCCGAAGCGCCGGCCCCGGCTCAGGCCCCCGATCCGGCCGCAGCCACCCCCGTCGCCGAAGCCGCCGAGCTCGCCCCCGCCTCTCAGGGAGCCGCCCCCGACGCCCCGGCGCCCAGCGAGGACGTCACCGTCGTACTCCCCGCCCCGGCCGCGCAGGAGCAGGCGGGGCAGGCAGAGCAGGCCGGGCACCCGGTGCAGGGCCCGCAGCGGTCCCAGCCGGCGGCGCCCGAGACGCTGGAGCCCCCCGCACCCGCGGCCACGGTCCCGGCTCCGCGCGACGGCGACGCCGAACTCGCCCAGAACGCCGACGACCTGGACACCCGGGCCGCCGAACAGGAAGACATCGCCGACCAGGAACGCCGAGAAGAGAGTGCGGCCGCAGTGGCACAAGCCCGACAGTCCACCGGCCCCGCGGCCCCCGGCTACGACCCCGCCGAGCGCGAGGCCGTCCTGAAGGTCATGCGCGAACGCCGCGACATCCGCAACGGCTTCCGCAGTGACCCCATCCCGCACGAGGTGCTGCTCCGCGTCCTGGAGGCCGCCCACCACGCGCCCTCCGTCGGCCACTCGCAGCCGTGGGACTTCGTCGTCATCCGTTCCGCCGACACCCGGCGCGCGATGCACGAACTGGCCATGCGCCAGCGCGACGCCTACGCGAAGTCCCTGCCCAAGGGCCGGGCGAAGCAGTTCAAGGAACTGAAGATCGAGGCCATCCTCGACACGCCGGTGAACATCGTGGTCACCGCCGACCCGACCCGTGGCGGCCGGCACACCCTCGGCCGCCACACCCAGCCCCAGATGGCCCCGTACTCGGCGGCCCTGGCCGTGGAGAACCTGTGGCTCGCCGCCCGCGCCGAGGGCCTCGGCGTCGGCTGGGTCAGCTTCTTCGACGAGCGCGAGATGGTCCGCGCCCTCGGTCTGCCCGAGCACCTGGAGATCATCGCCTACCTGTGCGTCGGCTACGTCGACGAGTTCCCGGACGAGCCCGAGCTGTTGCAGGCCGGCTGGTCCAAGCGCCGCCCCTTGTCCTGGGCCGTGCACGAAGAGACATACGGCCGCCGTGCCCTGCCCGGAGAGGAACCCCACGACCTGCTCGCCGAGACCGTCGCGCAGATTCGCCCGCTGGACGCCAAGGCGCTCGGCGAGGCGTGGGAGCGCCAGAAGCGTATGACCAAGCCGGCCGGAGCGCTGGGCATGCTGGAGATCATCTCCGCGCAGCTGTCCGGCCTGTCCCGCCAGTGCCCGCCGCCCATCCCGGAACCCGCGGCCGTCGCGATCTTCGCGGGCGACCACGGAGTGCACGCCCAGGGCGTCACCCCCTGGCCGCAGGAGGTCACGGCCCAGATGGTGGCCAACTTCCTCGGCGGCGGTGCCGTCTGCAACGCCTTCGCCACCCAGGTCGGTGCCGAGGTCTGCATCGTGGACGTGGGCGTCGCCGCCGACCTCCCGGCCACCCCGGGCCTGCTGCCCCGCAAGATCCGGGCCGGCACGTCCGACATGACGACCGGCCCCTCGATGACCCGCGAGGAGGCCAGGCAGGCCATCGAGGTCGGCATCGAGACCGCCCGCGACCTGGTCGCCGCCGGCAACAAGGCCCTGCTGACCGGCGAGATGGGCATCGCGAACACCACCGCGTCCGCCGCCCTGATCTCCGTCTTCACGGGCGCCGACCCGGCCGAGGTGACGGGCCGGGGCACGGGCATCAACGACGAGACCCTCGCCCGCAAGACCGAGGTCGTGCGCCGCGCCCTGGAACTCCACCAGCCGGACCCGGCCGACCCGATCGGCGTGCTCGCCGCGATCGGCGGTTTCGAGCACGCCGCCATCGTCGGCCTCCTCCTCGGCGGCGCCTCCCTGCGTACGCCGGTCATCCTGGACGGCGTCAGCGCCGGAGCCGCCGCCCTGGTCGCCCGCGCGATCGCCCCCGAGGTCCTGGCCGCGTGCATCGCGGGCCACCGCAGCGCCGAGCCGGGCCACGTCGCCGCCCTCAACAAGCTGGGCCTGCGCCCCCTGGTCGACCTCGACCTCCGCCTCGGCGAGGGCACCGGCGCCCTGCTCGCCCTCCCGCTGGTCCAGAGCACGGCCAGGGCGATGCACGAGGTGGCGACGTTCGATTCGGCGGGCGTGACCGAGAAGTAGGGCTCCCGCAGCCGATGTGATGCCGTGGGCGGCCGTCCCGCACGACAAAACGCCCGCCCACGGCCCACGCCCCGGCAGACGGGCGGGGTGCCCAGTCACCGGACCACCCGCGCCGCCCTCCCCCCTGCCCACTAAAATCCGCACGTCAGGGCATCGAACACCGCCGCAACAGGAGCCTCACCTCATGGCCGAACACCCCGCCTACCCCGTAGGCCTCCGCCTCACCGGCCGTCGCGTGGTCGTCCTCGGCGGCGGCCAGGTCGCCCAGCGCCGCCTTCCGGCACTGATCGCGGCGGGCGCGGACGTCCTCCTGGTGTCCCCCGAGGCCACCCCCTCCGTCGAGGCCATGGCGGACGCCGGCGAGATCACCTGGCACCGTCGCCCGTACGAGGAGGGCGACCTCGCGGACGCCTGGTACGCCCTCATCGCCACCAGCGACCCCGACGCCAACACCGCCGCCTCCGCCGAGGCCGATCGCCACCGCGTCTGGTGCGTCCGCTCCGACGACGCCGACCAGGCCACCGCCTGGACCCCGGCCACCGGCCACAGCGAGGGCGTCACCGTCGCCGTCCTCACCACCGACGCCAAGGGGCGCGACCCCCGCCACACCGCCGCCATCCGCGACGCCGTCGTCGAGGGCCTGCGCGACGGCACGCTGGTCGCCCCGCACCACCGCACCCGCACCCCCGGCGTCGCCCTGGTCGGCGGCGGACCCGGCGATCCGGACCTGATCACCGTGCGCGGCCGCCGTCTGCTCGCCGAGGCCGACGTGGTCATCACCGACCACCTCGGCCCGCGCGACCTGCTCGCCGAACTGTCCCCGGGCGTCGAGGTGATCGACGCGGCGAAGCTGCCCTTCGGCAGGTTCATGGCGCAGGAAGCCATCAACGACGCCCTGATCGAGCACGCCCGCAAGGGCAAGTCGGTCGTCCGGCTCAAGGGCGGCGACCCCTTCGTCTACGGGCGCGGCATGGAGGAGGTCCAGGCCCTGGCCGAGGCCGGCATCCCGTGCACGGTCGTGCCCGGCATCTCCAGCTCCATCTCGGTCCCGGGCGCCGCCGGCATCCCGGTGACCCACCGGGGCGTCGCCCACGAGTTCACCGTGGTCAGCGGCCACATCGCCCCCGACGACGAGCGCTCCCTGGTCGACTGGCCGTCCCTGGCCAAGCTGACCGGCACCCTGGTGATCCTCATGGGCGTCAGCACGATCGGCAAGGTCGCCGAGACGCTCATCGTCCACGGCAAGTCCCCGGACGCACCCGTCGCCCTGGTCCAGGAAGGCACGACGGCCGGCCAGCGCCGCGTCGACGCCACGCTCGCGACGGTCGCGGAGACCGTGCGGACCGAGGACGTGAAGCCCCCGGCGGTCATCGTCATCGGCGAGGTCGTGAGGGTCGGCCCCGCGACCCCCGCGCCCCGAAAGTAACCCCGGGTAACACAACCCGTACCGAGCCGTTGGCACCGCACCCAGGACAAGGCAGTATCACCCTGTGGCCGATCTCATCACCATCGAGGATCCCGACGACCCGCGTCTGCGCGACTACACCGGCCTGACCGACGTGGAGCTGCGCCGCAAGCGCGAACCCGCCGAGGGACTGTTCATCGCCGAGGGCGAGAAGGTCATCAGAAGGGCCAAGGAGGCCGGCTACGAGATGCGGTCCATGCTGCTCTCGGCCAAGTGGGTCGACGTCATGCGCGACGTCATCGACGAACTTCCCGCCCCGGTCTACGCCGTCAGCCCGGAGCTCGCCGAGCAGGTCACCGGCTACCACGTGCACCGCGGCGCGCTCGCGTCCATGCAGCGCAAACCCCTGCCCACCGCCGCCGACCTGCTCCGGACCGCCCGCCGGGTCGTCATCATGGAGTCGGTCAACGACCACACCAACATCGGCGCCATCTTCCGCTCGGCCGCGGCCCTCGGCATGGACGCCGTTCTGCTCTCCCCGGACTGCGCCGACCCCCTGTACCGCCGCAGCGTGAAGGTCTCCATGGGCGCGGTCTTCTCCGTCCCGTACGCCCGCCTGGACACCTGGCCCAAGGGCCTGGAGTCGGTCCGCGAGGCGGGCTTCACCCTCCTCGCCCTCACCCCCGACGAGAAGGCCCGGCCCCTCGACGAGGCCGCCCCGCACACCATGGACCGCGTCGCCCTCATGCTCGGCGCGGAGGGCGACGGCCTCTCCACCCAGGCCCTGGTCGCCGCCGACGAATGGGTCCGCATCCCCATGTCCCACGGCGTCGACTCCCTCAACGTCGGCGCGGCGGCAGCCGTCGCCTTCTACGCCGTGGCCACCGGCCGGCCCCAGACCTAGGGGCGGCACATGGAACAGCGCGAGGCCGTCGTAGCCGTACTCCTGCGCGGTGAACGCCTGCTCGCGATCCGGCGCGGCCCCGGGGTCGCCCGCCCCGGCTACTGGCAGCCGCTCAGCGGCAAGGTCGAGCCGGGCGAGACCCAGGAGCAGGCGGTCGTCCGGGAGGTCCGCGAGGAGGTCGGCCTCACCGTCGTACCGGAGGCGAAGGTCTGGGAGTCGGAGACCGACGACCACCGCTTCCGGCTCCACTGGTGGACCGCCCGCGCCGACACGGGCGAGGTGGTCCCCGACCCGCACGAGGTCGCCGAGACCCGCTGGGTCACCCCGCGGCAGTTCCTGGCCCTGGACCCGGTCTTCGCCGGCGACCGGGAGTTCTTCGAGCGGATCCTGCCGGAGCTCTGACGGCCCGCCGGCCGGCGGGCCGTCGTCACACGGCTAGAAGTCTTGAGGACGGTCGTACGGCTGGACGCGCTCCTGCCGTGCTCCGCCTCCGTCGCCGCCGAGCCCCCGCGCCGGCCCCTGACACCCCTGCACCAGCGCGATACCGACCGCCACCAGCAGCGTCACTACGACGAACACGAACAGCCGCTGCCGCAGCAACCGGGGATTGGCGGGCCGCAGCCCGGTCCCCGTGCTCCGGGACGCCGGACGCCCGGTGCCGCTGTGCGGGGCGGGACGGCTGCCGCTGGCCGACCGTGGCCCGTTGCGCCCGGTGGGCGTCGGCCGCGACCCGGACCGCGACGGGGTCCCGCCGCGCGGGGCGCCGGAACCGCGCACCGGAGTCCTGCCGCGGTTTCCGCCCCCCGTCGACCGGTTCCCGCTCCCGCCCGGCCGGGCTCCGCCGCGCGAACCGGACCCGCTCTGGGAGGCCGGGCCGTCCGGCGACGGATGGCCGTCCCGGGAGGGAGCCGACCCCCGCGGCGGGGGAGTGCCCCGGCCCCGCTGCGCCCCGGACGTCCCGGCACCCTGCTGCCCCTGCGGACGCCGGGTGCGCTCGGGGTAGGTGTCGGCGAGCCGCTCGGTCTCGGCACCACGGGGCGCGGGCGGCCGGACACCGGCGAGGTCCTGGGACTCCCGGGCCGCGATCTCCTTGAGCCGCAACGACAGTTGGAGCGTGCTGGGCCGCTCCTCGGGGTCCTTCGCCAAGCACGCCCGGACGAGCGGGGCCAGTGCGTCGGGCACGCCGTGCAGCTGCGGCTCCTCGTGCACCACGCGGTACAGCATCACCTCGGAACTGCCGTGCCCGAAGGGCGAGTCGCCCATTGAGGAGTACGCGAGCGTGGCACCGAGCGAGAAGACGTCCGTGGCCGGTGTGACGGCCGCCCCGCGCACCTGCTCCGGCGCGAGGAAGCCGGGCGAGCCGACCGCCGTGCCGACGTGGGTGAGCGTCGAGGCGCCGGTCGCCCAGGCGATGCCGAAGTCGATGATCCGCGGCCCCTTCGGGGACAGCAGGATGTTCGACGGCTTCAGATCCCGGTGCACCACCCCGGCCTCGTGCACCGCGACCAGGCCCTCCGACAGGGCGGCACCGACGGCCGCGACGTCGGCCGCGCCGAGCGGGCCCTCGGCCGCGACCTTGTCGTGCAAGGAGGGGCCGGGCACGTACTGCGTGGCGAACCAGGGCCGATCCGCGTCGAGGTCGGCGGCCACCAGCCGGGCCGTGCAGCCGCCGCGGATCCGCCGCGCCGCCGACACCTCACGGGCGAACCGCGAACGGAACTCCTGATCCTCCGCCAGGTCAGGGCGGATGACCTTGAGCGCGACCCGCTGCCCCTTCTTGTCGGAGCCCAGGTAGACCACGCCCATCCCGCCCGCGCCGAGCCGTCTGTGAAGCTTGAACGAGCCGACGACGCGCGGGTCCTCGCGCCTCAGGCGCATCATCGCCATGTTCATCCCCGCTGCCCGGTCCTGTGACGAGCCACAGCTTACGTTTCCACGGCCGCCCGCGCGCAGAGGCCGCGCCCTCTCAGGGTGATGGATTGTCAGTGGTGGGTGGGAGACTTGAAAGGTGGTCAGGGAGGGCGCGAAGAGGCGGACTTCGCGTGGTGAGTGATCCCAACCACCCGTCGCAGAAGGGGGATTGGTCCTGTGAAGGGTGACCGTGTGGAGATAGTCGTGGACGCGGGAGACACGACGCGCACGTATGAGGTGGTGGCGAGCAGGGCGGGCCGCAGGGTGGAGACGGCGGTACGCCGAGGTGTCGTGGAAGTGAGCGAAGTCACCCGAAGCGGGACGGTTGTACGTACCGCCCGCTTCATGGCGAATCGGGTGCTGGCCCTGGTGGAACAGCCGATTCCGCGGGAGGAGAGCTCGGACAAAGAGGGCTGATCCGGGCGCCCCCTCGGGGAAGACCCTGAGACGTGCGTCCCCGTCTCCACCCAGGGGAGTACATCGCAGGTGGCGGCTCATCCTCCGGGAGGCCCGGCAATCGGTACGAGGGCATGACGCCGGGAAAGGGCCGGACACCTAGATTTGAGGTCAAGCGGCGGGTGCAGCACTCGTCCCCCGAGGTCAGACGCCCGCCGCTGCCAACGACAACCGATACAGGTCAGGAGAGGGACCATGGCCCAGACGGCTCCGCGGACACTGCTCCGCGAGGAGGGACGCAAGGTGTACGCCGCCGCGTTCCGCCCCCGCCGCCAGGGCCGTCGCCACCCGCTGGTGGCGACCCTGATGGCCCTTCCCCTGGCGGTCCTGCTCCTCCTCGTCTTCGACGGGTGGGAGACAGTGGCCACACAGGCGTCGTCCGTGGGCGAGATGCTGGGGCGCTGAGCGGCGACCCCAGGCCCGGAAGAGCGGTCCGGGCGGGGACATCCCGACCATGAAACCCCGTGGGGACGGGGGTGCGGCGGACGGCAAAAAATGCCGGCGCAGCTGGGGAGCTGCGCCGGCATTGCTTTGCCCCGGCACGGAGCACCCGGAACGGACCCGTCCCCCCTCCAGCCGGCTCCCGTCTGCGCGTACTCTCACCCGGTGAACTCCGCCCCCGGCCCGCTCCTGACCGGCCTCACCGCCCAGGCCCGAGCCACCGCCCACGCCCGCTCACCGGCCTGCCCCTGCGGCGCGGCCACGCTCGCGGACCGCCCGGACGGCACTGTCGTACGCCATGCGGACACCGTCGCGAAGGCCCACCCCCTGGACGCGACCCCCGCCGAGCTCACCGGCCGCCTCACCCTCGCCGCCCGCCACCCCGGCATCCTCCTGCCCCCACTGGATCCCACCCCGGTCGACCTGCACGGCCGCCTGGTGACGTTCTGGCCGTACGGCACGCCGGTGGATCCCGACGACCCGGACGCCGCACCCTGGGAAGCCGCCGCCGCACTCCTCGCCCGTCTCCACCGCAGCCCGGCTCCGGAAGGCCTGCCCGTCATGCGCGGCCCCGCCAAAGCGGCCCGGGCCGTCGCCCGGCTCCGAGAGGCCGGACCGCACCCGGCGGTCGCACCCGTCCTGCGCGCCTGGGCCACCCTCCCGCCCTGGGCCCGGGCCGAGGCCCCGATGCCGCACACCGCCACCCTCTGCCACGGCGACCTCCATCTCGGCCAGCTCGTACGACACCCCGCAGCCGACGGGCCCTGGCTGCTGATAGACGTGGACGACCTCGGCGTCGGTGTCCCCGCCTGGGACCTCGCCCGCCCCGCCGCCTGGTATGCCTGTGGTCTGCTCCCGCCCGGCGCATGGACCCGGTTCCTCACCGCCTATCGGGAGGCCGGCGGCCCGGCCGTCCCCGTCGAGGGCGACCCCTGGCCCGCCCTCGACGTCCCCGCGCGTGCCCTCACCGCGCAGACCGCGGCCCGGGCCGTCGCCAAGGCGGTTGCGGCCGGGCGCCCGTTGGACGAGGTGGAGCAGACGGTTGTGGACGCCTGTGACCGAATGGCTACCGTCCCGCCCCAGTTGGTGCAGGAACACGCGAAGTAGGGTGCAACCGAGCACAGCGGGACAGAGTCTGTCCTGGCGAGATGTGAAGCAGGACCGACCGGCGAGGAGTTGAACGACCATGCAGTGTCCGAAGTGCCGTGCGCCGATGCACACGTACAACCGCAACGGTGTCCAGATCGAGCAGTGCAGCGGGTGCCGCGGGATCTTTCTCGACTACGGCGAGCTGGAGTCCCTGACCCGCCTTGAGGCCCAGTGGTCCCAGGCCGCCCCGCCGCCCCCGCCCGCCCCGCAGGCCTACCCCGCCCCTCCGGCCCCCGCCTGGGGTGCCCCGCACGGCGGCCACGGTCATCACGGCCACCACGGTCACCACCGCAACAAGAGCTTCGGCCGGATGCTGTTCTCGTCCTGAGCCGTGACATCACAGAAGCCCCCGGCCGCGAACGGCCGGGGGCTCCTTGTGGTGTGGACGATACTGGGATTGAACCAGTGACCTCTTCCGTGTCAGGGAAGCGCTCTCCCGCTGAGCTAATCGTCCTCGGGACCATGAACACCGAGTGCGGCGGATCATGGGCACTGCGTGCGCGATACTGGGATTGAACCAGTGACCTCTTCCGTGTCAGGGAAGCGCTCTCCCGCTGAGCTAATCGCGCGGGCTGGGATCCCGGGGGATCCAGTGGACGATACTGGGATTGAACCAGTGACCTCTTCCGTGTCAGGGAAGCGCTCTCCCGCTGAGCTAATCGTCCTTGGAGGTGGAGACGGGATTTGAACCCGTGTAGACGGCTTTGCAGGCCGTTGCCTCGCCTCTCGGCCACTCCACCAGGAGTGTAGGGGGCCGGGAAGCCCCCTCTTCCTACGAGCGGACGACGAGGTTCGAACTCGCGACCTCAACCTTGGCAAGGTTGCGCTCTACCAACTGAGCTACGTCCGCCTGTCGTTTCGGTCCGCCTTCGCGGCCCGGCGACGTGTTGAACTCTAGCGGATTCCGGGGCCAGCACAAAAACGCGTTTGTGCAGCGTGCTGCGCTTGCCCTGCTCAGGTGGGTCACAGGACCGCCTGACAGGACATCCCCCGGTCACCCGCAGGGCCCCCGCCATAGACTCGACTGCGTGCTCGACCTCCCTCCTCTCGCCCGCTTCGGCGACCGCGTCGCCACCGGGCTCCTCGACGTCACCGACGATCCCGAGGCCCTGGACTCCAGCGGCTTCTGGGCCGTCTGTGCCGACTTCGAGGGCCGTCTGACCTGCGCCCGCTTCGCGGAGGTCCGGGCGGCGGACGTACCGGCTCCCGTGCCCGGCGCATGGCGCGGACCGGCCGCCGGTGACTGGACGTCCTCGCTCGACCGCGCCGCGTACACGGCCGCCGTACGACGGATCCGCGACCACATCGCGGCCGGCGAGGTCTACCAGGCGAACCTGTGCCGGGTGCTGTCCGCGCCCGTCGCACCCGGCGCCGACGTGGACGCCCTCACCGCACTGCTGGCCCACGGCAACCCGGCGCCCTATGCAGGAACGATCCGCCTACCCGGGCACGGCGTCGAGATCGCCACGGCCTCCCCGGAACTGTTCCTGCGGCGCGAGGGCCGGGTCGTCGCGTCCGGGCCGATCAAGGGCACCGGCCGGACCGAGGCGGACCTGCTGGAGAAGGACTTCGCCGAGAACGTGATGATCGTGGACCTGGTCCGCAACGACATCGGACGGGTGTGCGCCACGGGCAGCGTTACGGTGCCCGACCTGTGTGCCGTCGAGAAGCACCCCGGGCTGGTCCACCTCGTCTCGACGGTCCGCGGCGAGCTGGCGGACGGGGCCGGCTGGCCCGAGCTGCTCGGCGCCGCCTTTCCGCCCGGCTCGGTCACGGGCGCGCCCAAGTCCAGCGCCCTGCGGATCATCGACGCGCTGGAGACGGCGCCCCGGGGGCCGTACTGCGGCGGGATCGGCTGGGTCGACGCCGACCGGGGAACCGGAGAGCTGGCCGTCGGCATCCGCACCTTCTGGATCGACCGGGCCGATGGCGTACTGCGCTTCGGCACCGGCGCCGGCATCACCTGGGGCTCCGATCCCGAAGGGGAGTGGCGGGAGACCGAGCTCAAGGCGGCCCGGCTGCTCGCGATAGCGTCGGGAACGTACGAGGTGAGTGGAGAGGACCTGACGTGAAGATCTGGCTCGACGGCGGGCTGCAGGACACCGAGTCCGCCCGCGTCTCCGTCTTCGACCACGGGCTGACCGTGGGCGACGGCATCTTCGAGACGGTCAAGGCCGTGGCCGGCCGGCCGTTCGCGCTCACCCGGCACCTCGACCGGCTGACCCGCTCCGCGCGCGGCCTCGGCCTGCCGGATCCGGACCACGACGAGGTGCGCCGCGCCTGCGCCGCCGTCCTCGACGCCAACCCCGCGCCGCTCGGCCGCCTCCGCATCACCTACACCGGCGGCCACGGCCCGCTCGGATCCGACCGCGGCGAGCACGGCCCGACCCTCGTCGTCGCCCTCGGCGAGACGACCCGCCGCCCCGACTCCACCGCCGTGATCACGGTCCCCTGGACCCGAAACGAGCGCGGTGCGCTCACCGGTCTCAAGACCACCTCGTACGCCGAGAACGTCGTCGCTCTCGCCCGGGCCCGTGAACAGGGCGCGTCGGAGGCACTGTTCGGCAACACCGTGGGGCAGCTGTGCGAGGGCACCGGGTCGAACGTCTTCGTCGTCCTCGACGGCGAGATCCACACCCCGCCGCTCGCCTCGGGCTGCCTCGCGGGCATCACCCGTGCGCTGACGGCCGAATGGACCGGCGCCAGGGAGACCGACCTGCCGCTGGACGTCCTGGAGCGGGCCGACGAGGTCTTCCTGACGTCCACCCTGCGGGACGTGCAGGCCGTGCACCGCGTCGACGGCCGTGAGCTGCCCGGCGCGCCGGGCCCGGTGACCGCCAAGGCCATGCGGATCTTCGAGGAGCGCGCCGGGCACGACCTCGACCCCTGACAGTGTCGGCGAAATCGGCTGACCGGGACCGTGGTTGCGGGTAGAACACCCCTGATGACCACGACCCTGCGGCCGACCGAGCCGCTTCAGCAGAACGCCGACGGGACGCGCTCACGCCGCTACCAGGTATGTGTGAACAGCCGTCCCGTAGGGGCGATACACCTCGACACGCATCCCGTGTTCGGCACCGCGGTGGCCCGGATCACGAAGCTGCACATCGACGAAGCGGATCGCAGGCGGGGCCGTGGCACGGTCGCAGCGCTCGCCGCCGAGGAGGTGGCGCGCGGCTGGGGGTGCCGTCGCATCGAGGCCGTGGTCCCGGCCACGTCCGAGGCCGGGCTCCGGCTCGCCACGGCGCTCGGCTACGTCGTCCGCAACCGCGGCATGGAGAAGCAGCTCGGCGACACCCCGCCCGAGCTGCCGGAGGGCAGCCGTGCCCGGCCCATGACCGAGGCGGAGTTCGGCCCCTGGCTGGAGAAGGGCAAGGAGCACTACGCGCGCAGCTGGATCGACCGGGGCGTCCCGGAGGCCGAGGCCCGGGTCAAGTCCGAGCGCGACCACGCGACCCTGCTGCCCGACGGCCTCGCCACCCCGGGCATGCTCATCAGCGTCGTCGAACACCTGGGGACGCCCGTGGGAACGCTGTGGCTCGCGGTGCGCGAGAGCAGCGCCTTCGTCTTCGACGTCGAGACCGACGCCGCCCACCGGGGGGAGGGCCACGGCCGCACCCTGATGCTGCTGGCCGAGGCCCAGACCATCGCCGAGGGCAGGCGGACCCTCGGCCTCAATGTCTTCGCGGGCAACACCCCGGCCGAACGGCTCTACGCCTCACTCGGCTACGAGACCGAACGGTACGCCCTGTACAAACCGCTGCTGTAGCGGCCCGGAGCCGCCGGCCGGGCGAGGGCTATCAGTGCTCCTGCCCGGCCAGCAGCCGGTCCGCGATCTCCTCGATCCGCTCGCGCAGCCCCTCCTGGCTCTTGCCGCCGTCGAGCCGCTCCCCGCCGATGACGTACGTCGGGGTGCCGGTCACACCGATCGCCTTGCCCTCGGCCTGGTCGGCGTCCACGATCAGGATGTGCCGGCCGTCGATCAGCGCGGTGTCGAACTCCTCGGCGTCCAGGCCCAGTTCCCGGGCCATCTCGACCAGGAAGGGTTCGCCCTTACGGGCCAGCTCCTCGACCCGCCCCAGCAGGGCTTCGGCGTACGGCCATCCCCGGCCCTGCTCCCACGCCTGCTCCGCGGCCTGGGCGGCGGCGAAGGCGTGCTTGTTCTTCTCCAGCGGGAAGTGCCGCAGCCGCAGCTCCAGCCGGTCGCCGTAGCGGGCGCGCAAGGCATGGAGATCGTCCAGCGCGGTACGGCAGTCCGGGCACTGGAGGTCGCACCAGACCTCGAGGACGGGGGCGGCGGAACGGTCGGGGGAGGAGTCGCTCATGCCGACAGTCTCCCAGCAGCCGCGGCCGGAGGCGCAGCCCGCACCGGCACCTGCGGAGGAGGTGACCCGGAGATGTCCCTGATGTCGGGCCGGAGCATGGCCCGGCGGGGTGCGGCGGGTGCAGGATGGAAGGGACGAAGTGACCCGACCCGACCGCGCCACGCCTGGAGGACCGGATGATTGCCGAGACCGTCTGCTCCGCCGTGTCCGCGGCAGGCCTGGGCATTGCGATCGTCACGGCGTACCGCAAGCGGTACCTCGCCGCGGTCCGTGTCGCCGCCTACTCCCTCGTCCCGATCGGCCTCGTGATGACCGGGGTCGTCGAGTGGCTGGCCGACACCGCGTTCAGCCCGACGGCCTGGGCCGGGTTCGGTGTGCTCGGCCTCGCATGGGTGCTCTTCATGACCACACGAGCCGTGGAGCGCCGTCGCGGCGGCACCCGCAAGGAGCGCAGGGCGGCGGCGCGCGCCGCCGACCGGCCCGACACGGTGGCCCCCGCCGCCTCGGCGCCTTCCCTGAGCCAGGGCTCCCGCCCGGCGACCAGGCCGGCGACGGCGTCCCGCGACGACGACTTCAGCGACATCGAGGCCATTCTCAAGAAGCACGGCATATGAAGGCGGCCCCGCCCGGGGCCGAATCGTCACAGTGGGTCCGCCGGTGCGCGGAAGTGATCACAACCTGAACCGGACCTCGCGGAATCGGTGCACTCCCGCACGGAACGAGGCCGCTGATCGCGCCCGGCGGGGGGACTGCGTCATCATCGCCGCGAGATGCTGGACACGACGAAACAGAGCGACCCCGCACCGCCGCAGGATGAGCCACATCCCCGGCAGGACGAGCCACGTGGTTGCCTCTTCGCCCTCTCCCAGCCACCGCTGATGATCTTCCTGGCGGTGATCGGGAGTCTGCTGCTCATGGCCTCGTTGCACGATCTGCTGCTGCTGTGAGCCTTACCCGCGGTACCCGGCGCCACCCGCCGGGGCCGCGTCGGCATCGACACCCTCCACAGCCCCGCGGCCCGGCGCCGGGCGTCAGCCCGCCGCCTCCTTGCGGCGCGCCCGGTACGCGGCCACGTGGAGGCGGTTTCCGCAGGTGCGGCTGTCGCAGTACCGCCGCGAGCGGTTCCGGGACAGGTCGACGAAGGCGCGCCGGCAGTCCGGTGCCTCGCACCGCCGCAGGCGCTCCTGCTCCCCGGCGACCACGAAGAACGCCAGCGCCATCCCGCAGTCGGCGGCGAGGTGATCGGCTACGGAGGCACCGGGCGCGAAGTAGTGCACATGCCAGTCGTAGCCGTCGTGGTCCGTGAGCCGGGGCGTGGTGCCGGCCGCCGCGACCAGCTCGTTGATCTGCCCGGCCGCGGCCCGGGCGTCCGGAGCGGCGAAGACGGCGGCGAAGCGCCCGCGGATCTTGCGCACCGCCGAGAGGTCGAAGTCCGAGAGCACCCCGACATCGCTGATCTCGTGGTTCCGCACGAAGTCCACGAGGGTCGCCACGTCCGGCAGCCCGTCCGGGGCCGTGTCGTCCTCCGGTGCGGTGTTCACCAGATCGACCACGGTGTCGAGGGCGCACCGGGTGTCGTGGGTGATCAGCACGATTCGCTCCCTGGCCTGAGGGTCGGGCGGGCGCCCGCCGATGCTGGCCGATGGTAACGGCTCCACCTCCGCCGGACCGCCTCATGCCCGCACATGGCTTCGAATGCAACGCCTCCCGGCCCGCCGGGGTACCCCGTGCGGAACGCTTCCGGCCCGCCAGGGTTCCCCGTGCGGCGCGACACCGCCGGCGCGACATCGGCGGCGGGGCACCGGGGGAGGGACGCCCGGGCAGGGGCGCTCCCACGCGAACCGGCGCCGTACCGCGTGATCCGCGGTGCCGGCGCCGGTGTCATCCCGTATGCGGTTGTCCGAGCCCGAGCCGTCTCCCCGAGTCGACGGCGCCGGGCGGCTTTGTGAGGGCCTCGCCCTAGCTTTCCGCCAGGATGTGCGAGAGCTCCTGATCGAGGTCGAAGTGCCGGTGTTCCGTGCCGGGCGGCACGGCGGCGTCGGTCCGCTTCAGGAAGGATTCCAGGGCCCGTGCCGGGGCCTCTAGCAGGGCCTCGCCCTCCGGCGAGCTCAGGGCGATGCACACGACGCCCTGGCCGTGACTGCGCGACGGCCAGACGCGGACGTCGCCGGTGCCCGTAGGGCGGTGAAGTCCCTCGGCGAGGAGGTCGCGGGCGAACACCCACTCGACGGTTTCCTCGGCTCCGGTGTGGAAGGTGGCGTGCACGGCGTAGGGGTCGGCCGTGTCGTACCGCAGGCCTGCGGGGACAGGCAGGGAGGACTCGCTCGACACAACGAGGCGCAGGTGCAGCTCGCAGCTGACCGTGGTGTTCATAAGCGCCAGGGCCTTTCGCTCAGTGTGCGCTCGGGGATTCGCACGTCGGCGAAATCGACATGCCACCTACGGTGCCGTTGTAAACCCCTCTGAGTGTTTTGCGTGGCTTTACGTAACTCTTCCGGCCGAGGGATCGTTCGCGCCCTGCGTCCATTCCGGTGACTGGTTTCGCTCGGGTAGTGTCTCCCCGTATGAATACGGGGAGTAACGAGCCGGGCGAGGTGGCCGTGGCGTCGAACGAGACGGGGACGGGCGAGGCACACGGCGAGCAGGATCGCGGGCTCGGCTCGCGTGCGCCGGAGTTCATCAAGGCCCGCCGGGCGCTGCACCTCAGCTGGCAGGTCGGCGTCTTCATCATCGGATTCGCGGTCGTCGTGACCGGCATCATCATGCTGCCACTGCCCGGACCGGGGTGGGTCGTGATCTTCGGCGGCATGGCGATCTGGGCGACGGAGTTCGTCTGGGCCCAGCTGGTGCTGCGCTGGACCAAGCGGAAGGTCACCGAGGCGGCGCAGCGCGCCCTCGATCCCAAGGTGCGGCGCCGCAACATCATCCTGACGTCGATCGGGCTGGTGATCATCGGCGTGCTGGTCGGCATCTACCTCTGGAAATTCGGCATCACCATGCCGTGGAAGCTCAAGGACCAGTGAGCGTCACAGGTACCCCCTGACATGGGGTAATGTTCTTCCTGCGTCCGGGCGATTAGCTCAGTGGGAGAGCGCTTCGTTCACACCGAAGAGGTCACTGGTTCGAACCCAGTATCGCCCACCCGGACCGACGGCCCATCTGCGATTGCGCAGGTGGGCCGTCGGTGTTGTGTGGGGGCTGAGGGGCTGGGGTTATCGGGCTGTCGGTCTGTGCGTGGGGCCTCATGGCAGCCCGCCGGGCGGGAGCGCCCGGACGGCGACCTCTGTGGCCAGGCCGGAGGCGCCGGTGAAGGCTGAGACGGGCCGGCCCGGGGCCGGGGCGGGGCCTGGAGCCGAGAGCTCTCCGCTGTGCCGACTGGTGGCCGGCATCCGCCCGGTCCGCGCCTTCGGGCGTCCTTGCCAGGTGGGTCACTCGCACCGCCGCGCGCCGAGCCGGGCGGCGGGCTCCTCGGGGCGGCTGGCGCCGATGCCGCCATGGCCCGCGTAAGCCGGGAAGCCCGTGTCAGTCGGCTTCTCGCCCTGGCGCCCCCGTCGAGCCGGCTGGTGACGAGGAGCCGCCCCTGGCCCATGGACGGACTTGAGATGCGCGCCGAGCAGGGTGTGTCGCGCCGAGATCCGATCCGAGTAGAGCCTGCCGGGGCCGCCCTCGCCCTGCGAGCCACGCGCACCGGGCGGGGCGAGATCCCTGGTCCCTGCCGGCGTCGATACCCGCTAGGGGCTGCGACTGATGGCGAGATTCACCCCGAGCGGGGCGTACCAGGCGACCCGTGGTCGCTGACCCTGTCGTCGAGCTGACAGAGGCTGAGATCTGCCCGTCGGTCCCGCTTCGTGACCGAGTTTCGCCCGGGCCGAGGCTGCCAAGACCCTGCCTCCCCGGTGAACCGCTCGCACTGCCGCGCGCCAAGCCGGGCGGCGGCGGGCCCCTCGGACCTGCCGGCGCCGACACCGCCATGGGCCGGGTGTCCTGATTCCGCCGTCGGGCCGGTTCGGCGCGGTGCGCGCCATGGCCCGGGCAGGCCGTCGCCCCGCCGGAGCCGGCTGGTGGCGAGTCCAGCGAACCCCGCGCTCCCGGCGCAAACAGGGTCGATGCCTCCCCGTGGGCAGGGCATGCCTCGCCGTCACGTCCGTCGGGAGCCGGCTGGTGGTGAGTCCCGCTCCCGGCCAGGCAGGGTCGATACCGCTCGGGGCAGGGCGTGCCCCACCCTGCCCGTTGAACCGCTCACGCCGTCGCCCCGTCGGGGGCCCGTGGCGAGATCCCGCCGCTGGGCCAGGCGAGGCCGGTACCCGCCTCGGGCAGGCCATCCCGCGCCCCCTGCCCTTCGAACCGCTCGCGCCCCGCCCGAGCCGGCTACCCGACGGGATCCAGCCATCGGGCCGACCGGTCCGCCGTCAGGCCGCCCCCACCCACCCAGGCACCCGCCCCGACCCTGCCCATCGCACCACCGCCCGGACGACCTCCCAGACGATCACCGAGCCCCGAGCCCCGGACCGCCTGGCCTCAACCCCCTCGGCCAGCCGTACAGCCACCGAGTCCTGGGCGTCAGGCCGCCCGGACTCGCGGCCGCCTCTGTCGCCCGCTCGGTCACCGAGCCCCGCGGCCCGAGCACCCACCTTCCGTGCCGCCGACTCCTCAGCCGGCCGTACTGATCACCGAGCTCGGACGCCGGCTCACCCAAGCCGCCCCCTCGGTCGGCCCCACGTCCGTAGCCCCGGGCACCACCCCATCCGCCCCATCCGCCCCATCCGCACCGCGCCACCGCCGCGCTGTCCGCTCACGGGCTCACCACCCACCGCCTACCCACCCCCTCCACCCGGCTACGCCCCCGTCACGCTCGGTCGCAGTCACCCTCACCGACCCACCCCCCACAACACCCCTCGCCTCAACGCCACATGGCCAAAACCGAGCTCCACGTCCACGAAACCCCTCACTCCGACGCCACATGGCCGAATCCGGCCCCTGCTCTCCGCAACCCCAGTCCCAAGCCCACCCCGGCCCCGCCCTCTACCCCCCCGTCGTCTTTCGGTCGCGCCCGGAACCAACCCGGCCCGCCCCTCACCGTTCGGCGCTTCGGACGCATGGCCGTCACCAGGGACGTCGTCCGGCTCCGCTTCCAGCCCCGCCCTCTCGGCCCGCTCCGCCGCCCGCCCCGTCGGTAAGAAATTCTTGTCCGAATCATTGACGCACCCTCAGCCCCTCCGTACCTTGTGCCAGCAAGCGCTTACTTGAAACGATTCATGCGAGCGGGACGACGTGCGGGGAGGTCCAACCGTGGTGAACGGCAGGAATGTTGAGAGACGCACCATCCTGAAGGCGGCCGGAGCCACGGCAGCCACGCTGGGACTGGCCGCGACGACCGGCTGCGGTGGCGACGGAGGGGCCTCCGCGGACGGGACGGTGACGATCCGTTACGCGTGGTGGGGTGCGGAGGACCGCGCCCAGAGAATCAACAAGACCATCGCGCTCTTCGAGAAGAAGTACCCGAAGATCAAGGTGAAAACGGACTTCCAGCCTTATCTCGACTTCTGGAAGAAGTTCAACACCCAGGCCTCCGGCGGAAATCCGCCGGACGTGTTCCAGAATGCGATCGGCTTCCTCCGGAAATACGACGCGAAGAACGTGCTGCTGGATCTGAGCGAGCAGGCGAAGGCGGGCAACCTCCGGATGGAGGGATTCCGCGCGGGCCTGGAGAAGTTCGGCGAGATCGACGGCAAGCTCCTCGGCGTTCCTGTCGGTTCGAACTCCATGGCTCTGGTCATCGACAAGCCCGTCTACGCGCGGGCCGGGGTGAAGCCGGAGCAGGGTTGGACCTGGGACGACTACCACGCGGCGATGAAGAAGATCCGCGAGAAGACGGGACGTGCCGGTGACACCGGCCCGTACAACGTCATGTACCTCTACGACCTGTACCTGCGCCAGAACGGCAAGGCGTTCTTCACCGAGGACGGGCTCGGCTTCACCGAGGCGGACCTGACGGACTGGTGGACGAAGGCCAAGAAGGGCGTCGAGGACGGCAGCTACGCCAACCAGAAGAAGGTCGCCCAGATCAAGCCCAAGTCGGCGGTCGCCGGCGAGCTCGCCGGCGGCGAGTTCACCTGGGACAACTTCACCGTCCGCTACACCTCCGAGGGCAAGAGCGAGTACGGCCTGGCCCCCATCCCGACCACGGACGGCAAGAAGACCGGCCAGTACCTCGGCTCCCTCATGCTGAGCGCCTCCAAGCGCACTCAGCACCCGAAGGAGGTCGCCCAGTTCATCGACTTCATGGTGCACGACCCCGAGGTCGCCAAGATCATGGGCTACGACCGTGGCGTGCCCGCGACGCAGGCGCAGTACGACGCGTACAAGCCGACCGACGAGGTCAACAAGGCGATCGCCGCGTACGAGGAGTCCCTCGTCGAGGCGGGCGTCCTGGAGCCCATCACCCCGCACCCGAACGGCGCGGACGTCTGTGAGGCCGCCTTCCTGCGCATCGGCGAGGAAGTCGGCCTGGGCAAGCGCTCGGTGGACGAGGCCGTCAAGCAGTTCTTCACCGAGTCGAAGACGGCTCTCGGCAGCTGATGGGAACCACCGTGACGCACGCCCCAGCGATGGAGGACCTGCCCAAGGGCAAGGGCTCCGAGCCGCGGCACGGTCCGGTGGACTCCCCGCGCCCCGCCGCCCTCAAGCGGCGGCGGCGCCGGGAGAACCTGGCCGGCTATCTCTTCATGTCCCCGTGGATCGCCGGGTTCCTGCTGCTCACCGCGGGACCGATGATCGCCTCGCTCTACTACGCCTTCACCGACTACAACCTGTTCGACGCGCCCAAGTGGATCGGCTTCGACAACTTCTCCGAGATGTTCGGGGACCCGCGCTGGCGCCACTCGGTGCAGGTGACGCTCTGGTACGTCGCCGTCGGCACGCCGTTGAAGCTGCTCGCGGCCCTCGGTGTGGCGCTGCTGCTCGCCCAGAGCCGGCGCGGTCAGGCCTTCTACCGGGCCGCCTTCTACGCGCCGTCGCTCATCGGCGCGAGCGTCTCCATCGCGATCGTGTGGAAGGCGATCTTCTCGGACGACGCGGTCGTCGACCGTGCCCAGAAGATCTTCGGGATCGACGTCGGCGGCTGGACCGGCGACCCGGACATGATCATCTACAGCCTGGTGGCGCTCACCGTCTGGCAGTTCGGCGCCCCCATGGTCATCTTCCTGGCCGGCCTCAAGCAGGTCCCGCGCGAGTTGTACGAGGCGGCCGAGGTCGACGGGGCGGGCAAGATGCGCCGCTTCTGGAACATCACGCTGCCGATGATCTCCCCCGTCCTCTTCTTCAACGTCCTGCTGGAGACGATCCACTCCTTCCAGATCTTCAGCTCGGCGTACATCGTCGGCGGCGGTGCGGGGGGCAACGCCTGCGGCCCTGCCGACGGCTCGATGGTCTATACCTGCTACCTCTACGTCCAGGGCTTCGAGAACAGCCGCATGGGTCTGGCCTCCGCGATGGCCTGGCTCCTGCTGATCGCGGTCGCCCTGGTGACGGCGGTGCTGTTCTGGTCCCAGAAGCGCTGGGTGCACTACGAGGAGGGCGCCCGATGAGTGCGCAGGCCACCGACATCAAGCCCGCCACCGGAGGCGGAGCGCTGCGCCACAAGCTGCCCGGCTCCCTCGCCTGGCATCTCGGGTCCCTGCTGATCCTCGCGGTGATTCTCTACCCGGTGATCTGGGTCGTCGGCGGGTCCTTCAAGAAGAGCGAGGACATCGTCGGCAGTCTGGATCTCTTCCCGGGTGACCCGGTCGTCGACAACTACAAGAGCCTCGCCGACGGCATCGCCGACATCTCGGTCTCCACGTTCTTCTTCAACTCGCTCTTCCTGGCGGTCGGTTCGGTCATCGGCATCCTGGTGTCCTGCTCGCTGACGGCCTACGCCTTCGCGAGGATCAGGTTCGCGGGCCGCAATCTGCTGTTCACGCTGATGATCGGGACGCTCCTGCTGCCGTACCACGTGCTGCTGATCCCGCAGTACGTGCTGTTCCGCAACATGGAGATGATCAACACCTACACACCGCTGCTGCTCGGGAAGTACCTGGCCACCGAGGCGTTCTTCATCTTCCTGATGGTGCAGTTCATGCGCAACATGCCCAAGGAGCTGGACGAGGCGGCCCGCCTCGACGGCTGCGGGCACTTCCGGATCTACTGGTCGATCGTCCTGCCGCTGAGCCGGCCGGCCCTGATCACCAGTGCGATCTTCACGTTCATCAACTCCTGGAACGACTTCATGGGCCCGCTGATCTACCTCAACGAGCCCGACAAGTACACGGTCTCGCTCGGCCTGAAGATGTTCGTCGACCAGGAAGGGCTGGCCAACTACGGCGGCATGATCGCCATGTCGCTGGTGGCGCTGCTGCCGGTGCTCGCCTTCTTCCTCGCCTTCCAGCGGTATCTGATCGACGGCATGGCCACGTCGGGTCTGAAGGGCTGAGGCGGGCATGGCCGGGACACGGGTGAAGGCGCGGGGGGAGTCGGTCATCGCCGAGCGGTTCGCGGTGTTCGCCGAGTGTCTGCTGACCGGTGTGTGGATCGCGGTGGCCTCCCTGGGAGTCGTCACCTATCCCGCCGCGTTCGCCGCCGGCGCGCGGCATCTGCGGCGCCGTACCGCTCATGAGGGCGGTGGCTGGCGGGAGTTCGCCGCCGACTTCCGCACGGCTCTGCGCGGCGGGTGGCTCGCCGGGCTCGCCGGGTGGGCGGCGGTGGCCGCGGTCTGGGTGGACGTGCAGGCGGCCCGGGCGGGGATTCCCGGCGGGCCGCTCGTCGGGGCCGTCGGGGTGGTCGCGTTGATCGGGCTCGTCGTGGCCGGGCTGCGTGCGGCGGCGGTCTGGACGCCGGGAGCCCGCTGGCGCACCCTGCTGGCCGGGGCCGGGCGCCGCACGGTGCTCGATCCGGCCGGGTCCTTCCTGATCGTCGGCGGGCTGGCCGTGGTGGCCGCGTCCGCCTGGTTCGCCGCGCCGCTGGCGGTCGCGGTCCTCGGTGCCGTCGCGGCGGCGGCCGTCGCCGTGGAGGAGCGGTACCGACACCGCTGAACGGCCGTGCCTCCACTCCAGGTCGGTGCCCGGCGCCGCACCTCTCTATGTCATGCCCCTGACCAGCGTACGGATTCGCTTCCCGCACGGACAAGGAAAGGCAGCATCGCCATGTCTCCCATCCCCCGCAGATCCCTCCTCCAGGCAGCCGCCGTCGCCGGAGCCGCCGCCCAGTTCAGCTGGGCGCTGCGAGCCCAGGACGCCCAGGCCGCGCCCGGAGCCGAAACCGCCGAAGCCGACCCGGTGACCCTCGACTGGCTGGAGGACGGCGGCCTCGGCGCCGCACCCGGCTCCACCGTCGGCGTGCCCTGGCCCAAGGGCGCGTACCGGAAGGACCAGACCTTCGCGCTGACGGACGCCGCCGGCAAGGCCGTACCCGTGCAGTCCTGGCCGATCGCCTACTGGCCCGACGGCTCCCTCAAGTGGACCGCGCACGCGGTCGCCTCGGGCGAGGGCAAGCTCACCCTCGCCGCCGGGACACCCGCCGCTCCCGAGAAGAAGGTCACCGTCGTCAAGCGCGGCGGCACCATCGACATCTCGACCGGTGTCATCACCGCGAGGATCGGCACGTCCGGCTCCACGCTCGTCAAGTCCGTCACCCGGGGCTCCACGGAGATCGCGAAGAACGGTCGGCTCGTGCTGATCCGCCAGCCCGAGATCGAGGACGAGGACCAGGGAGCGGTCAAGACCGAACGCTTCGACGGCGCGATCTCCAAGGTCGAGGTCGAGCAGGCGGGCCCGGTCCGCGCGGTCGTCCGCATCGACGGCAAGCACCGCAAGGGCGGCCGCAGCTGGCTGCCCTTCTCGATCAGGCTCTACTTCTACGCGGGCGCCGACTCCTTCCGCATGGTGCACACCATCACCTACGACGGCAAGCAGGAGCCGGGCAAGGCCAGTGGTGACTTCATCCGCGGCCTCGGAGTCCGCTTCACCGTGCCGATGCGCGACGAGTCGTACGACCGCCACATCCGCATCGGCGGCGACGGCACCGGCCTGCTGCGCGAAGCCGTCAAGGGCATCACCGGACTGCGCCGGGACCCGGGCGCGGCCGTGCAGGCGGCCCAGTTCGAGGGCAAGAAGCTGCCCGACCCCGCCACCTGGGACCAGCGGGTGACGACCCGGCTGCAGTACATCCCCGAGTGGGGCGACTACACCCTCTCCCAGCTGTCCGCCGACGGCTTCACGCTGCGCAAGCGCACCAAGAAGGGGCACGGCTGGGTCGCGGCGGGCGGTGGCCGGCGCGCCTCCGGCTTCGGCTACGTCGGCGGCGCGAGCGGCGGGTTCTCCTTCGGGCTGCGCGACTTCTGGGAGAAGTTCCCCGCCCAGCTCGACATCCGGGACGCCCACACCGACGAGGCCGAGGTGACCCTCTGGCTCTGGTCGCCCGAGGCACAGCCCATGGACATGCGCTTCTACCACGACGGCATGGGCCAGGACACCTTCCCGGAGCAGCTCGAAGGCCTCAACATCACCTACGAGGACTACGAGCCGGAGTTCGGCACCCCGTACGGCATCGCCCGCACCTCCGAACTCCTCTTCTGGGCCGGCGAGTCGACACCGAGCCCGGACCGGTTCGCCGAGCAGGTCGAGGCCGTCCGCGTACTGCCGCAGCTGGCCGCCCCGCCCAAGCAGCTCATCAAGGCCAAGGTCTTCGGACCGGGCCTGTACTCCGAGCCCGACCGCTCCACCCCCGCCAAGGCGAAGATCGAGGACCACCTCGACTTCCTCTTCACCTACTACAAGGACCAGGTGGAGCAGCGTCGCTGGTACGGCTTCTGGGACTACGGCGACATCATGCACACCTACGACACGTTCCGGCACCAGTGGCGCTACGACATCGGCGGCTACGCCTGGGACAACTCCGAGCTGTCGCCGGACCTGTGGCTCTGGTTCGCCTACCTGCGCTCCGGCCGCGCCGACATCTTCCGCTTCGCCGAGGCGATGACCCGGCACACCGGCGAGGTCGACGTCTACCACCTGGGCAAATGGGCGGGTCTCGGCACCCGGCACGGCGTGCAGCACTTCGCCGACAGTGCCAAGCAGCAGCGCATCGCCAACACCACCTACCGGCGCTACTACTACTTCCTCACGGCGGACGAACGCGTCGGCGACCTCATGCACGCCAACGTCGACTCCGACGAGACGTTCCTCGCCCTCGACCCGCTGCGCAAGATCCGCACCGAGCCGTACACGCCCGACCGGCACGCCCTGTCGATCGGCTTCGGCACGGACTGGAGCGGCCTGGTGTCGGCCTGGCTGACGGAATGGGAGCGCAAGGGCCCGAAGTGGGAGAAGGCCAAGGCACGCGTGCTGTCCACGATGGAGACGATCGCCGCCCAGCCCAACGGCTTCGTCCAGGGCAGCGGCCTGTACGACCTGGACACCGGCAGGTTCGCCGTCGCCGGGGCACCCAAGGTGGAGGTCTCGCACCTGTCGGCGGTCTTCGGCCTCAACGAGCTGTGCGCCGAGCTCATCGACCTGGTCGACATGCCGAAGTTCAACGAGGCGTACTTCGACTACTGCCGCTACTTCAACGCCACCAAGGCCGAGCAGGCGGCCCGCTACGGCTCCAACTTCGGCAACCTGCTGCTCTTCCAGGGGCACTCGCGCCTCGACGCCTACGCGGCCGTCAAGACCGGCGACGAGAAGCTCGCCAAGCGGGCGTGGGAGAAGTTCTACAACTCCGACGGCTACAAGGAGTCGGCGCCCTGGCGGACGGAGAAGCTGAGCGGCCCCGTCGCGCTGGTCCCCGGCAACGAGGCCACCTGGGTGTCCACGAACGACACCGCGCTGTACGGCCTCGCAGCCATCGAGAACCTGGCGCTGCTCGGCGACAGGATGCCGTAGCGGGAAGCTGAACGAGCGGAAAGCCGGAAGGAGCGGTTCCCGTGGCGACGCCTCGGCGGGAACCGCTCGTCCTAGTCGATGATCTGGTGGAAGAACAGGACGGCCGGGGCCACCACCCCGCCTCCGACGCTCACCGCGACCGGCCACACGTTGCCGGCCAGCGCCGCCAGAACAGTGGCACCGATGCCTGTCAGGGCTGCCAGCAGGAAGACGATCGCGGTGCGCTGGCTGAGGAGCGGTCCGTCCCCGCCGGGCCGCCGACGGTTGGCCTGTGCCACCTCGGCGCCCCTTACCCGACGCCGTGAACGGGCTCGTACTCCCGCCGCCGCCCGGGGACGGCGTGCCCGTCCGGGCCCGGCACGTCCCACGGATCCTGCGCGGGACGCAGGAGTTCGAAGCGGACACCGCCGCCGTCACCACTCGTCCTGACCCCGTACACGGCGGGTTCGGGCAGGCTGTTGTAGTGGAAGGGCGTCGAGAAGTAGTAGGCGCCGGTGTCCGGGACGGTGATGAGGTCACCCGGTTCCAGGAGCGGCAGCGCGCGGTCACGCGCCAGCAGGTCTCCCGCGAAGCAGGCGGGTCCCGCGATGTCTTGGCGGACCGGGCCGCCCCGCTTGGCCCGGCCGCTTCCGTCGTGCGCCTCGATCCGCAGCGGCCAGGCGTCGGGGTTGAACACCGTCCGGGTGGCCACCTGCACACCGGCGTGGGTGACCGCGATCGGCCGCCCGCCCATGCTCTTGGTGTACTCGACGTACGCGGCGGTGAACCCGTTCTTGGCCAGGACGGACCGCCCGAACTCGGTGACGATCTCGTACCCGCCGGAGAACAGCGCGGGAGCCTGGGCGCGCAACTGCCGGACGTACGTGTCGAAGGTCGGCGTGGTCTCGTCGTCGGCGAAGTTGACGGGCAGTCCGCCGCCGATGTCGATGCCGACGACCTGGCGCCGCCCGAGCGAGGCGTTGACCTCCTCGGCGAACGCCACGGCCTGCCCGACCCCGCCGGCCATGAGGTCGAGCGGGCAGCCCTGCGAACCGGCGTGCGTGTGCACCCAGGTCAGCCACGGGTGGTCGTGGTAGGCGCGCAGCAGCCGCTGCCGGCTTCCCGGGTCCGCCAAGGGGACGCCGAACTTCGAGGTGCTCGTCGCCGTGCTCATCGCGGCGATGCTGCCACCGCCGAGCTGGGAGTTGACCCGCACCCCGATCCGCGAGACCGGGACGCGGCCGCCCAGCGCCCGGTCGATCCTCGCCAGTTCCTGGTAGTTGTCCGCGTTGACGGCCACACCCAGGTCGAGGGCGTGCCGCAGCTCGGCCTCCGTCTTGGCGGGGGAGTCGAAGACGATCCGGTCCGGCGCGAATCCCGCTGCCAGCGCGCGGGCCAGCTCACCCGCGGTGGCCACCTCGCAGCCCATGCCGAGCCGCCGCAGCTCCGCCAGTACCGGCACCAGGCAGTTCGCCTTGGCGGCGAACGCGTGCAGCACGCGCGGTGCGGAGGGGAAGGCGCGGTGCAGGGACGCGACGGTCGCGGCGACGCCGTCGAGGTCGACGAAGGCGGCCAGCTGGGACCGCCCGGCGTCCAGCAGCCCCTGTCGCACCGCTTCCTGGAGGATCCGTGTCCGCCGCTCGGCGGCGGGGGTCAGTCCGGTCATGGTGAGCCTTCCGGTGTCGTACGCGAGGCGCCCGGGACCGCCCCGGGTGCACCACCAGGCTCCGGCCCGCACCGGGGCGGCGTCTTCGTCGAGTCGTCAAAGACCCGCGCCTCACCTACGGCGGTCGGGCGCAACAACTCCTCTTCCGCACACAGGCGTTGGACGATACGACAAAAGTGAGGCCCCGCGATGGTGGCCCCGGCTGAACGAATGCCGGCCCGCGCCCGCTCGCGTTTCGGTGCCGGACGCTCAGGGACGTGCGCCGTCGGCCTCTGCGCCCAGACGCAGCTGCACCTGGGCGAGCAGCCGGGCGTCGGGACTCTCCAGGTCCAGCCCCGACACCTGCCTGATCCTGCGCAACCGGTAGCGCAGACTGTTGGCGTGCACGCCCAGTGCGCGCGAGGCGGCGGTCACGTCACCGAAGTGGTCGAGGTAGGCGCGCAGGGTCTCCACCAGGCAACTGCCGCCGTGATCGGCGTCGAACTCCCTCAGCCGCGCCACCGAGGTCCGCGGCGGCAGCGTCACCTCGCGCAGGGCCTCGACGACCTGGAGGATGCCCACGGTGTCCGCGACGTCCTCGACCCGTGCGACGGTGTGCGGTCCGGCGGTCGCAAGGAGCGCCCGAAGGGCCCGCTCGGCCGACCGGCGTGATGCGGGCGCCCCCGCCAGGCCGGGGACCACGTCGCCGAGCCCGGCCTTCACCGTCGAGCCGACCGTCGCCGACAGCTGTTCGGCCAGTGCGCTCCCCAGCCGCCTCACCTGGCCGTCGGCCCGCCGTGCCTCGCGCTCCAGCCCGCTCACCAGCACCCAGGCCCCGCCGCCCGCCGGGACCACCACGACGCGGTGGCCCAGGGCCGCGCAGTGCAGGGTCAGCAGGCCGTACAGCCCGGACGGGCCGTCGTCCGTGGGGTGGCCGGACCCGATGCCCACCGCCAGGACGGCACACGGTTCCCGGGGCGGCAGCGAGGCCCGCTCCGCGAGCACCTCGACGGACCCACGGTCCTCCAGCAGAGCCCGGGTCGCATCCTCCACCAGCCGGCCGTCCGACCTGTGGGTGCGGTGGTGCAGCAGATGGGCGGCGGCGATCCGGGCCGCCGCGCGCAGCGTCTCCGCGGCGTTCGGCGCCAGCGGGCGGCCGGCCACCGCCGCCACCCAGATGGACCCGAGCGCCTCCCCGCCCGCCCGCACGGCGCCCACCAGCCGCTCCGGGTCCTGCCCGTGAGCGGGCCGGTGCAGCACGTCGCCCGCACCCCACAGCGCCTGGAAGAACCCCGCCTCCCGCATGGCCGCCACCCGCCAGGGCGGCACCCGGCGGCCGAGGATGGTCAGCCGGCGCATCTCGTCCACGTTCTCCTCGGTGGACGAGTACGCCAGCACCCGCGACTCCGTGTCCTCGATCGTCACCGAGCCTCCCACCAGAGCGGCCACCGCATCGGCCAGGGAGTCCAGATCGCCCAGGGCTACGCCGCCGGCAGCGGGCATCGGGGGAGCACCCGCTGCGGCCAGTCCGGCCCTCAGCACTCCCACGAGCTGTGCCCAGGTGCACCAGGCGGTGCGGAAGAGCACCGCCGTGCCGCCCTCCTCCGCGGCCGCCTGCAGCGCCCGTGCGGTGGGCTCCGGCCGTCCCGGACCGAACACCACCCCCGCCGCACCGGCCGCACCGGCCCGGCGCACGACGTCGACCGCGTGCGCCGAGCCCGGGTCGACGCCGACCGCGAGCAGTAACTCCCGCGGTCTGATGACCGGTTCCAGGGCGTCCAGCACATGTACACCGGTGACCTGCGTCCGCAGTCCCTCCGGGGCCGTGTGCAACTCCACGGCCCCCGCCCCCACCACCGAAAGCAGGCGCTCCAGTGTCCCCTGGTCCACGGATCCCGTGCCCCGGCCCGCCGAATCCTGCAGGTCCGTCATGATGCCCCCCGCCCCCCGCCCCCCGGCCTCTGCCCGAGCGTGCCGCTGTCGCGGCGGCAGATCGGGGAACGTATGACATCACGGGACGAGTCCGCAGTCGAGACGGCCCGAGCCCTCTAGTAGTGCTTCGTTACGTTGAGTGATCCCGGCTCGTGGTGGGCAACGCTCTGGCATGAGGCTGGGGGAGGTGGAACGGCACCGGGACGAGTTGGCGGAGTTCGTTGCCGATGTGTTCGCCTCGCTGCCGCGGCGGGATCAGCGGCGGTGGGGTGAGTGTTATGGGCGGGGCCTGATGCCGGACGGCCGGCGGAAGTCGATCCAGCCGATGGCGGAGCGGCTGCCGGACGGGAACACGCAGGCCCTGCGGCAGTTCGTGAACCAGTCGCCGTGGGATCCGCTGCCGGTCCACCATTTCGAAGGCCGCACATGGTGCGGCCGGCACCACCACGTCACCCTCGTCACCGCCGCCCAGGCATTCCTCACCCTCAGGCGGCTCGGCCCAGAAGTCCCCACACCGGCCTGACCCTCTACCAGGTCCTCGATCTCCTCCAGGACCTAATGAGGTGCTGGGCCGCTACCTGCACCACCTGCGGACGCCCCCTACTCACCCAACGCAGCCGCCGCTACTCACCCAACGCAATCGCCGCAGACAGAGCAGAACCCAACGAAGCACTACTAGTCCATCCTCCCCAGGGTCTCCCGCACCCGACGGACGTCCCGGATCCGCTTCTCGTACGTCGCCCCGAGGGCGAGCAGCAGGAGCCCGGCGAGGGCGGGAGGTGCCCAGCGGGGGAGCGCCCCCGTCACCTGCACGACGTACGGGGCGAGTTCGTGCAGGGTGACCAGGGCCAGGGCCGAGCCGCCGAGCACCAGCGGTGCCTGGAGGTGGTGCCGGGCACCCAGCAGCGTGACCAGCAGCGCCGCACCGCCCAGCAGCAGTGGCCGTGTCCAGTGCGGGTCGGCCCAGGCCGCGACCAGGCTCGGCAGGAGCGTGACGGTGAGGCCGGCGCCGTACGCCGTCCAGGAGGAGGCCTGCGGGTCGCGGCGCCGGCGCAGGGCACCGACGAGCAGGGCCGGGACGGTCACCGGGAGCGTGTACGCCTCGGGCGTGCCCACGTCCCAGGCCGCCAGGCGTACCCACGCGGCCAGCACGAACAGGGCCGTGGCCGCGTAGCCGACGGGACGGCGCTCCTCGCGCAGGGCCGTGCCCGCGGCGATCACTCCGCACAGGGCCAGCACCAGGGCGAGCATCGGCGGGTCGGTGACGGTGAGAGCCACGGCGAACAGACCGGCGGCGGCACCCACGGCCTCGACCGGCAGCGTCGTCCGGGAGGCGCCCAAGCGCGCCGCCAGCAGGGCGGCGGCACCGGCAACGGCCAGCACCAGCAGGGCGGTTCGGGCCGGCGGCCAGTCCGCCGCGGCACCGGACGCAGCGGCCAGCGCGGCGGCGTGCGCGAGAGCGGCCGGAGTGGTGAAGGGGGCGACGCCCGCCCGCCACGAGGCCGCTGCGAACAACGCCGTCAGCGCGGACAGCACGACCAGGGTCGCGGACTGCGAGGCGAGTGAGACCAGGGTGAGGCCGGCGGCCGTGACCAGGGCGAGGACGAGGGCCGTGATCTGCGCGGCCCCCTCCGTGAGCCGGCACGTGTACAGCGCGACCGCCGTGATGGCGCCCAGGACCAGCATCCCCGCGAGGTACGGAGCCTCGAAGACCGAGGGGAGCATCAGAGCCGTGGCCCAGAGCAGCCCCGCGGCACCCAGCCGGGCACGCCCACGCCACTCCTGCGCGCGGACCGCCAGGGCGAGGACCGCGGCGACAGCCACCAGCACCAGGGGAGCCGGTGCCGCGTCCGGTGGCCAGGGCACATCGGCGGCCACCGCCGCACGGGCGTCCGTCGGAGCACCGCTCCACACCCGGTCCAGCCGGACGGCCGGACCCAGCAGCACCACGGCGACGACGGGCAGCGTCCACAGCACCGCCAGCGCCTGCACGACACCGGACGCCCAGGCGAAGCCCCTGCGCATCGCGTCCGGGAGCCGTTCGGCCCGTACCGCCCCCAACAGGGCCACACCGACGACCAGATGAGCCGGAACCGCCCACTCCGAGGGCACCCCGGAACGGGCCACTCCGCCGAGCGCGGCCACCACGAGCAGCCCGGACGCGACCGTGAGGCCGAGGGCGTGCTCCTTGCCCGGCTCCTGCCGGGCCGTACCCAGGGCGATCGCCGCCGCCAGCAGGAGCAGCGCCCCGGCACGGGAAGCGTCGCCCGGACCGCCGGCCGTCAAGGACAGCCAGCCGGCCCCCAGAACACCCCAGCCACCCATGCCGTACGCACCGACGAGGGCGGTGATCCGCGTGGCCCCGGCCGTCAGCCGCACCACCGCCACCGCGTCGAGCCCGGCCGTCACCAGCAGCGCGGCCGTGACCGCATACGCACCCGCGTCGGCGGACATGGCCCACAGCAACAGCGGGAACTGGGCCGCGGCCAGGGCGCACGGCAGGGGCAGACGGAGCGCGGCCGTGACCGGCAGCAGGCCGTACGCCGACCAGGTCACCGCCAGCACCGCGGACGCGGCCGCCGCGTACCCGGTGCCGTCCGTCCCGGACAGGGCCGCCGCGTGCAGTGCGTAGGCATCGAGGACCGTCAGGGCGAGCCCGAGGCCCGCCACGGACTCGGCCGTCGACCGCAGCCCCCGCTTCAGCAGAGCCACGGGCGCGGCGAGCGTGGCCAGGGTGACCGCGCCGAGCACCAGGGCACGCCCGGCGATCCCCATGTGCCCCCAGCTGACCAGGGTGAACACCGCCGCAGCGAGGGTCAGCAGGACACCGCCGAGGACCAGCAGCACGTTCTGAACGCTCGGCGCGGCCGTCTCCGGGCGGGGCGCCGCGGTGGGCGGCGGCTGGGTCGAGGCCTGGGCCCGCGACTGCCACTGCGTCTGGTTCAGGGCCGCTACCAGCCAGGCGCGACGAGTCAGCAACTGGGCGCGCCGGGCGTCCAGTTGCCAGAGTTCGGCATCGAGGAGCCGCAATTCCTCGGCCGGGGGCGGAAAGTGGGTCATGGCTCGCAGTGTGGTCCGCGTCACCCCGCACGACATGAGTGCGGATACTCAGGCGCGTACTCAGACGGTCCGCGTCGCTCCTGGGCAGACTTGGGGCATGGACTGGAACCATTACCGCTTCCGCAGCCTGTGGACCCTGCCCGCACCGCCCGCCACCGTCTACGACGTGCTGGAGCGCCCCGAGGACTACCCGCGCTGGTGGCCCCAGGTTCGGGAGGTGACCCGGCTCGACGGCACCACCGGGGTGATCCGCATCCGCTCCGCCCTGCCGTACGACATGACCTTCACGGCGCGGGAGGTGGGGCGCGATCCCGCGGACGGCGTGCTGGAGACCGCCCTGTCCGGGGACATCGAGGGCTGGGCGCGCTGGACCGTCACACCGTACGGGACGGGCAGCCTGGCACGGTACGACCAGGTCGTCAGCGTGCACAAGCCGCTGCTGCGGCGGCTCGCCGTACCGGGACGGCCCGTCTTCCGCGCCAACCACGCGCTGATGATGCGGTCCGGGCGGCGCGGACTCCTCACGCACCTCGAAGCGGTTTGAAGGAAGCGTGCCCGGACCTGTATGGTTCAGTGCGTTCCCGGGCGATTAGCTCAGTGGGAGAGCGCTTCGTTCACACCGAAGAGGTCACTGGTTCGAACCCAGTATCGCCCACCGGAAACAGCCGGTCCGTCACAGACGGACCGGTTTTTTCATGCCCTCGGGCGCCGTGCCGGGTATGCCTTCGCGGGCCCGGGCCGGTGCTCAGGCCGCCGCCGGCAGGTCCGGACGCAGTGGCCACGCCGGGTCGACCGCCTCGTCCACGCCGCTGCGCGCGAACCACGCCTGCAGGCCCCGCGCCTGCGCCGCGTGCCACACCGCCTGCAGGGTGTGCAGCTCACCCGGGGCGAGACGCTCCAGCCGGGACGCGAACCGGCGGCCCACCGCCCGGGTGACCTCCAGCGCCGCCACGGCGTCGGCCGCCGCGTCGTGCGCACCCTCCAGGGCGACCCCGTAGTGCGCACACAGATCGGTGAGAGTCCGGCGGCCCTTGCGGTAGCGGTCCAGGTGCTTGTCCAGAACCCGCGGGTCGAGCACGGACAGCGGCGCCGACTCGAACCAGCGGCCGAGCGCCGAGGCGCGATGGCGGCGCAACTCCCGGTCCAGCATGGTCAGATCGAACGGCGCGTTCATCACCACGACCGGGCGCCCGGCGTGCGCCTGCTCGGCCAGCGCCTGCGCTATCTCGTACATCACCGGCGCCGGCCACCGCCCGTTGAGCCGCAGGTGCTCCTCCGTCAGCCCGTGCACCGCCGTCGCCTCGGCCGGCACCGGCACCCCCGGGTTCACCAGCCAACGGCTCACCCGCGGCCGGATGCCCGGCGCGTCCTGGACGACGACGGCGGCCGACACGATCCGGTCGGTCTCGACGTCCACGCCCGTCGTCTCCGTGTCGAAGGCGGCCAGCGGCCCCTCGAACCAGCACGTCGTCATAGCCACACAACCCCTCGTTCACCTTCGGCAGTTGACGCACCGTCCGCTGCCCGATTCGGTGATACCCGGGCTGTTTGCGCCGTACGCCGGAAGGAGACAACAGGAGTACGGGTTGTTGCAGTTCAGCGGCCCGCAGCGGGGAATCACTTGTTCTGGAAGGCTGTTGGCCATGGCCATAGCGCAGCCCGAACGGGGCGGGCTGCTGCCCGAGCGCACGGCTCCCTCTCGCGGCACTCTCGCCACCACCGCCTGCATGGAGACACTGCAGGTCGGCTATCTGCACGCCGTCGCGGCGGCCGCCGGCTGCTCGCTGTCCCAGCCCTTTCCCGACAACGGCATCGACTGGCATGTCAGCCACAGCGCCCCCGGGCACACGGTCGACGACGAGGTCACCATCAAGGTGCAGCTCAAGGCCACGTACCAGGTCCCGCCCAACCCGCCGGGCCGCACCTTCTCCTTCACGCT
Organism: Streptomyces qaidamensis; assembly: GCF_001611795.1. Classification (NCBI taxonomy): domain Bacteria; kingdom Bacillati; phylum Actinomycetota; class Actinomycetes; order Kitasatosporales; family Streptomycetaceae; genus Streptomyces; species Streptomyces qaidamensis. Next base: position 1,748,657 of record NZ_CP015098.1, on the reverse strand, counting down.
CGACAACGACCACCTGGCGAAGCTCGCCCGCACACCCGTGTCGGTGCACAAGATCCTCGTGGTGATGCTGGTGCCGCGCGCCCAGGACGACTGGCTGCGCGCCGGCCACGACCGGCTCGACCTGAGGCACTGCTGCTACTGGACCAACCTCGCCGGACAGCCGATCACCGGCCGCCGCCGCACCACCGTGCGCATACCGACCTCACGCATCTTCGACGACCGGGCCCTGTGCGAGATCATGACGCGGGTCGGGACGGGAGGGAAACCGTGACGCACCGCCCGACCGAGGAACCCCTGAGGCCCGTGCGGCCCCACCCCGTCGACACGGCCGGCCCCTCACCCGAACCCGCCGAGGTCGACCCGGCGGTGCTCAGCGCCCTGCTGCGCCGGCACGGCTGGCAGCGGCGCGGCGGCGCCCCCGGACGCTACGGCCGCTGGACCCCGCCCGGCCCCGGCGGCAGCGGCACCAGCCTCCTGGTGCCCGAGACCCGCGCCTTCCCCGACAGCGACGACCTGCTCGGCGAGGCCCTGCTCGCCCTGTCCCGCAGCGGCTCGCCCTCCGCCCGCGAGGTCCTCGTCTCCCTGGCCGTGCCCAGCGACGAGATCCGCTGGTGGCACGACGTCCCCGCCGGACCCGCCGGCGCGGCCTCCTGGACCGTCGAGGACCGGCTGCGCGGCGCCGCCCGCCGGATGCTGCTCGCGGCGGCCCTCGCCACCCGAGCCCGGGCCGGCTACCACGGCGCCCGCCACCGCCGCTCCGCCGCCGCGGCCCTGCGACACGTCCTGGTCGGCTCCGCCGCCGACGGCCGCCTCACCGCCTTCGTGCCCGTCGCCGGCGGCCGCCCCCTGGCCGTACGCCTCCACCACGCCCTCTTCGCCGCCCGCGAGGCCATCGACTACCAGCGGGCCACCGGCGGCATGGACGCCTTCGACGCCGCCGTCGAGGCAGGCGTGAGCCATGACCTCACCGAGGCGCTCGTCGCCCTCGTCCGCGGAACGGAGGGCGCCCGGATCGCCGTCGAGTGGGCGCCTGCCGCCGGTGTGCCCGAGGGCTGCGCGCCCTCCGCCGAGCCCGTCGAGTTCTCGCCCGGCGACCTGGCCGTGCTGCGCGAGGCGGGCGCCCGCTACCTGCGCGAGGAACCCGCCGTCCCGGTGCGGATCACAGGAGCGGTGGTACGGCTGCGCAGGTCAGGGCCGCGCGGCGACGGCACCGTACGGCTGCGCGTGCTGGCCGGGGCCGACGTGCCCAACGTCCGGATCACCCTCGACGAGGAGGGCTACCGGATCGCCGGGCACGCGCACCTCGTCGGACTCCCGGTGCGCGTGCAGGGGCGGCTGGAGAGCCGGGGCGGATTCCGCCGCCTCACCGGCGCCCACGGCGTCGTACCCGTACAGCTCGACGACGCCGAGCGGGACCGGCTGATGAAGGCGCTGCAGGAGAACGCCGGGGTCGCGGCCTTCTTCGAGGAGGCCTGCGGAGGGGACTGCGAGGACTGATTTCGCGAAGGGTGGTCCCGGGTCGGTACGATCCTTACTCGTGCGCGCGCTCCGGTATGGCGCCCGCAGCCCCCTTCAGTCAGGAGAGACCGGTGTCAGACGTCCGTGTGATCATCCAGCGCGATTCCGAGCGGGAAGAACGCGTGGTGACGACGGGCACTACGGCCGCCGAGCTCTTCGCCGGCGAGCGCTCGATCATCGCCGCGCGCGTGGCCGGCGAGCTCAGGGACCTGTCGTACGCCCTGTCCGAGGGCGACGAGGTCGAGGGCGTCGAGATCTCCTCCGAGGACGGCCTGAACATCCTGCGCCACTCCACCGCGCACGTCATGGCGCAGGCCGTGCAGGAGCTCTTCCCCGAGGCCAAGCTCGGCATCGGCCCGCCCGTCAAGGACGGCTTCTACTACGACTTCGACGTCGAGAAGCCGTTCACGCCCGAGGATCTCAAGGCCATCGAGAAGAAGATGCAGGAGATCCAGAAGCGGGGGCAGCGCTTCTCCCGCCGCGTGGTGACCGACGAGGCCGCCCGTGAGGAGCTGGCCGGCGAGCCCTACAAGCTGGAGCTGATCGGCCTCAAGGGCTCCGCCTCGTCCGACGACGGCGCGGACGTCGAGGTCGGCGCCGGCGAGCTGACGATCTACGACAACCTGGACGCCAAGACCGGCGACCTGTGCTGGAAGGACCTCTGCCGGGGCCCCCACCTGCCGTCGACCCGTGCCATCCCGGCGTTCAAGCTGATGCGAAACGCGGCCGCCTACTGGCGCGGCAGCGAGAAGAACCCCATGCTCCAGCGCATCTACGGCACCGCCTGGCCCACCAAGGACGAGCTGAAGGCGCACCTGGAGTTCCTCGCCGAGGCCGAGAAGCGCGACCACCGCAAGCTCGGCAGCGAGCTCGACCTGTTCTCCGTCCCGGAGCAGATCGGCTCCGGCCTCGCCGTCTTCCACCCCAAGGGCGGCATCATCCGCCGGGTCATGGAGGACTACTCGCGCCGCCGCCACGAGGAAGAGGGCTACGAGTTCGTCTACACCCCGCACGCCACCAAGGGGAAGCTCTTCGAGACCTCGGGCCACCTGGACTGGTACGCCGACGGCATGTACCCGCCCATGCAGCTCGACGAGGGCGTGGACTACTACCTCAAGCCCATGAACTGCCCGATGCACAACCTGATCTTCGACGCGCGCGGGCGTTCCTACCGTGAACTGCCGCTGCGCCTCTTCGAGTTCGGGACGGTGTACCGCTACGAGAAGTCGGGCGTCGTGCATGGCCTGACCCGGGCCCGAGGCTTCACGCAGGACGACGCGCACATCTACTGCACCCGTGAGCAGATGTCGGAGGAGCTCGACAAGACGCTCACCTTCGTCCTCGGCCTGCTGCGCGACTACGGCCTGACCGACTTCTACCTGGAGCTGTCCACCAAGGACCCGGAGAAGTTCGTCGGCTCGGACGAGGCCTGGGAAGAGGCCACGGAGACGCTGCGCCAGGTCGCCGAGAAGCAGGGCCTGCCCCTGGTGCCCGACCCGGGCGGCGCCGCCTTCTACGGCCCGAAGATCTCCGTCCAGACCAAGGACGCCATCGGCCGCACCTGGCAGATGTCGACGATCCAGCTCGACTTCAACCTGCCGGAGCGCTTCGACCTGGAGTACACCGGCCCCGACGGCTCCAAGCAGCGCCCCGTCATGATCCACCGCGCGCTGTTCGGCTCCATCGAGCGGTTCTTCGCGGTGCTCCTGGAGCACTACGCGGGTGCCTTCCCGGCGTGGCTCGCCCCCGTACAGGCGGTCGGCATCCCGATCGGTGACGCGCACGTCGAATACCTGGAGAAGTTCGCCGCCGCGGCCAAGAAGAAGGGCCTGCGTGTCGAGGTCGACTCCTCCTCCGACCGCATGCAGAAGAAGATCCGCAACGCCCAGAAGCAGAAGGTGCCCTTCATGGTCATCGCGGGCGACGAGGACATGTCCCACGAGTCCGTGTCCTTCCGCTACCGCGACGGCTCGCAGGAGAACGGCATCCCCTTCGACGAGGCCATCGCGAAGATCCTGAAGGTCGTCGAGGAGCGCGCGCAGGTCTGATCACACGGCGTTCGGGCCCCCGGGGAGATCCCGGGGGCCTTTGCCGTCCCCCCCAGCTCGACGCCATATGCTGCACTGCATGACGAGTGAGCCGGAGCAGCAGCTGGGAGTGGGGACGCAGGACGCGTTCCAGCGTCTGTGGACGCCCCATCGGATGGCCTACATCCAGGGCGAGAACAAGCCCACCGGCCCGGGTGCCGACGACGGCTGCCCCTTCTGCTCGATCCCGGCCAAGTCCGATGAGGACGGGCTCGTCGTCCGGCGCGGCGAACAGGTCTACGCGGTGCTCAACCTCTACCCGTACAACGGCGGGCACCTGATGACCGTGCCCTACCGGCACGTCGCCGACTACACCGACCTCACGGCGGGGGAGACCGCCGAGCTCGGCGAGCTCACCAAGCAGGCCATGACGGCCCTGCGCACGGCCTCCGGCGCGCACGGCTTCAACATCGGCATGAACCAGGGCACGGTCGCGGGCGCGGGCATCGCCGCGCACCTGCACCAGCACATCGTGCCGCGCTGGGGTGGGGACACGAACTTCATGCCGGTGGTGGGGCACACGCGGGTGCTGCCGCAGCTGCTGGCGGACACGAGGAAGATGCTGGCGGAGTCCTGGCCGACTGCTTGATTCCGGCGGGTGCACACCCCCAGTCCGTCCGGCGTTCGAGGACGAGGCCGTTCAGGCCGATGGGAGTCTGGGGGCGAAGCCCCCGGGGGCACCAGCCACCGCCGGCCCGCGGCTGATCGGCTCGACCGCCGGAGGCCTAGGCGTCGTAGACGTCGGCCTTCTTCGGCGCCGCATCCTGAACCGCCCCGCTGAGCGCCGCCGACCTGGACCCGAACTTCTCCACGTCGACCCCGTTCTCCCGCAGCACCTTCAGCGCCGCCGTGTGCACCACCCGCAGCACAGGCGTGGCCGCCCGCAGCGCGTCGTCGGCCATGAACCGGTGCCGCCACGGCTGGTCGGCCCACGCGTGCCGCAGACCGAACGGCTCCGGCAGCGTCAGACTGCCGCCGAGCCACTTCAGCAGCGGCGGGTACCAGGTCAGCGGAGCGCGCGCTGCCAGCCGTACCACCTCGTCGGCGTCGATCAGCGGGAGCTTCACGGTGCGGGTCTCCCAGAACCGGAAAGCCTTCTGCACCGCCTTCTCCTTGGCCGCCGGCTTCTCGTTGAACAGCGGGTTGACCGGCCCCAGGGCGTGCCCGGTGACCTCGATGCGCAGCGTGTCGTGCAGCACCGTCACCGTGATCAGCATCGTGATCACCAGATGCCCGTCCCACAAGGTCCACTGCACGCCCAGGTAGTGGCGGTCGCCGCTGCCGAACTGCTGCTTGTTGCAGATGTCCTGTACGGCGTGCGTCCGGACCGTGTACGCGTCGACGTCCGTGCCGCTCGGCCGGGACACCTCCGTGGCCTTCTCGCCGATCGGTGTGACGACCCAGTGCGTGATGGACGGCTTGGGGAAACCGCCGGTGTTGATCGACGTGCGCTCCAGCATGCCGAGACCGCCCTGGATCGCCACGATGACGTCCCAGCTGCGGAACGGGTGGAACTCCTTGTCCGGGTCGGCGGAGACCAGCTCCTCGGCCAGCTGCCAGCTGCCCCAGCGCGTGCCCATGCCGAGTATGCCCTTGGGACCGGCGTAGAAGACCGAGTTGGACCGCTGCTCGGCGGCGAGGCGGGCCAGCTCCTTGCGGACCTGCTCGGCCGCGTCACCGGGGTTGCCGGGGACGGCCTCGGGGATCTTGGCGCCCACGCCACCGCCCGACAGCAGACTCGACCAGCGCTCCCGCAGGTCGCGGGCGGTCCGCTCGCAGATCTGCTTGGCCCAGAACCAGCCGACGACCGGCATGATCACCGCCGCGCGTCCGTACAGGGCCCAGAATCCGGTGAACGGCATGCGGATCAGGAACAGCACGGCCAGCGCGCCCACGGCGACCAGCAGCGTCGTGGCGAGGGCACCCGCGCGCTTGTCCTCGCGCTTGGCCATGGTGGTGCGCAGCGTGAACACCAGCAGCCACACGAGGAAGCCGGGCAGGAAGAGCACCCCGCAGATCACCGTGATCGCCGAGAGCCAGTTGTCGCGGTCGCGGCGGATGCGGTGGGCCGCGAGGCAGTGCTCCACGACGACCTGGGGCTCGATGCCGAAGGACTGGATGACCGGCTTGCGCCCGGCGCCCAGCATCCGGTCGATCACCGCACGGGAGAAGGCCTCGCCGAACCGGGGGCGGAAGATCTTCGCCCAGGGGCGCGGGGGAGTCACCTTGGACTGGTGCCACTCGTTGTCGGCGGCCAGGATCTTGGTGACCTCGTCGTCGCGGTACGCCGCCGCGGCCAGCGCATAGGTCGCCGCCGTCTGGCCGCTCGCACCCGCCAGGGGCACCTGGGCCCCAGGGCTGAAGTCGAATCCGTCCGTCACTGCCGCCCCCATCGCTGCCGCATCCGCATCTGCGGCCTTCCCGACTTCCGCGCTCCGCACACCTGTTGATCAGGTCATCAGCGTATCCGTCCGGACCGGCAGGCGGGGGCGGGTGGCCTGTCAAGCCGCCCGCCCCCGCGGAGGGGAGCCGTCAGGAGGGCACTTGGCGGCGCCCGGCGCCAACTACGAGGCCTTGCGCTCCTCTTCACGCACCCGGTCCGCGACCTGCTGCGGCATCGGCTCGTGGCGCGCGTACCGGCGGCTGAACCCCGCCGTGCCGTGCGCCATCGACCGCAGGTCGATCGCGTACCGGCCGATCTCGATCTCCGGCACCTCGGCCCGGATCAGGGTGCGCCCGCCCGGAGTCTGCTCGGTGCCGAGCACCCGGCCGCGCCGCCCCGACAGGTCACTCATCACCGCGCCCACGAAGTCGTCGCCGACCAGCACCGACACCTCGGCGACCGGCTCCAGCAGATGGATCCTCGCGTCGGCCGCGGCCTCCCGCAGCGCCAGCGCGCCGGCCGTCTGGAAGGCGGCGTCGGAGGAGTCCACCGAGTGCGCCTTGCCGTCCAGGAGGGTCACCCGTACGTCGATGAGCGGATACCCGGCCACCACTCCCTTGGCCGCCTGGGCCCTGACGCCCTTCTCCACCGACGGGATGAACTGCCGGGGCACCGCGCCGCCCACGACCTTGTCGACGAACTCGATGCCGGACCCGCCGGGCAGCGGCTCGACCTCGATCTCGCAGATCGCGAACTGCCCGTGCCCGCCGGACTGCTTGACGTGCCTGCCCCGGCCGGCCGACTTGTCCGCGAACGTCTCGCGCAGGGACACCCGGTGGGGGACGACGTCGACCTGGACGCCGTACCGGCTGCGCAGCCGCTCCAGGGCGACGTCGGCGTGCGCCTCGCCCAGGCACCACAGGACCACCTGGTGGGTGTCCTGGTTCTGCTCCAGCCGCATCGTCGGGTCCTCGGCCACCAGCCGGGCCAGGCCCTGGGACAGCTTGTCCTCGTCGGGTTTGCTGTGCGCCTGGATGGCCAGCGGCAGCAGCGGGTCGGGCATCTGCCACGGCTCCATCAGCAGCGGGTCGTCCTTGGCGGACAGGGTGTCGCCGGTCTCGGCACGGCTCAGTTTGGCCACGCAGGCCAGGTCGCCCGCGATGACGTGCGACACCGGGCGCTGCTGCTTGCCGAACGGCGTGGACAGGGCGCCGATCCGCTCGTCGACGTCGTGGTCCTCGTGCCCGCGGTCGGCCAGGCCGTGCCCGGAGACATGGACCGTCTGGTCGGCGCGCAGGGTGCCGGAGAACAGGCGGATCAGCGACAGCCGGCCCACGTACGGGTCCGAGGAGGTCTTCACGACCTCCGCGACCAGCGGGGCGTCCGGGTCGCACGGCTTGAGCTCGCGCGGCTTGCCGTCGATGGTCGTCACCCGCACCGTCTCGTGCTCCAGCGGCGTCGGGAAGCCCCGCGTGATCAGCTCCAGCAGCTCCACCGTGCCGAGTCCCTGCCGTGAGCCCTCGGCCGCGGGGGCGGCGGCCAGGACGGGGAAGAAGACCCCGTGCGCGACGGCCCGCTCCAGGTCCTCGATGAGCGTCTTGACGTCGACCGGCTCCCCGCCGAGGTAGCGGTCCATGAGGGTCTCGTCCTCGCTCTCGGCGATGATCCCCTCGATGAGCCGGTTGCGGGCCTCCTCGATCAGCGGCAGCTGGTCCTCGCCCGGCTCGGACTCCTTGCGCTCGCCGGTCGAGTAGTCGAACAGCTTCTGCGACAGCAGCCCGATCAGCCCGGTCACGGGTGCGTGTCCGTCGCCCGCCTGGGGGCCGTGCAGCGGCAGGTAGAGCGGCAGGACCGCGTCGGGGTCGTCCGCGCCGAAGGCCTCGGCGCAGCTGCGGGTCATCTCCTCGAAGTCGGAACGCGCCGACTCCAGGTGCGTGACGACGATGGCCCGGGGCATGCCCACGGCCGCGCACTCCTCCCACACCATGCGGGTCGAGCCGTCCACGCCGTCCGAGGCCGAGACGACGAAGAGGGCCGCGTCCGCCGCGCGCAGACCGGCCCTGAGTTCACCGACGAAGTCGGCGTATCCGGGGGTGTCGAGGAGATTGACCTTGATGCCGTCCCACTCGACGGGCACCAGGGAGAGCTGTACCGAGCGCTGCTGCCGGTGCTCGATGTCGTCGTAGTCGGAGACGGTGCCGCCGTCCTCGACGCGGCCCGCCCGGTTCACCGCCCCCGCCGTCAGCGCGAGGGCTTCCACCAACGTGGTCTTGCCCGATCCGGAGTGGCCGACCAGCACCACATTCCGTACGGACTGAGGGTGGTCGGCCGCTTGTGCCCTGCCGGCGGCCCCAGGGTGTGTCTGTGCCTTGTCGCCCATGATCCTGCCTCCCGTGCACGGTGAGGTCCCTGTGGGCGCGGACACGCGGGATCCGCGTGCGGTGCGGCTCCGGCGACGCCCGCGGTCATTCGACCTTCCCACTCCCGTCACGGTGCGTCCATACGAACGACGTGACCGCGCCGCCCACCAGCGGCTCGCGGGTTCCCCCGAAAGGGGTGCGGGTGCCCGCGCCTCGCCCACGCGCGCGCGTGACTACGATGGGCCAGCCGGTGGCCAGCAGGGGCCAGACGGCGACACCGACCCTCGGGAAGGCCATGCTGAACAAGTACGCGCGTGCATTCTTCACGCGTGTCCTCACACCGTTCGCCGCGTTTCTGATCCGGCGGGGCGTCAGCCCCGACGCCGTCACACTCATCGGCACGGCCGGTGTGGTGGCGGGCGCGCTGGTCTTCTACCCCATGGGCGAGTTCTTCTGGGGCACGGTCGTGATCACACTCTTCGTGTTCTCCGACCTCGTCGACGGCAACATGGCCCGTCAGCTCGGCCGCTCCAGCCGCTGGGGCGCCTTCCTGGACTCCACGCTCGACCGGGTCGCCGACGGCGCGATCTTCGGCGGCTTCATCCTGTGGTACGCCGGTGGGGGCGACGATCTCGTCCTGTGCGCCGTCTCGATCTTCTGCCTGGCCAGCGGCCAGGTGGTGTCGTACACCAAGGCCCGGGGCGAGTCGATCGGTCTGCCGGTCGCGGTCAACGGGCTCGTCGAGCGGGCCGAGCGTCTGGTGATCTCCCTGGTCGCGGCCGGGCTCGCGGGCCTGCACGCGTTCGGTGTGCCCGGGATCCAGTACCTGCTGCCCGTCGCCCTGTGGATCGTCGCGGTCGGCAGCCTCGTCACGCTGATCCAGCGGGTCGTCACGGTCCGCCGGGAATCCGCCGAGGCCGAGGCAGAGGCGGCCGCGCAGGGCGAGCAGGATGACGGGGACGAGCAGCAGAACGCCTCCCACGGGAGCGAGGCGGCCACGTGAGCGCACAGGACCGGCTGACGGACGCGCTGTACGGCCTCGGCTGGAGCACGGTCAAGAAGCTCCCCGAGCCGGTCGCCGCACGGCTCGGCCGGACCATCGCCGACCTGGCCTGGAAGCAGCGCGGCAAGGGCGTCCAGCGCCTGGAGAGCAACTACGCGCGCGTGGTGCCCGGCGCGAGCCCCGAGCGCCTCGCCGAGCTGTCCCGCGTGGGCATGCGCTCCTACCTGCGCTACTGGATCGAGTCCTTCCGCCTCCCGGCCTGGAGCGCTGAGCGGATCAAGGGCGGAGTCGAGGTCAAGGACCTGCACCACCTCACCGAGGGCCTCGCCGCCGGCAAGGGCGTCGTCCTCGCCCTGCCGCACCTGGCCAACTGGGACCTCGCCGGTGCCTGGCTCACCACGAAGCTCGGCCTCCCCTTCACCACGGTCGCCGAGCGGCTGAAGCCCGAGACGCTCTACGACCGGTTCGTCGCCTACCGCGAGGGCCTCGGCATGGAGGTCCTGCCGCACAGCGGCGGCACCGCCTTCGGCACCCTGGCCCGGCGGCTGCGCGACGGCGGCCTGGTCTGCCTGGTCGCCGACCGCGACCTGTCCGCCTCGGGCGTCGAGGTGGACTTCTTCGGCGACACGGCCCGGATGCCCGCCGGACCCGCCCTGCTCGCCCAGCAGACCGGCGCCCTGCTGCTGCCCGTCACGCTCTGGTACGACGAATCGCCCGTGATGCGGGGCCGCGTCCACCCGCCGGTCGAGGTGCCCGAGTCAGGTACGCGCGCCGAGAAGACGTCTGCCATGACACAGGCGCTGGCCGACGCCTTCGCCAGCGGCATCGCCGAGCATCCGGAGGACTGGCACATGCTGCAGCGCCTGTGGCTCGCGGACCTCGACGCCGAGAAGGGGCGCCCGTGAGAATCGGCATCGTCTGCCCGTACTCCTGGGACGTACCGGGCGGCGTCCAGTTCCACATCCGGGACCTCGCCGAGTACTTCCTCCGCCTCGGCCACGAGGTGTCCGTGCTCGCCCCGGCCGACGACGACACCCCGCTGCCGCCGTACGTCGTCTCGGCCGGGCGCGCGGTGCCGGTGCCGTACAACGGCTCGGTGGCCCGGCTGAACTTCGGCTTCCTGAGCGCCGCCCGGGTGCGCCGCTGGCTGCACGACGGCGCGTTCGACGTGATCCACATCCACGAGCCGACCTCACCCTCGCTGGGCCTGCTGACCTGCTGGGCCGCCCAGGGTCCGATCGTGGCGACCTTCCACACCTCCAACCCGCGCTCCCGCGCGATGATCGCCGCGTACTCGATCCTCCAGGCCGCCCTGGAGAAGATCAGCGCCCGCATCGCGGTCAGTGAGTACGCCCGCCGCACCCTGGTCGAGCACCTCGGCGGGGACGCCGTCGTGATCCCCAACGGCGTCGACGTCGACTTCTTCGCGGAGGCCGAGCCCAAGTCGGAGTGGCAGGGCGACACGATCGGCTTCATAGGGCGCATCGACGAGCCCCGCAAGGGACTCCCAGTGCTGATGAGGGCCCTGCCGAAGATCCTCGCCGCGCGCCCGCAGACCAGGCTGCTGGTCGCCGGGCGAGGTGACGAGGAGGAGGCCGTGGAGTCCCTGCCGTCCGAGCTGCGCTCCCGCGTCGAGTTCCTCGGCATGGTCAGCGACGAGGACAAGGCCCGCTTCCTGCGCAGCGTCGACCTGTACGTCGCGCCCAACACCGGCGGCGAGAGCTTCGGCATCATCCTCGTCGAGGCGATGTCCGCCGGAGCCCCTGTCCTCGCCTCCGACCTGGACGCCTTCGCCCAGGTCCTGGACCGGGGGGCGGCCGGTGAACTGTTCCCCAACGAGGACGCCGACGCCCTGGCCGACGCGGCCGTACGGCTGCTGGCCGACCCGGAGCGGCGGGCGGAGCTGCGCGAGCGGGGCAGCGCCCACGTACGGCGCTTCGACTGGTCGACCGTCGGCGCGGACATCCTGTCCGTCTACGAGACGGTGACGGCCGGAGCGGCGGCGGTCGCCGAGGACGAGCGGACGACCGGGCTCTGGGGGCGGCTGGGGTTCGCCCGGGACTGAGGGCCGGGTCGATGGGTCGCTTGGACCGGCTGCTGGTGAGGGCTGGGTCGACGGGTCGCCCGGCCTGGTCGGTACCGCGGGCCCGGTCGATGGGCCGCCCCTGGCCCGGACCGAGGCCCGGGCCGCCCGGAGTCGCCCGCCGCAGCCGCCGGCCACGGGCGGGGCGGGGTGAACGGCGTGGCCGCGCCTGCCGCTAGCCTTGCCGCCCGTGACCACCACTCTCATCTGGATCGCCGTCGCCCTGGTCGCGATCGGGCTCTACCTGAGCTGGACCGCCGGCCGGCTCGACCGTCTCCACGCCCGGATCGACGCCGCCCGGGCCGCCCTGGACGCGCAGCTGCTGCGCCGGGCCTCGGTGGCGCAGGAACTGGCGACCTCCGGGGTCCTGGACCCGGCCGCCTCGATCGTGCTGTACGAGGCCGCGCACGCCGCCCGGCAGGCCCAGCAGGAACAGCGGGAGATCGCCGAGAGCGAGCTGAGCCAGGCGCTGCGGGCCGTCTTCGGAGAGGCTCCGCAGGTGGAGGCGGTGCGGGAGGCGCCCGGGGGAGAGGAAGCGGCCCGGGAACTCACCGAGGCGGTCCGCAGGGTGCCGATGGCCCGCCGGTTCCACAACGACACCGTACGGGCGGCCCGGGCCCTGCGCCGGCACCGCAAGGTGCGCTGGTTCCGCCTGGCCGGTCACGCGCCCTTCCCGATGGCCTTCGAGATGGACGACGAGCCTCCGGTGGCCCTGGTGGACCGGGCCGCCTGAGCTCGTTCACCTGTCGTTTTCCGGCCGTCCGTCGCAAAAGGATCCACGGCGTTCCCATTGGCCCTTGCTGTGGCCTGGTTCTCTCACGTTTCCTCAGTGCTGCAGAAACCCTCTTTCCCATCAGCGAGGTCACCCGTGTCCATCTCCGAAAACCAGGCTCCCGAGACCGGCACCGCCCGAGTGAAGCGCGGCATGGCCGAGCAGCTCAAGGGCGGCGTCATCATGGACGTCGTCACGCCGGAGCAGGCCAAGATCGCCGAGGACGCGGGCGCCGTCGCCGTCATGGCCCTGGAGCGGGTCCCCGCCGACATCCGCAAGGACGGCGGCGTCGCCCGCATGTCCGACCCGGACATGATCGAGGGCATCATCGAGGCCGTCTCGATCCCGGTCATGGCCAAGTCCCGCATCGGCCACTTCGTCGAGGCCCAGGTCCTGCAGTCCCTCGGCGTCGACTACATCGACGAGTCCGAGGTCCTCACCCCGGCCGACGAGGTCAACCACAGCGACAAGTTCGCCTTCACCACCCCCTTCGTCTGCGGCGCCACCAACCTGGGCGAGGCCCTGCGCCGCATCGCCGAGGGCGCCGCGATGATCCGCTCCAAGGGCGAGGCCGGCACCGGCAACGTCGTCGAGGCCGTCCGCCACCTGCGCCAGATCAAGAACGAGATCGCCCGCCTGCGCGGCTACGACAACAACGAGCTCTACGCCGCCGCCAAGGAGCTGCGCGCCCCCTACGAGCTGGTCAAGGAAGTCTCCGAGCTCGGCAAGCTCCCCGTGGTTCTGTTCTCCGCCGGAGGTGTCGCCACCCCCGCCGACGCGGCCCTGATGCGCCAGCTCGGCGCCGAGGGCGTCTTCGTAGGCTCCGGCATCTTCAAGTCCGGCGACCCGGCCAAGCGCGCCGCAGCCATCGTGAAGGCCACGACCTTCTACGACGACCCGAAGATCATCGCGGACGCCTCCCGCAACCTGGGCGAGGCCATGGTCGGCATCAACTGCGACACCCTCCCCGAGGCCGAGCGCTACGCCAACCGCGGCTGGTAAGGCACAGGAATCCATGAGCGACACCCCCGTCATAGGCGTCCTGGCCCTCCAGGGCGACGTACGGGAGCACCTCGTCGCCCTGGCCGCGGCCGATGCCGTGGCCAGGCCGGTGCGGCGCCCCGAAGAACTCGCCGAGGTCGACGGCCTCGTCATCCCCGGCGGCGAGTCCACCACCATCTCCAAGCTGGCCGTCCTGTTCGGCCTGATGGAGCCCCTGCGCGCGCGCGTACGGGACGGCATGCCCGTCTACGGCACCTGCGCGGGCATGATCATGCTCGCCGACAAGATCCTCGACCCGCGCTCGGGCCAGGAGACCATCGGCGGCATCGACATGATCGTGCGCCGCAACGCCTTCGGGCGGCAGAACGAGTCCTTCGAGGCCGCCGTCGGCGTCGAGGGCGTCGAGGGCGACCCGGTGGAGGGCGTCTTCATCCGCGCCCCCTGGGTCGAGTCCGTCGGCGCCTCGGCCGAGGTGCTCGCCGAGCACGACGGCCACATCGTCGCGGTCCGTCAGGGCACCGCGCTGGCCACGTCGTTCCATCCGGAACTGACCGGCGACCACCGCGTCCACGCCCTGTTCGTCGACATGGTACGGGCGAACCGGGCAGCCGAGTCCTTGTAGGATTCCTGCGTTCGTTGCTGAGATGGGTTACGCGAAGGAGACAGGCAGATGTCCGGCCACTCTAAATGGGCTACGACGAAGCACAAGAAGGCCGTGATCGACGCCAAGCGCGGCAAGCTCTTCGCGAAGCTGATCAAGAACATCGAGGTCGCGGCCCGGATGGGCGGCGTCGACATCGAGGGCAACCCGACGCTCTACGACGCCATCCAGAAGGCCAAGAAGCAGTCGGTTCCGAACAAGAACATCGACTCCGCGGTCAAGCGCGGCGGCGGTCTTGAGGCCGGCGGCGCCGACTACGAGACGATCATGTACGAGGGCTACGGCCCGAACGGCGTGGCCGTGCTCATCGAGTGCCTCACCGACAACCGCAACCGCGCCGCCTCCGAGGTCCGCGTCGCCATGACCCGCAACGGCGGCTCCATGGCCGACCCGGGCTCGGTGTCGTACCTGTTCAACCGCAAGGGCGTCGTGATCGTCCCCAAGGGCGAGCTGACCGAGGACGACGTGCTGGCCGCCGTGCTCGACGCGGGCGCCGAGGAGGTCAACGACCTCGGCGAGAGCTTCGAGGTCCTCAGCGAGGCCACCGACCTGGTCGCGGTCCGCACCGCCCTCCAGGACGCCGGCATCGACTACGACTCCGCCGACGCCAACTTCGTCCCGACCATGCAGGTCGAACTGGACGAGGAGGGCGCCAAGAAGATCTTCAAGCTGATCGACGCGCTGGAGGACAGCGACGACGTGCAGAACGTCTTCGCCAACTTCGACGTCAGCGACGAGGTCATGGAGAAGGTCGACGCGTAGCGCCGGGCTCCACCGAGTCAACGGGCCGACGGGACACACCCCGTCGGCCCGTCGCGTTGTCGGTGGCACCCGATAGCCTGCACAAACAGGTGAGCGAAAGGGAGGGCGCGTGCGCGTACTGGGGGTGGACCCGGGACTGACCCGGTGTGGTGTCGGCGTCGTCGAGGGCGTCGCCGGACGGCCGCTCACGATGATCGGCGTCGGCGTCGTCCGCACGCCCGCGGACGCCGACCTCGGCCACCGCCTCGTCGCCGTCGAGCAGGGCATCGAGCAGTGGCTCGACCAGCACCGGCCCGAATGCGTCGCCGTCGAGCGGGTCTTCAGCCAGCACAACGTCCGTACGGTCATGGGCACCGCGCAGGCCAGCGCCGTCGCCATGCTCTGCGCCGCCCGCCGCGGCATCCCCGTCGCGCTGCACACCCCGAGCGAGGTCAAGGCCGCCGTCACCGGCAGCGGCCGCGCCGACAAGGCACAAGTGGGTGCCATGGTCACCCGCCTGCTCCGGCTCAGCGCCCCGCCCAAGCCCGCCGACGCGGCCGACGCCCTCGCCCTCGCCATCTGCCACATCTGGCGCGCCCCCGCGCAGAACCGACTCCAGCAGGCCGTCGCCCTGCACACCGCCAAAGCACCGAAAGGCCGGACGGCATGATCGCCTTCGTCAGCGGCACAGTGGCCGCACTCGCTCCGGACGCCGCGGTCGTCGAGGTCGGCGGCGTCGGCATGGCCGTCCAGTGCACGCCGAACACCCTGTCCACGCTCCGCATGGGCCGGCCGGCCAAGCTGCACACCTCCCTGGTGGTCCGCGAGGACTCCCTCACCCTGTACGGCTTCGCGGACGACGACGAGCGGCAGGTCTTCGAGCTGCTCCAGACGGCCAGCGGTGTCGGCCCCCGGCTGGCCCAGGCCATGCTCGCCGTGCACAGCCCGGATGCCCTGCGCCGGGCCGTCGCGACCGCCGACGAGAAGGCCCTCACCGCCGTCCCCGGCATCGGCAAGAAGGGCGCGCAGAAACTGCTCCTGGAGCTGAAGGACCGGCTCGGCGCGCCGGTCGGTGCACCCGCCGTCGGCGCACCGGTCAGCAGCGGCTGGCGTGACCAGCTGCACGCGGCCCTGATCGGCCTCGGGTACGCCACCCGGGAGGCCGACGAGGCCGTGACGGCCGTGGCCCCCCAGGCCGAGGCCGCCGAGGGCACGCCCCAGGTGGGCCAGTTGCTGAAGGCGGCCCTGCAGACGCTGAACCGCGCCCGCTAGTCCGGGCCGTCCGCACTCCGCACCTCCGTACCGAGATTCCGAGGCACACTCCATGAACTGGGACGACACGACCGACGCCGATGCCGCCGAACGGCTCGTCGGTGCGTCCGCCGACCGTGAGGACCAGGCCGTCGAGGCCGCCCTGCGCCCCAAGGACCTGGACGAGTTCATCGGCCAGGAGAAGGTCCGAGAGCAGCTCGACCTCGTACTGCGCGCCGCACGCGCGCGTGGTGCGACGGCCGACCACGTGCTGCTCTCCGGCGCCCCCGGCCTCGGCAAGACCACCCTGTCGATGATCATCGCGGCCGAGATGGGCGCCCCCATCCGCATCACCTCGGGGCCCGCCATCCAGCACGCCGGCGACCTCGCCGCGATCCTCTCCTCCCTCCAGGAGGGCGAGGTCCTCTTCCTCGACGAGATCCACCGCATGTCCCGGCCCGCCGAGGAGATGCTGTACATGGCGATGGAGGACTTCCGCGTCGACGTCATCGTCGGCAAGGGCCCCGGCGCCACGGCCATCCCCCTGGAACTGCCCCCCTTCACCCTGGTCGGAGCCACCACCCGCGCCGGTCTGCTGCCGCCCCCGCTGCGCGACCGCTTCGGCTTCACCGCGCACATGGAGTTCTACGAACCGGCCGAACTGGAGCGGGTCATCCACCGCTCGGCCGACCTCCTCGAAGTCGAGATCGACCCGGAGGGCGCCGCCGAGATCGCCGGACGCTCCCGCGGCACGCCCCGTATCGCCAACCGCCTGCTGCGCCGCGTCCGCGACTACGCGCAGGTCAAGGCCGACGGCCTGATCACCAGGGACATCGCCGCGGCGGCCCTCGCCGTGTACGAGGTGGACGCGCGCGGCCTCGACCGCCTCGACCGGGGTGTGCTGGAAGCCCTCCTCAAGCTGTTCGGCGGCGGTCCGGTCGGCCTCTCCACACTCGCTGTCGCGGTCGGGGAGGAACGTGAGACCGTGGAGGAGGTCGCCGAGCCCTTCCTCGTCCGGGAGGGCCTGCTGGCCCGGACTCCCCGCGGCCGGGTCGCGACGCCCGCCGCATGGGCGCATCTCGGCCTCACCCCGCCACGGTCCCAGACCGCCGGAAACGGACAACAGGACCTGTTCGGGGCGTGAGGGCGCCGCCACGGCTCCGGGGCGGCGAGGTCAGTGGCCGGAGCAGGAACCCCGGTGCCATGCTGAGCGTTGTTCCATGCGCGCGGACTCGCTTAGACTCCGCCGATGCCGCCTTTGTCGGCGGCGTACACACCCCCAACCATCTGGCCGCTCACAGCGCGGTCGTGTGAAGGAAGTACCGACCCGTGAGTCTCCTGACCCTCCTCCCGTTCATCGTGCTCATCGGGGCCATGTTCCTGATGACCCGGTCGGCCAAGAAGAAGCAGCAGCAGGCCGCCGACATGCGGAACCAGATGCAGCCCGGCAGCGGTATCCGCACCATCGGGGGCATGTACGCCACGGTCAAGGAAGTGAACGAGGACACCGTCCTCGTCGACGCCGGTCCCGGCGTCGATCTCCTCTTCGCCAAGAACGCCATCGGTGCCGTCCTCACCGACGACGAGTACAACCGCATCGTCCACGGCATCGAGCACGACCTGAAGTCCGACGCCGACATCGTCCCGGACGACGCCTCCTCCCTCACCGAGACCGACGACTCCGCCGCCCCCGCTGACGACAAGGCCGTCGACCTCGGCAAGAAGGACGCGGCCGACGAACCGGCCGACGAGGCGGCCGAGGCCAAGCCGGACGCAGAGCCGAAGAAGACCGACGGCGACTCCGAGGCGAAGTAGTCGTGTCCCGGGGTGCGCGGGTCCTGCCCGCGCGCCCCGGGACACGCCCAGCTCGCACGGAGTCCCGACACCATGTCATGGCCGCCCGTCCGCCGATCCGGAGCGAGGTGGCCCGAGAGGGAGTACGAGAAGGTGGCCACACCTAAAAAGGGCAGGAACGCGAGCGCCCAGAGCAAGCCGGGGCGCTCGCTGGCCCTGATCCTGATCGCCATCGTGGCGCTCACCGGTGGGATGTTCGCCTCGGGGCACACGAAGCCCCGTCTCGGCATCGACCTTGCCGGCGGTACGAGCATCACGCTCCGCGCGGTCCCCGAGGCCGGCAACGAGGCGGCGATCAACAAGACCAACATGGACACCGCCGTCTCCATCATGGAGCGCCGTGTCAATGGTCTGGGCGTCTCCGAGTCCGAGGTCCAGACGCAGGGCCGGGAAAACATCATCGTCAACATTCCCAAGGGCACCAACTCGGAGCAGGCCCGCAAGCAGGTCGGCACCACCGCCAAGCTCTACTTCCGTCCGGTCATCGCCACCGAGATCGCCGGCGGCCAGGGCACGGCCAGCCCGTCCCCGAGCCCCACCGGCAGCCCCACGGACAAGCCGTCCGGCACGGCCACCGACAAGCCCGAGGCCACCGACAAGGGATCCGCGTCCCCGTCCGCCTCTCCCACCACACAGGGCCGTGCGGTCACGGACGGGCTGAAGGCCGACGCGACGCCCTCCGCGAGCGCCTCGGACAAGGGCGACAAGGCCAGCCCCTCCCCGTCGGGGAGCGGCGGCACCGCCGAGGCCGACGCGAACGCGCTGCAGGCGAAGTACGCCAAGCTGGACTGCACCGACGAGCAGACCCGCTCCACCGTGGGTGACGGCGTCAAGGCCTCCGACCCGACGCTGGCGTGCGGCAAGAACTCGCAGGGCCAGTGGCAGAAGTACATCCTCGGTCCCGCCGAGGTCGACGGCACGGACGTCGACAAGGCCCAGGCCGTCCTGAACACCCAGACCGGTGCCGGCTGGACCGTCACCATGGACTTCACGGACGCCGGCGCCAAGAAGTTCGCGAACATCACCGGCAAGCTGGCCCAGAACCAGTCCCCGCAGAACCAGTTCGCGATCGTCCTGGACGGCGAGGTCGTCTCCGACCCGTACGTCCGGCAGGCCCTGACCGGTGGCAACGCCGAGATCTCCGGCAACTTCAACCAGCAGTCCGCCCAGGACCTGTCCAACATGCTGAGCTACGGTGCGCTGCCGCTGACCTTCAAGGTGGACAGCATGACGACCGTGACCGCCGCGCTGGGCGGTGACCAGCTGCAGGCCGGTCTGATCGCCGGCGCTATCGGTCTCGCGCTGGTCGTCATCTACCTGCTGGCGTACTACCGCGGGCTGTCGTTCATCGCGATCCTCTCGCTGCTGGTCTCCGCAGCCCTCACCTACACGCTCATGGCCCTGCTCGGCCCGGCCATCGGCTTCGCGCTGAACCTGCCGGCCGTGTGCGGTGCCATCGTCGCCATCGGCATCACGGCGGACTCGTTCATCGTGTACTTCGAACGCGTCCGCGACGAGATCCGCGAGGGCCGCTCGCTGCGCCCCGCCGTCGAGCGGGCCTGGCCGCGCGCCCGGCGCACCATCCTGGTCTCCGACTTCGTGTCGTTCCTGGCCGCCGCGGTGCTCTTCATCGTCACCGTCGGCAAGGTCCAGGGCTTCGCGTTCACGCTCGGTCTGACCACCCTGCTCGACGTGGTCGTCGTGTTCCTCTTCACCAAGCCGCTGCTGACGCTCATGGCCCGCCGCCCGTTCTTCGCCAACGGCCACAAGTGGTCCGGCCTCGACCCGAAGAGCCTGGGTGCCCAGCCGCCGCTGCGCCGCACCCGCCGTCCCTCCGCCCCCATCGAGACGAAGGAGGCGTGAGATGTCGAAGCTCGGCAACCTCGGCGCCCGGCTGCACCGTGGCGAAATCGGCTACGACTTCGTCAAGAACCGCAAGATCTGGTACGGCCTCTCCATCCTGATCACCATCGTGGCCATCGCCGGTCTGGCGGTCCGCGGCCTGAACATGGGCATCGAGTTCCAGGGCGGCGCGGTCTTCAACACCCCCAAGAACACCAGCGCCTCGGTGTCCCAGGCAGAGCAGTACGCGGAAGAGGCCTCCGGCCACGACGCGATCGTCCAGAAGCTCGGCGACGGCAGCCTGCGCATCCAGGTCGCCGGCATCGACACCGGTGCCGCGAACGAGATCAAGAGCACGCTCGCCGACGACCTCAAGATCGACTCGGAGCAGATCAACGCCGAGCTGGTCGGCCCCAGCTGGGGCGAGCAGATCGCGAACAAGGCCTGGCAGGGTCTCGGGATCTTCATGGTCCTCGTGGTGATCTACCTGGCGATCGCCTTCGAGTGGCGCATGGCGGTCGCCGCGTTCGTCGCGCTGATCCACGACATCACCATCACGGTCGGCATCTACGCCCTCGTCGGCTTCGAGGTCACACCGGGCACGGTGATCGGTCTGCTGACCATCCTCGGCTACTCGCTCTACGACACGGTCGTGGTGTTCGACAGCCTCAAGGAACAGACGAAGGACCTCACCAAACAGACCCGCTGGACCTACAGCGACGTCGCCAACCGCTCGATCAACAGCACGCTGGTCCGCTCCATCAACACCACGGTCGTCGCGCTGCTGCCGGTCGCGGGCCTGCTGTTCATCGGTGGCGGTGTCCTCGGCGCCGGCATGCTGAACGACATCTCGCTGTCGCTGTTCGTCGGTCTCGCCGCCGGTGCGTACTCCTCGATCTTCATCGCCACGCCGCTCGTCGCCGACCTCAAGGAGCGCGAGCCGGCGATGAAGGCCCTGAGGAAGCGCGTCCTGGCCAAGCGGGCACAGTCCGCCGCCCAGGGCGGGACCGAGGTCCACGACGAGGAGACGTACGCCGACGAGCCCGAGGACGCCGCACCCGCGGTGGTCGGGCCGCGCAACCAGCCCGCCTCGCGTACCCGTGGCCGCGGCCGCCCCTCGGGGAAGCGCCGATGACCGAGATCAGGGAGCTGCTGCTCAGCCGCATCCGTGACGTGGCCGACTACCCGGAGCCGGGCGTGATGTTCAAGGACATCACCCCGCTCCTGGCGGACCCGGCGGCGTTCACCGCTCTGACCGACGCCCTCGCCGAGATCGCCGAGCGCACGGGCGCCACCAAGGTCGTCGGCCTGGAGGCCCGCGGCTTCATCCTCGGCGCCCCGGTCGCCGTCCGCGCCGGGCTCGGCTTCATCCCCGTGCGCAAGGCGGGCAAGCTCCCCGGAGCCACCCTCGCCCAGGCCTACGACCTGGAGTACGGCTCGGCGGAGATCGAGGTGCACGCCGAGGACCTCACCGCCGGGGACCGCGTCCTGATCGTCGACGACGTCCTCGCCACCGGCGGCACCGCCGAGGCCTCGGTCCAGCTCATCCGCCGGGCCGGCGCCGAGGTCGCGGGTCTCGCCGTCCTCATGGAACTCGGCTTCCTGAGCGGCCGCGCCCGCCTGGAGCCGGCCCTGAACGGCGCTCCGCTGGAGGCCCTGCTCACGGTCTAGCAACCGCGCGGCGGGCTGGTGGACACCGGCACGACACCGCGCAGGCGGGCACCGGACGATCCGGTGCCCGCCTCATGCGTTTCCCGGGTAGACGGTCCTCACATTGGCCTGAAGGCGATCCCGGGGCTCGGGATCGCTACCATGGGGGTCCGGAGCCTGACCGGGGGAACCGGATCGCGCACGAGGAGCCCTCTTGCCAGACGAGGCCCAGCACCTGACCGCCGCCAAGCCCGAGTCCGCCTCGGCAGCCGCGGCGAAGCCCGCGCCGAACGCGCCCCACGCGAAGAACGACACCCGCGGGCCGGTCGAGCACGCCCAGGCGGCGCCGGTCGACAAGCCCGACGAGCAGTCGCGGCCCAAGCCCACCCCGCCGCCCGCGGTCCGTCAGGCAGCCGGACAGCCGGCCCGCTCCGGCTCCTCCAACCGTGTCCGCGCCCGGCTGGCCCGGCTCGGGGTGCAGCGCGCGAACCCGTACAACCCGGTGCTGGAGCCGCTGCTGCGGATAGTGCGCAGCAACGACCCGAAGATCGAGACGGCCACACTCCGCCAGATCGAGCGCGCCTACCAGGTCGCCGAGCGCTGGCACCGCGGCCAGAAGCGCAAGAGCGGCGACCCGTACATCACGCACCCCCTCGCCGTCACCACCATCCTCGCCGAGCTGGGCATGGATCCGGCCACGCTGATGGCAGGGCTGCTGCACGACACGGTCGAGGACACCGAGTACGGCCTGGACGACCTGCGCCGCGATTTCGGCGACGTCGTCACCCTGCTCGTCGACGGCGTCACCAAGCTGGACAAGGTCAAGTTCGGCGAGGCCGCGCAGGCCGAGACGGTGCGCAAGATGGTCGTCGCCATGGCCAAGGACCCGCGCGTCCTGGTCATCAAGCTCGCCGACCGCCTGCACAACATGCGCACCATGCGCTACCTCAAGCGCGAGAAGCAGGAGAAGAAGGCGCGCGAGACCCTGGAGATCTACGCGCCGCTCGCCCACCGCCTGGGCATGAACACCATCAAGTGGGAGCTGGAGGACCTCGCCTTCGCGATCCTCTACCCCAAGATGTACGACGAGATCGTACGGCTGGTGGCCGAGCGGGCACCGAAGCGTGACGAGTACCTGGCCATCGTCACCGACGAGGTCCAGCAGGACCTGCGCGCGGCCCGCATCAAGGCGACCGTCACCGGCCGCCCGAAGCACTACTACAGCGTCTACCAGAAGATGATCGTCCGCGGCCGGGACTTCGCGGAGATCTACGACCTGGTGGGCATCCGTGTCCTCGTGGACACCGTCCGCGACTGCTACGCGGCCCTCGGCACGGTGCACGCGCGATGGAACCCGGTCCCCGGCCGGTTCAAGGACTACATCGCGATGCCCAAGTTCAACATGTACCAGTCGCTGCACACGACGGTCATCGGCCCCGGCGGCAAGCCGGTCGAGCTGCAGATCCGCACGTTCGACATGCACCGCCGCGCCGAGTACGGCATCGCCGCGCACTGGAAGTACAAGCAGGAGGCCGTCGCGGGCACCTCCAAGGTGCGCTCCGACGCCCCCAAGTCGTCCGGCAAGGGCAAGGACGACCACCTCAACGACATGGCCTGGCTGCGGCAGCTGCTGGACTGGCAGAAGGAGACGGAGGACCCGGGCGAGTTCCTGGAGTCCCTGCGCTTCGACCTGTCCCGCAACGAGGTCTTCGTCTTCACCCCCAAGGGCGACGTCATAGCGCTCCCGGCCGGTGCCACCCCGGTGGACTTCGCGTACGCGGTGCACACCGAGGTCGGCCACCGCACCATTGGCGCCCGCGTCAACGGCCGGCTGGTCCCGCTGGAGTCCACCCTCGACAACGGCGACCTGGTGGAGGTCTTCACCTCCAAGGCGGCCGGCGCCGGCCCCTCCCGGGACTGGCTCGGCTTCGTCAAGTCACCGCGCGCCCGTAACAAGATCCGCGCCTGGTTCTCCAAGGAACGCCGCGACGAGGCGATCGAGCAGGGCAAGGACGCCATCGTCCGCGCGATGCGCAAGCAGAACCTGCCGATCCAGCGCATCCTGACCGGCGACTCCCTGGTGACCCTGGCGCACGAGATGCGCTACGCCGACATCTCCGCGCTGTACGCGGCGATCGGCGAGGGCCACGTCTCCGCACAGAACATCGTGCAGAAGCTGGTCCAGGCCCTCGGCGGCGAGGAGGCCGCCACCGAGGAGATCGACGAGTCGGTCCCGCCGGCCCGCAGCCGCAAGCGCCGTACCAGCGCGGACCCGGGCGTCGTCGTCAAGGGTGTCGACGACGTGTGGGTCAAGCTGGCCCGCTGCTGCACACCCGTCCCGGGCGACCCCATCATCGGTTTCGTCACCCGCGGCAGTGGCGTATCGGTTCACCGCAGCGACTGCGTGAACGTGGACTCGCTGTCCCGTGAGCCGGAGCGCATCCTCGACGTCGAGTGGGCGCCCACCCAGTCCTCGGTCTTCCTGGTCGCCATCCAGGTCGAGGCCCTGGACCGCTCCCGGCTCCTCTCGGACGTCACCCGCGTGCTGTCCGACCAGCACGTCAACATCCTCTCCGCGGCCGTCCAGACCTCCCGCGACCGCGTCGCCACCTCCCGCTTCACCTTCGAGATGGGCGACCCGAAGCACCTCGGGCACGTGCTGAAGGCGGTCCGTGGCGTGGAGGGCGTCTACGACGTGTACCGGGTGACGTCGGCGCGCAGCAGGTCGTAACCTCCCGTCGCGCACGACCACACGAAAGTCGCACACGACCACACGAAAGGGGCTCCCGTACACCGTGTACGGGAGCCCCTTCCGATCGCCTGCTCAGCCGTCGCCTGCTCAGCCGCCGAACTCGTGCAGGCCCTTCAGCGCCTGGTCCAGCAGCGCCTGCCGGCCGTCGAGCTCACGCTGGAGCTTGTCGGCCTTGGCGTTGTTGCCCTGCGCGCGGGCCTGCTCGATCTGGCCCCGCAGCTTGTCCACGGCGGCCTGGAGCTGGCCGGTCAGACCCTCGGCACGCGCGCGTGCCTCCGGGTTCGTCCGGCGCCACTCGGCCTCCTCGGCCTCCTGGATGGCCCGCTCGACCGCGTGCATCCGGCCCTCGACCTTCGGCCGGGCGTCGCGCGGTACGTGGCCGATGGCCTCCCAGCGCTCGTTCACGTTCCGGAAGGCGGCCCGGGCCGCCTTGAGGTCCGTGATCGGCAGGAGCTTCTCGGCCTCCTCGGCCAGCTCCTCCTTGAGCTTGAGGTTCTCCGTCTGCTCGGCGTCCCGCTCGGCGAAGACCGAGCTGCGGGCCGCGAAGAACACGTCCTGGGCGCCGCGGAAGCGGTTCCACAGGTCGTCCTCGTGCTCGCGCTGGGCACGGCCCGCCGCCTTCCACTCGGACATCAGCTCGCGGTAGCGCGCGGCCGTCACGCCCCAGTCCGTCGAGTTCGACAGCGCCTCGGCCTCGGCGACCAGCCGCTCCTTGGTCTTGCGGGCCTCCTCGCGCTGCGCGTCCAGCTGCGCGAAGTGCTGCTTGCGCCGCTTGGAGAACGCCGACCGGGCGTGCGAGAACCGGTGCCACAGCTCGTCGTCGGACTTGCGGTCCAGCCGCGGCAGACCCTTCCAGGTGTCCACCAGGGCCCGCAGCCGCTCACCGGCCACCCGCCACTGGTCGGACTGCGACAGCTCCTCCGCCTCGGCGACCAGAGCCTCCTTCGACCTGCGCGCCTCGTCGGACTGCTTCGCGCGCTGCGCCTTGCGCTCCTCGCGGCGCGCCTCCACCAACTCCACGAGCTTGTCCAGCCGGACCCGCAGGGCGTCCAGGTCGCCCACCACGTGGTGCGCGTCGACCTGCTCCCGGATGTGGTCGATGGCGGCCTGGGCGTCCTTCGCCGACAGGTCGGTGGTCTTCACTCGCTTCTCGAGGAGGCCGATCTCGACAACCAGGCCCTCGTACTTGCGCTCGAAGTAGGCCAGCGCCTCCTCAGGGGAGCCTGCCTGCCAGGAACCGACGACCTGCTCGCCGTCGGCGGTACGCACGTACACGGTCCCCGTCTCGTCGACGCGGCCCCACGGGTCGCTGCTCACAGCGCCTCCTCCACATGATGCCTGCGAGGGGCCTGAAGCTCCCCCGGGCATCGTCCACAGTTTCGTCACGGCCAACATAGGCGACCGGCGGGGGGCCTGTCCGCATCCCGCGCGACCGAAATTTCGCAGTTGAGGGGTCAGGATTTCGTGATCGTGGCCTTGTTGATCACGACCGTCGCGTTGGGCGCCGTATTGCCCGTCTGCGGGTCAGGGGCCTGCGCTCCGGCGGCGGCGATTTTCTTCAGGACCTTCATGCCCGCCTCGGACACCGTACCGAACGGTGTGTAGTCGGGCGGCAGCTGACTGTCCTGGTAGACGAGGAAGAACTGGCTTCCGCCGCTGTCGCGGCCCTGCTTCGTCTGCCCGTTGTACTGGTTCGCCATCGCGACCGTGCCCGCCGGGTACATCCCGCCCTTGAGGCTCTTGTCCTTAAGGTTCTCGTCGGGGATGGTGTAGCCCGGTCCGCCCATGCCGGTGCCCTTCGGGTCGCCGCACTGCAGGACGTAGATGCCCTGGTCGGTGAGCCGGTGGCACTTGCTGTGGTCCAGGTAGCCCTTGCCGAGAAGGAAGTTGAACGAGTTGACGGTGTGCGGCGCCGCCGACGCCTTCAAATCGACGTCTATCTCACCGCAGGTGGTGTCCAGCTTCATCGTGTACTTCGCCGACTCGTCGATGGTCATCGCCGGTTCCTTCTTCCAGGTCTCCGACTTGACCTTGCCCGGAGCCGGCTTCTCGCACGGGTCCGGGGCCTTGCTCGGTGTGGCGCTCGGGGTGACCTCCGCGTTCGCGTTGTCCGTCTTGCCGTCGTCCTCGAACGGCTTGGTCAGGAAGACCGTCACCGAGAGCACCACGATCACGCCGAGAGTCGAGGCGATCACGGAGTTGCGGATACGGGCCTTGCGTCGCGCGTCAGTGCGTCGCTGCTGCTGCCGCAAGAACTTCTCCCGGGCGAGCTGACGCCGCCGCTGTTCCTGGGTGACCACCGGGTTCTCTCCTCATGGGTCTCGAACGTCGACCGGTACGCGTGCGTCCTGTGTGCCGACCGCCTGCGTGTGCCCCGTACCGTATATGGGTTCGCTGAGGAATCGGCAGCGCCGGTAGGCTCTGTGAGCAGCCGTAGCCGCCCGTATCGACACAACGAAGGACGATCGTGCTCATTGCCGGGTTCCCCGCCGGGGCCTGGGGGACGAACTGCTACCTCGTCGCCCCCGCCGCCGGTGAGGAGTGCGTGATCATCGACCCCGGCCATCAGGCCGCCGACGGCGTCGCGGAAGCGGTCAGGAAGCATCGGCTCAAGCCCGTCGCCGTCGTCCTCACCCACGGCCACATCGACCACGTGGCCTCGGTCGTCCCGGTGTGCGGCGCGCACGACGTGCCGGCCTGGATCCACCCCGACGACCGGTACATGATGAACGACCCCGAGAAGGGGATCGGCCGGTCCATCGGGATGCCGCTGCTGGGCGAGCTGACCGTGGGGGAGCCCGATGACGTCAAGGAGCTGGCCGACGGGGCGAAGCTGGAGCTGGCGGGCCTGGAGCTGTCCGTCGCGCACGCACCCGGCCATACCAAGGGGTCGGTGACCTTCGGCATGCCCGAGGCGGCGGACATCCCGCCGATCCTCTTCTCGGGCGACCTGCTGTTCGCCGGCTCCATCGGACGCACCGACCTGCCCGGCGGTGACATGGCCGAGATGCTCGACTCGCTGGCCCGCGTGTGCCTGCCGCTCGACGACTCGACCGTGGTGCTGTCCGGCCACGGCCCCCAGACGACCATCGGCCAGGAGCGCTCCACCAACCCGTATCTGCGGCAGGTGGCCGCCGGCCAGGGACCCGCTCGGGCTCCCCGACGAGGAATGTGACGAGACCTTCCGTGAGCACCTTCAAGGCCCCCAAGGGCACGTACGACCTGATTCCGCCGGACAGCGCCAAGTACCTCGCCGTCCGTGAGGCGATCGCCGCTCCGCTGCGCAACTCCGGCTACGGCTACATCGAGACACCCGGCTTCGAGAACGTCGAACTCTTCGCGCGCGGGGTCGGTGAGTCCACCGACATCGTGACCAAGGAGATGTACGCCTTCGAGACCAAGGGCGGCGACAAGCTCGCGCTGCGTCCCGAGGGCACGGCCTCCGTCCTGCGCGCCGCGCTGGAGGCCAACCTGCACAAGGCCGGCAACCTCCCGGTCAAGCTCTGGTACTCCGGCTCGTACTACCGCTACGAGCGCCCCCAGAAGGGCCGCTACCGCCACTTCTCCCAGGTCGGTGCCGAGGCGATCGGCGCGGAGGACCCGGCGCTCGACGCCGAGCTGCTCATCCTGGCCGACCAGGCGTACCGCTCGCTGGGCCTGAGCAACTTCCGGATCCTGCTCAACAGCCTCGGCGACCAGGAGTGCCGCCCCGTCTACCGGTCGGCGCTGCAGGAGTTCCTGCGTGGCCTCGACCTGGACGAGGACACCCTGCGCCGCGCCGAGATCAACCCGCTGCGCGTCCTGGACGACAAGCGCGAGTCGGTCCAGAAGCAGCTCGGGGACGCGCCGCTGCTGCGTGACTACCTGTGCGACGCGTGCAAGGCGTACCACGAGGAGGTCCGCGAGCTCATCACGGCGGCGGGCGTCACCTTCGAGGACGACCCGAAGCTGGTCCGCGGCCTGGACTACTACACCCGCACGACCTTCGAGTTCGTCCACGACGGCCTCGGCTCGCAGTCCGCGGTGGGCGGCGGCGGCCGCTACGACGGCCTCTCCGAGATGATCGGCGGCCCCGCGCTGCCGTCCGTCGGCTGGGCCCTCGGTGTCGACCGCACGGTCCTCGCCCTGGAGGCGGAGGGCGTCGAGCTCGAACTGCCCGCCACCACCAGCGTGTTCGCCGTCCCGCTCGGCGAGGAGGCCCGCCGCGTCCTGTTCGCCAAGGTCACCGAACTGCGCAAGAACGGCATCGCGGCCGACTTCTCCTACGGTGGCAAGGGCCTCAAGGGCGCGATGAAGAACGCCAACCGCAGCGGTGCCCGCTACACGGTCGTCGCCGGCGAACGCGACCTCGCCGAGGGCGTCGTCCAGCTCAAGGACATGGAGTCGGGCGAGCAGACGGCGGTCGGCGTGAACGAGATCGTGGCGGAGCTGGAAGCACGGCTCGGCTGAGACACCCGGGGAAGGCGCCGGGGCACGGCGCCTTCCTCACTCCTCCAGGTGCCCGAACCGCATCGCGTTCGTCACGGCCGCCGTCCGGTCGGTCACCCCCAACTTGCCGAAGACGCGCAGCAGATACGTCTTCACGGTCGACTCCCCGATGAACAACTGCCGCCCGATCTCCGCGTTCGTGCACCCCTCGGCGACCAGCCGCAGCACGGCCGTCTCGCGTTCCGACAGGCGTGGCCGCTCCGGCTTCGTCCGCAGCCGGTCGACCAGCCGGGCCGCCACGGACGGGGCCAGCACCGTCTCGCCGCGTGCGGCGGCCCGCACGGCCTCCGCCAGCTCCGCCCGCGGCAGGTCCTTCAGGAGGTAACCCGCGGCCCCGGCCTCCACGGCCCGCAGAATGTCCCGGTCCGTCTCGTAGGTCGTCAGCACGACCACCCGGCACTCCAGCCCGGCCCGCGCCATCCGCTCGATGGCGTCCACGCCGCCGCCGTCCGGCATCCGCAGATCCATCAGCACGATGTCGGGCCGCAACCGCGCCGCCAGCGCCTCCGCCTGCGGCCCGCTGGAGGCGTCGGCGACGACCTCCAGGTCGGACTCCGCACTGAGCATCGCCCGCAGCCCCTCCCGTACGACGGGATGGTCGTCGGCCAGGATGATCCGGATCACGATGTCCGCCTCCACAGGACCGGCAGCCTGACGGTCACGACCGTGCCGTCGCCCGGGGCGCTGCGCACCTCGGTGGTGCCGCCCACTTCGGCGGCCCGGGCCCGCAGTCCCGCGAGACCGTACCCGCCGCAGGCGGCGAGGGGATCGAAGCCGCGGCCGTCGTCCCGTACCGACACCGTCAGCGCGTCGTCGGCGTACGCCAGTGACACGCCGACCGCCGCCGAACTCCCGGCGTGCTTACGGGCGTTGGCCAGCGCCTCCTGGCAGGCCCGCAGCGCGACCACCTCCGGGCCCGCGGGCAGCGTGCGCACCGGGCCGGTCACCTCCAGCGCCGCGTCATGGCGCGCGGCGAGCCGCCCCAGCGCGTCCGGCAGGGACGCGCCGTCCAGGTCGGCGGGCGCACCCCCGGCGACCAGGGCCCGGGCCTCGGCGAGGTTCTGCCGGGCCGTCTCGTCCATCAGCCGCAGATGGCGCCGTGCCTCGGGCACGTCGTGCTCCAGCTCCGCCTCGACCGCCTGGATCAGCATCACCACACTGGTGAACCCCTGCGCCAGCGTGTCGTGGATCTCCCGGGCCAGCCGCTCCCGCTCGGCCAGCGCCCCATGGGCCTCGGACAGCCGGCCCACCTCATGCCGGCTCGCGTCCAGCTCCGCGATCAACTCCGCCCGCTCCTGACTCTGCTCGATGATCCGGATGATCCAGCTGCCGACGGCCACCGAGAACGCCAGGGTGACCACCGAGAACAGCACGTCGAACGCCACCTCCCGGACACCGGGCCACCACAGCAGCGCCCAGCCCGCCACCGGCACGAGGTTCATCACGGCCACCGCCACCAGCGCCGACCGCATCCGCAGCGTCATGAAGCACTGCGGGATCAGCGCGAACGTCAGCACCCGCGTCTCACCGGCGAGCACCGCCGAGGGCAGGAACAGCGCCAGAGCCGCCGCAAGATAGCCGATCGCCTGCCGCTGGTCGGGCGGATCGCCCCGGATCAGACGCCGCCCGGCCACCACGTACAGCGGGACGAGCGGGACGAGCAGCGCCGCCGCGACCGCGCGCAGCGGCCACCCCGGCTGCTCCGTGGCCAGCACGTAAGCCACCGTCGCCACCCAGATCAGCGCGAAGTACCTGTCCCAGAGCCGGAACGAGCGCTCCCAGTGATAGGCACTCGCGGCATCGCTCATCCCGTGCGCCGGTCCTTCCAGCGGAACGTCAGCAGACACAGCGCCAATCCTCCGACGCACCACGCGGCCAGCACCAGGGCCACGCGCCCCGACTCCCAGCTCCCCGCCTGCTCCAGCACCTGCGCCGACTCCGGCAGGAACACCCCGCGCAGCCCCTGGCACATCCACTTCAGCGGGAACAGCGCCCCCACGGTCAGCATCCAGTCCGGGATGGTGCCGATGGCGATGTACACCCCGGAGACGAACTGCAGCACCAGGAAGGGCAGGACGACCACCGAGCCGGCGCTGTTCGCGGAGTCCGGGACCGAGCTGATCGCGATGCCGAGCAGGGCACAGGCCGTGATGCCCAGGACGAAGATCCACATGAGGTCGAACCAGCGGCCCGCGTCCGAGGGCAGGTCCACGCCGTAACAGGTCGTGCCGACGAGGAGGAGGATCGCCGTCTCCAGGACACCGGTGAAGAGAACCAGCCAGATCTTCCCGAGGAAGTACGCCGTCGGCGGCATCGGCGTGCCCCGCAGCCGGCGCAGCACCTTGTCCTGCCGCTCGATCGCGATCGAGATGCCGAGCGCCTGGAAGCTCGTCGACATGATCCCGGCGGCCATCATCGCCGGCACGTACAGCTGCGAGGCGGTGATGCCCGCGCCCTCCACGTCGTCCCGGAAGATCGACGCGAACAGGAACAACAGGACGACGGGGAAGGCGAACGTGAACACCACCTGATCGCGCTGCCGGAAGAACTGCCTGATCTCCAGGCCGCCCCGCCGCAGCCCGAGCCCCCACGCACCGGGCAGCCGTCCGGCACCCACCGCGCCGCGCTCCCGAACGACGGTCGTGCTCATCGCTCCTCCTCCTCGGCCTGTCCGGTCAGCCGGAGGTAGACGTCCTCCAGCGTGGGCCGGGTCACCGTCAGCCCGGGGATCTCGCCGCCGAGGCGTCGCATGAGCCCCGCGACGGTCCGCGTCGGTGTGCCGGTGCGCTCCGCGCGCGGGGTGCCGTCCGGCTCGGTCCAAGCGACGGTGGCCTCGGTGCCGTACCGCTCCCGCAGCGCTCCGGGCTCGCCCTCGGCGACGATCCGGCCCCGGGCGACGACGGCCAGCCGGTGCACCAGGGCCTCCGCCTCCTCCAGGTAGTGCGTGGTCAGCACGATGGTCGTGCCGTCGTCGGCCAGGGCGCGGATCAGCGACCAGAATTGTCGTCGGGCCGCCGGGTCGAACCCGGTGGTCGGCTCGTCCAGGAGCAGCAGGTCGGGACCTCCGATGACGCCGAGCGCCACGTCCAGACGCCTGCGCTGGCCGCCCGACAGCGCCTTGATCCGGCTGTCCGCCTTCGCCTCCAGACCGGTCAGGGCGATGACCTCCTCCGGGTCCCGCGGCCGGGGGTAGTAGCGGGCGAAGTGCCGCACGGTCTCCCGGACCGTCAACTCGGCGGGCGCCGATTCGTCCTGCCAGACGATCCCGACCCGCGACCGCCACGCGCGCGTGCCGGTCGCCGGGTCCGACCCGAGGACGGACACCTCGCCGGCGTCCCGGTCCCGGTTGCCCTGGAGGATCTCCACCGTGGTGCTCTTGCCCGCGCCGTTGGGTCCGAGCAGGCCGAACACCTCGCCCCGGCGGATGCCGAGATCGATGCCGTCCACGGCCGTCACGCCCCCGTAGCGCTTGCGCAGTCCCCGTACGTGCACGGCGAGTTCGTACCCCTGTGCTGTCATGCGACGAGCGTCGGCCGGAACGCAACCCTCAGGGACGACCGGGCGGCCATCCTTATGTCCACTGAACGGTGGACACGGGCACCGGTGCGGCACAATGGCCCTGCCCGAAGATGTTCAGGTCTCAAGTGACGGAATCGGCGTGATGAGCAAGACGACAGTCAGGGACGCCTCCACGGAGTCCGAGCCGGAGCGCGCCGAGATCGCGCCCCGCGCGGAGGGCGGCAGCCGGGCCCTGGCCCTGCTGCTGGTGATCACCGGCGCGGCCGGACTGCTCGCCGCGTGGGTCATCACGATCGACAAGTTCAAGGTCCTCGAAGCCAAGGTCGCGGGCACGACGTTCACGCCCGGCTGCAGTCTCAACCCCGTTGTCTCCTGCGGCAGCGTCATGGAGAGCAAGCAGGCCGCGGTCTTCGGCTTCCCGAACCCGATGCTCGGCCTCGTCGCCTACGCCATCGTCATCGGCGTCGGCATGAGCCTGCTCGCCCGCGCCCGCTTCCCGCGCTGGTACTGGCTCACCTTCAACGCCGGCTGCCTCTTCGGCGTGAGCTTCTGCGCCTGGCTGATGTTCCAGTCCCTGTACCGGATCAACGCGCTCTGCCTGTGGTGCAGCCTGGCCTGGGTCGCCACGATCCTGATGTTCTGGTACGTGACGTCGTTCAACATCCGCAAGGGCTTCCTGCCCGCCCCGAGCTGGCTCAAGAACTTCTTCGACGAGTTCACGTGGGTCATGCCCGTGCTGCACATCGGCATCATCGGCATGCTGATCCTGACCCGCTGGTGGGACTTCTGGCTCAGCTGAGCCCCCGGTTGCGGGGCCCGGCCGGATTGTCAGTGCCGTGATTTAGGGTTTCTGACGTGGAGCCCGACCTGTTCACCGCCGCAGCCGAAGAACGCCAGGAGAAGGAGCTGTCCAGCAGCCCCCTGGCGGTGCGGATGCGCCCGCGCACCCTCGACGAGGTCGTGGGCCAGCAGCATCTGCTGAAGCCGGGCTCGCCCCTGCGCAGACTGGTCGGGGAGGCCTCCGGCCCGGCCGGCCCCTCCTCGGTCCTCCTCTGGGGCCCGCCCGGCACCGGCAAGACCACCCTGGCCTACGTCGTGTCCAAGGCGACCGACGCCCGCTTCGTGGAGCTGTCCGCGATCACCGCGGGTGTCAAGGAGGTCCGCGCGGTCATCGACGGCGCCCGCCGCGCCTCCGGCGGGTACGGCAAGGAGACCGTCCTCTTCCTCGACGAGATCCACCGCTTCAGCAAGGCCCAGCAGGACTCCCTGCTCCCGGCCGTCGAGAACCGCTGGGTGACGCTCATCGCGGCGACGACGGAGAACCCCTACTTCTCGGTCATCTTGCCCCTGCTGTCCCGCTCGCTGCTGCTCACCCTCGAACCGCTCACGGACGAGGACATCAGGAGCCTCATCCGGCGCGCCCTCACCGACGAGCGCGGCCTGGGGGGCGCCGTCACCCTCCCCGAGGAGACCGAGAGCCACCTCCTGCGCATCGCCGGCGGCGACGCCCGCCGCGCCCTGACCGCCCTGGAAGCGGCCGCCGGAGCCGCCCTCGACAAGGGCGAGGCGGAGATCGGCCTGACCACCCTGGAGGAGACGGTCGACCGGGCCGCCGTGAAGTACGACCGGGACGGCGACCAGCACTACGACGTGGCCAGCGCCCTGATCAAATCCATCCGCGGCTCCGACGTCGACGCGGCCCTGCACTACCTGGCCCGGATGATCGAGGCCGGCGAGGACCCCCGCTTCATCGCCCGGCGCCTGATGATCTCCGCCAGCGAGGACATCGGCCTGGCCGATCCGACCGCACTGCAGACGGCGGTCGCCGCCGCCCAGGCCGTCGCCATGATCGGCTTCCCCGAGGCCGCCCTCACCCTCAGCCACGCCACGATCGCCCTCGCCCTGGCACCCAAGTCCAACGCCGCGACCACCGCGATCGGCGCCGCCCTGGAGGACGTCCGCAGAGGCCTGGCCGGGCCCGTCCCCGCGCACCTGCGCGACAGCCACTACAAGGGCGCGACCAAGCTCGGCCACGGCCAGGGCTACGTCTACCCTCACGACCTGCCCGAGGGCATCGCGGCCCAGCAGTACGCCCCCGACGAACTGAAGGACCGCGAGTACTACGCGCCGACCCGGCACGGCGCGGAGGCCCGCTACGCGGACGCGGTGGAGTGGACCCGGAAGAACCTCGGTCGAAAGCGGTCCTGAGCACCCTGTAAACTCGTCCGGAGTGCCGCGTCCCGTGCAGTCAGAACGGGACAGTCGGCCGGAGCCCGGTCCCCGGGCCGGCTCCAGGAGCGTCGCGCACCGTCGAACGGTGTCGCGGGCAGCCCACCACCATCCGTCGCACGACGGAACCGGTCGGTGGGCCACTCGCGTGCTGCACGTATGTGCCCAGACCAGGGGAGCGGCTGCCCACCGGGGTCCACCAGGACCGAGGAGGGTTTCCCCGGCTGCGGATGCGACCTCCCTCAACCCTGACAAGCCGGAAACCAGGAAAGAGAAAAAGACAGTGGCGAACCAGTCCCGCCCCAAGGTCAAGAAGTCGCGTGCCCTCGGCATCGCGCTGACCCCGAAGGCCGTCAAGTACTTCGAGGCCCGCCCCTACCCGCCGGGTGAGCACGGCCGTGGCCGCAAGCAGAACTCGGACTACAAGGTCCGTCTGCTCGAGAAGCAGCGTCTGCGCGCGCAGTACGACGTGTCCGAGCGTCAGCTCGTCCGCGCCTACGAGCGTGCCTCCAAGGTCCAGGGCAAGACCGGTGAGGCCCTGATCATCGAGCTGGAGCGCCGTCTCGACGCCCTGGTTCTGCGTTCGGGCATCGCCCGCACGATCTACCAGGCCCGCCAGATGGTCGTCCACGGCCACATCGCGGTCAACGGCAAGAAGGTCGACAAGCCCTCCTTCCGTGTCCGTCCGGACGACGTCGTGCAGGTCCGCGAGCGCTCCAAGGAGAAGACCCTCTTCACGATCGCCCGTGAGGGTGGCTTCGCCCCCGACGGTGAGATCCCGCGCTACCTCCAGGTGAACCTCAAGTCCCTGGCGTTCCGCCTGGACCGCGAGCCGAACCGCAAGGAGATCCCGGTGATCTGCGACGAGCAGCTCGTCGTCGAGTACTACGCCCGCTGATCCTCGGCAGGCACGCGGTATTCAGCCCGCCGCCTCCCCACCTGTCCGGTGGGCGAGGCGGCGGGCTTTCGCGATTCCCCTGCTCCCGCGCGGGAAACCGGTACGGAGCGCAACCTCCGGCGCGATAGGCTCGTCGCACGACTTTTTGATGTTCAGGCACGTTTCAGGGAGCGGGTGCACACAGTGTCCGGTGGAGAGGTTGCCGGGATCCTGGTGGCCGTCTTCTGGGCGATCCTGGTCTCCTTCCTCGCCGTCGCGCTGGCGAGGGTGGCCCAGACGCTCAAGGCGACCACCAAGCTCGTGGCGGATGTGACCGACCAGGCCGTCCCGCTGCTGGCCGACGCCTCCGCGGCGGTGCGCTCCGCGCAGACGCAGATCGACCGGGTCGACTCGATCGCCTCCGACGTCCAGGAGGTCACGTCGAACGCCTCGGCGCTGTCGACCACCGTGGCCTCCACCTTCGGCGGCCCCCTGGTCAAGGTCGCGGCCTTCGGCTACGGCGTACGCCGGGCCCTCGGCGGCCGCAAGGAGGACGTGCCCGCCAAGGCGTCCAGGCGTACCGTGATCGTGGGCCGCACGGTCACCCGGCGCAGCGCCCGAGGGAAGAGGGACTGAGAGCCAGCGATGTTCCGCCGCACCTTCTGGTTCACCACGGGCGTCGCCGCCGGTGTGTGGGCCACCACCAAGGTCAATCGCAAGCTGAAGCAGCTGACCCCCGAGAGCCTCGCCAGAACCGCCGGCAACAAGGCGATCGAGGCCGGTCACCGCATCAAGGACCGCGCGGTCGGCTTCGCGCTCGACGTCCGGGACAACATGGCCGCGCGGGAGGCCGAACTGGGCGACGCCCTCGGGATCAACGAGAATCCCGAGCTGCCCGGGCCCCGGCGGTTCGCCGCCATCGAGAACCGCAACAACCCCAAGTACGTCGAGGGTTCGGCGTACCAGACGTACCCGTACAACCGGAATGAGGACCACTGATGGAGTCGGCTGAGATTCGTCGCCGCTGGTTGAGCTTCTTCGAGGAGCGCGGTCACACCGTCGTCCCTTCGGCGTCGCTCATCGCGGACGACCCGACTCTGCTCCTCGTCCCGGCCGGCATGGTGCCCTTCAAGCCCTACTTCCTGGGTGAGGTCAAGCCGCCCTTCGACCGCGCCACCAGCGTGCAGAAGTGCGTGCGCACGCCGGACATCGAAGAGGTCGGCAAGACCACCCGGCACGGCACGTTCTTCCAGATGTGCGGCAACTTCTCCTTCGGCGACTACTTCAAGGAAGGCGCCATCAAGCTCGCCTGGGAGCTGCTCACCAGCGCCCAGGACAAGGGCGGTTACGGCCTCGACCCCGAGCGCCTGTGGATCACCGTCTACAAGGACGACGACGAGGCCGAG
This sequence comes from Streptomyces qaidamensis, assembly GCF_001611795.1. NCBI lineage: Bacteria > Bacillati > Actinomycetota > Actinomycetes > Kitasatosporales > Streptomycetaceae > Streptomyces > Streptomyces qaidamensis. Next base: position 1,712,179 of record NZ_CP015098.1, on the reverse strand, counting down.
CGCATCTGGCACGACGTCGTCGGTGTGCCGAAGGAGCGCATCCAGCGCCTCGGCATGAAGGACAACTACTGGTCGATGGGCGTCCCCGGCCCCTGCGGGCCCTGCTCCGAGATCAACTACGACCGTGGCCCGGAGTTCGGTGCCGAGGGCGGTCCCGCCGTCAACGACGAGCGGTACGTGGAGATCTGGAACCTCGTCTTCATGCAGTACGAGCGGGGTGAGGGCATCGGCAAGGACAACTTCGAGATCCTCGGCGACCTGCCCAGCAAGAACATCGACACCGGCCTCGGTCTCGAACGCCTCGCCATGATTCTGCAGGGCGTGCAGAACATGTACGAGATCGACACCTCGATGGCCGTCATCAACAAGGCCACCGAGCTGACCGGCGTCCGCTACGGCGACGCCCACGGCTCGGACGTCTCCCTGCGCGTGGTCACCGACCACATGCGCACCTCCGTGATGCTCATCGGAGACGGCGTCACCCCCGGCAACGAGGGCCGCGGCTACGTGCTGCGCCGCATCATGCGCCGCGCCATCCGCAACATGCGCCTGCTCGGTGCCACCGGTCCGGTCGTGAAGGACCTGATCGACACCGTGATCGAGATGATGGGCCAGCAGTACCCCGAGCTCATCACCGACCGCGAGCGCATCGAGAAGGTCGCCCTCGCCGAGGAGAACGCCTTCCTCAAGACGCTGAAGGCCGGCACCAACATCCTCGACACGGCCGTCACCGACACCAAGGCCTCCGGCGGCACCGTCCTGCCCGGCGACAAGGCCTTCCTGCTCCACGACACCTGGGGCTTCCCGATCGACCTCACCCTGGAGATGGCCGCCGAGCAGGGCCTCTCCGTGGACGAGGACGGCTTCCGCCGCCTGATGAAGGAGCAGCGGGAGCGCGCCAAGGCCGACGCCCAGGCCAAGAAGACCGGGCACGCCGGTGCCGGCGCCTACCGCGAGATCGCCGACCAGGCCGGTGCCACGGACTTCATCGGCTACACCGACACCGAGAGCGAGTCGACGATCGTCGGCATCCTCGTCGACGGCGCCTCCTCCCCGGCCGCCACCGAGGGCGACGAGGTCGAGATCGTCCTCGACCGCACCCCGTTCTACGCCGAGGGCGGCGGCCAGATCGGCGACACCGGCAAGATCAAGGTCGACTCCGGTGCCGTCATCGAGATCCGCGACTGCCAGAAGCCGGTCCCGGGCGTGTACGTCCACAAGGGCGTCGTCCAGGTCGGCGAGGTCACCGTCGGCGCCAAGGCCCACGCCTCGATCGACGACCGCCGCCGCAAAGCCATCGCCCGTGCCCACTCGGCCACCCACCTGACCCACCAGGCCCTGCGCGACGCCCTCGGCCCGACGGCCGCCCAGGCCGGTTCCGAGAACCAGCCCGGCCGCTTCCGCTTCGACTTCGGTTCCCCGTCCGCCGTCCCGACGGCCGTGATGACCGACGTCGAGCAGAAGATCAACGAGGTGCTCGCCCGCGACCTGGACGTCCGTGCCGACGTCATGGGCATCGACGAGGCCAAGAAGCAGGGCGCCATCGCCGAGTTCGGCGAGAAGTACGGCGAGCGCGTGCGCGTCGTGACCATCGGCGACTTCTCCAAGGAGCTGTGCGGCGGCACGCACGTGCACAACACCGCCCAGCTCGGCCTGGTGAAGCTGCTCGGCGAGTCCTCCATCGGCTCCGGTGTGCGCCGCATCGAGGCCCTGGTCGGCGTGGACGCCTACAACTTCCTCGCCCGGGAGCACACGGTCGTCGCCCAGCTCCAGGAGCTGATCAAGGGCCGCCCGGAGGAGCTCCCGGAGAAGGTCTCCGCCATGCTCGGCAAGCTGAAGGATGCCGAGAAGGAGATCGAGAAGTTCCGCGCCGAGAAGGTCCTCCAGGCCGCCGGCGGTCTCGCCGAGTCCGCCAAGGACATCCGTGGCATCGCTGTCGTGACGGGCCAGGTCCCGGACGGCACCACAGCCGACGACCTGCGCAAGCTCGTCCTCGACGTGCGCGGGCGGATCCAGGGCGGACGGGCCGCCGTCGTCGCCCTCTTCACCGTGGCGAACGGCAAGCCGCTGACGGTCATCGCCACCAACGAGGCCGCTCGCGAGCGTGGCCTGAAGGCCGGCGACCTGGTCCGCACGGCTGCCAAGACCCTCGGCGGCGGCGGTGGCGGCAAGCCGGACGTCGCCCAGGGCGGCGGCCAGAACCCGGCCGCCATCGGTGACGCCGTGGACGCCGTGGAGCGCCTGGTCACCGAGACCGCCAAGTAAGAGACGGGTCGGAAAAGCATGCGCAGAGGACGTCGACTCGCGATCGACGTCGGGGACGCCCGCATCGGGGTCGCCTCGTGCGACCCCGACGGGATCCTCGCCACCCCGGTGGAGACGGTCCCGGGGCGTGACATCCCCGCAGCCCAGCGACGGTTGAAGCAACTCGTCGAGGAGTACGAGCCCCTGGAGGTCGTGGTCGGCCTCCCGCGCTCCCTCAAGGGGGGCGAGGGCCCGGCCGCGGTCAAGGTCCGGGGCTTCACCCAGGAACTGGCCCGCATGATCTCCCCGATTCCGGTGAGACTCGTCGACGAACGCATGACGACGGTGACGGCCAGTCAGGGACTGCGCGCCTCGGGCGTGAAATCCAAGAAGGGCCGGTCCGTCATCGACCAGGCAGCGGCGGTCGTCATCCTGCAACAGGCCCTCGAATCCGAACGGGTGTCAGGTAAAGCACCCGGCGAAGGCGTCGAAGTGGTCATCTGATCGCGATACGGTAACGTTCCGCGCGATGCGACGGCATTCGAACAGCCGCCGCACAGCAAGAGGCGGGACGGGAGCCGAGCCGGAAGCCGCGCGACCGCCGCCTCGCGGCTCTAGGGGATCGATGACTGAGTATGGCCGGGGCCCAGGCTCCGAACCGTGGCATCCGGAGGACCCGTTGTACGGGGACGGCGGATGGGGCGGACAGCAGGCCCATCAGGGTCAGCAGTCCCCCTACGGCGGCCAGCCGCAGCACTATCCAGAGCAGCCGCAGCAGCCGCAGTACGGCGACTGGGGCACCGGCGACCAGGCCGGATACGGCCAGGCGCAGCAGCAGTACCCGTACGACCAGCAGTACGCGGCGCAGGCCCACGGGCATCAGCAGTACCCCGGCCAGCAGGACCCCGGACACCAGCAGTCCCAGGGCTACCACCAGCAGCAGGACGGACATCAGCAGGCCCAGGGCTACCACCCGCAGCAGTACGACAACAGCGGCTGGGTCAACGACCCCCACCAGCAGGTCTCGTACCCCGGCGACCCGGGGGATCCGTACGGGCAGCAGCAGGCCGGTTCGTACGGCGGGGGCCAGCAGGACTACTACGGCACGCCTGACGCGTATCCACCCCCGGAGCCGCCCGGCCGGCGGGGGGTCGAGCCCGCTCAGGAGCCCGCACAGGAACCGGCGACCGACTGGGATCCCGGCCCCGACCAGGGCGAACACGCCTTCTTCGCGGGCGGTGACGACGATGACGACGGCGACGAGCCGGGGGAGCGCCGCGGGCGCGAGGACAAGCGCGGGCGCGGCGGCGGCAAACCGAAGAAGCGCCGCAACGGCATGGCCTGCCTGCTGGTCGTCGCGATCCTCGGCGGCGGCCTGGTCGGCGTCAGCTACTTCGGCTACCAGTTCTACCAGGATCGTTTCGGCGACGCCCCGGACTACGCGGGTGGGGGCAACGGGCAGCAGGTGACGGTCGAGATCCCCGAGGGAGCACTCGGGTACAAGATCGGTCAGGTGCTGAAGAGCGCGGGGGTCGTCAAGAGTGTCGACGCGTTCGTCGCGGCCCAGCAGAGCAACCCCGAGGGCAAGAGCATCCAGGACGGCGTGTACACGCTGCAGAAGCAAATGTCGGCCGAAAGTGCGGTCGAACTGATGCTCAGTCCGAAGAGCCGCGACAACCTGATCATCGCGGAAGGCAAGCGCAACGCCGACATCTACCGGCTCATCGACAAGCGGCTGGGCGTCAAGGGGGGCACTACCGCCAAGGTCGCCGAGAAGGACTACAAGAAGCTGGGCCTGCCCGCCTGGGCGCTGAACCATCCGGATGTCAAGGATCCGCTCGAAGGATTCCTCTACCCGTCCAGCTATGGCGTGTCCAAGGGGCAGAAGCCCGAGGCCGTGCTCAAGCAAATGGTGGCTCGGGCCGCCGCGACGTACAAGAAGGCCGGCGTCGAGAAGAAGGCCGAGAGCCTCGGACTCGAGAACCCGTGGCAGCTGATCACGGTCGCGAGCCTCGTCCAGGCCGAAGGCAAGACGCACGACGACTTCCGGAAGATGGCCGAGGTGGTCTACAACCGCCTCAAGCCCACCAACACGGAGACCAACCAACTGCTCCAGTTCGACTCGTCCTTCAACTACCTGAAGAACGAGAGCAACATTCACATCAGCGAGTCCGAGATCAACAGCAACAAGGACCCGTACAACACGTACACCAACAAGGGCCTGCCGCCCGGTCCGATCGACAACCCCGGGGACGTCGCGTTGCAGGCGGCCCTGAACCCCACGAAGGACGGCTGGATCTACTTCGTGGCGACCGACGGCGTGAGCAAGACCGAGTTCGCCAAGACTCATGCGCAGTTCCTGAAGTTGAAGGACAAGTTCGATGCCAGCTCGGGCAACTGACGCCCGCCGCGCCGGAGTGCTCGGCAGCCCCATCGCACACTCCCTCTCCCCGGTCCTGCACCGCACCGCCTACCAGGAGTTGGGTCTGGAGGGCTGGACGTACGACCGGTTCGAGGTCGACGAGGCCGGGCTGCCCGCGTTCTTCGAGACGCTCGGCGCAGAGTGGGCCGGGCTCTCGCTGACCATGCCGCTGAAGCGGGCCGTGATCCCGCTGCTCGACGAGATCAGCGAGACCGCCGCCTCGGTCGACGCGGTCAACACCGTCGTCCGCACCGAGGACGGACGCCGGATCGGGGACAACACCGATATCCCCGGCATGGTCGCCGCCCTGCGCGAGCACGGCATCGACGAGGTCGACTCCGCCGCCGTCCTCGGCGCCGGCGCCACCGCCTCCTCCGCGCTGGCCGCGCTGTCCCGGATCTGCCCGGGTGAGATCGCCGTGTACGTGCGCAGCGAGGCCCGGGCCGCCGAGATGCGGCAGTGGGCCGAGCGGCTCGACGTCTCCGTCCGCATCGCCGACTGGGCCGACGCCGAGCAGGCCCTGCGCGCCCCGCTGGTGATCAGCACCACGCCGGCCGGCGTCACCGACGCCCTCGCCCGGTCCGTGCCGGAGCGCCCGGCGGCCCTCTTCGACGTCCTGTACGACCCCTGGCCGACCGACCTCGCCGCGCGCTGGTCGGCGTACGGCGGTGCCGTCGTCAGCGGTCTCGACCTGCTGGTGCACCAGGCCGTGCTTCAGGTCGAGCAGATGACGGGGCTGGCCCCGGCGCCCCTGGACGCCATGCGAAAAGCGGGCGAGCGGGCACTGGCCGACCGATAGGATCCGCTCTCGGTTCCGCAGGGGGCGGAACAGGGGAGGGGAACGTCCGTCATGTCCGCAGGCCTGTCCCAGGCATCAGTCAAGTCCCAGATATTCGAGTCCCTGCTCGGATTCCTGCCCGACTGGGTGCAGATCACGGTGCTTGCCCTGATCGTGCTCGCCGTCGTGGCGTCCTGGGGCGTCAAGATCAAGCGCAAGATCGCCCGCCGGCGTGCCGTCCGCACCGGGCAGCCGGTCCACGCGGCGGCCCAGTACGGGCAGGGGCGCGGTGCGGACTACCTGGGCCAGTACGCCCCGCAGCAGACGCAGCCCCCGCAGCAGGCCCAGCCCGCGCAGCAGCCGAGCGGCGCCGACTTCCTCGGAGCGTACGCGCCGCAGCGTCAGGCCGAGGGTCCGTCCGCGAACGCGTCCGCTTGATGGACCGGCCGCCGGGCGAACGGCCCCGGCGTGGGAGGATCGGAGATGGTGGACCGGGCCGCGCACCCGGTCACGCCGTCGCCGTACGCGACGAGGCGCGTACGCAGGGCAGTACCAGAGCGCGAGCACTGAGGAGCACCGTTGAGCAGGTTGCGCTGGCTGACCGCGGGGGAGTCCCACGGTCCCGCACTCGTCGCGACGCTGGAGGGCCTTCCCGCCGGCGTGCCGATCACCACGGACATGGTGGCGGACCATCTCGCGAGGCGGCGCCTGGGCTATGGACGCGGTGCCCGGATGAAGTTCGAGCGGGACGAGGTCACCTTCCTCGGCGGCGTCCGGCACGGCCTCACCCTCGGCTCGCCGGTCGCGGTCATGGTCGGCAACACCGAATGGCCGAAGTGGGAACAGGTCATGGCGGCCGACCCGGTCGACCCGGAGATCCTCGATGGGCTCGCCCGCAACGCCCCGCTGACCCGGCCGCGCCCCGGCCACGCCGACCTCGCGGGCATGCAGAAGTACGGCTTCGACGAGGCCCGGCCGATCCTGGAGCGCGCCTCCGCACGTGAGACCGCGGCTCGCGTGGCGCTGGGCGCGGTCGCCCGGTCGTACCTCAAGGAGACGACCGGCGTCGAGATCGTCAGCCACGTCGTGGAGCTGGCCGCCGCCAAGGCGCCGCGCGGTGTCTACCCGACCCCGGCCGACGTCGAGAAGCTGGACGCGGACCCCGTGCGCTGCCTGGACGCCGACGCGTCGAAGGCGATGGTCGCCGAGATCGACCAGGCCCACAAGGACGGCGACACCCTCGGCGGCGTGGTCGAGATCCTGGCCTACGGCGTGCCCGTCGGCCTCGGTTCGCACGTGCACTGGGACCGCAAGCTGGACGCCCGGCTCGCCGGTGCGCTCATGGGCATCCAGGCGATCAAGGGCGTCGAGATCGGCGACGGCTTCGAGCTCGCGCGGGTGCCCGGCTCCAAGGCGCACGACGAGATCGTGAAGACCGACGACGGCATCCGGCGCACCACCGGCCGCTCCGGCGGCACCGAGGGCGGTCTGACCACCGGTGAGCTGCTGCGCGTCCGCGCCGCGATGAAGCCGATCGCCACCGTGCCGCGCGCCCTGCAGACCGTGGACGTCACCACCGGTGAGGCCGCGCAGGCCCACCACCAGCGCTCCGACGTCTCCGCGGTCCCGGCCGCCGGCATCGTCGCCGAGGCCATGGTGGCCCTGGTGCTCGCGGACGCGGTGGCGGAGAAGTTCGGCGGCGACTCGGTGACCGAGACCCGCCGCAACGTGACGTCGTACCTCGACAACCTCGCCATCCGATGAGCGGCCCGCTGGTCGTCCTGGTCGGCCCGATGGGGGTCGGCAAGTCCACCGTCGGGCAACTGCTGGCCGAGCGGCTCGGCGTCTCCTACCGGGACACCGACGACGACATCGTCGCCGCGCGGGGCCGGACCATCGCCGAAATCTTCGTCGACGAGGGCGAGTCCGCCTTCCGCGCGATCGAGAAGCAGGCGGTGCACCGGGCGCTCGCCGAGCACGACGGCATCCTGGCCCTGGGCGGCGGCGCGATCCTCGACGCCGGCACGCGTGCCCTGCTCGCCGGGCAGCGGGTGGCGTACCTGTCGATGGACGTCGAGGAGGCGGTCAAGCGCACCGGCCTGGGCGTGGCCCGGCCCCTGCTCGCGGTCAACCCGCGCAAGCAGTGGCGCGAGCTGATGGAGGCCCGCCGCCACCTGTACGAAGAGGTCGCCACGGCCGTCGTCGCCACCGATGGCCGCACGCCCGAAGAGGTCACCGAAGCGGCCCTGGACGCACTGGAGTTGAAGGAAGCATGAGCGAGGCAGTCACGCGGATCCAGGTCGGGGGCACCGCGGGGACCGACCCGTACGAGGTCCTCGTGGGCCGGCAGCTGCTGGGTGAACTCGGCGGGCTGATCGGCGAGAAGGCCCAGCGGGTCGCGATCGTCCACCCCGAGGCGCTGGCCGAGACCGGTGACGCGCTGCGCGCCGACCTGGCCGAGCAGGGCTACGAAGTGGTCGCCGTGCAGGTGCCCAACGCGGAGGAGGCCAAGACCGCCGAGGTCGCCGCCTACTGCTGGAAGGCGCTGGGCCAGTCCGGCTTCACGCGCACGGACGTCATCGTCGGCGTCGGCGGCGGCGCGACCACGGACCTCGCCGGGTTCGTGGCCGCCACCTGGCTGCGCGGAGTGCGCTGGATCGCCATCCCGACCACCGTGCTCGCCATGGTGGACGCGGCCGTCGGCGGCAAGACCGGTATCAACACCGCCGAGGGCAAGAACCTGGTGGGCGCCTTCCACCCGCCCGCCGGTGTCCTGTGCGACCTGGCCGCGCTGGACTCCCTCCCGGTCAACGACTACGTCTCCGGGCTCGCCGAGGTCATCAAGGCCGGTTTCATCGCCGACCCGGTCATCCTGGACCTCATCGAGTCCGACACCGAGGCCGCCCGCACCCCGGCCGGTCCGCACACCGCCGAGCTCATCGAGCGCTCCATCCGGGTCAAGGCCGACGTCGTGTCGTCCGACCTGAAGGAGTCGGGCCTGCGCGAGATCCTCAACTACGGTCACACGCTCGGCCACGCCATCGAGAAGAACGAGCGCTACAAGTGGCGCCACGGTGCGGCGGTCTCGGTCGGCATGCACTTCGCCGCCGAACTGGGCCGCCTGGCAGGCCGGCTGGACGACGCCACGGCCGACCGCCACCGCACGATCCTCGAAGCGGTCGGGCTGCCCCTGCACTACCGGTACGACCAGTGGCCCAAGCTGCTGGAGACCATGAAGGTCGACAAGAAGTCCCGCGGCAACCTGCTGCGCTTCATCGTCCTCGACGGCCTGGCCAAGCCCACCGTCCTGGAGGGACCCGACCCGGCCGTGCTGCTCGCCGCGTACGGCGAAGTGGGGCAGTAAGTCCTCGGTCGTTCCTTCCGCCCGAAATCACCTTACGGAGCCGGGCACTTCGGGCCGCCCCCGGCCGTTCACACATCGACGACCGGGGGCGGTACCGTTCGGTAGCAAGCGGGTTCCGCCCCGCTGTCAGCGCCCATCGCCTGTACGAGACGGAGTGGCACCGGATGCAGCACGCAGTGGGTTCTCCGCTGCCGCCGCCCCACCAGCCGGGGCACGGACCGGCCACCGGCTGGTCGCCGGCCGCACAACACCCGGTTCCGCCGAACGCGGGCGCGCACCAGGGCCCCGTGCCCGTGCCCCCGCCGCCCCCGGCACCGGGATATCCGGCGCCCCCGCCCGGACCGGGACCGGCCGCGACGTCCGTCCCGCCGACGCCGGAGACCACCGGGCACGTGCCGCTGCCGCCCGGCGGCCCGGTCGCCATGCCGATGGCCCCGCCCGCCGCGACCGTCCCCGACCCCGCCGGTACGACCCTCGCGGTGCTGCTCATCGGGCCCGCGGGCGCGGGCAAGACCAGCGTCGCCAAGTACTGGGCGGACCACCGCCGGGTTCCCACGGCCCACATCAGCCTCGACGACGTGCGCGAATGGGTCCGCTCCGGCTTCGCCGACCCGCAGTCCGGGTGGAACGACAACTCCGAGGCGCAGTACCGCCTGGCCCGCCGCACGTGTGGCTTCGCCGCGCGGAACTTCCTGGCCAACGGCATCTCGTGCATCCTCGACGACGCGGTCTTCCCCGACCGTCCGGTCGTCGGCCTCGGCGGCTGGAAGCGCCACGTCGGGCCGGGCCTGCTGCCGGTCGTCCTCCTGCCGGGCCTGGAGATCGTCCTGGAGCGCAACGCCGAGCGCTCCGGCAACCGCCGCCTCACCGACGACGAGGTGGCCCGCATCCACGGCCGCATGGCGGGCTGGTACGGCTCGGGCCTGCCGATCATCGACAACTCCCAGCTCGACATCCCGCAGACGGCCCAGGTCCTGAACGACGTCCTGTCCCGCTCCATCGCCAGCCCGCCCCAGTGGTGAGCGCCCCTCAGGGGCGCGGGTAACTGCGCGACAAGCCCCACACAGCCCCGGACGGCAGACGACCCCGCGCGGCACGACGCCTCCCGGACAGCGCCCCCACTCACCCGGACACATCCGCCACCGCCCACTCAGACGCCCCCGCGCGGCACGACGCCTCCCGGACAGCGCCCCCACCCACCCGGACACATCCGCCACCGCCCACTCAGACGCCCCCAACCGGCGCCAACCCGGCGGAGCTCATACGCTCGGGTCATGTCAGAGGTGTACGCGGCCCGCCGGACGCGTCTGAGGGATTACTGCAACGCGGGCGGCAGCGCGGCGGCGCTGGTCTCCCGCCCCGCCAACGTGCGCTATCTCGCGGGCGCCGCCCCGCACGGCGCCGTTCTGCTCCTGGGCAGGACCGAGGAGCAGGACCTCCTCGTCCGTGCCGGACCCACGGCCGACCGCCCCACGCAGGAGCGCCCCGACGAGGCCCTGCGCGTACAGACCCTGCCCGGAGTCGGCGGCGGTGACCCGGCCGTCGCGGCCGCGGGTCTCGCCGCGGGTCAGGGCGCGGACTCCCTCGCGGTGGAGGAGCACCACCTCACGGTGGCCCGGCACAGAGCCCTCGGCTCGGTCGCCCCCCGGCTGCGTCTCACCGGCCTCGGCAGCGCCGTCGAGCAGCTCAGGGTCGTCAAGGACGAGGAGGAGATCTCCTGTCTGCGCATCGGCGCCGAGATCGCCGACCAGGCCCTCGGCGAGCTCCTGGAGTCGATCCTCGTGGGCCGCACCGAGCGCCACCTCGCCCTGGAACTGGAGCGACGGCTCGTGGATCACGGGGCGGACGGGCCGGCCTTCCCGACGTCGGTGGCCACCGGGCCGAACGCCGGCCGCCCCGGCCACCGGCCCACCGACCGCCGGGTGGAGGAGGGCGACTTCCTCTCCGTGTGCCTCGGTGCCGCGTACCGCGGCTACCGCTGCGAGATCGGCCGCACCTTCGTCATCGGCACCGCTCCCGCGGACTGGCAGATCGAGCTGTACGAGCTGGTCTTCGCAGCCCAGCGGGCCGGGCGTGAGAGCCTGGTACCCGGCGCCGCATGCCGGGACGTCGACCGCGCCGCACGCCAGGTCCTGGACTCCGCGGGGTACACGGAGGGCCTCACGGCCCTGACCGGACACGGCGTGGGGCTCGAAATCGACGAGGACCCTCAATTGAGCCCCGCGGCCATGGGTAAACTGGACGCTTGCGTGCCGGTCACCGTCGAACCGGGGGTTCACCTCCCGGGCCGGGGCGGCGTCCGGATCGATGACACGCTCGTCGTCCGCCCCGAGGCGGACGGCGGACCCGAGCTACTCACCATCACGACCAAGGAGCTGCTCGCCCTGTAGCCAGGCAGGCGCGTGCCCCGGGGTCGTACGTCAGTCCAGGAGATTCCGCAACCGTGGCTTCCACGAACGACCTCAAGAACGGCATGGTGCTCAAGCTCGAAGGCGGCCAGCTCTGGTCCGTCGTCGAGTTCCAGCACGTCAAGCCCGGCAAGGGCCCGGCCTTCGTGCGCACCAAGCTCAAGAACGTGCTCTCCGGCAAGGTCGTCGACAAGACCTTCAACGCCGGCGTCAAGGTCGAAACGGCCACCGTCGACAAGCGCGACATGCAGTTCTCCTACATGGACGGCGAGTACTTCGTCTTCATGGACATGGAGACCTACGACCAGCTGCACGTCGACCGCAAGGCCGTCGGCGACGCCGCGAACTTCCTGATCGAAGGCTTCACCGCCACCGTCGCGCAGCACGAGGGCGAGGTGCTCTTCGTCGAGCTGCCGGCCGCCGTCGAGCTCGTCATCCAGGAGACCGAGCCGGGCGTCCAGGGCGACCGCTCCACGGGCGGCACCAAGCCCGCCATCCTGGAGACCGGCCACCAGATCAACGTGCCGCTCTTCATCACCACCGGTGAGAAGATCAAGGTCGACACCCGCACCAGCGACTACCTCGGCCGGGTGAACAGCTAACCGTGGCTGCTCGCAACACGGCCCGTAAGCGCGCCTTCCAGATCCTCTTCGAGGGGGACCAGCGCGGCGCCGAGGTGCTGACCGTCCTCGCGGACTGGGTCCGGCTGTCCCGGGCGGACACCCGGCAGCCGCCGGTCAGCGAGTACACGATGGAGCTGGTCGAGGGCTACGCGGAGCACGCGAAGCGCATCGACGAGCTGATCGCGCAGTACTCCGTCGGCTGGACGCTGGACCGGATGCCCGTCGTCGACCGCAACATCCTGCGGCTCGGCGCCTATGAGCTGATCTGGGTCGATGCGACGCCGGACGCCGTCGTCCTCGACGAGATGGTGCAGCTGGCGAAGGAGTTCTCCACGGACGAGTCCCCCTCGTTCGTGAACGGCCTGCTCGGCCGGCTGAAGGAACTCAAGCCCTCGCTCCGCCGCGACGAGGTCTGACAGACCACATGCCGGAGGGCCCGCAGCGTGACCGCTGCGGGCCCTCCGGCGTTCCCGCGCCTTCCGAGGCCGTCCCGTACGGCCGAGCGCGCCGAGGCCCTCAGAACGCCGCCGGGGTGGCCGAGAACCATACGGTTTCGGCCACCCCGGCGGCACGTTTCTGCTGGGCCCGCGGAGCGGGTCAGGCCTCCTCGTGGGACGCCACAGCGCGACGCGCGTCCGCGTCCAGGACACCCCAGCTGATCAGCTGTTCCGTGAGGACGGACGGCGACTGGTCGTAGATGACGGCGAGGGTGCGCAGGTCGTCCTGGCGGATCGACAGCACCTTGCCGTTGTAGTCACCGCGCTGCGACTGGATCGTGGCCGCGTAGCGCTGAAGAGGGCCCGCCTTCTCGGCCGGCACCGTGGCCAGCCGCTCCAGGTCCAGGACCAGCTTCGGCGGCGGCTCGGCGGCCCCGCCCGGAGTCGTGCCCGGAAGCAGCTCCTGCACCGGAACGCCGTAGAAATCCGCCAGCTCGGCAAGGCGCTGCACGGTCACGGCACGGTCGCCGCGCTCGTACGAACCGACCACGACCGCCTTCCAGCGTCCCTGGGACTTCTCCTCGACACCGTGGAGGGAAAGGCCCTGCTGGGTGCGGATCGCCCGGAGCTTGGCCCCGAGCTGTTTGGCGTATTCGCTGGACATATAGCTCCCCGGCACTGTGTCGACGCGTCTGGCGTGGGTGCCAGGCCGCGCGGCTGGTAACTCACTGTGAGGTTACGCAGCGTTACTCTGCCGCGTCAAGCCGAATGGTCCGCACCGACTCTTCCGTGATATCGGCGCTCCGTTAGGCCAAGTAGGTGATCCGAGGGGGCCATCGGAGCGACAACGGGGACCTGCTACCGTGTATGGCGCAATCCCGACGTCCTTTAAGGTCCGTCCCGTGAGGCGGAGAAGGAGGTCCGTTTCGTATGGACACGCACGACACGCAGTCCGATGCCCGGCCCGTTCTCGAAGGGCCCGACATCGCGCGGGTGCTGACCCGCATCGCCCACGAGATCGTCGAACGCGCCAAGGGCGCCGACGACGTGGTGCTCCTCGGCATTCCGACCCGGGGCGTCTTCCTCGCCCGGCGGATCGCGGACAAGCTGGAGCAGATCACCGAGCGCAAGGTTCCCTGCGGCTCGCTCGACATCACCATGTACCGCGACGACCTGCGCATGCACCCGCCGCGCGCGCTCGCCCGCACCGAGATCCCCGGTGACGGTCTCGACGGCAAGCTCGTCGTCCTCGTCGACGACGTGCTCTTCTCCGGCCGCACCATCCGCGCCGCCCTCGACGCGCTCAACGACCTCGGGCGCCCGCGCGCGGTGCAGCTCGCCGTCCTCGTCGACCGCGGACACCGCGAACTGCCCATCCGCGCCGACTACGTCGGCAAGAACCTCCCCACGTCGTTGCGGGAGACGGTCAAGGTCCAGCTCGCCGAGGAGGACGGTCGCGACACCGTGCTGCTCGGTGCCAAGCCGACCCCCCGGTAGCGCTCCCGGCGTACGCCGCCGTCGTACGCCGGCTCAGTGCGCGCCTCCGCGCGCCCGTCTGCCCCGAACCTCCCGAATGAACTGCCTTACGGAGCCTGACAGATGCAGCGTCATCTCATCTCGGCCGCCGACCTCACCCGCGACGACGCCGTCCTGATCCTCGACACCGCCGAGGAGATGGCCCGGGTCGCCGACCGGCCGATCAAGAAGCTGCCGACCCTGCGCGGCCGCACGATCGTCAACCTCTTCTTCGAGGACTCCACCCGGACCCGGATCTCCTTCGAGGCCGCCGAGAAGCGGCTGTCCGCGGACGTCATCAACTTCTCCGCCAAGGGCTCCAGCGTCTCCAAGGGCGAGTCCCTGAAGGACACCGCCCAGACCCTGGAGGCCATGGGTGTCGACGCCGTCGTCATCCGGCACGGCGCCTCCGGAGCCCCCTACCGCCTCGCCAACTCCGGCTGGATCGACGCGGCCGTCGTCAACGCCGGCGACGGCACCCACCAGCACCCCACGCAGGCGCTGCTCGACGCCTTCACCATGCGCCGCCGCCTGATCGGCCCGGACGCCGGACTCGGCCAGGACCTCGAAGGCAAGCGCATCACACTCGTCGGCGACGTCCTGCACAGCCGCGTCGCCCGCTCCAACGTCGACCTGCTGCACACCCTGGGCGCCGAGGTCACCCTCGTCGCGCCGCCCACGCTGGTGCCGGTCGGTGTCGGGAACTGGCCCTGCGAGGTGTCGTACGACCTCGACAGCACGCTGCCCAAGTCCGACGCGGTCATGATGCTGCGGGTCCAGCGCGAGCGGATGAACGCCGCGTTCTTCCCGACCGAGCGTGAGTACTCCCGGCGCTACGGCCTCGACGGCGAACGTATGGCGCGGATGCCCGAGCACGCCATCGTGATGCACCCCGGCCCCATGGTCCGCGGCATGGAGATCACCGCGGAGGTCGCCGACTCCGACCGCTGCACCGTCGTCGAGCAGGTCGCAAACGGAGTGTCCATCCGGATGGCCGTCCTGTACCTGCTGCTCGGGGGCAACGAGCCCGCCGTCACCCACCCCCGTACCGAGGAGAAGTAAGACAGATGAGCAAGATCCTGATCCGTGGTGCGAAGGTGCTCGGCGGCGAGCCGCAGGACGTGCTGATCGACGGCCAGACGATCGCCGAGGTGGGTGTGATCCCGGAGGCCGAGGCTGATCAGGTCGTCGAGGCGGACGGCAAGGTGCTGCTGCCGGGCCTGGTCGACCTGCACACCCATCTGCGCGAGCCCGGCCGCGAGGACTCCGAGACCGTCCTCACCGGCACCCGCGCCGCGGCCTCCGGCGGCTACACCACCGTGTTCGCGATGGCCAACACCTTCCCGGTCGCCGACACCGCCGGTGTCGTCGAACAGGTCTGGCGGCTCGGCAAGGAACACGGCTACTGCGACGTCCAGCCCATCGGCGCCGTGACCGTCGGTCTGGAGGGCAGGAAGCTCGCCGAGCTGGGCGCCATGCACGAGTCGGCCGCGGGCGTCACCGTCTTCTCCGACGACGGCAAGTGCGTCCACGACGCCGTGATCATGCGCCGCGCCCTGGAGTACGTGAAGGCCTTCGGCGGGGTCGTGGCGCAGCACGCGCAGGAGCCGCGGCTGACCGAGGGCGCCGAGATGAACGAGGGCATCGTCTCCGCGGAGCTGGGGCTCGGGGGCTGGCCCGCGGTGGCCGAAGAATCGATCATCGCCCGGGATGTCCTGCTCGCCGACCATGTCGGCTCCCGCGTTCACATCTGCCACCTGTCGACCGCCGGGTCCGTCGAGATCGTCCGCTGGGCCAAGTCCCGCGGCATCGCCGTCACCGCCGAGGTCACCCCGCACCACCTTCTCCTCACGGACGAGCTGGTGCGCACGTACAACCCCGTCTACAAGGTCAACCCGCCGCTGCGCACCGAGCGCGACGTCATGGCCCTGCGCGAGGCGCTCGCCGACGGCACGATCGACATCGTCGCCACCGACCACGCCCCGCACCCGCACGAGGACAAGGACTGCGAGTGGGCCGCGGCCGCCATGGGCATGGTCGGCCTGGAGACCGCGCTGTCGGTGGTGCAGGAGACCATGGTCGACACGGGTCTGCTGGACTGGGCCGGCGTCGCCGACCGGATGTCCGTCAAGCCCGCGCAGATCGGACAGGCCACGGGCCACGGCCGTCCCGTCTCGGCAGGTGAGCCCGCCAACCTCACCCTGGTCGACACGGCATACCGTGGGCTCGTGGAACCCGCGGGCTTCGCCTCGCGCAGCCGCAACACCCCCTACGAGGGCCGCGAGCTGCCGGGCCGTGTGACGCACACGTGGCTGCGGGGCAAGGCCACGCTCGTCGACGGGAAGCTCACGTGACACCTGTACTCCTGCTGGCCGCCGAGAAGGAATCGGCGCAAGTGACCGACTGGGCCGCCCGCATCGGCTGGGTCGTCGGCCTCGCCCTGTTCGTCGCGCTCGTCTACTGGCTGATGCGCGAGGGCTGGAAGTGGCGCGGCACCCTCCAGGGCGACCTGCCCGAGCTGCCCACCACCCCGGACGACCCAGGTCCCGCGAAGCTGAGCCTGAGCGGCCGCTACCACGGCTCCACCACCGCAGGCCAGTGGCTCGACCGCATCGTCGCCCACGGCCTGGGCACCCGCAGCCGCGCCGAGCTCACCCTCACGGACGCCGGCCTCGACGTCGTACGCCCCGGGGCGACCGACTTCTTCGTCCCGGCCGCCCAGCTGCGCGAGGCCCGGCTCGACAAGGGCATCGCCGGCAAGGTGCTCACCGAGGGCGGCCTGCTGGTCGTCACCTGGGCGCACGGCGACCGGCTGATCGACTCCGGCTTCCGCTCCGACCGCGCGGCCGAGCACAACGAGTGGGTCGAAGCCATCAACTCCATGATCGAAACGAACACCAGGGAAGGCGCCGAACGATGACCACCTCCACCAGGGGAGCCGTCAAAACTCCCGCCGTACTCGTCCTGGAGGACGGCCGGATCTTTCGCGGCCGTGCTTACGGGGCCGTGGGGGAGACCTTCGGCGAAGCGGTGTTCTCCACCGGCATGACCGGCTACCAGGAGACCCTGACCGACCCCTCGTACCACCGCCAGGTCGTGGTGATGACCGCGCCGCACGTCGGCAACACCGGTGTGAACGACGAGGACATGGAGTCGAAGAGGATCTGGGTCTCCGGCTACGTCGTGCGCGACCCCGCGCGCGTGCCGTCCAGCTGGCGCTCCCGGCGCACGCTGGACGAGGAGCTGGACGCCCAGGGCGTCGTCGGCATCAGCGGCATCGACACCCGCGCCCTCACCCGCCACCTGCGCGAGCGGGGCGCCATGCGCGTCGGCATCTTCAGCGGCGGCGCCGTCCAGGACGACGCCGCGCTGCTCGCCCGCGTCCAGGAAGCCCCCCAGATGAAGGGCGCGAACCTCTCCGCCGAGGTCGCCACCACCGAGCCCTACGTCGTCCCGGCCATCGGCGAGAAGAAGTTCACCGTCGCCGCCGTCGACCTCGGCATCAAGGGCATGACCCCGCACCGCATGGCCGAGCGCGGCATCGAGGTGCACGTGCTCCCGGCGACCGCCACCGTCGAGGACGTCTACGCGGTGAACCCGGACGGCGTGTTCTTCTCCAACGGCCCGGGCGACCCGGCCACCGCCGACCACCCCGTCTCCGTGATGCAGGGCGTCCTGGAGCGCGGCACCCCGCTCTTCGGCATCTGCTTCGGCAACCAGATCCTCGGCCGCGCCCTCGGCTTCGGCACCTTCAAGCTGAAGTACGGCCACCGCGGCATCAACCAGCCGGTGCAGGACCGCACGACCGGCAAGGTCGAGGTCACCGCGCACAACCACGGCTTCGCCGTCGACGCCCCGCTCGACCAGGTCTCCGAGACCCCGTTCGGCCGCGCCGAGGTGTCCCACGTCTGCCTGAACGACAACGTGGTGGAGGGGCTCCAGCTCCTCGACCGCCCCGCATTCAGCGTCCAGTACCACCCCGAAGCGGCAGCCGGCCCGCACGACGCCGCCTACCTGTTCGACCGCTTCGTGAAGCTCATGGAGGGCCAGCGTGCCTAAGCGCACCGATATCCAGTCCGTCCTGGTCATCGGCTCCGGCCCGATCGTCATCGGCCAGGCCGCCGAGTTCGACTACTCCGGCACCCAGGCGTGCCGGGTCCTGAAGGCCGAGGGCCTCAGGGTCGTCCTGGTGAACTCCAACCCGGCGACGATCATGACCGACCCGGAGATCGCCGACGCCACCTACGTCGAGCCGATCACCCCCGAGTTCGTCGAGAAGATCATCGCCAAGGAGCGCCCCGACGCGCTGCTGCCCACCCTGGGCGGCCAGACGGCCCTCAACACCGCCATCTCCCTGCACGAGGCCGGCACCCTCGACAAGTACGGCGTCGAGCTGATCGGCGCCAACGTCGAGGCCATCAACAAGGGCGAGGACCGCGACCTCTTCAAGGAGGTCGTCGAGGCCGTACGCCAGAAGATCGGCCACGGCGAGTCCGCCCGCTCGGTGATCTGCCACTCCATGGACGACGTCCTCGCCGGCGTCGACACGCTCGGCGGCTACCCGGTCGTCGTCCGCCCCTCCTTCACCATGGGCGGCGCCGGCTCCGGCTTCGCGCACGACGAGGAGGAGCTGCGCCGCATCGCCGGCCAGGGCCTCACGCTCTCCCCGACCACCGAGGTGCTCCTGGAGGAGTCCATCCTCGGCTGGAAGGAGTACGAGCTGGAGCTGATGCGCGACAAGCACGACAACGTCGTGGTCGTCTGCTCCATCGAGAACTTCGACCCCATGGGCGTGCACACCGGCGACTCGATCACGGTCGCGCCCGCGATGACGCTCACCGACCGCGAGTACCAGACCCTGCGCGACATCGGCATCGCCGTGATCCGCGAGGTCGGCGTCGACACCGGCGGCTGCAACATCCAGTTCGCGGTGAACCCCGAGGACGGCCGCGTCATCGTCATCGAGATGAACCCGCGCGTGTCCCGCTCCTCGGCGCTCGCTTCCAAGGCGACCGGCTTCCCGATCGCCAAGATCGCCGCCAAGCTCGCCGTCGGCTACACGCTGGACGAGATCCCGAACGACATCACCCAGGAGACCCCGGCCTCCTTCGAGCCCACGCTCGACTACGTGGTCGTGAAGGCCCCGCGTTTCGCTTTCGAGAAGTTCCCGAGCGCCGACGCCACCCTCACCACCACCATGAAGTCCGTCGGCGAGGCCATGGCCATCGGCCGCAACTTCACCGAGGCCTTCCAGAAGGCGCTGCGCTCGCTGGAGAAGAAGGGCAGCCAGTTCACCTTCGTCGGCGAGCCCGGCGACAAGTCCCAGCTCCTGGAGCAGGCGGTCCGGCCGACCGACGGCCGGATCAACACCGTCATGCAGGCCATCCGCGCCGGCGCCACGCCCGAGGAGATCTTCGAGTACACGAAGATCGACCCCTGGTTCGTCGACCAGCTCTTCCTGATCAAGGAGATCGCGGACGAGCTGGCCGAGGCGCCCGAGCTGACCACCGACCTGCTCGCGGAGGCCAAGCGGCACGGCTTCTCCGACCAGCAGATCGGTGAGATCCGCGGCCTGCGCGAGGACGTCGTCCGCGAGGTCCGGCACGCGCTGGGCATCCGCCCGGTCTACAAGACGGTCGACACCTGCGCCGCCGAGTTCGCCGCGAAGACGCCGTACTTCTACTCGTCCTACGACGAGGAGACCGAGGTCGCCTCCCGCGAGAAGCCGGCCGTCATCATCCTGGGCTCCGGCCCGAACCGCATCGGCCAGGGCATCGAGTTCGACTACTCCTGCGTCCACGCCTCCTTCGCGCTGAGCGACGCGGGCTACGAGACCGTGATGGTCAACTGCAACCCGGAGACCGTCTCCACGGACTACGACACCTCCGACCGCCTGTACTTCGAGCCGCTGACGCTGGAAGACGTGCTGGAGATCGTGCACGCCGAGCAGCAGGCCGGACCGGTCGCGGGCGTCGTCGTCCAGCTCGGCGGCCAGACCCCGCTGGGCCTGTCGCAGGCGCTCAAGGACAACGGCGTGCCGATCGTCGGCACCTCCCCGGAGGCCATCCACGCCGCCGAGGACCGGGGCGCCTTCGGCCGGGTCCTCAAGGAGGCCGGCCTCCCGGCCCCCAAGCACGGCACCGCCACCACCTTCGCCGAGGCCAAGGCCATCGCCGACGAGATCGGCTACCCGGTCCTGGTGCGTCCCTCGTACGTCCTGGGCGGGCGCGGCATGGAGATCGTCTACGACGAGACCCGGCTGGAGTCCTACATCGCCGAGTCGACCGAGATCAGCCCCTCGCGGCCGGTCCTGGTCGACCGGTTCCTCGACGACGCGATCGAGATCGACGTCGACGCCCTCTACGACGGCGAGGAGCTCTACCTCGGCGGTGTCATGGAGCACATCGAGGAGGCCGGCATCCACTCCGGCGACTCGGCGTGCGCCCTGCCCCCGATCACGCTCGGCGGCTTCGACATCAAGCGCCTGCGCGCCTCCACGGAGGGCATCGCCAAGGGCGTCGGGGTCCGTGGCCTGATCAACATCCAGTTCGCACTCGCGGGCGACATCCTCTACGTCCTGGAGGCCAACCCGCGCGCCTCCCGGACCGTCCCCTTCACCTCGAAGGCGACGGCGGTGCCGCTGGCCAAGGCCGCCGCCCGGATCTCCCTGGGCGCCACGATCGCCGAGCTGCGCGCCGAGGGCCTGCTCCCGGCCACCGGCGACGGCGGCGAGCTGCCGTTCGACGCGCCGATCTCCGTCAAGGAGGCCGTCATGCCGTGGTCGCGCTTCCGCGACATCCACGGCCGCGGCGTCGACACGGTCCTCGGCCCGGAGATGCGCTCCACCGGCGAGGTCATGGGCATCGACTCCGTCTTCGGCACGGCGTACGCCAAGTCGCAGGCGGGCGCCTACGGCCCGCTGCCCACCAAGGGCCGCGCGTTCATCTCGGTCGCCAACCGCGACAAGCGCTCGATGATCTTCCCGGCCCGCGAGCTGGTCGCGCACGGCTTCGAACTGCTCGCCACCTCCGGCACCGCCGAGGTCCTCAAGCGCAACGGCATCAACGCCACCATCGTGCGCAAGCAGTCCGAGGGCACCGGCCCGAACGGCGAGAAGACCATCGTCCAGCTCATCCACGACGGCGAGGTCGACCTCATCGTCAACACCCCGTACGGCACGGGGGGCCGTCTGGACGGCTACGACATCCGTACGGCGGCCGTGGCACGCTCCGTGCCCTGCCTGACGACGGTCCAGGCGCTCGCGGCGGCGGTCCAGGGCATCGACGCCCTCAACCGCGGCGACGTGAGCGTCCGGTCGCTCCAGGAACACGCGGAACACCTGACCGCGGCCCGCGACTAGCAGCCCCGAGGGGGACACCGGAAACGGTGTCCCCCTCTTCGTGAGGACGCCATGTCTTCGTGAGGACACCATGTACAAGATCTTCTTCCGTCTCGTCTTCAAACGGCTGGACCCGGAGCAGGCCCACCACCTTGCCTTCCGCTGGATCCGCCTGGCCGCCCGCGTGCCCGTGCTGCGCACCTTCCTCGCGGCCGCCCTCGCGCCCCGGTACAAGGAGCTGCGCACCGAGGCCCTGGGCCTGCGCATGCACGGCCCCTTCGGGCTCGCCGCGGGCTTCGACAAGAACGCCGTCGGCATCGACGGCATGGCCATGCTCGGCTTCGACCACGTCGAGATCGGCACGGTGACCGGCGAACCGCAGCCCGGCAATCCCAAGCAGCGGCTGTTCCGCCTGGTCAAGGACCGCGCGCTGATCAACCGCATGGGCTTCAACAACGACGGCTCGCTCCGCGTCGCCGCCCGCCTCGCCTCCCGTACGCCCGTCTTCAAGCCGGTCGTCGGCGTCAACATCGGCAAGACCAAGGTCGTCCCCGAGGAGGAGGCCGTCGCGGACTACGTGAAGTCCGCCGAGCGGCTCGCGCCGTACGCCGACTACCTGGTCGTGAACGTCTCCTCGCCGAACACGCCGGGGCTGCGCAACCTCCAGGCCACCGAGGCCCTGCGCCCCCTGCTGAGCGCCGTCCGCGAGGCCGCCGACCGCACGGCGTCCGCCCGCCGCCTCCCGCTCCTCGTCAAGATCGCGCCGGACCTCGCCGACGAGGACGTCGACGCCGTCGCCGACCTCGCCGTGGAACTCGGCCTGGACGGCATCATCGCCACCAACACCACCATCGCGCGCGAGGGCCTCGGCCTGAAGTCCGACCCCTCCCTGGTCAAGGAGACCGGCGGCCTGTCGGGAGCACCCCTGAAGGACCGCTCCCTGGAGGTCCTGCGGCGCCTCTACGCGCGCGTGGGCGACCGGATCACCCTGGTGGGCGTCGGCGGCATCGAGAACGCCGAGGACGCCTGGCAGCGCATCCTGGCCGGCGCCACGCTGGTCCAGGGCTACAGCGCCTTCATCTACGAGGGGCCCCTCTGGGGCCGCGCGATTCACAAGGGGCTCGCCGCTCGCCTGGCCACGAGCCCGTACGCCACGCTCGCCGACGCGGTGGGCGCCGACGTGAGGAAG
This sequence comes from Streptomyces qaidamensis, assembly GCF_001611795.1. Classification (NCBI taxonomy): domain Bacteria; kingdom Bacillati; phylum Actinomycetota; class Actinomycetes; order Kitasatosporales; family Streptomycetaceae; genus Streptomyces; species Streptomyces qaidamensis. The sequence continues at coordinate 1,689,860 of NZ_CP015098.1, read as the reverse complement.
ACGGCATGAGTGGTCTCGAACCCTTCGGCGCGCGCCTGCGCCGGGCCATGGACGAGCGCGGCCCGCTGTGCGTCGGCATCGACCCGCACGCCTCCCTGCTCGCCGAGTGGGGCCTGAACGACGACGTGGCGGGCCTGGAGCGGTTCAGCCGCACGGTCGTCGAGGCGGTGGCCGACCGGGTCGCCGTGCTCAAGCCGCAGAGCGCGTTCTTCGAGCGCTTCGGTTCGCGCGGTGTCGCCGTCCTGGAGAAGTCGGTCGCCGAGGCCCGGGCGGCGGGCGCGCTGGTCGTGATGGACGCCAAGCGCGGCGACATCGGCTCGACCATGGCCGCCTACGCCGAGTCCTTCCTGCACAAGGACGCGCCGCTGTTCTCCGACGCCCTGACGGTCTCGCCGTACCTCGGCTACGGATCGCTCAGCCCGGCCGTGGCACTGGCCCGGGAGAACGGCGCGGGACTCTTCGTGCTGGCCCTGACGTCCAACCCGGAGGGCGGCGAGGTCCAGCACGCCGTGCGCTCCGACGGCCGGAACGTCGGAGCGACGATGCTCGCGCACCTGGCCGCCGAGAACACGGGGGAGGAGCCCCTGGGGTCGTTCGGCGCGGTCGTCGGCGCCACCCTCGGTGATCTGTCGACGTACGATCTGGACATCAACGGCCCGCTCCTGGCACCCGGCATCGGCGCCCAGGGCGCCACGCCGGCCGATCTTCCCGGGGTCTTCGGCGCCGCGGTGCGCAACGTCGTGCCGAACGTCAGCCGGGGAGTGCTGCGCCACGGTCCCGACGCGGTCGCTCTGCGTGACGCCACGGAGCGCTTCGCGGCGGAGATCCGGCGCGCCGTGACGCCTTCGTGAGGCGGTCCAGACCTTACCGCGAGACCTCCGATGAGTGGTCAGGGGCCCCCTTGAGTCTGAATACATCCTCAAATCCGGGGCAGTATGTCCTAAATGTCCGTTCAGATGAAGGCTGACCAGGACTTTTCCGCTGTTCTCGCTGACTCTGGCGGACTTGCCCGCTAGTCTCCGACGAGAGAACGGGCAAGCGTGTGTTGCTCGTGGCTCCCCAGGTGTGGGGCGACTAGGTTCCTCACCGGTCCGTATCCGACAGTTCGACATCCGAGGTGACGTAGGCGTGGCTCTTCCGCCCCTTACCCCTGAACAGCGCGCAGCCGCGCTCGAAAAGGCCGCCGCGGCTCGCCGGGAGCGGGCCGAGGTCAAGAATCGACTCAAGCACTCCGGCGCCTCCCTTCACGAGGTCATCAAGCAGGGCCAGGAGAACGACGTCATCGGCAAGATGAAGGTCTCCGCCCTCCTCGAGTCGCTGCCCGGCGTGGGCAAGGTCCGCGCGAAGCAGATCATGGAGCGACTCGGCATCTCCGAGAGCCGCCGCGTGCGGGGTCTCGGTTCCAACCAGATCGCCTCCCTGGAGCGCGAGTTCGGCAGCACCGGCTCCTGAACCGGGCGCTCCGGGGAAGCGAGTCCCGGGCACTCCGCGATTGCTGGATAATCGCTGCATGGCTGCAACACCCCGGGGGACGTCCCCCGTACCCCCGGACGTACGTCCGCGGCTGACCGTGCTCTCCGGCCCCTCTGGGGTCGGCAAGAGCACGGTCGTCGCTCATATGCGCAAGGAACACCCCGAGGTCTGGCTCTCGGTGTCGGCGACGACCCGCAAGCCGCGCCCCGGCGAGCAGCACGGAGTCCACTACTTCTTCGTCTCCGACGAAGAGATGGACAAGCTGATCGCCAACGGGGAGCTGCTGGAGTGGGCCGAGTTCGCCGGCAACCGCTACGGCACGCCGCGTGCGGCCGTGCAGGAGCGCCTGGAGAACGGCGAGCCCGTCCTCCTGGAGATCGACCTGCAGGGCGCCCGCCTGGTCCGCGAGTCGATGCCCGAGGCCCAGCTGGTGTTCCTGGCCCCTCCCTCCTGGGAGGAGCTCGTGCGCCGACTCACCGGGCGGGGCACCGAACCGCCCGAGGTGATCGAGCGCCGGCTCGAAGCGGCGAAGACCGAACTCGCGGCCGAGCCGGAGTTCGACACCACCCTGGTCAACACCTCCGTCGAGGACGTAGCACGCGAGCTGCTAGCCTTGGTGGACGTCGTGTGACCATCGCTGATCGTTCCGGTCGGCCGATCACCCCGACAGATTCTTTCCCATCCATCGGAAGGTAGAGCGTGTCCTCTTCCATCTCCGCGCCCGAGGGCATCATCAACCCGCCGATCGACGAGCTCCTCGAGGCCACCGACTCGAAGTACAGCCTCGTGATCTACGCGGCCAAGCGTGCCCGCCAGATCAACGCGTACTACTCGCAGCTCGGCGAGGGTCTCCTCGAGTACGTCGGTCCCCTCGTCGACACCCACGTCCACGAGAAGCCGCTCTCGATCGCCCTCCGCGAGATCAACGCGGGGCTCCTGACGTCCGAGGCCGTCGAGGGCCCGGCGCAGTAAGTAGGATTTACAGCTTTGCGCTGACTTATCCACAGGCCCGGCAGGCCGACTGCCGGGCCTGTGGTGTGTCATGGAGTCGTACGGTGTGCCGGTTGCCGAGGTGCGGGGAGAGACGTGGACAAGCCGAAGGTCGTTCTGGGGGTCAGCGGGGGCATCGCCGCGTACAAGGCCTGTGAGCTGCTGCGGCGGCTGACGGAGTCGGGTCACGAGGTGCGGGTGGTGCCCACGGCCTCCGCGCTGCACTTCGTCGGCGCCGCCACCTGGTCCGCGCTCTCCGGCAACCCCGTCTCCACCGAGGTCTGGGACGACGTGCACGAGGTCCCGCACGTCCGCATCGGGCAGCACGCCGACCTGGTCGTCGTCGCCCCCGCCACCGCCGACACGCTGGCCAAGGCGGCCCACGGCCTCGCCGACGACCTCCTCACCAACACCCTGCTCACCGCCCGTTGCCCGGTCGTCTTCGCCCCCGCCATGCACACGGAGATGTGGGAGCACCCGGCCACCCAGGAGAACGTGGCGACGCTGCGCCGCCGCGGCGCCCTCGTCATCGAGCCGGCCGTCGGCCGCCTCACCGGCGTCGACACCGGCAAGGGCCGGCTGCCCGACCCGGGCGAGATCTTCGAGGTCTGCCGCCGCGTCCTGGCCCGGGGCGTCACCGAGCCCGACCTCGCGGGCCGGCACGTCCTCGTCAGCGCCGGCGGCACCCGCGAGCCCCTGGACCCCGTCCGCTTCCTCGGCAACCGTTCCTCCGGCAAGCAGGGCTACGCCCTCGCCCGCACCGCCGCCGCCCGAGGCGCCCGTGTCACGCTGATCGCGGCCAACAGCACCCTGCCGGCCCCGGCGGGCGTCGACGTCGTGCCGGTCGGCACCGCCGTGGAGCTGCGCGAGGCGGTACTGCGGGCCGCCCCGGAGGCCGACGCCGTGGTGATGGCGGCCGCGGTGGCGGACTTCCGCCCGGCGGCGTACGCGGCAGGGAAGATCAAGAAGAAGGACGGCCAGGAGCCGGAGCCGGTCACCCTGGTGCGGAATCCGGACATTCTCGCGGAGATCTCGGCCGACCGGGCCCGCCCCGGACAGGTGATCGTCGGCTTCGCCGCGGAGACGGACGACGTCCTGGCCAACGGCCGCGCCAAGCTCAAGCGCAAGGGCTGCGATCTCCTGGTCGTGAACGAGGTGGGGGAGCTGAAGACCTTCGGTTCCGAGGAGAACGAGGCGGTCGTGCTGGGCGCCGACGGCAGCGAGACCGCCGTGGCGCACGGGCCCAAGGAAGCCCTGGCCGAAACCGTGTGGGATCTGGTGGCCGAGCGCCTGAGCTGATGGCCCCGGCGCCGCGTACCCCCGCGAAAGCGGGCGGATCGGGGCGTGGCGCCTCTGGCCAACGTCGCTCGGCATTGGGCAGAATGCCCGTGCCGCAGGTCACAGCACTCCCGAGTGGCGAGACGGGGGGACCGTGGCTGAAGCGTGACCCGTAAACTGTTCCACGGACGGCGCCGGGTGCAGCCCCCGCCGTCCGCCAATGATCAGCCAGCAGCCGCTGCAACCTCAGGGAGCGTTGTGTCCCGTCGTCTGTTCACCTCGGAGTCTGTCACCGAGGGTCACCCCGACAAGATCGCTGACCAGATCAGCGACACCATTCTCGACGCGCTTCTGCGCGAGGACCCCTCATCCCGGGTCGCCGTCGAGACCCTGATCACGACCGGCCTGGTGCACGTGGCCGGCGAGGTCACGACCAAGACGTACGCGGACATCGCGACGCTGGTCCGGAACAAGATCCTCGAAATCGGCTACGACTCCTCCAAGAAGGGCTTCGACGGCGCCTCCTGCGGCGTGTCGGTGTCGATCGGCGCGCAGTCCCCGGACATCGCCCAGGGCGTGGACACGGCGTACGAGAACCGTGTCGAGGGTGACGACGACGAGCTCGACAAGCAGGGCGCGGGCGACCAGGGCCTGATGTTCGGCTACGCGACGGACGAGACGCCGACGCTGATGCCGCTGCCGATCTTCCTGGCGCACCGCCTGTCGAAGCGTCTGTCCGACGTGCGCAAGAACGGCACGATCCCCTACCTGCGCCCGGACGGCAAGACGCAGGTCACCATCGAGTACGACGGTGACAAGGCGGTCCGCCTGGACACCGTGGTGGTCTCCTCGCAGCACGCCTCCGACATCGACCTGGACTCGCTCCTGGCTCCGGACATCAAGGAGTTCGTCGTCGAGCCGGAGCTCAAGGCGCTGCTGGACGAGGGCATCAAGCTCGACACGGAGAACTACCGTCTCCTGGTCAACCCGACCGGCCGTTTCGAGATCGGCGGCCCGATGGGTGACGCCGGCCTGACCGGCCGCAAGATCATCATCGACACCTACGGCGGCATGGCCCGTCACGGCGGTGGCGCGTTCTCCGGCAAGGACCCGTCCAAGGTCGACCGTTCCGCGGCGTACGCGATGCGCTGGGTCGCGAAGAACGTCGTGGCCGCGGGCCTCGCCACCCGCTGCGAGGTCCAGGTCGCGTACGCGATCGGCAAGGCCGAGCCGGTCGGCCTGTTCGTCGAGACCTTCGGCACCGCCAAGATCGACACGGAGAAGATCGAGAAGGCGATCGACGAGGTCTTCGACCTCCGTCCGGCCGCCATCATCCGCGACCTCGACCTGCTCCGCCCGATCTACTCCCAGACCGCGGCGTACGGCCACTTCGGCCGCGAGCTGCCCGACTTCACCTGGGAGCGGACGGACCGCGTGGACGCGCTGCGCAAGGCCGCGGGGCTGTAGGTCCCGCCCTCCAGGGCATGGCGTGAGGCCCGGCTCCCCTCGGGGAGCCGGGCCTTGCCATGTCCCCGGGGCCTCCCGTGAGGCGCCGGTTGTCAGTGGCGTTTGGTAAGAATGCAAGCGTGAGCAGCGAGAACGAACAGGCGGGCGGCGGGGCCGAGGGTGCGCCGCCCGAGCAGCTCGCGCTCATCCGGGACAGTGTGCGCAAGGCCAAGAAGCCCCGGGCCAAACCGCGGACCTGGCGGGGCGCCGCGCTCGCCAGGGAGCTCCCCGTCGCACGCGTCCTCGTCGACAAGGGCGTCCTGCATCTCGACCGGTACTTCGACTACGCCGTGCCCGAGGAGCTGGACGCGGAAGCCCGGCCGGGCGTGCGGGTGAGGGTGCGGTTCGGGGCCGGGCGGCATCGTGTGCGGGACGGGCGGCGCGAGGGCGGCGGGCTGATCGACGGGTTCCTCGTCGAGCGGCTGGCCGAGTCCGACTATTCGGGGCCGCTGGCAGCCCTCGCCCAGGTCGTGTCGCCCGAGCAGGTGCTCAGCGAGGAGCTGCTGGGGCTGGCCCGGGCGGTCGCCGACCGGTACGCGGGCAGTCTCGCCGACGTCCTGCAGCTCGCCGTGCCACCGCGCAACGCCCGAGCCGAGCAGCGGCCCTCACCCGAGCCGCTGCCACCGCCCCCTCCACCCGAGGCGGCATCCTGGCAGCGCTACGAGCGGGGAGCGGCCTTCCTGGGGGCGCTGGCCTCCGGCGGAGCGCCCCGGGCCGTGTGGAACGCGCTGCCCGGGCCGCAGTGGAGCGACGAGCTGGCCCGGGCCGTCGCCGCGACGCTGGCCTCCGGGCGCGGGGCGCTCACCGTCCTGCCCGACGGACGCGCGGTCGCGCGGGTCGACGCCGCCCTGACCTCCCTGCTGGGGCAGGGGCGGCACGCGGTGCTCACCGCCGACGCCGGCCCCGAGAAGCGGTACGCGCAGTGGCTCGCGGTGCGGCGCGGTTCCGTGCGGGCCGTGATCGGGACCCGGGCCGCCATGTTCGCGCCGGTCCAGGACCTCGGCCTGGTCGCCCTCTGGGACGACGGCGACGACAGCCACAGCGAGCAGCATGCCCCGCAGCCCCACGCCCGCGAGGTGCTTCTGCTGCGGGCCGCACAGGACAAGTGCGGTTTCCTGCTGGGGAGCTGGGGCTGCACGGTGGAGGCCGCGCAGCTCGTCGAGAGCGGCTGGGCGCGGCCGCTCGTCGCCTCCCGGGATCAGGTCCGGGCCGCCGCTCCGCTCGTACGGACCGTCGGGGACGGCGATCTCGCCCGCGACGAGGCCGCCCGGGCCGCCCGGCTGCCGACCCTCGCCTGGCAGGCCGTCAGGGAGGGCCTGCGGCACGGCCCGGTGCTGGTGCAGGTGCCCCGCCGGGGGTACGTGCCGCGCATGGCGTGTGCCAACTGCCGGGCGCCCGCGCGGTGCCGGCACTGCTCAGGGCCGCTGGAGGCGCCGGACGGCGGTGCGCTGAACTGCGGGTGGTGCGGACGCGAGGAGAGCGCCTGGCACTGCCCGGACTGCGGCTCCTTCCGCCTGCGCGCCTCGGTCGTCGGGGCGCGGCGCACCGCCGAGGACCTCGGCCGGGCGTTCCCCGCCGTACCGGTACGCACCTCGGGGCGGGAGCATGTGCTCGACACGGTGCCGGGGGCGCCCGCGCTGGTCGTCAGCACGCCGGGGGCCGAGCCCGTCGCCGAGGGCGGGTACGCGGCGGCGCTGCTGCTGGACGGCTGGGCGATGCTCGGGCGGCCCGATCTGCGGGCCGGGGAGGACGCGTTGCGGCGGTGGATCGCGGCCGCGTCCCTCGTCCGGCCGCAGCCGGACGGCGGCAGGGTGGTGGTCGTGGCCGAACCGACGCTGCGGCCCGTGCAGGCGCTCGTCCGGTGGGATCCCGTCGGTCACGCGGTGCGGGAGCTCGCCGAGCGGGCGGAGCTGGGATTTCCGCCGGTGTCGCGGATGGCGGCCGTGTCGGGGCCACCGGAGGCGGTGGCCGACTTCCTCCGCACGGCCGAACTGCCGCCCGAGGCCGAGGTGCTGGGGCCGGTGCCGCTGCCCGTCCCCGCCCCCGGGCGACCGCGGCGGGCGGGGGCGCCGCCGCCCGGGGAGCAGTGGGAGCGGGCGTTGCTGCGGGTGCCGCCGGGGAGGGGCGCCGCGCTGGCCACCGCGCTCAAGAACGCGCAGGCCGCGCGGATGGCCCGGGGGAGCGGGAGCGGGGCCGGCGTGTGGGTGCGGGTCGATCCGGCCGACATCGGGTGAAGCGTGGCCTGTGATGGCGAGAGCCCGCTGGGGTCGGGGGTCGGGGTCGTCGACCGGAGACGCGACTGCCCTCCCGGGGCATTCCGGGAGGGCAGGGCAGAGGGGGCGTCAGCCGTTGCGCGGGCCGGGGAAAGCCGTGGGCCTCGCCTCGTCACGGAGAGCGGGGCTGCCGGCTGTCGGCTGCGTGGGCATGGAGCGGGCCGCGGGGACCGTCGGGACCGTGGGCAGGCCGGTGGTCACATTGACCGCGCGGCCGGCCGCCGGGGTCGGCTCCGGCGTGCGCTCCGGCTCGGGCGTGACCGCCGGGGCCGTGGCACGGCGGGAGCCGTAACGACGGTGGACCGCCTGCTTGGTGACCCCGAGTGCGGAACCCACCGCGTCCCACGAGAAGCCGAGCGAGCGGTCGAAGTCCACGGCCGCGGTGACCAGCGTCTCGACACTGTCCCGCAGCTCCTGGGCGAGACGTACCGTCGGGGCGGGGGCGCGTCCGTAGACGACGAAGCCCGTGGATGGGCCGGAGCGGCGCGGGCGGTAGACGTTACCCAACTGGGCGGTGAGTGTGCGCAGTGCGTCCACCTGCCGGCGGACCCGCTCGATGTCCCGCACCAGCAAGTGCAGGCTGGCCCGAGCCTGGGCGTCGTGGGTTGCGTGGTCGGCCATGAACAAGCCTCTCGAACCGGCGATGAGATGAAAGGAATGGGCCGCGATGGCGGCCCGGTGTGGTCAACTCTGTCTTGACCAACGCGGATTCGCTCCGCGGGTCACGGTGTGGGGGCGCGGGGGCATATGCGTGCGCCTGTTTGCGCGGGGTGTGCGCCTCGGCCTTCGGCCTCAGGTGTCGTCTCCCAGCCGCGCACCGGCCGTGACCGTCCCCCCAGAGGCCCCGGCTCTCCTGTGGGAGCAGGGCGCCGTCGGCGGCGTTCCGTTTCCGGCTCATAGACTTGGGCGTTAACCGCATCGACCCCCGCCCGAGAGGCCCCTACCACCCCATGAAGCTCGTCTTCGCCGGTACACCCGAGGTCGCCGTTCCCGCCCTGGACGCTCTGCTCGCCTCCGGACGGCACGAGGTGGCCGCCGTCGTCACGCGGCCCGACGCGCCGGCCGGGCGCGGGCGCAGGCTCGTCGCGTCGCCCGTCGCCGAGCGGGCGGAGGAGGCCGGGATCGAGGTGCTGAAGCCCGCGAAGCCGAAGGACCCCGAGTTCCTGGAGCGGCTGCGGGAGATCGGACCGGACTGCTGCCCCGTCGTCGCCTACGGAGCGCTGCTGCCCCGGGTCGCGCTGGACATCCCCGCGCACGGCTGGGTCAATCTGCACTTCTCCCTGCTCCCGGCCTGGCGCGGTGCCGCCCCCGTGCAGCACGCCATCATGGCCGGTGACGAGATCACCGGGGCGTCGACGTTCCTGATCGAGGAGGGGCTCGACTCCGGGCCGGTGTACGGCACGGTGACCGAGGAGATCCGGGCCACCGACACCAGCGGGGACCTGCTGACACGGCTGGCGTTCGCCGGTGCCGGGCTGCTCGCGGCGACCATGGACGGCATCGAGGACGGCACGCTGAAGGCCGTACCGCAGCCGGCCGACGGGATCAGCCTCGCCCCGAAGGTCAACGTCGAGGACGCGCACCTCGACTGGAACGCACCCGCCCTGCGCGTCGACCGGATGGTGCGGGGCTGCACCCCGGCCCCCGGCGCCTGGACGACCTTCCGCGGTGAGCGGCTCAAGCTCATCCAGGCCGCCCCCGCGCCCGACCGGACGGACCTCGCCCCGGGGCAGATCACCGCCGGGAAGAACAACGTGTACGTCGGCACCGGCTCGTACGGCGTCGAGCTGCTGTGGGTGCAGGCCCAGGGCAAGAAGCCGATGCGGGCGGCGGACTGGGCCCGAGGGGTGCGCATCGGCGAGGGCGAGCGGCTCGGGGACTGAAGCCGGAAGCGGTCCGGCGGTCCGGCGCGGCGCCCTACTGCCGGTCACGGCACGCTGCCGGTGACTCGGAGGCGGAAGCCGGAGCGGCGCCGGCGACGTGGCTCGGTGCCCTGCTGCCGGCCGCGTCCCGCTTTGGCGGCGCCGGCGGCGACGTGGCCCGCGGCTCTGCTGCCGGTCCCGTTCGGCGACTCCGCGGCCGACGCCGGAGCAGCGTCGGCGACCCGGCTCGCCCCCCGCTGCCGGTCACGCCCCGGTCGCGGCGGCGTAGGCTGGACGGCGCACTTCTTCTCACCCCCGGAGCACCTTTTTCGTGAGCGAACAGCCCCGTCGAGCCCGCACGTCAGGCAAGCCCTACCGCCGGCCCAAGAAGGACCCCGTCCGCATCCTCGCCTTCGAGGCCCTGAGGGCCGTGGACGAGCGGGACGCCTACGCCAACCTCGTCCTCCCGCCCCTGCTGCGCAAGGCGCGGGAGAAGGAGGGACCCGAGACGTTCGACGCCCGGGACGCGGCGCTCGCCACCGAGCTGGTGTACGGGACGCTGCGGCGGCAGGGGACGTACGACGCGGTCCTCTCCCACTGCGTGGACCGGCCGCTCGGGGAGGTCGATCCGCCGGTGCTGGACGTGCTGAGCCTCGGCGCGCACCAGCTGCTCGGCACGCGGATCCCGACGCACGCGGCCGTGTCGGCCACCGTCGAACTCGCCCGGGTCGTGCTCGGCGACGGGCGGGCCAAGTTCGTCAACGCCGTGCTGCGCAAGGTCGCGCAGCACGATCTGGACGGCTGGCTGGAGCGGGTCGCGCCGCCCTACGACGACGACCCCGAGGACCATCTCGCCGTCGTGCACTCCCACCCCCGGTGGATCGTGTCCGCGCTGTGGGACTCCCTCGGCGGCGGCCGCGACGGCGTCGAGGAGCTGCTGCGCGCCGACAACGAGCGGCCCGAGGTGACGCTGGTGGCGCGGCCCGGACGGGCCACCGCCGAGGAACTGCTCCGCGAGGACGCCGCCGTGCGGGGGCGCTGGTCGCCCTACGCCGTGCGGCTGACCGAGGGCGGGGAGCCGGGTGCCATCGCCGCCGTGCGGGACGGGCGCGCGGGCGTGCAGGACGAGGGCAGCCAACTCGTGGCGATCGCCCTCGCGGGCGCGCCCCTGGACGGGCCCGACCGGCGCTGGCTGGACGGATGCGCGGGGCCCGGCGGCAAGGCGGCACTGCTCGGCGCGCTGGCCGCCGAGCGGGGCGCACTGCTGGTCGCCTCCGAGAAGCAGACCCATCGCGCCGGGCTGGTGGCCAGGGCCCTGGACGGCAATCCCGGGCCGTACCAGGTGATCGCCGCCGACGGGACCCGTCCGGCGTGGCGGCCCGGCAGTTTCGACCGGGTACTGGTCGACGTGCCGTGCACGGGCCTCGGGGCCCTGCGCCGCCGCCCGGAGGCCCGCTGGCGGCGCCGCCCGCAGGACCTGGAGGGTTTCGCGCCGCTGCAGCGCGGGCTGCTGCGCACCGCCCTGGAGTCCGTGCGGGTCGGCGGCGTCGTGGGCTACGCGACCTGCTCGCCGCATCTGGCCGAGACCCGCGCCGTCGTCGCCGACGTGCTCAAGCAGCACCCGGACACCGAACTCGTCGACGCCCGGCCGCTGCTGCCCGGCGTACCGGACCTCGGCGAGGGGCCCGACGTGCAGCTGTGGCCGCATCTGCACGGGACCGACGCGATGTACCTGGCGCTCATCCGCCGGACCACCTGACCCCCGCTCCCACGCTCTCCCGGGCCGCCGCACCGCCGTCCTCGCGGGCCAGCCGGTGCGGCCACCACACCTTCGGTCCGACGTCCAGGAACAGGGACGTCACCAGCACCGAGCGCACGATGAAGGTGTCGATGAGGACGCCGAGGGCGACCGCGAAGCCGATCTCGGCGAAGGCCACCATCGGGAGGGTGCCGAGGGCGGCGAATGTGCCGGCCAGGACCAGGCCCGCCGAGGTGATGACCGCGCCGGTGGCGGCCAGGCCGGTGACCACGCCAGGCCTGGTGCCCTGACGGGCCGCCTCCTCGCGGATGCGGGTGGTCAGGAAGATGTTGTAGTCGATGCCCAGGGCGACCAGGAACACGAACACGAACAGCGGGAAATCGGTCGCCTCGCCCGCGTAGTCGAAGAGGTACCGGAAAGCGAGCGCGCTGATGCCGAGTGCGGCCGTGAACGACAGGATCACCGTGCCGATCAGCAGCAGCGGGGCGATCAGGGCCCGTAGCAGGACGCAGAGGATCAGCAGGACGACCACCAGCACCAGCGGGATGATCAGCATGTTGTCGTGCGTGGTCGCCTTGTCCATGTCGAGCAGGGCCGCCGTACCGCCGCCCACCTTGGCGTCGGCGTCCGGCACCGCGTGCACGGCGTCCCGCACCCGCTCCACCGTCTGCTTGGCGGCCTCGCTGTCCGCCGGGGCGGTCATGGTGGCCTCGAAGAGAACCTTGCCCTCGAAGGCCGGTTTCGTGCCGGGCGGCAGACCGAGGGACTCGGGGACCACGCCCTGGGTCCCGGCGACCGCGCGGCCCACCTCCACGGCCTGCGCCTGGTTGCTGACGACGACCAGCGGATCACCGCTGCCCGCCGGGAAGTAGCGCGCGGACACCTCCTGGCCGGTGATCGAGTCCGGCTTCCCGGTGAAGGCGTCCGCGTTGCCGATGCCCTCCGCGCGCAGCTGGATCAGGCCCAGGGAGCAGACCGCCAGGGCGAGCGCCGTGACGGCCCAGGTCATGCGCGGGCGGCGGGCGATACGGCGGCCCGTGCGCGCCCAGACGCCGCGCTCGGTCGGCTCCGGGGAGCCCAGGTGCGGGATCACCGGCCAGAAGATCCACCGGCCGAAGATCACCAGCAGCGCCGGGAACAGGCTCATCATCGCGAGCAGGGCGACGGCGACACCGATCGCGGCGACCGGGCCCAGACCGCTGGTCGAGTTCATCTCGGCGGTCAGCAGCACCAACATGCTCAGGACGACCGTCGCGCCCGAGGCGAGCACGGCCGGACCGGCACGGTGCAGGGCCAGGGCCATCGCCTCGTGCCGGTCCTTGTGGCGGCGCAACTCCTCCCGGTAGCGGGCGACCAGCAGCAGGGCGTAGTCCGTCCCGGCGCCGAAGACGAGCACCGTGAGGATGCCGGCGCTCTGGCCGTTGACCGTCAGGCCCGCGTGCTCGGCCAGTACGTAGATCAGCGCCTGGGAGGTGAACAGCGCGCAGACCACCGCGATCAGGGGGACCAGCAGCAGGGTCAGGCTTCGGTAGGTGATGAGCAGCATGACGATGACGACGGTCATCGCCGCGAACAGCAGCGTCGAGTCGATGCCCTCGAAGGCCTCCGCGAAGTCCGCCGAGGTGCCGCCCGGGCCGGTGATGTGCACGCTCAGCCCGTCGCCACCCGTCCCGACGTCGTCCCGGATGGACTCCACGGCGGGTGAGATCCGCTCCCAGCCCTCTTCGTCCATCATGATCGGTACGAAGACCTGCGCCGCCCGCGGATCGGTCTGCCGGTCGAACACCGGCCCCCGGGTCTGCTCACCCATGATGCCGTGGTCACGGAGCTGCTCGAGCTGCGTGACGTCCTCGGCGATCTCCGCACGGTCCTGCGCCGTCAGGCCGCTGTCCCGCGCGTAGATCACCACCGCCGGGATCTGCTCCGGCCGGAAGCCCTCGGAGATCTCCAGCACCTGCGTGGACTCGGCGGACCCCGGCAGCCAGGACGCGGCGTCGTTGTCCTGGGCATCGGTCAGTTTCATGGCGAACGGCGCGGCGATGAACAGCACGACCACCCAGACGACCAGCACCAGCCACTTGGCCCGCCGCCCGCAGACGAGATGCGCGACGCCCTGCTTCATGACATCCCCTTCGCGGAAGCGCCCCACCAGGGGCGCGGGGAACTGCGCGAACGACCCACGACGGCCCGCGGTCGACGTAGCACCGGTTCCACCCGGTACCGATGCTCACAACCCCCGGAGGGCATGGCAGTCTTAGGACATGGCCGCGCAGATCAACCCCAGCATCCTGTCCGCAGACTTCGCTCGCCTCGCGGACGAGGCGAAGGCCGTGGAAGGAGCCGACTGGCTCCACGTCGACGTCATGGACAACCATTTCGTCCCGAACCTCACGCTCGGCGTGCCGGTCGTGGAGTCGCTCGCCCGTGCGACGGACACCCCGCTGGACTGCCACCTGATGATCGAGGCCCCCGATCGCTGGGCGCCCCAGTACGTGGAGGCGGGGGCCGGTTCCGTCACCTTCCACGTCGAGGCCGCCGCCGCCCCCGTCCGGCTCGCCCGTGAGATCCGGGCCAAGGGCGCCCGCGCCTCCATGGCGCTGAAGCCCGCGACCCCCATCGAGCCGTACGAGGACCTGCTCCCCGAGCTCGACATGCTGCTGATCATGACGGTCGAACCGGGCTTCGGGGGGCAGGCGTTTCTCGACATCATGCTTCCGAAGATTCGCCGCACCCGCGAGTTGATCAGCAAGCACGGACTGGAGCTCTGGCTCCAGGTCGACGGCGGAGTTTCCGCTTCCACCATCGAGCGGTGCGCGGACGCCGGAGCCGACGTCTTCGTGGCCGGATCGGCGGTCTACGGGGCAAACGACCCGGCCCAGGCGGTACGTGCACTACGCACCCAGGCGGAGGCGACGACGGCCAAGGCCTCCTGGGCCTGCGACCACTGAGCCACAGCAAAGTGAACGGCTCTCATCAGGGCTGATCATCCGCGCCGGATCTGCAAGGATGAACGGCGAATCCAGAGTGTGAACAGCAGTGAGGAGATCGCCGTGTCGGGTATGTCGGCGGGCCGGTCAGCCATGCGGATGGGACCCGCTGAGCTGGTGCAGGCGGCGGCCATGGCCCGCCGCTTCTACCTCGAGGGCAAATCCAAGATCCAGATCGCGGAGGAGTTCGGCGTCAGCCGCTTCAAGGTGGCCCGGGTCCTGGAGACCGCCCTCGAACGGGATCTCGTGCGTATCGAGATCCGTGTGCCTGCGGAGCTGGACGCCGAGCGCTCGGACGCGCTCCGCGCCCGCTACGGCCTCAGGCACGCTGTCGTGGTGGAGTCCCCGGCCGAGGCCGAGGAGACACCCGACCCCGAGAACCTGGGAGAGGTGGCCGCCGACCTGCTCGGCGAACTGGTCGACGAAGGTGATGTGCTGGGCCTGGCCTGGGGCCGCTCCACCATCCACATGGCGGCGGCGCTCGACCGGCTGCCACCGTGCACGGTGGTGCAGCTGACGGGCGTGTACGACGCCGGGACCGCCGAACGCGGCTCGGTCGAGGCAGTGCGCCGCGCCGCCCAGGTGGCCGGCGGGGACGCCCACCCCATCTACGCGCCCATGCTGCTGCCCGACGCGGCCACGGCCGCGGCGCTGCGCAACCAGACGGGCATCGCCCGGGCCTTCGAGCACTTCGACAAGGTCACCGTCGCCTGTGTCTCCATCGGGTCCTGGGAGCCGGGCATCTCCACCGTGCACGACATGCTCAGTGACGAGGAGCGGTCGCACTACGCGTCCCTCGGGGTCGCCGCCGAGATGTCCGCGCACCTCTTCGACGCCGAGGGCCGCCGGGTCGGCCGGGACCTGGGCGAGCGGTGCATCACGGTGAAGGCCGACCAGCTCCGCCGGATCCCCGAGGTCGTCGCGATCGCGGGCGGGCAGCGCAAGGGGCCCGCGATCGACGCCGTGCTGCGGTCGGGGCTCGTCACCAGCCTCGTGACGGACACGTCGGCCGCGGACTACCTGATGACGGCCGGCCCGGCGCCGAAGTCCGCGCTCAACCGGTCCGACCCGGACGGAGTCTGACGGATGGTCAGGCAGTCGCGCGGGGTGCCGGACGACCCGGCGGGCCGGATCGTGGTCGTCCTGGACCTGGGCGGGGTCACGGACAAGGCGGCCTTCATGGACCGCTGTGCCCGTGACCTGGCCCTGCCCGACTGGTTCGGCCGCAACTGGGACGCCCTCGCCGACTCCATGGCCGACCCCGCCCTCTGGCCCGACGGGGCCGGCGAGCGCGGCCTGCTGGTCGTCGTCCAGGGCTGGCGGACGTACGCCGAGACGCGGCCCGAGGAGTGGCAGGTCGCCGAGGAGATCTTCGCCGAGGCGACGGACCGGGGCCCTGGACTGTTCGTGACCCTCGGCCTTGGAGAATCCTCCGAGAGCCCCCCTGGCCAGCCTGGATGATCCGCTGGGGGTGGTTCGGCCGTCCGTCGTGGGAGAATGAAGTACGTGCTCTTTCCCCCTGGCCGGCCGGTCCGGGGGTCACCTCTGATCGACTGGGATGTGCAGCACGTGCGTTTCCTCAATGACATCCAGCCCGGGTACGACCTGACGTACGACGACGTCTTCATGGTGCCCAGCCGCTCCTCGGTGGGCTCGCGGCAGGCCGTCGACCTCAGCTCCCCGGACGGCACGGGCACCACCATCCCGCTCGTCGTCGCCAACATGACCGCCATCGCCGGCCGCCGTATGGCCGAGACCGTGGCCCGCCGCGGCGGCCTCGTGGTGATACCGCAGGACATCCCGAACGACGTGGTCACCGACGTCGTCTCCTGGGTGAAGAGCCGGCATCTGGTGCTGGACACCCCGATCATCCTGTCCCCGCACCAGACCGTCGCGGACGCGCTGGCCCTGCTGCCCAAGCGCGCGCACAACGCAGGCGTCGTCGTCGACGGGGACCACAAGCCGGTCGGCGTGGTCACCGACGCCGATCTGTCCGGCGTGGACCGCTTCACGCAGCTCGCCGAGGTCATGTCCCGGGACCTGCTGCTCATCGACGCGGACATGGACCCGGGCCAGGCCTTCAACACCCTCGACCACGCCAACCGCCGCTACGCCCCGGCCGTGCACAAGGACGGCACGCTCGCCGGCATCCTGACCCGCAAGGGCGCCCTGCGCGCCACGCTCTACACACCGGCCACCGACGGGCAGGGGCGGCTGCGCATCGCCGCCGCCGTCGGCATCAACGGCGACGTGGCGGGCAAGGCCGAGCAACTGCTGGACGCGGGAGTCGACGCGCTCGTCATCGACACGGCGCACGGCCACCAGGAGTCGATGATCAGCGCACTGAAGCTGGTGCGCGACCTCGACCCGCAGGTGCCGATCGTCGCGGGCAACGTGGTCGCCGCCGCTGGTGTGCGCGACCTGATCGAAGCCGGCGCGGACATCGTCAAGGTCGGTGTCGGACCCGGCGCCATGTGCACCACGCGCATGATGACCGGCGTCGGCCGGCCGCAGTTCTCCGCCGTCCTGGAATGCGCCGCCGAGGCGAAGAAGTACGGCAAGCACGTGTGGGCCGACGGCGGCGTCCGCCACCCCCGCGACGTGGCCATGGCCCTCGCGGCCGGTGCGTCCAACGTGATGGTCGGCTCCTGGTTCGCGGGCACCTACGAGTCCCCGGGCGACCTCCAGCACGACGCCCAGGGACGCGCGTACAAGGAGTCCTTCGGCATGGCGTCCGCGCGTGCCGTGCGCAACCGCACCTCGGAGGAGTCCGCGTACGACCGTGCCCGCAAGGCGCTGTTCGAGGAGGGCATCTCCACCTCCCGCATGTTCCTCGACCCGGCCCGCCCGGGCGTCGAGGACCTGATCGACTCGATCATCGCGGGCGTCCGCTCCTCCTGCACCTACGCCGGCGCGGGCTCCCTGGAGGAGTTCGCGCAGAAGGCCATCGTCGGCATCCAGAGCGCCGCCGGCTACGCCGAGGGCAAGCCGCTGCACGCCAGCTGGAGCTGACGGGCTCGCCCCGACGCCAAGGCCCCCGGCGGGAAAGACCGGGGGCCTTCGTGCGTGCCCGGGCCTACCGTCGAACGCCAGGAGATCCTCCACCGCCGCACCGCCGCACCGCCGCACCGCCGCACCGCCGCACCGCCGCACCGCCGCACCGCCGCACCGCCGACGTGGCGCTGCTCGACCGGTACATCGGCTCGCCGAACGCCACCTCGTTCCACGCGCGCCGCCACGAACGCCAGGAGCGGGGCCTGAGCAGCTACCTCGTCGCCTGGCGGGGCGGGCGGCCCGTTCGGGCACACGGAGGTGCGCTGGGGCGGCTGCGACGCCGCCGTACGGGCGGCGCTGCCCGGCTGCCCGGAGATCAACGCGCTGAGCGTGTGGCCCCCGGCGCGCTCGCACGGCATCGGCACCGCCCTGATCGAGGCGGCCGAGGAACGCGCCCGTGAGCCGGGCCGCACGGCCATCGGTCTCGGCGTCGCCGAGGACAACCCGCGCGCCGCCGCGCTGTACGCCCGGCTCGGCCATCAGCCCCCGGTCCCCTACGTCGGCCGCTGGTCGTACCAGGACCACGCGGGCGTCACGCGCGAATGTGCCGAGAGGCTCACGTTCCTCGTGAAAGCGCTGTCCCGAGCAAGCCGTGCGCAACGGACGCAAACAGCCGTGCAACGAACCTCCGGCCCTCCGCGAGGAACGCAATGATCTTGCGGGTATGCGCAAGGTTGCTGCATTTCACCAGCAACGCCGTTGCTCATAGGCTGTCGCCTCGTACGTGGCGTGGCGGGGACTCCGCTCGGTGGGTCCCTGCTCAAGGGTGCCCGCGGTCCCTGCCGCCCTGACCGGCAGCGACAAGGAGCCAAGCGCGTGCTCGACCAAGGCGCACCACCGCAGAACCCAGGCCAGACAGCCGCCCCCGCATCCCCCGGCATCGGTGCGCGCCTCATGCGCCGCAAGCCCGTGGAACGCCTGGTCGCAGAGGGTGGTCAGGGCGAGGGAGGGTCGCTGCGCCGCACCCTCGGGCTGTGGCAGCTCACCATGATCAGCATCGGTGCCACCCTCGGCACCGGCATCTTCGTCGTGCTCGGCGAGGCCGTCCCCAAGGCGGGCCCGGCCGTCACGCTCTCCTTCGTCATCGCCGGCCTCACGGCCCTCTTCTCGGCCCTGTCCTACGCCGAACTGGCCGGCTCCATCCCGGTCTCCGGCTCCTCGTACTCGTATGCGTACGCAACGATGGGCGAGCTGATCGCCTGGATATGCGGCTGGTGCCTGGTCCTGGAGTACGGCGTGTCGGTCGCCGCCGTCGCCGTCGGCTGGGGCGAGTACCTCAACGAACTGCTCGACGGCACCATCGGCGTCACCATCCCGGCCGCCCTGTCCGCCCCGCCCGGCGACGGCGGCGTGTTCAACCTGCCGGCCCTGATCGTCGTGCTGCTGGCGATGGCGTTCCTGCTGGGCGGCGCCCGCGAGTCCGCCCGCGCCAACACCGTCATGGTCATCGTGAAGATCGCCGCGCTGGTGATGTTCTGCGCCATCGGCGTGCAGGGCTTCCGCTCCGGCAACTACGAGAACTTCATGCCGCTCGGCATGGCCGGGGTCAGCGCCGCCGGCGCCACCCTGTTCTTCTCCTACATCGGCTTCGACGCCGCCTCCACCGCCGGGGAGGAGGCGAAGAACGCCCAGCGCGACCTGCCCCGCGCGATCATGCTGTCACTGGTCGTCGTCACCGCGCTGTACGTCCTCGTCGCCGCCGTCGCCGTCGGCGCCAAGCCGTGGGAGAACTTCACCGACTCCGAGGCCGCCCTCGCCCAGATCATGCGCGAGGTCACCGGGCAGACCTTCTGGGGCACGCTGCTCGCCTTCTGCGCCGTCATCGCCATCGCGAGCGTGGTGCTGACCGTGCTGTACGGCCAGACCCGCATCCTGTTCGCCATGTCCCGCGACGGGCTCGTGCCGAAGGTGTTCGCCAAGGTCCACCCGAAGACCGGTGCCCCGCGCGCCAACACCCTCATCGTGTCGCTGTTCTGCGGTGTCCTGGCCGCCGCGATCCCGCTCGGGCAGCTCGCCGACGCCACCAGCATCGGCACCCTGTTCGCCTTCGCCCTCGTCAACGTGGCCGTCGTCGTGCTGCGCCGGACCAAGCCGGACATGCCCCGCACCTTCCGGGTCCCGCTCTCGCCGGTCATGCCCGCGCTGGGCTTCGCCTTCTGCGTCTGGATGATGGGCAGCCTGTCGACCGTGACCTGGGTCGTCTTCGGTGTCTGGATGGCCGCCGGGCTCGTGTTCTACTTCGGGTACGGCTTCCGCCGCTCCCGACTGGCACCATCCGAGAAGTGATCGACCCACTGTGCTGAACGATCTCGACGAACGCATCGTGCACGCCCTCGCCGAGGACGCCCGCCGCTCCTACGCCGACATCGGGGGGCTCGTCGGCCTGTCCGCACCCGCCGTGAAACGGCGCGTGGACCGGCTGCGGGCCACCGGAGCCATCACCGGCTTCACCGTACGGGTGGATCCGGGCGCCCTCGGCTGGGAGACCGAGGGGTTCGTCGAGATCTACTGCCGCGGGAACACCTCCCCGGAGACCATCCAGCGGGGTCTGGAGCGCTACCAGGAGGTCGTGGCCGCGTCCACCGTCACCGGGGACGCGGACGCCATCGTCCAGGTCTTCGCCTCCGACATGCGCCACTTCGAACGGGTCCTGGAACGGATCGCCGGGGAGCCGTTCGTCGAGCGGACCAAGTCCGTGCTCGTGCTGTCGCCGCTGCTGCGGCGCTTCTCGTCCGGGTCGCCCACGTAACTCCGTGGCCCGCTCCACGAGACACCTCTAGCCTGGGTGTCATGACCTGGCGACATTGATCCACCAGCCGTGCCTCCCGAGGACCGCCTCGGACGCCGTACCTCCGGCGTCCGATCCGTCCTTCCGGGAAGGCCTCATGACACTCTCACCCGCACGCGTGCCCGCCACCGGCGTCCGCCGTCTGACACGCACGCTGTACGGCTACGCGTTCCTCGACGACTTCGTCCTGCTCTACCCGGTGTACGCGCTGCTGTTCGCCGACACCGGCATGTCGCTCTGGCAGATCTCCTCCCTGTTCGCGCTGTGGTCGATCACCGGTGTGGTGCTCGAAGTGCCCTCCGGCGCCTGGGCCGACGCCGTCTCGCGCCGCAGGCTGCTGTGGACCGGTCCCCTGCTCACCGCCGCCGGCTTCGCGCTGTGGGTGGCCGTACCGTCGTACGGGGCCTTCGCGGTGGGCTTCATCCTGTGGGGCGCGGGCGGGGCGCTCGGCTCCGGCGCTCTGGAGGCGCTGGTCTACGACGAACTGGACCGGCTCTGCGCCGCCGACCGGTACGCGCGGATCATGGGCCGGGCCCGGGCCGCGCGACTGCTGGGCACCGTGGCGTCCATCGGCCTGGCGGGGCCCGTCTTCGCGCAGGGCGGCTACGCGGCCGTCGGGGCCGCGAGCTTCCTGGCCTGCGTACTGACCGCGGTCACCGCGACCCGGTTCCCCGAGCACCGGGTGCGGGCGGACGACGCGGGTGACACCTGGGCGGCGACCCTGCGGACCGGACTCGCCGGGCTCCGTGGGGACCGTTCGGTGCGCGGCGCCCTGCTGCTGATCCCGGCCGTGGCCGCGGTATGGGGCGCACTCGACGAGTACACCCCCCTGCTGGTCCGCGACATCGGCGTCGCCGAGGCGACGGTGCCCTACCTGATCATGCTGATCTGGGCCGGCGTCACCCTCGGCAGCCTCCTGGCCGGACCGGCCGAACGGCTCGGCACGAGCGGGCTCGCGATGCTGCTCGCGGGCGCCGCCCTCGCCCTGGCCGTGGGAGCCGTGTCCCGCTCCCTGGCGGGAATCGCCCTCGTGAGCCTCGCCTTCGCGGGGTTCCAGCTGGCCGAGGTACTCGCCGACGTCCGTCTTCAGCACCGCATCGACGAGTCCCGCCGGGCCACGCTGACGTCCGTGGCGAGCCTGGGCACCGAGCTGGCCACGGTCGCCACGTTCGGCGTGTACGCGCTGCTCGGGACGGACTTGCCGCACGGCACGGTCTTCGCGGTGCTGGCGTTTCCCTACCTCGTGACGGCCCTGGCGTTGGCTAGAGCTCGGGCTGCCAAGGGACGACCGTGAAGTCGCCCGTCCCCTTCTTGACCTTCTCGAAGGGGGCGGAACTCACGCACTGGGGCGGTTCATTGCCCTCGCCGGGACGGCCCGTCGAGGCCCAGCTGTAGCCGAGCCGGTCGTGGCGGCCGAGGTCGTGGACGGTGACGCCGACGCGCTTGCCCTCGGCGCCCGGCAGGTCCGACTCGGTGATCACACCGGAGACGACGGCCACCTTGCCGCCGGTGACCAGGCAGTCGACCTCGACCTCGGCCCGGGCGCCGGAGCCGTTCAGATAGTGGCTGAACCGGAAGGTGCCGGTGGCCTTCATCGGATCGGCCTTGTCCTTCGCGGCCAGATGCGCGTCGAACGAGAACGTGATGTCGTCCCCGGCCGAGCGGTACAGGTCGGCGGTGCCGGTGAGGGCCGCGGCCTCCCGTTGCCGGGGCGCGTCCGACGCGGTCGCGGCCGAGGCCGCCCCGGCGGTGAGCAGCAGTGCGGAGCCGAGCACGACGATCTTCGTACGGCGCTTCATTTCGGTCCTTTCCGCAGGTCGACTGGACAGCCCCTACTCTCCCGGCCCGGTGCGGCCAGGACATCGCGCGCAGGGCGGGACTCCGTCTCCGCCGCACGGCGGGGGAGACGGGGACGGGCCCGGGCTCCGAGGAGGAGCCGGGCTACGACTCAGGGCGCGCAACGAATCGCCGCCCGTGCCCGGACGCACGCAACGAACCGTTCACCGGCGCGCAACGGCTCCTTCTTGTCCGCCCTGGTCAGCCGCCCGTACCGTCTACGTGGCCCCTCCAACGACCCGGTGGGCCCTTTGACCACCCTTCGCCCGGTGAGGAACACGCATGCGCACCGCCCTGCTCCAGAGCTCCGGCCGCCCCGGCTCCACCGTCGAGAACCTCAAGGTCCTCGACGAGGGCGCGGGCCGGGCCGCCGCCGCGGGCGCGGGGCTGCTCGTGACGCCGGAGATGTTCCTGACCGGGTACGCGATCGGCGACGCCGTCGCCCGCCTCGCCGAGCCCGCCGACGGCGAGTGCGCGGACGCGATCGCCGAGATCGCGACGAGGCACGGTCTGGCGATCGCCTACGCGTATCCCGAGCGCGACGGCGACGCCGTGTTCAACTCCGCCCAGCTGATCTCCGCCGACGGCACCCGGCTCGCGAACTACCGCAAGACCCACCTCTTCGGCTGCTTCGAGCGCGACCACTTCACGCCCGGCGACCAGCAGATCGTCCAGGCCGAGATCGACGGCGTACGCGTCGGCATCCTCATCTGCTACGACGTGGAGTTCCCGGAGAACGTCCGGGCCCACGCCCTCGCCGGCACCGACCTGCTCGTCGTGCCGACCGCGCAGATGCACCCGTTCCAGTTCGTCGCCGAGTCGATGATCCCGGTGCGGGCCTTCGAGAACCAGATGTACGTCGCGTACGTCAACCGGGCCGGCCGGGAGGGCGAGTTCGAGTTCGTGGGCCTGTCGACGCTCGCCGGTCCCGACGGGATCGCCCGCACCCGGGCCGGTCGCGGTGAGGACCTCGTCCTCGCCGACGTCGATCCCGCCTTCCTCGCCGCCTCGCGCGAGGCCAACCCGTATCTGCTCGACCGGCGGCCCGGTCTCTACGGGCCGCTCGTCTGACCACCCCCGCTGAACCGCCCGTTCGTACCCGTGCAAGGAGTCCGTACCCCATGACGTCCACCGTGCCCAACGCCGTCGAGCACGCAGACGCGCAGCAGCCGCCGATCACCATGTTCGGCCCGGACTTCCCGTACGCGTACGACGACTTCCTCGCCCACCCGGCGGGCCTCGGGCAGATACCCGCGACCGGGCACGGCACGGAGGTCGCGGTCATCGGCGGCGGCCTGTCCGGCATCGTCGCCGCGTACGAGCTGATGAAGATGGGCCTCAAGCCGGTCGTGTACGAGGCCGACCAGATCGGCGGCCGGCTGCGGACGGTGGGCTTCGAGGGCTGCGACGAGTCGCTCACCGCCGAGATGGGCGCGATGCGCTTCCCGCCCTCCTCCACGGCCCTCCAGCACTACATCGACCTCGTCGGCCTTCAGACCCGGGCCTTCCCCAACCCCCTCGCCGAGGCGACCCCGTCGACCGTCGTCGACCTCAAGGGCGAGTCGCACTACGCCGAGACCATCGCCGACCTGCCCCAGGTCTACCGGGACGTCGCCGAGGCCTGGAACCGGTGCCTGGAGGAGGGCGCCGACTTCTCCGACATGAACCGCGCCCTGCGCGAGCGGGACGTCCCGCGCATCCGCGAGATCTGGTCCCGGCTCGTGGAGAAGCTCGACAACCAGACCTTCTACGGCTTCCTCTGCGACTCCGAGGCGTTCAAGTCCTTCCGGCACCGCGAGATCTTCGGCCAGGTCGGCTTCGGCACGGGCGGCTGGGACACCGACTTCCCCAACTCCATCCTGGAGATCCTGCGTGTCGTCTACACCGAGGCCGACGACCACCACCGCGGCATCGTCGGCGGCTCGCAGCAGCTGCCCCTGCGCCTGTGGGAGCGTGAGCCGCAGAAGATCGTCCACTGGGCCCAGGGCACCTCGCTCGCGAGCCTGCACGAGGGCGGCGAGCCCCGCCCGGCCGTGACCCGGCTGCACCGCACCGCCGGCAACCGCATCACGGTGACCGACGCCCACGGGGACATCCGCACCTTCCAGGCGGCCATCTTCACCGCCCAGTCCTGGATGCTGCTGTCGAAGATCGCCTGCGACGATTCGCTCTTCCCGATCGACCACTGGACGGCGATCGAGCGCACGCACTACATGGAGAGCTCCAAGCTCTTCGTCCCGGTGGACCGGCCGTTCTGGCTGGACAAGGCCGTCGACGACAGGGGGAATCCGACCGGCCGGGACGTCATGTCGATGACGCTCACCGACCGTATGACGCGCGGGACTTACCTGCTCGACGACGGCCCGGACAAGCCCGCCGTCATCTGCCTCTCCTACACCTGGTGCGACGACAGCCTGAAGTGGCTGCCGCTGTCGGCGAACGAGCGGATGGAGGTCATGCTGAAGTCGCTCGGCGAGATCTACCCGAAGGTCGACATCAGGAAGCACATCATCGGCAACCCGGTGACCGTCTCCTGGGAGAACGAGCCCTACTTCATGGGCGCCTTCAAGGCCAACCTCCCCGGCCACTACCGCTACCAGCGGCGCCTGTTCACGCACTTCATGCAGGACCGGCTGCCCGAGGACAAGCGAGGCATCTTCCTCGCCGGCGACGACATCTCCTGGACGGCCGGCTGGGCCGAGGGTGCCATCCAGACCGCCCTCAACGCGGTCTGGGGCGTCATGCACCACCTCGGCGGCACGACCGACCCGACCAACCCGGGCCCCGGCGACGTGTACGACGAGATCGCCCCCGTGGAACTGCCGGAGGACTGAGCTGCCCAGGGGCTAGAACCGGAGCGGCGGCTCGGTCAGGGGCGTGAGCAGCATGCGCCCCGCGAAGCCGACCGCCGTGTCCAGGTGCTGCGTGAACTCTTCGGCGACATCGCGGAGTTCACGCAGAGCCCACAGGGCCCGGGCCGCGGTCCAGGCGGCGTCCCGGGCGCGGTCCAGGCTCCAGGAGCCGAGCAGGTGGGTCAGCGGGTCGGCGATCCGGAACAGGTCGGGGCCCGGCATCAGATCGTCGCGGATGCGCTCCTCCAGCGAGACGAGGAGATCGCCCACCATGTCGAACTCGTCCTCCAGATCGACGGGAGCGCAGCCGAGCGTACGGCAGGTGTCCACGACGGCCAGCGCGAGATCGTGCCCGATGTGCGCGTTGATGCCCGCCAGCGCGAACTGCAACGGACGTACCCCGGGATGGCGGCGCAACTGGAACAGCGGCCGCCAGCAGGCCGGCGGGCGCCGCTCGTCCGCCACCGCCTCGACGGCCGCCAGGTACCGCTCGGCGAACCGTACGTCCAGCGTGATCGCGGCGTGGGCGTCCGCGAACCGCCCGGTGTCGACGTACCGGTCCACCGCCTCCGTCACGGCGAGGTAGACGCGGTTGAAGACCGCCACCCCGTCCCGCGGGTGCAGGGCCGCGTCGAGCGCGCGCATACGGGAGATGACGGCGTCGACCGGAGTGTCCACGGCTGGGGGGACTTGTTCGCATCGCGGCATGCGGGCAGAGTCGCAGCTCTAGGCTGGCGGGAGCACCGGCGGGCCCGGCTCTTCCCCGAAACGGGGGAACAGTGCCCGCCGCAGGGGGAGGGGGAGCAGCACCGTGTCAGGCTCGCGTGCCCAGCGACTGGCCGCCCGCAGGGCAGGGCGCAGGCGTGCCGCCCGGCGTGGCGCGATGGTCGTGGCGGCCTCGCTCGTCGTCGTGGCCGGCGCGGTCACGGGGGTCCTCGCCGCGTTCGACGACGGTGGACGGACCTCCGACGAGGCCGGCCCTCCCGAGGTGCCGGCCTCGCCCCGCCTGGCGCCGCTGCCGGCGGTGCCGGCGTCGTCCGCACCGGCCAACACCGCATCCGCCTCGCCCTCGCCCTCGCCGTCCCCGTCCGCGCGCCGGACGACGACCCCCACGCCCGCCAAGCCCGCCGAGAAGCGGGAGCAACGCACGGCCGTTGCCGGACGGCTCTACCGCCACCCCGACTCCCAGGTCCTGGAGTGGGTCCGCTCCCACACCGGCGACCCCCGGCACGCGGTCATCGCGTCCCGTATCGCCGAGCAGCCCGCGGCCGTGTGGTTCGCCGACTACTCCCCGGACACCGTCACCGCCCGGGTCGCCGCCGTGACCTCGGGCGGGGCCGCGCTCGGCCGGGTGCCCGTCGTCGTGCCGTACGCGATCCCCGGCCGGGACTGTGGGGGCCACTCCCTGGGTGGCGCGCCCGGCCTGGACGCCTACGACGCCTGGATCGACCGGTTCGCGGCCGGGCTGGGCTCGGGCGAGGTCATCGTCGTCCTGGAGCCCGACTCGGTCGCCCAGGCCGAGTGCCTCTCCGCCGGTGAACGCGCGGACCGCTTCGCCTCGCTGGCCCGGGCCGGCCGCGTCCTGAAGGCCGCCAACCCCCGGGCCCGGGTGTACTTCGACGCGGGGCACTCGGGCTGGAACGCGCCCGGCAAGCAGGCGGCCTGGCTCAGGCAGGCCGGTGCCGCCTCACCCGAGTCCTCCGACGGCATCTTCAGCAACGTCTCCAACTTCCACACCACCGCAGACGAGGTCGCCTACGACCGGCGGGTCCTCGACGCGCTCGGCGGCCCGGCGGGCCTCGGCGCGGTCATCGACACCAGCCGCAACGGCAACGGCGCCCCGGCCGACGGCGAGTGGTGCGACCCGGCGGGCCGGGGGCTGGGCCGGACCCCGACCCTGAGCACCGGCGAGGCCAGGATCGACGCCTACCTGTGGGTGAAGCTGCCGGGGGAGTCGGACGGCTGCAAGGGCAGGCCGGGGACGTTCACGGCCTCGTACGCCTACGACTTGGCGTCGTCGTAGGAGGAGGTGCCCTCGTCCAGCAGGGGCGCCTGCGTCTTCAAGTGGGCGGGGGCGAAGGCCCGCAGGGCGTGGTAGCCGGTGATGACGACGACGGTGCCGAGTGCGATGCCGCTCAGCGAGAACGTGTCCGAGAACTTCAGGGAGACGTTGCCGACCCCGATGATGATGCCCGCGGCCGCCGGGACCAGGTTCAGCGGATTGCGCAGATCCACCTTGGCGTTGATCCAGATCTGCGCGCCGAGCAGGCCGATCATGCCGTACAGGATGACGGTGATGCCGCCGAGCACCCCGCCCGGGATCGCCGCCACGACCGCACCGAACTTCGGGCAGAGGCCGAACAGCAGGGCGAAGCCGGCTGCGGCCCAGTACGCGGCCGTCGAGTACACGCGAGTCGCGGCCATCACGCCGATGTTCTCGGAGTACGTGGTGTTGGGCGGGGCGCCGACCGCGGTGGACAGCATCGAGCCGACGCCGTCGGCCGCGATCGCCGTGCCGAGCTTGTCGTCCAGCGAGTCGCCGGTCATCTCGCCGACCGCCTTCACGTGCCCGGCGTTCTCCGCTACCAGCGCGATGACGACCGGCAGGGCGACCAGGATCGCCGACCACTCGAACGACGGGGCGTGCAGGGTCGGCAGCCCGATCCAGTCGGCCTGGCCAACGCCGGACAGGTCGAGCCGCCAGTGGTCGGTCAGCTTGCCGCTCGCGTCCACCGAGTGGATCCTGCCGAAGACCAGGTCGAACACCCAGGAGATGCCGTACCCGAAGACCAGCCCCAGGAAGATCGCGATCCGCGACCAGAAGCCGCGCAGGCAGACGACCGCCAGACCGGTGAACAGCATCACCAGCAGGGCGGTCCACTGGTCCTGCGGCCAGTAGGTCGAGGCCGTCACCGGCGCCAGGTTGAAGCCGATCAGCATCACCACCGCGCCGGTCACGATCGGCGGCATGGTGGCGTGGATGATCCGCGCCCCGAAGCGCCGCACGGCCAGCCCCACCAGGAACAGCGCGCCCCCGACGACGAACACCGCTCCCGTGACGGTCGCGCTGCTGCCGCCCTGCGCGCGGATCACCGCCGCCACGCCGACGAAGGAGAGCGAGCAGCCCAGGTAGCTGGGCACGCTGCCACGGGTGGCGAGCAGGAACACGACGGTCGCGACGCCCGACATCATGATCGCGAGGTTCGGGTCCAGGCCCATCAGGACCGGCGCCACGAAGGACGCACCGAACATCGCCACGACGTGCTGGGCGCCGAGCCCTGCCGTGCGGGGCCAGGAGAGCCGCTCGTCGGGGCGGACCACCGCGCCGGGCGCCGGAGTGCGTCCGTCGCCGTGCAGTTTCCAGCGGACGCCGAGATCCATGGTGCGGTTTCGCTTTCGTCGTGCGTGCGAGTGTCCGGACCATTGTCGGGGTGTGCCCACCGTGCCGATGACCGGGGCGGGTGTCTCCTCAGGGCCTCGGGTCGGGAACCGCCGCGTCCGTCCGGCCGATCTTCGTCCGCTCGCCGGGGCGGAGCACACCCGCGAACGCCACCAGGCCGCACGACAGCGCCGTCACCAGGCAGAACGACACCATCAGGCTGGTCGCCTGCGCCAGCATGCCGATCGCGCTCGGCGCGATCAGCCCCGAGGTGTAGGTGATGGTCGCGACGCCCGCGATGGCCAGGCTCGGGTTGGATCCGCTGCGGCCGGCCGCGGCGAAGCACAGCGGCACGACGACGGCGATGCCCAGGCCCATCAGCGCGAACCCGCTCATGGCCACCGCCGGATGGTCCGCGACGACGATCAGCAGCCCGCCGAGGACGGCGAACACACCGCTCGCCCGCACCGTCCGGACGGCACCGAAGCGGTCCACGATCCTGTCACCGGCGAGCCGGGCGACGGCCATGGTGAGCGTGAAGCCCGTCGTGCAGGCCGCGGCGAGACCGGCCGAGGTCTCCAGCTGCTCGCGCAGGTAGACCGCCGACCAGTCCAGGCTGGCGCCCTCCGCGAACACCGCGCAGAAGCCGATCGCGCCGATGAGCAGTGCCGAGCGGGGCGGCAGCGCGAAGCGCGGCGGCGGCTCCTCGTCCTCGGCCGGCTGCAGGTCGAGCACCCACTGGCAGGACAGCACGCCGACGACGGTGAGGACCGCGGCGGCCAGGAGGTGGTGCAGGCGGGCGTCCGAGCCGAGGTGCGCGGCGAGCGTGCCGGCCGCCGAGCCGACCAGGGCGCCCGCGCTCCACATGCCGTGCAGCCCGGACATGATCGACCGGCCGAGGCGGTTCTCGACCTCGACCCCCAGTGCGTTCATCGCCACGTCCGCCATGCCCGCCGTCGCGCCGTACGTGAACAGGGCAAGGCACAGGGTCAGGAGGTTCGGGGCGAGGGACGGCAGGACCAGGGACAGCGTCCACAGTGCGATCAGTCCGCGCAGCGCGTTGCGGGCGCCGAAGCGGTGGCTGATGCTGCCGGCGAGGGGCATCGCCACGGACGCGCCGAGCGCGGGGAAGGCCAGGGCGATCCCCAACTGGCCCGCGCTCACGCCCGCGTGGTCCTGGATCCACGGCACCCGGGTCGCGAACGAGCCGGTCACGGCGCCGTGCACGGCGAAGACGGCGGCCACGGCGTACCGGGACCGCTTCACCTCGCGCTGTTCGTCGACCACCTTGCCCATTCTGCGGTCCCCCTCCAGGTCGCTGCCGTGCTCGTGCCCGGTGCGGGCGTAAACTATCAGGAACCCTGCCTGATAATAAGAGGGTCTCCCGGGCAGGCCACGGCCGACGGCTCCGCCCGTCTGGAAGGATCCCGGCATGCCCGCATCCCCGAGCACCGCCCGGGCCATCAACGACCGGCTCGCCCTGCGTCTGCTGCAGCAGGAAGGCCCGTTGACGGCAGGGCGGCTGAAGCAGCTGACCGGTCTGTCCCGGCCGACCGTCGCCGACCTCGTCGAACGCCTCACCGCCGCCGGACTGATCGCTGTGGTCGGCGAGGCGGGGGAGCAGCGGCGCGGCCCCAACGCGAAGGTCTACGGCATCGTCGCCGACCGGGCGCACCTGGCCGCCCTCGACGTCCGCACCGAAGGCGTCTCCGTGGCCGTCGCGGACCTGGTGGGGCGGGTGCTGGCCGAGGCGTCGGTGCCGATCGGCGGAGACACCGGAACGGGTCCCGCCGTGGAGCAGGCGGTCATGCTGGTCGAGCGCGCTGCGAAGGAGGCCGGTGCCCACCGCCTGCACACCGTGGGGATCGGTGCGCCCGGTCTGATCGACCCGTCCAGCGGTGAACTGCGCGACTCCACCGGGCTGCCGGAGTGGCACCGCCGGCTCGTCGCCACCCTCCAGGAGCGGCTGCCCGAGGCCCGCGTCAGCGTCGAGAACGAGACCAACCTCGCGGCACTCGCCGAGCAGCGTGACGGAGCGGCCCGGGACCGGGACACGTTCGTCCTGCTGTGGCTGGGCCACGGAACGGGAGCGGCCGTGGTCCTCGACGGCGCCCTCCGGCGCGGCGCCTCCGGTGGTACGGGAGAGATCGGCTTCCTCCCGGTCCCGGGTACGAGCGCGCTGCCGACCTCGACGGACTGCGAGGGCGGCTTCCATTCGCTGGCAGCCGCGGCCGCGGTCGTGGACCTCGCGGTGGAGTGCGGGGTTGCGGTGGCGGCGGGGCAGGAGCCCTCGACGGTGGGGGTGGTGCGGGCTGCCGCCGCGATGGTGAGGGAGGCGGTGGGCCGGGTGCCGTGCGCGACCCCGCCGGGGCGGCCGGACGGGGTGCCGTGCGTGACTCCGCCGGGGCGGCCGGACGGGGTGCCGTGCGTGACTCCGCCGGGGCGGCCGGACGGGGTGCCGGAGGTGGCGGCCCGGGCGTCCTCGTCGGGGGATTCCGGCCCCGCCTTCCGCTTCCTCGACGCCCTCGCCGACCGTATCGCCGTCGGCGTCGCCTCGGTCGTCGCCATCCTGGACCCCGGATGCGTGGTCCTCGGCGGGGAGGTCGGGCAGGCCGGCGGCGGCTGCCTCGCCGCGCGCGTGCAGGACCGGATCGCCCGGATGACGCCGCTGCCCACGGAGGTGCGGGCCACCACCCTGGGCGGTGGCGCGGTCCTGCGCGGTGCGCTTCTGAGGGCCCGGGACCGCGCCCAAGAGGAACTGTTCACGCCGGGGGAGCGGGTGCCGCAGCCGCCCCCGGGTTGATGGAACGCGACGCCCTGGCTGTCAACCGCGGGTGCCTGGGCCGCCCTTGGCGGTTGCTTCCTGCTCCGCCGGGTGCCTAAGGCCTTGGCGGTTGCTTCCCGCTCCGCCCCGGTGCCTACGCCCCCGGCCGGCCCTCCCCGCCCCGCCCGCTCTCCGCCCGCACCTGGCCGCTCCCGAACCGCCTCGCCAGGTACTCCTCGAACGACCCCGTGCCCACGGCCCGCTCCGGCGTCAGATGCCCCCCACTCCGGAAGCCCCGGTACGCCGCACCCCACAGCGGCACGTTCACCACCGCCCGCCGTCGCCCGGACGCCTTGAGATACGCGCGGGCCAGCGACTCGAACGTCCGCACCTCGGGCCCGCCCATGTCCTCGACCCGCCCCGCCGGCGCACCCGCCGCCAGCTCGGCCAGCCGGTCCGCGACCTCGGCGACCTCGACCGGCTGGTCCCGAAGGCCGGCCGGCAGGAACAGCACCGGCAGCTTCGACAGCCCCTGGAGCATCATGACCAGCAGGTCGTGGAACTGGGTCGCCCG
The DNA here is from genome assembly GCF_001611795.1 of Streptomyces qaidamensis. Classification (NCBI taxonomy): domain Bacteria; kingdom Bacillati; phylum Actinomycetota; class Actinomycetes; order Kitasatosporales; family Streptomycetaceae; genus Streptomyces; species Streptomyces qaidamensis. The sequence continues at coordinate 1,658,485 of NZ_CP015098.1, read as the reverse complement.
CAGCACGGTCCAGCCGAGCCCCGACTCCTCGACGAGCCTCTCCACCGCGAGCTTGCTCTTGTAATAGCGGAACGGCACCCGGTCGACGCCGACGATGGAGACGTACACGAGGTGGGGCACACGCGCCCCGCGTGCCGCCCTGATCAGGTTCGCCGCCGCCTCCTCATCCCCCTTCTGCGACGACGCGCAGTGCACGATCGTGTCCACACCGGCGACCGCCGCGTCCAGCCCGGCACCGCCCTTTCGCAGGTCGACCGCGTACGGCTCGCTGTGCCGGCTGAGTACCCGCACCTCGTGCCCGCCCGCGCGCAGCCGCTCGACGACGAGCCGGCCGAGCGTTCCGGTACCGCCGGTCACCAGGATCGTGGTCATGCTGTTCAGTCCCTTCCGACGCCCGGCGCTCCCGGACGGAGCGCCCCACGCCAGCTAGGACCGAACACCCCCCGCGGAATGTGACAGACGCGCCCGGCGGTCCTACGCCCGGGTGAGCTGACGCCGCGCGAACGCCAGCTTCTCCGGGTTGACCACGGCCCGCACCCCCGCGACCAGCCCCTCGCGCACCTCGATCGCCGCCAGCCCCACCAGGGTGTCGCCCGCCCAGGTGGCCAGCCCGGCCGCTCCGTTGACCTCCACCGGCGTGAAGTCCAGGCCCGCCGCGAACTTCGGGCCCCCACCCGCCAGGAAGTGGGCGATCCTCTGCCCGCCCTCGATCGGCCACCGCGCGGCGGTGACCTTGCCGCCGCCGTCGCTCCACCAGGTCGCCTCCGTCGCGAGCAGTTTCTCCAGCCCGGCCAGATCACCCTCGCGGGCCGCGGTGATGAACGACGTGACCAGCTCCTCCTGCTGCTCGGACGCGGGCTCGAACCGGGCCCGCGGCTCACCCACCCGCTGCGCGGCCCGCCGGTACAGCTGGCGGCAGTTCGCCTCGCTCAGATCCAGCACCCCCGCGATCTCCCGGTGCCCGTACCCGAACGCCTCCCGCAGCACGTACACCGCCCGCTCGGTCGGTGTCAGCCGCTCCAGCAGCACCAGCATCGCCATCGACACGGCGTCCCGCTGCTCGGCCGACTCCAAGGGACCGAGCGTGCCGTCCCCGGTGACCACCGGCTCGGGCAGCCAGGTCCCGACGTACTGCTCGCGGCGGGCCCTTGCGGAGGTCAGCCGGTTCAGGCAGAGGTTCGTGACGACCTTGGCGAGCCAGGCCGCCGGCTGCTCGATTCCGGCCCGGTCGGCTCCGCTGAAGCGCAGATACGCGTCCTGGACCGCGTCCTCGGCCTCCTCGGCGGAGCCCAGGAGCCGGTAGGCGAGTGAGAACATCCGGCGCCGGTGGATCTCGAACTCGTCGGCGATCGTCGTGGTCATACGACTCACCCTGCCAGAACACCGTGCGCGCGGCGTGGGAAGGCCCGACGGCGGGCAAGGGCCGTCGTCACCGCCGCCGGGCCGGTCAGTGAGGTCGAGCCGAGCCAGGCGTTGACCTTAGAAAGGACTAGACCACCTCGTCAATAGGTGTGTACCAATGCGTGACCTCAAGGGGGCCGGGAGGTGCGGGAGTTGGGGCGCTCGTCGCGCTGGGTAAGGGTGGAGGCGCTGCCTGTGAGGCAGCCCACACACTCCGCCCCTTTGAACGTCGATCAGGCGTGGCACACTGGCCCTGTACCAGTAGCAGCGCACTCCGGGGTCGGTGAAAGTCCGAACCGGCGGTTACAGTCCGCGACCCGGTCGCCTCCAGCGGCCGGTTGACCAGGTGAAATTCCTGGACCGACGGTTAAAGTCCGGATGGGAGGCAGTGCGCGGCGAGCGGGCATTCGTGCGCGCCGCCCAGAAGTCCGTCCCCTGTGGCGGACTCCGTCCGGCGTCGTCCTCGGTGTCCCTGCTCGTACTTCTGTCGTCATCGACAGCCCCGGAGTCCGTGCCCGAAGAGGCAGGAGGACCCGGGAAGTGTTCACCGGAATCGTCGAAGAGCTGGGCGAGGTCACCGCCGTCGAGACCCTCGACGACGCCTGTCGCTTCCGCCTGCGAGGCCCGGTCGTCACCGAAGGCGCCAAGCACGGCGATTCGATCGCCGTGAACGGCGTCTGCCTCACGGTCGTCGACCACGAAGGCGACGAATTCACCGCCGACGTCATGGCCGAGACGCTGAACCGCTCCAGCCTCGGCGCCCTCACGGCCGGCTCCCGGGTCAACCTCGAACGCCCCATGGCCGTCGGCGAACGCCTCGGCGGGCACATCGTGCAGGGCCATGTGGACGGCACCGGCGAGATCCTGGAGCGCAAGCCCTCGCAGAACTGGGAGATCGTGAAGATCTCCCTGCCCGCCGACCTCACCCGGTACGTGGTCGAGAAGGGCTCCATCACCGTCGACGGCATCAGCCTCACGGTCGTCGACGCCGGCCCCGACCACTTCACCGTCAGCCTCATCCCGACCACCCTCGACCTGACCACGCTCGGCCACAAGCAGCCCGGCGACCCGGTCAACCTCGAAGTGGACGTCATCGCCAAGTACGTCGAGCGGATGCTGGGCGACCGCGCGCAGGGGGCGACCCGGTGAACTCGCTGAACTCCGAGGCGTTCGTCGTCTTCGGCCAGCACATCCTCTGGTCCGACATGGTCGGCAACCTCTTCGGCCTCGTCGCCCTCGCCCTCGGCTGGCGGCGCTCCATCTGGACCTGGCCCGTGCAGTTCCTGGCCGGCCTCATCCTCTTCGGGGCCTTCTTCGGGCATCTGACCGGCAGCGCGGGCAAGCAGGCGGTCGTCGTGCTCGTCGCCGTCTACGGCTGGTGGCAGTGGCAGCGCGGCAAGGAGCAGGGCGAGGACGGTCACATCGCCGTCCGGTTCGCCACCTGGCGCGAGCGCGCGGTGATGGCCGCGGCGGCCGCCGCGGGCACGGTCGCGGTGGCGCTGCTCTTCAAGGCGTACCCGACCCTGTCCTGGGACCCCTGGCCGGACGCCTACATCTTCGTCGGCACCATCGTCGCCATGTACGCCCAGGCGCGCGGCATGGTCGAGTTCTGGTTCGCCTGGCTGCTCGTCGACCTCGTCGGCGTGCCCCTCAACTTCGCCAACGGCTACGCCTTCTCCGGCTTCGTCTACGTCATCTACGGCGCGCTCGTCCTGTGGGGCCTGCGCGACTGGTGGCTGCGCTCGCGTCAGGCCGCGCGGCCCACCCTGGAAGGAGCGCCGGCATGAGTGCCCGCCCGTCACCCGCCACCACCCTGAACGAGGCGCTTCGCGCCACCCCCTCGACCACCGCCCTGTACAGCACCGACGACGTCGAGACCTTCGCGCTAGACCCCGTCGAACAGGCGATCGCCGACATCGCGGCCGGCCGCCCCGTCGTGGTCGTCGACGACGAGGACCGGGAGAACGAGGGCGACCTCGTCATCGCCGCCGAGACGGCGACCCCCGAGATCGTCGCCTTCATGATGAGCGAGTGCCGCGGCCTGATCTGCGCCCCCATGGAGGGCGACGAACTGGACCGGCTGAACCTCCCGCAGATGGTCGAGGACAACACCGAGTCGATGAAGACCGCGTTCACGGTCTCCGTCGACGCCTCCGCCGCGTACGGCGTGACCACCGGCATCTCCGCCTCCGACCGCGCCACCACGCTCCGGCTGCTCGCCGACGGTGTCTGCGGGCCCGACGACTTCGTCCGCCCCGGCCACATCTTCCCGCTGCGCGCCCGGCCCGGCGGGGTCCTCACCCGCAACGGCCACACCGAGGCCGCCGTCGACCTCGCCCGACTCGCGGGCCTGCGCCCGGCCGGCGCGATCGTCGAGATCGCCGGTGAGGACGGCACCATGCTGCGCCTGCCCGAGCTGATCCCCTTCGCCCGCAAGCACGGCCTGACGATCATCTCCATCGAGGACCTGATCGCCTACCGCCGCAGCAGCGAACCCACCGTCCGCCGCGAGGCCAGGACCCAACTGCCCACCGCCCACGGCACCTTCACCGCCCACGGCTACCGCTCCACGGTCGACGGCGTCGAGCACGTCGCCCTGGTGCACGGCGAGATCGGCGACGGCCAGGACGTTCTCGTCCGCGTCCACTCCGAATGCCTCACCGGCGACGTCTTCGGCTCGGCCCGCTGCGACTGTGGCCCTCAGCTCGACGCCTCCCTCGCCCGCATCCAGGAAGAGGGCCGTGGCGTCGTGGTGTACCTGCGCGGACACGAGGGCCGCGGCATCGGCCTGATGTCCAAGCTGCGCGCCTACGAACTCCAGGAACGCGGCCGCGACACCCTCGACGCCAACCTGGAGCTCGGCCTGCCCGCCGACGCCCGCGACTACGCCGCCGGCGCGCAGATCCTCGCCGACCTCGGCGTGCGCGGCGTCCGGCTGCTGACCAACAACCCCGACAAGACCGACGCGCTCGTCCGCCACGGCATCGCGGTCAAGGCCCGTGTGCCGATGCCCGTGAACGCCGGCGAGCACAACCTCCGCTACCTGCGCACCAAGCGGGACCGGATGGGCCACGACCTGCCCTGGCTGGACACGACCACCGTGCCGGCCTGCGGCAACCAGTAACAGAGCACTAGAGGAGCAACGTGAGCGGCAAGGGTGCACCGGAGCTGTCCGTACGCAACGTGGGTGACCTCCGGGTCGCCGTCATCGCGGCACAGTGGCACGAGAAGGTGATGGACGGACTGGTGGACGGCGCCCTGCGCGCCCTGCACGACCTGGGCATCGACGAGCCGACCCTGCTCCGGGTACCCGGCAGCTGGGAGCTTCCGGTCGTCGCCAAGGTCCTCGCGGGCCGCGGCTACGACGCGATCGTCGCCCTCGGCGTCGTCATCCGCGGCGGAACCCCCCACTTCGAGTACGTGTGCCAGGGCGTGACCCAGGGCCTCACCCAGGTCTCCGTCGACACCGGCGTCCCCGTCGGCTTCGGCGTGCTCACCTGCGACACCGAGGAGCAGGCCCTGGACCGCGCCGGCATCGAGGGCTCCAACGAGGACAAGGGACACGAGGCGGTGACGGCGGCGGTGGCGACCGCGGCCACCCTCCGCTCAGTATCCGAACCCTGGCGCTGACGGAAGCCACCTGTGGCATAGGCTGAGCGTCACCATGTCCAAGAAGACGTTCGAGGAGCTCTTCACCGAGCTCCAGCACAAGGCCGCCCAGGGCGATCCCGCCACTTCCCGCACCGCAGAACTGGTCGAGAAGGGCGTCCACGCCATCGGCAAGAAGGTCGTCGAAGAGGCCGCCGAGGTGTGGATGGCCGCCGAGTACGAGGGCAAGGAAGCCGCCGCCGAGGAGATCTCGCAGCTGCTGTACCACGTCCAGGTGATGATGGTCGCCCGCGGCATCTCCCTCGACGACGTCTACGCCCACCTCTGAGCCGCACCCGTTCCCGTCCCACACCACGCAAAGGAAGCCGACCTCATGCTGCGCATCGCCGTCCCCAACAAGGGTTCCCTGTCCGGCCCTGCGGCGGAGATGCTGCATGAGGCCGGCTACCAGCAGCGCCGGGAGTCCAAGGAACTGCGGATCGTCGACCCGGTGAACGAGGTCGAGTTCTTCTACCTCCGCCCCCGCGACATCGCGATCTACGTCGCCTCCGGGCAGCTGGACATCGGCCTCACCGGCCGGGACCTGCTCATCGACTCCGGCGCCGAAGCCGAGGAGATCCTCGCCCTCGGCTTCGCCCGCTCCACCTTCCACTACGCCGCCAAGCCCGGCACGATCAGCGGCCTGGCGGACCTGGCCGGCAAGACCGTCGCCACCTCCTACGAGGGCATCGTCGCGGCGCACCTCGCCGAGGCAGGCATCGACGCCTCCGTCGTCCACCTCGACGGTGCCGTCGAGACCGCCATCCAGCTCGGCGTCGCCCAGGTCATCGCCGACGTCGTCGAGACCGGCACCTCGCTGCGCAACGCGGGCCTGGAGGTCGCCGGCGAGCCGATCATGAAGTCCGAGGCCGTCGTGATCCGCCGCACCGGCGCGGACGCCGACGACCTCAAGGTCCAGCAGTTCCTGCGCCGCCTCCAGGGCGTCCTGGTCGCCCGGACGTACGTGATGATGGACTACGACTGCCGCGTCGAGCAGCTGGAGAAGGCCGTCGCCCTCACGCCCGGCCTGGAGTCCCCGACCGTCTCTCCGCTGCACAACGAGGGCTGGGTCGCCGTCCGCGCCATGGTCCCGGCCAAGGAAGCCCAGCGGATCATGGACGACCTGTACGACATCGGCGCCCGGGCCATCCTGACCACGGCCATCCACGCCTGCCGTCTCTGAGGGGCGTGCGCGAGATGACCGATCTGCCCACCCTGCCCGTCACGTTCCGGCCGGGCAGCACCCGCGTGGTGCTGCTCACCGCGGCCGTCGCCATCTTCGTGGTGATCACGGCGGTCGCGATGCTGCTGAAGCAGCTCAGCCCCGGCGAGCGCGTCAGCTTCATCTTCACGGCACTCCTGCTGGACGCCGTGCTGCTGCTCCTGGCGCGTCCCAAGGTCGTCGTCGACGAGGACGGCGTCACTGTCGTCAATCTCACGAACAAGCGCCGGCTGGAGTGGGCGGAGATCCTCCAGGTGACCCTCCGGCCGGGTGACCCCTGGGTGTTCCTCAACCTCAGCGACGGCACCAGCCTGCCTGCTCTGGGCATCCAGCCGGGCCTGGCCAAGCAGCGTGCGATCGCCGACGCCCGGGCGCTGCGGGCGCTGGTCGAGGCCCGTTCCGCGGCGGGCCCCGAACGGCATCAGGGCTGACTCGCGGGATCCTCCGGGCGGCCACCACTGCCGTACCGGGCCATGTCTTGATTAATCTGTTGGCGGAGGCGTGATGGATGCGCCTCCGCTTCTGTCGCCCCGACCGGTGCGCAGAGGCTCCTGCTAACCGAGGAGTGACCCCCTCCGGCGATGGACGGATCGTCCTGCAGTACCTGCGCCGCCCCCTGCCGACATAGCGCGGACCTCGTAGTCGAGGTTCGCGACCGTGTGGAGGCGGCGGCACCATGACCACCCCCCTGCTGCTCCTGGCAGCCGCGTTCCTGCTGATTCTCGCCAACGGATTCTTCGTGGCGGCCGAGTTCGGACTTGTGACGGTCGAGCGGGCGGAGGCCGAGAAGGCCGCCGCCGAAGGCGACCGGCGCGCCCACCGGGTCGTCGAATCACTCAGGGAACTGTCCTTCCAGCTCTCGGGCACCCAGCTCGGCATCACCATCACCTCGCTCGTCGTCGGCATGCTCGCCGAACCGGCGCTCGCCGAGCTGCTGCACGGCCCGTTCACCTCGATCGGTATCCCCGAGGGAGCCGTCTCCGGTGTCACCGTCGTCGTCGGCATGCTGCTGGCCTCCGCCGTGCAGATGGTGATCGGCGAGCTGCTGCCCAAGAACTGGGCGGTGTCCCGGCCGCTGCAGGTCGCGCGTTTCGTCGCGGGCCCGCAGCACGTCTTCGCCCGGCTGTTCCGCCCGGTCATCGCCGGCCTCAACGCCGTCGCCAACCGGCTCGTGCGCGCCCTGGGCATCGAACCCACCGCGGAGCTGGCCTCCGCCCGCACCCCCGGCGAGCTCGTCTCCCTGGCCCGCCACTCGGCCCGGGCCGGCGCCCTGGAGCAGGACACGGCCGACCTGTTCGTCCGGACCCTGTCGCTGGGCGAACTCACCGCGCAGCACGTGATGACGCCGCGCGTGAAGGTCAGCGCCCTGCAGTCCTCGGCCACCGCCGAGGACGTCGTCAACCTGACGCGCGCCACCGGCCTGTCCCGCTTCCCGGTCTACCGGGAGAAGATCGACGAGGTCGTCGGCATGGCCCACCTCAAGGACGCCCTGGCCGTCCCCGTCCGGGACCGGCTGCGCACCCCCGTCGGCCACATCGCCCGCCCGGCGCTACTGGTCCCCGAGACGCTGCCCGTTCGGCCGCTCCTCGCCCGCCTGCGCAGCGAGCAGCCCATCGCGGTCGTCGTCGACGAGTACGGCGGCACCGCCGGTGTCGTCACCCTGGAGGACATCGTCGAGGAACTCGTCGGCGAGGTCCGCGACGAGCACGACGGACACGACCTGCCCGAGCTGGCCGCCGCGCCGCCGGAGGACGGCAGGCCCGCCTGGGACGTCGACGGCAGCTGCCGGGTCGATGTCCTGCAGCGCATAGGCCTCGACGTGCCCGAGGGCCCGTACGAGACCGTCGCCGGCCTGATCGCCGACCTGCTGGGCCGTATCCCGGCCGTCGGCGACAAGGCGGAGCTGCCCGGCTGGCGGCTGGCGGTGCGCCAGGTCGGCCACTACCGCGCGGAACGGGTCCGGCTGGTGCGGACCGCCCCGGTGGTCTCCCTGGCGGAGGCCGTCCGATGAGCGTGCTCCAGCTTCTCTTCGCCGCGCTGCTCGTGCTCGCCAACGGCTTCTTCGTCGGCGCCGAGTTCGCGCTGGTCTCCGTACGCCGCAGCCAGATCGAACCGCTAGGCACCGCCCGCTCCCGGCAGGTCCTCTACGGTCTCGAACGGCTGCCGCAGATGATGGCGGCGGCCCAGTTCGGCATCACCATCTGCTCCCTCACCCTCGGCGCGGTCGCCGAACCGACGGTCGCACACCTGCTGGAGCCGGTCTTCGAGTGGATCCACCTGCCGCACGGCGTGATCCACCCGCTCACCTACGTCATCGCGCTGGCCGCGGTGGTCTTCTTCCACCTCGTCATCGGTGAGATGGTCCCGAAGAACCTGGCGATGGCGGCGCCGGAGAAGGCCGCGCTGTGGCTCAGCCCCGGCCTGGTCTGGTTCGCCCGCTTCTGCAAGCCCATCACCGCCGCCCTCGGCGCGGTCTCGCAGGGCATCCTGCGGCTCTTCCACGTCGAGCCCAAGGACGAGGTCGAGGCCGTCTTCACCAGCGAGCAGCTCAACCGGCTGGTGGAGGACGCCGGTCAGGCGGGCCTGCTCGACCCCGAGGAGGCCGAACGCCTGGAGGACGCCCTGGAACTGGGCTCCCGCCCGGTGACGGACGTCCTGCTGAAGCGGGAGTCCCTGGTCACGGTCAGCCCGTCGGTCACGCCCGGGCGCATCGTCGAGCTCACGGCCCGCACGGGATACTCCCGGTTCCCGGTCGCCGCGGACACCGGTGCGTTCATGGGCTACCTGCACGTCAAGGACGTCCTCGACGCGGAGGACTCGGACCGGGCCGTCCCGCAGCACCTGTGGCGCCCGATGACGACCCTGCGGCCCGAGCTGCCTCTCGACGACGCCCTCACGGTGATGCGGCGGGCGGCGACGCACCTGGCCCAGGTCGCCGACGCGTCCGGCAAGGTGCTGGGCCTGGTCGCCCTGGAGGACGTGCTGGAGCTGCTGGTGGGGGAGGTGCGGGATCCCGCGCACCGGGAGATGCCGGAGGTTCGGCTCACCGAGCCTCGCAGCAGCGAGGAGGCGTTGGCTTCGTAGGTGTTCGGCCGCGGGCGCGTGGGGACTGGTGCGCGCAGTTCCCCACGCCCCCGGACGGGCCCCTGCGGCTCGACCGACCTTCACTGCACCCACTCAGGGGCGCGGGGAACTGCGCGACCAGCCCCCGCCGGCCCGCAGCCGACGAACTCACATCGCCGACGGATCCTGCGGCCCCCGCCCCGACAAGACCTCCCCGTACGCCTGCATCAGATCCGGCAACCGCAACGTCGCCAGGTCCTCCCTGCCCAGCACCCCGGGATACACCGACAGCCGCAGATCCCGGTACGCGCAGCTCTTCTCGTACAGCGTCCTCAGGAACCGCCCGTTGCCCAGCTCGTCGATCCACCCCTGGTCCACCACGTGCCCCGCGATGGAGCGCAGCTCGTCGAGGGCCTCGTCGTCCCACACGTCGCCGTTCTCGGCGGCGAGCACCTTGCCGATCTCGGTGAGTTCGAGCGGACGGTACGAGGGGAAGTCGACGCGGGTGGTGAAACGGGACGACAGCCCGGGGTTCGCGGCGAGCAGGCGGTCCATGCCCTCCGGGTAGCCGGCGAGGATCACCACGAGGTGGTCGCGGTTGTCCTCCGCGCGCTTCAGCAGCACCTGCAGGGCCTCGTCGCCGTACGCGTCCCCCTTGCCGTAGCCCGAGTTGGACAGCGAGTAGGCCTCGTCGACGAAGAGGACGCCGCCGAGGGCCGAGTCGATCAGATCGTTCGCCTTCACCGCCGTCTGCCCGAGGTACTCGCCGACCAGGTCGGCCCGCTGGGCCTCCACGAGATGGTCGCCGCCGAGCAGGCCGAGGGCGTAGAAGACGCGGCCGAGGATGCGGGCGACGGTCGTCTTGCCGGTGCCCGAGGGGCCTGAGAAGACGAAGTGGCGTTTCGGCGGCTGGACCGGGAGGCCCTGCCCGGCCCGCAGCCGGGCCATGTTCAGCTGGGCCGACAGTGCCTTGACCTGGCGCTTCACCGGCTCCAGACCCACCATGCGCTCCAGCTCGGCGAGCGCCTCCTCCAGTAACGCCGGGTCGGTGGGTCCGGCGGGCAGGGAGGGCGTGGGGCCGGTCCTCTCGCGGACCGGCGGGACGGTCACCGGCGACAGGGGAGCGACCGGCGGCTCGGGGTCGGGGAGTCTCAGGTCGCGCCCCTCCAGGCCGAAAAGCGGATCGAACCCGTCCGGCCCGTCCGCGGCGTCCTGGCCCGCGCCGGTGAGGGTGATCGCCGCGAGGTCCGTGACGTCGTCGTACCCGTCGCCCTCGGCGATGGCGGCGAGCCGGGCGGAGGTGTCCATGAAGGCCGGGTCGACGCGGTGCACGGCCCGGTACAGCGGGAGTGCGGCGGCGCTGCGGCCCGTGCCCTCGTGCGCCCGGGCCAGCCAGTAGCGCAGCTCCTTGCGCTGCGGTTGCTCGCTGCGGCAGCGCATCAGCGCGGCGGACAGCAGCGGTTCGGCCTGGCCGTACATCTCCAGACGGACCCGGGCCATGCCGCCGAACAGGCCGGCCTCGATGCCGAGCATCGGATCGCCGAGCAGCGGGTCGGTGTGGCGGACCAGCTGCTCCCAGTCCTTGACCAGGTAGGCGCGGCAGGAGTGCAGGAAGCGGACCTGGTGGTCGGTGTCCACGGGCGGCAGCCCGGCGAGGGCCTGGTCCAGTTCGGGGACGTGGCGGCCGTCCAGCCAGTGGGAGGCGTGCGCGAGCAGCAGATCGCGGGGGCTCTCCAGCACGGGCTGCACCCACCAGCCCAGCCAGTACCAGGAGTTGAGCGTGCGGCGGTAGCGGGAGCGCTGCTCCCCGAAACGGTCCCGGTGCCGGAACATCCGCAGCAGCGCGGTCGTCGTGTCGACGCGCAGCGCGTGCAGCCCCAGCCAGCCGTCGGCCATCCCGGAGTCCATCCGCACGGCGGCGCGGAACTCCTCCTCCGCCTGCGGATACGCGCCCATGGTGTAGGCGTCCACGCCTCGCAGCCAGGCGAGGTCGGCCGGGGCCTGAGGGCCCTGCGTGCCGAAGTCCATCACGTCCCCCACAAACCGTGCCCCCGTCGGTATGCCAACGAGCCGCCCCCAGCCGGCGCCGCCCTGCTCGAACCGCTGTGCCACGGACCGGAGTTGCACCGTGCGCGAAGCAACCGTCCGTAGGTCGCGACGAGGGCATCGTACCTGCGGGGGCGGCGCGCCCGTAGGGTGCCGCACGGGCCGTTCGGCGAGGTGGGAGCGGACGTGGCGCACCCGCGCGCGGTGACCCAGGGTGAGCGTCCGGCGCCCGGCGGCGGCCGCGAAAACCGGAAGAAGGCAGAACGAAGCCCCCGATCACGGGGGAACAACCGGGGGCTTCGCGTCTGTGGGCGGCTCCGATGCCGCACATTGAGAACGTAAGACCTGTACGGCCCAGCGGTCAAGCCGAGTTGAAGCACTCCGGTAACTTGCCCCGCAAGCACCTTCACAAGGTCAGCACACAGCGGGCGGCCCGTCACCGTGCGTGAGGGACTGGTCCGGTCCAACGGTCCCAGCAGGTCCAGCGAGCACCTCATATCCCTCATCCCGCTGCCGTACCAGGAGATCGGCGAACGGCCGCGAGGGATCGTCGGCGAAATGCCGATGCTCCGCCGGAACCCACCCGTTCCAGAACTCCCGCTGTTCCTCCCCGTCACGCGACCTTCCTCGCGCCCAGGCCTCCTCGCACGGCAGCTCCATCCACAGCAGCAGGGCCAGACGGGAGCGCAGCGCCCGGCGTCCGGCGCCGACGCCCTCCACGAGGAGCACCGGGGCCGGCGGCAGCGGACGCGGCGCACCGAAGCGGCGGGCCCGCCAGTCGTAGGGGGCGTAGTGCGCGGTCCGGCCGTGGGAGAGCGGCTCGATCACCTGCTCCAGCAGCCGGCCGGTCCAGTCGAACAGCGCGTCGTGGCTGGCGACGTCGTCGAGGCGCAGCACCGGGGCGCCGTCCAGCGCCTCGGCCAACTGCTCGGCGAACGTGCTCTTTCCGGACCCGGCGTGCCCGTCGACGCCGACGAGCCGGACCGGGCCGCAGGAGGGGGAGAGGCGCCGGATGCGGGCGGCCAGGTCGCGGACGGCGGGGCCCGGTGCGGGGCGGAAGGAGGGATTCATCTCGCTCAGCACTCTAACGACGGGATCCGGCGCGGATGCCACTGGTCGACGCCAATATTGGTGGGCGCGGCGCGCGTCGAAGTGCTGGCAGGACACGGCGGGCTGTGCTCATATGTGGCGCACGCACGGATACGACCGACCGTGCACGGACCTGCCCCGCCCCTGCCCGACTCCGACATCCGGGGGTCCCCGCCATGCGCAGAGCCGAACCGCCCTCCCGCCGAACCGTCCTGGCCGCCGCGGTCGCCGCCGCCGTCACCGCGGGCACGGGTCCGGCGGCCGCCGACCCCGAGGCCCCCGTGACGACCGACGCCACAGATCCCGCCCGGCTCCTCCCGGCCCGCACCGTCGACAACCGGGCCTGGGTCTCGTACGGCGACTGGCGCGGCGGCACCGCCAAGGGCACCGGGGCCGTCGCGGGCACCCGCCCGGGTCTGGCGATCGCGAAGCCCGCCGGAACCGCCTCCTACACGGATCCGCACACCGGCAAGACCGCCGAGTGGCAGTACGGCACCTGGACGTCCCCCGTCCACCGGCTCGCCGTCCCCGCGACCGAGGCGATCGTCTCGTGGAACGCGCGCACCCCGGCCGGCACCTGGATCCGGATCGAGATCAAGGGCACCTACACCGACGGCACCAGCACCCCCTGGTACGTGGTGGCCCGCTGGGCCGCCGGCGACCAGGACATCCGGCGCACCTCGGTCGACGACCAGAGCGACGGCAAGAGCACGGTCTGGACCGACACCCTGGCGATCGACGACGCGTCGACCGGCCTGCGCCTCATGTCGTACCGGCTGCGCCTGACCCTCTACCGCAAGCCCGGCACCAAGGCGACCCCCACCGTGTGGCGGCTCGGCGTCATGGGCTCCGACGTGCCCGACCGGTTCACCGTCCCGGCGTCCGTGCCCGGCCTCGCGAAGGAACTGGCCGTCCCGCGCTACTCGCAGGAGATCCACAAGGGCCAGTACCCGGAGTACGACAACGGCGGCGAGGCCTGGTGCAGCCCGACGTCCTCCCAGATGATCATCGAGTACTGGGGCGGGCGGCTCACCGACGCCCAGCTGGCCTGGGTCGATCCCTCGTACGCAGACCCGCAGGTCTGCCACGCGGCCCGCTTCACCTACGACTACCAGTACGGGGGCTGCGGCAACTGGCCGTTCAACGCCGCCTACGCGGCCACGTTCAATGATCTGCAGGGCGTGGTCACCCGGCTCGGCTCGCTCACCGAACTGGAGACGCTGATCGCCGCGGGCATCCCGGCCATAACGTCCCAGTCGTTCCTGAAGGGGGAGCTCACGGGCGCCGGCTACGGCACCGCCGGGCACCTGATGACCGTCGTCGGCTTCACCGCCGACGGCGACGTGATCGCCAACGACCCCTTCTCGGCGAGCAACGAGGCCGTACGCCGCGTCTACCGGCGGCGCGAGTGGGAGAACATCTGGCTCCGCACCAAGCGGTACAACGCCTCCGGCAAGGTCGTCTCGGGCACGGGCGGCGTCTGCTACCTGTACTTCCCGGCGCGCCCGAGCGCGGCCCAGAGCAGGGCGCTGGCGGCCGTGGGCGTGCGCGTGTGAGCAAGCTCTCGGCCACAAAAGCCACTTCCGGTGGCAAGGTGGACGGAACTCCGGGGGAGTCCGTCCGTACCACCGAATGAGCGAGAAGCCATGACCGCGCACTCAGTCACCGCCCCACGCGTCCGCACCGGCGGCCCTCAGGACGACGGTCCGAAGATCGTCGAGCACCTCATGGGCTGGGCCCTCGTCGTGGTCGTGGCGATGCTCGTGACCCAGCTCGGGCTGCTGTGACCTGACCCACGGACCGGGAGTGGGGCCTGCCATACTGCGGAAGTCCCACCCCGCCCGTTGAGACCAGGGTCGAAATTGAATATCAGCCCCCAGCCCGCCGCGCGTCCCAGGGCCCGCGGTACCGAGCGCTCGATGGCGCGCCGTGCCGAACTCATCGCCATCGGGCGGAGGTTGTTCGCCGACACGTCCTACGACGCTCTGTCGATGGATGACATCGCCCGGCAGGCGCACGTCGCCAAGGGGCTGATCTACTACTACTTCCAGTCCAAGCGCGGCTATTACCTGGCCATCATCCAGGACTCGGTCACCGAGCTGCTCACCCTGGCCGCGAGCGGTCTGGAACTGCCCCCGGTCGACCGGGTGCAGCGCACCATCGACAGCTATCTGCGCTACGCCGAGCACAACCAGGCCGCGTATCGCACGATCGTGAGCGGCGGAGTCGGCTTCGACACCGAGGTGCACGCCATCCGTGACGGAGTGCGCGAGGCCGTCGTGACCACCATCGCCGAGGGTGCGTACGGCCGTGCCGACGTCACCGCGCTGGCACGGATGGGCCTGCTGTCCTGGGTGTGCAGTGTCGAGGGCGCCACGCTCGAATGGATCGACCGCCCCGAGCTGCCCCGCGACACCATGGGCGAGCTGCTGGTGAAGACCCTCGGGGGCGTCCTGCGCGCGATCGAGGAACTCGACGCCGCCCACCCGGCACCGCAGCCCGCCCGCCGGGGCGCGTGAGATGAGGGGCGGAGGATCCCCCGCGGACCTCCGCACCCTCGCTCAGGGCGCTACCGGATGGCCTTGATCAGCTCACCGTTCGACGTGTCGCCGCTCAGCTCCCAGAAGAACGTGCCGCCCAGGCCCTGCTGGTTCTTGTAGTTCATCTTCGTGCCGATGGTCGCCGGGGTGTCGTAACTCCACCAGTTGCTGCCGCACTTGGCGTACGCCGTGCCCGCCACCGTCCCCGTCGCCGGGCACGTGGCCTTGAGCACCTTGTAGTCCTCGATGCCCTGCTCGTACGTGCCCGCCGCCGGGCCGGTCGCGGTGCCGCCGGGTGCCGCCTGGGTGACGCCCGTCCAGCCGCGGCCGTAGAAGCCGATGCCGAGCAGCAGCTTCGACGCGGGGATGCCGAGGCTCTTGAGCTTGGCGATGGTCGCCGAGCTGTGGTTGTCCGCCTTCGGGATGCCGGAGTATGAGGTCAGCGGCGAGTGCGGGGCCGTCGGACCGGCCGCGTCCCAGGCGCCGAAGAAGTCGTACGTCATCGGGTTGTACCAGTCGACGTACCGGGCGGCGCCCGCGTAGTCCGCCGCGTCGATCTTGCCGCCCGGGGTGGCGTCGGCGGTGATCGCCGCGGTGACGAGGTTCCGCGAACCGAACGTGGCCCGCAGCGCCTGCATCAGGTTCCGGAAGGAGGCCTTGCCGCTGGTGTCGCAGGTGGCGCCGCAGGTGTTCGGGTACTCCCAGTCGATGTCGATGCCGTCGAACACATCCGCCCACTTGGAGTTCTCGACGAGGTTGTAGCAGGACTGCGCGAAGGCGGCCGGGTTCTTCGCGGCCTCACCGAAGCCGCCCGACCAGGTCCAGCCGCCGAAGGACCACAGGACCTTGAGGTTCGGGTGCTTCTGCTTCAGCTTGCGCAGCTGGTTGAAGTTGCCGCGCAGCGGCTGGTCCCAGGTGTCGGCCTTGCCGTCGACCGACTCGGCGGCGGTGTAGGCCCGGTCGGTGGCGGCGTAGCCGTCGCCCATGGCGCACTTGCCGCCGGTGACGTTGCCGAAGGCGTAGTTGATGTGGGTGAGCCTGGTGCCCGACCCGGACGTCTCGATGTTCTTGACGTAGTACTTGCGGTCGTAGGTGCCCCATTCGGTGAAGTACCCGATGACCTTGGATCCGGCGGCCCTGGCCCCGGGAGCGGCCTTCGAACCGGCGGCGGCCTCCTGAGCCGAGGTCGCCGCGGTGGCGGAGGTGCCCGCGCCGGCCAGCAGACCGGCGCCGAGGACGGCGCAGCAGGCCGCGGACACGATGGCCCGGAAGCGGGAACGGTGGGGGGTGTGCATCCGGTGTCTCCTCGTGGGGAGAGGGGAACGCGCGCCGATTGGCATGAACGCGGTGAATCGGTGGAGCGAAACAGTAGGAGGACTAGACCAGTTGGGTCAATGGTGCGGACCAATTTCGCCGCGTCGGCCGCGCACGGACTATTCTTGAAGTGAGCGGTCGTTAACTGGTGACGGGATGCCCCCGATCGGGCATACTCACAGCGCAGAGCCGCTGGTCAGCAGCGCCCGAGACCCGGGACCGCAAGCATCGGCCAGGCACCAGAACGACCCGGCGGCGCCGCCCCCACCCATGGGCCCGTCCGCCAGTGCCCGACAGGGAGGAGAGCGTCGCCATGCCCGACCGCGCCCCGCAGCCGGTGGACCGACAACTGCCCACGGAGGAGGCCCGGGACCTGATCTCGCTCGTGCGCGACATCGCGCAGCAGGAGATCACCCCGAAGGCGGCCGAGGAGGAGGACGCCGGCCGCTTCCCGCGCGAGCTGTTCACGCTGCTCTCCCGCTCGGGGCTGCTCGGCCTGCCGTACGACTCCGAGTACGGCGGCGGCGACCAGCCCTACGAGGTCTACCTCCAGGTCCTGGAAGAGCTCGCCGCGGCCCGCCTCACCGTCGGCCTCGGGGTCAGCGTCCACTCCCTGGCCTCCTACGCGCTCGCCGCCTACGGCACCAAGGAGCAGCAGGTCGAGCACCTGCCAGCGATGCTCGGCGGCGGCCTGCTCGGCGCCTACTGCCTCTCCGAGCCGCACTCCGGCTCGGACGCGGCCGCCCTGCGCACCAAGGCCGTACGGGACGGCGACGACTGGGTGATCACCGGCACCAAGGCCTGGATCACGCACGGCGGCATCGCGGACTTCTACACGGTGATGGCGCGCACCGGCGAGGAGGGCCCCCGCGGGATCAGCGCGTTCCTGGTGCCCGGCGACGCCGAGGGGCTGAGCGCCGCGGTGCCCGAGAAGAAGATGGGCATGAAGGGCTCGCCCACCGCGCAGGTCCACTTCGACGGCGTCCGCGTCCCGGACGACCGCCGCATCGGCGAGGAGGGGCAGGGCTTCGCGATCGCCCTGTCGTCGCTCGACTCGGGGCGGCTCGGCATCTCGGCGTGCGCGATCGGCGTGGCGCAGGCCGCGCTCGACGAGGCGCTCGCCTACGCGGCCGAAAGGCGCCAGTTCGGCAAGCCGATCGCCGACTTCCAGGGGCTGCGCTTCATGCTCGCCGACATGGCGACGCAGATCGAGGCGGGCCGCGCCCTCTACCTCGCGGCGGCGCGGCTGAAGGACGCGGGCCGGCCGTTCGCAAGGCAGGCCGCCATGGCCAAGCTGCACTGCACCGACACGGCGATGCGGGTCACCACGGACGCCGTGCAGATCCTCGGCGGCTACGGCTACACCGCCGACTTCCCGGCCGAGCGCTACATGCGTGAGGCCAAGGTGCTGCAGATCGTGGAGGGCACCAACCAGATCCAGCGAATGGTCATCGCCCGCCATCTCGTGGGTCCAGAGGGACGCTGAACTGGTCGAGTCCCCGCCAGGGAGCCGCGAGCCGCATCCACTCCGGGTCGTGCCGGCCCGGAAGGGTGCGGCCGCCCTCGGCCCAGGTCCGCATCAAGTCGCGGTAGATCGGCGGGTCCTGATAGCGGGGCGGAGCCGGCCGAACCGATTCTGCGGGCGGCGGGACGTACAGGAGGCGCTGACGCCCGGTCGCTGAGGAGATGGGGGTCATACCAGGGCAACGCGGCAAAGCCCGGACAGGTCACCGGATGACGGAATCGGGCGTTCGTTCAGTGCCGCACACGGCTCCGGGCACACCGAACCGCACCACGGCGATCCGCGAGCCGTGGTGCGGTTCAGGTACGTGATGCGGTTCAGCTACGGGAGTGGAGCGACGGGCGAGGAGAGCCCGCGCTCAGGCCGCGCGGCGCATGACCGGGACCCTGATGGGGCGTGAGCCCGGCCCGCCGACGTGCGAGAAGGGCTGGGTCCGCCAGTCGAGCCCCTGAGGGAGCGTCAACAGCAGCGCGGTGTCCTGCTCCTGAGGTTCCACGGACTCGTCGGCGGCGCGGGCGTCCGTGGCCCTGCGGCCGGTCCCGGCGCAGACCGTGAGTCCGAAGGGGTTCCAGGGCGAGACGCACAGCGCGTGCTCCGGCAGAACCTCCTCGTCCGCGAGCAGGGCGATGGGCTGCGCGCAGTCCGGGCAGACCACCCGGAACATCTCGAACGTGTCGTAGGCGTCGAGTTCGTCGTCGAAGGAGTCGGGTTCGACACCCTCCGGCTCGGGCTCGACGACGAGCTGCTGCCGCTTGGGTGCGGTGCGACCAGGGCGCTTAAGACTCTGCATTGGGTTCTCCCCCTCGGACTGGGCCGTCATGGGCA
Source organism: Streptomyces qaidamensis (assembly GCF_001611795.1). Classification (NCBI taxonomy): domain Bacteria; kingdom Bacillati; phylum Actinomycetota; class Actinomycetes; order Kitasatosporales; family Streptomycetaceae; genus Streptomyces; species Streptomyces qaidamensis. Next base: position 1,639,815 of record NZ_CP015098.1, on the reverse strand, counting down.
CTGCGGCCTCGGCCACAGCAAGCACTTCCCGTCCCCCCTGGGCGGTAATCACGAGAACATTACGGAGACTGTTCGAGCGCTGTGGTGTTCGTCACATGCCTCGTGCAGGTGTCCACTGCGGCGCATTTGTCCCCCGGACGGCTGACCGTCGACTTCCGGCCACATCACGAACCGGGCATGACCTGGGCTGCTCAGGTATCCGAGGAGATCAACCGCCCTGTAGGTTCTTGCGTCATGGAGGAGCTGGACCGACAGATCGTGCAGCTGCTCGTCAAGGACGGGCGGATGAGCTACACCGACCTGGGCAAGGCCACGGGGCTGTCCACGTCGGCCGTGCATCAGCGGGTGCGGCGGCTGGAGCAGCGGGGTGTCATCCGGGGCTATGCCGCGGTCGTCGACCCGGAGGCCGTGGGGCTGCCGATGACGGCGTTCATCTCGGTGAAACCGTTCGATCCCAGCGCGCCGGACGATATCGCGGACCGGCTGGCCGGCGTGCCCGAGATCGAGGCGTGCCACAGTGTCGCCGGCGACGAGAACTACATCCTGAAGGTGCGGGTGGCGACACCGCACGAGCTGGAGGAGCTGCTGGCCCGGTTGCGGTCGTTGGCCGGGGTGTCCACGCGGACGACGGTGGTGCTGTCGACGCCGTACGAGGCGCGACCGCCGCGGATCTGAACGCCGGTTGCCGGGTGCGGGGCGTGCGGGGACGTTCGCGCAGTTCCCCGCGCCCCTGATTCAGACGTCGCCCCCACCCCTGTGAGACTGTGCTCCATGAGTGAGTCCACCGCCCCGCCCCAGACCGTTCTTCTCCGCCGTGGAGAGGTCCACAGCCCCGCCGACCCCTTCGCCACCGCGATGGTCGTGGAGCGGGGACAGATCGCCTGGGTGGGGTCCGAGGGGGCCGCCGACGCCTTCGCGGACGGGGCCGACGAGGTCGTCGATCTCGATGGAGCGTTGGTCACTCCGGCGTTCACGGACGCGCATGTGCACACCACTGCCACGGGGCTCGCCCTCACCGGGCTCGATCTGTCCGGCGCCCCCTCCCTCGAAGCCGCCCTTGCCCTGGTACGGGACTTCGCCGCCGCGCGTCCGGGCGACCGCGTCCTGCTCGGGCACGGGTGGGACGCCGCCCGCTGGCCCGGAGGCCGGCCTCCGACGCGGGCCCAACTCGATGAGGCCACCGGGCACCGGCCCCTCTACCTCAGCCGGATCGACGTCCACTCGGCGGTCGTGAGCTCCGCCCTGCTCGACCTGGTTCCCGAGGTCACCCGTGAGGACGGTCCGTTCACCGCGGACGCCCACCACGCCGTGCGGGGCGCGGCGTTCGCCGCCGTGACGCCGCAGCAGCGCACGCAGGCGCAGCGTGCCGCTCTCGCGCACGCCGTCTCGCTCGGGATCGGCACGGTCCACGAGTGTGCCGGGCCTGAGATCTCCTCCGAGGACGACTTCACCGGCTTGCTGCGCCTCGCGGGGGAGGAGCCCGGACCGCGGGTCGTCGGCTACTGGGCCGAGCAGGACGTCGCCAAGGCGCGGGAGCTGGGTGCGGCCGGCGCCGCGGGGGATCTGTTCGTCGACGGCGCCCTCGGCTCGCACACGGCCTGTCTGCACCGGTCGTACGCCGACGCCGGGCACACCGGCATCGCCTACCTGGACGCCGCCGCGGTCGCGGCGCACGTCGTGGCGTGCACGCAGGCGGGTCTGCAGGCCGGTTTCCACGCCATCGGCGACGCCGCCGTGGACGCCGTGGTGGACGGCGTGCGCGCCGCCGCCGAGAAGCTCGGGCTCGGCCGGATCCGGGCCGCCCGGCACCGCGTCGAACACGCCGAGATGCTCACCCCGGAGAGTGTCGCCGCCTTCGCCGAACTCGGCCTCACCGCTTCCGTGCAGCCCGCCTTCGACGCCCTGTGGGGCGGGGAGGAGGGCATGTACGCGCAGCGGCTCGGGAAGGAGCGGGCTCGGGCCCTGAACCCCTTCGCGGCCCTGCTGCGCGCCGGTGTCCCGCTCGCGTTCGGCTCCGACAGCCCGGTCACCCCGCTCGACCCGTGGGGCACGGTCCGGGCCGCCGCCTTCCACCGCACGCCGGAGCACCGCGTCTCCGTGCGCGCCGCGTTCACGGCGCACACGCGCGGCGGCTGGCGGGCCGTCGGACGGGACGACGCGGGCGTGCTGGTCCCCGGCGCCCCCGCCGACTACTCCGTCTGGCGCACCGGCGAACTCGTCGTCCAGGCCCCGGACGACCGCGTCGCCCGCTGGTCGACGGACCCCCGCTCCGGCACCCCGGGTCTGCCCGACCTCACTCCGGGCCGCGACCTGCCCGTCTGTCTGCGCACCGTCGTGGGCGGACGCACGGTCTTCGTAGGGCCGGGCGAGTGATCTACGGGGGCGGCGCGCATGAAGTCGTGCGCCGCGCCCCCGGCGCGCGACCTGCGCATCCTCGGCCCTGACCAGGGCTTTGCCGCAAAGTGCGCAGGCCGGACGGCTGTTGACAGGCGGCCGCAGGAGGCCGGTAGGTTCGTCCGAGTCCACCACCGGACGCCCGACCGGGGAACGTCCCAGCACTCGCCGCGGCGCCGCCGGGTCAGGGACGGTGTGCCGCACCGGGGCACCGCCACTGGGAGCCAGGCTCAGGCCGGCGCAGCGCCGAGGGAACGTTCCGGCCGGTCGGGGAGGTGTGACCCGGGTGGGGCCCGGGCGCTCAGTAGACAACGGCTCTCGGTCGATCCGCAGCCGGCGGATCCCAGGCCGGCCCGAAGGGCGCCGGGCCCCCATCCGCCGTACGCGCGCACCCGGAGGCGCCCTCTTACCCGCGTCTTGCGGATTCGCCACCACGATTCGAACGTCCTGTCACGTCACCGCAGGCCGGGCCCACTATGGTGGACCCCTGCGTATGAACATGAAGGGGCAGCAGTGAACGACGGCGACGGAACCCTCGCGGCAGAAGCCCAGGTGAGGAAGTTCGGCCCGCTCGGTACGGCCTTGGTGATCATCCCGACCTACAACGAGGCGGAGAACATCAAGAGCATCGTCGGCCGGGTACGCAAGGCCGTCCCCGAGGCGCACGTGCTCGTGGCCGACGACAACAGCCCGGACGGCACGGGCAAGCTGGCCGACGAAGCGGCCGTCGAGGACGACCAGGTCCACGTGCTGCACCGCAAGGGCAAGGAGGGCCTGGGCGCCGCCTACCTCGCGGGCTTCCGCTGGGGCATGGAGCACGACTACGGCGTGCTGGTCGAGATGGACGCCGACGGCTCCCACCAGCCCGAGGAACTGCCCCGTCTGCTCACCGCCCTCAAGAGCGCGGACCTGGTCCTTGGCTCGCGCTGGGTGCCGGGCGGCCGGGTGGTGAACTGGCCGAAGTCCCGAGAGGTGATCTCCCGCGGCGGCAGCCTCTACTCCAGGCTGGCGCTCGACCTGCCGCTGCGCGACATCACCGGCGGCTACCGCGCCTTCCGCCGCGAGACCCTGGAGGGCCTCGGCCTCGACGAGGTCGCCTCGCAGGGGTACTGCTTCCAGGTCGATCTCGCCCGCCGCGCGGTCCGGGCCGGCTACCACGTGGTCGAGGTGCCCATCACCTTCGTCGAGCGCGAACTCGGCGACTCCAAGATGAGCCGCGACATCCTCGTCGAGGCGCTGTGGCGCGTCACGGCCTGGGGCGTGGGGGAGCGGGTCGGCAAGGTCATGGGGCGCGACGGCAAACCCTCGAAGCCGTAGTCGCGCGCCCGACCGGGGCAGCCGTTCACAGAATCAGCTGACGGTGGCCTTATCCCGTGCTGAGCCGGGGCCAGGCACACTGGAGGCATGACGACTGGCGCTCAGACCCCGCTGCCCCCTGCCCGGCCCAAGCGCTCCCGGCTGCGTACGTTCCTGCCGCTGGGGGTCGCCGCGTGGTTCGTGCTGGAGATCTGGCTGCTCACGCTGGTCGCGGGGGCCACCAGCGGGCTGGTGGTCTTCCTCGTCCTGCTGGCGGGTCTCGTCCTCGGCTCGGTCGTCATCAAGCGGGCCGGCCGGCGGGCCTTCCGCAAGCTCTCCGAGGCGCTGCAACAGCAGCAGAGCGGTGTGATGCCCGACGCAGCCCGCCCGGGCAGTGAGGGCAACGGCCTGATGATGCTGGGCGGCCTGCTCCTGATCATCCCCGGCCTGGCGTCGGACGTGGTGGGCCTGCTCCTGTTGCTGCCGCCGGTCCAGAAGGCCGTGAGCCGCTCGGCGGAGCGTACCTTCGAGCGCAAGCTCAGGGAGGCCCGCCCGGGCACCCTGGGCGGTGCCTTCCAGCAGGCCAGGATGCACCAGCCCGACGGCAAGGTCGTCCAGGGCCAGGTCATCAGGGACGAGCCCGGGGACACCCCGCAGCCGCCCCGCCCGCCGCTGACGCACTGAACCGTGCCCGGGCACTCACAGGCCCCGCACACGCGAGCCCGTGCAGCGAACACGCGGAAGACCGCGGGCGCCGTACTTCTCGTACGGCGCCCGCGGTCTTCTGATGCGCTGTTACTTCGGCCAGACCCTTGCGGGACTATGCCGACTTGCGGCTGTCGCGGGGATGAACAGCGATGTTCATCGCACCGGATCGCAGAACCGCCAGGCGCTCCTCGAGGACCTCTTCGAGTTCCTCGCGGGTGCGCCGCTCCATCAGCATGTCCCAATGGGTACGCGCGGGCTTGGCCTTCTTTTCTTCCGGGCCGTCGCCGTCCACCAGGAGTGCCTGGGCCCCGCAGACCTTGCACTCCCACTCCGGCGGGATCTCCGCCTCGACCGAGAAGGGCATCTCGAAGCGGTGCCCCTTCTCGCATGCGTACTCCACGGCCTGGCGCGGGGCCAGGTCGATGCCGCGGTCCGTCTCGTAGCTGGTCACCACGAGGCGCGTGCCGCGAAGAGCTCGCTCACTCATGAATCGTGCCTCCCGGGCTTGTCGCCCACAGGACAGGTGTCGCTGTCGTCGTCATCCGGTCAACGTCCGGTCGGCGGTAAAGATTCCCGTTCCGAGTCCCGTTCCGGGTCGTGCGTCGCCGTCGTAGCCGCCCTTGTTGTACCCACCAGCGCCCGGTTTGTCACATCTGATAGCAGATATAACCCAGCGTTTCGGCATCTTTGACGCGCAGTAACGGTCCGCCTGGCAGGCCAAACGCGTACACTACAGCCCTTTCGCTCCGAGTGCTAAATCCTGTCTGGAACCGGATTCCCCGCTTCGCCGATCGCACGCCGCACCGGCACCCGCGCGAGCAGGACGAACCCGAGAACGAAGAAGGCCACCAGCGAGATGATCGCGTCCCGGTAGCTCCCCGTCAGCTGGTAGGTGATCCCGAACAGCAGCGGCCCGAGCCAGCTCATGCCGCGGTCGCTCATCTCGTACGCCGAGAAGTATTCGGCCTCCTTGCCCGGCGGGATCAGATGGGAGAACAGCGAGCGGGACAGCGCCTGGCTGCCGCCCAGGACCAGGCCGATCCCGGCGGCCAGGACGAAGAACCACACCGGCGCCCCGGCCGGCAGGAAGTACCCGGCCGCCAGCGTCACCGTCCACGCGACCAGCGAACCGAGGATCGTGCGTTTGGCGCCGTACACCCGGGCCAGCCGGCCCATGGTCAGCGCGCCCGCCACCGCCAGCACCTGCACGAGCAGCACGGCGCCGATGAGGGTGGACTGTCCGAGGCCGAGTTCCTCTGAGCCGTAGACCGAGGCCTGGGAGATCACCGTCTGGATGCCGTCGTTGTAGACGAGGTACGCGAGCAGGAAGGCCAGTGTCAGCGGGTGGCGGCGCATGTCGCGGACCGTCGCCGCGAGCTGCTTGAAGCCCGGCAGGGCCGCCTCCCGCCCGGCCGTCCGGCGATCGCGCAGCCGCCGCAGCGGAATGAGGGCGAACGCACCCCACCACAGGCCGGCCGAGGCCAGGCAGATGCGGACCGCCGTGCTCTCGGAGAGGCCGAAACTCTCGTGTCCCGTGTAGAGGACCAGGTTCGCGACGAGGACCAGTGAACCCGCCGCGTAACCGAAGGCCCAGCCGCGGGAGGAGACGGCGTCCCGCTGCTCGGGCGGGGCGATCTGCGGCAGGTAGGAGTTGTAGAGCATCATCGCCACGGACTGCGCGGCGTTCGCGACGATCAGGAGGGCCCCGCCCAGCAGGTAGCGGTCGCCGTCCAGGAAGAACATGGCCGCCGTGGCCGTGGCACCGGTGTAGGCGGCGGCCGCGAGCAGGGGCTTCTTGCGGCCGGTGCGGTCGGCGGCCGCGCCCACCAGCGGCATCACCAGCACGGCCACGATCACCGACAGGGACACCGAGTAGGCGAAGAAGGAGCCGGCCCGCACCGGGATGCCGAGGGGGTGGACGTACCCGTCGGCGTCCGCGGCCGACTTGGCGACCGAGGTCAGATAGGGGCCGAGGAACACGGTCAGCACACTCGTCGAGTAGACGGAGCAGGCCCAGTCGTAGAAGTACCAGCCGCGCTGCTCGCGCCTGAGCTCCGCCGATCCGCCGGCCGGCGGTGTCCGCACGGTGTCGCTGCCCACCCCTGCCCTCGCTTCCCCGTGACCGCGCAGAGGGGACGAGCCCGGGGTCTCAGACCCAGACGCCGCGGTCCTCCATGACCTTGCGCAACGTGTCGATGTGATCGGTCATGATGCCATCCACGCCCAGGTCGAGAAGCCGGTGCATGCTCTCGGCGTCATTCACCGTCCACACGTGCACCTGGAGCCCGCGTGCGTGGGCGGCGTGCAGGAAGCGCCGGTCCACGACCTGGATCCCGGACTGGATCTCGGGGACCTGGGCGGCCACCGCCGAGTGGCGCACCGCGGCGGGCAGACCCCAGGAGCGCAGCCGCAGGCCCAGCACGCCCCGCGTGCCGTACGACGTGGCCAGGCGGGGGCCGGCCAGTCGCTGGGCGCGTACCACCCGTGCCTCGGAGAACGAGCCGAGGCAGATCCGGTCCCAGGAGTCGGTCTTCCCGGCCAGGTCGAGGAAGGGCAGCAGGGCGGCCTCCGTCTTGACGTCCACGTTCCAGCGCACGCCAGGGAAGGTCTCCAGGAGCTCCTCGAAGAGGGGGAGCGGTTCCTCGCCCGCCACGCGCGCCTGCCGTACCTCCTGCCACGGCAGGTCGGCGATCCGGCCCGCGCCGTCCGTCACCCGGTCCAGGGTCGCGTCGTGGAAGGCGACGAGTCTGCCGTCCCGGGTGGTGTGCACGTCGGTCTCGATGTACCGGTAGCCGGCCTCGACCGCACACCGGAACTGCCGCACCGTGTTCTCCAGGCCGTCAGCGGCTCCGCCCCGGTGGGCGAATGCGATCGGGCCGGGGTGGTCGAGGTAGGGATGGCGTATCCGCGGGGTCACGGACGCAGTATCGCCCCCCGGGGTTGACCGGTGGCAACGGTCGTGCTGACGCCGGATGCCGCGGGGACGGCGAACACGCGCAGGAACGCCTGGGCGAGGGGGCCGATCGCCAGGGCGTACAGAAGGGTGCCGATCCCGACGGTGCCGCCGAGGGCGAAGCCGGTCGCGACAACGGTGAGCTCGATGCCCGTGCGCACCAGCCGGATCGAGACGCCCGTGAGCTGGTGCAGTCCGGTCATGAGGCCGTCCCGCGGGCCCGGTCCGAAGCGGGCCGCGATGTACAGGCCGGTCGCCGCGCCGTTCAGGACGATCCCCGCCAGCATCAGTGTGATGCGCGGCACCGGGCCGTGCGCGTCGGGCACCAGAACCAGCGCCGCGTCCATCGCCATGCCGATGACCAGCACGTTGGAGATCGTGCCCAGGCCCGGCCGCTGGCGCAGCGGGATCCACGCGAGCAGCACCGCGGCGCCCACGAGGGTCAGGACGACACCGATCGACAGTCCGGTCCGCTCGGCCAGCCCCTGGTGCAGCACGTTCCACGGTTCCAGGCCGAGCCCCGACCGGACGAGCAGTGCCGAACTCGCGCCGTACAGCGCGAGACCGGTGTAGAGCTGGACGAGTCGCCGGATGAGCCGATCCCGCGTGAACATGATGCGCCCCCTGTGTGGCGGTAGTGGACTGCTGCATGACACCCTGTGGCTTGGATGGAGAGGCCATCCATGGCCAATCCGGGGAAGGTGGACTGATTTCAATGGCGGAGTGGACCTCGGCTGTGGGCGCGGCGCAGCTCGCCCGGCTCCTCAGCTCCCAGCAGGACCGCCCGGCGGGCCCCGGCACGCGCCGGCCGCCGGCCTACCGTGCCCTCGCCGACGGCATCAGGCTGCTGGTGCTCGAAGGGCGGGTCCCGGTGGCAGCCCGGCTCCCCGCCGAACGGGAACTCGCCCTCTCCCTGTCCGTGAGCCGCACGACGGTCGCCGCCGCGTACGAGGCGCTGCGCAGCGAGGGGTTCCTGGAGTCCCGGCGTGGCGCCGGCAGCTGGACCGCCGTCCCGGCCGGGAACCCGCTGCCCGCGCGCGGTCTCGAGCCCCTGCCGCCGGAGGCCCTCGGCTCCCTGATCGACCTCGGCTGCGCCGCCCTCCCCGCTCCCGAGCCCTGGCTCACCCGGGCCGTCCAGGGCGCGCTGGAGGAACTGCCGCCCTACGCGCACACGCACGGCGACTACCCCGCAGGGCTGCCGGCGCTGCGGGCGATGATCGCCGAGCGGTACACCGCGCGCGGGATTCCGACCATGCCCGAGCAGATCATGGTCACGACCGGGGCGATGGGAGCGATCGACGCCATCTGCCATCTGTTCGCGGGGCGCGGTGAGCGCATCGCCGTCGAGTCACCCTCGTACGCCAACATCCTCCAGCTGATGCGGGAGGCCGGGGCCCGGCTGGTGCCCGTCGCCATGGCCGAGGGACTCACCGGGTGGGACATGGACCGCTGGCGGCAGGTCCTGCGGGACGCCGCGCCCCGCATCGCATACGTCGTGGCCGACTTCCACAACCCGACCGGGGCGCTCGCCGACGATGACCAGCGGCGGCGGCTGGTGGACGCGGCACGGTCCGCGGGGACCGTGCTGATCGCGGACGAGACGATGAGCGAGCTGTGGCTCGACGCGGAGGTGCGGATGCCGCGGCCGGTGTGCGCGTTCGATCCCGCCGGGTCGACGGTGATCACGGTGGGATCGGCGAGCAAGGCGTTCTGGGCCGGGATGCGGATCGGGTGGGTGCGGGCCGCGCCGGACGTGATCCGCAGCCTGGTCGCCGCCCGGGCGTACGCCGATCTCGGTACGCCGGTGCTGGAGCAGCTGGCGGTGAACTGGCTCTTCGGGACGGGGGGCTGGGAGCAGGCCGTGGAGGTGCGGCGGGAGCAGGCGCGGTCGAACCGGGACGAGCTGGTGGCCGCGGTGCGGCGGGAGCTGCCGGGGTGGGAGTTCGAGGTGCCTCGGGGCGGATTGACGCTGTGGGTGCGCACGGGCGGTCTGTCCGGTTCACGGCTCGCCGAGGCGGGGGAGCGCGTGGGCGTGCGGGTGCCGTCCGGGCCGCGGTTCGGGGTGGACGGGGCGTTCGAGGGGTACGTGCGGTTGCCGTTCACCGTGGGCGGCGCGGTGGCCGAGGAGGCCGCCATGCGGCTGGCCGCCGCGGCGGCGCTGGTGGAGAGCGGTGCGGTGGGGAGTGCGGAGGCGCCGCGTACGTTCGTGGCCTAGGTCCAAAACTGACGGACGGGTGCTGAGGGCCGGAAGCTGGTGCCTTGGCTATGTCTCCTTGGTCAGGACGGGCACCGCGGCCGGAGCTGCTTCCGGGGTCTTCGGGTCTCCAGGCTCCGGCTCCGGTTCCTCCGCAGTCGGATCCTGCTCCGCCACGTCGTCCGGCTGGTCCTGCTCCGGGATCGTCTCGCCGTCCGCCGGGGTCGTACGCGGCGGGAGAAGGCTGAGGACCGCCTCGCAGAGGGCGTCGGGCGTCGCGTCGTCGTAGGGGTTCGGGGTGGCCGGCACCTGGAGGCGGTGAACCGGCCCCGAACCGAGGCGGGCGTAGCCGCGGCCCGGCGGGAGCTCGTCGATCGGGGTGGTGTGCGGGGGCGCCCCCAGGACCGCCTCCAGTTGCTCCGCCGTCGCCGGGCCCAGGACGACACGGGCGCGGGTGTGCTGGCGCACCGGGTCGATCAGGGCGTCCATGCAGTCCAGCTGGTCGGCCACGACCACCGTCACGTTCGCCGGGCGGCCGTGCCGGAGGGGGACCTGGAGGAGGGACTGCGGATCCTTGCGGCCGTCCGCCGCGGCCAGGTCGGTGAAGGCCGTCGGACGGTCGAGGAGGATCCACAGCGGGCGCTTGGTGTCGTCGGGCGGCGGGTCGCCGGCCTGGTGGGCCCGGTTGGCGGCGATGAGGCGGCGCTCCGTCTCGGTCGCGGCCCACTCCAGGCTGGCCGTGACCCCGGCGAGCCCCGCCTCGACGGCCAGGACGCCGTCCCGGCCGGTCAGACAGGCGTACTCGCCGGTGCCTCCGCCGTCGACGATCACCACGTCACCGTGGAGCAGGGCCTGCAGGGCGATGGACCGCAGCAGGGTGGAGGTGCCGCTGCCCGGCTGGCCGAGAGCCAGCAGGTGCGGCTCGGTGGAGCGCAGGCCGGTGCGCCAGACGACCGGCGGTACGTCCCGCTGCCGTTCCCCGTGGGTGAGGGGCAGCGTGCGCTGGACCCGGGTGGGGTCGGTGAAGCCGAGAACCGTCTCGCCGGGGGTGGTGACGAAACGCTGGGCTGCGATGTCGACGGGCAGGGGCAGGAGTACGCCCACCGTCAACTGGTTGCCCTCCTCGTCCCACGTGAAGTGGTATTCGCGGCCCCGGCCCGACTTGGCCGCGAGGAGGTGCTCGATCCGGGCGCGGGCCTCGGCCTCGCCGTCGGTGAAGTACGCCGGGTAGCGGACCACCAGCTGCGAGATCCGGCCGCCGCCGTCGAAGGCGTAGGTGGGGAAGGCCTTGTCCCAGGCGCCGCCGTGGGAGTACAGCGGCTCGGGGTCCTCGGCGGCGGAGAAGTACGGCACCAGCGCCTCGTACAGCGACTTCAGCCGCTGGGTCTGTGACTCGTCGGGCCCGTCGGATGCCGCGGGGGAACGGTCCCGGCCCTGCCAGGCGGCTGCCGCCATCAGGGTGATGGCGGCGAGCAGCGGTCCGTACGGCACCAGCGCCACGACCAGGATCACGGAGGCCGCCAGGAACAGCAGCGCCCCCCGTCGCTCCTTGGGGGTCTCGGTCCATCTGCGCCGTCCGGCCGCTGCCAGCCGGCGCAGACCCCGCGCGATCGTGATCAGCGGGTGGAGGACGTCGGTGGCGCTGTCGGCGGCCGTCCGGGCCAGCTCCCGGCTCCTGGCGAGCTGCGCGCTGCCGTTGCTCAGAATGCGGGGGAGGGGGCGCCGGGCCACTACTGCCTCCAGTGGGTGCGTACGGGCGGGATGCGTACGGGGAGCGGGGGCGTCAGAACTTGATGCCGCCGAGGAGGCTCGCCAGGCTCTCGCCGCCCGCCTTGATGCTCGGGGCGATGGCCGTACTCGCCAGATAGAAGCCGAACAGCATGGCGACCACGGCATGCGACGCCTTCAGCCCGTCCTTGCGGAAGAAGATGAAGACGACGATGCCGAGCAGGACCACGCCTGAGATGGAGAGGATCATTTGAGTTCTCCTGGTTCGCGGGGACAGTCACCATGAGTACTTCCAGGCTCACAGGATGTATCCATACGATAAAAGGTGCAACTGGGTGAAATTCGTACTATTTCCCCCGAGTGGCGGAGTGGTCCCGGGCCCGGTGGAGCCGGGCGGTTGCGCTTGTCCGGGTCTGTGCTGATCTTTACCTCGGGCACATCGGGTCATGTGCCGCACGAGCCAGTACCCTGGCGATTCACTCGTACGGCTGCGCCCCTCGCAGACGTACGCACCGAGACGATGTGCAGTGGAGAGGCGGTCCGGCCGATGACCGAAGTCCCCGACCCCGAGGTCGTGGAGCTGGCGACCAAGATCTTCGATCTGGCCCGGCGGGGACAGACCGAGGCGCTCGTGGCGTACGTCGACGCGGGTGTTCCGGCCAACCTCACCAACGACCGGGGCGACTCGCTCGTGATGCTCGCCGCCTACCACGGTCACTCCGACGCGGTGCGTGCGCTGCTGGAGCGCGGCGCCGAGGCCGACCGGATCAACGACCGGGGCCAGACCCCGCTCGCCGGAGCGGTCTTCAAGGGCGAATCGGACGTGATCAAGGCGCTTCTGGAGGGCGGCGCCGACCCGTCGGCCGGGACGCCCTCGGCCGTCGACACCGCCCGGATGTTCGGCCGGACGGAATTGCTCGAACTGTTCGGCGAGCACTGAGCCGACAGGTCTGACCAGCAAAGACACAGAAAACGGGGGAGGCGGTACAGGGCCGCCGAAATTTCGGTCGCGGCAGACGAGAGTGCCGAGTCATCATGACGACGTGGTTCACGGACGTGATGGTTGGGCAGGTGTTGCCGCACCGCGCGGGCCGTGACGCGGTCCGCAAGGGCCACCGACGAGAGGCAGAGGAAGATGGTCTACAGCAAGCAGGAAACGGCGGGCACTCCGACGTGTTGTCGCGCGGCCAGGTAGTACACGTCCCCGGTTGCGTCGACGCTTGATGTGAGGCTGTTTCCCATGTTCGATCCGGTCATAGCGCCCAGCGGTACGCTGCTCGGCCTGCTTCAGCGGGGCCGCGGCGACGGCACGTTGCACGCGCTCACCGCCCCGCGCCCCGAGGCGCTGGCGGCGTTGAACCACTGTGTGCTGCGCGATCCCCGCCACGACTGGCAGGTGGAGAACCGCTCCCTCTACTACGCCCGCCTCTTCCTCGACCTGAACGGCGAGCTGGACGAGGTCGAGGCCCATCTCTTCTGCGCCGAGGACGTCCTCGACGGCGACGAGTCCCGTACCGGGCTCGCCCTGGCCGTCCTCGGGCACCTCGCCTCCTACGGCAGGCGGGACGCGCTGGAACTGCTGCGCCGGTACGCCGCCCACGGATCCAACTGGGCCTGGGCCCTCGACGAGCTCGCCCTCAGGGACGACGACGCGGGCCTTCGTGCCCTCGCCGCACCCGTCCTCGCCCGGTTCCCCGCCGACCCGGAAGGCGATGCCGAACTGGCCGCCACCGTCCGGGACGCCTTCGAGCCCCGGCCGTGGCGTCTGTGGGCCGAGGATTCCCGCGAATCCGTCGCCGCCCGCGTGCGTGCCGCCCACGAGACGGGTTCCTTCGACCGCTGGCAGCGGCAGATGCGGCCCTCCGGCCCCCGCCCGGAGTGGAGCGTGCAGGCCGTCTTCGAGTGGGCCCAGCAGGGCATCGAGCGGGGTGCCGCCCTCCATGTGCCGGCCGCCCGCTGTCTCACCGCCGTGGCGGGCCCCGAGGACAGGGCCGAGATCGTCCGGGCGGCCAAGGACGGCACCGACGGAGCCCGGTGCACGGCCCTGAGGTACCTCGCCGACGGCAACGATCCCGAGGCCCTCGATCTCATCGAGGGCGCCGTCGCCACCGGCTCGACGCTCGTCGTCGACGCGGCCGTCGACGCCTTCGAACGGATGCGCTCACTGGCCGCCGTGGACCGCGCGCGCGGCTGGGTCCCGCGCCCCGACGCGCTGGGCGCCGCCGCCGGACGCGTCCTCGCCTGCCGGGGCGGGATGCAGGACCGCGACCTGGTCCTCGCCGCGCTACGTGAGGCCGTGAGGGGCGAAGGCCCCGACGCCCAGACCCTGTGGACCCTCGTCGACGGCACCGGACGGCTCGGCATCGCCTGCGCCGCCCCCGTACTGCGCCACGTATACCGCGAGACCGCCTCCTCCCATCTGCGCGGCCGGGCCGCCCGGGCCCTCGCCGCCACCGACCCCTCCTTCGCCACCGGCTTCGCCGTCGAGTGCCTGTGGGACTGCGAGGAGACCACCCGGGAGATCGCCGCCCGGCACGCCGAGACCGGAGACACCCGCGTCGTCGAGCGACTGCGACGGCTCGCCGCCGACCCGGCCGAGGAGGCCGAGGTGCAGACGGCCGTACGCAGCCGCATCGGGCCCGAGGAGACCGCTGTGTGACCCCCCCTCTCCGGCAGATGGCCGGGGCGGAATCGCGCCTCCGGGGTGAACACGGGGTGACTCGCGGGTCAGGAGGGCATGGACGCCGCCTGACCTGCGCGGGTGCACCTCAGAACGCTCATAGGACGTTCCTCGGCCGGAAAGATCCACGTTGACGCGGCCACGTCCGGCGCGGCGACAACAGCGGTATGCGTGTCGTCATCGTGACCGAATCCTTTCCCCCCGATGTGAACGGCGTGGCCCACTGCGCGCTCCAGACCGCCCGGCACCTCGTCGATCGCGGTCACGTCCCCGTCGTCGTCGCCCCGGCTCCCGCGCCCGGCAACAAGCCCGACACCTCCGCGCCGTGCCCCGTCGTCCACGTCCCCTCCCTCCCGCTCCCCGGCTATCCCCAGGTGCGCGTCGCCCTCCCCAGCCGCCGCCTGGCCGCCACCCTCGTCGAGCACCGTGCCGATGTCGTCCACCTCGCCAGCCCCTTCGTCCTCGGCGTGCGCGGCATGGCCGCCGCCGCGCGCCTCGGCATCCCCGCCGTCGCCGTCTACCAGACCGACCTGGCCGGCTACGCCCGTACCTACATGGGCGCCGGGGAGGCCGCCGCCTGGCGGCGCATCCGCTCCGTGCACGGCGCCTGCGACCTCACCCTCGCCCCGTCCAGCGCCGCCCTGCGCGACCTGGAGACCCACGGTGTGCCGCGCGTCGAGCTGTGGCCGCGCGGCGTGGACACCGAGCGCTTCCGGCCCGACCGGCGCGACGAGGCCCTGCGGCGGGAACTCGCCCCGAACGGCGAGGTGATCGTCGGCTATGTAGGCCGGCTCGCCCCCGAGAAGCAGGTCGAACTCCTCTCCGGTGCCTGTGGCCTGGAGGGCGTCCGGGTCGTGATCGTCGGCGACGGACCCAGCCGGCCCGGTCTGGAACAGGCGCTGCCGGGTGCCGTCTTCCTCGGCCGGCGCACCGGTGACGACCTTGCCCGGGTCTTCGCCTCGTTCGACGTCTTCGCCCATACGGGCCCCTTCGAGACGTTCTGCCAGACGGTCCAGGAGGCCATGGCCAGCGGCCTGCCGGTGGTGGCGCCCGCCGCGGGCGGACCGCTGGACCTGGTCGCCCACGGGCGCACCGGGCTGCTGGTGCCGCCGCGCGACGCGGGCGCCGTCCGCGACGCGGTGCGGTCCCTGGCGGCCGACACCGGACTGCGCGCCGCCTTCGGCGCCGCCGGGCGCGCCACGGTCGAGGGCCGCACCTGGGCGGCCGTCGGGGACCAGCTGATCGGGCACTACGCGAAGGTGCTCGCCGGGCGCCGGACGGCGGTGGCGGCATGAGCGACCCCCGCTCCGGCGGCAGCACCCGGTCGCTGCGGATCGTCCGGCTCGCCAACTTCGTCGCCCCGTCGTCCGGCGGGCTGCGTACCGCACTGCGCGAACTCGGCAAGGGCTTCAAGGCGGCGGGCCACCAACCCGTCCTCGTGATCCCCGGCGAGCGCATGAGCGACCGCGAGACCGAGCAGGGGAGGGTGATCACCCTCCCCGGGCCGCTGCTGCCCGGCACCGGCGGCTACCGCGTCCTCGCCGACAAGCGGCGGGTGGCCCGGCTCCTGGAGGAGCTCGCGCCCGACCGGCTTGAGGTGTCCGACCGGACGACCCTGCGGTGGACCGGCAAGTGGGCGCGCCGCGCCCGGATCCCGGCCGTGATGGTGTCCCACGAGACGGCCGACGGGGTGCTGCGCACCTGGGGTGTGCCCGAGGGGGCCGCCCGGCGTGCAGCCGACGCCCTCAACACCCGTACGGCCCACACCTACGCGCGCGTGGTGTGCACCACCGAGTTCGCCGAGCGGGAGTTCGTGCGGATCGGGGCCCGCAACGTCGTCCGGGCCCCGCTCGGCGTCGATCTGGTGCAGCGTCACCCGACGCTGCGCGACCCGGAGCTGCGGTCGCGGCACGCGCGCGTGGACGAGACGTTGCTCGTGATGTGCTCGCGGCTGTCCGTGGAGAAGCGGCCCGGCACGGCGCTGGACGCCCTTCAGGCGCTGCGGCGGCGCGGTCGCCGGGCCGTGCTGGTGGTGGCCGGGGACGGGCCGCTGCGGGCCGGGCTCGAACGGCGGGCACGCGAGAGCGGCCTGCCGGTCACCTTCCTCGGGCACGTCTCCGACCGCGGTCTGCTGGGCGCGCTCCAGGCGTCCGCCGACGTGGCGCTGGCCCCGGGGCCCGCCGAGACCTTCGGGCTCGCCGCGCTGGAGGCCATGGCCTGCGGCACGCCCGTGGTCGCGAGCGCGTCGTCGGCGCTGTCGGAGGTGATCGGCGCCGCCGGTGCCGTCGCGGCGGACCACGGGGAGGCGTTCGCGGACGTCGTGGACCTACTGCTGGAAGGTCTGGAGGCGGACCGGCGCGAGGCGGCACGCGCGCGTGCGGAGTGCTTCGGCTGGGACGCGGCGGTCGACGCGTTTCTCGCCGCGCACGACGCGCCTGTCCCCGTGCGTCCGGCTCGGCCGCTCGTGCCCGGGGGTGTGACATGAGACCCCCGCGGTCCGAGGGGGCCGGGCGGTCCGCGGGGCCCGGGTGGTTCGCGGGGCCCGGGTGGTTCGGCGGGTCCCCGCGGTCCGAGGGACCCGGGCGGTTCGGCGGGTCTTCGCGGTCCCGGGAGCCTGGGTGGTTCGGCGGGCCCCCGCGTTTCGTGGCCCTCGGGGACTCGCTCACCGAGGGCGTGGGGGATCCCGTGGGGAACGGGGCGTGGCGTGGCTGGGCCGCGCTGCTCGCCGACGGGCTCTGCGAGGAGCCGGCCGCGTTCACCAAGCTCGCGGTGAGCGGGTCGCAGACCCGGGACGTGCTGGAGCGGCAGCTGCCCGCCGCGCTGGAGCTGCGACCCCACCTCGTGTCCGTGGTCGTCGGCGTCAACGACACCCTGCGCTGCACGTTCGACATCCAGGCCGTGGCCGCCCGGCTCGACCAGGTGTACGCGGCCTGTACGGAGCACGGCGCCGTCCTGCTCACCGCGTGCCTGCCCGACCCGGGCAGGATGCTCGGCCTGCCGGCCGCCCTCGCCGATCCACTGGCCCGGCGGCAGCGGGCCGTGAACGCGGTGGTGCACGCCCTGTCCGAGCGGTACGGGGCGCTGCACCTGCACGCGTGCGAGGGCGACTGGATCACCGACCGTGCCCTGTGGAGCGCGGACCGGCTGCACCCCGGGGAACGCGGGCACCGGCGACTCGCCCTGCGCTTTCACGCGCTGCTCGCGGAGCACGGCCTGGCGACCGGGCCCGCGCCCTCGGCAGAGCCCGAGTTCCCCGGCCCGGCGAAGGCGGCGAGCCTGTGGTGGCTGGCCACCGCCGGCACCGGCTGGGTGGCACGCCGGTGCACCGACCTGCTGCCCCAGCTCCTGACCCTGGCCGCCGACGAGCTCCGGCACCGCGCCCGCGGCACGAGCGCCCGGCTCGACCTGCGGGCCTCGGCCGCGGTGTCCGCCGCGCTCGCCGCCCTGTCGGTGGCGGAGCGGGCGGACGCGGCCTGAGGCCTGAGGCCTGTCGCAGGGGTCACCTGCAGACGGGGCCTAGCGGCGCCGTACGGCCACGAAGCGGACCGGGGTGCCGGGGACCGCCTGCGCGGCGGCCGGGAGGTCGGCGGCGCGGACCACGGCGATCACCGGGTAGCCCCCGGTGGTCGGGTGGTCGGCCAGGAACACCACCGGCCTGCCGTCCGGCGGGACCTGCACGGCCCCCAGCACCATGCCCTCGCTGAGGAGTTCACCCGGCCGGGCCCGCTCCAGGGCGGGCCCCTCCGTGCGCAGTCCGATGCGGTTGCTCGCGGAGGACACCCGGTAGGGCCGGGAAACGAAGGCCCGTACGGCCCCGGGCGTGAACCAGCCGTCGCGCGGGCCGAGCGTCACCCGCAGCACCAGCTCGGACGGTGGCGCCGGCTGCGGGGCGACGTCCACGCGCGCGTGCACGCCGACCGGCCGTCCCAGGGGCAGCACCGTTCCGTCCGCGAGCGGGGGCGGGCCGAGCCCCGACAGCAGGTCCGTCGACCGGCTGCCGAGCACCGGCTCGACCGCGATGCCCCCAAAGACCCCCACGTAGGCGCGCAGACCCGACAGGGCGGGACCGACATCCAGCAGCGCCCCGGCGGGCACGCGCACCGGCGCGCCCCAGGCGACGGGCCGTCCGTCCACCGTGACCCGGCAGGGCGCGCCCGCGACCGCCACGGTGACGGTCGAACGGGGGCGTACGGCACAGCCGTCGAGGGTCGTCTCCAGCACGGCCGTCTCCGGCGGATTGCCGGCGAGCCGGTTGACGAGGTCGGCCGCGGGCCGGTCCAGCGCCCCGGAGCGGGGCACGCCGAGATGGGCGTGCCCGGGTCGGCCCGCGTCCTGCACGGTGGTGAGGGCCCCTGCCCGGACGATGGCGAGGGCGCGGTCCGTCATGACCCCGCCTCGGGGACGAACCGCACCGGCGTGCCCGGTGACAGCAGCGCGGCCGGCACGCGCGCGTGGTCCCACAGCACGGCGTCCGTGGTGCCGATCAGCTGCCAGCCGCCCGGCGAGGAGCGTGGGTACACGCCCGTGTACGGGCCCGCCAGGGCGACCGACCCGGCCGGGACGGCCGTGCGCGGAGTGGCCCGGCGCGGGACGTCGTAGCGCGGCGGCAGCCCGGTGAGGTAGCCGAAGCCGGGGGCGAAGCCGCAGAAGGCCACCCGGAACTCGGTGTCGCCGTGGATACGGGCGACCTCCCGCACCGGCACGCCCCAGTGCGCGGCGACCTCGGCCAGGTCCGGACCGTCGTAGCGGACCGGGATCTCCACCACGTCACGCGCGCGTGGGGGAGCGGCCGGCAGGTCGGCGGCGGTCAGTTCGGCGGCCAGCCGGGCGGGGGCGTCGAGGCCGTCGAGGAGGACCGTGCGGGCCGCGGGCACGATCTCGCGGACCGACAGCGTTCCCTCCGCGCGGCGCCGCAGCAGCTCCGCGTGCAGGGCCTGGGCCTCGTCGCCCGAGGAGACCTCGACGAGCAGGGCGTCCTCGCCGACGGGCAGGACCTTCATGCGAAGGCCTCCACCCGGACGCCCGACGTCTCCAGCCGCTCCCGCACCCGGCGCGCCAGCTCCACCGCACCGGGGGTGTCGCCGTGCAGGCACAGGGAACGCGCGCGTACCTCGATGCGCGTGCCCGAGCGGGAGACGACCTCTCCGGAACGGGCCAGGCCCAGGGATCGCTCCACGACGGCGTCCGGGTCGGTGACCACGGCGCCCTCCAGCGTGCGCGGCACCAGGGTGCCCTCATCGGTGTACGCCCGGTCCGCGAACGCCTCGGTGACGACCGGCAGTCCGGCCTTCCCGGCCAGCTCCAGCAGGCGCGAGCCGGGCAGCCCGAGCACGGGCAGCGCGGCGTCCGCGAGGAGCACGCCGTCGACGACCGCGGCGGCCTGCTCCTCGTCGTGCACGACCCGGTTGTAGAGCGCGCCGTGCGGTTTCACGTAGGCGACGCGGGCGCCGGCCGCGCGCGCGAAGACCTCCAACGCGCCGATCTGGTAGGCGACTTCCGCCGCCAGCTCGGCGGGCGGCACGTCCATCGCGCGCCGCCCGAACCCGGCCAGGTCCCGGTAGGACACCTGGGCGCCGATGCGGACCCCGCGCGCGGCTGCCAGCTCACACACCCGGCGCATGGTGACCGCGTCCCCGGCGTGGAAGCCGCAGGCCACGTTGGCGCTGGTGACGACGGACAGCAGCCGTTCGTCGTCGGTGAGCCGCCAGCGGCCGAAGCCCTCACCGAGGTCGGCGTTCAGGTCGATCGAGGTCATGTGCCGTGTCTCCTGTCAGGCCACGCGGTACTGCTCGTCGCGGGCGTCGGTGAGGAACATCTGCCCCGGGGCGTGCGTGAGGGCGAACGGCGGACGCGAGGCCATCACGGCCGCCTGCGGGGTCACTCCGCAGGCCCAGAAGACCGGGATGTCGTCCGGCTCGGCGTCCACCGCGTCCCCGAAGTCGGGGCGG
Organism: Streptomyces qaidamensis; assembly: GCF_001611795.1. Taxonomy (NCBI): domain Bacteria; kingdom Bacillati; phylum Actinomycetota; class Actinomycetes; order Kitasatosporales; family Streptomycetaceae; genus Streptomyces; species Streptomyces qaidamensis. The sequence continues at coordinate 1,619,914 of NZ_CP015098.1, read as the reverse complement.
CCGAGGTCGTCGATGCCGAGACCCGAGGGGTCACCACAGTGCACGGGGCTGCCGTGCACCGCCGGCATGAGACTGCTCTCCCGGAGCGCCGCCGCCAGCTGCTGGGGCGGCACCGGCCGCATGGACACCACCAGCGGGCCGTGCAGCCGCCCCGCCGGACGGCACTGCCGGCTCGTCACGTACATCGGGACGTTGCGCCCCTGCTCGACGTGGCGCATCGGCACGCCCGCCTCGCCCAGCGCCCACTCGAAGGTGAAGCTGCATCCGATGAGGAACGACACCAGGTCGTCCCGCCAGTACGCGCGCACGTCCGTCGGTTCGTCCACCAGCTCGCCGTCCCGCCACACGCGGTAGCGCGGCAGGTCGGTGCGCAGGTCCGCGCCCTCGGCGAGCACGGTCGTCCAGGAGCCGGCGTCCGTGACGTCGAGGACCGGGCAGGGCTTGGGGTTGCGCTGGCAGAACAGCAGCATGTCGTAGGCCCAGTCGGCGGGCACCGAGATCAGGTTGACCTGGGTGTGGCCCGCCGCGACCCCGGCCGTGGGGCCGGTCAGGCCCGCCCGGAAGCGGGACCGGGCCGTTCCGGGGCTCCACGCGCGCGCGTGCTCGTCGACGAGGAGCAGGGGGCGGTCATCGGTACTCGTGCGGTTCACGCGAGCTCCTTTCCGCGCGTCTCCGGCAGGCCCAGCAGCGCGAGCGCCGCGATGCCGTAGCCGATCGCACCGAAGACCAGCGCGCCGCCGACGCCCCAGCTGTCGGCCAGGAACCCGACCGTCGTCGGGAACACGGCGCCCACGGCGCGGCCGGTGTTGTACGTGAATCCCTGCCCGGTCCCGCGCACCGCAGTCGGGTACAGCTCGCTCAGGTAGGACCCGAAGCCGCTGAAGATCGCCGACATGCAGAACCCGAGCGGGAAACCGAGCACCAGGAGCAGGGTGTTGGCACCGCTGGGGATGTTCGCGTACGCCAGGATGCAGAGCGCGGAGAGCAGGGCGAAGAGCCAGATGTTGCGCCGCCTGCCCAGCTTGTCCGTGAGATAACCGCCGGTCAGGTAGCCGAGGAACGCGCCCGATATGAGGAGCGTCAGATAGCCGCCGGTGCCGACGACCGACAGGTCGCGCTCGGACTTCAGATACGTCGGAACCCACGTGGCCAGCGTGTAGTAGCCGCCCTGGACGCCGGTCGACAGCAGTCCGGCGAAGATCGTGACCCGCAGCAGGCCGGGCTTGAAGATGGCCGTGAACGAGCCCTTCTCCGCGCTCTGTTCACGCGCGGCGGCCGCCTCGGGGGCGTCGTGCACACTGCGCCGCAGCCAGACGACGAGCAGAGCGGGCAGCGCCCCGGTCCAGAACATGATGCGCCAGGCCAGGTCGTCGCCGGCCACCGAGAAGATGACGGTGTAGGCGATCACGGCCATGCCCCAGCCGACCGCCCAGGAGCTCTGGATCGCGCCGAGCGTCCGGCCCCGGTGCTTGGCGCTCGCGTACTCGGCGACCAGGATCGCGCCGACCGCCCACTCGCCGCCGAAGCCGAGCCCCTGGAGGGCGCGGAAGACCAGCAGGGTCTCGTAGTTGGGCGCGAAACCGCAGGCGACGGTGAACACCGCGTAGGTGATCACCGTGACCATCAGCGCCTTCACCCGGCCGACACGGTCCGCCAGGACGCCCGCGAGGGCGCCGCCGACCGCGGAGACCACCAGGGTGACCGTCGTGAAGAGGCCCGTCTGACCGCTGTTCAGGCCGAAGTAGGCGGACAGCGCGACCATGCTCAGCGGCAGCGTGAAGTAGTCGTACGAGTCCAGGGCATAGCCGCCGAAGGCACCGGCGAAGGCGCGGCGGCCGCGCGGGCCCAGCGCCCGCAGCCAGCCGAACGCCCCGTCGTCCGAGGTGCGTTCGGGGCTCGCGGGGCGTGTGTCGTCGGTCAGGGCCTGCGGTGGAGGGGTCGTGCTCATGGGCACCTCGCAGAGGGAGGACGGAGGGTGCTTCGGGGTGAGCCGTGCCGTGCGGAAGCGGTCGGCGCCGCGGTGGGGGAGCGACGCCGTGCACAGCACCGTAGAGGATTGTTCAACGATCCCTCAATACCCATGTTGGTTCGTTCTTGGGATCTGCGATTGAATTCCGGCATGGCAGAGCAGCTGAAGGACCTCGCCGACGACCGGGCTCTCCTGGGGCGCACCAGTACCGCGGAGCGGGTCTCGGACATCCTCAGGAGCCGTATCGCCGAGGGCTACTTCCCTCCTGGCACCCGCCTGTCGGAGGACAGCATCGGCGGCGCCCTCGGCGTCTCCCGCAACACGCTGCGCGAGGCGTTCCGGCTGCTCACGCACGAGCGACTGCTCGTCCACGAGCTGAACCGGGGCGTCTTCGTCCGGGTCCTGACCGTGGAGGACGTCGAGGACATCTACCGCACCCGGCGGCTGGTCGAGTGCGCCGTCGTGCGCGGTCTGGGCGAGCCCCCGTACGGCCTCGACGGGCTCGCCGACGCCGTGGAGGAGGGGCGCCGGGCGGCCCGGGAAGGTGACTGGAAGGGTGTGGGTACGGCCAACATCCACTTCCACCGGGAACTGGTCGCTCTCGCCGCGAGCGAGCGCACCGCCGAGCTGATGCGCAGCGTCTTCGCCGAACTGCGGCTGGCCTTCCATGTGGTGGACGAGCCGCAGCGCCTGCACGAGCCGTACATCGCGCGAAATGTCGCGATTCTGGAGGCTCTTCAGGCGGGGGACCGGGGGAAGGCCGAGCGTCTGCTCGCCGGGTACCTCGACGACTCGCTGGAGCGTGTGGTGGAGGTGTACCGGCGGCGGGTCGGCGAGGACGGGTGAAGGCGGCGGCCGAGGGCGGGTGAGGGTGGCGGTCGAGGGGGGAAGGCGGGGGAGGGGGGCGGGCGAGGGGTGAAGGCGGCGGCCGAGGGCGGATGAGGGCGGCGGTCGAGGGGTGAAGGCGGTGGCCGAGGGCGGGTGAGGGCGGCGGCGCAGGGGGGCGTACCGCGTCGTTTGGGTTGTTGTCAGACCCAGGACCTAGTCTGTGCACCGTGACTTCGCCTGCATCGACGGACAGCGTTCCGCCCCAGCTCAGCGCGGGGCCGCGCCCCGCCCCGGGGCCGGCCGCCGACGAGGGCCTGGCGCGGCGGCTGCGTGCGCTCGCCTGCACCGCGCCGCTGCACGACCTGGACGCCCGCAAGGCCAACCTGGCCGGCGAGTACTCGGTGTACGGCATGGCGGAGGTCGCCCTCGCGGCCATCGACCTGGTCACCCTCAACATGGACTTCGACACGGGCGCGGACCACGACCAGATCGTCGCCCGCCTCATCCCGCGCATCGCCGCCCAGGCCGCCCAGCGGCCCGCCGCCGAGCACGAGCGGGTGGCCCGCTGGGTCCTGGAGAACCTGATCAACGTCGGCAGCGTCGACCGCGGCTTCCGCGCGGTGTACGGCACGTTCGGCGCGGACGGCACGTATGTGCGCCGCGACTACGACTTCAAGCTGATCGAGGAGGTCCCCGGCCCCGGCGGCACGGTCTACCTCCGTACGACGGACGAGGCGGTCAACGTCCTCGTCGGCGCCCTCGACACGGACGTCACCAGTGCGCAGATCGCCGCCGAGGTCAAGCTGGAAGTGCTGATCAGCCGCGGCCGGCTCGCCGACGCCCAGCTCGCGGCCGAACAGGCCCGCTACCGCACCGTGCAGTACTCGGAGACCCTGCGCCGCGCCCTGGACGCGACCCGGCGCAACGTGCGCGCGGTGGACTGGCTCAGCACCGTGCCCGACATGATCGCCGAGGCGCTGGAGCACGTCGCCGACCGCTACCGCCACGAGAACGCGATCCTCACCAACATCCGCAAGGCGCGCGACGAGTCCGAGGATCCCGAGCAGAAGCGCCGCGCCGCCGAGCTCGTGGACATCGTCAAGGACTGCATCCGCCGGCACACACAGCTGCAGTCCCGGCTGCTGGAAGCCGGGCCGCTGTTCCGCGCCGAGCAGGACCGGCAGGCCTTCGCCACTCCGATGACGACCTCGGGGACAGACCTGTACGGGCATCTCCTCTCGCCCGTGCTGCCACTGCCGCTGGAGCAGGCCGTCCGCGTCACCGACGCCTTCTTCGGCCGCGGCACCGGGCTGCGCACGCCGGTGTCCGTGCGGGTCGGCGACCTGGTCGACATACTGCTGACGCCGCCGGCGGAGCGGGAGCACCTGGGTGCGGAGATGCCGGAGCCGGACCTCATCGCCACGCCGGACGACAGCCGGTTCAGCGAGGAGCAGATGGCGGCGGCGCAAGAGCTGCTCGACCTGCCGGCGGACGCGCCGCGCCGGTTGTCGGGGCTCCTCGCCGAGGCCCGGCGGCAGGACCCCGAGCTGCCCTACCTGGTGGCCCTGCTGGCGGTGCACGCCGCCAGCCCGCCGGTCGGTACGGCCTATCGCCAGGGCGAGCAGAAGCTGCTGTTCGCCGTGGACGACGGGACCGAGCTCGACGACCCGGAGTTCGGCGGAGCGGACCTGATCGTCGGCACCGCACTGCTGGACGCGGCGGGGATGGCGGCGGACCGGACGGAAGCAGCATGAGTCAGTACGAGTGGCACAAGGAGTCCCGACCGTGAGCGAGCATGTCGAATGGAGCGAGCCGGACGGACCGGCCCCGGCGGCCGGCGCGGCCGTCACTCCCGCCGACGCCGCCGACGCGGCTCGGCTCGTGTCCTTCGGCCTGCAGCCCAAGCTGCAGCCCGCCCGTGACCAGGAGTACGCCGACCTGCTGCGGCGCTACCGCGAGGACCCGCCGTTCGCGCGGCTCGCGGACGCCGTGGCGACCGGTCTGGGGCTGATCGTCCTGGAGGTGTCCCCGCGCGCGGGCATGGCCGTGACCGCCGCGGAGGACTCGGTGTTCGCCGTCCGCATGGGCGACTACGCGCGTCGTACGTCCGCCGACGGCGGCGACCGGTTCCTGCACGGTCTCGCACATCTCGCCGTCGCCGCCATGGCGTTCCCGCGCCCCGAGGACCTCGCCGACGACGGCTACATCGGCCGCGTCACGGTCAACGGCGTCGACGCCTTCGTGCGCCAGGCCTGCCGTCGCCTGGAGGAGCGCGCCGAGGAACAGGGCGAGAACACCGACCCGGCGACCGACGCACCCGGCCTGGAGGCCGCCTGGCGGATCTGGGTGCGGCGCAGCGCCACCGGCGCCACCAAGGACGCGCGCCGGCTCGCCGGTTCGACCACCGGCATCGTCGCCAAGGCCGTCGCGTTCCTCACCGACTCCGGATTCCTCCAGCGCACCGGCGACGACCACGGCGGCACGTACCGCACGACCGCCCGCTACCAGCTCCAGGTCCGCGACCTGGCCGGCAGCGCCGCCCTGGCCGAGCTGCTGGAACTGGGCGTCGTCCCGGTCACCGACGGCACACCGACGCTGCTGCCCCCCGAGGAGGGCGACGACCTGGAGCTGGCCGCCGACGCCGGGCTGCCGTTCCACTCCTCCTGAACTCCCCCCACCTGACGAAGACTTACGAGAGTCCGCCATGTACGAGCTGTCCCGGGTCCGCCTCTACTCGATCGGGCCCGCCGGTGCGCGCTACGCCGACACCGTGCTTGACCTGCGCGGTGTGGGCGAGATCGTGCCCGACCCCGCGCCCGCCCAGGCGGAGTTCTTCGAGGAGGAGCCGGTCGGCCCGCCCCGCCGGCCCGCGCCCGCCGGCGTGCTCTTCCTGGAGAACGGCGGCGGCAAGTCGGTGCTGCTCAAGCTGATCTTCTCCGTGATGCTGCCGGGTCACCGCAACACCCTCGGCGGCGCCAGCTCCGGCGTGCTGCGCAAGTTCCTGCTCGCCGACGACTGCGGACACGTCGCGCTGGAGTGGCAGCACGTGCTGACGGGCGAGTGCGTCGTCGTCGGCAAGGTCAGCGAGTGGCGCGGGCGGCAGGTCTCCAACGACCCGCGGAAGTTCGCAGAGGCCTGGTACTCCTTCCGCCCCGGGCCCGGACTGAGCCTCGACAGCCTCCCCGTGGCCGAGTCCACCGCCGTACGGGCCCCGGTCGAGGGCCAGTCCAGTGCGCGCGGGCGGCGCCGCACCATGAAGGGCTTCCGGGACGCCCTCACGGAGGCGGGCAAGACGTACCCGCACCTGGAGGTGCACTGGGAGGAGATCCACGACCGCTGGATCGAGCACCTCGGCGACCTCGGACTCGACCCCGAACTCTTCCGCTACCAGCGCGAGATGAACGCCGACGAAGGTGAGGCCGCCGGTCTCTTCGCCGTCAAGAAGGACGCCGACTTCACCGATCTGCTGCTGCGGGCCGTCACCGACACCCGCGACACCGACGGGCTCGCCGACCTGGTCAGCGGCTTCGGCAACAAGCTGGGCCGGCGCGCCGAACTGATCGCCGAACGTGACTTCACCGCCGGGTCCGTCGATCTTCTCGGGCGGATCGTGGAGGCCGCCGAGGCCCGCTCCCGCGCGCGTGACATCCACGCCGGAGCCGAGCGCCGTACCCGGACCCTGGCCCGCAGGCTGTCCGCGCGCGGTGTGCGGGAACGGGGCCGGGCCGCCGACCTGGCCCAGCGGGTCACCGCCGCCGCGTACGCCGTCACGCACGCCGAGGCGGCCCGCGAGCGCAGCGCGCTGATCTCCGCCGAACTCGCCTACCGGCACGCCTCCCTGGCCCTCGCCGGGGCCGAGAAGTCCGCCGCCGCGCAGAAGCGCGAACTCGCCGACGCGCGCACCCTGTACGCCGCCTGGCAGGCCGCCGAGGTCGTGCTGCGCCACCGTGCCGCCTCCGACCGCGTCGCCCGCGTGTCCGCCGCGATCCAGGAGGCCGAGCGGGACGCAGCGCCCGCGCTGGCCGCCCGCTCCAAGGCCGCCGTCGACCTCGTGCGCGCCCTGCACGCGGCCGCGGAGAAGGCGGAGAGCCACGCCAACGAGGAGGAGGAGCGCTCCGCCGCCCTCCAGGAGGTCAGCGACGCGGCCTACCGCGACTCCACCGCCGCCGCCACGCAGGCGCAGCGCGCCCGCAGCGAGGTCGGCCACCTCAAGCAGCGCCTCGCCGAGGTCGAGCAGGAGACCGCCGAGGCGGTCCGGGCCGGCTGGCTGGACGACTCCGCGCCCGACGCCGACCCGGCCCGGGCGGCCCTGGCCGCCAGCGACGCCGAGAAGTCCGCCGTCGCGGCATGGGACTCGGCCCGCGAGGCGGCCCGCCGGGCCACGGAGCACGCCCGCGAAGCCGCTTCCACCGAGAACCGCGCGGAACTGACCGCGGCCCGGGCGGCCGACGCGGCGACAGCGGCGGAGCGATCGTACGAGGCGGAGCGCCGCACCGCTGAGGCACTGGCGGGGGAGGAGCGGCTGGCGGAACTGCTCAGCCTGACCCCGGAGCCACGCCCGGGCATCCCGCACCCCCGGCACGGCACGGACAGCGAGCCGGTCACCCCGTCGGCCTCCGGCGAGCAGGGACTCACCGCCGAGGAACTCGACCGCTTCGCCGACGATCTGCGCGACCTGCTCGACGACGCCGTCTCCTCCGCCGAGCGGCAGCTGTTCGAGCTGCGTACGGCCGCCGCCGACGACTCCCGGATCCTCGGCGCGCTCGGCGACGGCGGGCTGCTGCCGCCCGGCCCGGACGTCCTGGCCACGGTCGAGTTCCTCGGCGAGCACGGCATCCCCGCGCTGCCCGGCTGGCGCTACCTCGCCCAGGCCGTCGACCCGGCCGACCACGCCCGCGTGCTGGCCGCCCGGCCCGAACTCGTCGACGGCGTGATCATCACCGACCCGGACTCCCACGCCCGGGCCCGGGAGGCCCTGGGCGACGCCGCACTGCTGCCCCGCTCCGCCGTGGCGGTCGGCACCGCCGCCGCCCTGCTCGCCCCGACCCCGGCCCCGGACAGCGACAGCGGCGACGTGTTCCTCGTGCCGCCGAACCCCGCCATGCACGACGAGCACGCCGCCGACGAGGAGCGGCAGGCACTGCGCGCCCGGGCGACCGAGCGGGACGAGGAGATCCGCAGGCTCGCCGCCCGGCTCGGCAAGGACCGCGAGCTGGCCGCCCGGCTCGCTTCCTGGCGCACCGGCTGCCCCGCCGGCCGGCTCGCCGAACTGGCCCAGGCGGCCCACGCCGCCCGGACGTTCACCGAGGAGTCGGAGGCCGAACTCGCCGAGGCCCGCACCGTGCGGGCCGAGGCCGACGAGGTCGCGGCCGAGGCCGCGCGCGTCCGGGACGAGCGCCAGGAAGCCGCCCAGAAGGCCCGCCGCTCCGCCGACGCCCTCGCCGGGCTCGCCTTCCGGCTGCGCGAGCGGGCCGGATGGCAGGTCAAACTGCGCGAACTGGCCGACGAGGCGGCCGAGTCCGAAGCGAGCGCCCAGGCCTGCCTGGAGCGGGCCCGGGCCGCCGACGAGGACCGGCGTGCCGCCCAGCGGGCCGCCGACGACACCCGCCGCACCGCCCGCGCGCTGCGCGCCGAGCGCTCCGAGATCGCCGGCGCCCCCGACGACGTACCCGAGGACGACGCCCAGACCCCCAAAGCCTCCCTGCCCGCCCTGCGCGAGGCCTACCGCGCCGCGTCCCAGCTGTACGAGAAGGTCGGCGTGGGCGCCGACCTGCGCGCCGAGCAGGCCCGTGCCGAGAGCGACGAGAGCGCGGCCCGCGCGGAACTGGACCGGCTCAGCAACAAGGTCCGTACACGCGCGGAGCAGCTCCTCGAATCCCCCGACGGCTCCGACGGCCCCAGCCGCCAGGCTGCCGCAGCCCGCGCCGAGGAACTGGTGCAGCTCCTGGAGACGCGGATGTCGACCGCCAGCGAGCAGCTCGGACGGCTGCGCGGCGAGGCCGAACGCCTCGCCCCCGCAGACGACGGCGAGACGCACACCGACCTGCCCGAGGACCTCCAGCCGCGCGACGCCGAGCACGCGCAGACCCTGCTGCGCACCGCCACGGCCGAACTCGCCTCCCACACCGAGGCGCTCGACCGGGCCCGGGAGGCACACGCCGAACTCCTCGACGCCCACCGCGCCGCCGAGGACGCGGCAAGCGGCTTCGACGAGATCGCCGCCATGCTCCGCGACCTGCTCCGCGAGCACACCACGGACGAGCAGCACGAAGAGCCCGAGCCCTACCCCGGCACCACGGAGGAGGCCCGGCAGGCGGCCGCCGAGGCCCGCCGCTCCCTGCGCGGCTGCGCCGCCGACCTTTCCGCCGCCGAGGCCGCCGTCCGCGAGGCGAGCGACATCCTCGTCCGGCACGCCAACTCCACGCGCTACGAGCAGGTCCGCACCCCGGCCCGCCAGCAGATCCGCGAACTGCCCGCCTCCACGCTGCCCGAGCACGCCCAGAAGTGGGCGGACGCCTTCGCGCCCCGGCTCCGTGTCCTGACCGACGAGCTGGAGCAGCTGGAGCGCAACCGCGACTCGATCGTGGACCGCCTGCGCGGCCTCGTCGAGTCGGCCCTGGCCACCTTGCGCTCCGCCCAGCGGCTCTCCCGGCTGCCCGAGGGCCTCGGCGAATGGTCCGGGCAGGAGTTCCTCCGCATCCGCTTCGAGGAGCCCGACCAGGCCACGCTCACCGAGCGGCTCGGCGAGGTCATCGACGAAGCCACCCGCGCCGCCGTCAAGAAGAACTCCGACCTGCGCCGCGACGGCATGTCCCTGCTGCTGCGGGGCGTCGCCGCCGCCCTGCAGCCCAAGGGCGTCGCCGTCGAGATCCTCAAGCCGGACGCGGTGCTGCGCGCCGAGCGCGTCCCCGTCGGGCAGATGGGCGACGTCTTCTCCGGCGGGCAGCTCCTCACCGCCGCCATCGCCCTCTACTGCACGATGGCCGCGCTGCGCTCGAACGACCGGGGCCGCGACAAGCACCGGCACGCCGGCACACTGTTCCTCGACAACCCCATCGGCCGCGCCAACGCCACGTACCTGCTGGAACTCCAGCGGGCGGTGTCGGACGCCCTGGGCGTCCAGCTCCTGTACACCACGGGCCTGTTCGACACCACCGCGCTGGCCGAGTTCCCCCTGGTCATCCGCATGCGCAATGACGCCGACCTGAGGGCGGGCCTCAAGTACATCAGCGTCGAGGAGCACCTCCGCCCGGGCCTGCCGCGTGAGGCTCCCGCCGGGGAAGCCGTACACAGCGAGATCACGGCGACCAGGATGTACAAGCGCCCGGTTTCCTAGAACCGGGCGGTCAGCGGTCAGCGGCCAGCGGCCAGCACCCAGCACCCAGTGGCCAGCGGCCAGCACCCAGCACCCAGTGGCCAGCGGCCAGCACCCAGCACCCAGTGGCCAGTGGCCAGCAGCCAGTGGCCAGCGGTCCGTGGCCGGCGGTCAGCCGGCCGTCGGCGCGGCGACGGGAGCGGTGGCCGGGGCCTCGGGACGGTGCTCGGCGAGCACACCGGTCCGGTGCCGCTGGACGAACCAGTAGTGGGCGAAGCCGCCACCCGCGATGACGGCGACGAACAGCACCGCGCCCCAGCGCAGGTACCCGTGGTAGGGAGCCGCGGCGTTGTAGACCGTGGCGCGCGGCCAGATCAGGTTGAGCGTCATGGCGCCCCCCACAGGACGGCCAGAATGTTGACCGGCAGACCCCAGCGGCCCAGCGAGGACCGGCCCTCACCCGCGGGCTGCCACGTCCCGCGCAGCCGGGCGACCAGCAGCGGCACCGTGACGCCCAGGTACTTCAGGCAGATCATGATGATGCCGATGCTGGTGACGACCGTGAATATCTGCGGCTGAAAGATCCGCGACTGGCGGATGTTGACCACCAGGATCGCCAGAGCCAGGATCGTGATGATCACGGTCGGCAGGACCGGTGTCTGGAACCCGCGGATGGCACTTGGCCAGCACCGAGGACGCGGGCAGGTTGTTGTCGCGAGCCATGGCGAACGCCAGCCGGACCGCTGCCGTGTGCACGGCGAGGGCGCACACCGTCACCGCGATCAGCACACACACCACAGCATCGCCTTGCCGGCCGTCGGGCCGAGCACGTCCAGCACGATGTGCTGCAGGCCGTCCTTGGACAGCTTCTCGCCCTTGAGGCTGGACACGCTCATCAGCGCGAGCAGCAGGATCAGACCGCCGAGCACGAAGGACGCCACGATCGCCCGGATGATCGCACGCGGCGCGTTCCTGGTCGGGTCCAGGGGCTCCTCGCCGAGCGAGGCGGCGGTGTCGAAGCCGTACATGACGTACGCCGAGGCCAGCGAGGCCACCAGGAAGGCGCCCAGGTAGCCGTTTCCGCACCCCGAGCCGGTGCCGTGCGTCTCCATGACGACCTGCGGACCACGCGTATGTGGACCGCGAAGAGGATGATCAGAACGACGGTGGCGGTCAACTCGATGAACACGCCCGCCGTGTTGATCCGTGCCATCGACTTCACGCCGAAGGCGTTCACGAGGGTCGTGAACAGGATCAACACCGCGGCCAGGATGACCGCGTTGGTCGCCACGTCGTACGTACCGGTGCCGTCCCCCAGGAACCGGAAGAACGACGAGATCTGCGGCAGCGTCAACTAGCAGGCCGGCGCGACGGCCGAGGACCGAGGCGGAGTGCTGGTGACTGCCCCACTCCGCAACCCACTCCGCACCCGGCTCCGCACCCGTCCTACCGCTTCGATGAGTTCAGGCAGCGTCGTGCCGGTCCGGGCCGCGCAGCCCGCCGCAGGGCACCACGACGCCCCTCAGCCGAACTCCGCGCCACGTACCGCTGGTCGGAGTGAGCACAGTTGGTCCCAGGGTGAGGAGTGGGCGCAGTCGGACCCAAGGCGAGGAGGCGGCGGTTCTGGCCTGGCCCAGCCGCCGCTCGCCCGCGCCCGGTCGCCCCGCCCCCGTCGCAACGGGTCTTACGAGTGGGACAACTGCCCGGCCCCACCCCGGCGGCGTATCCGCGCCTGGGCCCGCTCGGCGGCCCGCTCCTGCCGCCGGGTCCGGCGCCGCTCGCGCCGCAGGGCCCGCGCCGTGCTGCTCGGCACGGACACCACCCCGTTGCGCTGGTTCCAGACCTGGCGGGTCACCCACACGTCGAGCGCACCCCAGGTGGCCGCGATCGTGCTGACCACACTGCTGATCACCATCGGGAACGCCAGCCAGGACCCGGCCATCGTGCACAGGAAGGCCACCATCGCCTGGAGCACTGTCACGGCTATGAGGAGGACCGCTCGTACGGCCGCCGTCCGCACCGGATCCGGCAAGCGACGCCGGCGCGCGGGCTCCTCGACCCACAGGGGCCGGTAGTGCTGCTGTTCCCTGGCGCCGCGGCCCACCTCGTGCGTCAGGCCCTCCGTCTCCCCTCCCGAGGGGGCCGCCACGCCCCCGGGGATGTCGCGATCGGTCGCCTCGGGATCCCGATGCCCCGTCAGCTGCGCCCCACTCGTCCTGGGCGCACCGCGCCGTTCCGCCGTGCCCATCACCGTGTCACTCCCCACCGCCAGCAGACCGCTCGCTCGCATCCGTAGACCCGTGCTCCCCAGTGGCTGCCCGGCTTGCGCTGTTTTACGCCGCCCAGATGCGGGACGCGGCTCCTGTGGCCGATTCCGCCCCCGTTTCCCGTAAGGAAGGACGAACAACTCGTCACGAAGATTCCCGGGAAACGAAAAGTTTCAGCCAACCGTCCTGGCGAAGTCCGGGGATTGGTCCGCGCCACGACCACCGGTTTCGGGGAGACAACTCCCGCAATGCCCGGACAACTCGCCACGCCGCGTGGCTGGCGCGGAAGTTCATGTTCCGGACCGGCTTTCGAGTTCCCTGTGGGTCGGTAGTAGGCTCGCGCCGTTTGTTGACGCACATGTGTACCCCCGGTAGCCGGGGGCCCGAGCTGGGGGAGGCCATGCGCTTTCGCGGGAAGTCCATCCGCCGGAAGATCGTGGCGCTGCTTCTCGTGCCGCTGGTGTCCCTGACCGCGATCTGGGCCTTCGCCACCGTGCTCACGGGACGTGAGGCGGGCGACCTGTTCAACGTGTCGTCCGTGGTGGAGAAGATCGGCTACCCCATCGAGGACACCGTTCGCGTCCTCCAGGAGGAACGCCGCCAGACCCTCGTCCACCTCGCCGACCCCCGCGCCTCCGACGGGCTCGCCGCGCTCCGGCGCAGCCGGACCGCCACCGACAAGGCCGTCAGCAGCATCCGTGAGAACGCCCGCAACCCCGATGTGCGCGACGCCATGGGCGCGGACACCGACGAGCGGCTGACCGCCGTTCTGGACGCCTTCGACGGCATCGAGTCGCTGCGCCGCAGTGTCGAGGACGGCACCGTCAACCGCAGCCAGGCCCTCGACCTCTACAACCGGCTCGTCGACCCCTGCTACGTCCTGCTCGCCAATCTGCACGTGGTCGACAACGTCGAACTGGACAAGCAGTACCGCGCGCTGGTCAATCTCGCCCGCGCCCGCGAACTGCTCTCCCGCGAGGACGCCCTCCTCGGCTCCGCCCTGATCGTCGGCAGGATCTCCCACTCCGAAGAGCGGGACATCTCCGACCTCGTGGCCCAGCGCACCTTGATGTACGACGTCAACCTGCCGCTGCTGCCCGTTGCGGAGCGGGACCGCTACCAGAGCTTCTGGAAGAACGCCTCCTCCGCCCCCCTGCGCGTGGCCGAGGAAGCCGCCGTCTCCTCCGGGGCCGGAACCCCCCGCGGTATCTCCGCCAAGGGCTGGGACAGCGCCGCCGGTAACGTGCTCGACGAGCTCGGCACCCTCAACGACCAGGCCAACGACCGTTACCAGGACCGCGTCCACCCCGTCGCCGTAGGCGTCATCGCCAAGGCGGTCATCGCCGGCGCACTCGGCCTGATCGCGCTGCTGCTCTCCCTCTTCCTGTCCGTACGCGTCGGCCGCACCCTCATCCGCGATCTGCGGCAGCTGCGTCTGGAGGCACACGAGGCGTCCGGAGTGCGCCTGCCCAGCGTCATGCGCCGCCTCTCCGCGGGCGAGCAGGTCGACGTCGAGACCGAGGTCCCGCGCCTCGAATACGACAAGAACGAGATGGGTGAGGTCGGCCAGGCCCTCAACACCCTGCAGCGCGCCGCCGTCGAGGCCGCCGTCAAGCAGGCCGAGCTGCGCGCAGGCGTCTCCGAGGTCTTCGTCAACCTCGCGCGCCGCAGCCAGGTCCTGCTCCACAAGCAGCTCACCCTGCTCGACGCCATGGAACGCCGGACCGAGGACACCGAGGAACTCGCCGACCTGTTCCGCCTCGACCACCTCACCACCCGCATGCGCCGGCACGCCGAGGGCCTCGTGATCCTCTCCGGCGCCGCGCCCTCCCGGCAGTGGCGCAAGCCCGTCCAGCTCATGGACGTCGTGCGCGCCGCCGTCGCCGAGGTCGAGGACTACGAACGCATCGAGGTCCGCCGCCTTCCGCGCATCGCCATCAGCGGCCCGGCCGTCGCGGACCTCACGCATCTCGTGGCCGAACTCCTGGAGAACGCCACAGTGTTCTCGCCGCCGCACACCGCCGTGCAGGTTCTCGGCGAGCGTGTCGCCAACGGCTTCACCCTGGAGATCCACGACCGTGGTCTCGGCATGGCCGCCGAAGCGCTGCTGGACGCCAATCTCCGGCTCGCCGAGACGCCGGAGTTCGAGCTGTCCGACACCGACCGGCTCGGTCTGTTCGTGGTCAGCCGTCTCGCCCAGCGCCAGAACGTCCGGGTCTCCCTGCAGCCCTCCCCGTACGGCGGCACGACCGCAGTGGTCTTCATCCCCGACGCCCTGCTGACCGACGACGTCCCGGACACCAACGGCATCGGGTTCCGGCTCGACCGCCCCCAGCTGGCCCCGGACAGCGAGCCGCAGGACAGCCGCCGTGCCGCGCTGTCCCAGGCACCTGCGCAGCGCACCGGCCTGCCCGCCTCCCTGCTGGACGGCCCTGTCGAGCTGGAGGCCCCCGTCGACCTGGAGACCATCGGGGAGTTCCCCGGCGCCATCCAGGACGAGGACAGTGAACACGGCGGTCTGTTCCGCCCCCGCCACTCCCTCACCCGCGCCTCGGACGAGACGGCGGGCCGCCGCACCGACCCGCGCCGGCAGAGCGCCGATGCCCGGGGCGCGGCGGACCGGAGCGACAGCGACGAGGAGCTGAGCGCTCCCGTCCAGCTGCCCCGCCGCCACACCCCCAAGCTGGTCAGCTCGCACGGGCGCCCGGTCACCGAGCAGCGCCCCCGGCGGGGGAAGACGGACGAGGAGACCACCACGGCCACCGGCCGAACGGAGTCCAGCCCCACCTCCGCCCTCCCGCAGCGCCGCCGGGGCGAGGAGCCCACGAGCGGCCGGGCCACCGGCCGGCCGGGACCCGAGCCCGCGTCCCCCCTTCCGGCCCGGCGCCCCGGCGAGGGCTCCGCGGACGGCAGCCGACGCGGGGACGCCCTGCCGGACGCGCCGCCGCTGCCGGCGCGCCGCCGCGGGACGGAATCCGCCCGCCGTGGCATCGGATCGGCCGGCCGCGACGAGAACCACACGGAATCCCCGGCCTCGCCCGGCAGCGCCGCCGGTGACCGATCCGAGCCGTCCGCTCTGCCCTCGCGGACCCGCCGCGCGGAGATCGCCTCGAGCGGCCCGGACGGACCGGACCACGGCTCCGGCCCCACGTCGCAGGTCACCGACAGGCCCTCGGGCCACGGGACAGGCTCCGGCGCCGCGCCCCGGCAGACCGGTTCCGCACCACCGCCCGGCTCCGGCTCCGCGCCGTTGCCCCGGCGTGTCCGCCAGGCCAACCTGGCCCCGCAACTGAAGCGGAGCTCGGAGCCGCGTACCGACGACAGGGCCGAGCCCGTCGAACGCGACGCCGAGGAAGTACGCAGCCGCATGGCATCGCTCCAGCGTGGCTGGCAGCGTGGCCGTGAGGAGAACGCCGAGGGCGACTCAGCCCACAGCGGCGCAGCACCACAAGGAACGACAGAGGGGGACGGTCGATGACCGCACCGAAGGCGACCGGCCACACCGCGACCATCAAGGGGGAGCTGAACTGGCTCCTCGACGACCTGGTGGACCGTGTCGCGAGCATCCGCAAGGCCCTCGTGCTCTCCGGCGACGGTTTGCCGACGGGCGTGTCCAAGGACCTGACCAGGGAGGACAGCGAGCACCTGGCCGCCGTCGCCTCCGGGTTCCACAGCCTCGCCAAGGGTGTGGGGCGTCATTTCGAGGCCGGCAACGTCCGCCAGACGGTTGTCGAGCTCGACGACGCCTTCCTGTTCGTGACGGCCGCCGGTGACGGCAGCTGCCTCGCCGTCCTCTCGGACGCCGACTCCGACGTCGGCCAGGTCGCCTACGAGATGACGCTCCTCGTGAAGCGAGTGGGCGTGCATCTGGCCGCCGCTCCGCGCACCGATCTGCCCGCAGGCGGGTAGTGGGATGACATGAGCGCTGACGGTCAGGGAAGAAGCCACTGGTTCGACGACGATGCCGGACCGGTCGTCCGCCCGTACGCCATGACCCGCGGCCGCACCAGCAGTCAGGGCCAGCACCGCCTTGACCTGATCGCGGTCGTGGTCACGGAGCCACATGCGGACGATCCGGAAGCCGACCACATGCTCTCCCCGGAGCATGTGGACATCGTCGGACTGTGCCGCGACATCCCGCAGTCGGTCGCCGAACTCGCAGCGGAACTCGACCTGCCGATCGGGGTGGTACGGGTCCTCGTCGGAGATCTCGTGGATGCGGAATTCGTCCATGTGAACCGGCCCGTACCCCCTGCCGAACTGCCGGACGAGAGTATTCTGCGCGACGTGATCAACGGCCTCCGGGCGCTGTGAGCAGCGCGGAAGCGGGGTACTGACGTGACTGGCTGGCAGTTCTGGGTGGACCGAGGCGGCACCTTCACCGACGTTGTCGCCCGGCGCCCGGACGGCCGGCTGCTCACGCACAAGCTGCTCTCGGACAGCCCCGCGCGCTACGCCGACGCCGCGGTCGAGGGCGTCCGCACCCTGCTGGCCGGCTCCGGCGAGCCCGTCGACAGCGTGCGCATGGGGACGACCGTCGCCACCAACGCCCTCCTGGAGCGCAAGGGCGAGCGCACCCTGCTGCTCATCACCCGCGGCTTCCGCGACGCCCTGCGCATCGCCTACCAGAACCGCCCGAGCATCTTCGCCCGCCGCATCGAGCTGCCCGAGCTGCTGTACGAGCGGGTCGTCGAGGTCGACGAGCGCATCGCCGCCGACGGCACCGTCCTGCGGGTTCCCGACCCGGAGGCCCTCGCCGGGCCACTGCAGGAGGCGTACGAGGACGGGATCCGCGCCGTCGCGGTGGTCTGCATGCACAGCCACCTCCACCCGGCCCACGAACAGGCCGTCGGGGAACTCGCCGCCCGCGTCGGCTTCCCGCAGATCTCGCTCTCCAGCGAGGCCAGCCCCCTGATGAAACTCGTCCCCCGCGGGGACACCGCCGTCGTCGACGCCTACCTCTCGCCCGTGCTGCGCCGCTACGTCCGACAGGTCGCCGACGAGCTCGAAGGCGTACGGCTGATGTTCATGCAGTCCAATGGCGGCCTCACCGCAGCGGGGCAGTTCCGCGGGAAGGACGCCATCCTGTCCGGGCCGGCCGGAGGCATCGTCGGCATGGCCCGTATGTCGCAGCTCGCCGGCTTCGACCGGGTCATCGGCTTCGACATGGGCGGGACTTCCACCGACGTCTCCCACTTCGCGGGCGCGTACGAGCGCGTCTTCACCAGTCAGATCGCCGGCGTCCGGCTGCGCGCCCCCATGCTGGACATCCACACCGTCGCGGCTGGTGGCGGGTCCGTCCTGCACTTCGACGGCTCCCGCTACCGCGTAGGGCCGGACTCGGCGGGCGCGGACCCGGGGCCCGCCTGCTACCGCGGCGGCGGACCGCTCGCCGTCACCGACGCCAACGTCATGCTCGGCCGGATCCAGCCCGCTCACTTCCCGAAGGTGTTCGGACCCGACGGCGATCAGCCCCTCGACGAGACACTCGTCCGGGACCGCTTCACCGCCCTCGCCCGCGAGATCGGCGAGCAGACCGGCGACGACCGCACGCCAGAACAGGTCGCCGAGGGCTACCTGCAGATCGCCGTGGCCAACATCGCCTCCGCCGTGAAGCGGATCTCCGTCCAGAAGGGCCACGACGTCACCCGCTACGCCCTCACCACCTTCGGAGGGGCCGGCGGCCAGCACGCCTGTATGGTCGCCGACTCCCTCGGCATCCGCACCGTCCTCGTGCCCCCCATGGCCGGAGTCCTGTCCGCACTCGGCATCGGTCTCGCCGACACCACCGCCATGCGCGAGCAGTCCGTCGAGGCACCCCTGGAACCCGTCTCCATGCCCGGCGTCCGCAAGACCGCCGAAGACCTCGAAGCGGCGGCGCGCGCCGAACTCCTCGCCGAGGACGTCCCCGAGGAACGCATCGAGGTCACCCGTCGCGCGGAGCTCCGCTACGACGGCACCGACACGACCCTCACCGTCGAGCTGACCGAGCCCGAGAAGATGCGGCGAGCCTTCGAAGACCGTCATCGCGCCACGTACTCCTTCACGCTCGACCGCCCGATCGTCGTCGAAGCCCTCTCCGTCGAAGCCACCGGCATCACAGAATCCCCCGATCTCTCCGCTCTCGCCCCCTACGGAGCCACCACGGACGGCAGCCCCGCGGCGCCGCGCACCGTCCGCCTCCACACCGGCGGTGCCTGGCGCGACGTGCCCCTCCACCGCCGCGAGGACCTTCCCCCCAGCGACACTGTCACCGGCCCGGCGGTCATCACCGAAGCCGGCTCGACGACCGTCGTCGACGACGGCTGGCGGGCCGCGGCGACCGACGACGGGCATCTGGTCATGGAACGCGCCGCGATTACGCAGAGTTCCGATCTCGACACGAAAGTCGACCCGGTTCTGCTTGAGGTCTTCAACAACCTGTTCATGTCGATCGCCGAGCAGATGGGCGCCCGCCTCGAATCCACCGCCCAGTCCGTCAACATCAAGGAGCGCCTGGACTTCTCCTGCGCCCTCTTCGACCCGGACGGAAACCTGGTGGCCAACGCCCATCACATCCCCGTCCACCTGGGCTCGATGGGCACGAGTGTCAAGGAGGTCATCCGTCGGCGCGGCTCCCGCATGCGCCCCGGAGACACCTACGCCGTCAACGACCCGTACCACGGCGGCACCCATCTGCCGGACGTCACCGTGATCACGCCGGTCTTCGACACCCCACCGCCGGCCGCCACGGAGAGTGACAGGGCAGGAAGGGCGGGAAGCGACCCGGAGATCCTGTTCTACGCCGCCTCGCGCGGCCATCACGCCGAGATCGGCGGCATCGCCCCCGGCTCCATGCCCGCGGGCAGCCGCACCATCGAGGAGGAGGGCGTCCTCTTCGACAACTGGCTTCTCGCCGAGAACGGCCGCTTCCGCGAGGACGAGACTCTCCGCCTCCTCACCGAAGCGACCTACCCCTCCCGCAACCCGAAGACCAACCTCGCCGACCTGCGCGCCCAGATCGCCGCCAACCACAAGGGTGTCGAGGAGGTCGGCCGCATGATCGAGGACTACGGCCTCGACGTAGTCCAGGCCTACATGAGGCACGTCCAGGACAACGCCGAAGAGGCCGTACGCCGCGTCATCGGCGCCCTCGGCGACGGCGAATACGCCTATGAGACCGACTCGGGCGCCGTCATCCGCGTGGCCGTGCGCGTGGACCGCCGGAACCGTTCCGCGACGATCGACTTCACCGGCACGTCCGCGCAACTGCCCACCAACTTCAACGCCCCCTTCTCGGTCGTCAACGCAGCCGTCCTCTACGTCTTCCGCACCCTCGTCGCCGACGACATCCCCCTCAACGACGGCTGTCTGCGCCCCCTGCGTATCGTCGTCCCGCCCGGCTGCCTGCTCGCCCCCGAGCCGCCCGCAGCCGTGGTCGCCGGGAACGTCGAAACCTCCCAGGCCGTCACCGGCGCCCTCTACGCGGCGCTCGGCGTCCAGGCCGAGGGCTCCGGGACCATGAACAACGTCACCTTCGGCAACGAGCAGCACCAGTACTATGAAACCGTTGCCTCAGGCTCCGGCGCGGGCGACGGCTTCTCCGGCGCACCCGTCGTCCAGACCCATATGACCAACTCCCGCCTCACCGACCCCGAGGTCCTGGAGTGGAGACTGCCCGTGCGCCTCGAGGAGTTCGCCGTCCGGTGCGGGAGCGGCGGCGCCGGACGGTGGCACGGCGGGGACGGCGCGGTACGCCGCATCCGCTTCCTCGAACCCATGACCGTCTCCACCCTGTCCCAGCACCGCCGGGTCCCGCCGTACGGCATGGCGGGTGGCGAGCCCGGCGCTCTCGGCGCCAACCGGGTGGAGCACGCCGACGGCACGGTGACCGCACTCGGCGGCAGCGACTCCGCTGACCTCGTCACCGGCGACGTACTCGTCATCGAAACCCCCGGCGGCGGAGGCTACGGCCCGCCGTCGCCCGACCCCCATCAAGCAGGAGAAGAGATCGATGATCTTCGGGCGTTCTGAGCGCGGCAAGCCTCCGGTCGAGCCCGTCACGCTCAAGATCCTGGTGGCCGGCGGCTTCGGCGTGGGCAAGACCACGCTCGTCGGCGCGGTCAGCGAGATCAGGCCGCTGCGCACCGAGGAGCTGCTCACCGAGGCCGGGCGCCCGGTCGACGACACCAGTGGCGTGGAGGGCAAGCACACCACGACCGTGGCCATGGACTTCGGTCGTATCACCCTCCGCGAGGACCTCGTGCTGTACCTCTTCGGCACGCCCGGCCAGGAGCGGTTCTGGTTCATGTGGGACGAGCTCTCCGAGGGCGCACTCGGTGCCGTCGTCCTCGCCGATACCCGCCGCCTGGAGGACTGCTTCGCCGCCGTCGACTACTTCGAACGGCGCTCGATCCCCTTCCTCGTCGGCGTCAACTGCTTCGAGGGCGCTCCCCGTTACCCGATCGAGGACGTCCGCCAGGCCCTCGACCTGGACGAGGGCGTGCCGCTCATGATGTGCGACGCCCGCGACCGCGAGTCGGTCAAGGAGGCACTCATCGGCGTCGTCCAGCACGCCATGGCCTACGCGGCCGACCGACGCGAGGCCGTCACCGGCTGACGCGAGGCCGTCACCGGCTGACGAGCCCGGCCGGCGTACGCGGCCCGTACCCCCGCCGACCGGGGTACGGGCCGCCGTCGGAAAGGACGCTCCACGCGCGCGTGGTCAGCTGTCGCCCTCCTCCCAGCCGAAGCTCTTCTCCACGGCCTTGCGCCAGTTGTGGTACTCACGGTCCCGCACCGACGCCTCCATGTCCGGAGTCCACTCCACGTCCTTCTGCCAGTGCGCCTTGAGTTCGTCCAGGTCGTTCCACACACCGGTGGCCAGACCGGCCGCGTACGCGGCGCCCAGGCAGGTCGTCTCGGAGATCTTCGGCCGGACCACCGGGACGTCGAGCACGTCTGCCTGGTGCTGCATGAGCAGGTTGTTCTTGGTCATGCCGCCGTCGACCTTCAGGGTGGTGATGTGCACCCCGGAGTCCTGGTACATGGCGTCGACGACCTCACGGGTCTGCCAGCTCGTCGCCTCCAGCACCGCGCGCGCGAGGTGCGCCTTCGTGACGTACCGGGTCAGGCCGGTGATCACACCACGTGCGTCGGAGCGCCAGTACGGCGCGAACAGGCCCGAGAACGCCGGAACGATGTACGCGCCGCCGTTGTCCTCCACGCTCGCCGCGAGAGGCTCGATCTCGTCGGCCGTCCGGATGATGCCGAGCTGGTCCCGGAACCACTGCACCAGCGCGCCCGTGATGGCGATCGCGCCCTCCAGGCAGTAGACCGGCGCCTCAGTGCCGATCTTGTACCCCATCGTCGTCAGCAGTCCGCTCTTCGACGCCACCGGGCGGTCGCCCGTGTTGAGCAGCAGGAAACTTCCCGTGCCGTACGTGTTCTTGGCGGTGCCCACGTCATAGCAGGCCTGTCCGAACACGGCCGCCTGCTGGTCGCCCAGCGCGGAGGCCACCGGCACACCCGCGAGCTGGCCGACGGCCGTGCCGTACACCTCGGAGGAGGAGCGGATCTCGGGCAGCATGGCCTCGGGGATGTTCATGGCCGAGAGGATCGAGGAGTCCCACTGGAGGGTCTCCAGGTTCATCAGCATGGTGCGTCCGGCGTTGGTCACGTCGGTGACGTGCTGCCCGCCGTCCGTGCCGCCCGTGAGGTTCCAGATCAGCCAGGAGTCCATCGTGCCGAAGGCGATCTCGCCGCGTTCGGCACGCGCCCGGAGGTCGGGCACGCTGTCGAGCAGCCAGGCCGCCTTGGGCCCCGAGAAGTAGGTGGCCAGCGGCAGACCCGTCTGCTCGCGGAAGCGGTCCTGCCCGTCCGAGCCACCCAGCTGATTGCAGAGCGCCGCCGTCCGCGTGTCCTGCCAGACGATGGCGTTGTGCACCGGCTTGCCCGTGGAGCGGTCCCACAGGAGGGTCGTCTCGCGCTGGTTGGTGATCCCCATCGCGGACAGCTGGTCGGCCCTCAGGCCGGCCTTCGCGATCGCCCCTGCCACCACCGCCTGCACCTTGGACCAGATCTCGGTGGCGTCGTGCTCCACCCAGCCGGGCTTCGGGAAGATCTGGCGGTGCTCACGCTGGTCCACGGCGACGATCGCGCCGTTCTGGTCGAAGACGATGCAGCGGCTCGACGTGGTGCCCTGGTCGATGGCTGCGACGTACTTCGCGGAGTTGTCCGTCATGGCTACCCCTTCGGCTGGTCAGAAGGCTGCGTTGTAGATGAGCGCCCCGAGAATGCCGCCGACCGCAGGCCCTATCACCGGGACCCACGCGTACCCCCAGTCGGTGGTTCCCTTGTTCGGGATCGGCAGGAACTGGTGCACGATGCGCGGACCGAGGTCACGAGCCGGGTTGATCGCATATCCGGTGGGCCCACCGAGCGACAGGCCGATGCCTACGACCAGCAGGGACACCAGCAGGATCGAGATGCCGGAGCCGTAGATCCCCGCGGCTTCGCCCGGGATCGGGCCGATGCCGACTCCCTGGACGACCCTGTCGTCACCCACCAAGGCCAGGATGGGCAGCACCAGGGCGATGGTCGCCAGGATCTCCGTCATCAGGTTGGCGACCGGGTTCCGGATCTCAGGGATGGTGGAGAAGATGCCCAGGGTGGGAACCGGTTCGTCCACCGTGCCTTCGGTGGTGCCCGTCTTCCGCACGTTTGCCTGGAACTGGGCGAAGTAGATCAAGTAGGCGAGGACCGCGCCCAGCATGGCGCCCACGATCTGCCCGAGCAGGTAGATCCAGACCTTGTCCCACACGCCCGTGTCGACGGCCAGACCCAGCGTGACCGCCGGGTTGATGTGTCCCCCGGAGAGGGGAGCGGCGGTGTACGCGCCTGCCAGCACGCCGAAGCCCCAGCCGAACGCGATCACCACCCATCCGGCGGCTCGCGCTTTCGAGAATCTGAGGGTGACGGCGGCACACACGCCGGCACCGAACAGGACCAGAATCGCCGTGCCGATCATCTCGCCGACGAAAATGTCTCCGTTAGTCATGGCGGCTCCTCAGCCCTGGCCCGGGACGATCGGCCCCGGTTCTCACCTGCAGGGTGCGTTTCCCGTGGCTACTTCAGCCGGAGGCAGGGGTTCCGCGCCCCGCCCGGCATCCGTGACGAGCGTGCCGTCGCAGCCGAATCGCCCGTGGGGGAAAGGGCCTTGGCGCAGCGCATCCACGCGCCGCAGTGCCGGAATACGCCGCGTATGTACGGCGATGTCGACTGACACCGGAAGTGTTCACCGGCACCCAAGGGGCGTCAAGGTCGCCGACCGCAACGGTTGACGGCCATCCGACGGCGCCGGGCTCGCGCCGGGCCGACGGGCCGGTTGCTCGGCCATGGCGGCGCCCGGTCGGGTCGATGTTCAGATCTGTTCCGGACCCGCGCGGGCCTCGGTGAGCCGCGCGAGGCTTGGCTGATGGTGTCCGGCCTCCGCCGGGCTCCGCCTGGGGCGAAAGCCCGGCCGCACCTGACTCCTCGCTTGCTAGTGTCCAGGATTCACCTGACCTGGCGGTTTCTCAACCGCAGGAGTTCCGCGGGGCCGTGACCGCCGCGGAACGCCCCGGACGAGCCGTGTGCCGGCCGCCCCAGGCACGACCTCGACAGCGCCGCAATCCCGTGCGCCGAGCCCTCCTGGCGCAGTTGTCCATGGGCCGCGTACGCCGCGGATCCGGACTGTCGATCAGGGCCCGACTGTCTGCACCCCGCCGATCAAAGACCGGCCTGTCAGGGCCCCGCTGAGGGCGCGGGCGGCCGGGCCTGGATCTCGTCGGCGAGGACCCACGCCGGGACCGCAGACGAGCCCGTTCGGGCCGCAGCCGCAGCCGCAGCCGCAGCCGCAGCCGCAGCCGCAGCCGCAGCCGCAGCCGCAGCCGTGGCAGACGAGCCCGTTCGGGCCGCAGCCGCAGCCGCATCAGCGTCTCCCACACGCCTCAGACGCCCTGCACGCCCGTCTCGGCCGCCACCCCGCACCCCGCCGACGCCGGCGCCGGTCGCGAGCCCCTGCGGGCCTCATGGCCCGGCACGCCCGCCCGGCCCAGCACCCAACTCGCCCCGTGCAACGCCTTCGCCGCCTTCTTCAGCGGAGCCAGGCAGGCAGCCGCCTGCCGGTGGTCGGTCACACTGCCCGGCGTGCACAGCAACGTCGCGAGGGACAGCGTGACCGGCCGGCCCCCGGCCGACCAGTCGGCGTCCAGCAGGGAAGCGGCCAGCGGATCGAGACCGTCCGGATCGGCGAGCACCAGGAAGTCGTCCCCGCCGATGTGCCCCACGCGCGCTCCCTCCGTCGCGGCCCGTTGCAGCGCCCGGCCCACCGCCCGGATCAGCTCGTCGCCCGCCGCGAAGCCGGCCCCGTCGTTGACCTGCTTGAAGTGGTCGACGTCCAGCCAGCTCAACGCGAACGCCCGACCCGCAGCGATCCGCCGGTCCACCTCGCCGGTGATCGCGTCCGAGCCGGGCAGCCGCGTCAGCGGATTGAGCCCCGCCGCCTCCTCCACCCGTGTCTCCGCCAGCGCCCGCACGAGGTCCGCGAGCCGCACGGCCCCCACACATCGCCCGTACTCGTCCACCACGGCAACGTCGTCCGACGTACGGTCCTGCCCTCCGACCGCTACCACGTCCAGGACCTCCCAGGCCGTGGCGTCGACGCCCACCGTCCGCGGTGGGTCACCGAGCTTGGCCGCGGGCCGGTCGGCGTACAGGGCGTGTCCGTAGCGCCCCGACATCGACAGCAGGAAGCGGGAGCGGTGCACCGACCGGACCGGCACGCCGGTGGTGTCCACGAGCAGCACCCCGGACACGTCCGGCGACCCTGTCAGCAGGGCGCGCACCTGCCCCGCGGACGCGGTGGCCGGCAGCAGAGCGGCCGGCCGGACGAACTCCCGCACCGACGGCCCGGTTCGCGGAGCGGCCACCTCGGCGGGGGAGCGTGGCGGGACGTAGACGTCTGCGGCGGGCAGGCGCGCCGGCGGTGCGAACAGCTCCCCCTGCGCCAGCTGCGCCCCGCCCGCCAGCGCCGCCGCACACTGCCCCTCGGTCTCCACGCCCTCCACGGCCAGGAGCGCCCCCAGCCCGTCGCACAGCGTCCGCATCGACCGCACCACCGCCGGTCGTGCCAGCAGCGACGCGTCCAGCTTCAGCAGGCCGGGGGAGAGGTCCGAGAGCAGCCGCAAGGGCACGTCCCCCTCCCCGATCCCGTCCGCGCAGATCCGGAAGCCCTGCCCGCGCAGCGTGGCCACCGCCTCCAGCAGAGCCTGCTGCGGCACATGCGTGTACGGCGGGCAGAGATCGACCGTGACTTCCCAGGGCAGCCGCCCCGCCTCCCGCACTGCGTCATGCAGCGACGGGAGCCCGCCGAGGTCCGCGACTGTCCCGGCGAACACGTTGACGAACAGCGGAAGCAAGGTCTCCCTGCGCGCCGCCGCGCGAACCGCCGACACCGCCAGCCGGCAGTCGAGCCCGGGGTCCCGGCGGGCCTCGCCAAGAATGTCACCGGTCTCCGGCCGGGCGAGTATCTCCAGCCCCGCGACCGCGCCGGTCGTCAGATTGACCACCGGTTGGAAGGCGAAGCGGAGAGTGTCCGTCCAGGAGTGCACGGGAGCATGATTGACGCCACCGGCGTACGCCCAAGCGCAGTTCATGAGACGTTCACGCAGGATTCCGGGGCGATCACGCAGCGTATGGCTCAGGGCCGGGCGCTGCGGCATGACCCCGCACCAACGCGGCCAGGGCCCTCCTCTCCGAGCCGCTACAGGTCTGTGTGCACGCGCCACAGCGCCCTCCCCGCGCACCGGACATGACGACCCGTCGGAAATGTGCGCCATGGCCGGCCGAAAATCGGCAGCCCACGACCCCCCGGTCCGTCGGGCAGTTGCCGTGCCGCCCGCGATCCCCTTCCCCGGCGCCCTCACTCCTGATAGACGCAGGGCATGACACGACTCACCACCGTGGCACGGGCCCTGATCACCGCGTTCGCCGCCTTGCTGGCATCGACCGCCCCCACCGCGACCGCTCGGGCCGGCACCGATCCCAAAGCGCCGGAGGACTTCGTGGCGCTGAGAAGCGTTGACCCGACGATCATCCAGGAGATGCGCTATTTCACCCCGCACAACTGCGTCGGCGAGCGCATCGACGGCTACCGGCAGCCCATCTGCATCCTCACCCGCCCCGCCGCCGAAGCCCTCCACAAGGCCCAGCGGAAGCTCCTGCGCCAGGGCTACACGCTCAAGGTGTACGACTGCTACCGGCCACAACGGGCGGTGGACCACTTCGTCCGCTGGGCCGAGGATCTCGACGACGAGGCCATGAAGGACGAGTTCTACCCGAACGTCGACAAGACCCGGCTCTTCGCCGACGGGTACATCGCGGCGAAATCCGGCCACAGTCGCGGTTCCACCCTGGACGTCACACTCGTCAAGCTCCCGGCGAAGCCGACCCGGCCCTACCGCCCCGGAGAGCCCCTGGTGCCATGCTTCGCTCCCCAGGGCGAGCGGTTCCCCGACAACTCGATCGACATGGGGACCGGATTCGACTGCTTCGACACCCTCTCGCACACCCTCGACCCCCGCATCCAGGGCCTACAGCGCCACAACCGGCTGCTCCTCAAGAGCACCCTGGAAGGGCTCGGCTTCGTGAACCTGGCAGAGGAATGGTGGCACTACACCTTCAAGCCCGAGGTCTATCCGGACACCTACTTCGACTTCCCCGTCTCCAGGAAGTCGCTGACCAGCGCTCACTGAGCAGCCTGCTCGATGCGCCCTCTCCGTGATCGGCTACAGTCCGCCGCGTGTCCGAGAATCAGCACTCCGCTTCCAACTCCGCGCCGAACTCCCACTGTTCGAGCTGCGGAGCGCCCTACGGAGAGGGCGTCACCGGCTGGCCCCGCACCTGCCCGGTGTGCGGGGCCGTGGCCTACCGCAATCCACTCCCGGTCGCGGTGGCCCTCCAGCCCGTGTACGACACCCAGGGCACCGCCCTGGTCGTCATCACCCGAACCATCGCCCCCGCGCGCGGGGGAATCGCCCTGCCCGGTGGCTACATCGACGACCGGGAGGACTGGCGGCAGGCCGTCATACGAGAACTCCGGGAGGAAACCGGCATCGACGCCGCCGGCCGTGACGTACGGCTCGCCGACGCGATGAGCTCACCCGACGGACACCTGCTGCTGTTCGGTCTTCTGCCGGAGCGGCCCGCCGAGGGCCTGCCCTCCTCCGCCGCCACGGACGAGACAGCGGGCTGGCACCTCCTGCGCAGGCCCGAGGAACTCGCCTTCCCCCTGCACACCCTGGCCGTACGGGCCTGGTTCGAGGGCCGGTACATCTGAGCTCACCGCTCCACGGCCCCGCGGACGCGCACCGGATAGGGCGGCGCGCCCCCGCCGTCCTCACCCTCCCGCTCCACGACCACCCGCGAGCCCCTCCACCGAGCGGTGTAGCGCTCGATCTCCGGCTCGTCCCACCCGTCGCCACCGTCCGGCACCACCAGCCCGCCCCCGGTCCGCCCCAGGGCGGGCGCCCACACCTCCAGTTCCAGCCCCCCGTCCTCCCCACGCACCGGAAGCACGGCACCCGCGCGGGCCAACACGGGGATGCGTGACAGGGGCGCATCGACCAGCACCTTCCCCGGCCCTTCGTACGCCTGCCCTGTCGCGGTGTCGTACCAGCGCCCCCGCGGCAACTGCACCGCACGCCGGTCGGCGCCCGGGTCCAGCACCGGCGCCACCAGCAGGCTGTCACCCAGCAGAAAGGCGTCCTGACACTCCCGCAGCGCCCGCTCCTCCGGCGCCGTCCACCACAGAGGCCGCACATAGGGCGCTCCCGTACGCCGCGCCAGATGCGCCAGCGTCATGAAGTACGGCAGCAGCCGCCGGCGTTCGACGAGCGCCACCCGCGCGTGCTCCAGCACATCGCCACCGAACTCCCACGGCTCCCGGCGCCCCGCCCGCCGACTCGCATGCGTACGGAACAGCGGCAGATAAGCGCCCAGCTGGAACCACCGCAGGTACAGCTCGGGGGACGGATCCCCGTCGAAGCCCCCGACGTCAGGCCCCGAGTACGGGACACCGCACAGCCCGAGCCCCATCACCAGGGCCAGAGAGGCCCGCAGCCCCGGCCAGCCGGTGGCCACGTCCCCCGACCACGTCCCTCCGTAGCGCTGCATGCCGGCCCATCCGGAGCGGGAGAACAGGAACGGCCGCTCCTCGGGAGCGAGCTTCCGCAGCCCCTCGTAGGCCGCCCTGGCCATGCACAGGGCGTACACGTTGTGCGCCTCGCGATGGTCACCGCCCCGCCCCTCCAGGGAGTGCCGGGCCGACCGCGGCAGCGTCGACTCACCGAAGGCGGTGAACGACGTGGGTTCGTTCAGGTCGTGCCAGAAGCCCGAGAAGCCCTGGGCGAGCCGCTCCTCGTAGAGCCCGCCCCACCACGCACGCACACGCGCGTGCGTGAAATCGGGAAACACCGCCTCCCCGGACCACGCGACCCCCTCCACCACGCCCCCCGAGGCGCCCCTCACGAACGCGTCCTCGGTGGTCCCACCGTCGTACACCTCATGGCCGGGCAGGGCCTTCACAGCCGGGTCGACGATCGACACCAGCCTGACGCCGTCCCGCCGGAGCTCCTCGGCCAGGACGGACAGCTTCGGGAAGCGGTCCTGGTCGACGGTGAAGACCTGATGTCCCTCCAGGTGGTCGATGTCCAGGTGCACGGCATCCAGCGGCAGACCGTGTTCCAGGTATCCCGTGACGATCCGCCGCACCTCCTGCTCGCTGCCGAACCCCCACCGCGCGTGATGGTGCCCGAGCGCCCACGCGGGCGGCAGCGCGGGCGCCCCGGTGAGCGACGCCCAGGCGAGCAGCACGCGCGCGGGAGTGCCCACCATCACCCAGCAGCGCAGCGGACCACCGTCCATCCGCAGCTCGCTCGTCCCGGCACGGTCGTGCCCGGAACCCGCGCCCTCCTCGCCCTCCCGCAGCGTCACCGTGCCGTCCCACGAGCTGTCGTGGAACGCCAGATGCGTACCTCCGTCGCACACCACCAGCTGCACCGGCATCGTGATGTACAGCGGGTCGTCACCAGGCGAGAAGGAACGGCCCGGATCGGTGTTCCACAGCCGGTACGTCCCGTCCGGCAGCCGAGGACCCGAGGCACGCCCCCCGAGTCCGAAGAACCGCGCGTCGGCGCCTACCTCGGACCGCTGCATCCAGCGCGCCGGGCCACCACCGACCGGCTCCCACCACCGCGGCGGCAGATCACGCCGCAGGCTCACACCACCCGGAGTGAGCACCTCCACCGCACCGTGCCGCGAGACCACCACCGTCGCCCGCTCGGCCACCACACGCCAGCCGCCGTCCTTGTCCGGCTCCAGGACCGCACGCGGATCGGGCTCCGGGCAGCGGCCGGCCAGCGCGTACGACGGCTCGGGCTCCGCCCCGTCCCAGCCCCAGAACACGGCCCCGTTCACGGCGACCAGAATCCGCAGCTCCGACCGGCTGAACCGGACGACACCGCCCCCCGGCCCCGGCTCCGCGTCCTCCACGAGCCCGGGCACCCGCGCACGCTCCGCCCCCCGTGCCGGCAGCCCGGTGGCGTCGGCCCGGTGCCTGCGCCACGCTGCTCGTACGGTACGCACACCCTGCGCCGCCCCCACCGAAGCCACCGCTCTCACCGAACGCACCAGGTCACGACCGTTCATGCTGCTCACCCTGCCACTGACCGCCTCGCAAACGGGTGCCGTTCAACTGCCGTTCACCCGTGCCAAGACCACATCTTCACGACACGGACTATGTGGGGCGCACCCTGGTGCCGAAGTCGATCACATGGCATTGTCCGTGCCAGCCGCTCACGCGCACACCCCAGCCCGTGCGCGGAGGACGCACACGACGCGCACAGTCCGGGAGCCGACCATGCCGACCGACCGTTTCCAGCCGCTCTGGCAGCCCGACCCCGGGCGCATCGCCCGGGCACGGATCACCAGGTTCCAGGCCTGGGCCGCCGAACACCACGGCGCCCCCGCCGAAGGCGGCTACGCGGCCCTGCAGCGCTGGTCCGTCGACGACCTGGACACCTTCTGGAAAGCCGTCACCGAGTGGTTCGACGTCCGCTTCTCGCACCCCTACGCGCGCGTGCTGGGCGACCGCTCGATGCCGGGTGCCCAGTGGTTCCCCGAAGCGACCCTCAACTACGCCGAACACGCCCTGCGCGCGGCCGACAGCCGCGCGGACGAACCGGCCCTCCTCCACGTCGACGAGACCCACGAACCACGCCCCGTCACCTGGGCCGAGCTGCGCCGCCAGGTCGGCTCCCTCGCCGCCGAACTGCGCGCCCTCGGAGTACGCCCCGGCGACCGCGTCAGCGGCTACCTCCCGAACGTCCCGCAGGCGGTGGTCGCCCTCCTCGCCACAGCCGCCGTAGGCGCGGTCTGGACGTCCTGTGCGCCCGACTTCGGCGCCCGCAGTGTCCTCGACCGCTTCCAGCAGGTCGAACCGGTCGTGCTCTTCACGGTCGACGGCTACCGCTACGGCGGCAAGGAGCACGACCGACGCGAGGTCGTCGCCGAACTGCGCCACGAGCTGCCCACCCTGCGCGCAGTGATCCACATCCCGCTCCTCGGCACCGAGGCACCCCAGGGAGCCCTGGAGTGGTCGGCCCTGACCTCGGCCGACCCGGACCCCGTCTTCGAGCAGGTGCCCTTCGACCACCCCCTGTGGGTGCTCTACTCCTCCGGCACGACGGGCCTGCCCAAGGCCATCGTCCAGTCCCAGGGCGGCATCCTGGTCGAGCACCTCAAGCAACTCGGCCTGCACTGCGACCTCGGCCCCGAGGACCGCTTCTTCTGGTACACCTCGACCGGCTGGATGATGTGGAACTTCCTCGTCTCCGGCCTGCTCACCGGCACCACGATCGTCCTCTACGACGGCAGCCCCGGCTACCCCGACACCGGCGCCCAGTGGCGCATCGCCGAACGCACGAAGGCCACCCTGTACGGCACCTCCGCCGCCTACGTCATGGCCTGCCGCAAGGCGGGCGTGCATCCCTCCCGCGACTTCGACCTCTCCTCGGTCCAGTGCGTCGCCACCACAGGCTCGCCCCTGCCGCCCGACGGCTTCCGCTGGCTCCACGACGAGGTCCGCGACGACCTGTGGATCGCCTCCGTCAGCGGCGGCACCGACGTGTGCTCCTGCTTCGCCGGAGCCGTACCGACCCTCCCGGTCCACGTCGGCGAGCTCCAGGCCCCGTGCCTCGGCACCGACCTCCAGTCCTGGAACACCGACGGCAGCCCCCTCATCGACGAGGTCGGCGAACTCGTCGTCACCAACCCCATGCCGTCGATGCCCATCCACTTCTGGAACGACCCCGACGGCAGCCGCTACCACGACAGCTACTTCGACACCTACCCCGGTGTGTGGCGGCACGGCGACTGGATCACCGTCACCTCCCGCGGATCCGTCGTCATCCACGGCCGCTCCGACTCCACGCTCAACCGCCAGGGCGTCCGCATGGGATCCGCCGACATCTACGAAGCCGTCGAGCGGCTCCCCGAGATCAGGGAGTCCCTCGTCATCGGCATGGAGCAGCCCGACGGCGGCTACTGGATGCCCCTCTTCGTGCACCTGGCCCCTGGAGCCGTCCTCGACGAGGCCCTGCTGAACCGCATCAGGCAGACGATCCGCGAGCAGCTGTCTCCGCGCCACGTCCCCGACGAGATCATCGAAGTACCCGGCGTCCCGCACACCCTCACCGGCAAGCGCATCGAGGTCCCCGTCAAGCGCCTCCTCCAGGGCACCCCGCTGGAGAAGGCGGTCAACCCGGGCTCCATCGACAACCTCGACCTGCTGAGCTTCTACGAGGACCTGGCCCGTAAGCGCGCCTGACCCCCACCACCCCGTCAGACGACTCCCCGTCACCGGAGCTCGGGGCGCAGGTCACACGGCTACCCCCGCTGTGACCTGCTCTTTCCGGTGTCAACTGAGCACGCGATCCCCCGGAGCAGGGGCCATTGTCAGTGCTGGCGATTACTGTGAGTGAGCATTGATCGACCGTGCACAGGGGGAAACAATGGCGCACACCGACAACCGGACCATGCGACGCGTCCTGCACCGCGAGATCGCCGGCACCATCGGCCTGCTGACCGACGAGCATGATTTCCGGGCCATGCGGCGCTACCGCAGCTTCGCCTTCGCCGACCACGCGACCTACCTGAAACAGGTGGAGGCCCTCCTCAGGACCCGCGCGGTGCAGGGCAGCCACACCACGGTGGCCCTCTTCGACCCCGAGGAGTACGCCGAGTTCTGCACACAGAAGGGCCTGGACCCCGACCACCCGTCGAGCCGCACACGCTTCACCGCACAGATCGCAGCCACAGGCCCGACCCTTCCCTACGACGGCCGCCCACTGGCCGACCTGCTCCCGGCCCTCGTCGACGAAGCCGTACGGCAGGCCACCAGGGAGTACGCGACCACCCTCCTCGCCCGCCTGGGCGCCTGCACCTCCTGCGGCGAGGACATCGGACGCGCCGCCTTCACCCGAGCCGCGGGCCTGCTCGTCCGCATCCTCGACACCGCCCCACCCGGCGACCGCCACCTCGTCTGCAGCGTCACCGGACCGCCCGAGACCCTCACCGCCGCCCTCCACATCACCGACGACGGAGCTTCCCTGGAACTGAACGAAACCGAAGCCCTCGAATTCACCACCGTCCTCGCCCTCGGCCTGGCCACCGGGAGCCCCGGAGGACTCGTCATCCGCGTCAGCGCCCCGGACACACTCGACCGCGTCTACGGCTGGCGCATGCGCGCATACGGACTCGACCCCCTCACCGCAGGAGAGGTCTTCGACGCCTACTGCACCGACGTCGAATCCGGAGACCTGATCTCCCCGGAATCCAACGTCGACTACTGCGCGCCACCCGACCTCGGGGAGGAGAAACCAACCCCTGGACACCAGCACTGAAACGCCGGGAGGGGCGCCCCACCTCAGTGGAGCGCCCCTCCCGGGAAACCGTCGTCGCGGCCCGGCCCGGCCTATTCGCCCGACAGCACCGCCTGCGCGGCGCTGCGCGCGTCCTCAGCGCTGTCCGTCGCCCGAGCCGCCGCAGCGGCCCGCTCGCACTGCGCCAGCGTGTACTTCGCCAGCGTCGCCCGGACATAGGGAATCGACGCGGCACCCATCGAGAGAGAGGTGACGCCCAGACCGGTCAGCACACACGCGAGCAGCGGGTCGGACGCGGCCTCACCGCAGACACCACAGCTCTTGCCCTCGGCCTTGGCCGCCTCGGCGGACAGTTCCACCAGGTCGAGCAGAGCGGGCTGCCACGGATCCTGCAGACGGGACACAGCGCCCACCTGACGGTCGGCGGCGAAGGTGTACTGAGCGAGATCGTTCGTCCCCAGCGACAGGAACTCAACCTCCTGAAGGATCGAGCGGGCTCGCAGCGCGGCCGACGGGATCTCGACCATCGCGCCGAACTTCGCCCGCAGCCCAGCAGCACGGCAGGCATCCGCGAAGGCCCGGGCATCCGTACGGTCCGCCACCATCGGGGCCATGACCTCAAGGTAGACGGGCAGCCCCTCCGCGGCCTTGGCCAGCGCGGTCAGCTGGGTACGAAGGACCTCCGGGTGGTCGAGGAGCGTCCGCAGACCCCGCACACCGAGCGCCGGGTTCGGCTCGTCGGCCGGCGTGAGGAAGTCGAGCGGCTTGTCCGCGCCCGCGTCCAGCACCCGCACCACGACACGCCCCTCGGGGAACGCCTCGAGCACCTGCCGGTACGCAGCGACCTGCTTCTCCTCGGAGGGCGCCTGCTTGCTGTCGTCCAGGAAGAGGAACTCGGTACGGAAGAGACCCACTCCCTCGGCACCGGCCTCGACGGCGGCCGCCACATCAGCGGGACCGCCGATGTTCGCGAGCAGCGGCACCTTGTGACCGTCCGCAGTGGCACCGGGCCCGGTGGACGCAGCCAACGCGGCTTTGCGCTCGGCGGCCGCGGCCTCGAGCCGAGCCTTCTTCTCGTCGCTCGGGTCCACGAAGATCTCGCCCGTGCTGCCGTCGACCGCGATCATCGTGCCCTCGGCGAGCTCACCGGCACCCGGCAGCGCCACCACGGCCGGCACACCGAGCGCCCGAGCCAGAATCGCGCTGTGGCTGGTCGGACCGCCCTCCTCGGTGACGAAGCCGAGCACCAGAGTCGGGTCCAGCAGCGCGGTGTCGGCCGGAGCGAGGTCACGGGCAACCAGGACGTAGGGCTCGTCGCTGTCGGGGACACCCGGCATCGGCACCCCCAGCAGACGGGCGACGATACGATTCCGCACGTCGTCGAGGTCGGCCACGCGACCAGCCAGGTACTCACCGGCTCCCGCCAGCAGCTCGCGGTAGGAGGCGAACGCGTCGTACACCCCGCGCTCCGCCGTGCTGCCGACGGCGATCCGCCGCTCCACATCGGCCATCAACTCGGGGTCCTGGGCCATCATGGCCTGCGCCTCGAGTACGGCCTGGGCTTCACCGCCGGCCAGGTTGCCGCGCGCCATCAGGTCAGCCGCCACCGCCTCCACGGCCTTGCGGGCGCGCCCCTGCTCACGCTCCGCCTCTTCCGCCGGGATCTGCTTCGCGGGCGGCTCAAGCACCGCCGTTCCCATGTGCCGAACCTCGCCGATGGCCACACCGTGGCTCACCCCGACGCCTCGCAGCGTTGTCTCCATCTCACCCGTCTCCGATAGAGCGGCGGGCCCCGCCGCCGCGGTGGTTGTCGTACTTGCCGTCATAGGACGGCACTGACGTCACTTCCAGAGGAAGAGACTGTCGCCGGCCTTCACTTCGCCGTCGATGCGAAGATCGGAGAGAGCTTCGGCGGTGGCCTCCAGGGCCACGACCGGGCAGATCGCGGACTTGCCGGCGGCCTCGACGGCAGCCGGGTTCCAGCGCACGACACCCTGACCGCGCCTCACGGTGTCGCCCTTGTTCACGAGCAGCTCGAAACCCTCGCCGTTGAGTTGCACGGTGTCGATACCGAGGTGGGTGAGCACGCCGCGTCCGCTCTCGTCGACGACGACGAACGCGTGCGGGTGCAGGGAGACGATGACGCCGTCCACGGGCGAGACGGCCTCGGAAGGCTCACGTACGGGGTCGATCGCTGTGCCCGGGCCGACCATGGCCCCGGAGAAGACGGGATCCGGCACGGCTGCCAGTCCGATGGCGCGTCCTGCGAGCGGGGACGTCACGGTGGTCATGGGAAGCCTCCCAGGGGTGGAGATCGATATGGCCGTCCATGTAGGTACCGGGCGGCACACTGTTCAGCAGCGTATGTCACCTGAAGTGCCGGTTCCGCGCGAGCACCTCGAAGTGGTCTAGACCATACCCCAAATCGATTTGCACCCGCTCCGCGGCCGCGTGTAGAGTCGTACCCCTGCCTGGGGCTGAGCGATGCGCCATAGCGTCCTGGCCGGGCGGCAACCAAACTTGTCAGATCCTAACTTTGGGTCACTTTCTGCGTGCCTGCAGGAGGGTGGTCAGAGGGCCGGAAAAACACTGATAGAGTTTGGAGCACCGAAGGGAAGCGCCCAGAGGAAAGCCCGAGAGGGTGAGTACAAAGGAAGCGACCGTTCCTTGAGAACTCAACAGCGTGCCAAAAGTCAACGCCAGATATGTTGATACCCCGTCTCCGGTCATAACGGCTGGGGCGAGGTTCCTTTGAAGAAAACACAGCGAGGACGCTGTGAACGGTCGGGCCTATTCCGCCTGACTGTTCCGCTCTCGTGGTGTTCATCCCGATTACGGGAAAACATTCACGGAGAGTTTGATCCTGGCTCAGGACGAACGCTGGCGGCGTGCTTAACACATGCAAGTCGAACGATGAACCACTTCGGTGGGGATTAGTGGCGAACGGGTGAGTAACACGTGGGCAATCTGCCCTTCACTCTGGGACAAGCCCTGGAAACGGGGTCTAATACCGGATAACACTTCCATCCTCCTGGGTGGAGGTTAAAAGCTCCGGCGGTGAAGGATGAGCCCGCGGCCTATCAGCTTGTTGGTGAGGTAATGGCTCACCAAGGCGACGACGGGTAGCCGGCCTGAGAGGGCGACCGGCCACACTGGGACTGAGACACGGCCCAGACTCCTACGGGAGGCAGCAGTGGGGAATATTGCACAATGGGCGAAAGCCTGATGCAGCGACGCCGCGTGAGGGATGACGGCCTTCGGGTTGTAAACCTCTTTCAGCAGGGAAGAAGCGAAAGTGACGGTACCTGCAGAAGAAGCGCCGGCTAACTACGTGCCAGCAGCCGCGGTAATACGTAGGGCGCGAGCGTTGTCCGGAATTATTGGGCGTAAAGAGCTCGTAGGCGGCTTGTCACGTCGGGTGTGAAAGCCCGGGGCTTAACCCCGGGTCTGCATTCGATACGGGCTAGCTAGAGTGTGGTAGGGGAGATCGGAATTCCTGGTGTAGCGGTGAAATGCGCAGATATCAGGAGGAACACCGGTGGCGAAGGCGGATCTCTGGGCCATTACTGACGCTGAGGAGCGAAAGCGTGGGGAGCGAACAGGATTAGATACCCTGGTAGTCCACGCCGTAAACGGTGGGAACTAGGTGTTGGCGACATTCCACGTCGTCGGTGCCGCAGCTAACGCATTAAGTTCCCCGCCTGGGGAGTACGGCCGCAAGGCTAAAACTCAAAGGAATTGACGGGGGCCCGCACAAGCAGCGGAGCATGTGGCTTAATTCGACGCAACGCGAAGAACCTTACCAAGGCTTGACATACACCGGAAAGCATTAGAGATAGTGCCCCCCTTGTGGTCGGTGTACAGGTGGTGCATGGCTGTCGTCAGCTCGTGTCGTGAGATGTTGGGTTAAGTCCCGCAACGAGCGCAACCCTTGTTCTGTGTTGCCAGCATGCCCTTCGGGGTGATGGGGACTCACAGGAGACCGCCGGGGTCAACTCGGAGGAAGGTGGGGACGACGTCAAGTCATCATGCCCCTTATGTCTTGGGCTGCACACGTGCTACAATGGCCGGTACAATGAGCTGCGATACCGCGAGGTGGAGCGAATCTCAAAAAGCCGGTCTCAGTTCGGATTGGGGTCTGCAACTCGACCCCATGAAGTCGGAGTTGCTAGTAATCGCAGATCAGCATTGCTGCGGTGAATACGTTCCCGGGCCTTGTACACACCGCCCGTCACGTCACGAAAGTCGGTAACACCCGAAGCCGGTGGCCCAACCCCTTGTGGGAGGGAGCTGTCGAAGGTGGGACTGGCGATTGGGACGAAGTCGTAACAAGGTAGCCGTACCGGAAGGTGCGGCTGGATCACCTCCTTTCTAAGGAGCACTTCTTACCGATCCCTTCGGGGTGAGGTCAGAGGCCAGTACATCGGCGAATGTCTGATGCTGGTTGCTCATGGGTGGAACGTTGACTATTCGGTCAGGACCTCGGGTCGGAGGCTGCTAGTACTGCTCGCAAGAGCGTGGAACGCACGATCTCCGGACGGGACTTGGCCGGGCACGCTGTTGGGTGTCTGAGGGAATGAACTTCCTCAGTCGCCGGCCCCAGTGAACTCGCCTGTGAGGGCGGGGTGATGGGTGGCTGGTCGTTGTTTGAGAACTGCACAGTGGACGCGAGCATCTGTGGCCAAGTTTTTAAGGGCGCACGGTGGATGCCTTGGCACCAGGAACCGATGAAGGACGTGGGAGGCCACGATAGTCCCCGGGGAGCCGTCAACCAGGCTTTGATCCGGGGGTTTCCGAATGGGGAAACCCGGCAGTCGTCATGGGCTGTCACCCGCTGCTGAACACATAGGCAGTGTGGAGGGAACGCGGGGAAGTGAAACATCTCAGTACCCGCAGGAAGAGAAAACAACCGTGATTCCGGGAGTAGTGGCGAGCGAAACCGGATGAGGCTAAACCGTATACGTGTGAGACCCGGCAGGGGTTGCGTATGCGGGGTTGTGGGATCTCTC
Source organism: Streptomyces qaidamensis (assembly GCF_001611795.1). Classification (NCBI taxonomy): domain Bacteria; kingdom Bacillati; phylum Actinomycetota; class Actinomycetes; order Kitasatosporales; family Streptomycetaceae; genus Streptomyces; species Streptomyces qaidamensis. The sequence goes on along the minus strand of NZ_CP015098.1, from coordinate 1,581,566 downwards.
TTCTGTTGTCTGCCGGCAACAGGACGAGTCAGAAACCGTTGATGTAGGCGAAGGACATGCGAAAGGTCCGGCGTAGAGGGTAAGACCCCCGTAGTCGAAACATCAGCGGCTCGTTTGAGAGACACCCAAGTAGCACGGGGCCCGAGAAATCCCGTGTGAATCTGGCGGGACCACCCGCTAAGCCTAAATATTCCCTGGTGACCGATAGCGGATAGTACCGTGAGGGAATGGTGAAAAGTACCGCGGGAGCGGAGTGAAATAGTACCTGAAACCGTGTGCCTACAAGCCGTGGGAGCGTCGGATGGAAGCTTGCTTCCATCTCGTGACTGCGTGCCTTTTGAAGAATGAGCCTGCGAGTTTGCGGTGTGTTGCGAGGTTAACCCGTGTGGGGAAGCCGTAGCGAAAGCGAGTCCGAATAGGGCGTTTCAGTAGCACGCTCAAGACCCGAAGCGGAGTGATCTAGCCATGGGCAGGTTGAAGCGGAGGTAAGACTTCGTGGAGGACCGAACCCACCAGGGTTGAAAACCTGGGGGATGACCTGTGGTTAGGGGTGAAAGGCCAATCAAACTCCGTGATAGCTGGTTCTCCCCGAAATGCATTTAGGTGCAGCGTCGTGTGTTTCTTGCCGGAGGTAGAGCACTGGATAGGCGATGGGCCCTACCGGGTTACTGACCTTAGCCAAACTCCGAATGCCGGTAAGTGAGAGCGCGGCAGTGAGACTGTGGGGGATAAGCTCCATGGTCGAGAGGGAAACAGCCCAGAGCATCGACTAAGGCCCCTAAGCGTACGCTAAGTGGGAAAGGATGTGGAGTCGCAGAGACAACCAGGAGGTTGGCTTAGAAGCAGCCACCCTTGAAAGAGTGCGTAATAGCTCACTGGTCTAGTGATTCCGCGCCGACAATGTAGCGGGGCTCAAGCGTACCGCCGAAGTCGTGTCATTCACACAATAGGGCCAACGCCTGTGTGGATGGGTAGGGGAGCGTCGTGTGCCGGGTGAAGCAGCACCGGAAGGTAGTTGTGGACGGTTCACGAGTGAGAATGCAGGCATGAGTAGCGATACACACGTGAGAAACGTGTGCGCCGATTGACTAAGGGTTCCTGGGTCAAGCTGATCTGCCCAGGGTAAGTCGGGACCTAAGGCGAGGCCGACAGGCGTAGTCGATGGATAACCGGTTGATATTCCGGTACCCGCTGTGAAGCGTCAAACATCGAGCATCGTGATGCTAAGGCCGTGAAGCCGCCCTGGAGCCTTCGGGCAAAGGGGAGTGGTGGAGCCGCTGAACCAAGCGGTTAGTAGGTGAGTGATGGGGTGACGCAGGAAGGTAGTCCATCCCGGGCGGTGGTTGTCCCGGGGTAAGGGTGTAGGCCGTGATCCAGGTAAATCCGGATCACATGAGGCTGAGACCTGATGCCGAGCCGATTGTGGTGAAGTGGATGATCCTACGCTGTCGAGAAAAGCCTCTAGCGAGTTTCATGGCGGCCCGTACCCTAAACCGACTCAGGTGGTCAGGTAGAGAATACCGAGGCGTTCGGGTGAACTATGGTTAAGGAACTCGGCAAAATGCCCCCGTAACTTCGGGAGAAGGGGGGCCACGTCTGGTGATCCGTTTTACACGGTGAGCTGGGGGTGGCCGCAGAGACCAGCGAGAAGCGACTGTTTACTAAAAACACAGGTCCGTGCGAAGCCGTAAGGCGATGTATACGGACTGACGCCTGCCCGGTGCTGGAACGTTAAGGGGACCGGTTAGCTCAGATTCGTCTGGGCGAAGCTGAGAACTTAAGCGCCAGTAAACGGCGGTGGTAACTATAACCATCCTAAGGTAGCGAAATTCCTTGTCGGGTAAGTTCCGACCTGCACGAATGGCGTAACGACTTCTCGACTGTCTCAACCATAGGCCCGGTGAAATTGCACTACGAGTAAAGATGCTCGTTTCGCGCAGCAGGACGGAAAGACCCCGGGACCTTTACTACAGTTTGATATTGGTGTTCGGTTCGGCTTGTGTAGGATAGCTGGGAGACTGTGAACTCTGGACGCCAGTTCAGGGGGAGTCGTCGTTGAAATACCAGTCTGGTCGTGCTGGATGTCTAACCTGGGTCCGTGATCCGGATCAGGGACAGTGTCTGATGGGTAGTTTAACTGGGGCGGTTGCCTCCTAAAGAGTAACGGAGGCGCCCAAAGGTTCCCTCAGCCTGGTTGGCAATCAGGTGTTGAGTGTAAGTGCACAAGGGAGCTTGACTGTGAGACCGACGGGTCGAGCAGGGACGAAAGTCGGGACTAGTGATCCGGCGGTGGCTTGTGGAAGCGCCGTCGCTCAACGGATAAAAGGTACCCCGGGATAACAGGCTGATCTTCCCCAAGAGTCCATATCGACGGGATGGTTTGGCACCTCGATGTCGGCTCGTCGCATCCTGGGGCTGGAGTCGGTCCCAAGGGTTGGGCTGTTCGCCCATTAAAGCGGTACGCGAGCTGGGTTTAGAACGTCGTGAGACAGTTCGGTCCCTATCCGCTGTGCGCGTAGGAATATTGAGAAGGGCTGTCCCTAGTACGAGAGGACCGGGACGGACGAACCTCTGGTGTGCCAGTTGTCCTGCCAAGGGCATGGCTGGTTGGCTACGTTCGGGAGGGATAACCGCTGAAAGCATCTAAGCGGGAAGCCTGCTTCGAGATGAGTATTCCCACCTCCTTGAGAGGGTAAGGCTCCCAGTAGACGACTGGGTTGATAGGCCGGATATGGAAGCACGGTAACGTGTGGAGTTGACCGGTACTAATAGGCCGAGGGCTTGTCCTCAGTTGCTCGCGTCCACTGTGTTGGTTCTGAAACCACGAACAGCCCCATGCCATGGTCACGGTATGGTGTGGCATGGTTCGACAGTTTCATAGTGTTTCGGTGGTTATAGCGTAGGGGAAACGCCCGGTTACATTCCGAACCCGGAAGCTAAGCCTTACAGCGCCGATGGTACTGCAGGGGGGACCCTGTGGGAGAGTAGGACGCCGCCGAACTTCAATTAGAGCTCTGGCTCTTGGGTACACAGCCCAAGAGCCAGAGCTTTTTTGCGTTGAGGTAAGGTCAGGGGGCATCGTCGGTACATTTCCCACAGGAGGCCCCCGGGTGGAGGTTCAGGAGACTCGCGTCCAGACGGACCGTGTGCTCACCATCCCGAACATCCTCAGCATGGCGCGCCTCGTCGGCGTGCCCGTGTTCCTGTGGCTGATCCTGCGGCCTGAGTTCGGTGGGCCCCAAAGTGACGGCTGGGCCCTTCTGGTGCTGGCCCTGAGCGGTGTCAGTGACTATCTGGACGGCAAACTCGCGCGGCGCTGGAACCAGATCAGCAGCCTCGGCCGGCTCCTCGATCCAGCGGCCGATCGGCTCTACATTCTCTCGACCCTGGTCGGCCTCACCTGGCGCGAGATCCTGCCCCTCTGGTTGACCGCTCTACTTCTGGCGCGAGAGCTGGTTCTGCTGGTCATGGTCGGCATCCTCCGCCGGCACGGCTATCCGCCGCCCCAGGTGAACTTCCTGGGTAAGGCCGCGACCTTCAACCTGATGTACGCCTTCCCCCTGCTTCTACTCAGTGACGGAAGTGGCTGGATCTCGTCACTGGCTGCTATTTTCGGATGGGCGTTCGCCGGGTGGGGTACAACGCTGTACTGGTGGGCAGGAGTCCTCTACGTGGTACAAGTCCGCCGCCTGGTCCGTGCGGACGCCACGACCGATTGAACTCCCGGATGGTCCTGCTGCCGTAGCGGAGCGATGGCCCGTGCTGGATATGTGCGGGACAATCCTGGCGGGGGAAGTCGGCCAGACCGTCTCTTCGAGGAGGACGCTTCCGACATGAAGGCCGTCGTGATGGCCGGAGGCGAAGGCACGCGCCTTCGTCCTATGACCTCAAGCATGCCCAAGCCGCTCCTGCCGGTGGCCAACCGGCCGATCATGGAGCATGTTCTGCGGCTGCTCAAGAGGCATGGGCTCAACGAAACAGTCGTGACTGTCCAGTTCCTGGCGTCGCTCGTCAAGAACTACTTCGGTGACGGCGAAGAGCTCGGTATGGAGCTCACCTATGCCAACGAGGAGAAGCCACTCGGTACCGCCGGAAGCGTCAAGAACGCAGAGGAAGCGCTGAAGGACGATGCCTTCCTCGTCATCTCCGGCGATGCTCTGACGGATTTCGACCTCACCGAGCTCATCAATTTCCACAAGGAGAAGGGTGCGCTCGTCACGGTCTGTCTGACGCGTGTGCCCAATCCGCTGGAATTCGGTATCACCATTGTCGACGAAGAAGGCAAGGTGGAGCGCTTCCTGGAGAAGCCCACCTGGGGCCAGGTCTTCTCCGACACCGTGAACACCGGGATCTACGTGATGGAGCCCGAGGTCTTCGACTATGTCGAGCCCGACGTGCCCGTCGACTGGTCCGGCGATGTCTTCCCGCAGCTGATGAAGGAAGGCAAGCCCATCTACGGCTACATCGCCGAGGGCTACTGGGAGGACGTCGGCACGCACGAGAGCTATGTGAAGGCCCAGGCCGATGTCCTGGAGGGCAAGGTCGACGTCGACGTCGACGGGTTCGAGATCTCCCCGGGCGTCTGGGTCGCCGAGGGAGCGGAGGTGCATCCCGACGCCGTTCTCCGCGGGCCCGTGTACATCGGTGACTACGCCAAGGTCGAGGCGGGCTCCGAGATCCGCGAGCACACCGTCGTGGGCTCCAACGTGGTCGTGAAGAGCGGCGCGTTCCTGCACAAGGCCGTCGTCCACGACAACGTCTACGTGGGGCCGCACAGCAATCTGCGTGGCTGCGTGGTCGGCAAGAACACCGACATCATGCGTGCGGCACGGATCGAGGACGGGGCGGTCATCGGTGATGAGTGCCTGATCGGTGAAGAATCGATCGTCCAGGGCAATGTCCGCGTCTATCCCTTCAAGACCATCGAGGCCGGCGCCTTCGTCAACACCTCGGTGATCTGGGAATCCAGGGGGCAGGCGCATCTCTTCGGTGCCCGTGGTGTGTCCGGCATCCTGAACGTGGAGATCACGCCGGAGCTCGCGGTCCGCCTCGCAGGCGCGTACGCGACGACGCTGAAGAAGGGCTCGACCGTCACCACGGCCCGGGACCACTCCCGGGGTGCCCGTGCGCTCAAGCGGGCGGTGATCTCCGCGCTGCAGGCCAGCGCGATCGACGTGCGCGACCTGGAGAACGTTCCGCTGCCGGTCGCCCGGCAGCAGACCGCGCGGGGCAGTGCGGGCGGGATCATGATCCGCACCACGCCCGGGGTGCCGGATTCCGTGGACATCATGTTCTTCGATGGGAACGGCGCGGACCTGTCGCAGGGCAGCCAGCGGAAGCTGGACCGGGTGTTCGCGCGGCAGGAGTACCGTCGGGCGTTCCCCGGTGAGATCGGAGATCTGCACTTCCCGGCCAGCGTCTTCGACTCGTACACCGGGTCGTTGCTGCGGAACGTCGACACGACGGGCATCTCCGAGTCCGGGCTGAAGGTCGTCGTCGACGCGTCCAACGGAAGCGCGGGACTCGTCCTGCCGAGCCTCCTCGGCAAGCTCGGGGTGGACTCCCTGACGATCAACCCCGGCCTCGACGAGTCCAGGCCCACGGAGACGGCCGACATGCGGCGGTCAGGGATGGTGCGTCTCGGGGAGATCGTGGCGTCCTCGGGGGCCGCGTTCGGCGTGCGGTTCGACCCGGTCGGTGAGCGGCTGTCGCTCGTCGACGAGAAGGGGCGGATCATCGAGGACGACCGGGCGCTGCTCGTGATGCTGGACCTCGTCGCCGCCGAGCGGCGCAGCGGCCGGGTCGCGCTGCCGGTGACCACGACCCGGATCGCCGAACAGGTGGCGGCGTACCACGGGACGCAGGTCGAGTGGACGACCACCTCTCCCGACGACCTCACACGGGTCGGCGGTGAGGAAGGGACGATCTTCGGCGGTGACGGCAAGGGCGGCTTCATCGTCCCCGAGTTCAGCAGCGTGTATGACGCCACCGCGGCCTTTGTGCGGCTCATCGGGCTCGTGGCGCGGACGCAGCTCACGCTCAGCCAGATCGACGCGCGGATCCCGCGGGCGCACGTCCTGAAGCGCGATCTGGCGACCCCGTGGGCCGTCAAGGGGCTCGTGATGCGGCGGGTCGTCGAAGCGGCCGGAGATCGCTTCGTGGACACCACGGACGGGGTACGGGTGGTGGAGACCGACGGCCGCTGGGTGATGGTGCTGCCCGATCCGGCCGAAGCCGTCACCCACCTGTGGGCCGAAGGGCCGGACGACGCCTCCGCGCAGGCGCTGCTGGACGAATGGTCGGCGGTCGTGGACAGCGCCGGCCGGTAGAACGGGCTGCACGCGTGCGTGCCGGACACGTGTCCCAACGGGGCCTGTCCGGCACGCCGGTGGGGCCGTTCGGAGGTAGTGCTCGCGACGTGCGACGATGTGCGGCATGCCGCAGCAACCCCCCATTCGGAGCACACCCGCGCGGCCCCGGCGCCCGGATGCGTCCATGTCGTTGCTGACCAACGTCATGGACCACAGCCTCGACGACGGATATGCCGAGGCCGCGGCGCGCAAGAAGGCCGCGGGAGACAGCGGCATGCCGAAGACGCTCCGGGCGAAGCTGGGGCTCGCCGCCGGACTGGTGCTCGCGGCGCTCGTCGTGACCCTCGGAGCGGCGCAGGCGCGGGTCGCGGCTCCGGTCGTCGCCAAGGAGCGGGAAGAGCTCGTCGACCGCATCGACCGGGAGACGGACGCGGCCGACAAGCTGGAGGACTCCGTCGACGAGCTGCGCGCGGACGTGAGCGCACGGCAGCGCGAGGCGCTGAGGAACAGCGGCGGCAGCGCGGACTCCGACCTGGCGGGCATCCTGTCGGGCGCGGTCGCGGTGCACGGCCCCGGCGTGAAGCTCGTGGTGAACGACGCCAAGGAAGCCGCCACGGGCGGCGACGGCGACCCGCGCGAGACCTCCGGGTTCTCCGACACCGGCCGGGTGCGGGACCGGGACATGCAGCGCGTGGTGAACGGGTTGTGGGAGTCGGGTGCCGAGGCCGTCTCGATCAACGGACAGCGGCTGACGGCGCTGTCCGCGATCAGGGCCGCCGGTGACGCCATACTGGTCGACAACAAGCCGCTGGTGCCGCCGTACACGGTGCTGGCGGTGGGGGACGGACAGCGGCTGAGCACGCGGTTCCAGAACAGCGCGGACGGGTTGTATCTGAATGCGCTGCAGGAGAGCTACGGCATCAGGACAGGCATCTCCGTGGAGGACGACCTCCGGCTGCCTGCCGCACCGAGTGTGACCGTACGTACAGCACAGCCGAGCGTTGAGAAGAGTGAGAAGGGCACATCGTGATCGCCGTACTGGGCCTCGTCGTGGGAGTCGTGGCCGGCCTGTTGGTCCGGCCTGAGGTTCCGGCGGTGGTCGAGCCTTATCTGCCGATCGCTGTCGTGGCGGCGCTCGACGCCGTTTTCGGCGGCCTGCGGGCCATGCTCGACGGCATCTTCGACGACAAGGTCTTCGTGGTGTCGTTCCTGTCGAACGTCGTCGTGGCCGCGTTGATCGTGTTCCTGGGCGACAAGCTGGGCGTGGGCGCCCAGCTGTCCACCGGTGTGGTGGTCGTCCTCGGCATCCGGATCTTCTCCAACGCCGCGGCGATCCGCCGGCACGTGTTCCGGGCGTGAGGCGGATGAGCGATCACGACGAGAAGACCGCCGAGGACCGGGGCGACACGCGCGACGGCGGCGGCGAGTCCGGGAACAGGCTGCGCAAGGAACTGCCTCAGGAGATGCCCGCGGCGGCGCCTGCCGCCGAGGAGGCGCCGAAGGAGCCGGAGCCCGAGCAGGTACCGGAACCGCAGCCGGACCCCGGGCCGCGGCTGACCGGCCGGCAGCGGCTGGTGAAGGGGCTGTGGCCGCCGCGTGTCACCCGGGCCCAACTCATCGTCGCGGTGCTGTTGTTCGGTCTGGGGTTCGGGCTGGCCGTGCAGGTGGCCTCGAACAGCGACAGCGACAGCGCCCTGCGGGGTGCGCGGCAGGAAGATCTTGTCCGCATCCTCGATGAACTGGATGACCGTACTCAGCGTCTTGAGGACGAGAAGCGGGGTCTCGAGCAGCAGCGCGACGAGCTGGAGAACAGCTCGGACCAGGCCGAGGAGGCCAGGAAGCAGACGATCGAGAAGGAGAGGCAACTCGGCATCCTGGCGGGCACGGTGGCCGCGCAGGGGCCCGGCATCACCATGACGATCGTGGACACGAAGGGGACGGTCGAGGCGGACATGCTGCTCGACGCGATCCAGGAGCTGCGCGCCGCGGGCGCGGAGGCGATTCAGGTCAACGGCGTCAGGGTCGTCGCCGGCACCTATCTCGCCGACTCCGGCAAGGGCGTGAGCGTCGACGGGAACAAGATCAACGCGCCCTATCGTTTCAAGGTCATCGGCAAGCCGCAGGACCTGGAGCCGGCGCTCAACATCCCCGGAGGCGTGGTGCAGACTCTCGAGAAGGAACAGGCCACCGTCACGATCGAGCGGTCCACCGACATCGTGGTGGACGCCTTGCGAGCAGCGAAGCGGCCTGACTACGCTCGGTCGTCCTCGCAGTGAACCGGGGGTGCATGGGCGGCGTCGGGCGAGGGCATGAGGTTGCGGGGGGTCGGCGCACCGAATGGGCGGTGCGTGGTGGAAACTGTCTGGTGCAGACGGACGTTGTCAGGATGTCCGGGTCGGCCAGAGTGTTCAGTCAGGGTTCGTCCTGCCCCACGGGCGGGTCTGTTTCGGTCAAGGGGAATCGCCCGTGAAGTTGTTTGCGAAGTTGTTCGGCAAGAGCGCGCGAGAGGGCAGCGACAATGCGACCGCCCGCCATCGCGCACAGCCTGACGCGGAGGGCCAGCGGCCGCTGTTCCGGGACCAGGTCGGCGGCCCGGGCGGCGATGTTTCCGGTGGTCAGGGCGCGCCGTCGGTTGACCCTGCGCAGCCCGGCGGCATAGGTTTCGGGCAACCGTCAACCTCAAGTGCGGGTGGAGGGTTTTCCGACCCGTATGCGTCCAACGCCCCCGGTGGGCAGCCGCGGCAGGAGGATCCGATGTCGGCCCTGGTGTGTACGAGGTGCGGTAACCGCAACGCGGAGAACAGCCGTTTCTGCTCCAACTGCGGTGCGCCGCTGCGGGCGGGGGCGACGCCGGAGCGTCCGTCCGAGACGACCTCCACGATCTCCATCTCCGGTCTCGAGGCCTACGACAGCGAGACCACCGGCCAGACGCCGATGCCGACCCTGTCCCCGGAGGCTCAGGCCGCCGTCGAGGCACTGCCCCTGGGTTCGGCGCTCCTGGTGGTGCGCCGCGGCCCGAATTCGGGCAGCCGCTTCCTGCTGGACGGCGATCTGACCACGGCGGGCCGGCATCCGCAGAGCGACATCTTCCTGGACGACGTGACGGTGTCCCGACGCCACGTGGAGTTCCGCCGCGGTCAGGACGGTTCGTTCACGGTGGCCGACGTGGGCAGCCTGAACGGCACGTACGTGAACCGCGAGCGGATCGACCAGGTCGCTCTGAACAACGGCGACGAGGTGCAGATCGGCAAGTACCGGCTGGTCTTCTACGCTAGCCAGCGGGGCTACTGACCGGGCTCCGTCCCGGCAGACCCCAGCGAGGGTCCATCCGTCAGGGAAGGTCCATGCTGCAAAAACCGAGCGGCGGTGCCGGGCACGGCGCCGCCGCCACGGACAGTGGGCTGATGAGCATCGGCGCGGTGCTGAACGCGCTGCGCGACGAGTTCCCCGAAGTGACCATCTCCAAGATCCGCTTCCTGGAGTCGGAAGGGCTCATCGAGCCGCAGCGGACCCCGTCGGGGTACCGCAAGTTCAGCGCCCATGACGTCGAGCGCCTCGGTCACGTCCTGAGGATGCAGCGGGATCACTATCTGCCCCTGAAGGTGATCCGGGAGCACCTGTCGGCCATGGAGCGCGGTGAGGCCGTACCGCTGCCGGCCGTGGGCCGTCAGCGGGACGGAGAATCCGCTGCCGAGCCGCCCGAGGGGCCCACAGCGGCCAGGATCGGGCGTGAGGAGCTGCTCTCCGCCGCGGGTGTCGACGAGCAGGAGCTCAAGGAGTGGGAGTCCTACGGTCTCCTCACCCCACTGGAGGACGGGGCCTATGACGCCGAGGCGGTCACCGTCGCCCTCCTCGTCATCGAGCTCGGACGGTTCGGGATCGAGCCGCGGCACCTGCGGGCCATGAAGGCAGCCGCGGACCGTGAGGCCGGGCTCGTGGACCAGGTGGTGGCCCCGTTGAGGCGGCACCGCAACCCGCAGACCAGGGCTCATGCCGAGGCCCGCACCAAGGAGCTGGCGGGGCTCACGGTGAAGCTGCACGCCGCGCTGGTGCGGACGGCCCTCGGCGTGCGGCTGCCCTGAGGAGGTCGCGCGCAGGGAGCCGGATCAGGCGCCCGATACCGGCCCGACTACCCAAACGTCCCGAGCACGGCCTAGGGTTGCTGTGTGAACGAGCTCGATGTCGTAGGTGTCCGGGTCGAAATGCCCTCCAACCAACCGATCGTGCTGCTGCGTGAAGTGGGAGGCGACCGTTACCTCCCCATCTGGATCGGGCCGGGGGAGGCGACCGCGATCGCCTTCGCCCAGCAGGGCATGGCTCCCGCGCGGCCGCTGACTCACGACCTGTTCAAGGACGTGCTGGAAGCCGTCGGCCAGGAGCTCACGGAAGTGCGCATCACGGACCTGCGTGAGGGCGTCTTCTACGCGGAGCTGGTCTTCGCGAGCGGCGTCGAGGTGAGCGCCCGCCCGTCCGACGCCATAGCACTCGCGCTGCGCACCGGGACGCCGATCTACGGCAGTGACACGGTGCTCGACGACGCCGGCATCGCGATTCCGGACGAGCAGGAGGACGAGGTGGAGAAGTTCCGCGAGTTCCTCGACCAGATCTCCCCGGAGGACTTCGGCAGCAGCAGCCAGTGAGTGCCTCGGCAGGGGCAGCGGCCTGAGAAGGCGTGTGGGCGGCCCGGCGGACGACGTGGTCCGTGGTAGGGCCGCCCGCCGTATGTGTGACGGGTCAAAATGCCCGCATGTGCCGGTGGCGAGTGAGAGCGTCACACGGCTCGCGCCGGACACATTCGGCTAGCCTTTCCCCGCGGTGGGGCACGGGAAACCACTCTCAGGGTGATTATCACTCGGCGTGGCGAGTGTGGCGATCGTTGACGCACCCCTGGTGACTGCCTACCGTCGAGAAGGCAGGTCAAGGACGGAGGTCGGCGTGAGAAGCAGCGGCGACGGTACGGCTGGGGGCGGCCCCGAGCGCAGTCTCAGGGCGAGCGGTCCGTACCCTCCCCCCGGCTCCCGGCCCCTCCCGGGCGGGGGATGCCCCCAGCCCGGAGGCGCGGCCGAGCACGCTCCGCAGCGACCGACAGCGGTGCCGAGCAGCGGAGGGACGACGTCCATGGCGTCCGAGCAGATCGGCTATCGCGGCCCCACGGCCTGTGCGGCCGCCGGTATCACCTACCGGCAGTTGGACTACTGGGCCCGCACGGGGCTCGTCGAGCCGAGTGTGCGGCCCGCCTACGGGTCCGGGACGCAGCGGCTGTACAGCTTCCGGGACGTGGTCGTCCTGAAGATCGTCAAGCGGTTCCTCGACACCGGGGTGTCGCTGCAGAACATCCGTACGGCCGTCCACCACCTCCGGGAACGCGGTTTCAGTGATCTGGAGCGCATGACGCTGATGAGCGACGGCGCGACGGTCTACGAGTGCACCTCGCCCGACGAGGTCCATGCCCTGCTCCAAGGTGGCCAGGGTGTGTTCGGGATCGCCGTGGGTGTGGTGTGGCGGGACGTCGAGAGCGCGCTGTCTCAGCTGCACGGCGAGCGGATCGACACCGGCGAGACCCTGGTCGGCCCCAATCCTGCGGACGAGCTGGCGCGTCGGCGGAACCGGGCCGTCTGAGCCCTCCGGCAGCGCAGGACCGCACGCGAACGCAGGAGGCGGGACGTTTCCGCACCGGAGCGTAAGCGGTTTCCCGTGGGGCGTGCAGGGCGGTCGCGCGGGGCGTTGTCAGTGGCATGGGGCAGCATCGGAGTGTGAGAACCGCGCCCACGATCCTGCATCTCGACATGGATGCCTTCTTCGCCTCGGTGGAGCAGGCGTCCAAGCCGAGTCTGCGCGGTAAGGCCGTGGTGGTGGGAGGGCTCGGGCCCCGGGGCGTTGTGGCGACCGCGTCGTACGAGGCGCGGGTCTTCGGGGTGCATTCGGCGATGCCCATGGGGCAGGCCCGGCGGCTCGCGCCGAACGCCGCGTATCTCGTTCCGCGCTTCGATTTCTACCGGTCGATCAGCGAGCGGGTGATGGAGCTGCTGCGGGCGCTGTCGCCGCTGGTGGAGCCGCTGAGCCTGGACGAGGCGTTCGTGGACCTGGAGGCCGGCGACGTGGCCTGGGACGAGCGGTCGGCGCGGCTGGCCGGGGTGAAGCTGCGCGCGGACATACGCGCCGTCACGGGGCTCACCGGGTCGGTGGGCCTCGCCGCCTCCAAGATGCTCGCGAAGATCGCCTCGGAGGAGGCCAAGCCCGACGGGCTGGTGGTGATCGAGCCGGGGACGGAGCGGGCCATGCTCGGGCCGATGTCGGTGCGGACGCTGCCGGGGGTGGGGCCGGCCACGGGTGACCATCTGAGGCGGGCCGGGATCACCACGGTCGAGGAGATCGTCGAGGCGGGCGAGGACGAACTGGTCCGGCTGCTGGGGAAGGCGCACGGGCACGGGCTGTACGCCATGGCGCTGGCGCGCGACGACAGGCCCGTCGTGGCGGAGCGCGAGGCGAAGTCGGTGTCGGTCGAGGACACCTACGACGTCGACATCCACGACCGGATGCGGGTCGGGCTGGAGGTGCAGCGGCTCGCCGAGCGGTGCGTGCGGCGGCTGCGCGGGGCAGGGCTGTCCGGGCGGACGATCGTGCTGAAGGTGCGGCGGTACGACTTCTCGACGCTCACCCGCTCCGAGACGCTGCGCGGGCCCACGGACGATCCCGCAGTGATCCGCGAGGCGGCGGCCAGACTGCTGGACTCGGTCGACACGACCGGCGGGGTGCGGCTCCTCGGGGTGGGCGTCAGCGGGCTCGCCGACTACACCCAGGAGGACCTGTTCGCGCAGGCGGCGGGGGAGCGGGCGGTCGCGGAGGGCCCGGCCGAGGAGCACGCCGTGGCGCCGGCCGAGGTGCAGCCGTCGCTCGCCGAGCGGCGGTGGCCCGCCGGCCACGACGTGCGGCACACCGAGTTCGGGCACGGATGGGTGCAGGGCAGCGGTCTGGGGCGGGTCACCGTACGGTTCGAGACGCCCTCCTCGGCGCCTGGGCGCGTGCGGACCTTCCGGGTCGACGACCCGGATCTGCAGGCGGCGGATCCGCTGCCGTTGGTGTTACGAGGGCCCGAAGGAGGAAGCGAAGCACCCGGGGCGGGGGCTCAGGCCGTCTCGTCGGTGCCCGCCAGCTTGCCGAAGTCGTGGTCCGGCAGCGGGGGCGGGGCGGCGACGTCGAGACCGTAGTGGTGGTAGAGCTGCAGCTCCTGGTCCGGGGAGAGGTGGCGGCCCACCCCGAAGTCGGGGGCGTCCTTGATCAGGGCGCGTTCGAAGGGCACGTGCAGGGCGCCCTCGATCAGTTCACTGGGCTCCAGAGGGACGAAAGCGTCCCTGCTGAACAGGCCGGTCCGTATGGCCGCCCACTCCGGCTCGCCGGTGGCGTCGTCGAGGTAGACCTCGTCGATGGTGCCGATCCTGGTCCCGTTGCGGTCGAACGCCTTGCGGCCGATCAGGTTGCGCGGATCGATATCGGTTCGCACGGGCCCTCCACATGGTCGCACCTCATCCGTAAACACTACAAAACGGTACAAGTGGGGATGCGGCCACTCGAAGGTTCGTGCGTTGACCTCGCTGGTACGCTGGCAGCGGCTGTTGACCCCGTGCGGGAGAGTCCTCCGGACACCATCGGAGGCGCCGAAGGAGCAAATCCTCCCCGGAATCTCTCAGGCTCACGTACCGCACGGACGAGGTCACTCTGGAAAGCAGGGCGGGTGTCGACGGCTTCCGCTCTCACCGACGGTGAAAGCCGGAGGCCTTCGGGCGATCCGGTGAAGCTCTCAGGTTGAGATGACAGAGGGGGAGGCCGTCCGGGTACCCGTGCCGTGGTGCCCCTCGCAGGTCGTGTCGACCAGGAGGCCTCCGTAATGACCGCCCACCGCATTCCGCTCTCCGAGCTCGAAGAGGCAGTCCCCTTCGAGCAGCGCCACATCGGCCCCGACCACGAGGCCTGCGCCAAGATGCTCGCGCACGTCGGCTACGGCTCGCTGGACGAGCTCACGGCCGCCGCGGTCCCGGCCGTGATCAAGAGTGCCGAGGCGCTGGATCTTCCCGGCGCCCGCAGCGAGGCCGAGGTGATCGCCGAGCTGCGCTCCCTCGCCGACCGCAACGAGGTCCTCGGCTCCATGATCGGCCTCGGCTACTACGGCACGTTCACGCCGCCCGTCATCATGCGCAACGTCATGGAGAACCCGTCCTGGTACACGGCCTACACGCCGTACCAGCCGGAGATCTCGCAGGGCCGGCTCGAGGCGCTGCTCAACTTCCAGACGATGGTCGCCGAGCTGACCGGACTGCCGACCTCCGGTGCCTCCCTGCTCGACGAGGGCACCGCGGCCGCCGAGGCCATGGCGCTGTCGCGGCGGCTGGGCAAGAACAAGAAGGGCCTGTTCCTGATCGACGCGGACACGCTTCCGCAGACCATCGCCGTGATCCGGACCCGCGCCGAACCGACCGGAGTCGAGGTCGTCGTCGCCGACCTCAGCGAGGGCATCCCCGCCGAGATCGCCGAGCGCGAGATCAACGGCGTACTGATCCAGTACCCCGGCGCCTCCGGTGCCGTGCGGGACATCAAGCCGGTCATCGACGGGGCGCACGAACTCGGGGCGCTCGTCACCGTCGCCGCCGACCTGCTGGCGCTGACCCTGCTGAAGTCGCCCGGCGAGCTCGGGGCGGACATCGCCGTCGGGACGACGCAGCGCTTCGGCGTGCCCATGGGCTTCGGCGGACCGCACGCCGGATACATGGCGGTCCAGGACAAGATGGCGCGCAGCCTGCCCGGGCGGCTCGTCGGCGTGTCCGTGGACGCCGACGGGAACAAGGCCTACCGGCTGGCGTTGCAGACGCGTGAGCAGCACATCCGCCGTGAGAAGGCGACCAGCAACATCTGCACCGCGCAGGTGCTGCTCGCCGTCATGGCCGGCATGTACGCCGTCTACCACGGTCCGGAGGGCCTGAAGGGCATCGCGCGGCGCACCCACCGGTACGCCACCGTCCTCGCCGCCGGGCTCGCGCACGGCGGGGTCGAGGTCGTGCACGGCTCCTACTTCGACACCCTGACCGTGCGCGTCGAGGGCCGGGCCGCCGAGGCCGTGGCCGCAGCCCGTGACAACGGGGTCAACCTGCGCCTCGTCGACGCCGATCACGTCTCGATCGCCTGCGACGAGACCACGACGCGGGCCCAGGTGCGTGCCGTGTGGGCCGCCTTCGGGGTCGAGGGCGTCATCGAGGCGCTGGACGCGGCCACGGACGAAAGCCTCCCGGACACCCTGCTGCGGACCGACGACTACCTGACGCACCCCGTCTTCCACCAGCACCGCTCCGAGACCGCCATGCTGCGCTACCTGCGCAGGTTGGCCGACCGCGACTACGCGCTCGACCGGGGCATGATCCCGCTGGGCTCCTGCACCATGAAGCTCAACGCGACGACCGAGATGGAGCCGGTCACCTGGCCCGAGTTCGGGCAGCTGCACCCCTTCGCGCCCGCCGAGCAGGCCGGGGGCTACCTCACCCTCATCCACGAGCTGGAGGACCGGCTCGCCGAGGTCACCGGCTACGACAAGGTGTCCCTCCAGCCGAACGCCGGGTCCCAGGGCGAGCTGGCCGGACTGCTCGCCGTCCGCGGGTACCACCGGGCCAACGGGGACGAGCAGCGCACCGTGTGCCTGATCCCGTCGTCCGCGCACGGCACCAACGCCGCCAGCGCGGTGATGGCGGGCATGAAGGTCGTCGTCGTGAAGACCGCCGGGGACGGCGAGATCGACGTGGAGGACCTGCGGGCGAAGATCGAGCAGTACCGCGGCGAACTGGCCGTGCTGATGATCACCTACCCGTCCACCCACGGTGTGTTCGAGGAGCACGTGGCCGACATCTGTGCTCAGGTGCACGAGGCGGGCGGCCAGGTCTACGTCGACGGGGCCAACCTCAACGCGCTCGTCGGGCTCGCCAAGCCGGGGCACTTCGGCGGCGACGTCTCGCACCTGAACCTGCACAAGACCTTCTGCATCCCGCACGGCGGCGGCGGTCCCGGCGTCGGCCCGGTCGCGGTGCGCGAGCACCTCGCGCCCTACCTGCCGAACCACCCGCTGCAGCCCGAGGCCGGCCCGGAGACGGGCGTCGGCCCCATCTCGGCGGCTCCCTGGGGCTCGGCCGGCATCCTGCCCATCTCGTGGGCGTACGTCAGGCTCATGGGCGGTGAGGGGCTGAAGCGGGCCACGCAGGTGGCCGTGCTCAGCGCCAACTACATCGCCAAGCGGCTGGAGCCGCACTACCCGGTGCTCTACACCGGTCCCGGCGGGCTCGTCGCCCACGAGTGCATCATCGACCTGCGGCCGCTGACCAAGGCGACCGGCGTGAGCGTCGACGACATCGCCAAGCGGCTGATCGACTACGGCTTCCACGCGCCGACCATGTCGTTCCCGGTGGCCGGGACGCTGATGATCGAGCCGACCGAGTCGGAGGACCTGGCCGAGCTGGACCGCTTCTGCGAGGCGATGATCGCCATCCGCGCGGAGATCGAGAAGGTCGGCTCCGGAGAGTGGCCCGCGGACGACAACCCGCTGCGCGGCGCCCCGCACACCGCCGGCGCGCTCGCCGGGGAGTGGGAGCACGCCTACAGCCGTGAGGAGGCCGTCTTCCCGGCCGGGATGTCGACCGCCGACAAGTACTGGCCGCCGGTGCGCCGCATCGACCAGGCCTACGGCGACCGGAACCTGGTGTGCTCCTGCCCGCCGCTGGACGCGTACGAGGACTGATCGGCCGACCGGTCACAGGGGAGGGGCTCCGCGGTGCGGGGCCCCTCTCGCCGTCTCCCGGCGCGTCACGGGATGGCGAGTGACACCTCGGTCGCCTTGATCAGGGCGACGACGGGGCGCCGGGGGACAGGGCCAGGTCGTCCGCCGCGTCCCTGGTGATCGCGGCGGTCAGTTCGCCGCCCTCGACCGTGACGCGGACCGGCGCCATCGCGTCGTCCGCCGCGATGTCCGTGACCGTCCCGGGGAGCTGATTGCGGATCGACAGGCCCTCGATCGGCGCGGTGGCGAGGCAGACCTCCGTCGACTTCGTCAGGGCGTGCACGGCGGCGCCCGGGGAGAGACGGAGTTCTTCCGCGGCCTCGCGGGTGATCGCCGCGGTGAGGTCCTGGCCGCCGGTGAGGCGGACCCTGACCGTCGGCATGGCCCCGCCAGGAGTGACGGCGGTGACGGCGCCGGGGAGCTGGTTGCGGATGCTCAGGCCCATGGGTGCACGGTAGCCCGATGGCGGCGTTCGCCCTGGCAGGCGTGCGTGTGCGTCGCCTCCGCTTCCCCTCGGGGGCTCAGACGCGGTCGATGTGGACGTTCGTCGACTTCACGCGGGCCGTCGCCTCCATGCCGACCTCCAGGCCCAGCTCCTCCACCGCCTCGCGGGTGAGCAGCGAGACCAGCCGGTGCGGGCCGGCCTGGATCTCGACCTGGGCGGCTACGTCGCCGAGTTTGATCGCGGTGACGATGCCCGGGAACGCGTTGCGGGCCGAGGTGTACGGCGTGTCCTCCTCGGCGGAGCCGGACCGGGCCAGTTCGACCGAGAACGCGGCCAGGTCCCGCCCGTCGATGAGCCGACGCCCGGTCTCGTCGCGGTGGGTCGTGATGCGGCCCGCGTCCGCCCAGCGGCGGGCGGTGTCCGGGCTCACGCCGAGCAGCCGTGCTGCCTGGCCGATCGTGTAGGACTGCATGCCGGTCACGATAGGCGCGGGGGAAGGGAACGACGGATGCGGGGTTGGCCGTTGGGTATAACGCGATATAGCGTTAGTCGCGACTGGTGGCCGGGTGCATGCCCGGGGGATCGGGGTGGAGTGATGGCGGCGGAGGTCGTGCGGACCGGTGGATCGCCTGAGGTGAGGGCGTCGCACGCGGACCGGGACCGGACGGTGGATGTGCTGCGCGTCGCCGCGGGCGACGGCCGGCTCACCCTGGAAGAGCTCGACGAGCGGCTGGAGGCCGCGTTGTCCGCCCGGACGATGGGCGAGCTCGCCGTGCTGACGGAGGACCTGCCCGTGCCCGTCGGCGGCACGCCCGCCGGGGTCGATGGCGTGGTCCGGATCCGCCAGGAGGGGGCCTCGACCCGGCGGGGCGACGGCTGGGTGGTGCCGCGGCGGCTGGAGATCCGTTCGGCGTGGGGCGAGGTGACGCTCGACTTCACCGACGCGGTGATCACACACGACACCCTGGACATCGACCTGGACCTGCGCGCCGGCGCCCTGAGACTGCTGACCAGGCCGGGTGTCGTCGTGGACACCGACGGCCTGGTGATGAACCACTCGGCGCTCAAGGCGCGTCGGCCGGCCGACGCCCCCGTCCTGCTGCGGGTACGGATCACCGGCGAGGTCACCTACGGACAGCTCACGGTGCGCTCGCCGCGCAGGGGCTTCGGCAGGAGGAGTGCGACGGCCTGACTCAGCCCACGTGCACCCTCGGCCGCCGCCTGCGGTCCGGCTCCGCCTCGCGCAGCACCTCGCGGGTCACGGGGGCTACCTCGCCCTGGCCGAACAGGAAGAAGCGCAGGAAGTTGGCGAAGGGCCCGCCCTCGGTCCACTCGAAGTAGATGTGCGGGGTGCAGTCCGTCGAGTCGCGGACGTGCAGCAGCAGCGCGGCCAGGGCGTTGGGGATGGACGACGACTCCAGGGTGAGCACGCGGTAACGGCCGTGCAGCACCTCCCCGCATACGGTCAGGCCCGCCTCGAACTCGGACGGGTCGGTGACCGTCACCTCGACGAAGACGAAGTCCTCCTGGCCGGGTACGTCGTTGTCCTGCCGGATCTGCTCGATCTTGTCGCGGTACTCGGCGATGTCACGCCGGTCCGGCTCGTTGGCGATGAACCGCATCCGGCGGCTGGCCATGTCCCGGACGAAACGTTCCGCCATGTCGTCCAGCGTCACGCTGGTCACGCGGAGCTCGAACGCCCGGGCCAGCCGTGACAGCAGGGAGACCAGGATGATGCCGGCGATGAAGCAGGCGCCGATCTTCACGCCGTCCGGGCGTTCGATCACGTTGAGCACGGTCGTGTACAGGAACACGGCGGAGATCACCGCGAAGGCGACCGTCCAGTTCCGCTGCCGGGCCTTGCGGGCGGCGATGGTCACCGCTATCGCGGCGGAGCTGATGAGGACCAGCACGCCGGTGGCGTAGGCGCCGCCCTGGGCATTGACGTCGGCGTCGAAGATCCAGGTGACCAGGAAGGCGATCAGCGTGAAGACGATGACCATGGGCCGCACGGCGCGGGCCCAGTGCGGGGCCATGCCGTAGCGGGGCAGATAGCGCGGCATCAGATTGAGCAGGCCGGCCATCGCGGAAGCGCCGGCGAACCACAGGATGGCGATCGTCGAGGCGTCGTAGACGGTGCCGAAGGTGTTGCCCAGGTAGTCGTGCGCGAGGTACGCGAGGGCACGGCCGTTGGCCTGGCCGCCCGACTCGAACTCCTTCTCCGGGATGAGGAGGGTGGTGATGAAGCTGGTGGTGATCAGAAAGACGCTCATGATCAGCGCGGCGGTGGTGAGCAGCTTCTTCGTGTCGCGGATGCGGCCGGCCGGCCGGACCTCGGTGTCGTCCGGGTCGCCCTTGACGTGCGGCATCACGGCGACGCCCGTCTCGAACCCGGACAGACCGAGCGCCAGTTTCGGGAAGACGAGCAGGGCGACGCCGATCATGGCGAAGACGTTGCTGTGCTGGGTGGTGAGGGCGCTCGACCAGTCGGTGACCACATGGCCCGCGGTGACGACGTGGTAGAGGCCGACCACCACCACGACCAGGTTCAGCGCGAGGTAGGCACCGACGAGGGCGACCGCGACGCCGATCGCCTCCAGGAAGCCCTTGAGGAACACCGCGCCGAGCAGCGCCACCAGGACCAGGGTGATCAGCATCTGCTGGTCGTGCAGGACGCCGGTCAGATGCGGGTTCTCCACGAGGTGGGTGGAGGCGTCGGCGGCCGACAGGGTGATGGTGATGAGGAAGTCGGTGGCGGCGAAGCCCAGCAGGGTCAGCACGAACAACTTGCCCTGCCAGAAGGAGAGCAGCCTCTCCAGCATCGCGATCGACCCCTCGCCGCGGGGGCTCTCCTCGGCCACCCGGCGGTAGACGGGCAGGGCGCCGGCCAGCGTGACGACGACGAGGACGATGGTCGCGATCGGCGACAGCAGTCCGGCGGCGAGGGCCGCGATCCCCGGCTGGTAGCCGAGGGTCGAGAAGTAGTCGACGCCGGTCAGGCACATCACCCGCCACCAGCGCTGGCCCCGGTGCGGGGGCTCCGGCTCGGCATGGGGCCCGGTGTGGCCGCCGGCCTTGCCCATGTCGGACAGGCCCTCCAGCATCCAGGTGCGCAGACGGCTGGGTGAAGTGGGCTCCGGACGGCTCGGTGCCGGGTGCTCGGTGGTGGCCATCGACGTGCTCCCGATGTGCGGCTCGGCGTGGTTCCGGCCATCACTGGACGGCCCGATCAGCGTAAGCGGAGCGTGATGCCGTGGCCCCTGAATGTGGGGGCCGTGAGCGTCAAGCTTCCGTTAAGACTCGCGGCCGGGGCGGACGCGGAGGTGAAAACGCGAGCTGAGAGCGCGTGGGACGGCTCGGCTCGCCCGATGTGGGGGAGTTCGGCCTCCGACCGTCGACCGGACACCCTGTGTGATCGCGACCGGGCTGGCTTCGTAACGTTCGTCTGGGAAGTCGAATGTTTCGTCATCGCATCACGTCCATGCCCCGACGCAAGATTCAGCGTGCACAAGGGGTTGCCACCGTTTACCCGCTGTCTCTAGGGTGCGGCAGCAGCGAACCTTTCTGGAACTACTTCGAAACTTTCGAGGAGCGCATGATGGGCGACCCCGCACTGTCCCGCCGCGGCTTCCTGGCGTCCTCCGCCGCGGCCGGTCTGGGGATGACGGCACTGACCGCATGCGGCGGGGACTCCGACGGAGGGTCGTCCGGGACGACCACGATCGAGTGGTGGAACATCTCCACCACCGAGCCGTCCAAGACCGTCTGGGCCGCCCTCGCCCGGAAGTTCGAGGCGCAGAACCCCAAGGTCAAGGTAAAGATCGTTCAGATGGAGAACGACGCCTACAAGTCGAAGATGACGGCCCTGACCGCCTCCGGAAAGCTGCCCGACATCTTCCACACCTGGGGCGGCGGCGTGCTGAAGCAGCAGGTCGACGCCGGGCTCGTCGAGAACCTCACGGACAGCACCAAACCGTGGGGCGATGCCCTGCTGCCGGTCGCCAAAGAGCCTTACCTGCTCGACGACCAGGTCTACGGCATCCCGTTCGACATCGGCATGATCGGCTTCTGGTACAACAAGGCGCTCTTCGAGAAGGCCGGCATCCCCCAGCCCCCGACCACCTGGGACGGCTTCCTCGACGCCGTACGCAAGCTCAAGGCCGCCGAGGTCACCCCGCTGGCGCTGGCCGGCAAGGAGAAGTGGCCCGGCATGTACTACTGGGCCTACCTGGCGATGCGCACCGCCGGCGCGGCAGCCCTCCAGAAGGCTTACGACGACAAGGACTTCACCGGCGCCCCCTTCGTCGAGGCGGGCGAACACCTGGAGGAACTCGTCGGACTCCAGCCGTTCCAGAAGGGCTTCCTCGGCGCCGCCTACTCCTCACCCACCGGCCAGGCCGCCACCGTCGGCAACGGCAAGGCGGCGATGGAGCTCATGGGCCAGTGGGCGCCCACGGTCCAGGCCGACGCGGGCAAGGGCCTCGGCAAGGACCTCGGCTTCTTCCCGTTCCCGGCGGTCGAGGGCGGCAAGGGTGCCATCACCGAGGTGTTCGGCGGAGGCGGCGGACACGCCCTGCGCCGGGGAGCCCCGCAGGAGGCCGTCGACTTCCTCAAGTTCTTCGCGTCCGAGGCGACCGACCTGGAACTGGTCAAGAAGACCGGCGTCCTGCCCGTCGTGCCCGCGGCCGAGAGAGCCATCGCCGACCCCAACATCAAGGCCGTACAGGCCCAGCTGAAGGCGGCCACCGGCTTCCAGCTCTACCTCGACCAGGCGTACGCGCCCGCCGTCGGCCAGGAGGTCAACGACAGTGTGGCCGCGCTCATCGCCGGCTCCAAGTCGCCCGGACAGGTCGCCCAGTCGATCACGAAGACCGCTGAGGAAGAGCAGTAGCCGGCGATGACCTCCACGTTCCTGCCGGACAAACGGACCGGCCCCGGCGCCGGTTCCCCGCCCCCGGCCGCCGGCCGGCGGCCCCCGGGACGGGCCCGGCGACGCGCGCTGCACTGGCTCACCGCGGCCGGCTTCCAGCTCCCGGCCCTGGTGCTGTTCATGGGGCTCGTGCTGCTGCCGATGCTGTTCGCCCTGTACGCCGCGTTCTTCCGCTGGGGCGGCTTCGGTATGCCCTCCGACTACATCGGTGGCGAGAACTTCAGCCGGCTCCTCCAGGACGACGTCTTCCTCGGCGACCTGTGGCGCTGCCTGGTCCTGGTGGTGCTGTCGCTCGCCCTCCAGCTGCCGTTCGCGCTCGCCATGGCCGTGCTGCTCAACCAGCGGATGCGCGGCCGGGCCGTCTACCGGATGCTGTTCTTCGCCCCCTACGTCCTGTCCGAGGCCATCACCGGAATCCTCTTCGGCATGATCTTCGCCCCGGACGACGGCTTCGCCGACCAGGTCCTCGGCAAGGTCGGCCTCGACGGGCTGGGCGGGGAGTGGTTCGCCGATCCGTCCACCGTCATGGCGACCCTCTTCCTGGTCATGACCTGGAAGTACTTCGGCTTCCACATGATGCTGTACCTCGCCGGACTGCAGGCCGTCCCCCGGGAGCTGACCGAGGCGGCGCTCATCGACGGGGCGAGTGCCTGGCAGCGGTTCCGCAACGTCACCCTGCCGCTGCTCGCGCCCACCCTGCGCATCAGCGTGTTTCTGTCGGTCATCGGGGCGATTCAGCTCTTCGACCTGGTGTGGGTCACCACCGCGGGCGGTCCCGACCACCACTCCGAGACCATGGCCGTGACCATGTTCCAGTACGGCTTCAAGCGCTATCAGGTCGGCTACGCCAGCGCGATCAGCGTGGTCATGTTCGGCATCAGCCTCGTCTTCGCCCTCGCCTACCAGCGATTCGTGCTCCGGCGCGACCTCGAAGGGGCCACCACGACCATGCGGGGAGACGGAAAGTGACCGCCAGTCAGAAGACTCGTGGGGGCGGCAGGGCCTGGGGCCTGCACCTCGTCCTCACCGCAGTGGGCGCGGTCATGGCCGTCCCTCTGCTCTACGCCGTGCTCTCCGGCTTCAAATCCACCGACGAGCTCTCCCGCAACCCGGTCGGTCTGCCCGAGTCGTGGGTGACCTCCAACTACACCCAGATCCTCGGCTCGGGGGATTTCTGGCGGCTGATCGGCAACAGCACGCTGATCGCGGTGGGCACGACCGTCCTGATCGTCGCCGTCTCCGCCCTGTCGGCGTTCTCCTTCGCGCGTTTCGCCTTCCGGGGCCGGGAGGCGCTGTTCACGCTGTTCACCATGGGGCTGATGTTCCCCTTCGCGGTGGCGGCCCTGCCGCTCTTCCTGCTGCTGCGCTCCCTGGACCTGCTGGACAATCCACTCGGCGTGATCCTCCCGCAGGCCGCCTTCGGGCTGCCCATGACCATCATCATCCTGCGGGGGTTCTTCCGGCAGATCCCCGGTGAGCTGGAGGAGGCGGCCACGCTCGACGGGTGCAGCTCGTTCGGCTTCTTCTGGCGGGTGCTGCTGCCCATGGCCCGGCCCGCGCTCGGCACCGTCTCCGTGCTGGCCGTCGTCACCAGCTGGAACAACTTCTTCCTGCCGCTGCTGGTGTTCACCGACGCGCAGTGGTGGACGCTGCCGATCGGCGTCCAGCAGTTCCAGGGGCAGTACTCCGCCGAGTACGCCAAGGTCTTCGCCTATCTGGTGCTGGCCATGGTGCCCGCACTCGCCTTCTACTCGGTCGCCGAGCGTCAGCTTGTCGGCGGCCTCACCGCCGGCGCCACCAAGGGCTGACGCGCTCCGCCACCGTACGGCTCTGCCCACCCACCTGTCGTGAGGAGTCGCACCATGCGCACCACCCGTCCGAGACTCGCCGGCGCCGTCGCCGCGCTCCTGGTCGCCGCCGGCATCGCAGCCGGCACCCCCGCCCACGCGGGTCACCAGCAGCCCACCCTCGCCGACCTCGCCCAGCGGCACGGCCGCTACTTCGGCAGCGCCACCGACAACCCCGAGCTCGTGGACGGGCCGTACAAGGCCCTGCTCGGCAGCGAGTTCGACCAGATCACACCCGGCAACGGCATGAAGTGGTACGCGACCGAGCCCCAGCAGGGCGTCTTCGACTTCTCCCAGGGCGACGAGATCGTGAACCTCGCCCGGGCCAACCGGCAGAAGGTACGCGGCCACACCCTGGTCTGGCACAGCCAGCTGCCCGGCTGGCTCACGAGCAGGGAGTGGACGGCCCCGGAGCTGAGGGCCGTGCTGAAGAAGCACATCCAGGCGGAGGTACGGCACTACCGGGGCAAGGTGTTCGCCTGGGACGTCGTCAACGAGGCGTTCAACGAGGACGGTACGTACCGGGAGTCGGTCTTCTACAAGACGCTCGGCCCCGGCTACATCGCCGACGCGCTGCGCTGGGCGCATCAGGCCGATCCGCGGGTCAAGCTGTACCTCAACGACTACAACATCGAGGCGACCGGTCCGAAGAGCGACGCCTACTACCGGCTGGCCAAGGAGTTGAAGGCCGCGGGCGTCCCGTTGCACGGCATCGGCCTCCAGGCCCATCTGGCCCTGCAGTACGGCTATCCGGCCACCCTGGAGGACAACCTCCGCCGCTTCTCCCGGCTGGGCCTCGACACCGCGCTCACCGAGGTCGACATCCGGATGCAGCTGCCCGCGACCGAGGAGAAGCTGGCCCAGCAGGCCGAGTGGTACAGCGACCTGACCGAGGCGTGCCTGGCGGTCCGCCGTTGCGTCGGAGTCACCCTGTGGGACTACACCGACAAGTACTCCTGGATCCCGGCGTTCTTCCCGGGCGAGGGTGCGGCCCTGCCGTGGGACGAGGAACTGCGGCGCAAGCCGGCGTACTTCGCGATACGTGAGGCGCTCGGCGGGCGGTAGCGGGGGAGGACGGCGCCCTGCCCGACAGGGGGTGGCGGGGCGCCGTTCCTCAAGCCGGAGTCAGGCGGGAGGCGCGGTACTCGCCCGTACCACCAGGTCGGTGCCCAGTTCCACCCGCGGTGAATCCGGCTGCTCGTCGCGGGTCAGCCGGAGCACCGTGCGCACGGCCAGTTTGCCCATGTCGGCCAGGGGCTGGCGGACCGTCGTCAGCGGCGGAGCCGACCAGCGGACTTCCGGGAGGTCGTCGAAGCCGACCACGCTCATGTCCTGCGGCACCCGCAGCCCGCGCCGGCGCAGCGCCTCGATCGCGCCGAGTGCCATCTGGTCGCTGGCCGCGAACAGGGCGGTCGGCGGCTCGGGGAGGTCGAGCAGGGTGGTGCAGGCGGTGAATCCGGACTCGGGGCGGAAGTCGCCGGGGACGACGAGGGACCCGTCCGGCGTGATGCCGGCGCCCTCCAGGGCCGCGCGGTAGCCGTCCAGACGGGCCCGGGAACACAGCAGGCGGGGCGGGCCCGCGATCAGGCCGATCCGGCGGTGGCCGAGGGCCAGCAGATGTTCGGTGGCAGCGAGGCCGCCCGACCAGTTCGCCGCGCCGATCGTGGGGGCGTCCAGGGTGGGGGAGCCCGCGGGGTCGACGACCACCAGGGGTACGCCGAGGATCCGCAGCTCCTCGTGCAGCGTGGGCTCCAGGGCCGACGTCACGAGGATGACGCCGTCGGAGGCGCGGGCCCTCAGATTGCGCATCCACTCGCGGGCGTCGCCCGAGCGCCCGTGGATGGCCGACACCACCGTGCCCACCCCGGCGGCGTGCGCGACCTCCTCGACCCCGCGGATGATCTCCACGGCCCAAGGGCTGTCGAGGTCGTTGAAGACCAGGTCGAGCAGGGCGGCACGGGCGCCCGGGGCCGCGGGACGCCTGCGGTAGCCGTGGCGGCGCAGGAGGTCCTCGACCCGGGCCCGGGTCTGCGGCGACACGTCGGACCGGCCGTTGACGACCCGGGAGACCGTCGGTACGGACACGCCGGCCTGCCGGGCGATCTCCGTGATCGTGACCTTGCCCTCGGCGTCGGCCCCACGAGCTCCCACTTGCCCCACCTCCGTCGACGGGTGACCGCGAAACTTCCAGGAGTCTTCCGGAAAACGGGCGTCCGTGGGAAGGCGTACGGGCCGGGAACGGCACGTCGCGAGGGGTGACGGTGAGTGACGGCATCCGGACATGCGTCGGGGCCGGTTCGCAGGGCGTCCTGCGGGCCGGCCCCTCATGTGTGCCGGCGGGGCGTCGCCCCGCCGAGCGGCCTCAGGCGGCCGTCATCACCTGGTCGGCCAGCGGACGGTGCGGAGCGATGGCCCGGCCGTCCGGCAGGAGCTCGCCGGTGTCCTCGAAGAGCACCACGCCGTTGCACAGCAGGCTCCAGCCCTGCTCCGGGTGGTGCGCCACGAGGCGGGCGGATTCCCGGTCGGCGGATTCTGCTGAAGGGCACTGGGTCTGGTGCTGGCACATGGGTGGGATCTTTCGCTGGGTCGAGATGGACGATGAGACTGAGCTGGCTGAGTCTGCTGACGTGTCTGTTCCGCGGCTAGAAGTGTCGTTCATGGCCGCCCCCCGTTGTGATAAGTCGTCGGAACCCAGTGTTGCCCCACGGGCGTCAATCCGCAGGGATTTCGCGGCACCGCTTCTCACAGGTTGATGACGCATCACCCGCGCGGACGGTTCACCCCAACTGCACTGTCCCTTCGGGTGGTTCGTAGTGGCCGAAAGGGGCTAGTCCGCTCGGGCCGGAGACTATTCCGGCTCGTACGAGCCATTAGATGCTCGTACGAGCGGTCGCGGGAGCGGGAAGGTGATCGTGTGAGCGGGGAAGCGGTCGTGTGAGCGGAAAGCGGTCGCGTAGGCGGAAAGTGAGCGGCCGGGCGGGCGGATGGCGGCGGGCGGGGAAACGAACGAAAGCGAACGACCCCGCCGCCGGAATTCGGCGACGGGGTTCGGGGGCTTCAGGCGGGCGAGCCGAGCAGTCTGGTGGGGGCGACCCGGTGGGTCAGCACCGGGAGGAGTTCGGCGACGCGGTGCGGGCGATGGGCCGCGATGCCGGGAGGGGCGGGCGCCAGCGGGACGAGCAGGTCGGTGGCGGCGGGGTGGCCGGCGGCACCGTCCGCGGTGCAGTCCTCGTGCAGCCAGAGCGTCAGCATGTACAGGCCGGGCACCGACAGCAGGCGGGGCTGGTACGGCTGCGGCATCGTCTCCGCCTGGCGCAGGGCGCGCTCGGTGGACGTGATGTACGGGCCCTCGAAGAAGTGGGAGAAGGTCCAGCCGTCGGCGGTCAGCATGGTCTCCGCCGCGGCCACGGCGCGGTCGCCGCAGCGGATCAGGAAGCGCCACCCGGCCAGCCGGGTCGCGGACACGCCCTCGGCCGTCACATGGTCGAGGACGTGCACGGGCAGGGGGAGCTCGGGTGTGGCGGGTCCCTGGGTGCCGAGCAGGGAAGGAGTTCGGGCTTCGCGGACCGCGGTGGGGGAGGAGAGCGCGGTGAGGACGGAACGGAGTGCGGGCGCGGGAGCCGGAGGGACATGCAGCGGCATGGTGGGTCGCCTCTCATTCAAAGGCACGGTGGCGCGAGGGCGGGGGCGGACGGCGCTGTCAGCTCACGAGGGTCAGAGAGGCAGGGGCCGGGGTCGTGAGAACGAGAGGGGGGTGGGGTCCGCGCCGCCTCGACGGCAGGACCCGTCGACCGTGGGCGCCAACCTTCTGCCTTGTTCGCGGAGTTTATACGACACGGGTTCAGACTGTGTTTCGTCTAGCCGTTTCCGGTGAGTAGAACAAGGGTACATTCGGTCGGCGATACGCGAGAATTATCCTGATTTCAGGTGGGGGTGCACTGCGGTGACCTCGGAGCATGTCCGCGAACCGGTCGGCCCATTCTCGTCGGCGTTTTTCACGAGTTCCTGGGAGCCCCGAAACCTGTCCTGTGCGTCATGCCGAGTGAATGTGCCACCGGTCACTCGTGACCAGCGTAGCGGCCGACGGGTCCGCCCGGGACGTTATCGATCGCTTTCGCTGGGCATCCTCCACCTGACCGGGACCCCGGCGGCCCTGGATCCTGGCCCGCAATACCGAGGAAGGACGCTTCGATGGGGGAGAAGGTCGCGGCAGGCCGTTTCGACCTGTCCGATCGCCAGCGCTACCGCGACAAGCTGCGTCAGTGCCTGACGGGCTTGGAGCGACTCCTGGCGGAGAAGCGGTTCGATCGCCCCAGGAACCTGATGGGGCTGGAGATCGAGCTGAATCTCGCGGGTGCCGACGGCATGCCGAAAATGTTGAACGGGCAAGTCCTCGAACGCATCGCGAGCCGCGATTTCCAAACAGAACTCGCCATGTTCAATCTGGAAGTCAACATTCCCCCACACCGTCTGGGGGGCCGGGTATTCGACCGCCTCGCGGAGGAACTCCGCACGTCACTGGCATATGCCGACCGGAAAGCCGGCGAGGTCGACGCGGGTATTGTGATGATCGGTATTCTGCCGACTCTCGACCGTGACGACCTGGTGTCGTCGAACCTCTCCGACGTCGACCGGTACACCCTCCTCAACGACCAGATCGTGGCCGCCCGCGGCGAGGAGTTCACCCTCGACATCGAGGGCGTGGAGCACCTGAGCTGCACCTCGAAGTCCATCGCGCCGGAAGCCGCCTGCACCTCCGTGCAACTGCACCTCCAGGTGACCCCGGACCGCTTCTCCGACGTGTGGAACGCGGCCCAGGCGGTCGCCGCCGCGCAGATCGCCGTCGGCGCCAACTCGCCCTTCCTCTTCGGCCGGGAGCTGTGGCGCGAGTCGCGACCCCCGCTGTTCCAGCAGTCCACCGACACCCGCCCGCCCGAGCTCCAGGCGCAGGGTGTCAGGCCGCGCACCTGGTTCGGGGAACGCTGGGTCACCTCCGCGTACGACCTCTTCGAGGAGAACCTGCGCTACTACCCGGCCCTGCTGCCGATCTGCGACGACGAGGACCCGCTGAAGGTGCTCGACCAGGGCGGCACGCCGTCGCTCGCCGAACTCGTCCTGCACAACGGCACGATCTACCGCTGGAACCGCCCGGTCTACGGCATCGCCGACGGCGTTCCGCACCTGCGCGTGGAGAACCGCGTGCTGCCGGCCGGGCCCACGGTCATCGACGTCATCGCCAACGCGGCCTTCTTCTACGGAGTCGTCCGGGCCCTCGCCGAGGAATCCCGGCCGGTCTGGGCGCGGCTTCCGTTCGAGGCGGCCGCCGCCAACTTCGACGCCGCGTGCAAGGACGGCATCGACGCCCGCTTCACCTGGCCCCGGCGCGGCCGCTACAGCGGCACCACCCAGGTCGACGCCGTGAGCCTGATCCGCGACGAACTGCTGCCGCTCGCCGAGGCCGGGCTGGACGCCTGGGGAGTCGAGCCGGCCGACCGCGATCTGTACCTGGGCGTGATCGAGGAGCGGTGCCGGCGCAGGGTGAACGGGGCGAGCTGGCAGGCCGCCACGTTCCACAAGGCGCTGGACGCGGGCCTCTCCCGGGACGACGCGCTGGCCGCCACGACCCGGCGGTACCGCGAGCTGATGCACAAGGGCGACCCGGTCCACACCTGGCCGGTGGGAGTGCCGGAGCCGGTGTCGCCGGACTGACCGCCGCCGTCGGGGTGACGTCCCGCTGCCGCCATACTGATCCGACACGTCGGTGAAGTGGAGGCAGGTGTGCAGGCGGAGGCGAGTCAGGGGGGCGGTTCCATTCCCCAGCAGGGGCTCTCACGGCGGATGCTCCGCAACGAGACGCTGCTGGTCCTCGCGCTGTCGCTGGGCGCGAGCGGAGTGTCCGCGCTGATCAGCTTCCTCGGGTCGGTCACCAAGCCCGGCGGCCTCAAGGACCAGGCGGCCACGATGAACGCCTCGGCCGCGCCCGGCCGGCCCTGGCTCGACCTCGCCTGGCAGCTCTTCGGCATCACCACGGCGCTCGTCCCCGTCGCGCTCGTCGCGCACTTCCTGCTGCGCGAGGGCGCGAGCCTGCGCACCATCGGCTTCGACCGCACCCGGCCGTGGTTCGACCTCGGTCGCGGGGCGGCGATCGCGGCGGTCATCGGCAGCACCGGCATCGCCTTCTACCTCGCGGCCCGCGGGCTCGGCTTCAACCTCACCGTGGTGCCCGAGGCGCTGCCGGCGGTGTGGTGGAAGTACCCCGTGCTGATCCTCGCGGCGATCCAGAACGCGGTGCTGGAGGAGGTGATCGTCGTCGGCTACCTGCTGCGGCGCCTGGACCGGCTGGGCTGGACCCCGGCGGCCGCGCTGGCGGGCAGCGCCGTCCTGCGCGGCTCGTACCACCTGTACCAGGGCATCGGCGGCTTCATCGGGAACATGGTCATGGGCGTCGTCTTCGTCCACCTCTACCGACGCTGGGGGCGGGTCGGCCCGCTCGTGGTGGCCCACTCGCTGCTCGACATCGGGGCGTTCGTCGGGTACGCGCTGCTGGCGGGCAAGGTGGGCTGGCTGCCCACGGCGTGACGCGCTGCGAAAGGAGGGGCGTGCGACGGTGTCGTACGCCCCTCCTTTCGTCTCTCAGGCCAGCAGGTCGCCCTCGATGACGGTGACCGCCCTGCCGGTCAGCAGGGTGCGGTCGCCGCGCAGCTCCGTTCGGACGCGGCCGGAGCGGGCGGAGGCCTGGAGCCCGGTGAGGCCGGCACGGCACAGGCGCTCGGACCAGAACGGGGCGAGGGCGGTGTGGGCGCTGCCGGTCACCGGGTCCTCGTCGATGCCGACGTTCGGGAAGAAGCAGCGCGAGACGAAGTCGTAGCCACGGGCGGGGTCCTCGGCGCGGGCGGTGGCGATGACGCCGCGCCCGGAGTGGGCGGCGAGGGCCTTCGGATCGGGGGTGAGGCCGTGCACCGTCTTCTCGTCGGCGACCTCGACGAGCAGGTCGCCCATGTTCGGGCCGGTGTCGAGGACCGTGAGCGGGTCGGTGCCCAGCGCCTCGGCCAGGCCGCCGGGCGGGTCGACGCGGGTGAGCGGGGCCGTCGGGAAGTCCAGTGTCACGGAGCCGTCCCCGGCGGGCGTGGCGACGAGGACGCCGCTGCGGGTGGCGAACCGTACCGGGCCCTCGTGGGCGCCGGTCGTGTGCAGCACGTGGGCGGTGGCGAGGGTCGCGTGGCCGCACATCGCGACCTCGGTGGCCGGCGTGAACCAGCGCAGCGCCCAGTCGGCCTCGGCATCCTCGGGGAGCGGATGGGCGAAGGCCGTCTCGGCGTGGTTCACCTCCAGGGCGACGTTCTGCAGCCAGGTGTCGTCCGGGAAGGCGTGCGCGCCGGGCAGGAGCAGGACCCCGGCCGGGTTGCCGGAGAAGGGGCGATCGGTGAAGGCGTCGACTATTCGGATCCGCATGCCCGGACGCTATGGCTCGCACGAAGCCGCAGACCAAGGCCAATACGCGAGCACTGGACCGGTTCTGCCGGCCGGTCGGGCGGTTGGCGGCCTTGTCGACCCAGCGTTAGCGATATATCGTTGAAGCATCGCGACAGATCAACGATGGAATGGAGAGTGGTTGCGATGCGTACCCATGGTTTCGAGCGTGGACATGGAAACGGCGGCCCGCATCACGGTCGGGGCGGCTTCGAAGGGCTGCGTGCGGCCTTCGGTCCGTTCGGGCCGGGTGGCCCCGGCTGGGGCGGGCCCGGTGGACCGGGCTTCGGTCCCGGTCCCTGGGGCGGACGAGGACGCGGGGGGCCGAGGGGAAGGGCGCGGCGCGGTGACGTGCGCGCCTCGATCCTGGCCCTGCTGAAGGACCGGCCGATGCACGGCTACGAGATGATCCAGGAGATCGCCGAGCGCAGCGGCGGGGCGTGGAAGCCCAGCCCCGGCTCGGTGTACCCGACCCTTCAGCTGCTGGAGGACGAGGGGCTGATCGCCAGCGCGTCCGAGGGCGGCAAGAAGCTGTTCTCGCTCACCGAAGCGGGCCGCGAGGCCGCCGAGGAGGGGCCCGAGGCGCCCTGGGAGGAGGCCTCGCGCGGGGTCGACTGGGAGGCCCTGGGTGAGATCCGCCAGGCCGGCTTCGGTCTGATGGAGGCCTTCGGCCAGGTCTGGAAGACGGGCAGCAAGGAGCAGCGGGAGAAGGCGCTGGGCGTCATCAACGAAGCCCGTAAGAAGCTGTATCTCATCCTCGCCGACGAGGACTGAACCTCGCAGCGGGACAAGCGCCCCCGGGTTTTCCGGGGGTGCTTCTGTATGTCGGGGGCCGGGTCAGGTCACCAGGCCGTCCAGCTTGCGCAGCGACTCGCGCAGGGCCGCCGTGGCCGAGTCCTTCAGCTTGCCCGCCATCAGGGAGACCGTCGCGCCCGTGAACTCGCCGTCGATGCGGACCCTCGTGGCGTCGCCGTCGGGTGTGAGGGTGTAGCGCGTCGCCACGGTCACGGCCATCGGGCCCTTGCCGCGGATGGCGAGTACACGCGCCGGTTCCAGTGCCTCGACCGTCCACGCCACCTCGGCCGGGAAGTTCATCAGCCGCATGTTCTCCTGGAACGTCGCACCCACTTCCAGGGGCTCCGGGCCGCCCGCCGGGAAACTCGTGTGGGTCGCGTTCCACTCGCCGTGGGTGGACCAGTCCGTGAGCCTCGCCCACACCTTGTCGGCCGGCGCCCCGATGCGTGCCTCCGCGCTGACTTCGGCCATGCGACCACCTCTTCGTGTCGGGGCTGGGTGTCGCGGAACGTAGCCGTGACGGTCGCAATGTTCAATACTGACGAACTGTCAGGCGTGTGGGGCCGCCGCCTGGATCTGCCTGATCTCCTCCGTAAGGAGGAGATTCCGCTCGCTGGGGTCCACTTCCCGTGGGACGCGAAAATGCTTCCCGCCGGGGATGACCCGGGTCGGCGGGACTGATGGGGTAGAGGATGTGCAACCCCTTATCCCCCGGCAGTCGGCCCATGAGTACGGCATTCAGCGCGTGGACAACGATGCCAGGCTCAGTGACGAGCTGGCGTCGGTGGTCGGCGGTGCCCGGCGCCGGGCCGTCCGGGACGGGGACCGGCAGATCGACACCGCCCATCTGCTCCACTCGCTCCTGGAGTCCGACCCCGAGGCGCGTTCCGTCTGCGGTGAGGGGCCGCAGATCGCGCGGCTGCTCGGCTACCTCGTCCAGCGCAGCATCGGCTACGGCCTGCGCTGGCAGAGCGGCGTCGAGGACTCCGGCGCCGTCCCCGTGGTGACGGAGACGGCGGGCTTCTCCCCGCTCGCCGCCGGGTGCATGGAGTTCGCCTGCGAACGCGCCGCCGGGCGCGGCGGACCGGCCCGTGGCACCGACCTGCTCGCGGCGATCGTCGCCGATCCGCAGGCGCGCGCGGTCGAGGTGCTCGAACGGGCCGGCATCGACCCGCGCGAGGTGTTCGCCCGGCTCGCCGACCGGCCCGGACTCACCGAGGAGTGCGGCGAAGCCACGTTCTGAGCGGCGGCCACGCTCTGCGCAGGGTCACTCTCTGAGCGGCAACCACTCCTAAGCGGCAGCCATTCTGAGTGACAGCTCCGAGGGGCAGTCCGCCGCGTCCAGGCAGTGAGACAGGTGCCATAGGGGATGACGCTCCTGTCGCGGCCTGCCATCATGTGCCGGTGCGTACCACTGACAGCAGCGTGAGCGGACGCGGCAGAGGTGTGGGGCTCGGCCTCGCGCTCCTGTCCGCGGTGGCCTTCGGCGGATCCGGTGTCGCGGCCAAGCCGCTGATCGAGGCGGGCCTGGACCCGCTGCACGTGGTGTGGCTGCGCGTGGCCGGGGCTGCCCTGGTCATGCTGCCGCTCGCCGTGCGTCACCGCTCGCTGCTGCGGCGGCGTCCCGGGCTGCTCGCCGGGTTCGGGCTGCTCGCCGTCGCCGGCGTTCAGGCCTGCTACTTCGCGGCGCTCTCCCGCATCCCCGTCGGGGTGGCGCTGCTCATCGAGTACCTGGCCCCCGCGCTCGTGCTCGGCTGGGTGCGGTTCGTGCAGAAGCGGCCCGTGACGCGCGCCGCGGCCGTCGGTGTCGTGCTGGCGGTCGGCGGACTAGCCTGTGTCGTCGAAGTGTGGTCGGGCCTCGGCTTCGACGCCCTGGGGCTGCTGCTCGCGCTCGGCGCCGCCTGTTGCCAGGTCGGCTACTTCGTCCTCTCCGACCAGGGCAGCGACGCCGGGGAGGAGGCGCCCGACCCGCTGGGTGTCATCGCCTACGGCCTGCTCGTCGGCGCGGCCGCGCTGACCGTCGTCGCCCGGCCCTGGACCATGGACTGGTCGGTGCTCCAGGGCACCGCGAGCATGGACGGCAGGCCCGTCGCCGCCGTCGTCCTGCTGGCGTGGATCGTCCTCGTCGCCACCGTCGTCGCCTACGTCACCGGTGTGGTCTCCGTGCGCCGGCTCTCCCCGCAGGTCGCGGGTGTGGTGGCCTGCCTCGAAGCGGTCATCGCCACCGTCCTGGCCTGGGTCCTGCTCGGCGAGCACCTCTCGGCACCGCAGATCGCCGGTGGGGCGATCGTGCTGGCGGGCGCGTTCATCGCGCAGTCCTCGACGCCCTCGAAGGGTTCCGGGAAGCCGGTGGCGAGCGGTGGCCCGGAAAGGGAATTGTCCCGGCGCGGAACCAGCGCATAGGGTGCCGATCATGCCTTCGAACGCACTCGTTCTTCCGCCTCCGGCCGCCTGAGGCGGGCCCTCCGGACACCGCGCCCGGCGACTCGCCCCGGCGACTCGCCGCCGCGCAGAACGGTGCTGCCCGCAGACGAAGTCCGTGGACCCCTGATCCCGACCGGTCCGGGGTTCTTCCCGAACTTCCGCGCACCTGCCGCCGCTTGTCGCGTGCGGCGTGCGTGCGCTTCTGCGGAGAGAACGCGTGTCGAACACTGCCTCCGGCCTGCCCATCGGGCGAGGCCTCCTCTATCTGATCGTCGCCGGTGTCGCCTGGGGCACCGCGGGTGCGGCCGCCTCCCTGGTCTACCGGGCCAGCGACATGGGGCCCGTCGCTCTTTCCTTCTGGCGCTGCGCCACCGGTCTCGTGCTGCTGCTCGCGGTCCGCCTGCTGCGGCCGCGCGCCGGAACTCCCGTGCGTGAACCGCTCGGCCGCCGGGCGCTGCGGGCCGGGGTCACCGGGTTCTGGCTCGCCGTCTTCCAGACCGCGTACTTCGCGGCCGTTTCCGCCACCGGCCTCGCCGTGGCCACCGTCGTGACCTTGGGCGCGGGTCCCGTCCTCATCGCGCTCGGCGCCCGGCTGATCCTGGCCGAGCGGCTGGGCCGTGGCGGTGCCGTCGCCGTCACGGGTGCCCTCGCCGGGCTCGCGGTCCTCGTCGTGGGCGGAGGGGGCGCGACCGTACGCCCCGTGGGTGTGCTGCTCGCGCTGCTGTCCGCGGCCGGGTACAGCGCGATGACCCTGCTCACCCGCCGGTGGGGCCGCGACGGCGAGGCCGACGCCGCGCGGACGACCGCCGGGGCCTTCGCCGTCACCAGCCTGTGCCTGCTGCCGTTCGCCCTGGCGGAGGGACTGCTGCCGCACACCGAGGAGCCCGGCCGGCTCCTGCTCCTGCTGATCTACGTCGCCGCCGTCCCCACCGCGCTCGCCTACGGCCTCTACTTCGCGGGCGCGGCCGTCGTGCGGTCCGCCACCGTCTCGGTGATCATGCTGCTCGAACCGGTGAGCGCGGCGGTGCTCGCCGTCGTCCTGCTCGGCGAGCAGCTCACGGCGGCGACGCTGGCCGGGACCCTGCTGATGCTCGGCGCGGTGGCGGGCCTCGCGGCGGAGGAGGCACGAGGCGCCCGGACGCGCGAGGAGCCGGTGACGGTCGTGTGACGCGGTGACAGTCGTGTGAGGCGGTTCGGCCGTGTGGCGCGGGGTCGCGCCCTAGGTCTCCTGCCTGTGCAGGAGGTGGTCGCGAGCCCTCGCATCACCCGGACCGCCGCGGGCCGCGAGGCCCGCGGCGATCCGGTCCCGGACTACGGCCGGCTTGTGGCTCGCGTACTTGAACTTCGCCCTTGCGTCCGTCACTTCGAGGCGCAGGCCGCGAATGCCGGCGAGCATTCCGCCGTACGGGGCCTCACCCGCCGCTGCCCGTGCGGAGCCGCCCCGCGGCTGGAAGTGGTCGACCTGGCGGTTGAGCAGCGCGGCCTTCTCCGCCGGGTCGTCCACGACATGGGCGCGGCAGCGGAGCTGTACGGCCGTGTAGAAGCTCGTCGGGGTGCCGTGCTCGGGCGGGACGCCCGGGGCGGCCTGCCAGGGCCCGGGTACGAACACGTAGTCGTCGACCACGCTCAGCAGGACGTCCGGGCAGGCCTCCAGCGCGGGCCAGAGCGGGTTCGGGCGGGCGAGATGGGTGACGATCTCGCCGCGCCCGGCGTCGTAGGCGAAGTGCAGGGGCTGGACGTGGGGCGCTTCGCCCGGCAAGCCGTTGACGGCGAGTTGGCCGAAGTCGTGACCGGCCAGCCACTGTTGCCACTCGGCGTCGGCGCGGGGCGCGTCCCAGGGGTGGATCAGCATCACAGGGCCCCGAGGTAGCCGGGCAGTTCGGTGCCGGGGGCCAGGCCGGCGTCGGCGAGCGGGGTGCCGTAGGTGCGCCGCACCGGGACGACACCGGCCCAATGGGGGAGGGTGAGGTCCTCCGGTTCGTCGTTCACGCCGCCGGTGCGCAGCTTCGCGGAGACCTCGTCCAGGTCCAGGCGGAGCACGGCGGTCGCGGCGAGTTCCTTCTTGTTGGCGGGGCGCGAGTCGGCGGAGCGGCCGGGCATGACGTGGTCGACCAGCGCATCCAGGGCCTGCCGCTTCTCGTCGGGGTCCGTCACGTCGTGGGCGACGCCGTGCACCACGACGGAGCGGTAGTTGATCGAGTGGTGGAAGGCCGAGCGGGCGAGGACCAGACCGTCGACGTGCGTGACCGTCAGGCAGACCTCAAGGCCCGGGTCGGCCTGACCGGCCGCCCGCAGCGGGCGCGAGCCGGTGGAGCCGTGCACGTACAGCCGCTCGCCGACCCGGGCGTACAGCGTGGGCAGCACGACCGGCGCGCCGTCGCGGACGAAACCGAGGTGGCACACGTAGGCCTCGTCGAGTATCGAGTGCACCAAGTCCTTGTCGTACGACGCCCGGTCCGGGGAGCGGGTGGGGACGGTGCGATCGGTCGGGGTGTAGCCGGTCTCGGGCTGCGACGGCGTCTGCGCGGTCCCCTGCATGGCGCTCTCCATTGCACTAGTGCATAATCGGTTTTGTGCTAGGAGAGTATCGGATCAGTGGGCGTCGCGCAGCGGACATTTCCGCGAGCATCGAGCGCGCGGTGGGGGACGGCGGGCTGCGGCCAGGTCAACTGCTGCCTCCCATGCGGCAGTTGGCGGAACGGCTGGGGGTGAATCCCAACACGGTCGCGGCCGCGTACCGGACCCTGCGCGAGCGGGGGGTCATCGAGACCGCGGGCAGGCGGGGCAGCCGGGTGCGGCCCGCGCCGGCGACGACCGGGCGCGAGCACTTCAGGGTGGACGTCCCCGAGGGCGTGCGGGACGTCGCGCAGGGCAATCCGGACCCGGCGCTGCTGCCGCCGCTCGCGGGCGCGTTCGCGGCGGCGGCCGCCGAGGGCGATCGGGCACCCGTGCTCTACGGGGAGACCGCCGTGGAACCGGAGCTGGCCCGGATCGCGAGGGCCGGTTTCGACGCCGACGGGGTTCCGCAGGGGCCGGTCGCCGTGGTCTCCGGGGCGCTGGACGGCGTCGAACGGGTGCTGGCGGCCCACCTCAAGCCCGGCGACACCGTCGCCGTCGAGGACCCCGGCTGGGGCCGCACCCTCGATCTCGTGCCGGCACTCGGACTGCGGACCGTCCCGGTGGGTGTCGACGACGAGGGGCCCCGCGCGGAGGACGTGCGCCGGGCGCTGGAGGCCGGCGCGCGCGCCCTGATCGTGACGGACCGGGCGCAGAACCCGACCGGCGCGGCGGTGAGCGCGCCGCGCGCGCGTGCCCTGCGAGCCGTGCTCCGGGAGCACCCCGAGGTCCTGCTGATCGAGGACGATCACGGGCACGGCATCGTCGACGTGCCCCTGCACCCGTTGGCCGGAGTCACCCGGCACTGGGCGTTCGTCCGCTCGGCGGCCAAGGCCTACGGCCCCGATCTGCGGCTCGCCCTGCTCACCGGGGACGCCCTCACCGTGGACCGGGTCCGTGGACGGCACCGGCTCGGACCGGGCTGGGTCAGCCAGCTGATGCAGCGGGCCCTGGTACGGCTGTGGGCCGACGGTGCGGTGGACGCGGCCGAGGTGGCGGCGTCGTACGGGAGCCGGCGGGACGCGCTGATCGACGCGCTCGAACGGCGCGGTGTCGTGGCGCACGGGCGCAGCGGCATGAACGTGTGGGTGCCGGTGCCGGACGAGACCGGCGCCGTCGCCCGGCTGCTGCACGCCGGCTGGGCCGTGGCCCCCGGAGCCCGCTTCCGGCTGGCCGCGCCGCCAGGCATCCGGGTCACCGTCTCGACGCTCACCGGGGGCGAGATCGAGACGCTGGCCGACGTGATCACCTCGGCGGTCGGGCCCGCTCCGGCGCGGAGCTACGACTGATCAGATGACGGGCCTCTGCGCGGAGCTACGACTGGCGTGCGGCTTCCTGCCCCCGGGCCGGCGCGCAGCCACGGCCGTGGCGCCGGGCCTTTGCGGAGGTGGAGACCCGGACCCCGGCCGGGTCTTTGGGTCCGCGCGCCGTGAGGGCTGAAACCGCAGCTGGGGCTTCTGGCCTCCGTGGAGCTGGGAGCGAGATGCCGGCCGGGGCTTCCGGCCCGCGAGGGATGGCGACGGAGCCGCGGCGTCGCCCCTCGGCCCGTGCGGGGTTCACGGCCGGGACGCCGCCCGAGCGTCGGCCCTGCGGAGCCGAACCTCCGTGGAACTTCGGCGCGGGGACTCCGGCGGGGGCCTTGGGCCGCGAGGGCGACGACTGAGACGCGGCGCGGACCCCTGCCCCGTGCGCGGTCACGGCCGGGACGCCGTCCCCAGCCGATCTGAACCGGGGCAGCAGCCCAGGCGTTGGGCACCGCGGAGCTACGGCCGAAATGTCCGGCGGAGCTACGGCTGAAATGTCCGGCGGGGCTTCGGGCGGATCTGGGTGAGTGCCGCTCCCGTCAGGACGATCAACGCACCTACCGGGGTCGACCACGTGAGCGCCTCGCCGAGCAGAGCCACGCCCGCGGCCGTGGCGATGACCGGGATGAAGTACGTGACCATCTGGGCGGTCGTCGGGCCGACCTCGGCGACCAGGCCGTACTGGAGGAGCACCGCCAGGCCCGTGCCCAGTGCGCCCAGGGCGGCGATCGCCAGCAGCGGTCCGACGGACATGCGGGTGGGCAGGGTCGTGAACAGCGGGGTGACGACCGCCAGCTGGACCGTCGCGAGCAGCAGCTGGGCACCGGTCATCGACAGGTGGGAGTCGCCGGTCCCGGCCAGGGTGCGGCGGACGTAGATCCAGCCGATCGGGTAGCTGAGGGAGCCGAGCAGGGCCAGTGCCGTCCCGGTGGCGTCCAGGCCGTGGAAGCCCTGCCAGGCACCCAGCACCGTGAGCACCCCGAGGAAGCCGAGGCCGAGCCCGGCGACCCGCACCCGGGTCGGGCGGTCCTCCGACAGGGCGATCAGCGACAGCGCCATGCCCCACAGCGGTGAGGTCGCGTTGCAGATGCCCGCCAGCGTGGACGGGATGGTCAGTTCGGCGTACGCGAACAGCGAGAACGGCAGGGCGTTGAGGAGGAACGCGGCGACCGTCAGATGCCCCCAGACCCGGACCCCGCGCGGCAGCCGCTCACGGCGCACCGCCATGGCGGCGGCCAGTACTGCCGTGCCGAACAGCAGCCGGCCGAGCGTCACCTGGAACGGCGCGTACGCCCCGGTGCCCACCTTGATGAGGAGGAAGCTGAAGCCCCAGATCAGGGACAGGGCGGCGAACCGGAGGCGCCAGTCGAGGCGGCGGCGGGCCGGTGCGGACGGGGCGGCGGCGACCAGGCCGGGCGGTGTGGTGACGGTGCTCATGGCAGCCACGATGTGGCACCAGAACCTCGTAGCACAATCGAGATTTCGCACTCGGTACTGCGTAGCATTGCTTACATGTTGAATCTGGAGCGCCTGCGCACCCTCGATGCCCTCGCCCGGCACGGCTCGGTCAGCGGCGCGGCCGAGGGGCTGCACATCACCACGTCCGCCGTCTCGCAGCAGCTCTCCAAGCTGGAACGGGAGGTCGGGCAGCAGCTCCTCGCCAAGAACGGGCGGGGCGTGCGGCTCACCGACGCGGGCCGGCTGCTCGCCGAGCACGCCGCACGCATCCTGTCCCAGGTCGAACTCGCCCAGTCGGACCTGGAGGCGCAGCGCGGGCAGGTCGTGGGGGAGCTCAGACTGTCGGCGTTCCCGACGGCCGCACGCGGCCTGTTCCCCCACGCGCTGGCCGCGCTGCGCGATCAGCACCCCGCGCTCCGGCTGCGCTCCTGCGAGCTCGAACCGGAGCTCGGCATCGCCGGAGTCGTGCGCGGCGACCTCGACCTCGCCGTGGTGCTCGACTGGTACAACAAGCCGATGGCCCTGCCCGACGGGCTGGTCAAAGCGTCGATCCTGGACGACCCGGCCGAGGTCGCCATGCCGGTGGCCCACCGGCTCGCGGCGCGCGAGGAGGTGGATCTCGCCGAGTTCGCCGACGACGAGTGGATCACCTGGGGCGAGGGCGAGTTCTGCCACGAGTGGCTGATGTTCACCCTGCGCTCCAAGGGCGTCGAGCCGATCGTCGGCCACCGCGCCGCCGAGAACCACACTCAGCTGGCGCTGGTCGCCGCAGGGCTCGGGGTGTGCATCGCCCCGGTGCTCGGCCGCCGTCCCGTGCCCGCCGGGGTCGTGACCGTGCCCCTCAGGCAGCGGGTCCGGCGGCACGTGTACGTCGTCTGGCGCGCGGACGCGGACCGCCGCCCGTCGATCCGGGCGGCGGTGCAGGCCCTGCGGGAGGCGGGGGAGAGCGTCGGCTGAAGCGCCCGGGAAGCTACTGCCCGGCCAGTTTGCGGAAGTCCCAGGAGACGATCTTCTCCGGCGTCAGCCGGATCCAGGCGTGCCGGCCGTCGTGCGGCATCTCCTCCAGGCCGAAGTTCTTCCGCGCGAACAGCGTCTCCGGGACGTCGAGTTCGGCGCGCAGCTCGCCCGTGCGCGGTATCTCCCCCACGAACTCGGCCGTGCCGGACAGCTCGGCGCCGCGCAGCTCGTCGTACTCCTCGCCGGTGTCGACCACGATCGCCACCCGCGGGTCGCGCCGCAGGTCGGTCCACCGCTTGCTGCGCACGACCGAGTAGAGCCACATCGACGCGCCGTCCCAGGCGAACCACAGCGTGCTCACGTGCGGTGCGCCGCCGGCCGACACCGTGGCGACCCGGCAGGTGCGCTGGGTGGTCAGGAAGTCGTCCAGCTCGCCCGGCGTCATCATGATCTTCCGGCCTCTGCGCTGCTGCGTGACGGTCATGCTCCCCCTCTTTCTCCCACGTCGTGCCAGAGGAGATCCTCTGACATCACGTCAGAAAAGGATGGGTGCTCTTCCGTCCGTGCGCAATGGTGGTTACGCTCGCCCGCCCAGCCGCCGGTGACAGGGGGAACCGTGCCCTCGTACGAAGCCCTCAGCCAACTCCTCGAACCGGGCACCACGGTGCTGCTCACCGTCGAGTGCCAGGAGGGCGTCGTCGGGGCGGACAGCGCCCTGCCCGAACTCGCCGAGGAGGCCCGCACCGGTGGTGCCCTCGCCAACGTCGCCCGTCTGGTGACAGCCGCCCATGAAAGGGGCGTTCAGGTCGTGCACGCCGTCGCCGAGCGCCGCCCCGACGGCCGCGGGGCCAGCCGCAACGCCCGTCTCTTCCGTGCCGCCGTACGCCTGCCCGTCCAGCAGTTGGCCGGCACCCCGGCGGTGCGGGTGGCGGCCCCGATCGAGGTCGCCGACGAGGACCTCGTCGTACGGCGGCTGCACGGGCTGTCACCCCTCACGGGCACCGACGTCGACCCGCTGCTGCGCAACCTCGGCTGCCGCACGCTGATCGTCACCGGGGTCTCGGCCAACGTGGCGGTGCCCAACGCCGTGTTCGACGCCGTGAACCGCGGCTACACCGTCGTCGTCCCGGCGGACGCCATCGCGGGGGTGCCTTCCGACTACACCCCCGCGATGATCCGCCACACCCTCGCGTTGGTCGCCACGGTCGCGACCACGGACGAGGTGCTGGCGGGCCTGGAGCGTCCGGGCGGAATCAGGCGAGCGTGATGGAGTCGCCGTTCACCGTCACCTTCTTCGCCTCCAGCGGCTTGACCGCGGGGCCCTTCTTCACACTGCCGTCGAGGACGGAGAACTGACTGCCGTGGCAGGTGCAGGAGATGACGTCGTCCTTGAGGTCCACCATCGGACAGTTCTGGTGGGTGCAGATCGTCGAGAAGGCCTTGTAGTCGCCCGCGGCCGGCTGCGAGACCACCACCTTCTCGTCCTCGAAGATCTTGCCGCTGCCCTCGGGGATGTCGGTGGTCTTCGCGAGCGCCGCACCACCGGCTCCCGCACCGGCGGACGAGCCGCCC
Source organism: Streptomyces qaidamensis (assembly GCF_001611795.1). Taxonomy (NCBI): domain Bacteria; kingdom Bacillati; phylum Actinomycetota; class Actinomycetes; order Kitasatosporales; family Streptomycetaceae; genus Streptomyces; species Streptomyces qaidamensis. The sequence continues at coordinate 1,538,627 of NZ_CP015098.1, read as the reverse complement.
CCTTCGTTCGTCGCGCCGCCGCCGGTGGCGCCCTGTTCGGTGGACGGGTCGGACGCCTTGTCGTCCGACCCGCACGCCGTCAGCGCCACGGTGAGCCCCGCCGCGCCAACCGCCGCCACGACGGTGCGGCGGCTCGGTCCCGACATCGGCTGAACTGATTCGCTGGTCATGCTGACGTTCCTTCCGGGGGTTTCGTGATCTGCGGAGAGGTACGGCCCTTGCGGACCGGCTGTTCAGACCCTGCCGAAATCCTGGCCCGTTCGCGGAAGGACACGGGTAAAGCGGAGCTGTCGGTTGGCTGTCGGGTTCCGGCCCGGTGCCGCGAGGCCGTCGCCGCGACCGCCGCCTACGTCAGTAACCTGGGACGATGCTCAAGGAAGTGATCGCGACCCGTTTCATCGCGCCCCTGCGCGAGGGCGGTTCGCTGCCGGGCCTGGTCGAGGCCGACGACTCCGGCACCTACGTCCTGAAGTTCACCGGTGCGGGACAGGGCCGCAAGACACTGGTCGCCGAGGTCGTCTGCGGCGAACTCGCCCGCCGGCTCGGGCTGCGGATGCCCCGCCTGGTCACCGTCGAGCTCGACCCGGAGCTGGGACTGGGTGAACCGGACGAGCAGGTGCAGAGCCTGCTGAGGTCCAGCGGCGGCACCAACCTCGGCATGGACTTCCTCTCCGGCGCCCTCGGGTTCGACCCGCTCGCGTTCCCGGTGAGCCCCGAGGAGGCCGGCCGGGTGGTCTGGTTCGACGCGCTGATCAACAACGTCGACCGGTCCTGGCGCAATCCCAACCTGCTGAGGTGGCGGGGCGAGCTGTGGCTCGTCGACCACGGCGCGACGATGATCTGGCACCACAACTGGCCCGGCGTGGACGCCTCAGCCGCCCGCCCGTACGACGCCTCCGACCACGCGCTGGCGTCCTTCTCGCCCGATGTCACCTCCGCCGCGGCCGACTTGACTCCCCTGGTCACCGGGGAACTCCTCGCCGACGTCACCGCACAGATCCCGGACGCCTGGCTCACGGACGAACCCGGCTTCGCCACGCCGGACGATCTGAGGCAGGCCTACGCGCGCCCGCTGCTCGCCCGGGCCGCCGTCATCCACGACCGCATCCAGGGGCTGAAGTGAACGACCGGCACATCATCAAGGGCGGACCGCGGGACCGCCACGTCTACGAGTACGCCGTTCTGCGCGTCGTCCCGCGCATCGAACGCGGCGAGTGCGTCAACGCCGGGGTCCTCGTCTACTGCCGCGCCGAGGCGTACGTCGGTGCCCGCACCCACCTCGACGAGACCCGCCTGCTGGCCCTCGACCCCCGGGCCGACGTGGCCGGGGTCCGAGCCGCCCTGCGCGCCGTCGAAAGCCTCTGCGCGGGCGGCTCCGCGGCCGGCCAGGCGGCGTCCGACGACCCGGGACGCCGCTTCCGCTGGCTCGTCGCCCCCCGCTCCACGATCGTCCAGCCCGGCCCGGTGCACACCGGCCTGACCACGGACCCGGCGGCGGAGACCGAGCGGTTGCTTGACCTGCTGGTGCGGTGACGGACGCCCCGCCGAACCTCAGTGCCGGCGGCGGCGCCTCACCAGGCAGCCGGCCGCGAGGACGGCACCCGCCGCGAAGGTCAGGCCGATCCCCGTCTCCCAGTCGCTCGGCCCCCGGGACACGGCACCCCCGGCCCCGCCCCGCACGCCGCGCGAAGCGGCGGTCGCGGGCGCCGTGGTGCCGGGGGTGGACGCGCTCGCAGACCCGGACGGGCTCGCGGACTCGGAAGGGCCGGCAGACGGGCTCGCGGACGGAGAAGGGCTCGCTTCCGGAGAGGGGCTCGCGGAGGCGGACGGCCGGACGGGGGAGATGACGCCCGAGCCCACGCGGGGCAACGCCTCGCACGCGATGCCGTCGTCCGGACCCGGGTCCTCGTCGAGTCGGTGGGGGTCGAGCCGATCCGCCTCGAAGGCGGCCTGCGCGTCCTCCTGGAAGGCGAAATCACGGCAGTCCAGGTCCTGCCGGGCGTGAGCGGGGTCGGCCATCGGCACGATCGCGGCGATCGCGAACAGCGTGCCGATGGCACCGGTGCGACGGCGCATGGAGCGCCTCCCTTCCGGACACGAGTGGCTCGCGCTCCGACGCTAGGTGCCGAGGGGCGTGGCGGCGCGCGGCCGTAGGCCGATCGGGTGTCCCGGAGGACGCTGCCGGGCAGGGTGGGGCCGGGTGATGGATCACATGCCGCCTCCGGCCGTTGACACCGCGTGCCAGGGCTTCTAGCGTCACACCCACTGAAGGTACTAAGCGGTCGCTCACCTGAGGAGTAGCAGTCATGTCCACCACTGAGCAGCGGGTCGCCGTCGTGACCGGTGCCGCGCGCGGCATCGGTGCCGCCACCGCCGTACGACTGGCCGCCGAGGGCCGCGCGGTCGCCGTGCTCGACCTCGACGAGGCGGCCTGCAAGGACACCGTCGAGAAGATCACAGCCGCGGGCGGCAAGGCCATCGCGGTCGGATGCGACGTCTCGGACGAGGCGCAGGTCGAGGCGGCCGTCGCACGGATCGCCGAAGAGCTCGGCGCGCCGACGATCCTGGTCAACAACGCGGGCGTCCTGCGCGACAACCTGCTGTTCAAGATGAGCGTCTCCGACTGGGACACCGTCATGAACGTGCACCTGCGCGGCGCCTTCCTGATGTCCAAGGCCTGCCAGAAGCACATGGTGGACGCGGGCTTCGGCCGGATCGTCAACCTGTCGTCGTCGTCCGCGCTCGGCAACCGCGGCCAGGTGAACTACTCGGCCGCCAAGGCGGGCCTGCAGGGCTTCACCAAGACCCTCGCCAAGGAGCTCGGCAAGTTCGGCGTCACCGCCAACTCCGTCGCCCCCGGCTTCATCGCCACCGAGATGACCAAGGCCACCGCCGACCGCGTCGGCATGGGCTTCGAGGACTTCAAGGCCGCCGCCGCCACCCAGATCCCGGTGGCCCGGGTCGGTGAGCCGGAGGACATCGCCAACGCCATCGCCTTCTTCACGGGCGAGGCGGCCGGATTCGTCTCCGGCCAGGTGCTGTACGTGGCCGGCGGACCGCTCGACTAAGGGACGAAGAACATGACTTCCGTGGAACTCTCCGGCAAGGTCGCCCTGGTCACGGGCGCCAGCCGCGGCATCGGCTACGGCGTGGCCGAGGCCCTGGTCGCACGCGGTGACCGCGTGTGCATCACCGGCCGCAACGAGGACGCCCTCAAGGAGGCCGTCGAGCAGCTCGGCGCCGACCGCGCGGTCTACGTGGCGGGCAAGGCGCACGACGAGGCCCACCAGGCCGTCGCCGTCGAGCGCACGATGGAGGCCTTCGGCCGCGTCGACTACCTGGTCAACAACGCGGGCACGAACCCGGTGTTCGGGCCGATCGCCGACCTCGACCTGAACGTCGCCCGCAAGGTCTTCGAGACCAACGTCGTCTCGGCCCTGGGCTTCGCCCAGCGGACCTGGCACGCCTGGCAGAAGGAAAACGGCGGCGCGATCGTCAACATCGCCTCCGTCGCGGGCCTGTCGCCCTCGCCCTTCATCGGCGCGTACGGCGTCAGCAAGGCCGCGATGATCAATCTGACCGTGCAGCTCGCGCACGAGTTCGCGCCCAGGGTCCGGGTCAACGCGATCGCCCCGGCCGTCGTGAAGACCAAGTTCGCCCAGGCCCTGTACGAGGGCCGGGAGGAGGAGGCCGCCGCGGCCTACCCGCTGGGCCGGCTCGGCGTGCCGTCCGACATCGGGGGCGCGGCCGCGTTCCTCACCTCCGAGCAGTCCGACTGGGTCACCGGCCAGACGCTCGTCGTGGACGGCGGCATCTTCCTCAACGCCGGGACCGGCTGACGCGGACCGCACCTGCGGTTCGAACACGGGCGCCGTCGACCCCGACGGCGCCCGTGCCGGCGTCAAGACATGGCAAAAGGCGATGACAACGTCGTCAAAGGTTTATCGATCAAGAGGTCATGCACCGGGGAGGGTCAGGGGGCGCGGCACTGCGGTATGGTCTGCCGACCCTTGGTATGGCAGATCGAGGAGCGTGCGCGTGTTCAAGCGGAACCGGTGCCTGTGGCAGGTGGCGGCCATCGCGTCCATATCGTCCCTGCTCGCCGGGTGCGGCGTGCTGTCGTCCGACACCCCGCAGGACGAAGGACCGATTGTCCTGGGCACCACCAGTGCCCCCAGCACGCTCGACCCTGCCGCGTCGTGGGACAGCTCCTGGGAGCTGTTCCGCAACATCTACCAGACGCTGCTGAGCTATCCGACGGGCGCGAGCGAGCCCCAGCCGGACGCCGCCGAGCAGTGCGGCTTCAGCGACTCCTCGAACCAGGTCTACCGCTGCGAGCTGCGCGAAGGCCTGCAGTTCTCCAACGGCGACGCGCTCGACGCCCAGGCCGTGAAGTACTCGTTCGACCGGATCCGCAAGATCAACGTCAACGGCGGTCCCGCCGGTCTGCTGGGCAGCCTGGAGCGGGTCCAGGCCCCGAACGACCGTGAGGTGATCTTCCACCTCAACAAGCCCGACGCCACCTTCCCGTTCGTGCTCGCCACCCCCGCCATGTCGATCGTGTCCCCGCAGGCCTATCCGCGGAACAGCCTGCGCAAGGGCAGTGACGTGGTCGGGTCCGGGCCGTACACCCTCGACTCGTACTCCGAGGGCAAGGAAGCCGTTCTCGTCCGCAACGACTCCTACAAGGGCTACGCGGAGCGCCGGAACGACGCGGTGACCGTGCGCTACTTCCAGGACTCCGCCACCATGGTGAAGGCCCTGCGGGACGAGAAGATCGACGTGACCTACCGCGGTCTGGCCGCGGGCGACGTCGTCGAACTCCAGAGCAAGTCCTCCAAGGACCAGGAGATCCAGCTCGTCGAGGGCACCGGCACCGACATCAACTACCTCGTGTTCAACCCGAAGGACTCCTGGGCGAACAAGAAGGCCGTGCGCCAGGCCATCGCGCAGGTCGTCGACCGGGCGGCCATCGCCCACAAGGTCTACAAGGACACCGTCGACCCGCTGTACTCCATGGTCCCCAAGGGCCTCACCGGCCACACCACGGGCTTCTTCGACGACTACGGCAACCCGGATGTCGCCAAGGCCCGCAAGATCCTCACCGAGGCGGGCATCGACCAGCGGGTCCCGCTCACCTTCTGGTACACGAGTGACCGCTACGGCTCCGAGACCGCCGGGGAGTTCAAGGAGCTGAAGCGCCAGCTCGAAGCTTCCGGCCTGTTCTCGATCAGCCTGAAGAGCCGCCCCTGGAAGACCTATGTCGAGGGCTACCAGAAGGGCGAGTACCCGGTGTTCGGGCGCGGCTGGTTCCCCGACTTCCCGGACGCCGAGAACTTCATCGCGCCGTTCGTCGGTGACCAGAACGCCCTCGGCACGCCCTACCCGGCTCCGAAGATCACCGGCGATCTGCTGCCCCGGTCGCGCCGGGAGAGCGACCGCGCGAACGTGGAGAAGGAGTTCGAGGAGGCCCAGCGGATCCTCGTGGACGACGCGCGGCTCCTGCCGCTGTGGCAGGGCCGGCAGTACGTGGCGGCCAGCCGGGACGTCTCGGGCGCCGAGCGGTCCCTGGACCCGTCGACGATCATGATGTTGTGGGAGCTGCACCGTAAGACCGCCTGGTAGCGAGTCGGCTTCGCGCTCTCCCGGGCACGGTGTCAGTGGTCGCCTGTAGGTTCTGTGGCCTGAAGTGACCGCACATCGTGAGGACGTTGACGTGACCGACATCGCCATGCTGCCCGAGTCCTGGCGCGGGGTTCTGGGCGACGAGCTGCAGCAGCCCTGGTTCAAGGAGCTGACGGAGTTCGTCGAGGAGGAGCGGGCGAAGGGTCCCGTCCATCCGCCGCGCGAGGAGGTCTTCGCAGCGCTGGACGCCACGCCGTACGAGGGGGTCAAGGTCCTGATCCTCGGTCAGGACCCGTACCACGGCGAGGGTCAGGGGCACGGGCTGTGCTTCTCGGTCCGGCCGGGGGTGCGGATCCCGCCGTCCCTGCGCAACATCTACAAGGAGATGCACCAGGAGCTGGGCACGCCGATCCCGGACAACGGTTATCTCATGCCGTGGGCCGAGCAGGGCGTGCTGTTGCTCAACGCGGTGCTCACGGTCCGAGGCGGCGAGGCCAACTCGCACAAGGGCCGGGGCTGGGAGAAGTTCACCGACGCCGTGATCCGCGCCGTGGCCGAGCGGCCCGACCCGGCGGTCTTCGTGCTGTGGGGCAACTACGCGCAGAAGAAGCTCCCGCTGATCGACGAGTCCCGGCATGCCGTGATCAAGGGCGCGCATCCCTCGCCCCTGTCCGCGAAGAAGTTCTTCGGCTCGCGGCCCTTCACGCAGATCAACGAGGCCGTGGCGGCGCAGGGACACACGCCGATCGACTGGACGATCCCGAACCTGGGCTGACCCACCCCGGCCGCACGGCCGTGCCCGGCCCGGCGGTGTCCGGAGCCGCCTGAGCCGGATCGCCCCTGCCTGCGGTTAGCGTCGGCGGGAACAGCCGGCTAGTGCGCGGAGGGCGTCGTGGCGGAGCGACAGGAGCAGGCGGCGCCCGATGCGGTGCTGACGCGGATCGGGCAGGTCGTCATGCTGCACCACGCGGGGGACCGGGAGGAGGCCCGGCACCGCTATCTCGGCCTGTGGGCGGAGATCGGCGAGCACGGCGACCCGCTGCACCGCTGCACCCTCGCCCACTACCTGGCCGACACCCAGGACGACCCGGCGGACGAACTGGCCTGGGACCTGCGTGCCCTGACGGCGGCCGAGGAGGCCAGGGAGGAGGCCGTCGAGGTGGCCGCGGTGATCGCGATCTACCCCTCCCTGCACCTGAACCTGGCGGACGACTACCTCGGGCTGGGCCGCCGCGACGCCGCCCGCACTCACCTGCGGTGGGCCCGTGAAGCCGCCGCCGCCCTCGCCGACGACAGCTACGGCGAGGGCGTGTGGGCGGCCATCGGCCGACTGGAATTCCGGCTGGGGGAGGGCGGCACGGGGCCCTGGACGCCGCCACGGCAACGGCCCTGAGACGACCCCGCCGGCGCCCTGCCGGGCCGGCGGCCCTGGGGCGACCGCGCCCACGACCGGCCGCGGCGGCGGCCCTGACGGGAGCTCGTCGGCGAACCAGACGGCTGGCGACCCTGGGGTGACCTCGCTGATGGGCCTGACGCGTCGCGGCCCTGGGGCGACCGTGTCGACGGCCCGACGGCCCGACGGCCCGACGGCCCGACGGGCTGGTGTCTTTGGGGTGACCGTATCGACGGGCCCGACGCGTCGCGGCCCGGGGGCGACCGTGTCGACGGGCTCGACGGGCTGGTGGTCCTGGTGTGACCGTGTGGACGGGCTCGACGCGTCGGTGGCTCTGGGGTGACCCTGCTGATGGGCCTGACGCGTCGCGGCCCGGGGGTGACCGTGTCGACGGGCTCGACGGGCTGGTGGTCCTGGTGTGACCGTGTGGACGGGCTCGACGCGTCGGTGGCTCTGGGGTGACCCTGCTGATGGGCCCGACGGGCTGGTGGTCCTGGTGTGACCGTGTCGACGGCCGACAGGCCGGTGGCCCTGAGGTGGTCACGTCGGTGACTCCGGCGTGCCGTGTCCGCGCCCGGCCGGCGTCCGCTCAACGCCCGTACGCGTCCCGGCAGATCGTCGCCTCCGGACTGTCCGCCCGCCAACCCCCGTAGCGCCTGCCCAGCGCGCACACGTCCGCGTTGTCGTTCGGGACGCTTCTCTCGACGTCCTGCCGTACCGACTCCGACACGTCGGGGAGGCCGGCGTGCGACCGCTGGGGGCCGCGCCGGGCCGGCTCGGGATGTGCCGGGCGGGCGGGGCGGGGGCGGACGTCGCGGTGGCCGGGCTGCTGCGTCCCCGGTTCCGGCGCGGCAGCCGGAGGCGCGGCCGGGCGGGCCGTCGGCGCGGCCGGCTCCGGGCGACGGGACGCCTCTTCGATGAGCTGCAGGGCCTCACGGGCCGGCGCCTGCACGATCTGGGTCTCCGCCTCGTCCTCCCGCTCCGGCGCCGACGGCCGGGACGGTGCCACCGAGGGCCCCGGCGCGGAGGGATGCGAGACCGTCGTCGTACAGCCGGAGAGGGCCGAGACCGCCACGGTCAGCAGGAGCGTCGCTGTGGTCGTCGTTCGATGCACCCGCCAACTCTGGTGTGTCCGGCCCTCGCTGGGGCCGCGGACCTGGCGCAGGATGCCCCGCACGGGTGATCTCGCGCCCCGTACGGAGGGCGTCGGTGCGACGGGGGTGACGTCATTCGCCGGTCGCGCCGTCGATGCGCTCGCGGATCAGGTCGGCGTGGCCGTTGTGCCGCGCGTACTCCTCGATCATGTGCGTGTAGATCCAGCGCAGGTTGAAGCGCTCGCCGGTGCGCCGGTGTTTGCCCTCGGAGATGTCGTCGAGGCCGAAGCGGGCCGCGTTGCGCCGGGCGGTCTCGATCTCGGACTGCCAGGTGGCGTACGCCTCCTCCCACGTGTCGGCCTCGGAGAGATGGAACTCGCCGTCAGGATCCTCTTCGGTGTAGTAGACCGGGCCGGCGTCCTCGGCCGCGAGTACCTTGCGGAACCAGCCCCGCTCCACCTCCGCCATGTGCCGCACCAGTCCCATCAGGCTCAGCTCGGACGGCTCCACCGCGGCGGTGCGGAGCTGGGCGTCGGTCAGGCCCTCGCACTTCCAGGCGAGGGTCTGGCGGTGGTAGTCCAGCCAGCCCTCCAGCATGGTGCGCTCGTCGGCGGTGGTGGCGGGCTCTTGGCGTTCGTTCGTCATGGATGCATCTTTTCCGAGCCGCCCCCGCCGCACCACAAGATTTTCAGCCCCCGAGCATGCCCTCCAGCAGTTCCCGCAGTCCGGCGCGCACCTCCTCCAGGCTCGGCACCTCGGCGCCGAACGACCCCGCCACACAGCTGAACATCAGTCCGTCCGCCCAGGCGATCAGCGACAGGGTGTGCCGTGCCGGGTCGGTCGAGCCCAAGCCGCTGACCAGGGTGGCGAGCTGGTCGCGGAAGCGGGCGCCGGTGGCGTCGAAGAAGGCCCGCAGCTCGGGGCGGCGCGTCGCCTCCAGGGCCAGTTCGTAGCGGGCGAGCGTGAGTGCGCGGTATCCCGTCATGGCCCGGTGGGTCGCCAGGGCCAGGGCGTCCGCCAGAGGGCCGGGCCCGGCCCCGGGGTCCGGCATCTCGTGCAGGGCCAGGACCCGGGCCTCGCGGTCGGCCAGGCGCCGCACCGCCAGCTCCAGCAGGGCCTGCCGGGTGCGCGCGAGGTTCGACGTGGAGCCCTGGGGGAGCCCGGCCGCCTCGTCGACCGCCCGGTGCGTGAGGCCGCGCATGCCGCGCTCGGCGAGCAGGGCGAGGGCGGTGTCGGCGACCAGGTCGGAGCGGGAGGGGCCGGCGGTGCGTACGGACATGGCCTCACGCTACCCGTTTGACTACACGTGTAGTAACGTCGATGGCGTCACTACAGGTGTAGTCACGTTCGAGGAGGGGCCATGAAAGAGCTCGGGCATGCCGTCGTGATCGGTGGCGGAATCGGAGGCCTGACGGCGGCCGTCGCCCTGCACCGGCGGGGCCTGCGGGTCACGGTCCTGGAGCGCGCCCCCTCGCTGGAGCCGGTCGGCGCGGCGATCTCCCTCGCGCCCAACTCCCTGCGCGCGCTGGACGCCATCGGGCTCGGCGGCGAGATCCGCGACCTGGCCGCCTGGTCCGGGGACGGCGGGCTGCGGGCCCCCTCCGGGCGGTGGCTCTCGCGGTCCTCCGCCGAGGCCGCCGCCGAGCGCTACGGCGGCCCCCTCGTGCTGCTGCACCGTGCCACCCTCATCGCGAGCCTGGCCTCCCGGCTCCCACCGGGCGCCATCCGCACGGACGTCGCCGCGACCCTCGCCGACAGCGGCGGCCCCGACCGGCCCGCCCGGGTCGACGCAGGAGGCAGGGTGCTGGAGGCCGACCTGGTGGTGGGAGCGGACGGCATCCGCTCCGCCGTACGCCACGCGCTCTTCCCCGCCCACCCCGGGGCCGTGTACTCCGGCTTCACCGCCTGGCGGCTCGTGATCCCCGTGCCCGGCGCCGAGTTCGCCTCGCACGAGACCTGGGGCAGGGGCCGCATCTGGGGCACACACCCGCTCAAGGACGGCCGCGTCTACGCCTACGCCGCCGCCGTCACGCCCGCCGGCGGCCACGTGCCCGACGAGAGGGCCGAGCTGCTGAGCCGCTTCGGCGACTGGCACGACCCGATCCCCGCCGTGCTCGCCGCCGCCCGGCCCGAGGACGTCCTGCGCCACGACGTCCACCACATCACCGAACCCCTGCCCGCCTACCACCACGGCCGGGTCGCCCTGCTCGGCGACGCCGCGCACGCCATGCCCCCGACCCTCGGCCAGGGCGGCAACCAGGCCATCGAGGACGCGGTCGTCCTCGCGCACCACCGTGACGACCTGCCCGCCTACACCGCCGCCCGGCTGCCCCGCACGACCGCCGTCGCACGCCGGGCCGTGCGGGTCGCGCGCCTCAACCTCATGACGAACCGCGCGGCGATCGCCGTACGCGACACCGCCCTGGCCACACTCTCGAAGGCCGGGCCCGCCCTGTTCCTGCGCGGTTTCGACGGCATCGCCGACTGGCGGCCCCCGCGGGCGGACGCCGTATGCTCCGGGCAGACCCCGGCAGGCAACCGTTAGAGGAGATCACCCCGTGAAGGTCGGCTGCATCGGACTCGGCGACATCGCGCAGAAGGCCTACCTCCCGGTCCTCGCCTTCCAGCCCGGGGTGGAACTGCACCTGCAGACCCGTACGCCCGCCACCCTCGACCGGGTCGCCGAAGGCCTGCACGTCCCGCCGGAGCGGCGGCACACCACCCTCGACTCCCTGATCGCGGCGGATCTCGACGCGGCCTTCGTGCACGCGCCCACGCTCGTGCACCCGGAGATCGTGACGCGGCTGCTCGAGGCCGGTGTGCCGACGTACGTCGACAAGCCGCTCGCCTACGAGATCGACGACTCCGCGCGGCTGGTGGCGCTCGCCGAGGAGCGGGGCGTGAGTCTCGCCGTCGGCTTCAACCGGCGCCACGCCCCCGGCTACACGCAGTGCGCGGACCATCCGCGTGAACTGATCCTGATGCAGAAGAACCGCATCGGGCTGCCGGAGGAACCCCGCGCGATGATCCTGGACGACTTCATCCACGTCGTCGACACCCTCCGGTTCCTGGTGCCCGGCGAGATCGACGACGTGGCCGTGCGCGCCCGTGTCCAGGACGGGCTGCTGCACCACCTGGTGCTCCAGCTCGCCGGGGACGGCTTCACCGCGCTCGGCGTGATGAACCGGCTCAGCGGTTCCGCCGAGGAGATCCTGGAAGTGTCCGGGCAGGACACCAAGCGGCAGGTGATCAACCTCGCCGAGGTCGTCGACCACAAGGGCCAGCCGACCGTCCGGCGGCGCGGGGACTGGGTGCCGGTGGCCCGGCAGCGCGGGATCGAGCAGGCGGTGCTCGCCTTCCTCCACGCGGTCCGCACGGGCAGGGCGCTCAGCGCCCGGGACGCGCTGGAGACCCATGAACTGTGCGAGCGGGTGGTACGCGCGGTTCAGGAGCGGACCGCCTGAGCCGCACGGTCCGTACGCCCTCGCCGACGGCCCACAGGGCGAGGATCAGCATCGCCGCGTGCACCGTCCAGTCGCCGTGGCGGACATAGGGCGTGGTGCCGTGGGCGAGGGGGATGTCGTAGATCCGCTCGGCGGAGGCGTCCGTACCGAGCCATGATCCGACGCGCTGCCCGTCCGGGCCGTAGACGGCGGAGACGCCCGTCAGGGTCGAGTGCACCATGGGGCGGCCGGTCTCGGCGGCCCGCAGCGCGGCGAGCGACGCGTGCTGGCCGGGCGCCCAGCTGTGCTGGAACGTGGACGTCGACGACTGGCCGATCAGCACGTCGACGCCCTCCCGGGTGAGGTGGCGGGTCATGTCGGGGAAGGCGGTCTCGAAGCACACCAGCGGGCCGACCCGCAGATCGTCCCCGACGTTCATCACGACCGGCTGCGAGCCGCGCCTGCGGTCCTCGCCCGCGGCCTTGCCGACGGAGGTGGCCCAGCCGAGCAGGGATCGCGCCGGGATGTACTCGCCGAAGGGCACGAGCCGCATCTTGTCGTAGCGCTCGCCGGTCAGGCCCTCGGGGCCGACCAGGACCGAACTCTTGTAGATGCCGGGCTTGTCGGAGCGCCGGGCGTCCACGTTGACCAGGATGTGGGCCCCCGTCGCGCGGGAGAGGTCCGCGAGCCGCCGGGCGAGGTCGGGCCGGTCGTCGAGGTCGAAGCCGACGCTGCTCTCGCCCCAGACGATCAGGTCGACGTCCTGGCCGGCGAGCCGGCGGGTGAGCTGCTCCTCGCGGGCGAACCGGCCGTCCGGACCGGCGACGACGCCCGGCTGCACGACGGCGATCCTGACCTGGCCGTCGACGGCCGGGCGGGGTGAGAACGCCCAGGTGGCGGAGGTGGCGGCGGCCGTGGCGACGAGACCGGCCACGGCGGGCACCCGGGCACGGGGGACCGCGACGAGGACGGCGACCGCGACGTTGACGGCCACGAGCAGGTAGCTGAGCAGCCACACACCGCCCACCGAGGCGAGTCGCAGCGCCGGCTCGGCCTGCCACTGACTGCTGCCGAGCATGCCCCAGGGGCCGCCGAGGCCCTGCCAGGAGCGGACCAGCTCGACGGCCAGCCAGCCCGACGGCAGGACCAGCAGCGCGACCGTGACCCGCCCGAGGGAGGGAACGCCTCCGAGGAAACGGCGCACCAGCCAGCCCCACGGTGCCCACAGCGCGCCCAGCAGGGCGGCGATGAGGAACGTGAACACGTGCAGGCTCGGCAGCAGCCAGTGGTGCATGGCCAGCATGAAGCCGAAGCCGCCCCACCAGCCGTCGTACGCGGCCCGCTTCCCGGTCGGCGCGGTGCGCAGCAGGAGGAGCCAGGGGACCAGGGCGACATAGGCGCACCACCACAGGGCCGGCGCGGGGAAGGCCAGGACGGGGAGGGCGCCCACGACCGCCGCGGCGGCCGAGCGGCGCCAGGGGGAGGCGAGCCAGTGGCCGAGCGTCTTCATAGGCGCCTCCTACCCGCGGGTGCCTCCAGTGTGCGCCTTGCGGACGATCTAGGGCACAGGACGCCGGGTCAGTTGACCACAGGCGCGGTCCTCGGCCCGGGAAGGCGCCGCCACTTCTCCCGCACGACGACGCCACTCAGCCGCCAGCCGTCGTCCGTGCGCAGCGCCGCGAAGGCGTACCGGCCACCGCACACGAAGTCCGGAGCGGGTCCCGCGGTGGCCATGGGATTGACGTAGTCCGCCTGCACCTCGGCCGTGTCGCCGGTGTCCTGCTCCCAGATCCCGAAGCGCACCCGCCGGTTGACGATCAGATGCTGCCGCACCGGGATCAGCCGCAGGCTCTGCGCGAGCCACGCGGCGACCGTGCGGGCCTCTCCCTCGATGCCGCCGGCCGAGCGGTAGTCCGCCCGCCCCCTAGGGGCGAACAGCCCCCGGTACGCCTCCCAGTCACCGTCGTCGACCGCCACCGCGTAGTCGGTGATCAGTCCGTCGACGGCCAGCCGGTCCCTCACGGTAGCGAGCTCCACGCGCTGCGTCATCGGCTCAGTGTTGGGCATGGCGGAGCCCGGGCCAAGAGCCGTGCGTGCGCGATATTCGGTGGCCGCCGGGTGACGCCGGGGGCCAGCCTGTCCTCCGTGAACGATCGACACGAGCCGAGATTCCGGGTGCGCGCCCGCCACACCGAGTCCACGATCACCGTCTACCAGGCCTACCGCCCGGAGATCGGCGGCCCCGCCGCCCGCCTGGGCCGCTTCCCGTCGTCCTGGAAGCGGGAGCGCATGACATGGATCATCAAGCCGCGTTCACAGACTTGTCGTGGCAGATCATCGAGCGTGTGAGAGATGCGCCTACCACTGTGAGTCGGCGCGCCTGTCGTTCGAGGGGACGTGAGGGACGGCGGAGCCAGGGTCGAAGCCTGCGAAGGCCAAGCCGATCACGAATCCCGCCACCTCCTCCAACTGGCGGACGCGATCAAGCGTCCCCAGCGTCGCCGGGACTCCGCCGACGTCACGGACCAGTTCACCGACGACGTGCAGGGCGGTCGCATCGTCGCCGCACATCGCCACCGTCACACGGGACTGGCCACCACCGATCGGGCTCGTCCACTGGTCAGCGGGAAAGAGATGGAACGCCTTCACGACCCGGGCTCCCGGAGCAAGTCCGGCGATCCGCCCCGCCATCGCCTCGCCGTGTTCGGTGAGCAGAGTGCCGACGCCATGCGTAACGGCGTTCGTGGGATCGATCAACGGCATCCCTTGGAGCACGCCGTCGGAGGCGCCCACCATTCCCAGCATCTCTTCGACACCGTCCCAAGACACGGCGAGGAGCACCGCATCGCGCCCGGTGACCGCCTCGCGCGGTGCGACAGCGAGCACTTCGTGGTCCAGCCGCTCAGCAAGCTTCTCCGCCTTGACCTGCGACCGTCCGCCGATCACCACCTCATGCCCCGCACGTGCCCAGCCCTCACCCAGGGCCGCCGCCAGTGTCCCTGTTCCCAGAATCCCGATACGCATCTGTCTGTGCCTCTCCCAAAGTGGTCGGGTCGGGTGGTCACGGTAGGGAAGGCGTTACGCACTGATCAGTGCGTGACCGGCGCGCGATGATGGATGGCGAGATGACTGATCACGACGCCCACTGCTATGAGTTTGTTGCTGATTGCCGTTTGCGCGCGGCCACCGATCTCTTTGCCCATACCTGGGATCCCGTCGTACTGGCGGCGCTTCGCTTGGGACCGCACCGACGCCGCGAGTTGCACGCCGCGATCGGCGGCATCAGAGACAAGGTTCTGACCGACTCCTTGCACCGCCTGCTCGCGAACGGACTGATCGAGCGCCACGCACATGCCGAGGCGCCGCCACGCGTCGACTATGCCCTGACCGGCTTGGGGCAGAGCCTGGTCGAGGGCCCCATGATGGCGCTTGGACGCTGGGCGATCGAGCACGGTGACGAACTTCTTGAAGCCCAGGAGAGCGGTACCGCAAGAGGTCTGTGAGCGAGGCTTGACATGGATCAAGCCGTCGTTCCTGTGGATGATGTACCGCTGCGGCTGGGGCACCAAGGAGGGCCAGGAGACGGTCCTGGCGATCGAGATCGACCGCGAGGGCTTCCTCTGGGCGCTGCGCAACGCCTGCCTGTCCCACCACGTCCCCGCTCTCCACGGCGACCGGGCCTCCTGGAAGCGGCAGTTGAGGCAGGCGCCCGCGCGGGTGCAGTGGGATCCGGAACGGGACCTGCACCTCAACCCGCTGCCGCACCGGTCGCTTCAGCTGGGGCTCGCGGGGGAGGCCGCCGCGCGGTACGCGGACGAGTGGATCGTGGGGATCGAGGACGTCACGCCGCTCGCCAGGGAGATCCATGGGCTGGTGCG
The DNA here is from genome assembly GCF_001611795.1 of Streptomyces qaidamensis. Taxonomy (NCBI): domain Bacteria; kingdom Bacillati; phylum Actinomycetota; class Actinomycetes; order Kitasatosporales; family Streptomycetaceae; genus Streptomyces; species Streptomyces qaidamensis. The sequence goes on along the minus strand of NZ_CP015098.1, from coordinate 1,523,194 downwards.
GACTGGGCAACCGGGCTCGGCCGCGGGGCTGTTGCCCCAGGAGCGGCCCCTCGGCCTCGACGACGAGGTGCTCGCGGGACTGCGTGCCTAGGAGGGTGCTCAGGCCGCCGTGACGACGCCGCCTCGGATCGCCGCCGCCCACTCGACGACGAGGAGCTCGTACTCCGCACGCTCCTCGGGCGACAGGGTGCCGCCCGTGCGCTGCCACAGCGCACGGATCTCGTCGTTGACCTCGGCAGCAGGCCGCACGGAACCAGGGGTCACGAAATCGGGGGACATGCGGACAAGCCTAGGGGCAGCCACTGACAGCCCGCTACCGGACGGCTACCCGATCCCTATGCGGTTGGTCACGAGACCCGGGTCACAAGGACCCGGGGTCAGCCCGCCGACTCGGCCGCGTGAGGGCTCAGGGCACCCATGCTGACCAGCACGATGATGACGATGCCGACGGCGATGCGGTAGTAGACGAAGGGCATGAAGCGCTTGGTCGAGATGAACTTCATGAACCAATACATCAAGCAACCTGCTGGGCGGCTCTGACCTGCCGTTTCCACCACTCGGCAAGGCCATCTGGGCGAATCCATAATCCGCCGCTCCATCGCCGTCGTCACGTTCGAGTACAGGCCCTCGACTCCCGCGACCTCGTGTCCCATCCGGGTCTCGACCGCAATGGGGGCGTGTGTGCCGCCCGCCTCGTCGGTCCACTCCTTCGCGCCGTGACGCACCAGGTACAGCCGGTTGCCGGCGTAGGCGGTCGCCGGGATCTCCGGCAGAGGGCGCCGCGAGATGACCGTCTGCCGCTGGCCCGGGCGCGTCCGCTCGAACTCCTTGGACGCGGCCCGGCCGTCGGCGATCGGCCGCCAGTACTTGTAGGTGAAGTTGGCGTTAGTCAGGAGGCCGCCCCCGATGGACCGGAACACGTACTCGCTGTCGTGGCTCGCCAGCAGCAGCTCCAGCAACTCCGCGAGGAAGGGCGGGATGACGAGCGTTCGCCTGCTCTCGTACTTCGGCGGGAAAGGCTTCAGCACGCCGTCCTCGCGCTGGTGCTGCCACTGCACGCGGATCGCCGGCATCAGGTCGGGACCGTAGCGCTCAAGGTCCTCCTCGTGCCGCTCCTCCCGGTCCCGTTCCGCGGGATCGTTCAGCGGGTCGGATGCGGGCCAGAACGGATGCGAGTACAGCCTCTGCAGCGAGTACAACCCGGCCGGGCGCATGCCGGTCGTGGCCATCGTCCAGACGAACACGTAGCCATCAAGGCCCCAGAACGTGAGCGCGTTGCACGCCAGCTGGTGCACGTCCTCGATGCGCATCTCGCGCTTCCGCTCGCGCGGCTTCTTCTTGTACCGGCCGCGGCGCTGCTTCTTGCCTTTCGGTACGGGCGAAGTCTTCCGCAACTCGTCGTCAACGGCGTCGTCCATCAACATGGAGAAGACGGTGAGGATCTCCTCGCCGTACTTCTCGCCCACGTTCGGCAAGTCCTTGAGCTGCTTCTTCCAGGCCCGGTACGTGGAGGGCTGGATGTCCGCGATGGCGGTCTCGCCCCAGCGCGGCACGATGAACGACGCCCCGTCGCCCCGTTGCGTGATCTGCCCGCGCCAGCTGCTCGACCACGAGACCGGCCGGTACATCTGCCTGCCCTGCGAGCACCGCATCGGCCAGGACCTGCGGAAGTTGGCCGGGCCCGCAGGCTTCTACGCCCAGCTGTGCCTGCGCATCCAGCCCGGGCGCGGAGGCGGCGACGGGCCCGTCGTCACCCGCAGCAGCGGCCACCCCATGCCCCGCAACGAGCAGATCCTCAGCCTCACCGCCCACGGGGGCCTGGTCAGCACCCTGGAGACCTGGGTCGAGGACTGGGCCAGCTACGGACTCGGCGTCCACGGCACCGGCGGACGGCTCCAGCACCGCGTCGACACCGCCATCGAGACGCTCCGCCTCAACCTCACCCGGGCCGCCTCACGGCACCCGGCGCTCGACGAATTTGGCCGCGAGATAGCGCAGATCGTCCGCCAAGCCGAAGCCATCATCAGCGGCGAACGGGCACCCCGACGCATCCCCGTCACCTGCCCCTGCGGCACCGTCAAAGCCGTCACCCTTGACACCGATGGCTTCACCTGCCGCGGTTGCGGGACCGAGTACGGGCACAGCGAAGCGCTTAAGCTCACGCCCGTCAGGAACGCTGTATGACAGATACCTGGCCGAACTTGCGGTTAGGGCATCCCGTACAGCGGATCGGCCATAACCGTTTTTCGTAGGTGGTCCCGGATACGCGCTAGCCTGAGAGTTGAATCCGTTAGAGCTCGGAGGCCGGGATGAGCGAACAGCCGTGGACCATCGAGTCCATCCGTGACGCCCTCGGCAACCCTGCCCTCGCGCAGCGCTTCCTCAGCGAGATCAACGGCGCGCCGGCACACGAGCTGCTCCAGGTCTTCGCCAAGTGGGAGCGTGTCGCCAAGGACACCCTCGCCGCGGTCGAACGAGGCCGAGAGATCGCTGCCGCGGAGGCCCGCGGCGAGGAGCCCACGGCTGACTGGACGGACGCCACCGACCGGGTCCTCGCGGACGCCGAGCGCATCCGCACCCGCGGCGCAGCCTGAGGCGATCCAGACCACGCAGCGTCACCCGTTCGCTACACTCACACCCGGGCACAGCAAGTAGGCCAAGGGCGGCCAATCGGGGTAGCAGAACAATCTTGTCCGGGGAGGACGCGCGCCGATGTACCGCCTGAAGTACGACCCTGCAGCCGAAGCCGTGCACCAGGCGATGCCGTCGGCCGTCAGTGAAGCCCTCACCCTCGCGTTAGCCGACGCCTGTCACGACCCCATCGCGGCGACCCAGCCCTACGGGGAAGACGATGGCGTCGTGCGGATGATCGTCACCGAGCAAGCCTTCGCCGTACTCCTCGTCGGCGACACCCTCAAAACGATCACCGTGCTGCAGGTGACCTACCTCGGATGAGCACGACGAAGCCCCCGCCCGGACAACCCGGGTGGGGGCTTCCCGTCTGTCCGCCTACGCCGCTTCCTCGATCACCGGCGGCTCGGCCGGCTTCCGCCCGTTCAGCACCTGCCGCACCCATCCCTCGCTGAGCCCCAGCCGCGCCGCAAGCTCCGCCACCGGCACACCCCGCTGGTTCGCCGCCCGCAGTGCCGCGTTCCGCCGCAGCTGCCAGCGCTCCCGCGCCGGCCCACCCGCCACCGTGCGGTGCAGCAACACCGCCACCGCTAGCAGCAGCCTGCCGGCCGTGTCATTCAACCTGCGATCCACGTGGTCCCCCTGTCGTAGAACCGACACCCCGCTGACAGACCACGGTCAGGGGAGTGCAGGTGGGCCACAAGGGCGCGAAGTGGGCGCACACGCAGAACGCCCCCACCGTTCGGCAGGGGCGCCAACATGCGGACCCGGCCCGGTTAGTTGGATTCCCAGCGGTCCACGTTGCCGACCTTGCACGTGAACTTGCCCGAGATCTCCTTCAGCCCCATGGCGTCCTCCTTCGCCTTCTGCCCCGGCTCCAGCGCGGACACGACCGTGCCGCCCTCCGCCAGACGCGTCCCGTCCGGACCGTTGAACGACACCTGAACGTTCATGTCCGACTTCTTGTCGGTGGAGTTGACGACCTCCAGCTTCGCGATCGGGTAGCCGAACTCGTCCTTCGTGCACTCAGTGATCTTCACGTCGGCCGCCGCATCCGGCCCCTCCGACGACTCTTTCTCACTGCCGCCCAGCGCACCCGCGACCGCAGCCGCCGCAGCCCTCTCCGCAACCCGCTTCTTCGTCGCCTCATCCAAGCCCTGACACGACGCCGGCATGTCCCCGTCCTTCGCCGCCTTATCCCCGCCCATCGACTTCTTCACCTGCTCCGTCACAGCCTTCTCGCACGCCGCGACATCCGGCTTCCCAGCCGACCCGCCACCCTTCGCGTCAGCACCCCCATCACCGCCACCACACCCAGCAACCAGTCCAACAGCAGCAACAGCGACAGCAGACACGACGAACCTACGCACGAAAACCCCCACACGGAGCGAACAGAACAAGGCGGTCATCAGACCGCACGAGTACAACTACCACGCAACCGTCACCGGCACGTCACAAACCGTCACCACAGAGATGCAGGCGCAACACACCCACCAGACCGCCAGCTCGCCGCGGCCCCCGCAGACCAACCACCGCACCGTGCCCCCGCCGCCCAACCGCTACGCCGAGCAAGAGCGCAAAAGCTTCACCAATCCGTTTACTGGCAGAACCCGAAAAGCCCCGACCAGCAGAAACGAACAACGCCCTGCGATTGAGTCGCAGATCCCCGCGACGCCGTCACCACTACCTGCAACCCCATCGCGACCAGCACGAATGCAGCGCCCACCCCCCCCCAAACACCCCCACAACTGCCCTTTAGTCGGCCTCGTCCGCGTCAGTAGCGACAAGCAGAACGTCCAACGGCAGCACGACGCCCTCGACCCGATCTGCCTCAAGGTCTTCGAAGAGAAGATCAGCGGCAAGCTCACCGCCGAAGAACGGCCCGGACTCAAGGCGGCCATCGAGTACTTGCGCGACGGTGACATGCTCTGCTCCAGGAAGTCGACCGCCTCGGCCGCAACCTCCTCGAAGGACTCATCGTCCTCAACGACCTCTTCGAGCGCGGCATCGCCGTCAAGGTGCTGGAGGGCATCGCGGCTGGCGAGCACAAGGAACGATCCCTCATCCTCGACCTTGCCCTCGCGCTCGCTGAAGACCGGCGCCGCGACATCGTCAAGAAGACGAAGGATGGACTGGAGGCCGCACGCAAGCGCGGTCGCGTCGGGGGACGCAAGCCCGTCATGACGGAGGCCCTGACGGTCCAGGCCGCTGCGCTTCGAGACCGCGGGTTCACCATCCGCCAGATCCAGCCCCACCTTCGAATTGCAGAGGGCGCAAATAGGGGGAAGCACCCAAGCGTCGGCGCCATCTCGCAAGCTCTCCGCGCCTACGACGAGACGCAGGGAGTTTCGGCATGAGGCCGTGGATCCGCCGCAAGTACGACGAGACCCGCCTGTGGGCCTGGATGCCTTACCAGGGAGGCTCGAACCGGCGCTGGCTGCTGGGAGAGTTGGGAGACCGTATTCGTCCCGACTGGAACAACTCCGTAACCGCCGGGCGCTGGGAGATCGCCAGGCCGCATCTGAGGACTCTCACAGAAGCGCTCGCTACCCGGTTCGGAGAGGTGGACGTCTACCTCGAGTTCTCCACGACCGAGCGGTGCCATGTCCGCTGCCAGAACGCAGAGAACGATGACTGCACCTGCTCCTGCCGAGGCGAACACCATGGCGGCGGTACTTATTGGACACGCTGGCAACTCGTCGGGGAAGAGACGCTGGTGGGTCAGGTCGGTCGCGTAGAGCGGCATTACGTCGTGCGGCGCGGTGATTTCGGCTCGCTGGACCGCGTCTAGTAGTGCTTCGTTAGGTTCTGGGCTGTCTGTGGCTGCTCCGAGGGCTGGGCAGGTGCCGTCCGCAGGTGGTGCAAGTACCGGTCCAGCACCTCAGCAGGTCCTGAAGAACGTCGAGGACCTGGTAGAGAGTCAGGCCGGTGTGTGGACTTTTGGGTCGAGCCGCCTGAGGGTGAGGAATGCCTGGGCGGCGGTGACGAGGGTGACGTGGTGGTGCCAGCCGCGCCAGGTGCGGCCCTCGAAGTGGTCCAGGCCCAGGCCGTGCTTGAGCTCGCGGTAATCGTGTTCGATCCGTCAGCGCATCTTGGCCCACCGCACCAGGTCAGCCGCCGGTGTGGTGGCAGGCAGGTTCGATATCCAGTAGGCCGTCGGAGCGTCCTGGCCGTCCGGCCATTCGACGAGGAGTGTCTGGACGGGCAGGACGCCGTCCCACCGGTTGCGGCCGCCGCCCGCCTCCTGCGCTGCGGCCAGGGACTGCTTGCCCGCGGGCCGCACTGTCAGCACCGCGAACCGCGAAGTCATCGCGCCTTTGCTGCCCTGCCTCCAGGTCACCTCGGTGAACCGCTCCGCACCCGCCTCCGCCGCGAGGACGCAGACGGCTCGCGGTGAGGTGCGGTAGCGGGCAAGGGTGGGCGGTCCGAGCCCGCCATAAGCAGGCTGGTGCGGCTCAACATCTTCCGGGTGAGCGACTTCCTTCCCGTTCAGGGCCAGGACATAGGACAGCCCTCGCTCCTGGAGACCGAGCCGGAACGGGGTGCTGACGCCGTAGCCGGCGTCAGCGACCACGACCGGCGCCTTCAACTTCGACCCCGTCGGCGAGCGCCCCGCAGCGCCTCGTCCCGCCGGATGCCGCGGGTGCGCTTCCCTGCGTTCCAGCAGCCGCCGACGTGCACCTGCACGGGCGGCGCGTCCCGGTTGAGGCCGAGCTCGATCAGCCAGTCCGGGGGCGCCGGCCGGGCCTCGATCCCGCGCTGCCGCTCCGCTTCTCGCCGCTCGGCCGCCACGATGGCCCGCCGCACCTCGTCGAGGGTGAGCGCGAGCCACGTCTCCAGGGTACGGAGGCGGGGCAGGTCGGGCGGCAGGTCGGTCACGTCTCCCAGCTTGCCCCAAAAATCGAACAAGGTTTCTACTGGGCTCATGGGCAGATACCGCGAGTACCTCACCGAGAGGCAGGAGCAGATCCTCCGCCACATCCGCATGGCCATCACCGGCCAGGGTGACGCGCCCACCGTCGCCGAGCTCGCCGCTGCCATGGGCATGCAGCCGTCGTCGCTGCACTACCAGCTGCGGGAGCTGGAAACGAAGGGCGCGATCGTCCGCGAACCGCATCGCCACAGAGGGATCCGCCTCGCGTGAACCCCGACCGCTACCACCTCACCCTCACCACCGACGGCCGCCCAGCCATGCACGGCTGGTGGGGGAGCGAAGCCGTGGCCCGCGGGAAGGTGACGTCCTGGATCGGGCAGTGGGGCCGCCCCGGGGCGCGCATCATCCACTGTTCGTGTCTGTGGCACGAGCACTTGAATGGCGCCCCGTCGGTGGTCACGCACCGGTGGGGCGTCGCGGTGTCAGCCCTCGGCCACCTCGGGCTCCGCGTGCCGCACGGCCTTCTTCAGCGCCATCTCCAGGGTGTCGGGGAACTCTATGTCGCTCACGAGCGGATCCTACGGGGCGTCATCGGCGGTCTCCGACGGGGCGGCCACTCCGTGAAACGGCGCATCTCGGCTGACCGTTCAACTATCCGCGCGCATGGTCGCCTTCGACATCCCAGGCCCCAGGGCAGGACGGACCACGCGGTGCCCTTGGGAACGCGTTCCGCTCGACATGCGAGCAGGTGTCCGCCGGGCCATCGTGAGAATAGGAGAAACGTTCCTCACCATCCCTTGGGAGGGCAACATGCAGCAGTCCGACACCCAGGCGAAAGCCTACGAAGAAAACGCGGCCGACTTCCGCAAACTCGACGACCAGATACACAGCATGCGGGAAGCCGCCCGGGCGCGGCTGATGGACAACGGCTGGGAGCCCGACCCCAACGACGGCATCCCCTGCCTGGCCTGCCCGTGCCCCGACTTCGAGTTCGGCCCGAACGGGCGATGCGGAAGGGGCAGTTGCCGGCACACCTTCGGGGCCCACGACCTGCCCGTCTGAAAGCCAGTTCCGGCATACTCGCGCGCGCCCCGCGCGGATTGTGACGGGACTTACCTGCCTTCGTGCAGGGCGCGGCCAGCTTGGTCATTTCCCCGCGCACTGCCTCAACCCATTCGTCCCGCAGCGCCTCGTACCGCTCCCGGGTCGGCCCCCACAGCCAGCCGCCCGTCTCCTGCAGCAGGACGCGGATCTCCGCCTGCACGACAAAGGTAGGCCGCGACGGCCCGACGGCGGGGGAGTGGTGGGCATGATCCGAGTCTGGGGCCCGGGTCTGACAGTGGGCTATGACTTCGGAGGCTGCGGCAGCTCCGTGACGAACGATTCTCTCCCCTCCCAGTGGGAGAACGCTGGGAGAATCGGGCTGCAAATCACTCCGGTTGGCTACGCGTATCCGCGAGAAAGTACGTGGAGAGGCACGCGAATAGGCACTCAGGAAGAGTGGTTAAGAGGCCGGGTCAGCCCGCCGACTCGGCCGCGTGAGGGCTCAGGGCACCCATGCTGACCAGCACGATGATGACGATGCCGAGGGCGATGCGGTAGTAGACGAAGGGCATGAAGCTCTTGGTCGAGATGAACTTCATGAACCACGCGATCACGGCGTACCCGACCCCGAAGGCGATCACTGTGGCGAAGATCGTCGGTCCCCAGGAGACGTGGCCGCCCTCCGTGGCGTCCTTCAGCTCGAACACGCCGGAGGCGAGCACCGCGGGGATGGCGAGGAGGAAGGAGTAGCGGGCCGCGGCCTCGCGCTTGTAGCCCATGAAAAGGCCGCCGCTGATGGTGGCGCCGGAGCGCGAGACGCCCGGGACGAGCGCCATGGCCTGGCAGACGCCGTAGATCAGGCCGTCCCGGACGCCGAGGTCCTCAAGGGCCTTGCGCTGCTTGGGCGCGCGGTGCTTGCCGCCGCTCTCGTCGCGGGCCGCGAGCCGGTCGGCGACGCCCAGGACGATGCCCATGCCGATCAGCATCGTCGCGGTGATCCGCAGATCGCGGAACGGTCCCTCGATCTGGTCCTTCAGCGTCACGCCGAGCACGCCGATCGGGATCGAGCCGACGATCACCAGCCAGCCCATCCGGGCATCGGGGTCACTGCGCAGCGCCTTGTCGGTGAGCGAGCGCGTCCACGCCGAGATGATCCGTCCGATGTCCTTGCGGAAGTAGATCAGCACGGCTGCCTCGGTGCCGATCTGCGTGATCGCCGTGAAGGCCGCGCCCGGGTCCTTCCAGCCCGAGAAGGCCGCCGTCAGCCGCAGGTGGGCGCTGGAGGAGACGGGGAGGAACTCGGTCAGCCCCTGGACGAGTCCGAGGATGAGTGATTCGAACCAAGACATGAGGTAACGGAGTCCAAGTGCCGATCGTGGGACGGACGACGGACACACCGGATTGCCGTTGCGGGGAACGGGGGATCAGGTGTGCCGAGGGGGAAGCGTAGCGCCCCCGGAAGGCCACCCGGACACAGGGGTTGGATGCGGCTCCCGACCAGCGGCGATCAGGCCGCGGTGGGTCCGGTCACCGTCCAGCCGGGCGTCTGGGGGCGGGCCGTGAGGTCCTCGTGGCGCACCTCGTCGCCGCACAGCCGGCAGGTGACGGCCGGGGTGAGGGTCTGGCCGCAGGAGTGCTCCAGGAGCATCGGACGGTCGCCGTCGGGCCGGAGGTGGCGGTCGCCCCAGGCCATGAGGGTCACCAGTACCGGCTCCAGTTCCAGTCCCGCCCGGGTCGGCCGGTACTCGAAGCGCTGCGGACGTTCGCTGTACAGGTGCTTGGCCAGGATCCCGGCGTCGACGAGCCGGCGCAGCCGGGTGGCCAGGATGTCGCGCGGGGCGCCGGTGTTGCGGACCAGCTGGTCGAACCGGCCGTTGCCCAGGCACACCTCCCGCAGTACCAGCAGGGAGTACTTCTCGCCGACGAGCGCGAGGGTGTCGGCGATGGAGCAGGGGCGCGGGTCTTTGCGGGCGGCCATGAGGCCCAGTCTAGGAGAGGGTTGGAATTTCCAACCCTCGGGGCTACGGTGAGTTCGGATTTCCTACTCACAGGTAGTCGTGGAGGCCCGCACATGCGTGACGCAGTCATCGTCGAAGCCGTACGCACCCCCATAGGCAAGGGCAAGCCGAACGGCGCCCTGGCACACGTCCACCCGGTGGACCTCCTCGCCCACACCCTGCGCACCCTCGTCGAACGGTCCGGGATCGACCCGTCCCTGATCGACGACGTCATCGGCGGCACAGTCGACCAGGTCGGCGAACAGGCCATGAACACCACCCGCTACGCCGTGCTGTCGGCGGGATTCCCGGAGTCGGTGCCCGCGACCACCGTGGACCGCCAGTGCGGCTCCTCCCAGCAGGCCGTGCACTTCGCGGCGCAGGGCGTCCTCTCGGGCGCGTACGACCTGGTCGTGGCCTGCGGGGTCGAGTCGATGAGCCGGGTGCCGATGTGGTCGAACGTGCCCGCCGGCGCGGACCCCTTCGGGCCCGGGGTGGCCGAGCGCTACCCCGAGGGGCTCGTCCCGCAGGGCATCAGCGCCGAGCTGATCGCCGCGAAGTGGTCGATCGGCCGCGAGCAGATGGACGCCTTCGCCGTCTCCTCGCACCGGAAGGCCGCCGAGGCCTGGGAGAGCGGCCTGTTCGAGGCCGAGGTCGCGCCGCTGGAAGGTGTCGCGCGCGACGAGTGCGTCCGGCCCGGCAGCACCACCGAGATCCTCGCCGGGCTCAAGCCGGCGTACCACGACCCGGTCTTCGCCGAGCGCTTCCCGCAGATCGAGTGGAACGTCACGGCGGGCAATGCCAGCCCGGTCAACGACGGGGCCTCGGCGGTGCTCATCACGTCGAGCGAGACGGCGGCCCGGCTGGGACTGCGGCCCCTCGTCCGGCTGCACAGCTTCGCCGTCACCGGTTCCGACCCGCTGCTGATGCTCACGGGCGTGATCCCGGCGACCGAGAAAGTCTTGCGCAAAGCGTCGCTGACCCTCGACGACATCGACCTGTTCGAGGTCAACGAGGCGTTCTCCAGTGTCGTCCTGGCCTGGCGGCAGGAGACGGGTGCCGACCTCACCCGGGTCAACGTGCACGGCGGGGCCATCGCCCTCGGGCATCCCCTCGGCGCGAGCGGCACCCGGCTCACGACGACGCTGGCGCACGCGATGCGGGAGCGGGGCGCGCGGTACGCGCTCCAGACCATGTGCGAGGCGGGCGGACTCGCCAACGCCATGGTGCTGGAACGGGTGTAGCCGGGCGGTGTGACAGGGCGTCAGAGGCGGCGCAGCTGGTGCCGCTTGCGCCAGGCCACCACCACGCCCGCCAGCGCGGGCAGGGCGATGCACGCCAGGGCGATCAGGAAGGCGGGCGAGGTCGGGGTGGAGGCACGGGCGCCCGCGACGGCGTAGGCGGCGGTGTTCGGGATCGAGCCGAGGCCCGTGGCCAGCAGGAACGGCAGCAGGCCCATGCGGGAGACGGAGGCGCAATAGTTCGCGGCCCAGAACGGCACACCCGGGAACAGCCGCACCGCGAGCATCGAACGGAAGCCGTGCCGGCTGAGCTGGCCGTCCGCGGCCTCCAGCCAGCGCCCCCGCAGCAGCGGGCGCAGGGCGTCCTGCCCCAGCGCCCGGCCCAGGCAGAAGGCGATCCCGGCACCGAGCACCGTCCCCGCCAGCGCCACGCCGAGGCCGAGCTGCGAACCGAACAGGGCACCCGCCGCCAGGTTCAGCAGCGGCCTCGGCACGAACGCCACGGTGCACACGCCGTACGCCACCGCGAACACCGCCGCGGCCGCGGCACCGCCGAGCTGTGGCGGCCAGCCCTCCGTCAGCAGTCGCTGCGGCTCGAACAGCAGCACGCCGCAGGCGCCCGCGGCGAGCAGCGCGACGAGCAGGGACAGCCGCGACCACGGGGACAGCAGAACTCTCGTGCAGCGGGCGGCGAAAGAGGGCGGTACGGCGGGCGAGGCGTTCGTTGCCGGGGGAACGGCGACGGCGAGCTCCGCGGCGGTGGCCCGGGGAGAGGCCGTGGCGGTGCCCCCAGAGCGGGTGGTGGCATCGAGCATCCGGTGACACTAACCGACAAATGTGTGTGATCGCCGTATGGTTCGTCTCACGGGCGTCACAGCCCGGCATGCGCAGCGGGGCGCGCAGCCTCGTGCGCAGGCAACCTAAAACCATTCGACGTGCGGTAAAGCGTCGGCAATGATCGACGACATGTTCCGGTACGCCTTCACCCTCGCAGCATCCGTGGTCACGGATGCCCCGAAGGCTGCCGTCGCCGATCTCACGGCCGTCATGGACGGCGCCCGAAGCTGACCCTCTCCGGTTCGTCCGGCGGACCCCGCAAGGGGAGGGTCGGGCAGGTCCTCGGGGTCCCACTTCTTCTTCGCTGATACACGCTTCGAGGTACAGCCATGTCCAAAACGGCCTACGTCCGTACGAAACCGCATCTCAACATCGGCACGATGGGTCATGTCGACCACGGCAAGACCACGTTGACGGCCGCCATCACCAAGGTCCTCGCCGACCGCGGCAGTGGCGCGTTCGTGCCGTTCGACCGGATCGACCGGGCGCCCGAGGAGGCGGCGCGCGGCATCACCATCAACATCGCGCACGTCGAGTACGAGACCGACACCCGGCACTACGCGCACGTCGACATGCCGGGCCACGCCGACTACGTCAAGAACATGGTCACCGGCGCCGCCCAGCTCGACGGGGCGATCCTCGTCGTCTCCGCGCTCGACGGGATCATGCCGCAGACCGCCGAACACGTCCTGCTCGCCCGGCAGGTGGGCGTCGACCACATCGTGGTCGCCCTCAACAAGGCCGACGCGGGGGACGAGGAGCTGACCGACCTGGTCGAGCTGGAGGTCCGCGACCTGCTCACCGCGCACGGCTACGGCGGCGACTCCGTACCCGTCGTACGCGTCTCGGGCCTGAAGGCTCTGGAGGGGGACCCGCGCTGGACGGCGTCGATCGAGGCGCTGCTCGACGCGGTGGACACGTACGTGCCGATGCCGGAGCGGTATCTGGACGCTCCGTTCCTGCTGTCGGTGGAGAACGTGCTGACCATCACCGGGCGGGGGACCGTGGTGACCGGGGCGGTCGAGCGGGGTGTGGTGCGCGTCGGTGACCGGGTCGAGGTGCTCGGGGCTTCCGCCGAGACGGTGGTCACGGGTCTGGAGACCTTCGGGAAGCCGATGGACGAGGCGCAGGCCGGGGACAACGTGGCCATGCTGCTGCGGGGTGTTCCGCGGGACGCCGTCCGGCGGGGGCACGTCGTCGCCGCCCCCGGGAGCGTCGTGCCGAGTCGCCGGTTCACCGCGCAGGTGTACGTGCTGTCCGCGCGTGAGGGCGGGCGTACGACGGCTGTCTCCAGCGGGTACCGGCCGCAGTTCTACATCCGTACCGCGGATGTGGTCGGGGACGTCGACCTGGGGGAGGCGGCGGTGGCCCGGCCCGGTGACACGGTGGTGATGACCGTGGAGCTGGGGCGGGACGTGCCGTTGGAGGCGGGGCTCGGGTTCGCCATCCGTGAGGGTGGGCGGACTGTGGGAGCGGGGACCGTGACCGTGGTGGGTTGAGGTGGCGGGGGACTGCGGGCCGGGTTGAGGTGGCGGGGGACTGCGGGCCGCCATGGGCTGGTCGCGCAGTTCCCCGCTCCCCTGAGCTGCGTCGACCCATCGCACAATGGAGCAGTGAACGATCCCATTCCCGTGACCAGGACCACCGATCACGGCACCGCCAAGCTCATGCCGGACGTCGACCGGGAGCGAGCATGGCTGCTGACCGTCGACGGGGCGCCTCAGTCGTACGTCGACCTGGATGAACCGACGCATCTGGAGTTCGAGTACACGCGGCGGCTCGGGCACGTGCTGGATGTCCTGGCCGAGCCGGGGCGGGCGCTCGACGTGGCGCATCTCGGGGGAGGCGCGCTCACCCTGCCCCGGTACGTGGCCGTGACCCGGCCGGGCTCGCGGCAGGACGTCGTCGAGGCGGACCGGGGGCTGCTGGAGCTGGTGTCCGGGCACCTGCCGCTGCCGGAAGGCGCGGACATCGCCCTGCACGCGACGGATGCCCGGGTCTGGCTGGAGCACGCTCCTGCGGCCTCGGCGGATGTTCTCCTCGCGGACGTCTTCAGCGGGTCGCGGGTGCCGGCGCACCTCACCTCCGTCACCTACGTCCGTGAGGCCGCGCGGGTACTGCGAGGACACGGGGTCTATCTCGCCAACCTCCCCGACGCCGCGCCCTTCGCCTTCCTGAGGTCGCAACTCGCCACCCTGGCCACCGCCTTCGAGGAGCTCGTGCTGATCGCCGAGCCGGGGGTGCTGCGGGGGCGGCGGTTCGGTAACGCCGTGCTCGTCGCCGGTCATCAGCCGGTCGACGTCGCCGCCCTGGCCCGGCTCACCGCCGCCGACGCCTTCCCGGCCCGGGTCGAACACGGCTCAGGGCTGCGGGAGTTCATCGGCGATGCGCGACCGGTGGGGGACGCGGACGCCGTGCCGTCACCCGTGCCCCCGGACGGGGCGTTCGGCATCGGCTGAGGCACGCTCGGTGCCGCGCATGCCACCGGCGTGGTCCGGCGGCTCGGTTCGCGGTGGCCCGGGATGCGGAGCACGACCGCGCCGGCCGGGCGGGACCGGTGCCGGGTCCGCACCGGCAGCCGCCGTGTGGACGACGAGTCCGTCTCGGGGCGCTGGGTCCGCGGACACCTGAAGGGCTGACCACCCTCGCGAAGCTTCGGTGAGCCGGGCCCGTCCCCGTCGCAGTGGGCGGGCCCGTTCCGTTTCCGGATCAGCCGCCGGTCGGCTCGCCGTGCAGCCGGACCGTGCTGAGGATCTTCAGAATGGTCTTCTCGGGCACCTCGCCCTTGACGCCCTTGGCGCCGAAGAAGCTCCACGCGACGAAGTCACCGGCGGAGTTCTTGAAGCCGAACGTGACCGCCTTGCCGTCGCTCGCGCACTTGCCCTTGTCGGGCGTGTTCTCCGAGTGCGCCCAGGCGACGCTGCCCTTCACGCCCGAGGCGGTCGTGTAGGGCTTGGCCTTGTCGTCGGCCTTGACGCTCTTCTTGTCCGGCTGCGTGTAGCCGCCGTACACCCACCAGGCCACCTGGTTGACCGCGACCTCGTCCGTGTCCTTGGCGCCGTCGGCACCCTTGGTGCCCGCCCCGGCCAGCGACTCGGTCTCGGTCCGGCCGTCCTTGTTGTCGTCGCTCGTGCACCACTTGGACTTGTAGAACGCCGGCGCCGACATGAGGATCAGCGGCTTGCCGTCATCGGACTTCTCGTCCTCGAAGAAGACGGACGACGTCGGGGAGGCCACCTCCCAGTCCGCCGGGACGTCGAAGGCGGTGCCCCACTTGGGGTTGATGACGACCTTCCAGCCCTTGACCGTGGGCTGCGCCGCCTCGCCGCCGCGGGGGTTGTCGCCGGTGGTGCCGGGGCTCGGCTCCTCGGACGGAGGACTCGACGCGGCCTTGTCCTTCTTGCCGCTCTTGCCGCCGTCCGCCGTGTCGTCCTTGTCGCCGCCCAGCACCAGGAAGCCGGTGACACCGGCCGCTACGACCACCGCCGTGGCGGCGATGATCGCGACCAGCTTCGTCCGGTTGCCGCCGCCACCGCCCTGCGGGGGCTGCGGCGCGCCGGCCGGCGCGGGGGTGCCCCACTGCGGCTGCTGCCCATAGGGGTCGGGCTGCTGCTGGTACCCCGGCTGCTGGTACGGATTCGGCTGCTGGTACCCCGGCTGCTGGTACGGGTTGTTCGCCTGCGGGTTCTGCTCGCCCCCGGGCGGCTGCTGTCCTGGCCACATGAGCAGTCACCCTAGCCGCGCCCCGGACACGATTCGGTCACTGCCCGTGGACGGAGATGTAGCAACCCGGGGAGCGGGCGGTGCGGATGTCGTGCGGGCCGGTGCGGCGGTCGTCACACGGCCTGGTCAGCGGTCTCTACTCGTGAGTAACATGCGGCCATGAGCGCAGACCAGATGTCCATCGGCGAGATGCTTGCCGCCACGGTGCCCATGGCCCGGACCCTGAACCTCGAGTTCCTAGAGACCTCGCCGGAGCGGGCGGTGCTGTCGCTGCCGGACCAGGCCGAGTTCCACAACCACGTGGGCGGCCCGCACGCCGGTGCGATGTTCACGCTCGGCGAGTCCGCGAGCGGGGCGATCGTGCTGGCCGCGTTCGGGGACCAGCTCTCGCGCGCCGTGCCGCTCGCCGTCAGCGCCGAGATCTCCTACAGGAAGCTGGCGATGGGCGCCGTCACCGCCACGGCCACTCTCGGCCGCCCGGCCGCCGAGGTCGTCGCCCAGCTGGACGCCGGTGAGCGCCCCGAGTTCCCGGTGGCCATCGCCCTTCAGCGGGCCGACGGTGCCGTCACCGCCGAGATGACCGTGGTGTGGACCCTGCGGCCCAACAGCTGACCGGGCTGTCGCGTGTGCGGGGACCCCGGCCGGGTGCCGGGGCTTTCGCATGTCGCGCCGCCACGTCCCGGGGTGCGGGGCGCGTGCCGTCCAGCTCCCCGAGGAACACCCTGAGCCATGTCACGAACTCCGGCCCCAGGTCGGGGCGTTCGCAGGCCGGCCTGACCACCGTGTGTAGATAGCCGGCCTTGTCGCCGGTGTCGTGGCGCAGGCCCTCGAAGACGACCCCGTGCACCGTGCCGCCCGCGGCCGGCTCCTTGCAGGGCGTCGGTCAGCTGGATCTCGTCGCCCCGGCCGGGCGGGGTGCGCTCCAGGGCGGTGAAGCCGTCCGGGTCGAGGGCGTAGCGGCCGATGGCGGCGTATCGGCGGTGCGTCCTGCGGGGCCGGCTTCTCGACCAGGCCCGTGACACGGGCGACGCCCTCCTCGCCGGTCGGCTCGACGGCGGCGCAGCCATAGTGGTGGATCTGCTCGGGCGGGACCTCCATCAGGGCGACCACGCTGCCGAGCAGGCGGTCGCGGACGCCGAGCATCCGGCTCGGCGGAGTCTCGCGAGGGCCGATCAGGTCGTCGCCGAGGAGGACCGCGAAAGTTTGGTGGCCGACATGGTGGCGGGCGCACAGCACGGCGTGGCCCGGGCCGAGCGGCTCCCCCTGCCGGATGTGGTGGATGCTCGCCAGCTGCGCCAGCTGTGCCAGCTATGCCGGGTAGCGCACCGCGTCCAGCCGCACGGTGTCGCCCTTGGCCGCGAGGGCCTGCTCCAGCTCGAAGGCGTGGTCGAAGTGGTCCTCGACGGCCCGCTTGTGCCGGCCGGTGACCATCGGGACGTCGTCCAGTCCCGCCGCTGCCGCCTCCTCGACGACGTACTGGATGGCCGGCTTGTCGGCGGCCGGCAGCATCTCCTTGGGCGTCGCCTCCGTGGCGGGCAGGAAGCGGGTGCCGAGACCGGCGGCCGGGGAGTTGGAGATTTCGTGTACCAATCGCCTTTGCGCGCACACAACTTGTGATCCCCGGCGGCCCCGTTTTCGAAAGCCGGTGCGGATACCGCCGGTAACGTATCTGAAATTCCCGCGTTTTGAACTCGGGTCATCCGAACTCCTTGTTACCAGTGAGTCGTATGTGCGAAAGTGAGCCACCTCACAGCCGGGTCCCCAGCTGACACGGCACAGGTATGCACCAATCACGCACCTGCTTTCCGACGGACGCGCAATTCGCCTGCCGTTCTGCGGCTGGAAGGAAATGGTTCCGTGCAATCCCCCAACCCCCCACGCCCGCCGTACCCGCCACGACCCGGAGCGGGGCCCGCGGAGTCCGACTCCAATCTTCTCGCCCGGGTGGGAGAACCCGCCGAAGCGCCGCGCGCCGTAGCGCTGTTGCTGGCGCGGCACTGGCGCTCGGTCTACGAGTACGCCGTGATCTGCCTGGCGTCCTCGGAGGACTCCGCGGCGATGGCGGCAGCCGCCGCCTTCCGGGAGGAACTGGCCCGGCCGGGCGGTGGCGCCCTGCGCCCGCGGCTGCTCAGGACCGTCCGGGAGACGGTCGGGAAGTGGGCCGCCGACGACGGGATTTCCGGAGTACTGCCGGAACTCCGCAAAACCGTCGGCGCCCGCGGCCTGCGCGCCGCCCGCCCCAGCACACCCGAAAGGCGACGCCTCGCGGAGCGCGCTTTCCGAGGCCTTCCGGGTGCTTCCCAATGCCTGCTGTGGCACACGGAGGTCGAGGCCGAGCCCATATCCGTACCGGCCGGTCTGCTGGGAGTGGACGCAGCTACCGCTTCGGCCGCCCTGCTGCAGGCGCGCGAGCAATTCCGGTCGGGATGCGTACGGGCGCACCGGGAACTCGCACCGACGCAGGAATGCCGCTACTACAACCGCCTGCTGGACGTTCCCATGCGCCGTGGCGGGGCCCTGCTGCCGGATGTGCAGCGGCATCTCATGGCATGCCGCTACTGCCGTCACGCCGCCGAACAACTCAGCCATTTCGAGGGCGGTCTGGAAGACCTGCTCGTGGAGACGGTGCTCGGCTGGGGCGCCCGCCGCTACCTCGCGTCACGGCAGGGCCGCGGCGAGGGCCACAGCGCCCTGCCCCCCGGCGGACGGCACCGCTTCCGGCCCCGGACCGACCCGGCGACCGGCCGGTCCCTGTCGCCGAGGAGGCACACGAAGGCACTGGCCGCCGCGATCGGGGTGACCTCCCTCGTGCTGCTGGCGACCCTGCTCACCGCCCGGGGCTGGACGGAGGAGAGCGGCACCGCCGGCCCACGGGCCACCTGGGGCGCGGTCAGCGGTCACTCCGTCGCTCCGGACGGCGCGGGATCCGCTCCCAGGGAGCCGGACTCCACGGCGGCCTCGTCCGAGGGGTCCTCGCCCGTCGGTGCCCCGTCGGCCGCCTCCGCCGGCAGCTCCGCGGAAGTGGCCCGGGGGCGCCTGCGCAACCTCGACGACGGCCTGTGCCTCGACGTCCGAGGCGGCCGGGTCCGGGCTGAGGTCCGCATCGTGCTCACCGCCTGCTCCGCGGGCGGGTCCCAGCAGTGGTCGTACCAGGAGGACGGCGTCCTGCGCAGCGGCGCCGACCCCACCCTGTGCCTCGGCTCCGACCCGGCCGAGGGCTCGGTCGTCCTGGCCGGCTGCCTGGTGCACGCCGGAGTCGTCCGCTACGACCTGACCGTGCGCGGCGAACTGCTGCCGCGCGGCGGCGGGGGACTGGCCGTCGCCCCCGGCCAGGGCCGGGACGTGATCGTCACCCGCCGCGACGGCTCCGCGGCGCAACGCTGGACGGTGGAACCGCCGGATGCCACCGGCGGCCCGGGGGAGGCGCTCCGGCGGAAGCGGGCCGAGGACTCGCCGCGCGAGAGCCGCGAGGAGCGCGAGCAGCGCCCGCAGGGAGAGGCCCCGCCCGGGCAGCGGCCCGAACCACCGCGCAGCGGGTCCGGGGAACCTGCCCAGGAGCGGTACGGGATGCGGTTCGCGCCCGTGGACTGCTGTGAGGAAGGCGAACCCGGGACCGGTGAACCCGGGACCGGTGAACTCGGGACCGGTGAACTCGGGACCGGCGAGACCGGCACGCGGCCCGGTGCCGACGTCCTCGGTCCCGCGACCGCCACCGTGACCGACGCCGTGACGGCACTCCACTCCGCCGCCCTGTCTTAAACGGACCGGGGGGCGCCCGCTCTGCCTTGGAACGGACCGGGGGGCGCCCGCTCTGCCTTGGAACGGACCGGGGGTCGCCCGCCCGTGCACCCCGGGGCGCGGCGCAGCGCTGCGGGGACACCGGCGGCTCGCCCTGCGGGGACACCGGCGGCTCACCCTGCGGGCCACGACCGGGTGCCCTGCACCGGCCCCTCACCCTGTGGGTCGGCGGCGTCGGCACGGGATCTGCGGCGAAACGCGCGGGCAGCGGTGCGGCCGGCATGGCCGAGAGGCGCCTGGCATCGAACCGGAACAAACTGGTACTCCTCCTGAGGCCGCCCGCAGAACCCAGGGAGTCACTCATGCCCGACGCCCCGCGCCAGGACAGCAGGACCAGCAGCAGGACCGCACCGACCGACGAGGAACTGCGCACACTGGACGCCCACTGGCGGGCCGCCAACTACCTGGCGGCCGGTCAGATCTACCTGCTGGCCAACCCCCTGCTCACCGAGCCGTTGCGGCCCGAGCACATCAAGCCGCGGCTGCTGGGCCACTGGGGCACCTCGCCGGGGCTGAACCTCGTCCACACCCACCTCAACCGGGTGATCAAAGCGCGCGATCTGGACGCCCTGTGCATCTGGGGCCCGGGCCACGGCGGGCCGTCGGTCCTCGCCAACTCCTGGCTGGAGGGCAGCTACAGCGAGAAGTACCCGGACGCCTCCCGGGACGCGCAGGGCATGGAGCTGCTGATGCGGCAGTTCTCCTTCCCCGGCGGTGTGCCCAGCCACGTCGCCCCGGAGGTGCCCGGCTCGATCCACGAGGGCGGTGAACTCGGCTACTCCCTCGCTCACGCCTACGGCGCCGCCCTCGATAACCCGGACCTGCTGGTGGCCTGCGTGATCGGCGACGGCGAGGCGGAGACCGGCCCGCTGGCCGGCTCCTGGCACGCCAACAAGTTCCTCGACCCCGTCCACGACGGTGCCGTCCTGCCGATCCTGCACCTCAACGGTTACAAGATCGCCAACCCGACGGTCCTCGCCCGCCTCCCGGAGGAGGAGCTCGACGCGCTGCTGCGCGGCTACGGACACGAGCCGATCCACGTCGCCGGCGACGAACCGGCCACCGTTCACCGCGCGATGGCCGCGGCCATGGACACCGCGCTCGACCGCATCGCCGAGGCCCAGCGCGCCGCCCGCGAGGACGGCGCGACCGGGCGCCCGCACTGGCCGGTGATCGTGCTGCGCACCCCCAAGGGCTGGACCGGCCCGGCCGAGGTCGACGGCGAACCGGTCGAGGGCACCTGGCGCGCCCACCAGGTGCCGCTGCCCGGTGTCCGCGACAACCCCGATCACCTGCGGCAGCTGGAGTCCTGGCTGCGTTCGTACCGGCCCGAGGAACTGTTCGACGCCGAGGGCCGTCCGGTCGCGGACGTCCTGGCCTGCGTCCCCGAAGGCACCAGGCGGCTCGGTGCCACCCCGTACGCCAACGGTGGACTGCTCGTCCGCGACCTGCCGGTCCCGTCCCTGGACGACTTCGCCGTCCCCGTCGACAAAGCGGGCACGACGATGCACGAGCCGACCCGGGTCCTCGGCGACCTTCTGGCCCGGGTCATGCGCGACACCGCCGACCGCCGCGACTTCCGCCTGGTCGGCCCGGACGAGACCGCCTCCAACCGGCTCCAGGCCGTCTACGAGGCCAGCGGCAAGACCTGGCAGGCCGGGACCCTGCCCGTGGACGAGCACCTGGACCGGCACGGCCGTGTGATGGAGGTCCTCTCCGAGCACCTGTGCCAGGGCTGGCTGGAGGGCTACCTGCTCACCGGTCGGCACGGGCTGTTCTCCTGCTACGAGGCGTTCGTGCACATCGTCGACTCCATGGTCAACCAGCACATCAAGTGGCTGCGCACCTCCCGCAGGCTGCCCTGGCGGGCCCCCATCGCCTCCCTCAACTACTTGTTGACCTCCCATGTGTGGCGGCAGGACCACAACGGCTTCTCCCACCAGGACCCCGGCTTCGTCGACCACGTCCTCAACAAGAGCCCCGAGGTCGTCCGCGTCTACCTCCCGCCGGACGCCAACACCCTGCTGTCGGTGGCCGACCACGCCCTGCGCAGCCGCGACTACGTCAACGTCATCGTGGCCGGCAAGCAGCCCTGCTTCGACTGGCTGTCGATCGAGGAGGCCCGGGTGCACTGCGCCCGCGGCGCGGGCATCTGGGAGTGGGCGGGCACCGAGGACGGCACCGAGCCGGACGTGGTGCTGGCCTGCGCCGGTGACGTCCCGACCCAGGAGACGCTGGCCGCCGCACACCTGCTCCGCCGCCACCTGCCGGAGCTGTCCGTCCGGGTCGTGAACGTCGTCGACCTCGCCCGGCTGCTGCCCCAGGGGGATCACCCGCACGGCATGAGCGACTTCGAGTTCGACGGCCTGTTCACCACGACCAAGCCGGTGATCTTCGCCTACCACGGCTATCCGTGGCTGATCCACCGTCTCGCCTACCGCCGCACCGGCCATCAGAACCTGCACGTGCGCGGCTACAAGGAGGCCGGCACCACGACCACGCCGTTCGACATGGTCGTCCGCAACGACCTCGACCGCTACCGCCTGGTCATGGACGTCATCGACCGCGTGCCGGGCCTCGCGGTGCGCGCCACGGCCGTACGCCAGCGGATGGCCGACGCCCGCACCCGCCATCACGCCTGGATCCGCGAGCACGGCACCGACCTGCCCGAGGTCGCCGAGTGGAGCTGGAACGCCTGAGCCGCGAGGGACGTCTTCAGAGCCGGTAGGCTTCCCGGGGCACGCAGGGAAGCTCACGGAAAGGAACCGGCGTTGCACGTCCAGGAGTGGCTCGAAACCGTACCCGCGGTCGCCGTCTACGCACTGGTGGGGCTGGTCATCGGCCTGGAGAGCCTGGGCATCCCGCTGCCGGGCGAGATCATCCTCGTCTCCTCGGCGCTGCTCGCCTCCCAGCACGGCGAGATCGACCCCGTCGTCCTCGGCGCCAGCGCCACGGCCGGTGCGATCATCGGCGACTCGATCGGCTACGCCATCGGCCGCAAGGGCGGGCGACCGCTGCTGGCCCGGCTGGGCAAAAGGTTCCCCAAGCACTTCAGCGAGGGGCACATCGCCACCGCCGAGCGCTCCTTCGAGAAGTGGGGCATGTGGGCCGTCTTCTTCGGCCGCTTCGTCGCCCTGCTCCGCATCTTCGCCGGCCCTCTCGCCGGTGTGCTCCGCATGCCGTACTGGAAGTTCCTCACCGCCAACATCCTCGGCGGCATCCTCTGGGCCGGCGGCACGACGGCGGTCATCTACTACGTCGGCATCGTCGCGGAGTCCTGGCTGAAGCGCTTCTCGTGGCTCGGCCTGGTCGCTGCGGTCCTGGTGGGCCTCACGTCCATGCTGGTGCTCAAGCGCAAGGCGAAGAAGGCGGGCCAGAACCTGGAAGAGGCAGAACCGCAGCCTTCTTAGGGGCGCGGGACCGGGTCCAGATGCGGCTGCGCCGCGTGGGCGCGACCGGCCCCCGCGACGCCGCACCCGCCGAAAGCCCTACGCATGCACATCCCGATGCGCCTTCGCCAACTCGGCGTACATCGTGCCGTTGAGGGTGACCCCCTGCCGCTCCTCCTCCGACAGCTCCCGCCGGACCTTCGCGGGCACACCCGCCACCAGCGAACCGGGCGGCACGACCATGCCCTGCGGCACCAGCGCCTGCGCGGCCACGAGCGACCCGGCCCCGATCACCGCCCCGTTCAGCACCGTGGCACCCATTCCGATCAGACAGTCGTCCTCGACCGTCGCCCCGTGGACCACCGCGTTGTGGCCGATGCTCACCCGCTCACCGACGCTCACCGGGAATCCCGGGTCGGCGTGGAGCGTGCAGTTGTCCTGGACGTTGCTGCTCGCTCCGACGGAGATCGCCTCGACGTCGCCACGCACCACGGCTCCGTACCAGACGCTCGCCCCCGCGCCCAGCGTCACGCCCCCGATCACCGACGCCGTCGGCGCCACGAAAGCCGTATCGTCGATCTCCGGCTCCCGGCCGCCGATCCCGGTGACCATCGCGCGCCGACCCATGTCCGCCTCCCAGCGTCGTAGACAACGCGCAAACCGTACGCCACCCGGTGGGGCGAAGATCACAGGCATCCGACGCCGCGGGCGGAGCTACCGCTGAGTACCGTGAGCTCGTGCCGAAGCGCAAGAACACGTTCTCATCCTGGCGGCGGGGCCTCACGCAGCGCGCCGTCCACGCGGGCTGGGCCTGGGTGCAGCGCACGGGCTCCGTCACCGCCGAGCACCCCGGCCGCTACCGGTTCGGCACGATGGGAACAGGTACCAGACTTGCCTTCCCGCTCGGCACGGTCTTCGGCGAGCCCTGGATCCACGTCGGCTCCTACTGCATCATCGCCGAGCAGGTCACCCTCACCGCGGGCCTCATGCCCGACCTCGACCTCGGCCCGGACCCGATCCTGCGCATCGGCGACGGCGTCGTCCTGGGCCGCGGCAGCCACGTCATCGCCGACACGACGGTCACGATCGGCAACGACTGCTACTTCGGCCCGTACGTCTACGTCACGTCCACGAACCACTCCTACGACGATCCGCACCAGCCCATCGGCAAGCAGTGGCCGCGGATGGAGCCGGTGGAGATCGGCTCCGGCTGCTGGATCGGCACCGGAGCGGTGATCCTGCCGGGCGCCCGGATCGGGCGGAACGTGGTGGTGGCCGCGGGCGCGGTCGTGCGGGGCACGGTGCCCGACCACGCCGTGGTGGCGGGCGCACCGGCCCGCGTCGTACGGCGCTGGACCCCCGCCGACGGCTGGCAGCCACCGCTGCGCACCCCGGCGCCGGTGCCGATACCGGACGGCGTCACCCCCGAGCAGCTCCGCGCGCTGTCGGACCTGGACGAGGAGAAGGTGGCCCGGCTGGCCGAGCTGGACGAGGAGGCGGCGGCCGGACTCGCGGAGCTGGAGCCGGGTTCCTGAGCGGTCCCGTTCAACCCGACGCCAGCAGCACCGTCCCCACCAGGGCCAGTCCCGCCCCCGCGGCCTGCACCGCCCGCAGCCGTTCGCGCAGGACGCCCCGCGCGGCCACGGCCGTCACCACCGGGTAGAGGGAGGCCAGCACGGCGGCGACCGTCACCGGGCCGTGCTGCGCGGCGATCGAGTACGTGCCGTTCGCGGCGACGTCCGCGAGGCCGACGAAGGCGAGGGCGGGCAGGGTGCGCCAGGGGAAGCCGTCCGCCGGGAGGGCGGGCCCGCCGCGTCGCACCGACACGAACAGGGCGAGCCCGCCCGCGGCGACGTTCGTCACCCGCTGGACGAAAAGGGCCAGGAACAGGCCGGTCAGCGTTGTCGACGCCTCGGCGATCAGGGCCATCACCGCGCCGAAGCCGAACGCCGCGAGCAGGGTCAGGGCGATGGCCTGGCGCTGGACGGGGGCGCCGCGGAACTGGGGGCCGCCGGCGAGGCAGACTCCCGCCACGGCGACCAGGATGCCGACGAACTGCAGCAGGCCAGGACGCTCGCCGAGCATGAGGCCCACCCCGACCGGCACGGCCACACCGATCGACCCCAGCGGCGAGACCACGCCCATCGGGCCCAGCGCGAGCGCCTTGTAGAAGGCGAGCATCGCCACCGGCCCGACCAGGCCGGCCGCGACGGCGAACCACAGCTGTGGCCCCGCCTCGCTCCAGCCGCCGGTCGCCACCACGAGGGCACTGAGCACCACCACGGCGATCGACTGCGAGACCACGACCACCGTGAGCGCGGGCGTACGCCGGGTCAGCAGACCGCCGCCGAAGTCGGCCAGTCCCCACAACAGGCTGGTGGCCAGGGCGAAGAGCGCTGTCATGGGGCGGATACCTCGCAGTACAGTTCAGTGAACGATCAGGTCAACCACACCTTAGTGCAGTGCACTGCACTGTGTCATACAGAATATTGGACGGAACGTGTCGGACCTCGACCTGCTGACCCAGTCCCTGGCGCGGAGCGTCAAGCACTGGCGCGCGGTGCGCGGCTTCACCCTGGACGTGCTCGCCGCCCGGGCGGGCGTCAGCCGCGGCATGCTCATCCAGATCGAGCAGGCCCGCACCAACCCCAGCCTTGGTACCGTCGTCAAGATCGGCGACGCACTCGGCGTCAGCATCACCACGCTGCTCGACTACGAGCAGGGCCCGAACGTCCGCATCGTCCCGGCCGAGCAGGCCGTGCGGCTGTGGCACACCGACGCCGGCAGCTACAACCGGCTCCTGGCGGGCACGGAGGCGCCCGGCCCGCTGGAGATGTGGGACTGGCGGCTCATGCCCGGCGAGAGCAGCCCGTCGGACCCGCACCCCGCCGGCACGACCGAACTGCTGCACGTCACGGCGGGCGAACTGACCCTCACCGTCGACGGCGTCGAGCACCGGGTGCCTGCGGGCGCCAGCGTCCACTTCGAGGCCAACGTCCCGCACACCTACGGCAACACCGGCGACGCGCCCCTGGAGATGATCATGGCCGTCTCGGTGCCGCCCGTGACCTGAGACGCCCGGGACGCCGCCGGACCGCTGTTGTTAGCGTGCGGCCATGCGCGCACCCATCGGACACTTCGACAACGCCCGCCCGGCCCCCGACTGCCTCGACGAACTCACCGCCCCGGTCGCCGGTGCCGTACGCCACTGGCGGGGCAGCGTCCCGGCCGAGCAGATCGTCTACGTCGACACCGACCCGGAGTGGGCCGACACCGCCACCTTCGTGGAGCACTACGGGCGGGACCTGCTGGAGCGGTCGGCGAACTGCGTGGTCGTCGCGGGCAAGCGGGGCGGCGAGTTCACACTCGCCGCCTGCGTCGTGCTGTCCACCAGCCGGGTCGACGTCAACGGCGTGGTGCGCCGGCAGCTCGGTGCCCGCAAGGCCTCCTTCGCCTCAGTGGACACGGCCACCGGCGAGACCGGCATGGAGTACGGCGGCATCACCCCGCTCGGTCTGCCGGACGGCTGGCCCGTCCTGGTGGACGCGGCCGTCGTCGACCTGCCGTACGTGCTGGTCGGCAGTGGCCGGCGGCGTGGCAAGCTGCTGGTGCCGGGCAAGGCGTTCGCGGAACTGCCGCATGCAGTGGTGCTGGACGGGCTCGGGGTCTCCTGAGCTACACCGCGACGTGGTGGGCCAGGGGGAGATGGGGGTCGCTCTCGCCCGGGGCCGGTTCCGGATCCGCGTGCACCAGGGCCGCGGTCAGGCGCGGTACCGCGTGCAGCAGCGCGTGCTCGGCGTCCACGGCGATGCGGTGGGCCTCGCGCACCGTCGCGTCACCGTCCACCACGACCGCCACCTCGGCGCGCAGCCGGTGACCGATCCAGCGCAGCCGCAGCTCGCCCACCCCGCGCACTCCGGGCACCTCGGTCAGCGCCCGCTCGGCCCGGTCCACCAGGGCCGGGTCGACGGCGTCCAGCACCCGGCGGAACACCTCCCGGGCCGCGTCCCGCAGCACCAGTGCGATCGCCGCGGTGATGAGCAGTCCGACGACCGGGTCCGCCAGTTGCCACCCGAGGGCGGAGCCTCCGGCGCCCAGCAGCACGGCCAGTGAGGTGAAGCCGTCGGTACGGGCGTGCAGCCCGTCGGCGACCAGCGCCGCCGAGCCGATCGAGCGGCCGACGCGCATGCGGTAGCGGGCCACCCACTCGTTGCCCGCGAAGCCGACGAGGGCGGCCACGGCGACCGCCGGGACGTGCTGGACCGGGCGGGGGTCCAGCAGTCGGTCCACGGCCGTCCAGCCCGCGAAGGCCGCGGACGCCGCGATCGTCAGCACGATCACCAGGCCGGCCAGGTCCTCGGCCCGCCCGTAGCCGTAGGTGAAGCGGCGCGTGGCCGCGCGCCGGCCCAGTACGAAGGCGATCCCGAGCGGGACGGCGGTCAGCGCGTCCGCGGCGTTGTGCACCGTGTCCCCGAGCAGCGCCACCGACCCGGAGACGGCCACCACGGCCGCCTGGGCCAGCGCCGTGGCACCCAGGACGGCGAGCGAGACCCAGAGCGCCCGCATGCCCCGGGCCGAGGACTCCAGGGCGGAGTCGACCTTGTCGGCCGTCTCGTGGGAGTGCGGGGCGAGGAGGTGACCCGCCCGATGGCGCAGGCCGTGCCGGTGTTCCCGGTCGTGCCCGTGCCCGTGGTCATGCCCGTGGCCGTGCCCGTGCCCGAGGTCAAGCCCGTGCCCGTGTTCGTGTGCAGGCGTGTGGTCGTGCGAGCGGGAGTGCTCGTGCCGGTCGCTCACGTGGATCCCCTTCCGGTGCGCGCGAGAGTGGACGTACCCGCGCCCGGGCGCCATTATGTGCGTATGAGCGCACGCATGCACCTGTCATCTGCGCATGATGCGCATCCGCGCAGTCCCGGCGAGGAGCAGCTGGCTCTCGCCGCGGAGCTCCTCGCTCTGCTCGGCGACCGCACCCGGCTCGCCCTGCTGCACGCACTGGCCGGGGGAGAGGCCGACGTCACAACGCTGACGGAGGCGTGCGGGGCGGCCAGGCCGGCCGTCAGCCAGCATCTGGCGCGACTGCGCCTCGCGGGCCTGGTGAGCACGCGCAAGGAGGGCCGCCGGGTGATCTACTCACTCCGCGACGGCCATCTGCGCCGGCTCGTCGACGAGGCGCTGAACGTGGCCGACCACCGGCTCAGCGACCGCCCGCCGCACGACTGAGTCAGTACCGCGCGGCCGTCCCCAGATACTGCTCGGCGAAGGCGGCGGCCGCCGCCGGCGAGGTGAACAGGCGGCGTAGCCGGGCGAGCGTGGTGCCCGCGCGGAACGGGTCGCCCGCCGCCGTGCCGTGATACACCTCGGACAGCCACTGCGAGAACTCCTGGTAGTCCCACACCCGCCGCAGACACGCCTGCGCGTAGCCATCGAGGCCGCTGCCGTCACCGGTGGTGAGCCGCGCGACCAGGGCGTCGCCGAGCAGGAAGGCGTCGTGCAGGGCGAGGTTCATGCCCTTGGCGGCGATCGGGGCGACCAGATGGGCCGCGTCGCCCGCGAGGAAGAGCCGGCCGTGCGCCATCGGCTCGACCACGTAGTCGTGCATGTCCAGCACGCGCTTCTCGATCAGCCGCCCCTCGGTCAACGGCGGCACACCGGCCGCCCCGAGCCGCTCCCGGAGCTCCGACCAGACGCGCTCGTGCGGCCAGTTCTCCACAGCGTCGCCCGGCGGGCACTGGAGGTAGTAGCGGGTCACCTCCGGGCTGCGGGGCATCTGGCCGGCGAAGCCGCTCGCATGGCATCCGAACAGCACGCAGTCGGCGGACGGCGGTGCCTCGGCGAGCAGGGCCAGCCAGCCGATACCGTAGTCGTGCCGCGCGATCCGGACCCGCTCGGGCGGGAGCGAGGCCCGGCTCACGCCGCGCGCCCCGTCGCAGCCGGCGACGAAGTCGCAGTGCACGACCTGGCGTTCACCCGTCTCGGGACAGGTGTACGACACCCATGGCCGGTCGGTGTCGAGGTCGTGGATCCGCACGTCACGGACTCCGAAGCGGATGTGTCCGCCCCGGACGTCGGCGTACTCGCGCGCCAGGTCAGTCACCAGCAACGGCTGTGGATAGACGAAGTGGTGACTGCCTGTCAGCTCGCCGTAGGGGAACCGGAAGCGCTCCCCGTCGAAGCGGAACTCGCACACGGTGTGCAGCTCCGCACGGTCCAGCAGGTTGCGGGCGAGGCCCCGCTTCTCCAGCCCGCGGACGGCCCATTCCTCGATGACCCCGGCCCGGGGCCGCTGTTCGATGAATGCGCGGGTCTCCGTCTCCAGCACCAGGCAGTCCACGGACGCGGCCCGCAGGATGTTCCCGACGGTCAGACCCGCGGGTCCGGCGCCCACGACAACGACCGGGAAGCGTTGCGGGGCGCCGGAGTTGGGGGGCGGAAGGGGTCGCGTCATGCGCACATTATGGAGGCCGGGCTCAGTGGACGGGCACCTGCGCGACGGCCACCTCCTCGATGCTCCGCTCGATGTCCTCGGCGGGCGACGCCGAGGCCCGCGCCCAGTAGTAGATCGCCAGCGAGAACACCGTGACGACCAGGATGTCCCACCACAGTCCGAGGTGCCCCTGGCCGCCGAAGCCGCCCTGCCAGGAGATGACGCCCATGCCCAGCAGGTAGACGGGCAGCCACTGGGCGGCCTTGAAGTCGAGCCGGGGCGCGTCGGGCAGGCCCTTGCGGGTGGCGTACCAGGCGTAGCCGCCGAGCAGGACGTAGCCGAGGACGATGGCCACGCCGAGCCGCCACAGGGTGTCCCAGGTGGACCAGTAGATGATGAGGTCGGCCACCACGAACGACAGCGGCGAGAGGACCTTCCCGCCGGGCAGGCGGTAGGGGCGCGCCCGGTGCGGCAGCCGGTCCGCGAAGACGCCGTAGGCCAGCGGGGCACCCGCGTACATCAGCACGCTCGCCGAGGTGATGAAGCCGACCAGCTGCTGCCAGCTCGGGAACGGCAGGAAGCAGACCACGCCGGTCACGAAGGACACGATCAGCCCGAACCACGGCACACCGCGGGCGTCGGTACGGACGAAGAGCTTGGGCGCGTAGCCGTTGCGGGCCAGTCCGTAGGAGACGCGGGACGTGGCCGTCGTGTAGATCAGGCCGGTGCCGCCCGGGGAGACCACCGCGTCCAGGTACAGCACCACGCTCAGCCAGCCGAGGCCCACCAGGGTCGCGAGACCGGCCCACGGGCCGGTGATGCCGGGGTAGTCGAGCTTGGTCCAGCCGTGCGCGAAGGAGCCCAGCGGCAGGGCGGCGATGAAGACGACCTGGAGCAGGACGTAGATGGCCGCCCCGATGGCGACCGAGCCGATCGTGGCGCGCGGCAGGTCCCGCTGCGGGTCGCGGCTCTCGCCCGCGAGCTGGATCGCCTGCTCGAAGCCCAGCAGGGCGAAGATGATGCCGCTGGAGCTGACGGCGCTCAGCACACCGTGGGCACCGAACGGGGCGAAGCCGTGCTCGGTGAAGTTGCCCGGGTGGAAGTTGCCGGCCGCGATGATGAAGATCGCGGCCAGCGGCACGGCCACCTTCCACCAGGTGGCGGCGCTGTTGGTGTGCGCCAGAATCCGCACGCCGAGGAAGTTGACCACGACGAACACGGCCATCAGCAGGACGGCGACGGCGAAGCCGCTCGTCGTCAGCGTCCCGTCCTTCGCGTGCTGGAAGCCCTGGGCCCAGTGCCAGTGCCCGGCGTAGCCGATCATGGCCTCGACCTCGATCGGTGCCACGGTCGCCGCCTGGAGCCAGGAGAACCAGCCGAAGGACATGCCGGCCAGCCCGCCGAACGCGTAATGCGGATAGCGGGCCGTGCCGCCCGCGACCGGGAACATGCCGCCCAGTTCCGCGTGCACCAGCGCCAGCAGCACGATCGCCACGGCACCGATGAGCCAGGACAGGATCGCCGCGGGTCCGGCCGTCACGACCGCCTTTTCGGCGCCGTACAGCCAGCCCGAACCGATGATGGAGCCGACCGAGGCCCACATGAGTCCGATCAGCCCGACATCCCGGCGCAGGCCGTCTCTTTCCATGAATACAGGGCCTCTCGAAGACGAACTCGGGGAGTTCGGGGAGCAAGAGGCCTCAGGTTAGAAATCGGCCGGCCGGCCGCAGAAGACGAGTTGTGCACCCTTGACCGGGTGCGGGCATTTCGTGGGGAACGCTTCAGGATTCCTGTACGCGGTCATGAGACAGCCGTGGGATCTCGATCGCCGGGCAGCGGTCCATCACCATCTCCAGGCCCGCCGCGCGGGTCCGGTCGTAGGCCGCCTCGTCGATGACACCCAGCTGGAACCAGACGCCCTTCGCGCCCTTGGCGACCGCCTCGTCCGCGACGGCTCCGGCGAGGTCGCTGTTCACGAACACGTCGACGACGTCCACGTCGAAGGGGATGTCCGCCAGGCTCGCGTACCCCTGCTCCCCGTGCACCGTCTCCGCCTTGGGATGCACCGGCACGACGCGCTTGCCGAAGCGCTGGAGCACGGCGGCCACGCCGTACGCGGCGCGCTGCCGGTTCGACGACAGGCCCACCACGGCCCAGGTGTCGCCGAGCCCGGTGAGGATCCTGCGGACCGTTGCCTCGTCGCCGTACACCGGCGGCCTCCTCGCAAGTCGTGGACGCACTGCTCTCCCGGCAACGACGCAGGACGCGCGGTGATTCCCGGGAGCCCCCGTGATAGCTTGCCGAGGCCAGTCGAACCCATGTAGGTGGGTCAGGGAATCCGGTGTGAATCCGGAACTGACGCGCAGCGGTGAGGGGGACGGGCGGGGCCTCGGCCACTGGACTCCCTCGCGGACGTCCGGGAAGGCGTCCCGATCCGGGTGAACCCGAGTCCGAAGACCTGCTGGCGGCCCCCGCGGCCGCGTGCGGCGGGGGAGCACCGTACGACCGGGCTCCGCGAATGGGCCCTCGACGCCTGAGGACTGGTTTTCCGTGCCCCTCGCCCGACCCGCCCGTGCCGCCGCCCTGCTCGCGGCCGGCTCCCTGCTCCTGACCGGCTGCGGCGGCACCGCGTCCACCGATGCCAAGGCCGCCGTCACCCTCACCAACTGCGGGCACGACGTCCGTGTGGCGGCCCCACCGCAGCACGCCGTGTCCCTCAACCAGGGCACCACCGAGATCCTGCTCTCCCTCGGCCTGGCCGACCGCCTCGCGGGCACGGCCACCTGGACCGACCCCGTGATGAAGGGGCTGGAGAAGGCCGAGGCCGAGGTCCCGCGCATCGCCGACAACAACCCGTCCTTCGAGCGCGTTCTGGACACCGAACCCGACTTCGTCGCCGCGTCCTTCGTCTCCACCCTCGGCAAGGGCGGCGTCGCCGGCCGCGAGCAGTTCGAGAAGCTCGGCGTGCCCACCTACGTCTCCCCGTCCGACTGCGCCGGCAAGGACAACTCGGGCGGCGGCGACGGCGCCCGCGACAAGGCCCTGGGCATCGACACCGTCTACGGCGAGATACGGGACCTCGCGGCCGTGTTCGGGGTGAAGAAGCGCGGCGACACGCTCGTGGCCTCCCTCCGGCAGCGCATGAAGAAGGCCACCGCGGGCACCGACGCCTCCGACGTCACCCTCCTCTACTGGTTCGCGAACTCCGAGTCGCCCTACATGGCGGGCTGTTGCGGAGCGCCCGGCATCATCACCCGGGCCCTCGGCGCGCAGAACGTCTTCGACGACACGCACGAGGAGTGGCCGCAGACCAACTGGGAGACGGTCGCCGACCGCGACCCCGACGTCCTCGTCATCGGCGATCTGACCCGCAAGTCCCAGACCGCCGAGTCGGCCGCGAAGAAGATCGCCTTCCTGGAGTCCAACCCCGTCACCAGGACCATGGACGCCGTCCGCCACAAGCGGTACGTGCTGCTCAGCGGGCAGGCCATGAACCCGACCATCCGCACCGTCGAGGGCGTGGAGCAGGTGGCCGCCGGGCTGCGCAGGTTCGGGCTGGTGAAGTGACCGCCGGGAGTGTGCCGGGCGCCGCGGCCCGGCCCCGGCGGCGGACCGGGCTCGCGCTCGGGGCGGCCGGGGCGGTCGCTCTCGTCGCCTCCCTCGCCGTGGCCATCACCATCGGTCCCGCCGACATCCGGGTCGCCGACGTGTGGTCCGTCGTGGCCGCCCGTCTCGGCCTCGGCAGCTCGGAGCTGACGCCGATCCGGGACGGGATCGTCTGGCAGCTGCGGCTGCCCCGCACCCTGCTCGCGGCCGTGTGCGGGGCCGGACTCGCCGTCTGCGGGGCGGTGATGCAGTCGCTGCTGCGCAACCCGCTGGCCGACCCCTTCGTGCTCGGGGTGTCCTCGGGCGCCTCCACCGGAGCGGTCCTCGTGGTCGTGCTGGGCGCGGGCGGCGGCGCCCTGTCGGTGTCCGCCGGCGCGTTCCTCGGTGCCCTGCTGTCGTTCGCGCTGGTACTGCTGCTCAGCCACACCCTCGGCGGCACCACCGACCGGGTCGTCCTCGCGGGCGTCGCCGCCATGCAGCTCTTCTCGGCGCTCACCTCGTTCGTCGTGATGACCTCTGCCGACGCCGAGACGACCCGTGGCGTGCTGTTCTGGCTCCTCGGCTCGCTCGGCGGCGCCGGCTGGGCCGACGTGTGGCTGTGCCTGGCCGTGCTGGCCGTGGCGCTGGCGGTGTGCCTGTCCTACGCCCGTACCCTCGACGCCTTCGCCTTCGGGCAGGACGCGGCGGCCGCGCTCGGGGTGTCCGTGGCCCGCACCCGCCTGGTGCTGCTGTGTGTCACGGCCCTGCTCACGGCCGCGCTGGTCAGCTCGTCCGGGGCGATCGGCTTCGTGGGACTGGTGCTGCCGCACGCCGCCCGGGCCCTGACCGGCCCGGGGCACGCGCGGCTGCTGCCGGTCACCGCCCTCGCCGGAGCGGTGTTCCTGGTGTGGGCTGACACCCTCGCCCGGACGGTCCTCGAACCGCAGGAGGTCCCGGTGGGGGTCGTGACGTCGCTGATCGGGGTGCCGGCGTTCGTGGCGGTGCTGTACCGGACGCGGAGGGCCCGGTGAGCGGCGCGGGCGCATCGGTGGAGGCGGGGCTGCGGGCCGACCGGGTCAGCCGCCGTGCCGACGGGCATCTCATCCTGGACGGCGTCGCCCTCGCGCCCGAGACCGGCTCCACGGTCGGCGTCCTCGGCCCCAACGGCTCCGGCAAGTCCACCCTGCTGCGGCTGCTGGCCGGGCTGCTCACCCCGACCTGCGGAGTCGTCACCCTCGACGGCACACCGCTGGGCGACCTGCCCCGCCGCACGGTCGCGCGCCGCCTCGCCGTCGTCGAGCAGCAGTCGGACACCCAGGTCGAGCTGACGGTCGAGGACGTGGTGCGGCTCGGCCGCGTCCCGCACCGCCGTGCCTGGACGCCCGCCGGCGCCGACGACGAGCGGGCGGTGCGCGCCGCCCTGGAACGCACGGGCCTCGACGACCGTGCCGACCGGCTCTGGCACACCCTCTCGGGCGGCGAACGCCAGCGGGTGCAGATCGCCCGCGCGCTCGCCCAGGAACCCCGCGAGCTCCTCCTCGACGAGCCCACCAACCACCTCGACATCCACCACCAGCTCGACCTGCTCACCCTGGTCACGGGCCTGCCGGTCACCACCGTCGTCGCCCTGCACGACCTCAACCTCGCGGCGGCGTACTGCGATCGGGTCGTCGTGCTGGGCGCGGGGCGGGTCGTGGCGGGAGGCACCCCGGGCGACGTCCTCACGGCGGAGCTCATCGCCGAGGTGTACCGGGTGCGGGCCGCCGTCAGCCGCGAAGGGCCCGAAGGGCGGCCCCACGTGCGGTTCCTGGGCACGCTGGCCTGAGAGCGGAGAGGCCGGGCGCGTCACGGGTGGGGCGATCGCGCCACGGCAGTCGGAAAACGCCGAACCTGCCCGCGCGTGGCCGCCCGCCCGCCTACGCTCACCTCGTGCTGCGCATCATCGACGCCCGGACCGGCGAGCCGGTCGACGCCGCCCCGGCCCGCCGGGGCCTGACCCGTGTCGAGGTGCACGCGTCCGGCTCCGACTCGACGGACCTGCGGGTGCTGCTCGTCGGGGACCTGCTCGTCCGGACCCTGGAACTCGGCGGCACACCTGTGTGGGCGCTGCTGACCGGCGGCCGCCGGCAGGCGGAGCTGCGCGCCGGTGCCGCGACGCTCGGCGTCCGCCCCTTCGAGGACAGCCCCGACGTCGGCGCCGGTCTGGGTGAGGCCCAGGTCGTCCATGTCACCGCCGCGGGAGGCAAGGCGCCCGACGGGGTGCGGATCGCCGTCGCGTCCGTGGAGCCGGATCCGCCGGCCCCCTGCGAACCGGCCGCCCTGCGCCTCGCCCTGATCACCCGTCACCACAGCGCCCCGGTCCGGCTGGAGGCGGCCGGGCTCGACGACGCCCGCGCCACCCTCGCCCGCTGGCGCGGCGCGGTCGCCCGCTGGGCGCGGCAGCCCTCACGGCCGGTCCCCGACGCCGTGCGGGGGAGGCTGCGCGACGCCTGGGAGGACGACCTGGACGTCCCCGGTGTGCTGGACGTCCTGCGCGACGTCGAGACCGAGCCGGACCTCGCCGACGGCGCCCGGTTCGAGACGTACGCCTACGCCGACCGGCTCCTCGGCCTCGACCTCACCCGCGATCTGGGAGCCCCGTCATGATCGAACGCGCCGGAGCAGGCCCGCTGCGCCGCCTGGTCGTGCTGCGGCACGCCAAGTCCGCCTGGCCCGTGGACGTCGCCGACCACGAACGCCCCCTCGCCCCACGCGGCCGACGGGACGCCCCCGCCGCCGGGCGGGCCCTGGCCGATGCCGACCTCCTGCCGGACCTCGCGCTGTGCTCCACCGCCGTCCGCGCCCGCGGGACCTGGGACCTGGCCTCCGCCGAGTGGGGCACACCCCCGCCGGTCCGGCACGACCGGCGGCTGTACGCCGCCGGCCCGGCCGGCCTGCTCGCCGTCGTCCACGAGGTGCCCGCCGAGGTCGAGACACTGCTGCTGATCGGGCACAACCCCGGGCTGGAGGAACTGGTCCTGGCCCTCGCCGGTGACGGCCTCGACGACACCCTGGAGCGGGTCCGCACCAAGTTCCCCACCTCGGCGATCGCCGTACTGACCTGGCGCGGCACCGCCTGGCGGGCCCTCGCCCCCGGCACCGCGCTGCTCACGTCCGTGACCGTGCCGCGGGGCGCGAAGAAGTAGCCCGCGCACACACCGGCGTGGGGCCTTTCCGGTGATGTGTGCCTGGTTCGCGCTGCGCGCACGTCCCGTGGCGGGTAGGGCGTCTGCGTCGAACGGCCTTGCCGATCCATGAGGAGACAGCCATGCACGCAGTGATCCGGCGGTACGAAGGGGTGACCGACCCGGCGGAGGCGGGACGCCGGGTGAACGAGGAGTTCCTGCCGCTCCTCCGCCAGGTCCAGGGGTTCGTGGCCTACTACTTCGTCGACGCGGGCGGCGGGGTGATGGTGTCGACCGGCGTCTTCCAGGACCGGGCCGGCGCCGAGGAGTCGACCGAGAGGGCCGGGGACTACGTGCGGGACCGGCTCGCCGAGCTGCTGCCCAACCCGCCCGAGGTCACGGCCGGCGAGGCCGTGGCCCACTCGTAGCGAAGGTCCCGGCGGCTGCGGCCGACCGCCCCGCCGGGACGCGGCGGCCACGCGATTAGGCTGGCCGGATGCAGGACGAATACCGCACGGTCGCCGGCACCGGCGTGCACGAGACCGAGGTCAACCGCTCCCGCTTCCTGTGCGCCCTCGCCCCGGCGGCCACCGAGCAGGAGGCACAGGACTTCATCGCCACGGTCCGCAAGGAGCACGCCGACGCCTCCCACAACTGCTGGGCCTATGTGATCGGCGCCGACGCCTCCGTCCAGAAGGCGAGCGACGACGGCGAGCCGGGCGGCACCGCCGGCGTCCCCATGCTCCAGATGCTGCTGCGCCGCGACATGCGGTACGTCGTCGCCGTCGTCACCCGCTACTTCGGCGGGGTCAAACTCGGCGCCGGCGGGCTCATCCGGGCGTACGGCGGAGCGGTCGGCGAGGCCCTCGACACCCTCGGCACCCGCACCCGCCGCCGGTTCCGGCTGGCCACGGTCACCGTCGACCACCAGCGGGCCGGCAAGCTGGAGAACGACCTGCGCACCACCGGGCGCGAAGTCCGCGGCGTGCGCTACGGGGAGGCGGTCACGATCGAGATCGCCCTCCCCGACGCCGACGTGGACGCCTTCCGGTCCTGGCTCGCCGACGCCACCGCCGGGACGGCCGGCTTCGAGGCGGGCGGGGAGGCGTATGGGGACGCCTGACGGCGGGTCCGCCCCCGCACAGTTGCGACATTTCCTCTGAATTGCCGTCGGACGGGTGTGGCGGGCCGGGGTTCGTGGTGGACCGGGTGCCCACAGGCGTTAGCGTGGTGGGTCCGACAGCGAGCGGGACCATCTCGTGCCGGTGGAGAACAGAACGACAGCAGGGGGAGACATGCAGGCCGGGGCGGCGTCTTGAGACTGCTGCACACCTCCGACTGGCATCTCGGCCGGGCCTTCCACCGGGTGAACATGCTCGGCGCCCAGGCCGAGTTCATCGGCCACCTCGTCACGACCGTGCGGGAGCGGTCCGTGGACGCCGTGGTCGTGTCGGGAGACGTGTACGACCGTGCCGTGCCGCCGCTCGCCGCGGTCGAGCTGTTCGACGACGCCCTGCACCGCCTCGCCGCTCTCGGCGTGCCCACGGTGATGATCTCCGGGAACCACGACTCGGCCCGCCGGCTCGGCGTCGGCGCCGGGCTGATCGGGCGGGCCGGCATCCACCTGCGGACCGAGCCGTCGGCGGCCGGCACCCCCGTGGTGCTGGCCGACGACGACGGGGAGGTCGCCTTCTACGGGCTGCCCTACCTCGAACCGGCCCTGGTGAAGGACGAGTTCGGTGTGGAGAAGGCCGGACACGAGGCCGTGCTCGCCGCCGCCATGGACCGGGTCCGCGCCGACCTCGCCGCCCGCCCGGCCGGTACCCGCTCCGTCGTCCTCGCGCACGCCTTCGTCACCGGCGGCGAACCCAGCGACAGCGAACGGGACATCACCGTCGGCGGCGTCGCCTCGGTGCCGGCCGGCGTGTTCGACGGCGTCGACTACGTGGCGCTCGGGCATCTGCACGGCTGCCAGACCCTCACCGACCGCGTCCGTTACTCCGGCTCCCCGCTGCCCTACTCCTTCTCGGAAGCCGCCCACCGCAAGAGCATGTGGCTGGTCGACCTGGCCGCGGACGGCTCCGTCGCCGCCGAGCGCGTCGACTGCCCGGTGCCCCGCGCCCTGGCCCGGATCCGCGGCACGCTGGACGACCTGCTCGGCGATCCCGGACTGACCCGGCACGAGGAGGCGTGGGTCGAGGCCACCCTCACCGACCCCGTCCGCCCGGCCGACCCGATGGCCCGGCTCACCGCCCGCTTCCCGCACACCCTCAGCCTCGTCTTCGACCCCGACCGGGACGAGGACGAGTCCGAGGTGTCGTACGCCCGGCGCCTCGCCGGCCGCAGCGACCAGGAGATCGCCGAGGACTTCGTCGCCCATGTGCGCGGCGCCGGGCCCGACCCGCACGAACAGGGCGTGCTGCGGGACGCGTTCGACGCGGTCCGGGCCGACGAGACCGTACGGGAGGTGGCCAGGTGAGGCTCCACCGGCTCACCCTCACCGCCTTCGGCCCCTTCGGAGGTACCCAGACCGTCGACTTCGACGACCTGTCGACGGCCGGGCTGTTCCTGCTGCACGGCCCCACCGGCGCGGGCAAGACATCCGTCCTCGACGCCGTCTGCTACGCCCTCTACGGCTCGGTGCCGGGCGCCCGGCAGGGCGGCGGGCAGGGCACAGCCCTGCGCAGTGACCACGCCGCACCCGCGACCCGCACGGAGGTCACCCTCGACCTCACCGTCGCCGGACGCCGACTGGAGGTCACCCGCCAGCCGCCCTGGGAGCGCCCCAAGAAGCGCGGCACCGGCACGACCCTGGACAAGGCCCAGACGTGGCTGCGCGCGTACGATGCGACGGCCGGGGCCTGGAAGGACCTCAGCCGCTCCCACCAGGAGATCGGTGAGGAGATCACCCAGCTCCTCGGCATGAGCAGGGAGCAGTTCTGCCAGGTCGTGCTGCTGCCGCAGGGCGACTTCGCCCGGTTCCTGCGCGCCGACGCCGAGGCCCGCGGCAAGCTGCTGGGCCGCCTGTTCGACACCCGCCGCTTCGCCGACGTCGAGAAGCGCCTCGCCGAGCGCCGCCGCGCCACCGAGGCCCAGGTGCGGGACGGGGACGCGGAGCTGCTGGCCGACGCCCACCGCATGCAGCAGGCCGCGGGCGACGCGATGGAGCTGCCGGCACTCGCCCCGGGCGAACCGGGACTCGCCGAGGCCGTCCTGAGCGCGGCCGCCGTCGCCCGCAGCACCGCCCGCGAGCAGCTCACCGTCGCCGCCTGCACGCTCACCGCCGCCGAGTCCGCGCAGGCCGCCGCCGGCCGCGCCCTGGACGACGTACGCGAAGTCGCCCGGCTCCAGCGGCGGTTCGCCCAGGCACGGGAACGGGCGGCGCGCCTGGAGCAGGGAGCCGGGGCCTACCGGGAGGCGCGGGCGCTCATGGAGCGGGCCCGCAAGGCCGAAGCGGTCGCCC
This sequence comes from Streptomyces qaidamensis, assembly GCF_001611795.1. Taxonomy (NCBI): domain Bacteria; kingdom Bacillati; phylum Actinomycetota; class Actinomycetes; order Kitasatosporales; family Streptomycetaceae; genus Streptomyces; species Streptomyces qaidamensis. The sequence continues at coordinate 1,484,027 of NZ_CP015098.1, read as the reverse complement.
CCGCCCTGGACCTGCGGGATTCCTCCGAAGCCGAGCACCGCCGGGCAGCCGCCGCCGAGGTCCGCGCGCGTGCCCTGCTGCCGGAGACCTTCGCCGACGCGGGGGCGGCCGGGCTCGCCTCCGCCGCCCGCCGGGCCGCCGAGGAACTGGGCGGGCTCGACTCGGCCCGCCGTGCCGAGCGGCGGCTGGCCGAACTCCTCGACGAACGCGCCGGCCTGGACCGCCAGGAGCACGCCGACGCCGACCTCTTGCAGGAGGCGGAGGCCTGGCTCGACGGCTGGGAGGAGACGCGCACCGCACTCCAGGCGGCGGTCGACTCCGCCCAGAAGCACGCCGCCCTCGCATCGCAGCTCGCCGAACGGCGCGAGCCCGCGCGGCAGCGGCTGCGGGCGGCCCGCCTGCGCGACCAGCTCGCCCGCGACACGGACCAGGCGGTCGAACAGGTCCGCACCGCACAGGACAAGGCACTGCGGGCCAAGCAGTACTGGCTCGACCTCAAGGAACAGCGCCTGAACGGCATCGCCGCCGAACTGGCCGCGCACCTCACCGACGGCGAACCGTGCGCCGTCTGCGGCGCCACCGAACACCCCGCCCCCGCCCGCAAGGTCGCCGGGCACGTCGACCGCGAGACGGAGGAGCACGCCCTCACCGCCTACCAGCGCGCCGACGAACAGCGCGCCGAGGACGAGCGGCGCCTCGGGGCCGTTCGGGAGGCACTGGCCGCTGCCACTGCAGAGTCCGGCGACACCGCGACCGACCAACTAGCCGCAGAAGTCGATGAGTTGGAGGAGCAGTACGCGCGGGCCCGTAGAGCGGCAGCCGAACTGCACGCCGCGCAGGAGCGCCTGCGGCAGGCCGGGCACGAACACGAACGGCGCCTCACCGCCCGGCAGGAGGCCGCCGTACGGACCGCGTCCCGGGTCGGTCACCGGGACCGGCTGGACCGTGAACGGGCGGCTCTGGAGGAGGAGCTGGACCGGGCGCGGGGCTCCCTGGACAGTGTCGCCGCCCGGGCCGCACAGCTGGAGCGGCGGACCGCGCTGCTCACGGACGCCGCCGACGCCGCCCGCGCCGCCGAGGACAGCGCCCAGCGGCTCAAGGACGCCGACGCCCGGCTCGCCGACGCCGCCTTCCGCGCCGGCTTCGAGACACCGCAGGCCGCGGCCGCCGCCCTCCTCGACGACGCCGCCCACCGCGAACTGCAACACCGCCTGGACGCCTGGCAGCACGAGGAGGCCGCCGTCCGGGCCGTCCTCGCCGAGGCCGACACGGCCGCCGCCGCCCACGAGCCACGGGCCGACCCGGACGCGGCACAGCGGACGGCCGACGAGGCGGAGCGGCGGCTGCGCCACGCCGCCTCCGCCCACGACGCCGCCCGCCGGCGCTGCGCCGAACTCGACCGGCTGTCCGCCCGGGCGGCCGCCTCGGTACGCCGGCTGGCGCCGCTGCGCGAGGAGTACGACCGCGTCGCCCGGATGGCCGGTCTCGCCGCCGGCACCTCGGCGGACAACGAACGCCGGATGCGCCTGGAGTCGTACGTCCTGGCCGCCCGGTTGGAGCAGGTCGCCGCCGCCGCGACCGTACGGCTGCGCCGCATGTCGTCCGGCCGCTACACCCTCGTCCACTCCGACGACCGCACCGGACGCGGCCGCAGCGGGCTCGGACTGCACGTCGTCGACGCCTGGACCGGCCGCGAACGCGACACGGCGACGCTGTCGGGCGGCGAGACGTTCTTCGCCTCGCTGGCCCTGGCCCTCGGCCTCGCGGACGTCGTCACGGACGAGGCGGGCGGGGTGCGGCTGGACACCCTCTTCATCGACGAGGGCTTCGGCAGTCTCGACGACCAGACCCTCGACGAGGTCCTCGACGTCCTCGACTCCCTGCGCGAACGCGACCGCAGCGTCGGTATCGTCAGCCACGTCCCCGACCTGCGGCGGCGAATCCACGCCCAGCTGGAGGTCGTCAAGGGCCGGTCCGGGTCGGCGCTGCGGCAGCGCGGCGCCTGAGGTCAGCGGCCCAGGGGACGCCGGGGGAGGGGCGAGGAGTACACCACGCTCGTCGTCACCGAGCCCAGCGCCCCGATCTTCCCCGACACCTCCTCCAGGTGGCGCATCGAGCGGGCCGTGACCTTGATGACGAAACAGTCGTCGCCCGTGACGTGGTGCGCCTCCAGGATCTCGGGCGTCACGGCGACGAGGTCGTGGAAGGGCTTGTAGTTGCCGTTCGGATAGCGCAGGCGCACGAACGCCAGGATCGGCAGGCCCAGCCGGTCGGGATCCACCACCGCCGCGTAGCCCTGGATGACCCCGGCCTCCTCCAGGCGGCGCACCCGCTCGGTGACCGCGCTCGCGGACATGGACACCGCACGGGCCAGCTCGGCGAAACTGGCCCGGCCCTCCCGCTGGAGGACGTCCAGGATGCGCCAGTCGGTGGCGTCCGGGGAATACTCGGTCATGCCCGAGGGATAGCAGGGGAATCCCCGGCGGATCAAGCGGAGCGCCGGGGATCATCACTTCAGCGGCGGGAGCGGCGCCCGTAACTTCTCTCCCATGACCACCACCGTGAACCCCGTCCTGCGCGTCGCCCCCGCCGCTCCCGCCGAGGCCGCCGCCCACTTCCGTGCCGGTCTCGCCTTCCACACCGACGTGTCCGACGTCGCCGCCGCACTCGGTGCCGGGGGTGACCCCGGATTCGTCCTCGTCGACTCGCGCTCCACCGGGGCCTGGGACCAGGGCCACATCCCCGGCGCGCTCCACCTGCCGACCGCGCTCGTCCTCGAGCAGGCCGGGCAGCTCCTGGACCGGTCGGTGCCGGTCGTGACCTACTGCTGGGGCCCCGGCTGCAACGGCGCCGCCCGCGCGGCCCTCGCCCTCGCCGAACTCGGCTACCGGGTCAAGGAGATGCTCGGCGGCTTCGAGTACTGGGTGCGCGAGGGGCTGGCGTTCGAGACCCGGCAGGGGTCCGGGCGCCGGGCCCCGGACCCGCTGACGGCGCCCGTGGACGCCGGTGACTGCGGCTGCTGAACCCCTGATCATTTGCCGCGAGTTGACCCTGTAGGTTCTTGCGCCATGGTGCGATACGCGGAGCCGGGCGCAGTGGAATGGGTGGAGTCGGGCGGCGGGCCGCTGATAGCGGTACCGGAGACCGTCCTGCCGTTCTGGGCGGGTGCCGACGGCGAGGAGACGGCCTCGGACTACGACCGGGCCTGCGAGGTGGACGGCCACGTCGGCCTCCTTCCGGTCGGCGACTGCACCGCCCTGGTCCTGGGTGACGAGCCCGCCTCGACCGCCTACCTGCCCGACCACGGCATGTTCGTCCGGTGGCGCGCCGGCGACTCGGAGGACGAGCTGCTGGCGAGCGTCCCGCCGGCCGTCGACGCCGCGGAGTGGGAACCGGAGGTGCACTGGGAGGTGCCGGGCACCGTCCACCTGTTCGACGCGGCCTGGCCCGGGTCGCACCTGTCGGGGGCCGAGCACGTGCGGGTGGCCCTGGAGCCCGGCCGGTACGCCGTGCGCGCGGCCAGCGCCCAGCCCGGCCCGGAGACCTGGCTGGGCCTGATCCAGCTCCGGCTGCTCGCACGGAGGTGACCCGGCGTCACCGACGGAAAAACCGTGTGCGCCGGGTGGCCGGCCCGATCACGATGAAGTCATGCCACGTCTTCCCCACCCCACCCCTGAAGAACTGCGCCGCGACCCCCTGCCCCTGCACGGCCGTACCGCGCTGGTCACCGGCGCCAGCCGCCGCGGCGGCATCGGGCACGCCGTGGCCCGCCGCCTGGCCGCCTACGGCGCGAGCGTCTATCTGCACCACCACGTCCCGCACGACGCCGAGCAGCCCTGGGGCGCCGACCGCCCCGAGGACGTCCTCGCCTCAGTCCGAAGCGCGGCCGGCGACCCGGAGGCCCGGTTCGTCGCGGGCCCCGGTGACCTGGCCGACCCCGCCGTACCCGCGGAACTGGTCGGCAGGGCGGCCGACGCCCTCGGCGGACGCCTCGACATCCTCGTCGCCAACCACGCGCAGAGCGGGTTCGACGGCTCGCTGGACGAGATCGACGCGGCGATGCTCGACCGGCACTGGTCGGTCGACACCCGCGCGGTCCTGCTGCTCGTCCAGGCGCACGCCCGGTCGAGGCCACCCGGTCCGGGAGGCCGCGTGATGATGATGACCTCGGGTCAGGACACCGCGGGCGGTATGCCCGGCGAGATCGCCTACGCCCTCCAGAAGGGCGCCCTCGCCTCGATCACCCGCTCCCTGTCGACGACGCTCGCCGAGCGGGGCATCACGGTCAACACCGTCAACCCGGGCCCCGTGGACACGGACTACCTGACCGGCGAGTACTACGACGCCGTCGCCGCCCGCTTCCCCTCGGGCCGGTGGGGCATGCCCGACGACCCGGCCCGCCTCATCGCCTGGCTCGCGACCGACGAGGCGGGCTGGATCACCGGTGAGGTCATCAGCTCCGAGGGCGGATTCCGGCGCTGACCAGAGGGGCTGATCAGAGGGCGGACAACTCGTCCACCAGGTCGTCCAGACCGAGCGACCCCTGCGACAGCGCCGCCATGTGCCACGCCTTCGGGTCGAAGGCGTCGCCGTGGCGGGCACGGGCGTTCTCGCGGCCCAGCAGCCAGGCCCGTTCGCCGAGCTTGTAGCCGATGGCCTGGCCCGGCATGGACAGGTAGCGGGTCAGCTCGCTCTCCACGAAGTCGGCCGGCCGGCTGCTGTGCGAGCCGAAGAACTCCTGCGCCAGCTCGGCCGTCCAGCGCTCGCCGGGGTGGAAGGGCGAATCGTCCGGGATCGTCAGCTCCAGGTGCATGCCGATGTCGATGATGACGCGCACCGCCCGCATCATCTGGGCGTCCAGATAACCGAGCCGGCGCTCCGGGTCGGTCAGGAAGCCCAGTTCGTCCATCAGCCGCTCCGCGTACAGCGCCCAGCCCTCGGCGTTGGCGCTCACCATGCCGACGCTCGCCTGGTAGCGGGAGAGGTTCTGCGCCACGTGCTTCCACTGGGCCAGCTGGAGGTGGTGGCCGGGTACGCCCTCGTGGTACCAGGTCGATACCAGGTCGTAGACCGGGAAGCGCGTCTCGCCCATGGTGGGCAGCCAGGTGCAGCCGGGCCGCGAGAAGTCGTCCGAGGGGGGCGTGTAGTAGGGGGCCGCGGCACTGCCCGGAGGGGCGATGCGGGACTCCACCCGGCGCACCCGCTCGGCCAGGTCGAAGTGGGTGCCGTCGAGCGCGTCCATCGCCTCGTCCATGAGGCTCTGCAGCCAGTCGCGGACCTCGTCGACACCCTCGATGTGCGTGCCCTGCGCGTCGAGGTGGGCCAGCGCCTCCCACGGGGTGCCGGCGCCGGGCAGGATCTTCTCGGCCTCGGTCTTCATCTCGCCGAGGAGGCGGTGGTACTCGGACCAGCCGTAGGCGTACGCCTCGTCCAGGTCGAGGTCCGTGCCGTTGAAGTAGCGCACCCAGCGCGCGTACCGCTCCCGGCCCACCACGTCCGGCGCGCCCTCGATCGCCGGGGCGTACACGTCCCGCATCCAGTCGCGCAGCCGCACGACCGCCTCGGTGGCCGAGCGGGCGGCGGCGTCCAGCTCGGACCGCAGGGCCTCGGGGCCGGCGGCCGCGTACTGCTCGAACCAGCCGTGGCCCTCGCCGTCCGCGTCGGCCCACTCGCCCAGCTGCTGCACGAACGTGGCCGTGGCGCGGGGCCCGCCGTACAGCTTCCGCTCCAGGCCGAGCGCCAGGGACTCCCGGTAGCCCTCCAGCGCGGCCGGGACGCCGCGCAGCCGCTCGGCGATCGCCGTCCAGTCCTCCTCCGACTGCGCCGGCGTCACGGTGAACACTTGCCGCACCGCATGGGCGATCGAGCTCAGGTTGCTGACGGAACGCAGGCTCTCGTCGGCCTCGTGCACCGCGAGTTCGGCGCCGAGCCGCTCGCGCAGCAGCCGCGCGCACCGGCGCTCGATGTCGCTGTCCGCGCCGGGCAGCCGCTCGGCCTCGTCCAGCCGGGCCAGCGTCCGGCGTGCCAGCTCCGCGAGTGCCTCCTGGCCCGCGGGCGAGGTGTCGGGCAGCCTGCTCGAACTCTCCTTGTCGCCGAGGTACGTGCCGGTGATCGGGTCGAGGGCGACGAGCTCGTCGACGTACGCGTCGGCGACCTCACGGGGCAGCTGGCTCTTGATCTCAGACATGCGGCCATCCTCGTACGAGGGACCGCACACGTCACGCGGATTGAGCCGAGGGCGAAGGCGGCAGCAGCGGCCCGCACTCCCACTGCTGGAAGATCAACCGGGTCTCCACCCGCGCCACCTCCCGCCGCGACGTGAACCCGTCCAGCACCAGCCGCTGCAGATCGGCCATGTCGGCGACCGCGACATGGACCAGATAGTCGTCCGGGCCGGTCAGGTGGAAGACCGTCCGCGACTCCGGCAGGGCCCGGATCCGCTCCACGAACGGCCCCACCAGCTCCCGCCGGTGCGGCCTGACCTGCACCGACAGCAGGGCCTCAAGTCCTCGCCCCAGCTTGGCCGGATCCAGCTCCAGCCGGTGCCCGAGGATCACACCCGAGCGGCGCAGCCGCGTCACCCGGTCCAGACAGGTCGACGGCGCCACCCCGACCTGCGCGGCGAGATCCCGGTAGGTCGCCCGGGCGTCGTTCTGCAACAGCCGCAACAGATGGAGATCCACCGGATCCAGTACGACAGATTCAGCCATCGGCCGAACGTAGCACGGGATTCTCACCCGGCTGCCCGGTCAATGTTCACCCTTGCCCACTATGGACATGGACACAACGAGCACGCGCGCCCACGACGGCGTCCGCACCGCACCGCGAGCCCTCGCCACCGAGGCCGTGCACGCCGGGCGGGACGACCTCGCCCGGCAGGGTCTGCACGCCCCGCCGATCGACCTGTCCACCACCTACCCGTCGTACGACAGCCGCGGCGAGGCGGCCCGCATCGACGCGTTCGCCACCACCGGTGCCGAGCCGGACGGCCCGCCCGTCTACGGGCGGCTGGGCAACCCGACCGTCGCCCGCTTCGAGACGGCGCTGGCCCGTCTCGAAGGCACCGAGGCGGCGGTGGCGTTCGCCAGCGGCATGGCGGCACTGAGCGCCGTCCTCCTCGTCCGCGGCTCGATGGGCCTGCGCCACGTCGTCGCCGTCCGCCCCCTCTACGGCTGCAGCGACCACCTGCTGACCGCCGGACTGCTGGGCTCGGAGGTGACCTGGACCGACCCCGCGGGCGTCGCCGACGCGCTGCGCCCGGACACCGGCCTGGTCATCGTCGAGTCCCCGGCGAACCCCACCCTCGCCGAGGTCGACCTGCGAGCCGTCGCGCACGCCTGCGGCTCGGTGCCGCTGCTCGTGGACAACACCTTCGCCACACCCGTCCTCCAGCGCCCCGCCGAGCACGGCGCGCGGCTGGTGCTGCACAGCGCCACCAAGTACCTCGGCGGCCACGGCGACGTCCTGGCGGGTGTGGTCGCCTGCGACGAGGAGCTCGCGGGCCGGCTGCGCCAGGTGCGCTTCGCCACGGGCGGCGTCCTGCACCCGCTGGCCGGCTACCTGCTGCTGCGCGGTCTGTCCACCCTCCCCGTGCGGGTCCGGGCGGCCTCCGCCACGGCAGCCGACCTGGCACACCGCCTCGCCGCCGACCCGCGGGTGGCCCGTGTGCACTACCCGCGCATCGGCGGCGCGATGGTCGCCTTCGAGGTGCACGGCGACCCGCACGAGGTGATCGGCGCGGTCCGCCTGATCACCCCGGCGGTGAGCCTCGGCAGCGTGGACACCCTGATCCAGCACCCGGCCTCCATCAGCCACCGCATCGTCGACGCCGACGACCGCAAGGGAGCCGGGGTGAGCGACCAGCTCCTGCGCATGTCGGTGGGCCTGGAGGACGTGGAGGACCTCTGGTCGGATCTGGACGGAGCGTTGGGACGACGCCCCGACAGGGGCGCGGGGAACTGCACGAACAACCACGACGCACCCGCACTCGCCAACTGACGAACGCCCCTACGGCGCGGAGGCGCTCCCGAGTTCCTCCGTGCTCGTCACGACCGCCTCGCCCAGCCTCGCCGTGATGACCAGCGTCCCCTCCTCGACCTGGTAGTCGAGAGGCAGCCCCAGCCCCCGCATCGCCGCAACCATCCCGGTGTTGGACGCCTGCGTCACGGCATACACGCTGGAGCACCCCGCCTCGACGGCCATGGCCACCAGTCGCGACAGCAACTCCGCCCCGACACCCCGCCGCTGCCACGCGTCCTCGACGATCAGCGCGACCTCCGTCTCGTCCCCGTCCCACAGGAGGTGGCCGAGCCCGACGATCCGCCCGGATGCCGTCTGCACGGCGAGGGTGCGGCCGTAGCGCGGACTGAGCAGGTGGCCGAGGTACCGGTCGGCGTCACCGACGGGCCCGTGGTAGCGCAGCTTCAGCGTGCGGGCCGAGCACCGCTCGTGCATCGCCCTGGCCGCTTCGAGGTCACGGGTGTCGGCCCGCCGCACGGTGATGTCGCTGCCCTCGGCGAGCGTGAGCACGTCCCGCCCGTGCGGCAGGCGCGGTCCGAGGCGGGCGTCCAGTTCCACCAGAGCCCTGGCCCGGGCGAACTCGGTCGGGGTGAACGGCAGGTACGGCCGCTCCACGGTGATCACTCCGCCTTCCGGGGCGCGCAGCCGCATCACCGTGTCGTCGAGGGCCCCCTCCACGGGAGCGCCTCCCGCCGCCCGGCCGCCGCCCGCCGGAGCAGGACGGGAGCGGATGGTGCACCGGCCCAGCAACTGCCGCAGGGCCAGCGGCAGTTCCGCCGCGTCCAGGGCCGTGCGGGCGGCGAGTCCGAGGACCCGGGTCGGCGCGTCCACGAGATCGTGGGCGTCGGCCCGCTCGATCCAGGTGTCGGCGCCACCGGCCGACTCGACGGCCGTGGTGATCGCGGACGCCGGCAGGGCGGCAGGGCCCCGCAGCAGGAACTCGTCGACCGTGCCCTGGGCCAGCGGGTGCGTCTGCAGGCTGAGGATGTCGACGCGCTGCCCGGCCAGGGCGCTGCACAGCGCCGCCAGCGACCCCGGCTCGTCCTGAACCGTGGTCCGCATCCGCCACAGGGTGTTCGCCCCCGGCACCGGTTGCGGTGCCGGGGACCCGGTATCACTCGTCGGCGGCGCGTGTTCCTGGCGTCGTGTCCGCCAGGCGTGGAACGAGGCCGTGACCCGCCGCCACGAGGTGGCGGGGCGGCAGTTGTCATCGGGCTGCGTCCGGTGAGTCATTTCTCGCGTCATGCACCCACTGTGACGGAACGGTGTTGCGTGATCGCGAACGCATTGTGACCGGCGGGTAAAGAGGCCAGTCTTCCCCCTTTGTCCATGCTTCAAACGTTGCGTTTCGTACCTACTGGCCGACCAGGCCGGGTTGGAGCGTCTGGGTGAACAGCACGGTGCCGTCCTGCTCCCGCAGACGCACCGTCAGCTCGCCGCTGTGGCCGTCGATGTCGACCTCGCCGAAGAACTGGAAGCCGCCGGCGGGGGAGACATTTGCGGTCGTCGGTGCCTTCACGAACACGCGGTCCGGGCCGAAGGTGCCGTCGAGCGCGTTCGCCGGGAAGGCACCGGCGTTGAGGGGGCCCGAGACGAACTCCCAGAACGGCTCGAAGTCGGTGAAGGCGGCCTTCGACGGCAGGTAGTGCTGCGCCGAGGTGTGGTGCACATCGGCCGTCAGCCACACCGTGCCCGTGATCCGCCGGTGCTTGACGAACCGCAGCAGTTCGGCGATCTGCAGCTCGCGGCCGAGCGGCTTGCCGGGGTCGCCCTGGGCGACGGCCTCGATGTTCGTCCCGTCCGGGACGACGAGGCCGATCGGCATGTCGGAGGCGATCACCTTCCACACCGCCCGGGAGCGGGACAGCTCGCGCTTGAGCCACTCCAGTTGCTCCCGGCCGAGGATGCCCTGCGGGTCGGTGGGCTGGTCGCCGGGCGAGTTCGCGTTGCGGTGGGTGCGCATGTCCAGCACGAACACGTCCAGCAGCGGGCCGTGGTGCTGCACGCGGTAGACCCGGCCGTCGGGGCGGCGCAGCGTGGAGATCGGGAAGTACTCGGAGAAGGCCTGGCGGGCGCGGGCGGCGAGCACGTCGACGCGCTTCTCGGTGTAGCGGGCGTCGGTGAGGATCTCGCCCGGGTACCAGTTGTTGGTGACCTCGTGGTCGTCCCACTGGACGATGGACGGGACCCGGGCGTTGAAGGCACGCAGGTTCTCGTCCAGCAGGTTGTAGCGGAAGTTGCCGCGGAACTCCGCGAGGGTCTCGGCGACCTTCGCCTTCTCCTCGGTCGTGATGTTCCGCCAGGTCCGGCCGTCGGGCAGGGCCACGGTCCCGGTGATCGGGCCGTCGGCGTAGATGTTGTCGCCGCTGCAGAGGAAGAAGTCGGGGTCGAGGGCGGCCATCGCGTTGTAGATCGTGTAGCCGCCGAACTCCGGGTTGATGCCCCAGCCTTGCCCCGCCAGGTCGCCGGACCAGACGAACCGCACACCGTCGCGGCGCTTGGCCGACGCCGTGCGGAAGGTGCCGGTGACCGGCTCACCGGTGCGGCGCGGGTCGTCCGGGTCGGCGAGCAGCACGCGGTAGTGGATCTGCTCGCCGGACGGCAGGCCGCGCAGCCGGGTCGTGCCGGTGAAGTCGGTGCCGGAGCCCAGCAGCGGGCCGTGCCATCTGCGGGCGTTGCGGAACGACTCCGTCGCCGACGTCTCGACGATCATCCGGGCCGGCCGGTCGGAGCGCACCCACACCAGCCCGGAGTCGCAGGTCACGTCTCCCGCCTGCACACCCCACCCCGCTGTCGGGCGCCCGGAGCGGGCGAAGGCGGGCGCCGCGCCGAGGGCGGTGGGCAGGGACAGGGCCGCCGACGCGGCGAGCGAGCCACGCAGGACGCTACGGCGCCCGGGCAACGGACGGTGGGACATGGATACGCCTCCAGGGACGGGATCCGGCCAAGTGTGCAGAGCCACACCTACTGGCACACCGCGGCGCACACACGAACCCCAAGTGAACAACCGACCGCAGGGTGAGGGAACGCGCGAACCGGTCGGCTCACCCGGTCGCGGCCTCGGCCATCAGACGCACGCCCTCGGCGATCCGGGCGGGCGGCACATGGGCATAGCCCAGGACGAGCCGGATCTCCTTGTCCCCCTCTGGTCCGGCCGGCGTGTGGGCGTAGGCCGACAGCGGGCGCACCGCCACCCCCGCCGCCGCCACCCGCCCGAGGAACCGCTCCTCGGGCCCGTACCGCTGCGGCAGTGTGGCGATCACATGGAGACCGGCGGCGATCCCGGACACCTGCGAACCGGGGAAGTGCGCGTCCAGGGCGGCGACCAGCGCGTCGCGCCGGTCGCGGTAGGCGCGCTGGCAGCGGCGCAGCTGACGGTCGTAGTCGCCGCGCTCCAGGAATCGGGCGAACAGCGCCTGGTCGAGGGCGGGGTGGCCGAGATCCATGGTGCGCTTTCGTTCGACGACCTCCTCCGCCCAGGACTCCGGCACCAGCATCCAGCCCAGCCGCAGGCCCGGTGCCAAGGACTTGCTGACCGAGCCCGTGTAGACCACGTGGTCCGGATCGAGGCCCTGGAGCGCGCCGACCGGTGCACGGTCGTAGCGGAAGTCGCCGTCGTAGTCGTCCTCCAGGACGATGCCGTCCACCGACCGCGCCCAGTCCAGGAGTTCCGCGCGCCGCCGGGCCGAGTAGGCGATGCCGGTGGGGAACTGGTGGGACGGAGTCGTCACCACGGCCCGGACGCCCGAGGCCCGCAGCGACTCCGTGGCGACGCCCTCGTCGTCCACCGGCAGGGGCACGGCGGCGACCCCGGCCGACGCGTACAGCGCGTCGTGCTGCGGACTGCCCGGGTCCTCCACGCCTACCGCGCGCATCCCGCGCGCGTGCAGCGCGAAACCGAGCAGGGTGGTCGCCTGGGCCACCCCCGAGACGACGACGATCCGCTCCGGGTCGGCCACCACGCCCCGCCGCCGGGCGAGCAGTTCGGCCAGCGCGGTACGCAGCCGCGGCAGCCCGCGCGGGTCGGGGTAGCCCAGCTCCTGGTGCGGCAGGTCCGCCAGGACACCGCGGTGCGCGGCGGCCCACGCGGCGCGCGGGAACAGCGCCAGGTCCGGCGTCCCGGGCACGAAGTCCGCACGGGCGCCGGGTGAGCGCGGAGCGAGATCGTGCGCGCGCGGCCCCGCAGCCCGGACGGCCGCGCCCACCCAGGTCCCCGAACCCCGGCCGCTGCGCAGGTATCCCTCGGCCGTCAGCTGCTCGTAGGCCTCCGTGACCAGCCCGCGCGACACCCCCAGGTCGGTTGCGAGATCGCGGCTCGACGGCAGCCGGGTGCCCGGCGCGAGCCGGCCCGAGCGGACCGCCTCGCGCAGCGCCGCCTGCAGGGAACGGCCACGCGTGCGTGCCGGAGCCGACGCGGCGGGGAGCAGCAGCTCCCAGGCGGCGGACGCCGCGCCTTTGCCCGGGTCTGTGCTCAGCGTCGGCCTCATGAGGCAGAACCTTAGAGGAGGTTCCGCCGTCCCCCTGGGGTGGTCAGCGGCTGCCGTCGAGGACTACCCGGGCCACCAGCGCCGGGTCGTCGTTCATCGGGACGTGGCCGCAGCCGGGCAGCCGCACCAGCCGGGCCCCGGGGATGACGCCCTTGGCGCGCACGCCCTGGCGCGGGATGAGCAGGCGGTCCCGGTTGCCCCACGCGACGGTGACCGGCGTGCCCACGATGTCGTCGGTGAACTGCACGGTCCGGCCCGAGCGCAGCGTCTCGGAGAACCCCTGCGCCCGCGCCAGCGCGAGCGTCTCGGCGACCACGGCCTCGGGGGAACGGCGGCCCGGACGGGCGTAGATGGTGCTCGTCAGCAGGGTGCGGCCGATGGCCGGGCGGGCCAGCCGCTCGACCACGGGCGGCGGCATCCGGCGGGCGATCTGCCGCATGGCCGTCAGCACGGTGAAGGCGTAGCGGCGCTCGGCCTCGTTCCAGAACCCGGCGGGGGACAGGGCGGTGACGGAGCGGACGAGTCGCGCCCGGGCCAGGTCCAGCGCCAGCAGGCCGCCCAGCGAGTTGCCCGCCACGTGCGGCCGTTCGATCTCCAGCGCGCCGATGAGCGCGGTCAGGACCGTGCTCATCGTGGGCAGGTCGTGCGCCATGCCGTCCGGGAGCGCCGGCGACTCGCCGCAGCCGGGCAGGTCCACGGCGATCACGTCGCGCTCGGCCGCCAGCGCGGGGATCACCGGGTCCCACACCTGGCGGTGGTGGCCGATGCCGTGCAGGAGCAGGAGCGGCTCGCCGCTGCCCCGGCGCGTGTAGGACAGGGTCACGCTCTGCTCGCCCTGCGCGGAGGCGACTTTGAAGGAGACGGTGGCGGACATGGGGAGCTCCTCGGCTGTACTCGCTGACGGACGCTGTAGACAGCTTGTCAGCAATTGCTACCCGCCGGTAGCCCCGTGGCGCAGCCTTCACGAGCCGGGCCGCCTAACGGGCCCGCCGCACCTCCAGGTTGAACTCGCCGTGCCCGAACTTCCGGAACAGGCCGGCCCACAGGGGCAGCCACATCTCCACGGCCCGGGCCGCCCGGATCCCGCCGAGGTCGAGCACGCGGTCCGCCGGCCAGCCGAACTCCCCGAGCAGCGCCGTCACCTGCTCCTTGGCGCCAGGGTCGTCCCCGCAGACGAAGACGTTGTGCTCGCCCGGCACGCTCGCCGGATCCACCATCACCCGGCAGTTGACCGTGTTGAGCGACTTCACCACGCGCGCGTGCGGAAACGCCCGCTGGATCTGCTCGCCCACGCTGTCCGACTCGACGGGGGACAGCCGCAGCTCACCCTCCTCGACCGCCAGCGGGTTGGACACGTCCACAAGGACCTTCCCCTCCACGTTCTTGGCCCCGGCCGCCTCCAGCGCGGCGAGCGCCACCCGCCCGCCGACCGCGTTCACCACCACCTCCCCGAACTCCGCCGCCTCCGCGAACGTCCCCACGCTCCCACCCGGGCCCGCGGCGGCGGCCCACTGCACGGCGGCCGTGTTGTCCCGTGTGCGCGAGCCGAGCCGCACCTCGTGCCCCAGCTCCACCAGCCGTCCGCCGAGCGTGCGCCCGACCTGTCCCGTGCCCAGCACCGCGTATCGCATCGCCACCTCCCGGAACCGCGCCGCCGGTCACCGGCGCCCTGTCGGCCATTCTGTCCGGGACGGGATGATTCCGCCTGGACAGGGCCAGCATCGGTGGGCTGGGATGGAGCCGCGACCACCGAGACCGCGACCGACGTCTTCGAAGCACACCGCCCCGTCCTGCTGGGCGTCGCCTACCGCATGCTCGGCCGGGTGGCCGACGCGGAGGACGTGGTCCAGGAGGCCTGGCTGCGCTGGTCCGGCAGCGACCGCGCGGACGTGCGCGAGCCGCGCGGCTACCTCGTCCGGATCACCACCCGCCTCGCCATCGACCGGCTGCGCCAGATCAAGGCCCGCGGCGAGACGTACGTCGGCCCCTGGCTGCCCGAGCCGTACGTCACCGACTTCGGCGACACCGTGCCGGACACCGCCGAGCGTGCCGTGCTCGCCGACTCCGTCTCCCTCGCCGTCCTCGTCGTGCTGGAGTCGCTGTCACCGCTGGAGCGGGCCGTGTTCGTACTGCGCGAGGCCTTCGGCTTCCCGTACGCCGACATCGCCGCCATGCTCGACCGCGGCGAACCGGCGGTGCGCCAGCTCGCCGGGCGGGCCCGCAAGCACGTCGAGGAGCGGCGCCCGCGCTACGACGTCGACCCCGCCCAGCGCCGCGACCTCACCGAGCGGTTCCTCGCCGCCGCGGCCGACGGCGACCTCGAAGGCCTCATGGCGCTGCTCGCCCCGGAGGTCCGGCTCGTCGGCGACAGCGGCGGCAAGTCGCGGGCGCCGCTACGGGTCCTGCGGACCGCCGACAAGGTGGGCCGCTTCCTCGTCGGCGCCGCACAGAAGGGCCTCCCGGGCCTGAACGTGCGCTTCGTGGAAGTCAACGGCGGCCCCGCCGCGCTGATCCTGTCCGGCGGCAAGCCCGACTCCGTCTTCCAGCTCGACGTGGCCGACGGGCGCGTGCAGTCGGTCTACATCATCCGCAACCCCGACAAGCTGCGGTCCCTGGCCGCCCTCTAGACACCCCGCGGGTCCGCTCCGAAGCCCCGCATGAACGGCCCGTGAACGTTCCCGGCCATTGGTCTTGACCAAGGATCAGGGCCGACCTATGGTCGCAGAGAAGTGCAACAACCTTTAATAAACAAGGGCGCTAAAACGCCGCCGACCACGGCGATTGCGGAGGACAGGGTGGGGACCACGCAGCTGGAATCGGTGCAGGAGCCGAAGTACTGGCATCTCAAGACGGTGCTCAGTGAAGCGCTCGACTCGGAGTTCTCGGTGGGGGAGATCCTGCCGAACGAGCGCGACCTCGCGGCCCGCTTCGGCGTCGCCCGGGCCACGCTCCGCCAGGCCCTGGAGCAGCTCGAACTGGAAGGCAGGCTGCAGCGCCGCCGCGGTGTCGGCACGACCGTCGCGCCGCCCCGCATGGGCGTCTCCCTCGGCACCGGCCCGCACACCTGGCCGGGCGGCTCCGAGGACGCCTGGCAGCCCGTCGACTGCACGGCGGCCGTGCCGCCGGCGGCCGTCGCCGACGCGCTGGAGACCGGCCGCGACGAGCCCGTGCACATCGTGCGGCGCTCCCGGGTCTCGCACGGCCGGCCCGTGGCCGCGGAGCTGCTGTACATCCCGCAGACCTCGGTGCCCGAGCTCTCCGGCATCGACGCCCCGTCCGGGGCGGCACACGCGCGTGCGGTGCTGCGGGAACTGCAGCGGCTGGAGCCGGAGCGGCAGGAGAACGCGGTGGAGCTCGGCTCCGCCGGGGCCGACGAGGCGAAGGAGCTGGACCGGCTGCCGGGGGCGCCGGTCCTTGTCGTCACGACCCGCTTCATCGCTCTGGGACGTACGGCTGCGCTGTCCGTGGCGACCTACCGCGCTGACACGTGCCGACTGACCTTCGGCGACTCGGGGAGCGTGGAGATCCACGACGGACATCAGCGGCAGGCGTCCTGACCTTCGCGCCGCGAGGGTGCGGTGAATCGGGGGCCGCGCGTGCGTTGTGGCTGATCGCGCCCACGCGGCGAGACGCATGTCGACACAGCCCCGCGCCCCTGAGGGGTCCTTTCCCTACGCCCGTCCGGGTCGGACGCGCATAGTGAAGCGACCCCTAAAGGGGGCGTTGCTCCACCGCGAAGAGTTGTTCCTCCACGTGGTCCAGGGCCAGGCGCAGGGCGCCTGTTGCCACGGCCGCGTCCCCGAGGCTGGAGAGAGTCACCTCCGGCGGGCGCAGGCAGTAGCGGGCGAGTTCCTGGCGGAGGGGGCCCAGGACGCCGTCCAGGCCCGCTGCCCAGCCGCCGACGACGACCAGCTCCGGGTCCAGGGCGAGGACGAGCGCGGCCACGTCGTGGACCAGGCGCTGGAGGAAGCGGTCGACGGCGGCGCGGGCCCGCTGGTCGCCCTCGCGGGCCTGCGCGAAGACCCCGGCGACCGCCTGCTCGTCGAGGGGGTGCAGGGGCTCGTCCGTGGTGGACAGGAGCGTCTCGGGCGTCACCTCCCGGCCCAGCAGATGCAGCGCACCGATCTCGCCGGCCGCTCCGCCGTAGCCCCGGTGCAGCCGGCCCCCGATCAGCGAACCGGCCCCCGGGCTCAGCCCCGCCAGCACGAACACCACGTCGTCCGACTCGGTGGCCGCGCCCTTCCAGTGCTCGGCGACGACGGCCGCGTTGGCGTCGTTCTCGACCAGCACCGGGCACTTGAACGACCGGCCCAGCCGCTCGCCCAGCCGCAGCCCCGTCCACCCCGGCAGCGCCGTGCCCAGCCGTACCGTGCCGTCGGCCTCCACGATCCCGGGCGTGGCCACGCCCACCGCCCGCAGCGAGCCGCGTGCGACCCCGGCCCGCCGCAACAACTCGGCGACGGCCCCGCGCAGGCGCTCCAGCCGCTCATCGGCCTCCGCCGTCTCGGGGACCTCCTTGGCCTGCGCGCCGATCACCCGGCCGTCCAGGTCGGACAGCAGCGCGGCCACCCGGTGCGCCCCGATCTCCAGCCCGAGCAGATGACCGGCCTCCGCCCGGAACCGGAACCGCCGCGCCGGACGCCCCTGCCGCCGGGCAGCACCCTCCTCGGCCGCCTTCTCCACGACGAGCCCGGCCTCGATGAGCCCCTCGACCACGCCCTCCACGGTCGGCCGGGACAGCCCCGTCACCCGGGTGATCTCGGTCAGCGTCGCGCAATCCGTGGCGCGCAGCGCGTGCAGCACCACCGCGGAGTTGATCCTTCGCAGCAGCGAGGGATCCCCGCCGGTCAGCCGCCCCACCGTCCGTCCTCCCAGGTCGTGCCCGTGTTGGCCGGATCGTACTTCGACGCGGCGCACCCCGGCGAGGGGCGGGCACCGGCCCGGTGATCAGCCGGGCGCCACGAACCCCGACTCGTACGCCGCGATCACCGCCTGGGTGCGGTCCCTCGCCCCCAGCTTCGCCAGCACCGCGCTGACATGCGACTTCACGGTCTCCGTCCCCACGACCAGGCGGGCGGCGATCTCCGCGTTCGACAGGCCCCGCGCCATCAGCCGCAACACCTCGGACTCGCGCTCGGTCAGCTGCGCCCGCTCCAGCACGGCCCGCGCCGCGCTGTTCCCGCCGGTGTCCCCGTACTCGGCGGCGAGCTGCCGCACCGAGGCCGGGAACAGCAGCGACTCGCCCTCGGCGATCAGCCGCACCGCGTGCACGATCTCGGCGGGCCGGGCCCGCTTGAGCAGGAACCCGTCGGCTCCCGCGCGCAGCGCCTCGTACACGTACTCGTCGTTCTCGAACGTCGTCACCACGAGGATCCGCGGCGGATCGTCGACCGTCCGCAGCAGTGCCCGGGTGGCCTCGATGCCGTCGAGCAGCGGCATCCGTACGTCCATGGCGACCACGTCCGGCCGCAACTGCCGCACGAGCGGGATCACCGCCGCCCCGTCCGCGGCCTCCCCGACGACCTCGATGTCGGGCTGCGCCTCCAGCACGGCCCGCAGACCCGCACGCACCAGGGGTTCGTCGTCGACGAGGAGAACGGTGACCGGCATCGGACCAGCGTAGATCAACGCAACGGCAGTTCGGCATGGACCTGCCAGTCGCCTGCGGCGGGTCCGGTCCGGGCCAGCCCGCCGAGCAGGGCCGCGCGTTCGCGTATCCCGCGCAGACCGCTGCCGCGCCCCGTGCCGGAGGGCCCGGCCGGCAGCGGGTTGCGTATCGCGAGGACCAGGGTGTCGTCGGCGACGCGCACACGGACGCGCACCGGGACGGCCCCCGCGTGCCGCAGCACGTTGGTCAGCGACTCCTGGAGGATCCGGTAGCCCTCCCGGGACACCGGTCCCGGCACCGTCTCCACCGGCCCGGTCACCTCGGCGTCGACCTTCGCCCCGGAGGCCCGGGCCGACTCCAGCAGGCGGTCGGCATCGGCGAGGGTCGGTCTGCCGCTCACCGGTTTCCCCGACTCGCGCAGGACGCCGAGCACCCGCTCCAGGTCCTCCAGAGCGGCCCGGCCGGTCTCCTCGATGGCGCCCAGGGCACGGTCGGTGAAGGCCGGATCGCCCGCCGCCCGGGCCGCCCCCGACTGCACGACGGCGACCGTGAGCGCGTGCCCGATGGAGTCGTGCAACTCGCGGGCGATCCGGGTGCGTTCCAGGAGCTGTTCCGTGCGCTCCTCCAGCGCGGCGAGGCGCTCGGCGGGGGAAGGGCCGAGCAGACGCAGGGCGAGCGCCGTGATGAGGTGCCCCGAACCGACCACGACCGCGGCCGCCAGGACCAGGGGCAGGGGCGCGAGCAGGGCGTGCCACCAGTGGTGGCCCGTGACGACGAGCCAGGCGCCGCCGGCGCGTTCGCCGCTGATCGCCGTCGACACCAGGTCCACCCCGAGGAGGAGCAGCTGGACGGCGAGATGCGACACCAGGGCGCCGAAGAACAGCCTCGTCTGGAGCCACACCACCACCCGGCCGCGGTCGCCCCAGGTGGCCGAGGGGGCGACGACGATCTCCGGGCTCTCGCCACCGTCCCGGTGGCCGGTCAGCAGCAGCCTGGCCTGGAACCCCTCCACGACCCGCATGGCGGGGACCAGACCCGCGAGTCCCAGCAGCACGGTCGCCGTGCCCACCGTCCACCACGCCTCGTCGATGAACAGCCACAGGGAGGGCCACACGATGGCCATGGAGAGATGCAGCCACCGCGTGTACGTCACCGCCCGGGTGAAGGGGCGCAGCATGCGGACCATGGCGTCATCGTGCCAGCCGGCACCGACAGCGAGCCTCCCCCGCACGGGGGAGACGATCTCCACCGCAGAGGGAGGACCGCACTCCGGTCCGGTTGCCACGCTGCTGTCATGACCAGCATCGACGTCCAGGACCTCACCAAGGAGTTCGGCGGCCGGCGGGCCGTGGACCGGCTCACCTTCCGTGTGCACCCCGGCCGAGTAACCGGCTTCCTCGGCCCGAACGGCGCCGGGAAGTCCACCACCATGCGGCTGGTGCTCGGCCTCGACCGGCCGACCGCCGGCTCCGCCACGATCGGCGGCCGGCCCTACCCGGCGCTCCGCGAACCCCTGCGCCACGTGGGCGCCCTGCTCGACGCACAGGCCGCGCACGGCTCCCGCACCGCCCGTGACCACCTCCGGATCCTGGCGGCGAGCAACCGCATCCCGGACCGGCGGGTCGACGAGGTCCTTCAGGAGACGGGCCTGGCGTCGGTGGCCCGGCGCCGTGTGCGGACGTACTCCCTGGGCATGCGCCAGCGGCTCGGCATCGCCGCCGCCCTGCTGGGCGACCCCGAGGTCGTGATGCTGGACGAGCCGTCCAACGGCCTCGACCCCGAAGGCATCGCGTGGATACGGACGTTGCTGCGCCGCCTGGCGGGGGAGGGCCGCACGGTCCTGGTCTCCAGCCATCTGATGAACGAGACCGCGTCCTTCGCCGACCACCTCGTCGTCCTCGGCCGGGGCCGGCTCCTCGCCGACACCCCGATGCGGGATTTCATCCACGCGCGCGTGCAGCCCCGCGTGCGCATCCGCACGACCGATCCCGTCGCGCTCACGTCTGCCCTCGCCCGGCACGGCCACGACGCGGAGGAGCACGCGGACGGGCACTGGACCGTGCACGACGCACGCGTGGACGACATCGGCCGCATCGCCTCGGCAGCGGGCCTGCCCGTCCTGGAACTGGCCGCCGAGGAGGGCACGTTGGAGCAGGCCTACTTCGACCTCACCGGGGCCGAGACCGAGTTCACCGCACAGCACCAGGAGGCCTGACCATGGAACTCACGCCCGTACTGCGCTCCGAGTGGCTGAAGATCC
The DNA here is from genome assembly GCF_001611795.1 of Streptomyces qaidamensis. Classification (NCBI taxonomy): domain Bacteria; kingdom Bacillati; phylum Actinomycetota; class Actinomycetes; order Kitasatosporales; family Streptomycetaceae; genus Streptomyces; species Streptomyces qaidamensis. The sequence goes on along the minus strand of NZ_CP015098.1, from coordinate 1,463,653 downwards.
GCACGCTGCGCTCGCTCCCGGGAGCGCTGCTGGCGCTGTTCGCGGCCACCGTGGCGTTCTCCACGATCGCCGGCGTCTCCGATGCCTCGGACCCGGGGTTCGATCCGCTGTTCGCGTCGCTGTCCGGCGTCCTCCCGGGCCAGATCGCGGCCGTCTCCTTCGGGGCCATGGCCGTGTCGTCGGAGTTCCACCAGGGTGCGCTCCGGCTCTCGCTGGCCGCGGTGCCACGACGCGGCCGGTGGTTCGCGGCCAAGGCGGCCGTCATCGCCGTACCGGCGTTCCTCGTGGGGCTGGTGACGGCCCTCGCCGCCCTGCTCGCGGCGCGGGCGGGCCTCGGCCCGGCGGCCGGCGGGCTCAGCACCGGTGAGCAGGTGCGCGGGGTCGTGGGCTGCGGTGTCTACCTCATGCTGATGGCGTTGTTCGCCGCGGGGACCGCCGCCCTGCTCGGCAGCGGCGTGGCCACCCTCTCCCTGCTGGTGCCGTTCATCCTCGTGGTCTCGTTCGTGATCGGCGACGCCACCGGCACCGTCGCCGACTTCCTGCCCGACAAAGCCGGGCAACTGGCCCTCCGGGAGACGTACGACGGCACCCTCGGGCCGTGGTCGGGGCTCGCCGTGACCGCGTTGTGGACGGCCGCCGCCCTGCTGGCGGGAGCCTGGCGCCTGCGCCGCAGGGACGCCTGACGGCGAGCCGGGTGATGCCCCGCCAAGTGTCAGTGGGGGCGGGTTTACTGGACCCATGAACATCGCACAGCACATCGCCGTCATCGACGAGCTGTGCTACCGCCCGTTTCCGGCGGAGCACGGCCCGTCGGACGTCGGCTTTTCGGGACCGGGTCACCACGTCGCGGTGTTAGAGGCCGCGACCGACACCGACCCGGCGGCCCGGGCGGTGACGATCGACCAGTACGAGAAGGACCGCGACGCGGTCTACGAGCTCCTGGCCTCCCGCTGGGGCGACACGGCCCCCTACAACCTGCAGACCGTCCTGCTGCGCACCGAGCGGGAGGAGATACCCCGGCCGTGGGCCGAGTTGAGCGCGTGCGCGGGCGTCGCCCACCTGTGGGCGGTGGAGGGCACGGGCCGCTGGGTGGCCGTGGCGGTGGGGGACCGTGACATGTCGCGGGAGGTCCGGCTGCTGGCCCTGGTCACGGAGACGGACCCGCCGTAGCGGATCAGGCCCCTGCGGCTTCCCGCAGCCGTGCGAACTCCTCGGCCATCGTCTCGGCCGTCCAGTGCGCGTTCAGCCCGCTCGGATTGGGCAGCACCCACACGCGCGTGTCCCCGATCGTCCGTGACTGCGGCCCCACCCGCGCCGTGCGGTCGTCGAACGCGGCCCGGTACGCGGTCACCCCCACGACGGCCAGCCAGCGCGGCCGCAGCCGCTCCACCTTCGCCGCGAGCAGCCGTCCGCCCTCCCGGTACTCCTCGGCGCTCAGCTCGTCGGCCCGGGCGGAGGCCCGCGCCACCACGTTGGTGATGCCGAGCCCGTACGACAGCAGCTCCTGCTGCTCGGACGGCTTCAGCAGCCGCGGTGTGAAGCCGGACCGGTGCAGCACCGGCCAGAAGCGGTTGCCCGGGCGGGCGAAGTGATGGCCCGTCGCGGCCGTCATCAGGCCGGGGTTGATGCCGCAGAACAGCACGTGCAGGCCCTCCGCGACCACATCGGGCACGACGCGGTCGCGGGCGGCCTGAAGCTCCTCGGGCGTGAAACGCGCCATCAGGGGCGGCTGGTCAGAGGATCGCCCCGGGCGTGTAGCCCGCGGCCTGGGGGTTCTGCTTGACGATGTCCTCGACCCGGGCGACGACGGTGGCGACCTGGTCGCCCGCGGCACCGGTGAAGGACAGCTTGTCGGCCATGAGCGCGGCCAGCTGGTCACGGTCCAGCGGGAGGCGCGCGTCGGCGGCCAGCTTGTCGAGCAGTTCGTTGCGCTCGGCGCCCTGCTCGCGCATGGCGAGCGCGGAGGCGACGGCGTTCTCCTTGATCGCCTCGTGCGCGAGCTCCCGGCCCACGCCCGCGCGCACAGCGCCCATCAGCACCTTCGTGGTGGCGAGGAACGGCAGGTAGCGGTCCAGCTCACGGGCGACGACCGCTGGGAACGCGCCGAACTCGTCGAGCACCGTCAGGAACGTCTCCAGCAGACCGTCCAGCGCGAAGAACGCGTCCGGCAGCGCGACCCGGCGCACCACAGAGCAGGACACGTCGCCCTCGTTCCACTGGTCGCCCGCCAGCTCGCCGGTCATCGACGCGTAGCCGCGCAGGATCACCATCAGGCCGTTGACGCGCTCGCAGGAGCGGGTGTTCATCTTGTGCGGCATCGCCGAGGAGCCGACCTGGCCCGGCTTGAAGCCCTCGGTGACCAGCTCGTGCCCGGCCATCAGGCGGATCGTCTTCGCCAGCGACGACGGGGCAGCCGCCAGCTGCACCAGCGCCGTCACGACCTCGTAGTCCAGCGAGCGGGGATAGACCTGGCCGACCGAGGTGAACGCCTGCGAGAAGCCCAGGTGCCCGGCGATCCGCTGCTCCAGGTCCGCGAGCTTCGTGGCGTCCCCGCCCAGCAGGTCCAGCATGTCCTGCGCGGTGCCGACCGGGCCCTTGATGCCGCGCAGCGGGTAGCGGCCCAGCAGTTCCTCGATGCGGCCGTGGGCGACGAGCAGCTCGTCGGCGGCGGTGGCGAAGCGCTTGCCGAGGGTGGTGGCCTGCGCGGCGACGTTGTGCGAGCGGCCGGCCATGACCAGCTCGCCGTACTCGCCGGCGAGCTTGCCGAGCCGGGCCAGGACGGCGACCGTGCGGTCGCGCATCAGCTCCAGCGACAGGCGGATCTGGAGCTGCTCGACGTTCTCGGTGAGGTCGCGGGAGGTCATGCCCTTGTGCACGTGCTCGTGCCCGGCGAGGTCGTTGAACTCCTCGATCCGCGCCTTCACGTCGTGCCGCGTGACCTTCTCGCGCTCGGCGATGGAGGCCAGGTCGACGGTGTCGAGGACACGCTCGTAGTCGGCCAGGGCCGTGTCCGGCACCTCGATCCCGAGGTCCTTCTGGGCCCGCAGCACGGCGAGCCAGAGCTGCCGCTCCAGCTTCACCTTCTGCTCGGGCGACCAGAGCGTGGCGAGCTCTGCGGAGGCGTAGCGTCCGGCGAGGACGTTCGGGATGCGGGGCTTGGCGGGAGCGGAAGTCACGTGACCGGATTCTACTGGCGATTCGTGCAGGCCAGCGCCGCGGGTGTGTTTGTCGGAACCTACGACGCCGTCACGGACGCGTCCACCTGCGGCTACGCCAGGTCTTCGTAGGGCGCCAGCTCCGGCCGCTTGGGCGGCAGCCCGTCGCCCGAGGAGCGTCCCGTCAGCCGGCGGCCTATCCACGGGAGCAGGTGCTGCCGGGCGAAGCGGGCGTCCGCCACCCGCCGCATGACCCAGCCCGGCGGCAGCGTCGCCGGCATGGGCGTGTGCCAGTCGGCGTCCTCGGGGTCGTAGCCCAGCGTCTGCCACACCGCCTCCGCGACCCTGCGGTGGCCCTCCGCCGTCAGATGCAGCCGGTCCACGTCCCACATCCTAGGGTCGCGCAGGGACGGTGCGCCGTACAGGTCGACGACGATCGCGCCGTGCCGGGCGGCCAGCTCCTCGACGCAGGTGAACAGCTCCTCCATGCGCGGCCGGAACCGCTCCAGGACGGGGCCCTGCCGGCCCGGGCTGCGCATCAGCACGAGCTGCCGGCAGGCCGGGGTCAGCTTCTCCACGGCCTCCTCCAGGAGCGCGCGCACCCGGCCCATGTCGCACTTGGGCCGCAGGGTGTCGTTGAGGCCGCCGACCAGGGTGATCACGTCTGCTCCCATGGCCGCCGCGACGTCGACCTGCTCGTCGACGATCTGCTGGATCAGCTTGCCGCGCACCGCGAGGTTGGCGTAGCGGAAGCCGGGCGTGCGGGCCGCCATCCGTGCGGCGAGCAGGTCCGCCCAGCCCCGGTAGGTGCCGTCGGGCATCAGGTCCGACATGCCCTCGGTGAAGGAGTCGCCGACCGCGACCAGGCTGCTGTAGGTGGGGTTCGTCTGCATGGCGACGGAAATGGTATCCCGTGCACATACCCATCAGTCGGTCGGTCCCGCGGAACCCGGTCCTCACGCCCGTTGGCCGAACAGCTCCCGCAGCACGTCCTCCATGGTCACCAGTCCGGCCAGCCGCCCGTCCGCCCCGAGGACGGCCGCGAGGTGCGTACGGCTGCCCCGCATCGCCGTGAGGACGTCGTCCAGCGGGGTGTGCTCCCGCACCCGGGCGATGGGGCGCATGTCCCGCAGGCGGAACGGCGTATTGCGCCCGACGGCGTCCAGGGCGTCCTTCACGTGCAGGTAGCCGACGATCCGCCGTCCCTCGTCCACCACCGGGAAGCGGGAGAACCCGGACCCGGCCGACAGCCGCTCCAGTTCCTCCGGGGTGACGCCCACGCTCGCGTACTCCACGCGTTCCAGCGGCAGCACGACGTCCCGCACCGGTCGGCGGCCCAGCTCCAGCGCGTCGTGCAGCCGCTCCTGGGCCCGGTCGTCGATCAGGCCCGCCTCGCTGGAGTCCTTCACGATCTGCGCTATCTGCGCGTCCGAGTAGGAGGCGGCCACCTCCTCCCTGGCCTCCACGCGCAGCAGCTTGAGCAGCGCGTTGGCGAACGCGTTCACCGTGAAGATCACCGGCCGCAGCGCCCGGGAGAGCGCCACCAGGGGCGGCCCCAGCGCCAGCGCGCTGCGCACCGGTTCGGCGAGCGCGACGTTCTTCGGCACCATCTCGCCGAGCAGCATGTGCAGATAGGTCGCGAGGGACAGCGCGATCACGAAGGACACCGCGTGGCCCGCGCCCTCGGGCACGCCCACCGCGTGGAACGCAGGCTCCAGCAGATGCGCGATCGCCGGCTCGGCCACCACGCCCAGCACCAGCGTGGACAACGTGATGCCGAGCTGCGCGGCCGCCATCAGCGCGGAGACGTGCTCCAGGCCCCACAGCACGCTCTTCGCGCGCCGGTCGCCCCGGTCGGCGTAGGGCTCGATCTGGCTGCGGCGCACCGAGATCAGCGCGAACTCGGCGCCGACGAAGAAGGCGTTGACGACGAGCATCGCCAGTCCGATCAGCAGTTGGACGGCGGTCACAGCTCCACCCCCTTCTCGTCGGTCGTGTGGTCGTCGAGCGGGGCGCGCAGCCGGACGCGGGCGGCCCGGCGCCCCGTGGCGTCCAGCACCTCCAGGTGCCAGCCGGCGACCTCGAGGGTGTCACCGGCGGCAGGTATCCGCCCGAGCACCGTTGCCACGAGCCCGGCAAGCGTCTCGTAGGGTCCCTCCGGGGCGCGCAGCCCGATCCGTTCGAGGTGGTCCACGCGCGCGGAGCCGTCGGCCGAGTACAGGGGGTGCCCGCTTCCGTCGGTGCCGACCGCGGCCAGGTCCGGGGTCTCGTGCGGGTCGTGCTCGTCGCGCACGTCGCCGACGACCTCCTCGACGATGTCCTCCAGCGTGGCCACGCCCGCAGTGCCGCCGTACTCGTCGATCACGACGGCCATCGTGCGCTTGCCGGAGAGCCGGTCCAGCAGCCGGTCGACGGTGAGCGACTCCGGGACCAGCAGCGGCTCGCGCATCAGCTCGGAGACGTAGATCCGGGTCCGGCGCTCGGCCGGCACCGCCAGCACGTCCTTGACGTGGGCCGTTCCGACGACCGAGTCGAGGGTGCCGCGGTAGACCGGGAACCGGGACAGGCCGGTCGCCCGGGTCGCGTTCGCGACGTCCTCCAGGGTGGCCTGCACTTCCAGCGCGACGACCTGCACCCGGGGCGTCATCACGTTCTCCGCGGTCAGGTCGGCGAGGTTCAGCGTGCGCACGAACAGCTCGGCGGTGTCGGCCTCCAGGGCGCCCTCCTTCGCGGAGTGCCGGGCGAGGGCCGCCAGCTCCTGCGGTCCGCGCGCCGAGGCGAGTTCCTCGGCGGGCTCCACGCCGATCCGCCGCACGACCCGGTTCGCCGTGTTGTTGAGGTGCGTGATGAACGGCCGGAACGCGGCACTGAACCAGCGCTGGGCGTTGCCCACGGTCTTGGCGACGGTCAGCGGCGAGGAGATCGCCCAGTTCTTGGGCACCAGCTCACCGACGACCATCAGGAACACCGTGGACAAGGCGGTGCCGATCACCAGCGCGATGCTGTGCGATGCCGAGCGCGAGACGCCGAGGTCCTCCAGCGGCCCGGCGATCATGGCGGCGATCGACGGCTCGGCGAGCATGCCGACCACCAGGTTCGTGACGGTGATGCCGAGCTGTGCGCCGGAGAGCTGGAACGTCAGACTCCGTACGGCCTTCAGCGCCCCTTGCGCGCCGCGCTCACCGCGCTCGGCGGCCCGCTCCAGCTCGGCGCGCTCGACCGTGGTGAGGGAGAACTCGGCCGCCACGAAGGTGCCGCAGGCGAGCGAGAGGGAGATCGCCACCAGGAGGAGGAGCACTTCGGTCATCGGTTCACCCCCGTTCCATGGTTCTCCGGGACCGGGCGGAACGCGCGCTGGCGCGCACGGGGGGGCTCGCCCATGGGCGGACGCTCACAACCTTTCATGCAGGACCGAGTGGCCATTCAAGGGTAAAGGATGGGCAAAGTCCCGCTTCCGGTCCGATCATGCGCTCATCCGCCTACCCGGCGAGCGGCTTCACCCAGCGCCGCCACTTCTCCTCGGGCCCGTATCCGGCGGCGTCCCACGCCCGGTGCGCGCTCTCGTTGCGGGTGAGCACCATCGCGTCCGCACGGCGCCCGCCGAGCCGTACGAACCGCTCCTCGGCGGCGGCGAGCAGCGCGGTCGCGATGCCCTGGCGGCGGTGGTCCGGGTGCACGGCCAGCCGGTACAGATGGCAGCGCCAGCCGTCGAACCCGGCGATCACCGTGCCCACCGGCTCGCCGCCGCGTTCCGCGAGGATCAGAGCCTCGGGATCACGCGCGACCAGCCGCTCCACACCGGCTCGGTCGTCGCTGATGCTCGTGCCCTCGGCGGCCACCTTCCAGAAGGCCAGCACGGTGTCGAGGTCCTCGGGCGTCGCGGCCCGGATGCGCAAGTCGGTCATCGCATGATCACATCACTCGCACCGACTCGTGTCAGACCGTTTCACCATCCGGACGTCACTCGTGCGCGATGGCCGCCAGGACGTTCATGCGGGAGGCGCGCAACGCCGGCAGCAGCGCCGCCACGACCCCGACCACCGCCGAGCCGACCACCACCAGCACGATCGTCAGCCACGGGATCGCCAGGGCCGTCATGCCCTGGAGCGCCAGCACCTGCTGCGTGCACACCCCCCACACCAGCCCCAGCACCAGCCCGAGGACCGCGCCGAACACCGCGATGACGACCGACTCCAGCCGGATCATCCGCCGCAGCTGCCGCCGGGCCAGCCCGATCGCCCGCAACAGGCCGATCTCCCGGGTGCGTTCGACGACCGAGAGCGCGAGGGTGTTGACCACGCCGAGCACGGCGATGATGATCGCCAGCCCGAGCAGGGCGTACACGAGGTACAGCAGGACGGCGATCTGGTCCTGGACCAGCTGCTTGTAGTCGGCCAGGTCCCGCACCTGCACCTGCGGGTACGGTTCCAGGGTCTCCTCCAGGTTCGCGCGCAGATCGCCGTCGCCGGTGCCGGAGGCGGCGTTGACGTACAGCGCGGAGTCCTGCCCGCCCGGCGCGTACCGCTCCAGGGTGGCCATGCCGAAGAACAGCCCGCCCTGGGTGCCGAACCCCTCGGCGGAGTCCTGGTCGGTGAGCGCTCCGACCGTCAGCTCGGCCGAGCGTCCGGCCGGGAACCGAACCGGGAGGGTGCTGCCGACCCGCACCCCGTGGTCGCGGGCGAAGTCCCGGTCCATGGCCAGGTGCCCGCTCGCGAGCGCGGCCGCGGAGTCCCCTTGCGCGTACGTGATGTTGGCGACCTCGTCGAGCCGCGGATCGTAGCCCGCGGCCGTGGTCTCCACCCGGTCGCCGTCCGGGAGCCGCACCGCGACCGGCGTGAACCGCCCGCGCACCACCAGGCCCACGCCCTCGGTGCCGCGCACCTTCTCGGTCACCTCCGGCGGGAACGGCTGGAAGTTGGAGTTCTGAACCACGAAGTCGGCGCCCAGCGTCTTGTCGATCTGCCGGTCGAACGACGCGGTCATCGACTCGCTCGCCACCGACATCCCGCCCACCAGGGCGATCCCCACCATCAGGGCGGCGGCGGTGGCCCCGGTACGGCGCGGATTGCGCAGGGCGTTGCGCTGGCTCATCCGGCCGATCGGCCCGAACAGCGCCGGGAAGGCCCCGCCCAGCACCCGGATCACCGGGCGCACCAGCAGTGGCCCGGCGATCACGGTCGCGATCAGGGTGAGCACCACACCCAGCCCCAGCAGGGACGCCGCCGACGCCGTCTGCCGCGACACCGCGCAGCCCGCGAGCGCCGCCGCACCGGCCGTCCCGACGACGGCGCCCGCCACCGCGCGGACCCGCAGCGGCCGGCCGACCCCGGCGACCTCGGCGTCCGAGAGCGCGGCCATCGGCGACACGCCCGCGGCCCGCCGCGCCGGGAGGTACGCGGCGACGAAGGTCACGCCGAGCCCGACGACGTAGGCCGCCACCGGTGTCACCCAGCCGATCTCCATCTCGTCGGCGTCGATGTTCATGCCGAGCAGGCCCATCAGCCCGATCAGCCCGGCCGCGAGCCCGATGCCCGCCGCGAGCCCCAGCGTGGATCCGACCAGTCCGAGCAGCAGGGCCTCGGTGAGCACCGAGTTCCGGACCTGGCGCCGGTCGGCGCCCAGCGCGCGCAGCAGGCCCAGCTCGCGGGTGCGCTGGGCGATGAGCATGGAGAAGGTGTTGACGATCAGGAACACGCCGACCAGTACGGCGATCCCGGCGAAGCCGAGCATCACGTACTTGATGACGTCGAGGAAACCGCCCAGTTGCTCGACGTCCGACTCGGCCTGCTCGCCGGCCGTCCTGAAGTCGTAGGTGTGCGTGCCGAGCGCGTCGGCCACGCGCTGTTTGAGCCGGCCGTCTCCGACGCCCTCCGCCGCGTCGACCGAGATGGCGGTGGCCGTCCCGGGCCGGCCCAGCAGCTTCGTCTGCGCGGTGGGGGTGTCGAAGTAGATCAGCGCCGAGCCGGGGTTCGTGGTCGTGAAGGTGACGATGCCGACCACCCGGACCTGGAACGACCCGGGAGGCGCGATGACGGTGAGGGTGTCGCCGATGTCGACGTTCTTGCGGCCGGCGGTCTCGGAGTCGAGCAGCGCCTCGGCGGGACCGTGCGGGGCGTGGCCCGAGGTCAGCTCCACGGGGCTGCGCTCGTTCGGGTTCCAGGCGTGGCCGAGCGTCGGTGCTCCGGTGGTCGGGCCGACCGGCTCGTTCGCCTCGTCGACGACGGTGAGGCCGTTCACCTCCACGTCGGCGCGGGCCGCCGCTACCCCGTCGATCTGCCGTACGCGTTCGGCGAGCGCGGCCGGCAGGGTGGCCGTCCGGCCGGAGGGCACCGCCTCGTCGAGGTCCTTTTTCGGGCTGACCGTGACATCGGCCGCGGTGGAGGCGAACAGCCGGTCGAACGTGCGGCTGACGGTGTCCGAGAAGATCAGGCTCCCCGCGACGAACGCGACGGACAGCAGGACGGCGAGCGCGGAGAGCAGCAGCCGCCCCTTGTGCGCCAGGAAGCTCCGCAGGGTCGCCTTGAGCACGGGCTCAGTTCTCCTCGGGTGACGCCGGGGCGCCGGTGTCCTCGTAGCGGGTGCGGATGACGTCGAACCTCTTCATCCGCTCCAGGACCGCCTCCGCCGTGGGGCGCCGCATCTCGTCGACGAGCCGGCCGTCCCCGAGGAAGAGCACCAGGTCCGAGTGGGCGGCCGCCCCCGGGTCGTGGGTGACCATGACGACGGTCTGCCCGAGCTGGTCCACCGCCTCGCGCAGGAAGCCGAGCACCTCCAGGCCGGCGCGCGAGTCGAGGTTGCCGGTCGGCTCGTCCGCGAAGATCAGCTCGGGCCGGGAGGCCAGCGCCCGGGCACAGGCCACACGCTGCTGCTGCCCGCCGGAGAGCTGCGAGGGCCGGTGCCCGAGCCGGTCCCGCAGGCCGAGGGTGTCGATCACCCGGTCCAGCCACGCCTCGTCGGGCTTCCGGCCCGCGATGTCCATGGGCAGGGTGATGTTCTCCCGGGCGTTCAGGGTCGGGATGAGGTTGAACGACTGGAACATGAACCCGATCCGGTCGCGGCGCAGCCGCGTCAGCTCACGTTCCCTCAGCCCCGTGATCTCCGTGTCGCCGAGCCACACCTGACCGGCCGAGACCGTGTCGAGCCCGGCCAGGCAGTGCATCAGCGTGGACTTCCCGGAGCCCGAGGGACCCATCACGGCGGTGAACCGGCCCCGGACGACGTCCACGTCCACCGAGTCGAGTGCGAGCACGGCCGTCTCGCCCGAGCCGTACGCCTTGGTCAGACCGCGGGCCCGGGCCGCGATCCCGTCGGCCGGCGCGAGGCCGGGAGCGTGCTCCGCAGCAGGTGTGGACAAGGCCGCCTCCTCTGGGTGGACGTCAGGACCTCCTGGCCCTGCCCGAGGGTAATGTGACCCGGCCCACACTCGGTATCCTCCGCGGGTCGGACTCGCCCTTGCCGGTGCTAGCACCTGCGCGCTAGCTTCGAGGTATGGCGAAGACCCAGCTGAACGTGCGCGTCGACGAGGGCACCGCCCGCGCCGCCCGTGAGCGCGCCCTGGCCCGCGGGATGAGCGTCAACCGCTACATCGAGGAGCTGGTCAAGCAGGACACCGGCGAGGTGGGCCACACCTTCGTGGAGGCCGCCGCGGACTTCATGAAGCAGTACGAGTCCGTCTTCGCCGAGGAGTTCGGCGCAGAGCGCGAGGGCACGCGCGAAGGTCGCCACTGAACCCTTGGACAACCTCGAGATCGACCTCGCCTGGCTGCTGATGCTCGCCGAGCAGAAGACCCCCGGAGACCCCCAGGTCACCGACTGGGGAGCCCTCGTCGCCGCCGTCGCCCGCCATCGGGCCGCCGTGTTCGACGTCCCCGTCTACGACAGCCCGCACGCCCGCGCCGCCGCCCTGCTCCAGCTCCTGCTGCACGTCCCCGCGCTGGAGCGCTCCAACGCCCTGTTCGCCTCCGCCGTCGCCTACGCGTACCTCGTCGCCAGCGGTGTCAAGGTCGTCACCTCGCCCGAGCAGGTCCGCGACCTCGCCCTTCTGGTCAAGAGCGGCGAGGCGTCCGTCCGCGACATCGAGCAGGAGCTGCGCCGGTGGAGCCTGTGACTCACCCCTCGGCAGGGCGCCACGCCGTGCCGAGCACGCAGTACGAGGTGGGCAGCGTCGGCCCCTGTTCGGGCATGAGCACCCGCCGGTAGGGGCCGAGCTCGAACCCGGCGTCCCGCAGCGCCCGGACCGGCTCCCGCGCCACATGGCAGCCCCCGCTCAGCAGCGGCCACACCGTCCGGTCCAGGGCATGCTGGGTGAAGGCCATCGCCCGGCCCCCGCCCCGGCCGTGCTCGAAGAACCGCACCTCGCCGCCCGGCCGCAGCACCCGCCGCAGCTCCCCGAGCGCCCGGGGCACGTCCCGCACGCTGCACAGCACCAGCGACACCACCGCCGCGTCGAAACCCTCGCTCTTGACCGGCAGCGCCTCGGCCGCACCCGGCACGACGTCCACCGGCACCTCGGCGCGCAGCGCGGCCTCCACGGCCAGGTGCCGCAGCCGCCGCTCCGGTTCGATGGCGACGACCTCCGCGACGGTGCCCGGGTAGTGCGCGAAGTTCAGCCCGTTGCCCGCGCCGATCTCGATCACCCGCCCGGACAGCCCGCCGAGCAGTCTCCCGCGGATCCGGCCCATGCCCATCCGGGTCTCGGCGGCCACACTGGCCCGGGCGTAGCAGCGGGCGAACAGCGGATGGTGCACGGCGTCCCGGGGGACCTTGCCGGAGCGGAACGGCATCGAAAACCTCCCTGCGAGGCTGGCCTCACCCCGATTCTCCCCGCGACGGGCCCCGCGCACCCCTGCCGTCTACCGCAGGAGTACGCGGCCCAGCACCGGAAGGTGGTCGCTGCCGGTCGCCGCCAGCGCCGACACCTCCGTCACCTCGGCCCCTCGCCCCAGGACCTGGTCGATCCTCGCCACCGGCAGGCCGGCCGGCCAGCTGAACGCGAACCCCGTGGGCGGAGCGTGCAGCCGCGAGGTGAGCGGGGCGAGGCCGCGGTCCTGGACCGTGCCGTTGAGGTCGCCCACCACCAGCAGCCGGCCGGCCGGGTCGGCGGCGATCCGGGCCCCGAGCAGGGCCGCGCTCTCGTCACGGGCGGCCGAGGCGAGCCCTGTCGGGCCCAGGCGCACGGAGGGCAGATGGACCACGTACACCGCGATCCTGCCGCCGGGTGCGGACACCGTGGCCCGCAGAGCCCGCCGCCAGCTCTCCGGGAAGCCCTCGGGCCGGATGTCCACGGGCCGCACGTCCGACAGCGGATACGCCGACCAGAGTCCGACCGTGCCGTGGACGGCCCGATACGGGTGGGAGGCGCCCAGGACGCCCTGGTAGGCGGGCTGCGCAGCGGGCGTCAGCTCCTCCACGGCGATCAGACCGGCGCGCGTGGCGAGCAGGGCCCGGGCGGTGCCGGCGGGGTCGGCGTTGTCGTCGGCCACGTTGTGCTGGACAACGGTCAGGTCGTACGGGCCAGCGCCCGAGGAGAACCACACCCCGCCGAACGTCCAGAGCCACACGGCCCCGGGCACCAGGCAGGCGAGCAGCCCCGCCCACGACCGCACGATCAGGGCGGCGCAGGCGAGCACGGGCACGGCCGCCCCGAGCCACGGCAGGAACGTCTCCAGCAGGCTCCCCAGCCGCCCGATGCCGTTGGGCACGGCGGAGTGCAGGGCGAGCAGACCGGCGGCACCGAGGGCACCGCTCACCAGCCAGGTGTCCCACGACGACCTGCCGCCGACGGCCACGCTAGGCGAGTTCCGCCGCCAGCAGGGCCGCGGCGCCGGCCACCAGCGGGTTGTCGGCCGGGGCGTCCTCCTCCGGCTGCGTGGTCAGCACCGACATCACGATCGGCGGGCCGTCCGGCGGCCAGGTGATGCCCACGTCGTTGTTGCTGCCGTACTGCCCGCCACCCGTCTTGTCGGCGAGCAGCCAGTCGGCCGGCAGCCCCTTGCGGAACCTCTCCAGGCTCGTGGTGTTGCGCAACAGCCAGTCCGTGAGCCGGGCCCTGTCCCGGGGTTCAAGAGCGTCGCCGAGTACCAGCCGGGCGTAGGTCAGGCCGATGGCGCGCGGGGTCGTCGTGTCGGTCACGCGCCACGGCTCCGCGGAGTTGAGCTCGGGCTCCCAACGGTCCAGCCGGGTGACCGGGTCACCGGTCGAGCGGGCGAAGCGCGTGATCGCGGTCGGCCCGCCCAGTTCCTTCAGCAGCAGGTTGCCCGCGGTGTTGTCGCTGAAGCGGATGGTGGCGTCGCACAGTTCGCCCACGGTCATGCCGGTCGCGACGTGGTCCTTGGTGACGGGGGAGTAGCCCGACTTGGTGACGTACGCCTGGGTGTAGTGGATGCGCCGGGCCAGGAACTCGCCGTCGCGGTCCAGGTCGCGCAGCACGGCCGCGGCGGCGAGCGTCTTGAACACCGAGGCCATCGGGAAGAGCTCGTCGGCCCGGTACGCCACCGTCCGGCCCGTACGCACGTTGCGGGCGTACACGCCCAGACGTGCGGTGTGCTCCCGCTCCAGGTCCCGCAGCCGCGCCGTGACGCCGCCGGTGGCGGGTAAAGCGTGGGCCGTGCCGCCGCCCAGCGAGAGAGCGGCGGCCGTGCCCAGCGTGAGGGCGGTGCGGCGGGAGGGGCGTGCTTTGTTCGTGTGCACAGTGGTCCCTTCGGAGGCGATCACGTTCGTAGTTCAACACGCGATCACGTTCGCGCCGGTTTCACCGCGCGCCCGACGGATGCTCAGAACGCCCCGGGAGCCTCCCGCACCCGGAACGCCTCCGCGTCCCACGAGCCGTCCAGCCGCGGCGCCAGCCAGTGCGGCGCGGCTTCGCGGAAAGCGGCCGGGGCCAGGGCGCCCGACCCGGCCGGGACCGAGCCCAGCAGCGGGGCCCCCGCCACGTCCGGCAGGTCCGCCAGATTGCAGCGGGCGGCGAGATCCGGGGCCGCGGGCCAGCTCCCGATCACGATCCCGGCCAGGTCCAGTCCCCGGGAGCGCAGTTCACGCGCCGTCAGCTCCGTCGTGTTCAGGGTGCCGAGCCCCGCGGGCGCCACGACCAGCACCGGCGCCGACAGCAGCCGTGCCGCGTCCGCGAGGGTGCCGCCTGCCGCGTCGAACCGGACGAGAAGCCCGCCGGCGCCTTCGACCAGCACCAGGTCGTGCTCGGTGGCCAGCTTGGCGGCGGCCTCCGCGACCTCGTGCGGATGGACCGGAGCCCGGCCCGCCCGGCGCGCTGCCGTGGCCGGCGCCAACGGCTCGGGATACCGGGCGAGTTCCGCTGTCGTCACCGGGCCCGCGAGGCGCGCCACCTCGGCGGCGTCCCCCGGCTCAGCGGGCCCCACACCCGTCTGCGCGGCCTTCAGCACGGCCACCGAACGGCCGGCGGCCAGCGCCGTCGCGGCGACGGCGGCGGTGACGACCGTCTTGCCGACCTCCGTGCCCGTGCCCGTGATCACCAGTACCGGCATGTCATCCCTCCCGCGCCGCCGCGCACACGGCCCGCGCGATCCGCGCCAGGTCCGCGTCGCCCGTGACGTACGGCGGCATGGTGTAGATCAGATCGCGGAACGGCCGCAGCCACACGCCCTCGCGCACGGCCGCCGCCGTCGCCGCCTCCATGTCCACGGTGTGGTCCAGCTGCACCACCCCGATGGCACCGAGCACCCGCACGTCCTTCACCCCCGGCAGCTCCGAGGCCGCCGCCGCGAGCCCGGTCCGCAGGCCCGTCTCGATCCGCTTGACCTCCGCGAGCCAGTCCTGCCCGAGCAGCAGCTCGATCGAGGCGCAGGCCACGGCGGCAGCCAGCGGGTTGCCCATGAAGGTGGGGCCGTGCGCGAGCACCGGCACCTCGCCCCGCGAGATGCCCTCGGCCACCCGCGCGGTGCACAGCGTCGCCGCCATGGTCATATAGCCGCCGGTCAGCGCCTTGCCCACGCACATCACGTCCGGCGTAACGGCCGCGTGCTCCGCGGCGAACATCGCGCCCGTACGGCCGAAGCCGGTCGCGATCTCGTCGAACACCAGCAGAACGTCATGCGCGTCGCACGCCTCGCGCAGCACACGCAGATACGCGGGGGAGTGGAACCGCATCCCGCCCGCGCCCTGCACCACCGGCTCGACGATCACCGCCGCCAGTTCGCCGGCGTGCCGCTCGATCAGCGACCGGAGCTGTTCGGCGTAAGCCTCGTCGTACTCCGCCGGGGGCGGGCCGGCGAACACCTGACGCTGGAGCACCCCGGTCCACAGCTCGTGCATCCCGCCCTCGGGATCGCACACCGACATGGGCTGCCACGTGTCGCCGTGGTAGCCACCGCGCCAGGTCAGCAGCCGCTGCTTGCCGGGGCGGCCCAGCGAACGCCAGTACTGCAGGCACATCTTGACCGCGACCTCGACCGACACCGACCCCGAGTCGGCGAGGAAGACGTGCTCCAGGCCCTCGGGTGACATGTCGACAAGGAGCTTCGCCAGCCGTACGGCGGGCTCGTGGGTGAGCCCGCCGAACATCACGTGGCTCATCCGCCCGAGCTGCTCGCGGGCGGCTTCGTTGAGCACCGGGTGGTTGTAGCCGTGGATCGCCGACCACCAGGACGACATCCCGTCGACCAGCTCTCCCGAGCCGTCGGCGAGCCGCAGCCGCACCCCGCTCGCCGACTCCACGACGAGCGGTTGCTGCCGCCCGGGCATCGGGCCGTACGGATGCCACACATGCCGCCGGTCGAGCTCCAGCAGCTCGGCCACGGCCGGCTCAGGCATTGGGAGCGAGGTCCGTCCCGGCGCCCCGGCGGCGCACGGCGACCAGGTCGGTCCGTGCTTCGTCGGCCCGGGGAGGAGCCGCCGTCCCTGCTGAACCACAGACCCCGCCGCTCTCCTGCGAGCCGCACCCGCCGCCCTCGCCGCAGCCCCCGGACGCCCGGTGCTCCGGCAGCGTCACCTGGTCGGTGCCCTCCACCTCGAACCCGGCGTCCGCGATCATCTCCAGGTCGGCCTTGCCGGCCTGGCCCTCGCTGGTGAGGTAGTCGCCGAGGAAGACCGAGTTGGCCAGGTGCAGGGCGAGCGGCTGCATCGTGCGCAGATGGACCTCGCGTCCGCCGGCGATCCGCACCTCGACGTCGGGGCAGACGAACCGCGTCATGGCCAGGATCCTGAGACACCGCTGCGGGGTCAGGTTCCACTCCTTGCCGAGCGGGGTGCCCTCGAACGGGATCAGGAAGTTGACCGGAACCGAGTCCGGGTCCAGCTCACGCAGCGAGAAGACGACGTCGACCAGGTCCTCGTCCGTCTCGCCCATGCCGGCGATCAGCCCGGAGCAGGCGGACAGACCGGCCGCGTGCGCCTTCTGCACGGTGTCGACGCGGTCCTCGTAGGTGTGCGTGGTGGTGATCTCCCCGTACGTCGCCTCGGACGTGTTGAGGTTGTGGTTGTAGGCGTCGGCGCCCGCCTCACGCAGCCGCTCCGCCTGTCCCTCGGAGAGCAGTCCGAGGCAGGCGCAGACCTCCACGCCCTCGTTGTTCTCCTTGATCGTCTTGATCGTCTCGGAAACCCGGTCCACGTCCCGGTCGGTCGGGCCGCGGCCGCTGGCCACCAGACACACCCGCTTGGCCCCTCCGGCCACACCGGCCGCCGCCGCGTCGGACGCCTGGCCGGGCTTCAGCCAGGTGTACTTCAGGATCCCGGCCGTCGAGCCGAGCCGCTGCGAACAGTACGAGCAGTCCTCGGGGCACAGGCCGGACTTCAGGTTGACGAGATAGTTCAGTTTCACCCGCCGGCCGAACCAGTGCCGGCGCACCTTTCCGGCCGCGGCCACCACATCGAGCAGGTCGTCGTCGGACGTCGCGAGGACGGCCAGTGCCTCGTCGCGGGTCGGCAGCTCGCGCCGAAGCCCCTTGTCCACCAGCGTGTTCAGCAGGTCCATGGAAGCCGATCCTGTCCTAAGGAGGCGTCCGGGGCCAAGGAGACTTCGCACAAGAGAGTCGCTTCGAGGTGTGGGTATTGCCACACAGTGACCTGCTGGTCGTCCCGCTAGTGTCTGTGCACTGCCTACAAATTCCCCGGAGGACCACCCATGGCGTTCGGCTGGATCGACGAGCAGGCGGAGCTGCGCGGCCGCGCCGGACTGCTGCGGACTCTGCGCCCCCGTCCGGCCGATTCGCCGCTCCTGGACCTGGCGAGCAACGACTACCTCGGGCTGACCCGCCATCCCGAGGTCACCGAGGGCGCGGCCCGGGCCGCGCGAACCTGGGGCGGCGGCGCGACCGGCTCCCGGCTCGTCACCGGCACCACCGAACTGCACGCCGAACTCGAGCGGGAACTGGCCGATTTCTGCGGCTTCGAGGCGGCTCTCGTCTTCTCCTCCGGCTACGCCGCCAACCTCGCCGCGGTCACCGCGCTGGCCCCGCACGGCTCCCTGGTCGTCTCCGACGCGGGCAACCACGCCTCGCTCATCGACGGCTGCCGGCTGGCCCGCGGCACCACCCAGGTGGTGGCGCACGCCGAGCCGGACGCCGTGCGCAAGGCGCTGGCCGGCCACGAGGGCACGGCGATCGCCGTGTCCGACACGGTCTTCTCGGTCGACGGCGACGCGGCCCCCCTCACCGCGCTGGCCGAGGCCTGCCGGGAGTACGGCGCCGGGCTGATCGTCGACGACGCCCACGGTCTGGGCGTCCTCGGCGACGGTGGCCGCGGCGCCCCGCACGCGGCGGGAATCACGGGTGCCGGCGACGTCGTCGCGACGGTCACGCTGTCCAAGTCGCTGGGCAGCCAGGGCGGAGCCGTCCTCGGCCCCGCCCGGGTCGTCGACCACCTGGTCAACGCAGCCCGGACGTTCATCTTCGACACGGGACTCGCCCCCGCGGCGGCGGGGGCGGCCCTGTCGGCCCTGCGGTTGCTGCGCCGCGAACCGGAACGGGCGGCACGGGCCCGCGCGGTGGCGGGCGAACTGCACGCACGCCTGACCGCCGCGGGTCTGGAAGCGGTGCGTCCGGACGCCGCGGTGGTCTCGGTGCGCGCGCCCTCTCCCGAGGACGCCGTGAACTGGGCGGCACGGTGCCGTGCGGCCGGGCTGGCCGTGGGGTGCTTCCGTCCTCCCTCCGTGCCCGACGGCATCTCCCGGCTCAGGCTGACCGCCCGCGCCGACCTGACCGGTCAGCAGATCGAACGCGCTGTACGGCTGATCGGCGAGACGCGGCCATGAGTCGGCGGGACACGGCCGTGCGTCGCACGACGGCGGTCTGACCGGGCTCGGTTACATGCGGTCCACCCCGGCCGCGAACGCAGCCCAGCTCCCCGGGGAGAAGAGCAGCGCGGGTCCGGCCGGGGTCTTGGAGTCGCGCACGGCGAGCAGTCCGGCCCAGGGCGGGGCGTCCGGACACGCGGTCTCGACGCAGTTGTTCGCGCCGGTGCTGTAGCTGCTGCGCAACCACCGCACACCGTGCAGTTCGGTGCTTGAGGGGACGTGACGAGGCAGTGCACGCATGGTGCCTCCTTACGCGCCGGCGGCTGTCCCGGCGATGAAATCCAACGAGTCCTCGGGCGAAAGGGCGTGGATCTGAAGGGCGTTGAAGGCCTCCGTGTAGGCCTGGAGGTCTTCTTTCCGTTCGAGGTAGAGGCTACTCGTCAAGTGGTCGAGAACAACCACATCCAGATCAGAAGTGCTCGAAAATGACAAGATTACGAAAGGGCCGGTGACACCGATGTGCGCCCCGGCGGCGAACGGCAGCACCTGGAGGCGCACTTGGGGCAGCCGGGCCGCCTCCACCAGCCGTTCCAGCTGGCGGGCCATGACCCCCGGCCCGCCCACCTCCCTTCGCAGCACGGCCTCGTCCAGGACGGCGCTGAGTCTCAGCGGAGGATCGGCGCGCAGCACGTCCTGCCGGGCCAGCCGCACTTCGACCAGAGTGTCGAGCCGGTCCTCCGGGAGCCCCTCCACCGCGGCCCTCGTCACCGCACGCGCGTACTCGCGCGTCTGGAGCAGGCCGGGGACGACCGTGGTCTCCAGCGTGCGCATCGCGCCGGCCTGGGACTCCAGGCTGATGAAGTCGCGGTAGGTCGGCGGCAGTACCCCGCGGTAGGCGTGCCACCAGTGGTGCCGACCGCCGCTGTCGTCGGAGCCCGCCAACGCCATGAGCAGTTCGCGGAGTTGGGAGTCCGCCACATCGTAGGCGTCGAGAAGTAACCGTACGTCGGCCGGTTTCACCCCGCTCGTGCCCGTCTCGATCCGGCTGACCTTGGACTGGTGCCAGCCCACCAGCCGGGCCGCCTCACCGCTCGTGAGCTTCGCAGAGGTGCGCAGCGCACGCAGTTCGGCGCCCAGTTTCCGGCGGCGCACCGCGGGACCGTGCTGCATGGCTCCTCCTTACTCCTTCCGAGCCACCCAAATACGGTCTCGCGTCGCAGAGTTCACCGCTTTGAGCGACAGATATATGCATATCTTGGTGGATCGCCGCCCTTCGCGGGTGTTCTGGTGGCACTCTGGCGACGAAGCACCAGTCCGGGACCGTACTCGAACCATCCGCTCCGTGTCGGGCTGCGGTCCCGTGGGAAAGGGACGACGTCGCCATGGCAGACCATTTGGAAGCATCCGTCACTCTGCCGAGCGATCCGGCCTCGGTCTCCGCAGCGCGTGCCTACGTGGTGGGCACGCTGGCGGAGTGGGGCCTGCCGGCGGACACGGAAGTGTCCGACACCGTCCGGCTCATCATCTCGGAACTCGCCACCAACGCCATCCAGCACACCTTCGGCCAGTCGCCCACGTTCACCGTGGACGTCGAGCTCGACCGCGACGAGCACCTGCGCATCGGTGTCACGGACAGCCATCCGCGCTTCCCCAGACGCCTGCCCGCCGCCGTTCAGCAGGACAACGGCCGCGGTCTGGTCATCATCCGCTGGCTGACCGCGGAATGCGGTGGCCGGCTCCGCATCCGCCCCACCCGTGAGGGCGGCAAGACCATCTCGATCGAACTCCCGTGGGCCGTCCCGGCGCAGCCGGTGACGACTGCGGTGCAGCAGGAGCCGTAGTCACTCCCGACAGGACCCGAAAGACCTCCCCAGCGGGTGCCTCCCGCGCACCCCGGCCCGCGCGACCGACATCCGGGCCACCCCTACGGCCACGAGGCCCGCTCCGAGCCCTTGGAGCCACCGGAGTGCGAGGCCGTCACCGGTGCCGTGCCGACGCCTCCCGGTGCGCTGCCGCCCCTCGAAGCCCTGACGGCTGCCTGACGGTGTGCCGCAGCGGTGCGGGGACCCTGACATCGCCCTGGTCCGGTTCTTCCTCGGCGCGCTCCCCGGTACCGTCCGCCTCCTCGCGCAGCCCCGCTCGCCGCACCAGCCGCGGGAGCAGCCCCCACAGGCCGACACAGACCAGGAACGTCGCGGCGCCCGCGGCGATACCGCCGGCCCGGCCCGTGGTCACGTCGACCACCAGCAGCACGGAACCGCTGAACGCGAACACCAGCACGCTCAGGCCGGTGGTGGCCAGGCGCGAGGAGACCTGCACGATGCGGGGCTTGGCGCCCTGCTGGAAGAGGGAGCGGTGCAGAGCGGCCGGCGCGGTGAAGAGCGCGGCTGCCAGGACCGCCAGCAGGGTGGCGACGTAGGTGACGCGCTGGACCGTGTCGAGGTCCTCGAAACGCGCCGTGAAGGCCAGCGACAGCAGGAAGGCGAAGAGGATCTGTACGCCCGTCTGGGTGACGCGGAGTTCCTGGAGCAGCTCCACGAAGTTGCGGTCGGCGCGTTGCAGCGGAGTCTCGTTGCGCGCGGTGCAGGGACGGTGCTCGGCCATGGGGCCACGGGTATCCACGTGAGCCCGTGTCACGCTCCGGCGTGCGGCGGCGCGTCAGGACGCCGCCGCATGCCGGGCGGGTCACTTCACGCGCCCGTACCAGACGCTCTTGGTCCAGATCTTCTGCAGCCGCACCACGTCACCGCTCTTCGGGGAGTGCCAGAGCTTGTTCTTACCCGCGTAGATACCGACGTGGTACACGTTGCTGCCCGAGTGGAAGAACACCAGGTCTCCCGCCTTGCGGTTCTTGGCGGAGATGTGGCGCGTCTTGTTGTACTGCTGGGCAGCCGTGCGGGGAAGCTTCTTGCCGGCCTTCTTGAACGAGTAGAGCGTGAGCCCGGAGCAGTCGAACCGGTGCGGACCGATGGCCCCGTACTTGTAGGGCGATCCCTTCTTGGAAGCCGCGATCTGGAGTGCCTTGGTCGCAGGTGTGGCAGCCGCGGCGTCGGAGGCGAAGCCGGGCGCCACTATCGAACCGCCGACGGCGGCGATGGTGAGCGCCGAGGCCGTGCCGGCCCGGGCCATGAGCGACGGGACACGATTGAGCGCAGTCATGCGCAACCCTTCGTCAGCCGCCTGTGAAGGATGACCTGTCGGATTCGGGCTGGCGAAGTTGCCCGGCCGCTGACGCGGCTTCACCCCAAGGGCTGCTCGGGCCAGGTCATGGCGTGACCGTCCCGGCGACCCGTCGTGCTTGGGTCCTCCACTCCTGCCGATCCACTCCTGTCGACCGGTCATCCGGGCGGCGGCAGGACTCGGCGTCCGCCCGGATCGCCCCGCCACAGCGGCGGGGGCTTGTCGTCAGACAGGGATCTTGGCGCATGCCTGTCCGTATTTCCCAACGGAACCGGGGGTTTGTGTTGTTACTCACCACTCGCCCGTTCGGGTGGACACGTGTGCGTTCGAGCCACTGTCCACGCATTCGCGGACCCCCGGACCAGCGACGGAATGCCCCATTCCGTCCGTGGACTACGCGCGTTGCGCAACCGGAACGGTCCCAAAATCGGTCTCCCGCCTACTCCGAACAGGGGTACGTCTTTTGGTCCGTTTCGACTCAGCCCCGGACGCGTCGGCACCGGCGCGGGTGTCCGGGCCGGTGCTTCCGCGTCAACTGACGGACTCCGGGGGCAGGGTGAGCCGGGCCGTGCGCCGCTCGCCGTCCAGCACCCGCAGCGCCCGGGCCAGCGTGCCGGCGTGCAGTTCCGTCTCGCCCCGCTGATGCATCAGGGCCAACGCGTCGCGCAGCGCGGTCGCCTTGCCGACCAGTGCCTGGGCGGCGCGCAGTCCCCGGTAGGTGTCGCCGTCCTGGGCCGGATTGATGCGGCCGAGCAGGTCGACGACGTCGAGGTAACGGTCGATCACTTCCGCCTCGGCGCGCGTCAGGGCGGGCAGGGGCGGCATTTCGGGCGGGAGCACCGGGGCCTCACCGTCCGGTCGGCGGGGCGAGGGTGGCCTTGCGGCTGGGGATGATTCCGTCCACCAGGCCGTATTCCACCGCTTCCTGGGCGGTGAGGATCTTGTCCCGCTCGATGTCCGTGCTCACCTGCTCCCGGGTGCGGCCCGTGTGCAGCGCGAGCAGCTCCTCCATCCGGCTCCGGATGCGCGTCAATTCGTCGGCCTGGATCGCCAGATCACTGGCCTGCCCCCGGACCGGCTCGGGCAGCGCGGGCTGATGGATCACCAGACGGGCGTCGGGCAGGGCGAATCGCTTGCCGGGCGTGCCCGCCGCCAGCAGCACCGAGGAGGCGGCACCGGCCTGGCCCAGGCAGATCGTCTCCACGTCGCAGGAGACGTACCGCATCGTGTCGTGGATCGCCGTCATCGCGTGGAAGCTGCCGCCGGGGGAGTTGATGTAGAGCGAGATGTCCCGCTCCGGGGCCTGGTGCTCCAGGTACATGAACTGGGCCATGACGTCGTTCGCCGAGGTCTCGTCCACGGGTGCCCCGAGGAAGACGATCCGCTCCTCCAGAAGCTTCGAGTACGGATCCATCGTCCGTTGCCCCCACCCCGTGCGTTCGGTGAACTCGGGCAGCGCATAGCGGGCGGACGGTCGGGTCATGACGAACCCCTCCTAGCGGCGCAGCCGTCTTCAGCGACGGCCGTCTCTGTATAAAATGTACAGGACGTACGTCGCGTTATGATGGGGACATGGCCTACGAGATTCCGGTGACGCAAGCCAGGGCTGAGCTCGCCGACCTGATCAACCGCGTGGTGTACGGCGGCGAACGCGTCGTCGTCACCCGGCACGGCAAGCCCCTCGTCGCCCTCGTCTCGGCCGATGACCTGCGGCGACTCGAAGAGATCCAGGAGCTCGCGGAGTCCGCGGAGGAGCAGGTGATCAGCGCCGTCTCCACGGTCCGCGAGGTCGCGTCCGCTCCTGGCGAACCCCAGCGGTTCGGCATCGCGGCGGAGCACCGCAGGGCCGGCCCGGCTTAGAGCCGAACCGGACAGACGGAAGACCGTGCGTCCCCGTCCGCTACGGCGGGGGCGCACGGTCGCTTCATGTGGGCGCCGGTCAGCCGACGGCCGAGAGCTCACGGCGGTCGGCCGCGGGTTCGGCACCCGCCTTCCGTGCCCTGAGCGAGCTGCCGAGCAGTACGGCACCCAGGCCCAGTGCCGCCCACCAGGTCAGGGTCAGGGCAGGTCCGGTCGCCGCCGCGCCGTCGAAGTGCGAAACCGAGCGCAGCAGGGTCGTCCCCGCGCCGGGCGGCAGCCACTGGCCGATCGCCCCGGCCGGCTCCGGCAGCATCTGCGGGGCCGAGGTGGCGCCGGAGAAGGGGTTGCCGATCAGCATCACCACGGCGGCTCCGATGCCCGTACCGGCGGGGCCGATCAGGGCGGCGAGTCCGGCGACGGCGCCGCCGACGGCCAGCGTGGACAGCGCGAGCACCCCCGCTTCCGCCCACCAGTCGCCGCCGAGCGCCCCGAGCCAGCTGTGCGCGATCCCGGCCGCGGCCGCGCCCACCAGGGCGGACGCGCCGAGCAGTGTGAGCGCGGCCCGGACGCCGCGCAGCCCGAGCAGGGTGACCACGGCGCCCGCCGCGATGCCGGCCAGGGCGAGCGGCAGTACGGCGGCGCTCAGCGCGGCGCCGCGCGGATCACTGGCCGGGGTCGGCACGACATCGACCGTCCTGACCTGTGCGCCCCCGGCGGCGGCCTGCCCTGCGGCCTGCTGGAGGAACTGCGCGACGGCCGGTCCGGCCGCGGACGCGGTGAGCAGTTCGGGCCCCTGTCGCGTGACCACGACCGCGCCGTACACGCTCCGGTCCTTGATGGCGTCCCGGGCGGCGGCCTCGTCTGCGTAGCGGTGGATCTCGAAGGCGCCCTCGTGCAGCTCCAGCCGCCTCTCGACCTGGGCCGCCGCGGCCGGCGGTCCGGCCACGCCGAGCGGCAGGTCGCGGGGCGCGATACGGGAGGCCGGCCAGGCGAACGCCCACAGGGCCAGGGCAGCCAGGACGGGCACGAGGACGACGACCGCGATCACACGGCGGTTGTGGGAAGGCATGAGGGTCTCCTGAGGTGAGCGGACCGGAGCGCCAAAAAGAAGGATCGTTCGTTTTCCTCTGCTCTCACCATGCTCCGCTCGTGGCGCCTTGTCAAGAATGAATATTCGTTTTACGTTGTGGACCATGGCTCGCGTGTCCCAGGAACATCTCGACGCCCGCCGCCGCCAGATCCTCGACGGCGCCGCGCTGTGCTTCGCCCGCAACGGCTTCCACGCCACGTCCATGCAGGACGTGCTGAAGGAGGCCGACCTCTCGGCGGGTGCGGTGTACCGCTACTTCAGCGGCAAGGAGGAGCTGATCGGCGCGATCGTCGCCGAGGTGCTCGGCTCGGTCCGCGAGGCCTTCGAGGAGGCGGCGCGGCAGAGTCCGCCCTCGCCGCCGGACCAACTCGTCGCCTCCGTCCTCGGCAGGACGCTGGCCGCTCGTGAGTCCCTGATCGTCGACGGCCGCCCCGCCTTTCCGCGGCTCGTCATCCAGGTGTGGACGGAGACCCTGCGCAACGAAGAGCTGGCGCTCATCCTGCGGGAGGGCTACGGCTCGGTCCGCGCTGCCTGGGGGGAGATCGTCGAGGGCTACCAGCGGGCCGGGATGATGCGCGCCGACGTGACTCCGGACCATGTGGCCCGCACGATGATCGCCTGCGTCCTCGGCTTCATCGCCCAGCAGTCCCTGTTCGGACCGGCACCTGTCGAGGTCCTCCAGGACGGTCTGCGGGCGCTGACCACCATGCGGGCCGAGGACACCGCTACCGGTGGATCACAGCTCGGTTAACGTGCCCGAAACGCGGTCCAACTAGCCTGCCGCTCCACGCCACCTGGCACGTTGCCCCGTGGCCGCGGCAGCCGGGCCCCGCACGGCCCGGAGCGAGGACTGTGAGGTGGGACGTGCAACTGACCCCGCACGAGCAAGAACGACTGCTGATCCACGTGGCGGCCGACGTGGCCGAGAAGCGCCGCGCCCGGGGACTGAAGCTCAACCACCCCGAGGCGGTCGCGCTCATCACTTCGCACATCCTCGAAGGCGCGCGGGACGGCCGGACCGTCGCGGAGCTCATGTCCTCCGGACGCAAGATCCTGACCAGGGACGACGTCATGGAAGGCATCCCGGAGATGATCCACGACGTCCAGGTCGAGGCCACCTTCCCCGACGGCACCAAGCTCGTCACCGTCCATGAGCCGATCGTCTGACGGGGAGGCCGCCGTGATTCCCGGAGAGATCCTGTTCGCCGACGGGCCGATTGCCTACAACGAGGGCCGCGAGGCCGTCCGGCTCACCGTCCTCAACGCCGCCGACCGGCCCGTGCAGGTCGGCTCCCACTACCACTTCGCCGAGGCCAACCCCGGCTTGGAGTTCGACCGTGCCGCCGCGCACGGCAGGCGGCTGAACGTCGCCGCCGGCACGGCCGTGCGCTTCGAGCCCGGGATCCCCGTCGAGGTCGAACTCGTTCCGCTGGCCGGTGCCCGCGTGGTGCCCGGTCTGCGCGGGGAGACCGGAGGTGCCCTCGATGCCTGAGATCTCGCGTGCCGCCTACGCCGACCTGTTCGGCCCGACCACCGGCGACCGGATCCGCCTCGCCGACACCGACCTGCTGGTCGAGATCGAGGAGGACCGCTCCGGCGGCCCGGGACGCGCCGGCGACGAGGCCGTGTTCGGCGGCGGCAAGGTCATCCGCGAATCCATGGGCCAGGCCCGTGCCACGCGCGCGGAAGGCACCCCCGACACCGTCATCACCGGCGCGGTGATCATCGACCACTGGGGAATCGTCAAGGCCGACGTCGGCATCCGCGACGGCCGGATCACCGGCATCGGCAAAGCCGGTAACCCCGACACCATGGACGGCGTCCACCCGGACCTGGTCATCGGCCCCGAGACCGAGATCATCGCGGGCAACGGGCGGATTCTCACGGCCGGCGCGATCGACGCGCACGTCCACTTCATCTGCCCGCAGATCGCCGACGAGGCCCTGTCCTCCGGCATCACGACACTCGTCGGCGGCGGAACGGGCCCCGCGGAGGGCTCCAAGGCCACCACCGTGACCCCCGGCCCCTGGCATCTCGCGCGGATGCTGGAGGCGATGGAGGCCCACCCCCTCAACATCGGGCTGCTCGGCAAGGGCAACACCGTCTCCCACGAGGCGATGCTGTCCCAGATCCGCGGCGGCGCCCTCGGCCTGAAGCTGCACGAGGACTGGGGATCGACCCCGGCCGTCATCGACGCCTCGCTGACCGTCGCCGAGCAGACGGGCATCCAGGTCGCCATCCACACCGACACCCTCAACGAGGCCGGGTTCGTCGGCGACACCCTCGCGGCGATCGCCGGGCGGGGCATCCACGCGTACCACACCGAGGGCGCGGGCGGCGGACACGCGCCGGACATCATGACCGTGGTCTCCGAGTCCTACGTGCTGCCCAGCTCCACGAACCCCACCCGGCCGTTCACCGTCAACACCGCCGAGGAACACCTCGACATGCTGATGGTGTGCCACCACCTCAACCCGGCGGTGCCGGAGGACCTGGCCTTCGCCGAGTCCCGGATCCGGCCGTCCACGATCGGGGCGGAGGACGTGCTGCACGACCTCGGCGCGATCTCGATCATCTCCTCCGACTCCCAGGCCATGGGGCGCGTCGGCGAGGTCGTCATGCGCACCTGGCAGACCGCGCACGTGATGAAGCGACGACGGGGCGCGCTGCCCGGCGACGGACGCGCGGACAACCACCGTGTGCGTCGCTATGTCGCCAAGTACACGATCAATCCCGCCCTCGCCCAGGGCCTGGCCCGCGAGATCGGATCGGTCGAGAGCGGCAAGCTGGCCGACCTGGTCCTGTGGGAACCGGCGTTCTTCGGCGTCAAGCCGCAGCTCGTCATCAAGGGCGGGCAGATCGCCTACGCGCAGATGGGCGACGCGAACGCCTCGATCCCCACCCCGCAGCCGATCCTGCCGCGCCCGATGTACGGGGCGATCGGTCGGGCGCCGGCCTCCAACTCCCTCAACTTCGTCGCCCCACTGGCCGTCGAGCACGGGCTGCCGGAGCGGCTGGGGCTCGGGAAGCGGTTCGTGGCGATCGAGTCGACGCGCGGTGTGACCAAGGCCGACATGCGGGAGAACGACGCGCGGCCCGAGGTGCGGGTCGACCCCGACAGCTTCGCCGTGCACATCGACGGGGAGCTGGTCGAGGCGGAGCCGGCGGCCGAACTCCCCATGGCTCAGCGGTACTTCCTGTTCTGAAGGTGGTCTGATGTCGCGTGCAGCGCTTCTCGTCCTGGCCGACGGCCGGTTCCCCGCCGGAGGGCACGCGCACTCCGGCGGTGCCGAGGCGGCGGTCAAGGCCGGGCGGATCAGTGGGGCGGCGAGCCTGGAGGAGTTCTGCCGGGGGCGGTTGCACACGGCAGGGCTGGTGGCGGCAGGACTGTCGGCTGCCGCGGCGCTCGGGATCGACCCCGTCGCGCTGGACCGTGCCGCGGACGCGCGAACACCGTCGCCCGCACTGAGGGTCGCCGCACGGAAACTGGGACGGCAGCTGCTGCGGGCCGCGCGGGCGACCTGGCCGTCCGCCGAACTGGACGCGCTCGGACGGGAGTTCCCCAGGGGCGCGCACCAGCCGGTGGTGCTGGGGCTGGCGGCCCGCGCGGCCGGGCTGGGGCCGGTGGACGCGGCGTACTGCGCGGCGTACGAGAGCGTGAGCGGACCCGCGTCGGCGACGGTGCGGTTGCTGAGCCTGGACCCCTTCGACGCGACGCGGGCGCTGGCCGGGCTGGCGCCGGATGTGGACCGGGTCGCGGACCGGGCGGTGGAGGCGGCCCGGAAGGTCGTCGACGAGGGGGTCGACGCCTTGCCGGCGGGGTCGGCACCTCTACTGGAAATCGGGGCGGAGGTGCATGCGGGGTGGCCGGTACGGCTGTTCGCCTCGTAGCTGCCCTCTGAACGCCGCGCACACCACCCCCTCAGGGGCGCGGGGCCGTGTTCGAGATGCGGCTCCGCCGCGTGAGCGCGACCAGCCCCCACCCACCCGCACCCCGACACCAGCGCCCGCCGTCCCGCATCGCCCGCAACCCCGGGCCCGCCCCACCAGGAGCCGCACATGCACCTCGACCACCACCACAACACCCCGACCGCCCTCAGCGCGGACGCCCATCGCCCCGACGGCACCCGCAGAGCGCTCCGCATCGGGCTCGGTGGCCCCGTGGGCTCCGGGAAGACCGCCACTGTCGCCGCCCTGTGCCGGGCGCTGCGGGACGAGCTGTCGCTCGCCGTCGTCACCAACGACATCTACACCCGGGAGGACGCCGAGTTCCTGCTCCGCGAGGCCGTGCTGCCGCCCGAGCGGATCACCGCCGTGGAGACGGGCGCCTGCCCGCACACCGCGATCCGGGACGACATCTCCGCGAACCTGGAAGCGGTGGAGGACCTGGAGGACGCGGTCGGGCCGCTGGACCTGGTGCTCGTGGAGTCCGGCGGGGACAACCTCACCGCGACCTTCTCCAAAGGGCTCGTCGACGCCCAGATCTTCGTGATCGACGTGGCCGGGGGCGACGACATCCCCCGCAAGGGCGGCCCCGGCGTGACCACCGCCGACCTGCTCGTCGTCAACAAGACCGACCTCGCCCCGTACGTCGGCTCCGACCTCGCCCGGATGGCCGCCGACGCCAAGGCGCAGCGTGCCGAACTGCCCGTCGTCTTCCAGTCGTTGCGGAGCGAGGCCGGGGTGGCGGACGTCGCCGCGTGGGTGCGCGCGCAGCTCGCCGCGTGGACCGCGTGAGCGTGCGCGCCGGGGCCGGGGTGCGGTCCGTCGCGCGGATCGTCGCCCGGGACGACGGACGCGGCGGGACCTCGCTGCCCGTGCTGGAGAGCGACGGGCCCCTGGCGCTGCGGCGCACCCGGGCCACCGGCTCCGAGGCGCGGGTCATGCTGGTCGGTGCGATGAGCGGACCGCTCGGCGGTGACCACTTCACCGTCAAGGGCCGGGTGGAGGAGGGAGCGCGCCTGTCCGTCGGATCCGCCGCCGCCACCATCGCCCTGCCCGGGCAGGCGAAGGGCGACGCCCGCTACGACGTCCGGCTCGAAGTCGCCGACGGGGGTGAACTGCGCTGGCTGCCCGAACAGTTGATCTCCGCCCAGGGCAGTGACCTGCATGTCTCCACTCGGGTCGAGCTCGCCACGACCGCCCGGCTCGTGCTGCGCGAGGAGCAGGTGCTCGGACGCGCCGGTGAGGAATCCGGGCGGCTCACGAGCCGTCTGACCGTGCGGGTGGCCGGGCAGGCCGTGCTCGACCAGGAACTGGCCTGCGG
Source organism: Streptomyces qaidamensis (assembly GCF_001611795.1). Taxonomy (NCBI): domain Bacteria; kingdom Bacillati; phylum Actinomycetota; class Actinomycetes; order Kitasatosporales; family Streptomycetaceae; genus Streptomyces; species Streptomyces qaidamensis. The sequence goes on along the minus strand of NZ_CP015098.1, from coordinate 1,433,900 downwards.
GCCCGGCGCGCCGGGCGGCTGGGACGGGCCCGCCGTGCTGGCGGGGCATCGGGCGGTCGGGCAACTCATCGTTGTGCGGCCCGACTTCGCCACCACGCCGGTGACCGCCGGGGTGCTGGGGGAGGGGGCCTCGGTGGTGCCGCTCGCCGGGCCCGCCGCACTGGTGACGGCGGTGGCGCCGGACGCCCTCGGGCTGCGGCGGCTGCTCGACGAGGCTCTCGCGTCGCTCTCGCAGCCGTAGACGTCCGTAGAGCAGCACTGGCTCTCCGTTTATCGGATTGGCAAAGAAGGGCGTTCACCTCTGTTGTCAGGGACCTCACAACCGGGAGGATCCGCCGTACTGACCGCAACAAGGTACGGGGAGGTCCCCCTTGAGGGGTTCGAGACCGAAGAGGCGGGTGGCGGCGCTCGGTTCGGCCGGCGCGCTCGTCACGGCCACGCTGATAGCCGGTGCCGTCGCGGCGCCCACGGCGAACGCGAACGCGGGCAGCGGCCACGGCCAGGACCGGGAGGCCCGGGGCACCGCGATCGCCGCAGCCCGGGCCACGAAGGACGGCATCGACTGGCAGGACTGCCCCGCCGACTGGAATCTGGCCAAGCCGATCCAGTGCGGATACGTCACCGTGCCGCTCGACTACGCCAAGCCGTACGGCAAGCAGATCAAGCTCGCCGTCGACCGCATCGGCAACACGGGCACGAAGGCCGAGCGGCAGGGCGCGCTCATCTACAACCCCGGCGGCCCCGGCGGCTCCGGACTGCGCTTCCCGGCCCGGGTCACCAACAAGAGCGCCGTCTGGGCCAACGCGGCCAAGGCCTACGACTTCGTGGGCTTCGACCCGCGCGGCGTAGGCAAGTCGACGCCCGTCTCCTGCGTGGACCCGCAGGAGTTCGTCAAGGCGCCCAAGGCCGACCCGGTGCCCGACTCGGAGGCCGACAAGCTCGCCCAGCGCAAGCTGGCCCGCGAGTACGCCGAGGGCTGCCAGGAGCGCAGCGGCTGGATGCTGCCGCACATGACCACGCCGAACACCGCGCGCGACCTCGACGTCATCCGCGCCGCCCTCGGTGAGAAGAAGCTGAACTTCCTCGGTGTCTCCTACGGCACCTACCTGGGCGCCGTCTACGGCACCCTCTTCCCCGGCCACGTGCGCCGGATGGTCGTCGACAGCGTGGTCAACCCCTCGCGCGACAAGATCTGGTACCAGGCCAACCTGGACCAGGACGTCGCCTTCGAGGGCCGCTGGAAGGACTGGCAGGACTGGGTCGCGCAGAACGACGCGACCTACCACCTCGGCACCACCCGCGCCGCCGTCCAGGCGAAGTGGCTCCAGCTGCGCGCCACCGCGAAGAAGAACCCCATCGGCGGGGTCGTCGGCCCGGCCGAGCTCATCTCCTTCTTCCAGAGCGCCCCGTACTACGACTCCGCCTGGGCGCCGACCGCCTCGGTCTTCAGCAAGTACGTCGCCGGCGACACCCAGGCGCTTGTCGACGCCGCCGCTCCCGACCTGTCCGACACGGCGGGCAACGCGGCCTCGGAGAACGGCAACGCCGTCTACACGGCCGTGGAGTGCGCCGACGCCAAGTGGCCCACCAGCTGGCGCACGTGGGACCGTGACAACACCCGGCTCCACCAGGACCACCCGTTCATGACCTGGGCCAACGCCTGGATGAACCTGCCCTGCGCCACCTGGCCTGCCAAGCAGCAGACGCCGGTGAACGTCAAGACCGGCAAGGGCCTGCCCGGCGTGCTCATCGTCCAGTCCGAGCGGGACGCGGCCACCCCGTACGAGGGCGCCCTGGAGCTGCACAAGCGGTTCAAGGGCTCCCGCCTGATCACGGAGAAGGACGCGGGCTCCCACGGTGTGACCAGCCTGGTCAACCCGTGCATCAACCCCCGGGTGGACAGCTACCTGCTCACCGGCAAGCTCGACGCCGCCGACGTGACGTGCGCGCCGCACGCCACGCCGAAGCCGTAGCCGTCGTCCGTACGGTGCTGAGGGGCGGCCGGGACACCGGCCGCCCCTTGCTCATGCCGGCCGGGCCCCGAACCAGGCGTCCTCCGCCGCGTAGTCGAAGAGGTCCGGGTAGGCGCGGGCGAGGGTGGGGAACGCCTCCCGCCAGTCCTGCTCGGACAGCCGGCCGGTGAGCCACTCGACCGTGGCCGGCAGGCTGTCCGGGTAGGAGACGACCGGCCGGTAGCCCAGCTCCCGTTGCGCGGCGGACATGTCGCACACCACCGGCAGCTCCGCCGACCAGGGCGAGCTGCCCACGGACGCCTGCGCCGGCCCGTCCAGCAGGACGGTCTCCGTCTCCACCCCCATGACCGCGTCCACGGCGGCCCCGATCTCCGACACCGTCGGCGGCCGCGGATCACAGGCGTTGAGCACCCGCGTGCCCGGCCTGGCCGCCGCCAGCCGGATCAGTTCGGCGATGTTGCGGGCGGCCGAGGTGTGGAAGAGGCTCTCACCCCGGAAGGCGAGCACCCTCCTGGGCCGGCGGTCGAGGTTGCGCTTGACGAAGTACAGCTCGCGGGGGAGCGGGCTGTACGGTCCGTGGATCGCGCCCGGGCGCAGCACGGTGGTGGGCAACCGGTCCGCCACCGAGAGGAGTTCACGCTCCAGGGCCACCTTGCCGGTGCTGTACGAGGCGTCCCCCGGGGGTACCGTCACCTGGTCCTCCCTGATGGGCACGGGGTACCGCGGGAGGCCGTCCGGCTCGGCCATGGTGTCGAAGCCGCGGCCCCCGCCGTCCTCGTACACCGACACGGTCGACACCACCACGGCCGCCCCGATCCGGTCGGCCAGGCCCGTCAACTGCCGTGCGTGCCGGGCCCCGTAGGCGACCAGGTCCACCACGAGGTCGCAGCCGTCGCCGATGAGCGCGCCGAGCGCCGCGTCGTCCTCGCGGTCCAGTCGCAGCGTCCGCACCTGACCGGGCCAGTTCTCGTCCCGGCCGCCACCGCGCGACGCGGCCGTCACCTCCCAGCCGTCCCGTGCCAGCGCCTGCACCGCCGGCCTCCCGATCTGTCCGCCGGCCCCGATCACCACAGCACGTCCCATGCCGCGACCGTAGATCGCCGCGGGCCGGCCGCGGAACCGGCTTCTGCCGACAGCAGAGCTCAACCGAGCGGCATGCGCCGGAACTTCCGCTCCTTCGTGGCGGCGTCCTCCTCGGCCTTCACCGCGGCCGCGTACCGGTCCACGTACTCCTGCTCGGACAGCGAGAGGATCGCGTACATGATCTCGTCGGTGATGGCACGCAGGACGGCCTTCTCCTTCTCCATGCCCTCGTAGCGGGAGAAGTCGAGGGGCTTGCCGAAGCGGATGACGACGGGGTGGATGCTGGGGATGACCTTGCCGGGCGGCTGGGCCTCGAAGGTGCCGATCATCGCGCAGGGGATCACCGGGACGCCGGCCTTGAGCGCCATCACCGCCACCCCGACCTTGCCCTTGTAGAGCCGGCCGTCGTGCGAGCGGGTGCCCTCGGGGTAGATGCCGAGCAGCTCGTCCTTGCTCAGCACGCCGAGGCCCTCGCGGATCGCGGCCTGGCCAGCGTCCTTGCCGGAGCGGTCGACCGGGATCTGCCCCGCGCTGCGGAAGAAGAACGCCGTCAGGCGGCCCTTGACCCCGGGGCCCGTGAAGTACTCGGCCTTCGCGAGGAAGGTGATGCGCCGTTTGAGGATCGCGGGCATCAGGAAGTGGTCCGAGAACGACAGGTGGTTCCCGGCGATGATCGCGGCGCCCTCCGCGGGCACGTGCTCCAGGCCCTCTATTCGAGGCCGGAAGACCAGTCGCAGCAGCGGACCCAGCAGCACGTATTTCAGCAGGTAGTAGAACAAAGCGGGCGCTCCTCGACTCTCGCGGTGGACTCAACCGCCGCGTTCCAGCAGGTCAACCGGCATGTCGTGGGGTGCCAGTGTAGGTGCAGGCGCGGCCACCGGGCACCTCGTGCGAGCGGACCGCACAGATCCTTCGCCATTTGACTGATGGTCAGTCAGGCGGGTGCTTCCGATGGTGCTCATGCGGCTGGGGAGAACCGCGGGACCAGCGTGCTGCGCAGCCCGGGTGACGGGCAAGCCGAACGGGTGGCCTGGCGCGATAGCGGGGGGTGCCTGGCGGGCCGGTGGCTCTTGTGCGCGGATGGCCGCTGTGGGCCGGTGGCCTTCGCCGCTCCGCCGAGTAACCTGCCAGGCATGCGGATCTCTGTTTCCTCGGACATGGACGAACCCGTCGCCCGCTCCCTCGTCGCCGCCCTGCGCGAGCGGGGGCACGACGTGCGCCCGCACGGCGCGCTCCGCCCGGGCGACGACCCGCAGTGGGCGGTGTGCTCCGAGGCCGCTGCCCGCGAGGTCGCCGACGGTACGGCGGACCAGGCGGTGGTGTGCTGCTGGACCGGCACGGGCGCCTCGATCGCCGCGAACAAGGTGCCCGGCGTACGGGCCGCCCTGTGCACGGACGCCTACACGGCCGACGGGGCCCGCCGCTGGAACGACGCCAACGTGCTCGCGCTCAGCCTGCGGCTGACGTCGCAGCCGCTGCTGACGGAGATCCTCGACGCGTGGTTCGCCGGTGAGCCCAGCGCGGACGCCGAGGACCGGCAGAACGTCGACCGCGTCCGGCTGCTCGACCACGGCAAGACCCGCAGGTAGATCACAGTCGCACGATGATCAGCGCCGTGTCGTCGGTGGCGCCGCCCGGCGGCAGCAAGTCCGTGAGAACGGTGTCGGCAAGCGTCTCCGGGTCCTGGCCCCGGTGCTTGCGCAGGGCCTCGGCGAGCCGGTTCAGGCCGGTGTAGATGTCCTCGGTGCGCCGTTCGATCAGGCCGTCGGTGTAGAGCACGAGCGTGGCGCCCTCCTGGAACGTGGTCTCGGCCTGGGGTCGCGGGATCGGGTCGGGGCGGGCGTCCAGCGGCGTGTCCGTGGCCTGGTCGAGGAACTCCGTACGGCCGTCCGGGTGGACGAGCACGGGCGGGGGATGGCCGGCGCTGCTGTACGTGATGACGTGGCGGTCGCAGTCGATGAAGGTCGTCACGGCCGTCGCCGACTCGGCCCCGTCGATCACGTGGGCGTAGCGCCCCAGCACGTCCAGGGCCTGGGCCGGCCCCGCGGCCACCCGGGACGCCGCACTGAGCGCGCTGCGCAACTGGCCCATCACCCCGGCGGCCGCCAGCCCGTGCCCGACCACGTCGCCCACGGCCACGCCGATCCGGTCGCCGCCCACCAGGTCGACCAGGTCGTACCAGTCCCCGCACACGTTGAGCGCGCCCACGGCGGGGCGGTACCGGACGGCGGCCGGGTGATTGCGGACCTGCCGGGGCGCGGGAAGCATCGCCTCCTGCAACGCCAGCGCCACCTCCCGCTCCCGGGAGTGCGCCTGGCGCAGCCGCTCGTTGAGCTCCTGCAGCTCACGGGCGCGGGTGTACAGCTCGGCCTCCAGCACCCGGGCCCGGCTGCCCCGGCTCCCCGGAGAGCCGGCCCGGGCCCGGATCAGCTCCGTGACCTCCTCCACCCGGTGCACGATCAGCACGACCTTGCCCTCCGGGCCGAGCAGCGGCGCGTTCACCGGGCTCCAGTAGCGCTTCTGCCACTCGCCGGGCCGCTCCGGGTCCTCGATGTCGTAGCGCTGCAGCGCCATGGTGTCGCGCTCCCCGGTGGCCAGGACGCGGTACAGCGAGGCCTCCAGATTGCGCATGCCCGTCGCGGCCGAGTTGTTCGGGTTGTCCGGGAAGACGTCGAACAGGTACTTGCCGATCAGCTGCTCCCGCGAGCGGCCGGAGACGCGGACGAACTCGTCGTTGACGTCCGCGTACACGAGCTCGGGCGTCAGGAGCGCCACCATGCCGGGCAAGGCCTTGAAAACCGCACCGTAGTCGATCGCCGTCTCCGCCATGGCTGCCGCCTCACCGTCGCCGGGATCACACCAGTTTCGCACGGTATGGGTGAACCTCGACCGGCTTCACTCCGGGAGGTCCGTCAGGGACTGCTCGGCCCAGATGATCTTCCCCTCGGGTACGAACCGCGTGCCCCACCGCTGCGTGAGCTGGGAGACCAGCAGCAGCCCGCGCCCGCCCTCGTCCGTCGTACGGGGATGGCGCAGATGGGGCGCGGTGGCGCCGCCGTCGAGAACCTCGCACACCAGCGCGCGCTCCCGGATCAGCCGGAGCCGGATGGACCCGGTGGCGTACCGCATGGCGTTGGTGACCAGCTCGCTCACCACCAGCTCCGTGGTGAAGGCCAGTTCGTCCAGGCCCCAGCGCGCCAGCTGCCGGGTGGCCGTGCGACGGGCGTCGGCGACCACGGCCGGGTCCGAGGGCAGCTCCCAGGCCGCGACCTGCTCGCTGCCGAGACGTTTCGTCCGGGCCATCAGCAGGGCCACGTCGTCATAGGGGCGGGCCGGGACCAGCGCGTCGACCACGGCCCTGCAGTACGACTCGAGCGGGCCCGACCGCTCCAGCGCCCGGCGCAGCCGCTCCCGGCCCGCGTCGACGGCCCAGGTCTCGCCCCGGGCCAGCAGACCGTCGGTGTGCAGCGCGAGCGTGCTGCCCTCCGCGAGCGGCAGATCCACCGCCTCGAAGGGCGGCCCGCCCACGCCCAGCGGTGGCCCCTGGGGCAGGTCGACGAAGACGACGGAGCCGTCGGGCAGCACCACGGCCGGAGCGGGATGCCCCGCCGCGGCCATCGCACATCCGCCGTCGACCGGGTCGTAGACCACGTACAGGCACCCGGAACCCACGACCCGCGCCCCGGCCGACCCCCTCGCGCCGGGCTCCCCACCCTCCTCCCGGGCCGACCGGCCCACCAGGTCGTCGAGGTGCGCCAGCACCTCCGCGGGCGGCAGATCCAGCGCCGCCAGGGTCCGTACGGCCGTCCGCAGCTGCCCCATGGCCGCCGCGGCGTCGATGCCGTGCCCGGGCACCTCGCCCACGACCAGCGCGACACGCGCCCCGGACAGGGGGATGAGGTCGTACCAGTCGCCGCCGAGACCGGTCAGCTCGTCGGCCGGCCGGTAGCACGCGGCCACCTCGACGGCGTCCTGCTCGGGCAGCCGGTGGGGGAGCAGGCTGCGCTGCAGGACGAGCGCGGCGTCCCGCTCGCGGGTGTAGCGGCGGGCGTTGTCCACGCAGACGCCCGCGCGGGCGACGAGGTCCTCGGCCAGCCGGAGATCCTCCTCGTCGAAGGACTCCCGCTGGTGGCGCCGGTAGAAGGTCGTGATGCCCAGCGTGGTGCCGCGCGAGCGGATCGGCACGGACATCACGCTGTGCAGGCCCAGCTCCCGGAAGGTGGCCCGGCGGCCGCTCGGGGTGTCCGTCGTCCAGTCCCGGGTCAGCGGGTCGAGCCGCTCCTCCCGCCAGGACCGTCCTGTGGCCAGACAGCGGAAGGGCGGCGTTCCGGCCCGGAAGGCCACCGTCTCGCCGACCTCGATGACCGCTTCGGCGAGGTCGTCCTGCGCGGACCGGTAGCCGGCGCGGCGCAGCTCCTCCGAGTCCGCGAGCGGCCCGGGAGCCGGCTCCGCGCCCCGCAGCACCGACTCCAGCAGATCCACGGTGACGAAGTCGGCCAGCCCCGGCACGGCCACGTCCGCCAGCTCCTGTGCCGTGCGCGTGAGGTCCAGGCTGCGGCCGATGCTCTCGCCGGCCCGGTCGAGCAGCGCCAGCCGCTGCCGCGCCCTGTGCCGCTCGGTCATGTCCACGACGGTGTAGTACACGCCGATCGGCTGGCCCTGGTCGTCCTCGAGCCGGGTGAACGACAGCATGTGCGCGGTCTCCCGCAACGGGGCCGAGCGCACGTGACCCACGTGCTCGTAGCCGATCACCGGCTCGCCGGTCTCCAGCACGTGCCGCATCTGCGCCTCGACCGCCTGGGCGTCCATGCCGGGCTGGACGTCCGCGAAGCGCAGACCGAGCCGTCGCGCGGCCGGACCGCCGCCGAACTGCTCCAGGGCCGCGTTCGACCACACGAAGCGCAGGTCCGTGTCCACGATGGCGATACCGACCGGGGCACCCGCCGCCATCTGCTCCAGGACCGTGCGGCTCATGTCCCAGCCGGGGGCGCCGGTCAGCTCCGACAGGAGCATCAGCCAGCGCGACCCGCCGTGCGCCTCCTCGGCCGAGGCGATCCGGGCCGCCACCCTCACCGGCCGCCCGTCCCTGTGGCGGACCGTCAGCAGCCCCGTCCAGCCGCCGTCCCTGCGGCACCGCTCGACCAGGTCCGGCACGCGCTGCGCGTCCTCGGCGACCAGCAGATCGGCCAGCTTCCTGCCGACCGCCTCCGAAGCCGGGTACGCCAGCAGTCGCCGGGCACCGCTGGTCCAGCCCGTCACCACGCCCTGCGGATCGAGCAACAGGGGCGCCGCGTCGGCCACATCGAACCGCTGCCGGGCAACGTCGTACACCTCGTCTGCGCCCACGGCCGACCTCTCTGTCGCTGAGAGTGGTCTACCACCTCTTGCCCCAATCTTCACCCTTCCGGCGAGAGCGGGCGGCTTGTGCAGGGCCGGTCGGGGCGGCCGGCTCCGCTCGGAGGGGGCGACGAAGGACGGACGGCGAGGCCGGCACGGATGCGGCCCTGCTCGGCTCGATCCGCGCCCGGTCTCCCTGTCAGCGCCACCGTCCGCGACAGCGACAGCGACAGCGACAGCGGCAGTGGCAGCCGTCCGCCGCCGGCACCGGGCCCTGCCCGGTTCGGCCTGCGTCAGGCCCTCTGCCGTGCCGACTCGCGGGCCGCCGGTCGTCAGCAGGTGCCGGTCGTCCGCAGCAGCACCGGCGACGTCGGTCCCGGGCCCTCCTCGGCTCGGGCTGCGTCCGACGCCTGTCGCGCCGACGCGCCCGGCCGCCTGTCCCGGGCACATGGCCCGGGCGTTCGCCTCGGTTCGGGTCGGCGCCCGGCGCTCGCGGGTGGTGCCGTGGGTGCCCGGGCCGGTGAGCGGCGGCAGGACGGTGGCGCGGGCATCGTCGGTACTGGGCCCTGGCCGGTTCGGGCTGCGTCAGGCCCCCCGCGATGTCGACGCGGGGTCGCGGAGCGGTGGCAGCGGCAGGCGCTCCCACGGTCCGTACGGTGTGCCCGCTCGCTGTCACCGACGCCTGAAGCTCCTCCTCCAGCGCACCCGGTACAGCCCGCGCTCCTCCTCCGGCGCCCCCGGTACAGCCCGCGCAGCACCCGGGTGGGGAGCCCCGTCCACGTCGTGGACGTCGCTCCCCACCAGGTGATCACCGGGCTCCTCAGCCCAGCGCCTTCTCCAGCGCCGCGAGGGCCCCCGTCAGCTCCTCGCCCGTGATGGTGAGGGGCGGGGCCAGGCGGATCGTGGAGCCGTGGGTGTCCTTCGCCAGGACTCCCTCGCGCATCAGGCGTTCGCTGATCTCGCGACCGGTGCCGAGCGCGGGGTCGACGTCGACGCCCGCCCACAGGCCGCGCGAGCGGAAGCCGACGACGCCCTTGCCGACCAGCCCCGTCAGACCGTCACGCAGGATCATGCCGAGCTCGGCCGCCCGGCGCTGGAACTCGCCCGTCTCCAGCAGTTCCACCACCGCCGTACCGACGGCAGCGGCCAGCGGATTGCCGCCGAAGGTGGAGCCGTGCTCACCCGGATGCAGCACCCCGAGCACCTCCCGGCGCCCGACCACCGCCGACACCGGCACGATGCCGCCGCCCAGCGCCTTGCCCAGCAGCAGCACGTCCGGCACCACCGGCTCGTGCTCGACCGCCAGCGTGCGGCCCGTGCGGCCGAGCCCGGACTGGATCTCGTCCGCGATGAACAGACACTCCTTGCGGCGGGTCAGTTCCCGCACACCGGCCAGATAGCCCTCGTCGGGGATGATCACCCCCGCCTCGCCCTGGATGGGCTCGATCAGCACGGCGGCCGTCGTCTCGTCGATGGCCGCCTCCATCGCGGCCAGGTCGTTGTACGGCACCACCCGGAAACCCGGTGTGAAGGGCCCGAAGCCCGCCCGGGCCGTCTCGTCCGTCGAGAAGCTGACGATCGTCGTCGTACGGCCGTGGAAGTTGTCCGCCGCCACGACGATCGTCGCCCGGCCGTCCGGGACGCCCTTGACGTCGTAGGCCCACTTTCGGGCCACCTTCACGCCGCTCTCCACCGCCTCCGCGCCGGTGTTCATGGGCAGGACCATGTCCATGCCGGTCAGCGCGGCCAGCCGCTCCGCGAACTCGGCGAGCCGGTCGTTGTGGAAGGCGCGGGAGGTGAGCGTCAGCCGGTCGAGCTGGCGGTGGGCCGCCTCGATCAGCGCCGGGTGCCGGTGGCCGAAGTTGAGGGCCGAGTAGCCGGCCAGCATGTCGAGGTAGCGCCGCCCCTCCACGTCCTCCACCCAGGTGCCCTCGGCACGGGCGACGACCACCGGCAGCGGGTGGTAGTTGTGTGCGAGGACCGGCTCCTCCGCGCGGATCAGCTCCTGCGAGCCACGGGTCTCCCGCGAGCCACGGCTCTCCTGCGGGTCCTCGGTGCGGACGGGTGCGGTCATGAGCGGATCTCCCGGATCTCCTGGGTGCAGCACTTGATGCCGCCACCGGCCTTCTGGAACTCGGACAGGTCGACGGGGACGGGGACGTAGCCACGGCCGGCCAGCTGTTCGGCCAGGCCCGTCGCCCCCGGCGAGATGAACACGTGGCGCCCGTCGGAGACGGAGTTGAGCCCGAACGCCATCGCGTCCTCGCGGGTGGCGAGCACCGCGTCCGGGTACAGCCGGGCCAGCACCTCACGGCTGCCCGGCGAGAACGCCTCGGGGTAGTAGGCGATGTTCCCGTCGTGCCCCTCGTCGAGGACGAACAGTGCCGTGTCCAGGTGATAGAAGTACGGATCCACCAGCGTCAGGCTGATCACCGGCATCCCGAAGTACTCCTGCACCTCGCTGTGGGCCTCCCGGGTCGTACGAAAGCCCGTCCCGGCCAGGATCCAGCGGCCGGCCGGCACCAGGTCGCCCTCGCCCTCGCACACCGACTCGGGGTGGTACACCTCGTAGCCCTCCGCCTTGAACCACGCCTCGTACGGCACGGACTCGGGACGGCGCTCGGGCGCGTGGAAGAGCGAGCCGAAGACGCGGCCGTCGACGACGACCGCCGCGTTCGCGGCGAAAACCATGTCGGGCAGGCCGGGAACGGGTTTCACACTGTCCACGGTATGGCCGTGGGCACGGTAGGTGTCGACCATCGCCTGCCACTGGTCCAGGGCGCGGAGCACATCGACGGGTTCGTCGGGATGCATCCACGGGTTGATCGCGTACTGCACGGCGAAGTGTCTGGGTTCGCAGACGAGATAGCGCCGCCGGCGCGGCACACGGGAGTCGGGCACAGAGGGGTCCCTCCGCTTCCTCACGGTGTGTGACTGGGGGTTGACACAACGGTAGAAACTGGCGGAGGTGCGCGACAAGAAACAAAGATTGCGCGTTCGCGCAGGAACGCTGCGTCTTACCTCCGCTCAGCGCACGTCTGCTGCGCCGCCCGAAGCCCCCTCCGGGGCCGGATGGCTCGCGCCGGCCTCCGGGCTCTCCGGCAGCAGATGGGACAGCACCATCACGCTGATCGTCTTCCGGATGAACGGCTCCTGCCGGATCCGCTCCAGCACCTCCTCGAAGTGCTCCACGTCCCGCGCCCGGACATGCAGCAACGCGTCCGCCCCGCCGGTCACGGTCATCGCCGCGGCGATCTCCGGGTAGTCGCGCACGACCTCGGCCAGCCGCCGCGGCGGGGCGGCGCCCTCGCAGTACACCTCGACGTAGGCCTCCGTGCGCCAGCCGAGCGCCGACGGCTTCACCGTCGCCGAGAACCCGGTGATCACACCCGTCTCGCGCAGCCGGTCGACCCGCCGCTTGACCGCCGTGGCCGACAGCCCGATCGCCGTGCCGATCTCGGCGAACGACGTCCTCGCGTTCGCCATCAACGCGGTGATGATCTTCCGGTCGAGTTCGTCGAACGGCGTGGACGACCTGCTGTTCATGCGGGCACTGTATCCACGTGTCCGGACAGCGGGGATGACCCCTACACTCCGGGTTCATGCTGCGCGCCCTGGCTGTCGACGACGAACGCCCCTCCCTGGAGGAGCTGCTCTACCTCCTGCACGCCGATCCCCGCATCGGCAGCGCGGAGGGCGCCGGCGACGCCACCGAGGCGCTGCGCCGCATGAACCGCGCCCTGGAGTCCGGCCCGGGCGGGCCCGAGGCCATCGACGTCGTCTTCCTCGACATCCAGATGCCCGGCCTCGACGGCCTCGACCTCGCCCGGCTGCTCACCGGCTTCGCCCGGCCGCCGCTCGTCGTGTTCGTCACCGCCCACGAGGACTTCGCCGTGCAGGCCTTCGACCTCAAGGCCGTCGACTACGTACTCAAACCGGTCCGCAAGGAGCGCCTCGCCGAGGCCGTCCGCCGGGCCGCCGAGCTGCGCGGCGCTGCCCCGCACATCCCCGTGCACGAACCCGACCCGGACCACATACCCGTGGAACTCGGCGGCGTGACCCGTTTCGTCGCCGTCGAGGACATCACCCACGTCGAGGCCCAGGGCGACTACGCGCGCCTGCACACCGACAAGGGCAGCCACCTGGTGCGCATCCCGCTGTCCACCCTGGAGGAGCGCTGGCGCGCGCGCGGCTTCGTCCGCATCCACCGCCGCCACCTCGTCGCCCTGCGCCACATCGGCGAACTCCGCCTCGACGCGGGTACCGTCAGCGTCCTCATCGGCTCCGAAGAACTCCAGGTCAGCCGCCGCCACACGCGCGAACTGCGCGACCTGCTCATGAGGAGGCCGTGACGGTGCCCCAGGACCACACCGAACGCCGCGTCGTCGTCACCGGCCCGCCCCGCCAGAGCAGCCGGGCCTCCTCCGGCTACTACCGCCCGCGCACCGAGATCGACGAGCAGACCACCCTCGGCCACACCTACGTCCGCTCCCTGATGCGCACCCAACTGCGCGCCGCCCTCACCGTCTTCGCCGTCCTCGGCCTGCTCGTCGGTCCGCTCCCGCTGCTCTTCGCGGCGATGCCCGACGCCCGCCGCCTGGAGTGGGCCGTCCTCGGCTTCGGCCTCTACGTCCCCCTGGTCCTGCTCGCCCGCTGGTACGTCCGCCGCGCCGAGCGCAACGAGCGCGACTTCGTACGCCTCGTCGAGGACCGCTGAAGCCGAACCGATGAACTCCAGCTACGCCATCCCCGCCGTCGCCCTCGTCGTCGTCGCGACGGTCCTCGTCGGCGCCTTCGGCCTGCGCATCTCCCGTACCACCTCCGATTTCTACGTCGCCTCCCGCACCGTCGGACCCCGCCTCAACGCCGCCGCCATCAGCGGCGAGTACCTCTCCGCCGCCTCCTTCCTGGGCATAGCGGGCCTCGTCCTGGTCCAGGGCCCCGACATGCTCTGGTACCCGGTCGGCTACACCGCCGGATACCTGGTCCTACTGCTCTTCGTCGCCGCCCCGCTGCGCCGCTCCGGCGCCTACACGCTCCCCGACTTCGCCGAGGCCCGCCTCGCCTCCCAGGCCGTACGGCGGCTCGCCGGTGCGTTCGTCGTCGGTGTCGGCTGGCTGTACCTGCTGCCCCAGCTCCAGGGCGCCGGACTGACCCTGACCGTGCTGACCGGTGCGCCCGACTGGCTCGGCGGAGTGATCGTCGCCGTCGTCGTCACCGCCATCGTCGCCGCCGGCGGCATGCGCAGCATCACCTTCGTGCAGGCCTTCCAGTACTGGCTGAAGCTCACCGCCCTGCTCGTCCCCGCTCTCTTCCTGGTCCTCACCTGGCAGAGCGACGGAGCACCCCGGCACGCCTTCGACGAACCGGCCACCTTCCGCGAGCAGCGCGTCGTCCGGGTCGACGACAGCATCGACCTCACCCTCGACCGGCCGCTGACCGTCACGGTGACCGGCACCGTCGACGGCCGGACGCACACCGGCACCCGCCTGGAACTCCCCGTCGGCACCCACCGCATCGACAGCGGCACCCGCCTCACCTTCGCCGCGGGCGCCCCCGTCCCCCGGGCCGAGCGCGGCGGCGGCGGCGACCTGTCCCCGTCCCAGGCCGAGAGCCGCGAGGAACGCCCGCTGTACGCCACCTACGGGCTGATCCTCGCCACGTTCCTCGGCACCATGGGCCTGCCGCACGTCGTGGTCCGCTTCTACACCAGCCCGCACGGCGTCGCCGCCCGCCGCACCACCGTCGCGGTCCTCGGCCTGATCGGCGCCTTCTACCTCCTGCCACCCCTCTACGGCGCCCTCGGCCGCCTCTACGCCCCTGAACTCACCCTCACCGGCGACCCGGACGCCGCCGTCCTCCTGCTGCCCGACCGCATGATCGGGGGAGTGGGCGGCGACCTGCTGGGCGCGCTGGTCGCCGGGGGCGCCTTCGCCGCGTTCCTCTCGACGGCCTCGGGGCTGACCATGGCGGTCGCGGGCGTTCTCACCCAGGACGTCCTGCCGTCCCGGGGGGTCCGGCACTTCCGGCTCGGGACGGTCCTCGCGATGGCCGTGCCCCTCGCGGCGAGCGTCCTGGTCGGCGGGCTGCCGGTCGCCGACGCCGTCGGGCTCGCCTTCGCCGTGTCGGCGTCCTCGTTCTGCCCGCTGCTCGTCCTCGGCATCTGGTGGCGGCGGCTGACCCCGCCCGGCGCCGCCGCCGGGATGCTCGTCGGCGGCGGTTCCGCGCTGCTCGCCGTCGCCGCGACCATGGCGGGCTACCCGGGCGAGGGCGCCCCCCTGCACGCCCTGCTCGCCTGGCCCGCCCTGTGGTCGGTGCCGCTGGGCTTCCTCACCATGGTCCTGGTCTCCCTGGCCACGCCCGGCCGGGTCCCGCCCGGCACGGCCGCGGTCCTGGCCCGCTTCCACCTGCCCGAGGAACTGCGTACGGAGGTGCCGGCATGAACGGGTTCCTGGCAGGCCTGTGCGTCGCCGTGCTCCCGGTGCTCGCCCTGGGGGTCTGGCTCGGCCGGCGCACCGCACGCGCCAAGAGCCTCGCCGGCCTCGGCACCCCCGTCGAGCACGCCACCTTCGAGACCCTGCACACCGCCTCCCTCGCCGCGCCTCCGCTGCGGGCCGGCCTGACGGAGGAGACGGCCCGCAAGTCCGCCCGCAAACTGCGTTCCCTGCTCGGCACGGACGCCCTCTGCCTCACCGACCAGGGGCAGGTCCTGGTCTGGGACGGCGACGGCGCCCACCACCGCACCGAGATCATGGAACGCCTCGCGGGCCCCTTGGAGACCGGCCGGGGTGAAGCCTTCCGGCTCACCTGCGACAGCCTCGACTGCTCGGTGCGCTGGGCGGTCGTCGCCCCGCTCACCGTCGACGACCGGGTGCACGGTGCCCTCGTCGCCTGCGCGCCGCGCGAGTCGGCGGTACTGGTCCGGGCCGCCGGTGAGGTCGCCCGCTGGGTGTCGGTCCAGCTGGAACTGGCCGATCTCGACCAGTCCCGCACCCGACTCATCGAGGCCGAGATCAAGGCGCTGCGGGCCCAGATCTCCCCGCACTTCATCTTCAACTCGCTCGCGGTGATCGCCTCGTTCGTCCGCACCGACCCCGAGCGCGCCCGCGAGCTGCTCCTGGAGTTCGCCGACTTCACGCGCTACTCGTTCCGGCGGCACGGCGACTTCACCACGCTCGCCGAGGAACTCCACGCCATCGACCACTACCTGGCCCTGGTGCGGGCACGTTTCGGCGACCGCCTCTCCGTGACCCTCCAGATAGCCCCGGAGGTACTGCCGGTGACCCTGCCCTTCCTGTGCCTGCAGCCGCTCGTCGAGAACGCCGTCAAGCACGGCCTGGAGGGCAAGGCCGTCTCCCCCGGCAAGTGCCACATCCAGATCACCGCCCAGGACGCGGGCGCCGAGGCCCTCGTCGTCATCGAGGACGACGGTGCCGGCATGGACCCCGGCCTGCTGCGCCGCATCCTCGCCCGCGAGGTCAGCCCCTCGGGCGGCATCGGCCTCTCCAACGTCGACGACCGGCTCCGCCAGGTCTACGGCGACGACTACGGCCTCGTCATCGAGACCGCCGCGGGCGCGGGCATGAAGATCACCGTCCGGCTCCCGAAGTACCAGCCGGGGGTGCACTCGGCGGGCCGGCTGCCCCGGGAGTGAGCCGTCAGGTGCTGCGCGTGGTCACCACCAGCCCCAGCGTGATCAGACCCAGGACGACCCAGCCGAACCACAGCCAGCCGTTGCTCCCGAGCGCCACCGTGTAGGCCGTCACCACGACCAGCCCGCCCAATGTGAGCGCTCCCATGGTCTTCGTCGAGTTGGAACCGTTCGTGGAACCGGGCATCGCAACACCCTCCTCATGGTTCGGTTCCTCCATGGTGCCCGGCGAACGCCCGGCGCGCACGGCCCGTACCGAAGAGGTCTTCAGCGCCCCTGCGCGTTCAACGAGGCCAGATAGGCGTTGTACGCCTCCAGTTCCTTGTCGCCGTCGCGGTCGGCGGCCCGGTCCTCGCGCCTGGCCTGCCGCTGGTCCGAGGCGTACCACTGGAACAGCAGGGCCACCAGCACCAGCACGGAGGGGATCTCGCTGAACGCCCAGGCGATGCCGCCCGCCGCGTTCTGGTCCGAGAGCGCCTCGATGCCGAGCGAGGCGGGCGGATTCTTGAACGTCCCGATCATCGGCTCGGACGCCATCATCAGCGCGATCCCGAAGAACGCGTGGAACGGCATGCCGGCGAACAGCTCCAGCATGCGCATCAGATAGCCCGGGCGGTGCGGGCCCGGGTCGACGCCCATGATCGGCCAGAAGAACACCAGACCGACGGCGAGGAAGTGCACCATCATGGCGATGTGCCCCGGCTTGGAGCCCATCAAGGTGTCGAAGAGAGGCGTGAAGTACAGCCCGTAGAGGCTCGCGATGAACAGCGGGATCGTGAACGCCGGGTGTGTGATGATCCGCATGTACCGGCTGTGCAGGAACATCAGCAGCAGTTCACGCGGGCCCTTGCGCCCCCGCCCCGCGGTCGGCAGCGCCCGCAGCGCCAGCGTGATCGGCGCCCCGAGCAGGATGAGGATGGGCGACACCATGCTGATGACCATGTGCTGCACCATGTGCACGCTGAACATGACCATGCCGTAGTCGTTCAGCTGCGTGCACATCATGAGCATGATGCTCAGCACGCCCAGGACGAAGGCGACCGTCCGTCCCACGGGCCACTTGTCCCCGCGGCGGACGAGCCGCACGACACCCCACCCGTACAGGGCCAGCCCGGCCAGGCAGGCGACGAGGAAGAACGGGTCAGCCGACCACTCCAGCCCTCGTCCCAGCGTGAACGGCGGCAGATCCATGGTCATGCCGTGCCCGCTGTGATCCATTCCGCCGGCTCCTGTTTCGTGGGGGTGTGCAGCAGTCTGTCCGCCCCCAAGAGTAGAACCGCCCCCGGTCACCCTTGGGACCGGGGGCGGTTCTACGTCCTGGGGGCGCGGGGCTGTGTTCACTCTGCGGCTCCGCCGCGTGGGCGCGGCAAGCCACGAAATCACCCGCACTCGGCCGACTACGGAAACCTCAGAGAACGGTCTCCGCCTCGGCGTACCGCTCATCCGGCACCGTCTTCAGCGTCTTGACGGCCTCGGCCAGCGGCACCATCACGATGTCGGTCCCGCGCAGCGCGGTCATCTGCCCGAACTCCCCCCGGTGCACGGCCTCCACCGCATGCCACCCGAACCGCGTGGCCAGCACCCGGTCGTAGGCGGTCGGCGTACCGCCGCGCTGCACGTGGCCGAGGATCACCGGCCGGGCTTCCTTCCCGAGCCGTCCCTCCAGCTCCACGGACAGCTGCCGGGCGATCCCGGCGAACCGCTCGTGCCCGTAGATGTCCTTGCCGCCCTCGTCGAACTCCATGGTCCCGGCCCGGGGCTTGGCCCCCTCCGCCGCGACGACGATCGCGAAGCGCTTGCCCGCCTCGAACCGCTCGCCCACCCGGCGGGTCAGTTCCTCTATGTCGAAGGGCCGCTCGGGGACGACGATGGCGTGCGCGCCGGCCGCCATGCCGGAGTGCAGGGCGATCCAGCCGGTGTGACGGCCCATGACCTCGACCACCAGGACCCGCTGGTGCGATTCGGCGGTGGTCTTCAGCCGGTCCAGGGCCTCGGTCGCCACCCCGACGGCCGTGTCGAAGCCGAAGGTGACGTCCGTGACGGCGATGTCGTTGTCGATGGTCTTCGGCACGCCCACGACGGGCAGACCGCTGTCCGACATCAGCCGGGCGGCCTTGAGGGTGCCCTCGCCGCCGATCGGGATGATCGCGTCGAGGCCGAGCTCGGCGACATGGCCCCTGGCCCGCTCCACACCGTCCCGCAGATGGGAGGGCTGGACCCGGGAGGACCCGAGGATCGTGCCGCCACGGGCGAGGATGCCGCCCACCGCGTCGAGGTCGAGCTTGAGGTAGTCGCACTCCAGGAGGCCCTTCCAGCCGTCCCGGAAGCCGATGACCTCGTCGCCGTGGTCGACGACGGCGCGGTGCACGACGGACCGGATGACGGCGTTCAGGCCGGGGCAGTCGCCGCCGGACGTGAGGACACCAATGCGCATAGCCCGAATACCTTCTCAACGTGGGCCGGGGACCGGACCACGTTGTCCGGCTGGAATCCCCGCCACCCTAGCGGCATCGAGGGGCCGGACCGAAGCACGCGTCCGCCTGCTGGACGACCCCGCTCACCTGTGCGGATGGGCCGTCATACGGGCTGTTGACCAGCAGGTTGACGCGTACCTCGGGCACGCTGCGGCGCTGTGCCTAAGCGGGCTGCTGAGCAGCGGCGATCCGCTCGTTGCGCAGCGCCTCGTACCAGCGGTCGTCGGTCGGCGGCAGCGCGTTGACGTCGAGAGCCAGCTTCAGCAGCAGGTCCGCGATCAGCGGGTTGCGCGCGAGTACCGGACCGTGCATGTACGTGCCGAAGACGGTGTCGTTGTACGCGCCCTCCGTGCCGTCGCCCGTGCCGTTGCCGTTGCCGAAGCGCACCTGGGCCAGGGGGCGGGCGGTGGGTCCCAGATGGGTGACGCCCTGGTGGTTCTCGAAGCCGGTCAGCGGGGGCAGGCCGAGACGCTGGTCGACGTCGCCCAGCACGTCACCGACGCAGCGGGCGCCCTCGCCGCGCGTCGACACCACGTCCAGCAGCCCGAGGCCGGGCTCGCGCTGACCGAGGTCGTTGATGAACTCGTGGCCGAGGATCTGGTAGCCGGCGCACACGGAGAACACGATGGCGCCGTTCTCCACGGCACGGGTCAGGCCGCCGTCCCGGCGCAGCCGCTCGGCGGCGAGCCGCTGCGGCCGGTCCTCGCCGCCGCCGATGAGGTAGATGTCGCCGGAGGTCGGGATCGGCTGGTCGCTGCGCACGTCCAGGCGGGCCACGTCCAGGCGGCGCTGCTGGGCCCGGCGCTCGACTACGAGGACGTTGCCCTGGTCGCCGTAGGTGCTGAGCAGGTCGGGATAGATCCAGACGATGCGCAGTTGGTTGTCGCTCACAAAAGTCCCCTGACGTCTCGTGCTCAGTTGCCGACGCGGCGGCGCAGGTCCTGGAACGCCGTGTAGTTGGCGATGACCTCGATCCGGCCCGGCGGGCACGCCGCCACCGCCTGGTCGAGGTTCTCGTAGACCTGGAAGTGCTGGTCGGCGACCTCCAGGCGCACCGCCAGGTCCAGCCGCCGGTCGCCGACGACGCAGATCGGGTGGCCGGTCAGGCGCGAGTAGTCGACGTCCCACAGCCAGGAGGTGTCGGTGCCGTCGGCGGAGCGCGCGTTCACCGACAGGATGACCGGGGTGGGCGGCGGGTCGATCAGGGAGAACGTCTCCAGCCAGCCGGCCGGGTTCTTCGCGAGCAGCAGTCGCAGGTCACGGCCCTGGAACTGGACGACGTCGTAGCGCCCGGCCACCGCCTGCACCTGGTACATGCGCTCCAGCGCGACCTGCGGCGGCACCCCGAACACGGCGGCGACGGCGGCCGAGGAGGCGGCGTTGGCCTTGTTGGCGCGGCCGGGCAGCTGGAGGTGGATCGGCCAGGCCGAGCCGTGCGGGTCGAGCACGTGGTCGCCGGAGAGCGCCCAGCTCGGCGTCGGACGGCGGAAGCCGCACTCGCCGCAGAACCAGTCGTCGCCCGGGCGCTGCATCACGCCGCCGCACGACGGGCAGGACCAGGCGTCGTCCTTCCACATCTGCCCCGCGGCGACCCAGATCACGTTGGGGGAGGACGACGCCGCCCACACCACCAGCGGGTCGTCGCAGTTGGCCACGACCACGGCCTTGGAACCCGCGAGTCCCTCCCGCCAGTTCTCGGCGAGCATGCGGGTCTCGGCGGCCCGGTCGAGCTGGTCGCGCGAGAGGTTGAGCAGGGCGATGCACTTCGGGGCGGTGTCCCGGGCGACGCCGGCGAGGTACTTCTCGTCGACCTCGATGACGCCGTAGCGGGCGTCCGAGCTGCCGGCGAGGGCCGAGGTGATGCCGGCCGGCATGTTGGCGCCGAGCGCGTTGGAGACGACCGGTCCCGCCGCGCGCAGGGCCTCGGCGATGAGCCGGGTGGTGGTGGTCTTGCCGTTCGTCGCGGAGACCAGGATCACGTCCAGGTTCTGGGCGAGCCGGGCGAGGAGGTCGGGGTCGAGTTTCAGCGCGACCCGGCCGCCGATCACCGAACCGCTGCCGCGCCCTGCGGCGCGCGATGCCGCCGCGACCGCCTTGCCCGCGGTCACGGCCAGCTTGGCCCGCGGCGAGAGCGGGTCCGAGTTGCCTGCCATCAGTTCTCGATCCTCCTTGCGTACGCGCCGCGCCTTGAAGCCTGACGGCCACGTGGTGTGGACCTCAGCCTATCGAGATCCATTCGCACTCCCGAACCGCGGCACTGTGGCGAACTCGTGTGGGAGGCGCGGACCGACAGGACCTTACTCTTGCCGCCATGCGACAGAGCCCCATCCCCGGCACCCACGGCCGCGTGAGACCCCTCACCCTGCACGGCGACCCCGCCCTGCACGCGCCCTGCGCGGAGGTCACCGACTTCGGTCCCGAACTGGCCCGGCTGGTCGAGGACTTGTTCGCGACCATGTACGCGGCCCAGGGCGTCGGGCTCGCCGCAAACCAGGTCGGCGAGCCGCTGCGGGTGTTCGTCTACGACTGCCCGGACGACGAGGACGTCCGCCATGTGGGCCATGTGATCAACCCCCGCCTGACCGAGGCGGACGGCGTGGTGATCCGGGGCCCGGAGGGCTGCCTGTCCCTGCCGGGCCTGGAAGCGGGCACGGAACGCTACGACCACGCGGTGGTCGAGGGCTTCACGGTGACCGGCGACCCGGTCACCGTCCACGGCACGGGCTTCTTCGCCCGCTGCCTGCAGCACGAGTGCGATCACTTGGAAGGCCGCATCTACGCGGACCACCTGAGCGGCTGGCGCCACCGCAGACTGATGCGCCAAGTGGCCAGGGCTTCATGGCGCCGGGTGGGGTGACTCCTCAGGGGCGCGGGGCTGTGCTCAACTGCGGCTCCGCCACGTGGGCGCGAACAACGCCCACGGGCGGTCAGCCGAACCACAACGGTCAGAACCCCGGACCCCCGACCCTGTCCCCGGCCGCCGCAAGACGCCCCCACAGCAGATCCGCCAGACTCCGCACCAACTCCGCACGAGAACAGGGCCGTTCCCCCAGCCACCAGTCCCCGGCCGCATGCATCATGCCGACGATCCCGTGCCCCCACACGCGAGCGAGCTGCTGCCCGCCCGGCCCGAGATCCAGCCGCTCCTCGATGACCTGCGCCAGTTCCTCACCCATCCGCCGCAGCAACGGCGCACTGTGCTTGCCGACATCGAAGCCCGAATCGCCCGGCTGGCTCCCCTCCGCCGGGTGCATCAGGAACCGGTACACCTGGGGCCGCGCCTCGATCGCCGCGAGGTAGGTGTCCAGCGTCGCCTCGACCCGCTCCCGCCGGTCCGCCGGCGCGTCCAGCGCCGCCCGCAGCGAGTCCAGCAGGGCGTCGGTGTGCCGCATGGCAAGGGCTGCGTAAAGTCCGCCCTTGTCGCCGAAGTGCCGGTAGAGAATGGGCTTGGTGATGCCGGCTTCCGCCGCGATCGCGTTCATCGAGGCCTGCGGGCCGTCGCGCAGCACCACTCGGTCGGCGGCTTCCAGCAGCTCACGCCGACGGCGATCGGCGGACCGTTGCTGATCGGTCCGCTGCGTGGTGTCCATGGTCTCTCCCCACCCGTGCTGTTTCGATAACGCCTGCGCAAACTAACACTGAAGCATGCCCAGGACGCCGGACGGGTGCCGACCGGTCGGTAGGAGTTGACTTCGACTACCCACCGGTAACAGACTGCTGTTACCGCAAGTAACATGCACGTGTACAGCTGGAGGGGACGACATGGCCGAGTTCACCATGGAGCTCAACGACGAACAGAAGGAGGTCCGGGACTGGATCCACGGCTTCGCGGCCGATGTGATCCGCCCCGCGGCCGCCGAATGGGACGAGCGTGAGGAGACTCCCTGGCCGGTCATCCAGGAGGCCGCCAAGGTCGGCATCTACTCCCTGGACTTCTACGCCCAGCAGTACTTCGACCCGACCGGCCTCGGCATCCCCATGGCGATGGAGGAGCTGTTCTGGGGCGACGCGGGCATCGCCCTGTCCATCGTCGGCACCGGCCTCGCCGCCGTCGGCGTCCTCGCCAACGGTACCGAGGAGCAGATCGGCACCTGGATCCCCCAGATGTACGGCGACGCCAACGATGTCAAGGTCGCCGCGTTCTGCTCCTCCGAGCCCGACGCCGGCTCCGACGTGGCCTCCATGCGCACCCGGGCCGTGTACGACGAGGCCAAGGACGAGTGGGTGCTCAACGGCACCAAGACCTGGGCGACCAACGGCGGCATCGCCAACGTCCACGTCGTGGTCGCGGTCGTCGATCCCGAGCTCGGCTCCAAGGGCCACGCCTCGTTCATCATCCCGCCGGGCACCGAGGGGCTGTCCCAGGGCCAGAAGTTCAAGAAGCACGGCATCCGCGCCTCGCACACCGCAGAGGTCGTCCTGGACAACGTGCGGGTGCCCGGATCCTGCCTGCTCGGCGGCAAGGAGAAGCTCGACGAGCGGCTCGCCCGCGCCCGGGAGAAGGCCAGGCAGGGCGGGGAGCGCGTGAAGAACGCGGCGATGGCCACCTTCGAGGCCTCGCGCCCGGCCGTCGGCGCCATGGCCGTCGGAACCGCCCGGGCCGCGTACGAGGTCGCCCTCGACTACGCCACCACCCGGGAGCAGTTCGGGCGGCCGATCGTCGACAACCAGGGCGTGGCGTTCCAGCTCGCCGACATGCGCACGTCCATCGACGCGGCCCGGCTCCTCGTCTGGCGGGCCTCCTGGATGGCGGTCAACGGCAAGCCGTTCACCGCGGCCGAGGGCTCGATGTCCAAGCTGTTCGCGAGCGAGACGGCCAAGAAGGTCACGGCCCAGGCGATCCAGATCCTCGGCGGCAACGGCTACACCCGGGAGTACCCGGTCGAGCGCATGCACCGGGACGCGGCCATTTACACCATCTTCGAGGGCACCAGCGAGATCCAGCGCCTGGTGATCGCCCGGACCCTCGCCGGCGTGCCCATCCGCTAGCACTGCCCCGAAGGGCATCGTCGGCGTGTCCGTCGGGTTGGAGAACCCGTGCGGGCACGCCGGCTTCGCGCCGGACTGCTCCGTACCGGGGACGCCGTGCCAGGCTCGTCCCGACACCTCGACGACGGAGGAAGCGATGACGCACTCGGCCCCGGACCTGTTGCGGACGACCACGGCGGCCCTCGCCCCGGACCCGGAGGCCAACCCCTTGGTCCCCCGGATCGCCGCCGGTACGGCATCCCGCACCACCCTCGCCGCGCTCGCCCTGGAACAGACCTGGGTGATCCCCGCGGACCGGGGGGCGTTCGAGTACCTGGCCGTCCGCTCCGCGGCGGCCGATCCGGAGGCCGCGGCCTTCTTCACGACCCTCGCGCAGGGCGAGGCGCTGGCGGGCGAGCGACTGGTCGCCTTCGCACGGGCGTGCGGCGCGCAGGAGACGTCGTACGAGCCGCTTCCCGGCTGCCAGGCGTACCCCGCGTACGTGGCCTGGCTGGCGCTCAACGCCGCACCGGCGGACGCGGTCCTGGCCCTGACGGCCAACTTCTCGGCGTGGGGCGGCTATTGCGCGACCATCGCCACCGCACTGCGCGAGCACTACGGTTTCACCGACGAGGCCTGCGCCTTCTTCGACTTCTTCGCGGAGCCGTCATCGGACCTGGACCGGCTGGCGACGGCAGCGGTGGAGGCGGCTGTGGACGCCGGGCGTCTCGACGAGAAGCGAGCTCACACCTACGGCCGCATGCTCCAGGCATACGAGGCGATGTTCTGGAGCGCGCTGAGTAAGACTCCCTAGGGGCGCGGGGAACTGCGCGACAAGCCCCCACACACCCGCACCCGCACGACTCAGGTCGCGCCCCCACTGCTGTGCGCGATACAGGCCACATCGATCCGATCGGCCAGTTTCGCCAGCTCGATGGCCAACTCGGCGACCGTGTCCTCGTCCAGCCCCGACTCCCCGCCCTCCACCAGCCGCACCCACCGACCCCCCACGGTCCGCAACAGCTTGCTGACATCCGCCGCAGCCACCTGCAGGGTCCCGCGGTCGTCGACGATCAGAGGCAGAGTCACTTCGCGGTTCACAGACGGGATCGTAGCCCCGCAACACTCACGCACCATGCCAAACAGTGGTGATGTTGCAGAACTCCCGGATTCCGTGCCCGGACAGCTCACGCCCGTACCCGGACCGCTTCACACCGCCGAACGGGAACGCCGGATGGGACGCCGTCATGCCGTTGAAGAACACCCCGCCGGCCTCCAGATCCCGTACGAACCGGTCGACCTCGTCCTCGTCCCGCGTCCACACGTTCGAACTCAGTCCGAACGGCGAATCGTTCGCGATCAGTACGGCCTCGTCCAGGTCGGCCGCCCGGTACAGCGTGGCGACCGGCCCGAACGCCTCCTCCCGATGGATCCGCATCTCCCGGGTGATGCCGGCGAGGATCGTCGGCGCGTAGTACCAGCCCGGCCCGTCCGGCCGTGCGCCACCGCACAGCACCTGCGCCCCGCTGCGCACCGCGTCGTCGACCAGCTCCTCCAGATCACGCCGCCCCTGCTCGCTGGAGAGCGGCCCGACCTCGGTGTCGTCGGCCAGGGGGTCGCCGACCTTCAGCGCCTTCATGCCGTCGGCGAACCGCTCGGCGAAGGCGTCGTAGACGTCCGTGTGCACGATGAACCGCTTCGCGGCGATGCAGGACTGCCCGGTGTTCTGCACCCGCGCGGTCACCGCGACCTTCGCGGCCCGGTCGATGTCGGCGGAGGGCATCACGACGAACGGGTCGCTGCCGCCCAGCTCCAGCACCGTCTTCTTGATCATCTCCCCGGCGGTGGAGGCGACCGCGCGCCCCGCGGGCTCGCTGCCCGTGAGGGTGGCGGCCTTGACCCGCTCGTCGCGCAGGATCTCGTCGACCGCGGCGGAGCCGATCAGCAGGGTCTGGAAGGTGCCCTCGGTGAAGCCCGCACGGTGGAAGAGATCCTCCAGGTAGAGGGCGGTCTGCGGGACGTTCGAGGCGTGCTTGAGCAGGCCCACGTTGCCCGCCATCAGCGCGGGAGCGGCGAAACGGACCACCTGCCACAGCGGGAAGTTCCACGGCATCACCGCGAGCACCGGCCCGAGCGGGCGGTAGCGCACCCGGACGCGGGAGGCTCCGGAGTCCTTCACGTCGGAGTCGGCCGGCTCCTCGTCGGCGAGCAGTTCCTCGGCGTGGTCGGCGTACCAGCGCATCGCCTTGGCGCACTTCGCCGCCTCGGCGCGGGCCTGCTGGATCGGCTTGCCCATCTCGGTGGTCATCACGCGGGCGATGTCCTGCTGGTCCTCTTCGAGGAGGTCGGCGGCCCGGTGCAGCAGCCGGGCGCGCTCGTCGAAGGTCGTCGTCCGGTACGTGCGGAACGTGGCCTCCGCGAGCTGGAGCCGGCGCTCGATCTCCTGCTCGTCCATGGCCTCGTACGTCTTGAGCGTCTCGCCGTTCGCCGGGTTCACCGTTGCGATGGGCATGGCTGACCTCCCTCGGAGCGGGCTGTGTCTCGACCTTCCCGCGCGGCGGTGGGGACCGCAACGCGGGAGCGTCTCCTCAGGGCGAGTGCTCCGCAAGCCGGTCGAGAAACGCCGCCTGCGCCTTGACGATCAGCGCGCGGGCCCGGTCGAGCCCGAACCACGCCACCCGGTCCAGCTCGGGGAACTCCTGGAGCCGCCCGGAGCGCGGCGGCCACTCCGTCCGGAACGTGCCGGGCACGATCGCCGCCGGGTCGAGATCCGCCCGGACCGCCCAGGCCGTGACGATCTTGCCGCCTGTCTGCCGGACCTCGCCGAGGTCGATGGCCTCGCCGTCGGGCGGGGCCAGCCCCACTTCCTCCCGGAACTCGCGCCGGGCGGCCTCCCAGGCGGGCTCGTCCGGCTCGTACTCGCCCTTGGGGACGGTCCACGCCCCGGCGTCGCGCCGGGCGAAGAACGGGCCGCCCATGTGCCCGAGCAGTACTTCGAGGCCGTGGTCCGTGGTGTGGAAGAGCAGCAGACCCGCACTGCGCTTCACGGCTTCACCTCCGGATGAGCCGCCAGCAGCGTCTCGACCGTGTCGGCGTCCTCCGGGCGCTTGTCCTCCCGGTAGCGGACCACCCGGGCGAAACGCAGGGTCACGCCGGCCGGGTAGCGGGTGGAGCGCTGCAGTCCGTCGTAGGCGATCTCGACGACGAGTTCCGGACGAACGGTCACCACGTAGCCGGTGGTCTCGACGGCGAGTTGCTGGAGCCGTTCGGTCTGCCAGGTGAGCATCGCGTCGGTCATGCCCTTGAAGGTCTTGCCGAGCATGGCGAGGCCGCCGTCGGCGGTGCGGGCGCCCAGGTGGAGGTTGGAGAGCTTGCCGGTGCGGCGGCCGTGGCCCCACTCGGCGGCCAGCACGACCAGGTCGAGGGTGTGGACGGGTTTGACCTTCAGCCAGGAGGCGCCGCGCCGCCCCGCGCTGTAGGGGGCGTCGAGCGCCTTGGCGACGACGCCCTCGTGGCCGCGCTTCAGGGTCTCGGCCAGGAACTCCTCCGCCGCGGGCGTGTCGTCCGGCCCGGACACCAGCGTGCGCCGCACCCGCATCGGCTCGGGCACCAGGCGGGCCAGCTCGGCGTGCCGCTCGGCGAAGGGCAGGTCGAGCAGGTCATGGCCGTCGACGGACAGCGCGTCGAAGAAGACGGGGGAGACCGGCACCGCGCGGGCGGCCGTCGCCACGTCCGTGCGGGAGCCGACCCGGCCGGCGGTCTCCTGGAAGGAGCGGGGGCGCCCGCCCTCGTCGAAGGAGATCACCTCGCCGTCCAGGATGAACCGCTCGCCCCGCAACTCCAGTGCGGCGGCCGTCACTTCGGGCAGACGGTCGGTGATGTCGTCCAGGGTGCGGGTGTAGAGCCGCACGGTGTCGCCGTCGCGGTGCACCTGGACGCGGATGCCGTCCAGCTTCTCCTCCACCGCGCAGGCGCCCAGCTTGTCGACCGCCTCGGCCACCGAGGAGGCGCTGTGCGCCAGCATCGGCAGCACCGGGCGGCCCACGGTGAGACGGAAGCGGTCGAGGCAGGCGGGGCCGTCCGCGAGCAGCGCCTCGGCCACCGTCTGGAGGGAACCCGCGAGCATCACGGCCCGCCGTACGTCCGCGGAAGGCGCACCCGTCGCCTGGGCCAGTCCCTCGACCGCCACCGCGTCCAGGGCGCCCTGCCGGACCTCGCCGGTGAGCAGGCCGAGCAGGAACCGCTGCTCGGTCTCGGTGGCCGCGCCCATCAACTCCGCGACCAGCCGGGTCCGTTCCGCCTGGGAACCCGGACCGGACACCGCGGCGAGCTCCGCGAGCCGGGCGTCCACGTCCCGCACGGTCAGACCCGGCTCGGCCGCCGGGGCGACCGGGCGGCTCAGCACCTTCCAGCCGACGCCGATCCGCCCCTGCGGCAGCCGTCCCGCCAGGTACGGGATGACGATCGGCACGTCCTGCGCCTCGGCGTCCCGGAAGAGCTCCGCGAGCAGGGCCGTCTTCCGGGACCGCGCCGAGGTGGCGGCGACCTCCCGGGACACTCGGGCCAGCCGGTGCAGCAGCATGCAGCCATGGTGCACCCCGGAGGGGGCCTCTACACCTGGGCGACCGGGTCCGTCGGCCCCGGCACGGCTTCGCCGGGCGTGCGGCATCGGCCCCGCCCCGCTTCGGCGGCGCGGCAGCAGACCAGTTGACGTACCCGGCGCACGCGGGTTGTTCTGCTGCGATGCCCGAACTCCGCATCCGCCGGCCTGACGACGACAGCGCGCTTTGGGACTGGCAGCACGTCCACAACACGGTCATTCCCACGCACCATCTGTCGATGGACGACGTGCGCGACCGGGCCGAGCGCCATCACCTGGAAGTCGCCCACCTCGGTGATGTGCTCGTGGGCTGCAGCACCGTACGCCCGCCGGCGGACGACACCGCGACGGCCACGGTGATCGCCCGCGTGCTCGGCCCCCACCGCGGGCAGGGATTCGGCGGGGAGCTCTATGCGCGCGGGCTGGACCGGGCACGGCAGTCGGGAGCCAGGGTGATCGAAACGGTGGTCCTGTCCTCGAACGAGGACGGGCTGCGGTTCGCCCGCACGCACGGCTTCGTCGAGATCGAGCGGTATGTGCTGCCGGGCGAAACCGTTCCCTGGATCGATCTGCGCCTGTCCTGACCCGGGCCGGGGCCCGGTGAGCGTCGCGTGGTCACGCGGGGCTCTGCCGCCGCACTGCCGCGTCGAGGTCCGTCATCAGCAGGTCCCCGACGATCGCGGACGCCGCCCGGTACCCGCCGCTCGCCGCGTGCACAACCTGCTCGGCGAAGCCGACGGCGTTGCCCGCGGCCCACACGCCGGGCACGGTCGTCAGGCCGGTCGCGTCGACGACCGGATACGCGCCGAACGGCGTCTCGTGCAGCTCGGCCCCGAGCCGCTCCAGCAGGCCGGTCTGCGGTACGGCCCGCGGGGCGGTGAAGAGCACCGAGCGGGGGTGCGTCGTACCTCCCGCGAGCCGGACGCCGGTGAGCCGGTCGTCCTCGGTCACCAGCTCCGCGACCTCCCCGGGCACCACATCCACCCCGGCCGCGGCGAGCCGGCGCAGATCCTCGTCGGACAGTTCCTCCTCGGCGACCGTGTGCAGGAAGAACCGCACGTCCTTCGACCACTGGGACACCATCAGCGCCTGGTGCACGCTCGCCGGGCTCGTGGCCAGCACCCCGAACGGCTGGTCGCGCACCTCCCAGCCGTGGCAGAAGGGGCAGTGCAGCACGTCCCGGCCGAATCGCTCGGCGACCCCGGGCACCGCGGGCAGCTCGTCCTTCAGACCCGTGGCCACGACGAGCCGCCGGGCCCGCACGCTCCGGCCGCCGGCCGCCACCACTGTGAAGTCCGCGCCCTTCTCCACCTCCACCACCCGGTCCCGTACGAGCTCCACGCCGTAGCGCGCGATCTCCTCCCGGCCGGCGGCCAGGAACTCGGCGGGCGGCATGCCGTCCCGGGACAGGTAGCCCTGCATGTGCGCGGCGGGCGCGTTGCGCGGCTCACCTGCGTCGATCACCAGCGTGCGGTGCCGGGCCCGTCCCAGCACCAGCGCGGCGGACAGGCCCGCCGTGCCCCCGCCGATGACGACCACTGCGTACTTCTCGGTCATGTGACCACCTCCGCTGCCGAGCGTCGCCCGGCCCCGCGGGATTGACAAACAACGTTGCCGAAACTGCAATACGGCCATGACGACGGACGAGGTACTCGCGGGCGTGGGCCCCCGGCTGCGGCAGATGCGCAAGGACCGGGAGGTGACCCTGGCGGCGCTCTCCGAGACCACCGGCATCTCCGTCAGCACCCTCTCGCGGCTGGAGTCCGGCCTGCGTAAACCCAGTCTGGAACTGCTGCTGCCGATCGCGCGCGCCCACCAGGTGGCGCTGGACGAGCTGGTCGGCGCCCCGCCGACCGGTGATCCGCGCGTGCGGTCCAAGCCGATCGTGATGGGCGGCCGCACCCACTGGCCGCTCACCCGCCAGCCCGGCGGCCTGCAGGCCTACAAGGTCCTCGAACCGAAGCGCAGGCAGGAGCCGGATCCCCGGACGCACGAGGGCTACGAGTGGCTGTACGTGTTGTCCGGGAGGCTGCGCCTGGTGCTGGGCGAGCACGACGTGGTGCTCACGGCGGGGGAGGCCGCCGAGTTCGACACCCGGGTACCGCACTGGTTCGGGTCGACGGGGGAGGGGCCGGTGGAGTTCCTCAGCCTGTTCGGGCCGCAGGGCGAGCGGATGCATGTGCGGGCGCGGCCGAAGGGCGCGTGACGCACGGGAGGCCCTCCGGGCAGGAAGGGCGCGTGACGTACGGGAGGCCCTCCGGGTAGGGAAGGGCGCGTGACGTACGGGAGGCCCTCCGGGCAGGGAAGGGCGGTGACGTACGGGAGGCCCTCTGGGCGGGGAAGGGCGCGTGACGTACGGGAGGCCCTCCGGGCAGGGAAGGCGCGCCACCCAAGGGAATCCCCCGGGCGGGATTTGCCCGGCACCTGTTCCCTCATGGGCAAGCGACCGCTTAGTATGCGAACCGACCCCGGTCAGACACAGCAGTCCCCCGTGGAGGCCCCGCATGCAGGCATGGCAAGTGCACGAGAACGGCGAGCCGGGCGAGGTGATGCGGCTCCAGGACGTGGAGCCGCCCACCCCCGGTGACGGCCAGGTCCTGCTGAAGGTGCGTGCGGCCAACATCAACTTCCCGGACGCCCTGCTCTGCCGCGGCCAGTACCAGGTCAGGCCGCCGCTGCCGTTCACCCCGGGCGTGGAGATCTGCGGCGAGACCGAGGACGGCCGCCGGGTGATCGCCAACCCGGCGCTGCCCCACGGCGGCTTCGCCGAGTACGCCGTCGCGGACGCCGCCACGCTGCTGCCCGCGCCGGACGCCCTGGACGACGCCGAGGCAGCGGCCCTGCACATCGGCTACCAGACCGGCTGGTTCGGCCTGCACCGCCGGGCCGGTCTGGAGGCCGGCGAGACCCTGCTCGTCCACGCTGCCGCTGGAGGGGTCGGCAGCGCGGCCGTGCAGCTCGGGAAGGCCGCCGGCGCCACCGTCATCGGTGTCGTCGGCGGCTCCGGGAAGGCGTCCGTCGCCCGCGAGCTGGGCTGTGACGTCGTGATCGACCGGCGCTGCGAGGACGTCGTCGCCGCCGTCAAGGAGGCCACCGGCGGCCGGGGCGCCGACGTGATCTACGACCCGGTCGGCGGCGAGGCCTACACCCAGTCCGCCAAGGCCGTCGCCTTCGAAGGACGCATCGTGGTCGTCGGCTTCGCCAGCGGCACCATCCCCAGCCCGGGCCTGAACCACGCCCTGGTGAAGAACTACTCGATCCTCGGCCTGCACTGGGGCCTGTACAACACCAAGAACCCCAAGCTGGTCCAGCACTGCCACGAGCAGCTCACCGGCCTGGCCGCCCGGGGCGCCATCAAGCCGCTGGTGAGCGAGCGCGTGCCGCTCGGCGGCGCCGCCGGCGCCGTGCAGAAGGTGGCCGACGGTCTGACCACCGGCAGGATCGCGGTCGTCATGGAGGAGGCAGCATGACCGGCGCCGAGGAACTGCGCAGCCGTACCCGGGAGTTGCTGGCGGCCCATCCGCCGGCCTCCACCGACCGCCTGGACTTCCTGCGGGCCCGCTTCGACGCCGGACTCGCCTGGGTCCACTACCCGGAGGGCCTCGGCGGACTCGGCGCTCCCCGCTCCCTGCAGTCCGTCGTGGACGCCGAGCTGGAGAGCGCCGGGGCGCCCGACAACGACCCGCGGCGCATCGGCATCGGCCTGGGTATGGCCGCGCCGACGATCCTCCAGTTCGGCACCGAGGAGCAGAAGCGGCGGTTCCTCAGGCCGTTGTGGACGGGGGAGGAGGTCTGGTGCCAGCTGTTCAGCGAGCCGGGCGCCGGATCCGACCTCGCCGCCCTGGGCACCCGGGCCGTGCGCGCAGGCGAGGACTGGGTCGTCAACGGGCAGAAGGTCTGGACGTCCAGCGCCCATGTCGCCCGCTGGGCGATCCTCATCGCCCGCACCGACCCGGACGTGCCCAAGCACCGGGGCATCACGTACTTCGTGTGCGACATGACCGATCCGGGCGTCGAGGTGCGCCCGCTGCGGCAGGTCACCGGCGAGGCCGAGTTCAACGAGGTGTTCCTCACCGGCGTCCGCATCTCCGACACGCGCCGCCTCGGCGAGATCGGCGACGGCTGGAAGGTCGCCCAGACCACGCTCAACAACGAGCGCGTGGCCATCGGCGGCATGCGACTGCCCCGCGAGGGCGGCATGATCGGCCCGATCTCGAAGACCTGGCGCGAGCGGCCCGAACTGCGCACCCACGACCTGCACCAGCGGCTGCTGAAGCTGTGGGTGGAGTCCGAGGTCTCCCGCCTCACCGCCGAGCGGCTGCGCCAGCAGCTCGTCGCGGGCCAGCCCGGCCCCGAGGGCGCCGGCATGAAGCTGGCCTTCGCCCGCCTCAACCAGGAGATCAGCGGCCTGGAGGTGGAGCTCCTCGGCGAGGAGGGCCTGCTGTACGACGACTGGACCATGCGGCGCCCGGAGCTGGTCGACTTCACCGGCCGTGACGCGGGCTACCGCTACCTTCGCTCCAAGGGCAACAGCATCGAGGGCGGGACCAGCGAGGTCCTGCTGAACATCGTCGCCGAGCGCGTCCTGGGCCTGCCCCCCGAGCCGCGCACCGACAAGGACGTCGCCTGGAAGGACCTGGCCCGGTGAAGAACGAGCGCGACCTGTTGTACTCGGAAGAGGAAGAGGCGCTGCGCGCCGCCGTGCGCGACCTGCTCACCGACCATTGCGACGCCCCCGGCGTCATCGCCCGCACCGAGTCGGGCACCCCGCACCACCTGGCCCTGTGGAAGGCACTCACCGACGGCATGGGCCTCGCCGGCCTGCTGGTTCCCGAGGAACTCGACGGCCAGGGCGCCACGCACCGCGAAGCCGCCGTCGTGCTGGAGGAACTGGGACGCGCGGTCGCGCCCGTGCCGTACCTGACGAGCGCGGTCGTCGCCACCGAAGCCCTGCTGGCCTGCGGCACCGACGACCTCCTGCGCGACCTCGCGACCGGCACGACGATCGGCGCCCTCGCGGTCGCCCTCAACGTCGCACCGGGCGCCGCATACCGGGTCGTCCGGCACGAGGACGGGCTGCTGCACGGCGAACTGACCGGCATCGCCGACGCGGCCGTCGCCGACGTGCTGCTCGTTCCCGCCGACGACGGCGGTCTGTACGCCGTCGACGCCACCACCGCGACCGTCACGCCCCAGATCTCCCTGGACCTGACCCGGCCGCTCGCGACCGTCACCCTCGACGGAGCGCCGGGCCGGCTGCTGGGCGACGCCGAACCCGCCGTGCGCCGAGCCCTGCGCGCCGGCGCCGGGCTGCTCGCCTCCGAGCAGTTCGGGCTCGCCGAGTGGACGCTGACGGAGACCGTCCGCTACCTGAAGGAACGCAAACAGTTCAACCGGCCCGTCGGCGGCTTCCAGGCGGTCAAGCACCGGCTGGCCCAGCTGTGGCTGGAGGTCGTCAACACCCGTGCGGCCGCCCGCAACGCCGCCGACGCCCTGGCGAACGGCGACGACGTGGACGTGGCCGTCACCGTCGCCCAGGCCTACGCGGCACCCGTGGCCGTGCACGCCGCCGAGGAAGCCCTGCAACTGCACGGCGGCATCGGCATGACGTGGGAGCACCCCGTGCACCTGTACCTCAAGCGCGCCAAGGCCGACTCGATCGCCTACGGCACGGCGGGCGCCCACCGGGAGGCACTGGCCGCACTGGCCGACCTTGAGGCCCCCTGACGCCCATGGGCCGACGCCGTTGCACGGCTGGATTCCCCGGAAAGGCCCGCCCCACCAGGGGCGGGCCTTTCCCTGTGCCATGCCCGGTGAAGTGAACGCGTGGCGGCGGTCCGGCCAACTCCGTTCCCAGGCCTGCTCCTTGAGCTGCCGGGGCCCCATACTCGCAGGGTCCCCGTACGGCATCTCCAGGGAGGCAGAGCATGGCCCTCACCACCCGTCGCACGGCCCTCACCACCCTCGGCGCAGCCCTCGCGGGCTCGATCGCCCTCCCCGCCGCCCCCGCACCGGCCGGCGAACGCACGAACAGGCCCCGCCCGTTGTGGCGCGCCCACGCCCACAACGACTACGAGCACCTGCGCCCCCTGTTCGACGCCCTCGACCACCGCTTCGGCAGCGTCGAGGCGGACATCTACCTCGTCGGCGACCAACTCCTCGTCGCCCACGACCCGGAGGACCTCGACCCCTCCCGCACCCTGGATTCCCTCTACCTCGACCCGCTCGCCGCCCGCGTCCGCGCCAACCGCGGCACGGTGTACCGGGGTTACCGGGGTTCGCTGCAATTGCTCATCGACATCAAGACCGAGGGTTCCTCGACGTACCGCGAACTCGACCGTCACCTCAGGCGCCACCGGCACCTGTTCACCACGTACGCCCACGGCCGCGTCCACCACGGCCCGGTCACAGCCGTGATCTCCGGCGACCGCGCGGCCCGCGCGCCCATGGAGACCCAGACCGTCCGGCGCGCCTTCTACGACGGCCGCCTCGCCGACCTCGGCAGCCCGGCACCGGCCTCCTTCATCCCGCTGATCAGCGACAACTGGACGCTCAACTTCACCTGGCGGGGGGTCGGCGCCTTCCCGGACGCCGAGCGGCAGAAGCTGCGGGGCATCGTCAGGACCGCCCACAAGCGGGGGCAGAAGGTGCGGTTCTGGGCGACCCCGGACCTGGCCGGGCCTGCCCGCGACGCGCTCTGGGGCGAACTGCTCGCCGCCGGTGTCGACCACCTCAACACCGACGACCTCGCCGGACTGGAGGCGTTCCTCGACGCCCGGCGGGCGGTCTAGGGGCGGCAGCGGGACACCACACGTTCGGCGGACAGCTCAGCCGCCCGGACGAACCCTCCACTACGCCACACTTGCGGCCGAACGCCGTGAACCGGACATGGCGACGTGGCGGAGGAGTTGACGATGGCCATTTCCATCTCTGTGGTGCTGCTGCTCGCGATCCTTGCGGTGATCTTCCTGCGCAACGGCGGACTGAAGATCTCCCACGCGCTGGTCTGCCTGCTGCTCGGCTTCTCACTGGCCAGCACCAGCGTCGCCCCCACCATCCACAGCGGCCTCACCGCGACGGCCGAGATCGTCAGCGGCCTGCGGCCCTGACGTCACCCCGAGAACACGCCGATACCGTTCGGGACGGGGCGCTCGGCGCCGCCGCTGGGATGGTTGCGCACGGAGACCGCGCTCGCGCCGGGACTGCGCGCGACCAGGGTCGACGACCCGCCGCCGTCCAGGCTGAAAGCGTCCTCCGCGCCCAGCTTCCGCAGGGTTCCGGCGACTTCGGCGATCGTCAGGCCGCTGCGGTAGGCGGCGGCGCCGTCCAGCGCGAGCAGCAGCAGCCGCCGCCCGCCCTCGGCGGTCCCCACGGCGGTACGGACGGCCGACGTCGTGTCGTCGAGCCCCGGCAGCGGCTGCCCGCCGGCGAGCACCGGGTAGCCGCCGACGGCGAGCTGGTAGGCGACGCCGTCCCCGGCCCCCACGAGGCCGTGCTCGACCTCGACCGATTCACCGGTGGAGAACTTGCGCAGCTGCTGGGCACCCGCCTCCCGGCCGACCAGCACGGTGGTCCCCGCGGCGATGGGACCGCTGCCCGGGGTGTCGGCGGCCGAGACGACCCGGCCGTCGCGGACCGTCACCTCATAGGTGTCCGTGCTGCACGGAGCGGCACGGTCGGTGTCCGTGCCACAGGTGGCGCGCACCCGGGAGACGCTGCCCCACTCGGAGGTGAACGCACCGACCGAACCCACCGGCAGGGCGTACTGGTTGAGCCCGCCGAGAGGCAGCTGCCCCTCGGCCGTACTCACCGACCCCTCCAGCGTCAGCCGGTCCAGCCGCGCCCGCCCGTCGGTGCCGACGCCGAAGACGTCCTCGGTGGTCGTGCCGGGCGGCAGCGCGGGCCCGAACCGCTGGCCGTTCGGCACGGCCGCCTTGAGGGTCCGCCCGGCCGCGATCGCCGGACCCACACTCGCGCCGGTCGCCTCGACACCCGGGTGCTGCGTCTCGGTGATGTTGAAGAAGTCGCCGTTGACACCGGCCACCGCGCCCTGGCTGTCCGCCATCGCCGAGACCCGCGCCCGTGCGGCCACCGCCCCCGGGTACAGCAGATCGACCCGGACCTGCGGGTTGCCCAGGTCGACCCTCAGTACATGTGCGTGCGTCACCCCCTTGGCCGCCGTGATGTCGAACTCCTCGTACGTCACTCCCGGTGTGACCCGCACGCCCTTCTGGACGGCGCCGGCCGGAGCCGCCCCCGCCAGGGCCGCACCGGTCAGCGCGCCGAACGCCGTGAGAAACGCCAGTACCGCTCTGCCTGCACCCCGTCGCCTGCGACGACCTGCCACCGTGCCCCCTGATGCCTCGTCAACTGTCGGGACTCTCAGGGGCAGTGCACCAGACCACGGCGGCCGGCAGGGCGGCTGAGCGCCTGCTGCGCGGGAACGGCTGAAAAATCGCACCCCTCTGGGTGCTTCAGCTGTCGTCCGTTCCGGTGGCGTACGGCGTGTAGTGCGCGGGCGTGTGGTCGATCGGCAGTCCGGGCCGCCAAGCGGTGAGGGCCTGCGCGCTGCACACGAACAGCTGCTCCGGCAGCCGGTCCAGGGCGAACCAGCGCCAGCGGCCCACGCTCTCCCCGGGCTGGTCCGACGGCTCCCCCCGCCAGCCGGTGACCAGGGCGGGCACGGTCACGCGGACGACCCCGCCCGCGTCGTCCAGGAGCGTCCCGAGCAGCCGGACGTCCTCGGACCGCGCCGCGAGGCCCGTCTCCTCGCCGAGCTCCCGCACGACCGTCTCCTGCAACGACTCGCCGGGCTCCACCGTCCCGCCCGGCAGCTCCCACGTCCCGCGCCGGTGCCGGCCCAGAAGCAGCCCGCGCGGACCGTACAGGACGGCACCCACCCCGATCGCGGCGTGCGCCGGCGGCGCCTTGTCGACGCGCGGCCGGGAGGAGACCCTGACGGGCCGGGTCACCCGGAAGAGCCGGTAGGAGGCCCGGTTGCTCTCCTCCGGCGTGTCGAGGACGTCGATCCCCTCCACGCGAAGCCCGTACTCGGTGAGCAGCGCCGTCCAGAGTTCCGGCGTGAGCACCCACATCCGGACGGTGACCTCACCGCCACCCGCCAGTCGCAGCACCTCGGGCCGGGCGGCGACCCGGTCCGACGGCCCGTCACCCCGGCTGTTGCTGTGCAGCACCGTGAAGCAGAGCCTGCCACCCGGCCTCAGCGCCCCGGCGAGGGCGGGCAGCAGCCGGTGCGGATCGACGTACGGGACGGCGTTGACGGAGTAGACGACGTCGTACGGCTCCGCCGCACGCAGATGCTCCACGGCGTCGCCGAGGACCAGCCGCAGCCCGGGCAGTGAGCGGTAGCGGGCCCGGGCCCGCTCGTACTGCCCGGCCGAGGCGTCGACCGCGTCCACCAGCGCGCCGTGGGCCCGGACCAGGTGGGCGGCGTGCCGGGCCGTACCGCACCCGAGGTCCAGCACCCGTCGGCCCGTCAGTTCCCCGAGCACCTTGCTCCCCGGCCCGCCGCCTTCGAACCCCCAGTCGATGTCCGGCACTTCGGGTAGTACCGTGCCCCGTCGCAGATGGTGCGCCCCGTATGTGTCCCAGGCCTCGGCGTTGACCGCCTCCGGTTCGTCCGCCAACGTTCAGCCGCCCGCCACGGCGTCACGCGGAAGCACCGTGACCCGGCGGAAGTTGCACCCGGCGGGCTGCCGCCCGTCGTCATCGGCGGGGGGCGCCTGGTGGGCCTTGAGGGCGATGCTCACCAGGCTCAGCAGCAGGTCGACGTCCGCCTCGCAGTCGAGGTGGATCGTCACCCAGCCCGATCCGGGCAGCAGGTGGATCGCGCTCGAACCGGCGAGGTCGGAATGGATCCGCTGGATGGCCCGGCGAGTGAGGTGGAGGTCCACGTCCCGTGAGGAGTGGAAGTGAACGATCTCGTCACGGACGGAACGGAGCGCCTTTCCGGTACCGCAACTCGCCGGGCCCGCCATGAGGTCGGGCCAGGCCTGCAGGCGCTCCATGGCGCGCTGGGCCAGAGTCATGGCCCCATCGTCGCCTGCTTACCGGTCCGCAACCAGAGGTTGAGCGATTTGTAACCGGGACGTGAGGTGGATCGGAGGGCTTCCGACCTGGTTCTCAGGCGGATTTGACGAGTCTGAGGTAGCGCTTCCAGTCCCAGTGCCGGCCCGGGTCGGTGTGGTCACTGCCCGGTACCTCGTGATGGCCGATGATGTGCGCCCGGTTCCTCGGGATGTCGTACCTCTCGCAGATCGCCGCGGTGAGCCGGGCCGACCGCTCGTACATGGCGTCGGTGAAGTACCCGGGCCGGTCCACCCAGCCCTCGTGCTCGATGCCGATGCTGCGGGTGTTGTAGTCCCAGTTCCCCGCGTGCCAGGCGATGTCGGAATCGCGCACGCACTGCGCGACATGTCCGTCGGAGGAGCGCACCACGTAGTGCGCGGACACCTTCGTCCTGGGGTTCCGGAAGACGGACAGGGTGCCGGAGTAGGTCGTCTGCGCCACGTGGATGATCACGTAGTGCAGTGGATGGGCACGGGGGCGGTTCGACGGCGTGTAGTTCCTGCGGCTCGCGGGGTGCCACGCCGCTCCGGGGTGGTCGACGGCCCGGGGCCGGGCATCGGCCCGGGTGCCGGAGAGCAGGACGGCGGGGACGGCGGTGAGGGCGGCGCCCGCGAGGATGCCTCGCCTGCTGGGGAAGCGGGTGGTCGGTTCCGTGTTCCGGTCCATGTTCCGTACCGTGTTCCGTTCCATGCTTCGTTCCATGGGTGTGTGCCTTCCGGGCTCCGCGGGAGGGTGTCTCTTGCTCAACTGCGCGGTGCGGCGGCCGTTGCGGTCGCGGCCCGCGTGATCAAGTTACGGCGCCTGCCGGCCGGCCATGAGGACGCGTGGCGATGCGGTGGACGGGGCCGCGACTGTGGACAACTCCCTCACCCGGTCGGGTGATCGGGGCGGAAGGACGGGGACGGGGGAGACCGCGCCGGACCCAGCCGGCGACGGTGGCCGACGGCCCGTTTCAGGCCTGCCCGGCGACAGCGGCCGGATCGTCCAGCACCGCCCGGACCACCGAGTGCGCGGCCCCCAGCAGCGGGCCCTCGGGTCCCAGCCGGGACACGGAGACGGGACAGACCGGACCTGCCGTACGCCGCGCCAGCTCATCCCGCACCGAGGGCAGCAGCCAGGGCGCGAGACCGGACAGTTCCCCGCCCAGGACCACGCTCTCCGGGTCGAGCAGGTTGACCGCCCCGGTCAGGGCCACACCGAGCGCCGTCCCCGCGTCGCGCAGGGCACCGCGCACGTTCTCGTCGCCCTGTGCGGCGCGCCCCGCGAGCAGCCCGACCCGGTCCTCGTCGGGTTCCAGGCCGGCCGCACGCAGCACGGCCTCCTCACCCGCGTACTGCTCCAGGCAGCCCCGGCCGCCGCAGGCGCACTCCGGCCCGTCCGGCCGCACCGGCACGTGACCCAACTCGCCCGCGAAACCGCGGGTTCCGCGCAGCAGCCCGCCGTCCACCACGACCGCCGCACCGATACCGATCTCCGCCGAGACGTGCAGGAAGTCGCGGGGCGTGTCCTCCCCCAGCCAGAGTTCGGCGAGGGCGCCGAAGTTGGCCTCGTTGTCCACCGTCAGCGGGAGGCCGGCCGGCAGCAGCGTGCCGAGGTCCGTGTCGTGCCAGCCGAGGTTCGGGGCGCGCACGACGGTCCGGCCGTCACGCGCCACCAGGCCCGGCACGGCCACGGCGAGTCCGGCCGGCCACAGGCCCTCGCCCTCCGCCTCGGCGACGACCTGCCGGATCAGTTCGCTGAGTTCCGCGAGCACGGGCTCAGGGGAGCGGTCGCGGTTCGCTCCCTGCCGTATCGCCCGCGCCCGGGTCGTGCCGCGCAGGTCGACGGCGCAGACCGCGAGATGGTCGACGCCGACCTCCGCGCCGATGCCCGTCGGGCCGCGACCGCTGACGGCCAGCGCGGAACCGGGCCGGCCCACCCGGCCGGGCCGCTCGGGCCCCAGTTCCTCCAGGAGCCCCGAGCGGATGAGCTCGTCGACGAGCGTCGAGACCGCCGCCCGGGTCAGGCCGATCCGTGAGGCGACGGCGGCCCGGGACAGCGGCCCCTCGGCGCGGACGGCGTGCAGGACGCGGGCGAGGTTGCGGCGGCGCATGCCCTGCTGGGTGTCGGGCAGCGCGCGTCCCGGTCCGGAGGGACGGGCCTCGTGCAGGGGTGCGGTCATGCCTGACGCCAGTCCTCAGTGGGTGTCCGTGGGCCGCTCCAGCAGCGGAGCCGCGTCGGAGAGTACCCCGGCGATCCTGGCCAGCGTCTCCTCGTCCCGCTCGACGGCGTCGAGCACCGGCCCGGCCGCCGTGTCCCAGCGTCGCGCGACCGCCGCCGGGTCCTCCCCGGTGAGCAGCCCGGCCGCCTGCGCGGCGGCGCCGAGCGCGACCAGCTCCTTGGCCTCGGGCACCTGCACGGGACGCCCCGACAGCCGCCGCACGGTCTGCTGCCAGGCGGTGCCCCGGGCGCCGCCGCCGATCAGCAGCAGGGGCTCCGAGGGGTCGGCGTCCTCGTCGAGGACCAGGCCGAGCGCGCCGAGCAGGGAGTGCACGGCTCCGTCGTAGGCGGCCTGGAGCAGCTGGCCCGCGGTCGTGTCGTGGCGCAGGCCGTGCAGCAGGCCGGAGGCGTTGGGCAGGTTCGGGGTGCGTTCGCCGTCCAGGTAGGGCAGGAGCGTCACGGCGGTGCCGGGCTCCACGGCCTCGCGGTCCAGGCCCAGCAGCGCCGCGACACGGTCGACGGCGAGCGTGCAGTTCAGGGTGCAGGCCAGCGGCAGCCAGTCGCCGCGAGCGTCGGCGAAACCCGCCACCGTGCCGCTCGGATCGGCGGGCCGGTGCCGCGACACGGCGTACACCGTGCCCGAGGTGCCGAGGCTCATCACCGGCACGCCCGGCCGCACTCCGAGGCCCAGCGCGGCGGCGGCGTTGTCTCCCGTGCCGGGCGCGACCAGCGTGCCCCGGGAGAACGGCAGGTCGTGGCCGTCGCGCACCGTGCCCGCCACCTCGCCGGGCCCGACCACCCGCGGCAGCAGCGCCGGGTCGAGCCCCACGTGCGCGAGGATCTCCTCGTCGTACGCCTCCGTCCCGGAGGCCCACCAGCCCGTACCGGAGACGTCGCCGCGGTCGGTCGTGCCCTGCCCGGTGAGCCGCTCGGTGAGGTAGTCGTGGGGGAGGCGCACCGCCTGGGTGGCACGCACCGCCTCCGGCTCGTGCTCGGCCAGCCACGCCCACTTCGTGACCGTGAAGGAGGCCGCGGGCACGCTTCCGGTGCGGTCGGCCCAGAACTTCGCGCCGCCCAGTTCCTCGGTCAGCCGGCGGGCCTGCGGCGCCGAACGCACGTCGTTCCACAGCAGGGCCGGCCGCACCGGCTCGCCCCGGCCGTCCAGGGTGACGAGGCCGTGCTGCTGCCCGCCGACCGACACGGCGGCGGCCTCGTGCGCCGCGTCACCGCACTGGCGCAGCGCCTCGCACAGCGCGTCCCACCACTGGCGCGGATCGGTCTCGCGCCCCGCCCCCGAGGAGACCGTGTGCGGCGCCTGGCCGCTCGCGACCACCCGGCCGGTGGACGCGTCGACGACCAGCGCCTTGGTGGACTGGGTGGACGAGTCCACACCGACGACGAGCGGACCCTCGGCTGCTGACATCGGGCTTCTCCCTACTGCGCGCGGCACGTGTCTCCGTTCGGAGGCACCTTGTCTCTTCCCAGAGAGGTGCTCGCATACTAATTTGTAAATCGGCATGACGAATAGCCCCAGCGAGCAAGGAGCCGCGGCATGAGCTACCAGCCCACCCCCGAGGACAGGTTCACCTTCGGCCTGTGGACCGTCGGCTGGCAGGGACGGGACCCCTTCGGCGACGCCACACGGCGTGCCCTCGACCCGGTCGAGACGGTGCAGCGCCTGGCCGAGCTGGGCGCC
Organism: Streptomyces qaidamensis; assembly: GCF_001611795.1. Classification (NCBI taxonomy): domain Bacteria; kingdom Bacillati; phylum Actinomycetota; class Actinomycetes; order Kitasatosporales; family Streptomycetaceae; genus Streptomyces; species Streptomyces qaidamensis. Next base: position 1,391,830 of record NZ_CP015098.1, on the reverse strand, counting down.
CACGGCGTGACCTTCCACGACGACGACCTGATCCCGTTCGGCTCCGGCGACACCGAGCGCGAGGCGCACATCAAGCGCTTCCGGCAGGCGCTGGACGCCACGGGCATGAAGGTCCCGATGGCCACCACCAACCTCTTCACGCACCCGGTCTTCAAGGACGGCGCGTTCACCGCCAACGACCGCGACGTGCGCCGCTACGCCCTGCGCAAGACCATCCGCAACATCGACCTCGCCGCCGAGCTCGGCGCCGAGGTGTACGTGGCCTGGGGCGGCCGCGAGGGTGCCGAGTCCGGCGCCGCCAAGGACGTCCGCGTCGCCCTGGACCGGATGAAGGAGGCCTTCGACCTGCTCGGCGAGTACGTCACCTCCCAGGGCTACGACCTGCGCTTCGCCATCGAGCCCAAGCCCAACGAGCCGCGCGGCGACATCCTGCTGCCGACCGTGGGCCACGCCCTGGCGTTCATCGAGCGCCTGGAGCGGCCGGAGCTGTACGGCGTGAACCCCGAGGTCGGGCACGAGCAGATGGCCGGGCTGAACTTCCCGCACGGCATCGCGCAGGCGCTGTGGGCGGGCAAGCTGTTCCACATCGACCTCAACGGCCAGTCCGGTATCAAGTACGACCAGGACCTGCGCTTCGGCGCCGGTGACCTGCGCGCCGCGTTCTGGCTGGTCGACCTGCTGGAGTCGGCCGGCTACAGCGGACCGCGCCACTTCGACTTCAAGCCGCCGCGCACCGAGGACCTCGACGGCGTGTGGGCCTCGGCGGCCGGCTGCATGCGCAACTACCTCATCCTCAAGGAGCGCGCCGCCGCCTTCCGCGCCGACCCGGAGGTCCAGGAAGCCCTGCGCGCGGCCCGTCTCGACGAGCTGGCCCAGCCCACCGCCGCGGACGGCCTCCAGGCACTGCTCGCCGACCGGTCGGCGTTCGAGGCGTTCGACGTGGAGGCGGCTGCCGCACGCGGCATGGCGTTCGAGCAGCTGGACCAGCTGGCGATGGACCATCTGCTGGGGGCACGTGGCTGAGTCCACGCGCGCGTGCGGGCCCGGCGGCCGGCCGGGTCCGCCGGCCGGTGTCGGCCGGGTCGGCCGCAGGGCCCGTCATGCCGCGGAATCATGCGATCCACGCCATGAGTCCGTATCAGCTTCCGCGCGCCCCTGCCGGTCTGAGCGGTGCGCGGCGACTCTGTCGGTATGGCCCTGCCGCCCGTACCGCCGCATCCGCCCAGGCCTCCCAGGCGCCGGAATCCCCTGCTGATCCTGCTCGCCGTGCTCGCGGCCGTCGCCGCCGTGTCCCTCGTGGTGCTGATGGCCTCGGACCGGGGCGGCTCGCCGGACGCCGAGCCGTCCGGCGGGAGCACGAGCCGCTCTCCGGACCCGTCCTTCGGCATCCCCACGGAGCTGCCCACGGGGCTGCCGAGCGGGCTGCCGACCCGGCTGCCGTCGGGCTTCCCCACTGGGCTCCCGAGCGATATGCCCAGCGATCTGCCGAGCGGCTTCGCATCGCTCCTGCCGTCCCTGAACGAGGGCGAGTTGGTGCCCTGACGCCTCCGACCTGGTGCCCTGAGGCCCTCCCCGCCCGAAACCGGAGGTGTCGCCGTCAGGCCGGCCCGGGGGCGACGAACACCACCATGTCCGTCTCCTCACCCGGCAGGGGTTCCGGCTCCTGCCATCCGGCCCGGCGGTAGAAGGCCAGTGCGTCCGGGGCGCCGTTCCAGGTCATCAACCAGGCCCGGCCGCCGGGTGCGCCGGAGCTGAGAGCGGACAGCAGCCGCCGCCCCAGACCCGTACCGCGGGCCCGGGAGCGCACGCCCAGTTCGTCGATCTCGAAGTGGCCCACGAGGAGTTCGTTCACCCGCTCGGCACCGAGCCGCCGGGTCACCTTTCCGTAGGCACGGTCGGTTCGGAAGGGCGCCTGGGTGGTCCAGCCCGTGGCGAAACCGTCCACCCCGCCGTCCTCCGACAGCGCCAGCACCGCCCGGAAACCCGGACGGCGCACGTCCGTCTCCAGCCGCTCACGGAACTCCAGCCGGGCCTCCTCGGCGTCCCGGGGCTCCCAAGGCGGTGCCGTGAAGACCTCGGCGTACGCCTCGGTGAACTCGTCGGCGACGGTGAGGACGTCCGGGCCGTACCACGTGAGTGTCACAGGGAGTTCCCTTCTTCGGGGGCGGGTTCCGCCGACGCCGGGCCCGTCACGGAGGCCAGTGCCGTCGCCGGATCCTTGGCCGGGCCTGCCGCGGGCAGCCAGCGGCCGCGCTTCTTGCGGTAGGGCCACCAGCGGCCGTCCCGGCCGAGGCGCAGCTGGACCGGCGCACCGGCGACCGTCCACCGGTTGCCCCGCGGCCGCAGCTCCGGCCGTTCGGCGGTGTCCCAGGCCGACTCAAGGGCGGCACACGCGCGTGCGAGCGTCTCGCCCTCCACACGCCACTCCTCGTCCAGGACGGAGAGTGCGGCCGTCCCGCCGTGACGCCAGGCGCGCACGGCCGTCGCCAGCCCCTCACGCCCACGCCCCGACCCGTCGGCGAGCCGGTCGTTCATCTCCCGGCCGGGGGCGCCCGCGGCCAGCCGCACGGCGTCCTGCGCCGCCGTCAACTCCTCGTGGGCGGTGCCCCGGAGCGCCTCCGCGAGCAGGCGGTGCGCCCCTGCGGCCGTCCGCGCGGCCAGGAACGCCAGCGCGGCCGGGTCGATGCCGGGGGCAGGGGGTGTATCGGTGTCCAGGGACGGCGGAAGGCCGGGTGCACCGGGGAGTCCGGGCAGGTCCGGGAGCGGCGGCAGGATGTCACCGGCGGCGTACGCCTCGGCCGCGTCCACGCCCTCCGGCCCGCAGGAGCTCACCGCCGAGGCCCCGCTGCGCGCCTGCAGGTCCTCCAGCAGGGCGGTTTCGTCGCGTCCGCGCATCAGCAGCAGCACGAACGGGTCCTGGTCCAGCAACCGTGCCACCTGGTAGCAGAGGGCCGCCGTGTGCCCGCAGTGGTCCCAGGCCTCGCAGTCGCACTCCGGCTCCAGGTCGCCCAGACCGGGCAGCAGTTCGACGCCCGCGTCGGCCGCGTCCTCGACCAGGTGCGGCGGCATCTCCCGGTCCAGCAGCGCCGCCACATGACCGGCCCGTTCCGCCGTCATGTCCAGGAAGCGGTCCCACTGCCCGGGTGAGAGCTCCTCCAGCAGCACGTCGGCCCGGTGCGCCGAACCGTCGGGGTCCTGGACGACGGCTGTCAGCCGCCCCGGACGCACCGACACCGCCCCGACAGCGCCCGCGCGGGCAAGCCGGCGGCCCGTCTTGAGCTGCTTGGTGTCCAGCGCCGTGCCCTCCAGGGCCTTCAGCCAGGCCTGGCCCCACCAGGTCTCGGCGAAGCCCCGCCCGTGCGCGGGTGGCAGCGCGGCGAAGGTGCGTTCCATGTCCCCATCGTGCCGAGTCATCGCAGGCCCCCTCGCAGTTCGACCAGATCCGCCAGTTCCGCGTCCGTCAGTTCCGTGAGCGCCGCCTCGCCGGCGCCCAGGACCGCGTCCGCCAGTTCCCGCTTGCGCAGCAGCAGTTCGGCGATGCGGTCCTCGATCGTTCCCTCCGCGACGATCCGGTGCACCTGCACGGGCCGGGTCTGGCCGATGCGGTACGCGCGGTCGGTCGCCTGCGCCTCGACGGCGGGGTTCCACCAGCGGTCGTAGTGCACGACATGCTCGGCCCGGGTGAGGTTCAACCCGGTGCCCGCCGCCTTCAACGACAACAGGAACACCGGCACTTCGCCGTCCTGGAAGCGCCGCACCATGGCCTCGCGCTCGGCGACCGACGTCCCCCCGTGGAGGAACTGCGAGGGCGTGCCGCGGGCGGCGAGGTGCCGTTCGAGGAGGCGAGCCATCTGCACGTACTGCGTGAACACCAGCACGCCCGCTCGCTCAGCGAGGATCGTGCCGAGCAGCTCGTCCAGCAACTCCAGCTTCCCGGAGCGCCCCGAGATCACCGGCCGCTCCTCCTTGAGGTACTGCGCCGGGTGGTTGCAGATCTGCTTGAGACCGGTCAGCAGCTTCACGATCAGGCCCCGCCGGGCCATACTGCCGGCGCCGGAGATCTCCGCGAGCGCCTCACGCACCACGGCTTCGTACAGCGCCGCCTGCTCCTGGGTGAGCGAGACCGCGTGATCGGTCTCCGTCTTCGGCGGCAGCTCGGGCGCGATCCCGGGGTCCGACTTGTGGCGGCGCAGCAGGAACGGACGTACGAGCCTGGCCAGCCGGTCGGCCGCGGCCGGGTCCTGACCGCCCTCGACGGCTTCCGCGTACCGCCTGCGGAAGGTGCCGAGCCGGCCCAGCAGCCCCGGGGTCGTCCAGTCGAGGATCGCCCACAGCTCCGACAGGTTGTTCTCCACCGGGGTGCCGGTGAGCGCCACACGCGCGCGTGCGCCGATGGAACGCAGCTCCCGCGCCGTCGAGGAGTACGGGTTCTTCACGTGCTGGGCCTCGTCCGCAACGAGCATGCCCCACGGCACCCCGGCGAGCCGGGGCGCGTCCAGGCGCATCGTGCCGTACGTGGTGAGCACGAACTCCCCGTCCGCGAGCCCGTCCAGGCCGCGCCGCGCCCCGTGGAAGCGCCGAACGGGTGTGCCGGGCGCGAACCGTTCGATCTCCCGCTGCCAGTTGCCCATCAGGGACGTCGGGCAGACCACCAGGGTGGGTCCGGCGGACCCGGCGTCGGTTTGCCGGTGCAGGTGCAGCGCGATCAGGGTGATCGTCTTGCCCAGCCCCATGTCGTCGGCGAGACAGCAACCAAGGCCCAGCGACGTCATACCGGCGAGCCAGTTCAGGCCTCGCCGCTGGTAGTCCCGCAGGGTGGCGGCGAGGGCGGGCGGCTGCTCCACGGCCTGCTGCGCCTCCGGATCCGCGAGCCGCTCCCGGAGGGCCGCCAGCCACCCGGTGGGCCGCACCTCGACCCGGCGGCCGTCCACCTCCGCCCAGCCCGTCAGGGCCGCGCCCAGGGCGTCCACCGGAGTCACCTTGCGGTCCTGCCGGGAGCGTGCCAGGCGCGCCTCCTGAGGGTCGATCAGGACCCACTGGTCGCGCAGCCGTACCACCGGGCGCTTCGCCTCGGCCAGGCGGTCCAGCTCTTCACGGTCCAGCCGCCTGTCATCCACGGCGAACGACCACGTGAAGGCGAGCAGTGCGTCGGCGGACAGGAACGACGGCATGGCCGCGACGGTCGCGCCGGATTCCGGTCCGTCGTCGGAAGGCCCCACGTCCGCGCGCGTGCTGAGCTCACGGGACAGCCCCTTCGGCCAGTGCACGTCGACCCCGGCCGCGCTCAGTGCGAGGGCGCCCGCCCCGAGGAGCTCGGTGACCTCCTCGTCGGCCAGTTCGGCCGCGTCCGGCACGGCCGCGGACAGCAGGGGGGTGAGCGGGGCCCAGGCCCGGGCCGCCCGGCGCAGGGCGAGCAGTGCGTCCATCCGCGCCCGCGGACCGAAGGCCTCGCCCCCGGTGCCGGCCCAGACGTCCGCGGCGTCCGCGACGAGCGCCGGATCGCTGACGCTGTGCACCTGCAGCACGGCCCGGAACGTCACGTCCGTGCCGTCGTCCGCCGCGTCCGTCAAGCCGTCCGCCTCGATCCGCAGCGACAGCCGTACGCCCGCGTCGTGGCCCGCCGCGACATCGGCGGCCCAGGCGCGCTGCTCGGGCAGCCGCACCGGCTCCGGTGCCGCATAGGCGGGACCGCCCGTCACCAGCGGAGCGGCGGGGGAGCGCGGCAGAGTGTCGGCGACCGCGTCGAGGAAGGCGCGCAGGAGCTGCTCCGGGTCGGGCAGCCGCAGCGACCCGGCACCTGCCAGGGGCGCGGCGTGCGCCTCGGGCGGCATCGCGGCGGCGAGGCGGCGCAGGTCCTCGATGTCCTGGGCGCTCAGCGGGCCCGCGCGCCAGGCGTCGTGGTCGCCCGGTGACAGCCCCGGCAGCAGCAGTCCGCGCGCGACGAGGTGCAGGGCGTGCAGCGCCGCCGCGCCCCAGAAGACGGTGGAGCGGTGTCCCTGCCCGCCGGCACGCGCGCGCATGAGGACGGGCAGGGCCGTGCGCGCCGGCGCCACGACGGCGGGCACGCTCGCTTCCCTGACCCCGCCGTCATGCGGCACGACGACGGTCAGGTCCGCGGCGGACGAGGAGGCCACTGGCGGAGGTGCAGCTCCGTCGGGCCGCCAGAAGGCGACACTCCCGGTGCGTGGGGGGTCGCCGGGCAGGAACACGGAGTGGCAGAGAGCCAGTTCGGAGATGTCGGAGGAGGGTGCCGGGGGAGTCGGATGCTCGGCTATGGCTGATTCCTCAAATTTGACTAGTGAGGGCGGAGTCGCCGAGAGTACAGCACTTCCGGTGCGCATGGGTATGGCTGGGCTGTGAGCTGAGTCACCATGGAGGTCTCAGGGGTGCGTCAGGGGTGTACCTCAGGGATGTCTCAGGGTCGCGGTCCGGAACCGCAGTGAACGCAGGTCCGTTTTCGAGACAGAGAGCGGCACTGGCCGCGAAGGAGGCGACAGTCATGTCGAAGAACGCCAAGATCGCCGCAGGCGGTGTGGCGGTCGGGCTCATCCTGCTGATCTGGCTGCCCTGGTGGGCATCGCTCCTGATCATCCTGGGAGTCCCGGCCGCCGCGTACCTCACGCTGGACCCGTCGCAGCGGCGCAGGCTGCGCCGCGCCACCCGCAAGGAGCTCGGCCGCTGAGGCGCAGACCCGGGGCTGCCCGGCCCGCAGCGACCTGGGCCCGTCCGCACCGCAGCGGCCAGGCCGAACAAGCTCGGCAGGGCTGAACGTGCTCGGCGCGGCCGAACCCTGTCCAGGCGGGAGTTCGCTGCAGTCGGCGATCGTGATGCTCGGCACGGCCGAACCGGCTCAGTTCGGCCGTACGGCCATCTTGTCCAGTGCCTCGAGGAGACCCGGCAGTTCCGGCCCCCGGCCCACCGGCAGGACCTCGCCGGGTTCCTCGTCGAGCAGCACGAAAGCGATGTCGTCGGTCCTGGCGACGAGCGACCAGCCCGGACCGTCGGCCCGCAGGGTCCGGGCGTCGCCCGGCGCGAAGGACGACCGGACCCGGCCCAGTGGCGGCGGCGTGTCGATATAGGTGCGTACCTCCGCGAGGACGCGCCGGATGCCACTGTGGCCACCCTTCTGCCCGCTCTCCCCGCGTCCGTCCGGACCGTCGGCCGTCCCGCCCTCGTCGTCGGAGGTCGCCCCCGCGGTCGCCCCCGTCGGGAACTCCGCGTCGTCGATCTGCTCCCGCCACGTCGCCCACTGCAGTGCGATCTCGTCGGCGCCCAGGCGCCGCTGGGCCGGGCCCCACACGGTCGTATCCGGTGGAGCCAGCGGGGGCCGGTCGTCGGCCTCCGGGTCCGGATCGTGCGGCGCGGGCACCCCGGGGGCCGCGACGGCGACCGCGAGAGGCCAGCCGGGCAGGGCCGCGACGACCGTGCGCTCGTCGGGCGACAGCTCGTACTCCATGCCGCAGTCCCAGGACGCGATCGCGACGGCCACCAGCGAGACGTCGTCGATGGCCACCGTCCACCGGGCACCCTCGCCGTCCTGGCCGAGTACCAGGCCGTACCCGTCGGCGAGGGGTGCGAGACCGAGCGCCGCGCATGCCTCGGGGTAGTCGTCGCCCAGCACGCTCGGGAACTTCGCCGGCGTCAGCAACACCGCCGTCAGCACATAGAGCGCATCGTCCTCGGCGGCGACGGCTTCCTCGTCCGTCCCGGCCATCCCAGCCTCCCCATCGGTTCGTCCACCGGCGCGCACCCTAGTGCGCCCGCAAGCCCCTTGTCACTGCCTCGCATGCGCTCGCGGACCTGCAGTTTTCCGGCGGACGGGGCGAATCGGCCCGCCAGCCGGTGTGCATCACGCCGCCCGCAGCCCCAGCAAGTCGCGGGCCACGGCCCCCGGCGACTCGCCGCGTTCCCGGGCGAGCGCGATCACGGCGCGGCAGGCCAGCTCGTTCACGCCGAACGAAAGGGCCTCCGGCGACACCCAGCCCGCCGCCTCGTCGGCCCGCGCCTGGTCGTCGTCCGCGCAGGCCGTGACATAGGTAGCCGCGGCCTCGAAAAGATTGTGCGGACGCGTGTCCTCACCGGCCTTCTGCTCCGTTCGCAAGGCATCGGCGACCCTTCCCCCGGCTTTGCGGAACCTGCCCCACATGCTGACCACCTTCCCCTGCGCACCTGCCGTACCTGGTCGTTCATCTCCTCGCCACCAACGTAAAGTTGGAGAACCTGTGGCAGAAGGGGGACGGCACGGTGAAGCGCTTCGCGCGGCTCGAACAGATCCGCCGGATGGACCCGTACGACGAGGCTACCGAGATCTACCGGCTCAGCGTGGCGTACGAGTTTCCCTGGGACTTCACACGCGCCCTGGAGCTGGCCCTGTACCGCACCTACGCCGTCCCGGGCATCGGCCGGCTGCTGGCGCGCACGGCGGAGCTCACGGACCGGACGCAGAAGCGCTACGACGACACCTCGCTGCTCCTGGACACCATCGTCGAGCACGGCTTTGGCAGCGACGAGGGCAGGACGGCGATCCGCCGCATCAATCAGATGCACCGCAGCTACGACATCAGCGACGACGACATGCGCTACGTGCTGTGCACCTTCGTCGTGATGCCCAAACGGTGGATCGACGCCTACGGCTGGCGCAGGATGTCACGCCACGAGACCGTCGCGAGCGCCGTCCACTACCGCGCCCTGGGCCGGCACATGGGGATCAAGGACATCCCCGGGACCTACGAGGAGTTCGAGACCTGCCTCGACACCTACGAGGCCGCCCACTTCGCCTGGGACGCGGACGCCCGGCGCGTCTCGGACGCCACACTCGACCTGATGGCCTCCTGGTACCCCGGCCCGCTCGCACCCCTGCTGCGCACCACGACCCTCGCCCTGCTCGACGACTCGCTGCTGCGCGCCTTCCGCTACACCCCGCCGCATGCCACCACGCGCGCGTGGGTGCGTCGAGCGGTGCGGCTGCGGGGCCGCGCCGTCCGCCTGCTGCCGCCCCGGCGCGCCCCGCACTTCGCGCGCCAGAACTGGGAGATCAAGGGCTACCCGTACGGCTACCGGATCGCCGACCTGGGCACCCGCCCGGTCCCCGGCGTCCGGGGCTGTCCCGTGCGTCACCCGGCTGCGGACGCCGAGGCCGGGTGACGCGGTGCCTCAGTCCTCGCGCTCGGCGAGCGCCAGGAAACGGGAGTCCTCGTCGACGTAGGACGTCAGGCGCCACCCGGAACCTGCCAGCAGCAGACGGAGGTTGGGCTCGGCGCGCAGGTCGTCCGGGGTGATCGAGCGGCCGTGACGTGCCGCGAGAGCCGCCCTGCCGATCGGGTGGAACAGCGCCAGCACACCACCCGGGCGCACCACGCGCGCCAGTTCCCGGAGGTTCTCGGCCGGGCTTTCGAGGTGCGAGATGAGGCCCGCCCCGAACACGGCGTCCAGCGACCGAGAGCGCAGGGGCAGCACGGCGACATCCGTGAGCAGCAACTGCCCGTCACGGTCCCGGCCGGCCCGTACGGCCTCCCGCAGCATGGCGGGCGTGAGGTCGGCACCGAGGACCACTCCCGAGGCCCCCACGGCGGCTCGCAGCGGCGGCAGGGCGCGGCCGGTGCCGCACCCCGCGTCGAGCACCCGGTCACCCGCCCGCAGTCCGAGCTCGGCGACGGCGGCGGCGTAGGCGGGACCGTCATCGGGGAACCGGCTGTCCCAGTCGGCGGCGCGGGCGGTGAAGAACTCCTGAACACGCGTCTGCTCGTCGCTCATGTCCTGCATGATTCCGCACCGGCACGGCTGCCGCCTCACCGGCAGGGAGGAGGCTTCAGCGGCACGGACCGCGTCCCGCCGGTACGATCACGTCTCACTGTCATGGATCACGTCTCACTGTTACGGATCACATCTCACCGGTGCGCATCACGTCTCACAGGTGCGCATCACGTCTCACAGGTGCGAATGACGCCTCACCGGTGCGAATGACGCCTCAGCGCACACGTTCGAGCGTGACCCGATCGTTCCGGTGCACCCTTGAGTCATATTCCAACACCTTTCGAATGCGCCCCGTCCGCGCGCCCCTGCCGGGTCTAGCGTCCCGGGGCCATGGGACACCTGGACCACGCAGCCCTGGGGTGGCTGACCCCCGCACTGTCGTACGTGATGGCCTGCATAGGCGCCGCGCTCGGTCTGCGCTGCACCGTCCGCGCGCTCGCCACCACCGGGCGCTCGCGCCGCAACTGGCTCGTCACCGCCGCCTCGGCGATCGGCACCGGCATCTGGACCATGCACTTCGTGGCGATGCTCGGCTTCGGCGTCGCCGGTACCGACATCCGCTACGACGTGCCGCTCACCCTGCTGAGCCTGCTCGTCGCCATGGTCGTCGTCTGCGCCGGCGTCTTCGCCGTCGGCTACGGCAGGGACCGCGGCCGGGCCCTGATCGTCGGCGGGCTCACCACCGGCATCGGCGTCGCCAGCATGCACTACCTGGGCATGGCGGCCGTCCGGCTGCACGGTGACGTGACCTACGACCCGCTGCTCGTCGGGCTCTCCGTCCTGATCGCCGTCGTGGCGGCCACGGCGGCCCTGTGGGCGGCCCTCAACATCAAGTCGCCCGTGGCGGTCACCATCGCCTCCCTGATCATGGGAGCGGCCGTCAGCAGCATGCACTACACCGGGATGTTCGCGGTGGGCGTGCGCGTCACGCCCTCGGCGGAGGTCCTGCCGGGGGCCACGGCGATGCAGTTCATCTTCCCCCTCGCCGTCGGCCTCGGCTCCTATCTCTTCCTGACCTCGGCCTTCGTCGCGCTGTCGCCGACGGCGGGAGAACGCGCGGCGTCCGCTTCGGCCCAGCGGCCGGTGCAGGGCGCCGCCCCCTAGCCGCGCGGGTGACCACCGGCCGCGGTGACGGCGTGGTCAGCAGGGCCGCAGGGGTCGAGTGGTCAGCAGGGCCGTGGTCAGCAGGGTCGTTGGCCAGGGGTCGAGTGGTCAGCAGGGGCGGTGGTCAGGCCCGGCACAGCAGCCCGCTCGCGCGCCCGGCAGCGGCTTGAACGGCCCACCCCCGCCGGCCCGCCCTGAGCCCGGCGGTGTGCTCTGCCCCCGACGACGCTCCTGAGGCGCCCTCCTACGACACCGCGCCGTCCCCGCCCAGCCGCCGGCCCCCACGCCCCGACCCACTCCGAGCGAGGAGTCCATGCGAACCATCCGTAGGACCCCGACAGCCGGCGCCGAGGCGCCGCCCCCTCCCGTGCGCGGCCGCCGTGCGCATGCCGGACCACCGGCCGACGAGAGCCCCGACACACCCTCGGGCGGCACGCCGGAAGCGGCACCCCCGCGCGCGGAGCGCTGGCACATACGCCCCCGCACCGTCCGCGCCAAGATCGTGTGCCTGCTGATGGTGCCGGTCGTCTCCCTCCTGGCCCTGTGGGCCTACGCCACGGTCACCACCGCCCAGGACGTCTCCCGGCTACGGCAGGTACAGCGCGTCGACGCCACGGTCCGCGCCCCCGTCTCCGCAGCCGTCGCCGCCCTCCAGGCCGAACGCGCGGCCGCCGTACGCCACGCCACCGACCCGTCCGCCGTCCGAACCGGCGAACTGGACGAGCTGGCCCGGCGCAGCGACCGGGCCGTGGCGAAACTACGGCTCGGCAAGGACACCACCGTCGCCGACAGCGGGGAACTGCCCACAGGAGTCGCCCAGCGGCTGAAGGCCTTCGTCGCCGGTGCCGAGCGACTGCCGCCGCTGCGCGCGGCGGTGCAGGACCGGCGCGCGGACTGGGCCGAGACGTACGACCGCTACACCCGGACCATCTCGGCCGCCTTCGGTGTGGGCGGCGCTCTCACCGGCATCCGGGACGCCGACCTCGGCTCCGACGCGCGTGTGCTCCTCGAATTCGCCCGAGCGGGCGAGGCACTGGCCCAGGAGGACGCGGTGCTGGCGAGCGCCCGCATGGACGGCACCCTGACCGGGGAGCGGCTCCGGCTCTTCACCGGCGCCGTCGACCGGCGCCGCACGCTCACCGAGTCGGCCGTCGCGGACCTGAGCGGCACCGAGCGCTCCGCATGGAACGCCCTCGCCGACAGCAGCGCCTACACCGGCCTGCGCGACGCCGAGAACGGGATCCTCGCCGGCGGGCCGGGCTCCAAGGCAGTCGACGCGGCACCCGAGAGCACCTGGAACACGGCCCACGCGCGCGTACAGAACGGCATGCGCGTCATCGAGGACGACGCGGCACGAGGGGTCGCGGAACGGGCCGACCCGTTCACCCGAGGACTGCTCACCCCGGCCGGCGCCGCCGTGCTGCTCGGCCTCGCCGCCGTCGCCGCCTCACTCGTCATCTCCGTACGCATCGGACGCGGCCTCGTGGTCGAACTGGTCAGCCTGCGCAACAGCGCCCTGGAGATCGCCCGGCGCAAACTCCCCGACGCCATGCGGAAGCTGCGCGCGGGCGAGGAGATCGACATCCGCGCCGAGGCCCCGCCGGGAGCGCCCGCGGAGGACGAGACCGGACAGGTCGCCGAGGCCCTCGGCACCGTGCACCGCGCCGCGCTGCGGGCCGCCGTGGAACGCGCCGAACTCGCCAGCGGCATCTCCGGCGTCTTCGTCAACCTCGCCCGCCGCAGCCAGATCCTCGTCCACCGGCAGCTGGCCCTCCTCGACAGTATGGAACGCCGCTCCGACGACCCGAACGAGCTGAGCGACCTCTTCCGCCTGGACCACCTCACCACCCGCATGCGGCGCCACGCGGAGAGCCTGATCATCCTCTCCGGAGCCGCCCCCGGCCGGGCCTGGCGCGTGCCGGTCTCCCTCACGAACGTGGTCCGCGCGGCCGTCTCCGAAGTGGAGGACTACGCGCGCGTGGAGGTACGGCAACTCCCCGAGGCAGCCGTGGCGGGCGCGGCCGTCGCCGACCTCACGCACCTGCTGGCCGAGATCATCGAGAACGCCGCCCAGTTCTCCCCGCCCCACACGCGTGTGCGCGTCACCGGAGAACCCGTCGGCAACGGCTACGCCGTCGAGGTCGAGGACCGCGGCCTCGGCATGGGCAAGGAGACCCTCGCCGAAGCCAACCGTCGCATCGCCCAGTCCGAGGCGCTCGACCTGTTCGACAGTGACCGGCTCGGCCTGTTCGTGGTCAGCAGACTCGCCGCCCGGCACGACGTCAAGGTCCACCTGAGGACCTCCCCGTACGGCGGCACCACCGCGGTCGTCCTGCTGCCCACCGCCCTGCTCCACACCGGCGCGGCGGAAAGGGCCCCCGAAGCGGCGGAACCAGCGCGACAGCCCGGGGGACGCGCCTTCGCGCGCGTGCCCGACGACGCCCCCCTCCAGGACGCCGTCCCGGCCCAGGCCGACCGGCGCGCCCTCGTGGCCCCCGTACCGGCCGCCGCGGAGCCCGAGGCCCCGCGCCACGCGGACAGCTCGTATCCCGCGGACACCTCACGTCACGCGGACGGTCCGCGCCACCAGGAGACCCCGAGCCAGAACCCGCCCCCAGGAGTCGCCACCTTGCGACTGCACCGCCCGCCGCAGCAGCCCGAAGACTCCGACGACCTCCCGCGCCGCGTACGACAGGCCAGCCTCGCTCCCCAACTGCGCGACAGGCGTCCCGAGGAGCAGTCGTCGACGCCCCCTCCCCGGGACGACGAGCGCACCCCCGAACTCGTACGGGACCGTATGGCGGCCTACCGCTCCGGATGGGCGCGCGGCGGCGGCAGGCAACCCGGCCGCGGTACCGGCTCCGGCCCCGTGACGGGCAGCGACAGCAGTGAAGGAGACCTCGCATGATCCAGGATCCGAGCACACAGTCCGCCCGGCACTCCGGCGAACTCGACTGGCTGCTGGACGATCTGGTGCTCCGCGTGAGCGACATCCGGCACGCCGTGGTGCTGTCCAACGACGGCCTCGCCGTGGGCGCCTCGACCGGCCTGCGCCGCGAGGACGCCGAGCACCTCGCCGCCGTCGCCTCGGGCTTCCACAGCCTCGCCAAGGGCGCGGGACGGCACTTCGGCGCCGGCGGAGTCCGCCAGACCATGGTGGAGATGGACGAGGGCTTCCTGTTCGTGGCCGCCGCGGGCGACGGCTCCTGCCTCGCCCTTCTCACCGCCGTCACCGCCGACATCGGCCTCGTGGCCTATGAGATGGCCCGCCTGGTCAAACGCGTCGGCGAGCACCTCGGCACGGCGCCCCGCATGGCCGCGCAGCCCCCCGCCGCAGGATGAACCGGGAGAACGGTCCGCGCAGATGACCGAGGACATGACGGGCACCCCGCGCGAGCAGGGCAGCCAGTGGTACGACAACGAGGCCGGCCCGCTCGTCCGCCCCTACGCCATGACGGGCGGACGCACCCGGCCCGGCCCGACCGGCGTTCGGTTCGACCTGATCGCCCTGGTCACGCTGGACCCGGGCGCACCCGGAGTGGACGACGCCCCGCTCGGCCCGGAACACCGCAACCTCCTCGACCTGTGCCGCCCGGAGACCCAGTCGGTCGCCGAACTCGCCGCCGGCGCGGACCTGCCCGTCGGCGTGGTCAGGGTGCTCCTCGGGGATCTCCTGGAACTCGGCTGCGTCACCGTCAGCCGCCCCGTACCACCGGCGCAACTGCCCGACGAACGGATCCTGCGCGAGGTGATCGAAGGCCTGAGAGCGCTGTAACCCCAATGCCCCACGCGGCAACGCCCCACGCTCCAACGGACCCACACCACCCAGAGCACCCACACCACCCACAGCACTCACGCACTCACCACACCGGCACTCCTGAGAGAAGTGATCAATGGTCTCCGAGCACTCCGACGCCCCGGACGGCGAGAGCGCCGCACTGGCGCTGAAGATTCTGGTCGCCGGCGGATTCGGCGTGGGCAAGACCACCCTGGTGGGCGCCGTCAGCGAGATCCGGCCGCTGCGCACCGAGGAACTCCTCAGCGAAGCAGGCCAGTCGGTGGACGACACCGACGGCGTGGACCACAAGACCACCACGACCGTCGCCATGGACTTCGGACGCATCACCATCCGGTCCGGTCTGTCCCTGTACCTCTTCGGAACGCCGGGCCAGGACCGGTTCTGGTTCCTGTGGGACGAGTTGTCGCAAGGGGCGCTCGGTGCGGTCGTCCTCGCGGACACCCGTCGCCTGGAGGACTGCTTCCCCGCGGTCGACTACTTCGAGCACCGGCGCATCCCCTTCGTGGTGGCGGTCAACTGCTTCGCGGGCGCCCGGCGGCACGGCGCCCCGGACGTCTCGCGTGCCCTCGACCTCGACAGGGGCACGCCTGTGGTGCTGTGCGACGCTCGAGACCGCGACTCGGGGAAGGAGGTGCTGATCCGGCTCGTCGAGTACGCCGGGCGGATGCACACCGCCCGGCTGCTCGACTCGGTCGGCTGACCGCGAACCAGCGGCTTTCTCCAGGATCAGTTCGCGACGTCCCGCTCCGCCAGCACCCTGTCGACGGTGACACGGACGAGGAGTTCGCCGGGCACGCCGTTGCGCGCGCCGAACTCCTCGGCGCGCTCCTCGCCCATGTACCGGGCACCGATCCGGGTGGCCCAGTGCCGAATCTCGTCTAGGTCGTCCGAGACCCGGGCACGGCCCCGCAGCACCACGAACGAGTACGGCGGCCGGTCGTCGTCCACGCACAGGGCGATCCGGCCGTCCCGGAGGATGTTGCGCCCCTTCACGCTGTCCTTGCCGGTGTTGAACACCACCTCGTCCCCGTCCAGCAGGAACCAGATCGGGGTCACATGCGGGCTGCCGTCCGCCCGGACCGTGGACAGCTTTGCGGTGCGGGTGCCGTGGGAAACGAACTCCCGCCATTGCGCGTCGGTCATCTTCTCTGCCATGGCTCCCATCCTCCTTGCCCCGGCCGTGGTCGTGGGGAAGGCTGAGATGGAGATCCTCCGGCCAGGAGGGGAATCACACGGGGAGAAAACGGGGAGACCGGAAGATGGCGCAGAACCAGGGACTTGACTGGCTGCTGGACGACCTGACCGAGCGCGTCCACGAAGTGCGGCACGCACTCGTCCTGTCCAACGACGGCCTGGTGACCGGCGCGAGCACCGGACTGCGCCGCGAGGACGCCGAGCACCTCGCGGCCGTGTCGTCCGGGCTGCACAGCCTGGCCAAGGGCTCCGGACGGCACTTCGGCGCGGGCAACGTCCGCCAGACGATGATCGAGTTCGACGACGCGGTGCTCTTCGTCACCGCGGCCGGGACGGGCAGCTGTCTGTGCGTACTCAGCGGCGCGGAGGCCGACATCGGCCAGATCGCCTACGAGATGACACTGCTGGTCAACCGGGTCGGCGAGCACCTCGACGTGGACGCACGCCAGCCCGAACCGAAACCGATCAAGGACCTCTGACCTGCACGTTCGTCATCCCCGTGGAGTTATCCACAGGCTCGCCACGAGATGCGCCGAACCGGCTACGGTCTTTTTCACGGCGACCGCAGACGGCGATCGCAGACGCTGACCGCAGACGTCGACCGCACACGGCAGTGAGCCGCTGACTCTGACTCCACGGGGGAGACCGACCATGTCACGCATCGGCACGACACCCGACCGCCTCACCTGCGCCCCGAGCCGGGCTGCCCGCGAACTGGACCTGAAGCGGGGCGAGTTCGATCTCGCGGTGAACTTGGGGCTCATCCGGACCGTCCCAGACGAAGGAGGCGGGGGCCGGCGCGTCGCCCGGGCCGAGATCGACCGGCTGCGCTCCGGGGAGGGATTTCCGGACATCCTGCGCGAGCGCGTCGCGACCGTCGGTACCACCGAGGGCGCCCGGCTCATGGAGGTGGCACCCACGAGGTTCACAAGCCTCGCGCGCTACGGCCTGCTCGTCCCGGTGACGTTCTACCTCAACCGCTATCGGACCGTCGTGTGGCTGTATCTGGCTGAAGAACTACGGCAGTTCGCGGCCGAGAGGAGCAACGTCCCGTTGCTGGCCGCTCGTCGCACGCCCGTCGAGATCCGGGAAGGGCTGAAGGCAGGAATGGACCGGCGGCCGCGCAACTGGCGGGGGCGTCACGTCGGATTCCTGACGCGGGAGGCAGGGGACGACCCTTGGGCCCGCGCGGCCGCGGTCGCCTGCCTCCTAGACCCGGCCGACGTGGCGGATGTCGTCAGGAATCCCCACGAGCGTTCCGTCCTGGCAGACCGCCGCCCCAGGCTCCCGGCGCACGGCGCACCGGGTTCGGCCACCGCCGAGCTGGCGGAGAAGCTGATGACGGCGAGCGAGCCGGACGAAGTGTCCTGGTTCCGCGCGGACCTGGCCCACACGATGGAGGAGGCCCGCCGCCGGCACCCCGTGCCCGAAGGGCTCCCCCCGGCACCTCCGACCGGACCCCCTCCGCTCGCGCCGCCCTCGAGTCCGGCTCCGGTGGCGGAGCGGCCCGCATCTCCCGAGCCCACCCCTCCCCATGGCCTGCTGAGCTGGCTCCGCCGCAGAGGCCGTCGGCCGGCGGGTGACCCCTCGCGGTTCGGCATCACCGCTGGTCGGCCCGCTGACCGATGAGTTTCCGGATGCGCCCGGGTCCTCCTCTGAGGAGACTGTCCCCGGGAGGCGATCATGTTCGGTACGACGAAGGCGTTCAGCGGGTTCTCGGTGGACGACATCGAGGCGGCCAGGGCGTTCTACGCGGACACGCTCGGGCTCCGCGTGTCGGAGGAGAACGGGATGCTGATCCTGCACCTCGCGGGTGACCGGGACACCCTGGTCTACCCCAAGCCGGACCACACCCCGGCCACGTTCACCATCCTCAACTTCCCGGTCGACGACATCGAGGCCGCGGTCGACGAGCTGGCCGGAAAGGGGGTGCGCTTCGAGCGCTACGACCACCTCAAGACGGACGACAAGGGCATCTTCCGCGGCGGCGGCCCGCTGATCGCCTGGTTCACCGACCCCGCGGGGAACGTGCTGTCCGTCCTCCAGGAATCCTGACCCACCGGCCGTGCCCGAGCTCCCCGACGTCGAGGGCTTCCGGCAGGTGCTCGAGTCCTGCGCGAAGGGACGCGTCATCCGGCGTGTCGATGTGCGGGACCCGGGCGTCCTGCACGGGATCGACGCCGGGGGATTGCGGGACGCGCTGGAGGGACGGCGGTTCGGCGCGCCGCAGCGGCACGGCAAGTGGTTGCTGGCCCGCACCGGCGGCCCCACCCTCGTACTGCACTTCGGCATGACAGGGCGGCTGGTGTGCGGGCAGGCCGATGATCCCGTCGAGACGCATGACCGCGTTCTGTTCACTCTGGGCGGCGGCCGCCAGCTGCGCTTCCGTGACCAGCGCAAGCTGCAGGGACTCTGGCTGGCCCATGACGAGTCCGACGTGGAGCGGCTGCTGCGGCGGCAGGGGCCCGACGCCCTGGCGGTGGACCGTGCGGAGTTCGAGGAGGTGCTCTCATCGCGCCGCGGCCATCTCAAGACGGCCCTCACCGACCAGTCCGTGCTCGCAGGCCTCGGCAATCTGCTCGCCGACGAGATCCTTTGGCGGGCCCGGCTGCGCCCCGACCGGGGGGCGCGTGACCTGACCCAGGAGGACCGCCGTCGTCTCTTCAGCGAGATGCGGCGCACCCTGCGCTCCTGCGTCACCGCCGGGTGCGTACCCCCGCGCGACACCTGGCTCACCGGCCACCGCGACGACCGGGACCCGAGGTGCCCGCGCTGCGGTACCGGCTTGTGCAGGTCCCGTATGGCCGGGCGGGGGACGGTGTGGTGCCCTCGGTGCCAGCCGGACGGATGACCGGGCCGGAGCGCGTCGGTCGGCCGCCCGGCGTCTCCTACCTTGCATGAAGGGGTGGCAGAGGGCCCAGGCTGCCCTTTCCATCGCTCCCTGCCAACATCTCGTCCGTCGTGGGTGCCGTCGCCCAGCCCTACAGCCACCCGTACGGCATGTTCAAGCACGCCATCCGAGCGCTCGGCTCCGGTCTGCGGCAGCAGTTGCGCGTGGAAGGCGTGAAGGGCATCGACGTGTGCACGGTGCTGCCCGCGACCATCGATACGCCGCACTTCCAGCAGGCGGCCAACTACACCGGGCACAAGGTCGTGGCCATGCTGCCCGTCTACCCGCCTGAGCGCGTCGCCGACGCGGTCGTGGCGCTCGTCCGCCGCCCGCGCCGCGAGGTCGTGGTCGGCCCGGCTGGCCGGGCGCTGGTCCGCCAGGCCCGGATGGCGCCCGCGCTCGCGGAGCGGGCCATGGCCCGGCAGACGGACAAGACCCACCTGGACCACGACGAGGACGCCCCCGCCACGCACGGCGCGCTGCACGTGCCGGCACCCGGCGAGGGCGCGGTGCACGGCGGCTGGGGCGGGCGACGGCGCACCGCGCTGGCGGGCGCGGCCGTGACCGCGGGGCGGCGGATCAAAGCGACGGGCTGACTCACGCCCTGGGTATGCCAACGTTCAGTGGCAAAGGAAGCGGCGTCGTGAGAGTGAGAAGGATATGACCGAACAGCCGGTGTTCGTCCTGGGCCAGGAACTGCAAGCCCTGGAGCTTGCCGGATTCGAGAACGAAACGGAGTTCCAGGACCTCCTCGCGCGCCACCCACGGGTGCTGGACTTCGGCTCGCTCGCTGACGGCCGGCCCCTGCGGCTGATGCTGGTGGCCCGGGAGATGAGGGTTCCGGCCAGTGCCGAGAGCGGGGCGGCGTACTGGCTGGACCATCTCTTCGTCGACGCCGATGGCGTCCCGACGCTGGTGGAGGTCAAGCGGGCCACCGACACCCGCATCCGGCGTGAGGTCGTCGGGCAGATGCTGGACTACGCGGCGAACGCCGCCCGTTACTGGCCGGCGGCACTGTTGCAGCGTTCCTTCGAGGACACCTGTGTCCAGGATGGGCGACCACTGGAGGAGGCCTACGGCGAACTGCTCGGCGGCCGCGCCGCGGAGGAGTTCTGGTCGACGGTCGAGGAGCGGCTGGCGGCCGGGCAGATGCGGCTGCTGTTCGTCGCCGACCGGATCCCGCTGGAGTTGCGGGCCATCGTCGAGTTCCTCAACCGGCAGCTGCGTCAGACCGATGTGTACGCGGTCGAGCTGAGTCAGTACAGCGGCGGGGGAGACCTCCGGGTCATCGTTCCGCGTATTCACGGAGAGGTGGCCTCGACGGCGAAGGCTCCCTCCAGCCGCCGCACCGTGCAACGGACCACGCGGGCCGAGATGGACGCGTTGATCCGGACACGCCCCGATCCAGAAGTACGACGCATCGCCACCGCTCTGCTCGATCACGCGACGGCCGAGGGGCGACCCGAGGGCGGAAACGCCAAGTACCGGAGCATGTCCGTTCATTACCCCGTCGACGGACGGCAGGTCCCCGTCTGGAGCCTGTCGATGCAGGACGGTCCGGTGCGGGACGACCTCTCGTTCGCCTTCGGCTCGATCACGTACCACCTCGGCAGGGACAGGGCGGCAGCGTTCGCTGCGTCCCTGCCGGCCGTTCCCGAGCTGAGGAGGAAGCTGGAGGCGTTGCCGGCCAAGGAGTACAACGCCTGGCCGTCCGTCTCCCTGCCCGCCCTCGCGTCGCAGTCCGGCGCCCTGGAGAGCATCCTGTCCGCGATCCAAGGGCTCGTCGACGGCCGGGAGTCGTCCGCGTGAACCGAGGCTCGAGCGACTTCCGGCCACCTCGGCTGCTTCCGCCAGGTCCGGTGCGCCGCCGGGAGAGCGTCTCTGCGGGTTGCGACAGTAGCTGTCCGCAACCTCCGATGCCGTCCGCCACGACGAACTCCAAGCGGAGCGTCACCCCCGGCACGCCGCCCGGTGACCCGGCCGGCAGCTGCGCGAGGCCCCTGCTGCTGGAGTGGCCCGGCCCCCGAGGCCAGCGGCCACCCGCTCACCGGGACGTCCCATCGTGGACCTCCTTCGCTCAGGGTGCCGCCGCGGTCTCGCGTTCCTCGTCCGGAGCCACCAGCGACCGCGTGAACGGAATCCGCGCCAGCGTGAGAACCCCCGCGGCGATCAACGCGACGCCGAACAGCTCGGGCACCAGCCACCACCCGGAGCGGATGGTCTCCTCGTACAGGGTGATGCCGAGGGCGAGGCTCACCAGAGCGTCGCCGAGGGTGAGCGCGGGCTGGGAGGCGACCAGCGGACCGGCCTGCATGGCGTTCTCCAGCAGGAACAGGGCGCACACGCCGGTGGCGGCGAAAGCGTAGGTCTGCCAGGCGGTGAGGAAGCCGACCAGGCCCTGATCGTCGAGGATGTGGGTGGCGGCCTTCATCAGTGCGGCGGTCACCGCGTAGCTGATCGCCGTCGCGGCTCCCAGGCAGGCCGCCCGGGCCCGGCCCTCCGGGCGCCGCAGGGCGGCGAGAGCCAGGGCGACGACCGCACCCGCGCACACGGCGAGCGCGGGAATCCAGCGGTCCAGCGCCACATGCGTACGGTTGCCGGCGGGGGCGGCAGCGGCGAGCGCGACCGCCAGGCCCGCCACCACCACGGTTACGGCCAGCCAGCCCCTGCCCGGCAGGTGCCGGTGCATGAGCAGCGACGCCACGATGAGGGTGAGCGGCAGCTCCAGCACGAACAGCGGCTGCACGATCGTCAGCGGCCCGGTGGCCAGCGCCAGCGCCTGGCAGACGGCGGCGCCGATCACGGCGAGGATGCCGGCCAGCCAGACGGGCCGGCGCAGCAGATCGACGATCAGACCGGCCCGCAGCCCCTGGGACGCGGGCACGGTGAGCGCCGCCTTGCGCTGCAGCACGGTCGCCACGGCGTTGCTGAAGGCCGCGCAGATCGCGAACACGACGGGGAGCACGGTGTGCAGCGTGGCCACCTCCCGGATCGACGGGCGTGCGACGTCGGCAGTGCCTGCTCCTGCCATGGTGGCCGGATCCGGTCGGGGGCGCGATCGGAGCCCCGGCACACCGGGACGCGATCGTCGCCCCGATCGTCGGGCAGCCGCCGGGTCAGCCCAGCTTCCGGAAGAGCCCCTCCTGCACCACGGACACGACCAGCCGGCCCTCACGGTCGTAGATCCGGCCACGGGCCAGCCCCCGGCCGCCGACGGCGATCGGCGACTCCTGGTCGTAGAGGAGCCAGTCGTCCGCGCGGAAGGGACGGTGGAACCACATCGCGTGGTCGAGCGACGCCATGTCGAAGCCGCGCGGGCCCCACAGCGGCTCGACGGGGATGCGGACGGCGTCCAGGAGGGTCATGTCACTGGCGTAGGTGAGGGCGCAGGTGTGCACGAGCGGATCGTCGCCGAGCGGCCCGACGGCGCGCATCCACACGGCGCTGCGCGGCTCGGCGTCCCGGGCCTCCTCGGCGGTCCAGCGCAGGCGGTCCACATAGCGGATGTCGAAGGGCTGGCGGCGGGCCATCCGCTCCAGCTGCTCGGGCAGCGTGCCCAGGTGCTCGCGGATCTCGTCCGTGACGGTGGGCAGGGACTCCGGGTCCGGGACCTTGCGGGCGGGCGGCAGCTGGTGCTCGAAGCTGCCCTCCTCCGGCTTGTGGAAGGAGGCGGTGAGATTGAAGATCGTGCGGCCCTGCTGCACGGCCGTGACGCGGCGGGTGGTGAACGACCGTCCGTCGCGCACATGCTCGACCTGGTACACGATCGGCACGCCCGGCCGGCCGGGGCGCAGGAAGTACGCGTGCAGCGAGTGCACGGGACGGTCGCCCTCCGTGGTGCGGCCGGCGGCGACCAGGGCCTGCCCGGCCACCTGGCCGCCGAAGACCCGCTGCAGGGACTCCTGCGGACTGCGGCCGCGGAAGATGTCGACCTCGATCTGCTCCAGGTCGAGCAGGTCGACGAGCCTCTCGGCCGGGTTCGTCGTCATGGGTGGGATTCTCCTGTGCTCGCTGCTGCCCGGCCCGTCACAGCTGGCCGACGTCGGTGACGCGGACGATCGCGCGGCCCTCCGCGTCCGAGGCCGTGAGGTCGACCTCCGCGCTGATGCCCCAGTCGTGGTCGCCGTTCGGGTCGTGGAAGATCTGCCGGACCCGCCACAGGGCGTTCTCCGGCTCCTCCTCGATGAGCAGCAGCTTGGGGCCGCGGGCGTCGGGACCGGTGCCGAGATCCTCGTACTCGTCCCAGTACTTGTCCATCGCCTCGCCCCACGCGTCGGCGTCCCAGCCGGACTCCCCGTCCATCTCGCCCAGTTCGCCGACGTGGTCGAGGGCGGCCAGTTCCACGCGGCGGAACATGGCGTTGCGGACCAGGACGCGGAAGGCGCGGGCGTTGGCGGTGACCGGCTTGACCTCGTCGGCCTTCTCCTGGGCCTCCTCGGCGGTCATCTCCGCCGGGTTGGCCAGCTGCTCCCACTCGTCCAGCAGGCTGGAGTCGACCTGGCGCACCATCTCGCCCAGCCAGGCGATCAGATCCTGGAGGTCCTCGGACTTGAGGTCGTCCGGGACGGTGTGGTCGAGGGCCTTGAAGGCGCTCGCGAGATAGCGCAGCACGATGCCCTCGGTGCGCGCCAGCTCGTAGTGGGACACCAACTCCGTGAAGGACATGGCCCGTTCGTACATGTCACGGATGACCGACTTGGGCGACAGCGGGTGGTCGCCGACCCAGGGGTGGCTCTTGCGGTACGTGTCGTACGCGTGGAAGAGCAGCTCCTCCAGCGGCTTGGGGTACGTGATGTCCTGGAGGCGCTCCATGCGCTCCTCGTACTCCACGCCGTCGGCCTTCATCGCGGCGACGGCCTCGCCGCGGGCCTTGTTCTGCTGGGCGGCGAGGATCTGCCGGGGGTCGTCGAGCGTGGACTCCACGACGGACACCATGTCGAGCGCGTACGACGGCGATTCGGGGTCGAGCAGTTCGAACGCGGCGAGCGCGAAGGTGGACAGCGGCTGGTTGAGCGCGAAGTCCTGCTGGAGATCCACGGTGAGGCGGACGATGCGGCCGGTGGCGTCCGGCTCGTCCAGCTTCTCGACGATGCCGCCGTCCAGCAGGGACCGGTAGATCGCGATGGCCCGGCGGATGTGCCGCAGCTGCTGCTTGCGCGGCTCGTGGTTGTCCTCCAGCAGCCGTCGCATCGCCTCGAAGGCGTTGCCGGGGCGGGCGATCACCGACAGCAGCATCGTGTGCGTCACCCGGAACCGCGACGTCAGCGGCTCCGGGTCGGAGCCGATGAGCTTCTCGAAGGTCTGCTCCGACCAGGCGACGAAGCCTTCGGGGGCCTTCTTGCGGACCACCTTGCGGCGCTTCTTCGGGTCGTCGCCCGCTTTGGCGAGGGCCTTCTCGTTCTCGACGACGTGCTCGGGCGCCTGCGCGACGACGAAGCCCTCCGTGTCGTATCCGGCCCGTCCGGCCCGGCCCGCGATCTGGTGGAACTCCCGGGCGCGCAGGGTGCGTACACGGGTGCCGTCGTACTTGGTGAGGGCCGTGAACAGCACGGTGCGGATGGGGACGTTGACGCCCACGCCGAGTGTGTCGGTGCCGCAGATGACCTTCAGCAGACCGGCCTGCGCGAGCTTCTCCACCAGGCGCCGGTACTTGGGCAGCATGCCGGCGTGGTGGACGCCGATGCCGTGCCGGACGTAACGGGAGAGGTTGCGGCCGAACTTGGTGGTGAAGCGGAAGTTGCCGATCAGCTCGGCGATCTGCTCCTTCTCCTCCTTCGAGCACATGTTGATGCTCATCAGTGCCTGCGCCCGCTCCACGGCCTGCGCCTGAGTGAAGTGCACGATGTAGACGGGCGCCTGCCGGGCCGCCAGCAGGTCGGTGAGCGTCTCGGTGAGCGGGGTGTACCGGTACTCATAGGAGAGCGGGACCGGCCGGGTCGCCGAGCGGACCACCGCGGTCGGGCGGTTCGTGCGGCGCGTGAGGTCCTTCTCGAAGAAGGAGACGTCGCCGAGCGTCGCCGACATCAGCACGAACTGCGCCTGCGGCAGCTCCAGGATCGGGATCTGCCAGGCCCAGCCCCGGTCGCCCTCCGCGTAGAAGTGGAACTCGTCCATCACGACCTGGCCGACGTCCGCGTCCTTGCCGTCGCGCAGCGCGATCGACGCGAGCACCTCGGCGGTGCAGCAGATGACGGGGGCGTCGGCGTTCACGGAGGCGTCGCCGGTGAGCATGCCGACGTTCTCGGTGCCGAAGATCTTGCACAGCTCGAAGAACTTCTCCGACACCAGCGCCTTGATCGGGGCCGTGTAGAAGGTGACCTCGTCCCGGGCCAGGGCCGCGAAGTGCGCGCCCGCCGCGATCATGCTCTTGCCGGAGCCGGTGGGGGTCGAGACGATCACGTTCGCGCCGGAGACCACCTCGATCAGCGCCTCCTCCTGGTGGGGGTAGAGCGTGAGACCCCGCTCGCCGGCCCACGACTCGAAGGCTTCGTACAAGGCATCGGGGTCGGGGGTCCGCGGCAGCTGATCGATGAGGGTCACGCCCCCATCTTGCCTGGCCCGGTGCCCGATGCGGGAATCGGCTGCGGGCCCGAAGATCACGAACGCTACGCTGGGGCGCCGACGGGACGTCAGCACGCCCGGTCAACTGGACAGCGGCACAGGACGAATGGGGCGGGCAGCGGCCATGATGGGACCAGCACACTCACTGTCGGGAGCCGCCGCCTGGCTCGGCGTCGGTGCGGCCGCCGCGGCCGCCGGGCACCCGATGCCCTGGCCGGTCCTCCTCGTCGGCGCCCTGATCTGCGCCGGAGCCGCCCTCGCCCCGGACCTCGACCACAAAGCGGCCACCATCTCCCGGTCCTTCGGACCGGTGTCGCGCTGGCTGTGCGAGATCGTCGACAAGCTGTCGTACGCCGTCTACAAGGCCACCAAGAAGCAGGGCGACCCGCGCCGCTCCGGCGGGCACCGCACCCTCACGCACACCTGGCTGTGGGCGGTGCTGATCGGGGCGGGCACCTCGGTGGTGGCGATCACCAGCGACCGCTGGGGCGTGCTCGCGATCCTCTTCGTGCACATGGTCCTGGCCATCGAGGGCCTGCTGTGGCGGGCGACGCGCGGCTCCAGCAGCGAGGTCCTGGTGTGGCTGCTGGCCGCGACCACCGCCTGGATCCTCGCAGGCGTGCTGGACAAGCCCGGCAACGGCGCGGACTGGCTGTTCACGGCGCCGGGCCAGGAGTACCTGTGGCTGGGACTGCCGGTGGTGCTGGGCGCGATCGTGCACGACATCGGGGATGCGCTCACGGTGTCCGGCTGCCCGATCCTGTGGCCCATCCCGGTCGGGCGCAAGCGCTGGTACCCGATCGGCCCGCCCAAGGTCATGCGGTTCCGGGCGGGCAGCTGGGTCGAGCTCAAGGTGCTGATGCCGGTGTTCATGCTGCTCGGCGGGGTGGGCGGCGCGGCCGCGCTCAACGTCATCTGAGCACAGCCGGTCCCGGGAGGTTCCTCAGCCGCCGCCGTAGCGCCGCTCGAAGGCGGCGACCCGGCCCTCCGAGTCCACCGTTCGGGCCCTGCCCGTGTAGAAGGGGTGGCTCTCCGAGGAGATCTCCACGTCCACGACCGGGTAGGTCTCGCCGTCGTCCCACTCGATGGTCTGGTCGCTGGTCGCGGTGGACCGGGTGAGGAACGCGTACCCGGCGGCGCGGTCGCGGAAGACGACGGGCTGGTAGTCGGGGTGCTTGTCCTGCTGCATGGATGCTCCTCGAACGGCTCGGGCCGGTGCTGGGGTCAGCCGGACAGGGTGTCCTCGTCGACGATGTGCACGGCGGCCTCCTCGGCCGACGCCGCGGCGCCGTCGATGCCCACGTCCATGGCGACCAGTGCCTCCTCCTCGTCCTCGTGGGCGCCCTCGTCGGGTGCCACGAGCCGGCCGGAGCGCGTGGCGCCGACCTCGTTGTCCAGGAGTTCCCCGTCGGTGCCGTCGCAGTCCCCGAGGCCGTCACCGTCCGGTGCGGTGGCCTCCGGAAGTTCCTCGGAGAGCCGCTGGTCCAGCGTCTCGCCCCGCTGCCGCTCGGCCGCCGTCACACCGAGGTGTTCGACGGCCCAGGGCCGCTCGGGAGGGGACCAGCCCCGGTCCAGGGGATCGTCGACGCCGTCGTTCTCCAGGGTGTCCTCGGCGTCGAGCAGCCCCGTGTCCTCCCTCTGCTCGTCTTGGTCCGGCTGGTAGACGTCGTCTCCCCAGCCGTCGGAGCTGTTCACGGGTACCTCCAGGGGTGGGGACGGGCCCGTATCCACGGGGCCCGTGCCGGGCCGCCGCCGCGGAGCACTGACGCCGCCCGGACCTCTGGTTCCCGGGCGTCCCCCGAGCCGGTGCCTGATTCCAGCCTTCCACCCGGGCTCGTGACCGCGCAACGCCAAGGACCCGGCCGCCCGCCTGAGAGGCGGGCGGCCGGGTCGCACGACGACGTGCTCAGCCGTGCCACGACCTCCACAGCGCCGCATACGCCCCGTCCGCGGCGACCAGCTCGTCGTGGCTGCCCAGCTCGCTGATCCTGCCGTTCTCGACGACGGCGATGACGTCCGCGTCGTGAGCGGTGTGCAGCCGGTGGGCGATGGCGACGACGGTGCGGCCGTCGAGGACCCGGGCCAGGGAGCGCTCCAGGTTGCGGGCCGCGCGAGGGTCGAGCAGCGACGTCGCCTCGTCCAGGACCAGTGTGTGCGGGTCGGCCAGCACCAGGCGGGCCAGCGCGATCTGCTGGGCCTGGGCCGGGGTGAGCGCCAGACCTCCCGAGCCGACCTCGGTGTCCAGGCCCTCGTCGAGCGCACGGGCCCAGCCGTCCGCGTCGACCGCGCCCAGCGCCGCCCACAGCTCCGCGTCGACGGCACCGGTCCGCGCGAGCCGGAGGTTGTCGCGCAGGGAGCCCACGAACACGTGGTGCTCCTGGTTGACCAGGGCCACATGGGAGCGGACGCGCTCGGCCGGCATCCGGGACAGCTCGGCGCTGCCCAGGGTGATCCGGCCGTCCCGGGGCGCGTAGATCCCGGCGAGCAGCCGCCCCAGCGTGGACTTGCCCGCACCCGAGGGGCCGACCAGGGCGAGCCGGGTGCCGGGGGCGACCTCCAGGGACACCTTGCGCAGGACGTCCACGCCCTCCAGGTAGCCGAAGTGCACCCGCTCGGCGTGCACATGACGTCCCTCGGGGGCCACGGTGGGATCCCCGGCGTCCGGCTCGATGTCCCGGACCCCGACGAGCCGGGCCAGCGACACCTGGGCCACCTGCAGCTCGTCGTACCAGCGCAGGATCATGCCCACCGGGTCGACCAGCATCTGGGCGATCAGCGCGCCGGTCGTCAGCTGGCCGACGTCGATCCACCCGCGCAGGGCGAAGACGCCGCCGATCATCAGGACGGAGGCGAGCACGGTGACGTGGGTGGTGTTGATGACCGGGAAGAGCACCGACCGCAGCCAGAGCGTGTACCGCTCCCAGGCCGTCCACTCTCGGATCCGGCGCTCCGACAGCGCGACACGGCGCTCGCCGAGGCGGTGGGCCTCCACGGTGCGCCCGGCGTCCACGGTCTCGGCGAGCGCGGCGGCGACGGCGGCGTACCCGGCGGCCTCGGAACGGTAGGCCGAGGGCGCCCGCCGGAAGTACCAGCGGCAGCCGGTGATCAGCAGCGGCAGGGCGAGCAGCACGGCGAGCGCCAACGGCGGCGCCGTGATCACCAGCCCGCCCATCAGCAGGAACACCCACACCACGCCGATCGACAGCTGCGGAACGGCCTCGCGCATCGCGTTGCCCAGCCGGTCGATGTCGGTCGTGATGCGCGACAGCAGGTCGCCGGTCCCGGCCCGCTCCAGCACCCCGGGCGGCAGGCCGACCGACCGGACGAGGAAGTCCTCGCGCAGGTCGGCCAGCATCCGCTCGCCCAGCATCGCGCCGCGCAGACGCACCTGGCGGACGAACACGGCCTGGACGGCCAGCGCGGCCGTGAAGAGCCCGGCCGTGAGTTCCAGCCGCAGGTCCCGCGCCCCGTCGGACACCCGCTCCACCAGTCCGCCCAGCAGCCAGGGGCCGGCCATCGAGGCGATCACGGCGGCCGTGTTGACGGCGACCAGCAGCAGGAACGCCCGCCGGTGCCGGCGCAGCAGTTCGGCCACATAGGCGCGCACGGTCTCGGGGGCACCGACCGGCAGGGTGTTCGCCGTGGTCGGGGCCGCCGGGTCGTACGCCGGTGGCGCGACGCCGATCATGCCTTCTCCTCGATCTCTTCCAGTT
Source organism: Streptomyces qaidamensis (assembly GCF_001611795.1). Classification (NCBI taxonomy): domain Bacteria; kingdom Bacillati; phylum Actinomycetota; class Actinomycetes; order Kitasatosporales; family Streptomycetaceae; genus Streptomyces; species Streptomyces qaidamensis. Next base: position 1,362,816 of record NZ_CP015098.1, on the reverse strand, counting down.
CCTGCAGGACGTCGTCCAGGGCGACGGAGCCGTTCAGCGCGGCCTCGTCGTCCGTCTCGCGCGTGACCACCGCCCGGTAGCGGGAGTCGGTCCGCACCAGCTCGCGATGGGCGCCCACCGCGACGGCCTCGCCGTCGTGCAGGAACACGACCCGGTCGGCGCGGTCCAGGAGCAGCGGGGAGGAGGTGAAGACCACGGTCGTGCGCCCGTCGCGCAACTCCCGCACGCCCTGCGCGATCCGGGCCTCGGTGTGCGAGTCGACGGCCGACGTCGGCTCGTCCAGGACGAGCGCCTCCGGGTCCGTGATCAGCGACCGGGCGAGCGCGAGCCGCTGGCGCTGACCGCCGGACAGGGACCGGCCGCGTTCGGTGATCCGGGCGTCCATCGGGTCGCCCGCGTCCAGCGAGCCCTGCACCAGCGCCGCCAGCACGTCGTCGCACTGCGCGGCCGCCAGCGCCTCCTGCGGCCGGACGGCGCCCGACGCGGGTACGTCGAGCAGCTCGCGCAGTGTGCCGGACAGCAGCACCGGGTCCTTGTCCTGGACGAGGACGGCCGTACGGGCGCTGTCCAGCGGGAGTTCGTCGAGCGGCACACCGCCCAGCAGCACCGAGGTGCCTTCCTGGGACGGGTGTCCGCCCAGCCGTTCCGCCAGCAGGCCCGCCGCGTCCGGGTCGCCGCACACCACGGCCGTGAGCCGCCCGGCGGGCGCGAGCAGCCCGGTGTCCGGGTCGTACAGATCGCCTGACGGAACCTCGGCCGCGCGTGATCCCGCGGTGTCCGTGGGCCGCTGGAGCGCCAGCACTCCCGCGGCCCGCTTGGCGGAGGGCCGGGAGAAGGAGTACGCCATGGCGATCTCCTCGAAGTGCCGCAGCGGATAGGTGAGGACCATGACCGAGCTGTACACGGTGACCAGTTCGCCGACGGTGATCCGGCCCTCGCGTGCCAGCCGCACGCCGTACCAGACGACGGCGACGAGCAGCAGCCCCGGCAGCAGGACCTGGATCGCGGAGATCAGGGACCACATCCGGGCGCTGCGCACGGCGGCGTGGCGTACCTCCTGGGAGGCGCTGCGGTAGCGGTCGAGGAACAGTTCCTCGCCGCCGATGCCGCGCAGCACGCGCAGGCCGGCGACGGTGTCCGAGGCGAGTTCGGTGGCGCGTCCGGCCTTCTCGCGCTGGGTGTCGGCGCGCCGGGTGGCGCGGGGGAGCAGCGGCAGCACGGCGAGCGCCAGTGCGGGCAGTCCCACGGCGACGACCACGCCGAGCGCCGGCTGGTAGACGAGCAGGCCGACGCAGACCAGCACGATGGTGACCAGGGCCGCGGTGAAGCGGGACAGGGCCTCGACGAACCAGCCGATCTTCTCGACGTCACCCGTGGAAACCGCGACCACCTCACCGGCTGCGACGCGCCGGGTCAGCGCCGAGCCCAGGTGGGCGGCCTTGCGGGCGAGCAGTTGCTGGACGCGGGCGGCCGCCGTGATCCAGTTGGTGATCGCGGTGCGGTGCAGGTAGGTGTCGCCGACCGCGTTGCCGACGCAGGCCAGCGCCAGCAGCCCGCCCGCCAGGGCGAGCCCGGTGCCGGAGCGGTCGACGACGGCCTGCACGGCGACACCGACACAGAACGGCAGGGCGGCGACGGAGGCGAAGTGCAGCAGCCCCCAGGCCAGCGACTTGAGCTGACCGCCCAGCTGATTGCGGAAGAGCCACCACAGGAATCGGGGGCCCGAACGCGCGTCCGGCACGCCCGGGTCGGGGTACGGAAGGTCTTGAATCTGCATGACGTCCCAGTGGCTCGTGTCAGGGGGGTGGGGTCCGGCCGAAGGCAGCAAACCGTGACAGGTTCGCCTCGCCGCGTGGTCGCGGGCAACAGGTTTTCCGTTCACCGAACGGAACCGGCCGACGGAGGCGGGAACAGGGCTGTCCAGGTGGGCCGGTGCGCATTGCGGAGGCGGCCGGGGCGCCGTAGAACACCGCACATGAAGAGACGGATAGTCATGTCCATGCTTGCCGGGGCGACCCTCCTGGCGGGCACCCTCCTCGGCACCGGGCCCGCCGGTGCGGCGGACGTCCCCGCCCCGGCGGGCGGCGTCCCCGCCGAGTTCGGCACCGACTGGCACGACCCGGTCACGGCCGCACCGCCGGTGGAAAGGCCCTCCGGAAAGTCGTGTGAAGTCACCCTCGCCCAGGCGCAGTTCCGTGACTTCACCCCGTATCGCGGCACGTACACCCCGCCCGACGGCTGCGGCGACCGCTGGAGCAAGGTGGTGCTGCGGCTCGACGGCAGGGTCAAGGGCCGCCAGTACGACCGGCTCGGCTACCTGCATGTCGGCGGGGTCGAGATCTTCCGCACGTCGACGCCGCAGCCCTCGCCGGACGGCATCGAGTGGTCCGTGGAGAAGGACGTCACGCGCTACGGCGACACCTTCCGCACGAGCCGGGACGTCGAGATGCTCATCGGGAACGTCGTCGACGACACCTACACGGGCGTCCTCGACGTCAAGGTCACGCTGACGTTCTACCAGGGCCGCCCCGACGGCAAGAGCCCCGACCGGGTCCTCACACTCGACGGCGACTCGGCCCTCACCACCCCTCGCAACAGCGAGCGGATCGTCGCCGAGGTGTACGCGACCGGGTCCGGCGGAGGCTGCGAGGAGTACTGGTACCTGACCGTGCCCGAGCCGGCTCCGTACTCCTGCAAGGCCGGTGCGGGTCCGTACCGGGAGGTGCAGATCAGCGTGGACGGACGGCTCGCCGGCATCGCCGCACCGTTCCCGACCGTGTGGACCGGAGGCTGGTCCAACCCGTTCCTCTGGTACGTGATCCCGGGCCCGCGCGCCTTCGACATCAAGCCGATCACCTACGACCTCACCCCCTTCGCCGGAATCCTCAACGACGGCCGCCCGCACCGCGTCGAGGTCTCGGTCGTCGGCGTGCCCGAGGGGCAGACCGGCTGGAGCACGCCCGTGAACGTCCTGGTGTGGCAGGACGAGCAGCGCGCACGGGTCAGCGGGAAGCTCACCGTGCACAACGAGGGCGACCTCACCAACGCATCGGTGTACACGCCCGGTTCGGAGCACGTGGTGGCCACCGAGGGCGCGCACCGGCTGACCGTCGGCGGCTACGTCGACACGTCGCACGGCCGCGTGACGACCACCGTCAGCCGCTCGCTCGCCGGCACGTCCACGCACCGCTGGACCGACGGCGAGACGCGTGACGCTCTCGAAGCCGCCTGGAGGGACGACGAGTCGGTGACCGTCGGCGGGCGTATGACGCGGACCCACCGCGGCTACACGATGGACGGCACGACCACCCTCGGTGCGGGCGACCGCCTGCGCACCGTGCTGGCCCTCGGCGACCGCGCCACGGTCGTCGGCACGCACGGCGGACGACGCACCGCGTGGTCGCGGCTCGACAACTCCTATACGGGCGACGCGACATACACGGCGAACGTGCCGCGCGATCAGCGCCACGCCGTCGGCACCACGAGTGAGCGCTACCGGCTGTACGGCTCACGCGGTTGCTACGACCGGACTCTGACCGCCGTGCAGGGGGTGATCACGGAGGACCGCAACCGGTGCTGAGGTGAGCAGTGGGGTGCGTGTGGTGTGAATCACTTATGAAGCTTTTACTTGGCTGAAACGTTGCGGCCTTGTGCGCGATCAAGACAGCCTCCAGGGTGTTCGGAAACGGAATCCGCTTTCCGCATCACAGAAGTCCCCTTCGGGTTCTGTGTGTCCCGTCCCCCTAGGAGGCTTCGTGCCCCCGTCCGTACCGTCCCTCCCGCGACGCGTCGCACGCACTGTACGTACCTCGCTTTTCGCGCAGGTTACCTGCGCGCTCGTCCTCGGAATCGTCGTCGGAAAGCTGTGGCCGGACACGGCCACGGCTCTCCAGCCGCTCGGCGACGGTTTCACCCGGCTCATCAAGACCGTGATCTCGCCCCTGGTGTTCTGCGTGGTCGTCGTCGGCATCGCCAAGGCCGGTGACCTGAAGGCGTTCGGCCGGATCGGGGTCAAGGCCCTCGTCTGGTTCGAGATCGCCTCGACGGCCGCCCTGGTCATCGGGCTTGTCGCCGCCAACGTCGTCGGCCCGGGCAAGGGCATGAACGTCGACCCCTCCTCGCTGAACGCCGCGGCGGTGGACGAGACGACGGGCGGGGGGCACCTGCCCACGGCGACCGAGTTCGTCCTCAACGCGCTTCCACAGAGTTTCATCGGCGCCTTCGCCGAGAACGAACTGCTCCAAGTCCTCATCCTGGCCTGCCTGGTGGGCGCCGCCCTGCTGCACCTCGGCCACACCAAGGTGCCGAAGATCCTGCCCGCGATCGAGCAGGCCCAGGAGATCATCTTCGCGGTCGTCGGCTTCATCATGCGGCTGGCCCCGATCGCGGTGTTCGGCGCGATGGCCCACCTGGTCGGCAACTACGGCCTGGGCGTGATGAGGACGTACGCCAAGCTCATCGTGCTCTGTTACGTGGCGGCGGCGCTGTTCATCGCGCTGCTGGCCGTCGCCCTGAAGGCCGTTACCGGTCTCAGCCTGTGGAAGTTCCTGCGCTACATCCGCGAGGAGATGCTGCTCGCGCTCGGTACCGCGTCCACCGAGTCGGTCATGCCGCGGGTGATGCAGAAGCTGCGCCGGGCCGGTGCACGCGACGACGCCGTGGGGCTGGTGCTCCCCACCGGCTACTCCTTCAACCTCGACGGCGCCTCGCTCTACCTGTCCATCGGCACGCTGTTCATCGCCCAGGCCGTGGGGGTGGACCTGAGCCTCGGCCAGCAGGTCACCGTCGTCCTGGTGCTGATGCTGACCAGCAAGGGCATGGCGGGCATCCCGGGCTCGGCGTTCCTCGCCCTGTCCGCGACCGCCTCCTCCCTGGGGGCGATCCCCGCCGGGGCCGTCGCGCTGCTGCTGGGCGTGGACCGCATCATGGACTCGATGCGCGTCGTCACCAACCTGCTCGGCAACTGCGTCGCCGTGTTCGCGGTGTCCCGCTGGGAGGGGGCCCTGGACACCGACCGGGCGAAGGGGGTGCTCGACGGGGAGGACCCCTCCGAGCCGGACGAGGGTGGCATGGACGCCGACGGCGGGCTCGGTGCCGTCGAGCCGGCCCCGGGCATCCCGGCCCAGAAGCCCAAGGAGCCCAAGGAGCCCAAGGAGCCCAAGGAGCCCAAGGAGCCCAAGGAGCCCAAGGAGCCCAAGGAGCCCAAGGAGCCCAAGGGGCTCAACGGGCTCAAGGAACCCGCTCCCGAGGCCGGTTGACCGGAACCGAGCGGGCTGTGGCCTCCACTCCGACAGGATGAACGGAGGCCGCGGCCCGCTGTCGTGTGCCGGCCCCCGGCAGGGTCCCGCCGGCGTCTCGTCCCTTCAGTAGGTCCCCGTCGGCATCTCGTCCCCTCAGCAGGTCCCCGTCGGCGGGCCGTCGATCAGCGTGTCCAGCAACCCCCCGAGCGACTCCCGCTGACCCCCCGTCAGCGGCGCGAGGATCTCCTCCGCGGCCGACCTGCGCGCCGCCCGCAGCTCGCGCAGCGCGCCCCGGCCGTCGTCCGTGAGCTCGATGCGGATCACCCGCCGGTTCGTCGGGTCCGGGACCCGGCGCACTTTGCCGCTCGCCTCCAGGCCGTCGACCAGCGTCGTCACGGCCCGCGGCACCACCTCCAGGCGCTCGGCGAGGTCGGCCATGCGCGGCGGCGATTCCCAGTGCGCCAGCGTGCGCAGCAGCCGGGACTGGGCGGGTGTGATGCCCAGCTCACGCTGCTCCAGATGGCGCTTCTGGATGCGGTGCACCCGACGGGTGAGCCGCAGCAACTGCTCGGCGAGAAGGCCGTCGGAGTCGGGCGTGGTCATGCGGGAACATTATCAGGATGCAGTTCATTGTGAGTATAGGTAACAATGAGCTGTGATCCGATCCGCCGCATCCCTCGTAGGAGCCCATGCATCCCGACCGTGAAGCCCCCTGGACCCCGCCGGCCGACTCCAAGGAGCAGCCTCGGCAGGTCCGCCGCATCCTCGGCCTCTTCCGCCCCTACCGGGGCCGGCTCGCGATCGTCGGGCTGCTGGTCGCCGCCGCGTCGCTGGTCTCGGTCGCCACGCCCTTCCTGCTGAAGGAGATCCTCGACGTCGCGATCCCCCAGGGGCGCACGGGCCTGCTCAGCCTGCTCGCCCTCGGCATGATCCTCAGCGCCGTCCTCACCAGCGTCTTCGGGGTTCTCCAGACCCTGATCTCCACGACGGTCGGCCAGCGCGTCATGCACGACCTGCGCACCGCCGTCTACGGCCGGCTCCAGCGCATGTCCCTCGCCTTCTTCACCCGCACGCGCACGGGCGAGGTGCAGTCCCGCATCGCCAACGACATCGGCGGCATGCAGGCCACCGTCACCTCCACCGCGACCTCCCTGGTCTCCAACGTCACCAGCGTGGTCGCCACGATCGTCGCGATGCTGGCCCTCGACTGGCGCCTGACGGTCGTCTCCCTGCTGTTGCTGCCGGTGTTCGTGTGGATCAGCCGCCGCGTCGGCAACGAACGCCGGAAGATCACCACCCAGCGCCAGAAGCAGATGGCCGCGATGGCCGCCACGGTCACCGAGTCGCTCTCCGTCAGCGGCATCCTGCTCGGCCGCACCATGGGCCGCTCCGACTCGCTGACCAAGTCCTTCTCCGACGAGTCCGAGGAGCTCGTCGGCCTGGAGGTCCGGTCGAACATGGCCGGGCGCTGGCGCATGGCCGTCATCACGATCGTCATGGCCGCCCTGCCCGCCGTCATCTACTGGACCGCCGGCATGGCCCGCCAGCTCGGCGGCCCCGAGGTCTCCATCGGCACGATCGTCGCCTTCGTCTCGCTCCAGCAGGGCCTGTTCCGCCCGGCTGTGAGCCTGCTGTCGACCGGTGTGCAGATCCAGAGCTCCCTCGCCCTCTTCCAGCGCATCTTCGAGTACCTCGACCTGCCGGTCGACATCACCGAACGCCCCGACCCGGTCCGCCTCGACCGGATCAAGGGCGAAATCCGCTTCGACGACGTCTCCTTCGGCTACGACGGCAAGGACGGGCCGGTGCTCGACGGCATCGACCTCACCGTCCCGGCCGGCGGCAGCCTCGCGATCGTCGGCCCCACCGGCGCAGGCAAGTCCACGCTCGGCTATCTGGTGCCCCGGCTCTACGACGTCACCGGCGGCCGCGTCACCCTCGACGGGGTCGACGTCCGCGACCTCGACTTCGACAGCCTGGCCCGCGCGGTCGGCGTCGTCTCGCAGGAGACGTACCTCTTCCACGCATCCGTCGCCGACAACCTGCGCTTCGCCAAGCCCGACGCCACCGACGAGGAACTCCGCCAAGCGGCCGAGGCGGCGCAGATCCACGACCACATCGCCGCCCTGCCCGATGGCTACGACACCGTCGTCGGCGAGCGCGGCCACCGCTTCTCCGGCGGCGAGAAGCAGCGCCTGGCCATCGCCCGCACCATCCTGCGCGACCCGCCGGTCCTCATCCTCGACGAGGCCACCAGCGCGCTGGACACCCGGACCGAAGCCGCCGTCCAGGACGCCATCGACGCCCTGTCGGCGAACCGCACCACCCTCACCATCGCCCACCGGCTGTCCACCGTGCGCGGCGCCGACCAGATCGTCGTCCTCGACGCGGGGCGCGCGGTCGAACGCGGTACGCACGAGGAGCTTCTGGAGGAGGGCGGCCGGTACGCGGCGCTCGTACACCGGGACGCCCAACTGGAACCGACAAGATGAAAATATGCCGGGTTTGTGACGATATGCGGGTTACCGTGCCCGCATGCACAAGAACACTCCGCCACGGAGCACGATTCGACTGACGCGCAGGGGCCGTTTCGCCCTCGTCGCGACCGGAGCCGTCGTGGTCGGCACCGCCGTGGCGGTGCCGCTGCTGACCCTGGGGACCGAGGAGGAGAGCCGTCCCACGACCCTGGCCGTCCCTGAGGGCTGGCGCGCGAGCCAGGTCTACGCGGCCGTCGACAAGGCCCTCGCCCTGCCCGCCGGCAGCACCAAGAAGTCCCTGGACAAGGCCGCGCTGAAATTGCCGAACGACGCCGACGGCAACCCGGAGGGCTACCTCTTCCCGGCCACCTATCCGCTCCAGGAGAAGACCACGCCGGACCAGCTCCTCGCGCTGATGGTCGACACCGCCAACGACAGGTTCAACGGCGCGCCCATCGCCGCCGGGGCGCAGCGCAACGCCATGAACGTCTACCAGGCCGTCACCATCGCGAGCATCGTGCAGGCGGAGGCGGCGACCAAGGCCGACATGGGCAAGGTGGCCCGGGTCATCTTCAACCGCCTCGAACGCGGCATGCCGCTGCAGATGGACTCCACCATCAACTACGCCCTGAACCGCTCCACCCTCCGCGCGACGGAGGCCGACACCCGGATCGACAGCCCTTACAACTCGTACCAGCGCATGGGTCTGCCGCCCACGCCCATCGACAACCCCGGCGAAGAGGCGATGCGGGCGGCCATCAACCCGCCCCCGGGCGACTGGCTGTACTTCGTCACGGTCCGCCCGGGCGACACCCGCTTCACGGCGGACTACCACGAACACCAGCGCAACGTCGCGGAGTTCAACGCGCAGAGGAAGAAGAGCGGGGCGCAGGCGGCCGGGTGAGGGCGGTCCGGTGGACCCCGCCCCGCCGCACGCCGCGTCCAGTGAGGGCGACCAGGTGGGCCCCCTCCCCGTCACGCCACCGCCGGCTCCCGCTCCAGCATCCGCCTGATGTCCCGTACAGCCGCGCGGCCGGCCCGGTTGGCTCCGATCGTGCTGGCCGACGGGCCGTAGCCGACGAGATGGATGCGGGGGTCCGCGGCCGCGTGCGTGCCCTCCATGCGGATGCCGCCGCCGGGGGAGCGCAGCCGGAGCGGGGCGAGATGGTCGATGGCGGCGCGGAAGCCGGTGGCCCAGAGGATGACATCGGCGTCGACATGGCGGCCGTCGGTCCAGTCGACGCCCGTCGGCGAGATGCGGTCGAACATCGGCTGCCGGTCGAGCACTCCGTCCTCGATGCCCTGCCGGATCGCGTCGTTGAGCGGCAGCCCGGTGACCGACACGACACTGCGGGGCGGCAGCCCTAGCCGGACCCGCTCCTCGACGAGCGCGACCGCGGCGCGGCCCGCGCCCTCGTCGAAGGGGCCCTCGCGGAAAACGGGCGGGCGCCGCGTCACCCAGGTGGTGGCCGCCGCGTGCGAGGCGATCTCCAGCAGGTGCTGGGTGCCCGAGGCGCCACCGCCCACCACCACGACCCGCTGCCCGGCGAACTCCTCGGGCCCGGGGTACTGGGCGGTGTGCAACTGCCGCCCCCGGAAGGTCTCCTGGCCCGGATAGCGGGGCCAGAACGGCCGGTCCCAGGTGCCGGTCGCGTTGATCAGCGCCCGCGCCGACCAGACCCCGTCCGAGGTCTCCACGAGCAGCCGCCCGCCGGGCCCCTCGCGCACGGCCCGTACGTCCACCGGGCGCCTGACCCGCAGGTCGAAGGTCCGCTCGTAGCGGTCGAAGTACGCGCCGATCACCTCGGCGGACGGCCGCGCCGGGTCCGCGTCCGTGAGCTCCATGCCCGGCAGGGCGTGCATCCCGTGCACCTTGCCGTACGTCAGCGACGGCCACCGGAACTGCCAGGCGCCGCCGGGGGCGGGGGAGTGGTCCAGCACGACGAAGTCGCGGTCCGGCTCGAAACCGGACCGCCGCAGGTGATAGGCGCCGGCCAGCCCGGCCTGCCCCGCGCCGATGACGACTACCTCGACCTCGTGTGTGTTGTTCACGCTTCTACTAACCGGGGCGGGGTCGTGGATCTTCCCGCCTGGCGGCTCGCGCGGCTCCGAACGAGTGGACTCCTCCCCTCGCGGACCGCAGGGCGGTCTCCGCCAGGGGCGCGGATGGTGATGTTCCTTGCGTCCCGCCCCCTCCGGAAGAGGCGCCCCCCATGAGACGTACTCCCTCCCGCCGTCTGCTCGCCGCGGCCCTGCTCGTGGCGTCCGTGCTGGCCCCGATGGCGACGATGCCCGCCACCGCGGCCCCGGCTCCCGCCACCGCCGGGCACGACGACCTCCCGCGGCACGGTCTCGGAACCGGGCTCACCGAACGGCTCGACCGGGCTGTCGCCAAGGTCCGCGAGCAGGCCGGCATCCCCGGGGTCGTCGTAGGGCTGTGGATGCCCGGCAGGGGCAGCTACGTCCGCGCCACCGGCGTGGCCGACACCGTCACCCGCATGCCGATGACCGCCGACTCCTACGTCCGGATCGGCAGCGAGACCAAGACCTTCACGGTCACCGCGCTGCTCCAGCTCGTGGACGAGGGCCGGATCGGGCTGGACGACCCGATCGCGAAGTACGTCAGGGGCGTACCGGGCGGGCACCGGATCACGCTGCGCCAGCTCGCCGGGATGCGCAGCGGCCTGTTCCCGTACACCGCCGACGCCGGATTCATCCACGACCTGCTGAGCGAACCGGAGCGCTACTTCAACCCCCGCGAGGTGCTCACCTACGGCTTCCGGCACGCCAACACCTTCGGACCCGGCGAGGACTTCCAGTACTCCAACTCCAACCTCGTCCTGCTCGGCCTGGTGATCGAGAAGGTCACCGGCCGCAAGCTCGCCGACGTCATCCACGAGCGGGTGCTCCGCCCGGCCGGCCTGCGCCACACCCTGTTCCCGCAGGACGACGAGTTCCCCGAGCCGCACCCGCGCGGCTACACCGACCAGACGCTCAGCGGCGAGGTCGAGGACGTCACCGACTGGAATCCCAGCTGGGCCTGGGCGGCCGGGGCGATGATCTCCGACCTGCACGACCTGCGCCGCTGGGCGAAGGTCGTGGCCACCGGCGAACTGCTCAGTCCCGAGACCCAGGCGCAGCGGCTGCGGACGCTGCCCACCGGCTATCCCGGGACCGACTACGGCCTCGGCATCTTCGAGACCAACGGCTGGATCGGGCACAACGGCTCGATCCCGGGCTACGAGACCGTGACCGTCTACCTGCCCGCGCAGAAGGCCACCCTGGTCATCATGATCAACACGGATGTCGCGGTCGAGGGCCAGGAGCCGTCGACACTGCTCGCCCGGGCGATCACCGCGGTCGCGACCCCCGGCAACGTCTACGACGGCTCGGTCGTCACCCGGCCGTGACGCGCGGGTCCCCCGCTCCGGGGGACCTCACGGCCGCGGCATGCACACGACCGCGCTGTGCGCACGGTCGGCGGCGGCGTCTCGGTCAATGGGACGTCCGTATCGCCGGCCGACCCGGCGCGCGGCCCGGGGAAGCCCGAGAAGCCCCGGCGCGTGCGTCAGGATGGGGGCATGTCAGATGTCTTCACCACCCGAGTTCTGAACCTCAGCACCGGCGCCGCGGAGCGGGTCCTCGACATCACCGGCGACTGCGAGTCCTTCCTGCGCGAGGCGGCGGCCGGCCGGGACGGCCTCCTCAACGTCTTCGTCCCGCACGCGACGGCCGGCATCGCCGTCCTGGAGACCGGCGCCGGCAGCGACGACGACCTCCTGGCCGCGCTGCACACCCTGCTGCCCGCCGACGACCGCTGGCAGCACCGGCACGGCAGTCCCGGCCACGGCCGTGACCACGTCCTGCCCGCTCTGGTCCCGCCGCACGCGACCCTGCCGGTGCTGGGCGGCCGGCTGGAGCTCGGCACCTGGCAGTCGGTGTGCCTGGTGGACACCAACAAGGACAATCCGGAACGGAAGGTACGCCTGAGTTTCCTGGGGTGAGCGCGGTCCCACGACTCCGGCCCGACGGTCGCCCGCCCCGCATGGCCCTGGCGCACCGTGACGGCCGCCCGTAATGCCCGTATCCTCATCAATGCCAGATTCTCTTCCGAGCAGCGGATTGTCGCGGGCGCAAGTGAGGCGAAGCGTGGTTCGGTCCGGCGAGGAACCCAGGCCGGCGGGGCGTGCGACGGACGGCACGGGACCCGCCAGCCTCCGCGAGCTGTTCCTCCAGGGCGAGCCGGTCGAGACGGGTGTGCGGACGTCCATCCTGGACTCGTGGCAGCGCTGCCGGTCCCTGGGCCTGTCGCCGGACACACTGGACCTGCCCTACCGAGAGGACTTCGACCCGGGCGGCCGTATCGTCCGGGCGGCCGTGCCGGTCCTCGACCGGCTGCAGGCCACGTTCGCCGGCAGTCAGGTCAACATCTCGGTCGCCGACGCGAACGGGACGGTGCTGCTGCGCCGCTTCGGGCATCCGTCGATGGCCAGGAGCCTGCCTGACATCCAGGTCGTCCCGGGGTTCGTGTTCGCCGAGCAGGTCGCCGGCACCAACGGCATCGGACTGGCCCTGGCGGAGCGGCAGCTCATCCGCGTCTACGGCGCCGAGCACTTCGCGGAGCGTTCCCAGCAGAGCGCCTGCGTCGCGCTGCCCGTCCGGGACCCGCTCAGCGGGCGCATCGAGGGTGTCCTGTGCCTCGGCTATCCGCGCGGCTTCGAGAGGCCCGCACTGGGCGTCGCGATCCGCCGGGCGGCCGAGGGCATCGAACGGCGGCTGCTGGGGCAGAGTTCCGCGCGTGAGCGTGCCCTGCTGCGGACGTACCTGGCCGCCGGGGCCGGCACCGCCGGTCTTCACCGCGGTGTGACGCTGGACGCGGTGGCGGACGAGTTCCACCCCCGTGACCAGGCGATCCTGCGGGAGAAGGCGGCCGAGCTGATCTCCGGTGCGCAGCGGGGAGCCGCCGAGGTGGCCCTCCCCGACGGCCGGCGCGTGACGCTCGTGAGCCGTCCGGTGACCAGCGGCTCCGGTGTGCGGGGCATCGCCATCGAGGCCGTGCTGCCCGGCTCCCCGGGAGAGCCGCTCGTCATACCGCACCAGACGGACGAGTGGTCCGCCCTCACCGCCGCCCCCGCCGTCCCGCTCTCCGCGGCCCGCCCGGCGATCACCCTGCCGTCCGGGCACCTTGCCGCGCCCTCCGGTCCGCTCGTCGCTGCCGACGGAGACGGCGGAGCGGCTGCTCCCGGCGGGACGGCCGGACCGGTCGCGCCCGCCGAGGCCCCGACCGCCACCGCACCCGGCCCGGCGCGCACCCCTGCCGGACCCGCCCCGGCGGACAGCGACGGGAGCCCCTCCGAGCCCGCCGCAGCCGACGGGGACGGATCGGGTCCCGCCGGGAGGCACTCCGAGGCGGCGTTCCCGGCCCGGGGGCTGGTGATGCTGGGGGAGCCGCAGGTCGGGGCCTACGCCCTCGCTGCGCGCCGCCGTCTGGAGCTGCTGTCCGGGGCCAGCACCCGCATCGGCACCACCCTGGACGTGCGCCGCACGGCCGAGGAACTGGCCGAGACCGCGGCTCCCGGACTGGCCGACTTCGTCACCATCGACCTGCCCGACGCCGTGCTGCGCGGAGAGGAGTCCGCCGACCCCATCGCCGATCTGCGCCGCACGGTCGTCCACGGCATCCGTGAGGGCCTGCCCTTCACACCCCCCGGCAAGCGCGTCGACTTCGGCCCGACCACACCCCAGCTGCGCTGTCTCAGCAGCGGCGAGGCCGTGCTGGAACCGGACCTGAAGGCCGCCGCGGGCTGGCTCGCCCAGGACCCCGAGCACACCGCGCGCCTGCTGGTCCACGTCCACTCCCTCATCGCGGTACCGCTGCTCGCCCGCGGTGTCGTCCTCGGGGTCGCCTCCTTCTACCGCGCGGGCAGTCCCTTCGGGGACGACGACCGCTCCCTGGCCCAGGAGCTCGCCTCCCGCGCCGCCCTGTCCATCGACAACGCCCGGCGCTACACCCATGAGCGCACCATGGTCCTCGCCCTCCAGCGCCGGCTCCTCCCGCACGGTCTGCCCGACCAGGACGCCGTCGAGGTCGCCCATCGCTACCTGCCCGCCGAGTCCGACGTGGGCGGCGACTGGTACGACGTCATCCCGCTGTCCGGCGCTCGCGTCGGACTGCTCGTCGGCGACGTCGTCGGTCACGGCATGCTCTCCGCGGCCACCATGGGCCGGCTGCGCACCGCCGCCCGCAGTTTCGCCGAGCTCGACTTCCCGCCCGACGAGGTCCTCACCCACCTGGACAACCTGGTGGGCCGCCTGGACCGGGAGGACCCCGACGGCAAGGGCGCCGGCGTCATCGGTGCGACCTGCCTCTACGCCGTCTACGACCCGACAACGCAGCGGTGCCTGATGGCCCGCGCCGGCCACCCGCCACCCGCCGTCGTCCACCCCGACGGCACCGTGATCTATCCCGACCTCCCCGCCGGGCCCCCGCTGGGCCTCGGCGGCCTGCCCTTCGACGCCGTCGAGGTGGACCTTCCCGCAGGCAGCCAGCTGGTCCTGTACACCGACGGTCTCATCGAGGACCGCAACCGCGACGTCGACGCGGTCCTGGAGCAGCTGCGCGAGGCCCTGGCCCACCCCGAGCGCGCCCCCGAGGAGACGTGCCAGGCGGTCCTGGACACCGTGGCGCCCGCGCACCCGCACGACGACATCGCCCTGCTCGTCGCCCGCGTCCACGCCATGGACCCGGGCCGGATCGCCACCTGGGAGCTGCCCGCCGACCCGGCCCAGGTCGGCGAGGTCCGGGCGTCCGCCATGCGGTGGCTCTCCGGCTGGGGACTCGACGAGACCGGGTTCGCCGCGGAGCTGATCCTCAGCGAGCTGATCACCAACGCCATCCGGCACGGCGCCGCGCCGATCCGCGTGCGGCTGCTCCACGGCAGGACCCTGATCTGCGAGGTCTCCGACGCCAGCAACACCGCACCGCACCTGCGCCGGGCGGCCAGTACGGACGAGGGCGGACGCGGCCTGTTCCTCGTCGCCCAGCTCTCGCAGAGCTGGGGCACCCGCTACCTGCCCGAGGGCAAGGTCATCTGGGCCGAATGCGATCTCGACGCGGCGTGACGCGGTCACCGGCCCGGCAAGCGGCAGTCAGCGCAGCCCCGCGCCGGTCGGCCCGGAGATCAGACCCCCTCCGGAGTCACAGCGAGCCGAAAAATGCCCGAAATGATGTAATTTGATCGAGTGCGCGACGCTCCCGACACGCCCCCGGAGGCGGCTTCACCCTTCGGGCCGGAACCCCTGGTCCGGATCCGCGGACTCAGCAAGCGGTTCGGCGGCACCGTCGCGCTGGCCGGTGCCGACCTCGACGTCCACCCCGGCAGCGTCCTCGCCCTGCTCGGGCCCAACGGCGCCGGGAAGTCCACGCTGATCAAGATCCTCGCGGGGGTCCACCACGCCGACGCGGGGCAGATCACCGTCGCCGGGGAACCCCTCGGCAGCCCCACCGCCACCCGGAGCATGTCGTTCATCCACCAGGACCTCGGTCTCGTGGAGTGGATGACGGTCGCCGAGAACATCGCCCTGACCAACGGATACGGGCGCCGGACCGGGCTGATCTCCTGGCGGCGCACCCGTGCGCGCTGTGTCGAGGCCCTGGGGATCGTCGCCGCCCACCTCGACCCGGACACGCCGGTCTCCGGCCTCGCACCGGCCGACCGCTCGCTGGTCGCGATCGCCCGGGCCCTGGCGGCACACGCGCGGCTCATCGTCCTCGACGAGCCGACCGCCCGCCTGCCCGCCGCGGACTGCGCCCGGCTCTTCCGTGTCCTGCACGACCTGCGCGACCGCGGGCACGCCGTCCTCTACGTCAGCCACCGCCTGGACGAGGTGTACCGGGTCGCCGGCCTCTTCGCCGTCCTGCGGGACGGCCGCGTCGTCAGTCACGGCCGGCTCGCCGGGCACAGCCCCGCGCGTCTGGTCCGCGACATCGTCGGAGAGGCGGACGAACCGGCCGTCCACCGCCCCGCCAGGACCCCGGCCGGCACGGCGCCCGTCCTGGCCCTCGACGCCGTGCGCACCGCCCGGGCCGGACCCGTCCGTTTCGAGCTCGCCCCCGGGGAGGTCCTCGGCCTGGTCGGCCTCTCCGAGGCCGGGCACACGGACCTCGGCCGCGCCCTCGCCGGTGCCCGGCCCCTCTTGGGCGGACGGGTCCTCCTGCACGGGCGGCCGTACCGGCCCGGTACGGTCGCGGAGGCCGTCGCCCTCGGGGTCGGCCTGGTGCCGGGCGACCGGCTGCGGGAGGGCTGCCTTGCCCAGCTGACCGTACGGGAGAACCTCCTGGCGAACCCCCGCGCGGGCGGCGTGCCCGCTGCGCGCTGGATCGGCCCCCGCGCTGAACGGGCCCGGGCCGCCGCCCTGATGGACCGCTTCTCGGTACGACCCCGCGACAGCGAGACCCCCATCGCCACGCTGTCCGGCGGGAACCAGCAGAAGGTCATGATCGGCCGCTGGCTGCGGACGGACCTGCGGCTGCTGATCCTGGAGGAGCCGACCGCGAGCGTCGACGTCGGCGCCAAGAGCGCCATCCACCGACTCCTGAACGAGGCGCTGGAGGCGGGCCTCGCCGTACTGCTGCTGTCCACCGACTTCGAGGAGGTGGCGAGCGTGTGCCGGCGCACGCTGGTCTTCGTGCGCGGAACGGTGACGGCCGAGCTGAGCGGCCCCGCCCTCACCGTCGCCGGACTGACCCGGGCGGCCTCGGCCATGCCCCCGTCCACGGCCGGGCACCCGTGACGCCGCCCCGGACGCGCCACCGCCCCGGCGGCCACCACATCGGCGCCTACGGCCTGCTCGCCCTCACCGCCCTGCTCTACCTGGTCTTCTCCCTCGCCCTGCCGGACACCTTCCCCACGCTGGACACCGTCGACTCGATCCTGTCCACCCAGTCGATCCCGGCCGTCCTCGCGCTGGCCGCCATGGTGCCCGTCGTCACCGGCGCGTTCGACCTCTCCATCGGCTACGGCCTGGGCCTGGCCCACGTGATGGTGCTCCAGCTCGTCGTCAACGCGGGGTGGCCCTGGCCGCTCGCCTGCCTCACCGTGCTCGCCGGAGGGCTGGTGGTGGGCGTCCTCAACGGCGTCATCGTCGAGTTCGGCCGGATCGACTCCTTCATCGCCACCCTCGGCACCGGCAGCATGATGTACGCCGTGACCGGCTGGATCACCGACGGCGGCCGGATCGTCCCCGGCCCGCAGGGCCTGCCGCCCGCGTTCACCGACCTCTACGACTCCTCGTTCCTCGGCCTCCCGGTCCCCGCCTTCTACGTGCTCGCCCTCGCGGCCGTCCTCTGGCTGCTGCTGGAGCGGTTGCCGCTGGGCCGGTACCTGTACGTCGTCGGGTCCAACCCGCGCGCGGCCGACCTCGTGGGCATCCCCACCCGCAGGTACACCGTCTACGCGTTCGCCGCCTCGGGCCTGATCGTCGGTTTCGCCGGAGTGCTGCTCGCCGCCCAGCAGCAGATCGGCAACCCGAGCGTGGGCCTCGACTACCTGCTGCCCGCCTTCGTCGGCGCCCTCCTCGGTTCCACGGCGATCAAGCCCGGCCGGCCCAACGCCCTCGGGACCGTCGTCGCCGTCGCGGTCCTCGCCGTCGGCCTCACCGGCATCGCCCAGCTGGGCGCCGAGTTCTGGACGGTGCCGCTGTTCAACGGCGGGACCCTGCTCATCGCCGTGGGCCTGGCCGGGTACGCGGCCCGCCGCCGGCTGCGCGGCGGCGCGGCCCGCGACGCCCCCGCCGCACCCCCGTCCTCCCCGGCGGGGGCGGACGGCACGGCCCCGCCCTGACCCTCTCGGCACGCCCCGCCGCGTCGATCCCCTCACTGGAGTCCCCGTGCACCGCACCCGCAAGGCCGCCCCCGCCTTCCGCACCGCGCGGCTCGCCTCCTGCGCCCTGCTGGCCACGGCCGCCGCCCTCACCGGCTGCGAACGCGGTTCCTCCGACGGCGCGGACGAGACCGCGACGGGCCCGAGCGGCTGCCCCACCGTCCAGGCCCGGGCCAGGGAAGCCGTCACCCGGGCCGAGCGGACCGACATCCCCTGGGGTGGACCCACCAACGGCCCCGAGGCGGTGTCCGGCAAGAGCATCGTCTACGTCGCCCAGACCATGACCAATCCCGGTGTCGCGGGCGCCGCCAACGGGGTGCGGGAGGCCGCGCGGGCCATCGGCTGGAACGTCCGGGTGATCGACGGCGGAGGCACCCCGGCCGGCATCCAGGCCGCCATGAGCGAAGCCGTCGCCCTGCGGCCCTCGGGCATCGTCATCGGCGGGTTCGACCCCGACTCGACGGCCCAGCAGGCCGCCCGGGCCAACGCGCAGCGCATCCCGCTCATCGGCTGGCACGCGGTCCCCGACCCCGGCCCCAGCCGGCAGCCCGACCTCTTCACCAACGTCACCACCCGCGTCGAGGACGTGGCCCGCATCAGCGCGCAGTGGATCATCTCCGACTCGAACGGCCGTGCCGGGGTGGTGCTCATCACCGACGCGTCGATCCCCTTCGCGCGGAACAAGTCCGACCTGATCCGCGAGGAGCTGGAGAGCTGTGAGGGCGTGCGGCTGCTCTCGGTGGAGAACATCCCGATCCCCGACGCCAGCAGCCGCACCCCCCGGGAGATCTCCTCCCTGCTCTCCCGCTTCCCGGACCGCTGGACCCACTCCGTGGCCATCAACGACCTGTACTTCGCCGACGCCGCCCCCGCCTTCCGCGCCGCCGGCGTGAAGGGCTCCGGGCCGCCGTTCAACATCGGGGCCGGCGACGGCGACCCGTCCGCCTTCCAGCGCATCAACGCCCGGCAGTACCAGGCCGCCACCGTGCCCGAGCCGCTGTCCCTGCAGGGCTGGCAGATCGTCGACGAGTTCAACCGCGCCTTCTCCGGCCGTCCCGACAGCGGGTACGTGGCCCCCGTGCACATCGCCACGGCGGGCAACAGCGAGGGCGCCACCAGCTGGGACCCCTCGGGCTACCGCGAGGACTACCGGAAGATCTGGGGGAGGTGACGGCCGGTCAGGTGCCGATCCCTTCACGGAACATGCACGGAACCTCGGGATCCCTTTAACTTTCAAGGGCTACTGTCGCGTCAGTCGAGTGGCCGCCGGGGGTCGATCCGAGCGGGGCCCGTCCGCGGCGGCCCTCGTTCCCCCCCAGCACAGGAGACCCGGTTGTGTACGACGGCGACGTAGTGGTGATCGGCGGCGGCTATGCCGGTGTCCGGCTGGCCAGACGGCTGGACGACACGGCCCGGGTCACGCTGGTGGACCGCAAGGAGGTCTTCTTCCACCGCATCGCCTCCCTGCGCGCGGGAGTGCGCCCCGAGTGGACGCACACCCCCTTCATCCCCTACGACCGGCTGCTGCGCCACGGCCGGGTGGCCACCGGCAAGGCCGTCCGCATCGACACCACCGAGCGGCAGGTCGTCCTCGCCACCGGCGAGCGGCTGCCGTACGACGTGGTCGTGATCGCCACCGGCGCCGACTACCCCGAGCCGGCCCGCTTCACCGGCACCACGACCGAGGAAGCGGCCAAGTCCTTCGCCGAGCACCAGCGCAACATCGCCACGGCCGAACACGTCCTGGTCGTCGGCGGCGGCCCCGGCGGCGTCGAACTCAGCGCCGAGATCCGCCTCGCCCGCCCGGAGGCCCGCGTCACCCTCGCCCACTCCGGGCCCGCCCTGCTGGACTCCACGGGCAGTGCCCGTCCGGGACGCAAGGCCCTGGCCTGGCTGGAGTCCCACGACGTGGAGGTACGGCTCGACTCCTTCATGTCGCCGGGCAACGACTTCGGCACCTACCGCGACGCCCGCGGCACGATCATCGAGGCCGACCTGTCCTTCTGGGCGACCGGCACCACCCCCAACACGCTCTGGCTGCGCCTGGCCGGCCACGGCGACTGGCTCAACGGAGCCGGGCGCGTGAAGGTCGACCGCAGGCTCCGGGTCGAGGGCTGGCCGGACGTGTTCGCCGTCGGCGACGTGAACGACGTCAGCGAACTCAAGATCACCCCCGCCGCACTCGCCCAGGCGGACATCGCCGCCCACAACATCCGCGGCTACCTGCAGAGTTCCGGCAAACACCGCAAGGAGCCGCGCCTGTACCGCCCGATCCAGCGCACCCCGCTGATCGTGCCCTTCGGCCCTGCCGACGGACTGACCGTACTGCCCGTGCCGGGCGGAGAGTCCGCCGTCCTCGGCAGCCGCACCACCACCCTGACCAAGGCGAAGAGCCTCATGACGCCCTACATGCGCCGTCAACTCGGTTACACGGCCGCCTGACCCGCGGCCTCGCCGTCGTCACCACCCCACCCCCGGCCGTTACCCGCGGGTTCGGTCTGGGGTAGGGTCCCCACCGTTTCCGGCTACCGGCTGATGGTGTGCCGGTACAGGGCGTGTCGGAGGGTGGCAAGACGATGGAATCCCAGCGGGGTGACGGCGGATCCGTGGACCTGGACGGCACGAGCCTGGAGACACTCGCTCCCGAACCGCTGCTGACCAGGGACTACGAGGTGCGGCCCGCGCTCGTGTACGAGCGGCTGCGCCAGCAGCACGGCCCGGTCGCGCCGGTCGATCTGCTGGGGGTGCCGGCCTGGCTGGTCCTCGGCTACCGGGAGTCGCTCCAGGTGCTCCAGGACGACGAAGGCTGGCCCAAGGGCCTGGAGAACTGGCGGGCCCGCACCGAGGGCAGGGTGCCGTCCGACTGGCCGCTGGGGCCCTCCCTGGAGGTCAACCACATCCTGATCCAGGGCGGCCCCGGCTACCGGCCGCTGCGCACCGCGTGGGACGTCGCCCTGAAGCCCTTCCAGGACCCCCGCCACCCGCAGGCCAAGCGTCTGAAGGCCGCCGTCACCGCCTACGCCGACGAACTGATCACCCTCGTCGGGCAGGGCGGCGCGACCGGCGTTGCGGACCTGTCCGCGCAGTTCTCCCGCCCGCTGCCGCTGATGGTGGCCAGCCATCTGCTGGGCTTCCCCGGCTCGCAGGGCGACGACGCGCTCATGGACATGTGGCGCGTGCTCGACGCCGGCCCGGACGCCGAGGCCGCACTGGAACGCCTGCTGGCGACGCTGGCCGAACTGGCCGCGCTGAAACTGGAGAAGCCGGGCGACGACTTCCCCTCGTACCTGCTGGCCGCCCACCCGGACCTGTCGCTCGACCAGCTCGCCCGCGAGCTGTTCATGCTGCTGGGCATGACCTCCGACCACGTCGGCATCCTCATCTCCAACACCGTCGTGGAGGTCCTCTCGGGCGAGGGCAGCGTGCGCGCCAGCCTGTCCGCCGGCATGGTCAGGGAGAGCATGAACCGGGTGGTCATGCGCAAGCCGCCCCTGGTCAACTTCGTCCCGCGCTTCGCCGCCCGGGACACCCAGCTCGGCAACTACACCATCCGGGCGGGTGATCCCGTGTGGGTCTCCCCGGGCGCCGCGCACGCCGACCCGCTCTTCGCCGACCACGTCGCGTCGGGCACCACCATCAGCACCCGGGCCCACCTGTCCTGGGGAGCCGGACCGCGCCAGTGCCCGGCGCGGGAGCTCGCCTCGACCGTCGCGGCGGCCGGTGTGGGGCGCCTGTTCGAGCGGTTCGACTACCTCGACCTGGCCCTGCCCGCCGACCAACTGCCGTGGCGCTCCTCGCCGTTCATGCGAGGCCTGCGTTCCCTGCCCGTACGGTACGAACTCGCCTCCGTGCCGCCCCCTCGGCCCTGGGCGGACGTCCCCGCCCCGGGTGTGGCCGAGGAGGTGCTCCCGGACCAGGCCGCGCGGCAGCGTTCCTCGCTGTGGCGCTATCTGACGGGCCTCATCCGTGGCGGTCGCTGACCTGGAAGGACCGAGTCGAACGCCTATCCCGCACCGGCGTTCGTCACGGCCCCGGGATGACGCTTTCACGCCGCACACGTGACGAAAGGTGCTGGTCCAAGGGGCGCCCGCTCTGCGATGCTCGTGACAGATCCCGGGACAGGGCGCGAGGGCCCGCGGGGGCCGGGCAGGTACACCTCGATGACCTGCCCGGCCGTTCCGCCGTCAGGGCGCGGGACGGGGGCGGGACGGGGCGGAAGCAGGGCGTGAACGGGGGCGCGGGGCTCACACCCAGCCCGACTCCGTGGCGATCCGGACCGCGTCGATCCGGCTGCGGCCGCCTGTCTTCCGGGTGATCGCCGACAGATGGTTGCGGACCGTGGCGGCGGACAGGCACAGCCGCTCGGCGATCTCCCGCGTGGGCGTACCGTCGGCCGTCAGCCGCAGCACCTCCACCTCGCGCGGGGTCAGCGGGTTGGCTCCCGCGTCCAGCGCGGCCAGCGCGAACTCGGGGTCGACGAACCGCTGCCCCCGCACCAGCTTGCGGACGCCGTGGACCAGCCGGTCCGGCGGGGCGTTGGTGCTGATGACCCCGGCGGCGTGCAGATCGAGCAGGCGACGCAGCCGTTCGGGCGTCGTCGAGGCCATCATCAGCAGCATCCGGCACTCCGGGAGCCGTGCTTGCAGCTCACCCCGGACGGCGACCTCCTCGCCCTCCCGGGAGTCCACGCCGATCACCGCCACGTCCGGCCGGCACGCCACGGCGCGCGCGACCACGTCGCCGTCGCCGTCGGCCTCCGCGACGACCTCGATGTCGTCCTCCCGCGACAGCAGAGCGGCGAACGCTCCCCGCACGAGACGGGTGTGCTCGACGAGAAGAACGCGGATCACGGTCGCTCCCTCTCCGCCGTACGTGGCCCGCAGGGCCACCTTGAACGGATTATCGCCGCACTCCGCGGGTTTTTCAGGTCGGGCCACGGCACGACTGATCGAGTGGTGAGGCCTGGGAGCCGGGCGTACCGTCGAACGGTGGACACCGCAGGCAGCAGCCCGCAGCCGGCCTCACCACAGGCGACCACCACCAGGGAACCCGGTGGTGGCGGCAACGCGATGGCGCTGCTGGTCATCGCCTCGTGCCAGTTGATGGTGGTCCTCGACATCACCATCGTGAACATCGCGCTGCCGCACATCCAGAACTCACTGGAGTTCTCCACCACGAGCCTGTCCTGGGTGGTGAACGCCTACACCCTCACCTTCGGCGGCCTGCTGCTGCTCGGCGGCCGGGCCGGAGACATTCTCGGCAGGCGGCGCGTCTTCGTCTTCGGCGTGCTGCTCTTCGTGCTCGCCTCCCTGCTCGGCGGATTCGCCCAGAACGCCGGCCAACTCCTCGGCGCCCGTGCCCTGCAGGGCGTCGGCGGCGCCATCGCCTCCCCGACCGCGCTCGCCCTGATCAGCACCACCTTCCGCGAGGGACCGGAACGCAACCGCGCCTTCGGCGTCTTCGCCGCGGTCTCGGCCGGGGGCGGCGCGATCGGCCTGCTCGCCGGCGGCATGCTGGTGGAGTGGCTGAACTGGCGGTGGGTGCTGTTCGTCAACGTGCCCATCGGCCTGCTCATCGTGCTCGCCACACCGCGTTACATCAGGGAGTCCGAACGCCACCCCGGGCGCTTCGACGTCACCGGCGCGCTCACTTCCACCGTGGGCATGGTGCTGCTCGTCTACGGCTTCATCAGAGCCGCGCAGGAGGGCTGGCGGGACCCGCTCACGCTCGCCTCGTTCGCCGGAGCGGTCGTGATCCTGGCGGTCTTCGTCGCGATCGAGCGGCGTTCGAAACAGCCCATCACGCCGCTGCACATGTTCGCCGACCGCAACCGCGCGGGCACCTACGGCATCATGCTGTGCCTGGCCGCAGCCATCTTCGGCATGTTCTTCTTCCTCACACTCTTCGTGCAGAACGTGCTCGGGTTCAGCCCGCTCGCGGCCGGCCTCGCCTTCCTGCCGGTCAGCGCGGTCATCGCCGTAGGCGCCGGTCTGGCCTCGCGGTTCCTGCCCGTCTACGGGCCCAAGCCGTTCATGGTGGTGGGCGCGATCCTGGCGGCGGCGGGCCTGGCCTGGCTGACCCTCACCGACGTCCACTCCACCTACGCGGGCAGTGTCCTCGGACCGATGCTCGTCTTCAGCCTGGGCATGGGCATGGAGTTCGTGTCACTGACCCTCATGGCGCTGTCCAACGTGCCCACGCCGGAGACCGGCGCGGCCTCCGGACTCCTCAACGCCACCCAGCAGGTCGGCGGCTCCCTCGGACTGTCCATCCTGGTGACGATGTACGGCACGGCCAGCACCAACGAGGCGGACAAGCAGATCCCGGACTTCCTCCAGCAGGCGACCCCAGCCGAGCGCATCCGGTTCGAACGCACCGGGCAACTGCCCAAACCCTGGTCCGACGAGATCCTCACCGCCGGTGTCTCGGCCGCCTTCATCATGGCGGCGATCTTCACCGCCGTAGCCGCCCTGATCGCCCTGCTCGTCATCCAGGTCCGGCCCTCGGACCTCGAACGCCTCAAGGGCGGAGCGGGCCCCGGCCCGAAGTGAGGCCCGCCCCTGGAGCCGCTACGCCCCGATCCTCGCCGCGATCACCGGTGCCAGCCGGTCGGCTATGGCCCGGTGCCCCCGGTCGTTGGGATGCACCGAGTCCGACAGATCGCCCGACCCCAGCCAGCCGGTGGTGTCGACGAAGGACACCCGCGCGTCACCCCCGGCGACGGCGGCCCTCACCGCGGCCTCGGTCTGGGGGACGAACCGCCCGCGGAACGTCTCCAGCGCGAAGATCCACGCCTGCGGATACGCGGCCCGCACCTTGCGCAGCAGACTGCTGTACGCCGACTGGAACTGTGCCGTACTCACCCCGTGCCCGACGTCGTTGGTGCCGAGGTTGATGACGACCGCGTCGGCCCGGTAGCGCGAGAAGTTCCAGTCGGGCGTCGCCGCGTTCGGGTTGAGCTTGGTGAACTGCCGCTCCAGCCCCACGCATCCGTCCGCCGCGGCCACCAGGCACGCCCCGCCCTGGGCGATCTGCGTGTGCTCGACGCCCAGCCGCTCCCCGATCAGCCAGCCGTACGCGGTACGGGCGTTCTGCGAGCTCGTCGTGCCCACGGTGATGGAGTCGCCGACGAACTCGACCAGTTTCGCCGGGGCCGGTGGGGCGAACGTCGTCGCGCCGCTGTCCAGGACCAGTCCCTGGAAGACGGCGTCCCCCCGGTACGACCCGGCCACCACCTGGTAGTTGACCTGGAGGGTGTGGTTGCCGGGGGACAGGGCCGTCGGGGTCAGGTTCACCGTCCCCTTGACGTCGTCGTAGAACCTCACGGGGCCGTTGTCGATCCGCGCCCACAGGTCGATCGTGCCCCGCTGCTTCAGCTTGACCGTGCGGCCGGTGAAGCCGGCCCGGTAGTACGCGCCCGCCCAGTACGGGGTGTAGGCGGTGGCGGAGCTGGTGGTGTCCCAGCGGCCGACGAACTTGATGTTCGGGTCACCGGGCTGCCCGGGGGCGGCCGCCTTCGCCGTGGCGGTACCGCCGAGGGCGGCCTGCGCGGGCGAGCCGTCGGCCCAGGACAGCAGACAGGCCATGAGCGCGGCCGCCAGCAAGGTCGGCAGGAAACGTCTCGGGAAGGTGTGGGGGATGGTCTGCACGGGGTTCCCTTCACGTGGGGTGGGGTGGGAGCGCTCCCATCGGCAGCCTTTCGAGGGAAGCAGTGAAACGGTTCAGCGTCAAGACAGCGGACGGTATGGAAGGGGGAGGGCCGCTGCGTGCTCCGATCGCCGCACGGCCGGGTGACGCCGCGAACCCCCATGGCTGCCAGCCTGGGTGGGTGGCCGGGCTCCCGGCCGTCACCGTCGGGGATGGTTCGACAGGGCGTCGGGGAGGCCGGATGCGTCCGTGCCGAGTTTTCGGTACACGGCGGACAGCAGTTGCCGTACGCCCTGCTCGGTGAGCCGCAGGTCCTTCGCCACCACCGATACCGGGTGGCCCAGGGCCGTCATCTCGGCGGCCCTGCGCTCCTGGGCCGTCAGCATGTCCGTCTGCGCGTAACGCAGGGGCAGCGGACGCAGTCCCGCCGCGGAGAGCTCCCGCCTGGCGCGGGCGGCCAGGCCCTCGGCGCCACAGTGCACCGCACCTTCCAGGCCCTGGTAGAGCCGGTCGGCGGCGTCGTGCAGATGACCGTTGCGGGCCAGAGCGGCGCCGTGGCCCACCAGGGCACGGGCCAGTTCGTACGCGGCGGGCGACCGCTCCAGGTGGTCCACGGCCTGCGTGTGCAGATCGAGTGCGGCCTGCCCGCCCGTCACCTCCGCCTGGACGTGCAGCGCCTGGCCGATCGCGGACGCCGCGCCGAAGTCCCGGGCGCGCTTGACGGCGTCCTGGGCATGGCGGGCCGCCTCGTCAGGGGCGGTGCGGGCAAGGGCCGAGGCCAGTCCCAGCTGCCAGGGGCACCACGCGGGGTTGCGCCAGTCGCGCCCCTCCAGCCAGTCCCCGACCTTGGACAACAGCCGCGCCGCCTGGGCGAGTCGCCCCTCCGCCAGGAGCAGGTCGGCGTACACCGTGCGGGGATCGGGGAAGATGACGGCGTTGGGGACCACGTCGCCGTAGTGGTAGCTGTCGGCGAGCCGGCGCGCGTCACCGGTCCGCCCCCGGGCCAGCAGGGTCTGGATGAGAATGCCGATGGCGAACCACTGGGCGGGCACCGCTCCTTCGACGCGCTCGGCGGTGTGCAGCCCCGCCCGGACGAGCTCTTCCGCTTCGGGCAGGAAACCGCGGCGGTAGCGGATATAGCCCAGGAGCGTCTGGCCCTGCGCCAGATGGGAGCCGCGCCACCCCATGTGCTCGCACTCGGCCATGCCTTCGGCGAAGAGCTCTTCGGCCCGCCGCGGCTGGTCGCAGTACATGAACAGCAGGGCGACCGCCGCGGGCACCTCGAAGCCGCGGTTCTCGTCGGTCCAGCTCATCCCGCCGCGCAGGGCCTCCTCGGCATACCCGAGGGCGGTCTGCCGCGGCTCGCCGCGCACGAGGGCGTCCCACGCCCGCAGTCCGAGGATGTAGCGCTCCTCCAGACTGCGGCCGGGAAGCTTGTCGGCCAGCCGCGCCAGCCGCCGCGAGCGGGCGGACGAGTCGGGCTCGTCGGCGCGGAACGCGCTCCATACGAAGTGATCGGCCTGCATGCGCAGTTTGACGCGCGCGTTGGTGGCGCGCCGTGCCTCGTCGGCGGCCACGGTCGCGGCCTCGGTCATCCGGTCGGTGTGGGCCAGCGCCTGGGTCAGCCGGTAGACGATGGCGGCGCGCAGGTCGGGATCGATTCCCGCTTCCGTCAGCGCCTCCCGGAGATGGCTGACCGTGGCCGTGGGCTCGATCAGGAAAGTGGAGCAGGCCAGCTCGTGGAGAAGGGCGGCGCGGTCCTCGGCAGGGGGCGGTTCCCGCAGCGCCCGGGTCAGCACGCGTCGGGCGGCCTCCGGGGCTCCGGCGCGCAGGTACTCACGCGCGGCGGCGCGCAGGCACGCGACCGCCTCGGGCCGGCCGTCGCAGGGAACCTCCAGCAGGTGCCGGGCGGCGACAGTGGGGTCGGCCCCGACCGCCTGGGCGGCATGGGCGGCCGCGTTGTGCATGCCGACGCGCAGGGCCGGTGGGATGTCGCGGTAGATCGTCGTGGCGATCTGCGGGTGGACGAACTCCAGGTTGCCCGCGGGCTCGTCGGCGTCCGCGAGGATGCGGCGGACGCGCAGCTTCTCGGCCGCCTCGAAGGCCTCCTCTCTGCCGACCACCGCGAGGTCGGCGGCGTCCTCCGGTGAGAAGGGCCCACCCAGGACGGCGCCGGCCCACGCGAAGCGGACGGTGCCCGGGCCGAGGCGTTTGAGGCGCTCGATCAGGCCGGGGCCCTTGACCGCGGCGGCGAGGTCCCGCATCACGGGCAACTCCTCCCGGGTGCCCCTCACCTTCCGTTCACGGAGCCGGATGGCCAGTTCGACGACCTCGAAGGGGCTTCCGTTGGTGACCGTCCAGCACGCGCCGCAGAACTCGTCCTCGGCTTCCTCACCCACTTCGTCCCTGATGATCCGCGCCACACCGGCCTCGCCGAGCGGAGACAGCACGTGCGGGCGCTGCTCGTGGCGCTCGACGAGCATGCGGAAAGAGGTCGCGTCGGACGGAAGTTCGTCGGGCCGGTAGCCGACGACGATCAGCAGCGGGAGGTTCGCGACCCGGGGCGCGAAGGAGGCGAGCCAGTCGAGGGATTCGGCATCGGCCCAGTGCAGGTCGTCCAGGAGCAGCACGACAGGCGAGTTCAACATCGTGAGGCGCGTCATGACCCAGTCGAGGCCGTCGCGTACTCCGGTAGGGTCCGGGACCCGGGCGGGGTCCGTCGCCTCGAGACCGAGCGCGGCGCCGACGATGTCGTACCAGCTGCTCAGGAAGGCCCGGCGCTCCGTCTCGCTCATCCTGGCCAGGATGGGCTGCATGGCCTGGCGGACGACACGGAACGCCATCCCCTGCTCGTTCTCGCCGCCCTTGCCGGAGAACACGGTGAACCCGAGGGCGGCGGCGCGGGCCCGGACCGCCGCGATGAGTGTCGTCTTGCCCAGCCCGGCCTCACCGGTGAAAGCGAGGAACCCGCCGCGCGGTACCTGGGGCACGCCGTCGACCGTGTCGCGGAGCCGCGCCAACGCGTGCTCGCCGGCTCGGAGTTCCTCGTCACGTTCGAGTAGTGGCCGGTGTTCGTTGATCGATTGCCGCAGCCCATGGGCCATGTGGTCTACCGCTTCCTGTTGTTGCTCCCCGCCGGACGGGGCGAGCGTACGCCTTGGTGCACGCCCCTTGGCCGGGTCGGAAGTGGAGGTAGGCGGAGCGGGTGAATTTCCCGCAGGAGCGGTTCGAGCCTCAGCCTTTCGGGTAGTCTGCTGCGTTTCCGCCCCTCTCGGGACCCCTGTGGTGGAAACGACCGGTCGGGCAGCGGATCAGAGCACGGGCGGTGCCGCCAACGCGTCCGCGTACCGGGGCACGGTGCGGGACCAGAAGTAGCAACCGCGGATCCAGCCGGCCATGCCCTCCACATAGCCGGCTCCGGACGGGGTCAACTCCGGCCTGAACTCACCGTAGAGCCGCTCGAACTCGCGGATCGTGCTGTTGATGTGCCGTGTGGCGAGTGCGACGGCCGTCGGCAAAGAGCACCGGTGTGTCCGCTGGTAGGCGAGGGCGAGGTTGATCAGGCCGCCCGCCCGCTGTTCCTTCACCGCGGAGAAGAGGTCGGGTATCCACACCGCCGCGTCGGCCGACAGCCGGCTCAGGCGCCGCATGACAGGGTGATGGATCTCCTCCGGGGTCAGTTCGCACGGCTGCGCGGCCTCGCACAGCGGGTAGAACGGCTCGACGCCCGCGATGAGGGAGCGTACGGACCGGCACAGCCCGCTTCCCACCGGGGCGGGATGGTTCTGGGCCACCGCTTCGTACAGCAGGCCGTGGACGTACTCACGGCTGTTCCAGGCCCACCGTGCGGCCTGAGCGGGTGTGCACCGCTCGCGTACCTGTCGATGGAGGTCGGCCAGGGCCGCCCCGAGCGGGGTGGTGGGTGGTTGGTCGTCCCGCAGGATGGCGATGCTCTCGCACAGCATGGGCAGCAGCCGGCCCGGCGTGTGCCGGCCGACGTCCTCCGCGCGGTCGTCGTAGATGAACTGGTAGGCGATCTGGTTGGCCACGATCTGGAGGAGCCCGGGGTCCATGGTCGGACTGTTGCAGGCCGCGAGTTCGGCGGGGCGTGTACAGGAGATCATGGCCGCCACCGCCGGGTTGTCGGTCAGCCCCCACGTGCTCAGCCATTCCTCGACGCCCGCCGCCGCTGCGGACGCGTGGGGACTGCGCTGGAAGGGGAAGGGCATGTAGAGGTTCGCGTCGATCATTTCCCTCAGATCGACGACCTGTATTCCGTCCTGCGCGGCGAGCGTGACTTCCTCATGCGTCGCGGACATCGTTGCCACCTGCCGTTCGGGAGTCGTGGACGACGGGTACGGCTGTTGTCCCGGGAACGCGGGAGTCCGCCCGAGGCGGTGTGCCCACCGGCCGCCCCGCTCGCGGTTCGCTGACCATCACCAGTCCCCTCGGCCCCAACGACGCCGCGGGGTGCAGGCGTTCGGTGTGGCCGGGCAGATGACGCAGCCGCCAGTGGCGGGCGATGAACGCGACGGCCACCGTGGCCTCCGTCAGGGCGAGTGTCTCTCCGATGCATTTCCGGCTGCCCGCACCGAACGGAATCATCGCCCCGGGCGGAACCGCGACGGCCTGGCCGGGCAGCCAGCGGTCGGGGAGGAAGCGATCGGGATCGGGGAACAGGGTGGGGTCGTGGTGCAGGAGGTAGGGGCTGAACATGACGGTGGCGCCCTTCGGCAGACGGTATCCGGCGAGTTCCGTCTCCTGAGTGGTGACGCGGGTGAAGAGCCAGCCGGGCGGGCGGTGGCGAAGGGTCTCGGTGAGGATGCAGCGGGTGCGGACGAGGCGTGGCAGTTCGTCGGAGCCGGGCGGCTGCCCTGACGCGAGCACGGCGTCGACTTCGGAGTGCAGGCGGCGTTCCTCCTCGGGATGCCGCCCCAGGAGCTCCAGGGCGGAGGAGAGGCACAGCGCGGTGCTCTCGGCGCCGGCGAACATGAGAGTCATCACCTGGCCGTGGACTTCCCGGTCGGTGATCGGCGTTCCGCCGCCGTCGGCCCGCGTGGCCGCCAGCAGGGTCCCGAGCAGGTCGTCGCGATTGTCGTGGGGAGAGTTTCGCCGACGCCTGGCGATGGCCGCGTCGACGATCGCGCGCAGGCGGTCGGAAGCATGCCGGTAGCGCCGGTTCGCCGACGTGGGAACACGGAACAGGGCGTCGACCGGCATCACGGTCCGGACGAACATGCCGCGGACCACGGTGGCCAGGCACCTGCGCATCTCGGCGGCCGTCGCGGTGCCGAGCGAGTCGGAGAAGAGGACGCGGCTGACCACGCGTGTGGACAGGTCCAGCATGGTCGCGCTGATGTCGACCGCTTGCCTGGCCCGCCACGCGTGGCACACCGACTCCACTTCCTCGCCCACCAGGCGCACGTGGTCGGCGACGCGGGCCTTGCGGAACTCGGGCTGGAGCAGCCTGCGCTGGCGCCGGTGATCCTGATGGCGGCAGGTGCCGACGCCGTCCCCCAGCAGCGTCCGTAACCTGTCGTAGAGCGGGCCGCCCTTGTCGAAGGTGCGCGGGTCCATGAGCACCTGGTGGACCAGGTCCGGGTGACACGCCATCCAGGCACGCTGCGGACCCAGGCGTATCTCGACCAGATCCCCGTGTTCGGGCAGAGAATTCAGAAAGGCCAGCGGTCGACGGGCCAAGTCGATACCGTGGCCGATGAATGGGAATATGCCTGGAGCAGTGCCCACTGTCCAATCCCGGGCTGGCCCGGAAACGGAGCCGATCATCGAAACCACCTGCCTCAGTTGGCACACGGAATTCTGATGCGGTCGCACCGAATTGACGCTCGCCTCATGTCCTGCCCAGTGGAATCTGCCTGCGGCTCGCCGAATCCTTTCTCCGTAGGGGCGCACGGATGCACGGAGGGGTGTTCGGCGAATCACGGTTGCTGCATGGGGTCAGTTTTCTATTGTTTTACCGTGCACGCAGAAGACCGTGTTCCCGTCAGTGCTCCTGAAGAACGCGGCATCGGGCAGGCGTCTGGCATGGACATGAAATTGCGGTCCGAGGCCGGCCAGACGACTGCCGACGACCGGCTTATCGGTCCTGTGCCGCCACGCCCGGTGCGAGGGCGGGGTCGGGGTTGAAGACGCGGTGGTAGCTCTCCGGAGGCGCGAGATGGCTCGCGGGCAGACCACCCGTGTCGATCACGATCTGGTCCACCGCCATCCCCGGATCCACCATGAACACCCTCAGCACATGCTCACCGGGCTCCGCGACGGTCACCCGGGCCGTCAGCTTCTCGACGCCCTCCTCCACGTTGCGGGCCCAGGCGTCGCCCCGGTTGCCGGTGGCGATCGCCTGACCCGACAGGACCGTCGGGGGCTGGTCGTCGAGGGCGACCGCGACGCGCCGTTTGCCGCGTTCGTCGAGGGAGGGCAGCCGGAACACCGTCACCGGGAACGTGCCGGCCGTGGTCAAGCGGATGCGGTACCGCAGCTCCGGAGACCGGACGGTGAGGTCCTCGGTGATCGACGGGGCCGTCGTCGGGACCGCCTCGACTGCGGCCGTACGGCGGCCCAGCCCGCGCACGGTCCGCCAGCGCGCCCCGCCGCGCGGCACCTCGCGGTCGAAGTGCGCGGCGTCGATCGACACATGGCCGTGGGCCTCGACGAAGCCGCGGGCCCGCCGCCGGGCCCGCTCCCCGTCGTCGACCACGAGCAGCGGCACCTCGAGGCTCCGGCCCGCACCGGTGAAGGTCAGCGTCGGACGGTGCGTGCCCTGCGGCACGCGCGGCCAGTCGATCTCGGCCCACACCCGTACCTGGTCGGTGAGTTCTCCTCCCGTCGTGCTCAGCCGGATCCACGGGGCGCTCGGCTCGGCCCGCCACTCCAGCGGCAGGAAACCGGTGTTGAACACGTCCACGAAACGGCGGTCCCGGGTGTAGGAGGAGAACGACAGCGGGCGGCCGGCGCCCGTCTCGTTGCCCTCGGCGGCCACTTCCAGGCCCGACGTCTCCTGCCGGGGGATCCTGGTCACGGCCGGGCGGCCCGGCGCCTTCGGGATCTCGGAGGGGTAGGGGTTGACGATCCCGTCCCACTTTCCGCCCGCGATCTGGGTGTTGTAGCGACGGGTGATCGCCTGCTCCTCGGCGTGTGCCGCCTCGGCGAGGTCCGCGAAACGGTTCGTGCCGGCGCCGCGGCCCTGCCGGACGGCGAGCGCGTTGCGGTCCGCCCAGTAGTACTTCAGGTTCATCAGGTACGCGCCGTGGACGGGGTATTCGACCAGCTGGAAGTAGGCGTCCCGGTAGCCCTCGGGCAGTTTCGCGCCCAGCCGTCGCACACGGTCCAGCAACTGCTCGTAGTCCGTCATGCGCCCGCCCGCCTCGTCGCCGTGGTGCACCGTCGAGAAGACCGCCTTGTCGATGAACTCCGGGCGCCGCTGCGCCGCCAGGCGGTAGTACTCGGTGCGGATCGCGGCGATCTCCGAGCCGTACCTCCGGCCGAACTGGCGCCCGGCCCACTCCACGAGGAAGTCCTCGACATCGCCGGGGCCCCAGCGGTCCACGTCCCAGGCCATGTCCAGGCAGAAGGACAGCCCCGTCTCGATCGACTTGATGTCCCCCACGTTGAAGATCCACATGCGGTCCGCTTGGTGCTCGTGGACCCGGCGCAGCTCCTGCCACACCTTGCCCAGCTGGGTGGTGTCCAGCCACAGGTAGCTCCGCGGGCGCCCCCAGTAGGAGAGGTGGTAGTAGATGCCGTTGCCGCCGGGGCGGCGGCGCTCGGACTCGTCCGGGAGCTGGCGCATGTTGCCGTGGTTGTCGTCCGGCCAGATCAGCGTGACGTCGTCAGGGACCTCGACGCCCGCGTTGTACAGCTCCAGGACCTCCTTGTACGGGATGAAGATCTGCGGCTCGGCCGCCGGGCCCACCTCCTCGGCCAGGATGCGGCGCTGGTCGGCGATGATGTCGTTCATCACCGCGACCTTCTCCGGGACGGTGGTGGCGTGCTTCGTCTCCAGCGCGGAGTCGTGCAGACCGCGCATGCCGATCGTCCAGCTGCTCTCGTAGCCGGCGTTCTGGCGGGCCCGGGCCCGCCAGTAGTCGGAGATGACGGCCGGGTTCACCGTGTAGTCGTAGACCGGCAGGGTGCCGTCGGGGTTGCGGTGCTCCTCGGCCCACGGCTGCCACTCGTGCACGCCGTTGCGCAGCATGGCCTCGGGGTGGCTGGAGCCGACCACGATGCCGTAGCGCTCGGCCAGTTCGGGGTTCTCACGGTGCTTGTTGAAGAAGTCGGAGTAGGGGTGCATCGCGGGCCAGAGGTAGTTGGCCTTGAGGCGGAGCAGCAGCTCGAAGACCCGCTCGTAGGTCTTCGGGCCGATGTTCTTGTCCGGCTCCTGGGTGCGGCGGGACCAGGTGGTGAGGTTCTGCTCGTCGTTGATGAAGACGCCCCGGTAGCGGACGGCGGGCTCCCGGCGGACGAAGGGGCCCGCCGGGACCGTCACCGTGTCGCGGCGGACCACGGGGACGTCGGCCCACCAGTACCAGGGCGATACGCCGATGCGTTCAGAGGTGTCGTACACGCCGTAGACCGTGCCGCGGCGGTCGCTTCCGGCGATGACCAGGGCGCGCCCCACACCGGGCAGCGGGCTGTCCACGACCTGGGTGACGGACGCCTCCCAGCGGCCCTTCACCCGGGAGACGTCCAGGCGCCGCTGTGCGATGAGGCGGTCGATCACCGGGCTCGCGCCGATCGTCCCCACCACGACGAGGAGTTCGGCGCGCGGTGGCACGGTGTGCAGGAGCCGTGGCCGCACGCCGCCGACGCGCTCCACGTCGGCCTGGAGGTCACCGGCCGCGCGGATGACGGCGGGGTCGTCCGCCGCGTCCACGAACACGTCCACGGCGGTGCCGTCCCGGAGCAGGGGGAAGTCGGGGCGGCGGACCGAGGGGGCGGCCTCGGCGGCGGTGACGGGAAGCAGGGGAGCGGCGCCTGCGGCTGCCATCCCCCGTAAGAAGGACTTGCGGGTCACGGACGGGAACGACTGTCTCTGCGGCACTGGGCACTGCCTTTCCGCGCGTCGGCTCCGCGGCGGTTCCTCGTACGGGCCGTCGGCGGGGCTGCGCGCACAGGGGGTTGGCATGGGCAGGCTAGAAAGCGCTTGCCGCTGCACCCTAGGCGAGGCCATGTGAGGGCGTCCAGATGTGGGCGGTGGGTCCGCTGAGGCACCACGGCCATCACGGCAGTCCCCGCCGACGACCCGCTGTGCCGCGCCACTTGACGGAGCCGGACCCGTCGCGCAGCGGGGTGATCGGTAGGTTGGGGCTTGCCTCGCCCCCCACGGAAGGTCAACCCGGTGCGCCCTCGACGTCTCCGTTGCGCTCTCACCGTCCTCGGCGCCGTGGCGACGGCGACCGCTCTGGCACTCGGCCCGGCCGGCCCGGCCACCGCCGGCACCCAGCGCCCCGCCCCTGCCTCCGCCGACCGGACGGCCACCCGCCACGGCCTCACCTCGGTGACCGACCTGCTCGCCCAGCGGCTGCTGCTGGCCGACAAGGTCGCCGCCGCCAAGTACGGCACGGACACACCGATCGACGACCCGGTGCGCGAGGCGCAGATCCTGGACGACGTCCGGGCCCGGGCATCCGCCCTCGGGCTCGAACCGGACGCCGTGGCCGCGGTGTTCCGGGACCAGATCGAGGCGAACAAGCTGGTGCAGCGCGCTCTGTTCGCCCGTTGGGACGCCCACCCGGGGGAGCGCCCCACCGAGCGCCCCGACCTGGCCAAGGAGGTCCGCCCGGCCCTGGACCGCATCACCACCGCGCTGCTGGCCGCGCTGCGGGACACGGAACGGACCCGGGCCCTGCCGTCGTGCGGTCCGCGTCTGGCCACGGCCGCCGGCTGGTCCGCGTACACCCACCGGCTCGACGCCCCGCACCTGGAGGGACTGGGCCGGGCGCTGCCGTCGGTGTGCGCCGGCCCCTAGAAGCCCCCGTCGTTCAGGAAGAACCGTCGGCCTCGACGAGGCGGGCCAGATTGGCCAGGGCCATGCGCGTGCCCGTCTCGTTGTCGGCGGCGGGCACGGCGTCGGGGATGCCCTCGTGGACCATGACGACGTCGGTGCCGCCGCCCTCCGCGTCGGTCAGCGTGGTCGTCAGCGTCATGGCGCCGCGCAGCGCGGGGTCGACGGCCTCGAACTCCAGCACCTCGACCACCTGCTCGTCCGGCACCAGCCGCGCGAAGTGGCCGTGGTAGGTGTCGGTGTGCGCCGCCGACTTCCCCGAGGCGTCCGGCGCTTCGTAGGTGAGCGAGACACGAAACCCGCCACCCTCGCGGGCGTCGAACTCGTGCACCTCGCCGGTCATCCCGTCCGGCACCCGCCAGCGCGCGATCGCCTCGGCGCTCACCAGCGCCCGGTACACGGCGGCACGGGGGGCGTCGACATGGCCGGAGACCCGGGACGTGTACATGGGCCCACCCTAGGCGCTCTTGGCCGCCCCGTTCGGCAGAGGCGGTTCCGAGTCGAGGCGGCGCAGTTCCTCGTCGGTGAGGAGGCGGGAGCGGATCAGGAAGCGGACGCCCTCCGGCGCCTCCAGCGAGAAGCCGCTGCCGCGGCCGGGGACCACGTCCACGGTGAGATGCGTGTGCGACCAGTACACGAACTGGTCCGCGCTCATCCAGAACGGGGTGTCCCCGGCCACGTGCCCCAGCAGGACGTCCGAGGCGCCGACCCGGAACTCGCCGCGCGGGTAGCACATCGGGGCGCTGCCGTCGCAGCAGCCGCCGGACTGGTGGAACATCACCGGCCCGTGCGCCGCGGTCAGCCGCCGCAGCAGTTCCTCGGCGGCGGGGGTCAGTTCGACACGTCCTGTACGCACGGTCATGTGTTCCTCCAGGCGGTGACGGCGAGGCCGGGAACCGGTCCGTATCGCGAGTCGTCCAGTATCCGCCCGCGCGCGGGCGGGGGCCACAGGCGGGAGCGGCACCTGCCCGCTCCCGCCCCGCCGGGGGCCTGCCCCGACCCTCACCGCCAACGACCTGGCCTACAGCAGATCGCGGGGAACCGTCTCGTTCCAGGTGCGGGAGAAGACCCGGCGGTCGGCCTCGTACGCGTCGAGGGTCGCGTCGACGAAGAAGTCCGTCTCGTCGCACGTGAGCCGGGTGCTGGTGACCACCCGTACGTCCCAGTCGTCCCGGCGGAACCGCATGGTCCACGTGGTCTCGCCGCCGACCGAGGTGAAGTCGTCGGCGACCGCCGTGTAGCGCTCGTGGGCGCGGCGGCCGGCCTCCAGGCCGATGTCCTCGAAGCGGACCGTGCCACGGTCCTTCACGATGTCCAGCTCGGAGCGGTAGTCGATCAGGTCCCGCTTGACGTCCCAGCGCTCCTCCGGGGGCGTCACCTGGGTCATGGCGAGCGGGGGAGTGCCCTCGGGTTCGCCGAAGGGCGACGACGTCACCTCGTCCGGCTCGTCCACCGGCCGCACCGGCAAGGTGAGCGTGCTGGAGTGCTCGTGGACGCCGAGCAGGGCCGGCTTGGGCGCCGGCCAGGCCAGCGGCCAGTAGGACGTCGACAGGGACAGCCGGATGCGGTGGCCCGGCGGGAACGCCTGCGCCACACCGTTCAGCGGGATGGTGGCCCGGTAGCGCCGGCCCGGCTCCAACGGCTCGGGCGATTCGGTGCTGTCACGGCGGGTCAGGTTCAGGATGCCGTACGAGACGCGGGTAGCGGCCCCGTCGGGGCTCACGTCGGACAGCCGCGCCGCCACCAGGGCGACCGGCTCGCTGACCGTCAGGTCGAGCTCCACGCTCGGCGAGCCGAGGATCTCCAGCGGCTCGGTCAGCGGTTCGCTGTCGAAGACGAGCGAGCCGCCGTCCTCCTCCCGCTGGTCGTAGGGCAGGTCCGGGGGCGCGTTGTAGGAGGCCCACTTGCCCGCGAACTGGCCGACGGACAGCGGCGATCGCACGGTCATGGCCGCGCCTCCCTCACCGGGCTCGGCCGTGGCGTCCTGCGCGGGTCCGATCGTGTGCCGCGTGAGCGGACGCGTCTCGGGCCGGATGTGCGGCGATGGCCAGTCCGGCTCGCCGACCCAGCGGCCCGGCCGCTCCTCGTAGGACGTGGAGGGCGGCACGCTGTCCTGCATCCACGCCAGCAGCATGGGGCCGTCCATGACGCCGTTGTCGACGCCCTTGAGCCAGTGGTCCCACCACCGCACCAGCTCCTGGAGGTAGCCGATCGCCGGGCCGGGCTCCCCGAGGTGCGGGAACTTGTGCGACCAGGGCCCGATCAGCCCCTTGCGGGGCACGTCCAGGTTGCCCAGAAGCCGGGTCACGGCGTTGGAGTAGCCGTCCGCCCAGCCGCTGGAGGCCAGGACCGGGCAGCGCACGCTCGTGTAGTCCTCGCACACCGAGGCGTGCCGCCAGTAGTCGTCGCGCCGCTGGTGACGCAGCCACTCCAGCACCCAGGGCTCGGTGTTCTCCAGCCGCTCGTGCCACATCCCGCGCCAGCGGTCGCCGACCACGGACGGGTCGGGCGGGCAGGTGCCGTAGGCGAACATGGTGCCCGCCTCGGCCAGGTTGTCCGACAGCAGGGCGCCGCCCATGTAGTGCATGTCGTCGGCGTGCCGGTCGTCGGTGAACGAGGCGATGGCGATGGCCTTCAGGCTCGGC
This sequence comes from Streptomyces qaidamensis, assembly GCF_001611795.1. Classification (NCBI taxonomy): domain Bacteria; kingdom Bacillati; phylum Actinomycetota; class Actinomycetes; order Kitasatosporales; family Streptomycetaceae; genus Streptomyces; species Streptomyces qaidamensis. The sequence continues at coordinate 1,324,902 of NZ_CP015098.1, read as the reverse complement.
GGCCGGCGGGCCGCCACCTGCAGTGCCGCGAACGCGCCCCAGGAGATGCCCATCATGCCCGTGCCGCCGTCGCACCAGTGCTGCTCCGCCAGCCAGGCCAGGATCTCCTCGGCGTCCGCCTGCTCCCGCTCCAGGTACTCGTCGCGCAGCACGCCCTCGGAGTCGCCGGTGCCGCGCAGGTCGACGCGGACACACGCGTAGCCGTGCCCGGCGAGGTAGGGGTGGTGGACCGAGTCCCGTACGGCCGTCAGGTCGCGCTTGCGGTACGGGATGTACTCCAGCACCGCCGGCACCGGCTCCTGGTCCGAGGAGGTGGGGCGCCAGATGTGCGCGGAGAGCCGGATCCCGTCGGACATCGGGATCGTGACGTGCTCCTCCTCCTTGGTCTCGTACGGCAGGTTGGTCACGTAACGCATGGAACCCACGTGCTCCTCACTTCTCGGCTGCGTCGGCCTCGGCCGGGGCGTCCTCGAAGGCCAGGCCCAGGGCGGCCACGCAGTGGTCGAACTTCGCCCGCAGCTCCGCCTCGTCCGCGCCGCCGGTGTAGATGTGCGCCAGCTCGTAGCTGTAGCTGTCCTGACCGGGGAGGTCCGAGAGCCTGTCGCCCTCCGCGGGAATCACCTCGATGCGCACGCCCGGGGTCTCCCGCTCGATGCGGGCGATCTCCTCGGGGCCCGGCACCCGGCGCACCACGCCGTCGGTGAACCAGCGGTGGTACCACTTCGCCGCCATCGCGTACTCGCCCTCGCGGTGCGGCATGTGCGGGTCCTCGCCGAGGGCGAGACGGACCATGCAGTGGTGGTTGGGCACGCCGTCGACGTAATGGAACAGCTCCGCGTGCGACTGGGAGTGCCGCGGGTTGATCTCCAGCAGGTTGATCTCCTGGGACCGGGGGTCGTAGAAGTACTCGATGCTGAAGGTGGCCGAGTCCATCCCGATCTGCCGCATCACGCGCTCGCTGACGTCGTGCAGCTGCGCGATGACCGGGGGCGGCAGCATCGAGGGGTACTGGTGGCGCAGGAAGCAGGAGGAGTCCGGGTACTGGATGGAGTCCAGGACCCCGTAGACCGTCACCTCGCCCTGGTGGACATAGCCCTCGACGGCCACCTGGACGCCGGACATCGACTCCTCCGCCAGGCAGACCCGGCCGCCCACACCGTTCATCTCCGGCGGCAGGTCGATGCGTTCGAGGATGTGCTCGAAGGGCCGGCCGATGCGGGATATGCCGTCGCGGATCTCGGCGACGGCCTTGTGGAACTCCTCCTCGTCACCGACTCCGAAGGCGAGTTCCGAGGAGTACGACAGGGCGGGCTTGAGCCACATCGGGAAGGTCACGTCCTCCGGCGGGCGCGGCGGCTCGGCCGACAGGTCGACCTGGCCGAACCGCGGATGCCGGTCGGTGACCTTCTGCTGCTCCAGCCGGCTCCAGTACTTGTGCTCGCACTTGACCACCGACTCCAGGCTGGTGCTGCGGGTGCCGTAGCGCTCGCCCAGCATCGGGACGAGGGTGCTGACCGGGAAGTCCCAGTAGCCCACGATCGCGTCGATGCTGCCGTCGAACGCGTCGAGCACGCCCTGTGCCTTGTCGAGCAGCGTGGGCAGGTGCACTTCCCCGACCTGAAGCTCCTCGATCGTCAGCAGCTGGTGAAAACGCAGCCGGTCGGCTCCGGGGACCTGCTGAAGCGTGGGCAGATTGGCCTCGTCGAGTCCGATCACGAAGACGTTCTTCACCGTCTCGTCAGACACGGCTCTCCTTCCGACGGCGTACGGCCCGAAGGCCGGCTTGCAAGATCCTGGGAGTACCCGTCGTGCACGCCGACATTCCGGTCCGGGCATCGCGCCCGTTCCGGGCGGCCGGGGACATGACAGCCGCCGTCCTGGGAACGCGGGCCGGGCAAGGACGGCGCGGCCGGTGAAGCCGGCCGCGCCGTGGACGACACCGGCAAAGTTGTGCAGCCCGAGCAGGAAAAGTCCGCACCCCAGGTCGTCTCCGAGCCGGACCCGCCCTACGACTCCGACAAGCAGCAGCGGCCCGGCCTGGAGGCCGAGATGCGTACCGAGCCGCGCCACCGGGCGAGCCGTCACCGGGCGAGCGGGAAGCTGGAGGGGAAGACCGCGCTGATCACCGGCGACGACTCCGGCATCGGACGGGCCGTGGCGCTGCTGTACGCACGCGAGGACGCCGACGTCGCCGTCCATCTGCCCGAGGAGCAGGTGGACGCGGAGCGCGTGCGCGCTGGAGGAGCAGGGCAGGCGCTGTCTGCTGCTGCCCGGCGACCTCACCGACCCGGAGTTCTGCCGTGCGGCGGTCGAACGGACGGCGGCGGAACCCGGCGGGCTGAACATCCTCGTGCGCAACGGCGCCCACCTCAAAAACAGACTGGAACTGGAGCAGCTGACCGCGGAGGACTTCGACCTGACGTTCAAGACGAACGTCTACGCGTACTTCCACCTGCTCATGGCGGCCCTGCCCCATCTGAAGCCTGGCGACGCGGTCATCGCCACCGCCACCGAGGAGGCCCTCAAGGGCAGCACCACGATGATCGACTACGCGGCGTCCAAGGCCGCGCAGACCACCCTGACCAAGTCCGTCGCCGTGCACCTGGCCAAGCGGGGCGTGCGCGCCAACGTGGTCGCGCCGGGCCCGACGTGGACGCCCCTCGACGAGGCCGATCCGCACATGCCGCCGGACGGGCTCGCCCACATCGGCAGCGAGGTCCTGCTGGAACGCGCGGCCAGCCCGAGGAGATGGCACCGACGTACGTCTGCCTCGCCTCCGACGCCGACTCCAGTTACACCGTCGGCGAGGTCATCGCCGTGACCGGCGGCATCGTCGACACGCGGTAGCCCCGGCTCACATTCCGGCGGGCAGGGGCTGCTCCGCCCAGATGGTCTTGCCCGTGGCCGTCTGGCGGCTGCCCCACCGCTCGGCGAGCTGGGCGACGAGCAGCAGGCCCCGTCCGCCCTCGTCGAAGACCCGGGCCCGGCGCAGGTGCGGCGCGGTGTTGCTGCCGTCGGACACCTCGCAGATGAGGGTCGAGTCGCGGATCAGCCGCAGCTCGATGGGGGCACCGCCGTACCGCAGCGCGTTGGTGACCAGCTCGCTGACGATCAGTTCGGTGGCGAACTCCGCCTCCGTCAGGCCCCACTCGGCCAGCTGCGCGCCCGCCATCTTGCGGGCCCGGGCCACGGCCGCGGGTTCCGGCGGCAGCTGCCAGGTGCGGACCTTCGCGGCGTCGAGCACGGCCGTCCGTGCCAGCATCAGCACGATGTCGTCCTCGGGCCGGCCGGTCAGCACCGTGCGCAGCACCCGGTCGCAGGTCTCGTCGAGTGTCCCCCCGGGGGTGCTCAGCGCGCGGTGCAGCAGGCCGATCCCGACCTCGATGTCGTGGTCGGGCGCCTCGATCAGGCCGTCGGTGTAGAGGGCGAGCAGGCTGTTCTCCTCCAGTTGCACCTCGGAGGACTCGAACGGCAGGCCGCCCAGACCCAGCGGCGGCCCGGCCGGCAGATCCAGGAACCGTACGCCGCCCCCGGGGGTGACCAGCGCGGGCGCCGGATGCCCGGCGCGCGCCATGGTGCAGCGCCGGGACACCGGGTCGTACACCGCGTACAGGCAGGTGGCGCCGACCTGCCCCGACGCCTCCTGCGCGCCGCGCACCTCCGGGCCCTCCTCCCGGTCCAGCCGGATGACGAGGTCGTCCAGCTGGGTGAGCAGCTCGTCGGGGGCGAGATCGACGTCCGCGAGCGTCCGTACGGCCGTCCGCAGCCGGCCCATCGTGGCCGACGCCTGGATCCCGTGGCCCACCACGTCGCCCACCACCAGGGCCACGCGGGCGCCGGACAGCGGGATCACGTCGAACCAGTCGCCGCCGATGTCCGCGCCGGCCCCGGTCGGCAGATAGCGGTAGGCGACGTCCATCGCCGCCAGCTCCGGCGGCCGCTCGGGGAGCAGGCTGCGCTGGAGCGCCAGCGCCGTGCGGCGTTCGCGGGTGTACCGGCGGGCGTTGTCCACGCTCACCGCCGCCCGGGCGACGATCTCCTCCGCCAGCAGCAGGTCGTCCTCGCTGAACCATTCCGGCGTCCGGTGCCGGAGGAAGTGCACCATGCCCAGCGTCACACCCCGGGCGCGCAGCGGCACCATCATCACCGAGTGGATCAGGTACCGCGACATAACCTCGACGCGGGCGGGGGAGGTCCTGAGCCACTCCTGCAGCTCCGGGTCCCCGGGCCGGTGCCGGACGCCCCGGCCGGCGCTCAGGGTCCGCAGCGGCAGCGTCCCCACCGGGTAGCGGGTCGTCTCGCCCGAGGCGACCACCGACTCCGGGCAGCCCTGGAGCACCGACAGCTGCGCGGTGCGCCGCACGGTGACCGCAGTGTCCGGCGGCAGCGGCCCCGGCTCGTCCCCGAGGGCGACGGACTCCAGAAGGTCCACCGTGACGAAGTCCGCGAACCCGCCGGTCACGGCCACCTCGGCCATCTCCTCGGCCGTCCGGGTCACGTCCAGGGTGCTGCCGATGCGCAGACTGGCCTCGTTGAGCACCGCCAGCCGACGGCGGGCCCAGTACTGCTCCGTCGTGTCGAACACGGTCGCCGACATGCCGTGGACCGCGCCGGTGTCGTCCTTCAGCGGCGACAGGAACATGGACCAGGCGTGCGGCCCGGTCTGGCCCGGGGCCTTCGCGTGCTCCTCGTGAAAGATCATCTCGCCGGTGCGCAGGACCTCGCGCTGGAGGCGGTCGTACTCGTCGAAGGGCGGGTTCGGCTCGATCTCCCACACGGTCAGGCCCTTCATGTCCTCCTCGGACCTGCCCATGACCTTGGTCATGATCTCGTTGGCGGCCACCAGCCGGGCATCGCGGTCGTAGACCGCCACCGGCACGGGGAGCTGGGCGAGGGTGAGATCCCACAGCGGCAGGGTCCCCTGCTCGGGCGGGGCCGCCGGGTACACCGGCACGGTGCCGGTCACCAGCCAGAGCCGCCCGCCTCCGGCGTCCGTCAGCGGCGTCCCCTGCAGCCGGACCACGACGCGGTTGCCGTTCCGGTGCCGCAGCGCGACCTCACCGGCCCAGCGCCGACCGTCGGCCGTGTGCCGCCGCGTGGACTCCGGGAGCGCGGCGGCGAGCAAGTCGGTCACGGGCTTGCCCAGGAGTTCGGCGGGTTCGTAGCCGAGCAGACGGCGAGCGCCGTCGCTCCACACCATGATCGCCCCGTCGGCGTCGACGACGACCACCAAGTCCTCCGGTACGCGTCCCTCCACGGTGCCTCCGGGTGTGCCGCCCCCGCTTGCTCACGCTTCCTGCACCGATTGTCCCGCTACCGACTCGCTGAGGCTCGTCTGCCGAGAGGCGCCGCGGTGACCAGCGCGAACACCCGGCCGGCCGCGTGAAGCCCCTGCTCGGACCCCCGGCGGGAGCCGTCAGCCGGCCAGGCGCTCCACCAGCAGGAAGCCGCCGATGACGATCATCATCGCGCCGGAGGCACGGGTCACCGCCCGGGCCGCTGCGGGCCTGGTCCTCAGGACCGTGCGGGCCAGGACTCCGACGGTGAGGTAGACGACGGCGCAGGCGGTCATGTGCAGCGAGCCGAGCAGGCCGGTCTGGCCGGCGACCGGCCAGGCACCCGCGGGGTCGATGAACTGCGGGAACAGGGAGAAGTAGAGCAGCAGCGCCTTGGGGTTCAGCCCGCTGGTCCCGATTCCCCTCAGCATGACCCGCAGCCGGGAGGTGCCCTGGTGGCCCGACTCCTCCCCGGAGGCCGTCAAGGCGGCCGGGTGCCGCAGCACTCCCCAGCCGAGCCACACCAGGTAACCGGCCCCGGCCGTGGTCAGCACGGTGAGCAGCGTCGCCGAGCTCGCCACGATCACCACCAGCCCCGCCACGGCGAGCAGGGTGTAGCCCGCGTATCCGGCGACCAGCCCCGCGACCGCCGGCACGACCGACCGGTCCCGCAGGCCGGACGTGATCGCGTAGGCCCAGTCCGCGCCGGGGGTGAATATCAGCAGCAGATCCACCGCCAGGAAGGCCGCCAGCGTGGTCGTGTCCATCGATCGTTCCCTCTCACATGCCTGGTGCGAGAGGAAGGTTAGGCCGGATCGAACCGAAGGTGTTCCCTTCTTTACTCCTTGATCGCGCTGTCTGAGGCAGAATCTTCTCCATGGATGCCCTGGACCGGAAAATTCTCACCGAGCTGCAGCTGGACGGCCGTCTCACGGTCACCGAACTGGCCGCGCGCGTGCGGCTGAGCGTCTCGCCCTGCCACCGCAGGCTGCGCGACCTCGAACGCGAGGGCGCGATCCGCGGCTATCGCGCGGTGGTGGACCCGTCCGCCGTGGGCCTCGACTTCGAGGCCCTCGTCTTCGTCACCATGCGCCTGGAGGACGCCGACACGGTCTCCGCGTTCGAAGAGGCCGTGGCCGCCGTTCCGCACGTGCTCCAGGCCCAGCGGCTGTTCGGCGACCCCGACTACCTCCTGCGCGTCGCCGCCACCGATCTGACCGCCTTCCAGCAGCTCTACGACCGGCAGCTCGCCCGGCTCCCCGGCGTCCAGCGCCTCAACTCCACCCTCGTCATGAAGCACGTCGTCGACGACCGCCCGCTGCCCGAGTGAGCGGCACCCGCGCCGGCAGCCGGTCTCAGCCGCCCAGTCCTCCGGCGAACGGCATCGACCGCCACTGCTCGACCGCCGGCTTGAGCGCGTCCACCAGCAGGGGCAGCTGCGGCGCGAGCGCGAGACAGGCCACCGCGCGGGACATGCCCACCGCGTTGACGACCCGCATCACGTCCTTCTCCAGCCGGCGCAGCCCCAGCCGCCCGGCCGCCGCGTCGTAAGCGGCCTCACACGCGGGGCCGAGGGCCGCCAGGTCCCATTCGACCGGCCCGAGCGTGGTCAGTTCGAAGTCGGAGTACAGGACGCCGTCCGGGCCGGAGACGATGTTGGCCGCCGGGGCGTCGCCGTGGACCGGCTGCAGCCCGATGCCGGGGAACACCGCCTCGAACCCCGCGCGTGAGGCGACGACCGGCTCCAGGACCTCCCACTCGCGCCGCGCCCGGTCGAGATCGGCCGGGTCCAGGAGATCGGGGCGCGCTTCGAGCGCGGCGAGCCCGTCGGTGACGAACCGCGGTTCGGCCGCCGACAGGAACGGCAGCTCACCCGGGTAGGAGCGCAGCGCGGCGTGCAGGCCGGCGACCAGACCGGCCTGGCGCACGAAATCCGGCTCGGCGCTCTGGTCCAGCTCGACGAACTGCCAGAACGTCATCGAGAACCCGTCCCGCAGCACGGGCTCCCGCGGCACGAGCGGGCTCGGCGGGATCACCGGGTGCCCCTGATCCGCGAGCCACCCCGCCACGGCCAGTTCCTGCCGCTGCCGGGCGGCCTGGGAGCCGGCGTCGGCGTACGACGGCAGGACGGTCGGCACCCTGACCACCACGGGGGACGGAGCCAGGTGCACCACGACGGAGAACACGTCGTAGAGGACTCTCGCATCGGCCACGTCGAGCCCCAGATCACGCCCCGCGGCGACGGCCGCGGCCAGGGCGCGGGAGGTGCGGGCGGACATCTGATCAGGTGTCATGAACCCTTTCATGGCGGCGATGCTGTCACGCCGGACACAGGGGGCGCATCAGGTTAAGGACCACCGGCCGCCTGTGCGCACCGGGTCAACACCCGTGCGCTGTGGGGCAATCGGTCCGCCCGCGCCCGCCCTAGCGTGGCCGGGTCCCTTGCACCAGCCGCTCGGAAACGAGGAAGCAGCACATGCCGTACATCACCGTGGGCCAGGAGAACTCCACCGCCGTCGACCTGTACTACGAGGACCACGGATCCGGGCAGCCGGTCGTCCTCATCCACGGATTCCCGCTCGACGGCCACTCCTGGGAGCGGCAGAGCGCGGTACTGCTCGACGCCGGCTACCGCGTGATCACCTACGACCGGCGCGGTTTCGGGCAGTCCTCCCAGCCGACGTCCGGCTACGACTACGACACCTTCGCCGCCGACCTGAACACTGTGATGGAGACCCTCGACCTGCAAGGCGCCGTCCTCGTCGGGTTCTCGATGGGCACCGGCGAGGTCGCCCGGTACGTGTCCGCGTACGGCTCGGCCCGGGTCGCCAAGGTCGCCTTCCTCGCCTCTCTGGAGCCCTGCCTGCTCAAGTCCGACGACAACCCGGACGGGGTCGCCCCGAAGGAGTTCTTCGACGGGGTCGTCGCGGCGGTGAAGGCCGACCGCTACGCCTACTACACGGACTTCTACAACGACTTCTACAACCTCGACGAGAACCTCGGCACCCGGATCAGCGAGGAGGCCGTGCGCAACAGCTGGCTCGTCGCCGCGCGCGGAGGATTCTTCGCCGCGGCCGCCGCGCCCGCGACCTGGTACACCGACTTCCGCGCCGACATCCCGGCGATCGACGTGCCGGCCCTGATCCTGCACGGCACGGGCGACCGCATCCTGCCCGTGGAGGGGACCGCACGGCCGTTCCGCAAGGCCCTTCCGGCCGCGGACTACGTGGAGATCGAGGGTGCCCCGCACGGTCTGCTGTGGACCCACGCGGAGGAGGTCAACTCGGCGCTGCTCGCCTTCCTGGCGAAGTGATCCGGTGAAGTGATCCGGTGAAGTGATCCGATTCTTCCCCCGATTCTTCCTGGACCGCCCCCGGGCGGCATGGTGACATCGTCGAGGCCGGCAGCGGAGACCACCTGCCGGCCTTGATGATGCCCAGGGGGGAATGCAAATGCCCGTCGTCCTTTCCACCGCGTCACTGTCCGCGGCCGAACGGGGGGAGCGCTGGCACCACGCGGTGAGCCGCACCTTCATCCCGCTCGACGTACGCCTCCTGGAGGACGATCCGTCGCCCGGCAGCATCGTCAGCAACCGCCTGGGTTCCTTACGGGTCTCGCAGGTCGAGGCCGGCCCGCAGGTCGTGACGCGCAGCAGGAAGCTCATCGCCCGGGACGGCAAGGAGTTCCTCATCCTGACCCTGCAGCGCCGGGGCAGCGCCCTCAAGGAGCAGGACGGCAGGGAGGCACGCATCGGACCGGGCGACTTCTCCCTCACCGACTCCACCCGGCTGTTCCGGAAGAAGGTGGAGAACGCGTTCTGTTTCACCTCCTTCCACTTCCCGCGCCAGGATCTCCGGGTGCGCGACGCGGACCTGCGGGCGCTGACCGCCACGGCGTTCTCCGGCCGGGAGGGCGGCGCCGCCCTGGTGGCCACCTACTTCGCGCGTCTGGCCCGCGAAGCGGCGCACCTCGACGCCGTCGCCGGCCGGCAGTACGCGGCCACGGCGCTGGACCTGCTGGCACTGCTGATCGACGAGCGGTCCGGCCGCTTCGCCCCCGAGGCCCAGGAGACCGCCGCGGCCACCCTCGTGCGCGTCAAGGACCACATCCTGCGCCACCTCGCCGACCCCGGCCTCGCACCGCCCGCGATCGCCGCCGCGCACTTCGTCTCGGTCCGCTACCTGCACAAGCTGTTCCAGTCGGAGGGCGTGACGGTCGGGGAGTGGATCCGGACGCAGCGGCTGGAGCGGTGCCGCCGGGATCTGCTGCGCTCCCCGGCCCCGGGGGACGGGGTCGCGGCCGTCGCCCGGCGCTGGGGGTTCACCAGCCCCAGCCACTTCAGCCGCGCCTTCCGCGCGGCCTACGGGATGGCGCCCCGCGAGTGGCGGATCCACGGCCTGGCCGGCGAGGCGACGACGGACGCGGCGGAGCGGGAACATCCCGGCGGAGCGGCTCGTTGCCCCTGAGTTCGCCCCCGTCCCAGTCCGCCCCCGTCCTAGTCCGCCCGTGTCGCCGACCCAGGGAGCATCGTGCCCGAGACCACGCCCGGCCCGTCCACCGTTCTGACCGCACCCCCGGCCCTGAGCGCGCAGGCCGAGCGGCTGATCGAGCTCGGGGTGCACGAGACCGCCGGCCTGTCCGCCGAGGAGATCCGCACGTTCGCCGCGCGGGCCGAAGCCGGGGCCGACGGCCCGGGTGCCCTGCTGGCCGTGCACCCGGACCGGGCCCCCGCCTCGGCCCTCGCGCCGCTGCTCCGCCGCGACGGCAAGCCGGGCTTCGTCGTCGTCGACATGCCCGACGTGGACGAGTTCGCCCCTTCCGCCCTCGCACTGCCCGACGCCCCGCTCTACCTCGTCCACGGCATCGACCGGGGCGACCACATGGCCAACTGGTCCCCGGACGAGGCACTGCCCGCCCTCACCAAAGAGGACCGCACCCCGCTGGTGCTCACCGAGGGCATCCACTGGGTGCTCCAGCAACCCGAAGCCCTGGAGCGGAACCTCTGCTTCATGACCATCGGCTCCCGGCTGCGCAAGCCCAACGGCAGCTTCGACGCGCGCACTCCGGCCATCTGGATCAGCAACGGCACCGGCCGGGACGGCCGCGAGCGCCGCAACGCGCCCAAGGTCGGCTGGTGCTGGTGGAACAACCGGCACACCTGGCTGGGCTTCGCCTCCACGACGGGCCGTCGGGGCTGAGTCCCGTCACTGCGCGAACCGGATGAGCGGCGCCGGCCGCCCCGCGGTCAGTGCGGCGTGACCAGCGCGGGCCTCGTCCCGCACGTCCGCGGGCACGCGGTGCTCCAGGGCGAGCGCGGCCCGGTACTCCGCGGCGGCCTCGGCCCGCTCGCCGAGACACGCCAGCGCATGCGCCAGACGCAGGTGCACCTTGTCCGCCTGCTTGTGCCGTCCGCGGGCGTCGAACTGCCCGCGGACGGACCGCAGCGCGTCGACGGCCTTCCTGCCACCGCCCCTCGTCGAGATGGACGAACGACACCGCGTGGACGGCCGTCAGGACGGTGAACTCACGGACGTTGGCCAGCGGTCGGACGCGGAGCAGCTGTCCGCGATCCTGGTCGACGGACGCCGTGCCGGGCTGACGGCCTACCGCGACCGCGGGGAGCAGCGCGTCTTCTTCCACACGGAGACCGACGACGCCTTCGCCGGCCGGGGCCTCGCCGGGGAGCTGGTCCGGCAGGCGCTCGCCGACGTGCGCGCGTCGGGCAAGCGGATCGTGCCGGTCTGCCCGTACGTCGCCTCGTACCTCGAGCGCCATGACGGCTTCGCCGGCATCACCGACCCCGTGACGCCGGACGTCCTGGCGTGGCTGGAGGAACAACTCACCTGAGAAAAGGGGCTCTTGGGGAAACCGGGACCGAGGACGAGACTGCCGCTCCGGCTCAGTCCGCCGGTGCGGCGCCCCGGGCCGGACCGCCCGTACCGCCCCGCAGCGCCTGGTACACGGACCACACCACGGCCACCAGCGGTACGGCCACCACCGCACCGATCACCCCCGCCGCCACCGCCCCGCCGACCACCGCCAGGGCGATCACCACCGGGTGGAGCCGGACGGCCCAGCTCATCACGATCGGGTGCAGCAGGTGGCCCTCGATCTGGCCGATGACCACGATCAGGGCCACGACCACCAGGGCGATGAGCGGCCCCTTCGACGCCAGGGCGACCACGGCGGCGACCGCCAGCGCGATGGGCGAGCCGATCAGCGGGATGAACGCCGCCAGGAACTCCAGCAGGGCCAGCGGCACGGCCAGCGGCACCCCGAGGGCGAACAGCGCGATGCCCACAAGGACTGCGTTGGTCGCCGCCACCAGCAGGATGCCGTGCGTGTAGCCGGTGAAGGTCCGCCAGGCCGCCCCGGCCCCGACCGCGAACCGCTGCCGGGCCCGGTCGGGAAGCTGGTCGCACAGCCACTGCCACTGCTTGTCGCCGGAGTGCGTGAAGAAGACCGCGCAGAACAGGGCCAGCGCGAGCACGGTCAGCACCTCGACCAGCCGGCTCGCGCCGCTGACCGCCGTGCTGATGACGGTGGAGCGGTGGTCCGACAGGAGCTTGCCGACCCGGGACTGGAGATCGTCGAACGCGTCCGCGGGCAGCCGGAAGGGAGGCTCCTCCAGCCGTCGCTCGATCCGGTCGATCCCCGCCACGAACTCCTTCTCCAGCCCGGTCCGCTGGTCCGCCACGGTCTCACCCACCAAGGCCAGTGCCCCGAGGACGAGGAGGATGCCGCCGATGAGCGCGGTGGCGACGGCGAGCGGCCGGGGCATGAACCGGGCCAGCAGACCGGCCACCGGGCGGAGCACGGCCGTGACGACGAGACCGAGGAAGACGGCGACGGCGATCCGGTGGAACTGCCCGAGCACGGAGAAGCCGACGCGGACGACGATGCCGACCGCGATGAGCCGCCACGCGTACGCCGCGGCGGTCCGCAGCACGCCCGGCACGCGCGACTCGGCGTCGTTCAGGCGCGGCAGCGCCGAGGCGGGTGGATCGGGGGGCGTCGACATCTCATGCCCGTACCACCCCCGGGACGGCGAACCGCGGGGCGAGCCCGGAATTCCCCCGAAGGCCGGTACCGGCCGGCGCAGCGGTGGCCCGGCGGCCCGGCGGGATTCCGCGACAAGCCCCCACCGGAGTCGGGCGTGCCGGAGTCCGGACGTCAGCGCACGGGGAAACCGAAGGAGTACCCCTGCTCCTTCAGCCACGGCAGGAGCTCCCGCAGGGCGGCGACGGTCTGCGAGCGGTCTCCTCCCGCGTCGTGGAAGAGGAGGGTCGGGCCGTTGGAGATCTCGTTCTTGACGGTGGCGACGATGGCGTTCGTGCCGGGGCGCTCGAAGTCCTTGGAGTCGATGTTCCAGCCGAGCGGGCGCATGCCACGGGACGCGGCGAGGTGACGGCTGGAGGGCGTGAAGGCCCCTCCGGGAGCCCTGTAGTACAGCGGGCGGACGCCTCCGGAGGCTTCGGTGATCATGCGCTCGGCGTCCCTGATCTGCTCCGACTGGTAGGCCTTGGACTTGTGATCCATGGTGACGTCGTGCGAGACCGTGTGGTCGCAGAGCCGGTGCCCGGCCGCCACGACCGCCTTGACCAGGTCGGGGTGGGCGCGAGCCTGCGTGCCCACCATGCAGAACGTGGCCTTCACACCGTTGTCCCGCAGCACCTGGAGCACTTCAGGGGTCCAGACGGGGTCCGGTCCGTCGTCGATGGTGATGTTGACGCCCCGGGCGCCGGCGTCCGAGGCGTGCACGATGCCCGCCGGCACGGGTGCCGCCTTCCGGCCCTGCGACGGGGCGGGAGGCGCTGCGGCGCCCCGCTCGGGCCGTCCCTCGCCGGAACCGAGTTGCGCGTTCCAGAACGAGGTCAGGCCGGCCACCGCGGTCACCCCGAGCGCCGCTGCCAGCACCTTGGCGTACCATCCCCGTCCGCCGTTTCCCGCCATGTCTGCTGTTCCTTCGCCGTCGCCGTGGAGCCCGTGCATACGGCAAGAGGGCGGACGGCGGCCGGCGGATCCGTCTGTTACCGATCACGGACAATCCCGCTGCCCGGCGGTATCACGACGGCCCTGCGACGGTCTCGCAGCGGTGGCGGGGTGGTGGCGGGGCGTTGGTGGGCGTTGGTGGGGGTTGCCCCAGTGCGCCTCAGCCGGCTTCGCGGTCCAGTCAGCCGGTCTCGCGATCCAGCACGCGGCGGGCCGCCTCGGCCTCCGCCGCCGGGGGCGACAGCTCGTCGAGGGTGTCGAGTTCGTCGTCCGCTTCCAGTTCCCGTTCCCAGGCCGCCGCGAGCCGTTCCTGCTCCTGGCGCGGCCTGGTCCCGATCGCTTCACGGTGCTCCGGGTCCAGAGCCGCCAGGAATCGGGCGAGGGAATCCGTGGTCATGCGGGGCTCCTTGTCGTGGGGGAGGGGTGACACCCGCCCCAGCATGGCTGAACCCCCTCCGCGCCGGCCGCTCGACACAGCCGGGGGACACCGCGTAAGCCCAGGCGATCATGAAACGCCGGTTCTCGTCCGGTGAACCCGGGCTCTCGGTCCTGATCGATGCCGGATCCTGGAACCGCGACCACCCAGGGGAATGGAGACCCGCCATGACCAGCACGTTCCGTCCTGACTTCGGACTCACCGCGCAGGACTACGGCCGCCACCGCGCCGGATTCCCACCCCAGACCGTCACTCACCTGTACCGGCACGGCATCTCCTTCCCCGGCAAGGACGTACTCGACCTCGGGACCGGCACCGGCACACTGGCCCGGCTGTTCGCGCGGGCAGGGGCGCGGGTGACCGGTCTCGACCCGGCCGCGCCGCTGCTTGAGCAGGCCCGGGAGCTCGACCGGGAGGCAGGGGTGGAGACCGACTACCGAGTGGGTACGGCGGAGTCTACGGGACTGCCGGGCGGCTCGTACGACGTGGTGACTGCCGGCCAGTGCTGGCACTGGTTCGACGCGCCGAGGGCCACGGCGGAGATACGGCGGCTGCTGCGGCCGGGCGGCCGGGTCGTCGTCGCCCACTTCGACTGGCTGCCCCTGCCGGGCAACGTGGTCGAGGCGACCGAGGAGCTGATCCTCTCCTTCAACCCGGCCTGGACCCTGGGCGGCGGCACCGGTCTGTACCCACGCTGGCTGACCGACCTGGCCACCGCGGGCTTCACCGGCATCGAGACCTTCTCCTTCGACCTGGCCGTGCCCTACTCGCCGGAGGCGTGGCGGGGGCGGATCCGGGCCAGTGCCGGGGTGGGGGCGAGCCTGCCGCCGGACGAGGTGGAACGCTTCGACGAGGCACTCGGCCGGGTGCTGGGCGACCGCTTCCCCGGTGAGGTGATCCAAGTCCCACACCGCACCTGGGCCGTTGTGGCCACGAGGGGCGAGGAGGACCGACCCGCCCGTCCGGCCCGGTGAACCACCACGAGTCGGACGGCGCTGTTCGGCCTGTCGGACATTGTTCGAAACCTCTTGACGCTGGTGGGGCTGCCGACTGAAACTCTCGCAACACACTTCACCTGCGTGTAACGGCAGGCCCACGGCAAGGACTTGCCGTCGCCTCGTCGGCTCCTCCCTTTCCGTACCGCTGCCTTGTCCGAAATCAGCCATGCCTCAGCAGGGAACCTCGACATGACGCACGCCGCACGACTTCGCAGCCGCGCGAGACGCCGGGCGGGCCATCTCGCCGGACTGACCGCCGCGTCGATGCTGCTCACCCTCGCCGGACCCACCGCCTCCGCACAGGCCGCCCCGGCGGCCCCGGCGGCCGAAGCGGCGGACATCACCGACGGCCTGGCGCTGTGGTACAAGCTCGACGCCGACTCCGGCGGCACCGCGACCGACGCCTCCGGCAACGGCCGCAACGGCACGGTCAGCGGCACCGCCGACTGGTCGGCATCCGGTCAGGGGCTTGCCTTCAACGGGTCGGACACCTACATCAAGGTGCCGGACGACGTCATGAAGGGCATGAACGCGATCACCGTCTCCATGGACGTACTGATCGACCCCGCCCAGAGCACGCCCTACTTCCTCTACGGCTTCGGCAACACCAGCGCGGGCAACGGCAACGGCTACCTGTTCACCACCGGCAACTCCTTCCGCACCTCCGTCGCGACGGGCAACTGGTCGACCGAGCAGACCACCAAACCGTCCGACTCCCACAACCTGACCCGCGGCGTGTGGAAGCACGTCACCTACGCCCAGACCGGTTCCACGGGCGTGCTCTACGAGGACGGCGTCGAGGTCGGCCGCAACACCTCCGTCACCACCACGCCCGGCGCCATCGGCTCCGGCACCACCAAGGCCAACTACATCGGCAAGTCCGTCTACGACGGCGACAAGCTCTTCAAAGGCCGGATACGCGACTTCCGCGTCTACGACCGGGCCCTGGACGGCTCGGAGGTCGAGCAGCTCTCCCTCCCCGTCGCCACGCAGGGCGTCGCCGCCGACAAGGACGCCCTCAGCCTCGGCGACACCAGCGGTGTCACCGCCGACCTGGACCTGCCGAAGACCGGCCCGGCCGGCGGCTCGTCCATCACCTGGGCCAGCGACAACCCGTCCGTGGTGTCCGACACCGGCAAGGTGACCCGCCCCGAGGCCGGCTCACCGGACGGCCGAGCCACGCTCACGGCGACCCTGAGGAAGGGCACCGTGACCGGCACCAAGACCTTCGACGTCACGGTCCGGCCCGCACTCGACGACGCCGCCGCCACCCGCGAGGCCGCCGAGGCGCTCACGGTCCACAACCTCGACGACGCCCGCGGCAACCTCACCCTGCCGGGCACCGGCAAGTACGCCACGGCCGTCGCCTGGTCCTCCGCGAAGCCGGACGTCGTCTCCGCCGGCGGCGAGGTCCACCGCCCCGCGCACGGCGACGGCGCCACCACCGTCGAACTGACCGCCACCGTCACCAAGGGCGAGGCGAAGACGACCCGCGTCCTGACGGCCAAGGTGCCCGAACTGCCCGCCGACGCGGCCCTCAAGGGCTACATGTTCAGCTACTTCACCGGCGAGGGCACCTCCGACGGCGAACAGCTCTACGCCGCCCTCAGCAAGGGCGACGACCCGCTGCACTGGCGCGAACTGAACGACGGCAAGCCGGTCCTCACCTCCACGCTGGGCGAGAAGGGCCTGCGCGACCCGTTCATCATCCGCTCCCCGGAGGGCGACAAGTTCTACCAGATCGCCACCGACCTCAGGATCTACGGCAACGGCGACTGGGACGCCTCCCAGCGCACCGGCAGCAAGTCCATCATGGTCTGGGAGTCCACCGACCTGGTGCACTGGACCAACCAGCGCCTGGTCAGGGTCTCGCCCGACAACGCCGGCAACACCTGGGCGCCGGAGGCCTTCTACGACGCCGAGCGCGGCGAGTACGTCGTCTTCTGGGCGTCGAAGCTGTACGACAACGCCGACCACTCCGGCGGCACGTACAACCGCATGATGTACGCCACCACCCGCGACTTCCACACCTTCAGCGAGCCCAAGGTCTGGATCGACCGCGGCTACTCGGTCATCGACTCCACGATGATCCGGCACGACGGGACGTACTACCGCCTCTCCAAGGACGAGCGGAACAACACCTCCTCCACCCCCAACAGCAAGTTCATCTTCCAGGAGAAGAGCGACTCGATCCTCGACCCGTCCTGGACCCCGGTCGCCGAGGGCATCGGCAAGGGCGCGATGAACGCCGCCGAGGGACCACTGGTGTTCAAGTCCAACACCGAGGAGAAGTGGTACGCGTTCCTCGACGAGTTCGGCGGCCGCGGCTACATCCCCTTCGAGACGACCGACCTCGACTCCGGCACCTGGACCCCCTCCACCGGCTACGACCTGCCCGCCAAACCCCGCCACGGCACCGTGCTGCCGGTCACCCAGGCCGAGTACGACCGGCTGCTGCGCGCCTACCAGCCCGACCAGATCGTGAAGAGCGTCGAGGACGTCTCCGTGAAAACCGGGGTCGGCCGGGCGCCGGTGCTGCCGGCCACAGTGATCGCCGAGTACGCCGACGGCGTCAAGCGGCCCGTCTCCGTCGACTGGGAGGACGTCCCCGCGTCGAAGTACGCCCAGCCCGGCACCTTCACCGTCACCGGCAGCCTGCCCGGCGGCGCCGCGATCCCGGTCCGGGCCGAGGTCACCGTGTCCCAGGAGGCACCGGACGTTCCGGCCGACCTCCTGCTGCACTACGGCTTCGACGAGACGGGCGGCACCATCGCCCGTGACTCCAGCGGGCACGGCCACCACGGCACGTACGTCCGCACGCTCGACTTCGGCACCGGTGTCGACGGTGGCTCGTTCAAGATGTCGGGCGGCTCCGACTCGCCGTACGTGAAGATCCCGAACGGCGTGCTGAAGAGCGCCGACAGCGTGACGGTGTCGACGTACGCCAAGTGGAAGGGCGGCAGCAGCTTCCAGTGGCTGTTCGGGCTCGGACCCGACAGCGACAAGTACCTGTTCGCCACCCCGTCCAACGGCGGCTCCAGCCTCTACTCGGCCATCACGAAGGCGAGTTGGTCGGCAGAGTCGAAGCTCACGGCCGGCTCGCAGCTCACGCCCGGTCAGTGGCGGCACGTCACGGTGACACTGGACGGCGCCACCGGCACGATGATCCTGTACGCCGACGGCATCGAGGCGGCCCGCACGACGACCACCATCAAGCCGTCCGAGCTGTACGACGCGGCAAAGGACCACAGCGGCTACATCGGCCGCTCCCTGTACGCGGCCGACCCCCTCTTCGGCGGCGAGGTCGACGACTTCCGCATCTACGACCGTGCCCTCACGGGCACCGAGGTCATGCGACTCAGCGGCAACACCGCGGGCATCGCCAAGGCGACGCACCCGGCGCTCAAGGTCGACGCGCTCATCGACAACGCGGGCGGCATGATCACCCTGCCCATGAAGGCGGGCACCGATCTCACCGCCCTGGCGCCGGAGTTCACGCTCGCCGACGGCGCTACGATCAGCCCCGCCTCCGGCAGCGCGCACGACTTCACCGAGCCGGTGACGTACGAGGTCACCGGGGCGGACGGCAAGAAGCGCGCCTGGAAGGTTACGGCGCTGATCATGAAGACCCCGGTCCTGCCGGGTCTGAACGCCGACCCGAACATCGAGCGCTTCGGCGACACCTTCTACATCTACCCGACGACCGACGGCTTCGAGGGCTGGAGCGGCACACAGTTCAAGGCCTACTCCTCAAAGGACCTGGTCCACTGGAAGGACCACGGCGTCATCCTCGACCTGGGGCCGGACGTCGGCTGGGCGGACAGCAGGGCCTGGGCACCGGCCATGACAGAGAAGGACGGGAAGTACTACTTCTACTTCTGCGCCGACGCGAACATCGGCGTCGCCGTGTCGGACTCGCCCACCGGCCCCTTCAAGGACGCCCTGGGCAAGCCCCTGCTGAAGGCCGGTGACTTCCGCGGCCAGATGATCGACCCGGCGGTCTTCACCGACGACGACGGCAAGAAGTACCTCTACTGGGGCAACGGCCGCGCCTACGTCGTCCCGCTGGGCGACGACATGACCTCCATCGACACCGCGCAGGTCAAGGACATCACCCCGAGCGGCTACAACGAGGGCACCTTCGTCATCAAGCGCAAGGGCACCTACTACTTCATGTGGTCGGAGAACGACACCCGGGACGAGAACTACCGCGTCGCCTACGCGACCGGCCCCTCGCCCACCGGCCCGTGGACCAAGCAGGGCGTCATCCTGGAGAAGGACCTGTCCCTGGGCATCAAGGGCCCGGGCCACCACTCCGTCGTCCACGTCCCCAACACCGACGACTGGTACATCGCCTACCACCGCTTCGCCATCCCCGGCGGTGACGGCACCCACCGCGAAACCACCATCGACAAGCTGGAGTTCGGCTCCGACGGCCTGATCGAGAAGGTCGTTCCGACGCTGGGCGGCATCGACCCGGTCACCGTCGTCCGTGCCGGGCCGGACGCCACCGGCACCGAGGGCGAGGCGATCACCCTCGCCGGCACCGTCTTTGGGGCGGGCACCCCGAAGTGGACCGTCCAGGACGGCGCCCCGTGCGCCGTCGAGGCCCCCGCCGCGGCCCGCACCACCCTCACCTGCACCGACGACGGCACTTTCCAGGTCACCCTGACCGGCGGGCGCGGCAGCGACACCGCGAGCGTCAAGGTCTCCAACGCCGACCCGTCGATCACCTCCGCCAAGGGCCCGGGCTCGCCCCTCCCGGTGGGCAAGGCCGTCGTCGTCACCGCGTCCTTCGACGACCCGGGCACGAGCGACCGCCACACCTGCGAGGTCGACTGGAAGGACGGCAGCCGGCCGACGACCGGCACGGTCACCGACTCCGGCTGCCGGGCCGCACACGTCTACGACGACGCGGGCATCCACCGCCCGGTCGTCACGGTCGCCGACGACGACGGCGGCACGGACAGCACCACACTTCCGGAACTGATCGTCTACGACCGGGCCGCCGGTCCCGTGGCCGGCGCCGGCACGATCACCTCGCCGGCCGGCGCCTACCCGGCCAGGCCGGGGCTGACCGGAAAGGCGGCGTTCACCTTGGCCGCCCAGTACCGGAAGGGAGCCACCGTCCCCACCGGCAAGGCCACGTTCATCTTCGGTCCGGCCGAGCTCACCTTCCGCTCCACCGGCTCCGACTGGCTCGTGGTGAACGGCTCCCGGGCCGTCTACCAGGGCACCGGCACGGTCGGCGGCAAGAGCGGCTACGCCTTCAGAGTCACCGCCACCGACGGCCCGGACACCTTCCTCATCAAGATCTGGAAGAAGTCCACCGGCGATGTCCTCTACGACAACCGGACCGGCGCGAGGACGAAGGGCGTCGTCGCCGTCGGACACCGAAGCTAGGGGCACGGCGGGTCTGCCGGGCCGGGCTCTTGCCCGGTCCCGGCAGACCCGGGAGCCGTATGCCGTAGGTCCGTGCGACCCTGCCGGAGGGCGCTCGCGAGAGCCTTCGCGTTCAGAACTCGACTTTGAGGGCGAGCGAGACCGTTCTCGTTCTCTCGAACTGGATCTTGAAGGTGTTGCTCATACTAGCTTCAGCGTTCGCGTGCCGACGTCCGAGCGTAGCCTCGAGACCGGCGGCGGTCTTGCAGAACAGGTCGAAATCGCGATTCAGCTCGCTGAGCAGATTGACCACGAGCGACAGGCTCGTGGACACATTGTGCGCCCCGTCCCGCTGCTCGATGAAGATGCGCAGGTCTTCGACGTCGCTCGGGTCATACCCTTCCAGGACCTCAAGGGCTCCTGCGATCGCGGGCACATGGCCCGGCCAGTTGCCTTCCGCCTCGATGGTCAGCTTCAGATCGTGACGCAGATGGGCGGCAAGATTGACCGAACTCCTTTCCTCCACGGACAGGCCGGCGACCGGCGGCTTCGTTCGGGCCTCTCCGTCCCGTCTGGCCCGGGCCTGAGCGGTGTACTCGTTGTCCACGCTGAACTTTCCTGAATCCGCCCGGGACTCCATGACGTGCAGCGACTTGGCCCCGAGTTCCTTGCACACCTTGAGGGCGAGACGGCACTTCCGCAGCGCCGTGCCCTGAATCGCGTTGTCCGCTGCCACGTAACGATGGGCGGAGTCACGATCGCGCACATAGGCCAGATCGGGGTGCAGGACGGTCTCCCGCAGTTCGGGGAAGCGCCTCCAACGACCGAACAGCGGAACCGGCACGATCGTGATGCGATGATCGCGCAGCCGCTCCGGGTCATCGTCGGAGATGCGAACGAAATCCTCCAGCGATACCGTCAGCAGCCGATCGGCCAGTTCATCCGGAATCTGCATGTTCCCCATCTGTCTTCTCGTCGATCCGCTTCCTTCTCGTCCTGGCGGCCTCCCATGGGCCCCCCAGCATGGCCTTCAGAGTCTGCTTCTTGTCGTCGACTCTCGATCTGGCGGCCCAGGCGAGAACGGAGCGGAACTTCTCACGATCCACAGTGATTCTGCCGTCGCGCAGTACTCCGGTGATCCGTTCTGTGGCCGCGGACTCCCAGTCGACTGCGGAGCCGGGACCTTTGACGATGAAGACGACGCCCTGAGGCCCCTTGCCTTCATGGCCGAGTCCGACCGTTGTCTGGATCAACAGCCAATCCCCGAGGCGGACCGCCAGACCGGGCTCGCCCCGGCGCTCCCGCCCTCGTCGGCAGACCTTGCCGATCCACTGGATCGCCGTTCGCTTCTCCTCGGATCTCCGGCGCGTCCCGTCGAGCCAGACGAAGGGCGGTTCGCCGCTCTCGTACTCCGCGTACACCAGCTTGACGATGACACTCATAGCATCGCCTGGACGACTTCGCCCGCGAGGAGGTCGGCGGATTCACGTGTGGCGAGGCTGCCGGCCACCACCTTGGTCTTGTTGCGCATGCTCAGCAGGCTGATGAGGTCGCTGAGCTGTCCGCGTACACGAGTCAGATAGGCGGCATGGCCCAGGAGTTCGTACCGGGAGTCCTTGTCGGTGAAGGTGATCACGAGGATGACCTTCTTGATCTTGGTGCTGTATCTCTTGATGCGGGCGGCGTCAGCGATGAGCCGCTCATATGCCTCGGATGCTCCGGGGTTTTCCTCATCCGTTTCCAGCTGCGGCGCCTTGATGAGGTAGAGGATGTATTGGGCTGCCTCCACGCCGTCTCGTGAGGCGTCCAGGATTTCGTCCATCCCGCTGAAGTCCTTGACGTTCCTGAACTTGAGCGGCTTGTCGATCCAGAGAACCTTCTTCCCCGTGTCCAGCCGTATCCTTCCGATGAACTCGCCCGCTGGATGGGTCCGGTGCACCGGCTCGTCCCACTTGCCCTGCCAGGTGTTGAGCAGCGTGGTCTTGCCGCTCATGCCCTCACCGAGCAAGATGATCTTCGCTGGGCGTTTGAGCTGACGGACCGTGAGAGCCGTCCCGACCACTCCCGACAACACGACGGCACCGACGATCACAGGTAGTGGCAAGTCCTGCTCCTTGCATGACCGAGTGAGCGCAGAGTTCCTCTGGACGCTCGCCAACCGATAATCAAGCAAAGCAGACGAATGAAGATCGAGGTCGGGAATCGCATGAACCTGCCTCTTGCCGGCAGCCGTTGCCCGTTCGATCGGAAAAGCGCCCCTCGAACGGGAGTCCCCTTGGGTGCGGTCGAGCACCGGATGCTCAGGGTGGCTTACTGCCACAACGCAACTGTGCGTCTCGCTGTATCGGTGAAAAACTATCCGAGTGCCACGCGCCAACGATCCCGGATGTGACAGAAATGCCTGGGCTCCGTGTAGCACCCACCGGGCCTTGCGCATGGCACAGGCGTCGAGTGCTACGTCGAGGTGGGCGGGTGCGGGGAGCGGAGCACGAGCAGGGTGATCTCGCTGGGGGCGAAGAGACGGAACGGCGGGCCCCAGAAGCCGGTGCCGCGGCTGGTGTAGAGGAGAGTGCGAGAGCCGTGGTGGCTGAGGCCGGCGAGGGTGGGCTGGTCGATGCGGACAAGGTGGTGGAAGGGCCAGATCTGGCCGCCGTGGGTGTGGCCGGAGAGTTGGAGGTCGATGCCGGCGGCTGCTGCTGGGTCGATGAACTTGGGCTGGTGTGCCAGGAGCAGGACGGGCAGGTGGGGGTCGGCTCCGGTCAGGGCGCGGGCGAGGTCGGCGCGGTGGCCGGCCAGGCCGGAGGACTCGGCGGTGACGTCATCCACGCCGGCGACTACGAGGGTGTCGCCTCCACGTTCGAGCAGCAGATGGCGGTTGCGCAGCGGCTCCCAGCCCAACTCGTCCATCAGGTCGATCCAGCCCTGTGCCTCGCTGTAGTACTCGTGGTTGCCGGTGACGTAGACACGGGCCCGGGTGGCCCGCACGGTTGCGAGTGGTGCGGCCTGGGCGCGGCGGCGTTCGGCCGTACCGTCCGCGATGTCGCCGGTGTGGCAGACCAGGTCGGCTTCCAGAGCGTTCACCGTCTCGCACACCCGTGCCGACCAACGAGCGCGATCGAGCGGGCCGTAATGGGTGTCGGTGATGAGGACGACACGCATGCCGTCCAACCCGGGGCCCAGCCGTGGCAGTTGCACGTCGAGCCGGCGCACCCGGGGCACGCGGCGGGCCTCGAGGTGCCCCCAGGCGAGCAGCACCACGGTGACACCGAGGACGGCCCAGGTGACGATTCGGGCCCGGTCTTGGCTCTCTCCCACTCCGGCCGCGGCCAGCGCGAGCCGCAAGAGGAGGCCGAGCAGAACGGACCAGGTGAACAGGACCCAGCTGGTGCCCAGCAGAGTGTCACCGATGATCGCCGCCCGGTCCTGCTGACGTCGGCCGTGGCCGCGCGCCATCGCGAGCGGCATACCGACGAGGCCGAGGACGAACAGGGCGGTGCCGACCAGCGTGACGGGCAGCGGCCAGTGCTGGCCGGTGTGCACGATCACCCAGCACGGCACGGCCCACAGCAGGAAAGGAGCGACCAGGGGGAGGTAGCGCATCAGGTGGTGCAGTCGGCTCTGCGGCGGAGTTTTCGTTTCACCCTCGGCCGGCCGGGTGTCGCTCGTGTCGGTCACGCTTGCTCCTCCCGGACTGGGCTGCCTTCCCGCGCACTGTATCCGGTCGCCTCGGGCGGGCCGGTCCTGCGTTCATGGGCATCGGAAACCGCTCGGGCACCCGGGAGGTGCCACCCCGAGGCATGACGGGGAGAGGCATGACCGGGGGAGGTATCAACAACCGACCCGACGCCGCGCGCGGCCTCCGCAGACGCACGGGCCGTTCCCCGATCGACTTCCGCGACGCGGTCAGGGGACGCACCGAGGGCCCCCGGCCGGCGGAGGCCCTCGGTCAGGGCTGGGACAGGACGCGCAGACGCGTCACACCGTCAGCGTCGCAGGGTCAGCAGACCCGGACGGTAGGGCCAGTGGCCGTACTCGCCACCGGAGTTGGGGCTGCGTCCCTGGTAGAGGAACTGCAGGTTGCAGGGATCGACGGTGAAGGTCTGATCGGCGCTGGTGCGGATCAGTTCGCCGTGGCTGATGTCATTGGTCCAGGTGGCGCCGCTGTTGGTCTTGCCGGCGAAGGGGTTGCTCTCGGTCGCGGCCTGGGGTGTCCAAGAGCCGTTCAGACTGGTGGCCGTGAACGAGCGGAAGTAGCGGCCCTGCGAGCCCCTCGCTTCGACGATCATGAGGTAGCGGTTCTGGCCCTGGAGCTTGTAGACCTGCGGGGCTTCGAACAGGTTGTCCGTCGTATCGCTCATGATCGTTGTGTAGGTCGAGCCGAAACTGCTCGGGAAGTTCCCGATCGGCATGCTGGCCCGGTAGATCTTGCCGTTGTCGCCGGCGAAGAACAGGTACATGTTCTGGCCGTCAGCGATGAGCGTCTGGTCGATGGGGCCGGTGCCGGAGCCGGTGATGCTTCCGGAGAAGAGCACCTTCTGTGCCGACCAGCCATTGGGGTTGGTGGGGTCGCTCGACGTCCGGTAGGAGAAGGCGCTCCCACCGCCCCACTGATAGGCGAGCACCCAGATGTTCTTCGGCGCGAAGTAGAAGAGCGTGGGCGCGACGGTGGAGGCCGACATCGCGTTCTGACCGGCCGAGGCCATCTCCGGCCAGTTGGTGAACAGGCCGAAGTTCATCGAACCCCAGCCCGCTCCCGTTCCCGCGGCGCCGTGCGTCGTCGCATAGACGAGATGCTTGCCGTTGTAGGGGACGACGGTGAAGTCCTTGAGCGAGGCCCACCCGGCCCTGGGCTGCGCCAGCGCCCCCGTGGACGTCCAGCGGTAGGTCGACGGGAGATTGCACGAGTCGGGGGGGTTGCCGCCGTCGACCTTGACGAGCTGCCACTGCTGGTTGGTGCCGCCCCAGTCGTCGTACTGGACGACGTTCGCGTTGTCGGCGGTGGAGCCGCCCTGTACCTCGAGGGCCTTGTTGCTGTGGCGCGAAATGAACCTCACGTAGCCGTCCGAGCTGTCGGCCAGCCGCCACTGCTGGTTGGTGGCGTTCAGGTCGGCCCACTGGACGATCGAGCCGCCGTTCGCGGTGGACCAGTTGTGGACGTCCAGCACCTTGCCCGAGTGGCGGGACTTGATGCGGTAGTAGCCGCCCCCGGAATCGACGAACTGCCACTGCTGCTGGTTCTGATCGTTCCTGGTCCACTGGGTGATGCGGGCGCCGTCGCCGGTCGCCATGTTGTAGACGTCCAGGGCCTTGCCGCTGTTGCGGTTGACCAGCACATACGAGGCGTTGGGATCCACGGTCGCCGCGTTTGCGGGCTGGGCACCGAGGAAGGTGGCCACGAGCAGCAAGGGCGCAAGGACGGCGAGTAAGCGTCTCGTACGGGCCGGGGACGCGTGGCGAAACCACATCAGAGAGCACTCCTTTGGGGGCAGGGTGAGGGGACCCCGATGAACCGCGGAGCGGACTGCCGGGGGCGGTGACGAGCTCGAAACATTTCGATGAATTCCCGGAAGGTTTGTCGCCACAAGCTAGGAATGTGGGGCCCTCTGGTCAAGGCCTGTCGCCGATCTGTCCACAAACAGTGCCCCCCTTCCGGGTCCACAAGGTGTTGTGGGGGCCGGAAACACACCGGAGTTCGCTCGGCCTGCCGCCTGCCCGAATGTTTCGGTCGAGAAACCGAAACTTCTTCTGCGGAGAGTATTGACGGTCCATCGTCAATGCCTCAATCATCCCTGTCTGAGAACCCGGCCCCGGTTCGAAATGTCGAACCACGTCGACGGCGCATCCTGGCTCTTCGCGCAGTTGGAGAGGTGTGCGGCGCCGCGCGGCGGTCTCCCGGCTGAGCCGCGATGGAGTGCCCCATGCCCGTGTCGAGACACCGCCCAACACCCGCGTGCCGCCCGGGTTCCGGCCCGCCCCGTTCTGCCGAGTGGGAGCGGACGACGCATTCCCCTGCGCTTCAGTCCTTCCGTGATTCCTACCTTGGAGGCACAGCCATGGGCTCGTATGCCCTTCCCAGAGCCGTTGTCCGCCGAAAGATCCGCGGCCTGCTGTTGGCGCTGCTCGTCGGCGTTCTCGGTGCGGCCGCCGCACTGGTCGCGCCGCCGACCGCACACGCCGCCGAGAACACGCTCGGCGCCGCGGCGGCGCAGAGCGGCCGCTACTTCGGCACCGCCATCGCCTCGGGCAGGCTGGGCGACTCGGCGTACACGACGATCGCGGGCCGTGAGTTCAACTCGGTGACGGCCGAGAACGAGATGAAGATCGACGCCACCGAACCGCAGCGAGGCCAGTTCAACTTCACCGCCGCTGACCGCGTCTACAACTGGGCGGTGCAGAACGGCAAGCAGGTGCGCGGCCACACCCTGGCCTGGCACTCCCAGCAGCCCGGCTGGATGCAGAGCCTCAGCGGCAGCGCGCTGCGCCAGGCGATGATCGGCCACATCAACGGCGTGATGGCCCACTACAAGGGCAAGATCGCCCAGTGGGACGTCGTGAACGAGGCCTTCGCAGACGGCAGTTCGGGAGCCCGGCGCGACTCCAACCTGCAACGCACCGGCAACGACTGGATCGAGGTCGCCTTCCGCACCGCGCGCGCCGCCGATCCGGCCGCCAAGCTCTGCTACAACGACTACAACGTCGAGAACTGGACCTGGGCCAAAACCCAGGCCATGTACGCCATGGTCCGGGACTTCAAGCAGCGCGGCGTGCCGATCGACTGCGTCGGCTTCCAGTCGCACTTCAACAGCGGCAGCCCCTACAACAGCAACTTCCGCACCACCCTCCAGAACTTCGCGGCCCTCGGCGTCGACGTGGCCATCACCGAGCTCGACATCCAGGGCGCCCCGGCCTCGACCTACGCCAACGTGACCAACGACTGCCTGGCCGTCCCGCGCTGCCTCGGCATCACCGTCTGGGGTGTGCGCGACACCGACTCCTGGCGACCGGGGGACACGCCGCTGCTGTTCAACGGCAACGGCAGCAAGAAGCCCGCCTACACCGCCGTCCTCAACGCACTCAACGGCGGCTCCACCACGCCCCCTGCGGATGCCGGACCGGTCAGGAATGTCGGTGCAGGCCGCTGCCTGGACGTGCCCGGCACCAGTACCACCGACGGCACCCAGCTCCAGCTGTGGGACTGCCACACCGGCACCAACCAGCAGTGGACGTACACCGCCGCCGGCGAGCTCAGGGTCTACGGCAACAAGTGCCTGGACGCTGCCGGCACCGGCAACGGCACCAAAGTCCAGATCTACGGCTGCTGGGGCGGCGACAACCAGAAGTGGCGCCTCAACTCCGACGGATCCATCGTCGGCGTCCAGTCCGGCCTCTGCCTCGACGCCGTCGCAAGCGGCACCGCCAACGGCACCCTGATCCAGCTCCACTCCTGCTCGAACGGCAGCAACCAACGCTGGACCCGCACCTGATGGGGCCCGCCACAGACGAAAGGGTGAGTCGGTGAAGACCTACGGTGCGGCTTCTCCCGCCCCTCCACGCGGACATCGCTGGTGGTCCCGGGTCGCCGCCGTGGTGGCGGCAACCCTCGCGATCGGCATGCTCACCGCGGTGAATCCGGCGCCCGCCGAGGCGGCGACGGTGGACACCAATGCCTGGTACGTCCTGGTCAATCGCAACAGCGGCAAGGCGCTGGATGTCTCCGGCGCGTCCACCGCCGACGGCTCGCGGGTCAGCCAGTGGACGCGCAGCGACGGAGCCAACCAGCAGTGGCGGTTCGTGGACTCCGGCGGCGGCTTCTACCGCCTCAAGGCCCGGCATTCGGGCAAGGTTCTGGACGTGGCCGGCGCCTCGACCGCAGACGGTGCCGCGATCCAGCAGTGGGCCGACCACAACGGGGCCAACCAGCAGTTCCGCCTGGCCGACTCCGAGGCGGGCCACGTCCGGCTGATCAACCGCACCAGCGGCAAGGCGGTGGAGGTGCAGGGCGCCTCCACCGCCGACGGCGGCAACGTCGTCCAGTACTCCGACTGGGGCGGCGCCAACCAGCAGTGGCAGATGGTCAAGCTGTCGTCCGGTGGCGGCGGCGGATGCGGCAGCGCCCCGACTCTTGCGAGCGGTACGCACACGATGCAGAGCGGCGGCAAGAGCCGCAGCTTCATCCTCAGGGTTCCCGCCAACTACGACAACAGTCACCGCTACCGGCTGATCTTCGCGTTCCACTGGCGGGGCGGAACCGCCGGCGACGTCGCCTCGGGCGGCACGAGCGGGAACGCCTGGTCCTACTACGGCCAGCAGGAACAGTCGAACAACAGCGCGATCCTCGTCGCCCCTCAGGGCCTCGGCAACGGCTGGGCCAATTCGGGCGGTGAGGACATCACCTTCGTCGACGACATGATCCGGCGCATCGAGGGCGGCCTCTGTGTCAACCCGGCACAGCGTTTCGCCACGGGATTCAGCTGGGGCGGCGGTATGAGCTACGCACTCGCATGCAGCCGGGCGAACGTCTTCAGGGCCGTCGCGGTCATCTCCGGCGCCCAGATCAGCGGGTGCAGCGGCGGAACCCAGCCGATCGCCTACTTCGGAATCCACGGCATCAGCGACAACGTCCTCAATATCGGGCAAGGACGGTCCCTGCGCGACACATTCGTCCGCAACAACGGCTGCACCCCCCAGAGCCCGCGCGAGCCCGCGCCGGGCAGCCGAACGCACATCACCACCACCTACTCGGGCTGCCGTGCCGGATACCCGGTCCAATGGGCCGCGTTCGACGGAGGCCACATACCCGGCCCGGTCGACGGCTCCTTTGGCGAAAGCGGCGTCACCACCTGGACCAAAGCAGAGATCTGGAGGTTCTTCGCACAGTTCCAGTGACCTGCCCGCACCAAGGAGTGGAGCCAGGATGATCCTGGCTCCACTCCGTCGACATCTGCCATCACCCTCCGCCGAAGCGTCACCCTCCGTCGAAACGGCGTGTCCGACCGTAGTGATGAGTTTTCGCGCCCGCGGCCGTCACACCTATGACGGGACACGACCGAGGCGGAAGGATGACGTGATGAGTGCGGACACGCGGCTGGAGGAGCTGGGCGTGAGCGGTCTGGGCGATGTCGACGAGCCGGCGTTCTGCGGGCTGGCGGAGCGGCACCGGCGGGAGCTGCATGTGCACTGCTACCGGATGCTCGGGTCGTTCGATGACGCCGAGGACACCGTGCAGGAGACGTTTCTGCGTGCCTGGCGGGGGCGGGAGACCTTCGAAGGGCGGTCGACGTTCCGGGCCTGGCTGTACCGGATCGCCACGAACGCCTGTCTGGATCTGCTCGCCAAGCGCCGCCCGGAGCCTGCGACCGGCGGCGAGGTGCTGTGGCTGCAGCCCTACCCGGACCGGCTGCTCGACGAGCTGCCCGCGGGTGAGGCGGACGAGCCGGAGACCGTCGCCGTCGCGCGGGAGACGATCGAGCTGGCGTACTTGGTCGCAGTCCAGCACCTCGCGCCGCGCCCGCGGGCCGCGCTGATCCTGCGGGACGTGCTCGGCTGGCCGGCGAAGGAGGTCGCGGAGTTCCTCGGGGACTCCGTCAACTCCGTGAACAGCGCACTGCAGCGGGCCCGCGCCGGCATGCGGGAGCACCTGCCCGCCGAGCGGCAGGCCTGGACCGGCGGCGAGGAGGACGCCAGGACGCGCGAGCTGGTGCGCCGCTACACCGACGCCAGCGTGGCCACGGACATCCCGGCTCTGGCCGCGATGCTGCGGGACGACGTCCGCTGCTCGATGCCGCCCACGCCGGGCCTGTACGTCGGCCGCGACACGGTCGTGAACAGCTGGGTCGAGGGTGGCTTCGAGGGTATGAAGGGCCTGCGCCCCGTCCTCACCTCCGTGAACCGGCAGCCCGCCGTCGCCTTCTACCTCTGGCGGAAGCCGGAGGGCGCGTACCTGCCACTGACGATCGACGTCCTGCGCGTCACCGGCGGGGCGATCACCGAGATCGTCACGTTCCACGACGACCGGTTCCCGCGGCTCGGACTGCCGGAGCGCCTGCCGGCGGACGGCACGGAGTAGTCCCGGTTCGAAATGAAACCCTAGGAGGGGGCTTTGACTCTATTTGAGACTCAGTGTCAATTGGAGTCGCAGAGTCGATGTTGTATGCTGCTTCGCATCAGCGAGGCAGGACGACTGGAGGACAGAGATGTCTTCACATGTGGCGGCCGGTGACCAAGTGACGTCCGGACTCGACCGGCGTACCGAGCTGAGGGAGTTCCTGCGCTCGCGCAGGGCCCGACTCAAACCCGAGGACGTGGGCGTGCCCTCGCACGGGCGGCGGCGGGTTCCCGGGTTGCGGCGCGAGGAACTGGCGCAGTTGGCGGGGGTGTCGTACGCCTACTACGCACGGCTGGAGCAGGGGTTCGGCGACACCATGTCGGCCGAGGTGCTGGACGCTGTCGCCCGCGCCCTGCGCCTGACCGACGAGGAGCGCGACCATCTGATCCGGCTGGCCCAGCCCGAGCGGCAGAACACGACGCAGGCCGCGCCCCCGCCGCAGCGACTGCGGCCCAGCGTCCAGCACCTGCTCGACACGCTCGGCGTGCCCGCCTACGTCGTCAGCCGGCGCATGGACATCCTGGGGTGGAACCGGCTCGCCGCCGTCCTCTTCGGGGACTGGGCCCAACTGCCGCCCGAGGAGCGCAACGTGGCGCGGCTGGCCTTCCTCTCGCCCGAGGCGCGCGACCGCTTCGCCGACCCCGAGCGCGTGGCGCTGAGGGTGGTCGGCGCTCTGCGCATGAACGCCGGCAAGAGCCCCGCGGATTCGCACCTCTCTTCCCTGATCCAGGAGTTGTCGCAGAAGAGCGGGGAGTTCCGCCGGCTGTGGGCACGGCACGAGGTGAGCTGCGGGACCGTCGGCGAGTCCGTGCGATTGCGGCACCCGCTGGTGGGAGAGTTCGACCTCGTCCACGAACCCATGGCGCTGCCCGGGGGCGCCCCGATGCGGCTGGTCACTTACCATGCCGAGCCGGGCTCCCGCTCGGAGGAGGCTCTGCGGATGCTGGCCAGCTGGGAGATGAAGCCGCTGCGCTGACACGTGGAGCCGGCCGCAGCCGATGACGGAGCTACGCGCCGACC
The DNA here is from genome assembly GCF_001611795.1 of Streptomyces qaidamensis. Classification (NCBI taxonomy): domain Bacteria; kingdom Bacillati; phylum Actinomycetota; class Actinomycetes; order Kitasatosporales; family Streptomycetaceae; genus Streptomyces; species Streptomyces qaidamensis. Next base: position 1,293,693 of record NZ_CP015098.1, on the reverse strand, counting down.
CATTCATCTGTTCCGTCCGAGAACTTCTGGTGCCTCCAGATGGGCACTTCGTGCTTGAGGCCGTCGATCAGTTCACCGCAGGCTTCGAAGGCATCTCCCCGATGCGGACACGCGACGGCGACCGCGACCGCCGTGTCTCCCACCGCTGGTGACCTGAGCGGGTGGCACGCATGCCCCAGTCCGTCCACGTCCGCGTCATGGTTCCGCACCGTGCCGACGAACAGCGCCATCCCGCCCGCCGCCGCGTCGCCGACGGCCTGGAACACCTCGTCCGGGCAGAGCGGTGTCCGTCGTATCGCGAGCAGCCTGATCGGCTGCGGGTGTGCCTGCTCACCGGGGTGTTCGGGGGCCGCCACCGGGTCAGCCCCCGATGGCCGACATCGGCCTCTCCGGCCGTACGAACGAGGGATCGTCCAGGCCCGAACCGGCCTTCTTGCCCCACATCGAGGCACGCCAGATCCGGGCGATCTCCTCGTCGGGAGCGCCTGAGCGGAGCGCGGCACGCAGGTCGGTCTCCTCGCGGGCGAACAGGCAGGTGCGTATCTGGCCGTCGGCCGTGAGGCGGGTGCGGTCGCATGCCGCGCAGAAGGGGCGGGTGACCGAGGCGATCACGCCGACACGGTGCGGGCCGCCGTTCACGAGCCAGCGCTCGGCCGGAGCGGAGCCGCGCTCCTCGTCACTCTCGGGGGTGAGGTCGAAGCGGGTGCGCAGGGAGGTCAGTATGTCGCCGGCGGTGATCAGGCCCTCTCGCTTCCATCCGTGCTGGGCGTCCAGGGGCATCTGCTCTATGAAGCGGAGCTCATAGTGGTGCCGTACGGCCCAGGAGAGGAGGTCGGGGGCCTCGTCCTCGTTGATCCCGGGTATCAGGACGGAGTTGACCTTGACGGGGTTCAGTCCCGCCGCGTGCGCGGCTGCGATGCCGTCGAGGACGTCCTGATGGCGGTCCCGGCGGGTGAGGGTCTTGAAGACGTCGGGGCGCAGGGTGTCCAGGGAGACGTTGACCCGGTCCAGGCCCGCGGCCTTCAGGGCCGTCGCGGTGCGCCGCAGGCCGATGCCGTTGGTGGTCAGGGACATCCGCGGGCGCGGGTCGAGGGCGGCGACCCGCTCGACGATCCCGACCAGGCCCGGACGCAACAGCGGCTCGCCACCGGTGAAACGGACCTCCGTGACGCCGAGGACACGGACCGCGATGCCGACGAGGCTGACGATCTCGCCATCGGTGAGCAGGTCGGGCCTGGCCAGCCATTGCAGGCCCTCCTCCGGCATGCAGTACGTGCAGCGCAGATTGCAGCGGTCGGTCAGTGAGACCCTCAGGTCGGTGGCCACCCGGCCGTAGGTGTCGATGAGCACGTGGGGCCTCTCCTCAACGCGTGATCGGATTCTGGTGGCTTGGTGGCTCGTCAGCGAGCGCGCGACGACTCGGCGCGCGCCGTCATGCGGCCAGGAGCGCGGCTGGTGACGATGCTTGGGCCACAGGGACGGAACCATGTATGGGACCGGGTACGCGGGACAGGGGCAGGCCGGTGCCGTTGTGGGTGTGGGCGATGATCTCGGCGGTGATGGAGATCGCTGTCTCTTCGGGTGTGTGGGCGCCGAGGTCGAGTCCGATCGGTGAGTGCAGGCGCGCGATGTGCTCATCGGGCACGCCGGCCTCCCGCAGCCGGTCCAGGCGGTGTTCGTGGGTGCGGCGGGAGCCCATCGCGCCGATGTAGCCGACCGGGAGGCCGAGGGCCAGGCACAACAGGGGGATGTCGAACTTGGCGTCGTGGGTGAGGACGCAGATCGCGGTACGGGCGTCCACTTCCGCGCGCTCCAGGTAGCGGTGGGGCCAGTCGACGACGATCTCGTCGGCGTGGGGGAAACGTGGGTGTGTGGCGAAGGCGGGGCGGGCGTCGCAGACGGTGACGTGGTAGCCGAGGAAGCGTCCGGCCTGGCTGAGAGCGGCGGCGAAGTCGACGGCGCCGAAGATCAGCATGCGGGGCGGCGCCACGCGGGTGTGGACGAGAAGTGCCAGCTTCTCCGGGCAGGTGTCGGCGTCCCCGCCGATCGTGACGCGTCCGGTCCGGCCGGCCCGAAGCAGCGCGCGGACCTGGTTGACCGCCGCCTGGTCCACCTGCCGGCTGCCGAGTGTCCCGTCGTACGCGTTGCCGCTCCCGAAGACGGACAGGGTGCGGCCGAGAAGGTGCTGCGGCCCGTCCACCACCTGTGCCACGGCGCCGGGCGGGCCGGCCGGCACCTGTTCCAGGGCGGTGGTGAGGTGGGGCTGGTCGGCGGGGTCGACCCGCTGCACCAGGACCTCCAGTTCGCCGCCGCAGGTCAGGCCCACGGCGAAGGCGTCGTCGTCGGAGTAGCCGAACCGGGCCTGTACCGGGGGTTCGCCCGACTCCAGAACCTGTTGGCACAGCTCGTAGACGGCACCCTCCACGCATCCTCCGGAGATGCTGCCGACCGCCTCGCCGCCGGTGTCCACGGCCAGTGCGGTGCCGGGTGGCAGGGGTGCGCTGCCACGGACCCGGGTGACGGTGGCAAGGGCGAAGGGGCGGGCCTCGCGGCACCAGCGGTACAACGTGTCCGCGATGTTCAGCATGAGTGGCTCTCCTGGGGGAGGTCGAAACCCGCCGCCGTGCCGGCATGGGGGGATGGGGAGGCACGGCGGCGGGCCGATGTGTGGGACGGCCCTCGGGGCCCCGCCGGGATGACGGGAGGGGTCCTTGCCGCCCGGGATTCAGAGCAGGGCTTCGGCGGTGATGGGCAGGTCGCGGACGCGGCGGCCGGTGGCGTTGAAGGCCGCGTTCGCGATGGCCGGCGCGACCCCGACCTTCACGATCTCGCCGAGGCCCTTGACGCCGATGGGGTCGGCGTGGAGGTCCTCTCCGTCCAGGTAGATCGCCTTGATGTCGGGGATGTCGGCGTTGACGGGGACGAGGTAGTCGGCGAGGTTGGCGTTGACGATCCGGCCGTCGCGGTGGTCGGTGGCCGTGTGCTCCAGCAGGGCCTGCCCGACGCCGCCCACCATGGCGCCGAGGGCCTGGCTGTCGGCCAGCTTGGGGCTGATGATCCGCCCGACGTCGTAGACGCCCAGCATGCGCCGCATCCGCACCAGGCCCAGCCGCCGGTCGACGGCCACCTCGGCGAACACCGCGCTGTAGGCGTTCATGGAGTACCGGTCGTCGCCGCTCGGGGTGAACGTCCCGCGCGTCTCCAGGTGCGTACGGCTGTTACGGGCCAGCAGCTGCCGGTAGGTCTCCCCGCGCGCGGGGTTGCCCTTGACGTGCAGCCGGCCGCCGCGGACCACGATGTCGTCGGCGTCGACGCCGTGCAGCGGTGACCGCTCGTCTTCGACGGCGAGTTTGATCGCCTCCTGTCGCAGCTTGTCGCAGCCGTCCTGGACGGCGGAGCCGACGCCGGCCATGGTCTGCGATCCGCCGTGCGGCGGGGCCGCCGGGAAGGTGGAGTCGCCGAGTTCGAAGCGGACCGTGCGCATGGTCAGGCCGAGGGCGTCGGCGGCGAGCTGGGTCATGGAGGTGTAGGTGCCGGGGCCCATGTCGCTGGTCGACGCCTGGACCAGGGCCGTGCCGTCGGCGTCCAGCCTGACCCGTGCCTCGGACCGCATGCGCAGGGTGTCGTAGATACCGCTGGCCATGCCCATGCCGATCAGCCAGTCGCCGTCCCGCCGGGAGCGGGGCTCGGGGTTGCGCCGGTGCCAGCCGAACGCGCGGGCTCCGGTCCGCAGGCACTCGCTCAGGCGCCGGGTGGACCAGGGCAGCCCGTTGACAGGGTCCTCCTGCGGTTCGTTGCGCAGCCGCAGCTCGACCGGGTCGATGCCGGTCTTGTGGGCGAGTTCGTCCATGGCCGACTCGAGGGCGAAGGCGGCGCTGGACCAGCCGGGGCCCCGCATGAACGTCGGTGTGTTCACGTCCAGCGGCACGGTCCGATACGCCTGGCGGACGTGGGGCGTGGCGTAGAGCAGCTGCCCCGGGTTCATCACGCCCTCGGCGAAGTGCTCGTACGAGGACGTCTCGGCCCGTATCCGGTGGACCGCCGCGGTCAGGCGTCCGCCTCGGGTGCTGCCCAGACGCAGCCCGTACTCGTAGGCGGGCCGGTAGCCCACCCCGTAGTACAGCTGCTCGCGGGTCAGGACCAGTTTGACGGGGCGGCGGATGTGGCGGGCGGCGAGGGCCGCGATGGTGGTGTGCGGCCAGGTACGCAGCGCGTTGCCGAACGCACCGCCGACGAACGGCGAGATGACGCGCACGTTCTCCGCCGACATGCCGAACACGGCGGCGAGTTCGTCCCGCGCGCCCACCACCCACTGGGTCTTGTCCCACACGGTGAGCTTGTCGCCGTCCCAGCGGGCGATGGTGGCGTGCGGCTCCAGCGCGTTGTGGTGGTTACGGGTGAGCCGGTAGGTGCCCTCCACTGTGACCTCCGCCGACGCCAGTGCGTCTTCGGGGTTGCCGCGCACGTAGTTCTGCGGCGGCAGGGGGTCGTTCTCCCGGACTCCGGGTGCCGCCATGTCGGTCGACGGCTTCTCGGCGTCGTAGGAGACCTTCACCAGGTCCGCGGCGTGCTGGGCGGCCTCCAGGGTACGGGCGACGACCACGGCGACGGGCTGCCCCAAGAAGCGGACCTTGTCGTCCTGGAAGACGTGCAGTCGCTCACCGACGAAGGGATCCAACCAGGCGCCCGGGTTGTCGCGGTAGGCCAGTGTGGGTTTGTCGAGGTGGCTGATGACGCCCAGGACGCCGGGCTGGGCGTCGGCGGCGCGGGTGTCGATGCCGGTGATCCGTCCGCGGCCGACGCTGCTGTCGACGATGACCGCGTGGACGGCTCCGTCGATGTCGTGGTCGGCGGCGTATGTGGCCTGGCCGGTCACCTTCAGCCGTCCGTCCACCCGGGAGAGCGGCGCTCCGACGGCTGCCTGTGGCTGCTGGCTCACTTGCCACCTCCTACGACGCGCAGTTGGCGCTCGACGGTCCGTTTGAGCAACTCGACTTTGAAACGGTTGTGCGCGAGGGGCCGGGCCCCGTCCGCCGCGCGCTCGGAGGCCTGGCTCCACAGCGCCTCGGACGGCCGCCGCCCGATCAGCTGCCGCTCGACGGCGGCGAGCTTCCAGGGCACGGTGCCCACGCCTCCGGCGGCCACCCTCGCCTGGCGGATCACCCCGCCGCTGATGTGCAGGGCGACGGCCGCCGAGGTGAGCGCGAACTCGTAGGACTGCCGGTCACGCACCTTCAGGTAGCCCGACTTCAGCGGACGCGGAAGGGCGGGAATCTCCACTGCGGTGATCAACTCACCCCGGCGGAGGGCCTGTTCGCGGTTGGGTGTGCTGCCCGGCTTGAGCAGGAAGTTCGCGAAGGGCACGGTCCGCTCGCCGTCCGGCCCCAGCAGGACCACGGTCGCCTCCAGGGCGGCGAAGGCCACGGCGACGTCGGAGGGATGGGTGGCCACGCAGTCGTCGGAGGTGCCGAGGATGGCGTGGGTGCGGTTGACGCCGTGCAGGGCAGCGCAACCGGAGCCCGCCTCACGCTTGTTGCAGGCGGCCGTCACATCGCGGAAGTACGTGCACCGGGTGCGCTGCATGATGTTGCCGCCGATGGTCGCCATATTGCGCAGCTGCGCCGACGCGCTCAGCTCCAGCGCCTGCGAGATCACCGGAAACAGAGCGCGCACCCCCCGGTGGGCGGCGGCCTCGGACATCCGCACCAGCGCGCCGATGCGCAGGCCCCCGCGCCGGGTGACCACGATCTCGCGCAGCGGAAGGCCGCTGATGTCGACCAGCGTGCGAGGGCGTTCGACGGTCTCGCGCATCAGGTCGACCAGTGTGGTGCCGCCGGCGATGTAGCGGCCGCCGTCACGGCCCGCGTCGAGAGCTTGCCGGGTGTCGGCGGCTTTGGTGTAGGAGAAGGGATGCATGGAGATCGTGCCTCACTTCTCGTGCGCGGTCTGCTCGACTGCGCGCACGATCTTCACGTAGCAGCCGCAGCGGCAGATGTTCCCGCTCATGAACTCCCGGATCTCCTCCGGCGAGCCGGTGTGGCCCTCCTTGATACAGCCGACGCCGGACATGATCTGGCCGGAGGTGCAGTAACCGCACTGGAAGGCGTCCTGGTCGATGAACGCCTGCTGCAGCGGGTGCAGTCGGTCTCCCTTGGCCAGGCCCTCGATGGTGGTGACCTCTGCGCCGTCCAGCCGAACCGCCAGCGTCAGGCAGGAATTGACCCGGCGACCGTCGACCAGGACCGTGCAGGCGCCGCAGGCACCGGCGTTGCAGCCCTTCTTCGAGCCGGTCAGCCCAAGGTGTTCGCGCAGCAGGTCCAGCAGGGAGGTCCGGTTGTCGACGGTGACGGTGCGCCGCTTGCCGTTGACGGTCAGGGAGACGCGGCTGCCCGGCGGCGCCTCGGCGGCGGCCGCGGGCTCGGCGCCGAACACGGACGGCCCCGCTATCAGGCCGCCGGCCACGACAGCACCACCGACAGCGGTGGTCGCGACGAACGTACGCCGGGAAGGGCCGGACGCGGATTCCCTGGGAGATCCCTCGGGGGGAGAAACAGTTGACTCGGGGAGTTCGGTGGACATGACCACTCTCTCGGTCGACGGAAGACGGATGGCGGTACCGACCACCGTCATGTGCACGAATCGGAGTGAGTGCGAGACATCACGGCCTCTTTCAGGAGGACGTGACAGCGCACCTGTGGGTAATGGCGTGGTGGCGCCGCAAGACGGTCATGCGGCGGATTCCCTGTCGGACTCGGGCCGTGTGCGGCCGCCCGGGAAGCAGGCGGGCGGCGCGTCCTGGGCGAAGAACGTCTTCGCGTGCGCCGGCGCCTCCGTGTCCTCCAGGACGTCGCCCGGGGCGGTGGCGTTGCCGTGAAGGACGCCACCGAAGTTCATCTTCATGAAAGCGGCCCGGTTGTTGATGGCACAGGGGAGGCGATCACGATGTCGGTCGCGGCGAGGGTGGCCTCAAGGAGCAGCGCGTGGTTGCCCACCTCGGGCCGCGTGGGGTGCCGCGGCTCGTCGAAGTCGGGGAGCGGATGCTCGGCGAGCGAGATCCACTGCTGCTCGATGTCGGCGGGCAGCATCGCGGCGGCCCGGCGCGCGAGCAACTCGGTGTTCCCGTTGCTGCGGTGGCGCCTAGGACGAAGAGGAAACGGCGGGACAATGGGGCGATCTCCTTGGTCGGAGCGTGGACGACTGCTGCGGGTGAGCAGTCCCGCCGGGTGGCGTCCTGCTCTTCGTGCCCCGGCGGTGCCGGTCGGGCCGACGTCCGGGGACACGGTTCACGCCGCGGTGGATGGGGCGGGCCCTCGTTCCGAAGAGAGGGCGGTGGCCGGGGGGAACACGATCGGCAACCGCCTCACCACGTCTCCGGTGCGGCACGGCACCACTGTGCGGCACGCGGCGCGATACAACGAGCACAGATTTTTGGGACGACTCGGCTACGTACCACTGCCGTTGGTACGTCTGGCAGTAGCAGCCTGAGCGGCCGACCGTCGGCGGTGATCGTCATTCCGTATGCATGGGGCGGGTACCTGGTATCGGACACCCGCCCCTGCGGAAGTCGTCCCTGACGAGCTCGTGCACGGTAGGCGGTGAGACGTCGCGAGCTTCGGTGCGGCCCGGATTCACGTCTGCCGTGTGGGCTTCAGGTCCACGGTCTGCTGGGGGGACAGCAAGCCGGCGGTTGCTTGGACGGTGTCGCTCATCTGCTCGCGGCGGCCGAGGTGGCGGGCCAGGGCCCGCCAGTTCTTCAGATGGGCGATGCCGTGCTCGACCCGGATACGGCGTGAGGAATGTGCCTTGCGCTGGCGCTCGTACATCTCCTCGTACCAGTGGGGGGCGTTCTTCTTGAACTTGCGGTGTGGTGGTGTCATCACCCGGCCGCCGGTCTGGGCGCCCAGGCCCTGGTAGCCGGCATCGGCGAGGATCTCGACTGCGGGCCCGTCGGCCAGGAGCCTGACCAGCCCTAACTGGCGGGCTTGGGTGATGTCCGTGCAGCTTGCGGGCCGTGCTGGGCTGCACCACAGCACGCGGCCTTCGCCGTCTGTGACGACCATGGACTTGACGGCGTTCTGCTTGTTCTTGCCGGAGATGAACGTGTCCCGGTCCTTGCGTCCGGTGGCCGGGCGGCGAACCCGGATCTCGGTGCCGTCGACGATGCCGGTCGTTCCGCTCGAGCCGAGATGGTCGACGACCTCGGCCGGAGACCGCAGCCGCACGTCGGGGCTGACGGTGCATCCTCGCTCGGCGAGCAGGGGCCGCACCTCACCGACGGCCCGGGTGATGGTGGAGCGGTCCACTCCGAACCAGCAGGCCAGCACGTCATGGGTGACCCCGTGACGAAGATGGACGAGCGTGGCCAGGAGCCGGTCGACGAACACCAGCCGGTGCTTCGCGCCGGCGCCCACAGCCCGCTACCGCGGTCGAGCGGCAAGCCTCGCTTGGTGACGCTCCTGCCGCAACGGGCCGATCTCCTCGACGAGTTCAGCAATCACTGCGGCAGTCAGGCCCGTGATCCGCCGATTGCTGATGATCACCGCACGAGTCGAGTTCCCCACCACCTGACCATGATCAACCATCCAGGCTCGACGTCTCACCGCCTACCGTGCACGAGCTCGTTAGCCCCCTGGCCGGCGGCAGCCGGGCATGTGGACACGGCGGCCGCACGGTTCGCACACGGCCGCCGCGGACCGAAATCGCCTCGAGCGATACGCAGCCCGCGAGGTCTTCAACCTGGTCAGACCGGTTTCAAGCACCCCCGCGTTATAGGGGCGTCCGTGGCCCACGAGACGGTCTATCAGCCCTCTGCGTCCAGGGGCGCGGCGAGCTGCGCCGGGAACTCGCCAGAGCCCTGCGCACCGGTCGCGCCCGCCGCAGCCCCGTCGGCAGGCCCAGCAGCGCACACCACGCTTCGCCACCCCGATGGTCATGATCAGCGCGTCCCGCTGAGGCCGAAGACCGGGCCGTGCCCGGCCATTGGGAGGGTGACCTGATCATCGGCAAGGACGGCGCCTCCGCCATCGGCACCCTCGTCGAGCGCGCCACCCGCTACGTGAAGCTGCTGCACCTGCCCGACGGCCGCACCGCCGAACATTGTCGCGACGCCCTGGTTGAAACCGCCCAGATGCTGCCCGCCCACCTGGTGCGGTCGCTGACCTGGGACCAGGGCGCCGAGATGGCCGCCCACGGCTCCTTCACCCTGGCCACCGACGTCCCGGTCTGCTACTGCGACCCGGCCGGCCCCTGGCAGCGCGGATCGAACGAGAACACCAACGGCCTGCTGCGGCAGTACTTCCCGAAGGGCACCGACCTTGCGGTCCACCCCCGCGAGCACCTCGCCGCGGTCGCCGCCGAGCTCAACGGCCCCCCCCCCCGCAAAACGCCCGGCTGGGAGACGCCAGCCGAGCGTCTGCATAAACTGCTCGCGGCCTGATCAACACGACCACGTGTTGCAACGACCCCTGGAAACCGCCTTTGCTCCTGCGGGGGCCTCTTCATGTGGCTGGCCAAGACCTCGACGAGGAGGGCGGTGTCGGCGAGCCGGTCGTCGGGCTCATCGCGGCCGCATCTCCGGCTTCGGGGGTGACGGGCGGCCGCCAGGGGCCGCACCGCGTCTCCGCCCGGACGAAGCCGAGAAGACCGCCGTCTCGGCGTAGCGGAACCGCTCACATGCCCGCTCGGCCCGTGGGCGGCGCGAGGTCGCCCCGGTAACGCGCTGTAAACCGACCGGTTGGCACTGTAAACCGATCGGTTTTCATTTTCTCCGCATCGAGTTAACCTCGCGGTATGACCACCGAAGTGAAGCCAAGTACCAGAGAGCGGCTGCTGGAGGCGGCGGCCACGCTCACCTACCGAGACGGTGTCGGCATCGGCGTAGAGGCGCTGTGCAAGGCGGCGGGGGTGTCGAAGCGTTCCCTGTACCAGCTGTTCGAGAGCAAGGACGACCTGCTGGCGGCGAGCCTGGGGGAACGCGCCTCTGTCTTCGCAGCCGGGCTCCTGCCGGCGGCGGACGACGGCCGTTCACCCCGCGAGCGGATCCTGTACGTCTTCGACCAGCTGGAGGAGCAGGCGGGTGCGCCCGACTTCCAGGGCTGTCGGTATCTGGCTGCTCAGGTCGAGCTCAAAGACCAGAGCCACCCTGCGAGCCAGGTGGCCCACCGGGTAAAAGAGAATCTGACCGCCTTCTTCCGTGCCGAGGCCGAACGGGGCGGGGCGGGCGACCCCGACCTGCTGGCCCGGCAGCTCAGCCTGGTGTTCGACGGCGCCAGCGCCCGCGCGGGGATCGGAGCCGACGATCTGACCGGGCTCGTCGCGCCCACCGTGACCACCCTGCTCGATGCGGCAGGCGTGCGCTGACGCATCCCCTTTCGGGCAGGTGCCGTGACGGTGCCCTCCCGAGGCCGATGGCTCCCGCCCCTGATTCCCCGCAATCGAGGGGAGCCGGGTGGCCGTAGGGGTGGCAACCTCAGTCTTGTGCTCGGAAACCGATCGGTTTACGATGATGGAAACCGGTCGGTTTCTCGATGAATCCAAGGGCTGGTCCGTGGTCACGCCTCCTTCGGGCGGGCCCTATCCGAATCATCCGTCCGCAGCAGTTCACGCAAAGGGAAGCCAGCGAGATGTCCAGCCCAGAGCCTCGTCCCACGATTCACATCCCGGGAACCACCAGCCACACCATCGCCCCGCGCGCAGGACACCGCAGCGACGAGGGAACCCTGCGCTACCTCAGAGCGGGCACCGGCGCTCCCGTAGTGCTGCTGCACACCGTGCGCACGCAGGCCGAGCACTTCCGCGCCCTCATCCCGCTGATCGCGGACCGGTACACCGTGTATGCCCTCGACCTGCCGGGGATGGGCTACTCCGAGATCGTCCCCGGGGCCTCGTACGACGAGCCGGCCATGCGCGCGGGCGTCAAGCGGCTCCTGACCGAACTCGACCTCCACGACGTGACCCTGGTCGGGGAGTCCATGGGGGCGGTGCTCGCCCTGACCACCGCGGCCGATCTGCCGGAGCGGGTACGGCGTATCGTCGCGGTGAACACGTACGACTTCCCCGGTGGGATCGCCCGGTCCGGTCTTCTCGCCCGTCTGGTGGTCGGCGGTGTCCTCACTCCGGGGGTGGGCCCGGTGATCGCCGGGGTGGAACCCAAGGCCGCCCTCCGCAGGATCCTTCAGGGCGGGCTGGTCGACAAGACCGCGCTGCGGGCGGACTACGTCGACGAACTCCTCCAGGTGGGCAGCCGCCCCGGCTACCCGAGCGTCGCCCGGGCCGTGTACCAGAGCCTGCCCAGTCTCATCGCCGCCCGCTCGCGCTACCCCGAGGTCAAGGCACCCGTCCACCTCGTCTACGGGGAGAAGGACTGGTCGCGGCCGTCGGACCGGCAAGCCGACAAGGAGCTGCTGCCGGCCGCCGATTTCACGCAGGTGCCGGGAGCAGGCCACTTCATCGCCTTGGAACGGCCCGACCTGCTGGCCGACCTGCTGAACGCGGTGGAGTGACTGTCCCGGGAGCGCCGTAGCCACCCCCGTTCGGGGGTAGTGCGGGACGGGGACCGGGTTCGACCATGTGCCTGACAGCGTCGGGGCATGCAAAGGAGCAGCGCGTGGCGGAGATACGGATCGAGTTCGATGTTCCGGCGGAGATGCGTGACGGCACGGTGCTGCGCGCGGATGTCTACCGGCCCGGAGGTACGGGGCCGTGGCCGGTGTTGCTGAGCCGACTGCCGTACGGCAAGCAGACACCCATGATGGGCGTTGTACTCGATCCTCTGGCCGCGGCCAGGCGCGGCTTCCTGGTGGTCATCCAGGACACCCGGGGCCGCTTCGCCTCCGAGGGGGAGTGGGAGCCGTGGACGTACGAGGAGAGCGACGGTTACGACACCGTGCGGTGGGCCGCTGCCCTGCCCGACTCGAACGGCGCCGTCGGCATGATCGGCGGCAGCTATTTCGGCAACACACAGTGGATGGCGGCGCTGTCGAAGCCGCCGGAGCTGAAGGCGATCGCACCGTTGATCACGTGGTCCGACCCGGACGACGGCCTGTGGACGCGCGGCGGCGCGATCGAACTCGGCATCACCGTGCCCTGGTCTCTCGTTCAGGGCGCCGACACGCTGATGCGCCGTCACCGCACGGACCTCGGAGGTCTCGTGAGCAGCATCACCGGGCTCGTGCAGGATCTGGACGGCCTGGCGAGCGGCGGCTACGGAGAGCTGCCCGCCGGGCGGTTTCCCGCGTTCACCCGGCACGATCTGCCCGAGCTGGGCTACGAGCGGTCCCGGCGGGAGCCCGACTGGGCGCGGTCCTGCACCGTCGCGGGCCGGCACGACGAGGTCGACCTGCCCACCTTCCAGGTCGGTGGCTGGTACGACATCTTCAGCCAGGGCACGCTCGACAACTTCACCGCCATGCGCCGCGCCGGCCGGTCCGCCACGCTCATCATGGGCCCGTGGACCCACACCAACTGGCAGCACGTGGTCGGTGACGTCAACTTCGGGTTCGGCGCGCACTCCGACTTCATGGGCCTGCGGGGACGCGTGCACGACATGCAGTTCGACTGGTTCCAGCGCACGCTCGGCGACGGCGAGGCCCAGGAGCCGGACACGGGCACGGTGCTGCTGTTCGTCATGGGCATCAACCAGTGGCGTGAGGAGACGGAATGGCCCCTGTCTCGGGCGGCGGACACGGACTTCCACCTGCGCGCCGACGGACGCCTGACGCAGGAGCCGCCGTCCACGGCCGAGCGGGCCGAGGAGTTCACCTACGACCCCATGGACCCGGTGCCCACGACCGGCGGCGCGCTCCTGATGTCCGACGAGTTCCGTCCCGGGCCACTCGACCAGACGGCCGTGGAGGGACGCGAGGACGTCCTGGTCTTCACCACCGAACCGCTCATCGAGGACGTCGAGGTGACCGGCCGCGTCCGGGTGGTGCTCTTCGCGGCCACGGACGGGCCCTCGACCGACTGGGTGGCGCGCCTGTGCGACGTCGACGAGGACGGGGTCTCGCGCAATGTGGCCGACGGCATCGTGCGGGTGCGCGCGGCGACACCGGGCGAGGCGGCCGAGCATGTCGTGGACCTGTGGTCGACCAGCATCGTCTTCCGGGCGGGTCACCGGATACGGGTCCAGGTCACCTCCAGCAACTTCCCCCGCTGGGACCGCAATCTCAACACGGGCGAGCCCGAGGAAACCGCCACCACGGTCCGAGTGGCCCGGCAGCAGGTCTTCCACGATCCCGCCCGGCCGTCCCGCATCGTCCTGCCCGTGGTGCCTCCGGCCTGAGCGGGAGTGAGGGGAGAGCCCGCCGATCCGTTGCTCCGGTGGGCAAGGGCGCCGAAGTAGCCATGCCGGCTCGGTCGAGGGGCGGCAGGCCTCCTGCGGCGGAGGCGATGACCTCCCACGGGCGCCTGCCCCTCGGCATACGCCGCAGTGAAGATCTATCGGTCAGCAGACCGACCAGGTTCCGCTCGAAGCAACGCGGCACCGTCCGGTGGCTGCTGCTCAACCGCCCCGAGCGGCGCGACGCCCTCGATCAGAGGCGGCGGACGGGCAGCCGTCCTCGACGTCCGTGTGCGGGTGCGGCGCTTGGTGCGTCCCACGCGCGGCTGCCGGCGGCCCTTACGCGAGCAGATGCCCGGAGCGTTTGAGCGTCACCAGCGACGCACGGCCCGTCTGGCCAGGTAAGCCAAGGCTGTGGTGAAGGAGTTGGCGGGTCGGGCGGGATCTCGTCTGCCGGCGATACTCGCGGCGGGCCTGCTCGCCGTTTCCGCTGTTCAGGCATGGTCTCGGTGTCATTGAGGGAGGGGCTGGGGCGATCAGTTCGTTCTCGGCGATGCGGAGTTGATCGCCCGGGAGGAACTCGTCGAGACCCTGGCAGCTCCGGCCGCGGCAGTGGACGTAGCCTCCCGGATGGAGGCGGGTTCCTCGGCGGACAGCCGCAAGTGGTCCTTTGGGGCCGCGGTGGAACTTCGACCAGATCGGGCCGGGACTGGAGCAGCGCGGGTCAGGAGCGGCAAGGTGCCCTGGTGGTGCTTCGTATGACGAGGTGTGGTGTGACGACGACTTCTCGTTCGTCGTCCGCCGCCTCACCCTCCAGCCGGGCGACGGCCCGGCTCACGGCCCGGCGCGCCAGCTGGCGGGCTTCTTGCCCGACCGTGGTGAGCTGGACGTGGGCGAGGCGGGCGAGGTGGCTGTCGTCGAAGCCGACGACCGAGATCTCGTCGGGCACAGGGATACGGGCGCGCAGGAAGGTGTCGAGGACGCCGATGGCGCAGTGGTCGTTGAAGGCGAGGACGGCGGTGGGGCGGGCAGCCTCGGCGAGGAGTGTTCGTGCGGCTGCCGCGCCGTGGTCCTCGGTCAGCCCGCCCGGCACGAGGCGGACGCGGTCGGTGAGGCCGTGGTCCTTCATGGCCGACTTGTAGCCGCGGCGCCGGTCGGCCGCGCCCGGCGCCCTGCCCCCGTCGATGTGGACGATGTCGTGGTGGCCCAGTGCCACGAGGTGGTCGACCGCCTGGCGGGCGCCCTCGTCGTCGGCCGCGCGGACGACGTCGACGCCGTCGGTGAGCGGACGCAGCCGGCGGGCCACGGAGACGACGGGAAGCTGCGCCGCGAGTTCTGCCAGCCGGGCCACCGGGGCATGGGGGCTGAGCAGGATCAACGCCTCGCAGCGGTCGTCGAGCAGCGTCTCCACCGCCTCCTGTTCGCTGCGGCTCGCGGCGACGGCGCTGAGCGCGATCTGATAGCCGGCCGCCCCCGCCGCGGCGTAGAGCGCCTCAACCATGTCGGCGTGGAAGGGCTGTCGCAGGTCGAACTGCACTCCCACCAGGTGCGAGCGGCTGCTGCGCAGGAGGCGGGCCCTGCTGTCCGGCCGGTAGCCGATCTCCTGCGCGGCCCGCAGTACCCGCTCGCGACTTGCCGCGCTGGGCCCCTTGGCACCGCGCATGACCATGGAGGCAAGTGGCACGGAGACACCTGCCCGCGCCGCGAGGTCGCTGAGCGTCGGCCGCTTTCCGTCCGGGACGGCAGAGCGCGATGGCACCGTCGGCCTTCCTGATCGAGGGTCTTCTCCGAGGTGATCGTAGACCGAGCCCAGCAGGACACGCACTGGTCAACGTTGTTACAACGTTATAAATCAAATGTCCGCACAAACCCTTGACAGGCTGCCCGGCGCCTGGCGTACTGCTCCTGTTCTCTTAGAACGTTATAAGTCTGGAGCTGCGATGTACACGTTGGCGGTCTGTGCCGAGATGGTCTACCGCGACCTGCCGGTCGATGAGCGGGCCCGGCGCATCCACGAGGCCGGCTTCCAGGTGGAGATCTGGGACTGGACCCGGCACGACCTGGACGCACTGGCCCAGACCCCCGCCGAGTTCTCCTCGATGACCGGCTACATCCGCGGCGCCCTGACCGACCCGGACGGCGCAGCCGAACTCCTGCGCACAGCCGAGGAGTCGGTCAAGGCCGCCGAGCATCTCGGCTGCCCCCGGCTCAACCTGCACGGCACCGGCCTGGACAGCGAGGGCCTGCCCGTGGTGCCGGTGACCGGCGAGGCCACCGGCGACATGTGGATCACCGCCCACCGCACGCTCACCCGCCTGGCCGAACTGGGCGAAGGCGCGGGCGTCACCTTCACCTTGGAGAACCTCAACACCGCCGTCGACCACCCCGGCGTCCCGTTCGCGCGGGCCGCCAACACCTACGCCCTGGTCGCGGCAGTCGATCGGCCCGGTCTGCGGATGAATCTGGACCTGTACCACGCCCAGATCGGCGAGGGAAACCTCATCGAACTGATCCGCCGCGCGCACGGCGCCGGCCTGATCGGAGAAATCCAGGTCGCCGACGTGCCCGGCCGCTGCGAACCCGGCACCGGAGAGATCAGCTATCCGGCCGTCGCCCGCGCCCTCACCGACCTCGGCTACGACGGCACGGTCGCCCTGGAGGCATGGCCCTCCGGCGACAGTGGCACCGCCATGGAGCGGTTCCGCGCCGCGTTCACCCTCTGATCCCACCCCGAGCCGCACAGCAGGCCACCCAACAGCTCCCCGCCCGACCCACAACGGGATGCGTTGCGTCCCACCGGTGGATCACCCCTTCCCGCAAGTCAGCACAGTGAGGTGCCGAAATGAACCGCTCGCTTCCCTCCCGCTCCCGCTCCCGCAGATTCACCATCCTGGTGGCCGTGGCCGCCAGTACAGTCCTGGCACTCGCCGGCTGCTCCAGCAGCTCGGGCGGCAAGAAGTCGGAGGAGAGCGCCGGTGGCGTCTCCGCCGGCAAGGCCACCACGCCCCGTATGACCATCGCGATGATCACCCACGCCGTCCCCGGTGACACGTTCTGGGACACCATCCGCAAGGGCGCCCAGGCCGCGGCCGCCAAGGACAACGTCAAGCTGATCTACTCCGCCGACCCGAGCGGGGGCAACCAGGCCAACCTGGTGCAGAACGCGATCGACCAGAAGGTCGACGGCATCGCCGTCACCCTCGCCAAGCCCGATGCCATGAAGGAAACAGTGGCCAAGGCAGTGCGGGCCGGTATACCCGTGGTCGGCTTCAACTCCGGTGTGGACGACTGGAAGAAGCAGGGCCTGCTCCAGTACTTCGGCCAGGACGAGACCGTCGCGGGCGAGGCGATCGGGAAGAAGCTGAGTTCCCTCGGTGCCAAGAAGGTCGCCTGTGTCATTCAGGAACAGGGCCAGGTCGCCCTCGAAGCGCGCTGCGCGGGCGTGAAGAAGGGGTTCTCGGGCACGACGGAAAACCTGTTCGTCAACGGCGCCGACACGCCGTCCGTGAAGTCGACCATGACCGCCAAGCTCAAGCAGGACCCCTCCATCGACTACGTCGTCACCCTCGCCGCCCCGGTCGCGCTGACCGCCACTCAGGCGGTGTCCGACAGCGGCAGCAAGGCCAAGGTCGCCACCTTCGACCTCAACAAGGAGCTCGTGAAGGCGATCCAGGGCGGCAGCATCCAGATCGCCGTCGACCAGCAGCCCTACCTGCAGGGCTACCTGGCGGTCGACTCCCTCTGGCTCTACAAGAACAACGGCAACTACAGCGGCGGTGGCGTGGCGCCCGTGCTGACCGGCCCGGCCTTCGTCGACAAGTCCAATGTCGCCGCCGTCGCCACGTTCGCGGCCAAGGGAACACGGTGACGCGTACGACCCGGGTCAAGGCCGGGCCCCTGTGGGTTCGGCCGGCCCTCTGGTGACCGTCACCGCCATCGCCCACCCTTCAGTCAAGGAACCACATGACCTACCGCACCTCCCTCGGAGTCGCCGTGATCGGCGCCGGCCGCATGGGAGCCGATCACGTACGCCGGATCAGCGAGGTGACCAGCGGCGCCCATGTGGCCGCCGTCGTCGACGTCGACACCGACCGCGCCAAGACGGTCGCCGCCGACGTCGAAGGATGCGCGGCCTACGGCGACGTCGCCGAAGCGATGGCCTCGCCCGACGTCGACGCGGTGCTGCTCGCCTCCCCGGGCATCGCACACGAGGCGGCACTGCTCACCGCGTTCGAGCACGACCTGCCCGTCCTGTGCGAGAAGCCCCTCACCCCCGACGCCGCCTCCGCCCTGCGCGTGCTGGAGGCCGAGCAGCGGCTCGGGCACCGCCGGGTGCAGGTGGGCTTCATGCGCCGTTACGACCACGAGTACATCAAGCTCAAAGCGCTGCTGGACAGCGGGGAGCTGGGCCGGCCGCTGATGCTGCACAACCGGCACCGCAACCCGTCCTGCCCGCCGGACTTCACCAGCGCCATGCTCATCAACGACTCCGTGACCCACGAGATGGACATCACCCGCTGGCTGCTCGGCCAGGAGATCACGTCCGTCACGGTGCTGCGGCCGCGGCCCTCCGGCAACGCGCCCGAAGGGCTGGCCGATCCGCAGTTCGTCGTCTTCGAAACCGACGGCGGCTCCCTGGTCGACGTCGAGATCTACGTCAACGCCCGCTACGGCTACCAGGTCCAGGCCGAGGCGGTGTGCGAGCACGGCACCGCCCGCATCGGCGACCGGCACGACATGCTCGTCAGCACCGGCGGACGCTGGGGCGGCACGGTCACCCCCGGCTTCGTCGAGCGGTTCGAGGAAGCGTACGACCGCGAGGTCCAGGCATGGATCGACGCCACCCGGCGCGGCGAGGTCACCGGCCCCAGCGCCTGGGACGGCTACGCCGTGGCCGCGGTCTGCGAGGCGGGCATCCGCGCCCAGACCGAGGGCCGCCGCGTCGAGGTGGAACTCGCCGACCGCCCAGCCCTCTACATCTGACCCCACCGCCGGCACACCGAACCAGCGGGAACGACCCCTCCCCGCCGACCACACCGCAGACGGGACGCATCATGAAAATCGGTCTGAACACCGACAGCGTCGGGCAGCTCACGCTCGACGAGACCCTGGACCTGGCCGCCGAACTCGGCTTGGAACACGTGGAGTTCGCCACCGGAGCCTGGTCCACCGCCCCGCACATCGACATCGACCGGCTTCTCGACAGCGACGGCGCGCGTCGCGAACTGCTGGCCAAGCTCGCCGACCGAGGGCTCACGATCAGCGCCCTCACCTGCTCAGGCAATCCCCTGCACCCCGGGCCCAGCGGCCGCGAGCACGACCAGGTCGCGCGCAGGACGATCGCTCTCGCCCCGCTCCTCGGCGTCGACCGCGTGGTGATGATGTCCGGGCTGCCGGGCGGGCCGGGCGACGCCAACCCCAACTGGATCACGGTCTCCTGGCCGCCGGAGACCACACAGATCCTCGACTGGCAATGGACCGAGGTCATACTCCCCTACTGGCGAGACCTCGTCGCCCACTCCCGTGACCGGGGTGTACCCAAGCTCGCTCTGGAGATGCACGCCCACCAGGCGGTCTACAACGTCCCCACTCTCCTGCGCCTGCGGGAGGAGGTCGGGCCCGTGGTCGGGGCCAACTTCGACCCCAGTCACCTGATGTGGATGGGCGCCGACCCGCTCGCCGCGATCGAGGCCCTGGGCGAGGCGATCTACCACGTACACGCCAAGGACACCCGGCTGGAACCCTCCCGCCAGGCCCTGACCAGCAGGCTGGAGACGCTGCCGGTCATGGCCGCCGAGGAACGCTCCTGGAACTACGTCACCCTCGGCTACGGCCACGACGACGCGTTCTGGCGCGCCTTCTGCCTCGCCCTGCGCCGAGCCGGCTACGACGACGTCCTGAGCATCGAGCACGAGGACGTTCTTGTGGCCCCCGTCGAGGGCGTCACCAAAACCGTCGACCTGCTGCGCCGCGTCATCCTGCGCGACCCCAGCTCCTACAAGCCCCAGGAGATCTGAGCCGTCCTAAGTGAGCGTTTGGTTCTCGGTTGTCTGTTTTATTTGGCTTAGCTGTCGCGCCAGTTGGGGGTGGCTTCGTGGGTGAGGCGGCGGGTCATGAGGTTGATGGCGGCCAGTTGGATCATGGCGGCTGATCGGTGGGGGTGGGTTTCGTAGTCGCGGGCCAGGCGGCGGTGGTGCATGAGCCAGCCGAGGGTGCGTTCGATGACCCAGCGGCGGGGCTGGACGTGGAAGCCGCGGGTGGTGGGGTCGCGTTGGACGATTTCGAGGTCGATGCCGAGGTGGGCGGCGTGTTCGATGGCTTTGGTTTTGTAGCCGTTGTCGGCCCAGGCTTTGGTGATGGTGGGGTGGCGCTCGCGGACTTTGGTCAGGAGTTGGGTGCCGGCGGCGGAGTCGTGGACGCTGGCGGCGGTGACGGCGACGGCCAGTAGGAGGCCGAGCGTGTCGGTGACGATGTGCCGTTTGCGTCCGATGATTTTCTTGGCGGGGTCGATGCCTTGGCTGGTGAGGGGACGGTGGCGGAGGTTTTGATGCTCTGGCTGTCGATCAGGCAGGCGTTGGGCTCGTTGGTGCGGCCTTCGGCCTGGCGGATTTTGCCGCGTAAGAGGCCGGTGAGCTGGTCGAAGATGCCGTCGGCTTCCCAGTGGGCGAAGTAGCCGTAGACGGTTTGGTGGGGTGGGAAGTCGTGGGGCAGGTAGCGCCAGGGGATGCCGGTGCGGTCGACGTAGAGGATGGCGTTCATCAGGGCGCGCAGGTCGTGGGTGGGTTTGCGGATGCCGTTGCGGGCTTGGCGCCAGGCTTCGAGGGTGGGGCGGATGAGTTCCCAGCGGGCGTCGGACAGGTCGCTGGGGTAGGGCCGTGAGGGCTGCATGATGCCTGGGTATGCGGTGGCGGCCGGTCTGAGCAGGGCGTGGGCGGGGGCGTTGGGTGCATCGGGGCGTGCGTTCTCGATCTCGGGTGAACCGGTAGGTTTTTGAATGAGACAGGAGCTTTGTTAAGGAACCCGGCGCATAACTGGTCTGCCGATTGCCGCAGAAGCCGCATTTCCGGCGGATCGCTTGGTTCGGCACTCACGCCGGGTCGCTGACAATCACTATGAACCGCCCAATAGGCGTATCAAACGCTCACTAAGACGTCATCTCAACTGGCAGTGCGCACGGTGTAAAAGCCCGTTGGCGGACATGGGTGGGGCGGGTTGAACGGCCTGGTGAGCGACTACTGGACGCCGGCCCATTTTGCAGTGGAGCACGAGCATGCCGAGACCTCGGCGCGTCTGCCGGCCGCCGGTACAGATCCCAATGAGGTACAGGGCAACTCAACCTCTTGACGCACGCCACTGACGTCGAGGGAGACAGCACGTTGCAGAGCGGGCGCCCGCTGACCGTGCACACCACGGCCATCCTGCTGGGCCTTCGGCGCCGACCCGGAGCTCGCGGATCCAGACGGGACAGTGGCTGCGGGCTGTGGGTGCCTGGATGGGCAAAGCTCTCTCCAGGCACCCAGCTGAGGCTCTAGAAGAACCCAAGTTTCTTGGGGCTGTATGAACAAAGAACGTTTTTCGTCTGCTGGTAGTGGTCCAGCATCATCTTGTGCGTCTCGCGTCCCATCCCCGACTTCTTGTAGCCGCCGAACGCCGCGTGCGCCGGGTACGCGTGGTAGCAGTTGGTCCACACCCGGCCCGCCTTGATCTCGCGGCCCAGGCGGTAGGCCGTGTTGCCGTCGCGGGTCCAGACGCCCGCCCCGAGGCCGTACAGCGTGTCGTTGGCGATCTTCAGGGCCTCGTCGACCGAGTCGTACGTCGTGACCGAGACGACCGGCCCGAAGATCTCCTCCTGGAAGATCCGCATGTCGTTGGTGCCGCGGAAGATGGTCGGCTCGATGTAGTAGCCGCCCTCCAGACCGGGCACCGCGCGCGGGTTGCCGCCCGTGACGACCTCCGCGCCCTCCTTCCTGCCGATGTCGAGGTAGGAGAGGATCTTCTCGTACTGGTCGTTGCTCGCCTGTGCGCCGATCATGGTCGCAGGGTCCAGCGGGTCGCCGCCGACGATGGCCCTGGTGCGTTCGACGCAGCGGGCCATGAAGTCGTCGTAGATCGACGAGGGGATGAGCGCGCGGGACGGGCAGGTGCAGACCTCGCCCTGGTTGAGGGCGAACATCACGAAGCCCTCGACCGCCTTGTCCAGGAAGTCGTCGTCGGCCGCCATGACGTCGGGCAGGAAGATGTTGGGGCTCTTGCCGCCCAGTTCCAGGGTGACGGGGATGATGTTCTCGCTCGCGTACTGCATGATCAGGCGGCCGGTGGTCGTCTCACCCGTGAACGCCACCTTCGCCACGCGCGGGCTCGACGCCAGCGGCTTGCCCGCCTCCACGCCGAAGCCGTTGACGACGTTGACCACGCCCGGCGGGAGCAGGTCGGCGATCAGGTCGATGACGTAGAGCAGGCTGGCCGGGGTCTGCTCGGCCGGTTTGATGACGACGCAGTTGCCCGCGGCCACGGCCGGGGCGAGCTTCCAAGTGGCCATGAGGATCGGGAAGTTCCACGGGATGATCTGCCCGACCACGCCCAGCGGCTCGTGGAAGTGGTACGCGACCGTGTCGGCGTCGATCTCCGCGATGCTGCCCTCCTGGGCGCGGACGACTCCGGCGAAGTACCGGAAGTGGTCCACGGCCAGCGGGATGTCGGCGGCCAGGGTCTCGCGGACCGGCTTGCCGTTCTCCCACGTCTCGGCGACCGCGATCTGCTCCAGGTTCTGCTCGATGCGGTCCGCGATCCTGTTGAGGATGTTCGCGCGTTCCGTCGTGGACGTGCGGCCCCACTGGTCGGCCGCCCGGTGCGCGGCGTCCAGGGCGAGGTCGACGTCGGCCGCCGTGGAACGGGCCACCTCACAGAAGACCTTGCCGGTCACGGGCGTCCGGTTCTCGAAGTAGCGGCCCTCGACGGGCGCGGTCCAGTCGCCGTCGATGAAGTTGTCGTAGCGGCGGGCGAAGGTGACGATGCTGCCTTCGGTTCCTGGCTGCGCGTACACCATGGCGGCTCTCCTCGGTGAAGGGCGGTGCGGGACGGTTGCGACGTCCCTCACTGTGCTCCCGGGAGGTTGGCGCAAGGTTGGTGCCGCGGGGACGCGGACGTCAGTCGCGCAGGGACGCCGTCAGCCGGCCCCTCGCGATCGCCCGGCGCGTGTCCTCCGGGCCGAGCAGCCGCAGCGCGTGCTCATGGACCTCGGTGTCGTACGGGGCCCGTTCGCCGTAGCACAGGGCGTGCTCCGGCCGGGTGCTCGCCAGCACGGCCTCGCGTACCGCCACTTCGAGGCGCGTGCGCCACTCCTCGATGCCGGGGGCCTCGGAGCGGGGCAGGAGCGGGCCGCCCCAGCGGCGCAGCGCGGTGTCCGTGTCGCCCTGTTCCAGCGCGCGCAGGACGTCGGCGGCGTCGCAGGACACCGGGGCGGTGAGGGCGTAGTGGCGGGGGGAAATCGCACCGCCCAGGGCCCGGCGCAGGTGGGAGATCTCCGCCTTGAAGGTGGAGGACGTGACCGGCCGGTCGCCGTACAGGGCCGCCCGCAGCCGTTCCGGCGAGAAGCCCTCGGGTTCGAGGGCGAGGAGGGTGAGGATCTCCAGCTGGCGGGGGCGCAGGGGGAGTGGCCGCCCCTCGTGCACGGCCTGTTCGGAGCCCAGGCACGTGAGCCGCAGCCGGCCCGGGCGGGGCATCTCCGGGGTCAGGCGGGCCTCGATCGTCGACACCAGCGTGCGGACGGTGGACATGGCCAGGGGGTGCGAGCGGTCCCAGGTCGTGGACAGGTCCAGTACGCCGAGGACGCGGCCGTCCCGACCGTGCACGGGTGCGCAGTAGCAGACCCAGCCGTGCAGGGCCGACACCAGATGCTCGGCCGAGAAGACGGAGCTGGGGCGGCCGGTGTGCAGGGCGAGGGAGAGCGCGTTGGTGCCCATGGCCTGCTCGTCCCAGCGGCCGCCCGGCGCGAAGTTGACCCGCTCGGCCCGGCGGCGCATGGTCGGGCCGCCGCAGGTCCACAGGATGGTGCCGGCCTCGTCGGTGACCGCGGTGACGAACCCGGCGTCCTCGGCGATGCTGTGCAGCTCCCCGGCGAGGGCGGAGACCGGCCGGTACAGCGGTGAGGACGTCCAGCGCTGGTGCACCTGGCCGCCGTCGGTGACCGGGGCGCTGTCCCGGCCCGGGTCCACACTGCCCAGCGAACGCGCCCAGGACTCCGTCACCTCGTGGCGCAGTGCGGCGGTGCCGCCGGGGCGCGCGCCCGGGACGCTCAGCCGAGGCACCCAGCGGGACCACTCGTGCTCCAGCACGGCCCTGCGCTGCTTGAGGTCAGGGCGCTGTGACATGGCCTCTCCCTGCCGTCGTACCGGATTCTCGGCGCGAGGCCAGTGTTACCGGATGCGCCCGCCCCGGTCGAGAATTCCGCCGGACCCAGGTCAGCTGTTCTGAACGGGCGACCGCCTGACTGGATGTTTGTCCGGTGCCCGCGTGCCGCCGTAAGGGTGACGGGTTCACTCGACCCGACGGACGGGGTCCGGCCCGCGTGCCACCGGTGGGCGACGCCGCGTTCCCCAGGCATGGACAGCACGGAGACGGCGCGGCGCCTTTCCGGGAACGACGCCGCGCCCCGCTCGTACGCCGAACTCACCGCCGGATACACGGGACATCCGCCGATCTACGCGGCCCTGGTCGCCGAGTGGGAGGCGCGCGGCCACACGGTTCCGGAGCACCGCGACGGCCAGTGGGTCTCCTTCGCCGCACCGGCCGAGAGCGAGACCTGGACCGCCGTCACCTCGTGGACCGCCGGCCGGCACATGGGCCCGGTCGTCCCCGCGGCTCCTCACCCCGCTGCCGGCCGGAACCCGGCAGGGGCCGCCCCCGGTGGCACCCGCACTGCCTCCGGCCGCCACCCGGGGACGGCGGGGTTCTCTGCCGGAGCCCGTCTCACCAGCCGTCCGGCACCGCCGGCTCCGCGCTGACCGGCGCCAGCACCGCGAGGGTTCCGCTGGCCTCCCGCAGGGCCGATTCGAGAGTGCCCGGGGTGTGCAGCGCGCCGGTTCCGTCCGGCGGGACGAGCCACTCCAGGCGGCCGGCGGGCCGGTACGGCGGCGGCACGGCGACCCAGGAGCCCCGGCCGACGTGCCGCACGCCGAAGCCGATCCATTCGCTGACCGGGTCGGGCGGCAGGAAGAAACCCACTCTGCGGGCCGCGCAGTCCACCAGGGTGGGGCCGGGCACCTTCAGCGGGTCGCGCCACAGGATGTCCAGCGCGAGGAGGCCGAGCCGGTCGGGGACGCTGAGCACGTCCCAGTACCGCCCGGCCTCCACGAGCACCGTTCCCGCGCCGTAGTCCCACTCCCGCTTGCACTCCTGGGGGTCGGTGGCTGCCGCGGCGAGCCACTCGACGGCTTGCTTCCACATGACGCTCTGCATGGCCACCCCAGCACAGTCGGCGGCGCCGCGGTCGGGCGCGCACTGGACACGGGCCGGTGCCCCGCGGGTTCCGCGAGCCGCCCGGCCGTAGCCATGCTCGTAGATATTTCTACGGCCCGGAAGGGGTGGCGTGGTCTGGCGTTTGGGTCGGGCATGTCCCGGTCGAAAGGGGCCCCCGTAGGTGCAGTCCCGTAAGGCCGCGATCAACTTCGTGCTTCGCCGGCGTGCAGAAGGAGGCCATCGAGCGGGTGTCCGCGGCGATCTGCCGCCACCACGACCGGCCCGAGCGTTCCGTCATCGGGCACAAGGAGTGGCTGCCGGGCACGGTCGTCCCGCGCGGCTTCACCATGGACGGGATGCGTGATCGGACACCTGTGGCAGCAGAAGCAGGGTTTCTCCGGCCAGGACGCCGACGGCATCCCCGGCAAGCTCACCTGAGAGCGGCTGAAGGTGCCCAAGTCCTAGTGCGCGGGTGCGCCCCTCCCACCGGGGTCGGGGCGCACGGCACTCACCAGCGGGGGAGCTTCAGCTCGTACTCCGGCTGGAACCGCCGCATGTAGCCGGTGTCGTCCCTGCTGCGCATCCCGGAGTCGACGTACCGCCGGTGCAGGCGCTCCAGCCGGTCGTGGTCGAGTTCGACACCCAGCCCCGGCCCGGTGGGCACCCTGACCTCGCCGTCGCGCAGCTCCAGCACGCCGGGGACGATCACGTCGTCCGCCGAGTTCCAGGGGTAATGCGTGTCGCAGGAGTGGTCGAGGTTGGGGATGGCCGCGGCGACATGGGTCATCGCGGCGAGGCTGATGCCCAGGTGCGAATTGGAGTGCATCGACAGAGCGAGCCCGAACGCCTCGCACACGGCGGCCAGTTCACGGGTGCGGCGCAGCCCGCCCCAGTAGTGGTGGTCGGTGAGCAGCACCTGGATCGCATGGTGCTCCACGGCCGGTTTCAGATGCTCCCAGGCGATCACGCACATGTTGGTCGCGAGCGGCATGGGGGAGTCCTCCGCCACCTCCGCCATGCCCTCGATGCTCTTGGTGGGGTCCTCCAAGTACTCCAGGACACCGTCGAGTTCACGGGCGACGTACTTCGACGTCCCGACCGTCCAGGCCACGTTCGGGTCCAGCCGCAGCGGCTGCCCGGGGAAGGCCTTCGCCAGGGCCCGCATCGCGGCGATCTCCTCGTCGGGCGGGAAGACACCGCCCTTGAGCTTGAACGACCGGAAGCCGTAGCGCTCCTGCATCAACCGGGCCTGCTCGACGATCCCGGCCGGGTCGAGGGCTTCGCCCCAGTCGTCGCCGATCGCCGCGCGGCCGTCGAGCGCGGGGTGCTCGGCCCACTTGTAGAAGAGGTACGCGGCGAACGGCACCGCGTCCCTGACCTTGCCGCCGAGCAGGTCGCTGACCGGACGGCCGAGCAGCTTGCCCTGCGCGTCCAGGCAGGCCACCTCGACCGCCGAGGTGGTCCAGCCGCGCTCGTGGGAGCTCGGCACGGTCGGCAGCAGGGCCGCGTCGATCGCGGCGGTGACGGCGGTGCTGTCGAACACGTCCATGCCGACCACCACCTTCGCGGCTGCCTGCAACCGCTCCAGGCGGACTGTGCCGCCCGTGGACTCGCCGAGTCCCACCGTGCCGTCCTCCAGCACCAGTTGGAGGATGACCCGCAGGGCGAGCGGCTCGTGCACGCCGTTGGCGTTGAGCAGCGGCGGGTCGCCGAAGGCGATCGGGGTGACGATCAGCTCGCGGATGCGCGTGGAGCTCATGCGGCGACCACCTCCAGTCCGTGGTCGAGGAGTTTCGCGAGCCGGGTGATGTGCTCCGGCGTGGGGTCGAGCAGCGGCGCCCGCACGCCGCCGACGTCCAGGCCGCGCAGGGTCACTCCCGCCTTGACGAGCGACACGGCGTACCCGGGGACTTCGTCGCGCAGGGCGACCAGCGGGCCGTAGAACTCGTCGAGGAGCCGGGAGACCAGGGCGTCGTCGTCGGCGGCGAGCGCCCGGTGGAAGGCCAGGGCGATCTCCGGGGCGAACGCGAACACGGCGGAGGAGTACAGCTCCACGCCGACGCCTTGGTAGGCGGGCGCGGTCATCTCGGCGGTGGGCAGGCCGTTGAAGAACTGGAAGTCCTCCGTGCCGGGCACGGCACGCACCGCGCGGACGATGCGGTGCATCCGCTCGATGTCCCCGATGCCGTCCTTGAGGCCGACGACCCCGGGCAGGGCGGCGATCTCGGCGGCCGTCTCCGCGGTGAGCCGTGCGGTGCCCCGCTGGTAGAAGACGACGGGCAGGTCCGTGGCCGCGATGACCTCCTCGACGTACCGCACGAGGCCCTGCTGCGGGGCGCTGACGAGGTAGGGCGGCAGCAGTAGGATGCCGTCGGCCCCGGCGCGTTCGACCCGTGCGGCCTGGTCCCGTGCGACCGGTGTGGGGCCGCCGGCCGCCGCGAGCACCGGCACCCGTCCGGCCGTGGTCGTGACGGCGACCCGGGTGGCCCGCTCGATCTCCTCGGGCGACAGCGCGTGGAACTCACCGGTGCCGCAGGCGACGAACACACCTCCCGCACCCGCGGCGACCCCCGACTCGATGTGCTGGGCCAGCCGTTCCTCGTCCAGTGAACCGTCCGCCGCGAACGGCGTGACCGGGAAGAACAGCACTCCGTGGAACTTCATGTCTCCCTCATACGTGGGGGGTTGTCAGCCCTTGGTGGCACCGGCGGCGATGCCGGTGACCAGCGAGCGCTGGAGGAGCAGATAGACGATCAGGCTGGGGACGAGCGCGATGACCGCACCGGCCAGCACCACCCCGGAGCCGACCTCGGGGTCGGTGCGCAGGATGGACAGGGCGACGGTGACCGTGTAGTCGGTGGGGTCCTTGGCGGCGATCAGGGGCAGCAGGTACTGGTCCCAGATCATGATGAAGCCGAGCACCCCGGCGACACCGAGCGCGGGCTTGCACAGCGGCAGGACGACCTGCCACAGCATCCGCAGCTCGCCCACGCCGTCGATGCGGGCGGCCTCCTCGATCTCGGTGGGGATGTCCTTCATGAACTCCGTCAGCAGCATCACGGAGAACCCCCAGGCACCGAGGGGCAGGATCACGCCCCAGACGGTGCCCTTCAGGTCGACGCCGACCACGGGCACATGCCCGAGGACCAGGGACAGCGGGATGGCGATGACCTCCTCCGGGAGCATCATCGTCAGCATGAACAGGGTCAGGATCAGCGCCTGCCCGCGGAACTTGTGCCGGGCCAGCGCGTACGCGGCCAGCGTGCAGACGGCGAGCTGGAGCAGCAGTCCGCCGCCCGCGATGACCAGGGAGTTGCCGAAGTAGTCCCAGATGCCGCGCTCGCCCGCCACCCGGAAGTTCAGCAGGGTCGGGTGGTGCGGGAGGAACGACAGGGTCGAACCGCTGGCCTTCTCGCTGAAGGAACCGGAGAAGATCGTCAGGAACGGCGCCGCGAAGACGCCCAGGGCGAGCAGGCAGAGCAGGACGCGCAGGGCCCAGGCGGGGCCCGACCGGTCGCTCCAGCCGAGGGCGGTGTCGAAACGGGCGGGGGTGGTGCGCCGCTTCCCGGCGGATGTCCGCGTGGGGGAGGCGGTCACCGGGGTCCGGACGGGGTCGATGGCGGGGGCGCTCATCTCACGTCTCCCCTCTTGCGGAGGTAGTTGACCGTGACGGTGAGCAGCAGCGTCACGCAGAGCAGGACCACGGAGGCGGCCGAGGCGCCGCCGATGTCGTTACGGGTGAAGCCGAGGGTGTAGGCGCGGGTCATCCAGACGTCGGTGGAGCCGGCCGGACCGCCGCCGGTGAGGACGTACACCTCGGTGAAGACGCGCAGTCCGCGGATGGCGGCGAGGGTGAGGACGATGCCGAGGGCGGGCCGGATCGCCGGCAGCGTGATGTGCCGCAGCCGCTGCCACAACGAGACGCCGTCCATCGCGGCGGCCTCGTACAGCGACCGGTCCACGCCCGCCAGCCCGGCGAGGATGATCACCATGTTGTACGGGGCGAGCATCCAGATGCCCATGGCCATCGTCGCCCACAGCGCGGTGTCGGGATTGTCCAGGTAGGGCACGGGCCCGAGTCCGAGCAGCCCCAGACCGCTGTTGATCAGGCCGTCGGAGGTCGGGTAGTACATCAACCGCCACATCTCGCCGACCACCGCGGTGGCGGTGACGACGGGCAGGAACACGGCGGTTCGGATGATCTTCAGCGAGCGGGCCTGGCCCTCCAGCAGCAGCGCCAGCGCGGAGCCGACGAGGATCCCGCCGAGGGACATGCCGACACCGAGGACCAGCGTGTGGCCGATGGCGTCCTGGAAGCGGTGGTCGGTCAGGACCCGCGTGTAGTTGTCGAGGCCGACCCACTGGTCCCCGAGGAAGGGCCGCACCTCGAAGAAGCTGAGCCAGACGCCCTTGCCCATCGGCAGGAACTTGAAGACGAGGGCCAGCAGCAGCCCCGGGGCGAGGAACAGCCAGGGCAGTACGGCCTTCTTGCTGATGAACCGGGCTCTGCGCGGCCCGGGTGTCGTCACGGTCGCGGTCATTTCAACAGGTCCTGGTCCTTGAGGTCACCGGCGAGGGTGTCGTTGAGTTCCTTCAGGCCGGAGCTGACGTCGCTGCCGCAGTAGGTGAAGATCGCGTTGAGCGCGTCGGCGGTGTCCTGCTTGATCGGGGCGAAGTTCGGCGCGTTGGGGAACTGCACGGAGGCCGTCTCGTACGCCTTCTGCACCACGCTCCAGCGGGGGTCGTCGCGCACCTTCGCCGCGTCGAGCGTGGAGTTGACCGGGATGCGTACGACGGGCTGGTGGTCGCCGGTCATGGCGAGTTCCTGGCCCTCGGGGGAGACGAGGAACGCGGCGAGCGTCTGCTCCTGTTTCGCCTTGCCGGTCCTGGCGCCGAAGTAGATGTTCTCGCCGTCGGCCAGCACGTCGTTGTTGCCGGCCGGGCCCGAGGGGGCCGGCAGCACCTCGTACTTGTCCTTGCCGAGCGCCTTGTCGAAGGTGGAGATGTTGTACGGGCCGGTGAGGTACATCCCGGCGTTGCCGTCCTGGAAGTTGGTGGTGTTCGCGGTGACGGAGGTCAGGGCGCTGGGCTGGATGACACCGTTGTCGCCGCAGAAGAGGTTCTTCTTCATCCAGGTGACGGTGCGCAGGGCCGCCGCCGAGTCCATGGCGGGCCGGTAACCCGACCCCTCCTTCCGGAGGATCTGCACACCGCCCTGCCACAGATAGCTGGCACCCCACCAGGCGACGTAGCCGTTCTGGGCGCTGCCCGGGACGACCATGCCGTACGTGTTCTTCTTTCCGTCCCCGTCGGGGTCGCGGCCGGCGAAGGCCTTGGCGAGGGCGAGGGTGTCCTGCCAGGTCTTCGGCTGCGGCAGGCCGAGCTTCTCGCGCCAGTCCTTGCGGACGAACAGCGTCATGGCCTGGCGGGAGTACGGGATGCCGTAGTGCTTGCCGTCGAGGCCGACGGTGGACGACCAGGACTTGGCGGTGATCTCGTCGTGTCCGGATATCGAGGCCGGGGTGATCGGCTTGAGCAGGCCCTGGGCCTGGTAGCTGCCCATCAGGGCCGTGTCGTTGATCATGACGTCCGGCAGGTCCTTGACGGACGCGCGGCTCTGCAACTGCTGGTCGAAGTTCATGACCGGCTGGTGGTCGACCTTGATGCCGGTCTTCTTCGTGAAGGCGGCGAACACGCGGTCGTAGGTCTGGGCGGATTCCGGATCGCTCCGGGTCCACACCTCCAGGGTGTTCGGGTCACCGGCCCGGGCGCTGCCGGAACCGGAGCCGCAGGCGGCCGTTCCGAACAGGAGCCCCGAGACGGTGAGTGTGGCAGCCAGGCGGTGTACGCGGCGGAGCCGCATGGCGATACAGCGTCGGCGATCCCGCATGGATGGTTCTCCGTTCATATTCGTGAACCCGCTTCACGAATCTAAATGATCGGCCAAGCTACGGATCGCTTCAGCGCCATGTCAAGACATGGCCGAAAGATTTCACCGACACCACACGACGCCCGGGAACACCGAGGAAACAGCGACGGCCCCCACCGGATCATCCGGTGGGGGCCGTCCGAAAAGGAGAGGTCCTCAGGTCAGGCCTGACGTTCGGCGTTCTTCTTCTTGATCCGTTCCGCTTCCTTGCGGACCTCCGCCTGGGTGGTGCGCTCCCGCTCCAGCCACTCGGGGCCTTCCTGCTTCAGCGCCTCGATCTGCTCGGTGGTGAGGGGCTCGGTGACGCCGGCGCGCGCGAGGCCCGCGATGGAGACACCGAGCTTCGCGGCGACCACCGGCCGGGGGTGCGGGCCGTTGCGCCGCAGCTCCTGCAGCCACTGCGGCGGGTTCGCCTGGAGCTCGTTCAGCTCGGCGCGCGAGACGACACCCTCCCGGAAGTCGGCGGGGGTGGCCTCGAGGTACACACCCAGCTTCTTCGCCGCGGTCGCGGGCTTCATCGTCTGGGTGTTCTGGTGCGACGTCATGGACTCCAGGGTAACGAGCATGTGCACGACCCCTGACCACGGCCGGTAACCTGGCGAGGTGACAGGCTCGGATGCAACCCCCTCGTTCCGGCTCGCCTACGTTCCCGGGGTGATGCCCGACAAGTGGGTGCGCATCTGGAACGAGCGGCAGCCCGGCGTCCCGCTGACCCTCACGCAGGTGCCGGCCGGGGCGGTGGCCGAGCGGCTGCTGGGCGGGGACGCCGACGCGGGCCTCGTCCGCACACCCGTGGACCGCTCGGTCTTCAGCGCGATCCCCCTCTACACCGAGCAGACCGTCGTCGTGGTGCCCAAGGACCACCTGGTCACCGCCGTCGACGAGGTGGCTTTGGAGGACCTGGCCGACGACATCGTGCTGCACCCCCTCGACGACGTCCTCGACTGGGAGAGCCTGCCCGGGAGGCCCGCCCTGGAACGCCCTGCGACCACGGCCGACGCCGTCGAACTGGTCGCGGCGGGCATCGGCGTCCTCGTCGTCCCGCTGTCGCTCGCCCGACTGCACCACCGCAAGGACCTCACCCACCGGCCCCTCAAGGACGCCCCCGAGTCGAGCGTGGCCCTGGCCTGGCCCGAGGACGCCAAGACGGACCAGGTCGAGGACTTCATCGGCATCGTCCGCGGCCGCACGGTCAACAGCACCCGGGGCCGTCAGCAGCCCCCGGCGCGGGGCGAGTCCGCGGACGCGGACCGGGGCGGCGCCCGACGGAAGCCGGCGGCCGGGAAGTCCGCCGGGGCGAAGCGCACCGGGAAGAGCGGGCGCGGCGCCCCCAAGAACGACCGGCGCGGCAAGCCCCGCCGCCGTTCATAGGACCGGGGGCCGCGAAAGGACCGCGACCCCCGAGAACGCCGTACCCGGCTCAGCCGGCCGACGGAGACGGTGCCGGCGCCCCGTAGGACGGATTCGGGGCGACCGTCTGGAAGTCCTTCAGTTCCTCGGGGACCGGCAGGACGCGGACCGGCGCACCCTGCTGGGGCGGCGGCGGTGTGGTCTGCTCCTGGGGCAGCTTGGGCGGGGCGGTGATCTGGAAGCTGACCTGTTCCTGGTTGATCAGGCCGGTCTGCTCCAGGACCGTGATGTGGTCGAGCACGGTGTCGTTGGTCGTGTCGGCGAGCTCCCGCACGAGGCTGTTCCGGGTGGTCGCCCGGATCTTGGCGATCGTCGGGAAGATGCCCCCGTGCGCGACGCGCATGATCGTCACGGCCGTGGACTCGAACTCCTTGCCCGTGCTGCCTTCGGCCGTCGCCACGAACTGCTGCTGCTGCGGCGACGCCTCGTTCGGCAGGGTGATGCCCAGGTCCGTGGAGACCTTGCGGCAGCCCGCGTCGAGCCGGCCGTGACCGACGAGCAGATGCTTGGCGACCTCCTGCATCTCCGGCGACGTGCTCCGCTCCTTGATCAGCTGTCCCAGCGGGTACTCCCACAGTCCGGCCGCACGCACGCGCACCACGAAGTCGCGGTCCGCCTCGGTCAGCGGGCCCCACTGGGTGTTGGCGATGATGCGGTCCTGGCCGGAAGCCGCGTTCTCCACGCCCAGCATGCTGGGATAAGCGAGCGCGGTCAGCGTAAGGACCAACGCGCCGCCCACGAACGCGGTTCCTGCCGTGCTGCGCGAGATGCGCATCGTGCCTCCTGGGATATCAACGGCCCAACACCAGGAGATACGGATGCCAGGGGCGAAACAATCATCCCTGCCGCAAAAAAGTTCGGCCGTGTGCGGCGTCCGCTCGAACGCCGCACACGCCCCGGCCGGTCAGGCGCTCAGGGCCGGTACGAAGCCGCTTCCGCCGCCGCCACCACCTTGTCCGCGTCCGCCCTGACCAGCAACCCGGCCGACACCCACGCGTCCACCGTGGCCCGCACCCGCGCCACCAGCGCCCCCTTGTTCCCGAACGGTGCCCCGGCCCAGATCTCGTCCAGCAGCGTGGTGCCGCCGGACTTCGCCGGATTGGCGACGCCGGCGTCCCGGCCGCCGAACACGACCCTCGGTTCCGTGCGCCGGAAGTAGGCGTGCGTCGGGTCCTCCGTCCCCTCGGCGAACGGCGCCCACTCGGTTCCGTCCAGTGTGAAGTGCAGCGGCTTGCCCGCCACCGGCGTGAGGGCTGACGAGAGATCGCCGGACAGGCCGGCGCCGCGGTACAGCCCGACCTTCAGGTACTCCGTTGCCGCGTCGCGGGCGACCAGGTTGACCGGCCCGTGGAAGAGGGTCTGCAAGGACGCGTCGTCCAGCGCCTTATCCACCCGCGTCCGGAACGGCATGGAGATCCGGACGGTGTCACCGGCCCGCCAGCTCCGGGACACGTCGAAGTAGCTGCCCGGACGCGGAGTCCCGGACACCGCACGTCCGTTGACGGTCACCCGGAACCCCCCGGTCGCCCAGGACGGCACCCGCAGCCGCAGCGTGAAGGACGCCCGTCCGCCCCCGAAGGTCAGCGTGCTGCCCTGCTCCTGCGGGAAGCGGGTCGTCTGTGTGACCGTCACGCCCTTCTCCGCCCAGGTCAGCGTGGACGCGCTGTACAGATTGACGTACAGGGCACTGCCGTCGGACTTGGCGAAGTACACCGAGTCCTGGTACTTCGTGGCGCTCTCCATGCCCGTGCCCTCGCAGCAGGTCGTGCCCTGCTTGGGCGTGTAGTCCCGGACGTGACCGGGTGTCAGCCCGATGAAGTACGTGACGAGCGGCTTCTCCGCATCCGGCTTGTCCTGCTTCGAGCCGAGCACCTGGTTGTAGAGCGCCCGCTCGTAGTAGTCCATGTACTTCGGGTCCTGCTCGTGGAAGAACAGGGTCCGGCTCAGCTTGAGCATGTTGTACGCGCAGCAGGTCTCGGCGGTGGTCGCGCCGATCGTGCCCGCGATCACGTCCCGGGCCTTCCAGAACTCCTGGGTGCTGGTGCCGCCGATGCCGTACATGCGGTGCGGGACGACCATGTCCCAGAAGTTCTTCGCCGAGTCGAGGTAGCGCTTCTCGCCGGTCTCGTCGTAGAGCCGCACATAGCCGGTGAAGATCGGGATGTGCTGGTTGGCGTGCAGTCCGTCGAGGATGTCGGTGTCCGCGGCGCACGCGTCGATCAGCCGGTCCAGGTCGAACAGCCGGGCCAGCGCCAGGTGTTCGGCCTTTCCGGTGATCGTGTGCAGATCGCAGATGGCCTCGACGATGCCGCCGAACTCACCGCTGGAGAAGATCCCCCACATGCGCTGGAGCGTGGCCTCGGGCAGCTTCGACAGCCGGGCGTACATCCAGTCGCAGATGCCGGACGCCAGGTCGAGCGCCCGGTCGTCGTCCGTCGCGGTGTACGCGTCGAGCAGCCCTGTGAGGATTTTGTGCGCGGTGTAGTAGGGCGCCCACACCTTGGTGTAGTCGGCGCTGGTCCTCGACTCCAGGTCGATGAACTGCGTCTCGGGGTATGCCGCGAGGAACCCGGGGTGGCTGGGCCCGCCCCAGGTGCGGCGCAGGACGCCGTCCAGGCCCCGGCCGGAGGCGTCCGCGAAGGTCCCGCCGGCCGTCTCGTCGAAGGCGTACGACGCCAGGTCGCCGCGGCCCGTGGAGGCGTCGGCGGCCCGGCGGCTCTGCAGCTCCGCGACCTCGGCGGCGGTCAGCACCCGCGAGAAGACGTTGAACTCCTCGAAGGCGCCCGCGAAGACCGGGTCGGCGGCGTAGTTCGAGCGGCCGAGCCAGTTGTTCCTCAGGGTGCCGAGAGCCGCCGGGGTGAGGCTCATCGCGGTGTTGCGCGCCACGGCGGCGCCGTTGACGTACAGGGTGCCGGTGCCGTCCGCGATCGTGACCGCCAGGTGGCTCCACTGGTTCAGCGGCAGCGCGGCCGTGCCGTTGAGGGCCTGCTCGCCGCCGGCGCCCGAGGTGGTGACGGCGAAACGCGGCACCCCGGCCTGGTTGCGGGCGGCCAGGTACAGGTAGCGGCTGGTGTCGTCGCCGAAGTCGAAGATCCGCGTCCATGCGGCGTCATGGGTGGGCCGGACCCAGACCGAGAGGGTGATCGCCGGGGCACCGCCGAGCACGGCTGCCGGCAGGTCCACGTACTGGTAGGAGCCCCGTACCTGATCCGCACCGGTCCCGAACTTCCCGGGGACGCTGAGCACCGCCGGTTCCCGCCGCAGCGCCGCGCGCACATCGGTCAGCGCCCCGACCATGGTGGTGATCTTGTCGGCGAACACCTGCTCCTTCGTCCCGCGGTACGCCTGCGCCAGCATGGTCAGGAAGTGGCCGGTGTAGTGGCCCCGCAGGTTGCCGTTTGCCTCGCCGTCCAGGCCCTCCCAGCCGCCGGGCGCGACCGCGCCACCGGTGGAGAGACCGGCGTTGGCGCGGAACACCTGGAGCAGCCGGTTCACGTCGTAACCACGGGCGTGATCCAGCATCAGCTTCCGCTTGTCGGCGAAGACACCCTGACCGAGGCCCACGTCCTCCAGCCCGAAGGGCCGGACCGTCCAGGCCGCGGGGACGCCGACGGCGGCCGCGGTGACGGCGGCGGCAGCCTCGGCCCGCCCCGCCGTCGTCCGGGAGAGGGCGGGTACGGCCGCGGCGAGGGTCGCGGCCTGGAGAAGGGATCGCCTGGAGAGGGGCGGGGCCATGGGCTCCTCCACGAGAAGGATTCGTTCGGTATCACGAACAATGTGCGGGGGGTCGGCCAGACGTTATGCGTGAGGTGAGGGGACGTCAACGCTGCGGACAGGATTGGTGTTCAGTGCCGATCGGGACGGGGCACACGGGCCAGGGCGGCTCTGATGGTCACGGCGGGGTCGGGGACGGGGATACCGAGGTCGTTGAGCAGGGAGACGATGTGACCGATGCCCGTGCGCTTCCGGAGAGCGGTCTTGACCAGGTACTCGAGCGGGAAGTGTTCGGCCTCGGGAACATCGCCCGCGTCCAGCTCGTCCGCTCGGATGAGTCGCAGGGCCTCGCTGAAGGAGAGACCCTTCGGGAGGCTGTCGTGGGACGTCGGGATGTTGCAGGCATGCAGGCGCTTCGCGATCGTCGTGGGCGGGGCCCCCAACTCCCGTGCCGCCAACAGAAGATGGCTGAAGGGCACAGCTTCGTCCGTCTGTGTGTACCACCAGTTGACCGGGCCGCTCTCGCGTAACATCTCCCGGTCCAGTGAGGTGGGCCGGCGGGGGACCGTCACCGCTGTCGCAAAGCCGTACGCGCGCAGGCGGTGGATCTTGAAGCGCAGGTCGTCGAGGTTCTCGACGCCGCTGAAGATGTTTCCGTAGAACATCGGACCTCCCGGGACGAGGAAGCTGCCGTACATCCCGTCCTGGAGGGCCCAGAGGTCGTCCGTCGTGGCATCCGCCGGAAAGGGGTCCGGCGGAGCGGCTCCGAGCGCGGTCAGCATGGCCAGTACCTCCGCCGGTTCCCTCGCGCATTGCTTCGCCGCGCCGAGGATCAGACCGGGCGTTGCCTGCTCGGGCTCCAGCCAGGGCTGCCTTCCGTTCGCACCCTGGCTCAGCAGCACGACCGTCTCCGCCGTGGGGTGGTCCGGCAAGCGGCCGGAGCGGGCGCTGAGCCCGTGGGACGCGAGCCGTCGGCAGACTTCCGGCACGGAGAGGCCGGACCGGAGGCTTGCGCGCGCCACATGCCCCAAGGGGACCACTGCCCGGGGATCCAGGCAGCCCTCGGTGACTCTGTCCGGGTCGAGCCAGAGCAGGTCGTCCTCCGTCGCGGCCTCGCACAGTGCCACCACATCGTCCGGCACCAGGAGCCCGAAACTCCGCAGCAGACCGGCCGTTGAGGCAGCGGTGTCGTTCGTGCGTGCCGCCGCCTGCATCAGGTCCGCGGTGGACAGGGGGTCCTGTCTGCCCAGGAGGCTTTCGCCGTAGCGGGGCCGGAAGGCCGCGCTGTTCGCCCTCGTGAGGCGGGCATCGGCGGACCAGGACCGCGGATCGGCCTTCGAGTAGCCCAACGCGGCCAGCCGCGTGGCCACTTCGCGCGCGGTGCACTGGAGTGTCTCGCCGGCTTCGGTGAGGTCCCCGTGGTTGTCGAGAGGCCTGCCGTGCCACCGACGTGACTGACGGGCCATCAGCAGCCACTGGTCGGACGGCCGGGGTCGCCTGACGGGACGGGTGTCGTCCGCCTCCGCGCACACCTCGGCCAGTTTCTTCAGGGCCCGTGCGGGACGGCGGGCGAGGACCCGCCAGAGGAACACGTGGTCCGGTGCGTAACCGTCGATATCACTCCACGCGACGGGACGGTAGCGCCGCTCCTCACGGCCCTCGTGCGGGACGAGGGAGGAATCCGCCGGAAAGTATCCGACCTCCGGACTGCCGAACTGCCGGCCCCGGAACACGAGTTCCCGGCTGTGCGCGGAGAGCGCATCGGCCACCACATCGGCCAGAACCGCGCTTCCACCGGCCACGTGGGAGAGCCAGGGAAACCCCGGCACATCGTCGTCGCCCTCCGCGAGAACGCTGCCGGCCCTTTCCACCAGCTCCCTCACCGGCACGCTCACATCGTCCAGGACATGCCGGCGGTCCACCGACAGCTTCGCCGGGGACCACGGGCCGCGCAGGTTCACCACCACCCCGGCCAGCCCCGGGCCCGACTCCGAGATGACCCCTCTGCGTACCGTGGGCTCGACGACCAGCCCGTCGACGAGCAGCGCCCCGCCCTCCTCGCACCAGACGACCTGTGCGCCCCGTCCGTCCCCGGACCAGGCCAGCAGGCTTCCGTGCGCGTTCAGCCCGGTGTCCGCGGGACCGGTCTTCCTCCGCTTCTTCAGCCGCCCCTGCTCCCACGAACTGCTCAGCATCCCCTTTCGCGCCGTCGTGGGGAACTCCGCGATCGCGAGCACCCGGTCCAGGACGTCGATCACCGACCAGCTCGCCGGCTCGATGTCGGGCCGCAGATACAGCCGGACCCGGGTGCCGGGCTCGCGACCGCGCGCGGCCTTGCGCACGATCCTGAAGAGGTGGCCAGGCCCGCAGATGGACACCTCGTGGACGGGCCCGGGAACGCCGTCGGCGTCCATGCGGCACGTCGTGACCCGGATCTCCTCGGCGAGCATGAAGTAGCTCAGCACACCGATCCCGAACCGGCTGTTCGGATACAGCGTCACCGGCGGGTCCAGGGACTCCCAGCGGGCCCGTTCCAGCTTGAACTCCAGTTGCTCGGCGAAGCGGGCGCCGGCGTGGGAGAACACACCGCGCAGCTCGGCCTCGCCCATGCCGATGCCGTCGTCCCGGCAGTCCAGATAGGCCCGGCCGTCGTCGTCGGTGTCCTGCGTGAAGGAGATGCTGCCGGTGTACGGCGTGCCGGACGGTTCCGTCGTGCGGTCGAGGTACTCCTGCCGGGCGCGCCGGTAACGGCAGGCGTCGAGCGCGTTCTGGTACAGCTCCCGCACGGCCAGATCGCGGTCCTTGTACAGCTCGATCCCCATCGCCAGGTCGAGGACCCGGCGCCCGTCGCTCCGGAACCTCGCGTACCCGTCGAAGGTGCCGCGGCTCGGAACCACGCCGTCGGCGGAGAGCCGGGTGGGGAGGTCCGGCATGGGCTGGTTGACCCGTTCCCTGACGGTGCGCCGTATCGCGTGCAGCATGGCGTCGGCACGGGCGGTGTACTCGCGCAGACCCTCCACGACCGCCTCGTGGTGGCATTCGGCGCGGAGCACCGGCAGGTCGCGCGAGCCTCCCCAGTGCGCCTCCGCGAGGGTGCGGCGCAGCAGGGGCAGATCCACCGGATACGGGATGGCGAGGTGCTCGGCGACGATGTCCGGCAACGCCGTCGTCTCGACGGACATGCCGTAGGCCAGGGCGACGAGGAGGCCGACGCGCTGGAAGCGGATCTGCTGGTGACCGGGTCCGCAGCGGACCCGGTCGTCGGCGGGCAGCAGATTCAGGAACTCGGGGTGGCAGATGTCGGGACCTCGCCGGAGGCCGTGCAGGAGCACGGTCAAGCGGTCGGCGGCGAGTGCCGCGCCCAGCTCCCCGACGGAATCGCCCAGCTCCGCCATGAGCGTGTGGACGGAATCGGTGTCCGAGAACTCCCCGTGCTGGGCGAGG
This sequence comes from Streptomyces qaidamensis, assembly GCF_001611795.1. Taxonomy (NCBI): domain Bacteria; kingdom Bacillati; phylum Actinomycetota; class Actinomycetes; order Kitasatosporales; family Streptomycetaceae; genus Streptomyces; species Streptomyces qaidamensis. Next base: position 1,254,460 of record NZ_CP015098.1, on the reverse strand, counting down.
CGGCGATGGCAGAGCCACCAGCCCACGAGCGGTTCCGCCCCGGGTTCCCGCAGGGCCCGCTGGACGAGCGCCTCGCTCTCCTCGGCGAAGACCTCGAACGCCAGCCTGTCCGGGTCGGCAGTGCCCGCGGGCCGCAGGGACCAGGGACGGACCTGCGCGAGCCGTACCGCCCGCCGCAGGTAGTGGACCCGGTGCAGGAAGGGGAACAGGACGAGCAGGGACGCCTCGGCCGGATACAGGTCGAGGCCCTTCGTCCCGTCCTCGGGCGGCTCGCCGAGCAGCCACTCGACGTTGTCCAGGAACGCGGTCGCGATCCGCGCGTCGCACCAGGGGTCCTGCTCCAGCGACCGTTCCAGCTCGTCCCTCATGCGGGCCAGCCGGGCCGCGAGGGCGGTTACGTGCCGCCGGTGGTGGCCGGTGTCCCGGCCCTGCGGCACGTGCCGCCAGACGCAGGAGTCGCCGACCCGGCGTTCCCAGGCGTCCATGGCGACAGATGCGGGCGCGGGCCCCGTCGGCGGGACGGCCGTGTGCACGTGCAGTGCCCCGATCGAACCGGCCTGGACGACCGTGCCCGCCACCGTGTCGCCGCCCACGACGTTGCGGGTGCCACCGTCCGCCAATGTGCCGCTCCCCTCTGGCGCTTTTGAAGAATCTACGAGGAGCGCAGCCCGGGTGCGGCCGGTTTCGGCTGATTGAACAGCCGCTGGTCGGCGTCTCGGTGAGACCGGCGGGGAAGCGTCGTACGGCTGCCCGCGGAGCTAATCCCTCCGGCACAGCCAGTCGAACGCCGCCTGCCCCGTGAACTCCTTCTGGCCGCCCCGCAGCAGCAGGCCGGCGGTCGCGAACTCCGGTGCGTCCACCTGGGCCGGGACGTACGGGACGGCGATGCACCGCATGCCGGCCGCGTGCGCGGCGGCGGCACCCGGAGCGGCGTCCTCCAGGACGACACAGTCGGACGGGGACGCCCCGAGCCTGCGGGCCGCCTCCAGGAAGATGTCGGGGGCCGGCTTTCCGTGCGCGACCTCGTCGGCGGAGACCACGGTGTGCAGATGCGCGTCCAGTCCGGTTCCGGTCAGCACCGCGGCGATGGCCTCCGGGGACGATCCCGAGGCCACGGCCATGGGTACGCCCTCGGCCGCCAGCATCTCGACGAACGTGCGCATCTCGGGGTAGGCGCGGGTGGTGCTGCGGGCCAGCTCCAGATAGCGGCGGTTCTTGGTGGCGAGCAGTTCGTCCACGGATGCGGGCAGGTCGTAGCGGTCCTTCCAGTCCGCGACCGTCTCCTGTGTGCTGATGCCGACGTACCGCTCGTGGTCCGCCCAGGTGAAGTCCGCGACGCCGTACGCGGCGAGCGTCCGGCGGCCCGCCTCGTAGTAGTTCGGCTCGCTGTCCACGAGTGTTCCGTCGAGATCGAAGATGACCGATATGCCGCGGAGTTTGCTCATGGGGCCATGCTCTCAAAGATCATCCACGAGCCGACCGCCCGATCGACTCCACCAGCGGCAGCATCCGGTGGGACACGCGCTCGCGCAGCGCGACCTCCGTACGGGTGCGCACCACCCCGGGCATGCTGATCAGCTTCTGGACGATGTCCTCCAGGTGCGCGTTGTCCCGCGCCACCACCCGGGCCAGCAGATCCCCGCCGCCCGTGATCGAGAACGCCTCGACGATCTCCGGCACGGCCGCCAGCGCGTCGCCCACCTCGTCGAGATGGCCCTGGGTGACCTCGATGTGGACGAACGCCAGCACCGGATGCCCGAGCGCGGCGGGGGAGAGGGCCGGTGCCGTGCCGGTGATCACGCCGTCGCGCTCCAGCCGGTCCAGCCGGGCCTGCAGCGTGCCGCGGGCGACACCGAGGATCCGGGCGTACTCGCGCACACTCGTGCGCGGCTGCTCCAGCAGCAGTCGCAGGATGCGGGTGTCGAGCTCGTCCACGGGCATGGCGCGTCCTCCTCGTCCGTTGGCTCTGCCGCGGCCGTCTCCCGGCCGCTCCGGATGTACCAATGGACCAGTCTAAAAGGGGCCGGTTGAGCCAGTGGACCCCGGGATGCTGATATAGGTGCGTCGATGGCGCTGCGGACCCCGCGGCGCCTTTTTCATGCGTACTCATGGCCGGTGTGGCGAAAGGGGCGGTAAGCGGTGCTGAAGAGGGTGTTCATGGCTCCGGATCCGGGGCGGACGCGGTTGCGGTTCGCCGCGCGAGCCGTGCTCGGCATCGCGCTCGCGGTCGCCCTGTGCGGCCTCGCCGGGCAGTCCCTCGCGGGAACGGTCACCGGTGGTCTCGCCGCCCTGCTCGCCCTGTTCACCGTCACCGACGCGACGGTCCGCGGCCAGGCCGTCACGACCGCGCTGCTGCCCGCCGTCGGCCTGCCCCTCCTCACCGCCGCGGCCGAGCTGCACGACCACCCGGTGGCGCGGGACCTCACCTTCCTCGCCGTGGTCGGTGCGGGCGTGTACGCGCGGCGCTGGGGCCCGCGCGGGCACAGCCTCGGCGTGTTCGCGTTCATGACCTTCTTCGTGGCGCAGTTCCTGCACGCCACCACCGACCAGCTGCCCCAGCTGTACGCCGCGGTCCTGCTGTCCGTCCTCGCCGCCGCAGCGGTGCGCTTCGGCCTCTGGTGCTACGAGCGGCGCCTGCCCCCGCCCGCCGTGCCCGCCCCGCCGGGCGGCACCGGTCTGGCCCGGGTCACCACCCGCCAGGCGATCCAGGCGACCGCCGGAGCCGGCTTCGCCCTCGTCGTGGGCCAGCTGGTGTCCGGGCAGCGTTGGTACTGGGCCGTCGGCGCCACCTGGTGGATCTTCGTCAACACCACCTCCCGCGGTGAGACCCTGGTCCGCGGTTTCCGGCGGCTGCTCGGCACGGTCATCGGCATCGGCCTCGGCCTGCTCGTTGCCCTGCCCGTGCACGGTGATCCCGCCGTCACGGCCGCCCTCGCCGCCGTCTGCGTCTTCGGCATCTTCTACACGGCCGCCGTGTCCTACACGTGGATGATGCTCTGGGTCACCCTCCTCGCCGGACTGCTCTACGGCCTCCTGGGCGTGCTCGGCCCGGACCTGCTCGCGCTGCGGCTCGCCGAGACCGGTGTCGGGGCGCTCGGCGCCGCCCTTGCCGTGATCCTCGTCCTGCCCGTCACCACCCACAGCATCACCGACGCCTGGATCCGGCGGGCCCTGCGCTGCGTGCACGCCTGCGCCGTCGAGACCGCCCGGCGACTGGCGGGCGCGGCCGACGCCGATCCTGCCCCGCGGGTGGCGGAGCTGGAGCAGCTCCTCGCCCGGGTACGGCTCTCGGTCGCCCCGCTCGTGCACCCGCTGAACCCGATGCTCGGCCGCAAGCGCCGGGCCCGGCACGTCCTGGACCTCCTCGACGACTGCGCCCGGGAGATCCGCGGCCTGGTCGCCGTCGCAGCCGACCCGGAGGCCTCCCACGACACCCGCCTGGCCACGGCCTGCCGACGGGTGGAAGCGGCCGTCGAAGCCCTCACCGAGGGCAGGGACCTCGCGATCCACACGGACGGGCTGCCCCACGCGGAACCCGCCCTGGCTCACCTGCACGGCCTGGAACGAGCCCTGACCGAACTGGCCCGTCCCCTGCGCACGCCCTCGGGCTCGCCGCTGGTGGGGGCCTGACGGCCGCTTCAGCGTGACAGGGGGACCCTGTGAGCTGCCCCGACTGCGACTGCGACTGCGACTGCGACTGCGGCTGCGGCTGCAGCGGCGCTGGGCCGGGCTGACCGTGGCCCGCGTACCCCCGGCGGCCCGGGGCCGACTGGGCGAACCACCCCTTGACCGCTTGGTCTAGACCTTGCATGATCGGCTGCGCTGTCCTTCCGGGCGGCGCGGGCGAGAGGGGTCAGCGGTGGCGGACGGCAGGCGACGGGCGTTCATCGGGTCGTTCACGGCGGCCGGCGGCCCCGGGATCGTGACCGCGGAGGTCGACCCCGGCAGCGGCGCGCTGACCGTGCTGAGCAGCGTGCAAGCCGTCCCGGACCCCTCCTACCTGACCCTCGCCCGAGACGGGGAAACGCTGTACGCGGTCAGTGAGACGGCCGAGGGCACGGTGGCCGCCTACCGGGTGGCCGGGGACAAGCCCGAGCCGGCCGGGCGGCCCGTGCCGGTCGGCGGCAGCGGACCGACCCACCTCAGCCTGTTCGCGGGGCACGTGCTGACCGCCAACTACGGCTCCGGCAGTGTCACCGCGGTCCCCCTGCGCCCCGACGGCACCCTCGCGCGGTCCGCTTCCGGTGTGCTCCGGCACACCGGCGCCGGACCGCACACGCCCCGCCAGCAGGGGCCGCACGCCCACCAGGTGCAGCCCGACCCGAGCGGACGCTGGGCCGTCAGCGTGGACCTCGGGACGGACTCGGTGCGGGTGTGCACGCTGGTGGACGGCGCCCTCGCCCTGTACCGGGAGACCGCCCTGCGCCCCGGCTCGGGGCCGCGCCACCTGGCCTTCCACCCGGACGGCACGCACGCCTACGTCGTCAACGAACTGAGCCCCTCCGTCACCGTGTGCCGCTGGGACGCGGCGGAAGGCGTCCTGACGCCGCTGTCCGAAACCGCAGTCCTGCCCGGCACACCGGCGAGCGACGCCTATCCCTCGGGCATCGTCACCTCGCCCGACGGCCGCTTCGTGTGGACCGCCACCCGCGGCGAGGACGTGCTCTCCGTGCTCGCCGTGCAGGGCGAAGAGCTGCGGCTCGTCACCACCGTGCACTGCGGCGGCCACTGGCCCCGCGCCCTGGCCGCCTCCGACGGCTTCCTGTACGTCGCCAACGAGCGCTCCGGCGATGTGACGTGGTTCGCGGTCGACCCGCTCACGGGCCTGCCGCGACGAGGCGGCTCGATCAGGGTGGCAGCGGCGTCCTGCGTGACCCTCGCCTGAGCCAGAGGTACAACACACCCCACCGGACGCCCCACCCGCGACGTCGAAGGCCCGCTCCGAACCGGAGCGGGCCTTCGAGGCGTTGCGCGCGGCAGCCCGCGTCAGCGCACCGGCGTGCTCTGTGCCTGCTGCGGGGCGATGCCCAGCGCCGTCGTGTACTTGGCCAGGGCGAGCTTGCCGATCGCCGGGTACGCTCCGAGCGACTCGGCGGCGGAGCAGCCCGCCTCCTTCGCGGCTTCCTCGATCAGCCCCTGCTCGATCTCCGGACCGATCAGATACGGAGCGAGCGCCAGCTGCTGCGAGCCGGAGGAGCGCAGCTGCTCGGCGACGGACGCGATGGAGCCCTCCTGGTCCAGGGCCGCGGCCATCACCGGCACGGCGAGGCGCGCGGCCAGCAGCATGCCCGTGATGCCGGCCGCCTGCACCGCCTCGTCACCGCCCACCGACGCCAGGACGATGCCGTCCGCGGCGGTCGCCACGGTGAACAGCCGGGCACGGTCCGCACGGGCCAGACCGGCCTCGGACAGCCGCACGTGCAGCGCCTCGGCGAGCAGCGGGTGCGGGCCGAGGACGTCGGTCAGCTCGGCGGCGACCCGGCTCTCCATGAGGGCCTGGCGGACCTGGCGCAGCAGCGCGCTGTCCGGGCCGGCGAGCAGCGGCACCACGACGGCGACGGGGCCGTCGGGCATCTTGACGTCCATGCCGGCGGCACGGGCCTGCTCGAAACGGGCCGTGCGCTCCTCGGCGGCGTGCACGAGCACGGCCTGCAGCGTGGGGAACTCCGCGTTGTCCCCGTCGAGGTATCCGATGCGGGCGTCGAGGCCGGGCAGCTCGGAGCGGGCGATGCTCACGACCTCCTCGGCGAGGCTGCGCGTGGCACTACTGGGCGTCCCCGGCACGGCGAGGACGAGCGCCGGCGCGCCCTCGGGAGCAACCAACGGCTCGGGACGGCGGTGCCGTCCGGGCTGGCGGGGGCGCGGCATTCGTACGGGCAGGCCATCCGCGGGCCCAGTGGGGGAACTCATGGCGCCGCATGTTACTGGCTTCTTGGGTTCCCCTGTTCGGGGAGGGTGCAGGTGAGCGGTATCCATCCTGTTTTGTCTGATGTGTTACCTACCGATGGGATGTGATCGGATCAATCACCCGACCGGGTGGTCACGGTCAGCATCGTCTCGTCACCCGGCAGCGTGAGCGAATCCGTGCTCAGTTCCGTCGCGATGCGCACCGAGCCGTGCAGTGGATCGCCCTCGGCCGGCACCCGCCGGACCTGCGGGAGCCGCTGCGTCAGTTCCTCGTCCAGCGGCCCGAGCAGCGGGTCGCCCAGCTTGAACAGGCCGCCGGTGACGGCGACACGCGGCTCACCGCCCGAGGGGCACACGGCCGCGGCCGAGTCGGCCAGGTGCCGGGCGGCTTCCCGCAGGATGCCCGCGGCGACGGGGTCCTCGTCGGCGCATGCGGCCACGCGGGGGGCGAAGGAGGCGAGTACGGCGGGCCGGTCGGGGCGGGGATACAGCGCGCCGGGCAGCCCGGCGACGGGCCCGAACACCTCCTCGGCGCAGGCCAGCAGACGGGTCGAGCCGCCCTCGCGTCCGTCGTGGGCGCGCAGTGCGGCCTCCAGACCGGCCCGCCCGATCCAGGCGCCGCTGCCGCAGTCGCCGAGCAGATGCCCCCAGCCGTCCGCCCGCCGCCAGCCGGTCAGGTCGGTACCCACGGCGATCAGCCCGGTGCCGCCGGCGATCACGGCACCCGGCCGCGGCCCGAGCGCCCCCACGTAGGCGGTCACGGCGTCGGCGGCCAGGGCGACCCTGCGCACGCCCCACTCCCGGGCCAGGGCGCCCGGCAGTTCGGCGCGCAGCCCGGCACCCAGGGAGGCCAGCCCGGCCGCGCCGACGGCGACGGCGGTCAACGGCACCGCTCCCGCCTCGGCGTTCAACGCGCGCACCAGCGGCACGAGTTGCGTCATGAAGTGCCCGGGATCGATGCCCCGGTCGCCCGTGCGGACCGGCTCACCGGACGCCCGCCGGGCCAGCGGTCCGCGCTCAGCGGTCCCCACCACGGCCCGGAGCCCGGAGCCGCCGGAGTCCACGGCGAGAAACCCGGACTCCTCCGACGGCCCGCTCACGGCAGGCGCCAGTCCACCGGTTGGCCGCCCTGGCGGATCAGCAGGTCGTTGGCCCGGCTGAACGGTCGGGAGCCGAAGAAGCCCCGGTCGGCCGACATGGGGGAGGGGTGGGCGGACTCGACGGAGGGCAGGTCGCCGAGGAGCGGACGCAGATTGCGGGCGTCACGGCCCCACAGGATGGACACCAGCGGCTTGCCGCGCGCCGCCAGGGCCCGGATGGCCTGCTCCGTGACCTCCTCCCAGCCCTTGCCGCGGTGGGCGGCGGGCTTGCGGGGGGCGGTCGTCAGAGCCCTGTTGAGCAGCAGCACGCCCTGCTGCGTCCACGGCGTGAGGTCACCGTTGGACGGCTGGGGGAGCCCCAGGTCGGCGTTCAGCTCGCGGTAGATGTTGATGAGGCTGCCGGGCAGCGGCCGCACCTCGGGCGCGACCGAGAACGACAGCCCCACCGCGTGCCCCGGAGTGGGGTACGGGTCCTGACCGACGATCAGGACCCGTACGTCGTCGAAGGGCTGCTGGAAGGCCCGCAGGACGTTCGGCCCGGACGGGAGGTAGGTGCGTCCCGCGGCGATCTCCGCGCGGAGGAAGTCCCCCATCGCGGCGACGCGTTCGGCCACCGGTTCCAGGGCCTTCGCCCAGCCCGCTTCGACGATTTCATGCAAGGGTCGTGGTGCCACGGGCGTCACCCTACTGCCGTACGGGCAGCGGCGATCAACCGGTGGCCAACGCCTGTGCGCAACCTCGTCCCCTCCCCGGCCCCGTTAGCGCCTCAGCCGACGACCGCGGCCCGCACGCACAGCACGTCCGGCAGGTGCGAGGCGAGCTGCTGCCAGCTGTCGCCGTCGTCCGCCGAGGCGAACACCTCGCCGTTGCGGTTGCCGAAGTAGACGCCCGCCGGGTCGGCGTCGTCGGTGCACATCGCGTCGCGCAGCACCGTGCCGTAGTGGTCCTCCTGGGGCAGGCCCGCCGAGAGCGGCTCCCAGCTCTTGCCCGCGTCCGCGGTCCGGTAGACCCGGCACCGGTGGTCGGCCGGGACCCGGTCGGCGTCGGCGTTGATCGGGAACACGTACGCCGTGTCGCCCCTGTGCGGATGCGCCACCGCCGCGAAGCCGAAGGTGGACGGGAGGCCCTCGCCGATGTCCGTCCAGTGCGCGCCCGCGTCGTCGCTGCGGTACACCCCCCAGTGGTTCTGGAGATACAGCCGGTCCGGGGTGGCGGCGTCCCGCGTGACCTTGTGCACGCACTGGCCGAACTCCGGGTTCGGGTCGGGCAGGAACACCGCGGAGACACCCGAGTTGGAGGGTGTCCAGCTCGCGCCGCCGTCCAGCGTGCGGAACACACCGGCGGTCGATACGGCGACCGTCACCGCCCGCGGGTCGCGCGCGTCGGTGAGCACGGTGTGCAGACCCTCACCGCCGCCGCCCGGCACCCACTTCGACCGCGTGGGGTGCTCCCACAGGGGCCGGACCAGCTCGAACGTCTCCCCGCGGTCCTCCGAGCGGTACAGCGCGGCCGGTTCCGTCCCCGCGTACACCACGTCCGGCTCGGCGGCGGCCGGGTGCAGCTGCCACACCCGCTCCAGGGACGCCTCGGTGTCCTGCGGGAACTTGACCGCCGGGCTGGCCGGTTCGGTCCAGGTGTGGCCCAGGTCGTCGGAGTGGAACACGGACGGGCCCCAGTGCGCGCTGTCGCCGCCGGCCAGCAGCCGCGGGGTCCCGGCCCGGGTGTCGATGGCGACCGAATACACGGCCTGCGCGTTGAAGTAGGGGCTCTCGTCGAACTCCCAGGCGCCACCACCTCGCCGGCGCCCGATGAACAGGCCTTTGCGCGTGCCCACGGCGAGCAGTACCTCGGTCATGCCGATCACCTCCGCGGCGTCTTCGTCGACGCCTTCGTCCCGGACATCGGCCAGTCTGCACCCGGCCACTGACAGTCACCTCCGGGCCGTGCTCCGCCGCAGGTCAAAGGGGTGTCGGCGGCGAGGAGGCTGAGGTGGCCCCGCCCCTTCAGCAGGGCGCCGGCAGGGGCGGGGCCGTGGGGACCGTCACGCCGGGTAGGTGCAGTGAGCATCCGGGCGCCGCCGTCCGTATGGGGTGGACGGCGGGATGGTCGTGGGCTCGTGAGGAGGAGGCCTTCGATGGCGTTACGTGGTCCGAAGGTGTGGCTGTGGCGCTGGCGGCGCAATCCGCTCAAGCGCCGCGCCGACAGGGTGGAGGCCTGGGTCGTCCTCGGCGTGTGGACACTCACCGTGCTCGCCGGGGTGCTGGCCGGGACGGCGGTGAGCCGTTCCGTGGCGGACGGACTGGCCCGGGAACGCGTCGAGTGGCGCCCCCTCGTGGCACGGCTCGCCGAGCGCGCTCCGGGGACGGCCACCGAGAACGCCCATGTGTCCCGCGCCGAGCAGGTATGGGCGACGGCACGGTGGACCGCCGCGGACGGCTCCCGGCACTCCGGCCAGCTGAGGGTCCCGGCCGGCAGCGCCGCCGGGGCCCCGGTCACCGTGTGGACGGACGCCGAGGGCCGCCAGGTCACCCGGCCCGTCACCGAGTCCCAGGCCCGCGTACGGGCTCTTCTGACCGGCGGCGTGGCAGGCCTGTGCGGCGCGGCCGTACCCCTGATCGCCGGCCGTGCCCTGCGCAGCCGCCTGGAGTGCCGCCGGATCGACCAGTGGGACGCGGAGTGGTCCCGCTTCGGCCCGATGTGGGGGCGTACGACGGGGTGAGGCGAGGCCTACCGGTGCGCCTGCCCGGCCAGAGCCTCCCGGCACTCCCGCAGGAGCCCCAGGTCCTCGCGAATGCCGTGACCGCCGGAGTCGGGGCGATGCCGCCGGGGAGAGGCGAGCTCCGCCCGGAGCACGTCGTGCAGGGGAGTTCCCGCCGGTCCCAGTGCCGAGAGGCTCGCGGCGATCGTGCTGCGGGTGCGCGGTTGTTCCGCCCACGTGGAGCGGAGGAGGGGGAGGAACCCCTCCGGTTCCCCGGTGATGCGCCACACCGCGCACGCGGCCGTGGCCCGCGCCCACGCGTCCCCGGAGCCGGCCACCTCGCGCAGCCCGGGCAGGGCCGGGCGGGCCGCCGGGCCCAGCCGCCCCAGTACGGCCGCGGCACGGCGCCGCCGGCCGCTCGTGGGGCCCGTCAGCTCCCGCAGCAGGACCGGCAGCACGGCATCCGCGTCGCCCGCGACCGACCACAGGGCGTCCGCCGCCGCGACGGCGCAGCCGGTCTCCAGCAGCCCGCGCAGATCCGGCATCGCCTCGCGCGCGCCGCCGCCGAACACGCCGAGGGCACGGGCCGCGGCTTCCGTGACGGTATCGCGCCGCTGCAGCCCGTCCGGCAGGCCGCGCAGCAGCCGCAGGACCGCGGGCAGGGACTCGGCGTCGCCCAGTGCGGCGAGGGCCGACAGCAGGGGAACCGCCCGCTGGTGGATGTCGGACGCGTCGAGCGGCAAGCGGGCGAGCCGTCGCCGCAGCGCCGGAGCGAGCGGCAGGGCCGCACGCCCCAGGTGGGGTATCACCAGCCCCAGGTCGTCCGGTACGACCGGGCCCGCCAGCACCTCGGCCAGCACCGGTGCGGCCCGCGCGTCCCCGGTCCCGGCCAGTGCCTTGAGCGGACCGCCCAGGGCGGGAGCACTCCTCTCCCGGTGCCGTATGCGCAGCCCGGGACGGTACGTCACCAGCGCGTGCAGGCGGTCCGCGGCGGGCGCGGCCAGTTCGCCGAGCTCCACCAGGACGGCGACCGCCGCGTCGTGCAACCGGCCCTCTTCCGTGCCCAGCTGGCCGCCGATGAGGGTGACCGGCTCCGCGTGGCCGTCACGCCACTCGCGGAACAGGCCGGCCGACATCCACACGCCGTTGCACCGGTCGAGGGGATCCGGACTGGTCAACTGCCCGCACAGCAGGGCGACCCGGTCGGCCACCCGGCTGCCGAGCGCGGAGTGCAGGGTCCGCAGCAGCCGGGAGCCCTCCTCGTCCGAGGGGCGCAGCCGCAGCAGCCGGCCGGCGAGCGTGTCCGGTCCGGGACCGTCGTCCGCGTGTCCCGCGGCAGTCCGCTGCCCGGATCTGTCCCTGAGCAGCCGGACGACGGCCGGCACGAGATCGGCGGGGAGCAGTTCCGGGGCGCACCCCGCGAGCTGGCCGAGTGCGGCGAGCCGGAGCCCGGGGTCGTACGGGGGCCTGCTCAGTTCGGTCAGCAGGCGGACCGCTTCGACGGCGTGGGCATCGCTGGTCAGGCGGTACCGCTGCGCGAACAGGCCGAGGCTCTCCGTCAGGGCGAGCAGGACGCGGTCGTCCCGCTCCACGGTGATCCGCTCCCGCACCAGGGCGAGCACCCGCTCCGGCGGGTCGAGGAACCGCACCAGCGCCCCGGGGACCGCCCTGCGCACCCCCGCGTCCGCGTCCCCCGCGAGCCGGACGAAGACGCCGGCCCGCGCGCGCAGCGCCGCGCGGGCCCGCACCGCGAGATCACCGCGGGCGCCGTCCTCGTCGCCGATGCTGACGAGGAGCTCCACGATCCCCGCCCGGTCCCGAACCTCCTCGCGGACGGCGAGCGCGAGGAGAATCGGAAGGCAGGCGAGCGTCGAGTCGTGCACCTCGCCCCGGTGGTGCACGGCGCCGTACAGCCCGTCGAGCGCGGTCTGCCGCTCGGCCGGGTCGGCGGAGGCCAGTCCCCGCAGTAATCCGGGTACGTCCTCCGCACTGCCGTACGCATGGCGCAGCGAGGCCCAGTCGACCTCGTCGATCCCCCTGAACACCTTGTCCTCCCCCAGACGATGTGCCATCTGACGGGGAGTCTGCACCACGGCACTGACAACGAAGCGGAACCGGGAGGTGACTGTGCGCGAACTGTGCGCACGATGGCTTGAGTTCGAGTCGCCCCGTCAGCCTGCCCCGGTGCCCGGGCCTTCGCCGGGCAGCGCCCGCTCCACGATGGTGTCGAGGCCCGCGGTACGGGGCAGCGTCCCGAACGCATGCCCCCAGTCACCCCCGAGCCGTGTCGCGCAGAACGCGTCGGCCACCGCCGGCGGGGCGTGCCGGACGAGGAGGGAGGCCTGGAGCGTCAGCGCCATCTGCTCCACGAGACGGCGGGCCGTCGTCTGCGATGCCTCGGACAGCCCCGTCCTGAGCCGCGCCACGGCCCCGTCCAGCCGGGCGTCCGCTCCCCGGGCGAGGGCCAGCTCGCCGAACAGAGCCTCGGCGGTGCCCGGTTCGCGGCTCAGCGCCCGCAGCACGTCGAGGGCGTTGACGTTCCCCGAGCCCTCCCAGATCGACAGCAGGGGAGCCTCGCGGTAGTGCCGGGGCATGCCCGAGTCCTCCACGTAGCCGTTGCCGCCGAGGCATTCCAGGGCCTCCGCGGTGAACGCCGGGCCCCGCTTGGTCACCCAGTACTTGCCGACGGCGGTGGCGATCCGGCGGAAGGCGGCCTCACCCTCGTCCCCGCGGATCGCCCGGTCGGCCGCCCCGGCCAGCCGCAGGGTGAGCGTCGTGGCGGCCTCGGACTCCAGCGCCAGATCGGCGAGAACGTTGCGCATCAGCGGCTGGTCCACCAGCCGTGCGCCGAACGCGCTGCGGTGACGCGCATGGTGCCCCGCCCCGACGAGGGACGTGCGCATCAGCGCCGCCGACATCATCACGCAGTCCAGCCGGGTGCAGTTGACCATCTCGATGATGGTCTTCACGCCCTGCCCCTCGGGGCCGACCAGCCAGGCCACGGTCCCGTCGAACTCGGGCTCGGAGGAGGCGTTGGACCGGTTGCCCAGCTTGTCCTTCAGCCGCTGGATGCGGAAGGTGTTGCGCGTGCCGTCGGGCAGCACGCGCGGCACCAGGAAGCACGACAGTCCGCCCGGAGCCTGCGCCAGGACCAGGAACACGTCGCACATCGGCGCCGAGGTGAACCACTTGTGCCCGCGCAGCGTGTACACCCCGGGCTCGGCCGTGGGCGTGGCCGTCGTGGTGTTCGTCCGGACGTCGGAGCCGCCCTGCTTCTCCGTCATCCCCATGCCCGCCAGCAGTCCCCGCTTCTCCGTGGGCTCCCTCAGGGCCGGGTCGTACTCGCGGCTCGTCAGCAGCGGCTCGTAGAGCTTCGCCAGCTCGGGCTGGGTGCGCAGGGCGGGGACGGCGGCGTAGGTCATCGACGTGGGGCAGCCGTGCCCCGCCTCGGTGTGCCCCCAGACCAGTCCTCCGGCGGTCCTCGCGACATGGGCGCCGGGCCGGTCGTCCGCCCAGGGCGAGGCGGCGAGACCCTCCGCGATCGCCGTGCGCATCAGGTGGTGCCAGCTGGGGTGGAACTCGACCTCGTCGACGCGGTTGCCGTACCGGTCGTGGGTGCGCAGCTCCGGCTCGTGCCGGTTGGCCAGGTCGGCCCACTCCTGCACCTGGGCGCTGCCGGCCTGGCGGCCCAGGCGCCGCAGGTCCTCCTCGGCCCACCCGGCGCCCTCCCGCCGCAGCCCCTCCAGCAGCGCCGTGTCGTCCGAGGCGTCGTACGGGGCGAGGGGCGGGGCCTGGTTGGTGACGTCGTGCGTGGCGGGTCCGCCCTGCGCCTGATGTTCGTCCGCTGTCGAGACCATGCCACGAGTGTTGCACTCTGGCTGCGGCCGCAGCAATACTGCAACATGGAAGCGGTGCCGCGTACAGTACGTGACCATGCCGATGAACGTCCCGGCGCGGTCCGGCGCGCTCGATCTGCGTCCGTTGTCCGCGCGGTCGGTCGTGCTGAGCCTCCTGCTCGGGGCGCATCCCCCCGAACTGCCGGTCAGGGAACTGGTGCGGCTCGTGGAGGGATTCGACGTCGGCGGCTCGACCCTGCGGGCGGCGCTCAGCCGGATGGTGACCGCCGGAGACCTGCGGCGTACGGACGGCGGCTACCGCCTCAGTGACCGGCTGCTGGACCGCCAGCGCCGCCAGGACGACGCCGTGCACCCGCGCACGCGCGCGTGGGACGGCGACTGGGAGATGGCCGTGATCACCGCGACGGGACGCGGCCCCGCCGAACGCGCCGACCTGCGCACGAGGCTGACCGCCCTCCGGCTCACCGAACTCCGCGAGGGTGTCTGGCTGCGACCCGCCAACCTGACCCGTGCCCTCCCTGGCGACCTGGACCAGGTGGTCCAGTACTACACGGCCCACCCCGCCCGGCCCTCGGCTGAACTGGCCGAAAGCCTGTGGCCGCTGGAGGACTGGTCCGCCACGGCGCGGGCCCTGCTCGCACACATCGCCGGCGAGGCCCGCCCGGCCGGCCGCCTGACCGCCTTCGCCGCCGTCGTACGGCACCTGCTCGCCGACCCCGTTCTGCCGCCCGCGCTGCTGCCCGCCGGCTGGCCCGGCGCCGAACTGCGCGCCGCCTATACCGACTACCAGCGGGATCTGATCGGAGAGGTAAGCGCGCGCGTGCGCGGCACCTGACACGAACGGCCGTGCGCAGCGCCCGCCGGGACGCTCCGCACGGCCGCCTTCACCGTGGGGGGAACCGCTGCGGACTACCTGTAGGTGATGTCCGAAGTGGAGTACAGACAGTTCTTGCTGTCGGGTCCCGAGCCGACGGCGGTGTTGTTGTTGTACTTCTGGCAGGGCACGACCTTGCGCCCGGAATCGTTGCGGATCGTGATGTTCCGCAAGGTCGCCACGTCGTTGCGGTTGACGTTGATGCCGACGAGTCGCGCGGTGGAGCCGGTTCCGGTCACGTCGACGGTGTTGAGGTTGACCTTGCGCGTGTACTGCGTGGAGCAGTCACCGCAGGAGCGGTAGAGCGTCTTGAACTCCTGCACCGCGAAGTTGGAGATGGTCAGCGTGCCGCCGCCGTTGTGCTGGAAGACCTTGTCGGCCGCCTTCTTCGCGCCGCCGCCGATCACCTGGTAGGTGGCGCCGTTGCCGCCGCGGAAGGTGGCGGCGTCCTCGCCGACGTCCTCCCACCAGACGTTCTGCAGCGTGCAGCTGCCCTCGCAGTGGATGCCGTCGGCCGCGGGGGCGCCGAGGATGACGTTCTTCAGCACCGCGCCGTTCGCGAGCTTGAAGATCGGGTCCTGACCCTCCTCCTGGCCGTCACCGGCCAGTGCGCCCGTGCCGTAGTACCGCTTCATCCCGTAGTCCTTGGTGCCGGACACGGAGATGGTGGAGGAGGTGCCCTGGCTGCCGTTGGGGGTCGGCCAGGTCGCGGCGCTCGCGGTGGGCGCATGGGTAGTCATGATCATGCCAACCGACAGGCCGAGTGTGGCCAGTGCGCCGGTCAGTGCGCGCCTGCGGGCGCGCGGACGTGTCGCAGAAGTCATGTCCCGATTCCTTCTGTCGTGGGGGCGGATGGGGAGGGGTGGGGCCTCCGGCGCCCGGGCGTCCCGTGGGGGGATGTCTTCATGGAGCCTGGCGGATCATGTAGATGAACGAGGTTCATGGGTCTGTCTACTGCGCGAGCTGAACGTGCCCCGCTTGCGCTGACGGGTCACACTGCTGAACGGAACGTAGGGGGCAAGCGCTTTCTAGTCAACGCTTCGCGCAGAACACTTTCGGTCGCTCCTGGTCAGGCCGCCGACTCTGTGGGAGCGCTTCCATGCGGGCCATGTCCATGTCACCATGCCGAACGGACCGCTTCCCTTCACGAGAGGGCGAGTCGATGAACCGAAGGATCCCGGACGTGCCCGCCACCGCCCGCGCCGCGAGGAGACGCCCGCGGTCGGCCCTCCTCGCGCTCGTCGCCGCGCTGCTCTCGCTGCTCACGGCCACGGCGCTCACCGCGCCGGCGGCCGTCGCCGGCGAGCCGGCCCGCGACTCCGTCCGCGCAGGGGCCGTGCCCGCCGCGGCCCTCACCGAAGTCACGAACTTCGGAACCAACCCCAGCAATCTGCGCATGTACCTGTACGTACCGGACAGCGTCACGCCGAAGCCGGCCGTCGTGGTCGCCGTGCACTGGTGCACCGGCTCGGGCCCGGACATGTACAACGGCACCGAGTACGACACGCTCGCCGACCGGTACGGATTCATCGTGCTGTACCCCTCCGTCACCCGCAGCAGCAAGTGCTTCGACGTCTCCTCGCCCCAGGCCCTGCGCCGCGGTGGCGGCAGCGACCCCGTCGGCATCAAGTCGATGATCGACTGGGTCACCCGCACCTACGACGCCGACACCGGCCGGGTGTTCGCCACCGGCATCTCCTCCGGCGCGATGATGACGAACGTCCTGCTCGGGGACTACCCGGACGTGTTCGCGGCGGGCGCTGCCTTCTCGGGCGTCCCGTTCGGCTGTTTCGCCACCACCGACGGCTCCGAGTGGAACAGCGCCTGCTCGGGCGGCACGATCACCCGCACTCCGAAGGAATGGGGCGACCTGGCCCGGGGCGCGTACCCCGGTTACACCGGCCCCCGGCCCCGGATGCAGATCTGGCACGGTACCCAGGACGACGTCCTGCGCTACCCCAACTTCGGGGAGCAGATCAAACAGTGGACGAACGTGCAGGGCGTGAGCCAGACGGCCACCACCACCGACACGCCCCAGTCCGGCTGGATCCGCACCCGCTACGGCGGCACGGGTGACCGGGCCCCCGTGGAGGCCGTCAGCCTCCAGGGCGTCGGCCACAACCTCTACGCCCAGGGCATGGCGTCCCGCGTGCTCACCTTCTTCGGCCTGGACAGCTCGGGCCCGGCGCCCCAGCCCCAGCCCGGCGCGTGCAGGGTGAAGGTGTCGGTGAACGCCTGGAACACCGGTCTGACCGCCTCCGTGACCCTCACCAACACCGGCACGAAGGCCGTCGACGGCTGGAAACTCGGCTTCACGCTGCCCGCCGGCCAGACGGTCACGGGTGGCTGGGGCGCCACGTACACGCCGTCGTCCGGGGCGGTCACCGCCACCAACGTCGCGTACAACGGCACCATCTCGCCGGGCGCGAGCGTGAGCATCGGCTACCAGGCGAACCACGGTGGCAACAGCGCCGCCCCGGCCGCGTTCACGCTCAACGGAACGGCGTGCGCGGCCGGCTGACGTACCTCACGGGTGCCGGATCAGACCGACCGGTGGTACTGGTCCGGCACCCGCACCTCACCGCCGAGTTCCCGTGCCGCGTGCCGGGCCCACGAGGGATTGCGCAGCAGCTCACGGCCCAGCAGGACCGCGTCCGCCTCGCCGTTGGCCAGGATCTTCTCGGCCTGCTCCACGTCGGTGATGAGTCCGACGGCGGCGACCGGCAGGGACGTCTCGTTCCGCACCCGGGCGGCGAAGGGCACCTGGTAGCCGGGGGTCGTGGGGATGCGGACGCCGGAGGCGTTGCCGCCGGTGGAGACGTCCAGCAGGTCGATGCCGTGGGCCCGCAGGTCGGCGGCGAAACGGACCGTGTCGTCCGCGGTCCAGCCGCCGTCGTCGAGCCATTCGGTCGCCGAGACGCGGAAGAACAGCGGCTTGTCGTCCGGCCAGACCTCCCGCACGGCGTCGACGACTTCGAGGGCGAAACGGGTGCGGTTCTCGTACGAGCCGCCGTAGGCGTCGGTGCGGTGGTTGGAGTGCGGGGAGAGGAACTCGTTGATCAGGTATCCGTGGGCGCCGTGGATCTCGGCGATCTCGAAACCGGCGTCGAGCGCGCGGCGGGCCGCGGCGGCGAACTGCTCGACCACGTCCTTGATCTGGCCGGGGGTCAGCTCGGCCGGAACCGGGTGCCGGTCGTCGAAGGCGAGCGGGCTCGGGGCGACCGGCTCCCAGCCGTGCTGGTCCGGACCGACCGGGGCGCCGCCCTTCCAGGGGCGGTCCGTGGATGCCTTGCGTCCCGCGTGAGCCAGCTGGATCGCCGGCACCGTGCCCTGTGCGGTGAGGAAGCGGGTGATGCGGCGGAACGCCTCGACCTGCGTGTCGTTCCAGATGCCGAGGTCGTAGGGGGAGATGCGGCCCTGCGGGGACACCGCGGTCGCCTCGACGACGATCAGGCCCGTGCCGCCGGTGGCGCGGGCGGCGTAGTGCGCGAAGTGCCAGTCGGTGGGGACCCCGCTCTCCGGGCCCTTTGGCGCCGCCGAGTACTGGCACATCGGGGGCATCCACACGCGGTTCGGGATCGTCAGCTCGCGCAGGGTGAAGGGCTCGAAGAGCGCGGTCACGGCGGACTCCATTCGTCACGGGGCCGAGGTCGACTCGTACGATAGGCATCGTAGTACGGCGGATGTCAAACTACGAAGGCTCTCGTACTATGGGAGCTTCCGAGGAAGTGGAGCCGCCGTGTCGTCGTCCGCCGTCAGCAGTCGTGACCTGCCGCATCCCGCGCGTGACGAGATCCGGCTGGAGGGGGTGCTGCACGCGCTCTCGGATCCGATGAGGTTGCGGATCGTGCGGGAACTTGCCGGTGCACGGGGGGAGTTGTCCTGCTCGGACTTCGAGCTGCCCGTCACCAAGTCGACCACCACCCACCATTTCCGGGTGCTGCGGGAGAGCGGGGTGATCCGGCAGGTGTACCGGGGGACGGCCAAGATGAACGGGCTGCGCCGGGACGAGCTCGATGAGCTGTTCCCGGGGCTCATGGGTGCTCTGCTCGCCGCGGCGGCCCGGCAGGCCGTCCGTCCGGGCGGCTGAGGTGCCTGCGGGGCGTGCGGCCCGCGTGGCTCCGGCGCCTTGCGAAACGCCGCGGCGCCACACCCACGCCCTGATCGGGCGCTCATCGGCAAGGGGCTAAGGCGGTAAGGGGCTAAGGGTCCAGGGGGACTAAGACGGTGTCCAGGGCACCGTCTAGGACTGGAATCAGAACGAGGTCTCTGAGGCTCGGGGGTGACGGCGTGTCAGTTCGCGTTGGCGCGGCCCGGCGGCCTGTGGAAGCTGGACTCCGGACCAGGCATCGACTTCACACTGTCTGTCGGCATTGTTCCCTGTGGTCACGACTGTGCCGTTGGCACGCAGGCCAAGGGTGTGCGTTGAACCGGCCGCCACGGCGACAATGTCGCGCCAATCGCCGACTTCGCACTGTCCGTAGCTGTTGTCTCCTGCTGCGAGGACCCGTCCGGACGCAGTGACCCCGACGGTGTGGTAGCTGCCCGCGCCGAGCGCCACCACGTCTTCCCACTCATCGACCTCACACGCCCCGGTTGCCCGGTCTCCGGTCGCTACTGCCCGCCCGTCGGCTCTGAGGCCGACGGTATGGAGATACCCGGCCGAAATGGCGGCCAGGTCACGCCACCCTTCAACGGCACACTGTCGTCGTCGGTTGTTCCCCGTGGCCAGTGCAGAACCGTCCGACCGGACGCCGACCGAGTGCCAGTCACCACACGAGAGGACGACCATCTCGCGCCAGGACTGCACGTCGCACTGTCCTTCTGAACTCCGGCCAACTGCTAGCACGCGGCCATTCGCGAGGAGCCCGAGCGTGCGGCGCCAGCCTGCGGCGACGGCCGTGATGCCTCGCCATCCGGCGACATCACATTGCCCATCGCCATTCCACCCCGTTGCCAGCACCGTACCGTCCGACCGGAGTCCCACCGTATGAGCCCTGCCTGTGTTCGTCGCGGTATGGACGTTGCCAGCTGCCACCGCGACGACGTCTTCCCATCGCTCGACACGACATTCAGCGGCTGCGGTATCGCCCACGGCGAGAACGGTTCCATCCCAGCGCCGTCCGACCGAATGACGCCTTCCGGCCGCCAGCGCCGACGAGTTGGCGAGCATTCCGCCTCCGTGTGCTTGGCGCGAGTTCGCGACGCGGGATGCCACCTTACTTTGGACTGGAATCAGAGCGGGGTCCTCAGTCGTCGCCGGCAGATGACGGCACAACCGAGTGTGATGAAGGCCTGGTGGATGTCGTCGCGGATCTCCCAGCGGATGCGTAGGCGGCGGAACCAGTGCAGTAGTGCGATGGCGCCTTCCACGCCCCAGCGGTGTACGCCGAGTCCGGAGCCGTGTTCGGTGCCGCGCCGGGCGATGTGCGGGGTGATTTCGAACCGTCGGACCTGGTTGCGGTAGCTCTCGTGGTCGTAGCCGCGGTCGGCGTAGAGGTGCTTCGGGCGGCGCAGCGGTTGGCCGCGTTTGCCGCGGATCGGCGGGACGGCTCGGATCAGTGGGATCAGCTGGGTCACGTCGTTGCGGTTGCCACCGGTCAGCGTGGCGGCCGGCGGGATGGCGTGGGCCTCGACGATCACGTGGTGCTTGCTGCCGGTCTTGCCCCGGTCCACCGGGGACGGGCCGGTGGCCGCACCACCTTTCATCGCCCGCAGATGGCTCGAGTCGACCGAAGCCCGGGACGGATCCGATATGCCGGCCGCCCGCAGTTCGGCCAGCAGCATCTCGTGCAGGCACTGCCAGACCCCGGCCTCGTTCCACTCCCGCAGTCGCCTCCAGCAGGTCATCCCGGAGCCGAAGCCGAGTTCCTGCGGGAGGCAGCGCCAGGGGATGCCGGTGTAGAGCACGAACAGGATGCCGCACAGAACCTGCCGGTCATCGAGCCGACGACGCCCCGGGTACCGGAAGCGCCGCTCAGTCACCGGCAACAGCGGCTCGATCCGCTCCCACAGCCCATCGGCAGACCTCCCACGGCTTGCGCCCACCACGAAGCCTCAGAGACCTCATTCTGATTCCAGTCCTAAGGGTCCTTGCCCGCCGCGGCCTGCAACAGGGACTGCCAGTCCGGGAGTTTGACCACGCCGCGGCCCAGTGAGGCTCCCAGTTCCGCCTCCGCCCGCTCGATCGACTGCCACCCCTGCCAGGCGACCGGGTCGCTCCCCGCCGCGTGCAGGGCCGGGAGGGGGTCGTCGGGCACGGCCCGCAGGGTGAGGGCCGGCGCGTCCTCCAGAAGCGCCGTGGCCGTCTCCTTCGCGCAGGGGCGGTTCGTGCCGATGACGCCCGTGGGGCCGCGCTTGATCCAGCCCGCCACGTACTCGCCCGGAGTCACGACGCCCCCGCGCAGAACGCGGCCGGACCGGTTCGGGACGGTGCCGGTGGCCGGATCGAACGGAAGGCCCTCCAGGGGGACCCCGCGGTAGCCCACCGAGCGCAGGACCAGCTGTCCCTCGACGACCTCGTGACGGCCCGTGCCCGTCACGCCGCCGTGGCCGTCCGGGGCCGTCCGCTCGAACCGCACCGCGCCCACACGGCCCTGCTCGGCGAGCAGTTCGGCCGGGCGGAGGAAGAACCGGAGGCGGATGCGGCGCGGGGCGCCTGTCGGGGGTGTCCCGGCCCAGCCGCGCAGGACCTCCACGTTGCGGCGCTGCGGGGCGGGCAGCGCGGAGGGGTCCGTATAACCCGGGTCCAGGGCCAGTTCCGCCGGGTCCACGACCACGTCGGTCTCCGGCAGGGTGCCCAGTTCACGCAGCTCCTTGGTGGTGAACCGGGCCTGGGACGGGCCGCGCCGACCCACCATGTGGATCTCGGTCACCCGGCTCTCCGCCAGGGTCGTCAGGGCAGCCTGCGGCATGTCGGTCGGGGTGAGCTCGGCCAGTCCCCGGGCCAGCATCCGCGTGACGTCCACGGCGACGTTCCCCACGCCGATGACCACGGCCGACCGGGCGTCCCGCAGGAATCCGGCGTCCACGGCGTCCGGGTGGGCGCTGTACCAGGACACGAATTGCGTCGCCGACCAGCTTCCCGGCAGGTCCTCCCCGGGGACGCCCAGCCGCCGGTCGGTGGCGGCGCCCACGCAGTACACCACCGCGTGGTAGAGCTCCCGCAGCCGGGCGGCGCGCACACCCCCTGGGCCGATCTGCACGCCGCCGAGGAACCGGACCCGGTCGTGCTCCAGGACCGCGCGCAGGGTGTTCTGCAGGGACTTGATCTTCTCGTGATCGGGTGCCACGCCGTAGCGGACGAGGCCGTACGGGCACGGCAGCCGGTCCAGCACGTCGACGCGCACCTCGGAGTCCAGCTGGACGAGGCTCTGGGCGGTGTAGCACCCGCTCGGCCCGGAGCCTACGACGGCGACTCGCAGCACGGCGGAACTCCTTACCCGGGGGATCCGACGGATCTCAGGAGAGCGCTGACGCCTCCAGCATCGCACCGGCCGGGCTCCGCTGACAGGGTGCTGTGCTCCACCCGCGGCGCGTGTCCGATCTATAGGGAATGTGATCATGCGGTTACGTTCAGTGCGTGCTGGAAGCATCCTTTCTGAATCTTTCTGATCGCTCTCCGGCGGACGGTGCGGCGTCCGTGCGCGCCGCATGGGAAGTGCGGGAGAACGAGGGCGCCACGCGGTGGTTCGAGTTCCGGCTGGCTTTCGCGGACGGCGCCCGGGTCGACGCGCTCGCCGTCGTGGGCGGCGGATGCGTCTGCGTCGAGGAGGTGCGCGCTCAGCCCGCGCTGTCCCTCGACGACCTGGCGGTGCTCGCCGACTGGATCGAGGAGGCGGTGGGGCAGGCGTGCGCCACCGGGCCCGGGCCGGACGGCTGCGGGGCGCAGCGGTGCCGTGCCCGGCCGGCCTGGCCGCTGGGGGCGGAGGGGCGGCGGCTGGTGGCGCGGGAGTACCGCGCGGCCCAGCGGGACGGCGCCGACCCGGTCCTCGCCGTGATGGGTGCGACCGGGCACAGCCGCCGTACCTCCCTCAGGCTGATCGGCCAGGCCCGGGACGCGGGCCTGCTGCCACCGCGCCGCGCCCGCCGCTGACTGCGACAGCGGCCCCGCCCCGGGGCGCTCAGCTTGTCGTTTAACCTCGGCTCTCGATGAGACGGGCGAGTGATTCTGTGGGCCAGCAGAGCCACTGCAGAACTGGGTTGGTGACCACGAAGTAGTGGGCGCTGACCCGACCTCGCTCCTTGTCCAGGATCTGCGGGGCCTCATCGCGGTAGACGTAGCGGAGATAGCGGCGGCGGATCGGTGCTCCTGCTATCAGCAGCACTGGTGAGGCGACAAGGACGGCCAGCTGGACCAGGACTTTCACGACTGTGAGCTTGGCTCTCTCCTCATAGCGCATGCGCTCAGTGTGCTGGCCCTCTGTGTCACTCGTCAGCCTGTTCTGCGGGGTTTGGTGCCCACCTTGTGGTGGGCGGGACGGCTGTATGCCTCGCCGGTGGCGAGGACGCGTCCCACGTCATGACGGATAGCCGGATAGCGGTTCTTCGAGCCGGGCGGTCGGCCTGGGCCGGGACGGGAGGGTTTCGGTGCGCCGACGGGTGAGCCGGTCTTCGCGTGCAGGTTTCTGAACCCTCTGCGGACGCGGGCGGGTGTCATTTTGTTCGGCTCGGTCGGCTTTTCCCAGGGCCTGCGAAGGTCGGTGGCCAGCGGGCGGGCGATCCGGAGCTGGGCATAGGCGGCGATGACGAGCCAGGTCCACCGGTCGGCCGCTTCCGAGCTGCGGAGCCGGGGCTTGGTCCACCCGAGGGTCTGCTTGAACAGGCGGAATGTGTGCTCGATGTCGAAGCGGCGGAGGAAGGACTGCCAGCAGCGGTCGACGTCCGCTTCGGTGGCGCCGATTCGCGACCACCACAGCCAGACCGGCCTGTTGACTCCGCCGCTGGGCAGCTTCTCCACGGCTAGGCGGATGACGGTGCCCTCGATGATGGGCAGCGGCCCGTTGTGGTCGAGCCATGCGGCCCGGTGGGTCAGCCGCGGGTGCAGCCGGTCCCATGCCTGCGCGGTCGCCTTCCCATAGAGCCGGGTGGCCGTGGCGGTCACGGCCTGCTCGGTGCCCCAGGTTGCGGCGTCACCGAAGACGAACTCGCCGCCGTGCTTGGGTGGCCGGCCGCCCTTGGGGTTGGCCAGGTGGAACTCTTCGCGGGAGGGTGTCGGACGCCGCATCACCCGGTCTGAACGGAGTCGGCCGAGGATCTCGACGGGCAGGTCACTCAGCAGGTGGGCGATGCGCGGGGCGTCGTATCCGGCGTCCAGCACGACCAGGACCTCCGGGTCACCCGGTCGCCACTGGCCGGCGGTGACGCTCGACGACCTCGCGGATCTGCACCGTGGTCACGGCGGCGACGTCGGCGCCGGGCTCCAGGCGGACAGCGTCCAGCACCGCCGTCCAGGACGTGCGGCCGGTCTCCAGCGCAGCCACCACCGAGTACGGCCAGCCTGGCACCATCTGATGCTTGCCCTCGCCCCGGCCGAAGGTGTGGCAAAAGGCACGGTTGGCAGAGGTGTTGGCGTCCGGTCGCAGCCACGGCGAGACATCGACGGCCAGTACGAGCCGACCGTCCGCCGCCCTCGGCAGCGGCACCTCGGTCAGGGCACGACGCAGCCGTGCGACGTCGATCCGGCCCTGGTTGAGTCCGCCGTACAGAGCCCCGTGACCTCGGCGGTGTTCGGGCGCGAGCGCGAGATCAACCAGCGTCCGAACCGGCCCGTCCGTGCACAGCAGCGCGTCGCACAACTCGAACAACGCGTCGCCCCGCGCGGTCAGACACGCGTACAACTCCGACCGGAAGCGTGACACTTCCGCGAACGCATCCCGCAGGACGCCCTGATGCACCAAACTCACGACCACGGCCTTCGCGCTGATCCACTCTGTGACGGAGCACAGGATCAGACGAAGGCCGCCTACACGTCCGCCGAACTGCGAGAACGCTGATCAAGTTCGAGCCGCGTTCGACGCTGGACGTTAAACGACAAGCTCAGAGCATGTTCCGCATCCGTGTGATCTCGCTCGTCTGCTGCGCGATCACCTCGTCGGCCATCTCCTCGACGCGGATGTTGTTGCCCTGCCCCTTCACGTCCGTGGCCATGGTGATCGCGCCCTGGTGATGGGTCGTCATCAGGGTGAGGAACAGCCGGTCGAAGGCCTTGCCGTCGGCCGCCCGGAGCTTCTTCAGCTGGGCCTGTGTCGCCATGCCGGGCATCGTGGCGTGCTCGTGCCGCTCGGCCTTCAGCGGCTTGCCGTACGACTTCAGCCAGCCCTTCATGGCCTCGATCTCGGGCTTCTGGCCGGCCGCGATGCGCTCGGCGATCGCCTTCACGCCCTTCGACTCGGCGCGCCGTGGGGTGAGTTCGGTCATCACCAGGGCCTGGGCGTGGTGCTCGATCATCATGCGGACGTAGGAGACGTCGGCCGAGTTGGGGGAGTCGTTCTCCGAGCGCTGGTCGGCGGCCTCCTCGGCGGACAGGGTGCGGTTCGCCTCGCCGGGCTCGCCCGGCGCGATCACGGCGGGCCCGTCCGCCGCGGCGGGTTTGCGGTCCGGACCGGAGTCACAGCCTCCGACCGCGAGCACGGCCAGGGCGACCAGCCCCGTCGTGACGGCGGACGCCCGAGACGCACGGCGGAAGAGCACAACGACCTCCTGTGGCAGGTGGGTTGGGACGCACCTCGTGTTGCGGACGACGTACTGGCACGCTTCCGCGGGTCATTGATCGGGAAACTTCATTGCGATTCTGTTGCCCCCTGTTGGTATGTGCATGGCGAAGACGATACTGCGTGGTGCGTGAACCGTTCCGCAGTGAACGGAACCAGGGAGGAAAACAGTGATCCTGTTGAACGACCGCAGAACACGCCGCAGACGCGTGGGAGTTGTGGCTGCCGCCGGTGGGCTGCTGGCCGCGCTCCTCACAGCGGCACCGGCAGCGGCCACCCCCGACCCGGGGGACGCGCCGCCCGCGCCGAAGAAGGTTTCCAAGAGCGCTCAGGCCGAGGTCCGTGAGGCCATCCAGAGCGGCGAGATACCCGCCCAGGACGAGATCGTCCACTCCGACAACATCCAGCACCTGGCCCACGTCCCCAAGGACGTGCTGCAGGGCACGAACTCGGACCTCGCCTTCCAGGGCAGGTACGCGTTCGCCGGCAACTACGACGGTTTCCGCATCTTCGACATCAGCAACCCCAAGGTGCCGAAGACCGTCGCCCAGGTGCTGTGCCCCGGCTCGCAGAACGACATCTCCGTCTCCGGCAACCTGCTGTTCCTGTCCACCGACTCCTCGCGCAGCGACAGCAGTTGCTCCAGCACCACCCAGCCGGCGACCGAGAAGTCCTCCTGGGAGGGCATGAAGGTCTTCGACATCAGCGACAAGCGCAACCCGAGGTACGTCGCCGCCGTCGAGACCGCATGCGGCTCGCACACCCACACGCTGGTGCCCGAGCGCCGCAACGTCTACGTGTACGTCTCCTCGTACTCGCCGAACGCCGCCTACCCCGACTGCCAGCCGCCGCACGACGGCATCTCCGTCATCAAGGTGCCGCGCAGCGCCCCCGAGAAGGCGAAGGTCGTGGGCTTCCCCGTGCTGTTCCCCGGTGAGGGGCCGGACGGCGGCGGCAACCCGGGCGGACCCACCAACCCGGGCGTCTCCAAGACCACCGGCTGCCACGACATCACCGTGCTGCCGTCGAAGGACCTGGCGGCCGGCGCCTGCATGGGCGACGGCATCCTGTTCTCCATCAAGGACCCGGAGCGCCCGAAGGTCATCGACCGCGTGCAGGACAACGTCAACTTCGCGTTCTGGCACTCGGCGACCTTCAACCAGAAGGCGAACAAGGTCGTCTACACCGACGAGCTGGGCGGTGGCGGCGCGGCCACCTGTAACGCGGAGGTCGGCCCGGACCGCGGTGCCGACGGCATCTACGACATCGTCGGCAAGGGCGACAAGCGCAAGCTCGTCTTCCGCAGCTACTTCAAGATCCCCCGCCACCAGGCGGACACCGAGAACTGCGTCGCCCACAACGGTTCGCTGATCCCGGTCAAGGGCAAGGACATCATGGTCCAGGCCTGGTACCAGGGCGGCGTCTCCGTCTGGGACTTCACCGACTCGGCCAAACCGAAGGAGATCGCCTACTTCGACCGCGGCCCGCTGACCACCGACACGATCAAGTCGGGCGGTTCGTGGTCGGCGTACTACTACAACGGCTACATCTACTCGAACGAGTACGCGCGGGGCTTCGACGTCCTGAAGATCAAGGACCGGCGCACGGACCCGGCTCGCTGGGTCCACATGCGTGAGCTCAACGTGCAGACGCAGCCGGACTACTTCGACTGATCCGGCGGACCGCACTCCGGTGCGGCCCCGGTCGCGAAGAACCGCGACAGATCCTTGTCGCCCCTCCCGCCGCAGACTCCGGTCTCCGGCGGGAGGCCCAGCTCCCAGTCGAGCCGGTAGCGCTTGAACAACTCGGCCCGCAGCACCGGCACCGGCATCGGCACCCCCGGCACCAGGGCCGCGTACACGGCGCCCATCAGCAGGGCACGCATCATCGGATAGTCGCTGTCGACGTCCGGTGAACCGTGCCGGACCATGGTGTCCCGCAGCAGCTCGGCCAGCCGCCGCTGCTCCGGGCACTGCATGAAGCCCTCGGCCTGCAGGATCCCCGCCATGTGCTGGCGCATCAGCACGGGCCGGTCCCGGGCCAGGCCCAGGATCGCGTCGATGGCCCGGGCCATCCGCTCCCGGCCGTCCTCGGTGCGCGGCTCGCGCTCCAGCGCCTCCTCCAGCGTGCGGTGCATCAGCCGGTGCACGGCGGACTGCACCAGCTGGCGCTTGCCGGGGAAGTAGTACGACACCAGACCACGGGCCGAACCCGCTCGGTCGGCGATGTCGCCGAGGGTCGTCGCGTCGTAACCGCGCTCGCCCACCAGCTCGACCGCAGCCTGCAGGAGCCGCTCCCGGGAGCGCCGCCGCAACTCTTCATTGACCGAGGCGCTACGCGGAGACATGCTGTAACTCCTGTGTTGACTGGCTGCCAGCCAACTATACTCAGAGCGTCCGGCCACGGCCTGTCAGGTCTGGGCCGGTGATGCCGTCTGCCTCGGGCGACACGGGGGATCGTCCGAGGCGGGCGAGCAGACGGATCCGATGGTGGCTTCGGGCCACCTGCCCCCGCAGGTACCGACGGCCGGCACGCGGCGACCCTGCGAGGGCGCGGCGGGCCGCGCGGTAGGGCCGGTGAGGTGTCCCCGGGGTCAGGGCTGCCGGCGGCGGTGCACCCACACCGCTGCGGCGACCACCGTCGTCCCCAGCAGCCAGCCGCCCACCACGTCCGACGGCCAGTGGACGCCGAGCCAGATCCGGGTCAGCCCTACCCCGACCACGGAGACGACGGCCACGGCCACGGCCGTACGCCACACGGCCCGGCCGACGCCGTGCCGGCGCAGGAGCCACAGCAGCAGGCCGCACACCACCGTGGCGGTCATGGCGTGGCCCGACGGGAACGCCGAGTAGTGGGCCGAGTCGACGGGATCGGGCCACACGGGGCGGGGGCGGTCCACCGCGGCCTTGACGCCCTGCTGCAGCACGGTCCCGAGGGCGACGGCCAGCGCCAGCCACAACGCCGTCCAGCGGGCCGCCCGCCGCACCACCAGCCACACGACGACAGCAGCGCACAGCAGTCGCATCGTCCACGGATCCCACACCCAGTCCGTGAGGATGCGGCACGTCTGGGTGAGGACCGGTTCGTCGACCGCCCAGCGGTGGGTGGTGCCGGCGATGTCTCCGTCCGCGCCGATCAACGGGCTCCATCTGGCCGCGACGAGGGTCAGCAGCAGTACCGAGCACAGGGCCAGAACGCCGGCGAAGCGGGCGACGGCGTGGTGCTCCGGGCGGGGCGGGGCGTCGACGGACGAGGTGTGCATACAGCGATCCTCGCCGAACCGGGGGGTCCGGATCCAGTACGGCCACGATCTTCGGCTCTCGGGCAACCCGCTTCGGCCATCCAGAGCCGCCGAACCGGGCCCGGGCACACGCCTCGTCCGATGCCGGCCGCGGCCCGGACCCCGGCGGCCCCGGCGGTCATCCCAGCGCCCGCAACCCCGGTACGAACGCCACCAGCACCGGCACCGCCGGCACCAGCGCGGCCGCCGCCGTCAGCCGCAGGCGCCGGGCCGCGGTCAGCCGGTCCGGCGGCGTGAGCAACCGGTGCACCCGGGCCGGGACATGGGCCTGCGGTGTCGGGCAGGGTCCGAACACGCCGCGGTGCTCGTTCAGTTCGACCAGGGCCAGGGCGGTTGTCAGACGGCCGAAGCGGCGCGACGCCGTGTCGTCGGCGGAGAGTTCGACCAGGCGGTGCATCTCGTCACGGAACGCGGCGAACACCGGAACCTGCGGAAACCCGCCGGCCAGGGCCGAGGAGCAGTTCAGCAGCCAGTCGTGCCGGGCCCGGGCGTGGCCCTGCTCGTGGGCGAGCACTGCGTCCAGCCGGTGGCCCTTCAGCCGGAGCAACGCGGCCGTGGTGACGACCAGTTGCGGGGGAGCGCCGGGCTGCCACCAGGCGTCGGGCCGCTCGCTCTCCAGGACGACGAGCCGGCCCGACACGGCCACCTCGCCCGGCAGCAGCGGAGCCCGGACCAGAAGATCGGCCCGTCGGCGGCGGCGCCCGGCGCGGGCCCGGCCGATCTCGCGGAGCAGCATCGCCGCGCTCCACAACCCGCCGCCGGCCAGCGCGAGGGCGGTGGTCGCCGCCCAGGGGCCCGCCGTGCCGAGGACGTAGGCCTCGACGACCGCGCGCGGGGCCGTCGCGAAGAGGTGCCCGCCGACCGCGTGCCAGGCCGCGGCCGCGCTGAGCGTCATCGACAACGCGCAGCACACGAGGACGGTCGCCACGACGCACTGCCACACCCACAGCGCCACCACCGGCTCACGGTCCGGCCAGTCCGCCCGGGCGAGCAACCGGGGGCCGGCCACGGCGGTCAGGGCGCCGAGCAGCAACAGCGCGGCGGTGAGCATCATGAGGGCAGCCTATGAGGGCGGCTACGCTCCGGGGTACGACTTGTGCCGTCGAAGTGACGCAGACAACGGAACCGTTGGGTGTTCCGGACCGCTCCCGCTCACAGGGTCAGCAGCATCGCCACCATCGCGATCCCCATGGACAGCCGGCAGGCCCGCGCCAGTTCCGGCCGGTCGCCCCACCCGGCGGAACCGCCGCTCCCGGCCACGGCCGCGACCGGCACCAGACGCACGCCGGTCAGCAGCACGTAACCGGCGAAGTACAGCAGCAGCGCCCCCGTCAGGAGCGGGACCCCCGACCCGCCCCGACCGTGCGCGTGTGCGGGCGAGCCGGCCATGACGAGGGACATGTAGACCATCGCGGCGGCCCCCACCAGGTGGTGGAGATGGTGCGCGCCGGCCCGCGCCGCCCACAGCGCGTGCACGCCCGCCGCCCCGAACACCGCCGCATAGACGGGCCACGCCCACGAAGGAGGGGTGAACACCGCCGCCGGCACGGCCATCGCGGCCATCCCGAAACCCATCAGCGCCTCGCCGCCCGCTGCGCTGCGCTGCCCCTCGGCGCCGCTGCGCATCCGCGCGAGGCAGTAGGCGCCGGTCGCCGCGCAGAGCGCCACCAGCAGCCAGCCGGACGAAGCCGGTCCGTGCACGCGCACCTCCCCCTTCGGCAGTCGGTCATTCGATGCCCGGGCCATGCGGCGCGCACGCGAGCGCAAGGGTGTACACGGGGAGCATTCGACGGAGCACGCCAGGTGAGGAGATATCGTTTACAGGTAAAACACCTGTTAATCTTGTTTCTCATGAGCAGTGCTGCACCCACCCCCGCCTCCCCACCCGCCCGGCGCCTGCCGCTGGCGGGGGTGCTGCGCCTCGGCAGCCCCTCGGAGATCTGGTTCAAGCCCGCGCTGAGTGTCGTCGCGGCGATCGCTCCACCTGCCCTCACCCTCTCGGCGCTCGGCCGGCCCGACCTCGTGATGTACGCGATGGCCGGATCCCTGTGCGCGCTGTACGCCCACAACCGGCCGTACGCCGCCCGGGCCGGAGTCCTCGCGAGGGTGGTGCTGGGCATGCTCGGCGGGGTCGCCGTGGCCCTGGTCGCGGCCTCGCTCACCGGCAGCGCCGTCGTCCTGGTCACCGTCGGCGCGCTGCTGGCCGCCGCGCAGAAGGCGCTGTGCGACGCCACCCGGGTCGGCCCGCCCGGCAACGTCGTCCTCACCTTCGTCAGCTCCGCCTCCCTGTTCGCGCCGCAGACCCTCGGCCAGGTGCCCGGCCACCTGGCCCTGACCGCCGCGACGGGGGGCTGGGCCTGGCTGGTCTGCATGGCGCCCGCGCTCATCCGGCCGCACGGACCGGAACGCCGCGCCACCGCCGCCGCCCTGAAGGCCGCCGCCGTGTGTGCCGACACCGGCGGTACGGGGGAGGGCCATGCCCGGGCCCGCGCCGCCGGTTGTGCCGCGGTACAGGCCGCCTGGCAGTCGCTGCTGTCCACCAGCGCCCCATCCCGGACCAGGCGTGCCCTCGAACGGCTCGTCGTCCGCGCCGAGGTCGCCCTCGCGGCGCCGACGGAGGCGGACGCGGAGCGACTGCGCGCGTGGGCGGGCTCGCTGCGCGGCACCGGCCCCGTCCCGCAGGCCGGACCGGCGGACGCGGCAGCCGACGAACTGCTCGGAGTCCACGCCGCCCGGCCCCTCCGGGCGCGGCTCGGCCCGCTGGCCCCCCTCGCGGTGCGTACCGCCCTCGGCTGCGCGCTCGCCGGCTACGCCTCGCTCGCGCTCGGGATCGGCCGCCCCTACTGGGCGCTGGTCACCGCCGCCTCCCTCTACCAGGCGAACCTCACCCTGACCTGGAGCCGGGCCGTCCAGCGGGTGGTGGGCAACGTCGTCGGCGTGCTCGCCTTCCTCGCCGTCGTGCCGCTGGCGCACCTGGGGCCGGTGGCACTCGTGCTGTGCTGCCTCGCGCTCAGCTTCGGCGCGGAGGTGCTGATCAGCCGCAACTACTGGCTCGGCAGCGTCTGTGTGACGCCCATGGCCCTGCTCATCACGGAGTTCGCCGGGCACCAGGAGCCCGGCGCGCTGATGGCGGAGCGGGTCGTGGACACCGTCGTCGGTGCGCTGGTCGGTTTCGTCGCCGCCCTGGCCGTCACCAACCGGCGTGCGGGCGCCCGCGTGGAACGGGCGCTGACCGCCGCCGACCGGGCCCGCGAACACGCCGCCCGCCTCCTGGCCGAACCGGACCCCGGCGCCGCGGCCCTGGAATCCGCCCGTCGCGGCCTCGCCGTCGCCCTGGCCGAGCTGCGCGCCACGGCCGACGCGGCCGCCGGTGAATGGTGGCAGCGGGCCCTGCCACAGGAGCGGGTCGTGCTCGTCGAA
The DNA here is from genome assembly GCF_001611795.1 of Streptomyces qaidamensis. Lineage (NCBI taxonomy): Bacteria > Bacillati > Actinomycetota > Actinomycetes > Kitasatosporales > Streptomycetaceae > Streptomyces > Streptomyces qaidamensis. The sequence goes on along the minus strand of NZ_CP015098.1, from coordinate 1,222,591 downwards.
CAGTCCGGACACCGTACGCTCGCGGCGACGGCCCGACGCCAGGGACTGCTCCCGGACCGGGACCCGGCCACCGAAACGGAGGACGCACGGCCATGACGCCGACCGAAGGACCATCGCCCACGGGGAGCGACGCGGGACCTGCCCCGCAGCCGGGGACCGGGGCAGAGCCGGTGGCGGAGGGGCGGACGTCCGACGAGGAGGCAACGGCCGGAGGGGGTGCGGTGGAGGACGCGTCCGGTGAGGGTCTCCCGGGCGGCGAACGCCGGGGCGACACCGTCGCCGCCGTCGTCCGGCAGTGGCAGGCCGTGCACCCCGGGCTCGACACCGGGCCGATGGAGATCATCGGGCGGATCAACCGCTGCGCCGCCCTGCTGCAGCAGGCCGAGGACGCTCCGCTGCGCCGGGCCGGACTCAGCCGGCCCGAGTTCGATCTGCTGGGTGCGCTGCGGCGTACCGGGCACGAACTGACGCCCGGGGACCTGGCCAGGGAGACCTTCTCCTCGGGAGCGGCCGTCACCAAACGCCTGAAGCAGCTGACCGAGCGCGGCCTGGTCGAACGGCGGGGCGACACGCGTGACCGCCGGGTCGTCCACCTCCGCCTCACCGACGCCGGACGCGACCTCGTCGACGCGATCCTGCCCGTCCAGCTCGCCTACGAGACGGCCGTGCTGTCCGGCGTGGACGGCCCCGAGCAAGGTGAACTCGCCGCCTTGCTGGGGGAGTTGCTCAGCCAGCTGGAGGGGCGCCTCGGCGTTCTGCGGGCCTGACCACCTCCGAGGCAGGCAGTGGTGGTGCCGCCGGACAAGGTGCCACGACGCAGGCTCAGGCCTCGTCGCCCGCCCGGTACACGCCGAACACCGCCCCCTGCGGGTCCCGCAGCACCGCGATGCGCGGCCCGTCGGGCACGGAGGTGGGCACCATCAGGACCGTGCCGTGCCGCTGGACGACAGCGGTGGTGTCGTCCACGTCGGCGACGGCGAAGTACGGCAGCCAGTGCGCCGGCACCTCGGGCGGGAACTTGTCGTCCATCGTCACCATGCCGCCGAAGTCCGCGCCACCCACGCCCCACTGGGTGTAGCGGTCCGACGGGGCGACCGTCCAGCCGAACACCCGCGTGTAGAAGGACACGGCCCCCTCCGGGTCCCGTGTCATCAGCTCCACCCAGCCCAGCGAACCGGGCGCGTTGAACAGCCCGGCGCCCGGGAAGGTCCCCGCCTGCCACAGCTGGAAGACGGCGCCGCCCGGATCGGCGGCCACCGCGAACCGCCCCAGGTCGAACACGTCCATCGGGCCGAACAGCAGGGACCCGCCCGCCTCCGTCACCGCACGGCCGGTGGCGTCCGCGTCGGTCACCGCGAACGACACGTTCCACGCGACCGGCTGCGACGGCTGGTACAGCGGGGCGAGCGCGGCGACGGCCGCTTCCCCGAGGTGCGCGACGGTGTAGCCGCCGGCCTCCTGGCGCGCGTCCGTCTCGGGCCGCCAGCCGAACAGCCGCGTGTAGAACCGCCGGGCCGCGTCCAGGTCACTGGTCCCCAGCTCGGTCCAGCAGGGACCGCTGGTCACCGGTGCGTCGAGCTTCATGGCGTTCCTTCCGCGAGCGGCGGGGACCTCGCCCCCGAGGGCCCCCTCCAGCACGCTAAGCCGCCCGCAGGGCTCCCTGCCATCCGGGGAAACCCGGTGGTGTGCCACAACGGCCCCGGCGTACCCTCACCCCGTACCGCACCACGTGGCGGCCTCCGCTCCTTCAGCCTGCCCGGAGGTTCCCATGCCCGCGCCCGAGGTGCGTCCCTTTCGCAAGACCGACCGCGACCAGCTGACCGACCTGGTCACCATGCACGTGGCGGCCGTCGTCCCCGGCGTCTCCGTCTCCGTGAACACCGTCCTCGGCGACCTGGAGCGGCGGCCCGGCGAGTTCATCACCGACCCGTGGGTGGCCGAGCGGACGACGCTCGTCGCCGAGCAGCGCCGGTACGTCGTCGCCGCGGCCCACCTGCTGCGCTACCGCGCCGACGCCGACGTCGGGGAGAGCTACCGGGACGCCGCCGAGATCAACTGGTTCGTCCACCGCCCGGCGACGCCCCTCTGGCCGGACGCCGAGCCGGCGGCGGACCTGCTGATGCGGGCGTGCCTGGCACGGTTCGCCCGCTGGAACCCCCGCGTCCGGTACGCCGACGGCGCACTGCCCGCCCCGCTCGTCTACGGCCTGCCCCGCAACTGGCCGCACATCAGGGCCCTCTACGAACGCGCGGGGTTCCGGCACACCGGAGACACCGAGGTCATCCTGATCGCCCGGGTGGCCGACCTGCCGGCCCACGAGCCCCGGCCGGGTGTCACAGCCGAGCGCACGCTGGGGGAGTGCGGCACCCGCTTCACGGCCCGGGCCGGGGGAAAGGCGCTCGGCTTCGTCGAGATCGACACCGCCCTGGCACGCCCGGAACGCCACACGCGCGCCTCCGGCCTCGCCGACATCGGCAACCTGCACATCGACCCGGCAGAGCACGGCACCGGCCTGGAGCACTGGCTGCTCGCCCGGGCCGCCAACTGGCTCAGGCTGTGCGGTGTGGACCGGCTCGTCGCCTACGAACCCGCCGACGGCGGCGCCACGACCGCCCTCCTGACCGGTGCGGGCTTTCGCGAACTCACCCGCACCGACCGGGGCTGGGAGCACCGCCCGGGCCGGGCTCAGATGCCGGGCCGGTAGCGGATGGGATGGTCCGCCGGCACCTCCACCAGCACGATCGGCGTCCCGTCGGGATCCGCGATCCACATCTCGACCAGCCCCCAGGGTTCCTTCACCGGCGGCCGCACGATCTCCACGCCCTTCGCCCGCAGCTCCTCCTGCGCCGCCGCCACGTCGTCGACCTGCAGCCACAGCCGCACGGCGGGCGCCGGGGGCGTCTCGGACCGGCCCGAGACCTCCAGGAAGCCGCCGCCCAGGAAGAAGACCGTGCCGCGCTCGGCTCCCGTGCCGAACTCGCGGTACACGGCGAGGCCCAGCTGCTCGCCGTAGAAGGCGCGCGACCGCTCGGGGTCGGTGGGGCGGAGCAGGATCCGGCTGCTGAGTACATGCACCATGCAGCGGAGGTTAGTGGTGGCGCTACGCTCATCCCTGCCCAGCCTCGCAGCCGCAACGGAGACGTACGCCCATGGAGACCGCCGCCACCGCACTGACCTTCCGCGACGCCACCGACGCCGACGTGGACGAGCTGGTCGCGCTGATCGAGTCGGCGTACCGGGGCGACGACAGCAGGGCCGGGTGGACCACCGAGGCGGACATCCTCGCAGGGCAGCGCACCGACCCCGAGGGCGTGCTGGAGGTCATCAAGTCGCCCGACAGCCGGCTCCTCACGGTGGAGCGGGACGGCGGGATCGTCGCCTGCTGCCAGCTGGAACACCAGGGAGAGAACGCCTACTTCGGGATGTTCGCCGTCAGCCCCCGGCTCCAGGGCGCGGGCCTCGGCAAGGTGATCATCGCGGAGGCGGAGCGGCAGGCCCGCGAGACCTGGGGTGTGCGGGAGATGCAGATGACCGTGATCTCCGTACGCGAGGACCTCATCGCCTGGTACGAGCGGCGCGGCTACCGCCGTACGGGACGGATGACTCCGTTCCCGTACGGCGATGAGCGCTTCGGTGTTCCGCAGCGCGACGACCTGCAGTTCGAGCTGCTGGTCAAGGAGCTCGCCTAGCGGCTAGGCCGTGAAACGGCCCGTGCGCTTGATGTCCGGGTGGTCGGTGGTCGCGCCGTCCAGACCGAACGCCCGGACGAGCCGCAGCTGGTCCTGCGTGTTCACCACCCAGCCGATGATCCTCAGGTCGGCCTTGCGGGCCCGCTCCACGATCTCCAGGGTCAGCCGGCGGATGTTCAGGCAGACGGTCTCGGCGCCGGCCTGGACGGCGCGGTCCACGATGTCGGTGCCGTAGCGGCTGGCGATCAGCGCGGTGCGCACCCCCGGCACCAGGGGCTTGATCTCGGCGATCGCCTCGTCGTGGAACGAGGACACCTCCACGCGGCCCGCCAGCCCGCGCTCGTTCATGACCTCGGCCAGGGCGCGCGCCGCCTGCGCGTCCTTGATCTCCGCCTGGAGCGGCGACTGCACGGCCTCCAAAACCTCCTCGAAGACCGGGACCCGCTCGCCCCGGCCCGCGTCCAGGGCCCGCAGCTCGGCGAGGGTCTTCTCGGCGATCGGCCCGGTGCCGTCGGTCGTGCGGTCCACATCCGTGTCGTGCATGACGACGAGCGCGCCGTCCTTGCTCAGATGCAGATCGAGTTCGATGGCGTCCAGGCCCGCCTCCTGGGCGGCGACGAAGGATCGGAGGGTGTTCTCGGGTTCCACACCCATGACTCCGCGGTGACCGATGGTGAGGAAGTTCAAGGCGCGACTCTCTTCCGTCGACAGGCGGCACTGGTGGCAGGCCTGACGGCCCCCCTGACCGTATCGCCTGGACCCGCCCTGTGCAGAGAGTGAGGGCATGGTCGCCGCACATCCGGGCACAAGCGTGACCGACAGGAAAAAGTGCGGTGAAGCACAGGGTCGGGCAGGATAATTTCCCGGGTTCGCCCTTGCTGGGAGGAACCTCGTGTGTATACGGTCTGCATACGTGAGATTCTCCCGTGGAAGGTGGGACATGACGGAAATTCTTGTGCAGGTGGGTTCGGAGGAAGGTCTTCCTCCCGTGGCCAGGGTGGTCGAGCACCCGGCATGGCCCGTGCTCAAGGATGCCGTGGAGCGGATCCGGCCATGGCAGTCCAAGGACGGGTCGATCGACTTCGACGCCGAGGGCGCGCCCGAACCGGCCGAGGCCGAGATCGCGGTCCGCCAGGTCGCCGACGCCGTCCTGGAGCTCTCCCCGCTGCTCCCGCACGACGGCGCCTATCACGAGGCCCTGGTCAAGGACCTGACCCGGTGGGCCGACAGCGGCTTCCAGGTGCCCGACTTCCTCGACTCGCTGCTGGCTTTCCAGCCCGCCGCGCACCGTGCGGACGGTCTCCAGCACCTCGTCGTCTTCCCGATGTACACGCAGAACGGCAACCCGGACCGCAACCTCGAAGCGGTCGTGCTGCGCATGGTCTGGCCGGACTGGCTGGCCGAGCTGGAGCGCACCCGCTACGACAACCCGCTGTTCTGCGGCATCAAGTTCGAGGACTTCACCTCCGGCTACGACACCAACTCCGCCGTCCTCTTCCCCGAGACCATCGCCGTGCGCGAGGCCCCGGAGCGGTTCACGTGGGGCGGCATCTTCTGCGACCGCGAGGCCGCCCGCTTCCGCCGCGTGACCGACGCCGCCGTCGACATCCTGGGCCTGGAGCTGCCCGAGGACGTCGCCGCGATGGTCCACGACCAGAAGCGCTGCGAGGAGGCGTTCGTCCTGTGGGACATGGTCCACGACCGCACCCACAGCCACGGTGACCTGCCCTTCGACCCCTTCATGATCAAGCAGCGCCAGCCGTTCTGGATGTACGGCCTGGAGGAGCTGCGCTGTGACCTCACCGCCTTCAAGGAGGCCGTGAAGCTGGCCGGGGAAGGCGTTCCGCAGGCCCGTGACGTGCAGGTCGCGGTCCTCTTCGACCGCATGTTCCGCTTCCCGGTCACCGGCGAGCGGGTGCGAAACTACGACGGACTGGGCGGCCAGCTCCTCTTCGCGTACCTGCACAAGCACGACGTCGTCCGCTGGACCGACAACAAGCTCACCATCGACTGGGAGCGCGCCCCGCAGGTCACCAACCAGCTGTGCGCCGAGATCGAGGACCTGTACCGCGACGGCATCGACCGTCCGAAGCTGGTCCACTGGTTCGCCGGGTACGAGCTGGTCTCCACCTATCTCTCCCCGCACCCGGGCTCCAAGTGGGCCAAGGGCCCCGACGCCCTGGACACGACGCAGCCGCCGCGCAAACTCGTCGATGACGTGCTTCCGGACGAGTTTCCGCTGAGCATGTTCTATGAGGCACTGTCCAAGAAGCTGAAGAACGTGATCGCCTCCACCAAGGGCATCACGGCGGACAGCGCCGAGCGGATCGCCGCATGAGCGATCGGCGTACCGAGGACACTGCTCAGGAGGCGAAGATCATGGGGAACGGGGCGCTCAGCGGTGCGGTGATCGCGGTGGCCGGAGCCGGCGGGCCCGCCGGCCGGGCCGCACTGCTCAGGCTGGCCGAGGCGGGTGCGACGGTCATCGGATCGGACAACGATCCGGAGCGGCTGGCGGAGGCGGTGGACGCGGCGAGCTACGCGACCGGCGGTGCCACCGTCACCGGTGACACGGTCGATCTGCTGAACCTGGGGGCGACCCGCGACTGGGCCACCCGCATCGAGAAGGACTTCGGCCGCGTCGACGGCCTGGTCCACCTCGTCGGCGGCTGGCGCGGCAGCGAGACCTTCACCCGGACCAGCCTCGACGACTGGGACTTCCTGGAGATGCTGCTGGTCCGCACGGTGCAGCACACATCCCTCGCGTTCCACGAGGCACTGCAGCGCAGCGACCGCGGCCGGTACGTGCTGATCAGCGCCGCCGGAGCCACCAAGCCCACCGCGGGCAACGCCGCGTACGCCGCCGGAAAGGCGGCCGCCGAGGCGTGGACGCTGGCCATGGCGGACTACTTCCGCAAGGCCGGGGGCTCCGGGGGGCCGACGTCGGCGGCTGCGATCCTGGTGGTGAAGGCGCTGGTCCACGATGCGATGCGCGCCGATCGGCCCAACGCGAAGTTCGCGGGTTTCACCGACGTCAAGGACCTGGCCGAGGCCATCACCAAGGTCTGGGAGAAGCCCGCCGCCGAAGTGAACGGAAACCGTCTGTGGCTCACCGAGAAGCCGTGAACCCGCCGAAGACCGACGCCCGTCGTCATCACGACCCCGAGGTCCGCGGTTTCGCCAGCGACAACTACGCCGGGACCCACCCGGAGGTGCTCGCGGCCCTGGCTCTGGCCAACGGCGGGCACCAGGTCGCGTACGGCGAGGACGCCTACACCGAGAACCTCCAGCAGGTGATCCGCAGCCACTTCGGGCCCACGGCCGAGGCGTTCCCGGTCTTCAACGGCACCGGCGCGAACGTCGTCGCGCTCCAAGCGGTCACCGACCGCTGGGGCGCGGTGATCTGCGCGGAGAGCGCGCACATCAACGTCGACGAGTGCGGGGCCCCGGAGCGGGTCGGCGGCCTGAAGCTGCTGACCGTTCCGGCGCCCGACGGCAAGCTCACGCCCGAGCTGATCGACCGGCAGGCGTACGGCTGGGACGACGAGCACCGGGCGATGCCGCAGGTGGTCTCCATCGCCCAGGCCACCGAGCTGGGCACGGTCTACACGCCGGAGGAGATACGCGCCCTCTGCGAGCACGCCCACGCGCACGGCATGAAGGTGCACCTGGACGGCTCCCGGCTGGCCAACGCCGCCGCCACCCTGGACGTCCCGATGCGGACGCTGACCAACGCCGCCGGCGTCGACATCCTCTCGCTGGGCGGCACGAAGAACGGCGCCCTGTTCGGCGAGGCCGTCGTGGTCCTCAACCAGGACGCCGTCAGTCACATGAAGCACCTGCGCAAGCTGTCCATGCAGCTCGCCTCCAAGATGCGCTTCGTGTCGGTGCAGCTGGAGGCCCTGCTCGCCCGGGACCTGTGGCTGCGCAACGCCGGTCACGCCAACGAGATGGCCCAGCGGCTCGCCGAGGGCGTGCGGGCCGTGCACGGTGTGGAGATCCTTTACCCGGTGCAGGCCAACGCGGTCTTCGCCCGCCTGCCCCACGACGTGAGCGAGCGTCTCCAGAAGCGGTTCCGCTTCTACTTCTGGGACGAAGCCGCGGGTGACGTCCGCTGGATGTGCGCCTTCGACACGACCGAGGACGACGTGGACGCGTTCCTGGCGGCGCTGAAGGAAGAGATGGCCCGCTAAACGCATAGCTATGCGGCAGAGTGTAAATGAATTGACGAGGAAAGTGGTCTCTTCTTACGCTCTGCCGTCATGCAACTGATTCAGCAGGCGCCCGACCTATCCGCGTATCTCGTCGCTGACGAGGCAATCGACCATCGCCATCCGCTCGTGCGGGGAACGGCGGCGAGGCTCGCCGACGGGGTGGCCGACTCGTATGACTATGCACGGGCGGCCTTCGAGTTCGTTCGCGACACCATCCCGCACTCGCAGGACTCCGGTGATCTCCGCGTCACCTGGCGCGCCTCCGACGTCCTGGAGCAGCGCACCGGCATCTGCTACGCCAAGGCCCACGCGCTGGCCGCCCTGCTCCGGGCCGAGGACATCCCCACCGCGCTGTGCTACCAGAAGCTCGACGTGGTGCACGGCCTGGTCGCCGTGCGGTTCAACGGCGCGTGGCACCGGCAGGACCCCCGGGGCAACAAGCCCGGTGTCGACGCCCAGTTCCGTCTCGATGGTGAGCGGCTGGCCTTCGTGCCCGACCTGGCGTCCAATGAACTGGACTATCCAGTCTTGTATGCTGCACCGCATCCGGTCGTGCTCGACACGCTCACGGCAGCGCGCGACCGGCTCCACCTGTGGCAGACGCTCCCCACCGCACTCTGAGGCAAGGCGATCATGACGCTCACCCTGACCGTGTCCGACGACGTACGCGCACTGGCTCCCGGTTTCACGCACGTCGCGATCGAGGCACACGGCCTGGTCAACGGCCCGAGCAGTGATGCCGGTTCGGCCCTGCTGGACGACGCGGCGCGCCGCCTCGCCGTACGACTGGACGGCCGCGCCCCGTGCGAGGACCCGCACATGGCCGCATGGCGCGAGACCTACACGGCGTTCGGTTCGAAGCCGTCCCGCACCCGCAACTCCGCGGAGGCGCTGGCCAGGCGGGCCCTCTCGGAGGCCGGGCTGCCCCGCATCAACCTGCTGGTCGACCTCTACAACGCCATCTCCGTCGCCCATCTGATCCCCGTTGGCGGCGAGGACATCGACCGCATCGAGGGCGGCATGCGGCTGATCCGTGCCACGGGGGAGGAGGACTTCGTGACCGTCGCCGGGGGCGAGGAGACCGTCGAGCACCCCGACGCGGGCGAAGTCGTGTGGCGCGACGACGCGGGCGTGACCTGCCGGCGCTGGAACTGGCGCCAGGGCCCGCGCACCCGGCTCACCGAGCGGACGACGTCCGGAATCTTCCTGCTGGAGAGCCTGGCGCCGATGCCGGTCGCCGAGGTGACGGCCGCCGCCGCGGAACTCGCCGAGCTGCTCGCGAAGTTCAGTCCGGGAGCGGACATCGCCGTCCGCGCTCCGGAGTCCTCCGCCTGAGCTCCGGCCGGGCGGGGGGCGTCAGTGGCTCTCGGCCGCCCGCACCTGCTCCGGCGTGGGCGCCGTGCCGCCGAGGTGGGCCGGCATCCACCAGGTGTCGTCCGGGCCCTTCGGGCGGACGGGGTAGGCGCGCTGGGCGGCCTCGAGGAGTTCCTGGACGCGCTCGCGCAGCTGGCGCGTGATGGCGCCCGCGTACTTGTCGCGGGAGGCCTCGATCGCCTCGCCCACCCGGATCGTGATGGGGATGTGGCTGCGCTTGAAGTTGCGCGGCTGGCCCTTCGTCCACAGCCGCTGCGTGCCCCACACCGCCATCGGGATCAGCGGGACGCCGGCCTCCTGGGCCAGGCGCGCCGCGCCCGACTTGAAGCTCTTCAGCGTGAACGACTGCGAGATCGTCGCCTCCGGGAAGACCCCGATGATCTCGCCCGACCGCAGTGAGTCCAGTGCATGGGCGTAGGCGGCCTCGCCCTGCTTGCGGTCCACGGGAATGTGCTTCATCCCGCGCATCAGCGGACCGGAGATGCGGTGCCGGAAGACGGACTCCTTCGCCATGAAACGCACGAGACGTTTCTGCGGCAGCGCCGCCAGACCGTCGAAGACGAAGTCCAGGTAGCTGATGTGATTGCTCACCAGCACGGCGCCGCCCGAGCGCGGGATGTTCTCCGAACCCTGGAGGTCGATCTTGAGGTCCCACACCTTGAACAGCGTGCGGGCGAAACCGACGACGGGACGGTAGACGAGCTCTGCCATGGGCGGGCCGGACCCTTCCTGCTCTGCCTGGGAAGGGATTCCCAGTGGAAAGTTACGCAGCCGTAGGTTTACGGCTTGTCGCAGATCGTGCCCGAAGAACGGCCGGGTAGCCAGCCCTCGTGCCCGGCGGCGGCGAGATTCTCGTCACGTCGCCCGCCGGTTCCCACCTCGGGCTTTTGCGCGCCCATTACTCCGCCCGGACCGCAACCCGCCGCACGAGCAGGTACAACTCGCAGCCCAAGCAGTACCCGAACGCAGCATTGAGAAACGCGGCGGCGAGCGCGGCGCCGGTCGCCGCGAGTCCCAGCCAGCCGGGACCCAGGGTGGAGCCGACGAGCCCGAGTCCGGCGAAAAGCAGCCCCACCACCTGGGCGAAGCGCGGCGGTTCGGGCGCTTCGAACGCCGTCGGCGGCCCCAGCCGCGGCCGAACGGCCTTGGCGAACAGCAAGCCGTACGGGGAGCGTCCGACGCCGCCCACCGCGCCGAGCAGGAAGGCCAGTGTCTGCCAGGCCAGCAGCCAGGCGCTCCCGGTGACCAGAACGACCGCCAGGACGGCGGCCGTGACGGCCGCGCCGAAACGCGGCCCCCTCGCATCGATGTCCATGGGAACCAAGCATTCCGCAGCAGGGCCGGGTGGCGGGGCCGGGAATCTTTGCGGTCTCGTGAACGCTTGCAGCAGGTGATGACCGGACTGGTGGTGTGCGTGGCGGTGCTCGCGGCGGCGAGCGTCTACGGAGTGCTGCAACGGCGGCGGAGCGGGAGAGTACGGGTGCGCGGGCGCGACGACGGCAAGCGGCTCGATGCGGCGGAACTGGGCGCGGAACTCGGCGAGCGGGCCACGCTCGTGCAGTTCTCCAGCGCGTTCTGCGCGCCCTGCCGGGCGACCCGGCGGGTCCTCGGCGAGGTCGCCGGCCTGGTCCCGGGCGTGACCCACGTCGAGATCGACGCCGAGGCCCACCTCGACCTGGTGCGGCGCCTGGACATCCTCAAGACCCCGACCGTGCTGGTCCTGGACGCCGACGGCCGGGTGGTGCGGCGCGCCACCGGGCAGCCGCGCAAGGCCGACGTGATCGCCGCGCTGGGGGAGGCGGTGTGACCGGCGTGACGCCGTCCGTGAGTCATCTCCCACATCACGGAACGAACTTGACTGCGCGTACCAGTTATCGTCAGCCTGACCCCATGCCTGCGGACCTCCTCGCCACGCCCGACCTCCTGCGCTCGGTCTTCCGGCGGCACGCGGCGGGAGTCGCCGTCGTCACCGCTCGTGGTGATGCGGGCCCGGTGGGCTTCACCGCGACCTCCCTGACGTCCGTCTCCGCCGAACCGCCCCTGCTGTCCTTCGGGGTCGGCACCGGCGCCTCCAGCTGGCCCGCGATCGCGGTGGCGGACCACGTCGGTGTTCACATCCTCGGTGAGCACCAGCAGGAGCTGGCCGCCACCTTCGCCCGCAGCGGTGCCGACCGCTTCGGCCCGCCCACCGCCTGGCGGGAAGGGCCCGAGGGCGTTCCCGTCCTCGACGGTGTGCTCGCCTGGCTGGTGGGCCGGGTCGTCGCGCGCGTGCCCGCCGGGGACCACCGGATCGTGCTCGCCGAGGTCGTGCACGGCGACCCCACGGGCACCGGTCGTCCCCTCCTCTACCACCAGGGACGTTTCCAGCGTCTGGGCGACTGAGCGGGGCGCCCCCCGGGCTGCGTGACCGTCGAGTTCCGGTTACGCTGCGTTGCGAAGGTCACAGTTCAAAGCGCTTGCTTAGCGGGAACGAACTGGGTGTACTGACGAGTAATATTTCGCTCGGGGCGTGGGTTCGCCCCGACCGGGATCGGACGCTAGAGGCGCCTATGCTGCCTGCAAGTAGGCAGCATGGAAATGACGATGCAGTAGGAGAGCCGGCGTGAGCTTGAGGATCGTTGTCACTGTGAAGTACGTGCCCGACGCCACTGGCGACCGGCACTTCGCCGATGACCTGACCGTCGACCGGGACGACGTGGACGGTCTGCTCTCCGAGCTCGACGAGTACGCGGTCGAGCAGGCGCTGCAGATCTCCGAGAACTCCGACGACGACGTGGAGATCACCGTTCTGACGGTGGGCCCCGAAGACGCCAAGGACGCCCTGCGCAAGGCGCTGTCCATGGGCGCGGACAAGGCGATCCACGTCGAGGACGACGACATCCACGGCACCGACGCCATCGGCACCTCCCTGGTCCTGGCCAAGGCGATCGAGAAGGCCGGCTACGACCTCGTCATCTCCGGCATGGCCTCCACCGACGGCACCATGGGCGTCGTGCCCGCGCTGCTCGCCGAGCGCCTGGGCGTTCCGCAGGTCACCCTGCTCTCCGAGGTCTCCGTCGAGGACGGCACGGTCAAGGGCCGCCGCGACGGCGACGCCGCCTCGGAGAACCTGGAGGCCTCCCTCCCGGCGGTCGTGTCGGTGACCGACCAGTCGGGCGAGGCCCGCTACCCGTCCTTCAAGGGCATCATGGCCGCCAAGAAGAAGCCGGTGGAGTCCTGGGACCTGTCCGACCTCGACCTGGAGGCCGAGGAGGTCGGTCTGGAGGGCGCCTACACCACCGTCGACGGCGCGGCCGAGCGTCCGGCCCGCACCGCGGGCACGATCGTCAAGGACGAGGGCGAGGGCGGCAAGCAGCTCGCTGAGTTCCTCGCGGGCCAGAAGTTCATCTGAGCCCTTTCGCTGACCGCCCCTCATCTTTCGCAAGCAGGAGAGAAGAAGTCCCATGGCTGAAGTTCTCGTCTACGTCGACCACGTGGACGGCGCCGTCCGCAAGCCCACCCTGGAGCTGCTGACCCTGGCCCGCCGCATCGGCGAGCCCGTCGCCGTCGCGCTGGGCAACGGCGCCGGCGACACCGCCGCCGCCCTCGCCGAGCACGGCGCGGTCAAGGTCCTCACGCACGAGGCCGCCGAGTACGCCGACTACCTGGTCGTACCGAAGGTCGACGCCCTCCAGGCCGCGCACGAGGCCGTGTCCCCGGCCGCCGTGCTGGTGCCGTCCTCCGCCGAGGGCAAGGAGATCGCCGCCCGTCTGGCGCTGCGTCTGGGCTCCGGCATCATCACCGACGCCGTCGACCTGGAGGCCGGCGACGAGGGCCCGGTGGCCACGCAGTCGGTGTTCGCCGCGTCCTTCACCACCAAGTCCCGTGTCGCCAAGGGCACCCCGGTCATCACGGTCAAGCCCAACAGCGCCGCCGTCGAGGCCGCCCCGGCCGCAGGTAGCGTCGAGGCCCTGTCCGTGACCTTCTCCGCACAGGCCACCGGCACCAAGGTCACCGGCCGTACGCCGCGTGAGTCGACGGGCCGTCCGGAGCTGACCGAGGCCGCGATCGTGGTCTCCGGTGGCCGTGGCGTCAACGGCGCGGAGAACTTCGCGGTCATCGAGGCGCTCGCCGACTCCCTCGGTGCCGCTGTCGGTGCCTCGCGTGCCGCGGTGGACGCCGGCTGGTACCCGCACACCAACCAGGTCGGCCAGACCGGCAAGTCCGTCTCGCCGCAGCTGTACATCGCCAACGGCATCTCCGGCGCGATCCAGCACCGCGCCGGTATGCAGACCTCGAAGACCATCGTGGCGATCAACAAGGACGCCGAGGCCCCGATCTTCGACCTCGTCGACTACGGCGTCGTCGGCGACCTCTTCGACGTCGTCCCGGCCCTGACCGAGGAGATCAAGACCCGCAAGGGCTGATCGCCCCCGGCTGTGAAAGGCCCCCGTGACCGCTCGAATGCACGCTCGAACGGTCACGGGGGCCTCTTCTCATCCCAGGGTCATCGAGGCCTGCACCGGCAGATGGTCGCTCGGATACGTCCCGTCCATGCTGAAGGTGTTCATCCCGGCCCAGTGCGTGGTCACCCCGGGCGTGGTGAGGATCCAGTCGATGCGCCGCCCGCCGGGCCTGAGCCTCCGGTAGCCGTGGTGCGTCCCGTACGCCGGACTCCGCGAGGCCGCCGCGTCCCAGGCGTCCACCAGCCCGATGTCCAGCATGAGGTCGTACACCCGGTTGTCGTGGGCGGCCGCGTTGAAGTCTCCGGTGACGATGACCGGTGACGACCGGTCCCACCCGGCGATCGTCTCGCCGATGAGCCCCGCCGCGCGCTCCCGCGCGTACTGGCTGACGCTGTCCAGGTGAGTGTTGAGCACGTAGAACTCCCGTCCTCCGTCGGCGAGATCCGCGAAGCGGACCCAGGTCACCATGCGCAGCCAGTCCGCGTCCCAGGTGTTCGAGGCGATCGTGTACGGGGTGTCGGACAGCCAGAAGTGATCGAACTCGATCGGTTCGAGTCTGCGCGTGTCGTAGAAGACCGCCATGAACTCGTCCTTGCTGCCGCCCCCGCGTCCGGTGCCGATCCAGTCGTAGTGCCCGCCGAGATCCTTCTCGATCGCGCGCACTTGCCGGTAGAGCCCTTCCTGGGTGCCGATGAGGTGCGGTAGGTCGCGGCGCAGCAGTTCTCGCATCACCGGCCGGCGCACGTCCCAGCGCGGTGTCCTGTCGACGACGGTCCCGAAACGGACGTTGAACGTCATGACGTTCAGGGCGCCCGGGTGCTCGTCGGCGGAAGCCGGCGGTGTGGGGCCCGCGGTGGTGAGCAGCGGTCCTGCGATGGCGGCGGCCGCCGCTGCCTTGAGCCCGTGGCGGCGCGTCACTCCGGCCTCGTTCGGCACGTGGTCTCCCTCCCCTTGCACGTCAGGATGAAGCTTGCCTTCTGAATACGGAAGATGAGGGCGGGTCGGCGGTGATCATGGGTGGAGGATGGGCAATCCCACTGCACGACGGTGTTGACCAGGGCGAAGGTCGGCCGATAACTTCGCTCTACGGATTGTTGATTCCGTACAGCGGAAAACAGGAGGGTCTCGGAATGGGTCAGGGCCAGCAGGAGAAGGTGGCGACCAGCCTCGCGGGCGCCGTCAGCGACGAGATCAGCGCCTCCCTCGCGCCGGTCGACGCCGAGCTGGAGCGCCGCTACCCCGGAGACCCCGGCACCCGCCAGCCCGTCCACACCGTCTACGTACCCGGCGACGCCTTCGCCGCCGACACGATCCGCTCCTGGGGCGACCGCGCCCTCGCCGCCCTCGACGAACACGCCCCGGACGCCGCGTCCTTCGCCGCCGTCCTCGGCCTCTCCGACGAACTCGCCGAGCCCGTCCACGCACGCGTGCGCGCCAAGCTGGAGCGCGAGCCGATCGAGGACCTGCGCGTCGACTTCGAGGACGGCTACGGCAACCGCCCCGACGCCGAGGAGGACGAGGCCGCCGCCCGCGCCGCCCGGATCGTCGCCGAGGCCTACGAGGACGGCACCGCCGCCCCGTACATGGGCATCCGCATGAAGTGCATGGAAGCACCCGTCCGCGCCCGGGGCATCCGCACCCTCGACATCTTCCTCACCGGCCTGATGGAGGCCGGCGGCCTGCCCGGCGGGCTGGTGCTCACCCTGCCCAAGGTCACGTACGCCGAGCAGGTGACCGCCATGGTGCGGCTGCTGGACGCCTTCGAGAAGACCCACGGTCTCGAACCGGGCCGGATCGGCTTCGAGATCCAGATCGAGACCAGCCAGTCCATCCTCGCCGCCGACGGCACCACCACCGTCGCCCGCATGATCCAGGCCGCCGAGGGCCGCGCCACCGGCCTGCACTACGGCACCTTCGACTACAGCGCCTGTCTCGGCGTCTCCGCCGCCCACCAGGCGAGCGACCACCCCGCGGCGGATCACGCCAAGGCCGTCATGCAGGTCGCTGCGGCCGGCACCGGCGTACGCGTCTCGGACGGCTCGACGAACGTCCTGCCGGTCGGCCCGACCGCCAAGGTCCACGACGCCTGGCGCCTGCACTACGGCCTCACCCGCCGCGCCCTGGCCCGCGCCTACTACCAGGGCTGGGACATGCACCCCGGTCACATCCCCACCCGCTACGCGGCCGTCTTCGCCTTCTACCGCGAGGGTTACGAGCAGGCCGCCGCCCGTCTGTCCCGCTACGCCAACCGCACCGGCGGCGACGTCATGGACGAGCCCGCCACCGCCAAGGCCCTCAGCGGCTACCTGCTGCGCGGCCTGGACTGCGGCGCCCTGGACAACGGCGAGGTCGCCCGCCTGGCCGGCCTGACCCGCGCGGACCTGGAGTCCTTCGCGGCACCCCGGCGCGGTGACCTGACGGCGTCCGTCTGACACCGTCCGCACGGCGGATCGG
Source organism: Streptomyces qaidamensis (assembly GCF_001611795.1). Lineage (NCBI taxonomy): Bacteria > Bacillati > Actinomycetota > Actinomycetes > Kitasatosporales > Streptomycetaceae > Streptomyces > Streptomyces qaidamensis. The sequence continues at coordinate 1,206,415 of NZ_CP015098.1, read as the reverse complement.
ACGGCGCGTACCGGCCCTGTCACAGCCGTCACCTGCGGCCGTCGCCGTCACCACTGCCCCGTAGTCTGTACGCCACGCACTGGCGGTGTCGGCCGCCGGCGCATCAGGGCGGGGTGACAGGAACGGGGCAGTGGTGTCAACGGGGGAGCACGGGCAGGCGGACGGGACCGGACGACTGCTGGCCGGCCGCTATCGCGTCATGGAGGCGCTGGGACGCGGCGGCATGGGCATCGTCTGGAAGGCCCTCGACGAGGTCCTCGGCCGTGAGGTCGCGGTCAAGGAGCTGCGCACCTACACCGACGCGGCCGGTCCCGAACTGGCCGATCTGCAGCTGCGGATGCGGCGCGAGGCGCGTGCTGCGGCCCGGGTGCGCCACCCCGGCGTCATCTCCGTGCACGACATCGCCCAGGTCGACGGCCGCCCGATCATCGTCATGGAACTGGTCGACGGGCCGTCCCTGGACGACGTCCTGCGCGAGCGCGGCACGCTGGACCCGGGCGAGGCCGCCGGCATCGGCGCGAAGGTCATGGACGCCCTGGCCGCCGCCCACCGCGCCGGCGTCCTGCACCGGGACGTGAAGCCGGCCAACATCCTGCTCGACCGCTCGGGCCGGGTCGTCCTCACCGACTTCGGTATCGCCACGATGGACGATCCGGGGGACGGTTCGGCCACGCACCTCACGCGCAGCGGCGAACTCGTCGGCTCCCTCGACTACCTCGCCCCCGAGCGCGCGCAGGGCGCCGACCCGGGCCCCGCCTCCGACATCTGGGCCCTGGGCGCCACGCTGTACGCGGCCGTCGAAGGATCCTCGCCCTTCCGCCGCACGTCCACGTTCTCCACGCTCACCGCGATCGTCACCGAGCCGCTGCCCGAGCCCCACCGCGCCGGCTCCCTCGCGCCCGTCCTCCAGCGGCTGATGGACAAGCGCCCCGAGTCCCGCCCGAAGGCAGTCCAGGCCCGCGAACTGCTCCAGGCGGTCGCGGACACGAGCGGCACGGACACGCCGACGTCCACCCTGCGGGGCTCCGCGGCCACGCCCCCACGCGCGGAGACGGAACGCAGCGTTCCGTCGGTACCGCCGGGGTTCGGCCCCCCGCAGCAGGGCGGCGGCGGGCCTCAGGAGGGCACGAACCCAGCCGGCTCCGGCACGGCAGCCGTGTTCGGAGCCGCAGATGCGGCGGGGACCGCGGGTGACGGCGGGCCGGGGCACACCGGCCCCGGCCACCCGGCACCGCAAGTCCACCCGGCACCGCAAGTCCACCCGGCACCGCAAGTCCACCCGGCACCGCAAGTCCACCCGACACCGCAAGGCATCGGCCCGCAGGGCCCGGGCACCGCCCCCCAGGGCTTCGGTCCGGCCGATCCCGGCACCACCGCCCCCGGTGCCTCCGCTGCCACCGCCCCGGTGAACGCCGACCGTGCCGCGCCCCGGCGCAAGGCGCGCGTGCTGCTCGCCGCCGCGGCCGTCACCGTCGTGCTCGCCGCCGCCGGGACCACGGTCGCGCTCCTCGGCGACTCGGCTGACTCAGGCGACTCCGGCGGCAAGGACACCGCCGCACGAACCGGCACCGCCGGTACGCACGCCGGGCCCTCCGAGCCCGGCGGCGCGGACGGCTCGAACGCCCCGAGGTCCACGCCCGAGGCCGACGACAAGCGCACGGACCCGACCGCGAAGCCCGGCGGCAAGAAGGACCCCGAGCCCACCGGCGGGGCGACCAGCTCCGCCCCCGCCAAGGCCCCCGGCGGCGACACCAGTGGCGCCACCGGCGCAGAGACCCCGGACGGCGCCGCCTCCGACGGTCCGACCACCCCGGCCCCGGCCTGCCACCCCATCGGCGGCGGCAAGTACAACTGCCAGGTCTGGAAGACCGCCGACTCCTACACCGCCTCCGGCACCAAAGTCGGCATCCTCAAAGCGGGCACCAACTACTTCTACTGCCAGCAGAACCTGGGCCGCCGCGAAACCTCCGGGGAGTGGACCAACGTCTGGTGGGCGAAGACCGACGACGACAGCGGCAACACGAACGTCTGGGTCAGCGACGTCTACGTCAAGGGCGGCGACAACGACGCGCCGGTCCCCGGGCTCCCGCTCTGCTGAGCCCGCGCCGAGGCTGCCACGTACCGTTCGAGACCGGAGGCCGTCACCAGCTTCTCCTCGATGAACAGCCGCGTTCCCCGCTCGCACAGCCGCCGGTCCCCGCGGGCCCGCGCGCAGAACTCCTCGGGCACGACACCGAACAGCTCCCGCAGCCGCGGCAGCCCGACGAGCAGCTCCGTCAGCAGCTCCCGCTCACCCGGGTGCGTGCGTGGCGTGCCCGTGCCGTCGTGGAGGACACCGTGCCGGTTGACGTAGGCGTACGCCCCGGGCAGGCGCGTGCCGTCCGCGAGGTCGATCCGGATGTCGGGCGACGGCAGCCAGGCCCGGTCGAAGTTGCCGCCCGGCACCGGCGCGCCCTCGCTCGCGTCGATCACCGCGAGCTGCTCGGCGTCGAGCCACAGGACGAACAGCTCCCGCACGGTGTCCGGGGCACCGACCGGCGAGGCCGACACATACCCCATGCGGCTCACGTGCGCCGAGACGCCGGCGTCGACGCCCGTCACCCGGGCCTTGACCATCGGCAGCGGCGACCCGATCCCGAACTCCGTCATCTTGTGCCTGAGCTGCCCCGGGCACCCGTTGGAGCCGATGGCGAAGACCGGCGTGCGGTCCTCGTACACCAGCCGCTGCAGCGGCAGGAAGCGGTCCCCGACCAGGAGCCCGGACTCCGCGGGCCACGCGCCCGGATACAGCAGCGGATGCTCGCGAGGCGCCTCATGCAGGCCCAGGGCTCGCAGCGTGCGATCGGTGGCGTCGTCCATCGGCCGCTCAGTCCGCCGGGGGGATCTCGCCCGAGCCGCGGGTGATCAGCCGGGTCGGCAGCTCGATGCGCTCGGGGGCGACCAGGGTGCCGTCCAGCTGGCGGAAGAGACGTTCCGCCGCGGTGCGGCCGATGTCCGCCGCGTCCTGGGCGACGACCGTGACGCCCGGCTGGAGCAGGTCGGCGAGCTCGATGTCGTCGAAGCCGACCAGGGCGACACGGCGGGCCTGCTCGGCGAGAACGCGGATCACGGTGACCGTCACCCGGTTGTTGCCGGCGAAGATCGCCGTCACCGGGTCGGGGCCGGTCAGCATCTCCTCGGCCGCCCTGCGCACCCGCTCGGGGTCGGTGACGCCGAGGGACATCCAGGAGCCCGCCACCGGTATGCCCGCGTCCTCCATCGCGGCCCGGTAGCCGCGCAGCCGCTCGGCGGCGGTGTGGATGCGGGGCATGTCGCCGATGAAGCCGATCCGGCGGTGCCCGTGCGCGATGAGGTGGGCGACGCCGCCGCGGGCGCCGCCGTAGTTGTCCGACAGGACCACGTCGGCGTCGATGTGCCCGGCGGGCCGGTCCACGAACACCGTGGCGACGCCCGCTTTGAGCTCGGGCTCCAGGTACCGGTGGTCGTCCCCGGCCGGGATCACCACCAGCCCGTCCACCCGCCGCGCGCACAGGGCCAGCACCAGCTCCTGCTCGCGCTCGGGGTCCTCCGCGCTGGAGCCGTTGATCAGCAGGGCGCCGTGTGCGCGGGCCACCTCTTCCACCGAGCGGCTCAGCGGTCCGTAGAACGGGTCGGCGAGGTCTTCCAGGACCAGGCCGATGCTCGCCGTGCGGCCCTTGCGGAGCACCCGCGCGCTGTCGTTGCGGCGGAAACCGAGGGCGTCGATCGCCTCCTGTACCCGCCGCTCCGTCTCCGGGGTGACCCCCGGTTCCCCGTTCACGACGCGGGAGACCGTCTTGAGGCCCACTCCGGCGCGTGCCGCTACGTCCTTCATGGTCGGCCGGGTGCCGTAGCGCGCTGCGGATCGGAGGGGGGTCGGGGCCACGGTGTCCAGTCCTGTCCTGTCGTCCACGGGGGTGCGTCGATCCTGGGTTTGTATGAGGATGTGGCGTCGAGCATAGAGCCTGGACAACGTTGTCAGGCTCGGGAGAGACTGTCCACCGCAATCTCCGGCCCCGCGCACCCTCGGGGGACCGGTCCGCTGCTTGCCCTGCTCGATGGCCATTCTCGGCGTTTTTCTCATGTCCGACGGGGAGATCCGACTCTGATGCACACCGACCTCGTGGCCGCGCTCGACATCGGCGGCACCAAGATCGCCGGCGCTCTGGTGGACGGCCACGGCCGGATCCTGGTCCGCGCCCAGCGGCCGACGCCCGCCCGGGATGACGGCGACACCGTGATGCGGGCCGTGCAGGAGGTGCTGGCCGAGCTCACCGCGTCGCCGCTGTGGGGGTGTGCCACGGCGGTGGGGATCGGCAGCGCCGGGCCCGTGGACGCCTCCGCGGGCACGGTGAGCCCGGTGAACGTGCCCGGGTGGCGCGACTTCCCGCTCGTCGCCCGGGTCCGGGCCGCCGCGGGGAACCTGCCCGTCGAGCTGATCGGTGACGGTGTGGCGATCACGGCGGCCGAGCACTGGCAGGGCGCCGCCCGCGGTCACGACAACGCGCTGTGCATGGTCGTCTCCACGGGCGTCGGTGGCGGTCTCGTGCTCGGAGGCCGGTTGCACCCCGGGCCCACCGGCAACGCGGGTCACATCGGTCACATCAGCGTCGACCTCGACGGCGATCTGTGCCCGTGCGGCTCGCACGGCTGCGTGGAGCGCATCGCGAGCGGTCCCAACATCGCCCGGCGCGCCCTGGAGAACGGCTGGCGGCCGGGCCCCGACGGGGACACGTCGGCCGCCGCGGTGGCAGCCGCCGCCCGCTCCGGCGACCCGGTCGCCGTCGCCTCTTTCGAGCGGGCCGCCCAGGCTCTGGCGGCCGGGATCGCGGCTACCGCGACGCTCGTGGAGATCGACATCGCCGTGATCGGCGGGGGAGTGGGCAAGGCGGGCGACGTCCTCTTCGAGCCGCTGCGCAAGGCGCTGAGCACCTACGCGACGCTGTCCTTCGTCCGGCATCTGACGGTGGCGCCGGCCCAGATGGGCACCGACGCCGGGCTGGTGGGCGCGGCGGCGGCAGCACTGGCGAAGCGGACGGACCCGGCGGCGGCCGGGGTGTGAGGCAGGGACCGGCGGAGCGAGCAGGAACGTTCAGCCTGTGGGGGCGTGATGCGGGCCGGTGCGGGCGACGGTGACTCCGGGGTGCTACGGACCGGGTCGGGGGCCGATGGTGGCCCCGGGGTGATACGGACCGTTCCGTTCCGGATCGCCGGAAATCAACCGCACGTGCGTGCGATGTGGCACGATCGCGCTTGTGAGCAGCAGACCCGCCTCGGCGCAGCACCTGCGTGACCTCGCCCGGCTGCGCCGTGTCAAGGACCGGATCGACCGGGAGTACGCGAAGCCCCTGGACGTCGAGGCGCTGGCCCGGGGCGTGCACATGTCGGCGGGGCACCTGAGCCGCGCGTTCCGGCAGGCGTACGGGGAGTCGCCGTACAGCTACCTCATGACGCGGCGCATCGAGCGCGCCATGGCGCTGCTGCGCCGGGGCGACCTGAGCGTCACGGAGGTGTGTTTCGAGGTCGGCTGCGCATCGCTGGGCACCTTCAGTACCCGCTTCACCGAGCTGGTCGGCATGCCGCCCAGTGCCTACCGGCGCGAGGCGGCGCGCGCGACGGCCGGCATTCCGTCGTGCGTGGCGAAGCAGGTGACCAGACCGATCAGGAATCGAGAAGCGCCCGCCGCGAGCCGAAACTAGCGTGATGGCCATGGACCTCCACATTCACGCCAGCTTCCTTCCGCACGACGACCCGGACGCCGCCCTGGCGTTCTACCGCGACACCCTCGGCTTCGAAGTCAGGAACGACGTCGGATACGAGGGCATGCGCTGGATCACGGTCGGCCCCGTCGGCCGGCCCGGCACGAACATCGTGCTGCACCCGCCGGCCGCCGACCCCGGCATCACCGACGACGAACGCCGCACCATCACCGAGATGATGGCCAAGGGCACCTACGCCAGCATCGTCCTGGCCACCACCGACGTCGACGGCACCTTCGAGCGGGTGCAGGCGGGCGATGCCGAGGTGGTCCAGGAGCCGGTGGACCAGCCCTACGGCGTCCGCGACTGCGCCTTCCGCGACCCCGCGGGCAACATGGTTCGCATCCAGCAGCTGAAGGCGTCGTAGCAGCCCACAGAAGTCACCCCGCGGGACCCCGTACCGGCCGTGCTGCGGCACCGGTTCCCGCACCCCCCCGCGCCGCCCCCCTCGGGACCGGTGCGGGGGGCCGAGATAGCCCAACGCGGCAGCGCCGCCCGGCAGATGGAGACACCATGAGCAAGGCCACGACGACGGACAGACAGTCGCCCGGGCCGCACGTTGCCGACAGCCATGACGTGATCCGCGTGCACGGCGCGCGCGAGAACAACCTCAGGGACGTCAGCATCGAGATCCCCAAGCGCAGGCTCACGGTGTTCACCGGTGTCTCCGGCTCGGGCAAGAGCTCGCTGGTGTTCGACACGATCGCGGCGGAGTCGCAGCGGCTGATCAACGAGACCTACAGCGCCTTCCTGCAAGGGTTCATGCCGAACCTGGCCCGGCCCGAGGTCGACGTGCTGGACGGGCTGACGACCGCGATCGCCGTCGACCAGCAGCGCATGGGTTCCGACCCCCGCTCCACCGTCGGCACCGCCACCGACGCCAACGCCATGCTGCGGATCCTCTTCAGCCGGCTCGGCACGCCCCACATCGGCCCGCCCGGCGCGTTCTCCTTCAACACCGCCTCGGTCTCCGCGAGCGGCGGATTCACGGTGGACCGCGGTGCCGACAAGACCAGGACCGAGAAGGTGTCCTTCAGCCGCACCGGCGGCATGTGCACGCACTGCGAGGGCCGGGGCACCGTCTCCGACATCGACCTCACCCAGCTCTACGACGACTCCAAGTCGCTGTCCGAGGACCCGTTCACGATCCCCACCTACACCGGCGACGGCTGGGTGGTGCGGGTCATCGCCGAGTCGGGCTTCTTCGACAAGGACAAGCCGATCCGGAAGTACACCAAGAAGGAGCGGCACGACTTCCTGTACCGCGAGCCGACCAAGGTGAAGGTCAACGGCGTCAACCTCACCTACGAGGGACTGATCCCGAAGATCCAGAAGACCTTCCTCTCCAAGGACCGCGAGTCGATGCAGCCGCACATCCGGGCCTTCGTGGACCGGGCGGTCACCTTCACCCGCTGCCCCGAGTGCGAGGGCACCCGGCTCAGCGAGCTCGCCCGCTCCTCGAAGATCGGCAAGGTCAGCATCGCCGATGCCTGCGCGATGGAGATCCGCGACCTGGCGGAGTGGGTCCGGGGGCTCGAGGAGCCGTCGGTGGCGCCGCTGCTGACCAAGCTCCGGCACACCCTGGACTCGTTCGTGGAGATCGGCCTCGGCTACCTCTCGCTCGACCGGGCCTCGGGCACGCTCTCCGGCGGCGAGGCGCAGCGCACCAAGATGATCCGCCACCTCGGCTCCTCGCTCACCGACGTCACCTACGTCTTCGACGAGCCGTCCATCGGCCTGCACCCCCATGACATCCAGCGGATGAACAACCTGCTGCTGCGCCTGCGCGACAAGGGCAACACCGTGCTGGTGGTGGAGCACAAGCCGGAGACGATCGCCATCGCCGACCACGTCGTGGACCTCGGCCCCGGTGCCGGCAGGGCGGGCGGCACCGTCTGCTTCGAGGGAACCCTGGACGGGCTGCGCGGCAGCGACACCGTCACCGGCCGCCACCTCGACGACCGGGCCAAGATCAAGGCGACGGTCCGCAAGCCCACCGGTGCGCTGGAGATCCGGGGCGCCTCGGCGAACAACCTGCACAGCGTCGACGTCGACGTCCCGCTCGGCGTCCTCACCGTCGTGACCGGTGTCGCGGGCTCGGGCAAGAGCTCGCTCGTGCACGGCTCGATCCCCGCCGACGAGGGCGTGGTGGCGATCGACCAGACCCCGATCCGCGGCTCCCGGCGCAGCAACCCGGCGACGTACACCGGCCTGGCCGACCCGATCCGCAAGGCCTTCGCCAAGGCCAACGGGGTGAAGCCGGCGTTGTTCAGCGCCAACTCCGAGGGTGCCTGCCCCACCTGCAACGGCGCCGGTGTCATCTACACCGACCTGGCGATCATGCAGAGCGTCGCCACGCCCTGCGAGGAGTGCGAGGGCAAGCGGTTCGAGGCGTCGGTGCTGGAGTACCGGCTCGGCGGCCGCGACATCAGCGAGGTGCTGGCGATGCCGGTGGCCGAGGCCGAGGAGTTCTTCGGCAGCGGCGATGCCCGCACCCCGGCCGCGCACAAGATCCTGGAGCGGCTCGCGGACGTCGGGCTCGGCTATCTCACCCTCGGGCAGCCGCTCACCACGCTGTCCGGCGGCGAGCGGCAGCGCCTCAAGCTGGCCACGCACATGGGAGAGAAGGGCGGCGTGTACGTCCTGGACGAGCCGACCACCGGTCTCCACCTGGCGGACGTGGAGCAGCTGCTCGGCCTGCTCGACCGGCTCGTCGACTCCGGCAAGTCGGTCATCGTCATCGAGCACCACCAGGCGGTCATGGCGCACGCCGACTGGATCATCGACCTCGGCCCCGGCGCGGGTCACGACGGCGGCCGGATCGTCTTCGAGGGCACCCCGGCCGACCTCGTCGAGGCCCGCTCCACCCTCACCGGGGAGCATCTGGCGGCCTACGTGGGCGCCTGACCCCGGCGGAAGGAGCCGCCGGTGTCCCGGCACCGGCGGCCTCCCCGGCCCGTGCGGCAGCCGCGCAGGGCGGGCTGAACGGCCCATCCCGGCGCGCGGCCGGTGCCGTCCCCGCGCACTGTGGTGCCATGGCCTCCGAGAAACCCGTCGTGGTCTACCCGCCCGCCGCGGACGGCGGCCGGCGGGTCCGTGTGGCCGACCAGTTCCTCGGCATCGCCTACGGGCCGCTCGACGTGGCGGAGTTCCTGCGGCGAGCCGGGATCGAGGACGCGGACGCGGCGTACGTGGCGGCCACAGGGCTGATCGAGTGGCGCGGCGGCGGGCCCGGGGCGTGGGGAGCCGGCGCGGGCGGCGACTCCGCGTGAAGCCCGCTTCGCCCGGTCGTACGCGGTTGCGTGACCCCGGAGCGGGTCCGGCAGTTGAGTCGGGCATGAAGAAGCGCAGCATGCTCGCCATCGCCTCCCTCGCCACCGGCTTCGTCGTCGCGGCGGTCACCCCGTCCCACGCCCTCGGGGACAGCCTCGGCACCCTGAGCGTCGACGACACCCTCAAGACCCTCGACGAGACCGTCGCCAAGGACAGCCTGTCCCTGGACCGGGAGGACGGCGCCCAGGCGAAGAAGAAGGGCTGACGAGCCGCACGGCACCGCAGCCACGGCGCCGGCGCCCCCGCGTGAGGGGGGCGTCGGCGCCGTCGTCATGTGCGCCCTCAACTGCGGCTGGTTTCCGTGGCAGGGTGGAGCGGGCAAGCCTCAGGGGGCCAACAGAAGAGGGGGACCTGTGACCGTCGTCTGGATCAACGGCGCGTTCGGTGCGGGGAAGACCACCACCGCACGGGAACTGATCGAACTGATCCCGAACAGCACGCTCTTCGACCCGGAGGTCGTCGGCGGCGCGCTCGCCCACCTGCTGCCACCCAAACACCTCGCCGAGGCCGGCGACTTCCAGGACCTGCCGATCTGGCGACGGCTGGTGATCGACACGGCGGCCGCGATGCTCGCCGAGCTCGGCGGGACCCTCGTCGTCCCGATGACCCTGCTGCGCCAGGAGTACCGCGACGAGATCTTCGGCGGTCTGGCCGCGCGCAGGATTCCGGTCAGCCACATCCTGCTGGCACCGGCCGAAACGATACTGCGGGAGCGGATAGCGGGCCGTGAGATCCCGCGCGACCTGCCCGACGGCGACCTGCGAATACGCCAGTGGTCCTACGACCACATCGAGCCGTACCGGGCCGCCCTCGCCTCCTGGCTCACCGCCGACGCCCACCCGGTCGACACCAGCGACCTCACGCCGTACGAGACGGCGGTCCGGATCGCCGAGGCCGTCACCAGCGGTTCCGTGCCCGTCTGCGACATCGTGCAGACGCCCGAGCCCACCGCCGAGACCGTCGCCGCCGGAGTGCTCCTCTTCGACGAGCAGGACCGGGTGCTGCTCGTCGACCCCACGTACAAGGCCGGCTGGGAGTTCCCCGGCGGCGTCGTCGAACCCGGTGAGGCGCCCGCACGGGCCGGGATGCGCGAGGTCGCCGAAGAGACCGGCATCAGCCTCGACGAGGTCCCGGGCCTGCTCGTCGTCGACTGGGAGCGCCCTACGCCCCCCGGCTACGGCGGCCTGCGGCTCCTCTTCGACGGCGGCCTCCTCGATTCGGCCGAGGCGGGACGGCTGCTGCTGCCCGGCCCGGAGCTGCGCGCCTGGCGCTTCGTCACCGAGGAGGAGGCCGCAGAGCTGCTGCCCCCGGTGCGCTACGAGCGGCTGCGCTGGGCCCTGAGGGCCCGTGAACGCGGAGCGGCGCTCTACCTGGAGGCCGGGGTGCCGGTCGGCTGACGCCGGGCCGGCCTTGCCCCGGCCCTTTACCCGGCACGGGGGATTCCGAGGGAAAAGCAAAAGGAAACAACGCAGGAGTCACGGCCAATCACTGCCCAAGGAATCTCCCGCAAACATTCACGCGGCGGGTAATCACGTTCCCCGGTCTCGTCAACACTTTTCCATGACCGCAAACAATCCCTTTTCTCGCCCCTGCGCGGCTTGACCGGACTCGCACGCCATTGCGAAAGTCCGCAGAGTCTCACGGCGGAAGCAACGACCGCCACCCAATTTCCTTGCCCCAGGGGCAGATCCGGGATGTCCGTACGATGACCACGCAACACCAGCCGGTCGACACCGGCGGCGGCACCACACTGCTGACCGAGCCGTCGACGCAGGACTCCAGACCCGGCGGCACGGTTGTCGCCGGCCGCTCACCGGCCCGGATGGCCTGGCGGCGGATCAGGCGGGACAAGGTCACCACGGCCGCCCTGGCGATCACCCTCCTGTTCATCGCGACCGCGCTCCTCGCGCCCGTGCTCACCGCACTGACCGGCTGGGGGCCGATCACCCCCGACAACAAGGCGATCAATCCCGACACGGGCAACTTCCCCTACGGATCGCTGGGCGGCGTCAGCGCCCAGCACCTGCTCGGCGTGGAACCGGGCACCGGCTACGACCTGTTCGCCCGCATCGTCTACGGCCTGCGCACCTCCCTCTACGTGGGTTTCGCCTCGGCCGTGCTGTCCACCGCGGTCGGTGTCGTCGCCGGGCTCGCCGCCGGCTACTTCGGCGGCTGGGTCGACTCCCTGCTCTCGCGGATCATGGACGTGATGCTGGCCTTCCCGCAGCTGCTGTTCATCATCGCGCTCACCCCGGTGATCCAGAACGCGCTGCAGACCAACAGCCACGGCGGCACCGACGAGAACCTCCGGCTGCTCGTCCTGGTCCTCAACATCGCCGTCTTCGCCTGGGCGTACACCGCCCGTCTGGTGCGCGGACAGGTACTGTCCCTGCGCGAGCGGGAGTTCGTCGACGCAGCGCGCCTGATGAGCGCCGGCCGCCGGCACATCCTCTTCCGGCAGCTGCTGCCCAACCTGTGGGCGCCGATCCTCATCTCCTTCGCGCTCGCCGTCCCGCAGAACATCACCACCGAGGCGGCCCTGTCCTACCTGGGCGTCGGCGTCATCCCGCCCAACCCCGACTGGGGTGCCCTGCTGTCGGACGCCTCCCAGTTCTTCCTGCAGGACCCGATGTACCTCTTCGTGCCCGGCGTCCTGCTCCTCGTCCTGGTCCTGGCGCTCAACCTCCTGGGGGACGGCGTCCGGGACGCCCTGGACCCCCGCGCCCGACGCGGCTGACCCGAGCCACCCCCCCCGAGTATCGGCCAGGCGGCCCCACGAACGGCCGCCGAGCCCGTAGCAAGAAACGGAGTTTCCTCAATGACGCGCAGCACGCGCAGATCGCGCACGGTCGCTCTCACGGCCTCAGCCGTGATGATCGCCCTGGGGGCCACCGCATGCGGAGGGTCCTCCGGCAGCAGCGCCGGCGGCGCCCCCGGCAAGGGCGGCACGCTGACCATCCTCGACAAGGCGGACTTCGACCACCTCGACCCGCAACGCGTCTACACGACCGAGGGTTCGAGCATGGACGAGGAGATCGTCCGCACCCTCACCGGCTGGGACGAGACGGGATCGGCCCCGAAGCTGGTCGGCGACCTCGCGACCGACACGGGAACGCAGTCCAAGGACGCCACGGTGTGGACCTTCCACCTGCGGCACGGAGTGAAGTACCAGGACGGCACGGAGGTCACCGCGCCGGACGTGAAGTACGGCGTGGAGCGGTTCTTCTCCTCCGACATCAACGGAGGCCCGCCCTACGCGGCCCAGTGGCTCGTCGGCGGCTCCGACTACAAGGGCCCCTACAAGGGCAAGCAGCTGGCCTCCATCCAGACGCCGGACAAGTACACCATCGTCTTCCACCTGAACCAGCCGGTGGCCGACTTCAACGAGACCACCGCGATGCCCGGCTGGTCCGCCGTTCCCAAGGCCCATGACACCGGCTCGACGTACGACACCAAGGTGTGGTCCGACGGCCCGTACATGATCAAGTCGTACACGAAGAACAAGGAACTCGTCCTCACCCGGAACAAGTACTGGTCCCAGTCGACCGACCTCATCCGGCAGCAGAACGTCGACGGGATGGACGTCAAGTTCGGCCAGGACGAGTCGGCCATCGACCAGCAGATCAAGGCCGACGCGGGCACCGCCCAGACGTCGATCCAGCAGTGGCCGATCGCGGGCTCGGACCTGGCTCAGTTGGCCAACGACCCCTCACTGAAGAGCCGTTACTACAAGATCCCCGCCCCCGGTATCAACTACCTCGCCATCAACACCACCCGCGTCAAGAACCTGAAGGTCCGTCAGGCGATCGAGTACGCCGTCGACAAGACCACGGTCCGCGGCGCCTTCGGCGGCTCCGCGTACGGCGACTACGCCACCACCATGCTGAGCCCCGGCATCGGCGGCTACAAGAAGTTCAACCTGTACAGCGCCAACCCGGCGGGCAACCTGGCCAAGGCCAAGGAGCTGATGAAGCAGGCGGGCAACCCGAAGCCGACGATGTCGATCGCGGTGGAGAACACCCCCACCCACGAGCACTTCGCCGACGCGGTGAAGAACGCGCTGGAGCGCATCGGGATCCACGTCAACATCTCCCCGATCGACGCGTCGAGCTACTTCAGCACCGTCAACAACACGAAGAACCAGTACGACCTGACCTGGGGCGACTGGATCGCCGACTGGCCCAACGCCTCCACCGTGCTGCCCACCCTCTTCGACGGCCGGCTCATCAAGAAGAACCCGCAGGCCAACCAGGACCTGTCCTATCTGAACGACCCGAAGGTCAACGCGCTCATCGACAAGGCCGCCAAGATGACGGACGTCAAGCAGCGGAATGCCGCCTATGGGCAGATGGACCAGCAGATCCTCAAGGACGCCGCCGTGGTCCCGCTGACGTACATGAACTTCAGCGACATGTCCGGCTCCAAGGTCGGCGGGGTCATCCCCGACACGATCCTGGCCGAGCCGAGCCTGGTGCACGTCTACGTCAAGCACTGACGCCCCTCCTCTAGACCCCGCCGGCGGCCCCGGCCGCCGGCGGGTATCCCACTCACGTCAGGTCCCGGCACCCCATGTTTCGTTACCTCATCAGACGCCTGCTGGCAGCGGCCCTGATCATGCTGGTGATCACCACGATCACCTTCTTCATCTTCTTCGCGCTGCCGTCCGACCCCGCACTCCTGGCCTGCGGAAAGACCTGCTCGCCCTCGCGCCTCGCGGAGATCAAGCACTCGCTGGGCCTGGACCAGAGCTACCTGACCCAGTACTGGGAGTTCCTCAAGGGACTGTTCGCCGGCCGTGACTTCGGTGACCAGAGCGTGCGCATCCACTGCGGCGCGCCCTGTCTCGGCGTCTCCTTCCAGACCGACACCCCCGTCCTGACCACCCTCCTGTCCGACTTCCCGGCGGACCTCTCCCTCGGTCTCGGCGCCGCGGTGGCCTTCCTGGCCCTGGGCGTCGGCCTCGGCACCGTCGCCGCGGTGCGCCGGGGCAGGGCCGCCGACAAGGCGGCGGTGGGACTCGCCCTGTTCGGCGTGTCGGTGCAGATCTACTTCATCGGTCTGCTCCTGCTGTACCTCTTCGTCGACAAGTTCCAGATCCTGCCGACCTCCGGCTACACCTCGATCACCGAGGACCCGGCCGGCTGGTTCAAGGGCCTGATCCTGCCGTGGACCACCCTCGTCATCGTCTACCTCGCGATGTACACCCGGCTCACCCGCTCCTCCATGCTGGAGGTCTTCGCCGAGGACTACATGCGCACCGCCCGCGCCAAGGGCCTGCCGGCCGCCACCGTCGTCCTCAAACACGGCCTGCGGGCCGCCATCACCCCCATCATCACCATCTTCGGCATGGACGTCGGCTCCCTGATCGGCGGCTCCGCGGTCATCACCGAGTCGGTGTTCGGCATCAACGGCATCGGCAAGCTCGCGGTCGACTCCGTGCAGAACTCCGACCTGCCGGTCATCCTCGGCACCACGCTCTTCGCCGCGACGTTCGTCGTCCTCGCCAACGTCGTCGTCGACCTCGTGTACGGCCTCGTCGACCCGCGCGTGCGCCTCGCCTGAGCCCTTCTTCGTCCTTAGGAACACCCGTGTCCGTTCAGACCTCACCGCAGCCCGCGGACGTCGCACCCGCGCCCGCACCCTTCCTCGACGTACGCGACCTGAAGGTGCACTTCCCGACCGAGGACGGCCTCGTCAGGTCCGTCGACGGCGTCTCCTTCACCCTGGAGAAGGGCAGGACCCTCGGCATCGTCGGCGAGTCCGGCTCCGGCAAGTCGGTGACCTCACTGGCCCTGCTCGGACTGCACAAGGGCACCCGCGCCCAGGTCAGCGGCGAGATCTGGCTGGAGGGCAGGGAACTCGTCGCCCTGCCCGAGGCCCAGATGCGCGCCCTGCGCGGTCGCACGGTCTCCATGATCTTCCAGGACCCGCTCTCCGCGCTGCACCCCTTCTTCACCGTCGGCTCGCAGATCGCCGAGGCCTACCGGGTGCACCACAAGGCCTCCAGGAAAGAGGCCAGGGACCGCGCGGTGGAGATGCTGAAGCGCGTCGGCATCCCGCAGCCCGAGCGCCGGGCCGGGGACTACCCGCACCAGTTCTCCGGAGGCATGCGCCAACGCGCCATGATCGCCATGTCGCTGGTGTGCGACCCGGAGCTGCTCATCGCCGACGAGCCCACCACCGCCCTGGACGTCACCGTCCAGGCGCAGATCCTGGACCTGATCCGCGACCTCCAGGAGGAGTTCGGCTCCGCCGTCGTCATCATCACGCACGACCTCGGGGTGGTCGCCGACGTCGCCGACGACATCCTGGTGATGTACGGCGGCCGCCGCATCGAGTACGGCACGACCCGCGACGTCCTCAAGGACCCCCAGCACCCCTACACCTGGGGCCTGTTGCAGTCGATGCCGCACCTCAGCGGCGACGTCGGCGAACGGCTCAACCCGATCCCCGGCACCCCGCCGAGCCTGATCAACCTGCCGGACGGCTGCGCCTTCCACCCCCGCTGCGCCTACAAGGGCTGGGTGCATCAGGGCCGTTGCACGGCCGAGCGGCCCGAGCTGCGAGTCGTCCCCGGCAGCGATCGGCACCTCGCCGCGTGCCATCTCAGCGACGACGCCAAGCAGGAGATCCGCGGCGGGGACGGTCCGGACGACCGGGGCGCCGCAGCCGCACGGGCCGCGCAGTGACGGCGGCGGACGAAAGGGAACATGCCGTGAGCACCACCGAGCCCCGCACCGGGCAGAGCACCGACCGCCCTGCCGCCGAGAACACCGGCGAGAATCTGCTGGAGGTGCGCGGTCTGCAGAAGCACTTCCCCATCCGGCAGGGCATCATCTTCCAGCGTCAGGTCGGGGCCGTGCGGGCCGTCGACGGCATCGACTTCTCGGTCGGGCCCGGTGAGTCGCTGGGCCTGGTCGGCGAGTCCGGCTGCGGCAAGTCGACCACGGGCCGGCTGATCACCCGGCTGCTCGAACCGACCGGCGGCTCCGTCGTGTTCGACGGCGAGGACATCACGCACCGGTCGCCCGGGCGGATGCAGGAGGCCCGGCGCAACCTCCAGATGATCTTCCAGGACCCGTACTCGTCGCTGAACCCCCGGCACACCGTCGGCACCATCATCGAGACGCCGATGCGGCTCAACGGCATCAACCCGCCCCAGGGGCACAAGAAGCGCGCCCAGGAACTGCTGGAGACGGTGGGCCTCAACCCCGAGCACTACAACCGCTATCCGAACGAGTTCTCCGGCGGCCAGCGCCAGCGCATCGGCATCGCCCGCGCCCTCGCCCTGCGGCCGAAGCTGATCGTGGCCGACGAGCCGGTGTCGGCGCTGGACGTCTCCATCCAGGCGCAGGTCGTCAACCTGCTCCAGGACCTCCAGCGGGAGTTCGGCATCGCCTTCGTCTTCATCGCACATGACCTTGCCGTGGTACGGCACTTCTCCGAGCGGGTCGCCGTGATGTACCTCGGCAAGATCGTGGAGGTCGCCGGACGGGAGTCGCTCTACACCCGGCCACGGCACCCCTACACGCACGCGCTGCTGTCCGCCGTACCCGAGGCCGACCCGGACGCCGTGAAGCGGCGCGAACGCATCCGGCTGGCCGGGGACGTGCCGTCCCCCATCGACCCGCCCTCCGGCTGCCGCTTCCGCACCCGCTGCTGGAAGGCCCAGGACAGGTGCGCCACCGAGGAACCGCCCCTGGCCCGGGCCGAGGGCAGCCCCACGGGCCATCTCACCGCCTGCCACTTCCCCGAGGAGCCCACGGTCGCGGCGCGCGAGGAGGACATCGTCCTGGACCCGGCGCTCGGCTAGCCGCCGGTGCGGGCGAGGGCCTGGGTGCGTCCAGGTCGGACACCCCGGGCATCAGCGTGCCGTCCGCGGAGAAGGGCCCCCGTCCGAGGACGAGGGCCTTTCCGGCGAGGGCGGAGCGGTCAGCCGGCCGCGTAGTTGCGCAGGAACAGCGCCTCCGCCACCGACAGCCGCTCCAGCTCGTCGGGGGACACGCTCTCGTTCACCGCGTGGATCTGCGCCTCCGGCTCGCTCAGCCCGATGAGCAGGATCTCCGCACGCGGGTAGAGGGCGGCCAGCGTGTTGCACAGCGGAATGGAACCGCCCTGCCCCGCGTACTGCATCTCCTGGCCCGGGTAGGCGACGGCCATCGCCGTCGCCATGGCCTGGTACGCCGGGCTGCCGGTGTCGGCGCGGAACGCCTGGCCCTCACCGATCTGCTCGGTGCTCAGCCGCGCACCCCACGGCGTGTTCGCCTCCAGGTGCGCCTGGAGCAGCTTGGTCGCCTCGCCCGCGTCCACCCCCGGCGGCACCCGCAGACTGACCAGTGCCCGGGCACTCGCCTGCACGGACGGGGTGGCCCCGACGACCGGCGGGCAGTCGATGCCGATGACCGTGACGGCCGGGCGCGCCCAGATGCGGTCGGCGACCGTACCGGACCCGATCAGCTCCACACCGTCGAGCACCTTGGCGTCCTGCCGGAACTGCTCCTCCTCGTACTCCAGCCCCTCCCAGGCAGCGCCCCCGGAAAGCCCCTCGACGGTCGTCGAGCCGTCCTCGGCGCGCAGCGAGTCCAGGACCCGGATCAGCGCGGCCAGCGCGTCGGGCGCGGCGCCGCCGAACTGGCCCGAGTGCAGGTTGCCCGCGAGCGTGTCGATCCGTACGCGGACGAGGGTCATACCGCGCAGGGTGGAGGTCACCGTCGGCAGACCGGCGCGGAAGTTGCCCGCGTCGCCGATGACGATCGTGTCCGCCGCGAGCAGCTCAGGGCGGGCCTCGGCGTACCGCTCCAGACCGCCCGTGCCCATCTCCTCGGAGCCCTCGGCGATCACCTTGACGCCGACGGGGATCCCGCCGTTCGCCTTGAGCGCGCGCAGCGCCAGCAGGTGCATGATCAGACCGCCCTTGCAGTCGGCGGCCCCGCGCCCGTACCAGCGCCCGTCCCGCTCGGTCAGCTCGAACGGCGGCGTCGTCCAGGCGGCCTCGTCCAGCGGCGGCTGCACGTCGTAGTGGGCGTAGAGCAGGACGGTCTTCGCGCCGGCCGGGCCGGGCAGGTAGCCGTAGACCGACTGCGTGCCGTCGGGGGTGTCGAGCAGGGCCACGTCCTGGAAGCCCTCGGCGGTGAGCGCGTCCGCGACCCAGCGGGCTGCGCCCTCGCTCTCGCTCTTCGGGAACTGGTCGAAGTCCGCCACCGACCGGAAGGCCACCAGTTCGGTGAGCTCTTCCTTCGCCCTGGGCATCAGCGAGGCGACGGTCTCGGCGACCGGATTCGACGACATGGGCACGCTCCTCGTGGGTGCGACGTTGTACGGATGCGTACTTCTCGGTACGCGGTGATCGTGTGGTGTGGGCGCGGCCCGTGTACGGGCCACCCACGTCGCCGATCCTCCCACAGCGGCCTGCGGTGACCGCCGCCGTAGGATGCGGGAGACAGCGGCAGGCGGCTTGATCGGGAGCAGTAGACCATCGTGAGCAGCGAGAACTCTTCGGCGGACGACGTGCGGCAGGTGTGGGACGTCGTCGTGGTGGGCGCGGGACCCGCGGGCGCATCGGCCGCCTATGCGGCGGCAGTCGCCGGCAGACGCGTGCTGTTGCTGGAGAAGGCCGAACTGCCGCGGTACAAGACGTGCGGCGGCGGCATCATCGGCCCCTCGCGCGACGCCCTGCCGCCCGGCTTCGAGCTGCCGCTGAGGGACCGGGTGTACGCGGTGACGTTCTCCAACAACGGCCGGTTCACGCGCACGCGCCGCTCGAAGCAGATGCTGTTCGGGCTGATCAACCGGTCCGAGTTCGACCAGCAGCTGGTCGAGCACGCGCAGAAGGCGGGCGCCGAGCTGCGCACGGGCGTCACGGTCCAGCGGGTGGAGCAGCACGGCTCGGTGGTGCCGGACCGGCGCACGGTCGCCGTGGTCCTGCAGGGTGGCGACGTCGTGCTCGCGCGGGCCGTCGTCGGGGCGGACGGCAGTGCCAGCCGCATAGGGGCGCATGTCGGGGTCAAGCTCGGTCAGGTGGATCTCGGCCTGGAGGCGGAGATCCCGGTGCCGGAGACCGTCGCCGAGGACTGGAAGGGCCGGGTGCTCATCGACTGGGGCCCCATGCCCGGCAGCTACGGCTGGGTCTTCCCCAAGGGCGACACCCTGACGGTCGGGGTGATCTCGGCCCGCGGCGAAGGCGCCGCGACCAAGCGGTACTTGGAGGAGTTCATCGGGCGGCTCGGCCTCGCCGGCTTCGAACCGAGCATCTCGTCCGGGCACCTGACCCGCTGCCGCGCCGACGACTCGCCGCTCTCGCGCGGGCGGGTG
The DNA here is from genome assembly GCF_001611795.1 of Streptomyces qaidamensis. Taxonomy (NCBI): domain Bacteria; kingdom Bacillati; phylum Actinomycetota; class Actinomycetes; order Kitasatosporales; family Streptomycetaceae; genus Streptomyces; species Streptomyces qaidamensis. The sequence continues at coordinate 1,186,994 of NZ_CP015098.1, read as the reverse complement.
CTGGTGTGCGGTGACGCCGCGGGGCTGCTGGAGCCGTGGACCCGTGAGGGCATCTCCTTCGCGCTGCGTTCCGGCCGGCTCGCGGGGGAGTGGGCGGTGCGGATCGCCGAGGCGCACGACGCCGTGGACACGCGCCGGCAGGCTCTCAACTACGCGTTCGCCGTCAAGGCCGGGCTCGGGGTGGAGATGAGCGTCGGCAAGCGGCTGCTGACGGTGTTCGAGCGCCGTCCCGGCCTGTTCCACGGGGCGCTGACGGGCTTGCGCCCGGCGTGGAGGGCGTTCAAGGAGATCACGCAGGGCTCGACGTCGCTGGGCGAGATCGTCCGCACGTATCCGGTGGCCCAGCGTGCCCTGGCCGCGCTGGACCGCCGTCCCGCCGCGGGCGGCGAGGTCAGTTCGCCGGAGTGATTTCGAAGACCGGGTGGTCGGGGGCGATGCGGCGCAGTTCGGCGTCCGGGGATTCGGGGCCGACTCCGTTGAAGAAGACCCCGACCTCCGCCTTCCAGCGCTTGAGGTAGGCGCGCAGGACCGGGGTCTTGTCGTCGTCGCCCACCTCGGCCGCGGTGAAGGTGTCCACGCGCTTGCCGAGGTGCAGTTCGCCGCCGCCCGCGGCGCGCATGTTGTGCGTCCACTGCACATGGCCGCGAGGGGCGACCAGGTACTGCTTGCCGTCGAGGGTCAGCAGGTTGACCGGGGTGGTGCGCCACTGGCCGCTCTTGCGGCCGCGGACGGCGAGGACACGGGAGCCCCAGACGCTGATGCCGCGGCGGGTCATCCAGGCCACGATGCGGTTGAAGACGTTGACGGTGAACCAGCCGGGCTTCTGGACGTGCGTGGACATGGGGCCCCCTCGGGTGGCGGCGAACCGGTGCTCTCTTCTGTGAGCACTGCTCTCGCACTCTCTGGCGCCAGTGTGCACGAGTTTGCCCTCTCCTTGCAAGAGCACTGCTCACATTTCAGTTCACTGCTCTGCTCTGTGTGCACTGCTCCGTTCTCATGGGAGACTGCCCGGCATGAGCACCGCACAGGGCGCCCGTGCCCGGGCCAGGATCGAAGTCACCGCGGCCATCAAGGACGAGGCCCGCAGACAGCTCGCGGCGGAGGGTGCCGCCCGGCTCTCCCTGCGGGCCGTGGCCCGTGAACTCGGCATGGTCTCCTCCGCGCTGTACCGCTACTTCCCCAGCCGTGACGACCTGCTGACCGCTCTCATCATCGACGCCTACGACTCCCTCGGGGAGAGCGCCGAGGCGGCCCACGAGACGGCGGCCCCGCCCTTCGAGCGCTGGATCTCGGTCTGCGAGGCGGTGCGGGGCTGGGCGCTGGACCATCCGCACGAGTACGCGCTGATCTACGGATCGCCCGTCCCCGGCTACACGGCCCCCGACGCCACCGTCCCGGCCGCCGCCCGCGTCGGCCTGCTGCTCATCGGCATCGCCCGCGACGCCCACCAGGGCCGGGCTCTCGGCCGGCCCGCTCTGGCGGACGACCTCCGCCCGGAGGCCGAGCGCCTGGCCGCCGACCTCGCCCCCGACCTCCCTCCGGAGGTCGTCACGGCCCTCGTCGCCTCCTGGGCCCAGCTGTACGGACTGGTCGGCTTCGAGCTGTTCGGCCAGTTCAACCGGGTCGTGGAGGACCGGGAGGCGTTCTTCCGGCACGCCGTGGGACAACTCGCACAGGGGGTGGGGCTGGTTCCCGGGCCCCGGTAGCCCACCGGGCCGTTGACCGGGCGTACTTCCCGGGGAGTACGCGTGACCACCTCGCCGGGGTGACGCGGCTGCGGCGGCGTGGCGTCTAGCGTGGCCGGTATGGACGAGCAGCGCGCGCGGAGCGGTCCGCCGCAGGGGTGGCGGCACGGGCCCCCGCCGTGGGACCGGTGGGAGCGGCCCGCGACGCGATGGCCCTGGCGCTCCACGGTCCTCGTGACCGTGTTCGTCCTGGTCGGTTCGGGCTTCGCCGCCCACGGACAGCAGGGCGAGCGGGCGGAACTGGATCTCTTCGCCCGGGTGCTGCTGCTGGTGGCCGCGGGGCTGCTGCTGTGGCGCAAGCGCTATCCGGTGGCGGTGGTGTTCGGCACGGCGGCCGCCGTCATGGTCTATCTGGGGGCCGGGTATCCCTACGGGCCGGTGCTCTTCACCGTCGCCCTGGCCTGCTTCAGCGCCGTCGTCGCCGGGCACCGCCGGGCGGCCTGGGCCGCGATGGGCATGCTCTGGGCCGGGCACGTCCTGGTGGCGCACTGGCTCTACCGGTGGCTGCCGCCGCCGGGCGACTCGGCCGTCTCCTGGGGCGAGGAGATCGTCGTCGCCACCTGGCTGGTGGCCATCGCGGCGGTGTCGGAGCTGTTCCGCGTCCGGCGCGAGCAGTGGGTCCGTGAACGGGCCGAGCGGGCCGAGGCCGCGCGGCGGCGGGCCGACGAGGAGCGGCTGCGGATCGCGCGGGAGCTGCACGATGTCCTCGCACACAGCATCTCGGTCATCAACGTGCAGGCGGGAGTCGGCCTCGCGCTCCTCGACACCGACCCCGAGCAGGCCCGCACGGCCCTCACCACCATCAAGGACCAGAGCAAGGAGGCGCTCGGCGAGGTGCGTCAGGTGCTCGACACCCTGCGCGCACCCGGTGACGCGCCGCGCACCCCCGCGCCCGGGCTCGACCGGCTGCCCGAACTGGTGGAACAGGCCGCGGGCGCGGGCCTCACGGTCGATGTCGAGGGGAAGCCGCCGCGCCTCGCCCCCGGCACGGACCTCGCCGCCTTCCGGATCGTCCAGGAGGCCCTGACCAACGTCGTACGGCACTCGGGTTCGCGGCACGCGCGCGTGCACCTGGCGCACGACGAGCGGGTGCTGCGGCTGCGCGTGGACGACGACGGGCCCGCGACCGGGGACGACGCGGGCGGCAGTGGCAACGGGCTCGCCGGGATGCGGGAGCGGGCCGCCGCCCTGGGTGGCACCATCGAGGCGGGCCCCCGCCCGGACGGCGGATTCCGGGTGCTCGCCGTACTGCCGCTCACGTCGTCCGCCCACACGTCTCCCGGACCGACACAGGAGGACCGGTGATCCGCGTACTGCTCGCCGACGATCAGTCACTGGTACGGGCGGGGTTCCGGGCGCTGCTCGACGCGCAGCCCGACATCGAGGTGGCCGCGGAGGCCGCCGACGGTGCTCAGGCCGTGCGCCGCATCCGCGAACTGCGGCCCGACGTGGTCCTGATGGACATCCGCATGCCCGCCCTCGACGGCCTCGCCGCGACCCGGCAGGTGACCGGCGACCCCGGGCTGAAGGACGTCAGGGTCGTCATGCTCACCACCTTCGAGCTCGACGAGTACGTCTTCGAGGCGATCCGGTCCGGCGCCTCCGGCTTCCTGGTCAAGGACACCGAGCCGGACGAACTCCTGCGCGCCGTAAGGGCGGTGGTCGCCGGTGATGCCCTGCTGTCGCCGGGCGTCACCCGGCGGCTGATCTCCGAGTTCGCCTCCCGCTCCAAGGAACCGGCGGCGGCCGGCGCCCTGGCCCGGCTCACCGAGCGGGAGCGGGAGGTGATGGCGCTGGTCGGGATCGGCCTGTCCAACGAGGAGATCGCCCGCCGCCTGGTCGTCAGCCCGCTCACCGCGAAGACCCACGTCAGCCGCACGATGGTGAAGCTCGGCGCCCGCGACCGGGCCCAACTGGTGGTGCTCGCCTACGAGTCGGGGCTGGTGCGGCCGGGCTGGCTGGGCTGACCGGCCTTCCGGAACCGGACCAGCACACTGACCACCCGGACGGCGAAGAGCGCCGGCGCGAGCACCAGACCGGCGAGCGGCAGCAGGCGCTCCGGCGTCTCCGGCAGGTCGAAGAGCAGCGCGGGCCCGGCCACGGCCCCGAACACCACCGCCGCAGCGAACGCCGCGCTGCACAGCGCGTACCCGATCTCGACGGTGATCGCATCCCGTTCGGCCTGACTGCGCCGTCCTCCGTGACTGGTCATACGGCGAGTGAAACAGGGGTGCGCCCGGCGGGCAAGGCAGCCCGCCGGGCGCACGGTCGGAGGCGTTCCCCCCGGTCGCGCTAGTCGCGGACGGCGACGCGCTCCGCCTCCTGGGCAGTGGACTTGGCGACCACCACGGACGGTCCGGAGGACGGGCGGCCCCGGCGGGGACGCAGACCTGTGAGGGTGATCAGCAGGCCCGCGAAGGCGACGAGCGTCACGACCACCAGGCCGGGCCGGTAGCTGTCGAGGACGGCCTGCGGGGAGGGGTTGCCACCCTCGGGGGAGTTCGCGGTGACCACGGCCGTCACCACGGCGAGGAAGATCGCACCACCGACCTGGACCGAGGTGTTGAGCAGCCCGGAGACCATGCCCTGCTCGTGCTCGTCGACGCCGTTGGTGGCCTGGACGTTGAGCGACGGGAAGGTCAGCGCGAAGCCGGAGCCGACCAGCAGCATCGTCGGCAGGATCACGGCCGCGTAGACCGGGTCGAGGTCGATGCGCAGGAACAGCACGTATCCGGTGACCATCAGCGCGAAGCCCAGCACCATCAACCGGGCCGTACCGAAGCGGTCGATGACGGCTCCGACCTTCGTGGCGGACAGCGCCACCAGCGCGCCCGCCGGCAGGAACGCCAGGGCCGTGTGCAGCGCGGACCAGCCGAGCAGCTGCTGCATGTACAGCGTGACCAGGAACTGGAAGCCGATGTAGCTGCCGACGAACGTCAACGCGCCCAGCTGGGCCCGCACTTGCGGCCCGGAGCGCAGCACGCCGAGCCGGACCAGCGGGCTGGGGCTGCGCCGCTCGACGGCGACGAAGGCCGCCAGGAGAACGGCCACCGTGGCGAAGGACAGGACGGTGCGGACCGAGCCCCAGCCCACCTCGGGCGCCTCGACGACGGTGAAGACGAGCAGCAGCATCGAGGCGGTGCCGAGGACGGCGCCGGGGACGTCGTAGCCGCCCTTGCCGCGCTCGCGCTCGGTGCGCGGCAGCAGCTTCATGCCCGCGAACAGGGCGATCAGCGCGACGGGGGCGGGCAGGAGCATGGTGAGCCGCCAGCTGGCCTCCGTGAGCAGGCCGGAGAAGACCAGGCCCATCGAGTAGCCGGTGGCGCCGCAGGTGGTGTAGATGGCCAGGGCGCGGTTGCGCAGGGGGCCTTCGGGAAACGTCGTGGTGATGATCGACAGGCCGGCGGGTGCCGTGAAGGCCGCACTCAGGCCCTTGACGAAGCGGCTGGCGATGAGCAGCGGCCCCGAGTCGACGAGACCGCCGAGCAGCGAGGCGAACGCGAAGACGCCGAGGGCCACCAGGAAGACCTGGCGCCGGCCCAGCAGGTCGGCGGCGCGGCCGCCGAGGAGCAGCAGACCGCCGTAGCCCAGGATGTAGCCGCTGACGATCCATTGCAGCGCCGATGTCGACAGGCCGAGGTCGGCACCGATCGACGGCAGGGCGACGCCGACCATGGACACGTCCAGGGCGTCCAGGAACATCGCGGCGCAGAGCACGAGCAGGGTGCCCCAGAGCCGTGGCGTCCAACGCCCTTCGGACGTGGGGGAGATGAGCGGAGAGGTCATATCGGGGACACTACATGCGTATGCATGAGATGCAAGCGCATTTAATTCAGGTGCAACAATCTTGGTTCTCTGCTACGGTGCGGCGCATGGCGGCTCAGCAGGCCGAGCAGGCGCTCGTGGAACAGTGGCGGGACATTCTGGCGCTGCATGCCCGTACGCAGTGCGAACTCGACCGTGCGCTGCACGGCCACGGTCTGTGCGCCAGCGACTTCGAGGTGCTCGACGTCCTCGCCGGGTGCCGCACCCCGAAGGGCACGCCGTCCTACCGCGTCCAGGAGATCTCCGAGCGGGTCCATCTGAGCCAGAGCGCGCTGTCGCGGCTGATCGCCCGGCTGGAGAAGGAGGGGCTCGTCGAGCGCGGCATGTGCCCCGAGGACCGGCGCGGGGTGAAGGTCTGCCTCACGGCGAAGGGGCGCGCGCTGCACGGCGAGGTGCTTCCCGTGCAGCGCGCGGTGCTGGCGCGGATGCTCACCGAGGGCTGATCGCCCGTCGGCGGCTGCTCAGATCGCCGATGCCTCCCGCCACAGCGCGGCGAGCGCCTGGTCGCCCGTGGCTTCCGTGAGCGGAGCCCGGTTCCACAGCGCCAGGTACAACTCCTCGGCCGGACCGGACAGTTCGCACTCGGCCTCGCCGGAGGCGTCCCGCGTCGTCACGGGCGGCTCCGGCGACAGCCGTACCGTCCACACCGCGCCGGTGTCCTTGGCGCGGACCCGCAGAACGCGCGGCTCGGGGGTGCGTACCCGGCTCCTGGAGCGGGCGTGGAAGCCGCGCAGCAGTTCGTCGATGCCGTCGGCGGCGAACTCGGGGGTGACGCCGGTCGGGCTGCCGCCGCGCGCGGACTCGGCGTCGACCCGGTGCACGGCCGTCTCGTGCGCCTGTCGACGGGCCCAGAAGGCCAGTGGTGACGGCGCGGGCAGGAAGGTGAAGCACTCCACGTCAGGCGAGGCGCCGGCCAGTGTGCCGACGAGGTGCCGGTGGCTGTCGCGGTACCAGGCCACGAGCTCCGCGCCGTCCAGGTCGGTGGGTTCGACCGGCGGACGGGGCTCGGTGAGCTGCTCCGCGACGAACGCGGCGGCCCAGCGGTGCACGGCGCCCGTGTGCCGCAACAGGTCGCGCACCTGCCACCCGGGGCACGTCGGCACCTTGGCGTCGGTCCCGGCCTCCTCGGCGGCCGCGGCCAGCAGCCTGCCTTCCGTCTGCAGTGCCTGAAGGAACTCGGCGGTCTCCATGGCGCCGAGTCTGCCGCATGAAGCGCTCTCGAAGCCCGGGTATTTGCGGCGGCTGCCCGGGGGCTACGGCAGCGGTGTCCCGCCCGTCGCGTTGACGATCTCGGCGGTGATGTAAGACGCCTCCTGAGATGCCAGGAAAACGTATGCGGGAGCCATCTCGGCAGGCTGGGCTGGCCGCCCGATGGGGGCCTGCTTGCCGAACGACTGGGTGTCCGGGAGGGTCGCCGGGATCAGCGGCGTCCACACCGGGCCCGGCGCCACCGCGTTGACGCGGATGCCCTTCTCGATCAGCATCTGCGCCAGCCCCTGTGTGAACGTGACGATCGCGCCCTTCGTCGTCGCGTAGTCCAGCAGATGCGGACTGGGCTTGTACGCCTGCACCGACGCGGAGTTGATGATGCTGCCGCCCTCCGGGATGTGCGGCAGGGCCAGCTTGCACAGCCAGAACATCCCGTACAGGTTGGTGCGCAGCACCCGGTCGAACTGCTCGGTGGTGATCGCCTCGATGCCGTCGGGCTGGGACATCTGGTACGCGGCGTTGTTCACGAGGACGTCGATCCGGCCGAACTCGTCCACGGCACGCTCGATCAGCGCCCGGCAGTTCTCCTCCTCCCGCACGTCGCACGAGACGGGCACCGCACGGCGGCCCGCCGCCTCGACGAGCCGGGCGGTCTCGGCGGCGTCGTCCTTCTCGTCATCCAGATGGGTGAAGAGCACGTCGGCTCCCTCACGGGCGAACGCGAGGGCGACCGCGCGGCCGATACCGGAGTCCCCACCGGTGATCACGGCCTTGCGGCCGGCCAGCCGGTCACTGCCCCGGTAGGACTCCTCTCCGTGGTCCGGAGGCGGGTCCATCGGCCCCGTCCAGCCGGGGTGCGGCTGGTCCTGGGAGGGAAACTCCGGGGTCGGGTGCTGTTCGCCGGGGTGCTGCTGTTCGGTCACGGGTCTGCCTCCTTGGGCACGTCGTACGGCCCGGTGATCACAACGGGCGTGGCCACGGGTACCCAGGATCACCGGCATCCCTCCTGGCAGCTTCGCCCCTTCAGCCTCCGGCCGCGCGCCGGGTGGCCACCCCCACCAGCGCCCCTACGACCGCCGCCACCGCCGCCAGCACCGCCACGCTGGTCAGCGCGACCGGCAGGGTGAACCAGTCCGCCATGAAGCCGATCGCGGGCGGCCCGAGGAGCATGCCCCCGTAGCCGAGCGTCGAGGCCGTGGCGACGCCGCCGGGGCCGGCGAGTGCGCCCGCGCGTTCGACGGCCACGGGGAAGAGGTTCGCGAGGCCGATGCCCGTGATCGCGTAGCCGAGGAGGGCCGCCCAGAGGGAGGGGGCGAGGGAGCCGAGCAGCATTCCGGCCGCCGCGGTGGTCCCGCCGGCGACGACGGTCCGGGTCCGCCCGAGGCGTTCCAGCAGCGTCGTGCCGGTCAGGCGCCCCACCGTCATGGCGAGCGCGAAGCAGGAGTAGCCCGCGGCCGCGGCCCCCGCCGAGGCGTTCAGGTCCTGTTCGAGGTGCAGCGCGCCCCAGTCGGCCAGCGCCCCCTCGCCGTACGCGGTGCACCCCGCGATCACGCCGAAGACGATCACCAGCCCCCGGGTGCGGCGGTCGAGGCGGCGCGGGGCGTCCTCGGCGGGCAGTTCCCGCTCCGGAGGCGCCGGCGGCTCGTGCCGCAGGAGCGTGGGGCCCGCCGCGGCGGTCACGACCAGGCCGACGAGGGTGAGCAGCAGCAGGTGCCGCGTGGGGGAGAGGACCCCCGCGACCAGACCGCCCAGCCCCGCTCCGACCATGCCGCCCAGACTGAACGCCGCGTGGAAGCTCGGCATGACCGGCCGCCGCAGCGCGGCCACGAGCTCGACCGCCGCACTGTTGAAGGCGACGTTGATCCCGCCGTACGCGGCCCCGAAGAGCAGCAGGACCAGGCCCAGCGCGAGCGCCGAATGGGTCAGCGGGGGCAGGGCGACGCTCAGGGAGAGCAGGACGGCGCAGACGACGGTGACCCGGTGGTTCCCGAAGCGGCGGCACAGGCGCCCCGTGAGGGTCATGGTGACGACCGCCCCGGCGGAGACGCCCAGGAGGGCGAGGCCGAGGGCGCTGGCGGAGGCGCCGGTCTGCGCCTTGATGGAGGGGATGCGCACGACCCAGCCGGCGAAGACGAAGCCGTCGAGGGCGAAGAAGACGGTGAGGGCGATCCGGAGCCGGGTGAGGGAGTTGCTGTGGCCCGGCACGTCATTGTGCGTTCGGGGTTTGTTTATTTGCGGCACAAACTCAGGCTAGGTGGGTGCGGTGTCGGGGACAAGGTGCGACTCTGGGACGAGACCATCCGCTGAGGTGCGGACGTATCCGCCCCAGGAGCGCGCAGGAGGGCACATGGGACGTGACGTGCCGGCCCTGGTGTTCACCCGGGAGGACCGTCGTCGCTACCGGGAGAAGATGCACACCGACCTCGAAGTGCTCGCCCGGATGCTCCACGAGTCGGGGTTCGAGAGCGAGCGCCCCCAGGTCGGGCTGGAGATAGAGCTCAACCTGGTCGACGACGCCGGACTGCCCGCGATGCGCAACACCGACGTGCTCCAGGCGATCGCCGACCCCGCCTGGTCGAGCGAGCTGGGCCGCTTCAACCTGGAGATCAACATCCCGCCCCGGCGGCTGACCGCCGGCGGCCCCGGCTCCTGGGAGCAGGCGATCCGGGACGCCCTCAACCACGCCGAGGATCGCGCCGCCGCGGTGGGCGCGCACCTGATCATGGTCGGCATCCTGCCGACCCTGGGCGAGTCGGACGTCAGCGAGTCCGCGCTCTCCGGCGACCCGCGCTACCGGCTCCTCAACGAGCAGATCTTCGCGGCCCGGGGCGAGGACCTGCGGATCAGGGTCGACGGCGTGGAGCGCTTGTCGACGTACGCCGACACGATCACTCCCGAGGCGGCCTGCACCAGCACCCAGTTCCATCTCCAGGTCGATCCGAAGGAGTTCCCGCACTACTGGAACGCGGCCCAGGCCATCGCGGGCGTGCAGATCGCCCTCGCGGCGAACTCGCCCTTCCTGTTCGGCAAGGAGCTGTGGCGCGAGACCCGCATCCCCCTGTTCGAGCAGGCCACCGACACCCGCCCCGAAGAGATCAAGGCCCAGGGCGTACGGCCCCGGGTGTGGTTCGGTGAGCGCTGGATCACCAGCGTCTTCGACCTCTTCGAGGAGAACGTGCGCTACTTCCCGGCCCTGCTGCCCCTGTGCGAGGACGAGGACCCACAGCAGCAGCTGGACAGCGGCGGCGTCCCCCAGCTGGGCGAACTGACCCTCCACAACGGCACGATCTACCGTTGGAACCGCCCCATCTACGCGGTCACCGACAGCGGCCCGCACCTGCGCATCGAGAACCGGGTACTGCCCGCCGGCCCCACCGTGGCCGACATCATCGCCAACGGCGCCTTCTACTACGGCCTGACCCGCGCCCTGGTCGACGAGGACCGGCCGGTGTGGACGCGGATGTCCTTCTCGGTCGCCGAGGAGAACCTGCACACCGCCGCCCGCGACGGCATCGACGCCCGCCTGTACTGGCCCGGCGTGGGCGAAGTGCCGGTCACGGAACTGGTGTTGCGGCGTCTGCTGCCCCTGGCCCACCGGGGACTGGAGCTGACCGGCATGGACGCCGCGTGGCGCGAACCCCTGCTGGGCATCATCGAGCAGCGCTGCGTCACCGGCCGCAACGGCGCCCTGTGGCAGGCGGAGATGGTGCACCACCTGGAGAAGGCCGGCATCTCCGACCGGCGGGAGGCACTGCGGCAGATGACGAGGACGTACATGGACTACATGCACATGAACGCGCCCGTGCACACCTGGCCCGTGGACTGACCTCACGCGGGCCGGCCGTGCCACTGCTCGGCACTCGTCAGCGGCACGGGTGCGGGCACCCGCGCCGAGGTCGTCAGCTCGATCCGGCGTCCCTCGGCCGCCGAACACAGCAGCGCGGTCATCGTCTCCAGTACGTGCAGGGCGAGTTCACCGTCGGCGCGCGGCGCCCGCGACGCGTCGGCGGTGAGGAAGTCGAGCAGACCGAGGCCGCGGGAGCCGTCCGCGTAGCCCGCGGACACCGGCAGGGCCCGCCACCTCGTGTCGCCGAGCGCGTGGAGGCGTACCTCGCCGTCGAAGCGGTTCGGGTCGGGCACCGACAGGGTGCCGCTCTCGCCGTGCACCTCGATCGGGGCGGCCGTGGTGGCCACGCCGTCGAAGCTCGTCGTGAGCGTCGTCAGCGTCCCGTTCACGTGCTCCAGCACTCCGGATACATGGCTGTCCACCTCGACCGGTATGTGCTCGCCCGCGCGCGGCCCGGAACCGATCACGCGCTCGGCGCGCAGCCGCCCGGCCGCCCCGGTCACGGCACGCACCGGCCCCAGCAGATGGACCAGGGACGACAGGTAGTACGGCCCCATGTCCAGCAGCGGGCCGCCGCCGGCCGTGTAGTAGAAGTCGGGGTGGGGATGCCAGCGTTCATGCCCCGGGGTGACCATCACGGCGGAGGCGAACTGGGGGCGTCCGATACTCCCCGCCTCCACGGCCGCCCGGGCGGTCTGAACTCCCGTGCCCAGGACGGTGTCCGGGGCACAGCCCACCCCGGTGCCCGCCCGCGCGGCGGCTTCCAGGACGGACCGGGCGTCCTCCAGGTCCGCCGCCAGCGGCTTCTCCCCGTAGACGTTCTTGCCGTGCCGGATCGCCCCGAGGGCTATCCCGGCGTGGGCCGCCGGGGTGGTCAGGTTCAGCACCGTGTCCACGTCCGGGCTGCTCAGCAGTTCCTCGACCGACAACGCCCGGGCGCCCGGCAGTTCGGCGGCGGCCGCGGCCGACCGGGAGGCATCGAGGTCGGCGACCGCGGTGACGCGCACCCCGGGATGGCCGGCGAGTGTGTCCAGGTACGCGCGGGAGATGACGCCGAGTCCTACGACCCCGACGCGGTGCGCGTCGCCCACAGCATGCCCCTCTCGATGATGGTGCGGACGTGGGGGTGCTCCAGCACGTCGACGCTGTGCCCCGGCGTGGTCACCACGATCCGCCCGGCCCCCCACCGGCGGGTCCAGACCGCCGGTGAGGTGACCGGCCGGTGCCAGGGCTGCCACGGCCGGGTGGGATGCGTGGTGGTGGCCAGGACGTCGATGAGGTCGTCGTGGAGCACCCAGTACTGCTCGGTGTCCAGGGCGAAGTCCTCGATGCCCGCGGTGACCGGGTGCGCGCGGCCGGCTTCGGTGAGCGTGATGGTGTGCGGCAGGAAGTTGTCGTCCGCCGCACCCCGGCGCTCGCACGGTTCCTTGCCGGGGTGCGTGGCGAACTGGCCGCCCACCAGGTGCAGATAGTCCGAGGAGGCGCGGAACGAGTCGGCGATGCCGCCGTGCCAGCCGGTGAAACCGGTGCCGGCCACGACCGCGGAGGTCAGCCCCGCCAGCTGCTCGCGCGTGATCTCCGACATCGTCACGCACTGCACGACCAGGTCGGTCGCGGCCAGTTCGACGGCGTCCGCGTAGATCTCGGTCGACTCCTCGACCCGGACGGCGTACCCGTTGCTGCGGAGGAAGGGCAGGAACAGTTCCGTGGCCTCGACCGGCTGGTGCCCTTCCCAGCCGCCCCGGACCACCAAGGCTCTCTTCTGCGTCATCGTGATCTCACTATGCGCCGGTCGCCGCCGCTCGGAAAAGAGGGCCGGACCTCACGAAAGTTTCGCGGTGGCGGCCCGGGCCGAGACCATCCAGCAGGCCGCGGTGTAGCGGACCTGGGCGCCCTGCACGAAGGGGTCGAAGGCCGGGCGGACCGCCTCGACGATCTCCGCCCGGGTCCGCTCGTCGGCCCCGGGCAGGACCACGCCGAGCGGACCGAGCCGCGTGAAGTAGGTGACGAGGTCCGTCTCGGGCAGGGCGCAGACCACGTCGACCGGCTGGATGTCGATCCCGGCCCAGCCGCTCCCGGCCAGGACGCGGTGGACGCGCTCCGGGTCCGCGAACGCGAACTGGCCCGGCTGGTCCGGCCGACGGGCGGGCAGGTCCGGCAGGAACGGGGCCGCGGCGCGTTCGGCCGTCGTCATGAACGGGTTCTCCTCGGGGCCCCGCCACACGACGCACCGCAGCCCGGCCCCGTCCCGCACCGTGCTCCGCAGATTGCCGAAGGCACGCACGGGGTCGCTGAAGAACATGACGCCGAAGCGCGACACGACGGCGTCGAAGGCTCCGGGTTCGAACGCGTACTCCTGCGCGTCGGCCTGGATGAAGGACGCCGTTACGCCCTCCCGCTCGGCGTGTGCCCGGGCCGCCTCGATCATCGGCCCCGAGATGTCCACACCGACGCAGTGACCTGCCCTGCGGGCGACGGCCCGGGTGACGCCGCCCGTGCCGCAGCCGACGTCGAGCACACTGCCCGCGTGTTCGGCGGCCACCGCCTCGACGAGCAGTTTCTCGAACGGCCTGAACATCTCGTCCAGCAGCTCCTGGAGATCCACCCATGCGCTGCCGGCGGGCCCGTTCCAGCGGGCGGCCTGCTCGTCGTCGGACCTGTGCGAGGCGTTCATCATGGTCTCTCCCTCTGCTTGCCTTCGTCGGGACGGGATGACAGCGTTCTACTTCAAGTCGACTTGAGGTCAAGACAATGACAGACCTGGACATCGCCGAAGTGGCGCACCGCGCCGGTGTGCCCGCCTCGACACTGCGCTTCTACGAGGAGAAGGGGCTGATCGTCTCGACCGGCCGCCGCGGGCTGCGGCGTCAGTACGACCCCGGAGTGCTGGAGCGGCTGGCGCTGATCGCGCTGGGGCGCACGGCCGGGTTCTCGCTCGACGAGATCGCGCAGATGTTCGCCCCGGACGGGCAGCCGCGGATCGACCGGCGGATGCTGTCCGCCAAGGCGGACGAACTGGACCGCAGGATCCGCGAACTGGGCGTCCTGCGGGACTCGCTGCGGCATGCCGCAGCCTGCCCCGCACCCAGCCATCTGGAGTGCGGCACCTTCCGCCGCCTGATCGACGCGGCGGCGTCCGGCGGTGTCGCCACGCCCGGACGGCAGGTGCCCGGCCGCCGTTGACGGATCGTCGTGATCTTGGCCCAAAACTGGCTCGTGCTTTGCCCGAATCCCGTCGCCGCGTCCCTAGCCTCGGCTGCGGACTTCGGGAGGCAATGGTGCTGAAAACCGTGACAGGGCAGGCCGCGGGTCTGACCAAGGACCAGCGCAACGCCTTCGTGGCCGCCTACCTCGGCTGGGCCATGGACGCGTTCGACTACTTCCTGGTCGTGCTCGTCTACAGCGAGATAGCGGACGACTTCCATGTCTCCCTCACCGACATGGCCTTCCTCACCACCGCGACGCTGGTGATGCGGCCGGTCGGCGCGCTGCTCTTCGGCATGTGGGCGGACCGCCGGGGCCGCCGCGTCCCGCTCATGGTCGACGTCGTCTTCTACTCGATCGTCGGCTTCGCCTGCGCCTTCGCGCCCGACTACACCGTGCTGCTGGTGCTGCGCCTGCTCTACGGCATCGGCATGGGCGGCGAATGGGGTCTGGGCGCGGCCCTGGCCATGGAGAAGATTCCCACCGAACGGCGCGGATTCTGGTCGGGCCTGCTGCAGAGCGGCTACTCGCTGGGGTATCTCCTGGCCGCCGTGGCGTTCTTCGTCATCGAGCCCGTCTTCGGCTGGCGCGGCCTGTTCGCGTTCAGCCTGCTGCCCGCCCTGGTCGCGCTGTGGGTGCGCAGCAGGGTGGAGGAGAGCGAGGTGTGGGAGAAGAGCGTCGCGCTCAACCGCACCCCCGCGCACCAGGTGTTCAGGAACCCCGCGGTGCTGCGGCGCTTCGTCTACCTGGTCGCGCTGATGACCGCCTTCAACTGGATGTCGCACGGCACTCAGGACATCTACCCGACCTTCGTGAAGAAGGGCCTCGACCTGTCGGCGAACACGTCGATCGCGATCGCGGTGGTCTACAACATCGGGGCCATGATCGGCGGAGTGGTGCTCGGTGCCTACTCCGAGCGGCTGGGCCGCCGCCGGACCATCATGATCGCGGCGGCCGCCGGCCTGGTCGTGGTGCCGTTCTTCGTGCTGTCCACCACCGTCGGCTGGCTGATGCTGTCGTCCTTCCTCATGCAGGTGTGCGTGCAGGGCGCGTGGGGCGTCATCCCGGCGCATCTGACCGAGATGAGCCCGGACGCCGTGCGGGGCTTCTACCCCGGCGTCACCTACCAGCTCGGCAATCTGATCGCCGCACTCAACCTGCCGATCCAGGAGGCCCTCGCCGAGCGCCACGGCTACCCGTCGGCCATGGCATGGACCATCGTGCCCACCCTGGCCGTGGTGATCCTGCTGAGCGCGCTCGGCAAGGAGGCCAAGGGGATCCGCTTCGGGGGCGGCTCGACGACGGCGCCGGGCGGTGCGGCGACCGGCACGGTGCACTCCTGACCGGAAGGGTTCTGCCCGGCCCGCGATTTGGATCAGTCCTTCTCCCGCGCTGCACGAGCGTTGTACGGGCGCTAACCGGCCCCCCACGAGAGTGGAATCACCGCTTCCCACCAGGGAGGGCGGCGACCGAAAGGGGACGGCCACATGGGTACCGCCAAGACACCGCAGCGCAGGGCCATACTCACCGGTGGGCTGGCTGCCGGCGCAGCGCTGCTCACCGCCTGCTCGTCGAAGGGCACCGCCGGCACGGGCAAGGCCGCGGCCGCGGCGGGCACGCCCTCGCCCTCTCCCGCGGCGGCCGCGCGACCGGACTCGCCCTGGTCCGCGTTCGCTCGGCTGATGGACGGCAACAAGCGCTGGGTGGACGGCACACTCCAGCACCCCGACCGCGATCCGCAGCGGCGCGAGTTCGTCGCCGAGGCGCAGGACCCGTACGGCGTGATCCTCTCCTGCATCGACTCCCGCGTGCCGCCGGAGCTCGTCTTCGACACGGGCCTCGGCGACCTGTTCGTGATGCGCACCGGCGGGCAGGTCGTCGGACCGGTCGTCGTCGGTTCGGTGGAGTACGGCCCGATGACGTCCGGCACGCCGCTCGTCGTGGTCCTCGGCCACCAGCGATGCGGCGCGGTCAAGGCGGCGTACGAAGCACTGAAGGACCACAAGCCGCTGCCCGGCAACCTCCGGTCGATCGCCGAAGCCCTGCGGCCGGCCTACCGGGAGACCGTCAAGCGGCAGCACGCCGACCCCGTCGACGCGATGGTCCGGATCCACGTCAAGCAGACCGCCGCCGACCTGCGGACCAACAAGGACCTCGCGCCACTGGTGAAGAAGGGCGAGCTGGCCGTCGTCAGCGCCTACTACTCGCTCGACACCGGCCGTGTGGAGGTCCTCACCGGCGCGCCCTCCGCCTGACCGGGGGCCCTGGGGGCCGGGCGGCCAAAACGTTCCACGTCCGGTCACGGTATACGTGCGGCGCCCATGAAGGCCATCGTCGTGCCTGGTCGCGCGGCCGCAACAGCGAGGGGGCGGACGCCGTTCCGGCACGCCCCGCCCGCATCCAGGACGTCGCAGCCGCCGCCGGTGTCTCGGTGTCCACGGTGTCGAACGTGCTCAACCGGCCCGAGCGGGTCACCGCGCAGACCGCCGAGCGCGTCCGCGTCGCCGCGCTCGACCAGTCCCCCACCCGGGAGCCGCCGGTCTGCGCACCGGTCACTCCTGCGCGATCGGGCTGGTCCTGCCCGACGTCACCAACTCCTTCTGCGCGCATCACGCGGGGCGCCGCCGACGCGGCCTGCGACCACGGCCACTCGCTCGTCCTGTGCCACAGCGGAG
Organism: Streptomyces qaidamensis; assembly: GCF_001611795.1. Classification (NCBI taxonomy): domain Bacteria; kingdom Bacillati; phylum Actinomycetota; class Actinomycetes; order Kitasatosporales; family Streptomycetaceae; genus Streptomyces; species Streptomyces qaidamensis. The sequence goes on along the minus strand of NZ_CP015098.1, from coordinate 1,170,489 downwards.
ACGCCCCCGAGCGGGAGCAGGGCGACTTCAGCATGCTCGTCGAGCAACGGGCCGTCGGCGTCGTCGTACCGCTCAGCGCCGACCCGGGCCGGCTGGCCGGGCTGCGCGAGCGGGGCATCCCGCTGGTCCTGGCCGACCGCGCGATGCCCGGCCGGGAGGGCTGCTCGGCCTCCGTCGACGACATCGCCGGCGGCCGCATCGCCGTACAGCACCTCCTCGACAGCGGGGCCCGCGACATCCTCGTCGTCAACGGCGAGCGCGGCATACGCCAGTGCGCCGACCGCTGCCAGGGCGCCCGGCAGGCCGTCCGCAGTCGCCGCGAGGCCCGGCTCGGCCAGGTCGTCGCCGAGCGGATGACCGTCGCCTACGGCACGGAGATCGCCCGCGGGCTGTAGGACCCGCCCGACGGGGGTTCTGCACCCACGACTTCCTCGCCGCCGGCCTGTGCCGGGGGCTGACCGAACGCGGCGTGCGCATCCCCGAGGACGTGAACGCGGCGTGCGCATCCCCGAGGACGTGCAGGTCGTCGGCTACGGCGACCTCGACGTCGCGACCTTCGGGGCGACGACCCTGACGCTGGTCCGGCAGCCCGTCGAGGACCTCGGCCGCGCGGCGGTGGAGATGCTGCTCGACGAGATCGAGGCTCGCGCGGACCACCTCCACGAGACCCGCGTCTTCGCCCCCGGCCTGGTCCTGCGCGCCTCCACCCGGCCGCTCTCCGACGACTAGAGGGCCTGTCGTTCGGTTGACGCCAGGGGCCTTTTGCGGACACGACCCAGGCCTGCCCGGCGAGGGGAAGCCTTCACGTCTCGGCGCGGCGGAGCTTACGGTTTGTGGGTCACCCAGAGCAGTTCCGCCGGCCAGCGGTGTGCCCAGTCGGGTGGGTCGGTTTCGTTGTAGCCGTTGGGTGTTCCGAGTTCGGGCCGCGGCTCGATGAGGTCGTCGATGACGAGACCCGCGCCGCGCAGGACCTTGACCCAGTCGCCGTAGGTGAGCTGGTAGCTGGTCGCGCCGTCGTCCTCGGCGATGGTGTTCAGCCCGAAGTAGTCCTGCCGCAGCGTCGTGGTCACGCGGCCGGCGGCTTCGTCGTAGCACGCTTCGAACCATGGGCTGGCGACGTTGAACACCAGGCGCCCGCCTCGGCCCAGGACGCGTGCGGCCTCCGGGACGGCCAGGTGCGGGGGCGCCCAGCTGAGCCCACCGAAGTCGCAGAAGACCAGGTCGAAGCTGTCGGCGGCGAAGGGGAGTTGTTCGGCGGCACCTTGCACCAGCGGGTAGCGGGCCGCTCCCATCGCGCGGGCCGCTGCGGCGAGTTGGGCTTCGGACAGGTCGAGCCCGACCACGGTGGCGCCCTCGGCGGCGAGTGCCCTGGACCACTGGCCGGCGCCGCAGCCGAGTTCGAGGACGCGCTTGCCGGTGACGTCGCCCAGGGCGTGCAGGTGCGCGTCGGGGACGGAGTACATGCCCCACAGCCGGGGCGCGGCGCCGATTTGCGGGTCGTGCTTGTGCTGGTAGGCGCTGCTGATCCGGTTCCAGAGCCGCCGGTTGGCGGGGATGCTGTCCACGTGCCGACTCCAGCACTGCCTGCCGGGGGCGGTCAAGACGATCAGGGCACTGGCCGGCCCTCGCCTCGGTCCGCCCCTGGTTCGGCCCATGATCCGCCGGACGAGCCCTGACCCCCGGACGGAACCCGCAGCGTCACCGGCCCCCACAGCCCCGACGGCAGCTGCGACGGGAAAGCCCAGGCGGTTGGCGTGGCCTCCGCGAGGTACGGCGCCGGCGTGCCCCGGACCGTCGCCTCCAGCCGGACGGTCCGCCCCGCCGCACCGCGCAGCGGGAAGCGGTACGGCGCGCAGAACGCCTCCCCGGCGAACTCCCCGTCGACCGACACCTCCACACTGCCCCGAACCCGCCCCAGGTCCAGCACGGGGTCGGGCCCGGGCGGCACCTCCACCGCCCGTGCGTACGTCACGCCCCCCTCCAGCCGCCGAGCCGCTCCAGCCGCCGAGCCCCTGCTCGCGCCGGTCGCACAGTGCCAGCGGTGCCGGCACCGTCCGCACCCGGACCGGCCCGAGCCAGGCGGAGCCACCCCGCAGGACGGCCGTGGGCCCGGTGACCACCTCGACCCGGGTGGGTGCCGGGAGCGGCGCATGGAGCGTCGACCGGTCGCCCCTCTCCGAACACCCCCTTGTCGTCCCGGCGTTCATGAGGGTCGGCCACCGGGAAGAATGGGCATGGGGCCCGATGGCGTAAGCCGTTGGAGGAGGGAGAAGCTGAAGCCCTGGTGAGACAGCCGCGGCCGGCCGCACCGGCGCATCGGCAGCCCGTCTCCCTCCGCACCGCCGCAGGATCCGCCACCCCAAAACTTGTCATGATCTCGGCCGTGCCTGCCTCGAAGCGCTCGGGTTCCGGGAAGGAGAAGCCGTGCCCCCCTCCGAAGACCACCGCCTCGTCGATCTCGAAGCACGACTCGAGCAGGAGGACCCCCGGTTCACCCGGGCCATGAGATCCGGCCGCCCCGCCCGGCCCCGGGAGTACCGGCGTACCGGCGCCTGGTGGGGGCTGGCACTCGGCGTCGTCGTGCTGGCCTGCGGCATCGCCCTGGCTCAGGGGCTGCTCATCGCGGGCGGGCTGGTCCTCGTCGGCATGGCGGCCCAGCTGGCCGATCCGGACCCGGTCCGCATGGCGCACCGGGGCTTCGGACGGCGCTGACGGGGAGGGGTTTCCGAGTCCTTCCAGCGCCCCCGGAACACCGGGGCGTTCCGCCGTCGGAGTGCCGTCGTAACCCGTGTGTACGCCCTGGATGGTGGGGCTGTCCGGCATGAATGACCGTGGTTCACGTCGGGGCCGGGTCTCGTGAGCTGGCGAGGCGTCAGCTGCCCGGGTCGCGACGGAAGGACTCACCGATGCGCTCTGCCCGCATGCTGCTCGCGACGGCCACGGCCACGGCCGCCCTCGCGATCACCGCGCCCGCCGCCTACGCCGAGGCGATGGGTGACTGGGACAACGACTCCAGTTCCTACAGCAAGGAGCACCACAAGGACGGCAAGCACGACAAGCCACACGGCGGGATGCACACCGGTGGCGGAGCCCTGACCGCGGTGTCCTCGGACGACGAGTGGGACGGCGACAAGGGCGACCAGGAGGGCAAGGAAGAGGAGCACGGCAAGGAGAAGGGGCACGAGAAGGGCTCCTGGAAGGGCAAGCACGACAAGCCGCACGGCGGGATGCACACCGGTGGCGGAGCCCTGGCCGCGGTGTCCTCGGACGACGAGGGGGACGGCGACAAGGGCGACCAGGAGGGCAAGGAAGAGGAGCACGGCAAGGAGAAGGGGCACGAGAAGGGCTCCTGGAAGGGCAAGCACGACAAGCCGCACGGCGGGATGCACACCGGTGGCGGAGCCCTGGCCGCGGTGAACTCCGACGACTGGGACAACCCCAAGCACGACCCGGACACCTACAAGGAGGACGGCGACTGGGGCGGCAAGCACGGCGAGCACGACAAGGGCTCCTGGGAGGGCAAGCACGGCAAGCACGACAAGCCGCGCGGCGGCATGCACACCGGTGGCGGCGGGCTGGCCTCCGCGCCGGGCGTGACCGCGGGCGGGATGGCCGTGCTGGCGGTGGCCGGCACCGGTCTGTTCGCGCTGCGACGCCAGAAGGCCTCGCGCGGCACCGCGTGACCGGCGCCTGACCTCACAGCAGCCGTGGCCGCCGCACGTGCACATCGCGTCGCGGCGGCCCGGCTCGTCGTCCCGCGTGCCGTGCCCGAATGAGGTGGTCCTTGATGGCAGCCAGTCCCCCCGCTCTTCCCGACCCCGGCCCCGAACCGTCGAAGCGGCGGCTGCGCACCGTCGTGTCGGTGCTGTGGGCGGTGGTCGCCCTCGTCCTGACCGTGAGCCTGGTCGGCGGCCGCGGCGGGTCGTCCGACGCCGCCGGCCCGCCGCACGCTCCACCGGCCGTGGCCGCGAGCCCGGCCGTCCCCGACCAGCCCGGCACACCACCCGGGTCCGCCGCGCCGCGCCGGACCGCCGCGGCCGGCGCAGGCCCGCATCTACCGCGGTCCCGGCCGGTCCGCCTGCTCATCCCCAAGATCTCGGTCGACGCTCCCTTCACCGACCTCGCCATCGGCAGCTCGGGCCAGCTGGAGCCCCCGCCTGCGCACGACACCAACCTCGTCGGCTGGTACGCCAAGGGCCACACCCCCGGAGAGGCGGGTACCGCGATCATCGCGGGGCACGTGGACACCGCGACCTCCCCAGCCGTCTTCGCCGGGCTCAGCGAGCTGAGGAAGGGCGACCGGTTCCAGGTGGCGCGGGCCGACGGCGGCAAGGCGACCTTCGTCGTCTACGCCACGGAGTCGTTCGAGAAGGACGCCTTCCCCAGCGACCGCGTCTACAGCGACACACCGGACGCCCAGGTCCGGCTCATCACCTGCGCGGGTGCCTACGACCGTCGGGCCCGGGACTACACCGAGAACCTGGTCGTCTTCGCCCGTCTCGTCTGAGTTCCGGGGACCCGGCCTGACTTGGTGTTTTACAGTGACATCCAGTTCAGGCGACTGTGGACCTGTGAGGGATTCGCGAACCATGACGACCGAAACGTTTGAGTTCCAGGTAGAGGCGCGTCAGCTGCTCCAGCTGATGATCCACTCGGTCTACTCGAACAAGGATGTCTTCCTGCGGGAACTCGTCTCCAACGCCTCCGACGCGCTCGACAAGCTGCGTCTGGAGAAGCTGCGGGACGACGCGCTCGACGCCGATGTGTCGGACCTGCACATCGAGCTCGACATCGACAAGGAGGCCCGCACCCTCACGGTGCGGGACAACGGCATCGGCATGTCGTACGACGAGGTCGGCCGGCTCATCGGCACCATCGCCCATTCGGGTACGGCCGCGTTCCTGGAGGAGCTGCGTGAGGCCAAGGACGCGGCCGGGGCCGAGGGGCTCATCGGCCAGTTCGGCGTCGGCTTCTACTCCGGCTTCATGGCGGCGGACGAGGTGACGCTGGTGACCCGGCGTGCCGGGGAGGGCCAGGGGACCCGCTGGACGTCGCGCGGCGAGGCCACGTACACCCTGGAGAGGGTCGACGACGCGCCGCAGGGCACGTCCGTCACGCTCCACCTCAAGCCCGCCGACCCCGAGAACCAGCTGCACGACTACACCTCCGAGTGGACGATCCGGGAGATCGTCAAGCGCTACTCGGACTTCATCACCTGGCCGATCCGGATGGTCCCGGAGGCGAAGGACGGCGAGGGCGCGCCCGAGCCCGAGACGCTGAACTCCATGAAGGCCCTGTGGGCGCGTTCGCGCGACGAGGTGTCCGACGACGAGTACCACGAGCTGTACAAGCACATCAGCCACGACTGGCGCGAGCCCCTGGAGACGATCCGGCTCCAGGCCGAGGGCACCTTCGAGTACCAGGCCCTGCTCTTCGTCCCCTCCCACGCCCCGCACGACCTGTTCACGCGGGACTTCAAGCGCGGCGTCCAGCTGTACGTGAAGCGCGTCTTCATCATGGACGACTGCGAGGCGCTGCTGCCGCCCTACCTGCGCTTCGTCAAGGGCGTCGTCGACGCGCAGGACCTCTCGCTCAACGTCTCCCGCGAGATCCTGCAGCAGGACCGGCACATCCGGATGATGCAGCGCAGGCTGACGAAGAAGGTGCTGTCCACGGTCAAGGAGTTCCTCGCCAAGGACGCGGACCGCTACCGCACGTTCTGGCGCGAGTTCGGCACCGCCCTGAAGGAGGGTCTGGTCACCGACTCCGAGAACCGTGACGCGATCCTCGCCGTGTCCTCGTTCGCGACCACCCGCTCCGACGACGAGCCGACGACGCTCGCGCAGTACGTGGAGCGGATGAAGGACGGTCAGGACGACATCTGGTTCATCACCGGTGAGTCCCGGCAGAGCATCGAGAACTCCCCGCACATGGAGGCGTTCCGGGACAAGGGCATCGAGGTCCTGCTGCTCACCGACGCCGTCGACGAGGTCTGGGTCGACGCCGTCGGCGAGTACGAGGGCAAGAAGCTGCGGTCCGTCACCAAGGGCGAGATCGACCTCGACGGCGAGGGCGGGGAGAAGGCCGGCGAGGAGCGCGAGAAGCAGGCCGAGGAGTACGCCGGGCTGCTCGGCTGGATGCGCGAGCAGCTCGACGAGGACATCAAGGAGGTCCGCCTCTCCACGCGGCTCACGGTCTCCCCGGCGTGCGTCGTCTCGGACGCGCACGACCTGACCCCGGCCCTGGAGAACATGTACCGGGCGATGGGCCAGGAGGTGCCGCGCACCAAGCGGATCCTGGAGCTCAACCCCGGCCACCCGCTGGTGAAGGGCCTGCACGAGGCGTACGGGGCGAGCGAGGACCGTACGGAGCTCGCCGAGTCAGCCGAGCTGCTGCACACCCTGGCGGTGCTCGCGGAGGGTGGCCAGCCCAAGGACCCGGCGCGCTTCGTCAGGCTCGTGTCCGACCGCCTGGAGCGCACGCTGTAGACATGGGCGGATCAGGGGTGGTCCGGGGCGTCCGCCGCCCGGGCACCGGGCGGGGTCGTGCCGGTGCCCTGCGGGACGATCTCGCCCTGGACCACCCGCGGCGCGGGGGCCGTCCCGGCCTCCTCGTCCTTCGCCGCGCGGGCCTCGGCCTTGAGGATGCGGGCCGCCTTGCCGGCCGAGCGGGTCAGCTCGGGGAGCTTCTTCATCCCGATGACCGCTATGACGACGATGAGAATGATCGCGAACTCGCTCAGTCCGAACATGGTGTCCTGTCCTCTCTCGCCCGGGCCGGGCACGGCGAGAGCGTATCGGGCGGCGAGCACGGTGTGATCGCCGTATCGGGATGCGGCAGCAGGTGCCGGCGCAGGTGCGGCAGCATTCCGCGGTCGAGCAGCTCCTGCCGCCAGACCAGCCGGGCGTGCTCCGCCTGTTCGGCGGCCGGGGGCACGCCGCGCCCGCGCAGGGCCGTGTGCAGCAGGGCGGCCAGGGTTCCGAGGCCGGTCACGGCCGCCACGAGCGCCAGGGTCCAGCCGGCCGCGACGAGCGATCCGGGCAGCGGGCCGAGGGCGTCGGCGAGGTGCAGCAGGCCGCCGGTCAGGAGCAGCGCCGCGGCGGACGTGCCCGCCACGAGCGGTGTGAGCACCGCGAGGGCCGGCAGCAGGTCGCCCGTGCCGAGCAGGCGCCGCTGTTCCCGCCGGGCGGCCCTGCGCACGGCGAGGTAGGAGCGGTACGGCACCTCGGCCGCCGCGGCGATCTCGTCGGCGTGGGCGAGCGCGTGGGCGCGCAGGTGCGCGGCCGCCCGGCCGGCCGGGTCGGTGCCCAGGGCGCCACGGATCTCCGCGGTGCCCAGCGCGTGGTGCAGTACGGCTTCGAAGTCCGCGCGGTCGTCCGGGCGGAGGCGGGACGGGTCGGCCACATGGTCTCCCGGTCGGTTGCTGATGCGGGCGCCGGGCCCGGCCACACGCGGTCGGGCCCGGCGGCGCGGTGGTCCGTGTCAGACGTTGACGCCGAAGTCGGCGGCGATACCGGCGAGACCCGAGGCGTAGCCCTGGCCGACCGCACGGAACTTCCACTCGGTGCCGTGCCGGTAGAGCTCGCCGAAGACCATCGCGGTCTCGGTCGAGGCGTCCTCCGACAGGTCGTAGCGGGCGATCTCCTGGCCGCCCGCCTGGTTGACGACCCGGATGAAGGCGTTGCGGACCTGCCCGAAGCTCTGGCCGCGGTTCTCGGCGTCGTGGATGGACACCGGGAAGACGATCTTGTCGATCTCGGCCGGCACGGCGGCGAGGTTCACCTTGACGGACTCGTCGTCGCCCTCGCCCTCACCGGTGAGGTTGTCGCCGGTGTGCTCGACCGAACCGTCCGGGCTCTTGAGGTTGTTGTAGAAGACGAAGTGCTGGTCCGAGGGGACCTTGCCGGAGGCGTCGAGGAGCAGGGCGGAGGCGTCGAGGTCGTAGTCGGTGCCGGTGGTCGTGCGGACGTCCCAGCCCAGGCCGACCAGGACGGCGGTCAGGCCGGGCGCCTCCTTGCTGAGCGAGACGTTGCCGCCCTTGGACAGGGAAACTCCCACGGGGTACTCCTTCTTGAGCGTTGACGTGTGCGGTGTGATGCCACTGCGGATGTCACTGCGGATGTCACTGCGGATGTCACTCTGAATCTACAGCAATGTAGAAGCAGGCGGCATCGGTCCGGCGGATCTATACGATGTCCGCAAGGGCAACGCAGGGCGGTGAGAGGGAGGCGGGGCGGTGACGGGTCCTGGGCAGCGTCCCCGGCGGGGACAGGGCGAGCTGGAGGCGCTGGTGCTGTCGGCGCTGCGGGAGGCGGACGGCCCGGCCACGGCCGGCTGGGTGCAGGAACGCCTCGGCGGTGACCTGGCGTACACGACGGTGATCACGATCCTGACCCGGCTGCTGGGCAAGGGCGCGGTCACCCGGGAGCGGGTCGGCCGGTCCTTCGCCTGGACACCGGCCTCCGACCAGGCGGGCCTGGCCGCCCGCAAGATGCGCAAGGTGCTGGACGCCGAGAGCGACCGCGGGGCCGTGCTCGCCAGCTTCGTCACCGGCCTCGGCCCGGACGAGGAGCGGCTGCTGCGCGACCTGCTGGATCAGGCCCAGAGCGAAGGGGAAGACTGAAGCCTCATGGGGGTCTTCGTCTTTCTGCCACTGATCCTGCCGCTCACCGCCTGGCCGGTCGCCCGCCTCGCCGAACAGCATCTGCATCCGCGCACCGCGACCCGGCTGCTGACGGTGCTGGCCGTGGTGCTGTCCCTGTGCAGCACGGTCTGCCTGGCGCTGGTGATGGTGGTCGGCACCGCCCAACTGCCCGGCAACCCGCTGCCGGACGGCTGGTCCGACGCCGAGGTGCGGGCGGCGGTGCCGTACGACGAGGTCGTGGGCAAGGCCGCGATCCCCGCGCTGTGTGCGGTCGTCGTCGCCTGTGTCCGGACGGTGCGGCGGCACGGGCGGGTACGTCGTCAGGCGCATCGTGCCCTGGCCGGGCTGCGGGAGACGGAGGTGGCGGTGCTGCCCGACGCCGTGCCCTACGCGTACGCCCTGCCGCCCGGCGGGCGCCGGACCGGCGGTGGGGTGTCGAGCGCCGGTACCGGGCGGGGCCGTGTCGTGGTGACCACGGCCCTGCTGGACCGGCTCCGGCCGGCCGAGCGCCGGGCCTTGTTCGCCCACGAGCGGGCACACCTCGCCGCACGGCACGACCGCTACCTGCTCGCCGTGCAACTGGCGGCCCGCGCCAACCCGTTCCTGCGACCGCTGCGTACCGCCGTGGCGTACACGGCGGAGCGGTGGGCGGACGAGGAGGCGGCCCGGGTGATCGGCAGCCGCCGCACGGTGGCGAGGGCGATCGGCACCGCCGCGCTCGTCTCGCGGGGCACCCCGCTGCCCACCCTCGCGGGACTCGCGGCTCCCGGCCCGGTGCCGCGCCGGGTGGCGGCGCTGCTCGGCCCGGCCCCAGCCGTGCGCCCTTGGCCGCCGGCGTTCACGGCGGTCGGAGCGGCGGCGTGGGGCGCGGCCGCCGGGACGGCCATCTCGGCGATGTCGTCCGCGAACTCGGCGGTCACGATGGTCCTGATCCTGCACGCGGCGACGCCGCTCTGACCAGCGCGTCGGAGCGGTGGGGCGTGCTCTGAGGGGCGCGGGGGACTGCGCGACAAGCCGCAACGGCGCCGCACCCGGAGGGTGCGGGCGGAGGGGGTCGCGCCGCGCGTCCCCACGTGGCGGGATTGGCCGAAAAGGGATCACCCTCGACGCGACGGTGCCGCAGCCCGCCTCCACGGCGGACTGCGGCACCAGGGCCCGCTGACCTGGCGTCAGCAGTTGCGTCGCTCAGCCCACGACCCGGCCCAGCTCGATCCGGTCGATGTTCGGCGCCCAGGCGGTGGTGTTGCCGAACGTCACCTTGTTCGCGCCCTTCGCCAGATCGACCGGGACGCCGACCGTCCAGTAGTCGTCCCAGCTCCAGGTGTTCTTGAACGTGACCTTCTGCGGTGGGGCGCCCCCGACCCTGATGTCGGCCGTACGGGACATGATGTCCGTGTTGTAGGCGTGGCCGTTGTCCCGGCGGTCGTTGTGGGCGTAGTGGACGACCATCACATAGCGGCCGGACCTCGGCGCGGTCACCGTGAACTCGGCGGTGCTGGAGGGGCTGTTGCCGAGCCAGCCGATGTACGAGCCGGCGGACGCGTGCGGGCTGTCCACGAGCTTCGCGCCACCCGCGAGCGTGGCCGAGGCCCCCTCGTAGGAGAGGGTGCCGGACGTCGAGCCGTCGCCGGAGACGTCGAGGGAGCGGACGGCGGCGTGCCCCGACGTCATCGCGACCCGGTTGTTGCCCGCGACGAGGTACAGCCGCAGCGGGCGGCCGGGCGCCGCCGTGACCTTCTCGCCGTGCAGGGCGAGTCCCACCGCCGCCGAGGTTCGCGGGGTCACCGTGTAGTAGCCGTCGCGCGGGGCGTACACGTCGAAGACGGCCTTGTCTCCGGAGCGCAGCACCAGGGCACCCGTGCCCACACCGGCCGAGGACGAGTAGTCGTACGACGGCTTGCCGCTGATGTCCGCCAGGGTGGCCTCGTACGACGTCAAGGCCGCGCCGGTGTCGCTCGTCAGGTCGATCCGGTCGAGCGTGACCTCGGCGTCGCCCTTGGCCAGCACCAACTGGTGCGTCCCCGCCTTGAGTCGGACGCGTACGTCGCTCTTGGCGCGGTAGGTCCAGTTCTCGGTCGAGGGGTAGGTGACCGTTACCGGGTCGGCGCCGTCGACGGTCAGCTTCTGCGTGGCGGGACCGCCGGACTGGTTGCCGTACAGGACCGCGAGGTCGTATGTGCCGTCCTTCGGCACCTCCACCGTGAACGCGACCTTGCTGCCCGGCTGGTTGAGGGAGCCGACGTCCTTGGTGCCGGAGGCGGCGTAGCCGTTGGCGTTGCTCACCGTGCCCTGGGTGTAGACCTTGCCGTCGGTGATGGCGGCGTCCTCGGCCTCGTACGACGCCGACCACGGGACGGAGGCGGCAGCCGGGCTGCCCGAGCCGCCGGGGGTGAGGACGATCCGGTACGCCGACATCTTGTGCAGGCCGCGCAGCGGGACCGTCGCCGAGCCGTCGCCCGCGACCTTCACCTTGGTGCGCGCCAGGACCCGCGGAGCCGCGTGCTGCCCCTCGTAGCCGGACCAGGAGGCCTCGGCCACCGTCGCGGTGACCGTACGGCCGAACACCGAGCGCGGGACGTTCTTCACGACCACGTCCGAGTCGCCGTCCGCGCCTCCGAGCAGCACCTGGGCCTGGCGGCGGGAGGTGTCCAGGGAGGCGAGCCCCTGCAGGGTGTCGACGGTGTTCGGCTGCGGCGGCGTCACCTTCACGGTGTTCCCGGTCAGGCCCGCGTACCAGCGGAACAGCCACCAGCCGCCGTTGGGGATGTTGGAGCGCACCACATGGCCGCTGAGATTGCCGGCGGCGTCCCAGTACGCCATGTTGGCGAACACCTTGTTGCGTTCGAACATCGACACCCACTGCACGAGCTGCCCGGGCACGGACAGGTCGCGGCGGTTGGCGTACTCGTCGATGTTGATCTTCAGCGGGGCGATGCCCGCCTCGCGCTCCAGCTTGCGGTATTCGTCGTAGTGGGCCTGGAAGTCGCGCAGGGAGCCGGAGCCGAGCTCGTGCCAGGTCATCACCTGGGGCACGACGTTCTCCCGCTTGGTGAAGGCGAGGAAGTCCTTCAGCAGACGCGTGTGATAGGCGGCTTCGTTGGGTCCGGCGATGCGGGCGTCCGGGTCGATCGCGCGGATCCGCTGGTACACCGTCTTCCAGTCCTTGAAGAACCGGTCGCGGTTCTTCTCGTACTGGGCCTGGTCCTTTACGTCGAGCTTGTACCAGATCTGGTCGGGCTCGTTGAAGGGGATGTAGACGAAGCGGTCGCTGTTCTGGTCGGCCGATATCTCCTTGACGATCTTGTCGACCTTGGGGAGGTAGTCGTCGATGCCGAGGTCCTCGTAGGGCCACTTGGCGTAGATGTCCTGCATCATCACGTTGATCTCGCCGCCGCCGGTGCGGAAGAACGACTTCGAGACCGTGAGCGCGTCGCCGTTGGGGTGCTGGGCGCCGCCCTCCGGCTTCTGCGAGACGCTGGTGATCTTCAGGGGCTCCATCACGGCGTCGCTGGGCACCCCGTCGTCGCTGAGCCCGTAGAGGGAGCCGTTGGCGCCGAGCATCACCGGGCCCTCGGAGGCGTCGAGGTCGACGGTGAGGCGTTGCGGATCGGCTGCGGCTGCCGCGGGACCGGCCGCGGGAAGGGTGGCTGCCATGGCGGCTGCTCCAAGTAGTGCTGCGAACAGGGCGGTTCTGGTACGGGATCTCGTGCGGGTGGGGGTGATCACGCTGCTGGACCTCCAGTCACTTGACGGCTCCACTGGTGATTCCGGACACGATCTTTCGCTGGCCGACGAGGAACACGGCGACCATGGGCAGGCTCATCACCACGACGTACGCGAAGACGAGATGCCAGTTGTTGAGGTAGAGCTGGGCGCTGGCGACCTGGTAGAGGTTGAGCGGCAGGGTCGCCCGGTCTCCGCCGCCGAGGACGAAGAACGCGTAGAAGACGTCGCTCCAGGCATAGAGCATCACCATGATCGTCGCCGTGGCGATGACCGGCCGGAGCAGCGGCAGGACGATCCGCCAGAAGATCCGCGACGGTGTCGCCCCGTCCATCCGGGCCGCCTCCTCCAGTTCCGTGGGGATGGCGCGGATGAAGCCGGTCATGAAGAAGATCGACGTCGACAGATACATGCCGGTGTAGACGGCGATCATGCCGGGGCGGGTGCCGGCCAGGCCCAGCTGGCGCAGCTCCATCACGATGGTGATGACGGCGGGCGGCAGCAGCAGCCCGCTGATGCACAGCGCGTACGCCGCCGACACCAGCCTCGACTTCCGCCGCGCGAAGACCCAGGCGGCACCCGCGCCCAGGATCAGCACCAGGACCACGGAAGGCACCACGACCAGCAGGGAGTTGAGGAAGCCGCGCAGCATCTCGCCCTCGCCCAGGGCGTCCGCGTAGTTGGCGGCGGGCTGCCAGTGCCGGGGCAGGTCCAGGTTCGGCTTGATCGCCTCCGCCTGCGGCTTGGCCGAGGTGACGGCGACCAGCCACAGCGGCACGCCCACGGCCAGCCCGGCCAGCAGCAGGACCAGGGCGGGACGGCCGTAGCGCCACACCGGGGTCACAGCAGCTGCTCCCTTCGCCGGAGCCCCACGACCAGCGGGATCGCCACGGCGACCACGACCAGGAAGAGCACGAGACTCATCGCGGAGGCCTGCGCGTACAGGCCCTGCCCGAAGATCCGGAACATGTAGATGTTGAAGACCTCGGTGGAGGCCGCGGGCCCGCCGCCGGTCGTGGCCTGCACGATGTCGAAGGTGTTCATCGAACCGATCAGCGCCGTGGTGACGTTGAAGGTGACGGCCGGCGCGAGCATCGGCCAGCGCACCGACCAGAACGTCCGCCACGGCCCGGCCCCGTCGATCCGGGCGGCTTCGAGCATGTCGCCCGGGATGCCCTTCAGACCCGCCAGATAGATCAGCATGGCCAGGCCCATCCACTTCCAGCCGTGGATCAGGGTGACGATCACCAGCGTCCAGGTCGTCGAGCCCAGCCACGGGATGTCGGTGCCCAGCACGGAGTTGACGGCTCCGTCCTGGTCGAGGAGCGCCTGGAAGACGTACCCGGTCGCGAGGGCCGAGATCAACACGGGCAGGAAGAAGACGGCCCGGAAGAACCGGTTGAAGCGGCTGTCGTCCTCCAGCAGCAGCGCCAGCACCAGCCCGAAACCGTTCTGGAACAGCGCCGCCAGCAGCGCGTACACCAGCGTCGTGCGGATCGCGCGCAGCAGCGAACCGTCGTCGGCGATGGTCCGGAAGTTGTCCAGGCCCGTGAAGGCGATGTCCGCGTGGTACGACGACCAGTCGGTGAACGGGTAATAGAAGTTCAGCAGGTTGGGCACCAGGAAGAACCCCGCGAAGACGGCGATGGCGGGGAGCGCGAACCACCAGGGGTGGTGCACCGCGGCGCGCGGGAGCCGCCCCACGCTCCTCGGCGGGCCGGCTGCCGATGGCTGCTTGCGTGTCCGTACGACCGTGTCCGCCATCGTCAGAACCCGGGTGCGCCCTGGGCCTTGGCCACCTGCGCGAACTGGTCCTGGATCGCCTGCGCGACCTGCTGCGGGCTCTTCTTGCCGAAGATCATGTCGGCCAGGTAGAGGTGCGTGTCGGGGGCGACGATGGCCTTGGCCTGGAACACGCCGATGGCCTTCGGCAGGGCCGCGACCTGGGCCTTGGACGTCTCGGGCAGACCGCCGGGAGTGGGTACGGACGGCTGCACGGACGGGATCTTCATCGCCTTGATGTAGTCCGGGTAGTCCGGGCCGAGCCAGAAGGCGAGGAACTGCCGGGCCGCGTTCTGCCGCTTCTCGTCACCCGTCTTGAAGGCGACGACCCCGTTGGTCTGGTCGGGGGAGTACAGGCCGGTCGCGGAGGAGTTGGCGACCGGGAACCAGCCGATCCTCTTGTCGATCTCGGCGGTGGAGTACTTGGCCTGCAACTGGCTCTGGAAGGAGGTGACGTTGAGGACCATGCCGGCCTCGCCCTTCCACAGGGCGTCGGCCTGCCCGGTGAACGTACCCGTGCGGTAGTTCTTCTGGGCGAGCCCGGCGTCGAGCAGCTTGTCCTTGTACTTCTTGATCGCGCCGACCACGACCGGGTCGGTCCACTTCTTCTTGCCGGCGTTCAGGTCCGCCCACCACTGCTGGTCCAGATCGGTGAGCTGGACCTGCATCTGCCACTGGAGCGGCCACTTGTCGCCACCGGCCTCGTAGAAGGCGGCCGCGTCGGTCTTGTCGGTGACCTTGTGGCCGAGGGCGAGCAGTTCGTCGTAGGACCGGGGGAAGTCCTTTTCGGCGATGCCCGCCTGCCTGAAGACGTCCTTGTTGTAGTAGACGCCGAGCATGGCCGGGCTGGTGACGATCGCCGCGTAGCGCTTGCCGTCGATGACGCCGAGGGACTTCTCCGTGTCACCGAGCTCGGAGACCCAGGGCTCGGCGTCGAGCGTGAGGAGGTTCTGCTGCGGCTGGACGAACGGCAGGGTGGAGATGGACGGCTGCCAGAACATCAGGTCGGGGCGGTCGCCGGAGGCCAGTTTCGTCGGCACGTTCTGCTCGTAGAGGTCCGGGATCGCCTGGGTGTCGACCTCGGCTCCGGTGGCCTTCTCGAAGGCGTCGATGACCTGCTTGGGTGCGTTGACCGTGTTCTGCGCGGTCCACATGGTCAGCTTCACGCCCTCCAGCCGTGCGGTCGGGTTCACCGCCGTCTGCCCGGCGTCGTCCCCACCGGAGTCCCCGGCGGTGGGATCACTGCACGCGGTGGCGGCCAGTCCCGCGGCACATATCAGTGCCAGGGCGGGGAGAACTCTTCTGTTCATCACGTGCCTTTCCGAGCAGGGTTCGGTTCAGGAAGCGGGACTCACAACTGCGGTGTTCACGGGGGACGTTCAGGTCCCGGAGGGCGGAGGGCCCGAGCTCTCCCGCACCACCAGTTCCGGTACCGACACGGGGTGCGGGGCGACCGGCGCGGACTCCTCCAGCGCCCCGTGCAACAGGGCGAACGCGGCCCGGCCGAGGCCGGTGAAGTCGAGGCGCACGGTCGTCAGGGACGGGGTGAGGAAGGCGGAGTGCGGGGCGTCGTCGAATCCCGCCACGCTGACCTCGCCCGGCACCGCGCGGCCCGTCTCGTGCAGGGCGCGGAGCACGCCGAGCGCGAGGTCGTCGTTGCCGCACAGGATCGCGGTGACGGACGGGTCCCGCGCCAGCTTCAGCGCCGCCGCGTGACCGCCCGCAGGTCCCCAACTGCTCTGCACCGGGCGGGGTTCCGGGGCGCCCGACTCCTTCAGCGCCTGCCGCCAGCCGCTGGTGCGGGCGCTGGTGCGGCGGGTGCTGGAGGGGATGGCGACGTAGTGCACGGTCTCGTGGCCGAGGGAGAGCAGATGCCGGGTCGCCTGGTAGGCGGCCTCGCGGTCGTCGGTCCACACCCAGGGGCTCTCGCCGCCGGGCGGGCTCGCCGGGGTCTCGACCACGCCCACGACCGGCAGCCCGTCGGGCACCGCTCCCAGCGCCCGCACACCGGCCGGATCGTAGGCGATCACGACGATCCCGCCGCCGGCGTCCGTCGCGCGCTGCACTTCGGCGGCGACGGCCGCTGCCTCGGCGGATTCCAGTACGCCGATGCCGACCGCGTACGAAGCGGCCCGGGCGGACTCCTCGATGCCCTGGAGGATCGAGGCGTAGCCGTAGTGGGTGGTGTTCGCGGTGAGCACGGTCACGGTGCGGGTGCGTCCGCTGGCCAGGGCGAGGGCCGTGGCGTTGCGCCGGAAGCCCAGCTCCTCGATGGCGACCAGCACCCGCTCGCGGGTGGCCGGCCGGACGCTGGGATGGCCGTTGATCACCCGCGAGACCGTCTGGTACGAGACCCCGGCGGCCGTGGCGACGTCCCTGATGCTCGCCGGGCGCCTTGTGTGACCGGTCACATTCATGCGAGGATTGTGACCGGTCACACTTGGGTCGTCAAGAGACCGTAACGAGGGATTCACGCGGACCTCCGCTCCCCGGCAACGGGGCGGGGCCAGGAGGGGGAGCACCTTGACCGGCACGGCGGATGCGGCGCACATGGTCTCCAACCAGCGGCACGGCGAGTTCACTTGGGGGCACGAGACACTCGCTGCCCGGTTCGCCGTCGCCGCCGACGGGACCCTGCGACTGGTCCGGCTGGCGCACCCCGGCGACGACCGCGAAGCCGCCCCCCAGTGCGCGCTCCCGCTGGTGGAGCTCACCGCCCTCGGCCACGGCAGCGGCTGGTCCGGCCCCCGCTTCACCGGCACTGCCTTCGGCGCGCGGCTCGCCTACCGGAACCACCGGACCGGCCAACGCGACGGCTGGGAGTGGTGCACCGCCGAACTCCACGACCCGGCGACCGGGTTGACGGCCTTCGTCGAACTCACCTCACCGGCCGGCCTGCCCGTCCTGCGCTCCCGCGTCCGGCTCCGCAACGACGGCCGTGCCCCCTTGGTCGTCCAGTCCGTCAGCAGCCTCCTGCTCGGCGCACTGCCCGCCCCCGACGCCCTCGACGTGCACCGGGCCCGCAACGACTGGCTCGCCGAGTGCCGTTGGTACGCCGAGCCGCTGCGCGCGTCCGTCGCCGACATCAACACGGACGTCCACGAGCACGACAGCCGGGCAGCCCTCGCCCTCACCGGGCGCGGCAGCTGGCCCACCGACGGACATCTGGCCATGGGCGCGCTGACCGAGCGGGGCGGCGGCCGGGCCTGGGCATGGCAGGTCGAGTCCCCGGCCGGCTGGCGCTGGGACCTCGGCGAACGCGCGCACGGCACCTACCTGGCGCTCAACGGCCCCACGGACGCGGAGCACCAGTGGCGGATCCGCCTCGAACCGGGCGAGGAGTTCACCACCGTCCCCGGCGCCCTGGCCCTCGGCCCGGACCTCGACGCCGCGCTGGGCGCCCTCACCTCCTACCGCCGGGCGATCCGCCGCCCGCACCCCGACCACGCCGCCCTCCCCGTCGTCTTCAACGACTACATGAACACCCTCATGGGCGACCCGACCACGGCCAAGCTGCTGCCGCTGATCGACGCCGCCGCCGACGCGGGCGCCGAGTACTTCTGCATCGACTCCGGCTGGTACGACGACGACACCCGGGGCTGGTGGGACAGCGTCGGTGCGTGGCAGCCCTCGCCGCGTCGTTTCCCCGACGGCGGCATCCGGGCCGTCCTGGACCGGATCCGGGAGCGCGGCATGGTGCCCGGGCTGTGGCTGGAGCCGGAGGTCGTCGGGGTGCGCAGCCCCGTCGCGGCCGAGCTGCCGCCCGAGGCGTTCTTCCAGCGTGACGGTGTACGCCTCACCGAACAGGGCCGCCACCAACTGGACCTGCGGCACCCGGCGGCCCGCGCCCACCTCGACAAGACCGTCGACCGGATCGCCGGCGACTGGGGCGTGGGCTACCTGAAGCTCGACTACAACATCGTCGTCGACCCCGGCACCCAGGCCCCCGGCGACCTCGCACCGGGAGCGGGCCTGCTCGGGCACGCCCAGGCCTACCTGGACTGGCTCTCCGGAGTCCTGGACCGCCACCCCGGCCTCGTCGTCGAGAACTGCGCCTCCGGCGGCATGCGCATGGACGGCGCCACCCTCGCCGCCGTCCAGCTCCAGTCCACCAGCGACCAGCAGGACCCGCTGAGCTACCCGCCCATCGCCGCCTCGGCGCCCACCGCGGTCCCGCCCGAGCAGGGCGCCGTCTGGGCCTACCCGCAGCCCGAGTACGACGACGACCTGATCGCCTGGACCCTCGGCGGGGCCCTCCTCGGCCGCATCCACCTCTCCGGTCACCTGAACCGCATGTCGGACCACCAGCGCGCCCTCGTCCGGGACGCCGTCGACGTCTACAAGTCGATCCGCGGCGACCTCGCCCGGGCCCTGCCGTTCTGGCCGCTGAGCCTGCCCGGCTGGACGGACGAGTGGCTGGCCCTGGGGCTGCGGGTCCCCGGTGACGGCACGGCGTACCTCTCGGTCTGGCGGCGCGGCGGACCGGACGAACTCCACATCCCCGTCCGGCACCTGGCGGGCCGGATCGTCCGGGCGGAGATCCTGCATCCGTCGTCGCCGGCGGCGGGGGAGCGCGGGTTCGGCCGGGCCGTCTGGGACGGGGAAGGGGTGACGGTGTCCGTGCCGCGCACGCCCGGGGTGCTGCTGATCCGGCTAGGTCAGGAGCCGTGAGACGGTCCGCTCACGCGCGTACGGCGCTTTGCTCCCGCGCCCGACCGCCCGTGTTCCGGCGGAACGCCCACGCCATGTCGGGCTCCATCACCCAGCGGAAGACCCGTCGCACCGGCGGGGTGCACAGTGCGGTCACGAGCACCGCGGCGGCGACCGTCACGAGGATCTCGCCCAGGGGCCGGTGCACCCACGCCGGCTCGTACCAGCCCCAGAACTTGGACCCCTGTGCGACGAAACCGTGCAGCAGGTAGCCGTAGAGCGTGCCCGCGCCCAGCGCGGTGAACCAGGTGCGGCGGCCGGGCACCCAGGCGAGGAAGCAGGCGACCAGCGCCAGCGAGCAGCCGAAGGTCGTCAGCGTCATGACGGGCCCGTACCAGGAGGGGGCGGCCAGCTCCTCGGCGCTGTCGCGATGGTAGAACCAGGCGCCGCTCATCCGCGGCACCGCCCAGTAGGCCACCGCGAGCGCGCCGGCGAAGACCGGCACGGCCAGGATCCGCGCCGCGCGGCGCCGCACCCGGTGGAAGTGGTCGGGCCGCAGCAGCAGACCGAGGACGAAGTACGGCAGGAACTGCAGCGTGCGCTGCAGATCGAGGTCGTTGCCGATGGACGGCGAGAGCGTCGCCAGCATCGCGACGACCAGGGCGATCGGCAGCGGCCACCGCACAAGCTGCCAGATCGGTGTGGTCAGTCGCCAGATGAACAGGGCCGCCAGGAACCAGGTCAGGTAGAGGGGATCCAGCAGGCTGACCGGCCGGTCCGGCTCCTGGTCGGTCCACCGGGTGAACAGGGTGTAGGCCGTCTCGAAGACGACGTACGGCACGGCGAGCCCGGTGACCAGGCGCCTGATCCGCCCCGGGCCCGCGTCGAAGGAGCGCGAGAAGTAGCCGGAGATGACGATGAACGCCGGCATGTGGAAGGAGTACACCACCATGTAGAGCGCGTCGGCCGCCCGGCTGCCGTCCCGCAGCGGCTCCCAGGCGTGCCCGATCGCCACCAGCACGATCGCCAGGTACTTGGCGTTGTCGAAGAACGCGTCCCGTCGGCCGGCCGGTTCCGGCACGGGCTGCGGCGCTCTCCGTTCCGCTTCCCCGCCGGTCGTGACCGCGCGCATGCGCAGGGTGTCCTCGCTCATCACGCCTCCCGCGCGGGGTTCGGGGAGCCCGGACGGGTGCCTGCGCGTTGTGCCGGTGGTGCGGCGGTGGGGTGCCGGTGCGACATCCCCGCCGCCTGACCACTGCGGAGCGACGTAAACCGCCTTCCGTGCTGCTGTAGCGCGGATCACATTGATGGCGGTGCCGCCGTGCCCGGAGCACGACGGCACCTTCGCACACGCCCGCAGTCAGCTCACGGAGCAGTCGGCACCGTTGAGAGTGAAGGCCGTCGGGCTGGGGTTCGCGGCCGACCGGGTGGCCGTGAAGCCGAGGGTGACCGAGCCCGACGCGGGGATCGTCGCGGTGTACGAGGCGGCCGCGACGCTCACCTCGGAGCCGCTCTGGGACGCCGTACCGCCCCACAGGTTGGTGATGCGCTGGCTGTCCGGGAAGGTCCAGCGCAGCGTCCAGCCGTTGATCGCCGACGTGCCGGTGTTGCGGAGGACGATCTCGCCCTGGAAGCCGCCCTGCCAGCTGCCCGTCACCCGGTAGCCGACACCGCAGGCCGACGGTGAGCCGCCGGGGGAGGTCGTGACCGTCACCGTGCCCGAGCGGGGCGAGCGGTTGCCGGCGGCGTCGCGGGCGTAGACGGCGAAGGTGTGGGCGGTGGCGGGGGACAGGCCGGTGAGGGTGGCGGTGGTCCGGGTGCTGCTGGTGACGGCCGTCTCGGTGCCGCCGCTGATCCGTACGACGTCGTAGCCGGTGACGCCGGTCGCGTCGGAGGCGGCGGCCCAGGTCAGGGTGGCCGACGAGGAGGTCACCCCGGAGGCGGTCGGGGTGCCCGGAGCGGTCGGGGGAGTGGTGTCGCCGCCGTTGCCGGAGTAGACCGCGGCCTCCTTGGCGGTGGCGGCGATGCCGTTGACGCCGTTGAAGAGCCGCCGGCCCCAGCTGGTCAGCTGGTTCGGGTCGAAGTTCGTGACCATGTCCAGGTACTCGACCCCGCCGCCGTTGCCGCTCCACGACCAGCCGAGGTAGCCGAGGCGGAGCTGCTGGGCGACGGCCAGGATGGTGTCCTCGTCGGGGTTGCCGTCCGAGTGGTCATGGCCGAACTCGCCGACGACGATGGGAAGTTTGGCAGTGACGAAGCGGTTCAGGTAGTCGGTGATCTCGGCGGCGGTGTCGAAGACGCCGTACATGTGGATCGAGAAGACCGTGTTGGCGTCGGGGTCTGCGGCGAAGACCGAGGCGGCGTTGTCGCGCATCGTGAACGCCCAGTCCTGGCCCCAGTTGGGCGCGTCGACCATGATCGTGTGGTCGAACCCGGCGTTGCGGAGCTTCTGGATCGCGGCCTTGGTGTCGGCCGTCCACGCCGTGTAGTTGGTGTTGCCGTACGGCTCGTTGCCGATGTTGACGATGACGTAGTCCTCCTGGCCGGCCAGGGCGCTCTGCACGCTGATCCAGTAGTCGGCCGCGCGGGAGAGGGTGGTCGCTCCGCTCTGCTCGCCGTAGCCCGTGGTGTCGTGCACCTCCAGGACGCAGATCAGCCGGTTCTGCTTGCACTGGGAGATCACGTTCGTCACGTCGGCGGCGTCGTTGCGGGTCCAGCGGTCACCGTTGGAGAGGACCACGCGAACGGTGTTGGCGCCCTTGGCCTTGATGTGGGCGAGGGAACTGATCCGGTCCGGAAACCAGGTGTGGGCATGGTTGACGCCCCGCATCACGAAGTCGTTCCCGCCGGCCTCCAGCAGCCGGCCGTTCTGCACCCGGAAGCCGGTGGGGGCGGCCTGGGCCGGCGGGGTGAGGACGAGGAAGGACAGGAAGAGGGCGAGCAGGGTGGCGGCCACGGTGGCCAGGCGTGGCGGGGGGGGGGGGGGGCGGACTCTCATGACGGCTCCATCGGTGGGGGTCGGTCGGGGCACGTTGTCGGTCGCGCTGTCGTGCGCCGTGCTGAACGGGTCCTGCCGTCGGGCCCGTTGCGGAGAGGTGCGTCGCCGGGGCATCCGGCCCGGGACGGCTGTCATGCGGCCGGTGTCGTCCCTGTGCAGGTGACGGTCGCCGCAGGGTTGCCGGCCGTTGCCGGGGCGGTGGCGACGAAGCCGAAGGTGGCGCTCGCGCCGGGGGCGAGGGTGCCGTTCCACGCCGCGTTCCTGACGGTGGCCGTGCCGTTGGCGGCCGTGGTGAGGCTGCCGTTCCAGAGCTGGTCGAGACGCGCTCCGTTCGCCGGTACGACGGTCGCGGTCCAGCCGCTGACGGCGGAGGCCGATGTGTTCGTCACCGTCACCTCGCCCTGGTAACCGCCCTGCCAGGAGGAGACGGCGCGGAAACGCGCGGTGCAGGCCGCGGGGTCCCCGCCCGGGTCACCCGGATCGCCCGGGTCCTGCGGGACGCCGGCGTCGAGGACCGCCGACAGGGCCGGGAACCAGCGGGCGGCGATCTTGGCGTCACCGGAGGCGTTGGGGTGCACGCCGTCGTAGGTGTCGGCGGCCGTGCTGAAGCCGGTCCACTGGTCGACCACGGTGACCGGGGAGCGGTCGGTGCCGGTCGCCCGGGCCCAGCCGGGAATCCGCGCGTTGAAGTCGACGACCCGCTGCGCGCAGCCCGCGCAACTGCTCGGGTTCATGGGGATGAGCTGCGCGACGAGGATCCGCATGTCCGGGTTGGAGGCCCTCATCTGCGCCACGAGCTTGGTGTAGGCGGCGAGGATGCGGTCGGGGGCGATGCTGCTCCACACGTCGTTCGTGCCGAAGTGCATGACAACGATGTCCGGGCGGGTGGAGGCCAGCCTGCCCGGCAGCAGGTTCTGGTCCGCCACGTTGGTGACCAGTTCGCCGCCGTGCCCCTCGTTGTCCCCGTCGTGCGCCTGTCCGCAGCCCTGCGGGGGGAGGGTGCCGACGAAGTCGATGTCCTTGTATCCGCTGTCGACCAGCCGGTTCCACAGCACGGCCCGCCAGCAGCCCGGCGAGCCGGTGATCGAATCGCCGAGCGGCATGACGCGCACGGGGTCCGCCGTGGGCGCGGCCAGCGCGCCCGGGGCGAACGTCATGCCGAGGGGGAGGAGCAGGGCGGCCAGGAGGCCGAGAACCGACATGACGCGTAAGTGCGGGGACGAGTGGGGGGTTCTGTGCATGGTGGTCCCTTCCCTTGATGAGGTGGGAGCGCTCCCACCTCATCAAGCCACTGTTGTCATTGACGCGTCAAGGGGTGTGGCGTGCGAAGGGGTGGCCCGGGTCCCTGAAGGAGCTGCCGGTAGTGGCGCGGCGGTGAAGTCGGCGCAGATCAGGGGGGTGCCGGTCGTCTCCTCGTAGAAGTGCCGGGCTTCGCCGGGCCGTCCGCAGGTCAGGACCATGCGGTGCGGAGAACCCGCCAGGTGGGCGGGAGCCTCCAGCCGGGGAAGTGGTGCCGCTGCCAGAGGGAGAAGGTGTGCCCACCGGGTCGATCAGTGTCGCGATGCGGCCTTGGTCGCCCGCGTCGAAGGGAGGAATGGCGAGGCGAGCGCCCTGGGCAGTCGCCGCTTCGGCATGGCGATCGATGTCGTCGACCGCCAGGTAGTAGGCGATGTGGGCGAGTGTTCCCGGCGGATAGACCCGGTTCGCCAAGTCTCTGACACCACCGATCAGTTGGCCGTCGACGGTCATCTTGATGGCCTTGCGTCAGCCCTTCTCGTCCACGGCGAGGCGCCGGCCCGGCGTCCTGGACGGGAGGGCGGCGGCGCCGGCCGGGTCGCGGGTCTTGAGGTCCATCCAGCAGTACTCGTTCAGAACCCAGACGGGTCGTCATCCCGTGCTCCCTGTCGTCCCGATGCTGGACACCGCGTGCCCGGACGGCTCCACGAGGGGGTTTCAGCCGTGACGCGGACGTGCCGTCGGAGAACGCCCCGCCCGCTGGCCGGAAACCGTCAGGACTTTTGCCGGGCCATGAGGCATTCATGACCGGATGCCCAGAGAGTCGAGTCCATGATGGTCGGCGTCGGTAAGGCATGCCTTGGCTAACCCGCCTGTGCGGGGCCGGGCGTTGGGCCGGGAGGGCCGGTACATGTGGGACGACGCGTTTCCGAGCTTTCTGATCGGGCTGAGGGAAGGACTCGAAGCCGGGCTCATCGTCTCCGTGCTGGTCGCCACCCTCGTACGGGCCGGTGCCAGGTCGCGGCTGCCGCAGGTGTGGACCGGCGTGCTGGCGGCGATCGCGCTGTCGATGAGCTTCGGTGCCGTCCTGACCTTCACAGCGGCCTCCCTGTCCACCACAGCGCAGGAGGCCTTCGGCGGCACGCTGAGCATCGTCGCCGTCGCCTTCGTCACCGCGATGGTGTTCTGGATGCGGCGATCCGCCCGCGGCTTCGCGGGCGAGATCAAGGAGAAGGTCACCGGGGCCCTGGCCCTGGGCGCCGGTGTCCTGGTCCTCACCTCCTTCCTCGCGGTGGGGCGTGAAGGCCTGGAGACCGCGCTGTTCCTGTGGACCACGGCCCGCGCGGCGAACGAGTCGGCCGGGCCCCTGACCGGCGCCGGCATCGGTCTCGTCCTGGCCGCGGCCCTGTGCTGGGGGCTGTACCGGCGGGTCCTGCGCATCAACCTCACCCGCTTCTTCACCGCCACGGGCGTGGTGCTCATCGTCATCGCGGCCGGCGTACTCGGTTACGGGCTGCGCGACCTCCAGGAGGGCAGGGTCCTGCCCGGTGGGACGGCCTACGCCTTGGACCTGAGCGGCAGCGTCGACGCGGGAGCCTGGTACAGCACGCTGCTCCAGGGCGTTCTCAATCTGACCCCGACGATGACCTGGCTCCAAGTGGCCGGGTACGTCGGGTATCTCGCCGTGGTGATGACGCTGTTCGTGCGGGGAGTGCGGGAACAGTCGGGTGCGGGTTCGGGTTCGGGTGCCGCTGGTGCTGCCGCTGGTGCTGCCGCTGGTGCTGCCGCTGGTGCCGGTGCCGGTGCCGGTCAGGGTATGGGCGCCGGCGCCGGTGGGGCGATCGCGGCCGGGAAGCGTGCGGTCACCCCACCGGCCGCCTCACCGGCCGCCCCACCCTCCGCCACCGAGCCGCCGTCCACCCTCACCCCCGCACCCACCCGCCGCCGCCCCGACTGGCTGATTCCCGTCGCCGTGGTCGCCGTCCCGGCTCTCCTGGCCGGCCTCGTCGTCGCCCTGTCACACCCCAGGCCCGCCGCGGCCGAGACCGTCGCCGTCTCCGAAACGGCCTGCGGGCAGGGCTTCACCGCGCCCGAGCCCGGGCGGCAGGACTTCCTGATGCACAACACGGGGAACCAGACCTCCGAGGTGTATCTGATCGACCCGTCCTCGAACGCGGTCTACGGCGAGATCGAGGGGCTGGCCCCCGGCACCACCCGAGACCTGGTCGCCACTGTGGCGGGCGGGACATACGCCTGGCGCTGCGTGCCGGCCGACGGCAAGGCCGTCACCTCGAAGGCGGTCCGGGTCGTCGGCGCCGCCGGTGCCCACGCCGTCGTCCCCGTCTCCGAGCGGGATCTCGCCGCGCCGCTCAAGGCGTACCGGGCGTACGTGGACCGGGGGCTGGCGACGCTCGTCAGCCAGACCCGGAAGCTCAGTGAAGACATCCACGCCGGACACCTGGGCACCGCCCGCACCGACTGGCTGACGGCCCACCGCACCTACGCCTCCCTCGGGGCCGCCTACGGCACCTTCGAGGACTTCGACCAGAGGCTCGACGGACGTCCCGACGGTCTGCCGGACGGCGTGCACGACAAGGACTTCACCGGCTTCCTCCGCATCGAGTACGGGCTGTGGCACGGTGAGCCGGCGGCCGGACTCAAGGGCGTGGCACAGCAGTTGGCCGAGGACAGCGCCGGACTGCGAAAGGCCTTCCCGCAGCAGGACTTCGACGCCTCCGACCTGCCCCTGCGTGCCCACGAGATCCTGGAGAACACCCTCCAGTTCGAGCTGACCGGCGACACCGACCAGGGCAGCGGCACCTCACTGGCCACCGCCGACGCCAACCTCGCCGGCACACGCGAACTGCTCGCCGTACTCGAGCCGTTGATCACCACGCGCGCCCCGCGTCTGCTGCCCACCGTCGACGCGGACATCGCGCGACTGCAGAAGCTGCTCGACTCCGCACACCACGGGAGGGGCTGGACCCCCGTCGACCGGCTCGACCGCGCGGCGAAGGCCCGGCTCGACGGGGTTACGGGGCAGCTCCTGGAAGACCTCTCGCCGGTGCCGGACCTGCTCGAAGTCAGGAAGTCCGCATGAGAGCCCGGCGACGCAACCACCCCGCAGAAAACTCCGAAGGGAACCCCCTCATGCCGTCCGCCGACACGCCGCCCCCGGGCTGCCCCGCCCACGCCGGCCGCCGCTCCTTCGTGAAGGCGGCCCTGGGCGCCGGGGCGGCCGGTGCCGTCCTGGCCGGGGGCGGAATCGCACTCGCGGGGAGCGGCGGCGCGAGAGCCCATGCGGCCGAGCAGCAGAGCGCCGCCCCGGTGGCCTTCCACGGCACCCACCAGGCCGGGATCCTCACCCCCGCGCAGGCCGCGGCGGCCTTCGTCTCCTTCGACGTCATCGCCGACGGCCGCAAGGGCTTGACCGAACTGCTGCGGACGCTCACCGAACGGGCCCGCTTCCTCACCTCCGGCGGCCCGCCCGAGGACCTCGGCGTGGGTGCCCCGCCCTCGGACAACGGCATTCTCGGCCCGGTCGTCCCGGCAGACGCGCTCACCGTCACCGTGGGGGTCGGCGCCTCCCTGTTCGACGGCCGGTTCGGACTCGCCCGGGCCAAGCCACGCCGGCTCACGCCCATGCGGACCTTCCCCAACGACAACCTGAACCCCGCCGAGTGCCACGGCGACCTGTCCCTGCAGATCTGCGCGGCCCGCCAGGACACCGTGCTGCACGCGCTGCGCGACATCGCCAAGCACACCCGGGGCGCGCTCCAGATCCGGTGGCGCGTCGACGGGTTCCAGAACGTGCCCCGGCCCAGCGGCACCCAGCGCAACCTGCTGGGCTTCAAGGACGGCATCGTCAACCCGGACGTCGCGTCGGCCCGGGAGATGGACCACCTGGTGTGGGTCGGCGAGGGACAGGGCGAGCCCTCCTGGGCGGCCGGCGGCAGCTACCAGGTCGTCCGGATCATCCGGATGCTCGTGGAGTTCTGGGACCGGGTCTCGCTGTCCGAGCAGGAGCTGATGATCGGCCGGCGCAAGGACACCGGTGCCCCGCTCGACGGTGCCGAGGAGACCGACAGCCCCAACTACGCCAAGGACCCGCACGGCACGGCGATCCCGCTCGACGCGCACATCCGGCTCGCCAACCCGCGCACCGCGAAGACCGGCAACTCCCGGATCCTGCGCCGCGGCTACAACTACGACCGGAGCGTCGACAGCGTCGGCGACCTCGACATGGGGCTGGTCTTCTGCTGCTACCAGCAGGACGTGCGCCGCCAGTTCGAGGCCACGCAGACCCGGCTGATCGACGAGCCCCTCGTCGACTACATCTCGCCGACCGGCGGGGGTTACTTCTTCGCCCTGCCCGGCGTGCGGGACTCCTCCGACTGGCTCGGCAGGGGGCTGCTCTCGGCCTGACGCGTCAAGGCGCGGCCCGAAGTCCCGTCCGTGCCGGAGGTGTTGACCGCGCATTGAAAACGTTTTAGCTTCCCTTCACCGGACACGCCGACGTGAGGGGGAACCGTGGCAACTGGCTTACGGGAACGAGCAGGTGCGAAGGGGGTGAGTCACAACCGCCGCCCCTCCGGAGGGGGGAAGGGTGAGCGTAAAGGTTTTCAGAGCCGTCAGATCCGTCATAGCCGGACGCTTTTCCTGCTCATGCTCCCCGGTGTCGCCTACTTCCTGCTGTTCCACTACGGCGCGCTCGTGGGCAACGTCATCGCGTTCAAGGAGTACGTGCCGTTCGACGGCCTGTGGGGCAGCCCCTGGGTGGGGACCGGCAACTTCCGGCGCATGTTCGAGGACGAGGCCTTCTGGGACGCGGTCCTCAACACCCTCTGGATCGCCGTCCTCCAGCTGGTCTTCTACTTCCCGGTGCCGCTCGGCCTCGCCCTGCTGCTGCACACCCTCACCTGGAGCTCGGTGCGCCGGTTCGTGCAGTCGGTGGCGTATCTGCCGCACTTCATCTCGTGGGTGATCGTCGTCGCACTGTTCCAGCAGGTGCTCGGCGACACCGGCCTGCTCAACAGCGGCCTGAGCGGGGCCGGTCTGCACACCGTCGACATCATCGGCGACCCGGACGCCTTCAAGCCGCTCGTCGTCGCACAGGTCATCTGGAAGGACGCCGGCTGGGGCACGATCATCTTCCTCGCCGCCCTCGCCCAGGTCGACGAGCAGCAGTACGAGGCGGCCGCCATCGACGGCGCCGGGCCCTGGCGGCGCTTCTGGCACGTCACCCTGCCCGCCATCCGCCCGGTGATCGTGCTGCTGATCATCATGCGGCTCGGCGACATCCTCTCCGTCGGCTTCGAGCAGATGCTGCTGCAACGCGACGCGGTGGGCCCCGAGGCGGCCGAGGTCATCGACACCTTCGTCTACCACCAGGGCATCGTCGGCGGCGACTACGGATTCGCGGCGGCTGCGGGCCTGTTCAAGGGGCTCATCGGCGCCCTCCTCGTCTACGCGGCCAACAAGGTCGCCCACCGTCTCGGCGAACAGGGGGTCTATCGGTGAGCGCGTCCGTCCGGCCCGGCTGGATGGAGAAGCCGCGGCCCCTCACCCAGGCCGCCAAGGCCCTCGCCCTGACCGCGGTCGTGCTGCTGGTGTGCGTACCGTTCCTGGTGATCGTGTCGACCTCCCTGGCCTCCACCCAGGAGGTCGTCGACAACGGCGGCTGGGTGCTGTGGCCCAGCGAGCCCACGCTCGACGCCTACCGCGACATCTTCGACGGCGGCATCGTCACCCACGCCCTCGGCGTCAGCGCCGGCGTGACGATCGCGGGCACGCTGCTCAGCCTCGCCTGCACGGTGACCCTGGCCTACGCGCTGTCCCGGCCCGGCGTCTTCGGCGGCAAGCCCGTGCTGCTGCTGGTGCTGTTCACGTTCCTCTTCCCGCCCGGCATGATCCCGAGTTTCCTGCTGGTCAAGGAGCTCGGCCTGCTCGACTCCTACGCCTCACTGGTCCTGCCCGTCCTGGTCAACGTGTTCAACCTGGTCGTCCTGCGCGGCTTCTTCCAGTCGATCCCGGAGGAGCTGTACGAGGCGGCCCGGCTGGACGGGGCGGGGGACTGGCGGGTGCTGGTGTCGGTGGTGCTGCCGCTGTCCAAGGCCGCGCTCGCAGTCGTCGGCCTGTTCTACGCCGTCGCCTACTGGAACTCGTGGTTCTACGCGTCGCTGTACCTGGAGAGCGACCACTGGCCGCTCCAGCAGGTGCTGCGCACCTATGTGGTGGCCGGGGCCGGGCTCACCGACGCGACCACCGGCGAGGCCACCGTCACCGCACCGCAGACCGTGCAGATGGCGGTGCTCGTGATCGCCACCGTGCCGATCCTGCTGGTCTATCCCTTCCTGCAGAAGTACTTCACCAAGGGCGTGCTCACCGGCGCCATCAAGAGCTGACACGAGGTGGTTCATCCATGCCCAGCATGTCCCGACGCACCCTCCTGCGCTCCATGGCGGTGGGCGGCGCCGCCGTCTCCGTCCCCGGTCTGCTGACCGCGTGCTCCTCGGACTCCGGCGACGGCGACGTCTCCAACGCCGGGAAGAAGCTCGCGCCGTGGCCGGCCCACCGGCCCGCGACGGGCCCGAAACCCGATCTCGCCCCCACCGGCGCCGGAGTCCAGGCCGGCTACACCTCCTACCCCTCCGACCTGGTCAAGTCCGTCTCCCGCACCCCCGGCGACGGCTCCACCGTCCGCGTCATGACCGTCTCCTTCGGTACGCCGCCCAAGCCCGCCTCCGCGAACCGGTTCTGGGCGGCCGTCGAGAAGGCCCTCGGCGTGAAGATCGAGTACACGATCATCTCCCAGGCCGACTACCAGAAGAAGATGGCCACGGTGATGGCCGGCGACGCCGACGCCCTGCCCGACATCATCAACATGTTCGCCGGCTTCACCCTGCCCAGGGAGGCGCAGTTCGTGCAGCGCCGCGCCGAGGACCTCACGCCGTACCTGTCGGGCGACGCGATCAGCGACTACCCCAACCTCGCCAACATCCCCACCCACGCCTGGCGCGACATGGGCCGGATCGGCGGGCGCATCTACGGCATCCCGCTGGAACGCCCGCTGCCCGGATCGACCCTGTGGATCAACCAGGACATGTTCGCCGACTCGGGCATGAAGGAGGGCTGGAGCGCCGAGGACTTCACCGCCGTGGCGAGGAGGGGCACCCGCGGGAAGACGTACATGCTCGGTGCCGCCAACTTGTCGCTGTTCGGCAACGCCTTCCACTCCGCCGCCCACAACGCACCCCAGCGCTGGGCCGTCACCAAGGACGGCACCTTCCTGACGGCAGCGGCCGACGAACGCTACAAGGCATCGATCGCTTTCCAGGCACAGCTGCGCAAGAACGGCTCCTACCACCCCGACGCCACGTCCATCTCCCAGATCGACCTGACGACCCTCTACTACAACGGCACCGTCGGCTCCATGCAGGACGGGTTCGGCGCCTACCTGCCCAAGTACCGTGAGTCACGCGGCAAGATGAATCCGGCAGCCGCCCTTCCGTACAGCGTCGGCGGCGAGCCCGGCGGCGTCGTCGCCGCCCGCCGCTCCTTCGGCTACACGGTCCTGAAGAAGGCGAAGAAGGAACGCGTCCAGCTGCTCCTGCGCATCCTCGACTACCTCGCCGCGCCCTTCGGCAGCGAGGAATGGGAACTCGTCCACTACGGCGTCGAGGGCGTCCACTTCACCCGCGGCAAGGACGGCTCGCCCGAGCCCACCCCGCTCGGCGAGGTCGAGAACAACACCAACCTGCCGCTGAAGTACCTCGCCGAAGGCCCCCAGGTGCTGTTCGTGCCCGGCATGCCCGACGCCGTACGCGCCCTGCACACCTGGCAGCGCAAGGTCGTGCCGCACGCCATCCGCGACGCCTCCTTCGGGCTCCAGTCCGCGACGAACAACTCCCAGGGCGCCACCCTCAAGACCTTCCTCGACGACACCGTCACCGGGATCGTCGCCGGGCGCCTGCCGTTGTCCGAGTGGGACGCGGCGGTGAAGAAGTGGCGGAGCCGGGGCGGCGACAGAATGGCCGAAGAGTACGCGAAGGACTACGCGGCCAACACCTGAACAGCGGTGGGCCGAAGAGGAGACGCGGGGGATGGGGAACGACATGGGGTCCAAGGGGCGGGTCACGATCCGCGAGGTCGCCGAGCGGGCGGGCGTGTCCACGGCGACCGCCTCCCGCGCGCTCAGCGGCAACCACCCGGTGCCCCCCGCGACCCGGGCCCGGGTCCTGCGCGCCGCCCGCGACCTCGACTACGTCGCCAACGCGCACGCCCGCGCCCTGGTCGGCGGCGGCCGCAAGATGGCCGCCGTCGTGGTCCGCCAGGTCACCAGCCCCTTCTACGCCCAGGTCGCCGAGGGGGTGGAGGCCGAGGCCGCCGACCGCGGCTGGCTCTGCGTGGTCGGCGCCACCGGCGGCGACGCACAGCGCGAGATGGAGTTCGTGCAGCTCATGCGGGAGGAGGGCGCCCGACTGGTGATCCTGGTCGGCGGGGTCGTCGAGGACGACGCCTACCGCGAGCGCGTCGCCCACTACGCCCACGCCCTCGACTCCTCCGGAGCCCGGCTCGTGCTCTGCGGCCGGCCCGCACCCGGCCCCGAGATCCCCGCACTGGTCGTGGAGTTCGACAACGAGGCCGGAGCCCGCGCCGTCACCGGCCATCTGCTGTCGGCCGGGCACCGCGGGATCGTCTTCCTCGGCGGCCTGCCCGGCAACACCGCCCTCGACGCCCGCGTCACCGGCTACCGGGCCGCCCTCGCCGAGCACGGGCTGCCACCGGAGGCCGCGCAGGTCGTCGACTGCGGACTCGGCCGCGCCGCCGGCCACCGGGCGATGACCGATCTCCTCAAGACGACACGGGAGTTCACCGCGGTCTTCGCCGGGGACGACATGGTCGCCGCCGGTGCCCTGCGCGCCATCGCCGAGGCCGGGCTGAGCGTCCCCGGTGACATCTCCGTCGTCGGCTACAACGACATCCCGCTCGCCGAGGACTTCCACCCGCCGCTCACCACCGTCCGCACCCCCGCCGAGGAACTCGGGCGCGCCGCCGTGCGCATCGCCCTGCGCGACCCCGAGCACGCCGCCGGGGCCCACCACCTGCTCGGCACCCACATCGTCGTCCGCGACAGCGTCGGCCCGCCCCCGCCCGGGCGCGCCCTGTGACCAACGGAGGAACCGCACCCCCATGAGCGCGCCGCACGTGTCGCTCCCCGACCCGACGCACCTCCCCAACCTGCCCCGCCTGCCCCCCGCCGACCCGTTGACCTCGCCCGTCACCGGCTGGACCCGCGCCCACTGGGAGGCCGTCGCCGACCGCCTCCTGGACGCCCTGACGCCCTACGCCTCGCCGGGCCTGGCCCAGTACCGCCTGCCCGGGCGGCCCAGCCACTCCGGGGCCTGGTCGGACGGGCTGGAGGGCTTCGCCCGCTCCTTCCTGCTGGCCGCGTTCCGCATCGCCGGTTCGGCCGGGCGTCAGACGCCCGGCCTGATCGAGCGGTACGCGGCCGGGCTGGCGTCCGGCACCGACCCGCACAGCCCCGACCACTGGCCGCCCGTCACCGACCGGAGCCAGCCCATGGTCGAGGCGGCCTCCGTCGCGATCGCCCTGCACGAGACCCGCCCCTGGATCTGGGACCGGCTCGACGACCGCGTACGGCAGCGGACCGCCGACTGGCTCGGCGGCTTCCTCGGAGCGGTCGTCAACGACTCCAACTGGCGGCTGTTCCAGGTCATCACCGAGGAGTTCCTCGCCTCCGTCGGCGCCCCGCACCGCCGCGCCGAGATCGACGCCGGGCTGGCCCGCCTGGAGGACTGGTACCGGGGTGACGGCTGGTACACCGACGGCGACGGCCGCAAGTTCGACTACTACAACGCCTGGGCCCTGCACCTTTATCCGGTGCTCTGGGCCCGCATCGCCGGACCGCGCGCCGACTCCCGGCTGGTGGCGGAACACCGGGCGCGCCTGCGGTCGTTCCTCCACGACCACCAGCACTTCTTCGGCGGTGACGGCGCCCCGGTCCACCAGGGCCGCTCCCTCACCTACCGGTTCGGTACGACAGCGCCCCTGTGGGCGGGCGTCCTCGCCGACGCCACTCCGCTCCCGCCCGGCCGCACCCGCCGCCTCGCCTCCGGAGCGCTGAAGCACTTCGCCGAGCGGGGCGTGCCCGACGAGCGGGGGCTGCTCACGCTCGGCTGGTACCGGCCCTTCCTCCCCGTGACGCAGCGCTACTCGGGCCCCGCCTCCCCGTACTGGGCGAACAAGGCATTCCTCGGCCTGCTCCTGCCCGCCGACCACCCCGTGTGGACCGCGCATGAGGAACCAGGCCCGGTCGAGACGGGCGACGTCCGCCTCGCGTTACCCGCCCCGGGCTGGCTGCTGCACTCCACCGCGGCCGACGGGATCGTACGGCTGGTCAACCACGGCAGCGACCGCCTGCCGCCCCCGCCGGCGACACCGGACGACAGCCCGCACTACGCCCGCCTCGCCTACTCCAGCGCCACCGCCCCCGAGACACCACCGGCCCCGCGCCCCGGCCCCGACAACCACATCGCCCTGCTGGCCCCCGACGGCACACCCACCCGGCGCGGCCGGATCCACCCGCTCGCCGTCGAGGGCGCCCGTGCCGCCTCCTGGCACCGGGCCGTGTTCCCCGGCAGCGGCGAAGGGCATCGCATCGAGTCGGTCAGCGTGGTGCACGGCCCGTGGGAAGTACGCGTGCACCGCGTCGACGCGCCACCCGGCACGCCCGTCCGCGAAGGGGGATGGGCGATCGCCGACGACACCGGGCCCCCGCTCGGCAGGACCGGCCCGGGCCGGGCGCTCGCCCGGCGCGCGGACGGGCTGACCAGCACGATCGTGGGATTGCACGGGTGGCGGGACGCCGGGGCGGCGGTGGCCCAGGCGGCCGGCGCCAACGCCTACGGCCACCACTCCGCGACCCCGCACCTCACCCTGCCCGCCCACCCGGGCGGCACCCACCTCCTGGTCACCCTCGTCGTGCTGAGCGCCGATCCGAAGGTGAACGGCGACCTGAAGGCGAACGGCGACCCGGAGACGAACGGCGACCGTAAGACGAACGGCGACCCGTACGCGCGAGGTTCAGGAACGCGCGTACGGGTCGCCGTGTCCGGAGAGGTGGAGATCCGCTTCCCGGACGGCACCCGCGAGCGGGTGCCGCGATGACCGGGTCAGGCCGCCTCGGCGCGGCCCCGCGTCACCGCCTTCCTCAGCAGCGGCCACACCAGCAGCAGCACGATCACCGCGTACACGGTCACCGCGAACGGCGTGTTGACCAGCCCCGTGACACTGCCGTCGCTGATCTGCAGGGCACGCCGCAACTGCTGCTCGGCGTTCGGGCCGAGGATCACGCCGATCACGGCGGGCAGCACGGGCAGCCCGTAGCGGCGCATCCCGAAGCCGATCAGACCGATGATCAGCAGGATCACCAGGTCGATCACCTCACCGCCGACCGCGTACGCGCCGACCGCCGCGAAGAACATGATCCCGGCGTACAGGTAGGGCCGGGGGATGCGCAGCAGCTTCGCCCACACCGGCGCCAGCGGCAGGTTCAGCGCGAGCAGCAGCACCATGCCGACGAAGAGCGAGGCGATCAGGCCCCACACCAGGTCGGGTTCGCGCTCGAAGAGGAGCGGGCCGGGCTGGATGCCGTACTGCTGGAACGCGGCCAGCATCACGGCCGCGACGGCCGTGGTCGGCAGGCCCAGGGTCAGCATCGACACCAGGGTGCCCGCCGCCGAGGCCGACGCCGCCGACTCCGGGCCCGCGACGCCCTCGATGGCACCCTTGCCCCACTCGTCCTTGTGCTTCGACAGCCGCTTCTCCGTCACGTACGACAGGAAGGTCGGGATCTCCGCGCCGCCCGCCGGGATCGCGCCGAAGGGGAAACCGATGAACGGGCCGCGCAGCCACGACTTCCAGGTCCGGCTCACGTCGGAGCGCCCCAGCCACGGACGCCCCACCGGGATCGGCTCAGGCGGCCTGCGCCGCAGATGCGCCGCCACCCACAGGGCCTCGCCGATCGCGAAGAGACCGACCGCGACGATCACCACGTCGATGCCGTCGGCGAGTTGGAGCGAACCGAACGTCAGGCGCTGCTGGCCGGTCATCTGGTCCAGGCCCACCAGCCCCAGGGTGAGGCCGATCAGCAGGGAGGCGAGACCTCGGATGCGGGAGGAGCCCAGCACCGACGTCACCGCGATGAACGCCAGCACCATGATGGCGAAGTAGTCCGGCGCGCCGATGTCGACGGCCAGCTTCGCGACCGTCGGCGCCAGCGCCACCAGCAGCAGCGTGCCGATCAGGCCGCCCGCGAAGTGCCCGACGGCGGCCGCCGCCAGGGCCTGGGCCCCGCGCCCGGATTTGGCCATGGGGTTGCCCTCCATGGCCGCCACCACCGCCGCGCTCTCCCCGGGCGTGTTGAGCAGGATGGAGGTGGTCGAGCCGCCGAACATCGCGCCGTAGTAGATGCCGGCGAACATGATGAACGCGCCGATCGGGTCGAGCCCGTACGTCACCGGCAGCAGCAGTGCGACCGCCATCGCCGGGCCGATGCCCGGCAGTACACCGATCGCCGTGCCGAGCAGCACTCCGATGACGGCCCACAGGAGGTTGACCGGCGTGAGGGCCGTACCGAAGCCGTCCAGAAGGGAGTTGAAGGCATCCATGTCACAGCACTCCCATCAGCGGACCGCCGGGCAGGGGCACTCCGAGCAGGTTGTTGAAGACGGTGTAGGTGACGAGGGACAGCCCGGCCGCTATGAGCGGATCGCGGTCGATCCTGCGGCTGCCCAGCGCGAAGGCCGCACCCCAGAAGAGCAGCGCGCCCGCGATGGGGAAGCCGAGCGGCTCGATCAGCACGGCCGCGCCGAGGAACACCCCGGCGAGCAGCAGCACGGTGCGCCAGTCGGCGGGCTCGGACAGGTCGATGTCCTCACCGCCCTCGGCCTGGCCCCGGCCGCCCCGCAGCACGTCCAGGGCGAGCAGGGCGGCGATGACCAGCAGGCCGGCGCCGACCACGACCGGCACGGTCTTCGGGCCGACCGGGCCGCGCTGGGCGATGTCGACGTCCATGGTGAGCGCGTCGGTCAGGACGAGGACGCCCAGGGCCAGCAGCAGTACGCACACGCCGAGTTCGGAGTGCTCCCGCAGCCACGAGTGCCGTGTGCCGCCGCCCTCGGCGGGGGGAATGTCGGTCTGCGTCGTCACAGTCCCAGCTCCTTCAGCACCGAAACCACGCGCTTGTCCTCGGCGTCGAGGAACGCGCCGAACTTCTCGCCGGTGAGGAAGGCGTCGTCCCAGCCGTTCTGCTCCAGGGACCCCCGCCACTCGTCCGAGTCGTGGAGCTCCTCGACGAGCTTCACGAGCTTGTCGCGCTCCGCGTCGTTCAGGCCGGGCGGGGCGACGATGCCGCGCCAGTTGGTGAAGTTCACGTCGTAGCCCGCCTCCTTCAGCGTGGGCGCGTCGAGCCCGTCGACGCGCTTCGGGCCGGTGACCGCGAGGAGGCGCAGCTCGCCCGCCTTGATCTGGTCCAGGTACTCGCCGACCCCGGAGACACCGAAGGCGACCTTGTTGCCGAGGATCGAGGCGAGCAGTTCGCCGCCGCCGTCGAAGGGGATGTAGTTGACCTGCTTCGGGGAAATCCCGGCCGCCCTTGCCATCAGCATCGGCGCGAGGTGGTCGGGTCCGCCGGGCGACGAGCCGCCGCCCACCGGCAGCTTGCCGGGGTTCTCCTTCCAGGCGCCGATCAGGTCGTCGATCGTCTTGTACGGCGAGTCCTTCGCCACGACGACCACGTCCTGCTCCTCGGTGAGCCGGGCGATCGGCGTGGTGTCCCCGAGCGTCTTGGGCGCGTCGTTGGAACGGACGGCGCCCACGACTCCGAGACCCATGGACATGGCGAGCTTGCCGTTGCCGTGCTCGCTCACCAGCCGGCTCAAGCCCACCGTGCCGCCGGCACCGGGCAGGTTGAACACCTCGATGTTGTGGGTGAGTCCGGCGTCCTCGGCGTTCTTCGCGGCCGTGCGGGCCGTGATGTCGTAGCCGCCGCCGGGGGTGTTGGGGACCATGAAACGCAGGCCCGGGATCTGCGTGCCGGTCTCGGAGCCGCTGCCGGTGGTCAGCAGCGGCGGTCCGACGAGCACGAGCACGGCGGCCCCGAGCAGGGCGAGGGGAGTGCGCAGGCGCACGAGTGCCACCACCTGTCGGTACGTCGATGCGGGTAGGGATACGCCCTGTGGGGGAGGGTGACGTGGGCCACATGGTGCCCGGACCCCGGCGAGCTGTCTCCCTTGCGGAACCAACGGAGGTTTTGGTCTTTGCGGTCAGTGGGGCGTTCTCGCCGTGGCGAAGGCGCGCCGGGACAACCGGATGGCCCCGGCGCCGGCGCGCCAGGGCCATCACGTGCGTGGCGGTTCGCTGTCCCCTACGAGGTGTGGATCTCCAGGGCGGCCCGCACGGCGGACTCCAGGGCCCCCTCGATCCACGCCGGCTTGACGGACGTGTGATCACCGGCGAAGTGCAACGGCCCCTCATGCACGGGAATGGCCGGCAGCAGCTCCGTGTGCTGCCCGGGCAGGAGCACGGAGGCCTCCCCGTAGGCGTACGGGTCGCGCAGCCAGCTCTGTGTACGTCCCGCGCCGGTGTAGAAGACCTCGATGCGCTGGCCGTAGACCTGCTGGAGGCCGCACAGAGCGTGTGGGTACCGCGCGTCGTCGTCCAGGGAGTCCCAGCGCAGCGCGTCGTCCGCCCAGCTGTAGGAGGCCAGCACGACACCTCCCGCGCTGCCCGGAACCGGATGGGAGGGGTGGAACATGAACCGGTTGGCGTTGTCCGACACCGAGCCGCCGCCGAAGACGCCGGCCGCCTCGGGCTGGTCGCGTGCGCTCGCGCGGTTGGCGGCGTAGTGGGTGCGCTGACCGGCTGTGATGTGCCCGTCGGGCACCGAGGGGTGGGCGCCGAGGAGACTGCCGTCCCCGGCGGCGCGGCCGGTGCGGTACGCGTCGTACAGGCCCGGGTCGACGGCGTTCAGCTCGCGCTTCCAGTCGGCCTCGTCGAACTCCCACCAGCGGCGGCTGAACTCCAGCAGCACTTTGGTCGCGCTGTCGTAGTGCAGTTCGCAGACCGCGCGGCGCTTGCCGTAGGACAGGGGCGGGTCGATCTGTACGTGGCGCAGGCCGGAGAACGGCACCGTGACCACGGCGACGTCCGCGGTGAACTGCTCGCGCACGACCGGGCCGCCACGGCCCTCGGACACGGTGTCCACCCATACGTGCGGGCCCTTGCCCCGGACGTGCCCGCCGTCCGGCGCGGGGCGATCGGGGTGGTGGTACTCGATGCGCGTGACCCGGCGGTCGAACCGCACATCCTCGCGCACGCGTTCCAGCAGGGCGTCCGGCAGTACGGCCGTGCCGCCCTCCAGCTCGTAGAACGGGGTGTCGGGGCTGAT
Organism: Streptomyces qaidamensis; assembly: GCF_001611795.1. NCBI lineage: Bacteria > Bacillati > Actinomycetota > Actinomycetes > Kitasatosporales > Streptomycetaceae > Streptomyces > Streptomyces qaidamensis. Next base: position 1,131,984 of record NZ_CP015098.1, on the reverse strand, counting down.
GAGGGAGGAGCCGATGAAGCTGTGGATGAAGGACAGCGGGAGGCGTGAGGTGAGGTTCTCCAGGGTGCCGATCAGGTCGATGGTCCGCTCGTCCAGCCCGGCGTGCTCGGTGAGGAAGCGGAACATCGACCAGTCACCGAACCGCCGCATGACGCGGGCCCAGCCCCGCAGCCGCTCCGGGAGCGGCTTGTCGACCCGCTTGCCGTCGGCGTTGACGTAGCTGAACTCGTCGCGCACCGGGTCCAGCGCGGAGCGCAGGATGGCGGCGGCCGGGGTGTCCCAGCGGGCCTTCGGGACGCCGAAGGACCGGTTCACGCGCCGGGGCGCGCGGGCGTAGTCGGTGCGCCGCACACGGATGCCGTTGACATGGATCCAGGTGCGGCCGGCGGGACGCCCCTCGGCGTCGACGTCGACGTAGTGGAAGCGCCGCTTCTTGAGGTCGAACTGGTCGATCAGTTCCATCACCAGGGGGTGGCTGCCGGGGATGCGCATCGCGCCCGCCTCGGCGTACTGACGGGGGTCGGCGAAGGGCTGCGCGGCGTCCTCGTGGCCGCCGCTGCGGAAGGTCTTGATGCGTCCGCCCGCCCGGTTGCCGTTGGCCTCCAGAACCGTCACCCGGTGACCGGCCTTCTTGAGCAGCCAGGCGGCTACCAGGCCGGCAGGACCGGCGCCGATGACGAGGACGTTCCTGGGGCGTGTCCGGCGCTGAGCCGGCAGCCCCTTTTCGAGGACGCGCTGGTAACGGGGGACGAGGGGGCGGTCGGCGGAATCCAGTACGAGCAGTGCGCGGGCGACGGCGAGGCACCTGTCGAAGCCGGCGCCCCGCTTGTCCCCCGGGGCGGCCGGGGCAGCCGGTGCGGGCAGAGCTGTGGCGGCACCGCCGGTCAGAGCCGTCGCCACCGTGGCCGTGCCGGCCACCGCCGCGAAACTCCTCCGGGAGAAGCCGTCGTCCGAGCGCACCACCGCGTGATCTTCAGTCATGGCGGCCTTTGTACTGGCGCCCTCGCCCGGCCGCCGCTCTTCGTCCGGGCGTTGACCCGAAGGAGCGAAACCGGCTGGAAACCCTGACGTCAGAGCAGGTTCTCCGCCGTCGGTGCCCGCAGGCAACCCGAAGGAATGAATGCGGAGCGAACCGCGTCCGCCACCGCGATCGAGCCCGCACACTGCGACATGCGGATGCACATCCGTGCTCCCCGGCCGTCGCCGCACCCGGCGCATCGCGTGCGGGGCGCCGACCGGCCGCGCGAAGAGTGCGGGCGACGGAGGGGGGAAGGGTGGGGCAGCGGCGCGCTCCGTGGGGTGACCGGGCCCGTTACTGGTTCGACAGCACGCTGGCCCGCGGTGCCTCGGCGATCGTCGGCTGGATGGCGCTGCTGTGTCTGGCCGTCGTCGTCCCGGCCAGCGCGGTGGTGGTGTGGACCGACCCGGACGCGCCGGAGTCGCTGCCCGACCGGCTGGCGGCGGTGTGGCACCTCACCGGCGAGACCCTCCGGCTGGGCGGCGCGACGGGTGCGCCGCTGCGCGTGACGATGTCGGTGCTGCTCGCCCTGGTCGCCCTGCTGTACGTCTCGACGCTCGTCGGCCTGATCACGACGGCGCTCACGGAGCGGCTCACCGCGTTGCGACGGGGCCGCTCCACCGTGCTGGAACACGGGCACGTCGTGGTCCTGGGCTGGTCGGAGCAGGTCTTCACAGTGGTGAGCGAACTGGTGGCCGCCAACGCCAACCAGCGGCGCGCGGCGGTGGCAGTGCTGGCCGACCGGGACAAGACCGCCATGGAGGAGGCCCTGAGCACCAAGGTGGGCCCCGTCGGCCGTACGCGGCTGATCTGCCGCAGCGGCCCCACCACCGACCCGGCGGTGCTCACCCTGACCAGCCCTGCGACGGCAGGCGTTGTGCTGGTCCTGCCGCGTGACGAGCCGGACGCCGATGCCGAGGTGGTCAAGACGCTGCTGGCGCTGCGGGCTGCCCTGCCCGGGGAAGGCGTTCCCCCGCCCGTCGTGGCAGCCGTCCGGGACGACCGCTACCGGCTGGCCGCCTCACTCGCCGCCGGACCGGGCGGCATCGTGCTGGAGAGCGACACCGTCACCGCCCGGCTGATCGTCCAGGCCGCCCGCCGCCCCGGGCTCTCGCTCGTCCACCAGGAGCTCCTCGACTTCGCCGGCGACGAGTTCTACCTGGTCACCGAACCGACCCTGACCGGACGTCCGTTCGGGGACGCGCTGCTGTCCTACCCGACGTCGAGCGTCGTCGGGATCGTGCGCGGCGAGACCCCACTGCTCAACCCGCCGCCCCAGACGCCCCTCGCCGAGGACGACCTGCTCGTCGTCATCTCCCGGGACGACGACACGGTCTGGCCGGCCGACTGCGCGGACTCGGTCGAGAAGGCGGCGATGGCGTCCGGCCCCGTGACCCCGGCACGGCCCGAGCGGATCCTCCTGCTGGGCTGGAACCGCCGAGCTCCGCTCATGGTCGACCAGTTGCGCCGCCGGGCCCGGCCCGGATCGGCGGTCGACGTGGTGGCGGACGGCGGTGAGGAGACGGTCCGGGGGGTGAGCGAGGCCGACGCGCACCACGGCACCGACCTGCGCCTGACCCTGTACCCCGGCGACGTCACGAGTCCGGAGACCCTGCGGGGTCTGGACGTGCACTCCTACGACAGCGTGATCGTGCTCGGCCAGGACCCCGCTCCCGGGCAGCCGCCGGACGAGCCCGACAACCGCACGCTCGTCACCCTCCTGCTGCTGCGCCGGCTGGAGGAAGCCTCCGGACGCGAACTCCCCGTCGTCACGGAACTGGTCGACGACCGCAACCGGGCACTGGCACCCCTGGGCCCCGGAGCAGACGTGATCATCAGCGGCAAGCTCATCGGCCTGCTGATGGCGCAGATCTCCCAGAACCGGCACCTCGCAGCGGTGTTCGAGGAACTGTTCTCCGCCGACGGCACCGGCATCCGCCTGCGGCCGGCCGGCGACTACGTGCTGCCCGGCTGTGAGACGACCTTCGCCACGGTCGTGGCCGCGGCGCGGCAGCGCGGTGAGTGCGCCATCGGCTACCGGAGCCACGACGACGCGTCGACGAGTCCGGGTTATGGCGTGCGGATCAACCCGCCCAAAACCGGGCGACGCAGATGGACGGCCGACGACGAGGTGATCGTCGTGGGCAGGGACTGAGACGGCTCCTCCATGGTGCTGATCGCCTTGAGCACGCCCCCGGAGGCGCCGGGCCAAAAGTGTTCCAAGTGCCCGTGATCCATGTGAAGAAACATTGAAATTCGTCTGTGTGTTCGCTTACTGGCGGGGCAATCGGAGGAGCGGAGGTTGATAACTATGGTTCCCCTGCTTCTCGTCCTGCTGCTGGCCCTGGTCCTTTTCGGTGCGGGCTTCGCACTGAAGGCCCTGTGGTGGATCGCGGTAATCGTGCTGGTCCTGTGGCTGCTCGGCTTTGTGATGCGTACCGCGGACAGCGGTGGCCGTAAGGGCCGCTGGTATCGCTGGTAGACAGGCAGGCCGTCGCCTGTGGCGAGCAAAGCGTCAGGAATGGGGTAAACGAGAGTGGCCCGATTCTCTCCTAGGAAAGGCGTTCCTTTTCCATGGCCGACAAACAAGACGTCGTAGAACTCATTCTTCAGGACCACCGGCGCATGGAAGACCTCTTCCGGCGGATGCGCAGCGTCGAGGACGACCGGGCGGGTGCCTTGCGGGAGTTCGCGGACCTGCTGATCGCGCATGCGCAGGCCGAGGAGGCCGAGGTCTACCCGGCGCTGAAGCGGTACAAGAACATCGATGACGAAGAGGTCGAGCACGGCGAGCACGAGCACGACGAGGGCAACGAGGCCCTCCTGGAGCTCCTGCAGGTCGAGGAGGTCGGCTCCGAGGAGTGGGACTCCAAGCTCGAAGAGCTGGTGGAGGCCGTCACCCACCACGCCGACGAGGAGGAGCGCACCATCCTCAACGGCGCGCGGGAGAACGTGGCGATGGAGCGCCGGGAGGAGCTCGGCCGGGCGTTCGTGCAGGAGCGTGAGCGTCAGCTGAAGGCAGGCTGCGGCTCCGTGGAGAACGTGCGCAAGATCGTCGAGTCCTGACTCGACCATGCCGGCCCTGATGGCCACCGCTCGCGGGCGGTGACCATCAGGGCCGGTTGCCGTCGCGGACAGCACACTCAGCCGGTGCCGGCCGCCGCGCAGCCGATGTCCCGTGCGGGCAGCCGCCCCGTGGCGAGGTACGCGTTGACCGCGTCGTCGGTACACGGCGGCCCGCCGTCCGATCACTCCGACTGACAGCCGGTTCGTGGTGGGGCGGGCACCGGCGGCGAGGCGGGGGAATGCCGTTTCCGTGGTGGGGGCAGCAACCCGAAACTCCGCCCCAAGCTGGGACAATGCTCGGGAAGACCTTGTGCAGGTCGCCGCAGGGGGGTTGTCCAGACATTCTCTCGCGCCTAGGGTCCCTGCTGAGTGCAAGCGCTTTCCAAGCGCGTGTCCGCAGGCTGTCCGAGGAGCGCCGCATGTCGTTGTCCCCCACCCGCCGCCGCGTGGCCGTCGTCGGCACCGGAGCCATCGTCGGCGGCAGCCATCTGCCCGCGCTGCGAGCCCACTCCGACCGGGTGGAACTGGTGGCCGCCGTCGACGTGGACCAGGAGCGCCTCGACGCCTTCCGCGAGCTGGCCGGTGAGCAGGTCGCCGGGTACACCTCGATGGACGCGATGCTGGACGCCGTACGCCCCGACCTGGTCCTGATCGGGACGCCGCCCTCCCTGCACCGCGACCAGACGGTGGCCGCGCTGAAGGCGGGCGCCTGGGTGCTGTGCGAGAAGCCGCTGACCCTGTCGCTCGCCGAGTACGACGAGATCGCCGCGGCCGAGGAGGCCTCCGGCGCCTACGCGGCCGTCGTCTTCCAGCACCGCTACGGCTCCGGCGCCGTGCACGCCCGCGAGCTGATCACCAGAGGTGAGCTGGGCGCCCCGCTGGTCGCGCACTGCCAGACGACCTGGCACCGGGACGCCGCGTACTACGCGGTGCCGTGGCGCGGGAAGTGGGCCAGCGAGGGCGGCGGGCCGACCATGGGCCACGGCATCCACCAGTACGACCTCCTCCTGCACCTGCTCGGCGAGTGGGAGGAGATCCGGGCCATGGCCGCGCGCCTGGTCCACGACACCGAGAGCGAGGACGTCTCCACCGCCCTGGTGCGCTTCCGCAGCGGCGCCCTCGCGACCGTCGTCAACAGCGTGCTCTCCCCGGACGAGGTGAGCCGCATCCGCATCGACTGCGCGGACGCCACGGTCGAGCTCACCCACCTGTACGGCCACGGCAACGACAGCTGGGCCTACACGCCGGCCCCGCACGTGGCCTCCGAGCGCGCCACGGCCTGGCGCACCCCCGCGGCCGACGTGCCCAGCTCGCACACCGCCCAGCTGGGGACACTCCTCGACGCGTACGACAACGGCACCCGGCCCCCGGGCAGCGGCCGCGACGCCCGCGCCACCCTGGAGTTCGCCGCCGCCCTGTACAAGGCGGCGTTCACCGGCAGCTCCGTGCACGCGGGGGAGATCGGTCCCGGTGACCCCTTCTACGAGGCGATGCACGGCGAGTACCCCGACTGGGCCCCCAAGGAGCGCGCATGACCATCCGCGTCACCCACACGCACGGCGAGAACATCGCCGTCACCGCAGGCGGCACGGAGATCCTCCGCTACGTCTACCGCCCCGACCCGGACCCCTTCGAGTCGCGCAAGCCCTACGCCCACCCGGTGCGCACCCTCTCGGGCCGCACGGTCACCGGCTACCGCCCGAACGACCACCGCTGGCACAAGGGCCTGCAGATGACCGCGAGCCATCTGTCCGGCCAGAACTTCTGGGGCGGCAACTGCTACGTCCACGGCCAGGGTTACCTCCGCCTGCCCGAGCGCGTCGGCTCGATGCGGCACGACGGCTTCGCGGACTTCACCGTCGAGGACGACCGTCTCGCCTTCACCGAGAACCTCACCTGGATCGAGAACGGCGGCGAGGAGTGGGCGCGCGAGGTGCGCGGCCTGACCGTGCACTCGGTGGACGAGGAGGCCGGTTCGTGGGCCCTGGACTGGTCGATCCGCCTCACCAACACCCGTGCCGAACCGCTGGTCTTCGGCTCCCCGACGACAGCGGGCCGTGAGATGGCCGGCTACACCGGACTCCAGTGGCGCGGCCCGCGCGACTTCACCGGCGGCACGGTCTTCGCCCCGGGCACCGACGCCGACGCGGGCAAGCTGATGGGCACCCAGGGCCCGTGGCTCGCCGTCACCACCGAGCACGACGACGTCGACGGCCACTCCACCCTGGTCTTCGCGCACGCGCCCGAGAACCTCGACGAGGCCTCCCCGGTCCACGAGTCGCACTGGTTCGTCCGCTCCGAACCCTTCCCCACGGTCGCGTTCTCATGGGCCTTCTTCGAGGAGTTCGAGCTGCCGCCGGGCGAGTCCTTCGCCTACCGCTACCGGCTGGTGGTCGCCGACGGCGCCTGGGACCGCGACCGGGTCGGCACCCACCTGGAGGGCCTGGCATGGTGAGCGAACCCGGGCAGGCCGGCCCCCCGCACCCGCTGCCCGGCGCGATCGGCCTGTCGCACCTCAGCGCCTACGACTGGGAGGCCGCCGACGGCGTCTGCGGCGGCAGCCCGCACCTGCATCTGGTGTGCACGGAGGCGTACGTCGTCACCGGCGGCCGGGGCGCGGTCCAGACGCTGAGCCCCGACGGCTACCGGGACATCCCCCTCGAAGCAGGCTCGATCGCCTGGTTCACGCCGGGCACCGTGCACCGCATGGTGCAGGGCGGCGATCTGCGCATCACCGTGCTGATGCAGAACAGCGGCCTGCCCGAGGCCGGGGACGCCGTGTTCACCTTCCCGCCCGAGGTGCTCGCCGACCCCGACCGGTATGCCGCGGCGGCTGCCCTGCCGCCCGGCACCGGGCCGGAGACGGCGGCGGCCGCCCGGCGTCGCAGGGACCTCGCCGTCGAGGGCTACCTCGGGCTGCGCGAGGCTCTCGTGAACGGCGACAACGGTCCGTACCTGGAGTTCCAGCGGGCCGCCGCCCGGCTCGTGCGCGACAAGGTGCCCACTTGGCGCGCCCTGTGGCGGGCGGGCGCCCTGGCCACCGCCGAGCGGACCGGCGCCCAGCTCGACGCCCTCGCCGACGGCGAACCCGCCTACCTGGGCAAGGCCACCGCGTACGAGACCGTGCCCACCCGGCTCGGCGGCTTCGGCATGTGCGGCCGGCGTGACGAGTACGCGCTGCCGGGCACCACGCTGCCGCACCAGGAGGAGTAGCAGCAGGGGGCGCGAGGGGAGCGGAGACCCGAGGGGGATCCAAGGGGGATCCGCAGGGGGATCTGAGGGGGGCTCAACCGAAACTCCGTATCGAGGGGAGTGACCTCGGCATGCCCGGAAACAGGACAAAGGGGTTCTGCGCGTCGGCCGTCGCACTGGCACTGTGTGCCGTGCTGGCGGGCTGCGGAGGATCCGGGGAGTCCGCCGGCGGCGGCAAGGTCGTGCTGCGCTACACGTGGTGGGGCAACCCCGACCGCGCGGAACGCACCGAGCGGGCCGTCGCGCTGTTCGAGAAACAGCACCCGGACATCGACGTGGCGACGTCGTTCTCCGGCTACGACGCCTACAAGCAGAAGCTCGCCACCCAGGCCGCCGGCGGTGACGCCCCGGACGTGATGCAGCTGGACTACCGTCAGATCGACCAGTACGCCTCCGGCGGAGTCCTGCTCGACCTCACGCGACAGAAGTCCGTCCTGCGCACCTCCGAGATCGACCCGGGCCTGCTCGCCACCGGCCGCGTCGACGGTGTCCAGTACGCGATCCCGCAGGGCCGCGGCACCGAGACCGTCGCCTACGACGTCCGGACCTGGAAGAACTCGGGCGTCCCGCTGCCCGGCGAGAGCTGGACCTGGAGCCAGTGGGCCGACACCATGCGGGCCCTCGCGAAGAAGACCGGAAAGCCCGGGGCGACCGACCCCGGCCAGAGCGAGGACGCCTTCGAGGTCTGGCTGCGCGGCCAGGGCAAGACCCTCTACTCGAAGGACGGCGGGCTCGGCTTCACCACCGAGGACCTCACCCGCTGGTGGACCTTCACCGACGAGCTGCGTCGCGAGGGCGCCGTCTCGCCCGCCGAGCAGACCACCCAGCTCGACGGCTCCGTGGAGAACACCCCTCTGGGACGCGGAACGTCCGTCACCGACGCCAACTGGGACGCCCCCGCGAGCGGCTTCGTCGCCCTGATACCGACCGGCGTCGCCCTCGCGCCCATGCCGTCCGGCGAGGACGGCACGCCCGGCCAGTACTTCAAGCCGTCCATGTTCCTGGGCGTCTCGGCCGGCACCGGCCACCCCAAGGAGGCGGCTCAGCTCGTCGACTTCATGATCAACGACCGGGAGGCCGCGATGATCCTCGGCGCGAGCCGCGGCATCCCCGTCAACGAGACGATCCGTGCCGAGATCGGCCCGCGGCTCAAGGACTTCGACAAGACCATCGCCGCCTTCCAGGCGTCCCTGGAGGGCAAGCTCAAGGATCCGCCGCAGGCCCCGCCCTCGGGCGACAACGCCCTGCAGAGCACCTTCCAGCGCGACTACGACCAGGTGTCCTACGCGCGCATGTCGCCCCGCGAGGCGGCCGAGAACTACGTCACCGAGGCGAAGGCGGAGCTGAGGTCATGACCACCACCGCGATCCCAGCGGAGGCGAGGAGCGCCCCCGCGACCGCCCCGAAGCGCCGCCCCAAGCGCGAACGCGAGGGCGCCGCCTGGGTGTTCCTCTCACCATGGGTGCTCGGCGCGATCGTCCTGACACTGCTGCCGATGGCCGTGTCGCTGTACCTGTCGTTCACCGACTACGACCTGTTCAACCCGCCCAAGTGGGTGGGCCTGCGCAACTACGTGCAGATGTTCACCGAGGACCCGCGCTACTGGCGTTCGGTCGTGACGACCCTGACGTACGTTCTCGTCGCCGTGCCCCTGCAACTCGCCCTCGCCCTGGTCGTCGCCCTGGCCCTGAAGGGCATGAAGCGCGGCAAGGGCTTCTACCGCTCCGCGTTCTACGCACCGTCCCTGCTCGGCGCGTCGATGTCCATCGCGCTCGTCTGGCGGGCGGTCTTCAACGACGGCGGCACCGTGGACAACCTGCTCGGCACCGGCGGCTGGGTCAACAAGCCCGGCTGGGCACTGCTGGCCGTGGCCCTGCTGACGGTGTGGCAGTTCGGGGCGCCGATGGTCATCTTCCTCGCCGGGCTCCAGCAGATCCCCGCCGAGCTGTACGAGGCGGCGGCGGTCGACGGGGCCGGGAAGTGGCGGCAGTTCCTGTCCGTCACCGTGCCGATGCTGTCCCCGGTGCTCTTCTTCAACCTGGTCCTGCAGACCATCCAGGCCTTCCAGGTGTTCACCCCCGCCTTCGCCGTCAGCGCGGGCAAGGGCGGACCGGCCGACTCGACGCTCGTCTACACCATGTACCTCTACGACCGCGGCTTCGTCGCCTCCCACATGGGCTACGCCTCCGCCATGGCCTGGGTGCTGCTGCTCGTGATCGGCGTCGTCACGGCGGTGCTGTTCCGCACCTCGCGCTCCTGGGTCTTCTACGCCTCCGAGGGGGACCGATGACCTCAACCGCCGTTACGCACAAGCCCGTTCGCTGGGGCCGCGTCGCCCTGCACGTCGGCTGCCTGGCCGCCTTGCTCGTCATGCTGTACCCGCTGGCCTGGCTGCTGGCCACCTCCCTCAAACCGGCCGACGAGGTCATCGCGAGCCTCGACCTGATGCCCAGTCACCTGGAGTGGTCGAACTACAAGACCGCGCTGGACGGCGTCAACGACGTCTCCATCTGGCGGCTGCTCGGCAACTCCCTGCTGATCGCGGGCGGCGCGGTTCTCGGCAACGTCATCAGCTGCTCGCTCGCCGCCTACGCCTTCGCGCGGCTGCGGTTCCGCTTCCGCGGGCCGCTGTTCGCTTTCATGATCGCGACGATCATGCTGCCGCACCACGCGGTGCTGATCCCGCAGTACATCATCTTCAACCAGCTCGGTCTGGTGAACACCTACTGGCCGCTGATCCTGCCGAAGTTCCTCGCCACCGAGGCGTTCTTCGTCTTCCTCATCGTGCAGTTCATGCGCGGCCTGCCGCGCGAGCTGGAGGAGGCGGCCCGCATCGACGGCTGCGGACCCTTCCGCAGCTTCTTCCAGGTCGTCCTGCCGCTCACCCGGCCGGCCCTGATCACCACCGCCATCTTCACGTTCATCTGGACCTGGAACGACTTCTTCACCCAGCTCATCTACCTCTTCGACCCGGACAAGTTCACCCTCACCCTGGCGCTGCGCTCCTTCGTGGACGCCTCCAGCACCTCCGCGTTCGGCCCCATGTTCGCCCTGTCGGTGATCGCGCTGCTGCCGATCGTGCTGTTCTTCCTCGCCTTCCAGCGGTTCCTGGTGGAGGGCATGGCCAGCTCCGGGGTCAAGGGGTGAGCGGGATGCCCCCACGCGAGGCGGGCGAGGTGTTCGGCCCGCGCATGACCCTGTTCGCCGACGTGCTGAGCGTCGGACTCGCCACGGCCGCGGCCAGTCTGCCCCTGGTCACGGTCCCGGCCGCGCTGTCGACGGCGTGCGCCGTGCTGCGCGGGGCGGGACAGGGCCGGCCCGTCACGGCGGGGCGGTACTTCGCCCTGCTGCGGCGCCGGCTGCGCCCGGGCGACCTTGCGGCGGGAGCCGTCGCCCTGGCGGGCCTGCTGCTGCTCGCCGCCGACCTGGCGTTGGCCGGGGCCGGGCTGCCGGGGGCGCCGCTGTTCGCGGTGGCCGCCGCGGTGATCGGCGCGTGCGCGGTGGTGATCGGCCTGCGGGCCTGCGGGCGCCCCGAGTCGCTCACCGACTGGCGTGGGGCGGTGCGCGGGGCGGGCCGGGACGCCGTAACCGACATGGGCGGCAGCGGCCTGGTCCTGCTCGCCGTGGCGACGGCCGCGCTGTGCGCCTGGATGCTGCTGCCGCTGGCCTTCCTCGCCCCCGGGCCGCTGGCCCTGGCGCTCAGCGCCGTGGACGTGCGCCGGTCCACTGCCGGTCCGACTCACTGACCGGCGATTTCAGGGGCAGTTGGGGCTCCTCAAGGGCCGTGGGCACCTTCAGCGCCGACAAGTCCCGGCTCGACAGCGCCTTCTACGAGGACCTCCAGAGGGTCTGTGCTGCGTACAGCGGCGGTACCAAGACCTCCTGCGACGGCACGGCCTGGACGTACTACCAGGCTGTCAGGGCCTACGGCTCGTCCTTGCGGTGGGCGCCGGGCCCGGGGGTGAGTCCCCGCGCCCGGCCGGCCCGCGACTCACCGGCACAGAGCGCCGCCGATGCTGATCCGCGGCCAGGAACGGGCCGCCGTGAGAAGGGCCTGTGTCTTCGCCGAAGGGGTCGCCGCTGCCGCCGCCAGGGCCGCCGCAGCGCTCGCGATGCCCAGGACCGCGCCGGCAGCCACGTCGCCCGGGTAGTGCACGCCCGTGTGGACGCGCGAGTAGCCGACGGCGCTCGCCAGCGCCCCGAGCGGTACCGCCGCGGGCGGCAGGACCACGCCGACGGCGGTGGCGAACGCGACCGCCGACGCCGTGTGCCCCGAGGGGAACGAGGCCGAGGTCGGCATCTTGACGTGCCGGTCCACCGTCACCCGCGCGGCCTCACGGTCGGGCCGCGCCCGGCGCACCAGGCGCTTGCCGAGCAGATTGGCGGAGGCCGATGCCACGGCGATCGCGCCGACGCCGGCCAGGGCGGCCCTGCGTGGCCGCTTCCCGCTCAGGGCCAGGACCGTGGCGATGCCGAACGAGATCTTGGAGTGATCGGCCGCGTGGGACAGGTGGCGCAGCGTCCGGTCCAGAGTCGGCGTGGGAGTGGCGGCCACCGCCGCGTACAGGGCGCCGTCCACGGCCCTGAGATCGCCGAACACGGCGCTCAGGAGCCGGCCGGCTCCGCCGGCGGAGTCCCGGGCGTTCCGGAGCGGACGGGGGGCGTCCGCGTCTGTGATCGTCGGATCGGTCATGTGCTTCTCCCCGCAGTGGCCTTCCCCAGCAAGGTACCGGCTCACGCCCGGCGCACGCTCGGCGCCCCTGCGAGCCGGTACCTGCCGAGTGCCCGGACGGCCGACGGCCACCCCCGTGAGCCGCGACACTGAGCACATGTCACCTCTGCCCCGCCGGGTCCTGCGCGCGCTGGAGCGTTTTCACGCCGCCCGCCCCTGGGACCACAACGCCCACTTCCACCGCTGGATCCTGCGGCAGCTTCCCGGGCGGGCGGGCAGCGCCCTGGACGTGGGATGCGGCACCGGAGACCTGGCCCGGCTGCTGGCCCTGCGGGCGCGGCGGGTGCACGGCATCGACGCCGACCCGCAGATCACGGCCCGGGCGCGGGAGCTGACCTCGACGGCGGCCCCGGTGACGTACACGGCGGCCGACGCGCTGACCGGGCTCGGCGAGCGGTCGTACGACGTCATCACCTGCGTCGCCGCAGTCCACCATCTGCCCTTCGAACGGGCGCTCACGACCTTCCGTGACCATCTGGCCCCCGGCGGCACCCTGGTGATCGTCGGTGTGGCCCGGGAGCGGACGCCCGTCGACCATCTGCTCGGCATCGCGTCGATCCCGCTCAACGTCGTCATGGCGCTGCTGAAGAGCCGGGGCCGCCCCGTGCCCCGGCCGGTCTCGATGACTGCCCGCACCCGTCCGGCGGAGCTGACCTTCACCGAGATCGCGCGCGAGGCCCGGGCCGTCCTTCCCGGCGTCCGCCTGCGCCGCCGTCTGCTCTGGCGCTACACGCTGGTGTGGCGCCGCCGGTGACCCGCCGGCACCTCAGCCGGCGGCCCGGAAGGTGCGCAGTCGCAGCGAGTTGCCGACCACGAAGACCGACGAGAACGCCATGGCCGCCCCGGCGATCATCGGGGTGAGCAGGCCGGCCGCGGCCAGCGGCAGGGCCGCCACGTTGTAGGCGAAGGCCCAGAACAGGTTCGAGCGGATGGTGCCGAGCGTGCGGCGGGCGAGCCGGATGGCGTCCGCCGCGGCCCGCAGGTCGCCGCGGACGAGGGTCAGGTCACCGGCCTCGATCGCGGCGTCCGTGCCGGTGCCCATGGCCAGTCCGAGATCGGCCTGGGCGAGGGCCGCCGCGTCGTTGACGCCGTCGCCGACCATCGCCACCGACCGGCCCTCGGCCTGGAGCCGCTTGACGACGTCGACCTTGTCCTGCGGGAGCACCTCGGCGATGACCTCCTCGATACCCACCTCGCGGGCGACCGACCGGGCCACCGCCGCGTTGTCCCCGGTCAGCAGGATCGGCGTGAGCCCGAGCGCCCGCAGCCGGCCGACCGCCTCCGCGCTCGTGTCCTTCACCGCGTCGGCCACCTCCAGCACCGCACGCGCCGCACCGTCCCAGGCGACCGCGATGGCCGTGCGCCCGGCCTCCTCGGCCGCCGCCCCGGCCCGGGCCAACTCCTCGGGAAGCCCCATCGCCCAGTCGGCCAGCAGCCGCTCCCGGCCGACGAGCACCGCGTGGCCCTCGACGACGCCCTGCACACCGAGCCCGGGCACATTGGCGAAGTCCTCCGGCGCCGGCAGCTCACCCAGCTTCTCCAGCGCCCCGTCGGCGACGGCCCGGGCGATCGGGTGCTCGGAGGAATGCTCCAACGCCCCGGCCAGCCGCAGCACTTCGGCCTCGTCCGTGCCGTCGGCGGTGTGTACGGCCAGCAGGGTCATACGGCCGGTCGTGACCGTGCCGGTCTTGTCCAGCACGACGGTGTCGACCCGGCGCGTGGACTCCAGAACCTCCGGGCCCTTGATGAGGATGCCGAGCTGGGCGCCCCGCCCGGTTCCCACCATCAGCGCGGTCGGCGTGGCCAGCCCCAGGGCGCACGGGCAGGCGATGACGAGGACGGCGACCGCCGCGGTGAAGGCGGCCGTCAGTCCGACGCCGTTGCCCAGCCAGAAGCCCAGCGTGCCCAGCGCGAGGGCGATCACCACCGGCACGAACACGGCGGAGATACGGTCCGCGAGCCGCTGCGCCGCGGCCTTGCCGTTCTGCGCGTCCTCCACGAGCCGGGCCATCCGGGCCAGCTGCGTGTCGGCGCCCACCCGCGTGGCCCGCACGACGAGCCGTCCACCGACGTTGATCGTGGCACCGGTGACCGGGTCGCCCGAGCTCACCTCCACGGGCACGGACTCGCCGGTGAGCATCGAGGCGTCCACGGCGGAGGACCCCTCGATGACCGTCCCGTCCGTCGCGATCTTCTCGCCGGGCCGGACCAGGAAGTGGTCGCCGGCCTTCAAGTCGGTGACGGGAACGGTCTCTTCACGGCCGCCGTCCCGCAGCACCGTGACGTCCTTCGCGCCCAGTTCCAGCAGCGCCCGCAGCGCCGCGCCCGCCTTGCGCTTGGCACGGGCCTCGAAGTAGCGCCCGGCCAGGATGAAGGCGGTCACGCCCGCGGCGGCTTCCAGGTAGATGTTCCCGGCGCCGTCCGTGCGCTCGATGGTCAGCTCGAAGGGGTGCGTCATGCCCGGCGTGCCGGCGGTGCCGAAGAACAACGCCCACAGCGACCACAGGAACGCGGCCGAGGTGCCCACCGAGATCAGCGTGTCCATGGTGGCCGCGCCGTGCCGCGCGTTGGTGAACGCCGCCTTGTGGAAGGGCCACGCCGCGTACGTCACGACGGGCGCGGCCAGGGTGAGCGACAGCCACTGCCAGTACTCGAACTGCAACGCGGGGATCATGGCCATGGCCACGACGGGGACCGACAGCACCACGGCCGTGACCAGTCGCTCGCGCAGCGGCCGCAGCTCGTCCGACTCGGGAGCCTCGGCGGTCCGCTCCGCGGGAGGCGCGGGCTCCTGCGCGGTGTACCCGGTCGCCTCGACGGTGGCGATGAGGTCGCCGACGGAGACGCCGCCGGAGTAGCTGACCTTCGCCTTCTCGGTCGCGTAGTTGACGGTGGCGGTGACCCCGTCCATGCGGTTGAGCTTCTTCTCGACACGCGCCGCGCAGGAGGCGCAGGTCATGCCGCCGATGGAGAGCTCCACCTCGGCGTCCGTGCCGGTCGTCGTACCGGTGCTCATGGCTCAGATCCTCCCGGTCAGCTCGTAGCCGGCCTCGTCGACGGCCTCCGCTATCGCGGCGTCGTCGGGCTCGGCGGAACCGGTGACGGTGACATGGCCACTGCCGAGGTCGACCTCGACACCGCTGACGCCGTCCAGCTCGCCGATGACCTTGGTCAGCGTCGCCTTGCAGTGGCCGCAGGACATTCCGGAAACGGCGTAGGTGGTGGCGGGCATCGGGTGCCTCCTCTGGGTGAATCCAACAGATGCGGAGATACGGGGCGGGGGTATAGCCTCGCCGACTGCATGTATACCCCTGAGGGGTATATGGTGCAAGCGCGAGAATAACTTGACTTGATACCCCCTAGGGGTATGGTGAGCTGTATGAAGGCCCCGCATCCGAGCGGGAGGCCCGGTACCTGAAGGAGCCGAAGGCCATGAACACCGGACTGAGGATCACCACCTTCGCCGCCGCGCTGGCAGCGACCTTCGGCGCCGCCTACGGCGTCGGACAGGGCGTCGGCCCCGTCGTCGCCGACAACCCGCCGAAGCACGAGGGCGAACACACCCGGCCCGCGCCGGAAGGCAAGAAGGGCGGCGGTCACGCCGGCCACGACACACCCCCGGCCGGCGGGCTGCAGATCTCCGAGGGCGGCTACACCCTCGACCTCCAGACCCCGCGTGTCACCGCGGGCGAACAGGCCGACCTGCGCTTCACCGTCCGCGACGCCGGCGGCCGCGCGGTCACCGCCTACCAGCGCGAGCACGACAAGGAACTCCACCTCATCGTGGCCTCACGCGACCTGGCCACCTACCGCCATCTGCACCCCACCCGCGCCGCCGACGGAACCTGGAGCACCCCCGTGGACCTGCCCCGCGCGGGCGGCTACCGCGTCTTCGCCGACTTCACCCCGGCCGGGAAGGACGCCGAGAACCTCACCCTGGGCGCGGACCTCGCCGCCTCCGGCCCCTACCAGGCCCGGCAGCTGCCCCCGGAGAGCACCACGGCCCGGGTCGACGGCTACGAGGTGCGGCTGACCGGCGCCCTGCGCCCGGGCAAGGCGGGCGAACTGAAGCTGAAGGTCTCCCGCGACGGCAAGCCCGTCACCGACCTCCAGCCCTATCTCGGCGCGTACGGCCACCTGGTCGCCCTGCGCTCCGGCGACCTCGCCTACCTGCACGTCCACCCGAACGGCGAACCCGGCGACGGCACGACCAGGCCCGGACCGGACATCTCGTTCACCGCCACGGCACCCAGCTCCGGCTCCTACCGCCTCTTCCTCGACTTCCGGCACGACGGCAAGGTCCACACGGCGGCGTTCACCGCTCGCGCCGGGGGAGCGGCGCCCGAGTCCGCAACCCCCGAGGGGCATGCGGACGACGGTCACGGGCACTGAGCGTCAGCCGAGCGCCCGGTCCAGATTGAAGGCCGCGCTGATCAGCGCGAGGTGCGTGAACGCCTGCGGGAAGTTGCCCTGCTGCTCCCCGGTGTGGCTGATCTCCTCGGCGTACAGGCCGAGATGGTTGGCGTACGTCAGCATCTTCTCGAAGGCCAGGCGCGCCTCCTCGATCCGCCCGGCGTGCACCATCGCCTCGACGTACCAGAACGAGCAGATGGAGAACGTGCCTTCGTCGCCGCGCAGCCCGTCGGGGCTGGAGCGGGGGTCGTAGCGGTAGACCAGCGAGTCGGACACCAGCTCCTCGGTGAGCACGTCCAGCGTCGACAGCCACTTCGGATCGGTGGGGGCGATGAACTTGGTCAGCGGCATCATCAGCACCGCTGCGTCCAGCACGTCACCGTCCTCGTGCTGGACGAACGCCCCGCGCTCCTCGCACCAGCCCCGGCTCATGATCCGCCGGTAGATCGTGTCGCGGCACTCCCGCCAGCGTGGCAGGTCGGCGGGCAGGCCGCGCCGGTTGGCCATCCGGATGGCCCGCTCGATCGCCACCCAGCACATCAGCCGCGAGTACAGGAAGTTCCTGCGCCCGCCCCGCGTCTCCCAGATCCCCTCGTCGGGCTGGTCCCAGTGCGCGCACACCCAGTCCACCAGCGCGCACACGTCGTCCCAGTGGCCGCTGGAGATGGGCTTGGCCCACTTGTCGTAGAGGTAGATCGAGTCGATCAGCGCGCCGTAGATGTCCAGCTGGAGCTGGTCGGCCGCCGCGTTGCCGACCCGTACCGGCGCCGAGCCGTGGTGTCCCTCCAGATGGCCGAGGGTGCGCTCGGGCAACTCGGTGCGTCCGTCGATGCCGTACATGATCTGCAGCGGTCCGGAGGCCTTGCCGTCACCCGGGCTGATGTGCCGGGTCACGAAGTCCATGAACGCCTCGGCCTCCCCGGTGAATCCCAGCCGCAGCAGCGCGTAGACGCAGAAGGCCGCGTCGCGCACCCACACGTACCGGTAGTCCCAGTTGCGTTCCCCGCCGAGCTCCTCGGGCAGACTCGTCGTCGGCGCGGCCACGATCGCCCCGGTCGGCGCGTAGGTGAGCAGCTTCAGCGTCAGCGCCGAGCGGTGCACCATCTCCCGCCAGCGGCCCTTGTACCGGGACGCCGACAGCCAGCGCCGCCAGTACGCCACCGTCGCCCCGAACTGCTCCTCCGCCTCCGTGCGGGCACAGCGCCGGGGCGTCACATCGCCGCCGACCTTGTCCAGCGCGAACACCGCCGAGTCGCCCTCGAAGAGCTTGAAGTCGCCGCACACGTCCGGCCCGTCGGCCTCCAGAGGCACGGTCGCCGTCAGCGCGAGCGTCAGCCCCGCGGTCGTGAACTCCGCGGTGTCACCGGTCAGCCGGACGGTGTGCGGCAGGGAGCCGTAGTCGAACCGGGGTGCCACCCGCGTACGGAACGGGATCGAGCCGCGCACGCACACCACCCGCCGGATCAGCCGGTGCCGCTCCGCCTCGGCCGGCCCGCCGCCGACCGGCATGAAGTCCTGCACCTCGCCGACCCCGTCCTCGGTGAAGAACCGGGTGATCAGGACGTTGGTGTCGGGAAAGTAGAACTGCTTGGTCCGGGCCGGCACGGTCGCCGCCAGCTCGAAGCAGCCGCCGCGCTCCGCGTCCAGGATCGAGGCGAACACGCTCGGCGCGTCGAAGGCCGGACAGCAGTACCAGTCGATCGTGCCGTCGGTCCCCACCAGGGCGACGCTGCGCAGATCGCCGATCAGCCCGTGGTCGGCGATCGGTACGTACCGCCGGCCGCCCGGCACGCCCCGGTCCTGTGCCGTTCCGCCCATGACAGCCTCCCTGCCGGTAGGCGCCTCAGCCCCAGCCTAGAACCGCCGGCGGATCACCGCCGTCAGACGGTGACGACCCGCAGCCCGGCCTCCTCGAAGCGCCGCACCGCCTCCGGGTGGGCGGCCGTGTCCGTGACCAGGGTGTCCACCGCCTCGGCCGCGCAGATCCGGGCGAAGGCCCGCTGCCCCAGCTTGCTGGAGTCGGCCGCGACCACCACCCGTTCCGCCCGCTCGCACAGCAGCCGGTTGACCGCCGCCTCCGCCTCGTCGTGCGCCGCGGCGCCGTACGTCACGTCGAACGCGACGACACCGAGCACCGCCACGTCGACGGTGATCTGCCCGAGCACCCCGTCCGCGAGCGGCCCGACCAGCTCGTACGACTGGGCCCGCGCCCACCCTCCGGTCAGCACGATCTTGAACTGGGGCCGCACGACCAGCTCGTTCGCGATGTTCAGCGCGTTCGTCACCACGGTCAGCGCGGGCGCCCCGGACACCAGATCCCCGCGCACCGCCAGCGCTCGCGCCACCTCGGTCGTGGTGGTCCCCCCGGTCAGCCCGACCGCCTCGCCCGGCGCCACCAGATCCGCCACCGCCTTGGCGATGCGCTGCTTCTCGGAGGCGTGGCGGGCCGTCTTGTAGCGCAGCGGCAACTCGTACGACACGCCGTGCACGACCGCACCGCCCCGGGTGCGCACCAGCATCTGCTGCTCGGCGAGTCCGTCGAAGTCACGGCGGATCGTAGCCGCCGACACCCCGAGCTCGGCCGCCGCGTCCTCGACGTCCAGCCGGCCGCGCTCCACGAGCAGTTCCAGCAGCGCCTTCCAGCGGGCGTCGCGCGACATCCGCACCTCCACGTCCTCGATCTCCCGGCGACCCTAGCGCAACCGAAGCCGCCGAATGCTTGATGATGCTCGAATACTGGCACTATCTTGCAGGAACAATCAGAACGGAGGGTGCGGGATGACGCATGTCGAGGACGAGCTGACCAGCCAGCCCGAGTGCTGGGCACGCGCCGCGTCGCAGGCGGCCCACCACGCGAAAGTGCTGCCCGCTCCGGGAGAGCGGGTCGCGATCGTCGGCTGCGGCACCTCGTACTTCATGGCGCGGGCCGCCGCGGCCCTGCGCGAGGGCGCGGGCCAGGGCGAGACCGACGCCTTCGCCGCCTCGGAGTTCCCTCACGGCCGCCGCTACGACCGGGTCGTCGCCCTCACCCGCTCCGGCACCACGACCGAGATCCTGGACCTGCTGGGCCGGTTGAAGGACGCCACCCGCACCACCGCCATCACCGCCGACCCGGACACGCCCGTGCGGACGGCCGCCCGGGACCTCGCCGTCCTGGACTTCGCGGACGAACGCTCCGTCGTCCAGACCCGGTTCGCGACCACGGCCCTCACCCTGCTCCGCGCCCACCTCGGCCTCCACCCCGACGCGGCCGTCACCGACGGGCGCACCGCCCTGACGGAGCCGCTGCCCGAAGGACTGGTGGAGTGCGGCCAGTTCACCTTCCTCGGGCGCGGCTGGACCGTCGGCCTGGCCGACGAGGCCGGACTGAAGATGCGCGAGGCCGCGCTGGCGTGGGCGGAGGCCTACCCGGCGATGGAGTACCGGCACGGCCCCATCAGCGTGAGCACCCGGGGCACGGCGACCTGGATGCTGGGCGACGCGCCCGGCGGACTCGCCGAACAGGTCCGGGACACGGGTGCGTTGTGGATCGCCGGGCGCCTCGACCCGCTCGCCGAACTCGTCCGCGTCCAGCGGCTTGCGGTCGCCGTCGCCGCGTCCCGCGGACTGGACCCCGACAGCCCGCGCCACCTCACGCGCTCGGTGATCCTCGCGCCCTGACTCAGGGCCTCGTCCGGATCACGCCGCCGCCGCGAAGCGTGCCCCGCGTCGTCGTCCGCCGCTGCGAGGCGTGCCCCGCGTCGTCGTCCGCCGCCGCGAGGTGCCCGCGTCGTCGTCCGCCGCCGGCTCCCGCACGCCCGGCTGCGCTCGCACGGGAAGGGACCGCCACCGCCCTGCACGCACCACGCCCCGCTCGGGCCGGCCGGGAGACGCAGTCCCTCTCGGCCGGCCTGATCCGAACGACAGGCCCCAGGAGATTCCGTGCCTCTGACCACCACCGGCGACCTCGTCACCCGCGCCGCCGCGGCCGGCTCGGCCGTCGCCTCCTTCAACGTCATCACCCTGGAGCACGTCGAGGCCGTCGTCGCGGGCGCCGAGTCGGCGTGCGCCCCCGTCGTCCTCCAGGTCAGCGAGAACGCGGTGAAGTTCCGCGCCGGACAGCTGCTCCCGCTCGCCCGCGCGGCCGTCGCCGTGGCCGAACGTGCCGCCGTGCCGGTCGCGTTGCACCTCGACCACGTACAGAGCGACGCCCTGCTGCGCCGGGCCGCGGACGCCGGCTTCAGCTCCGTGATGTACGACGCGGCCCGCCTGCCCTACGCCGAGAACCTCACCGCGACCCGGGCGGCGGTCGACTGGGCACACGCCCAAGGGCTCTGGATCGAGGCGGAGTTGGGCCAGATCGGCGGCAAGAACGGCAGACCCCCGCTGGACGCGCACGCCCCTGGCGCCCGCACCGACCCCGACGAGGCGCGGGCCTTCGTCGCGGACTCGGGCGTGGACGCCCTGGCCGTCGCCATCGGCAGCTCCCACGCCATGACCACCCGCACGGCGGCCCTCGACCACGCCCTGCTCAAACGCCTGTCGGCCGCGCTGGACATCCCGCTCGTCCTGCACGGCTCCTCCGGCGTCCCGGACGACGAACTCAGGGCGGCCGTCGCCGGAGGCATCACCAAGGTCAACATCGGCACGGCCCTGAACATCGCACTGACCGGAGCGATCCGGGACTTCCTCACCGAACGCCCCGAGGCGGTCGACCCGCGCGGCTACCTGACCCTCGCCCGGGAGGCGATGACCCGGACCGTCGCCAAGACCCTCCAGACCCTGGGCTCCGCTACCGCTTGACGGCCTTCAGCACCACGAACTTCGGATCGCTCGCGACGAGCCGGCTGTTGCCGAACAACTTGCGCAGCTTGACGTGGTAGCCCAGATGCCGGTTGCCCACCACCCACAGCTCCCCGCCCGGCCGCAGTGTGCGCCGCGCCCCGGTGAACATCCGCCAGGCCGTGGCGTCCGTCGTCGCCTGGTGGGAGTGGAACGGCGGGTTGCTGAGCACCAGATCGACACTGCCGGACGGCACGCCCGCCAGACCGTCCCCGACCCGGAACTCGGCATGCCCCGGCGCGCCGTTGGCCTTGTACGTCGCCTCCGCCGAGGCCACGGCCTGGAACGACTCGTCCACGAACAGCACCTCGGCGTCCGGGTCGGCCAGTGCCACCGACGTCCCCACCACGCCGTTGCCGCACCCCAGGTCCACCACCCGGCGGCCCCGTCCCTGCGGCAGATGTCCGAGGAAGAACCGCGTCCCGATGTCGAGCCGGTCGGCGCAGAAGACCCCCGCGTGATTGACGACGGTGCCTCGCGCGGCGGGGCCGATGCCGTCCGGCAGCGTGTAGACGTACGGCCACGGGCTGGCGGGCCGCTCCAGCACCGGATCCGGCGTGCAGAAGACCAGGCGGGCCTTCTTCTCGGCGAGCGAGGTGCGGGTCGGGCCGAGGATCCGCTCGAACAACTGCAGCGTCGAGGTGTGGATCTCCTTCACCATGCCCGTCCCCAGGACGACGGTCCCCGTGTGCACGGCAGGCGCAAGCCGCAGCAACTGATCCTCCAGCAGCGCCAGGCTCTTCGGCACCCGCACCAGCAGCACGTCGATCCGCTCCGGCGGCGGGTCCTGCGTGGTGAGCAGCCGCACCGCACCCGGCTCGGCACCCGCCCGCGCGAGGTTGGCGCGGGTCGCCTCCTGCGCGAGGAAGGAGTCGCTGATCTGCACCGGCCGGTGCGCCGCGAGCGCCGTGACCAGCGCGCCCCACCGGTCCCCGACGACCACGACCGTGCCGTCCAGCGGCACCCGCTCCGCGGCCAGGTGCCTCAGCAGGTACTCGTCCGAGGCGTCCCAGGCGCGCAGCCTGTCGCGCGGGTCCTCGGGGAATCGGGTCAGCGCCGGCTCGCCCCACGGCGTCGTCATACGGTCGTTCATCGTGCGACCAGGCTAGCCGAGCCGCAGCTCAAGGCCTGTCGGGCACCATGGAGGGCATGGACGCCGAGCTGTTCCCCAGGCCGCGAGCGCAGATCGCGCCCAGCGCGGTCCACCTGCCCGGCTGGCTGGACGCGGAACACCAGCGGGAACTGCTCGACGCCTGCCGCGAGTGGGCCCGGCCCCCCGCCGGCCTGCGCACGGTCCGCACCCCCGGCGGCGGCACCATGACCGCCCGCCAGGTGTGCCTGGGCTGGCACTGGTACCCGTACGCCTACGCCCGCACGGTCGCCGACGGGGACGGCGCGCCGGTGAAACCGTTCCCGCGACGGCTCGGCGAACTGGGCCGCCGGGCGGTCCGCGACACCCTCGCAGGACCCGCGCCGGACTACGACATCGCCCTGATCAACTTCTACGACGCCGACGCCCGCATGGGTATGCACCGCGACAGCGACGAGAAGTCCGACGCACCGGTGGTGTCGCTGAGCCTCGGCGACACCTGCGTCTTCCGCTTCGGCAACACCCGGACGCGCACCCGGCCCTACACCGACGTCGAGCTGCGCAGCGGCGACCTGTTCGTCTTCGGCGGCCCGTCCCGACTGGCCTACCACGGAGTCCCCCGCGTCCACGCGGGCACGGCACCGCCCGGGCTCGGCCTGACGGGACGTCTCAACATCACGCTCCGGGTCAGCGGCTTCCGGCACCCCGCCGAGCGGGGCCCCGCCGCTCCGTGACGCCCGGCGGGCAGACTCGGCCCCTCCCGGCGGATCATGGGAGACTCGCCCTCATGAGCGGGAAGGCGGACCCCCGGCACGCGGGGGACGGGAGCACCTCGAGGACGCGGCTGGACCGGGGGCGCGCAGCGCTCGGACCCGCGCTGGAGCTCGTCCACACCGGACGCGCGCCGACCCGGGCCGTGCTCACCGCCGAGCTCGGGGTGACGCGTGCGACGGCTGGCGCGGTCGCCGCCGAGCTGGAAGCACTCGGGCTGATCCGCGTCGACGCCCGGCCCGGCGCCGCGGCCGGATCGCAGGGCAGGCCCTCCCACAAACTGGCCGTCGCCGACGACGGCCCCGTCGCGCTCGCCGCGCAGGTGCACGCCGACGGCTTCCGGGCGGCGCTGGTCGGACTGGGCGGCCGGATCGTCGCCACCGCGCCCGGCTGCGAGGTCGTCGACGCCGACCCGGCCAAGGTGCTCGCCTCCGTCGTCACGGCCGGCGCCGAGCTGCTGCGCGAGACCGGGCTCCGGTGCGTGGGCGCGGGCCTCGCCGTCCCCTCCGCCGTCGCCGAACCCGAAGGTCTGGCACTGAACCCTCTCCACCTGGCCTGGCCCGCCGGCGCGCCCGTGCGGGACATCTTCGCCGAGCAGGTGCGCGCGGCCGGCATCGACGGGCCCGCGTTCGCCGCGAACGACGTCAACCTCGCCGCGCTGGCCGAGCACCGGCACGGCGCCGGCCGAGGCGCCCGGGACCTGCTCTGCGTGGCCACCGGCCACCGCGGTGTCGGCGGCGCGCTCGTCCTCGACGGCCGCCTGCACCGGGGCAGTTCGGGCCTCGCGCTGGAGGTCGGGCACCTCACCGTGCACCCCGAGGGCCGCCCCTGCCACTGCGGCAGCCGCGGCTGCCTCGACGTGGAGACCGACCCGCTGGCCTTCCTCACCGAGGCCGGACGCGAACCGGGACCCGAGGTCTCCCTGCTCCAGCAGTCCATCGACCTGATCCGCCACCACTACGACGACCCGGCCGTCCGCACCGCCGCCGAGGCCATCGTCGACCGCCTCGGCCTCGGCCTCGCGGGCCTGGTCAACATCCTCAACCCGGACCGCATCATCCTCGGCGGCCTCCACCGCACCCTCCTCGACGCCGACCCCGCCCGTCTGCGCGCGGTCGTCGCCGACCGCAGCCTGTGGGGCCAGAGCGGCGGCGTCCCCATCCTGCCCTGCACCCTCGACCACAACAGCCTGGTCGGCGCGGCGGAACTGGCGTGGCAGCCGGTGCTGGACGATCCGCTGGGAGCACTGACCGCGCGGGGCTGACCCGGCCTCCCGCGAGACCGACCCCACCGGTATCAGGCTTGAGCGCGCCGCTTCCGGGCAGGCGCGCCGCTGAGCGGGCAGGCTGGGGCGCGGGCAGTCCGCCCGCGAAACGCACCACCGAGGAAGTTGACGCAATGACCCACAAGCTCACCGTGAGCGTCCTGGGCACCGGCATCATGGGTGCCGCGATGGCCCGCAACCTCGCCCGGGCCGGTCACACGGTCCACGCCTGGAACCGCACCCGGGCCAAGGCCGAGCCGCTGGCCGCCGAGAGCGTGCGGATCGCCGACAGCCCCGCGCAGGCGGTGCAGGACGCCGACGTCGTCCTGACCATGCTCCACGACGGCCCCGTCGCCCTGGACACGATGCGCCAGGCCGCCCCCGCCCTGCGCCCCGGCACGGCCTGGGCGCAGTCCACCACCGCGGGCCTCGACGGTATCGCCGAGCTGGCCGCATTCGCCCGCGAGCACGGCCTGGTCTTCTACGACGCCCCCGTCCTGGGCACCCGCCAGCCCGCCGAGGCCGGGCAGCTGACGGTGCTCGCGGCCGGCCCCGTCGAGGGGCGCGAGAAGGTGACGCCCGTCTTCGAGGCGGTCGGCGCCCGTACCGTCTGGTCCGGCGAGGACGGAGCGGAGGGCGGGGCCACCCGCCTCAAGCTCGTCGCCAACAGCTGGGTCCTCGCCGTCACGGCCGCCGCCGGGGAGGCCCTCGCCCTGTCGAAGGCCCTCGGCGTCGACCCGCATGGCTTCTTCGACCTCGTCGCCGGCGGCCCGCTCGACATGGGTTATCTGCGCGCCAAGTCGGATCTCGTTCTCGAAGGCAAGCTCACACCGCCCCAGTTCGCTGTGAGCACCGCCGCCAAGGACGCCCGGCTGATCGTCCAGGCCGGCGCCGACAACGGCGTCCGGCTGGACGTCGCCGAAGCCGCCGCCGCCCGCATGGAGCGTGCGGCCGCACAGGGTCACGCCGACGAGGACATGGCCGCCGCCTACTTCGCCAGCTTCGACGGGAAGACCGACTCCTAGGAGGTTCCCTCATGTCCAAGCCGCCGCTGCCGCCCGAGGCCGAGGCGCTGCTGAGCCGGCCCAACCCGTGCGTCATGGCCACGCTGCGCTCTGACGGCGCACCGGTCTCCACCGCCACCTGGTACGCGTGGCAGGACGGCCGGGTCCTGGTCAACCTCGACGAGGGCCGGGTACGTCTGAAGCATCTGCGCCGCGACCCGCGCGTCACCCTCACCGTCCTCGCCGCCGACGACTGGTACACCCACGTCACCCTCATCGGCCGCGTGAGCGAGATGTACGCCGACGAGGACCTGGCCGACATCGACCTCCTCGCCCGCCACTACACCGGCAAGCCGTACCCCGACCGCGTCCGCCCCCGGGTGAGCGCCCGGATCGAGGTCGACCGCTGGCACGGCTGGGGTTCGATGAAGGACAGCGACCAGGCCGGCGGCTGAGGCAGGGGACCAGGCGGGTCAGGGCCACTCGGCCCCGAACGCCCGTCCCGGATTCTCCGTGAGGATGCGCCTCACCAGCTCCTCGCCCACGGCGTGCACGAGCCGGGGCCGCACCCGGCGCAGCAGGTAGGGCATCCCGGGGCCGCCGTCCACCGAGCGGGCGGCGGCCGTCGTGGTGTCCGCGCCCAGCAGCAGCCGGTCGCCGAACCCGGCGTCGGCCAGGGACCGTACGGCGTCCGGCATCCGCCAGTCCGTGGCGTGGTGGGCGAGTGACGGCCCGTCGAAGGCCAGATAGCAGCCGGACTCGGCCGCCTGCCGGTGGACCACGAGGTCGGGGGAGCGGTTGAGGTGCCCGAGCACCACCCGGTGCGGCGGCACCCCCAACTCCCCGCACAGCAGGTCCAGTACGTCCAGCGCCCCGGTCCCCAGCTCCAGGTGCACGGCGATCGCCGCGCCCGTGGCGTGCTGCGCCTCGGCCGCCGCCGTCATGGTCCAGCGGGCGTGCGCGTCCAGGGTGTGGAAGCCGCCCGCGACCTTGACGAGCCCCGCCCGCACCCCCGATGTCCCGATGCCCTCGGTGAGTTCACAGACGAAGACCTCGGCGAGCCGGCTCCGCAGCCCGGCGAGCGTGTCCTCGTCGTAGTGCACGGCCTGGTGCAGGCCGGTCGCGGCCACCACGTGCACACCCGTCTCCCGGGAGAGCGGTGGCAGATCGGCGGCCCGCCGCCCGAGCCCGTACGGCGTCCACTGCACGACGGTCCCACCGCCGTGCTCCCGGAACGCCACCAGCTCCGCCCGCGCCGCCGCCACGCTGCGCAGCTCCTGGCCGGGCAGCCGGGGACTGCCGAAGAACAGGTGGTCGTGGGCGTCGCACACACCCAGCTCTGCGGGGGACACGTCCCCCAGCACCGTGCGGACCGCGCTCACCACCGGCGTCCCCGGGGCAGCCGGTCCCGGCCCGGCGCGGACAGGTGCAGTACCTCGAACACCTCGCCGTCGGCCTGGGGCGTGTCATGATCCCAGCGCTCCCAGAGGGAGAAGTGCACCAGCTCCCAGCGGCTCGTGTCGACGGCCGCGGCGGCGAGCACGGCCCCGTCCTCCACGGCCAGCCGCCGGGCCTCGTCCACCGCGTCCGCCGCGGCGTCGGCCAACGGCCCGCCGTCCGGCACCGGTTGGCGCCGCCGTACCGCGAACCGCGGGTGCGAGCCGCCCCCTTCCTCGTATGCGAGCCCCGTCCACTGCCGCACGGACGGCCGCCCGAAGTCGTCACTGACCCCCTGGAACCCGCCGCCCCACAGGAAGGCGTTCATGCCGTGCACGGTGTTCCAGAGGTAGAAGGGCGCGTACTGGTCGACCCGTGAGCCGAGCAGGCCGCGCTCGCGTATCAGGTAGGCCTTGAGGCCGAGCCCGTCCCAGTCGTCGAGCAGGTGCCCCCGGCGGGCGACGCGGTCGCGGATGAGGCCCATGTCGTAGCCGGCGGGCAGGGTGAGCTCGTACTGCATGGCGTGCAAGGAGTCTCCTCAGGAAGTCCGGGGTGCCAGCAGGGAGAGGAGCCCCCGGACCCCCGCGTCGAACGCGGCGGAGGAGCCGGAGGCGCGGGCGAGGACGTAACCGCCCTGGACGGTCGCGACGACCGCCGCCGCGATCTCGCCGCCGTCCAGTCCGGGCGCGAACTGGCCCTGCGCCTTGCCTTCCTCGACGATCCCGGCGATCCGCCCGCGCAGCCAGTCGAGCGTCTCGTCGACCGGCGCGCGCAGCTCGGCGCTCGCGACGACGTCCGGATCCATCGTCAGCCGGCCGACCGGGCAGCCCCGGAGCACCTCCCGCTCGCGCCGCAGATACGCCTCGATGCGCTCGTACGGCGTGCCCGGGCCGTCGAGTACTCCCGCGGCGATGGCGCGCATCTCCTCTGCGGTCCGGCGGATCGCGGCCAGTGCGAGATCGGGCTTGCCCTTGAAGTGGTGGTACATGCTGCCCTGCCCGGCGTCCGCGCGTTCCAGGATCGCCTTGGGGCTGGTGCCCACGTAGCCACGCTCCCACAGCAGTTCGCGGGTGGACTCGATCAGCCGTTCCGGGGTGCTCATGCCCGTACTGTACATACCAGTAGTTACAGAAGTCGAGCAGCGCGGCGCGATGGAGATCCGCCCCTCTACTCCCCACGGGGTACGGACGGTGTCGCCGGCCGTGCGACGACCCGGGGCCCCTGCCGGGGGACTCTCGAAAGCGACACAAGCCATCGGGCGATCAAGGGAGTCGGACGACATGCAGACCCTGGCGAACTTCGGCGACGGCGGCGGGCCAGGCCCGTGGATCCTGCTCTTCCCGGTGATCTGGGCGCTGGTGATCGGCGGCGGCGTCGTGCTGCTGCGCCGCTCCGTGTGGCGTGGCCGCCGCGGCGGTCCCCGGCGGCAGTGGGCCGCCAGGGACGACTCGCCCATCGCCGTACTCGGCCGCCGCTTCGCCTCCGGCGAGATCGACGAGGACGAGTACTGGCGCCGACTGTCCGTACTGAACGAGGAGTTCGGCCGCGAGGGAGGTGTGGCGCAATGATGACCGCCGCGACGCACGGCCCTGGTCGTCGAGGCCGTGGGGGAGTCGCGGCCGGCGCCCTCGCTGTGCCGCTTCCGGTCCGGCGCGCGCCGGACCCGAGCGTGCTCCGGGCGATCGCCACGGGGTGACGTGCGCCCCCGGGGCGGCCCCTGCGGTGAACGCCCCCGAGGCCCCCGAGGGGACGGTGGTCACCGCCCGGTCAACCGGCAACGGCGGACCGGGCGGGAGCATGGTCGGGCCGGAGCCCGTCGGTGGAAGCCCCGACCTCGGCGAACCGGCGCGCGGGCTTGTCCAGGACCGTGCGCCGCGCGTGGAGCGACGGCGCCGCAACCGCCGGGGCGGACGTGGGCAGGGTGAACCACACGACCTTGCCGGACTCGCCGTCCGGCCGGACGCCCCAGCTCTCGCTCATGGCGGCCACCATCGCGAGCCCGCGCCCGCAGGTCGCCAGCGGTTCGGCGTCGTCGACCACGGGCATCCGAGGGTCGCCGTCGCGCACCGAGACGGTGAGCCGGTCGAGCAGCAGCTCCATCTCCACGGTGCACGTCTTGTCGGGCTGGGCATGGCGGTGGACGTTGGACAACAGCTCCGTCACGCCGAGCGAGGCCCGGTCGATCAGGGGATCCAGATGCCAGTAGCGCAATTGCGCAGATACGATTCTGCGGACCTGGCCGATCCGCGACGGCAGGGCTTGGAGCTCCACCGTGCAGTGCCTGCTTGGGTAGCTGATCACGGCTGCGACTCCCCGACGTGAGGTCCGGAAGAACACGGAGTTCGGATCCAGCAGGGCGCCTGCGTGACACTGCCGCCTGCTGTCGTGGCCGGCGGGCTGGTTCGCAGCGTTATCGCCGGTAAACCCAGAGTGACGTGAGACCAGAGTGGCGCAGGGGATGAAGTACCGCAACTCGCGGACATCTCAGTCGCCACGCCCCGCTGCCCTGCGCACGGCTTCGATGAAGCGCCGCGCGGCCGGCGGGCCCGGCTCCCCCGGGGCAGGGTCGTGGTCGCCCAGGGTGAGCAGGTACCGCTGGCCGTTGAAATCCGCCGTGGCCCGGTCATCGGGGCCGAACCAGGGCTTGGAGGCGCGCACGGCCTGCACCGGCGCGCTGTCGATCTCACTGCCGTAGCTGGTCAGCAGTTGGAGCCGGCCGTCGCTGATCCGGACCTGCCCGGCCCGGGTGAGCGAACGCAGCCGCTTTCCGATCCGCACGCCCGTGGCCCTGAACTCCGGCTCTCCCATGCCACCCGCCCCCTAGTGCGCGTCGGTGTACCGGCCCGCTCCGCGCGGTGCCCGGTACGGGCTCGTGTCCTGATCCAGTGTGCCCCGTCCGGACGAAGGGTCCCCTCCGGGGCGGTGCGCCCGCCCGGTCCGGACCCGGCCCGGCCGTGCGGTGTGGCCCGCCGGCCAAGGGTGGTGCCCGTGCCCGAAGCCTGCCCCGGGAGGCGGTCGTACCCTGTGCTCACCCCGTCCGGGGCCTTGGTCCCGCCGAGCAGTCTGCCCCCGCCCGGCATCGAGCACCAGTGCCCGCGCTCCCCTCTCCGGGGGCGCCCGCAGCACACTCGCCCATGCGCTCCCTGGACCGCGCGCCCCCTTGCCCCGGGCCCTGCCCCTGGGGGCGCTTTGGGGGGCTCAAAGATGCGTTTATGCAGGTGAGGAGCGGTCGCAAGGTGCTTATGATCGGTGTGCCGGCCGTGCGCCCCCCCTTGCCGGCGCGCAGCGTTAGGAGCCCCCCGTGAGTACCCCCCAGCAGACCCGGACCGGTGTGACCCTCGACGTCGACCACAGTGACACCGACTACCGGGCGTGGCTCAAAGAGGCCGTCCGCAGGGTCCAGGCGGACGCCAACCGCTCGGCCGACACGCACCTGCTGCAGTTCCCTCTGCCCCAGCGGTGGGGCATCGACCTGTACCTGAAGGACGAGTCCACCCACCCCACCGGCAGCCTCAAGCACCGGCTCGCCCGCTCCCTCTTCCTGTACGGCCTGTGCAACGGCTGGATCCGGCCGGACCGACCCGTCATCGAGGCCTCCAGCGGCTCGACCGCCGTCTCCGAGGCGTACTTCGCGAAGCTGATCGGCGTGCCCTTCATCGCCGTCATGCCGCGCACGACGAGCGCCGAGAAGATCCGCCTCATCGAGTTCCACTCCGGCCGATGTCACTTCGTCGACGACCCCCGCACGATGTACGAGGAGTCCGCCCGCCTCGCGGCCGAGACCGGCGGCCACTACATGGACCAGTTCACCTACGCCGAACGGGCCACGGACTGGCGCGGGAACAACAACATCGCGGAGTCCATCTTCCGCCAGCTGCGCCTGGAGCGGTTCCCCGAGCCGGCGTGGATCGTCGCCACCGCGGGCACCGGCGGCACCTCCGCGACCCTCGCGCGCTACGTCCACTACATGCAGTACGACACCCGCGTCTGCGTGGCCGACCCCGAGAACTCGTGCTTCTTCGAGGGCTGGACCACCGGCGATCCGGACGTCACCTGCGACTGCGGCTCCCGTATCGAGGGCATCGGCCGGCCCCGCATGGAACCGAGCTTCGTGCCCGGCGCGATCGACCGGATGATGAAAGTGCCCGACGCGGCCAGTGTCGCCGCCGTACGGGCCCTGGAACGCGCCATCGGCCGCAAGGCCGGCGGCTCCACCGGCACGGGCCTGTGGAGCGCGCTGAAGATCGTCGCGGAGATGGTGTCCGAGGGCCGGCAGGGCAGCGTCGTGACCCTGCTGTGCGACCCGGGCGACCGGTATCTCGACAAGTACTACTCGGACGCCTGGCTGGCCGCCCAGGGGCTGGACATCCAGCCGTACACGGCCGCGATCGACTCACTGCTGAGGACGGGCGTCTGGCCGCACTGAGCCCCCGGGTCTCAGGCGTTCAGTCGCCGGTCCAGCGCCCGCACGGCGTCCCGGAACGCGCGCGCCTGGCCTCCGCGCGCCACCTTCACGGCCAGCCGGTACGCAGCGGTCCCGTCGGTGGCGAAGGTCCACCGCACCCGGGTACCGCCGCCGGCCGGCGTGAGCCGCCACTCCTCGGCTATCGCCCGCACGCCCGGCAGATTGGTGACGTCCACGCGGTAGGCGTACAGCTCGGGTCCCTTCGCCGCGATGACCGTCTCGCGGAACCGGATGCCACCGGTGAGTGTGATGTCCCGTCCCGCGCCGGCGCCGACCGGGCGGGCGGCCGACACCTGAGCGAACCACTCGGCCCAGCCGGGCACATCCTCCAGGGCGCCGTACACCGCCTCCGGCGGAGCGGCCATGTCCCGCTCGAAGACATGCCGGACGGGAGCCGTCGCCACGAAGTCGGGTTCCACCGGGCGCAGTCGACGGGGCATGGGCGGGGCCCTCCTGGAAGGGAGCGGGCGATGACCGGATGCGCCACCCTAGCTGAGCCGCCGTCAGATGTCTGCGCCGTCCTCGGGCTCCCCGGCCACCACCAGCCGCCGCAGATGCTCCGCGACGACCCCGCGCGCGTCGTCGGGCAGACCGGCGTCCGTCACGAGCGTGTCGATCCGCTCCAGCGAGGCGAACGAACTCAGCCCCACCTTGCCCCACTTGGTGTGGTCCGCGACCACGACCACGCGGCGGGCCGACTGCACGAGCCGCCGGTTCGTCTCGGCCTCCGCGAGGTTCGGCGTCGACAGACCGGCCTCGACCGATATGCCGTGCACCCCGAGGAACAGCAGGTCGAAGTGGAGCGCCGCGATCGCCTGGTCGGCCACCGGCCCCACCAGGGAGTCGGAGGGCGTGCGCACCCCGCCCGTCAGCACGACCGTGGCCGCGCCCTGCCGCGGACCCGAGGTGCGCTGCGCCGCGTGGAACACATCGGCGACGCGCACCGAATTGGTGACCACCGTGAGGTCCGGGACGTCCAGCAGCTGGTGCGCCAGCGCGAAGGTCGTCGTACCGCCCGACAGGGCGATCGCCGCGCCAGGGGCGACCAGCTTGGCCGCGGCGCGTGCGATGTCCTCCTTGGCGGTCAGCTCCAGGCCGGACTTGGCCTCGAAGCCCGGTTCGTGCGTGCTCGCCTCGACCACCGGGACCGCGCCGCCGTGCACCTTCTCCAGCACGCCCTGGCGGGCGAGCGCGTCGAGGTCACGGCGGACCGTCATGTCCGACACGCCGAGCTTGCGGGTCAGCTCGTTGACCCGGACACCGCCCCGGCGGCGAACCTCGTCGAGGATCAGGGATCGCCGCTGCTCCGCGAGGAGGTTCTGATTCTCGCTCACGTACGCTCCGGTCCTTTCGCCTCAATGCCGTCCGACACCCCCCGCACCGGCTCCGACTAGGACATTCTCCCGGGCTGCGGTGCGAGGACGCCCCATCCTCGCATGTCGCGGAGCGGAGAGCGCCACCACGCCCACTCGTCGCGCGCATGCCACCGGTGGCTCAGCCCTCACAACGGTTCATCACGGATCGGGGAGATTCCGTGACAGGAGGTGTGCGACGCCGCGGAAGTGGAGATCCTGTGCCCGCACGGACAGAGCCGACGGCGTGTCACGGGGGAAGTGCGAAGCAGTGGAACGTGCGCAGGAACATGCGTCGACCGGCGGGCCCGACGGTCCCGCCACGCGGCCCGGCGAGCCCGGGACCGCCCTGGAACTCCTGGTCCACGGCGTGGGCGGCACC
This sequence comes from Streptomyces qaidamensis, assembly GCF_001611795.1. Classification (NCBI taxonomy): domain Bacteria; kingdom Bacillati; phylum Actinomycetota; class Actinomycetes; order Kitasatosporales; family Streptomycetaceae; genus Streptomyces; species Streptomyces qaidamensis. The sequence continues at coordinate 1,098,917 of NZ_CP015098.1, read as the reverse complement.
ACGCCGCAGGAGATGCTCAACGATCCGCGGACGGTACGCATCACCGGCGACGACACGGCGGCCGTCTTCCGGCGCGCCGACGACGTCGACGCCGAGCACACCCCCGACGACCGCCGCCGTGAAGGGCCGGTGCCCGAGGCCTACGTCTGGTGCAACCTCACCTCCGGCGACGGCACCCGCGCCCTGTGGCTGTTGCTGCTGCCGTTCATGGTCGTCAACCTCGCCCACTGGATGCGCCCCTCCGCCCACGGCCGCCGCCGCACCGTACGCCTCTACGGCCTCCTGCTACGGCTCGTGGCGCTCACGCTGACGGTGCTGCTCGTCGCGGCCGCCTGCGAGGTCGCCCTCGACCTGGCGGCCTGGCAGTGCGCGGGCACCACCGCCTGCGCCGACCGCCACACCTGGCTGGGCTTCCTCTCGCCCACCGTCTCGGACGGCGGCTGGTGGAGCGCCCCCGGCCGCAGGCTCGCCCTCGCCGCCGTCGTGCCCACCGCCCTGACCGTCCTGCTCTGGTACCTGTCCCGGCGCACGTGGAGCGACTACGAGTCCCAGCAGCCTGTCGAACGGGCCCCCGAGCCCGAAGGCGGCGGCGGCCCGACCGCACTCGGCCGGCCCGGGTTCTGGTACGGGCGCCGGCTGGTGGCCCGGCTGCGCGCCGCGCACACCGCCGCCGGCCTGATCACGGTCGCCGCCGCGGTCGGCAGCGCCGCCGCCCGCTTCGACCGGCGCCCCGGCGGCCCCGCCGTACTCGACGTCCTGGGCCTGGTCCTGGAGGCGGCCCTCGCGGCCTGCGCGGTCGCCGTGGTGTGGGTGGTGTGCCGCCGCGGCCGCAGCGAGCGACGGCTGGACCGGAAACTCGACGAGCGTTTCGTACGACGCCTGCCGCTCGTCGCGCTCGTCCTGCTCGCGCTCGCCCTGCTGTACGCCGGATGGGAGCGCCCGGGGTGGACGTCGGAAGGCCGGCTGCCGGGTGATGCGACCTTCGGCGGGATCGCCCTGGTCCAGGGCCTGCTGGTGATCGTCCTCGGCGTCGTCGCCCACGTCCTGCACCGTACCGACCCCGACCGGCGGGCGGTGCTGCGGGGCCTGGGCGGACCGGCCGTGGCGATGCTGGCCTGCGCGCTCGGCGGCGTCATGTCCGGCGGCGTGTCCCAGCGCGTGTCCGACTGGCTGGACGGGACGGGAGCGTCGATCAAGGGGCCGCCGGTGCTGCTGACCTGGCAGGCGTCGGTGATCCCGCCGCTGATCGTCGTGCTGCTCGGGCTCATCGGCTGGCTGGCCCACCGCGCCTGGCAACTCGCCCGCGCCGAGCGCGCCGCCGTGGCACTCGACTACCCGGACGAGGACCTCGACCCCGCCCGCACCCGCCGTATCGCCTACACACGGGCGATGGCCGCGCTCACCGACCGGGGACCCCGCATCGTCGCCGTCACCTCCGGCGTCACCCTGCTGCTCGGCGCCGGAGCCCTCGTGGGCGCCCTCACCACCGACGAGACCCCCGGCGAGGCCGCGCAGGGCGCCTACCCCGTCGTCCACGGCGCCGCCGAGACCTCCCAGGCCCTCGGTTCCTGGCTGATCGGCCTCGGCTTCCTGCTCTTCGTCACCTGGGGCCGGCGCGCCTACAAGGACGCCTCGGCCCGCCGCACCATCGGCATCCTGTGGGACGTCGGCACCTTCTGGCCACGCGCCTCCCACCCCTTCGCCCCGCCCTGCTACGCCGAGCGCGCGGTACCCGACCTGACCTGGCGGATGGCCACCTGGACCCGCGCCACCGGCGGACGGCTGGTGATCTCCGGGCACTCGCAGGGCAGCGTCCTCGCCGCCGCCGCGGCCTGGCAACTCGCCCCGTCCGCCCGCAAACGCGTCGCGCTGCTGACCTACGGCTCCCCACTGGAGCGCCTCTACGGCCGCTGGTTCCCGGCACACTTCGGACCCGCCGCGCTCAGCTCCCTGCACCGGGACGTCGACTGCTGGCGCAACCTCCACCGGCTCACCGACCCCATCGGCGGCCCGATGCGCCTGCCCGGCGCCCAGGTCGACCACGCCCCCCTGATGGACCCCCTCGCCTACGGCCGTACCGATCTCCTGCCGCTGCCCGCGCCGATCCTCGGTCACTCCGACTACCAGGCCGATCCGGTCTTCGCCGAGGAACGCCGCAAGCTGCTGGCGCGGCTGCGGCCGGAGGACCCGGCGGCCGGGGAGGTGCCTTCGCCGCGCAACCGGCCCGAGCCGCCCGCCGCGTAGCCGGATCCTCAGAGCAGCTCGGGCAGATCCTCGGCGTAGAGCAGAGTCAGGTCGTCCGTGCTCGGCTCCGGAAGCTGGGCGACCCGGCTCGCGTGCCGCTCGACCATGGCCTCGAACGTCTGCCGTGCGGTACGGCCGTTGCCGAACGCCGGGCCCTTGGGCAGCACCGTGAAGTACTTCCGCAGGGCCTCCGACGCGCCCGGCGCCAGCCGGTACTCGTGCTCCTCGGCCTGCTGCTCCACGATCCGCAGCAGGTCCTCGGGGCCGTAGTCGCTGAAGGTGATGGTCCGGGAGAAGCGGGACGCCACGCCCGGGTTGACCGACAGGAAGCGCTCCATCTCGGCCGTGTAGCCCGCGACGATCACCACGACCGCGTCCCGGTGGTCCTCCATCAGCTTCACCAGCGTGTCGATGGCCTCCTTGCCGAAGTCGCGGCCCGCGTCCTCCGGGGACAGCGCGTACGCCTCGTCGATGAACAGCACGCCGCCGCGCGCCTTCTCGAAAGCCTCCTGGGTACGGATCGCCGTCGAGCCGATGTGCTCGCCGACCAGGTCGACCCGGGACACCTCGACCAGGTGGCCCTTCTCCAGCACGCCGAGCGAGGCGAGGATCTCGCCGTAGAGCCGCGCGACCGTCGTCTTGCCGGTGCCGGGGGAGCCGGTGAAGACCAGGTGCCGCTTGACCGAGGCCGCCTTCAGACCGGCCTGCTGCCGGCGCCGACCGACCTCGATCATGTCGGTGAGGGCGCGCACCTCGCGCTTGACGCTCTCCAGGCCCACCAGCGCGTCCAGTTCACCGAGGACGTCCTTGGAGGTGCGGGCCGGCTGCCCGGGCTCGGCGACCGGCGCCGGGGGCTCCGGCTCGGTGCGCTGCCCCGGGACCGCGCCCAGCAGGCCGGAGGAGTGGCTCACCGTCTGCACGACCGTCGCGGGCGCCGTGGGCGCACGCAGCCCGGCGCTCTCGTCGCTCGTGCAGTCCTCGACGAGCGGGCCCGCCCCGGACGCGGCGTCCGCGCCGCTGTCCGCGAACTCGTAACCCCCGCGCGCGCACCGCTCCGTGCGGCACTTGCGCAGCGTCGTACGGCTGCCGTCGATCACGTGGAAGCCGTAGCCGCCGCTGCCCGTGACCCGGCAGTTCTGGAAGCTGCCGCGGCCGCCGGCCGAGACGTAGACGCCCGCCTCCGCCGGCGAGTCGATGGTGCAGCGCTCCACGGTCGGGTCGGCGCCCTTGGTGACGATCACGCCGGTCTGGGTGCCGTCCACCGTGCAGTTGCTGAGCGTGCCACCGCTGCCGTGGTCGCGGAACCAGGCGCCCGTCGCCGCGTCCCGGATCCGGCAGTCGTCGAGCTGCGCGGTCGCGCCGTCGCTCACCGACACCGCCGTGTTGCGTACCTGCGACAGGTCGCTGTCCACGACGTCAGCGCGCGAGCCGCGGTCGAGGACGAACAACGCGTCCGGCACGTCGTGCACCCGGCAGGAGTCCAGGACGGCGGTGGCGCCGTCGCTGACCCACACCGCCGGGTAGTCGCCCGTGCTGTCGAAGATCTCGCACTGGTTGGCGTCCACCCGCGTGCCCGGGTCCCACACCGACAGGCCGTTGCGCCCGAACTGCCGCACCGTGGTGCGCGTCAGCGTGAGAACGGAACGGGAGCGCAGGTCGACCGCGTTCTCCGGGATGTCGTGGATGCGGCAGTCGGCGAGCGTCAGCACCGCGTCCGTATCGAGCGTGACTCCGTCGGCCGTCGTGCGGTGCACGTCGCAGTCGGTGAGGTGCGCCGTGGCGCGGCCGGTGATCTGCACACCGCTGCCCCGCACTTCGTAGATCTCGCAGCCCACCGCTTCCAGCGCGGAGTTCTCCCCGGTCGCCGACAGACCCGAGCCCGAGGTGTGGTGGATCCGGCAGCGCTCAAGGCGGGGGTGGGCGCCGCCGCGCACCGCCACGCCCGCTTGCCCGGCCGCGACGACCTCGCACTCCTCGAACACCCCGCCCGCGCCGTCGAGTACGGCGATGCCGATGCCCGCCGGGTTGTCGACCGCACAGCGCCGGACCGTGGGCCGGGCGCTGCCGCGCACCTCGATCCCGGCCGCCGACCGCGTCACGACCCGCACGTCCCGCAGCTCCGGGGTGCCCTCCTCCACCAGCACCGCAGGGGCGGCGGCGTCCTGGCCCTCCACATGGAGGTCCTGCACCACCGCCGAGGCGCGCACGGTCAGCGGAACGCCGTCCACCGGCGCGATCCGCACGGAGCCGGGGGAGCCCTCGGGGCCGCGCAGGGTCACCGCGCGCTGCAGGACGAGGTTCTCCCGGTAGGTGCCGGGCGCGACGGTGAGGACGTCCCCGTCGGCCGCGGCCTCCAGGGCGGCGGCGAGCGATGCGTACTCACCCGTGCGGCGCCGCCACCGCGACGTGCCGGTGTGCGTCACCTGGACCGTGCCCTGTGCCATGGTGTAGCCGTGCCCCCACCTCGGTCGTACTGATGGCTCGTCCGCCCTCGGGGCGCGTCCCTGGGGCTCGCTCGCGCGCGGGTTGTGCCGAACGGTTCGGCCGGACCACCGTAGCGTGCGCGCGGGTGGTGGGTTGACCAGAGCCGGAAGGCCGTCAGCTGCCGGTGCCCGTCCTGCCCCAGTCCGGGCCCGCCTTGTCCCATGCCCGGTCCCAACGGGCGTACCGGCGACGGACCATGCGCCAGACGATCAGCCGTCTGCCGGCCTCGATGAGACCGCCCGTCGCCAGGGCGGTGCCGAAGCCGGCGAGGACCGCGTGCGTCGAGGCCGTCGCGGAGTCGAGCGGGCGGGCCACCATCCGGCCCTGCCGGTCGGTCCATATCCGGAACTCGTCGCCCTGCCGGGGGTCCTTGAGGCTCGCCAGGACGGGGCCCTGGTGCGGGGTGCCGTCGGGTGCGGTCCAGTCGGCGAGGACGCGGGTGCGCAGATCCCTGCCCGACGAGGTTTCCGGGTCGGCGTCCAGCGGGGAGCGGTCCAGCTTGCGGACCACGGTGGCCGTCACCAGATGCCGCGCCTCGTGCTGCTCCCGGACGGAGCGCTGCAGGGCGTCCTCCGCCGTTCTCCCGACGAGCGAGCCTGCCACGGGGGCGGCCAGCAGGATCAGCATCAGGGCGGCCAGGGCCACCCAGGCCTCGGCCAGGTCGGTCGCGCGGCACAGAGGATTGCGCCGCCAGCGCCAGAGTCCGCTGATCGCTCGCACCGCCCGCACCCCCTTCCCGCTCCGTGATACTCCCCCGGCGGAGCCGCCCACGCATGGGCCCGTCGAAGAGAGAGCGACATCACTGCTCCTCCGGGTCTCTCATGAATTTCTCACACAGGCCAACGCCCGGGCCCGTGGTGCGGTTCCCGCTCCGCCCGAAGAGCTATTCGAGGATCCTGACCTGGTCCCCGACCCGGATCGTGCCGCGGGACAGCGGCACCAGGTTCTGACCGAAGACCAGTTTGCCGCCGAGGCGGCGGTGGCGGCCCAGGCTGAACAGGGGCTCGTGGCCACGCTCGCCGGTGCCCTGGTCGGTGGTGGTCACCACGCACCGGCCGCAGGGCTTGGCCACGCGGAAGGGCACCTCCCCGACGGCGATGCGCGACCAGTCGTCCTCGGCCCAGGCGGAGGTGCCCGCCACGACCACGTTCGGCCGGAAGCGGTTCATGGGCAACGGGCCCTCGCCGGCGTGCTCGCCCTGCGCGATCAGGGAGTTGAGGGCGTCGAGCGAAGCCGTCGTGGCCAGCAGCAGCGGAAAGCCGTCGGCGAAGGAGACGGTCTCACCGGGCCGCGCGTACTCCGGGGCGAGGGGGCGGCGGGTGGCCGGGTCGTCCATGTACACCAGGCGCGCGTCGGAGCCGAGGCAGGAGCTGACCCAGGCATGCGCGGCCTCGTCCTCGGCCGGGACCGCCTCGACCTTGTCGCGGAAGATCTCCACCGGCACGGTCACGCAGGGCCGGGGAACGGGCACCGCCAACGGCGGCATGCCGGGTGCGGACAGCCGGACGCCGCCACCGGGCTGAAGCTCGGCGGCGACGAGCGCGAGGCGCGGCTGCCGGCGTTGGGTGACGACCTTTCCCCCGTCGTCGATCAGCACCCAGCGCCGGTCTCCGGCCAGGCCCCAGGGCTCCACGACGGCCTCCCGGGGCGCCAGGCCCCGGACCGCCTTGACCGGATGGATGTGAATCGAGTGCAGGTGAGCGTTCCCCATGGGGCCATCGTGCCAGCCGGCACCGGCAGCCCCCGGAGGTCGGCTCAGTACCCGCGGTACTGCTGGTTGTTGTACGGGTCCTGATAGGGAGCCGGGGCCGGCCGGGGAGCCGCGGGGCGCATCGCCTCGTAGCCCGCGGGTGCGGCCGGACGCGGCTGCTGCGGCTGGGGGCCGGGGTAGCCGCGCGGAGCGGTGGCCTGCTGCGGGATGTACGCCGCGGGCGCCTGCTGCAGCGGTGAGGGCTGCTGCGCCTGCGGATAGCCGTAGGCGGGCTGGGAGGGGGCTGCCGGCAGGGCGGGCAGCGCCGACGGGAGGGCGGGCAGGTTGCTGCCCGGCATGTCGTACTGAGCGGGGACCCGGATCGGAGCGATCTGCGGGGTGCCCCGCTCGGCGACGAGCTTGTCGTAGATCGGGGTGTCCGGGAAGGAGGCGGAGTAGTAGCCGCCGCCATAGGTGGAGCGGGGGGAGGTCATGGCACATAAGTTAAGCCCACGATGTGCTGGTTGGGGAGACCGATAAGAGGGTTGTTTTCCGTGTCCGCAGTGACCCGGGATCCCCAATGCGAGCGAACTCGGCAAAATGGGGCGCCGAACGAGGGGCTGATCGTGTAAAGGCCGAGTTCCGGACGGGTTACCAGGGGTTGGCCGCCGGTCTTCCGGCCGGCCGCCGGGGGGACTTCGCCGCGGCGAGGAATTAGGTTGTGCGCACGGAACTCGACGGACCGCCGGGACGGGCCCGGCGCGGTGACACGCAATGGGGGCGGACATGCAAATGCTGAAAGGTTCAAATACTCCGGTGCCCACCGCGGCCTTGCGGGTGGAATTGGGATGGCGGGCCGGAGCGGGCGTGCCCGACGCCGACGCCTCCGCTTTGCTGCTGGTAAGCGGAAAGGTCCGCTCGGACGCGGACTTCGTCTTCTACAACCAGCCGGCGCACTCCTCCGGCGCCATCAGCCACGAGGGAAAGCGCACCACCGACGGCCGGGTGACCGACGCGCTTCTCGTCGACCTCGCGCGCGTGGAGCCCGCGATCGAGACGGTCGTCCTCGCCGCCTCCGCCGACGGCGGCACGTTCGGACACGTTCCCGACCTGTACATCGAGGTCCAGGACGCGGCCCAGGGCACGCCGGTGGCCCGCTTCGACAACCCGGGCGCCACCACCGAAACCGCTTTCGTGCTGGGCGAGTTCTACCGCCGCCAGGGTGCCTGGAAGTTCCGCGCCGTCGGTCAGGGCTACAGCAGCGGCCTCGAAGGACTGGCCACGGACTACGGCATCACCGTGGACGAGCCGCAGCAGGCGGCCCCGGCACCGGCCGTCGTCGCTCCGGCGCCCCCCGCGGCCACACCGCCCGCCGCCTCCGCGTTCACGCCCCCGCCGACGCCGCAGCCCGCCGCCCCGCCCCCCGCGCCCGTCCGCCTCACCAAGGTGACGCTCACCAAGGCCGCCCCCTCCGTCTCGCTCACCAAGCAGGGCGGCACCTCCGGCGCGCTGCACGTGAACCTCAACTGGGAGGTGCGCAAGCAGTTCTCGGGGTGGAGCAGCAAGTTCGGGCGCCCGACCGCGATGCACTCCGACCTCGACCTCGACCTGTGCGCCCTGTACGAACTCAACGACGGCAGCAAGGGCGTCGTACAGGCGCTCGGCAACAGCTTCGGAGCGCTGCACCAGCCTCCGTACATCCACCTCGACGGCGACGACCGCACCGGCGCCGTCACGACCGGTGAGAACCTCACCGTCAACCTCGACCACAAGAACGCCTTCCGGCGCATCCTCGTCTTCGTCACCATCTACGAAGGCGCCCGTTCCTTCGCCGATCTGAACGCATCGGTCACGCTCCAGCCGCAGTACGGGGCGCCGATCGAGTTCTCCCTGGACGAGTGCACCGTCCCCTCACTCGTGTGCGCGCTCGCCCTGATCACCAACACCGGCGGCGATCTGATCGTCCAGCGGGAGGCGCGCTACCTGGTGCCCGAGCGCGGGGTGAGCCCGCAGCGCACCGTCGACCACGCCTACGGGTGGGGCATGAACTGGACCCCCGGCCGCAAGTGACCCCGGGTGGCCGTCAGCCCTCGTCGGGCAGGGCGTCCGGGCGTGTGTAGGTGCGGCCCTTCCAGGCCGCACCCCGCCCCCGGTAGTGCTGCACCGCGGAGTCGACGGTCATGAGGAGGTAGAGGAACGCGGTGAACGGCAGCAGGGGAGCGAGCCACAGCGGCTGCCGGTAGTAGCGGAGCATCGGGACGTACGTCCCCGCCATGACGAGCCACGCGAGACCGCCGAGGACCGCCGCCGGCGTACGGCCGGCGGCGAGACCCGCCAGGGCCGCCACGGGCGGGACCAGATACACCAGCGCCAGCCCGGCGACCGTCCCGGCCAGCAGCAGCGGCTGATGCCGCAACTGGGCGTACGCACTGCGCGACACCATCCGCCACAGGTCGTGCAGCCGCGGATACGGCCGCACGCTGTCCACCCGCTCGGCGAGCCCCAGCCAGACGCGGCCGCCGCCGCCCTTCACGGCCCGGGCGAGCGCCACGTCGTCGATCACGGCGTGCCGGATCGCCTCCGGGATCCGCGCCCGCTCGGCGGCCTCCGTCCGCAGCAGGACGCAGCCCCCGGCCGCGGCCGCCGTCCGGCCCTCCCCGGCGATCCGGCGGAAGGGGTAGAGCTGCGCGAAGAAGTAGACGAACGCCGGCACGACGAGCCGTTCCCAGACGCTCTCCACCCGCAGCCGCGCCATCTGTGAGACGACGTCGAACCCACCGGAACGGGCCGCCGCCACCAGCTCGCGCAGACTGTCCGGCGCATGTGCGATGTCGGCGTCCGTCAGGAGGACGTACTCCGGCTCACGCGCGCGTGCCAGCCCGAGGCCGTGGCGCACCGCCCACAGTTTGCCGGTCCAGCCCGTCGGCGGCTCACCCGGCGACCCCACCGTCAGCGGCAGCCCACCGTGCCTGCGCGCCATCTCGCGTGCCAGATCACCGGTACCGTCCGAACTGCCGTCGTCGACGAGGAAGACCTCCGCCCGCCCCGGATAGTCCTGCGCGAGCAGCGACGGCAGCGCGGCCGGCAGCACGGCCGCCTCGTCGCGCGCCGGGACGACGACGCACACCGACGGCCACTCGTCGGGCTCCTCGCGTGACGGCAGCCGCACATCGGTGCGCCAGAAGAAGCCCTGGCAGAGCAGCAGCCACAGCCAGGCGAGCAGTGATCCAGCGGCAGTCCACACAAGGGCGCTCACGCGCGCAGTCTGCCCCACCCGGCCTGCCCGGGACGGCACATCGTCTATCGTGATCGGGTGAAGATCGCGCTCATGGACTCCGGAATCGGTCTGCTGGCGGCCACCGCCGCGGTACGGCGGCTGCGCCCCGACGCCGATCTCGTGCTCTCCCTGGACCCCGACGGCATGCCGTGGGGCCCGCGCACTCCGCAGGATCTCACCCAGCGTGCGCTGGCCGTCGCCGAGGCCGCCGCCGCGCGCCGCCCCGACGCCCTGATCGTCGGCTGCAACACCGCGACCGTGCACGCGCTCACCGCCCTGCGCGCCCACCTCGAACCGGCACTCCCGGTCATCGGCACCGTCCCGGCGATCAAGCCGGCCGCGGCCGGCGGCGGGCACCTGGCCATCTGGGCCACCCCGGCCACCACCGGCAGCCCTTACCAGCAGGGCCTGATCCGTGACTTCGCCGGGGGCGTGCCCGTCACCGAGGTGCCGTGCTGGGGCCTTGCCGAGGCCGTGGAGCGCGCGGACGAGGCGGCGATCGACGCGGCCGTGTCCGCGGCCGCCGCCCTCACCCCGGACGACGTGACCACCGTCGTCCTCGGCTGCACCCACTACGAGCTGGTCGCCGAACGCATCCGGACCGCCGTCCAGCGCCCCGGCCGCCCGCCCCTCGTGCTGCACGGCTCCGCGGGAGCCGTGGCCGCCCAGGCCCTGCGCCGGCTCGGCGAGCAGCCCGCGCCGGGAGCCACACCGCACGGCACGCTCACCGTGCTGCTCAGCGGACGCGAGGGCACGCTGCCGGCCCCCGCCCTGGCGTACGCCGAAGGGCGTCTGATGCAGGCGGTCACGCCCGCCCGCTGACCGGCACCCGTCACCGACGGTCATCGCCGGACCGGATCGGCCCGGCGCCCGGCCGGCGCAGTCACACTCCGCCACAAGGTACCTGCGGAGCGAAATCTGAGTACCCTCAAAGACATGAGGGACCACCTCCACGGCGGGAACGCCCCCCACCCGCACTCGGACGTCTGGACCGGCCGTGCCACCAACCGGGTGCAGTGGCTGCTGGCGCTCGTGGGTGCCGCCTGCATGGCGCTCGGCATCGCGCTGGCCGTCGACTCGGCATGGACGTCCGGCGTCGCCCCGCTGGCCATGGCCGTCGTCGGGTGCATCGCCGCCGGGCTGCTGGTCCTGTTCGGAACGCTCGCCTTCGTGCACGTCGCCCTGCGGGTCGACGAGGAGCACCTGGAGGTGCGCTGCGGCCACATCGGCGTTCCGCGCCGCCGTATCCCGCTCTCCCAGGTGGCCGGCGCCACGTACATCTCCCACGTCACCCCTCGCCACTGGGGCGGCTGGGGATACCGATGGCGGCCCGAGAAGGGCACCGCGGTGGTCGTACGACGTGGTGAGGGTGTCGAGCTGGAGCTGTGGGACGGGCACACCTTCACGATCACCGTGGACGACGCCGAGGCGGCCGTACGGGTCATCGAGGCACGGCTGCGGCCCACCAAGCCGGGCGCTCCCGCGCACTGAGCCGCCGGCCGCTCGTCACCGGGGGTGATCGACGGCCGTGATCACCGACTGTCACCACGCGGGAGTGCGTCCCGCTCCCCGTGCCTGCCCCTGCGGAGTACGGCTCGACGGTTCGAGGGGGCGCGCCGTGGCCATGCCCGCCAGCAGGCCCGCTCCCACCGACACCGCCGTGAAGCTCAGCGCGTTGCCGATCGCGGCGATGGAGGCGAGCGCCGTCAGGGCCGCGCCGGCGGTGAGCGCCACCGGGGTCGGGCGCGGGCCACGCCACAGCGCGTACAGGACCCAGCCGAACGCCGCCGCGAGCAGAACCACGCCGACGACCCCCTGCTCGGCCGCCTGCTGCAGGGGTGCCGAGTGGGGCTTGCCGTCGGACAGCAGCGACTGGGCGGACGTCGTGCTCAGCTCCCCGAAGCGGCCCGGGCCGGCCCCCAGGACGGGGTCGTCGTCCAGCAGATGCCATGCGTCCTGCCACAGCCGCACTCGGTGCGGCGTCAGCCGCCCCTCCAGCGCGGCCAGGAACCCGCCCGGTACGGCCTGCGCGGCGACCGCCCAGACCAGACCGGTCACCACGGCGGCGACCACGGCCAGTACGGCCGTCCCGGCGCCGCGATGACGGGTGCGGCCGGCGGCCAGAGAGCACACCAGCACCGCGAGACAAGTCACGAAGCCGGTGGCCGAGCCGAGCACCGCCGCGAGCACCGCGATGCTCGCGGCCAGCAGACGGAGGGCGAACCGAACGGCCGGCACCGGCGCGGACCAGGCCGCACAGCACGCGGCACCGGCCGACAGCGTCAGGACGGCGGCCGTGCCCCCGGCGTGCCCGAGGGGCGCGGCGATCTGCGGGCCCGGAGCGAGGTGCGGAACGGCCACCGTCAGCGCGATGCCGGCCAGTGCCCCGGTGAAGGGCGCGCCGACCGGCAGCAGCGCCCCGCTGATCCGCCCGGCGGCGTACCCCGCGGCCACGGCCAGCACCGCCAGGAGAACCCCCTCGGGCCGGCCGTCGTGCACCGCCGCCGTGATCAGGGACCAGGCGGCGCAGGTGCCCAGCACCACGACACCCGCCGCGTCAGAAACGATTCGTCTCTCGCCGTCCGCGTCCGGTCCGGACACGGACGTCACCCCACTGGAACCCACCCCGCCCGCCCCCCGGCGCACCTTCGCCCCCGACTCGTGAAGACCCCGGCCGCACGGGCCGCCGAGGGCCGTACGACTGAGGCTTGGCACACGGTAACGGCTGGTGGGCGGTTTGGGGATGTGTCGTGACCAAATGAACAGGGAGTCCACCACGCCTGCCGCGCTGTCGGCCCCAAGGTCACGCGCCGTAGACTCCGGGAGTGACCGTCACCGCAACCTCCGTCGGCGAGTCGGACCAGCTGGATCCGCGGACCGCGCCCGGGGCGCGGACGTGGGCCCGGCGGCTCGTACGTCTCGCTCCGGCCGCCGCAGCCGCGCTCTCCGGCCTGCTCCTCTACGTCTCCTTCCCGCCCCGCACGCTGTGGTGGCTGGCGCTGCCGGCCTTCGCCGTCTTCGGCTGGGTGCTGCGCGGCCGCGGCTGGAAGGCTGCACTGGGCCTCGGCTACCTCTTCGGCCTCGGCTTCCTGCTGCCGTTGCTGGTGTGGACCGGAGTGGAGGTGGGGCCGGGCCCCTGGCTCGCCCTGGTGGCGATCGAGGCCCTCTTCGTCGCCGCCGTCGGCGCCGGCGTCGCGGCCGTGTCGAAGCTGCCCGGCTGGCCGGTGTGGGCCGCCGGGGTGTGGATCGCCGGCGAGGCGGCACGCGCGCGTGCGCCCTTCAACGGCTTCCCCTGGGGGAAGGTCGCGTTCGGCCAGGCGGACGGTGTGTTCCTGCCGCTCGCCGCGGTGGGCGGCACCCCGGTGCTCGGCTTCGCGGTCGTGCTGTGCGGTTTCGGGCTGTACGAGGTCGTCCGCCTCGCCGTGGAACGGCGGCGGACCGGTGAGGTACGGCGCTCCGCCGCCGCCCTGGGTCTGCTGAGCCTGGCCGTCCCGGTCGCGGGCGCCGTCGCCGCCCGGCCCCTGGTCAGCGACACGGCAGAGGACGGCAGTGCCACCGTCGCGGTGATCCAGGGCAACGTGCCCCGCGCCGGACTCGATTTCAACTCCCAGCGGCGGGCCGTGCTCGACTACCACGCTCGCGAGACGGAGCGCCTGGCCGCCGAGGTCAAGGCGGGCAAGGTCGCGCAACCCGACTTCGTGCTGTGGCCGGAGAACTCCTCCGACATCGATCCCTTCGCCAACCCCGACGCCCGCGCCGTCATCGACACGGCGGCCAAGGCCGTCGGGGTGCCCATCTCGGTCGGCGGCGTCGTCGAACGGGACGGCAAGCTGTACAACGAGCAGATCCTGTGGGACCCGGCGAAGGGCCCCGTCGACACCTACGACAAGCGCCAGATCCAGCCGTTCGGCGAGTACCTGCCGCTGCGCTCGGTCATCGGCGCGATCAACAAGAACTGGACGGCCATGGTCCGCCAGGACTTCAGCCGGGGCACCAAGCCGGGCGTGTTCACCATGGACGGCGCCAAGGTCGGACTCGTCACCTGCTACGAGGCCGCCTTCGACTGGGCCGTGCGCTCCGAGGTCACCGACGGCGCGCAGATGATCTCTGTGCCCAGCAACAACGCCACCTTCGACCGCAGCGAGATGACCTACCAGCAGCTCGCCATGTCCCGGGTACGCGCGGTCGAGCACAGCCGGACCGTGACCGTGCCGGTGACCAGCGGAGTCAGCGCGATCATCATGCCGGACGGCCGGATCACGCAGAAGACCGGCATGTTCGTGGCCGACTCACTGGTGCAGAAAGTGCCGCTGCGGTCCTCGCAGACCCCCGCCACCCGGCTCGGCATCCTGCCGGAGATCGCCCTCGTGCTGGTCGCGGCCGGCGGAGTCGGCTGGGCCGTCGGCGCCGGGCTGCGCGGACGACGCGCCGGTGACGTGTAGCCGTACGCGGGCCGCACACCGCCTGAATCGCGCAGGGGCGCCGGAAGGGGCCCATTAGGGTCGACGGCATGGCTACTCCCGACTTCATCCGCACACTCCGTGCCTCGGCCGGTCATCAGCTGCTCTGGCTTCCGGGGGTCACCGCCCTGGTCTTCGACGACGAGGGCAGAGTGCTGCTCAACCGCCGGGCCGACACCCGCAGGTGGTCCGTGCTCGGCGGCATTCCCGACCCGGGGGAGCAGCCCGCGGCCTGCGCGGTGCGGGAGGTCTACGAGGAGACGGCCGTGCGTTGCGTCGCCGAACGGGTCGTCCTCGTCCAGGCCCTGGAGCCCGTCACGTACGAGAACGGCGACACCTGCCAGTACATGGACATCACCTTCCGCTGCCGGGCCGTCGGCGGTGAGGCCCGGGTCAACGACGACGAGTCGCTGGACGTGGCCTGGTTCGACGTCGACGCGCTGCCCGAACTGAACGAGTTCGGCCTGCACCGGATCAAGCAGGCACTGTCAGACACCCCCACATGGTTCGACCCCACTGCCTCCGGCTGAACTATGGGGCGTGACCACATGGGGTGGGGCTGGGACGCTGCCTAGGGTCGACACCATGACCGCGCCCCGTGCCCTCCCGGCCCCCCACGCCTCCCCGCTCGACCTGGGCGGCCGCACCGCGCTCGTCACCGGCGCCGCCGGCGGCATCGGCCGTGCCTGCGCGCTGCGGCTCGCGGCCGCCGGGGCCAAGGTGAGAGCCGTCGACCGGGACGCCGTGGGCCTGGAGGCACTGGCCGACCGGGGGCGCGGCCTCGCCGGCGCGGTGGAGCCGCACGTCCTGGACCTCACCGACCTGGACGCCGCCGAACTCGCCGCCGCCGGCACCGACGTCCTCGTCAACAACGCCGGACTCCAACTGGTGCGCCCCATCGAGGAGTTCCCGCCCGAGGTGTTCCACACGGTGCTCACCGTGATGCTGGAGGCACCGTTCCGGCTCATCCGCGGGGCCCTGCCCCACATGTACGGGCAGGGGTGGGGCCGCGTCGTGAACGTGTCGTCCGTCCACGGGCTGCGCGCCTCGGCCTACAAGTCGGCCTATGTGGCCGCCAAACACGGGCTGGAGGGGCTGTCCAAGACCACCGCCCTCGAAGGCGCGCCCCACGGTGTCACCTCGAACTGTGTGAACCCCGCCTATGTGCGCACCCCACTGGTCGAGAAGCAGCTCACCGACCAGGCGCAGGCGCACGGCATCCCCGAGGAGCGCGTCCTGTCCGAGGTGCTGCTGCAGGACAGCGCCGTCAAACGGCTGATCGAACCGGAGGAGGTCGCCGAGGCCGTGGCGTATCTGTGCGGTCCGCAGGCGTCCTTCGTGACCGGTACCTCGCTCGTGCTCGACGGTGGCTGGACCGCCCACTGAGCAGCCCGTCCCGTCGGCCGGGGGGAGTTGTCCACAGGGCCGACGGGACGGGCCGGTCATGGTGAATCCTGTGAGCATGTCCAGCGATCACGTGCAGGTTGCCGAAACACCGTTCCTCGAGCTCCTGGCCCGGGGCGCGTCGGCCGACGCCTACGAGCAGCCGGAGCTGCTCGCGCGTGCCGAAGGGCGCCCGGCGGAGTGGATCGCCGCGCTCCGGCAGGCCAAGCCGCTCGCCCTGCGCGTACGCGCCGAGCTGGAGGGACGACGGCGGCGCGAGGCCGAGCTGTCCGCACTGTTCGAGACCGCCCACGACCTCGCCGGGCTGCGCGACCTCGACGCCGTGCTCCAGGCGATCGTGCAGCGCGCCCGCTCGCTGCTGGGCACGGACGTCGCCTACCTCAGCCTGAACGACACCGAGCGCGGCGACACCTACATGCGGGTCACCGAGGGCTCGGTCGCGGCCCGGTTCCAGCAGCTGCGGCTCGGCATGGGGGAGGGGCTCGGCGGCCTGGTCGCACAGACCGCGCGCCCCTATGTCACCGACGACTACTTCAAGGACGACCGTTTCCAGCACACCCTCACCATCGACGCGGGCGTGCGGGACGAGGGGCTGGTGGCCATCCTCGGCGTGCCGCTGACGCTCGGGCACCACGTGATCGGCGTGCTCTTCGCCGCGGACCGCCGCGCCCGGGTCTTCGAGCGGGAGCAGATCGCCCTGCTCGGCTCCTTCGCCGCCCTCGCCGCGGCCGCCATCGACACCGCCAACCTGCTCGCCGAGACCAGATCGGCCCTGGCAGGCCTGGAGCGTGCGAATGAGATCATCCGGGACCGCAGCGGCGTCATCGAGCGCGCCTCCGACGTGCACGACCGGCTCGCCGAACTCGTCCTGCGCGGCGGCGGGGTGCATGATGTGGCCGCCGCAGTCTCCGAAATCCTCGACGGCACGGTCGAGTTCACCGAGGCCGCCGCCGCGCCCGCCGGGGCCCTGGAGAAGTCCGGCGCGCAGGGGCACGCGGTGCTGCACGAGGACGACTGGATCGCCGCCGTCGCCGCCGGGGGCGAACTGCTCGGCGCACTGGTGCTGCGGGGCCACCCGGGGCTCGACCCGGTCGACCAGCGCACCCTGGAGCGTGCCGCGATGGTCACGTCCCTGCTGCTCCTGGCCCGCAGATCCGCCGCCGAGGCCGAGCAGCGCGTGCGCGGTGAGCTGCTCGACGACCTGCTGGACGCCCGTGACCGCGACCCGCGTCTGCTGCGGGAGCGTGCGGCCCGGCTCCACGCCGACCTCGACGCGCTCCACGTGGTGCTGGCCGCGCGGCTGGAGGGCGGTGCGGCCGACGCCGACCAGGAGGCGGACGCCCGCAGACGCCTGGCAGCGGCGGCGTCCCACCTGGCCGCGACCGGGCACGGCCTGGCCGCCGCCCGCGACGGCGGCACCGTCCTCCTGCTGCCCCTCGGCTCCGGCGACAGCGCCACGGACGTGGCCCGCCGTGCCGCCCGGCAGCTGGGCAAGGCGGTCCACGCACCGGTCACCGTCGGCGCGTCCGCACCGGTCGAGGACCTCGCCACCCGTCCCGAGGCCGTGGCCGCGGCCTACGCGGAGGCCCGCCGCTGCCTCGAAGCCCAGCGTGTCCTCGGCCGCTTCGGGGACGGAGCCGCCGCCGAGGACTTCGGCTTCCTCGGGCTGCTCCTGGCCGGCGACCGGGACATCCCGGGCTTCGTCGACCGCACCATCGGCGAGGTCGTCGCCTACGACCGCCGACGCGGCACGGAACTGCTGCGCACCCTCGACGCCTACTTCGCCTGCGGCATGAGCCCGGCCCGCACCAAGGACGAACTGCACGTCCATGTGAACACCGTCGCCCAGCGTCTGGAGCGCGTCGGCCGCCTCCTCGGCGACGACTGGCAGAGCCCGGCACGGGCCCTGGAGATCCAACTCGCCCTGCGCCTGCTCCGGTTGTCGGCACCGGAACAGCGCTGACCCCCGCACGCGGAACGTACGGGGGCGGGACGGCAGCGGCCCGGGCGTTCAGGCGCGGGCGTCCTCGGGAGCGGCGGCCGTCCGGTCTGCTCCCTGACCGGACGGGGGAGCGACGTCGGCCAGGTCCCGGTGGCGCGTCTCCTCGGCCGCCGCCACCGCGACGACCGTGAGCACGGCGGCGGCGATGACGTACAGGGCGATCGGCGTGGAGCTGCCGTAGTCGGACAGCAGCGCGGTGGCGATCAGCGGCGCGGGCGCACCCGCCGCGACCGAGGCGAACTGCGCACCGATCGACGCACCGGAGTAGCGCATGCGCGTCGCGAACATCTCGGAGAAGAAGGCGGCCTGTGGCGCGTACATCGCCCCGTGCAGGACCAGCCCGACGGTCACGGCGAGGATCAGGTTGCCGAAGCCGCCGGTGTCGATCAGCGCGAAGAAGGGGAACATCCACAGCCCGACACCGACCGCACCCATCAGATACACCGGCCGGCGGCCGATCCGGTCGGACAGCGCGCCCCACCCGGGGATGACGGCGAAGTGCACGGCCGACGCGATCAGCACCGCGTTGAGCGCGGTCTGCTTGGAGACACCGGCCGAGGTGGTGGCGTAGACGAGGATGAACGCGGTGATGACGTAGTAGCTGATGTTCTCCGCCATGCGGGCGCCCATGGCGACCAGGACGTCACGCCAGTGGTGCCGCAGCACGGAGACGAGCGGCAGCTTCTCGGCCTCCGCGGCCACGTCCGCCTTGCGAGCCTCGGCCTGCGCCAACGCCTGCTTGAAGACCGGTGATTCATCGACAGACAGACGAATCCACAAACCGACGATCACCAGCACTCCGGAGAGCAGGAACGGGATCCGCCAGCCCCAGCTGCCGAACGCAGCGTCCGACAGCAGGGCCGTGAGCAGCGACAGCACACCGGTGGCCAGGAGCTGCCCGGCCGGCGCGCCGGTCTGCGGCCACGATGCCCAGAACCCTCGCCGCCGCGCGTCCCCGTGCTCCGACACCAGCAGCACGGCACCGCCCCACTCACCGCCGAGCGCGAAGCCCTGGACCAGCCGGAGCACGGTGAGCAGCACCGGCGCGGCCGCCCCGATGGTGGCGTGCGTCGGCAGCAGCCCGATGGCGAAGGTGGCCCCGCCCATCAGCAACAGACTCAGCACCAGCAGCTTCTTGCGCCCGAGCCGGTCGCCGTAATGCCCGAACACCAGCGCGCCCAGCGGCCGGGCCGCGAACCCGACGGCGTACGTCAGGAACGACAGCAGGGTGCCGACGAGCGGGTCGGAGTCCGGGAAGAACAGCTTGTTGAACACGAGCGCGGCGGCGGAGCCGTAGAGGAAGAAGTCGTACCACTCGATGGTGGTGCCGATGAGGCTGGCGGCGACGATGCGCTTGAGGCTGGCGGGGGGTGGGGGAGCGGTTGCGGGGGAGGGCATCGGCACCACTTCCATACGGTTGGCGGGGACGGTTGTGTGTCGCCATACCGTAGGAATCCGCAGGTCAGTGGCGTATGTGGTGGGACACCATAGTTCCGGGGGCGGGTGTGCGTGGGGGCACCATGACGGTGCTGGCGGAGCGGCTGTGCGGGCCTCAAGTGTGCCTGCGTGAGCACTGTCCGAGTTGCGTTGTTCGGGCATGTATGGGTGGTCGGGTGCTGACTCCGGTGCTGGTTTGGTGCTGACCAAAAAGCGCACGTCATCACCTGTCCCCACCCCTGCCGTGCTGACTTGGAGCTGACTACGCTGCGTTGAAATCGGTCAGTCGGGGCTGATCGGAGAGCAGTAGTCGCCTGGTCTTGAATGAGGCTGAGGCCCGGGAACAGGGTCTGCCATGGACGGCATCACGTGGCCGCCGCGTCGAGGGCGGCTCCTCCAGTCGTTCAATTGCCGTCTCCGTCAGGGCGCTGCGGGCCGGCCACCATGCGGGTGCTGACGCCGATCCGGTTCCAGGCGTTGACGGTGGCGACTGTCATGACAAGTGCCGCCAGTTGCCGGTCGTCGTAGTGGGAGGCGGCTTCGTTCCACACGTCGTCGGGCACGCCGTCGGAGTCGAGGCGGGTAGCGGCGTCGGTCAGGGCGAGAGCGGCACGCTCGGCCTTGCTGAAGAAGGGGGACTCGCGCCACGCCACTAGGGAGAACAGTCGTTCGTCTGGTTCTCCGCCGTTCCTGGCGCGGCCACTGTGCAGGTGTACACAGAACGCGCAACCGTTGAGCTGACTGGCCCGCAGCTTGACCAACTCGCGCAGCGGTGCCGGCAGCGAACTGGACGAGAGGTAGCGCTCCAGACCCAGCATGGCCTGATAGGCAGCGGGCTCCAGCTCCGCGAGGTTGATACGTGGGTTCACGGGTGCTCCTGGTGATCGGCCGGCAGGTGTCAGCCGCTCGGCGTCGGGTGGTTTCCGGTCGGATGCGGCATCTGAACGCGCTGCCCGAACCTGACCTCGACTTCGGGGGCGAGACCGAGCTGCGGGCCGGTGAGCGGTTCGGGCACCGAGATGAGGATGTTGTAGTGGTTCGGGAAGTGGCAGGCGTCGAATCCCAGGACCGTCCCCACCAGGTTCCCGTCGGCCCAGACCTCGTCGCCCCGGTCGATGACTCCGGCGCATCCGACCTCCACGAAGCCCAGGAATCCGACGCGGTCGATCCGGGCGCCGGTGGCGGTCTCCGTGTGGTCGGTGGTCACCAACTCATGCACCTCCCCACGGCGGACGCACCGGCTTGCGAACCCCTCCAGGGTCATCCCCCGGTCGTCACGCCGGTGGGTGAGGACCTTCACCAGCCGCCCGTACACGGCACGTTTGGCACCGTCCTCTCCGGGTGTCACGGGTGGCGTACCTCCTGTCGGGGTTGGGGGCGAGCGAGGCCTTCGTACGCGTACGTGGCGGCCACCAGCTCCAGGGCGGCCAGGCCGTCGGGGCGGTTCGGGCGGCGGCCGGACAGGACGTCGGTGAAGTCCCGCAGTACGCCCACGTATTCGTGCCACAGGGAGCCCTTGAACTCCGGATGGCCGGCGAGCATGTCGGCCCGGTCCACGGTTCCGTCGGCGAGTCGCACCTCGACCGTCTTGCGCTCGCCGGGACAGGACCAGTCGAGCACCACCCGGGCCGCCGCGCCGGACGGGGCGGTCAGCAGCACCTGCGCCTGCCGGTCGACCCCCCGCGCATCGCGGTGCACGGTGGCCCCGGTCACCCGGACATCGCCGAGGAACAGGCGGACGAGATCGAACGCGTTGGGCCCGTTGTCGGCGACGCAGCCGCCGCCGCAGCGCTTCGGGTCGAGATACCAGCGGTCCCTGCCCGCGTGTTCCTCGATCGTCTCCTCGTAGTGCACCGTGAGCGACGCGATCGGCGCGCCGGAGGCGATGCGCTGGCGGAGCGCGTTCACCTCATCGTTGTAGCGGCGGTGGAAGGAGGTGAAGAGCACCGTGTCACTCTGCCGGGAGAGTCGCGCGAGGTGGTGGCCGTCGCGCGGACGCGTGGCGAGTGGTTTCTCCACGCACACCGCGCGTCCGGCCCCCAACGCGTCCCTGCACACCGGGTAGTGCAGGTCGTTGGGCACGTTGACCACCACGGCGTCCAGATCCGCGGCCCGCAGCAGCTCACGGTGGTCGCGGTAGCGCGGCACCTGCGCCGGTGCGACGCCGAGCCGTTCTTCGTCGGGGTCGCACACCGCCACCAGCTGTGCGCACGCGGCACGTTCGAATGCCGCCAGGTAGAAGCGGGAGATGACACCGAGGCCGATGAGGCCGATGCGGGGGAGTGTCATGCCGGGCCCCCCGCCGCCGAGGGCCGCACCGGCGCCGGGAAACCGAGACCGCTGTTCCGGGCCAGATCGAGCATCTCCCGGTACAGGGCCGGCTCCAGAGGGACGCCGTGAGCGCGCCGGTCGCGAGAGCGGGCGTCCTCGGGCCAGCCCGGATAGCGCACGGGTTCGTCCGCCCGGACCGGCGGGCAGCCGAGGAGGGCACCGAACAGGGCGGCCGCGTCGGTGCGGAACTCGGCCTCGGGCCTGAGGCGCCCGGGGGCGATGGCCAGCATGAGGCAGCCGATGTCGTCGTCGGGGCCGGCCGGCTCCGCCGTCTCCTCCTGTGGGCCCACTCCGGCTCCGGGGACGAGTGCGGACAGTACCTCCACCAGAAGACCGAGACCGAAACCCTTGTAGGCACCGCTGTCAGGGTCGCCGCCGAGCCAGCGCAGGTGCGCCTGGCCACGGTCGAAGGCGGCCGGATCGGTCACAGGCCTGCCGTCGTCGTCGTGCAGCCAGCCCACCGGCACGCTCTGCCCGGCGCGTGCGGCGGCTCGGACCCTGCCGGTGGGGGCGACCGTCGTGGCCATGTCCAGGACGAACGGCGGCCGGTCGCCTGCCGGGGCGGCCAGCGCGAGGGGATTCGTGCCCAGCATGGGGGCCCGTCCGCCGACCGGGCGGACGATCCGCTGGCGGCCGCAGTTGGCGGTGACGAGGCCCACCATGTGGTGCCGCACCGCGCGCAGGGCATGGTGGCCCGCACAGCCGAAGTGTGTGGCTCCCCGCACCGAGACCATGCCGACGCCGTACCGGCGGGCGCGCTCGACCGCCAGGTCCATCGCCTCCGTGGCGGCCCACAGCCCGAGCGCCCGGCGGGCGTCGAGGAGCACCGACGCACCGTGGTCGGTGACGATCCGCGGTTCCGCCCGTGGATCGCATCGGCCCGAGTCGAGCAGCGGGAGGTAGAGCCGGGTGAGGTTGGTGATGCCGTGACTGGTGAAGCCCGTCAGGTCGCCGTGGCACAGTGCCTCGGCGGCGGTTCCCGCACGGTGCTCGGGCAGTCCTCTGGCGCGGAGGACATCGGCCACGAAGCCGAGGAGGCCCCGGTACGGCACCCGTACGCCGGTGTCGCCGTCGCTGCCTGAGGCCTCGGGCGGGACGACGCGCGGTCCGGGCCGGGGCGTCACGGCGGTCGGTGCGGCTGCGTCCGCCGACGCCGTAGGAGTGGTGGGGGTCGTCGAGGTCATCGCAGGGGGTTCCTGTCCGCGGCCGCGCCGGGCGCGGCCGCTGAGTGAGCGTGACAATCGCCGGCACCGTCGCCGGGCGGCCCGTGGCGGACTCGGGCGACGAGAATGCGGGCGATTTCGTCGGCGTACCGGTCCAGGTCGTCCAGGTCGACGTACTCGCCGGCGGCGTGCGCGTGGTTGGTGTCCAGGTCTCCGGGGCCGAAGACCGCCGTGTAGCTGTCGGGCAGGCCGGCCATCCAGATCGCGTCGCAGGTGAAGGCGGGCTCCTCGTCGGGCCAGCGCACCAGGCCCGCACGTCCTTCCAGCAGCTCTTCGGCCCACGGCGCGCGGCCTCGGCCGTCCAGCGCGGGCAGACCGCGTTTGTGCCAGTGCAGGGACGTGATCCGTGTCGCGTCGGCGGCCGTCCTGGCCAGGTCGGGGATACCGGCGGTCCTGGAGGCGAAGTCGGTGAGCGCCTCGCGCAGTGCCTCCTCCAGCGCCGCCTCTGCGGCTCGGCCGGCCGGACGGGACCCGTAGGAGATGTTGAGCAGCAGCCGGCCGGTGCCGTAGACCCGGTTGTGCCGTTCGCCGGTGTGCAGGCCCGCCACGCACACCCTTCCGTCGCCGATCCGCGGCGGCAGGGCACGGGCCAGGTGGCTGCTGATATGCCCCAGCAGCACGGTCGCGTTGTGACCCGCGTCGGGGCGATCGTCCACGGCGTCCTCGCCCTCGACGCGGACCAGGGCCGTCATCGACGCCGTCGAACGGGGCAGGAAGCGGTGGCCGGTGGGCTCGCAGAACAGGTTCAGCCCGCCGGTGAACCCGTCCTCCACCAGCGGCCTGGTGCCGAACGTACCCATGGCACCGCCTTCTTCACCGGCGACTGCCTGGATGAGCACACCGACCCGGCTGCCCAGAGCCGGCTCGGCAGCGCGTGCGGCTCGGATGCCGGCGAGCAGGGCGACGGCGGGGCCCTTGGCGTCGATCGCTCCCCGGCCGGTGAAGCGCCGTCCGTCGAAGCGGGCGGGCCACCAGCCGGCCACCGTGTCCAGGTGGACGTTGAACATCACCGTCTCCCGCGGGGGGAGTTCGGGGCCGAGGCGCAGCACCAGGCTGGGCTGCGAGGCCAGGAACGTCTCGTCCTGTGCCGCCTTCCGGACCGTCGCCGGCACGTCGTCCCGGAGCAGCGCCGCCGGTTCCGGCGGGGCGTGTCGCAACACCCTCAGCCCGAGCGTCGCGGCGGCCTCCGCATAGGCCCGGCCGGCCTCCCACAGCCGCACGGCGGGACCGTCGCTGCCGGTCTCCAGGGGCCCGGCCGTGGGAGTACCGAGCAGGTCGAGCAGCAGGTCGTGATCGGCCGGTGTCAGCCGGGCGGGTACCGGCAGGGCCGCGGGAGGTGAGGGGGCGGCGGATCCGGCCGGGAAGGGAGGCGCCGGAACGTCAACCATGCCGCCCCCCTCCGGCGGGAGACCGGCCGGACAGGATCTCCTGCCGCACGAGCTGTTCCAGGCATCGGCCGTAGCGGACGAACGCCGCCACACCGTCGGTGCCGGTGGTGTTCTGGTCCTGGTGCGGCCGCAGGTGGGTGTGCGGTTCGATCGACCAGGCCCCGGTGTAGCCGTGGTCGATGAGGGCCCGGAGACAGGAGCGGACCCCGGACTCCCCGTCCCCCGGCAGTGTGTACGTGACCTGGCCGTCCGGTCCGGTCCGGGCGTCCTTGACATGTACGTGAGCGACGTGGTCGATGATCTCGTCCAGCAGTGCGCGGGCGTCGTAGCCGTAGGGCACTCCGTTGCCGATGTCGAACAGCAGCCGCAGCGCGGGGCCGCCGGCGCGGTCGAGGAGTTCCCTCATCCGGTCGGCGCGGCTGCCGGCCCAGCCGCTGCAGTTCTCGTGCAGCAGCACCAGGCCCTGCTGCTCGGCCCGCCGGACCAGCAGGGCCATCCGGTCCAGGGCTCGCCTGGCCCACTCCCGTTCGTCCAGACCGGCGTTGGGATAGGACATCACCCGGATGTACCGGGTGCCGAGGGTGGCGCAGCGCCGGGCCAGCTGCCGCAGCTCGCTCAGATCGTCCTCGAAGCGACCATTGATCGGGCGGCCCCAGTTGGCGATCCGGGAATCGACGCAGACGACGTCGAGACCGGCTGCCGCGATCCGGTCGGCCAGAGCGTCGAAGGCCCGGTCGTCCAGGTCGGCGATGGCGACGCCGTCGACGTTGCGCAACTCGATCGCCCCCCAGCCCAGTTGGCGCAGAGCGTCCAATTGCCCGGCCGAATCCGCCGCGGCCTCGTCCCCGATGCCCGCGAAGCGGATGCCGGGAGCAGCCCATCCGCTCTTAGGGAGGTCTTCGCTCCCCTCGCACCGGGGCTGCCGGGGACCTGTTCCGGGATGGTCAACGCCCATGCGCGATCGCCTCCTTGCGAGGGGGTGTGCCGGGGGGAGGCAGGGCCGCCAGCCGCTTCGCCTCGTCGAGCAGCTCGACCGTCCGTACGTGCAGGGCGAGGTCGTCGGCGCCGGCGCCCTCGCCGTCCTCGGCGAATCCGCGGTAGGCATGGCTCAGACATGCCATGAGCGAGTCGTCATGGATGACCTCACGCGTGGTGTGGCCGCCGCGCGTGATCTCCAACTGCGCGAAGTCGTCGTCCTGGCCGACCGCGTAGTGCCCGACGGCACTTCCGTCCTCCATGCCGAGGACGATCCGCCGCTGACGTACGGGGGCGGACAGGTCGGACAGCACCTGGCTGCGGACCCCACCTGTATGCAGCAGTTCGAGGTGCGCACCGCCCATGCGCGGCACCATGGTCGTCCCCACGCGCAGGTCGGTGCTGCGCGCGCAGCGCAGCCGCGCGTCACCCAGGAGCCGCAGGAGGACGCCGACCGCGTGCGGCGCCTCCACGTCGAAAGCGGAGGTGTGGCTGCTGCTGGCCAAGGAGCGGCGGAACCGGGGCTTGTGCTGGGTGACGGACACGGAACGCACGGCGCCGAGCCTGCGGTCGCCCACCACTTGGACCAGACGCCGGGTCAGCGCGCTGTGCAGCCAGGGCGCCACGACGGACAGGCGTAGCTCGTGTTCACGCGCGAGGTGCAGGACGTTTTGGAGCGTGTCCCGGCCATCGGCCAGTGGTTTCTCCATGAGGATCCGCGAGAATCCGAGCGCGGCGACCTCGCGGAGCACGTCGGCACGCACGGCGGGCGGAGTGCACAGATGGACGACGGTACGCGCCGGGTCGAGGAGATCGCGCGCTCGGCTCAGGGCGCCGACGGTCAGCAGATCCCGCTGCTCGGTGCCGGGGGTGCCCCCGGGGTCCACCCCCACGATCGGGTGATCGGCAAACGTACCGGGGACGTGGGAGCGCGCACGCAGCAGCACCGGCACATGCAGTCCCAGGCCCGCGCGGCCCAAGCCGACGATCAGCGTGCACAGCACGGCTCGACCCCCCTTGTACGCTCTTTTCGAACGTCGCACACAGGTGTGAATTCGCACGCAAATATGGCGTCGAATGGACTGGGAACAGGTTGGCGGATCGGCTCGAAATTATTCTGCATACCCATCCCGTCTTCCCCTGAAACGCACGCAATTGATTGCTCTGATGGTGCGGCGAATGGGGCGCAGGTTGCGTTATCGCGGCCACGGCGCATCGTATCCGATGGCAGGTGTTCATAGTGCTTGCTTGCCGCTTCTGTACTGGACGGGAAGATGGCCGGAACGCGTGTCGAGGGAGGCCGTGGTGTGCAGTCGGCCCGGCTGGCGCCGCCCAGGGAGGCCGATTCCGATTTCGTGACCGAACCCACGCGCGAAAACAATCGGCCGTGCGGGGGTGGCGGCCCGTGCGGAAGAAATGTTTCTGCGGCTTTCGGCCCGTCGTACCCGCCGTTGACAGGTCCCTAGGGGTGCTAGTACTCATGTACCTTGCAGCGAGGCATAGAATGTTCGCCTGGCGTGGGCGGTCGATCGCTCGGACCTGTGCTCGGGTTTTCAATTCCCCCTCAAGGATTCCGAAATGATGAATCCTTCGGTTTCTCATGGTTTCGGGTGCGAGGCAGCCGGTATTCATCCCAGCTTTTTCGGCAACGAGGAGTGAGATGTCCAACAAGTCTGCCCAGACCGAGCGTCTCCGGCAGCGCTTCGCGCTGTACGACACCAACGGGGACGGACGTGTCGGCCGTGGCGACCTGGAGGCGGAGGCCCGGCGCATCGTCGAGGCCTTCGGGGAGCCGGAGGATTCCCCCAAGGCTCAGGCGCTGCTGCACGCGTACCCGCACATGTGGGACTACATGATGCAGCGGGCCGGCCGTGACGCCGGTCAGGACCTGTCGGTCGAGCAGTTCGTCGAGATCGCCGACGCCCAGATGCTGAGTCAGGGCGCGGTCGGCTTCAGCAACATGCTCCGGCCCAGCATCCGCGCGATGGTCGACCTGTGCGACGTCGACGGCGACGGGCAGGTCGATCCGCAGGAGTTCCGGAAGTGGCTCGCCGCCATCGGCAACGACCGGATCGACGCCGACGAGGTGTTCAGGCAGGTGGACGCCGACGGAAACGGGCAACTGTCCGTCGAAGAACTCGTGGCCGCGGTGGGCAAGTACCACGCGGGCGAGCTCGACGCGCCGCTTCTGGGTGTCTGAGTCGCAGACCGACGGCAGGGGTCCCTCCGAGTGCGAGTCGCTCGGAGCGACCCCCCGGCCGCCGACACTGACGGCCCGCGCGGGCCCCGGGGCCGGGCTCCTGCGCGGAGAGTCAGGCGAAACCGGTCGACGCACCGATGTGGCAGGGCCGGCGCCCGAGACCAGGCTCCTCCCGGTACGCGCCGCGCTGGTGCTGCTGTCCCTGGGGCAGGGGGTGCCCGGAGCATGGGCTCTGCTCGCGCCACGATTCTTCTACGACGGGTTCCCGCTCCCGTCTCTCGCGTGGGTGACCAAGTTCCCGCCGTACAACGAACACCTGGTCCGCGATCTGGGCGCCCTGTCGCTCGGCCTGGCGGCGGTCCTGCTGATGGCCGCTGTGTCCCCCGAGCGGCGCCTGGTGCGGGCGGCAGCCTTCGGCGTCCTCGCCTTCACGGTTCCCCACCTGATATTCCACGCGGCGCATCTCGGACGCTTCGACACCGTGGACGTGGTCGGGCAACTCATTTCCCAGGTGGCCCCGATCGCCGTATCTGTAATGGTTCTCGTGCTGAGTCGGAAAAGTCATCTACAGGACACGTAGAATCGCATGCAAACCAGAGGGAAATAGCCTTCCGGTGCACTTGTGAGCTTCTCTTCGTAGCCGCTCCGGATCCAGTCTTCCGGGGCGGCTTGGATGCGTGCCCGTACCCACCGCCCACGTGAAGTTCTCGGTCAAGCGCAGAATCTTGTGGCGCGATTCTTTGTCACTCGTAAGAGTGGGTTAGCGCTGCCTGTTCCGGTAAGTATCTGAGTCGCAGGTGCCGAGAAGGAAAGAGCGAAAGGAAGAAGCGTGACCACTTCCGTACAGGAGCAGCGACTTCGTCGCCGTTTCGACATGTGGGACAAGAACGGCGACGGCACCATCGATCGCAGTGACTGGGCAGGTGAGGCAAAGCGCATTCTGCTCTCCTTCGGGGAAAGCGAGAGTTCCCCGAAGGGCCGGGCCCTCGCCGACGCGTACCTCGGCATGTGGGAGTACGTGGCGGGTCAGGCCGGAGTCGGCGTCGACGGCGCGTTGGGCTTCGAGGAGTTCAGGAACGTGGCGGCGGAGCAGGTGCTCGACCGCGGGCAGGCCGGCTTCGACCAGGTGCTGCGTCCGACGATCAGCGCGATCGCCGACCTGTGCGACACCGACGGTGACGGACAGGTCAGCCCTCAGGAGTTCCAGCGCTGGATCGGTGCCATCGGCAGTGACGAGTCCACGGCGGGCACGGCGTTCAAGCTGATCGACACGGACGGCGACGGTCAGCTGTCGATCGAGGAGCTGATCGAGGCCGTACACCGCTACCACTCAGGTGAGCTGGAGTTCTCCCTGCTCTGACCGCCTGCGATCCACGCGGTTCTGCGTCCGGCGCTCCCGGCACAAGGGGGAGCGCCGTCGTAGTCCGCCCGCCGACGCCCCGGTTCGCTTTCGCCGCCACCGCCACGAGAGGACACATGCACAACGCATCCTTAGGACCGAGGAACGGCAGGCGCGGCATGACGACCGGCACCGCGGACGGCACCTGGGGACCGGTGCCCTTCTTCACACAGGCCCGGACCTTCGAGGAGCTCTGGCCGGACATCCGGTCCCGGCTGACGGAAGTCTTCGAGGACGGCAAGTTCTCGCACGGCCGGCAGGTCGCCCGGTTCGAGGAGGCGCTGGCCCGGTGGACCGGCGCACGCTACGCGGTGGGCGTGAACAGCGGCACCGACGCCCTCGTGCTGTTGCTGCGGGCCTGCGGCCTGGAACCCGGCGACGAGGTCATCGTCCCCGCCTTCACCTTCGTGGCCTCGGCCTCCTCCGTCGTACTGGCCGGCGGCCGCCCGGTCTTCGCCGACATCGACCCTGTCACCTACGCGATCGATCCCAAGTCCGCGGCCGACGCGGTCACTCCACGCACCCGTGTGATCATGCCCGTCCACCTGTTCTGCCAGATGGCCGACATGGATGCGCTGCTCGACGTCGCGCACCACCACCGGCTGACCGTGGTGGAGGACAGCGCCGAGGCCATCGGCATGCGGTGGCACGGCGTCCATGCCGGGCTGCTCGGAGCCGGTGGTGTGCTCTCGTTCTTCCCCACCAAGACCCTGGGGGCCATCGGCGATGCCGGCGCGATCCTGACCGACGACCCTCAACTCGCCGAGGCGGCAGCGGCGTTGCGCCACCATGGGCGCTACGGCCGGACGCTGGGCCACTTCCCGGGCATCAGCAACGAGACCACAGTGAACGGCGTCAACAGCAAGATGGACGACATCCAGGCGTCCGTCCTCCTCGCCAAGCTGACCCGGCTGCACGAGGACATCGCCCGCAGGGCCCGGCTCGCCGCCGCCTACACCGAACGGCTGGCCGGCACGCCCGGCGTGCTCCGGCTGCCCACCGTGGTGCCCCGCACCGCCCGGACCGACCCCGTCTTCTACGTGTACCTCGTCGAGGTCGAGCGACGTGACGAACTGGCCGGGTACCTGGCCCGGCACGGCGTGGGCACCGAGACGTACTACCCGGCCCCGCTGCACCTCCAGGAATGCTTCGCCCATCTGGGATACCGGCGGGGCGACTTCCCGCACGCCGAGAGGGCCTGCGAGCGGACGATCGCCCTCCCGCTCTACCCCGACATGAGCCTCGACGACGTCGACACGGTGTGCGCCCTCGTCCGCCGCTTCACGACGAGGAGGCCGGCGTGACGGTTCCCTTCTTTCCTCCGGACCTCTTCGAGGACGACCGGCAGGTGCTCATGGACCTCGTCCATGACATCGGCACCGCACCGGAGCAGAGGTTCCTGCTCGGCGAGCACACCGCCCGCTTCGAGGAGGTCCTGCGCGACTCGCTCGACGCCGCCGACGTCGTGGCCTGCTCCAGCGGCACCTCCGCGCTGACACTCGTCCTGCACGCCATGGGGATCGGACCCGGCGACGAGGTCGTCGTACCGGCGTACGGCTGTGCTCCGTTGGCCAATACCGTGGCAGGACTGCGGGCGACGCCGGTGTTCGCGGACATCGACCCGTGGACGATGGTGGCCGACCCGGGCGAGGTGGAACGGGCGATCACCGACAGGACCAGGGCGATCATGCCGGCGCACATGTTCTCGGTGATGGCCGACATGCCCCGCATGCGCGAGATCGCCCGGCGTCATGGCGTGCGCCTGGTCGAGGACTCGGCGGTCGCCCAGGGTGGCGTCCTCGACGGCCGCCCCGCCGGGACCTGGGGGGAGGCCGGAGTCTTCTCCTTCGTCCAGGTCAAGACCTTCGGGACAGCCGGCGAGGGCGGCGCCGTCGTCACCATGGACCCCGAACTCGGATGCGCCGTCCGGTCGTTGCGCAACCACGGGCAGAGTGAGCGGTTCGTCTACCCGCGCACCGGCTACAACAGCCGGTTCGACGAAGTGCTCGCGGCCTTCCAGCTCCACCGGCTCCGCCGCTTTCCCGAGCTGCTGGAGCGCCGGGCCCGCATCGCCGACTACTACACCGAACGTTTCACGCCGCTCGGCGAGCGTGGTGTGCTGCCCCCTCCGCCGGGCCGCAACGGCCGCTGTGCCTACGTGTACTCGCTGCTCGTGGACGAGCGGGACGAACTGAAGCGGTATCTGGCCGACCGAGGGGTGGAGAGTCACGTCTACTACCCCCTCCCACTGCCGTACCAGGCCGCCTTCACCCGGTTCGCGCCCGCGGGCCGGAGCTGGCCGCACGCGGAGAGCGCGAGCCGACGCCAACTGGCCATCCCGGTCCACCCGCGCCTCACCGATGCCCAGGTGGAGCACATCGCGGACACCGTCTGCGCCTTCGCCGGGCTGAGCGGCAGCCGCTGACCGAACACACCTGAAGGAGCGGAGCAGATGACGACCCGCACCGAAACCGGACCGTTCACGTCCGGGACGGCACGTCCCGAGAGCAAGCTGCGCAGCTACGCCCGGCTGGGCAAACTCGACGTCTACGACTACTACCCGAGCGTCGCCGTGGCACTGTCCGCGGTACTGCTGCCCGTCTCCGGTCTCCAGCCCGCGACGATCGTGACGCTCACCCTGTTCCTCCTCGGCGCGGTCTGCGTCATCGTCGCGATGGTCGCCCTCGACGACGTGACCGGCTATCGCGACGGCAGCGACGCCGCGAACTACGGCCCGGACGACCCGCTGCGCAACAAACTCCGCAAGCCACTCGTCGCGGGCACCCTGACCCTTCGCGAAGCACTCGGTTTCGGGTGGGCCACCGCCGCCGCCGGCGCCGCCCTGTGGGCCGCCGCCGTGTCGACCGCCCCGCACCGGCCCACCTGGGCCGTGGTTCTGGTCGTGGTGCTGTTCGTGGTCTCCGTCCAGTACTCCTACGGGCTGAAGATCAGCTACCACGGCTTCCAGGAGATCTTCCTCGCCGGGCTGGGCGCGGGGTTGGTGATGGGGGCGTACGGGCTCGCGGCCGGCCAGTTCTCCGGATTCGTGCTGGTCCAAGGCGTGCTGTTCGGCTTCGGACCGCTGCTGTTCGGCGTGTACTCCAACACCAACGACATCCCCGGGGACCGGGCCGTCGGGCGTCGCACCGTTGCGTGCCTGGTCTCGGCGAAGGGCAATGCGCTCTTCATCGGTGCGCTCTGCGCGGCGGAGTTCCTGACCGGTGCGGTCGCCTCCGCCGTCGGGATCGCCCCGTGGTGGTTCGTGTTCCTGATGCTGCCCGTCACGGCGCTGCGGGTGCGGCAGTACCTCACCGGCTTCCGCCACGGGGACATCATGCGCGCCCGCAGGCTCGGCTTTCCCGCGCACCGGGTCAGCACGGTGCTGCTGATCACGGCGAACCTGATCGCCGGTGCGGGGGCCGTCGGATGAGTCCCGATCTCGATGTGGCCGTGGTGGGCGCGGGCATGGCCGGGTTGACCGCCGCGCATGAACTGCGGCGTGCGGGCCTCGACGTGCGGGTCTTCGAGCGGCAGGAGCACGTCGGCGGCAGGATGCGCAGCTTCCGGCACGACGGCTACACCATCGACGAGGGTGCCGAACAGATCTCGGAGCACGGCTACCGCGCGACCTGGGAACTGCTGTCGCGGCTGGGCGTGCCGCGAGGCGACGTGCCGCTTATCGGAAAGTCGGTCGGTGTGTGGCGCGGCGGACGGGCCCACCCCGGCGTGGCGGACCCCACCGCGGTGCTCACCGGTGCCGGGCTCTCGCCCCGCGCCCGGTTCGATCTCGCCCGGATCCTGGCCTGGACGGGGTCGCACCGCCGGGAGTTCGACGCCGACCACCCCGAACGGACCCCCGCAGGGGCCCTGACGGTCAGGGAGTTCGCGCGCCGGTACCACAGGGACGTCCACGACTACCTGCTCCAGCCGGTCGCCGGCAGCTTCTTCGGCTGGGACACGGCGCGCTCCGCCGTGGCACCGATGCTCAGTCTGCTGCTGGAGGTGGGTCCGGCCGCCGGTTGGCGGACGTATCGCGAGGGCATGGACCTGCTCGCCCGACGGCTGGCCGACGGACTCGACGTGGTCACCGGCGCTGAAGTGCACGAGGTCGTCACCGAGGACGGCTTCGTGCGGCTGCGCGTCGGGAGCGACAGTGTCACGGCGCGCTCGGTGGTCCTCTGCGTGCCCGCCCCGGTCGCGGCGCGGCTGCACGTCAACGCCCCCGCCGACGAGCTTCCGTTCCTGTCGGCCTGTACCTTCACCCCCACGCTCAAGGTCAGCGTCCTGCTGGACCGGCCGCTCGCGCCCCCCTCCCGCAAGCCGCTGTACGTCCTGCTGACGCCGGACGCGGAGGACGAGGTGCTCTCCGCGATCATCGTGGACCATGCCAAGCACCCGGACCGGGCGCCTGCGGGCAAGGGGCTGCTGACCCTGATGGCCGACGCCCGCAGCATCCCCGACCTGTTGACCGCTCCGAAGCGGCAGACGGCCGACCGGCTCGTACGGGCGGCCACCCGGTACGTCCCCGGCCTGGAGAGCACCTCCGGGCGCCGCTTCGTGCACGCCTTCGCCCATGGTCTGCCCGAGGCGACTCCCGACGCCCTGCGCAGACGCGGGCCGTTCATGGCGCGTGCCGCACGGCCCGTCGAGTACGCCGGGGACTGGGTGATGCTGCGGCCGGCCAGCGAAGGTGCCGTGCGCTCGGGCGCGCTCGCGGCTTCACGGGTCCTCAGCCGGCTGCGGCCGGCCCGCTCGGTCGTCCGGACCCGCCCGGCAGCCCGCCCCACCGAGGAGAACGTCTCGTGAAACCGCACGACATGGGCGTCCTGTTCGACGAGTGCGCCGAGCACCGGATCGGCACGCGGGTCCACCTGGACCGGCCGTTCGACATCGACGCGAGCGCACGGACCCACCACACCCTCCCTCAACTCGCCACGCTCGTAAGGGAGGCGGCCGGCTGGCTGGCCGCGGCCGGGGCCGGCCCCGGCGACCGGGTGGCGATCGTCAAGGACAACCACTGGGATTACGATCTGCTGGCCTGCGCCGCCGTGCGCATCGGCGCCGTACCCGCGCAGCTGTCGGCGCACCTGTCCGGCGAGGTGCTGGGCACGCTGCTGGCCCGGCTCGGGCCCGCCCTGCTCGTCACGACGGCACAGGTGCTGGAACACGGCCGGAAGGAGGGCACCGACCTGGCCACGGCGGCACGGGCCACCCTGGTACTGGACGACGCCGTGCCGGGCACGCTGGGCATGGACGACGTGCGCGGACACATCGCCCCCGGACCCCACCGCAGACACGACGACGAACCCCTGGTGATCCACCACACGTCGGGGACCACCGGTGTGCCCAAGCTGGTGGTGCACTCGACCCGCACGATCATCGGCAAGCTGGCCCGGTTCGAGAGCGTGCGGCTGCCGCACATCGGTCTGCGACGCGGCGACGTCCTGGCCAACGCGAGCTCGTTCGCCCACGGCAGGACCTTCTGCTGGACCGCGAGCACCCTGTGCATGGGCCCCGCGGACATCTCGATCATCACCACGCAGGACCCGAACCTCGCCGATCCCGTACTGCGCGCGCATCCGCCGACCGTCCTGGAAGCGCTGCCCGCCTCGTTCGTGCGCTTCCAGCCACTGACCGAAGGGCTGGACAACCCCTTCCGGCGCGTCCGCGTGGTCATCAGCACCTACGACGCCGTGCATCCCCCCACCGTCCGTGCCTACCTCAGGGCGAGCCGGCACCGCCGGCCCGTGTGGGTTGAGGGGTGGGGGCAGACCGAGACGGGGCCACTGACCTTCCGCTTCCACACCCGACGGTCCGCCGACCGGGCGTCGGGCGGCGCCGGCACCCGGAACCTCGGACGCCCGGTGCCCGTGAAGACACGGCTGCGGGTGGTCGATCCCGACACCTTCCGGCCCCTGCCGTCCGGGCAGGCGGGTCTGGTACTGGCCAGGACCACCGCCTGCGCCCTGGGCTACGTCGGAGAGGACGACCGCTGGTCGGCCAAGCGCCACGGCACCTGGTGGAACACCGGCGACATCGGCGCCCGCAACCGCGACGGCAGCATCGAGTTGCTCGACCGCGAGGTGGACCGCACGCCGCAGCTCAGCTGTCTGCGGACCGAGGACCTGATCGAGGCACGGTTGCCGCAGGTCCTGGAGTGCGTCGTCCTCGCCGAGTCGGGCCGGGACCCGCTGCCCGTCGTGGTCACCGCCGACGGCGTGCTGGACCAGGACCGCTGGAAAGAAGCGGTGCGTGACCTGCCGCCCCTGCGCGAACCGGTCGCACTCACCTGGGACCAGGTGCCGCGCACCGGCACCGGCAAGGTCCGGCGCCGCGAACTGTTGCACCGCCTCACCGGACGTACCGACACCTACGGCTCCGGCCGGTGGACCTGAGACCCGACCAGGGGGATACGACATGCGCGAGAGCCAGGGCCCGGCCCCGGGCTACGCCTTCGACAACGACAGCGCCCACAGCGACGAGCTGCACCGCTGCCTCACCGACGCCTACGACCCCATGACCTTCGCAAGGCTCGCCGAGACCGGCGTCACGACCGGGTGGCGGTGCCTGGACGTCGGCACGGGGAGCGGGAGTGTGGCCCGGTGGCTCGCCGAACGCATCGCCCCCACCGGCGAGGTCATGGCCACCGACGTCAAACCGCACCACATCCAGGAAGGGCCGTGCCTGACCGTGGTCGAGCACGACGTGGTGACCGATCCGCTCCCCGAAGCCGCCTTCGACCTCGTCGTCGCCCGTCTCGTCCTCCAGCACCTGCCCGAGCGGCTCGCCGTCCTCGACAAACTGGTGCGCGCCCTCAAACCCGGAGGATGGCTGCATATCGAGGAGTTCGACACCTCCTACGAACCGCCCCTGCTCACCCCGGACGAGGAATCCGCGCGGCTCTACACGGCCTTCCTCGATGCCAAGCGCACCGTCATGCGGGCCGGTGGGGGAGACCCCGACTGGGCCCGGCGCGCGCCTGCCGCCATGCGTGCCGCGGGGCTCGTCGACATCGACCCGCGGCCCCGCATCGAACTGCGCACCGCGGGGTCACCGGGGCTGCGGATGCAGCTCAACCACACCTACCACCTGCGGGACGGACTCCTGGCCGCCGGCCTGACCGAGGCGCAACTGGCGGACGTACGGGCGCTGATGCGGGACCCGTCGTTCTGCGCCGCGTCGAGTGTCGTCTACGCGGTACACGGCCGCCGCCCGCAGGCCGGTGAGGCGGGAGACGGCCTGCGGCCACACCCGGAGGACGCCCGATGACGCTGTGTGTGCCGCGCGCCGGAGCCCCGGCCACAGCGCCGGTTGCCGTCGCGGTCGCCGCCCACCTCCTCGACCTGGTGGGCGAACCCGACACCGCCTCTGTCGGCTGGGAGATCGACTGGCAGGGCCCGCTCACCGTCCCCCTGGCCGATGAGCGTGCCGTCCAGGCGGCCTGCGGCATCATGCATGTCCACGGCCGGGCGGCAGGACGCCCGGCCCCGCTCGCCGTCGACTACGCCTCCACGGTGGCGGGCGTCCTGGCGGCCCAGGGAGTCTGTGCGGCACTCCTCGCGCGGGCCGCCGGCGCCGACGTGAAGCGGGTGCGGACGTCGGTGGGCCAGGCCGCGCTGCTGGCCCTCGCCCAGTACCTCGCGGCAGCGACCGCCGACGGCGACGACCCGGGCGACGGCCTGCCCTCACCCGCCGGCGCGGGGGGAGGGCACGCGCCCACCGGCTGCCCGTTCGTGTCCGCCGACGGCGTGCGCTTCGAACTCGAAGCCCTCGACGCCGAGCGATGGCTGGACTTCTGGCAACTGCTCGGCGCGGACCGTGCCGACACCGGGCGCGGGTGGCGGTCCTTCCAGCAGCGGTTCGCCACCGCCACCTGCTCCCTGCCCCTCGCGCTGTCCGCGACCGTGCGGCGTGCCCCGTTCACGGCCGTCCAGTCGGCGGCGGACCGGTCGGGAGCCGCTGTCCTGCCCGTACGGGAAGACCCCCTGCCGCCCACCGTGACGTCGCCGTGGACGCTCACGCCGTTCTCCGGCCCGGGCGGCACCACGATCGGCAGGCCCCGTACGAGCACGGACGGGGCACCTCTGAGAGGCCTGCGGGTCGTCGAGTCGGCGCGACGCGTCCAGGGGCCCATGGCCGGCCACGTCCTGAGGCTCCTGGGCGCCGACGTCGTACGGGTCGAACCGCCGGGCGGTGACCCGATGCGTGGCATCCCCCCGATGGCAGGCACGACGTCGGCCCGCTTCAGCGCCCTCAACGCCGGCAAGGCCGTCACGGAGGTCGACTTCACCACGGACGCGGGACGGCAGGCCGTCCGTGAACTCGTGTCCGAGGCCGACGTCTTCCTGCACAACTGGGCGCCGGGCAAGGCGGCCCGGCTCGGGCTGGACGCCGACGACCTGCGGCCGGTGCGGCCAGGGCTGGTGTACGCGTGGGCATCAGGCTGGGGTGACGCCCTGGGGCCGGAACCACCCGTGGGGACCGACTACCTGGTCCAGGCGCACAGCGGCCTCGCCGCGGCCGTACGGCCCGTGGACGAGCCGCCCGCGCCCTCTTTGATGACGCTCACCGACGTCCTCGGCGGGCTGGTCTGCGCGCATGGCGTACTGGCGGCACTGCTGGCGCGCCTTCGCACCGGCAGAGGCGGCCGCGTGGACTCCTCTCTGTACTCCGCTGCCACCCTCGTTCCCCGAGGGCCGGGCGGGCCCGTGGCGACGGACCGCCCGCTGCGCACGAGGGACGGCTACATCGCCCTGGGGCCGCAGGCCCGGGAGCGACCGGGGCTCCTCGCGCGGGCGCTCGGCCTCGGGCCCTCGGCGGGTGCGGACACGATCGCCTCCCGGGCCCGGACCCGGCCCACCACGGACTGGCTGCCCGGGCTGGCGGCAGCGGGCGTGGCCGCCACGCCGGTGTGCACCAGCCTCGCGGACCTGGCCCGCGATGCGCGGTTCGCTCCGGCGTTGGTCGTGGCGGACCACGCCGCTCCCCGCGCGCCCTGGGAGTTCTCATGAGGGCCGGATGGACATCGAACGCCGGCGTCGAGATCCGTGACCTGGTGCCGGCCCGGGTGCGGCGCGCCTGGTCCGAACAGGGCCTCTGCCCCGACCGGGACCTGTACACGCTCTTCTCCGGGCAGGTGCAGCGGCACCCCGACCGGACGGCCGTCATCGACTCGGCGGGTTCGGTGGACTACGCGGAGCTCGACGCCCGGGCACGGCACATCGCCGCGCGCCTCGCCGAAAGCGGCCTGGGCGAAGGGGACATCATCGCCGTACGCGTGCCGAACGGGCGCGACGCGGTGGCCGCGGAACTCGCTGTCTCCGCCATCGGAGCGGTGGCACTGCCGTATCCGCCGGGGCTCGGCAGCCGGGGGCCGGCGAGCCTGCTCGCCCGCGCCCGCGCCCGCGCGATCATCGTCAGCCATCTCTCCGACGCCGTCCCCGGCGCTCATCTCCCCTGCCTCGAAGCGGTCTTCACCCTCGGTGAGGGCGGTGAGGGCGGTGAGGGCGGTGAGGGCGGTGAGGGCGGTCAGGGCAGTCAGGCCGCTCAGTCACTCGCGGCGCCCGCGCGGCAGCCCTTCCTGCCCCGGCCCGTCGACCCCGAGGCTCCCGCACGCATTCTGGTCTCCTCCGGCTCCGAGGCCGAACCCAAGATGGTCGCCTACTCCCACAACGCGATGGCCGGCGGCCGCGCCACCTACGTACGCGCCCTGCACGCCGGGGACGGCCCGATGCGCAACCTCGTCCTCGTCCCGCTGGCTTCCTCCTTCGGCTCGTGCGGCACATCCGTCACGCTCGCCGCCCTCGGCGGCACGCTGCTCCTGCAGGAGTCCTTCGACCCGGACGCGGCGCTTCGCATGATCGTCGAACACCGTCCCACGCACGTCTTCGGCGTGCCCACGATGCTGCATCGCCTCGCCGAACAACCACCCGCACCCGGGGAGGACTTCACCGGTCTCCAGGCCGTCGTCTCCAGCGGCGCGGACCTCCCGGACGCCACCGCCGAGGCGTGCCGCGCCCGGTTCGACCGCCGAGTCATCACCGTCTACGGATCATCCGACGGCGTGAACTGCCACACCGCCTCCACCGGGCCCGGCCCCGAGGCGGGCACCGGTCTTCCCGACCCGGCCGTGGCGCGCATCCGCATCATCGACGAGACCGGTGCCGCCGTACCGACCGGACAGCCCGGTGAGATCTGTGCCAGGGGTCCGATGACGCCGCTGTGCTACGTGGCCGACCCCGGTCTGGACGCCCGGTACCGGACGTCGACCGGCTGGGTCCGCACGGGCGACCGCGGGCTCCTGGACGAACACGGCAGGCTCCATGTACTGGGCCGCATCAAGCAGATCGTCGTACGAGGCGGCTACAACATCAGCCCGGCGGAGGTGGAACGCGAACTCGCCGCGCATGCCGCCGTGGCCGAGGTGGCCTGCGTCGGTGTGCCCGACCCGGAACTGGGGGAGCGCCTGTGCGCATGCGTCCGCGAGACGCCGGGCGCGCCCGCCCCGGACCTGCGGGAACTCACCGTGTTCCTGGAGTCCCAGCGCGGCCTCGAACGCCGGAAACTCCCCGAACTCCTGCTGCGGGTCCAGGAGATGCCGCTCGGTCCCACCGGAAAGATCTGCCGCAGGACCCTCGCCCTGCTGGCTGCCCGCGAGACCTCAGGCATCCGCTGACCGCCCCCCCCGCACGAAGGAGGGGTTGTGCACGGGCCTCAAGGCGTCGTTGCCGGAGGGCTGTCGGAGAGGAGTCTCGACCATCTGGTCATCGCCTGCGAACGCGTGCGGTGGCGGAGCGGCGCGCCCAAGCCCTTCCCACCGACGCCCTGCATCCAGGGAGCGATATGAACAGCGTTGCCGTCATCGGACTCGGCTACACCGGGCTCCCGCTGGCCCGGGAGGCGTGCCGCGCCGGCATGCGGGTCACAGGGATCGATGAGAACCCGTCCGTCACCGCATCCCTGAACTCGGGCCACTCACACGTCCCCGACGTCACCGATGCCGACCTCACCGCCATGCTGGATGCCGGTTTCCGGGCGTCCGTCGACGAGAGCCCGCTGGCGGAGGCCTCGGTTGCCGTGATCTGCGTCCCCACCCCACTGGACGGCGCGGGCAGACCCGACCTCTCCCATGTGCGACGCGCCGCCTCCGGTCTCGGGGATCGCCTGAAGCCCGGCACCCTCGTCGTCCTGGAGTCCACGTCCTTCCCAGGCACCACGGACGACGTCGTCCGTGGCATTGTGGAGCAGGCCTCCGGACTCAGTGCCGGAACGGACTTCTCCCTCGCCTTCTCACCCGAGCGCATCGACCCGGGCAACCAGACCTTCGGTGTACGGAACACCCCGCGCGTCGTGGGGGGCTGCACCCGACGGTGCACGGCGGCCGCGGCCGACTTCTTCCGGCACTTGTGCGACCGGGTCGTCGAGGCGGGCTCCGCACGCGAGGCCGAACTGGCAAAGCTCCTGGAGAACACCTACCGCAGCGTGAACATCGCCCTGGTCAACGAACTCGCGGTCGCCGCCCGGGCACTGGGAGTCGATGTGTGGGACGCGCTCGACTGCGCGCGCACGAAACCATTCGGTTTCCAGGAGTTCCGGCCGGGACCAGGGGTGGGTGGCCACTGCATCCCGGTCGATCCCGTCTACCTCACGCACTGGGCGCGCACCGGCGGGACCCCGCTGCGGCTGGTCGAGCTCTCGCAAGAGGTCAACACAGGGATGCCGGCACACGTCGTGCGGCGTGCCGAGTACTTGCTCAACGAGCGGGGGAGCGCCCTGCGGGACGCACGGGTGCTGCTTGTCGGAGTGACCTACAAGCGCAACAGTACGGACCTGCGGGTCACGCCGGCCGCCGCGATCGTCCAGCTGATGCGACAGAGCGGCGCAGGCGTCGCGTACCACGACCCGTTCGTGGACACCTGGGCGCCGGGCGGCGAACCGGTGAAGCGGTCCGTCGACGCACTGGCTGCCGCCGCGGACGCCGACCTCACGATTCTGGTGCAGGACCACGACTCCGTTCCGCTTGACCGGTTGCCCGAGCACGCCCGACTGCTGCTGGACACCCGGGGCCGGCTGCGCGGCACCCGCGCCCATCAACTCTGAGATGTGCGGGTGCGGGCACCACGACGGAGGCCGGGGAGGGGGGACATCTGCTTACCGGTACAGCGCATCTGCGAAGAACAGCCTTGCACCGCTCT
Source organism: Streptomyces qaidamensis (assembly GCF_001611795.1). Classification (NCBI taxonomy): domain Bacteria; kingdom Bacillati; phylum Actinomycetota; class Actinomycetes; order Kitasatosporales; family Streptomycetaceae; genus Streptomyces; species Streptomyces qaidamensis. The sequence continues at coordinate 1,058,209 of NZ_CP015098.1, read as the reverse complement.
GGTGCTGCGCCGGAGGGGCGACGGTGGGTGAGCGAAGGCTGGGTCAGCGACGCTGCGTAACGGCTTCCCGGTGCCGTCGGCCCTTTCGGTGCGTGCCGCGAAAGCAGGTGGGACAGGACCGCGTCAGCATGCCTGCGACCCAGTGCTGGCTCCGTGTCGGCGTGGGCGCCCGGACCATGAAGAACCGCAGCTCCTAGCCCCGATCGAATGAGGTGTCGTACCACTCGATGGTGGTGCCGATGAGGCTGGCGGCGACGATGCGTTTGAGGTTGCCCTGGGGTGGGGGAGTGGTTGCTGCGGAGGCCATGGGCGCCACTTCCTCGTGTGCCGTGAGGACGGGTGCGTGTTGGCACACGGGAGGAACGTGCAGGTCAGGGGTAAAGCGTTGTCGGAGGCCGCTCGGGCGAGTGCCGCGGCCTCGGCCCCTGGGGAGCGGCGGGAGCCGGGACGCGCTGCGGTGAGCAGCCTGACTCCAGGCGTCGGCCGAGCGGGCCACGCGGGAGGCGACGCGACCGCGGTCCAGGTCGGCAGCGCCGAGGAGGAACGTATGTCCGCGTCCGGCAGGGTGGCAGGGTGGTGAGAGCGGAGAAGAACCTCTCGCCGGAGAAGGCGACTTCGCCGACCAGGTCGGCGTCGCCGGTGTCGAAGAACCGGCCGGATCCCCGACGCGGCCGTCAGGCGAGGTCGAGGCAAAGGCCGTCGGCGGTCGGCGCGTGGTCGATCGGAGGGTCGTGGTCCACGGTGCTGCCGATCAGCGTGGCGTCGTGGAGGGGCTGTGGGAGGGGGTCGGAGTGGTGCTTGGGGGGGGGGTCGGAGTGGTGCTCTGGGTGGGGGCGCCGCTCTTGTCGGGGGCCTTTTCCTTGTCGTTGGTGCCGCATGCGGTGAGGGCGGTCGCGAGTGCGAGTGCCGTCACGCCGGCCCTGAGGGCGCGTCGACGCGAAGTTCCGTGAGTGCGGGACGTCTTGGTCATGCGTCACTTCCTTTGCCGAAGGGAGCCCGGGTGCACTCCAGCCTACAGATCAGGAACGACAACCTTCTGAATTCGGCCATTCTTCGGCGGCGCCCTGCTCACTGCTGTTCCAGCGTCGCCCATCGCTCTGCGGGGAGAATGAACTGGCTGATTTCCACGTGTGTTTGTTTCTGCCGGTCGAAGAATCCGTGCTGTCGCGTGTACGTGAAGCCGAGGTGCTCCAGCAGGCGCGCGGAGCGCGTGTTGCGTGCGTCGCACTCGGCCACGGCCGCCCGCAGCCCCTGGCCGAACAGCGTGGCCAGTACGCCGCGGACGGCCTCGGACGCGTAGCCCTGGCGTTGCCGGGCGCGGGCGATGCTGAAACCCAGCTCGGCTTGCGCGCCGCCCGGATGCCGGTTCACGGCGATGTCGCCGATGAGGTGCTCGTCCTGCTTCAGCTCGATCGCGTAGGGAAACCAGCCCGGCCGGGCGGGATCGCGGCGGGAGTATTCGTCCACCAAACGACGTGCCGCCGGGAGGGGCAAAGGGAAATCCCAGTTCTGGTAGCGGGCGACTTCGCGATCCGAGCGGTAGGCCGCGAAATTCGGGACGTCGCTGGGAAGGAAACGCCTGAGGCGGAGCCGGGAGGTTTCGATCTGCATCCCGGAAGAATCCAAGGGTTGTGCGGCCCCTGGATAGAGCGTGTATCAGCCATCCGTCCAGCTGTGTTCCTTCGCGAACCGGGCCAGTCCGGCGCGCGCCTGCAGGATCTGCTCGCCGGTGAGCGACGGGACCGACGTCAGGAGGACCTCGGTGACCTCCCGGAGGAACTCCTGCGCGCTGAGGACGTCGCACAGGGAGTCGTCGAAGGGGGCCGCCGGCCTGCTCTCCGTGCCCGGGGCGAGGCGGACCGCGGACGCCTTCGGTCCGCGGTCGCCGTTCTCGATCTCGAACTCCACCTTCACGCCGGGACGCACGTATTCCTCGGCCACGTGCATGTCGTTCACGTGCAGGAACACGTCGTCCCCGCCGCTCTCCGGCGATATGAATCCATAACCCCGCACACTGTCAAAACGCACTACACGACCAGCAACCATGACATCTCCCGTCGGAATCAGGCCCCTTGCCTGTAGGAGCCCCTTGCCCGAGGATTCCGGTGGGAAAGGGTAGTGGCGACCGTGCCGTCGAGGCGAGGCCGCCGATTGAACGGCCCGTCGCGTCAGTCGCCGCAGCGGTAGAGGGTGCCTTGGACGTCCTTGTCGTTGCCGCCGAAGGTGGTGGCCGGTACGGCAGTGCAGTCGGCTCTCACCCATGCGCGTACCGCGTCGACGGCCGTGTTCCTGCGGCCCTGGGTCTGCGCGTAGCCCTGCCAGCCGTCGGCGCTGAGCAGGACGAAGCGCAACTCCCCTTCGGAAACGAGTCTCTTGATCTCGTCCGGTGCGGGCGTCGGCGAACCGCCGCTGAATCCCCCCATCGGCAGCACGGTGGCGCCGGTGGCGAGAATGTAGTTCCAGGACATGACGGCGGAGTCGTTGGCGAACACGAACTTCGCGCCGTCGCCGTGCTGTCGGGCGTACGCGAGCAACTGGTGCTGGCTGTCGGTGAGGACGTCCGACTCGTTGAGCGACGCCGAGGCGGCGGCCGTGCCGCTCGGAGCGTTGCCCACCCCCACGACGTTGGCCGCCCGTCGAACCGCGTTGCCGCCCGTGGCGAACGGGCCGGCTGACGCGTCCATCGCGCTGCCGGCGTACGTCGGGTCGAGCACCGACAGGGACCAGGCCGCGGGTCCGGCGAACATGGTGACCAGTCCGGCCGCCAGCCCGACCAGGGCCAGTCTGCCCCTCCGCCGGTCCTTGCGGTGGGCGACGACGAGCGAGGGTACGGCGACCAGGCCGGCCAGAATGAGCAGCCACGGCAGCCACGGCAGGAAGTCCGGATACAGGAAGCAGAGGAAGGCGCTCCACACCAGTTCCACAGCGATCACCGCGGGCAGCACCCGCACGCTCCGGCCTTCCAGGTACGCCTTCCAGAAGGCCGCGAGACCGGCCCCCGACAGTGCCGCGAGGGCGGGCGCGAGCATGGCGACATAGGCGGTGTGCGGCACTTCGATGGCGCTCAGCACCAGGGCGCTGATGGCCAGCCAGCCTCCCCACAGCACGAATCCCCCGCGCAATCGGTCGGTGCGCGGGACTTTACGCCGCCAGCCGGCGCAGAGCACCAGACTCGTCAGCGCCAGCGGGTACAGCCAGCCCACCTGTGGGGCGAAACGGCTGCCGAGGAGCTTGCCGGGGACCGACCCGCCGCCGGAGGGGTGGGTGTCCGGCGATGAGCCGAGTGCGCCGGCCGGGTTCGGCGCGCCCGCCTGGTCCGGTACGCCCGCCTGCTCCGGCGCGCGCTCGCCCTGCGGCGGTCCGACCGTGTCGTTCATCTGGCTGACGGAGCCGGGGATCAGGTCGCGGGAGAACCGGTTGAGGCCGTTGTAGCCGAAGACCATGCTGAACGCCCTGTTGTCGGTGGTCCCGTCCACGTAAGGCCGTTCCGAGGCCGGGACGAATGTCAGGACCGCGACCCAGGACAGGGAGACCGCGAGGGTGACCGCGCCCGCGGTCAGCACGTGGACCACCCTGCGGCGCAGCGGCGCGGGTGCGACCACGAGATAGCCGACCGCGAGGGCCGGCAGGATCAGCCAGGCCTGCAGCATCTTGGCCTGGAAGCCAAGGCCGATCCACACCCCGGCGAGCAGGAGCGGCCGCAACCGGGCGCTGAACATGGCACGTTGGCAGGCGTCGGCGGCCAGGACGAGACACATGGTCATCGCCCCGTCGCCCATGGAGTGCCCGAACATGGATGCGACCGCGGGGGTCAGCGTCATGATGCCGGCCGCCAGCAGGCCCGGTACGACGCCCGCCCAGAGGCGTACGACCCGATACAGCACGAGGACGCTGATCACGCCTTCGATGGCCTGGGGGAGCGTCAGTGACCAGGCGTGGAACCCGAAGAGGCGCGCGGACAGGGCCTGCGGCCAGAGGAAGCCGCCGAGTTTGTCGAGGGTGAGGGTGGCGCCCGGGTCGAGGGCGCCGAAGAAGAACGCCCGCCAGCTCTCCGACATGCTGCGGGCCGCGACCGCGTAGAAGGGGGCGTAGCCGCTCGTGGTGATGTTCCAGGAGTAGAGCAGGGCCGCGAGGGCGGCGATGCCCAGCAGCGCGGGTCTCGCCCAGCGGGGCTGATCCGCGGGGGACTTCCACACCTCCCAGCGTCTGTGCCGGCCGGGCGGGGCCGGTTCGCGCTCCGGCGAGGGGGCGTCGGTGGTGAGCGGCGCGGCACTCATCATCGGCCGCATCCGCGGCAATATGTGTCCATGACAAGAAGCTAGGGTGTTCGTCACGCCGAAGACCACGCCGAGCGGGATCCGGGGGATACGGATTCGGCCGATCAGCGTCCCCGCCACTTCGGTTCGCGTTTTTCGGCGAACGCGCGGGGGCCTTCGACCGCGTCCGCGCTGTGCATGCGCCGCTGTTCCCAGGGATATCCGGCCGCGAAAGCCTCCTCCAGGGACAGACCGGCCGACCGGGTCGCCGCCTCTTTGATGGCGCGGACCGACAGAGGGGCGCTGCGCACCAGGTCGGCCACCCACGTCTCGGCGCAGCCGTCCAGATCCCCTGACGGTACGACCTCGTTGACGAGGCCGAGTTCGTACGCCCGCACCGCGCCCATCGGGCGTCCGGTCAGCAGATGACCCATGGCCGTCTTCCACGGCAGCTGCCGCGTCAGCCGGAACACGCCGCCGGCCCCCGCGATCAGCCCGAGAGCGGCCTCGGGCAGAGCGAACCGCGCGTCCTCGGAGGCCACCACGATGTCGCAGGCCAGCGCCAGTTCGAAACCACCGCCCAGCGCGTGACCGCGTACCTTCGCGACCACCGGCTTGGTCAGGTCGAAGCGCTCCGTGAGCCGAGGCCAGCCGGGCTTCCCCCGGCTTCCGAACGTCGAGGGCGCGGCGAGGCCGGCCCGCTCCCGGGCGGCCAGCTCCTTCAGATCCTGCCCCACGGAGAAGGCGCGGGTGCCCTCACCGGCGAGCAGGGCCACCCGCATGTCGTCGTCAGCCTCGAAATCGTCCCATATCTCGCCGAGTTCCTCGTGCATACGAAGATCCATCGCATTGAGGACCTCGGGCCTGTTCAACGTAATTCGAGCGACGTGATCAGCCTTTTCGTAGCGCACCCGCGACAGATTCATCATGGCGTGCACTGTAGATATCCATGTTCAACCGGAGCGCGGCCGCAGTTGAACGTATCTGTCGCCGGCCGGGCCGAAGATTGATGTCCGGCGCACGGCCGGGCCATAGTGCAACGGCGAGCGCGATTCGCGCTTTCGGTTCCTGTCCCCGTGTGATGCGAAAAATGTGCAGGAGGGGCCGTGCTTCAGCTCACCGATGGTGACGTGGAGAAGCTCATCGAGACGGTCGATGTCGTGGATGCCGTACGTGAGGTGTTTCTCGCCCGCGCGGCACAGCGCGCGGTGCTCCCGGAGGAGAGCTGCCTGCGGTGGACCAACGACCATGGTGAGTCCTGTCGCAGTCTCAACATGCCCGGTCTCGTCGAGATCGGCGGCAGACGATTCGCCGGCACGAAGATCATCAACGCGAGCCTGGGCAACCCGGACCGCGGACTGGCGCGTGCCGACGGCCTCGTCCTCCTCTTCGACCTCACCACCGCCCGGCCGGTCTGCCTCATGCCGGCGGCCCGCGTGTCGGCCGCCCGTACCGCGGCGGTGAGCGTGCTCGCGACCGAGCTCAGCTGGGCCCACCCCACCCGCTCCGTCGCGGTCGTGGGCGCCGGAGCGCTCGCCGACGCCCATCTCGGGCTGGCGCTGCGCCGATGGCCGTCCCTGCGGACCGTACGGCTCCACGACCGGGTCCCCGAGCGGGCGGCGCTCCTCGCCGAACGCCTGGGATCCGCCCACCCCGAGGTCGCCTTCGACGTCACCGGTACGGCCGAGGAGGCCGTACGCGGGGCGGAGCTGGTCATCCCGGCCACGACGACGACCACCGGGTACATCCCCGCGGAATGGATCGCGGAGGGAGCCGTCGTCGTCAACGTGTCCCTGGACGACCTGCTGCCCGATGTGTTCACGAGCGCCGACAAGGTGATCGTGGACGACTGGAGCCTCGTCGCCGCCGACACCACACGGCTGCTCGGCAGGATGTACCGCGCCGGCGACGTCCTGCCGCCGCCGCGCGCACGTGCCGCTGACGCCGCCGGGCCCCACGGTGTGGAGGTCGCCGCCGAACTCTGCGACATCATCAGCGGCACCGCCTCGCCCCGCACGTCCGCCGCCGACCGCGTCGTGATCAACCCGTTCGGGATGTCACTGCACGACGTGGCGGTCGCGGGCCGGATCCACACAGCACACCTCGGCACGACGCCGTCTCCCCTCGCGGGAGCCGCCGTGACGTGACCCAGCCAACTCCTGCTTTGACCGGCGATCTCACTGCGCAGACGCGCCCATCGCCCGGTGAGGAGTGCGAACCAGCGTTCGCTGCGGCAGCGCAGAGCACACAGCAGCAATCCCATGTGCGGATGTCGATGTCGAAGGATCGCGACCAGCGGTGCCCCTGAGGCGCCGCTCGGCCAGCACCTTCTCAACGGGCCGGAGAGAACTCCTCGATGGCGTATCCGAAATGCAGTCATCCCTGAAAAGCACGGAGAGGCAGTTCCACCATGGAAAAACTGACACTCGACGCGGCCGAAATCGGCGCGGTCGACGAGATCCTCGACACGTTCGAGGGGGAGCTCGAAACCCTCGATTCCGAGGACGCGCTACACCGCGCCACCCTGCTCGCCCACGAACTGCCCCGCCGGATCAGGCACCACCTCAACGCCTTCCGGATGGAACAGCTCTCCGGAGTGCTGTGCATATCCGGATACCAGGTGGACGAGAAGCGCCTCGGGCGCACCCCCGCGCACTGGCGCGGACAGGCGCAGCCGTCGCCCAGCCACCGTGAGGAACTGCTCCTCCTGATGTACAGCTCCCTGATCGGCGACCCCTTCTGCTGGGCGACCCAGCAGGACGGACGGCTCATCCACGACATCATCCCGATCCAGGGCCACGAGCACGAGCAGCTCGGCTCCAGCAGCGAGGCACTCCTGACCTGGCACACCGAGGACGCCTTCCACCCGCTCCGGGGCGACTTCCTCACCTTCGCCTGTCTCAGGAACCCCTACCAGGCGGCGACCACCATCGGATACGCCGACGACCTGCGCCTGCCCGACGACGTCAGGGACGTGCTCTTCGAGCGGCGGTTCACCATCCGCCCCGACGAGTCCCACTTCAGCAAGAACAACTCCGTCACCGATGCCGAGGCGTTCGAGGACATAGAGAAGATGCAGACCGACCCCGAGCCGGTGGCCGTCCTCTTCGGCGTCCCGGACCGGCCCTACGTCCGGGCCGACCCGTACTTCATGGACGTCCCCGAGGACGACGGTCAGGCGCGCTTCGCCCTCGATGCGCTGTGCAAGGCGATGGACGAGGCCATGTTCGACCTCGTCCTCGAAAGCGGCGACTTCTGCTTCCTCGACAACTTCCGGGTCGTCCACGGCCGCAAGCCCTTCACCGCACGCCACGACGGCACCGACCGCTGGCTCAAGCGGATCAACGTCACCGGCGACCTGCGCAAGTCCCGTGGCGCCCGGGACGCCAGGGCGATCCGAGCGGGGGCCTGAAAATGAGGCTCCGACCCGCACCCCTGGAGGACTGGCTCCGCGAGTCCTACTTCACCGCGGACATCGACATCAGCTCCAGCGGCGTCCACTCGTACTCCATGGCCGAGCTCCGCGCGCTGACCGCGCTCCGCCACGACGACCTCGACCGGCTCGTCTTCGACGACGGCTACTCCCTCGGTGCCCCCGCCGTACGGGCCGCCGTCGCCCGGCACTCCGGCGACGTCGACCCGGACCGGGTCATGACGACGAGCGGCTCCGGCGAAGCACTTGCCCTGGTGATGTCCGCACTGCTCGAAGCCGGCGACGAGGTCGTCGTCGTCCGGCCCGGGTACCACCTGCTCGTCGAGTACGCGACCGCCCTCGGCTGCACCATCAAGGACTGGCACCTCGACCCGGAGCGGGACTGGCACCCCGACGTCGACGAGCTGGCCGGCCTGATCACCGAGCGGACCAAGGCGATCATCGTCAACTTCCCGCAGAACCCCACCGGTACCACCGTCACCGAGGACGAACTGCGCCGCATCGTCGCCCTGGCGGGCGAGGCCGGCGCGTGGCTCCTATGGGACGGCGCGTTCCGCGACCTCACCTACGGAACGCCGCCGCTGCCCGACGTCACCACGCTCTATGAGCGGGCCGTCAGCTTCGGCAGCTTCTCCAAGGCGTTCGGACTGCCCGGACTCCGCTTCGGCTGGTGCGTCGCACCCACCGAGCTGCTGACGGACTGCGTCCACATCCGCGACTACACCACGCTCCACGTGTCGCCGCTCAACGAACTGCTCGCCCAGGCCGTACTGGAGAACGCCCCAGCCTTCGTCCAGCCGCGCCTCGACCAGGCCCGCCACAACCGCGAGCTCCTGCTCGACTGGGCCGCCGCACACTCCGACCTGGTTTCGCTCGCCGCGCCGGCCGGCGGTGTCAGCGCGTTCCCCCGGCTCGTCGGCGTCCCCGACGTCGACGCGTTCTGCGACGCGCTGTTCAAGAAGAGCGGAGTGCTCGTCATCCCCGGCTCGTGCTTCGACAGCCCGCAGCACATCCGGGTGGGCTTCGGCGGCCGTACGGACCAGCTGACCCAGGGCCTCGAACGACTCGCGAACGCCCTCAAGGAGACGCGTCGCTAACCGTGCACCACCCTCCTCCCTCGTGCGAGCGACACCCCGTCCCTCGCACGAGGGAGCACCTGATCACCGCACGGAGGGACGGCCGCGCACAGGGCCGACCACCATAATGACGGGTGTGAACCGTGCGAGTGCCTTGCGTGACAGCTGGACCGGAGTGCTGCGGCGGGCCTCGGTCCTCCCCCGCAACGCCGTGTTCGTCGTCACGCTGGGCGGGCTCGCGATCGCCGAATCGCTCGCCGAACTGGTCGCCGAGCGCGGATCGATCCCCCGGATGTTCGCGGCTACCACGCAGAACGCCACCGAGAATGTCGGCAGCATCCAACTCGCCATGGTCATCGGCATGTTATGCCTCTGCACCGCCCTGCCGCTGGCCCTCCTGCGCCCCGTCCTCGCCGGATTCACGGTCACCGCGGCGAGCTTCGGCTCCCTCACGATCTTCCACACGCTGACGCTGGCGGGCTTCGCCGCCCAACTGCTCGCCCAGTACCGGCTCGGCCGCCGCGGACACCTCATCGCGGCGATGCTGTTCAGCGTGCCGTTCCTCGCCCTCGCGCTCGAGGTCGCGGGCACCGGATCCGCGGACACCGCCGACTACCGCGTGCGCGCCGTCCTTCTCGCCGCGCTGGCCCCCATGGCCGCCTTCGCCGGACTCGCCGGCCGCGCACGACGGGGCGACCGGGAACACGACGCCACCCGCGAGGTCATGGCCGGCAGCCAGTGGGAGAACGCCGCCCGCGAGGAACGCGCCCGCATCGTCCGCGAACTTCACGACGTCGTCGGCCACCACGTCTCCATGATCGCCGTGCAGGCCGAGACCGCCCGGGTAGCCACCCCCGGCATGCCCGCCGCCGGCAGCGAACGGCTCCTCAGCATCGGTGACACCGCCCGCGCCGCCCTCACGGAGATGCGCCGCCTGCTCGGCGTACTGCGCGACGACGACGAGCCCCCCGCCGGTGCCGAGCGCCGGCCGCAGCCCGACCTCACCCAGCTCGACGACCTGCTCGACGAGGCCCGCAAGGCCGGCACCGCCACCATCCGGCTCATCCTCAGCGGCAGCCCGCGCCCCATGGGACCCGGCATCGAGCTGGCCGCGTACCGCATCGTCCAGGAGTCCCTCACCAACGCCCGCAAACACGCGACGGGCGCCCCCGTCGACGTGGAACTGCACTACGCCCACGACGCCCTGCACGTCAGCATCCGCGACAACGGCCCCGGAGCGCCGCCCGCGCCGCCCGGCAGCGGCGGCCACGGCCTGCTCGGCATGCGGGAACGGGTCGCCGCCGTGGGCGGTCAGATCAGCACAGGTCCGGCGGCCGCCGGTGGATTCCTCGTCAAAGCCAGTTTCCCCGCCAAGCCAGAACGGACCCCATGACCACCCCGCCGACCCCGATCCGCGTCGTCGTCGCGGACGACCACCTCGTCGTCCGCACCGGATTCGCCGCGCTCCTCGACTCCCAGCCGGAATTCACCATCGTCGAGACCGCCACCAACGGTGTCGACGCGGTCCGGGTCTGCCGCGAGGTGTCCCCGGACGTCGTCCTCATGGACATCCGCATGCCCGAGATGGACGGCATAGAGGCCACCCGGCAACTCCTCGGCGACGCGCCCGACGGAGCGGACGTCCCCCGCGTCCTCATCCTGACGACCTTCGACCTCGACGAGTACGTCTACGACGCGCTGCGCGCCGGCGCCAGCGGCTTCCTGCTCAAGGACGCCACCGCCGAGCGGCTCTTCGACGCCGTCCGCGTCGTCGCCGCCGGAGAGGCCCTGCTCGATCCCGGGGTCACCCGCCGACTGATCAGCGAGTTCACGAAGCTGCCCGCCGGCACTCCGGCCGCCAAGCCCGCGTCGTCGACCCTCGACACGCTCACGGCCCGAGAGACCGAGGTCCTGCTGCTCGTCGCCGACGGCATGTCCAACGGGGAGATCGCCGCCCGCCTCCACGTCACGGAGGAAACGGTCAAGTCACACGTCAGCCGGACCCTGACGAAACTCGGCCTGCGCGACCGCACCCAGGCCGTCATCACGGCGTACGAAACCGGCCTCGTCGTCCCGGGACTGCGCCGCACCGACTGAGCCCCAGCGGCTGAACGCATCCGGTAGCCCTCTGGTGGTCAGCGCCGTCGCTGACGTATAAGCGGCGGCGCTATTCACGCGTTCTTCCCCAGGGGGTGTTCCGGGGGCGTTCAACTGCGGCATCGCGTCAGTTGAAAGCCCCCTCTCCCGCCCGTCCCGGCACCACCGCCGGACACCATTGCCTCTTCAGGGCGCTCTCATGGATGCTTGCGGCCGAGCGAAGCTGTGCCGCGTAGAACACCGTGCGGCAATTTCCGTGAGGAGAAGTACGCTGTGAGAGTGACGGTGCGGGCGCCGGACGACGGAGAGTTCCCTGACCCGTCGGAGGAAGGCATTCGAGGCGGTGGTCCGGAAGGACACAAAGGAATTCGTCCCGGTACCATCCAGAGAATTTTCCCGTACGCAAAGCGGTATCGCTTACTGCTTTCCTTTCTCGTAGGTGCCTCCGCGCTCAGCGCACTCGTCACCGCGGCAAGCCCGCTGCTGTTCGGCATCGTCATCGACAAGGGCATCATGCCCGGCAACATGGACGTCGTCGTCTGGGTCGCCGCCGCGCTGCTCGCCCTCGCACTGGTCGACGCCCTGACGCAGTACTTCCAGGCGAAACTCTCCGCCCAGATCGGCGAAGGCCTCGTCTACGACCTGCGCACCCAGGTCTTCCGGCACGTCCAGGCGCAGCCGATCGGCTTCTTCACCCGAGCCCAGACCGGGTCCCTCGTCAGCAGGCTGAACACCGACGTCATCGGCGCTCAGCAGGCCATCACCGTGCTGATGGCCGAGACGGTCAACACCGTGCTGACCCTGGTCCTGGTGCTCGGCGCGATGTTCTACCTGTCCTGGCAGCTCAGCCTGGTGGCCCTGCTGATCGTCCCGATCTTCCTGATCCCGGGTAAGGCCATCGGCCGGCGCATGCAGCACCTCGCCCGCGGGAGCATGCAACTCAACGCAGAGATGGGCTCGTTGATGAACGAGCGCTTCAACGTCGCGGGCGCCATGCTCAACAAGCTGTTCGGAAACCCGGTCCGTGAGACGGAGCACTTCGCCGAACGAGCGGGCGCCGTACGGGACATCGGCGTGAAGACCAACGTCACCGCCCAGATGCTCGGCATCATCATGGGAGTCACCGCCTCCGTGACGCTGGCCCTGCTCTTCGGGTTCGGCGGAGCCCTGGTCATCAACGACGTCATCGCCGTCGGCACCCTCGTCTCCCTGGTCACGCTCGTCGGCCGGCTCTACACGCCGATCCAGCAGCTGTCCAGCATCCAGGCCAACGCCATGACCGCCCTCGTCAGCTTCGACCGGGTCTTCGAGATCCTCGACCTCGACCCGCTCGTCAAGGAACGGCCCGGCGCGGTCGACCTGCCGCCCGACCCCGCCGACGCGGCACCGGAGGTGCACTTCGACGGCGTCTCCTTCCGCTACCCCACCGCCGGCGAAGTCGCCCTGGCCTCCCTGGAGTCCACCGACCACGCCCGCGGCCCGGAGCGCAGCGACGAGGGATGGGTCCTCGACGGCATCAACTTCCTTGCACCCGCAGGGAAACTGACCGCCCTCGTCGGCCGGTCGGGCGCAGGCAAGACGACCATCACGAACCTGATGCCCCGGTTCTACGACCCCGTCTCCGGAACCGTGCGCATCGGCGGCCACGACCTCCGCGACCTCACCATGCAGTCCCTTCAGGACACGATCGGCGTGGTCACCCAGGACGCCCACCTGTTCCACGACACCATCCGGGCCAACCTCCTGTACGCCCGCACCGACGCCACCGAGCCGGACCTCGTCGAGGCCTGCCGGGCCGCGCAGGTCTGGGACGTCGTCGAAGCCCTCCCCAACGGCCTGGACACGGTCGTCGGCGACCGCGGATTCCGGCTGTCCGGCGGAGAGAAGCAGCGCATCGCCCTGGCCAGGCTGCTTCTGAAGGCGCCCTCCGTCGTCGTCCTCGACGAGGCCACCGCGCACCTGGACGCCGAGTCCGAGGTCGCCATTCAGCAGGCCCTCAGGACCGCGCTCAAGGGCCGTACGTCCGTGGTGATCGCCCACAGACTCTCCACCATCCGAGAGGCCGACCAGATCCTCGTCATAGACGACGGCCGGGTCCGCGAACGCGGCACGCACGAGCAGCTGCTGGCAGCCGGCGACCTCTACGCCGACCTGTACTACACGCAGTTCGCCCGGCAGGTCGTGGGAGAGAGCGGCGACGACGTGGTGCTCGGCGCCGCCGGGCCGACCAACTGACCCTCGGCGCCGCTACCACTGCCACTGCGACCCTCTGTTCGCCCTGACCTTCCCATTCCTTCCCGGAAACGCCTGAAGAGGAGACAGCCATGCGTACCGTCACCTTCGACTTCGAGAACGACGAAGCCCGGTTCAAGGTGCTCATCAACGACGAGGAGCAGTACTCGATCTGGCCGGCCGACCTGGCGGTCCCCGGCGGCTGGACCGAGACCGGCGTCAACGCCTCGAAGGCCGAGTGCGACGCCTACCTGGAGGAGACCTGGACCGACATGCGGCCCAAGAGCCTCCGCCTCGCGCTCGACGGTGAGTAAGGGGCCACACGGACATGCCGCACGTATTCACCAACGGCATTCGACTTTCCTACGAACGGTCGGGCCGCGGTGAACGGGTCCTCATGATCATGGGGTCCTCGGCCGCAGGACGGGTCTGGACGCTGCACCAGACCCCCGCGCTGAATGCGGCCGGCTACCAGACCATCACGGTCGACAACCGGGGAATCGCCCCCTCGGACATCCCCCCGGGGAAGTACACACTCGACGACATGGTCGCGGACACCCAGGGCCTCATCGAGGCCCTGGACGCGGCGCCCTGCCGCATCGTGGGTGTCTCCCTGGGGGCGATGATCGCGCAGGAACTGGCGATCCGCGCGCCGCACCTCGTCCGGTGCGCCGTACTGATCGCCACGAAATCGCGTTCCGACGTCACCCGTGCCGCGCTGGGATCCGCCGAACGAGCCCTGCTGCAGAACGGGACAAAGCTGCCCGCCGACCACCAAGCGGCCGTGTCGGCGCTGCAATGGCTCTCCCCTTCCACCCTCAACGACGACAAGGCCGTCTCGCTGTGGTTGGAGACTTTCCGGCTCTCCGGCGGCGAAAGCTCCGTCGGGCAGTCGTGGATCAACACGGACGCCGACCGCAGAGAAGCACTGCGGGACGTGTCCGCACCTTGTCGTGTCATCGCTTTCAGCGACGACTTCATCACCCCGCCACATCTCGCGGCCGAGGTCGCCGAAGCGATCCCGGACTGCGACTACGTGGAAATTCCCAAGAGCGGTCACTTCGGATATCTGGAACGTCCCGACGAGGTGAACGCGGCAATCATCGAATTCCTGGACAAGAACTAGCGGAACCGCGTGGGGGGCGTCATGAACGGTGAACTGGACAACAGGCGTGACCGATCGACCGATCTGCCGGCACTGAAATTGCCTACGGACCGGCCGTACACGCCGAACCGGCTCACCGAGGTGGCAACCGTCGGATTCGCAGTGCCGGCGCCGACCGTGGACCGGTCGCGCGCACTGGCCGACGAACACGGCGCGACGCTTCCTCAGACACTGCTCGCTGCGCTCATGGTGCTGATCGGGCGGTACAGCGGATCGGACGTTGTGGCAGTGGCGCTGGAGGGCTCCGGCGCGACGGTCCACCGCACGGACCTGTCCGGCGATCCGTCGTTCGCGGAGCTGCTCGAGCAGGTACGGCGAGGCGGATCGGATCGGGACCTCGGCCAGGACATGGACCTGTCGTCCGATGAAGCGCCGGCCATTGTGGCGGTCAGGGTCGGGGACACCGGTGAGGGTCTGGCGGGTGAGGTCCAGTACAGCACCGCGCTGTTCGACGCGGCGACGGTCGAGCGTCTCGGTGCGCATCTGGTGACGGTGCTGGAGGCGGTGGCCGCGGATGCGGGTCAGCGGGTGGGTGACTTGTCGGTGCTGGCCGTGGGTGAGTGCGAGGAGTTGGTGGCGGGTGGTGATGGTGGGTGTGTGGCGTTGCCGTTGGTGGGTGGGGTGCATGGGCTGATTGCGGAGTGGGCGGTTGCGGTGCCTGACGCTGTGGCTGTGGTGGCGGGTGGGGAGTCGGTGACGTATGGCGGGTTGATGGTTCGGGCGAATCGTCTGGCGCATCTCCTGCGCGGTATGGGTGTGGGTGCGGAGTCGGTGGTGGGGCTGTGTCTGCCGCGTGGGGTGGACATGGTCGTGGCGGTGCTGGCGGTGTGGCAGGCGGGTGGTGCGTATCTGCCGTTGGATCCGGAGTATCCGGCTGACCGTCTTGAGTTCATGCTCGCGGATGCGGGTGTGCAGGTGTTGGTGGGTGAGCGGTCGGTGGCCGGGGGGCTGCCGGTGGATGCGGTGCATGGCCGTGTGGTGTGGCTGGACGATCCGGCTGTGGTGGGTGTGCTGGATGAACTCCCTTCGGCGGCACCGGACGTGACGACCGTTGCTGACCAGCTGGCGTATGTGATCTATACGTCGGGTTCGACGGGGCGTCCGAAGGGTGTGCAGGTCGCGCAAGGTGGTGTGGTGAATCTGGCGCTGGCGTTGCGGTCGGCGCTGGGTGTCGAGCCGGGTGTGCGGGTGTTGCAGTTCGCGTCGCAGAGTTTCGATGCGGCTGTGCTGGATGTGGTGGTGACGTTGGCCGGTGGTGGGGCGCTGGTGGTGGCGTCGTCGGAGCAGCGTCGGGTGCCGGCGGAGCTGCAGGGTCTGGTCCGTGCTGAGGGTGTGGTGTCGGCGAGTGTTTCGCCGTCGCTGCTGGGTGTGCTGGACGAGGCGGCGCTGGCGGGTGTGGGCAGTCTGTTCGTGGGTACGGAGCGGGTCGGTGAGGCGGTTGTGCGGGAGTGGGCTCCGGGCCGCAGGTTCTTTGTCGGGTATGGGCCGACCGAGATCACGGTCATCGCCTGTGCGGGCCTTGCGGATCCTGATGCTCAGGGTGCGCCGGCGATCGGCAGGCCGCTGGCGAACACGCAGGTGTATGTCCTCGATGCGCAGGGTTTCGTTGCTCCGGTCGGGTCGACGGAAGAGCTCGTCGCCGGCGTCTGGGCCGGGGTACTGGGGCTCGACCGGGTCGGTGCGGACAGCTTCTTCGAGCTGGGCGGGCTGCTTGCGACGCAGGTGATCTCGCGGATCCGCGAGGTCCGTCGAGCTCGCCATGTCGGTGGTTCGATCAGCCGACCGTGCGGGGCCTGGCCCAGGGTCGCCCAGGCGTCGGGAACGGTCGCGCCGCCCATGACGGTCGCCGACCGCGCCCAGCCGCTGCCGGGTGAGCTGTGGTTCCTCGACCAGTTCCACCGGATACAACCTGCCCATGCCGATCCGGCTGGACGGCGCGCTGGACCTGGCCGCCCTGACTACCGCGCTGGATGCGATGGTCGCGCGGAAGTGCTGCGGACGCGTCTGGTGGCGGACGCGGACGGCGTACCGCATCAAGTGATCGACCCGCCGGGCCTTCCCGCTCGCGGTGGTCGATGCGTCCGGCGAGGCGGACCCCGACACGTACGCGGCGGAGCTGCTGCGCGCCGATGCGACGCAGCCGTTCGTGGCGGACGGCCCGTGGTTCGAGCCACCCTGACCAAGGTGGCCGACGAGAAGTACGTCCTGCTGCTGACGGCGCACCACGTGATCTTCGACGAGTGGTCGGACCACCTGTTCCAGCATGAGCTGTCGGGGTGCGGGCGAGCCGAACCCGCTGCCTCCTCTGCCCGTGCAGTACGCCGACTTCTCCGTCTGGCAGCGCGCATGGATGTCCGGTGACGTCCTGGACGGCCAGCTCGCCTACTGGCGCGACGAGTTGGCCCATGCGCCGGTACTCGACCTGCGACCGGCCGCGTCCGGCGGTTCGTTCCTCCGCGGGTGCGGTGCAGGCGTTCAGCGTGCCGGCGCGGACGACTGAGGCGCTGCACGACCTGTCGCGTGCGACGCGTCGGTGACGCTCCTCGCCGCCTTCGACGTGCTCCTCGGCCGCTACGCGGGCTCGGAGGACGTGGTGGTGGGCACGCCGGTCGCCAACCGGAACCGTACGGAGACGGAGGGCCTGATCGGGTTCTTCGTGAACACGCTGGTGCTGCGGACGGTTCCGGCGACCCTGCGTTCCGCGAGGTGCTGGCGCGCGTGCGGGAGACGGCTCTGGGCGCTTACGCGCATCAGGACGTGCCGTTCGAGCAGCTCGTGGACGAGCTGGTCACGGAGCGGGACCGGTCGCGCACCCCGCTGTTCCAGGTCCTGTTCAGC
This sequence comes from Streptomyces qaidamensis, assembly GCF_001611795.1. NCBI lineage: Bacteria > Bacillati > Actinomycetota > Actinomycetes > Kitasatosporales > Streptomycetaceae > Streptomyces > Streptomyces qaidamensis. The sequence goes on along the minus strand of NZ_CP015098.1, from coordinate 1,041,112 downwards.
TATGTCGCCGACGGCGGCGTGTACACCAACCCGGACGGCGTCCTGCCGTCGAAGTTCGATCTGTCGGTCCGGATCGAGGGCAGCGGCGACACCCTGTCGGGGCAGATCGAGTACAGCACCGCGCTGTTCGACGCGGCGACGATGGAACGCCTGGCGGGTCATCTGGTCACTCTGCTGGACGCCGTTGTGCTCGACCCCGGGCAGCGGGTGGGTGAGCTGCCGGTGCTGTCGGCGGGTGAGCGTGAGCTGGTGGTGGAGGGGTGGAACGCGTCGTCGGTCGAGCTGCCGGCGGTGGCCGGCGTGCATGAGCTGATCGCGGAGTGGGCGGTTGCGGCGCCTGACGCTGTGGCTGTGGTGGCGGGTGGGGAGTCGGTGACGTATGGCGGGTTGATGGTTCGGGCGAATCGTCTGGCGCATCTCCTGCGCGGATGTCGGCGCCGAGTCGGTGGTGGGGCTGTGTCTGCCGCGTGGGGTGGACATGGTCGTGGCGGTGCTGGCGGTGTGGCAGGCTGCGTACTGCCGTTGGATCCGGAGTATCCCGCTGACCGTCTTGAGTTCATGCTCGCGGATGCGGGTGTGCGGGTCGTGGTGGGCGAAGGTCGTGGAGGGGCTGCCCGTCGAGCAGGGTGTGTGGCTGGATGATCCGGCCGTACGGGACACCCTTGCGTCCCTGAGATCGCCGGAGGTGACGACTTCGGCCACTGACCAGCTGGCCGTGATCTACACGTCGGGTTCGACGGGCCGCCGAAGGGTGTGCAGGTCGCGCACGGCAGCGTGGTGGGCATGGTGTCGGCGCTGGCTCCGGTCCTCGAAGCGGGTGCGGGGGTGCGGATGCTGCAGTTCGCGTCGTTCAGTTTCGACGCGGCTGTTCTCGACGTGGCGGTGACGCTCGCTTCCGGCGGCGTCCTGGGGTGGCGACGTCGGAGGAGCGGGCCGGGGCGGCGCTTCTGACGTCGATGCTTCGGATCGTCGTCTGAGCGGCCTATGTGGTTCCGGTGGTGATGGGAACACGTACGGGCCGACGGAGTCGACGGTCATGGTGATGCGGCGTGGTGGAGCCCGAGGGCTCGACGGGTGCGCCCGCGATCGGTGCGCCGGTGGCTGCCCGGGACGTGCTCGACGACCGGCTGAACCCGGTACCCGTGGGTGTGGCCGGTGAGGTGGGCGGTCCGCAGGTCGCCCCGGTTATCGAGGTCAGCCTGGTCTGACGGGCGAGCGGTTCGTCGCCGATCCGTTCGCCGCGGACGGCACGCGCTTGTACCGGTCGGGCGACCGTGCCCGCTGGCTGCCGGACGGGCAGCTCGAATTCGTCGGCCGGGCCTGGTCAGGTGAAGGTCCGCGGCTTCCGGATCGAGCCGGGTGAGATCGAGGCGGTCCTGACCGGCCACCCCCAGATCGGCAGCGAACGGCGACGTCGAGGACCGCCGCCTGGTCGTCTACCTGGTCCCCGCCGGCCAGACGGGCGGCATCCCGTCGGTCGCCGGCTCCGCGCGTACGCCGGCAGTCGGCTCCCCTCCTTCGCCGTCCGTCTTCGTGGAGCTCGCGGCCCTGCCGCTGACCCCGAACGGCAAGCTGGACCGTGCCGCCCTCCCCGAGCCGGGAGGCGGCGGCCCGAGGGACGCGTTCGTGGCCCCGGTCACGGCCACCGGAGGAGCTGCTCGCCGGTGTCTGGGCACAGGTGCTCGGGCTGGACCGGGTCGGTGCGACGGACAGCTTCTTCGAGCTGGGCGGGCACTCATTGCTGCACGCGACGTCAGGTGATCTCGCGGATCCGGGAGGCTGATCGGGGTCGAGATCGCCGCTGTCACCTGCTGTTCGACCAGCCGACCGTGTGCGGGCCTGGCCAGGCCGCCGTGGAGAGCGCCGACCGGGCGAACGCCGCGCCGCCCGTCGGCGTGGCGGACCGTACGCAGCCGCTACCGCTGTCGTTCGCGCAGCAGCGCCTGTGGTTCCTGGACCAGCTGGACCCGGGGCCGCCGGAGTACAACGTGCTCTGCCCGTCTGGCTGCGCGGAGAAGCCCCTGGTGGGCGCCCTGGCCGCCGCTCTCGGCGCCGTCGTCGCGCGGCACGAGGTACTGCGCACCCGCTGGTCGCCGGTGCGGACGGCATCCCGTACCAGGTGATCGACCAGCCGGCTGACACCTTCCCGCTCGCGCTCGTCGACGTCTCCGCGGAGCGCGACCCGGTGGCCGCCGCCGCGAACTGGTCGCCGCCGATGCGGTGCTGCCGTTCGCCCTGGCGGACGGCCCGCCGATCGAGCGCCATGCTGATCCGGGTGGCTCCCGACGAGCACGTCCTGATGCTGTCGGTGCACCACGTCGTCTTCGACGAGTGGTCGGATCAGGTGTTTCCAGCGTGAGCTCGCCGCCCTCTACGAGGCGTTCCGCGCGGGCGTGCCGAATCCGCTCCAGCCGCTGGCCCTGCAGTACGCCGACTTCGCGCTGGCAGCGGCAGTGGCTCTCCGGTGACGTACTGGACGGCCAACTCGCCTACTGGCGCGGCACTTGGCGGGCGCGCCGGTACTGGAGCTGCCCACCGACCGGCCCCGGCCGGCGGTACGTCCACCCAGGGTGCGGCGCTCCGGTTCACCGTGCCCGCGCATACGGCCGAGGCGCTGCGCGTCCTGTCGCGTGAACGGGACGACGATGTTCATGACGCTCCTCGCCGCCTTCGACGTCCTGTTGAGCCGCTACGCGGGCTCGGAGGACGTGGTGGTGGGTACGCCGGTCGCCAACCGGAACCGCGCCGAGACGGAGGGCCTGATCGGATTCTTCGTCAACACGCTCGTCATGCGACGGACCTGTCCGGAGACCCTTCTTTCGCCGAACTCCTCGGCCGCGTGCGCGAGACGGCTCTCGCGGCTTACGCGCACCAGGACCTGCCGTTCGAGCAGCTCGTGGACGAGCTGGTCGGTGAGCGGGACCGGTCCCGGACGCCGCTGTTCCAGGTCTGTTCACGTACGAGTCCCGGGAACCGGGAGCCCTCCCGGGCCGACGGTGACCTCTTCGGCCCGGACGCTCTCGCGACCGACTTCCTCGCGGGCAGTCTCCCGGCGAAGTTCGACCTGCTTCTCGCTGGGCGACAGCGACAGCGACGGTTCCCGCGCCGGCCACGGTGGTCTCGTCGGCGAGCTGCAGTACAGCACCGCGCTGTTCGACGCGGCGACGGTCGAGCGGATGGCGGGGCACATCGTCACCTGCTGGGACGCCGTGTGCTCGACCCCACGCGACCGGTGGTGAGCTGCCGGTGCTGTCGGCGGGCCGAGCGTGAGCTGGTGGCGGAGTGGAACGCGTCGCGGGTCGAGCTGCCGCGGTGGGGGTGCATGAGCTGATCGCGGAGCGGGCGGCGCCTGACGCCGACGCGGTGGCTGTGGTGGCGGCGAGCAGTCAGCTCGTATACGCGGAGTTGATGGTTCGGGCGACCGTCTGGCGCACTCCTGCGGTATGCCGGCGTGGCCCCGGAGTCGGTGGTGGGGCTGTGCCTGCCGCGTGGGTGGACATGGTCGTGGCATGCTCGCGGTCTGGCAGGCCGGTGGCGCGTACCTGCCCTGGACCCGGAGTACCCGGCCGACCGGCTCGAGTTCATGCTCGCCGACAGCGGCACGAAGGTGGTGGTGGGCAGCAGCATCTCGTGGACACTGCCGTCGTACCCGGTGATGGCTCGACAGGCGGACGCCCGGGGCGCCCTTGCTCGTCGTCGACGACCCCGGCACCGTCGCCGAGATCCGCCGGCTGCCGCCAGGCGCCCGAGGTGACGACTTCGGCCGGGACCAGCTGGCGTACGTGATCTACACGTCGGGCTCGACGGGCCGCCGAAGGGTGTCCAGGTCTAACGTGGGGCCTCCTCGCGGCGTGGCCGGAGACCTTCGGCGGGTGCGGATGCTGCAGTTCGCGTCGTTCAGTTTCGACGCTCCGACGGTGACTGATGCTTCCGGCGGCGGCGTGGTCGTGCACCGGCGGGGTGGAGCGCGGCGAGCCGCGGAGACTGGTCGCGGACGTGCGCCTGGACCGCGGTGCCGACATGGTCACTGCCATGCTCGCGTCTGGCGGCGGCGGCCGCTACCTCTCCCCGACCCGGCGCACCCGTCACGAGCGGCTCGCCTTCATGCTGGGCGACAGCGGCACGAAGGCGTGGTGACGCCGCAGCATCACGCGGCGACACTGACCGACGTACTCACCGATGTGATGACCGGCGTACAGGCGGACGCGACGGTCGCGCCGTTGCATGGAGGCCGTCGTCGACGACCCCGGCCCGTCGCCGAGCCGGGCCCTCGTACTGGACGAGCACCTCATGCCCGTACCCACCGGTGTGACGAGCTGTACACGTGCGGCACCGGTCGTCGCGCGCGGGCCGCCCCAAGGGTGTCCACGTCGCCGCACGCTAACGTCCCGTTCGCCGCCGACGGCACGCGCTTGTACCGTCGGGTCGACCCCGCCCGCTGGTGGCCCGTGATCCAGCTCGAATTCGTCGGCCTTCTCCGACGGTCAGGTCTGGTCCGCGGCTTCCGGATCGAGCCGGGCGAGATCGAGGCGGCGCTCACGCCGCCGAGCGGCGGTCGTGACCCGCGCCACTCCGGAACTGTTCCGACCGACCCGCGCGCCCACCGACCTGCGGTTCGGCGTCTTCGGCGGCGCCGACCTGCGGCGAGCTCCACGCTCGGCTGCCTACATGGTCCCGGACATCCTTCGCCCGAGTCAACATGCTGCCGCTCACGGACGAACGGCAAGCTGGTCGTGCCACCGGATCGAGCCGGGAGACATGGAGCCCGATCCGAAGCTGTCATCGGCCGCCGGGCCTCCCCGGCGGAGGGGCCCTCGCGGTGTCTGGTCCGAGGTGCTCGGGTTGGACCGGATCGGCGCCCACGACAACTTCTTCGAGCTGGGCGGCACTCGCTGCTCGCCACCCGTCGGTCGCGTCGGGGCTGATCCACGTGGATCGCGTCGGACCTCTTCGACCACCCGACGCCGCGGCGGGCGGCCGCCCGCCCCGTGCATGGCGGACCGTACGCAGCAGCTACGCACGCAGCAGCTTGACCGGCGAGGTCGCCGCGTTCGCCGAGGTCGCCGGGCACCTGGCCGAGGGACAGCGGTTCTACGGGTTGCAGGAACGCGGCCTGACCGGCGAGGACGCGCCGCCGTCGTCCGTCGAGGAGATGGCGACCACGTACATCGGCGAGATGCTGCGGGTGCAGAAGGAGGGCCCCTACCTGCTGACCGCGCAGTCCGGGAGCTCCTACGTAGCGCGACGGCTCACGGCCCTCGCCGGCGCCTCATCGCGCCGCCGCGCAGCCCTTCGCCTGGCGGTCGACTCGCGCGTTCGCCTGCGACACGAGAGCTGCGGTGGTCTTCGACGCGTCGCCGACTCGCCGCGGCAGGCGTTCCGCCCTCGAGCCGCTGGCCCTGCAGTACGCCGACTTCGCGGCATGGAGCGAGTGGCTCTCCGGTGACGTACTCACCCCCGGACCCGAGACCGGCCCCGGCCGCTCGTAGTCCACCCAGCTCCGGCGACGATGTTCATGACGCTCCTCGCCGCCTTCGACGCCTGGAGCCGACGGAGGAGATCGCCAACCGGAACCGCGCCAAGCGTCTGCGGTCATGCGCGCCCTCGTTCGGACCACCTTCTTTCGCCGACTCCGCGCCGCGTGCGCGAGCCTCTCGGACTACTTCGCGCACCAGGTGATCGAGAGCCCGGTGAGCGGGACCTCGCGGACGCGCCCAGGTCATGGTCCCGAGGCCGAACCGGGCGGCACTCGCCCCTGAGGCCGTGGGCGCGTACCTGAGCGCCGAGATCACCCGCAACTCCGCATGACGGGGCAGACCAGCACGTACGAACTCCCCAACGGGCGCAGGATCACCTGCGTCAGCCCGGCGCCAAGGTCCTGTGGGCGGAGGCCGTGGACGCGGGGCTCTACAAGTCGGCCGCGGACGCGCTGCGGCCCGGGACACCGTCCTCGACATCGGGGCGAACATCGGAATCGTCTCGCTGATGTTCGGCTGGGAAGCGCCCGATCTCAGGATCGTGTCCGTGGAACCCGCGCCGACCACGTTCTCCTGTCTGGAGGCGAATCTGCGCAGCCATCTGCCGGGCGCCGTCGCCGTACGCAGTGCGGTGGCCGACCGGGCCGGCGAGGCGACATTCACCTATTACCCGAGGTCGACCGGAAACTCCGGGCTGTTCGCCGACCAGCAGGCGGACGACGAGAACACCCGCGTATTTCTGCGCAACACCGGAATCCCGGAGGAATACATCGGCGAGATGGTCAAGGATCTGCACCGCGGTATCGACATGTCCGTGCCCACGCTCACCGTGTCCGATCTGATCAGGGCCCACGACCTGCCGGAGGTCAGCCTGTTGAAGATCGACGTGGAGCGCGCGGAACACCTGGTCCTGGCGGGAATCGAGGACGACCACTGGCCGCTGATCGGCCATATCGTCGCCGAGGTCCACGACCCGGCAGGCTCCGGACCCTGACCGACCTCCTCGAACGGCACGGCTTCACCGTCGCGGTGAACCAGCAGCCCAAGCTCGCCGGAACGGATCTGTACGAACTCGCCGCCACGCGGCCGTAAGGCGGGACAGGGCGCGAGAGGCCGCCGCGGCCCGCTGCGGACAGCGCCCCGGGAGCGCGCGACAGTGCGTTCAAACGCCGCCGCGCAGCAGTTGAACACGGTGCCGGAATAACTGCCGGTGACCGCACGCCACATACGCCACGACGCCGCTGGATCAATGATCCAGCGGTGTGCCATGGTGAGGCGGGGGCTTCTCCCGACGACGCACCGTCATGCGCACATTCAGCTTTCTCATTGCAGGGGACAACTGATGCTTTCTGACGCCAAGCGGGAATTGCTGAAGCGACGCCTCAGGGGAGAGCAGGTATCGCGCCGTGCATGGGAGCCGCGTCCCGACGGGCCCCTTCCGCTGTCCTTTGCCCAGCAGCGCCTGTGGTTCCTGGACCAGTTGGTGCCCGGGGCGGTGGAGTACGCCCTGCTGTCACCCGTGGCATGGAACGGGCCCCTGGACGTGGCCGCTCTGGGCGCGGCGTTGGGCGGGGTCGTGGCGCGGCACGAGGTGCTGCGGACGCGCCTGGTGGCCGGTGCGGACGGTGTGCCGCATCAGGTGATCGACGAGCCGGCGCCGTTCCCGCTGCCGGTCGTGGACGTGTCCGACTGCCTCGACCCGGCGGAGTCCGTACGGGAGCTGGCGGCCGTGGACGCGGCCGTGCCGTTCGACCTGGCGGCGGGACCCCTGGTCCGGGCCACTCTGTTCCGGCTCGGCGCGGAGGAGCACGTACTGGCGCTGGCGATCCACCACGTCGTCTTCGACGAGTGGTCGGACCGGATCTTCCACCGCGAACTCGGGACCCTGTACGCGGCGTTCCACGCCGGCGAGCCCGACCCGTTGCCGCCGCTCGAAGTGCAGTACGCGGACTTCGCCGTGTGGCAACGGCAGTGGCTCGACGGCGAGCTACTCGAACGCCAACTCGGCTACTGGTCCCGACGGTTGGACGGCGCTCCCACCCTGGACCTGCCCACCGACCGGCCCCGGCCACCGATCCGGTCGACGGTCGGCGCGGTGACCAGGTTCGAGATTCCGCAGGAGACGGTCGAGTCGCTGCGTGAGCTGTCGCGCGAGTGCGGTGTCTCGATGTTCATGACGCTGTTGTCGGCGTACGCGGTGCTGCTGGGTCGGCATGCGGGGTCGGACGATGTGGTGGTCGGCACGCCGGTGGCGAACCGGAATCGTGCGGAGACGGAGGGCTTGATCGGGTTCTTCGTGAACACGTTGGTGATGCGTACGGATCTGTCGGGTGATCCGTCGTTCCGTGAGGTGTTGGGTCGGGTGCGGGAGACGGCTCTGGGTGCGTATGCGCATCAGGATGTGCCGTTCGAGCAGGTGGTGGAAGCGTTGGTGTCGGAGCGGGATCGCTCGCGGACGCCGTTGTTCCAGGCACTGTTCAACTACGACTTCGTGGAGAGCGAGAGCGAGAGCGAGAGCGAGAGCGAGGGCGGTGGCGCTGGCGACGCGGCCGGCGGTCCGGTGGATCGGTCGGTGGACCGTACGGGCAGCGCTGCGGAGCGGGTTGTCGCGAAGTTCGATCTGCGTCTCGTGCTGAGTGACAGTGGCGCGAGGCTGGGTGCCGAGTTCGAGTACAGCACCGCGTTGTTCGATGCGGCGACGGTGGAGCGGCTGGGTGGTCATCTCGTGACGCTGCTGTCGGGGGTGGCGGCGGATGCTGATCAGCGGGTGGGTGCGCTGCCGGTGTTGTCGGCCGGTGAGCGTGAACTGTTGGTGGGCGGTTCGGGTGTGGAGGGCCTGGGCCTGCCGGCTGTGGGTGGGGTGCATGGGCTGATCGCGGAGCGGGCTGTTGCGGTTCCGGATGCGCTGGCGGTTGTTGCCGGCGGGGAGGCGTTGTCGTATGGCGGGTTGATGGGTCGGGCGAATCGTCTGGCGCATTACTTGCGGTCGGTGGGTGTGGGGTCGGAGTCGGTGGTGGCGCTGTGTCTGCCGCGTGGGGTCGACATGATCGTGGCGATTGTGGGGGTGTGGCAGGCGGGTGGGGCGTATTTGCCGTTGGATCCGGAGTATCCGGTGGAGCGGCTGGGGTTCATGCTGCGCGACAGCCGGGCGACGGTGCTGGTCGGTACCGAGGATTTGGTGGACGAGTTGCCTGTCGGGCGGCTGCGGACGGTCGTTGTCGATGACGCGGGGGTTTCCTCGGTGCTGGCGGGGCTGCCCTCTTCCGCTCCCGTCGTGAACACCGATTCCGGGCAGTTGGCGTATGTGGTTTATACGTCGGGTTCGACGGGGCGGCCGAAGGGTGTTCAGGTCACTCATGGTGGTCTGGCGAGTTATGTGGTTGCGGTGGGGGAGCGTGCCGGGTGGGGCGTTGCGGGTGGCCGGTTCGGATTGTTGCAGCCGGTGGTGACGGACCTGGGCAACACGGTGGTGTTCGGGTGTCTGGTGTCGGGTGGTGTGCTGCATGTGGTGGATGGCGATGTCGCGGTGGACGGGCGTGGGGTGGCGCGGTTCGTGCGGGAGTCGGGCGTTGATTTCGTGAAGGTGGTGCCGTCGCATCTGGCGGCGCTGGTGGCGGGGTGTGGTGGTGAGTTCGCTCCGCTGGTTCCTCGTCGGGGTCTGGTGCTGGGTGGTGAGGGCGCGTCCGCGGGGTGGTTGCGCGCTTTGGTGGAGGCGGCTGGGGACCGGGTGGTGGTGAATCATTACGGGCCGACGGAGACGACGGTCGGTGTGATCGCCGGTGAGCTGGTCGAGGGCGTGGGTGGTCTCGCGGATGGTGTGGTGGGTCTGGGCCGGCCGCTGGGGAATGTGCGGGTGTATGTGCTGGACGGGTTTTTGAACCCGGTTCCGGTGGGTGTGGTCGGTGAGTTGTTCGTTGCGGGTTCGCAGGTGGCGCGGGGTTATGTCGGCCGTGCTGGTCTGACCGGTGAGCGGTTTGTCGCTGATCCGTTCGCCGGGGATGGTGGGCGGATGTATCGGACGGGTGACCGGGTCCGGTGGCTGGCTGATGGCCGGCTGGAGTTCGTGGGTCGTGCGGACGGTCAGATCAAGGTGCGTGGGTATCGGATCGAGCCGGGTGAGGTCGAGGCCGCGCTGGTCGGTCACGCATTGATTGCTTCCGCGGTGGTGACCGCCAGTGGCGTGGGTGCGGAACGTCGGCTTGTGGCGTATCTCGTCCCGGGTGATGGGGAAACCGGGATTCCCGCGGTCGGGGAACTGCGCGGATTCCTTGGTGACCGGCTGCCGGAATACATGGTCCCGTCCGTTTTCGTGGAACTGAGCGAACTGCCGCTCACCGCCAACGGCAAACTCAACCACGCCGCACTGCCCGAACCGCAGGTTCACCAGGCCGACGTCGAGGAATTCGCGGCCCCGGTCACCACCACTGAGGAACTTCTGGCCGACGTCTGGGCAGAGATCCTCGGTGTCGAGCGGGTCGGCGTGGAGGGCAACTTCTTCGACCTGGGCGGGCACTCGCTGGTCGCCACGCAGGCGGTCTCCCGTATTCGCGAGGTGTTCGGCGTCAAGATTCCGCTGTCTGCGCTCTTCAACGAGCCGACGCTGCGGGGCTTCGCCGCGGTCGTCGAGGGCGCGGCGCGTGACACCGCTCCGCCGGTGACGCGGATCGATCGGGACCAGGCCCTGCCGCTCTCCTTCGGCCAGCAGCGCCTGTGGTTCCTCGATCAGTTCGATCCGGGATCGACCGAGTTCATCTCCCCGCTGCACCTGCGCCTGCGAGGCGCCCTGGACGTGGCGGCGTTGCATGCGGCGCTGGGTGGTGTGGTCGCGCGGCACGAGGTGCTGCGGACGCGCCTGGTGGCCGGTGCGGACGGCGTGGTGCACCAGGTGATCGACGAGCCGGCGCCGTTCGACCTGCGGGTCGTGGAGGTGCCGGCCGGGGCGGACCCGGTGGTCGCCGTACGGGCCGTGGTGGCCTCGGACGCGCAGGTGCCGTTCGACCTGGCCCAGGGGCCGCTGCTGCGCGCGACGCTGGTGAGGGTGGCGGCGCAGGAGCATGTGCTCGCGCTGTCGATGCACCACGTGGTGTCGGACGAGTGGTCAGGGCGGGTCCTGCGGCGCGAGCTGATGGCGCTGTACGACGCCTTCCGGACTGGTGGCCCGGACCCGCTGCCGCCGCTGCCCGTGCAGTACGCGGACTTCGCGGTGTGGCAGAGGCAGTCGCTGACGGGCGACGTCCTCGACGCCCAGCTCGCGTACTGGCGGGACCGGCTCGGCGGCCTGCCGACGCTGGAACTGCCCACCGACCGCGCGAGGCCCGCGGTCCGCTCGGCTGACGGCGGAGTGGTGGAGTTCGCCGTGCCGGCGCAGACGGCGGGGCGGTTGCGTGCCCTCGCCCGCGCGCATGGCGTGACCATGTCGATGATGTCGCTGGCGGCCTTCAGCTTGCTGCTGGGGCGCTACGCCGGCACGGACGACGTGGTCGTGGGCACCCCGATCGCGAACCGGAACCGGACCGAGACCGAGGGTCTCATCGGCTTCTTCGTCAACACCCTCGTCATGCGCACCGACCTCTCCGGCGACCCGACGTTCGCCGAACTCCTCGGCCGCGTACGGGAAACCGCCCTCGGCGCGTACGCACACCAGGACCTGCCGTTCGAGCAGCTCGTGGACGACCTCGTCGTGGACCGCGACCGCTCGCGCAGCCCCCTCTTCCAGGTCCTCTTCAACTACGACACGGCGGACACCGCGGCCGGCACGGCCCAGCGGAAGGCCGACCTCCTGTGGGAGGGCGGAGCCGAGCTCACCGCGGACTTCTCGGCCGACCGGCCGATGCTCATAGGCGTCGACCTGGCGGTCAGGGTCGGGGACACCGGTGAGGGTCTGGCGGGTGAGGTCCAGTACAGCACCGCGCTGTTCGACGCGGCGACGATGGAGCGTCTCGGTGCGCATCTGGTGACGGTGCTGGAGGCGGTGGCCGCGGATGCGGGTCAGCGGGTGGGTGACTTGTCGGTGCTGGCCGTGGGTGAGTGCGAGGAGTTGGTGGCGGGTGGTGATGGTGGGTGTGTGGCGTTGCCGTCGGTGGGTGGGGTGCATGAGCTGATCGCGGAGCGGGCGGTTGCGGTGCCTGACGCTGTGGCTGTGGTGGCGGGTGGGGAGTCGGTGACGTATGGCGGGTTGATGGTTCGGGCGAATCGTCTGGCGCATCTCCTGCGCGGTATGGGTGTGGGTGCGGAGTCGGTGGTCGGTCTGTGTCTGCCGCGTGGGGTGGACATGGTCGTGGCGGTGCTCGCGGTGTGGCAGGCGGGTGGCGCGTATCTGCCGCTCGACCCCGAATACCCGTCTGATCGTCTTGAGTTCATGCTCGCGGATGCGGGTGTGCAGGTGTTGGTGGGTGAGCGGTCGGTGGCCGGGGGGCTGCCGGTGGATGCGGTGCATGGCCGTGTGGTGTGGCTGGACGATCCGGCTGTGGTGGGTGTGCTGGCCGGGCTTTCGGCGAGTGCGCCCGAGGTGACGACGGCGTCGGATCAGCTGGCGTATGTGATCTATACGTCGGGTTCGACGGGGCGTCCGAAGGGTGTGCAGGTCGGGCACCGGGGTGTGGTGAATCTGGCGTTGGTGTTGCGGTCGGCGCTGGGCGTGGAGCCGGGTGTGCGGGTGTTGCAGTTCGCGTCGCAGAGTTTCGATGCGGCTGTGCTGGATGTGGTGGTGACGTTGGCCGGTGGTGGGGCGCTGGTGGTGGCCTCGTCCGGGCAGCGTCGGGTGCCGGCGGAGCTGCAGGGTCTGGTCCGGGCTGAGGGTGTGGTGTCGGCGAGTGTTTCGCCGTCGCTGCTGGGTGTGCTGGACGAGGCGGCGCTGGCGGGTGTGGGCAGTCTGTTCGTGGGTTCGGAGCGGGTCGGTGAAGCGGTCGTGCGGGAGTGGGCTCCCGGGCGCAGGTTCTTTGTCGGGTATGGGCCGACCGAGATCACGGTCATCGCCTGTGCGGGCCTTGCGGATCCTGATGCTCAGGGTGCGCCGGCGATCGGCAGGCCGCTGGCGAACACGCAGGTGTATGTCCTGGACGAGCAGCTGCGTCCCGTTCCGGTGGGTGTGGCGGGTGAGCTGTTCATCGCGGGCGCGGGTGTCGCTCGTGGTTATGGGGGTCGTCCGGGGCTGACGGGTGAGCGGTTCGTTGCTGATCCGTTCGCTGCGGACGGCAGTCGGATGTACCGGTCGGGTGATGTGGTCCGCTGGCTGGCGGACGGGCGGCTTGATTTCGTGGGCCGTGCGGACGATCAGGTGAAGGTGCGGGGTTTCCGGGTCGAGCCGGGTGAGATCGAGGCGGTTCTGGCCGGTCATCCGCAGGTCCGCACGGCCGTGGTGGCGGCGTTCGGTGATGGTTCGGATCGTCGTCTGGCGGCCTATGTGGTCCCGGCCGATGGGGTGGTCGGTATGCCGCCGGCGGGCGAGCTGCGGGAGTCCGTGAGCGGGCGGCTGCCGGAGTTCATGGTCCCGTCCGTCTTCGTCGAGCTGGCCGGGCTGCCGCTGACGGCGAACGGCAAGCTGGACCGTTCGGCCCTTCCCGCCCCGGAGGTGCAGCAGTCCTCGGGCGAGGGTTTCGTCGTTCCGGTCGGGTCGACGGAAGAGCTCGTCGCCGGCGTCTGGGCCGGGGTACTGGGGCTCGACCGGGTCGGTGCTACCGACAGCTTCTTCGAGCTCGGCGGCCACTCACTGATGGCCACGCAGGTGATCTCGCGGATCCGCGAGGTACTGGGCGTCGACGTTCCCGTGGCGGCCATGTTCGACCAGCCGACCGTACGAGGCCTGGCCGCGGTGGTCGAGGACACGGTGCCAGGGCCCCTCCTGGAGCCGGTCAGGCCGATCGACCGTACCCAGCCGCTGCCGCTGTCGTTCGCGCAGCAGCGCCTGTGGTTCCTCGACCAGCTCGAGCCCGGGTCCACCGAGTACAACCTGCCGCTGCCCATCCGCCTCGACGGCAACCTGGACGTGGACGCGCTGCGTGCCGCGCTGGACGCGGTCATGGCTCGCCATGAGGTGCTGCGTACGCGCCTGGTGGCGGACGCGGACGGCGTGGCCCACCAGGTGATCGACCCGCCCGCCGAGTTCCCGCTGTCGATGGTCGACGTGTCCGGCAGCGAAGATCCGTTGCGAGCGACGGAACAGCTGGTCGCGAAGGACGCCATGGTGCCCTTCGATCTCGCGACCGGTCCGCTCGTCCGGGCCTGCCTGATCCGGCTCGCCGCTGACGAACACGTCCTGGCGCTGTCGATGCAGCACGTGGTGTTCGACGAGTGGTCGGGCCGCGTCCTGCGGCGTGAACTCACCGCCCTGTACCAGGCGTTCCACGTCGGCCGACCGAACCCGCTGCCGCCGCTGCCCGTCCAGTACGCCGACTTCGCGGTCTGGCAGCGGACGTGGCTGGACGGCACGGAACTGGAACGGCAACTCGACTACTGGCGCGCCCACCTGGCCCGGCTTCCGCAGCTGGACCTGCCGACCGACCGGCCCCGTCCGCCCGTGCGCCGGTCCGAGGGCGCGGCAACGCGCTTCACGGTGTCGGCGGAAACCGCGGACGCGCTGCGCGCGGTGGCCCGAGAGTCCGGCGCCACGATGTTCATGACGCTCCTCGCCGCCTTCGACGTACTGCTCAGCCGGTACGCGGGCGCGGAGGACGTGGTCGTGGGCACGCCGGTCGCCAACCGGAACCGTGCCGAGACGGAGGACCTGATCGGGCTCTTCGTCAACACACTCGTCATGCGCACCGACCTCTCCGGCGACCCGACCTTCGCCGAACTCCTCGGCCGGGTCCGGAACACGGCCCTGGGCGCCTACGCGCACCAGGACCTGCCGTTCGAGCAGCTCGTGGACCACCTTGTCACCGAGCGGGACCGGACCCTCAGCCCGCTCTTCCAGGTGTTCTTCACCTACGCCGCGGAGGAGGCCCGCGACAGCGCGCGCCTGCTCGCGCAGGGCACTAGCGAGGCCGAGGGCGAGAGCCGGCCGAGGGAGGACATACGGATCAAGGGGACGGACGCCGGAACGCGGACCGCCCTCTTCGACCTGACCCTCAGGTTCGGCGACACCGGCGAGGGCGGTCTGTCCGGCGAGCTCGAGTACAGCACCGCACTGTTCGACCGGGCGACGGTCGAGACCATGGGCCGTCACCTCGTCACGGTGCTGGACGGCGTCGCCCGCGATGCGGACGTGCGGGTGGGTGAGCTGCCGGTTCTGTCGGCGGGTGAGCGTGAGCGCTTGGTGGCCGATGGCGACGGCGGCGAGGTGGCCCTGCCGGCGGTCGGAGGTGTGCACGAGCTGATCGCCCGGCACGCGGTGGTGTCTCCGGACGCGGTGGCGGTGGTGGCGGGTGAGGAGTCGCTGACGTACGGCGGGCTGATGGCTCTGGCGAGCCGTCTGGCGGGCCACCTGCAATCGGTGGGCGTGGGTGCGGAGTCGGTGGTAGGGCTGTGCGTGTCCCGGGGCGTGGATTCGGTGGTGGCGATTCTCGCTGTGTGGCTGGCGGGTGGGGCCTATCTGCCGCTGGATCCGGAGTATCCGGTGGAGCGGCTGGAATTCATGTTGGCCGACAGCGGGGTTGAGGTTCTGGTCGGGGAACGGAGGGTCGTCGGGGATCTCGGTTTGGACCGTTCCGTGGGTTCGGTGGTGTGGCTGGAGAACGTTTTCGGTGAGGCCACAGAGCAACACCCGCTGGTTTCTCCCTCGGTCGTTTCCGGTCAGTTGGCGGGTGTGATCTATACGTCGGGCTCGACGGGGCGTCCTAAGGGGACGTTGGTTTCTCACGGTTCTCTGGTGGCGTTGTTCGCGGGTTGGGAGGTGGCTCACTTCGATGGGGAAGGGTTGAGGTGGCTGTCGGTCGCGAGCGCCAGTTTCGACGTGTTCACCGGCGATGTGGTGCGGTCGCTGTGTTCGGGTGGAGCGCTGGTGTTGGGCCGCGTGGGCCTGCAGGTCGACGTGGACGAGTGGGTGGACGTCCTGGCCGGCGCCGGTGTGAACGCGCTGGAGTGTGCGCCGCGGTACGCGGACGAGCTGGTGGGGTTCGTCGAGGATGGCGGTTCGGCGGCGGGGCTGGGCCTGGGTGGTCTGCGTCTGGTCGTGGTGACGACGGACGTGTGGCGGTGGGGCTCGGTCGCGCGGGCTCGGGGTGTGTTCGGTGACGGCGTGCGGTTGTTGTCGGCGTACGGTGTGACAGAAGCGTCGGTCGACTCGACGTTCGGTGTGTTGACGCCCGTGCCTGACGGCGTCGGTGAGAGTGCGGTGCCTATTGGCGGCCCGCTGCCGAATACGCGGCTCTATGTGCTGGATGGGCTCCTGAATCCGGTACCGGTCGGTGTCGTGGGCGAGTTGTTCATCGCGGGTCCGCAGGTCGCTCGCGGCTATGGGGGCCGGCCCGGTTTGACGGCGGAGCGGTTCGTCGCGGATCCGTTCGCCGCCGACGGCAGCCGCATGTACCGGTCGGGCGACCGTGTGCGGTGGCCGGCCGGTGGCCGGCTGGAGTTCCTGGGCCGTGGCGACCAGCAGGTCAAGGTCCGGGGCTTCCGGATCGAGCCGGGCGAGATCGAGGCGGTCCTCGCCGGCCACCCGCAGATCCGCACCGCCGTCGTGACAACCTTCGGCGACGGTTCGGACCGTCGACTGGTGGCCTACGCGGTGCCGGCCGAGCCTGGTGCGGGTCTTCCGCCGGTGAGTGAGCTGCGGGAGTTCGTGGGCCGGAGCCTTCCCGGCTTCATGGTTCCTTCCGTGTTCGTCGAGTCGGCGGGCCTCCCGTTGACGCCGAACGGCAAGGTCGACCGCGACGCGCTGCCCGTTCCGGACGGTGTGCGCCCCGAGCTGGAGGAGTTCGTCGCGCCGTCGAACGCGACCGAGGAACTCCTCGCGGGTGTCTGGGCGCAGGTCCTGGGCGTCGACCGGGTCGGAGTGCACGACAACTTCTTCGAACTCGGCGGTGACTCCGTCATCAGCATCCAGGTCGTGGCCCGGGCGCGGGAGCACGGCATCCATGTCACCGTCGCGCAGCTCTTCGACCACCAGACGGTGGCCGGCCTCGCCTCGGTGGCCGAGGCGCAGAGCGCAGCCCAGGCCGAACAGGGCCTGGTGACAGGTGACTTCGAGCTGTCCCCGATCCAGCGGTGGTTCTTCGCGCAGGGTCTGGACCGGCCGGATCACTTCAACCAGTCGATGCTCCTCGACGTCACCCAGCCGGTGGACCCCGACCTGATGCGCGCCGCCGTGGCGGCCGTGCTCGAACAGCACGACGCGCTGAGGTCCCGGTTCGTCCGGGAGACCGAAGGGGACGGCGAGGAGGGCGGCACCTGGGTCGGCCGGATGACGGCCGCCGAGCGGGCCGACCGCGTCCAGGTCATCCGGAGCTCCGGCCTGGACGACGAGGAGGAGTGGGCGTTCCTGAACGCCCGCGGCAACGAGGCGCAGGCCGGCCTCGACCTGGCGGACGGCCCGCTCCTGCGCGTCGTGGTGTTCGACCGCGGTGACCGCGGACAGCTGCTGTTCCTCGTGGCCCACCACCTGGTCGTGGACGCCGTGTCCCTGGCCGTGATCCTCGAGGACCTGGCATCCGCCTACGGCCGGATCGAGCGCGGACTCCCCGTGAAGCTGCCGGCGAAGACGACCTCGTACATGAGCTGGACCCAGCGCCTGACGGAGCTGGCGGCGTCCGCCGAACTCGCCGCGGAAGCCCCGTACTGGCGGGCCGCGGAGGCGGAGGGCGGCACGATGCCGCGCGACCGCGACGGCGCGAACACCCTCGCGTCCGTCCAGGAACTGTCGGTCACGCTCGGCCCCGACCAGACCGAGCGCCTGCTGCGCGAGGTGCCGAGCGCGTACGGGACGCAGATCAACGACGTGCTCCTGAGCGCGCTGGGCACCGTGCTCACGGAATGGTGCCAGGCCCCGTCGGTGGTCGTGGACCTGGAGGGCCACGGCCGCGAGGACGTCGGAAGCGACATCGACATCTCGCGGACCGTCGGCTGGTTCACCAGCGTGTACCCCGTGGTCCTCGGCGGTACTTCCGGCGGATCCCTCGGGGACGGACTCCGCCGCACGAAGGAGTACCTTCGGGAGATTCCGCGCAAGGGCCAGGGCTACGGCCTCCTGCGCCACATGACCGACTGGACCCCGGGGGCGGGCGCGGAGCTCGCCTTCAACTACCTCGGTCAGACGGGCCAGGCGGTCGGCCGGGCCGACGGCTCCGGCGGACGGTTCGCACCGACCGGCCGGGCGCTCGGCGACTCGCAGCCGGCGCAGGGTCTCCGCACCCACCTCATCGAGATCAACAGCCAGATCGCGCTGGGCCGGCTCGAGCTGGTCTGGATGTACAGCGATCAGGTGCACGACCGTGCGACGGTGCTCCGCCTCGCGCAGCGCTACCTCAAGGTTCTCGACGACCTCATCGAGTACTGCTGCCGCCCCGAGGCCGGCGGATACACGCCGTCCGACTTCCCCC
This sequence comes from Streptomyces qaidamensis, assembly GCF_001611795.1. NCBI lineage: Bacteria > Bacillati > Actinomycetota > Actinomycetes > Kitasatosporales > Streptomycetaceae > Streptomyces > Streptomyces qaidamensis. The sequence goes on along the minus strand of NZ_CP015098.1, from coordinate 1,023,162 downwards.
TGGCCGACGTCGACCAGGACCTGCTCGACCTCATACGACAGCGCTTCGACTCACCCGACCACACCGGTGAGATCGCCGATTCCGGAGGTGCGTGATGACGGCATTCGACGCGGCTGCAGGCCGAAGAGGTCGGGCGATCGAGAACATCTACCCGCTGACCGCCCTGCAGCAGGGCATGCTCTTCCACACCGAGCTGGCCGACGAGCCCGGCATGTACTGGGTGCAGGACGGCATGCTCCTGGAGGGCGAGCTCGACCAGGACGCCCTGCGCCGGGCGTGGGAGCTCATGTTCACCCGGCACGAGGTGCTCCGCACCACCGTCGTACGCGAGGGCGCGGCGACGCCTCTCGCGGTGGTGTCCCGGTCGGTCCCGCTGCCGCTCCGGTTCATCGACGTGTCCCACCTGGACGAGGCCGACCGCCAGGAGGCGGTCGACTCCTACCTCACCTCCGACTGGGAGAGCGGCGCCGACTTCGCCGCCCCGACCCTGGTACGGATCGCCGTCATCGCCCTCGCCGCCGACCGCCACCAGCTGGTGTGGAGCTACCACCACATGCTCCTCGACGGCTGGAGCGCCCCCATCGTGGCAGCCGAACTGATGGACGCCTACCGCGCGTTCCGCGCGGGCGGCGAGCCGTGGCTCCCGACGCGCAGGCCCTTCCGGGACTTCGTGGGCTGGGTGTCCCGCCAGGACCTCGACGCCGCCCGTGCGTACTGGCGCGAGCGCCTCGCCGGCATCACCGAGGCGACGTCCCTGGGCATCGAGCACGCCACCGGCGACCAGGGACCCGGCGAGGCCCTCATACCGCTGTCCGCCGAGGTGGCCGGCACCGGGCTCACCGAGTTCGCGCGCCGCCACCGACTCACACCGAACACCGTCGTGCAGGCCGCCTGGGCCATCGTCATGTCCCTGTACTCGGGCGGCGACGACGTCATGTTCGGCGTCACCACGTCGGGCCGCGACGGCCAGCTCGACGGCATGGAGTCGATGGTCGGCATGCTGCTCAACACCACACCCGTCCGGATCCGCGTCGACCGCGACGAGCTGCTCACGGCCTGGCTGACCCGCCTGCAGGACGAGCAGGTACGGGCCCGGCAGTTCGAGCACACCCCACTGGTGACGATCGCGTCCTGCAGCGAACTGCCCGCCGGCAAGCCCCTGTTCAACAGCCTCTTCGTCTTCGAGAACTTCCCGGTCCAGGACCTGGAGGAGGAAGAGCGGAACGCGGCGGCGAGCGGCCTGCGCGCCGGGATGAACTACGGCCGCGAGCAGGCCAACTACCCGTTGAGCGTCACCGCGAGCTCCGGCCGTGAGCTGCAGATCAAGGTGTCCTACGACCGCTCCCAGGTCGACGCCGACGCGATCGACCGGATGGCCGGCCACATCGCGCGCGTCCTGGAGTCGATCGTCGCCGATGCGGGTGTGCGGGTGGGCGAGCTGTCGGTTCTGTCTGCGGCCGAGCGTGAGCTGGTGCTGGAGGGGTGGAACGCGTCGTCGTCGGTCGAGCTGCCGGCGGCGGGTGGCGTGCACGAGCTGATCGCCCGGCATGCGGTGGTGTCTCCGGATGCGGTGGCCGTGGTGGTGGGTGAGGAGTCGTTGACGTACGGCGGGCTGATGGCTCGGGCGAATCGTCTGGCGGGGCACCTGCGGTCGGTGGGTGTGGGCGCGGAGTCGGTGGTGGGTCTGTGCGTGTCGCGCGGCGTGGATTCGGTGGTGGCGATTCTCGCTGTGTGGCTGGCGGGTGGGGCGTATTTGCCGCTGGATCCGGAGTATCCGGTGGAGCGGCTGGAGTTCATGCTGGCGGACAGCGGGGTTGAGGTTCTGGTGGGGGAGCGGGGGGTTGTCGGGCCTCTTGGTCTGGGCGATGTGGTGAATTCGGTGGTGTGGCTTGAGGACGTGGCAGGGGAATTCCCGGTGGATTCCGGTGCGGTGGAGGCTGTGTCCGGTGGCCAGTTGGCGGGTGTGATTTATACGTCGGGATCGACGGGGCGTCCCAAGGGGACGTTGGTTTCTCATGGTTCTCTGGTGGCGTTGTTCGCCGGTTGGGAGGTGGCTCATTTCGGTGGGGAGGCGTTGAGGTGGTTGTCGGTGGCGAGTGCGAGTTTCGATGTGTTCACCGGCGATGTGGTGCGGTCGTTGTGTTCGGGTGGGGTGCTGGTGCTGGGTCGGGTGGGCCTGCAGGTGGATGTGGACGAGTGGGTGGACGTCCTCGCGGGCGCCCGGGTGAACGCGCTGGAGTGTGCGCCGCGATATGTGGACGAGTTGGTGAGGTTCGTCGAGGGTGGCGGTTCGGCGGCGGGTCTGGGGCTGAGCGGGCTGCGCTTGGTCGTCGTGACGACCGATGTGTGGCGGTGGGGCTCGGTCGCGCGGGCTCGGGGTGTACTCGGCGACGGGGTGCGGTTGTTGTCGGCGTACGGGGTGACCGAGGCGTCGGTCGACTCGACATATGGTGTGCTGACCCCTGCCGCAGGCATTGACGAGGGCGCGGTGCCTATTGGTGGGCCGCTGCCGAATACGCGGCTTTATGTGCTGGACGGGTTGATGAATCCGGTCCCGGTCGGTGTCGTGGGTGAGTTGTTCATAGCCGGGCCGCAGGTCGCTCGGGGTTATGGGGGTCGTCCTGGTTTGACGGCGGAGCGCTTTGTTGCCGATCCGTTCGCGGGCGACGGTTCGCGAATGTATCGGTCGGGTGACCGGGTGCGGTGGCAAGCCGATGGCCGGCTGGAGTTCCTGGGCCGGGCGGATGACCAGGTCAAGGTGCGTGGTTTCCGGATCGAACCGGGTGAGATCGAGGCGGTCCTGACCGACCACCCGCAGATCCGTACCGCAGTCGTTTCGACCTTCGGGGAGAGCGCGGATCGCCGGTTGGTGGCATATGTGGTGCCGGCCGACGAGGCTGAGGGTGTTCCGGCGGTGGGCGTGCTGCGGGAGTTCGTGGGGCGGAGCCTGCCGGGATTCATGGTTCCCTCGGCGTACGTCGAACTGGCGGCGCTGCCCCTCACGCCGAACGGCAAGGTCGACCGCGACGCCCTGCCGGTTCCGGAGGGCGTACGGCCCGAGCTCGAGGGATTCGTCGCACCGGCGAACGCGACCGAGGAACTCCTGGCCGGAGTGTGGGCGCAGGTCCTCGGTGTCGACCGGGTCGGGGTCCACGACAACTTCTTCGAACTCGGCGGACATTCACTGCTCGCCACCCAGGTCGTCTCGCGCATCCGGTCCGTGTTCGCGACCGAGGTCCCCCTCTCGGCGCTGTTCGACCGCCCCACGGTCCGCGAGCTGTCCGACGCCGTCGTCAGCTCGGACGAAGCGGTCACCGCACCGCCCATCACGGCGACGAGCCGGGACCACGACCTCCCGCTCTCCTTCGCGCAGCAGCGCCTGTGGTTCCTGGCCCAGCTGGATCCCGGATCCACCGAGTACAACGTGCCCCTGCTGGTGCGCCGGCCCGGCGACCTCGACATCGAGGCACTGACTGCTGCCCTGGACGCGGTCGTGAAGCGGCACGAGATCCTGCGGACCAGGCTGGTCCCGGGCACCGACGGCGTCGCGCATCAGGTGATCGACGAGCCGACCCCCTTCGTCCTCCCGCTCGCCGACGTCTCGGGTCACGACGACCCGGCCGCGGCCGCCCGGAAACTCGTGAACGCGGAGGTGATGGCCCCCTTCGACCTGGCCCGCGGACCGCTGGTCCGGGCCACCCTGATCCGGACGTCCGCCGACGAGCACGTCCTGGCTCTGGCCGTGCACCACGTGGCCTTCGACGAGTGGTCGGTACGCATCCTCCGCGAGGAACTCACCGCCCTGTACGAGGCGTTCCGGGCCGGCGAGCCGGACCCGCTGCCGCCGCTGGCCGTGCAGTACGCGGACTTCGCGGTGTGGCAGCGGCAGTGGCTGACCGGCGACGTGGTGGACACCCACACGGCGTACTGGCGCGACCAGCTGGCCGACCTGCCGGCGCTGGAACTGCCGACGGACAGGATGCGCCCGCCGGTACGGTCCACCGACGGCGCGGCGGTCGACTTCTCCGTCCCCGCACCGGCCGCGGACGCCTTGCGGGCGCTGTCCCGCAAGAACGGCGTGACGATGTCCATGACGCTACTCGCCGCGTTCGACGTGCTCCTCGGGTGGTACACGGGGTCGGACGACGTCGTGGTCGGCACCCCGGTCGCCAACCGGAACCGCGCCGAGACGGAGGACCTGATCGGGTTCTTCGTGAACACGCTGGTCATGCGGACCGACCTGTCGGGCGACCCGACCTTCACCGAACTCCTCAGCCGGGTGCGGAAGACGGCCCTGGCCGCGTACGCGCACCAGGATCTGCCGTTCGAACAGCTGGTCGACGAGCTGGTGACGGAGCGGGACCGGTCCCGGACCCCCCTGTTCCAGGTGTTCTTCAACTACACGCCCGAGGGAAACCCCGGTCAGGGCGACGGCCAGGAGCGGCCCGACGCGCACGAGGGCGACGCCGATACGTCGTCGGTCGACGCCCTGGCGGCGACCTCCGTCAACTTCGACCTGGCCGTCGCGCTGGCGGACCACGACGGCGCCCTGGCGGGGCAGATCGAGTACAGCACCGCGCTGTTCGACGCCGCGACCGTGAAGCGGATGGCCGGCCACCTGGTCGCGTTACTCGAAGCCGTCGCCGCGGACCCCAAGCAGCGGGTGGGTGAGCTGCCGGTTCTTTCGGCGGGCGAGCGTCAGCTGGTCGTGGAGGGCTGGAACGCGTCGTCGGTGGAGCTGCCGGCGGTGCGTGGGGTGCAGGAGCTGATCGCCGAGCGTGCCGTGGCGACCCCGGATGCCGTGGCTGTCGTCGCAGGCGGGGAGTCCTTGACATACGGCGGGCTGATGGCGCGGGCGAATCGTCTGGCCCATCACCTGCGGTCGGTGGGTGTGGGTGCCGATTCGGTGGTCGGTCTTTGCCTGCCGCGTGGGCTGGACATGGTGGCCGCAATGGTCGGCGTGTGGCAGGCCGGTGGTGCTTACCTGCCGCTCGATCCGGAGTACCCCGCCGATCGGCTGGAGTTCATGCTGGCGGACGCGGGTGTGCAGGTCGTGGTGGGTCAGCGGGCCCTCGTGGACGGTCTGCCGGTCGGCCAGGCCGTGTGGCTGGATGATCCGGCCGTACGGGAGGTCCTGGCCGGGCTGCCGCCGGAGGCACCCGAGGCGACTCCGGCCGCTGACCAACTCGCCTACGTGATCTACACCTCCGGTTCCACCGGCCGCCCGAAGGGCGTGCAGGTCGCGCACGGCAGCGTCGTGGGCATGGTGTCGGCCCTGGCTCCGGTCCTCGACGCCGGTCCGGGCGTACGGATGCTGCAGTTCGCCTCCTTCAGCTTCGACGCGGCCGTCCTCGACGTGGCGGTGACGCTCGCCTCGGGTGGTGTCCTGGTGGTGGCGACGTCGGAGGAGCGGGCCGAGGGGGGCCTGCTCACGTCGATGCTGCGGGCCGAGGCTGTGCGCGCGGCGAGCGTCGTCCCGTCCCTCCTGGGTGTCCTGGACCCGGAGGAAGTGCCCGGCGTCCAGACCCTGCTGCTCGGTGCGGAGCGCCTCACCGAGCCGGTGGCTCGTGCCTGGTCGTCCGGCAGGCGCCTCGTGAACACGTACGGCCCGACCGAGTCGACCGTCATGGTGACCGCCGGCGCCGTCCCCCCGGATCTCCAGCGGATGCCGGCGATCGGTTCCCCGGTCGCCAACGCCCGGCTCTACGTCCTGGACGGGTCGATGAGGCCCGTGCCCGTCGGCGTCCCCGGCGAGCTGTTCATCGCCGGTCCGCAGGTCGCTCGTGGCTACCGCCGGCGTCCCGGTCTGACGGGCGAGCGGTTCGTCGCCGACCCGTTCGCCGCCGACGGCACACGCATGTACCGCTCCGGCGACCGTGCCCGCTGGCTGCCGGACGGCCGGCTCGACTTCGTCGGGCGGGCCGACAGTCAGGTCAAGGTGCGTGGCTTCCGGATCGAGCCGGGTGAGATCGAGGCGGTCCTGACCGACCACCCGCAGATCCATTCCGCCGTCGTCGCCGCCTTCGGTGACGTCGAGGACCGGCGCCTTGTCGCCTACCTCGTCCCCGCCCACCAGACCGCCGGCATCCCGTCCGTCGGCGAGCTGCGGGAGTACGCGGCGAGATGGCTGCCGGCCTTCATGATTCCGCCGGCCTTCGTGGAGCTCGCGGCCCTACCGCTGAGCCCCAACGGCAAGCTCGACCGTGCGGCCCTGCCCGAACCGGACGGGGAGAGGCCGGAACTCGAGGAGTTCGTGGCTCCGTCGGGTGACGCGGAGGAGGCGCTGGCCCGGCTCTGGGCCGAGGTGCTCGGGGTGGACCGGGTCGGCGCCACGGACAACTTCTTCGAGCTGGGCGGGCACTCGCTGCTCGCCACGCAGGTGACCTCGCGCATCCGGGAAGCCTTCGAGCTCGAGATCCCACTGTCGGCCCTCTTCGACCACCCCACGGTGCGGGGCTTGGCCGCCGTGGTCGAACAGCTCATCTGGTACGAGATCGACCACATGCCGGAAGACGAAGTCGTCCAGAGCCTGGACAGCTACCCGCAGGGTGCAGAGTCCGACGAGAACGGGGTTCTCTGAATGTCCATCTCCCCTGCGGGGCTCCTGCAGAAGCTTGAGAACATCGGCGTCCGCTTCAGTGTCGTCGACGGAAGGCTGCGGATCTTCGCGCCCAAGGGCGTGCTCACCGAGGAGCTCCGGACCCAGCTCCAGGCCTGCCGCGACGAGGTCATCGCGCTGCTCGTCAACCGAAAGGCGGAGTCGACGGCCGCGGCCGACCAGGCGCCGCCGATGACCGTCGCCGACCGCAACGAGCGGCTGCCGCTGTCCTTCGCGCAGCAGCGCCTGTGGTTCCTCGACCAGCTCGACCCCGGATCGGTCGAGTACAACGTACCCATGCCGATCCGGCTCGGCGGGGTGCTGGACATGCCCGCGCTCGGGGCCGCCCTGAACGCGATCGTCGCCCGGCACGAGGTGCTGCGTACGCGACTCGTGGCCGGCGACGACGGTGTGCCGCACCAGGTGATCGACCCGGCGGCACCGCTGCCGCTGCCGGTGGCCGACATGTCGGGCGCGCAGGACCGAGGTTGGGCTGTGTGGGCGCTGATGGCCGCGGACGCGGCGCAGCCCTTCGACCTCGCGGGCGGCCCGCTGATCAGGGCTCTGCTGATCCGGCTGGCTCCCGACGAGCACGTCCTGGCCCTGTCGATGCACCACGTCTCCTTCGACGAGTGGTCGAAGCGGATCTTCCACGACGAACTCCTGCTCTCCTACGAGGCGTTCCGGGCCGGGCGCCCGAACCCGCTGCCGCCGCTGGCCGTGCAGTACGCGGACTTCGCGGTGTGGCAGAGGCAGTGGCTGGACGGCGAGGTCCTGGACGGACAACTCACCTATTGGCGACGGCAGTTGACCGGAGTTTCGCCTCTCGACGTGCCCACCGACCGGCTGCGGCCGGCGGTCTGGTCGCCGGCCGGTGCCATGGTGCAGTTCACCGTGCCCGCGCGGACGGCCGACGGCCTGCGCGAGCTGAGCCGGCGCAGCGGCACGACGATGTTCATGACCCTGCTGGCGGCCTACGACGTCCTCCTCGCCCGTTACGCGGGCACGGACGACGTGGCGGTGGGCACGCCGGTCGCCAACCGGAACCGTGCCGAGACCGAGAAACTGATCGGCTTCTTCATCAACACCCTCGTCATGCGCACCGACCTGTCCGGTGACCCGACGTTCGAGGAACTCCTCGCCCGCGTACGGGAGATGGCCCTCAACGCCTACGCGCACCAGGACCTGCCCTTCGAGCAGCTGGTGGACGAGCTCGTCACGGAGCGGGACCGGTCGCGCAGCCCGCTGTTCCAGGTGCTGTTCAACTACTTCACCGAGGACGGCCGGCAGGGCGGGGGCCGTGACTCGCGCGACCCGTCCCACGACCGCCCGCGCGACGCGGGAGAGGACGGCACGGACGACGGCCTGGCCCTGGGGCGCGTCGCGGGCGACGTCGTCGCCAAGTACGACCTCCGGCTGATGCTGACGGACGGTGGTGGCGCGCTGTCGGGCGTGATCGAGTACAGCACCGCTCTGTTCGACGCCGTGACGGTCGAGCGGATGGCCCGACACCTGCTGTCCGTGCTGGACGCGGTGGTCGACGACGCGGAACAGCGCGTGGGCGAGCTGCCCGTGCTCACCGCCGACGAGCGCGACGTCCTGGTGGACGAGTGGAACGCGACGGCTGAGCCGCTGCCTGTGGCGGGTGGCGTGCATGAGCTGATCGCCGCGCGGGCTGCGCGGACGCCGGATGCTGTGGCTGTGGTGTGTGGTGAAGATGCCGTCGTCTATGCGGAGTTGATGGGCCGGGCGAATCGTCTGGCGCACTACCTGCGGTCGGTGGGTGTCGGCTCGGAGTCGGTGGTGGCGTTGTGCCTGCCCCGCGGGATCGACATGGTCGTGGCCGTGTTGGCGGTATGGCGGGCGGGCGGGGCGTATCTGCCGCTGGATCCGGAGTACCCGGCGGAGCGGCTGGGGTTCATGCTGCGCGACAGCCGGGCCACGGTGCTCGTGGGCACCGAGGAGCTGGTCGACGAACTGCCGGTCGGGCGTCTGCGGACGGTGGTCGTCGATGCTCCGGCGGTCGTGGCCGCGCTGGCGGAGCTTCCGGCGAGTGCGCCCGGGGTGACGATGTCTCCCGACCAGCTGGCGTATGTGATCTACACGTCGGGTTCGACGGGCCGTCCGAAGGGTGTGCAGGTCGGGCACCGGGGTGTGGTGAACCTGGCGCAGGCGCAGGCTCGTGCGTTCGGGGTCGGTGAGGGGGACGGGGTGTTGCAGTTCGCCCCGTTCGGTTTCGACGCTGCCGTGTCCGAGGTCGTGGTGACGTTGGCGGCCGGTGGCCGGCTGGTCGTGGCGACGGCGGAGGAGCGGGGCGAGCCGCGGGCGCTGGCCGGGCTGGTCCGGGAGAAGGATGTGCGGGTGGCGACGCTGCCGCCGTCGCTGCTGGCCGTGCTTGAGCCGGCCGATTTGGCCGGTCTGAGGACTCTCGTCACCGCCGGTGAACGGCTGGAGGAGGCCGCGGCCGCGCGCTGGCGCGGCGAGTACCGGCTGCTGAACGCGTACGGTCCGACCGAGGCGACGGTCTGCGCGAGCATCGCCGTCCTCGACCCGGAGGAGGAGGGCGTGCCGCCGATCGGTGCGCCGATGGCCAACACCCGCGCCTACGTCCTCGACGGTCAGCTGCGTCCGGTGCCGGTCGGCGTACTGGGTGAGCTGTTCATCGCCGGTGTGGGCGTGGCGCGGGGGTACGGGCGCCGGGCGGACCTGACGGGTGAGCGCTTCGTCGCCGACCCGTTCGCTGCGGACGGGTCGCGGATGTACCGCACCGGTGACCAGGTCCGGTGGCTGGCGGACGGACGGCTGGAGTTCGTGGGCCGGGTGGACGACCAGGTCAAGATCCGAGGCTTCCGCATCGAGCCGGGTGAGATCGAGACGGTCCTGGCCGCGCACGCCGCGCTGCGGACGGCGGTCGTCACGGTCGAGGGCGTGGAAGGGGACCGCCGGCTGGTGGCACATGTGGTGCCGGCGGACCAGGAGGAAGGAATCCCTGCCATCGGTGAGCTGCGGGCCTTCGTGGGCGAGCGGCTCCCCGGGTTCATGGTTCCCTCCGTGTTCGTCGAGCTGGCCGCGCTGCCCCTCACGCCGAACGGCAAGGTCGACCGAGCCGCGCTTCCGGCTCCGGACGCCTTCCGTCAGGGCATGACCGGCTTCGTCGCGCCCGCGAGCGTGACGGAGCAGCTGCTGGTCGAGGTCTGGGCCGCGGTGCTGGGCGTGGACGAGATCGGCGCGGCCGACGACTTCTTCGAGCTGGGCGGGCACTCGCTGCTCGCCACCCAGGTCGTCTCCCGCATCAGGGAGGTGTTCGCGGCCGAGATCCCGCTGGCCGTGCTGTTCGACCACCCGACGGTACGAGAGCTGGCCGCGGTGGTCGACCGGGCCGGCAACCAGATGGTCGCCGCCGTGCCGCCCATGACGGTGGCCGACAGGGACGAGCCGCTGGCGCTGTCGTTCGCGCAGCAGCGCCTGTGGTTCCTCGACCAGATGGAGCCCGGCTCCGCCGAGTACAACGTGCCCCAGGCGATCGTCTGGGCCGGCGACCTGGACATCGCCGCCCTGAGCGAGGCGCTGACCGCGGTGGTGACCCGGCACGAGGTGCTGCGGACGCGCCTGGTGGCCGGTGCGGACGGCGTGCCGCACCAGGTCATCGACGAGCCGAAGCCGTTCCCGCTCGTGCTCACGGACGTGTCCGGCGACGCCGACCCGCTCGCCTCGGCCCGCGAGGTGATGCTCGCGGACGCCGTCACCCCATTCGACCTGGCCGTCGGGCCGCTGATCCGCGCCACGCTGATCCGCGTACGGCCCGACGAGCACGTCCTCGCGCTGACCATGCACCATGTCGTCTCCGACGAGTGGTCGGGCCAGATCCTGCGACGCGAGCTGGCCGCCCTGTACGACGCCTTCCGCGCGGGAGAGCCGGACCCGCTGCCGGCGCTGAACGTGCAGTACGCGGACTTCGCGGCGTGGCAGCGGGAGTGGTTGACGGGCGATGTCCTCGAAGCCCAGCTCTCCTACTGGCGCGCCGCGTTGGCCGACGTGCCCGAGCTAGAGCTGCCCGCCGACCGGCCGCGTCCGGCGGTCCGTTCCTCCGCGGGTGCGGTGCGGCGGTTCAGTGTGTCGGCGGGGACGGCCGAGGCGCTGCGGGAGCTGTCGCGTGAGTGCGGCGCGTCGATGTTCATGACGCTGCTGGCGGCATTCGACGTGCTGCTGGGGCGGTACGCGGGGTCGGACGACGTGGTGGTCGGGTCGCCGGTCGCGAACCGGAACCGTGCCGAGACGGAGGACCTGATCGGGTTCTTCGTGAACACGTTGGTGCTGCGGACGGATCTGTCGGGTGATCCGTCGTTCCGCGAGCTGGTGGGCCGGGTGCGGGAGACCGCTCTGGGGGCGTACGCGCATCAGGATGTGCCGTTCGAGCAGCTGGTGGACGAGCTTGTCACGGAGCGGGACCGGTCCCGGACCCCGTTGTTCCAGGTCCTGTTCAGCTACGTGGCCGGGGAGCCGGACGGCACCACCGAGGAGGCGGCGGGCGAGGGCCCCGGCGGTCGGGCCGACGCCGCGGACGACCTGGGCGCGAGCGAGCTGCCGGTGAAGTTCGACCTGGCGCTGACGATGAGCGACGCCGACGGAAGCCTGACGGGCACGATCGAGTACAGCACTGCGCTGTTCGACGGCACGACGGTGGAGCGGTTGGCCGGTCACTTGGTCACGCTTTTGGAGGCCGTGGCTGAGGAAGCGGACTGCCGGGTGGGTGAGCTGCCGGTGCTGTCGGCGGGTGAGCGTGAGCTGGTGGTGGAGGGGTGGAACGCGTCGGCGGCGGAGCTGCCGGTGGTGCGTGGGGTGCATGAGCTGATCGCTGAGCGGGCCGTCACGTCCCCGGATGCGGTGGCTGTGGTGGCCGGTGGGGAGTCGCTGACGTACGGAGGGCTGATGGCGCGGTCCAACCGTCTGGCGCATCTCCTGCGGTCGGTGGGTGTGGGTGCCGAGTCGGTGGTGGGGCTGTGTCTGCCGCGTGGTGTGGACATGGTGGCGGCCATGGTCGGTGTCTGGCAGGCGGGTGGCGCGTATCTGCCGTTGGATCCGGAATATCCGGCTGACCGGCTTGGGTTCATGCTCGCGGATGCGGGTGTGCGGGTCGTGGTGGGCGAGCGTTCCCTCGTGGAGGGGCTGCCCGTCGAGCAGGGTGTGTGGCTGGATGATCCGGCCGTACGGGACACCCTTGCGTCCCTGCCGGCGGAGGCGCCGGAGGTGACGACTTCGGCCACTGACCAGCTGGCGTATGTGATCTACACGTCGGGTTCGACGGGCCGGCCGAAGGGTGTGCAGGTCGCGCACGGCAGCGTGGTGGGCATGGTGTCGGCGCTGGCTCCGGTCCTCGAAGCGGGTGCGGGGGTGCGGATGCTGCAGTTCGCGTCGTTCAGTTTCGACGCGGCTGTTCTCGACGTGGCGGTGACGCTCGCCTCGGGTGGTGTCCTGGTGGTGGCGACGTCGGAGGAGCGGGCCGGGGCGGCGCTTCTGACGTCGATGCTGCGGGCCGAGGCTGTGCGCGCGGCGAGTGTCGTCCCGTCCCTGCTGGGTGTCCTGGACCCGGAGGAAGTGCCCGGCGTCCAGACGCTGCTGCTCGGTGCGGAGCGCCTCACCGAGCCGGTGGCTCGTGCCTGGTCGTCCGGCCGACGCCTTGTGAACACGTACGGGCCGACTGAGTCGACCGTCATGGTGACCACCGGTGTCGTGGACCCGGACCTTCTCACCGGTGCGCCCGCGATCGGTGCGCCGGTGGCCAACGCCCGTCTGTACGTGCTCGACGATCGGCTGAACCCCGTGCCGGTGGGTGTGGCCGGTGAGGTGTACATCGCCGGTCTCCAGGTCGCCCGCGGTTACCGGGCTCGCCCAGGTTTGACGGCGGAGCGGTTCGTGGCCGACCCCATCACCGCCGACGGCACGCGCATGTACCGCTCCGGCGACCGGGCGCGCTGGCTGCCGGACGGGCAGCTCGACTTCGTCGGGCGGGCCGACAGCCAGGTCAAGGTCCGCGGCTTCCGTATCGAGCCGGGTGAGATCGAGGCCGTCCTGGCCGACCACCCGCAGATCCGCACCGCCGTCGTCGCCGCCTTCGGCGAGGTCGAAGACCGACGCCTGGCGGCCTACCTCGTTCCCGCCGACCAGACGACCGGTATTCCCTCCGTCACCGACCTGCGCGCATACGCCGGCAGTCGGCTGCCCGCCTTCATGGTCCCGTCCGTCTTCGTGGAGCTTGCGGCCCTGCCGTTGACTCCGAACGGGAAGCTCGACCGTGCCGCCTTGCCCGACCCTGACAGCGCGTGGGCGGGTGTGGCGGGGGAGTTCGTCGCGCCGCGTTCCGGGGTGGAGCGGGTCCTGGCGGAGGTGTGGGCTGAGGTTCTGGGTGTGGTGCGGGTTGGGGTCGAGGACAACTTCTTCGAGCTCGGCGGGGATTCGATCGTGAGTATCCGTGTGGTGGCTCGGGCGCGTGAGCTGGGTGTTCACGTGACGGTGGCGCAGCTGTTCGATCATCAGACGGTGGCGGGGCTGGCGTCGGTGGCGTCGTCCGGGAGTGGGGTTGTTGCCGAGCAGGGTTTGGTGGTGGGTGAGTTCCCGCTCACTCCGATTCAGCGGTGGTTTTTGGGGCGGGGGTTGCCGCAGGCGGGGCATTTCAATCAGTCGACGGTGGTGGAGGTCGAGGGGCGGGTTGATGTCGGGTTGCTGCGGTCGGCGGTGGGTGCGCTGGTCGGGCAGCATGATGCGTTGCGTTCCCGGTTCGTGCGGCGGGAGGGGGCGTGGGTCGGGCATGTGGTGGCCGCTGAGACGTCGGACGTGGTCACGGTCGTCGACGCGAGGGGCGTCGCAGGTGAGGAGGAGGCGGAGTTCCTTGAGGCGCGGGCCACCGAGATCCAGGCGGGCCTTGACCTGGAGCAGGGACCACTCTTCAGGGTGGCGGTCTTCGAGCTCGGTGGTCGGGGGCAGATAGTCCTGGTCGTCGCTCATCACCTGGTTGTGGACGCGGTGTCCTGGCCGGTGTTGCTTGAGGATCTGGCGTCGGCGTATGCGCAGGTCGAGCAGGGTGTTGGCGGCGTGGAGCTGGTGGCGAAGACGTCGTCGTTCGTGGCGTGGGCGAGGCGTCTGGAGGAGTTGTCGGGTTCGCCGGAGGTCGTGGCGGAGGCGGGGTTCTGGCGGGCCGTCGAGGCGGCGGCGGAGCCTTTGCCGCGGGTTTTCGAGGGCGGGGCGAACCCGGTGTCGGGGGCGCGGCGTGTGTCGGTGGTCCTGGATGCCGTGCTGACGGAGCGGCTGCTGCGTGAGGTGCCGGCGGCGTTCCGGACGCAGATCAATGATGTGCTGCTGAGTGTGCTGGGTGCGGTGTTCACCGAGTGGACCGGGTCGCGGTCTGTCGTGGTGGACGTGGAAGGTCATGGCCGTGAGGACGTCGGTGCGGATCTCGATGTGTCCCGTACGGTGGGCTGGTTCACCAGCGTCCACCCGGTGGAGCTCACCGGCCTGGTCGACGGTGACCTGGGTGCGCTCCTGCGCCGTACGAAGGAGTACCTGCGGGGCGTCCCTCGGAAGGGTCTGGGTTACGGTCTCCTGCGTCACCTCACCGACTGGGTCCCGCAGGGCCATGCCGAGGTCGGCTTCAACTACCTCGGACAGTCCAGCCGCCGACCGGACGACACCGATGAGGCCTCCGACGCCGGACGCACACAGGAAAGGCGGGGCGGTCGCTTCCGGCCGCTGCCCGGCTCCCTCGGCGAGGGGGAGTCGTCGCAGAACGAGCGCTCGTACCTGATCGACGTCAACAGCCAGGTGGCCGACGGTCGCCTGGAGATGGTGTGGACGTACGGCGCCGAGGTGCACGACGAGGCCACGATCACCGGGCTCGCGGAGCGGTACGTCGAGGTGCTGGCCGAGCTGATCGAGTACTGCTGCCGCCCGGAGACCGGCGGGTACACGCCGTCCGACTTCCCGCTCGCGCAGATCGACCAGGCCGCGCTCGACCGTGTCGCGCAGAGCCTGCCGACCGAGATCGAGGACATCTACCCGCTCACGCCCCTCCAGCAGGGCATGCTCTTCCACACGCGCCTCTCGGCCGACCCCGGCATGTACTGGGCGCAGAACGGCCTGATGCTGGAAGGCGATCTGGACCTCGACGCCCTGAAGCGGGCGTGGGAGGTGGCGTTCTCCCGGCACGAGGTGCTGCGCACCGCGGTCGTCTCGGACGGCGTGCCGCAGCCGCTCGCGGTAGTCTCCCGCTCCGTACCCCTGCCCCTGGAAGTGCTGGATCTCGCCCACCTCGACGAGGAGGAGCGGCGCCACGCGATCTCCGCTCACCTGGAGGCCGACTGGGCGCGTGGTGCGGACTTCGCCGCGTCGACGCTGGTTCGTCTGGCGTTGGTGCGTTTGGGTGAGGGCCGGCATCAGTTGGTGTGGAGCTATCACCACCTGCTGTTGGACGGGTGGAGTGTGCCCATCGTCCTGGGCGAGGTCCTGGAGGCCTATCACGCTTTCCGCGCCGGGCGGCGGCCTGAGTTGGGTGCGCGGGCGCCGTTTCGTGAGTTCGCGGCGTGGGTGGCGGGTCAGGACGAGGAGGCTGCGCGGGAGTACTGGGCTGGGCGGCTGGCCGGGTTCGGCGAGGTGACGTCGCTGGGTGTGGAACGGGCGACCGGTGAGGAGGGCCTGGAGGAGCTGCATCTGCGGTTGCCGGCGGCGGTGGCGGGTGAGGGGCTCGCGGGGTTCGCGCGGCGTCATCGGCTGACGTTGAACACGGTGGTGCAGGGTGCCTGGGCGCTGGTTCTGGCGCTGTATGCAGGTTCGGACGACGTCGTGTTCGGTGTGACGTCGTCGGGTCGTGGTGGTCAGATCGACGGCATGGACGAGATGGTCGGTCTGCTGCTGAACACCACCCCGGTACGGGTGCGGGTGGAGCGTGACCGGCCGGTCGCGCAGTGGCTGGCGGGGCTGCAGGACGAGCAGGTCCGGGCGCGGCGCTTCGAGCACACGCCGCTGGTCACGATCGCCGACTGCAGCGAACTCCCGGCCGGGCAGGCGCTGTTCAACACCCTCTTCGTCTTCGAGAACTACCCGGTCGAGGAGCTGGAAGCGGGTCAGGCGGACTCTGCGGAGAGCGGCCTGCGCACGGGCTTCAACCACATGCGCGAACAGGCCAATTACCCCCTGACCGTGGCCGCCAGTTCGGCGCACCACCTCGCACTCCGACTCTCCTACGACCGTGCCCAGTTCGACGCGGCGACGATCGAGCGTCTCGGTGCGCATCTGGTGACGGTGCTGGAGGCGGTGGCCGCGGATGCGGGTCAGCGGGTGGGTGACTTGTCGGTGCTGGCCGTGGGTGAGCGCGAGGAGTTGGTGGCGGGTGGTGATGGTGGGTGTGTGGCGTTGCCGTCGGTGGGTGGGGTGCATGGGCTGATTGCGGAGTGGGCGGTTGCGGCGCCTGACGCTGTGGCTGTGGTGGCGGGTGGGGAGTCGGTGACGTATGGCGGGTTGATGGTTCGGGCGAATCGTCTGGCGCATCTCCTGCGCGGTATGGGGGTCGGTGCGGAGTCGGTGGTGGGGCTGTGTCTGCCGCGTGGGGTGGACATGGTGGCGGCCATGGTCGGGGTCTGGCAGGCGGGTGGTGCGTATCTGCCGTTGGATCCGGAGTATCCGGCTGACCGTCTTGAGTTCATGCTCGCGGATGCGGGTGTGCAGGTGTTGGTGGGTGAGCGGTCGGTGGCCGGGAGGCTGCCGGTGGATGCGGTGCATGGCCGTGTGGTGTGGCTGGACGATCCGGCTGTGGTGGGTGTGCTGGCCGGGCTTTCGGCGAGTGCGCCCGAGGTGACGACGGCGTCGGATCAGCTGGCGTATGTGATCTATACGTCGGGTTCGACGGGGCGTCCGAAGGGTGTGCAGGTCGCGCAAGGTGGTGTGGTGAATCTGGCGCTGGCGTTGCGGTCGTCGCTGGGCGTGGAGCCGGGTGTGCGGGTGTTGCAGTTCGCGTCGCAGAGTTTCGATGCGGCTGTGCTGGATGTGGTGGTGACGTTGGCCGGTGGTGGGGCGCTGGTGGTGGCCTCGTCGGAGCAGCGTCGGGTGCCGGCGGAGCTGCAGGGTCTGGTCCGTGCTGAGGGTGTGGTGTCGGCGAGTGTTTCGCCGTCGCTGCTGGGTGTGCTGGACGAGGCGGCGCTGGCGGGTGTGGGCAGCCTGTTCGTGGGTTCCGAGCGGGTCGGTGAAGCGGTCGTGCGGGAGTGGGCTCCCGGGCGCAGGTTCTTCGTCGGGTACGGGCCGACCGAAATCACGGTCATCGCCTGTGCGGGCCTTGCGGATCCTGATGCTCAGGGTGCGCCGGCGATCGGCAGGCCGCTGGCGAACACGCAGGTGTATGTCCTGGACGAGCAGCTGCGTCCCGTTCCGGTGGGCGTGGCGGGTGAGCTGTTCATCGCGGGCGCGGGTGTCGCCCGCGGCTATGGGGGCCGTCCGGGGCTGACGGGTGAGCGGTTCGTTGCTGATCCGTTCGCTGCGGACGGCAGTCGGATGTACCGGTCGGGTGATGTGGTCCGCTGGCTGGCGGACGGGCGGCTTGATTTCGTGGGCCGTGCGGACGATCAGGTGAAGGTGCGGGGTTTCCGGGTCGAGCCGGGTGAGATCGAGGCGGTTCTGGCCGGTCATCCGCAGGTCCGCACGGCCGTGGTGGCGGCGTTCGGTGATGGTTCGGATCGTCGTCTGGCGGCCTATGTGGTTCCGGCTGATGGGGTGGTCGGTATGCCGCCGGCGGGTGAGCTGCGGGAGTTCGTGGGCGGGCGGTTGCCGGAGTTCATGGTTCCGTCGGTCTTCGTCGAGCTGGCGGGGCTGCCGTTGACGGCGAACGGCAAGCTGGACCGTTCGGCCCTTCCCGCCCCGGAGGTGCAGCAGTCCTCGGGCGAGGGTTTCGTCGTTCCGGTCGGGTCGACGGAAGAGCTCGTCGCCGGCGTCTGGGCCGGCGTGCTGGGGCTCGACCGGGTCGGTGCAACGGACAGCTTCTTCGAGCTGGGCGGGCATTCTCTGCTTGCGACGCAGGTGATCTCGCGGATCCGCGAGGTCCTGGGGGTCGAGCTCGCCATGTCGGTGCTGTTCGATCAGCCGACCGTGCGGGGCCTGGCCCAGGCCGTCGCCCAGGCGTCGGGAACGGTCGCGCCGCCCATGACGGTCGCCGACCGCGCCCAGCCGCTGCCGCTGTCGTTCGCGCAGCAGCGCCTGTGGTTCCTCGACCAGCTCGACCCCGGATCCACCGAGTACAACGTCGCACTCCCCGTCCTCCTCGACGGCGTGCTGGACATCGCGGCCTTGGGCGCGGCCCTGGGCGCGCTCGTCGCGCGCCACGAAGTGCTGCGTACCCGACTCGTCGCAGACGCGGACGGCGTGGCCCACCAGGTGATCGACCCGCCCGCCGAGTTCCCGCTGCCGGTGATCGACGTGTCCGGCAGTGACGACCCGCTCGGCCTCGCCGAGCGGATGGTCGCCCAGGGCATGACCGAGCCGTTCGACCTCGCGGCCGGGCCCCTGTTCCGCGGCACCCTGATCCGGCTCGGAATCGGCGAGCACGTCCTGTCGCTCGCCATGCCCCACGTCGTCTCCGACGAGTGGTCTGCGCGGATCATCCACCGGGAGGTCGCGGCGCTCTACGAGGCCTTCCGCGCCGGTGAGCCGGACCCGCTGCCGCCGCTGCCCCTGCAGTACGCCGACTTCGCGGCCTGGCAGCGCGAATGGCTCAGCGGCGACGTCATCGAGGGACAACTCGATTACTGGCGTGGCCAGTTGGAGGGTGTGACCGAGCTGGAGCTACCGCTCGACCGGACCCGCCCGCCCGTCCGGTCGTCGGTGGGGTCGAGCACGCAGTTCACCGTACCCGCCGAGACGGCGGAGGCGCTGCGCGGGCTGTCCCGCGAGAGCGGCACGACCATGTTCATGACGCTCCTCGCCGCCTTGGACGTCCTCCTCGGCCGTTACTGCGACACGGAGGACGTCGCGGTCGGCACGGCCGTCGCCAACCGGAACCGGGCCGAGACCGAGAGCCTCATCGGCTTCTTCGTCAACACGCTCGTCATGCGCACCGACCTCTCCGGCGACCCGACGTTCGCCGAACTCCTCCACCGGGTCCGGCAGACCGCGCTCGGCGCCTACGCCCACCAGGACCTGCCCTTCGAGCAGCTCGTGGACGACCTCGTCACCGAGCGGGACCGGTCCCGGACGTCCCTGTTCCAGGTCTACTTCAACTACGTACGCGACGGAGCCGGAGCGGCGGACGCCCCCGAAGCCGACGGACAGGACCATGGCCTCGACGAGCACCGGGGACTGGACGAGCACCAGGGGCTGGACGAGCACCAAACCCATGACCAGCACCGGACCCAGGACGCGGCGCCCGCCGACGCCCCCGCCGACGCCACCGCCCCCGCCGAGGCCGGTTCCGCCGTCCCCGGCCCCGCCATGACGCGCGACCTCACCCTCTCCGACCTGTCCCTGACCTTCCGGGACAGCGGCGACGGCGCCCTGTCCGGCGAGATCGAGTACAGCACCGCGCTGTTCGACGCCACGACGATCCAGCGCATGGCCGGCCACCTGGTCGCCCTCCTGCGGGGCGTCCTCGATCCGGAGCGCCGCATCGGCGCCCTGGACCTGCTCGGCGACTCCGAGCGCTCGACGCTGCGGCAGCTCGGCACCGGCACCGAGACGGACACGGAAGGACACCCCGTCCACCTGCTCGTCCAGGAGCAGGCGCACCGCACCCCGGACGCCGTCGCCGTCGTGGAGGGGGACCGCCACCTCACGTACGGCGCGTTGAACGCGCAGGCCAACCGGCTCGCCCACCGGCTCGTCGCGGAGGGCGTCAGCCGCGAGGACGTCGTCGGTGTGTGCCTCGCCCGCAGCCTCAGGACGGTCGTGGCCCTGCTCGCCGTCCTCAAGGCCGGCGCCGCCTACCTGCCCTTCGACGCGGACCAGCCCGTCCAGCGGCTGGAGCACATGACCGAGTCCTCCGGCGCGGCGCTGGTCATCACCGAAGCCGCACTGGACGAGCGACTGTCGACCGTGTCCGCGCCCCGCCTCCTCATCGACGCGGAGCGTCCGGACGCCGCCGTAGGCGCCACCACGGCCGGGCCCGTCGCCACCGACGACCCCCAGGTCGACGTCACGCCGCAGAACCTGGCGTACGTCATCTTCACCTCCGGCTCGACCGGGCTGCCCAAGGGCGTGCTCGTCCAGCACCACTCGTGGAGCCTGCAGCTACAGGAGATGGGCCGGCGGTACGGCCTGACCTCGTCCGACGTGACCCTCCAGACGGCCTCCCTCACCTTCGACGCCGCGCAGGAGCAGCTCTTCGCGACCCTGCTGCTCGGCGGACGTCTCGTCCTGCGTGGAGCGGAGCAGTGGGCACCGGAGCGCGTGCTGCGCGAGATCCGGGAACAGGCCGTGACCTCCGTGGAGATCACCCCCGCACTCTGGGAGATGATCATTCCGGGCCTGGCGGCCGGCGTCACCCTCGGCCCGGACTTCCGCTGGCTGATCCTGGGCGGCGAAGCGGTGTCGCCGCAGGCACTCGACCAGTGGTTCGCGCAGACGTCCGTGCCCATCTACAACACGTACGGGCCGACCGAGACGACCATCACCTGTGTCGCCTCCGAACTGCGGGGGCCGGTGCCGTTCGTGCCGATCGGGCTCCCGATCGCGGACACGAAGGTGTACGTCCTCGATGCCCGGTTCAAGCCGGTGCCCTTCGGCATCCCCGGCGAGCTCTACATCGGCGGCGCGGGCGTGGCGCGCGGCTACGGCGGCCGCCCCGCGCTGACGGCCGAACGGTTCGTCGCCGACCCGTTCGCAGGTGACGGAGCGCGCATGTACCGCTCCGGTGACCAGGTGCGATGGCTGGCGGACGGGCAGCTGGAGTTCCTCGGCCGCGCCGACCACCAGATCAAGGTGCGCGGTGTCCGCATCGAGCCGGGTGAGATCGAAGCCGCCCTCGCCACCCACCCCGGCGTCCGGTCGGCGGTCGTGACCGCCTTCGGTGACGGCATGGCCCGCCGCCTCGTGGCGTACGTGGTCCCGGCCGACCTCGGCGCCGGCATCCCGCCGGTGGCCGAGCTCCGTGACCACCTGCGCCAGAGCCTGCCCGATTTCATGACCCCCGCGGTGTTCGTCGAGATCACCGAGCTGCCCCTGACGCAGAACGGCAAGCTCAACCGCGCCGCGCTCCCGCAGCCCGGCCCCGCCGCCCATGCGGACACCCACCAGTACGTGGCCCCCGAAGGTGCCACCGCGCAACTGCTCGCCGGGATCTGGGAGCAGGTGCTCCGAGTGGACGGGATCGGCGCCGACGACGACTTCTTCGGGATCGGCGGCCACTCGCTGCTCGCCACTCAGGTCATCTCCCGCGTGCGCGAGGTCTTCGGGACCGAGGTGCCGCTGTCCGCGCTGTTCGACCGGCCCACGGTACGCGGCCTCGCCGAGGCGATCGACGCGTCCGGCACGGGGGTGACGGTGCCGCCGGTGACCCCGGCAGACCGCGACGAACCGCTGCCGCTGTCGTTCGCCCAGCAGCGCCTGTGGTTCCTCGACCGGTTGGAGCCCGGTGCGCTCGGTCACGTACTGCCGACACCGATGCCCTGGACCGGCGACCTGGACGTGGCCGTCCTGGGCGCGGCACTGAGCGGCGTGGTCGCCCGGCACGAAGTACTGCGCACCCGCCTCGCCCCGGACGCGGACGGAGTGCCGCGGCAGGTCATCGACCCGCCGGCGCCCTTCCCGCTGCCGGTCGTGGACGTGTCCGAGGCGGCGGACCCGGTGGGCGCGGCACGCGCCCTCGTGGCCGCGGACGCGGCCACCCCGTTCGACCTGACGAACGGCCCCCTCGTCCGAGCCGCCCTCATCCGCATGGCCCCGGACGAGCACGTCCTGGCGCTCACCATGCACCACGTCGTCACCGATGAATGGTCGGAGCGCATCTTCCAGCGCGAACTGACCGCCCTCTACGAGGCGTTCCGGGCCGGCGAGCCCGACCCGCTGCCGCCGCTGGCCCTCCAGTACGCGGACTTCGCCGTCTGGCAGCGACAGTGGCTGTCCGGCGACGTACTGGAGTCGCAACTCGCCTACTGGCGCGACTGGTTGGGCGACGCCCCGGCGCTGGAGCTGCCGACAGACCGGCCGCGTCCGGCCGTACGGTCATCGGCGGGCGCGCAGACCGCGTTCACCGTGCCGGCGTCGGCGGCGGAGGCGCTGCGGGAGCTGTCGCGTGAGTGCGGCGCGTCGATGTTCATGACGCTGCTGGCGGCATTCGACGTGCTGCTGGGGCGGTATGCGGGGTCGGACGACGTGGTGGTCGGGTCGCCGGTCGCGAACCGGAACCGTGCCGAGACGGAGGACCTGATCGGGTTCTTCGTGAACACGTTGGTGCTGCGGACGGATCTGTCGGGTGATCCGTCGTTCCGCGAGCTGGTGGGCCGGGTGCGGGAAACGGCCCTGGGTGCGTACGCGCATCAGGACGTGCCGTTCGAGCAGCTGGTGGACGAGCTGGTCACGGAGCGGGACCGGTCCCGGACCCCGCTGTTCCAGGTCTTCTTCAGCTATGACACCGAGGGCGCTCCGGAGGCGCCGGGACAGGGCGCCGGCGAGTCGTCCGCCCATGTCGATCGCACGGTGCAGTTCGACCTGGCGCTGCGGCTCGGCGACAGCGAGAACGGCGGGCTGTCCGGCCAGATCGAGTACAGCACTGCGCTGTTCGACGGCACGACGGTGGAGCGGTTGGCCGGTCACTTGGTCACGCTTTTGGAGGCCGTGGCTGAGGAAGCGGACTGCCGGGTGGGTGAGCTGCCGGTGCTGTCGGCGGGTGAGCGTGAGCTGGTGGTGGAGGGGTGGAACGCGTCGGCGGCGGAGCTGCCGGCGGTGGCCGGCGTGCATGAGCTGATCGCCGAGCGGGCGGTTGCGGCTGCGGATGTGGTGGCTGTGGTGGCGAACGGGGAGTCGGTCACGTATGGCGGGCTGATGGTTCGGGCGAATCGTCTGGCGCATCATCTGCGCGGTATGGGGGTCGGTGCCGAGTCGGTGGTCGGTCTGTGTCTGCCGCGTGGGGTGGACATGGTCGTGGCGATGGTCGCGGTGTGGCAGGCCGGCGGGGCGTATCTGCCGTTGGATCCGGAGTACCCGGCTGACCGGCTTGGGTTCATGCTCGCGGACGCGGGTGTGCAGGTCGTGGTGGGCGAGCGTTCCCTCGTGGAGGGGCTGCCCGTCGAGCAGGGTGTGTGGCTGGATGATCCGGCCGTACGGGAGGTCCTGGCCGGGTTGCCGTCGGAAGCGCCTGAGGTGGAGCGTTGCGCCGAGCAGCTGGCGTATGTGATCTACACGTCGGGTTCGACGGGTCGGCCGAAGGGTGTGCAGGTCGCGCACGGCAGCGTGGTGGGCATGGTGTCGGCGCTGGCTCCGGTCCTCGAAGCGGGTGCGGGGGTGCGGATGCTGCAGTTCGCGTCGTTCAGTTTCGACGCGGCTGTTCTCGACGTGGCGGTGACGCTCGCCTCGGGTGGTGTCCTGGTGGTGGCGACGTCGGAGGAGCGGGCCGGGGCGGCGCTTCTGACGTCGATGCTGCGGGCCGAGGCTGTGCGCGCGGCGAGTGTCGTCCCGTCCCTGCTGGGTGTCCTGGACCCGGAGGAAGTGCCCGGCGTCCAGACGCTGCTGCTCGGTGCGGAGCGCCTCACCGAGCCGGTGGCTCGTGCCTGGTCGTCCGGCCGACGCCTTGTGAACACGTACGGGCCGACTGAGTCGACCGTCATGGTGACCACCGGTGTCGTGGACCCGGACCTTCTCACCGGTGCGCCCGCGATCGGTGCGCCGGTGGCCAACGCCCGTCTGTACGTGCTCGACGATCGGCTGAACCCCGTGCCGGTGGGTGTGGCCGGTGAGGTGTACATCGCCGGTCTCCAGGTCGCCCGCGGTTACCGGGCTCGCCCAGGTTTGACGGCGGAGCGGTTCGTGGCCGACCCCATCACCGCCGACGGCACGCGCATGTACCGCTCCGGCGACCGGGCGCGCTGGCTGCCGGACGGGCAGCTCGACTTCGTCGGGCGGGCCGACAGCCAGGTGAAGGTGCGTGGCTTCCGTATCGAGCCGGGTGAGATCGAGGCGGTCCTGGCCGACCACCCGCAGGTCCGCACCGCCGTCGTCGCCGCTTTCGGCGATGAAGAGGACCGACGGCTGGCGGCCTACCTCGTCCCCGCCGATCAGACGACCGGTATCCCCTCCGTCACCGACCTGCGCGCATACGCCGGCAGCCGGCTGCCCGCCTTCATGGTCCCGTCGGCGTTCGTGGAGCTCGCGGCCCTGCCGTTGACCCCGAACGGCAAGCTCGACCGCGCGGCCCTGCCCGACCCGGTGCAGAACGCGCGGGCCGAGGGCGACTTCGTGGCGCCGGGCACGGCCACCGAGGTGCTGCTCGCCGACATCTGGGCCCAGCTCCTGGGCCTGGAGCGCGTCGGCGCGACGGACGACTTCTTCGCGCTGGGCGGGCATTCGCTCCTCGCGACCCAAATCGTGTCCCGCGTCCGGGACGTGTTCGGCACCGAGATCCCCGTAGCGGCGATGTTCGACCACCCGACGGTCGCGGGCCTGGCCGATGTCCTCGCCGCCGCTACGCCCGGTGCGACCGCCCCGGCATGGACGGTCGTCAGCAGGGACGACGCGCTGCCGCTGTCGTTCGCGCAGCAGCGACTGTGGTTCCTGGACCAGCTCGAGCCCGGATCGGTCGAGTACAACCTCCCGATGTACCTCCCCTGGGACGGCGACCTGGACGTCGCGATCCTCGGCAAGGCGCTCACCGAAGTCGTGACGCGACACGAGGTGCTGCGGACCCGTCTGGTGGCGGACGCGGACGGCGTTCCTCACCAGGTGATCGATCCGCCCACCGAGTTCGTGCTGCCCGTGGTGGACCTCTCCGGATGCGCGGAGCCGGTGCGCGAGGCCGAGCGGCTTGCGTTCCTGGACACGATGGCACCGTTCCGTCTCGCCGACGGCCCCCTGGTCCGGGCCACCCTGATACGGCTCGGAGAGGGGCAGCATCTGCTGGCGCTGATGATGCACCACGTCGTGTCCGACGAGTGGTCGGCGCGAATCCTGCGACGTGAACTCGTCGCGCTGTACGAGGCGTTCCGCGCCGACGGGCCGAACCCGCTGCCGCCGCTGGCCGTCCAGTACGCGGACTTCGCGGCCTGGCAGCGCGAATGGCTCGACGGCGAGGTCCTCGAAGGACAACTGGCCTACTGGACCGAGCAGCTGGCCGACGCACCCGTACTCGACCTGCCCACTGATCGTCCGCGCCCGCCGGTGCGGTCGACCGAGGGAGCGATGGCCCCGTTCACCGTCTCGGCCGAGACGGCGGAGGCGCTGCGCGCGCTGTCCCGTGAGCGCGGCACGACGATGTTCATGACGCTGCTGGCGGCCTTCAACGTCCTGCTGGGGCGGTACGCGGAGGCGGACGACGTGGTCGTGGGCACGCCGGTGGCGAACCGGAACCGTGCCGAGACCGAGGACCTGATCGGCTTCTTCGTCAACACCCTGGTGCTGCGCGGCGACTTGTCGGGCAGCCCGTCGTTCACGGAGCTGCTCGGTCGGGTGCGCCAGACCGCCCTGGGCGCGTACGCGCATCAGGACGTGCCGTTCGAGCAGCTGGTGGACGAACTCGTCACGGAGCGGGACCGGTCCCGCACACCGCTCTTCCAGGTCTTCTTCAGCTACGGGACCGGCGAGGGCGAGGAGGTCCGCGGTACGGCCGACGCCGAGGAGCACCTCGGCAGCGCTCCCGGTCAGGTGGCCGCAGTCTTCGACCTGTGGCTGATGCTGGAGGAGTCCGGCGACGGCACGCTCACGGCAGGCATTCAGTACAGCACCGCGTTGTTCGACGCGGCGACGGTGGAGCGGATGGCGGGGCATCTGGTCACGCTGCTGGACGCTGTCGCAGCGGATGCGGATCGGGAGATCGACGAGCTTCCGGTGCTGACGGCGGGTGAGCGGGATGCGGTGGTGCGGGGCTGGAACGACACGGATGTGGAGGTGTCCGGGCTCGGCGGTGTTCATGGCCTGATTGCCGCGCGGGCCGCCTCGGCTCCGGACGTGGTGGCTGTGGTGGCCGGCGGGGAGTCGGTCACGTACGGCGGGCTGATGGTTCGGGCGAACCGTATGGCGCGTCACCTGCGTTCGACCGGTGTGGGTGCCGAGTCCGTGGTCGCGGTGTGTGTGGAGCGCGGCGTGGACATGGTCGTGGCGGGCCTTGCGGTGTGGCTGGCGGGGGGTGCGTACCTTCCGCTGGACCCGGAGTTCCCGTCCGACCGACTGGAGTTCATGCTCGACGACAGCGGCGCGGCTGTGCTGGTGGGCCACCAGTCCGTGGCCGGCGGGTTGCCACTGGAGTCGGTGGAGTCGGTGGTCTGGCTGGACGACGCGGAGACGCAGTCGATGCTGGAGAGTCTCTCGTCCACCTCCCTCGCTGTGATCTGCGCTGCCGATCAGCTGGCGTACGTGCTCTACACGTCTGGTTCGACCGGTCGCCCGAAGGGCGTCCTCGTGGCCCAGGCGAGCCTGGTGAACTTCCTCGCCGATATGGCACAACGCCCGGGAATCGACTCGGACGACGTGCTCCTGGCGGTGACGACCTGGGGCTTCGACATCGCGGGTCTGGAGCTGTGGCTGCCGCTGGTGGTGGGTGGCCGTGTCGTGGTCGCCGATCGGGAGATCGCGGCCGATCCGGGCGCGCTGGCGGGTGAGCTGGAGAGCTCGGGCGCGTCGGTGATGCAGGCGACCCCGGTGACCTGGCAGATGCTGATCGCCGACGGGTGGGCCGGCCTGCCTGGCCTCGTCGCCCTGTGCGGTGGCGAGGCGCTCCCGGACGGCTTGGCACGTGCCTTGGTGGAGCGCGTCGAGGGCGTCTGGAACATGTACGGGCCGACGGAGACGACGATCTGGTCGACGTGCGAACAGATCACGCGGGATGGGTCGTTGGGCATCGGGTCACCGGTGGCGAACACCCAGGTGTACGTGCTGGACGGCCGTTTGGAGCCGGTGCCGGTGGGTGTGGCGGGTGAGCTGTTCATCGGCGGTGCCGGGGTGACCCGCGGATACCTGGGTCGTCCGGACCTGACCGCGGAGCGGTTCGTGGCCGACCCGTTCGCTGCGGACGGTGCGCGGATGTACCGGACGGGCGACCGCGTGCGGTGGATGGCGGACGGCTGGCTGGAGTTCATGGGCCGCGCCGATGAGCAACTGAAGGTGCGCGGCTTCCGGATCGAGCCGGGCGAGATCGAAACGGCTCTCGTCGGCCACCCGGCCGTCGGCTCGGCAGTCGTCGTCGGTCACGGCCACGGTGTGGAACGCCGGTTGGTGGCGTACGTCGTTCCCGCCGACCAGGCTGACGGTGCTCCGTCGACCGGTGAGCTGCGGGAGTGGCTGCGCGCCGGCCTGCCGGAGTACATGGTGCCGTCGGTGTTCGTGGAGCTGGCGGCGCTGCCGCTGACCCCGAACGGCAAGATCGACCGGAAGGCCCTGCCCGAGCCGGACGGACGGAGTCCCGACTGGGAATCCCGATTCGTCGCGCCCGTCACGGCCTCGGAGGAGCTGCTGGCAGGCATCTGGTCGCAGGTGCTGGGCCTGGAGCGGGTCGGTGTCACCGATGGCTTCTTCGACCTGGGCGGTCACTCGCTGCTCGCGACACAGGTGATCTCCCGGATCCGGGAGGCGTTCGGGGCCGAGGTGCCGCTGTCGGCGCTGTTCGACCGGCCGACGGTGCGCGGCCTGGCGGCCGCGATCGAGACCTCCGCCGGAGACGCCGCGCCGCCCGTCGGCTTGGCGGACCGTACGCAGCCGCTCCCGCTGTCCTTCGCGCAGCAGCGCCTGTGGTTCCTGGACCAGCTGGAGCCGGGCTCGACGGAGTACAACATGTCGACCCGTCTCCGTCTCCACGGTGACGTCGACCTGGAGGCCCTGAGCGCGGCGCTGAACGCGGTAGTCGCCCGGCACGAGGTACTTCGCACCCGCCTGGTCGCCGGCCCGGACGGGGTCGCGTACCAGGTCATCGACCCGCCGGCTCCCATGCCCCTCCCCGTCCTCGACGTCTCCGGGAGCGTGGATCCGAAGGGCGCAGCGAACGACGTGGTCACGAAGGATGCCCTGACGCCGTTCGATCTGGCGAACGGCCCCCTGCTGAGGGGCATGCTCGTACGGATCGATCCGGACGAGCACGTCCTGTCCCTCGTCATCCACCACGTCGTCTTCGACGAGTGGTCGGACAGGGTCTTCCAGCGCGAGCTGGCAGCCCTCTACGAGGCGTTCCGCGCGGGCGGGCCGAACCCGTTGCCGCCGCTAGAGTTCCAGTACGCGGACGTCGTCGCCTGGCAGCGGCAGTGGCTGACCGGTGACGTACTGGACAGCCAACTCGCCTACTGGCGCGGCAAGCTGAGCGGCGCGTCGGAACTGGAGCTGCCCACCGACCGGCCGCGGCCGGCGGTGCGCTCCACCGATGGCGCGGTGGTCCGGTTCGAGGCGCCCGCAGGTACGGCGGAGGCGCTGAAGGCGCTGTCGCGTGAGCACGGCACAACGATGTTCATGACGCTGCTGGCCGCCTTCGACGTCCTCATGGGCCGCTACGTCGACTCCGACGACATCGTCGTGAGCACGCCGGTCGCGAACCGGAACCGCGCCGAGACCGAGGGCCTGATCGGCTTCTTTGTCAATACCCTCGTGATGCGCACGGACCTCTCGGGCGACCCGACGTTCGCCGAACTCCTCGGCCGGGTACGCGAGACCGCCCTCGGTGCGTACGCGCACCAGGACCTGCCGTTCGAGCAGGTGGTGGACGCCATCGCCGATGTACGGGACCGTACCCGTGGCCCCCTCACCCGCGTCTCCTTCAACTACGCGGCCGAGGCGGCCGGAACCTCGCCCTCCGACCGGAGGAGGGCCGACGGGGCCGGCATGGGCATCGAAACCGGCACGGGTCTGCTGCCGGTCCAGTTCGACATGGTCGTGGCGCTGGGGGAGGACGACGGTGCCCTGACCGGAGAAATCCAGTACAGCACCGCGTTGTTCGACGCGGTGACGGTCGAGCGGATGGCGGGGCGCATCGTGACGTTGCTGGGAGCTGTCGGCGCGGATGCCGAGCGGCCGGTGAGTGAGCTGCCGGTACTGACGGCGGCCGAGCATGACCAGGTCGTACGTGAATGGAACGCGACGGCGGAGTCGTTGCCGTCGGTAGGTGGGGTGCACGAGTTGATCGCCGAGCGGGCGGCGCGGACGCCGGACGCGGTGGCGGTGGTGTGCGGTGAAGTCTCCGTCGAATACGCGGAGTTGATGGCCCGGGTGAGCCGTTTGGCGCACTACCTGCGGTCTGCCGGCGTGGGCTCGGAGTCCGTGGTGGCGCTGTGCCTCCCGCGTGGCGTGGACATGGTGGTGGCGATGCTCGCGGTCTGGCAGGCCGGTGGCGCGTACCTGCCGCTGGACCCGGAGTACCCCGCCGACCGGCTCGGGTTCATGCTGCGCGACAGCCGGGCCAC
The DNA here is from genome assembly GCF_001611795.1 of Streptomyces qaidamensis. Classification (NCBI taxonomy): domain Bacteria; kingdom Bacillati; phylum Actinomycetota; class Actinomycetes; order Kitasatosporales; family Streptomycetaceae; genus Streptomyces; species Streptomyces qaidamensis. Next base: position 994,011 of record NZ_CP015098.1, on the reverse strand, counting down.
GGTGCTCGTGGGCACCGAGGAGCTGGTCGACGAGCTGCCGGTCGGGCGTCTGCGGACGGTGGTCGTCGATGCTCCGGCGGTTGTGGCCGCGCTGGCGGAGCTGCCGACGAGTGCGCCCGAGGTGACGACGACGCCCGACCAGCTGGCGTACGTGATCTACACGTCGGGCTCGACGGGCCGTCCGAAGGGCGTCCAGGTCGCGCACCGGGGTGTGGTGAACCTGGCGCAGGCGCAGGCTCGTGCGTTCGGGGTCGGCGAAGGCGACGGGGTGCTGCAGTTCGCGCCGTTCGGGTTCGATGCCGCTGTGTCCGAGGTCGTGGTGACGTTGGCGGCCGGTGGCCGGCTGGTCGTGGCCACCGGGCAGGAGCGCGGCGAGCCGCGCGCCCTGGCCGCGCTCGTACGGGAGAAGGGCGTACGGGTGGCGACGCTGCCGCCGTCGCTCCTGCCCGTGCTCGAACCCGACGACCTGGCCGGTCTGAGGACCCTCATCACGGCCGGCGAGCGACTGGAGGAGGCCACAGCGGCACGCTGGCGCCGCGAGTACCGCCTCCTGAACGCCTACGGTCCGACCGAGGCGACGGTCTGCGCCAGCATCGCCGTCCTCGACCCCGACGGTGACAGCGTGCCGCCGATCGGCGCACCGATGGCCAACACCCGCGCCTATGTCCTGGACGACCAACTGCGCCCCGTCCCCGTCGGGATGACGGGCGAGCTGTACATCGCCGGCACCGGCGTCGCGCGCGGCTACCTGGGCCGCCCCGACCTGACCGCCGAACGCTTCGCGGCCGACCCCTTCGCCGCCGACGGCACCCGCATGTACCGCTCGGGTGACCAGGCCCGCTGGAGGACCGACGGCCGGCTGGAGTTCGTCGGCCGGGCGGACGACCAGGTCAAGATCCGCGGCTTCCGGGTCGAGCCCGGCGAGATCGAGGCGGCGCTCGCCGCGCACGCCGCCGTACGCACGGCGGTCGTGACCGCGTACGGGGAGGCCGCCGACCGCAAGCTGGCCGCCTACCTGGTGCCCACCGACCACGAGGAAGGCGTACCGGACTCCGCCGACCTGCGGGAGCTGCTGCTCGGGACCCTGCCGGAGTACATGGTCCCGGCGGCCTTCACCGAGATGTCGAGGCTGCCGCTCACCACGAACGGCAAGGTGGACAAGGCGGCGCTGCCGGAGCCCAAGACGGTTCGCCCCGCCGGCACCGAGTACATCGCGCCGGCCGGTGAAGCGGAGGAGCTCCTCGCGGAGATCTGGTCCGAGGTCCTCGGGATCGAGCGGATCGGCGCCCACGACAACTTCTTCGAGCTGGGCGGCAACTCGCTCCTCGTCACCCAGATCGTCGGCCGTATCCGCGGCGCGGGCCACGACATCAGCGTCGGGGACCTCTTCGACCACCCGACCCTCGCGTCCGCGGCGCCGCTGATCCAGATCCGGGCGGAGGACCCGAAGCTCCGCTCGGTGGTGACCATACGCGCGGGCCGGACCAGCCCCGCGATCTTCGCCGTGCACACCTTGACCGGCGAGGTCGCCGCGTTCGCCGAGGTCGCCGGGCACCTGGCCGAGGGACAGCGGTTCTACGGGTTGCAGGAACGCGGCCTGACCGGCGAGGACGCGCCGCCGTCGTCCGTCGAGGAGATGGCGACCACGTACATCGGCGAGATGCTGCGGGTGCAGAAGGAGGGCCCCTACCTGCTGACCGCGCAGTCCGGGAGCTCCTACGTAGCGCTGGAGATGGCGCGCCAGCTCACCGCCATGGGCAAGGAGGTCGGCGGCGTCTTCCTCATGGCGCCGGCCCGCCAGCCCTTCGCCTGGCGCATGCCGACCCACGCGTTCGGCCGGTCCGACAAGAAGCTGCTGGCCGCGATCGAGGCAGCCCTCGACGGAGCCGAGGGGACGAAACTCCCCCGAGCCGACGAGAAGAAGCTGCTGAAGCTCGGAGCGCCGGACGACGAGATCGCCAAGGGCGTCCGCGAGGGCGACAAGCACGCCCTGCGGATCATGCGCGCCCTCGTCATCAACCACCTCGCCTACTCGTACTACGGCGAGCTCATGCACCGCGGCATGCGGAACTACGACGGCCGGGTCGTGCTCCTCATGCCGCGCGACGACAAGCCCAAGCCGTACAAGTGGACCCTCGAGCAGTGGCAGATCCCCGTCACGCGCGGTCCCGAGGTCGTGGACGTGCCGGGCGAGCACTCGACCGTCTTCTACGGCGAGAGCGCCGAGGCCGTGGGCGCGTACCTGAGCGCCGAGATCACCCGCAGCGGCCGGCGGGACGGAGGGGTGTCCGCATGACGGGGCAGACCAGCACGTACGAACTCCCCAACGGGCGCAGGATCACCTGCGTCAGCCCGGCGGAGGCCAAGGTCCTGTGGGCGGAGGCCGTGGACGCGGGGCTCTACAAGTCGGCCGCGGACGCGCTGCGGCCCGGGGACACCGTCCTCGACATCGGGGCGAACATCGGAATCGTCTCGCTGATGTTCGGCTGGGAAGCGCCCGATCTCAGGATCGTGTCCGTGGAACCCGCGCCGACCACGTTCTCCTGTCTGGAGGCGAATCTGCGCAGCCATCTGCCGGGCGCCGTCGCCGTACGCAGTGCGGTGGCCGACCGGGCCGGCGAGGCGACATTCACCTATTACCCGAGGTCGACCGGAAACTCCGGGCTGTTCGCCGACCAGCAGGCGGACGACGAGAACACCCGCGTATTTCTGCGCAACACCGGAATCCCGGAGGAATACATCGGCGAGATGGTCAAGGATCTGCACCGCGGTATCGACATGTCCGTGCCCACGCTCACCGTGTCCGATCTGATCAGGGCCCACGACCTGCCGGAGGTCAGCCTGTTGAAGATCGACGTGGAGCGCGCGGAACACCTGGTCCTGGCGGGAATCGAGGACGACCACTGGCCGCTGATCGGCCATATCGTCGCCGAGGTCCACGACGAGGCCGGCAGGCTCCGGACCCTGACCGACCTCCTCGAACGGCACGGCTTCACCGTCGCGGTGAACCAGCAGCCCAAGCTCGCCGGAACGGATCTGTACGAACTCGCCGCCACGCGGCCGTAAGGCGGGACAGGGCGCGAGAGGCCGCCGCGGCCCGCTGCGGACAGCGCCCCGGGAGCGCGCGACAGTGCGTTCAAACGCCGCCGCGCAGCAGTTGAACACGGTGCCGGAATAACTGCCGGTGACCGCACGCCACATACGCCACGACGCCGCTGGATCAATGATCCAGCGGTGTGCCATGGTGAGGCGGGGGCTTCTCCCGACGACGCACCGTCATGCGCACATTCAGCTTTCTCATTGCAGGGGACAACTGATGCTTTCTGACGCCAAGCGGGAATTGCTGAAGCGACGCCTCAGGGGAGAGCAGGTATCGCGCCGTGCATGGGAGCCGCGTCCCGACGGGCCCCTTCCGCTGTCCTTTGCCCAGCAGCGCCTCTGGTTCCTCAGCCAGTTGGAACCCGGTTCGACCGAGTACAACCTGTCGATGCGCGTGCGGTGGGACGGCACGCCCGATGTGGCGGCGCTGGGCGCCGCGTTGAGCGGCGTGGTGGCGCGGCACGAGGTGCTGCGGACGCGCCTGGTGGCCGGTGCGGACGGCGTGCCGCATCAGGTGATCGACGAGCCGGCGCCGTTCCCCCTGCCGATCGTCGACGTCTCCGACAGCACTGACCCGGCCCGGGCCGTACGGGAGTTGGCGGCTGCCGACGCGCAGGTGCCGTTCGACCTGTCGACGGGACCGCTGCTCCGCGCGACGCTGCTGCGCGCGGGCCAGGGCGAGCACGTCCTCGTGGTCGCGCTGCACCACGTGGTCTTCGACGAGTGGTCGGACTCCGTCTTCCACCGTGAACTCATGGCCCTGTACGAGGCGTTCCGCGCGGGCGAGTCCGACCCGTTGCCGCCGCTCGAAGTGCAGTACGCGGACTACGCGGTGTGGCAGCGGCACTGGCTGCAGGGCGACGTCCTGGAACGGCAGCTGTCCTACTGGCGCGACCGACTCTCCGGCGCGGCGGAACTGGACCTCCCCCTCGACCGCCCGCGCCCGCCCCTGCGTTCCTCCGCCGGCGCGACCATGGGCATCCACATCCCGGACGACGTCGCCGACGGCCTGCGTGAGCTGTCGCGCGAGTGCGGTGTCTCGATGTTCATGACGCTGTTGTCGGCGTACGCGGTGCTGCTGGGTCGGCATGCGGGGTCGGACGATGTGGTGGTCGGCACGCCGGTGGCGAACCGGAATCGTGCGGAGACGGAGGGCTTGATCGGGTTCTTCGTGAACACGTTGGTGATGCGTACGGATCTGTCGGGTGATCCGTCGTTCCGTGAGGTGTTGGGTCGGGTGCGGGAGACGGCTCTGGGTGCGTATGCGCATCAGGATGTGCCGTTCGAGCAGGTGGTGGAAGCGTTGGTGTCGGAGCGGGATCGCTCGCGGACGCCGTTGTTCCAGGCACTGTTCAACTACGACTTCGTCGAGGGCGGCTCGTTCGAGAGCGGCAGCGGTGACGACGAGGTCGATGCGAAGTTCGATCTGCGTCTCGTGCTGAGTGATAGTGGCGCGAGGCTGGGTGCCGAGTTCGAGTACAGCACCGCGTTGTTCGATGCGGCGACGGTGGAGCGGCTGGGTGGTCATCTCGTCACGCTGCTGTCGGGGGTGGCGGCGGATGCTGATCAGCGGGTGGGTGCGCTGCCGGTGTTGTCGGCCGGTGAGCGTGAACTGCTGGTGGGCGGTTCGGGTGTGGAGGGCCTGGGCCTGCCGGCTGTGGGTGGGGTGCATGGGCTGATCGCGGAGCGGGCTGTTGCGGTTCCGGATGCGCTGGCGGTCGTTGCCGGCGGGGAGGCGTTGTCGTATGGCGGGTTGATGGGTCGGGCGAATCGTCTGGCGCATTACTTGCGGTCGGTGGGTGTGGGGTCGGAGTCGGTGGTGGCGCTGTGTCTGCCGCGTGGGGTCGACATGATCGTGGCGATTGTGGGGGTGTGGCAGGCGGGTGGGGCGTATTTGCCGTTGGATCCGGAGTATCCGGTGGAGCGGCTGGGGTTCATGCTGCGCGACAGCCGGGCGACGGTGCTGGTCGGTACCGAGGATTTGGTGGACGAGTTGCCTGTCGGGCGGCTGCGGACGGTGGTCGTCGATGACGCGGGGTTTCCTCGGTGCTGGCGGGGCTGCCCTCTTCCGCTCCCGTCGTGAACACCGATTCCGGGCAGTTGGCGTATGTGGTTTATACGTCGGGTTCGACGGGGCGGCCGAAGGGTGTTCAGGTCACTCATGGTGGTCTGGCGAGTTATGTGGTTGCGGTGGGGGAGCGTGCCGGGTGGGGCGTTGCGGGTGGCCGGTTCGGATTGTTGCAGCCGGTGGTGACGGACCTGGGCAACACGGTGGTGTTCGGGTGTCTGGTGTCGGGTGGTGTGCTGCATGTGGTGGATGGCGATGTCGCGGTGGACGGGCGTGGGGTGGCGCGGTTCGTGCGGGAGTCGGGCGTCGATTTCGTGAAGGTGGTGCCGTCGCATCTGGCGGCGCTGGTGGCGGGGTGTGGTGGTGAGTTCGCTCCGCTGGTTCCTCGTCGGGGTCTGGTGCTGGGTGGTGAGGGCGCGTCCGCGGGGTGGTTGCGCGCTTTGGTGGAGGCGGCTGGGGACCGGGTGGTGGTGAATCATTACGGGCCGACGGAGACGACGGTCGGTGTGATCGCCGGTGAGCTGGTCGAGGGCGTGGGTGGTCTCGCGGATGGTGTGGTGGGTCTGGGCCGGCCGCTGGGGAATGTGCGGGTGTATGTGCTGGACGGGTTTTTGAACCCGGTTCCGGTGGGTGTGGTCGGTGAGTTGTTCGTTGCGGGTTCGCAGGTGGCGCGGGGTTATGTCGGCCGTGCTGGTCTGACCGGTGAGCGGTTTGTCGCTGATCCGTTCGCCGGGGATGGTGGGCGGATGTATCGGACGGGTGACCGGGTCCGGTGGCTGGCTGATGGCCGGCTGGAGTTCGTGGGTCGTGCGGACGGTCAGATCAAGGTGCGTGGGTATCGGATCGAGCCGGGTGAGGTCGAGGCCGCGCTGGTCGGTCACGCATTGATCGCTTCCGCGGTGGTGACCGCCAGTGGCGTGGGTGCGGAACGCCGGCTTGTGGCGTATCTCGTCCCGGGTGATGGGGAAACCGGGATTCCCGCGGTCGGGGAACTGCGCGGATTCCTTGGTGCCCGGCTGCCGGAATACATGGTCCCGTCCGTTTTCGTGGAACTGAGCGAACTGCCGCTCACCGCCAACGGCAAACTCAACCACGCCGCACTGCCGGCTCCGGACAGCGTGCTCCAGGACCAGACGGGCTTTGTCGCGCCCCGGACCGAGGTGGAGCAGATCCTGACCGAGGTGTGGGCGCAGGTTCTGGGCATCGACGAGATAGGCGCGGAGGACAACTTCTTCGAGCTGGGTGGCCACTCCCTCCTCGCCACCCAGGTGATCTCCCGCGTTCGCGAGGTGTTCGGCGTCGAGGTGCTGCTGTCGGCGCTCTTCGACGAGCCGACCGTGCGCCAGTTCGCCGCCGTGATCGAAGGCGCCGGCACCGCCGCCGTGGCCCCTCCGGTCGTGGCCGTGGGCCGCGACCAGGCCCTGCCGCTCTCCTTCGGCCAGCAGCGCCTGTGGTTCCTCGACCAGCTGGAACCGGGTTCGTCCGAGTACAACCTGGTGACGTCCGTGCGCTGGGACGACGACGTCGACAGGGAGGCGTTGCGTGCGGCGCTGGGTGGCGTGGTCGCGCGGCACGACGTGCTGCGCACGCGTCTGGTCGCGGACGCGGACGGCGTCGCGCACCAGGTCATCGACGAGCCCGCGCCGTTCGACCTCCGGATCGTGGAGGTGGAGACGGGAGCGGACCCGGTCGTCGCCGTACGGGCTGTCGTCGCCGCGGAGGCACAGACCCCGTTCGACCTGGCGCGCGGGCCGCTGCTGCGTGCGACGCTGGTGAAGGTGTCGGCGCAGGCACACGTCCTGGCGCTGTCGATGCACCACGTGGTGTCGGACGAGTGGTCGGGCCGCATCCTGCGGCGCGAGCTCCTGGCGCTGTACGACGCCTTCCGCGCGGGCGCCCCGGACCCGCTGCCACCGCTGGCCGTGCAGTACGCGGACTTCGCCGTCTGGCAGCGGCAGTGGCTGTCCGGTGACGTCCTCGACGCCCAGCTCGCGTACTGGCGCGACCGGCTCGGCGGCCTGCCGACCCTCGAGCTGCCCACCGACCGCCCGCGCCCCGCGATCCGCTCCACCGACGGCGGTTTCGCCGAGTTCCGCGTGCCGGCGCAGACGGCGCAGCGGCTGCGGGCCATCTCCCGCGAAGCCGGCGCCACCATGTCGATGACCCTGCTCGCGGCCTTCAACGTGCTGCTGGGTCGTTACGCGGGGTCGGACGACGTGGTCGTCGGCATGCCGATCGCGAACCGCAACCGGGCCGAGACCGAGGGACTCATCGGCTTCTTCGTCAACACTCTCGTCATGCGCACCGACCTGTCCGGCGACCCGACGTTCGCCGAACTCCTCGGCCGGGTACGCGAGACCGCCCTCGGTGCGTACGCACACCAGGACCTGCCGTTCGAGCAGCTGGTCGACGAGCTCGTGACAGAGCGCGACCGCTCGCGCAGCCCGCTCTTCCAGGTCCTCTTCGACTACGACAACCGCCAGTCCGGCGACGCCGGTGAGCCCGCCGCCGCGCGCGAGCCCGAGAACGCCGCCGAGCCGCAAGGGCCGGTGCCGGACGCGCTGCCGGTGCGGTTCGACCTGGTGCTCACGCTGGGAGCCTCGGGCGACGAGCTCTCGGGAGAGTTCCAGTACAGCAGCGAGCTCTTCGACCCGACCACGATCGAACGGATGGCAGGCCACCTGGTCACCCTCCTCGACGCTCTCGCCGAGGACGAGGTCCTGCCGATCGGCGACCTGCCGGTACTGACCGAGACCGAACGGTCCCGGCTGCTGCACGAGCGCAACGACACGGCCGAACCGCTGCCCGCGGTGGGCGGCGTGCACGAACTGATCGCGGCACGCGCCGCCGAGCACCCGGACGCCGTGGCAGTGGTGTGCGGTGACGCCTTCCTGGAGTACGGGGACCTCCTGGCGCGCGCGAACCGCCTGGCCCACCATCTGCGCGCTGCCGGCGCCGGTGCGGACACCGTGGTGGCCCTGTGCCTGCCGCGCGGCATCGACATGGTCGTGGCTGCGCTGGCGGTCTGGCAGGCGGGCGCCGCCTATCTGCCGCTCGACCCCGAATACCCTGCCGAGCGGCTGGAGTTCATGCTCGCCGACAGTGGCGCCAAGGTGCTCGTCCGCGCGGGCGCGATGGTCGAAGGTCTCGGGGCGGAGACCGTGATCAGGCTCGACGAGCCGGCGGTCGTGGTCGCGCTGGCGGAGCTGCCGGCGAGTGCGCCCGGGGTGACGACGACGCCCGACCAGCTGGCGTACGTGATCTACACGTCGGGTTCGACGGGCCGTCCGAAGGGTGTGCAGGTCGGGCACCGGGGTGTGGTGAATCTGGCGCAGGCGCAGGCTCGTGCGTTCGGGGTCGGTGAGGGGGACGGGGTGTTGCAGTTCGCCCCGTTCGGTTTCGACGCTGCCGTGTCCGAGGTCGTGGTGACGTTGGCGGCCGGTGGCCGGCTGGTGGTGGCGACGGCGGAGGAGCGGGGTGAGCCGCGGGCGCTGGCCGGGCTGGTCCGGGAGAAGGATGTGCGGGTGGCGACGCTGCCGCCGTCGCTGCTGGCCGTGCTTGAGCCGGCCGATCTTGCCGGTCTGCGGACGCTGGTGACCGCGGGCGAGCGGCTGGAGGAGGCCGCGGCGGTGCGTTGGCGTGGCGAGTACCGGCTGCTCAACGCATACGGTCCGACCGAGGCGACGGTCTGCGCGAGTATCGCCGTCCTCGACCCCGACGGTGAGGGAGTCCCCTCCATCGGTACGCCGATGGCCAACACCCGGGTCTATGTCCTGGACGACCGGCTGCGCCCCGTCCCGGTCGGTGTGGCCGGTGAGCTGTACATCACCGGTGCGGGTGTGGCCCGCGGCTACCTCGACCGGTCCGCGCTCAGCGCCGAGCGCTTCGTCGCCGACCCGTTCGCCGCGGATGGCACGCGCATGTACCGGTCGGGCGACCGGGTGCGCTCGCTGCCGGGCGGGGAGCTGGAGTTCCTGGGCCGGGCGGACGATCAGGTCAAGGTGCGCGGGTTCCGGATCGAGCCCGGCGAGATCGTCTCGGCGCTGGCCACCCACCCCGCCGTACGCACCGCCGCGGTGACCCCCTTCGGGACCGGGAACGAGCAGCGCCTCGTCGCGTACGTCGTTCCCGAGTCCCAGGCCGAGGGCATCCCCGCCGTCGGCGATCTGCGGGACCATCTGAAGCGGTCCCTGCCCGCCTTCATGATCCCGTCGGCGTTCGTGGAGCTTGCGGCCCTGCCGTTGACTCCGAACGGCAAGCTCGACCGTGCCGCCTTGCCCGACCCTGACAGCGCGTGGGCGGGTGTGGCGGGGGAGTTCGTCGCGCCGCGTTCCGGGGTGGAGCGGGTCCTGGCGGAGGTGTGGGCTGAGGTTCTGGGTGTGGAGCGGGTCGGGGTCGAGGACAACTTCTTCGAGCTCGGCGGGGATTCGATCGTGAGTATCCGTGTGGTGGCTCGGGCGCGTGAGCTGGGTGTTCACGTGACGGTGGCGCAGCTGTTCGATCATCAGACGGTGGCGGGGCTGGCGTCGGTGGCGTCGTCCGGGAGTGGGGTTGTTGCCGAGCAGGGTTTGGTGGTGGGTGAGTTCCCGCTCACTCCGATTCAGCGGTGGTTTTTGGGGCGGGGGTTGCCGCAGGCGGGGCATTTCAATCAGTCGACGGTGGTGGAGGTCGAGGGGCGGGTTGATGTCGGGTTGCTGCGGTCGGCGGTGGGTGCGCTGGTCGGGCAGCATGATGCGTTGCGTTCCCGGTTCGTGCGGCGGGAGGGGGCGTGGGTCGGGCATGTGGTGGCCGCTGAGACGTCGGACGTGGTCACGGTCGTCGACGCGAGGGGCGTCGCAGGTGAGGAGGAGGCGGAGTTCCTTGAGGCGCGGGCCACCGAGATCCAGACCGGCCTCGACCTGAACGACGGGCCGCTGGTCCGCGTCGCCCTCTTCGAGCGCCGTGACCGCAGCCAGCTGCTTCTCCTGGTGGTGCACCACCTGGTCGTGGACGCGGTGTCCTGGCCGGTGTTGCTTGAGGATCTGGCGTCGGCGTATGCGCAGGTCGAGCAGGGTGTTGGCGGCGTGGAGCTGGTGGCGAAGACGTCGTCGTTCGTGGCGTGGGCGCAGCGTCTGGAGGAGTTGTCGGGTTCGCCGGAGGTCGTGGCGGAGGCGGGGTTCTGGCGGGCCGTCGAGGCGGCGGCGGAGCCTTTGCCGCGGGTTTTCGAGGGCGGGGCGGATCCGGTGGCGGGGGCGCGGCGTGTGTCGGTGGTCCTGGATGCCGTGCTGACGGAGCGGCTGCTGCGTGAGGTGCCGGCGGCGTTCCGGACGCAGATCAATGATGTGCTGCTGAGTGTGCTGGGTGCGGTGTTCACCGAGTGGACCGGGTCGCGGTCTGTCGTGGTGGACGTGGAAGGTCATGGCCGTGAGGACGTCGGTGCGGATCTCGATGTGTCCCGTACGGTGGGCTGGTTCACCAGCGTCCACCCGGTGGAGCTCACCGGCCTGGTCGACGGTGACTTGGGTGTGCTCCTGCGCCGTACGAAGGAGTACCTGCGGGGCGTCCCTCGGAAGGGTCTGGGTTACGGTCTCCTGCGTCACCTCACCGACTGGGTCCCGCAGGGCCATGCCGAGGTCGGCTTCAACTACCTCGGACAGTCCGGCCGCCGATCGGACACGGCCGGCGACGCTGCCGCCAAGGACAGCAGCCGCGTCCGCTTCAGGCCGTCCGGTGATCCGCTCGGCGCGGCGCAGTCGGCCGAGGGCGAGCGCCCCCACCTCATCGAAGTCAACAGCCAGGTGGCCGACGGTCGCCTGGAGATGGTGTGGACGTACGGCGCCGAGGTGCATGACGAGGCGACGATCGCGCGCCTCGCGGAGCGGTACGTCGAGGTGCTGGCCGAGCTGATCGAGTACTGCTGCCGCCCGGAGACCGGCGGGTACACGCCGTCCGACTTCCCGCTCGCGCAGATCGACCAGGCTGTGCTCGACCGTGTCGCGCAGAGCCTGCCGACCGAGATCGAGGACATCTACCCGCTCACGGCCCTGCAGAAGGGCATGCTCTTCCACGGGCAGCTGTCCGAGGACTCCGGCATGTACTGGGTCCAGAACGGTCTGCTCCTGGAGGGCGACCTGGACCTCGACGCCCTGAACCGGGCGTGGGAGCTGGCGATCTCCCGGCACGAGGTGCTGCGCACCGCCGTGGTGTGGGAGGGAGTGGCCGAACCGCTCGCCGTGGTGTCGCGATCCGTACCGCTGCCTCTGCGCGTGGTGGACTTCGCGCACCTCGACGAGGAGCGGCGGCAGGAGGCGTACGAGCAGTTCCTCGCGGAGGACTGGGCGCGTGGTGCGGACTTCGCCGCGTCGACGTTGGTTCGTCTGGCGTTGGTGCGTCTGGGCGAGGGGCGGCATCAGTTGGTGTGGAGCTATCACCACCTGCTGTTGGACGGGTGGAGTGTGCCCATCGTCCTGGGCGAGGTCCTGGAGGCCTATCACGCTTTCCGCGCCGGGCGGCGGCCTGAGTTGGGTGCGCGGGCGCCGTTTCGTGAGTTCGCGGCGTGGGTGGCGGGTCAGGACGAGGAGGCTGCGCGGGAGTACTGGGCTGGGCGGCTGGCCGGGTTCGGGGAGGTGACGTCGCTGGGTGTGGAACGGGCGACCGGTGAGGAGGGCCTGGAGGAGCTGCATCTGCGGTTGCCGGCGGCGGTGGCGGGTGAGGGGCTCGCGGGGTTCGCGCGGCGTCATCGGCTGACGTTGAACACGGTGGTGCAGGGTGCCTGGGCGCTGGTTCTGGCGCTGTACGCGGGTTCGGACGACGTCGTGTTCGGTGTGACGTCGTCGGGTCGTGGTGGTCAGATCGACGGCATGGACGAGATGGTCGGTCTGCTGCTGAACACCACCCCGGTACGGGTGCGGGTGGAGCGTGACCGGCCGGTCGCGCAGTGGCTGGCGGGGCTGCAGGACGAGCAGGTCCGGGCGCGCCGTTTCGAGCACACGCCGCTGGTCACGATCGCCGACTGCAGCGAACTCCCGGCTGGGCAGGCGCTGTTCAACACCCTCTTCGTCTTCGAGAACTACCCGGACCAGGCCCTGGTCGAAGGCCGGGAACTCTCCTCCGAGAGTGGACTGGAGACCGACCTCAACCACGTCCGGCAGCAGGCGAGCTACCCGCTGAGCGTGACCGCGGGCGCCGGTCGCCGACTCAAGATCAAGTTGTCGTACGAGAAGTCCCGGTACGATGCGGCGACGGTCGAGCGGCTGGCAGGTCACCTGGTCACCGTGTTGCAGGCGGTGGCCGAGGAGGGCGACTGCCGGGTCGGCGAGCTGCCGGTGCTGTCGGCGGGCGAGCGCGACCTCGTGCTGGAGGGCTGGAACGCGTCGGCGGCGGAGCTGCCGGCGGTGGCCGGCGTGCACGAGCTGATCGCCGAGCGGGCCGTCACGTCTCCGGATGCGGTGGCGGTGGTGGCCGGCGGGGAGTCGCTGACGTACGGCGGGCTGATGGCGCGGTCCAACCGCCTGGCGCATCACCTGCGCGGTATGGGGGTCGGTGCCGAGTCGGTGGTGGGGCTGTGTCTGCCGCGTGGCGTGGACATGGTGGCGGCCATGGTCGGGGTCTGGCAGGCCGGTGGCGCGTACGTGCCGCTGGACCCGGAGTACCCGGCCGACCGGCTGGAGTTCATGCTCGCGGATGCGGGCGTGCAGGTCGTGGTGGGTCAGCGGGCCCTTGTGGAGGGGCTGCCCGTCGAGCAGGGTGTGTGGCTCGACGACCCGGCCGTACGGGACACCCTTGCGTCCCTGCCGCCGGAGGCACCTGAAACGACCGTATCTGCCGAGCAACTGGCGTACGTGATCTACACGTCGGGCTCGACCGGCCGCCCGAAGGGCGTCCAGGTCGCACACGGCAGCGTCGTGGGCATGGTGTCCGCGCTCGCTCCGGCCCTCGACGCCGGTCCGGGCATGCGAATGCTGCAGTTCGCCTCCTTCAGCTTCGACGCTGCCGTCCTCGACGTGGCCGTGACGCTCGCCTCCGGCGGCGTCCTCGTCCTCGCGACCTCCGAGGAGCGGGCCGAGGCGGCCCTGCTCACGTCGATGCTGCGGGCCGAGGCTGTGCGCGCGGCCAGTGTCGTCCCGTCCCTGCTGGGTGTCCTGGACCCGGAGGAAGTGTCCGGGCTACAGACCCTGCTGCTCGGCGCGGAGCGCCTCACCGAGCCGGTCGCCCGCGCCTGGTCGTCCGGCCGACGCCTTGTGAACACGTACGGGCCGACCGAGTCGACCGTCATGGTGACCACCGGTGTCGTGGACCCGGACCTCCTCACCGGCCCGCCCGACATCGGTGCGCCCGTGGCCAACGCCCGTCTGTACGTCCTGGACGACCGGCTGAACCCGGTCCCGGTGGGCGTCGCCGGTGAGGTGTACATCGCCGGTCCCCAGGTCGCCCGTGGCTACCGCGGTCGCCCTGACCTGACCGCCGAGCGGTTCATCGCCGACCCCATCACCGCCGACGGCACGCGCATGTACCGTTCCGGCGACCGGGCGCGCTGGCTGCCGGACGGCCGGCTCGACTTCGTCGGGCGGGCCGACAGCCAGGTCAAGGTCCGCGGCTTCCGGATCGAGCCGGGTGAGATCGAGGCCGTCCTGGCCGACCACCCGCAGATCCGCACCGCCGTCGTCGCCGCCTTCGGCGACGAAGACGACCGACGCCTGGCGGCCTACCTCGTCCCCGCCGACCAGACGACCGGCATCCCCTCCGTCACCGACCTGCGCGCATACGCCGGCAGCCGGCTGCCCGCCTTCATGATCCCGTCGGCGTTCGTGGAGCTTGCGGCCCTGCCGTTGACCCCGAACGGCAAGCTCGACCGCGCCGCCCTCCCCGACCCCGACAGCGCGTGGACGGGCTCGGCGGGCGAGTTCGTCGCGCCGCGCTCCGAGGTCGAGCGGATCCTGGCCGAGGTGTGGGCCGAGGTCCTGGGCGTGGAGCGGGTCGGGATCGAGGACAACTTCTTCGAGCTCGGCGGCGACTCCATCATCAGTATCCGCGTCGCCGCGAAGTGCCGCGAGCTCGGTGTCCACGTGACGGTGGCGCAGCTGTTCAGCCACCAGACCGTCGCCGCCCTGGCCTCGGTCGCCACGAGCGAGAGCCTGACGGAAGCCGAACAGGGGCTCGTCGTCGGCGACTTCCCGCTCACCCCGATCCAGCGGACCTTCCTTGACCGCGACATGCCGCGGCCGGCGCACTTCAACCAGTCGGTCGTCCTGGAGGCCACCGGGCCCGTCGACCCCGACGTCCTGCGCCGGGCCCTGGGCGCGCTGGTCGAGCAGCACGACGCGCTGCGTTCCCGGTTCGTGCGGGAGGGAGACCGGTGGACGGGCCGCATCCTGGCCGCCGAGCCGGCCGACCTGCTCTCCACGATCCACGCTCCCGGCACGGACGCCGACGCCGAACGGCAGCTCCTGGATGCCCGCGCCACCGAGATCCAGGCCGGCCTCGACCTGACCGACGGCCCCCTTCTGCGCGCGGCGCTCTTCGACCGCGGCGATGGTAGCGAGCTGCTCCTCGCCGTCCACCACCTCGTCGTGGACACGGTCTCCTGGCCCGTGCTCCTGGAGGATCTCGAGACCGCGTACCGGCAGGTCGAGCAGGGTGCCACCGTCGTGGAGCTGCCCGCCAAGACGACCTCGTTCCTGCACTGGTCGCAGCGCCTGGCAGAGCTCGCGGCGTCGCCGGAGCTCGCGCTCGAAGCCCCCCACTGGCGGCAGGCGGAGGCAGCGGTCGTCCCGCTGCCGCGCGACCACGACGGCCCGAACCGGAACGCCTCGGTGCGCAACCTGCGCCTGTCCCTGGACGCCGAGCTGACCGAGCAGCTGCTGCGCGAGGTCCCGGCCGCGTACCGGACGCAGATCAACGATGTGCTGCTGAGCGTGCTGGGCGCGGTGTTCACCGAGTGGACCGGGACGCGGTCCGTCGTGGTGGACGTCGAAGGCCACGGCCGTGAGGACGTCGGCGCCGACATCGACGTGTCCCGTACGGTCGGCTGGTTCACCAGCGTCCACCCGGTGGAACTCACCGGGCCGGCGGCCGACGGTGACCTCGGCGCGCTCCTGCGCCGCACCAAGGAGTACCTGCGGGGCATCCCGCGCAAGGGCCTGGGCTACGGCCTCCTGCGCCACCTCACCGACTGGGCCCCGCAGGAGCGCACCGAGGTCAGCTTCAACTACCTCGGCCAGTCCAGCCGCCGACCGGACGACACCACCCAGGCCACCGAAGGCGCCCACGGACACGCCGCCGGCGCCCCCGCCCTCCGCTTCCGCCCCACCGGCCGCTCCCTCGGCGAGTCCCAGTCCCAGGACGGCACCCGCGCGTACCTGATCGAGGTCAACAGCCACGTCGCCGACGGCCGTCTGGAGATGGAGTGGACGTACGGCGCCGAGGTGCACGACGAGGCGACCGTCGCGCACCTCGCGCAGCGCTACGTCGACGTCCTGGCCGACCTCGTCGCGTACTGCTGCCGCCCCGACACCGGCGGGCACACGCCCTCCGACTTCCCCCTCGCGGCGCAGCTCGACCAGGCCACGCTCGACCGGGTCGCGCAGAGCCTGCCCACCGAGATCGAGGACGTCTACCCGCTCACCGCCCTCCAACAGGGCATGCTCTTCCACACCAGCCTGTCCTCCGACCCCGGCATGTACTGGGCGCAGAACGGCCTCCTCCTCGAAGGCGAACTGGACCTCGACGCCCTCACGCGGGCGTGGGAGCTGGTGTTCTCGCGGCACGAGGTGCTGCGCACCGCCGTCGTCTCCGAGGGTGTGCCGCAGCCGCTCGCGGTCGTCTCCCGCGCCGTGCCCGTCCCCCTGGAACTGCTGGACCTCTCCGCGCTCGACGAGGAGGAGCGGCGGCACGCGATCTCCGCATACCTGGAGGCGGACTGGGCGCGCGGCGCGGACTTCACCGCGCCCACGCTCGTGCGGATCTCGGTGATCAGGCTCGCCGACGAGCGGCACCAGCTCCTCTGGAGCTACCACCACCTGCTCCTCGACGGCTGGAGCATCCCCATCGTCCTGGGCGAGGTCCTGGAGGCGTACCGCGCCTACCGCGCGGGCGAGGAGCGGCCGGTGCTCGCCGCGCGTGCCCCGTTCCGGGACTTCGTCTCCTGGGTCGCCGGACAGGACCTGGACGAGGCCCGCGGGTACTGGCGCGACTACCTCGCCGGGGTCACCGAGCCGGTCGCCCTCGGCGTGGAGCACGCCACCGGGCAGCAGGGGCGGGACGAGCGGCAGGTGCCGCTGCCGGCCGAGGTCGCCGGATCGGGCCTCGCCGACTTCGCGCGTCGCCACCGGCTCACGCTCAACACCGTGGTGCAGGGCGCCTGGTCGCTGGTGCTCGGCCTGTACGCGGGCTCCGACGACGTCGTGTTCGGCACGACGTCCTCCGGCCGTGGCGGACAGATCGACGGCATGGACTCCATGGTCGGTCTGCTGATCAACACCACGCCCGTACGGGCCCGGATCGACCGCGACCGGTCCGTGGTGGAGTGGCTGGCCGGGCTGCAGGACCAGCAGGTGCGGGCCCGCAAGTACGAGCAGACGCCGCTGACCACGATCACCGAGTGCAGTGCGCTCACCCCGGGACAGGCGCTCTTCAACACGCTGTACGCGTTCGAGAACTACCCCGACCAGGCACGGGTCGAGGGCGGCGAGGGCGGGGAGTACGCCGACGGCGACGGGCTGCGGGCCGGCGCCAACTACGGGCGCGACCAATCCAATTACCCCCTGGGTGTGATCGCCTCCTCCGCGCGGGAGCTGGTGGTGCGCCTGTCGTACGACCGTGCGCACTTCGACGACGCCACCATGGAGCGGATGGCCGGCCACCTGGCGACGGTCCTGACGGCCGTCGCCGCGGACTCCGGGCAGCGGCTCGGCGACCTGCCTGTCCTGACCGAGGCCGAGCGTGACCGGCTGGTGCGGGAGTGGAACGACTCCGCCGGACCCGTGTCCGCCGCGGCCGGAGTCCACGAGCTGGTGGCCGAGCGGGCAGCGGCGGATCCCGACGCGACCGCCCTCGTGTCCGGTGAAGTCGCCCTCAGTTACGCGGAGTTGAGGGCGCGTGCCGCCCGCCTCGCCCGTCACCTGCGGGGCGCGGGGGTCGGGGCCGAGTCCGTGGTCGCCGTGTGCCCCGCGCGCGGCGTCGACATGGCCGTCATGGTCCTCGCGGTGTGGCAGGCCGGAGCGGCCTACCTTCCGCTGGACCCGCAGTACCCCGCCGAGCGCCTGGAGTTCATGCTCGCCGACAGCGGCGCCACCGTGCTCGTCGGCCACCGTTCCGTCGGGTCCGAGCTCGCGGCCGCGGCCGGGCTCGACACCGTCGTGTGGCTGGACGACCCGGACACCCGTACGGCGCTCGCCGCGCTGCCCGCCGCACCGCCGGCGGTGCCGGTCCTGGCGGACCAGCTCGCGTACGTGATCTACACCTCCGGTTCCACCGGCCGGCCGAAGGGCGTCCACCTGTCCCACCGCGGGCTGGTGAACCTCGTCGCGGCGCAGCAGGCGGTGCTGGGTACCGGCCGCGACGACACCGTGCTCGGTTTCGCGCCGTTCAGCTTCGACGCCTCGGTGTGGGAGCTGGTCATGGCGCTGGCCGTCGGCGCGACCCTGGTCGTGGCCGAGGCGCCGGACCGTGCCGACCCGGCCCGGCTCGCGTCCCTGGTCACCCGCAGCGGGGTGAGCGTGGCGACCGTACCGCCGTCGCTGCTCGAGGCGCTCACGCCCGGCGACCTGGACGGCGTGACCACGCTGGTGACCGCGGGCGAGCGGCTCGACGCCGGCCTGGCCGCCGCGTGGCGGCAGCGCCACCGGCTGTTCAACGCCTACGGGCCGACCGAGACCACGGTCTGCGCGAGCGTCGCCGAGGTCGAGGACCCGGCCCTGAAGGGCGCGCCGCCGATCGGCGCCCCGATCCTCAACGCCGGCGTGTACGTCCTGGACGCGTCCCTGCGCTGCGTGCCCATCGGGGTTCCCGGTGAACTGTTCGTCGGCGGACCGCAGTTGGCGCGCGGCTACGGAGGACGCCCGGCCATGACCGCCGAGCGGTTCGTGGCCGACCCGTTCGCCGCCGACGGCTCCCGGCTGTACCGGACCGGCGACCGGGTGCGGTGGTCGGCGGACGGGCAGCTCGAGTTCCTGGGCCGCGCCGACGACCAGCTGAAGGTGCGCGGCTACCGGATCGAGCCGCTGGAGATCGAGGCGGCGCTCACCGCGCACCCGGGCGTCCGGACGGCGGCCGTCGTCGCGTTCGGGGACGGCTCGGACCGCCGGCTCGTCGCCTACGCCGTCCCGGCCGACCACGCGGAGGGCCTGCCGCCCGTCGCCGAGCTGCGCGCCTTCGCGGGGGAGCGGCTGCCCGAGTTCATGGTCCCGCCGGTGTTCGTGGAGCTCGCCGAGCTGCCGCTGACCCCGAACGGCAAGACCGACCGGGCGGCGCTGCCCGAGCCCGCCGGATTCCGGACCGGGAGCGGCGGCCGGTACGTCGCCCCCGCCACGGCCACCGAGGAACTGCTCGCAGACGTGTGGGCGCGCGTGCTCGGCGTGGAGCGGGTCGGTGTCCTCGACGGCTTCTTCGAGCTGGGCGGCCACTCCCTGCTGGCCACCCAGGTCGTCTCCCGGGTCCGCGAGATGTTCTCGGTGGAACTCCCGCTGGCCGCCCTGTTCGACCGGCCGACGGTACGGGGCCTGGCCGCGCTCGTCGACGGCGCCGCCCGGGACGCCGCGCCGCCGGTGACGCCCGTGGCGCGGGACGCGGCCCTGCCGCTGTCGTTCGCGCAGCAGCGCCTGTGGTTCCTGGACCAGCTGGAGCCCGGCTCGGTCGACTACAACATGTCCACTCGTCTGCGGTTCGCCGGCGAGCTGGACGCCGCCGCCCTCGGCGCCGCCCTGGACGCGCTCGTGGCCCGCCACGAAGTCCTGCGGACCCGCCTCGTCGCCGGTGCGGACGGTGTGGCGCAGCAGGTCGTCGACCCCGCGGCCGGTCTGCCGCTGCCGGTCGTGGACGTGTCCGGCGCCGCCGACCCGCAGGACGCCGCCGACCGGTTGATCGGCGCCGACGGCCTCACGCCCTTCGACCTGGCGAACGGCCCCCTCGTCCGCGCCACCCTGCTGCGCCTGGCCCCGGACGACCACGTCCTGAGCCTGGCTATGCACCACGTCGTCTTCGACGAGTGGTCGGACCGGATCGTCCGGCGCGAACTGTCCGCGCTGTACGAGGCGTTCCGGGCCGGCGAGCCCGACCCGCTGCCGCCGCTCGCCGCCCAGTACGCGGACGTCGCGGCCTGGCAGCGGCAGTGGCTGACCGGCGACGTGCTCGACGAGCAACTCGACTACTGGCGGACCCAGTTGGACCGGGCCCCGGTCCTCGAGCTGCCCACCGACCTGCCGCGCCCCCAGGTGCGTTCCACCGCGGGTGCCGTCACCCGCTTCAGCATCGCGCCGGACACCGCGGAGGCGCTGCGCGCGCTGTCCCGCGAGAGCGGCACGACGATGTTCATGACGCTGCTCGCCGCGTTCAGCGTCCTCCTCGGGCGCTACGGCGACACGGACGACGTCGCGATCGGCACGCCGGTCGCGAACCGCTCGCTCGCCGAGACCGAGGACCTGATCGGCTTCTTCGTCAACACGCTGGTCATGCGCACGGACCTGTCCGGCAACCCGTCCTTCGCCGACCTCCTCGTACGGGTGCGGGAGATGGCACTCGGCGCGTACCGGCACCAGGACCTGCCGTTCGACCGGCTCGTCGACGCGCTCGTCGCCGAACGCGACCGCTCCCGCAACCCGCTGACCGACGTCATGTTCAGCTACGTGCCCCGGGAGCCGGGCGACCCCGGTGACCAGGGCTCCGGCCTCGCGCGGACGGCCGTCACCGGAACCGGCCCCGAGCCCGTCCCCGTGAAGTTCGACCTGGTCCTGACCCTGGCCGACGACAACGGCGCGCTGACCGGTGAACTCCAGTTCAGCACCGCGCTGTTCGAGGCCGCGACCGTCGAGCGGATGGCCGCGCACCTGATCACCCTCCTCGAAGGCATCACCGCCGACGCGGGACAGCACGTGGCCGAGGTGACGCTGCTGCCCGAGGCGGAGCGCCGGCTGCTCGTCGAGGAGTGGAACGACACCGCCGCCGACCTGCCGCCCACCGGCGGCCTGCACGAGCTGATCGCCGCGCAGGCGGCCGCGACGCCCGACGTCGTGGCGGTCCTGGCGGGCGAGCAGTCCCTCACGTACGGCGCGCTGATGGCCCGCGCGAACCGGCTGGCCCACCGCCTGCGCCTGGCCGGGGCGGGACCGGAGTCCGTCGTCGCGCTCTGCCTGGACCGCTCCGCCGACATGGCGGTCGCCTCGCTGGCGGCCTGGCAGGCCGGGGCGGCGTACCTGCCCCTCGACCCCGCCTACCCGCTGGAGCGGCGCCGGTTCATGATGAGCGACACCGGCGCGTCGGTGCTCGTCGCCCACGAGGCGGTGGCCGCCGACCTCGCCACCGACGGCACCGTGGACACGGTGCTGCTCCTGGACGACCCGGCGACCTTGGCGGAGCTCGACACGTTCCCCACGACCCCGACGGAGGGACGCTCCCTGCCCGACCAACTGGCGTACATCATCTACACGTCCGGTTCGACGGGACGGCCGAAGGGCGTCCACGTGCCCCACCGCGGTGTGACGACCCTCGCCGAGGCGATGCGCCCGCTCCTGCAGGCCGGCCCGGGCGACCGCGTCCTCGCGTTCGCGTCCTTCAGCTTCGACGCCTCCGTGTGGGAGGTGGTGATGGCGCTGCCGACCGGCGCGACCCTGGTCGTGGCCGAGCGGCAGGACCGCACCCCGCCCGAGCGGCTGACCTCGATGATGCGACGGACCGCCGTGGGCCTCGCCTTCATGACACCCACGCTGCTCGGGGTGCTGTCCCCGGACGACCTCCCCGACCTCGCCGCGGTGCTGGTCGGCGGCGAGCGCGTGGAGGCCGCGCTCACCGCCCGGTGGCGCCGGCGGCTGAAGCTGCTGAACGTGTACGGGCCGACCGAGACCACCATCGCCACGACCGGCGGACAGGTCACCGCGGACGGCACCCCGCCGATCGGCACCCCGTTCATCGACGAGCGGGTCCACATCCTCGACCCGGCGCTCAACCCCGCCCCGGTGGGCGTCGCCGGTGAACTGTTCATCGCCGGCGCCGGCGTCACCCGCGGCTACGGAGGCCGGGGCGCGCTGAGCGCCGAGCGCTTCATCGCCGACCCGTTCGCCGCGGACGGCAGCCGCATGTACCGCTCGGGCGACCGAGCGCGCCGGCTCGCGGACGGGCGTCTGGAGTTCGTGGGCCGCGCGGACAACCAGGTGAAGGTGCGCGGCTTCCGCATCGAGCCCGGCGAGATCGAGGTCGTGCTCGCCGGCCACCCCGGCGTCAGGACCGCCGTCGTGACGGCGTACGGCAGCGGTGCGGAGCGCAAGCTCGTCGCCTACCTCGTGCCCGCGGACATGGCCGAGGGCATCCCGCCCGTCGCCGAGCTGCGCGCCTTCGTCGGCGAACACCTGCCCACGTTCATGGTGCCGGCGCTGTTCACCGAGATGGCCGGCCTGCCGCTGACGAGGAGCGGGAAGATCGACCGCGGCGCCCTTCCGGCACCGGACGGGGCGAGCGTGGCGGCGGCGGGCACGTATGTCGGGCCACGCACCGAGGTGGAGCGGATCCTCGCCGAGGCATGGGCGGAGGTTCTGGGTGTGGAACGCGTCGGGATCGAGGACAACTTCTTCGACCTCGGCGGCGACTCCATCATCAGCATCCGCGTCGTCGCCCGCGCCCGCGACTTCGGCGTGCACGTGACGGCGGCGCAGCTCTTCGACCACCAGACGGTGGCCGGTCTCGCCACGGTGGCGGCGAGCGAGAGCACCGCCGACGCCGACCAGGGCGTCGTGGCGGGCGGCTTCACGCTCTCGCCGATCCAGCGGTGGTTCCTCGGCCGTGAGCTGCCGCAGGCGGCGCACTTCAACCAGTCCACGGTCCTGGAGGCCGACGGCCCGATCGACCACGACCTGCTGCAGGTGGCGGTGCGCGCGCTCGTCGAGCAGCACGACGTGCTGCGCTCCCGGTTCGTGCGGGAGGACGGGGAGTGGACCGGGCACCTGGTGGCTGCCGAGACGGCCGATCCGGTGTCGGTGATCGACGTCTCCCACATGGACGACGCCATGGACGAGGCCGCGTACCTGGAGACACGCGCCACGGAGGTCCAGGCGAGCCTCGACCTGGAGCGGGGGCCGTTGTTCCGGGTCGCCGTCTTCGAGCGCGGTGACCGGGACCCGCTGGTCCTCGTGGTGGCCCACCACCTCGTGGTCGACGCGGTCTCCTGGCCGGTGCTGGTGGAGGACCTGATCTCCGCGTACGCGCAGGCCGAAGCGGGCGCCGCGACGGTGGAGCTGCCCGCGAAGACGACGTCCTTCCCGCGGTGGACCCAGCGGCTCGCCGAGCTGGCCGGCTCGGCCGAGCTGGCCGCGGAAGCCCCGTACTGGCGCGCTGCCGAGGCCGCCGCCGCCCCCGTGCCGCGCGACCGCGCCGGGAGCAACCGCGCGACCTCGGCCGGCGAGGTCGTGGCCACGCTCGACGCGGACCTCACCGAGCAGCTCCTGCGCGAGGTGCCGAGCGCCTTCCGCACCCAGATCAACGACGTCCTCCTCGCCGCGCTCGGCTCGACCCTGACGTCCTGGGCCGCAGCTCCGTCCGTCGTCGTCGACCTGGAGGGCCACGGCCGCGAGGACGTCGGCGCCGACATCGACGTGTCCCGTACGGTCGGCTGGTTCACCAGCGTCTACCCGGTGGTGCTCACCGGCGCGGCCGACGGCGACCTCGGCGCGCTGCTGCGCCGTACGAAGGAGTATCTGCGTGGCGTCCCGCGCAAGGGCCTGGGCTACGGCCTGCTGCGCCACCTCACGGACTGGAGCCCGCAGGGGCACGCCGAGGTCAGCTTCAACTACCTGAGCCAGAACGCCGCGCGCACCGGCGACCGCACGCCCGCCATCACGCGGGGCGCGGCGGGCCGGCTCCGTCCGGGCAAGGGATCGCTCGGCCGCGCCTGGTCGACGGAAGGCGACCGAACACACCTGCTCGACGTCAACTGCCGCGTTTCCGATGGTCAGTTGGAGATGGTGTGGGCGTACGGCGCCGAGGTGCACGACGAGGCGACGATCGCGCGCCTCGCGGAGCGGTACGTCGAGGTGCTGACCGAGCTGATCGAGTACTGCTGCCGGCCGGAGACGGGCGGTCACACGCCGTCCGACTTCCCGCTCGCGCAGCGGCTCGACCAGGTCGCGCTCGACCGTGTCACGCGCAGCCTGCCGACCCGGATCGAGGACATCTACCCGCTGACCGCCCTCCAGCAGGGCATGCTCTTCCACACCCGGCTCTCCGGCGACCCCGGCATGTACTGGGTGCAGAACGGGCTCTCCCTGGAGGGCGAGCTCGACTTCGACGCCCTGAAGCAGGCCTGGGAACTGGTCGTCTCCCGGCACGAGGTGCTGCGCACCGCCGTCGTCTGGGACGGCGTGCCCGAGCCGCTGGCCGTCGTCTCCCGCTCCGTACCGTTGCCCCTGGACGTCCGGGACGTCTCGCACCTGGACGAGGAGGCACAGCAGCGGGCGATCCGCGAGCACCTGGAGGCCGACTGGGCGCAGGGCGCGGACTTCTCCGCGCCCACCCTGATGCGGATCACCGTCATCAGCCTCGCCGACGACCGGCACCAGCTGGTCTGGAGCTACCACCACCTGCTCCTCGACGGCTGGAGCCTCCCCATCGTCATGGGTGAGCTGCTGGAGGCGTACGACGCCTTCCGCACCGGCCGGGCCCGGCCGGACCTGACCCAGCGTGCGCCCTTCCGGGACTTCGTCGCCTGGGTCCACGGCCAGGACCTGGACCAGGCGCGCGCCTACTGGCGCGAGCGGCTGGCCGGGATCACCGAACCCACCACGCTCGGCGTGGAACGGGCCACCGGTGACCAGGGCCGTGCCGAGGCCCAGGTCGCGCTGTCACGCGCGACCGCCGAGTCCGGCCTCGCCGACTTCGCCCGCCGTCACCGGCTGACGGTGAACACGGTCGTCCAGGGCGCGTGGGCGCTCCTCCTCGCCCTGTACTCCGGCACGGACGACGTGGTGTTCGGCGTGACGTCGTCCGGGCGCGGCGGCCAGGTCG
Source organism: Streptomyces qaidamensis (assembly GCF_001611795.1). NCBI lineage: Bacteria > Bacillati > Actinomycetota > Actinomycetes > Kitasatosporales > Streptomycetaceae > Streptomyces > Streptomyces qaidamensis. Next base: position 969,662 of record NZ_CP015098.1, on the reverse strand, counting down.
AGGGCATGGACACGATGGTCGGCCTCCTGATCAACACGACTCCGACGCGCATCCGCGTCGACCGCGAACAGGCGGTCGTGGATTGGCTGGTCGGGCTGCAGGACGAGCAGGTGCTGGCCCGCCAGTACGAGCAGGTTCCGCTGGTGACCATCGGCGAGTGCAGCGAACTGCCGCCCGGGCAGGCCCTTTTCAACAGTCTGTTCGTCTTCGAGAACTTCCCGGACCAGACCCTGACCGAGGGCCGGGGGACCTCCGCCTCCAACGGCCTGCAGGCCGACCTCAACTACGGCCGCGAACAGGTCAACTACCCGCTCCACATCACCGCCGGCGCGGGACGCGACGTCAGGATCAAGCTCTCCTACGACCACGCCCACTTCGACGCCGAGACGGTCGCGCGCATGACCGGCCACCTGGCCACCCTCCTGGACGCCCTCGCGGCCGACGAGGGCCGGCGCGTGGGCGAGCTTCCGGTGCTGACGGCGGGTGAGCGGGATGTCGTCGTTCGGGGGTGGAACGACACGGATGTGGAGGTGTCCGGGGCTGGTGGAGTGCAGGGGCTGATCGCCGGGCGGGCGGCTACGGCTCCGGACGTGGTGGCTGTGGTGGCCGGCGGGGAGTCGGTGACGTACGGCGGGTTGATGGTTCGGGCGAACCGTCTGGCGCGTCAGCTGCGGTCGGTGGGTGTGGGCGCTGAGTCCGTGGTCGCGGTGTGTGTGGAGCGCGGCGTGGACATGGTGGTGGCGGGGCTTGCGGTGTGGCTGGCGGGGGGTGCGTACCTTCCGCTGGATCCGGAGTTCCCGTCGGAGCGGCTGGAGTTCATGCTCGCGGACAGTGGCGCGGGGGTGCTGGTGGGGCATCGGTCGGTGGCCGGTGGGCTGCCGATGGAGTCGGTGGGTTCGGTGGTCTGGCTCGATGACGCGGAGACGCGGTCGACGCTGGAGAGTCTTTCGTCCGCGTCCCTCGATGTGCCCTGCATCGAGGACCAGTTGGCGTATGTGCTGTACACGTCTGGTTCGACCGGTCGCCCGAAGGGCGTGCTGGTGGGCCAGGGCAGCCTGGTGAGTTTCCTGGCTGGTATGGCCGTGCGTCCGGGGCTCGACTCGGACGATGTGCTGCTGGCGGTGACGACCTGGGGCTTCGACATCGCGGGGCTGGAGCTGTGGCTGCCGCTGGTGGTGGGCGGTCGTGTCGTGGTCGCCGATCGTGAGGTGGTGGGCGACCCGGGCGCGCTGGCCGGCGAGCTGGAGCGCTGGGGCGTCTCAGTGATGCAGGCGACGCCGGTGACGTGGCAGATGCTGGTCGCCGACGGCTGGACCGGACGGCCTGGGCTGCGGGTGCTGTGCGGTGGTGAGGCGCTGCCGGGCGGGCTGGCCGCGGCCCTGGTGGGGCGTGTCGACGAGGTCTGGAACATGTACGGGCCGACGGAGACGACGATCTGGTCGACGTGCGAACAGATCACGCGGGATGGGGCGTTGGGCATCGGGTCGCCGGTGGCGAACACCCAGGTGTACGTGCTGGACGGCCGTTCGGAGCCGGTGCCGGTGGGTGTGGCCGGTGAGCTGTTCATCGGCGGCCTGGGGGTGACCCGTGGCTACCTCGGCCGGGCAGGGCTGTCGGCCGAGCGGTTCGTGGCCGACCCGTTCGCTGCGGACGGTGCGCGGATGTACCGGACGGGCGACCGCGTGCGGTGGATGGCGGACGGCCGGCTGGAGTTCCTCGGCCGCGCCGATGAGCAACTGAAGGTGCGGGGTTTCCGGATCGAGCCGGGCGAGATCGAGGCGGCCCTGGTCGGGCATCCGGCCGTCGGCTCGGCGGTCGTCGTCGGCCACGGGCAGGGCGTGGAGCGCCGCCTGGTGGCGTACGTCGTTCCCGCCGACCAGGCGGAAGGTGCCCCGTCGGCGAGCGAGCTGCGGGAGTGGCTGCGCGCCGCCCTGCCGGAGTACATGGTTCCCTCGGTGTTCGTCGAGCTGGCCGCGCTGCCGCTGACCCCGAACGGCAAGATCGACCGCAAGGCCCTGCCTGAGCCGGCCGAGCTGCGCGGCGAACCGGACACCTCCTTCGTCGCTCCGGCCACGGTCTCGGAGGAGTTGCTGGCAGGGATCTGGTCGCAGGTGCTCGGAGTGGACCGCGTCGGTGCCACGGACTCCTTCTTCGAGCTCGGCGGTCACTCGCTGCTCGCGACGCAGGTGATCTCCCGGATCCGGGAGGCGTTCGGGGCCGAGGTCCCGCTGTCGGCGCTGTTCGACCGGCCGACCGTGCGCGGCCTGGCGGCCACGATTGAGACCTCCGCCGGAGACGCCGCGCCGCCCGTCGGCTTGGCGGACCGTACTCAGCCGCTTCCGCTGTCGTTCGCGCAGCAGCGCCTGTGGTTCCTGGACCAGTTGGAGCCGGGCTCGACGGAGTACAACATGTCGACCCGTCTGCGTCTGACCGGGGACACGGACGTGGTGGCTCTGGCTGGGGCCCTGGACGCGATCATCGACCGCCACGAGGTCCTGCGGACCCGCCTGGTCGCGGGTGCGGACGGAGTGGCGTACCAGGTCATCGACTCGCCGACCGCCGTGCCCCTGCCGCTCGTAGACGTGTCCGGGAGCAGCGATCCGGAGGGCGTCGCCGACGACCTGTTCGCCGAGGACATGCTGACGCCGTTCGACCTGGGGAACGGGCCTCTGGTGCGGGCCGTGCTCGTACGGATCGCTCCGGACGAGCACGTGCTCTCCCTCGTCATCCACCACGTCGTCTTCGACGAGTGGTCGGACCGTGTGCTCCAGCGCGAGCTGGCGGCCCTGTACGAGGCGTTCCGGGCGGGCGAGGCGAACCCGCTGCCGCCGCTTGCCTTCCAGTACGCGGACGTCGTCGCCTGGCAGCGCCAATGGCTGACCGGCGACGTACTCGACGGCCAGCTGGGCTACTGGCAGCGTGCGCTGGCGGATCTGCCGACGCTCGACCTGCCGACCGACCGGCCGCGGCCGGCGGTGCGCTCCACCGACGGCGCGGTGGCCCGGTTCGTCGTTCCGGCCGACACGGTACGGGCGCTGCGCGCGCTGTCCCGTGAGCGCGGCACGACGATGTTCATGACGCTGCTGGCGGCCTTCAACGTCCTGCTGGGGCGGTACGCGGAGGCGGACGACGTGGTCGTGGGCACGCCGGTGGCGAACCGGAACCGTGCCGAGACCGAGGACCTGATCGGGTTCTTCGTCAACACGCTCGTACTCCGCACGGACCTGTCCGGCGCGCCCACGTTCGCCGAACTCCTCGGCCGGGTGCGTGACACCGCCCTCGGTGCGTACGCGCACCAGGACCTGCCGTTCGAGCAGCTGGTGGACGCTATGGACGTCGAGCGGGACCGCTCGCGCAGCCCGCTCTTCCAGACGCTCTTCAGCTACGTCGCGGGGGACCCGGGCGAGCTGCCGCAGGAGGTCGGCGACAGCGCAGCCGGCACCGCGAGCAGGTCGACCGCCGACGCGGCCTCGCACAGCGGTCCTGTGCCGGTGAAGTACGACCTGGCGCTGGCCCTGGCGGACGCCGAGGGCGCACTGGCCGCGGAGATCCAGTACAGCACCGCGTTGTTCGACGCGGCGACGGTGGAGCGGATGGCGGGGCATCTGGTCACGCTGCTGGACGCTGTCGCGGCGGATGCGGATCGGGAGATCGACGAGCTTCCGGTACTGACGGCGGGTGAGCGGGATGTGGTCGTTCGGGGGTGGAACGACACGGATGTGGAGGTGTCCGGGGCTGGTGGGGTGCAGGGGCTGATCGCCGGGCGGGCGGCTACGGCTCCGGACGTGGTGGCTGTGGTGGTCGGCGGGGAGTCGGTGACGTACGGCGGGTTGATGGTTCGGGCGAACCGTCTGGCGCGTCAGCTGCGGTCGGTGGGTGTGGGCGCTGAGTCCGTGGTCGCGGTGTGTGTGGAGCGCGGCGTGGACATGGTGGTGGCGGGGCTGGCGGTGTGGCTGGCGGGGGGTGCGTACCTTCCGCTGGATCCGGAGTTCCCGTCGGACCGGCTGGAGTTCATGCTCGCGGACAGTGGCGCGGGGGTGCTGGTGGGGCATCGGTCGGTGGCCGGTGGGCTGCCGATGGAGTCGGTGGGTTCGGTGGTCTGGCTCGATGACGCGGAGACGCGGTCGACGCTGGAGGGTCTTTCGTCCGCGTCCCTCGATGTGCCCTGTATCGAGGACCAGTTGGCGTATGTGCTGTACACGTCTGGTTCGACCGGTCGCCCGAAGGGCGTGCTGGTGGGCCGGCGGAGCTTGGCGAACTTCCTTTCCGGCATGGCGACGCGTCCGGGGCTGAGCGCGGACGACGCGCTGCTGGCGGTCACCACCTTCGGCTTCGACATCGCGGGGCTGGAGCTGTGGCTGCCGCTGGTGGTGGGTGGCCGTGTCGTGGTCGCCGATCGGGAGATCGCGGCCGATCCGGGCGCGCTGGCGGGTGAGCTGGAGAGCTCGGGCGCGTCGGTGATGCAGGCGACGCCGGTGACGTGGCAGATGCTGGTCGCCGACGGCTGGACCGGACGGCCTGGGCTGCGGGTGCTGTGCGGTGGTGAGGCGCTGCCGGGCGGGCTGGCCGCGGCCCTGGTGGGGCGTGTCGACGAGGTCTGGAACATGTACGGGCCGACGGAGACGACGATCTGGTCGACGTGCGAACAGGTGACGCCGGATGGGGCGCCGGGGATCGGGTCGCCGGTGGCGAACACTCAGGTGTACGTGCTGGACGGCCGTTTGGAGCCGGTGCCGGTGGGTGTGGCGGGTGAGCTGTTCATCGGCGGTGCCGGGGTGACCCGCGGATACCTGGGTCGTCCGGACCTGACCGCGGAGCGGTTCGTGGCCGACCCGTTCGCTGCGGACGGTGCGCGGATGTACCGGACGGGCGACCGCGTGCGGTGGATGGCGGACGGCCGGCTGGAGTTCCTCGGCCGCGCCGATGAGCAACTGAAGGTGCGTGGTTTCCGTATCGAGCCGGGCGAGATCGAGGCGGCTCTCGTCGGGCATCCGGCCGTCGGCTCGGCGGTCGTCGTCGGCCACGGCCACGGTGTGGAACGCCGGTTGGTGGCGTACGTCGTTCCCGCCGACCAGGCGGAAGGTGCCCCGTCGGCGAGCGAGCTGCGGGAGTGGCTGCGCGCCGGCCTGCCGGAGTACATGGTGCCGTCGGTGTTCGTGGAGCTGGCGGCGCTGCCGCTGACCCCGAACGGCAAGACCGACCGCAAGGACCTGCCCGAACCCTACGGATCCCTTGGTGGTCTGGAGGGGCTCTACGTTCCTCCCGCCACGGTCTCCGAGGAGCTGCTGGCGGGGATCTGGTCGCAGGTGCTCGGTGTGGACCGGGTCGGTGCCACGGATTCCTTCTTCGACCTGGGCGGTCACTCGCTGCTCGCGACGCAGGTGATCTCCCGGATCCGGGAGGCGTTCGGGGCCGAGGTGCCGCTGTCGGCGCTGTTCGACCGGCCGACGGTGCGCGGCCTGGCGGCCGCGATCGAGACCTCCGCCGGAGACGCCGCGCCGCCCGTCGGCTTGGCGGACCGTACTCAGCCGCTTCCGCTGTCGTTCGCGCAGCAGCGCCTGTGGTTCCTGGACCAGTTGGAGCCGGGCTCGGCGGAGTACAACATGTCGACCCGTCTCCGTCTCCACGGTGACGTCGACCTGGAGGCCCTGAGCGCGGCGCTGAACGCGGTAGTCGCACGGCACGAGGTACTTCGCACCCGCCTGGTCGCCGGCCCGGACGGGGTCGCGTACCAGGTCATCGACCCGCCGGCTCCCATGCCCCTCCCCGTCCTCGACCTTTCCGGGAGCGCGGACCCGCAGGATGCAGCCGCCCGTCTGATCGCGGAGCTCGGCACGGTCCCCTTCGACCTGGCGGACGGGCCCCTGATCCGGGCCACGCTCATCCGGCTGGGGAGCGACGAGCACGTGCTCGCGCTGCTGATGCACCACGTGGTGTCCGACGAATGGTCGGACCGCATCCTCCGACGCGAACTCCTCGCGCTCCACGAGGCGTTCCGCGCCGGTGACTCGAACCCGCTGCCGCCGCTTGCCTTCCAGTACGCGGACGTCGTCGCCTGGCAGCGGCAGTGGCTGACCGGCGACGTCCTCGACGGTCAACTCGACTACTGGCGCCGTACGTTGGCTGCTCTGCCGACGCTCGACCTGCCGACCGACCGGCCGCGTCCGGCGGTGCGCTCCACCGCCGGTGCGGTGAGCCGGTTCGCCGTTCCCGCTGACACGGTCCAGGCGCTGCGCGCGCTCTCCCGTGCCCACGGCACGACGATGTTCATGACGCTGCTCGCCGCCTTCGACGTCCTCATGGGCCGCTACGCCGGCACCGACGACATCGGCGTCGGCACCCCGGTCGCGAACCGGAACCGGGCAGAGACCGAGAACGTCATCGGCGTCTTCGTCAACACGCTCGTGATGCGTACGGACCTGTCCGGCGACCCGACCTTCGCCGAACTCCTCGGCCGGGTGCGCGAGACCGCCCTCGGTGCGTACGCGCACCAGGACCTGCCGTTCGAGCAGCTGGTGGACGACCTCGTCACGGAGCGGGACCGGTCGCGTACCCCGCTCTTCCAGACGCTCTTCAGCTACGTCGCCGAGGACCTCCGGGAGACCGGATCCGAGAGCGAACCGGTCGCGGCTCCAGGCCGGGCCGCCGACGGCTCGGGGTTCGTACCGGAGTCGCTGCCCGTCAAGTTCGACCTCATGGTCACCCTGGGCGAAGGCGAGGACGACGGCTCACTCGCCGGGGAGATCCAGTACAGCACCGCACTCTTCGACGCCACGACCGTGGAGCGGATGGCCGGGCACCTGGTCACCCTTCTCGCGGCCGTCGCCGGCGAGGACGCGGACCGGCGGATCGGCGATCTGCCGTTGCTGACCTCGGCCGAGCACGACCAGCTCCTGCACGAGTGGACCGACAACGCGGCACCCCTGCCGCTGGTCAGCGGGATGCACGAGCTGATCGCCGGGCGGGCGGTCGCGACGCCGGACGCGGTCGCCGTCGTGTCGGGCGAAGAGACCGTCACCTACGGCGCGTTGATGGACCGCGCCAACCGCCTCGCCCATCACCTGCGCGACCTCGGTGTGGGCACCGAGTGCGCAGTGGCACTGTGCCTGGAGCGCGGCCCGAACATGGTCGCCGCGGTCCTCGCGGTCTGGCAGGCCGGGGCGGCGTACGTCCCGCTCGACCCGGGCTACCCGGCGGACCGCCTGGCGTTCATGCTCGCGGACAGCGGTGCCGGCATCCTCGTGGGCCACCGCCGCGTCGCGGCCGACCTGGCGGCGGGAGGCACCCTGGACACGGTGGTGTGGCTGGACGACCCCGACACCCGTGCGGCCCTCGCGGCCCGGCCGGCCACGTCGCCCGGAGTGGCGGTCCATCCGCAGCAGCTCGCGTACGTCATCTACACCTCCGGTTCGACCGGCCGCCCGAAGGGCGTGCAGATCACCCACGGCGGTGTCGTGAACCGCATCTCGTGGATGCAGGACCAGCATCGGCTGACCGCGGCGGACCGCGTGCTCCACAAGACGCCGCTCACGTTCGACGCCTCGGTGTGGGAGCTCCTGTGGCCGTTGTCGAACGGCGCCGAACTGGTTCTCGCCGCCCCCGGACGGCAGGGCGACCTGGACTACCTGGTGGAGCTCATCGAGTCCCGGCGGATGACGGTCGTTCAGTTCGTGCCGTCGCTGTTCAAGCTGTTCGTCTCCCACACCTGGCCGTCGTCCCTGTCAACGCTGCGGATGGTGTTCTGCGGCGGTGAGGCGCTGTCGGCGGCTGATGTGACCCGCTTCTACGCGAGGCACGCCACGGCGCTGGTGGCGAACCTGTACGGCCCGACCGAGAACACCATCGACGCGGCGAGCACGGTGTGTCCGCGCCCGGACGGCACGACGGACTGGTCGCCCGGCGGCCTCGTCCCGATCGGCCTGCCGCTGACGAACGTACGGCTGATGGTGCTGGACGAGCGGCTGAAGCCGGTGCCGGTCGGCACCGCGGGCGAGCTGTACATCGCCGGTGCGAGCCTCGCCCGGGGTTATGGGCACCGGCCCGCGCTGACCGCGGAGCGGTTCGTGGCCGATCCGTACGCGGGTGACGGCTCCCGCGCCTACCGGTCGGGCGACCAGGTGCGCTGGCGCGCCGACGGGCGCCTGGAATTCCTCAGCCGCATCGATCAGCAGGTGAAGGTGCGCGGCTTCCGTATCGAACCGGGAGAGGTCGAGGAGGCACTCGCCGGCCATCCACGGGTCCGGTCCGCGGTCGTCACCGCCTGGGGCGAGAACGAGGACCGCCGTCTGGTGGCCTACCTGGTACCGGCCGACCACGCCGACGGGATGCCTGCGGTGGCCGAGCTGCGCGAGCATCTGAGGCGCAGCGTCCCCGAGTTCATGGTCCCCTCCGTCTTCGTCGAGCTGGCCGATCTGCCGCTGGCCCCCAACGGCAAGCTGGACCGGGCCGCACTGCCGGAACCGGAGCTGGGCCGCTCGGAGGCGGACACCTCCGTGGCCCCCACCGGTGCCGTCGAGGAGCTGCTCGCGGGGATCTGGACGAGCGTTCTGGGCATCGACCGGGTCGGCGCCGAGGACAACTTCTTCGAGCTGGGCGGACACTCGCTGCTCGCCACCCAGGTGATCTCCCGGATCCGGAACGTCCTGGGCGCCGAGGTCCCGCTGGCGGCGCTCTTCGACCAGCCGACGGTACGCGGCCTGGCCGCGACCGTCGCGGAGACGGCCGACCGGCCGGATCTCCGGCCGGTGACGCCCGTCGACCGGGACCGGACGCTGCCGCTGTCGTTCGCGCAGCAGCGACTGTGGTTCCTGGACCGGTTGGAGCCCGGATCGCTGGAGTACAACCTGCCGATGCGGGTCCGGATGGGCAGCGACCTCGACATCGCAGCCCTCCAGGGGGCGCTGACCGCGATCGTGGCACGACACGAGGTGCTGCGGACGCGCCTGGTCGCGGACGCGGACGGTGTGCCGCACCAGGTCATCGCCCCGCCGACGACCTTCGCGCTGCCGCTGATCGACGTGTCGGCCGAGGGCGCTCCGTTCCTCGTGGCCGAGAAGCTCGTCGCGGCTGACGAGGCGACCCCGTTCGACCTCGCTGCCGGCCCGCTGATCCGCGCCATGCTGATCCGGGTGGCGGCCGACGAACACGTCCTGGCCCTCTCGATGCACCACGTGGTCTCGGACGAGTGGTCGACGCGCATCTTCCAGCGGGAACTGATGTACCTGTACGCCGTGTTGCGCGAGGGCGGCGAGCCGTCGCTGCCGGCCCTGCCCGTCCAGTACGCGGACTTCGCGGTCTGGCAGCGGCAGTGGCTGACCGGCGAGGTGATCGACGCGCAACGCGCCTACTGGAGTGAGCAGTTGGCCGGCGCTCCGACCTTGGAGCTGCCCACCGACCGGCCGCGACCGGCGCTGTGGTCGCCGGCCGGCGCGACGGCGCGGTTCGAGGTCCCCGAGTCGACGATGACGGTGCTCAGGGCGCTGTCCCGTGAGCACGGCACGACGATGTTCATGACGCTGCTGGCCGCCTTCGACGTGCTGCTCGGCCGGTACGCGGGGTCGGACGACGTGGTCGTGGGCACGCCGGTCGCCAACCGGAACCGGGCCGAGACCGAGGACCTCATCGGGTTCTTCGTCAACACGCTCGTGCTGCGCACGGACCTGTCGGGCGACCCGACGTTCGCCGAACTGCTCGGCCGGGTACGGAAGGTGGCCCTGGACGCGTACGCGCACCAGGACCTGCCGTTCGAGCAGCTGGTGGACGAGCTCGTCACGGAGCGGGACCGGTCGCGCAGCCCGCTGTTCCAGGTGCTGTTCAACTACTTCACCGAGGACGGTCGGTCCGCCGACGCTCCCGCCGACGACGACAGCCACGGCCCCGAGTCGTTCCCGGAAGACGCCGGAACCACCATGACCAACCGCTTCGACGTCCGCCTGGTGCTGACTGACCGCGGGGGTGCGATGTCCGGAGCGATCGAGTACAGCACCGCGCTGTTCGACGCGCGCACGATCGACCGGATGGCCGGGCACTTCGTCGCCCTCCTCGGCACCCTGACCGCGGACGCGCACCTGAGACTCGGCGAGCTGCCGACGCTGACGGCGGCCGAGCACGATCAGGTCGTACGGGAGTGGAACGCGACGGTTGAGCCGCTGCCTGTGGTGGGTGGCGTGCATGAGCTGATCGCCGCGCGGGCTGCGCGGACGCCGGATGCTGTGGCTGTGGTGTGTGGTGAAGATGCCGTCGTCTATGCGGAGTTGATGGGCCGGGCGAATCGTCTGGCGCACTACCTGCGGTCGGTGGGTGTCGGCTCGGAGTCGGTGGTGGCGCTGTGTCTGCCCCGCGGGATCGACATGGTCGTGGCCATGCTCGCGGTCTGGCAGGCGGGTGGAGCGTATCTGCCGCTGGACCCGGAGTACCCGGTGGAGCGGCTCGGCTTCATGCTGCGCGACAGCCGGGCGACGGTGCTGGTGGGCACCGAGGAGCTGGTCGACGAACTGCCGGTGGGGCGCTTGCGGACGGTGCTCGTGGACGACCCGATGGTGCGGGGGGCGCTCGCGGAGCTTCCGGCACAGGCGCCGGAGGGGGGCGTGTCTGCGGACGCGTTGGCGTATGTGATCTACACGTCGGGCTCGACGGGCCGTCCGAAGGGTGTGCAGGTCGGGCACCGGGGTGTGGTGAACCTGGCGCAGGCGCAGGCCCGTGCGTTCGAGGTCGGCGAAGGCGACGGGGTGCTGCAGTTCGCCCCGTTCGGCTTCGATGCCGCTGTGTCCGAGGTCGTGGTGACGTTGGCGGCCGGTGGCCGGCTGGTCGTGGCGACGGCGGAGGAGCGGGGCGAGCCGCGGGCGCTGGCCGGGCTGGTCCGGGAGAAGGACGTGCGGGTGGCGACGCTGCCGCCGTCGCTCCTGGCCGTCCTTGAGCCGGCCGATCTTGCCGGTCTGCGGACGCTGGTGACGGCGGGCGAGCGTCTGGAGGAGGCCGCGGCGGCGCGTTGGCGTGGCGAGTACCGGCTGCTGAACGCTTACGGTCCGACCGAGGCGACGGTCTGCGCGAGCATCGCCGTCCTCGACCCCGACGGTGAGGGCGAGGGGGCTCCGTCCATCGGTGTGCCGATGGCCAACACTCGTGCCTACGCACTGGATGCTCAGCTGCGTCCCGTCCCTGTGGGGATGACCGGTGAGCTGTTCATCGCCGGTGTGGGCGTGGCGCGGGGGTACGGGCGCCGGGCGGACCTGACGGGTGAGCGCTTCGTCGCCGACCCGTTCGCCGGGGACGGGTCGCGGATGTACCGCACCGGTGACCAGGTCCGGTGGCTGGCGGACGGACGGCTGGAGTTCGTGGGCCGGGTGGACGACCAGGTCAAGATCCGAGGCTTCCGCATCGAGCCGGGTGAGATCGAGACGGTCCTGGCCGCGCACGCCGCGGTGCGGACGGCGGTCGTGACGGTGGAGGGTCTGGAGGGGGATCGCAGGCTGGTGGCGCATGTGGTGCCGGCGGATCACGAGGAGGGGATGCCGGCTGTTGGTGAGCTGCGGGCCTTCGTGGCGGAGCGGCTGCCCGGGTTCATGGTTCCCTCCGTGTTCGTCGAGCTGGCCGCGCTGCCCCTCACGCCGAACGGCAAGGTCGACCGAGCCGCGCTCCGGGCGCTCGACGGCGCGACCCGGGCCGGCACGGGGGAGGGATATGTCGCGCCTGGTAGCGAGACCGAACGCATCCTCGCGGAGATGTGGGCCGAACTGCTCGGCGTGGAGCGGGTCGGGGTCGACGACAACTTCTTCGACCTGGGCGGGCACTCCCTGCTCGCCACGCAGGTGGTCTCGCGTGTCAGGGCGGTGTTCGGGGTCGATCTGCCGCTCGCGTCGGTCTTCGACCGGCCCACGGTCGCGGCGATCGCCGTGACCGTCGGAAGGGGTGCGGCGGCGGAGGGCGACGAGGACACGGAGTACGAGGAGTTCGACCTCTGAGCCCCGGCGAGCGGATCTCGACGGCCCCTTCCGCACGACAGAGCCCGGGCCTCATCCTCAGGTAGGAGAGCGCCCCTCCCTCGTACGAGGGAGGGGCGCTCTGCTGCGTCCCCCACGTGTGCAGCCGGAACTTCGCTCGTTGCCGTGAGGACTCGTACCCCCTCGTTCCCTAGCCTTCTTGCATGGACAAGACGATCGATGGGTTACAGGCCGTGATCGAGGTCAGGGACGTCTACAAGCGTTTCGGCAGCACTCAGGCACTGGACGGCATGTCGTTCTCCGTCAGGCCGGGGCAGATCACCGGCTTCGTCGGTCCGAACGGCGCCGGTAAGTCGACGACGATGCGTGTCATCCTCGGGCTGGACAGGCCGGACAAGGGGAGCGCGCTGGTCGGCGGGCGCCCGTACCACACGCTGCGTACTCCGCTGAAGCACGTCGGCGCGCTGCTCGACGCGGCCGCCGTGCAGCCGAGCCGGACGGCCCGCCACCACCTGCTGTGGCTGGCGCACTCGCAGGGGCTCGGCACCGCCGCGGTGGACGAGGTGATCCGCAGGGTCGGCCTCCAGGACGTGGCAGGGCGCAAGGCCGGTGGCTTCTCCCTGGGCATGCGGCAGCGGCTGGGTATCGCGGCCGCGCTGCTCGGCGACCCACCGATGCTCATGCTGGACGAGCCGTTCAACGGCCTGGACCCCGAGGGCTTCAGGTGGATGCGGGGCTTCCTGGCGTCGCTCGCCGAACAGGGCCGTGCCGTGCTGGTGTCCAGCCACCTGATGAGTGAGCTCCAGGACTCGGCCGATCACGTGGTCGTCGTCGGGCGCGGCAAGGTCGTCGCCGACATGAGCGTGCAGGACCTGCTTGCGTCGGTGTCCGAGGGGCGCGTCACCCTGCGCACGTCCGCCCGTCAGCAGGCGATGGACGTGCTCGCGCGGGCCGGCGCGACGGTGAGCTCGACCGGGAGCGACACGATCAGCGTCACCGACCTGTCGGCCGAGCACGTCGTGTCCGTGCTCGGCTCGCACGCGGTGCCGTTCTCCGAGGTGTCCTCGCACCGTGCGTCCCTGGAGGAGGCCTACATGGAGCTCACCCGGGACTCCGTGCAGTACCGCGGGGTCGTCACCGGGGAGGCCGGACGATGACCACCACCCTCTCGCCGCCGCCCGCCACCAGCCGGCCGGCACGCGGCGGCTTCGGGCGCGTGCTGCGCGCGGAATGGACCAAGTTCCGGACCGTGCGTGGCTGGGTGCTCAGCACGGTCGGTGCGCTGGTCGTCACCTGCCTGGTCGGTCTGCTCGCGACGGCCCAGAGCAACGGCGGCGGCGCGTCGGAGCTGCCGGTCGGCCCCTCGGGCCATGCGGTCAACGACGCCTTCTACTTCGTGCACCAGCCGCTGAAGGGCGACGGCAGCATTACGGTGTCGGTTTCCTCGCTGACCGGTCAGGTCGCGGCGTCTCCCACGGAGAACAAGCCCGGTCTCGCGCCCTGGGCCAAGGCCGGCATCATCGTGAAGGACTCCCTCGAGCCGGGGTCGTCGTACGCGGCCATGATGGTCACCGGGGCCCACGGAGTGCGGATGCAGTACGACTACACGCACGACAAGGCGGGACTTCCCGGTGCGGTGTCGGCCGAGGCACCGCGGTGGCTCCGACTGGAGCGCTCCGGCGAGACCCTGACGGGCTATCAGTCGACGGACGGCAACGCGTGGACCGAGGTGGGCTCGGCCCGCCTCTCCGGACTCTCCGAGTCGCCGCAGGTCGGCCTGTTCGTGGCCTCACCGTCCGCCACGGAGGACACCGGTACGGGAACGGGGTTCAACCCCGCTGTCGCGACCGGCACGTTCGGCGCGCCCACCCTGAGCGGCGGGTGGAGCGGTGACGCCTGGCAGAACCGGCAGGTCAGCGACGGTGCGGGTACGAGCGGCAGCTACAGCCAGACGACGAAGGGCGAAGCGGTCCGGTCCGACGGGGGTTACCGCATCACCGGGGCCGGCGACATCGCGCCGGTGGTCGGCGGGCCGGCGGCGAGCGGCGTGCGCATTCTCTCCAACTTCCTCGTCGGCGCATTCGCAGGACTGATCATGATGGTCGTCGTGGCCGCGGGCTACATGACCGTCGAGTACCGCCGGGGGCTGATCGGCGTCACGTTCGCGGCCAGCCCGAGCCGAGGAAGCGTGCTGGTGTCGAAGGCACTCGTGGTGGGCTGCGCCGCCTTCCTCGCCGGTACGATCGCCGCCGCGTTCATGGTGCCGTTCGGTGCGTCACGGTCTCTGGCGAACGGCTTTCCCGTGCTGACGGTGCCGTCCTCGACCGAGCTGAGGGTCATCGTGGGCACGGGCCTGCTGCTGGCTGCGGCCAGTGTCTTCGCCCTGGCGGTCGGAGTGATCCTGCGGCGCAGCGCCGTGACCATCACGGTGGTGGTCGTCAGCATGGTGCTGCCCTATCTGCTCGCCACCGCGTCCGTCCTGCCGCCCTCGGCCTCGGATTGGCTCCTGAAGGTCACACCGGCCGCCGGGTTCGGCATCCAGCAGACCGTCACCCACTACGACCAGGTCGTCACGGTCTACTCGCCGATGCACGGCTACTTCCCGCTGGCGCCGTGGGCGGGCTTCGCCGTCCTGTGCGCCTACGCCGCGGCCGCCTTCGTCGGCGCCCTGGTCCTGATCCGACGGAGGGACGCATGAGGTACGCAGGGCGCGCGGAGTGGACGAAGCTGCGGACGGACACCAGCAACGCGTGGCTGCTGTTCGGTGCCGTGGCGCTGACCCTGGCGGTCGGCGCGGCGGTGGCCATGACCTCCCGGTGTGACGCCCTGGGTTGCGGAGAGGACGCCACGAAGCTCAGCCTCACCGGTGTCATGGTCGGTCAGGTCGTCGTCGCGATCGTCGCGGTGCTGATGGTCGGCAACGAGTACAGCACGGGCATGATGCAGAGCACGGTCGCCGCGGTACCGCGCCGGCTGACCGTCCTGTTCTCGAAGGCGGTCGTGCTCAGTGGGGTGATCGTGGCGGCGGGTGCCGTCGCCGTCGTCGGGTCCCTGCTGATCGGCGGGATGGTGCAGCCGGGGCGTGGCTTCACCGAGGCGCACGGCTACGAGGCGATGTCACTGGCCGACTCGGTGACGCTGCGCGCCGCCGCGGGATCCGTCCTGTACCTCGCCCTGATCGGGCTGCTCAGTCTCGGTATCGCGCTGATCGTGCGGAGTTCGGCGACGGCGATCGGGATCGTGCTGGGGCTGCTGTTCTTCTTCCCGATCCTTACCCAGGTGATCACGGACCCGGACTGGCAGCGGCTGCTCCAGCAGATCGCCCCCATGACGGCCGGCCTCTCCGTGCAGACGACGATCGGCATCGACCGGCTCCCGATCGGCCCCTGGGAGGGTCTCGGCGTGGTGGCCCTGTGGGCCACCGGCGCGCTGGCCGTCGGCGGCGCGATGCTGCGCCTGCGAGACGTATAAGCGCACCAGGCTACCCGCTAATCCCCCGGGCGGGTAAGGCGGTCCTGTGTTCAACTGCGCGAAGGCGCCAGTTGGACACGGGACCGCCATTTCTCTGTGCTTGGACTCATGGATGGGCAGGCACGGTTGTCGTACGCTGAGGGCGCCCAAAAACGTATTGCGTTGTGCAGCATTCGGATAGACCGTCCGGGACGGTCCCTCGGGTGCTGAATGTGGCGCGTCCGCTGTCGGCCTGCTTCCGGAGGTTCCGATGAGGAAGTACTGCAAATCGTACCCACTGGCTGAATTGCGCGGATTCCCCGGCTGGTCTGCCGGGGCACAGCCCGAAGAGCGTGAACTCGCCGATGACACCACGGTGTTCCTCTGCGATGAATTCACGGTCATGCTGAGTCCTGTCGGTGTCGACAAGGACAAGCGGCTCTTCACCGAGGACACCCCGGAGTGGCGTGAATTCTGCGAGACCACTCTGAAATTCAGCATCCCGGACGACCTGGCATTCGCCTACGTGGAGTCCGAGCCGTCCTGAGCCGGCCGTTTCGATCGGAGAGATGAACCATGGACGAACTGACCGAGCGCCTGAGCGCGGAACAGAGTGTGGAGGTCGGCGGACCCGAGCCCACGCTCGAGGAACTGCACACCCGACTGACGGACATCGGGACCGTCTTCGTGAAGTTCACGGAGACCAGAGGCGGCACCGATCTGGGTATACGTCTGGACCGGGAGGCATCGGACCTCAGCGGCGCCGACTTCGACGCCCGGACCGGCACCGTGCACGTCGAGGGCACCCTCACACTCAACGGCGACCCGGTGCGCTGCATCGCCGACATCGATCTGGCCACTCTGAAGGGGGTCGGTCGACTCGCGCTCGTGGAGACGGTCGGCGCCTGACGGAACCTCATCCGGTGCTTCATGGGGCCGTGAGCCGACCCGCCACGCTACTCAAGAATATCGGATGTCGCTGATGACAAGGGCTGTGAAATCTGCGGACCCTGTGTGCTCACCGGTCGGGAACACCCCGATGGTGGATGTTTCCCTGGACGTGAACGGGAAGACGCGGCGGCTGCGACTCAAGCTCGAATCGAAGAATCCTTTTGGTTCGCTGAAGGACCGCATCGCCGTCTCTTTGATCGAGCATGTGGCCGACCGCATCGACAAAGACATCGGCGTCATCGAGTCGACATCGGGAAATCTTGGCGTCGCCATGTCGGCCGAATGCGCCGCTCGTGGTGTCCCGTTCACCGCTGTCGTCGACCCGCGCACCAGCGTATTCTTCATCGATCGGATGCGCGGGCTCGGAGCCAGGGTGCAGGTGATCGAGGAGCCGGATGCCGCCGGCGGATTTCTGCTCAACCGTATTCGATACGTCAAGGAACAGCTGAATATCCGTCCCGGCCTTGTCTGGACGAATCAGTACCGGAGCGAGGCGAACCCGAACGCCCACTTCGAGAGCACGGCACCCGAACTCATGCGACAGGTGCCGGGTCCGGCGACGGTCCTGGTCCCCGTCTCCACGGGCGGCACGCTCGCCGGCCTGACCCGGTTCGTCGACGCGACCGGCGCGGACTGGCGCCTCGTCGGTGTCGACGTGCACGGATCCGCGGCGCTCGGCCGCACATCCGGGCGGCGGCTGCTGTCCGGGATCGGGGCGAGCTGTCCGTCGAGCTTCCTGGACCCCGCGACGGCGACCGTGCAGTACGTCGATGCCGCCGAGGCGGTGTCGGCCTGCCTGTGGCTGTCCGAAGAGGCCGGCATCGGCGTCGGGGGCAGTTCCGGGGCGACCGTGGCTGCCGCACTGCGAATGTTCCGACAGGACCCGGAGATCGACGAGCTCGTGTGCCTCTGCCCCGACGGAGCGGACCGCTACCGGACGACCATCTACCACGCCGACTGGCGGACCGCCCAGGGGATTACCACAGCCGGGATGGGCGGCGCCGTCGTCTACCGCGCCCTGGGCGAGAGCGGAGAATGATGTCCACCGAGGCACGCGGGCTGCTGACGCTGTCCGAACTGACCCGGGAGGAACTGCAGGGCCTGGTCGCCAGGTCCCGCGAGCTCTTCCTCGACCGCACGGCGCACGACAGGCCCCTGCGCGACAAACTGGTCGGCGTCCTCTTCGCCAAGACGTCGACGCGGACCAGGACCGCCTTCACGAGCGGCGTCGTGCGGCTCGGCGGGTTTCCCATCACGTACGGGCCCAACGATCTCCAGACGGCGACCGGAGAATCGGTCAGGGACACCGGACGCATCCTCGGATCCATGCTGGACGCGCTCGTCGCGAGGACGTCCGGACCGCTGGAGGACCTGCGGGAGATGGCCGACGCCGGACGGCTGCCCGTGATCAACGCCATGGCGGCCGAGGAGCACCCGACCCAGGGTGTGTGCGACCTGGCCACGATGCTCCTGCAGTTCGGTTCACTCGAAGGCATCTCCGTGCTCTACCTTGGCGAGGGCAACAACACGGCGTCCGCCCTCGCCCACGGCATCTCCCACATCCCGCGCTGCCACATCACCTTCGCCACCCCGGCCGGCTACGGACTGGACCCGCAGGTGCTGGACGCGGCCGCGAAGCGGGCGGCCGAGGCGGGCAGCGGCGTCCGCGAGGTCCACGACACGGACGACCTGCCGAGCGACGTGGACGTCGTCTACACGACGCGCTGGCAGACGACCGGCACGGTCAAGGCGGACCCCGACTGGCGGGAGCGGTTCCGCCCGTTCCACATCGACGAGCGGCTCCTCGCGCGCTGGCCGGAAGCGACGTTCATGCACGACCTGCCCGCGCACCGCGGGGAGGAGGTCTCCGGCGCGGTCCTGGACGGCCCGCGCTCGATCGCCTGGCAGCAGGCCGAGATGAAGCTGACCAGCGCCATGGCCGTACTGGAATGGGTCGTGGGCGGCAAAGCGCCCCAGGCCAAGCGCAGTTGACGAACCGCCGCGGACGGCCGCCCTCCTGCGCGGGCCGTTCGCCGTCCGCGGCTCTTTGACCATTCGGCATTGATTCAGGCGATTCTCTGGAGGACGGGCACCCATGTCTGACGAGCTGTACTTGCGATCCAAGGCCATCGTGGAACCACTGGTGGACCGGTTCTACGTCTGGCCGCACACCCTGGCGCCCGTCCAGGCCGCGATGAACCTGGCCTTCCTGCAGGTACCGCTCCTCGAGTCGTACCTCCAGTCCCCGAAGGTCCACGTGGCGGCCAGCGTCAACCCCGAGCTGCGCGGCGGCTACTTCGTCAACATCGCCGAGGAGCGCGCCGACGAGGTGCGCGACCTGCTGGCCACCATCAAGCGCGAGCGGGCCGCCATGATCCGCTTCGCCGAGGCGATCGCCGAGGGGCAGGAACTGCTCCGTGCGAACGCCACCGGGTTCGACCTGACCCCGCTGTACCCGAAGCTGCCCGAGGAGCTCGCCGGCCTCGTCGAGCTGGCGTACGACACCGACAACCAGGCCCAGATGCGCTTCATGGAGCCGCTGGCCTACCACAGCGACGTCTACCAGGAGGACCGCCAGTCGGTGCAGCTGTCCTTCGAGACCGGCATCGAGCGGCCGTTCATCCTCAGTACGCCGCGACTGCCCTCGCCCGATGTGCTGGAGCTGGACATCCCGTTCCGCCACGCCGGGCTCGAGGCGCTCTTCAAGGCCCGGGTGCAGCCCACGACGCTCGCGAAGCTCCGCGAGGCCCTCGAACTCGACGACGCCCAGACCAAGCAGCTGTCCGGCATGCTGAGCGACCGGCCGAGCCTGGCGGAGGACCGGCACATCGACGCGGGCGGCCGTATCCGCTACTTCGGCCACGCCTGCCTGGTCCTCCAGTCGCCCGAGGCCGCCGTCGTCACCGACCCGTTCATCAGCGCCGACAACACCGCCGGCGACCGGTACACCCTCGACGACCTGCCCGACTACATCGACCTCGTGCTGATCACGCACGGCCACCAGGACCACATCGTCCTGGAGACCCTGCTCCAGCTGCGCGGCCGGGTCGGCCAGATCGTCGTCCCCCGCTCCTCGCGCGGCAACCTCGCCGACCCGTCCATGGCGCTCATGCTCAAGCACCAGGGCTTCCCGGTCGTCGAGGTCGACGACTTCGACGAGGTGGAGTTCCCCGGCGGCAAGATCACCGCGACGCCGTTCCTCGGCGAGCACTGCGACCTCGACATCCGCGGAAAGTCCACGTACTGGGCGGAGTTCGCCGGCAAGAAGGTCTACATCGGCGCGGACTCCTCGGGCATCGACCCGATGCTGTACCGCTACGTCCAGCGCCACCTGGGCACCGCGGACATCGCCTTCCTCGGCATGGAGTGCGACGGCGCCCCGCTCACCTGGCTCTACCAGGCGCTGCTCACCAAGCCGGTCACGAAGAAGATGAGCAACTCCCGCAAGCTGTCCGGCTCCAACGCCGCTCAGGCCGCCGACATCATGGTCGAGCTCGGAGCCAAGGAGGCGTACGTCTACGCGATGGGCGAGGAGCCCTGGCTCGGCCACGTCATGGCGACGACGTACACCGAGGACACGTACCAGATCAAGCAGATCGACGAGTTCATGGCCTGGTGCAAGGGCCGCGGCATCCAGGCGGGCCACCTGTACGGCCAGCAGGAATGGCGCTGGTAGACGGACGACCGGCAACCCAGCGGCTCTTGAGGAGACTGACATGACAGTGCAGGACCTGTTGTACGTCGAGCTGTACACCCGGCACGCACCGACGGCCGTCGACTACTTCGTCTCGGGAATGGGCTTCACCCGCATCGCCGACTCCGTGGAGCCCGACCGGAGTTCCATCCTGCTGCGCCAGGGGGAGACCCGGCTGATCGTGACGTCGGGCCCGGGCACCACCCGCTTCCTCGACCGGCACGGCGACGGCATCGCGGACATGGCGTTCAGCTGCGACGACGTGGCGGCGACGCACGACGCGGCGGTGGCCGCAGGGGCCCGGTCCCTGGGCGTCTCGCACGGCAACCCGGTCGTCTCCGGCTTCGGCGACGTCAGCCACACCCTGCTGCCGCACGCCACCGCGTCGACCGCCGAACTGCCGCCGGGCCGCAACTGGGTACCGAGCACGCCGGCGCCGGATCCCGCGCAGGAGGGCCCGGTCCGGCTGCTCGACCACGTCGCGGTCTGCCTGGAAGGGCACCGCCTCACCGAGTACGCGGACTTCTACGAGAACGCCTTCGGGATGTCCCGCTACTCCTCCGAGTACGTGGCGGTCGGGGACCAGGCGATGGACTCGATCGTCGTCCGCAGCGACTCCGGGCGGGTCACCTTCACCCTGGTCGCCCCGGACCCGTCGAAGGAACCGGGGCAGCTCGACGCCTTCATCGAGCGCAACGGAGGGCCCGGTGTCCAGCACCTCGCCTTCCTGGTGGACGAGATCATCCCCACCGTGCGGCGGATGAGTGAGGCCGGCACCGACTTCCTCGCCACTCCCGACTCGTACTACGAAGTGCTCGCCGAGCGGATCACCGGCATGCGCGAGGAGGTCGCGGAGCTGCGGTCCGTCCAGGTGCTCGCCGACCGCGACGAATGGGGCTACCTGCTGCAGCTGTTCAGCCGCTCGCCCTACGAGCGCAACACCCTGTTCTTCGAGCTCATCCAGCGCCAGGGCTCGCGCGGCTTCGGCAGCGCCAACATACGGGCCCTGTACGAGGCGGTCGAGCGAGACCGGCTGGCCGCGGGGTGAGCGACGCGGCGGGGGACGGCGGCACGCCGGGGCCGTACACCCTCGCGGACTGGGCGGACCTGGCCCGCGCGGGCATGGACCCGGGCGTGTGGGACTTCTGCGCGGGCGGCGCGGGGGAGGAACGGACCCTCGCGGCCAACGTGGAGGCGTACGACCGCGTGCGCTTCCGGCCGCGGGTGCTCACGGGGGTGGGCCGGCCGGACACCACGACCCGGATCCTGGGCCGGCGCTGGGCGGCGCCCATCGGGGTCGCCCCCCTCGCCTACCACACCCTGGCGGACCCGGCGGGCGAGGTCGCCACGGCCGGGGCCGCCGGCCGCGCCGGTCTGCCCCTCGTGGTGAGCACCTTCGCCGGGCGGACCTTCGAGGACATCGCGCGGGTCGCCGCGGCGCCGCTCTGGCTGCAGGTCTACTGCTTCCGGGACCGCGACGCGACACGGGCCCTCGTCGAACGTGCCGAGCGGGCCGGGTTCGAGGCGCTGGTGCTGACGGCGGACGCGCCCCGGCTCGGTCGCCGGCTGCGCGACCTGCGCAACGGCTTCCGCCTGCCGGACGGCATCGTGCCCGCCAACCTCACCGGTGCCGGCTTCTCCTCACCAGTGGACCACGCGCTGGCCGAGTTCGACGCCGCCCTGGACTGGGGGGTGGTCGCCTGGCTGGGGGAGATCAGCTCGCTGCCGGTCCTCGTCAAGGGCGTCCTGACGCCGGCCGACGCACGGCAGGCGGTCGCGGCCGGGGCCGCCGGCATCGTCGTGTCCAACCACGGCGGCCGCCAGCTGGACGCGGTCCCCGCGACGCTCGACGTCCTGCCGGAGATCGCGGACGCGGTCCGGGGCGCCTGCCCCGTACTCGTCGACGGCGGTGTGCGGCGCGGCTCGGACGTGCTGGCGGCGCTCGCGCTCGGCGCCGACGCGGTGCTCCTGGGACGTCCGGTGCTGCACGGCCTCGCGGTCGGCGGCGAGACGGGTGTCGAGCGGGTGCTCGGCACCGTCGTCGACGAGCTGGTGGAGACGATGACGTTCACGGGCACGCCGTCCGTCGACCGGGCGGGTCCGCCGCTCGTCGGTGGGCCGGAGGAGGCCGGCGA
Organism: Streptomyces qaidamensis; assembly: GCF_001611795.1. Taxonomy (NCBI): domain Bacteria; kingdom Bacillati; phylum Actinomycetota; class Actinomycetes; order Kitasatosporales; family Streptomycetaceae; genus Streptomyces; species Streptomyces qaidamensis. The sequence continues at coordinate 947,493 of NZ_CP015098.1, read as the reverse complement.
CGGGCTTCCCGAGCCCGCCCGACGGCTCCCCGAGCCACCGCCTCACCGGACGGGCGCCCCCGGACTCCGCAAGGAGGAGCTGCACGGCAGCGTTTCCGACCCGGTCCTCGACACCATGAACTTCCTCAACGAGGTCACCCACCGCTACCCCGACGCGGTCTCGTTCGCCCCCGGCCGCCCCTACGACGGGTTCTTCGACACCGAGGACGTCTTCAGGCACCTGCGCCGCTATCTGGACCACCTGGCCGCGCAGGGCGCCAGTCCCGAGCAGGTCCGCTCCGCGATCTTCCAGTACGGGCCCACCGCCGGCCAGATCCGGGAGCTCGTCGCGGACCAGCTGCGCAAGGACGAGGGGATCGACGTGCCGCCGGCGTCGGTGGTCGTGACCGTGGGCTGCCAGGAGGCGATGTTCCTCGCGGTACGCGCCCTCATCTCCGGCCCCGACGACGTGCTGCTCGTCTCCAGCCCCTGCTACGTGGGCATCACCGGCGCCGCACGGCTCCTCGACGTCGAGGTCGGCGCCGTCGAGGAGGGCGAGAAGGGCTTCGACTGCGCCGCCCTGGAAGCCGCGATCCTCGCGGAGCGGGCCCTGGGCCGACGCCCGCGCGCGTTCTACGTGATCCCCGACCACTCCAACCCCTCCGGCACGTCCATGACGCTGCCCGCCCGCCAGGAACTGCTCGACCTGGCGGAGCGGCACGACATCCTGATCCTGGAGGACAGCCCGTACCGGATGGTCAGCCCCGGCGAACAGCTGCCGACGCTCAAGTCCCTGGACCGCGAGCACCGGGTCGTGCACCTGGGGTCGTACTCCAAGACGCTCTTCCCCGGCACCAGGGTGGGTTTCGTCGTCGCGGACCAGCCGGTCGTCGACGACGCGGGCAACACCGGACTGCTCGCGGACGAACTCGCCCGGATCAAGAGCATGCTGACGGTCAACACCTCCCCGGTGAGCCAGGCGGTCACGGCCGGAATGCTGCTCTCCGTCGACGGCCGGACCTCGGGGCTCAACACCCGCACCGCCGCGTACTACGGCGACGCCATGCGGGTCACCCTTCGGGAGCTCGACCGACGCTTCCCCGAGGACGAGCGCGGCGCGCTCGGCATCGGCTGGAACGAGCCCGCCGGAGGCTTCTTCCTCGCCGTCAACGTCCCGTTCCGCGCGGACAACGCCGCGCTGGAGCGCTCCGCGGAGGAGTTCGGTGTCATCTGGACGCCGATGTCCTACTTCTATCCGCAGGGCGGTGGCGAGTCGAGTTTGCGGCTGTCCGTCAGCTACCTGAGCCACGAGGAGATCGTGGACGGCGTGGACCGGCTGGCCCGTTTCGTACGGGCGCAGACACATCGATCCGGCTGAACCGGCCATCTGGTAGTTCCGACTTCAACTCACCGAAGGGAAAGCGGTGTTGGTAGCAAAGATTCTCATCCGCAGCAGGACCCGTATGTGGGGGTGGACGTTCCGATGACCGCATTGACGATCACGTCCGACATCGACGCCATGGGGGAACGGGCCTCCCGGACCAAGGCCACCGCCACGGCCCGGATCGCCGGTGTCGGCACGGCGAACAGCGAACACTCCTATTCACAGACGGAGTTGCTCGACCACTTCGCCATCGGGGACCCCAAGGTCCGGTCGGTCTTCCTCAACAGCGCCATCGACCGGCGCTATCTCACCCTCCCTGAAGTGGACTCCGACGGCGCCCTGATCGAGGAGAGCCAGGGCGAACTGCTCGCCAAGCACCAGCGGATGGCGCTCGACATGGGCGCCCGCGCCGTACACGCCTGCCTCGAGGACTCGGGCCTCGACCTGGCGGACATCGACTACCTGTGCTGCGTGACCACCACCGGCTTCCTCACCCCGGGGCTGAGCGCCCTGCTCATCCGTGAGATGGGCATCTCGCCGCGCACCAGCCGGGTCGACGTGGTGGGCATGGGCTGCAACGCCGGCCTCAACGCCCTCAACGCCGTGAACGGCTGGTCCGTCGCCAACCCCGGCAAGGTCGCCGTCGCGCTCTGCGTGGAGGCGTGCTCCGCCGCGTACGTCATCGACTCGACCCTGCGCACCGCCGTGGTGAACAGTCTCTTCGGGGACGGCGCGGCCGCGGTCGCCCTGATCACCGACACCGAGGACACCGCCCACGGCGCCCCCGACCCGGGGACCGAGTCCGGCAGCCCCCGCATCCTCTCCTTCGCCAGCCACCTCATCACCGACGCGATCGACGCGATGCGCTTCGACTGGGACGACTCCCAGGGCAAGTTCAGCTTCTTCCTGGACCCCCAGGTCCCGTACGTGGTGGGCGCGAACACGGAGCAGATCATCGGCCGCCTGCTGGACGGCGCGGGTCTGCGCCGCAGCGACATCAGCCACTGGCTGGTGCACTCGGGCGGCAAGAAGGTCATCGACGCGGTCCGGGTCAACCTGGGCCTGACCCGGCACGACGTGCGCCACACGGTCGATGTCCTGCGCGACTACGGCAACCTGTCGAGCGGCTCCTTCCTGTTCTCCTACGAACGGCTGCTCCAGGAGCGAGTGACCCGGTCCGGGGACTACGGCGTCCTCATGGTCATGGGACCCGGTTCGACCATCGAGGCTGCGCTGGTGCAGTGGTGACGGAGACGAAGATGACAGACGCGACCCCGACAGACGCGACGAAGGACTCCGCCCTCCCCGTCGGCCTCGCGGACGCGGGGGACCACGTCCTGCTGCGCATCGACGGCCGGCAGGCGCTCTCCGCGGAGACCGTCGCGGCCGTCGCCGCGGCCTGCGACCAGGCGGAGGACCAGGGCGGGCGCGCCAAGGTGATCGTGCGGGTGTCCGGCGCGCCCGAGGGGCCCCGGGCGCGCGACCTGACCGTGTCGCTGGTCAACAAGTGGGAGCAGGTGCTGCGCCGTCTGGAGCGGCTGCCCGCGGCCACCTTCGCCGTCGCCGACGGCGACTGCGGGGGACTGGCCCTGGACGCCTTCCTCGCCGCGGACTACCGCATCGCGACGCGCTCGGCCCGCCTGATGGTGCCGGTGGAGGACGGTGCGACCTGGCCGGGCATGGCTCTCTTCCGGCTCGCGAAGCACGGCTCGACCGGCACGATCAGGCGGGCCGTGCTCTTCGGCACGCCCGTCGAGGCGACCGACGGGCTGGCCGTGAACCTCGTGGACGAGGTGGTCGACGACCCGGCGAAGGCCGTGGCCGTCGCAGTGGAGCGGTCGGGCGCCGTCGCCGGGACCGAACTGGCCATCCGGCGCCAGTTGCTGCTGGACGCGCCCACGACGAGCTTCGAGGAGGCCCTCGGCGTCCACCTCGCGGCGTGCGACCGCGCGCTGCGCCGTGCCGCGGTGGCGGGAGGCCGGTCGTGAACCTCACCGAACCCGTGGAAGCCGGAGCCGGCGGACAGGACGAGCTTCGGGCGGTGTGCGGCGGGCTGGCGCACGCGCGGATCGCCCTCGCGAAGGCCGCCGCGCGCGCCGACGAGGTCATCGCGGCCCTGCCGGAACCGGCACGGCGTTCATCCGCCCAGCGCGCGGCCGCGGCGGCCGCGCGGTCCGAGGTGCGGGAGCTGCGCGCCGCCTTCCTCGGCGTGCACGCCGACGCCGTCTACGACGAGCTGACCGGCGGCCGCACGCGCTACCTGCGGGTCGCCGAGCTGGCCGACGGCGCGGCGGCGGCCTTCTCCGGCCTGGTGCCGACCCCCGGACAGCTGGCGACGGAACGCTCCCGGCCGCAGGCGGAGAAGGAAGGGGACGAGATCGACCAGGGCCTCTTCTTCCGGGCGGTCCTGCGCTCGCCGGCCGCGGGTGCGCATCTGCTCGACGCGATGCTGCGTCCTACCCCGAGGGCGCTCGGCCTGCTGCCGGAGTTCCTGCGCACCGGCACGGCGGACCTGGGCTCGGTGCGCCTGGAGCGGACGGAGGGAGCGGCGCGTCTGACGATGTGCCGTGACGACTGTCTGAACGCCGAGGACGACCAGCAGATCGACGACATGGAGACGGCGGTCGATCTCGCGCTGCTCGACCCGGCGGTGGAGGTCTGTCTGCTGCGGGGCGGGGAGATGACGCATCCCCGGTACCGGGGCAGGCGGGTCTTCAGCGCGGGCGTGAACCTCAAGACGCTGCACGGTGGCGGGATCTCGCTCGTCGACTTCCTGCTGCGTCGGGAGCTCGGGTATATTCACAAGATTCTTCGCGGCGTGCTGACCGGGAACGCTCCGGGCGGACTGCCGGCCATGGTGGAGAAGCCGTGGGTGGCGGCCGTGGACACCTTCGCGATCGGCGGCGGGGCTCAGATCCTGCTGGTGTTCGACTGCGTACTCGCCGCGTCGGACGCCTACTTCAGCCTTCCGGCCGCCAAGGAGGGCATCATCCCGGGGGCGTCGAACTTCCGTCTGGGCAGGGCCGTCGGCCCGCGCCTGGCCCGGCAGCTCATTCTCGGCGGCCGTCGGCTGCGGGCGAGCGAGCCGGAGGCGCGTCTCGTCTTCGACGAGGTGCACGAGACCGAGGCGCTGGACGAGGCCGTCGAGGCGGCGCTGCGCCGGCTGCGGGGTTCCTCGGTCCTCGCCAACCGGCGGATGCTGAACCTTGCGGAGGAATCCCAGATCGAGTTCCAGTCATATATGGCCGATTTCGCGCTCCAGCAATCGTTTCGCCTGTACAGCCCCGATGTCATCGACAAGGTGGGGCGATTCGCCGCTTCCGGCTGATGGCTGGAGCGGTGCTTGCATGACGCGAAGCAGCAGTTGAACACTCTTGCCATCCGGCCGGTATCGCGACGGTGCCCGGGTTGCGGCCGAACGCCGGCGCATACCGGCCGGTCGGCATCGACTGCTGCGACTGATGTGACGGGTTTTCAGCTGGGGAATGTTGAATCGTCCCGTAGACATGGCGGGGCCGGAAAGCGACGATGGTAAAGAACGGCACGGCAGACAGAAGTGTTACGGGGGGCCGAGATCGTGGTGCTCTGTGCTGCCCTCCCGCAGGTTCCAGGACGCATGATGGCACCGACGCGTTGGAACGGTCGGGGGTGGGGTCGGGAACGGCAAGTCAGGTGCTCGGCGAACGGTATTTGGATCGCCATTCGAGTCGACTCGAATGGCGGACTCTGAATCGGAACCGGATTAGGTGAATGCCTTGATTCAGTCAGTTCGCACGCTCAAACCTTACTCGCACAACGTTGCTGGCGAGGGTGACGGGGATCCGTGGAAACCCTCTGATCGTCACGGGAATACTTCCCTGATGTCGATCGAATTACTCCTTCCCGGAGAGTCTCCGCGTTCGGAAGGGCTGGACGAGGAGCACATAGCCAGACTAGCGGAGATCGACACACCGATCCCCGCGATCCTCGTGGATCGCCGCACCATGCGGGTGATCGACGGGATGCACCGCCTCATGGCCGCGAAACTGCGAGGCCATGAGCTGATCCAGGTCGAGCTGTTCGACGGAACGCCGGAAGAAGCGTTCCTGCGGGCGGTGGAGGTGAACGTCTCCCACGGCCTTCCGCTGACCCTGGCCGACCGGCGGGCCGCCGCCGGCCGCATCATCGCCTCCCACCCGCAGATGTCGGACCGGGCGATCGCCCGGGCGGCCGGCCTCGGCGCCAAGGCGGTCGCGACGATACGGCGCCGCGTGGCCGACGCGCTGCCCCAGCTCAGTGCCCGCATCGGCAGGGACGGCAAGACGCGTCCGCTCAGTAGCGTGGACGGCCGGCTGAGGGCCGCCGAACTGATCGCCGAACGACCGGAGGCGTCGCTGCGCGAGGTGGCCCGCCTCGCCGGCATCTCTCCCGCGACCGTCAGCGACGTCCGCAAGCGGCTCGAGTCGGGCCTGCCCCCGGTGGTGGAGCCGGTCCGTGCCCCCGAAGCTCCCGCGGGCCCGCCCACGGCGGCCGACGCCGGCGACCGGCGCGTCGAGCCCAAGCGGAACCAGCTCCCGGCGGACCCTGCCGCCGCCCTGGAGAAGCTGCTGAGGGACCCCTCGCTCCGGCACAAGGAGGGCGGACGCCAGCTGCTCCGGCTGCTGCAGCAGCAGAACGCGGTGGCGACGCGCGCGGGCGAGGACCTCATGGAGGCCGTACCGAGCCACTGCGGGAGCCTCGTACTGGACCTGGCCCGGTACTACGCGGACACGTGGACGGACCTCGCGAAGCAGCTGAACGAGCGTGTGCGCCAGGAGAACCGGCGCGGTTTCGGTGGGTGACATGCTGGCGGCCGGAGCATGACCGGGACGGCGGCGTTCGAGGCCGCGCGACAGGAAATCGCCTACGCGTTCGAAAATACAGCCTTCTTCCGAAAGCACATGGAGGACAACGGCCTCCATCCGGCCGATATCAAGGACGCGGACGACTTCCTGCGGATACCTCCCACCGCGAAGCCGGACTACCGGCGCCACTTCCCCGCGGGGGTGCTCGCCAAGGGGTACACCCTCAACTCGCCCCGCGTGATGCGCTTCCAGAGCTCGGGAACGTCCGGAGATCGCCTCAACAGCGCCATCCTCTCCTACGATCTGGCGCGGCGGCAGGCGACGGCCCTCGCGGTCAACCGTCGGTTCGACGACCTCTGGCGCCCCGGCAGCAGGCCCAGGACGTGCCGGTTCGCCCCGCCGAACTGCTCGGACGTGGAGTGCGCGACGGGACTGTCGACCCTGGAGGACCGGACGCTTCCGGACGGCACCGTGGTGCTGTCCGTGGCCCACGACCTGATGGCGACTCCGGAATGGCAGATCGTCAAGGCGCTGGACGAACTGGAGATCTGCGAGCCCGACCTGCTGCTGGTGGACTCCACGCACTTCGCCTTCCTGACCAGGTGGGCGCGGCGGCTCGGACGGCGGATCAGCTCGCCGCGCACCCTGCACCTGGTGAGCGGCTACACCCTCATGACGCGGGTGGCGCGGCGTGAGATCGACGCGTTCCTGGGTGCGGACATGCCCGTCGGCGACATGATCGGCATGTCCGAGCTGGGCTACCTGGGGTTCGAGTGCCACAAGGGACGCCGGCACATCAACGACCAGGACTTCTACCTGGAGTTCGTCCGGGACGGCCGGGCCGTCGAGCTCGGCACCATGGGCGAGCTGTACGTCACCACGCTGGACGACACGCTGGTGCCGCGCATCCGGTACGCCACCGGGGACTACTTCACCCCGCTGGGGGACGCGTGCGACTGCGGCAGCGACCTGCCGGTGGTACGGATCGAGGGCAGGGCCACGCAGGCGGTGCGCCTGCGGAGCGGGCGCACCGTCTCGCCGGGCGCCGTGGACGCGGTGGTCGGCGACGCGCCCTGGATGGACCTCTACAAGCTGGAACAGGACCCGACGGGTGCGTGCACCTTCCGGTACGTCGCCAACTCCGCCGAACAGGCGGGGGACGCGCCGGCACTCGAAACCCGCCTGTCCGAGGCCCTGGAACCGAACCCGGTCCGCGTCGAGGCGGTCGACTACATAGCGTGCGAGCGCAGCGGGAAGTTCCAGGCATGCGTGTCCCATCTCTCCGCGGAAGGCGCGTGGTGACCGTGAAGGAACCCTGCCGGGACGATTTTCCGGCGCTGGGACGGGAGATAGACGGACGCGGGATCTCGTACCTGGACAACGGGGCCACGACCCTGAAGCCGCGCTCGGTCATCCAGGCGGTCTGCGGGTACTACGAGTCCAACGGCGCGAACATCCACCGGGGCAAGCACCGGCTCTCCGAGGAGGCGTCCGACGCCTACGAGTCCTCCCGCACGGTGATCGCCCGGCACATCGGAGCGGCGGCGAACGAGGTGGTCCTGCTGAGGAACACCAGCGAGGCGCTGAACCTCGTCGCCGCCGGTCTGGACCTGGCCCCGGGCGCCCGCGTCGTGGGCTGCCTGGACGCGCACCACTCCCAGCTGCTGCCGTGGCGCAGGGTCGGACACCTCGACCTGGCACGGGTGGACGCGCACGGCCGCCTCGACCGCGACCACTTCCGGAAGCTGCTGAGCGACCCGCCCGAGGTGGTCGTGCTCACGCACTGCTCCAACGTCACCGGTGTCGTCCATCCGGTGCGCGAACTGGTGGCCGAGGTCCGTGCCGCGTGCGACGCGACGATCGTGCTCGACGCCGCGCAGTCCCTGCCCCACGGGCGCCTCAACGTGCGCGACCTGGACGTCGACTTCATGGCGTTCTCGATGCACAAGATGCTGGGCCCCACCGGGGTCGGCTGCCTCTTCGGCCGCAGCGAGCGGCTCGCGGCGCTGCGCCCCCTGACGGTCGGCGGGGGGATGGTCGACTGGGTCGACCTCGACGGCAGCGTGGACCGGCGCATCCCCTTCCGGTTCGAGACGGGGACCCCGGCCGTCGCCTCCGTCATCGGCTCCGCCGCGGCGATCCGCTACCTCGAGGAACTCGACCCGGACAAGCGCCACCGGCGCGAACAGGACCTCTGCGCGGCCCTCGTCGACGGAGCGCTCGCGCGACCCGCCCTGACCCTGATCGGCCCCCCGGACCACACCGACCGCATCGCGCTCGCCTCCCTCCGCCTGGACGCGGCCGCCCCCGCAGGCGAGGTCGCCCGCCTGCTGAGCGACTCCTACGGTTACATGGTTCGCAGCGGCCACATGTGCGCCCAGCCCGTCGTCACCGAACTCGCCGGCGGCGAGGTCCTCCGCGTCTCGGCCTACCTGTACAACGAGGTCCCCGAGATCGAGGGCTTCTACCAGGCCCTCGACGAACTCCTGACCTGGCTGGCACCCCCCACCGGCGGCTAGGGCCCGTCGTCACATTCCCGTTCGAGGGCTCGGTCGGTAGGAGATCAGGCCGCGCTCCGGTGATCCGAGGCGAGGGCGTTCGGCTGCGTGCCCCCGAGCTGCCGGCGATGCCTCTCGAACCGAGCGGAAGGGCTCGCCGACCTGAGCAGACGGCTGGGTGCGCGAAGGATTGTCGGCACCATGCCGGGGCACCGCCCGCCCTGTTGCCCGAGCGGTGCCCCGACACGTTCTGGTCAGACGCGGCGGCGGGTGAAGCGCTGGTTGGGGTTGCCGTTGTAGGTGTACTGGGAGATGCGTCCGCCGTCGGCGGTCGAGTACTCCCAGACATCCAACGCCAGGCCGGTCTGCCGGTTGACGAGGCTGACCACGCCACCGCCGTGGTCGACCACGCGCCACTGCTGGCCGGTGGCGCCGGTGTCGGCCTGCTGCTGGACGACGTCCGCGCCGTTCGCGGTGCCCGTGGGCTGGAGGAACAGGCCGCTGTGCATGGCCTTGACGCGGACGTGGCCGGCGCCGGCGTCGACGAACTCGAACTGCTGGTTGGGGCGACTGTTGGTGGTCCGCTGGACGAGCCCTGCGCCGGCGGCGGTGGAGGCCCCGTTGATCTCGGCGGCCTTGCCGCTGTGCTGGGCCACCAGGCTGTAGGGGCCGGGGCCGCTGGGCGATTCGCCCAGCTGAGCCTCCCACCTGGTGTTGGACCCGGACGCGTCGGCCGGGAGGCGGTCCCGTGCCGCGGTGTCGCCGTACATGGTCCAGCGGGCCCAGTCGACGACGGTCCTCGGGAAGCGCTGGTCGCTCCAGAAGCTGGTGTGGCTGCCGCCGACGAAGGTGAGGAACGCCTTCGGCCAGGTCATCTCCGAGTACGCCTGCCGGGCTGAGGAGTACGACGTGGTCGAGTCCCGGTCGCCGTGCACGAACAGGACCTTGGCGTTGACGGAGGAGGACGGGTTGCCCATGTCCACGCAGGACTGGGGGTTGGCGGAGACGATCCGGCTGTCGGGCCAGGAGGTCAGCAGACCGTGGGTGACCATGCCGCCCAGGGAGTGGCCCGAGACGCCGACGCCGATGCCGGTGTTGATGTGCCCGGCCAGCGGTCCGCTCGCGTTGAGCGCGAGGGTGTTGGTGAGGATCTGCGAGACGTCCTTGGAGGTGTTGCCGTTGTTGACGTCGTTGAAGTTGTGGTTGAAGTGCGGGGCGGGGACGACGAAGCCCGCCGAGGCCAGGGCCCGGATGATGAACAGGGAGTTCTGCGGGCTGCTTCCGTAGCCGTGGGTCATGTTGTACACGGGGAAGACCCCGCCTGCGACCGGGGCGTCCGTCACCGGGTTGCCGCCGGCGGTGCCGGTGGCCGGGTAGTAGACGTAGGTGGTGCACGGGCGGCTGCCGCGGGTCCAGTTGTACCGGCGCACGCCGACTGCGAACGGCGTGGTCGGCGCGGTGTCCAGCGGCCCGGCGGCGGCCGGGGCCTGGCCTGTCCCCATCAGGGACAGGCCCACGCCTGTCGCTCCGGCCGCGCTCATGCGGAGGAATGTCCGTCGTTGCATGGTCATGGATGCTCCTTGGGTGCAGAGATGTATGTAGCGATCGGCGTTCGGCTGGGCACGCGGCGCGAGAGCGGGTGCTCCTGTCACCCGCGAGGTGCGGCAGGAACGTTGCGGTGTGTCAGGCGAGCCACCGGCGGTCGGGGAGGCCGTTCGGGCCGAGGACGCCCTGGTTCTCCCTGGGCGTTGCGCAGTTGTCGGTGTCGGCCCGGCCCCAGCCGTTGCGTCGGACCCACGCGGCAGGTGGCGCCCCCGTAGCCGACCTCGCTCGCACGGGCGCTGCGGGCCTCCTCTTCCTCAGCTCGGCGATGGAGGCCATGAGGTGGTCAAGTCGTGTCCGCCGCGTCCGGACACGACGTCGATGACCGCCGTGACCGGTCCTTTGCCGGTCGTCCCGGTGACTGTCACCTCGCCCGGCCTGCCGGTCGCGCCAGGTGGCAACGGCTGCCACCGGACGGGGACACGGGTGGTCGCGCTGTCGGCGGTGGTGAGCATGCGGATGGAGGAAGGCAGCCTCGGGGCGGCACCCACCACGGTGGCGGTGTAGACGGTGTCCTGGAGGATGTGCTTGGCGCGGCTGGCGTTGAAAACGTTGATGGACGCGTGCGGCTCCCATGTGTTCGCCAGCCCGGGCACGGCCCGGAACATGGGCTGGTAGCCGGCAGGCTCCCACACCAGGACACCTGAACCTCGGTTGTCGATCACGTCGTTGGCGGCCTGGAACGCCCTCCGGATCGCGTCCGCCTGCCCCTGAATGGTTCGCGGGTACGGCGAGTTGGGCAACGGAGAGCCATCGCCCCCCGAGGCGGGGTAGGCGGTTTCGGCGATGTCGATCTCGTAGCCGGGATAGGTGGTGGCCATGGTGTTCAGGTTGTGATCCAGCGCCTCGGGCGTACCGTGCCACTCCGGGTAGTACGAGATGGCCAGCACATCAGGGTTCTGGCCCTTTGCCTTCACCCGGGTGAGGAACTGGTTCCAGAACTCCATGGTTTTGGCGAGCTTGTCCCTGTCGACGATCACGTGTATCTCGACCTTGGATGCCGGTGACGCGTCGCGGACGGCCTTGATACCGGCCGCTGCCAGGGTGGTGAACCGGTCCCACGCCTGGTCGTAGAGCTTCCGCTCCGCCGGGTCGGTCGACCGCCAGTACTTCCACAGCAGGCCACCGCCGGGCTTCGACTGGTAGACATCGGCCTGGTCGACGAAGTACGGCGGACTCGTCGTGCCGATGTGGGCCGCCTCGCTGCCGTACATGAAACCATTGATGATCTCGTTGCCGACGGCCACCTTCTCGGGCGTGGTGCCCTGCCGGATCAACCGCTTCACATAGTCGGCAGTGAAGTCGTACACGGCCCGGGACAGGTCCGCGAACCCCAGCTCGGCCCAGGCACGGGGTTTGGGTTGCTTGCTCGGGTCCGCCCATGAGTCCGCATAGTGGAAGTCGATCCCCAGGCCCATGCCCCGCTGCTTGATCCGCTTCGCCGAGACCAGTGAGCGCTCCGGGCCCTGGCGCGGGACCAACGTCGGTTGGCCGGTGCTCTCGCTGCGCGGCTCGTTGAAGATCCGCAGCCGGGTGTGCTGCATGCCGCGGTCCTTGGCCACGTCGAGCAGGTGCGGCCCGGCACCGCGGTCTTCGGCCAGGGGGTCGACCCAGTACTGCTGGTCCTGGACGTCGTCCATCCAGGACAGATCGGCGCCGAGGGTGAGGTCCTCGCGCAGGTAGTTGAAGACCTGGAGCTCGCTGACCCCGGCCCGGGCACGGCCCGGCCCTCCCGTGAAGGTCAGCCGGACGAAGCGCGTGGCCGGCCGGGTGAACAGGTGCACCTCCCCTCGCGACACGGATCGGTTGTGGGACCTGTCGGTGATGGTCTTCCACCGGCGGCCGTCGGATGAAGCCTCGACGACGTACCGGTAGGCCACGCCACGGTCCGGGAACACCACCTTGACCTTGCGCAGGTTGTCGTAGGTTCCACCGAGGTCGACGGTGAGCCACTGCCGGGCGTCGGCCCGACCGGGTTGCCAGGACGTCGTCGGGTCTCCGTCGATGGCCAGTCCGGCGTCCGACGAGCCGTCGCCGGCTGTCGCCGAGGCCCAGTCCTTGGCGGCGATATTGCTTTCGATCGGCTTGATGTCCGCGGTCCCGAAGGTCGCATGGGCCGGCGTGGGCACCATGAGTAACGTCGCGGACACCATGGTGACCAACGTCGTCGTGCCCGCGATGACGCGGGGCAGACGCTTGCTGCTCATGTCCTTCTCCTGACGATGTGACGTACCTGCGCCACGTGCTGTTTGCACGCTGTCGGCTGTCGTTCTCATGTGGCATTGCTCGTTGCGGAGCGCACCGTGGTCACGCCGGTGCCGTGGTCTCAAGGACGCGACCCCGCAGCCTCTGCCGGTCGAAGAGACCGGCAAAGGGTGGGATGTCAGCCGGTCGCGGCAGCGGCATCGAGGTAGTCGATGTTGGGTAGTCCGGCTGCCGTGGTCGGATCCAGCCGGATGGTGTTGCTGCCGGCGTTCAGCGGAACGGTCACGGTCTTGGTCGTCCACGTCGTCCACGCGCCGGTGGACTCGAACGAAACCGTTCCCACCGTGGATCCGTTGACGACCAGGTTCGCCGGCCTCGCGCCGCTCGTGGAGCCATTGGCGAACCGGACCGCCACCGTCGCCGTACCAGCGGCCTGCGGGGTCACCGTGAACTGCGCGTAGGCCCCCGCGGCGGCCGTGCCGTTGCAGAACCCGGTACCGGAATAGCCCGCTTGGTTCGAGTCGATCGTGCCCTGGCACACCGCCGGCGCGGTCTCCGCCTCGTAACGCTGTCCCGACGGCGCGTCGGCAGAGGTCTTGACCAGTGAGAGCTGGTCGACGGTGACGCCGCCCGAACCCGACGCCCGCACGGTGACGGTGGCGGTCCCGCCGGGCAGCGCTATGCCGGTGAGCTCGCGTTTGGCCCAGCCGCTCGACGACGGGATGCCGAGGGTGCGTTGGCTGCCGTCGGCGCCGGTGATCACGACCTGTCCGGCGCTGCCCCGAGCGTGCAGGGACAGGGTGTAGGTGCCTGTGGGCACCGACTCGATCCGCTGCTCGACGCCGCCGCTGTTGCTCACCTGGAGAGCGAAGCGAGAGCCGTTCACACCACCGTTGACGTTGGTCACCGAACCGCCGAGGTTCCGCCATCCCCGCACACTGGAGACGATGATGCGGTCGGCCTGGATGTCCGGGTTGAGGATGTAGTTGTTCGCCGGCCCGACACGCCACTGTCCGGTGGTGGCGTTGAACTGCCACTGGCTCACCGAGTGGAACTGTGGCCTCGCGCCGGTCTTGGTGATCGGCACCCACTGGTTGTACCCGATGCCGTTCCAGGCGAAGTCGGCCCAGCGGTCGCCGGCGTAGATCACCGTGTTCTGCTTGGTGCCGTTGACCGTCACGAAGAACCCGGTCTGGGTCACGTGGCTGTAGTCCATCTCGGTGCCGGCAAGGACGTACTCGCTGCTGTAGGAGCCCTGGACGTTGCTGCTGGTCGACTCATTGACGTAGTTGACCGAGGTGTTCCAGCCGTGCAGGTCCGACGCCGCGTGGTAGTACTTGCCGTCGAGCTTGAACATGGCGTTGCCCTCGCGGCCGGCGCCGCGGCGGATCTCCACGCCTGGCTCGATCCGCAGCGAGTCGGACTCCCGGAACTTGGCCACGAAGCCGCGCGAGCGTCCTTCGCGGTTGGAGAAGATCAGGTAGTCCTTGCCGTTGTCGTCGGTGAAGACGGTCTGATCCCCGGTGCCGGTCGTGGGCGAGTTGGTGATCTGGGTCTGGAAGTAGCCGTAGTCGAAGGTGTCGGTGGGTGAGTCGCCCTGCAGCAGCAGAACGCCGTGCCCGCCCCTGCCCGTGTGCCACATCTGCACAGCGAGCACGTACTTGCCGGTGTTCTCGTTGTACGAGACGCCGAGCCGCCCGACCCAGCCCGCACCACCCAGGTTGGCGCCGCTGCCCACGCCGGTGGAACGCGTCGCGACGCGGTTCTCGAACTTCCAGTTCACCAAGTCCTTGGACGAGTACACGGGGATCGAGACGAAGCTGACGTTGCCGTCGTACTTCCTCGTCGGATTGGCCCGGTAGAGCTCGGCGCCGGTGTAGTGCACGCCGTACCAGTAGTAGGTGTCGCCGAACTTGAAGACCCCACCGCCCTGCGAATAGATGGGGTTGCCGCTGGTGTCGTTCCAGAACGTGTTGTTCGTGATGGTCTGGAACGTGCCCTCGTCAGCGGCCTCCAGATCGGCGGCGGCGGTCATCAGTGCCGTCTTCGCGGCGGCGACCTCCGACGTGGTGGCCGACGTGTCGCCGGCGACATCGGCCGCGGCGGTCAACGCCTTGGCGAAGGGCTTCCAGGAGTCAGCCGTGTACTTCGACGGAGTCCGGGTCCGGTACTCGGACACCAGGTACTCTAGGCCGCGATCCACCGCCGGTGCGACCGCGGCACCCTGGTCCTGGAGCGCCGTTGCCGACGCCTTCATGGCCGGTGTCTTCGTTGCAGGTGTCTCCGCCGCAGCGGTGCTCGACGAGAGCGGGGCCGCCAACGCCACGGACAACAATGCGGCGGCGGCCGCCTTCCAGTACTTCGAAACGACACGCGATCTTTGCCTCACGATGTCACCTTCCATCGCTCTCAAAGGCGCCGAGATCCGGCGCACTTCCGTTGAAGGGCAGTCCCACGGCCGTTCCTTTGTCGATCAGGGCACTGCCGGCCGCGAGACGGAGATGGGGCAGCACGGGCAGGCTTCCGTCGGTCTGGCGGGGCGCGTCCCAGCCGGACGTCGACACACTCCGGAACTGGGAGTCCGACAGGGGCACGCCGAGGTTGAAGGAGTTGTACGCGGCGTTCGTGCCGGTCATGTTCGACGTCGGCGTTCCGGTGTAGGCGATGTTGTTGCGCAGATTGCCCCGGCCGACGGCCGCGCCGCGCGAGTCGACTCCCAGCATGTTGAAGTTGGGGCGGTTACCGTAGCCGGTGTTGTTGAAGAAGTCGTTGGCCACCGGGTGGTGGTTGGCATAGAAGCCGGCCGCCTTGTTGAGGAACGCCACCGAGGAGCGGACGGTGTGCTTCGGCGCGTTGGCTTCGTAGTCACCCCCGTAACCACCCGACTTGAAGCCGGCTCCGTTGCCGGAGGGCGTCGTCGTCCCCGGCACGTACCCATTGCGCCACGCCCACGAGTTCTCGATGATCACAGGCGAGTAGGTGGAGATGAGGTCGAACCCGTCATCGGCGTTCCACCACGCGCGGCACCCCCGGAACACGTTCGCCTGACGGCCGGCCGGCGTGTAATGCGCACCGAACCCGTCGGCGTTCTCGCCGGGCCCGTCATTGCTGCGCAGGTCGTAGTTGTCATGCGAGTCCGAGTTGAGGACGAGGTTGCCACCCCCGCCGTTGACGAACAGGCCGGTGCCCATGTGGTGATGGGTGTCGATCTGCTCGAAGATGTTGTTGCTGCCGGAGATCCAGATGCCCCAGGACTCGGCGTTCCGGTTGTTGTTCTGCGGAACACCCTTGACTTCCAGCCCCCTGAGGTGGATCCAGCTGCCGGTGACGTTGAAGCCCTTGATACGACAGTTGTCCGTCATCCGCGAGAAGTCGAAGACCGGCTTCTCGCCCGGATGCGCCCAGTACCGAATCGGGTTGCCCGAACTGCCGCTCTTGCTCAGGGTGATCGCGTCGACTCTGGCGGACTGGCTCGAACAGGCGCTGTTCGCCCGGGCGTAGGCGTAGGTGCCGCCGCGGAAATAGACTGTGTCACCCGCCTCGGCGACGGCCTGCGCTCGGGCGATCGATGCCCACGGAGCGGCCTGCGTACCCGCTGCGCCGTCACTCCCGTTCGGAGCGACGTAAAAGGTGTTCCCGGCCGCCCCACCGCTCGCGGACGCCGAGCCGGGGGCCATCGCGATGGAGCTCGCCGTGACCACCGAGAGCAGAAGGCCAGGGATGACGAACTTCGCGGTTCTCACAGCGTCAGCTCCCGGAGTAGGTGATGTTCGGCCGGGGTGGCCGGGCCATGCCGGCACCGAGGAAGTAGTCGACGTGGTGGGACTGCATGTATCCCTTGAGCGTCATGGCGTTGCGGTAGGCGGGGTTGTGCGCGAGCGTGTACAACCTGGTGCTCGTCGGGTGATCGGTGGTGAAGATGATCAGCTGGTTGTAGCTGGCGTTGGTGTACACGGCTTCCTCACGCCAGTCGCCGAGGATGTCGCCGTAGAAGGTGGGCTGGACGTCCTGGCTCGCGTCGACCGCTCCGTAGTTCGAGGTGGTGAGCAGCCGTGCCAGACTGTTGGTGGGCTTGGGGTTGTTCGGGTCCCACTTCTCGAACTTGCCGTCGTTGAGCAGTTCCATCGTGATGTCGCCGTCCCACCACAGACCCAGCTGCGGCCAGGGACGCAGCGAGGTGTTCGGTTCGGTGAGACGGTTGGCGGGTGCGTTGTAGAGGCCTGAGAAGGACCAGACCTCCATGCCGGGGAACCGCGGGTCGATGTCGCCGGCCATGCCGCGTCCCACGTCGGCGGTACCGGACGCGGAGTGCCGCCAGATCATGGAGCCGTTGGCGGCGTCGTAGTAGTACTCGCGCAGACCGCTGGGGTTGTCCTGCTGGACGCCGTATCCCTGCAGGCCCGGGCGGTCGGGGTCCATCTTGGCGATGTGGAAGCGGTCGCCGTGGATGACGCCCGCGGGGCCCAGGGAGTATCGCAGGGTGCCGTCGCCGTTGAGTACGAAGCCGATCTCGGCTACCTCGTCGGTCCCGTCGCCGTTGACGTCGATGACGCGGGTGTTGTGCCCGTCGGGTGTGTTCTGGTTGCCGCGCAGCCACTTCCACTGCTGGGTCAGGGACTGACCGGTGAACTGCCAGGCGCCCATCATGAGGTTGAACGCCCCGTTGCCCCTGCGATTCTTCATGAAGGCGACCAGACTGGGCCGGGAACCGTCGAGGTAGCCCACACCGAACCGGGCGTACATCGGGCCGTCCGCCAGGTAGTCCGTCGGCACGGGAGCGGTCGCGCGGGGCGCCCCGGTCATGCCGTCGAGAATTGCGATGAACTGGCGGTTGTTGTCGCTGTGGGTGAAGGTGGTGCCGTTGCCGAAGCGGACACCGTTGGCGATCCGCACGGCGACCTCGGCGCGGCCGTCGCTGTCGAAGTCGTAGACGGTCACGCCGTCGTTGTGGCCGACGTCGATGGTGGACGATCCGCCTTCGATGTTGTTCTGGTTGGTGCTGTTCGGCCCCATGTTGACCGACCAGAGGAGCTGCCCGTCGCGCCGGTAGGCCTCAAGTGTCTGCGGCGATGTCTGGCGATCCAGGACGAAGTCGTACTCACCGTCGCCGTCGAGGTCGCCGACCCAGACGAACTTCACCGGGCCACCGGCGCGCAGCGGTATGCGAACGGCCGGTTCGACGGCGTGGTTGGCGGTCAGGGTGAAGGCGCCGCTCGGTGGCTGCTCTGCGCCGTTGATCACGGGCCGTACCCGGTAGCTGTTCGATCGGGTCAAGTCGGCCGTCGGGTCGGTGAAGTTGGTGCCTCCGGTCAGGACTGCCGAGTTGAGCTTGACCTCCTGGCCTCCGGCAGCGGACCGGTAGACGTTGAACCCGATGCCGTCCGGATCGAGCCCCAGCAGTCGCCAGGAGACGAGAACACGGGTGTTGCTCGACCGCACGGCCACGACACCGCGGCCGAGGTTCTCCATCGGTCTGGCGGCCGCCGCCGCGACGCCGTCCGGCGGCGTCGCGGCACCCGCGTCGACTGCGAGCGTCGTAGCCACGACGGACAGGAGTAAGGCTGTGGTCCCGGCTGACGAAACCTTGATGGAACGTTTCATGGATCCTCCCGTGCAGGGGCAGGGCCCGTGCCTGCCTGAAGAACTTGACGCAGGTGCGGAGACTGCTTCTCGAAAGGCGCCGACCATGGGCGCGCTTCTTCAGAACTTCATGGCGCCGGCGGCCAAGTTGGCGATGAAATGGCGCGAGCCGATCAGGAAGACCCCGATCAGCGGGATCACTGACATGAGCGCTCCGGCGATGACCATCGACTGGTCGGTGGTGTGTGTTCTGGGCGTCCCTCCATGCCGTGTCGACGTTCTTGCCGGACTCCACGTTGGCGAGCTCGGCGGCGAAGACGGGGTCCATCACCCGGTCGTACGGGCTCTTGTAGACGCTCTTGACCTGCCGCGCCGACGGGCCGAACACCTCGATGGTGCGCTGCCCGCCGTAGAAAGGCCGAGGCTCACGCATCTCCGGCCTCGTGAAGGAGCGCGGGGAGGACGGGAACAGCGACATCTCCGTGAACGCCTTGACCTGGTTCTCCGGAGACTGCAGCCAAGTGATGAACTTGTACGCCGCTTCGGGGTTCTTGGAGTACTTGGTGATCGCCAGGAAGGACCCGCCGACGTTGCCGGAGCCGCCGGGCGGGGTGGCCACCCGCCACTTGCCCTCGGTCTTCGGCGCGGCCGACTCCGGGAAGGCGAGGCCCCACCACACCGCGCCGACCCCGACCGGCTGGCGGCCGCTGGTGATCACTCCGTACAAGTCGGGGGAGCCCTCCGGGGCACCGGCCGACAGGCCGTCCCTGCCGATCCGGTAGGCCAGTTCGAATGCCTCGCGCAGTTCGTCTCTGTCGCCGATGTACCGGCCGTCCCGGGTCATGAACTTGCTGCCCAGCTGGCCCAGGCGGATGCTCCAGACGTGGCGGATGTTGGGGCAGATCACCGCGCGCTCCCGCGACTTCCGCAGTTCCGTGCCCAGGGCGATGAAGCCGTCCCAGTCCGGGGCCCGGGCGGCGAGCTCCTTCGGGTCGGTGGTGATCCCGGCTTCCTGCAGCAGGTCGGCGCGGTAGAACAGCCCGGTGGGGCCGGTGTCCATGGGGAAGGCGATCATCCGGCCCTCGGGTGTGATGCACTCGTTCCACTTCCAGTCCAGATACCGGCTTTTCAGCTCGGCCGCGCCGAAGTCGTTGAGGTCGACGAGCACGTCCTGGTTGGGGAAGTAGGTGGCCACGTCGGAATTGATGCCGATGATGTCCGGCACCATGGACTTGCCGGCGAGCGCGGTACGCACCTTGGTGTTGAAGTGGCCGCCGATGTTGGTGCGGCTGAGTCTGAAGCCCTGGGCCCCGGGAATGCCCTTCGTCTCTGCCCGGGCGACCAGTTCGTCGCTCACCGACCGGTCCCAGGTCCACAGCGTGATCTCATCCGGGTCGCCGAGCGAGCGCTGCGACCCGCAGCCGACCGGCCCGAACCCGCCGGCTGCCGCTCCGGCGCCCAGCGCCAGGAACCGTCTTCGTGACACTGTCATCGACGCGTGTACCACCTTCCGGGCGAGCGGCCCGCCCCCTGATCCCTCGGGCAGTGGCCGAACAGACATCGCGAACGGCTGCTCTGGATGACTGGGGGCAGCGTGCTTGAGGAGGCTCAGCAGTGAGGCAGCCCGCGAACCGACCGGCCTTGGTTCGCTCCCGCCGCCGCGTGCTACCTGAGATACGCGGCGAGCGGGAGGTTCTTGCGACGCACGTCACCGGCGACGAGCCCTGCGACCCGCTGGGCGCCGTAGGTGTCGAAGTGGGTGTGGTCGTTGCAGAAGAAGGTGCCCAGGGGACCGCTGCCTCCGTAGTCGCCGTTGTTCGGGCAGAAGCGCAGACTGTTGTAGAGCGAGACACTGAGCGTCTGTAGGTCGATGACGGGCGCCCTGGTGGCGGATCCGGCGGCAAAGGTCTCGTTGACGAAGCCGCGGTTCTTGGTCGCTGTGCTGCCGGAACAGGTGATGGCGGCCACCGGGGTGACCAGCACCGGGTGAGCGCCCCGGGCCAGGGCGGCCTGCGCCATCATGGTCATCAGCTGCTGGTACCGGGCCGGGCCGACGTGCCGGGGGCAGGTCGAGGAGGAGTCGTTGATGCCGAACTGGATGAACAGGTAGTCACCGGCCTTCATTCCGGTGGTCGAGTTCAGCATCGCCTGCCAGCGGGACGAGTACGTGGTGGACGTGAGGCGGCACTCACCGTCCGAGCCCTTGGTGCTGCTCACGTTCCCCTCGTACAGCCAGGTCTGGATGCTGCGGCCTCCCACCGCCTGGTTCCTGACCGTCACGTCGCTGTTGAACAGGGCGTCGAACTGGCTGCCCCAGCCGACCGGACAACGGCCGGAACTCGGGTTGGCCATGGTGGAGTCGCCGGCCAGCCACACGGTGACCGGTGCGGCGATCGCCCGTGCGGCCGGGGCCTGGGCGCGGGAGGCACTGGTGCAGTTCGTGGCGACGCGGTCCGCCGCGGACGCGGCGCTGACACCGAGGCTCGACAGGGCGATCACGAGCGCGGTCGTGATGAGAATCCGTAAGTTCCTCAACGGGTCCCTCCTTGGGACTGGCGCCGGGCGTCGTCAGCGCAGGTACGCGGCCAGGGGCAGGCGCTGCTCGCGGATGCTCTGGAGCACCAGCCCGCCCATCCGGCTCGCGCCGTACTGCGAGAAGTGGGTGTTGTCCGTGACACCGTCGACGGACGAGCGCAGGTAGAGCTGTGCGGAGGCGGACGGGCCGAGGGACTCGACCAGCGTCTTGCTCTTGGTGGTCAGATCGATCACCGGCACGTTCTGCGCTGTGCCGACCGAGCGCATCTCGGCGGGCAGGTTCACTCCGACGCCGTTGACGTGCAGTGCCGTGGACGTGAGCCGGCTGCCGTTGAACTGCCGGCGGACCGGCGGGGTCACCAGAACGGGGACGCCGCCCTTCGCACGGACCTGCGTGATCATGGAGGTGAGGTTGCTCCGGAAGGCCGACGCGCTGGTCTGCTTGTCGTTGTGGCCGAACTGGATGAAGACCGCGTCGTTTGCCCTGACCTTCGGCAGCAGCGCCGGGAAGAGCGCCGAGTTCCTCAGGAAACTGCCCGAACTCTCCCCCGAGTCGGCGTAGTTGGCGACGGACGCTCCGGGACCCACCGCCGGCGTGATCATCTGGCCCCATCCTGTGTACGGGGCTGTGAACTGGTCGCACACGGTCGAGTCACCGGCCAGGTAGGCGACCAGCGGCTGGGTCGCCGGTTTCACGGAGACGGCCGACACCTGCGGGTTGGTCCCCGCGAACCGGATGTCCAGACCGGGGTTTCCGGTGCCTCCCTGGCCGGTCGGCTGGCCCTCCGGCTGCCGCACATTGACCGTGAACGAGTATGTGGCGGCGGCACCGGCCGCCGTCTTCGTCGCCGGAAGCATCAGGCGCCGGGCCTCCACCCACATGTCGGTCTCGGCGGCAGTGGCACCACCGATGGAGACCGTCACGTCGTAGTTGCCGGGTGAGACCGCGTAGTGACACTTGATCGGCGCAGTGCCGGAACAACCGGCCGGCAGTGCCCGCGTGGCGGTATCGGCATGTGCCGCACCGGTGCCGACCAGCGTCGCAAGGGTCAGCAAACCTACTGCTCCCAGCCTGACTCCGTGCCCTTCGAGATGCGATGTCATGCTCATTACAATCACCAATCCCAATCAATCCTTGCGGGAAAGTTGCCCGGGCTGAGATTCATGGCCCGTCGCTCAGGCCTGGGTGAAGCCGTTCATGATGATGGAGGGCCGCTTCGTGGCGGAGTCCCAGGCGCCCATGTTGTAACCGGTGAACGGGGACATGCACTCCGGCTCCCAGTAGAAGATGCCCTGCCCGCCGTTGGCCTTGAGGGCCTTGATGTAGGCGACCAGTGCGGCCTGGGTGGAGGAGGCGCGGTCCACCCGACCACCGAACTCGCTCTGCAGGAACGGTTTGCCGTAGGCGTCGGAGATCCTCTTCATGTTCCCCACGATCCCGGCCGCGACGTCGGCGCTGCCGTAGGAGGAGAACACCGACATGTCCCACTTGCCGCCGTTCGCGGCGAAGCGACTGAAGAACGTCGTCATCACGTCGTACTTCTGCGGCTGGGCCAGGTGGATACACACGGTCGAGTTCGGTGACACCGCCTTGACCTGGTCGTACGCGGCGTTGAGCAGTCCGGTCAGCTGCGCCGGGCTGGAGATGCTGCCGACGGGGCGGCAGATCCCGCTGTTGATCTCGTTGCCGATCTGCACCCAGGTGGGGAGCACGTCGTTGTTCTTCATGACCGTCATGGTCTGGTTCACGTACGTGCCCATCGCGGTGCGCATCTGGCTGTAGCTCATGTTCCGCCAGGCCGCGGGCGGGTTCTGCACCCCGACGGAGTTCCAGGTGTCGCCGAACATGTAGTCGAGCATGATCGACATCCCGGCGGCCTTGACCCGCTTGGCGAAGGCGGCCACCTCGTTGATGCCGCAGTGCCCGTTGGCCGGGTCGTTGGAAGGGTTGACGAACGTGCGCAGGCGTACGGCGGTGATGCCGTATCCCTTGAGGATGGTCAGCAGGTCCTGGGTCTGCCCGCCGGCGTTCTTCCAGGAGTAGCCGCGGGCCTCCATCTGAGGTGCCCAGCTGATGTCGACGCCCTTGACGAAGCCCGCCGCGGCCTCGGCAGGCGTCTCGAGTTCGGCGAACGCGACGGCGGTGGCGAGCGCCCCGGCGGTGGCGGTGGTGGCCTTGAGCAGGGTGCGCCGGCTGATGTGCCCGGCAACTGGTGTGGGGGGTTGCGGGGGCATGTCGGTCCTTCCTTCCGTCGACCGCGGGTGAGACGTCGCGGGCGACGGAGAGCGGGTCAGTGAGTAAGAGACTTCCAGGAGCGGTGCGGGTGATGGGGACAACTGGCGCTCAGGAACGCGGAGTTGGCTTTGCCCGAATGCGGTCCCGCCGCCCTCGGTGCGGCAACAGCCAAGGCTGGAGTGCAGGTCGGAACTGTGAGCGATCACAGAGGTGGTGCGACGGAGGTGCGCAATCGCATCACAACGAACTCGAGGTGCATCATGCAGCTTCTCGATCGGGCACGAAGCTGTCAACCATTATTCATCAATCCATGGAAGAAACAGTGCGATCCTGTGGGGCGGGGGCTCGCCGTTCCTCGGCCCTGAGCTGTCTGAAAGGGAAGGGGGCAGCCCAGTTCAAGTGCCCTTTTGGGAGGAACGCAGCGACGAGAAAGGGGCTGTGCACCGGAGATCTCTGGGCTCGCACCCGCACACGCTCGAACAGAAGAAGCCACCGCGCAACGACTGAGTACCTGCCGCCCCTTCTCGACACGGTCCGCGCCCGAGACAAAGATCCCTCGACTTTGTGAAACGTGCTCCCAGACGCGGAGCAGTTGAGCTTCTTCGGCTGCGCGCGCAGTTGACGAGATCGCACAGCGGCATCGCCACCTGGCCCAACTGCGCGCGCCCACGCGGTGTGTAGAGGTAGATTCCCGTCGCCGAGACCCGGGCCCTGTTACCTGCCGGACGGAAGACCGGAGCCGGCAACACTGCCGCTCACGCCGGTCATGATGGCGTTGATGATGCCCTGCTGGGTCACCGTGAGCGAGTGCCGGTTGAACAGCCCGAACCCGTACCGATCGGTTGCACCGTTGTCCCAGTAGACGGCGGCCGCGCCGTATTTCTTGGCGGTGGCCGCGACGGCCCGTGCGAAGTCCGCACGATACCTGTTGTTCGACGAATCGAATGATGACTTGTCGATGGCGCCGTACTCGCCCACCACCACCGGATACCCCTTGGCAACGAACACGTCGCGCATCTTCTTGAGCTGCGCGTCCAGATAGTCCTCCTGCCCCCAGGTCGACGTCCTCGATGGGTTGGTCGCTGCTCGGCCCCATTGCGTGATGGTGCCGCTTTCCTCTCCGGCGAAGTCCCACGGGCTGTAGTGATGAACGGAGATCATGATCCGCCGCTCATGTGCGGGAATGGAGGGGGAGCGGTACTGGTCGGACGGAAGCGCGAAGCCGTAATTTCCCGCGGTGTAGTCGATGTTCGTGTTCCAGCCGGGCACGAGCAGCCACCTCGAACTGTTGTTGCCGCCCGTTTTCCGCACGGTGTCCACGAAGATCTGGTTGTAGCTGTTGATGTTTGAGTAGCACGGTTGGGTCGGGCGGCCGTACTGCCCGTCGAACTCTTCGTTCATGGACTCCAGGATCAGGCGCTGGTCGTAGTTCTTGAACCTGTTCGCGATCTGCTGCCAAACCTTCTCGTACTTGGCCTTGATCGTCGCCTGGGAGGGCGAATCGCAGATGAGCCAGGAGCCGTTGACGGTCTTGTACCCGTCGCCGTGCATGTTGATCAGCACATGCAGGCCCCTGTTGTAGGCGTAGTTGACGACTTCTTGGATTCTGTTCAGCCAGGAGGCGTTGATCGTGTAGTTCGGGCCGGGTCCTATGTGTCCCAGGTAGGAGACCGGGATCCGGATCGTCTTGAACCCTGCCGCCCTCACTTTGTCGATGAGGGCCTGCGTTACCGTCGGCTGGCCCCACGCCGTTTCGCTGGGGTATCCGTTGGTGGTGGCTTCGAGTTGGTTCCCCAGATTCCAGCCCGCGCCCATGTCGGCCACTATCTGCGAAGCGCTTGTCTCTGCCACGGTGTCGGCCGATGCCTGATGCGCCGCGCCGTACACAGATGCGGCAACTGCCAACAGGACGGCAAGGAAAATGACTTTGATCTTCCCTGCTAGTGAAACCATGGGCTTTCCTCTCTTGCGTCCTTGAGGGCGTAGGACCCCAAGCGGATCTATCTGTACGAGTGGGAGCGGCCGGAGCCGTCTGCTGTGCGGGCGGTGGTGTCCACGCCGGCCCGGAGACGACACAGTCGATTGCGCGGTGGCTGACCTCGCAG
This sequence comes from Streptomyces qaidamensis, assembly GCF_001611795.1. Lineage (NCBI taxonomy): Bacteria > Bacillati > Actinomycetota > Actinomycetes > Kitasatosporales > Streptomycetaceae > Streptomyces > Streptomyces qaidamensis. Next base: position 922,546 of record NZ_CP015098.1, on the reverse strand, counting down.
GCGTCCGTGGGCGGCCACGCACCCCGCATGGCTCGGATGCGCGGCGATCACGGCAGACGCGCCCACCCGGGCCGTGTGCGGTTGCTCCTCAGCCGAGGGCGGATTCCCAGGTGGTGGTGGAGGAGCTGGCGTCGGCGCGAAGGCGGTCGCGGGCCGCGGTGTCGCCGTACAGACTCCACCGCATCCAGTCCACGAAGGTGTTGACGGTGCGGGAGTCGCCGAAGTAGTTGCTGTGACCGGCGCCGCGGAAGGTGAGGAACGCCTTGGCGGCGGGCAGTTCCCGGTACGCCTGACGGGCGGAGGAGATCGGGCACGTCCCGTCCCGGTCGCCGTGCATGAACAGGACCTTGGCGCGGACCGACGGGCTCGGGCTCCCCATGTCCACGCAGGACATGGGGACCGCGGCGGTGATTCGTGCGTCCGGCCAGGCGGTCAGCAGTCCGTGGGTGGTCATGCCGCCCATCGAGTGGCCGGAGACGCCGACCCCGACCGCCGTGTTGATGTGGCCGGCCAGCGGGCCCCCGGCCGTGTTCAGGGCGAGGGTCCGGGTGATGACCTCGGAGACGTCCTTGGACTGGTTGCCGTTGTAGACGTCTTGGCCACGGAGGTTGGCGAAGTGGGGGGCGGGGACGATGAACCCCGCCTCGGCCAGGGGGCGGATGATCGCCAGGGACTTCTGCGGGCTGCTGCTGAAGCCGTGCATGAACTCGCAGGCCGGGAAAACGCCCTGCGCGACGGGGGCGTTGGCGACCGGGGAGCCACCGGGGGCGCCCGCGGCGGGATAGTAGACGTAGGTGGTCCACCGTCGGCTGCCACGGCTCCAGGCGTACTGGCGCACGCCGACCGCGAACCGCTGGGCCGGAGCTCCTGCCCGCGCGGTGGCACCTGCTTGTCCCGTGCCGAGCAGGGACATGCCTACGCCCGCGGCTCCGGCTGCGCTCAGGGTCAGGAAACTGCGCCGTTGCATGGTCATGAAGACTCCTGGTGGGGGGTGTGCGGAGCGCTGCCCGGGCAGGTGCCGGAAGAGGCATCGTCGATGCCGCGGCGGGGAGACTGACCGGGGTGGTGGGGGGGCGGTGGTGGGGGTGGTCAGGTCGGCGAATCGCGCACGGTGGAGGACGTTCCGGTCCTGCCGTGGTGGTCGTGAGGCCTTGCTGGCAGAGACGCGGCGAGCCGCTGAACACCGGCCGGACCGTGACTCATTGAGGGAGCAGCTCTTCGCGCCCACCTGCCCGCCTGTCTGATGGGGAGGTGTTGATTCTGCGGAAGCGGTGCAGGGGATGCCTCTCCTTCCACTCGTCGTGTGCTGCACCTCTGGGAGCGTTCCCACATGTCTTGCATCAGGTACATTCCCGATCGGGTGCCGATCTGTCAATCATTGGCGCCCAACTCTGTTGTCTTCGACGCGCATTCGACAGATCGCAGGCGCAGGAGCACGGTGTGACGTCTTCGCAGCCCGCCCGGTCACATTCGACGGTCCGTCGTCAGCCGTGGCCGATACCCGCACTCATGCCGGCGATCGTATGGGCCCTGATGTCGGGGTGCGGTCCCTCGGCGAATCGGGTCACCACGGAGCGGACATGGTCCTGGGCCGGCTGGAACAGTCCGTCGTACACCGCGACGCAGACTTCCCGCGCCCGCGACCGGGGCCAGTCGGGCGGCAGCAGCCCGATGGGGAGCAGCGGGTCCAGGATGGGGAAGTGCCGGTAGGCGTGCATGACCTCGGTCCGTGCGCGCACCGCGTCGGCACCGGTGACGCGGTCGGTGCTGATGTGCGCGAGCAAGCCGCTCCAACGGTCGATGAAAGCCTGGTAGTGCCCGGCGATGCCGGGCAGGTCCCACGCCTCGACCGGGTTGCGGTCGATCTCCGTGCCCAGATCCTCCTGCCGCGCGCGGAACACGGTCACCGCTCCCCGCGCCAGGTCGGCCACCTCGATCCGCCCCTTGGGGGTCAGGGGGTGCGGCGACACCCAGAGCGCGTCGTACAGCGGCGCGAATCCGCGCCAACGCAGCGCGGTGCGTAACGCGCGCCGCCGCGTGCTCTCCTGTTCCGGGACGGAGAAGGCGATCAGTGTCCACCTTCCGTCCCAGGAGTCGGGTTGGGTGGTGAAGGTGGCGATCGAGCTGGCGCCGCTCCACAGGTCGACGGCGGCCTGCGACGTCAGCCGGTAGGAGCTGTACCTGCCTTGCCGGCTGCCCTCCAGCACCCCACGGCGCATCAGCCTGCTGATCGTCGTACGGGCGGCACCCGCGGTCACGCGGAACTCTCCGAGCAGCGCCACGATCGCCGCCGAGGGCAACCACGCCCGGACGGGGAATGTGTAGTCGGCGATCAATGTCACCGTGAGTCCCTGCGGCGATACGTTGCTCTGCCACCCGGGCGACCGCACGGGGCCGACGGCGCCGTCACCCTCGTCGGAGAAGATCTCCTCGAGGTGGGACAGGTTCGGCAAAGTCGGCTCCGGCGCGGTGGACAGGGTCGGCATCACTGTAACGGTTGCCGAATCGCCGGACGTCAGCTCCGCTGCGATTGCTCCACCAGGCCGGATCTCCGCGCGCCGGCCCGGCGGTGGACGTCCCGGAGCTGACGTCCCGGAGCTGACGTCCGGGACCGTTCCGCTGCACCAGGTCGGGCTCCTCGCGATGGAACTCGCGCTCTCCGACGATGACTCGGCGCGGATCGTACCGGTCGACACGAACGTCGTCCTGCGGGCGGGCAAACCTTCTCGAGGATGCCGGGCAAGTGGGAACAGGTCGCAGCCGTGCTTCCGGCCCATCAGGCCGGCGACCGCGATGAACGCCTCCAGCGGGCAGTCGCCGGCGCCCGCCCTGGCCTGCCAGGGAGTGTCCAAGCGCGTCACCGGTTCCCGACGGCGACGACGGTGTTGGCGACGCCGAGGGCCAAGTGGTGGTGGGCGTAATTGCCGAGTCCGGTGGCCGGTCGAGGAGTTCGCGGTAGGCGCGCAGACGGTCGCGTACGCCGTCCATGGTGCGACGGGCCCCCGGAGTCGTGACGCGGACGCAGTGGGCGCCGTGTGAGTCCATCAGCTTGGCCCGGCGGCCAGTTCGGCGAGTCTGGCGACTGGGACCTCATCAGGAAGCCCGCCACATCCATGCCCAGCCCGCGGGCCGCGGCGATGTGCTGGGCGGAGATGTCGGCCTCGGTGCAGTGGGGACCACGCGCACGGAGCGGATGCCCGGCAAGAGGCCGGGCGCGGTGCCGGTGCCGGGCGGCAGCGGGGTGGGCGAGAGCCGGATCGCTATGCCGGTCACCTCTGCCTTCCTGAACCGTCGCTCTCGCATGTGTCACGCAGGCTCGACGGCTTGGCCGGGAGCTGTGTGGAAGATGTGCCGAGTAACTGATGCTCAGTATCAGATTGAGCCGCTGTTGTATTCTTTACTCATGACCGACTCCGCCCGCACCTCCGCCCAGTCCGCGACCAAACCCCCCAGCCTGCGGGAGCGTATGCGCGCGACGGTCCGGAAGGAAGTCGTCGAGGTCGCGCTCCGGCTCTTCGTCGAGCAGGGATTCGACCGGACGACCGTCGACCAGATCGCCGGTGAGGTCGGGCTGTCGCGTGCCAGCCTGTTCCGGTACTTCGGCACCAAAGAAGACATGGTCCTGCAGGGCTTGGATGAGACCGGCCGTCAGATCGCGGAGGCGTTCGCCGCCCGCCCCGACACCGAGCGTCCCTGGGAGGCGCTGCGCAGGGCGTTCGATGTCCTCACGCAGGCGAACGAGCAGGCGCCCGAGCAAGCGCTCAGCTATCTGCGCATGCTCCAGGAGACTCCGTCACTGCGCGCACGGCACTTCGAGAAGCAGCTGAGCTGGCAGGCGATGCTGGAGCCGGAGATCGCACGGCGGCTGGGCGTCAGCGCCGACCAGCCGGAGGAGGTCGGGCCGAACGCGCTTTCCGGGGCCGCGCTCGCCTGTCTGGATGCGGCCGCGACGGGCTGGGTGACCTGTGGGGGCGCCGTTCCCTTGGCCGTACTGCTCGACCGTGCTATGGGCACGCTGACGGAATAGTTTCACCAAGGCCTCCTGCCTCCTAAAGCCACAGGGGTAGGCGAGGGCTCGGACCGCCTGAAGGGGTGCGGCCTTCAGGAAACGCCGCGGTGGCGGTTCTCGATCCCCGTGGTGCTCGGCGCACCCGCGACTCGGCTGGTGGCCGGGTCGTCGGCGGCGAACCCTGTCCGCGCTCGGCCACCTCCGAGCGGATCCCGGCGATGCGCTGACCGACGGTCGCGGGTAGGGGAGGTGGCTCTCGACTTCCCGATGAACGCTTGGCGTTCTGCGCCGGGGCGTGGTTCGGGCGGCCTGCTGTTCCGGGGCAGCGCCAGCCCCCCCCCGGGCGCGGGCCCCAGCCACGTGGTTCAGGAAGCGGTGTCGTGTGCCCCGCCGAAGCCGAGGAGCGTGTTGAAGCGGGCTTCGGCCCGGTCGATCTCACCGAGCTGAGTGAGGATCGAGCCGGGGGTGGAGTCGCCGACCACCTTCTGCATCAGTGGGGTGCGGTCCAGGATCGCGTCCCGGATCGGTTGCAGAGCGCGCGGCGCGTGGTGGAAGACCTGCCCGAGGGCGTAGGCGTGCTGGGACTGCCGGGCGGTGTGCGGCTTGCGGGGGGTCTCGAAGGCGTCGAGTGCCTGGCGGACGGCGGCGTAGTCGCTCAGGTCCACCCCTGCCAGGCGGCGGCCGATGAAATAGCCGTCCTCGGTGGCCATACCGGCGCCGTACCCCGCGTACGGGGATGTGGGATGCGCGGCGTCGCCGACGAGAGTGGCGCGGCCCTTGGACCACTGCTTCAGCGGCTTGCGGTCGCGGATCACCCAGCGCTGAACGCGCGCGGGGTCGGTCGCGGCGATCAACTGGGGGAGCGGACGTGCGAAGCCCCGACCGAGACTGGTCGCGGTCGAGTGCAGGTCCCCGGTGAATTCCCGGCGTGCGTCGAACGCTTCGAGTACCCACCACTGGTGGCCGTCGCGTCCCTTGTCGCGGATGGCGGTCCAACTGCCCTGCACCGTGCGGGTGTGGGAGAGGACGCACATTCCGGGCTCGGTCTCGACGTTGTCGTCGAAGGTGTAGCCGCCGAAGATGTGCAGGTTGTGCTCGCGCTTGGGGCTGTCGCCCCACAGGGTGCGGCGGACCAGGGAATCGATGCCGTCCGCGCCGATCACGACGTCCGCCTCGTGGACTCGTCCGTCCGCGAGGTGCAGTCGAACACCACTCTCGTCCTGCTCGACGCGCTCCACCGTGTGGTCGACTCGCAGGACACCCTTGGGCAGCGCGTCGAGCAGCCGCTCGTACAGCTCGGGGCGCAGCAGGCCGACGAAGCCGCCGCCGTAGTCGCGGACCACCTGTTCCGGAAGGGCCGCGCGGACCCGGCGGCGCCCGCGGGCGTTGCGGAACTCGGATGTACAGGGCGCACCCAGGTCCTCGGTGTTCACTCCGAGCAGTCCGAGTGCCTTGATGGGTGGCGGCCACAGGTTGAGGATGTTGCCGGCGGGTCTGGCGTGCGGGTAGCGCTCGAACAGCACGACGTCGTGGCCGGCCTGGTGGACGGAGAGCGCGGCGGCCATGCCACCGGGCCCGGCGCCGATGACGGCGACGCGGCCGCGCTGGGCGGGAAGCTTCTTCATGGTGGGTTCCTCAGCCTCGGTCGTCGTTGACCTCGTGGATGGTGAGCGGGCAGGGCGTCGACGAGGGCGGCCGGTATGCCGGACGGGTCGAAGCCACCAACGGCGAGCGAGGCCCCGTCGCAGATGTCGGCTACCGCCTCGGCGGCGCTCGCGCTGACCTTGTTCACGTGCGGGTCCTTACAGCCGGAGGTCGGCCGGGGATCGAACGGAGGAGCCGGGCAGCACCGTCGACCAGCCGCCGTTGGCGACGAGACCCGCGCCGATATGCACTACGCCGCGCGGTTCACGGGCGTGTTCGCGGGCGCGTACGGGCGCCGGGGACGGCCACCGGTTCGGCCCCCTGTACCACGGTGTTGGAGACGGTGCCGATGCCCTCGACGGTGAGGGTGACGGTGTCGCCGGGCTTGAGCGGCGGCGGGTCCTGGCGGCCGCGTACGCCCCAGAGTTCGGCGAGACAGCCGCCGTTGCCGCAGGTGCCGGAGCCGAGGACGTCGCCGGGGCGTACCCGGGTGCCGCGGGAGGCGTATGCGGTCATCTCCTCGAAGGTCCAGCTCATGTTGGACAGCAGGTCCTTGCCGACGACCTCTCCGTTGATCTCGGCGGTCAGCGCCAGGCGCAGGAATCCGTCGCTGTCGCGGTAGGGCTCCAGCTCGTCCGCGGTGACGAGGTGGGGGCCGAGGGTGGTGGCGGTGTCCTTGCCCTTGCAGGGGCCGAGGCCGACCTGCATCTCGCGGGACTGGAGGTCACGCGCGGACCAGTCGTTGAAGATCGTGTAGCCGACGATGTGGTCGCGGGCCTGCTCGGGGGTGAGGTCGCGGCCCTCGCGGCCGATGACCGCGGCGACTTCGAGTTCGAAGTCCAGTGCCTGGCTGCCGGGCGGCACGGGGACGTCGTCGTGGGCGCCGATGACCGCGTAGGGGTTGGTGAAGTAGAAGGTGGGCGCGTCGTACCAGGCGTCCGGGGCGCCCGGGACGCCGTCGATGCTGCGTCGTACACCCTCGACGTGCTCCTCGAACGTGACGAAGTCGCGTACGGACGGCGGTTGGAGCGGCGGCAGCAATCGCACCTGGGAGACGTGCGGCCCGCGCGGCACGTCCAGGCTTGCGTTGCCCGCCTCGCGCAGCACCTCGGGACCGGCCTGGATCAGATCGAGAAGCGAGGCTCGGCCGGGGCAGGGGTAGAGGACACCGTCGTCCTCGACGGTGGCGAGACGGCTGCGGCCGTGCTGTTCGTACGTGGCGAAACGCATGGCATTCCTAGGGAGCTGGGAGGGTTGACACAGGCCGGGAGCCCGGCGGCATGGCACGGCGGGGGAGTGCGCCGAGCCCCCGGGGTCAGGGGGTCAGACCGGCGGAGCGACGAAGACGCCGCGGTCGACGTCGTTGAGCATCTCCTTGGCGACCATCTCGTTCATCGGGTTGGACGTGCCCCACTGGTCGGCGTTCTCGGGCTTCGTCAGGTCGTAGATGTGCGGGTGCCAGGTGTCCTCGTCCAGCTTTTCGAGCTCGGTGGTGTACTCCACGGTGTTGCCGTGCGGGTCGAGGAAGTACGTGAAGGTGTTGTCGCCCGCCATGTGCCGCCCGGGGCCCCAGATCTTGCGGGCGCCGGAGCGCATCACGCGGCCGGAGCCGCGCATGTACTCGTCGATGCCGCGCATCTCGAAGGAGAGGTGCTGCAGGGAGGTGTGCGGACCGCTGGCGATGGCCATGGAGTGGTGCTGGTTGCTGATCCGCATGAAGTGCATGACCTCGCCCATGTGCGGCAAGGTCATCGTGTCGGACAGCCGGAAGTCGAGGTGCTGCTCGTACCAGGCGCGGGTGGCGTTGATGTCGGGAGAGTTCAGGACGACGTGCGAGAGACGGACGGGGATGGACTCCTTCTCCTCGATACGACGGTGCCGACGTGCCTCGACGTCGGCCGAGACCTCGATGGTGCGGCCGTCGATGTCGAAGAAGCGGAAGCCGTAACCGCCGCCGGGGCTGTCGATCTTGCCCGGCTGGGAGATCAACCGCACTCCACCCGCGAGGAGTTGCTCGGCGAGTGTGTCCACGTCGGCGGGGTTCGCCGCGCCGTAGGAGATGAGGTCGAGGCGCTTCTCCTCGGCCTTGCGGAGCCGGACGATGTACTGCTCGGGGGAGCCCTCGGCGGCCAGGAAGGAGATACCGGAGTCCTCGGCGACCTTGGTCAGGCCCCAGACGCCGGCGTAGAAGTCGAGCTGCTTGTCGTAGTCGGGCACGGCGAGGTCGACGTGTCGCAGGTGGGTGAGCAGGCGGTTGGTCATGTCGGGCTCCTCAGGTGAGACGCAGCAGCGCTGCCGCGTTGCCGCCGCGTACGGCGTGGAAGTGGGGGTCGGGCAGGTCGATGACGTCGCGCAGAGCGCCGAGCGGGTCGTCGGTGCCCATGTCGAAGGGGAAGTCGGAGCCGAGCAGCACCCGGTCGGGGCCGGCCACCCGGATCAGCTCGCGCAGGACGTCCGGGTCGTGGACGAGGGAGTCGAAGTACAGCTGCTTGAGGTAGCTGCTGGGCGGGTACGCGCAGCCGCGGGTGTCGGTGCGGGCGAGCCAGGCGTGGTCGGAGCGGCCGATGTGGGTGGGCAGATAGCCGCCGCCGTGGGCGGCGACGATGCGCAGCCCCGGGTGCCGGTCCAGGACTCCGGAGAAGATCAGGTGGGACAGGGCGACGGCGTTCTCGGTCGGCTGGCCGACGGTGTTGGACAGGTACCACCGGTTGAGGCGCTCGTCGAGCGTGCAGCCGAAGGGGTGCAGGAAGAGGATCGCGCCGGTTTCCTCGGCCCGTGTCCAGAACGGTTCGTACGCGGGGTCCGACAGTTCGCGTCCCGGCGCGTGGCTCGATATCTCGACCCCGCGCAAGCCCAGGCCGAGGGCGTGCTCCAGGGCTTCGACGGCGAGGCCCGGGTGCTGGAGCGGGACGAGACCGAGGCCGTGCAGCCGCTGCGGGGCCTGGGCGATGTGCGCGGCCGTGCCCTCGTTGGCCAGTTCCCACACCGTACGGGCCAGGTCCTCGTCGGCCCAGTAGTGGTAGTGCGACGGAGACGGTGAGACCAGCTGGACGTCGATCCCGGAGGCGTCCATCGCGGCGAGCCGGGCCTTGACGTCGGTCAGTTTCGGGAAGCGGTCGCGGAACATCGGGCCGCTGACGGCGATGGCCTCGGGGCCGTTGCGGCGGGCGTCGAGATCGCGGGCCGCGGCCAGCCCGGGGTGTCCGGCGACGGCGTCCTCGACCGGCGGCAGCAGGACGTGCGCGTGGACGTCGATCGTGGCGCTGTTCCGGGGACCCACGGGGTTCGCGGAGTTCACGGGGTCTCCATCAGGACGGACATCGTGCGGCCCATCAGACCGGGTGCGTCGGCGTCACGGACGCCGTCCAGCTGCCACTGACCGAGTTGCACGGACGCTTCGACCACCATGCGGACACGGTCGATACGGCGTTCGTAGAAGCCGGTCAGCAGGGCGTCGAGGGAACTCCAGTCCTGCTCCCCGCCCAGCATCTCGGCCAGGACGGAGGCGTCCTCCAGCGACATGGCCGCGCCCTGGGCGAGCGTGGGGGGACAGACATGGGCCGCGTCACCGATCAGGACGACCCGCCCGCGGTGCCAGGAGCCCTCGACGAGCAGCCGCTCGAACCAGGTGTAGTTGACCTCGGCGGAGTCGGTGATGCTCGCGGCGATCTCCGGCCACGCACCTCCGTAGGGCGCGGCCAGCCGCCGCATCTCGTCCGCGTACGAGGCCGGGTCGATGGAGGCGCGGTCGCGGTTGGCCTCGACGAGATAGGCGTAGATGGTGTTCTTGCTGGTCGGGCAGTAGCCGGCGATGTAGCACGGTCCGCCGTAGGCCAGGGTCATGCGCTCCACGTTCTCGGGGCGGGGCACGGGGACGCGCCAGATGGCCATGCCGGTCGGTTCGGGCTTGTCGCTGATGCCGATCATGGCGCGCGTGCGGGAGCCGACGCCGTCGGCGGCGATGACAAGGTCGTAGCGGCTCTCGGTGCCGTCGCCGAACCGGGCGGTGACGCCGGACGCGTCCTGGACCAGTTCCTCGGCGGTGGTGCCGAGGCGTACCGCCGCGCCGCTCTCGAGGACGGCCTCACACAGAATCTCCTGGAGCCGGGGCCGCTGCATGCCGAAGATCGGGGGCAGGTCGTCCCCACCGGTGCGGAAGTCCTGCTGGACGTGGAACACGGTCCCGTCGGGCGCGGCCATGCCGACGGCGTCGACGGCGTAGCCGCTCTCCCGGACCCTGTCCCACACGCCCACTTCGCGCAGCACGCGCAGCGCGTTGCCCTGGAGGGTGATGCCGGAGCCGAGCACGTTCCAGTCGGGCTTGGCCTCGATCAGTTCCACGGCGATGCCCGCCCGCCGCAGCAGCACGGTCACGGCGTTGCCGGACGCGCCGCCGCCTATGACGAGGACGGTGCGGGGGCGGGTGTCGTTCATGGGTTCTCCCTGAGATGGTGCCGCGCGACTTCGAGCGGCGGAGATGGTCTTGCGGGCCGGGCCGGCGAGGGTGGCGTAGCCGTCCGGGCGCGGCCCGCCCGGCCGTCCAGGGCGTTACATGACGGCGATGGGATTCACCGGTGAGCCGACGGACCCGGTGATGGGCAGTGGCGCGGCGGTGAGCCAGAACTCGTACCGGCCGTCGGAGGCGCAATGTGCGGCGAGGGCGTCGAGGTCCCACATCTCCCCGATGAGCAGACCGATATGGGGGATGGCGACCTGGTGCAGCGGCTGGAAGGCGTGGTCGAACTCGTTGGGCCGCACCTCGAAGCCCCAGGTGTCGGTGGCGATCCCGGCGATCTCGCTCCGGTGCAGCCAGCCGGCCGTGCTGAAGCTCAGCCCCGGCGCCGGTCCGCCCGCGTAGTCGCCCCAGCCTTCGTGACGGGCGCGGGCCAGCCGTCCGGTGCGCACGAGGACCAGGTCACCACGCCCGACGGTCACGCCGTGCGCCTCGGCTGTTGCGGTCAGGTGGTCCTCGGTGATGGCGAAGCCGTCGGGCAGTTCGCCGTCCTGACCGATGACCAGGCCCACGTCGAGGAGGACGCCCCGCCCGGCGACGTGCGGAGCCATGTGCTCGATGCCGGTGACCAGGTCGCCTTCGCAGGTGACGACCTTCTCCGCCGGGCGGCCGTTCCACGCCTTGCCGTGGTCGAAGATGTGCCCGAGCCCGTCCCATTGGGTGGAGCACTGCAAGGGCATGGCGATCACGTCGTCGGCGCCACCGAAACCGTGCGGGAAGCCCTGGCCGCCCAGAGCGGCGTCGGTGCCGGTGGCGAGCATCGTGTGCACCGGGTTCGTACGCCGCCGCCAGCCCTTCTGCGGGCCGTCCATGTCGAAGGCCTGTGACAGGGAGAAGCTGACGCCGTCGCGGATCAGGGCCGCGCCCTCGCGGCGCTTGGCCTCGTCGAGGAAGTTGAGCGTGCCGAGCACGTCGTCCTCGCCCCAGCGGCCCCAGTTCGAGTACGCCTTGGCGGCTTCGGCGATCGCCGCCTCGGGATCGGTACGGTCGATACGGTCGGCGCTCATCTGGCTCATCGGGTCTTCTCCGCGACACAGCGGGTGTGCTGGGCGCCGAGCCCGGTGACCGAGCCGTCCATCACGTCGCCGTCGCGCAGCAGCCGGCCCCAGTGGATGCCGTTGCCGGCCGGGCTGCCGGTGAGGACCATGTCGCCGGGGAGCAGTCGGGCGGTCTGGGAGATGTACGAGACCAACCGTGCGACGCCGAAGACCATGTCGCTGGTGGACTCGTCCTGCATGGTCTCGCCGTTGAGTTTCAGGGTGACCTGCAGGTCGGACGGGTCCGCGACGGAGCCGGCCGGGACGATCCAGGGGCCGAGCGGGGTGAAGCCGGGGGCGTTCTTGCTGCGCAGCCAGTCGGTGCCGATCGGGGGCATGTCCCGGCGGAAGACGCTCGCGCGGTCGGTCAGGTCGTTGGCGATGGTGTAGCCCGCGACGTACTCCAGCGCCTCCTCCACGGTGACCCGGTAGGCGGGGCGGGAGATCACCGCGGCCAATTCCAGCTCCCAGTCGGGCTTCTCGGCCCAAGCGGGCAGCACCACGTCGTCGTAGGGACCGCTGATCGTGGTCGGCAGGCCGATGAAGACGTACGGGAGGTCCTCGGCGGCCCGCTTGTCCATGACCGCCGCGACCTCGGCGCGGGCCTCCTCGACGGTGCCCGGGGCGTCCGGGGCGCGGTGTGCGACCGCCAGGTCGATCACGTGCTGCCGGTAGTTGGCGCCGGACTGGAAGATCTGCCGGGGCTCGACGGGCGCGTGCACGGTCATCTCCGCCAGCGGCCGCCAGTCGCGCGTCGAGTCCCCGGCGAGGGTGTGCAGGCGTGGCAGTTCCTCGCCCCAGCGCTCCAGGAGCGCGAGCGTGGTCAACGCGGGTGAATCCAGTGCCGTACGCAGGTCGAGCACCTGGCCGTCCGGAGCCACCAGGCCGGGGAACCTTGTCCCGCCCGGTGCCGAGAGGGTGCCGATGGCGAACGGTCCGGAGAAGGGGGTGAAGAGTTGCGACGCGGCTGCGGATGTCACGGAGATTTCCTCCCGATTGCGGTGCCACTAATCTGGCCCGTAGATTGCAATCAGGGAAATCGATTCCCTGTATATGAGAATCCAGCCGGTGAATACCGACGTACCGGCTCCGGAATTGGGATGCGTCGTGAACCTGGCCAGCCTGGACCTCAACCTCGTCGTTGCCCTGCGCGCCCTCCTGCAGGAGCGCAACGTCACCAGGGCCGGCCGGCGCATCGGGCTCAGTCAACCCGCCATGAGCGCGGCCCTGGCCCGGCTGCGCCGCCACTTCGACGACGACCTGCTCGCCCGGGTGGGCGGAGGGTACGAACTGACCGCCCTCGGGCAGGCCCTCCTCGACCGAACCACCACCGCATGCGACCTGCTGGAGCGCGTCTTCGCCAGCCAGGCCGAATTCGATCCCTCCCGCGAGGAGCACGAGTTCACGCTGATCGCCTCGGACTATGCGGTTGCCGTCTTCGGCGCCGAGCTCGCCCGCACCGTCCAAGCCGAGGCACCAGGCATCCGGCTGAGGTTCAAGCAGGTACCGAACGAAATCATCGACAATACCGGGCCGCTGCTCAGCACCGTGGACGGGCTACTGCTGCCCCACGGCATCATTCGAGGCTTCCCCACGGTCGAGCTCTACCAGGACAGCTGGGTCTTCCTCGTCGCCGACGACAACCCCGAGGTCGGCGAGCAGCTGACCCTCGACGATCTGGCCCGACTGCCGTGGGTGACGTACCAACGTGCCTACGACGCCCCCGCCGCCCGCCAGATCGCCACGCTCGGCATCGAGCCGCGCGTGGCGGTCTCGGTCGACAGTTTCCAGCTGATGCCACTCCTGGTCGCGGGCACCCGCCGGGTAGCTCTCCTTCAGAGGCGTCTCGCCGACGAGCTGGACGGACTCGCACACGTCCGCATCATGGAACCGCCCTATGACGCCGTGCCGATCCAGCAGGCCTTGTGGTGGCATCCGGTACACCTGCACGACGCGGCGCACATGTGGCTGCGGGAGACGACGGCCCGGGTCGCCGAGGCCGTGGAGGCGGGGCGGGCGACGATCTGCAGTCCGCCGAGTTGAGGGTCAGGTCGGCGCGAGGCCGGGCCGGGGCCCGGCCCCCCTCCGCGTCTCCCGCTCCCGCGCCGCCGCCCACTGCCTCAGAGGTCGCAGCTGGAAGGCCTGTACCGGGGGTTGCACTGTTGCGGAGATCAACGCGCGCGCCTCCTCCTCTCGCACGGCGAGATCCTTCTCCAGCCATCGGGCAGCAACTGCGGCCAGATACCGCACCGGCCGCCCATGCGCCAACAGCACACTGACGGTGTCGGCGTGGCCCGCTGCTCGGGGTCCTTGGTCAGACAGGACCCCAGGAGCGGGACCAGGGGCGCCGGAACGCCGTCGACGTTCGGCTCCTGGTGCACGATGCGGTAGAGCAGCACCGTGGGCGAGAACTCGCCGTTCGGGCTGGAGAACGGGCCCCGACCTGTCGCCGCGTACACCAGTACCGCGGCCAGCGAGAAGACGTCACCCGGCGCACCCGATTCCCCGGCACTCACCTGCTCCGGCGCCAGGTAGCCGGGAGAACCGATCACACCGCCGGTCCTCGTGTGACGCGTGTCCTCCCTCGCGCGCGATCCCGAAATCGATGAGCAGAGGACTACGGCGGCCCAACAGCACATGGGACGGTTTGACATCTCGGTGGGCCGGCCCCGCCCCGTGTACCGCTGCCAGCGCCCCGAAGAGCTCGGCTGCCAACGAGTGCTCTGATCCACTTTCGATACAGACCCTGGGGCGTGTCCGCAGGATGGCGGCGTAGTCAGCCTCAACCCAAGCGGCCCCGGCCGGCCCGGAACGCGGCCCGACCGGGTCAGCGCCTGGCGCCTTGCCGGTGCCGCTCGCGGAGCCGGGCCCCGGCCGACCGGGGGCCGGCCCGCGGCCCGGCCCCCGGTGGTGGATGCGGCGCGCCTACTGGGCCATCTCGTACGTGCCGGACAGCGCCTCGACCCGCTGCCAGACTCGCTCCGTGCGCGCCTCGTCGACGACCGGCCGCCGGACCGAGGCCAGCGCCCACTCTTGCTGCTGCTCGGTTGCCGAGTCCTTGCCGTGCAGTTCGACGGCGTGCCCGGAGAAGTCCCGTACGAGCACGGCGAAGAGTTCGTCGAGTACGTCCTCGTCGAGTCCGGTCAAGCGGGCCTGCTCCAGGACGAGCTGCCCGTGCACGACGAGCGCGAAGAGCTGGCCGATCGAGAGGACGAGGTCGAGGTCGCGGCTCTGCTCCGCGTCGGGGGCGGCCGCGGCGACGAACTCGCAGAGCGCGTCGGCCTGTTCGCGCAGGCGAGCGACGTTGGGCAGATGCGCGTACGCCTCGAAGGCCGGGCGCCAGTCGTGGAAGCGCACTGAGCCCAGGCCTCGGGCCGGTCCCTGCCGGAACAGGAAGTCGTCGTCGGCCGCGTCGAGACGGGTAGGCACACCCGGGTACTCGGCCGGGTCGAGGAGATGGTTGCGCATGAACTTCAAGATCAGCGCCAGGTTGACGTGGACCGTGCCCTCCAGCTTCGGCAGGCCCCGGATCTCCACGGCCGCCTGGCTGAAGTAGTTGTCCTTCTCGAAGCCCTTGGCGGCGATGACGTCCCACATCAGGTCGATGACCTTCTCGCCCTCCGTGGTCACCTTCATCTTCGTCATCGGGTTGAAGAGCAGGTAGCGGCGGTCGTCCGGGCCGGCGGAGCGGAAGTAGTCGACAGCGCGGTCGCTGAACAGCTTCATGCCGACGAGCCTGACGTATGCGTCGGTCAGCTCGCGTCGCACGTGCGGGAAGGCGGTGACGGGGCGGCCGTAGAGGACACGGTTGTGGGCGTGGGTGACGGCCTCGTACATCGCGTGCTCGCAGATGCCGATCGAGGCGGTGCACAGGTTGAACTTGCCGACGTTGACCGTGTTCAGGGCGGCGTCGAAGGCCGCGCGGCCGGTGTGCAGGACGTCATCGGACGTCACGGGATAGTCGTCCAGGCGGAACTCGCTGACGAACTTGGACGAGTCGACGACGTTCTTGACCAGGTGGTAGGCCGGATGACGGCTGTCGGCGGCGAAGAACACGTAGCCGTCGGGGCCCTCGACGTCGGTACGACGGCCGAAGACGGAGACGAGTCCGGCGGCGTTGCCGTTGCCGATGTAGTACTTGGAGCCAGTGGCGCGGAAGCCGCCGTCGCCGTCGGGCTCGAGCAGCATGTCGGTGGAGTAGATGTCGGCGCCGTGGGCCTTCTCGGACAGGCCGAACGCGAACACCTCTCCCTGCGCAAGGAGTTCTGCGGCGCGGGCACGGGCGGCGGCGTTGTCGCTCTGCCAGACCGGGCCGAGGCCGAGGATGGTGACCTGCCATGCGTACCAGTAGTCCAGGCCGTAGAAACCGAGGATCTCGTTGAGCGCGGCGATGCGGGCGGTGTCCCACCGCTTGTCCGGCTGCCCCTCTCCCGCAGCGGACGACGGCGTCAGAAATGTGGCGAACAGGCTCTCCTTCGCGGCGAAGGCGAGGAAGTCACCGAGCCAGGCGCGGGACCGGTAGTCCTCGATGAGCTGCCGCTTCCCGCGCTGCTCGAACCAGTCGACGGTGGCACGCAGCAAGCGGCGGGTCTCGGGGTCGAAGTGCGCGGGGTCGTAGGTGCGCGGGTTGAAGAGCAGTTGGTCAGCCATGGTGAGGGCCCCTTTCGGCTGGTGGACGGATGGGAATCGAGAGGTAGGGCTGCCGGAGAGGAGAAGCAGTCGCGGCGGTTGCGGTGCCGCGGGTCAGTGGGCCGGGCCGAACCGGGCCAGCGTGGCGAGCACGTCGTCCAGCCAGCCGATCATCATCCGCTCGTACGCGATACCGCCGCGCAAGACGACGTGCTGGAGCTCCCGCTCCGCGTCCAGCGGCGCCTGTGGAGCGGCCGCGCCCGCTGCGGCCCCCGTGAAGTCCCGCTCCTCGCCTGCCAGATAGTGCGCCAGCCGGTCCCGGTGCGCGTGCCGGTGCCGCTCCACCTCGCGGATCAGGGCAGCCGGGTCGTCGAAGGCGGCACCCCGGATCTTCACGGCCAGGTCGTGGCGGACGCTCTCCGGCTCGATCGGATCGTGCAACCACGAGGACAGCGCGGCCCGGCCGAGGTCGGCGACGGAGTACTCCTTCTTGTCCGGCCGTCCTTGCTGCGGGACGTCCCGGGCTTCGACCCAGCCCTCGCTCTCCATGCGCTTCAGTACGCGATAGATCTGTTGGTGGGTCGCGGTCCAGAAGTAGCCGATGGACCGTTCGAAACGCCGGGCCAGCTCATAGCCGGACCCAGGCTTCTCCAAGAGCGACACCAGGATCGCGTGTTCGAGCGCCATGACGACGATCGTGCTATGCAACTTGTTGCATAGCAAGCCTCACTCGTCGATGCGACGCGGCTCACGTCCGCACGTGCTCCCCACCTCAGCGCCAGAGCCTCGCCCGGTGACGGCACCCGGCGGACGATGCCGACAGAGTGCGCCGCACACCCCCATCCCCTGTCATTCCAGGCCGGGCAGCGCCAGCTCGAACCAGACGACCTTGCCCGTGCTCACCCTGGTCGCCCCCCAGCGCTCCGCCAGCTGGTCGACCAGAAAGAGTCCCCGGCCACCCTCGTCACTCAGCCTGGCGTGCCGCATTCTCGGCACCTGCGGCGAGTCGTCGCCCACTTCGCAGCGGAGTACGTCCGTGCGGAGCAGGCGCAGGGTGATCGGCCGGGACGCGAAGCGTACGGCGTTCGCCACCACCTCGCTGACCAGCAGTTCGGCCGGCTCCACCATCGCGTCGAGGCCCCAGTGGTGCAGGGTCCTTCGCGTCAGCCGGCGTGCCTGCCCGGCGGTCTGCGGCCGTGGAGCCATGTACCAGTACGCCACCGCCTCGGGCAGGATGCCCTCGAACCGTGCCGCGAGCAGCGCGATGTCGTCGTCCCGGTCGCGCGTGCCCAGCGAGCCGAGTGCCTGGTCGCACAGGACTTCCAGCGCCGGGGGCTGCGGACCGGCAGTGGCGGCGCGCAGGTGTGCGCACAACCGCTCCACGCCGGACAGCACGTCCGAGTCGCGGGACTCGACGAGCCCGTCGGTGTACAGCAGCAGAGTCGCTCCGGGCGGCGCGTGCATCTCGGTGGTCTCGAAGACGCTCCTGCCGACACCGATCGGTGCCCCGGGCGGGATCGGCAGTACCTCTTCCCGGCCGTCCGTGTGGAGGAGCACCGGGGGTGGATGACCGGCGTTGGCGACCAGCAGTCGATGCAGTACGGGGTCGTACATCGCGTACAGACAGGTCGCCATGTGCTCGTTGCCCAGCCGCTCCGCCTGCTCGTCGAGGTGGTGCAGGACCTCGTCGGGAGGAAGGTCGAGCCCGGCCAGGGTCTGCACGATGGTGCGCAGCTGGCCCATGATGGCGGCCGACGTCATGGAATGGCCCATGACGTCGCCGATCACCAGCGCGACACGGTTGCCGGGCAGGGGGATCGCGTCGTACCAGTCGCCGCCCACCTGGGAGGCCTGCGAGGCGGGCAGGTAACGGCTTGCCAGCCGGACTCCGGTCGGCTGGGGCAGTGCCGGAGGGAGCATCGTGCGCTGCAGTGCGGCGGCGACCGAGGTCTCGCGGAGGTAGAGCGCGGCCTTGTCGGCGCCGAGTGCGGTGTGGGTGGCGAGCTGGGAGGCGACGAGCAGGTCGTCTTCGGTGAAGGCGGGCCGGTCGGCGCGGCGGATGAGGACGACGCTCCCCATGACGTGGCGGCGGCCGTGCAGCGGGGCGATGATCAGCCACGGTCCACGTTGCGCCGCTCCGGCAGCACTGCCCGGTCCCAGCAACTCGGTCAGGGCGGGAGCGACTCCCGGGGCGTCTCCCGTCACGGGCTGCCCGGCTTGCAGCAGCTCGGCCAGCCGGCCGTCGGCAGCCGGACGTATGACGTCCGCCGGCCGCACGTCCGCCGAGGTCTCCGGTGGGAGACCGGGCCCCTGGTCGGCCGGATCCCTCGGCGGCGCCCGGTCCGTGCTGTGCAGCCGCAGCACGGCGGGGGAGCCGGGACCTTCGTCCCCGACCGGCAACGGATCGGACAGGTGGACGAAGGCCGTGTCGGCGAAAGCCGGCACGGCCGCCCGGCACAGTTCGTGCAGCGTCTCGTCGAGATCGATGCCGCGGGCGATCCGGCGCGTCGCCTCGTCGAGGTAGCGGAGCCGGTCGGTCAGCGGTCCCCGCAGCTGTGGCCGAGGCGTGGGCGCGACATGCCCGCTCGCCCTGGCCTCCCTGCCGGGGTGTTCATGAGCTCCCAGGTGCTTCGTCACAGCGTCGCTTCCGTCCGGGTGTTCCCCTGCCGGTGCGGGCGGAGGGTGGAGCCGTCAGTCGCGCCGCCTGCAGCGCAGGAAGATCTGCACCTCGGGCGGTACGTCGGCGCTCGCGGGCGCGTAGGTGTAGGAGGCCTCCTCGACGATCTCGAAGCCGGTCGCCTCGACGGTCTCCCTCAGCTCGTCCCGCAGGTACCCGGACACCCGGATGGTCCTACCGAGGAACGGGATCGAGAAGTCGTCCACGTCGGCCTCCACCATCGACAGCACGAACATGCCGTCCGGCACGAGTAGATGGTGGACGGTCCGCAGCGCGAGGGGGATCTCGGTGCGCGGCAGCATGAGCAGGGAGAAGAAGGCGGCCACCGCGTCGAACCGGCCGAGGTCGCGGGGTCCTCCCGGCCGCAGATCAGCGATGTCCACATGGTGGAAAGTGCCGTCGGGCACGTGCTTGCGGGCAAGGGCGACCATTCCGCCTGACAGGTCGACACCGACGACCTCGAAGCCCGCCTCCGCCAGCTGTCGGGCGGTCGGGAGCCCGGTGCCGCATCCCAGGTCCAGGACGCGGGACCCGGCCAGCAGGGAGTCGACGAGCCACTCGGCGGCCGCGACCTGCCCTTCCTTGTGCGGGAAGGCCTCGTCGTAGTGGTCGCCGATGGCGTCGAAGGCCTCGGCCTGGCCGGTGCGGTCAGGCACTGCGTCCTCGTAGCCCAGGTCGCCGGGAGGGCTGCTGCTCACAGGCGTTCCCCCTTGCCCATCCTGCGTACTTTCCGCATATATCCTCCCCTATCGGGTCCGGGTCGACATCCCGCATACGCACGGTATCCCTTGCGCAACGCCATGTTCCGACCACGGTCGCGACGATGAGGTCACTTCGTGGGATCCGCCTGGCTCCATCGTCCTCAGGCACGGCTCCGGACCGGTGTCCTCCTGGTTGTCCGTGAAGAACCGGCGACTCGTGCTGACGCGAGGGCAGGGAACCGCCCCTGTCCGAGCCGGCCGGTCGATCGGCCTCGGGACAGGCTGCCGGAATCACCTAACTAGGGCAGGGCCTGTTCGGCCCAGATCACCTTGCCCTGCGGGGTGTACCGGGTGCCCCAGCGCTCAGCCATCTGCGACACCAGGAACAGGCCCCGGCCACCCTCGTCCGTCGACGCCGCGTACCGCAGATGCGGTGAGGTGCTGCTGCCGTCCGCCACTTCGCAGATCAGCGTACGGTCGTGGATCAGCCGCACGTGGATCGGCCCGGAGCCGTAGCGGATGGCGTTGGTGATGAGCTCGCTCAGGATGAGCTCCATGGCGAAGCCGAGCTCCGACAGGCCCCAGGAGTCGAGCCTTCGCGACACGGCGTCGCGCATGCCCGCGACGGCGGCGGGGTCCGGCGGTACGTCCCAGTCGGCGACCCGGTCGGGCGGCAGTTGCCGCGTGCGGGCGACGAGCAGGGCGACGTCGTCCTTGGGACGCTCGGGGAGCACACGGTCCAGCACGGCCTGGCAGGTCTCCTCGGGCGCTCGGCCGGGGTGGCCGGTGAGCGCATCGCGCAGCAGCCCCATTCCCACGTCCAGGTCGCGCCTGCGGTCCTCGATGAGACCGTCGGTGTACAGGACGAGCTGGGTCCCCTCGGCGAGGCACAGCTCCGCGGTCTGGAACGGCATGCCGCCGAGGCCCAGGGGTGGGCCGGCGGGCACGTCCGGGAAGGTGACGGTCCCGTCGGGCCGGACCAGCGCGGGCGCCAGATGCCCCGCCCGCGCCATGACGTAGCGGCGCGTCACGGGGTCGTAGATCCCGTACAGGCAGGTGGCGCCCACGACGCCCGCCGCGCTCTGAGCCGCCTCGTTCTGGTCGATGGTTCCGACCAGGTCGTCCAGATGGCTCAGCAGCTCGTCCGGTGACAGATCCAGGGAGGAGAAGTTGTGCACCGCGGTACGCAGTCGTCCCATCGTGGCGGCGGCGTGGAGGCCGTGGCCGACCACGTCGCCGACGGCCAGTGCCACCCGGCTGCCCGGCATGGGAATCACGTCGAACCAGTCTCCGCCCACACCCGACTGGGCGGGGAGGTAGCGGTAGGCGATGTCGAGGGCGTTCTGCTCGGGCATGGCCTGCGGCAGCAGACTGCGCTGGAGGGTGACCGCCAGGGCGTGCTCGCGGGTGTAGCGGCGGGCATTGTCGATGCTGATCGCGGCACGGGCCACCAGCTCCTCCGCCAGCGACACGTCCTCCTCGTTGAAGCGCTCGTGCTGTCGCGTGCGCCAGAAGCCGGCCACGCCCAGCACGACGCCACGGGCCTGGATGGGTGCGGTGATCAGGGAGTAGATGCCGTGGTCGATGATCGCCCTGGCCCGCTCCGGGTCCTGCACGCGCCAGCCCGTGGCGGTGGGCAGATCGCTCACCAACTCGGAGCGGCCGCTGCCGTAGCCGCGCGCGTGGGGCGTGGAGGGAACATAGTCGAACAGCCGGCCCTGTTCGGTGAGCGGATGGTCGTCCACGATGCCGGACACGGCCGCGCGTCGCATGTCCGTTGCCGTGGGGGCCGGCTCCTCGCCGTGCAGGACGGCGTCGGCCAGGTCCACGGTGACGAAGTCCGCGAAGCGGGGAATGGGGACCCGCGCCAGTTCGTCGGCGGTGCGCAGCACGTCCAGGGTGGTACCGATGTGGAGTCCGGCGTCGTACAGCAGCCTGAGGCGCTCCCGGGCCACCTCCGCCCTGCCCGTCACCGCCTGCAGCTCGGTGGAGTCGCGCAGGGTCACCACCGTTTCCCGGGGGCCGCCCGTGCGACCCGTGGGACGCTGGTTGACGGCGATCAGCCGCTCTCCCGCGAGGTGCACCTCGTCGGTGGCCTCGCGCCCGGAGACGAGCAGCGCCTTCAGCTCGGGATCGAGGCCTGGCAGCTCCGGGACGAGCCGCCCCTCGATGTCCATGGGCAGCTCCAGCAGTCGTCTGGCCTCGTCGTTCGCCAGCATCAGCCGCCCGTCGGCGGCCACGATCAGCACCCCTTCCCGAACCGAGTGGAGCACGGTGTCGTGGTGCTCGTACATCAGGGTCATCTCGTCCGGGGCCAGGCTGTGTGTCTGCCGCCGCAGTCGCCGGCCCAGCAGTGCGGTCACGCCGACGGACAACAAGAGCGCTCCGGCCCCGGCGCCCAGGATGATCGGTAGTTGCCGGGCCAACTGACCCTCGACGTTCTCGACCTTCATCCCGGCCGAGACGAGCCCGACGACCTCGTTGCCGGCGTCCTTGATCGGCACCGTGGCCTGCACCTCGCGACCGAGCGGGCCGTCGACGCTCTCCACGTAGAGCATCCCCGCCAGCGACGGTCCGATCTCGCCCACGAACCGCTGTCCGATGCGGTCCGGCAAGGGGTGCGTGTACCGGATGCCCTCGGTGTCCATGACCACGATGAAGTCGACATCGGCGGCCCGGCGTGCCGCTTCCGTGAGCGGCTGGAGGATCTTGCTGGGGTCGGGGGACCGCAATGCCGCCAGGACACCCGGTGAGTGCGCGAAGGTCTGTGCCACGGCCGTCGAGCGGCGCCTTGCCTCGGCGCTGGTGTCCCGCTCCGACTGCAGGATGAGGGCGAAGACACCGCAGGCCACGAGCAGCACCACCAGGGCCACCTGGAAAACCAACACCTGCCCGGCCACGCTCCGCGTGCTCTTGCTGATCAGGCGCTTGACCGACAGGCGTTGAAAACGGGCGAAAAGACTCGCCATGCGACCTTTTTAACACCGGTGATCCCGAGTGGCCAGGGCGCAACCGACCTTGCCCGGCTGACCTGGGGCGCCTGCGCGGCCGTGCCGCGCACGGCCTCGGCCCCTCCGGACATGGCCGTGTCCCCTCGCGGGCAGGGCCGTCAGCCGCGCAATCTCGCGTGTGGCGCATGATCCTTCCGCGCCCTGTGTCCGATTAGGTCGATATGATGCTTTTTGTGATCTCGTCTGCACGGCTGTGGCGCCGTCGCCCCGCCTACAGCGGCCGATGGGAAGCCGCCAGGCTGTCACCCCTGGTCCTGACCGTCCTCATCGCCGGCCTGGCGTTCTCCACACCCAGGGAGATCGCCTTCAGCCGCCTTCTGCCCGCCGCACCCGCCCTCGCGGCCGCGATGTGGCCCGTGCTCCCCACGGTGGCGCTGGGAGCGTTCTGCTTCCTGCTCATGATCGTCCTCAGCTTCTTCCACACCGATCTCGGGACGCAGTACACCTCGGCCGCGATCATCGCGGTCACCTTGGCGGCCGCATACGGCAGTCATGTCCGGCATCAGCGGGAGGAGATGCTCTTCCAGGTCCGCCTCGTCGCCGACGCGGCCCAGAAGGTGCTGCTACGCCCCCTGCCCCGCCGCATCGAGGGCGTCGAGATCGAATCGCTGTATCTGGCGGCCCAGGAACAGGCCAGGATCGGCGGCGACTTCTACGAGGCGATCGGCACCCCGTACGGGGTCCGGCTGCTCATAGGCGACGTCCGAGGCAAGGGCCTGGACGCGGTGGGGGCGGCCTCGGCGGTGATCAGCTGCTTCAGGGAGGCCGCCTATGACGAGCCCGACCTGCGGGGCATCGTCCACCGCCTGGAGACCGCCGTCACGCGCCACAGCGCCGCGTTTCCCGTCCAGGACCAGCCCGAGCACTTCGCCACTGCTCTCCTCGCCGAGATCCCGCACGGCGGCGACCGGCTGCGACTTCTCAACTGCGGGCATCCCCCGCCGCTGATCGAGTATTGCGGGATCGTCAGGGTCCTGGAGCCCACCATCCCCTCCCCGCCCCTGAACCTCGCAGGGCTCATCGGTGACCGCTACTGGGTCGACGTCGTCCCCTTCGCCCCGGGCGAGCAGTTGCTGCTCTACACGGATGGCGTATCCGAGACCCGGGATCACACCGGCCGGTTCTTCCCGTTGCCGGACTGGATGCGGCGGCAGGGCACGGAGTACCCCCGCGAGCTGCTCGACCGGCTGCACGGGGATCTGCTCCGGCACAGCGGCGGAAGGCTCGGCGACGACATCGCGGCCCTCGCGCTGAGGCGCACCACAGCGCAGGACAGGGGAGTCCTGGGCGCCGGGGACTGAATCCCGGTGCCGGGTGGAGGGCCTCCTGTGGCGCATGGGTGCCCGGAACCACCGGATGGGCGCCGCCGACAGGCAGCCGGTTTGGTGACGGCTACCGGGCGACCGGTTTCCTGATGCGGTCCGTCTCGTCCTGGACGAGCAGGGAGAGCAGGGAAGCCACCGACAGGCCCGCTTCGGCCGGGTGGCGCAGCACCTTGTCCGGCTCGATGCGGTAGTTGTTCGTGCGCCCGTCCCGGGTGTGGGACAGGTAACCGTCCTGCTCCAGATCGGAGATGATCCGCGACACGGCACGCTCCGTGAGCCGGCAGCGGGCGGCGATGTCGCGGATGCGGGCGTTCGGATTGTCGGCAATGGCTGCCAGAACGCGCGCGTGGCTGGTGATGAACGTCCATCCGGTGTGGGACTGGGGCACTCCGACCATGCGCAGCATTTTAAGGGACACCGTTGCCGGAACCTAGATACGTGACATACTTTTCATGCAACAGATGACGTGCTCCCGTTCGGGAGAGCCACAGAAGGAGCCCGAAGGTGCCCTGGGACGAGGCCGGCATGCCCGCGCTCACGCGTGACACCGGTGCCATGCCGCTGCCGCAGCAGGCTTCCGCGCATACCCGTCCGGGGGCTGCGCCGTCGCAGTACGAACGGCACGGGGCCTGGGTCGTCGTCGCCCGCGGCGCCTACGACATGGACTCGATCACGCCACTGGCGGAAGCGCTGGACGCCGCGGTCAGGGCGTACCCGAAGGTGATCCTGGACGCCGCCGGCATCACCTTCGCGGACTCGACGCTGCTGAACCTGCTGATCCTCACCCACCAGGGGGGCACCCTGCGCGTGGTCGCCCCGTCACCGCAGCTCCAACGGCTCTGCGAGATCACCGGAGTCGACAGCATCCTGGAGACACGGGATTCGGTCGAGGATGCCGCCGTCTCCTGAACCGCCTCGGCGTGCTCACGTCTTCTTCACAGAAGAGGACCGGCGGCATAGCCTGCGGAAGATCCGTCAGACAGCGGCGGAAAACAGGGCTGGCCCGGGCGTGTGCGGCACTGCCGCAGACCTTGATCGAGGCGTCGCCCGAGGGGCTCGTGACAGGGCGCCGCTGTTGGGCCGAGGACGGCGGCTCCTGCTTTGTTCAGGGCTTGAAACGTGGGTTAACCTGCGGCGTATTTCCACATCACATACACATTGGTGACTGCGGAGATGCATGCACGACAGCCGGGCCGCCCATCGGTCCGGGGGTTCCGAGTCCTCGGTTTCCGAGGGCTCTTGGGGAGCGGAACGAGGGTGCGCATGACCAGCGACAGCACTGGCGTCGTCGATGCGGTGCCGGGCGACCAGGAGTTGCGACGACTGCTGGCCGGCCTGACAGCCGTACGCGACGGGGACTTCGGCACCCGGCTGCCGGACGACGCGGACGGCCTCATGGGCGACATCGCCAAGGTCTTCAACGGCATGGTCGACCAGCTGTCCGTGTTCACCTCCGAAGTCACCCGGGTGGCCCGCGAGGTCGGTACCGAGGGGACACTCGGCGGGCAGGCGGAGGTGCCGGGGGTCTCGGGCACCTGGGCCGACCTCACCGACTCGGTCAACGCCATGGCGGGCAACCTGACCACCCAGGTCCGCGACATCGCCCAGGTGGCCACGGCCGTCGCCAAGGGCGACCTTTCGCAGAAGATCGACGTGCCCGCCCGCGGCGAGATCCTCCAGCTGAAGGAGACCGTCAACACGATGGTCGACCAGCTGTCCGCGTTCGCCGACGAGGTCACGCGTGTCGCCCGCGAGGTCGGCAGCGAGGGGCGGCTCGGCGGCCAGGCCCAGGTGCCGGGCGTGGCCGGGGTCTGGCGCGATCTGACCGACTCCGTGAACCACATGGCGGGCAACCTCACCAGCCAGGTCCGCTCCATCGCCCAGGTCACCACGGCGGTCGCCGAGGGGGACCTGTCACAGAAGATCACCGTGGACGCGCGAGGCGAGATCCTGGAGCTGAAGAGCACCATCAACACGATGGTCGACCAGCTGTCCGCGTTCGCCGACGAGGTCACGCGTGTCGCCCGCGAGGTCGGCACCGAGGGGCGCCTCGGCGGCCAGGCGGACGTCAAGGGCGTCAAGGGCACCTGGCGCGACCTCACCGACTCGGTGAACTTCATGGCGGGCAACCTCACGGGCCAGGTCCGCAACATCGCCCTGGTGGCCACGGCGGTCGCCAAGGGTGACCTGTCACAGAAGATCACCGTGGACGCGCGCGGGGAGATCCTGGAGCTGAAGAGCACCATCAACACGATGGTCGACCAGCTGTCCGCGTTCGCCGACGAGGTCACGCGTGTCGCCCGCGAGGTCGGCACCGAGGGACGCCTCGGCGGCCAGGCCCAGGTGCGCGGTGTGTCGGGGACCTGGAAGGACCTCACCGACAACGTCAACGTGATGGCGTCGAACCTCACCGGCCAGGTCCGCTCCATCGCCCAGGTCGCCACCGCCGTGGCACGCGGCGATCTCTCGCAGCGCATCACCGTGGAGGCCGCGGGCGAGGTCGCGGCGCTGGCCGAGGTCATCAACACGATGGTCGACACGCTGTCGGCCTTCGCCGACGAGGTCACGCGCGTCGCCCGCGAGGTCGGCACCGAGGGGCGCCTCGGCGGCCAGGCCCACGTGCCGAACGTCGCCGGCACCTGGAAGGACCTCACCGACAACGTCAACTCCATGGCCAACAACCTCACCGGCCAGGTGCGCAACATCGCGCTGGTGACGACCGCCGTGGCCAAGGGCGACCTGTCGAAGAAGATCGACGTGGACGCCCGCGGTGAGATCCTCGAACTCAAGACGACGATCAACACGATGGTCGACCAGCTGTCCGCGTTCGCCGACGAGGTCACCCGTGTCGCCCGCGAGGTCGGGACCGAGGGCCGCCTCGGCGGACAGGCCGAGGTCGAGGGCGTCTCCGGAACCTGGAAGCGTCTGACGGAGAACGTCAACGAACTGGCGGGCAACCTGACCCGGCAGGTCCGCGCCATCGCCGAGGTCGCCAGCGCCGTCGCCGAGGGCGACCTGACCCGCTCCATCACCGTGGAGGCCTCCGGCGAGGTCGCCGAGCTCAAGGACAACATCAACTCGATGGTGGAGTCCCTGCGCGAGACCACCCGGGCCAACCAGGAGCAGGACTGGCTCAAGACCAACCTCGCCCGGATCTCGGGCCTGATGCAGGGCCACCGCGACCTGCCCGTGGTCGCCGAGCTGATCATGGACGAGCTGGTGCCGCTGGTGTCGGCCCAGTACGGGGCCTTCTACCTCGCCGAGGACGGCGACGACGGGCCCGAACTGCGGCTCGTCGGCTCCTACGGCTACCCCGAGGAGAGCAGCCGGCCCTCCCGCATCGCCTTCGGCCGCACCCTGGTCGGCCAGGCCGCGCGCAGCCGGCGCACCATCATGGTGGAGGAGCTGCCGGAAGGCTACGTGACCATCTCCTCGGGGCTGGGCCAGGTGGTGCCGACCGCGCTGGTGCTGCTGCCCATCGTCGTCGAGGGCCAGGTCCTCGGCGTCATCGAGCTGGCCTCGGTCACGCCCTTCACCCAGATCCACCGGGACTTCCTGGGCCAGCTGATGGAGACCATCGGCGTCAACGTCAACACCATCGTGGCCAACGCCCGCACCGACGAGCTGCTGGTCGAGTCGCAGCGCCTCACGGTCGAACTCCAGGCCCGCTCCACAGAGTTGCAGGTGCAGCAGGAGGAACTCCAGCGTTCCAACGCGGAACTGGAGGAGAAGGCCTCGCTGCTGGCGGCGCAGAACCGGGACATCGAGGCGAAGAACCTCCAGATCGAGCAGGCCCGCCAGGAACTGGAGACCCGCGCCCAGCAGCTGTCGCTGGCCTCGAAGTACAAGTCGGAGTTCCTGGCCAACATGAGCCACGAACTGCGCACCCCGCTCAACAGCCTGCTCATCCTGGCCCAGTTGCTGGCACAGAACCCGTCCCGCAACCTCACGCCCAAGCAGGTCGAGTACGCGCAGATCATCCACTCCGCCGGGTCGGATCTGCTGCAGCTCATCAATGACATCCTCGACCTGTCGAAGGTCGAGGCCGGGAAGATGGACGTGACGCCCGAGCGGGTGACGCTCCGGCAGCTCATCGAGTACGTCGAGGCCACCTTCCGGCCGATGACGACGCAGAAGAGCCTGGACTTCACCGTGACGACCGCTCCCGGCGCGCCCGCGGACGTGCTGACGGACGACTCCCGACTGCGCCAGGTGCTGCGCAACCTCCTGTCGAACGCCGTGAAGTTCACCGAGCAGGGGGGCGTGGAACTGAGCATCGAACCCGCGTCGGACGACGAGGTGCCCGCGGGCGTGGTCCGGGGCGCCGCCGTGGTCGCCTTCCGGGTCAAGGACACCGGCATCGGCATCCCCGAGCAGCACCTGGAGACGATCTTCGGCGCGTTCCAGCAGGCGGACGGTACGACGAGCCGCAAGTACGGCGGCACCGGCCTGGGCCTGTCCATCACCCGCGAGATCGCCCAACTTCTGGGCGGCGCCGTGTCCGTGCACAGCACGCCCGGCCAGGGCAGCACGTTCACGCTCTTCCTGCCCGTGGCCCGTCCCGACTTCGAGGAACTGCTCAGCCACGGCAGGCCCCTTGAGCGGACCTCGGTCGAACCCGTGCCGCAGGGCCTGGCCGGCTCGGTGCCGGTGCCCCAGATCGGGCCCGGCCCGCGGCCCCGGCGCCTGCTCGTCGTGGAGGAGCGCTCGCGCGGTCTGCTGACCCTCGTCGCGGAGAGTGTGGTCGCCGACCTGGCACACGGCCGCGCCGACGGTGCTCAGCGCCCCGCGATCGACATCATCACCGCCGTCGGAGCGCAGGAGGCGGCCGGTGCGCTGGCGTCCGAGCCGTGCCACTGCGTCGTCCTGGAGCTGGGCATGCGCGACGACGAGGCGTCCCGCTTCCTCCAGGCACTGGAGGGCGACTCGGCGCTGACGAGCGTGCCGGTGCTGGTGCACAGCAGCCACCCCATGGACGTGCCCCTGGACGAGACGCTGCGCTCCCGCTCGGCGGGCGGTGCGCTGGAGCTGCTGTCCAGCCTCGACGAGCTGCGCGAGCGCATCGCCCTGCACCTGTCCGCCGAGGAGCCCGGTGACGTGCTCTCCCTCGTCCGGACCGAAGGGCCGCAGCATGTGACGCCGCCGTCCGTCGACGACACCGCGGCCGGCCGCACCGTCCTCGTCGTCGACGACGACGCACGCAACCTCTTCGCGCTGAGCGGGATCCTGGAGCTGCAGGGCTTCCGCGTCCTGCACGCCGAGAACGGGCGCAGAGGCATCGAGACGCTGGTGAACAACCCGGACATCGCCCTCGTGCTGATGGACGTGATGATGCCGGAGATGGACGGCTACACCGCGACGGCCGAGATCCGGCGGATGCCGCAGTACGCGGAGCTGCCCATCATCGCCGTCACGGCGAAGGCGATGCCGGGCGACCGGGACAAGAGCCTCGCCTCGGGTGCCAGCGACTACGTCACCAAGCCCGTCGACACGCGCGACCTCATGGCCTGCGTCCGCCGCTGGCTGCCCGCATGAGCACCCCGGCGCCCGGTCCGCCGACCGGCGGACCGGGCGCCCCGCAGCGCCTGTCGTTCCGCGCCTCAGGGCGCTCCAGCCGAGGAGCATCCACACCGTGAGCATGTCCGAGCAGCCGCGCGAACCGGGTCAGGACGGTGAGCCGGAGCGCCACTCGGCCACCGGAACCGGGTCGGCCCCGCCGTCGGCGACGTCCGACGCCGGGGCTCAGGCCACCGACGCCGTGTCTCCGACCCCCGACGAGGAGCCGAAGACTTCCGACGAGGAGCCGAAGACCTCCCCCGGGGAGGCGAAAACCTCCGACATGATGGCGCGGACCACCGACGCGGAGTCCGAGACCTCCGACGGGGCCGCGGCGGCACCCGACGAGAACGCGGCGGCACCCGACGGGCGGCCGTGGGCTTCGCCGGGCGAGGCGTGGGCCTCCGACGACCCGCCCGCCGACCTCATCGCGGACCCGTCGTCCGCTTCCCCGGTGGGCCGGCTCGCCGCCACCGTGGAGCGGCTCAGCCGGGAGGTGCGGGCCGCCCAGGCGGAGGCCGAAGGGCGTGCCCTGATCGAGCTCGCCAAAGGTGTCCTCGTCGAACGGCTGAAGTGCGGACCGGCCCAGGCCGCCCGACAGCTCGCCCAGTTGGCCGAGCAGGCCCAGGTCACCCCCCTGGAACTCGCCGTCGACGTCATCAACCAGGCCGCCCGGGACCGGATGTCCGAGGTGACGGACGCCTTCCTCGCCGCCACCCGGGCCGCCGACGACGCCGAGAACGAGTCGGCCGCCGTACGCCTGCGCGCGGCGGAGAGCGGCGTCCTGGCGGCGGACGACGCCCAGGCCGTCGCCGACGCGCTGCTGGAGCAGGCGCTGCGTCCCCTCGGCGCCGTGGCCGTGGCCGTATGGGCCGCGGGCGCCGACGGCTCGCTCACCCTCGCGGGCAGTGCCGGGTTCTCACCGGCTGAGGCCGCGCGCTGGCGTTACGTCCCGCCGGACGTGGTGACCGTGGCGCGACGGGGCCTCATCGAGCGCGAGGGGCAGTGGATCACCACCCTCGCCGCGACCGGGCTGCCCACCATCGGCCTGCACCACCATCCGGACGGCGGCCGGGTCGCCCTGCCCGCCGGCACCGGTGGCCGCATCCACGGCGTGCTGGAGATCGCCTGGCCGGAGCCGCTCACGCCCCAGCCCCCGCAGATCGTCCGCCAGGTGGAGGCGCTGGCCGAACTGTGCGCCCACACCCTGGAGACGCACACGCCGGCCCAGGGCGCGGCCCACGAGCCCCGCGTCCTGCCGGACGCCGCCGAGCTGATGGACCTGGCCGACGGACTGCACGATCCCGCCCTCGTCCTGGTGCCGCACCTCGACGGCGACGGGCACCTGGTGGACTTCCGCATCCAGCACGTCAACAGCAGGTTCCTGGACCCGGCGGGCAGGCCGCGGGCGGTCGTGAACGGTGCGCTGCTCCTGGAGGCCTACCCGATGACCGCCGGGGACAGCGAGTTGTTCCAGCGCGTCGAGCGGGTCTACGCCACCGGAGAGCCCTTCCGGACCCGACGGATGAACCTCACCGCCCTCGTCGACCAGGTGCCCCTCTCGGCTGTCGCGGACATCAGCATCAGCCGCCACGGCATGTCCGTCCTCCTCATCTGGCGCATCGAGGACGAGACGGCACGACTGGCCAGCCTGCTCCAGCACGCCCAACGGCTCGGCCGCATCGGCGGGTTCGAGGAGAACGTGCTCACCGGTGAGATCACCTGGAACGGGCAGCTCTTCGACCTCTACGGACGCCCCCAGACGAGCACCCCGGTCCCCCTGGAGGAGCTGCCGGCCCATGCCCACCCTGACGACGGCGTCTCCATCCGCCGCTTCCTGCGCACGCTGCTGCACCACCAGCGCCCTGCGGCGGCCGCCTTCCGGCTCCAGCGGCCGGACGGGGTGACCCGGCACATCCGGATCGTCGCCGAACCGGTGCTGGACACCGACGACCGCCTGCTCCTCGTGCGCGGGGCCTGCCAGGACATCTCGGCCCAGCACTGGACCGAGGTGGCGCTCGCGGCCACCCGCGACCAACTGGCGCACACCGAACAGCAGGCCACCGAACGCAACCGGCTGACCCTGCAGCTGCAGCACGCCATCATGCCCCCCACCCAGGCACCGTTGCAGGTGTCCGGTCTCCAGGTCGCCGTACGCTACCGGCCCGCGGAGACCGAGCAGCTGGTGGGCGGCGACTGGTACGACGCCGTCGTCCTGCCGTCCCGCAAGGTGCTGCTGTGCGTCGGGGACGTGGCCGGCCACGGTATCGAGGCCGCCACCAGCATGGTCGTCCTGCGCAACGCGTTGCGCGGCCTCGCGGTGACCGGCGCCGGGCCGGGTCAGTTGCTGTCCTGGCTCAACATCGTGGCGCATCATCTGACCGGCAACGTCACCGCGACGGCGGTGTGCGGGCTGTACGACCCGGTCCGGCGGACGCTGCGCTGGGCCCGGGCGGGACATCTGCCGCCGGTTCTCGTCCGCGACACCGAAGCGGCCCCCCTGCCCCTGGTCAAGGGGCTGTTGCTCGGGGCGGTGCCGGAGGCCGTCTACGAGGAGACCGAGCTGCAACTGGCCCCCGGGGACACCCTGTTGATGTACACGGACGGCCTGGTCGAGCGACGGGACCGCCCCATGGAGGAGTCCCTGACCCACCTCCTGACCACCGCCCGCTCGGCCCCCAGCACACTCGACCAGCAACTGGACCGCCTCCTGACCTACAGCAAGTCGGACACCGACGACGACACGTGCATCGTGGGCATCCGGGTCGGGTGAGGGACGCGAGTCCTGAAGCAGCGGACGGTCACCCGCCGCGCGGCGCTCACCCCGGCTGTCACAGATCCGGGCCCCGCCCTGTCTCTCTGGTGAGTCAGCACCTCAGCGAACGGAGACAGCGATGAAGATCGTGGTAGTCGGCGGTACGGGCCTCATCGGCTCCCAGGTGTGCGCCGTCCTGCGCGAGGGCGGACACGAGGCCGTGCCGGCCGCCCCCTCCGCGGGCGTCGACACCCTCACCGGCGAAGGACTGACAGATTCCCTCAAGGGCGCGGACGTGGTCGTGGACGTGTCGAACTCGCCGTCCTTCGACACGGGGCCGACCCTGGACTTCTTCACCCGCTCGGCCCGGAACCTGTTCGCCGCCGAGAAGGAGGCAGGCGTCCGCCATCACGTCGTACTCTCGATCGTCGGCGTCGACCAGTCCCCGGCTACGCGACCGCATCCCCGCGACCGAGGCGACCATGACGCCCGGTGTACTACGAGGCCAAGGCCGCCCAGGACAACGCCGTGCGCGGCAGCGGCGTGCCGTACAGCATCGTGCGCGCCGCCCAGTTCTTCGAGTTCGTCGCCCCCGTGACGGACATGTCCACCGGGTTCCGGCAGCCACGGGCCCACATAGGCTTCGCCGCGCACCCCCGCCGACCGGGCCACGTTGACCGCCAGCCGCGTGGTGATCTTCGCGAGGAACGCGCCCTGGTCCAGCACCGTGCTCCGGTCGGCGCCCTGCCAGCGCACCCACACGTCCTGCACCACGTCCTCGGCCTCCGACACGCTGCCGAGGACGCGGTAGGCGATGCCGAACAGCCGCGGACGCAGCCGCTCGAACGCGTCCGCCGCCGCCTCCAGCGCGTCGGGGAGGGGCCGCTGCTGGTCCATGAAGCCGATGCCTCCGGGGCCGACGGTCGTGTCCTTCGACAGTACGTCCCCCGGAGGACCGGCAAACGCTCCTAGTCCTCGTACAGAGGCGTCCACTGCGCCCGGGCGACGGCCCCTCGCAACTCCTCCTCCGTGGCCTGCGGGGCCACCCCGTCCTCGACGGCGGCGAGGGCCGCGGCCAGGGCGATCTCGCGGGCCGACTCCCGCATCCCGGCCAGCGGCGGCAGCAGCGGCACGGGGCCGTCGTCGCCGTCCGCCGCCCGCACGGCGCACCGAGCGACGGCCTGGGCGGCGGCCACGAGCATGCGGTCCGTGACCCGCGTGGCCCGGCTCGCGGTCACCGCGAGGCCCATGGCAGGGAAGACGTACACGTTGTTCGACTGCGCCACCGGCACCTCGTGCCCGTCGACCGTCAGCGGAGGGAAGGGTGAGCCGGTGGCGATCAGCGCCCGCCCGTCGGTCCAGCGGGTGAGGTCCGCGGGCTCGGCCTCGGAGTGCGAGGTGGGGTTGGAGAGCGGGAAGACCACGGGCCGTTCGCAGGTCGAGGCCATCTGCCGCACGATCTCCTCGGTGAAAGCGCCGTGTGCCGTCGACAGCCCGATGAGCGCCGTCGGCTCGACGCGGCGCACCACTTCGGCGAGGCCGGTGCCGTCCCAGTCGGCCACCTCGCTGTCGTCACGCGCGAACACCCGCTGCTGCGGGGTCAGTTCGGAGCGGGAGGACACCAGCAGGCCGTCGACGTCGAGGATCCAGAACCGGGCCGTGGCTTCGTCCTGGGACAGGCCCTCGCCGATCATGGCCGTACGGATCATGTCGGCGACGCCGATGGCGGCCGACCCCGCGCCCAGGATCACCACGCGCTGCTCGGGCAGCGGGGTGCCGGCCACGTTCGCCGCGGTGGACAGGGCGCCGAGCGTGACGGCGGCGGTGCCCTGGATGTCGTCGTTGAACGTGAGCAGCCGGTCGCGGTAGCGGGCGAGGATCGGGTGGGCGTGTGCGGTGGCGAAGTCCTCCCATTGCAGCAGCGTCCCGGGTAGCTCCGCCTCGACCGCCGAGACGAACGCCTCGATCATCTCGTCGTACTCGGCACCGGTCAGCCTCCGTGCGCGGCGGCCCAGGTAGCGGGGGTTGCCGAGCAGGGTCTCGTTGTCGGTGCCGACGTCCAGCAGGATCGGCAGGGTGCGGGCGGGGTGGATGCCGCCGATGGCCGTGTAGAGGCTGAGCTTGCCGATCGGGATGCCCATGCCGCCGACGCCCTGGTCGCCCAGACCGAGGATGCGCTGCCCGTCGGTGACGACGATGACGTCCACCTCGTGGTCCCGGTGCGGGCGGTTGCGCAGGATCTCCCGGAAGCGGTGCCGGTCCTCCCAGGTCAGGAACAGACCGCGCGGCCGCCGGTAGATCTCGCTGAACTTCTGGCACGCCTCGCCCACCGTCGGCGTGTAGACGACGGGCAGCAGTTCCTCCAGGTGCTCGGTGACCAGACGGTAGAAGAGCACCTCGTTGGTGTCCTGGAGCTGCCGCAGGTAGATGTGCCGGTTGAGGGGCTTGTCGTAGCCGTGGAACGCCTCGTAGGCGCGGGCGACCTGCTCGTCCAGGCTTTCCACGGCCGGCGGCAGCAGCCCGTCGATCCCCAGCTCCTGGCGTTCGCGTCGGCTGAAGGCGGTGCCCCTGTTGACCAGGGGGTCGGCCAGGGTCGTCACGGCGGGGCTGGTGGTGGGGCGGGGGTGATGTGTGGGCTGGTCCATGAGGTAACGCCTTCCCGTGACGCGCCGGTTCGTGCGGGTGACGTGTGCCATCCGGATGAACACCGGCCTGCTGGAAACGTCCCCCGGCCACCGATGAGTTCCGCCTCGCCGTCCGGTCTACCTCTCCGTACGACCCACCGCGCCCCAACGCCCGTCAGGAGACAGTGACATGAGTGCGATTCAGGCACAGGCACAGCAGACCGAGTCCGGCCTTCTCTCCACCCGCCCCGTGTGGCTGGTCGGCATACTCGCCACCCTCGCCGGAGCCGCCGTGACGGAGGCGTTCGCGCTCGTCGCGCGGGCCGCCGGCGTCCCGATGGAGGCGGCCGGTCCCGGCGCGACGGAGGCCGCGGAGATCCCGGTCGGCGGCTTCTTCGGCGGGGTGGTGTTCTGGTCGGTCGCCGGAATCGTCCTCGCCGTCGCGCTCGCCCGCTGGGCCGGGCGGCCCGCCCGCACGTTCACCGTGACCACCGTCGCGCTCACCGCACTGTCACTCGCCGGCCCGGCCGTCGCCCCGCACACCGCCACGTCCACCCAGATCGTCCTCGCCGCGTCCCATGTGGTGGCCGCCGCGGTCGTCGTCCCGCTGCTGGCGCGCCGGCTCGCCCACGTGCAGCGCTGAACACGCCGCACCCCCTCCACACCACCGACACGGGCCCGTCGCGCCTCGGCGCCGACGGGCCCGTCGCTGCGCTCCCGTCCCGCGCCACGCCGCGCGGCCCCATGCCCATCACCCCGAACGGCCCAATCCCGCTGCGCCGTAGGAGGCGACCGTCGATGAGTGGTGTGACCGTGGTGGAAGGGATGCGTGTGCACCCAGGGACGAGGAGGCACGATGGCGGAGGCATGGGCCGAGGGCAGCACGAAGAGCGCTGCCCCGAGGGGCGGCACCGGCCCGTCCCCGGGCGTCTTCGAGCAGCTCGGGGCCGTCGCCGACGCCGTCCTCTACGAGGGCTACCTCCTCTACCCCTACCGCCGCTCCTCCGCAAAGAACCGCGTGCGCTGGCAGTTCGGCGTGCTGTTCCCCCGGGACTGGGTGGAGGCGGACGGCCCCGTCACGCCCGGTGTCTCCGGCTCCGCCGACTCCTGGTACCAGCAGAGCGAGTGCCTGCTGCGGGTGCGGCAGCCCGGCAGCGCCCGCGTACGGGTGCGAGTGCGCTACCTGCAGATGCAGCGCAAGCAGGTGCAGGAAGCAGGTCACCGCCCGGTCGAGTCGCTGCGCACCGACGACGGCACGGTGCATCTGACCTTCGACGAGGCCCTGCCGCGCGAGTGCGAGGTGGGGGTCCCGCTCGGTGAACTCCTGCGGGGCGGACACACCTTCGTGGTGGGCGCCGCGGCAGGTGAGGACGTCGAGACGCTGCCGGAGGGCGCCGGGCGGGTGGTGCGCACCCGCGAGGAGATCCGGGCCGACACCACCGTCACCGCCGAACGGCTCTCCGACGACCTCTGCCGGATCCGCGTACGGACCACCAACACCGCGCCCGCGCCGCCGCCGCGCACCACCCGCGACGAGGCACTGCGCCGGGCCCTCATCGCCACCCACACCCTCCTCGGCGGCGACGGGGTGGAGTTCGTCTCGCTGATCGATCCGCCGACGGGCCTGGAAGCCGCCGTGCGCGCGTGCCGCAACGAGTTCACCTTCCCCGTGCTCGGCGGCGAGGCCGGCGACACCGGGCCCGTCCTGCTGTCCGCGCCGATCATCCTGCCCGACCACCCCCAGGTCGCCCCCGAAAGCCCTGGCGACCTGCACGACGCCGCGGAGATCGACGAGATCCTCACCCTGCGCACGATGCTGCTGACCGACGAGGAGAAGCGTGAGGCACGGGCCACCGACCCGCGGGCCGCCGCGATCCTCGACCGGGTCGACACCATGCCGCAGGAGGTCTTCGAACGGCTGCACGGCGCCGTCCGCTCCCTGACACCGGCCATCCCGACGGCGTCCGCCGACCGGCTGTCCGACGCAACGGTCACCCTCGCCGCGGCGCCTGCCGACCGGCTGCCCGGCGCTGTCGGCTCTCCGGCACCGGCCATCCCGACGGCGTCCGCCGACCGGCTGTCCGACGCACCGGTCACCCTCGCCGCGGCGCCTGCCGACCGGCTGCCCGGCGCCGTCGGCTCTCCGGCACCGGCCATCCCGACGGCGTCCGCCGACCGGCTGTCCGACGCACCGGTCACCCTCGCCGCGGCGCCTGCCGACCGGCTGCCCGGCGCTGTCGGCTCTCCGGCACCGGCCACCCCCACAGCACCCGTCGACCGCCCCGCCTGGTGGCAGGAGGGCGCCGACGACGGGCTCTCCCCGACCAGCGACACCGTGATCGTCGACGGTGTCCCCCTCGGCGGCGGCAGCCGGGTACGGCTCCGTCCCCGGGGACGCGGCGCCGACGCCCAGGACATGTTCCTGGCCGGGCGCACCGCCGAGGTCGCCGCCGTCTTCCACGACGTGGACGGCAGCGTGCACCTCGCCGTCACCCTCGACGACGACCCGGCCGCCGAACTCAACAACTGGTACGGCCGCTTCCACTACTTCCGGCCCGACGAGCTCGAACCCCTCGGGCCCGCCGGATCCCCGGACGAGCCGTCGGCACCGGCTCCCGCCGCAGCTCAGGCGCGGCACACGACCGACTCCGAGACCCCCGCAGCGGAGGCCGAGTGACATGACAACCCACAGCAGCACCACCGAAGTCAGCAAGGAACCCGAGCGGTCCGAGGACCGGCAGGGCATAGACGAGATCCACATCCTCTGGATCTCCGAGGGCATGAGCTGCGACGGGGACACCGTCTCGCTCACCGCCGCCGACCAGCCCTCCATCGAGGACCTGGTGCTCGGGCTGATCCCGGGCCTGCCGAAGGTGAACCTGGTCAACAAGGTGCTCTCGCCCAGCCTGGGCGGCGAGGACTTCCTCGCGCCCTACCGGGCGGCCGTACGCGGCGAACTGGGCCCGTTCATCCTCGTCATCGAGGGCTCGATCCCCAACCAGAACATCATCGAGGGCGACGGCTACTGGACGTCCTTCGGCAACGACCCGGAGACCGGCGAGCCGCAGACCCTCAACTGGTGGATCGACCAACTGGCCCCCAAGGCCTGGGCGGTGGTCGCCGCCGGCACCTGCGCCACCTTCGGCGGCATCCACGCCATGTCCGGCAACCCGACGGGCTGCATGGGCCTCGCCGACTACCTGGGCTGGGACTACACCTCCCAGGCCGGCCTGCCGATCGTCAACGTGCCCGGCTGCCCGATCCAGCCCGAGAACTTCATGGAGACCCTGATCTGGGTCCTGTACCACGCGGCCGGCTCCGCGCCCCCGCCCCCGCTGGACCACATGCTGCGCCCGCAGTGGCTGTTCGGGAAGACCGTCCACGAGGGCTGCGACCGCGGCTCGTACTACGAGCAGGCCAACTTCGCCACGGACTACAACTCGCCCAAGTGCCTGGTCAAGACGGGCTGTTGGGGCCCGGTCGTGAACTGCAACGTGCCCAAGCGCGGCTGGATGGCCGGCATCGGCGGCTGCCCCAACGTCGGCGGCATCTGCATCGGCTGCACGATGCCCGGCTTCCCCGACGCGTTCATGCCGTTCATGGACGAGCCCCCGGGCAGCACCCTGTCGTCCCTCGTCGTCAAGCCGTACGGGGCCGTCATCCGACGGCTGCGCGGCGTGACCAACGAGCTGGTCAACCACGAGCCCAGGTGGCGCCACAACAAGCACAAGCTGACCAGCGGTTACGACCCGCACTGGCGTCCCTGATGACGCGTCTTTGGACGAAACGTCCCCTGACGCACCCCACCACCCCACACATCACCGACAGCGAGGGGCAGTACCGCAGATGACCACCACCGAGGCCCGGCCCACGGACCGCAAGCCGCCACAGCTCGTGGACATGTCCTGGGACCCGATCACCCGGATCATCGGGAACCTGGGCATCTACACGAAGATCGACTTCGCCAACCGGGAAGTCGTCGAATGCCACAGCACCTCGTCGCTCTTCCGCGGCTACTCGGTGTTCATGAAGGGCAAGGACCCGCGAGACGCGGGGTTCATCACGTCCCGGATCTGCGGCATCTGCGGCGACAACCACACCACCTGCTCCGACTACGCCCAGCAGATGGCCTACGGCGTCAAGCCGCCCCCGCTGGCCGAACACATCGTCAACCTCGGCGAGGCCGCCGAGTACATGTTCGACCACACCATCTTCCAGGACAACCTGGTCTTCGTGGACTTCTGCGAGGCGATGGTCAAGGCCACCAACCCCGGTGTCCTGGCCCGCGCCGAGCGCACCGAGGCACCCCGCGGCGAGATCCACGGCTACCGCACGATCGCCGACATCATGAAGGCCTTCAACCCCTTCGAGGGCGAGGTCTACAAGGAGGCCCTCAAAGTCAGCCGGGTCACCCGCGAGATGTTCTGCCTGATGGAGGGACGGCACGTACACCCCTCCACGCTGTACCCGGGCGGCGTCGGCACGATGCCGCAGCCGACCGTCTTCACCGACTACCTCAGCCGTCTCATGCGGGTGATCGACTTCGTGAAGAAGGCCGTCGCCATGAACGACGACGTCTTCGACTTCTTCTACGAGGCGCTGCCCGGCTACGAGGAGGTCGGCCGCCGCCGCGTCCTGCTGGGCTGCTGGGGCGCCTTCCAGAACCCCCAGACCGTCGACTACCGCTACGAGAACATGAACTCCTGGGGCAAGGACATGTACGTCACCCCGGGCATCATCGTCGACGG
This sequence comes from Streptomyces qaidamensis, assembly GCF_001611795.1. NCBI lineage: Bacteria > Bacillati > Actinomycetota > Actinomycetes > Kitasatosporales > Streptomycetaceae > Streptomyces > Streptomyces qaidamensis. The sequence goes on along the minus strand of NZ_CP015098.1, from coordinate 883,317 downwards.
CGAACTGGTCACCAACAACCTCGTCGACATCAACCTCGGCCTGCGCATCATGCTCGGCAGCTCGTACTACGAGGACTGGGTCAACGAGTCTCCCTTCGTCACCCACGACCCGCTCGGCAACCCCGTCGACATGCGCCACCCGTGGAACCAGACCACCGTCCCGGTCCCGCAGAAGCGCAACTTCGACGACAAGTACAGCTGGGTGATGAGCCCCCGCTGGTTCGACCAGCGCACCGGCGACCACCTCGCCCTCGACACCGGCGGCGGCCCGCTGGCCCGCCTGTGGTCGACCGCGCTCAGCGGCCTGGTCGACACCCCGTACGTCAAGGCCACCGGCCACAGCGTGCGCATCTCCCTGCCCAAGGGCGAGTCCCTGCCGGAGACCACTCTGGAGTGGCGCATCCCGCAGTGGAGCAACACCATCGAACGCGACCGCGCCCGGCCCTACTTCATCGCCTACGCGGCCGCCATGGCCCTGCAGTTCATCGAAGAGGCCATGGGCATGGTCCGCGCCGGCGAGACCAAGGTGTTCGAGAACTACGAGGTGCCCGACGAGGCGATCGGCTGCGGCTTCCACGAGGCGGTGCGCGGCGTCCTCTCCCACCACCTGGTGATCAAGGACAAGAAGATCGCCAACTACCACCCGTACCCGCCCACCCCGTGGAACGCCAGCCCCCGCGACATGTACGGCACCCCCGGCCCGTACGAGGACGCCGTCCAGGGCCAGCCCATCTTCGAGGAGAACGGGCCGGACGACTTCAAGGGCGTCGACATCATGCGCACGGTCCGCAGCTTCGACCCCTGCCTGCCGTGCGGTGTGCACATGTACGTCGGCAAGGGCAAGACGCTGACCACCCTGCACTCGCCGACCTACGGGGCTAACCATGGCTGAGGCCGCCGACGCACGGCTGGCCGACCCGGACGTCGAGGCCAGGCTCGGCCGGCTGGACGAGCTGCTGGAAGGCCTCGAGTCCGCGCCCGCCCCCACGACCCGCTCGGCGACCGAGGCGGTGGCGCTGCTGACCGAGGTCTACGGCGAGGCCCTGGCCCGGGTCCTGGACCACGCGGACGAGCGACTGGCCGAGTGTCTCGCCGAGGACGAACTGCTGGCGCACCTCATGGTGCTGCACGACATCCACCCCGAACCCGCCGAACGCCGGGCGGCCCGCGCGGTCGAACGCCTGCGGCCCGCCGTGCAGGAGCGCGGCGGCGACGTGGAGTGGGCCGGAGTGGAAGGACAGGTCGCCCGGGTGCGTCTGACGGCGGGCGGCGGATGCGGATCCGGCTGCGGAGGCGGAGGCTCCGAGGTCACCGACGCGGTCCGCGCGGCGGTGCTCTCCGTGGCGCCCGAGCTGACGGCGGTGGAGCCCGTGACCGAGACGGCCCCCGCGTTCGTCCCGCTGACCACGCTGACGCACCGGAGCGCACCGTGACCACCGACGGGGCATTGGCCCGCCTCATCCGCTCCTCGGCCGACCGCACGGCGGCGGCCGAGCGGGAGGTGTGCGACCTGTGCGCCGCACCGGTCGCCGACGAGCACGCCCACCTGTACGACACCGGGCAGGAGGAGGTGCGCTGCGCCTGCGGCCCCTGCTCCGTGCTGTTCGCCGACGCGGCGGCGGGGGAGGGCACGTACCGGCTCGTGCCCCGGCGCCGGGTCCGGCTGCCCGAGATCGACACGGCAGTGCTGGGCGTACCGGTCGGTCTGGTCTTCTTCGTGCCCCGCGCGGACGGCTCCGTCACCGCCGAGGGGCCGAGCCCCGCGGGGGCCATGCGATGGGAGGTGGAAGCGGCCGCCTGGCAGAAGCTGTCCGGCACGGTTCCGCAGCTCGCCACCGTGGAACCCGAGGTGGAGGCTCTGCTGGTGAACACCGTCCACGGCCTCGACCACCACTGGATCGTGCCGATCGACGACTGCTACCGGATGGTCGCCGTCGTACGCCGGGAGTGGCGCGGCCTGTCCGGCGGCGGCCGGATCTGGCCGGCCCTCGAGCGGTTCTTCGAGGACCTCACCGAGCGGTCATGACCACGCACTCCGCAGGCCGGAGGCGAGGAAGGAGAGCACCCATGGGAAGCATCAGAGTGGGCCGACCCCAGGCGAAGCCCGACACGCCCCGGCACATCGCCGGTATCCATCAGGGCAACCGGGGACCGCGCGAGCGGCAGAAGGGACACCACGAGGACGGCACCGCCGACGCGCGCCGCTCCACGGGGATCCACTGGAAGCGGCATGACACCCTCGCCGAGACCATGCCGAACATCTCCCCGGGATGAGCACCGTGATGAGAACGAGCAGGGAGTCACTGCGATGAAACGAGTACGCAGACCCGTCGCGCGCAGACGGGGCGGGATGAGCGGACAGCGGGTGCTGAAGACCGAGGCCGTCCTGGTGGGCGGTGTGGCCCTGGTCCTGCTGTGCTGGGAATGGCCCAGCCTGAGGCGCGAGATGCGGATCTGGCGGATGGCCGGCGGATTCCGCGCCGGCCGCCGCTACCCGTGAGCCGGCCGTGCACGAACTGTCGATCGCGACCGCGATCATCGAGCGGGCCGACGAGCTGGCCCGGGCGGACGGGACGGACGCCGTCTCGAAGGTGACCGTCCGGGTCGGCGAGCTGGCGGGCGTCGTGCCGGACGCCCTCGGCTTCGCCTTCGAGGTGGCCCGCGACGGCACCGCCCTCGCGGGGGCCCGGCTCGTCGTCGAGCAGATCCCCGCGCAGGCCTGGTGCGGCCCGTGCGCCGAGGAGTTCGCGGTGGGCATGCCGCCGTTCTTCTGGTGCCCGCGCTGCGACCAGCCCTCCAGCGACCTGCGCAGCGGCCGGGAACTGGAGATCGCCGGGATCGAACCGGTACCGGCATAGACAGGACGAAGGGCCCTGCCGATCCGCCGGCGGGGCCCTTCGTCCTGTCCTGCGGTCAGCAGATGCGCGGCAGCTGCTCCCCGAGCGGCAGGTCCACCACCCGCGTCCCGCCGAGCCCGGTGGCGACCACCACCATCCCCGGGTGCTCGGCGACGCACTCGCCGATCAGCGTCGCCCCTGCACCCTGCGGATGGGCCCGCATCGCCGCCAGCACCTCCTCCGCCTTCGACGGGGGCACGAAGGCGACCAGCCGCCCCTCGTTCGCCACGTAGAGCGGATCGAGCCCGAGGAACCCGCAGGCGTTCGCCACCGCGTCCGGCACCGGGATCGCCCGCTCCTGAAGCCGGACACCGGTCCCGGAGGCCCGTGCGATCTCGTTGAGGGACGCGCCCAGGCCGCCCCTGGTGGGGTCGCGCAGCACATGCACTTCCGGGGTGACGGCCAGCATCGCCGCCACCAGGCCCGCCAGCGGCGCGGTGTCGCTGGCGACCTCCACCCCGAACTCCAGCCCCTCCCTCACGCTCATGATCGCCACGCCGTGCAGCCCGATCGGGCCGCTGACGATCACCGCGTCGCCTGGCCGGGCACGCGACGGCCGGATGTCCACCCCGTCGGGCACGAGCCCCACACCGGCGGTGGTGACGTACACGCCGTCGCCGTGCCCGGACTCCACCACCTTGGTGTCACCCGTGGCGATCGTGACCCCGGCGGCCTCGGCCGCCGCACCCATCGAGCGGGCGATCCGCTCGACGACCGTCAGCTCCACGCCCTCCTCCAGGACGAAGGCCGCCGAGAGGTACGCGGGCACGGCGCCGCTCATCGCGAGGTCGTTGACGGTGCCGTTGACCGCGAGGTCGCCGAGGCAGCCGCCCGGGAAGAACAACGGCCGGACCACGTAGGAGTCCGTGGAGAAGGCCAGCCGCGCGCCGCCCAGTTCGAGGACGGCGGAGTCGGCGAGCCCGGCCAGGGTGGCGTTGCCGTAGGCAGGGGTGAAGATCTGCTCCATCAGCTCCGCCGACAGCGCGCCCCCGCCGCCGTGCCCCATGACCACGACCCCCTGGTCGCGCAGCGGGGCGGGACAGGTCCAGTTGGCCGGGTCCACCACATCGGCTCGTCGCTCAGGCAACGGGAGCCACCTCCTCCCGCTGTGCGGAACCGCCGGTCTGTACCGCCGGGGCGTTCATCCGGCGGTACAGGTAGTAGGCCGCGCAGGCGCCCTCGCTGGAGACCATGGTGGCGCCGAGCGGGGTGCGCGGGGTGCAGGTGGTGCCGAACGCGGCGCACTCGGTCGGCTTGATCAGGCCCTGGAGGACCTCGCCTGCCCGGCACTCGGCGGGCTCCTCGGTACGGATCCCGCTGACGTCGAAGCGGTGCTCGGCGTCGTACGCGCGGAAGGCGTCGGTCAGCCGCCAGCCGCTGGCCGGGATCCGGCCGATGCCGCGCCAGTTCCGGTCGGTGACTTCGAAGACCTCCTCGATCATGCGTACCGCGGCCGGATTGCCCTCCTCGCGCACGGCACGCGGGTAGGCGTTCTCCACCCGGTGCTCACCGCGCTCCAGCTGGCGGACCGCCCGGCGGATCCCCTCCAGGATGTCCAGCGGCTCGAAGCCGGTCACCACCATCGGCACACGGAACCGCTCGGCCAGCTCCGGGTACTCGGCCATGCCCATCACGCTGCACACGTGCCCGGCGGCCAGGAAGCCCTGCACCCGGCACTCGGGCGCCGTCATGATCGCCTCGACGGCCGGGGGCACCCGCACATGCGACACCAGCAGGCTGAAGTTGGACAGGCCCAGCCGGCGCGCCTGGTGCACGGCCATCGCGTTGGCCGGGGCGGTGGTCTCGAAGCCGATCGCGAAGAACACCACCTCCCGGTCCGGGTTGCCGCGGGCCAGCTCCAGGGCGTCGAGCGGCGAGTACACCACCCGCACGTCGCCACCCTCGCCCTTGACCCGGAACAGGTCACGGTCGGTGCCCGGCACCCGGAGCATGTCGCCGAAGGAGCAGAAGATCACCCCGGGGCGCGAGGCGATCTCCAGCGCCTTGTCGATGACCTCCAGTGGCGTGACACAGACCGGGCAGCCCGGCCCGTGAATCAACTCCACCTGTTCGGGCAGCAGTTGGTCGATGCCGTGCCGGATGATCGAGTGGGTCTGCCCGCCGCACACCTCCATCAGGGCCCAGGGCTCGGTGGCCGTGGCGCGGATCTCGTCCAGCAGCCGCCGCGCCAGCTGGGGGTCGTTGAACTCGTCGATGTACTTCACGCCGTACCCGCCTCCTTCTCCGCCTGCTCCCAGGCGTCCCCGAACTCCTCCTCCAGCAGCCCCAGTTCCTCGAACAGCTTCAGGGAGGCCAGGGCCGACTCCTCGTCCAGACGCTGGAGCGCGAAGCCGACGTGCACGATGACGTACTCACCCACCTTCACGTCGGACACGTACTCCAGGCACGCCTGCTTCTGCACGCCGCCGAAGTCGATCAGCCCGGTGAGCGGATCGGCGCTGTCGTCGATGGACACGACCTTGCCGGGCACTGCCAAACACATGGGTCACTCCTCCTGTCGTAGGTGCGCCGCGACCACCAGCTGGCCGAGGGCCAGCCCGCCGTCGTTGGGCGGGACCTCGCCGTGCCGGAGCACCGCGAAGCCGTCTTGGGCCAGCAGCCGCGCGCACTCCTCCTCCAGCAGCGCGTTGGCGAACACCCCGCCGCTGAGGGCGACGGTGGCCAGACCGGTGTCCTGACGCGCCCGCCGGCAGATCTCCGCCACGGCCCGCGCCACGCCGCGGTGGAAACGGGCCGCGAGCACGGCGGCCGGGGTGCCCCGCCGCAGATCGGTGATCAGGGCGCCGAGCGCGGGTGCCGGGTCGAGTCCGCCGGCGAAGGCGTACGCGGTCGTGTCGGCGCCCCACACGGAAGCGGCCGCCGCCTCCAGCTCCAGCGCGGCCTGCGCCTCGTACCCCGCGCGATGGCACACGCCGACCAGCGATGACACGGCGTCGAAGAGGCGGCCCATGCTGGAGGTCGGCACACACGCCAGACCGCAGGTCAACTGCCGCCGCAGCACGGCCCGTTCGTCCGGCGCGCACGCGGTCACGCACGGCAGGTCCGCGTCCCACGGAAGTCCCGCCGCCCACAGCCGGGCCAGGGCCAGCCGGCACGGGTTGGCGACGCCGGCGTCGCCGCCGGGCAGCGGGGCGGGCGAGAGGCGGGCGTAGCGCCGGAAGCCGGTGTAGCCGGCGAGGAGGACCTCCCCGCCCCAGACCGTGCCGTCGTCGCCGTAACCCGTGCCGTCGAAGGCGACACCGATCACCGGGGTGGTGCCGTCGAGGCCGTGCTCGGCCATCGCGGAGGCGATGTGCGCGTGGTGGTGCTGGACCAGCACGGGCGCGCGTCCGGCCAGCCGGGCGGCCCACCGCGTCGAGTGGTACCCGGGGTGCCGGTCCGCGGCGACCAGTCCGGGGCTCACGCCGGTCAGGCCGCGCAGCCGCGCGTCCGCCCGCCGGGCCGCCTCCAGGGTGGCCAGATCACCCATGTCGCCGATGTGCGGCCCGAACCAGGCCTGGTCGCCCTCGCCGAGGCACAGGGCGTTCTTGAGGTCGCCGCCCACGGCGAGGGCGGGCCGCACCGGGACCGGAAGTCGCAGCGGACGGGGCACGAACCCCCGGGACCGGCGCAGCACCTGCTCGGTGCCGTCGGGCCGCACCCGCAGCAGGGAGTCGTCGCAGGGCGAGGCGATGGGCCGGTCGTGGGCGAGCCAGGCGTCGGCGAGACCGGCGAGCCGGGCCAGCGCCTCGTCGTCGTCCGTGACGATCGGCTCCCCGGAGCGGTTGCCGCTCGTCATGACCAGCACGCGCGGGCCGGGCGGGTCACCGGGCAGGCCGAACAGCAGGGTGTGCACGGGCGTGTAGGGCAGCAGCACGCCGAGGTGCGGGCTGCCGGGGCAGACGCCGGGCGCGAGGCCGTTCGCCTCCGGTCGCCGGCGCAGCAGGACGATGGGGCGCCGGGGGCTGGTGAGGGCAGCCAGTTCGGACGCGGAGACCTCGGCGATCCGGCGGACGTCGTCGAGGTCCGCGCACATCACCGCGAACGGCTTGCCGCCGCGTGCCTTGCGGGAGCGCAGCGTGTCGACGGCCCGGGCGTCGGCGGCGTCGCAGGCCAGGTGGTAGCCGCCGAGGCCCTTCACGGCGACGATCCGCCCGGCCGCCAGCAGCGCCCGCGCCGCTGCCAGGGCCTCGGCGTCCCGCGCCGGGCGCACCCCGCTCCCGGCCGCCGGCACCAGACGCAGCCGGGGACCGCACCCGCGGCAGGCCACCGGCTGGGCGTGGAAGCGCCGGTCCAGGGGATCGCCGTACTCCCGGGCGCACTCGCCGCACATCGGGAAGCCGGACATGGTCGTGACCGCCCGGTCGTACGGCATGCCCGTGGCGATGGTGAAACGGGGGCCGCAGTGGGTGCAGGTGACGAACGGGTGCCGGTGCCGGCGGTCGGCCGGATCGCCCAGTTCGCGCAGGCAGTCTGCGCAGATCGCCGTGTCGGGCGGGAGGAGGGTGCTGCCGGGGGAGCGGTCGGTGGAGCGGATGGTGAAGGTGCCGTCGACGCCGGTGACGGGCAGGTCCTCGACCCCGACCCCGGTGACGGAGGCCAGCGGCGGGGCCTCCTCGGCCAGCCGGTCGCAGAAGGCGCCGACCCCGTCCGGCGGGCCCTCCACCTCGATGAGGACACCGCTCGCCGTGTTGCTCACGAAGCCCGTGAGCGCGAGGTCGGTGGCGAGGCGGTGCACGAAGGGCCGGAAGCCCACACCCTGCACGGTGCCGCGCACGGTGACGCGGCGGCGCACGGCCCGGGTGACGGGCGCTGTCACGGGACGAGGCCGGCTTCGGCGCCCTCGTGCGTGTGCGTGTGGCTGTGCGGGCGGGGTGCCAGGGGCGGCCGGTGGACAGGGGCCCCGTCCCGGACGGCCAGCACGCGTTCCAGCAGGGCGTCGACGCCGGCGCCGGAGCGGGCGCAGGAGCGGAGCACCTCCACCCCCGGGTTGACCCGCTGGACGTTCGCCTCGAAGGCCACCTCGTCGAACCCGGCCGGCCCGGCCAGATCGGTCTTCGTCAGCACCACCAGATGAGCGGATCCGAAGGCCGTGGGGTACTTCAGCGGTTTGTCCTCGCCCTCCGTCACCGCCATGAGCACGATCCGCAGGCTCTCGCCGAGGTCGTAGGACGCGGGGCAGACGAGATTGCCGACGTTCTCCACGAACAGCAGCGAGGTGCCCTCGGGCAGCCAGTTCTCCACATGACCGCGCAGCTGCCGTGCCTCCAGATGGCACAGGCCGTCCGTCAGCAGCTGCTTCACCGGGGCGCCCGAACGGGCCAGCCGGCCGGCGTCGTTCTCGGTCGCCAGGTCGGCGGTGAGGGCGGCCACCGGAAGGCTCCGCTCCACCGCCCTGGCCAGCACCCGCCCGAGCAGTTCCGTCTTGCCGCTGCCCGGGCTGGACAGCAGGTTGACCACGCTCACACCACGCCGGGCCAACGCGTCGCGCAGGCTCGCGGCCAGGCCGTCGTTCTTCGCCAGGACGGCCCGGGTGACCTCGTCCACGGAATCGCACATGGGCGCCGCTCCTCGCGGGTCGGTGGGGAAAATCGTTCCGCTACCGATCCTCCGGGCTGCCGCTCACCGTGCCCGGGAGCCCGGCCGACGACAGGGCTGCGGATTCGTCCGGGCGGCTCAACGGGGGCGTGGCGGCCGGGTCGGCGAGCAGCACCGGCACCAGGGTGTGCAGCGCCGCGACCGCCTGCCCGACCGCCTCGCGCACCGTCGCGCTGATGCCCGGGGCGATGTCCTCGTCGGCGGGTGCCCGCAGCTCGGGCTCACAGGCCAGGACCAGGACGCGGGGGAGGGGCTCGTCGCCCAGGTGGGCGGCCAGGGCGAGCACCTTCGCCGGGTCCATGCCGTGGGCCTCGGGCGGGGCGTCCGCCGTGGAGCCGTCGGGCAGGTCCGGCTCGATCAGCGACAGCGTGCCCGGCTCGTGTCCCCGCACGGCCGCGTCGACCAGGACGGCCGTGTCGTAGCCGTCGAGCAGTTCGTATGCCAGGTCCATGCCGCGGATGCCGAAGTCCCTCACCCGTACCTCCGGGGGCAGCGGGTCCTGGTCCAGGGCGCGGATCACCTCGGGGCCGAAGGCGTCGTCGGCGAGGAAGATGTTGCCGACCCCCGCCACGAGCAGCCGCGCGCTCATCGGGCGTCCCCGGTGGCCAGCGGCCGGGCGGAGCCGTTCGGGAGTTTGCGGACGAAGGCGGACCGCAGCGCGTGGTAGGGCGCCTCGGGGTCGAAGAAGACGGCGCGCATCTGGGCGAGTTCGGCCCGCCGGTATTCGGCGAGGGGCCGCGTCAGCTCGTCCGCGTGACGGGCCGTGGCCTTGGCGGTGATCCGGCGCGGAAGGTCCGGGTCGGCGGCCAGGTCGGCGGCCAGGCGCTCGACCTCGGGGGCGAACTCCTGGGCCGCGACCGGCACCAGGCGGTCCACCAGCCCGATGCGCTCGGCCGTCGCGGCGCTCACCGGCAACGCCTCGGTCGTCAGCCGCTCGGCCGTCTCGGCGCCCACCCGGCGGGGCAGCGAGTACGTCCAGTACTCCGACCCGTACAGGCCCATGTTCCGGTAGTGCGGGTTGAGGACGCTGCCGGCGCGGCACCAGACCTCGTCGGCGGCCAGGGCGAGCATCACGCCGCCCGCCGCCGCGTTGCCGCCGAGGGCCGACACGACCAGCCGGTCGGTGGTGCGCAGCACCGCCTCGACCAGGTCGTTCATGGCGTTCAGGTTGGACCAGGACTCGCCCGCCGGGTCGTCCGCCGCCTCGATGACGTTGAGGTGGATGCCGTTGGAGAAGAAGTCGCGGGCACCGCCGAGCACCAGGACCGAGGTGGGGCGGGTGAGGGCGTATCGCCAGGCGGCGAGCAGCCGGCGGCAGTGGGTGGTGCTCATGGCCCCGCCCGGGAAGGAGAAGGCCAGAAACCCGATGGGGCCGCGCTGCCGGTAGCGGATGTCGGTCCAGGTGATGCGGTCCGGGGGCAGTTCGAGCGGGGCGGCGATCTCGGGCAGCCAGTACGGGCGGTCGTACGCACCCGGCATGCCCGGGCTGCTGCCGGGCGGGGCCGGGAAGTTCGCGAGGACCGAGGCCGCCGGGCGGCGGAACGGCGCGGGGTCACCGGAGCTCTTGCGGGGCCGCAGCTCCGGGATCCACACCGCGCCGTCCCGGGTGGCCCGGCAGAGCGCGCCGGCCCGGGTCGCGAGCAGTTCCCCGGGCTCCCCGCGCAGCCGGTCTTCGGGATGCCCGCCGTGCAGGAAGACCTCCCGGCCGCAGATCTCGTCCCTCACACCCGGCTGGGAGTCGGCGCCCCGCAGTTTGCGCAGCACCGTCGCCGTGCTGTCGTTCTCCCAGTCGATCCGCCGCTGCTCCTGGCGGAAGAAGTCCCGCCACACCACGTCGGTCCCGGGTTCGCTCTGCGGGCGCGGCTTGTACGACCCCTCGGCGTAGCGCCGCACGGCCAGCAGCACGGCGGCCGTGGCGGCGTCGGCCACCTCGTTGCGGTACATGTCGCTCTTGCCCGTCGGCGGCACCGTGAAGGAGCCGTCCGCCCACACGTCTCCCGCGTCCATGGCCGCCTCGGCCTGGAGTACCGTCACGCCCCACTCGGACGCCTCCTCGGCGATCGCCCAGTCCAGCGACGACGGGCCCCGGTCCCCGGGCGGCCCTGGGTGCACGATCAGGCAGGTGTGCTCCCGCCACACGTCCTCCGGCAGGGCCGACTTCAGCATCGGGGCGACGATCAGCTCCGGGCACCCCTCGCGTACGGCGGCCCGGACCGCGTCGGGGCCGTGCGAGGCGAGCACGACGTCCACGTGGTGCCCCTCGTTCGACAGTTCGGCGAACACACGCTGGGTCAGGCTGTTGAACGCGCTGGCGACGAGCAAGATGTCCATGACATGGCATGGTCGCCCGTCCGGGGAGGGCCGCGAAGGACCGCTGCGGCGTTTCGCGGCCCTCAGCCGCTTCCGGCCGAACGGGCACGCGGGCGTGCGGGCGCCACCAGGGGACCAGGACCTCGCGCGGCCGGGCCGCGCTGTCCGGTGCCTCGGTCGTGAGGGCCCGTGCGTCCCGGTCCGGGGAGACGCCCTGGCGCCCGTCACCGGGGCCGACGGCGGTCGGCCACGCACCGAGACCGGCCGGCCTGGAGGCGCTGCCGCACCTCCCGCCCTCGGCGACGACGCCTTGGGCCACGCGGAGGGCTCCGACGGATGCGATCGCCTTCACCGCGAGTGGTCTGCCCCGCGCCGCATGGCTCGATCGGGAAGCCGGGGGGGGGCGGGTCTGCCGCCCGCGAGCGACCGGCCTCGTCGGCCTCGTCGGCCGCACGTCCAGCGCTCCTGGGCGCCCGCCAGGCCCGCCAGGCCCGCCAGGCCCGCGGGGCCGCGGGGCGCGGCCCGAGTCCGCGCGACGTTCCGACTCCGCCGCTCACGGTCGCCCTGGCACGAGGCCCGGCCACCGGCCCGCGCCGCTCCGCCCCTCTCCCCTTAGGGGTCCTTTCACTATGCCCGTCCGGGGCGCGCGGCCTGGCACCGCACCTCGCCGCGTTGACGAAAAGCCCGGGAGCTCCGCTACAAGGGCTTCCCGGCGCCTTGCGGTGCACGGCACCAGACCACGCGCCCTGATCGGACGCCAATAGTGAAAGGACCCCTTAGGGCCTGTCCTGCTCCCCTTGCCCGGGCCGTACGCCTGACGCACGCTGTTCGTATGGGTGCGCAAGACGGCCCAACACTCATCAACTCCGTCCAGCGGGCCATGCGGCTGCTGGAGGCGGTGAGCGCGCACGAGAACGGCGCGCCGGCCAAGCTGCTGGCGCGCGAGACGAGCCTGCCCCTGGCCACGGCCTATCACCTGCTGCGGACCCTGGTGCACGACGGGTACGTGCGCAAGCTGGACGACGGCGGCTTCATCCTCGGCGACAAGCTCCAGACCCTGCAGTCCACCGGGCGTGCGCAGGCGCTGCTCAGCCGGGTCCGGCCCACCCTCGCCGCCCTGCGGGACGAGCTCGCGACCGCCGCCTACCTCACTTTCTACGAGGAGGGCGAGATCCGGGTCGCGGAGATCGTCGACGGCCCCGGTACCCCGCGCGTCGATCTCTGGGTGGGTTTCGAGGACGCGGGGCACGCCACCGCGCTGGGCAAGTCCGTCCTGCGCGAACTGGACGAGGAGGCCCGCCGGGACTACCTGTCCCGCCACCACCTCGCCGACCTCACCCCCCGGACCATCACCAGCCTCCCGGAACTGCTCCGGCGACTGGAGACCCCGCCGCTGGCCCCGGCCATCACGGACGTGGAGGAGTACTCCCTCGGCACGGTCTGCGTCGCCGTCCCGGTCTACAGCGGGGACACCGTCGGCTCCCTCGGTGTCTCGCTGCCGTCGAACCGGCTCTCCCGGCTGCCGGAGATCCGCGAACGGCTGCTGCCGACCGCGAGCCGCGTGACGAGGGGCCTCTCGCTCACTATCTGAAAATCCGCTCCTTGCCCGCGCCCCGGCTCACCCCGTTTCCTGGATAAAACGGACATTCCGGGGGCGCGCCCCGAGCCTCGCGCCCCCGCTCACAGGTGAGGACCCGATAGGAACATGAGCCATGCGCGAGACCTTGGTGGCAGCCACCGGCCTGCACGGCCGTTCAGCGTCCGAGTGGCCGGTGCCAGGGGGTCGGCCCGCAAACGCGCGCTCGCGCAGCTGGCCGCCGGCACTCCCGTCCTGCCCGCGCTGGTCGTCTGCGTCGTCGTGCTCTCCGGCCTCGCCGACGGTGCCGGGATGATCTGGCTGCCTCTGCTCGTGGCCGGTCCCGCGCTGGCGGCGACGACCAACGGGCCGCGGGGTGTCTTCTGGGTCGGTTTCCTCACCGCGCTGCTCGGCGCCCTGCTCGGGGTCCGGGACGGTGTGCCCGGCCGGGAGCTGATCGCCGTGCTGGCGGCGCTGGTGACGGTCACCCTCGCGAGCGGCCTGGCCAGCGTCCTGCGCGGGCGTCGGGAACGGGTGCTCGCCGCCGTCCGCTCGGTCGCGGAGACCGCCCAGCACGCACTGCTCAAGCCCGTGCCGGCGACGGTCGGGCCGTTCCAGGCCGCCGTCCGCTACAGCGCGGCGGCGGCCGAGGCCCGGATCGGCGGGGACCTGTACGCACTGATACCCACCCCGCACGGGGTCCGGCTGATCGTCGGCGACGTGCGCGGCAAGGGGCTTCCGGCCGTGGGAACCGCGGCGCTGGTGCTCGGTGTCTTCCGGGAAGCCGCCCACGACGAGCCCGATCTGCTCGCCGTGGTCGAGCGCATCGAGCGGAGTCTCGCCCGCAACCTCGGGCACGACGACTTCGTCACCGCCGTGGTCGCCGGATACCCCCGGGCCGGGCACCTGGAGGTGGTGAACTGCGGGCACGCGCCTCCCCTGCTGGTCAGCGCGTCAGGGAGCATCAGCGCAGTGGAGCCCCCGCACCCGGCCCCGCCGCTCGGTCTGCGGGCGCTCGCGGGCCACACGCCCGCGCTCCAGACGCTGCCCTTCGCCGACGGCGACCAACTGCTGCTCTACACCGACGGGGTCACCGAGGCCCGCGACGGAGGACGGGCCTTCTATCCGCTCGCCCAGGGGCTGGAACGCCACGTCTCCCACGAGCCGGCGCGCACCCTCGACGCCCTGCACGACGAACTGCTGGCCCATGTGGGCGGCCGGCTGCACGACGACGCGGCCCTGCTCCTGATCCGCAAACCGGCCGCCGACCGGGCGGTGGCTTCCGGGGCCGGCCACCCCGGCCCCACCGCCGCCGCCCCGGCGTCCGAGGCGAAGTGCTCCTGAGAGCCGCCGGGGCCGCGGCGGATCACGCCTCGCGCAGGTCCTTCACCCGGCGGATCTTGCCGATGGAGCGTTCCAGGGTCTCCGGTTCGACGACCGTCACGTCGGCGGTGATGCCGATGCCGTCCTTGACGGCTTTCGCGATCGCCCCGGCCGCGGCCTCGCGCTGCTCGGTGCCGGTGCCGGTGCCGGGGTGGGTCTCGACGAGGACGGTCATGTGGTCCAGGCGGCCGCGCCGGGTCAGCCGGATCTGGAAGTGCGGGGCGACGCCGGGCGTGCGCAGCACGATCTCCTCGATCTGACCTGGGGAAGACGTTCACGACCAGGAGATGCGTGGAATCATCGCCGAAGGATTCAAAGAGGTCTGTTTCCAGGACGGCGGTAGCCGGGCTAGCGACCGAGGTAAAACGAGATACACAACTCCGTTGCCTGACCCCAGGAAGGGAGGGGGCTTGAGCGCGTGGTTTCAACACCGTAGAGGTGATTCCAGTTGCCCTGAACTGGGGATCAGGGCGCATCACACAGTGATCACCCGACGACGTCCAGCTCCGGGACGAGGCCCCGTGCAACAGCTTCTCGACTCATTGGTTCGGGGAGTCGGGCGGGGGAAGCCGGATGGTGCGCTCCCGGTCGACGGCGTTGACGCCGTCGACCGCTACCAGGGACGGAATCCGGTCCTCCGCGACCGTTCCGGAGAGTGTGCCAATGGTCGGCTGCTCTCGCTCAACCGTCAGCCCGGCTCGCCGCAAGGCTTCCACCACTCCCGCAAACCGGTCGGGGGCGACAGCGATGATGACCTGGACCGGCTCGGACTGGGACGACTCACTCACGGGGCCTGCAGCAAACCCACGCCGACGTCCCTGGCGAGCTGTGTCAGCGGGAACGCACCGGACAGCAGACTGGCAGTGAGCTCGGCCGCAGAAGCGTCGGGGTTGCCCTGGGAAAGCAGTGCGAGCACACCCGCGACATGCGGCGCGGCCATGCTGGTGCCCGACATTGTCACGTAACCGCCGCCAACGGCAGCCGAGTGCACGACCTTGCCGGGAGCCGCGATGTTGACCTCGCCGCCCTGGCCGTTGATGCCTCCGCAGGAGGTGGACGCCGTCTGCAGTGCCTTGTCCAGGGAGGCTACGGCGAGGATTGAGGGGCAGTTGGCGGGTCGCTCTACGGGTGCAACAAAGCCGGGCCTCAGGCTGCTGTTGCCAGCCGCGGCAACGATCACCGCCCCGCGTGTGAGCGCAAGTTGTGCCGCGAGCTCGTATGTCTGCGGGAAGAGTTCACCGGGCCGGACCGGAGCACCCAGCGACAGTGAGATCACCCGCGCGCCGCGATCGATCGCCCAGGCCATACCTGCAAGGATTTGGCCGTCTGTGCCGTCGCCGACTCTGTTGAGCACCTTGCCGGCAAGCACCCGCGCCTCGGTCGCCACGCCGTAGCGGGGCTGCTGCTGGGGGTTGGCCGGACCAGCGGCGGTGCCAATGCAGTGTGTGCCGTGGCCATGAACGTCCTCCACGGTCTCACCGAACACGAAGGAGGCCGTCTCTTGTATGCACCCGACTAGGTCCGGGTGGTCGGTGTCCACACCGGTGTCGAGGACAGCGATCTTCACTCCGCGTCCGGTCATGCCGGAGATGGTGGCCCTGATCGCCTGGAGGCCCCAGGTCGTGTTCTCCTCTTCCACGACTGGCCCCTGGGAAGTGGCGATTTCGATGCGGGAATGGCGGGTGACCACGTCCTCGTCGCTACGGTAGGCCGGGAAGAACTCGGTCGGAGCCTGCTGCGGCGCGGTGATCGGCGAGGCGTGGACCTTGCGCTCCGGCTCGGCCGCGAGGATCGAGGCTTCGGCCTCGGCCGTGGCAACCAGCGTGTGGCGCTGCTCGGGCCGTACTTCGACGATGGCAACAGCGAGGCCTTCGAAGAGCACTGAAACGTTGGGGCGCTCGAGGAGTTCGACGGCGTTCGCGACTGCGGCTCCTCGGACACGTTCCACAGGCGCGATGTCGGCGGAAGAACGCAGTGCGTTGAATCCGCTCTCCTGCTCACTCGGGTCGAGTGCAATCACGTACCGGCCGGTGTACTCCGTGCCCTGGCCCATGACCTGGCCACTGTGCCGATCGGGCTGCTCGCCGGAGGCACGCCCGTTCATAGGTGCGTTCGCCATTTGAGTTTCCCGCCTTCTGTGCGTTCCCCTGTTTGTGGTGCGGTTTGTGGTGCGCCGATCAACCGAGTGGGAGGCGCCCAGGTTCGTGGGCCGCTCGCGGCGGTCAGTAATCGCGCCCTGAACGACACCCATGCCCGTTGTATCCAACGGCTTGAACTACGCCCAAGAACCGTGCTGGCGAGCGATCAGTCGCCTGTCGGCTTCCACGACCAGAGAAATAGGCCCCGCTACAGCTCCACATCACTTCCGGCCACCGCCGGCGCAGGGGGACCTGCGCCGGCGAGGAGGCATTAACACCCCTGCCCTCTCGTTGAGACCAGCCGCTGTTGTTCGGACTGTGAGACCGATCTAGACCGGTCCTGCCTTCCGATGGACGTTATGGAGCCACCAGGATGTGGAGTCGAGCGTTGACATCAGCGTCCCAACCGATCGAACCCCGTACGGAGATTGTTCCATCGTTGTGCGGCACAATGTTGTGGACTTCCATGCTGGCGGCCCCTTGGAACGGGAGAACTTGCCCGCCGAAGACACCGACTTCACAGATCGATGCGAGCACTACACTGGAAGCGTTGACCCCAGCGACGCCAATCCTCTTTTCGAAACCATGGTGGTCTCGGAAAGGGAAGGTGAAGAGGCGACCCGCGCTCGGTCCCGTTTCGCTAGCTCCAGTTGCTGGTTCAACTGACTCGGCAGGATGCGATACCTGCCACCCGTCCGGGGCCTCACCGTTTGTCGATGTTGTACGCGATTCCCTCGTTTCGCTTTCAAGTTGCATGACTAACTCTCCTCTTGCGCACGTCCCTTGAGAAGGAATGTCACTTCCAGCGTTGCATCCTGAGGCAACTCATGCATCTGGAGAACCCGGCGGCCGGCCTTCGTATCTGCCACTGCGGTCTTCTCGGCAAGTGCGGTTAGCCTCGGCGTTTCAGTTGGGGCTGGTGGGCGGCTGGGAGAGATTGTTTGGGGTCGTGTCGGCCAGTGGACATGGTGAGGGCCTGACGCGGAGTCGGGTTCTCCGAGGTCCTTCAGTCGAGGGTGGGCGGGGACGGTGAGTCAGCCGGCGGGGCGGGGCAGTGCGGCCAGGCGGTGGAATGCGGCCGCGAGTTCACCAGGCGTTGAGCTCCTCGACCCCGGCGCCGGGGAGGTGTCGACCCCGGCCACCGACGTCGCGGCCGCCGCAGACCCGGTTCTCATCAGCAGCCCGAGCGACTCGACCGCTCCGTGGCCGAACTCCTCAACTACGTCGCCGCCACCTGGGAGAAGCCGGACATCCCGCTGCGCGAGCACGCTCAGGCTGTCGCCCACAACCTGATCCGCTCCCTGACCCGCTGGACCCGCGCCCCAGACGCGCCAGCGCGCTGTGGCCCTGGCCCCGGTTCTGTAGGAGGGATCTGCTCGATGCCCGCATCCACGGCGCCCGGTGCGCGTACCGTGGCGGTACGCGCCGCCGGGAGGAACAGCCGATGAGCGCGCAGCCCGACCATGCACCGGTCACGCCCTACGCCCCCCGCGCCCGGGGCTCCGGCCGAACTGCTCGCCCAGTTGCGCGCCGACCGCCGCGCAGAGAGGTGGGTGCCGGCTTTCGAGCAGGAGTGGACAGCGGCGCTGGAAGAGTCGCGCCGCACCTTCTCCCTCGCCGCGCTGTACGAGGTCGTCCAGGTCTGGCAGGCCCGCGTCGCCTCCGCTCCGGCGGTCGACGCGTTCCTCGCCTCCGGCCGTGACGAGTCCGGGTTCGTGGAGCTGCAGAAGATCCGGAGCAGGCGCCGGTGACCGGTCAGCCGTACGCGGTCCGGCTGTCTCCTCCGGACCGCGAAGGTGCTCGATGCCCTGCCCGAGCACGCGGAGCACATGGTCTGGGACGTCCTGGACGCCGCGGCCGCCAACTCGTGGGGCTTCCCACAGATGGGACGCCGGTGATCCGGAGGGCGAGGACGTGCGCATCGCGTCCAGGTACCAGGCTGTCCACCACGCTGCGGTTATGCCAGGACGCTTCGTCCCGTCCCCACTTCTTCTCCGTCTCTTCGGCGCTCATGCGGAGGTCGTCGCCGATCACGTGAAATTCGCGGACGTGGAGTGGCTCGATATCAAGTTTTAGGCACGCCGAATTCGGGGCTCGCCGCCAAGTCTGCGTGAGCCGAAGCACGATAGTTGTCATATAGGCAGGCTTGTTGTCACTGGCGGGGCCGCGGTGTGCTGTCGATCGTCTCGGCCCCGCTGCTGGCGTGGCCGTCGGGCGGGGGCTTGAGTGCTCGGTAGTAGGGGTGGTCGTCCGGCTGCCTCCTGCCAGTGGCAGACGTTGTGCCGCTGTCGGCACCAGATGCGCGGAGTTCTCGATCGTGGGCGATGTGCGGTGGGCAGGGAGCGAACTCAGACGGCGCGCACGCGTTCACGAGCTCGTCGGCATCAGGTCCTGGAAGCCGACCACCCGCAGCAGCTGCAAACGCTGGTGCGACTCCGTGCCCGGGCGGGCTGTGTGGATGACGAGCTGCTGGTTGTGGTCGGAGTTGACGAGGACCTCGCAGTCGAGTTCGAGGATGCCGATCGCAGGGTGTCGGAAGCGTTTCGTGGCGGCGCGGCGTACGGCGACGTGGTGTTCGTCCCAGAGGTGGGCGAACTCCTCGCTCGCGGCGCGTAATTCGGCGACGAGTGCGGCGGGTTCGGGGTCTGTGGGGCGGGCCGAGGCCACCGCTCGCAGGCCTGCGACCTGCTCGCGGGCGCGCTCGGGGCGGTCCTCGGGTGGGAACAGCTCCTGGACCGCCGGGTCCAGGAAGAAGCGGCGGATCATGTTGCGTCCTCGGGACGGGAGGGCGAGGACGTCTCCGCTCAACGCCCGCGACAGCGCGTTCTGGGCCAGGACCTCGCCGCAGTCGGTCGCCACCATCGCCGGGGTGTCGTGCAGCCGGTCCAGCACCAGGAGCAGAGCCGGGCGCACGTGCGTGCTGGTCACCTCCCGGCGCGGCGGCCGTTCACCGGTGAGGTGGAAGAGGTGGTCGCGTTCGTCCTCCGTCAGGCGCAGGGCGCGGGCCAGCGCGGTGAGCATCTGGCGGGACGGGCGCGGGCCCCGAGACTGTTCCAGCCGCGTGTAGTAGTCCACGGACATGCCGGCCAGCTGGGCGACCTCCTCGCGGCGCAGCCCCGGCGTACGGCGGCGGGCTCCGGCCGTGAGACCCACGTCGGAGGGGTCCAGGCGGGCGCGAGCGCGGCGCAGGAAGTCGGCGAGTTCGGCTCGGTTCACCTCTCCAGGGTGCGACAGACCGGCCGGCTTATCCAGGGACTCCCGATCCCCCGACGAAGAGTGCTCTCCCGGTCGCTCCCGCATCCGCCGAGGCTGGTCATCAACAACAGGCGACACAGTGCGTAGGGAGCACATCATGCTGACTTTGGTGACCGGTACGACGGGACAGGTCGGACGCCGCTTCGTGCCGAGGCTGCTGGCCCAGCGGCAGCCGGGCGAGCAGGTGCGGGTGCTGGTACGGGACGCAGCCCGCAGCGAGCGCTTCGCGGATCTGGGGGCCCAGGTCGCCGTAGGAGACATGCGCGACGAGGAGACACTCGGCAAGGCACTCGCCGGCGTGGACGCCGTCGTGAACATCGCCGCCTCCTTCCGCGGGGTGCCGGACGAGGAGATGTGGGCCGTCAACCGGGACGCCGCGGTGGCCCTGGGCCGCGCTGCGCAGGCCTCCGGCGTGAAGCGGTTCGTGCAGGTCAGCACAGGCAATGTGTACGGCGCTGGACGGGGCCGCCCGCTGACCGAGGAGGACGAGAGCCGGCCGGGCGGCGAGATGTGGGGCGCCTACCCCGAGTCCAAGGCCGAGGCCGAGCGCGAACTGCTCGCGCTCGAGAGCCTGGATGTACGCATCGGGCGACTCCCCTTCGTCTACGGTGAGGGCGATCCGCACCTCGCCGACTCTCTGGATTGGGCCGCCGGTTGGGCGCCGCACCAGCGTCTGCAGATGGCACACCACGCGGACGTCGCCCAGGGTCTGATGCGTCTGCTGTACGCGCCAGGCATCGTCGGCCGGATCTACAACATCGCCGATGACGCCCCCGTCACGACGGTCGAGCTGTACCAGCTCAACGGCGTTGAGGCGCCCGCCGGGCTCCATGACCTCACGGACCCCGACCCGTGGTTCGGGATCATGTCCAACCAGCGCATCCGACGGGAGCTCGGCTTCCGGCCGATCTATCCGAGCGCCTGGACGGCCCGGGACGCCGGATCCTTGTGACGGTCACTGCGCGAGGTCACTCCATCCTCTGATCCGCCCCACCAGCAGCGTCCCCGCCAGCCGATCACGACCACCACCGGGCGCAGCCCCCGGCAGCCGCGCGGGTACGTCACGATCGGCACCGCGCGGGCAGGATCTGGTGGCCTTCTGCCCTTATCCCCGCCGCCTCCGCCGACACCAGTCACCTCGTCCTGCCCACCAACCACTACGCCTCGGAGGAGTGGCGCTGCTCGGAGCGTCGGGGGCGTACTTCCTGCGGGAGGACGAGCCGTCGTACGGATATCACCACTGCCCGCTGGGCTCCGTCTGCTTCTTCAGCGAACAGAACGGCAACGGCGACATCTGCAGTTGGAAAGGAGACGACACGGACTGGCTCGCAGGGAAGGAGACCTGCGCCTGGACCCGGGACCGCCCGGTGAAGTCGGTCTTCGTCAACGTTCCCGACGACGGCCGGGCGCCGGGCGGCGTGGAGTACTTCCGGGGCCGCGACTTCACCCCCACGGGCATCGACCGCACCCGGCACAGCCGGCGGACCGGCTGCACCGCGGTCCGCCAACAGGGCAACCTGGCGGGCACGTACGCCCCGCTATCCCACCGTTGGATCGATCACTGCTGAGGCGGTCCTCACCGCGTCCGCGATGCACGCCGCTCTCCCCAGTGGAACGCGTTCCCTTTTCCTGAGAAGGGAACCACCCCTAACTTTAGGGCTCGTTAGGACAACAAGGGGGACAAATGATGTACAGCATCATCGTGGTGCCGCCCGAGTACGGCGGGCCCGGGGAACAGATCCGCCTCGCGCCCGGGGAACAGCTCGACTTCGGCCGGAGCACGGGGGCGCCAGGCCCTCACCTCACCATCGCGCACGAAGGGGTGTCCCGGGCCGCCGGCCGGATATCCGCACACGACACCTTCTGGATACTGAGCAACCTCAGCCACTCCCAGACCTATGTCGTGGAGAACCCGGAGGGTGCGGGCGAGCACATCAAGGTCGCACCGGGCCGCCTCAACGCCCCGGTACCCTTCGAGTTCGCCCGGGTGGTACTGCCCGCCGGCGGCGAGCTGCTCAGCTTCGAAGTGTGGGCGCCACGCCACGACTACCTCGACACCCGGGCGACGGACCAGGAGTCCCCCGGCGGCGCCACCACCGCCCCGGCGTTCGCCCTGGACCGCTCCAAGCGCTACTTCGCGGTGCTGACCGCGCTGTGCGAGCCCCGGCTGCGCGGTGCGCCGCACGCGCAGCTGCCCACCGTCGAGCAGCTGGCCGAGCGGCTGCGACCGATCTGGCCCACCACCAACCGCGCCGCCGTGCAGTGGAACATCGACTACCTGGCGGTGAAGCTGCGCCTCAAGCCCGCCCCGGACACGGCGGAGTCCGGTCCCCGGCTCAACGGCAAGAAGGAGTCGCTCGTCTCGCTCGCGCTCCGCTTCGACCTTGTCCGGGAGGACGATCTCGTCCTGCTCACCCGCCCCCGCGAGGCGGTGCGGTGAACCCGTCCCGTACGAGCCCGGGACATCCGTACTCCGTGCACGTCCCCAAGGGCTATCGCGTCGGCGGCTGGGAGGTCCGCGAGCCCATGGCCGCCGGGGCCTTCGGCAGCGTGTACGCGGGCCGACGCGTCGGCCCGTCCGGGGAGCCACCGTCCGTGTCCGCGCTGAAGTTCCTGCCCACCGGCACCAGCACCCCACGCCAGCTGCGTCATCTGCGGGAACTCGCCGAGCGCGAGGTGAAGTTGCTGAGCCGGCTGCAGGCGCCACGCCTCATCCGGTTGTACGAGACGCTGACGGTGGACGACCCCGGGCACCCGGAGCTCGACGGCGCCACCGTCCTCGTACTGGAGAAGGCCGAGGAGTCCCTCGACGCCCTGCTCTCCCGGACGCCGAGACCACGCGGCGGGCCCGAGCTGCTGGCCCAGATCTGCGCCGGCCTGTACCAGCTGCACCACGCGGGCTGGGTGCACGGCGACCTCAAGCCGCCCAACGTCCTTCTAATGAAGGACGGTTCGGTGCGCCTGGCCGACTTCAACATGGCCGCCGAGATGGAGGGCACGCACGCGTACACCCCCGCCTTCTCCACGCCCGACTACACCCCGCCCGAGCTGCTCTGGTCCGAGATCGGCGAACGCGGCCGCCAGATCCGCCCGGCGGCGGACGTCTGGGCCTTCGGCGTACTCGCCCATGTCGTGCTCACCGGCTCCCAGCCGCTGCCGGGCCCCACCCCGTCCGCCCGCCGGGACGCGGCGGTGCGCTACGCGCAGGGCCATGACGAGTTGCGCCTCTCCCCGGAACTCCCCTCCTCCTGGCAGCAGATCATCGCGGACTGCCTGGCCCGCACGCACCGGGAGCGCGCCGTCCACGACGCGGCGTCACTGCTGCGCAGGGTGGAGTCGGCGGCGGGCACGGCCCGCTCGCCCCGGTCGCACCCGCTGCCTCGGCGGTGGCGCTGGGCCGCGATGGCGGCGGCCGGGCTCGCGGCGCTCGGCCTCGGGGTGAACAACGCCCTGGCGGGGGCGGGCGAGACCGCCGCGGGCGCCGTGGGTTATGACCGGTGCGACAAGGGCAGCGTCTGCTTCTTCACCGAGCGGGACGGCATGGGCGAGATGTGCGCGTGGGACGGCGACGACAACGACTGGACAGCAGGCGAGAACCATTGCGGCTGGGCCGCCCCGAAGAAGGCCCGGTCGGTCTTCAACAACGGCCACGACACCGACGCGGGCGAGGAGTTCGTCGATGTCGCCTACTACGCGCAGAAGCGGCTGCGCGAGCCTCTGGGCTGCGTCGAGGTGGGCGCCAGGGAGAACTTCACCGCGCCGCTGCGGACCCGGTCGCACATCTGGGAGAAGAAGTGCCGAGCCAGTGATGCGCGCCCTTCGGCGGCCCAACCCTCTGAGATACGAGTACGCGGTGACGCCCCTCCGGCGGGACGGTGAGCGGAGCACACCTCCGCCGGGCACGCCGCCCGGCCCTGCGAAAGGGGTCCGATGCCGCAGAGCAAGAGGAAAGTCCGGCGCCTTGGACACCGGCTGCGTACGGCGATGCTCGCCTGTGCGGCCGCGCTGTCGCTGGGAGCCGCCACGATGTCCGGCGCTTCGGCTTCCGGTTCCGCTTCGGCTGCTGGTTCCGCATCCGCCGACGGGGCATCGCTCACGCAGGCGCCACCCCCGGGCAAGCCCGCCTTCCAGATGCCGTTCTCCTGCCAGAGCCAGTGGCAGCTCAACACCTACGACGCCGGGCACGACCCCGCACTCGACATCGTGGTGAAGGGCAACACCGGATCCGACGGCCTGCCCGTACAGGCGTCCGCCACGGGGACGGTCACCGCGACCTACTGGGACAACGGCTCGGGGAACACCATTCAGGTCAAGCACGCGGGCGGCTGGTTCACGGCGTACTACCACCTCAAAGACGCCCCCGACCGCTACGTCAAGAAGGGCGACAAGGTCCAGCCCTCGACGCGCATCGGCCGGATCGGCGCCTCCGGTGGCACGAGTTGGGCCCATCTCCACTACGAACAGCGCTACTTGGCGGCCGGCGACTTCACCGACGAAAGGCACCGCAAGCCGGTCCATTTCAACGGCGTCGAGTACACGGGCGTCGGCAGGCAGTGGCCGAGCGTGACCAGCGCCAACTGCGGCGACTCCGCCGCCTGGAAGGACTGCCCGCCGGGCTCGGTGTGCTTCTACTCCGGCACTGACGGAACCGGCAGTGTGTGCCGGACCGACAGCGACGACCCCAGCAGCGCGTGCGGTCTGCGCAAGTCGTTCTTCAACAACGGCAACGTTCAGGAGGGCTACGACCACGTCCAGGTCACCTTCGTGGAGGGCGGGGGCGCCTGTCTGCACCGCGGCTGGGACGAGGGCCGGGGCAACTTCGCCTCCGGCGGCCGGACCATCGACTCCGTGCGGTGGCGGGGCGAATGCCCGGCCTGAGCGGGGGTTTCGCCGGCGCGTACCGCCACTCCTCTGATGTACGAGGTACCGGCACCCGGCCCGGGTCGGCCATGGTGTGAACACGTCACCGGGAGCGGCGTGGCACACCGGAAGCGACATCACTGAACGTCGCCCACAACGCCCGGCCGCACCGTCATGCGCCTCGATCGAGGCAGACCAAGGGGGAACAAACATGCGCAAACTAGGTGTCACCATCGCCACACTCGCCCTGACGGCCGTCGGCCTGGGCGTCCCGGCCACTTCAGCCCAGGCCGCCAGCGGTTACGACCGCTGTGCGAAGGGCGACGTCTGCTTCTTCTCCGGCAGCGGCGGTAGCGGAAGCATGTGCAGCTGGGACGCCGACGACAGCGACTGGCGGGGCGGTGCCATCACGTGCTCGTGGTCGGGCACCACGACGGTCAAGTCGGTATACAACAACGGCTACGCGGGAGGCTACGACGCCGTCAAGTACTACCGCTACGCCAACTACAGCACCTACGAAGGCTGCGCAGTCAACGGCTTGAAGTACACCTACTCGACCCCGAAGACCCTCCGCTCCCACAAGTGGGCCACCAGCTGCTGATCGGGCAGGCTGTCGTGCCCCGGCGCCGCGCGAAGCGCGGACGGCGCCGGGGCGCTGGGCTGCCCCCCCCGGGGGGCACGGCCGACCCCGACGACGAGACCGGTCGCGGTCCTGCCCTGATCGACGCGATCACCCTGTGCCGAGCCGCCGGGCGGGATCAGCGCACGGCCGGACCGCCACTCGGCGCGCAGCACGGCCGCCCCGACCGGGGTGAGGGTGTGCAGCACCGACGGGCCGTTGCGGTGGCTGGTCACGCACCCCGATCCGGCTGTCACGTCGGAGTGTCACGCTGACGATCCGGCCCGGCACCACGGGCCCGGCCCCGGATCTGGGCCACCTCGCCAATCAGCGTGACACCCCTCCCGGAGCGACTACGGTCCGCATCCGGCTGCGATCCCTCGTGCCCTGTGTCACCGAACTCTGACCGCGTGCCACCGAAGCGTGACGGACGCGAGTTTGCGTCATCGAAGGTTGATCGCGCTGGTCAGAGCCCTGACAGGGTCCGCCCCGATCCCATCCCTGGCACAGGACAGCGGTGAGGGTCAGTGTCCGCGCAGGAGGTCCTCATACGCGGCCACGGCTCGCTCCCTCAGCTCGTCTTCAATGGACTGGACGACCTTGAGGGCCTCCTCGTCGATGCGTTCCGCGTCCAGAACCTCGAAGAGGCTGTGACCTCCGAGCTCCAGGCGCAGCTGCTGCTCGGGGAGATCGCGGAGGGCCCGGCCGTCGCCTGACGCCGTCGGTGCACGGCCCCCGCCGCGCCCGTATAGCCTTCTCCGACTCCGCCGCGAAGCGGCTGGGAGAACATCACCAGCGAGGCGGAGATCCACGCCCTGGACCGCGCCCTGGTCGTCCTCTCCGTCGCCCCGGACGTCGGCGAGCCGATCCCCGGCGACACCGCCGGCCCCCAGCTGCGCCAGTACACCGACCAAGTCGAAGCTGTCCGCGTCCTGTACTTCGTCACCGCGCTGCGCACCGTCGTGGTCGTCGCGTACATCGAGGTCTAGCCGCCGAAGGAGCCCAAGGTGCCGTCCGGCATCGAGCAACTCGACGCCGGCCGACAGCTCACCGGGCTCCGCCAGGTGCTGGACTGCCCCACCACGGCGACCACGCTCCGGCAGGGCCGCGCCACCGAGCCGGGGGAGCCGCCGGACTGGCTCGCACTGCTGTGCCCCGCCCACTGCGAGGCCCTGCCCGGGTGGCCAGGCACCGCCGCCGACACCGACGGGCTGCGCCTCTCCTGCGGATCCGTCCTGGACTACCGGTCGGCCGAGCAACTGCTCCAGTCGCACGCCGACCTGTGGCTGACGCCCCTGAGCGGGGTGGACCCGAAGACGTACGCCGGGGTCTGGCCCGACGTCCTGGACCAGGCCGACCGCGTACTGCGCGCCTGCGGCCCCGGAACTCCGCCATCACCTCGCCACCCCGCCGGACGGTCACGTCGTAGACGCCGCTGCGGCCGTGGCGCACGCGCTCCTCGGCCCGCGCCACGAGGGTGTCGCCCTCGTGCGCCGGGGCCACGAAGGTGATGTCCGCGCCGGCCGCGACGGTCACCGGGCCGTGGCTGTCCCACGCGCAGGCGAAGGCGCTGTCGGCCGGCGGGAAGACGTAGCCGCCATGGGCGGTCCCGTGGCCGTTCACCATCGCGGGGGGCACCGTCATCCGCAGGACGGCGGCCCCTTCGCCCTGCTCCAGCAGCTCGATCACGAGCCCGCGGGAAGCCCGGTCCGCGGCGAACATCGCCTCCGCGGCCGCCGTCGCGCCGGCGGTATGGGTCATGTCTCGCTCCACCTTGTAGCCCGACCGACCATTCGGTTAGTTTGGTGCTGCCAAGTGATCCAGCCGCCCCGGTGGCTGTCAAGGGTCCAGGACTTCCCCGGGAGGTCTTACCAAGGCGCGCCGGCTTGTCCTACCATGGGCCGAACGAATGGTCGGTTGGGAAGTGGGACGGATGGATACGACACGCTCCAGCCCCGCGGGGGCGGACGGCGCCGAGCCGGATCTCCAGCAGCACTTCGACGGGACGATCGCGCGGGACCAGCGGATCGAGCCCCGCGACTGGATGCCGGAGGGCTACCGGAAGACACTGATCCGGCAGATCGCGCAGCACGCGCACTCGGAGATCATCGGCATGCAGCCGGAGGGTGAGTGGATCACCCGCGCACCGTCGCTGCGCCGCAAGGCCATTCTGTTCGCCAAGGTCCAGGACGAGGCCGGGCACGGGCTGTACCTGTACTCGGCGGCGGAGACGCTGGGCGCCGACCGCGCCGACCTCACCGAGCGGCTGATCGAGGGCCGCCAGAAGTACTCGTCGATCTTCAACTACCCGACACTGAGCTTCGCGGACGTCGGCGTGATCGGCTGGTTCGTGGACGGCGCCGCGATCTGCAACCAGGTGCCGCTGTGCCGCTCCTCGTACGGACCGTACGCACGCGCCATGGTGCGGATCTGCAAGGAGGAGTCGTTCCACCAGCGGCAGGGCTACGAGTTGCTGATGACGATGATGCGCGGAACCCCGGAGCAGCGCGAGATGGTGCAGGACGCCGTGAACCGCTGGTGGTGGCCGTCGCTGATGATGTTCGGCCCGCCCGACGACGCCTCGCCCAACTCCGCGCAGTCCATGGCCTGGAAGATCAAACGGCACAGCAACGACGAACTGCGCCGGCGCTTCGTCGACATGACCGTCCCGCAGGCCGAGAAGCTCGGTGTGACGCTCCCCGACCCGGAGCTGCGCTGGAACGAGGAGCGGGGCCACCACGACTTCGGCACGCCCGACTGGGACGAGCTGATGCGGGTCATCAAGGGCGACGGCCCGTGCAACGACCAGCGGATGGAACGGCGCCGCACGGCCCACGAGGAGGGCTCCTGGGTGCGCGAGGCGGCCACCGCCCACGCCGCCAAGCAGGCGGCCCGCGAGCGGAAGGGAGCGGTGGCATGACCGCCGACAAGCAGGACTGGCCGCTGTACGAGGTGTTCGTGCGCGGCAAGCGCGGCCTGAACCACGTCCACGTGGGCTCGCTGCACGCCGCCGACGACCGCATGGCGCTCACCCACGCCCGCGATCTCTACACCCGGCGCAACGAGGGCGTCTCCATCTGGGTCGTGCGCTCCGAGCACATCGCCGCCTCCACCCGCGACGAGAAGGACCCCTTCTTCGAGCCCAGCGCCGACAAGGTCTACCGGCACCCGACCTTCTACGACATCCCCGACGACGTCCCCCACATCTGAAGGACAGGGCATGAGCGACGACCACGTCTACATGACCCTCGCCGAGGGTCACGAGGACGACACCCGCTGGGCCTACGGCACCGGCTTCGAGGACCCCCTGCACGGCGTCGACACCACGGTGCCCGACGACGTGGACGCCGGTGAACTGGCCGCCCTCTGCGTCACGCTGGCCGACGACGCCCTGGTCTCCGCCCAGCGGCTCGCCGAGTGGACCACCCGCGCCCCCGAGCTGGAGGAGGAGGTGGCGCTGGCCAACATCGGGCTCGACCTGCTCGGCCAGGCCCGCCTGCTGTACTCCCGCGCGGGCCAGGTCGACGGCACCGGCCGCGACGAGGACGCCTACGCCTACTTCCGCGACGCCGGCGACTTCCGCAACGTGCGCCTGGCCGAACTCCCCAACGGCGACTTCGCGTTCACCGTCGTGCGGCTGCTGGTGCTCGCCAGCTGGCGCCTCGCGCACTTCGAGCGGCTCACCGCCCACGGCGACCCGGTGCTCGCGGCGATCGCCGCCAAGGGCGTGAAGGAGCTGGCCTACCACCGCCAGTACGCGGCCGAGTGGGCCGTGCGCCTGGGCGACGGCACCGAGGAGTCGCACCGCCGGATGCGCAAGGCGCAGGAGCAGGTGGCGCCCTACCTGGGCGAGCTGTTCACGGCGTACGACGTCCGGGACGAGGTCGTCGCGGTGCTGCGTCAGGTCACCGAGGCGGCCGGGCTGCCCATGCCCGTCTACCGCCCGCTGCCCGGCTCGGGCCGCACCGGGGAGCACACCGAGCATCTCGCCCCGCTGCTGGCCGAGTTGCAGGGTGTGGCCCGCGCCCACCCGGGGGCGACATGGTGACGGCACTCCTGGACGCGCGACGGGCCCGGCGCATCGCCGAGCAGGTGCCCGATCCCGAACTGCCCATGCTCACCCTGGCCGACCTCGGAGTGCTGCGCGAGGTGTCACTGACCGAGGACGGCACGGTGGTCGCGAGCCTGACCCCGACCTACTCGGGCTGTCCAGCGATGGCGGAGATGCGCGCGGGCGTGGCCGCCCGGCTGCGCGAGGCGGGGTACGCGCGCGTGGAGATCCGCACGGTCCTCGACCCGCCGTGGAGCAGTGACTGGATCACGGCCGCCGGCCGGCGCAAGCTCGCCGAGCACGGCATCGCCCCGCCCGGCGCAGCGCCCGCGCACGCCGCCGGCCCGGTCCCGCTCGTCCTGTCGGCGACCCGCCGCTCGGTGCCCTGCCCCCGCTGCGGTCACCCCGACACCGAGGAGACCTCCCGCTTCGGCGCCACGTCCTGCAAGTCCCTGTGGCGCTGCCTCGCCTGCCGCGAGCCGTTCGAGTACGTCAAGGAGATCTGATGGAGGACCTGATGGAGCCGGCCCCCGCCCCGGCGCCGCGCCCGCGTGCCCGCCGACGTCCGGTCTTCCACCCCCTGCGGGTCGCCGCCGTGCAGCCGCTGTGCGAGGACGCGGCAGCCGTCAGCTTCGACATCCCGGCCGAGCTGGCCGAGGAGTTCACCTTCGCGCCCGGCCAGTCCCTTACCCTGCGCCGCGACATCGACGGCCGGGACGAGCGCCGCTCCTACTCGATCTGCGCCCCCGCCGGCACGGCACCGCGCATCGGCGTCCGGGTGGTGCCGGGCGGCCTGTTCTCCTCCTGGCTGGTGCGGGACGTACGCCCCGGCGACACCGTGCAGGTCATGGCGCCCACCGGCGCCTTCACCCCCGACCTGACCACCCACGGCCACCACGTCCTGATCGCCGCCGGCTCCGGCATCACCCCCATGGTCTCCATCGCCGAGTCCGTCCTGGCCGCCGACTCCCGTTCGCGCGTCACCCTCCTCTACGGCAACCGCCGCACCGGCACGGTGATGTTCGCCGACGAACTCGCCGACCTGAAGGACCTCTACCCGACGCGGTTCCAACTCGCCCACGTCCTGTCCCGCGAGCCCCGCGAGGCCGAGGTGCTGTCCGGCCGCCTCGACGCCGAGCGGCTCTCCGCCCTCGTGGACGCCCTGGTCGACGTGGAGTCCGCCGACCACTGGTGGCTGTGCGGCCCGCACGGCATGGTCCGCGCCGCCCAGGAGGTCCTCACCGGCCTCGGCGTCCCCGCCGACCGCGTCCACCAGGAGCTCTTCTACGCCGACGACGAGCCCGTCCGCGAGGTCCACCACGCCGAGAGCGGCCCCACCGGCCCGGTCAGCCAGGTCACCGTCACCCTCGACGGCCGCTCCACCACGTCCCCGCTGCCCCGCGACCGCACCATCCTGGAAGGGGCCCAACAGACCCGCCCCGACCTGCCCTTCGCCTGCAAGGGCGGTGTCTGCGGCACCTGCCGCGCCCAGGTCACCGACGGCAAGGCCGACATGCGCCGCAACTTCGCCCTCGAACCGTCCGAGGTCGACGCCGGCTACGTCCTCACCTGCCAGTCGTTCCCGGTGTCCGGGGAGCTGACGGTGGACTTCGACACCTGATCCCCCGGGTGGTGCGCCGCCCTCCGGCCCCAGGCCTGGGCGGGCGCTTCGACGTACCGGTGGGTCAGCACGCACAGGGGCAACAGCACGGCGAGGAAGGCCACTTCGTGTACGAGGCTGTCCTGCCGCCGTCGGCCCACGGTGCCGTCGACCGCCGCCAGCAGCACCGGATGCACCAGATAGACCGAGTAGCTGATCGTGCCGAGACCGGTCAGCGGCACCGGTATGCGGCGGTGGCGCGACGCCGACGCGGCCGCGAAGGTGAGCACGGCCAGCAGGAAGGCCACGATCCAGCCCCGCCGGGTGAAGTGGTGGCCGTCGCCGTACCGGTAGGCACTGGCCACGGCACCCCCGACCACCAGGACGGCGGTGCCCGCCGCGCACCGCCAGGTGATCAGGCCGTGTTCGGCACGGTGGACGGCCGTACCGAGGAACATCACGGCCAGGATCACCAGGCCCTCCCACAGGGGGACCGTGCCGTTGAACACAACCAGGACGAGCGCCAGGGCTCCGCCCAGCACACCGCCGAACAACCGCAGTCCGGGTGACCCGGCGCTCGCACAGCAGAGGGCGGCCCCCATGCCGATCGACGCACACGCGATCAGAGGGCCGGAGCCGACCGCACCCGACAGGGCGGAGACCGGCAGCCCGGCTCCTGCCGTGACGCTCACCGCCGCGAGCACGGCGAAGACGACGGCGACCGCCGCGGACCGCTGATGCTGCCGCACCGTGAAGAGCGCGACGACCAGCAGGTAGAAGCACATCTCGTACGACAGCGTCCACAGGACGAGCAGCAGATTCGGCGTCCCCAGCAACTCCTGGAGCAAGACGGCGTGTGCCACGGCCACGGCGACCACGCTCTGCCCGTCGAAGCCCCGTACCTCGGCGAGACCGAGAAAGTCGATGACGAGGAGCCCCCCGACGACAGCCGCCCACAGCGGGTAGATCCGGAAGACCCGCCCGATCCAGAACGCCCGGACACAGCCCCGGCGTTCCAGCGACGCCGGGATGATGTAGCCGCTCACCAGGAAGAACACCATGATGCCGTAGCGACTGGTGTTGAACTGCGGCATCAACTCCCCGCGCAATTCCGGCATGAAGGTGTGCGACGAGTGGTCGAACACCACGACGAGTGCCGCGAGTCCGCGCAGCGCGTCGAGCCGGCCCAGCCGCCCGCTCACCGTGTGCAGGGCTTGACCTCGTAGTGCTCGATCTCGTCCCTGGGAACCGGCTCGCCCCAGGAGTTCTCGATCACCAGCGTGCTGCCGCGGCGCAGGGTGACGGGCCAGGCGCGGATGGGGTCGCCTTCGGCGGTGAGGACCATGACCCGGGGGATCTCCCACGAACTGCACATGTCCCCGGGAGCGACCACGTCCACCCGAATGCCCCACGGGCGCATGCGTTCGGCGAGTTCCAGCTGGTCGTCGATGCCGAAGCCCTGTTTGCTGACGGTGAGTTCGACACTGCCGTCGTCGTGGCGTGCCACCGCGAACGCGCTGGGTTCGGCGGGCGAGCCGGGCATCGTCACCGTGGCGGCCAACGCCGCCGCGCAGGCCGCCAGCATGACGATGCGGACCGGGGCGAACCGGCGGCGCACCGGAGCCGTCGTCGTGCCGGTGTCCGCTCCGGACCCGGCTCCGCGCAGCTCGATCTCCTTCTTCAACTCACCCAGCAGCCGGTCCTCGAACGTCGTCCTCGTGCTCATGCTTCCCCCCTCGCGACGTGCACCAGCGATGCCTCCGCCGTCTGTGCGGTCCGGCAGTCCGTCTCCTCGCGCAGCGCCTTGCGCGCCCGGTGCAGCCGGACCCGGGCCGTGACCTGGCGGATGCCCAGGGCGGCCGCGGCCTCGGTGACCGTGAGCTGATCGACCGCGACCAGTTCCATGACGGCCCGCTCGCCCTCGGGGAGCATCGCCAGCGCGGCCAGGACGCGCCGCCCGGGGCTCTCCGCGTCGAGCTTGTCCTCGATGCGGGCGATGTCGTCCGGCTCCAGCAACCGCCGCCCCGAGATGCGCAGATCGCGTGCGGTCTCCCGGGCGACCCGGCGGCGCTCCGACGACACGACGTTACGGGCGATGCCGTACAGCCACGCCGTTTCGCTGCCGAGGTGCGGGCGGTAGGTGCCGGCCGAGTCGAGAACGGCGAGGAAGATCTCGGCCGTCAGATCGGCCGCCGTGTGCGGGTCGTCCACTCGCCGGGCCACGAAGCGCAGCACCGCGTCGACATGGCGCCGGTAGAAGTCCTCGAAGAGCCGCGGGTCGCCGACTGCCGCAGCGGGCCCACTCCGTAACCGTTCCGCGTCGTCCACCGATGTCCCCTTCTCGTCGACAGGTGCCTGTCACTTGTTCTTGGAACGGGACGGGCGAAGCGTTACAGGGGATGCGGCCCCCGGTCGGCGCGCAGGACCCGCAACGCCGTGAGGGCCACGTGGAGTTCGGTGCGGCGCTCGCCGGATTCGAGGTCGGTGTCGAGGAGGCGCTCGATGGTGCGCAGCCGCTGGTACAGGGTCTCCCTGGACAGGCCGCCGCGACGGGCCGCCGTGGTTTTGTTGCCGGCGGCGTCGAGGTAGTGGCCCAGGGTCGCCAGCAGGTCGGTACCGTGCCGGGTGTCGTGGTCGATGAGCCGGCCCAGCCGGCGCTCCGTGTAGTCCTGGATCCGGGTGTCCTCGCGCAGCGCGTACAGCAGCCGGGGCAGGCCGATGTCCGGCAGCTCGTGGAAGGAACGGTCCGCGGGGAGGGGCTGGCCGGGCGGGGTGGCCTCTATGACCCGGGCCGCCTCCCGGAACGAGCGTGCGCTGTCGGCGAGATCCGCCACCTCCGAGCCCACGCCGACGATCGCCTCCGGCGCCAGCGCCAGCGCGGTGCGGCTGAGGCGTTCGGCCACGGGCCGCCAGGGCTGGGCAGGCCGCAGGGCCAGCAGGACACCCAGGCGGCGCGGGGACAGTTCGCCGACCAGCGCCGGGACCCCGGCCGACCGCAGCTCCCGGTGCAGTCGGGTCTCCGGCTCGGCGCCCGCCCCTCCGGGTCCCAGATCCACGAGGACGGCCAGGAAGACGCCGGCCTCCGTGGGCAGACCCAGCGCGGCGCAGCGGGCCCGGACGTCCTCGGCGGGGTGGCGTTGCTCCGCCAGCTCGCGCAGGGCGTTGCGGTGGGCCGTGTGCTCCCATGGCGTGGAGTGGATGAGCCGGGCCACGGTCAGGGCCATCGCCGTCCGCTCCAGCACGGTGACGTGCTCCGGACCGAAAACCGGCCCGTCGGCGGGCAGCATGGCCAGTCGCCCCCAGCGTTCGCCCTGGTAGGAGACGGGGGCGGTGAGCCACCCCTCCGGGCCGCCCACCTCGGTGCGGTCGCCGGGCTCGGCCGCCCGGGAGCGCCGCTCCCAGTCCCCGAGCGCCTCCTCCACCGTGCTCCCCGAGGGCTCGCAGATCAGCGCCTGGTGCACCAGGTTCTCCAGCACGACCGTCCGGCCGCTCATCTCCGCCGCCGCGCGCACCACGTCCTCCGGCCCCGCCCCGCGCAACGTCAGAGCCGTGAAGGCCTCGTGGATCCGCTGCGTCCGCCGCATCGCGTCGGTCTGGTTGCCGAGGATCAGCGCGTGCACGACCTGGGTGACCTCCAGGAAGTTGACGTCCCGGGCGAGGGTGACCAGGGGCAGCCCCCGGGCCCGGCACGCCTGCACGAGGGCGTCGGGCGGCCGGTGGTAGCGGCGTACGAGTTCGATGACCAGGGCGGCAGCCCCCACCTCGGTGAGTTCGTCGACGTACCGGCGGACCCCCGCGGCGTCCTCGGGCAGCGGCATGCCCGTCGTCAGGACCAGCTCGCCGCCCTTGAGGAAGGAGGCCGGGTCCGTCAGCTCGGTGATGTGAACCCAGCGCACCGGCCGGTCCAGCTCGGTCAGGCCCGTGACGACCTGGGGCTGTCCGGCGGCCAGGACCGGCAGGGCGAGGACGTCGGCCAGGGTCGGTGCGCGACCGGCCGGGGCGGAGTCACGGCCGGCCGGCGGGGGGTGAACGGTCACGGGGCCTCCCTGCGTGCCCGGTCACTCTGACAAGCGGGGCTGACCTGCGCAAGAGCTGTCCACCGGAGGGGCAGGCGGTGCCTGGGGGGTCCGGCGGTTGACACAACGTCCGAACAACGGGTTCCGGCTGGACAGATCACGCGTTGTCGCGTTTCGCGGCGGCTTGGATGCTCGGTAACCGGAGCTGAGCCAAGCAACCAGACCTCGTCGTACGGCCGGGAGACACCATGACCGCACTGTCGCCGCACCTTCGCCAGGCCACGCCCGTCGTGGCGGACCGGGGCGAGGGCGTCCACCTCTACGGTGAGGACGGCCGCCGCTACCTCGACTTCACCGCCGGCATCGGCGTCACCAGCACCGGGCACTGCCACCCCAAGGTCGTGGCGGCGGCACAGGAGCAGGTGGGCACGCTGATCCACGGCCAGTACACGACCGTCATGCACCAGCCGCTGCGCCGCCTGGTCGACAAGCTGGGCGAGGTGCTGCCGGCCGGCCTGGACAGCCTGTTCTTCACCAACTCCGGCAGCGAGGCCGTCGAGGCGGCGCTGCGGCTGGCCCGCCAGGCCACCGGCCGGCCGAACGTCATCGTCTGCCACGGCGGCTTCCACGGCCGTACGGTCGCCGCCGCCTCCATGACCACCTCCGGCATCCGCTTCCGGTCCGGGTTCTCGCCGCTGATGAGCGGCGTGGTCGTCACCCCGTTCCCGACGGCCTTCCGGTACGGCTGGGACGAGGAGACCGCCACCCGCTTCGCCCTGAAGGAACTCGACTACACCCTCCAGACGATCTCGTCGCCCGCAGACACGGCAGCGATCATCGTCGAGCCGGTCCTCGGCGAGGGCGGCTACGTGCCCGCGAACCGCGCCTTCATGGAGGGCCTGCGGGAACGGGCGGACCGGCACGGCTTCCTGCTGATCCTCGACGAGGTGCAGACCGGAGTCGGCCGCACCGGCCGCTTCTGGGGCCACGACCACTTCGGCGTCACCCCCGACATCCTCGTCACCGCCAAGGGCCTGGCCAGCGGTTTTCCCCTCTCCGGCATCGCCGCCTCCGAGGAACTGATGACCAAGGCCTGGCCCGGCTCGCAGGGCGGCACGTACGGCGCCAACGCCGTGGCCTGCGCCGCCGCCTGCGCGACGCTCGACGTCGTACGCGACGAGAAGCTCGTCGAGAACGCCGAGGCCATGGGCAAGCGGCTCCGCCAGGGCCTGGAGGCCGTGGCCGACCGGACCCCGGGCATCGGCGACGTCCGCGGCCTCGGCCTCATGCTCGCCACCGAGTTCGTCACCGAGGACGGCAGCCCCGACTCCGAGACCGCGGCCCGCGTGCAGCGCGCCGCGATCGACGAGGGCCTGCTCCTGCTGCTGTGCGGCGCCTCGAACCAGGTCGTCCGCATGATCCCGGCACTCGTGATCGACGAGGCGGGCGTCGACGAGGGCCTTCAGGCCTGGACGAACGCGGTCGAGGCCGGCACGTCGGGAGCCGGAGAGCGATGACCACCGCCACCCGCGACCTGGCGGGTCTCAAGGCGCGCCTCGCCGAGTTCGCGCCCGGTCTGCGGGTGGAGACCGGGGTAGGTGCCACCGGTCCGTACGCCTACGACGCCTCCAACTACCGTGTGCCGCCGCGGGCGGTGGCCTTCCCGCGCACAGCCGACGACGTGGTCGCGGTGCTGCGGGCCTGCCGTGAGGCGGGTGTGCCGGTCACGGCCCGGGGCGGCGGCACGAGCATGGCGGGCAACGCCGTCGGGCCGGGGGTGGTGCTGGACTTCTCCCGGTACATGAACCGGATCCTGGACATCGACGTCGAGGCGCGCACGGCGCGGGTCGAGGCGGGGGTGGTGCTGGACGCGCTGCGCTCCGCCACCGCGTTGCACGGGCTGGACTTCGGCCCGGACCCGTCCTCGCACAGCCGCTGCACCCTCGGCGGGATGATCGGCAATGACGCGTGCGGGAACCGGTCGGTGCGCGACGGGCGGACCAGCGGGCATGTGGTGTCGCTGGAGATCGTGACGGCTGACGGCGTGCGGGCCGTCGCCGACCACGCAGGGCTGCACCCGGTCGATCCTGGCGATGCCGGGCCGGTCGCCCGGCTGGAAGCCGATCTCAAGCGTCTGGTCGGTGAGAACCTGGCGCTGCTCCGGACCGAGCTGGGCCGCATCCCGCGGCAGGTCTCGGGTTATCAGCTCCACCACCTCCTGCCGGAGAACGGCTTCGACCTGGCCCGCGCCCTGGTGGGCACCGAGGGCACCTGTGCGGTCGTCACCGCCGCGACGGTCCGCCTGGTGGCGACCGCACAGGCATCCACCCTGCTGACCCTGGGCTACGAGGATGTGGTCCAGGCGGCTGAGGACGTGCCGGAGATCCTGCGCTTCTCGCCGAGTGCGGTGGAGGGAATGGACGAGGCGATCGTCGCCACCATGCGCGCCCGCCGCGGGGCCGATTCCGTCACCGGCCTGCCCGAGGGGCGGGCCTGGCTGTATGTCGAGCTCGAAGGCGACGACCAGGCCGAGGTGAACGCGCGGGCCGCCGAGTTGCTCGGCGTACTGAAGGACCTGGGGCGGCTGACCGGGGGCCGGGTCGTGCAGAGCCCGGCGGAGCGACGGTCGCTGTGGCGGGTGCGCGAGGACGGGGCCGGGCTCGCCGCCCGGCTCGTCGACGGCGGGGAGTCCTGGCCGGGCTGGGAGGACGCGGCCGTCGCCCCGGAGAATCTGTCCGCCTACCTGCGCGGCTTCCGCAAGCTGCTCGCCTCCCACCAGCTGACCGGTGTGCTGTACGGGCACTTCGGCGCCGGATGCGTCCACGTGCGGATCGACTTCGACCTGGCCAGCGAGACGGGCCGGGAGGTCATGCGCCGCTTCCTCACCGAGGCCGCCGCGCTGGTCGTCGAGCACGGCGGCACCCTGTCGGGTGAGCACGGTGACGGACGCGCCCGCAGCGAACTGCTGAAGGTCATGTACAGCCACCGCATGATCGCCGCGTTCGCCGCGTTCAAGCAGGTCTTCGACCCCCACGGGCTGCTCAACCCCGGGGTGATCGTCGATCCCGCGCCGCTCGACGCCGACCTCGCGCTGCGCGAACTTCCTTTGGTAGAAGCCAAGTTCACCTTTCCGCATGACGAGGACGGCTTCGCCGGTGCGGTGCGCCGGTGTGTCGGTGTCGGCCGTTGCCGCAGTGACGCGGGCGGGGTGATGTGCCCGAGCTATCGGGCCACGGGCGAGGAGAACGACTCCACCCGCGGCCGGGCCCGCATGCTCCAGGAGATGGTCCGCGGCGAGACAGTGACAGAGGGCTGGCGCTCCACCGAGGTGCGCGACGCCCTCGACCTGTGCCTGTCCTGCAAGGCCTGCTCCAGCGACTGCCCGGTGGGTGTCGACATGGCCACCTACAAGGCCGAGTTCCTCCACCAGCACTACAAGGGCCGCCTGCGCCCCCGCTCCCACTACTCCCTCGGCTGGCTGCCGAAGACCTCGGCCCTGGCCGGATACGCCGCCCGCCCGCTCAACCTGCTGCTGCGCGGCCCGCTCGGCAAGCTCCTGGCCCGCCTGGGCGGCGTCACCACCCAGCGCAGGATCCCCGCCTTCGCCTCCCGCCGCACCCTGCGCAAAACCCTCCAGGCGGCGAAACCCAGCGAACCGGCCAAGGCCATCCTCTTCGTCGACAGCTTCACCCGCGCCTTCCGCCCCCAGGTCGCAGGAGCCGCGAGCCGGGTGCTCGCCGACGCCGGAATCCCCTGCACCCCCCAGGACGGCTTGTGCTGCGGACTGACCTGGGTCAGCACCGGCCAGCTCGCCACGGCCCGCAAGATCATGGACCGCACGGTCACCGCTCTCGACGACGGCGACGACCGGCCCATCATCGTGGCCGAACCCAGCTGCGCCGCCGCCCTCAAACGCGACGTACCCGAACTCCTCGGCACCGAGGCCGCCCGGCGCGTGGCGGACCGCGTACAGACCTTCACCGGGGCACTGACCGATCTCGCCGACGATGGCTGGACCCCACCGCCACTGCCCCAGAACGTCGTGCTCCAGACCCACTGCCACGAGTACGCCACCTTCAAGGGCCGCCGCCCCGCCGACCTGCTGCGCCGCCTGGGCGTAGGCAGCGTCGACGAGGCCGAGGGCTGCTGCGGACTCGCCGGCAACTTCGGCTTCGAAGCCCAGCACTACGACACCTCCATCGCCGTCGCCGACCTCGCCCTCACACCGCGCCTCGACGCACTCGACGGCCGATCCGTCGTCGCCGACGGCTTCAGCTGCGCCGCCCAGATCGACCACCTCGCCGGCGACCAGGGCATCCGCGCCCTGCACCTCGCCGAACTCCTCGACCCCGCCGCCGATCAACCAGGAGAGACGACATGACCGAGGTACTGACTCAGTTGTTCATCGGCGGTGCCTGGGTGGATGCCGCGGACGGCGCCACCATGCCCGTCGACGACCCCGCCACCGGTGAGATCCTCTGCCACGTCGCCGACGCCGGCCCCAAGGACGCCCGGCTCGCCGAGGAGGCGGCCGTCCAGGCCCAGCCCGACTGGGCCGGCACAGCGCCCCGGGCACGCAGCGAGATCCTGCGCCGCGCCCACGAGCTCATCCTGGAACGCACCGACGAGCTCGCCCACCTGATGACGTCCGAGATGGGCAAGCCGCTCGCCGAGGCCAGGGGAGAGGTGGCGTACGCCGCCGAGTTCTTCCGCTGGTTCTCCGAGGAGGCCGTCCGTATCGACGGCGGCTGCGGCACCCTGCCGGACGGCCGTAACCGCATGCTGCTCTCCCGCCGCCCGGTCGGCCCCTGCCTGCTGATCACGCCGTGGAACTTCCCGCTGGCCATGGGCACCCGCAAGATCGGCCCGGCGATCGCGGCGGGCTGCACGATGATCCTCAAACCCGCCCCGCAGACCCCGCTGTCCAGCCTGGCGCTGGCCGGGATCCTCAAGGAGGCGGGCCTGCCGGACGGCGTGCTGAACGTCGTCACCACCTCCCGCGCCGGTGAGGTGTGCGAGCCGCTGCTGCGCGGCGGCCGGATCCGCAAGCTGTCCTTCACCGGTTCCACCGCCGTCGGCCGGCTGCTGCTCGCGCAGTGCGCCGACACCGTCGTGCGCACCTCGATGGAACTGGGCGGGAACGCGCCTTTCATCGTCTTCGACGACGCCGACCTGGACGTCGCCGTGGACGGGGCGATGGTCGCCAAGATGCGCAACATGGGCGAGGCCTGCACCGCCGCCAACCGCTTCTTCGTCCACCGCTCGGTCGCCGACGAGTTCGGACGGCGACTCGCCGAGCGGATGGGCGCCCTCGTGGTGGGCCCAGGCACCCGGGACGGCGTCGATGTCGGCCCGCTGATCGACGCCGCCGGGCGTGCCAAGGTGGAGGAACTGGTGGCCGACGCGGTGGAGCGCGGTGCTCAGGTGCTCGTCGGCGGGCGCACTCCGGAAGGGCCCGGCTGCTTCTACCCGCCGACCGTGCTCGCGGATGTCTCTCCCGAGAGCCGTCTGATGGACACGGAGATCTTCGGCCCGGTCGCCGCGATCCTCACCTTCGACGACGAGGACGAGGTCCTGCGCCGAGCCAACGACACCCCCTGGGGTCTCGTCGGTTATGTCTTCACGCAGGGTCTGGACCGCGGTCTGCGCGTCAGCGAAGGACTGGAGGTGGGCATGGTGGGTCTGAACACCGGCCTCGTCTCCAACCCGGCGGCTCCGTTCGGCGGGGTCAAGCAGTCCGGGCTCGGGCGTGAGGGCGGCCGGGTGGGGATCGACGAGTTCCTGGAGTACCAGTACGTCGCTGTGCCCGTGCGGTGACGATGCCACCGCCGAGGCGGCCCGCCTCCCCTGACATCGCAGAAGGGCACCGCTGCGTGGACGCCCTCGCGGCAGTGGTGCGCAGGCCGCGGGCCTGATCACGAGGTAGCCATGCCCCCTGGTGCCGGTCGCACCAGGGGGCATCGCGCTATGCGCCCAGTCGGCGCCCTGTGATCTCCGCTGCCGTGCCGGCGACCAGGCTGCCCCACTCGTCCAGCCGGTCCGCGTCGTAGCGGGAGTCGGGCATGGAGACGGCCACGGAGGCCAGCGGTCTGCCGTCCTCGTCCAGGACGGGCGCGGCGATCGCGCAGACATCGGGACGGTACTGGTTGCGGTTGAGGGCGTAGCCGTCGGCGCGCACCCGCTTCAGTTCGGCACGCAGCCCGACCGGATCGACCATCGTCGCGTCGCTGTAGCGCTCCAGCCCGTGCTCGACCAGTTCGTTCACGTCCGAGGGCGGCAGGTGGGCCAGGATGGCGCGCCCGGTCGCGGTGGCGTGCAGGGGAGAGGTGTCGCCGATCGTGTAGTACGTCCGCACCGCGTGCGCGCAGTCCACCCGGTCCACGACGACCATGCACTGCAACGCGTCCGGCACCGACAGATGGATGGTTTCGTTCAGCGCGTCCCGCAGCCGGATCATGGGTTCTCGCGCCGCCGCGAACAGGCTTGAGCCCTGGAGCGCCGCCGGGCGTACGGCGAGTACCCGGGCGCCGATCTCCCACCGGGTGGTGTCCTGGCGGTTCGCCCGCAGCCAGCCCGCCTCGTTCAGGGTGAGCAGCGTGCGCTGGACCGTCGACTTGGGCAGCCCGAAGAGCTTCGTCAACTCGCCCACCGTCACGGGCTGGTGGTGGGCCACCGCCTCCAGGACACGCAGCGACCTGGTCACACTCTTCATTTCCACAGGGGGCACCGTCAGTTCTCGTTCGCCGGTCTCACCACTTGACTCCGTCCGGAGCCACGAGGCATGATCGTGCCGGATTCTAGCATGGCGTTCCACTATATGGCATGCTCGGGAATCCGCGCCCCCGCGGTGATGAACGGTGGTAGCGCCCTGACCGCGCCTGCCCTCCGCGGGGCAGCCCCCTGTGCCCGGCCTTCCCCCCGGCCGGGCACAGGGTGGCGACACCGGCCGCGACGCGAAGAGCCCCGACGCGACAGATGCGAAC
Organism: Streptomyces qaidamensis; assembly: GCF_001611795.1. Lineage (NCBI taxonomy): Bacteria > Bacillati > Actinomycetota > Actinomycetes > Kitasatosporales > Streptomycetaceae > Streptomyces > Streptomyces qaidamensis. Next base: position 842,031 of record NZ_CP015098.1, on the reverse strand, counting down.
GTGAAAAGGACCGGCCCCTGAGGGCCGGCCCTTTGTGATGTCGTGCTGTCGTTCAGGCGCCCAGCCGGCGCCCTGTGATCTCCGCTGCCGTGCCGGCGACCAGGCGGCCCCACTCGGGCAGCCGGTCCTCGTCGTAGCGGGAGTCGGGCATCGAGATGGCCACCGTGGCCAGCGGGGTGCCCTCCTCGTCGAGGACCGGCGCGGCGATCGCGCACACGCCCGGCCGGTACTGGTTGCGGTTCACCGCGTAGCCGTCGGCCCGGATCCGGTCCAGCTCGGCGCGCAGTTCGTCGGGGTCCGCGGGCGTCGTGTCGCTGTAACGCTCCAGGCCCTGCTCGATGAGTTCCTCGACGTCCTGCTTCGGCAGCTGTGCCAGGACGGCGCGCCCGGTCGCGGTGGCGTGCAGGGGCGAGGTGTCGCCGACGGTGTGGAACGTCCGTACGGCGTGACCGCAGTCCACGCGGTCCACCACGACCATGCATTGCAGGGCGTCCGGCACCGACAGGTGGATCGTCTCGTTCACCGCGTCCCGGAGCCGGACCATGGGCTCGCGCGCGGCGGCGAACAGGCTGGACCCCTGGAGTGCGGCGGGCCGTACGGCCAGGACGCGGGCGCCGATCTCCCAGCGGGTGGTATCCCTGCGGTTGGCCCGCAGCCAGCCGGCCTCGGCCAGCGTGACCAGCGTGCGCTGCACGGTCGACTTCGGCAGGCCGAAGATCTTCGTCAATTCCCCCACGGTGACCGGCTGATGCTGGGCGACCGCCTCCAGGATGCGCAGCGACCTGGTGACGCTCTTCATTTCCATCCGGTTTCCCCCTGTTAATCCTCGGAATCTCTTGTGGACACCCTCTTGACTCCCTCCGGAGCCGCTGTCATTCTCTGTGCCAGATTCTAGCACAGCATTCCACAATGTGGCACGGCTCTCCGGGAGATCCGCCGGAAGATGTGAGCCGGACTCCGAGAACCGGGCGAATGCAGTCGGAGGGCCCCGAAGGGCCCGATCGCCGCCCAGACACCCTCGAATCGAACAGCCTCACGCAGGGGCTCAGCATGCGCCCCTGCGATACGAAAGGAAAGCCCCGTGTCAGCTGCCAGGAAGCGCGTCGCCGTCGTCGGCGTGGGAACGATGGGCAGTCAGGCCGCCTGGCGGCTCGCCGCCCGTGGCGCGGAAGTCGTCGCCTACGACCGCTTCGCCCCTGGTCACGACCGCAGCGCGGCCGGCGGCGAGAGCCGGATCTTCCGCAGCGCGCACTTCGAGGACTCCCGGTACGTCCCGCTGCTCAAGCACGCCGACTCGCTGTGGGAGCAGCTCCAGCAGGAGACCGGCCGCGAGCTGCGCCGCCTGACCGGCTGCCTGCTGATGGGGCCCACCGAGCACCAGCAGATGGCCACCGTCCTCCACTCCATCGCCGAGCACGGACTCGACCACGAGGCGCTCGACGCCGAGGCGATGGCCAAGCGCTTCCCGCAGCACCGGCTGCAGGACGGTGACGCGGCCGTACTGGACCGCCGTGCCGGCTTCATCCGGCCCGAGCTGACCGTCCAGACCGCCGCCCGCCGCGCCGAGCAGCTGGGCGCCCGTATCCACCGCTACACCCCGGTCCGTGAGATCGTCCCCCTCGCGAACGGGGTGGAGATCCGCACCGACGCCGGCAGCGAGCGCTTCGACACCGCCGTCGTCACCGTCGGCCCCTGGGTGAACGACCTGCTGCCCGACCTGCCGTGGGAGGTGGACATCCGCCGTCTCATCAGCGCCTGGTACGTGCCCACCACTGACGCCTGGTTCGGTGAGGAGCGCCCCGCCTTCATCCGCACGGCTCCCACGCACTGCTACGGACTGCCCTCACCGGACGGCGTCTCCGTCAAGCTCGGCCTGTCCCGCGCCCTGCACGAGCCCGCGGGCGACCCCAACGCGCTGGACCGCACCGTCCGGCCGGAGGAACTGGAGATCTTCACCGAGCTGATCCGCCGCCACATGCCCGACCTGCACCCGGACCCGACCCGCCTGGCCGTCTACATGGAGGGCTACACCGAGAGCAGCCGCCCGCTGATCGGCTCGCTGCCCGGCGCCGACGACGTCGTACTGCTCGCCGGGTTCTCCGGTCACGGCTTCAAGCTGTCGCCGGCCTTCGGTGACATCGCCGCCGACCTCGCCCTGGAGGGCCGCACCTCCCAGCCGATCGACTTCATCAGCACCCACAGCCGCACCGCGGCCTGAACGAGGTACGACATGACACTGACCATCGGAGCGCTGAGGGCCGAACCGGGCCGCAAGACCCGGGGCACGATCCCCGTGGACCTCGGCATCACGACCGTCGAGATCCCCCTGGTCCTCGTCAACGGCTCCCGTCCCGGCCCCCGGGTCGTCATCACCGGCGGTGTCCACGGCGGCGAGTTCGTCGGCGTCGACGCGGCCACCCGGCTCGGCGGAATCCTGGACCCGGACGACGTGGGCGGCCAGGTGGTGATCTGCCCGGTGGCCAACCCGCCGGCGGTGTACGACGGCCGCCTGGGCAAGTCCCCGCTGGACGACGTCAACATCAACCGCGTCTTCCCCGGCGACCGGGAAGGAGGCCCCACCGAGCGCCTGGCCGCCTGGCTCTTCGAGAACGTCATCGCCGGCGCCGACGCCTACGCGGACCTGCACAGCGGCGGCATCGACGAGACCCTGCTCGACTTCGTGGGCTACCGGCTGACCTCCGACGCGGAACTCGACGCCAGGACACGGGCGCTGGCCCACTCCGTCGGCTACGAGCGGGTCCTGTTCGGCCGCAACGCCGAGGGGGGCAACAGCCACGCCGCGGCCGCCCGGCTGGGCATCCCGGCCATCCTCGTCGAGACCGGCCGGCTCGGCGAACGCCACCCCGAGCAGACCCGGACCCTGCTCGACGGCCTGTACCGCATGCTGCACCACCTCGGGGTCGTCGCAGAGCCGCAGCACACCGCACCCGTGGCCGTGCCCCCACGCGACTGGGTCTGGACCGGCTCGGTGGTCTCCCCGGCCACCGGCCTCTGGTACCCGGACGCCGTCACCGGCGACGAGGTGAGCGAGGGCCAGACCATCGGCCGCGTCATCGACCCGGCCGACGGCAGCGAACACAAGGTCACCTCCCCGGCCACCGGCCGGATCCTCTACGGCATGAACGGTCTCACCGTCGCCCCCGGTGCGGAACTCGCCGCCATCGCCCAGCCCAGCGACTGACCGGCCTCCTCCCGACCAACCTTCCGATCCCCCCCCCTCACCCCCCGCTCATCCGGCCCTCCACGCGCCAGTTCAGGAGATTTGTCATGAGTGATCCAGCAATCGGCCGCAGAGCGCTCCTGCGCGGAGCAGGCGGCATCGCCGCTCTCGCCGCCCTGCCCTCCCTCGCCGCCTGCGGCACCGGCACCAGCCGCGCCTCGTCCGGCGGCGGCAAGGCCGGCGGCAAGTCGGTGGTCGTCCGCGACAGCGGCGGTACCTACGGCGAAGCCCTCCAGAAGGCGGTCTACACGCCGTTCACCCGGGAGACCGGCATCGGCGTCCAGGTCGTCAACCTCCAGGGCACCCAGATGCTGGCCCAGATCAAGCAGGGCCGGCCCCAGTTCGACCTCATCAACAACTCGATGATGGACCACCTCAAGTTCGTGGCCCAGGACGCCCTGGAGGAGCTGGACACCGAACGGATCAAGAGCCTGAAGAGCGCCAGGATCCCCGACAACCAGATCACCGGCCACGCCGTCGGCAACAGCTTCTACGGCCAGTGCATGGCCTACCGCACCGACGCCTTCGACGGCCGCAAGCCGCAGTCGTGGGCGGACTTCTGGGACACCAAGGGGTTCAAGGGCAGCCGCTCGATGTGCAACCCGGACGCCGACCTGCCCGAGCTGGAGTTCGCGCTGCTGGCCGACGGCGTCCCGATGGACAAGCTGTACCCGCTCGACCTGGACCGCGCCTTCAAGGTACTGACCCGGCTCCGCTCCGACATCAAGAAGTTCTGGGACAGCGGCCCGCTCCCCGGTGTGCTCCTCAGCCGCCAGGAGGTGACCATGTCCACCGTCTGGGACGGCCGGATCGCCGACCTGCAGAAGCAGGGCGTCCCGGTCGCGCGGCAGCTCAACGGCATGCGCCGTCAGTTCCAGGGCTACGGCATCGCCAAGGGCGCCGCCCACGTGGACGCCGCCTACCGGCTCATGGACTACGCGCTGCAGCCCGAGGTCCAGGCCCGCCTGGCGAAGACCTTCCCGTCGAACCCGTCCTCCCCGGTGGCCTACCAGAAGCTCACCAAGGAGGAGCGCAACGCTCTCGCCGGTGCGCCGCAGTACTACGACAAGGGCTTCGACGCGGACATCAACTGGTGGATCAAGAACGAAGCGACCGTCACCAAGCGCTGGTTGGAGTGGGCTCGTGGCTGAATTCGGTGTAGTCGCGCCATCCGTCGAGGTGGCCGGTGGCAAGCTGCCCACCGCGACCGGCAAACCGCTGTCGGTGGTGGCCCTGCGCAAGACGTACGGGGACGTCGTCGCCGTCGACGAGGCGTCCATGGAGATCGCCGCCGGGGAGTTCGTCACCTTCCTCGGCGCCTCCGGGTCGGGCAAGACCACGACCCTCATGATGATCGCCGGGTTCTGCGAACCCGACTCCGGCACCATCACCGTCGGGGACCGCGACGTCACCCGGCTCGCTCCGCAGAAGCGCAACCTCGGCTTCGTGTTCCAGCAGTACCTGCTCTTCCCGCACATGACGGTCAGCGAGAACGTCGCTTTCCCGCTCACTCTGCGCGGTGTGCCGAAGGACGAGATCCGCCGGCGGGTGGGGGAGACCCTGGAGATCGCCGGCCTGTCCGGCTTCGGCGGCCGCCGCCCCCGCGAGCTGTCCGGCGGACAGCAGCAGCGCGTCGCCCTGTGCCGCGCACTGGTCTACCGGCCGCCGGTGATCCTCATGGACGAGCCGCTCGGCGCCCTGGACAAGAAGCTGCGCGACCAGCTCCAGATCGAGATCAAGGCCATCCAGCAGGAACTCGGCCTGACCGTCATCTATGTGACGCACGATCAGGAGGAGGCGCTGGTCCTGTCGGACCGGATCGCGGTGATGCGCAACGGCCTGATCGAGCAGTTCGACACGCCGCGCGAGTTGTTCGAGCGGCCGAGGACCCCGTTCGTCGCGGACTTCCTCGGTGCGGCGAACTTCCTGCCCGGCCGCGTGCTGCAGAGCACCGATGAGCACACCGTGGTCCGCCTCGACCAGTCCGGCGGCCTGCTGAAGGCACGACGCCACGCATTGGCCTCCGGCACCCCGGTCAAGGCCGCCGTCCAGCCGGGCCGGCTGCGCGCCTGCGCCCCGGACGACGGTTTCTGTACCGGCACGGTCGAGACCGCCACGTACGTCGGCACCCTGGTCCGCGCCGGCGTACGCATCGACGGCGGTGACGCGCCGCTGATCCGCCTCGAAGTACCGGCCGGCCGCGGGCCCGTCGCAGGCGAGCGGATCGGTCTCACCGTCGACCCCGAGGACGTCAACCTCTTCCCCGTCGAACAGGGCGGGTGAGCCATGGCCGCCACACTGACCGCCAACGCCCCCGCCCGTCCGCGCAAGCTGCTGGCCTCCCGCAGAACAAGGGCCGGCATCCTCTACGCGCTGCCGGTCGTCGTCTATCTGCTGGTGCTGTTCGTCTACCCGATCCTCAGCACGCTCTTCCTCAGCCTGAAGAACACCGACGGCTCCCTGACCCTGCAGTGGTACGTCGACGCGCTGACGGGCGTCAACCTCTCCGTGCTGTTCACGACGCTGCGGATCTCCGCGGAGACGGCGCTGTTCAGCCTCGTCTTCGGGTTCATCCTGGCCAACGCGATCTCGCGGCTGAAACCCTTGTGGGCGGGCGTGGCGATGCTGATCGTGGTCGTCCCGCACTTCATCAGCGCTCTCGTGCGCACCTATGGCTGGATCATCCTGCTCGGTGACAAGGGCCTGGTGAACGAGGCCATGGCCAAACTGTGGGTCCCCGGGGCGCCGTTCCAGCTGCTCTACAACGAGATCGGCGTGGTCATCGGCACCACCTCCGTGATGCTCCCCTACACGGTGCTGCTGCTGTACGGAGTGATGCGCGGCGTGGACCGCCGCCTGCTGGCCGCCGCGGCCAGCATGGGCGCCGGGCGTGTGACGATCTTCCGCCGGGTCTACCTGCCGCTGGTCGCTCCCGGCCTGGCCAGTGCCGGACTGCTCAGCTTCATCCTCTCGCTGGGCTACTACATCACCCCGGCCCTGATGGGCGGCCCGCAGCAGACGATGATCGCCTCCCTCATCAACCAGCAAGTGATGAAGCAGAACCAGTGGAACGGCGCGGCTGCCGAGGGCGTGATCCTGCTGCTGCTCACCTTCGCCGGGTTGCTGCTGGTCAAGCTCATCACCTCCCTCGGCGCGAGCCGGAAGAAGAGGAGCGCGTCATGATGGAGCTGCGCAGAACCGTCACCGGGCGGATCACCCTGACCGCGGTCGCCACCGTCATCCTGCTGTTCCTGGCGCTGCCGATCGTCGTCATCATCGTCACCTCCTTCAGCAGCAACGCGTTCGCCGCGTTCCCGCCCAAAGCGTGGACGTTCACCTGGTACACGTCGTTGTTCGCCGACGGCAGCAAGTGGCCGGCGGCGCTGTCGCTGAGCGCCCTGGTCGCCGCCTTGAGCACCGTGTTCTCGCTGGTCATCGGCGTGACCGCGGCGACCGCGCTGACCCGCAGCGAACTGCCGCTGCGCTCCGCGGTCTACGCCCTGGTCCTCGGACCGCTGCTCATCCCGCAGATCGTCACCGCCCTGGGCCTGTTCCTGCTGTTCGAGCCGGCCTCGATGCTGGGCAGCCCGCTCGCGATCGCCCTGGGGCACACCGTGCTGGCCTCGCCGATCGCGGTGCTCATCCTGGTGGCGACCCTGCGCGGCATCGACGAACGGCTGGAGGACGCCGCCGCCAGTATGGGTGCCGGCCGACTGACCATCGCCCGGCGGATCACCTTCCCCCTGGCCGCCCCCGGCATGATCGCCGCGGCGATCTTCTCCTTCATCACCAGCTTCGACGAGTTCTACATCTCCCAGTTCCTGTCCTCGGTCGACACCGTCACCCTGCCGGTGCAGATCTACAACTCCCTGACCTTCGACATCGACCCGAGCGTCACCGCGATCAGCGCGATCCTCATCGCCTTCGCGATCCTCGCCCTCGCCCTGGTGGCCCTGGTGCGCTGGCTCGGCTCCGGACGGCAGGAGCCCCTGCTGTCGGTCGAGAACACGGCAGGGATCGCCGCCCCCGGAGGTGAGGCCGTATGACCGCCACCGCTCAGCGGCACCTGCTGCTGAACATGACCGCCAACGGATCGCTCGCCAAGCCCGGCAAGGACCTCTTCGTCGTGCGCCACGGCGAGGGCCCCTACGTCGACGACACGGCCGGCAACCGCTTCATCGACGGCTTGTCCGGGCTGTACTGCTGCCAGATCGGCTACTCCTACGCCGACGAGATCGCCGAAGCGGCCCAGAAGCAACTGCGCGAACTGTGCTACAGCCCGTTGTGGTCGGATTCCGCGCACCCCACCGGCCTGGCTCTCGCCGAGCGGCTGGCCGCCCTGGCCCCCGACGGCATCGAGCACGTCTTCTTCAGCGGCGGCGGCGCCGAAGCCGTGGAGACCGCCTGGAAGATCGCCCGCAGGTACCACACCCTGCGCGGTGAGGCGGGCCGCATCAAGGCCATCGCCCGGCGCGGCGCCTACCACGGACTGACCCTGGGGGCGCTGTCCTTCACCGACGACCCCGGCCTCACCGAGCCGTACGGGCCGCCCGCAGTGGAGACCCACTTCGTCGCCAACACCAACCGCAGCGACCTGGAACAGCCCCTCGACGACGCGGCCTTCACCGCGTACCTGCTCGCCGACGTGGAGGCCACGGTCCTCGCCGCGGGACCGGAGAGCGTCGCCATGCTCATCGCCGAGCCGGTGCAGAACCGGGGCGGCTGCATCACCCCGCCGGAGGGCTACTGGCAGGGCCTGCGGGCGCTGGCCGACCGCTACGGTTTCCTGCTGGTCGCCGACGAGGTCATCACCGCTTTCGGCCGGCTGGGGGAGTGGTTCGGCGGCGAGTGCTACGGCGCCCGCCCGGACATCGTCACCGTCGCCAAGGGCATCACCGCCGGCTACGCCCCCATGGGCGCGACCCTGGTCGCGGACCACGTCGCCGAGGTGATCAACCGACCTGGCGAGGTCCTCAACCACGGCTACACCTTCAGCGGTCACCCGCTGAGCGCGGCCATCGCCCTGCGCAGCCTGGACATCATGCAGCGGGACCGGATCCTGGAGAACGTCCGCGGCCATCAGGGCCACCTCGCCCGGCGCATGACCTCATTGGGTGAGCTGCCGATCGTCGGCGACGTCCGGGGGGCCGGATTCTTCTACGCCCTCGAACTCGTCGGCGACCTCGACGGCGGCGGCTTCAGCGACACCGCCCGCACCGCGCTCGTCGCCGACCTGATCCCGCGTCGGCTGCGCGAGGCCGGGCTGCTCGCCCGCGTGTACAACCGCGCCGCCCCACTGGTCCAGATAGCACCCCCGCTGATCAGCGACCGCGCGCTGCTGGACCGTATCGCCGACATCATCGCGGACACCCTCGACGAGGCCTCCGCCCGACTGTGACCCATGTTCTGGAAAGGAATGACATGTACTCCATCGGCCCCCTGACCGTCGCCCCCGGCGAGCGCGCCCAGGGTCTGATCCCGGTCGGCACCAGCAGCTACGGCGTGGAGCTCGGCATACCGCTCATCGTCGTCAACGGCACCGAGGACGGCCCCGTCCTGTGCGTGGACGCCGGTGTGCACGGCGATGAATACGACGGGCAGGAGGCCATCCGCCGCGTCCTCGCCGCGATCGCCCCGGCCGCCCTGCGCGGCACCCTCGTCGGCATTCCGTGCATGAACACCCCGGCCTTCGAGGCGGCGGCCCGCACCAGCGGCCTCGACTACCTGAACCTCAACCGCATCTTCCCCGGCGACGCGGACGGCTCGTACTCCCTGCGCCTGGCCGCCACCTTCGTCGAGCAGGTCGTCCCGGCCATCGACGCCCTGGTCGACCTGCACACCGGCGGCACCTTCGGCGAGATAGCCCCGCTCGTCATCCTCCAGGGCGGCTACGAGGAACTCGCGACGGACCTCGCCCTCGCCGCCGGACACGAACTCGTCTGGAAGGGCGGCAAGTGGGGCGGCACGGTCCGCCACCCCACCCTCGCGGCCGGCAAGCCCGCCATCACCATCGAGGCGGGCGGCGGTACCTACCGCGAGCAGAACGTCGCTCTGCACGTGCACTCGATCCGCAACGTCATGCGCCAACTGGGCATGATCGACGGTGACGCGGAGCTGCGCGACACCTACACGACCGTGTCGGGCACCTTCGCCCGGTCCGCCGCGGGCGGCTTCTTCCTCGGCCACGCCGAACCGGGCGACAACTGCAAGGAAGGCGACCTGATCGCCCAGATCGTCGACCACTACGGCAACACCCTGGAAGAGGTCCGCGCCCCACAGGACGGCATCGTGCTCTGGGTCCGGCGGATCCGCACCGTCCGTCCCGGCGACGAGGTCGTCATCTTCGGCGAGGTGCAGGGAGAGATCCAGCCATGAGCGGCGACCTCCCGCTGACCGAGTTGCTGCTGATCGACGGCAAACCGGTCCCCGCCGCCGACGGCCGCAGCTTCACGGTCCTCGACCCGTCCGACGGGACGGCTCTCGCCGAGGTCTCGCTCGCCGGTCAGGCGGACGTGGACCGGGCGGTGGCGGCGGCACGGGCGGCCTTCACGGCACCCGAGTGGGCCCGGATGCGCCCCGCCGACCGGGGCAGGCTGCTCCACCGCATCGCGGAGGGGATCCGGCGCGAGGGCGACTGGCTGGCGCGCCTGGAGTGCCAGGACGTCGGCAAGCCTCTTCGCCAGGCCAGGGCCGATGTCGAGTCCGCCGCCCGCTACTTCGAGTTCTACGCGGGCATCACCGACAAGCTCGGCGGCTCCACGGTCCCCCTCGGCCCCGGCCTGATGGACTTCACCCTCCGGGAGCCCATCGGGGTCTCCGGCCAGATCATCCCCTTCAACTATCCGCTGCAGAACACCGCACGAGGATCCGCACCCGCGCTGGCCGCGGGCTGCACGGTGGTGCTCAAGCCCTCCCCGGAGGCGCCGCTCACCCCGCTGGAGGTCGCCCGGATCGCGCTGGAGTGCGGGCTGCCACCGGGCGTGCTGAACGTCGTCCCCGGCGGCGCGGAGACCGGCGCGGCCCTCGCCGGGCATCCCGGCATCGACCAGGTCACCTTCACCGGCTCGGTACCGACCGGCATCAAGGTCGCCCAGGCCGCAGCCGCCAATGTGGTGCCCTCCGTCACGGAGCTGGGTGGCAAGTCGCCGTTCGTCGTCTTCGCCGACGCCGACTTCGACCTGGCGGTCAGCGCGGTCCTCGGCTGGTCGTTCAGCAACGCCGGCCAGATGTGCTCGGCCGGTACCCGGCTGCTGCTCCAGCGCGGCGCCGAGGAGTTCCTGGACCGGCTGGTCGACAGAATCGCGGCCCTGCGGGTCGGCCCGGGCCTCACGGACCCGGACGTCGGCCCACTGGTCGCCGCCCGCCAGCGCGACCGGGTCCTGGACTACCTCGAACTGGCCCGGCAGGAAGGCGCGGTGGCCAAGGCCGGCGGCGGTGCCCCGTCCGCTCCCGAACTCGCCGACGGCTTCTACATCGAGCCGACCGTCCTCACCGGCCTCACCAACCAGGCCCGGTGCGCCCGAGAGGAGATCTTCGGCCCCGTCGTCACCGTCATCGACTTCGACGACGCCGACGAGGCCCTGGAGATTGCCAACGACAGCCCGTACGGCCTGTCCTCCTACGTCTGGACCCGTGACATCGACAAGGCGATGCGCCTGGCCGAGGGCATCCGGGCCGGGCAGGTCTACGTGAACGTCACCAGCGCCGGCACCGGCATCGAGCTGCCCTTCGGCGGCTACAAACACAGCGGCTGGGGCCGGGAGAAGGGCCTGGAGGCGCTGGCGAGCTACACGCAGACCAAGAACGTCTGCATCGGATTCGGAGACCGCTCATGAGGTATCGCACGCTGGGCGAACGCGGCCCGGTCGTCTCCGTGGTCGGCGTCGGCGGCAACAACTTCGGCTCCCGCCTCGACGAGGACGGCACGAAGGCCGTCGTCCACGCCGCCCTCGACGCCGGGATCACCCTGTTCGACACGGCCGACATGTACGGCGGGTTCGGTGAGAGCGGTGGGTCCCGGGGTGACGGTGAACGCCTCCTCGGCGCCGCCCTCAAGGGCCGCCGGGACGACGTCGTCCTCGCCACCAAGTTCGGCATGGAGATGGGCCCTGAGGCCGACCTGTACGGCCGGCGGGGCGCCCGTCCCTACATCCGGTACGCCGTCGAGTCCTCCCTGCGCCGGCTCGGCACCGACCGGATCGACCTGTACCAGTACCACGAGCCCGACGGTCTCACCCCGCTGGAGGAGACGGTCGCCGCGCTGGATGAACTCGTGGCCGAGGGCAAGATCCGGTACATCGGCTGCTCCAACCTCCCGCCCGCGCAGCTCACCGACGCCTTCGTCTCCACCCAGGCCCGCTACCACCTGCTCGACCGCAGTGTGGAGAACGACCTGATCCCCGCCTGCCTGCGTCACGGCCTGGGCCTGCTGCCGTACTACCCGCTGGCCAACGGCCTGCTCAGCGGTAAGTACCGGCGGGGCGAGGAGCCCCCGCCCGGCAGCCGGCTGTCCTGGCGGCAGGGCTGGCTCACCGACGCCGCCCTCGACAAGGCCGAGGCGCTCACCGCCTACGGCGCCGAGCGCGGCCTGACCCTTCTCCAGATCGCCGTGGGCGGGCTGGCCGCGCTCCCCGCGGTCGGCTCGGTCATCTGCGGTGCCATGACCCCCGCCCAGGTCACCGCCAACGCGGCGGCGGCCGACTGGCTCCCCGACGCGGCCGACCTGGCCGCTCTGGACGCGATCGTCACCCCCGGCGAACGAGTCGTCTGAACCCCTTGTGACAACCGGAAATCGAGGCTGAACACCATGCGAGAGATCGTTACTTTCGACGCCTACGGCACCCTGGTCGACTTCCAGCTCGGCCCCACCACCCTGAAGCTCCTTGCCGACTCCGGCCGGCTGGACCTGGACAACCTGGACGTCGACGAGTTCCTCGACGACTTCCGCGTCATGCGCTTCCAGGCCGTCCTGGAGGCCTACCGCCCCTACCACGAGATCCTGCACTCCAGCCTGCGCAACGCCATGCGCCTGCACGGCCTGGAGTACCGCACGGCCGACGGCGACGCCCTCGTGGAAGCCGTCCCCACCTTCGGCCCCTTCCCGGAGGTCCCGGAGGCCCTGCGTCAGCTGAAGACCAAGTACGAGATCGCCATCATCTCCAACACCGACGACAACCTGATCGCACGCAACGTCGAGAACATCGGCGTCGAGTTCGACCACGTCATCACCGCCCAGCAGGCCGGCGCCTACAAGCCCGACCGGCAGACCTTCGAGCACGCGTTCAAGGCCATGGGTGTGGAGCCCTCGCAGGTCATCCACACGGCTCAGGGCTGGGAGTACGACCACATCCCGACCCGCGACCTCGGCTTGAAGCGCCGTGTGTGGATCAACCGCTTCGGCCGCCCCGGCAGCGCCGACTACCAGCCGTACGACGAGCTGCCCGACCTGACGGGCCTGCCGAAGCTGCTCGGCTGCTGACCCGCGGCGGCACAGAGACACAGGACAGAGAACACAGAGGACGCACGCCATGAAGCAGATCCCCTACTGGCTGGACACCGCTCCCGCCCTGCCCGACCGTTCCGGAAAGGACCTGCCCGACGAGGCGGACGTGGTGGTCATCGGCGGCGGCCTCACCGGCCTGTCCACCGCCTACCACGCCGCCCGCAAGGGAGCCCGGGTCGTCCTCGTCGAGAAGGACAAGGTCGGCTCGGGCGCCTCCGGGCGCAACGGCAGTATGTGCACCCAGGGCCTCACCATCGGTGTCGGCGAGGCCCGCAAGCGCTACGGCCAGACGCGCGCCCGCGAGCTGTACGACTCCTTCCGCGAGGCCGTCGACGTGGTCGAGGAGCTCACGTTGTCGGAGAGAATCGACTGCGACTTCAACCGTTCCGGCCGCCTCGGAGTGGCCTTCAAGCCGCAGCACTTCGAGTCGATGCGGGCCACCCAGCGCGACCTCGCCGAGAACTTCGGCCACGACACGCAGCTGCTGACCAGAAGCGAGCTCAAGTCCGAACTGGGCTCGGACTACTACCACGGTGCCCTGCTCGACCCGCTGAGCGCCGCCCTGCACGTCGGCAAGTACGTGCACGGCCTCGCCGAGGCCGCCGAACGGGCCGGTGCGGAGATCCACGAGCGCAACGCGGCCACCGGTCTCACCCGCCTGCCGGGCGGCGGTTTCGTGGTCGAGACCCTGAACGGCACCATCCGAGCCAAGCAGGTGATGGCCGCGACCGACGCCTACACCGACAGGTCGCTGCCGTGGTTCCGCAAGCGGCTCATCAACGTCGGCAGCTTCATCATCGTCACCGAGCCGCTCGGCGAGGAGCGTGCCAAGGCGCTGATCCCGAACGGCCGTCTGGTGGTCGACTCCAAGAACATCGGCCACTACATCCGTCTCACGCCGGACAACCGCCTCGCCTTCGGCGGCCGGGCCCGGTTCGCCCCCTCCGACCCGGCCTCGGACGTCAAGAGCGGCGACATCCTGAAGCGGGAGATGACCGAGATCTTCCCGCAGCTCGCCGGGGTGCGGATCGACTACGTGTGGGGCGGCATGGTCGGCTTCTCCTGGGACCGCCTCCCGCACGCGGGTGAGTCGGACGGCCTGTACTACTCCATGGGTTACTGCGGCCACGGCGTCCAGATGGCCACATACATGGGCCGCGCGGTCGCCGAGATGATGGACGGCCGCCCCGAGGCCAACCCGCTGCGCGGCCTCGGCTTCCCGAAGGTCCCTGTCCCCTTCTACAACGGCACCGCGTGGTTCCTGCCGTTCGGCGGCGCCTATTACAAGGCAAAGGACAGGCTGCGCTGATCCTCGGCCCCGGCCAGCGAATGAAGATATGAACCAGTCTTCATGTGTTCCTGTATGGTGGGAGGCGCCGACGCGCCTCCGCCAGAAGGACCCCTGATGACCTCCACCCTCACGCCGCAGCCGGTCGAACGGACGAAGCCCGAGCGCCCCGGGGCGGTGGCCCGGCGGCGTACCCGCGTCCTCGCGCTCCCCGAGGCACGCTGGGCCGCCGCGGCCACCGCCCTCTTCCTGCTCGCCCTGCCCTTGCAGCTGACCGGCGCCCCGGCCTGGACCTGGGGACCGCTGTACGCCCTGTCGTACGTCACCGGTGGCTGGGAGCCGGGGTGGGAAGGGCTCAAGGCACTGAAGGAGCGCACCCTCGACGTCGACCTGCTGATGGTCGTCGCCGCCCTGGGCGCCGCCTCCATCGGGCAGGTCATGGACGGCGCCCTGCTCATCGTCATCTTCGCCACCTCGGGTGCGCTGGAGGCCCTGGCCACGGCCCGCACAGCGGACTCCGTCCGCGGTCTGCTCGACCTGGCCCCCGCCACGGCCACCCGGCTGGGCGCCGACGGCAGTGAACAGGCCGTGTCCGTCGAGGAGCTGGCGGTCGGCGACACCGTCCTGGTACGCCCCGGCGAGCGTGTCGGAGCCGACGGCCGGGTGCTGGACGGGGCGAGCGAGGTCGATCAGGCGACCATCACCGGCGAGCCGCTGCCCGTGCCGAAGGAGCGGGGCGACGAGGTCTTCGCGGGCACCCTCAACGGCACCGGCGCCCTCCGGATCCGGGTGGAGCGCGACGCCTCCGACTCGGTGATCGCCCGGATCGTGCGCATGGTGCAGGAGGCGTCCGAGACCAAGGCGCCCACGCAGCTGTTCATCGAGAAGGTCGAACAGCGCTACTCGCTGGGCATGGTGGCCGCGACCCTGGCCGTCTTCCTGGTCCCGCTCGCCTTCGGTGAACAGCTCACCGACGCACTGCTGCGCGCCATGACGTTCATGATCGTCGCCTCCCCGTGCGCGGTCGTGCTGGCCACCATGCCGCCGCTGCTGTCGGCCATCGCCAACGCCGGACGGCACGGCGTGCTCGTGAAGTCGGCCGTGGTGATGGAGCGGCTCGGTCAGGTGGACGCGGTCGCGCTGGACAAGACCGGCACGCTCACCGAGGGCAGCCCCCGCGTCACCGACGTGCGGCCGCTGCCCGGATCCGGCCTGGAGGAGGACGAGCTGCTGACGCTGGCGGCCGCCGCCGAGCGGCCCAGTGAACATCCGCTGGCCGGGGCGGTGGTGGAGGCGGCCCGCGAGCGCGGCCTCGGCCTGCCCGACGCAGCTGACTTCACCTCTGCGCCCGGTGTGGGAGTCACCGCCGTCGTCGGCGGCCGCACGGTCGCCGTGGGCGCACCGGCCCGGCTGCTGGACGACCCCCCCGGCACCGCGGCGGAACTGGAGGAGTCCGGCCGTACCGCCGTCCTGGTCGTCGTCGACGGCACCCCCGCGGGACTGCTCGGCATCGCCGACCGGCTGCGCCCGGACGCCGCCGCCACGGTCGCCTCCCTCGCCACGCTCACCGGCACCGCCCCGGTGCTCCTGACCGGCGACAACCCCAGGGCCGCCGCGCACCTCGCCGCAGAGGCCGGCATCGACGACGTGCGCGCCGGGCTGCTGCCGCAGGACAAACTGGCCGCAGTGCAGGAGATGGAGCGCGCAGGCCGCAAGGTGCTGGTCGTCGGGGACGGCGTCAACGACGCACCCGCCCTGGCCGCCGCGCACGCCGGGATCGCCATGGGCCGGGCCGGCTCCGACCTGGCCCTGGAGACCGCGGACGCCGTCGTCGTGCGCGACGAACTCGCCGCGGTCCCCGCCACCGTCGCCCTGTCCCGCCGCGCCCGCAGGCTGGTCGTGCAGAACCTCGTCATCGCGGGGGTGTTCATCGCCGGACTCGTCGTCTGGGACCTGGCCGGTGACCTGCCGCTGCCGCTGGGCGTCGCGGGCCACGAGGGTTCCACGGTCCTGGTCGGCCTGAACGGGCTGCGGCTGCTGAGGGAAGGGGCCTGGCAGCGGGCCGCCGGGGGCAACGGCTGACGAACGTCCCTCAGCGCACCGGTGGGGGACCGCTGCTGGCCCGCACCACCAGGTCCACGGGCACCAGGGTGTCGACGCGGGGCCGGTCGCCCGGACCGTCGATCCGGTCCAGGAGGAGCCGCAGCGAACGGGTGCCGATCTCCGCGAAGTCGGTGCGGACGGTGGTCAGCGGCGGCAGGAAGTGCGCCGCCTCGGGAACGTCGTCGTAGCCGACGACGCTGACGTCCCCGGGGACGGACCGCCCGGCCTCGTGCAGGGCGTGCAGCAGGCCGAGCGCCATCTGGTCGTTGGAGGCGAACACCGCCGTCACGTCGGGGCGCCGGGCCAGCCGATGGCCCAGGTCGTAGCCGGAGCCGGCGCTCCAGTCCCCGACGAGAGGGGCCGGGACCGCGGCACCGGCGGCCCGGAGCGTCCCCTGCCAGCTCGTCAGCCGGTGGTCGGCGGAGGTCCAGCCGGCCGGGCCCGCGATGTGCCACACGGTGGCGTGCCCGAGGCCGAGGAGGTGCTCGGTGGCCTTGCGGGCGCCGGTGCGGGAGTCGCCGGTGACCAGGGGAGTCTCCTCGTCCAGCGCGCTCTCCAGCACCACCAGGGGAGTGCCCAGGCCGGTCGTCTCCGCCAGCGCCCGGCCCACCCACAGCTGCGGCGCGATCGCGATCACGCCGTCCGCGCCCTCGGCCGACAGCCGGTCGACGGCCTCGACGACGGTGTCGTGGTCGGCCGTGTCCAGGGCGATGGAGCTGACGAGGTAACCGGCCTCCTGGGCCGCCGTGTTGATCGCGGTCAGGATCGAGGCGGGTCCGTACCGGGCGGCGTCGAAGGAGATCACCCCGAGCATCCTGGTCCTGCCACTGGCCAGGGACCGCGCACTGCGGCTGGGCCGGTAGCCGAGCGTGCGCATGGCCTCCAGGACCGCCTCGCGTGTCTCACGGCGAACGGCCGGATGGTCGTTCAGCACCCGCGAGACGGTCTGCTTGGAGACCCCGGCCATCCGGGCCACGTCGGCCATCACCGGCCGCGCCCCCGCGAAGTTGCGCCTGCTGCGGCCCTTGGGCACAGGGCCGTCGGGGGCGCTCGGTGTCATGGCGGGTGACTTCCTCGACGTCGGTACGGCGGTCCTGAACCCGCCCGGCAGGAGCACAGCATAGGCCGGACAGCAGGCCCGGAGTCTTCAGCCGGTCCGGACCGTCCAGCGTCGCGTGACCACCCACGCGGCGTCCAGTACCCGCGCCTCCCGCCAGGCGTCGACCGGCCGCCCCGGCACGTGCACGGGCGCGTCCGGGGCCAGCGGCAGCACCTTCAGCCGCAGTCCCTCCGTGCGCAGCGCCCGGCCCGGCAGCCGGTCCAGCCCGATGTCCCAGACCCGTCCCGACCAGAACTGGTCGGCGACCAGTGCGTCTCCCACGTAGGCCCGGGCCAGGTCCCCCGTCCAGCGCAGCCGCAGCAGCACACCCGAGGGGTTCCGCAGCAGGTCCTCCGGTACGTCGACCCGGTACTCGGCGGCCGCCGCGGCCACGTCCTTCTCGCCCGGCACACTCGCCCGGCCCTGCACGCCCGTCACCGGCGCGGGCGCCGGGCCGCCGGGCCTGACGGACGTGACGGTCGCGACGGTGCCCGCCGGCGGCCCGGCGGCGACCGTGTAGCGCGTGAACACACCGTCGGCCGCCTCCCGGACACCGGCCCCGTCCACCACCAGGGCGGCATCCGGTGCGGGCAGCACCGCGAACGACGGCTCGGCGGCCGGGCTGTGCAGCCGTACCTCGCTTCGGTGCTCGTCGAAGACGACGCCGTCCCCGCACAGCACCAGCCGTTCGGCACCCCACGCCCGGCCGCGGTAGACCGTACGGGCCGTCGCCGCGTCCAGGACCAGCAGGCCGACGCGCGAACCGTCGGCCGCCTCCACCTCCACCAGGGCGTCGGTGCCGGGCCGCACCCCGCTGACCAGGAGACGCCCGCCGACCGGTGTGATCTCCCCGGACGGCACGGCGACGGACGCCACCGTGTCGGCGTCCAGGGCGAGTTCGGGGGCGATGCCGTCCGTCGCGGACAACACCAGGACCGTACGGCCCTCCGCCTCGACGGTGCACACGGGCTGCGCCGTGGCCCACTCCAGCCGCAGCCCGGCCACGTCCAGCCGGAGCGGCCAGCAGAAGTACGCGCCGGAGGGCACGGTGACGGGAGCGCTCGGGAGCGTCAGCGGGGGCGCGTGGGGGAAGTCGACCGTGAAGGCCGTGTCCGGGTGGTCCGGCAGTGGCTCGTGCGGCTGGTGGTTGGTCACGAAGAGGAAGCCCGAGGTGCCGTCGGTCCGCACGGCCCAGCGCAGGGTCTCCCGGTCGTGCTGCCCGGCCGGCGACCGCTCGGGCAGCGCGGACCGCATGGGGGCGATCCGGTGCCCGAAGCCGGCCAGCAGCAGGTGCTGGAGGCGCAGTTCGTGGTAGGAGGGCCGCACCTGTCCGTACTCGCCGAGCGGGGCCTGGAAGTCGTAGGTCAGGACGGGCAGGTCGTTGGGGTAGCCGGTGGCGTGCGACTCCTGCAGGGGGGTCAGCTCGCCGGCCGGGTTCGTGCCGCCGTGGAACATGTAGTAGCCCTGCCACACCGACCCGCAGCCGATCTTGGTCAGCGCGAGGGCACCGACATCTTCGGCCTCCACCCTCGGCCGCCGGTGATAGGCCACCGCCATGCCGCCGCCCAACTCGCAGGTGGCCCAGGGGAAGCGGTCCGTCGGAGCCGGGCCTGCCCCGCGCACGGTCGTGGGCCGCAGATCGGCGCCGATGCCCTCGTCGTCGCGCTCGTGGGTGAAGAAGAAGTGCTTGCGGCAGGTGTCGGGCCAGCCGCCGTCGGCCTCCGTCCAGAACGCCTCGGAATAGCCGCCGTACAGCGGGAGCAGGTCCTCGCCCGGCAGCCTGACCCCGCCCCAGGCGGTCGACGTCCACAGCGGCGCGCTCAGCCCGGCCTCCTGGGCGAGGCGCTTGAGCGTGCGCAGATGGCCCGGTCGGTCGTAGAGCTCGTTCTCGATCTGGATCGCGACGATCGGGCCGCCGTTCGCCCGTTCCAGGCCCCTGAGTTGCACCCCGATCTCCGTGAACCAGGCGCGTACGGGCGACAGATAGGCCGGGTCGTCGGTGCGCGGTGCGCCCGTCCGTGCCAGGACCAGTCGGGCAGGCCGCCGTTGCGTACCTCGGCGTGGGACCAGGGGCCGATCCGGGGGACGAAGTCCAGGCCGTGGCGGGCGCAGAGTTCGGCGAAGCGCCTGAGGTCGCGGTCGCCGTCGAAGCGGACGCGGCCCTCGACCTCCTCGTGGTGGATCCAGATGACGTAGGAGGCGACGGCGGTGACCCCGCCCGCCTTCATCTTCAGCAGCTCCTCCTCCCACTGCCCGTGCGGGTAGCGGGAGTAGTGGAACTCGCCGGAGACCGGGAACCAGGGGCGGCCGCCCCGGGTGAGCCAGCGGCTGGTGACGACGATCGGGTCGGGCACGCCCGGCGCGTCCGTGAAGGGCAGGTGGCCGGTCAGCGGGGCAGCGGCGGGCGGGGGCACGCGCAGGAGATGCGTCACCACGTGTTCTCCGGGCCGAGGTCGGGGGTGTCGGTGAGCAGGGCACGGGTGGCGGTGCTGCCGTGCAGCTCCAGCAGGACGAGTTCGTTGGAGCCCGGGCGCAGCACCGGCGCGGGGACGTACAGCGTGCGCTGCGGGCCGCGGTTCCAGTAGCGGCCGAGGTGGAAGCCGTTGACCCAGGCCTGGCCCTTCGTCCAGCCGGGCAGGGCGAGGAAGGCGTCCGCCGGGGTGCCGACCTCGAAGGTGCCGCGGTGGAAGGCCGGCACGGTGACCGGCGCGTCATCGGCCGGGGCGAACGGCAGCGCGTCCGGGGCCGGCGGCAGCGGGTGGCAGTCCCAGCCCGTGAGGTCCGTGCCGTTGAAGGAGACGGGTCCGAGCAGACCCTTGGGCGCGCCGATACGGGGGCCGTAGTTGACGCCGCCCATGTTCTCGACGAGGACCTCCAAAGTCGCACCGGGACGCGGCACCCGCACGGGCAGCGACGTGTCGTGGCGTTCGCTCTCCAGCACGCCGACGGGCGCGCCGTCGACGAAGACCTGGGCGCGATCGCCCACCCCGCGGGCGAAGTGCAGCAGTCCGTCGCCGTCGGCCGGGAAGGTGGTGCGGTAGAGGGCGTAGCCGGTGCGCTGCCCGAGCTCGTCCATGGTCACGGGCGCGTCGGTGCGCACGGCCCCGGGGAGCGAGGCGGCCAGGGGCAGGAGAGCCACCCGGCTGTCCACATCGACGGGCGTGGGCGGGAGTTTGGGACCCGGCGCCGGGGCGGGTTCGTCCGGCACGGTGGCATGGCGGGCGATGACCTCGCGGAAGGCGTGGTACTTCGGGCCCGGGTCGCCGCACTCGGTGAGGGCGGCGTCGTAGTCGTAGGACGTGACGGTGGGCGTGTAGGCGTGTTTGTGGTTGGCGCCGTTGGCGAAGCCGAAGTTGGTACCGCCGTGGAACATGTAGATGTTGACGGAGGCCCCCGCGGACAGCAGCCGGTCCAGGTCGGCGGCGGCGTCTGCCGCGTCCCGCACATGGTGCGGTCCGCCCCAGTGGTCGAACCAGCCGATCCAGAACTCGGCGCAGAACAGCGGGCCTTCGGGCTGGTGTTCGCGCAGCCGTGCCAGGGACTGCTCGACGCGGCTGCCGAAGGTCCCGGTGGCCAGGACGCCGGGCACGCTTCCGGTGGCGAGATGCTCCGGGTCGGCCTGGTCGCAGGTGAACAGCAGCTCCTCGACGCCGCGGGCGCGGAAGGCGTCGGCGAGGTGCTTCAGATAGGCGGAGTCGTCGCCGTAGGCCCCGTACTCGTTCTCCACCTGTACGCCGATGACGGGACCGCCCGCCGCGGCCAGGTGCGGCCGGAGCGCGGGCAGCAGCAGGTCGAGGTAGCGGTCGACGGCGCCGGTGAAGCGGGGGTCGCTGGTGCGCAGCCGGATGTCCGGGTCGGAGGTCAGCCAGTCGGGCAGGCCGCCGCCGTCCCACTCGGCGCAGATGAACGGCCCCGGACGCAGCAGCACCCGCAGTCCCTCGTCCTGGGCGAGCCGGAGGAACCGGGGCAGGTCGAGGAAGCCGTCGAGGGCCAGGGGGGCCTCGGGATCGGGCTGGTGGTGATTCCAGGGGATGTACGTCTCCACCGTGTTGAGGCCCATCAGCCGCGCCTTGCGCAACCGGTCGGACCACAGGCCGGGATGGACGCGGAAGTAGTGCAGCGCGCCGGAGATGATCCGGAACGGCTCGCCGTGCAGCAGGAATCCGTCGGACGTCGTCGTCAGGGCGGGCATGCGGAGCTTCCCTTCGGGACAGAGGAGTGGAGTCAGCGGGAGCGGGTCGCGCGGATCAGCCAGAGCGTGGCGGCCAGGCAGAGCGCCGAGACGCCGCACAGCAGGAGCGGCACGGCGCGGACCCCGGACCATTCGATGGCCTTGCCCAGCGCCGGCCCCGCGGCGACACCGCCGATCATGGAGGCCGCGATGACCAGGGCACCGGCCCGCCGGGCCTGCGGGGCGGCGCGGTTCAGCCACGGCAGCCCGGTGGGGAAGATCGGCGCGATGAACAGACCGACACCGGCGTACGCGTAGGGCGCGAGGGCCGGGACGGTCGCGGCCAGCAGGCACACCGTCATGCCCGCGCAGGAGACGGTGATGATGGCCTGGGGGGAGAAGCGCAGTGCGAGCGGGGCGACCAGGAAGCGGCCGACGGTCATCATCAGCCAGTACACGGAGGTGGCGGTCGCGGCGACGCCCGCGCCGTAGCCGACGGTCTCCAGATGCGTGGGTTCCCAGCCGCCTACACCGGCCTCGATGCCGACGTGCAGCACGTAGAGGACGACGAAGACGGCGATCACGGAGCCGAGGCTCCGCCCGAGCACGCCCGTGCCGGCGCCCTGCTCTCCGGCCGGGACGGGCGCCTGGCTCCGCACGCCCCTCAGGCACAGCAGCAGCGGCAGGTTGGCGAGGGCGAAGGCGAGGAAGACGGCCGGGTAGTGCTCGGAGCCGACGGCGCCGATCACGGCGGGGCCGAGGACGGCGCCGATGCCGAAGTGGGCGTGGAGGATGTTGAGCATCGCGGTCGAACGGTCGCCGAAGCCCACGGCGAACAGCTGGTTGAGGCCGTAGTCGATACCACCGAAGCCCAGCCCGGCGACCAGGGCGGCCGCCAGGGCCGTGGGCCAGCCGGGCGCCAGCGCGAAGCCGGCCGCGCCGACGGCCATCAGCAGATACGAACCGCCGAGGATGTGCCGGTTGCCGATCCGCCCGTAGAGCCGGTCGGACAGCAGCACCCCGGCCACACCACCGACGAAGTGCGCGCTCAGCCCCAGCCCCGCGGCGGAGGGCGACAGCCCGAACTCCGCGCGGAAGGCCGGGATCGCCGGTCCGTACAAGGCCTGCAACACCCCCATGAGCACGAAGCCCACACAGGAGGCGACCACGGCGGCCCTGCTGAACAACGGACCGGGCTGGGCGGGGGAGAGACGGGCAACGCGCTCTTCGATCACGCGGACTCCGAAGGACGGGCCACCGGGGCGGGTGGGCGGAGGGCACAGTCGCGTACGTCTGGATCAGCAAGTGATGTTACCGGTAACATCAGTCAGGTCAACAGTCCCCGGGCAGCTCCCTGGCAGCCCCGCTGTCCTTCGCCGGCCCGCCGCCCCCCCGGCTCGCCACGAGATCTCCCGCGAGCTCCCACGAACCCCCGAGATCCACCAGGGTTGCCCCCGCCCCGTTCGGGTACGCGAGCAGGACCGTTCCCGGGGCGGATCATGCCCGGGGCGGGCCGCACGACCGCCGCTACCAGGGAATCTGCCATGGAGACACCCGCAAACGACCCCACGCCCACGCCCGCCCAGCGGGCTCTGGACGTCCTCTCCGAGAACACCGAGGACACGGTGGCTCTGGACGCGCTCGCCAACAGCGACGTGCTCATCCCCGTGCCCGACGACGCCAACGACTCGGACGCCGCCAACCCCTCGGCGGTAGCGCTGCCGGTGCTGGAGCAGCCGGGCGGCGAACCGGTGGTGCCCGTGTTCACCTCCGAGGTGGAGATGGCCGGGCTGCTGCCGTTCGTCTCCCGCTACCGCCTGGTGCCCCTCGGGGCCCTCGCCGCGCAGTGGCCGGCCGACGACCTGTCGCTCACCATCGACGGCAGCTCGGAGCACCGCCTGACGCTGACCTCGGAGGGAGTGCGCACCCTGCTGGCCCGCTAGCGCGTGTGCGAAAGGTCCCGTCGCCCGCCGGAGAGCGGGTCAGGCGGGACTGTGCGGACACGGCCCGGCCTAGGAAGGCGACCGGCGCGATCCGGGCCTGGGCGGTTCCTCGCCCAGCGCCCGGGTCAGTGCTGCCCGCTGCAGTGGGAGCACCTCGGCATGCAGGTCACGGCCCTTGGCCGTCAGTGCGACCCACACGCCGCGGCGGTCCTCCGCACACACCGACCGCGCCACCAGCCCGTCCTTCTCCAGCCGGGCGATCAGCCGCGACAGCGCGCTCTGACTGAGGTGGACCCGCCCCACGAGGTTCTGCACGCGGCACTGCTCGCCCTCCTCGGGCGCCGCGGTCGCGAGCATGTCCAGGACCTCGAAGTCGGACGCGCCGAGGCCGTGCGGATGCAGCGCCCGGTCGATCTCGCACATCGTGCGCGCGTGCGCCGACAGGATGTCCCGCCACCGATCCTCGAGCTGCCCACCAGCCGTCTTCGCCGCCATATGGGAACGGTAACACCGGAGCACGGTTAAATGACCGTGCATGCAATACGGGCTCCCGCCCCGTACGCCCGGCCTTACGTGGACTCCCGCTTCACCAGCTCCGTCGGCAGGATCACCGCCGCCGGATCCTCGCCCCCGATCTGCGCGAGCAGCACCCGCACCATCTCGTTGCTGATGCGGTCCCAGGGCTGCCGGATGGTCGTCAGCTCGGGGCCGGCGGCCACCGCGGCCGGTGAATCGTCGAAGCCGCCGACGGCCACGTCCTGCGGCACCCGCCGCCCGGCCCGGTGCAGGGCCGTGAGCACTCCCTGCGCCATGAGGTCCGAGGCGACGAACACCGCGTCGACGTCCGGCGCCCGTGCCAGCAGGCGCTCGGCGCCGGCCTCACCGCTCGCCCGGCTGTAGTCGCCGGAGACGACCAGCCGCTCGTCGAACTCCAGACCCGCCTCCGCCAGCACCTCCTTGTAACCCGCCAGGCGCTCGACACCGCCGGGTGTGTCCAGCGGACCGGTCACCGTGCCCACCCGGCGCCGCCCGAGCGACAGCAGGTGACGCACCATGTCGCGGGCGCCGTCACGGTCGTCGGCGGCCACGTAACTGACCTTGGACGCCAGCCCGATCGGCTTCCCGCACGCCACCAGCGGCACCCCCGCCTCGCGCAGCTGCTCGGCGACGGGATCACCGGAGTGGCTGGAGACCAGCAGCACCCCGTCCACGTGCCCGGCGGTGATGTACCGCGTGATGCGCCGCCGTTCGTCCTCGGTGCCCGCCAGCATCAGCAGCAGCGGGATGTCGTGCGCTGCGAGCGCCTGGGTGCAGCCGCGCAGCAGGACGTTGAAGTTGGGGTCCTCGAAGAACCTCTCCTGCGGCTCCGTGAGCAGGAAACCGATCGAGTCGGACCGCCCGGTGATCAGAGAGCGGGCGTGCCGGTTGACCACGTAACCCGTTCTGCGGATGGCAGCGTTGACCGCCTCCTGGGCGGCCGGACTGACGTAGTGCCCGCCGTTGAGGACGCGCGAGACGGTACCGCGCGAGACACCGGCCTCGCGCGCCACGTCATGGATCGTGGGCGGCCTGCGCCTGCCTCCCGCAGCGTTCATCTGATTCCTCCGTGGATACCCCCGCCTCCGGGCGGGGGAGGGAGCGAAGCTCCTGCGGGCGCGGGGCAGGAAGCGGGGATCGGCGCCAGGGTGGATCGCGGTGCCCTGACCCGCAGGGTGAGCTTTACATGCAGCGATCCTAGTTTGTGAGCATGTCGGGGAACCACGAGAAGCGAGCGTTCAAGTACCGCTTCTATCCGACTGGTGCGCAGGCAGCGGAGCTGTCGCGCACGTTCGGGTGCGTGCGCAAGGTCTACAACCTCGCCCTCGGCGCCCGCACAGAGGCGTGGACGCGACAGGAACGGGTCAACTACAACGCCACCTCTGCCATGCTGACCGCGTGGAAGAAGACTGAGGAGCCGGCATTCCTCAACGACGTGTCGTCGGTGCCGTTGCAGCAAACACTGCGGCACCTTCAGACGGCCTTCACCCACTTCTTCGCCAAGCGGGCCAAGTACCCGCGCTTCAAGTCGCGGAAGAAGTCGCGGAAGTCCGCCGAGTACACCACCAGCGGTTTCCGCTTCCGGGCCGACGGCCGGCTGACCCTGGCCAAGATGGCGGATCCGCTCGATATCGTGTGGTCCCGGCCGCTGCCCGAAGGCGCCGAGCCGTCCACCGTAACGGTGTCGCAGGACGCGGCGGGACGGTGGTTCGTGTCCCTGCTGTGCGAGGACCCGGCCATCAAACCGCTTCCCGCCGCCGATGAGGCCGTCGGGGTCGATGTCGGTCTGGACCACCTGCTGACTCTCTCCACAGGGGAGAAGGTCGCCAGTCCCAGGCACGAGCGCCGCGACCGCGCCCGTCTCGCCAGGGCCCAGCGGGAGCTGTCCCGCAAGGCCGCGGGTGACGGAGCCAACCGCCGCAAAGCCCGGCGCAAGGTCGCGAGGGTGCACGCCCGGATCGCCGACCGGCGCCGTGACCATCTGCACAAGCTGACCACTCGTCTCGTTCGTGAAAACCAAACGATCGTGATCGAGGACCTGGCCGTGCGCAACATGGTCAGGGACCACACGACGGCCCGAGCCGTCTCGGATGCCGCGTGGGCCGAGTTCCGTCGCCTGCTGGAGTACAAGGCTGTCTGGTACGGGCGGGAAGTGATCGCAGTAGACCGGTTCTTCCCCTCTTCCAGGCTGTGCTCCGCCTGCGGCACCCTGCAGGGGAAGATGCCGCTGAGCGTCCGCACCTGGACGTGCGCGTGCGGCACCAGGCACGACCGCGACACCAACGCAGCGCGCAACCTTCTGGCCGGGCTGGCGGCGTCGGCCTGTGGAGCCGGTGTAAGACCTCAACGGAGCACTCCGGGCGGGCAGTCGGCGACGAAGCAGGAAACTCCACGGCGCAAGCCGTAGGAATCCCCCTCGGTTCACCGAGGGGGAGACAGCCAAGGTCATGACTTTACGGCTCCGGAGAGCAGATCCAGACTCCAGAACCGCTGGATGACCAGGAAGAGGACGACCAGCGGGAACACCGCGAGCAAGGCCCCCGTGATCACCAGGGTGTACAGCGCCGGGGTGTTGGCGCCCTGCTCCAGCAGCGTGAACAGGCCGAGCGTGATCGGGAACTTCTCGTCGTCGCTGAGCATGATGTACGGCAGCAGGAAGTTGTTCCAGATCGCCACGAACTGGAACAGGAACACCGTCACCATCCCGGGGATCATCATCGGCAGGGCGATCCGTGTGAAGATCCGCCACTCGCTCGCCCCGTCCATGCGCCCCGCCTCGATCACGTCGGCGGGCACCGCGGCGGCGGCGTAGATCCGCGCGAGGTAGACGCCGTACGGGAAGAGGATCTGCGGCAGCAGGACGGACAGGTACGAGTCGGTGAGGTCGGCCTTCGCCAGCAGCAGGTACTGGGGGACGGCCAGGATCACGGGCGGCATCAGCACCCCCGCGAGCAGCACGTTGAAGAGCGTCTCGCGGCCGCGGAAACGGTAGATCGCGAGCGCGTAGCCGCTGATCGCCGACACGCACGTCGACAGCAGGGCCCCGAGGCCGGCGTACAGCGCGGAGTTGCCCATCCACTGCCAGTAGACGCCGTCGCGGTAGGCGTCGAGGTCCCGGATGTTGCCGGCGAAGCCCGTGCCGGGCAGGAACGTGAACGTGGAGAACAGCTCCCGTCCGGACTTGGTGGCGGCGATGACCACCCAGGCGACAGGGAGCAGGCAGTAGAGGGCGCCCAGCAGCAGGGTGACCGTGGGGATCAGGGCGATCCGGCGGCGCAGCGGCGGGCGGTCCTGGGCGGTGCCGGGCGTGCTGTCCGCCACCGGCTCGGTCCGGGGGACGGCGAGGGAGCTCATCGGGCGGCCTCCTGCTTCTGGCGACGGTTCGCGGCCCGCAGGAAGCCGAAGGAGAGGAGGAGCGTGGCGAAGGCGATGATCACGGCCTGCGCCGCGGCCCCGTAGATGTCACCCTCGCCGAAGGCGTCCCGGTGCACCTTCATCAGCGGGCTCCACGTCGTGGACACCGAGTTGGTGAGCGGCTTGAGGGTGGTCGGTTCGTTGAAGACCTGGAGCGTCGCGATGATCGAGAAGAAGAAGGTCAGTACCAGCGAGGGCGACACCATCGGGATCTTGATCCGCAGCGCGATCTGCAGCGGGGTGGCGCCGTCCAGCTTCGCCGCCTCGTACACCTCCGCCGGGATCGCCTGGAGCGAGGTGTAGATGACGATCATGTTGAAGCCGGTACCGCCCCAGACCGCGATGTTCGACAGGGCCACGAACAGCGGCCCGCCGTCCAGCAGGTCCGGCTGCGGCATCCCGAGCCGGTCGAGCACGAAGTAGAAGGGGCTGACGTCCGGCAGGTAGAGGAAGCCCCACAGCAGGGCCGCCACCACACCGGGGATGGCGTACGGCAGGAAGATGGCGAGCCGGGTGACGGGCGCGAGCCGCACCTTCTCCGAGTCGAGCATCAGCGCGAACAGCAGGGCCAGGCCGAGCATGACGGGTACGACGATGCACCCGTAGCCGAGGACGCGCAGGGTGCCGTGCAGCAGTTCGCTGTCGGAGAGGGCGTCGGTGTAGTTCTCCAGGCCGGCCCAGACCTCGTTGCGGGCGCCGGAGCCGAGGCCGAGGCCCGACACCTTCACCTTGCGGAAACTGAGCCAGACCGCGTAGCCGATGGGCAGCGCGAAGAACAGCGCGAAGAGCAGTACCGCTGGGAGGAGGAAAAGATAGGGGGCGCTGCGCGCTCGTTTGAGGGTGGTGGTGGGAGACGGGTGGGCGTACGGGGCCCCCTTGACCCCGTACGACCACCGGCGTGCCGTGCTTCTCACTCCGCGACCTCGAAGCCCTGCTTCTTCATGTCGGCGACGGTGTCGGCCTGCATCTCGTCCAGCGCGGCGCCGAAGTCCGACTTGCTCTTCGCCGCGGCGCCGAAGGCGTCCTTGAACGTGGTGTAGGCGACGTTCACGTTAGGGCCCCAGGCGGAGGGCGCGGTGGTCTCCGCGATGTCGGCGGCCTTGGTGTAGAAGTCGGCCTGGTTGGCGAAGTAGGCCGGCGGCTTGAGGAAGGCGCCGCTGGTCTGGGCGTTGGTGGCGGCCGGGTAGATGCCGCTCTCCTTCGCCAGCGCGTTCAGGGCCTCGCTGTCGGTGTTCAGCCAGGCGGCGAACTTCGCGGCGGCGGCCCGGTGCTCGGAGTCGGTGGTCACGGCGGTGGAGGAGCCGCCCCAGCTGCCGGTGCTGTTGTCGCTCGCGGACCACTGGGGGAGCGGGGCCATGGCCCACTTGCCCTTGGTGTCGGGCGCGGCCGTGGTCAGGGTGCCCGGCGCCCACACGGCGCTGACCCAGGCGATCTGCTTGCCGGTGTTGAGCGCCTTGTTCCAGGCGGGCGTGTACATCGGCTGGTTGTCGATGGCGCCCTCCTTCACCAGGCCGCCCCAGAACTTCGCGACCTTCTGACTCGCCGCGTCGTTGATGGAGACCTTCCACTGGTCGCCGGACGTCGTCCACCACTTGGCGCCCGCCTGCTGGGCGAGGCCCGCGAAGAGGCCCGAGTCGTTGGCGGAGAAGGTGGTGAGGTCCTTGCCGGGCGCCGCCTTCTTCAGCTTGCGGGCGGTCTCGGCGAACTCGTCCCAGGTCGTCGGTACGGTGAGGCCGTACTCCTTGAACAGGTCCTCGCGGTAGTAGAACATCATCGGCCCGATGTCCTGCGGGACCGCGTAGACCGCGTCCGTGCCGAGGGTCGTCTGCTGCCAGACGCCGTCGGCGAACTTGCGCTCGACCCCGCCGACGTTCTCCGAGATGTCGGCGAGCGCGTCGTTGCTGACCAGCGTGGGCAGCGCCTGGTACTCCGCCTGCACCAGGTCGGGCGCCTTGCCCGCCTTGTGCGCGGTGAGGATCTTGGTGACCAGCGTGTCACCGGACGCCTGCTTCTTCACGGTGACGGTGATCCGGTCCTTCTTGCCCGGCCCCTTGTTCCACAGGTCCACGACCTTGTCCATGCCGGGCGTCCACGTCCAGTACGTCAGCGAGGCCGGGCCCGACTCGGTGTCGCCGTCCCCGGATTCCGAGCCGCAGGCGGCGAGGGTGGTGGCGCCGAGGGCTATGGCGACGGCGGTTCTCACGAGGCGGCGGCGCTTCGTGTACGGCATGGATCTCTCCCCTGACCTGGGGCCCTCGCCTGCTGCGAGGACCTGCCATGCTTCTGTGAGCGTTCACAGTAGAGAAACGTCCCGGACACTTGTCAATGGTTGTTGCTGTGCGGTTATGTTGGGCCCTGCGCTGCGCCGTTGTGTGTGCACGTTCCCAATTGATCGATCAACCGGGAGACCTTCCATGCCGGAGACCACCCCCAGGGGCCTCACCAGGCTCGCCTTCGGTGGGGACTACAACCCCGAGCAGTGGCCGGAAAGCGTCTGGCAGGAGGACGTCCGGCTGATGCGGGAGGCCGGCGTCACGATGGTGAGCGTCGGGATCTTCTCCTGGGCGCTGCTGGAGCCCTCAGCCGGCCGTTACGACTTCGGCTGGCTGGACCGGCTCCTGGACCTGCTGCACGAGCACGGCATCCGCGTCGACCTCGGCACCCCCACCGTCGTCCCGCCCGTCTGGTTCTACCGGGCCCACCCCGAAGCACTGCCCGTCACCGCCGAGGGCGTGCGCTACGAGTTCGGCTCCCGCGCGGCCATCTGCCACAGCAACGCCGACTACCGCTCCGCCGCCGCGGCCATCACCACGAAGCTCGCCGAGCGCTACGGCGACCACCCGGCCCTGGCGATGTGGCACGTCCACAACGAGTACGGCGTCCCCGTCTCCGCCTGCTACTGCGCGTCGTGCGCCGCCCACTTCCGCCGCTGGCTGGCGACCACGTACGGCACGGTCGACGCGGTCAACGAGGCCTGGGGCACGGCCTTCTGGGGCCAGCGCTACGGCGGCTTCGAGGACATCAACCCGCCCCGGCTCACCCCCGCGGCCGTCAACCCCGGCCAAGCGCTGGACTACAAGCGGTTCGCCGACGCCACCATGCGCGAGAACTTCCGCATGGAGCGGGACATCCTGCACCGCCTCTCACCCGGCGTCCCGGTCACCACCAACTTCATGACGGCGCTGAGCCAGTGCGACTCCGTCGACTACTGGGCCTGGGGCCGCGAGGTCGACCTCGTCACCAACGACCACTACCTCATCACCGACGGCCGCCGCACCCACGTCAACCTGGCCATGGCCGCCGACCTCACCCGGTCCGTCGCGGGCGGCGCCCCCTGGCTGCTGCTGGAGCACTCCACCTCGGGCGTCAACTGGCAGCTCCGCAACCCCGCAAAGGCCCCGGGGCAGATGGCCCGCAACTCCCTCGCCCATGTGGCGCGCGGCTCCGAGGGCGCCCTGTTCTTCCAGTGGCGCCAGTCCCGGCGCGGCGCCGAGAAGTTCCACTCGGCGATGGTCCCGCACGGCGGCACCGACACCCGCGTGTGGCGCGAGGTCGTCGGACTCGGCGCGAGCATCGAGGCGTTGAGCGAGATCCGCGGCACCCGCACCGAGGCAGACGTGGCCGTGCTCTGGGACTGGCACTCGTGGTGGGCGCAGAACCTCGACTGGCGCCCCAGCGTCGACCATGACGCCCGCGAGCGCGCCGACGCCTTCTACGAAGCCCTCTACGACCGCCACCTCACCGTCGACTTCGCCCACCCGGAAGCCGACTTGTCGAGGTATCCCCTTGTCGTCGTACCGGCCCTGTACCTGATGACGGAGGCGGCCGGGCACAACCTCACGGCGTACGTCGAGCAGGGCGGCACGCTGGTCGTCTCCTACTTCTCCGGCATCGTCGACCAGCACGACGCCGTCCACGAGGGCGCCTACCCGGGCCCGCTGCGGGACGTCCTCGGCCTCATCGTCGAGGAGTTCTCCCCGCTGCTTTCCGGCGAACGGGTGCGCGTCACCGGCCTCGACGGAACCGAGCTGTCCGCCGACGTGTGGACGGAGTTCGTCGTGCCGCGCGGCGCCGAGACCGTCTCGGCCTACGCCGACGGCCCGGCCGCCGGGCTGCCCGCCGTCACCCGGCACCGCCTCGGCGAGGGCACCGCCTGGTACGTCTCCACCCGGCTCGGCGCCGACGGCCTCGACGCGCTGCTCGGCCGGGCGGGCGAGGACGCCGGGCTCGCCCCGCGCGCCGATCTGCCCCGGGACGTCGAAGTGGTCCGCCGCACCGGCGCGTCGGGCACCTACCTCTTCGCCGTCAACCACACCGGCTCCGACGCCAAGGTGCCCCTGGCGGCCCCCGGCACCGAGCTGCTGACCGGTTACCGCGCCGCCGGCCGCCTCGCGGTCCCGGCGGGAGCCGTCCGGGTCGTCCGGCTCGACGGCTGAACCGACTCCCTCCGCCCGTGCGAGCCACGAGCCGCGGGCGGAGGGATCCTCATCCGCCTCCGCGTGAGAGGCACTCCGCCTCCGCCTGAGAGGTACTCCCCAACACCCCCACGTCGAAGGGACGACGGACGGCGATGTTCCATCCCAGACGCACCCTCAGGGCCCTGCTGCTCCCGCTCGCCGCGGGCCTCGCCCTCACCGCCCTGCCCGCCGGCCCGGCCCACGCCGCGAGCACGCTGGCCAACGGCGGCTTCGAAGCCGACGGAGCGGGCGCCGCGACCCCGAGCGGCTGGTCCGAGTACGGCGACGCCGACGCCTCGTTCACCGAGTCCGGCGGCCACGGCGGCAGCCACCGCCTCAGCCACTGGTCCTCCTCGGCTTACAAGGTGGAGACCTACCAGTACCTGTCCGGACTCACCAACGGGAACTACAAGCTCACCGCCTGGGTTCGCTCGGGCGGCGGGCAGAAATCCGCTTACCTGGCGCTGAAGAACTGCGGCGGCGCCGAACAGCGCACCGACCTGCCGGTCTCCGCCAGCGGGTGGATCCGGATCGTCGTGCCGGTCCGGGTGACCGGCAACCAGTGCACGATCAGCGTCAACAGTGACGCCAACGCGGGCAACTGGATCAATGTCGACGACCTGACCCTCACCTCCGGCACCACCGGTACGTCGATCAAGGGCGCCGACATTTCGTCGCTGGCCAAGAGTGAGGCCAGGGGCGGCGTCTACCGCAACGGCTCGGGCACCGCTGCCGACCCCCTGTCCGTCCTCAAGTCGTCCGGCATGAACTACGCCCGCCTCAAGGTCTGGGTGAACCCGGCCGACGGCTACAACAACAAGGCCCGCGTCCTGGCCACGGCAAAGCGCGTCAAGGCCCAGGGCATGAAGCTGCTGGTCGACTTCCACTACTCGGACTTCTGGGCCGACCCGGGACGCCAGGACAAGCCCGCCGCCTGGGCCGGACACTCCTACGGTCAACTGAAGACGGACGTGTACAACCACACGTACGACGTGCTGAACGCCTTGAAGGCACAGGGCACCACCGCCGACATGGTCCAGGTCGGCAACGAGATCAACGGCGGCATGCTGTGGAACGAGGGATCCACCTCCAACTGGACGCAGCTGGCCGGTCTGCTCAACTCGGGCTACGACGCGGTCAAGGCGGTCAACCCGTCCACCACCGTGGCGCTGCACCTCGCCGAGGGCGGTGACCTGGAGGGCACCCGCTGGTGGTTCGACAGCGCGCGCTCCAACGGCGTGAAGTTCGACGCGATCGGCCTGTCTTTCTACGGCTACTGGCACGGCACCCTGGCCGACTTCCAGACCACCCTCGACGACGCGGCCGCCCGCTACGGCAAGCCTGTCTTCGTCGCCGAGACCGCCTACCCGTTCCGCCTCGACAGCGAGGACACCCACGAGAACATCATCGACACCAGTGCCGAACTGGTCGCCGGCTACCCGGCGAGCGTGACCGGCCAGACCCGGTGGATGAACGACATGATGAGCATCGTGGAGGCGGTCCCGAACGGCCGTGGCCTGGGCATCTTCTACTGGGAGGCGACCTGGACCGCGGTGAACGGCAACGGCTGGGACCCGACCGACGCGGCCTCCGGCAACGCCTGGGAGAACCAGGCGCTGTTCGGCTACGACGACCGGGCGCTCTCGTCGATGTCCTGGTTCCGGCACCGCTGAGGGCGCGGGGGTGGGGCCCGGCTTCCGGGTCCCTCCTCCCTTGCCACGCCCCTGCCCGAACTCCGCCTCACCGTACGGCAGTTCGGTATCGGTCAACGATGACGAACCCCGGACGCGGCGGCATCGACTGCGAGACAGTGGGAAGACGCGGTGAGAGGGCGAAGCCGCGAGGCAGGGGCACGACATGCTGAGGACTCCCACGGACGAGACGCGGCTCCGCATCCTGGCCTGGCTGAAGGAACCCCCGGCCGCGGCGGACGGTGTCACCGCGGACGCCGTCGCCGAGCGGTTCTCGCTGCCACGCCCGGTCGCCGTCACCCATCTCCGGCTGCTGGAGGCCACCGGCATGCTGCGCACCAGCAGGTCCGCGGGCCGCGTGCGCTACCACCGCGACGACGTGCGGATCGCGGAGGTCGCCCGGATGTTTGAGAAGGGCTGGTAGGCGACCCGGTACAGCGGTATCGCCCCCGACGGTGAAGGACACGCGCGCGATGGACCGCCCCACGGCACTCCTCCCACGTCACTACGTCGAGGTGGGCCCCGGCCCCGAGGACGTGGTCGCCGACCCGCGCGGCCGGGTCCTCACCGGCGTCGCGGACGGCCGCATCCTGCGGCTCGACGCCCTCGCCGACCCGGTCGCGGCCCGCGTCGAGGTGATCGCCGAGACGGGTGGCAGGCCACTCGGGCTCGAACTCCTCCCGGACGGCGACCTGCTGGTGTGCGACGCCGAACGCGGACTGCTGCGCGTCGACACCGGCGACGGCACGGTCCGGATCCTCGCTGACTCGGTGGCGGGAGAGCCGCTGCGCTTCTGCAGCAACGCCGTCTCCCTCTCCGACGGCAGCGTCTACTTCACCGTGTCCAGCCGCCGGTACCCGCTGGAGCACTGGATCGGCGACATCGTCGAACACACCGGAACGGGACGGCTGCTGCGGCTCGCCCCCGGCGGTGACACACCCGAGGTGGTGCTGGACGGCCTGCAGTTCGCCAACGGGGTCGCCGCCGGCGCCGACGAGTCCTTCCTCCTCGTCGCCGAGACCGGCGCCCGCCGGCTCCTGCGCCACTGGCTCACCGGCCCGAAGGCCGGCCGGAGCGAGCCGTTCGCCGAGAACCTCCCGGGCATGCCCGACAACCTCTGGCGCGGCGCGCCCGACGGACCGGTCTGGGTCGCGCTCGCCGGGCCCCGCGTCCCGGCCCTCGACCTGCTCCACCGCGGCGCGCCCGGCGTCCGTGCCGCCGCCGCGCGTCTGGCCGTGCGCGCACCCTTCCGCCCCACGGGCACGATCGGCGTCATGGCCTTCGACGACCAGGGCCGCGTGGTCCACCACCTGGGCCGCCGTCACTCCGGCTACCGCATGGCCACCAGCGTGTGCGAAGCGGCCGGGCACCTCGTCCTGGGCAGCGTCCGGGAACGGGGCGTGGCGGTCTGCGCGGCACCCGCCCCGAAGTGACCCCGCTCCGATCCCGGGGTTAACCTGAACGCGGCCGCGGGCATCCACCGCGGCGCGGCGGTGGGGCCCGCCGTACCCGAACCGCGGCAGTGACGCCGCCAACGGTCCCTACTTGCGACGGCACGCGCCCGCACGACCCGGGCCCCGGCGAGTAGGAGTCGTACCACCATGACAGCCCCCGAAGAGAGTCTCCGCCGTCCGGTCCGGCGTCCGCCCTCCTGGCGCGCCCAGGCGCCCGTCGTCGCGGTCGTGTCGATCGGGGGAGCGGTGGGCGCGACCGCCCGCTACGCGGCCTCCCTCTGGTGGACCACGCCCCTGAAGGGCTTCCCCTGGACGACCCTCTGGGTCAACATCGCCGGCTGCGCCGTGATCGGCGTGTTCATGGTGGTCATCACCGAGATCCGGCCCGCCCACCCCCTCCTCCGCCCCTTCTTCGGCACCGGCGTCCTGGGCGGCTTCACCACCTTCTCGACCTACGCCGTAGACATCCGCAGACTCATCGACGGCGGCCAGGCCGGAACCGGTCTGGCCTACCTCGCCGCGACCCCGCTCGCAGCGCTCACGGCGGTGTGGCTCGCGGCCGGGACGACCCGCCGCGTCCTGAAAGGGAGGCAGCCATGACGAGACTCACCGGCAGCGCGCTGCGCCTGACCGTCCTCATCGGCGAGAGCGACACCTGGCACCACAGGCCCCTCTACTCGGAGATCGTCCACCGGGCCCACGCGGCGGGCCTCGCGGGTGCCAGCGTCTTCCGCGGCATCGAGGGGTTCGGCGCGTCCTCCCTCATCCACACCTCCCGGCTGCTGTCCCTGAGCGAGGACCTGCCGATCGCGGTCGTGATCGTCGACACCGCGCCGCGCGTGCGCGCGTTCCTCCCGCAACTCGACGACATCGTCGCCGAGGGGCTCGTGAGCCTGGAGGACTGCGAGGTGATCCGGTACGCCGGACGAGGGGACGATCCCGGCACAGCGGACACCAAGGGTAAGAGGTCGTTGTGAACTGGCTGCTGGTCGTCTGCGGTGCGATGGTCGGCGCCCCGCTGCGCTATCTCACCGACCGGGCGGTCCAGGCCCGGCACGATTCCGTCTTCCCCTGGGGCACCTTGACGGTGAACGTGACCGGCTGCCTGCTCCTCGGCCTGCTCGCCGGAGCCGCCACCCACCTCCAGCTGCTGCTGGGCACCGGCCTGTGCGGGGCCCTGACGACGTACTCGACGTTCTCCTACGAGACGCTGCGGCTGGCGGAGACCGGGGCACGTCTCCAGGCCGCCCTCAACGCCGCGGTCAGTGTGGCGGGCGGTCTCGCCGCGGCCTTCGCGGGGGCGGCACTGGCGCGTATGTGAGAGGCGCCCATGAGATCCGTTCTCGTCCGGGTGTAGTAAGACGGTCCCCTCCGCTCCAGCCCCGAGCAGAACTGGATCCCATGAGCGTCATCAGCGTCGGTCAGGCCGTCGTCCTCGGAGCCGTCGAGGGGGTGACCGAGTTCCTGCCCGTCTCCTCGACCGGCCATCTGAAGATCGTCGAGGGACTGCTGGGCATCCCCGTCGACGACACGGCCGTGGTCGGGTTCTCGGCCGTCATCCAGGTGGGCGCGATCGCCGCGGTGCTCGTGTACTTCTACAGGGACATCGTGCGGATCGTCTCCGCCTGGGGGAGGGGCCTGCGCGACCGCGAGGAGCGGTACCACCACGACTACAAGTTCGCGTGGTGGGTCATCTGCGCGACCATCCCGATCGTCGTCGTCGGACTCGCCGCCAAGCCGCTCATCGAGGGCCCGCTCGCCTCGCTGTGGGTGGTCGCCGGCTCGCTGATCGCCGGCAGCGGCGTGATGTGGGCGGCGGACCAGATGGGCCGGCACAAGCGGGGCGAGGACGACACCTCGTTCAAGGACGCGATGCTGGTCGGCAGCTCGCAGATCCTCGCCCTGCTCTTCCCCGGCTTCTCGCGCTCCGGCGCCACCATGTCCACCGCGCTCATCCTCGACCTGGACCGCGTGGCAGCCACCCGGCTCTCCTTCTTCCTCGGCATCCCCGCCCTGACCGGCGCCGGCCTGTACGAGCTCAAGGACGCCCTGGGCACCGGGGTGGGCGCGGCGCCGCTGGCCGTCGGCACGGTCGTCTCGTTCGTCGTGGCGTACGCCTCCATCGCCTGGTTGCTGAAGTTCGTCGCCAAGCACTCGTTCAACGCCTTCGTGATCTACCGGGTCGTGGTGGGTGTGCTGCTGTTCGGGCTGCTCGGGGCGGGTGTGCTGCACAGTTGAGTGTTCTGCCGGGAGGCGCCGTCGGCTGTCCGCGGCGCCGTCGTGGTTCGTCGCGCAGTTCCCCGCGCCCCTGTGGGGCGCCCCCTTGACAGCCGCCTCCCGTCGGCCGGAGTATCTCTCCCGTGAACCTGTCAGACAGCCGGACAGCCGGACAACCCGCAGGGCAGCCCTTGCGACGCGTCAGTGCCATGGAAGCGGTGCTGGCGCACCTGCGCGGTGCCATCGAACGCGGTGAGTACGCCATCGGCGACAAGCTCCCCTCCGAGGCGGAGCTGTGCCGGGCCCTGGAGGTCTCCCGGCCGGTGCTGCGGGAGGCGCTGCGGGCGCTGCAGACCATGGGTCTGACCGTGTCCAGGACCGGCAAGGGCACCTTCGTCGTGGCCAGTACCGTCGAGGACCCCACCTTCGGCGACTACGCGGCCAGCGACCTGCTGGAGGTGCGCCGCCACGTCGAGATCCCGGTCGCCGGCTACGCGGCCCGGCGCCGCACCCCGGAGAACCTCGACCACCTGGCCCACCTGCTGGACCGGATGGAGCGGGAGACGGACACCACCGCGTGGGTCGCCATGGACACGCTGTTCCATCTCGCCGTCGCCGAGGCCGCCCAGAACCCGGTCTTCCGCCGGGTCATCGAGGAGATCCGGGACGCGCTGGCCCGCCAGTCCGCCTTCCTCAACGAGCTGGGCGGCCGCCGCGAGCAGTCCAACCGTGAGCACCGGGCGATCGTCGAGGCGCTGACCGACGGTTCCGAGCACGACGCGGTGGAGGCCATGGCCCACCACCTCGACCGCGTCGAGACGACCCTCACCGACATCGTGCGTTCCCCGCGCACGGACTCGGACCTCCCCACGGAAGGTGAACCCCAGGCGTGAGCGAGCAGTCCCTGCACGACGATGTGCAGAAACGTTCCGGCCATGTCGACGCGGGAGACGCGGGCTACAGCAAGTCCCTGAAGTCCCGGCACGTCAACATGATCGCCATCGGCGGAGCCATCGGCACCGGCCTCTTCCTCGGCGCCGGCGGCCGCCTCGCCGAAGCCGGCCCCTCCCTCTTCATCGCCTACGCGGTCTGCGGCCTCTTCGCCTTCCTCGTCGTGCGCGCTCTCGGCGAACTGGTGCTGTACCGGCCCTCCTCCGGTGCCTTCGTCTCCTACGCCCGTGAGTTCATGGGGGAGAAGGGCGCCTACACCGCCGGCTGGATGTACTTCCTCAACTGGGCGACCACCGGCATCGCCGACATCACCGCCGTCGCCACCTACACCCACTACTGGGGCATGTTCTCCGACATCCCGCAGTGGGTCATCGCACTGATCGCGCTGGCCGTGGTGCTCACCGTGAACCTGATCTCGGTGAAGATCTTCGGCGAGCTGGAGTTCTGGTTCGCGATCGTCAAGGTCGGTGCGCTCGTCGTCTTCATGTGCATCGGCATCTTCCTGCTGGTCACCCAGCACCCCGTCGACGGCCACACCCCCGGCCCGTCCCTGATCGGCGACAGCGGCGGCCTCTTCCCGCACGGCCTGCTGCCCATGCTGCTGATCATCCAGGGCGTCGTCTTCGCCTACGCCTCCGTCGAACTGGTCGGTGTCGCGGCCGGGGAGACCGAGAACCCCGAGAAGATCATGCCGAAGGCGATCAACTCGATCATGTGGCGCGTCGGCGTCTTCTACGTCGGCTCGGTCGTGCTGCTGTCGATGCTGCTGCCCTGGAACAAGTACACCGCCGGTGAGAGCCCCTTCGTGACGGTGCTGTCCAACATCGGCATTCCGGCGGCCGGCGGCGTGATGAACCTCGTCGTCCTGACCGCCGCCATGTCCTCCCTCAACTCCGGCCTGTACTCCACCGGCCGCATCCTGCGTTCCATGGCCATGGCCGGATCAGCGCCGCAGTTCACCTCCGTGATGAGCCGCAGCCAGGTCCCCTACGGCGGCATCCTGCTCACCAGCGGCATCTGCGTGCTCGGCGTCGGCCTCAACTTCGTCGTGCCCGCCGAGGCGTTCGAGATCGTGCTGAACTTCGCCGCGATCGGCATCCTCGCCACCTGGGGCATGATCATGATCTGTCACCTCCTCTTCTGGCAGAAGACCCAGAGGGGCGAGCTGACCCGCCCGGGCTACCGGCTCCCGGGCTCCCCCTGGACCGAGATCGTGACGCTGGCGTTCCTCGCCTCCGTCCTGGTCCTCATGTACGCCGACGGCGGCGCGGGACGCACCACCGTGCTGTGCCTGCCGCTGATCGTCGGGGCACTGGTCGCCGGATGGTTCGCCATCCGGGGCCGTATCGCGCGCAAGTCCACCACCGGAGCCGGCGCGTGAGGAACGCGCCGCTCCCAGAGAAGCAGGCAGTGATGTTCAGCAGTTCCCTCGCGGACGCACCCCTTGTCCGTGAACCCGTCCACGCCCCCGTCGCCCACCTCGTCCGCGGCGGAATCGTCGAAGGCATCCACTACGGCTCCGTCGTCGTCCTCGACGCCGACGGAGGGGTCGCGCTCCAGATCGGAGACATCGAGGCCGCCTTCTACCCCCGTTCCGCGATCAAGCCCGTCCAGGCCGTCGCCATGGCCCGGGCCGGGCTGCCGCTCGACGGCGAGCTCCTGTCCCTGACGGCGGCCAGCCACTCCGGAGAGGAACGCCACCTCGCCGGTGCCCGGCGCATCCTCGACCTCGCCGGGCTCACCGAGGACCATCTGCGCAACGTCACGGACATGCCGTTCGACCCGGTCGTCCGGGACGCCTGGGTGCGCGAGGGCCGGCTGCCCTCGCGGCTCGCGCAGAACTGCTCCGGCAAGCACGCCGCCATGCTCTACACCTGCATGCTCAACGGCTGGCCCCTGGAGGACTACCTCGACCCCGGCCACCCGCTCCAGCAGGCCATCGCCGAGATCGTCGAGGACCTCACCGGGCAGCGCATCGCCCGGGTCACCGTCGACGGCTGCGGCGCACCCCTGTTCTCCATCTCCCTGCACGGCCTCGCCCGCGCCACCGCCCGGATCGTCACGGCCGCCCCGGGTACGCCCGAGGCGCGGGTCGCCGACGCGATGCGCGAGCACGCGGAGATGGCCTCCGGCTCCGGGCGGGACGTCGCCGCGCTGATGCGGGCCGTGCCGGGGCTGTTGTCCAAGGACGGCTTCGAGGGCGTACAGGTCGCCGCGCTGGCCGATGGGCGGACCGTTGCGGTGAAGATCGCGGACGGTGCGAACCGGGCGCGTGTGCCGGTGATCGCCGCCGCGCTGGCCCGGGCCGGTGTCGACCCGGAGCTGCTCACCGAGTTCCAGGGCGAGGCGTTGCTCGGAGGCGGGCGGGAGGTCGGGCGGGTCCGGCCCGTTCGCTCGCTGGAGCCGGTCGCCGGTGCGGCCCGCGCCTGAACGCGTGCCGGATGCTCCCGTTCGGCGGCTGCGGGTCCCCTGTGACCGGTCGCGCAGTTCCCCGCGCCCCTGGAAGGGGCGCAACCCACCCTCCCTTCTGTCAGAAAGAAGACCCTCACCGTCATGACCGCCGCCACCCGCTCCGAGCACGATCTGCTCGGCGACCGTGACGTTCCCGCCGAGGCGTACTGGGGTGTGCACACCCTGCGGGCCACGGAGAACTTCCCCATCACGGGCATGCCCATCTCCGCCTACCCGCACCTGATCGACGCCCTCGCCGCCGTCAAGGAGGCCGCCGCCCTCGCCAACGAGGAACTCGGCCTGCTGGATCCGAAGAAGGCCGCCGCCATCGTCGAGGTCTGCCGTGAGATCCGCGACGGCAAGCTGCACGACCAGTTCGTCGTCGACGTCGTCCAGGGCGGCGCCGGCACCTCCACCAACATGAACGCCAACGAGGTCGTGGCGAACCGGGCGCTGGAACTGCTGGGTCACGCCAAGGGCGAGTACCGCTTCTTGCACCCCAACGAGGACGTCAACCTCGGCCAGTCCACCAACGACGTCTACCCGACCGCCGTCAAGATCGCGACGGTGTTCGCGGTGCGCGGGCTGCTCGACGCGATGTCCGTCCTCCAGGACGCGTTCGCGGCCAAGGCCGTCGAGTTCCGCGACGTGCTCAAGATGGGCCGCACCCAGTTGCAGGACGCGGTGCCCATGACGCTGGGCCAGGAGTTCTCGGCCTATGCCGTCATGCTGGACGAGGACCGGTCCCGCCTCGCCGAGGCCGTCCAGTTGATCCATGAGATCAACCTGGGCGCGACCGCGATCGGCACCGGCCTCAATGCCCCCGCCGGCTACGCCGAGTCGGCCCGCCGCCACCTCGCGGCCATCACCGGGCTCCCGCTGGTGACGGCGGCCAACCTGGTCGAGGCGACCCAGGACTGCGGGGCCTTCGTGCAGATGTCCGGCGTGCTCAAGCGCATCGCGGTCAAGCTCTCCAAGAGCTGCAACGACCTGCGGCTGCTGTCCTCCGGCCCGCGCGCCGGCCTCGGCGAGATCAACCTGCCGCCCGTGCAGGCCGGTTCGTCCATCATGCCCGGCAAGGTCAACCCGGTGATACCCGAGGTCGTCAACCAGGTCGCCTTCGAGGTCATCGGCAACGACGTCACCATCACCATGGCCGCCGAGGCCGGACAGCTCCAGCTCAACGCCTTCGAGCCGATCATCCTGCACTCCCTGTCGGAGTCCATCACGCATCTGCAGAGCGCGTGCCTGACCCTGGCCGAGCGCTGCGTGTCCGGCATCACCGCCAACACCCAGGCGCTGCGTGCGAGCGTGGAGAACTCCATCGGCCTGGTCACCGCCCTCAACCCGCACATCGGCTACACGGCCGCCACCGACATCGCCAAGGAGGCCCTCGCCACCGGCCGGGGCGTCGCCGAACTCGTCCTGGAGAAGGGCCTGCTCCCCGCCGAGACCCTCGCCGCACTGCTGCGCCCCGAGGTCCTGGCAGGCAGTGGCCACAGCCCGGCCTGACCCCCACGAGCGCACCGGGACCGGCGGAGGGACAATGGCGATCATGACGTCGTCGACGACCTTCCAGCCGGTCCTGGAGCGCATCGCAGAGGAGATCGAGCGGACCCCCGGCCGTGGCCGGCCCGCCGACTACATCCCGGCGCTCGCCGCCTGCGACCCGCGCAGCTTCGGCATGGCCGTCGCCGACCCCGACGGCACGGTGTACGGCGTGGGGGACTGGCGGCGGCCGTTCTCCGCGCAGTCATTGACCAAGGTTTTCACGCTGGCCCTCGACCTGGCCCGCGAGGGCGACGCCCTGTGGGAGCACGTGGGCCGCGAGCCCTCCGGCAACCCCTTCAACTCCCTCGTCCAGCTGGAGTACGAGAACGGCATCCCGCGCAACCCGTTCATCAACGCGGGCGCCCTCGTCGTCACCGACCGGCTGCACACCCGTACCGGCGACGCGTCGGGCGAACTGCTGTCGTTCCTGCGGACGGAGAGCGGCAACCCCGGCCTGACCTTCGACCGGGAGGTCGCCGCCTCCGAGTCCGCCCACGGCGACCGCAACGCCGCGCTCGGGCACTTCATGGCGTCCTACGGCAACATCGACAACCCCGTGCCGACGCTCCTGGAGCAGTACTTCCGGCAGTGCTCGATCGCCGCGTCCTGCGCCGACCTCGCGCTCGCCACGGGCTTCCTCGCCCGGCACGGCATCCGCGCCGACGGCACCCGTCTGCTCACCCGCAGCCAGGCCAAGCAGATCAACGCGATCATGCTGACCTGCGGCACCTACGACGCTGCGGGCGACTTCGCGTACCGCGTGGGCCTGCCCGGCAAGAGCGGGGTCGGCGGCGGCATCATCGCGGTCGTGCCCGGCCACTGCACCCTGTGCGTGTGGAGCCCGGGCCTCGACGAGCGGGGCAACTCGGTGGCGGGCGTGGCGGCGCTCGACCGCTTCACGACCCTGACCGGCCTGTCGGTCTTCTGACCACCGGTCCCACCCGGGCCGCCGGCGAGGCAGGGCCGTGGCCGCGTCGGACACGCTTCCGCCGGTGATCACCGGCCGGTCACACGCGGGCCGCCCGCTGGAGAGGGAAGCGTCCCCTCCCGGTCATGCGCCGTTGACACGCTGCCCGAGTGTTGGCCATGGCTTTCCCCGTCGATCTCCGCCGCTGCCAGGTACTCGGCCTGGCCGGTACCGCCTGCCTCGCCCTGGGCGGTGAGACGGCCGGCGCCCTGCCCGTGGCGGACCTTCTCCACCCGGCATCCGCCCGCGCCGCCCTCGGCCTGGTCGGCGTGTACTTCGGCGTCGTCCTGCTGATCGCGGCCTGGCTGCTGCTGGGCCGGCTGGTCCGCGGGCCGAGACCACCCGCTCCCCGCGCCCTGCTGCTCGTCCTCGCCGTCTGGGCGGCCCCGCTGCTGATCGCCCCGCCGCTGTTCAGCCGCGACGTCTACAGCTACCTCGCACAGGGGGCGATGGTCGAGGCGCACATGGACGTGTACGCGCACGGGCCGTCCCGGCTCGGCGGCCCGCTCGCCGACGAGGTCGCACCCCTCTGGCGGCACACCGGCGCCCCGTACGGCCCGGTGTTCCTCGCCGTCGCGGCGGCCCTGTCCGGTCTGACCCGCGGTGAACTGCCCGCCGGACTGTTGGGGATGCGGCTCGTCGCCCTCGCCGGCGTGGCCCTGATGGCGGCCGCACTGCCCCGCCTCGCCCGCCACAGCGGCGCCGACCCGTCCGCCGCGCTGTGGCTCGGCGCCCTCAACCCGCTGGTGCTGCTGCACCTGGTCGCGGGCGCCCACAACGACGCCGTCATGCTCGGCCTGCTCGGCATCGGCCTGGTGGCGGCGCTCGGCCGGTGGCCGGTCCTCGGCGCCGTCCTCGTCACCCTCGCCGCCCTGGTCA
This sequence comes from Streptomyces qaidamensis, assembly GCF_001611795.1. Taxonomy (NCBI): domain Bacteria; kingdom Bacillati; phylum Actinomycetota; class Actinomycetes; order Kitasatosporales; family Streptomycetaceae; genus Streptomyces; species Streptomyces qaidamensis. The sequence continues at coordinate 798,115 of NZ_CP015098.1, read as the reverse complement.
AGGCGCCCGCCGTGCTCGGCCTCGCCGCCGTCGTCGTCCTCCAGGTCCGCGCGGGCCGCAGCCCGGTGCAGGCCCTGGTGCAGACCGCCGTCGCAGCCGCCGCGACCACCGTCGCCGCGACGGCCGTGGCCGGCACCGGATATGGCTGGGTCGGCGCCCTGAACACCCCCGCCTCACCCCAGAACTGGGCCCTGACCACCCTCCTGGGGCGCGCCACCCGCGCCCTGCTGGAGCACCTCGGCAGCGGTCTCGCACCACTGGCGGTCCCCGCCTGGCACGCCCTGGGCATCGCGACCGCGGTGACCGCGATCGTGCTGATCTGGCTGCGGCTGCGCCCCCGGCCGGTGTACGCGCTCGGCCTGTCCCTTGCGGCGGTGGCCGCGCTCGGCCCGGCGATCCGCCCCTGGTACGCCCTGTGGGGTCTGTTCCTCATCGCCGCCGCCGCACCCAGTACGTCCGTACGCCACCGCACGGCGGCGGTGACCGGCGTCCTCGCGCTGTGCGTCCTGCCCAGCGGCGGCCCCGCGGACATGGGACAACTCGTGCTGGCCGTCTCCGGCGGCGCACTCGCGGTCGTCGTGCTGTGGCAGGCCCGCCAGGCCGAACTCGCCCCGGCGCCGGGAAGCGCCGCATGACCCCGGCCCTGCCGCGCACCGACCGGGGCCGGCTGCTGCTGGTGCTCGCCCTCGCCACGCTGGTGACGCTCTTCACCGCGACCGTGCCGCTGCTGCGCGACTGGTTCGACCTGCGCGTCTACTACGGCAGTATCGACTCCTGGGTCCACCACGGGGGCCGCGTCTACGACTACCGGGTGCCCGGCACGCCGTACGGCTTCACCTACCCGCCGTTCGCCGCCGTCGCCATGCTGCCCATGGCCCTGCTGGGTCTGCACGCCGCGATCGCCGTCGCCCTGCTGCTCAACCTGGCCGCCCTGGCCGTCGTCCTGCGCCTGCTCGCCGGACCGGACTGGCGGCGCCCCGGCTGGTACGGCTGGGCCCTGACCGTCTGTCTGCTCGCCCTGTTCGAACCACTCCGCGACACCTTCAGCTTCGGGCAGGTCAACCTCCTGCTGCTGGCGCTCGTGCTCGCCGACGCGACGCTGCTCGCCACCGGACGCGGACGCCTCGCGGGCGTCGGCATCGGTCTCGCGGCCGCGATCAAGCTCACGCCCGCGCTGTTCATCGGCCTGCTGCTGGTGGCCGGACGCCGACGCGCGGCGGCGGTCGCCACGGCTGTCGCCGCGGGGGCCACGGCCCTGGCGGCCGGGGTGGACCCGGACGCCTCGCGCTTCTACTGGACCGAGGCGCTGTGGGACACCAACCGCGTGGGGCGCCTCGGTTACGTCTCGAACCAGTCGGTGCAGGGCATCCTGGCACGGCTCGGTGAACCGGACCGCGCGGTGTGGGCGGTGGCGGTCCTGCTGGTCCTCGGTGTGTGGGGCCTGCGGACGCGCCGGGCGGCCGCAGCGGGGGACTGGACGGCCGCGTTCGCCCTGACCGGCCTCGCCGCCTGCCTCGTCAGCCCGATCACCTGGGTGCACCATCTCGTCTGGCTGCTCCCGTCCTTCGCCGTGCTGGTCCGCGCGGGGCATGCCCGGGTGGCGGGCGCACTGTACGGGGTGCTGTGCACGAGCGTGGTGTGGCTGTGGTTCGACGACGCGTCCGGCGTCGACGGGTTCCTGGGGAGCAACACCTACGCCTGGATCACCCTGGGGCTGCTGCTGTGGCTGCCGGCCGGTCAGCCCCGGCCGGGCCTGCGGACCGGGAGCCGCAGCACCAGCACCACGACCGCCGCGCCCGTACCGACGGCGCCCACGATCAGCCCCGCCTCCGTCCAGACGGACCCCTGCTCGGCCTGCACGGCCGCCGCGACCGCGGGCGGCGTCGTCACCGCCGGCCGCGCGGGTGCGGGCGGCGCGCCGAGCGAGCCCACCGCCTCGACCCTCCCGGCCGATCCGAAGCCCCAGTCGAGCAGCGAGCGTGCCTCCTCGTACACGGCGGACCCGCCGCCCTCCTGAGGGTTCATCACCGTCACGACCAGGGTGCGCCCGTCCCGTCGCGCCGCCGCGACGAGCGTGCTGCCGGCCTTGCTGGTGTAGCCGTTCTTGATCCCGATCAGCCCCCGGTACGGCTTCACGCCGTTGGCGCCGCTGAGCAGCCGGTTGGTGTTGAGGATCGGGTACGACCAGTTGCCGCCGCCGGGGAACTTGGCCTCGACCGTGGCGCAGTACCGGGCGAAGTCGGGGTTGCGCAGCCCCACCCGGCCGAACACGGCCAGGTCGTACGCCGACGACACCTGGCCCGGTGCGTCGTAGCCGTCGGGCGACACCACGCGGGTGTCATGGGCGCCGAGGGACCGGGCCTTGGCCTGCATCCGCTCGGCCGTGAGCCGCCAGCCGCCGTTGAGCTCGGCCAGGACGTGCACGGCGTCGTTGCCCGAGTTGAGGAAGACACCGCGCCACAGGTCGGCGATCCGGTACGTACGGCCCTCGGCGACCCCGACCAGGCTGCTGCCGGCCCCGATGCCCCTCAGCTCCCGTGCGCGGACCGTGTGGCGGATGCCCGCGGGCAGTCCGGGCAGCACGGTGAGGGCGAACAGGGTCTTCAGGGTGCTGGCCGGGGGCAGCCTTCGGTGCGCGTTGTGCGCGGCGAGCACATCACCCGTGCGGGCGTCGGCCACCACCCAGGACAGTGCGGAGACCTTCGGAACGCGAGACGCCCCGGCGCGCAGGCGGACCTGGGTGCCGGGACGGTACAGCAGTGAGGGGTGCGGCGCCGCGGCCCTCGGCCCGCCCGGCGGGGTGGGCTCCGCCACGCCGGGGCCGGCCGCCGCGGCGGGCGTCAGCGCCATGAGCCCCGCGAGGCAGAGCACACCCGCCGACACGGTCACCCGGGAAGAGAATCCGATGATCATATGATCAACGTAGAAACGGACCCGCTCCGCACGGCGACGACGGGGCCGCACACCGCGCTCCGGCACCCGAATGGCTGAGCTCTGCGCGTCAGCCCGAGGGCAGGGTCGGCTGGATGCGGCGCAGGAACGTCGCGTTGTCCGGTGTCTCGCGCATCCGCTCCAGGAGCGTCTCCAGAGCGCCCTGCCCGTCCCGGCCCTGCAGCACGCGCCGCAGACCGTGGACGGCCGTCAATTCGGCGGGCGGCAGGAGCAGTTCCTCGCGGCGGGTGCCCGAGGGGATGATGTCGACGGCCGGGAACACCCGGCGGGACGCCGGGTCCCGGCTCAGGCGCAGCTCCATGTTGCCGGTGCTCTTCAGCTCCTCGAAGTAGAAGTCGTCGGCCCGGGAGCCGGTCTCCACCAGGGCGGTCGCGAGGATCGTGAGGGAACCGCCCTCCTCGGCCGACCGGGCGGCGCCGAAGAACCGCTTGGGCCCGGCCAGCGCGGAGGCGTCGACGCCTCCGGTGAGGATGCGGCCGCCGTTGGCGGCCGCGTTGTTGTGCGCCCGGCACAGCCGGGTCAGCGAGTCGAGGAGGACGACGACGTCCTCACCGGCCTCGACGCGCCGCTTGGCGCGCTCGACCACGAGGTCGGCGAGCGCGATGTGCTGCTTGGCGCTGCGGTCGAACGTCGAGGCGTACACCTCGCCCCGCACGCAGCGCCGCATGTCGGTGACCTCCTCGGGCCGCTCGTCGAGCAGCAGCATCATCAGCCGGCACTCGGGATGGTTGCCGGTGACGGCGGCCGCGAGCTGCTGGAGGAGGACGGTCTTGCCGGTCTTGGGCGGGGCGACGATGAGTCCGCGCTGGCCCTTGCCGACCGGAGCGATCAGGTCGACGACGCGTCCGGCCAGTCCGGCGGCCGGGTGCTCCAGCCGCAGCCGCTCGTGCGGATGCAGTGGTGTCAGGTCCCGGAAGCCGCGCCGGTCGCGCAGGTTCCCGGCCGCACGGCCCTCCACCCGAGCGACCCCGGTCAGGACACGCCGGTCGCCGAGTACCCCCTCGACGAGGTCCCCCTTGCGCAGTCCGTACCGGCGGATCAGCGCGGGGGAGACGGCGGCGTCGGCGGGCGTGGGCAGGCAGTTCTCGCCGCGCAGATGCCCCTTCCCGCTCGCGTCGACGTCGAGGACACCGGACACGGTCCGGTCCGGGGACAGCTGCTGTACGGATGGGTTTTCGAGTGTGGTGGTCATGGGTGGTGTGTGTCCTTTCACGGACGGCAGGTGCGGGACATGCGAGGGGAGGGGGAGAGGGCCGCGAGAGGAGGGCCTGGGGCACGCTTCCGGGCGGCGGGGAAAACAGCACCTCGGATACGACGGAAAGACGTCGTGGTGCTGGAAGGGATGAAGAGAGAGGAGAACTGGCACCGGCGCCCACGAAGAGGGGCGTGCACGAGTGCTCTTCGCACTGTACCACTGAAAGAGCTGGACGGGGACGGGTTGTCTCAGCGCGTGGCCAGCAGCCCGTACAGCAACGGGATCCGCGGCTCGGGCAGCCGCCACCAGCCGGACTCGGTGCGGACCATCTGCGGCCAGCGCGGCCAGGGGAGTTCGTCACCTTCCCGCAGCCGCCGCACGGCGAGTCCCGCCTCCGTCAACGCGGTGACGACCTCACCCATTCCGTGCATCCACTCGTAGCTGTCCGTGGCGCCCTCGACGGCCGGGCCGTCCGTGTAGGTGTGGGTCCCGTCGCGGTGCACCGGTCCGGCACCGCCCAGGTAGTCGTGGCGCAGGAGCAGCTCGGGTCCCTCGCCCGGAGCGCGCTTCGGCCCGAGCGAGTTGAGCAGGGGATGGAACTCGACGACGTACAACCGCCCGCCGGGCCGCAGGAGTTGGCGGACGGTCCGCGCCCACCGGTCCAGGTCGGGGAGGTAGCACAGGGCGCCCTTGCCGGTGTACACCACGTCGAACCGCCGCCCGTCCAGGGCCGCCACGGCGTCGTACACGTTCGCCCGGACGTACGTCACGTCGGCGCCGGCGTTCGCCGCGATGTCCTGGGCGGCCGCCACGGATGCCTCGGAGAAGTCGAGGCCGACGGCCCGGGCGCCGCGCCGCGCGAAGGCGATCGTCTCCGTGCCGAGATGACACTGGAGGTGCAGCACGTCACGCCCGGCCAGCTCGCCAAGGTCCTCCCACTCGAACGGGGCGAACCAGCGCTCGGGGTCGAGGTCCTGGTCGAGACCGTAGAACCGGCTGGCGAGATGAACGGGCGTGCGGGCGTCCCAGTTCGCCTGGTTGGCCCGCATCAGCCGGTCGTGCTCGGCGGACGTCATGGGGACATCCAACCCTGAACCGACCGCGGGCGACGGAGAACGCGGGAAACGGATCGGTGGACGTGTCGCTCAGACCGAGCGGGCGCGCGCCTCCTCGGCGATCCTCTCGAACTGCTCGCCCATGGCCGCCGCGAGGGCCTGGGCCCCCGACAACGGGCGCACCATCACCGTGAATTCGTCGATGAGCCCGTTCTCGTCGACGTGGATGAAGTCGCAGCCGTTGATCTCCCGGTCACCCACGCGCGCGGTGAAGACCAGGGCGTGGTCGCGGCCGTTCACGTCGTTGATCTCACGCACGTAGCGGAAGTCCTGGAAGACCCCGGAGACGGCGCGCAGGATCGCGGCCGTGATCGCCTTCCCCGCGTACGGCTTGAACACGACCGGGCTGGTGAAGACCACGTCCGGCGCCAGCAGCGCCTCGGCGGCGTCGAGGTCGAGCTTCTCGACGGCCTCTCGGAATGCACGCATCGAACCGCCTTGGTCAATTTGTTGAGTAGGTGCAGAATAGATTAGTCAACCGTTGATACGCTGTCCACATGTCTCTCAAGTACGCCGTTCTCGCCGCGCTCCTGGAGGGCGAGGCCTCGGGGTACGAGCTGTCGAAGGTCTTCGACGTGTCGCTGGCCAACTTCTGGGCCTCGACTCCGCAGCAGCTCTACCGGGAACTGGAGCGCCTCGCGCGGGACGGACTGATCGAGGCCAGGGTGGTGCGCCAGGAGCGGCGGCCCGACAAGCGCATGTTCACGCTGACCGAGACCGGCCGTGAGGACCTGCGCACGTTCGCCGCCACACCGCCCCGGCGTCCCACCGCCATCCGCGATGAACTCCTCATCAAGATCCAGGCCATGGACGGCGCGGACCCGGAGGCGACCCGTGCCCTGGTCGAGGAGCGCGAGGCGTGGGCCCGCGGCAAGCTCGCCCGGTACCGGCGGGTGCGCGAGCGCCTCCTGGCCGGCCGCAGCGAGGAGGAGTACCTCAGGGCGGCCGACCGTGTCGGCCCGTACCTCACCCTGATGGGAGGCATCGGCTTCGAGGAGGAGAACCTCCGCTGGTGCGAGCGCGTGCTCACCGTCCTGAAGCAGCGGGCCCCCCTGGAAGGGGCTCCTGACGCGTCTCCGCGTCGGCGCGCCCTAGGCTGAGCCGATGTTCAGCCCCGAAGGCCCCAGTCTGCGCGAGCTCGCCGTCCAGGCGCTGTCGTCCGTCGAGCGCGGCTACGACCTCCTCGCGCCGAAGTTCGACCACACGCCGTTCCGGACACCCGACGCCGTCCTCGACGCCGTCGGCTCGCTCCTGCGGCGGACCGGGCCCTACGACGCCGGGCTCGATCTGTGCTGCGGCACCGGAGCGGGCGTCGAGGTCCTGGCGCAGGTGTGCCGCGAGCGGGTCACCGGCGTCGACTTCAGCGCGGGCATGCTCGACGTCGCACGGGAGCAGGCCGGGCCGACGGGCCCGCCGGTCTCCTGGGTCCGGGCCGACGCCCGTGCCCTGCCCTTCGCGCCCGCATTCGACCTGGTGGTGAGCTTCGGGGCCTTCGGGCACTTCCTGCCCCGCGAACTGCCCGGGCTGTTCGCGCAGGTCCGGTCCGTCCTGCGGCCGGGCGGCCGCTTCGCGTTCCCGCTGGTCGCCCCGCCCCGCCCGGGCTCGCCCGGCTATTGGACGCTGCTCGTCTTCGACACCGTGATGCGGGTGCGTAACGCGCTCTGGCGGCCTCCGTTCGTCATGTACTACCGCGCGTTCCGTCTGGGAGACGTGCGGCGCGAACTCACGGAGGCCGGCTTCCGGGTGGAGCTCCACGCGCTGCCCGAGTTCGGGCGGCGACCGGACGGCAGCCCCCGGGTACGGCTCGTCATGGCCCGGCTGCCGGGCTAGGCCCGGGCGCCACGATGCCCGTCAGCCGCGCAGGAAGTTCAGCAGATCGTCGTTGAACGCCTTCTCGAAGTCGCCGACCAGGCCGTGCGGCGCGCCCGGGTACACCTTCAGCGTCGCGTCCTTGACCAACTGGGAGGTCCGGTGGGCCGAGGCGGCGATCGGCACGATCTGGTCGTCGTCCCCGTGCGCGACGAGCGTCGGCACGTCGATGCGCCCAAGGTCCTCGGTGAAGTCGGTCTCCGAGAACTGCGCGACGCAGTCGTAGGCGCCCTTCAGCCCGGCCTGCATGCTCCACATCCAGAACGCCCGCCGCACGCCCTCCGACACGGCGGCGCCGGGCCGGTTGAAGCCGTAGAAACTCTCGCTCAGCTCCCAGTAGAACTGTGAGCGGTCCGCCGCGACGCCGGCCCGGATCCCGTCGAAGACCTCCTTCGGCGTGCCTTGCGGGTTGGCCTCGGTCCGCAGCATCAGCGGCGGCACCGCGCCCAGCAGCACCACCTTGGCGACCCGTGCGGTCCCGTGCCGCCCGATGTAGCGGGCCACCTCGCCGCCGCCGGTCGAATGCCCCACCAGGACCGCGTCGCCGAGGTCCAGCGCCTCGATCAGCTCGGCCAGGTCGTCGGCGTACCGGTTCATGTGGTTGCCCTGCCAGGGCTGTCCGGAGCGGCCGTGCCCGCGGCGGTCGTGTGCGATGGCCCGGAAGCCGTGCTCGGCGACCAGCCGGGCCTGTCCGTCCCACGTGTCGGCGTTGAGGGGCCAGCCGTGGCTGAACACCACCGGCTGCCCCTCGCCCCAGTCCTTGTAGTAGAGCTCGGTTCCGTCGGAGGTCGTGAACGTGGCCATGGGGATCCTCTCGAAGATCGTCCGGGGAAGCCGTGCGGGTAAGCCGTGCCGTGTTCCGATGATCTCTGTCATCTCCGGTGACTGGGGCCGGCGGTCCGCCGAACGGGTGGCCGGCGCCGGTCCGTCGCGGTCTGCGCCGCCCGGCCCGGCAGTGTGAACTCGTAGATGAGTGCGTCCCGTTGGGCGTCCACCACGAGATCGGTGATCTCCAGCGGGCGCGCGTACTGGTCGTGCACCCGCCGGGTGACCCGTACCGACGGAGTGCTCGCGAGAGGGGTGATGGCATCGCGGTGGTGCAGGGTCAGACCGGCCCGGCGCATCCAGTCGTAGGCCCGCCGCAGCTGTGCGGAGGCGGTGCCGTCGGCGCGGTCGCGATAACGCGCCAGCTCCTCCACCTCCGCGAGTGCCACGGCGGAGAACGAGGTCACGGCGGTCCGCAGGCCCTGCCCGTCGGCGGCCGCGTACCGGTAGCGGTGAACCAGGGTCGGGCGGCCGGGGGCCAGTTCCAGGGCCTCGGCGTGGTCCGCCGGGGGAGCCTCCCAGGTGACCGTGGCGCGGGCGACGCCGCCCGGGGCCGCCGTCCGGGCCCCGACCGGAAAGGTGAGCGACGCCGGGGTCTCGACCGGCAGGCCGGGCAGGGTGGCGTGACTGCCGCGCCGGTCGGTGGCGACGAGGCCGTCGCGGCGCAGCAGCTCCAGCGCCTGCCGTACGGTCTCCCGGCTCACCCCGAAGTGACCGGCCAACCGCCTTTCCCCGGGCAGTCGTTCACCGGGCGGGACGGTGCCGTCGTGCAGTTCGCCGAGCAACTCCGTCGCGATCCGGCGGTACAGGGGCTCTCCCCCGGCCGACGGGGGGGCGTGCGGGGTGGTGCGGGCCATGCCGCCCCTCCTGTGGGTGACGTTCGGTAGCCGTTCGGGCTCGGTGCGCCATCACATCTAGCATTGGTCTAAACCAATTGGGAAGGGTGGCCGGGCGGATCGGCCGAAACCGGCCCGCCCGTGCCCGCCGTCACAGCGCGCTGTACAAGGCGCCGACCAACGCCGTCTTCCGCGGGTCGTTGGCGATACGGGGCCCCATCCGGTTCATCACATAGCCCAGGGACACCCCCGCCTCCGGGTCGGCGAGTCCGCAGGAACCACCGAAGCCGTCGTGTCCGAAAGCGCGCGGGTTGGGCCCGTACGAGCCGTCGGGGCCGCTGAGCCAGAGCCCGAGGCCGACCTCCGTCTCGTGCTCGAACCCGGCGCCGAGCACCAGGTCCCGGCAGCTGCCCTGCCCCTCGCGCACCCGCTCTGCCGCCTCCGGGGACAGGATGCGACGGCCCCCGTACGAGCCGCGCCCCGCGAAGACGCCGTACAGCCCGGCGACGGCCCGCGCGGTGCCGTGCCCGTTCGCCGCCGGGATCTCCGCGGCCCGCCAGCCGGGCGTGCCGGCCGCGGCGGCGGACACCGCCGGGTTGGTCAGCGCCGCGACGGCTGCGGGCGCCAACTGGGCAAACAGCGCCGCCTGTTCACTGCTCGCCGCGACCGCCGGCTGGACCGGTTCGGCAGCCCGGCCGGCATCCCGCTCCGGCAGTCCGATGCGGAAGTCGATGGCGAGCGGCTCCGTCACCTCCCGCGCCAGGAAGGCCCCCGGCCGCAGACCCGACACCCGCCGTACGACCTCGCCGACCAGGTGGCCGTAGGTCAGCGCGTGGTAGCCGGACCGGGTGCCCGGCTCCCACCAGGGCTCGGTCGCCGCGAGCCGCTGCGTGGTCAGCTCCCAGTCGTAGAGCTGCTCCAGCGCGTGCGGCTCGCGCAGGCCGGCCAGGCCGGCGCGGTGGGACAACAGGTGCCGGACGAGGACCTTCTCCTTGCCCGCCGCCGCGAACTCGGGCCAGTACACGGCCACCGGCGCGTCCAGATCCAGCAGACCCCGGTCGGCGAGGATGTGCGCGCACAGCGCCACCGGCCCCTTGGTCGTGGACCACACGTTGACCAGCGTGTCCCGCTCCCAGGGGCGGGAGCGGGCCGCGTCCGCCCAGCCGCCCCACAGATCCACCACGGTCTCGCCGTCGACGGTGACGGCCACCGCGGCGCCCAGCTCGTCCCGCTCCCGGAAATTCTCCTCGAACGCCTTGCGTACGGCCGTGAACCGCGCGTCGCAGTGACCGCGCACCTGCATCTCGTTTTCGGACATGAGCCCCCTCCGCCGACCGTCTCAGGCCCGGGCCGCCGCGTCGCGGCCCGGGCGCGATGAACGTACCGACCGGTCGGACCGGGTGGAACCCCGCCGGGGGTGAACGGCCGGATCAGATGTACGAGCGCATCCAGCGCAGCTTGAGCGCCTGCTGGAACGGACCGCCGCCCTCGTGGTCGTTGAAGTCGTAGACCTCGATCGCCTTGTCCTCGTGGCTCCACGCGTTGAACGCCGCGAAGACGGTCGAGGGCGGGCAGGTCTGGTCCTCCAGGGCGGCCGAGAAGAGCGCCGGTGCCCGGCCGCGGGCGGCGAAGTGCACGCCGTCGAAGTAGGACAGCGTGCGCAGGGCGTCCTCGGTGCGGCCGCGGTGCGTCTTGAGGTAGAGGCCGATCTCCCGGTACGGGTGCCGGTCCGTGATCGTCGCCGCACGCGGGAAATCGCACAGGAACGGCACGTCCGGCGCGATACCCGCCAGGTCCGGGACCAGGCCGCCCACCGCGATCGTGATGCCGCCGCCCTGGCTGGAACCCACGGCCACCGTGCGCGCCGGGTCGGTCAGGGGGTGCGAGCGGGCCGCCTCCACGGCACGCACGGCGTCCGTGTAGACCCGGCGGTAGTAGTAGTTCTCCGGGGCGTCCATGCCGCGCGTCATGAAGCCGGGGTACGCGGGCGCACCGCCCACCGGGTCCGCCGTGCCCCCGCCCCCGCCCCAGGCGCTGCCCTGCCCGCGGGTGTCCATCACGAAGTGCGCCCGGCCCGAGGACGCCCACAGCAGGTGTTCGTGGGGCAGCCCGCGTCCGCCGCCGTAGCCGATGAACTCCACGACCAGTGGCAGCGGCCCGTCCGCCCCGGCCGGGAGTATCAGCCAGCCTTTGACCGGATGACCGCCGAAACCGGCGAACGTCACGTCGAACACCTGCACGGTGGACAGGCCCGTGTCGACCGGTTCGAAGCGGGCGTCCAGATCGTGCCCCCGCGCCTCCTGGAGGGTCTTGGACCAGAACGCGTCGAAGTCCTCGGGTTCGGTGGCCGCGCTGCGGTACTCGCGGAGTTCGTCGATCGGAAGGTCGAACAGGGCCATGGAGGACCGCCTTGGATGAGGAGCAGCTACGAGGGCAGTACGGATGATCACATTACGTGAGTGATCGGAGGACTGGCCAGGGTGTTGATCCGGCCGGACTCCGGGGTACCGGCCACCGGCGCGGGGATCCGCCGCCGCGTCTCACGCGTCGCGGTGCGTCCACTGCGGTTCCGTACGGGCCCATGCCCGGTCCCACTCGGCCAGCCGGTGGCGCAGCGCCACCCGGCGCACCAGGACATGGCCGAAGAGCACCACGAACACCGCACCGCCCGCCGCGCAGGTACCGATGGTGAGGGTGTGCTGCCAGACCGCCGCTCCGTCCACCGGCGGCAGCACGTTGCGGCCCCGGGCGTCGAACCAGACATCCACGGTCTCGCCCTGCCGGGTGTCCGCGGGAACCCGGGCCGTCGCGGTGCGCGTGCCTTCACCCGGCTCGGTCCAGCGCACGGTCGCCCGGTAGGCGTGCTGCCCGCCCGCCTGCACCGAGGGCAGCGAGTCGCCGTTCCTGTCGATCACCTCGGCCCGGACGCGGTGCCGCTCGGCCCGCTGCTCCGCCGACACCGACTTCGCCTCGCCGTGCGCCCACCGGGCGGCCGCCGTTCCGGCCAGCGGCGCGCCCACGAGGATGAGGACGGCCACCGCCAGTACCGTCCACGCTTCCACGACATCCGACCGGCGTCGCAGCGGACTGCTCCGCCAACGCCAGCCGCGCACCCGGGTTCGCATGTGCACCTCCTCGCCGTCACCCCGCGGCCGGAGGCCCGGACCGGCCGTGCGCCGCCGCTCCCTCCGCATCACGCCACGCGCGCGAGTGCCCTCACGGACGGAGTACCCCCTCCGGCGCTCGCCGATCGCCCCGCGTTTGTGGGCACAGCGGAGCGGCCCGCCGCGGCCCTCCGGCTGGGTGCCCGGCGTCACCGCGGCAAAACAGCGGGGTCAGCCGAAACGTTCGATGCGGATCCGGTCCACCGGCTGACCGGCCGTCACGAGCAGCCGGGAGGCATGCTCGGCGAAGGAGTTGGAGCCGCACACATAGGCTTCCCACCCACCGGGGGGCTGCTCGGCCAGGAGCGGCACCATATGTGCGGCCGCCATACGTCCCACCTTCACACCTTCCGGCGCGCTCCGGGTGAAGACGGCGGTCGTCTCCGCGCCCAACTCCCGGGCGTAGACCAGCTCCTCGGGGCTGCGCGCCGACACCACCAGCCGCAGTGGCACGGTCAGGTTCCGGGCCCGGTGGTGCCGGACCATCGACATCAGCGGTACGACGCCGGAGCCCGCCCCGATGAGCAGCGCGGGCCGGTCCCCCGGCCAGGCGAAGAAGCCGCTCACCGGCCCCCGCACCTCGACCCGGTCGCCGGGCCGGGCGACGGTGTGGAACCAGCCCGACACCTCGCCGCCCTCGACATGATCAAGGGTCAGCTCGATCTGCCCGGAGTCGTCCGGCGCGGACGCGATCGAGTAGTGCCGCTGAGCCGCGTAACCGTCCTCGGCGGTCAGCCGCACCATCAGGTGCTGCCCGGGCAGGTGCCCCGGCCAGTCCGGCACCGCGAGCCGGAAGGTGGTCACCCGCGGGGTCTCGCGGCGGATCCCGGTGATGGTGGCGCTCTGCCACTCGGACGCGGCCTGCTCGCTCACGGCGATGCGCCCGGGCACGGCGAGCCGCGTGGGGGGCACGAAGGTCTCAGTCACCGGAGTACCTCTGCTCCTCCCAGGGGTTGCCCCGCTCGTGGTAGCCGTTGCGCTCCCAGAAGCCCGGCTCGTCGTGGTCGAGGATCCGCAGGCCCGCGATCCACTTGGCGCTCTTCCAGAAGTACAGGTGCGGCACCAGCAGCCGTGCCGGCCCGCCGTGCTCGGGGGCGAGGGGCTTCCCGTCGTACTCCCAGGCGATCCAGGCGCGGCCGCCGGTCAGGTCGGCGAGCGGGAGGTTCGCGGTGTAGCCGGTGTGCGCGTAGGCGACGGCATGGGTGGCCGACACGTGGGGCCGGGCCGTGTCCAGGAACGCGTCCAGGGACACGCCCGTGAACCGCACCCCGAACTTCGACCAGCCCGTCACGCAGTGGATGGCGCCCTCGTACGCCGACGGCGGCAGCCGGTGCGCCTCCTCCCAGTCCCAGGTGCGGGGCTCGGCCACCAGTCCGTCGACGCGGAAGGTCCAGTCGGCGGGCGCCAGCTCGGGAGTGACCTCGGCGGACAGCACGGGCCAGTGGTCGCCCGCGTTGTACTGGCCGGGCGGCAGACCGGGGTCGGCGACGCGCGGTCGCCCGGTGAAGCCTCGGGTGATGTGCATGCGGTGGTGCCTCCGGGCCGGGCCGGCGGTGCCCCGCCGGACCGGTGTGCTCGGTGTTTGCGTCCTCAACCGTACGTGCAGGGTGTCCTGGTCCCGCCGGCCGGGACCGGGCCTACGCGTTGTAGCGCACGAGGTACTCCGCGAACCGGCTCAGGTCCTCCTCCGGCCAGCCGGCCAGGCGCTCCCGGAAGGCCGCCCGGCGGCTCTCGGTGACCTGGGCCAGGATGTGCAGCCCGGACCGTGTCAGGTGCAGGACCTGGACACGCTGGTCCGCCGGGTCGGGGCGGCGCTCGATGAGGCCGGCGCGCTCCAGACCCGCCACCTGGCGGCTGACGGTGGACTTGTCCAGGGCGTAGTGGGCGGCCAGGTCGGTGGCCCGGCATCCGCCGCTCTCCTCCAGGTGCCCCAGCAGCGTGTACGACACCAGCGACAGCTCGGGGTGCATCCGGCCCGCGGCGGCCCGGGCGCGGCGGGCGAAGACCGTCATCTCCCGCTGGATGGTCTCCACGGCGTCGGCGCTGTGCACGGGACCTCCTCACCACGGTGCTGCACGGCTCCTTCCATGGTTGCACAACCCAACCACTTGACCGGGCGGCGTCATGATCGTCATATGGGGCGGCCGGTCGTTCGGGTAGGGTTGCCGTCCGGCCGGGGAGGACCCGGTCGTCGGAAGCCGAGGAGGTGAGACCCATTACCGCTGTGTCAGCTCGGGTGCTCTCCCCTCGACGTCGCGCGGATCGCCGGTCGTAGGCGATCGCCGGAGCGCCCTTCGGTTCCCGAAAGGCTCTGGGCTTCCATGCCGTCTGTGTCTTCCTCCATGTCCCCTTCCGCGCCGCCGTCCCGTGACGCGGTGGTCACCGCCCTGCGCACCGCGGGGTGCGTCTTCGCCGAGGACGAGGCCGAGTTGATCCTCGCTACCGCGCGCACCCCGGCCGAGGCCGCCGCCATGGTCGAGCGCCGCGTCGCCGGTCTGCCGCTCGAACTCGTCGTCGGCTGGGCCGAGTTCCGGGGTCTGCGCATCGCCGTCGCCCCCGGTGTCTTCGTGCCGCGCCGGCGCACCGAGTTCCTGGTGGAGCAGGCCCTGGAGCGGGCGCCCGCGGCCGCCGTCGTCGTGGACCTGTGCTGCGGCTCGGGCGCCGTCGGAGCGGCGCTGGCCGCCGCGCTAGGCGGCGTCGAACTGCACGCCGCCGACATCGACCCGGCCGCCGTGCGGTGCGCCCGCGGCAACGTCGCCGCGGCCGGCGGGCAGGTCCACCAGGGCGATCTGTTCGAGGCGCTGCCCGTCGCTCTGCGCGGCCGCGTCGGCATCCTCGCGGCCAACGTGCCGTACGTGCCGAGCGACGAGATCGGCCTACTGCCGCAGGAGGCCCGCGACCACGAGCCGCTGGCCGCCCTCGACGGCGGCACGGACGGCCTCGACGTGCTGCGCAGGGTCGCGGCCGAGGCGCCCCGCTGGCTCGCCCCCGGCGGCTGCGTCCTGGTGGAGACGAGCCGGCACCAGGCCCCGGCCGCCGTCGAGGCCTTCGCGCGCACCGGCCTGGCGGCACGGCTGGCCGTGTCGGAGGAGCGTTACGCCCACGTGGTGATCGGCGTCAGGCCGTAGAGCCCGTAGGCCCTCGCTCCGGCGGGGTCGCCCGCGCGATGAGCAGCGCCACGTCGTCGAAGTTGTCCGGCTCGTGCAGGGTGCGCAGCAGCAGGTCGCAGACCTCTTCCAGCGGCCGGTCGGGTCCGTCTAGCAGGGACAGCAGGGTGCCGAGCCGTTCGTCGAGCGGGTCGCGCCGGGTCTCGACGAGGCCGTCGGTGTAGAACACCAGCCGGTCGCCGGGTTCGAGGTCGACGGTGGTGGTGGAGAAGGCGACACCGCCCACGCCGAGCGGCACTCCCGTCGGCAGGTCGAGCAGCTCCGGGGGCAGGCCCGGCCGGACGCGCACCGGCGGCAGATGTCCGGCGTTGGCGATCCGGCACTGTCGCAGATGCGGGTCGTGAACGGCGTAGACGCAGGTGGCGATGGTCTGTTCGAGACCCGCGGTGATCTTGTCGAGGTGCTCCAGAAGGACGTTCGGGTCGAGGTCGAGGGAGGCGAGGGTGTTGGTCGCCGTGCGCAGCCGGCCCATGGCCGCCGCCGCGGGGATGCCGCTGCCCATCACATCGCCCACGACGAGCGCCGTCTTCCCGGCGTCCAGCGGGATCACGTCGAACCAGTCGCCGCCGACCTCGCTCGTGGCCCCGGCCGGCTGGTAGCGGGAGGCGACCTCCAGTCCGCCCGTGACCGGCGGATGGCTGGGCAGCAGGCTGCGCTGCAGGGTGAGCGCGGTCTCGCGGGCACTCTGGTACCAGCGGGCGTTGTCGATCTGCACGGCGGCCCGGGCGGCCAGCTCGCGTGCCAGCAGCAGGTCGTCCTCACTGAACGGCAGCGGATTGCGGGTGCGCTTGAGGTCCAGGGCCCCCAGCACCTCGCCCCGCGCGATCAGCGGCACCGCGAGATACGAGTGCACCCCGGCCCGGCTCAGCAGCTCGGCCGCCTCGGAGGAACGGGCGATGAGGTCCAGGTCCTCGTCCTTGACCTCCGGCAGCATCACGGGGCTCGCGGTGCGCACGCACTGGGTGACGAGCCGGTCGGGGGCGTACCGGGCGACCTGCCCGGGCGGGTCCGCCGCCTCCAGGGCCTCGGCGGAGTCGTACCCCTGTACCGCCAGCGCGCGGATCACGGCCGACTCGGCGGGGCCCAGGCTGGTGCGCCGGCCCTGCACCACCGCGTCCAGGAGGTCGACGGCCGCGATGTCGGCCAGCTCCGGCACGGCCACCTCGGCCAGCTCACCGGCCGTGCGGTCCAGGTCCAGCGTGGTGCCGATCCGGCCCGAGGCGTCCGCGATCAGGGCCAGCCGCCGGCGTGCGGCCTCGGCCTCGATGCCCGCCCGGTACTGCTCGGTGACGTCGACGATCGAGACGGCCACGCCCAGCACGGTTCCGAAGGCGTTCTCCAGCCGGTACAGCGAGATCGACCAGGCGTGGTCCTGGTGCGGGTCGGCCGGGGTGCGGCCGATCGTGGACTGGTCGACGACCGGGGTGCCCGTCTCCAGAACCCGGCGCGTCGCGGCCTCCAGGGCGGCGACGTCCATCCGGGGCACCACCTCGCGGGGGGTGCGGCCCAGGTGCTCCTCGGCCGGCACGCCGTTGATCTCCTCCAGCGCCCTGTTGACCGAGACGTACCGCAGCTCGGTGTCGAGCACGGCCAGCCCGATCGGTGACTGCGCGATCATCCGCGTCGACAGCGCCACCTCCCGCTCCAGCCGGTGCACGGTGCTCTGGTCGGCGCACAGCCCGAGCGCGTAGACGTCGCCCTGGTCGTCCAGCAGCCGCATGTTGCGGAACTCCACCAACCGGGTGCCGCCGTCCTTGCGGCGGATCGGGAAGGCCCCCGCCCAGCTCTGCCCGGTGCCCATGACATCGGCGAACAGCTTGACCACGAGGTCCACGTGCTGCTCGTGGACCATGATCCGGGCGGCGTACTGCCCGAGCGCCTCCCGTGCCTCGTATCCGAACAGCTCCTCGGCCTGCGGGCTCCACAGCACGATGCGGCCCTCGGCGTCCAGGACCACCGAGGCCACGCGTAGCACGTCCAGCAGCCCGCTCGGGCGCGCCGACCCGCGCACCGGACCGTCACCCTCGGACTCGGGAGACCCGGCTGCACTCATCCCACGCCCCGCCTTCGCCGTCCTCGCGGCACGCCGTCGTGTGCCGACACCCCATGTTCTACCGCGCGGAGCCGCTTCCCGAAGGCCCCTTCCGTCACCTTCCACCATCTCCCAGCCCGGCGCGGACCGCCCCGCAAACCCGCCATGGAAGCGGGGCACCGCCGGTAGTGCTCGCCGGAAGGTGGTGCTTTGCTGGGGTAGGGGTGGATACGGCAATCGGTGGCCACGAGAGGAGCGATCACGATGGTGATGGACCACGAGCGACCGCACCCCCACTCCGTCTCGGTGGAGATCAGCGGGTGCAGCAAGCACGACGCCCGGATCGTGTTCGACGCGCTGTGCTCCTGCTTCGAGTCCGACCGGTGCGCCGACGACGTGCCCGAGGAACTGCACGAGACCCGCCCGACCGTGTGGCTCGGCACCTTCGACGTCGCCGACGAGCACGAGGGCGCGCAGCCGGTGCACCTGTCGTCCTCCGTGGAAGCCGACCTGCACGGCGGTTACTGGGCGATCGAACGGTTCCGCACGACCCTGGACTCGCTGTTCGACGTGCACGATCTGAGCACGGTCTCCGGCGACCAGGAGAAGGAACTCCACGTGCGTCTGCAGAGCCGGTGACCGCCCCTCACCCCGTCGGCGGACCGAGCCGACACCGCACCGACCACCTCCCGGCGCGCCCCGGAACGCCCTGACGCCCCGGACACGGCGATCCGGGCCCGCCACAGCCGGCGCCCGCCGACCACGACCTCGCGCCCACCAGGGCCCGGGCCGGTCCGCGGCGGCCTCCACCGGCAGCGCGACCGGGCCGCGGTTCAGCTCACCCGCGAGGTCCATCGATCCAAGGCCCCTGGTCATGGCCCTGTTGTGCCCTCCATCACCTTGTGCAACTAGTTGCACAAACCGTCGGTAGTCCTCTACAACTACAGGCACGACACCGCGCACGGAGGGCCCGATGAGCCGTTACCCGCACCTGCTGACCCCTCTCGACCTGGGCTTCACGACCCTGCCCAACCGGGTCCTCATGGGCTCCATGCACGTCGGCCTGGAGGAGGCCGAGGGCGGCTTCGCGCGCATGGCCGCCTTCTACGCCGCCCGCGCCCGCGGGGGAGTGGGCCTGATCGTGACCGGCGGCATCGCCCCGAACGACGAGGGGCGCCCCTACGAGGGCGGCGCGAAGCTCACCACCGACGCGGAGGCGGAGCAGCACCGGGTCATCACCGACGCCGTGCACCGCGAGGGCGGGCGGATCGCGATGCAGATCCTGCACTTCGGCCGGTACGCGTACCACAAGGACCTCGTCGCGCCGAGCCCCGTCCAGGCGCCGATCAGCCCCTTCCCGCCCCGCGAGCTCACCGACGCCGACATCGAGCGGACGATCGAGGACTACGTCCGCGCCGCCCGCCTCGCCCGGCAGGCCGGCTACGACGGCGTCGAGATCATGGGCTCCGAGGGCTACCTCATCAACGAGTTCATCGCCCTGCAGACCAACCACCGCGCCGACCGCTGGGGCGGCTCGTACGAGAACCGGACGCGCTTCCCGCTGGAGATCGTGCGCCGGGTCCGCGAGGCGGTCGGCGAGGACTTCATCGTCGTCTACCGACTGTCCATGCTCGACCTCGTCCCGGGCGGCTCGACGCTCGACGAGGTGATCACGCTCGCCAGGGCCGTGGAGGCCGCCGGGGCGACGATCATCAACACCGGCATCGGCTGGCACGAGGCCCGCATCCCCACCATCGCGACCTCCGTGCCGCGCGGCGCGTACACCTGGGTGACCAAGCGGCTCATGGGCGAGGTGTCCGTCCCGCTCGTCACCACCAACCGCATCAACACCCCCGAACTCGCCGAGGAACTGCTCGCCGAGGGCGCGGCCGACATGGTGTCGATGGCCCGCCCGATGCTCGCCGACCCCGACTTCGTCACCAAGGCCGCCGCCGGCCGGCCCGAGGCGATCAACACCTGCATCGGCTGCAACCAGGCCTGCCTCGACCACACCTTCAGCGGCCTGATCACCTCCTGCCTGGTCAACCCGCGCGCCTGCCACGAGACCGAGCTCGTGCTCTCCCCGACCCGGCTGCGCAAGCGCGTCGCGGTCGTCGGCGCCGGTCCGGCCGGGCTGGCCTGCGCGGTCTCCGCCGCCGAGCGCGGGCACGACGTGACGCTGTTCGACGCGGCGAGCGAGATCGGCGGCCAGCTCAACGTCGCCCGCAAGGTCCCGGGCAAGCAGGAGTTCGACGAGACGCTCCGCTACTTCCGCACCCAGCTCGACTGGCACGGCGTCGACGTTCGCCTGAACACGCCCGTCACGGTCGCGGACGTCGACGGCTACGACGAGGTCGTCGTCGCCACCGGCGTCACCCCGCGCACCCCCGAGATCCCGGGAGCCGACCACCCGAGCGTCGTCGGCTACCTCGACGTCCTGCGCGACGGCGCCCCCGTCGGCGACCGGGTCGCGATCCTCGGCGCGGGCGGCATCGGCTTCGACGTCGCCGAGTTCCTCACCGACGGCGGCGACAAGGCCCACGAGGACCCGGCCACGTACTTCCGCCAGTGGGGCGTCGACATGGACTTCCGCGGCCCCGGCGGACTCGCGGCGCCCGAGCGCCCCGCCCCGCCGCGCACCGTCCACCTGCTCCAGCGCAAGACCTCCAAGGTCGGCGCAGGCCTCGGCAAGACCACCGGCTGGATCCACCGCGCCGAACTCAAGCACCGCGGCGTCACCATGGTCCCGGGCGTGCGCTACGACCGGATCGACGACGCCGGAGTGCACATCACCGTGGGCGAGGAGAGCACGGTGCTGGAGGTCGACACGGTCGTGCTCTGCACGGGGCAGGAGCCGCGCCGCGCCCTGTACGAGGAGCTGCTCGCCGCCGGGTGCAGCGCGCATCTCATCGGCGGCGCCGACGTGGCCGCCGAGCTCGACGCCAAGCGCGCCATCAAGCAGGGCACCGAGCTCGCGGCCGCCCTGTAGTGCGGTGACGCGTCCCTAGGATGAGGCCATGTCACTCCCGCACGCGATCCTCACCGCCCTGCTCGAGAAGCCGTCGTCCGGGCTGGAGCTGACCCGCCGGTTCGACCGGTCGATCGGCTACTTCTGGTCGGCGACGCACCAGCAGATCTATCGCGAACTCGGGAAACTGGAGGCCGACGGCCTCATCAGGGCCCTGCCGTCACAGCAGCCGGCCCGCGGGCAGAAGAAGAGCTACGAGGTCCTGCCAGCGGGCCGCGCCGAACTGGCCCGCTGGACCTCCGCCTCCCAGGACCCCAAGCCGCACCGTGACACCCTGCTGCTGCGGCTCAGGGCGGCGGCCGTGGTCGGCACGGCGGGCCTGGAGACCGATCTGCGACGCCATCTGGAGCTGCACGAACGGCAGCTGGCGGAGTACGAGGAGATCGAGCGGCGCGACTTCCCGCCCGGCCGGGACGGCACCGAGGACCGGCTGCGGCATCTGGTGCTGCGGGCCGGCATCGACCTGGAGACCTTCTGGACCCAGTGGCTGCGGCGCGCCCTGGCGGACTTCGCCGAACTCCCGGACGGAGAACCGACCTGAGTGTCCCGCCCGTCCTCGCCACGACATGACGGCGGCCCGCCCGACCGGAGCGCTTCGGAAGGGGCGGGCCGCCGTTCGCACCGGATCAGAGCCGGTGCGGCTTGTTGCGCCGGCGCAGGTACAGGGCCGTTCCGAGCAGACCCGATCCGACCAGCGTGCCGCCCGCCACCAGCGTGACGGTGCCGTAGTCCGTCGAGGACCCGCCGACCCCGCCCATGACGCCGCGGGACGGTGAGGCCGAGGGGGTCACGGACCGCGAGGGGGAGGGGGCGGTGGACACCACGACGGACTGCGTGCCGGCGGTGGTGCCGTCCGAGCAGATCACGATCACGGTGTACGTGCCCGGGGTGACGCTCGACCAAGCGGCGGACTGGCTCGTGGACGTCCCCGACAGCGTCACCTGGCGGCCCTGGGCGAAGCTGCCCTGGCTGCTGGTGAGGAGCGAGGCGGTGCCCCAGCTGCCGGTGATCTGCGTGCACGAGCTGGTCGTGACCGACACCGTGGACCCCGTGGTGCTCACGGAGATTCCCGGGCCCGCGGCAGCGGCCGAGGCCAGGGCGAGGGGCAGCGCGGCGGCGACTGCCACGGTCAGGCCGGAGCGGAGAACTGACGATGAGTTGCGCATGTGGACTGCCCTCCGGCGGCACGGTTGGCGGTACATCCCTTGCGCCGCCGAGGGTCGGGGAACGCCCGTGCTGCCTCGGGGCCAGCCAAGGCGCCCTGGGCCTTCGCCGCACTCCGAGCGCCCCCGAGCAGGTGACGGGTTCCCGCTTCCGGCCGTACCGAGGGGTACGTCAGCGCCCCGCGCCCGTCGTCACCGCCCGCTCCGCCGAGAATCCTCCCCAGGTGCCGTCCGGCAGCATCGCCCGGACGCGGACCCGGTGGGTGACACCGGCCTTCCGCCCCACGTAGAAGCTGTACGCGGCCCGGTCGCGCGGTGCGCTGCCGCCGTACACCAGGGACGTGGCGGGCCGGCCGTCCAGATGGATCTGGTACTCGGCGATCTCACCGTCCACGCGGGGCGGCACCCAGCTCAGGTCGACGTGGTACGCCCCGTCCTCGCGGTGGCTCGTCGCCCGGAAGCCGGTGGGGGCCGTGGCGCGTCCGTCGCCCGTGCCCGGGGTGGCGAGGCGGACGGTGGGGCTGGCGGGGGAGACGTTGCCCGCCGCGTCCCGGGCCCGGACGGTGAACGCGTAGTCCGTGGCGGGCCGCAGCCCCGTGAGCACGGTGGCCGTGTGGCCCCCGCCCACGCTGTGGATCTTCGTGTCCCCCTGGTGGATGTCGTACGAGACCACGCCCCGGTCGTCCGCCGAGGCGGACCAGGACAGCTGGACGGCCCGGCTTCCGGCCGCCCGGCCTTCGGGCGCCGCCGGGCGGGTCGGCGCGGAGCGGTCGTCGGCGACGGCCGCGGGCGTCTTCGCCCGCACCGGGCGGCTCGGCGGCCCCAGCCGCCCGTCGGCGCCGCGCGCCCGTACGGAGAAGGCGTACTGCGTCGAGGGCCGCAGCCTGGTGACATCCACCATGTGCTTCGAACCCGGCACCTCGGTGACCTTCGTGGTGCCGCGATACACCTCGTAGACCTGCGCCCCGGCGATCGCGTTCCACATGACGTGCACACTCGTCGCGCTGCCCGCCGCGGCGGTGACACCCGTGGGCGCACCGGGCACGGCACCGGCATCCCCTGCTCCCGCTCCGGCCCAGCCGCAGGAGGCGACCAGGGCGAGGGCGCCGCAGAGCGCCAGGTTGCGCAGGAGGGACGAGGGCGCGGCGGAACGGCTTCGCACGGCACTGCCTCCCCGGGGTGGCACACGGGAATGGTCCGTACCAATATGACGCTGTTGGCGCGCTCACATCAAGAGGACGTCACCCGTGGCGAGGAAGCCGCCCCCGGAAGAGAGCGTCACCCCCGCCGGACGCGACCACCCGGGAGAGTTACGTATGCTGAAGGTCCTCGCGGCCGAACTCCTGGCGGACACCAGGGAGTTCGGGCCTGTTGCGCGGACAGCTGTCGTCGCAGATCCCGCGCCGGCGCAGGCGGCCGGGCGGCCGGAGCCTCACACGGACTCAGGCCCCCGGCCCCTGTCGGGGATTGGGGCCGTGCACCGTCCGGCCCCCCAACGGTGGCCGGGTGATCGCCCCGGGCCCAGATTGGGCTGAGTGCCCGTCAGGTCCCCCACGAGAGGCTCCCGTATCGTGCGTGTCCAGTCGCTCACCCTGGCCGCGGCCAGCGCCGCCCTGCTCGCCCCGACGACACCGCCCGCCGCGCAACCCCACCCCGCGGTATGGCGCGAGAGCACCGTCAGCGCCGCCGAGCTGCTCGCCAAGGTGCGGGACTGCGCTCCCGTCTCGCGCGGCCGCTACCGCAGCGACAACGGAGCCCCTGCCGACATCCCGGTCTGCGGCACCCGCGACGCCGTGTTCTGGAAGGCCGACATGGACATCGACTGCGACGGCCGCCCCGGACCCCGCTGCAACAGCAGCACCGACCCGTACTTCGCCGCGAGCACGGCCTACGCCCAGTCCGACGGCCGCCCGTTGAGTGCCGAACGCCTGCCCTTCATCGTCGTACCCGCGCCGAGCAGCCTCTGGGACTACCGGGACCACGGTGTCGGCGGCGGTTCGGTGGTGGCGGTCGTCTACCGCGACCGGGTGCAGTACGCGGTCGTCGGCGACACCGGCCCGCAGGGCATCATCGGAGAGGCGTCCTACGCGACCGCCAAGGCCCTCGGCATCCGCGCCGACCCGCGCGGCGGCGGCGCGCCCTCCGGCGTCACCTACATCGTCTTCAAGAACACCAAGGTTTCGCCCATCGAGGATCACGCGGCGGCCGTGACGGAGGGGGAGCGGATGGCGAGGCGGTTCGCCGACGGGAGCGGGGCGATCGGGAGCTGAGCGGCTGACGGCGTGTCGCGGTCACGACCGCGGCCCGGGCACACCGCCGTCCGGGCGTGCCCGGGCCGCAGCCGTCGATCACACCTTCCGGTAGGTGTCTCAGACCTTCCGGTAGGTGTACGCCTCCGTGGCGGCCGCCTCCACCGCCGCCAGGTCCGCTCCGGTGGACGCCGTGACGACCGCGGCGACGGCACCCTCCACGAAGGGCGCGTCCACCAGGCGGGTCCGCTCCGGAAGTTCGTCGCCCTCCGCGAGCAGCGCCTTCACCGTGAGCACCGCGCTGCCCAGGTCGGTCAGGACGGCGACCCCGGCGCCGCGGTCGACGGACGCGGCCGCCGCGGCGATCAGTTCCGAACTCGTACCCAGCCCGCCGCCCTCGGTGCCGCCCGCCGGAGCGACGGGCACCACCGGGCCACCGCCGGCGAGCCCCTTCGCCAGCTCCGCGACGGACGCGGCCACCTCCGCGCTGTGCGACACCAGCACGATTCCCACCAGCTGCTCGTCACTCACCGGCGGCCTCCGCGAGTGCGGCGATCAGCAGCGCCGCCGATGTGGCGCCCGGGTCCTGGTGGCCGATGCTGCGCTCGCCCACGTAGCTCGCCCGGCCCTTGCGGGCCTGCAGGGGCGTCGTCGCCACGGCGCCCTCCTCGGCGGCGGTCCGGGCCGCCGCGAACGAGTCACCGAGCGCGTCCACCGCGGGCACCAGCGCGTCGATCATGGTCGCGTCGCCCGGGGCGGCACCGCCGAGCGTCATCACCGCGTCCACCCCGGTCCGCAGCGCCTCGGTCAGCTGCTCCGCACCGACCTCGCCGGCATCGCCGAGCGCCTTGCCGGTGCGGCGCAGCAACGTCCCGTACAGCGGCCCCGAGGCGCCGCCGACCGTCGAGATCAGCTGGCGTCCGGCCAGCGTCAGGACGGCGCCGGGCGTGCCTGGAGCCTCCTTCTCCAGAACGGCCACGACGGCCGTGAACCCGCGCTGGAGGTTGCTGCCGTGATCGGCGTCCCCGATGGGGGAGTCGAGGGCGGTGAGCCGTTCCGCCTCGCGGTCGACGGACGCGGCGGTGGCCGTCATCCAACGGCGGAAGAAGTCGGCGTCGAGCACTGGATCTCCTTGCCTGGTAGGTACGTGGTGATCCTCTACCCTCTGTGTGTCACACGCCCCAGCGCAGACCCGGGGTCTTCACCGGCGCGTCGTACAGCCGCAGCAGCTCGTCGTCGACCTGGCACAGGGTGAGCGAGGCGCCCGCCATGTCCAGGGAGGTGACGTAGTTGCCCACGAGGACGCGGGCCACGGGGACGCCGCGCTGGGCGAGCACCCGGTGCACCTCGGCGTTGAAGCCGTACAGCTCCAGCAGGGGCGTCGCACCCATGCCGTTGACCAGGACCAGCACCGGATTGCGCGGCTGCAGGTCCTCCACCACCGCCTCGACGGCCGCCTCGGCGATCTCGCCGGAGGTCATCATGGCGCGCCGCTCCCGGCCCGGCTCGCCGTGGATGCCGATCCCCAACTCCAGCTCCCCGGGCGGCAGATCGAAGGTCGGGCTGCCCTTGGCGGGGGTGCTGCAGGCGCTCAGCGCGATCCCGAAACTGCGGGAGCCCTCGTTCACCTGCCGGGCGATGGCCTCGACCCGCTCCAGAGGCATGCCCTCGGCAGCGGCGGCGCCCGCGATCTTCTCCACGAACAGGGTCGCGCCCGTGCCGCGCCGCCCGGCCGTGTAGAGGCTGTCGGTCACCGCCACGTCATCGTTGACCAGCACCTTCGCGACCTGGATGCCCTCGTCCTCGGCCATCTCGGCGGCCATGTCGAAGTTGAGCACGTCACCGGTGTAGTTCTTCACGATGAACAGCACGCCGGCCCCGCTGTCCACGGCGGCGGCCGCGCGCAGCATCTGGTCGGGCACGGGGGAGGTGAACACCTCGCCCGGACAGGCCGCCGACAGCATGCCGGGACCCACGAAACCACCGTGCAACGGCTCGTGCCCCGAGCCTCCGCCCGAGACCAGTCCCACCTGTCCGGCGACGGGGGCGTCCCGCCGCACGATCACCCGGTTCTCCACGTCCACGGTCAGCTCCGGGTGGGCAGCCGCCAGACCGCGCAGCGCGTCCGCGACCACGGTCTCCGGGACGTTGATCAGCATCTTCATGGGTATCTCCTAGCGGGCTTAGCAGGTGAGCTCTTGACCTGCGTTTTTGCTGGCAGAAGGCGTTTCTTCAGTCGTCGGTCTTGGCGGTCCACGGCGGTCGGAAGCGGGTTCTGGCGGTACTGATGCTGACTTAACGCTGACGTTGGTAACGGTGCGTCAGGTGGCTGGCTGCGGGTCGGATGCGTGTCAGCGAGAGCCTCATGTCTGCAGTATCGACCTTGCGCTTGCGAAGGTCACGTGGGGCCGTACTCGGGCGTGCTGCGACAGGTCGATCTTGGTGAAAGATCACCAACGTGACCTCGCTTGCCAGTGGTCCGCGGCCGGGGTGCTGCAAGGGGTCACGCATGCGCAGGCCCGTGGCGGTGGTGATGCCCTGACCTCGCAGCGAGTCCGTTCAGGGCACTGGTGGCGTCTCGGTGAGGCCGGGCTACGACTGCCTACCGGGCTGGTCGTCGGCAGCCTCGCGGCCCTTCTGGGCGCCTGTGCTGCGCTGCCGCGAGGACGTCCTGTGATGGGGGAACTTCCCTCCGTCCGGGCGCCTGCTTGCGTTTATGACCACCGATGTCCGTGGCGGGGCGTCCGGGCTGGTCCGGTGACAGCCATTGCGTCGTGATTCCTTGCTCACATCGCGTTGCAACTTCCCGTTCTTCCAGGTTGTTCACGTCCTCGGGCCTGGCGGCTTCGGCACCCGTCTGTCCGGGGCGCGGCGGCCTCTTTGCGGACCGGTGCAGTCCGCGGCCTTCCCTGCCGTGCCGGCGTTGGGCCGCGTCAGCCTCCGGCGTGGATTCTGCCTGCGTTGCGGCGGTGGCGGGTCGCCTGATGCGGGTGCCGGTTCACGTGATGCCGATGAGGGCGAGGGCTGCGACCGGTGCCAGCAGCATCCACTGCGGGAGTTGCAGCAGCGGGCGTGGCCAGTCGGCGGTCAGGGTGACGATGAGGAACAGTGCGGCGTATGCGAGGTACTGCGCGGCGATGAACAGCACGAGTGCCGTGCTGGGCGCGGCGGCGAAGGCGAGGGCCAGCAGGGCGATGGAGCTGATCAGCAGGTCGGCGGTGACCATGTGCCACACGACGTGCAGCGTGCGCTTGGGCTCGGCGGCCACCGCACTGCCCAGCAGCGGGCGGACGACCGACCGGCCCCCGGCGGTGGCGTGGACCAGGGCGGTCGCCGCAGCGATGCCGCCCGCGGTGAGCAGCCAGCCGTTCACCGGGCCTCGATTCCTTTGACGATCATCGCGGCGATGCGCCGGGCCAGATCCGGAGCGGGGCGTTCGCCGGTGATCCCCAAGTGGAAGAAGACCGCCCCGGCCAGGGTGTCCAGCACGAGGTCGACCGGCAGGTTCGCGCTGGTCTCCCCGCGCTGCCCGGCCCGGTCGAACACCGCGACGAGTCGTTCCTTGGCCGGCTGGAGGAACCGGGTGCGGATGGTCGCGCGCAGGTGCGGTGCGGCGGCGAAGTCGGCGAGCAGGCCGGGCAGGGCCGCCGCGGCCGCCGGTGCCGAGAACTCCTCGACCAGCGACTGGACCAGTGCGGTCAGGTCGCCTTCCAGTGTCCCGGTGTCCGGCAGGTCCGCTGTCTCGGCGGCGGTGAAGACGGCCTCGTAGACCAGTTCCGGCTTGCCGGACCAGCGGCGGTAGATGGTGTCCTTGCCGACACCCGCTCGCGCGGCGACCGCGCCGATGGACGTCGCCGCGTAGCCGCCTTCAGCGACCAGTTCGGCAGCCGCCTGGATGATCGCGGCCCCGGACCGCTCGTCTCTGGGGCGCCCTCGCCCGGCAGGGGAAGAAGTCATGCTCCAGAATTACCATACAGGTCGTCCCGTATGGAATATGGGAGACGATCAGAAGTCAGAAGCCAAGACGGAGCGCGGCCAGCGCCGCGGATACGGCCAACTCGTCGCGTCTGTGCCGGAGAGGCGGAGCAACGTCCAGTCCGTCACCGGAGGCCTGGCAGCGGCCACCGCACGTCAGGAGACACCGTTCTCCAGCTCACCGACCTACCCGGCGACGTCAGCCGCCGGCTTCCGCTGAACGCGGCCCAGGCACCGGTGGCACTGGACACGACGAGTACGGCAACCCGTACCGGCCAGGCAGCGCCCCGGTACGGCTGGCTCGGTGAGAAGCAGCGCTCGGCCGAGACCCGGACCGGTCTCACGACGACGGTGTCCGCCTCCACGACCCCACCCGTGGGTGGGCGCTTCCTGCAGACAGACCGGTGCCCGGCGGTTCCGCCAGCGCCTACGACTACTCCAACGCGGATCCGTGCAACGCCACCGACACCGAGGACATGAGCTCGAAGTGCGGCAAACGCCGGATCAAAAGCGGTACGGATGCGCATCATCGTCAGCCGACAGGGCGGCGGTACCGCGAAGAACGGCTACCCCTACATCGGCTACTACATCAACGTCCGAACCAGGTGAAGCCAGGGACGGGGATCTGGACCTCCGGGGCGGTCATCGTCTCCGGCTTCAACGGACATTCGGCTGACATGTTCTACTCCTGCATGGCCAAGTACTCCGGCGTGCAGGACGGGCGACCCGTACAGGCGTCGGCTGCCCCGCACCTTGAACCGGTGACAGGGGTGGCTTGGCCTCGCCGCGCGTCACCCCCACAGGTCGCCATGAACGCAGGGCCCGTTCGAGGAACTCCGAGAAGACGAGGAAGCAAGAAGATCATGAGACAGCCGATGGTCGACATCGCTGAGACCGCCCTCCGGCTGGGGCACCCGCCAACCGACCGCGCGGCGGCCCGCCCCTTGGTCATCCCCGTCGACACTGTCATCGTCGCTGACGTGTGGATCAGTGGCGATCTCGGGTTCGTCCTGCTCCTGCACCGCAGGGACGACGGTCTCATCGCCGAAGAGCTGTACTACTCCACACGGCGCAGGGACAGAATCTGGGAGCGCCCGGACCACCTCAGTGGGGGCATCGTCGGCACGGAGTTGGGCACATCGGCCATGGCCGAGGACGCGCTGGCCGGGGCTTCCCTGTCCGTCGTGGCCGAATCCGAGTCTCTTGTTCACACCGGGCGTGGCCCAGACGGTGACGAAGGAGAACTCGTACATACCTGGGAGCTTCTGGTGAGCGGTGACGCGGACCTCGTCGAGACCGAGCGCTACTCACCAGCCGCCGCCGGGACACCGGCGATCTCCAGACGGGACGTGGCAGGGCCCTTGATGCTCCTCGTTCTGTTGCCCGGTGAACGAGCGCGTGTTTCCGCTATGCGCAGAGAGAACTCATCGTTCACCCAGTTCGGCAACGTGTTGGACCTGCACAACCCGGAGAGCAGTGACCCGCACTGACTCCGCCACCACGATCCGCCCGTGGGACGGATCTGGCGGTTGCCGACCGCGGTTACGAACCGTCAGGTACGGGACGGTGGCGCTTGCGCGCACCAGATCGTCTTGCCGTTGCCGGTGTGCCGGGTGCCCCACCCCTGGGTGAGCTGGGCAACGAGCAACAGGCCCCGGCCGCCCTCGTCGAA
Source organism: Streptomyces qaidamensis (assembly GCF_001611795.1). Lineage (NCBI taxonomy): Bacteria > Bacillati > Actinomycetota > Actinomycetes > Kitasatosporales > Streptomycetaceae > Streptomyces > Streptomyces qaidamensis. The sequence continues at coordinate 768,873 of NZ_CP015098.1, read as the reverse complement.
GGCACGGGCCCGGCGCAGGTGCGGAGCGGTGTTGCTGGCGTCGGAGACCTCGCAGATCAGCGAGGTGTCGCGGATCAGTCGCAGTCTGATCGGCGGCTCTCCGTACCGGATGGCGTTGGTGACCAGCTCGCTGACGACCAGTTCGGTGACGAACGCCGCCTCCTTCAGGCCCCAGGCGTCCACCTGGTCGACGGCGAACTTCCTGGCGTGCGGCACCTGAGCGGTGTCGGGCTCGACGTCCCAGTCGGCGACGTGGTGGGGATCCAGCGCGCACGTGCGAGCGAGCAGCAGGGCGGCGTCGTCGGTCCGGCTGTCCAGGAGCATGCCGTCCATCACCGTGTCGCACAGGTCCTCCAGCGAGGTGGCCGAGGGGTTCAGGACCCGCTGCAGTTCGGTGATCCCTTCGTCGACATCGCGCTCGTGGCTCCTCACCAGCCCGTCGGTGTAGAGGGCCAGCAGGCTGCCCTCGGGCAGTTCGAGCTCGGCGGCCTCGAACGGCAGTCCACCGAGGCCGAGCGGCGGCCCCGGATGGGCGGGGACCGGGGGCCGGGTGCCGTCCGGAGAGACGATCAGCGGCAGCGGATGGCCGGCGCTCGCGAACGTGAGGCGGCGGGAGACGGGGTCGTAGACGGTGTACAGACAGGTGGCGCCGGACTCGCCGGTCGGCTGGAAGTGGCCGTCGGGCCGGTGGTCGCCGGCGAGGTGCAGGACCAGGTCGTCCAGGTGGGTCAGGAGCTCGTCGGGCGGCAGGTCGACGTCGGCGAGAGTGCGCACCGCCGTGCGCAGCCTGCCCATGCTGGCCGAGGCGTGCAGACCGTGCCCGACGACATCGCCGACGACCAGGGCGACCCGGGCGCCGGACAGCGGAATGACGTCGAACCAGTCACCGCCCACTTCCGCGCCGGTCCCGCCGGGCAGGTAGCGGGATGCCACCTCGACCGCCTCCTGTTTCGGCAGCCCCTGCGGCAGCAGGCTGCGTTGCAGGGTCAGTGCGGTGGTGCGCTCGCGCGAGTACCGGCGGGCGTTGTCGATGGCGACGGCCGCCTTGGCGGTCAGCTCCTCGGCGAGGATCAGGTCGTCGGCGGTGAACGCCTCGGGCCGGTCGAGGCGGGAGAAGGAGACGACCCCGAGCAGCGCGCCGCGCGCCCGGAGCGGCACGGTGATCCGCCCGGTCAACCCGTCTGCGGCGATGGACCCGTCGATCACCGGGTTGCCCGGTGGCCAGTGGGCCGGGTCGGCGGCGAGTCCGGGCCCGAAGGCCCATTCGCCGCCCTCGCCGGGCTCAGCGGTGAGCTCGACCGTCGACCTGCCGGTGGCCATGCAGCGGGCGCCGACGGAACCGGCAGTGTGCGTGACCGGGGGCGCGGGCCCCGGAGCCCGGTCGGCGTCCGCCTTCGCGCCGTGCTGGGCGGCACGGCTGAGCCTGATCGTCTCCACGGAGGTGAACGCGGACACCGAGGGCGGTTCCTCTCCGCGCAGCACCTCGTCGAAGAGATCCACGCTGACGAGGTCGACGAATCCCGGCACCGGGGTCCTGGCCAGCTCCTGGGCGGTGCCGATCACGTCGAGTGTCCTGCCGATGCCGCCGCTGGCCTCGTTGAGGATGAGCAGGCGTTGCCGGGCCCAGTACTCGGCGCTCATGTCAAAACCCCAGTTGGCGATCGCGCAGACCCTGCCCTGGGCATCCCGGACGGGCCAGATACTGGTGGCCCAGGCATTGGCGTAGTCACTGCCGCGAGGACGGAAGACGGTGATGAGACGCGCGGGCTCGCCCGTCCTCGCCACTTCGGAGAGCTTGTCGGTGTAGGGCTTGTCGTCCCTTTCGGGGAACAGCGTGCGGTCGAATTCGGGAAGCACCTCGCGGTACTTCCTGCCGAGCACCTCCTCCTCGGAGTGCGCTATCACCCGGCCCGAGGAGGCGTTGATCCACAGGAACCGCAGCTCAGGGTCGTAGACGCCCAGAGCGAAGGGAGACTGCTCGAAGGCCCGGTCGGCGACCACCGGGCGGCGTCCCCAGCGCTGGACGGTCACCGCGTGCCCCATCGCCCGCCCGTCGGGGCCGAACAGCGGGTGAGCGGTCAGCACGGCGTCCACCGTGGAACCGTCCCGGTGCCGCAGGGCTGTGAACCCGGTGGGATCGGGGCCGGTGCCATAGCCCTCGGGGAAGCCGCGGGGCGGGGGATCGACCAGCAGGTCGGCCACGGGGCGGCCGACGGTGTCCTGCGCGGTCCAGCCCAGCAGCAGCCGACCCCCTTCGCTCCAGCCGCTCACCATGCCGTCCGGGTTCACCACGACAACGGCAGTGGGCGCGTCCTGCTTGCCGGCCATCTCCACGCGGCACGCCTCCGTCCGGACAGCGGTCCCCGTCAGGGCTCGTTTCCAGCGGCCGCTTCCAGCCTAGGTCCGCCGTGGCGTCACGGCGCCCCGGGACCGTTGTGCCGGGGCGGTGCGGGGCGATCGAGTACCGCCCCGGGACCGGTGTTCCGGGGCGGTTCGGGGCGACCGAGTACCGTCGAAGCGCTTCGACTCTTCTCGTCCGTTCGACGTCGCGACGCCGCAGCCGACAGTCCGTCGCCGGGTGGGCCGAGTACGGAAATCCCAGGCGCTCCCGAGCCGCCCCGGATCAGTAGCCGTAGATCATCTTGTAAGCGACCTCCGGCAGGAACTGCCCCGCCGAGGAGCCGCTTCCCACGCCGCAGTTGCCGTCGGACTCGCCCGGCACCTTGATCCACAGGAGCATCTCGGCGCCTCCGCCCAGCTGGGTGGGGGTGCCGATACGGCGGCCTGAAGGGTTGCACCACTGGCCGTTGGAGCCGTTGCCGTTGCGGCTGGAGTCCACGACGAACGGCTTGGTGTAGCCGTACCGGGCGCCGAGTTCCCTGTTCACGGCGTTGCCGTACGCGGTGTTCTCGGCCGTGGTCAGGTAGTTGGAGACGTTGAGCGAGAAACCGTGGGCCTGCCGGAGACCCGCTTCGTGAAGGCGCCGGGCCATGGTCGCCGCGCTCGCCCAGGCCGGGTTGCCGGCGTCGAGGTAGACCCAGGTGTTGGGGGCCTGGCGGCTGAACTCGGCGAGCGCTCCGGTCAGCATGCTCTCGCGTTCGTCGATCTGGGCCTGGGTCATGCAGCCGTAGTCCCCGAGGGAGTCCGGTTCGAGGACGACGAGGGCCGGGCGGCCGGCGATCCCGCCCGCGAACTGGGCGATCCAGTTTCTGTAGGCCGACGGCGAGGAGGCTCCGCCCGCGGAGTGCCCACCGCAGTAGTCGCGGTTGTAGATGTTGTAGGCGACGAGCACGGGCAGTTTGTCCCGGGCGTCGGCGGCGCCCACGTACGCGCCGGTGGCGGTGCCGATGGTGCCGCTCCAGGAGCCGAACCAGCGGGCGGTCGGGGTGTTCGCGATCGAGGCGTTGATCGCGGACGCCCGGCCGTCACCGGGGTTGGCGGCGACCCACCGTTTCGCGCTGGAGTCGGGATCCACGTAGAACCCGTTGGTCATGGTCGTCGGGTCCGCCGCGTGGGCGGCCGGGGCGGCGGCGAGTGCCAGCGGCAGGGCAAAAAGCGCTGCCACCAGGGCGAGGAGGCTGCGGGGCATGACGGGTACCTCGGCTTTCTGGCAGGGGTGCGTCCGAAGGTCGGCGGTGAGCCAAGGGGGAGCGCTCCGGGGTGGGTGGGGGGTTGCGTGGTGCGATCGGTGGCCCCGGCGTGGCGTGGACAAGGAACCGCCGGCCGAGCAGTACTTGATGAAGGCTTGATGGGGTCATGACATATCTTTGCGTGGCGGTTCGCGCCTTGCTGCGCACGAGAGGAGCGCCGGTGTCTGGTTCGGGATACCGAACATGCCTCGACTTGCCGAGCACTCTGGATGATAGAAGGACCGTGGGCCCCGTCAATCCTCCTCGCAGGATTCGATTTACAGCTCGAAACATTCGGAGCCTGGTGGTCGAATCGCGGCAGTTCAGTCGCCTGCTCGACAGAGATACCCGTGGTGTCGACGTGGTCGAGCCGCTGTCGGTCATCCGTGACGCCGAGAGTTTCCGAATGGCATGCGAAATTTCGAACCTCTCGGGGCTGTCATGGATGCCGCGCGAGGCGCTGACCTACTCCGTGCCCGCCGCAGACTGGCAGTCGCAGGCCCTGCCCATCGGCAACGGCCGGCTCGGTGTCATGCTCTTCGCCGACCCCTGCGAAGAGCGCATCCAGTTCAACGAACAGAGCCTCTGGGGCGGTGTCAACCACTACGACAACGCCCTGGCGGGCTAGCCGGACAGCGACTTCGACACCGGTATGACCGGCTTCGGCTCGTACCGGAACTTCGGCGACCTCGTCGTCACCTTCGCTCCCCGTGCGACTCCGAAGGTCACAGATCCTGGCGGACGTACAGCAGCAGCTCGTCGGAGGGCGTCGACAGGACGTACGACGGTGACCCGAACACCAAGTGGTGCATCGAGGGGCCGGGTCCGAAGGTGCGGTGGCAGGCCGAGCTCCCGGCCCCGGCCCCGGTCGCGACCTACCGGCTGACGAGCGCCGACGACGTACCGCAGCGCGACCCGCAGGAATGGACCTTCTCCGGTTCCACCGACGGCAAGAGCGCCTGGTACGCGCAACACCTGTACGAACACTGGGCGTTCACCCAGGACCAGAACTACCTCCACACCGTCGCACACCCGATGATCAAGGAGATCTGCCGGTTCTGGGAGAACCATCTCGAGGAACGCGAGGACGGGCTCCTCGTCGCACCCGACGGCTGGTCCCCCGAGCACGGGCCGCGCGAGGACGGCGTCATGTACGACCAGCAGATCACCTGGGACCTGTTCCAGAACTACCTCGGCTGCGAGTCGGTGCTCAAGCGGACCCCGCCTACCGGGCCAGGATCGCGGACCTGCAGGCGCGTCTCGCACCGAACAAGATCGGCAAGTGGGGCCAGTTGCAGGAGTGGCAGGAGGACATCGACAGCCCCACCGACATCCACCGCCACACCTCGCACCTCTTCGCGGTGTACCCGGGCCGTCAGATCACCCCGAGGACACCGGACTTCGCGGCCGCCGCCCTCGTCTCGCTCAGGGCGCGCTGCGGCGAAAAGGAAGGCGTCCCGTTCACGGCCGGGACGGTGTCGGGCGACAGCCGCCGCTCGTGGACCTGGCCCTGGCGGGCGGCCCTCTTCGCCCGCCCGGGCGACGGGCAGCGCGCCGGGATCATGCTGCGCGGCCTGCTGACGTACAACACGCTGCCCAACCTGTTCTGCAACCACCCGCCCTTCCAGACGGACGGCAACTTCGGCATCTCCGGTGCCGTGGCGGAGATGCTCCTCGCAGAGCCACGACGGCGTCATCCACCTGCTGCCCGCCCTGCCGGACGCCTGGAAGGCCAAGGGCTCCTTCACCGGACTCCGCGCACGGGGCGGCTACGAGGTCGGCTGCACCTGGCGGAACGGAAAGGTCACGTCGTACACCGTCACGGCCGACCGGGCCCGGAACCGGAGCAAGGTCACCGTGCGGGTGAACGGCACCGACAGGAAGGTGACGCCGGCGAAGCCCTGACCTCCGGACTCGGAGGAAAAGGCCGTCCCACAGCCTTCCCACGGCTGTCCCGTGCGCCGCGGTCTGCGAGGATCGCGGCGAACGGGCCTCTCCGCCCCCCTGCACGAGTTTCCGGAGGACCGGCGATCCACCACTCCACCGCCCCGGCCCGCACCACGGGCGTCGGGCAGATCATGGCGCCACCGAGCCCGGCCACGGCGGGACCGGGGAACCCCAGGAAGCCCACCGTCCGGCTCGTGGCCGCCGTGAGTGCGGCACTGGCACTGGCCGCCTGCGGTCCGAGCGGCTCCGACGACCGGGGCCCCGGGGACCGCGAGGCCAGGTACAGGCGCGTCGTCGAAGACCCCCACCCGCGCCCCGCCGACGTCATCGAGGCGGCCGGGGCCCCCACGGGAGTGGCCCGCGCGGACGACGGCTCGCTGCTCCTGACCTTCGACGCCGGCAACGTCGAGGACGACGAGGGGCCGGCCGCCTCCGCCTGGCGCATCGTCGGCCCTGACGGCCGTACGGTCGCCGAGCACGCGGAACACGGGGACGCGGAGGAGGTGCGCGCCGAGTTCAAGGGGGTGCCCGGGGGCTTCGTGCGGGTGCCGGCCGGGGAGAGCGCCGACGGAGCGTACGCCCTCGACGTACGAGGCAGACGGCACGCGGTCGACATCACCGGCACCCCGCTGCGCACCCGCCCCGGCGACATCCTGCTCGCCGAACCGGAACCGGCCCTCGTCTACCGCCCCGCCACCCGCACGGTGGCGCCCCCGGCCGGGGTGCCGGACGACGCCGTCCGCCTCGCCGTCGACGAGCGGGGCACCGCCTGGAGCCTGGACCAGTCCCTGACCGAGGCCCCCGACCGGGTCGTACGACAGCGCGACGGCCGCACCCTCGGTTCCACGGCCGTCCCGCGGCCGTACGCGGGCGGCGCCCTCACCGTGCGGGGCGGCACCGCGGCGCTGTCCCTCCTCCAGGGCGACGACGCGCGCGGCCTGTTGGTGACGACGGACGCCGGCGGGCACTGGCGGACCGTGCTCGGCGGCGGTGTTCCCTGGAGGGAACTGAAGCGTGGCCCGGAGTTCCTGGTCCTGGAACTGCTCGCGGACGGGCGGCTGCTCGTCGGCGAGGAGGGCGGCCGCTACTGGCTCGCGGACGACCGCGGCAACAGTGCCTTCCACGAGCTGCGGACCCCTGCGACGTTCACGTCGGTCGCCGTCGCCGGCACCACTCTCTACGGCATCGCCGACGCGACGACGGCGACGTACGACCTGGTGAAGGGCGAAGGCCTGTGGATCTCCCGCGACGGCGGCGGCGAGTGGCGGCGCCATGAGCGGCACGGGCGTCGGAGTCCCGCCGAGGTGGCGAAACCCTCGATGTGATCTCCGGCCGTGTCAGCCGCGGCGTACGAGCATGCTCGCGGAGTTGGCCGGCACGATGGCGCCGGTGCCCGCCCACTCGGCCCACCCCTGGCCGACAGGACACCGGAGGCGACGGCACATCCGACGGACTCCGCGGTCGGCGGCTGACGGAGGACGAGGACCACGCCGACCGGCAGGAACATCAGGGCGGACAGCCCCGCCGCTGCCGCGGAGCCCTGAGCGCCCGGGCTGCGCTGTCCGACGGTGCGGTTCGGCAGGACGTACGACGCCCAGCACACGGCGGCCAGCAGACCCAGCCCCATCCCCACGTGGTCGGCGGACGGCTGGGGCCGCATCAGGACGACGACCCCGCCGCCGTCACCGCACAGCACGCGTCCACGCGGCGACGTGCGGCGGCCGGGGCGATGGTGAGCGGGCCGAGGAACTCCAGCGTCACCGCGAGGCCCAGCCCGATGTGGTCGATGGCGCTGTACAGGGGCAGGTCCATCGTCCCGGACACGACGGCCGGCGACAGCACCGGACACCACTGCCGCCAGGCGAAGGATTGCAGCGGGGCCGGCTCACCGCCCGCCGAGCCCATCGCCGTGCGCCTCGCCTGGTGGCACGACGAGCCCAGCCCCGCCACCCAGCCGGTGATCGAACTCCTCACCGCCCTCTACGCAACGACCGAAGGTGCGCCGGGCCGGTCTGCCGCATCAGGCCCGCAGGGAGCCGGCCGCGATGAGAGGGTCGGTTTCATGTCCACTTCAATGCCCGCTCGCCCGGTCGGTCTGGCCGCCGTGGCGCTCGCCGCCCTGGCGACCCTCACCGCCTGCGGCGACCTGCACGCCCCGGACACCGGGCCGCGGGCGGCCGCCCGGCCGTCCGGCGCGTCCTCGCCCAGTGCCTCGGGAGCCTCGCCGTACGTGGAGCCGGGCGCCGGTGACCGGGCGCCGCACTACAACGAGAACAACGCCTACCGCCGGGCCGGTGAGATGGCTCCCGCCCACGCCGCGGACGCCGAACGGGAGGCCGCCCGCATCCGGCCGGTGCTCAAGCGGCTGTGGGAGCAGCGCAGGTGGAACCCCGCGACCGTCCGGACGGCCCTGCTCCGGCTCGGCTACGAGGAGGAGCGGGTGGCGAAGGACGGCAAGCGCCTCGGCGGCACGCTCACCGTCACGGGACTGCCCTCGCACTGGGAGGGCGACGGCCCGGTCACGCCCGAGGGATCGCGTGTCGCCCTGCGCGTGCACGACGACGCCTGCGTCACGGCCTTCCTGCAGAAGTCGAACTTCGCGGTGTCGACCAACGGCCCGTACCCCGAGACCGGCTGCTTCCAGCCGCCGTACGGCCACTGAGGCGCCGGGCGGCGATGTCCGTGGGTGAGGCAGTGGCCGCCGGGGTACTCGCCGACGCATGATCAGGCGCGCACTGTGGCAAGGGCTGCTCGCCGGTACGGCCGGAGGCGTCGTGATGACCCTCGGCGAGAAGATCGAACAGGTCGTGACCGGCCGCCCCGACTCCCATGTGCCCGCCCGCGTCCTCCAGCGTCTGACGGGCCTGCCCGAACGCCCCGGCACTCAGTCGCCGCCCCTCAACCGGGCCATGCACTTCGGCCAGGCCGCCCTTCTCGGCGTGCTCCGCTCGGTCATGGCCCAGTCGGGTCTGCGCGGCCCGGTCGCGTCCGCCAAGTTCACCGTCGTGCGACTCACCAACGACCAGATCCTGGAGAACGCCACCGGAGTCGGCGCTCCGCCCACCACCTGGCCCCGCGCGGAACTCGCCGTGGACGTCCTGCACAAGGCCGTCTACGGCTTCGTCACCGGTGCCGTGGCCGACGCCTTGGCCGCCCGGAACGGCCCCGGCCCCGGCCAGCGCAATGCCGCTCGCCGCCCGGGCCGCCACGCCGACGCCGGGCCCCTTCCCCGCCGGGAGGGGCACAGCCGCTGATCCGGCACGTCAGCGGATGAACACACCCGCCACTGCGCCCGCCCCGGCGGCACAGGCCAGCACCGCGCACGCACCGGCCGCGTGACGCCGCAGCAGGACCCCCCGGAGCTCGGCGTAGCGGCTCTCGTACTCCTGCCGCAGCTCTGCGGCCCGTCGCACGGTGCCGAGCATCAGCTGCCGGGTGACGTCGAGCCGCCGGTGGACGTAGAAGGCGGTGAGTTCCTCGGCCTGGGCCGTGGTCAGCCACGGCATCAGGGCGCAGAGTTCCTCGGCCTCGTGCTGCGCCTGGTGACGGTGGGCGTGGGCGAGGAGGTAGCCCTCGGTCTCGTCGGCCAGGACGCTGCTCGGCTCACCGGCCGGTGTCCCGCGCCTGCCGCGTCTCACCGCCGGTCGCCCTTGTGCCCCTCGGCGTCGAGCACATCGCGCCGCCCGGTGTTCTCCGCCTCGTCGAAACTCGCCACGTCCGGGTGACGCAGGTCGAAGGCGGGGGACTCGGAGCGGATCTTGGGCAGGGTGAGGAAGTTGTGGCGGGGCGGCGGGCAGGACGTGGCCCATTCCAGGGAGCGACCGTAGCCCCATGGGTCGTCGACCTCGACCTTCTCGCCCTTCTTCGCGGTCCGCCACACGTTGTAGAGGAAGGGCAGGGTCGACAGGCCGAGCAGGAACGCGCCGATCGAGGAGAGGGTGTTGAGGGCGGTGAAACCGTCGGCGGCCAGGTAGTCGGCGTAGCGGCGGGGCATGCCCTCGGCGCCGAGCCAGTGCTGCACCAGGAACGTGGTGTGGAAACCGACGAACAGCGTCCAGAAGTGGATCTTCTCCAGACGCTCGTCGAGCATCGTGCCGGTCATCTTCGGCCACCAGAAGCTGAATCCGCCGAACATCGCGAACACGATGGTGCCGAACAGCACGTAGTGGAAGTGGGCGATCACGAAGTAGCTGTCGGTCACGTGCCAGTCGAGCGGCGGGGAGCCCAGGATGACGCCGGTCAGGCCGCCGAAGAGGAAGGTGACCAGGAAGCCGAGCGCCCAGAGCATGGGTGGCTCGAACGACAGAGAGCCCCGCCACATGGTGCCGATCCAGTTGAAGAACTTCACGCCCGTCGGCACGGCGATCAGGTACGTCATGAAGGAGAAGAACGGCAGCAGTACCGCGCCGGTGGCGAACATGTGGTGCGCCCACACCGTCACCGACAGCCCGGCGATGGAGATGGTGGCGCCGACCAGACCGGTGTAGCCGAAGATCGGCTTACGGGCGAAGACGGGGATGATCTCGGTGATCACCCCGAAGAACGGCAGCGCCAGGATGTACACCTCGGGGTGGCCGAAGAACCAGAACAGGTGCTGCCACAGGACCGCGCCCCCGTTCTCGGCGTTGAACACCTGGGCCCCGAAGCGCCGGTCCGCCTCCAGCACGAGCAGCGCGGCGGCCAGCACCGGGAAGGCCAGCAGTACCAGCACCGAGGTGAGCAGCACGTTCCAGGTGAAGATGGGCATCCGGAACATGGTCATGCCCGGGGCGCGCATACAGATGATGGTGGTGATGAAGTTGACCGAGCCGAGGATCGTGCCGAAGCCGGACAGCGCCAGCCCCATGATCCACAGGTCGCCGCCGACCTGGGGGGTGCGCTCCCCGCCGCTGAGCGGGGTGTACGCGGTCCAGCCGAAGTCGGCGGAGCCCTGCGGGGTGAGGAGGCTGCCGAGCACGATCAGTCCGCCGAAGAGGAACAGCCAGTACGAGAGCATGTTCAGCCGCGGGAAGGCCACGTCGGGCGAGCCGATCTGCAGCGGCATCACCGCGTTGGCGAAACCGGCGAAGGTGGGCGTCGCGAACAGCAGCAGCATGATCGTGCCGTGCATGGTGAACGCCTGGTTGTACTGCTCGCTGGAGACGATCTGCAGCCCGGGCCGGGCCAGCTCGGCCCGGATGAGCATCGCCAGCGCCCCGGCGATCAGGAAGAACCCGAACGACGTGATCAGATACAGGTGCCCGATCTTCTTGTGATCGGTGGTCGTCAGCCAGGAGACGACCACCTTCCCTCGGCCGCGGCGCTCCACCGCGGGCACGGGCGCAACCGGTTCAGTGTGTGTCGCCATCAGTTCCTCGATCGCCAGCAACGGTGCACGGACGGCCATCCGCCCGGAGGAACCTATTCCGTCCGGTCCGTCACCCTTGTCTGTCGCCGAGTGTCCCTGGGCCGAATGGCGGAGTGATCCATTCGACCGAGCGGTGGAGTCAACGCCGTCTGCGCACGATGGCGGCGACCGCGACGGAAACGAGGAGGCCGGTGAGTCCGGTGAGAAGCCTCTTCAGCATGGCGGAAGGGAGGACCGGTCCGAGCCCGTCACGCATCCGGTCGTAGAGACTGAGCGGCACACCCAGCAGCGCGTTGCCGGGCGGGCGTCGCGGGACGATCGCGTGGGGGTGCGTGGGCGCGGTCCTGCGCACCGTCTCCCACGCGGTGCCGAGCCGGCGCAACTGGGCGTCGTCCAGGGCTTCTTGCAGCTTGGGGAGGACCAGGTCCTCTTCGTCCCGGATGTCCTGGCGGATCAGGGCGAAGACGCGCTCCACCTTCTCCTCGCGCTCCGGGTCGCCCGGGCTCAGGCGCTCGATGCCGGCGACGAGATCATTGATCTGCTGATGTTCCTCCTCGACCCGTGAGGTCAGTTCCTCGCCGTGCGTGACCGAGCGCCGCACGGCCGGCCACAGGACGGTCTCCTCCGCGAAGGCGTGGCTGAAGACGAGCTGGGCGAGTTCCTTGAGGACCCGCTCGCGCTCCTCACTGTCCGCGAAGGCCCGGTACCGCTCCATCAGCCGGTCCAGCTCTGCGTGATCACGCCTCTGCCGCGCGAGGACGCTGCTCGGACCGCCCAGTTGCTCCACCGTCTGCTCTTCGATCGTCCCGGGCATGGGCCGCTCCCTTCGGCAAGCCGGTGATGACTCCGGCACCGTGTCGGCGGCGGCCGGCGGGCCGCCCGTGCGCGAGTACCCCGGCCCGTCGGCAGGCGGCGCCACAGCGGCGTCCTTTTCCGGGTAAGCGGTTTCTATGTCTGTGTCACGTTTTGTTCCGGTGTGAGCGCGGCACTCGGTAACCCACGGGCGGGCCCCCGAAGGTGGTCACCGCTGCGTGCGGCGCGCCTTCCGTGCGCCGGGATCCGGCCCGGCCACCGGGCGGAACAGAGGGTGTCGATGACGACGATCGGCGTGGAAGAGGAGTACCTGCTGCTCGACCCGGTCACGGGCCTGCCGGTACCTCAGGCGGACAAGGTGCGCGCCGCCGCTGGGGTGGGGCATCTCGTGACCGACCAGGAGGTGCAGTACGAGCTGCTCCAGGCGCAGGTCGAGGTGGCCACCCCGGTCTGCGCCACCCTGGAGGAGGTCGGCGGCCACCTGCTGCGGCTGCGGCACGCCGTCGGTGTGGCCGCGGAGGAGCACGGCTGCCGGATCGGGGTCTGCGGAACCCCACCCCTGCGGCACGGCCGCCCCATCGCCGTCACCGACCAGGCCCGGTACCGGGCCATGGTCACCCAGGCCCCGCAACTGGTGGCGGAGCAACTGGTCAACGGCACGCACGTGCACGTCGCCGTACCCGACCGGGAGGCGGGCGTGCAGGTCCTGAACCGGATCCGCTACCGGCTGCCGACGCTGACGGCCATGGCCGCGAACTCCCCGCTCTGGGACGGCCACGACACCGGCTTCGCCAGCTGGCGCACGGTGATCTTCAGCCGGTGGCCGGTCAGCGGTATGCCCCCGCACTTCGAGGACGCCGCGGACTACGACCGGCGCGTGGAACGGCTGCAGGAGGCCGGCCTGATCTCCGACACCGGTCAGCTCTACTGGCAGGCCCGGCTCTCGGCCACCTACCCCACCATCGAGGTGCGGTGCCCGGACGTCCAGCTGCGGGCGGACGAGGCGGTCATGCTCGCCGCGATCATCCGGGCCCTCGTGGAGACCTCACTGGCGGAAGCGGCCGCCGGTACGCCCCTGCCCGACTGCGCGCCCGAACTGCTGCAGGCCGCCATGTGGCACGCCGCCCGCCACGGGCTCGGCGACACCCTGATCGACCCCGACGGCACACCGCACCGCGCCGGCGACGTGCTCTACGAGTTCCTGCGGCATGTAGCCCCCGCCCTCGACGCATCCGGCGACACCCGTCAGGTCACCTCCCTGATCCACCGGCTGCTGCAGGACGGCACCGGCGCGGACCGGCAGCGCGCCGCCCTCGCCCACGGCGGTCTGCGCGCGGTCACCGAGCTGATCAGCGCGCAGAGCACGATGCCGTGACGCCGCGGAACGACTCCTCGGGCCGCCGCGCGAACGCCGCGGGGATGCGCGCCCCGTCTCTGAGACGCCGTCTCGCGGGTAGCCGCCCGGTGCGGCGATCTGCACGGCGATCCCGCGCGGCGACCGGAGGTGAACGCTGATGGAGCGGAGCGGCGAGGGCGGCCGGCGGATGCTCACCGACCTGCTGGCCGCCAGCCATCTCATGCCGATCGAGTCGCTTCCCGCCAAGGCGACCGAGTGCGCCCGCGCGGCCTCGTTCCACCAGGTGCTGATCTACGTGGCAGATCTGCAGCGCACCACCCTGCGCCTGATCCCCGGGGCCGAGGCGGCGGTCCAGGGGCACGAGCCGGAGCTGCACGTCGAGGGGACTGTCGCGGGACGGGCCTACCAGTACAGCGACGTCCTGCCGGCCGCACCACCGGGCGGCGGCGTCTTCGAGTGGTGGGTGCCGCTGCTGGACGGAACGGAGCGCATCGGGCTGCTGCGGGTGAGCAGCGAACACAACGACGCCGGGGCCCGCGCCGACATGGAGGCACTGGCGGCACTCATCTCACTGATCATCGTCAGCAAGCGGGGCACCAGCGACGCGCTGGCCAGGCTGGTGCGCGCCCGGCCGATGAGCGTGGCGGCGGAGATGCAGTGGAACCTCCTGCCACCGCGCACGTACGCCGACGGAAGGGTGGCGATCTCCGCGTCCCTGGAACCGGCCTACGACATCAGTGGTGACGTCTTCGAATACGCCGTCGACGGGCCCCTGGTCCATCTGACGATCCTCGACGCCATGGGGCACGACACGGCCGCAGGCCTGTCCGGAGCGCTCGCCCTGGGCGCCTGCCGCAATGCCCGCCGCCAGGGCGCCGGTCTCGTCGACAAGGCCGACGCGGTCGAAGCCGCCCTCCTCGAACAGTACGATCGCCGGCGCTACGTCACCGGAGTCCTGGCCACGCTCGACACGCGCACCGGCGTCCTGCAGTGGGTCAACCGCGGCCACCATCCGCCGATCGTCATCCGCGGCAACCGCTGGACCAGCCATCTCGCCTGCCCGCCGGCCCACCCGATGGGCACCGATCTCGGTCTGCGCAGCATCGTGTGCGAGGAGCATCTCCAGCCCGGCGACCGGATCGTCCTCTACACCGACGGCATCACCGAGGCGCGGCGTTCCGGGGGCCGCGAGTTCGGCCTGGCGCGCTTCACCGACTTCCTCATCCGCCACCACGCCGACGGCCTGCCCGTCGCCGAGACGCTGCGCCGCCTCATCCAGGCCGTGCTCGAGTACCACGACGGCCGACTCCAGGACGATGCCACCGTGTTGCTGTGCGAGTGGATCGGCCCGCACCTGGAGCCGGCCGGCATCGCGGCCGGCCTGACCGGCCTGGCGTCGAACGGCCTCCGCCACGCCGATGGACCGGAGGGGGACCCCCGGCGGTGAGCAGCTGGCCGGGACGCGCTGCATCGAGGCGCAGCAGAAGGCGGTCAACTGGCTGCTTCCCGGAGTGTGGCCGGAAACCGACCTGGCGGAAACAGTGGGGGAGGCGAACGTGTCTCGCAGGCCCTGGCGGGGCGCTCCGGCGAGGCACTCAGTCGGACACCCGCTGCCGCATCATCGCGATGAACGGCATCGAGGTCGAGGCGATCATGTTCAGCCACCAGCGCGCCCGCAACACCGTCGATCCCGAGGTGAAGCACCGGGGGCGGCGGCGCCGACTGGACCGAGGCCTACGCCGTGGTCCGGGAGATCGCGGCGGCCGACGGCGCCCCACCGGGCAGGCTCCGCCGGGCGAAGGGGTGCACGACCTCCTCCTCTGCGGTCTCGTGCACCGCCAGCAGCCGCACCAGGCGGCGGAAGGCCTCACGGCGTTCCTCCCTCCGCCGTCTCCCGGGCCACGCGCAGCCAGTGCGCACGGCCGGGCCCGGCCTGCTCGGGCTCCGTGGCCGGGCCGGACGGCGCCGGGGCAACGCCCATCGCAGGGATCTCCTCAAGTCCGGGTGCGCAGTGGGGCGTTGAGCCTCACCGACGGGAAGGATGTGTGGGCCATGCGCATCATCCTGCGCAGGGGGCGCAAGGTGCCGCCCCTGCTTTCCTGGTAACTCGGTAGGAAACGCAGGGAAGAGAGCCGCGCGCCGGCCGGGCCGACTCCCGGCCATCCCCGCGGGCCGGGGCCGCGCGCCGGATGCGGTCACGAACTGACCGCATCCCGTGCGACGGTGAGCGAGCACGCCGCCCGGACGCCTGGACCACGGGCCGGCACACGACGCAGAGGCCGAGGTGCACCGATGACCGTTCTCGACGCCCGGGCGCTCAACCGCGCCACCCTCGCCCGGCAGTTGCTGCTCGACCGCGCCGACCTGCCGGTCCTCGACGCCGTCTCGCACCTGTGCGGCCTCCAGGCGCAGGAACCGCAGGAGCCGTTCCCCGGCCTCTGGTCCCGGCTGCGGACGTTCGACCCGGCGGAGCTGTCGGACCTGCTGACCGGGCGGCGTGTCGTGCGCACCCACCTCATGCGCCGCACCGTCCATCTCGTCACCGCCGACGACGTCCTGGCCTGGCGCGCCCGCCACGACGGCATGCTGCGCCAGCGGGTCCTCGGGGTCTACCGGCACGAGCTCGACGGGGTGGATCCCGGCGAACTCGCCAGGGCGGGCCGGAACGTCATGGCGGACGGCGAACCCCGCTCCATGCCCGAACTCGCGCGTGCCGTCGTCGACCGCTGGCCCGCGGCCGGCCCCCGACCCCTGGGCGAGATGCTGGTCGCAGCTCTCCTCCCCACGGTCCAACTGCCGCCGCGCGGGCTGTGGCGGACGAAAGCCGGGGTGCGCTATGCGCTGATCTCCTCCTGGCTGGGACGCGAGGTCGACCCGCCCGCGACGGACGGCTCCGACCCGGTCGGCCAGGCACTGGTACGGCGCTACCTTACGGCCTTCGGCCCCGCCGCCTCGGCCGACCTGCGCGCCTGGTGCGGCCTCGCCGGACTGCCCGCCGCGGTCTCCGCCCTGCGCGGGGAACTGGTCGTCTTCCGCGACGAACGCGGCCGGGAGCTGCTCGACCTCCCCGACGCGCCCCGCCCCGACCCCGACACGCCGGCGCCCGTGCGGTTCCTGCCGGCGTTCGACAACGCGATCCTCGGCTACCACGACCGCAGCCGCATCATCGACGACGCGCACCGCCACCTGTCCGTCGCCGGCGAGCGCGTCGTACTGGTCGACGGCAGGGTCGCCGCGACCTGGACCGTCGAGGCGGACACGGTGCTGGTCCACCCGCTGCGCCGTTTCTCCCGGACCGACCGCACCACCGTCGCCGAGGAGGGCCACGCGATGGCCTCCTTCCTCTCCGGCGGCGCGAGCGACCGGGTACGGATCGCGGCGTCTGCCGCATGAACCACGTCCTCACCCCCTCGCGACGGGCCGCCCGGTACTGATCGGCGAGCGTCAGCGCCAGTCAGGCGCACACTGGAAGGGTGCTGCCGGTGCTCACGAGGGGGTGTCGGCCCATGAAAGCGTCGGAGCGGGTGACCGTGCGATGGTGGCGGTGGCGGCGCAACGCGCTCAAACGGCGCGTCGACGTCGTCGAAGCCTGGGTCGTGCTCGCCGGCTGGGTGCTCGCCCTGCTGGGCGGGCTGGTCGCCGGGATGATGGCGGCGGGCGCGGTCGAGCGGGCCGCCGAACGGCAGCGCGCCGAGAGCCGCCAGGTCACGGCGGTGGTCGTCGAGGACGCGCCCGGCCCGTCTCCGGCCCGCACCGCGAGCGACCACCGTGTGTGGGGGAAGGTGCGGTGGACCGCGCCCGACGGCTCCACGCACCGGGAGGAGGTCCGGGTGGCGCCCAGGGCCCCCGCCGGGAGCACCATCTCCGTGTGGGTGAACCGGAGCGGTGACATCACGAGCCGGCCGGTGTCCAGCGGCGAGGTGTGGCTCCACACCGCGATGGGCGGCGCACTCGCAGGGGTCTTCGCGGGCGGAGCGGTCCTGGGAGCCGCCTGGCTGACCCGGCTGGCCCTCGACCGGCGGCGCCTGGCCCAATGGGACGCGGAGTGGAAGCGGATCGACTCGCGCAGGGGCTGGAAGACGGGATGAACGCGGCGGTCCCGGCTGTCCCGCTGGGCGTTTCGCTTGCTCCGGGCGGGTCGTTGTGGGCGCCCTCACCGGCTGTCCCGGCCGCTCGCTCAGGTGCGGCCGACCGTGTCCTGGTCGTCGAGTGCCTCGTGCGCGCCCGGTGGAACCGGTGCGCTGCGCCGGCGGGACCGTCCGCTCAAGCGCGTGGCCAGCGGTTCCGTCCAGCGGGCGGTCAGCGGGCCGAGCAGGACCAGGATGAGGACGTACGCCGTTGCCAGGGGGCCGAGGGAGGGCTCGATGCCGGACGTGACGGCCAGCCCGGCGATGACGATGGAGAACTCGCCGCGGGCGACGAGCGTGCCGCCGGCGCGCCAGCGGCCCCTGGGGCCGATGCCCGCGCGGCGCGCGGCCCAGTAGCCCGTGGCGATCTTCGTCGCGGTGGTGACGGCGGCCAGGGCGAGGGCGGGCAGCAGCACCGGCGGAATGCTGGCCGGGTCGGTGTGCAGGCCGAAGAAGACGAAGAACACCGCGGCGAACAGGTCCCGCAGCGGCGCGAGCAGACTCGTCGCGCCCTCGGCGACCTCACCCGACAGCGCGATGCCCACCAGGAAGGCGCCCACCGCCGCCGACACCTGCAACTGCTGGGCGATCCCGGCGACCACGAGCGTCACACCGAGGACGACCAGCAGGAGCTTCTCGGGGTCGTCGCTGGAGACGAAGCGCGAGACGAGGCGGCCGAAGCGCACCGCGAGGACCAGCACCAGGGCCAGCACACCCACGGCGATGGCCAGGGTGACACCGCCCGCGGCCAGGCCCACCCCGGCCAGCAGGGCCGTGACGATGGGCAGGTACACCGCCATGGAGAGGTCCTCCAGGACCAGGATGCTCAAAATGGCCGGGGTCTCGCGGTTGCCCAGCCGCCCCAGGTCTCCCAGGATCTTGGCGATGACGCCGGAGGAGGAGACCCAGGTGACACCGGCCAGAACGACGGCGGCGACCGGGCCCCAGCCGAGCAGCAAGGCCAGGACCGCGCCCGGCAGGGCGTTGAGGACGGCGTCGAGGAGCCCGGCCGGGTAGTGGGTCCTGAGGTGGGAGACGAGGTCGGTGGCCGTGTACTCCAGGCCCAGCATGAGCAGCAGCAGGATGACGCCGATCTCGGCTCCGACGGCGACGAAGTCCTCGCTGGCGCCCAGCGGCAGCAGCCCGCCTTCCCCGAAGGCGAGCCCGGCCAGCAGGTAGAGGGGGATCGGCGAGAAGCGGAAGCGCCCGGCGAGGCGGCCGAGCAGTCCGAGCCCGAGGATGAGACACCCGAACTCGATCAGGAAGACCGCGGAGGAGTGCATGGCGGATCACTCCCGCCCGAGTATCGTGGCGGCCGCCTCCACGCCCTCGCGGGTCCCGATGACGATGAGGACGTCGCCACCGGCCAGCCGGAAGTGCGGGGTGGGGGAGGGGATCGCCTCCGCCCGGCGCAGCACCGCCACCACGGACGCCCCGGTCTCGGCACGGATCCGGGACTCGCCCAGCAGCCGCCCGTTCCAGCGCGAGGAGCCGGGCAGTTCGATCCGCTCGGCTACGAGCCCCAGGTCGGTGGTGGACAGCAGGTTCGGCGTGTGGTGCTCGGGCATCAGGGCGTCGATGAGCGTGGCCGCCTCCTCCGACGTCAGGCGCACCGAGAGGTCGCACGCGTCCGGGTCGTCTCTGCGATAGGCGCTGACCGTCCGGTGCCCGTCGCGGTGCGCGACCACCGAGAGGCGCCGGCCGTTGTCCCGTGTCGTCAGGTCGTAGCGGACCCCTATGCCCGGCAATGGGGTGCTGCTGAGGCGTGGCGCGCTCATCTCCGTCCCCCTTCGGTCGGTGCCTGCGCGTTCCTGCCTGTGGGGGGCCGCGCCCGGACGAGCGCCCAGATCCGGCCTGTGTGGCTCATCCTAGGCGGCGGGGCGCGGCCGTACCCCCCTTGCGTGGGCTATCGGGACGGCTGCGGGAAGGGGGATGCGGGCGGGACGGGCGTGGCTGTGGGCAGCCGGGCGGTCGCCCCCTCGACCTGCCCCACCGTGCTCTCGCCGGGCCGGGGCCCCGTGCCCGCGCCGGTGGACAGCTGGGACCAGGCCCCCAGGGCCAGGGCGACGGCGGCCGCGGTGGCGACGACCCGTCCCACGCGCCGGACCTTGGCGCGGCGGTCCAGGTCCTGCCACGCCACGCGCACCCACAACTCCTCCGGCTGCCACAGGTCGCCGACGGCGTGCGGGGGCTGCAGCCGCCGCCCCGCCGCCCGTTCCTCGGCGGAGGGCTCCCGGGGAGCGGAGACGCGTATGGCGGACTCGCTGTCCGTGAGGAATTTCAGCCACACGTCGTCGGGGGCCGGGGGGACGCCGGGCGGCTCGTGGGGAGTTCCCCGTCCGTCATGCTCATCGGTGGTCACGTCCCGTCATCCCCTCTCCGACCGTCGGCCCGCTCACTGGGCAGCGCAAGATCAGTATGCCGCCCCGGCCCCGGAGCCGCCGCCCCGACCGGCCCCGCACAGCGCGTCCGAGACCGAGTTGGAACGTGAACGTGCCGTACGGCGGGAGCGCCCGGCCGCGCTCCCGCCCATGGGTCAGACCGTGGCCGGCAGGACGTGGTCCCCGACCTTGTCGGTGCTCAGGCACAGCGAGCAGACGACCGCATCGTGCGTCAGGCATGCGGTGACGTCCGGCCGCTCGAACTGCTGCCGGCACACATGGCACTCGTAGGCGACGGCGCTGGGGTTGCCGTCCTCGTCCCAGAGGGGCTCGGCGATGCCGTCGTCGCTGCGGCGCAGGTAGTACCTGCCCTTGGTGACCACGGCCATCAGCGGCGTGAGGACGAAGGCGATGACGGCCGCGGCGACGGGGGAGTACGGCTGGAGCGTGTCGCCGAGGGCGTGGAAGTACATCGCGATGGACAGCCCCGAGGCGGCGACGAAGGAGACGACCCCGACCGGGTTGACGGCGTAGAGCATGCCGCGGCGGAACTCGGGAGCGTGCGGGGACAGCTTCAGCACGTACTTGTTGATGCCGATGTCGGTGGCCACGGTGACGACCCAGGCGATCGCGCAGTTCGAGTAGAAGCCCAGGATGCCGTTGAGGAAGCTGAACATGTCCGCCTCCATCAGCGCGAGCGCGAAGCCCAGGTTGACCAGGACGAAGACCATCCGGCCCGGGTAGCGCTTCGTGACCCGGGTGAAGGAGTTGGTCCAGGCGAGGGAGCCGGAGTACGCGTTCGTGACATTGATCTTGATCTGGCTGATCACGACCAGGGCCACGGCCAGCGGGAGGACGATCCAGGACGGCATCATCGCGTCGAAAGCGTGCTTGAACTGCTGGATCGGCTCGGGCGCGGCGGAGGCACCGACCTCGGCGATGATGTACACCGCGAGGAACACGCCGATGGCCTGCTTCAGCGCGCCCAGCACCACCCAGCCCGGACCGGCCATCACCACCGCTGTCCACCAACTGCGCTTGTTGGCCTCGGTCTTGGGCGGCATGAAGCGCAGGTAGTCGATCTGCTCGCCGATCTGCGCGATCAGCGACAGGCACACGCCCGCGCCGAGCAGCACGGAGGCGGTGTTGACGCCGCCCTCCCCGTCGGTGCCCGCGTAGGCGAGGAAGCGGTCGACGGTGCCCGGGTCGGTGGCGACCAGGTAGACCAGCGGGCCGACCATCAGCAGCAGCCAGACCGGGGTGGTCCACACCTGGAGCTTGCTCAGCGCCGTCATGCCGTAGATCACCAGGGGGATCACCATCAGGGTGGAGACCAGATAGCCCAGCCACAGCGGCAGTCCGAGGCCCAGCTTCAGGCCCTGGGCCATGATCGAGCCTTCGAGGGCGAAGAAGATGAAGGTGAAGCTGGCGAAGATGACGCTGGTGAGGACCGAGCCGAAGTAGCCGAAGCCGGAGCCGCGGGTGATGAGGTCCAGGTCGATGTTGTAGCGGGCCCCGTAGTAGGCGAGCGGAAAGCCGGTCACGAAGATGACGACGGCGGCGACGGCGATCGCGAGCAGCGCGTTGCCGGTGCCGTGGGCCAGGCCGATGCCGGCCCCGATGGAGAAGTCGGCCATGTAGGCGATGCCGCCGAGCGCGGTCGTCGCCACCACCATCGGGGTCCAGCGCCGGTAACTGCGCGGCGCGAAGCGGAGGGTGTAGTCCTCCAGGGTCTCCTTGACAGCCTGGTCCGTACCCTGCGCTGCCTCCTGCGCGGGTTCCGGCTCGGCGACTTCTGCCAGTCGTGGCTCGGCACTCATGCCACGCCTCCTTGTTGCGGGTCGGGGACGACAAGGCAGGCACGGTAGACAGCGGTCGTTACCCCTAAATACTTCCTGCGTGAAGGGAATGTTTCGGAGACATCTCATGCGTCGACGGCGGCTACGGCACTCCGAGCTCGAAGAGCACGTACCCCGCGTACGACCCGGAGGCCAGCGCGGCCGTGCCGAGGACCGTGGCCAGGGACGGCCATCCGAGCCGGCTCATCGCGAGGGCGAGCGGCACGAACAGCGGGAAGAGGGGCAGCAGATAGCGCGAGACGTTGCCGAAGATCTGCTGGGTTGTCATCACCATGAGGTACGACAGCACCGTGTAGACGACGAGGACGGCCGGCGGGCGCAGACGCAGCAGCAGCACCGTCAGCACCGGCACCGCCAGCACGACGCAGACGCCGATGACGTCCTCGAACGCCCTGGCGAAGAGATAGTCGAAGTGTCCGACGGGGAGGGACGTCAGCACCTTGAACGTGTGGGCTCCCCCGTCGAACTTGTGGGCCCACGCGCCGTCCTGGAGCTTGGAGTAGCCGTTGATGTCGCCCATGCGGTAGTTGACCCAGGCCAGATAGCCGAACAGCCCCAGCGGTGCGATCGCCACGGCTGCCAGCGGACGCACGACACCGTCCGCGCGCCGGCGCAGGGACAGCAGCGCGGCGACGGCGAGGGCGGCGACCAGCGCCGCGGCGGTGGGCCGGCAGAGCCCCGCCGCGCAGGTCAGCAAGCCGGCGGTGAGCCAGCGCCGGGACATGACGGCGTGACAGGCCCACGCGGCCAGGGCCGTGTAGAGGGACTCCGAGTAGCCCGACCACTCCGTGCCCGAGCCGGGCCACACCGCCCACAGACCGGCCGCGACCAGACCGGCCCGGTGACCGCCCAGCCGCTTGGCGACGGTGTAGACGCCGAGGGCCGCGACGAACGAGGCGATGACGGAGACCGTCATCCCGGCGCCGTACAGACCCAGTCCGGTGCACTCCGAGACCAGTCGCATCAGGGTCGGGTACAGCGGGAAGAACGCCGCCGAGTTGCCCTCCAGCGTGATCAGGCCCTTCGCACCCGGGACCGGCTCCAGTGCGGGGTCGTACCCGTGCTCCGCGATCTGCTGGTACCACCAGCCGTCCCAGCTCGCCAGGACGTCCCAGGCGTGTTCGCCGCCGCCGAAGCGCGGGTTCTTCTTCCGGAAGTCGCCCGCGGAGTCCAGCAGGTACATGAAGACGGCGAAGCCGGCCAGCTTCAGCACGCCGTACGTCAGCAGCACGGGCCCGTAGCGGACGGTGGCGGCGCGCAACCTCGGCCACAACTGCCGCCTTCGGAAGGGAACTTCGGGGCCGACGTCGGTGGAGGGAGGGCGGCGCAGCTGGATGGTGCTCACGGCGAGACGGATCCTGTCGTACGGCGGGCCGGGAACACCCAGGCCCGGAAGAGGAGGAAACGCAGCAGCGTCGCGGCCAGGTTGGCGGCGATCAGCGTCGCCAGCTCGACCCGGTGGCCGGCCCCGGGCGCGGTGTGGTGGAGGGCGGCCAGCGAACCGCTGGTCAGGGTCAGCCCGACCGCGAAGGCGGCCAGGCCCTTGAGCTGGTGGCGGAGCGCGCCGTCGCGGCCCCGCACCCCGAACGTGAGCCGCCGGTTGGCCGCCGTGTTGGCGATCGCGCTGGCGAGCAGGGCGAGCGCGTTGGCGGCCTGCGCTCCCGTCGCCGGTCTGAGCAGGGCGTACAGCAGCAGGTAGCACAGGGTGCTGGCGGCGCCGACCGCGGCGAAGCGCACGACCTGCCGGGCCAGGCCCGCGGGCAGCTCCCCGTCGAGGTCGCCGCCGCTGCGGCGCAGCGCGGTCAGCGGCAGCCGGCCACCGGACAGGGCCCGGCCGAGTCTGGCCATGCCCCGCAGATCGGCCAGTGCCGTGGACAGGATGCGGACCCGGCTGTCGGGGTCGTCCACCCAGTCCACCGGCACCTCGTGGATGCGCAGCCCAGCGCGCTCGGCGATCACCAGCAGCTCGGTGTCGAAGAACCACTCGCGGTCCTCCACCAGCGGCAGCAGCCGCTCGGCGACGTCCCGCCGCACCGCCTTGAACCCGCACTGCGCGTCGGAGAACCCCACGGCGAGCGTGGAGCGCAGCAGCCCGTTGTAGCAGCGGGAGATGATCTCCCGTTTCGGTCCGCGCACCACCTGCGAGCCCCGGGCCAGCCGGGTGCCGATGGCGATGTCCGAGTGGCCCGAGATCAGCGGCGCGACCAGCGGCAGCAGTGCGGCGAGGTCGGTGGACAGATCCACGTCCAGATACGCGAGCACCGGGGCGCGGGAGCGTGACCACGCGGTGTGCAGCGCCCGGCCCCGCCCCTTCTCGGCGAGCCGGATCCAGTCCGTGCCGGGCAGCTCCGCGGACAGCCGCGCGGCGATCCGCGGGGTGGCATCGGTGCTGGCGTTGTCGGCGATGGTGATGCGGAAGGTGTAGGGGAAGGTCTCGCCGAGGTGCGCGTGCAGCCGCCGGACGCAGGGCTCCAGGTCGTTCTCCTCGTTGTACACGGGGACGACCACGTCGAGGACGGGCTCCGGGTGGTGCGCGGGCAGGGGCATCCGCCGGGGCAACGCGGACGACTCGGGGAGCGGGCGGTCGATCAGGGCCGACCGCCGTACGGTTCGCATGGCTGTTTCACGGTCCTCTTCTGGCGCGGGGCAGGCCTGGGCGCCGGTTCCGGGCATGGCGAAGGCGCCCGTGGCGGGTGGTGCGGTGAAGGAGGCTCGGGGCGAAGGCGCCCTGACGGGGAGAGCCGCTCAGGCGGCTACTCGGGGTAGACCGACGCGGAGGGTTCCTCGGAGTCCAGGGGGGAGGGAGGGGCCGTCGGTGTGGGGGAGGGTGGCGGCGTGGCGGGCCGCGTCGTGCCGGGCCGGCTCTCGGAGGCCGTGGCCGTCGGCGTGGGGTCCTGGGACGGCTCGCTCGTCGGCCCGGACGGTGTGATGCCGCCGGTCATGGTCGCGGACAGGGCCGTTTCGGGCTGCTCGGTCGGCGTCGCGCTCGGAGCCGTTGGCGCGGTCGTCGGCGAGCTGTCCGGCGAGGTCGTCGGGCTCGTCGTCGGCTGCGGCCGGTGATCGGCGGGCTGGGCGCGGGTGAGCATGCTGGGCAGCAGGGCCAGCCCGACACTGAGCCCCGCCACCGCCACGGCGGAGCCGCCAGCCTTCCACAGCAACCGCGACCGGCGGCGGGACCGGATGCCCGCGTGCAGCCGCTGCCGGTGCTCGGGCTCGTAGGGGGTGTGCTGCTGGGTGTCGCGCATCAGCCGCGACAGGTCCCGCTCGAAGTCGTCCATCGGTTCTCCTTTCACCCCACGGGCCTGACGGCGTCGGACAGGATCTGGCGGAGCCGCGCGACTCCGCGAGACGCATGGGACCGGGCGGTGCCCACCGGGCAGCCCAAGGCATGGGCGACCTGGGACTCGGGCAGGTCCTCGTAGTAGCGCAGCACCACCGCGGCCCGCTGCTTCGGCGACAGCAGGGCCAGCGCCGCCTCCAGCCGCGAACGCTCCGCGACGGCGGACGACATGTCGCCCGGGTCCGCCCGGTCCGGCAGTTGCTCCACCGGGCGCTCCCCCCACCAGCGCCGCCGCGCCGAGCGGGCCGCCAGCCGCACCAGCACGGTGCGGACATATGCCTCCGGAGCCTGCTCGGCGACCTTCGGCCAGGCGAACCACAACTTGACCAAGGCCTCCTGCACCAGATCCTCGGCACGCTGCCGGTCACCCCCCGTGAGCAGACGCGCGACATGGAGCAGCGCCGACCAACGGGCGGCCGCGAACTCGTCGAAGCCGTCCGCCCGAACCTGCTCCATCCTCACCGTCCTGCGTCTCAGTGGCCCCCTACACCTCTCAAAAGACGCTGGACCCCGCCCCGCGCTGCACCCTCGATCTGTGATCCACCTCACTTAGCCCGGGACAGGGCATGGAAGAGGGCCCGTGCACAGGCACGGGCCCTCTTCCGTACGGCGGCCTCTTACGTGCGGTCACCCTTCGGCTGGGCCGGCTGGTCCGGCGTGCCGTGCGGCGGCGGACTGTGCGGCTGAGGCGAGGTCGCCGGCGACACGGGAGAGCCTCCCCGGCCGCCCGGCCCCGCTTCGGGGCGCAGGGCGTTGGGGTCGCCGGACGTCGGTTCGGCGCCCCCCTGCAACTGGTCCGGCCGGGAGCCCAGCAGCTGGGGCACCGGCAGCCGGTCGGCGTGCGACCGCTCGTACGCGAGCAGCCGCTCGACCTCGTCCGCGGACAGCGAACGCACACGGCTCTCCAAGCCACCGATCGGCAGGTGGTCGTAGTCGGGCAGTGGCAGGGTGTTGCGGGCGGGATCGGCCAATGGTTCTCACATCCCTGAGTACGACGTGCTGTGCGAACCGGTGGCGGTTCAGCGGGCTCCCGGGCCGCCGCTGCCGAAGCCACCGCTGCTGCCCTCGTTCCAGCGCGGGCGCGTCTGCGAGGCGCTGCTCCGGTCGCTCTGGTTGCCGTGCGTCTGCAGCTCGTGCGGCGTCAGACGCTCCTCACTTCTCGGCATCTCGTCGGGCTCGCGGCGCTCCAGCGTCTCGCGGACCGGGCCGCCGTCGGGGAGCCTGGGCTGCTCGTCGGGCCTCGGCGGGCGCCGGCGCTTGTGCCGCAGGCCCAGGATGAAGGCGCCCAGCAGCAGGGCCACGACCACCAGTCCGGTCACGACGAACCCGAAGCCGGGGGCGGCACCGCCCGCGGCCATCTCCATCCATGCGCTATTCATGGCACGCGGGTACCCCTGGTCCGCACCATGAACCCGGCCCCTCTCGACCGGTGCAGGGGGCCGATTCGTGAACGGTTCTCCCCCGGAACACCGGTTTGGCCGGTGCCGACCGGGGCTACCCGCGCGGTGTGACTTCGACGACATCCCAGCAGGAGCTGTTCCGGTTCCTGGAGGACCGTTTCGCCTGTGCGCAGGCGTGCACCGAGTGCGCGCGGGCGTGCGCGCTGCGCGCAAGCCTCGTGGATCCCGACGGCACCGAGAACCAGGAACTCGTACGACGCAAGGGCATCATGTGCGCGGAGGTCTGCGACGCGACCTGCCGTGTGCTGTCCGAGCAGAACCAGGTGGACGAGGGCACCATCCGGGTCCAGGTGGAGTGGTGCCGGACCGTGTGCCTGGAGGCCGCCCACGTCTTCGACCGGCAACCAGGAGCGGAGGACTCGGCGGCGGCATGCCGCGCTTGTGCGCGGGCGTGCACGGACTTCCTCGCCACACTGAACTGACCGACACCATTCCCTCTGACCGACGCCATTCCCTATTTCTGGAACACGTTCTACGGTGTGCGCCGACAGGACCGGCCTTGGGAGCCTGGAGGCGCCGTGCACCTCGAATACACGCCCGAGCAGCAGCGGCTGCGCACCGAACTGCGGTCCTACTTCGCGGAACTGGTCCCGGACCACCTGTACGCCCGGCACGGCGACCCGGCCGCACAGAAGCGGTTCTACCGCGCGACCATCCGGCGGCTCGGCACGGACGGCTGGCTCGGTGTGGGCTGGCCGAAGGAGTACGGCGGGCGCGGCCTGACGGCCATGGAGCAGTTCATCTTCTTCGACGAGGCCGCCCAGGCCGGCGTCCCGCTGCCGCTCATGGCACTGAACACCGTCGGCCCGACGATCATGCGGTACGGCACCGACGAGCAGAAGGCGTACTTCCTGCCGAAGATCCTCTCCGGCGAGATCGACTTCGCCATCGGCTACAGCGAGCCGGGCGCGGGAACCGACCTCGCGTCCCTGCGCACCAGGGCGGTACGGGACGGCGACGAGTACGTCGTCAACGGCCAGAAGATCTGGACGACCAACGGCGACACGGCCGACTGGGTCTGGCTGGCCGTGCGCACCGACCCCGACGCCCCGCCGCACAAGGGCATCACCATGCTCCTGGTGCCGACCACCGACCCCGGCTACTCCTGCACCCTGATCAACACCCTCGCCTCGCACGACACCACCGCCAGCTACTACGAGAACGTCCGCGTCCCCGTCTCCCGCCGGGTCGGCGCCGAGAACCAGGGCTGGCGGCTGATCACCAACCAGCTCAACCACGAACGCGTGACCCTGGCCGCTCACGGAACCATGGCGATCAGGGCCCTGCACGACGTGCAGCGCTGGGCGATGGAGACCAAGCTCGCCGACGGCCGCCGCGTCGCCGACCTGCCCTGGGTACGCCGCCTCCTGGCCCGCACCCACACCCGGCTGGACGCGCTGAAACTGCTCAACCGGCAGATGGTGGGCGCGGTCCAGGACGGCACCCTCACCCCGCAGGACGCCTCCGCCGTCAAGGTCTACGGCTCCGAGGCCCGACGCGACGCCTACGCCTGGCTGATGGAGATCGTCGCAGCCCCCGGCGCCCTGAAGGAGGGCTCGGCCGGCGCGGTCCTGCACGGCGAACTGGAACGCGGCTACCGCTCGGCGGTCATCTTCACCTTCGGCGGCGGCAACAACGAGATCCAGCGGGAGATCATCTCGTGGATCGGGCTGGGGATGCCGAGGGTCCGGCGCTGACGGGCTGTGACGAGGATTTTCAGTTGGCACAAAGAGGGGTAGTTGGCACCAAGATCACGAGCCGTTCAGAGGTGTTGGCGCATCACCTCGATGCATGTGGCTCGGGCCGCGTTCGATCGGTCCCGGGGATACGGGATTCCGAGGTTCATGCCGCTGTCGGTGGTGATCGGTGGTTGCTGCCAGGCGAGGCTCATCTGCGCGTCGGCTTCCGCTCGCGCCGTGGCCACGAGGGTGGCGTACGGGCCCGCGACGGTTGTGGCCTCGATCTGGAGCCATGCCTGGTGGAAGGCCATTCGCGCCAGCAGACTACTGACCTCGTCGGTGAGCTGCTGTCGTATGGCGGACGAGGACTCGGGGCGGCGTCGTATGCGGTACGGCATCTCCAGGTACTCCTCGACCGCCGTCAGGGCCTCGCGCTCGGCGGGGAGCTGCGGATCGGTAAGCGGCCGGAGGGAGGCGGTACCCGGGTGGTGTGGCGGGTTCCGGTGCGGTCGCCGCAAGGATGACCGTCGGCTTGCCGGTGACTCAGGCTCAGTGCGCCGGGCGCCCGCTCGCCTCGGAGCGCTCCAGGTGTGACGCGAGGACAGCGGCCTGGACACGTCGCTGTACGCCGAGCTTGGCCAGGAGCCGGGAGATGTGGTTTTTGACGGTCCTCTCGGAGAGGTAGAGCTTCTTGCCGATCTCGCGGTTGGTGAGCCCGTCGCCGATCAGGGCGAGGATCTCCCGCTCCCGTGGCGAAAGGCTCGCCAGTTCGGGTGAGACGGCCGGTTCCTCGCAGGGGTCGGCGCGCAGCGAGCGCATCAGCCGGCCCGTGGTCTCCGGGTCGAGCATGGACTGTCCCGTGGCGACCGTGCGCACCGCCGAGACCAGGTCGGAGCCCCTGATCTGCTTGAGCACATAACCGGCGGCCCCAGCCATGATCGCGTCGAGCAGCGCCTCCTCGTCGTCGAACGAGGTCAGCATCAGACAGGCCAGCTCGGGCATGCGGCTGCGGAGCTCGCGGCAGACGGTGATGCCGTCGCCGTCCGGCAGGCGCACGTCGAGAACGGCCACGTCGGGGCGGAGCGCAGAGCCCCGGGCGAGCGCATGCTCGTCGTTCTCGGCGTCCCCGACCACCGAGATGTCGGATTCGGCATTCAGGAGGTCAGTCAGACCGCGGCGCACGACCTCGTGGTCGTCGAGCAGGAAGACCCGGATCGGGTGCTCCTCGGTGAAGGTGCGCGGCTCGGTCATCTCGACCCCTCGTTCCCCGGAACGCCGGTAGGGCGGACTGCGGACTGCCCCTGACAACGATCGTTACGCGCCGGGGCCGGATGCACCAGGGCCGATCGGCCCCAGTTGTGCCGGGTGGGGCCGGTCGGTCCCTACAGGGGACCTGTGGCCCCTCGACGACGACCGCTCGCGCAGGCACGCTCGAACCATCAGCCGTTACTCAGGAGGTGGAGACCATGACGCGCACGATCATCGTCGGCCTCGACGGCTCGCCGGAGAGCCGGGCC
Organism: Streptomyces qaidamensis; assembly: GCF_001611795.1. Taxonomy (NCBI): domain Bacteria; kingdom Bacillati; phylum Actinomycetota; class Actinomycetes; order Kitasatosporales; family Streptomycetaceae; genus Streptomyces; species Streptomyces qaidamensis. Next base: position 739,417 of record NZ_CP015098.1, on the reverse strand, counting down.
GCCGCCGAGTGGGCTGCCCGTGAGGCGAAACTGCGCGGCCTGCCGGTCAAGATCCTCCACGTGTGGGAGCCGGTGCCGGAGCCCGTGGCACAGGCCCCGCTGCTCGGCGCCGAGACCCGTCAGCACTGGAGCGAGAAGATTCCCCGCGATTCTGCCGAGGGTCTGCGGCTGCGCCACCCCGGTGTCGAGGTGACCGCCGAGCATCTGGCCGGTCGCCCGAGCGAGATGCTGTGCGAGGCCGCGAAGGGAGCCGAGTTGCTCGTCCTCGGCTCGCGTGGCCTGAGTGGGATCGGCGGGTTCCTGGTCGGCTCGGTCGGCTTGGCCGTCGTCGCGCACGCCGAGTGCCCCGTCGTCCTGGTCCGGGCCGGTGAGCAGGCGGCGGACGAGCACGAGATGGACCCGACGGGCATACCGTCGGCCGCGACGCGGTACCGGCCGGTCGTGCTCGGCCTCGACATCGACAACCTAGATGCCTCGGTGATCGAGTTCGCCTTCGACGAGGCTGCTCGGCGCGATACCGGCTTGCGGGCCGTGCACGGGTGGAGCCTGCCCCCGTACTACATGGACGGCCCGACCACCGACCTGGAACGGTACGACCAGATCGCCCACTGGCACGCCTCCGCACTCGCCGAGGCACTGAGCTTGTGGCGGCAGAAGTACCCGTCCGTCGAGGTAGCCGAGGAGTCCCCATCAGGCAGCCCGGCGGGCCGCCTGATCGACGCCTCCCACAGGGCCTCGCTGGTCGTCGTCGGCCGACGGATACGCCGCCACCCGTTCGGGGTGCACATCGGTCCGGTCACGCATGCCGTCCTGCACCACGCCACAGCGCCCGTCGCCGTCGTCGCCCACGACTGAGACACAACCCAAGAGGCGGTGGTCCGGCCGACCAGCCGCGCGGCGTACCAGGGACTTACCGTCGGCGCCGTAGGGCCGATCGGTCCCCGGCTGCCCCGGACGGCCCATAGGGCCGCTTCAGGACGCGCTGGATGCTCGAAGCGTCGGCAGCCGCCGAGCGGCTCGGAGGAGACCACCATGACGAACGATCTGCTCGACCGCCCCCCGGTCCACGCGCTGCTCGCGGACGGCACCACCGTGTGCATACGCCCCGTGCGGCCGGGCGATCACGAGCGGCTGCGAAGCTTCTACGAGGAGATGTCCCCGGAGAACCTGCGGCTGCGGTTCTTCGCGGCGAGCCGCCGTTCCGCCGCGATGGCCGCCGACCGGGCCTGCGCGCCGGCGCGCCCGGGCTACCGGGCCCTGCTCACCGAGACGCAGGGCCGGGTGATCGGGCTCGCCGAGTACGACAGTGGCGGCGAGGAGGATACGGCCGATATCTCCGTCGCGGTCGCGGACGGCGTGCACCACCGTGGGGTGGGCACCCTTCTCGTCGAGCACCTGGTTTCCGCCGCCCGCGCGAACGGCATCACCGCGTTCACGGCCGACGCGTTGGGTGAGAACCATGAAGTGCTCCGGCTCTTCGCCGACCTCGGTCTGCGCACGGCCCGGCACTTCGACGGCCCCGAGGTGCGCTGCACCATTCAGCTGGACCAAGACGATGCCTACCTGTCGGCCGTGGAGGAGCGGGGCCGGGCCGCCGACGTGGCCAGTCTGCAGCCGCTCTTCCGGCCGGACGCGGTCGCCGTCGTCGGCGCCGGGCGCAGGCCCGGGTCAGTGGGCCGGGCGATCCTTCACCACCTGAAGGCCGACGGCTTCACCCGGCGCCTGTTCGCAGTGAACCCCGCCGCCACCGCGATCCTCGGCGTGCCCTCCCGCCCGTCGGTCAGCGCCCTGCCAAAGACCCCCGATCTCGCGGTTCTCGCCGTGCCCGCCGCTGCGGTGCCGGCTACCGCCGAGGAGTGCGGCAAGGCGGGCGTACGGGCTCTCCTGGTCGTCACCGCCGGCCTCGACGCCGACCAGGCACGGGCGCTCATGGCCGCCTGCCGCACGTACGGCATGCGGCTCGTCGGCCCGAACTGTCTGGGCATCTCCAACACGGATCCGCACGTCAGTCTCGACGCGACCTTCGCCGCCGACCATCCGCGCCTCGGTACGGCGGGGGTCGCCGTGCAGTCGGGCGGCGTCGGCATCGCGCTCCTCGACGGACTGTCCCGCCTCGGCATCGGCGTGTCGACCTTCGCCTCCCTCGGCGACAAGTACGACGTCAGCGGCAACGACATGCTTCAGTGGTGGGAAAGCGACGGCCGCACCGACCTCGCCCTGCTGCACCTGGAGTCGTTCGGCAACCCGCGCGCGTTCTCGCGTACGGCCCGGCGCGTGACCCGCCGCATGCCGGTCCTCACGGTGGACGCCGGCCGCACGGAGGCGGGCCGGCGGGCTGCCGCGTCGCACACCGCGGCTGCCGCCACCCGCACCATGACCCGGCAGGCGCTGTTCACGCAGGCCGGAATCACCGCCACCCGCTCGGTCGGCGAACTCCTGGAAGCCGCCGCCTTGCTGCACTCCCAGCCGCTCCCGGCGGGCGACGGCGTTGCCGTCGTCACCAACGCGGGCGGCATCGGCGTGCTTGCCGCCGACGCCTGCGCGGAGGCGGGGCTCGCGCTGTCGTCGTTCGGCAACGAGCTGATCCATGACCTGAAAGCCGTGCTGCCTGACGGAGCCGCGATCGGAAATCCGGTGGACGCCACGGCCGCGGTGACCGAGGAGCAGCTCAGCGCGTGTGTCGAGCGGCTGATGACGTACGTCGGCATCGACGCGGTCCTCGTGGCCCTGGTGCCCACGGCGGTCGCCGAGGCGACCGGCGACGACCTGACGCGGGCGGCGACCCGCGTCCCGGGCCGCCGGGACCGGCCGGTCGCCGTCGTACGCCTGGAGCAGGGCGTTCCGGTGACACTGCTGCCTGCTGCCGACGGCGGCACGATTCCCTCGTACGCCGAGCCGCAGGCCGTGGCCCGGGCGCTGGCCCACGCGGCGCGCCGCGCTGCCTGGCTCAGCCGGCCCGTCGGCACGGTCCCGGAACTGGAAGACATCGGCACAGGGCGAGCTCACGAGATCGCCGAGGAGTATCTCGCCGTGTGGCCGGATGGCGGCTGGCTCGATCCACGCGCCTGCGCTGAACTCCTCGACTGTTATGGCATCCCCCAGATTCCGTGGGCCTGGGCGGAGACAGAGGATGAGGCGGTCCTCGCGGCCCGGCGGCTGCGGGGCCCGGACGGCCGGGTGGTGCTGAAGGCGTACTGGCCGGGACTGGTGCACAAGACCGAGGAGCGTGCCGTCCATCTCGACCTCGAAGGAGACGCCCAAGTGCGGGCGGGCTTCCGGGATTTCGGGACACGTTTCGGCGACCGGCTGAGCGGGGTGGTCGTCCAGCCGCTCGCCGAGCGCGGCACCGAGCTGTTCGCCGGCGTCGTCAAGGACGAGGTCTTCGGGCCGCTCGTCCTCTTCGGGCTCGGCGGCACGGCCACAGACGTACTTGCTGACCACGCCGCCCGGCTCGCGCCGCTCACCGACCATGACGTGCACGACCTGATCACGTCTCCGCGCTGTGCACCGCTGCTGTTCGGCTCGCGTGGCGGCCGGCCCCTGGACCTCCCGGGGCTGGAACAGTTGCTCCTGCGCCTGTCGCGGATGGCGAGCGACCTTCCGCAGCTCGCGGAGGCCGACTTCAACCCGGTCCTCGCGACTCCCGGCGCGGTCACCGTGCTCGACGCCCGACTGCGCCTGCTGCCGCGCCGGGCCCAGGATCCCTATCTGCGCCGACTCCGCTGAGTCAGCCGCGTCGGCCGAGCCAGCCGAGGAGGACACACCATGAAACACAACAAGGTCGGCTCCGTCATGACCACGGACGTGGTCCGGGCCGCCTGCGGAACCCCGTTCACAGAGGTGGCCCGGCTGCTCGCCGACCACCGGATCAGTGGACTGCCCGTGGTGGACGAGGACGACCGAGTCATCGGCGTCATCTCCGAAACCGACCTGATGGCCCACCAGGCCGCGCCCCCCGCCCCGTGCGAGCCCAGCCGCCGCTTCCGATTCGCTGTGCTGAATCCCGGCGTGCGGCGCCGGGCCGCGAAGGCGACGGCGCGCACGGCCGGCCAGCTGATGAGCACGCCACCGTTCACCGTGCACGCCGACGACACCATCATCGAGGCCGCGCGGACCATGGCCCGGCGGCACGTGGAGCGGTTGCCGGTGCTCGACGAAGAGGACCGGCTGGTCGGCATCGTCACCCGGCGCGACCTGCTCCAGGTCTTTCTGCGGCCCGACGCGGAGATCCGCGACGAGGTGATCGACGAGGTACTGGTACGTGCGCTGTGGCTGGCACCGAGCAGTATCGACGTCTCCGTCACCGAAGGCGTGGTCACGCTCGCAGGCCAACTGGAACGCAGGAGTGAGACGGCCATCGCCGCATCCATGACCCGGCAGATCGACGGCGTGGTCGCCGTCGCCGACAGGCTCACCTGGCGCCTGGACGACACGCGTCTGCGGTCGGACGAACAGGCGCTGCACGGCGTGACCGACGACGTTCTGCGAAAACTGTGAGAGGAGGCGGACCATCATGCCGACGAACGTGCTGGTCGCCTACGGAACGACGAACGGATCCACCGCGGAGATCGCCGAGACCATCGCCGAAGTCCTGCGCGAGGACGGGCTGACGGTCGACGCCCTCCCGGGCCGGTCCGTGCCGAGCGCAGCGCCGTACGACGCCGTCGTGGTCGGCGGCGGGCTGTACGCCGGTCGCTGGCACAAGGACGCCCGCCGCTTCGTCCGGCGCCACGGCAAGGTCCTGGCCGAACGCCCGCTGTGGTTCTTCAGCAGCGGTCCGCTCGACCCCTCGGCATCGGAGCGGGACATCCCGCCCGTGCCGGGAGTGAAGAAGGCCAGGGTCCGGCTCGACGCCAGGGAACATGTCACCTTCGGCGGCTGCCTTCGGGAGGGCGCGCAGGGATGGGTCGCCCGGATGATCGTCCGTAACGGAAAGGGCGGGGACTTCCGGGACTTCGACCAGATCAAGGCATGGGCGGCGCGGATCGGCCAGGAGCTGACGAGTTGACGGAAAAGGCTGGCCGGGGACGTGTGGACGAAGGCGAGTCCTGCCCAGGCCACGGCCTCGGTCTCAGCCTGGCGGTCAGCGGAGCCCTGGGACCGGTCGGGCCGCCGTAACTGCGTCAGCTTCGGTGGCCGGCGTATCGGCCACGTCATCGGGCAGGGACCGGAGCAATTCGAAGACGCCCGCCAGACCGGCGTGCCGGAGGATCAGCCGGATGAGGGTGCTGTCGGTGGCCAGACGTAGACGGCCGTGCCGTGCCATGACCCGGTTCCGCGCCCGGCACAGGACCCCCAGCCCGGTGCAGTCCATGAACGACACCTGACTCAGGTCCAGTACCAGGTCGGGGCACGGACCGGCGGTCAGTACGTCGAGGCGCGCCGCCAGACCCGGTGCCGTGAGCAGGTCGATCTCGCCACGCACTGTCACGACGGTGGTCCCGCCGACCGTGCGCTCCGTGGGATGCGGAGTGCGCTGCACGGTGACGGCGGTGCCCAGGTCGTCGGGGATGCGCTCGCGGCGGCGGTAGAGGCGGGCGCGTTCGCCGTTCCAGGAGCGGAAGACGGCTAGGATCGCGCGGCGCAGCTGCTCGGTCGGGACTGGGGGAAGTAGTCCCCCGTTTCGTCGTGGATGAGCATGAGTGCGCCGCGACTCGCACAAGGGGTTCGCAGCGATCCGCTCTTCCGGTTGCTCCCTCGTGTGCCCAGGAGCTGCCGGTCCCCGGCAGGAACGGCGGTTGAGCAGTTGCGTCCCCCGAGCGGCTCATGCCCGGCATGCGGTTTTGCGACCGCCCGCGAACGGCCCGCTTGCCGGTCACGGACGGGCCCGACCGTTGAACCGAACGTCCCCGGCAGGGACCGAACAGCCCCTCGCCACCGGCTGTTCCGGGTGTGACGGCGAGGGTGAACCTGGAGACTGCCCGACAGTGAGGCGGTGGGAACGATGAGGCTGGAACTGCCCCTGGTCGTGGGCGTGGACGGATCGGACGGTTGCCTGGTGGCGCTCGACTGGGCGGTGGATGAGGCCGCCCGGCACGGACTCTCGCTGCGGCTGGTGTACGCCTCCCTCTGGGAGCGTTACGAGGGCATCACCCCGGCGGTCAGTGCCGAACGCCCGTCGGAGCAGGTGATGGCCGACCACATCGTCGCCTCAGCGGCGAAGCGGGCCCGGCGGCGCAACCCCGACGTGAAGGTGTCCGCCGTCGTCCTCCCGGCCGAAGCGGCGGACGCGCTTCTGCGGGAGAGCAACAGCGCCTCCGCCCTGGTCACCGGTTCGCGGGGCCGTGGCGAGCTGAAGGGACTGCTGCTCGGTTCCGTCGGGCTGGCCGTCGCAGCCCGTGCGCACTGTCCGGTGATCGTGGTGCGGGGCGACAAGGCCGGCCTGGCCGGTACCCACGAGCGGATCCTCCTCGGGGCCGGGGATCCCGCATCCGGCGGAGAAGCGGCGCGGTTCGCCCTTCGTGAGGCCGAGGTGCGAGGGTGCACCCTCGACGTGGTCCGGGCCTGGCGCAAACCCGTGCACGAGACCACCGACACGGGCGGGCTCGCCGAGGCACCCGCCCGGTACCACGAGGAGCGGGCCCGCGCCCAGCTGGACGAGCTGATCCGTGACCCGGTCGCCGGCCACCCGGACGTGCGGTTGCGCCGCACGACGGTCGAGGGGCCCGCCCGCAAGGTACTGGTGGACCGCTCGGCCGCGGCCGACCTCGTGATCGTCGGAGCGCGGCGACGGCAGGACCCCTTCGGGCTCCAGCTCGGCCGGGTGGTACACACACTCCTGCACCACGCCCAGTGCCCTGTTGCGGTCGTGCCGCAGCACCTATGAGTACTGCGGCGTCGGCAGCCGCGCAGGCGTCACTCGAGGGTCATGGCCCATCAGCTTTCCCGCTTTCCGCCACGTACTACGGCGACGGGGCAGTGCGCGTGGTGCAGCAGTGCCTGGCTGACCGAGCCGAGCAGCAGTCCCGTGAAGCCGCCGCGGCCGCGGGCACCGGCCACGACCAGCTGTGACTCGCGGCTGGCCTCGATCAGGGCCGGGCGGACCCGGGAGCGGACCAAGCGCCGCTGTACGGTGACGCCGGGGTGGCGTTCCTGCCACGGAGACAGCGTGTCGTCCAGCAACCGCTGCTCCTCCTCGCGGAGCCGCTCGATGTCCACCACCACGTTCAGAGGATCACCAGGACCCTCGTAGGCCCGCTCGCTCCAGGTGTTCCACACGTGCAGGGCCACCAGGTCCACGCCGCGCAGAGACGCCTCGGCGAAGGCGAACTCGACGGCTTTCTCGCCCGCCGGTGAGCCGTCGACCGCCAGCAGCACCGGACCGTTCGGGTCCGGCCGGCCACGCACCACAAGCACCGGGCAGCGGCCGTGCGCGGCCAGGTGCACGGCGGTGGAGCCCAGCAGAATGCTGCCGAACGCGCCCAGCCCGCGGCTGCCGACCACGACGAGCGCCGCAGAACGCGACTCGATCTCCAGCACCATCAGTGGCTCACCGACGGTGACCTCTCGCGTTGTCTCCACTTGTGGCGCTGCTCTGCGGGCCCGCTGCTCGGCCTCGATCAGTGTGCCGTCCACCAGCTCACGCACCCCCGCCGCAGCCGCATTCCACGGGGGCCCGCCAGGCGGTACGTGCATCGACGGCCACCCGAAGGCGTGCACGAGCCGTAGGCCCACGCCGCGCAGACCGGCCTCGAGTGCCGCGACCTCCACCGCGTGCAGGCTCGATGGCGAGCCGTCCACTCCCACGACGACCGGATTCGCCACGACAGACTCTCCTTCTCACCTGGCGGCCGGTCCTGACCGCCGCAGGGGTCGGCAGGCACTGGTGCACCGTCGCCTTCCTTCCAGCCTTCACCAGCCTGCGACACCCCGCATCGTGCGGTGGAAACAGACGAGCCAACAGGCCACGCGCCCGCGCAGCCGTGGCGTGGCGGCACCCGACGGCAGGGGCGAGGCTGGAAGAACAGTGAACGGACGGGCGGCGGGGAGATCCCTGGAGGTGCCATGACTGGTGCGGACGGGCGTCGGCCGATCGTGGTGGGCGTCGACCCGGACCCTTCGAAGCGGTTGGTCCTCGCCTGGGCCACCGACGAGGCGGACCGACGTCACCTGCCGCTGCGGCTCGTCCACGCCCAGGGTGTGCCGACCGGCGGATACCGGTCGGGCGAGGCGCGGCCGTCCTGGGAGGAGTGGAACCGGGCGCTGCACGGGCTGGGTGAGCAGGTGCTCAAGGAGGCGGTCGCCTTTGTCGAGTCCCGGCGTCCGGCGGTGGAGGTGTCGACGCTGCTGGCGGAAGGAGAGCCGGCGTGGGTCCTGCGCGAGGAGGCTCGGGGCGCCGCCCTGGTCGTGGTGGGCTCCTGGCACCTGAGCAGGCGGCGCGAGATGTTCTCCGCCGCCTCTGTGGTGCTCCCGCTCACCGCCCACGCTCCCTGCCCGGTCGCGGTCGTGCCGGAGCCGGAGCACGTCACCCAGCAGCCTGCGTACTTCGTGGTCGGCGTCGACGGCAGCCCGCATTCGGCCGCGGCGGTGGATGTGGCGTTCGAGGAGGCGGCCCTGCGCGGAGCGTTCCTGCGGGCCCTGTACGTGTGGCATCCGCCGCTCCTCGGTGTCCTCGATGAGGAAGCCGCGGTGCGGGAGTGCCGCCGGGTGCTCTCGGAGACGGTCGCGGGCCGCACCGCGTTGCATCCGGACGTGGAGCTGCACCACGAGGTTGTCCGCGGACACCCGGTGCGGGTCCTGACGGAGTCCTCGGAACACGCCCTGGGTCTGGTCGTGGGAACCAGGGGACACGGAGGGTTCACCGGCATGTTGCTGGGCTCGGTGAGCCAGGGAGTGCTGCACCACGCCCGCTGCCCCGTCATCACGGTCCCGGCGTGAGGCAGCTAACGGCCCGGGACCTGTCTCCTGGACGGCTCTGTCCTTGCCGGTCGGACCGTCACACGATGAGAGAGCGCCGCCGGACATGAGCGGCGAACAGGCGAGCACGGACCCGCTGGTACCGGATCTCCCCGCCGGTGAGGTCCTCACCGCGCTGGGCACCTCACGACGCGGCCTGCCGACGGCTCAGGCACGGGCCCGGCTGGAGAAGTACGGGTCCAACGAACTGCCGCGCGCCGGCCCTCGCGCCGTGTGGCGGCAGTTGGGTGCGCAGTTCACGGATCTCTTCGCGGTGGTGCTGATCGTCGCCTCGGGGATCACCTTCCTGGCGTACGGGCTGGAGGAGCCGCGTGACATCGGCACCTTTCAGCTTGCGGTGGCGATCCTGGGCGTCGTGGTCGTGAACGCCGCCATCGGCTTCGCCCAGGAGTACTCGGCCGAGCGAACGGCTCAGGCCCTGGAGGCGATGGTGCCCCACACCTGCCGGGTGCTGCGCGGCGGCGAACGGCTGGAGCTGCCCGCCCGGGAGCTGGTGCCGGGCGACGTGGTGGTGCTGGAGGCCGGGGACGCCGTGTCGGCGGACTGCCGGGTGGTGGAAGCGCACGAGCTGGCCGTGAACAACGCGCCGCTGACCGGGGAGAGCAACGCCGTCGGCCGCACGGCCGACCCGGTGGCCGCCGGACCGCCGTTGGAAGCCCGCAACTGTGTGTTCATGGGGACCGACGTCGTCGCCGGATCCGGGCGGGGCGTGGTCTTCGCCACCGGCGAGGCGACCGAGTTCGGAAGGATCTACCGGCTGGCCGCGGCCGCGCCGCGGCAGAAGACCCCGCTGCAGCTACAGGTGGCTTCGATGGCGCGGCGGGTGGCGGGGGCGGCCCTGGCGATCGGTGCCCTGATGTTCGCCGTGCGACTGCCCACCGGCGAATCCGCGGTGGCCCTGTTCGTGTTCGCACTGGGGGTGATGGTGGCGCTGGTGCCGGAAGGCCTGCCCGCGACGCTGTCGGTGTCGCTGGCGATCGGCGTACGGCGGATGGCACGCCGCCACGCCCTGATCAAACAGCTGCTGGCAGTGGAGGCGCTCGGGTCGACCACGGTCGTCTGCACCGACAAGACCGGGACGCTCACCCAGGCGGAGATGACCGTCACACAAGTGTGGGCGGGAGGTGCGCCGCACCCGGTGAGCGGTGTGGGGTACGAGCCGAGCGGCGCGGTCGCCGACGCCGCGCCGGTGCGCGAGCTGCTGCGGGTGGCGGGCCTGTGCTGCAACGCCCGGCTTGTTCCACCAGCGGGCCTCCGGGAGCACTGGCGGGTGCTCGGCGACACCACGGAGGGAGCGCTGCTCGTCGTCGCGGCCAAGGCCGGTCTGGATCTGGGCGCGGAGGAGGCGGCGGCGCCGCGGGTGACGGAGTTCCCCTTCGACTCGGACCGCAAGCTGATGACCACGGTGCACAAGACCGGCGCCGGCTACCAGGCGTGCGTCAAGGGAGCGCCCGGAGAGCTGCTGGCGCGGTGCACCGAGGTGGTGTGGGACGGGCGGCATGGGCTGCTGACTGGGGCGGACCGGGCGGCGGTCGCCGCGGCGGGTGACGCGCTGGCGTCGCAGGGGCTGCGGGTGCTGGCCGTCGCGTGGCGGGAGCTGGACGGGCCCCGCCCGATGCAGGAGGAGGCGGAGTCGGCGCTGACGCTGCTGGGACTGGTCGGCATGCTGGACCCGCCGCGTCCGGAGGTCACCGACGCGGTCGCCGTCTGCCGCCGGGCCGGCATCCGGATCGTCATGGTCACCGGCGACCACCCGCTGACCGGGGAGGCCGTGGCCCGCCGGGTCGGGCTCGTACGGCGGCCGGACCCGCTCGTGGTGACGGGCGCCCGGCTCGACGCGATGGACGACGAAGCGCTCGACTCACTTCTGGCCGAACCGTCCGAGCTGCTGCTGTGCCGGGTCAGCCCCGAGCACAAGATGCGCGTGGTCACCGCCTTCCAGCGGCGGGGCGAGGTCGTGGCGGTCACCGGGGACGGCGCGAACGACGCACCAGCACTCAAGCACGCCGACATCGGCGTGGCGATGGGAGCGTCCGGGACCGATGTCGCCCGGGAAGCTGCCTCGATGGTGCTGCTGGACGACTCGTTCGCGTCCATCGCAGCGGCGGTGCGGCTCGGCAGGTCCGTCTACCAGAACATCCGCAAGTTCCTGATCTACGTCTTCAGCAGCAACATCGGCGAGCTCGGCCCGATTCTGGCGGCGACGTTCGCCGGATTTCCGCTGGTGCCTATCAGCGCGGTGCAGATCCTTGCGATCGATCTGGGCTCGGACGTGATGCCCGCCCTGGCGCTGGGTGCGGAACGGCCTGAGCCGGATGTGATGGACCGCCCGCCGCGCTCCCGGCGCGAGCGGCTGTTCTCGGCAGCGGTGGTGGGGCGCATCCTGTTCCTCGGCGGCATCCAGGCGCTCGGCGTGTGCGCCGTGTTCTTCTGGCACATCCATTCCTCCGGCATCCCGTTCGACGACTTCACCGAGGACCACCCCGTCTACCGGGAGGCCGTGACGCTGGCCCAGGGCGGGATCGTGCTCAGCCAGTTCTTCGTCTCCCTCGCGGTGCGCACAGAGCGTCAGAGCATTCTGAAAACAGGTCTGCTGTCCAATCCGGCCCTGCTGGCGGCAGGCGGCTTCGGTGTCGCCGTCATGGTCGCGATCAGCTATCTGCCGCTGCTGCAGGCCGTCTTCAACACCGCCCCGCTCGACGCCGCCGACTGGGCGGTCCTGGCCGGGCTCGGCACCCTGCCCCTGCTCGCGGACGAAGGCCGCAAGGTGTGGTTGCGCCGACGCGCCGCCCGCCCGAAAGGAGGCTCACGGTGAAGGTGATCGTCGTCGGCTGCGGACGGGTGGGCTCGACCCTCGCCGGTCTGCTCGCCACCGAAGGGCATGACGTGCGGGTCGTCGACCGGCGTCCCAAGGCGGCCCGGCGGCTGCCCGACAGCCCCCACATCCGCTTCCACGAGGGCAACGGCTACAGCCGGGCCGTGCTCCAGGCGGCCGGGATCGAGCACACGGACGCCTTCGTCGCCGTGACCTCCGGGGACAACAGCAACATCGTCTGCGCACGGACGGCGAAGGAGACTTACCGGGTGCCGATCGTCGTCGCCCGCATCTACGATCCCCGGCGTGCCGACATCTACCGCGAACTCGGCATCCCCAGCATCGCCAGCGTCCGCTGGACCGTGCACCAGATCCACCAGATGCTGCTGCACCGCCACCTGGGCCCCGAGCTCACTTTCGGCAATGGAGAGACCCTGCTCATCCGCTCCGAGGTGCCGGCCTATCTCATCGGGCGGCGGCTGACCGAATTCGACGTCGACGGCGAGATCCGCGTCGTCGAGGTCACCCGCGCGGGCCGTTCCCTGATCCCCGCGCACAGCGCGTCCGCGCAGGAGGGCGACCTGGTCACCTTCGCCGTCGCCGCCACCGCGCTCGGCAGGCTGCGCGGCTTTCTCGACAAGGAGCTGGGAACGTGAACGTCCTCATCGCCGGCGCGGGACGGCTGGGAACCCAGATCGCCCAGGTACTCTCCGCGGCACGCAACGAGATCACGCTGATCGACATCGACGACGACCGCATGGCCGAACTGGAAGGCCGCCTCCCGGGAGTGCGGCTGGTCACCGGAGACGCGTGCGAACCGGCCCTCCTGGAAGACTCCGGTGCCCTGGCCGCCGACCTTGTCATCGCCACCACCGGTGACGACGAGGACAACCTCGTCATCAGCCTGCTTGCCAAACGCCAGTTCTCGGTGGCTCGCGTGGCCGCCCGGGTCAACGACGCCGACAACGCCTGGCTGTTCGACGCGCGATGGGGTGTCGACGTCGCCGTACCCGCCGCCACCCCGCTGATCTCTCTCATCGAGGAGGCCACCGGGGCCACCGACACGGTCGCCCTGCTGCGGCTCAGCAAAGCCGGCGTCGACGTCATCGAAACGGCCATCACCCCGCAGTCCAGGGCGGTGGGCCGCACTCTGGGCGAGGTCCGGCTGCCCGAGGGAACCGTTGTCGCCACGATCGTCCGCGGCGGCCAGCCCACCGTGCCGGACCCGGCGATCCGACTGCATGCCGGGGACGAACTCCTCCTCGTCTCGCACTCCGCGACCGAGCAGGAGATCCACGCGGCGTTCCAGTGAGTCGGGCCCGGACCAGGAGTATCCGGGGCACGGTCACACCTCGGTGTTCGGAGCGACCCAGCGCCCGCTGCCCAGGCACCGAACTCCGTGACCGGCGTCCTCAGTGACGCTCTACCGCTCCCCGCACCACAGCCACCGGGCAGTGCGCGTGGTGCAGCAGGGCCTGGCTGACCGACCCCAGGAGCAGCCCGGCGAAACCACCGCGCCCCCGGGCACCGACCACCATCAGTTGAGCGGACCGACTCGCCTCGATCAACGACTCGCGCGTCCCGCCGTGCACCACCTTGTGTTCCACCGGCACACCCGGATAGCGCTCCTGATGGCCGGCGAGCGCCTCGGACAGCAGCCGCTCCTCCCCTTCGGCCAGCGCTCCGGGCGGGTTCGCGTACGGCATCGACGGGTCCTGCGGTGCGGGCATCGGCGCGTTCCAGGTGGTCCAGGTGTGCAGCGCCACCAACGGCGCATCGCGCAGGGCCGCCTCGGCGAAGGCGAAATCAACGGCCTTCTGCCCCGCGGCCGAGCCGTCGACGCCCAGCACGATCGGACCGTCGGCGTGCGGCTGCTCGCGTACCACCAGGACCGGACACGAACCGTGGGCCGCCAGATGTACCGCCGTCGAGCCCACCAGCAGTCCGACGAACCCGCCCATGCCCCGGGACCCGACCACCACCAGCTCGGCGGCACGGGACTGTGCCTCCAGAACCGTCAATGGCTCGGCGGTGACCACGACGTGACTGGTATCGACGTCCGGCGCCACCGCGCGCGCTCGCTCGACCGCCTCCGTCACCAGGCGATCGACCATGTTCCGCAGCCCGCCTTCCGGCGGCCCCAGCGGCGACGGCTCCAAGGGCACGTGCGCCGCGGGCCAGACGAACGCATGCACCACCCGCAGCCCGGCCCCCCGCAACCGGGCCTCCCGTGCTGCCACCTCCACCGCGGCGAGACTCGACGCCGAACCATCCACGCCCACGACCACGAGACCACTCACCATGCCTCCCTCAGACAAAACCGTTGCCTCTCACCCTCAGGTTCACCCGGGCCGCGCCCCGCCGCCTCGGGACCGAGCGGAGCAGTGAGGCGTGGAGCGGTCACTGTCCGGCAGCCCATCGCCGCCGGACGCTGTCCTCATGCTCGGTCTGTTCCAGGGCCAGATCGGCCCGGTCGAGCGCTTCCCGCAGGCGGGGTATCCAGTGGCGACGCAGGGCACGGGCCCGGTGCCGGGTGCTGACGACCTCCGCGCCCACGAGCTCGGCGGCGGCGTGTGCGGCCGCGTACTCGGCGGCGGCACGCACGGCACGGCCGTAGGCCGCCTCGGAGTGCACGAGGGCCGTATTGGTGGGAGCGGCGGCGGTCGGCGAACGGGCAGGTACGGACACGGCGACCGCCGCCGGATGGCTTACCCCCATGGAGACGGTCCACTGAACCGTGACATCGGTGGGGCAGATGCCCGCGGCGGCCGAATCCAGGGACTGTTCCCCGCCCAGGAGCAGTCCCCGCAGCAGCCAGCTCTCGGCCTCGGCCAGCAGATCCCGCCAGGCGCTGGCGGCTGCCTCCTGCGCGCGGAGCAGCCGCTGGTGCTCGGAGCGGAGGATGCGGAGTTTCTGCTCCAGCAGATCGGCTCCGCGCTCCGCGACGTCGAGGCTGTGCCGCAGCCGGAGTCGTCCCGCGCGACCGGGCGGCGTACGGCGGGCGCCGGTCATGGGGATGCCTCCGTGTCCGGGGCGTCCTTCGCGCCGTGGGCGTCGAGGAGGTGGGCGGGGAGCATGGAGAGTTGGCTGCGAGGCAGGGTGAGCAGGGCCCGCCAGCCGCGTTCCAGCGACGTGTCGAGGTCCCGCGGTTCGTCACTGCGCTGGTCGGCGAAGTCCCGCAGGAACGCCTCCTCGAAGGCCAGGTATCTGCGGTCGGTGGGGCTCAGCGCCGCCTGACCGACCAGGTCCGCGAGATCGCGAACCTGCCGGGCCCGGGCCAGAGCGGCCAGCAACTGGGCAGCGACATCGAGATGGTCGTCGCGGGTACGGCCCGGGCCCGCGCCCTTGCGCATCAGCCGGGAGAGAGAGGACAGGGCGTCGAGTGGCGGGTACACGCCGCGCGCCTGAGTCTCGGATGAGAGCACGATCTGGCCCTCGGTGATGTAGCCGGTCAGGTCCGGCACGGGGTGGGTGATGTCACCCGCGGGCATGGTGAGCACCGGCAGCACGGTGACCGAGCCAGGACGGCCCCTGACACGTCCGCAGCGTTCGTACAGGGAGGCCAGGTCGCTGTAGAGGTAGCCGGGGTAGGCGCGGCGGGCGGGGATCTCCCCGCGGGCGGCGGAGACCTCGCGCAGGGCCTCGGCGTACGTCGTCATGTCGGTCATCACGACGAGGACGTGCCGTCCCCCGGTGAAGGCGAGGTGCTCGGCGACGGTGAGCGCGATCCGCGGGGTGAGGAGCCGTTCGATCACCGGGTCGTCGGCCGTGTTGAGCAGCAGGACCAGCTCTCCCGCGGCGGACCGCTCCTCCAGGGCGGCGCGTACGAAGGAGGCGTCGGCGTGGGTGAGACCCATTCCCGCGAAGACGACGCTGAACGCCTCACCGGCGGCGGTGGACTGGGCGGCGATCTGGGCGGCCAGTTCCAGATGCGGCAGCCCGGCCACGGAGAACACCGGCAGCTTCTGCCCGCGTACCAGCGTGGTCAGCGCGTCGACGGCCCCGACCCCGGTGAGCACCGCCTCGGACGGCGGCTCGCGCCGCACCGGGTTGATGGGGGCGCCGCCCACGTCGGCGTCGTGGGAGCCGAGAACGGGCGGGCCACCGTCCAGGGGCGCTCCCCGGCCGTTGCAGACGCGGCCCAGCCAGTCCGTCCCGACCGGGACGCGCAGGGGACTGCCCGAGAAGGCCGCCCGGACACCCTCCGGGTCCATGCCCGCCGTGCCCTCCAGCACCTGCAGGACCGCCAGGTCGCGGTCGGCGTCCAGGACGATGCCGTGGCGCCGTTCGCCGGAGGCGAGGGTGACGCGTACGTACTCGTCCCAGCCGACCCCCGAGACGCCCTCGACGATCACGATCGGCCCCCTGAGCTCGCGCACCGTCGTGTACTCGATCCCGCCGGACAGACTCATGACCGCACCTCGTCCAGCCTGGAGAGCATGGCGTCCCGGCACGCAGCCACCCCGGCGCTGTCGTGCGGGCCGCTGTCCTCCCTGGCGCGCAGCAGCGGACCGAAGTCGATCTCCTCGACCTTGGCGGCCGGGACGCCGGAGTCCACCAGATCGTGGCAGCGGCCGGCGACCGCGAGGACGGCGTCGGCCAGCGCGGCCGTCTTCTCCGGCCCGCAGTACGCGTCCTGCTCCGACAGCGCGCTCTGCTGCAGAACACCCTCGCGGACCAGCCTCCCCGCCAGCACGCTGACGCGCTCCCGCGCGGGCAGGGCGGCGATGCCGATCAGGTCCACCAGATCGGCCAGCCGGTCGGCCTCCGCCAGTACCGCTCCCACCCGTTCGCGGCGCCGGGCCCACTCCGGATCGCCGTCCAACCGGTGTCCGGCGGCCAGAACCGGGACGTCGCGAGAGAAGGACCCGGCCCAGGAAACCGCCGGGTAGTGGCGGGCGTAGGCGAGATCGCGGTCGAGGGTCCACAGGCAGCGGACGAAGCGTTCGGTGTGCGCGGTCACCGGTTCCGTCATGTCGCCGCCCGGCGGGGACACCGCGCCGATCACGGTCACCGAGCCCCGTTCGCCGCCGAGAGTGGTCACGGCGGCGGCCCGTTCGTAGAAGGCCGCGATGGCGGAGGCCAGCCCGGCCGGGTACCCCTCCTCGGCGGGCAGCGCGCCGGTACGTGAGGCGAACTCGCGCAGCGCCTCGGCCCACCGGGAGGTCGAGTCGGCGATGACCACCACGTCGAGGCCCATGTCCCGGAAGTACTCCGCGACCGTCACCCCCGTGTGGACGCTCGCCTCACGGGCCATCATCGGCATGTTGGAGGTGTTGGCGATCGTCACGGTGCGGTCCGCGAGGCGTCCGCCCGTGCGCGGATCCTGGAGCTCCGACAGCTCCGTGATGACATCGGCCATCTCGTTGCCGCGCTCCCCGCAGCCGACGTAGACGATGACGTCCGCGTCGCACCACTTGGCGATCTGCTGCAGCAGGACGGTCTTGCCGGTGCCGAAGCCACCGGGCACCGCCGCCGTGCTGCCCCGGGCCACGGGGAAGAGCTGGTCGATCACCCGCTGGCCGGTAGTGAGGGCCTCGTGGCTGTCGACCCGCTCCCGCACCGGGCGCGGCCGACGCACCGGCCACAGAGCGCCGGCCGTCACCTCGGTGTCGCCCACCACGGCCACCACCGCGTCGCGCGCACGCTCCGCCGCGACGCTGACCTCCGCGACCGTTCCCCGGCAGCCGGACGGCACGAGCACCTTCACCGGCACCGGCCCCGCGCCGCGGATCGTCCCGAGCGACTGCCCCTCGGCCACGTGCTCGCCCCGCGCCACCACTGGAGAGAAGAACCAGGTGCGTTCCTCGGCCGCGGCCCCCTGCGCGCCGGGCAACAGCCAGTCGTCGGCCCCGGACAGGGGGCGCAGCAAGCCGTCGAAGATCCCGCCGAGCAGCTCCGGCCCGAGGCGCACCGACAACGGACGGCCCTGGGGCACCGCGGTCTGCCCCGGGGCGAGGCCGCCGGTGTACTCGTACGCCTGGACGGTGACCACGTCACCGCTGATGGCCACAACCTCGCCGGGCAGCCCGGCGGGACCGAGCGAGACCAGGTCGTACATGGCGATGCCGCCCGTGTACCCCATCTCCACCAGCGGTCCTGTGACGCGCAGGATCCGGGAGGCCGGCTGCCGGTCGGTCGGTCGTCGACGTCTCTCAGCGGCTTCCGTCACGGCTCCCACAGGCTCCGCACCTCCGCTCCCATGCGGTCCAGTGCGCGGTCGGCCAGCGCGGTCAGCGAGAGGTCGACCCGCCTTCCCGGCGCCCGGGCCACCACGCCCCCGTCGGGGTGCTCGCTCACCTCGGCGCAGGGACCGAGGAGGACACGGGCCCGGTGCTCCAGTCGTTCCCGCACGGACGCGTGGCCGTCGGCCCGGCGCAGGTCCCCGGCCCGTTCGGCGACCTCGCGGCGCAGTCCGTCGTACGCCTCCCGGCGGGCGGCGAGCGTGCGGGACCTGGCCTCGCGCCTGGCCCTGACGAGGAGGTCGCGGGCTGCGTCCGCGCCGTCGGCCTCGCCCTGGCGCCGGGCCTCGTCGAGGATCGCCCGGGCCTCGGCGCGGGCCTGGTCCAGCAAGGCGACGGCCTCTCG
Source organism: Streptomyces qaidamensis (assembly GCF_001611795.1). Taxonomy (NCBI): domain Bacteria; kingdom Bacillati; phylum Actinomycetota; class Actinomycetes; order Kitasatosporales; family Streptomycetaceae; genus Streptomyces; species Streptomyces qaidamensis. The sequence goes on along the minus strand of NZ_CP015098.1, from coordinate 721,098 downwards.
CTCGGTGCGGGCCAGGAGCGCTTCCGCGTCGGCGTGAGCGGCCCGCAGCAGCCCCGCCCGGACCGGGTCGAGCGCGTCCGTCGTCTGGTCGGTGGCCGGGGTCGTCATGGCGGCATCACGGCGGTCAGCGGGCGGCTGCCTGCGGGCACCGGAGGGTGCGGCTCAAGCGCTTCGGCCGCGGCAGGGGTGAGGATCACCAGGTCGATGCCGTCCGGCAGGCCGCGCCAGACCCGGCGTACGGCTTCGGCGTCCTCCGCGACGAGGACGGCTGCTCCGGCCAGGGCCAGACCGGCCACACGGGCCCGCTCTCCGATGGCGGCGACGCGTCCCATGGTCATGCCTTCCCGATGAGGATGACCGCGACGACCAGCCCGTAGATGGCGATGCCCTCGGCCAGGCCGACGATGACCATCGCCCGGCCGAAGAGTTCCGGCCGCTCGCTGAGGGCCGCCAGGGCCGCCGCACCGGTGTAGGCGACGGCGATACCCGCCCCGATCGTCGCCCCGGCCACCGCGATCGCGGCGCCGATCAGGGCGGCGGATCCGGAGCCCGAGTCCTGTGCGACCGTGGTCGCGGCCTGCGCGGAACCGCCGCCGAGCGCCAGGGTCATCACCACGGTGGCGGCCACCAGCAGCACGGCGTCGGCGGCGACCATCCACCACAGGGCCGCCCTGCGCGAGCGCCGCAGCACAAGGCGCACGGCGACGAATCCAGCGACAATGACGGGCAGGGCCAGGAACCAGGTGATCACGACTTCTCCTCCCTCGCCGGGCCTTGGCGGACGGCCCCCGCCGCTGTGGGCGGCCCGGCGGCAGTGGCTGAACCCGGGCCGTGCTCCACGGGCAGGTGCCAGGGCCTGAAAGGGCGGCCCTCACCCTCGAAGAGCCGGGAGAACAGCTCGTAGAACTCCAACCGGAGTGCCTGGACTCCCGCCACCAGCGCCTCCAGACAGAAGGCCAGGGCATTGCCGAGCAGGAAGACGAGCACCGCCGCGACGACGGCCACCGGGCCCCGGCCCGCCAGAGCCGTCGTACCGTCCCAGACGATCGCGCCGAGCGCCGCATGCGTCAGGCCGAAGGCCGCGAGCCGCGCGAAGGACACGACGTTGGAGCCGATCCGGACCACCGCGTCGAAGAGCTGGATGCCGGTCTGCACGGCGCCGCCCGGGCCGCCCGCCGTGGTCGCGAAAAGCCCCACGCCGGCCAGGGCCAGGCCGACAGCCGCGATCACGGCCCCCACGACGCCGTACAGCGCCAGGCCGAGCCAGACGCACCCGGCGACGATGGCGAGGCCGAGGTAGAGCGCCGCCCCGGCGATCCCGGTCGTCGCGTACAGGGCCGCTGACGGCCCGCCCTCCCGCCAGCGGTTGACGATCCCCGCCGCATAGGCGATGGCCAGCAGCACGGCTCCGAGCCCGACGGCGACGGCCAGCAGCCGCATGGGCTCCTCCAGTGGCTCCAGCCACAGCACCGGCAGCACCCCGGTCGGGCCGAAGAACTCGCCGTACGCCACCCCGGCCAGGGTGGCGGTCAGCCCGGCCCCGGCGACGAAGGGCCACAGCGGACGCAGCGCCGCAACTCGGCGCGGCCGTCCCGCACGGAGCAGGAGCGCGACGGCGACCAACAGCAGCCCGTGCCCGGCGTCGCCGAACATCAGGCCGAACATCACCACGTAGACGATCCCGGCCGCCATCGTCGGGTCGAGGTCGGCATAGGGCACGGTGCCGTACGTCGTGACCAGGGGTGTGAAGGAGCGCCGTACGGTCGTCGCCGCAGGCCCCGGAGGCACCGCGTCCGCTCCGGTCAGCAAGGTCGGCGGGTCGACACCACGCGGGGCCCGCAGCGGCACCAGCGCGCCCCCGGCACCGGCGATGCGCGCCGCCGTGGCGCCCACCTCCGCCTCGGGACACCAGCCGGCCAGTGCCGCGACCGCTCCGTGCCGGACCGCGCTGCCGAGCCGTTCCTCCAACTCCGCCTCACCCGCCAACAGGTCCGTGCGGCCCTCGCGCTCCAGGGCATCCAGGTCGGGAGGAGCCTCGCCGAGAGCGGGATGGGCCGGCTCGGCGCGCAGCTGCGTCAGGCGCGTCGCGGCCGGTCCACGGATGTCGGGCCCGCCATCCCCGGCCAGGTCGATCTCCACACAGCCCGCCTCGGCGATCCGCACCAGGCTCTCCCGCAGCGCCTTCTCGGGGGCCACGATGGCCACCCTGCGCATGCGGACCGGGATCGCGGTCTCAGCCCGGAGCATCGAGCACCTCCGCCGGCCAGTCCCCGGGGCCGCCGCCCCGGGCGGCCAGTTCCAGCGCGCCGCGAGTTCGCCAGGCGTCGGCGGACAGCACGGCCACGGCCCCCACCACCGGCTGGGGGCCGAAGTGGGACCGGCGCAGCAGTTCCCTGCCGTCCTGCTCGACCGCCTTCCACCACCACGCCTCGGCCCGCCACAGGTCAGCCGCTTCGTCGACGCCCTCCAGCAGCCACCTCGCGGTGGCCGGCAGCGCCTGCCGGAAGTCGACGTACGATCCCGCGCTCACCGCCCGCGGGCCGAGCAGACGGGCCGACCGGCGGGCGGAAACGTCCGGCATCCGGCGGCCGACGACGAACACCTCGCGGGCGAACAGCAGGGCGAGCCGGGCCGCCGCCCACCGCGCCGCGTCGGGAACGGCGGTGGCCAGCCGTAGGGCTGCGGAGACCCGCATACCGGTGGCGACCGAGGCCGAGGACTCGCCCCCGGGGTCGCCCCAGACGGAGGCCGCCAGTGCGTTGCGCAGCTCCGACGGCGTACGGGCGCGGGCGAGCCGCGTCCAGGCGGTCGCCAGCGCGCCCAGACGGTAGGGCGGTACATGGGGGCCTGGGGTGCCTCGCGCACGAGGGTCGGCCGCGAGGGCCCTCACATGGTGTTCGGCGTTGGAGATCTCGAATCCCGCCGCGAGTGCCCGGATGGCGTCCGCGCCGGTGGCCGGTTGCCAGCCGGCGAGGACCCGCAGATGCCACAGCAGTGTCGCCGAGACCGCCCTCTGGGCTTCGGCCGGCGTGGCACCGGCGGTGGCGTGCCGGTAGGGGGTGGCCGCCAGGTAGCGCAAGGCGTCATCGAGGGTGGGGGACGCGGCCACCTCCCTGATGCCCTCGCCCCCGAGGCACCTGGTCCGCAGGGCGCGTGCCCGAGTCACACCGGCCACCCATCCGGCGCTCATCAGGGACCACCCTTCCGGGCCCGCCACTGGCCGGGCGACCGGTGTCCCTTGACTGACGGGGGAGATGGCTGCTCCGTCGCGATGTCCTCCCGCACCAGCGCCACCACTCGTCCGGAGAGCTCTGGCGTCCGGCTCCTGGCACGGTCGCGTACGGCGGCGGCCTCGCGTTCTGCTTCGGCGCGCAGCGCCGCCGACTCGGCCTCGGCGGCCCGCAGCACCTCCTCGGCAGTGCGCGCCCTTACCCGGTCGGCCTCCTCACGGGCCTCGGCCACGATCTGCTCGGCCTGCCCTTGTGCTTCCCGCCGGTGTGACGCGGCGGCTGCCTCAGCCCGGGCGCGTACGGCCCGTGCTTCCTCCTCCGCCTGTCCGAGCAGCGCCAGGGGCGGTGACAGCTCCGCATTCAGTTCGGCGGAACGGTCCGCGGGGACACCACCCGGTGCGGCCCGGCCGGGCGATGCCACCGGCCGGAACCGTGCCAGAAAGTCCCGGAAACCCGTCACGAACTTTCCTCCACTGGGTCCAGACCCCACTTCCAGTCTCCTTGCCAGGCGCCGGCGTGTCGCGCCGCGCCGGGCCGCCTGTCCGACAGGAGCGGCCGTTCGGCCCGGAGGCCGCTCCAGCCGATCGATGGAAGACTGACCGCGTAGGCGGACGGCATCCACGGGAGGCAGCCGTGAGCGACTTCGAGCACCGCTCCGCGGAGAAGGAAGCGCGCCGAAGCACGCCGGGCCGCCCCTGGACAGCTCAGGAGGAACCGCGTCAGGACGCGCTGCGCCGCTACCTCGCGGCTGTCGCCGCCGCCGCGTCGGCGAGGAGCGCCGAGGAGCCCGAGTCCGGCGGGGAGAGGTCCGAGACGCTCGCCACTGCCGCACCCGAGCCCCCCGCCGGGGAACCAGCCACCCTGCGCGTGCGGGACGTCATGCAGGTGCCGGCGGCTTCCGTCCACGGCGACCTGCCATTCCTGGACGTGGCTCACACACTCGCCCGCGAGCAGGTGAGCGCCGTACCGGTGGTCGACGCGGACGACCACGTGATCGGCGTCGTCTCGGAGTCCGATCTGCTGGCCAAGGCAGCCGTCATGGCGGAACCGCACCGGCACGGACCTGTCGGCAGGCTGCGGCAGCACCGCCTGTACGACAAGAGCCACGGCGACACCGCGGCCACGTTGATGACCTTTCCGCCGGTCACCGTCCATCCGGCGGAGCCCGTGGCGGACGCCGCGTGGACCGCCGCCCACTCACGGTTGAAGCGGCTCCCCGTGACCGACCATCGTGGTCGGCTGGTCGGCGTGGTGAGCCGGCGCGAGCTGCTGCGGGCCCTGATCCGTGACGACGCCGAGATCCGGGCCGAGGTCGAGTCCCTGGTCGCTCAGCATCTGCTGGATCCGAGCGCTGTCGAGGTCGCCGTGGAGAGCGGGGTGGTGACGATGGCGGGGCGACTGGACAAGGCCCTTGTCCCGGAGCTGCTGGCATCGGTGCGGGACATCGACGACGTGGTCGATGTGATCGACGAGACGGAAGCCGACTGAGAAGGCCATAGAGCCCGAACGAACAGCAGACGGACAGGCGTCGGTGATGCCAAGGAAACCCAACCAGCCCGAGCCGTTGGACGTCCCCCGGCGTCTGCGTCTGGGCGCCGAGCTGGAGGTGATCGCCGAGCAGCTCAAGTCGCTGGCCAAAGCGCAAGACCGGTTGCATGACCTGTACGAGGCGGTCATCGGCCGGGAGGTGGACTTGTCCGTCGTGCTGCAACTGATCGTCGATACCGCGATGGAGCTGGTCGGCGCCCGCTATGGCGCGCTGGGCGTGCTCGGTGAGAACGGCAGATACCTCGATCGATTCATTCCGGCCGGCCTGTCCGAGCAGGAGCGGGCAGACCTGGCCGGGGTGGAGTTCCCGCACGGCCGCGGCTTGCTGGGCCGCTTGATCACCCACCCGGAACCGCTGCGGGTCGACGACATCTCCGCCCATCCGGACTCGGCCGGCTTCCCGCCCGGCCATCCGCCGATGCGCACCCTGCTCGGTGCCACGATCAGCACCCGCGGGAAAATCTACGGGGACCTCTACGTTGCCGAGCGGCGCGACGGGCAGCCCTTCGACGTCCACGACGAAGCCCTCATCACCGCACTCGCCGGCGCCGCGGGCCTGGCCATCGACGACGCCCGTCTCTACGAGCAGACCCGCCTCGACGCCGAACATTTCCAACGACTCCTCCTGCCTCGCCTGCCCGACCTGCGCCCCTTCAGCGCCGCGGCGGACTATCGCCCCGCCACCACACCGGGCCACATCGGCGGAGACTGGTACGACGCCCTCCTGGTGCCCGACCACGCCTGCGCCGCAGTCATCGGCGACGTCGTCGGCCACGACCTGCAGGCCGCGGCGGCCATGGCCCAGATCCGCAACATGCTGCGCGCCCTCCTCTACGACCAGCGCACCCCGCCCAGCACCGTCCTCGCGCACCTCGACCGGGCCCTCGCCGCGATCACCGACGATCCCGTCACCACCGCCTGCCTCGCCCGCATCGAACCTGTCCAGCCGGACGCCTGGACGCTGCGCTGGAGCACCGCCGGTCATCCTCCGCCCCTGCTGCTCACCCCCGACCACCCAGTCGGCTATCTGCACGCCGACCCAGACCTGCCGCTCGGCGTCGACACCGCCCAACCGCGCAACGACCACACCCACCCCCTGCCGGCAAGCTCCACCCTGGTCTTCTTCACGGACGGGCTCGTCGAGCACCCCGCGTACCCCATCGACACCGGACTGGGGCGCCTGGCCGCCCTCGCCACCGAGCACGCCGCCCTGCCCCTGCAGGAGTTCGTCCAAGCGCTGGCAGACCACCACCCCAGCGACGGCCACGACGACATGGCCATCCTTGCTCTTCGCACCCCGCGCGCCTGACAAAGCATCTCGGGCAGGCACACGAGGAACCGGCCCACAAAGCACAGCAGGTCACCCTGAAGTTCACGTCACCGGGTGTGGGCGACGAGGAAGTCGGCGCTGTCGGCCAGGGTGGTGAGCCGGGTCGTGTCCTCGTCGTCGATGCGGACACCGGACCGTTCGCTGAGGACCTCGACGAAACTCAGGAAGTCCAGCGAGTCCATCTCGAGAACGTCGCGGAACGCGTCGTCGGGCCGAAGAGCGGTGACGTCGGCCTCCGGGATGACGGAGGAGATCGATTCCCTGACCATGTCCAGTGCATCGGCCCGGTTCATGTTCATAGCTGCTCCGGGTTCTGCAGGAGGCGGGTGACCGCCGTGAGGTAGCGGGCACCGACCGCACCGTCTGTCGCCCGGTGGTCGGCCGAGAGGGTCACCGTGACCACGGGGCGCACACCCAGCAGGCCGTCGACGGCGCACGGCCGGTCGACCAGCCGTCCGAAGCCGACCAGGGCCACCTGCGGCGGGTAGATCACACCGAAGACGGCCTCCACGCCCTGATCGCCGAGGTTGGTGACCGTGATGGTGGCGTCGGACACCTCGGAACCGCGCAGCCTGCCGGTACGGGCCCGGGTGACGAGGTCCTTCAGAGCACTCATCAGCTGCGGGAGCGCCAGGGTGTCGGCGTGGTGCAGCGCAGGGGCCACGAGCCCTCCGCCGCGCAGGGACACGGCCACGCCGAGGTGCACGCCCTCGCCTGCCGTGAAGTGGTCGTCGGTCCAGAAGCCGTTGAACTCCGGGACCTCAGTGGCCGCCAAGGCCGCCGCCTTGAGCAACAGGGCCGAGGGGAGCAGCCGTTCACCGACCGGGCTGCGTCGGTTGTGCTCGTGCAGCCAGGCCATCGCGGCGGCCATGTCCACGGTGGTGGAGAGGTAGTAGTGGGGGATGTCCCGGTTGGCGCGGGTCATCAGACCGGCGATCGCCTGCCGCATGGCCACCGTCCGGTTTCCGGACGGGCGTGCCACAGAAGGGCGTACAGCGGAAGGACGGAGCGGCGCGGCGCTCACGGGCGGGGATGGGGCTGGGGCCGAAGGGCCGGGGGCTGCCTGACGTACGTCCGCTGCACGGACGGCCGACCCCCTGCCCGTTCCCGTCACCGTGGCCAGATCCACGCCCAGTTCGGCGGCGAGGCGCCGGGCGCGGGGGGTGGCCCGCACCCGCGGTGCCTCGGTGCCGGCTCGGGCGGCTGTCGCATGCTCGACATCGGTCCGGGTGACACGTCCTCCTGGTCCGGAGCCGTGCAGTGTCTCCAGGTCGACGCCGCTGTGCTCCGCGAGATGCCGGACCAGGGGGCCCGCCTCGATGTGGCCACTCGGGCGAACGGCGGACTGCACCGGGGCCGGGGAGGGTTCGGGTGGTGGGGAGGGGTGCTCGGAAACCGGGCCTTTCTTGGGTGTGTGACGGACCGGTCGTCGCTCCTCGGCCTCCTCGGCTTCCTCGGCCTCCTCGGCTTCCTCGGCTTCCCTCGGGCCCTCGGACTTCCCGGGCTTCGCCGGCTTCCCGGGTTCCTCCCGCTTCCCCGGCTTTTCCGCCTTCGGCCCGATGAGCGCGAGGGGCGTCCCCACCGGCACCGTCGTACCGGGCTCGACGAGCAGCTCCGTCATGGTCCCGGTTTCAAAGCACTCCACCTCGATCGTCGACTTCGCGGTTTCGACGACCGCGACCGGATCGCCCTTGTGCACGGTGTCACCGGGCCCTACCAGCCATTCCAGGAGCGTGCCCTCATCCATGTCCGCGCCGAGGGACGGCATGGTGAACCCGGACATGATCAGTCCACCGCCCGGTGTGTGGCCGCGACGATGTCGGCGGTCTGTGGCAGAGCGGCCTCTTCCAGTTGCCGGGCGTACGGCATGGGCACCTCCGCGCTGCACACCCGCTCGACGGGAGCGTCCAGGTCGTAGAACGACTCTTCGGTGATGCGGGCGGACACTTCGGCGGCGAAGCTTCCCGTGCGCCAGGCCTCGTCGACGACCACCGCACGGTGGGTGCGGGCCACGGAAGCCGTGATGGCCGCGTCGTCCAGGGGACGGAGCGTGCGCAGGTCGATCACCTCGGCGCTGATGCCCTCGGCTGCCAGCTCGTCCGCCGCCGCGAGGGCCTTGGGCAGCGAACCGCCGTAGGTGACCAGGGAGATGTCGGTGCCGGGACGACGGATCGCCGCGTGGTCCAGGTTCACGGGTTCGCTGGGCGGGAGGAGTTCGCCGGAGAAGTTGTACAGGCTGCCGTGTTCGAAGATCAGTACGGGATCGGGGTCGGCGAGCGCCGCTGCAAGCATGTGGCGTGCGTCCTCCAAGGTGGCGGGGGTGAGGACGCGGATGCCGGGGATGTGCGCGTACCAGCCTTCCAGGCTGTGGGAGTGCTGGGCGCCGAGTTGCCGTCCGGCGCCCGTGGTCATGCGGATGACCAGCGGCACGGGCAACTGCCCGCCCGACATGTGCAGCAGGGTGGCGGCGTTGTTGAGGATCTGGTCGAGGGCGAGCAGGCTGAAGTTGACGGTCATGATCTCGACGATGGGCCGCAGCCCGGCCAGGGCGGCGCCGATGCCGGCGCCCACGAACGCGGACTCCGACAGGGGGGTGTCTCGGACGCGTTCGGGGCCGAACTCCTCCAGCAGGCCGAGGCTGACGCCGAAGCATCCGCCGTACCGGCCGACGTCCTCGCCCATGAGGAAGACGCGGTCGTCGGAGCGCAGCGCCTCCCTGAGCGCCTCGCGCATCGCCTCGCGGTAGGTCGTCTTCGAATGCTGCGTCGTGTCGGCGCCCATGGTCAACTCACCGCCTCCGCCGAGGAACTGGTGACGTGGCGGAGCAGGTGCCCGACCGGCTCCTCTGGAGCCTGTTCGGCCGCTTCGACGGCGTGGTCGATCTCGTCGGTGACCCGCTGCTCGATCCGGGCGAGCTCCTTGTCATCCAGCTCACCGTCTTCGCGCATGCGGTCCATGAGCAGGCTGATCGGGTCCCGGGACTTCCACTGCTCGATCTCTCCCTTCTGGCGATACCGGTCAGGGTCGTACATCGAGTGGGCGCGGAAGCGGTAGGTGCGCAGCTCCAGGAAGTGCGGTCCGGTACCGGCCCGGATGCCCTCGACGGCCCGTCGGGCGGCCTGCTCGACGGCTTCGCCGTCCATGCCGTCCACGGCCCAGGCGACCATGCCGTAGGAGGCGGCGCGCATGGCCAGGTCGGTCTGTGCCTCGTGCCGTTCGAGGGCCGTCCCCATGGCGTACAGGTTGTTCTCGCAGACGAGCAGCAGGGGCAGCTTCCACAGGGCCGCCAGGTTCGCGGTCTCGTGGAACTCGCCCTCGGCGAAGGCTCCGTCGCCGAAGAAGCAGCAGGTGACATTGGCCCGTTCGCGTATGCGGTCGGCGAGCGCGAGGCCGGCGGCCAGGGGGAGTCCGCCGGCGACGATGGCGTTGCCGCCGTAGAAGCGGCGGCTCGCGTCGAACAGGTGCATGGATCCGCCGCGGCCGCCGCTGCACCCCGTCGTCCTGCCGTACATCTCGGCCATGACGGCCTCGGCCGTGATTCCACGGGCCAGGGCGTGGCCGTGTTCGCGGTACGTGGAGACGACCGCGTCCTCGGGCGTCAGCGCCTCGTTGACGCCGATGGCGACGGCCTCCTCGCCGATGTAGAGGTGGACGAAGCCGCGGATCTTCGCTGCGCTGTACAGCTCGACGCACCGCTCCTCGAAGCGCCGGATGCGCAGCATCGCCTCCAGCAGATCCGTCCGGTGTTCCGGGCCCGTTCGACCGGTCGGAGGCCCGGTGTTCGCTTTCCGCTGGGCCGACTTGGTCGTCGCGGCCTTCTTGCCGGCTTTCGGGTGCGCCGGGTCCTTCCGCGTTCGGGTGGGGCGGGCCACGCTCATGTGGATCCCTCCAAGGTCGACAAGTCGCCTGTGGGCAGGCCCAGTTCACGGGCACGCAGGAGACGGCGCATCACCTTCCCACTGCGGGTCTTGGGCAGGTTCTGGTCGAACGCGATCTCCCTGGGAGCGACGGCGGGACCCAGCTTGCGGCGGCCGAAGGCCAGCAGCTCCCGCTTCAGATCCGCGGTCGGCTCGACACTCGGCCGCAGTGACACGAACGCCTTGACGACGTTCCCGGCGACCGGGTCCGGCCGTCCGATCACCCCGGCCTCGGCCACCGACGGGTGCTCCATCAGCGCGCTCTCCACCTCGAACGGGCCGATCAGATGCCCGGCCGACTTGATGACGTCGTCGGCGCGCCCCACGAACCAGTACCAGCCGTCCGCGTCCCGCCGCACCAGATCCCCGGTCAGGTACCAGCCGTCCGCGAACGCGGTCTCATAGCGCTCCTTGTCGTGCAGATAGCCGCGGAACATCGACGGCCAGCCCGGCCTCAGCGCCAACTCGCCTTCGACGCCGGGGCTTTTCACCTCCGTGACCCTGCCGTCGGCGACTTGCGCCCGGCCGTCCTCACCCTGCTTCAGCACGGCCGCCTCGACGCCGGGCAACGGACGGCCCATCGATCCGGGCCGGATCTCGCACGCCGCGAAGTTCGCGATCATGATGCAGCCGGTCTCCGTCTGCCACCAGTTGTCGTGCACCGGCAGACCCAGCACGTCCCGGCCCCACACGACGGCCTCCGGGTTGAGGGGCTCGCCGACGGACGCGATGAAGCGCAGGGCCGACAGGTCGTAGGAGCGCGGCAGGTCGTACGGGCCCTGTCGCGGGGTTGCGCGCATGAGCATGCGCAGGGCCGTAGGGGCGGTGTACCAGACGGTGACCCGTTGTTCGCCGAGGATCCGGTACCAGCGCCGGGCGTCGTAGTCGCCCTCGTCGACGACGACCGTCACGCCGTGGACGAGCGGGGCGATGATGCCGTACGACATGCCGGTGACCCAGCCGGGGTCGGCGGTGCACCAGTACACGTCCTCGGGGTGCAGGTCGAGCGCGTACGCGGCCGTGGCGTAGTGGGCGATCACCGCCTCGTGGACGTGGACCGCGCCTTTGGGGGTGCCGGTGGTTCCGCTCGTGAAGTGCAGCAGCGCCATGTCCTCGGGGGACGTCGGCGGGGTGGTGAGGGTGTCCGGGGCGGCGGACATCAGGTCGTCGAAGGATGCTGTGCCGGGCAGGTCCTCCGAGCCGGGCCCGACGATCAGGATGTGCTTCAGTCCGTGAACCGATGCGCGGCGCTCGACGACCTTGCGCCGGTAGAGGGCCGCGGTGGTCACCAGGACCTGCGCATCGCCCAACCGCAGCCGCTGTTCGACCGGGTCGGGGCCGAAGGCGGAGAAGAGCGGGCACAGCACATTGGTGTTCTTCAGCGTGCCCAGCACCGTGGTGTACAGCTCGGGACAGCGGCCCAGCAGCGTGAACACCCGGTCCCCGTGGCCGACGCCGAGGGAGCGCAGGACGTTCGCGAAGCGGGCGGTACGGTGGGCCAGTTCCGCGTAGGTGACGGTGGACACGGAGTCGTCCCGGGCGATGCAGCGGAGCGCGGCCTTGTCCCCGTGATCGGACGCCGCGTGTCGATCGACCGCCTCGTGCGCCATGTTGAGGCCGCCCCCGGGAAGCCCGGCCAGGTCGGTGCGCGCCTGCGACCAGCTGAAGGCCGAGCGAGCCCGGTCGTAGTCGGTGAGACGGGGCGGGACGACCGGCGGGGCGTCCTTGTGAATGGTTTCCCAGTGCATCGGTGCTCCTCCCGGCACTGCCCCCGCTTTCCAGAGTCGCCGAGCCCGGCCCGCGCTGCACTTCGGCGGAAGGACACGGCCCGAAAGGGCGGGCGCCGACCTGGGGCCGACGTCATGGAGCCGAGGGCCGCCCGCTTCTTGCGGGCCCGAATCACACGGTGCGCGGCTCTGGTCCGCTTCTCCGTGTCTCCTTGTGGCCCTCGGCTCAATTCCATGGCACCACCCATCACCGGCGTGCTGTAGGGCCGGACGGCCCTGACCTGGGGACCGGTCGGCCCGCTCCGGCCCCTGTCGGCTGGTCTGTCACTCGCGGTGCACTACGACCTTGAGAGCGCCCGTGGTGGTGCCGCCGGCGAACGCCTCGTAGGCGTCCTCCATCCGGTCGAGGGGGAGGGTGTGGGTGACCAGTCCGGAGATGGGCAGGTCTCCGTACCTCACCAGCTCCAGCAGCCACCGTGTGGAGGACGTGTCCACCTGGCCGGTGCTGATGGTCAGGTTCTTGCGCCACAGGGACCTGAGATGCAGTGTCACCGGCTTGCCGTGCACCCCGATATTGGCGATGTGCCCTCCGGTACGGACGGCGCGGGTAGCCAGAACGAAGCCGTCCGGTTCGCCCGATGCCTCGATGACCACGTCGGCACCCGGTCCCTCGGACAGCTCGGCGATCATCTTGCCGGGCACTTCGGCGGCATCGGCCCCCACACCGGCGGCGGCTTCGAGCCGCTCGGCGGACAGGTCCACCACGATGATCCGCCGGGGCGAGTACAGCCGCGCGATGACCACCGAGGCGAGACCGACGGGACCCGCCCCGACCACGACCACGGTGTCACCCGGGCTCACGTGGCCGTTCCGCACCCCGACCTCGTAGGCCGTGGGGAGGAGTTCTGCGAGCAGGACCGCTTCGTTCAGCGGGACCTTCCACGGCCGCCGGTGGGTGGAGTGGTCGGCGAAGGGAATCCGCACCAGCTCGGCCTGGGTCCCGTTGATCAGATTGCCCAGGATCCATCCGCCGCCCCCGCTGCACTGCCCGAGCTTGGTGTCACGGCATTCCCGGCAGCGGCCGCAGGCCGAGACGGCCGACATGATCACATGGTCCCCGGGACGCACGTGGTGAACGTCGCGTCCGACCTCCAGAACCTCGCCGACGGCCTCGTGCCCGAGGACCGTCCCCGGCTTCACCTCGGGGAGATCGCCTCGCAGGATGCGCAGGTCACTGCCGCAGACGGTGGCGGCGTCAACGCGCACGATCGCGTCGGTCGGCTCCTCGATCGCGGGGTCCGGGACGGGGTCCCAGGAGATCTGTCCGGGGCCGTGGTAGACGAGCGCTCGCACGATACTCACTCCCTAGCTCCCCCACTCCACGGTCACTCCCGTGGGATGTGCGGGCAACCGGAGTCATCAGCCCGTTGGACCGCCGACACGGCGGGCTCCGTCGTCTCGTTGTCCGGCCGGCGTTCATGACCGCATGGATGGACACGGGGCAACCCGCTCATTCAGTCCGGCTCCATGTAGGGGCGGCGGAAGACCGGGGCCTGGCCGGAGCCCCACGGGCGTACGGCTGTCAGCGCCCGGGCGACCGCGGACTCCAACGGGCCGCTGGTATCGACCGCGACCGCCTCCGGCCATGGCGGTTCCCTGGCCGCCATGGCGGCGGCGATGCCGAGGCCGGCGTCGGAGATTCCGGAGGCGCGCGTGGTCAGGCGGGCGGCTGTCACGTCGCCCGGCACGTGGCAGTGCAGGGCCACCAGGTCAGCGCTGGTGTGTTCGGCCAGTTGGAGTGCCGCTTCGCGCTGTGCCGCGTCGTGCCAGGTGGCATCCAGCACCACGGACTCGCCGGAGGACAGCAGGGCGGACGCACGGTCGAGCAGGGTGGCGTAGGTTCTGGCCGTCCACTCGGGGGTGTAAAGGCCCTCGCCGTAGTCGGCGGCCGCGCGCTGCTCGGCGGGGATGCCCGCCAGCTCCTTGCGGAGGCGGTCGCTGCTGAGCAGCGTGACCCCCAGCCGGTCGGCCAGAGCCCCGGCGAGGGTGGATTTCCCGCTGCCCGGCAGCCCGCCGACGAGCGTCAGGCCCACGGCGGAGGTGCGCAGATGGCGCAGCGTCGTCGAGAGCAGCCGTCGTGACGCCGTCTCCGCGTCCGGCGCGCCCTGGCGTGCCTGGATCAGGGAGACCTTGGCGCGGACGAACGCGCGGTAGGCGACGTAGTGGTGCCACAGGGAAGGGGGTGCGGGGTCGCCGGAGTACTCGCTGTACCGGGCGAGGAAGTACGCGGCGGCCTCCGGGGCGCCGAGCTGTTCCAGGTCCATGGCGAGGAAGGCGGCGTCGTCGAGACCGTCGACATAGCGCAGATGGTCGTCGAATTCCAGGCAGTCCAGGACGCGAGGACCGTCGTCGAGGCTGAAGATGTCTTCGGCGAGCAGATCACCGTGACCGTCGACCACCCGCCCCTGCTCGATACGTGAGGCGAACAAACGCTCGCGCCCGGCGAGATAACGGCGCACAAGCCGCTCCACCTCCGCAACGCCCTCGGGCACCAAGCCGTCGGCAGCCAGCGCGCGAACCTGCTCGAAACTGGCCTCCCAGCGGGACGACAGCGCATCCCGCGTGCCCTGTGCGTCGACGTCCCGGCCGCGGGGGGCCTCCGCGTGCCACGTCGCTACCTGCCGGGCGACGCCCCGCAGGATGTCGTCCACGGCGGCCCTTTCCCGCACCAGTCGGGACAGGCGGCGATCCGAGGGCATGCGGCGCATCACCACGAGCGGTTCGGACGCTTCCGCGTCGGGGCTGCGGATCTCGCCCAGACCCAGGTAGACGTCGGGGGCGAAGCGGCGGTTGAGAGTGACTTCGCGTTCGCACGCGGCTCGGCGGGACGCCAGCGCGGTGTAGTCAAGAAATCCCAGATCCACCGGCTTCTTGAGCTTGTAGGCGTGGTCGCCGACGAAGAACACGACGGACGTGTGCGTCTCGCACACCTCCGCGCGCGCCGGCGGCTCGCCGTGGTGCCGGGCAGCGGAGCGGGGCACTGACGCGTCGTCCGGCGAGAGCGACCGGACCGATGTCTCACTGCGGCCGGGTTCAGTCATGAGGGACGACGGCGACGGGGCACCGTCCATGGTGGATGGCGGCCTGGGCGACGGGACCCAGGTGGGGCGCCAGACCCGGACGGTGTGCGCGTCGGCCGACGACCAGCAGCGTGGCGCCCTCGGCGGCCTGTACGACGGCTTTGGCCGGGCTTGCCAAACGGATGCTGTCGGCCACGTCCACCTGCGGATACTTCTCACGCCAGGGGCGGAGCGCCTTGTTCAGGTGCTTCTGCGCGTCCCGCTTCATCTCCTCGGTGACGTCGTGGTCGACACCCCAGGGCACGCGGGCATGGAGTGGCACGCTTCGGCCGTGGACGGCCAGAAGAGACACGCCCCTGGCCGCAGCCGTGTGGAAGGCGAAGTCGAGCAGACTTTCCGATGAATCGCGCAACTTCATTGCCACGACCACGCGGCTCCCGGGTGCCGGGACCGGTCCCTCCTCCCCGGTGTCGGCGCGGACCAGCACCACTGGCCGCTGGGCCCGTGCGACGACCGGCATGCTGATGTCGCCCAGGAAGTAACTTGCGACAGACTCCAGCCCTCGTGAACCGAGCACGAGTGCCTCGGACTCCGAGGCCGCTTGCACCAGAGCGTTCTCGGCGTCTTCGGCGACCAGGCTCCCGATGACGGACAGGCCCGGATGGCGCGCCTGAAGCTCCGCCTGTGCGGTGTGGACGAGACGCTTTGCCCAGTAGTTCTGATCGACTTCGGAGGGGACGCGGGCCGGTTCCGGCGCCAGCAGCGGCCACGCGTGCAGCAGGCGCAGGGTGAGCTTGCGCTTCTCGGCCTCGTCGGCCGCCCAGCGGGCGGCCGCAAGGCTCTCGGGTGAACCGTCGAGGCCCACGGTGAGGACTGGTTGCATGGCACCGGCCTCCGTCTCATAGCAGGCTGGAAATGACGGCTGACGATTCTGATTGCCGGACTGTTCGCATGTTGCCGACATGCCGAGCGTGGCGCGTTCCTCATTCGAGGAGTACCCCAATCCCTTCCGCGGCGCATGTGCACCCGCAAGGGAGGGGGCCGGAGGCGGGCCGGCCGGAGAGGAGGCAGGGGCGATGACGATTCCCCTGGTGGTCGGCGTCGACGGGTCCGAGGCGAGCCTGGAGGCGGTGGACTGGGCCGCCGACGAGGCGGTCCGGCACGGAGTGCCACTCCACCTCCTGCACGCGGCGCCGCGGGATCACGAGGTGCCCGACGTCATCGGTCACGCCTCGGAACGTGCCGTCAAGGGGGCGCCCACGGTGCGGCTGTCGAGCGAGGTACTGAACGACGACGCGGCCTCCGCCCTGGTCGACAAGGGACGCAACGCCTTTGCTCTGGTGCTCGGCTCCCGGGGGCTCGGAGACCTCGCCGGGATGCTCCTGGGGTCGGTCAGCCTCGCCGTGGCGGCACGCGCGGACTGCCCGGTCGTCGTGGTCCGCGGCGCGGCGGAGCACCGGAATACCCGGTTCGGAAGCATGGTCGTAGGTGTCGAGGAGGGCGAGGGCAGCGGCACGGCCGTGCAGTTCGCCCTCCGCGAAGCTCAGGTGCGGCGCTGCCGGCTGGTCGCGGTACATGCCTGGAGCGCACAGCCGGGTGCCCTCACCACGCCTCAGGCCCCCTCGCGGTACGCCCGGGAAGCCCACCGCCGCTCGCCGGCACAGGTACTCGACGACGCCCTGCACGCCTCGGAGGAGCAGTACCACGACGCCCGGGTGAGTCGACGGGTGGTCGAGGGACCGCCACGCCAGGCACTCCTGGAAGCCGCGTCGGAGGCGGACCTGCTGGTCGTCGGGGCCCGTAGACGGCAGGGGCACCTGGGGCTGCAACTGGGCCTGACCAACCACGCGCTACTGCATCACGCGCCGTGCCCCATCGCGGTCGTTCCCCGGATATGACCGCGGCCGGCAGGGACGGACAAGGTCGGCGGGCCGGTCCCCGACCAGGGCCGGAAGTCGGCCGGTCAGGGACCTTCGGCCCTGTGACCGAAAGCCCGCAGTTGTCCGATGGTGGATACCAAGCGGTGGGAAACGGGACCAGCGACCTGCTGGAGGCCTACTCATGAGTGCACAAGGTTCGCCGCACGCGTCAGGACCATCCCCGTCGCGCAGGGAATCCCCGCCCAAGGGGACGAACCCCTTGCTCCGTCCGTCCGACAGGTTCGAAACCTGGATCCGCCGCTTCCTGATGCTCGTTCTGGTCCTCGGACTACCGGTGGCAGCGCTCAGCGCGGGGCTGACAGCGTATGAGTCGTCGATGCGCGCGGTGCAAGCCCAGTCGGCCGAACGGCAGGAGGTCACCGCCCGGCTGACGTCGAGTGTCAAGGGCTCCACCGCGGACGGGAAGCAACAGGCGCAGGTCCGCTGGACCGACGACAACGGCACGGTCCGGACGGGGACGACCCTCGTGAAGTCGGGAACGCCCGCGGGGGCCACCGTGCCGGTGTGGCTGGACCGGGAGGGAATCATCACCAGCCCGCCGATGACCACGCTCACCGCGACAACCAACGGCTGGTTCGTGGGCGGCATGGCCGCGGTCGGAGTGGTCGGCGGGTTCTTCGCGGCGCGTGCAGGCACACGCCGCGTGCTGGACCGGAGAAGGCACGCGCAGTGGGACGCGGAGTGGGACCTGGTGGAGCCCGTATGGTCCGGGCGCTTCCGCAGGTGACGGGCAGAGACCGGACGTGCACGAGGAGGCGACGTCGATGTCCGAAGCGACGACCACCGATCTGTACGAGGTGACGATGGCCATGTCCTACCTGCGGGAGGGGATGACCGGCCCTGCCACCTTCAGCCTCTTCGTCCGCGACCTTCCTCCTGAGCGGGGCTTCCTGGTCGCCGCAGGACTGGAGTCGGCCCTGGACTACCTGTCCGGCCTCCGAGTGGGGCCCGAGGACGTCGACGCTTTCGCTTCCGCGCTGCACCGGCCCCCGCGGGATCTTCAGCCCCTGCTCGGCCTGGAGTTCACGGGTGACGTGCGGGCCGTACCGGAGGGCCGGATCGTGCTCGCGGGAGAGCCGCTGCTGGAGGTGACCGCGCCGCTTCCACAGGCGCAACTGGTCGAAACGTACGTGCTCAACCAGATCAGCCACCAGACGGCCATCGCCTCGAAGGCAGCGCGTTGTGTGCTCGCGGCGGCCGGGCATCCGGTCGTGGACTTCTCCCTGCGGCGCGCCCACGGCCCGCAAGCCGGCTTCCAGGCCGCCCGGCTCGGTGCGATGGCCGGCTTCGCCGGCACCAGCAACGTGGCCGCGGCCACGGCTCTCGGCATCCCCGCCGTCGGCACGATGGCCCACTCCTACGTGGAGGCGTTCGCCACGGAGGAAGAAGCGTTCCGCGCGTTCGCACGCTGCCACCTCGGCCCCGTGACGTTGCTGGTGGACACGTACGACACCGAGGAGGGCGTCCGCGTCGCGGCGCGCGTCCTGCGGGACTTGGACCGCGGTCCCGGCTCGGCCGTACGGCTGGACAGCGGCGACCTCGGTGCCCTGGCAGCCCGGGCACGCTCCATCCTCGACAGCGTCGGCCTGCCCGACGTGCGGATCATCGCCAGCGGAGGGCTCGACGAGTACGCCGTGGACGACCTGGTCCGCTCCGGAGCGCCGATCGACACCTACGCCGTCGGAACCCGGGTCGGGGTCTCGGCCGACGCCCCGTACCTGGACTCCGCGTACAAGATGGTGGAGTACGACGGGCGCCCGGTGATGAAGCTGTCGTCGGCGAAAGTGACCGCACCCGGCCCCAAGCAGGTGTTCCGCCGAACGGCATACGCCGACGTGATCCGTCTCACCGACGAGCAGTCGTCCGGCGACGGCAGCCCGCTGCTGGAGACGGTGATGCGCGGTGGGCAGCGCACCGGCGGCAGGGCCACGCTCGACGCGTGCCGGCAGAGACTCGCCGCCGATCTGGCCGGTCTGCCACCGGCCGCCCGCCGGATACGGGACCCGGTCGCGCCCCGCGCGACGGCCTCCGAGCACCTGAGCGCACTCGCCCGCCGCGTCCGGCGCCACATCGACGAACAGACGTCGGCTTCCTACGCACGGCCCGCGAGTCCATGACGGCCGCATCCGGATCGCAGTGAGGAGAAAAGTGATGCCACATACGGTGGAATGGAAGGTTCGTCTCCACCTCTTCGAGGATGACGAGGGAGCGACGAAGGCACATGTGGTCCTGGACACCGGCACCACGGAGCTCACCGGCCATGGAACCGCGCACCGTCATCCGGCGGACACGAACGTGCCGGAGATCGGCGACGAACTGGCGGCGGGCCGTGCCATGCGAGAACTCGCCCAGCAACTGCTGGACATCGCCGAGCGCGACATCGAGGGCGTGGGGGCGTCCCGGCCCAGCACCCGTCCGTCCGTCGGCTGGCGCTTGTGACCGACGGCGGCAAGCAAGTCAAGGAGGATCACTCATGACGCATCCAGCACGACACGGCAGGGGTGGGCTTCCGGCAGCCCTGCGTGAGCTGGAGGACCTCCGTACCAGGGTCGACCAGCTCATGCATGCCGCCTTCCCTGGTGGCGGCACCTCCCAGTTCGGCGCGGCCGAGCCCTGGGCGCCGCTGGCCGACATCGAGGACACCGAGGACGCCTACCTGGTGGAACTCGAGCTTCCCGGAGTGGAGAAGGACCAGATCACCGTGGAGGTGGACGAGGGAGAACTCGACATCCACGGAGAGATCAAGGAGAAGGAGCACGCAGGGGTGGTACGCAGGCACACCCGCCGCATCGGGCAGTTCGACTACCGCACGACGCTGCCCCCGAACTCCGACACCGAGCACATCAGCGCGGATCTGACCAACGGGATCCTCACGGTGCGCGTCCCGAAGACCGAGCAGGGCAAGGCACACCGCGTCGAGATCACCGGCTGAGCCGACTGCGGGCCAGCCACCGGGCCCGGCAGGTACCCGCTTGTTTCCGGAGGGCCGGCGGTTCTGGCGTCGGCCCTCCGCACGACCACGTTTCTGCGGGGCTCAGCCGCCGGCGGATGAAGGGCGGGCGTCGTCGTTCCGGTAGGCGATGTGCCCGGCGACCGAGACCACGCCGTCGACGCTGCCGCACAGCCGCTCGATGACGGGAATCAGACTCCTGAACTCGACGGAGCCACCGAGTTCGACCCGTCCGTCGCGCACCTCGGCCGTCACCTCCGAAGGAGCAAGGCCCATCGTGCGCCACAGCACGTCCTCGGTGATCTCGTCGCGGATGGCGTCGTCCCGGCGCAGGAAGATCCGCAGCAGGTCACCACGGCTGACGATGCCCAGCAGCCGGTCCGTCTCGTCCACCACGGGCAGCCGCTTGATGTGATGGACCTCCATCAGCCGGGCGGCCTCGACCACGCTCCACTCCGGACGTGCGCACACCGCGGGAGCCGACATCAGCTCCTCCGCGCGGGACCCCTCCGCCTTGGCCCGCTCCCATGCCTCGAGGTGTGGAACCGGGCTTCGACCGGAGGGGTCGGTCCGGTCGGCGCTCTTGCGCAGCAGATCGGCCTCCGACACCACACCCGCGGGACGGTCCAGATCGTCCACGACGGGTACGGCGGTGACGTCGTTCTCCGCCAGCAGCCTGGCGATCTCCTTGAACGGCGTGTCACGCCGCGCTCGGACGACGTCCCGGGTCATGAGTTCCGCGACCGTTCGGTGACGCATGTCGGCTCCCATCCGGTACGTGACAGTCAGTCATCCCGGCCCACCCTGCGGATGGGGACCGGTCGGCCCATGCGGTGGTCTGTCGCGCGTGGCACGTTGGTTACAACACCATTCTGAGGAGAGGGCGGCGATCATGCGAGCTCACCTCGGCGACCAACTCGTCATCGAAAGCCCGGCGACCGGCGCCACCAGGCGCGACGGCGAGATCGTCGGACTCCACCACGAGGACGGAACACCTCCCTACGACGTGCGCTGGTCGGACACGAATGAAGTGACGCTCGTGTTCCCCGGCCCCGACGCGCACCTCCGCCACGTCGAGCACGGACAGCGGCCCGGGACTCCCCAGGGGGCCTCCCAGCCGGACACGGCCGAGCCGGGGCCCGTCTCCGCGGCAGCCCCGCCGACCGGGACTCCCAACCCTGGCGACATCGGCCGGCGCGTGGCCGCGGACCGCCACAGGAGTGGGCTCAGCCTGAGAGAGACGGCCCGCCGCGCCCGCATGTCGCCCGACTACCTGGCGTACCTGGAGGATCAGCCCGCCGACCCGAGTCTGGGCACTCTCATCAGGCTGGCCGACGCGCTGGGCACCACCGTCGCTGCCCTGCGTGGGGGCGGCATCGATCTGCCTCCCGGCCAAGGCCAGGCGCTCCTGCACCCTCAGCTGAGGGATCTCAGCCCGCAGGAGTGCCGCACTCTGCTGTCCACGCACGGTGTGGGGCGCATCGCGGTCCCGGCGTCCGACGGGCGCCCGGCGGTGGTCCCCGTCAACTACGAGGTCGTAGACGACGCCATCGTTTTCCGGACGGCGCCCGGCTCGGCGCCGGCAGCGGCCGTGGGGAAGGAAGTCGCCTTCGAAGTGGACCATGTGGACGAGGCCATGAGTCAAGGCTGGAGTGTGCTGGCAGTCGGCCCGGCGCACGTCGTCACGGAGCCCGACGCCGTGCACGGGCTCACCCGGCGCGCCCACACCACGCCCTGGGCAGGCGGTGAACGCGAGATGTGGGTGTCGATCCGGCCCGCGAGCCTCACGGGCCGGCGCATCACCCCTGCCGACGAGTGAGCCACCGCAGGACCGGCCCCCTCCTGGCCTGCTGCCGATCCGCGAGAGGAGACTCCGGTGAGCGGACAAGAACCGTCCGAGGAGCGCCTGACGGACATGGTCCACGACGCTGCCGCCGCCCCGTCGATGCACAACGCACAGCCCTGGCGCTTCCGCTACGTCCGGCGCAGCCGCACGTTCGAGATGCGCGCCGACTTCGAGCGTGCCATGCCCCGCTCCGACCCCCGTACCCGCGGCCTTCACATCGGCTGCGGCGCCGCCCTGCTGAACCTGCGGGTCGCCGTGGCCCACGAGGGCTGGCATCCGGAGACCCGGCTGCTGCACGACCCGTCCGATCCGGCGCTCCTCGCGAGCGTGCGGCTGACCGCACCCGGAATCGGGGAGAACGACCTCGGCGCGCTGTATCCGGCGATCCACGAACGGCACAGCAGCCGCTTCCCGTTCGACGAGACGGAGATTCCCGATGCCGTGCGGGAGGCGCTCAGCGAGGCCGCCCGGCGTGAGGGAGCCGAGCTGACGTTCCCCACCTCATGGCATCTGCAGGAGGTGCTGGAGATGGTCCGAGAAGCCGAGGCGCGCAACCTCACCGACCGCGGCAGCGACCAGGACCTGGCCGAATGGACCCGTATCGACGCTCCGTCGGCGAACATGACCGACGACGGAGTCCCGGAATACGCCTTCGGGCCGCGCAAGCGCGGGGGCCAAGCTCCCATGCGGGACTTCGCGGGCCCGCGGCAGGTGGCGGGACGGGACGCCGCAGACTTCGAAGAGAGCCCTCAGGTAGCCCTGGTCAGCACGAGCCACGACCGTCCGGAGGACTGGCTGCGAGCCGGCCAGGCCATGGAACGCGTCCTGCTGCTGGCCACCCTGGAGGGCCTGTCCAGCTCCTTCGCCACCCAGCCCCTCGAATGGACGGACCTGCGCTGGCCGCTGCGTGATCCGGTCACCGGGACGGGTTACATGCAGATGCTGCTGCGCCTGGGATACGGCCCCAAAGGCCCCCGCACGCCGCGCCGACCAGTGGCGGAGGTACTCGACATCCGGCCCTGACCTGCCCGAGGGACCGCAGCCCGTCGGTGCCGGGCGCCGCCCGGTACACGGGTCACGGACCTTCCTCCGGCCTGTCCGGACCGGCTGACTGCCCGGTGAGCTGCGGCTCGACGTCCACGACGCCCTCCACGGCGCGCACGAGGCGCACGGCGACCGAGATGAGCGAGGTGTCGTGGATGTGTCCGCGGAGGGTGACGACTCCCTCGTGTACGTTCACGTGGATGGCGTGGCTGAAGGCCGGGAAGAGGTAGGACACCACGGTGCGGCGGACCTCCTCCTCGATGTCCTCGTCCGACCGCAGGAAGACCTTCAACAGATCGGCACGGCTGACGATGCCTTGGAGCATGCCGATGTCGTCGACCACGGGCAGTCGCTTGACGTGCCGGACGGCCATGATCCTGGCCGCCTGTGCCAAGGTGGCGTCGGGGTGGACCGTGATCGCGGGGGTGCTCATGAGCTCTTCCGCCGTCACGCCCCCGGCCTTGGCGAAGTCGGACAGGCGCCGGCGCTGCTCGAAGAGGTTCGGGTCGCTGTCGCGGAACTCCTCCTTGGGCAGCAGGTCGGCCTCGGACACGACGCCGATGACGCGCCCTT
Source organism: Streptomyces qaidamensis (assembly GCF_001611795.1). Lineage (NCBI taxonomy): Bacteria > Bacillati > Actinomycetota > Actinomycetes > Kitasatosporales > Streptomycetaceae > Streptomyces > Streptomyces qaidamensis. The sequence goes on along the minus strand of NZ_CP015098.1, from coordinate 697,913 downwards.
CACCCTCCAGGACCGGCATGGCACTGACCTTCCACTGCTCCATGGTCCGGACGATCTCCTTGAAGGGCGCGTCGCGTCCCACGGCCACGACCGTCTGGGTCATCACATCGCTGACGATGTGCGGGGTCTCGGACACCGCGAACCACCTCGTCTCGCCTCGTCAGGGCACCTCGCCCGCGCCGTAGGGCGCGTACAGGTCGAGCAGCCGAACCCGCGCGGACCTGAGCCGCCCCGCGATCACTGCGGCGACATAGGCCAACAGTTCCTGTCTCAGTTCCGGGTCCTTCCCGCACAGCTCACTGACCGCGGCCGCGTCGAACTCGTAGGCGCGTACCGGGCTGGTGGCCTGGGCCCCCAAGTGCCAGTGATGGGGAGGGACCAGCCAGGACCAGCCCAGCAGTTCCCCGGCACCGAGGGTCTCGATGACCGCCGCGCGGCGGCCGGGAACATGGACGTCGAGAGCGACGGTGCCCGTGTGGATGATCCAGAAGCGGTCGGCTTTGGCGCCCTCGTTGAAGATGCGCTCGTCGATCGCGAACGACACTTCACGAGCCAGCGGCATGAGCTGCTCCTGATGCTTCTTGGTCAGGGCGCCGAAAGCGCCGGTCCTCACCACCACGATCGTCTCCCTTCACCGTGACCTCGGCGCGGAGCGGGCCCTGTCCGGCCGACGAGACGGCCGTGGCTGAGATGGCAGGAGCGGCACCCGTTCCTTCTCTCGGCCACCTGACTCCACGATCGTCGCAAATCGGCGCAGTGCAACCTGGGCGTGGCTGCCCCTGCCAAGGGTCGGTCCACGTGTCGCGACGGGCCCAGGGCGGTGCGACGGTATTGACAGGGACTTCCCGCAGCGCCCGGGGCAGGAAGGTGATGGTGACCATGGAACTCCCGCTGGTCGTGGGTGTCGACGGATCGGACTCCAGCCTGCACGCCGTGGACTGGGCGGTGGACGAGGCGGCACGTCTCGGGCTGTCTCTGCGGATCGTCCACGCCTCTTTGTGGGAGCGGTACGAGGGACGCCTCCCCTCCTTCAGCACCGACCGTCCGGCCGAAGAGGTTCTGGCCGAGCACATCGCGGCGTCCTGCGCGGAACGCGCCCAACTGCGCAACCCGCAGGTGAAGGTGTCGAGTGACGTGCTGCCCGACGACGCCGTGTCCGCGCTCCTGCACGCGGCTCATGAATCCTTCGCCCTGGTCGTTGGTTCCCGCGGTCGCGGCGAGGTCGCCGGGTTGCTGCTGGGGTCCGTCAGCCTCGCGGTGGCCGCCCGTGCGGTGTGCCCGGTCTTCGTGGTCCGCGGCGGGGAGCGAAACCAGCAGGGCACCTTCGGCAAGGTCATGGTCGGCGTCGGCGATTCGATGGAGGGCTCGGCCGCTGTGCGGTTCGCCTTCCGCGAGGCCGAGGCGCGCGGCAGCGCCCTGCACGCGGTACGGGCCTGGCGCCGCCCCGCCCATGAGCACGTGGACCATCCCCTCATCGCGGACGACGCCGCCGGTGCCCACGAGGAACGGGCCTCCGCGCTCCTCACCGACGCACTGCGCGACGCCGTACGGGACCATCCGCAGGTCGATGTGCATCGCCGAGCGGTCGAAGGCCCCGCACACAAGGTCCTCCTGGATGCCTCGACCGAGACCGATCTGGTGGTCGTGGGCGCATTGAGGCGGCACGGTCACTTCGGTCTGCAGCTCGGCAGGGTCGCCCACACCCTGCTGCATCACGCCGAGTGCCCGGTGGCCGTCGTCCCGCAGCGGGCCTGATCCGGCGCGCGGCTCACGCTCCCGCACATCTCGTCGAGCGAGAAGGGCAGGGCGCGGATGTCGGACTGGACATGGGAGTACGAGGGCTACGATCCCACGGCCGAGCGGCTGCGCGAATCACTCTGCACGCTGGGCAACGGCTACTTCGCCACGCGTGGCGCGGCGCCCGAGTGCCGGGCGGGCCTGGTGCACTACCCGGGGACCTACGCCGCCGGGTGCTACAACCGCCTGGAGTCGCCCGTAGCGGGACGGCACGTGGTGAACGAGGACCTGGTCAACCTTCCGAACTGGCTGCTTCTGCGGTTCCGTGTACGCCGAGCCGGGGGAGCGTGGTGCCCGTGGTTCTCCCCGGACACGAGCGCACTACTGGACTACCGGCATGTCCTGGACCTGCGCTGGGCCACGCTCACCCGCACCCTTCGTTTCCGGGACGACGATGTGGGCGTGCTCGGCGTCCGGCAGACCCGCCTGGTGCACATGGGGGACCCTCACCTGGCGGCCCTGCGGACGGTCTTCACGCCCGAGGACTGGTCGGGGGAGATCGAGATCCGGTCCTGCCTCGACGGTGACGTGATCAACGGCAATGTGCACCGCTACCGCGCCCTCAACGCGAGCCACCTGACCCATGTGCGGACGGGGGCACAGGAGTCCGACACGGTCTGGCTGAGCTGCCGCACCAGCACCTCGGGCATCGGTATCGCCATGGCCGCCCGGACGGTCGTCGTCGGCCGATCCGCGGCCTCTTCGGAGCTGCGTCCCGCCCGGCGCCGTGCCGTCCACCGCTTGGTGGTCCCGATCGCTCCGGGCCGACCCGTCGACGTGGAGAAGACAGTGGCGCTGTTCACCTCCCGCGACACGGCGATCAGCGACCCGCTCGAGGCAGCACTCGACCGGGTGTCCACGGCAGCGGGCTTCTCGGCCCTGCTGGACTCCCACGTCGCCGCGTGGGAGCGGTTGTGGCGGCGCGCGGACATCCAGGTGCCCGGCCGGGCCGGCGGCGTCCTGCGCCTCCATCTCTTCCACGTCCTGCAGACGCTCTCGCCGCACACCGCGGACCTGGACGTGGGAGTGCCGGCCCGGGGCCTGCACGGTGAGGCGTACCGGGGCCATGTGTTCTGGGACGAACTGTTCGTGCTGCCGTATCTCAACCTGCACTTCCCGGAGGTCTCCCGGGCGCTGCTGAACTACCGCTACCGACGCCTCCCGCGAGCGTGCCGGGCGGCCGCCGCCATCGGCCGGGCCGGGGCGATGTACCCGTGGCAGAGCGGCAGCGACGGCCGCGAAGAGACTCAGGTGTGGCATCTCAACCCGCGCTCGGGGCGCTGGCTGCCCGACCACTCCCGGCTTCAGCACCACGTGGGCTCGGCAGTCGCTTACAACGTGTGGCAGTACTGCGAGGCCACCGGCGACACGGAGTACCTGCATATCAAGGGCGCGGAGATGCTGCTGCAGATCGCCCGCTTCTGGGCGGACCTCGCCGACTTCGACGACGGCGCGGGCCGCTACCGCATTCGCGGCGTCGTCGGCCCCGACGAATACCACGACGGCTACCCGGGTGCCACGACGCCGGGGCTGGACGACAACACGTACACCAATGTCACCGCCGCCTGGGTCCTCACCCGTGCCCTGGACCTCGTGCGGCGCCTTCCCGCCTGGCGCCGCGAGGAACTGTTCGAACGCGTCCGGCTGGGCGGCGACGAACTCCCCAAGTGGGAGGAGGTCTCCCGACGGTTGCGGGTGCCCTTCCACCAAGGCGTCATCAGCCAGTTCGAGGGCTACGACGACCTCGCCGAGCTGGACTGGGACGCCTACCGGGCGCGCTACGACGGTATCCGGCGACTGGACCGGATCCTGGAGGCCGAGGGCGACACGGTCACCCGCTACAAGGCGTCCAAGCAGGCCGACGTCCTCATGCTCGGCTACCTCTTCTCGCCCGCCGAACTGCGGGATCTGTTCCGGCGTCTCGGGTACGACCTGGACGACGAGGTCTGGCGCAGGACCGTCGACTACTACCTCCAGCGCACCAGCCACGGCTCCACGCTCAGCGGGCTGGTCCACGGCCTGGTCCTCGCCCGCGCAAGACGAGCCGAGGCATGGAAGTACGTCCAAGAGGCATTGGAGGCGGACATCGCCGACGTCCAGGGCGGCACGACCGGCGAGGGCATCCACCTCGGGGCCATGGCCGGGACCCTCGACCTGGTCCAGCGTGGTCTGACCGGACTCGAGACGCGTGAGGACGCCCTCTGGCTGGATCCGGTCCCCCTCCCGGCGCTGTCCGAGTACGGATTCTCGCTGCGCTACCGCGGTCACTGGGGTGTCGCCGTACGGCGCCGAAGAGGGCAGCTGGAGATCGGTGTGCCCGACTCGGAGGAATCGCCGATCCGCGTGGTGCTGGCCGACCGGGCAGTGACCGTCGCGCCCGGGGAGACCTGCACGCTCGAGCTGCCGACGAGTTGATCAGCGCACATGGGCGTGCCGGGCCCCGCGGCTGCCGCATGATCCACCACACAGGCCATAGGCTCCGGGAAAGCGGGTTCCGCTTCGGGCGACGAGGGCCGTGGGAGACGTGGATGAAGTGGCTGGTCTCGCTGGCCGGTGCCGGACTCGTCATGATCACTCTGCGGGACCTGTTCCACACCCTCTGGCACCCCACCCGCCACGGTGGCCTGAGCCGCCTCGTCATGACGGCCCTGTGGCGACTGGCCCGCCGCTTCCGTGGGCGCAGACGGGTGGTCGGGCTCGTGGGACCACTCGCCATGGTGACGGTGGTGAGTATGTGGGCCGTCACCGTCATCCTCGGCTGGGCCATCGTCTACTGGCCCCACATGCCTGAGGCGTTCACCTTCTCGCCCGGTTCCGAGGCGGCGCGGGAGCCGGCGCTGCTCGACTCCGTGTACCTGTCGCTCGTCACGGTCGCGACCCTGGGCCTGGGGGACATCGCACCCGCTGAGAGCTGGCTTCGCCTTGTCTCACCGTTGGAGGCCCTCGTCGGCTTCGCCCTCCTGACGGCCACGGTCTCCTGGGTCCTGGAGATCTACCCGGCGCTGACCCGTAGGAGGGTCCTGGCCATCCGCCTGGCGCTGCTGCGCGACTCGGACCCGACGACGCAGCAGATCGACTGCACGGCGGGGGCGCTCCTGCTGGACAGCCTGGCCACCGAGGTCGTACGCGTTCGTATCGACTTCACCCAGTACGCCGAGGCGTACTACTTCCACGACGGTGAGGACCACTCGTCGCTGGCGGCCGTGGTCGGTTACGCCGATGGCCTTGCCCGCCGCGGGCAGGCGGCGCGGCGGCCGGAGGTGCGACTGGCCGGCGACCTGCTCGCCGGTGCGCTGAGAGACCTCGCCGCCATCCTTGACCAGCGCTTCCTCCATACGGGCGGAACATCGACGCAAGTGTTCGCCGCGTACGCCGACGACCACGGCCGCAGCCGCGCGCAGCCTTGAGTAAGGGCGCACTCTGAGAAGACGGGAGGTACGTCCCTCGGGTCGGTGGCCGGATACACGACGGGAGCGGTGGATGGCATCCCATGCACGGAACCGTCCGGACGCGGCTCTGTCACGGACATGAACCGGCGGGAAGGCGCCCGGAGGCCCACCGCGAAGGTCGGCCTGCTCCGGGGCACGACTCCCGCCACGGGGCTGTCGTCGGACGAGGCGGCGCGGCGGCTGGAGCTCCACGGGCCCAACGAGATCCCCGCGGAGCCGCGGACCCCGGTGTGGCGGCGGGTGCTGCAGCAGTTGCGCGATCCGCTGATCCTGGTCCTGCTCGTGGCGGCCGCCCTGACGATCGCCACGGGCGATCTCTCCGACGCCGCGGTGATCCTGCTCGTGATCACCGTGAACACCGTGGTAGGCGTCGTACAGGAGGTACGGGCGGAACAGGCGGTGATGGCCCTGTCCGCCATGAGCGCCCCCGCCGCCAGGGTGGTGCGGGACGGTGAGGAGCGTTCCGTCGCGGCAGCCGAGGTGGTGCCGGGAGATGTGGTGCTGGTGGCCGAGGGGGACATCGTCCCCGCGGACGGAGACGTGCTCGCGGCGGCGTCGCTGCTGGCGGACGAGTCGTCGCTGACGGGCGAGTCCGTTCCTGTGGAGAAGGCCCCCGACGGTGACGAAGTGCGCGGGGCAGTGTCGGCGGGCACCGTCATCGTCCGCGGTCACGGACGGGTTGTGATGACCGCTACCGGGGCCGACAGCGCGCTGGGCAGGATCGCTTCCCTGATGGGCGGCGCGCCCGGTCTCACCCCGCTGCAGCACCGGCTGGTGAAGTTCGGCCGGACGCTGGCGGCTGTCACGGTCGCGCTGTGCGCGGTGGTGCTCGCTCTCGGGCTGGTGCGCGGCCAGCCCGTGGAGCTGATGATCGTGGCGGCGATCAGCCTCGCCGTCGCCGCCGTTCCGGAGTCCCTTCCCGCCGTGGTGACGCTCGCTCTGGCGCTGGTAGCACGGCGGATGGCGGACCGGCACGCCATCGTCCGCCGACTGCCCGCGGTGGAGACCCTGGGCTCGGTGACCGTGATCGCCACCGACAAGACGGGCACCCTGACCGAGGGCCGGATGGCGGCCGAGCAACTGTGGACGTCACTCGGCGAGGCATCGGTCGTGGGGACCGGCTACCAACCCGAGGGCCGGGTCGTCCGAGACGGCGAGGCGGTGACCGCGGGTGACGCTCCCGACCTGGCGGCGCTGCTGAGCGTCGCGATGCTGTGCAACGACGCGGCGCTGGAGCCCCCGTCGCACCGGTCCCCGGAGTGGAGTGCGCTCGGCGATCCCACCGAGGCCGCCCTGCTGGTGGCCGGGTCCCGCCTCGGACTGGACCGGGCGGCGCTGGACAGCGAACTACCGCGCCTGGAGGAGATCCCCTTCGACAGCAGCCGCAAGCGCATGACGACCGTGCACCGCCGCCCGGACGGCGGGGTGCGCATCGCGTGCAAAGGAGCGCCGGAATCCGTGCTCCGCCCGCAGATTCTGGCCGACCGCCCTGAGGCGGTCGCCCGCGCGGCCGCACAGGCCGAGGCGTTGGCACGCCGTGGGTACCGGGTGCTCGCCGTCGCATCGGCCGACCACGACGGCCGGCCGCAGCGACCCCCGGCCTGGGAGACGGGCTTGTCGCTCCTCGGCCTCGTCGGCCTCCTGGACCCGCCCCGCAGCGCGTCCGAGCCGACGATCACCGCCTGCAAACGGGCCGGCATCGTCCCCGTACTCATCACCGGTGACCACCCGCTGACCGCGCGGGCCGTGGCCGGGCGCCTCAGCATCGCCACCCGGGACGACGAGGTCACCACAGGCGACCGGATCCGGGCAGGCACAGCAGGCGATCTGACGGAGGTACGCGTCTACGCCCGCACCACTCCCGAGCAGAAGCTGGACATCGTCCAGGCGTGGCGCGGGGCGGGCACGTCGTCGCGATGACGGGAGACGGCGTCAACGACGGCCCGGCCCTGCGCCAGGCCGACATCGGTGTGGCCATGGGCCGACGCGGCACCGAGGTCGCACGCCAGGCGGCCGATCTGGTGCTCGCCGACGACAACCCGGCCACGATCGTGGCGGCCGTCGAAGAGGGACGCCGGGTCTACGCCAACGTGCGCCGGTTCCTGCTCTACGCGCTCGCCGGGGGTACCGCGGAGATCCTGGTGATGCTCCTCGGCCCCTTCCTGGGGATGCCGTTGCCGCTGCTGCCCGCGCAGATTCTGTGGATCAACCTGCTCACGCACGGCCTGCCCGGTGTCGCTCTCGGCGCGGAACCCGTCGACCCGCACACGATGCGCTACCCGCCCCGGCCTCCCGAAGAGAGCGTGCTGGGGGCCGGTCTGTGGCCGCGGATCCTGTTCATGGGGGCCTTCGTCGCCATGGTGACCCTCGTGGTCGGCGTCTGGGCCCGGGAGACCGGACGTCCCTGGCAGTCCATGATGTTTCTGGTGCTCGGTGCGACCCAACTCGGCGTGGCGCTCGGCTCCCGGGCCCGCCCGGGCACCCTGGCCAACCCGTTCCTGCTGGTCGCCGTTGGAGTGGCACTGGGCCTCCAGGCGGCCGGTGTCTATCTGCCACCCCTGCGGGACCTGCTGGGCACGGAGCCGCTCCCGCTCACCGACCTGGCGATCGCCTGCGTGCTGTCCGGCCTCGGCCATGTCGTCATGCGACTCCAGGCGCGACTGAGACCGGAACGCCCGCCGCGCTCGGGCCCACCGGCAGCCCAGGGACATTGAGTGACGTGGGCGGCTCTTCCCGGCATGCGCACGGGAGGCGAGGAATCCACACTGGTCTGGAGGGCACCGGCCTGGGTGGGCCATGTCGTCGAGATCATCTGTGCGACCCCTTGACCGACCTGTTGTCCTTCGGCCTGCGGCCCTGAGACCGGACATGGCATGTCGTCGTGCCGAGTCCGTCGCTGCCGATGCGCACTTACGCATTTCGTCGAGGCAGGTTCAGGAGGTCATGATGGGACGTCTCAACGAGCGGGTGGCGATCGTCACCGGTGGAGCAAGGGGGATCGGCGCCGCTGTGGCACGGCTGTTCGCGTCCGAGGGCGCGGCCGTGGTGGTCGCCGATGTCCTCGACGCCGAGGGGGAGAAGCTGGCGGCGGAGCTCGGTGGCCCGGCCCGCTACGCGCATCTGGACGTCAGCACCGAGGACGGTTGGCAGACGGTGGTCGCGGAGACGGAGCGGGACCTTGGCCCGGTCTCGGTGCTGGTCAACAACGCCGGGATCCTCGAGTGGGGGACCGTCGAGGAGCAGAGCCTCGAATCCTTCCGGCGGGTCATCGACGTCAACGTCCAGGGCGCCTGGCTGGGAATGCGTACGGCGGCACCATCTCTTCGCCGGGCCGGCGGCGGCGTGATCGTGAACATCTCCTCGATCGCCGGCATCACCGGCTACGCCGGCATCGGAGCGTATGTGACCAGCAAGTGGGCACTGCGCGGGCTGACCAAGGCCGCGGCTCTGGAACTGGCCCCGGACGGGATCCGTGTCTGCTCGGTCCATCCCGGTGCGGTGCGCACCGCGATGACGGCCGACTTCGACGACTCGTTCACAGCCGGCCAGCCCCTCCCGCGGTTCGGTGAACCCGAGGAAGTCGCCCGTATGGTCCTCTTCATCGCCGCCGAGGCCACCTTCTCGACCGGCGTGGAGTTCGTCCTGGACGGTGGTGTCACCGCCGGCCCGCCCACCGTCCTGACTCCCGCCGACTGACCCTGAGAGCCAACGACAGGTCGTGCCTCGGCGGCGCCGAGTTCCTGTGGTGGGACTGACAGGGAGCTGCGAGGCTGAAGACATGAGCGAGCACCGGCCCGGGGCCGGGCGACGCCCACTCGGTGTGGCGGCCGCCATGCTGGCCCTGTACGCCGTCTTCCTGCGGCCACGGGTGCTGACCTGGGGTACGACACACGACGAAGCCGACCGCAGCCTCCCCGGCGATGGTCTCATCCTCGATGCCGACGGCACCTCGACCATGGCCACGACCCTGCCGGCGCCGCCCGAAGAGGTCTGGCCCTGGCTGGCACAGATGGGCTGCAACCGCGGCGGCTGGTACAGCTGGGACCGCCTGGACAACGGCGGACGCCCGAGCGCGGAGCGCATCGTCCCGGAGTGGCAGCGCCTGGAGCAGGACCAGCACCTGGACGCCCTGCCGAGCGGCGACGCCTGGTTCACCGTCGCGGTCCTGGAACCGGAGCGGACCCTGGTGCTGCGCTCGCAGACGAAACTCCCCTCGGGACGCCCCTTCGACGTGCGGTACGAGCCGCTGCCCAAGGCGTACATCGACTCGATATGGGGCTTCCACCTCCGGCCGGAGCCCGGCGGAAGGACCCGCCTCATCGTCCGCGCGAGCGGTCGCAGCCGCCCGCGGCCCCTCACCCGGGGCATGGACATGCTGTTCTGGGAGCCCGCACACCTGATCATGCAAACCCGCCAGTTCCGCAACCTGCGCACGCGTGTCAGTGCGACGGCCTGAATACGGGGAGGACGCAGTGGCAGCGCAACCGAGGAACGACCTCGCGCCGGTCCTCGTGGGACAGGCGATACGCGCGCCGTCCTCTGCGCCGGACTTCACACGGCAGGCGGGTCCGGACTGTCGTTTCGTCAGGAGTGCCGGGTTGGTGCGTGCGGGACGGCGATCGCCTGTTTGTACACGTGGTGCGCCCACACCTGCACGCCGAGGCCGGCCTCCACGAATGCGCGGGCGGCAGTCACCCCCTCCGCGGCATGCTTCTTGAGCGCCATGGCCCGGCCGTGACGCTCTTCGACCTGCTCACGGATGATCCCGCAGAGTGCCTCGGTCAATGCCTCCGTGGAGCCGACGTCGAGGGCATGCTCAGCAACCGGGATCACCGGCCCGACATCGAGCCCGGCCGGCTTCAGCCCCGTGAAGGGTGCGCCTTCTCCGGAGCGGTGTGCGCGGACGACCGTCTCGAAGAACCAGCGGTCGGTCACTTCCTGCGCCTCCCGGCCGAACGTGCGCGCCTTGGCCGCGAGACTGAACGCCTCACGGACCTCTCGTTCCCCTTCTTCGGGCACGTAGGGCAGGAACTGGTCGACATCCCTGCCCTCCAGGGCTGTACGCGCGGCCGTGACGACGGGACCGTCGAGAGAATCACAGCGCGGTGGCATCGCCGGTCACCTCCTTTGCGGCTCACCTCCATCATCGGCCCGCCAGGCGAGAGCGGGAGAGTGACGACCGTGACCGGATTGCGGCCCGGACCACGCCGCCGGAGGCTGGAAGTGTCCCGCAGACGAGGCATGGCCTGGCTGATTCCTCATCGATCGAGAGGAGGCAGGCCGCTATGACCAGCATCGCCCACCGCATAGCCGCCCTGTTCCGGATCAAGGCGAACAAGGCCCTCGACAAGGCCGAAGACCCGCGCGAGGTACTGGACTACTCCTATACCCAGCAACAGGAATTGCTGCAGAAGGTACGACGCGGTGTGGCGGACGTGGCCACCAGCCGCAAGCGCATCGATCTGCAGATCAACCAGTTGCGCCAATCCGGCGGCAAGCTGGAGGGGCAGGCCCAGCAGGCGCTCGCCGCCGGGCGCGAGGACCTCGCCCGCGAAGCCCTGAGCCGGCGCACCGCCGTGGCCTCCCAGCTCACGGACCTTCAGACCCAGCAGGCAACGCTGCAGGCCGAGGAGGAGAAACTCACCCTGGCCTCACAGCGCCTCCAGGCGAAGGTGGACACCTTCCGCGTCAGCAAGGAGACCATCAAGGCCCGCTACACCGCGGCCGAGGCCCAGACCCGCATCACCGAGGCGGTCACCGGCATCGGGGAGGAGATGGGCGATGTCGGCCTGGCCATGCAGCGCGCCGAGGACAAGACCGAGCAACTGCAAGCCCGTGCCGGTGCGTTGGATGAACTTCTCGCCTCCGGCGCCCTGCAGGACGCCACTCTCCCTGCCGGCCGCGACGACATCCAGGCCGAACTCGAACGGGTCACCGCGGGCCAGGACGTGGACAGGGAACTGGCCCGGATGAAAGCCCGGCTCCGCGCGTCCGCCACCCCGCCGGCCGTAGAAGGCAAGAGCGCTGAGCAGGGCCCACCGGACCAGGAGGGGACATCATGATCATGCGGATCCTCGGCGAGGGCCAGTACGAGATCACGGAAGATCACCTCGACCGGCTCAACGCGCTGGATGCCGCTCTGCAGTCCGCGGCCGACGCCGACGACGACATGCGGTTCGCCACCGCCCTGTCGGCGCTGCTGGACGCGGTACGCAGCTGTGGCACGCCCCTGCCGACCGAGACGATCACGCCGTCCGACCTGGTCCTGCCCGACGAGGACACCAGCCTCACCCAGGTGCGGGAGCTGCTCTCCGACGAGGGCCTGATCCCGGGGTGACGGCGGTGAGCCTGCCGATTGGAGCCCAACCGGCAGCTCACCGCCCGGCCCTCGATGGGCCTGCCCCAAGGCGGCCATCGGCTTCACCCCGACCGGAGCGGGTTCGGTCCGCTTCGCCGGCATCGACGGCGGTGCCTTCGCTGAAGACCAGCAGGACGTACGGGACCTGCTGGACGCCGACCCGAACGCAGCCGCATGCCCGTGGAGTTCAGCCGCGACCACTACGGCTATTCATGTGGCCGGACGGCACGTGAGCGGCGTGCCGTCCGGCCAGTGGGGGTCATGCTCGGTAGGCGATGTTTGCCATCATCCCGGCTTCGCCGTGGTAGGCGTTGTGGCAGTGCAGCATCCACTGGCCGGGGTTGTCGGCGTCGAAGAACACGGACAGTTGCTTCTTGGGCAGCACGATCGCGGTGTCCTTGCGGGGACCGGAGCGGCCGAGCTGGAAGGTGTGGCCGTGCAGGTGCATCGGATGCCACATGGTGGTGGTGTTGACGAAGTCCAGCCGGACTCGTCGACCCTCCTCGACCGGGATGGCGTTGGCGTCCGGATCGGCCATGTCGAACGGCTTGCCGTTGATGGCCCAGTTGTAGTGCATCATGCCGCCGGTGAGTTCGATCCGGTGGGTGACGTCGGCCGTGGCGGACTTCAGTTGCACGTCGTCGGCCGCGCGGAGCCGGGCCGCGGTCATGACCATGCCGTTGAGTTCCCTCGGGCGTACGGCGGCGGTGGGCGCGCGGCCGGAGCCCGTGCGCACGAGGGCCAGCCCGCTGGTGTTCTTCCCCTCGGCCAGGGCGACCAGGGGGAAGACGCCGTCAGCCAGGGTGACCAGCACGTCGTAGCGCTCGCCCATGCCGATCAGGAGTGCGTCAGTTTGCCGGTGCCGGACGGGGAAGCCGTCGGTGTGTGTGACGGTCATCTTGTGGCCGCTGAGGGCGACCCGGTAGGCGGTGTCGCTGCCCGCGTTGATGATCCGCAGGCGCACCTTGTGGCCGGGCTTGCCGGTGTAGACCTCCGGGGCGTCCGGCACGCGGCCATTGACCAGGTGGTAGGGGTACTTCACGTCGCCGGCATCGCCGCCCAGCAGATCGCTCTCCGCGCCCATGAGCATGAATGTCGACGACATCCCGCCCGACGTGGCTGAGACCGACGGGGATGGATCGCCGGCCTTCCCCGTGGAGTGCATGTCGTGGCCCTCCATGCCGGAGCCGGAGTCGCCGCCCATGTCCATGCCGCCCATGCCCTGCCTGAGTTCGGCGAAGACCTCGTCGGGGGTGCCGGTGACACCGTCGACCCAGTCGTCCAGGACGACCACCCATTCGTCGTCGTACGCCAGCGGCTCGCGCGGGTCCTCGACGATCAGCGGGGCGTACAGGCCGCGGTCGAGCTGGACGCCGACGTGCGGGTGGAAGAAGTACGTGCCCGGGGCGTCGGCCACGAACCGGTAGGTGAAGGTGGAGCCGGGTCGGACGGCGGCCTGGGTGGCCGGGGGGGCGCCGTCCATGTCGTTGCGCAGGGCGATGCCGTGCCAGTGGATCGAGGTGGTGGTCTTGCCCGGCAGCTGGTTCGCGAGTTCGGCGACCAGGGTGTCCCCGGCGGAGAGCCGGATCTCTTTGCCAGGGGTGCGGCCGTCGTAGGCCCAGGTGTTGGCCTTGACGCCGCCGCCCAGGTCGACCCTGGCGGGCGCGGCGGTCAGTGCGATCTTGTGCTGTGTGCCGGTGCCGCCCCGCCTCTTCTCTGTGGAGGCGACGGCGGAACCGGATGGGTTGACCAGGGCAGGGGCGCTGCCGGAGTTGGTGCAGGCGGCGAGTGCGCCCGCACCGGCGGCACCGAGTCCGGCGAGCAGGATGGAGCGGCGGTTGATGCTGTTCACGATGTGAGTCCTCTTCTTCGAACTGGCCTGGGGCGCGGCGAGGACGGCACAGGGGTGCCGTGGTCGCGGCCTAGATGCGTAGTCGGGAGAGGACCGACAGGTCGGGTGGCGCGCGGCCGACCGTGCCGGCGGGCCGAGGGCCTGGCTGGGCCTGGTACGGGCTGGCCGTCTGCGTCGGAGTGCCCTGCGGCGTGGGGAGCTTGAGCACCTCGACGTTTCCGGTGGTGCAGTGCTGCATGCCCGGAACGGCGCAGGTGCTGCCGTCGATGCCGTGCGCGGGGGCGGGTGCACCGAACCTGTCCGCGTGAGCGAGGTCGGAGACCTGCCGTGTCGCGGCAGCCGACGAGGACGCCATGCCGGGCATGGCATGCCCGATGTGCGTGGAGTGCGTGGCGTGTTGCGCCGGGGCGTCCAAGACAGCGGCCGTCTCGTGGTGGATCAGTACGGCCAGAGCGGCGAGCAGGGCGATGACGGCGCCCCCTGCGCAGCGAATGGCACGGGCGCGCACTGTCGCCATCGCCATCGCCTCCGCTCGGACTTGTCTCCGCAACGCCCCGCGGCAGGGCTCGCTGTTTGCGAATATACCCCCGTGGGGTTTCACCGGCTCGTCGTCGCGGAGGCCGTCACAGGTCGTCCAATTGCGCCCCGGCGGCCCGATCAGGGCACCGTCCACGTACTCGGTCACGACCATCGTGCCCGCCCGAGTCAGTACGGCGATCAGGTCCACGCCCGCTGTCCACGCCGCAGCGCGGACAGCACCCACCCCACCGCGACTACGAGCGCCGACACCGTGCCCGGCGCTCAGAGGAGGTCGGAGAGACCACCGATGCTGCCCGCACATCGGCCCCGTCGCCCATGCCGTCATGCACCACGCCGTCGCCCCCGTCGCCGTCGAGTGGCCACGGTGGACGGAACCGAGGGAGGCTGTAGGGAGACGGCGGTCCATAGGCCCCGGCAGCGGTATCCGGTCGCGCGCGAAGGCCGCGACCGAACGGGGTGTGCAGCTGATGGGAGAAGACCCATGAAGGTCGGAGTGCTGACCGGCGGAGGTGACTGTCCGGGGCTCAACGCCGTGATCCGCAGCGTCGTCCGCAAAGGCGTCCAGGATTACGCGTTCGACTTCGTCGGTGTGCGGGACGGCTGGCTGGGTCTGCTCCGGAACGACGTCGTACCACTGGACATCTCCAGCGTGCGGGGAATTCTCCCCCGCGGTGGCACCATCCTCGGGTCTTCCCGCACGAACCCGTTCAAGCACGACGACGGGCTGCGACGGGTGCGGGACACGCTCGCCGCGCACGATGTGGACGCGCTCGTCGTGATCGGCGGAGAGGACACGCTCGGGGTGGCCACAGAACTCAGCCGCGAGGGAATCAGCCTCGTCGGTGTGCCGAAGACCATCGACAACGACGTCTCGGGCACCGACTACACCTTCGGTTTCGACACCGCCGTCGGTATCGCGACGGAGGCAATCGACCGCCTCCACACCACCGCCGAGTCACATATGCGCGCCCTTGTGGTGGAGGTGATGGGACGGCATTCCGGATGGATCGCCCTGCACGCCGGCATCGCGGGCGGCGCCAACGTGATCCTCATCCCGGAGCGGCCGTTCGACATGGAGCAGGTCTGTCAGCAGGTGATGCGCCGGTTCGAGATCAATTACGCGCCGATCGTCGTCGTGGCCGAAGGGGCCGTCCCCAAGGAGGGACAGATGGTTCTCAAGGACCGGTCGCTGGACGAGTTCGGCCATGTGCGGTTGTCGGGCATCGGCGAATGGCTGGCCCAGGAGATCACGGCACGCACCGAGAAGGATGCCCGCACAACGGTACTGGGTCACATCCAGCGCGGGGGCACCCCCAGCGCCTTCGACCGGTGGCTGGCCACCCGTTTCGGACTGCACGCCATCGATGCGGTCAAAGAGAGGGATTTCGGCAGCATGGTCGCCCTGCGGGGCACGCGGATCATCCGCCTGCCCCTCGCGGAGGTCACAGCAGAGAACAAGGTGGTGGAGCCGTCGCTGTACGACGAGTTCGAGGCGTTCTTCGGCTGAGCCGTCATCCGTCGTGCGGTACGACCGCGACCGGGCAGCGGGTGTGGTGCAGTACGGCGTGCGCGACCGGTCCGAGTCGGCCTTCGGGCGACGCCCGCTCGGTGCGGCGCCCCACGATGAGCAGGTCGGCACCCCGCGAGGCGTTGAGAAGCGCTTCCGCGGGGTGGAGCAGCATGACATCGGCGCCGACCACCACCCGAGGGTACTTCTCCTGCCACGGCCGCAGGGCGTCGGACAGCCGCAGTACCTCCTCATCCTCCCAGGCGGCGCGGTCCTCCTCGGTCACCACCAGGGTCCGGGGAGAGACCGACTCGGCGGGAAAGGCCCAGGCCTGCACCACTCGCAGACGTGCCCTGCGAGCATCGGCGGCCGAGAACGCGAAGGCCGCCACCCCACCGACCGGCCTGTGCGCGTCGAACCCCAGCACGACCTGGCCTCCGCGGCCTGCCGCGGAGGCCCCCTCCATGAAGGGACGGTGAGGGACCAACACGACAGGGCAGGGGGCCGCTGCGGCCGTTCGCAGGGCCACCGACCCGACCGCCAGCCCCTCGAAACCGCCCGTTCCGCGGGTGCCGGCGACGAGGAGCCCGGCGTCGCGTGCAGCGGTGGGCAGAGCGCAGGCCGGGGGGTCATCGGCCTGCGCGCTCTCCACCTGGAGGTCCGGGTAGCGGTCGGTGAGCTCCGCGGCCGTCAGCTGGAGCAACCGGGCGCCCAGGCGCCGAAGCCGGTCCACGACCGGGCCTGGAACGGCGGTCCCGGGGAGCGGCGGAGACGCGTGCAGCAACCGCAGCGGAACGCCGCGCAGCGCGGCCTCCCGAGCCGCCCAGTCGGCCGCCGTCGCGGCGCCCTCGGACCCGTCGATGCCCGCCAGCACAGGGGGACGCATCCTGGCCTCCTTCGTCCGGCCCGCGCTTTCGCGGGCGCCACAGGCCCATGTCACCTTTCCTCCACTGTTCCATGGCGGGAGTGCTCCGGCGCCCTGACCGGGACCGATGCCCCATCGGCTCGGCGGCCACGGTCGTGGCCGAGCCCGGTGTCCTGTCGGAACGGCGCACGCTGCCACATGAGCCCGGCGGTTGCGGGAACCCGGGCCCCACCTCGGATCACCCGACCGACCGGAGAGGCGAGCCGATGACCGACATACCAGGCTTGCTTGGCGACGAGGCCGAGTCCTTGCTGGCCCATACCGCCCACGGGATCCCCAAGGAAGACCTGATGCTTCCTGGGCCTGACTTCGTGGACCGTGCCGTGGCCCCGACCGACCGCTCGCCCCGGGTGCTGCGCAACCTGCAGTCCCTTTTCGACCACGGCCGTCTGACCGGCACAGGGCACCTGTCGATCCTGCCGGTCGACCAGGGCATCGAACACTCCGCGGCCTCGGCCTTCGCCGCGAATCCCCGCTACCTCGACCCCGTGAACATCGTCGAACTCGCCGTCGAGGGCGGCTGCAACGCGGTCGCCAGCACACTCGGCGTGCTCGGGGCGGTGTCGAGGCGCCACGCGCACAAGATCCCGTTCATTGTGAAGCTCAATCACAACGAGCTGCTGACTTACCCGAACCACTACGACCAGATCATGTTCGGCAACGTCGAGCAGTGCTTCGAACTCGGCGCTGCCGGGGTCGGCGCCACGGTCTACTTCGGCTCGGAGCAATCGGACCGCCAGCTGCGGGAAGCCAGCGAGGTCTTCGCACGGGCCCATGAACTGGGCATGTTCACCGTGCTGTGGTGCTACCTGCGCAACCCGGCGTTCAAGAAGGACGGCGTCGACTACTCGGTCTCGGCCGACCTCACCGCGCAGGCCAACCACCTCGGTGTGACCATCGAGGCCGACATCGTCAAGCAGAAGCAGCCGGAGAACAACGGCGGCTATCCCGCGCTGGGCTTCGGCAGGACCGACGAGCGTCTGTACGGCAGGCTCACCACCGATCACCCGATCGACCTCACGCGCTGGCAGGTGGCCAACTGCTATATGGGCCGCGTCAGCCTCATCAACAGTGGAGGTGCGTCGGCCGGCAAAGGAGACCTAGCGCAGGCCGTACGGACCGCCGTGATCAACAAGCGGGCCGGCGGCACCGGCCTCATCACCGGCCGTAAGGCCTTCCAGCGTCCCACCGCGGAGGGCGTCGAACTGCTGCACGCCGTACAGGACGTCTATCTCGATGAGGACGTCACCGTGGCCTGAGTAAAAATCAAGAAGGTCACCCGCCATGCCAGTCAGGCGGATCTGCTCACGTTCCCACCGAGGAAGGCGTGACGGCCGTATGGATTGGGCGCACGGCAGCCGGCGAGGTGGCGACCGTAGCCGTCGCCCCGTATCTGTCCTGGCTGGCGTAAGCGGACGGGCAGCGGGCGAGCTGAGCAGGCTGCTCGCGGTGGACGCTCCCGCGGCGGACTGACGACGAAGATCCACCTGCCAGTCGACAACCACTGCCGGACGCCCTTGGCCTTCGTTCTCACGGCCGGGCAGGCCGGTGACGCACCCGCCTTCATCGGCGTGCTGAACACGTCGGATGCTACGAGAAGACCACCACCATCTACCTCGCCGGACTCCACCTCGCAGGCATCTTCATGTCGTCCGCTCGATGATCCGACGGAACGGCCTTGCCCGCTCGGCCCAGGACGGCAGCACCCGGAGCAGTTCCAGCCTGCTCGGCAAGAGCTGACGTCCGGCACGTCCGGCGGGTTTGCCCACGGCCGCCGTGGGCAGACCCGCCGGACGTCTGTGAGGTCAGGACAGGAACCCTTCCAGGACGAGGGTCGCCGCGCCGAGGCTGACCGGGTTCCGGTCGATGGGGCAGAGGCTGATCTCGGTGCCTTCCCAGGGTTCGGCGAGTGCGTAGCGGGCGGCGGTGGCGCGTACGTGCGGCAGGACGGCGTTTCCCAGTGTGTCGGCGACCCAGCCGGTGAGCACGATGATCTGGGGGTTGCACAGGTTGATCAGGTTGGCGATGGCGATGCCGAGGTAGCGGCCGGTCGTGGCGATCACCTGCTGTGCGGCGGGGTCGCCGTCCGCGTGGGCGGTGGCCAGGGCGTTGATGGTCGCCGTCTGGTCGTCGGGGTACAGGAGCCGGCTGTCGGGGTCGGTCTCCGCGAGGTGCTGCATGATGCCGGGTGCGCCCACGTAGGTCTCCACGCATCCGACGCATCCGCGGCGGCACTCGCGGCCGTCGATGACCAGGCTGGTGTGGCCCCATTCGCCGGCCGTGTTCGTGGCCCCGCGGTAGAGCGCCCCCTGGACGGCCAGGCCCGCGCCGACGCCGGTTCCCAGGGTGAGGACGGCGACGTTGTCGCGGCCGCGGGCGGCACCGAACCACAGTTCGGCGACGGTGCTCGCACGCAGTGGGTTGTCGAGGAGGACCGGTACATCGGGGACCCGATCGGTGAGCAGGGCCCGCAGCGGCACGTCGTTCCACTGCCAGTTCGGGGCGAAGACCGAGGCCGTGCCGTTTGGCCGTACCTGGCCGGGAATGCTGACGCCGACCCCGAGAATCCTGCCGCGCTCCACCTTGGCCTGCGCGATCGCGTCGTCGACTCCACGGACGATGCGGTCCACGACGTAGTCGGGCGAGTTGGCGTGCGGGTGCAGTTCGTACTCGGCTCTGGCCAGGACCCGCAGAGCGGGATCGAAGACCTCGACGTGGACGTAGGTCTCGGCGATGTCGACGCCGATGAGCCGGGGGCCCTCGGGGTCGGGCGCGAGAAGGTTCCGCGGGCGCCCGCCGCCCGAGGCCTGCTGTCCGATCTCGGCCAGAAGCCCCAGCTCGTGCAACTCGCTGACGATGTCGGAGGCGGTCGCCACCGACAGACCCGTGGCCGCCGCGATGTCGCGCCTGATGACGGGCGCCGAGGCGATGACATGCCGCATCACCGCGAAACGGTTGACCCGGCGAATGTCCTGGTACGTCCGCTTCAACGACGCCGTCCTGTGCTCGATCGGGCTGGGACGCCTGATCGTAACCGCGGCGTGCACGCCGTTGGAACTGCCCGGCAAAGACTTTTTCTGACTTGTTGACGAAGGGGTGTAGCGCGCATAACCTGCGTCTCGCTCCGCTCGCTGCAACCCCGTCAGCGGCAGGAATTTCCCCTCCGATCGCGTGCCCTCACCCCGCGGGCCCTGCGTCGCGCTCTCACCGGCCTACCCCGCGGCCCTCTACAGCGTCATCACCCGCCGGTCGGGGCCTCGCCCTCAGGGCCGGGACCCACTCGCGTCCTTCCCAGCAGAGGTGACCATGTCCCCTGAGCAGAACCCCAGCAGATCGTTCGGCCGCAGATCCCTCCTGCGCGCCTCCGGCACCGTGACGGCGGCGGGATTCCTCGCCGCGTGCGGCGGGAACACCGGCCGCGGCGGCTTCGCCGGCGGTAAGGCGGCGATCAGCCAGTGGTGCCACCAGCACGGCGAGGCGGGCACCCAGCAGGCGGCGCCGGGGTACGGGAAGGCGCACACCAAGGCCGACGTGTCGGTGCAGTGGATCCCCGGTGACCACGCCTCCTGCGGCTCCGGCTCCGGCTGGGTTTCTACATGATCCTCTTCCTGGCCTCCGGCGCCCATGTCCGCGGCCGTCCCCGCGCAGTGAGCGGACGGGCCGGCATCGTCGCCCTCTGCACAGTCGCCGTCGTCGCGGCGCTGCTTCCTGGCCCCGTTCTACCTGCTGCTGATCCGCAACCGCCTGGCCACCGACACCGACATCACCGGGACGAACTGGGAGTTCTTCCTGTCCGAGCCGCTCTGGGAGAACATCCCCGAACCGTTCAACGACCCCGGGGTTCCCATGGCGGGCAGCGTGTGGAACTCCCTCGTCGTCGGGGTGCTCGGCAGCGCCGGGCAGCTGCCGGTCTGCTCCCTGGCCGCCCGGACCGAAGGTCTCGGCAGCTGGGGCACGCACTGGCGGATCGTCGTCCCCAACTCCCGTGGCTTCTTCCCGGCGATCGCGGTGATCACCTTCATCACCAACTGGAACGCCTTCCTGTGGCCGCTGGTCATCGGCCAGGACCAGTCGAGCTGGACCGTGCAGGTGGCCCTGTCGACCTTCACCACCGATCAGACCGTCAACATCCACGAGCTGTTCCTCACCGCCACCGTGTCGATCCTGCCGCTGGGGCTCGTCTTCCTCTTCCTGCAGCGATACCTGGCCGAAGGCGTCGCGCGCACCGGCATCAAGGCCTGACCGCAACGGCACCCGCCAGCCGTACAGAACGCCACTTCTCGCACCGATCCATCCCGGAGTGACCCATGCCCAGCCCCGACAGCCATCCGCCGCTTGCAGGTGCCATCCATCTGGACCCCAACTTCACCGTCGGCGAGGTGAATCCCCGGCTGTTCGGATCCTTCGTCGAGCACCTCGGCCGCTGCGTCTACACCGGCGTCTTCGAACCGGACCACCCGAGCGCCGACGAGGACGGACTGCGCACCGACGTCCTGGCCCTGGTCCGGGAACTGGGCGTCACCATGGTCCGCTACCCCGGCGGCAACTTCGTCTCCGGCTACCGCTGGGAAGACGGAGTCGGCCCGGTGGAGCAGCGGCCCCGCCGGCTCGACGGCGCCTGGCGGACCGTCGAGACGAACCGGTTCGGGCTGAACGAGTTCATGCGCTTCGCGGCCAAGGCCGACGTCGAGCCCATGCAGGCCGTCAACCTCGGCACCCGCGGCCTGCAGGAGGCACTCGACCTCCTGGAGTACACCAACCACCCCGCCGGCACGGCCTTCTCCGAGCTGCGCCGCTCGCACGGCGTGGACAAGCCGCACGGCATCCGGCTGTGGTGCCTGGGCAACGAGATGGACGGCCCCTGGCAGCTCGGCCACAAGAGCGCCGACGAGTACGGCCGCCTGGCCGCCGTCACCGCCAAGGCCATGCGCGACATCGACCCCGGCCTGGAACTGGTCGCCTGCGGAAGCTCCAACCGCTCCATGCCGACCTTCGGCGCCTGGGAGGCTACGGTCCTGGAGCACACGTACGACCTCGTCGACTTCATCTCCTGCCACGCCTACTACGAGGAGAGCGACGGCGACGTCGACAGCTTCCTCGCCTCGGCCGCCGACATGGAGGCATTCATCGACGGGGTGGTCGCCACCACCGACCACATCGGGGCCAAGCGCCGCTCAGGCAAGCGGATCAACCTCTCCTTCGACGAGTGGAACGTCTGGTACCAGAGCCGGCCGGTCAACAACACCGACACCCCGGACTGGAGCGTGGCCCCGCGCCAGCTCGAGGACGTCTACACCGTCACCGACGCCGTCGTGGTCGGTAGCCTGCTGATCACCCTGCTGCGCCACTGCGACCGCGTCACCGCGGCCTGCCTCGCACAGCTCGTGAACGTCATCGCCCCCATCATGACCGAGCCCGGCGGCCCGGCCTGGCGCCAGAGCATCTTCCACCCCTTCGCCGACGCGGCCCGCCACGGCCGCGGCCAGGTGCTCCGGCTCGCCCTGGACAGTCCCGTCCACGACACCGCCCGCTACGGCGAGGTGCCGCTGTTGCACGCGACCGCCGTCCAGCAGGAGGACGGGACGCTCACCGTCTTCGCCGTCAACCGGGGCACCACGAAGCCCCTCGAACTCACCGCCGACCTGCGGGCGTTCAACCCGGTCACCGGCCAGGTGACGCACACCGCCCTGGCCGACCCCGACCGCCACGCCGCCAACACACTCCAGCATCAGGACCGCGTGACGCCGAAGCCGGTGACCGGCACCGTCACGGACGGCGGACGGCTGAGCGCCCTGCTGCCGCCGATGTCCTGGAACACCATCACCATCCCGCTCGCCCCCTGAGCGGCCCCAGGATCCCACTGCTCGACCCGCACCCCCCGCACCATCCCCGAACCTCGACGGAGAGGTGACACCATGTCCGACACCACATCACACCGCACACCGCCACCGCGCACCATATGGCGGACCACCCTCGCCACGCTCCTGACCCTGCTCGGCAGCCTTGCCGCCCTGCTCGTGCCCGCCACGCAGGCACACGCGGCCACGGTGACCTTCACGACGGGCGCCGCGCGAACCGACCAGAACGGCAACGCCCTGCAGTTGCACGGGCTCGGCATCGTCAAGGTCGGCGACACCTGGTACGGCTTCGGCGAGGACAAGACCGGAAAGACGTCGGCGGACACGTCGTTCGAGGACATCACCTGCTACACCTCGACCGATCTGGCGAACTGGACCTACCAGCGTCAGGCCCTGAGCCGGCAGGCCAGCGGTGATCTGGGCCCCAGCCGCATCGTGGAGCGGCCGAAGGTCATCTACAACAAGTCGACGGGTACGTACGTGATGTACATGCACATCGACAGCACCAACTACGCCGAGGCCAGGGTCGGTGTGGCCACGAGCAGCACCCCGTGCGGGCCGTACTCCTACCGGGGCAGCTTCCGCCCGATGGGCAACCTCAGCCGTGACATCGGCCTGTTCCAGGACACCGACGGCACCGGCTACCTGCTGAGCGAGGACCGCAACAACGGCCTGCGCATCTACAAGCTCTCCGCCGACTACCTCTCCGTGGACAGCGCGGTGGCGGTGCTGGGCAGCAGCGGCAGCAGCGGCAGCGTCGAGTCGCCCGCCATGGTGAAGATCGACGGGATGTACTACGTCCTCGGCTCCCGCCTGACCGGCTGGAGCCTGAACGACAACGTCTACGCCACCGCCACCTCGCTGAGCGGCCCCTGGTCGGCGTTCCGGAACTTCGCCGCCCCCGGCACCAAGACCTACGGCAGCCAGACGGCGAACATCATCACGGTCCAGGGCACTTCCGGCACCACGTACATCTACGCGGGCGACCGCTGGGACACCTCCAACCTGGGCGCCTCGAAGCTGATCTGGCTGCCGCTCACCATCCGGGGCACGACGGTGAACCTCGGTCAGTACCCGACCTGGTCCCTCAACGTGGACGCGGGTACATGGACGGCCGGCAGCGGGATCCCGTCGGAAGGGGTCCACACGCTGAAGAACGTCGGCAGCTCGATGCTGATGGACGTCGCCAGCGGCTCCACCGCGACCGGCGCCAAGATCATCCAGTGGCCGTCCACCGGCGGTACCAACCAGCAGTGGACCCTCACCCGGGTGGCGGACAACATCTTCACGCTCAAGAGCGTGAAGAGCGGCCTGTGCCTGGACGTCCCGAGCCGGTCGACCACCGCCGGCGTCCAGTTGCAGCAGTGGACCTGCAACGGCGGGACGAACCAGCAGTGGGCCCTCGACCTGACCGGCAGCTACACCGGCAGCAACTACATGCTGGTGAACATCGGCAGCGGCCTGCACATCGGAGTCGCGGGCTCGACCACCCAGGGAGCGGCGGTGGACCAGGAGCTCGGCGGCAGCGCGAGCGTCAACAGCGAGACCTGGACTCTCTCCTGACCGCGTGCCCCGGCGACCCCGCCATCGAAGGGGGGCGCCGGGGCACTGCCCGTACACCGAAGTGATGCGGCGCCATTCGTGACAGGCAACGGGTGGGCAGCGGGTCGCCACGGGGTCGCCCGTTACGACCCGCCGCAGCCGGCCCCGCCGGGTACGAAGGCGCGGCCCGATTCGGACACCCCTACAGCTTTCCCGACACCTTCGAACGTCTACGACCGGTTGGTTCTATTCGATGTGTGGTCCGCTGTCATGCGGTCCTCAAGGAAGAGGCCCCACTCATGATGCGTAGTGCAGGCGAGCAGGAAGAGCCCGAAATGGGTTCCGTCGAGAACCCGGCGACCGTCTCCCGCAGGGGGATACTCAAGGGCGTGATCATCACCGCCGGAACGGCGGCGGCGGGGCTGGGGGCGACATGGCCCGCCTATGCCGCGGACGCCTCCGTCCGAGCGACCTCGCCGGACGGCAGGACGGTCCTCACCTTGTCCGTGGTGGGCGGAGCGCTCCGGTGGTCCGTCCTGCGCAGCGGCACCACGGTGATCGCCACCTCGCCCCTCGGACTCAGGCTGAGCAACGGGACGACCCTCGGCAGCAACGTGACGGTGACCCAGAACCAGCACTGGACCATCAACACCACCTGGAATCCGGTCTACGGCCGCAACTCGACCGTAACCGACCACTACCAGGAGCAGCGCTGGAACCTCCAGGACACCGTCTCCGGGGCCCGCTTCAGCGTCCAGGCCCGCGCCTACAACGCCGGCGTCGCCCTCCGCTACGTCCTGCTCGGCGCCGGGACCGCCACCATCTCCGACGAGCTGACGGCGTTCACCTTCCCGGACAAGACGCTGGTCTACAGCGCCCGTGACGAGGCCGACTACATCCCGCTCGCTCCCGGTTCCATCCCGGTCACCGGCACCTCCGGCACGGACAACGGCCCTCTGACCGACCTGCCGCTGACCGCGACTCTGCCCGGTGGGGTCATCGCGTGCGTCTGCGAGTCCTCCCGGGTGAACTTCCCCCGGATGATGCTCAGTTCCGTCTCCGGGCAGCCGGGCACCCTGTCCGCCTTCCTGATGGAGCACACCGCACGCGGCAGCGGCCCGGTCGCGACGACCTCCACCGTCACCACGCCGTTCGCGACGCCGTGGCGCGCGGTGGTGATCGGGTCGACCCACGCCGAGCTGGTCGACAACGCCGACCTGGTGCTCAACCTGGCCCCGCCCAACGCCCTCGCCGACACCTCGTGGATCAAGCCCGGCAAGGTCTTCCGCTGCGAGCTCACCACCGCCGCCGGCATCCAGGGCGTCGACTTCGCCGTCGCGCGCGGCTTGCAGTACATCGAGTACGACGGCGGATGGTACGGACCGGTCACCTCGCCCGCCAGGCAGCCGATTCCCGAGATCGATCTTCCTTCGGTCATCTCCTATGCCACCGACCGGGGCATCGGGGTCATCCTCTACGCGGACCGCGCCGCGCTGGGCGACGTGGACTCCCTGTTCGCGCTCTACAAGAGCTGGGGCGTGGCCGGCGTCAAGCTGGGTTTCGTCCTCGACGGCACCCAGGCCATGACCAACCAGATCACCGGCTGGGCGAAGACGGCCGCGAAGTACCAGCTGCTGATCGACATGCACGACAACATCCGCCCGTTCGGCTACGAGCGCACGTACCCGAACTTCCTCAGCATGGAAGGCGTCCGGGGCAACGAGCAGTTCCCGACCGCCACCCACAACGTGACCCTGCCCTTCGCCCGCAACATCGGCGGCCCGCTGGACTACACGATCTGCTACGGCCAGTCCCGCAACAAGACCACGAACGCCCACCAGATGGCGATGGCCGCGGTGTACTACCAGCCGCTGAACTTCCTCTTCTGGTATGACAAGCAGACGTCCAAGTACGCCAACACCGCCAACTGGCCGGGACTGCCCTGGTTCAACGCCGTCCCCACGACCTGGGACGCGAGCCGAACCCTGGCCGGATCGATCGGCCAGTTCGTCGCCGTGGCCCGCCGGCGGGGGAGCACCTGGTACCTGGGGGCGATGACCAACGAGACGGCGCGGACGCTGTCGCTCCCGCTGTCGTTCCTGGACAGCGGTGTCAGTTACACCGCCACCGTCTACGCCGACGGCACGCCGGGCACCAGCCCGTACCAGACGCCGGTCGTGGTCAGTACCCGGACGGTGACCTCGGCCGCCACGCTGGACGTGGCCATGGCCCCCGCGGGCGGCCAGGCGATCATCCTCAAGCCGAGCTGACAGACCGCCCCCTGAGGGAGTCGGCCTCGTCCCGCCCGCTGCCGGGCCCGGGCTTCTGCGCTCCGGCCCGGCACTTGCCTGAGGAGGTCCGCCAACTCGGGCGGTGATCGCCGGCCGGCCGCGCCTGCCGGGCACCGTGCGCCCCGATCGTGGACGGCATGCACCTGATGATCACCGTCCTCACCGGGGAGACCGCCCGAGGACACCCCTCAGCCGTCCTGTCGGGGACCGGCCTGTTCACGTCCTGAAAGTCCGCCCTGCCGCACTGCCTGGCCGGAATCGAACGACCCGACTCCGGTGAGGTCCTGCTGGACGGCGGCCTTGCTCGCGTCGCCTTGGCACTGCGGGTCGCCCGAGGGGGGAAGCGGAAGCCTTGGAGTGACGTCCGTCAGTACGCGACGGTGATACGGCGACGGATCGCCGTGCTCTTCTCGGCCTCATCGACCAGGGCGACCGCGTAGTCCTCGGCGCTGATGAAGCTGGTGCCGTCCTCGGCGATCAGCAGGTCGTCGCCCCCGAGGCGGAAGGTGCCGGTGCGCTCGCCGGGGGCGATCTCGTCGGCCGGGGAGACGTACGTCCAGTCCAGGTCGTCGCCCACCTCGGCGCGCAGCAGGCGCAGCACCTCCCGCTGGGCGAGCGACTCGGCCTTGTACATCGCGGGGAAGTCCGGGGTGTCGACCCGGTCCTGGCCGGAGGCGGTCTTCAGGCTGCCCGCCCCTCCGACCACCAGCAGGCGGTGTGCGCCCGCCGTGCGCAGCCCCTCGACCAGGGACTTGTACGCCGCCAGCAGCGGGGCGGTCGGGTCGGAGCCGTCGCGGGGCGGGGAGACGGCGGAGATGACGACGTCGTGTCCGGCGGCTGCCTGGGCGACCTTGCCCGGCGCGGTGGCGTCCAGGGCGAGGACGGTCAGCGCCTGGTGCTCCGGCAGAGCGTCCGCGCGGCCCGAGCGGGTGGCGGCGGTGACTTCGTGGCCGCGGCCGAGCGCTTCCGCGGTGATGCGGGAGCCGATCATGCCGGTGGCGCCGATCAGGAGGATCTTCACAGGTGACTCCGTTCGTCCGTGTCGTGCTTGTTCTCTGTGCGTGGGGTCAGCGCTGGATCTCGAAGGTGACCTTCGCCTGCTCCACCGTCTCCTGCAGGACGCGCACCTCTCCGGAGGCGTTCTGGTACTTGCCGGTGCCGCCGGTGATGGCGAACCGCTCATCGAAGACGGGTCCGGAAGGGGAGAGCTTCGCCGTGCCGGCCGTGGTGATCTTGCCATCGGGCAGTTCGTAGACGAAGGTCAGCAGCTCGGCGGTGCGCGGCTTGGCGTCGGTGGAGACGCCGACGAAGCTGCTGGTGCCCAGCTTGCGGCCGTCGCGGCCGGTGAGGTCGCCGGTGCCGATCAGCTGGTCGCCGAGGGCGGAGTCGGCCGGGGCGACGTCGACCATGTTGATCGCGGTGCCCTTCTCGACGGCCTCGATGGTGATCGTGCGGTGCCCGCGTGAGGCGGGGGCGGCGTCCGCCGAAGCGGGTGCCAGGGACAGGCCGAGGGTGAGGGCGCCGGCCGTGGCGGCGGCGACACCGAACGCGGGGAGGGTGCGGTTGCGCATGGTCGGGCTCCACATCTGTGAGGGCGTACAGAGCCAAGATATCTGCCGAAGCAGACAATATATCTGCGAATGCAGATATTGCAACGGCAGCTTCTTCCGCTCTCGCCTTCTGTCATCCTCATGGGGTGAACGAGCAACTGCTGAATGACGACGACGTGACGCTCTACGGACTGTTCGTGGAGGCGTTCGCTCGCCTCAAGCCCCTCGTGCACCGCGATCTGGGAGTTCCGGACACCTGGTTCGAGGTGCTGCTGCGGCTGGGCCGCACGCCCGGGCACCGGTTGCGCATGACGGACCTGGCGGAGGCCGTGTCCTTCAGCTCGGGCGGCTTCACACGTCTCGCCGACCGCATGGCGACGGAGGGGTTGATCCGCCGCGACCCCGACCCCTACGACCGACGAGCCGCACTCGCCGTACTGACCGACGAGGGCGCCGAAGCGCTCGACCGCGCTATGACCGCCCACGTCACCCATCTCCGCAGCCACGTCACCGGACTGCTCTCCTCCGAGGACCGTCGCCACCTGGAGCGCATCCTGCGCGCGCTCCGCGACGCGAACGAGTGAGATACGCGAGTGAGATACGGCGGGCGTACGGTCACGTCGGACACCGGCGGCAATTTCCGGCTGCGACTCCTCCTCGGAGGGCTGACAGCCTGCGCGGCTCACCCTCGGCGGAGGGAGGCGGGGGAGGGTCTCTCCGTCAGGGGAAGTGGTCACCGACGCCCAACTCGCCGTGCGCACCGCTGGCGATGCTGCCTCTGTGGCCTGTCTCCGTCCGCTCGCGAAGCCCATCCAGGTAGGTCACGCTCGAGCGAAGCCGGGAGTGGGTGAGCGCCTCCCATGCCATGCGCTGGGTGTCGTCCGGCGAGGAAGCCATGACCGTGGGGCGCCGGGAGTCGTCTTTGAATCGCGCCTGGCTCGGGGAGTGGGACCGCATCCTTGCAGGGTGGTGCTTGACCATGCCACGTGGTGTTGTTCTGGCTGATCAGCGCCTCGCGGCAGAGGCAGGGGCTGACGGGCGACGGCTCGTCTCACGTCGTCCGCTCGCGCGTCCGCTCAGGCGTCGTGCGCAGGTGGCCAGCGCCTCTGGCCGGAGCGGAGGTCGTGTACGAGTGCCGCGCCAGGTTCAGGCTGGTTCGGTGATGACGCGGGGCTTCCTCGTCCAGGGTGATGAGGCCATGACGTGCTGGCTGGCTGCTCGCGCGGTCACCCCGGTGTGCCGTCTTTGCGCAGGGTGACCGGTCTGCTGAGGGGGCCTGCCGGTTGCACCTCTTGTATCGCGTCGGTCACCTGATCGAGCAGCGCCTGGAGCTGGGTGGAGTCCTTGGCGCCGAGCTTCTCGGTGATCTGCTGTTCGATCTCCGCGATCACGGAGTCGGCCTTGCGCAGAGCGTCGCGGCCGGCGTCGGTGAGGTGGAGTTCCTGCACGTGACGGTGGCGCGGGTGCGGCCGGCGTTCCAGTTGGCCCCGGCCCTCCAGGCGGGCCACCAGGGAGGCCACTGCCTGCGGGGTGACGTTCAGGCGGCGGGCCAGTTCCGCTCCGGCCAGGCCGGGATCGACGTGGACGGCGATGAGCAGGGAATAGTGTGCCGCCGCCATGCCCAGCGAGCGCAGCCGTTGCTCCTTCAGGGCTGTCACGGCCAACTCGGCGCGCCGCAGTGCCCAGGTCACCCGGTCCAGTGCGTCGGCGCCGACCGGCCCTTCGTCATGCAGCGTCATACGGCGAGAATACGACACTGGTCGACTATCAAACGCTTGACATGATGCAGGCGCTTGAATCAAGCTGCCCTCATGTCTCGTACTCTTGCTCTCATCACCGGCGCTTCCTCCGGTATAGGCGCCGCCTACGCCCGCCTCCTCGCCGCCGACTACGACTTCGTCCTGGTGGCCCGAAGGGCCGACCGCCTTTCCGAGCTCGCGGACGAACTCCGCGCGGCCGGCGCCGCTGTGGAGGTCCTGCCCGCGGACCTCGCGGACCACGACGGCCTCACCGCCGTGACCAAGCGCCTGGCAACCGGCGATGTCCGGCTGCTGATCAGCAACGCGGGCGACGGCGGCTACGCTCCCCTCGCCGAGGTCGCCCCGGAGGAGATCGACCGCCTGCTCACCCTCAACGGCGTGGCGTCCGTCCAGCTCGCACGCGCCGCCCTGCCCGGCATGCTGACCGCGGGGGAGGGGACCATCGTCACGGTCGCCTCACTACTGGCCTTCAGCGCCGGGCAGAGCAACCCGCACATGCCGCCCCGCACCATCTACAACGCCGCCAAGGCCGCCACGGTCGCCTTCACCCGCACCCTCGCCCACGAACTCGCCGACACCCCCATCCGCACCCAGGTGGTCTGCCCGGGCGTGGTGGCGACGGAGTTCAGCGGCGGATACGGAAAGAACGTCCCCTCCGCCATGACCGCGGAAGGCGTGGCCCGAGCCAGCCTCGCCGGCCTGCGCCTGGGCGAGACGATCTGCGTACCGGGCCTGGAGGACCAGACCGCCGCACTGGACGCCCTCCTCGCCGCCGAGACCGCCCTGCTCATGGGCGGCAACGTCCCCCCCCCCGCCACCCGCTACAGCCAACCGCACCCCCAGCCCACACGCTGAGGACCGAGCCCCCAGGAGGCACCGCGCGCAGTATCGCTGTGACCTGCGGGGTCCCTCCTGCTCGCCGACGCCGCCAATGCTCATGAGCCAAGCGTCCGCGGCCACCAGGGCGGCCCGCTCATCCTGCGCCTGTCGCGAAGGTCTCGGGGCCCGCCCGACGGGCGGGCCCCGCAGTACCCGGTACAGGCGATCGCGCGGGTGGCGTGTCGTCCCCATGCCGGACGTCTGTGGACAGTCCTGAGGCCGCAGCGCGGGGGTCCTCGCTCGAGCGAAGCCGAGACGGTTGAGCGCCTCCTGCGCGCCGACCGCGAGCAGGTCAACCGAGACGGTTGAGCGCCTCCTGCGCGCCGACGGCGAGCAGGTCAACCACAAGCTCATGTGGTGAGCCGGCGGAAGCAGACAAGGGTGCAGGCGGCGGCAGCCGGTCAGCCGCGGCGGTGCGTTCGAGCGTCCAGCGGGACGGCCCCAGGCGGCTCAAGGACCCCATGCCCTCGCGGGTGACGCCGCGCTGCGGGGTCAACGACTCGGGTGGTCGTAGTCGTACCCCTTGGCGGAGTGGAGCTTGGCCGGCCGGTCGGCATCGGCGCGGACCGCGGCGGGAGCGGATAGGCAGGGATTCCGCAGACGCTCCAGTGCCTGGCTGTCGTGCAGGTCCGCCGGGCCGGTCATCGGTGCGCGTGTGGTGACCTTGCGCCTGTTGCCCGGGGAGGGACTCGCGCTGTGTCCGGGGGTCAACTGCGTTACGGGGTGGATGGGCTGGGGAGTTCAGCTACCGCCGATTCCGGAGATCCCCATGGTTCCTCCAGCGCGGCCCGAAGCGCGGTGACGGTATCCACACCGATGCGCCCCGCGAGTGCGGCTTCGAGTCCGGCCAGGATCTGCATCGTCTCGGCGCGGCGCCGGACACCGGCCGCCGTGAGGAGTACGAGTTTCGACCGGGCGGAGTGCGGATCGCTCTCCACGGTCACCACGCCCAGGGCGACGAGTTCATGGACCCACTGGTGTGCGGTCGGGGCGCTGACGCCCAGCCGCCGGGCCAGCTCGGCGATGCTCGCCCCCTCTGACGGGAGCTGACTGAGCAGGGTCACGTGTGCCGCGCTGATGGTCGCCCCGTCTTCCTGGGCCTCGAACGCAGTGGTCAGGGCGGCTCGGAACCAGTTGTGTGCGCGCCACAGCAGCCGGATGAGCGGCTCGGATTCCGACGGGGAGGAGGACATGTGGTTCTGCTTTCACGGTGGGGTGGTCGGTTTGGCGCGGTCTGCCGATCGTAAGCCGGTCAGGTCTGGTGGCCAACATCACCGGAGCTTCCGGGATCGCCCTTCATTAGGTAGCCTACGATTAGGTTACCTAATGCTGGACGGCGTCGGGCCCCAGTCCGACCCCATGTCCCAGAAAGGCATGACGATGACGACAGGTTCGTCTGATTCCCCCCTCGCCGCGGGCACCTCGCGGCGGCGTCTGCTGGCCGCCGCGGCCGGTGCCACCGCCGGCACAGCAGCCCTCGCGGCAGCGCCCGCCACCGCCGAGGCCGCCACCTCCACGTCGGCCGGGACCGCCGCCGACCGCCCGGGGCGCGGTATGAAGGTGATCGCGGTCGAAGAGGCGTTCTCCGTTCCGGAGCTGATCCCGTGGCCGGGCGAAGCCCGGATGCCTCCCGGCTGGGGGGAAGAGTGGGGGCGCAGGCTCGCCGACCTCACGGAGTTGCGGCTGGCGGACATGGACGAGCACGGCGTGGACATGCAGGTCCTGTCGCTCACCTCACCCGGCGTCGAGGCCATCAAGGCCCCCTCCGAGGCCGTGGCCACGGCCCGCCGGGTCAACGACCACCTGGCCGACGTGGTCGCCGCCCACCCGACACGGTTCGCCGGCTTTGCCACCCTGCCGTTGCAGGACCCGAAGGCCGCCGTGGCCGAGCTGCGCCGGGCGGTGGAACAACTGGGCCTCAAGGGAGTCCTGCACAACGACCACGTTCAGGGCCACTACCTCGACGAGCCGCAGTTCCGGCCGGTGTGGGCCGAGCTTGAACGGCTCGGGGTGACGCTCTACCTCCATCCCGCGCTCTTCCCCGCCGATCAGTGGCGGGTGTTCCAGGGCCATCCCGTGCTGAGCGGGCCGTCCTGGGGATGGACAGCGCAGGTCGGCGCCCACGCACTGCGCCTGATCTACGGCGGAGTGTTCGACGAGTTCCCCGGAGCCTCGGTGACGCTGGGGCACATGGGAGAACTGCTGCCTTTCCAGCTCGCCCGGCTCGACAGCCGCTACCACCAGGCCGACCCCAAGGGCAGGCCACGACACCTGCCCTCCCACTACCTGCGGCACAACCTCTACGCGACCACCAGCGGCGTCTTCTCCCACGCGGCCCTCCTCGGAGCCGTCCAGGCCATCGGCGCCGACCGGCTGCTGTTCGCCGTCGACTACCCCTACGAATCAACGGCAGAGGCAGTCGAGTTCCTCCGCACAGCACCGTTCTCCCGCGCCGACCTCACACGCATCGCACACCGCAACGCCGCACGCCTGCTGCACCTCTGATCAGGACAGCAGCAGGTGAGGAATAGGGCTGGGCCGACGGCACACGCAGATGCCGTCGGCCCAGCCCCGCGAGCAGCGGCACCGAATGCCCGGCCTGAGCCGACGGGACCCGTCCGCGCGTCGACGGCGTTGGTACGTCACTTGAGCAGACCTTCCAACGGTGATCCTCGTCCGGCTGGGCGCGACTTCCGTCGGGCAGGGCCTGGCCCACCACGCCGACAGCAAGAACGAATCCTCCGCACCTCGGGAAGACAGGCTCACGCCATGGCAGACGCACTCCTGACCGACACCACCACGGGAACCGTTCGCGGATGCGCCCTCCCAGACGGGGGTCGTCTCTTCGCCGGTATCCCCTTCGCCGCGCCCCCGGTGGGTGAGCTGCGGTTCCGCCCGCCCCAGCCGCCCCGGCCGTGGCAGGGGGTGCGCCGGGCCGACAGCTTCGCACCGGCGCCCGCGCAGGGCGCGTCCTCCCTGATGCCGGGGGCGAGCCAGAAGTCCTCCTTCCCCACCTTCCCCACGGCGGAGATCCGGGAGACGTCCGAGGACTGCCTGTATATCAACGTCTGGACACCCACGACGACGGCCGGGGAGGCTCTCCGCCCTGTCATCGTGTGGATCTACGGCGGCGGATACGACGCCGGCTCCGCCGCACCCCCCTACAGCGACGGGGCCGCGCTCGCCCGCCAGACCGGCGCGGTCGTCGTCACCGCCAACTACCGCCTGGGAGCCCTCGGTTTCCTGCACCTGGCCGACCTCGGCAGCCAGTGGGCCGGGTCCACCAATCTCGCCCTGCAGGACCAGATGGCCGCCCTGCGCTGGGTACGGGACAACATCGCCTCCTTCGGCGGCGACCCCGGCAACATCACCGTGGCGGGACAGTCCGCTGGCGCCTTCTCCATCGGAGCCCTCCTGGCCGCCCCCGCAGCCGCCGGCCTCTTCCACAAGGCGATCCTCCAGAGCGGCAGCACGTCCCGGATCTTCGACCGGGTCACCGCCACCACCATGGCCGAGGACCTGATCACCGCACTTGGCCTCGACGACCCAGAGGACCTGCTCACCGTCACCTGCCGGCGGATCCTGGACGCGCAGAGCACGGTCGTCACCGGCGACATCGGACAGCGCAACCTGCCCGGCGGCCGGTCCTGGGGTGCCGTACTCGACGGCAGCGTGCTGCCCGTCGCGCCGCAGCAGGCCGTCGCCGCGGGTGCCGCCGCCGGTATCCCCCTGCTCGTCGGCGCCACCCGCGACGAAGTCCGCGTCTTCCAGATGATCGGCGGCGACTCCTTTCGCCCCAAGGACGAAACAGCCCTGCACACCGAGATGCGGCGCGCCGGAGTCACGGAGCCGGAGAAGCTCCTCGACGCCTACCGCCGCCGCGCCGCCGACCCCGACGACCTCTCAGCCCTGCGCGGTGCCTTCCTCACCGACGCCCTCTACCGGATCCCGGCCACGCGTCTGGCCCGGGCCCAGGCAGAGGCGGGAGGCCGCGCCTACCACTACCTCCTCGTCGACGAACCGTGCGGACCGGCCATGAGCGCCTTCCACGGCGCCGACCTGCTCCACGTCTTCGACAAACTGTCCGACGTCGGCGCCGACACTCCCGAACACCTCGCCGCCCGCGACACCCTCGTCGGCGCCTGGGCCGCCTTCGCCGCCACCGGCTCCCCGGGCTGGCCGCCGTACGACCCGCAAGCCGAGGGCAACTCCCGGGCCATCAGCGGGTCCCCGGCCGACGCCGACCGCATGAGCACCGAACCCCCGGCCGACGACGTCACCGCCCTCTGGCCCACCCCGCCAACCTGACGCACCGGGATCCCGTGCGACCGGCCGCCTTCACGGAAGCGTCGTCGAGCCGCATGCCTCGCCGTAGGTGCACACCTATCCCGGCGGCCCCCGGCCGCGTGACGAGCTTGAAGGCGAGATGCCCGAGGTGCCGGGCGGCGGTCCGGGAGTTTCGTCGTTGATCTCAACGGAGCGATGATCGGCCAGATCCTGCCCAGGAGAGCAACGGAGCACCGTCGCCCGGCTGCCGCGGGGAAGGCCGATCTCAGCCATCTGTTCCTGCCGCGGGCGTGGGGATTCGGCATGCCGCCGAGGCGTTGCGCGGCGGCACTCGACTGGTTCGAAGGCGTCTCGAAGGCGTCTTTCCCAGCGAGCGGCGCTCAGGCGCGCCTGAGCGCTCCTGCAGGCGTGACGTGGCGGATCCCACGCATCCTTGCTGCAGCCCAGAAAGCCATGAGAGCCGCCATCCCTCAGGGTATGGGCCACTGCGGTGCCGAAGTGCCGACTGCCCCGCACCAGGGCGTGCCATCGGCTCCAGGCAGGGACCGACCCCCCGCTCTGCAGGTGCTTCCGGCGGTTCGAGGGCCACTCTCATGGGCTGTGCGGGGTCGTCCCTATGGGTGTCGCGGCTGCTCAGGCACCACAGCGACCGGACAGGCGGAATGGGTCAGCGCCGCGTGGACGACCCGGCCGAGGTGCAGCCCGAAGTGCGCAGGGCGGCGCCGCGCGCCCAGGACCAGCAGGTCGGCGTCGTGGGAGGCGTCCAGAAGCACCTGGCGGGCGGGACCCTCCACAGCACGCTTGTGCAGCCGCACACCCGCCGGGGCTTCACGGAGCGCGGCTTCCAGGGCTTGCACCGCCCGCTGCTCACGTACGTGTGCCGGTTCTCCGGCGAACAATGAGTGGTCCGTGGTCGTACGAGCCCCCGGCCCGTCCCCACGTCGACGTTCCGCCTCTCCGGGGCACCGGCCACGGCGCCACGGAGGCACCGCGCGGACTGCTCTGCCACCGCTACCGGCTGGACGCCGAGGGCACCGTCACGGACGCGTGCCTGCTGCCGCCCACCGCGCAGAACCAGGGCGCCATCGAGGACGACCTGGTCCGGATCGTCGAACGGACTGCCGCCGAGGGCGATCCGACCGACGAGGAGCTGACGCGCCTGTGCGAGCGGGCCAGCCTGACCGTGCCCGGCCTCGCCGACTGTCCGGTGATCGTGGTCCGCGGCGGCCACGAGGACGGGGACACGTCCGGCACGCATGGCCGTGTCGTGCTCGGCGTCGGCGAGGAGGCAGCAAGCGCGAGCGCCATCCGATTCGCCCTGGAGGAAGCAAAGCGGCGCGGCGCCGTACTGGAGGCCGTGCGCGCTTGGTGGCGCCCGGCGCACGAGGCGTCGATGATGTTCAGGGCCTCGTCGACCGCGTACACCACGTCCACGATCATGGCCTCGGGCCCGCGCACGTACGCCGTGGTGTTCCCCGGCACGAAACGCGCGCTGTTCAGCAGCGTGGTGACGAGACCGACGTGGCCCCACCAGGAGGGAGACGGACGATCGACCGTGACCCGGCGGTGCGGTGGGCCGTGCGACTCCGCCCAGGTGCGCATCCGGTCGGCGTGCACAAGGTCCTCCGCCGTGCGCGAGCCGACGAGCAGGTTCAGCTGCCCGCAGAACCGCCGAGCCGCCAGTGCGGCCAGGACGAGCGGGCGCAGCGGGGCGATGCCGATCCCGCCGGTCACCACCACGATGTCCTGTCCGGCCGCCCGCTCCAGCCCCCAGCCGGTACCGAAGGGGCCTCGTAGAGTCACCTGAGAGCCCGGCCGGAGCGCGCCCAGTGCGGCCGAGACCGCACGCACGGAGCGGATCGTGTGGACGAGTTCCCGGCCTCCGAGGCGGGACACCGAGACGGGGATGTCCCCGACCCCGAAGGCGTACACCATGGCGAACTGGCCCGGGGCGAAGGGCTCAGGAGCCTCCTCACCGGCGGGCGTCAGCGTGAGACTGACGGTGTCGGCCGTCTCACGCCGCACGCCGGTCACCTGGTAGGGGACGGGGACGTCGTTCATGCCGGGCTCCCGCTGCCGTAAGGGGCGTACAGGTCCAGCAGGCGGATCCGCGAGGCCTGGAGCCGGTGTGCCACGACCCGGCCGACCCAGGTCGCGACCGCCCGACCGAACTCCGGATCCTGCGCGCAAACGGCCCTCACGGCCTCCGCGTCGAACTCCCAGGCACGGACCGGGCTGAGCGTCTCGGCACCCAGTTGCCACGTGTACGGTGCGTAGTGCCAGGACCAGCCGAGCAGCTCGCCGTGGCTCAGGGACTCGATGACGGCGGCGCGACGGCCGGGCACGTGCAGGTCGAGGAGGACGGTTCCGGTCCGGATGATCCAGAACCGGTCGGCGCGGCGGCCCTCTTCGAAGAGGCGTGTTCCGGCTTCGAAGGAGACCTCACGGGCGAGGCGCATCAGCCCGTCGCGGTGCTCGACCGGAAGAGCCATGGAGAGAGTGGTCGTGGAGGTCATCGTTCCGTCTCCTTCTGCTTCTCGCGCCGCAGGCGGTCGGCACGTTCGTCGCGCAGCGCCGCGGCTTCCTCGGTGATGTCGATGCCGACCGGGCACAGGTGACAGAGCGCCCGCAGCCCACGCATCCGGAACTGCCGAACTGCTCGTACCAGGTGGAGAGTCTGTGGGTGAGCCACTGCCGGTAGCGGCTGCGCGCAGAAGCCCGTACGGGGCCGCCGTGGAGGTAGGAGAAGTCCACGTCGAAGCAGGAGTCCCAGCGCTGCCACCGCTCGGCGTGGTCGCCGGTGAGGTCGGTGACCTCCTCGGTGGTGGTCCAGAAGCAGGTGGGGCAGACCATGGTGCAGTTGCCGCACGTCAGGCAGCGGGCGGCCACGTCGTCCCAGCGGTCGGCATCCAGGCTCTCGCCCATCAGCGTCCGCAGGTCCACGGGCGGCATCTCCCGTCCCATCCGGTCCCGGGCGGCGTCGACCGCGGCGCGGGCCGCGTAGTCCGTCTGCGCGTCGACCGGGTGCCGTTCCCCGCTCCCGGTACCCCCGGTCCGAATACCGGCCGCCGGCCAGGACACGGTCCTGGACCGCGATGGCCGGCGTACTCCCAGGAAGGCGCACGACGGCTTCTCCATGTCGGCCTCGGTGACCGACAGCCGGCCGCCCGCCGCACGCTCGGCGCTCCAGTGGTTCTCCCGCTGCGGGCGCAGGAACGTCTTCCACGAGTGCGGGCCCGCCGTCTGAGCGAACACGGCACCGTCGGCACGCGGCACGAGGCGGTAACGGCCGGCCCCGACTTCTGTGCCCCAGCCGAAGGGGAGATCGTCGGCCGAGCCGATCTCGGCCAGGACGACGGCGCCGTCCCCAACCGTCGGTCCGATGACCGTGCGCCCCTGCGCGGCCAGGATCTGGACCAGGGCAGTCAGCCCGTCCTCGTCCAGGACGCCGGTTGCCGGGCTGTTCGTCATGATCGCCCTCCGCGTACCGATTCGGCCCTCTGCTGTCAGCCTGGTTCTCCAGGGGACGCGGCACCACGGGCCGCCCGGGCACCGTCATGGGGCCTTTAGGCCTTGACCGGGGCGGCACGCCGACGCGTGCTGCGGAAGCACACCACTCGAACGCGGGGCCCGGCAGGGCCGATCGGCCTCGGCCGACCCGGCTGCCCGACCCTGATGACGGGGGCCGGCTCGTCCACGTGGGCCGAACGTCCTCGGCCGGGGCCGAACCGCCCCTGCCGCCCGAGGTGCCGGGGTGCGACCGTGAAAGTAACACCCCCTGCTGCCCGAGGTGGCAGCCCGAAGGATTGGCGGTGGGGATCATGGAACTGCCCCTGGTTGTGGGCGTCGACGGGTCGGACGGCAGCATCCTGGCCGTCGACTGGGCGGTGGACGAGGCCGCCCGCCACAATCTGCCGTTGCGCCTGGTCTACGGCTCCCTGTGGGAGCAGTACGAGGGTGCGCTGCCGTCGCTGAGCCTGCAGCGACCGTCGGAGCGGGTGATGGCGCAGCACATCGTGGCCTCCGCCGAGGAACGCGTCCGGCGGCTCAACCCCGATGTCAAGGTGTCGGTCGAGGTGGTGGCCGCGGAAGCGGCGTCCGCTCTCCTGAGCGAGGGGGACAACGCCTCCGCTCTGGTGATCGGCTCGCGCGGCCGTGGAGAGCTCAAGGGAGCCCTCCTGGGCTCGGTGGGTCTCGCCGTCGCGGCCCGCGCGTACTGCCCGGTCATCGTGGTCCGGGGCGACAAGGCCGGTCTGGCCGGGACCCATCGGCGGATCCTGCTCGGTGCCGGAGACCCCGACACGAGCCATGAGGCCGTCCGGTTCGCCTTCCGGGAGGCCGAGGCGCGTGGATGCCTGCTCGACGTCGTGCGCTCCTGGCGCGTCCCCGCGCACGATAACGCAGACCAGCCTGCTCCGGTCGAGGGACCGGTGCGGCCCGAGGCACAGGCCGCCGACCTGGTCGACACGCTGGTCGCCGAGGCAACGGACGATCATCCGGCCGTGCGGGTGAACCGGGTGACGGTCGAGGGACCGGCCCGCAAGGTGCTCGTCAACCGTTCGGCCGCCGCCGACCTGGTGGTCGTCGGCGTACGGCGCCGGTCCGGTCACTTCGGCCTGCAGCTCGGCCGGGTGAGCCACACCCTGCTGCACCACGCGGCCTGCCCGGTGGCCGTCGTCCCGCAGCACGTCTGAGCGCTTGACGGCCCTGGACGCGCCGGATGAGCGCCCCGGTGTCCCACGACACGCCAGAAGCGGTGTCATGGGGACACCGGGGCGCTGTCCGCCCGGGGTGACACTGGTCAGGCAGGAGTCTCCTGCGGAGCACCCGACCTCAGCCGCGAAGGGGGCAGCCGCATGACGGCCTGGACCTGGGAGTACGAGGGATACGACCCCGCGGAGGAGCGGCTGCGGGAGTCGCTGTGCACGCTGGGCAGTGGCCGCTTCGCCACGCGCGGGGCGCTGCCCGAGTGCGCGGCCGACGACGTCCACTACCCGGGCACCTACGCGGCAGGCTGCTACAACCGGCTCACCTCCGTCGTCGCCGGCCGCCGGGTCGAGAACGAGGACATGGTCAACCTGCCGAACTGGCTGCCGCTCCGCTTCCGGCGCCCGGGCGGTGCGTGGCTCACGCCGGACACCGCGCCGGTGCTCGCCCACCGCCAGGCCCTGGACCTGGACGCGGGTCTCCTCGAACGCGTGACCAGGTACGGCCTGGATGACGGACGCGTGCTGCTGCTACGCCAGCAGCGGCTTGTACACATGGCCGATCCGCACCTGGCCGCCCTGCGCACCGAGTTCACCGTGGAGGGCGACCCGATGGAACTGGAGGTCGAGGCGGCGCTGGACGGGGGAGTGACGAACAGCGGTGTGCAGCGCTACCGCGGCCTGGAAGGACGCCATCTGACCCACGTGCATACCGACACCGCCGCCCCCGGCACGGTGTGGCTGCGCTGCCGCACCCGCACCTCGGACATCCGGATCGGCATGGCGGCCCGGCTGACCTGCGACGCACCGGTGACCGAGACGCACGAGCACCCCCGTGCCGTGCAGCGG
Source organism: Streptomyces qaidamensis (assembly GCF_001611795.1). NCBI lineage: Bacteria > Bacillati > Actinomycetota > Actinomycetes > Kitasatosporales > Streptomycetaceae > Streptomyces > Streptomyces qaidamensis. The sequence continues at coordinate 657,763 of NZ_CP015098.1, read as the reverse complement.
GTGCTTCTGGTCCTGGAGCCGGGCCGCACCATCGCCGTCGACAAGACGGTGGCCCTGCACACCTCGCGCGATCCGGCGATCAGCGACCCGTTGCAGGCCGCCGTGGACCGGGTGAGCGCCGCGCCCGGTTTCGAGGCGCTCCTGAAGTCGCACCTGACGTCCTGGGGCCAGCTGTGGCGACGGGCCGAGATCGAGGTCCCGGGAGAGGCGGGGGCCATCCTGCGCCTGCACCTCTTCCACGTGCTCCAGACCCTGTCCCCGCACACCGCCGACCTGGACGTCGGCGTGCCGGCCCGCGGGCTGCACGGCGAGGCCTACCGCGGGCATGTCTTCTGGGACGAGCTCTTCGTCCTTCCCTACCTCAACCTGCACTTCCCCGAGGTGTCCCGAGCCCTGCTCCACTACCGCCACCGCCGCCTGGACCGGGCCCGTGCCGCGGCACGGGCCGTCGGCCGACGCGGCGCGCTGTACCCCTGGCAGAGCGGCAGCGACGGACGCGAGGAGACGCAGCGGCTGCATCTCAACCCGCGCTCGGGCCGCTGGCTGCCCGACCACTCCCACCTCCAGCACCACGTCGGTTCGGCGATCGCGTACAACGTCTGGGAGTACTGCGAGGCCAGCGGCGACGCCGAGTTCCTGCACACCAAGGGCGCCGAGATGCTGTTGCACATCGCGCGCTTCTGGGCCGACTCGGCGACCTGGGACGAACACCTGGGGCGGCACCGAATCCGGGGGGTGGTCGGCCCCGACGAGTACCACGAGGCCTACCCGGATGCGGAGCAGCCCGGACTGGACGACAACGCGTACACCAACGTGACGGCCGCCTGGGTGCTCGCCCGGACGCTGGACGTGCTGCGCGACCTGCCGGAGCCCCGCAGGCGCGAACTCGTGGAGCGTGCCGAGCTGGACGAGGACGAGCCGGCGAACTGGGAGGAAGTCTCCCGCACGCTTCACGTGCCCTTCCACGACCACCTCATCAGCCAGTTCGAGGGTTACGGCGAACTGGCCGAACTCGACTGGGACGGCTACCGGAAGCGCTACGACGACATCCGGCGCCTGGACCGGATCCTGGAGGCGGAGGGTGACAGCGTCAACCGCTACAAGGCGTCCAAACAGGCCGACGTGCTGATGCTCGGCTACCTCTTCTCGCCTGACGAACTCCGCGGGATCTTCCGGCGGTTGGGGTACCGGCTGGAAGAGGAGACCTGGCGGCGCACCGTCGATTACTACCTGGCCCGCACCAGCCACGGCTCCACCCTCAGCGGTCTCGTCCATGGCTGGATCCTCGCGCGCGCCCGGCGCAGCGAGGCCTGGCTCTTCTGCCAGGAGGCCCTCAGGGGTGACGTGGCCGACCTCCAGGGCGGAACCACCGGTGAGGGCATCCACCTCGGGGCGATGGCCGGCACCCTCGACCTGGTCCAGCGGGGCCTGACCGGGCTGGAGACGCGGGAAGGGGCGCTGTGGCTGGACCCCGTTCCGCTGCCGGAGCTCTCGTCGTACGGCTTCTCACTGCAGTACCAGGGCCACTGGGGTGTACGGCTGCGGCTGGAGAGCGGCCGGCTGGAGATCGCCGTCCCGTCGTCCGGCGGCCTGCCCATCGATGTGCGGCTGCCTGACCGGACCGTCTGCGTCGAGCCGGGGGAGACGAGCCGGCTGCTGCTGGCCGACGGGCACGCGTGAGTCCGTCGCAGCGGCGGACTCACGCGTGCTTGGGCTTCCATGGTGATCACTTCCGTACCCGAGCCGCTCCCTGCTCCGAACCTGCGCGCGAGCAGGTGCCCGCACCAGCGCCGAACGGCCTTGCCGATGGGCAGCGGAACCTCACGGAGCGGTCCGCGGCGTCGCGCACGGCAGCGAGCACGGCGATCAGGTCCACGCCCCGCGTCCGTGCCGCAGCGCCACCAGCACCCACCCCACCGCGGGTACGACCGCGGACGCGGTGCCGAACCCCAGAGGAAATGGTGCACCTGGACACACACCCCCGCCCCAGGGCCACCCGTCCCAAGCGAAGGCCACCACTCTGGTCAAGGATGGATCCATGGGGCATCTCCGATGCGCTCCGTGCCCGCCCCAGCGATTCATCGACGACGGAAGGGCCGGAGATCGAGGAGGAACAGCCATGAAGGGCTTCGTTTTCCACGGTCCCGGGCGGTCCGCCTGGGAGGACGTTCCGGACCCGGGTATCAAGGACCCCACCGACGCCATCGTCCGGGTCGATGCCGTCACCATCTGCGGAACGGACCTGCACATCCTCAAGGGCGACGTGCCGGAGGTGCCCTCCGGGACGGTGCTCGGTCATGAAGCGGTCGGCGAGATCGTCGAGACCGGCAGCGACGTGCGCACCGTCCGTCCGGGCGACCGGGTCCTCGCCTCCTGCATCAGCGCCTGCGGCCGCTGCCGCTTCTGCAAGGACGGGGCATACGGTCAGTGCCGGGGCGGCGGGGGCTGGATTCTCGGCCACCTGATCGACGGCACACAGGCGGAGTACGTCCGCGTGCCCCACGCCGACCTGTCCGTGCACCCGCTGCCGGGTGCGCTGGAGAGCCAGGACGCCGTGCTGTTCGCGGACATCTTCCCGACCGCCTACGAGGTGGGCGTGATCAACGGGGGAGTACGGCCCGGTGACACGGTCGTCGTCGTCGGAGCCGGGCCGATCGGACTCGCCGCGATCCTCACCGCCCGGCTGTACTCGCCTGAGCGGATCATCGCCGTGGACCTCGCCGACTCCCGGCTCGAGGCCGCCAGGCGGTTCGGTGCCGACGCCGTCGTCCCCGTGCGGGACGAGCCGGAGCAGCTCGTCGCCGATCTCACCGACGGTATCGGCGCCGACGTGGTCATCGAGGCGGTGGGAGTGCCGGAGAGCTTCGAGATGTGCACCCGCATGGTGCGGCCCGGCGGCCGGGTGGCCAATGTCGGCGTCCACGGCAAGCCCGCGACGCTGCACCTCGAAGACCTGTGGATCAAGAACGTGACCATCACCACCGGTCTGGTCGACACGTCCTCCACGCCCACGCTGCTGAGGATGGCGGCCTCCGGTCGTGTGCCGACCTCCGAACTGGTCACCCACACCTTCCCAATGGACCAGATGGAGGAGGCCTACGAGGTCTTCGCCCGTGCTGCCGACACCGGCGCGCTCAAAGTGGTGCTCGGCGAGCAGCGGCACGACGAACTGGCCGTCCCGGCGGCCTGACCCGGAGGCAAGCGCTGAAGCAGAGGGAGCGGAGGCTCTCAGGACTCCGCGGCCGTGGCCCGGCCACTGAGCAGCACACCGGTCACCAGATCCGGCCGGATGCGGACCGCGTGGTCCATGGTCCGCTCCACCCAGGGGCGAAGCATCGACTGGTAGCGCGCCAGCTCCCGCTGGTCGGTGACCAGACTGGCGTAGCCGGTGACGACGACACTCCAGCCGGCGTGTGTCTCGGGGTCGATGGCGTCGGCTTCGTACGCCACGACGACTGCGCGCTCGTCCGCGGGGTGGGTGTGCAGGGTCAGGGCGGCTTCCTCGTGGGTGCGGATGACGATGTCGCCTCCGTCCAGGACGTGGTTGACCGGACGGACCTGCGGCAGCGCGTGGCGAGTGAAGACGATCCGGCCCAGCGACACGCTGCCGAGCAGCCGCAGTGCCTCGGAGCGGTCCAGCTGCGTGCTCTGCATCGGTGCGGCCGGGGAAGGCCGGTTGTTCTCGATGGTCATGGTTGCTTCCGGATGATGAGTGCCGCGCCTACGGCTCACGATGATTACCGCGCCTACGGCTCACGTCGGCCGGTGGTCATTCCGATGGAACGCCCAGTGGCCGCTGCGGAACAGGGCCGAACGGCCCTGGAAAACCGTCTGGCTGTCCCGATGAGGTGACCCTGCTCGTATCAGGGCCGAACGGCCCTGGCCTTTCGGCCCGTGAGCGAGAAGGATCCGGTGGGAGAAGCCTGACCGCCCACTACGGACAGTGGTTTGACAACGCGGACGAGGAGTTCCTCATGGCGGACGGCGAACTGCGGCCCGGTCCGGACAACCCCATCCGGGTCTTCCTGCTGGACGACCACGAGGTCGTACGGCGGGGGGTGCACGACCTGCTGGACGACGAGCCGGACATCACCGTGGTCGGCGAGGCGGCCACCGCCGAGCAGGCTCTGGTGCGTGTCCCCGCCCTGCGGCCGCAGGTGGCGGTGCTGGACGTGCGCCTGCCGGACGGCGACGGCGTGAGTGTGTGCCGGGAGCTACGGTCACGCATGCCGGAGCTGGCCTGCCTCATGCTGACCTCCTTCGACGACGAGGAGGCGCTGCTCGACTCGATCATGGCCGGGGCATCGGGGTACGTGCTGAAACAGATCCAGGGCTCCGATCTGGTGTCGGCCGTGCGCACGGTGGCCCGCGGCCAGTCGCTGCTCGACCCGGCCGCCACGGCCAAGCTGATGGCACGGCTGCGCGAAGGCGGTGAGCAGCACGAGGACGAACCCGAGGCCCTGCCCGGTCTCACCGCGCGGGAGCGCGAGATCCTGGCCTTGATCGGTGAGGGTCTCACCAACCGCCAGATCGGCCAGCGGCTCTACCTCGCCGAGAAGACGGTGAAGAACCACATCTCCAGGCTCCTGGCCAAGCTGGGAGTGGAACGGCGCATCCAGGCCGCCGTCATCGCCACGCAGGTGCAGGACAGGCACAGGAGCGAAGGGCGCTGACTCCCGGCCGAGGGCCGCCGGGCGAGCTGGTCAACATGCACGGCCGGTACGAGAATGAAGGGTGGTGTGTCGTGGTCTCGGTCGGGCTCCCCCTGGTGGGATCGCCGCTGCGGCCTCCGGAATCATTGCCGTGGTGGACCTGGAGGATGTCCGGTGGCAAGCTCCGACGAGTCTCCCAAGGCCCGCGTCCGGCTGCCGCAGCTGAAACTGGACGAGCTGCTGGAGGAGCTCCAGGCCCGCCTGGACGCGGCTCGCGGCACCCGTGACCGCGTGCACAGCCTGCTGGAGGCGGTGCTGTCGGTCGGCCGCGAGCTCGATCTGGAGCAGGCCCTGCGCAGCATCGTGCAGGCCGCGGCGGTGCTCGTCGACGCCGAGTACGCCGCGCTGGGCGTGATCACGCCGGACGGCAAGAAACTGTCGGACTTCCTGACCGTGGGCGTCGACGACGGCAAGATCGCCGAGATCGGGCACTATCCGGAGGGCCACGGCATCCTGGGCGAGCTGATCCGCCATCCCGAACCACTGCGGCTGGCGAAGATCTCCGAGCACCCGGCATCGTACGGTTTCCCGGCCCATCACCCGCCCATGAACACCTTTCTGGGCGTCCCGATCCGGGTGCGCGACCAGGTGTTCGGCAATCTGTACCTGACCGAGAAGCGCGGCGGGGCGCAGTTCGACGAGGAGGACGAGTCGGTCCTGTCCACCCTGGCGGTCGCGGCCGGCGTCGCGATCGACAACGCCCGCCTGTACGAGGAGTCACGGCTGCGGGAGCGCTGGTTGCAGGTCAGCGCAGAGATCACCCAGAGTCTGATGTCCGGCAGCGAACGGGGCGACGTTCTGCGGCTGATCGCGGAGCGGGCCCGGGAGATCACCGCGGCGACTCTCGCCGTGGTCGCCGTGCCCGTGGACGACATCGGCGCGCTCACCGTGGAACTGGCCATCGGAGCGGGCGCCGACGCTCACCGCGGACGGGTGCTGCCGGTGGAGGGCAGCCTGATCGGCCGGGCCTTCTCCGGCGGGAGCCCCGTCACCAGTGCCGACCTTTCGAGCGACGAGAGGGTTGCGGCCGACCCGGCACGCGTCAGCGGCCTCGGCCCGGCCGTCGCCGTCCCCATCGGCACCGGCGCGGGCGTACGGGGTGTCGCGCTGCTGGTGCGTGAAGCGGGCCAGCCGGTGTTCACGGGGAAGGAGACCGCGCAGTTGCAGGCCTTCGCCGGGCAGGCGGCCGTCGCCATGGAGCTCGCCGACCGCCGCCGGGACACCGAGCAGATCGCCATGCTCCAGGACCGCGACCGCATCGCCCGCGACCTGCACGACCTCGCCATTCAAAGGCTCTTCGCCACCGGTATGACGCTGCAGAGCGCAGGCCGCTTCATCGAGCACCCCGAGGCGTCGGAACGTGTGGTGCGAGCGGTGGACGACCTCGACGAGACCATCAAGATCATCAGGTCGACGATCTTCGGCCTGCGCTCCCGCGAGAACGCCGGCGCCCCCGGCCTGCGCTCCCGCGTGGTGCGCGTGGTCGGGGAGACGGCGCCCCTGCTGGGCTTCGCGCCCAGCGTGCGGATGGAAGGGCTGCTCGACACCCAGGTGCCGAAGGGGATCGCCGACCATGTGATCGCCGTCCTCTCGGAAGCACTGACCAACGTCGCACGGCACGCCCACGCCGGACACACCGACGTGGTGCTGGAGACCGACGACAGCGAGGTGCGGCTGTCGGTGACCGACGACGGCGTGGGCATCGCGCCCGGTGGCCGCCGCAGCGGGCTGCGCAACATGGCCGAACGGGCCGAGCAGCTGAACGGAACACTGGAGGTGACCAGCCCGGCCGGCGGCGGTACGTCGCTGTTGTGGTGCGTACCGGTGAAGCAACCCTGAGCCTTGCTCCCGCCAGGGCAGATCGGCACATCTGCGAACTCACCCACACCTGTGCCGCGCGCGGCGGGCACCTGGGCCTGGGAACCGCGTCCACCATGCTCCTCCTGGTGGAGTTCGCCCTGCGCGGGGTGCGACCGGCCCTTCGGCGATGGGCCGAACGGTCCAAGGCCGGGACCTGCGCCCCCTGCACCGCGACCGCTCCTCGGGGCGAACCTGAAGACGGACGCAGGTGACTGCATGACTCCACGGTGGTGCCCGCCCGACCGCCGCTCCAGGGCCGAACGGCCCTCATCGGGGGTCTGGACCGCCCGCATGCGGCGGCGTCCGTGCCGACCGAGACTGGGCGTGGGGGCCGGTCGGCCCTCTGCGAGGACCTGGCGGCCCCTGCACGGTGTCGGCCTCGGTCCGTGGGGCCGGTGGTGAGGAGCACAACGGACTCAGGAGGTGCGCGTCAGGCCTGCGCCTGTCCTCGCCGGAGTCGACGGATCCGCGGCGCGCCTGGCCGCCGCCGAGTGGGGCGCCGGCCGTCCGCCGGGTCCGCACCCGGGCCCCGTCACCCACGTCGTCGTCCATCACGTCGGCCGCCCCGTAGCCGTCGTGCCGCACGAGTGAGAGACCCGATCCGAGATGAGCACACCCATCCGGTACGTGTACGAATTCGCCGAGGGCAGCCGGGACATGGCCACCCTGCTCGGGGGCAAGGGGGCAGGTCTGGCGGAGATGACCCGGCTCGGTCTGCCCGTGCCGCCCGGCTTCACCGTCACCACCGAGGCATGCCGCACGTATCTGGCGACCGGCCAGGAGCCGCCTGAGCTGGGCGTGCAGGTGGCCCATGCGCTGGCGAACCTGGAGCGTGCCATGGGTCGCGATCTCGGCCGGGCCGACGATCCGCTGCTGGTGTCCGTTCGTTCCGGAGCGCGCTTCTCGATGCCCGGGATGATGGAGACCATCCTCGACATCGGTCTCAACGACGACTCCGTGGCCGGGCTCGCCAAGGCCTCCGGGCAGGAGCGGTTCGCCTGGGACTCCTACCGCCGCCTGCTCCAGATGTTCGGCCACACCGTGATGGACGTGGACGCCGGCCTGTTCGAACAGGTCATGGGGGCACACAAGGCCGCGCTGTCCGCGACCGACGACCACGCCCTGGACGCCGAAGAACTGGGACGCGTCGTGGAGGAGTTCAAGGCCGTCATCCGCCGAGAGACGGGGGAGGACTTCCCGCAAGACCCCTTGGAACAGCTCTACCGCGCCGTCCGCGCGGTCTTCGGCTCCTGGAACAGCGAACGCGCCCGCGTCTACCGCCGCCGCGAGCACATCCCCGACGACCTCGGCACGGCGGTGAACATCCAGGCGATGGTCTTCGGCAACCTCGGTCCCGACTCCGGCACCGGCGTCGCCTTCACCCGCGACCCCGCCACCGGCGAGCGCGGCATGTACGGCGACTATCTGCCCGACGCCCAGGGCGAGGACGTCGTCTCGGGCGTGCGGAACGCCGTACCGCTGGCCGAGCTGGAGCATCTCGACCCCCGGGCCTACGGACAGCTCGGTGATCACCTGCGCACTCTGGAGGCCCACTACCGCGACCTGTGCGACGTCGAGTTCACAGTCGAGCGCGGACGGCTGTGGATCCTGCAGACACGGGTGGGCAAGCGCACTGCCGAGGCCGCATTCCGCATCGCGCACGAGCTCGGCACGGCGGGCACGATCACGCCCGACGAGGCTCTGGCCCGCGTCGACGGCACGGAGCTGACGCGGCTGATGTTCCCCCGCTTCGCCACCCGCGCCTCCGACGTGCCTCTCGCACACGGGGTTCCTGCCTCGCCGGGTGCTGCGGTGGGTGTCGTGGTGTTCGACTCGGACGCCGCCGTGCACCGTGCGGCCGCAGGACAGCAGACCGTCCTGGTCCGCCGCGAGACCACCCCGGAGGACCTGCCCGGCATGATCGCCGCGGAGGCGGTTCTGACCAGCCGGGGCGGCAAGACCAGCCACGCCGCCGTCGTCGCCCGCGGCATGGGCAAGGTCTGCGTCTGCGGCGCCGACGCGCTGGTCATCGACTCCGCCGCCCGTCAGTTCACGACGCCCGCCGGTGCGGTGGTGCGCGAGGGCGACACCGTCTCCGTCGACGGCACCGCCGGAACGGTGTACCCGGGCACCGTGCCGCTCACCGCCTCCGAGGTGAGCGGGACCCTGGAGACAGGCATGGCGACCGGACCCCTGACGCAGGCCGTTCTCAGCCTCCTCGACCACGCCGACTTCGTCCGGCGTCTCGAAGTCCGCGCCAACGCCGACACACCCGAGGACGCCGCACGCGCCCGAAGGCTGGGAGCCCAGGGCATCGGGCTGTGCCGCACCGAGCACATGTTCCTCGGCGACCGCAGGGCGCTGGTCGAGGCGATGATCCTGGCCCGCGACGACACCGCGCGCGAGGCGGCCCTGGCCGCCCTGCTGCCGCTCCAGCGCGAGGACTTCACCGGCATCCTGGCGGCCATGGACGGACTGCCGGTGACGATCCGGCTGCTCGACCCGCCGCTGCACGAGTTCCTGCCCGACCGCACGGACCTGGCCGTCCGCATCGCCTCCGCCGCCCGTCCCGATCCGCACGACCGCGAGCTCCTCACCGCCGTCGAGCGGATGCATGAACAGAACCCGATGCTCGGGCTGCGCGGGGTGCGCCTCGGGCTCGCCGTACCCGGTCTGGTCGCCATGCAGGTCCGGGCGGTTGCCGAAGCCGTCGCCAGGCGGCTGCGTGACGGCGGCCGGCCCCGCGCCGAGATCATGATCCCGCTGGTGGGGACGGTCGAGGAACTGCGGCTGGCGCGTGCGGAGGCGGAGCGCGTGCTCGCGGAGGTCGCGACGGAGACGGGGACCACCCCGGACTGTCCGATCGGCACCATGATCGAACTGCCCCGTGCGGCGCTCACCGCGGGCAGGATCGCCGAGGTGGCCGACTTCTTCTCGTTCGGCACCAACGACCTCACCCAGACGACCTGGGGCCTGTCCCGCGACGACGCCGAGGCGTCCTTCTTCCCCCTTTACCTGGAGAAGGGTGTCTTCGCCGCCTCCCCCTTCGAGACCCTCGACCAGGAGGGCGTGGGGCGCCTCGTGGAACTAGCCGTCAAGGCCGGCCGTGCGGTCAACTCCCGTCTGGAGACCGGCGTGTGCGGCGAGCACGGCGGTGATCCGGAGTCCATCCACTTCTTCCACCGGGCCGGGCTGGACTACGTCTCCTGCTCACCGTTCCGGATTCCGGCGGCGAGGCTGGAGGCGGGGCGCGCGGCACTCACCGGTGCCGCCGGCGGCGACAGCAGATGACATCGCGGCGTGCTCGCTCCGGACCACGCCGCCCTATACCGGTTCACCTCCAGGTTCACGCGGGCTACGGTCCGGGCGCGAGGGCCGCCCGGTGATCAAACGGCCACAGGCACGTCAGTCGCCCAGCGCGGCGAGAGTGGCGTCGAGGTCGGTCGCCCTGGGCCGGTTGTGCGGGAGTTTGGCGAGCAGGCGGGCCATGCCACAGGTGTCGGTGACGGCGGAGAAGACCAGGCCGCCGGCGACGCCCGCGGAGATCCACCGCGCCCCGGGACGGAGCCGTCCGGCCAGCAGGCCTGCCAGGACGAGGGCCCCGGCGGTGAGGCGTACCTGGCGTTCCATCGGCCAGGGCGCGCGGATGCCGGCGGGGCGGTGGACGTCGTGGCCGAGCTGCGTCCAGGTGCTGGTGCCTCCGGTGAGGGTGGCAGCCGGTACGCCCGCCTCCGCCAGCCGTCGGCAGGCCTCGGCGGAACGGGTGCCCGAGGCGCACACGACCAGGAGGTCGCCACGCTCGGCGGCCGCCTTGAGGGTGGTCAGGGCCGCGTCGAGGTGGTCGAGCGGGACGTTGTGGGCGCCGGGCAGGTGGCCGGTCGCGTATTCGCCGGGGGTGCGTACGTCGATGACGGTCAGCTCGTGAAGACGGGCGCTGGCCTGGTCGGGGGTGAGGGCGTCGTGTGCCATGGGAATTTCCTCTGCTCTCTGTGCGTCACCCCTTCGGTACGATACCCATGGGGGTATCCGAAGGAGTGTGGGTCATGGAACTGGCGATGGCGGCTGAGGAACTGAAGACGGTGGTCAACAGGTTGCGTCGGGCTCAGGGCCAGATCGCCGGTGTGATCAAGATGATCGAGGAGGGGCGGGACTGCGAGGACGTGGTCACCCAGCTCGCGGCGGCGTCCCGGGCGCTGGACAAGGCGGGCTTCGCGATCATCGCCACCGGTCTCCAGCAGTGCCTGACCGACGGGGACATGGCGGCCTCGGAGGATCGTGAGGAGATGCGGGCGCGGCTGGAGAAGCTCTTCCTGTCGCTCGCCTGACGCCAGGCGCACCGGTCCGGCCTGCCACGGTTGCCCGTTCATATCAGGGCGTCGACGAGCATGAACACGGCCACAGCCAGCAGCACGCCGGCGAACACGCGTTGCAGCAGGGTGCCGGAGACCTTGGTGGCCAGCCGCTTGCCGTCCCAGGCGCCCAGGATCGCGGCCCCGGTGAACGGCGCGATGACCGCCCAGTCGACGCCCGTCGTAGTGGCGCCCCTGGTGGCCAGAGATGCGAGCGAGTTCGCCGAGATGACCAGCAGGCTCGTGCCGATCGCGGCCTGCATCTCGAACGCCAGCACCGTGACGAGGGCCGGGACAGCCAGAAAGCCTCCGCCGACGCCGAGCAGCCCGGTCAGCGCCCCCAGCCCCGCGCCGGCTCCGGCGGCCCGGGCCGGCCGTGCGCTCTGGGGCCCTGCGGGAAGGTCCTGGGCGGGGCGGAGCATGCGGACGGCCGCGGCTGCGGCGACGGCGGCGAACGCGGCGGTCAGCAGCGGCTGCGGCAGCCGCCCCGCCAGGGCTCCGGCCACGGCGGCGGGCAGCAGCCCCGCCGCCGCGAACAGGGCACCGGTCCGCCACCGCACGTTCCCGGCGCGGGCGTGGCCGTACAGGGCGGTCAGCGAGGTGGCGACGACGATGATCAGGGCGGTCGTGGTGGCCGCCGCCGGGGTGAATCCCAGCAGATAGATCAGCGCGGGCACCGCCAGGACGCTGCCGCCGCCACCGAGCGCGCCGAGCGCCAGCCCCACCACCCCTCCGGCGATCAGGGCGAGGATCAGCTCGCTCACGCTATGACACCGCCGCTGCCGTTCACACCGGTGACCGGCAGGCCCTGCCGGGCCCAGGCGGTCATGCCCCCGGTGACGTCGGTGGCCTCCAGGCCGGCGGCGGTCAGCAGGTCCGCGGCCGTGCGGGAGCGGTTCCCGGAGCGGCAGACGGCCACCACCCGCTTGCCCTCCGCGGCGGTGGGGAGGGGGGCTCCCGCCATCAGCCGGGTGAGAGGAAGGTGCAGCGCCCCGGGCGCGTGCCCGGCGTTCCACTCCTGCGTCTCGCGGACGTCGAGGAGGACGGCCTGCCCGTCGGCGACCAGCCGGTGGGCCTGTTCCGGGGTGACGCGGCCGGAGCCGCGTCGGAAGAAGGGCGACATGGTGCGTCTCTCCGTACGGAAGGTGCGATGTGGTTCAGTCGGCGGCGACGGGCCCGGTGACCGGCAGCCCGGCTTCGCCGGCGGCGGTGAAGGCGTCGTCGACGGCGACCACCTCACGGCCGGCGGCGTCCAGCAGGGAGGCGGCGATCGCCGCGCGCATCCCGCCGGCGCAGTGCACCCACACCACACCCGCGGGCACCTCACCGAGTCGGCCGTGCAGCTCGTGGACGGGGATGTGCACCGAGCCGTCGACGAACCCGTCGGCCCGCTCGGAAGCGCGGCGCACATCCAGCACCACCACCTGGTCGTCCTTCTCGCGGGCCTCGGCGAGATCGGCGAAGCGGGCGCGACGGAACGAGGCCGGCCGCTCGCCTTCGCGAACCCAGGCGTGTGGCTCTCCGGTGGCGGCGGCCGCCGGACGGTCGATGCCCACGCGGGCCAGTTCCCGCTGCGCCGCGCTGATCTCCTCCCGCGTGGAGGCAAGCAGGGTGACGGGCTTGCCCCAGGGGATCAGCCACGCCAGGTAGGTGGCCAGTTTGCCCTCGCCCTCGAAGTTGAACGAGCCGGCCACATGGCCCTCGGCGAACGCGACACGGTTGCGCAGGTCCACCACCCACTCTCCGGCCGCCAGCCGGGAGGCGATCTCCTCGGCGTCGGCCGACCGTGGCGGGGTGAGGTCGACGGGCGTAGGGCCGGAGACGTTGGCCGGCCCCATGTGCGCGTAGTACGCGGGCACGTCGTCCAGGCCGGTGAGCAGCTGTGCGACGAAGGTGTCGACGTCCATGGTGAGGGCGTCGTTGTTCTTGCGCTCCGCGCCGATCGTCGTCGCGTCTCCCTCGGCCTGTGACGAGGAGCAGAAGCTGCCGAAGCCGTGTGTGGGCAGCACCCGCACGTCGTCGTCGAGGGTGTCGGCCAGTCGATGTGCGGAGGCGTGCTGGGCGCGGGCCAGCCGCTCGGTCAGCCGCGGCTCCACCAGGTCCGGGCGCCCGACGCTGCCGATCAGCAGTGATCCGCCGGTGAAGGCCGCCACGGGCCTGCCGTCCTCCTCAAGGACATAGGACGTGTGGTGCGGCGTGTGGCCAGGAGTGGCCATGGAGCGCAGGAGCAGACTCTCGTCCACCGCGATCGAGTCGCCGTCGGCGACGGGTGTGCGGTCGAAGGACACCGAGGCCCCGGCCGGCACCAGGTAGCGGGCCCCGGTCGTGCGGGCCAGCTCCAGGCCGCCGGTGACGTAGTCGTTGTGCACATGGGTCTCGGCCACGTACGCGATGCGTACCCCGCGGCGGGCGGCTGCCGCGATGACCTGATCGATGTCGCGCGGGGGATCCACCACGACTGCGGCCTCGGGACCTCCGGCCAGGTAGCTGCGGTTGCCCAGGCCCTCGATTTCCAGGGTGTCGACGAAGAACACGGCTACGACTCCTCTAGGGACGGTGTACCCCGGGGGGTATCTGTTCTTCACCGTAACAGAAATACCCCCGGGGGTATTTCCGGAGGGTGGCGTTCGTCAGTGGCCTCGCGAGGAGGTACCCGCCGCGCCGACCAGCGTCAGCCACCGGAGCAGCCCGCCTGGGTCGGCGGCCCCGCACTGGAAGCCGACATGCCCGTCCGGACGGACCGCCACCAGACCTCGGCCCGGACTGTTCGCCAGTCGGAGGACGGTGACCCGGGCGCCGGTCGCCGCCTGCGGCGGGGGATCGGCGTCGCGCTGCACGAGCAGGTGCACACCCGGGCCGGCCAGCAGCTGGTGCAGCCGCTGCGGGCCCCCTCCGATGCCGACGGCCGCGTCCGGCACGCGGTCGCCCGGGCGGGGGGCGCCCCGCAAGGGAGGTGTTCCCTGCACGGACAGGGGGCTGTGCCGGTAGTTCACCCGTAGCTGGGAGACGACACGGACGACCTCGGCGACCAGCCGACGCCGCTCCAGCAGGGCGGGCACGAACGGGGCCGCGTGCGGGGCGGCCACCCCGCGCAGCCAGGAGGGGATCCGCCCCGTCGACGCCTCCGCCCAGAACGCCGTGTGCGTGAGGAGGAGCCGGCGGTGGGCAGCCGGCCTGCGCTCCCCTTCGTAGGAGTCCAGCAGCACGTCGTCACCGGGCCCGGCCGCGGACCCGACCCCGGCACGTCCTGCCGCGAAGGCGAGCTTCCAGCCGAGGTTCACCGCGTCCTGGATGCCGGCGTTCATGCCCTGACCGGTGGCTGGTGAGTAGTTGTGTGCCGCGTCACCGGCGAGGAAGAGCCGTCCCCGGCGGAACCGCCGAGCGAGGCCGCAGCGCAGCGGCACCCGCGCGGACCACGCCAGGCGCTCGATCAGCGCCCGCGTCCCCGCGTCGTTCAGCAGGCGCTGGAGCTCGGCCTGCGGGACGGCGGGGCCGGGCTGGCCGAAGTCCCGCCCGGCCCCGCCACCGGCCGCCCGTGTGGCCAGCAGCCGCCAGGAGGCCTGCTCTCCGAGCCGGAAGAGGAACACCAGTCCGTCCCGCCCGGCGAACACCTGAGCACCGGAAGGACCGGGATGACCGGAGGCACTCGCCAGGTCGAGATCGGCGAGGATCACCTCCACGGCGTACGGCCTGCTGTGCCACCCGATACCGGCGCAGGCACGCACGGTACTGGCCGGGCCGTCGCAGCCCGCGACGAAGAGGCAGTCGATCTCCTCCGTGCCGTGCGGGGAGCGCAGGACGGCCGACGCGTTCTCGCCGCCGTCGCGGGCGGCGATCAGCTCGGTTCCCCGCTCCACGCGCACTCCGCGCTCGGCGAGCGCCCGCGTCAGCACGTCTTCGACGTCCGTCTGCCGCACGAGGGACAGGTGCGGAAACGCCGTCTCGGGCAGTGCGAAGCCGGCCAGCCTGGTTTCGACTGCGCGGGAGCCGAGCCGGAGAACTGCCGCCGGGGCGGTGTCCGACCGTTCCAGCACGGCGTCGGTGACCCCGAGGGGGCGCAGCACCTCCAGGGTGCGTGGATGCAGGATCAGGGCGCGGGAGGGCCGGAAGAGATCGGGCCGCCGCTCCACGAGCCGGACCCGTGCCCCGTGGTCGTGGGCCTCCAGCGCCAGGGCGAGGCCGGTCGGACCGGCCCCGACGACCAGGATGTCCACCGTCATGGCCGCGTCCCGGCCGTCACGCGCCACCAGCCCGGGGCGTCGTCCCGCGCCGCGCCCTCGACCGGTCCGGGGTCCGCGAGGACATCGTCGCGGCGCAGCCCGGGCAGCACGGTGTAGCCGATGGAGCCGGGCACACTGACCAGGGCCAGGACCCGCCACAGAGAACGGGCGTAGTGTTCGGCGCGCTGCGGGCCGTCCCACTCGTACAGGCCGCGGTACCGGCCGTCCTCGTCGTGGGCCAGCCACAACTTCGAGGTGAAGCCGGGGAAACCGACGAACAGCGGAGTGTTCAGCAGGCTCTCCGCCCGGAACAGCGCGTGCCCGGGACCGTGGACCAGGCGCAGCCGGAAGACGACCACCAGCGTGCACGGATGCCGCGCCAGTCCGCTGCCGAGTCGGGTCTCCCGGTACACCCGGGCGGAGGTGCCGTCGGCGAAGCGGAAGCGCGTGCCCACCCGTTGCGTCGGCAGGTGGACCCGGCGCCGGGCGAGCAGCGCCCAGGAGGAGAGGAAACATGCGGCCACGGCCCGCCAGGCCTCACCGGGGGCGAGCGGCTTCTGTTCGCTCATGACGGCCTCCTTGCTCTGCCGGCGCTCGCGGCCACCGGTGACACCGAGATGCCGGGCCGTGGCCGGGATCAGTGGTGAGGGACAACGGCGATCGGGCGGCGTCCGTGATGGACGGCCGTCTGCACGAGGGGACGTAGCTCTCGGCGGGTTCCGGTCCCTGTCGGACTCCGAGGCCGCTTGGAGCTGGGCGTTCTCGGCGTTGTCGGGGACCAGCGGGCCGGTGGCGCGACGTTCCGGTGAGCCGTCGGGGCCCACGGTGACGACGTGTCGCATGGCGGCCGCCTTCCTCCCGGAAGAAGCTGGGGATGCGGCGGGCGATCAACGATCTGAAAGGCGAACGATCAGAACCTCATGGCACGCCGATCGTGGTGTGTTCTCTCTTTCGAGGATCGCCCGACAGCCGCCACCGCGCATGGGCCGAGCGGCTCGCACCGGGGCCCGCTGCCGGGGACGGAAGTCCGGTCGCGCCGGGACCTTCGGCCCTGTGACCGAGACCGTCGCCGTTCGATGGTGGGACCAAGTGGTGGAGAACGATCGCCGGCAAGCGCCTCGGCCATCTCTCCGATTCCCGGCCCCAACTTCTGAATTCGGTTGGCATCAGCGGCGACCGCATGCTCTGCCGGGGGCAACCGGCCCAGGCGCGTCCGGCCGATCCGCGCCAAGCTGGAACTGCGGTGCACAACCCGCACATCGCCAGCGCCGTGAGGAGGCATCGCCATGAAGGCCTACGTCCTTCACGGTCCCGGACGCTCCGCAGGGCAGGACGTGCCGGACCCGGACGTCCAGGAGTCCTGGGCCATGATCGACGGCACCCAGGCCCAGTACGCCTGCCCACCGGGCAGCTGGTCACGCGCACCTTCCCGCTGAACCACATGGAGGAGGCGTACGACGTCTTCGCCCGGGCCGCCGACACCGGCGCGCTCAAGGCCGTGCTGGGCGAGGAGCCGCACGAGGAAGTCGTCCCCCACCGGGCGGCCTGACGAACGAGAGAGATGAGACGTCATGACCGAACGGCCTTCGTCGCACGCCGTGGAAGGCCGCCCGATGGGCGACCTCGGCCGGCGGATCGCCCAGCGGCGTACGGAACTCGGCCTGAGCCGGCAGGAGACGGCCGCACGGGCGGGCATGTCGCCGGCCTACCTCCAGTACCTGGAGGAGCGGCCCCCCGCCGACCCGGGCGCCGGTACCCTCCTCCGGCTGGCGGGAGCACTGAAGACCACGGTGTGGCACCTGACCGGCGGCGACACCGAGCTGCCGCCGGGCCTCGGCCGGGCCGCCCGCACACCCCGGTTCACGGAGCTGACCGAGGCGGAGTGCCGCTCCCTGCTCTCCACGCACGGAGTGGGGCGCCTCGCCGTGCCCGCGGATGCCGGGCCGGTCGTCATCCCGGTCAACTACAGCGTCGTCGAGGGCGGGATCGTTTTCCGCACCGCACCCGGCACGACCCCGGCCCAGGCGGACGGCCACCAGGTCGCCTTCGAGGCCGACCGCATCGACGAGGCGTTCAGCGAGGGCTGGAGTGTCCTGGTGCGGGGCCCCGCGACGACCGTGACGGAACCGGACGAGGTTGCCCTCCTCGAAGAGCAGGCGTACAGCACCCCCTGGGCGGGAGGCCGCCGGGACCTGTGGCTGCGTATCGAGCCCGTCTCCGTCACCGGACGGCGGATCACGGTGGCCTGAACGCGTTCACACCCGGCCGCTCACAGCGCGCTGCCGCTGCCGTAGGGGGGCGTACAGGTTGTGCGCGGCTGGTCCCGCGCGACAGCCGGCACGCTCGTCATGCGCCGGGCGCAGCCGCTCCCCGGGCGTCCATGACCAGAACCGCGACGTGCAGGGACGTGCGTTGCAGGCCTGATTCGAGGTCGCAGCCGAGGAGTCGTTCGATGGTGTGGAGGCGCTGGTAGTAGGCCTGCCGGGACATGCCGGCGAGCTTCGCCGCGACCGACTTGTTCCCGGCGGCCGTCAGATAGGCACGCAGCGCGGGCAGCAGATCGCCGCCGTTGCGGTCGTCGTGCTCGATGAGGCGGGTCAGCTGGCGTTCCGCGTACCGCTGGAGGCGGGTGTCCTCGCGCAGGACACCCAGGAGTTCCGGCAGTTCGACGTCGGCGGGGACGTAGAACCACCGCTCGGGGGTGGCCGGCGTGATGGCCTCGGCCGTCTGCTCGGCCTCCTGCCAGGACCGGGCGATGCCGGAGAGGTCGGTCACCCCCGGGCCGACGGCGACGACGGCCTCCGGGCCGAGTTCCTCGCGGGTGAGACGGCCGATCCGCTCGGCGACCGGCTGCCAGGCGCTGGCCTGCGCCAGCGCGAGGAGCACGCCGATCCGGCCCGGAGCCGTCTCGCCGACCAGTGCGCGGACGCCGGTCTGCGTCAGAGCCTTCGCGATCCGCTCGTCGAGCTGTTCGCCCTCGCCGCTGTGACAGGTGTGGCGGATGACCATGGCGAAGAGGCGGTGCCCGAACGCCGGCAGCCCCAGCGCCTCGGCGCGGGCGCGGGCGTCGGCGGGGGAGCGGAAGCGTCGTTCGTACAGGTCACGCAGTACGGAACGGTGGGCGCGGCGTTCCCACCAGGCCGGCCCGGCCAGACGGGCCATGGTCAGCGCGACCGCCGCGCGCTCCAGGATCAGAAGGTGCTCCGGGTCGGGCTCCGCGTTCAGCCGGTCCTCCAGCAGGACCAGCCGTCCCCACAGCCCGTGATGGTCCTGGACCGGGGCGATCAGCCACCCCTCCGGACCGCTCGGCGCGAGCTTCTCCAGGGTCGGCGCGGCCCGCGAGCGCCGGGACCAGGCGGACACGACCGGCTCGTAGGGCCGGCCGAGCAGCTCGCACATCAGGACCCGGTGGGTGAGGTCCTCCAGCACCACCGGCGCTCCGGCGAGCTCCGCGGTGGTGTGCACCAGTTCCTCGGGGCTCGCCCCCCGCAGCGTCAGAGCGGTGAAAATGTCCTGGATGTCCCGCCCGCGGCGGAGCAGTGCCCCCTGGGCGTCCAGGATGAGCGCGTGCACCGTCTGTGTGACGTCGATGAAGCGGACACCGCGGGCCAGCTCGACCAGCGGCACCTCACGGGCGCGGCAGGCCGTCACCAGCTCGTCGGGCACCTTCCGGTAGCGGTGACCGAGCTCCACGATCAGGCCGGCCGCGCCGACGTCGGCCAGCTGGTCGACGTAACCCCGCAGCCTGGAGGCGTCCTCCGGGTACGGCATGCCGGTCGTCAGCACCAGCTCACCGCCCTCCAGGAAGTCGGCCGGATTGAGCAGCTCGGTGACGTGCACCCAGCGCACCGCACGGTTCAGCTGTGACTCACCGGCCAGAACGCGCGGCATCCCTTCGGTGAGCACCGGCAGGCGCAGAACCTCCGCGATGGTGAGGAAGTGCCCGCTTACGGGGGGTCTGGGCGGCATAGGGGGTGCTTTCCTCCTGGGGGTGGGGGGTCACCTTCGCACCGGCCCACCACGGTGACAAGAGGGGGGATGGCACTTTCCGAAGCGTGGACGCATGCCGTGACAGACCGTCTCGAGAAGGCCGTGAGGTGGAACAGAGTGTGGGTTGACCTGCGTGTTCGCCCGGGTCGAAAGTGAACGCCATCCCCAGCAGGACACGGACCGCAAGAGTCCGCACGGTGTCGGCTCGGTGCTGGGGACATCACCGTCAGCCATGCCACCCCCGGCGAAAGGAGCGACCTCATGCGCCGCACCCCGAAGCGCGTCGCCGTCATCGGCGCCGGCAGCATGGGAAGCCAGACCATGTGGCGACTGGCCGCCCGCGGAGCCGAGGTCATCGGCTACGACCGGTACGCGCCGGGGCACGACCGCGGCGCGGCCGGGGGCGAGACCCGCATCTTCCGCGCCGTGCACCTCGGTGACCCCGGGTACATCCCGCTGCTGGGGCTCGCCGACCGGATGTGGGACCGGCTCCAGCGCGAGAGCGGCTTCTCGCTGCGCCGCCGCAGCGGATGCCTGGTGATGGGCGAGACCGAGGCCCCGTCCATGCGCCTCCTCCTCTCCGCCAGCACCGCCCACAAGCTGGACCACGAGGTGCTGGACCGGGAGGAACTCGCCCGTCGCTACCCGCAGCACCGCCTCCCGGACGGGCACACGGCCGTACTCGACCGGATGGGCTCCATCATCAGGCCCGAGGCGTCGGTCCAGGCCGCCGCCGCCCGCGCCGAGCAACTGGGCGCACGGCTGCGCCGCTACACCCCGGTGCGGGAGATCGCCCCCGCGGCGGGCGGCGGGGTGCACATCGTCACCGACCACGGCACGGACCACGTGGACGCCGCCGTGGTGACCGTGGGCCCCTGGGTCAACACCCTGCTCCCGGATCTACCGCGGGCCGTCGACATCCGCCGGCTGGTCAGCTCCTGGCACATCCCCACCCGCCACGACTGGTTCGCGGGCGGCGCCCCCGCCTTCGTCCGCAGCACACCCCACGACTGCTACGGTCTCCCGTCGCCCGACGGCATCTCCGTCAAGCTGGGCCTCTCCTTGGCCCGCTATCTGCCCGTCCCCGACCCCGAGCGGCTCGACCGCACGGTCCGCCCCGAGGAACTCGGCACCTTCCGCGAGCTCATCGGCGAGCTGATGCCCGACCTGAACCCCGACCCCATCCGGCTGTCGGTCTACATGGAGGGCTACACCGCCTCCGGGAACCCGCTCGTCGGTCATCTCCCCGGCGAGGACGACATCGTCGTCATGGCCGGATTCTCCGGCAGCGGCTTCAAACTCTCGCCCGCCATGGGCGAGATCGCCGCCGACCTGGCACTCGACGGCACGACGGAGCACCCCGTCGGCTTCCTCGCACCGGCCTGTGCCGTCTGAACACGCACAGGGCCGACTTCCGTCCCCCTCGACCGCACTCTCCTAGAACCCATGTGGAGCCCTTCATGAGCGAGCCCTCGTTCCGGCCGAAGTACGTCTCCTTCGACTGCTACGGCACGTTGATCGAGTACCCGATCACCCCCATCACGCGTGAGCTGGTCGGCGACCAGATCCCCGCCGAGCAGTGGGACCAGTTCGTGCGGGAATTCCGCGGTTACCGCTACGACCAGGTCCGCGGCGAGTACTACGCCTACGAGCAGGTGCTGCAGGACTCCTTCGAGCGGGTCTGCCGCAAGTGGGGCATCAAGGCCGCCCCGGAGGCGGGCCGGCGGTTCGCGGACGGCGTGCGCAGCTGGGGCCCGCACGCTGATGTGCCGGAGCCGCTGAAGACGATGGGCGAGAACTACAAGCTGGTCATCCTGTCCAACGCGGACGACTCCTTCCTTCAGGAGAGCGTGCCCCGGCTCGGCGCGGACTTCCACGCGGTGTACACCGCTGAGCAGGCCGGCTACTACAAGCCCCGCTACGCCGCCTTCGAGTACATGCTCGACCAGCTCGACGCGTCCCCCGAGGACTTCGTGCACGTCTCCTCGCACACCCGCTACGACCTGATGCCGATGCACGACATGGGCTTTCGCAACCTCATCCTCCTGGACCGCGGCTACGACCCCGTGACCCACGGCTACGACTACCTGCCGGTCAAGTCCCTGGACGAGCTCAACCGCATGCTCGGCATCTGAACTCCCCCCCGTACGGGATCCGCACGTCCCCGCATCACGGATCCCCCGTACCCCCAGCGATCTCCAGGAGGCTCTGCCATGGAAGACAACCGGATAGGACGCAGAACCGTACTCCGCACCGCAGGCGCACTGGCCGCCGCCACGGCAGTGACAGGATGCGGCACCCTCATGGGCAGCGGCGAGAGCCGCGGCTCCTCGGGCGGTGGCAGCAAGAAGGGGCTCGTCGTCAGCAACAGCGGTGGCGCCTACAACGACGCGCTCACCAAAGCGGTCTACGAGCCGTTCACCAAGGAGACCGGCATCCAGGTCACCACGGTCAACTACCAGTCCGCGCAGATCATCGCCCAGGTCAGGCAGGGCCGTCCGCAGGTCGACCTGATGGACAACACCCTGCTGATCTTCCAGAAGATGGCCCGCCTGGAGTGTCTGGAGGCGGTCGACCACGACCGGCTGAAGAACGTCAAGGGCGCCGGTATCGCCGAACACAACCTGCCGGAGCACGCGGTCGGCAAGAACGTCTGGGCGAGCCTGATGGCCTACCGCACGGACAGCCTGAAGCGCGCGCCCAAGGGCTGGGCCGACTTCTGGAACACCCACTCCTTCGCCGGTCAGCGCTCCCTGCAGAGTGCTGAAGCGGACTACCCTGAGCTGGAGTTCGCGCTGCTGGCCGACGGTGTGCCGCTGGACAAGCTGTACCCGCTCGACCTGGACCGGGCGTTCGCCTCGATGTCGCGGATCCGCGGTGAGGTGAAGAAGTTCTGGAACACCGGCGCCCTTCCCGCAGTGCTGCTGGGCCGCAAGGAGGTCGTCATGACCAGCCTGTGGAGTGGCCGCGCGGACGAGCTGATCAAGCAGGGCCAGCCGATCGCCTACCAGTGGAACGGCGCCCGGCGGCTCACCAACGGCTGGGGCATCCCCAAGGGCGCGGACAACACGGACGCCGCCTACAAACTGATCGACTTCTCCCTGCGTCCTGAGGTGCAGGCGGCCTTCGCCAAGGTCTTCCCGCAGGGCCCGGTCGTCCCGGCTGCCACCAAGCTGCTGTCGGACGACGTCCTCGCCACGCTGCCGACCTCGCCCGAGAACCTGAAGAGCGGGTTCGACACCGACGTGGCCTGGTGGGACGAGAATCTTGAGGCGGTCACCAAGCGCTGGCGGGAGTGGGCCGATGCCTGAGCGGATCAAGCTCCTCGCCTCGGCCCTGGCCCCGGCGTCCAACGCACCGACCGGCAAGTCTCTGTCGGTGGCGGGGTTGCGGAAGTCCTACAGCGGGACGACGGTGGTCGACGGTGTGGACATGGAGATCGCGGCAGGTGAGTTCGTCACCTTCCTCGGCTCTTCCGGGTCGGGCAAGACGACCACGCTGATGATGCTGGCCGGGTTCACCGAGCCCGACTCCGGCACCATCGAGGTTGACGGCCGCGACATCACCAAGCTCAACCCCGGCAAGCGTGACTTCGGTTTCGTCTTCCAGCAGTACCTGCTCTTCCCTCACATGACGGTCGAGGAGAACGTCGCCTTCCCGCTGCAACTGCGCGGTGTGTCGAAGGCGGAGATCCGCCGCCGGGTGGGGGAGACCCTGGAGGCGGCCGGCCTGTCGAAGTTCGCCGGCCGCAAACCGCGTGAACTGTCCGGCGGCCAGCAGCAGCGCGTCGCCCTGTGCCGGGTCCTGGTCTACCGCCCGCCGATCGTGCTGATGGACGAGCCGCTGGGCGCGCTGGACAAGAAGCTGCGTGACCAGATGCAGACCGAGATCAAGACCATCCAGCGTGAACTCGGCCTGACCGTCATCTACGTGACGCATGATCAGGAGGAGGCGCTGGTCCTGTCGGACCGGATCGCCATCATGAAGGACGGGTGTATCGAGCAGTTCGACACCCCGCGCGGCCTGTTCGAACGCCCCCGCACCCCGTTCGTGGCCGACTTCCTGGGCGCGGCGAACTTCCTGTCGGGCACGGTCGAGGAGTCGACGGCGGACGGCTGCACCCCGGTGCGGCTGGACTCCGGTGGCCTGCTCAAGGCCCGCGCGCATGCCTGGCCGCCGGGGCAGCGGGTGCGGGCCGCGGTGCGGCCGGGCAAGCTGCGCCTGGCCGGCGCCGAGGAAAGCTGCTGTACCGGCACGGTCGAGACGGCCGTCTACGTCGGCTCGCTCACCCGGATCACCGTCCGCCCGGACGGTGCTTCGCCCGGGACGGCGCCGCTGCGGATCGAGACCGCCGCGATTCCGCCGCGCGTCGGGGAGCGGGTCTGCGTCACCGCCGACCCCGAGGACGTCAGTGTCTTCGACGCGACGGACGGGGGGTGAACCTGTGGCCGGCACCGCTGTCGCACCCGGCAAGGTGCGCGTGAAAACATCCGCGATGCGCGGACACCGCTCCCGCATCGCCCTGGTCAACGCCGTCCCCGTCACGGTGTTCCTGCTGCTGCTGTTCGTCTACCCGATCATCGGGGTCCTCTCCCTCAGCCTCAAGGGCGACAGCGGCGGCTTCACCCTGCACTGGTACACCGACGCCCTCAGCGGCGTGAACCTGTCCGTGCTGCTCTCCACGCTGAGGATCTCCGCGGAGACCGCGGTGCTGAGCCTGCTGGTCGGTTTCGTCCTGGCGCATGCCATCGCCCGCATGCGGCCGGTCTTCGCCGCCCTTGCGATGCTGATCGTGGTGGTGCCGCACTTCATCAGTGCCCTGGTGCGCACCTACGGCTGGATCATCATGCTCGGCGAACACGGCCTGATCAACAGCCTGTTGACCTCCCTGCACGCACCCGGCGCACCCTACTCGCTGCTCTACAACGAGACCGGTGTCGTGATCGGCACCACCTCCGTCATGCTCCCCTACACCGTCCTGGTGCTACAGGGCGTGATGCGAGGTGTCGACGGCCGGCTGCTGGCCGCGGCGGCCGGGTTCGGCGCCTCCCGGATGACGGTCTTCCGCCGGATCTACCTGCCGCTGGTCGCGCCGGGGATCGGCACCGCGGGTCTGCTCAGCTTCATCCTGTGCCTGGGCTACTACATCACCCCCGCGTTGATGGGCGGTGACAAGCAGACCGTCGTCGCGGCCCTGATCGACCAGCAGGTGATGAAGCAGGACCAGTGGAACTCCGCCGCCGCCTTCGGCGTCATCCTGCTCCTGCTCACCTTCGCCGGACTCGGCGTGCTGGGCCTGGCCAAGCTCCGCCGCAAGAAGACCCACGAGCGAAGGAGCAGCTCATGATGGAACTGCCTCCCACCCGGGCCGGACACATCGGCCGCGCCCTGAGCGCCACCGCGATCCTGCTGTTCCTGGCCATGCCCATCGTGATCATCCTGGTCACGTCCTTCGGCGCGGACGGTATCGGCACCTTCCCGCCCAAGGAGTACAGCACCCGCTGGTATGAGCAGATGGCCGCGCCCGGCGGGAACTGGGCCACCTCCATCGCCCTGTCCAGCCTGGTCGCCGCCCTGACCACCGTGTTCTCCCTCATCCTGGGCGTGACCGCGGCCACCGCACTGGCGCGCGGCCGTCTCCCCCTGCACGCGGCCGTCTACGGACTGGTCCTGGCCCCCATGCTCATCCCCCAAGTGGTCATCGCGCTCGGCCTGTTCCTGTTCTTCGAACCGGCCGGCATGCTCGGCAGCCCCCTGGCCATCGCCCTCGGCCACACCGTGCTCGCCGCACCCATCGCGATCCTCATCATGATCTCCACCCTGCGCGGCATCGACGAACGCCTCGAAGACGCCGCCGCCAGCATGGGCGCCAGCCGCATCACCATCGCCCGCCGCATCACCTTCCCCCTGGCGACCCCGGGCCTCATCGCCGCAGCGGTGTTCTCCTTCATCACCAGCTTCGACGAGTTCTTCATCGCCCAGTTCCTGTCCACCCCCGACACCCGCACCCTGCCGGTCCTGGTCTTCAACGCCCTCCAGTTCGACGTCGACCCGACCGTCACCGCCGTCAGCGCCGTCCTCATCGCCCTGGCCATCCTCGCCCTCGCCCTGGTCGCCCTCGTCCGCAAACTCGGCGGCCACCGCAACACCCAAGGCGGCGTCCTGCCCGTCGAACCCCTCAGCTGAGCCACGCGCCGGCACGGGCCGCGCAACCGCCGTCAGCGCCGTAGGCCGGGCCCCCTGGTGGTGCCCGGCCGCGGGCCCCCCTTTCGAAAACTCCCCCGCAGAGGACCCGAAATGAAGACGATTCCATACTGGACAGAAACCGCCGGGGCGTTCCCCGACCGGTCCGGCAAGCCACTGACCGAGGACGCCGACGTGGTGGTCGTCGGCGCCGGCCTGACGGGTCTGTCCACCGCTCTGCACTCCGCGCGCAAGGGCGCCCGCGTCACCCTCGTCGAGAAGGGCCAGATCGGCTCCGGTGCCTCCGCACGCAACGGCGGCATGGCCAACCTCGGCTTCACCATCGGCGTACGCCAGGCCATCCGCCGGTACGGACTCGACCGGGCCCGCGAGATCTACAACTCCTACGGCGAGGCCGTGGACACCGTCGAGCGGCTCGTGAACGAGGAGTCCATCGACTGCCAGTTCCGCCGCGTCGGTCGCCTGGGCGTCGCCTCCCGCCCCGCCCACTTCGAGAGCAAGAAGGCCCAACAGCGCGATCTGGCCCAGTACTTCGGACACGAGACCACACTGATCAGCAAGGCCGAGCTGCGGTCCGAAATCGGCTCCGACGCCTACCACGGCGGCCTGCTCGACCCGCTCAGTGCCGCACTGCACGTCGGTCGCTTCGTACGCGGCATGGCCGAGGCGTGCGAGCGCACCGGCGTGCAGATCCACGAGCGCAACGCGGCGATCGGCGTGCGGCGTACCGCCGCCGGCCGTTTCGAGGTCAGCACCGAGCGCGGTGTCATCCGCGCCGGGCAGGTCATGATGGCCACCGACGCCTACACCGACAAGAACTTCCCCTGGCTGCGCCGCCAGCAGGTCTGCCTGGGCAGCTTCATCATCGTGACCGAGCCGCTCGGCGAGCAGCTCGCCCGGGACATCATCCCCAAGGCCCGCCTCATCGTCGACTCCAACCAGGTCTGCCACTACTTCCGGCTCACCCCGGACAACCGGCTGCTGTTCGGTGGCCGCGCCCGCTTCGCACCGTCCGACCCCACCTCGGACAAGAAGAGCGGAGCCGTCCTCTTCCGGGAGATGTGTGAGATCTTCCCCCAGCTCTCCCGGACGAAGGTCGAGTACGTGTGGGGCGGTTCCGTCGGCTTCGCGATGGACCGGATCGTGCACGCCGGGCAGACCCAGGACGGCGTCTACTACTCCATGGGGTACGCGGGCCACGGCGTGCAGATGGCCACGCACATGGGCCAGGTCATGGCCGAGGTGATGGACGGTCACCCCGAGGTCAGCCCCGTCCGCGACATCGCCCCGCCCCGCATCCCCCTCTACAACGGCACCGCCTGGTTCCTGCCCTTCGCCGGCGCCTACTACAAGACGCTGGACCGCATCCGCTGACCGGTCGGCAGCACCTCTCACGCTTACAAGGAGATACCCACGATGACTGTCGTCCGTGATGTTCCCAAGCAGTTGTTCATCGGCGGTGGCTGGCAGGACGCGGAGTCCGGCCGGACCCTGTCGGTCGACAATCCGGCCACCGGTGAGGAGTTGTGCCGGGTGGCCGACGCCTCTCCGGCCGACGGGCAGCGCGCCGTCGATGCGGCGGTCGCCGCGCAGGCCGCCTGGGCCGCCACCGCGCCCCGGGTGCGCAGCGAGATCCTGCGCCGCGCCTACGACCTCATCATCGCGCGCACCGAAGGTCTCGCGCTGCTGATGACGCTGGAGATGGGCAAGCCCCTGGCCGAGGCGCGTGCCGAGGTCGCTTACGGCGCCGAGTTCTTCCGCTGGTTCTCCGAGGAAGCCGTCCGTATCGAGGGCGGGTTGACGACCGCGCCGGACGGCAGGAACCGGCTTCTGGTCTCCCGTCAGCCCGTCGGGCCCTGCCTGCTCGTCACCCCGTGGAACTTCCCCCTGGCGATGGGCACCCGCAAGATCGGCCCGGCCATCGCCGCGGGCTGCACCATCGTCCTCAAGCCCGCCCCCCAGACCCCCCTGACCAGCCTCGCGCTGGCCGCGATCCTGAAGGAAGCCGGCCTGCCCGACGGTGTCCTCAACATCGTCACCACCACCGACGCCCCCGGCGTCATCGAGCCCCTCCTGCGCGGCGGGCAGATCCGCAAACTCTCCTTCACCGGCTCCACCCAGGTCGGCCGTATCCTGCTGGCGCAGTGCGCCGATACGGTCATCCGCACCTCCATGGAACTGGGCGGCAACGCCCCCCTCATCGTCTTCGACGACGCCGACCTCGACGTGGCCGTCGAAGGCACCATGGTCGCCAAGATGCGCAACATGGGCGAGTCCTGCTGCGCCGCCAACCGCATCTTCGTCCACACCTCCGTCGCCGAGGAGTTCGCCGCCCGCCTGGCCGCCCGCATGGCCGCCCTCACCGTCGGCGACGGCACCGAACCCGGCACCGACGTCGGCCCCCTCATCGACGCCGCCGGCCGCAGCAAGGCCCACGACCTCGTCCAGGACGCGGTCAAGCGCGGCGCCACCGTCCTGACCGGCGGTGAACTGCTCGAAGGCCCCGGCTGCTTCTACCCGCCCACCGTCCTGACCGGCATCGCCCCCGAGTCGGAGATCATCGACACGGAGATCTTCGGCCCGGTCGCCGCGATCCGTACCTTCGAGACCGAGGAGGAGGCCGTCGCCGCCGCCAACGACACCGAATTCGGCCTAGCCTCCTACCTGTTCACCCAGAACCTCGACCGTGCCCTGCGCGTCGCCGAACGCCTCGAAAGCGGCATGATCGGCCTCAACACCGGCCTCGTCTCCAACCCCGCCGCCCCCTTCGGCGGCGTCAAGCAGTCCGGCCTGGGTCGCGAAGGCGGCCGTGTCGGCATCGACGAGTTCCTCGAGTACAAGTACATCGCCGTCCCCGTCGGAGCCTGACATGCCCGACCGCCTCGTCGTCCTCTACCGCGGCAACCGGCCCCCCGCCACCGCCCTCATCGAACGCCTCGCGGACACCGTCTACGCCACCGAGGAGGAACTGCCCTACCTCCTCCCCGGCGCGGACATCCTCATGGCGTGGGTCACCATCACCCCCGCCATCCGCGAAGCCTGGCCCGACAACCCGGAGAAGGCGCCCCGCTGGGTCCACGCGTCCTCCGCGGGCGTGGACTCCTTCCTCTTCCCCGCCCTGGTCGAGGATCCCGGCGTCATGCTCACCAACGCGCGCGGTGTCTACGACCAGCCCGCCGCCGAGTACGTCCTCGGACTGATCCTCGCCCTCGCCAAGGACTTCCCCGGCACCTGGGAGCACCAGCGGCGCCGCGAGTGGCGTCCGCGCCCCAGCGACGGCATCACCGGACGCACCGTGCTGGTGTGGGGGACGGGTCCCATCGGCCGGGCCATCGCCCGGCTGTTGCGCGCCGTCGGGATGCGCGTGTGCGGAGCCGGTCGCACGGCCCGCACGGACGACCCCGACTTCGGCACGGTCCACGGTTCGGCCACCGTCCCCGCGGCCCTGGCGAAGTCGGACTACGTCGTCCTGGCCGCACCCCTCACCCAGGACACCCGGGGCATGGTCGACGCCCCCGTGCTGGCCGCGATGAAGCCGGGGGCGCGACTGATCAACGTCGGCCGGGGCGGCCTGGTCGACGAGGAGGCACTCATTGACCACCTCGCCGCCGGACGGCTCGCCGGCGCCGCCCTGGACGTCTTCGGCCAGGAACCGCTGCCGGTGGAATCACCGTTGTGGGACATGCCCGGCGTGATGGTCTCCCCGCACACAGCGGGGGAGACCACCAACGAGCGGGAGGCGCTCGTCGAGGTGTTCCTCGACAACCTCACCCGGCACGCCGAGGGCCGCCCCCTGCGCAACGTCGTGGACAAGCGGCGCGGATACGTGACCCACGGGACGCACTCCGCCTGACAGCGAGGAGCGAACGCCCCGGCCGGTGACGTCCACC
Source organism: Streptomyces qaidamensis (assembly GCF_001611795.1). Classification (NCBI taxonomy): domain Bacteria; kingdom Bacillati; phylum Actinomycetota; class Actinomycetes; order Kitasatosporales; family Streptomycetaceae; genus Streptomyces; species Streptomyces qaidamensis. Next base: position 628,538 of record NZ_CP015098.1, on the reverse strand, counting down.
GGCCGGGGCGTTCGCTATGCGCCCTTCCTTCGTCCCAGGACGCTGCCCGTCACCGCCAGCACGGACAGCACCACGAGCGCGGCGGCCGGGCCAAGCACGGTCCAGGGGGCCAGTTCGGCGTACGGCTGGTTCTCCGAGAGCAGGCGGCCCCACTCGGGGGTGGGCGGCTGTTCGCCCAGGCCCAGGAAGCCGAGGGAGGCCAGGACCAGGACGGTCGTGGGTAGCCGGAGCAGGGCGTTGCGCAGGAGGGCCGGGACCACCGAGGGGAGCAGGTGGCGGCGCAGCAGGTGCAGCCGCCCCGCGCCGAGCGCGACGGACGCGGCGATGTGGCCGCTCGCGCGTTCCTGTTCGAGCAGAGCTGCGGTCTGGGCGGCGTACGGACCCCAGGCGACCACGCAGACCGCGCACGCCGCGCCCCACACGGACGGTCCGGTCACGCCCGCGATCAGCAGGCCCGCGAGGACGGCGGGCAGGGTGGACACGACCTCCGTCGGGCCCGCGCTCGCCCTCGGTGCCATGCCCAGCAGCAGCCCGGCGACGGCGCTGACCGCCGTCACGAGGAGGGCGACCCCGGCTGTGCGCAGCGCCCCGTGGCCCAGCCGGGCCAGGAGGTCACGGCCCAAAGCGTCCGTGCCCAGTGGGTGTTCGAGCGTCGGGGACAGCAGCCGTGCCGCCGTGTCGACCTGGAGCGGGTCGCGCAGGAGGCCCGCGGTCACGAGGGCGAGCAGGAGCAGTGCACTGGCCGCGGTGATCCAGCCCAGGGAACGCGGCACGGTGAGCGGGGGCCGGTGCAGGGCGGGCAGCGCGCCGTCGCGCAGGGGCCGGCCGAGGAGGGTGTGACGCAGGGCGCGGATCGCCATGCCCGCGGCGACGCCCAGCAGGACCAGGGCCAGGGTCGCCGTCTGCAGCACCGGGAGGTCCTGCGCGACGGCGGCTTCCAGGGCGAGCCGGCCGAGCCCGGGGATGTTGAAGATCTTCTCCACGGCGACCGCACCACCGACCAGGCCCACGACGGTCGGCAGCAGCTGCGGCAGTATGCCGGGCAGGGTGCGGCGCAGCCCGTTGCGGCCGATGCGGCCGGGCGGGAGCCCGACGGCGTACGCCGTGCGCGCCCAGGGTTCGTGGAAGGCGGCGGGCAGCGCCTGGTCGAGCATGCCGCCGAGCATCGCGCCCGACGGGATGCCGAGGGCGAGCGAGGGCAGCAGCATCGACTGCGGCCCCTGCCACCCGCTGGACGGGAACCATCCCCACCACACCCCGCACACGGTGGCCAGCACCGAGGCCAGCAGGAACTTCGGCAGCGACGCCAGGACGGCGGCGGTGGTGCCCGCCCGGTCCTGTCGCAGCCGGCGCCGCGAACCGAGGAAGACCGTACGGGCGCACACCAGGCCGGCGACCAGCGACGTGACCGCGAACGCGCCCAGCATCAGCGTCAGGGAGACCGACAGGGCCGTCCCCACCTGGGGCATGACCGGTGCGCCGGAGACCCATGAGACGCCCGCGTCCCCGCGCGGCAGGCCGCCCAGCCAGTGCGTGAGGTGGACCAGGGGGCCCTCGTCCAGACCCAGCTGGCCGCGCACGGCGGCCAGCTCCGCCGGTGTGGGGTTCTGGTCGGCCGAGCGCGCGCGCAGCACCGTCCGGGCCGGGTCGGCTCCGGACAGCCAGGGGAGCAGGGCCACGGCGCCGAGCAGTGCACCACCGGCGAGCACACGGCCGGCCGCCGCCGGCCAGGGGGACGGGCGGGCGGCGGGGGCGTGCGCGAGGCTCATGCGGGTTACTTCAGGTGCGTGTCGACGTCGATCAGGGACCGCTCGCGCGGGTCGAGGATCACGCCCTCGACGTCGTCGGCGATGCCCTGCAGGACCTGCTCGTGGACCAGCGGCACCACCGCGTCGGTGCGCAGGATCTCCGCCTCTGCGCGCATGATCTTCTCCCGTCGGCTCTCGGTGTCCCGCTCTGCGGCGGCGGCCCGGATGGCCTTGTCCACCGCGGCGTTCTTCAGGCCGGCGATGTTGTAGACGCCCTCGCTGGTGAAGTCGCTGGCGAGGTAGTCGACCGCGTCACCGGTGTCGAGGAGCGTCACCCGCGAGAAGACGAGGGCGTCGTACTTCCCGGCGAGCAGGTCGGCCTCCATCTGGGTGTACTCGCGCACGTCCTGCTTCACGGTGAACCCGGCCTTCTCCAGCTGCTGCTGGAGCACGGACGCCGCCTCGGGAAACTCGGCCCGGTTGGTGTAGGTGGCCAGCCGCAGTGTCCTGCCCTTGGTGCCGGCCTTCACCTCGGCGGCGGGCGTGGCCTTGGTGCGGCCCGTCACCTCGACGCGCTTGCCGGCCGCCCAGGGGACGGCGGGCCCGAACAGGCCCTGCGCGGGGTCGGCGTAGCCGCCGAAGACGGAGTCGACCAGCGCGGAGCCGTCGACGGCCTCGCGGGCGGCGGCGCGCAGACCGGCGTCGGTGAACAGGCCGCTGCCGGTGTTCAGGACCAGACTGTCGGTGCGCACCGAGGAGACCTCGTGCCGGGTCTTCGCGTCGAGCAGTTTCGCCTGGGCGGTCGGGATCCACTCGGCGATGTCGGTCTCGCCGCCGCGCAGGGCGTTCGCGCGGGCCGTCCCGTCCGCGATCCAGCTGACGTCGATGCCGGGCGCCTTCGCCTTGCCGCCCCAGTAGCCGTCGAAGCGGTCGAGGGTGGCCTTGGTCTTGCCGCTCAGCCGGGTGATCTCGAACGGACCGGTGCCGGTGCCGAGGGGGCTCACGGCGCCGTCCTTCCCGTACGCCTTCGACGACAGGATCGCCAGCGCGGGGCTGGCCAGCCGCAATGGCAGCACCGGGTCGGGCGACTTGGTGGTGAGGGTGACGGTGTCGGCGTCGTCGGCCTTGGCGGTCAGTGACACGTCGCTCAGGACGCGGGGCTTGGGCTTGGCCGCGCTCGCGTGATCGAGTGCGTCGACGACGGCCTGGGCGGTCAGCCCGGTGCCGTCCTGGAACTCGGCCTTGCGCAGCTCGAAGGTCCAGGTGGTGGCGCCGTTCTGCTTCCAGGACTTCGCCAGAGCGGGCTTGGCCGTGCCGTTCTTGTCGAGGGCGGTGAGGCCCTCGGCGACGGAGAGCTTGCTCAGCACGGTGGCGTCGTTGCTGTACGGGGACAGCGCCTGTACCGGCGGCACGGCCAGCGCGACCCGCAGCCGACCGCCCGATGCCGTCCCGGCGTCGCTGTCGCCGGGCGCGAAGCAGCCGGTCAGCACGGGGGTGAGAGCGAGCGCCGCTATGAGGCCGCGAGAGGTGGTGCGCATGTCGGATCCTGTCGTGCGGGAGGTCTCGGGCAGGCAACTGCGGCCCGGTCCGGGGCTTGATCGGCGACGTCAGCATATAAGGGGAGCCTTACCAAACCCTCAACCGGGTAGGTGAAATCTCAACGATTGGACGGGCGTGGTTCGAATGATGGCCTCTCGACCTGCTGTTCGACCTGTGCCATCGTGTGCGCCGGGCGGAGGTGAGGCGCATGACCGGCGCGGACCCGGGGCTGTTCGGTCCCGAATCGGTGACCTGGCAGCTCCACAGCGACCCCGTGATGTGGATCGCGGGCGTCCGGGCGCTCTACCTCCAGGCCCTGCATCCGCGCGCGGTCCGCGGGGTCACGCAGAACTCCGACTTCCGTCGGGACGCCTGGGGCCGGCTGATGCGTACCGCGAGCTTCGTCGGAACGACGACGTACGGCACCACCGACGCCGCCGAGCGCGCCGGTGCCCGCGTCCGCAGGATCCACCGCATGCTGACGGCGACCGACCCGGACACGGGCGAGCGCTACGGCGTCGACGAACCCGCCCTGCTGATGTGGGTGCACTGCGCCGAGGTCGACTCGTACCTTCACGTCGCCCGCAGATCCGGCATCCGGCTCACCGACGCCGAGGCCGACCGCTACCTCGCCGAACACCTGCAGAGCGCCCGCCTCGTGGGCCTCGACCCCGGCGCCGTACCGGGCAACCGGGCCGAGATGGCCGCGTACTTCGACAAGGTGCGCCCAAGCCTCGCCTGCGGATCCGAGGCACGCGAGGTGGACGGCTTCCTGCTCCGCCCGCCGACGCACCCCCTCCTCGTACCGGCGCGCGAGGTGTTGTGGCGGCGCGTGGCACATCTGGCGTACGCCTCCCTGCCGCCGTACGCCCACGAGTTGTACGGCAGACCGGCCCCCGCACCCGCCACCGTCACCCGCCAACTGCGCCTCGCGGGCCTCCTGCTGCGCCGTGTTCCCGCACGTGTGCGGTGGCAACTCCCGCCCAAACACATCCTGCGGGCCATGGCGAGGCTCGGCCCCGGCGCCCGCCCGGCACCGTACAAACTCGGACGATAGGCCGCCATACTGGGTGGGCCAGGGGGCGGGCGAACAGCTACCGGGGGGAGCGTCGCGCGACATGGGGGACAGCAGGCTCATCCAGGGCCGGTACCGGCTGCTCGATCTGATCGGGCGCGGCGGCATGGGCGAGGTGTGGCGGGCACGGGACGAGTCCCTGGGCCGGCACGTCGCCGTCAAGTGCCTCAAACCGCTGGGCCCGAACCACGACCACGCCTTCACCCGCGTGCTGCGGGAGCGGTTCCGCCGCGAGGCCCGGGTGGCCGCCGCGCTGCAGCACCGGGGCATCACCGTCGTGCACGACTTCGGCGAAGCCGACGGCGTCCTCTACCTCGTCATGGAACTGCTGGACGGCCGCAACCTCAGCCAGCTCCTGGAGGACAACAAACAGCATCCGCTGCCGGTCGCGGACGTCATGGAGATCGCCGAGCAGGTCGCCGCCGCCCTCGCCTACTGCCACGAACAGGGCATCGTCCACCGGGATCTGAAGCCCGCCAACATCGTGCGGCTCGGCGACGGCACGGTGAAGATCTGCGACTTCGGCATCGCCCGCCTCGGCCACGACATCGGCTTCACCTCCCGGCTGACCGGCACCGGCATCGCCATGGGCACCCCGCACTACATGTCCCCGGAGCAGATCGGCGGCGACGGCGTCGACCACCGCAGCGACCTCTACTCCTTCGGGTGCGTCCTGTACGAGATCGCCACCGGCGTACCGCCGTTCGACCTCGACGACGCCTGGGCCGTTCTCGTCGGCCACCGCGACACCCCGCCCCGCCCGCCGCGCGAGCACCGCGCCGAACTGCCCGAGCACTTGGAGCGGGTCGTCCTCGACCTGCTCGCCAAGGACCCCGGGCAACGACCCGACGACGCCCGCGAGCTGGCCCGCAGGATCAGCGCCCACCGGGCCGCTCCGGCGTACGTGCAGGCCGTCGCGGCGGCCCGCCCGGCCTCCGGCGGGCCGGCGGGCGCGGGCCGGCTGCCGTCCTGGACCCGCGGCATGACCACCGGCCACAAGGCGACCGGCACCGGGCTGCGCACCACGCCGCCGGACCCGTCGGCGGGACTGTCCGGCGAGTGGATCGCACGGCCCGCCACCGGCCCCGTCATCGAAAGACCCGCCGCGGTGGAACGGCCCACCCCGCCCACGGAGGTCCTGACCGCCCTGGCCGGCCGGCACAACGCCGGCCTGAGCCTGGGCAGGCTCGGCCGCTGGGCGGAGGCGGGCGAGGTGCACCGGGCGGTCGCCGCCGAACGCGAGCACCTCCTCGGGCCCGACCACCCCGACACCCTCTCCAGCCGCTACGAGGTCGCCTTCACCCTCAGCCGCACCGGCCGCGCCGCGGACGCCCTGCGCGAGTACAAGCACGTGGCCGAGGCCAGGATCCGCACCCTCGGCGCCGACCACCCCGACACCCTGGCCGCCCGCCAGGAGATGGCCTACGTGCTCGGCCAGCTCGGCCGTCCCTTCGACGCCCACCGCGTCTACACCTCGGTGCTCACCGCCCGCGAGCACACGATGGGCCCCGACCACCCCGACACCCTGCGCTGCCGCCACAACCTCGCCTTCAACCTCAGCCGCCTCGGCCGCCTGGAGGACTCGTACCGCATGGCCCGCGAGGTGGCCACCGCCCGCGCCCGGGTCCTCGGCCCGGACCACCCCGACACCCTCGTCACCCGCTACGAAGTCGCCTACGCCCTCGGCCAGCTGGGCCGCTGGGCCGAGGCCCTGGAGACCTACCGCGAGGTCGCCGAGGCCCGCGGCCGCGCCCTCGGTGCCGACCACCCCGACACCCTCGCCGCCCGGCACGAGATCGGCATCAGCCTGGGCCGCCTCGGCCGCAGCGCGGAGGCCCTGGACCTCTACCGCGGCCTGGCCGAGGACCGCAGCCGCAGCCAGGGCCCCACCCACCCCGAAACCCTGCGCGCCCGCCACGGCCGCTGCGTCAACCTCGGGCGGCTCGGCCGCTGGGAGGAGGCCCTCACCGCATCCCGGGAGGTCGCCGCCCTCCGCGAGCAGGTCCTCGGCCCCGACCACCCGGACACCCTGGTCAGCCTGCGCGAGGTCGCCGTCGGCCTCGGCTGGCTGGGCCGCTGGGCCGACGCGCTCACCGTGTACCGGCGCGTGGCCACCGCCCGCGAACGCGTCCTCGGCCCGGACCACCCCGACACCCTCGCCAGCCGCAACGACGAGGCCCACTGCCTGGAACAGCTCGGCCGCAGCGCCGAGGCCGTGGCCCTGTACCGAAGAGTGGCGGCCCTGCGGGAGCAGCGGGCCGCGGCGGCGCGCTGACCCCGAGCGAGCGGGCAGGCGCCGTCTGGCCGACCCGGATCACCCCGTGTTACCAAGAACCATGACCGCACCCGAGGGACCCCGCGCACACCGGACGTACGACGCCGTCATCGTCGGCGGCGGCCACAACGGTCTGGTGGCCGCCGCGTATCTGGCCCGGGCCGGCCGCTCCGTGCTCGTGCTGGAGCGGCTGGACCACACGGGCGGCTCGGCGGTCTCCACCCGGCCCTTCGCCGGGGTCGACGCCCGGCTGTCCCGCTACTCGTACCTGGTCAGCCTGCTGCCGAAGAAGATCGTCCGGGACCTCGGCCTGGACTTCCGGGTGCGCACCCGCACCGTCTCCTCCTACACACCCGCCGAGCGCGACGGGCGGCCCACCGGCCTCCTCGTCGGCGGCGGTGAGCGACGCACCCGTGAGGCGTTCACCCGGCTCACCGGCTCCGACCGCGAGTACCGGGCCTGGCAGGCGTTCTACGGCATGACCGGCCGCGCCGCCCGGCGGATCTTCCCGACCCTCACGGAGCCGCTGCCCACCCGCGACGAACTGCGTGACCGCCTCGACGACGAGGAAGCCTGGCGGACGCTCTTCGAGGAGCCGGTCGGCATCGCCGTCGAGGAGCGTTTCGACGACGACCTGGTGCGCGGCGTCGTCCTCACCGACGCCCTCATCGGCACCTTCGCCGACGCCCACGACCCCTCCCTGAAGCAGAACCGCTGCTTCCTCTACCACGTGATCGGCGGCGGCACCGGCGACTGGGACGTGCCGGTCGGCGGCATGGGAGCCCTCACCGACGCCCTCGCCGGCACGGCACGCGCGGCGGGCGCGGTCCTCGCCACCGGTCACGAGGCGCTGCGCATCGCCACGGACGGCCGAACCGCCGAGGTCACGTATCGCACGGCCGACGGCGAAGGTACCGTCACCGCCCGCCACGTACTGGTGAACGCCTCACCGCAGGCCCTGGCCGACCTGACGGGCGACACGCCTCCGGCGCCCGCCGAGGGAGCCCAGCTCAAGGTCAACATGCTGCTCAAGCGGCTGCCGCGGCTGCGCGACAACTCCGTCGACCCGCGGGAGGCCTTCGCCGGCACCTTCCACATCGCCGAGGGCTACGAGCAACTGGCCGCCGCCCACGCCCAGGCCGCCGCCGGAGAGCTGCCCGCCGCGCCGCCTTCCGAGATCTACTGCCACTCGCTCACCGACCCGACCATCCTCGGGTCCGGTCTGGCCGAGCAGGGCTACCAGACGCTCACCCTCTTCGGCCTGCACACCCCGGCCCGCCTGTTCGAGCGGGACAACGACGCCGTACGCGAGGACCTGCTGAAGTCCACCCTCGCCCAGCTCGACGCCCACCTGGCCGAACCCCTCGCCGACTGCCTGGCCACCGACGCCGACGGACGCCCCTGCATCGAGGCCAGGACCCCCCTCGACCTGGAGCGGGACCTCGGCCTGCCCGGCGGCAACATCTTCCACCGCGAGCTGAGCTGGCCCTACGCCCAGGACGGCACCGGCCGCTGGGGCGTGGAGACCGGGCACGCCAACGTGCTGCTGTGCGGGGCCGGTGCGGTGCGCGGGGGCGGAGTCAGCGGAGTACCGGGGCACAACGCGGCCATGGCCGTGCTGGAGAACACCGGAGGGTGACCGCTCAGTCGGCCTCCCGCGTCCACCCCACTGCATCGAGGCGCGCCCCGTCCGCCGGACGCGTCTCGTCGAACAGAACGTCCCCGGAGGCCTCCACCCGCAGCCGGTCCACGTAGCAGCCGCGCCCGACGTACAGCCGGTCCGTCGCGTACCGCCAGCGCAGGGCGAGTTTTCGCGCGGCCGGGAGGCCGGCGGTGAGCTTGTGCCAGACGCGGCCGGACCAGCCCGTGACCGAGCCCGAGGGGCGCTGCTCGGGGTCCCGACCGCGGCGGGACGTCGTGAAGGGCACCGGCTGCCAGGTCGTGCCGCCGTCGGTCGTGGCCTCCAGGACCAGGACGTCGGCCTTGGGCTCGGTGTCCCACCACAGTGCGCAGCGCAGCAGCGCCCGCCCGGCGGACGTGTCGAGCACCGGAAGGGTGAGGGTCGCCGTGGTGGAGAGCGCCATCCCGGAGAACCAGGCCGTGCGTCCCCGAGCCGGCCGCACCGGCACGGCCCGTGCCATGTTGTTCGCCGCGGCCACCCTGGGCGCCGAACCGGACCGCCAGCTCCGTACCGGATGGACCGAGTTGCCGAGGACGACGAGGAACGAGTCGGTCGTCGGGTCGAGCACCAGCGAGGTGCCCGTGAACCCGGTGTGCCCCGCACTGCGCGGCGTGGCCATCGCGCCCATGTACCAGTGCTGGTGGAGCTCGAATCCGAGGCCGTGCTCGTCCCCCGGGAAGGCCGTGTTGAAGTCGGTGAACATCAGCTCCACCGACTCCGGCGTCAGGATCCTGGACCGCCCGTAGACACCGCCGTTCAGCAGCGTACGGCCGAGCACCGCGAGGTCCCACGCGTCGGAGAACACGCCCGCGTGGCCCGCGACCCCGCCCAGGCCGAAGGCGTTCTCGTCGTGCACCTCGCCCCACACCAGGCCCCGCTCCAGGCCGGACCACGGCGCCCGCGCGTCCTCCGTGGCCGCGATCTTCGGCCGCCAGGACGCGGGCGGGCTGTAGCGGGTGCGGCGCAGGCCGAGCGGCCCGGTGATCTGGTCCCGGAGCAGGACGTCCAGGGTGCGGCCCGTGACCCGTTCCAGCACCAGCTGGAGCGAGATGAGGTTCAGGTCCGAGTACAGGTACGCCGTGCCCGGCGCGCTGACCGGCGCCTCGTTCCAGATGCGCTGGAGTTTCTCCTCGTACGTCGGCGCGCTGTACAGCGGGATCCAGGCGCGGAAACCGGAGGTGTGCGTGAGGAGCTGACGGATCGTGATGTCCTGCTTGCCCGCACGCGCGAAGTCCGGCAGGTACGAGGCGACCTTCGCCTCCAGCTCCAGTGCGCCCCGCTCCATCTGCTGCACGGCGAGGATCGAGGTGAACAGCTTCGACACCGACGCCAGGTCGAAGACGGTGTCCTCGGCCATGGGGATCTGCTCGCCGGGCGGGAACTCGACGCCGGTGTCGGTCTTCTCGTCGTAGGCCCGGTAGCGCACTGCCATGCCGATGGGCCGGTGCAGCGCGACCGTGCCACCGCGTCCGGCGAGCAGCACGGCCCCCGCGTACCAGGGGTGTGCGGGGGAGGGGCCGAGGAACGCCTCCGCGTCGGTGACGAGCCGGCGCAGGTGGGAGGCGAGCAGCCCGGCGCGGGCGGCGGAGCCGTGCCGCAGGGTGGGGCGGTGGCCGGTGCCCGCCGGAGCGGCCGCGGCGGGCCCGGCGGGCAACGGGGTGAGGGCGAGCGCACCGCCCAGAGCCAGCCCCGCCCGGCCCAGTTGACGTCGGGTCAGTTCGCCGCTCGCAGGTCTGTCGGTCACCGCACACACCCCTTCGCCTCAACCGTCTCGCATGTCCCGTGCAGTATGTCCGCCGCACGTCTGCGCACATAGACCGCACGCAGGAACCGAACCGCGGCGTGAATCTGACGGAGCATCAGAAAACCCCTTCCGTCCTCCGGAGGACTCCGGCATCCTGCGCCCATGCAGACGGAGCTGAGCCAGACACTGGGAATCGAGCACGCCGTCTTCGGCTTCACGCCGTTCCCCGCCGTCGCCGCGGCCATCAGCCGGGCCGGCGGCTTCGGCGTGCTCGGCGCGGTCCGCTACACCGCTCCCGGCGAACTCAAACGCGACCTGGACTGGATCGAGGCACACGTCGACGGCAGGCCGTACGGCCTGGACGTCGTCATGCCGGCGAAGAAGGTCGAAGGCGTCACGGAGGCCGACGTCGAGGCGATGATCCCCGAGGGCCACCGGCAGTTCGTCCGGGACACCCTCGCCCAGCACGGCGTGCCCGAGCTCGCCGAGGGCGAGGCGTCCGGCTGGCGCATCACGGGCTGGATGGAGCAGGTCGCCCGCAGCCAGCTCGACGTCGCCTTCGACTACCCGATCCGGCTCCTCGCCAACGCCCTCGGCTCACCGCCCGCCGACGTCATCGCCCGCGCCCATGACCAGGACGTCCTGGTCGCCGCACTCGCGGGCAGCGCCCGGCACGCCAGCAAGCACCGGGACGCCGGGATCGACATCGTCGTGGCACAGGGCTACGAGGCGGGCGGCCACACCGGCGAGATCGCCTCCATGGTGCTCACCCCGGAGGTCGTCGACGCCGTCGCTCCGCTGCCCGTGCTGGCCGCCGGCGGCATCGGCAGCGGGCAGCAGGTGGCCGCCGCGCTCGCCCTCGGTGCCCAAGGGGTGTGGCTGGGCTCCCTGTGGCTGACCACCACGGAAGCGGACCTCCACTCACCCGCCCTGACCCGCAAGCTCCTCGCGGCCGGCTCCGGAGACACGGTCCGCTCCCGGGCGCTGACCGGCAAACCGGCACGCCAGTTGCGCACCGAGTGGACCGACGCCTGGGACGACCCGGACGGGCCTGGCACCCTCCCCATGCCCCTGCAGGGGCTGCTGGTCGCCGAGGCCGTGTCGCGCATCCAGAAGTACGAGGTCGACCCGCTGCTCGGCACCCCGGTCGGCCAGATCGTCGGCCGGATGACCAGCGAGCGCAGCGTCCAGGCGGTCTTCGACGACCTCACCCGCGGCTTCGAGCGGGCCGTGGACCGCGTCAACCGCATCGCCGGAAGGAGCGGACAGTGAACACCCGTGCTCCCGTGGGCTTCTGGGCCGAGGCCACCGCCGAACCCGACCGCGCGGTCATGGTCGCCCCCGACGGTGAGGAGTGGACCGCCGGGCGCCTGCACGCCGCCGCCAACCGGCTCGTGCACGGCCTGCGCGCGGCCGGGCTGCACCGCGGCGACACCTTCGCGGTGGTCCTGCCCAACGGCGTCGAGTTCCTCACCGCGTACCTCGCCGCCAGCCAGGCCGGGTTCTACCTCGTGCCCGTCAACCACCACCTGGTCGGACCGGAGATCGCCTGGATCGTCTCCGACTCCGGGGCCAAGGTCCTCCTCGCCCACGAGCGCTTCGCCGACGCGGCCCGCGACGCCGCCGACGAGGCCGGTCTGCCGCACACTCACCGGTATGCCGTCGGCACCGTCGAGGGCTTCCGGCCGTACGCCGAACTCCTCACCGGACAGCCCGAGTCACCGCCCGCCGACCGCACCCTCGGCTGGGTCATGAACTACACCTCGGGCACCACCGGACGCCCCCGCGGCATCCGCCGCCCGCTGCCCGGGAAACCGCCGGAGGAGGCCTACCTCGGCGGGTTCCTCGGCATTTTCGGCATCCGCCCGTTCGACGGCAACGTGCACCTGGTCTGCTCGCCGCTCTACCACACGGCCGTGCTCCAGTTCGCCGGCGCGTCCCTGCACATCGGGCACCGGCTGGTCCTCATGGACAAGTGGACACCCGAGGAGATGCTCCGCCTCATCGACGCCCACCGCTGCACCCACACCCATATGGTCCCCACCCAGTTCCACCGGCTGCTGGCCCTGCCCGACGAGGTGAAGGACCGCTACGACGTCTCCTCGATGCGGCACGCCATCCACGGCGCCGCGCCCTGCCCCGACCATGTCAAACGGGCCATGCTCGACTGGTGGGGCCCCTGTGTGGAGGAGTACTACGCCGCCAGCGAGGGCGGCGGCGCCTTCGCCACCGCCGAGGACTGGCTCAAGAAGCCCGGCACCGTCGGCAAGGCCTGGCCCATCAGCGAACTCGCGGTCTTCGACGACGACGGCAACCGGCTGCCGCCCGGTGAACTCGGCACCGTGTACATGAAGATGAACACCGGCGGCTTCTCGTACCACAAGGACGAGGCCAAGACCCGCAAGAACCGCATCGGCGACTTCTTCACCGTCGGCGACCTCGGCCACCTCGACGAGGATGGCTACCTCTTCCTGCGTGACCGCAAGATCGACCTGATCATCTCCGGCGGCGTCAACATCTACCCGGCCGAGATCGAGTCGGTCCTGCTCGCCCACCCGGCCGTCGCGGACGCCGCCGTCTTCGGAATCCCGCACGACGACTGGGGCGAGGAGGTCAAGGCGGTCGTGGAACCGGCCCCCGGACACCGTCCCGGACCCGCCCTCGCCGCCGACCTCCTCGACCACTGCGCCCACCGACTCGCCGGCTACAAGCGGCCCCGGAGCGTCGACTTCATCACCGAGATGCCCCGCGACCCCAACGGCAAGCTGTACAAACGACGGCTGCGGGAACCGTACTGGGAGGGCCGGACGCGCCCGGTGTGAACCCGCCCGGCTCCTCCCGCCACCGGGGTCCTTGACCTCCACGGGCGGTGAACGGAGGATCATGTGTCATGACGACGCCCGGACACGGCAGCACGGTCGACGCGGTCCTGCGGCGCAGCGCCCGGCGAACACCGGCGCGCGTCGCGGTGGAGTACGCCGAGCGGAGCTGGACGTACGACGAACTCGACACCGCAGTCTCCCGCGCGGCGAGCGTCCTCCTCGACCAGGGGCTTACCCCCGGGGACCGGGTCGGCGCCTACGGCCACAATTCCGACGCCTACCTGATCGCCTTCCTGGCCTGCGCCCGCGCCGGGCTGGTGCACGTGCCCGTCAACCAGAACCTGACCGGCGACGACCTCGCCTACATCGTCGGCCAGTCCGGCAGCTCCCTCGTCCTCACCGACCCGGACCTCGCGCCGCACCTGCCGCAAGGCGTACGGGCGTTGCCCCTGCGGGACGCCGACGACTCGCTGCTCGCGCGGCTGCCCCGGGCGCCCGCGTACGACGGCCCCGAGCCGCGCACCGAAGACCTCGTGCAACTGCTGTACACGTCCGGCACGACCGCCCTGCCCAAGGGCGCGATGATGACGCACCGGGCCCTGGTGCACGAGTACCTGAGCGCGATCACCGCTCTCGACCTCAGTGCGGGCGACCGCCCCGCACACTCCCTGCCGCTGTACCACTCGGCGCAGATGCACGTCTTCCTGCTGCCCTACCTCACCGTCGGCGCGACGAACATCATCCTCGACGCACCCGACGGCGACCGGCTGTTCGACCTGATCGAATCGGGCCGCACGGACAGCCTGTTCGCGCCGCCCACCGTCTGGATCGCCCTGGCCGGACGCCCCGACTTCGCCACCCGCGACCTGAGCGGACTGCGCAAGGCCTACTACGGCGCGTCGGTCATGCCGGTCCCCGTACTCGAACGGCTCCGGGAGCGCCTGCCGGGCCTGGCCTTCTACAACTGCTTCGGCCAGAGCGAGATCGGCCCCCTCGCGACCGTACTCGCGCCCGACGAACACAAGGGCCGGATGGACTCCTGCGGCCGGCCTGTGCTGTTCGTCGACGCGCGCGTCGTCGACGAGGACGGCAGGGACGTACCCGACGGCACCCCCGGCGAGATCGTCTACCGCTCCCCGCAACTGTGCGAGGGCTACTGGGACAAGCCCGAGGAGACGGCCGAGGCCTTCCGCGACGGCTGGTTCCGCTCCGGCGACCTCGCGGTACGCGACGCGCACGGCTACTACACGATCGTCGACCGGGTGAAGGACGTCATCAACTCCGGTGGCGTCGTCGTCGCCTCACGCCAGGTCGAGGACGCGCTGTACACCCACCCCGCAGTCGCCGAGGCCGCGGTCGTCGGCCTGCCGGACGAGCGGTGGATCGAGGCGGTGACGGCCGTCGTCGTCCCGCGCGGCGACGTCTCCGAGGCGGAACTGATCGACCACGTCCGCGGAAAGCTCGCCCACTTCAAGGCGCCGAAGCGAGTGGTGTTCGTGGCGGAACTCCCGCGCAACGCCAGCGGGAAGATCCTCAAGCGGGAACTGAGGAACGACCTCGGGAAGCGGTAGCGCGCACGAGCCGGGGAACCCGGTTGTGCCGGACCGGCCCCGGACACCAGGATCGGCGGTATGCCGATCTTCCGTGCCCCGGACGGGACCCGACTCACCTATCACCTGCGCGGCGAGGGCGAGCCGCTCGTCGTGCTGCCCGGCGGCCCCATGCGGGCCTCCGCCTACCTGGGGAACCTGGGCGGCCTGGACGCCCATCGGCAGCTGGTGCTGCTCGACCTGCGCGGCACGGGGGAGTCCGAGGTGCCGGCGGACCCGGGCACCTACCGCTGCGACCGGCTCGTGGACGACGTCGAGGCGTTGCGGCTCCAGCTGCGACGGGAGCGGATGGACGTGCTCGCGCACTCGGCGGGCGGCAGTCTCGCCATGCTGTACGCGGCCCGGCATCCGCAGCGGCTGGGACGGCTGGCGCTGATCACCGCCACGCCATGGGCCCTCGGCATGCCGGCGACGGCCGGGGACCGGCTGACGGCGGCCCGACTGCGCGCGTCCGAACCCTGGTTCGCGGACGCGTTCCCGCCGTTCGAGGCCTGGCTGGAGGGCAGGGGCGACTTCGACCCGGCGTTCCTCCCGTTCTTCTACGGGCGGTGGGACGACGCCGCCCGCGCCCACGCCGACCGTGAGGAGACCGAGACCAACGACGACGCGGCGGAGATCTACGGCGCCGACGGCGCCTACGAACCGGACGCGACCCGCAGTGCGCTCGCCCGGGTGACAACCCCCGTGCTCGTCCTGGCCGGTGGAGTCGACGGCGGCCCGCGTCCGGCGCTCGCCCGGCAGGCAGCACAGGCCTTCCCGGCCGCCGGGTTCGCGGTGCAGCCGGGTGCGGGACACTACCCGTGGCTCGACGACCCGGACCGGTTCGTGCGGCGCGTGGCCGGCTTCTTCTCCTGACGCAGCGGGCACCCCTCTGCTGTTGGCGAAGCGGCCCCGGCCCGGCACCGCCCCCCGCTTACCGTGCCGGAATGGACAACCGACCGCGCACCGTACGGGCGAACGGCATCACCCAGGCCTACCGCGTCTGGGGACCGCAGGACGCACCGCCCCTCCTGCTGCTGCACGCCCGCGGGGCCGACGGCACCGACTGGGCGGAGATCGCCCCCGCCCTCGCCGCGGGGGCAACGGGACCCCGCCGGGTGTACGCCCCCGATCTGCGCGGACACGGCCGCAGCGACTGGCCCGGCGGATACGCGTACGAGACCCTGCGCGACGACATCCACGCCTTCCTCGGCGCGCTCGGCATCGAGCGCGCCGATGTCGTGGGCCACTCGCTCGGCGGTGCCGTCGCCTACCTGCTCGCCCAGCGCGGCCCGGGACTCGTCCGGCGGCTCGTCCTGGAGGACGTGCCCGCGCCCTTCCCGCTGGACCCGCCGCGCCCACCCGCCGAACGGCCCGGCGGGGACCTGCCGTACGACTGGGCGATGATCCTCGCCACCGACGAACAGCGCAACGCACCGAACCCCGTGTGGTGGGACCACATGGGGCGGATCACGAGCCCCACGCTGCTGATCGGCGGCGGTCCGAGCAGCCTCGTCCCGCAGGAGCAGATGGCCGCCTTCGCGGAACTGCTCCCCGACGCCCGGCACATCACCGTCGACGCGGGACATCTCGTGCACGAGGCCCGCCCGAAGGAGTTCCTCGCGGCCGTGGAGGACTTCCTCAGCCCTGCGGACCGTACGCCGTCATGAAGCGGTCGCGGAACTTGTCCATACCCCACCGGGGGGCGTTCGCGGCCGGCTTGAGGCCGTCCGTCCAGTTCCAGCCGGCCACCCGGTCCAGCACCTTCTTGTCCTTGGCGACGATGGTGATCGGCACGTCCTTGCCGGTGTCCCCGGCGGTGACGGTCGGCACCGGCTGGTGGTCGCCGAGGAAGACCAGCACCGTGTCCTCGTCGCCGTAGCGCTCGACCCACTCGGTCAGGCTCCGGATCGAGTACTCGATGGCCCGCCGGTACTCGGTGCGCACCTTCTCCGGGTCCTTCCAGACCTCCGTGGGGTCGGTGCCCTCCTTCTTGATCCGGTGGAACACCGAGCCGTCGCCGAGGTCGTCCCAGTCGATCATCCGCGCGATGGGGGACCAGGGGTTGTGGCTCGACGCCAGGATGATCTCCGCCATGATCGGCTCGCGGTCCTTCTTGCCGTGCTCCAGCCGCTGGAAGGCCTCCATGCTGAACTGGTCGGGCACGGGCGTCCAGCTGAAGTACGGGCCGTGGTAGCCGAGGTGCTCGGAGTCGTAGATGTGGTCCAGGCCGAAGTACTTCCCCTCCGGCCAGGCCCGCCGTACCCCCGGCACGATGCCGACGGTCCGCCAGGCGCCCGTCTTCCCGAAGTACTTCGTCAGCGTCATGCGGTCGCTCGTGGTCAGGTTGCGGTACCGCTGCTGGTTCTTGATCCACAGCCCGGACAGGAAGGTCGAGTGGGCGAGCCAGCTGCCCGCGCCCGTCACCGGCGCCTGCAGCCAGCCGCTGCGCGACTCGAACCCGGCCGCCTTCAGCCGACCGGTGCCCTCCTTGAGGACCGCGTCGGTCTGCTGTGCCATCGCCGGGTCGTCGATCGCGACCCGGCCGTAGCTCTCGATGAACGTGAACAGGACGTCCTTGCCGCGCAGTCCCGTGAGCAACTGGTCGGGGGGCGTCTTGGCGAAGGCGTCGACGGCGGCCTGCTTCTCGAAGACCCGAGCGTCCTTCAGGCCCGCCCGGACCTGCTCCACCCGGTTGC
This sequence comes from Streptomyces qaidamensis, assembly GCF_001611795.1. Taxonomy (NCBI): domain Bacteria; kingdom Bacillati; phylum Actinomycetota; class Actinomycetes; order Kitasatosporales; family Streptomycetaceae; genus Streptomyces; species Streptomyces qaidamensis. The sequence goes on along the minus strand of NZ_CP015098.1, from coordinate 611,366 downwards.
CCAGGAACTCCGCGTTGCCCTTGGTGGCGATCGGCACCGTGCCGATCTGCAGGCCCAGGGTCATGCAGGTGATCCACGCCGTGCCGAGGATCAGCGTCGTACGGGCGGCGACGGGCCGGTGCCGGACCATCAGGCGGGTCAGCCGTACCACGGAGAGGGTCGTGAGGACCAGCACCGCGACGAACAGGGCGATCACGCCGGTCACGGCCAGCACCTGGCCGGTACGGCCGAACGTCTCCCTCAGGAAGTCCGTGCCGTTCTCGATCAGGATCCAGTCCAGCACCAGGTCGAAGGGGCGGGCCAGGATCTGGTAGAAGCCCATGTCCACGAACTTGAGGATCGTGACCAGCCCGAGGAACGCACCCACGACCACGGCCGTGATCCGGCGGGCCGTCGGCGGCAGCGCGAGCAGCAGGCCCGCGAGCAGCACGCCCTCGGCGGGAATCCTGACGAACGACGCGAACTCGACCTTCTCGACCTGGTTCGGCACGAGCAGCGCGAACAGCACGAGGGCACCCGCCAGCACGGTGGTCCCCACGCTGACGCCGCGTGCCGCACGGGGGTAGAGGCGCCGCCAGCCGAACCAGCCGGGCTTCACCGGACCGGGGGACCCGTCGGAACCCGTGCCGGGGGCCGTGTCCGGGTCTGCGTCCACGGTCGCGTCCGGTTCCGCCTCCGGGGCGGTGTCCGGTTCCGTCTCCACGACCGTGTCCGGTTCCGCCTCCGGCTTCTCCGCTTCGGCCTGTTTCCCGGCCTGTTCCCTTGCCGCCGTGTCGTCATCCGGTTCCGCTCCACCCTCGGTCGGGTCCGAGAGCTGACGGGAGCGAGTGAAGAGCGACACCCGGTGGTCCTTCCGTGCGGTCCTGCTGGCATGGCTGACAGAGCCCGGAGACCGAGCCTGCCACCACCAGTACGTCCGCACGTCATCCCCGGTTCAATGTTCCGGCCGGAGAATCACCCGTCCGCAGCCACCGCCACCTGCCGAGCCCACCGGTAGTCCGCCTTGCCGCTCGGCGACCGCCGGATCGACTCGGTGATCACCAGGCGGCGCGGGATCTTGTAGCCGGCGAGCCGGTCACGGCAGTGCGTCCGGATGTCCTCCAGCGACAGCCGCGCCGCGCCCTCGCGCAGCTGCACCACCGCCGCCACATGGTGGCCCCACCGAGGGTCCGGCACCCCGGCCACCAGCGCGTCGTAGACGTCCGGGTGGGACTTGAGGGCCTGCTCGACCTCCTCCGGGTACACCTTCTCGCCGCCGGTGTTGATGCACTGCGAGCCCCGGCCCAGGACGGTGACAACGCCCTCCTCGTCGACGGTGGCCATGTCGCCGAGCAGCACCCACCGCTCGCCGCCCCTGACGAAGAAGGTCGCGGCGGTCTTGACCGGGTCGTTGTAGTAGCCGAGCGGCACATGTCCGCACTGGGCGATCCGGCCCACCTCACCGGCCGGCACCGGCGCGTACGTGGCCGGGTCGACCACCTGGGTGCGCGCGTTGACCCGCACCCGGAAACCCCGCTCCGGGCCGGAGTCCTCGGTCGCCGTCCCGTTGAAGCCGGACTCCGAGGAGCCGAAGTTGTTCAGCAGCATGGCGTTCGGCACCAGCGCCTGGAACTGCCGGCGCACGGTGTCCGACATGATCGCGCCGGACGACGACACGCTGAACAGCGAGGAGCGGTCGATGTGCCGCAGCGGTCCGCTCAGCGCGTCGATCAGCGGCCGCAGCATGGCGTCGCCCACCAGCGAGATGCTGCTGACCCTCTCCTTCTCCACGGTCCGCAGCACCTCCTCGGGCACGAACTTGCGGTGGATGACGACCCGCTGCCCGAAGTTGAAGCCGATGAACGCGGTGAGGGTGGAGGTGCCGTGCATCAGCGGGGCCGTCGGGAAGAACGTGATCCCCGCGCCGCCCGCCGCGACCCGCTCGGCGAGCTCCTCCGGCTTCTTCACCGGCTCCCCGGTCGGGGCGCCGCCACCGAGGCCCGCGAAGAACAGATCCTCCTGCCGCCACATCACGCCCTTGGGCATGCCGGTCGTCCCGCCGGTGTAGATGATGAACTGGTCGTCGGCCGAGCGGGCCGGGAAACCGCGCTCGGGCGATCCGGCGGCCTCCACCTCTGCGAACTCCACACAGGGCACCTCTGCGGCTTCCGGCGCCGCGGCCCCCACCCGGATCAGATGCCGCAGCTTCTCCGCCCGGGGGCGCGCCGCCGCCACCCGGGCCGTGAACTCGGCGTCGAAGACCAGCGCCGCCAGATCCGCGTCCCGGTAGAGGTACACCAACTCTTCTTCCACATAGCGGTAGTTGACGTTGACCGGCACGATCCGCGCCTTCAGGCAGCCCAGCACCGTCTGCAGGTACTCCACACCGTTGTAGAGGTGGAGCCCGAGGTGCTCGCCGGGGCGTATCCCGCTGTCGAGCAGGTGGTGGCCGACGCGGTCGGCCGCCGCGTCCAGTTCCGCGTACGTCAGACGTCGCTCCGCGCCCGTGCCGGGGTGGTCGGCGTACACCAGCGCCTCACGGCCGGGGACGACGTCGACGACCGACTCGAACAGGTCGGCAAGGTTGTACTCCACCGCTCCTCCTGACCCCGGGCGTGCCTGGCATCGGACGGTTCGCCGGTCATCAGAGCAAAGGGCGGTCCAACTGTGAAGGGTCTCCGCGAAAGAATCTGACTGACTGTCAGAAAACCCTTGAAGTGCTTCCCGCCCTACTGCAACCTGTTCTCGTTCCAGGAGACGGGAGTTCGCCATGGGCGGGACGGAACACCTCACCGTGCAGCGCGAAGGCGCCACACTGGTGCTCACGCTCAACAGGCCGGAAGCCAGGAACGCGCTCTCGCTGCCGATGCTCGTCGGCCTCCACGACGGGTGGCTGGAGGCCGATGCGGACGACTCGGTCCGCTCGATCGTCTTCACCGGCGCGGGCGGCTCGTTCTGCTCCGGCATGGATCTCAAGGCCCTCGCCGGGAACGGCATGGCCGGTCAGGAGTACCGCGACCGGCTCAAGGCCGACCCCGACCTGCACTGGAAGGCGATGCTGCGCCATCACCGCCCGCGCAAACCGGTGATCGCCGCCGTGGAGGGGGCGTGCGTCGCGGGCGGCACCGAGATGCTCCAGGGCACCGACATCCGGGTCGCCGCCGAGTCCGCCACCTTCGGCCTGTTCGAAGTGAGACGAGGCCTGTTCCCGATCGGCGGCTCCACGGTCCGCCTGCAACGCCAGATCCCGCGCACCCACGCCCTGGAGATGCTCCTCACCGGCCGCCCCTACACCGCCCGCGAGGCCGCCGCCATCGGCCTGGTCGGCCGCGTCGTCCCCGACGGCACGGCACTCGACACCGCGCTGGAGATCGCCGAGCGGATCAACTCCTGCGGCCCGCTGGCCGTCGAAGCCGTCAAGGCCTCCGTCTACGAGACCGCCGGGATGACCGAGCCCGACGGCCTCGCCGCCGAACTCGCCCGCGGCTGGCCGATCTTCGACACCGCCGACGCCAAGGAGGGCGCCCGCGCCTTCGCGGAGAAGCGACCGCCCGTCTTCAAGCGAGCCTGACCGTGCGGGTTCAAGCGAGCCCGGCCGTGCGGGTTCAAGCGAGCCCCGACCGTGCGCGTTCAAAGAGCCTGACCATGCGCGCCCGACCGAAGGAGCCCTCCGGCATGCCCGAAGTCCTCAAAGCCCCCCTCGTCGTCGAGTTCCCCTTCACCCGCTCCCTCGGCCCCGTCCAGAGCGCGTTCCTGACCGGCCTGCGCGAACGCGTCGTCCTCGGCGTCCGCACCGTCGACGGCCGCGTCCTCGTCCCGCCCGTCGAGTACGACCCCGTCACCGCCGAGGAACTCGGCGACCTGGTCGAGGTCGCCCCCACCGGCACGGTCACCACCTGGGCCTGGAACCCCGCTCCCCGCCGCGGCCAGCCCCTCACCACCCCCTTCGCCTGGGTCCTGGTCCGCCTCGACGGCGCCGACACCGCCCTCCTGCACGCCCTCGACGCCCCCGGCCCCGCCGCCGTGCACACCGGCATGCCGGTCCGCATCCGCTGGGCGGGCGAGCGCACCGGCGCCATCACCGACATCGCCTGCTTCGAGCCCTACGACGGCCACCGGGCCGAACCGACGGGACACACCGGCGAGTTCGAGGACCCCGTCACCGGCATCGTCGCCGCCGCCCGCCTCGACTACACCTACTCGCCGGGGCGCGCCCAGACCGCCTACATCACATCCCTCTCCGGCCGGCGCACCGTCGGCGAACGCTGCCCGTCCTGCCGCAAGGTGTACGTCCCCCCGCGGGGCGCGTGCCCCACCTGTGGGGTCGCCACCTCCGAACAGGTCGAGGTGGGGCCGCGCGGCACCGTGACCACGTTCTGCATCGTCAACATCAAGGCGAAGAACCTCGACATCGAGGTGCCGTACGTCTACGCCCACATCGCCCTCGACGGCGCCGACCTCGCGCTGCACGGACGGATCGGCGGCATCCCCTACGACGAGGTCCGCATGGGCCTGCGCGTCGAACCCGTCTGGACCGAGGGCGCCCGCTACCCCGACCACTACCGGCCCACGGGCGAACCCGACGCGGACTACGACACCTACAAGGAGCTGCTGTGACGAGCGCACCGCGGGACCGCGAGATCGCCGTCGTCGCCTTCGCCCAGACCGGCCACCGGCGCACCAGCGAGGAGCTCTCCGAGGTGGAGATGCTGATGCCGGTGCTGCACGAGGTCCTCGACCGGACCGGCCTGAAGACCGCCGACATCGGCTTCACCTGCTCCGGTTCCAGCGACTACCTCGCCGGCCGCGCCTTCTCCTTCACCCTCGCCCTCGACGGCGTCGGCGCCTGGCCCCCGATCTCCGAGTCGCACGTCGAGATGGACGGCGCCTGGGCCCTGTACGAGGCCTGGACGAAACTCCTCACCGGCGACGCCGACACCGCCCTGGTCTACTCCTACGGCAAGTCCTCGCCCGGCTCGGTCCGCGACGTCCTGACCCGGCAGCTCGACCCCTACTACGTGGCACCCCTGTGGCCCGACGCCGTGGCCCTCGCCGCGCTCCAGGCGCAGGCCCTCATCGACGCCGGCGACACCGACGAGCCCGCCCTCGCCGCCGTCGCGGCCCGCAACCGTGAGGCCGCCGCTGCCAACCCGCACGCACAGCTGCGCGGCGCCGTGCCGCAGGGCGACCACCTCGTCCGGCCCCTGCGCACCGGCGACTGCCCGCCCATCGGCGACGGCGCCGCCGCCGTGATCCTCGCAGCGGGGGACCGGGCCCGTGACCTGTGCGCACGCCCCGCCTGGATCCGCGGCATCGACCACCGCATCGAGGCCCACGGCCTCGGCGTACGCGACCTGACGGACTCGCCGTCCACCCGCCTGGCCGCCGAGCGCGCCGGAGCCTTCGAGCCGCCCGTCGACACCGCCGAACTGCACGCGCCCTTCTCCGCACAGGAGATCGTCCTGCGCAAGGCCCTCCGGCTGGGCGAGGACGTGGACGTGAACCCCTCCGGCGGCGCCCTCGCCGCCAACCCGATCATGGCCGCCGGTCTCATCCGCATCGGAGAAGCCGCCGCCCGCATCCACCGCGGCGAGTCCGACCGCGCCCTCGCCCACGCCACGTCCGGCCCCTGCCTCCAGCAGAACCTGGTCGCCGTACTCGAAGGGGAACCCCGATGAGCAAGGAGCCCGTGGCCGTCGTCGGCATCGGCCAGACCAGGCACGTCGCGGCACGCCGGGACGTGTCCCTCGCCGGACTGGTCCGGGAAGCGGCCCTGCGCGCCCTCCGGGACGCCGAGCTGACCTGGGCCGACATCGACGCCGTCGTCATCGGCAAGGCGCCCGACTTCTTCGAGGGCGTCATGATGCCGGAGCTCTACCTCGCCGACGCCCTCGGTGCCGTCGGCAAGCCCATGCTCCGCGTGCACACCGCCGGCTCCGTCGGCGGCTCCACCGCGCTCGTCGCCGCGAACCTCGTCGCGGCCCGCGTCCACGGCACGGTCCTCACCCTCGCCTTCGAAAAGCAGTCCGAGTCCAACGCCATGTGGGGCCTCTCCCTCCCGATCCCCTTCCAGCAGCCCCTGCTCGCCGGGGCCGGCGGATTCTTCGCGCCGCACATCCGCGCGTACATGCGCCGCAGCGGAGCACCCGAGACGATCGGCGCCCTCGTCGCCTACAAGGACCGCCGCAACGCGCTCAAGAACCCCTACGCGCACCTGCACGAACACGACATCACCCTGGACAAGGTCATGGCCTCGCCCATGCTGTGGGACCCGATCCGCTACTCGGAGACCTGCCCCTCCTCCGACGGGGCCTGCGCCATGATCCTCACCGACCGCGCCGGGGCCGCCCGGGCACCACGGCCACCGGCCTGGATGCTCGGCGGCGCGATGCGCAGCGAACCGACCCTCTTCGCCGGCAAGGACTTCGTCTCCCCGAGGGCCGGGCAGGACTGCGCAGCCGACGTCTACCGGCAGGCCGGGATCGGCGATCCCCGCCGCGAGATCGACGGCGCCGAGATCTACGTGCCGTTCTCCTGGTACGAGCCCATGTGGCTGGAGAATCTCGGCTTCGCAGGCGAGGGCGAGGGCTGGAAGCTCACCGAGGCGGGCGTGACCGAGCTGGACGGGGACCTGCCCGTCAACATGTCGGGCGGCGTGCTGTCCACCAACCCCATCGGCGCCTCCGGCATGATCCGCTTCGCGGAAGCGGCGCTCCAGGTGCGTGGGCAGGCCGGAGAACACCAGGTGGACGGGGCGCGCAGGGTCCTCGGACACGCCTACGGCGGCGGATCGCAGTTCTTCTCCATGTGGCTCGTGGGCGACCGGCCCCCCGACTCCTGAAAGGTCCCCCTCACGTGCCCTGTTGGCCGTGGGACACGATCGCTAGGCTGGCCGCGGACGACGAACCGGGAGGAGCACGGACGTGGCCGAGACCACCACCCAGCAACGCCCACTCACGGGCTGGGACAAGCCGGAGCTGGACCTCACCAACGCACAGTGGCAGTCCAGCAGCCGAGGGCGGGGGGATGTCCAGATCGCCTTCGTCGAGGGCTTCATCGCCATGCGGAACAGTGCCCGCCCGGAGAGCCCTTCGCTGATCTTCACACCCGCCGAGTGGGGCGCGTTCGTGTCGGGAGCGCGGGAGGGAGAGTTCGACCTCACCTGAGGACGGGCCGGACTCCTCTCCCCTGAGGACGGGCCGAACCCTTCCGGACGGCCGGGAGCCGACGGCCGATCCGGGGGCGTTCCGCCCCCATTTCCGGACACGCGACCGGAGGCGACTTCCCGGAGCCACCGCCTGAGTCAGGCTGACCCCCAGGAGGGGACGGCCGGATCCCGGAGGTGAGGACCCATGAGCACCCTGCCCGTCGTCGCGGCGGTCGACGGTTCGGACGACAGCCTGCGCGCCCTGGAGTGGGCTGTCGACGCCGCTCGCCGGCGCGCGGCACCCCTGCGCGTGGCGCACGTCCGCCAGTACGCCCACTGGGCACAGCCCGAAGTCCTGGCCGCCGGGCCCGTGGACCCGCAGGACGACCCCGTTCTCACCCGGGTCCGCACCCACCTGGAGGGCCGCGCCGACCGGCCGGACACGGAGTACGTCGGCCTGGAGGGCGCGGCCGGTGCGGTCCTGCCCGAACTGGGGGCCACCGCCCAGCTGCTGGTGCTCGGCTCCCGGGGCCGCGGCGGCTTCGCCAGTCTGCTGCTCGGCTCCAACAGCATGGCCGCCGCCCGCGACGCCGAATGCCCCGTCGTCGTGGTGCCCCGGCCGGGACGAGAGGTCCACGGCGAGTCATCGGGCGGTCCCGGCCCGCGCGTGGTCGTCGGACTGAAAGTGGACGGCCCCGACGAGGCCACACTCGAGTTCGCCTTCGCCGAGGCCGCCCGGCGCGGTGCCCGGCTCCAGGCGGTCGCCGCCTACCCCTGGCCCGCGCAGCCCTGGATGATGCCCGGGGAGATGCCCCCGCCGATCGTCGACCAGGACGTCATCGAGGACGAGACCCGGGTCCTCGCCGACGGCTTCCTCGCCCCGTACCGCGAGCGGCATCCCGACGTCCCGATCCAGCTGATCCCGGCGGCGGGCGACGCGGCAGGCCACCTCGTCGCGGCCTCCCGGGACGCCGGCCTCGTCGTCGTGGGCCGCCACCGGCGGCGTCTGCTCTCACCCGTGCGCATGATGGGCTCGGTCACCCACGCCGTCCTGCTGCACGCCGCGAGCCCCGTCGCCGTGGTGCCGCCGGCGTCCTCCGTGGACTGATCTCGCCCTCATGGACACAGCCGTGCCGGTCATCAGCCGCATGCGGGATCCGATCGGCGCGGACGCCCGGCTCGCCCTCGACCTGGCCCTCACCATCCGCCACGACGGCAACGGCGGCGTCACCGACCACGTGACCGCCCGGGTGAACCTGACCGCCTGGGCCCGGGCCCACCCCGAGGTCCTGCCGCGCACCGCCCGCAACCGGTCCGGCCATACGGACACCCCGGCCGTCACCGCCGACTCCGCCCGCCGAGGTGATCGCGAGGACACCGCCACCGGCACGGCACGGCACCGCGGCCGGCGGCCGGTGATGGCGGCACTGCCGGGTGCACCGCCGACGCCGCGCGGCTCGCCGCCGGGCGCGAGCTGCGGGCCGCCCGTGCGGGCGCTCTTCGCCCGGGCCGTCCGACCCGGCGAGCCCAGCTCCGCGGACGCGGGCCGCCTCATGCGGTGGCGGGAAACGGTGCGGCTTCTCGACGAGGCCGCCGCCCGCACCCCGGCCGTGCTGGTCCTGGACTGGCCCGAAGACACGCCCGCACCCCCGCCGAGCCGGTCCTGGACCGGCCCGAAGCCCCCCGGCCGTCCGGCAGACGCCCGTACGCGCCGACGACGACCTCATCACGGCCCTCGCGCAACGCCATGATCACCTTCCCCGCGAGCCCGACCGCGACCGGCTGCTGGCCTGCCACGCGCCGCGCTGCGTGCGGTACTTCCTCAAGAAGCACCCACGTCCGGAGGGGTGCACACGCCGCTGCGGCCACCGCGCCCGAGTGGCCCGCCACCACCAGCGGCACAAGGCGCCGGCCTGAGCCGCCCGCCACCGGCCCAGCGGCCTCGAACCGCGCACGGCACCAGGCGGCGACCCGGGCCGTCCGGACCGCCGCCCGCCCCGCACTTCGCAGGCCGGGGCACGTACCATGGGCGACATGTCGTTCCTCCGCCGCCGCAGCGCCACTCCCGCCGGGCCCGACTTCGACGTACTGGCCATGGACCCGGGCGACTGGCCCGGCAACCTCGGTGCGGGACTGCTGCCCGCGCCCGACGGCACCTGCCAGGGCGTCTTCCTGCGCTACGACCTGTTCGGCGGTCGCGGCCCCGCGATGATCATCGGCAATCTGCCGGAGGGCTCCCCGGCCCGCGAGGTCCCCGAGGGAGAGGTCCCCTTCGAGGTCGCCCAGCTGCTGCTCGCCCTGGAGAACGACGAGGAGGTCACCGTCGTCAGCACCGAGGACGTACCGGTGATGCAGGGCGACAACCTCCTGATCGTGCGGCGCGTCAAGCTCTCCGAGAGCCGGATCTCCTGCGTGCAGTTCGACCGCAGCGACAACGTCCTCGTGACCATCGCCGCCTGGGACCGTCCCATCACGGACGACCTCTACGCGCTCCTCAAGCCGCTGCCCGCGGAACTCTTCCAGCAGGGCTGAGCCGAAACCGACCGCACACGAAAGGGCCGCTGCACGCCGGGTCAGGCGTGCAGCGGCCCTTTCGTCCCCGTCAGCGAGTGCCGACCGCCGCGCGCACGGCGCGCCGGGCCAACTGGCAGTCGTCGTGCAGCCGCCGCAGCAGCAACCTCTGCTCCTCGCCGGACGGCGCAGCAGCCGGGTGGGCCGCGCCCGGTGCCGCCGGGGCCGCGTCGTGCATGGAACGCTGCACGGCCGTCTCGTAGGTACGGATCTCACGGGTCAGCACCAGCATCAGGTTCACCAGGAAGGCGTCCCTGGACGCAGGCCCCGCCGACTGGGCGATCTGGCTGATCTGGCGGCGGGCGACCGGTGCGTCCCCGAGCACCGACCACAACGTCGCCAAGTCGTAGCCCGGCAGGTACCAGCCGGCATGCTCCCAATCCACCAGCACTGGACCGGCCGGTGACAGGAGAATGTTCGACAGCAGTGCGTCGCCGTGGCAGAACTGGCCCATGCCCTGCCGCCCGGCCGTCTGCGCGATGCCGTGCAGCAGCTTCTGCAGGTCGCCCAGGTCCCGGTCGGTGAGCAGGCCCAGCTCGTGGTACCGGGAGATCCGGGCCGCGTAGTCGAGCGGGGCGTCGAACGTGCCCGCCGGTGGGCGCCAGGCGTTCAGCCGGCAGATCGCGCCGAGTGCCGCTCTGATGTCCGCCCGGGGCGGTGCCTCCGCCGGATGCCGCTGGAGCGCCGCCACCCGGCCCGGCATCCGCTCGATCACCAGGGTGCAGTTGTCCGGGTCCGCCGCGATCAGTCTCGGCGCCCGCACGGGAGGGCGGTGCCGGACGAACGAGCGGTACGCCGCTATCTCGTGGCGGATCCGCTCGGACCAGGCGGGGGAGTGGTCGAGTAAACACTTGGCGACAGCCGTGCTCCGACCGGTCGTACCGACCAGGAGCACGGACCGTCCGTTGCGGCGCAGGACCTGCACCGGGGCGAACTCCGGGCAGATGCGGTGCACGGACGCGATCGCCGTGCGCAGCTGCGCGCCCTGGGGGCCGGACAAGTCGAGTCTCCCGCTGAGCGGTTGGGTGCCGATGACCGTGCCGCGCCTGGCCCTGCCCGCACCGAGCACGGGGGCCGCCGGCCGCGCGGGGGCGAGGTAGGGGCCGCTGTCCGTGGGACGCGGGTGCAGCGACCGGGGCGGTGCGGACACGGAGGACGATGCTGCGTACATGGGCGAAACAGATCCCTTCGTGTGCCTGCGACGACAGCGCACCACCCGGCCCGGAGGCCCGGGAGAACCCTGGGGAGTGCCCCTGGCGACCGGGTCGGGGTGGCGCGTTCCTACCTGACACCGGATGGCCCCTGGCACACCATCTGGCGCACCCTGGCGAACCCTGGCGAATAGTCGCCCGGCAAGTCTCCCCGGGCTACTGTCAACTCAGCCGAGAACCTGGGGGCTTGACGTGAGCGGACAACCCAACACCCGGCTCGCGGACCTGTTCGGCCTGGCCGGCTGGTCCAAAGGCGAACTCGCGAGGCTGGTCAACCGGCAGGCGGCGGCCATGGGCCACCCCCAGCTGTCGACCGACACCTCCCGGGTGCGGCGGTGGATCGACATGGGAGAGATCCCGCGCGATCCGGTGCCGCGGGTGCTGGCGGTTCTGTTCACCGAGCGTCTCGGCCGTGTCGTGACCATCGAGGACCTCGGTCTGGTCCGGCACGGGCGTGCGGGGAAACGGCAGGGCGGCGGGAGCGCCGATGCTCCCGACGGCGTGCCGTGGGCGCCCGAGCGGACGGCTGCGGTCCTCACCGAATTCACGGGAATGGACCTCATGCTCAACCGACGCGGCTTGGTGGGCGCGGGCGCCGCGCTCGCCGCGGGATCCGCACTCAGCAGCGCCATGTACGACTGGCTGCACACCGACCCTTCCCTGGCTGCCGACGCCCCCGACCTCGACCATCCCCTGCACGCCGACCCCGCTGGGTTCGACCGCTACGAGGCCGCCCCCATCGGGTCGCAGGAGATCGAGGAACTGGAGCGCTCGGTCGAGGTGTTCCGTGCCTGGGACGCGGCCCGCGGCGGCGGGCTCCAGCGCAAGGCCGTGGTGGGCCAGCTCAACGAGGTGGGCGGCATGCTCGCCTACCGTCACCCACCCCACCTCCAGCGGCGCCTGTGGGGCGTCGCCGCCAACCTCGCCGTCCTCGCGGGCTGGATGTCGCACGACGTCGGTCTGGAGCCCACGGCCCAGAAGTACTTCGTCATCGCCGCCCACGCGGCCAGAGAGGGCGGGGACCGCCCCCGCGCGGGCGAGGCCCTGTCCCGCGCGGCCCGCCAGATGGTGCACCTGGGCCGGCCCGACGACGCCCTGGACCTGATGAAGCTCGCCACGTCCGGCTCCGGAGACGAGGTGCTGCCGCGCACCCGGGCGATGCTCTACACCATCGAGGCCTGGGCGCAGGCGTCCATGGGCAAGGGCCAGGCGATGCGCCGCACGCTCGGGCGGGCGGAGGACCTCTTCGTCTCCGACAAGGCCGACGTACCGCCGCCGGACTGGATGCAGACCTTCAAGGAGGAGGACCTCTACGGCATGCAGGCCCTGGCCTACCGCACGCTCGCCGAGTTCGAGCCGGGCGCGGCCGCCCATGCCCAGCACTACGCGGAGAAGGCCCTGGCCCTGCGGGTCGACGGCCGGCAGCGGTCGAAGATCTTCGACTACCTGTCGATGGCGTCGGCCTGCTTCATCGCGGACGACCCCGAACAGGCGGACCGGTACGCGCGACTGGCCCTGGTGTCGATGGGGTCCAACTCCTCCCATCGCACCTGGGACCGGCTGCGCCAGATGTACCGGCTCACCGCCGAGTACTCGGGCTACCCGAGGATCCAGGAGCTGCGGGAGGAGATCAAGCTCGCCCTGCCGAAGACGAAGGGCAGGGGCGGCAACCGCGCGCAGGCCTGAGTTCCCCGATAAGCCCGAGTCCCGGCAAGCCCGAGCTACGTTCCCTACGACACGACCTTGGCGACGAGCACACAGGCGTTGTCCTCGCGCTCGCCCTCGCCGAACTCCTGGACCACGGTCCGTACGCAGTCCTCCGCGGTGCGGCTCCCGGCCAGCCGCGGTGCCAGGCCGAGCAGGAGGTTCGCCGCCGCCGATCCGGTGTGCCCGGGCACCAGCCCGTCGGTGTGCAGGAGCAGCAGGTCGCCCACCCGGAGGATCTCTTCGGCCTGCCCGTATACGGCGCCCGAGGTGGCGCCGAGCAGGACGCCGTCCGGTGCGTCCAGGACGCGCCCCGTCCCGTCGCGGAACAGCAGCGGGGCGGGGTGTCCGGCCTGCGCCCACACCAGGGTGCGGTTCGCGGGCCGGTAACGGCAGCAGACGGCGCTGCCCAGGGCGGGTTGCACGGTGGCGTCGAGTAACTGGTTCAGCCAGGCCATCACCTGCCCCGGCTGCGCGCCGGCCATGGCCATGCCGCGTACGGCACCAAGCAGCATGGTCATGTTCGACGTGACGCCGACTCCCTGGCCGGTGAGGTCGCCCACGCTGAGAAGCGTTTCACCGTCGGTCAGTTCGAGGGCGTCGTACCAGTCGCCGCCGATGAGCGTGCGGGTGGACGCCGGCACGTGGGAGGACGCGAGGTCGAGGGCCCTGGCGCCCCGGTGCGGGAGCCGCAGGGAGCCGCGCCGCGGCGGCAGCACGGCCTCCTGCAGTTCGACCGCGAGCCGGTGCTCGCTCTGCGCGGCGTCCTGCCGGTGGTGGAGCGAGTCACGGGTCTCGCTCACCACCCGCTGGCTGCGGCGCAGTTCGCTGACGTCACGCAGCACGGCCCACATCGAGGCGGTGCTGCCGTCGGTGTCGAGCACCGGTTCGCCCATCATGTGCACCGTCCGTACGTCGCCGGCCCGGCGGGCGATACGGAACTCGCCATCGATGGGCCGGGCGTCGACGAGGCAGTCGGTGACCATCGCCGTCAGCTTCGGCCGGTCCTCGTCCACGACCAGTGACGGCAGTTCGTCCAGGGTGAGCGGGGGAGCGGCCGGGTCGCGGCCCAGGATCCGGTAGAGCTCGCCGGACCAACTGGCCTCGTCCGTCAGCAGGTTCCACTCGGCGCTGCCGACCCTGCTGAGCAGGGAACCCTGCGCAGGGCGAGGGGCTTCCGGGGCCGCCGCCGTGGGCAGGGGGCCGTCCCGCAGCTGGGCCAGGTGCTCGTCGAGGTCGTCGAGCTGGTGCAGGGCCAGGTCGTACAGGGCACGCTGCCAGCGCTCGCGCGGGTGGTCCGACCCCACTTCCTCGGAGTCGCGGCGCACCGCGTCCACCTCGCCCTTGAGCCGCCGCGTCTGCGATATGAGCGCGTCGACCGAGCCGCGTCCGGGCGGCTGGGCGGCTGGGCGGTCCGCGGAGAGGTGGGACGGCATGACGCACTCCGATGCGGGGACGGTACGACCAAGGCGGACGGAGGGACCGTTACGACTGTTGCACAGCCCGCGACGGCCTGTAAGGGATTCGGCGACACACGATACGGTGGTGCTTCTGGCATATGCCACAGTCTCGCGGAGCTACTCCGGGGTAGGCGGGGAGCATCCTCCCCGCAGGCTCAAGTCGTAGGTTACACAGGGTATTTGACGGCCCATCGGAGACACCCGCACAAGGCTCATCCGGATGTTCGATGGGCCTGTGTTCGAGTCCTGGTCAGTACCGCAGCACCCCGGCCATGCCGTCCGCCTCTCCGAGCGTTCCGTCCGGGACGAAGCGAACATCGGCTCCGGTCTCCAGGCACTGTTCGACGATCTCGTCCACGATGTCCTCGCGGGAGTCGAGGTCGCCGCTCTCGGCGAGGATCAGATGGTCCCCGGCCTCGCGGACCGTCACGCGGTAGTTCTCCTCGACGGCCAGCAACCGGACGCGGCCGTCCCGGGCGCTCTGCCACAGCTCGTCGACACCGGCGGCGAACTCACGTCGGCCGCGGGCCGTTTCGAGGGCGCGGGTCACGGCGTCCGTGCTGCGGCGGGCCTCCGCCTCGACCACCGGGCGCACGGCCTGCCACACGGTCTCGTGGGTCCCGTGGGCGAGCCCCCCGTGAGGGATGTGCACCGCGCCGCGGGCGGTGCCGCAGACCTCGTCCCACAGGGAGAGGGCGGCCGGTTCACCGGTGACGTACAACTGCCTCGGGTGGCCGCGCAGCACGGCGCCCATCGCGGTTGCGGCCTCGCGCAGGAACTGGCGGGTGCGTTCCTCGCGGAAGGAGCTCGGTGTGTCGCCGATCCGCTGCTGCCGTTCCGGGTCGAAGTTCTCCATGCGCCGGGTCATCGGGAAGCCGCCGACCCGGGCCTCGGTGACCCGGTCGACGCCGCCGTTCCACAGGGTGACGCGGTCCGCGGCGAGCGACAGGACCCAGAAGGGCCGCCCGGCCGTCTGGGCGGAGACGAGATTGCGGGTGAGGAAGGTGTCCGAGAGCACCACGCGTTCGGGGACGGACCTCGCCACCGACCACACCTGGTGTTCGCCCGGAGCGGCGAAGATCACCAGGCCGTCCTCGGCGTGCGTCAGGTCGACCTCGGTCATGGCCCGGTCCAGGTGCCCGGCGACCTCGGTGCGTCGCTCACGTGTGACGGCCGGATCGGCCTCCAGCTGCCTCTTGGCCTCGGCCACCGCATTGCGCAGCCGGACCTGGTCCTGGGTTTTGTGGGGATCGCGCCGATGGGTCGGCGTCAGCACGGAGACCGCGGGGTAGGGGCGCGGGCGCCGCAGTTCGGCAAGGGTCGCGGGACTCAGAACGCTCTCCATGACAGAACGATAGAGCGAATTCGCGACTGGGGCATTTGGGGCAATCGATCTCACTCGTCGTCGCGGTCGGAGCCGCAGGAACTGCCGTCCGGCGGGAGGGTTCCGTACAGCAGGAAGGCGTCGACCTTGCTGTGCACGCACTTCGACGAGCCGTAGCCGGTGTGTCCTTCGCCGCGGTTGTCGAGCACCACGGCCGAGGATCCGAGCCGCTTGGCCGTCTCCACCGTCCAGCGGTACGGCGTGGCCGGATCGCCCCGGGTGCCGACGAGCAGCATCCTCGGCGTGTCGAGGTCCTTGACGTCCTCGCGGATGTAGTCGGTGCCCTTGGGGCGGCCGTAGCACATCAGCACCTGGGTGAGCCGGTAGCGGCCGAAGACCGGTGAGGCCTGCTCGTAGCGGGCGCGCAGCCGGCCGAGGTCCTCGGTGACCCGCGCGGCGGCGGGGCGGTCCGGATCGTCCGCGCAGTTGACGGCCATCAGCGCCGCCGGCAGGTTGTCGAGCGGCACGTCCGCGGGGTCGGTGAGCCCGGCGTGCGGGCCGCGCAGCGGCGGGAGAGTGAAGCCCCCGGACAGGAATGCCTCCAGGCCGCTCGGATCGCCGTCCTCCAGCAGCCGGCCGACGGCCCGCTGCAGCGAGGGCCACAGCTCCCTGCTGTAGAGACCCTGCCCGAGTGCGCCGGCGAAGTCCTGGCCGGAGAACGTCTCGCCGAAGTCGTTCGGCAGCGGATCCTTGTCGAGCGACTCGACCACCTGTACGACATGCTTCCGGGCTTCTCGCGGGTCCCGTCCGAACGGGCAGGCGATGTCCTCGGTGCACCAGGTCAGGAAGTTCTCCAGTGCCGTCTGCTGTCCCCGGGCGCTCGCCACACCCTGGTCGGACAGGGGCTCGGTCAGTGTGTCGACGCCGTCCAGCACCATTCTGCCGACCTTGTCGGGGTGCTGGGCCGCGTACACCGCGCCGAGCCGGCTCCCGTAGGAGAAGCCCAGGTAGTTGAGCTTGTCGTCGCCGAGCGCGTCGCGTATGACGTCCAGGTCGCGGGCGGCGTTGACGGTGCCGATGTGGGGCAGGACCGGGCCCGAGTGCTCGGTGCACTCGGCCGCCGCCGCGCGCAGCTCTTCGAGTATGGCCCCCGGATCGGTCACGTCGGCATTGCCGTCGGTGGCGTCCAGGGCGCTGTCCGAGGCGTTTCCGCAGCTGACCGGCGAGGAGCGGCCGACGCCGCGCGGGTCGAAGGAGACCACGTCGTAGCCGTTCGTCAGGCCCATGAAGTCCTTGCCGCCCATGGCGAGTTGGGCCACGCCCTGCCCGCCCGGGCCGCCGAAGTTCAGCAGGACCGATCCCCGCGACGTGCCCGTGGCCCGGTAGCGGGCGACGGCGACGTCGAGGGTGCCCTGCCCGGGCTTGGCGTAGTCGAGCGGGACGGTGACCTTCCCGCACTGGAGGTCCTTCGGCATGTCCATGCCTTCGCACTTCGTCCAGGTGACCTTCTGGTCGTAGAAGCGCGTGAGGCCGGGCGGCGGGCCGTCGGCGGTCGGCAGCGCGGTGCCCAGCAGAGCGAGCCCGGCCGTACCGGTGACCGCGCAGCGCCGTATCGAGGGGCGCGTGGACAGCTTGGCCAGCATCGATGCCTCCAGGGCGCGGGGCGTCCCGCAGCGGACCGGGACCGGCGCCCTCAGTCACCATAAGCGGGCCCCGGAAGCCGCGCCTCCGGGCGGGCGGAGCCGGGCGGCGGGCGTGTTCTGCGCCGGCGGCCCCGGCGAAGCCCGCGTGCGGAGCCGGCATACGAAGGGCTTTACCGCTAGTTCGACAACCGGGCCGCTCGATGGAGTGAAAGGCCGATAAGCCATAACGCGGACCGGCCGCCCCGCGTTCTCTCCGGTGCGGGTGAGTGCCCGCGACACGATGTCTGGAAGGCAGGGGTCCCATGAGACGCCTTACCCGAAACGGAGTGATCGCCGTCGCCGCCGCCTCCGGCGCGATGGCCGTGACCGTCCCCGCGTACGCCGGTTCCGGTGCGGACGGCTCGACGGCCGGTTCGCCCGGGGTGGTCTCCGGCAACACCGTCCAGCTGCCGGTGCACGCTCCGGTGAACGTGTGCGGGAACACCGTGAACGTGGTGGGGCTCCTGAACCCCGCCGCCGGCAACACCTGCGCGAACAAGGAGGACGGGCGGGCCGCCCGTCCGGGCACGTCCGGCGGGGCGGTCGCCGAGGCCGGCGGAAAGGATTCACCGGGCGTGATCTCCGGCAACGGCGTGCAGTTGCCGGTCGACCTCCCCGTCAACGTCACGGGCAACTCCGTGAACGTGGTCGGCATCGGCAACCCGTCGACCGGCAACGAGTCCTCGAACACCCCCGGTGACCAGCGCCCGGTCCGCCCCGAGAACCCGCCGGAACCGGCTCCGGAGCGCACCTCGCCGCCCCGGCCGGACCCGGCCCCGGAACCGGCGCCCCGCAGCGGCCCGCACACCGTCCCGCACGCCGACGGCGCCCTGGCCGACACGGGCACGGACCACACCCTCCAGGCCGTCGCGGTGAGCGCGGCGCTGGTCGCCGGGGGAGTGGTGCTGCGCCGGAGGTTCCGTCCGGGTTCGGGCCGCTGACGGACACGGGCTACACGGCTTCCGCCACCCCCGTGAGCAGCACCATCCCCGAGTCCCCGTAGTCGGGCAGGGTCGGGTCCACGTCGATGTGGGTCACGTCCAGATCCCGGGTCAGGGGCGTGAAGACCTCCGTCACGGTCGCCGGGTTCACCGGGCAGCCCGGCCAGCGGGAGGCCGGACCGATGCGGTATGTCGGCATGTTCTCCATGAACGCGGCGACCAGGTGGCCACCCGGCCGGACGGTGCGGACGAAGGCGCGGCAGAAGTCGGCGAACTCCGCGAAGTCCTCCGTGACGCTCTCGGCGACGAAGTGCATGGAGGCGAGTCCGTACGCGCCCGGCGGCAGGGTCCGGACGTCGGCGTGGACGATGTTCACCGGGGCCAGCGCCCCGGCGAGGGTCGCGGGCACCTCCGGGTTCAGCCGCCGGCACAGGGTGTGGAAGGGCAGCCAGCTCGCGTCGAGACGGTGGCAGATCTGGTCCTCCAGGTAGGCGATGTTGCTCGCTCCGGCCTCCACGGCGTCGATCCTGCGGCACGCGGCGGACGCCAGCATGAGCGGGTACAGGTTGGGTCCCGCCCCGAACTCCACCGAGCGGGCGATCCGGCCGGGCGGGAGGCGCCGGTAGAACGCGGAGTGGTGCGCGATGACCGCCGCGTCCGACGCGTGCACCTCGCGGTAGTTCTCCGCGAGGTAGTCGGAGACCGGCCAGCGGTCCCAGTCCACGTCGTCGTTGTGCGTCGGCATGGCCGGCTAGCCCTTCTGCCGCAGCGGGAAGCGTTCGGACAACCGGGTCAGGGTCCCGTTCAGATGGTCGATGTCCTCGTCCGAGTTGAGGGCGGTGAGCTGGACGCGGAACCCGACCCGGTCCCGGGGGACCAGCGGGTAGGCCGCCAGCGTCACATAGACGCCCTCCTGCCACAGGAACGCGGCGACAGCGTCCAGGTCCGCGGGGTGCGCCAGTGGCACCTCCACGATCGGCAGCCGGTCCGAGTTGAGGGTGCTCACCCCCATGCCCTCCAGGTGGTCGAGGACCCGGACCGTCTTGCGGTACAGGTCCGCCCGGATCGTGTCGCCCCGGCGCTCGTTGACGTCCAGCCCGGCCAGCGCGGTCGCCAGTGACGCCGTCGGCGACGGCCCCGAGTACAGATAGGGCGCCGCCGCGGTCTTCAGCCGGTTCTTCAGCTCCGGTGGCAGGGCGAGGAACGCCAGCAAGGACGAGTACGCCTTGGAGAACCCGCCCACGAGCACGATCCCGTCGTACGACTCCCCGGTGTGCCGCACCACGCAGTTGCCGCGCATGCCGTACGGGCACGTCTCGCCCGGCCCGCGCTCCCCGATCAGGCCGAAGCCGTGCGCGTCGTCGACGTACAGCGTCGCCCCCTCGGAGCGGCACACCGCCGCCAGAGAGGGCAGATCGGGAATGTTGCCGCTCATGCTGTTGACGCCGTCGAGACACACCAGCCGAGGCGTGCCCGGCGGCGTACCGGCCAGCAGGGCACGCAGTTCGTCGAGCCGCTCGGCGTGGAAGCGGTGCAGGGTGGCGCCCTGGGCCCGGGCCACCACGCAGCCGTCGTAGACCGTGCGGTGCGCGGTCGCCTCCACGAAGACGTGTCCGTCCTCCGCGATGGCCGGGATCACCGAGGAGTGCACCAAGGTCAGCGTGGGAAGCAGCAGCGTGTCCGGCGCACCCAGCAGTGCGGCGAGCCGCTCCTCGATCTCGGGGTACAGCCGCGGGCTGCCCAGCAGCCGCGACCAGCTGGGATGCGTACCCCATCGGCGGACCGCGGGATCGACCGATTCCATGATCTCCGGGTCCCAGTCGAAGCCCAGGTAGTTGCACGACGCGAAGTCGATCAGCCAGTGGTCACCGCTGCGGATGTGTCTCCCGCGCACCTCGTCCATGACCGCGTCGCTCATCGGGCTGGTGCGCCGCAGGTGCTCCAGGTCCGCCCAGCGCGCTTCGCGGCGGCCCCGGGCGGCATCGATGCGGGGCCGAGGGGTCTGCGGGGGTGCGAAGGGACGGGCGGTCGGCTCCCGCAGGACGTGCGCGCTCTGCTCCACCGTCAGCGGCCGGGCGAACAGGAACCCCTGCCCGAACCGGCACCCCATGCCGGCCAGCAGATCCCGCTGCGCGGTGTCCTCGATGCCCTCCGCGATGACCTGCAGGCCCAGGGTGTCGGCGATCCGCACGATGCCCTCGACCAGGGCGACCTGCTGGGCGTCCTGTGCGATGTCGTCGATGAAAGACTTGTCGATCTTCAGCACGTCGATGGGGAAGTCCCGCAGGTAACGCAGCGAGGAGAAGCCGGTGCCGAAGTCGTCGACCGCGATGTGCACCCCGAGCTCCTTCAGTGTGTTCAGCACCGTCTGGAGCCGGTCGTCGCGGTGCAGCAGGACCGTCTCCGTCAGCTCCAGCTGCAGGGATCCCGGTTCGAGCCCCGGGGTGCTCAGCGCCTCCCCGACCTGCTCGATGAACCCGGCGTCGCGGAATTGACGGGCGGAGACGTTCACGCTGACGTACGGCGGGCGGCCGGGGCCCGGCAGCCGTTGCAGCCCGATGATGTCGCTGATCGCGTTCTCCAGCACCCACGAGCCCAGCGGGGCGATGTGCCCGGTCTCCTCCGCCAGGCTGATGAACTGCTCCGGTGCGACGGGCGGCCGGTGTTCGTGCGGCCAGCGGACCAGCGCCTCGAACCCGACGACCTCGCCCGCCGTGATGTCCACGACCGGCTGGTAGCGCAGCGCGAACGCCTTGTCGGCGACCGCCTGGGCCAGCTGGGACTGCAGATCGTGCCGCTCGACCATGCGGCTGCGCAGCAGCGGCTTGAAGCGGCGCCACTGCCGCTTGCCCGCCCCCTTCGCCGCGTACAGCGCGAGGTCGGCATGGCCCAGCAGTTCCTCGGCGTCCGTGCTGTCGCGCGCGGTGGCCACGCCCACGCTGGCGGACACCGTCACCGACTCGTCGGCCAGGTCGAAGGGCCTGCCCAGGGTCTGGATCACCTGGGCCGCGAGCAGCTCGGCGTCCAGTGGCTGCTTGGCGTCCTCCATCAGCACCGCGAACTCGTCGCCGCCGAGCCGGGCCGCGGTGTCGGTGCGCCGCAGCGTCCGGGACAGCCGGTTGCCGACCGCGATCAGCAGCTGGTCGCCCACCCGGTGACCCATGGTGTCGTTGACCAGCTTGAAGTCGTCGAGGTCGATGAAGAGCAGACAGGTCATGGACGACTCGCGGCGGCCGCGCAGCAGAGCGCGTTCGATCCGCTCCAGCAGCAGCGTCCGGTTGGGCAGACCGGTCAGCGAGTCGTGGAAGGCCCGCTGCGTCAGCTCCTGCTCCAGCCGCCGCTGCTCGGTCACGTCCCGCAGGGTCACCACCAGACCGGACACGGTCCGCTCGTCCCGGAAGTCGCTGAAGCGGACCTCCACCTCGACGCGCCCTTCGCGGCGGCGCACCCACCAGTGGTCGTGGCCCGCCCCGGAACCCCGCTCCCGTACGGCGGCCAGCTCCCGCGCCGCCCGCTCCCGGTCACCGGGGTCCACCAGCTCCGGCAGGGACACACCGAGGAGCGCGTCGGTGCCGAAGACGGACCGCGCGGAGGGGCTGGCGTACCGGATGGTGTCGTTGTCCTCCAGGATCAGGATCACGTCGGAGGCGTTGCGGACCAGGGTGCGGAAGTACGCTTCGTTCTCCCGCCGGAAGACCTCCTTGCGCAGCGTGACGCGCTCCATCGCCAGACCCGCGTGGGACGCCAGGATCTCCAGGGAGCCCCAGGTCTCGTGGAGCTGCTGCTCGGGGGCGGCGACCAGCAGGATGCCCGGCACGGCTCCGGACGGGCGGCCCGGCTGGGTCATGGGGCACACCAGGACCGACGGCAGGCCGTCGAGCGCGGCGGCGATCTCGGGGTCGAGGACGGCCGGGCTGACCAGCCGGGTGCCGTGGGCGCCCAGTTCCGTCGCCCGCTCCGTGGGGAGCAGCAGCGTCCGATGCGTTGTGTCCGGGCCCATCAGCCGGTCGACCGCCCGGTGGCAGGACTGGTCGACCTCTTCCTGACGGAAGGCGGAGACCAGCGAAGCGGCGGCCCCACGCAGGGCCAGCTCCCGCGTCACCGCGTGGCGGTGCGCCACGACCATCCCCGCCAGCCGAAGGATCACGAGCAGGAACAGCACTCCCGAGAAGGCCGCGATCACGGCGGCGTCCCGGGTATGGCCGCTCAACCCCTCCCAGAGCAGGATCCCCGGCGCGATGAGCGTGGCCACGGCCAGCATGACCAGCCGGCGTGGCGGCGGCAGCAGGGACTCCCGCTGGGGCACGGAAGCCGTCAGCTCGACCATGGAGGGCTGCAGTGCCGCCAGGCCCCAGGCGGTGTAGAAGACGACCCAGCCGAGATCCAGCAGGCTGCCGGTCTGCCAGACGTCGTTCAACTGCAGGATCCCGTACGCGATGTCCGTCACCAGCAGGGTCACCGTGCCGACGACCAGCAGGCGTACGGCGCGATTGGAGCCGTTGACCGGGCTGGGGGTGAGCAGCCTGACCAGCAGGGCCAGCACGAGGATGTCGCCGAGGGGGTAGGCGATGCTGATGGCCCGCTGCTGCCAGGTCAGGCCCTGCAGCACGGTCAGCGGTTGCATCAGGTACACCCATACGGGCAGCGCCAGGCCGGCGGTGACGATCAGGGCGTCGAGCAGGCTCGGCAGGTCGCGGCTGGCCCAGCGGTGGCGTACCAGGCCCGACAGGCCGATCGCGATGAGCGGGTACATGGCGAGGTAGCAGGCGTCGGCCGGGGACGGGAACGGGTTGGAGGCTCCCAGGTACTCCTCCATCACGAAGTAGTACGTGTCGCCCGCGATGAAGACGAGCAAGCCCGCGGCCAGGACCCGCCAGGGCCAGGGGTGGGCGGGCCGGTACAGGCGCGTCCCGATCAGAATGGCGGCGACACCGGCCAGCCCCATCACGGCCCACATCACGGGAACCATCACCGGGATGGTCATGTACACGACGGTGACGACGGCAACCAGGGCGACATAGACGGCCATGAGCCGACGTGCCGGCAGCGAGGACATGTGCCTCCCCCCGTCGGGGAGACCGGGGCGTACGCCTGGTCTTACACCTGGTCCAGTTGGAATCGATCGTAGGTTCGCCCGAGCTGCCCTGCATCTCGGGCGGATGCCCGGCAGGGCGGACCCGGCGCCTCCCCGTGAGGTCTCAGCGGCGTCCGCGGTGGAACCTGACGTGCAACTCCCTCACCTGCTCGGTCAGTTCGGGCACCGGGCCGTCCACGGTGACACCGGGTGCGACCTCCCGCACGGGGAGTGGCCGGACCGGCGCTGCGGGAACACCCAACTCGTCCAGCCAGGTGGTGAGTTGCCCGGACGAGGCGACGTAGACGATGCGCCCGAGGCCGACCCAGGCGTGCGCCGCCGCGCACATCGGGCAGTGCTCGCCGGAGGTGTAGACCGTGGCGGCCGCCCGCTCCCCGGGCGTGAGGTGTGCCGCCGACCAGCGCGCCAGCTCGAACTCGGGGTGCCGGGTGCGGTCGCCCGAGGCCACCCGGTTGTGGTCCTCGCCCAGGACGGTGCCGTCCCCGCCCACCAGGACCGAACCGAACGGCTCGTCCCCGGCCTGCAGCGCCTGTGCAGCCAGTTCCACGCAGCGGCGCAGATGCGGCAGTTCCGTGTCCTTCACGACCATGGGGCGGCCTTTCCCGTGACGATGCGATCAACAGGACCCTAGGGCGCCGGGCCACGGGGCGAAAGGAACGGGGGCGCGGGCCGGGAGGGTGCCGCCGGACCGGAAAACCGTTTGCCGTCCGGCCCGGCGGCTGCTGGAGTCTGCCCATGGATCATGCCGAGTTGCTCGCCCTGTTCGACCGCGACCTGCGTGCGGGAGCGCGGCCGGACGGCCCCGGGGCCCAGGTCGAGCGGACCGGCGGCGTCGTCCGCCAGGTCGCCTCCCCCCAGGGCTGGAACGGCATCGTGTGGTCCGCCCTCGACGAGGCCGGGGCGGACGCGGCGATCGCCGCGCAGATCGGCCACTACACCGGGCTCGGCATCGACTTCGAGTGGAAGCTGTACGGGCACGACTGCCCGGCCGACCTCGGGCGGCGGCTGTGCGCGGCCGGGTTCACGCCCGGGCCCGAGGAGACGCTGATGATCGGCGGGGCCGACGGCCTGGCCCACGGCACCGAACCGCCCGAGGGCGTGCGCGTCGTGCCGGTCACCGGCCCGGCGGGCGTCGATCTCGTGGCCGACGTCCACGAGAAGGCCTTCGGCGCTGACAGCTCCTGGCTGCGCCATCAGCTCCTCGCCCGGCTGGCGGCCGACCCGGACACCGTCGTCGCCGTCGTGGCGATGGCCGGCGGCGAGCCGGTGAGCGCGGCCCGCATGGAACTCGTACCCGGCACGCCCTTCGCCGGGCTGTGGGGCGGCGGCACCGTCCAGCACTGGAGGGGCCGCGGTATCTACCGCACGCTGGTGGCCCACCGCGCCCGCGCCGCCGCGGCCCGCGGCTACCGCTACCTCCAGGTCGACGCCTCCAGCCAGAGCCGGCCGATCCTGGAACGCCTCGGCTTCGTCCCGCTGACCACCACGACGCCGTACGAGTACACGTCGTAGCCGAGCAAGGCGGGGCGCCATGTCACATTCGAGGCCGCCCGATCCGTCGCAGTGTCATGACGACGAACAGGACGAGTCAGAGCATTCTCCTCGCCGGCGCGAGCGGCGTCCTCGGCCGGCACATCACCCGCGCCCTGACCGAAGCGGGTCACAAGGTCACCGGCCTC
This sequence comes from Streptomyces qaidamensis, assembly GCF_001611795.1. Classification (NCBI taxonomy): domain Bacteria; kingdom Bacillati; phylum Actinomycetota; class Actinomycetes; order Kitasatosporales; family Streptomycetaceae; genus Streptomyces; species Streptomyces qaidamensis. The sequence continues at coordinate 586,573 of NZ_CP015098.1, read as the reverse complement.
GGCAGGAGCCGGGAGAACGGCATCCGAGCCGACCTCATGAACCGCGACGCGCTGCTGCGCGCCGTCGACGGGCACCACTTCGACACCGTGGTCCACGCCGCGACGGCCCTGCGCAAGCCCCCCATGCGGGACCGCGACATGTACGCCACCGACGCCCTGCGCACCGAGGGCACGGCCCACCTCGTCGAGGCCGCCCGCGCCACCGGCGCCCGCCGCTTCGTCGTGGAGTCCATGGCCTTCGGGTACGGCTACGGCGACCACGGCGACCGCCCGCTCACCGAGGACGGCCCCTTCGGCCCGCGCGGCGCCACACCGCCGCTGGAGCGGCACATCGCCGGCATGCGGACCAAGGAGCGGCTCGCCTTCGAAGCGGAGGCCCTGGACGGCATCGCGCTGCGGTTCGGCCTGTTCTACGGCCCCGGAGGCACCGAAGCCCTGCTGCCCCTGCTGCGCCGACGGCAGCTGCCCCTGCCCGGCGACCGGGGGCGGGTGCTGCCGTGGGTGGAGCTCACGGACGCCGCCCGCGCGGTGGTGGCCGCCGTGGAGCGCGGCCGGCCGGGGCAGGCGTACAACATCGCGGACGACACCCCCATGGGGTTCCGCGCCCACGTCGAGGCCGTGGCCCGGACCTTCGGGCTGCCGAAGCCGGTGAACGTGCCGCTGTGGCTCTTGAAGCCCATGTCGTACGCGCACACCGTGATGTCGTCCCGGCTCCGCATGTCCTGCGCGAAGGCGGAGCGCGAACTCGGCTGGACGCCGCGCTACGCGTCCAGCCACGAGGGGGCTCGACGCGCTGCGGCGGACGAGCCGTCTCTGAGGCCCGCCCGGCCGAAGAGGCCTACTGGTGCCGACGGCCGTCCGCCGCCCTGCGCCGCGCGGGCCGGGTCCCGTCGCCGCGGGCGGCCACGGGGCGGACGTGGGCGGGCCGGTCCGGCAAGCGGACCGGCCGTCGGCTCCGGCGTTCGCTACGGCCTCGACGACGCCTTCGCCGCCGTTCCGGCGCACACCAGCCCCAGGACCACGGCCAGTGCACCGATGATGATGTTGTTCCACACGACACCGGCGTCCGGGCTTTCGCCCACGATCCACGGTGAGATGATCATCCATATCCCGAGAGCGCACATGGCCCAGCTCAGGCCGTACATGCGCTCGGGAGCACGAGTGAAGCCGAGCGCCAGCAGGCCGATCGCGATACCCATGATCAGGTTGTGGGTCACGAGTGCCGGCTGGCTGGTCGTGTAGTGGACTATCCACGGGGAGGCGGCACAGTACAGACCGAGCAGGAACACCGGTCCGTCCACGAGCGCCACATCGCGGCCGCCGAGCACGCGGGCGTACCGATCCCGCATCTCGGAGGCATCGGGGTGGCTGGTGATGTCACCTCTGGTGGGCGAGACGTTGGCCATGATCGTCTCCTTCAAGGTGCAGGGCGCCCGCGTTTGGAGGGGTATGCGGTAAACGCCGCGTAAGCCTCATTCTGCTCTTACGTCCCCTTTATGTGTAGAGGTCGGCGAGAGGTGGGGGATCTACCCGGCGGTACATGTCCGGCCGGATCGGGGGCATCCGGATGTGTACGACAGCGACCGATCGACGTCGCCCGGCGGGCGGCGCGGGACAGGGGAGGGCAGCGGACGTGACTGCGGCCATCAGCGCGAAGGTGTTGGAACGGTTCCCGGCGGGGTCTCCGCGCGGATCGTGGCCCGCGGAGGAGTACGCGGCCCGCCGCCGCGCCGAGGGCGAGGCCGCCACCGTCGTGATGGACCTGGAGTCGGACGCCTTCCTCGTGGTCGTCCCGGCGGACGAGGACTGAACTCCTCCGTCCCGCACGGCCTTTCAGGCCGCCCTTTGTGAAATCCGCGGTCTGGGATACGAGACGGGCCGCGGATTTCTTGACGGGCGTCGTCTGCCGCTGCCCCCACGATCCATGGCATGACCGTGCGACTGGACCTCACGCGGCGACGCCATGTCGACCTCGCACGCGTCTCCGGCGCTTCCTGCCGCGCCGCAGCCTGAATCTCCCGGCTCGCCGCTTCCCCTAACCACCTCATCCGCCGTCGGACGACTCTCGTCGTGCCGAGAGGGCGCCCTGTGCGGTGAAATTCCCTCACGCCTGATTCGGCGCTCCGGCACGCCCTTCTTCAGTGGCGTCTTCAGTGACGTCCCCGCATTCGGTGGCGCCTCGCGCAGTCGCGCCTGCTCCCGGAAAGGAGAGCCCATGGCCACCGTCCTGTCCGTCTCCGGCGGCCCCTCCGCCTCCTCCCGCACCAGCCGGCTGCTGCGCCACCTCGACCGGCGTCTGGCGGCCCAGGGCCATGACGTGATCCCCGCTCGACGTCCGTACGATCCCCGCCGAGGCCCTGCTCGGCGCGGACTTCCGCCACCCCGCGATCGTCGAGGCCACCGAACTGTCCGCCCGGGCCGACGGCGTCGCCGCAGGGCGTCCGGTGCAGCTCCAGGGCGTGACGGCACCTCCTGCCGCGCCTCGCCGCGCAGGGTCTGTGGCGGCACGCCGGTGGCAAGGAGGCCGCGCCCGCGGCTCAGGCCCCCTTTGCCGGTCGCGAGCTGACACCCCGTTGGTTCCGTTCCGGAAGATCAACCCTGGAGCCGTGGGCGGGCGTCCTGGTCACCGTGGGAGCAGACCCGCCCCCCGGTGACCAGGAGGACACACATATGAAGCGACGCGCCGCACGCACCCTCTCGATCGCCCTGGCCGTGGCGCTCTGCGCCGGTACGGCGGCACTCGCCCCGGCGGCGCAGGCGGCCCAGCCGCAGCACGGCCACGAGGCGACCCGGACCGCGTTACGCGCCCTGGTCGAGCAGGGCGGCCTTCCCGGGGTGGCAGCCAAGGTCCATGACAGCAAGGGGAGTTGGTTCGGCCGGTCCGGTTACGCCGACACCTCGACCGGCCGCAAGCGATCGGCCGGTGACCACTTCCGCGGAGCCAGCATCACCAAGACGTTCGTCGCGACCGTCCTGCTCCAACTGGAGGCGGAAGGCAGACTGAACCTGGACGACACGGTCGAGCGATGGCTGCCCGGCCTGCTGCGCGGCAACGGCCACGACGGTGACCAGGTCACCTTGCGCGGACTCCTCAACCACACCAGTGGCATTCCGAACCACACCGACGACCCGGACTTCATCCACGACGCCGCGGGGCCCGGATTCCCGGAGCACCGGTACGACACCCACACACCCGAGGAACTGGTGGCGATCGCCCTGCGGCGCCCACCGCAGCCCGGCCCGGAGAACGAACCGTCCTACTCGAACACCAACTTCATCGTCGCGGGCATGGTCATCGAGAAGGTCACCGGCCGCACTTACGCTCAGGAGATCACCCGCCGCATCCTCCGGCCGCTGAAGCTGCACGGGACGTCGTTTCCCGGCACGGCACCCCACATGCCGAAGCCCCACCCCGTCGGGTACTCCCGGCTCCACCAGGACGCCCCCGAAGCCGAGATCCACGACGCCACCGAACAGAACATGACCTGGCTGGGCGCGGCCGGCGACGTCATCTCCACCAGCGGCGACCTCAACCGCTTCCAACGCGCCCTTGTGAAGGGCCACTTGCTGCCGCCGCGGCAGCTGAAGGAGATGTTCGACGAGGTCCCGGCCGGGCCGGGCATCGGATATGGACTCGGGGTCGAGTTCGCACGGTTGTCCTGCGGTGTGAAGGTGGTGGGCAAGAGCGGTCGGACGAACGGCTCGCTGTCCGCGATGGTCGGCACCCAGGACGGCGAGCACCAGCTCACGTTCAACATCAACGGCGACTGGCTCCCGGACTCCTCCCTCTACATCGACGTCATCGAGGCGGAGTTCTGCGGGAAGATCCCACCCCGGACGGACCGGACGGACCGGACGGACCGGACGGACCGGACGGACCGGACGGACCGGACACCGGCCGTGGCGCACCTGCGCTAGCCGGACGCCAGCGAGCCGAGGTGCGTCCGGCGTGCCTCGGCCGTCTGGCCCTGCACCAGCAGGAACATCCCCTCGCGCGCCAGCCGCTGCGCCCGGCTGCCCAGGCCCATGGCGCGCCCGCCCCCGGCGACGATCGCCGCGGTGGTGGCCGCGCGCAGGAGGTCGTACGCACGGGTCTTCACGGCCAGTCGCTCCGGTACGCAGCCGGGCGTGACGGGCTGGTCGGCCAGGGCGTAGGCGTCCCGCCGTACCTCGTCGAGCCGGGCCCGCAGCGACCGTGCCGTCTCCTCACCGTCCGGGGTCCGCGCCACCAGGTCCAGCGCCGCGTACGCGATCCCGAACACGGCCGGACTGGCGTTGGCGGCCCGGGGCAGGTCGACCTGGGCGAACTCCTCCTGCGGCGTGCGCAGCACCACGGCCTCCTCCGGCACCCGCAGGCCGTCCAGCTCCAGGGACACCGTACGGGCGGCGGTGAGAGCCGCGAGCCGCATCGGCGCCGACGCCCTCAGCCCCGGCTGCTCACGTGCCTCGGCGAACACGAACACCACCTCGGCCGTGTCCGTCACCCCGGCCAGCAGCATCACGTCGTTCAGACCCCAGCCCGTGTACCAGGGCACCCTGCCCTCGAACCGCCAGCCGCCCTCCTCGGGAACGGCCCGCACGGTCACCCGGGGGAAGGCGCGGACATGGGCGAACGCGATGCCCGCCATCAGCTCACCGGTCGCCAGCGGCCGCAGCAGCTTCTCCCGGACGGGCGAGTCGTACGTGGCGAGCAGCTTCACCGGTGTGTGGTGCTGTGTCTGCACGAACCAGGTGGAGCAGCACGCCCCGGCCAGGATCTCCGCGGTCTCCCGCGCCACGGCCACGGGCGCGTCGGCCCCGCCGTACTCCTGGGGCGCGACCACACCGAGGAGCCCCGCCCGCTTCACCGCCTCGACATGGCTCGCGGGCACCCCCTCCTGGTCGACGCGCTCGGCCTGCGGGAGGAGCAGCTCGCCGGCCAGGAGCTGGGCGCGGGTGACGAGGGGATGTGGTGTGGTGGTCATGGGAGGAATTCTCGCGGCCGGGCGGCGCGGGGCGCCGATCCGGGGGGTGTGTCGCCGGCCGGCCGCGCATCCGGCGGGCGCGGACCGGAGCGTGCCGTCAGGGACGCGCCTCCAGCTCCGTGAGGACGTCGAAGTCGAGCCCGTCGGCCCGTGCCAGATAGATCCGCTGGCGCACATGGGCGTCCCGGAGGTGGAGCAGCCCGCGCGGGCCCTCGTACGACACCGCCCCCGCACCGGCCGCCGCGCCGATCGCCGAGACGTCCAGCGCCCCGGCCCGCTTCAGCAGCGCGGCCAGCAGCAGCACACCCTCGTAGCAGGACTCGCCGAGGCTGCCGAGGGCGGGCGCCTCGACGCCGTAGCGGGCGGCGTACCGCCCGTGGAAGTCGAGGGTGTCGCGATTGGCCAGCGAGGCGAAGAACCCGGCCGTGCTGTAGAGGTCCTCGGTGGCCTCCGGGCCGCTCGCCACCAGCATGTTCTCGTCCATCAGGGTGCTCAGCCGCAAGCAGCGCGCGTGCAGGCCGTACGCCGCGAACTCCCGGTTGAAGCGCACCGCGTCACTGCCGACGAGCAGCATCAGCACCGCGTCGGCGCCGGAGCGTTCGACGCGGCGCAGCACCGGCCCGAAGTCGTGGGTGCCGAGCGGGAGATAGACCTCGCCGGCGACCCACCCGCCGCAGTACCGGGCGTACCCGCGGGCCGAGCGGGCCGTGTGCCGCGGCCACACGTAGTCGTTGCCCACGACGAACCAGCGCCGCACCCCGCGCTCGCGCGCCAGCAGTTGCATCGCCGGCCTGAGCTGGTCGCGCGGGGTCTCGCTCGTCAGGAACACCCCCGCCGTGTCCTCCCCGCCCTCGTACAGCGCGGTGTACACGTACGGGACGCGGTGCGCGATCCGCGGTGCCAGCGCCTGCCGTACGGAGGAGATGTGCCAGCCGGTGACGCCCTGCACGGCACCCACGTCCACCAGCGCGCCGACCTCGTCGGCGATCTCGTGCGGCGGGCCCGAGCCGTCGACCGGCACCAGCCGCAGCTCCCTGCCGAGCACGCCGCCGTCCCGGTTGACCTCCTCGGCGGCCAGCCGGGCGCACAGCTCACAGGTGGGTCCGAAAATCCCGGCCGGCCCCTGGAGGGGGAAGACGAGGGCCACGCCGAGCACGGAGTCGTCGGCCGTGAACCACTCGGGCGCGGGGAGATCGTGCCGGAACATGGCGTCATGATTCCGGCTCCCCGGGACGAACTCCAGTGCGTCTCCTACTATGGACAGCCCCCGGCACCTAGGAGAGCAGGGATGTCCAGCCCCACCCCGCGTCGGCCCGACGACCTCGCGCAGTTGCTGACGCGGGCCGAACGACTCGCGGCGCGCCGGTTGCAGGGCGTGCTGGAGGCGGAGGGCTGCTCACTGGACGCGTGGCGGGTGCTCGCCTCGCTGTCGGACGGCGAGGGGCACCACATGACGGGGCTCGCGGAGGCCGCCTTCCTGCCGCCTCCGACGCTGACCAAGCTGGTCGACCAGCTCGTCGACCAGAACCTCGTGCACCGCAGGGCCGATCCGTTCGACCGGCGCCGCATCCTCGCCCATCTCACCCCGCGCGGCCAGGAGTACTGGCAGCGCCTCGACCGCGCGGTCCGTGCCGGCCGGCTCTCGCTGGGCGAAGGCGACGACGACCTGCTGCGGTCCCTGCTGGGCCGGCTGACGGCGTCGCTGGAGGACCCGGCGCACGTGTGAGCGTTTCAGATGCCGGAGGGCACGGACGGGTCGCCGATCGCGCCGAGGCGACCGGGGAACTACGAGGCGTCACCAGCGCGGAAGCCGACAGGTCTATACCTGACTGGTCTACACCCTTGACTGGTACAGACCAACGCGGTTGAGTGTGCCTTCACAGCCCCACCACGGCCACCCCCACGCCGTGACCGGACCACCGGCGCGTGCGGGCAAGGGCCTGTTTCACCTTGCCCTCGTCAGGGTGCGGCCGTGCTCCGCGAAGGAGTTGAACCCGTGTCGAGACGCCGCATCTCCGCATTCCTGGCCACCCTCACCCTCGCCGGCGCCGCGCCGGTGCTCCTGCCTGCCTCGAACGCCTCGGCCGCCGCCTGCTCCAGCTACCCGAACTGGACGGCCGGGAAGGCGTACAACGCCGGTGACATCGTCCGCTACACCGACGGCAAGGCGTACATCGCCGAGCACGCCAACCCGGGCTACGACCCGGTCATCAGCACCTGGTACTGGGAGCCGTACGCCTGCGACAACGGTCCCGGCACGCCCAACGCGCGCTTCGTGGTGAGCGAGGCCCAGTTCAACCAGATGTTCCCGAACCGGAATTCGTTCTACAGCTACAGCGGGCTCACCGCGGCCCTCAGTGCCTACCCCGGCTTCGCCAACACCGGCAGCGACACGGTGAAGAAGCAGGAGGCCGCGGCCTTCCTCGCCAACGTCAGCCACGAGACCGGCGGTCTGGTGCACGTGGTCGAGCAGAACACCGCCAACTACCCGCACTACTGCGACTGGGGGCGGCCCTACGGCTGTCCGGCCGGACAGGCCGCCTACTACGGGCGCGGCCCGATCCAGCTGAGCTGGAACTTCAACTACAAGGCCGCGGGCGACGCGCTCGGCATCGACCTGCTGAACAACCCCTGGCTGGTGCAGAACGACTCGGCCGTCGCCTGGAAGACCGCCCTGTGGTACTGGAACACCCAGACCGGCCCCGGTTCCATGACCCCGCACAACGCCATGGTGAACGGCGCCGGCTTCGGCCAGACGATCCGCAGCATCAACGGCTCCCTGGAATGCGACGGCAAGAACCCGGCGCAGGTGCAGAGCCGCGTGAACAACTACCAGCGGTTCACCCAGATCCTCGGGACGTCACCCGGCGGCAACCTGTACTGCTGACGCCGGACCCCAGGGCGTGGTGTCATGCGGGATGTCATGAACCTGACTGGTTGACCGAAGGGCATCCCTCATGCGCCTACGCACCCCCCACGCCCTGCTCGCCACGACCGCGGCACTGGCCGCCGCGGTCGTGGCACCCCAGCCTGCTGCCGCAGCCGTTCCAGCCCCGGGCCCGTACTACGTCCAGAGCGCCACGACCGGGCTCAACGCGGCCGACAACGGCGGAGCGGTCGAGCAGCACAGACCCCGCGGCAACGAGGACCGCCAGCAGTGGCAGCTGAAGCCGAGCGGCTCCTCGTACGTCCTGGAGAGCACCGACGCGGCCGGCAGCTGTCTCGGCCGCAGCGGCGACCTGGCCGCGACCGTCGCCTGCGCGAGCGCCGACGCCGGGTGGGAGGTCAGTCCGATCGGCGCCGACCGCTACACGCTCAAGGCCCCGGGGACCACCCGCCACCTCACGGTCGCGCCCAAGCCGCCCGGCGCCACCTACCCCGCCCGGCTCGCCGTCGGCGGGTCCGGCGACCTCGCCGCCTGGTACCTCACCCCCGTGAACCCCGCCACCGGCCCCATGCCGCCGCAGGACCGCCGCACCCTGGACCAGGTCACGTTCCTCACCACCCACAACGCCTACGCCAACGGCGTCGACGGCGGCTTCGCCCCGCCCTTCGTCAACCTCGTGCCCAACCAGACCCGCGGCATCGAACGCCAACTGGCCGACGGGGTCCGGGGATTCATGCTGGACGTGCACCAGACCCCGGACGGCGCGATCCTCTGCCACAACAGCTGCACCCTCGTCAGCAGGCCCGTCGCCCTGTGGGTCGGCCTCCAGCGCATGGTCGACTTCCTCAAGGCCCACCCCGACCAGTTCGTCACCGTCTTCCTGGAGGACTACGTCGACCCGGTTGTCCTGCGCGCCGAACTCGCCCGTGTGAGCGGCCTGTCCGACGTGCTCTACCGGCCCGACCTCACCGGCGTGCGGCAGAACGGCTGGCCGACCATGGCGGACCTGGCCGCCGCCGGCGACCGGCTGCTGATCTTCAGCGACCACGGCCGCTCCGCCGACCAGGCCGCAGGCCTCACGCGGGACAGCTTCGGCGTCATGTACCAGCGCGAGTGGACCGTCGAGAACCACTGGTCGATGGGCTCCGGCCTCGGCACCTCCGACTGGTCCTGCTACAGCCGCTGGTACGGAGCCGACACCAACATCCCGCTGACCCGCACCGAACCCGGATTCCGCCCGCTGTTCGTCATGAACCACTTCCGTGACGTCCCGCTCACCGGCACGGCGGGCACGGACAACAGCAAACTCGCCGACCGCGCCCAGCGGTTCTGCCTGCCGGCCGCCCGCAAGAAGCCCAACTTCCTCGCCGTGGACCACTACGACCGCGGCAACCCGGCCTCCGCCGTCACCACCCTCAACTCCTACACGTATCCGTAAACCGGCTTCGCCGGCCCGCGTGCCGTGTGTGAGACTCCGCCGATGAGCTCACAGACGATCACCGCGGACGCCGCGGGCACCTGGAAACTCGGCGACCTGCCCGTCAACCGCCTCGGCTTCGGCGCGATGCGGCTGACGGGCAGCGCCGCCTTCCACCACGGCACACCGAGCGACCGCGACCGGTCGATCGCCGTCCTGCGCAAGGCGATCGACCTCGGCGTCAACCACATCGACACGGCCGCCTTCTACTTCTCTTCGCTGCGCTCCGCCAACGAACTGATCAACAGCGCGCTCGCGCCCTATCCCGACGACCTGGTCATCGTCACCAAGGTGGGCCCGTACCGTGCCTACGACGGGGAGTGGGCCACCTCCGCGCGGCCCGAGGACCTGCGCGGCCACGTGGAGGAGAACCTGCGCCAGCTCGGCCGCGACCACCTGGACGTGGTCAACCTGCGCCGGATGCCGCGGTACGACTCGATCGCCGAGCACTTCGGGGCACTCGCCGAACTGCGCGAGGCGGGTCTGATCCGGCACCTCGGCATCTCCAACGTCACGCCCCGCCATCTCACCGAGGCCCGGGCCATCGCCCCCGTGGTCTGCGTCCAGAACCGGTACGCCCTCGACCGCCCCGACCCCGACGGCGACGAACTGCTCCGTATCTGCCGCGAACAGGGCATCGCCTTCGTGCCGTTCTACGCCGTCGCCGGCGAGGCCGCCGAGCAGGGAGCCACCACCGCCCACGACGACGACGTCCGCGCCGTCGCCCGGGCCCATGGCGCGAGCCCCGCCCAGATCCGCATCGCCTGGACCCTGCACCAGGGCCCCCACGTCCTCGCCATCCCCGGCACCGGCAACCCCGCCCATCTCGCGGAGAACGTCGCAGCGGGCGCGATCCGTCTCACCGACGAGGAGCTGACCCGGCTCGACAGGCCGCGCCACGTGGCCGGTTGAGTGACCCCTACACGCCCCAGACACCCTCCCGCATGAGGTGCCTGCGCGGCAGCTCGTGCACCTCGCACCACGCCTGCACCGTGCGCGGCCGCACCCGGAAGAACGCGTACGACGCGTGATCCTCGCGCGGATCCCAGCCGGTCTTCGCGCGGAACGCCTCGACCGCCGCCGGCGGCACCTCCCGCATCGGGTAGGTGCGCACCTCACCGTCGACGAGCACGACGTCCCGGGTGTCCCCGAGGGCCAGCCGGGTCCGCCCGCCGTCCCGCAGATTGCGGCCGGTGGGGTTGGTCAGCCGGGTGCACAGCCACACGGCATCGTCGTGCCACACGAACGACAGCGGCACGAGACAGGGCATACCTTCGGAGTCGGCCGTCGCGACCCAGATGTCGATCTCACGCTCCAGGCGACCCAGCAGGTCCGCCTTGCGCTGTTCGGGGGTGCGGGGCGGCTCGGTGATCTTCATGCACGCGACGGTAGCGAACAACGACACCCGGCACCTCGGGCCACAGCCCTAAGCCGGTGGCCTAGGCCTCTCGAGATACTGCGCGGCCCCCTCGCCCAGCGACCAGTCCGCCGACTCGTTCTCCGTCAGGACGACGAAGACGTTGCGCGGTTCGGTGCCCGCGTACGCGTGGGCCAGCCCGGCGATCCTGTGGTAGAGCGCCTGCTTCTGGGCAGCGGTGCGGCCGGAGCGAAGCGTGATCGAGACGTAGACGATGCCGTCGTCGCGGCGGACGCCGAGGTAGTCGCCGTGGCGCAGGGTGCCGTTCGTGCCGTCGTGGTCCGTCAGGATCTGGAAGCGGTCGTCGGGCGGGAGGCCGAGCGTCTCTGTCAGGGCCTCGTGCACGGCACGGCCGAGTGCGGCGAGGCGCTCGGGCCCGGCCCGGAGCGTGTCTATGCGGACGAACGGCATGGGACCTCCAGGGTCTCGCTGAGCAGGAGTGTACATACTAGTAGTTACAGGCGGTCGGAGACGTGGTTGGCATCCCAGGAGTTTTACGTATAACCTCTCCGGTCAACCGCCCGCTCCGAGAGGCCCTCGATGAGACGTATCGCCCTGGTCACCCTCGTCGTCGACGACTACGACGAGGCGATCCGCTTCTACACCGACGCCCTCGGATTCCGGCTCGTCGAGGACGCGCCCCGGCCCGACGGATCGCGCTGGGTCGTCGTCGAACCCGGCGTCCGGGGAACCGGCACCGGTCTGCTGCTGGCCCGCGCCGAGGGGGACGTCCAGGCCGCCCGGGTCGGGGACCAGACCGGTGGACGGGTCGGGTTCTTCCTGCACACCGACGACTTCGCCCGCGACCACGCCCGGATGGCCGCCGCGGGCGTGACCTTCCTGGAGGACCCGCGGCGCGAGCCGTACGGGACCGTCGCCGTCTTCCAGGACCTGTACGGAAACCGCTGGGACCTGCTCCAGCCCGCCGGCTGACTCCGCCCCGCCGCTTCGAACCACCCGCCCGAGGAAAGACCCGTCATGACTGCTACGCGCGTAGACACCGATCTGATCCGCCGCCTCCCCAAGGCCGTGCTGCACGACCACCTCGACGGCGGCCTGCGCCCCGCCACCGTGGTGGAGCTGGCCGACGCGGTCGGCCACACCCTGCCGACCACCGACCCGGACGAGCTCGCCGCCTGGTACTACGAGGCCGCCAACTCCGGCGACCTGGTGCGCTACATAGCGACCTTCGAGCACACCCTCGCCGTGATGCAGACCCGCGAGGGCCTGCTCCGCACGGCCGAGGAGTACGTGCTGGACCTGGCCGCCGACGGTGTCGTCTACGGCGAGGTGCGCTACGCCCCCGAGCTGAACACCAACGGTGAGCTGACCATGGCCGAGGTCGTCGAGACCGTCCAGGAGGGCCTGGCGGCGGGCATGGCCAAGGCGGCGGCCGCGGGCACGCCCGTGCGGGTCGGCACCCTGCTCTGCGGCATGCGGATGTTCGACCGGGTGTGCGAGGCCGCCGACCTGGCCGTGGCGTTCCGCGACGCCGGAGTCGTCGGCTTCGACATCGCCGGCGCCGAGGACGGCTTCCCGCCCGCCGACCACCTCGCGGCCTTCGAGCACCTGCGCCGCGAGAACGTGCCGTTCACCATCCACGCCGGCGAGGCGCACGGCCTGCCCAGCATCCACCAGGCCCTCCAGGTGTGCGGCGCCCAGCGCATCGGGCACGGCGTGCGGATCACCGACGACATCCCGGACCTCGCGTCGGGCAAGCTCGGCCGGCTCGCGGGCTGGGTGCGCGACCGGCGCATCGCCCTGGAGATGTGCCCGACGTCCAACCTCCAGACGGGCGCCGCCACCTCCATCGCCGAGCACCCGATCACCGCGCTCAAGGACCTCGGCTTCCGCGTCACCCTCAACACCGACAACCGCCTGGTGTCGGGCACGACGATGACCCGCGAGATGTCCCTGCTGGTCGAGCAGGCGGGCTGGACCGTCGAGGATCTGCGCACGGTCACCGTGAACGCCCTGAAGAGCGCGTTCCTCCCCTTCGACGAGCGGAACGCACTCATCCGGGACGTGGTGCTGCCCGGTTACGCCGCGCTCTGAAGCAGCCCGCGCAGGTAGGCGGCCTGTCCGACGTGCTGGAGATCGTCGGACAGGACGCTGACCAACCGGACGCCCAGGGTGACCGGCGGGTCCCAGCGCTCGTCGACGACCCGCTCCAGGTCCTTGGCGGTGAGGCCCCGCAGGGCGTCCAGGCTCTGGTCGTGCACGGCGTCGTAGTAGCCGGTCAGCAGCTCACCCGAGTCGACCCGGACCCGTGCGACCTTGGCGGGGCTGTGGCCGTAGCCCGTGTCGCGGCGGGGCAGGTCGAGACCGAAGCGCTTCTCCCAGTCCTGGGACAGCCACACCTGTTCCAGGCCGAAGGCGTCGGCCATGTGGTCGTCCTGGACGCGGGTGAGGTGCCAGACCAGCCAGGCGATCGAATTGGTGTCGGGGGAGGGGCGGGCGGTCAGCTCGTCCGGCCCGAGCCCCTCGACGGTGGCATGGACTTCTTCGCGGATGCGGCTGAAACCGTCGATGAGGATGTCCTTCGCATGCATACGTCCACCATCGCGCATGGCCGGGGATCACGCGTCGGGAATCCAGCTCCCGTGGAAGCCCAGCGGCACCCGCCCCGGGAGATGGATCCGGGCCACCGGCTCCCCGGTGAAGTCCTGGGCCGCGAGGATCACCAGGTCCGACGCCCCGCGGTCGGGGTTGTGCACGTACGCGACCGCATACCCGTCGTCCTCCGCAGCCCTTCCGTCGCGCGGGTCGGACGGCACGAACACGGCCTCGCTCGCCGCCGCGCCCCCGGGCAGCCGGTGGACCTCGGACGTGCCGCGCAGCAGGTCGTGCTTGATGAGCGCGTTGGTGAAGGCCCCGTCGGGCGGCGTGCCGTCGACCGCCTGGTAGGCGAGCGACATCTCCGCGGCGGCGGCCGAGTAGCCGTACCGGTGCCGGCGGGACACCAGCGCCTCGTTGACCCGGGGGAACTCCTGGGGGCGGTCGTCGAGGGTCCTGGTCCGCACCCGCCCCTGCCGCAGGTCGACCGTCCAGCGGTCGAGCCGGGGCGTGCCCGCTCCGCAGGGGCCGCCCGAGCCGTTGCCGGCGACGAGGAACGGAGCGTCGAAGTTGGTCATGTCGACGACGATGCGCGGCCCCTCCTCGTAGGCGTTGAGGGTGTGCGAGTAGTAGACCGGGTCGACCTCGAACCAGCGGACCGCGCCGCCCGCGCGGGGCAGCACGCCGACCCGTGCCGGATGCCGGTCGTTCCAGACGTACGGCACGATGTCGCCGCGCTCGGCGCCCGCCGGGTCGAAGGTGACCGGCATGTCGAGGAGCACCACGTGGTTCTCGGTGAGCGCGAAGTCGTGGATCATCGGCGCGTCCGCCACCGGGATCCTCGTGGTCCGCACGAGCCGGCCCGTCGGGCCGAACACCAGGTGCCGGACGTGGTCCCAGGTCGGGTAGTAGGCGATGGCGTGCAGCTCCGCGGCGTGCACGTCGAACTTGGTGTGCGCGGTGAGCGGGCCCTTCAGGGTGCCCCGGAAGTCGTACGGAGCGACGGTGTTCAGCTCGTCGTCGAGTTCGTACGGCAGCGGCCCGCTTTCCTGGAGGGCGAGGATCCGCCCCCGGTAGGGGATCACATGGGTGTTGCACGGGAAGTCGTCCGGCGGCACCGGACCCGGGCAGGGCTCCCCGAGCTTCCTCGCCACCTGCGAGGACCGCACCCAGCGGTTGCGGTACCACTCCGCCCGGCCCTCGCGCAGCCGCACCCCGTGCACCATGCCCTCGCCGAGCATCCAGTGGTGGGCGCGCGGGTCCTCCAGCCCCAGGACGTTGGGGCCGTTGCGCAGGTAGCGGCCGTTCAGTTCGTGCGGGATACGGCCGGTGACCGGCAGGTCGAAGGCCGTCAGCTCCTCGGTGACCGGCTCGAACGCGCCCTCCAGGAAGGGGAAGCGGCGCGGGGTCCGGGACGTTGCCACGGCGGGCCCTCCTCCCGCCCCGGTGCCGACCAGCGCGCCGGCCGCCGTGATCGCCGCAGCGCCGCGCAGCACGTTCCGTCGTGTGTGATCCGTCATCTCGCCTGCTCCTGACCGCGGTTGCCTTCCGGGACGGTCACGAGTCTGGTGCGCGGGACGGATCGGGTCAGGAGGGGTGGACACCCTCCTGGGGTGGTGCCACGCCCCCTGTTTCCAGCAGGGCCATCAGGGCCCGGGCCGCCGGACTGGTCGCCTGCTCGGGCGGCAGCAGGGCCACCGTCTCGTACACGGCGTCCCCGGCGCCCTTCACCGGCAGGGCGGTCAGCGAGGCACGCTTGTGCCGGAAGTGGCGCGGCACGACGGCGATGCCGAGATCCTCGTCCACGAGATCGAGGAGGCTGTGCACGTCGTTGACCTCCAGGGCGACGCTGCGGCGCACGCCCGCGGCGGCGAACGCGGCGTCGGTGGTGCGCCGCGGCCCCCAGTCCGGATGGAAGTCGACGAAGACCTCACCGCCCAGATCCTCCGGCGTCACCGCCACCCCGGCCGCCGCGAGCCGGTGGCTCGGATGGCACAGCACCATCATCGGCTCGCTCGTCAGCGGCACGGTCCGCAGCTGGTCGGTGTCCTCCCGGTCGGTGCGCACGGCGAACGCCAGATCCAGGCGCCCGGCCGCGACCTCCTCCGCGAGGGCCCCCGAGCCCGCCTGCCGCAGACAGATCTCCACGTCCGGGTGGCTCCGCCGGAACGCCGCCAGCAGCCCGGCCACGTGCACCCCGGCGATGCACTGCTCGGACCCGAGCGCGAGCATCCCGCGCAGCACGCCCTGCACCGCGGCCACCGCCTCGTGGGCCGAACGGACCTGCGCGAGGATCCGCTCCGCCTCACCCAGCAGCGCCCGCCCGGCCGGGGTGAGCGTCACCCGGCGGGTCGTGCGCACGAACAACGGCGTCTGCAGCTCCCGCTCCAGCGCGCGGATGGACGCCGACAGGCCCGACTGGGAGACCAGGAGGCGTTCCGCCGCCCGGGTGAAGTGCTGGTCCTCGGCGACCGCGACGAAATGCTGCAAGTGACGCAGTTCCATGACTGAGAAGCGTAGCCGCTGAATTCCATCGGATTCTTCTGTTGGACGCATGGGCGCAGGTCACGCCAGAGTGGACACCGGTTTCCCCTCCGACCGTGCCAACCCTTCTGGAGTCGCGTTGTACACCGCACACCCCGACCGCTACGCGGACATGCCCTATCGGCGCACCGGACGCAGCGGCCTGAAGCTCCCCGTGCTCTCGCTCGGCCTGTGGCACAACTTCGGCCCGGACCGGTCCGTCGAGACGCAGCGCGCCATCCTGCGTCGCGCCTTCGATCTCGGTGTCACGCACTTCGACCTCGCCAACAACTACGGCCCGCCGCCCGGCGCCGCCGAGTCCGCGCTGGGCGAGTTCCTGAAGGCGGACTTCGCGCCGTACCGCGACGAGCTGGTGATCTCCACCAAGGCCGGCTACCTGATGTGGCCCGGCCCGTACGGCGAATGGGGATCGCGCAAGTACGTGCTGTCCTCGCTGGACCAGAGCCTGAAGCGGATGGGCCTGGAGTACGTCGACGTCTTCTACTCGCACCGTCCCGACCCGGACACTCCGCTGGAGGAGACGATGGGGGCCCTGCACTCGGCGGTGCAGCAGGGCAAGGCGCTGTACGTCGGTGTCTCCAACTACTCCGCGGAGCAGACGCGCGAGGCCGCCCGCATCCTGGGCGAGCTGGGCACCCCGCTCCTCATCCACCAGCCCCGCTACTCCATGCTGGACCGCCGCCCCGAGGACGAGGGGCTGCTGGACGCCCTGGACGAGCTCCAGGTCGGGTCCATCGTCTTCTCCCCGCTGGAGCAGGGCGTGCTCTCCGCCCGCTACCTCGACGGCATCCCCGAGGGCTCCCGGGCCGCGAGCGACAGCCCCTTCCTGAACTCCGACGCGCTCACCGAGGACCTGGTGGGCCGGCTGCGCGACCTGAACGACATCGCGAAGGGCCGCGGCCAGACCCTGGCTCAGATGGCACTGGCCTGGGTGCTGCGCGGCGGCCGGGTCACCTCCGCACTGGTCGGCGCGAGCAGCGCACAGCAGATCGAGGACAGCGTCGGCGCCATCCGCAACCTGGACTTCGACGCGGACGAACTGGCCCGGATCGACGCCATCGTCAAGCAGTAGCAGGTCGGCCCGCCCGGGGGCGTCCGCCCCCGGGCACGCGCGGCTGGGAGCCGATCCGCTCCTCCAGGCGCACTGTCACCGTGTCACCCTCCTCCTTGCCGATGGCCTTGCGGACGTCGGCCTTCACGGGAAGCTTGTGGGTGCCGTCCCCCAGCGCCATGAACGAGCTGCGGAACGGATGCCCGTCGATCGTCCCGCGGACCTTGACCAGGCCGCGAGTACCGAAGAACTCGACGGACCGGGGCCAGACCAGATAGGTCCAGCCGCCCTCGGCGGGACTCTTGCGCAGGACCGCGGTGAACTCCGCGTCCAGAACTCCCGTGGTGGTCATGACGTCCTCCGGTGCTCGGCGGCCTCTTCCTCACATCAGACCGCCGGACACCGGGAAACTCATCGCGACCGCCCGCTTCACGTCCCGGCGGGCACCCGGTCCGGAGATCCGAGCAGGGCGCGGTGTCGTGACGACCGTCGACGCGCCGGTCGGCCGCAACTCCAACCCCGGGGAACCGGTCGCGGGGCGCCGCGATCACCGTGGTGATCGCTGAAGGTCGTCGCTGCTGGTCAGGGGTCGGATTCCGGTCGCGGTGAACCCGGTACGACCACCCTGCCCCCGGCCGCCGCGAGCGTCGATCAGCCCCAAGGCCAGGGGCCGGTGCGACGGCTCGCCGGATTTCGGCCAACCCGGGGGGTGAATATGCCAGGAGAGTGGCCGGAAAGTCGTGGTGACAGTGATTCAGTAGTGAACATACTGACCTGCGAGAGCGCTTTTCACGTCGAGCGACGGCGCCCTCACGCACAGCACGCGAGCCGCAGGAGAAGTGAAGCCGGGCGAGGCAAGTGAGGCCGGGCAGGGCAGACGGGCGGGGCAACGGGGGAGGGTCACGTGCACGATGAGTTTCTGTGCCACGTCACGGCGTACGGAGTCTGCGACGGCCGCCGGATCGGAGTGCCCCTCGGTACCTACCGTGCGCCCACCCTCGCCCTCGCCCTGTGGTGGCTGCGCGACCGGGCCTCCTGGATCGCCCAGCGCCTCGACCCCCGGCCCGAGGCCGAGCACTTACCTCCGGGCGCGCTCGTGCCGGTCGCCCACACCGTGCCCGACGTGCCCGGGCTGCTGCGCGCCTGGTGCGCCGATCCGGCCCAGCAGGAGCGGGTCGCCGAGGAGTTGGCGGCCGGACGGCTCGTGCGTATCGCCACCAGCGACGACACCACCGAATACGAACTGCTCGCCGAGTCCGTGGACGCCCTGCGGATGCAGCGCACGGCACCCTTCGTCGGCATCTCCGTCGGCTGACCTGCCGCAGCCTCGCCCGCCCAGGCGCAGAACAGGGCAAATCGGTAGAATCTTGACCATGGCGCAACCCTCGGTAGCACCAGAACTCGTCCTGGAGACAGAGACGGGCAGCACCGTGATGATCCCGGGCCGTGACTACCACGTAGGGCGCGACCCGATGTGCGACATCGTCATCGACGACGACCGGGTCTCCTGGCACCACGCGGTGCTGAAGCCCGAGGACGGTCACTGGACCATCGAGGACGAGGACAGCACCAACGGCACCTACGCCGACGGCCGGCGCATCCACGAGTGGGACGTCGGACCCGGCACCGTCATCCGCTTCGGCAATCCGGCCGACGGACCGCGCATGACCCTGACGGGCCGCCGCCCCGCCCCCGCCCGACGCGCACCGGAACGCCCCTCCGCCGTCTCCATGCCGTCCCGCACGGGCACCTACCGGCAGCCCACGACCGTACGTCCGCTGCCCACCCGCACCGTCCGCATCGGCCGCGCCCCCGACAACGACCTGGTCATCGACGACCTCGTCGTCTCCCGTCGGCACGCCGAACTGCGCGCCCTGGCCGACGGCAGCTACGAGATCAACGACCTGGGCAGCCACAACGGCACCTACCTCAACGGCAGCCCCGTCACCAGCGCCCCGGTCGGCCAGGGCGACATCGTCGGCATCGGCCACTCGGCGTTCTGCCTCGTCGGCGACCAACTCCAGGAGTACGTCGACACCGGCGAGGTCTCCCTCGACGTGCAGGACCTCGCGGTCGCCGTCGACCGCGGCCGCAAGACGCTCCTCGACCACGTGTCGTTCCCGGTGGGGGAGAAGTGCCTGCTCGCCGTCGTCGGCCCGAGCGGCGCCGGCAAGTCCACGCTCCTGAACGCCCTCACCGGCCAGCGGCCCGCGGGCCATGGCACCGTCCTCTACGACGGCCGCGACCTCTACCGCGACTACGCCGAGCTGCGCCAGCGCATCGGCCTGGTCCCGCAGGACGACATCCTGCACGCGCAGCTGACCGTCCGCAAAGCCCTCACCTACGCCGCCGAACTGCGCTTCCCGCAGGACACCGCCAAGGCCGAGCGGCGCGCCCGGGTCGACGAGGTCATCCGCGAACTGGGCCTGGAGCAGCGTGCCGACCAGCACGTGCACAGCCTGTCCGGCGGCCAGCGCAAGCGCGTCAGCGTGGCCCTGGAACTGCTGACGAAGCCGTCGCTGCTGTTCCTCGACGAGCCGACCTCCGGCCTCGACCCCGGCATGGACCGCTCGGTGATGCACATGCTGCGCGGCCTCGCCGACGACGGCCGCACCGTCATCGTCGTCACCCACAGCGTGCTCAGCCTCGACGTGTGCGACCGGCTCCTCGTGCTCGCGCCCGGCGGAAAGATCGCCTACTACGGGCCGCCCGAGGACGCCCTGTCCTTCTTCGGCTTCGAGGAGTGGCCGGAGGCCTTCGAGGCCTTCGACCGGGACACCGAGCGGGACTGGGCGGGAGAGTACCTCGCCTCGCCCTTCCACGGCCGGTACGTGGCCGACGCCTCCGCGCAGCCCCGGCAGCCGCGGTCCGAGCCGGTCGTCATCACCGCCCCGCCCCGGCCGCGCAGCCGCGGTGCCCAACTCGGCACGCTGGTGCGCCGCTACGCGGCCGCGCTGAGCGCCGACCGCACCTTCCTGATCATCATGATCGCGCTGCCGTTCGTCATGGGCGCGATGGCCCGCGCCCTGGCGGGCGGCAAGCTGACGCTGGACACGGCGATGAACGCGCTGCTCATCCTGTGCGTCGGCGCGGTGCTCACCGGGGCCGCCAACGCCGTGCGCGAACTCGTCAAGGAACGCGTGATCTACCAGCGGGAACGTGCGGTGGGCCTGTCCAGATCGGCGTACCTGATGTCCAAGGTGATCGTCCTGGGCGTCATAACCGTCCTCCAGGCGGTGGTGCTGACCCTGGTCGCCCTGCTCGGCGTCGACCTCAACGCACCCGGCGGCGAAGGCGTGCTGATGCCGCCCCTGGTGGAGATCACGGTGGCCGTCGCCCTGCTGGCGTTCACCGCGATGATGCTCGGCCTGCTCGTCTCCGCGCTGGTGCGCAAGGAAGAGGTGACGATGCCGCTGCTGGTGCTCATCGCCATCGTGCAGGTCGTCTTCTGCGGGGCCCTGCTGAAGCTGGCCGACACACCCGGGCTGGAGCAGCTGGGCTGGCTGGTGCCGGCGCGCTGGGCACTGGCCGCGATGGCCGGCACTGTCGGACTGGGCCGGATCGTGCCCGGCGACCTGACGAAGGACCCGCTCTTCGAGCACTCGGCGGGCACCTGGCTCATCGACGTCGGGATGCTGGTCGTGCTGTCGGTGCTCTTCGGCTTCCTCGTGTCCCGGATGCTGCGCCGGCACGAACCGGCCGTGATGCGGAAGTAGGGAGCGCCCGTGACGACTCCCGGATTCCGGCCCACGCACGTCGTCCCGCAGCACGGGATGCCCGCCTGGGAGGTCCCCGACCCGTCCCGGCCCACGGTGGACCTGGACCCCCTGCTGCCCGTGCAGCTCCTGGAGCGGCAGGGCGACTGGGGGCACGTGCTGTGCTTCAACGGCTGGTCGGCCTGGGTGGACGGCCGGCGCCTGGTCGCCGTACCGCAGGATCCGCCCACGGCGGACGGGCCGCTCACCCGGGCCGCCGATCCGCGGCCGCTGCTGGGCCGGGCGCAGGAAGCCCTGGCGCGCTACCGCTCCGCGGTGGAGGACCTCGCGGGCGGCCTCGACCGGGAGTCGTTCCGCGCGCGCACCCATGGCATGCGGATCGGCGTCGTCGTCGACGGCGAGTCCGTGTGGCTCTACGACTCCGCCCATGGGCACTGGGTGTACGCCGACGGAGCCCGGACGAGCACGTACGCGACGGACGAGACGCCCGCGGCCGGACCGGCGTCCCGCCCGGTCGAAGCGCCCGCGCATCGCCCCACGCGGGGGGTGCCGCCCGGGGGCCCGGTCGGGGCCACCCGCCGACCCGACGCGCCTCCGCCCGAGCCGCAGGGGGCTGCGCGGCCTGAGACACCCGAGCCGGAGAACTCCGCGCCGGCGGAGGGGCCTGCGCCGAAGAGGGCCGCACCGGCGGAGGGGCCTGCGCCGAAGAGGGCCGAATCTGCCGTGGCACCTGAACCGACCCGGGTAGTTGCACCGGTGGCCCCGGAGCCCGCACGGAGCACGCCGCCTCACCAGACGCCTGAGCCGACGAGGGTGGTGCCCTCGGAGGCTCCTGAGCCGACCCGGGTGGTGCCTGCTGAGACGCCCGAGCCGACCCGGGCGGTGCCTGCTGAGACGCCTTCTCCGACGCGGGTGGTGTCACCTGAGGCTCCGGAGTCCGCCGGGGTCGGGCCTGCTGAGGTGCCTGAGCCGACCCGGGTGGTGCCTGCTGAGGCGCCTGCTCCGACGCGGGTGGTGTCACCTGAGGCGCCGGAGCCCGCCGGGGTCGGGCCTGCTGAGGTGCCTGAGCCGACCCGGGTGGTGCCTGCTGAGACGCCTTCTCCGATGCGGGTGGTGTCACCTGAGGCTCCGGAGTCCGCCGGGGTCGGGCCTGCTGAGGTGCCCGAGCCGACCCGGGTGGTGCCTGCTGAGGCTCCTGAGCCGACCCGGGTGGTGCCTGCTGAGGCTCCTGAGCCCACCCGAGTTGTGCCTGCTGAAGCTCCTGAGCCGACCCGGGTGGTGTCGTCCGAGGCACCCGAGCCCACGCGTGCGGCGTCTCCCGAGGCCCCCCAACCGACGCGAGTGGTGTCCCCCGACGCCCCCGAGCCCACGAGGGTCGTGGCTGCCGGTGCCCCCGAACCCACCCGGGTCGTGTCCCGCGAGGACCGGGACGGGGAGGGTGAGGAGGACCGGCCCGCCAGGGCGACGCCCACGCGGGTCGTCCCGCCCGAGGGTGACGGGCGTTGAACCGCGAGACGAGCCTGTTCTCGGGGCGGCCCTCCGAGCTGATCGGGCAGCAGATCGCCGGGTACCGGATCGAGCAGGAGATCGGGCGCGGCGGCATGGCCGTCGTCTACCGGGCCCGCGACCTGCGCCTGGAACGCACCGTCGCCCTGAAGCTGCTCGCCCCTGAACTCGCCCGCAACGACACCTTCCGCCGCCGGTTCACCCACGAGTCCCGGGCCGCCGCGGCGATCGACCACCCCCACATCGTGCCGGTGTTCGAGGCTGGCGAGACGGACGGCGTGCTGTACATCGCCATGCGGTACGTCGCCGGCAGCGACCTGCGGCACGTCCTCGACCGCGAGGGCCCGATGCCGCCCGTCACCGCCGTGCGCGTCGCCGCCCAGGTCGCCTCCGCGCTCGACGCGGCCCACGATCACGGACTGGTCCACCGGGACGTCAAGCCCGGCAACATCCTGGTCTCCCGCGGCACCGACAGCGACCACCCCGAGCACGTCTACCTCACCGACTTCGGCCTGACGAAGAAGTCGCTGTCGCTGACCGGCTTCACCACCGTCGGCCAGTTCGTCGGCACGCTCGACTACGTCTCCCCCGAGCAGATCTCCGGCAAGCCGGTCGACGCCCGCTGTGACGTGTACGGGTTCGCCTGCGTCGTCTTCGAGACCCTGGCCGGCCATCCGCCCTTCCTCCGCGACGACGACATGGCCCTGCTCTGGGCCCACCAGTACGACGAACCGCCGCCGCTGACCGAGGACCGGCCCGACCTCGACCCCCGGGTCGACCCCGTCTTCGCCCAGGCCCTCGCCAAAAGCCCCGACGACCGGTACCCGTCCTGCCTCGCCTTCGTCGCCGCGCTGCGCGCCGCGACGACCGGCGGCCGGAAGGGCGGTGCCACGAGGCAGCCCACGCGAGTGGACCGGCAGCTGCCGGGCGTGGGGGAGGAGCGGCCCAAGCCACCGCCGCGCTGGGCCGAACCGGTCTTCATGGAGCGGACGTAGAACGGGGCGTCAGTCCCCGCTGTCGGAACGCACCTCGCCGCGCCGCCGCACGTGCCGGGCCAGCAGCGCCCCGGCGAACCCGGTCACCAGCCCCCACGGGACGGCCAGGCCGACCGCGCCCCATAGCCTGGGTCTCAGGAACAGCTCGCCTGCGAGGCCGCCGCCCAGATCCCCGATGCCGAGCACGGACAGGCCGTAGTGCGCGGAGATGCGTCCGACGAGGCAGATCATGAACACCGTCAGCACCAGGGCGACGGCCATGTGCACCGCGTGCTGCCAGGCCCGCACCCGGGCGGGCGACCGGGCCGCCATCACGAACGCGGCTGCCAGCAGCAGCAGGATGTCGGCGACCAGCAGCCACCACACCCGGCCGTCGTGCTCGGCCAGGGTGCGCAGGTTCAGTTCGGAGATGTCCGGAGTGCGCAGTACCTCGTCGAGCACCTGCGGCATGGGCAGACCGAACGGCCCCTCCACCCTGCCGTTCCAGGTGGCCCCGAGTCCGATCGTCAGCGCCGGCCACGCCAGGTTGGGGATGCCGAGCAGGATCACGGCGAACGTCTCCCGCGCGTTCCCCTTGGTCGCCGCGACGATCAGGGCGATGACCACACCGATGACGACACAGGCCAGCAGCAGCGCGACCATCGCATACGCGGTCGGCCGCACCGACGCCTGGAAGCGCAACAGCCCCGCGGGCAACGGGGCCCCGCGCGACACCAGCAGCGCCAGCATCAGCACACCGGCCAGCCACACCACGCCGACGAACACGGACAGCGGAACGTCCGTGGTGAAGCCGACCTTCGGCGACGCGCCGAACAGGTCGCCGAGTTCACCCAGCGTGTCGTCCCCGAGGGAGATGTCGAAGGTGTGGCGGGCGGCGAGTGTCAGGCCGATCAGCGCCAGCAGCCAAAGGGCCGCCACCCGGCCGGCCCAGCCGGCCAGTTCCCCGGCACCGGCGACCGCGCGGTGCCGCAGCGGCCGCAGGAACCCCCAGGCGACCACCAGCGCACCCGTCAGCGTGACGGACAACGGCATCACCGTCAGGCCCGCCTGTGTGTCGGCGAGATCGCCCGCGCTTCCGGCGAGCCTCACCGTGCCGCCGACGGCGGTGACCATGGTGGCCGCTACGACGGGAGCGAAGGAGCCGTCCGGGAGATCCGCGGCCCCGGCCGCCCACAGACCCAGGCCTGCCACCACCGCCATGGCGAGCAGCCCGCCGAGCACCGTGACGAGGGCATGCGCCCAGCCGTGGTGGGCGACGGCCCGCTCGCCGGAGGTGCGTGCCTGGCCGGAGGGGGTGCGCGAACTCACGCTGCCACGCTAAGCAGCCCCCGCGCCGGCCGCCCGCCGGAGAGGTCCGTCCGCGTCGGCTTGCGGGGCGTACGGGACCGGGGCACACAATGAACAGGTAGTGGAAGAAGCGGTACATGCCGGGATCAATCTCCCTGGGCGTAGGCCGCAGAGAACCCACGCGGGGAGAAGAACTCGTGAGCGTCGATCCGCCGTCGTCCGGCCGCCCCACAGGACCTCCCTCGGGCCCGCTGTCGGGTCCCTCCCAGCCACCGCCGGGCGGCGGCGGCCCGCCCTCACAGCCGCCCACCGGAGGCGGCAGCGAGCCGGGGCCCCGCCGGCCGTGGTGGGGGTCCGTGCCGCGAGTCGCGATCATCGCCACCGCCGTGGTGGCCGCCGTCATCCTGGCCGTGGTGCTGTCCCGGCCCGACAACGGCGGCACCGGCGCGTCCGACGGCGGTACCAGCACGTCCAGCGGCGAGGTCTTCCTCCAGCCCGCCGCGGACACGGGCCCCGACGCGTTCACCGAGTCGACGGCCGAGGAGAAGAGCTCCGCCTCGCCGGTCTCGCCCTCGGGGGCCACCGAGCCGGCACCGCAGAACGCCGTCCGGGGCGTGACCGGCGACGCGCCCGGCCTCTACGGCGGCACCCGCAACGTCGCCAGCTGTGACGTGGAGAAGCAGATCACGTACCTGGAGGAGGCCCCGGACAAGCAGCGCGCGTTCGCCTCGGTCGCCCGGATCGAGCCGTCCGAGGTCCCCGCCTACCTGCGCTCGCTCACCCCCGTGCAGCTCCGCATGGACACCCGCGTCACCAACCACGGCTACAAGGACGGCGCCCCCACCAGCTACCAGGCCGTCCTCCAGGCCCGCACGGCCGTCCTGGTCGACGACCGCGGCGTGCCGCGGGTGCGCTGCGCGTGCGGCAACCCGCTCTCCCCGCCGGTGGCCCAGAAGAGCGCGCCCAGGACGACCGGCGAGGCGTGGCCGGGCTACAAGTCGTCGAACGTCGTCATGGTGACGCCCGCCCCGAAGCCGGTCGACGCCTTCGTGATGTGCGAACCCGACGGCGAGTGGTTCGAGCGCCGGCCGGGCGACACGGGCAAGAAGGACCAAAAGACCCAGAAGCCCGACAAGCCCTCCCCGTCGGCGAGCGTCACCACGCCCACGGCACCGCCCGACACGACGACGTCGCAGCCGCCCACCAGCGAACCGCCGACCTCGGACACGGACACGACGGGGCCGACGACGGACGCACCGCCGTCGTCCGACACCCAGCAGCCCCCGCCCGACGGCGACACCGGCACCGACACCGACACGGGGAGCGACACCGGTGGCGCCACGAGCGAAGAGGCCCCGGCCTCCTGACCGGGTCGGCCTGCTGACCCGGACGGTTCAGGAGGCGCGGACGACCAGGGCGTAGTCCCCGAGTCCGAGCAGCCGATCGGCCGGCAGGTCGCCGTGGGCGGTGACGACCGCCTCGACCCGGCCCGTCTCCGGCTCGAACGCGACATCCTGGACCGTGCCGAGCGTGTCGCCCGTCTCGGTGAGGATCCGCAGACCCGGCAGCTCGTGGTGCGGCGGCACCTCGGCCGGTTCGGCGGTCGTGCGGACCAGCACCGCGTCCGGGCCGACGGCGTGCAGCGCACCCCAGGCCAGCACGGTCTCCTTGCGGGAGTGCCGGCCGCGCACCCGGACGTGGGTGACCACGCCGGACGCGGCGTCGACCGTCAGCGACCTCAGGGCGCCCACCTCCTCCGCCTCGGTCAGCGTCAGCACCGGCAGGCCCCGGGCCTCTGAGAACAGCATCATGACGCCGTCCCCTCCCGCCCGGCCCGGAAGGCCCCGACCCGGGTGGCGAAGGCCGGCAGGTCGTCGGCGACGTAGCGGGTGGCATCCGCCGGGATGACCAGCGCCCGGCCGGAGACGGCGAGTGTCTCACCGCGCGGCACGTACACCCGGTGCCGACGGCGTCGGGAGCCCTGCACCAGCGCCTTGCCCGCGGCGATCCGGAACCCCACGACCCGGCCGCTGGTCCCGCCCTCGACGATCACGTCGAGCACGGTGCCGACCTCGGTGCCCTCGTCGGTCAGCACCTTCGCGTGCAGCACCCGGCCCTGCTGGGCCTCGCGGCGGGCCACCACGACGGATGTGTCCCGCAGCGCGAGCGCATCGCGGATCATGACCGCCTGCGGACCCAGCGCGTGCACCCCCGACCAGGGCAGACTCCGCTTCAGCGGACCCGACAGCAGGCTCCGGCCGCTGAGTGTGAAACCGGTGATCCGGCCGGCGGCGGCGTCGAAGACGGTGTCCTTGACCTGGGCGACGGCCTCCCCGTCCAGGGTGACCACCGGCAGGGTCGTCAGGCTCCGCGCAGCCATCAGCTCGTTCATCGCAGGCCCTTCCCGCCGGGCCGGCGCCGGACCGCGATGACGGTCCCCGACCGGCGGCCCGCCTGCACGGCGAGCGTCACCGCCGCGACAGCGGCGAGCGCCGCGACCACCACGACCAGCCACATCCACCAGGCCACCACGCACCTCCGGCGATCCGGCCCGGCCGCCCTCGGCCGGTCCTGATGACTTCCGGGTGCCCCGCGAAGGGGGGACAATGCCCGCAGCGTCGGATGGGGGAGAATCTGTCAGGACTGTGAAGCCCGGCTCGGGGTACGAGCACTGGTGCAGAGCGTCCGGCCAGTCCGGCTTCCCAGAGAGAAAAGAATGATCGACCACCTGGACGAGGCAGTGATACCGACTGGTTTCGACGTGCCCGTGGAACCGCTGAGGCGGGCGGCACACTACACCGGTGAGCAGGGATGCATCGCCGAGGCGCGGTCCTTCGCCGCGCTCTTTCTCGACCAGCTCAGGACCGAGTGGTGCGCGCGGATCGACGAGCGGGTCGAGGGTGCCGTACTGCTGGTGGTGAGCGAGCTGGTCACCAACGCCGACCGGCACAGCAACGGGCCGTACATCCTGGAGCTCGTCGGCACCGACAGCGCCGTGACGGTGTCGGTCTACGACAGCAGCTCCGCACTGCCCCGCATCTTCCCGCGCAACCCCGAGCGCATCGGCCGGCACGGCCTGGAGATCGTCCACGCGCTCGCGGAGCAGGTCAGCGTGGAACGGGTGCCGGTGGGCAAGCGGGTGCGCGCGGTACTGCCACTCTCCGAGGCAGCCCAGGGGTGAACCGTCCGGGGGGACGTGTCACCCGGACGGAATGAGGACGCAGTCGCGGGTGTCGGACGGAGTCAGAACGCAGTCGCGGGTGCCGCCCCACTCCCGCATGGGGGACGGCACCCGCTGGTGGTACGACGGTGTCAGGCGCAGCCCAGCTCGCCCAGCATGCCCTCGCGCAGCCGCGTGATGATCCGCTTGATCAGGCGGGAGACGTGCATCTGCGAGCAGCCGAGCCGCTCACCGATCTCCGCCTGGGTGGCCTCCTCCACGAACCGCATGTGGATGATCTGCCGGTCGCGCTCGCTCAGCTCCGCCATGAGCGGGGCGAGTGAGTGGAAGTCCTCGACGAGCCGCAGCCCGTCCTCCTCCACACCGATGAAGTCGGCCAGGACCGCCTCGCCGCTCTCCGGGCCGTCGCCGGTGAGGGCGGCGTCCAGCGACGAGGAGTTGTATCCGTTCGCCGCGATCTGCCCCTCGACGACCTGGCGCTCGGAGATGTTCATCAAGGTGGCCAGCTCGGCGACCGTCGGCTCGCGATCCAGCCGGCTGGCGAGCTCCTCACGGGCCTTGGCCAGCTCCACGCGCAGCTCCTGGAGCCGCCGCGGCACGTGCACCGCCCACGTCGTGTCACGGAAGAAGCGCTTGATCTCGCCGACGATGTACGGCAGCGCGAAGGAGGTGAACTCGACCTCGCGCGAGAGCTCGAACCGGTCGATCGCCTTGATCAGGCCGATCATGCCGGTCTGGACGATGTCCTCCATGTCGTCGCCGCGGCCGCGGAACCGGCCGGCCGCGAAGCGCACGAGCGACATGTTCATCTCGATCAGAGTGTTGCGCGCGTACTGGTATTCGTGCGTGCCCTCTTCGAGCTCCGTCAGGCGCTGGAAGAACTGGCGGGACAGCTCCCTCGCGTCCCGCGGGGCCACGGACCGCGGGTCCACGACGCCCGGCAGTGCCCCGTCACCCGCGCTGGCCTCGGTGTTCTCTTCGACGACCTGTGCCTTCGACCGGATCACGGCGGTCTCCATTACCTCTCCCACGAACGTCACGGCGGACTTCTGCATAGGTACTCCCGAGTTGCGGGTACCCGGGTCGACGCGCACCATGCCCCGCGATTTTCCCATGGGTGAAATCGGGCGGAATGCGCCCCTCCGTCGGTGTGGACGGGTGATTCCACCCAGGGCGGAACGCCGGGCCCTTCCCCCGGCGGCCGGGATTCCTAGGCTGGAGCGGTGAGCAACCACCTGCCGAACGAAGCCCGAGTCATCCCTCTGCGCCCGCACGGCGCGCGCCCCGCCGGAACGCCGCGACGCCAGGCGCCGCAGGCCCCCGCCGCCAAGGAGCCGCTGTGGCGGGACCTGGTGGGGGACGTGCTGCGCCGTGAACGCCTGGCGCAGGAGCGCACCTTGAAGGATGTCGCCGACGAGGCGCGGATCTCCATGCCCTACCTCTCGGAGGTGGAGCGCGGCCGCAAGGAGGCCTCCTCGGAGGTCCTCGCGGCCGCCGCCCACGCCCTCGGACTGAACCTCGGCGACCTGCTGACGAGGGCCCAGGGCGAACTGACCCGCGTCACCTCGCGCTACGCGGGCGCAGGCCGTCGCGGGGCCTCCACCTCGTCGCACGACGGAATGTGCCTGGCCGCCTGAGCCGTACCGGCCGGCGCCTCAGACCCTCGCGAGGCGCCGGCTGAGCACCTCGTCGGCCAGCCCGTAGCCCACCGCCTCCTGCGCGGTGAACACCTTGTCGCGGTCCATGTCGGCGCGCAGGGCCGCCACGTCGTGGTGGGTGTGCCGCGCCAGCACCTCCTCCACCTGGGAGCGGATCCGCACCATCTCCTTGGCCTGGAGCGCCAGGTCGGACACCATGCCGCGCTGCCCGCCGGCGGCCGGCTGGCCGAGCAGCACCCGGGAGTGCTCCAGCACGAACCGCCGCCCCGGATCCCCGCCGGCCAGCAGCACGGCCGCCGTGGAGGCCGCCTGCCCGACGCAGAACGTGGAGATCGGCGCCTGCACGAACGTCATGGTGTCGTAGATGGCCATGAGTGAAGTGAACGAACCGCCCGGGGAGTTGATGTAGATCGCGATCTCGCTCTCCGGGGACGACGACTCCAGGTGGAGGAGCTGGGCGATGACGACGTTGGCGACGCCGTCGTCGATCTCGGTGCCGAGGAAGATGATCCGCTCGGACAGCAGCCGGCTGAAGACGTCGTAGGACCGCTCGCCCTGCGGGGTGCGCTCGACGACGTTCGGAATCGTGTACGAACCCATCACTGCAGCCCCATCCTGCGCCGGGTGGCCGCCGGGCGGACGTCCGCGAGGGACTCCACCACCCGGTCCACCATGCCGTACTCGCGGGCCTCCTCGGCTGTGAACCAGCGGTCCCGGTCGCCGTCCCGGGAGATGGTCTCCTGGCTCTGACCGGTGTGCTCGGCGGTGATCCGCTCGATGGTCCGCTTGGTGAACTCCAGGTTCTCCGCCTGGATCTCGATGTCGGCGGTGGTGCCGCCGATGCCCGCCGACGGCTGGTGCATCATGATCCGGGCGTTCGGCAGGGCGTAGCGTTTGCCCGGCGTGCCGACGCTCAGCAGGAACTGGCCCATGCTGGCCGCGAAGCCCATGGCCAGCGTGGAGACGTCGTTGGGGATGAGCCGCATCGTGTCGTAGATCGCGAGGCCGGCGTGCACCGCCCCGCCCGGGCTGTTGATGTAGAGGCTGATGTCGGTGTGGGCGTCCTCCGCGGACAGGACGAGCAACTGGGAGCAGACCCGGTTCGCGGAGACCTCGTCGACCTGGGTGCCCAGCAGCACGATGCGCTGCGCGAGCAGCTGGGCGGCCAGATGGTCGTCGAAGCGGGTCGGAGGGGTGTCGCCCTCCTCCGCCCGCGGGGCGAGCGTCGTGAGTGGAGTCATCGGTTCTCCTCGTCGTGGCGGCGAGCGCCGTGGACGTGTCGGGGATGTGCCGTCGACTCCACTCTTGACCTCGGACGATGCCCGCGAACGGTTTCTCTGCCGTCGGCAGATCCGCTACCGGCAGAGCCCTCCGGCTCAGCCCTTGTCGCGCAACGGGCGGAAGAACGCCCGCACATCACCGACCAGGAGGTCCGGCTCCTCCATCGCCGCGAAGTGCCCGCCGCGGTCGAACTCCGTCCAGCGGACGATGTTCTCCGTCCGCTCCGCCTTGTGCCGCAGCGGGATCTGGGGGTCGCCGGCGAAGGACGCGACCCCGGTCGGCGTGGTGGAGGGCTCCTGCGGGGCGGCGGTCCTCCCGCCCCGGGCGTGGGCGCGCTCGTAGTAGATCCGGGCCGACGAACCGGCCGTGCCCGTCAGCCAGTACAGCATCACGTTCGTGAGCATCAGGTCCCGGTCGACGGCCTCCTCGGGCAGCTCCTCCGAGTCCGTCCACTCCTGGAACTTCTCGACGATCCACGCGAGTTGACCCACGGGGGAGTCCGTGAGCGCATAGGAAAGCGTCTGCGGGCGGGTGGACTGCACGTGGAAGTAGCCCGTGCCGTCGCGCGACCACTCGGCCCACCGCCGCCACGAGGTCAGCGTGCGCTCCCGCTCGGCCGGGCTCAGCGCCTCCAGCTCCGCGGCGGTCGGCTCGACGGCGGCCTGAGCGCCGGGCAGCAGATTGAGGTGGATGCCGATCACCCGGCCGCTGTGGACGCGCCCCAGTTCACGGGAGATCGCCGCCCCCCAGTCGCCGCCTTGCGCGCCGAACCGCTCGTAGCCGAGGCGCGTCATCAGTTCGGCCCACGCGTCGGCGATCCGGCGGGCCTCCCAGCCGGTGTCCCGGGTGGGGCCCGAGAACCCGAAGCCGGGGATGCCCGGCAGCACGAGGTGGAAGGCGTCGGCAGGATCACCGCCGTGGGCGGCCGGGTCGGTCAGCGGTCCCACGATGCCGGCGAATTCGACGATCGATCCCGGCCACCCGTGCGTGACGATCAGCGGGGTGGCGTCGGGCTCGGGGGAGCGGATGTGCGCGAAGTGCACCCGCGCGCCGTCGATCTCGGTGGTGAACTGCGGCCACGCGTTCAGCCGCGCCTCAGCGGCCCGCCAGTCGTAGTCGTGCCGCCAGTACCGGACCAGCTCCCGCAGATAGCCCGACGGAACGCCGTACGTCCAGCCCACACCGGGCAGCTCGTCGGGCCAGCGGGTCCGGTCGAGGCGGTCGTGGAGGTCGTCGAGGTCGCTCTGCGGTATGTCGATGCGGAAGGGACGGATGCCGCTGTCGGCGGGCGAAGACGTCATGACCGGATGCTAGTTCCGAACGGTGTAGCGGCCATCCGAATGTGACGGCCGCCGGCCGATGAGTTCCGGCGCGATTGCCGGTCGACAGTGGTGACAGCGTTCGACGCGTGCAGGAGGACTCATGACCACCGACGGTTTCACCACGTGCCTCTGGTTCGACGGCCAGGCCGAGGAGGCCGCCCACCACTACGTCTCGATCTTCAAGAACTCCAGCATCGGCAAGATCGCGCGCTACCCCGAGGGAGCGCCCCAGGCCGCCGGCAGCGTGATGACGGTCGAGTTCACGGCCAACGGGCACCGGTTCCTCGGGCTCAACGGCGGCCCCCAGTTCAGGTTCACCGAGGCCACTTCCTTCATGATCTTCTGCGAGAACCAGGAGGAGATCGACTACTACTGGACCAGGCTCACCGAGAACGGCGGCGAGCCGGGTCCCTGCGGCTGGCTCAAGGACAGGTTCGGCGTGTCCTGGCAGGTCGTCCCGGACCGGCTCTCCGAGATGATCAGCGACCCGGACCCGGCGAAGGCGTCCCGGGTGACCCAGGCGTTCATGGCGATGAGCAAGTTCGACATCGCCGCGCTGGAGAAGGCGTACGCGGGCGAGTGACGTGCCCCGACGCACGCAGGGGCGGAGCCATCTCTGCCCCTGCGCCGTCTCGGCCAGGATCTCCCCGATCACATGCCGGGAGTTCTCCGCGACCGGCGGGTTGGTGTCACAGTAGTACGGCAGGGCGATGACCGCGATCGACAGGGCCCAGCCCCGGGCCCGTGCCCATTCGGCCTCGCCGGCGCCCACGGCCTCGCGGAAGACGCCGCGGACCGCCGCGGGCAGCACACACCAGGCGCCGATGAGGTCGACGGCGGGATCCCCGACCCCCGCCGTGCCGAAGTCGATCACGGCGCTCAGCCGCCCGCCCGTGACCAGGAGGTTCCCGGCCATCAGGTCGCCGTGAGCCCAGAGCGGTGGCCCGGTGTGCTCCGGAGCCCGAAGGGTCTGCTCCCACACCCTGGTCACCGCGGCGGTGTCGACCCGCCCCGCGAGCCGCCCGAGCGCCTCACGCAGGAAGGGGTCGCGGGTCGCCAGCGGCACGCCCCGGTAACCCGGGGGCCCGTCCGACGCGTCGATGCGGCGCAGGGCCGTGACGCACGCCGCCAGGTCTCCGGCGAGCAGGGCGGGCTGCTCGATCCTGCCGGGCACCGGGTTGCTGCCGCCGAGCCAGCCGTAGACCGACCAGGGCCACGGGAACCCGTCACCGGGTTCGCCCCGGCCGAGGGGCTCGGGCGAGGCGGCGGGCAGCCCCGGGCCCAGCCGGGGCAGCCAGCGCAGCTCGTGCGCGATGGCCTCCACGGCGCGTGGATGCCGGGGGAGCCGTACGACCTTGTCCGCGCCGAGGCGGAACATGGCGTTCTCCGTCCCGGAGGACTCCAGCCGCCGCAGGGGCAGCCCGGCCCACTGCGGGAACTGCCCCGCGATCAGCCGGCCGACGAGGGAGACGTCGATGGCCAGCTCGTCCTCATGCATCCGCACCGCGCACATGGCGCCCATGCGAGCGGTCAACGCGCCGCCTGTCGAATGGTTTTGGTGACCTCCCGGGCGATGCGCAGGATGCCGGGGGAGCGGACCGGGCAGGGTTTCGGCCGGGTGGTGGTCGGGGCCAGGCAGAAGTGCAGATAGTCGTCGTCGCGGTGCAGGGCCGTGCGGTCGCGGCCCGGCTGAGTGCACAGGCCGGGGCGGGCACGCTCGTGGGTCGTGCACGGCAGGTACTGCGTCCAGGTGTAGCGGTCCGCGGCCGGGCTCACCGCCTTCCCGGCGTCCGCCACGAGGTCGCCCGAGGCGGCGGCCCGCTTCTCGTACAGCGCGTTGACGCGCCGGATCCGGTCGGGGGTGATCGGGTCCGGGCCCTGGGACACCCAGACGATCCGGGGGCGGTTGTCGCCCCCGGCCGCGGTGATCTGCTCGGTGAGCCGGCGCGCGTCGGCGTCGTAGCGGCTGAAGTACCGGGCCGGGGACTTGTCGTGGGTGATGCCGTCCATGCACGGCGTGTAGCCCCAGGAGTTCCCCCAGAACTGCAGGACCACGAAGTCGGGCCGCAGCCTGCGCACCAGCGCGGCGGCCTTGTCGGCGGCCGGCACGAGGGACCGTTCGGCCGTGCCCTCCAGGTAGTCGCACAGGGTGGTGCCGGAGTACGGGGCGCCGGTGTACCGCGCCTTCAGATCCCGGCGTAACTCCTGGCCCAGAACCTTCTGGCTCTCCATCGCCAGCGAGTCGCCGAGGTACAGCACCCTGGGTGGTGCCTTCCCCGGCTCCGGACCGGGGGAGGCGGGGGCCCGCTGATGGGTGGTGGCCGACGCGCGCGGCGCGGCCGGTGCCGGTTCATCGGGTGCGGACGCGGGATCCCCGCACCCGCCGAGGAGCACCCCGGCCAGTATTGCCCCCACGATCCACGGCTTGCGCATATGGCAACTCCCGCCCCGGCCACCGAAACGGCACTCAGGCAAGCACAGCCGGGCGCCGGGGGGAAGACATCCGCCGGACGCGATGGTCCGGGCCGGTGTGGCCCGACCACCCGGTGGCCGGTCCGCTCGACGCGCGGGCCGGCCGCCGGGTGACTAGCGTGAGGAAGCGGATGATTCCACCCATTCGGAGAGGGTCGTGGTCATGGCCGTGCAACCTGAAGGAACCCCCTGCTGGGCCGACGCGATGTTCGGCGACCTCGAAGGGGCCAAGAGCTTCTACGGAGACGTCCTCGGCTGGACCTTCGCCGAGGCGTCGGCGGAGCTCGGCAACTACACGGAGGCCTACGCGAACGGCAAGGCGGTCGCCGCCGTCGTCCCGCCCATGCCCGGCCAGGAGGGCCTGTCGCAGTGGTGTCTGTACTTCGCCGCCGACGACGCAGCCGCCACCGCCGGCCGGATCCGCGACAACGGCGGCGAGGTGCTGATGGAGCCCATGGAGGTCGCCGACTTCGGCACCATGTGTCTGGCCCGCGACCCCGGCGGCGTCGTCTTCGGCGTCTGGCAGGCGGGCACCCATGAGGGCTTCCAGGCGATGGCCGAACCCGGTGCCTACACCTGGGCGGAGGTCTTCACCCGCGAGCCCGCGAAGTCCGACGCGTTCTTCCCCGCCGTCTTCTCCTACCGGCAGCGGGACATGGAGGACGGCGAGATGGACTTCCGGATCTACGATCTCGGCGAACGCACCGTGCTGGGCCGCATGAAGATGGGCGACGACTTCCCGCCCGAGGTGCAGCCGTACATCAACGTGTACTTCACCGTGGAGGACTGCGACGAGACCGTCGCGAAGGCCACCGAACTCGGCGGCGTGCTGCGGTTCGGCCCGATGACCACCCCGTTCGGCCGCTTCGCGGCGATCAGCGACCCGCAGGGGGCGAACTTCTCGGTGATCGACATCACGAAGACAGAGGGAGAGATGCCGAAGCTGACCGACGTGGCGTAGGCGTCCGGACCTCCCGGCCGGACGACCCCCGCGGTCATGGCATGATCGAGCGCATGCGTGAACGTGTTGTGGCCGCGTGTGACGGGGCTTCGAAGGGAAATCCCGGGCCCGCGGGCTGGGCCTGGGTCGTCGCCGACGCTTCCGAGACACCGGAGCGGTGGGAGGCGGGGCCGCTCGGCAAGGCCACCAACAACGTCGCCGAACTCACCGCGCTGGAGCGGCTGCTGGCGGCGACCGACCCGGACGTGCCGCTCGAGATCCGGATGGACTCGCAGTACGCGATGAAGGCCGTCACCACCTGGCTCCCCGGCTGGAAGCGCAACGGCTGGAAGACCTCCGCCGGCAAGCCGGTCGCCAACCAGGATCTCGTCGTACGCATCGACGAACTCCTGGACGGCCGCTCGGTCGAGTTCCGATACGTCCCCGCCCATCAGGTCGACGGCGACCGGCTCAACGACTTCGCCGACCGTGCCGCCAGCCAGGCCGCCACCGTCCAGGAGCCCGCGGGCAGCGGCCTCGGTTCCCCCGAGCCGCCGCCCGCCCCGGACACCCCGGCCAAGGCCCCGCGCTCCCGCCCGCGCACCGCCAAGGCCGCAGGGAGCAAGGGCCCCGCGCGCACCATCAAGGCGAAGTTCCCCGGCCGCTGCCAGTGCGGCCGCTCCTACGCGGCCGGCGAGCCCATCGCCAAGAACGACAGCGGCTGGGGCCACCCGGAGTGCCGCACGGCCGCGAGCGTCTGATCAGACGTCGAACGTGTAGTGCGGCGTGTGGTCCAGCAGATCCGCCGGGCTCATGTCGTGCCACGGCCGCATCGTCTCGTTGAGGTCGATCACGTTCGGCGTGCCGGCGGCCGGCAGATAGCCGGAGCCGGGGTGCCGGCGCTGCCACTCGGCCCACAGCTTGTCTATGTACGCGTGGTGCAGCCAGAACACCGGGTCGTTGGGGGAGACCCCGGTCGCCATTTGCCCGCCGACCCAGACATGGACGCGGTTGTGCAGGTTCACGCCCCGCCACCCTTCGAGGTGGTTGCGGAAGCCGTCCGAGCCGCTGTTCCAGGGCGCCATGTCGTACGTGGACATCGACAGCACCGACTCGACCTCGGCCCGGGTCGGCAGCTCGCGGGTACCGGAACCGAGGGAGCGCCGCAGGAACGTACGGCCGTCGACCCGCACGTTGACCGGCCAGTTCCCGCCGGACGCGGAGAACGGCCCGTCCGTCACCCGGCCGTCCCGCTCCCGGCCGGTGCCCCCGAGGAAGTCGGGCGCCCACAGCGAGGCGCGCGGCGTACGGTCGACGGTCCAGTCCCAGTAGGGCAGCGTCACCGACGCGTCCACCGACTGCAGCGCCCGCTCGAACTCCAGGAGGAATCTTCGGTGCCAGGGCAGGAAGGACGGTGAGCGGTGCCCGGTCCGCTCGCCGTTGTCGGTGTCGGAGACGATGAACGCGTTGTGTGTCGTGACGAACTCGTCGTAGCGGCCGCTGCGCTTCAGCTCCAGCAGCGCGGCGACGAAACGCCGCTTCTCGTCGGCGGTCAGGGTGGACTGGTTCTTGCGGACAGCCATGTGCGGGTGCTCCAGATGCCTTGCGGTGCGGGTCAGTTGGCGGGGAAGGGCAGCAGCGTCGCGCCCTGCAGCTCGTCCACGGCGGCGCGGGCGGCGGCCCGCGGGGTGGCCACCGGGTCGTAGTGGCTGACGACGCTGATCCAGCTGCCGTCGGCGTTGCGCATCACGTGCAGCTCGACCCCGTCGACGAACACCGCGTAGCCCGCGCCGTGGTGCCCGTGGTGACCGGACCCGGTCGTCGGACGGCCCTGTATCCGGCGGCCCTTGTAGACCTCGTCGAAGGTTCCGGGCGAGCCGTGGTGCCCGGCGGCCGAGGCCGGGATGGCGGCGGACAACGTCCCGGCGCTCGTGGCGAGGACGGCCGCTGCGGTGAGCGCGCTGCGACGGCTGAGTTCCGGCATGCGGACCTCCAGGGGTGGTTTCGGCTGATGTCCCCGCATGCCTACCGGCCCGCCCGCCACCGGCAGAAATCCACGCGAGCCGGTTGGCTGCGATCCGGGCAATTCCCCTTATGTCGTGCAAGGTTGAACGAAGATGATCTTGCTGCGGGACGCCGGTGCGCGGGCGCGGAAGGGGAAGTTCCGCCCGCGAGGGGTGCTGTGACGGATGTTTCTGCCGGTGCGGCCCGCCGTCCGTGGCGCGCGTCACGCCGCGAAACTGGCGCGATTCGGCGGTCCGGTCGGCGGCACGCGCATGCTGCTACTCTGCGTCGGCAATCGACAGCTCTCGGTAATTCTCAGGGGTGTGCGTGAAGGTCGCCTGTGTCGGCGGCGGGCCCGCCGGTCTGTATCTCTCGATCCTGCTCAAGCGGCAGGACCCGTCCCACGACATCACCGTCTACGAACGCGACCCGGAGGGTTCCACCTACGGCTGGGGCGTGACGTACTGGCGCGGACTGCTCGACCGGCTCCACGAGCGGGACCCCGAGTCGGCGGCCCTCCTCGACGCCGGCTCCGTCCGGTGGAGCGACGGCGTCGCCCACGTCCGGGACCTGACGACCCGGCACAGCGGGGACCAGGGGCACGGCATCGGCCGCCACCGGCTGCTGGAGATCCTCGCCGCCCGGGCCCGCGACCTCGGCGTACGCCTGGAGTACGAGCGCGCGATCACCGCAGGCGACCTGCCCTCCGGCGCCGACCTGATCGTGGCGGCCGACGGCGTCCGCAGCGAACTGCGCTCGCACCACTCCGAGCGCTTCGGCACCCGGCTCACGCCCGGGCGCAATCACTACGTGTGGCTCGGCACCACCAAGGTCTTCGACGCCTTCACCTTCGCCTTCACGGAGACCGCCCACGGCTGGATCTGGTGCTACGGCTACGGCTACGGCCCCGACCGCAGCACCTGCGTCGTCGAATGCGCGCCCGTGACCTGGACCGGCCTCGGACTCGACCGGGCGAGCGAGGCCGACAGCCGGGCCCTGCTGGAGAAGCTCTTCGCCGCCGTCCTGGACGGGCACCCCCTGCTGGGCCGCCCCGGCGGCACCCCCTGGCAGACTTTCCGGACCCTCACCAACGACACCTGGCACCACGGCAACCTCGTCCTGCTCGGCGACGCCGCCCACACCACCCACTACTCCATCGGCGCCGGCACCACGCTCGCCCTGGAGGACGCCATCGCCCTGGCCGCCGCGCTGCGCGAACACCCGGAACTCCCGCGCGCCCTCGCCCGCTACGAGCGGGAACGCAAGGCGGCCCTGCTGCCGGTGCAGAGCGCGGCCCGATACAGCGCCCAGTGGTACGAGAACCTGCCGCGCTACATGCACCTGCCCCCGGAGCGCATGTTCGCCCTGCTCGGCCAGCGCCACTCACCGCTGCTGCCCTACGTCCCGCCCCAGCTGTACTACCGGCTCGACCGGGCGGCCGGACAGCTGGAGCCGCTGCGCCGGTTCAAGCGCTGGCTGGGGCCGAAGGTCGCGCGGACGGTGCACGCGCGGGCGCTGACCTCCCGGGAATAGCGCCCCGACCGTGCAGGTACCTCGGCCCCTAGGGGCCGAACAGCCGGTCCAGGAAGGCGTTGCCGTACACGTGGTGCGGATCGAGCCGGTCCAGCGCGGCGCGCGCCTGCGCCCACGCGGCCGGGCCGACCGCCGCCGGGACAACGTCGCCCAGCACCTCCTGGTCGCTCCACACGTCGTCGTCCGTGTACGCCCACCCCTTGGACCACTCCACCCGGGTGAGCGCGGACCCGCCGTCGAACGTACGCAACAGGAACCGCTCGATCTCGCGCAGGAACGCCTCCGCGTCCGGGGTGCCCGGCAGTGTCAGGACGTCCAGCCACACGGCCGTGTCCCATTCGGGGTGGTCCTCGGGCGGCCGGAGCGCCGACAGCAGCGGCGGACGGGCCCCGGCCACGCCGGTGGCGGCCGGGTCGTCCAGGCCGGTCACCCGGATCTCCACCGAGCCGTTGACCGGGAAGCTGCCTCGGGCGGCGTACGCCGTCAGCCGCTCCCGGTAGAACGCGGCGAACTCGGAGACGACCCGCTGCACCCCGTCCCGCGCGGTGAGGACCGCGTAGCCGTTGGCGTGCACCTGCAGCGTGGTCGGCTTCAGATACAGCAGCGTGTTCTTGGAGGGCCCCCAGAGGTCGGCGGACAGCGTCGTCACCAGCCCGAGCGTGGCGGCCTCGTACTGAGCGGTGCCGAGCACCGGCGCGAGGTACCAGGCGGCCTCCGACGTCATCCGGCCGACCAGCTCCGCCACCGGCGTGGGGACGTTGTCGGAGAACGGATAGTTGTACGGCCGGGTCACCTTCCGCGAGGTCAGCGGCCGGGTGGGGGAGACGCTCCACACCTTCAGCCAGGGATGCTCGGTGAAGGCGAACCAGATCGCCTCGACCCGCCCCGCCTCGTCCAGGAAGCCCGCGAACGTCCGCCCGTCGTCCGAGCCGGGCGCGGCGAACAGCTCCCCGGCCGGGATGTCCGTGCGGCTCACGCACCGCAGGTTCGTGTTCGCGCCGACGCGCAGCACCACCTCGGTGACCAGGGACCGCCCGAGATGGGTCAGCAGAGCGGCGCAGTCCGCCCCGTCGCGCTGGAAGGTGCGCAGCACGTACGCACCGGCCCCGTCGTCCCACACCACGGCCGTGAGGGACAGGATCAGGTTGCTGAGCGAGCCGTAGGTGTGCCCGGGCTGCCGCTGCTCGCCCCGCGCGGGGACGGCCGTGCCGTGGCCGTCGACGGCCAGGACGCCGCCCAGGGTGAGCACGCCGGGAGCGGGTGCCGCGGTGATACCGAGGCCGTGCTCCTCCAGGAAGGCGAGCAGGTCCTCCATGGTCACGCCGGTCCCGGCGCGCACCGCGGTCCGGGAGTCCAGGGCGAGGTCCGTGAGGTGGACCGCGGTGTCGACCAGGAGGACCGGGGCCCCGGACGGTGTTCCCTCCGTCACCGTCAGCGGCGACCAGCCGTGTGCGGCGCCCCGGGCGCGCACCCGCCACCCCTGCCGCCACGCCCAGTTGACGACGGCGACCACTTGGTCCGGGCCGTCCGGAGCACACGCCCACAGACCGTCGGCGGTGATCTCACCGACCCAGTTGCGGTACGCCGAGCGGTACAGCGCGACGTCGGCCGGGAAGTCCGGCAACTCCGCGGCGGCGGCCGCGGGATCCGCCGGCAGACCGGGCAACGCGGCCAGGGCGGTGGCGCCGAGGAGGAAACCCCGGCGGGTCCAGGGCGACGCTTCGGACGGGTTGTCGTTCGTTGAACCGGTAGTCACCGGCGTCACGCTAGAGGCCCGTTGACACGTGACGTGTTCCTGTCGCATCGATTCACCCGTGTGAGTGAATCGTGGGGGCTCGACGAGCCGGAGCAGAACGTTCCACGCGGCGCCGTGACGGGTGACAGACTGACGCCCATGGACGAGCGCACATTCGACAGGTCGGGTCAGCACGCCTCCGTCATCGGTCTGGGCACCTGGCAGCTGGGAGCCGACTGGGGAGACGTCGACGACAAGGAAGCCCTCGCGGTACTGGAGACGGCGGCCGAGGCCGGGGTGACCTTCTTCGACACCGCCGACGTGTACGGCGACGGCCGCAGCGAGCAGACCATCGCCGCGTTCCTCAGCGGCCGCCCGGACCTGCACGTCATGGTCGCCACGAAGATGGGCCGCCGGGTCGACCAGATCCCCGCCAACTACGTGCTCGACAACTTCCGCGCCTGGAACGACCGCTCCCGGCGCAACCTCGGTGTCGACCGGATCGACCTGGTGCAGCTGCACTGCCCGCCGACGCCCGTCTACTCCACGGACGAGGTGTTCGACGCCCTGGACACCCTGGTCGAGGAGGAGCGCGTCGCCGCGTACGGCGTCAGCGTCGAGACCTGCGAAGAAGCGCTGACCGCGATCGCCCGGCCGAACGTGGCGAGCGTGCAGATCATCCTGAACCCGTTCCGCATGAAGCCGCTGCGCGAGGTGCTCCCCGCCGCCCGTGCGGCCGGAGTCGGCATCATCGCCCGCGTCCCGCTGGCCTCCGGCCTGCTGTCGGGCAAGTACACCCGGGACACCGTCTTCCCGGAGAACGACCACCGCACCTACAACCGGCACGGCGAGGCCTTCGACCAGGGCGAGACCTTCTCCGGCGTCGACTACGCCACCGGTGTGGAGGCCGCCGCCGAGTTCGCGGCGCTCGCCCCCGAGGGGTACACCCCGGCCCAGCTGGCCCTGCGCTGGATCGTCGAGCAGCCCGGCGTCACGACCGTGATCCCCGGCGCGCGCTCGCCCGAGCAGGCCCGGGCCAACGCGGCCGCCGCCCGCCTCCCGGGGCTGCCCGGCGAGACGCTCACGGCGATCCGCGACCTCTACGACCGGCGGATCAAGGACCAGGTCGAATCCCGCTGGTGAGACTGGTTCTCACATCTCCGGTTCTCACGGCTCCAGGAGCAGCTCCCTCTCCTGCTCCTGGTCGCCGGAGGCGGCCCCGTCGTCGCGTGCCGTGAACGCCCGGGTGAGCGTGTCGCTCGCCCGCCGCACGGCCTCGGGGGTGCCTTGCACGGTGACGGTCACGGGTGCGGACAGTCGCCCGGAAACCTCCCCGCCACCGCCGGCTGGGCCCGTCTCCCCCTCCCCGTCGAAGGTCGCCGTATGCACCGTCGCGTTTTCGTCGGCGGGAAGCTCGTCCGGCGCCCCGAAGGTGCCCTCCAGGGCGCGGACGACCGCTCGCGCGTCATCGGCGCCTCCGCCGCTGAGCGTCACGGTGAGCTGCGTACCGGACATGCGTCCACGACCTCCTCAAGCCTGCGTCATTCGAGCCGTCCGTGTAACCGCCCCCCGATCGCTCAAACCGCAGCGATCTCCGGGACGACGAGTTGTTACGGGGAACCCGGGAAAGAGGAGGGCTCAGGTCTCTCACCGGGAGGAAACAGTGGTGGACGCGGCAGAGGGCGGGGCGATGCGCCGGGGGCGCAACGAGACGGAGGAGGAGAGAGCGGACCGGATGTGGCAGGAGCTCATCCAGGAGGTCCGCGTAGCGCAGATGGGCGTACAGATCCTGTTCGGCTTTCTGCTCACCGTGGTGTTCACCGAGAAGTACGACGACCTCTCCGGCACCGACCAGACGATCTACCTCGTGACGGTCGTCCTGGGCGCCTGCGCGACCGGGGCGCTCATAGGCCCGGTGTCCCTGCACCGCCTCGTCTCCGGGCGGCGCGTCAAGCCCCAGGCGGTGCAGCTGGCCTCCCGGCTCACCCTGCTCGGCCTCGTGCTGCTGCTCGCCACGACGACCTCTTCGCTGCTGCTGATCCTGCGCGTGGCCACGCACGACGGCTTCGTGCCCTTCCTCGTCGCCGGGGTGGTCGCCTGGTACCTGCTGTGCTGGTTCGTCCTGCCGCTGTGGACGCGGCACCGATACACGTCGAGGTGACGGTACGGAGCCCGCTGCCGGCCGGCAGCGGGCTCCTCGCGAAACAGTTCGCCCTGCTTCAGCCCCCGGCGAGGACGCCCGCCAGGAAGTCGTCGACGTGCACCTCCTCGCGGCCCGGCTGCACCACCTCGTACGTCTCGCGCAGGAACGCGGCGAACCCCGGCGCCCACGCGAACACCACCGCGTGATGCCGTCCCCCGTCGGCGCGGGCGTCGCCGAGGAACTCCATGCGCAGCTCCTGCCACATGCCCCGCGCCTGAGGGCGCATCCGCACGTCGCCCACCCCCACCGGACGCCGCAGCGCCTCACCGAGCATCTCCCGGTCAAGCTGCCACCGGGCGAGAACGCGGCCGTCGTGGCTGAAGACCACGGTGACGGCGAACGGGTCCGCGGCGTCGTAGCTCAGGTGCGCGAGCACGGAGAAACGGTCCGTGTCACCCGCCTGGAGCTGCACCACCAGGGTCTTGTGGACGAACGAGTTCACGAGGGGGCCTCCGGGAAGAACCGACGTAGAGCCCTCTAGTACCCCCGATCCCGCCGGAATGCTCAGCCGACCGGGTGATTCCCGCGAGCACCGCGCAGCGACTCGATGCAGACGGCGACGGCCCGCTGCAGATCCTCCAGACGCTGCACCATGTCGTCCTCGTAGAACTCCCCGGCGTCGTCGAAGGTCAGCTCCTCGAACACCTTGGTCGCCTTCTGCAGGCTGCTGTAGAACTTCGTGCGCCGCTCCTGCACCCGCAGCCCGGGATCGGTCTCCACGACCTCGACGACGAGGGACTTCATCGTGTCGTAGGCCTCGGCGGCCCACTCGCCGGCGTCCTCGCCCTCGTCCAGCTCGTCGAGGAGCGACAGGTGCCGCTCGGCCTCCTGCCGCAGATCGGCGGGCGCGTCGACGGTCTGCCCGGCGGGCGTCCTGATCTGCCCCGACTCGGCGATCTGGCGCACATAGCCGATCCGGTCGGCGGCCCTGCTCTCCCCGGCGACGGCCTTCTTCAGCTCGTCGGTGCGCACCACGTCCCGGGCCAGCTCCGACTGGAGGTCGGGGTCCTCGCGGACCCGGTCCAGCAGGGCCTGACGGGCCGCGCGGGCGGTGGAGGGGTCGGCGAGGATCGCGGCGCGCAGGGCGGTGGGGTTCTCCGCGACCTCCAGGGCCTTCGTGGGCCGGATTCCCTCCGCCTCGGCGGCCTCGCTGATGGCGGTGCCGCGCTCGGAGGTCGCGCTGTTGCGGGAGACGTAGTAGCTCAGCCACACGTCGGCGTCCGGCAGGTCTACCTCCTGACCGGGCGTCAGCGCCTCGAAGTGCGGGACCATCCCGTCGTCGGCCGCCCGGTCCCACGCCTTGTAGTAGCGCATGACCCGCTCCGGGGAGCAGCCGGCGAGTTCCGCGAACTCCCTCGCGGACACCTTCGGCGTCTCGTCCGCGCCCTGCCCGCCGGGCCGCACACTGCGCGCCACCTTCAGCCCGAAGGCCCACCCGCCGGTCCGGGCGTAGGCCCCGAACTCCCGCGCGTCCCGCGCGATGGGG
This sequence comes from Streptomyces qaidamensis, assembly GCF_001611795.1. Taxonomy (NCBI): domain Bacteria; kingdom Bacillati; phylum Actinomycetota; class Actinomycetes; order Kitasatosporales; family Streptomycetaceae; genus Streptomyces; species Streptomyces qaidamensis. The sequence continues at coordinate 542,358 of NZ_CP015098.1, read as the reverse complement.
TCGGAGACGGGCGCCGGGGCGGCGGGGGACGTCTCGGGCGGAGTGATGGCAACGGTCACGGACGACTCTCCTGAGGCGGGGCGGACGGGACGGCACGAGGTGCGCACGGAAGCCTAGCGGCACCCGCTGACCTCGTTGTTCACCCCCAGGCGGGGGCCCGTCCGAAAACCGTTGTCCCCACCGGGCGCGCGTGCGCGACGATGCTGGGCATGGTGCGACAGGAGACGGACGTCACGCTGCGCCGCTGTACGCAGTGCGGCGGTCACGTGCACGGAGGTGCCCCCGCCTGTGCCGTCTGCCGTGTCCTCGTGGACGGCGTCGTCGAGGGGGCGTGGGCCGCCTTCCTGCGCCAGTGGGACACCGTCGCGGGCGGCGATCAAGAGAGGGCGCTGGCCGGAATGGTCGCGGCCGAACCGCACCGGCACGACTGGCGGATCGTGGACGCCGCCCTCGACCGGCTGGTGTGCCCCGACTGCGGCGGCCGGCTCGCCCGAGGCCCGGCCGGCTGCCCGGCCTGCGACCTGGCGCACGGCTTCCGCTACGCCGCGATCGAGACGGACCGCCCCGGCGTCCCGCCCGGCAACGAACACGCGATCCGGGTCAACGTCTCGGTGGTGCGCAGGCCGCAGGTCACCTCGGAGAGCGAAGTGCTCGTCCGGCGGCTGGTGCTGCCGCTGCTGCTCGCCGGGTTCCTGCCCACGGCGGAGGAGGCCCAGCGGGTGAGCGCCATCGTGAAGAAGAGCCCTCCGGGGCGGAGGGCTCGGTCGGCGGAAGAGGCCGTCGAGGCGCTGGCCGAGAGCTTCAGCCGAACGCGTCGCGCAGCGCGGGCAGCAGCGTCTTCTCCGACCAGTCCAGATACGCCGACTGTGACTCGCCACCGATCTGGACGAGGGCGACCTCGGTGAACCCGGCTTCGGCGTACGGGCGGACGGCCTCGACGAACGCGTCCGGGTCGTCACCGCACGGGATGGCGTCGGCGACGTCGTCCTGCGTGACGAACTGGGTCGCCGCCTCGAAGGAATCCGGGTGGGGCAGCTCCGAGTTGACCTTCCAGCCACTGCCGAACCAGCGGAACTGGGAGTGCGCCCGCTTGACGGCCGTGTCCCGGTCGGGGTCGTAGCAGACCGGCAGCTGGCCGACCCGGGGCTTGCCCTGGCCGCCGTGCCGGTCGAAAGCCTCCAGCAGCCCGGCCTTGGGCTCCGTGGCGATCACCAGGTCACCGAGCCGCCCCGCGAGTTCACACGACCGCTCACCCGACACGGCGACACCGATCGGCGGCGCCTCGTCCGGCAGGTCCCACAGCCGGGCCGATTCCACGTCGAAGTGCGTGCCGCGATGGTTGACGTGCCCGCCCTTGAAGAGGGCGCGGATGATCTCCACGGCCTCCTCGAACATCTCGTGCCGTACATCGACGGAGGGCCAGCCGCCGCCCACGACGTGCTCGTTGAGGTTCTCGCCCGAGCCCAGTCCCAGCCGGAACCGGCCCTCGGACAGCAACTGCAGCGTCGCCGCCTTCTGCGCCACCACCGCGGGGTGGTAGCGGAACGTCGGGCACGTCACGTACGTCATCAGCGGGATACGTGACGTGGCCTGGGCGGCCGCGCCGAGCACGGCCCACGCGTACGGCGAATGGCCCTGCGAGCGCAGCCACGGGAAGTAGTGGTCGGAGGTCACCGAGAAGTCGAAGCCGGCCTCCTCGGCCCGGACCACGTGGTTGACGAGGTCACGGGGGCCGGCCTGCTCGGTCATCATCGTGTATCCGATTTGCACCATGACCGGCGAGTCCCCTGACAGCGGGCCCGGAAACAGCTCGATCAAGGTCGCCGACGGGTGCAGGATGCATCCATGAGTGCTTCCCCCCTGCCGACTTCCGGTCCGGCCGCCCAGGGTGTCGACGCCTCCGGCGTCCACGCCTTCCTCGACGCCCTCGAAGCCGCCCCCGAGATCGAGCCGCACAGCCTGATGATCATGCGGCACGGGCACCTGGTGGCCTCCGGCTGGTGGGCGCCCTACACCGCCGAACGCCTCCACCTGCAGTATTCGCTCAGCAAGAGCTTCACCGGGACCGCGGCCGCCCTGGCCGAGGCCGAGGGGCTGCTCGACTTCGACGCGCCAGTGATCTCGTACTTCCCGGAGTTCGAGGCCGACATCACCGATCCGCGCAGCCGGGCCGTGCTCGTCCGGCACGTGGCGTCCATGGCCAGCGGCCACCGGGGTGAGACCGTCGACGAGGCCTACGGGGGTGACCCCGCCGAGCCCGTCCGCGGGTTCCTCCTGCTGCCGCCGGACGGCGACCCCGGCACCGTCTTCGCCTACAACCAGCCCACCACCTACACCCTCGCCGCGATCGTCCAGCGCAGGAGCGGGCAGCCGCTCACCGAGTACCTTCGGCCCCGGCTGCTGGATCCGCTGGGCATCGGCGAGGTGGTCTGGCGACGGGACCGCACCGGCCGCGAGCTCGGCTTCAGCGGTCTGTACGCCACCACCGACGCGGTGGCCCGGCTCGGCCAGCTGTATCTGAACGACGGACTCTGGGAGGGCGAGCGCCTGCTGCCCGCGGGGTGGGCGGCCCGGGCCTCGCGACCCCGCACCCCCACCGCCGGAGCCATGGGAGACGCGGACCTGCAGGACTGGCACCAGGGCTACGGCTACCAGTTCTGGACGTCCCGGCACGGCTACCGGGGGGACGGCGCCTACGGCCAGTTCTGCCTGGTGCTGCCGGAGCACGACGTGGTCATCGCGGCGACCGCGGCGACCGAGCGGATGCAGGAGTACCTGAACCTGGTCTGGGAGCATCTGCTGCCCGCCTTCGGACCCGAGCCGCCGACCGGCCGCGAAGCCGCCGACGCGGAGCTGCGGGAGCGCCTCGGCCGGCTCGCGCTGCCGCCCGCGCCGGGCCGTCCCGCACCCCCGGAGCGGGAGCGGGACTGGACGGCTACCGTGTTCACGCCCTCCGTGGAAACCGGGCCGGTCCGGTCGGCCGGGCTCGACCGGGACGCGGACGGCTGGACGCTCACCCTCACCGGGGAAGGTGACCGGCCCGACCGCCCGGACCGGCTCACCCTGCGTCTCGCGGGGGAGGGCTGGACGGTCGCCGAGGAACCCGCCCCGACCGCGGTGAGCGGCGGCTGGACCGATGCCGGCACGCTCGCGGTGGAGGTGGTGTTCCTGGAGACCCCGCACCGCCTGGCACTGACCTGCTCCCTCGCCGACCGGACGCTCACCGCGTCCTGGCGCACCCAGCCGCTGCACGACGGACGGCTCAGCACCCTGTGCGCCCCGCGCCGCTCAGTCTGACCCGGGCCGGAAGGTCGTGAAGAACGTGCGCAGCGCCTCCTGGTTGGCGGCGGCCTCCCAGTCGGCGTCCGGGGTCGTCCAGCGCAGCGAGAAACTCCGGCCGCCGCCCAGCAGGACACCCCGGCCGAGGGTGTGCACCCGGGCGCCGTCGACGTGCGCGGTCCACTCCATGTCGGCGGCCTCGCGGCCCTGGTACGTCGTCGCGCGGATCGCTCCGATCCGGTCGTAGTCGTCGGCCTGCTTGAGGTTCGGCTCGACGTCGTCCCGCCACACGGCCACGGGGTCCGGGCCCGCCTGCTCGCTGTAGGTGACGGCCAGCGTGCGGTCGTCTCCCTTGGCACCGAAGACGACCCGGTACGCACCACCGTCGCGGTCGGTGTCCAGCCGCTTCCAGCCCTCGGGCAGGGCGACGGAGAAGCCCTCCGCCGCCCGGTAGCGCTGGAAGCCGGGCGGCAGGGCCGTGGCCGGGGCGGACGCTGTTGGCGTGGGAGTGGGAGTGGGGGACGGGGACGACGGAGTGGGGGTGGGGGAGGGAGACTGGGGCGGACTGGGCGGCCCCGACGGATCGGGGCTGTCACCACCGGTGCCCTCGCCCGGTGTGGCGGTGGAAGCCGGCGGCCGGGCCGGCGATTCGGCCGCGTCGCTTCCGCCGTCCGTGCCGGGCAGCCCCTGGGTCGCGGCGAGCACGGCGACCGCGACGGTGACGACGGCCAGGGCCGTCCCCGCCACCATGGTCCGTCTGCTCCACGCCGGGCTCCCCGGCCGCATCCCGGCGTAGGCGCCGCGCAGCCGCGGGACCGGCGCCGCGGCCAGGGCCGCCTCGGGGTCCTCGCTGAGCGCGCGGGTCAGCGCCTCACGCACGACCGGGCGGGTCAGCCGCTCCCGTGAGTCCTTGCGGAGCAGCCCCTGCACGACCTGGGTGAGCGGCCCGGCGCGCACCGGCGTGCGCAGCGGCAGCCGGTCCACGCCCTTCAGGGTGTTCTCCGGACGCCCCCGGTCCCGGAAGGGCGGGCGCCCCTCGACCATCGTGTACAGGATCGCGCCCAGCGCCCACAGATCGGCCGCGGGACCGATGCGCTGGTCGCGGGCCTGCTCCGGGGACGCGTACGCCGGTGCCGTCAGACGCGGTGCGAGGGTCGCGCCGGCCAGGCCGAAGCCGGTGACGACGACCGAGTGGTCCTCGCGTGCGAACACCTGGCCCGGGCTGAGCTCGCCGTGTGTGATGCCCTGGGCGTGCGCGGCGTCCAGCACGTCGAGCAGTTCCAGACCGATCCGCGCCGCCCGCACGTAGTTGAACGTGCCCTGCTCCGAGAGGAGTTCGCCGAGGGGGGTGCCGTCGATCCACTCGTTGACCGTCCACAGGGCGCCGGCCTCCTCCGCGGCGTCGACGACCGTGGCGATGCGGCCGGGGCATAGCAGCGCCATGTTCTCGGTCGTGCGCAGCAGGCGGGCCGCGGCCCGGCGCTCGGCCCCGCGCGGATCCTCCGGCAGCCCGATCTGGGTCACGAGGCACGGGCGGGAGATCTCGCCGGTCCCGGTGTCCTCGGCGTACCAGCAGATGCGGTTGGTCTCCCGCTGGATGATCTCGAGCAGCCGGTAGCGGCCGGCGACCAACTGGTGTGTGGAGACGTGCGCCCTGCCCATGGCCATCCCTCGCTGGAAACCTGGCTCTCACCTTTTCCAGAGGTACGGGGAGTGAGCCCGTCCGCGTTCAATCGGATCGCAACTCCGTGCTCATTCCTGTCTTTTGTTCAAGAGATGGGATCACGTGTGCGAGAGGAAACGGTCTTTCGCGAACTCGGGTGCGGTTCACCTCGGCCGCCCGGGCCGCCACGGGCGCGAGGAATTCGCCCGAGGCAGGCCGTGATTAGGGAATTCCGGCCCGGCCTGGTAGTAACCGGCGGTAAATGCGGACGTGTACAACGTCTGAACTCCGAGCCCTCCGATGAATTCCGCGGAGGATTCCCCGGGCAGCGGCCGGATCGTCAGCGCAGACCGAAGCGACGCGACCAGGCGAACAGGTCGCCCGTCGTCACGTTGCCCCCGCACACCACCAGACCGAGCCGGGCACCGTCGCCGACCCGCTCCAGGACCTGCCGGGCGGCGGGAAGCAGGCAGCCGGCCGCCGGTTCGGCCCACACCTTGGCGTGGTCGGCCAGGTCGAGGGAGCCCTGCACGGCCTCCCGGTCCGGAACCACGAGAACCTCGGTGACCAGGGCCGAGACATGGTCGTACGTCAGCTGCGACACGGCCGGGGCGCTGAGGGTGGAGACGATCGACGACAGGGCGACCGGCAACGGGCCGCCCGCCGCCAGCGCCTCGGACATGGCCTGCGCGCCCTCGGTCTCCACGCCCCACACCCGCACCCCGGGCCGGCGGGCCGACAGCGCGGCGGCGACACCGGCGATCAGACCGCCGCCCCCGATGCTCACGAGGACGTCGGTGAGCTCACCGGCGTCCTCGGCGAACTCCAGCCCGACCGTGCCCTGCCCGGCGATCACCACCGGGTCGTCGAAGGGGTGGACCAGGGACAGCCCCTCCTGCTGGAGCCGCGTCATGAGCGCGAACGCGCCGTCCATGTCGTCGGTCAGCCGCACCGACGCGCCGGCCGCCTCCGCGATCTCCACGGCACGGGCGGGAGCCGAGCGCGGCATCACCACTGTCGCCTTCACATCGAGGGCCGCGGCCATGACCGCCAGGGCGATCCCGTGGTTGCCGCCGCTGACCGCCACCACCCCGGCGGCCCGCTCGGCCGCGCCCAGCGACAGCAGCTTCGCCGTCGCCCCGCGCGCCTTGAACGAACCTGTGCGTTGCAGCAGTTCGAGCTTGGCGGTGACCGGCGCGCCGAGCAGCTCCGACAGTCCCGGGCTGTCCACCGTCGGGGTGCGTACGACGTGCCCGGCGATCCGCCCGGCCATGGCCTGGATCTTCGAGATGCCGATCATGGCAGCCATCCTCCCGGCGCGGGGTCGCGGAACGCGCCGTGTCGAACCCTGACGCGGGGGAGGGGGCGGGGTCAAAGCGGTGCGAGTGGGGGAGCGCCCCGGCTGCGCGGAGTGCCCGCCCGGCCGGGTGTGCCGGGCCGGTACCGGGACCCTTTGCCCGCCTTCGCAGGGCGTTTCACATCGGCTCAGGTGGTGAGCCTGGTGCTCGCCCCGCGCCTGTCGGCCTCGCCGGAGCACCCCTGCCCGCCCGAAGGCCTCGCGTCGGTCAGGTGTCGCGCCGTAGACCGTGGCAGGGGTGGGGCGGGGTGGCCGTGCGCGGAGTCCGGTTGCGCGGAGTGCCCGCCCGGCCGGGTGTGCTGGGCCGGTACGGGGGATCGTCCTCGCCCGCTCCGCAGGCCGTATCAGATGGCTGAGGTGCCGCGCAGGGTGATTGCCCCGCGCCCGTCGACCCCGTCGGAGCGCCCCTGTCCGCCCGGAGGCGGGCCGCGCCTGCGGCGGCGGCCGCCCCGGCGACGGCGCGAGCCGGTGCTGTTCGCGTCGGTTCAGGTGTCGCGCCGTACCAGGTAGGCGAGCAGCGACCGCAGGCCGGCGGCGGGCCCTGCGGCCAACGGTGCCCCGGCGAGCGCTGTCTCGACGGCTGCGATGTGCCGTCGGGCCTCCGTCATCGCCGCCGAACGGCCGCCCGCCTCCTCGATCAGCGCCGCGGCCGTCTCCGGCGCATCCCCCGTCTCCAGGAGTGCTGCGACGCGGCCGCCCAGCGGGGAGCCTAGTGCCACCAGCACCGGGAACGTCTTCTTCCGCTCGCGCAGATCACCGTGGACCGGCTTGCCGGTGACACGGGGATCGCCCCAGATCCCCAGCACGTCGTCGACGATCTGGAACGCGACCCCGAGATGCCGGCCCGCCCGGTCGAGCGCGGCGGCCGTCTCAGGGCCGGCGCCCCCGAGCACGGCACCCAGCGCCGCCGCGCAGCCCAGCAGGGCGCCCGTCTTGCGCTCGGCCATCGCCCGGTACTCGTCCGGCCCCACCCGCTCCGGCCCCGTCCACGGGCGGTCGGCGAACAGCAGGTCGTCCGCCTGCCCGCGCACGAGGTCACCCAGCGCCGCGGAGAGCGTGCGAACGGCCCCCGCTCCTCGCGGTTGCACGGCGAGGGTCTCGACGGCCAGGGCGAACAGGGCGTCGCCCGCGAGCACCGCGGGCCCGGTGCCGTAGGCCTTCCACACGGTCGGGCGGCCCCGCCGGTCCGTGTCGCCGTCCATGATGTCGTCGTGCAGCAGGGAGAAGGTGTGCACCAGTTCCACCGCGACGGCAGCCGCCACCCCGGCCCGTCCCGGAGCACCCGCCGCCTCGGCCCCGAGCACCGCGAGCGCCTGCCGTACGCCCTTGCCGCCGGAGGCGACGGCCGGTGCGCCGCCGACCTCGCACCAGCCGAAGGAGTACGCGGCCATCTCACCGACCCAGGGGTGCAGCCGTCCGACGGCTTCTTCCAGGGCCGGCCGGACCAGGGCGCGGCACCGGCGGAGGACCTGGGGGATGTCGTCGACGCCGACCGCGAGATCACGCAGCTCGCCCGGCCGTGCCGTCCGAGCGGCCGGGGCACTGCGGCCGGAGCTGACAGCCGGCGCCGCCTTCACCGTCTTCACCGTCGCCGTCCTCACCGTCGTCGGCAGCGCCGTCACCGTCCCGCCTCCGTCGCCTGCCCGGCCGCCGGTATGCCGAGCTCCTCGTGGGCCCGGGCCACCATCCGGCGGGCGTGCTGCAGGCCGATGCGCTCCAGCAGACCGGCGAGGTCGGCCAGTTCGGCCGCCGTCTCGTCAGGGGCGCGGCCCAGGCGGGCCAGGGACTTGGCGAGTCCCAGCCGCGACAGCGCCTCCCCGCGGGGCTCGCTCATCTCCCGGAACTCTTCGAGCGCCTGCTCGTACAGCCCGCGTGCCTGCGCGTAACGCCCCGCCCGGTACAGGACGTTGCCGCGCATCTTGTGGTTGTAGGCCAGCGCGCTGGACAGCCGCATCGCGCGGCACGCCGTCTCCGCCTCGCTCAGCAGCTCCAGGGCCCGCTCGGTGTCGCCGTCGCGCACCGACACCACATCGGCCAGCCCGCGCAGCGCCCAGGCGTGGCCGCGCCGGTCGTCGGCCCGGGCGGCGATCTCGGCGGCCTCCTCGAACAGCGCGTACGCCGTGCCGTAGCGCCCGGTGTTGCGGTGCATCTGGGCGATGCCCTCCAGCGCCCACACCGTGTGCCGTGCCTCACCGCGCCGCCGGGCCTCGGCGAGCAACTGCTCGTGCAGCCGGCCGACGGCCTCGTAGTCGCCCTGGATGCGGCCGGTCTCGGCCAGGCCGGCCAGCGAGTAGCCGCGGACGACGATGTCTCCGCCGCGTTCACCGAGGTCGGCAGCCAGCTGGAGCAGCCTGCGGGCCAGCCGGAGCTCCCCTCGCTGCCGGGCCAGTGTGCCGCCGCTCCACAGCGCCCAGGCCATCGCCCCGACGTCCCCGGCCTGCCGGGCCGCGCGGTAGCTCGCCTTCCAGGCCCGGTCCGCGTCCTCGACCCGGCCCAGCCGGCGGTGCGCCTCGGCCACCGCGAGCCCGGAGCGCGCCGCCTCCCCGGGCTGCCCGGCGCGCTCTGCCGCCCTCAACTGCTCGGTACCGGCGGCCAGGACGTCGGTCAGTGAGGAGTTGACGGACAGGGTGGTGAGCGCGCCCTGGTACTCCGGGGCGAATGCCTTGCCGTACATCGATGCCTTTCGGTCCGTATACCCACCATGTATACATGGTGGGTATACATGGTGCGTATAGAAGGATGGAAACCTGCCCTGGCCGCAAGGGCCAGGGCATCACCTGTTGCCGGTCAAGACGTAGGCGGCACGGACCGGGTTGCCTCTGAGGTGCAGATCACCCGACCGGCATTCAGTGCTGGCCGGCTTTCTGCGGTGTCGCCTCGCTCGGCCGGACGACGACGTAGCCCTCGCCCTGGAGCAGCAGTTGCACGGCCTCGCCGGAGCCGCCGCGCAGCATGGAGCCGATGGACTGGGAGCGGTGCAGCGAGGTCTGCAGGCCCGCGGTCCAGCCGACGACCGCGTCGGTGTCGACGTACACCGGGTACTGCGGCGAGACGGGGATGACGAGCGGATTGCCCTCGCACACCAGGCCCAGCTTGCCGTGCCCGGTGAAGACGCTGTTGAACAGGCCGCCGCCGGTGATGCCGGCGCCCTTCACGGTCGCGATGCGGTACGACAACGTGGCGTCGAAACACAGGACGTTGCGGCCGTTGACCGTGAACTCGTCACCGGGCTCGACGTCGACGATGAAGCAGTTCTGCGCCTCGTGCGCGAACCAGGCCTCGCCCTGCCCGCGCACCGCCATCAGCGGCAGTCCCTCGCCGGTGACCGCGCGCTTGAGCATGCCGCCCACGCCCTGGCCCTTGCGCTCGAACTGGAGGTTGCCCCGGTAGGAGATCATCGCGCCCTGCCGGGCGAGCATCTCGCCGTTCACCGTGTACCGGAGGCACTTGGAGTTCTCGATCGTCATACCCGGCGCCACGGCCGGCTGCACCATGTGCTCACTGGAAAAGAGGTCACCCTTCATACCGGCATCCTCGCCCGGAGCGTCTCCCTCCGCCAAGATCGCGGGAGACCGGGTCCCGCAGCGCGGTCGCCGGCGTCAGCCGCCGAAGAGCTGCGTCCAGTACGTGCCGGCCCGGCCGCCGCCGGCGAAGCCGATGCCGATGTGGGTGAAGCCGGGGCTGAGCATGTTGGCCCGGTGGCCGGGACTGTTCATCCAGCCCTCCACGACGTCGGCGGGGGAACGCTGGCCGCAGGCGATGTTCTCGCCGATGGCACGCCGGGTCGAACCGGCCGCGGCGGCCCGGTCCCAGGGCTGGGAACCGTCGGGGGCGGTGTGCGCGTAGAAGGCGCGGGCCACCATGTCCGCGCTGTGCGCCTGGGCGGCCGCGGTGAGCAACGGGTCGGCGGCCAGGGGCGGGAGCCCGGCCCCGGCTCGCTCCCGGTTGGTGAGATCGACGACGGCCGCCGCCGTGCCGGCCAGCCCCTCCGGCGTGAACGGCCTGGCCCACAGCGCTGCCCAGAAGGTGTCACCGGACGGGCCGTCGTGCACGTGGGCGAGTCCGGCGTGGGTGAACGCCGGGTCGTGCAGGGTGCGCCGGGCCCCTTCCGTGCGCACGCAGTACGCGACGAACTCGGCAGCCGTGCGCGGTCCGGACACCAGATGCTCGCCGATGGTGAGGTACCTGAATCCCAAACCGACGACACGCTGGTAGACGGAGACGCCGTCGCGCGTCTCGACGCCGAGCCGCCCCGCGGCGGCCATGGCGGCGGCGTGCTCCCGAGCCGCCGCCACCAGGCGGGGGTCCAGGCGGAGGTGTGGTGAACCGGCCGCGGCCCGCGCGGAGTTGACCAAGGGCAGGAAGCCGTCGGGGTCGGGGGCGGAGGAGGAGGCGCCGGGAGCGGAGGAGGAAGCGCCGGGGGGTGTGTCGTCCACGACGTCGACGCCGAAGTCCCGCGCGAGGCCCGCCAGTCCGTCGGCGTACCCCTGGCCCAGGGCACGCAGCTTCCAGTGGCCGCCGCGCCGGTAGAGCTCCGCGAGCAGCAGGACCGTCTCCCGTCCGGGGGGCGGCGGGGTGAAGCGGGCGAGCGCGCTGCCGGTCGCGTCGGCGACGTGGAGCGTGGGGGAGGGCAGGCCGCCGAGCGCGGTCGCGGGGTCCGAGGGGCTGACGACGACGGTGACCCGCGTCGCGCCGGTGCGCAGCCCCGGCGGGTCCACGGTGAGCGTGTCGCCCCGCAGGACGGCTCCCGGCGCCGACGGCTGGTTGTAGAAGACGAAGTCGCCGTCGTCACGGACCTTTCCGCCGTCGTCCGTCACGAGCGCGGACACGTCGAACGGCCCGGGCACCCGGACGCTCACCGCACCGCCGGGGAGGGTCAGATTTCCCCCGGGAACCAACTCGTTCATCGTGCCGCCCTGCCCTCCCCGCGCGGGACCGGTTGCCCGGACAACGGCCGCCGGAGCACTGGGGTTCCCGCACCGGCCTTCCCGTCGCGGTCGCCCCGACCGGTGCCGGGCGCGTCGTGCGCGGCGGTTTCCTACCCGGCAGACGCAGCTTCGCGGCACGCCCGCCGGGCCCCCCGGCCGCAGCTTCGCGGCACGCCCGCCGGACCCCCCCCGCAGCTTCGCGGCACGCCCGCCGGAACCCCCCGGCCGCAGCTTCGCGGCACGCCCGCCGGGCCCCCCGGCAGGGGTGGCGCGGCACGCCCGCCGGGACCACCCCGCGCAGGGGCGGCGGCCGCACCACTACCGTGGCGTACGCCGGGACGACCAGCAGGTTCCTCGCACGCCAGGAACTGCGTCCCGCGACACCGCCCGCATCCGACCGACCGGCCGAAGGAGCGCCGACGATGCCCCGCACCGCACGCCCCCGCTGCCGCGCCGCCCTGGCCGCCCTCTCCACCTGCGTCGCGCTGGGCTGCGGGAGCGGCACGGTACCTCCGGGGGACCAGCCGACCCCGCCGCCCAACGCCCCGACGGCGGCCGGGCGTGGCGTGGTCACCTGGGCCTCCTCCGCGGGCCACGTCGGCGAGGCGGTGGACGACCGCGGCTACCGGCTGATGGTGCACACCAGCGTCGGCGGCAGCGGCCTCAGGGTGCGGCTGTCCAACGCCTTCGGCGACCGGCCGGTGACGTTCGCCAACGTCCACGCGGGACTGCAACGCCGCGGCGCCGCACTCGTCCCCGGCAGCAACAGGCGCCTCACCTTCGGCGGCGCCCGCTCCGTCACCGTCCCCGCCGGCGGCATCGTCTACAGCGACCCGCTGCCCGGCCGCGTCCCCGCCGGGCGCACCCTCGCCGTCAGCCTGTACGTCCCCCGGGCGGGCGGCGCGCTCACCGGGCACTGGATGGCGATGCAGACGTCGTACACCACGCACGGCGACCACACCACCGAGGAGGGCGCGGCCCACTGGAAGCGGCGGACCGGCTCCTGGTCCTACCTCGACGCCGTCACCGTACGACCCCGCAAGGGGACCGGCGCCGTGGCCGCCCTCGGGGACTCCATCACCGACGGATGGCACTCCACGACCGACCGCAACCGCCGCTGGCCCGACTACCTGGCCCGCCGCCTGGCCGCATCCGGCACCACGGTCCAAGGCGTGGCCAACGCGGGCATCGCAGGGAACAAGGTCCTCCTCGACGGCCCCGGGCAGAGCGCACTGAACCGCATGGAGCGGGACGCGCTGTCCCTGCCGGGCGTGCGCACCGTGTTCCTCTTCCAGGGCGTCAACGACATCAAGGCCGAGCCCGGTGCCACGGGCGCCGGGCTGATCGCCGGGTACCGCAAGCTGATCGACCGGGCGCACGCGGCCGGGAAGTGTGTCGTCGGCGCCACGATCGCCCCCTACAAGGGCTGGCAGGAGTGGGACCCCGCCGGGGAAGCGGTGCGACGGCAGGTCAACGCCTTCATCCGCGACAGCGGCGAGTTCGACGCGGTCACCGACTTCGACCGCGTCCTGCGCAGCCCCTCCGACCCCGAACGGATGCTGCCCGCCTTCGACGGCGGCGACCATCTGCACCCCAACGACAAGGGGATGCAGGCGATGGCCGACGCCGTCGATCCCGGGAGCCTCGACTGCCGGACCGGCTGACCCCGCACGCCACGCCACGGCGCAGGCCGACCGGTCAGCCGGACGCCGACGGCTCCGGGGCGATCAGGCCCTCGCGGTAGGCGATCGCCACGGCCTCGCCGCGGCTCGACGCGCCCAGCTTGGCGAGGATGTTGGAGACGTGGACGCTCGCGGTCTTGCCGCTGATGAACAGCTCCTCGCCGATCTGACGGTTGCTGCGGCCCAGCGCGAGCAGTCGCAGCACGTCCTGTTCGCGCGCGGTGAGCACGGCCGCCCCGCCGTCGCCGCCGGGTCTGTCCGACAGCCGGCCACGACGGATCAGGGTGTCCACCCGGCCCCGCAGGGGCGTGGCGCCCAAGAGGTCCGCGGTCTCCCGGACCGCCCGGGCCTCGGCCGCGGCCTCCTCGCGATGCCCGGCCGCCACCAGGGCCTCGGCGTACCGCAGCCGACACCGCGCCCGCTCGTAGACGTCGCCGTAGCCGAACGCGGTCACCGCCGCCGCCCAGGCCGCCACGTCCGGCCCCGACCGGGCCCGGACCCACTCCGCCTCGGCCCGCGCCAGCCACGCCTGCCCCTCGGGGCCCTGGGCGGCGCCGTTCTCACCCCGGCCGGCCGTGACCCGGGCCAGTTCCACCAGTTCCGACGCGGTGTCCGTCCAGTGGCGCGCCCCGGCCTCGTCCCCGGCCAGCCGCAGCCCGGCCGCCGCGTCGGCCACCGCCGCCAGCGCCAGGGCGGCGAGCCGGACCGTCACATCGGGACGGGCGCCCGTCTCGTCGGTGAGCGCCGTGACCGTGGACCGCATCCACCGCACCGCTTCCTCCGGATCACCGCGCAGCGCCGCGGCGTCGGTGAGCACGATGCCCGCCACCAGGGCGGCCATCCAGTCGAACGGCCCCTGCAGCAGGACACGCGCCCGGTCGGCCGCCGCGACGTCGCCCCGCGCGAGGGTCACGAACAGCGCGGGGCCCATCGTGTACCCGCCGGCGGCCGGCAGCACCTCGGCGTCGGCCGCCGCCGCGCGCACACACTCGTCCCAGCGGCCCAGCACGTTGAGCACCAGCAGCCGCAGGTAGCGCATCTCCAGCGGATACGGCGACGACAGCAACCCGGCGCGCCGGGCCCGGTCCAGGCCCTCCGTCAGGAAGGGCACGCACTCCGCCAGGGCACCGGACTCGTAGCAGCCCATGGCCAGGTTGAACAGGGCCCGCAGCTCGACGGGCGCGTTGCCCGAACTCCGGGCCAGTTCCCGGGCCTTGAGCAGCCGCTGACGGCCCTCAGGGCCGCTCCGCCCCTCGCCGTCGAAAACGGCCAGCGAGATCAGCAGGTCCGCCTGGGCGTCGGTCACCCGCAGCCGCTCCGCCACTCCCAGGGCCCGGCGGGCGACCTTCAGCGCGGTCTCGTTCTCCCCGACGTGCCGTGCGGCCAGGACGTGCGTGGCCGCCGCCCACACCCACGTGTGCGACGGCGGCTCCTCGGGGATCATCGCCAGGGCCTCGCTGCTGTAGGCGAACGCCGCCGTCAGACTGTCCACCCGCAGCAGGTCACCGGCGAGCGTGTAGCGGACCCGGGCGGCGAGTTCGGAGTCGGTGTCCTGGCCGAGCTCCGCCAGCGCGGACCGGGTGAGGGAGACCGCGCGGTGCAGCTCCCCGGCGTGCGCGGCCGCCGCGGAGGCCCGCAGGGTCAGCGTCACCCGGTCGACACCCCCGCCCGAGGGACGGGCCTCGGCTCCGACGGCCGGCCACAGGTCGAGGGCCGTTTCGAGATGCCGCTGCTCCTCGGCCGGCGCACCGACCTGCTGGGCGTGATCGGCGGCCTCCAGCGAAGCGGCCAGCGCCTCGGCCAGGTCGTGGCTCTCCCGGTAGTGGTGCGCGCGCTCGGCGGCACTCTCGGGGCGATGCCCGCGCCCGGCGAGCAGCCGCGCGAACGCGCCGTGCAGCCTGGCCCGCTCCCCGGGCAGCAGATCGGCGTAGACGGCTTCGCGGGCGAGGGCGTGCCGGAAGGAGTACGTGTCGTCGTCCCCGGCGACGAGCAGTTGCCGCCCCACCGCAGCACGCAGTGCCGCCTCCAGCTCCGTCTCCGGCAGCCCGGCCGCCTCCCTCAGCAGATCGTGATCCACCCGGCGTCCGGCAACGGCGGCGGTCCGCAGCACCTGCTGCGCGGTCTCGGACAGCTGCTCGAAACGGATCAGCAGCACATCGGCGAGCCCGCTGGGCACCCCACCGGACTCCGTGTCGGTGGCGGCCAGCAACTCCTCGGCGTAGAACGCGTTCCCTTCGGCCCGCTCCACGATCCGCCGCACCGTCGCCTCCGGCAGGGGCCTCGGCTCCAGGGCGCGCACCAGCCGGTCCACATCGGGGTCGGCCAGCGGCCGCAGCTCCAGCCGCTCGACGACGGGCAGCCGTATCAGCTCCGCCAGCAGGGGCCGCAGCGGATGCCTGCGGTGCAGGTCGTCGGCCCGGTACGAGGCGAACACCGCCAGCCGGTGCCGGAGCACGCCCCGGCCGAGCAGGAACCTCAGCAGATCCCGCGAGGACTGGTCGGCCCAGTGCAGATCCTCCAGCACGAGCAACAGCGGCGCGACCTCCGCCACATCGGCCAGCAGCCCCGCCATCCCCTCGAACAGCCGCAACCGCCCGTCCACGTCCCGCACGGCATCGGATCCGGCCCCCAGCAGCCGCTCGACCACGGGATACGCGGCCAGGGCACCCGAGAACCGCTCATCGGCGGCCAGCACCCCCAGGATCTCGGTGAACGGCAGATACGGCAGCCCGACGTCACCGAGATCCACACAGTGCCCGGTGACCACCGTCATGCCCGTCGCGGCAGCCAACCCGCCGACCTCGTCGAGCACCCGGGTCTTGCCGACGCCGGCGTCCCCGGCGATCAGCACGGCCCTGGCCTCACCGCCGCGCGCACGCTCCAGTACACCGGAGAGCCGCGTGAGTTCGGCATCCCGTCCGACGACGGGCGTGGCCGATGACGCCTGCTGCACGGAACCAACTTTCTTTCAGGGGCGCGGGGCTTTGACATGGTGCGGCCTCGCCGCGTGGGCGCGATCGACCACTCACGAGGTGCGGCCGCCGTGCGTCGGAAAGCATCGATCTCCTAGGCGCGCAGAATCTTCGCCCAGTCACCGGGCACCCGCCCCGCCGGCCCCGGCGCGGGCTGGTCGGCCGGATGACTCACCGGCTCGGCCAGCTCGGGCCCGCCCTCGTACAACTCGTTCGTCTCGTAGTTCCAGTACCAGGCCTCACCCGGCTCGAAGCTCTGCACGAACGGATGCCCCGTCTCCCGGAAATGCCCCGTCGCGTGCTTCGCCGGTGAACTGTCACAGCACCCCACGTGCCCGCACTGCGCACACCGCCGCAGATGGAACCACCACCCGCCCGCCGCCTCGCACTCCGCGCAGCCACTGCCGCTCGGCGCGGCACCCGGGTCGATTCCGTTCTCCGCACTCATGCCGACTCCTCCTCGACCGCTGTGAGCGGAAGCAGTACCTGGAAACGCGTGTCGCCCGGCTCCGACTCCACCTGGATGCTCCCGTGGTGCTTGTTGACCACGATCCGCCAGGAGATGTCGAGCCCGAGCCCGGTCCCCTCACCCACCGGCTTGGTGGTGAAGAAGGGATCGAAGATCCGCCCCCGGTCCTCCGCCCGGATCCCGATGCCGGTGTCGCGGAACTCCACCAGCAGCCGGTCGTGGTCCGAGGCCGTCCGCACCGTCAGCGTCCCCTCCCCGCCCGCACTGTTCATCGCCGCGACCGCGTTGTCGATGAGGTTCGTCCACACCTGGTTGAGTTCAGCCGGATACGCGGGGATCTGCGGCAGCGTACGGTCGTAGTCCTTGACGACCTTGATCTGCTTGCCGATCTTGCCCGACAGCATCAGCAGCGTGGAGTCGAGGAGTTCGTGCACGTCGGCGTGGCGGAAGGGCGCCCGGTCGAGCTGAGAGTACTGCTTCGCCGCGTCCACGAGGTGGGAGATCCGGGCGGTCGAGTCGTTGATCTCGTCCATCAGCAGCTCGGTCTCGACGGTGTAGTTGAGCCACCCGATCGCGCTGGGCAGGATGGCCTCGTCCACCGCCGCCTTGACCTGGTCCAGCCAGTCGACGTCGAGACCGGCCTGGACGAAGGCGGGCGCGATCCGCCAGCCCTCCGGAATGCCCTGGTCGTCCAGCCAGTCGGACACGGTGTCCTCCCGGTCGGAGGCCTCCAGCGGACTCAGCGCCGGTGCCTTCGCGACCCGTTCGGCCGTGCGCTCCTGGATGTCGATCAGGTTGGCCATGACCTCCGGGGAGTACGAACCCTGCGCGATGACCGCCAGCTTGTGGCGCATCTTGCCGACCCGTTCCCGCAGGGTCGCCGTCGCCCGCACGGCCGCCGCGGCCGGGTTGTTCAGCTCGTGCGTGAGCCCCGCGGACAACGAGCCCAGCGCCAGCAGCCGTTCCCGCTGGCCGATGGCCCGCTGCGTGCTCTTCGAACCGAAGAACAGCCCCTCCAGCAGATGCACCGCCATCGGGAACCACTCCTGCATGATCCCCGCGAAGGTGTCGGCGGGCAGCACGAAGAACCGCGTCGGCTCCGTGACGCGCATGGAGTTGTTGTAGACCTGCCGCACCCGGTCGCCCAGGTACGCCTGCATCGATCCCGCGTACACCCCGCGCTGGGAGGTCCGGGTCACCTCCACGTCGTCCCCGCCGACCCGGCGGTACAGCACCACCGTGCCTTCGAGCATCACGTAGAAGCAGGTGGCGGGCTCGCCCTCGGTGTACACGGGCCCGGGCTCGAACCGCTCCACGCGTCCCTCGGCGCACAGCCGGCCGAGCTGCTCCGGCGTGAGCTTCTCGAACAGGAACAGCGCCCCGATCTCCTGCGGGTCGCACGGCGCCGACCGCCCGCTCACGACTGCTCCAGGTACCGGTGGACGAGCATCACGGCCATGGCTCCCTCTCCGACGGCGGATGCGACCCGCTTCGCGGACTCGGAGCGGGCGTCGCCCGCCACGAACACGCCGGGCACGTTGGTCTCCAGGTGGTACGGCGGCCGGTCCAGTTCCCAGCCCTCGGGCGGGCGGCCGTCGGCGGTCAGGTCGGGCCCGGCGAGGATGAACCCGCGCTCGTCCCGCAGCACCGTGCCGTCCAGCCAGCCGGTCAGCGGGGCGGCGCCGATGAAGACGAACACCCACTGCGCGTCGACCTGTTCCCTCTCGCCGGTGTCCACGTCCCGCAGGGTGAGCCGCTCCAGCCGGCCGTCGCCGTGCGCCTCCTCGACGACCGTGCGGGCACGGACCCGGATGTTGGACGACTCCTCGATCTGCTGGATCAGGTAGTGCGACATCGACGCCGTCAGCGACTCGCCGCGCACCAGCAGCGTCACCGACTTGGCGCCCCGGGACAGGTACATCGCCGCCTGCCCGGCCGAGTTGGCGCCGCCCACGATGTACACGTCCTGTCCCTGGCAGGCGGGGGCCTCCGTCAGGGCCGACCCGTAGTACACCCCGCAGCCGGTCAGGTCCTCGCAGCCGGGCGCCGCCAGCTGCCGGTAGGACACACCGGTCGCCAGGATCACGCTGTGCGCGGCGACCGCCGAGCCGTCGGAGAACCGCACGATCCGGGCAGCGCCGTTGACCTCCAGGGCCGTCACCTCACGCGCTGTGAGGATCTCGGCGCCGAACTTCGCCGCCTGCCGCCGCGCCCGGTCGGTGAGCTGTGCTCCCGACACGCCGTCGGGGAAGCCCAGGTAGTTCTCGATGCGGGAGCTCTGCCCGGCCTGCCCGCCGGTCGCCGACCGTTCCACCAGCACGGTCCGCAGCCCCTCGGAGGCGCCGTAGACCGCCGCGCCGAGGCCGGCCGGGCCGCCGCCGATGACGACCAGGTCGTAGAAGTCGGCCGTCGGGGTCGTCGCCAGCCCGACCCGGGCGGCGAGGTCGACGGCCTCCGGCTCGACCAGCGGTGTCCCGTCCGGTGTGATCACCACCGGCAGCCGCATCCCGTCCTCGCCGGCCGCGGCCAGCAGCCGCCGCCCCTCTGGCTCGTCGGCGGAGTACCAGCGGTACGGCACCTGGTTGCGGGCCAGGAACTCCCGCACGTCCGAGGAGCGCGACGACCACCGGTGCCCCACGACCTTGGTGCTGGGCACGGGCCGGAAGTCGCTGGAGCGCCACGCCTGGAGCAGATCGTCGAGGACCGGGTACAGCTTCTCCTCGGGCGGGTCCCACGGCTTCAGCAGGTAGTGGTCGAGGTCGACGACGTTGATCGCGTCGATCGCGGCGTTCGTGTCCGCGTACGCGGTCAGCAGCACGCGCCGCGCGCCCGGGTAGACGTCCAGGGCCTGTTCGAGGAACTCGATGCCGTTCATCTGCGGCATCCGGTAGTCGGCCAGGATCACGGCCACGAGGTCGCCGCGCAGCTTCAGCTCACGCAGCGCGTCCAGCGCGGACTCGCCGGACTCCGCCCGCACGATCCGGTACGACGCGCCGTAGCGCCGCCTCAGGTCCCGGGCCACGGCCCGGGAGACGCCCGGGTCGTCGTCCACGGTCATGATGACGGTCCGCGCCGAATCGGCGGCCTGTGCCATACGTCCCCCACGCCGGGCGGTCGACTCACGGCGCGGCGCCCCGGAGCACCGCGCCGGCCTCCGCCCATCGTATGTTCGATCGCCGCGGGGCGCCCGGATGCGGGGATCAGCTGTGGAAGGCCCCCAGCACGCAGAACTCGTTGCCCTCCGGGTCGGCGAGCGTCACCCACGACTGCTCGCCCTGACCGATGTCGGCGTGCCGCGCACCGAGCGCCAGCAGCCGCGCCACCTCGGCCTCCTGGTCGTCGGGCCGGAAATCGAGGTGGAGACGGTTCTTGATCGTCTTACGCTCCGGCACCGAGGTGAAGAGCAGCCCCGGCACCCGGTCCGGGGCGGGGCGGATCTCGAACTCGTCGGGTGCGTCGTTCACCACCACCCAGCCGAGAGCCTCCGCCCACCAGCGGCCGAGGGCCTCGGGGTCGGCCGAATCCACCATGACCTGTTCCCACTCCAGCGACATGCGGGCAGTGTAGTGAAGACTGATCATGAGCACGCAGGGATTTTCGACGAGGGAGACAGCCGGATGACACGCCCGATCACCGCAGGGGTCGACGGATCGCAGGAGAGCCTCGCGGCCCTGGCCTGGGCGGCGCGGGAGGCGGCGCGGCGCGACCGGCCGCTGCGCGTGGTGCACGCCTGGCGGATTCAGACGCCGGAGCTGATGGAGACCGCGGTCGCGACAGACGCGGACAGCCAGGCCGAGTGGGTGCACAACGCCGTGACCGAGTCCGTCGGGACGGTCACCGAACGGCACCCGGACCTCGCGGTGACCACCGACGTCATCGAGGGCGCGGTGGCCGACACCCTGGTGGCCGCCGCGGCCGACGCCGAGACGCTGGTGCTCGGCTCGCGCGGGCACGGCCGTATCGTCGGATTCCTGCTCGGCTCGGTCGGCCAGCAGGTGCTCGCCGCGGCGACCCGGCCGGTGGTGCTCGTCCGGGCCGGCGACCGGCCCTCGTCCGAGGCCGCCGGGCGGGAGGTCGTGGTCGGCCAGCAGGGCGACCCGGAGGACAGCGCCGAGGCGTTGCGCTTCGCCTTCGAGACGGCCGCCGCGCGCGGGGCGACCGTACGGGTCGTGCGGGCCTGGAACCTGCCGCCCGTCTTCGCCTACAGCCCGGGCTCGCTGAAGCTCCTCGACGAGGCCGGCGGCCTGGAGCCGTACGAGAAGAAGAGCCTGGCCGCCGCGGTCCGGCCCTGGCGGGAGCGCTTCCCCGGCGTGCCGGTCGAAGAGCACGTGGAGATGGGCAGCGCGAGCCAGGTGCTGCTGTCGGTGGCCGGGACGGCCCAGCTGATGGTCGTCGGCCGCCGGGTTCACCGCACGGCCGTCGGGGCCCGCATCGGCTCGGTGGCCCACGGAATGCTGCACCACGCGGACTGCCCGGTCGCGGTGGTGCCGCACGGGTGAGGCCGCGGCCTCTCACTCCGCCGTCGGCTGCAGCGTCTTGCGGGCCGTGGGCAGGATGTTCCGGATGTAGTCCTGGACCACCGCGTCGAGGCCGATGTCGTGCTGGGCCCGCTCGGACAGGTACCAGCGGTGTTCGAGGAGCTGGTGGTAGATCTCGGCCGGGTCCATCGCACCGCGCAGTTCGAGCGGTACGGCCCGCACGGTCGGCCGGAACACCTCCCGCACCCAGCGGTGGGCCAGGACCTCGGGGCGGGCTCCCAGGGGATCGCCCGGCGCGTAGTCGTCCTGGGTCGCCATCCAGCTCTCCAGGTCGTTCAGCAGCCGACGGGCCTGGTTCTCCTCCGTGTCCAGCCCGGTCAGGCGCAGGAGCTGCCGCTGGTGGTGGCCGGCGTCGACGACCTTGGGCACGAAGCTGACCGTGTCGCCGTTCGAGGCGTGCTCGATCTGCATCTCGGCGACGTCGAAGCCGAGGTCGTTCAGGCGGCGGATGCGGCGTTCTATGTAGTGGTACTTGCCGGCCGGGTAGACGGAGGCCCGGGTCAGTTCGTCCCACAGTCCGCGGTAGCGGGCGCAGATCTCCATGCCGAACTCGATCGGGTCGACGGACGGATGCAGTGCCCCCGACGCCTCCAGGTCCAGGAGTTCCCCGCTGATGTTCACGCGGGCGAGGTCGAGGTCGTAGTCCCGCTGCCCGGAGCTGAGCTGCGGATGCAGATCACCGGTCTCGGCGTCGACCAGGTAGGCGGCGTAGGCGCCCGCGTCGCGCCGGAAGAGGGTGTTCGACAGCGAGCAGTCGCCCCAGGCGAACCCGGCCAGGTGCAGCCGCACCAGGAGCACGGCGAGCGCGTCCATCAGCCGGTGCATGGTGGCCGGGCGCATGGTCGTCTCGAACATCGAGCGGTACGGCATCGAACCGCCCAGGTGCCGGGTGACCAGGACGCTCTCCAGCGGGGCCCCGCTCGCGTCGGTGCGGCCCGTGACCACGGCCAGCGGGTCCACCGACGGGATACCGAGCCGGTCCAGGTCGCGCAGCATGTCGTACTCGCGCAGCGCCGGGCGCTCGGCGAGCTCCTTGACGGCGATCACCTCGTCGCCCGCCCGGGAGTAGCGCACCACGTGCCGGGAGATGCCGCGCGGCAGCGGTACCAGGTACTCCTCCGGCCAGTCCTCCAGGGGCACGTCCCACGGCAGTTCCAACAGGAGCGCGGGGTGCTCCGGATTGGTCGCGCTGATCTGCAGTGCCATGGGTCGGGTGTCCTTGTCTCGCCGCTGATCGTCACATCAGATTAGAGGGCGCGGTCCCGGGCCCGGAGAGCGGCGTCCCGCACCGGCCCCCGGTGCACCGGCCCGTGCCCGGGGAGCAGCAGTTCGCCCTCCAGCTCCGCCAGGACGTCCAGGGAGGCCAGAGCGCGCGGCCGCTCGTGGTGGAACATGTCCGGCAGCAGCTGCGGCCCCTCGACCCGCGAGGTGGGGTGCCCGCTGACCAGGGCGTCCCCGGAGATCAGCACGCCGGTGCCGGGCAGGTGGTAGGCGCAGTGCCCGTCGGTGTGGCCGGGTGTGTGCACCGGTACCGGCCGCCCGGGCAGGTCCAGGGCGCCGGCTCGCGGGAACGGCTCGGGGGCCGTGACCGGGTTGCGCGTCGTGCCGCCGGAGCGCAGCGCGTGCACCGCCCACGGCAGCACCCCCGGCCGCCAGCCGTTCTTCAGCACTGTGCCGATGGTCACCTGGTGGAGGAACTCCCGGCGCGCGTGCGGCGCTTCGGCCTCGTGCAGGTGGACGGGCGTACCGTAGGCGGCGCGCAGGTACTCGGCGTTGCCCAGGTGGTCGTTGTGGGCGTGCGTGATCAGCACGGCAACGACGGCCTCCGGGGAACTGCCCACCTCGGCGAGGGAGGCCAGGACCTGTTCCCGGTCACCGGGGTAGCCGGTGTCGACCAGTGTGACGGCGTCCCCCTCGGTGAGGATCACCCAGTTCGTGCTGGAGCCGTGCACCAGATAGGTGCCGTCCGCGACGTGGTGTACGTCCGCCCGCATGTTCGCCCGCCCCGTGTGGTCCCGCTACCGGCCCGACGGGAGAAGAAGAGCAGATCCCGCGGCGGGCGGAATCACCGGGTCGGCCACAACGGAGCCGTACGGCAGGGGCGTTCGGTCCGCTCAGCGCACGCCGTGCGGGCGGAACTGGATGCTGATGCGTGGTTCCGTCGCCCGGGCGCTCTTGGGGATCGCGTGCTCCCAGGTGCGCTGACAGGAGCCGCCCATCACGACGAGGTCGCCATGGCCCAGCGGACGGCGGACGGTGTCCCGGCCGCCCCCGGCAGGGCGCAGCAGCAGGTCCCGGGGCGCTCCGACCGACAGGATCGCGACCATCGTGTCCTCGCGCGCACCGCGCCCGATCCGGTCGCCGTGCCAGGCCACACTGTCGCGGCCGTCACGGTAGTAGCACAGCCCGGCCGTGGTGAACGGTTCGCCCAGCTCCTCGCCGTAATGGGTGCTGAGGGCCTCCCGCGCCTCCGTCAGCACCGGGTGCGGCAGCCGGTCGTCCACGCCGTAGAAGGCGAGCAGACGGGGGACGTCGACCACGTTGTCGTACATCTTGCGCCGCTCCGCCCGCCATGGAACCTCGGCCGCCAGGTGTTCGAACAGCACGTCCGAGCCGTTGAGCCACCCGGGCAGCACGTCGAGCCAGGCGCCGAAGCCGAGGTGGGTGCGGCTGACCCCGTCCAGAGGGCCGAGGTGCAGCTCGTCGGCCTGGTCGAAGAGGGAGCCCTGGAGGTGCATGCCACCCAGCGTACCTCCGAATCGAATATGTGTTCCATGGGAACTCGGCCTTTCGATACATCGATGTATCCAATACAGTCATGTATCGAAAGGGGGGCCGGGCATGGCTGTCGAGGGAAGCGCCGGGCGCGTGACGAGGCGCCGGGTCCACACCCGCGCCAACCTCCTTGAGGCCGCGTTCGCCGTCTTCGCGGCCAAAGGCTTCGGGCACGTCTCGATCGAGGAGGTCTGCGAGGCCGCCGGCTACAGCAGAGGCGCCTTCTACTCCAACTTCTCCAGCCTCGACGAGCTGTTCTTCGCCCTCTACCGCCGGCGGGCCGACCTGATCGCCGAGCAGGTGTCCGGCGCCCTCGCCCTCGACGGGCCCGACCTCGACGTGCCCGCCGCCGTGGACCGCGTCACCGACGTGCTGCTCCTCGACCGTGACTGGCTCCTGGTGAAGGCGGACTTCCTGGTGCACGCCGCCCGCGACCCCGAGGTCGCACGAGGCCTGCTCGAACACCGCGCGCGGCTGCGGCAGGCGATCGCCGACCGGCTCGGCCGGGCCCGCGGGCACACCGCGCTGCCCGCCGTACTGGGCGACACCGACGGCGCCGCCCGTGCCGTGGTCGCCGCGTACGACGGCGTCACCACGCAACTGCTGCTGGACCGGGACGTGGAGCACGCCCGCGCCTGGCTGAAGCAACTGCTCACGGCCCTGCTGACCGATGGCAGCGGCACCCCTGCCCACTCGAAGAACTGAAGAAGGGAACGGTCGCCATGGATGCCGATGTCATCGTCGTCGGAGCGGGTCTCGCCGGTCTGGTCGCGGCGCACGAGCTGACCAGCAAGGGCCGACGGGTCGCCCTCGTCGACCAGGAGAACGCGGGCAACCTCGGCGGCCAGGCCTTCTGGTCCTTCGGCGGGCTGTTCCTCGTCGGCTCGCCCGAACAGCGGCGTCTGGGCATCAAGGACTCCTTCGACCTCGCCTGGAGCGACTGGCGCGGCAGCGCGGGCTTCGACCGGCTGGAGGACGAGGACTCCTGGGCCGTGCGCTGGGCCCGCGCCTACGTCGAGTTCGCCGCGGGGGAGAAGCGGTCCTGGCTCGACGGGCACGGCATCACGTTCCTGCCCACCGTCGGCTGGGCCGAGCGCGGCGACCTCACGGCACACGGGCACGGCAACTCCGTGCCCCGCTTCCACGTCGCCTGGGGCACGGGCACCGGCGTCGTCGAACCGTTCGTGCGCTACGCCAAACAGGCCGCCCGCGACGGCCTGCTCACCTTCCACCACCGTCACCGCGTCGACGCGCTCGTCGTCGAGGGCGGCACCGCCCGGGGCGTGCGTGGCACGGTCCTGGCCGAGGACCCCGCACCCCGGGGTGTGGCCTCCAGCCGCGACGCGGTCGGCGCGTTCGAACTCACCGCCCAGGCCGTCATCGTCACCAGCGGCGGCATCGGCGCGAACCACGACATCGTCCGCCGCTACTGGCCCGAACGCCTCGGCACCCCGCCGCGCGAGATGGTCACCGGCGTCCCCGCCTACGTGGACGGGCGGATGCTCGACATCAGCGCGGAGGCGGGCGTCCGGCTGGTCAACCGCGACCGCATGTGGCACTACACGGAGGGCCTGCAGAACTGGGACCCGATCTGGCCCGGCCACGGCATCCGCATCCTGCCCGGACCGTCCTCGATGTGGTTCGACGCCCTCGGCCGCCGCCTGCCCGGGCCCTTCCTGCCCGGCTACGACACCCTCGGCACCCTGAAGCACCTGCGCACCACCGAGGACATCGCCGGGTACGACCACTCGTGGTTCATCCTCTCGCAGAAGATCATCGAGAAGGAGTTCGCCCTGTCGGGCTCCGAGCAGAACCCCGACATCACCGCCAAGGACCGCGCAGGATTCCTCAAGGAACGCATCCTCGGCAAGGGCGCGCCCGGGCCGGTCGACGCGTTCCTGCGCAAGGGCGCCGACTTCGTGACCGCGTCCACCGTCGAGCAGCTCGTCGCGAAGATGAACGAACTCACCGACAAGCCGCTCCTCGACGCGGCCGGGATCAAGCGCCAGATCGAGGCCCGCGACCTCCAGATCGCCAACCCCTACGCCAAGGACGCCCAGGTGCAGGGCATCCGCAACGCCCGCCGCTACATCGGTGACCGCCTGGGCCGGGTCGCCACCCCGCACCGCATCCTCGACCCGGCGGCCGGGCCGCTGATCGGCGTCAAGCTGCACATCCTCACCCGCAAGACGCTCGGCGGCATCCAGACCGACCTCGACTCCCGCGCCCTCGGAACCGACGGCAAACCGGTCGAGGGGCTGTACGCGGCAGGGGAGGTCGCCGGATTCGGCGGCGGCGGTGTCCACGGCTACAACGCCCTGGAGGGCACCTTCCTAGGCGGCTGCCTCTTCTCGGGGCGGGCGGCGGGCCGGGCGGCGGCCAAGCAGACCGCCTGACCTCGCCGGACGGCCCGTCTCACGTCCGGAGGAGGCGGGCCAGTACCGTCGCGTGGCTCTCGTGCGGTGTCTTCGAAGCGGTCAGCAGCGTCACGTCCCCCTCGCGGAGCAGCGCACGCACGCCGTCGAGGGCCTCGGCGGCCTCGTCGGCGGCGAGTTCCGCCTCGTATCGCTCGGCGAACTCCTCGTAGGAGCCCTCGCCCGCGTGGTACCAGCGCCGCAGCTCCGTCGACGGAGTGATCGCCTTCGGCCACTCGTCCACCCGAGCCGCGTCCTTCGCCAGCCCGCGCGGCCACAGCCGGTCGACCAGGACCCGCACCCCGTCCTCCGGCTCGGCAGGATCGTAGACACGGCGCACGCGCACGCTCATGGTCGGCTCCTCTCCTCGGCGGCCCGGGGTGCCGCGAGCCTAACCCCGGCCGGCCGTCCGCACCGCCCGGAGCCGAACGGCCGGTTCCACCCGTGCCGGGCGGGCACTCCGTCGCCTGACCACGCCGAGGAAGGAGGTCATGACATGAGTGCCCCCGACGACCTGCGGCTCGTGCGCACACTCGACGAACTCGCCGAGCTCGTGGAACACCACCGGGGCTTGTACGTCCGCTGGTCGCGCGGACCGGAGATCGATCTTGGCGAGGTGTCCAGCACCGATGATCTGACGGGTGTCTCCCTGCCGGGGCTGTCCGCCAGCCCGCTCGGCGTCGAGGAGTGGTGGGAGGACCGGCCGGTCCGCGTGTGGGTGGCCCGCCGCCTGCACGACTACGCCCATCTGCCGCACGGAGGCAGCTCGCGGCCCCGACAACGAACCGCTGGTCACCGACGTCCACCCGCTGCGCCGGATCGACCAGAAGGTCATCGACGAGGCGAAGGCGGAGGTGACCCGGCAGGAGAACCCCTGGGGACCGCTGCGGCGCAGCTGAGTCCCCAGGGGTGGTGGCCGGTGTCAGCCGGAGCGGCGGCGGGCGGCCGTGCGGCGCTTCAGCGCACGCCGTTCGTTCTCGCTCGTCCCGCCCCACACGCCGATGGACTGACCTGTGTCCAGGGCCCATTGCAGACACTGCTCCTGCACCGGGCAGCGCCGTCGGCACACCCCCTTGGCCTGCTCGGTCTGGAGCAGAGCCGGGCCGGAGGTACCGATCGGGAAGAAGAGCTCGGGGTCCTCGTGCCGACAGGCAGCGTGGTCTCGCCAGTTGTCCATCGAAGTCACCTGCATCGCAGTAGAAACGTGCTCTCTCGGATGCTTACTCCTCTTCGAGTCACCTGTCGATGGTTGGTGAAACAGGGCGTTCCCGGACAGTCCTTCATTGCTCCCGCATGCCCCAGGGGGAGCCATAGGCCGTCAGCAGGTCCAGGAAGGGCCGCGCGGGGAAGGCCTCCGGGCCGAGGACGCCCGCACCGGACCAGGTGCCCGTCGCGAGGAGTTCGAGCGCGACCACGGGGTTGACCGCCGTCTGCCACACCACGGCCTGGGAGCCGTACTCCGTCATGGACCACTGGTTGTCGACCACGTGGTAGAGGTACACCTCGCGGGGCTCGCCGTCCTTCACGCCCCGCACCCAGGTGCCCGCGCACGTCTTGCCGTGCATCCGCTCGCCGAGCGTCGCCGGGTCGGGCAGACACGCGGCGACCACGTCCCGGGGCGAGACCGCCACCGGCCCGTCCGGCCCGGGCACCGTCACCGGGTCGGTGCGGTCCAGGCCCAGCAGGTGCAGCGTCTTCAGCGTCTCGACGAACTCCCGGCCCAGGCCGTACTTGAAGGTCACCCGGCGGGCGTCGACCCAGCGCGGGACGAGCAGCACTTCCTCGTGCTCCACGTTCACGCACTCGACCGGGCCGATGCCCTCGGGGAAGTCGAAGACCTCGGGCTCGCTGAAGGGCTCGGTGGTGAACCAGCCCTTGCCCGTCTCGTAGACGACCGGCGGGTTGAGGCACTCCTCGATGGTGGTCCAGATGCTGAAGGAGGGCGCGAAGTCGTAGCCGTCGACGGTCAGGTTCGCGCCGTCGCGGATGCCGATCTCCTCGATCTCGTCGAAGAGTTCGTCGGCGGCGTGCCGCGCGAACACGTCCGACAGGCCCGGCTCCACGCCCATGCCGACGAGGGCCAGCAGCCCCTCCTTCTCCCAGTCGGCCGCCTGCGCGAACTGTTCGTCGCCGAGCTTGACCCCGCACTCCTCATAGGGCCGCTCGGCGTGCGGGCGGGACAGCGACATCGCCATGTCGAGATAGGTGGCGCCCGCGGCGCGGGCGGCGCGGAACAGCGGCATCACGAAGCGGGGGTCGGTGGCGTTG
This sequence comes from Streptomyces qaidamensis, assembly GCF_001611795.1. Classification (NCBI taxonomy): domain Bacteria; kingdom Bacillati; phylum Actinomycetota; class Actinomycetes; order Kitasatosporales; family Streptomycetaceae; genus Streptomyces; species Streptomyces qaidamensis. The sequence continues at coordinate 514,013 of NZ_CP015098.1, read as the reverse complement.
AGGAGGACGTCGCAGCGGTGCCAGGCCAGCAGGCGGGTCACCGCCGCCTCGTCGCCCGCGTCCACCTGCTCGGCGGTGAACCGCGGGTCGCCCGCCAGCGCCGCGACCGCCGCCTCGGCCCGAGCCGGGTCGTAGTCGGCCACCACCATGGCCTCGAAGAACGGCCGCCGGGCCGCGATCCGGGTGATCGCCCCGCCCACACCACCGGCACCCACGAGCAGTACACGCATGACAGAAACTCCCTATGTGCGAAGAACGCGACGCGCTCTTGTGGAGATACAACGCCGCCCCTTGCCATAAGGTCAATGGCGTTGGCATAAGGACCGGGGCCGGTCCCCGGGGAGGGAGGCAGCCGTGCCCAAGCCCGTGGTGCCCGAGGAGAAACGCCGCCGGCGCAGGCCCACCAAGAGCGGCACCGTGCTGTCCGAGGAACTGATCGTCGAGACCGCGCTGCGCATGCTGCGCGAACACGGCAGCGCGGGACTGACCGCCCGCCGGCTGGGTCTCGCCCTGGACGCCGACCCGAGCACGCTCTACCGCTACTTCCGGGGCATGGACGACCTGACCCTCGCCATGGGCGACGCGCTCATCGGCCAGGCCCTTCAGGGCTGGCGGCCCACGGGGGAGTGGCGGGCGGACCTCAGGTCCTTCGGGCTGCGCATCCACGCCGCGTATCTCGCCCATCCGCAGGCGGCCCTGCTGACCACGAACCGCGTCACGGGCCGGGCCCACGAGCTGGCCGCAGACGAGGCCGTCCTGGACGTCCTGCGCACGGCCGGTTTCCCGCTGCCCGACACCGTGCGCATCTACCACGCGTTCATCGACCAGACCCTGGCCTTCGCCGCCCTGGACGCCGCCTCCCTGGCCCTGCCGAGCGACTCGCTGCACGCCGACGAGGACATGTGGCGCTCGACGTACGCCCGCCTGCCCGCCACGACCCACCCGCGCATCGCCGAGGCGGCGCCCCTGCTCGCGACCCGCATGCTCACCAGCGCCTATCCGGCGGCTCTGGAGATGCTGCTGGACAGCGCGGCGGCCCGGCTGGAGGCCGTCAACGACGCATGAGACGTCAGGGCCGCAGCGCCTGTGCCGCGGTCGCCGTCACCGTGTCCGCGACCTGCGCCAGCGCGGGCGAGTCGAGCTTCCACTGCTGCCAGTACAGCGGCACGTCGACCGTGCGGCCCGGGGCGATGCCGACGAGCCGGCCGTCGCCCAGCAGCGGATCCGCCTGGGGCTCCGGCACCAGACCCCAGCCGAGCCCGGCGGCCACGGCCTCGGCGAAGCCCTCCGAGGTCGGCACGTAGTGCCGCAGGGCGCTCGCGCCGCTCCGCCCCCGCGTGAGCCGCCGGACGAAGCCGTCCTGGAAGTCGTCGCGCCGGTCGAAGACCACCACGGGCACTTCCGCGAGCGCCTCCGTCAGGGGTCCGCCGAGGTGGCGCGCGGCGAAGCCCGGTGCGGCCACGGGGAGGTAGCGCATCCGCCCGAGCGACCGGACCGAGCAGCCCGGCACGGGATCCGGTGACGAGGTCACCGCCGCCATCACCGTGCCTTCCCGCAGCAGGGCCGCCGTGTGGTCCTCGTCCTCGCGGCGCAGCTCGAAGCAGAGCCGAAGCTCCTCCGGAACGCGCGAGAGGACGGGCAGGAACCAGGTGGCCAGCGAGTCCGCGTTCACCGCGACGGACACCCGCGTGGGCTCCCCGTCGCCGCTCAGTCCGAGCTCCGCGTACGCGTCGTGCTCCAGCCGCGCCACCTGGCGGGCCAGCCGCACCAGTACCTCGCCCGACTCGGTCGGCCGCACCGGCTTCGTCCGCAGCAGCAGGACCCGGCCCGTGCGCTGCTCCAGCGCCTTCACCCGCTGGCTGATCGCCGACGGCGTCACATGCAGCGCGGCCGCCGCCGCGTCGAACGTGCCCTCGTCCACGACGGCGAGCAGGGTCCGCACCTGATCCAGCGGGAGATCCGTCATCATCACGCCTGCTAATGATACGTAAGAATCCTTAGCTGGACCCCAGACCGGTGCGTCCGTAGCGTCGACGCCATGACCAGCACCTTCACCGCGGGCGCCGCCGGTTTCGGCACCGGCCTGTCCCTCATCGTCGCCATCGGAGCCCAGAACGCCTTCGTCCTGCGTCAGGGCATCCGCCGTCAGGCCGTCCTCGCCGTGGTCGCCATCTGCGCCCTGTCGGACGCGGCGCTCATCGCACTCGGGGTCGGCGGGGTCGGAGCGGTGGTGGTGCGGTGGCCGGGCGCGATGACCGCGGTCGCCTGGATCGGCGGCGCGTTCCTGCTCGTCTACGGAGCCCTGGCCGCGCGCCGGGTGTTCCGGCCCGGCGGCGACGCGCTGCGGGCGGAGGGGGAGGCGGCCGGATCGGTGCGCCGGGCCGTGCTCACCTGCCTGGCGATGACCTGGCTGAATCCCCACGTCTACCTCGACACCGTGTTCCTGCTGGGCTCCGTCGCCGCCGACCACGGCGCCCTGCGCTGGACGTTCGGCCTCGGCGCGGTGCTGGCCAGCCTGTGCTGGTTCACCGCCCTCGGGTTCGGCGCCCGGATGCTCGGCCGGTTCCTCGCCAGGCCCGCGGCCTGGCGCGTCCTGGACGGACTGGTCGCCGCCACCATGATCGTGCTGGGTGCCGTGCTGATCACCGGAAGCTGAGACCGGCCGCCGGCCCCGCCGCGACGGGTGCGATAGTGATCCCCGCCCGGAAAGATGTAGCGAGCATCGAGGAAGCGGCGCGTGGACGCGAGCGAGAGCACGACCGAAGAGCGGGAGCCCGGTCTCAAGCCACCCCGGCGGCGCGGCCGGCGGCGCTGGGCCATGGACACCCGCCCCCTGCGCCGCCCCGCCTACCGGCGGCTGTGGGGCTCGACCATCGTCACGGCCGTCGGCAGTCAGCTCACCGCGGTCGCCGTCCCCAAGCAGATCTACGACATCACCGGCTCCTCGGCATGGGTGGGCGCCGCGAGCCTGGCCGGGCTCGTGCCCCTGATCGTGTTCGCGCTGTGGGGTGGGGCGATCGCCGACACCATGGACCGGCGCAAGCTGCTGCTGATCACCTGAGATGCGCGGGCGCATGCAGGGCGTCTTCACCGTCGTCGTGGCGGGCGGCCCGCGCCTCGCCGACGTGCTGCACGGCACCGCGGGATCCGCCTTCGGACCCCGCGCCGCCGTCGCGGGCGGCGGACTCATGGTCGTCGCGGTGATGCTGGTGCTGGCCGCAGCCGTGCCGGCGCTGCGGCGCTACCGCGTCTGAAGCCTCACAGGGCTCCACGCCGGTGGAGTGTGTACTGCTCCATCAGCTTGCCCCGGGTCATCTCCAGCCGGTGCGCGAGCACCTCGGCGACGTTGCGCACCAGCATCATCCCCAGCTCCGGGTCCTCCTCGCACAGCTCCAGCACGGCCTGGGCGTCGAACTCGTAGGCCCGCACCGGGCTGAACGCCACCGCGCCGAAGTCCCAGGTGTACGGCGGGAACAGCCAGGACCAGCCGAGCAGGTCGCCCGCGCCGAGGCTGGCGACGGTCACCCGCTGCAGGGAGTTCACCTGCTGGTCCAGCGAGACGGCGCCCGAGCGGATGACCCAGAAGCGGTCGGCCCTGCCGTCCGCCTCGAAGATCCGGGCGTCCTCCGGGAAGGACGCCTCCCGGGCGAGGGCCATGAGACGCTGCCGCTGGGGCGGAGGCAGGGCGGTCAGGAGTTTGATCGCTTTGGTCATGCGGAGCTCCTCGCCGGGCGGTCGACTGCGGTGCTGTCCCTAAAGCCATTTCAGCCGCTGCCGGGGCCGTGGGCACCTCGGCGTACGTGACTTCTTGCGACGGACCGTCCGGGCATGAAAAAGCCCTGGCTGGACGGGGGAGACCAGCCAGGGCCGTAAGCGGTGGCGCACGGAGGACGAGGGGTCGACTCCGTCACCACATGAATGAACGATAAACCATCTGGGCGGTGAGTGCGCCCCCTGGACCGGGTGGCGTGACCTGTTTCACGCCGGGGAGCCACCGCGCGAGCACACGGACCGTCTCCAGCTCCAGGGCCCCAGAACCGGTGCTCGAGTGTGGTCGACTGTCATGCGCACCGGGTTCCCGGCGTGTGCGCTCGCAATCCGGATAGGTCCTCAGCGGCACCCGCCTGCGCCCGGTCGGCTGCGGCCAGGTCCTCTGCGGCGCCCACCTGCGCCCGGTCAGCTCCCCGGGGCGTGTTTGCCCGGGGCCACGATCTCGTCCAGCACCCGCAGCACCGCCTCGTACGACATCCGCCGCACGGTCGCGTCCCGAGCCCCCTGCGGGTCCGTCGCGTCCAGCTCCTCGCTCCTGGTCCGCCAGGTCCGTTCCTCCTGCACCGCGCACTCCCTCGCACGCTGGATACGCCGCAACAGCTCGTCGGAATCCACCACATCGGTCATGCACACCGCCTACCCGTCCAGAGGCCAGAGATGACATCGAGTCATGTCCGTCCGGGGTGTTTTCGGGTCTTCCGGCGGGAGCGGAGGTTTGCAGGTGCGGGGAGAGGTGAGCCGAAGGGTAAGACCGCGGCGCTCGCGCGGTGCGCCCCCGGATGTCGCGGCAGGTCGAGGCAAGCAGTGGGTCCGCGGACCCCGGGCAGGCCCGTGCGGGCGGCCTCGGAACGCGGTCCGGACCCGTTTTTCCGTCCGTGCTTTCAGGGAGCTGCAGAATGTGCGAGGAGCACATGATCGATTCAGTGTTCGAGCCGCCCGGCGCCCACCGGGCCCGGCCGTGCAAACCCGCCGAGGCGCGCCGGGCGGTGGAGCGGGCCGTGGCCGAACGCTGCCGGGCCACCCATACCCCGTGCGACACGGACGCCCTGTCCGACGCACTGCTCGTCGCCTCGGAACTCACCACCAACGCGATCCTCCACGGCGGCGGCGTCACCGACTTCCAGGTGGACGTCGACGGCCCCGGGGTGCGCGTCTCGGTGAGCGACCGCAGTGACGCGCTGCCCGTGACCGCGCCACGCACCGATCCGCACGGCCGGCTGCGGCACGGCGGCCACGGCTGGCCCATCGTCTGCCGGCTCGCCCGCGACGTCCGGGTGTCGGACCTGCCCGCCGGGGGCAAGTGCATCACCGCTGTCGTCCCCCTGTCTTGAACGCCCGTGAGCCGCACTCGACAGATTGCACTGCAAAGCGGAGTTTGTTCCACCGGGGTCAGGGCAGACGCAGTTTCGTGCTTCGGACCGGAGGCGCGCCAGCGGGAGCGGTATGACTGCCCCGGATGGCCCTCCAGGCGATCCGGGCAGCGTCCCTCCCGCGGTCAGTCCCTGAAACCACCGTTCAGGAGCGAATCCGCATGCTCATCGAAACGCCCACCCATCGTCCCGGCACGCCCGAATCGACGACCACCGCTTCCCGGCGGCGTCACGACGACGCCCCCGACACCGCCGCCCTCTTCGCCCGGATGGCGGAGCTGGAGGAAGGCCCCGAGCGGGAGGCCGTCCGCGACGAACTGGTCACCCTGTGGCTGCCCATGGCTCACCGCATCGCCGGCCGCTTCCGCGACCGCGGTGAGTCGATCGAGGATCTCCGGCAGGTCGCCGCACTGGGCCTGGTCAAGGCCATCGACCGGTTCGACCCGAGCCGGGGTGCCTTTGAGAGTTACGCCGTCCCCACCATCACCGGCGAGGTCAAGCGGCACTTCAGGGACCGCATGTGGGCCCTGCGGGTCCCCCGCCGTGTGCAGGAGCTGCGCAACAAGGTGCGGGTGGCACGCCGTGAACTCACCCAGAACCCGGGCAGCCCCGAGCCCTCCGTGGCGGACCTCGCCACCCACACCGGCCTCAGCGAGGAAGAGGTCAACGCCGGGCTCGAAGCCCTGGACAGCTTCAGCACCCTGTCGCTGGACGCCGAGCTCTCGGCCGACGACGACGGCTACAGCCTCGCCGACACCCTCGGCGCGGCCGACTCGTCCTACGACGTCGTCGTGGACCGCGAGTCCGCCAAGGAAGGCCTGCGCCGGCTGCCGGAACGCGAACGGGCCATCCTCTACATGCGCTTCTTCGAGGACATGACCCAGAGCCGTATCGCCGACCACCTCGGCATCTCCCAGATGCACGTCTCCCGCCTCATCAGCCGCAGCTGCGCCCGCGTGCGCGACGAGGTCCTGGGGCAGCGGACGGGCAACCGGGGGAACGGCGGCACCTCCACGACTGCCTGACCATCCGACCCCACGAGGAGCGAACGACCATGCTGAGGCCCCACCCCGCCGTACTGCGCCGACTCGTCGACGAGTACGAGGCCCTGGCGGCCGCCGAGGCCGCCCGCGGACCGGCGGAGCTGAACCCCCGGGCACACGACCTGGCGTACACGCTGTGCGTGTCCACCGGCACCCGGGACGTCAAGCGCGCCCTGGAGGCCGCCCACCAGTGGCTCGCGGCCGGACCCGCACCGGCACGCGAACCCGTCGCGCCGATGGCCGTACCGCGCATGCCGGCCACGGAGCCCGCCTGATCCCCGCGTGCCCCTGACACCGGGGGTGACGAAGCGCGCAGGGGCCCGGCCGACGGCACAAGCCGCGGCCGGGCCCCTGCGCGTCATGACGACGACACCCTAGGAGTTCCATGTCCACAGCGGGGCGAGCGGCAGCCGCCGACGACGGCGAGCTGGAGCGCCTGCGCGCCGAGCTGCGCGATCTGCGGGCCCGGGCCCGGGTGCGCCCGCTGATCTCGCAGGCGCAGGGCATCCTGCAGGAGCGGTACGCGCTCCCGGACGGGGAGAGCGCCTTCGCGCTGATGCAGCGGGCGTCCCAGCGCCACAACGTCAAACTGCACACCCTGGCCGGAGTCCTGGTGACCGCACCGCGCCCCGACGGGCCGGACGCCCTGTGGTTCCCGCGGCGCGTCCGCGGGCCGGAGCCCGAGCTGACCTTCACCCAGGCGCACCGGTCCGGGTCCGGCAGCCGCGGCGCCGTCCTGAAGGCCGTGCTGCGGTCCACCCTGACGGTGACCGGCACCGACATGGGCAACGTGCAGCTCACCGATCCGGCCCGGGGAGGGCTGCGCATCGAGCAGCACACCGGTCTCACGGCCGACTTCGTCGACTTCTTCGCCCACGTCGGCGAGGACGGCACGTCCTGCGCCCAGGCCGCCCGGGACGTCGCCCAGGTCACCGTGCGTGACGTGGAGAGCGATCCGGTGTTCACCGAACCGGCCCGGCGGGCCATTCTCGCGGCCGGCAGCAGGGCCTGCCACAGCGTCCCGCTGACGACGGAGTCGGGGCTGTGCGTCGGCATGGTCTCGGCCCACATGGACCGGCCCATGGACGGACTGACGACCGCCCAGACCAAGGCCCTCGACACCGTGGGCGGCCAGGCCGGCCGCTGGCTCGCCTGGCACGACCGCACGGTGGTCCTGGACGCCTTGGAGCACCTGCACACCCTCGGCCGCGCCGGCCGTGGTTCGAGGTTCCGGCGATCCTGAGCCCGTCACGGGAGGGGCGCCGCCGTACGGCTGTGGAGACAGTACCCGGCGCGGAACCGGAATCCGCTGGTCCGGTCGTTGTGCAGGGTGTGTGAACGCCGACCCGGGGCATCCGCACTGCCGGGAGGTCGACATGAACACGAGTGCGATGGCACAGAGCGGTCGGTTCCGGGCCCGGCGGATGGCCCGGGGTTCGGTGACCGAGGGGGCGGCACGGGCGGGTTTCGCCGCCCGGGGCGTGATCTATCTGCTCGTCGGAGCGCTGGCCCTGCAGATCGCCTTCGGCGACACCGGCCGGCAGGCCGATCGCGGGGGAGCGCTGCAGGAACTGGCGCAGAAGCCGTTCGGCGCGGTGCTGCTGTGGGCGCTGGGCATCGGGCTCGTCGGCATGGCCCTGTGGCGGCTGTCCGAGGCGCTCTTCGGCTCGGTCGGCAAGGACGGCCGCAGCGCCCGCAAGCGGCTGATGGCGACGGCCCGCTTCGCCTTCTACGTCTTCGTCGCCTACTCGGTGCTGTCGTTCGCGGCCAGCCGCCACCAGAGCGGCGGATCCAGCGACCAGCAGTCCCGGGACGCCACGGCCAGGGCCCTGGAGATTCCCGCCGGCCAGTGGCTGGTCGGTGCCGCGGGCCTCGTGATCGTCGGCGCCGGGGGCTGGATCGCCGTACGCGCGGTGCTGCGCAAGTACCACGACAAGCTCCGGCTGGGACAGATGAGCCGGCGGACGCGGCAGCTCGTGGACGTCACCGGTGTCGTCGGCGGCGCCGCCCGCGGGCTGGTGTTCGCGGTGGCGGGGATCTTCGCCGTCCGCGCCGCCATCGACTACGAACCCGACAAGGCCAAGGGTCTCGACGACACCCTGCGCACCCTCGCCGACACCCCCCTCGGCCCCTGGCTGCTGGTGTGCGTCGCGGCCGGGCTGGTGCTCTTCGGAGTCTTCTCGTTCGCCATGGCCCGGTGGCGACGCGTCTGAGCCGCGTCTGGTGGGGAACACGGAGCGAATGAGCGATTCCGAGATTCCGCATGGCGACGGCCGGCCCGTGGACGTGTACCTGGACCTCCTGCGCATCCGGATGGACACGGAGGACTACCGCCTTCTGATGCGCGCGGTGGAACCGGTCCTCGAGGCGATCGAAGAGGAACGCCTGTCCAGCCTCGACTTCGCGCTCGACTCCGGGCCCGACGACGAACTCCCCCAGGAGGTGCGTGACGAGGTGGCCCTCGTCATCGCCACCGCCGTCACCGGCCGCCTGGACAACGAAGTGGTCGAACTCCACGTCGACGACACCGGCCCGGTCAGGATCGTCACGGACGCCACCACCGCGTCCGATCCGATCCGCCTCGGCGAGATAGCCGACTACATCCGGGACCGGCACAAGCAGACCGAGGAACTGCGGGGCATCGCCGAGGTGAGCGGACTGCCCACGGACTTCTGACGGCGGCCGTCAGCCCGTCGGCGGGTCACGCCTTGGGCGCCGCCACCGGCACGCCCAGCGGCCGGGCGAGGCCCACCACGGCCTCGTCCAGCCGCTCCAGATGCCGCAGCACGCGGTCGGTGATGCGGCCGTAGCGTGGTGTGCCGGCGTCGGATCCCAGCAGGGAGGCGATGCTCGGCCCGGTCTCGACCTGCGCGCCCGCGTGCTCGTCGGCGACCCGGGCCGCGATGACCCCGATGTTGCGCACCGTGCGCCCGGCGGCCCCGCGCAGTCGCGGGTCCGCCGCGATCGAGGGGTGCGTGGGCAGCAGCTCGGCCGTCGCGGCCAGCGTCCGCGCGTGGTACGCGCACGTCTCCAGCAGCGCCACCACGTACCGGGCCGTGTGGCGCCGGGTCCGCAGCGGGGTGACCGGATGCATCAGCGGCTGCGTCGCGGCCCGCAGGTCGGCCAGCGCCTGGTCGAGGTCGCGCGCCTTGTCCAGCAGTTCGTCCGCCGGCCCGCCGCTGAGCTGGCCGACCGCGGCCTCGGTGACCTCGGCCAGCCGCTCCAGCACGGTGCCGAGCAGTTCGTTCGTACGGCGGTCCGTCTGCACCGGCAGGACCAGGGCCGCCGCCACCACCCCGCACGCGGCACCGAGCGCCGTCTCCTCGATCCGCAGCACGAGCACATCGAGGCTGTAGGTGTGCAGCAGCGTGTACAGCAGCCCCAGCATCGCGGTGACGAAGAACGACATCAGCGTGTACGACAGCGGCGCCGAGTAGAACATCGCGAAGATCAGCACCAGGACCAGGGCGAACGCCGTCCAGGTGTGGTTGCCGACCAGGCCCGCCAGCACGATGCCGGCCACGACGCCGAACACCGTCCCCAGCAGCCGCCGGTACCCCTTGACCAGGATCTCGCCCGTCGACGACGTGTTGATGAAGACGATCCAGCACGTCAGCACCGCCCAGTACCAGCGCTGCGTGGACAGCAGCTCGCCGCCCACGATGGCCAGCGACGAGCCGACGGCGACCTGCACGGCCGCACGGGTGGTGGGCCGCCGCAGTCCGGTCTGCTCCTCCTGCTCGGCCTCCTCGCCGCCGCCGTCGATCGCGGCGTCCTCGGCGTCCAGTTCCTCGCGGGAACGGGCCGTCGCCGGGGAGTCGTCCGACTCGTCCTGGGGGCCGTCCAGCGCGATCCGCAGCCCGAGCACGGAGCGGACCGACTCGCCGATGCCGCGGAAGACGTCCTGGAGGGCCGCCGACGCCGGCGGCAGGTTCTCCTCGTCCCGGTAGCCGAGGAGCCGGTTGCGTACATGGGCCAGCCCGGTGCCCGTGTCGCCGCTGCCCGCCCGCAGCACCAGGGTGTGCAGCGCCAGCAGATCGCGGCGGAGCGTGGCGCCGGCCTCGTCCGGCATGTCCGGACCGGCGATCGCCGGTGCGGGCGCGCCCGGCAGGTGCAGGGTCAGAGTGTCCGCCCGTTCGGCGGTGCGGGCGGTCAGCAGCAGCAGGCCGAGCCGCTCGGCGGCGATCTCGGCGTCGGCGATCCGGCGCTGCACGAGCCGGGCCGCCGACTCGTCCGGGGTGCCCTCCTCCAGCTGTCCCTGGATCATCATGGCCGTCTCGTGCAGCCGCGCGGTGCCGTCGCGCAGGGCCTTCAGCGCCTTGTCCATCTCCTCAGCGGGGGCGTCGAAAAGTTCGAGCTGCGCGGACACCAGCTGGGCCAGCCGGGCGCGGAAGGCCAGGCGCAGGCGCAGCAGCACGCCCGCGGGAGTCGCGGGCACGACCGCGAAGCGCATCAGGGCACTGGAGCAGAACGCCATCGCCATGGCACCGCACAGTTCGGGCAGCGTGTCGACGGTGGCGCCGACGAACAGCGACAGGAAGTAGACCTGGAAGCCGATCAGCCCCAGCGCGGTGCCCCGGTCGCCGAACCGGCGGCCGTAGACCGCGCAGAAGATCAGGACGACGAAGAAGGCGTCACCGACCACGACCCGCGTGTTGAGCACAGCCCCGAGGGAAACCGAGGCCAGGGCCACCGGAAGCCCCAGAGCCAGGGTCACGGCCTGAGCCCCGAGCTGCTTCTCCCGGATGGCGAAGGTGGCGACCATCGCCGCAATGGCCCCCGCCACCAGAATGTGCACGTCGGCGCCGAGCAGGGAGAGCACGGCCAGCGTCAGCGCGATCGCGCCGACCGTCCGCAGCCCGGCCGTCAACCGCAGCAGTCCGGGGTCGGACGCCGCGATCCGGTCCCGCAGTCGTGCCCGCACCGCGCGTCCCGCTGCCCTCACACCGCCGCACTCTCTCCCGACTCACACCAAGATCCGTATCCCAGCATGACATGCCCCGGGCGGGCCCTCCCGTCCGGCCCGGTCCTACTCCGGCCGGACGGACCCCTCGACCTGTGCCCGCACCTGCTCCGGCGTCAGATACGCGTCCGTGTACTCGAAGTCCTTCAGCCGGGCGGCCTTGCGGGCCTGGAACCCCGTCCGTACGAAGTCGTCGCCGGCGACGGCGTTGAGCAGCCAGTTCGTCATCACCCGCGTCTTGGCCACGTTGGTGCGCAGCGCCGACCAGTGGTAGCCGCGGGCCACGGCCTGCGCGGGCAGCCCCCGCAGTTCGATGCCCAGCGGCTTGGAGACGGCGTCGGTGCCGCCGAGGTCGACGACGAGCCCGAGGTCCTTGTGGACGTACGGCTTCATCGCCTGCCCCCGCAGCGACGCGATGACGTTGTCGGCGACGTGCTTGCCCTGCCGCAGCGCGTGCTGCGCGGTGGGCGGGCACATGGCCCCGTCGCCCTTGGCCAGGTCGGGCACGGCCGCCGAGTCGCCGAGCGCGAACACCCCGTCGTCGCCCGGCAGGTTCATCTCGGGGGCGACCGCGAGCCGCCCCTTGACCGTCTCCGCGCCGAGCGTGGCGATGAGCGGGCTGGCGACGACCCCGGCGGTCCAGATGAGCGTGCGGGTCGGGATCGCCCGGCCGTCGGTGAAGGTGACCTCCTCGGGGCCCGCCTTGGCGATGGAGGTGCCCAGGGAGATCTCGATGCCCCGCCGGCGCAGGATCTCCTGCGCGCTGCTGCCGAGCTTGTCGCCCAGCTCCGGCATCAGCTTCGGCGCGATGTCGATCAGATGCCACTTGATCAGCCCCGGGTCCAGCCGCGGGTAGCGCTTGACCGCCGCGTGCGTCAGCCGCTGCAGGCACGCCGCCGTCTCGGTGCCCGCGTAACCGCCGCCGACCACCACGAACTGCAGCCGCGAGGCCCGCTCCACGGGGTCCTGGCTCGCGTCGGCAAGATCCAGCTGCGAGATGACGTGGTCACGGATGTACGCCGCCTCGGCGAGCGTCTTCATCCCGAACGCGTGGTCCGTCAGCCCCGGGATGTCGAAGGTCCGGGTGATGCTGCCGGGCGCCAGCACGATGTAGTCGTACGGCTCGTTGACGATCTCGTCGGTGATGGTGCGGATGACACAGACCTTGGACTTCAGGTCCACGCCGATGGCACCGCCCGGAATGATCCGCGTGCGGTACTTCTTGCTGCGCCGCAGCGAGACGGCGATCGACTGCGGCGTCAGCACGCCGGAGGCGACCTGGGGGAGCAGCGGCAGGTAGAGCTGGTAGGCGAACGGCGTCACCAGCGTGACGTCGGCCTCGTCCGGGGAGAGTTTCCGTTCCAGACGGCGGACGCACTCCACGCCGGCGAAGCCTGCGCCAACCACCAGGATCCTGGGTCGTGTCACGGTGTTCATCCCTTTCTGCGGCTCCAGGCGGTCTGCCTCGAACGCCTTCCGACTGCCCCTGGATCGCTGGTTCGCACCCTTTCGATCCCACCGTGTGTCCCACGGGCGCGCCAGTCGGACGCGGCAGGCAGACGAACGCGTTGATCACCACCATGCCCGCACCGTGGCCGAAAAGCACCAGGCAGGAGTGAAGAACGCGTGCACACCCGGCCCGCCGGACCCGCCGTCAGGAGCCGATGCCACCTTGGACATGACACAGCAACAGGCACACGTCGTCGTCCCGCTCGGAATCGCTCAGCAGCGGATGCAGGAGCCGGTCCGCCGAGCCCTCCAGGTCCGCGTCCAGCTCCGCGGAACGGAACCCGCCGAGCGCCGAGGCCAGCCGCTCGATACCCGGGTCTATGCCCTGTGCACGCCGCTCCACCAGCCCGTCCGTGTACAGCGCGAGCGTCGAGCCGGGCTCCAGCTGCTCCGTGTGGTCGGCGATCTCCTGGGTGAGCGGGATGCCGAGCATCGCGCCGGGCTTGGCGTCCAGGGTCCGTACGGTGCCGTCGGGCAGGCGCAGAACCGGTGGCGGATGCCCCGCGGCGGCCCAGGTCAGGGTGGGCTCGTCCGGGTGGAACCGGGCGATGACGGCGGTGGCGTACAGGTCCGGCTGGAGGTGGTGCAGGAACCGGTGCAGCCGGGTCAGCAGCCGGCCCGGGCTGTCGCCGTCGACGGCGTACGCCCGCAGCGCGGTGCGCAGCTGGCTCATCATGACCGCCGCGTGCAGACCGTGTCCGGTCACGTCGCCGATGACGGTGATGAGACCGCCGTCCCGCTGGGGGAATGCGTCGTACCAGTCGCCGCCGATGTTCAGCCCGTGGGTGGCCGGAAGGTACCGCGCGGCCAGGCTGAGGCCCGGCGTGACGGGCAGGTCGGTCAGCAGGGCGCGCTGCAGCGTCTCGGCGATGTCGCGGTTGTGCTCGAAGCGCCGGGCGTTGTCGATGGCGATGCTGGCCCGCCGGGTGAGCTCGATCAGCATCACCGCGTCGTCCGGGTCCCAGCGCCCGCCGGGCGGCGACAGCGTCAGGACCCCCAGCGGCGCCCGTCGCGTCGGCAGCGGCACACACAGCAGCGGCCGCCCGGGATCCAGCGCCGACGGCGGCTGGTCCTCGACGCCGGGCAGGTTCCCCGGGTGATCGGCGGCGTACTGGGGCCGCCCGGTGCGGGCCGCGACGACGGCGGCGGCCGGATGCGGCGCCGACCGGTGCTTGTCCTCCTCGTGGTCGAAGAGCCAGACGTCGACGCTGCTCGCGTACTCGGGCACCAGCAGGTCCGGCAGCCGGCGCACGATCTCCTCGTGATTCAGCGACGCCGTCAGCACGGCACTCGCGTCCGCGAGGAACGTCAGCCTGCGCCGGGCGCTCTCCGCCTCGTTGCGGGCGCTGCGCTCGGCGGCGAAGGCCTCGCGCTGGGCCCGCCCGGCCGCGTCGAGCTCGGCGTGCAGGGCCAGCACGCCCTGGTTGGTCTGGTGCAGCTCCTCGCGGTGGAAGGAGACCAGGTCCTCCTGCTCGGTGAGCTTGTCCAGCACGACGGCCGTGTCCTCGTCCGCGCCGAGCAGCGCCTCCGACAGTGCGGCGGTGTCGTCGGCGACGGTGCCGTCCTCGGCGGCCTCGGCCGTCTCGGGGCAGGGGACCGTGACCTCCCAGAGCGGCTCCCCGGCGGCGCAGGCCTCCGGCGACGGGGTCACCACGACGTGCAGCAGCCCCTCCTCGGCGGGGGAGCCCGCCAGGTCCATGGTGAGCCGCCAGGTGCCGCCCTTGGTGAGGCACTGCCGCAGGTGGGCGCTGAGGGCGGCGGCCAGCCGGGTCCGTTCGACGGTGGGCACACCGTAGGCGGCGGCCATGCGCGCGAGCGAGATGCGGGCGCGGGCCGCATCGGTGACGGTGGTGATCTGCCAAGTGCGCATCATGGGTGTTCCGGCGGGATCGAGGTCAGCACGGCCACGGCGGTGTCGTCCCGCACCGGCCGGGCGGGACTGCTGGCGTCACGTATCGTCACGGCGGCCGTCACGGCCGGGTCGGCCGGCGCCGGCCCGGGACCGGACGGCGGCGTCCAGCGGCTGGGCAGGCCGTCGGTGTGCAGGATCAGCAGGGGGTCGTCCGTCCAGTCGGCTTCCTCCTCGCGGAGGGTCGCGGGCCGGTGGACCCCGACGATGCCGGGCCGCGACAGCAGGGCGCGCCAGGTACCGCCGGTGCGTAGCCGCGCTCCCACGTTGCCGATGCCGGCGAACCGCAGGCGCCCGGCCGACAGGTCGAGCTGGGCCAGGGCGACGGCCGCGCCCCGGGTGTCCCGCAGGGCGTCGTGCAGCCGCCGCAGCGACTCGGCGGGGGAGAGGTGGGCCCAGCGGTGCAGCGCCGTGACCGCGGCGGACGAGGCCCGCGCGGCCTCCGGCCCGTGGCCCAGCCCGTCCGCCAGCATCAACGTCACCCGGTCCCCGGCCCGGACCCAGCCCCAGGCGTCCCCCGAGTACTCGGCTCCGGCGTAGGGGATGTTCACCCCGCCGGCTCGCACACCGGCGACCGGCAAGGAACGGTTCTGCGAGGCGGCTTTGGGGACCGGGTCTGTTGCCGCGTGGTCGTTCGACTGGGCCCTGTGCGGGGCCCTGCCCGTGGACCTGCTGCCTGCCGGAGGGCCGGCCTGGCCGCCGGGCACATCGGCGCCTGCCGTGGCGGGGGCCCCCGCCCGCCGGGGCAGCGCCTCGGTGCCCGGAGTGCCGACGTCCTCCGGGGCAGCCCGGAGGACGGGCCGGCTTCCCGGAGTGCCGGCGTCCGGGAGGTCGTGGCCCGGTGCTCCGTGGAGTCCCGGCTCCGTCCCCCGCGCACGGCCGGCCGTCGCCGGGCCCTGTCCCGGGGAACCCGGAGCGCCGGACACTGCCGCATGGCCCGTCAGGCCGCCGCAGGCCACCGTGCCGAACGGCGGCTCGCCACCCTGCCACCGTCCGCCGGCGGACACCCCGCCGCCTCCGGGCCACACCGACGCCTCACCAGCCCGCGGCGTCGCACTCACGCGGGCCACGGCGACCGTGCCGCGGCCGGGAACACTGTGCAGGGCGAAGTCGTCGCAGAGGCGACGGCACGTGCCGAGGCCCGCGCCGAGCGAGCGGGTCGTGGAGAAGCCGTCGCGCAGCGCCGCGGGGACGTCGTGGATGCCCGGGCCGTGGTCGATCGCGGCGATCTGCACCACCCTGGACCTCTCCCGGCCATCCCGCAGCACGGGCAGGGCGACGACCTCGATGAGCACCTGACCGCCCTCGGCGTGCTTGAGCAGATTCGTGGCCAGCTCGGTCGCGACCAGCGCGGCCGCCGCGGTCCGCCGCTCGTCCAGCCCGGCCAGCGCGGCAGCGCCCTCCGCCGCGGCCCGCGCATCGCGCACCCGGGTCGCGTCGCGCACCGGCACGTCCCACACCCGCGGCATCAGACCTCCTCGCGCGGACGCGGCGGCCGGCCCACCCAGCAGGTCACCCGCACCGTGGTGCCCGACCCCGGCGCGGTGTCGATGTCGAAGTCGTGCACCAGGCGCCGCGCGCCGCTCAGCCCCATCCCCAGACCGCCGCCCGAGGTGTAACCGTCGCTCAGCGCGAGGTCCAGGTCGGCGATGCCCGGCCCCTCGTCGGTGAAGGCCAGCCGCAGCCCCTGCGCACCCGCGGTGCCGACCTGCGTCGCCTCCATCTGTCCGCCACCGCCGTGCACCAGGGTGTTGCGGGCCAGCTCGCTGGCCGCGGTGATGAGCTTGGTCTGGTCCACCAGGCCGAAGCCGAGCCGGGCGGCGGCCTGCCGAACGTGCTGTCGCACCCACACCAGGTCCATGTCCGACCGGATGGGCAAGCAGGCCTCCACGCCCGCGGCGGTGTGCATCACGGACTCTCCTGACGCGGGCGGCCGGGACGGCGCACCGGGGCCTGCTGTGCGAGGAGCTCCATGCCCGCCTCGGTGCTGAGCGCGGTGCTCAGCCCCGGCAGCGACAGTCCCAGCTCGACCAGGGTGATGGCGACGGCCGGGCGCATACCGGCCACCACGGTGCGCGCGGCCAGCAGCTTGGCCTGCGCGGCGATCTCGGCCAGCACCCGGCCGAGGAAGGAGTCGACGATCTCCACACCGGAGATGTCGATGAGGACCCCGCGCACCCCGGTACGGGAGATGGTCTCGGCGAGGTCCTGCTGGAGTTGCTGCGCCGTGCTGTCGTGCAGATCCCCCTGGAGCGTGACGAGCAGGACGTCGCCGAGCCGGAGGACCGGCACGTGGCCGGTCACGGGACGGGGGCGGGCGTCGTTCACCGCTGACCCGCACCCGGGTTCACGATGTCCGTGCCGAGCTGGTGCAGCGCGTACCCCAGTGCGTCGGCGAGGTTCGCACGCGTGATCACGTCCAGGTCGAGCCCGAGGTGCACGATGGTCTGCGCGATGGCGGGGCGGATGCCCGAGACGATGCACTCGGCGCCCATGAGCCGCGCCGCCGCGACCGTCTTCATCAGGTGCTGCGCCACCAGCGAGTCGACCGTCGGCACCCCGGTTATGTCGAGGATCGCGAACCGCGCGTGCTGCTCCACGACGGCGTTCAGCAGCGTCTCCATCACGATCTGGCTGCGGGCGCTGTCGAGCGTCCCGATGAGCGGCACGGCCACGACGCCGTCCCACAGCCGGATCACGGGCGTGGCCACCTCCATCAGCTGCATCCGCTGCCGGTCGCTGAGCGCCTGCCACTCGCTCAGCGCCGTCTGCATGGCGACCAGCCGCAGGGTGCCCATCAGCACGGTCAGGGCGGTCGAACAGGCCCTCAGGTGCTCGGGCGGTGCCTGTTCCAGATCGGCGGCCAGCAGGTTCTCCACGGGCGGCCGCAGGGCGGCCAGCTCGCTGGAGACCTGGGTGTTGGACAGTCCGGCACGGGAGCGGGCCACCCCCATCCGGGCCAGCTGCTCGCGCACCCCGCTGAATCCCGCGGCGTCGGGATCCTCCACCTGCTCCGAGTCGGCCACCTCGGCCAGCGCGTCGACGACGGCCTTGCCCGCCTCCACCGCCTCGTCGCGCGAGACGGTGAACACGGTGCGGAACAAGGGCTCGTCCGCCCACCGCTGGGCGATCTGCTCACGCCGGCGGTGCAGGAAGTCCCTCACCTCGTGGCTGGGCGTGGCGAGCTGTCCGTCCGCTTCGTGCTCCGGCACCTGGTTCTCTCCTCATCCGCGTTGCGTCGACCGAGCCCGCTTCTGGCAACGAGACGGCGATGTGACACTTGCCGGGCGACAACTCTAACCATGCGCCGACCTCGTACGACACCTGCTCCTGCGTAAGCGATCCGGTTCAGGGGTACGGCGGTTGGAGCCCCGTCGGCGGCGTGCGAAGAGGGAGCCGTCGTCCGGGCAGGGCGGAGCGAGGGCGCCGGGCCACCGGCCTGCGCCGGTGCCCTGCCCTGTGGATCACCCGGACCGTCAGACGTTCAGCCCCTCCGGCTCCCCGGGCTGCTGCGGCCCTTCGTCGACACGGGTCAGAGCCTCCTCGACACTCTCCGATATCGGCACGGTGATGCTGACACCCGTCAGGTCGAGAATGCGCCGCACGGCCGGTGCCGGACTGATGACGTGCACGCTGCCCTCGGTCTTACGGGCCTCCTGGTACACCCGCAGGATGATGTTCATCCCGGACGAGTCCATGAAGGGGACGGACGACAGGTCGAGCAGGAAATGCCGTCGGCCGTGGTGGAGTTGGTTGGCCAGATGGGCCTGGAACTCGGTCGCGGTGTCGACGTCCAGGTAGCCGTCGACCGTGATCAGGGCCACGTCCTCCCGGGGCAGTTCGACTTCCACGGACAGCGGGTTCTGGGCGAGGGGCACGGATACCTCCAACAAGTGCTACGGCCTGGGCTGGTCACCTCTGGGGATGACCGCGGTGCGAGGGGATCCCGGTCGTTGTCCCGACTCGGATTCCGTTCCTCATGCGCCTCCCTTCACCGACGGGCTCGGATGTCACCGCGCCCCCGCGATTACCCCGGAAACCGCCCTCCATGCCCCCTCGGTCGAACATCGCCGGGACCGGCCGGCGGAAGTCGCGTGCGGTAGCGGGCGTGTGCGCCGAATGCGCTTGCGACAGGAGGGTAATTGCTGCTGTGGGACGGGGTGGGCGCGAGCGCCCGCCGAGGCATGCGGTCCACGGATCGCCAGGGAGGATGGGGCAGAGTGGCCATCGACAGAATCTGGTCGTACGCGCCGGACAGCGGTCACACGGAGGGGCAGGACCTGACCGGGTTCGCCGTCGCCGCGACCGACGGCACCATCGGGCACGTGGACCGGGAGGCCGCCCCGCACGACATGCGGCACCTGGTCGTCGACACCGGCGTCTGGGTGTTCGGCCGCAGTGTCCTGGTACCGGCCGGGGTCGTCACCGGCATCGACATACCGGGGAGGAAGGTCACCCTGGCGTGCAGCAGGGGAGACGCCAAGGCGGCGCCGCGCTTCCAGACCGACAGCGAGACCAGGGACAGGCAGTACCTGCGGGCCGTGGGGGACTACTACGACCGGCTGCCGCCACGCGAGGCGGCCGCGGTCTGAGCCGTCCGGGCCGGTCACGGGCGCGGCGCGCCCGTGACGCTCCCGGCTCACCAGGGCATGAACACGTGCACGTCCTTGCCCCGGTCGTCGGCCACCACGCTGACCTGGTCGCACAGCGTGTGGATCAGATGCCAGCCGATGCCCCCGCCGCCGCTGCGCGGATCGAAGGGGCGAGGGGCTGGCTCCGTGGTGCTGGTGTCGTGCAGGACCACATGCACCCCGTCGAACGTCCGGCGCATGCGCAGCGCGAACGGACCCGGGGCGTACTGGACCGCGTTGGCGGCCAGTTCCGTCACCACCAGCAGGATGTCGTCCCAGTACTCGGGAGCAGAGGGCGGGGAGGAGCGTGCCAGATCACGCAGAAACTCCTCCGCGGCCAGCCGCGCGCCTGTCACGTCATGCGGCTCACCCACGAAGCTGTTCGTGCGGCTCGGGATCTCCTCGGAGGTCAGGGCGTCGTCCCCACGCGGCTCGGTTGACATATCGCCTTTCCGGCCCGGGCGTCAGCTATGGCTGTCGTCAGGGCTGTCGTCCTTTCTCTTGCGTCGCCACTGTTGCGTGTTCCCGAGGGGACGAGGCCTACGCGTCCGGCCGCACGCTCAGCGGAAGACGTTGTCGGAATCGTCCCAGTTCGACGGTTCGTCCGGGGCGCTCGGCCGCCCGGGACGCCTGCGCGACTGGTACATCGCGTCGATCTCGGAAGCGTAGTGCCGCACGATCTCGTCCCGGCGCAGCTTCATCGACGGCGTGAGCAGCCCGTTGGTCACGTCGAACGACTCCGGCAGAACCCGGAACACCCGGATCGACTCCGACGGCGACACGACGCTGTTGGCCGCGGCCACGGCCCGCGCGACCTCCTCCCGCAGCGCGTTCTCCTCCCGGGCCTCCCGCATCTCGCCCTGCAGCGCCAGCCCGGCCCGCCAGTGCGCCAGGAACTCCGGATCCAGCGTGATCAGAGCGCCGACGCAGGGCCGGTTGTCCCCGACCACCACCGCCTGGTGGATGAGCGGGTGCATCCGCAGCCGCTGCTCCAGTGCCAGCGGGGCGACGCTCTTGCCGCTGCTGGTGATGATGATGTCCTTCTTGCGGCCGGTGATCGTCAGATAGCCCTCCGTGTCCAGCTGCCCGAGGTCGCCGGTGGCGAGCCACCCGCCGCGCAGCGCCGCCCGGGTGGCGGCCTGGTCGCCCACGTATCCCTGGAACACCGAGGGACCCCGCACCAGGATCTCCCCGTCCTCGGCCACCCGGATCTCCATGCCCGGCAGGGCCTGCCCGACCGTCCCGGACTTCTCCCGGCCGAGCGGCTGCATCGTCACCCCGCCCGCGGTCTCCGTCAGCCCGTACCCGTCGTGCACGTAGATGCCGATGCCCTCGTAGAAGAGGGACAGCTCGCGGCTGAGAGGGGAACCGCCCGATGTCGCCCGCCGCACCCGTCCGCCCAGCGCGGCCCGCAGCCTGCGGTACACCGTGCGCTCGTACAGCGCGTGCTGGAACCGCAGGTCGAAGCCGGGCCCGCGGCCGCGCCCCAGCCGCTGGCGCTCCAGGGCCGCGGCGAAGTCCCGGGCGGTCTCGGCGGCCCGCTCGAAGAGGGCTCCGTGGCCGCCCTGCTGAGCGGCGCGCAGGAAGTTCTTGTAGATCTTCTCCAGGACCGAGGGAACCGCGTAGAGGTACGTGGGCCGGAACGACTGCAGCGCCGCGGACAGCGCCTCACCGCTCAGATCGGCCTGGTGTCCCATCAGCAGCCCGCCGCGCACGCACAGCCCCTGGATCATCAGCCCGTACACGTGGGAGAAGGGCAGGAACGCGAGCACGGACCCCTGCTCTCCGCGCGGCGCCGCCGTGTGCCCCCAGCCCGCCAGCAGCGTGTCGCAGGGGCCGGCGAGGTTGCGGTGGCTGAGCGCGCAGCCCATGGCACGGCCGGAGGTGCCGGAGGTGTAGGCGATGACGGCCGTGGAATCCGGCAGCACGATGCGGCGCATCGAGTCGACCGTGGGGGGCGGGATGAACTCGCCGCGCACCGTCAGGTCCGCCAGGGCGCCCGCGTCCAGCTGCCAGACGTGGCGCAGCAGCGGCAGTGACGCGCACACCGAGCCGACGGTCATGACGCCCTGCTCGTCCTCGACGAACACGGCCACGCAGCCCGCGTCCCGCAGGATCCACGCCACCTGGTCGCGGGACGCCGTCGGGTAGACCGGGACGACCTCGGCGCCCACGGCCCACAGCGCGTAGCACAGGACCGTCCACTCGAACCGGGTGCGCGCCATGATCGCCACGCGGTGGCCCGGCGCGATCCCCGAGGCGATCAGCCCCTTGGCGGCGTCCACCACCTCGTCGCGCAGCTCGATCGCCGTCACCTCCTCCCAGGTCGCGGAGGCGGGGTCGGCCCGGCGGGCGAGCATCGGCCGGGTCGGTTCGCGGTCCGCCGTCTCGAAGACGCTGTCGGCGAGCCCGCCGGTCAGGGGCGCCACGGCCGGGGGAGCGAGGGCGAGGTCGCGCATGCACTGCTCCTGACGTGTACGGGGTGTGACATTGCCGACGGGTACCGTCATCGGCGGTGCTCGAATGTAGTCGAGTCGAGACCCTTCGGGGTCGGAAAATACGGAACTCGACCCGCTGATGATCTCGGCGTGATCGGGGGACCCGGACGACATGACTCACATCAGCCCCGATCCCGAACCCGAACGCACCTCAGGTCTGGAACCCGGCGGCGGTGTACCGCCGGGCGAGACCCCGCCCGCGGAGAGCAGCATGCCGGAGACGCTGCCCCGCGAGACGCACAACCCCACCAAGGGCTGGGCCAAGGCCCCGCTGACCGTGATCATCCTCGTCACCGTGCTGATCGCGGCGTTCTTCCTGGCCTACGCCCTCGTCCTCATCCTCTGAGCCCACCCTCCGGACATGGCGCGGGACGCCTCACGCCTGCGTGCGTCGGACGCACTCGGTGACGACGTCCCGCAGACTGCCCGTGCGCTCCATCAGCGCACGCTGCACCTGAGCCCCGTTGCCCTCCCGCAGCAGCTCGTCACAGGCCGCCCCGGCCCGCGCCAGGTCGCCCGTACCGTCCAGGGCCTCCTCGACGTGGTCCAGCAGGGCACGGACCACGGCTTCGGCGGGCATCCGCCGCATGGTCGCGGGGTGCAGCAGCTCGCCCTCGAGTCCGGACCGGGCCGCCTGCCAGTCGGCCAGCCGCAGCAGACTGACACTGTGGTCGAGCGGCTCACAGCCGGCTCGCCACTCACGCGCGGCGGTCTCGACCAGCCCCCGGACCAGCGTGGCGATCAGCACGGCCGTGCCGGAGTGCAGACAGACGTCCGAGACGCGGAGTTCCACGGTCGGGTACCGCTGTGACAGGCGCGCGTCGAAGTAGATCATCCCGTCGTCGAGGAGCGCCCCGGTGGCCACCATGTCCGCGATCAGCCGGTGGTACCGCTCGGCCGAGCCGAAGATCTCGGTCGGGCCGGCCGACGGCCAGCGCAGCCACACCCGGCTGCGGTAGCTGTTGTAGCCCGTGTCCTTGCCCTGCCAGAACGGCGAGTTCGCGCTGATCGCCCGCAGCACCGGCAGCCAGGGCCGCAACCGGTCGACGACCGCGACGCCCTCCTCGTCGGACTCGACCGACACGTGCACGTGGCAGCCCATGACGAGCTGCTCCCGGGTGGCGATGCCGTACTGCTCCGCCATCCACTGGTAGCGCCGGCCGAAGCCGACCGCGGGGCTGACCGGCAGCGGTGAGGTGGCGAGCGCCGCCACGGTGCAGCCGATCTCCTCCGCGTGCTGCGCCGCCTCCGTACGGCAGCGGACGATCTCCGCGCGCAGGCTCTCCATGGACGATTGCGGATGGGTGGCGAACTCCAGCATCTGCTCGTGGAGTTCCTTCTCGAACACGTCCTGATCCGCGCCGTTCTTCTCCGCCCGGGCGAGCACCGCTGCGGACAGCGCCCGCGGTTCCCCGGTCTCCGGATCGACCAGGAGGAGTTCCTCCTCCACTCCCACGGTGCGCACCTGATGCCCGCCCTTCTGTGCCCTGCCACGTCGTACCACCGGGTGCTCCCGGTGGTACGACCCCCAGTGCCCCTCTCAGCGGGTAGGACACCTGGTAGGACGGCGGGACTTCACATGGCGAACGGCATCAGCCACACCGTGGCCAGCGGAGGCAGCGTGATCCGGACATGGCCGTCGACCGGTTTGACCGGATCCGGGTTGGTGACGCCACTGCCGCCGTAGCGCGTGTCGTCGGTGTTGAGGCGCTCCTCCCACGCGACGACGTCCCCCGGCACCCACAGGCCGTAGTCCTGCCGGACGACGGGGGAGAAGTTCGACACCGCCAGCAGCGGCCTGCCCTCGGCGTCGTAGCGCAGGAACGCGAAGACGTTGTCGTCGGCCGAGTCCACCGCCACCCACCGGAAACCCTCCGGGCGGGTGTCGCACTGCCACAGCGCCGGAGTCGCCCGGTACGCCGAGTTCAGGTCGCGCACCAGATCGCGCACGCCCCGGTGGTCGCCCGCCGAGTGGTAGCCGTCGTCGAGCAGCCACCACTCCGGGCCGTGCTCCACCGACCACTCGGCGCCCTGCGCGAACTCCTGCCCCATGAACAGCAGCTGCTTGCCGGGATGGCCCCACATGAAGCCGAGGTAGGCCCGGTGGGTGGCGCGCCGCTGCCACCAGTCGCCCGGCATCTTCGACACCAGCGCCTGCTTGCCGTGCACGACCTCGTCGTGGGAGATCGGCAGGACGTAGTTCTCGCTGTAGGCGTACACCATCGAGAACGTCATCTCGTGGTGGTGGTACTTGCGGTGCACCGGCTCGTGCGCGATGTACTCCAGCGAATCGTGCATCCAGCCCATGTTCCACTTCAGCCCGAAGCCGAGCCCGCCGGTGGCGGTCGGCCGGGTCACCCCGCCCCAGGCGGTGGACTCCTCCGCGATCGTGACCACGCCCGGGGCCCGCCGGTACACGGTCGCGTTCATCTCCTGCAGGAATCCCATGGCGGCCAGGTCCTCCCGGCCGCCGTAGGCGTTGGGCTCCCACTGGCCGTCCTCGCGCGAGTAGTCCAGGTACAGCATCGAGGCGACGGCGTCCACGCGCAGCCCGTCGATGTGGAACTCCTCGCACCAGTACACGGCGTTCGCGACCAGGAAGTTGCGCACCTCGGTGCGGCCGAAGTCGAACTCGTACGTGCCCCAGTCCGGGTGCTCCGCGCGCCGGTCGTCACCGGGCTCGTACAGCGGCTCCCCGTCGAACCGGGCCAGCGCCCAGTCGTCCTTCGGGAAGTGCGCAGGCACCCAGTCCATGATCACGCCGATGCCGGCCCGGTGGCAGGCGTCGACGAAGAAGCGGAAGTCGTCCGGTGTGCCGAGCCGGGACGTCGGCGCGTAGAACCCGGTGACCTGATAGCCCCAGGAGCCGTGGAAGGGGTGCTCGGCGACCGGCATCAGCTCGATGTGGGTGAAGCCCATGTCCTTCACGTACGCCGGGAGCTCTTCCGCGAGCTGCCGGTAGGTCAGCCCCGGCCGCCACGACGCCAGATGCACCTCGTACACCGAGAGCGGCGCCTCGTGCACCGGCGTGTCCGCGCGGTGCGCCATCCACTCGCCGTCGCCCCACTCGTAGTGCGAGGCCGTCACGATCGACGCCGTGTTGGGCGGCTCCTCGCAGCGGCGTGCCATCGGGTCGGCCTTGAGGAAGCGGTGCCCGTACCGGGAGTGGATCTCGAACTTGTACGCGGTGCCCTCGCCGACACCCGGCAGGAACAGCTCCCACACACCCGAGGCGCCCAGGGACCGCATCGGGAACTGCGTGCCGTCCCAGTGGGTGAAGTCCGTGGCCACCCGCACGCCCTGGGCGTTCGGCGCCCACACGGTGAACCGGGTGCCCTCGACGCCCTCGTGGGTCATGGGCTGCGCGCCGAGCGCCTGCCACAGCTCCTCGTGCCGGCCCTCGCGGATCAGGTGCAGGTCGAGCTCGCCGAGCGCCGGCAGGAAGCGGTACGGGTCGGGCGTCTCCTGCTCGCCCTCCTCGTACGCCACATGCAGCGTGTAGGAGGGGACCGTGTCCAGCGGCAGCACGCCCGAGAAGAGACCGTCGCCTTCGGAGACGAGGGCGGTGCGTCTGCCGTCGATCACGACGCTCACGGAGCGGGCGAAGGGGCGCAGCGCACGGAACACGACCCCGCCCGGGACCGGGTGGGCGCCCAGCAGGGCGTGCGGATCGTGGTGGGCACCCGCCAGCAGGCGCCCGCGGTCTTCGGGGCTCAGGGCGGGTGCGGTCGTGCTCGGGACCGGGCCGGACGGCTCCGGGATTGAGGTGTCGCGCAGGGCCACGGCTCAGTCTCCTCTCACGGCGAGGCGCTCGATCGCCGCCATCGGTACAGGCAGCCAGTCGGGGCGGTGCCGTGCCTCGTACAGCACCTCGTACACGGCCCGGTCCGTCTCATAGGCGCGGAGCAGTCCGTGTTTCTTACGGGGGTCCCAGCCGGCGCGGGCGGCATAGCCCGCGCAGTAGGCCTCGCGGCAGCGGCGGGCCCACTCCGGGCGCCAGGGGCGGCGCTGCCGGGCGGCGTAGTCGAAGGAGCGCAGCATCCCGGCGATGTCCCGCACCGGGGAGTGGGCGCTGCGCCGTTCGGAGAGCGGCCGGGACGGCTCGCCCTCGAAGTCGATGACGAACCACTCGCGCCCGGCCCGCAGCACCTGCCCCAGGTGCAGGTCGCCGTGGATGCGCTGGGCGGGCGGCCCCGGATCGCAGCTGGTGAGCGCGGCGAACGCGGTCCGCAGGCCCGGCACGAACGGCTGCAGCGCTGGCACGCAGTGCGCGGCGGCGTCCAGCCGCTCGATCATCGCGGCCGCCGTCTGCCCGTTCTCCCCGGGCCCGCCGACGGGGAACGCCGACGCCAGCGCCAGGTGCACCTCCGCGGTGGCCGCGCCCAGCGCCCGGGCCTGGACGGTGAAGTCGTCCCCCGAGGCCAGCGCGTTCAGCCCCAGCGTCCAGCCGTCGGAGGCGTCCCGCAGATACGGCTGGAGCACGCCGAGGGTGGCCTTGAACGGATGGTGCGTCTGGAACCAGGCCACGGGTGCGGGCACGCGGTGACAGCCTTGGCGGGCCAGCGCACCCGGCACCTCCAGGTCCGGGTTGACGCCCGGCTGGATGCGCCGGAAGACCTTCAGGATGTACTCGTCGCCGTAGACCAGCGAGGAGTTGGACTGCTCGGCGTCCAGCAGCCGCGGCACCAGCCCGGCGGGCACCTGGTGATCCGGGTCGCAGTCGAAGCGCAGGGGGCCGGCGGAGCCCGGGTGCCGCAGCCGGTCCAGCAGAAGCTGGGCCGAACGGGGATCGTGCAGCGCGTCGTAGACCGTCAGCCCGGCCAGCGGCCCGTCCTGCACCCGCCCGATGAGCGCCCGCCCGAGCCGCGGCGCCGGCTGCTCCCGCACGCCGAGCAGCAGTTGGTAGCAGTCGCCCGCCGGAGGAGCGCCACCGGGCGAGGGCACGCCCGTGTGGCCGGCGTGACCGGCGTGGACCAGCAGATGCAGACAGCCCGGGAAGAGCTCGGTCATCGACAGCAGGCCGAGCTCCGTGACGGGCCGGTCCTTGCCCGCGAACCAGCGCTGCCGGGGCAGCCAGTCGCGCAGCAGCCCGCCGAGCGACTCCATGGGCTCGGCCAGGCGCGTCAGGCCCGGGCGGAGGGATGCGGTCTTCGCCATGGTCACGCCTCCTTTCGTCGGCGCAGGCTCACAGTCGCCGGCCGATGCGGGATGCGACTCGAGTGAGCCGGAACCAGTAGAAGCCGTGGCCCCCGAGGGTCAGCAGATAGGGCAGCTCGCCGATGGCGGGGAAACGGACCCCGCCGAACAGCTCCACCGGGTGCCGCCCCGCGAACTCGCGCAGGTCGAGCTCGGTGGGCTGCGCGAACCGCGCGAAGTTGTTGACGCACAGCACCAGGTCGTCCTCGTACTCCCGCAGGAACGCCAGCACCGCGGGGTTGGAGGAGGGCAGTTCGGTGTACGAGCCGAGTCCGAAAGCGGGGTTCTGCTTGCGGATCTCGATCATGCGGCGGGTCCAGTGCAGCAGCGACGACGGCGACGACATCGACGCCTCGACGTTGGTCACCTGGTGTCCGTAGACCGGGTCCATGATCGCCGGGAGGCAGAGGCGGCCCGGGTCGCAGGTGGAGAATCCGGCGTTGCGGTCCGGGGTCCACTGCATCGGGGTGCGCACGGCGTCCCGGTCGCCGAGCCAGATGTTGTCGCCCATGCCGATCTCGTCGCCGTAGTAGAGGATCGGCGAGCCGGGGAGGGCCAGCAGCAGCGCGGTGAAGAGTTCGATGGTGTGCCGGTCGTTGTCCAGCAGGGGAGCGAGGCGCCTGCGGATGCCGATGTTGGCGCGCATGCGGGGGTCCTTGGCGTACTCGGCCCACATGTAGTCGCGCTCTTCGTCGGTGACCATTTCGAGCGTGAGCTCGTCGTGGTTGCGCAGGAACATGCCCCACTGGCAGCCCGAGGGGATGGCCGGGGTCTTGGCCAGGATTTCCGAGACCGGGTAGCGGGACTCGCGGCGGACGGCCATGAAGATGCGCGGCATGACGGGGAAGTGGAACGCCATGTGGCACTCGTCGCCGCCGCTGGGATAGTCGCCGAAGTAGTCGACGACGTCCTCGGGCCACTGGTTGGCCTCGGCCAGCAGCACCGTGTCCGGGTACAGGGCGTCGATCTCGCGCCGGACCCGCCTGAGGAACGCGTGCGTGGCGGGCAGGTTCTCGCAGTTGGTGTCCTCGGCCGCGTAGAGATAGGGGACCGCGTCCAGCCGGAAGCCGTCGATGCCCAGGTCCAGCCAGAACTTCAGCGCGGCCAGGATCTCCTCCTGGACCCGGGGGTTCTCGTAGTTGAGGTCCGGCTGGTGCGAGAAGAAGCGGTGGAAGAAGTACTGGCCGCGCACCGGGTCGAAGGTCCAGTTCGAGGTCTCCGTGTCGACGAAGATGATCCGCGCGTCCGGATATCCCTTGTCGTCGTCGGCCCACATGTAGTAGTCGCCGTAGGGCCCGTCGGGGTCCTTGCGCGACTCCTGGAACCACGGGTGCTGGTCGCTGGTGTGGTTCATGACGAAGTCGATGATCACGCGCATGCCGCGCTGGTGTGCGGCGTCGACGAACTCCACGAAGTCCGCGAGGTCGCCGAACTCCGGCAGCACGGCCGTGTAGTCGGAGACGTCGTAGCCGCCGTCGCGCAGCGGGGACTTGAAGAACGGCGGCAGCCACAGGCAGTCGACGCCGAGCCACTGGAGGTAGTCGAGCTTGGAGGTGAGGCCCTTGAGGTCGCCGACGCCGTCGCCGTCGCTGTCCTGGAACGAGCGGACGAGCACCTCGTAGAAGACGGCGCGTTTGAACCAGTCGGGGTCCCTGTCCCGGGCGGGAGTGTCCTCGAAGGTGTCCGGTACGGGCTCGTTCACGGTCATGACGCTCCTGCCCCTCCGATCGCGTGCGCGGCGGGCGGGGACTGGACGTGGAAGACGTGCGCGGGAGCCCGCCCCGGCTCCAACCGCACGTAGTTGTTGCGCCCCCAGCGGTAGGTCTCGCCGGTGAGCTCGTCGCGTACGTCCACCGACTCGTGCCAGTCCAGGCCGAGGTGCGGCATGTCCAGCGAGACCGTGGCCTCCTGGGCGTGGTGCGGGTCGAGGTTGGCGACCACCAGGACGGCATCTGACCCGCTGCGCTTGCTGTACGCGATGAGCGCGTCGTTGTCGGTGTGGTGGAAGCGGAGGTTCCTGAGCCGGTGCAGCGCGGGGTGCTCCCGCCGGATGGTGTTGAGCCGGGTGAGCAGCCGGGTGATGGTGCGGCCCTCGCGTTCGGCGGCGGCCCAGTCACGGTGCCTGAGCTGGTACTTCTCCGAGTCCAGGTACTCCTCGCTGCCCTCCTTCAGCGGGGTGTTCTCGCACAGCTCGTAGCCGGAGTAGATGCCCCAGGCCGGCGAGAGGGTCGCCGCGAGCACGGCCCGGACCTCGAAGGCGGGCCGGCCGCCGTGCTGGAGGTAGGCGTGCAGGATGTCGGGGGTGTTGGCGAAGAAGTTCGGCCGCATGTAGGAGGCGGCCTCACCGGAGAGCTCCGTGAGGTACTCGGTCAGCTCCTGCTTGGTGTTGCGCCAGGTGAAGTACGTGTACGACTGCTGGAAGCCGATCTGGGCCAGGGTGTGCATCATCGCCGGCCGCGTGAACGCCTCGGCCAGGAAGATCACATCGGGGTCGGTGCGGTTGACCTCCCCGATCACCCGCTCCCAGAACACCACCGGCTTGGTGTGCGGATTGTCCACCCGGAAGATCCGCACCCCGGCGTCCATCCAGTGCCGCAGCACCCGCACCGTCTCGGCGACCAGACCGTCCATGTCGGCGTCGAAGGCGATGGGGTAGATGTCCTGGTACTTCTTCGGCGGGTTCTCCGCGTAGGCGATGGTGCCGTCGGGGCGGTGGTGGAACCACTCCGGATGCTTCTGCACCCAGGGATGGTCCGGCGAGCACTGCAACGCGAAGTCCAGCGCCACCTCCATGCCCAGCTCCCGCGCCCGCCGCACGAACCCGACGAAGTCCTCCAGCGTCCCCAGATCGGGGTGCACCGCGTCGTGACCGCCCTCGGGCGAGCCGATCGCCCAGGGCACACCGACATCGTCGGGACCGGGGGAGAGGGTGTTGTTCTTGCCCTTGCGGAACGTGGTGCCGATGGGGTGGATCGGCGGCAGGTAGACCACGTCGAAGCCCATCGCCGCGATCGCCGGGAGCCTGCGGGCCGCGGTGCGGAACGTGCCGTGCGGCTGCTCGCGGGTGCCCTCCGAACGCGGGAAGAACTCGTACCAGGAGCCGTACAGCGCCCGCTCGCGCTCCACCAGCAGCGGCAGCGGCTCACTGCTGGTCACCAGATCCCGCAGCGGATGCCGCGCCAGGACCTCGTCCACCTCCGGCGTCAGCGCCGCCGCGAACCTGTCCGCCGTGGGCAGCAAGTCGTCGCGCAGGGTCTGCGCCGCGGTGAGCAGCACGGCGCGGCCGGCTTCCTTCGGCACGCCGGCCGCTGCCCGTTCGTACAGTTCCGCACCCTCTTCCAGGACCAGGCCCGGATCGATGCCCGCCGGGATCTTTATGCCTGCCGTGCGGCGCCAGGTGGCCACCGGATCGCTCCAGGCCTCCACCCGGTAGGACCAGCGGCCGACGGCGTCCGCGCTGACCTCGGCGCCCCAGCGGTCGCTGCCGGGAACGAGCTCGCGCATCGGCGTCCACGGGCCGGGCCGGCCCTCGGGGTCCTTCAGGACGACATGGGCCGCCACTGCGTCGTGCCCCTCCCGGAACACGGTGGCGGTGACTTCGAACGGCTCACCCACGACCGCCTTCGCCGGCCGGTTGCCGCCCTCCACGGCCGGGCGGACGTCCCTCACCGGAATACGGCCGATGGCCCGGGTCCTCGTCATGGTCATCACCTCCACCGTGTTCGAAAGCCGGGCCGCGGGGGCCCGGTTCAGGGACTGGATGTGCGGGAAGGGCGTCACCTTCCCGCTGTGGATCTCCGCTCGGAGGCGGGGGATCTGCGCTCCGCCGCCGGCGGTCTTCGTCTGACCGCCGTGGCCGGGCGGGGCCGTTCGGCCGGTTCCTGCGTACAGGTGATGTGCTGCTCCTGGAGGCAGGTGATCTGCTGTTCCTGCAGATAGGTGACGTGGTTGGTGCGCAGGTACCGTTCGGCCGCGTCCGCGGCCTCCCGCGCGCAGCGCTTGCCCATCAGCACGCAGAGCGTGTAGCCGGAGTCCTCGAAGGTGGTCCGCACCGTGCGGTCGTTCGGTGCCGCGAGCATCACGCGTTCCCAGGCCCGGTAACGCCGCAACTGCCGGGCGACTTCGGCTTTGGCGGGTAGCAGCATGGCGCCGATCACCTTTCGGGGCTCGAGGGGCACGGTCTCCCGACGGTCGGACGGCGGCCGTGCAAACAGCGGCACGGACCCGTAACGGCGATCGAGTTCTTCACACATGGTGCACGGGAGGCGACGCAGCGTCTTGTTGGAGCTTCAACCAGTGGTGGCTCTGCTGAGCCGTTCGGGCACACCTGCACCCGCTCACTTGTGTACTCCCCCGCCTCAACCGTGCGCTCGTGTTGCACGAACGGGCTAGCACCCTCAGGCTGATGGTGACTCAGAAGCGATAGACGCTCACGTTCCGTGTTCGGGGCTCGTCCCGCAGGACCGCGGGAGCGAGAAGGAGCTGAGCTTCGCGGTGAGGAGCCGACCGATGAAGACCGCAGTGCCCTGCTACTACCACCTCGGCGTGGAAGTCAGCCCGGAACGGGTGGGACAGGTCAGCCGCATTCTGGCCGCTCACCTGAAGTTCTGGGACCTGGAGAACCTGGTCCAGCCCGTCTGCGGCGGTGCCGAGATGCTGCTCAAGGCCATCGACGAACACGCCACGGACAAGAACACGTCGATCGAGATGTGGTGGAACGGGCAGCACCTGATCACCGCCATCGGGGACAACGACCGCGCCCTGCGGCCGGACCAGGAGCTGCGAGGCTGCCTGGAGCACCTCGCGGCCATGAGCGACGGCTGGGGCTGCGGCGCCACCGAGACCGGCAGCAAGGTCATCTGGTTCTCGCAGCGCGCCCGCGCCGGCGAACGGGTCCCCCTGGTCCCGACCGCGCCCGCGCCGCGGGAGAGCGAGGGCCTCGACGTGCCCCGCGAGGTCCCGGTCACACAGCTGGCCGCCTCGGCCGTCACTCCGGACGAGGTCCTGGAGGACGCCCGGTGACCCGCCGGCAGACTCGCGTAGGGGTGTCCGCCTGGAGCGGGCGCCCCTACCCGCTGGGTGCGGCCTACGACGGGGAGGGCACCAACTTCGCGCTCTTCAGCGAGGTCGCCGAACGCGTCGAGCTGGTCCTCGTCGACGACGACGGCGCCCACACCCAGGTGCCGCTGAACGAGGTCGACGGATTCGTCTGGCACGGCTACCTCCCCGGAGTCGGCCCCGGCCAGCGCTACGGCTACCGGGTGCACGGGCCGTGGGCCCCGGCCGCGGGGCACCGCTGCAATCCGGCGAAACTGCTGCTCGACCCGTACGCCCGGGCGGTCCAGGGGCAGATCGACAACCACCCCTCGCTCTACGAGCGCAACCCGGACGGTCCGGACCCGGCCGACAGCGCCGGGCACACCATGCTCGGCGTGGTGACCGACCCGGCCTTCGACTGGGGCGACGACGCCCGGCCCTGCCGGCCCTACGCCGACACGGTGATCTACGAGGCGCACGTCAAGGGCATGACCCGCACTCATCCCGAGGTGCCCGAGGAACTGCGCGGCACCTACGCCGGGCTGGCGCACCCCGCGGTCGTCGAGCACCTGACCTCCCTCGGCGTCACGGCCGTGGAGCTCATGCCGGTCCACCAGTTCGTCCACGACGGGGTGCTGCACGACCGGGGCCTGGCCAACTACTGGGGCTACAACACCATCGGCTTCTTCGCGCCGCACAACGGCTACGCCGCCCACGGCACCCGCGGGGGGCAGGTCGCCGAGTTCAAGCAGATGGTGAAGACCCTGCACGCCGCCGGGCTCGAAGTGATCCTCGACGTGGTCTACAACCACACCGCCGAGGGCAACGAGATGGGCCCCACGCTCTCCTTCCGCGGCATCGACAACTCCTCCTACTACCGCCTGGTCGACGGCGACTGGGAGCACTACTACGACACCACCGGCACCGGCAACAGCCTGCTGATGCGGCACCCCTACGTCCTCCAGCTGATCATGGACTCGCTGCGCTACTGGGTGACCGAGATGCACGTCGACGGCTTCCGCTTCGACCTCGCGGCGACGCTCGCCCGGCAGTTCCACGAGGTGGACCGGCTGTCGGCGTTCTTCGACCTCATCCAGCAGGACCCGGTGATCAGCCGTGTCAAGCTCATCGCCGAGCCGTGGGACGTCGGCGAGGGCGGCTACCAGGTGGGCAACTTCCCGCCGCTGTGGTCGGAGTGGAACGGCATGTACCGGGACGCGGTGCGCGACTTCTGGCGCGGCGAGGACCACACCCTCGGCGAGTTCGCCTCCCGGCTCACGGGCTCCTCCGACCTGTACCAGCACAGCAGGCGCCGCCCCCGGGCCAGCGTCAACTTCGTCACCGCGCACGACGGCTTCACCCTCCGCGACCTCGTCTCGTACAACGACAAGCACAACGAGGACAACGGCGAGGGCAACCAGGACGGCGAGAGCACCAACCGCTCCTGGAACTGCGGCGCCGAGGGCCCGACCCGCGACCCGGCGGTCCTGGAGCTGCGCACCCGCCAGCAGCGCAACCTCCTCGCCACGCTGCTGCTGTCCCAGGGCATCCCGATGCTCTCCCACGGCGACGAACTCGGGCGCACCCAGGGCGGCAACAACAACGCCTACTGCCAGGACAACGACATCTCCTGGATCGACTGGCGGCTCACCGAGGAGCAGCGCGACCTGCTGGAGTTCACCCGGTACCTCATCCGGCTGCGCACGGGACACCCCGTGCTGCGCCGACGTCGCTTCTTCCGCGGCGAGACCCTGACCCGGGCGGACCAGCCGCTGCCCGACCTGGTGTGGCTGGCGCCGGACGCCGGCGAGATGACCGACGACGACTGGCTGCGCGGCGACGCGCACTGTGTCGGCGTGTTCCTCAACGGCGACGCCATCGCCGAACCCGACGCGTGGGGCCGCCCGGTCGTCGACGACTCGTTCCTGCTGCTCCTCAACAGCCACTGGGAGCCGGTCGACTTCCGCCTGCCGAAGGCCTCCTACGGCGAACGGTGGACGGCCCTCATCGACACGGCCGACCCGGAGGGCACGCCGGACGAGGCGGAGCACAAGGCGGGGACGGGCCTGACCGTCGGGGCCCGCAGCCTGGTCCTGCTGTCCCGGCCGTCACGGGCGGCGCGCGAGAAGGAGTGACGCGGGTCAACGGCCGCGGCGCGCGAGAAGGAATGACGCGGGTCAGCGGCCCCGGCGCGCGGTCACCGTGAACTGCGCGCCGTCGTGGTCCCGCAGCACCGCCTCGTGGCCGCCCTTGGACAGGACGCTGCCGCCGTGGAGTTCGGCCGCTCGGGCACAGGCCTCGACGTCGTCCACGGAGAAGTGGACCTGCCAGTGCGGGCGGATCGCGGGGTCCGGGGCCGCCCCCAGGGCACCGGACTCGATCCGGGCCACCACGTCCCCGCGGCTGCGCAGCACGACCTCGCCGCCCTCGTAGTGGACCTCGCAGCAGCCGGGGCGCTGGGAGGCCCAGTCGAGGACCTCGCCGTAGAAGATCGCCGCGTCGAAGGCGTCACGGGTGTGGAGCGTGATGAAGGCCGGCTGTGCGTTGCGCCAGGTCTCCCAGTCGGTGAAGAGGTCGCCCTCCCAGATGCCGAAGGTCGCCCCGTCCCGGTCGGCCAGCAGCGCCGCCCGTCCCGGCGGCAGCGAGATCGGCCCGACGGCGACCGTGCCCATGCGCTCCTGCACCCGCGCGGCCGCGTCGTCCGCGCTGCGCACCGCGAAGTACGGCGTCCACGCCACCGCCATCTGCCACATGGCCGCGACCCCCGCGATCCCGGCCACCGGCGAGCCGTCCGCCAGCGCGATCCGGAACCGGTCGCCGAGCTTGGCCGGCCGCCACTGCCAGCCCAGCACGGCCCCGTAGAACTCCTCGGTCGCCTTGACGTCCCGGCTGGTCAGGCTCACCCAGCAGGGCGCGCCGAACACGGAGTGTGATGAGACGACGTCCTTCGTGCCGGAGGAGGTGGGCATGTCGTGGTTCATGGCAGTCGCGTCCTGATCTCGTCGGCCTGGGAACACCGGAGGATTGACACCAGTGTCCAACCGGAACCGCTGTGGGCGCCTGCCGAGTACCCCGGCGGGGGCGCCGAAACGGCGTCCGGCCTGGTCCGCCCCGGTGGCACCGGACGGCCCGAGTGACGACGATGGAGGGGTCGGACACTGCGTCAAGGTACTCAAGCACCCGGTGAGACCTCGGGCGCAGCGGCGCACCGGACCCGGAGGTGACCATGCCCACGGACGGGGGCTCGGAGCGGATCTTCGCGCTGCAGGAAGAGGTCCAGCAGCTGAAGGAGGCGGTCGTCTCCCACGCCGTCGTGGACCAGGCGATCGGAATGGTTGTCGCGCTCGGCCGGATCTCCCCCGACCAGGGGTGGGCCGTGCTGAAGGAGGTCTCCCAGCACACCAACATCAAGCTGCGCAACGTCGCGGAACTGATCCTCGTCTGGGGGCGCACGGGCGTGATGCCCGAGGAGATCCGGGCCGCTCTGGAGGACGCCCTCGACGGGGCCGGACCGACGCAGATCCCCGGATCGCCGCCGGAGGCGTGACCCCGGCGGCACCGGAACCGGACCTCGCTTCAGCGGGCCTCCGTCAGCAGTTCCTCACGCAGATGGGCGAAGCAGCTGCTGAGCAGCCGCGAGACGTGCATCTGCGAGATGCCGAGCTGCTCGGCGATCCGGCTCTGCGTCATGCCCTTGAAGAACCGCAGATAGAGGATGATCCGCTCGCGCTCGGGCAGCGCCTCCAGGCAGGGCCTGACGGCCACCCGGTCCACGACGGTGTCGAAGGCCGGGTCGGGCCCGCCGATCGCGTCCCCGAGGGCGTAGCCGTCCGTCCCGGGCATCTCCGCCTCCAGCGACAGCGCGGAGAAGCACTCCAGGGCCTCCATGCCGGTGCGCACCTCGCCCTCGGTGAGCTGGGCGTACTCGGCGATCTCGGCGACCGTGGGGGAGCGGCCCGGGGTGGTCTGCGACAGCTCCTTCGCGGCGTGCCGCACCCGGTTGCGCAGATCCTGGACCCTGCGGGGTACGTGCAACGTCCACATGTGGTCACGGAAGTGGCGCTTGATCTCGCCGGTGACCGTCGGCACCGCGTACGCCTCGAAGGCGTTGCCGCGGGCCGGATCGTAGTGGTCGACCGCCTTCACGAGGCCGAGGGCCGCCACCTGGTAGAGATCCTCCAGGGCCTCGCCACGGCCCCGGAAGCGGACGGCGATCCGCTCGGCCATGGGGAGCCAGGCCTCGACCAGCTCGTCGCGCAGGGCCTTGCGCTCGGGCCCCTCGGGCAGCCGCGCGAGCCGCGCGAACGCCGCGGCGGTGTCGGGCGCGTCGTCGTGGGGGTGCGTTCGGGTGCTGCCGGCGATACGCATGGTGCGCACCTCCCTGAGCAGGTGCTGAATGGACAGACACCGTGGGAGGAGCGGACTCGGGCCTCACGGGAGAGCACCGGGGGCCCGGCCTGCCGGCTCCCACGCACGTGCCTCCTGTCCGAAGCACTTCCCTGCCCATCCCCAGGCAGGGACATAGCGAAACAATTAAGACAATACGGCAATCGGGTGCCGCGGGCGCTCCCAGTCCGCAGCCGATCGGATCCGCTGCCGTTCCGGAGCGCCCTGGACCCTTCTTGACCGGAGCCCCTGGACCCTTCTTGACATCCCTTGACCTCGTCTTGGGCCGATTAGCTCTGCTACAGAGCTAATCTCGGCGGCATGGAGCCGGAGACCTTCCCAGAAGAGCTGGCCGACGCACTCGTCGGTGTCCAGCGGCTGATCCGGCGGCGCCTGCGGCGGCAGACGCCCGACCCGCGGCTGCGCGGCGCCGAGGTGGAACTGCTGCGTCTGGTCGTGGTGCGGCCCGGCATCGGTATCTCCGACGCGGCCAAGGACCTCGGTCTGGCGGCCAACTCGGTGTCCACCCTGGTCAACCAGCTGGCGAGGGCGGGCTACCTGGTCCGCGAGACCGACCCGGCCGACCGGCGGGCCGCCCGGCTGCTGCCCACCACCGCCGCCGAGACACGGCTGCGCGACTGGCGCCGGCGCCGGGCCGAACTCGTACGCAGCCATGTGGCGCGCCTCGACGAGCCGGACCGCCGGGCGCTGCAGGCGGCGGTCCCGGCCCTGCGCAAGCTGGCCGACACCCTGC
Organism: Streptomyces qaidamensis; assembly: GCF_001611795.1. NCBI lineage: Bacteria > Bacillati > Actinomycetota > Actinomycetes > Kitasatosporales > Streptomycetaceae > Streptomyces > Streptomyces qaidamensis. The sequence goes on along the minus strand of NZ_CP015098.1, from coordinate 476,946 downwards.
ACGAGGAGGCCGAGGAGTCATGAAGCGGGACACCGCCCCAGCCGGGGCCGACGGGGCCGCGCCGCCCCGGGCCGACGCCGTCGCCTGCACCGGGCTCACCTACGTCTTCGGCGACCACAACGCCGTGGACGGACTCGACCTCACCGTCCGGCGGGGCGAGGTCTTCGGGCTGCTCGGGCCCAATGGCGCGGGCAAGACCACCGCCATCCGCTGCATCACCACCCTGCTGCCCGTGCCCGCCGGCATGGTCCGCGTCTTCGGCCAGGACGCCGCCGGGGACCGCATGGCCGTACGCCGCCTGCTCGGCTACGTCCCACAGCAACTGTCCGCGGACGCCGGGCTCACCGGGCGGGAGAACGTCGCCCTGTTCGCCCGGGTCTTCGACGTGCCCCGCGCGGAACGCGCCGAGCGCGTCGCCCAGGCCCTGGCCGCGGTCGGCCTCGCCGACGCCGCCGACCGGCTGGCCACCACGTACTCCGGCGGCATGGTCCGCCGGCTCGAACTCGCTCAGGCCCTGGTCAGCGCCCCGCGGCTGCTGATCCTCGACGAGCCCACCATCGGCCTCGACCCGATCGCCCGCACCGGCGTGTGGGAGCACATCGGCGCCGTCCGCGAAGCCACCGGCATGACCGTGTTCGTGACCACCCACTACATGGACGAGGCCGACCAGTACTGCGACCGGATCGCCCTGATGCACCGCGGCCGGATCCGGGCCCTCGGCACCCCGGCCGAACTCAGGGCGGGACTCGGCGCCCGGCGCAGCGCCGCTGGGGTGGCCCAGGAGGCGCCGCCCACGCTGGAGGACGTCTTCCGGGACGTGGCCGGCAGCGGTCTCGACGACGAGGCAGGGGATTTCCGTGATGTCCGAAGCACCCGCCGCACCGCGCGCCGTGTCGGCTGACCCCGCCCGCGGTCACGGCATCGACCTGCTGCTGAACCCCCCGCCGCCCCGCGCCGGTTGGCGGCTGCTGCCCGCCCGCGTCGGCGCGATGTGCGCGGTCGAACTGCAGAAGCTGCGCCATGACCGCACCGAGCTCTACACCCGCGCGATCCAGCCGGCCCTCTGGCTGCTGATCTTCGGTCAGACCTTCACCCGCATCAAGGCGATCCCCACCGGCGGCATCCCGTACGTGGACTACCTGGCGCCCGGCATCATCGCCCAGTCCGCGATGTTCATCGCCATCTTCTACGGCATCCAGATCATCTGGGAACGTGACGCCGGCGTCCTCAACAAGCTCCTCGTCACCCCGACCCCGAGATCGGCGCTGATCACCGGCAAGGCGTTCGCGGCCGGGGTGAAGTCGCTCGTCCAGGCCGTCGTCGTGCTCCTCATCGCCGCCCTGCTCGGCGTGGCCCTGACCTGGAACCCGCTCAAGCTGCTCGCCGTCGCCGCGATCGTCGTCCTCGGCTCGGCCTTCTTCTCCTGCCTGTCGATGACCATCGCCGGCATCGTCCTCAGCCGCGACCGCCTCATGGGCATCGGGCAGGCGATCACGATGCCGCTGTTCTTCGGCTCCAACGCCCTGTACCCGGTGTCCGTGATGCCGGGCTGGCTGCAGAGCGTCAGCAAGGCCAACCCGCTCAGCTACGAGGTGGACGCCCTGCGCGGCCTCCTTCTCGGCACGCCCCACCATCTGGCGTCCGACTTCGCGGTGCTGTTCGCCGCGGCCGCGCTCGGCGTCACCGCCGCCTCGGCCCTGCTGGGCCGGCTGGCCCGTTGATCTTCACTCGTGGAAGTGATGTGCGGCACGCCGGGGCAAGCGCTTTCTCCGCTTGTTTCCGGATAACCGCTGGGCACGGCTTGATCACCGATCAAAAGGGATGAACTGCCTGGCCACAGCGCATTCTGCTCATTTGACAGTGCGCTGAGACCACAGATAGGAAGCAGCTTCCAGAGGTCGAGAGGTGCAGCGTGTACGAGCCGAACGTGGTCGGGGACTGGCAGGAGTACGACGAGCATGCCGGTCTGCGCGTCCGCGTCCACCGTCTGGAACCGGCCGAGCCGCCCCGCGGCCGGGACGACGCCGCCGAGGGACTGACCTACTTCTGCCTCCGCGTGACGGTCGAGAACCGCGGCAGCCGCCATCTCGGCGTCCACCTCGAGGACGGCCAGATCGACGTGCGGCTCGGCCCGGACGGGGAGAGCGCCTTCATCGACTGGCGCAACTCGCAGTTCATCGAGGGCTTCGACGTCTATCCGCTGCGCCGCGCCACCGCCGTGCTGTACGCCGCCGGCGCCGAGGCGTCCCTGAGCCTCGTGGACGTCCAGGTGCAGTTGCGCGTCGAGGAGGAGTGGACCGGGCGCCGGCTGTGGGCGGGCGGCATCGGGGCGCACGAGGGCCCTGCCGGGTCCCGGCAGGGTCCGGTGCGGGACAGCCTGGCGCACCAGGTGAGCGTCTTCCTGCGGGACCAGGCGGAGGAAGGCACCGCCTGATCCCGTGTCAGGGTGGCGCGGAGGTCAGTGCGGGATGCCGTCGATGATCTCGCGGGCGCCCTGGCGCAGCAGGGCCACGGCGACCGAGGTGCCGAGCGTGGCGGGGTCGAGCCGGCCCGCCCACTCGTGGGCGTTCAGCCTGGTCTTGCCGTCCGGGGTGAACACACAGGCCCGCAGGGACAGTTCGCCACTGCGGTCCACCTGAGCGAACCCGGCGATGGGGCTGTTGCAGTGCCCCTGCAGCACATGCAGGAACATGCGCTCGGCGGTGGTCTCCCGGTAGGTGTCCGGGTCGCCCAGGCCGCTCACCGCGTCGATCAGCGCGGCGTCTGTCTCGCGGCACTGCAGCGCCAGCACGCCCGCACCGATGGGCGGCATCATCGTCTCGGTGGAGAGGATCTCGCTGATCACGTCCTCCCGGCCGATGCGCTCCAGGCCGGAGACCGCGAGCAGCAGGGCGTCCGCCTCGCCGGCGGCCAGCTTCGCCAGACGCTTGTTGGCGTTGCCGCGAAACGGCACGCACTCCAGGTGGGGGTGCGTGGCGGCCAGTTGCGCGACGCGGCGCACCGAGGAGGTGCCGATCCGCGTCCCGGCCGGCAGCTCGTCCAGGGTGAGCCCGCCCGGGTGGATCAGGGCGTCGCGGATGTCGTCCCGCTTGAGGAACGCGGCGAACACCGTGCCCGCGGGCAGCGGCCGGTCGGCGGGCACGTCCTTCACGCAGTGCACGGCGAGGTCGGCCTCGCCGGCCAGCAGCGCCGCGTCGACCTCCTTGGTGAACGCGCCCTTGCCCTCGACCTGGGACAGATCGCCCATCCACTTGTCGCCGGTGGTCTTCACCGGCACGACCTCGGTGCGCACTCCGGGATGGGCGACGGCCAACTCGGCGCGGACGCGCTCCACCTGGGCGAGGGCCATGGGGGAGTCGCGGGAGACGATGCGAATCAGTTCGGGGACGGACATGCGGACACGATAGACCCTTGCGCGGGGGCGTCCGTCCCGTACCTCCTCCGACTGCCGGGTATCGGGCGTCAGTTCGGGACGAGCGGGTCGCTCAGTTCCCCCGCCCGCAGGGCAGCGGCGAGGGCCCGCTCGTCGCCGACGTCGAGAGCGGTGTCCGTGAGCTTCACGACGTGCTCGTCCCCATGCGCGAGGGCCCGTTCCAGCACCTCCTGCGCGGTGCACCGGGGTGCGGGGACCTCCGCGACGGGCCCGGCGGTGGCGTACATGGCGGTGACGGCCGCGGACGCCGTCCACGCCGCGCGCAGGCTCGGCGCCCACAGCGGGCGGGGCAGGGAGCCGAGGGTGCGCAGGACGGCGTTGGGCGCGGTCGCCGCGTGCACCAGCATCGTCGCCTCGCCGTGGCCGTGGGTGGCGTAGCGGTGGGTCGCGGCCCGGACCAGTTCGACGAGGCGGTCCCGGGCCGTGTCCGGGTCGGTGGCGTCGTCCGCCCACAGCGGCAACCGCCGTACGGCTGCCAGCCGGTCGGGGAATCCGCCCCGGGGGTCGGCGAGGGGCGGCACGGCGGTCCAGGGACCGCGCGGCACTCGGCGCCGCCGGCAGGGCCGCGATGCCGGAGACGGGCCGGTGCCGGGCGGCCCAGTAGCCCAGCCCGTGCGCGAGTTCGGCGAGCCGCGGCGCGTTCTCGCGGGCTTCCAGGGCCCGTACGGCATGCCCGACGCGGATGACCGGATGCGTGGAGCCGCCGTACATCCCGGGCAGCAGCCGCGGCCACCACACGGCGAGGACGTCCCGCCACGGCTGCTCGGCGAGCGCCCGGCCGAAGTACCCGATCCAGTCGGCGGCGCGGCGCGGATCGCCCAGCGCCGCACGCCAGTCGGCGTCGGTCACGGGAGCGACGGGCCGGGGCAGGTCCTCCAGTTTGTGCCGGTACAGGTCCAGCCACCGGTGCACGGCGTCCGCCCGGCCGTGCGCGGCGAGCACCTCCACGACCATCGGGGCGTGATTGGTGAGCCGGCCGAGCCGCTCCGGCCCCGAGGCGTGAAGACGCCCGAGGGCGTCTTCGAGGGTCCCTGTCGTGTCGTGCGTGTCCATGCCGGGACGCTATGCGGCCGCCCCGCGCCGGGGGATCGGGCGCGGGGCGGAACGCGGGCCCCACCGGAGGCCTAGGGCCTCCGGCCGGGCCGGTGCGGTCAGGCGTACGGGTCGAAGGGGATGCCGGAGGGCTTGGCCTTGGCGAGGTGGTTGGCGAAGTTGCCGTCCTTCAGGCCGAAGTTGGCGCTGCCGAAGTCGTACGACGTGAGCTTGTCGCGGACCCCGGCCGGGTAGCCGTTCCAGCCGACCAGCGCCGGGTACTGCCAGCTGCGCTTGTGGTTCTCCGGCGGCTCGTCGTTCCCGTTCGCGGCGCGGAAGCAGTGTGTTCTGACGCCGTCCTTGTGGTAGACGATCTTCGCGTGCGTGCCGTCGAAGCGGATCGCGGACGCCGCGTGCACGGTGAACCCGCCGTGGTTGGACGTCGACACGTACTTGACCTGGTTGTCCTGTACGAACACCGCGACGTGCTCGAAGTCGTGCCGGTGCCCTCCGATGCCGCTGCCGGCCACGGCCTGGTCCTTCTCGAAGTAGAGGGCGTACAGGATGGCGCACCAGCCGTTGTTGCACTTGGAGCGCGCGTAGCCGTTGGTGTTGTCGAGGTCCGAGGCGTCCCGGCAGTTGCCGTTCAGGGCGCCGGTCGGGTTGAGCCCGCCGTTCACGGTGCCGTCCGGGCCGATCGCGGGCGTGGAGTAGCAGCCGTCGGTGTCGTAGTCGTAGGCGGGCTGGTACGTCTGCTCCAGGGCGTCCGCGTTGGCGGGCAGCGCCGACGGTGGGGCGGCGAAGGCCGTGGCGGGGGAGGCGAGGACGAGGGCGGCGGCACCGGCCGCTCCGATGATCCATCTCCTGCGGTGGGCGAACGGGCGTGACGACACTGCGTCCTCCTCGGTCCGGGCGCAGCCACAACGGCTGTGGGGGAAAGGGAGGTTCAGCTTCCAGGTTGAACGCGTTCATGCCAAGACCGATGGAGGATCCGAACGGTGAATCGGAGCCCAATAGTTGGGGCCGGCCGTCGTTTCAGACCATGTCGTCCGGGATGTCGGCCGCGGCCTCCTCGGGTGCGAGATCGGGCCGGAGTCGCAGCCAGGACGGCTGCCGCAGCAACCCCTCCCGGGTTCGGGTGCTGTAGCGGACCTCGCCGACCAGGCGGGGCGCGACCCAGTGCGCGCCCGGAGCGCGCGGGGCGGGGTCGAAGGGGCAGACGTCACTCGCGGCGGCCCCCAGCAGTGCGGCGAGTTCGGTGCGTTCGGCCTCGCTCCAGCCGGTGCCCACGCTGCCGACGTAGCGCAGCCGTCCCGCCGCACGCTGTCCGACCAGCACCGCGCCGGGCAGGCCGGTGAGCCGCCCCTTGCCGGGCTGCCAGCCGCCGACCAGGACGTCCTCGGTGCGCATGTTGCGGATCTTGATCCAGGCCCGGGAGCGCACCCCCGGTTCGTACACCGAGTCGAGCCGCTTGCAGACCAGGCCCTCCAGGCCGTGCTCCTGGGTGGCGCGCAGGGCATCGGCGCCGTGGCCGACGAGTGCGCGCGGGGTCGACCAGGAGGGTCCTGTCAGGCCGAGGTCCTCCAGGGCCGCACGGCGTCGTGCGTAGGGGAGCCGGAGGAGTGAGTCGTTCCGCAGGTGCATCAGGTCGAACAGCACGAGATGGACCGGGACCTCCGCCGCCCGCCGCGCGGCCCTGGCGGGGGCGTGGGCCAGGCCCATCCGGGACTGCAGCAACTGGAAACTGGCGCGGCCCTGGTCGTCCAGGGCCATGATCTCGCCGTCCAGGACGGCGGGCGTGGCGCCGAGGGCGGTGCCCAGCGGCCGCAGTTCGGGGTAGGCGGCCGTGATGTCGTCACCGGAGCGGGCGCGCAGCAGCACCCTGCCGTCCCCCGGCAGGTAGACCACCACCCGCTGGCCGTCCTGTTTGGTCTCGTAGGCCCAGCGCGCGTCCTGCGCGGCGGATGGCAGGGTGCCGGACGTGGCGAGCATGGGCGGGATCAGCGGCAGGTCCACGGGTGAGGTGTCGACGGACCGGCGCCCCGCCACGCGTGTTCTCCTGCTGTTTCCCCTGAACGGGGTGAGCGCTCGGCGAACGGCGTGAACGCTCGACGAACGGCGCGAAGAATGTTCGGCGAACGGCGTGAACGGCTCGATTTACTTGAGTTACGCAACGAGATGGTACCGTGGTGCTCATGCCCACACCACCGCTCCCCGAGGCCCCCTCCCCGGAAGTGACCGAGATCGAGCGTGCGCTCACCCGCATCACCTACCTGAGCACCCGCGCCCGCCGGCACGAACGGCTCATGGCCCTGGCGGGCGTGCCGCTCGACCGCGCCGCCGTCGCCCTGCTGCGGCAGATCGCCGACTGCGAGCCACAGCGGCCGGGGGAGCTCGCCGCCCGGCTGGGCGTGGAGGCCTCGCACGTCACGCGGACGGTGCAGCAGTTGCAGAAGTCCGGGTACGTCACCCGCGTCCCCGACCCGGACGACCGCCGCGCCCAGCGCATCGAGCTCACCGACGCCGGGGGCGAGGCCATCGCCAGGATCCGCGAGGCCGGCGTCCGCGGCATGCAGGTGGCCCTCTCGGGCTGGTCCCCGGAGGAACTGCGGCAGCTCGCGACGCTCTTCCACCGCATGGTCGACGGCTTCCTCGCCCACGCCGTCGACGAGGAAGCCGATCCCGGCCCGGCCCCGGCCGTCAGGGCCTGATCCCCGGTCACCGTGCCGCCGGATCACGCGAATCTGCCCGCTCGGCCGCTGCCGTGCCCGGCGGTGCCGGCTCGCGCAGGCCGCACAGCAGCAGCCGGCCCAGCGCGGGCAGCGCGATGAGCGGCAGCAGGGCCGACCGCAGGGACGTCGCGTCGGCCAGCGCCCCGAGCGCGGGAGCCGCGAGGCCGCCGACGCTCACGGTCAGGCCCAGCGTGACCCCGCTCGCGGTCCCCACGCGCCGGGGCAGGAAATCCTGGCCCAGCGTGATGTGCAGCGAGAACGGCACATACAGACCCGCCGACGTCAGCGCCACGAACAGGTACACCGGCGGCCCGGGCACCAGGACCAGCCCGGCGACGGCCAGGACCGTCAGGGCGTACGACCGGCGCACCACCGCCATCCGGCCGTACCGCTCGGCCAGCCGGCCCCCAAGCAGCGTGCCGGCCGCGCCGCCGGCGTAGAGCACGAACAGGGCCGCCGTACCGGCCGCCGCACCGCCACCGGTGCGCTCCCGCACGTACAGCGAGACGAACGTGCTCAAGCCCACGAACACCACGGAGCGGCAGACCACGGCCCCGGACAGCCGCAGGAAGGACCTCCAGTCGTCCTCGGCCACGGCGGCGGACGCGGGGGGACTCCCGGCGCCGGAGCCCGCCGAGCGCATCGCCGCCGCGCACAGCGCCGCCCCCGCCAGGGCCGGGACGACCAGGAGGGGAGAGGCGCGCAGCCCGCCCGTGGCCACCACGGCGAAGACCAGCAGGGGCGCCAGGGCGAAGCCGGCGTTGCCGCCGAAGGAGAACCAGCCCATCGCCGTGTGCCGGCCCTGCGCGACGGCCCGCGCCGCCCGGGCGGCCTCCGGATGGTAGGCGGCCACACCCACCCCCGACACGGCCACGACCGCCAGCGTCAGGGCGTAGGAGCCGGTCACCCCGCTCAGGGAGACTCCCGCCCCGGCCGTCAGCGCGCTCAGCGGCAGCAGCCACGGCATCGCCCACCGGTCGGTGAGCACCCCGAACAGCGGCTGCACCAGCGACGACAGCAGGGACGCCGCCAGGACGACACCGGAAGCGGCGGCGTAGGAGTAGGCACGCTCGGCGACGAAGTACGGAACCAGCGCGGCCACGGCCCCCTGGTACACATCCACGCAGGCGTGCCCCAGGGACATCAGGGCGACGGGTCGGCCTTGCCTCGAAGCGGTCATCTGGCGATCGTCGTCCGCGAAGGGCCTGGCCCGCTTCCGATAATCTGCCGTACTGTGCCGAACATCCGCCACACTCCGACGGCCCCGACCCGCACCCAGCGGCTCACCGCCGGCGACCGCATCAATGCGCACCGGCACGACGACCACCAGATCGTCTACGCCGGCGCCGGAGTCGTCGCCGTCACCACCGACGCCGGCACCTGGTTCGCACCCGGCACCCGCGCCATCTGGGTCCCCGCCGGCACCGTGCACGCCCACCGCGCCCACGGCCGGCTCGACCTGCACCTGGTCGGCCTGCCCGCCGACGACAACCCCCTCGGCCTCGACCATCCGGCCGTCCTCGCCGTCAGCCCGCTGCTGCGCGAGCTGATCCTCGCCTACACCCGCGACCCCGGCGACGACAGCCCCGAGCGTCGTCGCCTGCGCGCCGTCCTGCGCGATCAGCTGCGCCTGTCGCCCCAGCAGCCGCTGCGCCTGCCCACCCCCACGGACCCGCGCCTGACCGCCGTCTGCGCGCTCGTGCACGCCGACCCGTCCGACGTGCGCACCCTCGCCGAGCTCGGGGCCGCGACCGGGGTGGGGGAGCGGACCCTCAGCCGGCTCTTCCGCGGCGAGTTCGGCATGACGTTCCCGCAGTGGCGCACCCAGTCGCGGCTCTACCACGCCCTGCGGATGCTGGCCGACGGCCTGCCCGTCACAACCGTCGCCCACCGCTGCGGCTGGTCCTCCGCCAGCGCCTTCATCGACGTCTTCCGCCGCTCCTTCGGCTACACGCCGGGCAGCCACCACCGGCACTCAGGGACCCGGTGAACCGACCTGACTACCGTCCGGTAATAATGCGCGGCAGGCCTTCAGAGGAGGAACCGTGTCCCGGTCCGAACGCTCGCCCCTACTGCTCGCCGGCCTCCTGGCCACCGCGGGCGTCGCCCACTTCGCCACCCCACGCCCGTTCGACGCGACCATCCCGCGGGGCCTGCCCGGCACACCGAGGGCCTGGACCTACGCCAGTGGAGCCGCCGAGCTCGCGCTGGCCGCCGGCCTGGCGCTGCCGCGCACCCGCAAGGCCGCCGCGCTGGCCACGGCCGCCTTCTTCGTCGGGGTGTTCCCCGCCAACGTCAAGATGGCCGCCGACTGGCGCCACCGCCCCACCCCGCAGAAGACCGCCGCCTTCGCCCGCCTCCCCCTGCAGGTGCCCCTGGTGCTCTGGGCCCGCGGCGTCGCCCGGAACGCGGAGGGCAGGTCGTGACCGCGCGCGTGGAGACCGGGGACACGGTCGAGGACTTCGCCCTGCCCGACGAGACCGGTACCGTCCGCACCCTGACCGGGCTGCTCGCCGAGGGGCCCGTCGTGCTCTTCTTCTACCCGGCCGCCCTGACCCCCGGCTGCACCGCCCAGGCCTGCCACTTCCGCGACCTCGCCGCCGAGTTCGCGGCCGTCGGCGCCCGGCCCGTCGGCATCAGCGGTGACGACGTCGAGCGCCAGCAGGAGTTCGCCGGCCGGCACGGCCTCGGCATGCCGCTGCTGTCCGACGCCGACGGCGCGGTCCGCGAGCGGTTCGGAGTGAAACGCGGCTTCTCCCTGGCCCCCACCAAGCGCACCACGTTCGTCATAGCGCAGGACCGCACCGTCCTCGACGTCGTCCGCAGCGAACTGCGCATGAACGCGCACGCCGACCGGGCGCTCACCGCGCTGCGCGCCCACCGGCCCTGACCCGGCCACGAATGCTGCGTCGCGGTTGATACAGGGCGGCAAAGGGATAATCCTGGACGATATGGAGGACGCCTCCGCTGCTGCGATCATCGACGCCCGCGGCATTCTGACGGGGTGGAGCGAGGGTGCCCGGCGGCTGACCGGCTACCCGGCCGATGAGGCCCTGGGCCGTGCCGCCCGGGAACTGCTCGCCGAGACCGTGCCGCCCGAGGCGGTGTCCGCGCGCTCCGGCACCGTCATGGTGCGGCACCGCGACGGCTACCTCGTCGGGCTCCGCGTCAGCGCCTGCGCCGTGACGGGCCCGGACGGAGAAGCGAGCGGGTACGTGATCACCGCGTCGCCCCCCGGCCCCGGGGAGACGTCCCTCGCGGGGCGCGCCTTCCAGCAGGCGTCCATGTCGATGTCCGTCTTCGACACCAGCCAGCGCTACGTGCGGCTCAACGACGCCGCCTGCCATGTGATGGGCGTGTCCGAGGAGACCCTGCTCGGCCGGCACTTCCCCGAGACGGTGGAGGAGGCGGAGCACAGCCGCGGTTTCAACTGGCACCTGCGGCACGTCGTCGAGACGGGCCGGCCGCTGCGGTACGAGAGCTACACCGGCGCGCCGTCCCTCAACCGGGAGCACGCCTGGGTCACCGAGATGTGGCCGGTACGGGATGCCGCGGGCGCACTCGTGGGGACCGCCCTGGCCGCGTTCGACAGCACCGAGCAGTACTGGGCCAGACAGCGCCTCGCCCTGCTGAACGAGGCCGCCGCCGCCATCGGCACCACCCTGGACGTGGTCCGCACCGCCGAGGAGCTGATCGGGGTCGTGGTGCCCCGGTTCGCGGACTTCGCGAGCGTGGACCTGTTCGACTGGGTGCTCGGCTCGGACGAGGCCCCGGCGGTGTCGGCCGAGGAGATCACACTGCGGCGGGTCGCCCACGGATCCGTCACCGAGGGCACCCCGGAAGCGGCCGTCCACGTGGGGGAAGTCGACGTCTACCCCTCGTTCTCACCGATCGCCCGGGCGATGCGGGAGGGCCGGGCCATCATCAGCCAGGCGGGGGAGCCGGCCTTCATGCGCTGGGTCGCCGAGCGCAATTCCCGCGCCCCGGAAGGACGCCCCTACCGCCAGGGCGTCCATTCGATGATGGCAGTACCGCTGCGGGCCCGCGGCACCACACTCGGCGTCGCCGTGGCCGTGCGGGTGGCGCAGCCCGACGACTACGCCGACGACGACGCGGTGTTCGCCGAGGAACTCGCCAGCCGGGCCGCGGTCTGCGTCGACAACGCCCGTCGCTTCGCCCGCGAACGCACCACCGCCCTCGCCCTCCAGCACAGCCTGCTGCCCAAGGGGCTGCCCGGCCAGGCCGCCGTCCAGGTCGCCCACCGCTACCTGCCCTCCGGCTCGGCGGCCGGTATCGGCGGCGACTGGTTCGACGTGATCCCGCTGTCCGGCAGCCGCGTCGCGCTGGTCGTGGGGGACGTCGTGGGGCACGGCATCCCCTCCACGGCGACCATGGGCCGGCTGGTCACGGCCGTCCGCACCCTCGCCGACGTGGACCTGCCGCCGGACGAACTCCTCACCCACCTCGACGACCTGGTCACCCACCTCGCCTCGGACGACCAGGGCGACGAGGTCGCCGAGCTGGGTGCGACCTGCCTCTACGCCGTCTACGACCCGGTCACGCGCCGACTGAACCTGGCCGCCGCCGGGCACCCCGCACCCGCGCTGGTGCTGCCCGACGGATCCGCCCGGCTGATCCCCATGAGTGCGGGGCCCCCGCTGGGCGTGGGAGGGCTGCCGTTCGAGGCGACCGAGCTCCAGCTGCCCGCGGGCTCCGTCGTCGCCCTCTACACCGACGGGCTCATCGAGGGCCGCGACCGCGACGTCGACCACGCCACCGACGAGCTGTGCCGGGCCCTGACCGTGCCCGCCGACTCGCTGGACGCCCTGTGCGACACCGTACTGAAGGCCGTCCTGCCGGAGGAGCCCGGCGACGACGTGGCCCTGCTGCTGGCCCGGACCCGGGCGCTGGGCGCCGACCAGGTCGCCACCTGGGACGTCACCCCCGACCCGGCGGAGGTGGCCGCCACCCGGCAGGCCGCCACCGACCAGCTCACCGCGTGGGGCCTGGACGAGACGGCCTTCGTCACCGAACTCGTCGTCAGCGAACTGGTCACCAACGCCATCCGGTACGGTGCCCCGCCCATCCAGCTCCGCCTGATCCGGGACCAGACCCTCATCTGCGAGGTGTCCGACGGCAGTTCGACCTCCCCGCACCTGCGGCGGGCGCACCAGGACGACGAGGGCGGCCGCGGACTGCTGCTGGTCGCACAGCTCACCCAGCGCTGGGGGAGCCGGCAGACCACCCGGGGCAAGACGATCTGGTGCGAACAGTCACTCACACCGCTGTTCTGACCTCACCCCCCGGCCGCGTCGGAGGCGACCTGGGCGAGCGTGCGGCCGCAGACGGCCGAGCGCGCGCGGCGGGGATCGGGAGCCCCGTGTGTAAACGGTTACTCATTGTGATCTCTTGGTTCGTGGCCCGATCCTCGGCTGAGGAAGCGGGCCCCGTCCCGTCACGGCCCCAAGTGCCGTGCCCCGGCCCGCAGTCAGTGGTGATGCACCATGACCGAGGAGACCGAGAAGGTCGGCAACGTCAGCCAGTCCCGCTACGAACAGATCGTCGCCGAGCTGCGGCAAGTCGTCGAACAGCAGAGCCAGGGCTCCTTTACGATCGGCGACCGGGCTCTGGAGATCGAGCCGATCAGGCCCCGCGGAGGCATCGCGGACCCGGAGTGGACGGTCAGGCAGTCCCTGATGCGGCTGGCCGAGGACATCGGCCTGACGTTCAGCAGGGTGGAGGCCGCCAGGCTGACCGCGTCGCACTGGCCGAAGGAACACCGCTAGGCGGGCATCTCGTTCACGATTCATCAAAGACGTCTGTGCGCAGAACGAAGGGCCGCCCCTGCTGTGGACCCGCGAACGCGACTACCACTTCTGCGCGGACGAGACCGAACTGGAGAACTGGGAACGAGCCTGGATCAGCGAACGCCTCACCCAGTTCCGCCGCATGCTCACCGGTACCCTCGGACCCCACCCCCAACTGTTCCCCAACAGCACCTGGGCCGAATACTTGACAGCCCTCCTCGACACGGCGAGAACACCATCATCGGCACCGAAGCCCCCCACCTCGCGGAGTGGATCGCCCGCGGTAACTGAACCTCTTTCATCCTGCGCCATGGGGATGAAAGGGGCTGGTCAGATGGGATGACATGGCGAAGCCCCCCGTCGTTGATGTGGTGATCTCACCCAGCACGCCATCGGCTTGGCGGAAGTTGGGGGCTTCCCAGCAAGCCCTGCTGGTTCTGGCCCACCCGCGGAGGAACGAGACCCTCGCCCGGGTGGCCGCCGGTTTCGGAGTGTCGGAAGCGACAACCTGGCCCTACGTCGGCAAGACCGTGGAGGTACTGGCCGCATGTGCGCCGGGCCTGCACGAAGCCCTCGTCGGTCTGGGAGAGGGCAACTTCATCATCGTCGACGGGACGCTTCGTCGTGGCTTCAGGAGTGAAAGGCAGGAGCACACTGAATCGGTCCCAGCCACGGGAAACGATCACACAGCAGATGGGAAGCGATTTCAAACCGTTCCCCGTACCGCAGGCCCAACCTATTCGTGAACTCCCCAGCGGATGGTCCTCCGTGGGCAGGGCCAGCCGCTTGTCCTTCGGGTCCGCCGAAGGGCCTTTCGGGATCGACCAGGACTTCAGCACGTCGTCCACCTGCAACCGGAAGGCGAAGTGCATCGTGCTCGCGTCATGGATCTGCACCACGAAACGCGGTGTGTCCCCGGCGGACGCGTCCCGTCCCCGGGGCTCACCGGTCCGGCGGAAGTCCGCTTGCCGCGGTAGTCCCGCAGCCGGTCCCGGGCAGCCACGTGCGGCTCCTTCCTGCCTCGCGCGCCCCCGGGTACCCGTCAGAACTCCTCGTGCACCTCGGGGTCCCCGCCGACCCGCCGCTGCGCCCGGTCCGCGACGGCCCGCATCTCGTCCTCGCCCAGCTCGAAGCCGAAGACGTCGATATTGGCCCGCTGCCGCTCCGGGTTCGCCGACTTCGGGATGGGCACGGCGCCCAGCTGCGTGTGCCACCGCAGCACGACCTGACCGGGCGACACCCCGTGCGCCTCGGCGATCCGCGCCACGGCGGGATCCTCCAGCAGGGGCGTGCCCCGGCCCAGCGGGCTCAAGCTCTCGGTGGCGATGCCCTTGGCCGCGTGGAAGGCGCGCAGTTCGTCCTGGGGCAGCAGCGGGTGCAGCTCGATCTGGTTGACCGAGGGCAGCACCCCGGTCTCCCGCTCCAGCCGCTCGATGTGCCCGGCCGTGAAGTTCGAGACCCCGATCGACCGTACGAGCCCCTCCTCGCGCAGCTTGATCATGGCCTTCCACGCGTCGACGTACCGGTCCACGCGCGGCAGCGGCCAGTGGATCAGGTACAGGTCGACGTACTCCAGGCCCAGGCGGGCCCGGGATTCCTCGAAGGAGGCGAGCGTCTCCTCGTAGCCGTGGTGCCGGCCCGGGAGCTTCGTCGTCACGACGATCTCCTCGCGCGGCACCACACCGGAGGCCACGCCGCGGCCGACCCCCGTCTCGTTGCGGTAGTTCGCCGCCGTGTCGATCAGGCGGTAGCCCGCCTCCAGGGCCGAGAGCACCGCCTGCTGCGCCTCGTCGTCGCCGAGCGGCCAGGTGCCCAGGCCCAGGGCGGGGAGCGTCGTACCGTCGTTGAGCGTGTGGGTCGGGATGCTGATCACCGTGGGACCTTCCCGTCGAGTGTGCGTACGGCTGTGTCGCCCCTCCAGCGTCACGGATGAGGTGAGCGATGATCAACCGGACACGTGGGGGATGAGGACGGCGGACGGCATGGGCAGCGCCGAGGGAGAAGCCGGTGACGGGGTCGGGGCGCCCCACCTCGCGGGACGTCGCGCGGCTCGCCGGCGTGTCGCACACCGCCGTGTCCTTCGTGTTCAACGGCCGCGCCGCCGGCAACCTCTCGCCCGCCACCCAGGAACGCATCCGGCAGGCCGCCGCCCAGCCCGGCTACCGGCCCGACCCCGTCGCCCGCGGCCTGCGCCGCAGCCGTACGGCCGTGATCGGCCTGGTCACCGACGAGATCGCCTCCTCACCCTTCGCCGGGCGGCTGCTGCGCGGCGCCATGGGCACCGCCTGGGCCGGCGAACACCTGGTCCTCACGGTCGACTCCGGCGGCGACCCGGCCAAGGAGGACGCGGCGGTCGCCGAGCTCCTCGACCGGCGCGTAGACGGCATCATCTACGCGGCCATGTCCCTGCGCAGCGTCCGCGTCCCCGAGGGTCTGCACCGCACCCACTCCGTCCTGGCCAACTGCCTGCCCGAGGACGGCTCACTGCCCGCCGTGATCCCCGCCGAGCGCGCCGGCGGCCGTAGCGCGGCCCGGTTGCTGCCGGAGCAGGGGCACCGGCGGCTCGCGATCGTCGGAGGGAATGACGACATCGCCTCGGTGGAGCGGCTGCGCGGCTTCCGCGACGCGCTGCGTGCCGAGGGCATCACCGTCCCCCGGGACTGGGTCGTCCGGACCGGAGGGGAGATCTCCGGCGGCCACGAGGCGCCACGCGCCTGCTCGACGGCGCGCCGCCCGAGGCCCGGCCCACCGGGATCTTCACCTACAACGACCGGGTCGCCGGGCGTCCTGCACGCCGCGACCCGCCTCGGCATCGCCGTCCCCGGCGACCTGTCGGTGGTGGGTTACGACGATCAGGAGCACATGGCCGCCCACCTTGCGCCGCCCCCCACCACCGTCGCCCTGCCCCACCGGGCCACGGGGGAGGCGGCCACGCGTCTCCTCCTCGACTCCATCGGCACCGCCGGACACCGCCCGCAACCGTGCGGCGCCTGGCCTGTCCCGTGATCAGCCGCGCGTCGGTGGGACCAGCGCCCACCCGGTGACGGACGCGCCGGGCGTCACCCTCAACTCCCTGACGTCGTCCGCCCGTTCGGCGAGCCGGTCGTGGATTACCCGGCGCACGTACCCGCGCTGCTCCTCGTCGCGGAAGCCCGCCGGCAGGTCCGTCAAGGTCATGGGGCCTGACGCTGCCCACGGAGGTCCGCCCGCCTCGACCGGTTTTCCGGCAGCCCCGACCGGCTCGTCCCGGCATGGTCGCCCTCGACGGAGATCACTGTCACGATCTTCGGGACGGGAACCACGCCCACGACCAGCGGAGCGCTCATGACGAGGGACAACCGGACGACGGACGAGGCGGCGCGGGAGGCCGGAGTGGAGGTGCGGCCGGTCGCCGGGTACATCGGGGCCGAGATCGCCGGGGTCGATCTGGCGGCCGACCTCGACGGCGCGGTGGTCGCCGCGATCAGGGCGGCGGTGCTGCGGTGGAAGGTGGTGTTCTTCCGGGGGCAGCGGCTGGACCACGCCGGGCACGTGGCCTTCGCGCGCCGGTTCGGGGAGACCGTCGTGCTGCCCCGGCGGGGCAAGGCCTCACCGCCGGACTTCCCCGAGATCGAGACGACCGCCGACCGGCTGGAGCTGGGCGGACGGTTCGGGATGGAGCACGACGAGTGGCTGCGCCGCCGCCGGCACACCCTGCTGCGCGGCTGGCACTGCGACCACGGCGCCCGCGTCGACCCGCCCGCCGCGACGATCCTGCGCGCCGAGACCGTGCCGCCCTACGGCGGCGACACCACCTGGTCCAACCTGGCGGCGGCGTACGCCGGACTCTCCGCGCCGCTCCGGCAGTTCGTCGACGGGCTGCGGGCCGAGCACCGGCTCGGCGTCGGCTACCAGCCACGGCCCGGCGACGACGCGTACGTCCGGCACCTGCTGGACCGTCAGGTCGCCTCGGTGCACCCCCTGGTGCGCGTCCACCCGGAGACGGGGGAGCGGATCCTGTACGTCAACGGCTACTACGTCGAGCAGATCGCCGGCCTCTCCCGGCCCGAGAGCGCCGCGATCCTGGAGATGCTGCTGGAGCAGGCGGTCCGGCCCGAGTACACGGTCCGCTTCCGCTGGGAGCCGGGCAGCGTGGCGTTCTGGGACAACCGGGCCACCATGCACCTCGCCCCCGGCGACACCGCCCACCTCGACCATCCCCGGATCATGCACCGCGTGATGCTCGCCGGGGACGTGCCCGTCGGCGTGGACGGCAGGGCATCGGAGCCGATCACCGGGACCACGCCGGGCCACTGGTGAACCGGCCCGGCGGAAGCGACGGACCGCCCTCACAGGCCCGGTTGCCATCCCAGGGCCGGGCCCAGCTTCGTCGCCATGTCGGTGAGGATCTGCACGTAGTCCTCGTGCTCGAAGGTGAAGGGCAGTGCGAACGCCACCTCCTCCACCTCCCGGAACGCGGCGTGCGCGTGCAGCCGTTCGGCGATCTCCGCCGAGGTGCCCACCAGGTCCGGCGCGAACAGCAGCCGTGCCGGGCCCTGGGGTGAGACTGTCCGGGGAGTGCGCTGGGCCGCGTACTCCTCGTAGCGTGCGCGCTGCTCGGGCGAGGCGCCGTCCGTGGGGATGACGACCATGCCCTGCGAGACCCGGGCCGCCTCGCCGTGGGGGTGGGCGGCGCGGAAGGCGCGGATCTGGGCGAGCTGGATCTCCGCGAAGTCGTAGGGGCCCTCGGGCTCTTCGGCCTTGACGACACTGCTGGTGAGGAGGTTCATGCCGTGCTCGGCCGCCCACCGGGCCGAGCGCAGGCTGCCGCCGCCGTACCACAGACGGCTCCCCAAGCCGGGGGACTGCGGCTGCACCCGGTCCGAGAAGACCTCGAAGCCCTCGACCCCGCTGAAGTCCGTCACCGGCTCGCCCCGCACGGCCGCGAGCAGCCGCTCCACGCGCCCGTAACCGAAGTCCTCGGCATCGGCCGTGTCCGGGTAGAGCGCGCCTTTGACCTGGTCGAAGTGCAGGGGCGGGCCCACGCTCACGCCCGGGTTGAGCCGGCCGCCCGACAGCAGGTCGACGGTGGCCAGGTCCTCGGCCATCCGCAGCGGGTTCTCCCAGCCGAGCGGGGTGACCGCCGTGCCCAGCTCGATACGGCGGGTGCGCTGGGACGCCGCCGACAGGACGGCGACCGGGGAGGAGATGCCGTACTGCAGATGCCGGTGACGCACCCACGCGCTGTCGAAGCCGAGCCGTTCCCCGAGTTCGATGATCTCCAGCGTCGACTCGTGACCTCGGCGCGGGTCCGCCGCGTCGAACAGTCCGATGGTCAGGAAGCCCAGCTTGCGCAGCGGGCGTGGGGTCGGCGGCACGAGCCCTCCATCATTGAACCTTCAATGGCCTGTGGTGGTGCCACCCCGGCGGAGGCCCGTGCTGTTCCCGTTCCCGCCCGGTCAGCGCAGCGGGATCGTCACCTCGTCCTCGACCGGCGGGTCGACCTCCTGGGCGCGGTTGCCGGTGGCCGCGTAGCAGCGCAGCCGGACCGACTCCGGGGAGACGTCAAGGCGCAGGAAGCACTTGAAGAACGGCGGGCTGTACGTCGCCGAGCCCGGCGAGAACAGCGACGTGTAGATCTTCCGCACGGGCAGCCGGAACCGCTTCGCCTTGTCGGGGCGGCGGCCGGTGCCCAGCAGCCCGGCGACCAGGCGGACGCGCCGGGTGACGCGGGTCGAGGCGCCCGGGGCCCGAGTGGGCCTGATACCGAGACGCTCGGCGATCACGGCCGTCGCCTCGGCTTCGGTGAGCGTGAAGAAGCGGCGCATCCGCAGCCGGCGGCCGTAGAGCCGGCTGTAGAAGGCCAGGGAGTCGCCGCGCAGCGGGTAGCAGCGGAAGTCCTGCTCGGTGACGCCGGCGACGTTGACGCGGGGGATCGTGTGAGTGGCGTGCATGAACGCGCCGCCCCCGCCCGCGACGACGTACTGGAGCATGCGGCCGTCGTCCAGCCGGACCGGGTAGCGCTGGTAGTTGTGGATGTCGCCGCCGATCGCCGCCACGTAGTGGTGGTCCGGGTCGCGAACGATGGCGTCGACGGTCCCGCCCCCTTCGATGGCGCACGGCTCGCACCGGCCGTCCACGTACAGCGGCGAGCCCGTGACGAGGATTTTCGGGCGGGGCCCTCGGGAGACCTCGCGCAGCCAGGCGCCCTGCTCGGCGTCGAGGGTGCCGAGCAGACCCGTGTCGATGCCGATGATCCGCACCGGCCCGGCGTCGATCGCCCAGTACGGACCCGGCTGGACGGCCTGTTGGGCGGGGGCGGAGCGCTGCCCCCGTGCCTCGGCGAGCCGCCGGCCGTCGTCCGGGCCCGGCCGGTGCCACAGCAGCGACCGCAGCCAGGCCCGGGTGAGCGGGCGCGGCCGGGGCTCGGGCGGCAGGGGCGGGGCGTCGTCGCAGAAGACGCGCATGAAGCCGCCGAGGTCCTCGTACCAGTCGTGGTTGCCGGGTATCGCGTAGATCGGCGCCCGGTAGTCCCGGTAGGGGCGGAAGAACTTGGTGTCGTAGTCGTCCGCACTGCCCACCGGGTAGATCACGTCACTGGCCAGCACGGCGAAGCGGGTGTCCTGACCGGTGCTCAGAAGGCCCGGTACCACGGCGTACTGGGGGTCGTCGCCCTCACCGGTGTCGCCGATGACCAGGAACGAGAACCGGTCCGGGTCATCGCGCCGGATCACCTTGTCGGCCGGTGCGCCGGAGGCGGCCCGCTGCGCCACCCACCGGCTGCGCGTCCCGCCGGTGGGGTCCCCGAACCAGGAGGCGAGCACGCCGTTGCGGGCGATCCACAGCATCCTGGGGTTCAGCCAGGAGATCTTCTCGGTCTTCGGCGGCATCAACCGCTGGTACGCGCCTCGTTCGGTGGTGCCCCAGCCGGCGCCTTCGGCGGTATCGCGTGAGGAGTCAGACACCGGTGCACCGTAACAACCGGCTCATGACCCGCCCCCAGGCGGGCTGTTCACCGTTCGCGCGCGGACGATGCCGCCGCGCGCCACGAAGGGCGCTTCCCGGCGGGGGAGTTGGGGGCCGGGGAGTCCGGCCGGGGGGCGGAGGACCGCTCGCCCAGCACCAGCAGCGGATCGAACATCACCACGACCCCGGCCAGCAGCAGGAAGACGACCGGCCCCAGCAGCATCGGCAGCAGCAGGGACGTGGGGGAGTCGCCCTCCCAGGTCCCGCCGGTCATGTCGTGCACATGGACGCTGACGGCGGCCATGCCCGTGTAGTGCATCCCGGACACCGCCACGCCCATCACCAGGCTCGCCCCGAGGCTCGTCAGGAAGCCGCGGATGGTGACGGCCGCCCACAGCGCCGCTGTCGCGGCAACGATGGCGATCAGCACGGACATCGCGACACCGACCGGGTCGTAGCCGACCTCGCCGTTCAGCCGCATCGCCGCCATGCCGAGGTAGTGCATGCCCGCCACGCCCAGGCCGGTGATCGCGCCGGCCACCGCCAGCGTGCCGCCGCTCGTGCCGCGGAAGCCGACGATGAACACGCCGATGCCCACCACGGCGACGGCCACGACGAGACTGAGCACCGTCGTGGCCGCGTCGTACCGGACCCGGGTCTCCTCCACGTGGAAACCGATCATGGCGATGAAGTGCATCGTCCAGATGCCGCATCCGATGGAGGCCGCTCCTAACGCCAGCCAGCCCGCCCTCCAGGAACGCGCGTCGAGCAGCGAGCGCACGATGCACCGCAGCCCCAGCGCCCCTCCCAGACAGGCCATCAGATAGGCCGCCACCGGAGTCACCGCACCGTAGCGGAACCCGTCGACCGTGCCGTCCATAAGCCAACTCCCCCCGAGTCATGGCTGGTTTCCAGCAAGGTCTACGCGCAGGGATCGCACGAGAGCAAGCCCTTACCGTCGGTAGGCCGGCAACTCCTTCTCAGCAGATCCCGATTGGGGTCAGAATGTGCGCTTCAGCAGGTCGAGCAGCGCCGACCAGTGGCGCTCGGCGCCCTCCCGGTGGTACGAGGCGGTGTCGGCCTGCGTGAAACCGTGGGGCGCTCCCGTGTACACCTCGCAGCGGTGGCGCACGCCAGCCGCCGTCAGAGCCTCCTCCAGGCGCTCGATCTGCTCCTCGGGCAGCGAGGGGTCCTGGTCGGCGTGGCCGAAGTACAGCTCGGCGGTGACCTTGCCGGCCACCAGGTGGGGGCTGTCCGGGGTGTCCGTGGCCAGCCGTCCGCCGTGGAATCCGGCGGCGGCCGCGACCCGCTCCGGGTAGGTGCCGGCGGTGAGCAGCGAGAGGCGGGCGCCCATGCAGTAGCCGGTCAGCGCGACCGGTCCGTCGGCGACGGCCGGGGACCCGTCCAGCCAGCTCAGATACGCACCGGCGTCCCGCATCGCCAGGTCGGGGGTCAGGGCCTGCATGACCGGCACGATGCGCTCGAAGATCTCCGGCCGCGCCCCCGGGTCGATGAACTCGGGCAGGTCGAACAACGGGGCAGGGCCGTGCCGATAGAACACGTTCGGCACCAGCACCGCGTAGCCCTCGGCGGCCAGCCGGTCCGCCATGGACCGCAGCTGCGGACGCAGACCGAAGGCGTCCATGAAGACCAGGACCGCCGGGTGGGCGCCCCCGTCGGCGGGGTGGGCCAGATACGCGTCGGCGGTGCCGTCCTCGGTGGGGATGTCGACAGCGGTTCCCTGTACGGCGGTCATGGCTGGGCTGCCTCTCTGCGGGGGTGGGGCCAGGAACCCGTCCGCGTGACCGGGCGGATCACGGGCATCGTGGCACGCCCGTTCCCGGGGCATTTCGCCCGCCCCCGGCACGTGGTTCAACCGTGAACGGCCCTTGGTTCCCGTTTTACTCGAACCGCGAGGGGTCGCCCGCGCCGTGCCGCACGATCTCGGCCTCCCCGCCGGAGAAGTCGACGACCGTCGTGGGCTCCGTTCCGCAGTCACCGGAGTCGACCACCCCGTCCAGCACATGGTCGAGCAGGTCCTTGATCTCCCAGCCCTGCGTCATCGGCTCCTCCTCGCCGGGCAGCAGCAGCGTGCTGGACAGCAGCGGCTCCCCGAGCTCGGCGAGCAGGGCCTGCGTGACGACGTGGTCGGGGATGCGTACACCGACCGTCTTCTTCTTGGGGTGCTGCAGCACGCGCGGCACCTCCTTCGTCGCGGGCAGGATGAACGTGTAGCTGCCGGGCGTCGACGCCTTGATCGCACGGAACACGTCGTTGTCGATCCGCACGAACTGGCCGAGCTGGGCGAAGTCCTGGCACACGAGAGTGAAGTGGTGCCGGTCGTCCAGCTTGCGGATCGTACGGATCCGGTCGATGCCGTCACGACTGCCGAGGCGGCAGCCCAGTGCGTAACAGGAGTCCGTGGGGTAGGCGACAAGAGCGTCGGCGCGGATGCTGTCGGCGATCTGGCCGATGGTGCGGGCCTGCGGGTTGTCGGGGTGCACGTCGTAGTACTTCGCCATCCGCCGAGCTTATGCCGCCGGTGCGGGTCGGCGGCGCAAGGGGGCCGGGTTCGGGGACACGGGCCCCCGCCGTCCGGGGCCCGGGCCGGAGGAGAGCCCTCCGGACGTGAGGTAACGTCCCCGACCGGTGTGCCGGAAGCGGCACCAGGAGCGAGGGGAAGGCCCAGGTGGCTGGCCGAGAGGACGGGAACCGGCAGCAGGAGACTCAGGCCGGCACGGGTCCGGCGTGGGCGGCGGAACTGCTGGAGCATCTGCGCCCGGCCGGGCGCGACGTCCGCAGAGTCGTCGCCTGGCTCTCCGGCACCGTGGGCGCGACCGTCGCCCTCCAGGACGCCGCCGGGAACCTCGTCGCCGGAAACCGGCTCCCCCTGGACGAGGACCTGGTCGCGGACATCACCGCCGGCCGGATCGCCTCAGCGGCCTGGGAAAGCCAGGAACGCCACCTGCGACTGGTCAGGGTGGAACACCCGTCCCACGCGTGCGTGCTCGCCGTCTCCCGGCACACCCCCTTCGACCGGCGGGCCTCCGACATCGTCACCCACACCGCCCAGGTGGTCGAGCTGCTGCTGACGGTGAGCGAGTCGAACGCGGCCGGATACCGGCTGCGCCGGGCCACCGCCGATCTGCGCCTGGCGATCCTGCAACTGCTCATGGTCGAGGACACCATCGCCGCCCGTCGCGTCGCCGCGGGACTCTGGCCCGGCCTGCTCGACGCCGAGACGGCGAGCGTGTACGTCGTCGAGTCCGCCCCCGCCGCACGCGACCGCATCGCCGAGGAGTGCCTGGACAGCACCCGGGAGGACGCCCTCGTCGTGCGCTGCCCGGCCATGGACGGGCACGTGATCGTCGTCGGCCCCCGGGAGGCCACGGGCGACGCCCTGCGGTCCCTGGTCCGACGCCACCCCGACCTCTTCCTCGGCGGCAGCGTCCGGCAGAGCCTCGCCCGGACCGCCACCGCCTACGGGCAGGCCGTCAGCGCCCTCGCCGTCGCACACTTCCGGCCCGACAAGACGGCCGTCTACGCCGAGCGCACCCACCCCGAACGCCTCATGGACCCGGTGGCGCTGCGCGGCTGGACGTCCCGGGTGCTGCGCCCGCTGGACACCCTGCCGCACCACACCCGCGCCGAACTCCTCGCCACCAGCCGGCTCGGCCTGGAGTTCACCGCCGTCAACGCCGCCAAGGTCCTCGGCGTCAGCCGCAACACCGTCCGCGCCCGCATGGAACGCGTCGAGACCCTGCTCGGCACCGACTTCACCGACCTCACGGCCCGGGCCGTCGTCCACCTGGCGCTCAACACCCAGATCGGCCTGCCCGACACCCCGCGCGCCGACGGCACCGAAGACCCCGGGCTGCGGCTCGCCGACCTGCTGTCCGGCCCCGCCGTACGCACCTGGGCGCAGGACCTGCTGGGCCGGCTGGACGCCGACACCAGGAACCCGCGCCGGACGCTGCGCACCTGGATCGCCGCCGGCGGCAACGCCGAACGGGCCGCGCAGGCCCTCGGCGTGCACGCCCAGACCGTGCGCGAACACGTCCGCAGCGCCGAACCGGTCCTGGAACGCCAGCTCCTCGCCGCGGGCACCGACCTGTACGAGGTCGTGCTGGCGCACCTGGCCGTGGGCGACCTCGATCTGCCGGAACTCCGGCGCCCCGCCTGAGCCGGTCCTCCGCCGGGACAACCGGTGTGCCAGGTCAGGGCGGGACGAAACCGGGCCATCCGGACTCAGCTGTGCACGGGTGAGCCCCGCTGAGCGTGCAGTGGGCATCGACACGGTTCACAAGGCCACGGCCCTGGACGTAGGTTCAACCAACAGCGGGGGCACGACCGGAACGGGGGACCGGTCGCGCTCCCGCGCGCTGCTCTCACGCGGCGGCGCCCGCCGGTGCCGTCAGCCCCGCAGCCGCACCGGGATCTCCTGCCAGCCGAACGCGATGAACGACGGCACCTGCCGCAGACCCTCGTCGCCCTCGGCCAGACGCAGGCCGGGGAACCGCTCGAACAGCGCCGGCAGCGCGGTCAGGGCCTCCAGCCGGGCCAGCGGCGCCCCGATGCAGCGGTGCACGCCGATCCCGAACGCCAGATGGTCGTCGGCGCCGCGCGCGGCATCGAACCGGTCGGCGTCCGGCCCGTAGTGCGCGGGATCGAGCCCCGCGGCGGCGTACGTCGTGATGATGGCGTCGCCGGCCGGGATCGTCACCCCGCCGACGACGACGTCGGTGACGGCGAACCGCAGCGGCAGTGACGCGATCGACGGGTGCGCGCGCAACGTCTCGTCGACGACCGCGTCCCAGCCGATCTCGCCGGACCGCACGGCCGCCAGCTGCCCGGGACGGCGGAGCAGGGCGACCACCGCGTTGCCTATCAGGTTCACCGTGGTCTCGAAACCGGCGCCGATCACCAGCAGGAGCGTGTACAGCAACTCCTCATCGCTCAGCCGGTCACCGTCCTCGTCCCGGACCCGGATCAGCTCCGTCGTCATGTCGTCCCCGGGGTGCGCGGCCCGGTGCGCGATCAGGGCGGGCAGCACCGTCCCGATCTGCCGCTGCACGGACGCCGCGTGCTCCGGGCTCGGGTCGGAGGTGTCCATGATGGCCGCGATGAGCCGGCCGGTGTCCTCCCGCAACTCTTCCGGCACGCCCATCAGTTCACAGATCATCCGCATCGGCAGTGGATGCGCGAAGCCGGCCTTGACGTCGACGACCTCGCCGTCGGCCGCCTCCAGCGCGGCCAGCAGCTCCGCCGTGATCGCCTCCACCCGGGGCCGCATCGCCTCGGTGCGCCGGTGCGTGAAGCTGGGCGCGACCAGTTTGCGCAGCCGGGTGTGGTCCGGGCCGTAGGTGGAGAGCATGTTGACCACGCCGACCCAGCCCAGGATCCAGGCCCAGGACGGTTTCTCGGCGATCTCGGGCCACAGCCGCCAGTGCAGCCGCGGGTCCTTGCTGACCCGCGGGTCGAGGATGAGCTCCTTCAGCGTGTCGTACCGGGTGGGCGCCCAGGCGGGGATGCCGCCGGGCAGCTCCACGGGCACGATCGGGCCCAGGGCACGCAGCCGGGCGCTCTCGGCGGCGATGTCGGTGCCTAACGGGTCCAGAGCGATGCGGTCGGTCACGGTCACGGTCGGCCTCCTGGCTGGTCGGGGGTGCGGGGGCTGAAACGGACGGGCAGCGCCGTCAGCGAACGGTGGAACGGACCGGGCCGCCACGTCAGGCGCTCGCGCGGCAGCACGGGTTCGAGGTCGGGCAGCCACTGGGTGAGCCGTTCGATCGCCTCGGTGGCGATGAGCAGGGTGTGCTGCTTGACCGGGCAGGCGTGCGGGCCCGCCGACCAGGACAGGTGCGAGGCGTCGGACCGGTGCCGGCTCGCCCCGGGCTCCCGCTCGGCCGCCTCGGCGAGCGCTCCGTAGGAGATCACCACCGGGACAGCGGCCCTGATCCAGGCCCCGTGGAAGGTGACGGGCGTACGGGCGTAGTGGATGCCGTAGTTGGCGAGCGGCGTCTCGTGGTGCAGGACCTCCAGCACCGCGTCCGTCACCGGGCGGGCGCCGCTGGTCAGCGTCGAGTAGTAGGCCGGGTTGCCGAGGATCCGGGACAGCGCGTTGGACACCAGGTTGGCCGTCGGCTCGTGCCCCGCGCCGAGGGTGAGGAACACCTGCCAGGTGACCTCCTCGGGGGTCAGCCCCGCCGGGTGGTCCAGCAGCCAGCTCGGCAGGTCGTCGCCGCGCCGCTCGGTCTTGGCGGCGATCAGCTCCAGCACGTACCCGCCGAACTCCGCCTCGCCCTGCGCCGCCTGGGCGCCGCCCTCGATCAGCTTGCCCAGCGCGGCGTTGAGCCGGTCGCTCGCGCTGTCCGGCAGCCCGAACAGGCTGTTGAACACCAGCGCCATCAGCGGCCGGGTGAACTCGCCCACCAGGTCGGCCTCGCCGCGCGGCCCGATCCGGCTCACCAGCAGGTGCACCGCCCGGTGCACCCGGGCCCGCAGATCGTGCGGCTCCACCAGGTCGAAGGCGTCGATGAGCGAGGTGCGGTAGCGCAGGTGGGCGCCCCCGTCGGCGAACAGGGTGTTGGGCCGCCAGCGCATCATGCCCAGCACCGGCGAGTCGTCGGGGACGGTCGCCTCCCACGGCCGGGGATCGTGCGAGAACGTCTCCGTGTCGTGCAGCAGGTCCAGTGCCGCCCGACGGTCGGTGACGACGTACGCCGGGACACCGGGCGCCAGTTCCGCCCAGCCGACCGGACCGTGGGCGCGCAGGGCGGCGTAGTAGGGGTGGGGGGCGCGGGCGAAGCCGTCCTCCCACAGGCGGACGGGCGCGGCGAGGGAGAAGGCCTGCTCGGCGGGGGAGGGGTGGGTCACCGGGGCTCCGGGGGAGGGTCTTGGTCGATCAGGTGCTGCACCAGCGCGAGCAGGGCGTCGACCGACGAGTCCGCCTCCCGCGCGTCGCAGGTCACCATCGGGGTGGTGGGTTCCAGGTCCAGGGCGGCGCGCAACTGCTCGGGCGTGTGGTGGCGGGGGGCGTCCGGGAAGCTGTTGAACGCGACCGCGTACGGCAGTCCGGTCTCCTCCACCAGCCCCAGCACGTCGAACGAGGCGTCGATCCGGCGGGCGTCGACCAGCACGAGCGCGCCGAGCGCCCCGTAGGCGATGTCGTCCCACAGCGGCCGGAACCGCTCCTGGCCCGGGGTGCCGAACAGGTACAGCACGACGCCGCCCGGCAGGCTGATCCGGCCGAAGTCGATGGCGACCGTGGTGGTCGACTTGTCCCGTACGCCGGAGAGATCGTCGACCTGCGCGGACGCCTCGGTGAGCTGCTCCTCCGTGTGCAGCGGGCGGATCTCGGAGACGGAGCGGATCAGGGTGGTCTTGCCCACCCCGAACGGCCCCGCGATCAGGATCTTCACCAAGTCCTGGGCGGTGTCGGGGAGATGGACGTCCGCACCGCCGGGCCGGTCGTCAACGGTGCTTGAGGTCGCGCAGGCCATCGGCCACTCTCTTCAGCAGGTCGGGGTCAAAGCGCCGGGCGGGCGGGATAGGAGCGCGGGCCAGTACCAGGCCGCGGTCGAGGAGGCCGGCGGCCAGCACGAGCACCGCGGAGACGGGCAGCCGCAGCAGGGCGGCGGCCTCCAGCACCGTCAGCGACCCGTACTCCAGCTCCTCCAGCAGGGCCGCCTGGGCGGCGGGCAGTTCCGCGGGGGCCGGCTCACCGCTGCCGGTGAGGACGGACAGCCGCTCCAGATGGGCACGGCTGGGCCGCGCCACCCCGCCGGTGGACAGGTACGCGGGAACCAGGGGCCGGCCGCCACGGCGGCCCGTCATGCCGGCGTGTCGCCGTCGGCACCTCGGGGCCCGGCGGCCATGGCCTTCTCGCCCAGCCGCGCCACCTGCGAGTGCACCCGGTGGGCGAGCAGGTCCAGCCGCACCTCGGGATCGCCGTACGCGGCGACGCAGGTGCCGTGGTCCGTCGGCACGATGAGCACATAGCCGTGGTCCGACTCGATGACGACCTGCCGGATCTCGGCCCGGTCGGTGTCGGCGAACGCCGCGGCCGCGGTACGGCAGGCGCCCTGCACGGTGCTGGTGATCGCCGCGACCCGCTCGGCCGACGGCCGTGACAGCGCGTCGGTGTAGCCGGTGACGAGTCCGTCCCGGGTGAGCAGGGCGGCGGCCACGACGTGCGGCACCTCCAGAACCGGTTCGAGCACCCATGCCGTGTCCCCCGCTGCGCGGCTGGTCATCGAGCCGTTCCCCCTTCGTCGTCGTTGCTGTGGGCGTCCTCGGACGCCGGGTCGGCCGTGGTCGCGGCCGGACTACCCTCAGGTACGGCTGGGACGGCGCCGGTGTTCGACCCGGCGGCGAACCGCGCCGCCGCGGTGCCCGACTGGAGGGCACCGAGGGCGGCGGCGGACTCCTCCGGGCGGCGGGGGCGGCGCTGTGGCGCGCCTTCGGCCGCGGCGGGACCGGCCGGAGCCGTGGAGCGGCCGCGGCGGCGCCGCTGGGGGAGGCCGCCGCTCTCCCGCGGGCCGTGGTGGCCGACGGCGGCCGGGGCGTCGGCGTCCTGCTCCCTGCCGTAGCCGTGATCGTGGCTTGTGGCGGGGGGAGGCGGCCCGGGCCTGTGCGACGCGGCGGCCGGCTCGGATCCGGCCGAGTCCTCGGAGCCGTCAGGGGCGTCAGGGGCGTCGGCCGGGGCGGATTCGGGTGCGTGCGGCGGGACGGCTGGGGCGGCCGGGGCGGGCCGGGGTGTCGGGGGGTCCGGGCGGGGCGGGGCTTGGCGAGGGGCGGAGGCCGAAGGGGGCGGATCGCGGGGTGGGGTGCGGGTCGGACGGGCCGGGGCCCGGAACGTGGGACGCGTGGGGCCCGTCGGAACCGCTTCCGGCGTCCCGCACCGCCGCCCTCCGGGTCGTACGCGGGGCGCTGGCGGCCGGAGGCAGTTCCTCGGGGTCGATCCGCGTCAGCAGATGGCTGTCCACCCGCAGCACCGCCCGGACTCCTCCGTACGGCGACGGGGAGGTCAGGTCCACGCTCAGATCGAACTGCCGGGTCAGCTGGCCGACGGCCGCCAGCCCCATGCGCGGCGGGTCGCCGAGCTCGGTCAGCAGGATCGGGTCCGAACCGGCGACCATCCGCTGGGCCCGGGCGCGCTCGTCCTGCGTCATGCCCAGGCCTGCGTCATCCACGGTGACGCACACCCCGTGGTGGACCGCCTCCAGATTGACCACGACCTCCGTGTCGGGCGCGGAGTGCCGCAGCGCGTTGTCGAGGAGCTCGGCGACGATGATGGCGACCGGCTCGACGGCGTGCGACACCAGAGCCGTACCGGCCGCGAGGTGGTTGCTGACCCGGACGCGCCGGTAGCCCGCGAGCCGGGCCTGACCTCCCGTCACCGCGTCCACGAGGTGGGATTCCTCCCGGGCGAGCCCCACCCAGGCCCCGCACACCACCGCGGCGATCTGGGCGCGCCGCAGCGACTGCTCGTTCTCGTGGTCCAGCTCGAACAGGGTCTGGGCCAGCTCGGGGTCGTCGTAGCGCTGCTGCAGTCCGCGCAGGGCGTCCTGCAACCGGTACAGCGCCGCCTGGATCTCCCGGGTGGCCCCGCGCATCCCGGCCTGCGCCGCCGCGTCGATCCGGGTGCGCTGCGCGGCCAGCTCGGCGTGCAGGCCCTTCAGGACCTGCTCCAGGGCGGAACCCAGCGGCGAACCGGCCAGCTGCGGGTTCAGCGGGCCGGGCTCGGTGACGTGGGAATGTGCGGCCTGCCGGGCCGCGGCGGGCACCCGCCGCGCCGCCAGATGCTCGACCTCGGAAGTGAACGCCCGCGACGTCCCTTCGAGTTGGGCCCGCAGTGCGACCGTCTTGGCGCGCTGCGCGGCCAGTTGCCGCCGTGAGCGCAGCAGGCCGCCGCCGAGGGCGAACGCGGACAGTGTGCCGAGGGCGAGGGCGCCGACAGCCAGGTCCGGTACTTCGATCATCGAGTCGATTCCAGGAGGGAGTCGGGCAGGGGCGGGTTCGAGGTGCTCTGGTGAGAGCCCCGCAGCACAGTACACACCGTCATCGACCGGTCTCGCACGGTGTCGCGCCACTTCGTTCCGAAAGTGACCGGCGTCTGGGGGTTTCCGAGGTAAGTGTCCTAATTGCCGTACAGGAGAGGGCAGTTGATGATGCGTACGGGTCTGACCGTCCGACGCCCGTGACCGTGATCCCGCCGTCACCGCCTGTGACCGGAATCGACTGTGTGCCCCACAGGAGGAGGGGTACCCGTCCGGCGCCTGAAGAGGTCCGCTCCGCGATAAGGAGGCCCGCATGAGCAGTGGATCGGAGACCGGCGGTGTGACCGGTACGCAGGACAAGGACTACAACCTGATCTGGTATGTCGAGGCGTGCCTGGACAATGCCCTGCGCCTGGAGAGCTACATCCAGGACGCGGAGCGCGCCAAGGACACCGAGGTCGCGGACCTGTTCCGCAAGGCCCAGGCGGACAGCCGCAAGGGCGCCGAACTGGGCAAGGGACTGCTGCGCGCCCGCCTCGACGGAGGCTGAGGCTCACCGGCCCCCGAAGGTCCGGACCCCGCGGGGGTCCGGGCTTCCTCCGTGTCAGAGCCTCCGTGTCAGAACTTCTGAGCCTCAGAGCCGGAAGATCTCGCTGACCCGCTCGGCGAGTTCGTCCTCCGTCAGCGTGCCGTCCACGGTGAGGGCGGGCAGCCCCAGGCGCGCGGTCTCCTCGTGCAGCCGCTCGGTGAACAGGGCGTCCCGGACGGCGATGTTGTGCTCCGCCCGCAGCGGATCACCGGTCCGCTGGGTGAAACTCCCCTCGGATGCGGCACGGCTCCTGAACGCGGCCCGGCGGAATTCCGGTGTGGGCAGCAGCCAGACGGCGTGTCCGGGCTCGGTGAGCGGCTCCACCAGGTGCGGCAGCAGGCGGAATCCCTCGACGACGACAGGCGTCTCCCTGGGCATCCGCGCGAGATCCTCGACGATCAAACCGAAGGCCTCGCCCCGGAACCAGTGGAACGTGTCGAGCATGGTCCGAGGGGACCGGCGGAGCCATCGCTCGTCCATGTCCATGGCCATGAACGCGTGCAGGAGGGGCGCCTCCGCGGCGGTGGTCCGACGCGCGTGATCCGCCATCACATCGTCGGTCGCGTAGAGACGCCAGCCGTGCCGGCCGGCCAGCCGGCGGGCGATCGTGGACTTGCCCGCGCCGCTCCCGCCCCCGATCCAGTAGACGTGCCGCACGCTTCGCCCCTCCTGTGGCCCGGCCCCGTTGTCAGTGGCGGACGCCACGATGCCGGCAGTCCACCATCGCATCCCCGGGCGAGAAGGAGTTGATCGTGCGCAGGCCGGTCGGGGAAGAGGCCCATGTGCACTACGGGCAGATCCACGTCCACGGCGACCCGGACAGCTACGGGCCCACCGCCCGCCCCGGAACCGGCCGGTACGGCATGCTCGTCGGCTTCGGGCCGCCGGGTCCGTCCCTGCGTATCTCGCAACCGCACGTGGCCCTCCCCGCCGTGAGCGGCGCCGCCGAACCCGACCCGCTCCGGGCGGCCGTGGACACGGTGTACGCGGCCGTCGTCACCTACGGTGAGGGCCGGCCCGCCCTCCTCGCTGACATGGGTTCCCTCCGCCGGGAGTGGCGCGCCGGGTCACGTGGACGTGAGTGACCCCGCGGTTGCGGGTACCCGGCCCGTCCCGCCAGGACCGGCCGGGCGGTTGCTCACGGCACCGGCCCGGCCGGCGCCGGTCACGAGCCGAAGGAGCCCACGCACATGACGGACGTATCCGGTACCGGCCCCGCTCCGGGCGACGACCGCAAGGTACTCACCAACCGCCAGGGCCATCCGGTCTACGACAACCAGAACCAGCGCACGGTCGGCGCCCGCGGCCCCGCCACGCTGGAGAACTACCAGCTCCTGGAGAAGATCAGCCACTTCGACCGGGAGCGCATCCCCGAGCGCGTCGTGCACGCCCGCGGCGTCACCGCCTACGGCCACTTCGAGGCCTACGGCACCTGGGGCGACGAGCCCATCAGCCGCTACACCCGGGCCAGGCTGTTCCAGGAGCGCGGCAAACGCACGGATGTCGCCGTCCGCTTCTCCACCGTCATCGGCGGCCGCGACTCCTCCGAGGCGGCCCGCGACCCGCGTGGTTTCGCCGTCAAGTTCTACACCGAGGACGGCAACTGGGACCTGGTCGGCAACAACCTGGGTGTCTTCTTCATCCGCGACGCCATCAAGTTCCCGGACGTCATCCACGCCCTCAAGCCGGACCCGGTGACCTTCGAACAGCAGCCGGGCCGCATCTTCGACTTCATGTCGCAGACGCCCGAGGCGATGCACATGCTGGTCAACCTGTTCAGCCCGCGCGGCATACCCGCCGACTACCGCCACATGCAGGGCTTCGGTGTCAACACGTACAAGTGGGTGAACCCCGACGGCGACACCAAGCTCGTCAAGTACCACTGGATGCCCAAGCAGGGCGTACGCAGCATGACCGAGGAAGACGCGGCCAACGTCCAGGCCGACACCCTCGGCCACGCCACCAAGGACCTGTACGAGGCGGTCGCCCGCGGTGACCACCCGGAGTGGGAGCTGCTCGTCCAGATGATGGACGACCACGACCACCCGGAGCTCGACTTCGACCCCCTGGACGACACCAAGACCTGGCCCGAGCAGGACTTCCCGCCGAAGCCGGTGGGCCGGATGGTGCTCGACAGGATGCCGCAGGACTTCTTCGCCGAGAACGAGCAGATCTCCTTCGGCACCGGCGTCCTCGTCGACGGCCTGGACTTCTCCGACGACAAGATGCTCATCGGCCGGACCTTCTCCTACAGCGACACCCAGCGCTACCGGGTCGGCCCCAACTACCTGCAGCTCCCCGTCAACCAGGCCAAGAACGCGGACGTGCGCACCAACCAGCGCGACGGCCAGATGGCCTACCACGTGGACGGCGGGGGCGAGAACCCGCACGTCAACTACGAGCCGTCGATCACCGGCGGCCTGCGCGAGGCGCGGTACCCGACCCACGACGAGCAGGGTCCCGAGATCACCGGCCGGCTCACCCGCAAGCGCATCCCCCGCACCAACGACTACCTCCAGGCCGGGCAGCGCTACCTGCTGCTGGAGGACTGGGAGCGCGAGGATCTGGTGAAGAACTTCATCGGTCAACTGTCTCAGTGCGACCGGGCGATCCAGGAGCGCATGGTCTGGCACTTCCTGCTCGTCGAGAACGACCTCGGTCTGCGGGTCGGCGAAGGACTCGGCATCGGCCCGGAGGACGTGGCCGGACTGGAGCCACTGGCGAGCCAGGACCTCACGGACGAGGACCGCGAACGCCTCGCCAACCTCGGCAAGAACGAGCCGCGCGACGTGGAGGGCCTCACGATGACCCACTGCGTCCCCGACGAACGGCACGTCGTGACCCGCTGACGGGTCACCCCTCCCGGGCCGAACGGGCCACCGCGAGGGCCTGTTCCGCGTAGTCCCGGCCGAACAGCACGGCGTGCACCAGCAGCGGGAACAGCTGGTGCACGCCGACGCGGCCCGCCCAGCCGTCCGCGAGCGGCGCCACCTCCTGGTAGCCGTCCAGCACCCGCTCCAGATGCGGACAGCCGAACAGGCGCAGCATCGCCAGATCCGTCTCCCGGTGCCCGCCGTGCGCGGCCGGGTCGATCAGCCACACCCGTCCGTCGGCCGCCCACAGCACATTGCCGCTCCACAGGTCGCCGTGCAGCCGCGCGGGCGGCTCGGCCGGCCCCGCCAGCGCGGGCAGCCGCTCGCACAGACGCTCCACGACGGCCGCCTCACCGGCCAGGACCGTGCCCTGGTCGACCGCCCGCCGCAGATAGGGCAGCACGCGCTGCTCGGCGTACCAGGGCGGCCAGTCGGTGCCCCGCTCGTTGCGCATCGGCGCGAGCCCGATGTACGCGTCCACCGGCCCGCCCGGTGGCGACGCCCCGAACGCGGGCGCCCCGGCGGCGTGCAGCGCCGCAAGGTCCCGGCCGAACCGCACGGCCGCCTCCCGGCTCGGCCGCCCCTGCGCAATGCGGTCGATGACCAGCCGGCCCTCCTCGTGCCCGTGCACGCCCGGCAGCGGCACGCTGCCGGCGGCGGCCAGCCACCGCAGCCCCGCCGCCTCGGCCCGCGCCGCCCCCGGTTCGGCTGACCGCTTGACGACCACGACCCGCCCGTCGTCGAGAGTGACCTCGGTGAGAGCCACCGACAGCGGTCTCGCATCGCTGACCGCCCGTCCGGTGAGCCGGGCCACGACATCGGAACAGACGGTCATACGAGCTCCTTCTCGATCCTCAAGGGGCGTTCCGACTCCAGGACATGCGCCACGCGCCGGTCACGCGGGACGGTGAAATCCCGCCGCCGGCCGACAGAACCGGCCACCGCCGGGGGAGCAGTCGGGTCATGACGAGTTCACCGTTCCAGCGCACCATCGCCCTGCCCGCCCCCGTGTGCGAACAGGCCGCACAGCACCTGGAGCAGGCCGCGCACCGGGCCATCGACGGAGCCGCGATCCCCCTGAAGGCGTTCCGCACGGCCGCCGACAACGACTTCACCCTGCCGGTCTCGGTCGTCGAACAGGCGGCGGCCTGCCTGCTGGTCCTCGCCACCGAGACCGCCCAGACCGTACGCCCGTCCGCCCTGCGCGCCACCATCACGGTCGCGCTACGGCTGCGCGACGCCGTACAACTGGCCCATCAGCCCGCCCTCAGCAGCAGGTTCTGGTGAGCCCGGCCCGGTCCCTCAGGCAGCGCGGAAGGCGACCAGAACCTGCTTGTGGCGCAGTGCCTCCAGCGTGGCGTGCTGCCGCCGGGCCCGTTCGATGAGTTCGTCAAGCTGCCGGGCGTCGAGGCGTTCGTCCGTGGTGGCCAGATCGCGGAGCGTCTCCCAGCCCGCCATCTTGCCCTCCACACCGAGCGCCAGCGCTTCCAGCTCCCAGAGAGTGCTCAGCGGGGACCGCCGTACCAGGCTGCCGTTGCTCTTCAGCCGCCCCACCTGCTCGGCCGCCCGGCCCGCGTAGACCTTGTAGCGGCGTACCGGGACGTCCAGCCGCCGCATGATGTGCAGCAGGCTCGTCCGGTCGTCGGCGATCTCGGCGGCGACCGGGGCCAGCGCGTCGGCGAGCGCCGAGCCCCGGCACGAGCGCAGCAGGTAGCGCACCCGCGCGGTCCCGGCGGTGGAAGCGGCGAGATGGTCGTTGAGGTAGATGCCCAGCAGGGACATGTCGGTGGCCGGGGCACGCTCGGCGCCCGGCGAATCCGCTCGCTGTTCCGTCATGACGCGGCTCCTGTCGTACTCCGGTCCTGCTCCACGGCCACCGTCGTGGTGATCCGCACGAGGCAGGGAGGGCGGGGCGTCGAGCCGGTCCCGAAGCGCACGGGGGGCTCGACCGGGACGAGGGCACCGAGGCTCTCGCCCTCGTAGGTGACGGTGGCCGAGGTGACCGGGTGCAGATCCCGGGCGCCGTACCACTGGTGCCGTCCGGCCCGGGCGCTGCCGTGGGTGCGCGCTCCCAGCAGCAGACGGGCGGGCCGGTCCCACAGCGCGATCCAGCCCGGACGGGTGGCGAGCCGGCCCGGGACCGCCCGCAGCGCCAGGCCCGGCAGATTCCGGCGGCCCGTGCTGAAGCGCAGGTGGAGCGGCGGGGCGGTCACGGTCCAGTGCCGGCGGCCGGCGACCCGCACCCCGACCGGTACGACCCGCACCTCGTCGAAGACGTACGTACCGGCGACGAAGTCCGCAGTCTCGCCGGTCGGCGCCAGCAGCAGCCGGCGTCCGCCGGCCTCCTCGACCATCACATCGCTGAACGGCCCCCACGGCGACCGCGGCCAGTGCCCGAGCACCACCCGGACACCGGACGTCGTGCCGATCCCCGCGATCCAGCCGTCGAAGCGCAGCGAGCGCACCGGCGACCGGGCACCTGCGCGCCGGGCCGGACCAGCGGGTTCGCGGCCGTGGGGGAACACGCGGGCCGGGTGCCCGGCCCCTCTGCCGCGAAACGAGCCGCCGCGGCGGTGCGGCTTCGCCCGTCGGCCGATGTGGCCGAGGCCACGTCCCGGACGAGGTCCCGGTCACGTCCGGGCTCCGGATGCGGCGGTTACCGTCTACGACCAGATCCCCGCTCCCTTCCTCCGGACGGCCCGGCAGTGCAAGCAGATCTCTCCCCGGTCATCGCGGCCACCGCCCAGTGGCTGACCCACGCCTTCCCCGCCTCCGGCGGCGCCCTGGCCTCGGCCCTGTGCGAGGTCCAGGCCCGCCAGGCCGTGACGGTCGCGGCCTGGCTCAGGTACCCGACGGCGATGGACGCCGCCCTGCTCGACATGGCCGGACCCGGCGGCTCCGGGCGGCTCGACTGGGTCACCGGCGCCGACGCGGCCCTCGGCGACGACCCGGACGCACACGCCTGGCGCACCTGGGTGGACGAGGTCGTGGCCAGCTGGGCGGCCTGTCTGCTCACCGACCCGGAGCTGGCGGCCCGGGCCGTGGCCGCCCTCGCCGACGGCAGCCACAGCACCGCGGCACCGGCCGAGTTCCGCCGCCTCACCGCCCCCGACGACGGCGACCGGAGTGCCGCGGCCCTGCTGCGCCACCCCGACCTCCTCGCCCCCGTCGCCGACCTGCACCAGAACCAGCTCCTCGACCGCCTGAACCCGGGCCGCACGCTGATCGCCTGACACCCGGGCCTCCCCGGCCACCGACCGGTACTCCCACCTGCCGCCGGTCTCCGACGGGCACCGCCGGTGGTGTCCGCCCCGCCGGAGGGCGGCCTGTGCCCGCCCGGCGATGCTCCGCACGGACGGCCCTTGCCCGGCGATGCTCCGCACGGACGGCCCTCGCCCGGCCCTCCCTCCGCCCCGGCCACGCATCCGGCCCACGCGGACCGCCCCGTTCCCCGGCTCCTCACCCTCCGTGACTCACCGGTTTGCCGTACATGGCCGTGCCGTGCGCGCAGGGTCGTCGGAGGCTGAGCGCGGGCTCGACGGCCCTCCGGCCAGCCCTTCGCCGGACCGCAGCGGCCGTCGTGCCGCGCGCCGCCGCCGACGGAGGAGTGACCGACATGACCACCGCCCTCTCACGGAACTGGGAACACGCCGTCGTCACCGGCGGCGCCGGGTTCGTCGGTTCCCATCTGTGCGCCGCCCTGCTGGACGCCGGCGCGGCCGTCACCTGCGTGGACGACTTCAGCACCGGCCGGCCCGAGAACATAGCGCCGCTGCTCGAACAGCCCGGCTTCACGCTCGTCCAGGCCGACGTCGCCGAGGAGCTGCGGATCAAGCGGCCGCCGGACCTCGTCCTGCACTTCGCCTCCCCGGCGTCCCCGGCGGACTACCTGCGCCTCCCGCTGCACACGCTGGAGACCGGCAGCCTCGGCAC
Source organism: Streptomyces qaidamensis (assembly GCF_001611795.1). Classification (NCBI taxonomy): domain Bacteria; kingdom Bacillati; phylum Actinomycetota; class Actinomycetes; order Kitasatosporales; family Streptomycetaceae; genus Streptomyces; species Streptomyces qaidamensis. The sequence continues at coordinate 439,601 of NZ_CP015098.1, read as the reverse complement.
CCGCAACGCCCTGGAACTCGCCCACTCCTGCGGCGCCCGCTTCGTCCTCGCCTCGACCTCCGAGGTCTACGGCGACCCGCTGCAGAACCCCCAGGACGAGCGCTACTGGGGCAACGTCAACCCCGTCGGCCCGCGCAGCGTCTACGACGAGGCCAAACGCTTCGGCGAGGCGCTGACCACCGCCCACGCCGACGCCCAGGGCACCGACACCTGCATCGTGCGGCTGTTCAACACCTACGGCCCCCGGATGCGCGGCCACGACGGACGCGCGGTGCCCACCTTCGTCCGGCAGGCCCTGGCCGGTGAGCCGCTCACCGTGACCGGCGACGGCCGCCAGACCCGGTCGTTGTGCTATGTCGACGACACCGTGCGCGGCATCCTCGCCGCCGCCGCCCACGGCATGCGCGGCCCCGTCAACATCGGCAACCCGACCGAGATCACCATGCTCGACCTGGCGCGCCTGGTCGTCGAACTCGCCGAGTGCTCCTCGGAGATCCGCTACATCGAACGCCCGGTGGACGACCCGGCCGTGCGCTGCCCGGACATCACCCTGGCCCGCGACAAGCTCGGCTGGGACCCGCAGGTCCGCGCCGAGGAGGGGCTGCGGCGCACCATCGCCTGGTTCCGCGAGGCCGGCACCGAGGAGTGACCCCGCCCGGGTACACCGCACCCCCGCGCCCCGATGTCCCCGACCGCCGAAAGGCCCGCCTCCCCATGCGCATCCTCGGAATCAACGCCCTCTTCCACGACCCGGCCGCGGCCCTGGTGATCGACGGACGGACCGTCGCCGCCGCGGAGGAGGAGCGGTTCTCACGGCGCAAGCACGGCAAGAGGCCCCTGCCGTTCTCCGCCTGGGAACTGCCCGAGCAGGCCGCGGCCTGGTGCCTGAAGCGGGCCGGGCTGCGCCCGCAGGACCTCGACGCGGTCACCTACTCCTTCGACCCCCGACTCGCCCGGCCCGCCGCGGACATGGGGCTGGACGACCCCTGGGACCACCTGCGGCTGACCTACGCCCGCGAGGCACCCGCCTTCCTCAAGACCGCCCTGCCCGGTCTCGACCCCGGCCTCGTCCGCTTCGTCCCGCACCACATGGCCCACGCCGCCTCCAGCGCCTTCGCCGCGCCGGACGCCGGGAACTCCTCCGTCCTGGTCCTCGACGGCCGTGGCGAACGCGCATCCCACCTGGCCGCCCGCCGGGTGGGCCCCCGCCTGGAGGCGCTGCACGCCCAGGACCTGCCGCACTCGCTCGGCCTGGTCTACGAGGAGCTCACCGAACACCTCGGCTTCCTGCGCTCCTCCGACGAGTTCAAGGTCATGGCCCTCGCCTCCCACGGCAGGCCGCGCATGCTCGCCGAACTGCGCCGCCACGTGTACCCCACCGGAGACGGCGGCTTCCACGCCACCGGCGTGCCCTGGCACGAGCTGTGTCCGCCCCGCGGGCCCGACGAGCCGTGGACGCAGGACCACGCCGACGTCGCCGCCAGTGCCCAGGCCGTGCTGGAGGAGACCCTGCTCGACCTGGTGCGCTGGCTGCACGGCCGGACCCACGACCGGGTGCTCACCCTGGCCGGCGGCGTCGCCCTCAACTGCGTCGCCAACTCCCGTATCGCCCGTGAGGGCCCCTTCTCCCGGGTGTGGGTGCAGCCCGCCGCGGGAGACGCCGGGACCGCCCTGGGCGGAGCCCTGCTGCTGTCCGCAGTGGAGGGCGACGAGCCGGAGGCCATGACCGGTGCCGACCTCGGCCGGGAGTGGTCCGACGCCGAACTCGGAGCCTGGCTGAAGGCCGCCGCCGTCCCCTTCGAACGGCCCCCGGACATCGCCGCCACCGTCGCCCGCGCCCTGGCGGACAACGGGATCGTCGCGTGGTTCCAGGGCCGATCCGAGTACGGCCCCCGGGCCCTCGGGCACCGCTCCCTGCTGGCCCACCCCGGCCACGCGGGCAACCTGGAACGGCTCAACGACGTCAAGGGCCGCGAACAGTTCCGGCCCGTCGCCCCCATGGTCCTCGCCGACCGCGCAGCCGACCTCTTCGACGGCCCGCTGCCCAGCCCGTACATGCTGTTCGTCCACGACGTGGCCCCCGCGTGGCGGGAGCGTGTCCCCGCCGTCGTGCACGTCGACGGCACCGCCCGCATCCAGACCGTCGACCCGGCCCGCGAACCGCTGGTCGCGGCCATGCTCGGCGAGTTCGAGCGGCTCACCGGCCTGCCCGTGGTCGTCAACACCAGCCTCAACACGGCCGGCCGGCCCATGGTCGACGACCCGCGCGACGCCCTGGAGTGCTTCGGCTCCTCGCCCGTCGACCTGCTGGCCATCGGCCCGTACGCGATCCGGCGCGGCGACCTCTTCCGTACCGACCCCCGCAGCGACGACGCCGGAGGCCCCCTATGACCGGACCCGACGCCGAGTACGCCGTGGTGATCCCGACCCTCGGACGGCCCAGCCTGGGCGCATGCCTGCACGCCCTCGCCGGGGCCACCGGGCCCGGCCCGGCCCGGATCGTCCTCGTCGACGACCGGCCCGACACGGAGCGGACCGCCCTCACCGCCGCCGTCCCGCCGTCCCTGCGCGCCCGCACCGTCGTCGTGCCCGGCGGGGCACGCGGACCCGCCGCCGCACGCAACCTCGGCTGGCGGGCCGCCGGTGACGTGCCCTGGATCGTCTTCATCGACGACGACGTCGTCCCCGGACCCACCTGGGGCGACGACCTGACCCTGGACCTGGCCGCGGCGACCGCGCGCACCGCCGGGATCACCGCCCGCATCGAGGTGCCCCTGCCCGCCGGCCGGCGCCCCACCGACTGGGAACGCAACACGGCCGGTCTCGCCGACGCCCGCTGGATCACCGCCGACATGGCCTACCGCCGGGACGCGCTGGTGGCCGTCGGGGGATTCGACGAACGCTTCCGGCGGGCCTTCCGGGAGGACGCCGACCTCGCCCTGCGCACGCTCGACGCCGGCTGGACGCTCACCACCGGCCGGCGCACCACCACCCACCCCGTACGGCAGGCCGGGCGCTGGATCTCCGTGCGCCTCCAGGCCGGCAACGCCGACGACGTGCTGATGACCCGGCTGCACGGCCGTCACTGGTGGCGCCGGGCGGAGGCCCCCCGCGGGCGCCTGCCCCTGCACCTGGCGGTGACCGGAGCGGGAGTCACGGCGCTCGGCTGCGCCCTGCTCGGCCGGCACCGGGCCGCCGCGGCCTGCGCGGCCACCTGGCTGGCCGGCACCGCCGAGTTCGCCCTCGCCCGCATCCTGCCCGGACCGCGCACCCGCGACGAGGTGCTCACCATGACGATGACCAGCGCCCTCGTCCCGCCCGCCGCGACCTGGCACTGGCTGCGCGGGCGCCTCGTGCACCGCAAGGCCCGGCCGCACACCCCGTTCCGGAGCGGCGAGCCGACGCCGGTGACCCGCCCGGCGGCCCGGGAACGGCTGCGGTCATGACGCCGCGCCCCGGCCCCTGGCTGCTCCCCGGGCAGGTGCGGCAGCGCCCGTACGATCCGGGCAGCCCACTGCCCGCGGCCGTCCTCTTCGACCGCGACGGCACGCTCGTCTCCGACGTCCCCTACAACGGCGACCCGTCGCGGGTCGCGCTCATGCCCGGTGCCCGGCAGGCCGTGGACGCCGTGCGCGCCGCCGGGGTGCCCGTCGGTGTCGTCACCAACCAGTCGGGCGTGGGCCGGGGACTGCTGACCCGGCGCGAGGTCGAGGCCGTCCGGCTGCGGGTGGAGGAGCTGCTCGGGCCGTTCGCCGTCTGGGCCGTGTGCCCGCACGTGCCGCAGGAGGGCTGCGACTGCCGCAAACCGGCCCCCGGCCTGATCCTGGCCGCGTGCCGCCGACTCGCCGTCCCGCCGGAACGCACCGCCGTCATCGGCGACATCGGAGCCGACATGCAGGCGGCGCGGGCCGCGGGGGCCCGTGGGGTCCTGGTTCCCACGGGCGTCACCCGTGCCGAAGAGGCAGAGGAGGCAGAGGCCACGGCACCGGACCTGCCGACGGCCGTGCGTCTCGTCCTCGCCAGGGCCGTCGCGGCCCGGGAGCCGCGATGACGCCGAGCCGCCTACCCCGCACCCTCGTGGTCCGCCTCGACAGCTCCGGAGACGTACTCCTGGCGGGCCCCGCCGTACGGGCCGTCGCCGCCGGGTCCTCGTACACCGCGCTGCTCTGCGGACCCCAGGGCGCCCCGGCCGGGCGGATGCTCCCCGACGTCGACGAGGTGCTGACGTTCGACGCCCCCTGGGTCGGCCTGGAGCCGCCCCCGGTCACCCGGGCGGCCACCCGGCAGCTGATGGAGACGCTCTCGGCAGGCCGCTTCGACCGCGCGATCGTGCTGGTGTCCTACCACCAGAGCCCGCTGCCGATCGCCCTCCTGCTGAAACTGGCCGGGATCGGACGGACCGCCGCCGACTGCGAGGACTACCCGGGCGCACTCCTCGACCTGCGGCACCGCAGACGGCCGCACCGTCACGAGGCTCTGGCCGCCCTCGACCTGGCCCGCGCCGCGGGCTTCGAGCTTCCGCACGGCGACGACGGCCGGCTGCGCGTCCTGCCGCCGCCGCACACCACCCACCTCACCGGGCCCGGACCGTACGTCGTCCTCCATCCCGGCGCGGCCGTGCCCGCACGGGCCTGGACACCGGGCCGGGCGGCACGTGCCGTGGCCGCGCTGTCCGAGGCCGGGCACCGCGTGGTCGTCACCGGCGGGCGCGCCGAGCGCGAGCTGACCGCCCGGGTGGCCGGGCGGCACGCCCTGGACCTCGGCGGCGCCACCGACCTGCCGCAGCTGGCCGGAGTCCTGGCAGAAGCCCGGGCCGTGGTGGCCGGCAACACCGGCCCGGCGCACCTGGCCGCCGCCGTGGGCACGCCTGTCGTCAGCCTCTTCGCCCCGGTCGTGCCGGCCGAACGGTGGGCCCCCTACGGCGTACCGCACATCCTGCTCGGCGACCCGCACGCCGCATGCGCGGACACCCGCGCCCGGCACTGCCCGGTGCCGGGACACCCCTGCCTCGACGGCATCGGCGACGCCGAGGTGCTCGCCGCCGTGGCGGCCCTCACGGGCCACCCGGCGGACCGGGGAGAACACACCCAGCGAGGAGCGGCCGTATGAACATCCTGCTGTGGCACGTGCACGGCTCGTGGACGACCGCGTTCGTCCAGGGCCCGCACACCTACCTCGTCCCGGTCACCCCCGGCCGCGGCCCGGACGGCCTCGGGCGGGCCCGCACCTTCACCTGGCCGGCCTCGGTCCGCGAGGTCACTCCCGAGGAACTCCGCGACACGCAGGTCGACCTGGTCCTTCTCCAGCGGCCCCACGAGTCGGCGCTGGCCGAACGGTGGCTCGGCGGGCGCCGCCCCGGCCGGGACGTACCCGCGGTGTACCTGGAGCACAACGCGCCCGACGGCGACGTGCCGGACACCCGGCACCCGTGCGCCGGCCGCGACGACCTGACGCTCGTCCACGTCACCCACTTCAACCGGCTGTTCTGGGACTGCGGAACCACCCGCACCGAGGTCATCGAGCACGGCATCGTCGACCCGGGCCACCGCTACAGCGGCCGGCTCGCCCGCGCCGCCGTCGTCGTCAACGAACCCGTGCGACGCGCCCGGTACACCGGAACGGACCTGCTGCCCGTCCTGGCCGAGGCCGTGCCGCTCGACGTCTTCGGCATGGGCACCGAAGGCCTGGCCGGACACCTGGCCCTGCCGGCCGACCGCTGCCGCACGGCCGATCTTCCCCAGAGCGAGCTGCACACGGCCCTGGCCGAACGCCGCATGTACCTGCACCCGGTGCGCTGGACCTCACTCGGCCTGTCCCTGCTGGAGGCGATGCACCTCGGCCTGCCCGTGCTGGCGCTCGCCACCACTGAGGCGGTCGAGGCGGTCCCGCCCAACGCCGGCACCCTGACCACCCGCCCCGACGTCCTGGCCCGCGCCGCCCGCCGCTACCTCCACGAACCGGAGGCGGCGGCCGCGGACGGAGCCCGCGCCCGGCAGGCGGCCCTCGAACGCTACGGGCTCAAGCGCTTCCTGGCCGACTGGGAGCGCCTGATCACGGAGGTGTGCTCATGACCCCGTCCCTCACCCCCCTCCCCGCCGGACCGCGCGGCGGCGACCCGCTCGACCCGGGCGTCCTCGCCATCGCGCTCGTCTCCGAGCACGCCAGCCCCCTGGCCGCACTCGGCGGCGTCGACGCCGGCGGACAGAACGTTCACGTCGCCTGCCTCGCCGCCGCACTCGCCGACCGCGGCCACCGCGTCACCGTCCACACCCGCCGCAACGCGCCCGACCTGCCCTGCCGGGTGGAGCTGCGCGACGGCGTCGAGGTGCACCACGTACCCGCCGGGCCGGCCGAGCCTCTCCCCAAGGACGAGCTCCTGCCGCACATGGACGCCTTCGGCCGCCACCTCGCCCGCGCCTGGCGCACCCGGACCCCCGACGTCGTGCACTCCCACTACTGGATGTCGGGCCTGGCCGCCCTGCGCGCGGCCCGCGAGCACGACCTGCCCCTGCTGCACACCTACCACGCCCTCGGCACGGTGAAGAGGCGGCACCAGCGGCTCGCCGACACCAGCCCGCCGGAGCGGATCCCCGGCGAGATCGAGGTCGGGCTGGGCTGCGACCGCGTCATCGCCACCTGCCGGGACGAGGTCCGTGAACTAGCCCTCATGGGCATCCCCGCGCACCAGGTCGGCATCGTGCCGTGCGGGGTCGACACCGACCGGTTCACCCCGAAGGGCCCGGCCGCGCCGCGCGGCCCGCACCCGCACCGGATCCTCCAGCTGGGCCGGCTCGTGCCGCGCAAGGGCACCGCCGTCACCGTCACCGCACTGGCCCGGCTGCCCGGCACCGAGCTGGTCGTGGTCGGCGGGCCGCCCGCCGACCGGCTCGACGGCGACCCGGAGGTGCGGCGGCTGCGCGGCATCGCCCGGGACGCCGGGGTCGCCGACCGCGTCCGCTTCACCGGCGCCCTTCCCAGCGAGGAGGTGCCGTCGCTGCTGCGTTCCGCGGACGTCGTCGTGTGCCCGGCCGACTACGAACCCTTCGGCATCGTGCCGCTGGAGGCCATGGCCTGCGGCGTGCCCGTGGTGGCCACCGCGGTCGGCGGGCAGCTCGACACCGTCGCCGACCCCGGCACCGGGCGGCTGGTGCCGCCCCGCGACGCGGCGGCCCTGGCCGCCGCCGTCGCCGCACTGCTCGCCGACCCGGCGGCCCGCGCCGCCTGCGGAGCGGCCGGCCGCCGTCGCGTCCTGAGCCGGTACGGCTGGGGCCAGGTCGCCGTCGCCACCGAGGCCGCCTACTGCGAAGTCCTCGACACCGAGCCCGCCGCGACCCGCGCCGGCTGACCGCCCGGCCCCCGCTCCCCGCCCGACGACAGCCACCAAGGCCCGACGTGCCACATCCGAAGGAGGTGCGGGTTCGCCGCCTTCACCGACGGCGGTACGCCCGATCGACATGAGCGAACCCCCCGCACACCCCGTCCTGGAAACCGCGCGACTGCACTGCCGGTCACTGGAGGAAGCCCTCGGAGGGTTCCGCAGGCACGGCCTCGACCGGGTCGCGGACTGGGGCGGCCGTCTCGCCGACGTCCTCACCGGCGGCGGACGGCTGCTGGCCGCGGGCAACGGCGGCAGCGCCGCCCAGGCCCAGCACCTCACCGCCGAGCTGGTCGGCCGCTACCGCCGGGAACGCCGCGCCTACTCCGCGCTCGCCCTGCACGCCGAGACGTCCAGCATGACCGCCATCGGCAACGACTACGGGTTCGACCACGTCTACGCCCGTCAGGTCACCGCCCACGGCCGCCCCGGCGACGTCCTCATGCTGCTCTCCACCTCCGGGCGCAGCCCCAACCTCATCGCCGCCGCCGTGACGGCCCGGCAGGCCGGACTGCGCGTGTGGGCCCTGACCGGACGCGGCCCCAACCCCCTCGCGGAAGCCGCCCACGCCTCCCTGTGCATCGACGCCGGCAGCACCGCGAACGTCCAGGAGATCCATCTCGTAGCCGTCCACCTGCTCTGCGAGTGCTTCGACACGGCCGTAGCCGCACGGTCGGCACGCCGCGCGGTCCTCACCCACGGGAGCACCTCATGACCGTGCCCCGCCCTCTCGTCGTCGTCGGGGACGTGCTCCTCGACGAGGACATCGAAGGCGTCTCCCCCCGCCTCTCCCCGGACGCCCCCGCCCCGGTCGTCGACGTCACCGGCGACCGCCGCCACCCCGGCGGAGCCGGTCTGGCCGCCGCCCTCGCCGCCCGCGGTGGCCGGGACGTGGTCCTGGTGACCGCGCTCGGCGACGACGAGGCCAGCGAGGCGGTACGGCGCGGGCTGCGCGGCCGGGTCCGCCTGCTGGAGATCCCGCTGGACGGCACCCTGCCGGTCAAGACCCGCGTGCTCGCGGGCGGGCGGCCGGTGGTCCGCATCGACCGGGGCGGCGGCACCCCCGGCGAACCCGGCGACGCGGTCCGTGACGCACTGGCCGGCGCGCACGCCGTCCTGGTGGCCGACTACGGCCGGCACACCGCCGGGGTCCTGCGGCCGCTCCTGGAGGACGCCGCCCGTCGTACGCCCCTGGTGTGGGACCCGCACCCCAAGGGCGACCCGCCCGTGCCGGGAGCCCGCCTCGTCACCCCCAACGCGGCCGAGGCACAGGCGCTGCACCCCGGCTCCGGGGAGACCTCGCTGGGCGCGTTCGCCGAGAGGGGGGCCCGGCTCGCCGAGCGCTGGCGTGCCGCCGGGGTCGCCGTCACCCTCGGGGAGCGCGGGGTGCTGCTGGTCCGGCCGGGCTCCGGCACCCCGATGCTCGTCCCCGTGCCCTACCGGGCCGCCGGGGACCCCTGCGGCGCGGGCGACTGCTGCGCCGCCACGACGGCGGCGGCCCTCGCCGACGGCCTGCTGCCCGAGGAGGCGCTGCAACGGGCCGTCGCCGAGGCGGCCGCGTTCGTCGCGGCGGGCGGCGCGGGCAACCCCGGCCTGTGGCGGACCGAGCCCGCGGCCGGCCCCGCGGTCGAGCCCGCGCACGACGCGTTCGGCCTCGCCGAGCGGGTCCGGTCCCGGGGCGGTACCGTCGTCGCCACCGGCGGCTGCTTCGACCTGGTGCACGCCGGTCACGTCGGCCTGCTGGAGAGCGCCCGGCGCATCGGCGACTGCCTCATCGTGTGCCTGAACTCCGACGCGTCCGTCGCCCGCCGCAAGGGCCCGGGCCGCCCGCTCAACCCGGCGGCGGACCGCGCCCGCGTCCTGGCCGCGCTGGGCAGTGTCGACGCCGTCACGGTCTTCGAGGAGGACACTCCCGAGGCGGTACTGGCCCGGCTGCGGCCGGACGTCTGGGTCAAGGGCGGCGACTACTCCGTCCAGGACCTGCCCGAAGCGGAGGTGCTCCGCACCTGGGGCGGCCAGGCCGTGGTCCTGCCCTACCTCGACGGCCGCTCCACGACCCTGCTGGCCCGCCGGGCGGCAGTGGCGGCCAAGGCGGCGATGCGGCCGTAGGACGCCTGGGACGCAGCCCTGCCGGTGTGTGCCGTGCGCCGGGAGTCGTCGAGGGCCGCGCAGCATCCCCCAGCCCCGGCCGGCCGCCGCCGGGGGCCACACACCCCGCGGGCCCTGGTGACGAGCCTGGCTCAGGCGGCCGGGCTCAGCGCCGGCTTGCCCAGCGTGTCGTGCTCCTCCTTGCGGAGCACCACCGGCGCCGCGGCCCGGCGCCGGCGCAGCAGGGAGCCCGTCCCGATCGCGCCGGCGATGAGCAGTCCGCCGGTGACGAGGGCGCCGCGGGGCCCGGCCAGTTCCATGAGGAGGCCCAGTGCGGGCGGGCCGCCCAGACCCCACACCGTGCCGATGCTGCCCCACACGCCCAGCACCCGTCCCCGCAGGTGGGCGGGCGGGTCGGTCTGCAGGACGGCCGTACCGGCGGTGTCGGAGACGGACTCCACCACGGCCATGGGCAGTACCAGCACGATCAGCACCGCCAGCGACGGCGACAGCCCCGCCACCACCTGCAGCAGCGCCCCCGCGGCCGCCAGCGCGCCCACGAGCCGTACCGACGGCCGGCGCAGCCGGGCGCCCAGAACCGCGCCGAGGATGCCGCCGGCGGCGAGCACGGTCGACACGGTGCCGAACGAACCGGCGCCTCCCGCGAGCGGCCCGGTGACCAGCACGGCCAGGGTGAGCCCGTAGTTGCGGCCGAACACCGCGCTGATCCCGGTCACACCCGCCAGCGCGACCAGGCGCGGCCGCCGCGCGAAGTAGGCCAGCCCCTCGCGCACGGTCAGATCCGAGCCGACGCCCCCGGGCTCCCGGCCGGTCTGCCGTACCGCACCGGCGGCGGGGCGCAGGAAGGGGATGACCGAGGCCACGAAGAGGAACGAAAGGCCGTTCGCGAAGTACGCGGCGGACGTGCCGAGGAACCCGACCGCGACACCGGCCAGGGCCGCTCCCACCAGGCGGCCCGCCTGGTGCACCAGCGCCCCGACGCCGATGGCCGAGGGCACGTCCTCCGCGGGCACGAGGTCATTGCCCAGCAGCGCGCACGCCGGGTTGTCGACGGTCGCGACGACACCCGTGACGGCGGCCAGCACCATCAGCGAGGTCATGTCGATCCGGTCCAGCGCCACGAGGACGGCCGTGGTGAACGCGATCGCGCCGAGCAGCGCCTGGCTCACGGCTGCCGTCAGCTTGCGGGGCCACCGGTCGACGGCGGCCCCGCCCAGCACGCTGATCAGCAGCGCCGGGGCGGCCTGCACGGACATGGAGAGACCCGTCGCGGCGGCGGACCCGGTGATCTCCAGGACCAGCAGGTTCTGCACGGTGAGCTGCATCCACGTACCGGCGTTCGACACGAAGTTCGCGACGGACCACCAGCGCATGCTGCGGTACCGCAGTGACCGCCAGGGCGAGCGTGAGCCGGGCAGGGCAGGGGGAGGGGAGGAAGACACAGTGCGGTACTCGAAGACGAGTCGGAGGACTCAGGAGAAGGGGACGAGGGGCGGGGCACACCGGCCGCGCTGCGCGGTGGCTCCCCTCGACGGGTACGGCGCCGCCCATCGTGGCAGAGAGGACCGGAGAAGCGGTTCCTCCGCATCTCGATCCGCCGTCCCGCACTTCCAAATCCTCTGCCGCGCACGGGCCTTGAGGTCACAGTGTGGTTACTCACACGCACACGGAAGCGGGGCCCGTCGCCTCGGCGACGGACCCCGCACAGACGGTGACGGCGACTGCCCTACTCGAACTTGCCGCGGCCGCTCAGCGCGTCCCGCAGCCGGTCCACCATCCCGGTGCCCGGGGCCAGGAGCTTGTTCGCCGGGGGCTTGTCGGGGGCCGCCGGGTGGGGCCGGGTCGGAGCGGTCTTCTTCGCCTTGCGCACCTTGTCGCCCAGCTCGTTGAGCGCGTCCATCGGACAGGCCTGCCGCAGCCGCGGGAAGAGGTTGCCCTCCTCGTCGGCGATGTGCGAGCGGATCTCGCTCATGAGCATGCCCATCAGCCGGTCGAAGTCGGCGTCGCCCGCGTCACAGCCCTCCAGGTCCTTCATGATCTGCTCGGCCGTGGCGTGGTCCTGGAGCTCCTGGTCGGCGATGGCGTCCCCACCGGCCACGTGCTCGCGGACGGCCGGGTACAGGTAGGCCTCCTCGGCCACCGAGTGCCGTACGAGCTCCATCGTGACCTGGTCGGCGTACACCTTGCGGTCCTGGTGGCCGGACGGCAGTGCCTCGATCCTGCCGAACATCTCCTCGACCTCGCGGTGATCGGTCACCAGCTCGTCGATGACGTTTCCTCCGTGTCCCATGTCCTTCACCTCCAGCGCTCGGGTCCCCCCGGCCTCATGCGGTCAACGTGCGGTCCCGCCGGTGTCGTACCGGCGGTTCAGGTGGTTCAGGCGGGGAGCTTGGCCCGGACGCGCCCGGCCGCGGCGGCCGGCCGTGCGGTGGCGCGAACGGAACGGCGCACCAGACCCGCGTCGCGCCGCAGACCACGGGCGGCGTGCGTGCCACGCCACACCACCGAGGGGCGGGCGCCGGTGTCGTCGGCGGCGATCAGCAGCCCGCCGAGCATGGACAGGTTCTTGAAGAAGTGGATGCGCTGCTGTGCCCGCTCCTCGGGGTCCTCCGCCTCCCAGAAGCGGTGCCCGGCCAGCGTGGTGGGCACCAGGGTGGCAGCGATGGCCAGCGCCGCCGGACGCGGCATGCGCCCCGTGGCGAGCATCAGCCCCGCGGCGACCTGCACGGCGCCGCTGAGGCGTACGACCTGCTCGGTGCGGTCCGGCAGGGCCGAGACGCGCTCGGTGACCGGTTGGACGACGGGCTCGGCGGCGTCGGCGACCTGCTTCGGGTCGCGGACGGAGCTCATGCCGCCCGTGAGGAACATCGAGGCCAGCATGGGGCGGCCGAGCACTCGCAACAGACTCATGGCCCTCTCCAGGGGGTCGGTGGGTACAGCGTTCGCCGGGTTCCCCAGCCGGAGCCGAACCACTCACACCGCCCGGTGCCGCGTCCAGGTCTCCTCGCGCAGTTCTCCGGACAGCAGGACGTCGGTTGCGGTGCAGGCGAGTACCTCGCCCGTGATCGCGACGAACGGGTGGAGGGCGGGCATCCGCGTGCTGACGTTGCCGATGTCGGACGATCCCAGGTACACGCGGGCGCTGGCGGCGCCGGCAGCCTCCGCCCCAGCACGGCCGGCACGTTGAACAGGTCCACGAGCGCCGCCTGCGCGCGACCCCCTAGGTCGGGTTGCCCGTGGGGTGGGCGGCCCGGCCGTGGAAGGCGACCCGGTACTGCACCTGCGCGGTCAGCGGCGCCCGCGTCCAGCTGTGACGCGGCCGACTCCACGGTCCGGACTCTGCGGGTCGCGGCGCGCGGCGCGTGACGCACGCGCGAGATGTTGAAAATGTTATTTAAGTGAATTCTGAGAAAGTTGGCATGCTTTGTCCGATTCCGGAGATCCGAAAGGTGAAGGTACTCGCTCAGCTCAAGGAGATGGTGCTATGCCTTCCAAGGAAAAGGTCATCGAGGAACTGACCGGCGTCCCGAGTGTCGACATCGAGGCGGCACTCGACCCGACCGAACTCGACGGCGTCTACCGCGACAGCCGTGAGTGCGCAGCACTGGCACTGTCCTCCGGGGCAACCAAGCTGCTGCTGTCGCCGCCGACCCCGCGCCCGAAGAAGGGCTAGTGATCGACGGGAGTAGTCAATGGAGCAGTCTGGCACTTCGACCCTCTTGCAGGGCGCGGTGCAGGGCCTCGCCTCCAGTGTGGTCTCCGCCCTCCGGGGCGGAGACCACGCGCGAGCGGCCGCCCCCGGGCCGGTCGACGTGGAGGAGGGAGGCCTCGCACTCGCGGCCGTCCGCGTGCTGGGAGCCGACGCGCTGTTGCCGGCCGTCCTGCTGGGCACCCCGCCCGACCCGGACGAACTCGCCGTGTTCCGCAAGTCCGCGGAGTCCTTCCCGCCCCGCCCCGACGCGGCACCCACCGTGCTGTGGAGCCACTGGGCCATGGGGCGCACCCTGCGCGTGCTCGACCCGCCGTCCGCCGCCGCCCCCACCGACGGCACGGAACCCGGTGGTGAGTGGCTCGACGGCGCGAGCTGGCAGGTCCTGACCCATCAACTGGCCGTGCTGGCCCCCCTCGCTCTGCCCGGCGAGGACTGCGCCGTGTCCCGCCTGGCACAGGGCCGCCCCGTGGACGTCGCCCGCGGATTCGTGCGCGCGGTGCGCCGCAGGGACTGGCGGCAGGCCGCCGGTGCCGGCCGCTGGCTCACCCTGCTGCACGGCGTCCCCGAAACGCTCGGTCTTGCATCGGGCCTGGACTTCGTGGAGCTGATGGGCGGCCACGACCCGCTCGTCGCACTCCAGGTGACGGCGGCCCGCCGCCTGCGCACCGGAGCGCCGGTGTGACGACGGCACAGGCCCCGGAGATCCGGCAGGTGGCGCGGGCCGCGCTGGCCTGGGCGTCCGCGCACCGCGCGGACTTCGCCCTCGGCGAGGACGCGCTGGCCGCCGACGGACAGGTCAACAGCAGTTGGAAGCCGCTCGGCGAGCTGGCCCAGGTCTGCGCGAGCGTCACCCGCCGCACGCCCGCCGCCGACCCCCTGCACGCCTGCGCGGCCGACCTGCTGGCCTTCGCCTGGCGGCAGACCGGCGACGGCGAGCTGTTCCTCCTGCTGCAACGGCTGGAACCGTTCGCCACCTACCCCCTGGAGGTCTACGCCGCCCTGGCCGCGGCCGGATACCGGCACCCCGCCTACGAAGCCGCCACCGCCACCGTGGCCCGCACCCGCGGCTGGCAGCTCACCGAGCAGGAACCGACCCGCCGCCTGGGCGTCCTCAAGGCCGGGGAACGGGCCGGCACGCACCGGGACGAGTCCGCGGAGCGGGTGCTGCGCCGCACCTGGCTGGGTGGCCTCCCGGAACCCTGGACCTTCGAGCGGTCCGCCGGATATGCGCTCACCCACGTCGTCTTCCACCTCACCGACTGGGGACGCGCCACCACCGGGGGAGTGCCGTCCGACCTCACCGCCTACCTCGCCGACTGGCTGCCGCCCTGGCTCGACACCTGCCTGGACGCGCGGATGTGGGACCTGTGCTGCGAACTGCTCGCCGTGGCCGCGAGCGTGCCCGGCCTGCCCGGCGACGCCGTACCGGCCGACGCCTGGGAGCGGATCGCGGCGGTACAGGACGCGTCCGGCGCACTCCCCGAGGAGGGGGACGCGGGCGACCCGGGCCGTTACTTCGCGCACCACTACCACTCCACCCTCATGGCGGCCTTCGCGGCGGCTCTCACCGCCGGACAAGGAGCACCGGTATGACCGACACCCGCCTGATCCACACCGTCGGAGTGGGCGCCATCGAATGGCTGTGGGCCCACCGGGACGGATTCCGCCTGGAGCCCGACGTCGACCCCGAAGTCGGCTTCCTGGAGCGCTTCAAGCCCGTCGGTGAACTGGCGCTGATCTGCAAGGTGCTGTTCCGCGAGGGAGTGGCCGGCTCCCGCCAGGCCGAGCTGGCCCGCCGGCTGCTCGACCACGCCTGGCGCGAGACCCTCGACGGCGGCACGATGCTGGTCCGCGGACAGCGGACCGAGCCGATCTCCCCCATCCCGTTCGAGGTGTACCTCCCCTTCAGGGAACTCGGCTACAGCCAGCCCGACATCGAGCGGGCCGCCGTACTGAACCACCGGCTCGACAGCTGGGTCGCGTTCGAGACGACCCCGACCAGGCGGCTGGGCCTCTCCGCGTTCCAGCGCCGCTACGGCCTCACCCCCCGCCCGCCCGAGGCCGACCTCGTGGGCGCGACCTGGCTGGCCCGCACCCCGGAGCCCTGGACCGTCGAGGGCCACATCGCCTACGACGTCACCCACACCGTCTTCCACCTCACCGACTGGGGCGAGGACCCGGACGGCCTGCCGCCCGGCATCGCCGACTACCTCGCCACCTGGCTGCCGGTGTGGATCGACGACTGGCTGGACCTGGAGCGCTGGGACCTGCTCGGCGAACTCCTCGTCGTCGACGCCTGCCTGCCCCGCCCCACCCTGGACGAACGCGCCTGGCAGGCCTTCGCCGCCGCGCAGCAGCCCGACGGAGCGATGCCCGCGATCCGCACGATGCCCGAGGGCACGCCCGACGAGGTGTTCGACATCGTCTACCACCCGACCCTGGTGGCCGCCTTCGCCTCGGTCCTGGCCACGTCCCGGGCCCTGTCCGGCCTGGCGCACGCGTCGTGACGACCCGTCGGCCGCTTCCCTGGCCGGGCGAACCCGGGACGCCCGGCGCCGGGGACCCGGGTCCTCGTGCGACCACACCGGCGGACCGGGCCGCGGGCCAGGGTGCCGAGTCCGCGCTCCAGACCCCGCGCGCCCCGGCAGCCGAAGCCCGCCCGGACGACCGGCTGCTCGCGGACGCCGTCACCGCCTCCGACGCCCCCGACGTCGTCTTCGCCCTCTCGCGCGGTGGCCGCCGCACCGTCCTGAGCGGCGGCACCGCCCCGCCCCCGCCACTGCCCCGCGAGGACCTGCGCTACGAGATCGGCTCGGCCGGCAAGACGTTCACCGGCCTGCTCCTGGCCCGGCTGACCCACGCCGGCGTGCTGTCCGGAGGCGAACCGGCCACCGCTCTCCTGGACGGCGGACGGCCCGTCGGCGCGACCCCGGTGACGCTCGCCCACCTGATCACCCACACCTCCGGCCTGCCCGCCCTCCCGGCCGGCTTCCTGCGCCAGGGACTGCCCGCCTGGCGCACCAACCCCTACGCCCGCTTCCCGGCCGACCGGGTCGTCGACGCCTACCTGCGCCACCGGCAACGGCACCGCCCGGGCACCCGATGGCGCTACTCCAACTTCGGCGTCGCCGTCCTCGGACACGCCCTGGCCGCCGCGACCGGCACACCGTGGGAGGACCTCCTCACCGGCCAGGTGCTGCGCCCGCTCGGCCTCGACGGCACGACCCTGCGCGCGGACGGCTCCGGGCTCGACGCCGTCGGGCACGGCAAGGACGGCGAGACACCCGTGCCGCCCTTCGACGCCGGCGGTTTCCAGGCGGCCGGCGCCGTGCGGGCCACGCCGTACGACCTGCTCGCCTTCCTGGAGGCCCACCTGCGGCCGGGCGACGCGCCACCGGAGCTCGCCCCCGCCCTGCGCGCGGTACGCCGTCCCGTGCTCCGCCGGGGCCTGACGCACCGCCACGTGCACACCATCGCCTGGTTCCGTCACCCCACCGACGGCGGGCCGATGTTCTTCCACAGTGGCGCCACCCTCGGCCAGCAGGCGTTCCTCGGCTTCCGCCCCGACACCGGCACGGCACTGGCGGCCGTCTGCACCCGCCGCTTCCGCGCCCACGACCCGTTCGTCGCCACCGCGTACGCGCTGCTCGCGGAGGACCGGCCGGACCCGCCCGGCGCCGGCGCCACGTGCCGCCCCGGCGCCGGGCAGCCCTGACCCCTCGTCACACCCGCTGCCACAGGGCGGGGGTGTGGGCGGGGACCCACGGGCCCTGGGCCTGGTGCGTCTGCAGGCACTGGTAGCGCACACCCGCGTGCGTCACCGTGACGCCCGCCTCGTACACACGGCCCGCGGCCCACGTCGGGGCGGCATTGCCCTGCGGCTCCGGGGACTCGGCCTCGGCGGTCTTCAGGGTGAGGCCGAACTCACTGAGCAGCGGGTTGACCGGCTGGTAGAACGTGGTGCCGCCGGTCTTGCAGTCGCCGGTGCCGCCGGACGTCACGCCCTGCGCCTGGACGCCCGAGACGTACGGCCCGCCGGAGTCGCCCGGTTCGGCGCACACCGTCGTCTGGGTCAGCCCGTCCACCTTGCCCTCGGCGTAGCTGACACTGGTGTCGTGCTGCTCGACCGTGCCGCAGTGCCACCCCGTGGTGGAGCCCGAGCGGCAGACCGCCGCCCCGACCAGCGCCTGGACCGAGCCGGTGACCTGCACCGTCTGCCCGCCCTCGCCCTTCACGTTCGGTGTGGCCTTCCACGGGTCGGTGACGGCCACCCACGACATGTCCTTGCCGGGGAACGTGGAGGCCTGGAACGTGCCCTGGTCCGCCTTGTTGTGCCCGGTGGTCTTGGCGCCCTGCTTGCCGCAGTGGCCCGCCGAGGCGAAGCCCTCCTGCTCGCCCTTGGTGACGGAGAAGCCGATGGAGCAGCGGGCGGTGCCGTCGATGTAGTAGGCGTCCCCGCCGGTGAGATCCTCCATGAGCCGCGGCCGGTTCGCCGTGACCTTCACGCCCACGCTCTTTCCGTCGAGACCCGCGGCCTTGACGAACGCCGCCGCGGCGGCCTTGCTCCCGGCCTCCACCACGACCCGGTTGCCCGGGATGTCGACGTACCACAGCGGCGTCTCGCGGGTGCTGACCCGGGCGGCCGCCGCGTCCAGCTTCTCCTTGGCGGCCCGCAGGTCGCGCAGCGTCTTCTTCACGACGCTCGCCTTGGCGCCCTGCGCCTTGATGGCCGGCACGTCCGCGGCGTCCGTGGTCGCCACCACGAGTTCCTGCGACGTCGTACCGCGCAGCCAGGCCCCCGCGAAGCGGTCGCCAAGGGCGTTGCGCAGCCGTCCCGCCCGGGTGCCCGCCTCCGCCTCGTTGACCAGACGCCGGGACGCCTGGGCGGGGGTCAGCCCGAGGTCGCGCTCCATGGCGCGCAGCACCGGAGCCGACGGCCGGTCCGCGCCGAGGGTCTGGGCGGCCGTGGGCAGGGGGCCCGCCGCGGGCGTCGGCTCGGCGGCCACGGCGGCGGGGATCCCGGTGGCGACGAGCGCGCCGAGCGCGGTCAGCGCCACCCGGCGACCGGTCACGGCATGTCTGTGGACCATGCGATGCGTCTCCTTCGATCTCAGCGTTCGGTTCGGGGTGTCGATCATGGTGAGCTCCCGCACAGGCCTTGCCGGAACGGGCCGGCGCGATGCCCCCGGCCGTCCCGTTTCGCGCTTTGGTGCGGGGAACGGCGCCATGTGCAGTACGGGCGGACGCCTCACGCGGACTTCAGGCCGGGTGAACCCACCTCGGTCACGAAGGACGCGGTCGTGGAGATGCCCCCGCCGGGCGTCGTGATGGCCGCGACGGTCCGGAAGTCGACCTGGGCGTTCTCACGGCCCATCTCGACCCGGACGTAGCCGCGCCGGCCGTCGAAGTACTTCATGTGGGGGTTGGCCTTCATGTACGTGTCCCAGTCGCCCGGCTTCGCGGTGCCGTTGCCGCCGCTGGCGACGGAGGTGCAGGTGAACTCCGTGCCGACCGTCCTGGAGGCCGGATCGTCGAAGTTCTCCTTGATGTCGAAGGCGTATCCGACGTGGACGTCACCGGTGAGGACCATCCAGTTGTCGATGCCGGCGGCCTTCGCGCCCGCCATGACGCGGTTGCGGGAGGCCCGGTAGCCGTCCCAGGCGTCCATGGAGACCCGGGCCGGTTCGGTCAGGTCGAACTTGCGCTGGGAGAAGCACACCTGCTGGGGCAGGACGTGCCACAGGGCGTTCGACTTCTGCCAGCCGTCCAGCAGCCAGCGTTCCTGATCGGCGCCGGTGAGAGTGCGGGCCGGATCGTCCGACTCGGCGCCCGGTGCGTGAGGCCGGTCGTTGTAGGCCTGGTCGGAGCGGTACTGGCGGGTGTCGAGGATGTCGAACTGCGCGAGCGAGCCCCAGGTCAGCCGCCGGTACAGCCGGGCGTCGGGCCCGTTCGGCAACTGCTCGGCGCGCAGCGGCTGGTTCTCCCAGTACGCCCGGTAGGCCGCGGCCCGCCGCACCAGGAAGTCCTCCGGGGCGCTGCCTTTCTCGTCGTAGGCGCCCGCGTAGTTGTTCTCCGTCTCGTGGTCGTCCCAGGTCACGACGAACGGGTGCTGGGCGTGCGCGGCCTGCAGGTCCGGGTCGCTCTTGTAGAGCGCGTAGCGCAGCCGGTAGTCCGCGAGCGTGGTCGCCTCGCGGTTGAACAGGTCGGGCAGCTTGCGGTCGGTGTAGCGGCGGGCCCCGCCGGCGGAGTCCACGGCGTACTCGTACAGGTAGTCGCCGAGGAAGAAGACCACGTCGACGTCCTCCTGCGACAGGTGCCGGTGGGCGGTGTAGTAGCCGTCCTGGTAGGCCTGGCAGGCGACGGCGGCCAGCCGCAGGCTGTCGGTGTCACTGCCCGGGGCCGGGGCGGTGCGGGTGCGGCCCACGGGACTGATCCAGGTGCCCACCCGGAACCGGTAGTAGTACTCGCTGTCCGACCGCAGGCCCTTGACGTCGACGTGCACGCTGTGGGCGTACTCCGGGTGGGCCGTGGCGGTGCCCTCCTGCTCGACGATGACGAACCACTCGTCCAGGGCCACTTCCCAGGAGACGGCGACCCGCTCCTGGCCGAGGCCGCCGTCCTCCGCGAACGGCTGGGGCGCGAGCCGGGTCCAGATCAGCACGGAGTCGGACAGCGGGTCCCCGGAGGCGATGCCGAGGGTGAACGGGTTGTCGGTGATCCGGGCCGCGTCGAGTTCGCGGGCGGCGGTGGCACCGCGCGCCGGCCGGTTGGTGCTGAAGGCGAGCATCGCGGCAGCCGCGGTGACGGTCAGGAAGCGACGGCGGGCGAGACTCGGCGCCGCGCTGCGCAGTACGGCGTCGTGCGGGGAGAAGGCATGCTCGGAGGGTGGTCTTTGACGGCCCGTCAGCGCCATCTGATGTCCTCTCGTACGGGGCACGTGCGCCCCGAGTGGACGCGTGGGGACATCGCCGACGTGCGGAGCGCGGAGTTCGCATGCTAAGCAGACAAAATGCCTGAAACGGGCACGACGTGCGGGGGGTTCACACCACAGGCGGTACCCGGGCGGTGCGGTGCGCCGGGCGGCGGACAACAGAAAACGCCGCCGGCGAACGCCGGCGGCGGAAGGGGGAAGGGGCCCGCTCAGCGGGCCTGTTGTACGGCGGCGCCGGTCGCGGCGGGCTCCCGGACCGGCAGGTGGTAGACGTGGAAGGCCCGTTTGATGACCGGCTGGGCGACGTTGCGCACCCGCACACCGCCGCTCGTCATGCCGTGCTCCGTGCCGGCGTGCGCGTGCCCGTGCACCGCGAGGTCGGCACCGGCGGTGTCGATCGCCTCGGCCAGCAGATAGCTGCCCAGGAAGGGGTAGATCTCCAGCGGCTCGCCGGCCAGGGTGTCCGCGACGGGGGAGTAGTGGGTCAGCGCGATCCGCGCGTCACAGCCCTCCTCGCCCAGTTGCTCCAGCGCGGCCCGCAGCCCGTCGGCGCTCCGCCGGGAGTACCGGACGAACTCCTTCATGACCGGCTCGCCGAACTCCCCGGCGCAGCGGCCGACGAACCCGCCGCCGAATCCCTTGGTCCCGGCGACACCGATCCGCGCCCCATCGCTCTCCACCACCGTGCCCTGCCCTTCCAGGACATGGGCACCGGCGTCCCGGAGGATGGCCGTGACCTCGTCCGGGCGGTCGTCGTGGTGGTCGTGGTTGCCCAGGACCGCGACGACGGGAACGGCGAGGTCCCGGACCTCCCGGGCCACCACCCGCATCTCCTCGGGCGTGCCGTGCCGGGTGAGGTCCCCGGCCAGCAGCAGGAGGTCGGCGCACTCGGGCAGGGTCTCGAAGGCGGGGCGCAGCACGCCCTGGCTCTCGGGCCCCATGTGGATGTCTCCCACGGCTGCGATGCGGATCATGAGAGTTCCTCCGCGTGGTCGGGGGAGGACGCCTCGGTGATCACGAGGTCGCTGTGTACGGGGAAGCCGGCGAGCTCCTCCTCGACGGTGCGCACGATCTCCTCGCGGCAGGGCGCCGAGGGCACGGTGCCGGTGAGCAGCACCGTCCTGCCCCGGGCCTCGACCCGTACGCCCAGTTCACCGAGTTCGCCGGAGGCGAGACGGTCCTGGAGGTGGGCGATGCGGTACTCCAGGTTCTCGGCGGGCGGCCCGCCGCCCGCGTCCTGTGAACCGAGGGTGCTCATGTGGGTGCTCCTTCAGATGACGTTCAGGCGCTCCAGGAGGAAGAAGAACGCCGCGGGCATGGGCTCGTCCCCGCACTCGCGCCGCACCTGCTCCCAGTCGACCTTCTCCCGCAGCGCACGTGCGATGGGCAGGGCCGCCCCGAAGTCGCAGTGGTGCTCGGAGAACGCGGCGGTCAGGCTCCACAGCAGATCGGTCGGGGCCAGCACGGGCATGCGCACCGAGTCGACCGACAGCTCCTCGGCCCGCTCCAGCATGTCCGCGCCCACCGGCCGGTGCGCCAACTCGAAGATGATGTCGACCGGCTGCCCGAAACACGTGGCCTTGATCAGCCAGTCCTCCGGCGGCGTGTAGACCGTCAGCCCGGCTTCGCGGAGCGTGGCCGCCACCGCTTCCGCGTCCTCGGGGCGGATCGCGAAGTCGACGTCGTGCTGCATGTTCTTCTCGCCGCCGTGGGCGTACGCGGCCACGCTGCCGGCCAGGGCGAACAGGTGCCCCTTGCGCTTCAGCAGGGCGCCGACCTGCTTGGCCGCCTCCAGGATCGCCTGGTTGCGGTCGAGGGGCAGTTCCTGCGGCGGCTGGTCCGCCTGCGGGTCCTGTGGTGGCGCGGGCTCGGCTCCCTCCGGTGCCATCCGGAGGTCGGGGATCCCCGGTCGCCGGACGAGCGTCGCGTCATCACCGTTCTGCGTCATGACCACTCCTTCGCCGAACCGGACACTCCGCTCCCGTGCGGTGTCCGGACCCGAGACGGCCTGTTTGCCTGCACTGAGTACCCGGCGCGCCCGACCCGACACGGACGGCTTCCGGCGACCGCCGGATCCGCACGATGTCGCTTTCGTGGAAAGCCGGTTCACGCCCGGGCCGCAGCTCCCGGGCCCCGGGTTCGGGCCGCTGGGCCCTTCCCCCGAGTGGCGGCCGACTCGCCCCCTGCCCAGCCTGGGACGGGCCGGACCGTCCGGCCGTCCATCCCTGAGGGAGCCCCGATGCGCACGTTGTCGTACGCCCTGCTCACTGCCCTGACCGCCACCGCACTCGCCGCTCCGGCGACTGCCGCCGCCCTCCCGGCGGACGTCACCGCGAGCCAGTGCGTCGCCGGTGGCGGCATGATCGTCATCTCCGCCGTGGGCGACGGATCGCCGTCGTACAGCAAGCGCTGCATGGGCGGGGTCCACGACGGCGAGACGGTCCTCTGACGCCCGGCCGAACAAGACAAGCGCATACCATGCCAAAGGCGGAATATAGGGCAAAGAGCTGGGAAACCGGATGACGCCGCTGGACAACGCGCTCGTGGAGGTCGACATGAACCAGGAGACATCACGTTCGTCCGATCTTCCGCAGCCCCTGCGGGCCATGGCCTCCGGCCTCAGGCACCTGCCGGGTGCGGAGCAGGTGGGCAAGGTGGCCACGGACGCGCTGGACCGGATCGGCGCGGTCTCGCCGCGCGGCCGCCGGATGGCCGTCTACGCCGGCGCCGGAGTGCTCGGCGTGGCCGGAGTGGTGGAGTGGCCGGTGGCGGTGACCGGCGCGGCCGTCGCCTGGCTCACCCAGCCGCGTCCCGGGCAGCGGCCCGACGGCGCGTCCCCGAACGGCGCAACACCGGCCGGAGAGAGCGGGGACCGCCGCTCCGCCCGGTCCGGCCGGGACGACGAGGACACCTCCGCGTACGGACCCGGCGGCAGACTCGCCGCCTCCCACTACCGGCACGACCGGCCGGAACAGCACGTCCATGAACAGCCCGCCAAGGTCGGCGACACCGCCACCGCCTCAGCGCTGAAGCAGGTCGCCGAGGCCACCGCGCACCACGGCGAGGAGCAACCCCACGGGCAGACACACGACAGCCGCCCCACCGGCTGAGTCGGGACAGCAGCAGATGCTCACACTCTTCGACGTCACCCCGCTCGTCGGGGCCGTGGCCGGGGCCGCCGCAGGCGCCGCCCGCAGCACCGCCCAGTCGGTGACGTCCGTCTACGACACCACCCGCCGCGTCCGCAACGTCGCGCGCAACGCTCTGACCGGCGGGCAGCACTGGAAGGCCGGGCAGCGCCTTCACCTCGCGCTGCGGCACCCCGACGGCGAGGCCGAAGCCCTCGCCCACAAGCTCGCCGAGGAACTGGTCGAGCACCCGGACGTGCTCACGGCGTACTGGGACGGGGGACTGTCCCGCCTCGTGGTCACCGTCGCCGAGGACGCCGCCACCGACCGCGTCACCGAGCGGGCAACCGCACTCGCCACCCGCCTCGGCCTGGACGAGGGCACCGATCCGAACGCCCGGGACACCAGCCACCCCGGCGACCCCGCCGAGGTGCGCCTCACCGCGGCGGCGATCCTGTTGGACGCCGCCGGCGCGGCCGGCGCCCTGGCCGGCCGGTCCCTGCGGATCCCGCCCACCTCGCGCATCATCACCGCCACCGTCACGCTGCTGCGCGAGAACCCCCGCTTCCGGGCCGTGCTCAGGCAGCGGTTCGGCACGTCCGGCATGGAACTCGTCCTCGCCGCCGCCAACGCCGCCGCCCACGGCATCGGCCAGACCCCGCTGGCGCTCGTGCTCGACGGCATCCTGCGCGGCAACCAGCTCACGGAGGCGGTGGCCAGGGCCGCGGCCTTCGAGGCGCTGCACGACGACGTCTGCCACCACAAGCGCACCAGCCTGCCCTGCCCCACGGACGCCCGGCCACCGCTCAAGGTGACCCCGGCCGCGGAGTACGCCTCCCACGCCAGCACCGGCAGCCTCGCCGGCGCCGCCGCCACCCTCCTCGTCACCCACAGCGCGAACGACGCCGCCGAAGCGGTCCTCGCCGGATCCCCGAAGGCCGCCCGCTACGGACCGGCCGCCTTCGGCGCGACCCTCGGCGCCTTCCTCGCCCACGCCGGGATCCTCCTGCGCAACGGGGAGCGCCTGCGGCAGCTGGAGATCGCCGACGCCCTCGTCCTGCACGCCGACGCCCTGCGCAGCCTGCGGCAGGACGACACCGACGACGGCCTTCCCGACGACCCGGTCCACCCCTTCGCCGAGGCCGTCCTGGACGCCGCCCGCCGAGCAGGGCTGCACGTCGTGATCGCGGGTGGCTCCGACCTGAAGGACATCACCCGGCTCGCCGACGAGGTCGCCCCGAGCGCGGTTCCGTTCGGAGACGTCGTACGGGGCCTGCAGGACGATGGGCACGTCGTCGTGACCGTCGCCCGCCTGGACGCGTCAGAGGACGGGAACGTCGCGGCCGGGCTGTCCGCCGGCGACGTGGCCATCGCCCTCACCGACGGCGGGGGCGCCGTCTCCTGGGGCGTCGACGCGCTGGTCCGCGGCGGCCTCGCCGATGTCTGGCGGCTGCTCACGGCGATCCCCGCCGCCCGGCGCGTCGGACGCCGGTCGCAGACCCTCGCCCGGGCCGGCGCGGCCCTCTCCGGACTCCTGGTCGCCCGCGGCGGACAGCCCCCCGGCCGGCGCCTGCTGTGGCCCCTCACCCGGCACGCCCCCGTCAACATCGCCGCCGTCAACGCCCTGGTCACCGGCTGGTTCGAAGCCGTCCGCGTCGCCCGGGCCACCCCGCCCCAGCCGCGCCTGCACATCCCCTGGCACGCCCTGGAACCCCACGAGGCCCGCGACCGGCTGCGGCGCGCCGACCACGACGGCGAGCCCCGCGGACTCACCCTGCTCGCCGACCGCTCACGGCAGCAGGCCGCACGCCTGACCCGGCACCCGGCCGCCACCCCCGCCCGCTGGACCTGGCAGGCGGCCGGCGCCGTACGCCGCGAACTCGACGACCCGCTGACCCCCGTCCTCGCCACGGGCGCCGTCGCCTCGGCGCTGCTCGGCTCGGTCGTCGACGCGCTGCTCGTCGTCGGCGCCATGGACCTCAACGCCGTGACCGGCGGACTCCAGCGCCTGCGCGCCGAACAGGCCCTGGCCCGGCTCGCCGCCCGGCAGCAGCCCAAGGCCCGCAAGCAGGACAGCCGTAAACGCACGGTCACCGTCGACGCCGCCCGGCTGCGGCCCGGCGACGAGATCAGCCTCGGCGCCGGCGACGTCGTACCCGCCGACGCCCGGCTGCTGGACGTCGACGGCCTGGAGGTCGACGAGTCGGCGCTCACCGGCGAGTCCCTGCCGGTGACCAAGACAATCGAGGCCACACCCGGTGCGCCCGTGGCGCAGCGCACCTGCATGGTCTTCGAGGGCACCACCGTCGTGGCCGGAGGGGCCACGGCCCTGGTCGTGAACACCGGCGACCAGACCGAGGCGGGCCGGGCCGTCACGCTCGCCGCCCGCACCCCGCCGCCCGCCGGCGTCCAGGCCCGGCTCCAGGAACTGACCCGCAAGGCACTGCCGGTGACCTTCACCGGCGGCGCGGCCGTGACCGGGCTGTCCCTGTTGCGCGGCAGCCCCGTCCGGCGCGCCGTCAGCGGCGGCGTCGCGGTCGCCGTCGCCGCCGTACCCGAAGGGCTCCCGCTCGTCGCGACCGTCGCGCAGATGGCGGCGGCCCGCCGACTGTCCCGGCGCGGCGTCCTGGTCCGCACCCCACGCACCCTGGAGGCGCTCGGCCGGGTCGACACCGTCTGCTTCGACAAGACCGGCACCCTCACCGAGAACAGACTGCGCCTGGTCCGCGTCGCCACCGCCGACGGCACCGTCCTCGCCACCGACGACGAACAGGCCGCACCGGTCGTCCGCCTGGCCGCGCGTGCCTGCCCCCAGGAGGAGACGGGGGAGGGCCGCCGGGTCGCGCACGCCACCGACGAGGCCGTCCTCGATGTCGCCCCGCCCGACGAGGACTGGGCAGCCACCGGCGAGCTGCCCTTCGAGACCCGCCGGGGCTACGCCGCCGCGATCGGCCGCGACGGCGACCCGGACATGGGCGAACTGCTCGTCGTCAAGGGAGCCCCCGAGACGATCCTGCCCGCCTGCCGGGACCTGCCCGCCCACGCCTGGGACACCGCCCACGAGCTCGCCGGGCAAGGACTGCGCGTCCTCGCCGTCGCCCGCCGCGCCTGCCGGGCCGACGACGCCGAGGCCGAACTCGACCTGCCCCTCGCCGACCTGGAGTTCAGCGGCTTCGTCGCCCTCGCCGACGTCCCGCGCGACACCTCGCACGCCCTGCTCGCGGACCTGCGCCGCTCCGGCATCCTGCCCGTCATGCTCACCGGTGACCACCCGGAGACCGCCCGCGCCATCGCCCTGCAACTGGGCTGGCCGGAGGAGACCGAGGCCGTGACCGGTGACGAACTCGTCGCCATGGAGCGCCGCGAACGCGTCCGGGTCCTGCGCGGCGCCGGCGTCATCGCCCGGGTCGCACCCGAGCAGAAGCTGCACGTCGTGGAAGCCCTGCAACAGGCCGGGCGGGTCGTGGCGATGGCCGGCGACGGCGCCAACGACGCCGCCGCCATCCGAGCCGCCGACGTCGGGGTCGGCGTCGAGTCCCGTGGCTCCGCCGCCGCCCGCAACGCCGCCGACCTCGTGCTCACCACCGGCGACCTGTCCGTCCTCGTGGACGCGGTCGCCGAGGGCCGCGCCCTGTGGCGCAGCGTCGCCGACGCGGTGAGCATCCTCATCGGTGGCAACGCCGGCGAGGTCGGCTTCAGCGTCCTCGGTACCCTGCTCGCCGGTGCCTCGCCCCTGTCCACCCGTCAACTGCTGCTGGTCAACCTGCTCACCGACATGTTCCCGGCCATGGCCGTGGCCGTCACACCGAGCAGCGACCCCTCGACCGCCGAGCACGCCGCGACCGGCCCGATGGGCCTCGACGTCCTCGGCGCGCCCCTGCTGCGCTCCATCCGCCGCCGCGGCATCACCACCTGCTTCGGGGCGGCCGCGGCGTACCTCATCGGCCGCCTCACCCCCGGCACCGAACGCCGGTCCACCACCATGGCCCTGTGCGGTGTCGTCGGCGCGCAGCTCGTGCAGACCCTCTCCGGACGGCGCCACAGCACACTCGTCTGGGTCACGGCCCTCGGGTCGGCCGCCGTCCTCGCCGCCCTCGTCCAGACCCCCGGCGTCAGCCACTTCTTCGGCTGCACCCCGCTCGGGCCCGTCGCCTGGGCCGGCGTGGCCCTGGCCATCGCCCTGTCGGCTCTGGCTCCCCGTCTGGAGCGCCTCCGGGCGGTCCACGCCCTCTACGACGCCGCGACACGACTCGCCCTGCGCCTGGGCGACCTGAACCGGCAGGCCCGGCAGTTCTTCCGGAGCGGGATCGCCGCGCCGGTGGCGTAGCGGACGGGCACAGCGCAAGGCCGCCACCACGTGCAGTGGTGGCGGCCTGCTCACGCCCGGTCAGACCTGGCCGCGCCAGGCGCCCGTCTCGGCCCCGCGGGTCTCCATGAACTCCTTGAACCGACGCAGATCACCCGAGAGCTGCCGCTTCACGAAGCCGAGCTTGTCGCCCACGGTCTCGGCCACGCCGTTGGGGTCGAAGTCCATCTGCAGCATGACCTTGGTCGTGTCGTCCTGGATGCGGTGGAAGGTCACCACACCGGCCTGCCGCGCCTCGCCGCCCACGGTGGTCCAGGCGACGCGCTCGTCCGGGACCTGTTCGGTGATCTCCGCGTCGAACTCCCGCGCCTGTCCGCCGACCTTCGTGACCCAGTGCGTGAGGGTGTCGGTGCGCTGCTCGATGCGCTCGACACCGTCCATGAACTCGGGGAAGGACTCGAACTGCGTCCACTGGTTGTACGCGGTGTGCACCGGCACGCGGACCTCGATGGATTCCTCTACCTGCGACAAGGCGATACCTCTCTTTCTCGTCTCTGAGCGGCGGACGGGTACCAGATCTCGCGCGGCTCACTCATCGTCATCACGAGTTGTCCGACCAGGTGTCCTTTCCGCCTTTCCGGGGGTACCCGGCCCGCAACACGGACCGGGAGGTGATCGCCATGACGGACACGCACCGCACGGCCTCCGCCGCTCCCCGCACGGGGAGCGCGCCGACGGCCGGAGACGAGCCGGTGGGCGAGCTGGTACAGCGGGCCACCGAGCAACTGACCGACCTGGTGCGCGGCGAGATGCGCCTCGCCCGGGCGGAGATGACCGAGAAGGGCAAACGCTTCGGGAAGGGCGGCGGCCTGTTCGGCGGCGCCGGCGTCCTCGGCTTCGTCACCCTGCAGGCCTTGGTCGCCACGGCGATCGCCGCCCTGGCCGTACCGCTGCCGGTATGGGCGGCGGCGCTCATCGTCACGGGCGTGCTGGCCGTTGCCACGGGCCTGACGGCGCTGGCCGGCCGCAAGCAGGTGCGCAGCGCCACCCCGCCCGCCCCGCAGCAGACCATCGACAACGTGAAGGCCGACGTGGCCGAGATCAAGGAGAGTGCACAGCGATGACCCAGCCTCCGCACGACGAGCCGACCGCCCGCAGCCAGGAGGAGCTGCGCGAACAGGTCGAGCAGACCCGCCACGAACTCGGCGACACCGTGCAGGCACTGGCGGACCGGGCCGACGTCAAGACCCGTGCCCGCGAGAAGGCCGTCGCGGTCAGGGAGCAGGCCGGGGCCAAGGCGCAGGAATGGAGCGGGCAGGCCAGGACCAAGGCCGCGCACATGGCCCACACCGTGGAGGAGAAGCTGCCCGAGCCGGTGAAGCAGAAGGGCGCCGCCGCCGCTCAGGGCGCGAAAGAGAAGGCCGCCCAGGCCGAGCAGGTCTGGCAGGACAAGGCCCCGAGGCAGATGCGCGACCACCGGGCCGCCCTGCTGGCGGGCGCCGGTGCCGTCCTGGTGGCCGCCCTGCTTATCCGCCGTCGCGGCAACCGCTGAGCCACGGCACACCGACATCCGGCCCCCGTCACCGCTTGCGGTGGCGGGGGCCGGACGGCAAGGTCAGGTGCCGTGGCCACTTTGCTGATCGTCCATCACACGCCCTCGCCCCACTGCCAGGCGATGTTCGAAGCCGTCCTGTCCGGTGCGACGGACCCCGAGATCGAGGACGTGAGGGTCGTCCGGGTGCCCGCCCTGTCGGCCACCGCCTCCGACGTCCTCGCCGCCGACGGCTTTCTCCTCGGCACTCCCGCGAACCTCGGCTACATGTCCGGGGCCCTCAAGCACTTCTTCGACCAGGTCTACTACCCGTGCCTGGACGCCACCCGCGGCCGCCCCTTCGGCTACTGGGTGCACGGCGGCAACGACGTCACCGGAGCGGTGCGCGGGATCGAGTCGGTGACGACCGGCCTCGGCTGGCGTCGCACCGCCGAGGCCGTCACCGTGACCGGCGAGCCGGACAAGGACGACCTCGGGCGGTGCTGGGAACTGGGCGCGACGGTCGCCGCCGGACTCACGGGCTGAACCGAACCGTCGGACGGGTCAGGTCTGTTCCAGCCGGCGGCGGTCCTGCTCGTCCCACGCCCGGGTGTCACGCGGCTGGGTGTACGGCTCGTCCTCGGGCGGATGACCACCGGCAATGGCGCGCTGCCGCACCGTCTCCGCGTCGAACTCCAGCCCCAGCAGGATCGCCAGGTTCGTGATCCACAGCCACACCAGGAAGACGATGACACCGGCCATCGTGCCGTAGGTCTTGTTGTACGAGGCGAAGTTGGCGACGTAGACCGCGAACCCGGCGGACGCGACCATCCAGATCAGCAGCGCCAGCAGACTGCCGGGTGTGATCCAGCGGAATCCCTTCACCTTGGCGTTCGGGGCCGCCCAGTACAGGATCGCGATCATGAGCACGACCAGCAGCACCAGGACCGGCCACTTGGCGATCGACCACAACGTCAGCGCGGTGTCGCCGACGCCCAGTGCGTCTCCGGCCTGCTGGGCCAGTCCGCCCGAGAACACCACGATCAGTGAGCTGATGACGGCCAGCACCAGCAGCACGACCGTCACGCCCACCCGCATCGGCAGCAGCTTCCACACCGGCCGGCCCTCGGGCATGTCGTAGACGGCGTTGGCCGAGCGGATGAACGCGCCCACGTAGCCGGACGCCGACCACAACGCCAGGACCAGACCGACGATCGCCATCAGCGAGCCGATGCCGGAGTTGCCCTGCAACTGGTTCACGGCCCGGGTGATGATGTCGCCCGCCGAGCCGGGCACGAGCTCGCGGACGTTCTCGGTCACCTTGTCCGTGGTCGACCTGCCGGTGAGGCCCAGCATCGACACCAGCACCAGCAGTGCGGGGAACAGCGCCAGCACGCCGTAGTAGGTCAGCGCGGCCGCCCGGTCGGTCAGCTCATCGTCCTTGAACTCCCGCACGCTGCCCTTCAGCACCGCGACCCAGGACTTCCGGGGCAGGTCCCTCAGCGTGTCCGGTGCCGCGCGCTCCACCTCGGGGTCCGGCCCGGGCTCCTCGGCAGCGGGCGCGGGTGTTTGCCGGCCCTCCGCTCCGGAAGCCTCCCGGCGTTCCGCCTCCGAGGTCCCGAAGCGGTCCGCATCGGCATCCTCCCGGCGTTCTGCTTCGCGAGACTCCCTGCGTTCCGCCTCGAACCCCGGGCGTTGGCTCTCCGGAGGCGGTGCCTCGGTCTCGTGTTGTTCTTTTCGTCCCGGAATATGCAGCTTCACCATGTGAGCCGGGTAACCCCGGGCGGGGGCCTTAAGCCGCGCTCGTCCAAGCCGGTCACGGGACGCCGGCGTGAAATGGCCCCGGCAGACCGGCCGGGCCCCTCGGCGGACCGCGGGGAAGGGACTTGAGGGAGCGCTCCCACCGGGTGCACGATGCCGCCATGACCACGTCACCCGCGATCCGCCCGTACCGCCCCGAGGACCGCCCGGCTCTCGACGGCATCTGCATCCGCACCGCCCATCAGGGCGAGGACAGCCGCCCCCACTACGCGGACCCGGGCATCTTCCCGGCGACCTTCGCGGCGCCGTACGTCCATCTGGAGCCGGACCTGGCCTTCGTGCTGGACGACGGGCGGGGACGGGCGGTCGGTTACATCCTCGGCGCGGCCGACACCGCGCGCTTCGCCGCAGCCTTCCGCGCCACGTGGCTTCCCCTGGTCGCCGGCCGTTACCCGGAACCGCCCCGGCCGCCGCGCACCCCGGACGAGGCGATAGCGGGCCTGTTGCACGACCCCGAACGGATGGTGTTGTCCGAACTGGCCGCCCACCCCGCCCACCTGCACATCGATCTGCTGCCCGACTGGCAGCGCCGTGGCTACGGACGCCGGCTGATGCGGACGCTTCTGCAGACCCTCCAGGACAGGGGAGTGCCGGCCGTGCACCTGGCCATGGCGACCGCCAACACCCGGGCCCGTGCCTTCTATGCCCGCCTGGGCTTCGAGGAGATCGCGGTGCCCGAGCCGGGCGCGGCCACCTACCTCGGACGCACCACGAAGGAACTGGACCGGCTCTGACCGACACGGAAGTGGCGCAATCGCGCATTGCCGACTCGTGTCATCGGGTGCAGCCTGTGTGATATGGGAGCGCTCCCACATCGAAACATGATCGAAAAGCATGAATGAGTGAACGCACGGCAACCCCCACACCCGAAAGAGAGAGATCATGAATTGTCATGGTCATGATGTCGATCAAGGTGCATCACGCCTCCCCAGGCTCAGGTCCCGCCTGACGCTCGCCCTGAGCGTGCTCGTCGCCGCGCTGCTCAGCCTGATCCCGTGGAGCGGCACCGCCGTCGCCCACGGCTCGGTCGTCGACCCGGCCTCCCGCAACTACGGCTGCTGGCTGCGCTGGGGGAGCGATCACCTGAACCCCGCGATGGCCCAGCAGGACCCCATGTGCTGGCAGGCGTGGCGGGCCGACCCCAACGCCATGTGGAACTGGAACGGCCTGTACCGCAACGGCTCCGGCGGGAACTTCCAGGCCGTCGTCCCCAACGGCCAGCTGTGCAGCGGCGGCCGGACCGAGGGCGGCCGGTACAACTCCCTCGACGCGGTCGGCGCCTGGAAGACCACGGACATCACCGGCAACTTCACGGTGAAGCTGTACGACCAGGCCAGCCACGGCGCCGACTACTTCCTGGTGTACGTCACGCGGCAGGGCTTCGACCCCACCACCCGGCCGCTGACGTGGAACGACCTCCAGCTCGTCAAGCGCACCGGCAGGTACGCGCCCAGCCAGAACTACGAGATCCCGGTGAGCACTTCGGGGCTGAGCGGCCGGCACATCGTGTACACGATCTGGCAGGCCTCGCACATGGACCAGACCTACTTCCTGTGCAGTGACGTGAACTTCCGCTGACCTGCGCGTCCCCGCCGGACAGGGCGTCCGGCGGGGCTCGGGCCGCCCCGTGCTTCATGAGAGTTCTCCGAAAATTTTCGAAGGGGGTGAACACCCGGCTGCTCCCGTACGTATGGGGCGAGGGGATTTTCATGCCCGGCACGCCACAAGCGCAGGAGAGCACCCTTGGGACGCAACACGCGAAGACGCCCTACCGGCCCACGACGCGCGACCTTCGCCGCATTCGCACTGATCCTGGGCGGAGGCGGCCTGATGGCCGCGAACGTCTACGCCTCGGCCACGGACGGCGGTTCGGGCGGTGACTCCGCCGCGACGCGGTCCGGCACGGGGGTCCGGACCGCGGGCGCCACGATCGACTGCCCGGACGTCGGCAGCAAGCTGACCTCGGTCCCCGAGCGGGCGCGGGGGGAGGTCGACAAGGAACTCGCCCTCCTGGACGAGCAGATCGCCAAGGCGTATCAGCAGCTGAGCGAATCGGCACAGCAGATGGACCAGGATCCCGGCTTCGCCGGCAACGCGATCGTGAATCCGCTGGAGGAGAAGCGGAGGGCGACCCTCGATCGCATCGCGATCGCCATCGACCGCGTGGGGGACCGCCCCGAGGGGCTGAAGGCCCTGGCCGCCTGCACGGTGCAGGACGGCAACCAGGCTCCCGCGCAGGGCGAAGGCCAGGACGGCGGCGCCGGCGAGGAACAGGGCCAGGCCGGCCAGGAGCAGGGGAACGGCCAGGGCCAGGGCGCCAACGGCGGACAGGCGGGCAACGGCCCCGTCGCCGCCGACTTCGCGGACATCAAGAGCGTCCAGCCCAACGTGAACGACCCCCGCCCGCAGGGCGACGCGTCCCGCGGTTCCTTCGCCACCAGTTGCGGCGTGAACGAGAACGGCCTGTTCAACTCCGACAACATCATCGCCGCCCCGGGCGTCACCAACGGCGCCCACCACTTCCACGACTACGTCGGAAACCAGGCCAACAACGCCTTCGCCAGCGACCAGGACCTCGCGAACGCCGAGACCAGCTGCGACGACCAGGGCGACAAGTCGTCCTACTACTGGCCCGTCGTACGCCTGCAGAACGGCACCCAGGAGCAGGACGCCAACAAGCCCGGTGGCGGCATCGAGGGCAACGCCGGCGAGATCGTCACGCCGAAGCAGGTCACGCTGACGTTCGTCGGCAACCCCCGTGAGAAGGTCACGGCCATGCCGCGTCTGCTGCGCATCATCACGGGCGACGCCAAGTCGTTCGTCAACGGCCCGGCCAACGCCAACGCCTCCTGGAGCTGCACCGGCTTCGAGGACCGGCAGCTGAAGGACAAGTACCCGCTGTGCCCGCAGGGCAGCGACGTCGTCCGCACGTTCAAGTTCCAGAGCTGCTGGGACGGCCGCAACATCGACAGCGCCAACCACCGTACCCACGTGGCGTTCTCGGACGCCGCAGGGAACTGCCCGTCCGGCTTCCGCCCCATCCCGCAGCTGGTCCAGCGCATCGTCTACGACATCGACGCGCCGAGTCTGAACGACGGCGGCCGCACGACGCCGCTGTTCGCGGTCGACTCCTTCCCGGAGCAGCTGCACAAGCCGGGCACGGACCACGGTGACTTCATCAACATCTTCGACGAGGATCTGATGGGGGAGATGGTCGACTGCATCAACGACGGCCGTAAGTGCGGAGCCGGAGCGGACGGCGGGCAGAACCCGGGGCCGGGCGAGGAGCCCCAGGAGGAGCCGACGAAGACGCCGGAGGCCCCGCAGGAGGAGCCGACGAAGACGCCGGAGGCCCCGCAGGAGGAGCCGACGAAGACGCCGGAGGCCCCGCAGGAGGAGCCGACCAAGACGCCCGACGCCCCGCAGAACGGGAACGGCGGCGGCAAGCCCGGTGACCAGGGCGACGACGGTGACGACGGCAAGGGTGAGGCCGCGAAGCCCCCCGCGGACAAGCCCAACCCCGAGCCGGAGCCCGGCGACGCGTCCACCGCCCCCGGTGGCGCTCAGCCGGAGGTGAAGGCGACGGCCTCCGCCGACGGCGGCAACGCCGCCGAGCAGGGTGGCGGTTCGAAGAACGGCGACGACGCGGACACCGACGGCCTCGGCGACTCCCAGGCCGTCGGCCAGGCGACGAGTGCCGCCCCGACCCCGTCGGTGCCGTCCCGGACCGAGCCGCAGGCGGTCGGCGAGGGCGGCCTGGCCGACACCGGCGCCCAGCTCTGGCCGGCCGCGGCCGGTGCCGTGCTGGTGATCGCGGGCTTCGTGGTCCTGCGCCGGGTGCGCCGGGGCTAGGAGCCACGTCCGGACGTGAGCCGTGAACGGCGGCGGGATCCCCACCGGATCCCGCCGCCGTCGTACGTCCCGGGCCGAGTCCCTTCTCCGGCACCCTTGCACGGGCGCCGAACGGTCCACCCTCTAGCGTGACCCCATGAACCTCAGGGGAAACGGCACACGCGGCGGAGCGGCGGCGTGACGCCGTGGGAGATGGCCGCCGTGCTCGCCGCCGGCACGGGCGCCGGGGCCGTCAACGCCGTCGTCGGCTCGGGGACGCTGATCACCTTCCCGGTACTGCTGGCCACCGGCCTGCCCCCGGTGACGGCCACGGTGTCGAACGGCCTGGGCCTGGTGCCCGGTTCGATCACCGCGGCCCTCGGCTACCGCGAGGAACTGCGTGGCCAGGGCCGGCGCGTCCTCCTGCTCGGCGTCGCTGCCGTGCTGGGCGGCCTCGCGGGCGCCGTGCTGCTGCTGACCCTGCCCGCGTCGGCGTTCGAGCGGATCGTGCCGGTCCTGGTGGGCCTCGCCCTGGTCCTGGTCGCGTGCCAGCCCTGGATCGCCCAGCGGGTGCGTCGCCGTCGCGCCTCGGGCGGTCCCGTCCGCCGCGACGGCGGCCCGCTGCTCTTCACCGGACTGACGCTCGCCAGCGTCTACGGCGGGTACTTCTCGGCCGCGCAGGGCATCATCTACGTCTCCCTGATGGGCATGCTGCTCGACGAGACGCTTCAGCGGCTCAACGCCGTGAAGAACGTGCTGGCTGCCGTCGTCAACACGGTCGCCGCCCTGCTGTTCCTGTTCTTCGCCGACTTCGACTGGACGGCCGTCGTGCTCATCGCCGCCGGATCAGCGCTCGGCGGCCTGATCGGAGCCAGAACGGGCCGCCGCCTCAGCCCCGCCGTCCTGCGCACCCTGATCGTGTCGGTCGGCACCGTCGCCCTCGTCCACCTGGTGCTCCACTGATCCCGTCCCGGCGGGCACGCGGGGCGCCCGGGGGAGGGCCTCGGCCCTCGCGCCCCGGGCGCCCCGTGGAGATCAGCGGCGGCGCCGCTGGTCCCCGTGCTCGTCGGTTCCCTCGGTTCCCTCGGTTCCCTCGGTTTCGATGCGTTCCTTGCGGACCTCGCCGGTGACGGTCTCCTCCTCCGTGACCTCTTCGGTGGTCATGCGGACCCGCTCCTTCGGCACGGCCCTGGTCTCCACCACGGGCTGCTCCTCGTAGAGCGTGACGTCGTGTTCCGCCTCGGTGATGTCCGGGCCGGTCATCGCCCTGTCCCGGTTGGCGTCGGTGATCGGCTCGCGTTCGACGCGGACCTCTTCATGGCGTACGGGGACGGTGTACTGCTGCTCTTCGGTGACGACGTACTTGCGCAGCCGCGCCCGGCCGGCCTCGCGGCGTTCGACACCGACGTGCATCTCCTCCTCGGACCGCGTCATCGCCTCGTCGCCGGTGGTGCCGGTGGTGCCGGTGGTGCCGGTCGCCTGGCCGGTGCCGGAATGCGGGTCCTGCCACGAGGCGTCCCAGTCGATGCCGTAGTACTGGTACAGGCGCTGTTCCTCCTGTTCGGACAGGTGGCCGCCGGCGTCTATGTCGACGTTGGGCGCGTCCTTGACCTGGTCCTTGGCGTACGGCACTTCGAGGTGGTCCTCGACGAGGGCCGCATCGTGGATGGGTACGAAGGACTCGCTGGTGCCGAACAGGCCCGTCCGTACGCTGACCCACTCGGGCTCGCCGGTGACGTCGTCGAAGAAGACGTGCCGGGCATCGCCGATCTTGTCGCCCCTGGCGTCATGGACGGGGTGGTCCAGCACGGTGTCAATCTGCTCTCGGGTGATCATTTCGCTGTCTCCTGCACTCTCGGTATCGATCCGGCCGACGGACTCGGGCTGTGCTGGTGTCAGAGTGCGGCCGGCCGGGCGGCGGGGTGCCTACGGTCCGGGGCTGCCGGTCTGTCCGCGTGCTTCCCCGGCCGCCGTCTGTGCGGACCGGCGAGCCTGTTCCGTGACGTGCCCGGCTTGCTCTCCGGCCTGTTCCTTGGTGGCTCGGGCGGCTTCGGAGGCGGTGTCCTTGACCTCTTGGGCGGCTTGGCGTCCGGCCTGGGTGGCGTCCTCCTTCAGTTGCTGCGCGGACTCCAACGCGGCCTGTTTCACGGGCTCGACGGCCTGTCCGGCCCGCTCCGCCGCCTGCTCCTCGGCCTGCGAGGTGGGCAGCAGCGAGGCGGTCAGCAGTCCCGCGCCGAAGGCGATGAGGCCGGCGGCGAGCGGGTTGCCCTGCGTCTGCCGCATCGCTTGCCCGGGGGCCTGCCGTGCCGCGTCGCCGGCCTGCCCGGCGGTGCCGGCGACCTTTCCGGCGGCCTGGCGCGCGGTGTCCGCCGCCTGACCGGTGGATTCCTGTACCGACCGGGCGGCCTGCTGCGTGCGGTCGGAGGTCTGCCCGGTGAACTCCGAAGCGCTGCCCATCACTCGTTCCCTGACCCCGTGCAGAGCTCCGCGGACGCGCCGGGTGCGACGCCGTACCATCCGGCGGGGGCGGGCGCGGTCGGCCAGTCGGGAGACGTCCTCGGACAGTCTTTCCCGGGTGGATTCGATGTCGGCCCTTATCTGGTCGGGTGCCGTGCCCATTGCATGTCCTCCTTCAGCGTCTGCATGGTCTGCTCCGGCTTCGGCGACACGGTGCGCATCCGCGCGCGGCCCCGGCGGTAGAGGACCAGGCCGACCACCGCCCACACTCCGGTGACGATCAGCGCGGCCCATCCCGTATCCATGACGTTGGCCAGGGCGAACATCGCCGCCAGGGTCAGAAAGACCGCCACCATGTAGCCGGCGAAACCGGCTCCGCCGAACATCCCGGCCGCCTTGCCCGCCTTCGTGGCCTCTTCCCGGATCTCGGCCTTGGCCAGTTCCGCCTCCTGGCGCAGCAGCTGCTGCACGTCCGACGTCACCGTCGAGAGCAGCTCTCCCACCGAGCTGTCCTCCTGCCCGCGGTGCTTCGGAGCGTGCCGATGCGGGGCGTGTGGCGTGAGCGACGACATCTCAGACCTCCCCGTGACCCGGCAGCCCGGACGGCACCGCGTCCTCGGGCAGGCTCCGGGAACCGGAGGTGGGCGGCTGCGCCGAGCGGTCCGGTCCGGGACCGTCGGCCTTGCTGCCGGCCTTACTGCCGGCCTTGGCGAGCCGTCCGACGGCGAATCCGGCCACGACCGCTCCGCCGAGGAAGGCGCCGGGGCGCCGGCGGGCGAAGTCCTGCAGGTCGTCGACCAGGCCGCCCACGCCCCGGGTGTCCAGGTAGTCGGCGGCACGGTGTCCGCGGTCGGCCGCCTGCGTCACGAGGCTCCTGGCGGGTGAGTCAGCGTCGGCGCTGTCCGCGAGACCGGACAGGTCGTCCGCCCACTGCCGCATCACCTGCGCTCCGCGCCGGGTCTGGCTCTCGGCTTCCTCGGTGACCCGCGTCCGCAGATCCCCGGCCATCGCACCGGCCTGAGCCCTGGCCTCGCCGGTTACGGCTCTGACCTGGTCGGTGGCGGTGCCGACGACCTGACTCGCGCCTTCCCTGGCCTGACCGGCCGTGGCCGAGGCTTCCTGTTTCGCCGTCTGCCCGGCCTGCTGGGCACGACCGGTGCTCTCGTTCACCATCTCGCTCATGGGCCCTCTCCCTCAGGCACCGCCCGTGGATTCGGTCTCGTCGGGATCCGGACCGCCCGCGGCGACGGCGTACGCCGTCCACCACCGCGCGTCGGCACGCCCGGCCGGTGCGGGGCTCGCCGCCGGCTTCCCGATCCGGCGGCCGTCCCGCACGCACCCTCCTCGATTAACCACAGCAACTAGGTCAAAACAGAAAAATGGGATTTTTCGGGCCCGGGGGTTCGGGATGACGAGGGAAGCCGTGGCAAGCAGCCGATGCCGTACGCGAGTTGGGGCAGCGTGGGCGGTCGCGTCTCAGTGAGAGGCCGAACGCGCCTCGGCCTGTGCCCCCTCGGCGGCGATGTGCGGCACCACCCGGTCCAGCCACCGCGGCATCCACCAGGCGTGCCGCCCGAGCAGTGTCATCACGGCCGGCACCATGAGCAGGCGTACGACGGTCGCGTCGATGAGCACGCTGACGGCCAGTCCCAGTCCGAGCATCTTGACCACGATGTTGTCGCTGACGACGAACGCCGCGAACACGCTCACCATGATCAGCGCGGCACAGGTGATCACCCGGGCCGTGATCTCCAGGGCGTGCGCGACCGATCCCTTGGCGTCCCTGCTGCGGAGCCAGGCCTCATGGACACGCGACAGCAGGAAGATCTCGTAGTCCATGCTGAGGCCGAAGACGATGGCGAACATCATCATCGGCACGTAGCTCTCGATGGGCACCTTGCCGTGGACGCCGAGAGCGGGACCGCCCCAGCCCCACTGGAAGACCGCGACGACCACCCCGTACGACGCGGCGATCGACAGCACGTTCAGGACGGCCGCCTTGACGGCGACGAGCAGCCCCCGGAACACGGCCAGGATGATCAGGAAGGCCAGACCCACCACGACGGCGATGATCACGGGCAGCTGGGAGGCGACGATGTCACGGAAGTCGACCTGGGTCGCCGTCGTACCGGTGACGTACCCCTTGGCGTCCGTGCCCTGGACGGCGTCCGGCAGCGTGTCGTCGACGAGACGGTTGGTCAGGTCCGTGGTCGCGGCGTTCTGCGGGGACTTGGCCGAGTAGACCGTGCCCGTCAGGATGTCCCCGTCCTGCGTGGGCGTCAGGGGAGTGACCACGGCGGCGCCTTGGACCTTGTCGAGTGACTGCTGGGCCTTCGATGCCAGGGCGGAGCGCTGCGACTGCGGCACGTTCGTCTGGTCGATGACGACCGTGAGCGGGCCGTTCGAGCCGGGCCCGAAGGCGTCGGCCATCAGGTCGTACGCCCGTCGGTCGGTGAAGGAGGCCGGGTCCGCGCCGTCACCGATGTGCCCGAGCTGGATGGAGAACAACGGGATCGCGAGGACCGCGACCACGACGACCCCCGCCGACAGGAACGACAGCGGTCTGCGCT
Organism: Streptomyces qaidamensis; assembly: GCF_001611795.1. Classification (NCBI taxonomy): domain Bacteria; kingdom Bacillati; phylum Actinomycetota; class Actinomycetes; order Kitasatosporales; family Streptomycetaceae; genus Streptomyces; species Streptomyces qaidamensis. The sequence continues at coordinate 399,830 of NZ_CP015098.1, read as the reverse complement.
CCACCCGCTGCGCGTACCGGTGCCAGGTGCCCTGCGGCGTGTCACCCGCCCCGGCTTCGGTCTCGGCGATGGGCGGGCGCACGTGGTAGCGGTCGATGTGCCGGCCGATGAGGCCGAGCAGGGCCGGCACCAGGGTGAGCGCGCCGACGACGGCCGAGACGACGGTGACGGCGGCGGCGAGACCGAGCAGGGCGATGAAGGAGACCCCGGACGCGGACAGGCCCGCCAGCGCGATGATCACCGTGCAGCCCGAGACGAGAACGGCATGGCCGCTGGTGCTCGCGGCCTGGCCCGCCGCCCGCACCGGGTCCATGCCGTCGACGAGGTTCTGCCGGTGCCGGGTGAGCATGAACAGGGCGTAGTCGATGCCGACGCCGAGGCCGATCATCGTGGCCAGGGTCGGTGAGACCGTCGCGAAGGTGAAGGCCGCCGCCAGCAGACCGAGGATGGCGAGCCCGCCGACGACGCTGATCAGTGCGCTCAGCAGCGGGACGACAGCGGCGATCACGCTGCCGAACCCGACGAGCAGCACGATGACCGCCACGCCGAAACCGATCAGTTCGCTCACCCGGTCGTCGGCGGACGGCCGGGCGAGCTCGCCGAGCGGTCCGCCGTACTCGACCTCCGCCCCGGCCGACCGCAAGGGCTGCACGGCGGTGTCGACTCCGTCGAGGTAGTCGTCGCCGAGTGTCGAGGGCTGCACGTCGAAACGGACGGTGATGTAGGCCGTCTTCTTGTCGTCCGACAGCGGCCCCACGTTCTGTTGGCCGCTCGGCGTGCTCGGGGCGGACAGCGGGTTCTGGGCGGACAGCACGTGCGGGAGCTTCTCCAGATCGGCGACCGTGGTGGACACCTGGGAGCTCAGTGCGGTCAGAGGCTGCTGGTCGTCGTGCAGCACGATCTGGCTGCTGTAGCCACCGGCCTGGGGATCGTGCGCCTTCAGCACGTCCAGGCCCTTCTGGGCCTGCGCCTGGGGCAGGCTGAAGTCGTCGGAGTACGACCCCCCGAATTCACGGCTGACGACCTGCAGCGCCACCAGCGCCACCAGCCAGGCGACGATCACGATCACGAAGTGGCGTGCGCACCACTCGCCCAGCCGCCGAAGCACACCCCCGCGCGAGGCCTTCGTGTCCCCATCACCGGTATGGCTGTGCGGCATGGACGTCGTCTCCTGTGTCGGCCGGGAGGTGCGATGGCCCATTACATGCGCGCGTGATCACTCCGGCGTTTCAGGCACGCGGACTCCCCGGGACTCCCGTCGTCCGTTCCCCCGAAAGGCCCGACCCCGCGGGGCCCGCTTGCGCTCCGCCCGCCGCAGCGCTCCCGACCCGAGTGCCACGCCGAGCCCCACCAGCGCACTGCCCGCCGCCTGCGCGGGGCCGTAGGAGCCCGTGCCGACGAGCGGTGCGGTGCAGGCCGCCGCGACCGGGATGAGGCCCGAGAAGAGCGTGGCGCGCTCCGCGCCGATGCGCTGCATGCCCACGTACCAGCACACGAACCCGACCACGGTGACCACCACCGCCTGCCACAGCAGCGCGGCCGTCTCGACGGTGTCCGGACGTCGCAGCCAGCCGGCGCCGTCGACGAGCAGCCCGGCCGCCGCCGACTCCAGCGCGGCGACCGCGCACACCGTGGCGGACAGCAGCCGCGGCCCGAGCGGCCGCAGCACGGGCACCGCGAGCACGGCGAACCCGACCTCCCCGGCCAGGGCGCACACGGAGAAGGCGATGCCGGTGCCGTCCGTGCGCCCCCAGCCCTGCACCGTGAAGGCGCCGACGGCCACCAGTAACGACCCGTACAGCACCACCCGTTGGGGCCTGCGCCCGTCCAGGAGGGGTACGAGCACGGCGACGGCCACCGGTGCGCAGCCCACGAACACGCCGGGCACCGCGGGTTCCGCCGTGCGCTCGGCGGCGATGACGGCCAGGTTGAAACCGACCATGCCGACCGCGGCCAGCAGGGCGAGACGGGCCCACTGGCGGGATGTCAGGGCCCGTAGCCGGCCGACGGCGCCCTTCCCGGCCACCGGCACCAGAAGCAGGCAGGCCAGTGCGTAACGCAGGAACTGGCCGCCCGCGTAGGGGTAGTCGCCCAGGACGCTGTTGGCGGTGAAGGACCCTCCGACGAGGACGCAGGCGAGCGCGGCGAGCAGGGCACCGCGCGTGGTCGTGGCGTTCATGGGAGTGACGCTAGGCAGCCGGGCGGCCCGGGCCGGGGTCCACTTCCCTGCCTGCTTGGTGGACCAATTCCCGCCCGGGCCGGTCGTGTCAGCCGATGTGGTAGCTGTCGCCGTAGACCTTCCAGTCCAGCGGCGGGTTCAGGTCGAGGTTGCGCCGGCGCAGGAAGACGCGCTGAGCGGTGTCGACCCGGCTCGTGTCGCTGTGTGCCTCCTCCTGTTTCATGGCCCACACCCGTGCGTCCAGGAAGGCGTCGAGGTACGTCACCTCGTCACCGCCCTGCGCCGGTGGCTTCGCCGTGCGCAGCGCGCGCCTGCGGATGTTGCGGAAGCTCAGGGGGTCGGTGCCGTCGCCGTGCATGACGATGGCGTCGTAGTACGCGAACTGGCCGAGCACGCGCAGCCCGTCCGCCTTCCCCTGCCGGACCGCCGGGCCGAAGTACACCCGGTCGCGCTCGTCGTCCTGGGCCCGCTGGAACGCGGTGTCCCGGGCAGCGCGGCGCCAGTCGCCGGGGAAGCCGGGGTCGAGTCCGGCATGCGAGTCCGAGCCGTTGACCTCGCGCAGGGCCGGCACGTACTTCGCGAGGACGTTGCCGGGCCTGCGGTCGGTGTAGAGCTCCACGAGGTCGAGCATGTCGCCGGTGCCGGAGCAGAACCCGATGATGCCGGCGGTGTAGCCACGGCCGTCGCGGATGTCCTCGATGTACTGGTACTGCGCCTTCCAGTCGAGCGAGGAGTTCTCGGCGCTCGACACGAGCTGCATGGCGATCTCCTTCTTCGCCGGGTGGTCGAGCCCGGTCGCCCGCACGGACGCCGTGGCGGCGGCGGGTTTCAGGAAGGGGGTGGCCGCGAGGGCCGCGCCGAACAGTGTCAGGGCGGTGCGGCGCGTCGCCGGGGTGGCGGGGTGTCTCACGGGGCCTCCAAGCAGAGTGGGGGGTGGAAGAGCTGCCGTGCAGAACTGATAGGAAGGTTTCCTATCACTTCGACGCCGTAAGAGGAACCGCCGAGGTGAAAGTTCTTACGGTCGAACAAGCGAGCCGCTCGGCCAAAAGCGATCAGCTCGATCCGGCTCTTCGGCGTCTCGGTCCGCATCGGCCCCGAAGACGTGGCCGAGACCGCACTGCGCTTCGTCCTGAGCGCCCCGGCCGTCTCGACGGTCGTCCCCGGGATGCGCAGCCTCCGCAACGTCGAACGCAACACCGCCCTGAGTGACGGCCGCCCGCTCACGGACGACCGGCTGGCCACCCTCGCCCGGCACCGGTGGCGCGCGACTTCTACGGCTGAGCGACGCCACGGGAACCAGAAGCCCCTCCCGCACGTCAACCTTTTGCCCACCAAGGGACGAACGGTCGGACCGACCAGCCGGAGAGGGGATTCGCCGTGGACGAGGCGACGACGCAGCAGGGGAGCGAGGCGGAGGGCGCGGCCCGCCGGGCCCGCTTCGGGTCACTGCCGGAGCCGGTGCGCGTGGAGGACATGGTCGAGGAGCGGGCGGCGAGCGTGCCCGACCCGGCGCGCACCGCCTACAACCAGGACGAATGGCTGGTGCGCTACTGCCTGTGAGGCGCCCCGCGCGCTGCCGGGCGGAGGAGGGCGCCGACCGCGGTGGGGGTCCCAGGCCGCGCGGCCCGGACGGGCCTGGTGAAAGAGCCCCTCAGGCGCCGCTCTTCGCGCCCAGGCCGCGCAGCCATCGCACGACGTCGTCGGCGTCCTGGGTGCGGGCGACGTCCAGCGGGGTCATGCCGTCGTAGCCGCACCAGTCGGGGTCCGCGCCCCGTTCGTGGAGGTACTGCGCTGTGGGCAGGTGACCGCCGTGGCAGGCGCCCCAGAACGCGCTGGTGATCTCCTCCGGTGACAGCGCCTCGTCCGCCTCGACGCAGGCCCGGACCCGGTCGAGCAGACCGAGCGTGGCAGCGTCCTGGAGCGTGACGCGGGCGCCGTGCTCGACGAGCCGGTGCGCGGCGCGCCACTGCCCGAAGCCCCGGGCGTCGGCGAGCGGGGTGCCGCCGCCGATCACCGCCCCGGGCGCCTCGATGTCGGCCCCGGCCGCGATCAGCGCGTCCAGGACGGGCACGTCGTTGCTGCTGGCGGCCCAGTGCAGCGGCGTCTCCGCGTGCGCACCGTCGAAGCGGGCCTGCGGATCGGCCCCGGCGGCCACCAGGAGCGCGACCACCTCGGGGCCCCTGGGGAAGTGACCGGGCCAGTCGGCCGCGATGTGCAGGAGACTGCGCGTGCCCTTGCCGTCCTCAGCCTGCTCGGTGATGCGTGCGGCGGCGAGACCGGGATGGTCGGCGAGGAGCCGCCGGAGCCCGGGCAGATCCCCGGCGCGGATCGCCTCCGTGACGGCGACGGCCAGCGGGTCCTGCGATGTCAGCGTCTGCAAGCCGGCCTCCCATTGCCGTCAGGGCTCCCGATTCTGCCAGCCGGCGTCCTCCCGCACGGCCGCCCGCGGAAAACGGCCGGACCAGCGCTTCCGGCAGCACTGCGGCCCCGCTTTGATACCTGCACAACCGGCGCCAAACCGGGCATCCGTCCGCATGACATGCCCGGACGCTCCGCCAGGCGTAGCGTCCGGGTAGGAGCGGGAGGACACCATGCCCGGGAGCAACGAGCACCCCGGCGGCGCCGGATCACCGGACGACGCCCTGGGGGCGGCCCTGGCCGACACCGTGCGCGGCACGGGCGCCTCGATCGGTGGCCTTTACCTCATCGAGGAGGCCGAGCCGGTGCTGCGCCTGGTGGCCCTGTGCGGTCTGCCGGTGGCCTTCTCCGCCCCCTGGCGGCGGCTGCCCCTGACCGCGCCGGTCCCGGTCGCCGACGCGATCCACGACGACACCCTGGTCAGCGTGGCCGGCCAGGACGACATGGCCCGCCGCTACCCCCGCGCCGCCGCCGTCCTGCCCTACCCGTTCGCACTCGTCGCCGTCCCGCTGACCGGCGTACGCCGCGCCTGGGGCGGCCTCGTGCTGATGTGGCCCGCCGGCCGGCCGCGCCGGGTCACGCCACGGGAACGCGGCCACATCACCTCCAGCGCCCGGCGCATGGCCCGTCTCCTGGACGACGCTCCCCGGCCGCCGTCCCTGCCCGAGCTGCCGCGGGTCGTCCCCGTGGACGCCACCCGCCACCCCGCGCAGACCGGCCTGGCCGCCGCCGACTACCTCGAACGCCTCCCCGAGGGCGCCCTGGCCCTCGACCTGGAGGGCCGCGTCACCTTCATCACCGCCACAGCGGCCCGCCTGCTCGGCCGCGGCGCCGACCGGCTGCTGGGCACCAGACCCTGGCAGTCCCTGCCCTGGCTCGACGACCCCGTCTACGAGGACCACTACCGCACGGCGGTGGTCAGCCGCGCCCCCGTCTCCTTCACCGCGCTCCGCACACCGGACCAGCCGCTGACCTTCCAGCTCTATCCCGACACCAGCGGCATCAGCGTCCGCGTCCTGCCGAGCGGGGAGCAGGCCGAGGACCCGCCGTCCGCCGGCGCACGGCCGCCCGTCGCGGCACCGACGGGACGCCTCTACCAACTCGTGCACCTGGCCGCCGCGCTCACCGAGTCGGTGACCGTACGCGACCTCGTGGCGCTGATCGCCCACCAGATCCTGCCCGCCTTCGGCGCCCAGGGCCTGGTGCTGTCCGGCGTCGACGCCGGGCGGCTGAAGATCACCGGCCACCACGGCTACCCGGCCGAGGTCATGGAGCGGCTCGACGCCCTGTCCCTGGACACCGACCTCACCCCCGCGGGTCAGGTCCTCGCCAGCGGCACCCCCGCCTTCTTCGCACACCCCGCGGAACTGGCCACCAGCTACCCCAGAGCACCCCAGATCAGCGGCAAGCAGGCCTGGGCGTTCCTCCCCCTGATCATTTCCGGCCGGCCCGTCGGCTGCTGCATCCTGTCCTACGCCCAGCCGCACACCTTCACCGCCGACGAACGCGCCGTCCTCACCTCGCTGTCCGGCCTGATCGCACAGGCCCTCGACCGCGCCCGGCTCTACGACACCAAACACCGGCTCGTGCACGAACTGCAGCGCGCCCTGCTGCCCCGGGCCCTGCCGCGCCTGCCCGGCCTCGACGTCGCCGCCCGCTACCTGCCGGCCGGCCACGGCACCGAGGTCGGCGGCGACTTCTTCGACGTCCTGCGCGTGAACGACACGACCGCGGCAGCCGTCATCGGCGACGTGGAGGGCCACAGTGTCGCCGCGGCGGCCCTCATGGGCCAGGTCCGCACCGCCATCCACGCCCACGCCACCGCCGGCGCCTCACCCGGCCAGGTCCTGGCCCGCACCAACCGGCTCCTGGCCGACCTCGACTCCGAACTGCTCGTCTCCTGCCTCTACGTCCACCTCGACCTGGCGGGACGGCAGGCGTCCTTCGGGAGCGCGGGACACGTGCCGCCGCTGCTGCGTCACGCCCGGCACCCCGCCCGGGTCCTGGACGTCGACCCGGGTCCGCTGCTGGGGATCGACACCGGCGGCGACTACCCGGTCACCACCGTGCCCCTGTTCGCCGGCACGACCCTCGCCCTCTACACCGACGGCCTGGTCGAAGTCCCCGGCACCGACGTCACCCGCACCACGACCGACCTCGCCGGGCAGCTGGACTCCGGCGACGGGCAGGACCTGGAGCGGCTCATCGACCGGCTCGTACGCCACACGACACCCACCGGACAGCACACCGACGACATCGCGGTTCTCCTTCTGCGCGCCATACGCCTGCCGGGCGGTCAGACCTGACCGGACGCCTGGGCCCGGACCCGCCGGGCCACGTCGCGCAGCTTGAGGTTGTGGTTCTGGGAGATGCGCCGCAGCACGCCGAAGGCCTCGGCCTCGCTCAGCTGATGGCGCTCCATCAGGATGCCCATGGCCTCACCGATGGCGTGACGCGTCTCCAGGGCGTGTTCGAGCTGGTCGACGGTACGGGCGGTGGACAGGGCGACGGCGGCGTGGGAGGCGAGCAGCCAGCCCGCCGACTCGATGTCCTTGCCGAACGCCCCGGGACGGCGCGAGTAGAGATTCAGCGCGCCGAAATCCTGCTCGTCGGTGTAGAGCAGGACGCCGGTCATGCTGCCGATCCCGAGATCGCGAGCGGCCCGGCTGTAGCGCGGCCAGGACGGCTGAGGCCGGGTCATGTCCGCGATGCGGAACAGCCGCTCACCGTCCACGCGGCGCGCGGCGTCGAAGCAGGGACCCTCGCCGAGTTCGCCCTGCAGCCGGTCCGACTCCTCGACGAATTCGCCGCACACGGCCAGCGTCACGGCCCGGCCCTTCGAAACCGTCAGGATCCCCGCCGCGTCGCAGCCCTCGACCAGCTCCACCGCCGCCGCCGAGACCGCGTCCAGCGTCGCCTGCACCGAATCCTGGGCGACCAGATCCCGGGCGAGCTGCGCCATCTGTTCGGCGTACCGCCGCCACTCCACCGCCACCACCGCCTTGCTCGCCGGTCCCGCCCACGGTACTCCGCGCCGCTTCGCACGGCCGTTCGCCAATCGGCCGGGTGTCCGGACATCCGGGCATCCGGCCGGCATGCCCGGACGCCCGGCACCGTATTCACCGGTACGCCGTCAGCAGCAGCGCCACGTCGTCCGGCCGCTCCCGGGCCCGCCGGGCCGTCCCCACCAACCGGTCGGCGAGATGCTCCACCGAGTCCGCCGGGGTCTCGGACAGCCGGCGCCGGACCGCGTCGATACCCGTCTCGATGTCGCTGCCGGGCCGCTCCACCAACCCGTCGGTGTACAGGGCGAGAACGCTGCCGGGGGCCAGCGTGAGCGCGGTGACGGGGTACACGGAGTCGGGCTGCACGCCCAGCATGACGCCGCCCATGAGATCCAGGGTCTCGGCCCGCCCGTCGGGGTGGCGCAGCAGCGGCGGGGGATGACCGGCCCGCACCGCCAGGGCCCGTCCGGTGCCCGGGTCGAGCTCGATGTAGCAGCAGGTGGCGCAGACGTCCGACTCCAGGTCGGTCAGCAGCCGGTTGGTGTGCGTGATGACCTCCTGCGGCGGGCGCTCGCTCGCGGCGAAGGCGTGCACCGCGCTGCGCAGCTGCCCCATCACCGCCGCGGCACCGACACTGTGCCCCTCGACGTCCCCGATGACCAGGGCCACGCCACGGCCGGTGGTGATCACGTCGTACCAGTCCCCGCCGATCGCCATGCCCTGCGTACCGGGCAGATAGCGGCCGGTCGTGCGCAGACCCTCGACGGCGGGCAGGCGGTGCGGCAGCAGCCCCTCCTGGAGACCGCGGGCGACGGCGGACTCCGCGTCGTAGAGCCGGGCACGCTCCATCGCCTGGGCGGCCAGGCCGCTCAGCGCGGTGAGGGCGGAGCGCTCGTCCGGGGTGAAGCGGTGCGGGGCCTCCCAGCCGAGGATGCACGAGCCGACCGAGTGCCCGGAGGCGATCAGCGGCAGGAATGCCCAGGCGTTCATGCGGTCCAGGGTGATGCCGGGATAGGCGAGGGAGAGGTCCTCCGGCGACTCGAAGAACAGGGGGAGCCGGGTGGTGAGCGCGTGGACGCCGGGCAGCTGTGTGTCGAGGGTGACCCCTTCGAACGGGGTGAGGAAGCCCTCCGGATATCCCGACTCCCACAGGAGGTACATCCGGCCCTCGCGGACGGTGTACAGCGCCAGTTCCCGGGCGCCGAAGGCGGGCAGCAGCTGCTCGGACACCGCCCGGCAGACGTCCCGCACGGTGACCGCCTCGGTGAGCACGCTCGCCATCTGTACCACGTGGTAGAGAGCTCCGGCACGCGCGGCGGCGACCGGCCCGGGCGGGGGCGCTGCGGCCGCGACGCCGGGACCGGCGGCGGTAGCGGCCTCAAGACCCTGTTCGCCCCCGGTGGGCGGCCCGGTCGGGGAGACCCGGCCGGTCAGCCCGTGCACGTCCGGGTACAGCACGAAGCTCAGCCAGCTCCCCCCGGGATGCCGGACGAGGAAGGACACCTGCTCCTGCGACAGCATCGCCGCCCGGTAGCGGTCCTCGTACGCCGGGTCCCGGAGCCAGGTGATCACCTCCCACGGATAGCGGCCGAAGAGCTCCTCCCGGCCGGAGTCCAGCAGCTCCTCGCAGCGGCGGTTGGCGTAGGTCAGGCGGCCGTCCTGGTCCAGGGAGAAGATCCCGTCGGGCAGTCGCTCGGCCGCCTCGGCCGCGGTGAGTCCGCCTGCGGCGTCGACGAGGGCGCCCACCAGGATCCGCGGGCAGCCGGCTCCGCCGTGCACGAGGTGCCCCCACAGTTCGACCGGTCGGTAGCCGCTCTCCCCCGCGCCCCGTGACTCGTCCCGCACCCGGAAGTGCCGGGACCTGACCCGGCCGTCGGCCAGCGCGTCGTGCCGGCTCTCCCGCAGTTCGTGCAGGTCGTCCGGGCTGACACGGGACTCGATGTCCGCGATGGCGCCGCCGTAGTCCGCCCGGTCGATGCCCAGCAGGGCGAGGGCCTCGTCGTCCGCCGAGCACCGGTCGCTGTCCAGGTCCCAGTCGATGAGCCCGACCCGGACCGGATGGGCGCCGGAGGTGGGCAGCCGCACGCTGATCGGCTCGTCGTCGTACTCGACGCGACGGGCGGCGGCGCCCGCGCCGGGCGGGCGTGCGGCCAGGCGGTGCAGGCGATCTCCCATGGCCCGCTCGGCGGGACGCAACGCGCGGTCCACCGTCTCCGCGTCCATCGGCGTCCGGGTGGCCGAGCGCAGCACGACCAGGACGCCCACCGCCTCACCGCCGGTCCGGACGGGCTGGTAGGCGGAGCCGAAGGAGTAGGGGAGACCGGCGGTGAAGTGCGGGAAGCGCACCATCGTGGCGCGCTCGTCCGGCAGCCACAGCGTCTCGTCGCGCCGGTACGCCTCCGCCATGGGCAGAGCACCCCCCACCGGCACCCGCCACCAGCTCTTGAGCAGTGAGCGGGGCACGCCGGTGACCATCGCGAGCACCAGCGAGCGCCGGTCGCGGGAGCGCAGGTAGACCAGTCCGCCGTAGCCGTCGAGGTCTCGCACGGCCTCCACCAGCGGGTCCGTCAGGGCATCCTCGATCCGGCCCGGGCCCGTGGCGGGGGCCCGGCTCCCAGCCCCGTCCCGGCTCCGGCCGTCGGCCGACCGCGGCCCGTCCGGTACGGCGGCTGCCTCATCCATGTCGCGTCCTCCCGGTACGGACGCACCGGACACCAATCGCTCCCCACCAGGATGTGCCATGCCCGGCGGTCCGGCGCGGCAAGTGCAACCTTTCGGTCCGCCCGGCCGTCTCACCCGACATCAACCACATGCAAGCCTCGGGGGCGGCAATGGTACGAATCAGAAGAGCATGCGCGACTCTCGCACTCGTGGGCGCGACGGTGGGTGTGGCGGCGGTCCCGGCCGGCGCCGCACCGGACGCCACCTCGCGGTCCACCACGGCCACGACGTGTCCGACCGGCTGGGGAAGCCTGGCCAAGACGGACGCCGGCGCCACCGTCGCGCCCATGACGAACGTCAGGACCGGCCGTCACACCTGCTTCGACCGGATGGTCGTCGACGTGCCGGGCGCGGGCAGCGGCGTCGGCTACACCGTCCAGTACGTCACCCGGCTCCATCAGGACGGCTCGGGCCGCCACATCCCCGTGGCCGGCGGCGCCGTCCTCGCGGTCCGGGTGGTCGCGCCCGCGTACGACCCGGAGACCGGCGCGGCCACGTACCCGGGCCGGGTGGCGCGCCCGCTGCCGGGCGTGGACCTGACCGGTTACCGCACCTTCCGGGACACCCGGTTCGCCGGCAGCTTCGAGGGCGAGACCCAGATCGGCCTCGGCGTCCGCGCCCGGCTGCCCTTCCGGGTGCAGCAGCTGGACGACCGCGTCATCGTGGACGTCGCCCACAGCTGGACCGCCACGGGCTGACCCGACCGCACACCGCGCCCGGCTCCCCGGAGCCGGGCGCGCCGGTCTCAGCCACCGCGCAGCCGGCCCACCTCCTCCAGGGTCCGCGCCGCCGCAGCGGCCAGGCCGGGCCGGTTGCGGACGAAGCGGCGGGCCGCCCGGGCGGGCTCCCGTCCCAGCCAGTGCACGGCTCCCCCCGGAACCGCCCGTACCACCGCTCCTTCGTACACGCGCAGGTCACGCGTCTTGAGCGACTCCTTGTAGCGGGCCGGACCGCTTCCCAGATCAAGGGTCTCGACGCCGTCGGCCGCCGCGGCCTCCAGCATCCTCAACTGCAGCACGAGTCCGGGGGAGTACTTGGCGTATCCGCGGTCGTACGCCGGGAACCACCAGGACAGCACCGTGCGCGAGCGCAAACCGAAGTGCGCGGCCACGGGCCGGTCCGCGGCGTACAGCACGGACAGCACCCCGCGGCACTCCGGGTCCTCGCTCCTTCCGAGCAACCCCACCAGCCGGGTGATCCACTCCTGGGCGAACCGGTCCCGCCGGCCGGTCCGCCGGTACTGCGCCGACTTCCACTCCATCAGAGTCCGCAGCGCGCCCGGGTCCCGGGCGTCGTACACGAAGCGCACCTCGCCGACCTGCCGGGCCAGCTTGCGCTCCTTGGCCAGGGTCTGTCTGAGGAAACCAGGCGACTGCGCCCGCAGCCGTCGCGCGTACGCCTCGAAACCGTCGCCGACGTCGACGACCGGGGAGGCGAGCTCCTCGACCGCGTGCGGCACGAACGCCTCCTGACCGGCTTCGAGGTTGTCGAACTCGAAGGACGCCAGCCCGCAGGCCCGTAACAACCGGCGGGCGTCCAGCCGCACCCCGGGGCGCAGTACGGCCCCCTGACTGTCGGACACCCCCAGCCCGATGGCCCGGCCCCGCCCCCGCACCCCCGCCTCGTACGGGAAGAACCCCACAGGGGAGCCGTCGTCCTGCAGCACCGCCACTCTGGCACCCGGCCGGACCTGCCCCACCGCAGCGGTGAACACCGGGTCGAGAAAGGGATTCGCCGGGGCGCCCGACTCCGTCCGGATCTCCCGCCACATCTTCTTGTCGCTGGGGCCGAGTTCGTCCGGCCTCAGAACGAGAACGCGCTTTCCAGGCAACTCTGCCTCCTGTGTCATCGGCATGGGGACACACGAAGGCCTGCACATCACCGCGTACCGGCACCAGGCAGTACTCGGGCCGCACGGCGCAGACCCTGGTCGGTACTGCCGTCACTCAGCAGCGGAACGTCTGCAACCGGGCGGTACTCGGGGCGGATCCGACCGCCACCGGACACGGAGGCGCTCCCGCCGCACGGAGGTGCGCACCCCTCTCGCCCGGCACGGCCGTCCCGGGCACCACCAGGCTCATTCCGGCCGCCCCCGCGGCCCGCTGCGTCCGCGCCGCGAGCTGCCGCCCGGACGGCTCCTCCTCATCCGGACAGGGCTCCTCGGCCTCGTCGGCCTCGGCACTCGGAGCCGCGCCCGGCACCGTCGCGTCCACCGCCGCGGTGACCGGTACCGCCGAGCGCGCCTGGTCCGCGAAAGCGGGGGTGATGAGGTGCAGCAGCATCAGCAGGCAGGCCCCCAGACCCACCGCCGCTGCCCAACGTCGCCGCACCATCAGACCCCCGACTCGGCCGGCTGCGCCTTCCAGTAGGCCGAGCCCGGCTCCGCCCCGTCAAGCCCTGGTGTGACGATTCGTCCCACTCGGGCGGTTGCCGCCCGGAATCCAACGGAAAGCGCTGCCGTACCGCGGGTGTTCAGCCCGCGGCGCTCAGCACCTCGCCCGGCTTCGGCGCCCGCAGGTCCAGCGGCTCGCGAAACCGTCTGACGAGGTGGCTGGTGACCGTGCCGCCGCTCGTGGTGCGGTTGGTGATGTCGGCGGTGACGTAATTCAGTTGATCAGCAGGGCAGCTCAGGAGTTCATGGCGGCTCGGTCGGACTCACTGCGCAGGACGCAGAACTCGTTGCCCTCGGGATCGGCGAGGACCGCCCAGAGCGAACCGTCGGGGTTCCGGTGATCGGCGACGAAGGTGGCACCCGGGCCAAGCAGCCGGTCCACCTCCTGATCGCGCGAGGTCTCGGGGCGCAGGCACAGATGGATCCGGTTCTTGCCGGTCCTGGCCTCGGGGACCTGGTTGAAGTGCAGCACCGGCTCCTCCGCAGGCATCACCCGGGCCTCCCGGTGACCCGGTCTGTCCTGCGGATGCAGCGGACGGCCGGTCACCCTGCTCCAGAAGCGGGCCGGCCCGTAGGCATCCGCACAGTCGATCGCCACGTTCTGCAGGACCGAGACCGTGCGCGCGAGCCTTCCTGATCTTCACGCCGAACGTCACCGACTTGCGGTTATCGACGCCGAGGCCACGCCCCGGGCGCGCGGAACCGCGCCCACCAGGCCGCGTACGCTGTCGATGGCTCCGCCCCGATGGATCTTCGCGTCCGACGGGGCCCGCGGCGGGGGAGCCGTCCAGGACGGCAGTGGCGAAGCCGACGCGTCGGCGGGCACCATGGTCACGGCCGGGCGCGGTCTCGGGGATCCGCCCGCGCCGGCCTTCGAGCGGAGGGACGAGATGGGATCGGCGATGGACGAACGGTTTCACCGCCGGCAGAGATGGGCGGCCAGGGCCGCCCTGGCCGCGGCCGCCCTGGCCGCCCTGCTGCCGCTCGTCTCCGGCGGTCTGCGAGGGCTGCTCCTGCTCGTGGCGGGCCTCGCGGGACTCGCCCTGACCGCGGCCGCGCTCTGGTGGGTCCTGTCACGGCGGGGAGCGGTCCGCATCGCGTCGGCCGCGCTGGCCGTCGTCGCGCCCGCCGGCCTCATCACGGCCTTCGCCGCGGCGAACCTGCTGTGGGTGGTCGTCCTGTCCCTGCTCCTGTGGTGCGGGGCGGTCTGGAGCGGCCGCTACGCCCTGCGCAGCACGGGCCTGCGGTCCGTGCGGGTCAAGGAGTACCGCACGCCGCCGCCGCTGCGCCCCTTCCTGCTGCTCAACCCGCGCTCCGGGGGCGGCAAGGTCGAGAAGTTCAACCTGCGGGAGAAGGCCGAGTCGCTCGGCGCCCAGGTCGTCCTGCTCGACCCGGAACAGCACCAGGACGTCACCGCCCTGGCCAAGGCCGCCGTGGCCGACGGAGCGGACCTCCTGGGCGTCGCCGGCGGCGACGGCACCCAGGCGCTGGTCGCCGCCGTCGCCGCGGAACACGGCCTGCCGTTCCTCGTCATCGCCGCCGGCACGCGCAACCACTTCGCCATGGACCTGGGCCTGGACCGGGACGACCCCTCCACCTGCCTCGACGCCCTCACCGACGGCGTCGAACTCCGCGTCGACCTCGGGTTCGCCGACGACCGCCCGTTCGTCAACAACGCCTCGTTCGGCGTGTACGGGGCCGTCGTCCAGAGCCCCGGCTACCGCGAGGACAAGGTGGGCGCGGCCCTGGAGCGGCTGCCCGACCTGCTCACCCGGCAGAGCGGCCCGCGTCTGACGGCCACCGCCGACGGCATCATCGTCTCCGACCCGCAGGCGATCCTGGTCAGCAACAACGCCTACCGCATGGACGACCCCTTCGGATTCGGCCGGCGCGAGCGGCTCAACTCCGGGCGGCTGGGCGTGCTCGCCGTCCGCGTGGACAGTGCCGTGGAAGCGGCCGAACTCCTGCTGTCCCCGCGCCCGGAAGGGCTCACCGCGCTGACCGCCCAGCGCGTCGTCGTCGACGCCGACGAGCCGCAGCTGGAGGTCGGCCTGGACGGCGAGGCGCTCACCATGCCCGCTCCCGTCCACTGCCGCGTCGCCCGCCGCGCCCTGCGGGTGCGGGTGCCCCGCAACCGGCCCGGAGTGCCCGAGGCGCCCCCGCGGCTCGACTGGCGCCGGCTGCGCAAACTGGCGGCCGCGGTCGGCCGCACCGCCGTGCCCACGCGTTCCCGGCACACCTGAGCGCCGGTACGAACACCACGTACGGGGTCCCCCATGCGACGACCGCATGGGGGACCCCGTACGTGGTGCGGTCGGTCAGGCCTCCTTCGGCCCGGCCTGCTGCACCACCTCGAAGGACCACAGCGTCGAGCCGCTCGCCGCGGGCTTCGGCCGCTCGCCGCCCTCGCCGCCGCCCTGGTGCGCGGACTTCATGGGCCCCTCCATCCAGGCCTGGAACGACTCCTCGTCACGCCACCGGGTGTAGACGAGGTAGGTGTCGGTGCCCTCGACCGGGCGGAGCAGCTCGAACCACTCGAACCCGTCGGAGTTCTCCACGGCGTGCGCGCGGGAGGCGAACCGCTTCTCCAGCGTCTCCCGCTGCTCGGCGGGCACGGTCAGCACGTTGATCTTGACTACGCTCATGGGCCCCATCTTGCCCGATGGCGGATCTGCGCAGGTTAAGGCCCGCCTCCCTCATGTTTTGAACACGTTCAAATATGGGTTAGGGTCGTTCTCGCACATCGAGGGGGAGACCTTCATGAAGTTCGTGATGCCCGGTGGCACCGGGCAGGTCGGCACGGTCCTGAAGCGCGCGCTGAGCGCGGCCGGACATGACGTCGTGGTGCTCAGCAGGCACCCGACCGGGCCCGGCGAGGTGTACTGGGACGGCGTGACCCCGGGGCCCTGGGCGGCCGAGATCGACGGCTGTGACGTCGTGGTCAACCTCGCAGGCCGGAGCGTGAACTGCCGCTACACGCCCGCCAACCTCCGGCAGATGATGGACTCGCGGGTCCACTCCGCCCGGGTCGTGGGCGAGGCCGTCGCCGCGGCGAGCAGGCCGCCCCGGCTCTGGCTGCAGATGAGCACCGCGACCGTGTACGCGCACCGCTTCGACGTGGCCAACGACGAGGCCACCGGCGTGATCGGCGGCACCGAACCCGACGTCCCCGGCTACTGGGGGTACAGCGTCGACATCGCCAAGGCCTGGGAGCGGGAGCTGGAGGGCGCAGACACCCCGCACACCCGGAAGGTGGCCCTGCGCGCCGCCATGGTGATGAGCCCGGACCGGGGCGGCGTCTTCGACGTCCTGCTGCGGCTGGCCCGGCTGGGCCTCGGCGGACCGGTCGCCGGTGGCGCCCAGTACGTGTCCTGGATCCACGACCGGGACTTCGTCCGGGCGGTCGAGTTCCTCGTCGCCCGGGACGACATCGAGGGCCCGGTCAACCTCGCCGCGCCGGCCCCCGTGCCGCAGCGCGCCTTCATGCGTGCCCTGCGGGCCGCGTCCGGCATCCCCGTCGGCCTGCCCGCGACGCGCCGGATGGCTGAGCTCGGCGCATTCGTCCTGCGCTCGGACACCGAACTGCTGCTGAAGAGCCGACGTGTCGTCCCCGGCCGTCTGCTCGACGCGGGCTTCGCCTTCGAGCACCCCGAGTGGCCGCAGGCCGCGGACGACCTCGTACGACGTCTCCGCGGCCGTGCGGTGGGATGACCCGGTCAGCTCTGCCGCTTGCCCTGCTCCAAGGCCTTGCCCGTCATGTCGGTGACCTGCCCGGCCGGCGGCTCGTCCGCCTCCACCTCGGTGCCGAAGTCGGTGAAGTCCATGACCGTGCGCACCGTGACCTTCTCGGTCGCGGACGAGGCGTCGGCGGAGGACCGCTGCGTCGCCTCCGGGGCCTTGACGGTCATGTCCGTCTGCTGACGGCGCAGCCGCCCCTCGTCGTCCAGCCAGACGTCCATCGGCAGGGTCGGGCCGACCTGCTTGCGCAGGGTGTCGCCGCCCGGCAGCTTTGCGACGTCGACGGAGACGCGGTAGTGCGTGGTCTCCACACCGTTGACCGTGGCCGTGCCCTTCTTGGTCACGTCCTTGTCGGTGATCGCCTTGGCGTACGCCGCGGACTGCGCCGGATCGCTCATGGACTGATCGCCGGTGCCCTGCTGTGCGGCGACCTTCCCCAGGTCGATCTTGATCCAGGGCTTGCCGCCGGGCGTCCGGCCCTTGGGCAGCTTCTGGTAGAGGACCTGGTCGACCACCCGTTGCTCGATCTGCTGTCCCTGCACCGTGAGCGTCATGACGCTGTCGCCGTCGTCCAGGTCCACCGCACCCTGCCCGCTCGCGGTCTGCGACGCGCCCTGGGCGGAGGTCCGCACCCGCAGCTTCACCCGGGCGGTGTCCTCCTCGGCCGTCTTGTCGTAGGCCGACCGCACCGCCTGGGTGCCCTGCTCCCGGGCGCCGGCGCCCGAGGACGCCGAGGTGCCCTGAGCGCCGTCGCCCGAGTCACCGTCGTCGCCGCAGCCGACCAGCAGCGTTCCCGCCAGGGCTCCGGCGACGCCTAAGGCACAGACCCGCCTGCCGTTCCCCGCCCTGCCCATCGAACCAGCTCCTCTCAGGTGTGTGTGGTGCGGCTCAAGTGCCCAAGCCGTTCATGAACACACCTGTGGGTCCGAGGAGTTGGACACCGGGGAACCGGGCGCCCCGTCAGCGGCGGCCCTTGAGCCTGCCGAGCAGACGCTGGGCCTGGGCCCGCTTGCGGGGGTCGGCCGCGGCCCGCCGTGCCTGCTCCGTGGCCCGCCGTCCCTGCGGGCTCTTGGCGAACTCCTTGAGGCGATTCAGCATTCCGGCCATGACGCACCTTCCTTCCTGTGGTGATGTCGCTCGTCTGTAGTGCGCCTACCCCTCCGGCGCGGTGCTCAGGCACACTTCCGCCCGGTCGGTGCGCGACCGAATGTGTTTGCCGCCGGAGTCAGAGGCAAGTCGGTGTCCATGACTGAAGAGAACAAGCGCACGAATCAGAAGGCGGCCACCGTACGGACCGCCGAGTCCAAGGCCCGTGGCACGGCGGACAAGGCCACCGCGTCGGCGTCCCAGGCGGCGAAGGGCGCCGCGGGCAAGGCCGGTGAGGCGGCGTCAGCCGCCAAGTCGGGCGCGGAGCGCTCCACCGAGACGGCGAAGGCGGCCGCACAGACCGCGGCCAAGGGCGTCGAGGCGGGCCGCCAGGCGGTCGTCACGGCCTCGGGGCACGTCGCGACCACGGCGAAGACGGCCTGGACGGTCATCGCCCACCGCAAGCTCGTGGCCGCGGGGGTCGGAGCGGGCCTGACCGCCCTGAGCGCGGCGTCCTACGCCGTCGGCCGCCGCGCGGAACGCGGCGCGCACGGCCCCCTCACCCGGCTCACCGGCGGGCGGATCTGAGCACGGCCGGCGCGATGGACGTGCCGGCACGAGGGAAGCAGGCGGCGCGGCGCGCCACCGGGGGTCCCGGTGGTCCGTGGCGCCGCCTCCTCGTGCTCCGGACCACCCCCTCCTCCGTGGGCCGGCGCACATCCGTCGGTCACCGGGGTGCCCCTCTCGCGCGGCACCCCGGTGACGAGGAAGGATGAGACCGCAAGCGAACGATCAACCCTTACGGAGGAGCGGGCCCATGCAGCACGAGCGAGCGGGAAGTCCGGCCGGACCCGAGGATCTCGTCGATGTCGCTCGGCTGGTCACCGCGTACTACGCGCGCCGCCCCGACCTGGATGATCCGGGCCAGCGCGTCACGTTCGGGACCTCCGGACACCGCGGATCGTCTCTGGCAGCCGCGTTCAACGACGACCACATCGCCGCGACCAGCCAGGCCATCTGCGAGTACCGCGCCGGTCAGGGCATCGACGGCCCGCTCTTCCTGGGCGCGGACACCCACGCCCTGTCGGAGCCCGCGCGCGTGACCGCCCTGGAGGTGTTCGCCGCCAACGAGGTGACCGTGCTGATCGACGATGCGGACGGCTACACGCCGACCCCGGCCGTCTCGCACGCCATCCTCACCCACAACCGGGGCCGCACCACCGGTCTCGCGGACGGCGTCGTCGTCACGCCCTCCCACAACCCGCCCGCCGACGGCGGGTTCAAGTACAACCCGCCCAGCGGCGGCCCCGCCGCCTCCGACGCGACCTCCTGGATCCAGGACCGGGCCAACGAGATCATCCGGGGCGGCCTGAAGGACGTACGGCGCGTCCCCCACGCCCGGGCCCTCGCGGCCCCCACCACCGGCCGCTACGACTTCCTCGGCACCTACGTCGCCGACCTGCCCGGCGTGCTCGACCTGGACGCGATCCGCGCGGCCGGTGTCCGTATCGGGGCCGACCCGCTCGGCGGCGCGTCGGTCGCCTACTGGGGCCGCATCGCCGAACAGCACGGCCTCGATCTCACCGTGGTCAATCCGTACACCGACCCCACCTGGCGGTTCATGACGCTGGACTGGGACGGCAAGATCCGCATGGACTGCTCGTCGCCGTACGCGATGGCCTCGCTCATCGAGCAGCGCGACCGCTTCCAGATCTCCACGGGCAACGACGCCGACGCCGACCGGCACGGCATCGTCACCCCGGACGCCGGCCTGATGAACCCCAACCACTATCTGGCCGTCGCCATCTCCTACCTCTACGCCCACCGCGACCAATGGCCGGCCGCCACCGGCATCGGCAAGACCCTGGTCTCCTCCGCCATGATCGACCGGGTCGCCGCCGACCTGGGCCGCGAGCTGGTCGAGGTGCCCGTCGGCTTCAAGTGGTTCGTGGACGGACTGGCGGGCGGCACCATCGGCTTCGGCGGGGAGGAGTCGGCCGGGGCGTCCTTCCTGCGCCGGGACGGCTCCGTGTGGACCACCGACAAGGACGGCATCCTGCTCGCCCTGCTCGCCTCCGAGATCACGGCGGTCACCGGGAAGACCCCCTCCGAGCACTACGCGGCCCTCACGGCCCGCTTCGGCGAACCGGCGTACGCGCGCATCGACGCCCCCGCCTCCCGCGAGGAGAAGGCCCTGCTCGCCAAGCTCTCCCCGGCCCAGGTCAGCGCCGACACCCTGGCCGGGGACGCGGTCACGGCGGTGCTCACCGAGGCCCCGGGGAACGGCGCGGCCATCGGCGGCATCAAGGTGACCACGGACAACGCCTGGTTCGCGGCCCGCCCCTCGGGCACCGAGGACGTCTACAAGATCTACGCGGAGTCGTTCCTCGGCCCCGACCACCTCGGCCGGGTCCAGGAAGAGGCCAAGTCCGTGGTGCTGACGGCCCTCTCCGCCTGACCCCGGGCACAGCACAGCCCGGGCCACCCTCACGTGGCCCGGGCTGTCCGCGCTTCAGCTGCGCAGGCTGCGGGCGGGCAGGACGACATGTGCCGCCGAGGCCATCGCCTCTTCGTCGGAGGTGAAGGCGGCGAGCGTCCCGACGTCACCGGGCTCGGCGCCCTGCGGCCACGGCCGGGTGGTGAAGATGAGGTAGGCGTGGCCGAGTTCGCCCACCGCCTCCAGCCAGGTCTCCGGCGGGACGAACTGCGACTTCAGGTGCTGCACGGTGAGGACGGCCGACCCGGGCACGACGAGCAGGCTCACCGGCAGGCTGGGCCGCTGGGCCGCGTGGACGAGGCCCTCGCCCAGGGGCAGCCCGGCGCTCAGCAGCAGCTGCTCGATGGCCTTCGACGTGCCCTCCGGGCCGTTGGCGCCGTCTCCGAGGGAGCAGGCCAGGAGGTAGGGGACGTCTCCGTCGGGGGTCGTGCCCCGCCAGGACTGGACGACCAGGGAGCCCAGGTCGTCGGTGGGCACGGACTGCGTTTCGGGTGAGATCGAGGTCACCGCGGAACGGTATCGGCGTACCGGGAGGCACCCGCCCCGACGTCACCCGACTGGACCATCCCGTGCCGGGCTCTCCACACGAACGAGGGGTCCGGACCCCAGGCCTGCCCGCGATGCAGGACACTGGATGAAGATCCCACCGGGAAGGACCGACACGTGATCATCTTCGGCACCAAGGGCTACCTGTACCAGCTGGCGATACTGACGCTGGTGTGCGGTCAGTGCGGGAACCCCGCCGCTCACACGCTCAGGAAGCGCATCACGAAGTTCACCCTGTTCTTCGTCCCACTGTTCCCGATCTCCACGAAGTACCTGACGCAATGCACCTTCTGCGGAGCGGAACAGAAGGTGACCAAGGAGCAGGCGGAGCAGCTCCAGACCCAGAGCACGAACGGCCCGAGCGGCCAGGCGCACGGGCAGCCGCAGCAGCACGACCGGTTCTGATCCCGCGACGGATCCGCCGGCTCACTGATCACACGCGATGTGGCAACCGGAGCATCCCGGGTACTCGGCCTCCGCGAGCCCGGACCTGCGTGGGCCGAGGGACCTCCTGCAGTCGATCAGTGAATCCGGAGGCATTCAGATGAGCACCATCAAGGAAACGGTGGAAGTCGACGTCCCCGTCCACACCGCCTACAACCAGTGGACGCAGTTCGAGGAGTTCCCGAACTTCATGGAGGGCGTCGAGGAGGTCAGGCAGCTGGACGACCGCCACAGCCACTGGACGACCAAGATCGGTGGGGTACGGCGCGAATTCGACACCGAGATCGTCGACCAGCTGGCCGACGAGCGGGTCACATGGCGCACGACCAGCGGAGACACGCACCAGAGGGGCTCCGTCCGTTTCGAGCGCCTCGACGACACCCACACCAGGGTGGAGCTCGTCTTGGACGTCGAGCCCAGCGGAGCCGTGGAGAAGGCCGCGGACATGATGGGCGCGATCGACCGCCGGGTGAAGGGCGACATGAAGCGCTTCAAGCAGTACATCGAGGAGCGCGGAGTCGAATCCGGCGCCTGGCGCGGGCGCGTCCAGCCGGGCGGCCCCAGCGGCGCCGGCCCCATCCTCTGACGCCAGTCGCGCAGTCCCGGAACCCGGTCTCCATGTGAGGCCGGGTTCTTCTGTGCCCGCATGTCCCGCTCCGTGTGGAGAGTGCGTGCGGTTTCGGCCAACGTCATGACATGCACCTGTCCATCTCGGCCTCCCGGTGGCACGCTGCCTCCTGACCGTCCGCAGTGACACCCCTGCCTGACCGGGTGGAGGCTTCCCGCCGCCCGGCCCCCACAGCAGAAGGAGACCGCGTGATAGGCCGACCCCGCAGCCCCCGTCCGTCCGGTGGTGGCACCCCCGTCCGCCGCTCCGTCCTCGGCGCGCTCGCCGGCATCGCCGCACTCCTGGCGACCGGCGTCACCGCCGCACCGGCGAGCGCCGCACCGGACCCCAACGTGACGACCTTCTCGGCGCAGGAACGTGCCCTGGCCTTCTGGACCCCCCAGCGGATGCGCGAGGCCACCCCGCTCGACCTCCTCTCCGTCGACCGCTCCGACGTACGGGCACCGGCGCCGCGCCCGGGCAAGGCGACGGTCGTCGCCCCCAGCGCGCCCGCCTCCGCCGCGGGCCCCCTGGCCTTCCCGCACGGCGGCGGCCCCTGGTCCGGCGGGGGAGCGGTGGCCAAGACCGCGGGGCGGGTGTTCTTCAGCTACCAGGGCCGCACCGCGTCCTGCTCCGGCAACGCCGTCACCAGCGCCAACAAGAGCACCGTGATCACCGCGGGCCACTGCGTGAAGATGGAGGGCGCCTGGCACACCAACTGGGTCTTCGTACCCGGCTACCACGACGGGCAGCGCCCGTACGGCACCTGGGCCGCGTCCAAGACCCTGTCCACGCCGCAGTGGACGGCCAGTGAGGACATCAACTACGACATCGGCGCGGCCGTGGTCGCCCCGCTGGACGGGAAGAAGCTGACCGACGTCGTCGGCGGGCAGGGCCTGGCCTTCAACACCGGCTACAACAAGGCCATGTACTCCTTCGGCTTCCCGGCAGCAGCGCCGTACGACGGCGAGAAGTTCATCTACTGCAGCGGCACCACGACCCGCGACTTCCTGCTGTCCAACGACCACGGTCTCACCTGCAACATGACCGGCGGCTCCAGTGGAGGCCCCTGGTTCACTCAGTTCAGCGAGGCCACCGGGACCGGCCTGCAGTCCTCGGTGAACAGCTTCAAGTACAACTTCTTCCCCAACTCCATGTACGGCCCGTACTTCGGTGCGGACGCCCAGAACCTGTACCAGAGCGCCCAGTCGTCCTGATCCACCGCCCCACCGGGAGCCGGGTGCTCCGCCACCTTGTGGTGGAGCACCCGGCTCCGGGCCGTTGACCGGCAGCTGGGCCGTGACGCACTCCGGGGCTCCTCGTGACAACTCATGGAGGCGCGGGCAACCTTCGCATCCCCCGACGGTCTGTCTGTGCGGGGTGTTCATGTGAGAGGACCATCAGATCGCCTTTCTCCTGCGGGAGTCGGCGCAGCCGGATCCGGAGCGGCGTGCCGCGGCGTTGAAGGGACTGGGGAGGATCGGCCGGGCCGAGCACGCCCGCGTGCTCGCCGGAGCGGCCGACCACCCCGACCCGGCCGTGCGCGCGGCCGCCGCTCTGGGTCTCGGCCGGCTCGGCGTTCCGGAGGCCGGCGAGGAGGCGTTGCCCCTCCTGATGGGCGACGCGGATCCGGGCGTACGGCGCAGGGCCTCGGTCGCCGTCACGCGGCTCGGACTCGGCGGACCCGCCGTCACCCGGGCCTTCGCCTGCCTGCTGTCCGATCCGGACCATCTCGAACGCTGGACGGAGGCCGGTGGTTCGCTGCCCCCCCCGACGGCGAGACGGCCCGCGGCCGGCTGGAGGCTCTCATCGAGGACGCTCGCCACGCCTGCGCCAGGCCGCCGCCCGGCTCGTCGGCGCACTGGACACCGGCCCGCCGTGAGCAGATCCGCCCGGAAGACACTCGCACCGGCGATTTTCGTCCACGTGCGGTCATGCGCCGTGTGTCGCCCTCCCGCCCGGTACACACTGGACCCATGCGCGTGGTGATCATGACGGCTGGATCGCGCGGCGACGTCGCGCCGTACACCGGGCTCGGCGCGGGGCTGGCACGGAGCGGGCACGAGGTCACGCTCGCCACCCACGGCCTGTTCGAACCCCTGGCCGCCGGATCCGGGGTGCGCTTCCACCCGACTCCGGTCGACCCGCACGCCGTGTCCCACTCCGACCGCGGACGCGGCCTGCACGCCAGCACCACAGGCCTCGGCAAGCTGCTGCGCGCGGCGTCGATGGCCCGGTCCGCGGCCGAGGAGATGACCGACTCCCTCGTCCAGGCGGCCCGCGGCGCGGACGTCGTCCTGGCCGCCGGAGCCGTGGCACCGCTGGGCCGCGCCATCGCCGAGGGGCTGAACCTGCCCAGCCTGGGCCTGTTCCTCCAACCCCAGCATCCGACACGCGAGTTCGGCGCGCCCATGCTAGGCGGACGCTCGCTCGGCACGCTGGGCAACCACCTGGGCGGACAGGCCGTCCTCTCCGCCGTCGACCGGGTCTTCAC
The DNA here is from genome assembly GCF_001611795.1 of Streptomyces qaidamensis. Taxonomy (NCBI): domain Bacteria; kingdom Bacillati; phylum Actinomycetota; class Actinomycetes; order Kitasatosporales; family Streptomycetaceae; genus Streptomyces; species Streptomyces qaidamensis. The sequence continues at coordinate 375,703 of NZ_CP015098.1, read as the reverse complement.
GCAGGCCATGCACCGGCTCCGCACCCGGCACGGCATGGCCCTGAGCAGTCCCTCCGCGAGCCGCCGGGCCCACGAGCGGGCCCACTGGCCCGTGCTGCACGGATTCAGCGAACGGGTGGTGCCCCGCCCCGAGGACTGGCGCCCCGGGCTGGACATCGCCGGGTACTGGTGGCCGCACGACACCCGCACCCTGCCCGGCGAGCTGGAGCAGTTCCTGGCCGCCGGACCCCCGCCGGTGTTCGTCGGACTGGGCAGCGCGACGGTGCCGGACCCCGGTCACCTCAGCGCCGAGATCGTGCGCGCGCTGCGGACGGCGGGACTGCGCGGCATCGTCCAGCACGGCTGGGCGGGTCTCACCACCCACAGCGGCGACGATGACGTGATCACCGTGGGCGACGTGCCGCACGCCCTGCTGCTTCCCCGCACGGCCGCCGTCGTCCACCATGCCGGAGCCGGCACCACCGCCGCCGTCCTGCGCGCGGGCGTACCGACGATCCCGGTACCCGTGCAGTTCGACGGCGGCTTCTGGGCGGCGCGCCTGGTCGCCCTGGGGACGGCCCCGTGCGCCGTCCCCCTGCGGCGCCTCACCGCGGGCACGCTCGCCCCGGCGCTGCGCCGCGCCACGGGCGAGCCCCGGCACCGCGCCCGCGCCGGGGAGCTGGCCCGCGGCCTGGCCGGGGAGGACGGCGTGGCCCCGGTCCTGGCCGCGCTGGACCGGCTCACGTCGTGACCGCAGCGCCCTCCGGGGCCGGCTTCTCGCGGCGCGAGCGGGCGTGCAGCCCGATCGCCACGGGAGCCGCGGTGAACACCGAGGAGTACGTCCCGACGGCGAGACCGATGAGCAGCGCCAGCGCGAAGTCCGTGAGCGAGGAGCCGCCCAGCACGGCGAGCGCGGTGAGCATGAACGCCGCGCCCATGCCGGTGTTCACCGTGCGGGGCAGGGTCTGCAGGATCGCCTGGTTCACGACGCCGGAGAACGGCGACCCGGGGCCGCGCCCGTCCAGTTCCCTGACGCGGTCGAAGAGGACGACGGAGTCGTTGACGGAGTAGCCGATGACGGTGAGCAGGGCCGCCAGGAACACCCCGTCGACGGGCTTGCCCAGCCAGGCGAAGACCCCGAGCAGCAGGACCACGTCGTGGACGAGTGCGACGACCGCGGCGGAGCCCAGCACCCAGCGGAAGCGCGCCGCGAGGTAGACGAACTGCGCCCCTAGGGCGACGGCGAGCGCGATCAGCGCGCCTCGGCGAAGCTCCTTGCCGAGGCTGGGGCCGATCAGTTCGTCGCGGACCTTGTCCGCCGGGCCGGCGACCTCGCGCAGGGTGCTCGTGACCTCCCCCTCTTCGGCTGCGGTCAGGGGATCGGTACGCACCGTCAGGCCCGTGTCGCCGGACGACTGCACCACCGCGCGGGGGAACCCGGCGTCGGCGAGAGCGGTCCGGACCCGGCCGGGATCGACCGGGCTGCTGGTGGAGTACTCGATGAGGCGGCCTCCGGTGAACTCCACGCCGAGGTCGACGCCGCGCACCGCCAGACCCGAGCCGGCCAGCACCAGCACGGCCGCCGAGGTAGCCAGCCAGCGGCGCGGCCGGCGCATCAGCAGCAGGTTGCGGCGGGTGAGGCGGCCACGGACCGCGCCGGTGGTGGCGATGCCGGTCAGACGGGGGCGGCGGCGTACGCCCGGCCGGCTCGCGGCGAACTCGGCGAGCACCCGGCTGATGACCAGGGCGCTGAACATGGAGGCGAGCACACCGATGCCGAGGGTGACGCCGAAGCCGCGCACGGGCCCGGAGGCCAGGAAGAACAGCAGAGCGGCCGCGATCAGCGTGGTGATGTTGGAGTCGGCGATCGCGCTGAAGGCGTTGCGGAAACCGGCCGTGAGCGCCGAGCGGATGCTGGGCCGGCGGCGTGCCGCGTACTCCTCGCGCGCCCGCTCGAAGACCAGCACGTTGGCGTCCACGGCCATGCCGATGGCCAGGACGAAACCGGCCAGGCCCGGCAGGGTCAGGGTGGCCCCGAGGGCGGCCAGGGCGGCGTAGGAGACCAGGCCGTAGCAGGCCAGCGCGAGAACGGCCAGGGCGCCCAGCAGCCGGTAGACGACGATGATGAACAGCGAGGTCAGAGCGGTACCGATGACCGCCGCCCAGGCGCTGGCCGTGATGGCCTGCGCGCCGAGGGTGGGGCCGACGGTGCGCTGCTCGACGGTCTCGACGGGCACGGGCAGCGCCCCGCCGTTGATGAGCAGGCAGAGTTCGCGGGCCTCCTCGGGGCCGAACGATCCCGTGATCTGCGTCGCGCCGTCGCGGATGCCGGTCCCGCAGGCGATGGACGGATCGACCTGAGGGGAGGAGATGACCTTGTCGTCGAGGACGATGGCGACCCGCCGCGCCGCATCGCCCGGCGCCTGGCAGGCGGCCTCGCCGGTCAGGCGGGCCCAGCCGGCCCGGCCGGCGCCCTCGAAGCCGACGGTGACGTGCCATCCGGCGCCGCCCTGCTGGTCGAACCGGGCGGCGGCCTCCTTGACGTCCTCGCCGGTCAGGGACGCGGGGCCGAGGCGCAGCGGAGTTCCGGACTCGTCGGGCAGGACGCGCTGCCCGGGCCGCTTCGGCAGCGGCCGGGACGTGTCGTCGCCGTCATGGGTGACGCCGAGCACGGGGTGGAAGGTGAGCTGCGCGGTTCGGCCCAAGACGTCGGAGGCCTTCTTCGGGTCCTGCACACCGGGCAGTTCGACGATGATCCGGTGATCGCCGGAGCGCACCAGGGTGGGTTCGGCGACGCCGAGCGCGTCGATGCGGCCGCGCAGCACCTCCAGGGTGCGGTCGGTGGCCGCGCTGTCGGCGTCGGCTGCCGGGGTGGAGCGGGTCTCCAGCACGATCTGTGTCCCGCCGCGCAGGTCAAGTCCGAGGCGGAGGGGAACGGTGGCGGCGACGTACAGGGAAAGGGCGAGCACGGCGAGGGCGAGCAGCGCCCTCACGCGCAGGGAACGGTTCAACGGGAACCTCCGGCAGGCACACCTCGGCAGCGGCCGGCGCGGGCCGCGGCGGGGCGGGTCGGGTCGGGATGTGAAGGGGACGGGCGTCAGGTGCCGGAGGACACCGGGGGCGCACGCCCCTGCTCCTGGTCCGTGGGCGGCTGCGAGCAGGGTAGGTGCCCGCCCGGAGCCTGCGGCGGGCCCGGAACCCGGCTGGGGGTGACGTCTGCGCTCTGGCCGCAGACGCCGAGGTGTCCGCGCGGGCCCGGGTGCTCGCCGTGCTGCTCGTGGCGGCCGGCCGCCCGGACGGCACAGGCGGCATCACATCCGTCGTCGGCGCGCGTCTCGTCGTACCGGTGAGGGGCCGCCGCCGCGGGAGCCGGCGCCACCCCCGCGCCCGTTGAACCGGGCAACGGGGTGGCGATGCCGAGTACGGCGAGCACTGCAAGGAGGAGGACTGCAGGCAGCGCCGCGATCCGGGAGCGGGATCGGGTGCTGCCGACGCCGGGCGCCGTCAGCGCGCTGTAGGGCACCGTCCCCCCTCTCGTCGTGGCGTGTCGGCCGGGCCGGCCTCCGGTCAGGGCTCGATCAGTCCGGCGCGGATCGCGTAGCGGGTGAGGTCGAGACGGTCGCGCAGGCCGAGTTTCTGCAGCAGGTTGGCGCGGTGGCGCTGGACGGTCTTGATGCTGATGAACAGCAGGTCGGCGATCTCCTTGGACGAGTGGCCCTCGGCGACCAGCTTGAGGACCTCCTCCTCGCGGGGCGTGAGGATGTGGTCCGGGTCTTCCTGGCCGCGGCGGGCCCGGTCCAGGTAGTTGCGGATCAGGGCGGTGACCGCGCCGGGATACAGGAAGGGCTCGTCCCGCATGGCGGCCCGGCAGGCGGCGACCAGGTCGCGGTCGGCCACCGACTTCAGCACATACCCGCTCGCGCCGGCCTTCAAAGCCTGGAAGAAGTACTGCTCGTTGTCGTGCATGGTGAGCATCAGGATCCGCAAGTCCGGCCTCACAGCGGCCAGTTCACGAGCGGCCTGCAGACCGGTCAGGCGCGGCATGGCGATGTCGAGCACGGCCAGGTCGACATCGCGGGTGCGGGCCAGTTCGATGGCCTCGGCCCCGTCACCGGCCTCGGCGACCACTTCGAGGTCCGGTTGCTGGTCGAGGATGAGCCGCACACCGCGGCGGACCAGCGCGTGGTCGTCGGCGAGCAGGATGCGGATCGGGCCGGAATCCGTCGGAGCGGGCATGGCCGTGTCGGGCATGGTCAGAGCTGCTTCCTTGCGAGCGGCGCGGTGAGCTGGACCCGGGTGCCGGCCCGGGGTGCCGGGGTGATGTCGAGGCTCCCCCCGACGAGCAGGGCCCGCTCGCGCATTCCGCGGATGCCGGCGCCCTCGCGGAGTGCCTCGATGCCGCTGCCGTCGTCGGTCACCGTCAGCACCACGCCGTCGGCGGCGCGGCGCAGCGCGACGGTGACCCGCCCGGCGTCCGCGTGGCGGGCGACGTTGGTCAGTGACTCCTGCGCGACGCGGTAGAGGACCAGCTCCGTCTCCGGGGCCAGCGGGGGCAGGTCGGTGTCGAAGCGGCGCGAGACCAGCAGCCCGGTATGGGTGGCGAAGTCCTCGCTGAGCGAGGTCAGCGCGCTGACCAGGCCCAGATCGTCCAGCACACCGGGCCGCAGCCGGCGCACCAGGCGGCGTACCTCGTCCAGGCTCTCCCGGGTGATCTCCTGCAGTTCCTGCAACTCCCTGCGCTGCGGCTCCGGTACGTCGTCCGCGGAGCGCTTGAGCCCCAGCAGGATCGCGGTCATGCTCTGGCCGACCTCGTCGTGCAGTTCCTGGGCGATGCGCCGGCGTTCCGCCTCCTGGGCCAGCAGGGCCCGGGCGCTGCTGGCGGCCCGCTCCTGTTCCAGCCGCTCCAGCATGGCGTTGAACGTACGGATCAGCTCGGCGACCCCGCCGCCCCCGGAAGCGGGCAGGCGCTGGCCGGGGCGCAGCAGGTCCACGGTGGTCATCAGCTTCGTGAGCCGGTCCAGCGGGGCCAGGCCGAGCCGCAGCAGCGCGGCGTTCGCGACGAGCATCACGGCCAGACCGCCGACCAGGATCACCGCCTCGGTCAGCAGCACCGGCACCGAGACGGTCACCGGAGCCCACAGCAGCAAGGCCGTGGCCGCGCCCAGCACCACGGCGTTGAGCGCGAAGATCCGCCAGAACAAGGACACCGTCCCCGCGCCTCCCCTTCCACGAACTCTGTCTCACCTCCACTGTCGGGCATCGCGGAGCCCACCGCGTTCGCGGCCGGGTGCCTGAGCACCCACGGCGTTCGCGGCCCGGGTGCCTGAGCACCCACCGTGTCCGCGGCCCGGGTGTCTGAGCAAGCCTGCGGCCAGGCTGCCCCCTTCCCGCGCGCCCCGTAAATGGGACCTGACCCCCATTTCCCCAGGCACGCACCACCCATGGCGCGGCCGCATGGGTCCCTCGCACCGGTCCAAATGGGGCCCGCGCCCGATGGGTATCCGCCGCGTTCCGGGCCAGGCTGGAGCTCACACGACCACCCGACAGCGGACGGGCGGCCCGGCCACGTCGCCGGGCCGCCCGCCGTGCACGACCCACCCGCGCACCCGCCGTCCGCCGCCGAGAAAGGACCGACCATGTCGCTCGACGTCACCCGGGCCGAGCCCCACCCGCACGAGGCCCGCCGGCGCCTGGAACACGCCCGCGCCTCCCTGTTGGCACAGCTGCGTGCCCTCGACGGGACCGAGCGCGGCTCGGACGATCACCTGCTGTCCCAGAAGACCGCGATGGAGGGGGTGCTCGAAGAGATCGAGGAAGCCTTCACCCGCATCGACGACGGCACCTACGGCATCTGCGTGGGCTGCGCGAAGCCCGTCCCCGAGGAACGGCTCGACATCCTGCCCTACACCCGCCACTGCGTCGCCTGCCGGCGCCGCACGGCCTGACCCGGCCCTTACCGACCTCCTACGCCCTGCCGCAAAGGGGTGACGTGGTGAACCACCAGACCGTCGAAGAGAGCACGACGCACCTGTCGGCCGAGGACCTCGCCGCGCTGCGTGAGAACCTCCACGAGCAGCGCCTCTTCCGCCAGGAGCAACTGCGCCTGCTGGGCGGGCCGGCCACCTCCCGGGCCGAGGACCGGCTCCGGCAGCGGGCCGCCGCGCAGATCGAGGTCCGCGTCAAACTCGCCGCCTCCGCCCGCATGGTCCTCACCGACGTCGAAGCGGCCCTCACCCGCATGAACGAAGGCTCGTACGGCGCCTGCCGCCTGTGCCGACGCCCGATCGAACGCGAACGGCTCATGATCGTGCCGCAGGCCCGCTACTGCGCCCGCTGCCAGCAGGTCAAGGAAGCACAGCCGTGACCGGCGCCCAGGAGCCGTCCGGCGACGCGGCCCGTCACCGGCCGTGGCCCCTGTGCCGGCGCTGCTGCGGCATAGCCCTGGACCTGGGCAGTGCCCGCACCCGGGTATGGCTCGCCGGCGAGGGCACGGTCGTCGACGCGCCCACCGTCACCTTCCCCGGGGCCGGTGCGGTCCACCCCGTCCAGCGCGGCACCATCATCGACACCCCGGGGTGTTCCCGGATGCTCCAGCGCCTGCTCGGCAACCGGCTGCCCCGGTTCACCCGCCCCATGGTCATCGTGACCACTCCCGTCCTGGACGGCGTCGCCCACCGGGCCAGGGCCCGTGCCGCGGTGGAGGTGCTGCGGCCCCGCAGCGTCCTGACCGTTCCCAGCGCCCGGAGCATCGCCCTGGCCGCGGACGCGGACATGTCCCGGCCGCTGGTGGTGGTGGACATCGGCGCCCATCTCACCGAGGTGGTGCTGCTGTGCGACGGCGCCGTCACCGACGCGCACCGCACGGCCCTGGGGACCAGCGACCTCGACGGGGCGACCGTACCCGAGCAGATCGTCGAAGCGGTGGTCGCGATGCTGACCGCGATCCGCCGCCACGACCGCACCTCGCTCACCGCCGACGCCCTGCGGCGCGGCGTCCTCGTGGCGGGCGGGGGAGCCCTGCGCGCCGAGATCACCTACCCCCTCACCGCTCGCCTGAAGGCACCGCTGCGCATCGTCCCGGCCCCGCACACGGCGGCCGTACGCGGCGCCGCACGGTTCCTGCAAGCCGCCCACGCCCACCCCTGCGCCTCCGCGGACCTTCCGCCCAACGCTCGCACCGACGAGCCCGGGGCCCCCGATGCCGCGTCAGGCCGGGCACACCGCGATGGCCGATGGTGAAATGGACGTCGTGAGCGGGGTGCGCCCCCGGAGGCCGAACCCGTTACCGAGGGGGTCTTCTGATGCGCAGCGTGACCTATTCGATGGGCGTCTCACTGGACGGCTACATCGTCGGGCCGGACGGCGACTTCGGCTGGACGGTGCCCGGCGACGACGTCTTCCGCTTCTGGATCGACGAGATCCGGCAGGTCGACGTCCACCTGCTGGGACGACGGCTGTACGAGACGATGCTGTACTGGGAGACCGCCGACCAGGACCCCTCGCTCGATGAAGCGATGCTCGAATGGGCCGGGCTCTGGAAGCCGCTTCCGAAGGTGGTGTTCTCCACCACGCTGTCCTCGGTACAGGGCCATGCCCGCCTGGCCTCCGGCAGTGTGGCGGAGGAGATCGAGCGGTTGCGGGCCGAGCCGGGGGAGGGCGAGATCGCGATCGGCGGCGCGACGCTCGCCGCCGAGGCGGCCGCGGCGGGTCTGATCGACGCGTACCGGGCGATGGTCTACCCGGTGCTCGTCGGCGGCGGCATTCCGTTCTTTCCCCGGGACGAGCGCCGGGTGGATCTCGAACTCGTCGAAACCCGCACCTACAATTCGCGAGTCGTCTACCTCTGCCACCGCGTGACGCGTCAGCAGGCCTGAGCCGGGCCGAGGGGCGTGCTGACGCTTCATCACGTCCTGGCCGGCTCTGACCTCCCCATGACAGGCGGACGCAACTCCTCTGTGTGCGAAGTCTCCTTTGCCCGAAGATCCCCAGGTCAGCCTCGTGTGACCGACATCGGACCACCCTGAACGGCCGTGCCCGGTGGCGTACCGAAGCGCCCAAATCTAGCGTCGTACTAAAATTCCCGGCTTGTTACCGAGCTGGAGCCGGACAACCCCAGGCACACCTGCGGGCCCGCCAGCGCCCCGGAGTCATCCGGGATCGAGACGCGAGGACCGGATGGCAGCCATACAGGAGAGTGACGCTCTCGGCCTGCTCGACGAAACGCTCGGCGTGGAGATCCGGCAGGAGTTCGGGGACGCGGCCCGCTTCTCGGGGCGTCCGGCGGCGCCGCCGCGCACGCTGATCGACGTGTTCGACGCGTCCGTGCGGTCGTACCCGGACGAGCCCGCCCTCGACGACGGCACCAGCGCTCTCACCTACCGCGGCCTGGCCGTCGAGGTGGACCGGCTGCGGTGGCGGCTCGCCTCCGCCGGAGTCGGGCTCGGAGACCGCGTGGGAGTCCGCGTTCCGTCCGGCACCAACGAGCTCTACATCGTGATCCTCGCCGTGCTCGCGACGGGAGCCGCATACGTCCCCGTCGACGCCGAAGACCCCGACGAGCGGGCCGACTTGGTGTTCGGTGAGGCGGGCGTACGGGCCGTCGTCGGGGCCGGGCACCACATCACCGTGCACGGGACCGGTGCGTCCCCCGCCGCACGCCCCGGCATCGAGCACGACGCGTGGATCATCTTCACGTCCGGCTCCACCGGGAAGCCCAAGGGCGTCGCCGTCTCGCACCGCAGTGCCGCCGCGTTCGTGGACGCCGAGGCCGCCCTGTTCCTCACCGAGGAACCGATCGGACCCGGGGACCGGGTCATGGCGGGGCTGTCGGTGGCGTTCGACGCCTCCTGCGAGGAGATGTGGCTGGCGTGGCGGTACGGGGCCTGCCTGGTGCCGGTGCCGCGATCGCAGGTCAGGAGCGGCGCCGACCTCGGGCTCTGGCTGGTCGAGCAGGAGATCACCGTCGTGTCGACGGTACCCACCCTCGCCGCGCTGTGGGAGCCGGAGACCCTCAACGACGTGCGCCTGCTGATCTTCGGCGGGGAGGCCTGCCCGCCCGAGCTGGCCCAGCGGCTGGTGACCGAGGGGCGTGAGGTCTGGAACACCTACGGGCCCACCGAGGCGACCGTGGTGGCCTGCGCCTCGCTGATGACCGGTCAGGAGCCCATCCGGATCGGACTGCCCCTGGACGGCTGGGAACTGGCCGTCGTCGACGAGGCCGGCGAGCCCGTCCCCATGGGCGGCAGCGGGCAGCTGGTCATCGGCGGGGTCGGACTGGCCCGCTACCTCGACGCCGGGAAGGACGCCGAGAAGTACGCGCCCCTCAAGTCCCTGGGGTGGCAGCGGGCGTACCGCAGCGGCGACCTCGTCAAGGCGGAACCCGAAGGGCTGGTCTTCCTCGGACGGGCCGACGAGCAGGTCAAGCTCGGTGGACGGCGCATCGAGCTCGGCGAGGTCGACGCCGCACTCCAGGCCCTGCCCGGAGTCGCCGGGGCGGCGGCCGCCGTACGGACCGCCCGCAGCGGCAACCAGCTCCTCGTCGGGTACGTCGTCACCCAGGACGGATGGGACCACGCCCTAGCGGTCGCGAAGCTCCGTGCCGAACTGCCCGCAGCCCTCGTGCCGTTGCTCGCGCCCGTCGAGGAGCTGCCGACCCGCACCTCGGGCAAGGTCGACCGCAACGCGCTGCCCTGGCCGCTGAAGGACCTGGAGACCGACGGCCCGGCGGAGCAGCTCTACGGCACCGAGGCGTGGCTCGCCGAGCAGTGGACCGCCGTGCTCGGCATCCCGGTCACCACCGCCTCCGACGACTTCTTCGCGATCGGCGGCGGCAGCCTGGCCGCCGCCCAGCTCACGACCCGGCTGCGCACCCGCTACCCGAGCGCGGCCGTCCTGGACGTCTACCAGCAGCCGGTGCTGCGCAAGCTGGCCCGGCGGCTGGAGAAGTCGGCGCGCGACGACGAGGCCCGGCGCACGATCGCCCCGGTGCCGAGGCGTGCCCAGATCGTCCAAATGCTGCTCCTCGTCCCGCTGTTCACCCTCCTCGGCCTGCGCTGGACCGTGGCACTGGCCGTCCTCGGGAACCTCCTGCCCGCCTACGCGTGGCTGCCCACGGCCCCCTGGTGGCTCCTCGCGCTCGGAGCCGTCGTCCTCTTCAGCCCGCCGGGGCGGCTCGCCCTGTCCGCCGGCGGCGCGCGGCTGCTGCTCCGCGGTGTGAAGCCCGGCCGGTACGCACGCGGCGGCGGCGTACATCTGCGGCTGTGGACCGCCGAGCGGCTGGCCGAGTTCAGCGGCGCGACGTCGCTGACGGGCTCCTGGCTGCAACGGTACGCGCGAGCGCTCGGCGCCAAGGTCGGACCGGACGTCGACCTGCACTCCCTGCCACCGGTCACCGGCCTGCTCAAACTGGGGCGGGGCGCGGCCGTGGAGTCGGAGGTGGACCTGTCCGGCCACTGGCTGGACGGGGACCGGCTGGAGATCGGCACGGTCAAGGTGGGCGCACACGCCGTCGTCGGCACGCGCAGCGTGCTCTTCCCCGGTGCCCGGGTGGGCAAGCGGGCCGAGGTGGCCCCTGGTTCCGCGGTCACGGGACAGATTCCCACCGGTCAGCGGTGGGCGGGCGCGCCCGCGGTCAAACTGGGCAAGGCCAAGCGCAGCTGGCCCAAGGAACGGCCGCGGCGCGGAACGTACTGGAGCGTCCTGTACGGCCTCACCGGCCTCGCGCTGACCGCCCTTCCGGTGCTGGCGGCGATGGCCGCGCTCCTCGTGGCCCGGGTCTTCGTCACGCCGGGCCCGGTCGGCCCGGTCCTCACGGGCGCCGCCCTGGCCGTCGTCCCGGCGACGCTCACCTACGGGGCGACGTACGCGGTGCTGCTGCTGATCGCCGTACGGCTGCTGAGCCTCGGACTGCGTGAGGGGACCCACCCGACGCACAGCCGGGTCGGTTGGCAGGCCTGGACGGTCACCCAGCTGATGGACCGCTCGCGGGAGACGCTGTTCCCGCTGTACGCCGGGCTGGTGACACCGGTGTGGCTGCGGCTGCTCGGCATGCGGATCGGGCGCGGCGCCGAGGTGTCGACGGTGCTCGCACTGCCCAGCCTGACGACGGTCGGTGAGGGCGCCTTCCTGGCCGACGACACCCTGACCGCCCCGTACGAGCTCGGCGGCGGATGGATGCGGATCGGACGGGCCGAGATCGGGCGGCGCGCCTTCCTGGGGAACTCTGGGATGACGGCGCCCGGGCGGAGCGTGCCGGACGGCGGGCTGGTCGGAGTGCTGTCGGCGACGCCCAAGAAGGCCAAGAAGGGCACCTCCTACCTGGGACTCCCGCCGGTCAAGCTGCCGCGCGCCGCCGCCGACGGTGACCAGAGCCGCACCTACGAACCGCCGGCCCGGCTGCTGTGGGCGCGCGGTCTGGTGGAACTGTGCCGGATCGTGCCGGTCCTCTGCTCGGCGGGGCTGGCGGTGCTGACGATCGCCGCGCTGTGTGCCCTGGGGCCCTGGGCGCCCCTGCTGTCCGGGCTCGTGCTGCTCGCGGCGGGAGGCGGCGCGGCCCTCGTCTCGATCGTCGCCAAGTGGGCGCTCGTGGGGCGGCACCACAGCGGGGAGCACCCGCTGTGGTCGTCCTTCGTGTGGCGCAACGAGCTCGCGGACACCTTCGTCGAGGTGCTCGCCGTGCCGTGGCTGGCGGGCGCGGTGCCGGGCACGCCGGTGATGACGGCGTGGCTGCGGGGGCTGGGCGCCCGGATCGGCAAGGGCGTCTGGGTCGAGAGCTACTGGCTGCCCGAGACCGATCTGGTGACGCTGAAGGACGCCGCCACCGTGAACCGGGGCTGTGTCCTTCAGACGCACCTCTTCCACGACCGGATCTTGCGGACGGATACTGTGGTCCTCCGTGAGGGCGCGACGCTGGGCCCTGGCGGGATCGTCCTGCCCGGCAGCACGATCGGGGCCCGTACGACGCTGGGTCCCGCGTCGCTCGTCATGGCCGCGGAGTCCGTCCCCGACGACACCCGCTGGCTCGGCAACCCGATCGAGGCATGGCGCCCCTGAGCGCGGGCCACGCGGAGCCGGAGGGCGACGGACCGGCAGACAGTGGCAGCAGCGCGGCGCAGGGAGACCAGACGGCAGTGGCAGTCCAGCAGGCGGCGGGCGCGGACCCGTACTTCCCGGAGCACGGCGACCCCCGCTACCGGGTGCACCGGTACGAGCTCGCTCTGGACTACCGCCCGGCCCCGAACCGGCTGTCCGGGACGGCCCGCATCAACGCCATAGCGGGACGGGCGCCGCTCAGCGAGTTCGTGCTGAACCTGGCCGGCTACAAGATCGGGCGGGTACGGGTCGACGGACGGCAGCCCCACTACACGCACCGCGGCGGCAGACTGCGCGTCCGTCCCGCCAAGCCGGTCCGTGCCGGGGCGCCCTTCACGGTCGAGGTGCACTGGTCGGGCAACCCCGAGCCCGTCGACAGCCCCTGGGGCGGGCTCGGCTGGGAGGAGCTGGAGGACGGGGCGCTGGTGGCCAGCCAGCCGATCGGGGCGCCGTCGTGGTACCCGTGCAACGACCGGCCCGCCGACAAGGCGTCCTACCAGCTCTCGGTCACCACGCCGTCGGCGTACGCGGTCGTCGCGGGCGGACGTCTGCTGACCCGGACGACGAAGGCGAGCACCACCACCTGGGTGTACGAGCAGTCGGCGCCGACGTCCAGCTATCTGGTCGGCCTCGCGATCGGCAAATACCAGACGGTCCTGCTGGGCGACCCCGGTCCGGACGGCGTCCCGCAGCACGGGCACATCCCGGCGCGGCTGCTGGGCGACTTCTCGCGGGACTTCGCACGCCAGCCGCAGATGATGGAGGTGTTCCAGGAGCTGTTCGGGCCCTACCCCTTCGACGAGTACGCGGTCGTGGTGACCGAGGAGGAGCTCGACGTGCCCGTCGAGGCCCAGGGGCTGTCGCTGTTCGGCGCCAACCACGTGGACGGGGCCCGCGGTTCGGAGCGGCTGGTGGCGCACGAGCTGGCGCACCAGTGGTTCGGCAACAGTGTGTCCATCGCCGACTGGCGGCACATCTGGCTCAACGAGGGCTTCGCGAAGTACGCGGAGTGGCTGTGGTCGGAGCGCTCGGGCGGGCGTACGGCACAGCAACTCGCGGCTGCGGCACACCGGGTGCTGTCGGCGCTGCCGCAGGATCTGCGCCTGTCGGACCCGGGGCGCAAGTCGATGTTCGACGACCGGCTGTACGAACGCGGCGGTCTCGTGCTGCACGCGGTGCGCTGCGCGCTGGGCGACATCGCCTTCTTCCGCATGCTGCGCGGCTGGGGACAGCAGCACCGGGGCGGCACGGTCACGACCGCGGCCTTCGTCTCGCACGTGGCCCGCTTCGCGACCGAGCCGGTGGACGAACTGCTGCACGCGTGGATCCACGGGACGACGCTCCCGCCGCTGCCCGGGGCCGCGGGGCGGGCGGCGGGCTAGGGCCGCCTGCCGCGCGCCTGCTCGGGGTGCTCCACCGCCGTCAGCGGGGGATGCCCACGGCGTCCAGGTACTGGTGCATGACCTCCACCGGGAGGCCGGGGTTGCTCAGGGCCCGGGAGGAGAGCTCCGGGTCCTCGCAGCTCTCCAGGACGAGGCCGACGGGCAGGGCGGGGTGCGCGGCGGCCATGCAACGCACACGTTTCTCGGGGTCGGCGAGCAGCCGGGCCACCACGGCGGCCGGAGCTTGCGTGTCGAGTCCCACCAGCCATCTCTTCTCCGGGTCGGGGTCGTCGGCGAAGCGCCGGCCGGCCCCCGCGCGGGGGAAGTTGGGGTGGCCGAGCAGACCGCCCTTGGTGATGACCTTGCAGTCCAGGTAGGTCTGCAGCACGATCTCGCCGTCGACGGTCGGCTGGTTCTCGCACAGCAGGAGTCTCACGGGGTAGTCGTCGTCATGGGAGAGCAGTTCGACGGCGTCCGCGGGCAGGTGCGAACTGCACGCGGCGCTGCGGCGCAGCAGGATGTGGGCCGACCGGGCGCATTTGCGCAGCCGGTCCGGGTCGGCGCAGCGGAGCACCCACTCCACGGGAGACAGCCGGTCGGCCGGGCTGATGGTGATGTCGACGGCGGCCCGCTCGGTCTCCGTCAGCTCGGGCCGTACGGATACGGCCAGCCGGACGCTGTGCGCGTCGTCGTCGGCCAGCGTTCGGACGAGGTCGACGGCCACGCCGGGGTTGGCCGCCAGTTCGCGCCGGTCCCCCTCTTCTCCGCTCGCGGCGAGCCGTTCGGCGGTCGCCTTGCTCATGGCGCCGTAGCGGATCACCTTCTGTCGCCCGAAGGAACCGAGGTCCGCGTCGAGCAGCAGGTCGGTGTACCCCGCGTCGTCGCGGCAGGCCTCCAGCATGGCTGCTGTGCGCACGGTCTCGTCGGCGTCGTGGAGGAGACGGTTCCGGGTGGTGCCGGGCAGTTGGGGCCACGTGCGGCAGGCTGCCCGCCGGAGCTCCGCGTCCTGGTGGCCGGCGAGACCGGCGACGAGGTCCGCAGCCGTGTACCGGCAGGTGGCGGCGCTCCGGCGGACCCGTGCTTCCGGGTCGGCGAGGAGGCGCTTCTGGGCGGACACGGGAAGGGGGTCGACCGGGACGCGGAACCAGTCGGGTCCGTAGGCCAGCGCCTCGCGCACCCGGGGGTCGGGATCGTCGACGAGCCGGGCGCGTTGTTCCGGCGTCACCGAGGGGTTCGCGGCGAACGCCGACCGCAGCCTGTGGTCGGGGTGCGCGGCGATCGCGTCGACCACCTCGTCCGGCAGCGCGCGCCAGGCCAGCGCGTCCCAGGCCGCGATGGCTTCCTCGTGCAGCAGCCGGGTCAGTACGCCGACCGGTGCCGCCGGGTTGCGCGCGATGGCATCGATGGTCTTGCGGTCAGGACTCTCGTCGCCCATGGTCCCCCCCAGTTGGCCGGCGAACGACGCAGGCCCGCAGATTGTGCTCGTCTCGTGAACGCGAGGTCAACGCCGGTGATCACACCCGTCCGGGCAGTGGTTCCACCCTCGTCCGGCCTTCGGGCTGTCCAGGCGGCCCTCAGGGGGGTACCCGACGGTGCCGCCGGCTCGGCGGCCCTCGCACGAAGGTGCCAACGGGTGCCGGCTGCGGGCGACTTCGCGGGCGCGGGAGTGGAGGACGGATGACGGTCGACCTGGTCGGTTTCCTCGGGGTCGTGCTGGTGGCGTACGTGGTGCCGGGCCCCGACTTCCTCGTGGTGGTCAGATCGGCGGCCGAGGATCCCTCGAAAGGCAGAGCCGCGGCGCTGGGCGCCCAGGCCGGGCTGTGCGTGCACATGCTGGCTGCCGCGGCCGGCCTCTCGGCCATGGCCACCCGCTCACCCGCGGTGTACGACGGAATCAGACTGCTGGGGGCGGCCTACCTGGTGAACCTGGGTGTGCGGGCCGTACTCGCAGCCCGCCGGGCCGCACGGGAGAGGCGCACCGCGAACGAGGTCGCGCCCCCCGCCCCGCACGAGGTCGCGTCCCCCGCCCGGCCCGAGGGAGGGCCCGCCCGGGGACGCTTCCGGTCCGGCTTCTCCCAGGGGTTCCTCACCAACGTCCTCAATCCCAAGGCCGCCCTGTTCTTCCTCAGCGTCCTCCCTCAGTTCGCCGACGGCGACGGATCCCTGGCGCGGCAGATCTTCCTCCTGGGCATGCTGGACGTCGTCATCGGCGTCGTCTACTGGTTCGCCCTCGTCGGCGTCGCCGCTCGACTGCGGGCCCTGCTCGCCAGGCCGAAGATCCGCCACCGCTGGGAGCTGACCACCGGCTGGTTGTTCATCGCCATCGGCGTCTCGGTCGCGACCGCCGCCTGACGGCCCGACACCCGCCAGGGCTCGGCTTAGGCCGTTTGCCGGATTCGGTGGCGACCTTGCCGGGCATGGGGCTAAAAAATGTCATGAGCACGACTGCCCTTTCCCCACAAGGAGGTCGATCATGCACGTCCGAATACTGACCGGCGGTATCGCCGCCGCTCTGGTTGCCCTGTCCCTGACGGGTGGCCAGGCCGCGGCCGCCGCCCCCCGAGCCGCGGATGCCCCGCTCGCCGCCCGGATCCTGACCTATGACGCCGGCGGCTCCGCGGAGTTCAGGAGCGCCGTCAACCGGGGCGCGGCGATCTGGAACGAGAGCGTCGACGCCGTCGAGCTGCGGCCGGTCGCAGCAGGGCAACGAGCGAACATCCGGGTCCTCGCGGACAACGGGTGGCCGCGCGCCCTGCCCACCACCCTCGGCAACGGCACCGTGTACATCGGGCGCCAGGCCGTCGACCAGGGCTACGACACGATCCGTATCTCGTCGCACGAACTCGGGCACATCCTGGGTCTGCCGGATCGCAAGCCCGGACCGTGCTCCAGCCTGATGTCCGGCTCCAGCGCGGGCACTTCGTGCACCAACCCGTATCCGAACGCCGCGGAGAAGGCGGAGGTCGAGGGGAACTTCGGTGGCGTGCTCGCCGAGCGAGTGCCGGCAGGGCGTGCGGAGGTGATCGTGGACTGACGCGTGCGACGTCACGCGTGAGAGGGGCTCTCCCTCGCTGGACCGCTCACCGTCGATCAGTATCGGGCAGCAGCCGCGCCGGTTCCCCTGCGGAGGCGGACCCGTGGTCCGGCCGACGGTGAGCGGCGGCGCCTCACGCCTGGCGGGAGTGGAGGCCGACCGCGCGGTGGAGGGCGTCGCGGCACGCGAGGACGGCGGGGTACCGGCCGCGGCTTTGGCGTACGACCGTGAAGATGCGGCGCGTGCGCGGGCTCCGGGGGAGGGGGCGCAGCGTGGCGGTGGGAGCCTGTCCGCTCCGGACGAGGCCTGGCAGGAAGGCCGCGGCGTGGTCCAGTTCGGCGAGGCGCTGGTGGAGAAGGAGGTCGGTGCTCTCGAACCGGACGTCGGGTTCGAAGCCGACGCTGCGGCACAGGGCCATGGCCCCAGTGCCGGGCGGCCGTGCCCTCGGGTTCCATGACCCAGGGGTGATCCGCGAGGGAACGTAGGGCCGCCGTCGGGCCCTCGGCGTCCGCAACGCCGGCCGACCTCGGCAGGGCGAGGTGCAAGGGGTCGTCGAGCAGGTCCTCCTGCTGGAGCCCGGCGGGCCGCGGATGGGGGTTGCCGGGGTACCCCTCGGCGAGTGCGGGGTCGAAGTCGCGGGCCTGGAGGGCGGGCAGGGCCCGTTCCGGTTCCCTGTCCACACCGGCCTGCTGCCCGCGCTTGCCCGCCTCAACTGCCCGCTGCCCGGGCCATGGCGTTCCTCGTGCTCCTCCATGCCACGCTCACCCTCGTCCGGCTGGGCGGCTACGTGTTCCTGCTGTCCAAGGCGGGGCCCGTCCTCCACAGGCCCCGCGTCCGCCGTGTGCTCGGGCGGACCACGGGCGTGGTGCTGATCGGCTTCGGCCTCGCCGTGGCCGGTACCGCCCGCTGACGCGGCGGCCGTACGGGGCCGCTGACGCCGTGTCCGTACGAGACCGGTGACATTGCCGGTCCCCGTGCGGTGGCCGGTCCCCGACAGTGGCACGGCCAGCCCGATGGCGGTGCCCCCCCCCCCGGGCACGCGGCGGACACCCCAGGTCCCCGCGTGCCCGCGAACGGCCACCCGCCACGACAGAGAGGACGACTCGTCGTGCAACTCCACCCCCACACCGGCTCATCCACCCGCACCCGTGACACCCTCGGCCGCCGATCCGGGCACCGGGCCGGACGCCTGGCCGGTGCCGCCGCGGCCCTCGCACTCGCCGTCGGCCTGGGTCCCCTGACCGGCCCCGGCGCCCACGCCGCCGGCAACCCCTATGAGCGCGGCCCGGCCCCCACCACCGCCTCCATCGAGGCGGCCCGCGGCCCGTACGCCGTGTCGCAGACGTCGGTCTCCTCGCTGTCCGTCACCGGGTTCGGCGGCGGCACCATCTACTACCCGACGAGCACCAGCGACGGCACCTTCGGCGCCGTGGCCATCTCGCCCGGCTACACCGCCTACGAGTCGTCCGTCGCCTGGCTCGGACCGCGCCTGGCGTCCCAGGGCTTCGTGGTGTTCACCATCGACACCCTCACCACGCTCGACCAGCCCGACTCCCGCGGCCGCCAGCTGCTGGCCGCCCTGGACCACCTCACCGAACGCAGCTCGGTGCGAAGCCGCGTCGATGCCTCCCGCCTCGGCGTCATGGGCCATTCGATGGGCGGCGGCGGCAGCCTGGAGGCCGCCAAGTCGCGTCCGGCCCTCCAGGCGGCGATCCCGCTGACCCCGTGGAACCTCGACAAGACCTGGCCCGAGATCACCACACCGACCCTGATCTTCGGAGCCGACGGAGACACCATCGCCCCCGTCTCCTCCCACTCCGAGCCCTTCTACACGAGCCTGTCCTCCTCGCTGGACCGGGGCTACCTGGAGCTGAACTCGGCGACGCACTTCACGCCCAACTCGTCGAACACGACGATCGCGAAGTACAGCATTTCCTGGCTCAAGCGGTTCATCGACAACGACACCCGCTACGAGCAGTTCCTGTGCCCGCTGCCCCGGCCGAGCCTGACCATCGAGGAGTACCGGGGCAACTGCCCCCACGGTTCCTGACACAGCGAGGGGGCCCGGCGGCGGGCGTGCGCGACGCGTCCGCCGCCGGCGCCGTGCCGGGGCACACGCGAGACGGCCGGCCATTGGGCCGGGGCACAACACGTCACGCGGCCAGGACCGGTCAATGCGCAGGTGGGACCGTGGGTTTGCCCGTGGGGACGCGCGGACTTCAACCTTCCGGTCTTCCTTACGCGCGAGTAACCTCCGTGGGGTGACCGGAGACAGAAGCAGGGGGCGGGCGGCTCCCCCCGCGTGGAGCCGGTACGGCCGGGACGCCGCCCGGTCGTCCGCCGAGGACCGCGGCCATGCCGAACTGGCGCGAGGGCGACGGCAGTTGTCCGACGGCTCGGTGGACGACGCGCGCGAGACCCTGCTGCTGGCCGCGTCCCTGCTCGCCGCCGGTGCCCCGGACGCGGCCGAGGCCGCACGCCTCTGCGCGGCGGACGCCGCCTGGGCGTCGGGCGACGTCACGGCCTGTCTGACCGCCCTCGACGCCACGGACACCCCGGGGCCTGCCGACGGGCACCCCGCACCGGACACCGTCACCGTCAGAGAACTGGCCCACGATCACGCCGCTCCGACGGCCGTCGAGGGCGGCAGCGGTGCGGCGTCTGGCCTTGACGGCGACGCTGCGGTGTCCGGTCTGGGCGGCGGCGCTGCGGTGTCCGGGGTGGACGGCGGCGCTGTCGGCTCCGGCCTGGAGGGCGACGCTGCGACGACTGTCGGGCGCGGTGGCGGTCCGGCGTCTGGCCTTGACGGCGACGCTGCGGTGTCCGGTCTGGGCGGCGGCGCTGCGGTGTCCGGCGTGGGCGGCGGCGCTGCCGGGTCCGGCCTGGAGGGCGACGCTGCGACGACTGTCGGGCGCGGTGGCGGTCCGGCGTCTGGCCTTGACGGCGACGCTGCGGTGTCCGGTCTGGGCGGCGGCGCTGCGGTGTCCGGCGTGGGCGGCGGCGCTGCGGTGTCCGGCCTGGAGGGCGCCCCTGCGACGACCGTCGTGCGCGGTGGCGGTCCGGCGTCTGGCCTTGACGGCGGCGCTGCGGTGTCCGGTCCGGGCGGCGGCGCTGCGGTGTCCGGCGTGGGCGGCGGCGCTGCGGTGTCCGGCCTGGAGGGCGCCCCTGCGACGACCGTCGTGCGCGGTGGCGGTCCGGCGTCTGGCCTTGACGGCGGCGCCCCGGCGTCCGGCCCGGACGTTGGCGCCCCGGTGGGGGAGCGGGGCGGCGGCGGGGCGTCACCGCCCGACGGCACGAACCTCACCCACCCTCCCGCCGGAGGCGGGCAGCCGAAGCCGCCTGGCGTCGGGCGGGGGCGGGACCGCGACCCCTTCTTCCGGGACTACCGCGACGGCATGCGCGCCCTGCTGGCCCGGCGGCCGGAGCACGCCGCCGGTCCGCTGCGGCGCGTACTGAGCCACGTGCGCCACGACGACCCGCCGGAGCGGCTGCTGCGCGCCGCGTCGGCGGCCCTGCTGCTCGGCGACGTCCACGCCGCCCGCGTCGCGGGGGCCCGCGCCCTCGCGGTCGCCCGCACCGCGGAGTGCGTCGCCTCCGAAGCGCGGGCCCTGGAGTACCTGGCCTACGGCGAGCTGCGCGCCGGCCGCCACGCGCAGGCGCGCGCCCACGCGGAGGAGGGCGTGCGCGCGGCGCTGCTGGCCGGCCACCGCAACACCGCGGCGAGCCACCACGCGATGCTCGCCCTGGCCGCTTCGATCGAGGGGGACACCGCAGCGGTCGCCGGATACGCCTCGGCCGCCCTGGCCACCGCCCGCCGCCACGGCCTGGCCCAGGCGGCGACCCTGGCCGAGTGGGCCATCGCCCGCGCCGACCTGGCCCGTGGACGCCCCGTGGACGCCGCCGACCGGCTCGCCCCGCTCGTCGGCCCCGGGCCCCGGCGTGGTCACTTCGCCGTCTGGATGCTCGCCGTGCCCTGCTTCGTCGAGGCCGCGGTACTGGCCGGGCAGCCGGAGGACGCCCGTGGGCCCGTCGGCGACCTCGCCCGCTGGGCCGACTTCGGCGCCGATCCGCACGCCTCGGCCCAGCTCGCGCGCTGCCGGGCCCTGCTCGCCACGGACGACCGCGAGGCCGACGACCTCTACCTGCGGGCACTCGCCCTGCACGACGGGTCGGGCGGCGACTTCGAGCGGGCGCGGACCGAGCTGCTGTACGGCCGGTGGCTGCGGCGCCGCCGCCGGCTGCGGGAGGCTCGCGGCAGGCTCGGCGCCGCCCTGGTCGCCTTCGAACGCTGCGGCGCCGGCGCCTGGGCCGACCAGACGCGCGGCGAGCTGCGCGCCAACGGAGCCGCGTCCGGGAAGGAGCCGGCCGCGGGACTCGCACGGCTGACGCCGCAGCAACTGCGCATCGCACGCCATGTGGCCGAGGGCGCCACCAACAGGGAGGTGGCCCAGCGGCTCGCCGTCAGCACCCGCACCGTCGACTACCACCTGAGGAACGTCTTCGCCGCTCTCGGCGTGCGCTCCCGCATCGAGCTGGCCCGCATGGTCGACCAAGAGCACCGCTGAACCCCGGAAATCTCGGCGACCGCACGGAGAAGACGCCGCACGACCCTGGGGACCGACCGGACGGTATGCCATTCTTCGAAGCAGCACTACGCGGGTGACGACGCCGAACGGGGCAGCGCACCCGACGGACGCCGCTGCGCCCGGACGGCACCGGGGCCGCCGTGGTGCCGAAGCCGGGGGAGGACCGCCATGCATCCTGCCGCACGCACACGTACGACGTTCCGCGCCGGGCCGGCACCCGTGCCACAGCCGCGGTCCCGGCGGATCCGGTCGCTGATCGACGCCGACGCGCTGCGCGTCCTGCACCGGGCCGCCCGCGTTCTGCTCGACGACCTGCCGGATCTGACCGACCGGCTGCTGGCGGTCCTGCGTGAACAGGAACCGGCGTACCGGACGGCGCTGGAGAACGACCACGCCGCCACCTGGCAGGAGGTCTACCGCTCGCTGCGGCACAGCGTGACGTCGCTGCTCGACCCGCGCGGCACCCGCGAGGCAGCCCACCGTTGCACCTGGCGGATCGGCGTCACCCGCGCCGAGCAGGGACTGCCGCTGGACGCGCTGCTGCACGCGTTCCGGCTGGGCGGGTCCCTGGTGTGGCAGCGGCTGGTCGAGGAGACCACCCGCTCGGAGCCCGAGGACATCCGGCTGCTCGTGCACGTGGCCACCGACGTGTGGAACTTCGTCGACGAGCACTGCACCCTCGTGGCGGACGCCTACCGGCAGGCCGAGCGGCAGCTCGCCTGGCGGCGCGAGAACAGGGTGCGCCTGCTGGCAGCGGCCCTCCTGGACGGCACGAGCCGGATCTCGGACCTGCCCGAGACGGCCGAGAGACTGGGCCTGCCGGAGCGCGGCCGCTACGTCGTCGTCGCGGTCGCCGGGGGCCGGCCCGAGGACCTCCCGCCCGGCCGGAGCGCCTACTGGCACGCAGGAGTGGACGTGGACCACGGCATCGTCCTGGTCGGCGACGAGAGGGGCGGCGAGGCCGGCCTGGACCCCGTCGCGGCACTGGCCCTGTCCACCGACGGCCCCGCGGGCCGCCGGGTCGGCGTCGGCAGCGCCGTGACCGGACTCGCCGCCGTCGGCGACGCCCGGCGCCTGGCCGACCTGGCCCTGAGCATCTGCCCGCCCGACGGCGGCACGGTCCGGCTCGCCGAGCATCTGCCCGAGGCGCTGGTCGTCTCCTGCCCGGAACTAGGCGCCACCCTCACCGAGCGGGTGCTCGGCCCCCTGCTGCGCCTGGAACCTGCCGACCGGGACGTCCTGCTGGACACCCTGGTCGCCTGGTTCGCCTGCGAGGGTTCCGCCCAGCGTGCCGGTGAACGGCTCTACTGCCACCGCAACACCGTCCTGAACCGGCTGCGGCGCTGCGAACAGCTCATCGGCCGCTCCCTGGCCCGCCCGCACGACGTGGTGGAGATCAGCCTCGCCCTGACGGCCCGCCGGCTGCTGCGCGGCTGACGCACCGGGGAGACCCGCACGCTGCGCCCTCTGCCAGGGCGCGGCGCCGTCACCCGCCCGCCGACGTCCCGCGGCGGCGTGCACCCCTGCCCGGCATCCGCCGGCGCCGTGCGGCCTCCACCCCTGGGCAGCCGCACAATCCCCGCCGGACCCCGTTGGGACCACGCAGCCACCCGGCCCGAACACCTGTACCGCCAGCCCGCGCCCGTGCTGTCGTGAGCTGCCCTTCCCCCGAAGCACCCGTGCCCGACGGCACGGATCCGAGGAGCCGTGATGCCCGAAGCACCACCGGACGACGAGCCCGCCCTGCACGTCGAGGCCCTCGACGTGACCTACGGGCGCGCCCTGTCCGCCCTGCGCTCCGTGTCGCTGACCGTCCCGCACGGCACGGTCGTGGCCCTGCTCGGCGCCAACGGCGCGGGCAAGACGACCCTGCTGCGGGCGGTGTCGGGCACCCTGCGCCTGCACCGCGGCGCGGTCACGGCCGGCCGCATCCGCTACGGCACGACAGTCCTCGACGGACGCGACCCGGTCGCCGCCGTGCGCGCCGGAGTCGTCCAGGTCCCCGAGGGGCGCCGGGTCTTCGCCGGGCTCACCGTCGACGAGAACCTGCGCTCCGGCGGCCTCGGCCTCGGGCGGCGCCGCCCCGACCAGGTCGCCGAGGCCCGGGAGCGGGTCTTCACGCTCTTCCCGCGCCTCGCCGAACGCACCCGGCAGGCGGCGGGGCTGCTCTCCGGCGGCGAGCAGCAGATGCTCGCCATCGGCCGGGCCCTCATGGCCGCGCCCCGGCTGCTCCTGCTCGACGAGCCCTCCCTGGGCCTGGCCCCGCAGATGGTGTACCGGATCGCCGAGGTCGTCCGAGAGATCAACGCGCAAGGCACCGCCGTGCTGCTCGTCGAGCAGAACGCGGGCATGGCGCTGTCCCTCGCCGACACCGCCCACGTCCTGGAGGTCGGCGAGGTCCGGCTCTCCGGGCCCGCCGACGAACTCGCCCGTACGGACGCCGTGAAGCGCCTGTACCTGGGCGAGACCGACGGCGAAGGGACCGAGACCGCGCAGAGAGCCGGAACCACCGAGGGGCAGGGAGCCGCGTGACCGTCCGCACCACCGCACCGCCCGAACTCACCGTGACGGACGTGACGGTCCGCTTCGCCGGACTCACCGCCCTGGACGCGGTGTCGTTCACCGTCGCCCCGGGCTCCGTCCACGCACTGATAGGACCCAACGGAGCGGGCAAGTCCACCTGCTTCAACGTGCTGTCGGGACTGTGCCGCCCGGCCACGGGCACCGTACGGCTGGGGGACGCCGACCTGACCCGGCTGGCACCCCACCGCATCGCCGCCCTCGGCATGGCCCGCACCTTCCAGAACATCGTCACCACCCAGGGCACGGTCGCCGACAACCTGATGCTCGGCCGCCACGCCCTGTCCCGCTCCGGGTTCGCCGCCGGCGCGCTGCGTCTGCCGCACGCGCGGCGCGAGCAGCGCCAACACCTCGACCGGGCCCGAGAGATCGCCGAACTCACCGGTCTGGCACAGCACTTCGACCAGCCTGTCGCCCTGCTCTCCTACGGCGACCGCAAACGCGTGGAGTTCGCCCGCGCCCTCTGCCTGGAGCCCAGTGTGCTGCTGCTGGACGAACCGGTCGCCGGGATGAACGCGGCCGAACGCGCCCGCACGGTCGAGGTCGTGCACACCGTACGGGCCGAACTCGGCCTGTCCGTCGTCCTGGTCGAGCACGACATGGGCCTGGTGATGCGGCTCGCCGACGAGGTCACCGTCCTCGACTTCGGCCGCCGCATCGCGCACGGCACCCCGGACGAGGTCCGCAGCGACCCCGAGGTGCTGCGCGCCTACCTCGGCACCGGCGCCGAGCAGGAGGACGCGGCATGACCTCCCTCCTCGACAACGTGTTCAACGGCCTCGCCCTGGGCGCGGTCTACGCCCTCGTCGCCCTCGGCTTCGTCATCATCTTCAAGGCCTCCGGCGTCATGAACTTCGCCCACGGCTCCCTGCTCCTGCTCGGCGGCTACCTCACCGCCGTGCTTCACGACGACCTCGGCTTCGCCGGGGCCCTCGCCGTGTCGGTCCTGGTGACGGCGGCCGTGGCCGGAGCCATGGACCGCTTCCTGCTCCAGGCCGGCGGGCCGGACCCGCACACCGCCCATGTGCAGACCATCGTCACCATCGGCGTCGACATCCTCATCCTCACCGACCTGTCGCGGCGCATCGGCGGCGATCTGCTCTCGCTCGGCGACCCGTGGGGCGACTCGGTCAGCGGGCTCGGGCCGGTGACCGTCGCGGACAGCCGGATCGCCGCGATCGTGGTCTCCGCCGTGGTCATCGCCGGTGTCTTCGCCCTGTTCCGGTACACCACCTGGGGCCTGTCGCTGCGCGCCGCGGCCGAGGACGTCGAGGCGGCGTCCCTGATGGGTGTACGGCTGGTGAGGGTCCGCATGCTGGCCTGGTGCCTGGCCGGAGCGCTGGCCGCCCTGGCGGCGGTCTTCCTCGCCGCGTTCCCCGCCCCCGGCCTGGAGCGCACGACCGGGCAGATCGCCCTGAAGGCGTTCCCGGCGGCGATCCTCGGCGGCATGGCCTCGCCGCCCGGTGCCCTCGCGGGCAGTCTCCTGATCGGCATGACCGAGGCGCTCGTCGCGGGCTACCAGTCCGATCTGCACGTCCTGGGCGAGGGGTTCGGGGACGTCGCCCCCTACGCGGTGATGGTGCTGGTGCTGCTGGTGCGGCCGACCGGGCTGTTCGGCGGGAAGGCGGCGGTCCGTGTCTGAGCGTCTCCCGCGCGCCCGCGCGATCCGGCTGGGCCGGACCCTCGCGGCCGTCGCCGTCCTGTGCGCCCTGCCCTTCTACCTCGACGCGTTCTGGCTGCGCATCGGCCTGTTCTCCATGGCGGCGGCCGTCGGCGCGGTGGGCCTCGGCCTGCTCTCCGGCACAGCGGGCCAACTCTCCCTCGGCCACGCCTTCTTCCTGGCCGTGGGCGCCTACGGCTACGTATGGCTGGCCGGCGAGCCCGGACCCGGCCTGCCCACCGCCGTGGCCGCCGTCCTCGCGGTGCTGCTCGCCGGGGCGGCCGGCGGGCTCTTCAGCCCCGTCGCCGGCCGGGTGCGTGGCATCTACCTGGGCGTCGCCACCCTGGCCCTGGTCTTTCTCGGCCACCACGTCCTGCTGACCGCCGACTCCGTCACCGGCGGCTTCAACGGCCGCTCGGTACCGCCCCTGGAACTGGGCGGCTTCTCCTTCTCCACGAACTCCGAACTGACCCTGCTGGGCGTCCCGTTCGGAGCCGAGGAACGGCTCTGGTACCTGGGACTCGCGCTGTTCGCGGTCACCTGGTTCACCGCCCGCGGAATCCTCCGCGGCCGTCCGGGACGCGCCCTGGTGGCGCTGCGCGACAGCGAGACCGCGGCCGCCGTGATGGGCGTGAACGTCTCCCGCTACCGCTCGGCGGCCTTCGTGGTGTCGTCGATGTACGCGGGCCTGGCCGGAGTGCTGCTCGCCCTCTCCTTCCGCCGCGTCGTGCCCGACTACTTCGGCCTCGTGCTGTCGGTCGACTACCTCGCCATGATCGTCATCGGCGGCCTGGGATCGGTGGCCGGAGCCACCGCAGGCGCCGTCTTCGTCACCGCGCTGCCCCTGCTGATGACCCGCTACGCCGACCAACTCCCGCTGGTGGCCGCGCCCGGCACCACCGACGGCACGGTCGGCCCCACCGAGGCCGCCCGCTACCTCTACGGAGCGGCGATCGTCCTCATCCTCCTCTTCGCCCCCGACGGCCTGCACGGCCTGGCCCGCCGTCTGCGCGCACGCCTGCGCAGCCGCCGGGCCGCCCCACCACCCGCCGGTACCACCTCCGCTTCCCTGCCGCCCACGTCAGCCGCACCAGCCAAGGAGCCCACCCCGTGAAGCCCACGCACCACACCGCACCACGCACCAGAACGCTTCTGGCCACCGCCCTCGCGGCCCTGCTGCTCACGGGCACCGGATGCAGCTCCAAAGCCGGCTCCTCGGGGGGCACCGCCGACGGCGCCGACGGCATCAAGGCCGGCCCCGGAGTCACCGACAAGACCATCAGACTCGGTGCCTTGACGGACCTCACCGGTCCCTACGCCACCCTCGGCAAGAGCATCGTGCAGGCCCAGCAGATGTGGGCGGACGAGGTCAACGCCCGCGGCGGCATCTGCGACCGGCGCATCGAGATCGTCGTCAAGGACCACGGCTACGACGTCCAGAAGGCCGTCACCGCCTACGCCGACCTCTCCCAGGACGTCGTGGCACTGCCCCAGGTCATCGGTTCGCCCGTGATGGCCGCGCTGCTCGACGACATCGAGCGGGACGAGGTGCTCACCTTCCCGCAGGCCTGGGCCGCCTCCCTGCTCGACCGCGACGCGGTCCAGGTCCTGGGCACCACCTACGACATCGACATGATCGCGGCGGTCGACTTCCTGACCCGCACCAAGGGACTTGCCAAGGGCGACACGATCGGCCACGTCTACTTCGAGGGCGACTACGGCGCGAACGCGCTGGAGGGCTCGCGTTGGGCCGCGAAGAAGGCGGGCCTCAAGCTGGCCGGCCAGAAGATCAAGGCGACGGACACCGACTTGTCCGCGCAGGTCTCGGCCCTGCGCAAGGAGGGCGTCAAGGCGATCCTGATCAGCGCGGGACCGGCCCAGACGGCTTCCCTGGTCGGCGTCGCGGCCTCCCGGGGCCTGAAGGTTCCCGTCGTCAGCAGCGCCCCCGGCTACGCCCCGCAGCTGATGAAGACCCCGGCCGCCCCCGCCCTGACGGCCATGCTGAACGTGGTCAGCGCCGCACCCGCGGTCAGCTCCGACCTGGCCGGGGTGCGCAAGATGGTCGCCGCCTACAAGAAGAAGTACCCGGGCTCCCTCGTCGACTCGGGCGTGCTCTCCGGCTACAACGCCGCTCAGCTGATGGGCACGGATCTGAAGAAGGCCTGTGAGAACGGCAGCCTGGCCCGCGAGGACGTGGTCAAGGCCCACCGCTCCCAGTCCGGTGTCGACGTCGGCCTCGGCACCGCACAGGACTTCTCCGACAAGGCACAGCCCGCGAGCACCTCGACGTACGTGCACAAGCCGGACGCCAAGGCGGTGGGAGCCGCGGTGAACGTGGAAGACGCCCACACCGCGCCCGGCGTCGAGCAGTACCTCGCGTCCCGGACCTCTTGACACCGGGTCCCCGGACTCATCCGGGCGGTGGCTCTTCGACCTGCCGCGAGGCGGCGAAGAGCCCCGCCCAGGATCGGTCCGTGATCGCTGATCTGCAGTGCGTGGTGCTGGACTGCCCTGAACCGGTGGAGCTGGCCGCCTTCTACCAGTCGCTTCTCGGTGGCACCGTCAACCGGCCGGACCGGCGGTGGGCGCTGAGTGACGCCTGGGCGACGTTGCACCCGGCGTCCGGTGTCGTCCTGGCCTTCCAACGGGCAGCGGCTTACCGGCCGCCCAGGTGGCCCGACCCGGCCGGGCCGCAGCAATTCCACCTCGACTTCGCAGTCGCGGACCTGGACCGGACGGAGGAACAGGTGCTGGCCCGGGGAGCAACGGTTCTGGACGCCGGTACGGACGGGCGGAGTTGGCGGATCTACGCCGACCCGGCGGGGCATCCGTTCTGTCTGGTCCGCCACTGACGGGCGATCCCCTCGTGTGCCCGGCCGGTCGCCTCAGCCGTGTCGCAGGATGCGTGGGGCGAAGGTGCCCTCGGGGCCGTCGGCGCGGCCGACCGACCACACCGTCGCCGTGCCCGGCACCGGCGCCAGGCGCAGCGTCCTGGAGTCGCCCTCACCGGCCACCGCCGGTTCGGCGTACTCGGTGAACGACCGGCCGTTCCAGGCGAGGAAGTCCGGCCCGGGGACCCACGGGGGAGTGCTGCCCGGAGGGCCCCACTTCTGCGAGCGGGCCACCGAGACCCAGCCCAGCCCGCCGGACGGGGCGGGCGCCAGTGACGTGATTCCGCCGAAGTCGGTGGGCACGGTCACCCGGTTCCACGCCTGCCCGTCCCAGCGGACCAGCAGGGGCGGAATCGGCCGCCCCACCGGGCCGCCGACGAACCCGGCCGTGCCACCCGCCCACACCTCCGTGGGCGAGACCGCCAGCACACTGCCCACGGCCGACCGCGGGAACCCGTCCACGACCATCTGCTGCCACGCCTGCCCGTCCCAGTGCGACACGGCCGCACCCGAGGCGGTCTCGCCGGCGGCCCAGACGTCGTCGGCCGCCAGGACGTGCAGGCCGTACACGGCTCCCGGCGGTGCCGGCACGTCCTGCCAGCCATGCCCGTCCCGGCGCAGCAGCACCTGCGCGCCGTCCCGCGAACCGATCAGCCAGGTCTCACCGCCGCCGGTGACGACCTTGGACGGCACCACACCCTGCGGCGGCCGGCTCTCGGACCAGGCGGCGCCGTCGAAGCGGAGCAGATGGGCACCGCCCGCCGCATCGCGGCCGACCGCCCAGAGGGCGGCCGGTGAGGTCCCGGCGACGGACAGCAGCTCTCCCTGCCAGCGGATCCCGGGCAGGCCCTGGCGCTGCCACGCCGTTCCGTCCCAGCGCAGCACCAGCGGGAAGCCCGGCGCCTCGCGGCCGACGGCGTCGGTACCCACCGCCCAGGCCCGGTCCGGCCCGAACGCCACGGCCTCGTTCAACCCGGCCTGCGGACGTACCTGCGCAGGGACCGGTACGTGCTGCCAGGACGCGGTGTCCGCCCCGGCCGGGCTCATGCCGGCCATGATCGTCATGGCGACGGCGAGGGCCGCGACGAACAGTCTGCGTAACATGGTCAGCCTCCCAGCCGCTCACTCATCAGGTTGGGTCTGGAGCCGTAGATCTCGACGGTCCCGAAGGACAGCAGTGAGGACCCGGCTCTCGCCAGTGCCCGAGGCCGGACGTCGATCGCGTCGGTGCGCTCGGGGCCGTAGGAGAAGGTGGTACGCGGGCCGTCCACCCGCGCGTACTTCGACCGGAACGCGAGGTCGCTGCGCACCGGCAGCCACAGCGCGCCGTCCGGACCGCGCACCATGGCCTCGGTGTGGGTGTCGCCCAGCGGCGGGTACGTGGTGCGCCAGGCGTGCCCGTTCCAGGTCATGAGATGGGTGCGGGCCACGCCGTCGGTGTACTGACTGCCGCCGACGGTGACCCGGCCGGACGGTTCGGGCAGGATCGTGTGCACGTTGCTGTCCGGCGGCAGCGGCACCTTCGCGTCGCGCCACGTCGTGCCGTTCCAGCGCAGGACGGTCGTCCCGGTGCTGGTGTCTCCCCAGGCCCAGGCGTCGGTGGCGGAGCGTGCGGTGATCCCCATGATGTACCGGACACCGTCCGGTGGGGACTGCGCGGTCCAGCCGGAGCCGTCGTAGTGCAGCACCTTCAGCCCGGTGTCGTCCTCTCCCACCACCCACGCGGCACCCGGCACGGCGGCGAAGTCCTGGTAGGTCCACAGGGTCTGCGGCAACGGCACGGTGCTCCAGCCTCCCGCCGACCGGCGCAGAATCCCGCCCGAACCCGAGCGGTGGTGGAAGGCCCACATCTCTTCGCCGACGAACTGCACCTTGCCGAGCCATCCCGGTTCGCCGGCGCCGGGGAAGGTGGTGTCCCGGTTCCACACCGTGCCGTCCCACCGGTACGCCAGGGGCCGCAGCCCTTCGGCGGCGTGCTCGTACCCGGTCGCCCACGCCTCGCCCGGCCCGCGGGCGGCGAGGTCGGACACCGTCACCGGAGGGGCCGCCGCCGGCACCGGCAGCGCCGACCAGCCCGGCGTCACGGCCGAGGCGGGCGACACCACCGCGGCACACGCGATCACGAGGCAGACGACGACGGCGCGAAGCCCGTTCACGAGACCTCCCCAGAACGCGAAGGCCGCTCACCTTATGGCCGCTCACCCCTGCTGAACAGACGTCACACGGCCAATCAGGAGTTCGCGGCCGGGTGGTTGTGCCATGAGGCGGGTGCGCGAGATCGTTCGGGGCGAAGCTGCCGGTGTCGTCTGTTGGAGGACCTCCGTGACCGATGTCGTGCCCGCGTCGCTGCCCGCCCCGCCCTACTACGCCGTGGTGTTCACCGCCGTGCGGACCGCAGGCGACAACGGCTACGCGGAGGCGGACGAGCGGATGATGAAACTCGCTGCCGACCAGCCGGGATTCCTCGGTGTCGACTCCGCCCGCGGGGCGAACGGCCTGGGGGTCACGGTGTCGTACTGGAGGGACGAGGAGTCGATCGCAGCGTGGCGCAATCACGCGGAACACACCTTGGCCCGTGCGCGCGGACGCGAGCACTGGTACGCCTCGTTCGCCCTCCACGTGGCCAAGGTCGAGCGTGCCTACGGTTTCACCCGCCCCGCGGAGCTGTAGCTCCACGCCCCCGGCGCAGCGGCGTTACCGCTCTCGGGCGGCGGCGGGAGGCATGCTGGAAGCCGTGACCGGCGTACGCGCAGCGCGGGTGCCGCGACGACCGAGCGGGGACGAGGGACCCGCGTCCTGGGACAGGTGAGGGGCATCAGATGGCGGACGACCGGCGAGCGGATGTGCCGCCCGGAACGGAGGCCGCTGTACTGGCGGACCGTCTCAAGGAGCGGATCTACGCGACCATCACGATGATCGCCGTGGTGGTCGGGCTCTCCCTCGGTGATGTGGGTTCCCCCGGCGCCGTAGCCACGGTCCTGACGACCGCACTGGGGCTGTGGCTCGCGGCGTTCGTCGCCGACCAGCAGGCCCACCGCACGGTCCACCGCCACTTCGCCACCGGCCGCGAGCTGCGCCGCATGCTGTACGTCAGCAGCCCCCTGCTGTCCTGCGCCCTGGGCCCGGCCCTGCTGATCGCTCTGGCCGCGCTGGACGTCCTGTCCCTGCACGCCGCGCTGCTGACGGCGGCGGGGGTGGGCGTCCTGTCCCTCTTCCTGTGGGGCTGTCTGGGCGGGCTGCGCATGGGAGGCGGCGCTCTGGCGGCGACGGTTGCGGGCCTCGCGGACGCGGCGATCGGTGTGGCGGTCGCCCTGGTGAAGGCGGCGGCCGGGCACTGATCCGGCGCGGTTGGGCGGACGGTGACGAGCCGCATCCCGTGGGGGCGGCCCGGCAGGCTGCCCGCCGAGCCGCTGCATCCGCTCTCGGAGCAAGTCGTCCGCCTGATGCGCCGCCATGCGCCCCAGGCCGCCATCGCGTTCAGCACCGACGGCGGCGACGGCGTCGAGGCGGCACAGCGGTGGCTGCGACGTCCGCCCGTACCGTCACAGCCGGTGCTGCGAGGGCGCCGGGAATCACATCGCCCTGTGGGAGGGCACCGGCGACGGCATCCCGGAGACCCGGTGGGCCGAGCCCGTCACGGGCCCGCAGTACGACGGGCCCCGCAGCCACAGCAGCAGCCGGTAACCACCCCCCTGCTAGGCCCGGTTACGGTTCGCGACCGGGCGCTGCCACCATGCCGCCGTCGCGTCGCGCAGGGTGTTGGTGCCGCAGTGCACCTCACCCATCCCGAGGTGGTACGTGTACCAGTCGTCGATGTACGAGACCTTCAGGCCGACCCGCTGGTAGGCGGCGGTGACGGCTTCGGTGAAGATGTCCTTGCCGCCGATGACGGGTCCCCACTGGCGGGGCGCGAGGTAGCGGTCGCGCCCCAGGAGCACGCCGTTGACCGCACCGGGGACGTAGGCGCTGGTCGTCACCGTCGCCGGAGCCGCCGCCCGCTGGGCGGGGTTCTCGGCGAGCCACTTCTGCTGGCCCTGCTCCCGGAGGCTGTCCACGAGGTCGGAACCGGCGCCCATGCGCGTCAGACGCGGCACGGGAACCTCCTGTCCGTCGGCGGTCAGAGCCTCCGAGTCACGGGTGTACAGCGCGGGGACCCGCACGATCTCCTCGTCGGTGACCCCCGTCTCGCGCTTGAGGATCTCCAGGTTGGCCGCGATGCGACGCGCCGCCAACTCGTTGTCGGCCACCAGGTGACGGGAGGCGAGCGCCTGGTCGATGGTCTCCTTGGGTGCCGGAGCGCCACTGCGCCCCGGCACGGAGAACATCTTCGTCCTGCCGTGGCCGTCGCGCTTGGCGTCGCGCAGCAGGTGCAGCCCCGCCTTCGGGTCGGCGATGCCGATGCGCCAGCCGCGCGGGGTGTCGGCGGGCAGGAACTGCACGAACTCGTCGACGTGGCCCACGCCCAGCCAGGAGGTGTCCAGCAGCAGTGGGTTCTGCAATCCCTGCGACGTGAGCATCGTCCGCATCACCTTAGACGGGCGTGCCCCGCTGTCCTTGCGCTCGCCCATGATGATCCGCCCGGCCGGGAAGGAGCGTCCGCCGTGCGTGTAGGGCGGGATGGTCTCCAGGTTTCCCATGGAGTTCAGCGACCAGTCGTCGGGCTCCGCCCCGTCGGTCACCTGCACGACACCGATGTCCCGGCCGCGCATCCTCTCGAACAGCTCCCGGCCCGCATCCCGGTTCGGCTGGGCGGAACGCAGCATCACGCGCATCACCTGCCGCCGGCCGCCCGGCCCGGTCATGCTGACGTAGGCCGGTTCGACGAAGTCCTGGGCCCAGCGGTCGGCGTACATCGTGAAGGTGACCAGGGGGGTCGTGACGCCGGCCTTCTTGACTTCCTTCTCGAGTGCGGCGACGAACTCCCGCTGAAGTCGACTGTCCGGGCCGCTGCCCTGGACCTTGGACACCATCACCTGCTGGGTGTCCTGGAGGTGATGCTGCGTCAGCAGCGGTGCGACGCGCAGGGTCACGGCGTCGGAGGTGACCTTCTGTCCGGCCGTCACCGTCAGCCGGACCACCGCACGGCCGTCCCACTTCGCGGTGTCCCGGACGACGTCGGTGGCCTCGACACCGAACTCCACACCGGAACGCAACTCGGCGGCCGTCAGCCGGGTCGCGGACGTCACCGGGATCCACTTGCCGGCACGCTTGAGGAAGAGGTGCGCGTGCTTGCCGCCCGTGACGATCTTCAGACTGCCCGTGGCGTTCGCGGGAAGGCCGGGCAGCGACACGGAACGGACCCGGGCGAGGTCGGCCGCGTCCTCGGTGCCGTTGACCTTCGTGTCGGAGCCGTCGTTGCAGGCGGCCAGCTTGGCGTCGGACAGTGGCTCGCCATCGGGCGCGGTCACCGGGCACCGCTTGGAGTCGTCATCGATGTTGGGCAGGAGCACGGCTCCGCGGTCGACGGACCAGGTGTCCTCACCCGTATTGTCGCTGCCACCGGTGACATCGACGCGCCCGTCGCGGTTCACGTCCGCCCGCAGATCGGCGCGTACGCCCGTCCCGGCGGCGAAGGCGGAGCCGGCAGGCCCCGCCAGCACGGATCCGGCGGCAGCCATGGCCAGGACCACCGACCCGGCCGGGTACAGGCGCGAACGTATAGGTCTGGGTGAACGCACGGCACGTTCCTCTCAGTTGGGGGGCTTCGCCCTGCAAGAGGTGGAACAGTGCCTGTGCGTTCACTGTGCTTCGAGAGTTACCCCGTCAGCGGTTCAGGCGATGGACGCCGCGATGACGGCAGACACGGCGAGGTTGCACGAGGCCGTCACCCAGACCGCGGGATGAGGCTCCGTCTCGACCAGCGTCGCACCCAGGCGGCCCGGCGTGACCAGGTCCACCAGCAGGAACGCCAGCGCCATCATCACCAGCCCCAGCAGCCCGAACGCGGCGGTCGAAACCAGCCCCTTGCCGAAGTCCTCGTACGTCGTCCATATCGACGTGAACACGATGCCGCCGATGCCGAGCAACGCGGAGCTGAGGACCGTGGCCGCGTTGCGGTTGCGCTGTTCCCAGATCTGCCGCCCGAGCTTGCCAGGCGTCAACACGTCGACCAGGACGATGCCGAGGAGCAACAGGACCAGTCCCAGACCGCCGTATGCGGCGGCCCGCCCGAGTCCGTTGACGATGTCGCTCATGGGATTGCCAACTCCGAAGCGTAGAGATCAAGGAGAGGCAAAATGTAGCGCACACGTGCAGCTCGCTGACCGGCGCCCGGTCGTCCGCGACGCCGACCTGTTTCCCGCATGTCGGACGACGCGGGAAGGGCATACGCGATCATGACCCGATGGAGACTCGGTTCCTTGGCATCCCGGAGCTCGCCGAAGCCCCGTCCGTGGCCGTCGTGGTCGACGTCATGCGTGCCTTCACGGTGGCTGCCTGGGCCTTCGCCCGAGGGGCGGAGAAGATCGTCCTTGCGGAGTCGCCGGAGGACGCCCTGGCGCTCAAGGCCCGTCACCCCGGCTGGGTGGCGCTCAAGGACGGTCCGCCCGCGCCCGGGTTCGACGCCGTCAACTCACCGGGGCTGCTGCGCTCTGCCGACCTCGCCGGGCGGACCGTCGTACAGAAGACGACGGCAGGGACGGTCGGCGCCCTTGCGGTCAGGGAGGCGTCGCTGGTGCTGTGCGCCGGCTTCGTGGTGGCGGAGGCGACGGCCCGGGTCCTGCGGACGCGCGAGTGCGACCGGGTCACGTTCGTGGTCACCGGCGAGGGCGGGCAGGCCGACGAAGACCTGGCGTGCGCCCAGTACATCGCCCTCAGGGCCACCGAGACCGGGACGGAGGCAACCGACTTCCTCCGGCGCGCCGGTGAGTCGCGTGCCGCCGCCGAGCTGGCGGAAGGCGTGCGGCAGGGCGTCCACCCCGACGACGTAGCGCTCTGCCTTGAGCTCGACCGGTTTCCCTTCGCCATGGTGGCGACCTCGGAAGGCTCCCTCATGGTCCTCCGCCCCTCGATGCAGAGCGCCGGGCCGGGCCGGTGACGCGACGGCTCGCGGGCCGGGAGTGGGGGCCCCTGCCACACCCGGTCTTCGGGGCACCGTAGGGTCCGCGGTGGCGAGGTGATCCGGAGCCGGCGGGGGCGGACGAAGGGGCCTCCACGTGATGGGAGACGAAAGGGCCTCCACATGATGGGAAGGGAATCGGCAGTCATGCGCGTCATCGTGGCCCTGGACCTGCGGGAGGAGTTCCGGTGAGCGGAGCCGAGGAATCCGAATCCGTCCTCTTCCACACCAGCGGGCGGGCCGCCCACATCACACTCAACCGGCCTCGGGCCCTGAACGCCCTGACGCACACCATGGTCCGCCGCATCGACGAGGCCCTCACCGAGTGGGAACGGGACCCCGCCGTGGCGACCGTCGTCATCACCGGCGCGGGGGAGCGGGGCCTCTGCGCCGGCGGCGACATCCGCGCCATCCACGACGACGCCCGCGACGGCGACGGGACGGCTTCCGCCGCGTTCTGGCGCGACGAATACCGCCTCAACGCCCGCATCGCCCGCTACCCCAAGCCGTACGTCGCGGTGATGGACGGCATCGTGATGGGGGGCGGCGTCGGTGTCTCGGCGCACGGCAGCGTCCGTGTCGTCACCGAGCGGTCCCGGGTCGCCATGCCCGAGACCGGCATCGGCTTCGTGCCGGACGTGGGCGGCACCCATCTGCTCGCCCGGGCTCCCGGGGAGTCGGGCACGCATCTGGCCCTGACGGGCGCTCAGATCGGCGCTGCCGATGCGCTGTGGTGCGGGCTGGCGGACCACTGCGTACCGGCGGCCTCCCTGCCGGAGTTCCTCGACGCCCTCGCCGGGCTGCCCGTGGAGGAGGCCCTGGACGGCCATGTGCGGACACCACCGCAGGGCGTCCTGGCCGCCCAGCGCGACTGGATCGACGACTGCTACGCCGCCGACACCGTCGAGGAGATCGTGCGTCGGCTGCTCGTGCACGGCGGCCCCGCCGCCAAAGAGGCCGCGGAGACCCTGCTCGCCAGGTCGCCGACCGCCCTCAAGGTCACCCTCGCCTCCCTTCGCCGCGCCCGGAAGCTCGGGCTGCTGGAGCCGGTTCTGAACCAGGAGTACCGCGTCTCCTGCGCCGCCCTGGACGTGCCCGACCTGGTGGAGGGAATCCGCGCCCAGGTCGTCGACAAGGACCGCCGGCCGCGCTGGTCGCCGAAGACCCTGGACGAGGTCACCGACACCGATGTCGAGCGATTCTTCACTCCGCTCGGAGAGCGTGAACTCGGTCTCTAGATGGGGTGCCGGGGGCGGCTAGCCCTCCGGCACCCCACCGTCTTCAGGACGTGTCAGAGCATGAGCAGCAGTCGCGTGTTGGGCACGAGCTTCCGGTTGACGCTGGTGCTCTGCACGAAGATGGTGAAGTGGTCATTGTGGTCCGGCTTGACGCGGGCTTCCGCGTCGGGCAGTCCGAGCAGGCTTCGCGCCTCGGGCCCCGTGTACACGCGGTCCGTCTTCTTCTCCAGCACCGCGATCTGCTTCTGCGCCTGGATCTTCTCCGACTTGCTCAGCTGGTAGTACGCAGCACCGGTCCGGTAGGTGTGCCCGCACTCGATCACCCACTCCCTGATGGCCGCGTCGCGGGCCACCGGTATCAGCTGGTACTTCGACGGATCGACCGGCGTGAGGCCGGCCGCCTTGATGGTGTCCTGGTTGACCGCTTCCGCGCCGGTGGAGAACACCGCGCGCGATCCCCGGATGCCCTGGGTGCGGCCCATCATGAAATTCTCGGTGGCCTGCCGGATGACCTGCCCGGCCTCCTCCAGGCCCTGCGTGCTCGTGGCGTCCCAGATGGCGATGTTGTCCTTGGGGAAGCCGCACTGCATGGCCTCGCGCTTGCCCATCTGGTCGGGCACCAGGACGGCCAGCGTCCAGTTGTCCTGCTGCGTCTCGATCATCCGGGCCACGGCCTGGACCAGTTCACGGGGATCCCTGGCCGGGGAATCCGGACAGCGGTGACTGGCGTTCTCCTGCCCGTCGGTCAGCACGAACGTCAGGAAGCTGTGATCGCCGTAGAGCTGGGCCGTCTGAGCCAGCTCGTGCTGTGACTTCAGCGCGGCCGCCAGGAGGGCCGTCATGCCGCCCGTCCGGTACAGCTGCTTCAGCGACGGCATGCGCAGCACGTCCTTGTCGTAGATGACGCACTGCACCTTGTCGGCGAAGACGTACACCGTGACGCGGGTCTCCTGGTCCAGTTCCTTCGACCGGCGGGCCAGATACGCGATCTGCTGATCGGCGACTTCGACGACCTTGTGGCTCAGGTGCGACATGGACGAGCTGGCATCGAGCACTAGAGCAACGTGATTGATGTAGTTCTGGCTTCCGGACATCACAACTCCCCCTGGTTTTGGTGTTCCGGTTGGATGCTTCTACTTTCTCACCCACCACTGACAATGGATCTTGGTTCCGGGCGCCGGGCAGCCAGGCGTGGGATCCGCGTCCCGGGGTATCCGCTTGCCGCTGGACGGGAAAGGGCTGCGGCACCTGGGGAGGTCGAAGCAGCCCTTTCCCTGCGCCGATGCGGTGGGAACGCCAGGGCGGGGAGCGCCGGCGTCACGACAGCAGCATGCGTGTCCATGCGACGGCCAGGAGGACGCAGGCGAGGGTGAACAGGCCCTGCACGACGGCGGTGACGGGCATCCTCAGGCGGGCGTGGACGTAGGCGCCGGCTGCCGCCACGGCTGGAGCGCCCCAGATGATGAGCCAGGTCACAACCGGTGTGTCGCGGGTGTGCGCGGTCGGGGAGGAGCGTGGTGACGGCGCGGTTCCCATGCCCACCGCGAAGAGCAGCACCCCGGCGACGACGACGATGACGGCGTCCGCGACCAGGAGCAGCAGGGCGACGGCGATGTCGGTGAGCCGGGAGGGGCGTTCGCGCCGGGACGGCGTCGAGGAGTCCTGGTCATCCGTGGACGGTGAGGCCATGACCCGACTGCACCACGGAATGGCGCGTTCAGGGCCGTCCCGGACCGTGGAGGAACCCGAATGTGACCATCGGTCACCCCGAACCGACCGGGACCGCCCCGCACCACGAGCCGCCCAGCGGGTGGGCCGCGTACCCAACTACAAGCGGATCACGATCAGGGCGATGTCGTCCGGCGCACCTTCGGTGACGTCGAGGCGGGCCAGCAGACCGTCGGCCAGCCGGCCGGGCAGCAGAGCACGGTCCGCGCGAAGAGCCGCCGTCAGCCGTGCCAGGCCGGCGTCGATGTCCTCGTCGCGGCGCTCGATGAGCCCGTCGGTGTAGAGCACGAGGGTGTCGCCCGGCGTGTAGGTGAGGACGGCCTGGGGGCGCGGGACATGGTGCTCGCGTGCGCCGAGGGGCGGGTCGGTGGCCTGGTCGAGCAGCTCGCAGGTTCCGTCCCGGTGCAGCAGAACGGGTGGTGGGTGCCCGGCGTTGCTGTAGATGATCAGTCTGCTGCGGGTGTCGATGAGCACCTTGACCGCCGTCGCCGCCATCGCGCCGTCCACGGACCTGGCGTACAGGCCGAGGACCTCCAGCGCTTGCGCGGGGCTGGGAATGGCGCGGATGACGGCGCTCAGCGCGCTGCGCAGCATGCCCATGACCGCCGCTGCGTGCAGCCCGTGGCCGACGACGTCCCCGACGGCCACGGCATAGCGGTCGGGCGGCAGGTCGACGACGTCGTACCAGTCGCCGCAGACGTTCAACGAGGTGGTCGCCGGCAGGTACCGCATGGCGATGTTGTCATGGCGTTTCAGATCGGGTGCGGAGAGCATGGCCTCCTGCAGCGTGACCGCTACCTGCCGTTCCCGGGCATGGGCCTGGAGCAGCTCCCGGTTCAGCCGGTGCAGTTCGTCGGTGCGCGCATAAAGCTCGGCGGCCAGGCCTTTCTCCCACGGGGTGAACTCCTCCCCGAGCTCTCCGGCCCGGCCCGAGTGGAAGAAGGCGGTGACGTCCTCGGCCCGCTGGACGATCCACTTCACCGTGCCGTCCGGCCCGGGAAGCGGAGTGTGGATCGTCGACCACCATCGCTCCTCGAACCCGTCCAGCCGGCCGGGTACGGGGACGTCGTAGCGCTGGAGCACCAGGACGTCCGGTCTCCCGCTGTCCAGGGCCCGGCTCAGTGACGCCTTGACGTTCTGTTGCGGGTCGTCGGGGGAGCCGGGGCGCGGCGGCAGGGCGTCGAAGTAGTGCTTTCCGATCAAGTCGCCGCTGGTCCGGCCGGTCGTCTGCAGGTACGTCGGGTTGACGTAGCGGATCACCAGGTCCGTGTCCAGAACCAGGTACGGGCTCGGCGTGGTGTCGAGGAAGGCCGTGAAGTCGATGTCCACCGTCATCTCCCGCTCGCGGGCGCGGCTTCCCGTGGCAGTCTACGGGTGATCCCGTTCACCGCCTTCCGTCGCCGGGTCCTCGCCCCGGTGGCGGACCACTGCGACCGGGCACTGCGCATGGTGCAGGACGGCCTGGCTGACCGAGCCCAGCAGCAGGCCTCTGAAGCCGCCCCGCCCCCGTGCTCCGACGACGAGCAGCTGCGCGTCCGCGCTCGCCTCGATGAGAGTGTGCCGCACCCGGCCGGCCACCGGCCTTCGCGCCACCGTGACGTCCGGGTGCGTCTCCCGCGGGCCGGCGAGCGCCGCGTCGAGGACGCGCTCGGCGTGCTCCCGCAGGCGCGTCTCGTCATAGGTGACGAAGGGAGGATCGGCCGGACCGTCGTAGACATCCGGACTTCCTGTCCGGCACACGTGCAGCCCCGTGAGGTCAGCGCCGCGCAGGGACGCCTCGGTGAAGGCGAAACGTACGGCTTCCTCGGAGGCGGGTGAGGCGTCGACCGCCAGCAGGACGGGGCCCGCCGGGTCCGGCCGCCCCCGCACCACCAGCACGGGGCAGCATGCGTGTGCGGCGAGGTGCCCGGACACGGAGCCCAGCAGCAGACTGCTGAAAGCGCCCAGGCCACGGCTGCCGACCACCACGAGCGAGGCCGTGCGCGAGGCGATCTCCAGTACCACCAGGGGCTCGCCCACGGTGACGTCACGGGTGATGCCCATCTCGGGTGCCACGGCTCGGGCCCGCCGCTCGGCTGCCGCCAGTGTGCCGTCGAGCAGTTCCCGCACTCCTGCCCCGGACGGATTCCACGGCGGTCCGCCGGCCGGGAGGTGCGAGGACGACCGTCCGAAGGCATGCACCAGCCGCAGCTCCGCACCACGGATCGCGGCCTCATGGCTCGCCGCCCCGACCGCGTCCAGACTCGATGGTGAACCGTCGACTCCCACCACCACCGGCTTCGTCATGGCGGCACTCCTTCCTTGTGGGGAGAACCCGGGCCGCTCCCGCGCAGGCGACCGGCGGACACGCCGCGTGGCGGAGCGCGCCCCGTGTCACGACGGTCCCGGTGCCGTCATCCAGCGCCACTGGGTGAACTGCTCCAGGCTGGCCGTGCCGCCGATGCGGGAGCCGTTGCCGGAGACGCCCATGCCTCCGAAGGGGGCGTTCGCCGCGTCCTTGGCACAGACGTCGTTGATGTGGACCATGCCGGTGCGCAGCTGCTCGGCGACAGCGGTCGCCCTCGGCACGGAGCCGGAGTGCACGGCGGCCGCCAGACCGTACGCGGTGTCGTTGGCGATCTCGACGGCCTCCGCCTCGCTGCGGAAGGGCAGGACCGGGGCGACGGGACCGAAGATCTCCTCCGCGTACGCGGGCATGGCCCGGTCGACGCGGTCCAGGACGGTGGGCGGGTAGAACAATCCCTCGCGTCGGCCGCCCGTGAGCACCCGTGCCCCGGCGGCCACGCTCTCGTCGACGATGCGCTCGATCCTGCCGGCCTGCTCCACGCTGATGACCGGCCCGATGCCGACACCCTCCTCGCGGGGGTCGCCCACACGCATGGCCAGTGCGTGCCGGACCAGCGCGTCGGTGTACGCCTCGACCAGGTCGGTGTGGACCAGATGGCGGCCGGCGGCTACGCACGCCTGCCCCTGGTATCCGAAGGAGCTCACCGCTCCGGCGAAGGCGGCCGCCTCCACGTCCGCGTCCTCGAGCACCACGAGCGAGTTCTTGC
Source organism: Streptomyces qaidamensis (assembly GCF_001611795.1). NCBI lineage: Bacteria > Bacillati > Actinomycetota > Actinomycetes > Kitasatosporales > Streptomycetaceae > Streptomyces > Streptomyces qaidamensis. The sequence goes on along the minus strand of NZ_CP015098.1, from coordinate 334,425 downwards.
CGCCGAGCTCGAGCAGGACCCGTTTCAGCCCCTCGCCCGCCACGCGGGCCACGGCGCGTCCGGCCTCGGTGGAGCCGGTGAACGCGATCATGGCGACGTGGGGGTCCGCCGCGACCGCCTGCCCGGTCTCGGCGCCGCCCGGCAGGACGTGCAGCACCCCGTCGGGCAGGCCGGCGTCCTCGAAGAGCCGGGCGACGAGGACGCCCCCGGACACCGGCGTGAGCGGATCGGGTTTGAGCAGCACGGTGTTGCCCAGTGCGAGGGCGGGCGCCAGCGCGCGCAGGGCGAAGAGGAGGGGAGCGTTCCAGGGATTGACGACACCGACGACGCCGAGCGGCACCCGCCACGCCAGGCTCGTGCCACCGGGGGCCTGCGGCTCCAGAACCTCGCCCCGAGGCAGCGAGGCGAGTCCGACGGCGTGGGTCAGCTGGGCGAGGGCGGCGGCGATCTCGTAGTCGCCCTTCGCGGGGACGCCGGCCGACTCCCGGACGATCCACTCGCGGACGGTGTCGCTGCGCTCCCGCAAGGCGCCGGACGCCCTCAGCAGCACCTCGACACGATCAGCAGGCGTGGTTGCTGCCCATTCCCCGGCGGCCGCGGCGGCCCGTGCGCCGGCCCGCGCGACGTCCGCGGGCGATGCGATGCCGACGTCGGCCAGCGTGTCCCCGGTGGCCGGTTCGATCACCTGACGGGTGCCGCCCTCGGACTCGCGCCAGCCCGAGCTGAAGATCTTTCCGGCCCACTCGGCCCGGTCCGGCCACCTCTCGCCGATGACAGCCATGGGTGCCACCCTCCGTCCGGGGCCGGTGCCGCCGCCCTGCCGTGAGGGCGGTCGGCCTGCCACGAGGCCCGTCATCCTGTCATGAGGAGCTGTTCGCGTACATCTGTCACGCTTGATGTCTAGTGTCGTAAAAAGTGAAGGTGCGGCGCACCTCGGGTTCAGGGCGCTCCCCGGCAGACGGCCCCAGACGGGAGTGAGGCGGGATGAGGTCATGATCGGATCCGCGTCCGCGCGGGACGGGGGCCCGTCGGGCGACGGGCCGCGGGAACGGGTCGACGAGGCGGCCACGGCCAGGGCCGTCGTCGATGGTCACGGTGTCGTGACCGCGTGGAACGAAGGGGCCCGGAGACTGCTCGGATACCGGGCCCCGGAAGTGATCGGCAAGAGCGGGGCACGGCTGCTCGCGGACGCCGCTCACCCTCACGTACCGGACGCGCTGACCGGCCAGCGAAGGTGGAGCGGGACGGCCACACTGCTGCACCGGGACGGCCACCGGCTCACGGTCGGACTGCTGGCCCACCGCCGGGAGAGCGCCGGAGACGACGACTGGCTCCTGGTCTCCCCGGCGACCCCGCCGGAAGCGACGCCGCAGGACGACGCGTTCCTGCGACGCAGCTTCGCGCAGGCTCCCTACAGCATGGCCCTGTACGACACCGGACTGCGGTTGCGCTGGGCGAACGGGGACATGGAACGTGTGATGGGTTTGTCCGAGGCGGAGATGCGCGGTCTCCGGGTGACGGAGATCGTCCTCGACCCGGAGAGCGAGCGGACCGAGGAGGGCATGCGCACCGTGCTGCGGACCGGTCGTCCTCAGGAGCTCGGAGCCGCGCTGCACCTCGCCGGACATGAGCGGGAGAGCGTGTGGTCGGTCTCCCTGGTACCCGTGCGCGACTCCGGCGGGCGACTTGAAGGCGTCCTGCTGTCGGCGCACGACGTGACGGAGCAGTACCTCGCACGGCAGCGGCTGGTCCTGGTCGACGACGCAAGCCTGCGGATCGGCAGCACTCTGGACCTGCCCCGTACCGCTCAGGAACTCGCCGACGTGGCCGTCCCCCGGTTCGCGGACTTCGTCACGGTCGATCTCCTGCCGTCGATCGAGGGGGGCGAGGACCCGCCGCAGGGCCCTCCGCACGGTCCGGTGATGATGCGCCGGGTCGCCTCCCAGTCGGTACTGGAGGGCTGCCCCGAAGCCGTGGTGCCGCACGGGACGGTGGCGAACTACCCGGAGCGTTCCACAGCGGCACGCTGTCTGGCGGAAGGGCGGCCGGTCATCGAGCACATCACCCCCGCCGCACTGGCGGATCTGGACCGGACAGCCCCGCAACGGGCCGCCCGCATGCGGCAGTTCGGATTCCACTCGGTCCTGGCGGTACCCATGCGCGCACGTGGTCTCACCCTGGGAGTGGCCACCTTCTCCCGCCATCGGCGGCCCCAGCGCTTCGAGCAGGACGACCTGCTGCTGGGCCAGGAGATCACCGCCCGCGCCGCCGTCTGCATCGACAACGCCCGGCGCTACACCCGCGAGCGTGACACCTCCCTCACCCTGCAGAACAGCCTGCTGCCACGACAACTCCCCGAGCAGGCGGCCCTGGACGTCGCCTCCCGCTATCTGCCCGCCAGCGCCCGGGCCGGTGTGGGCGGTGACTGGTTCGACGTCGTACCGCTCTCCGGCGCCCGGGTCGCCCTGGTCGTCGGCGACGTCGTGGGCCACGGCATCCAGGCCTCGGCGACCATGGGGCGGCTGCGCACCGCCGTTCGCACACTGGCGGATGTCGACCTGCCTCCCGACGAGTTGCTGACCCACCTCGACGACCAGGTCAACCGCCTGGCCGGCGGGGGAGACACCACGGCGCCGCTCGACGGCGACATCGGCGCCACCTGTCTGTACGCCGTCTACGACCCCGTCTCCCGGCACTGCACCGTCGCGCGGGCCGGCCACCCCGTGCCCGCTCTGGTGAGGCCCGACGGCACCGTCGAGTTCCTCGACGTCCCGGCAGGGCCACCTCTCGGCCTGGGCGGCCTGCCCTTCGAATCGACCGAGCTGGAGCTCGCCGAGGGCAGCCTTCTCGTCCTGTACACGGACGGGCTCGTGGAGAACCGCGGTCGTGACATCGACGAGGGAATCGCCGCCATGCGCGAGGTGCTGGGGCGGCCGGCACAGGATCTGGAGGCCACGTGTGACGACCTGCTGAGCACCCTCCTCGCGGACCGCCCCTCCGACGACGTGGCGCTCCTCGTGGCGAGGACGCGAGCCCTCGACGCGTCCCACGTGACGACCTGGCCGGTGTCGCCGGACCCCGCCGCGGTCGCCGAGATGCGCAAAGCCGCCTGCCGGCAACTGTCCGAGTGGGGCCTGGACGAGGCCGCGTTCGTCACCGAGCTGGTCGTCAGCGAACTGGTGACCAACGCCATCCGGTACGGCCGCCCTCCCGTCGAGCTCAGGCTGATCTACGACCGCACCCTCATCTGCGAAGTCTCCGACGGCAGCACGACAGCACCCCACCTGCGCCGGGCCCGGACCTTCGACGAAGGCGGACGCGGGCTGCTGCTCGTTGCCCAGCTCACGCAGGGCTGGGGCACCCGTCAGATACCCAACGGCAAGATCATCTGGGCGGAGCAGACACTTCCCGCCGACTGAGGCACCACCGCTGCGTCCGTGCTCCGCACGTCGTCCCTTCGGGGCCTCTGGGGCAGGATCTGACCTACAGCCCCCGTAGCTTCGGAAGGAACTCGCCGGAGCGGCACACACTCGGGAGGAAAGCGGATGACCGTACAACCGATCCCGGACGGCTACCACACCGTCACGCCCTGGATCATCTCGCGCGACACGGCCGGGCTGATCGACTATCTGAAGGAGGCGTTCGGCGCGGAGGAGATCGCGCGGGTCGTCGGGGAGGACGGCCGGATCGGACACGCGGAGGTGCGGATCGGCGACTCGGTCGTCATGCCCTTCGACGCACCGCCGGACTGGCCGCCGACGCCCGCCTTCCTGCGCCTCTACGTCGAGGACGCCGACGCCGCGCACCGCAGGGCCGTCGCGGCCGGCGGCGCCTCGGTGACCGAAGTGACGCATCTCTTCTTCGGCGACCGAATCGGGCGGGTACGCGACCCGCTGGGCAACCTGTGGTGGCTCCAGACGCGAGTGGAGGACGTCAGCCCGGCGGAGATGGAACGCCGCCTCGGCGACCCGAAGTGGACCGAGGCGATGGCGTACGTCCAGGGCGCCGACTTCTTCCCGGGGGCTCACGGGTGACGCACACCGGCCGTTCCGGGAGGATCAGCAACCGGGGACCGGCCTACGCCTGCGGCCGTAACCGCCGCTCGTCGCCGACCTGTTCGAGGAACTCCCGGAACACCTGATGCAGGACCTCGGGGCGCTCCAGGTGTACGTCGTGCCCAGCCTCGGGGACGCTCAAGGCCACTGTCTCCGGGCGCCGTTGAAGCATGGCCTCCGACTCGTGCACGGGGACGATGCCGGACTGGCCCAGGACCACCAGCGTCGGGCAGGTGATGCCCGCCCACTCGTCCCAGAAGGAACGCCGGGCGTTCTCGGCCAGCGCTTCGACCATCACGTCACGGTCGAAGCGCGGCCACCAGCCCCCGTCGCGCTCCTCCAGTCCGCCCGCCCAGCCTTCGCCGACCGCACCGCCCCCGAAGAACTCCACGGCGGCGCGGCGCGAGGGGAACGGCGTCGGCCACGCGTCGAGCATCGCGCCGATCTCGGCCGGGACGTTCGGCTCGGCGCGGCCCGGGCCCGCCTCGACGAGGACGAGCCCGCGCAGCAGGCCGGGGTGCGCCGATGCGGTGAGCAGGGCGGTGTGCCCGCCCAGTGACTGACCTGCCAGCACCGGCCGGTGCATGCCGAGTTGTCCGATGACGGCGACGGCGTCGGCGACGTACGCGGCGCGCGAGACATCGCGCGGCCGGCGTTCGCTCGCGCCGTGCCCGCGCTGGTCGACGGCGACGATCCGGTAGCGGGGGCTGAGGTCCCTGGCGAGGGTGTCCCATTCGCCCGCGTGGCCGGCCAGCCCGTGCAGCAGCACGACCGGGGGCCCCGACCCGCTCCAGTCGCGGCAGGAGATGCGGACCCCCTCGCGTACCACGGTGCGCTCGGTCCAGGTCATGCCGGGTTCTCCAGACGGTGGGCGTGGTGGGTGAGGTGGCGGCGCTCGAAGGCGCTGGTGGTGCGGGCGGCGGCCTCGCGACAGGCATGCGCGGCGGCTTGGTGCCGGCCGAGTCCGGTGGTCAGGCCGCCCACCGCACGCAGGGTCAGCGCGATCCGGCTCGGAGCGGACAGCGAGGGGTGGCAGCACAGAAACAGCAGAGCCAGGGAGTCGTCCCCGTCCGAGGCGGGCACGGCGTCGGCGGAGTGCGCCGGCGGAGCGGACTGCGCAGTGGCCAGCGCCAGGGCGTCCTCACGGCGGCGACGCGCCGCCTCGCTGCGCACCTGGTCGACCATCTTGCGGGAGGCGACGGTCACCAGCCGGCTTCGCGGGCTCTCCGGTACTCCGGCGTCGGGCCACCGCAGGGCGGCGGCCGGCAGCTCCTCCCGGACGGCGTCCTCACACGCGTCGAAGGCGCCGTACCGGCGGACGAGCACGCCGAGGACCTGCGGCGCCAACTCGCGCGGCAGGTCCTCGGGGGTTTCGTGGTGCGAGGTGCTCACATGTCCGCCGCGGACTCGTGCAGCACCGGCCACAGCGACACCGGATCGAGGAACATCTCCTGCTCGGCGATCGCCTCCGGCCACGCCTCGGCCGGGAAGGAGTCCCACTCAGCCTGGTTGCCGTAGATCATCGCGACGCACTTCATCTCGGGTGTCCTCCCCGTCCCGCACGCCCCGTCGGCGCGCTGTCACCCATCAGCCGGAGCGGAGAACAGGTCCTCGGCATCCGACGACACCGTTCTTCGGCTCTTCTCGGTCAATCTATGTGGGCCTTGGGCAGGTTGGGGCCCGAATGAGCTGCCGTGAGCCGGGACCCCTCCGGGACGCTCCTCCTTGACCTGAAGTCCGGTCGAGCTTCTAGCGTGTCCCGAAGTTGATCTCTGACGGCGGGAGAACGCGCTCATGATCCTCGTGACCGGAGCCACCGGACATGTCGGCAGTGCGCTGCTGAGGGAGTTGCTCGCATGCGGTGCGGGGCCGGTGAGAGCGTTCACGCGTGACGCTTCACGGGCGGCGTTCCCCGAGGAAGTCGAGGCGGTGGAGGGGGACTTCGCGGTGGCGGAGACGTTGAAGCCCGCTCTGGGCGGGGTGCGCTCGCTGTTCCTCCTGTCGCGTACGGGCCCGGACGCGGACATCCTCGCGGCGGCCCGGCGGGCGGGTGTGGAGCACGTGGTGCTGGTGTCGTCCATCACCGTCCAGACCCATCTCCACCTGCGCCCCGCCGGTGAGAACCTGGCGGTCGAGCGGATGCTCGAGGACAGCGGCATGAACTGGACGGTCCTGCGGCCGACGCAGTTCGCCTCGAACGCCTTGATGTGGGCCGGGCCGATCCGCGACCGAGTGGCGGTCCGTGCGCCGTACGCGGACACCGGACTGCCCACGATCCACCCCGCGGATATCGCGTCGGTGGCGCGGGCCGCGCTGACCGAACCGGGCCACCGGGGGCGGACGTACGCCCTGACGGGTCCGGAGCCGGTGACCGCCCGGCAGCAGGTCGAGGCCATCGCGGCAGTGCTCGGGCGGGAAGTCCCGTTCATCGAGATCAGCCGGCAGGAGGCTCGTGGCCGAATGGCCGCGGTCTTCGGGGAGGAGGCCGCGGACGCGGTGCTCGATGTCACGGGCGGAGACGTCAACGACGAACTGCTGGCAGTGCGCGACACGGTCTCGCGGGTCACCGGTTCCCCCGCCAGGCCGTTCCGGCAGTGGGCTGCGGAGAACGCCCACAGGTTCCGCTGAGCCGGCCGACTGGTGACAGTCCCCGTGCTATTCAGGGGCCATGACGCTGATCAACACCTCCGACAGGCCGTTCGACGCGGTGCTGTGCGACCTCGACAACGTGATCCGGTTCTACGACCTGACGCGACTGGCGAGACTGGAACAGCTGGCCGGACTGGCCGAGGGGACCACCACGAGGGTCGCCTATGCGCCGGAGACGGACCTGCCGCTGCTCCTCGGGAAGATCGGCAAGGAGGAGTGGGTCGAGACCATCGTGCGCGGTCTCGTCGGTGAGGTTTCGGAGCCTCAGGCCCGTGAGCTGGGAACAGCGCTGGCCGAGGCGCCTTTCTGGGCTGACGACGAGGTGGTCACGATGCTTCGCCGGATACGGGAACACCTGCCGCTCGTCCTGGTGACCAACGCGACCCTGGAGTTGGAGAGCGACCTCGAATCCCTGGGACTGTCCGGCCTCGCACACCATGTCGTCAGCAGCGCCCGGGTCGGAGTGGCCAAGCCCGACCGCGAGATCTACGAAATCGCCGCCGAGCGAGCGGAGACCCCCATCGAGCGATGCCTCTTCGTCGACGACCGGCTGGAGAACATCGAGGCCGCCGTCGCGCTGGGCATGACGGGTCTGCACTACCGCGAGCCAAAGGACCTGCGGAAGGGGCTGGCTCTCGCGCTCGGTGACTGAGGCCGCGAGGCCGCCCGGGGGTACTTGGGATGTGCGGTGGGCTGCGAACGGACCATCGGATTCCTGCACAGGAGCCTCGTGCGCAGGAGCTCCGCACCACGGCATCAGCCCTTGGCGTGCGCCTGTTCCGGCGTCCGGGCCTGCGGAAGATCACGCATGCGGCGCATCGGGCTCATGGCGAGGATGAGCCAGCAGGGCGCGACGACACCGGTCATGATCCACATGGCCGGCCGGTACCCGACGGCATCGCCGAGCACGCCGCCCAGCAGGGAACCGAGTGGGATGGTGCTGTGGTTGATCACCATGGCGGTCGCCACGACCCGGCCGAGCAGGTGCGGTGGGCAATAGATCTGCCGGAAGGTGCCGACCACGATGTTGGCCACGGAGATGCCGACCCCCACGAGGAAGGATCCCGTAGCGAACAGCAGCAGCCCCGGCCCCGCCGTCGTCATCGGCAGCAGTAGCACGAACGGCGAGGTGGTGAGCTGCAGGAGAAGCAGCCCCCGCCCCGTGCCGAACCGCCGGCTGAGCCGGGTGGCCACCAGCGCACCGACGACGCCGCCGGCGCTGCCGCTGGTGAGCAGCAGCCCGACCGTGCCCGGGTTCAGCCCGACGGTGCGGACCAGGAACACGACCTGGACCGCCTGATAGCCCATCAGCGCCATGTTGATCGCAGCGCCCCACGTGACCATCGGCCGCAGGTACGGGTCCCGGCCCACGAAGCGGAGCCCTGCCATGATCTGCCGCCGCAGCGAGGCGCGTTCCGCGCAGGGGGCACGATCCGGCTCGACGGCGCCGATCCGCTGCAGGCAGACAGCGGAGACCAGGAACGTCACGGCGTCGGCCACGAGCGCGGTGACCGCGCCGAGTGCCTGGGCGAGGAGTCCTGCCACCCCGGGTCCGGCGATCTGGGTGGCGGCCGCGCTGCCCTGCAACTTGGCGTTGCCCTCCAGGAGGTCGCGGCCGTCGAGCGCGATGCGGATGTACGAGTGGTAGGCGGTGTTGAAACACACCGCCGCCGTGCCGCAGACCAACGCGACGACGACCAGGTGCCGAAAGGTCAGCGCGTCGAGCCACGCCGCCGCCGGGACGCTCAGCAGGGCCGCGGCGGCTGCCAGGTCGCACGCGATCATCAGTGGTCGTTTGCGGCTCCGGTCCACCCATGCCCCCACCGGGAGACCCACGAGCAGCCACGGCAGCCACACCGCCGCCGTGAGCAAGCCGACGGCGGTGGAGCCGGCTCCCAGCCCGACGACCGCGATCAACGGCAAGGCCACCACGGTGACGCTGTTGCCCAGGCCACTCACGGTTTCGCCCACCCAGAGCAGGCGGAAATCCGGTCGGCTGAAGACTCCCCAGCGCGGTCGGGGCCGGGCAGAGGTGTCATTTCTCGGGTTCACCGGAGGCATCATGCCGTGATGGGATGCCGCCATGCGCCCTGAGCACTGTGCCACCAGGAACCACATCGAGGTGTGGCATGCGCGAGTGCTCCCGTGCAGTGCGGAACGGATTCACCTCTGGGTGGTGTTGCGTGGTTCGCTCCTTCCGGTCCTGGTCTGGTCCGGCATCGCGTGCTTCGTGTACTTCCTCTACGACCCCGTCGTGGCGATCGTGCTCGGTGGGCTCTTCGCGGTCGCGTTCATCGTGGGGTTCGGCCTCCGGCGGAGGGCACGGCACTCCGTCCGGTGCAGCGTCTACGGTGCGCTGGGCGGAGTGCTCGCCAAGTCCATGGCCGGTTTCTGAGACGAGGAGCGCCTCAAGCCGTCTGCGGAACGGGGCCATGGGCGCCTCGGCATGTACGGCGCGGTCACCGGCCCACGGGATCGCCCTCGGCGCCGTCGGTCCGGCTGCGCAGGGCCATGTGGCCGCCGTGATGCAGCGGTGTGCTCAACCGCGGACGGGCCGCCTCGTGGCCCGTCCGCGCGTCGACGATGTGGACTTCGCCGTGACCGCCGCGGGTGACGGCGACCCAGTCGGAGCCGGGTGAGGCGGCCACGGCCCGGCGCTGGACGCCTTCCCAGGGGGTGCCGCCGCGACGCGGAGCGCCGTCCATCGCCGGCAGGGAGGAGCGGCGGACGATGCCGTCGTCGCCGAGGAGGAGCAGTTCGTCGCCGTCGGGGTGGATGCGGGTGAACGCGGTCCGGCTCCGGGTGAGAGCCAGCCGGAAGACCAGTCCGGGACCGAGCTCCGTGAGGGACGTGCGACCCGTCTCCAGGTCGTGCCGCCATGCCTGGTTGGTCCACTGCGGCCACCGCAGCGGGTCGGAGGCACCGCCGCGCAGTGTGCTCCACAGCGCCGCCCGCCGGGTGTCGAGGCGCAGGTACCAGCCCCGGGCGGGTGCTCCCCACGGGATCACGGCCTCGGCCAGGAGCGTGTCGTCCTTCCTGCGGGCCCGGTGCACACCCTCGCCGGTGGCCACGAACAGGTGTCCCGAGCCGGGGGCTTGGGCGTCGCCGTGGCCGTCGCCGGGCAGCGGCAGGAGTTCGTGGGGTGTGACCACGGGGCAGCCGGGCGGGGCCGCGAGAAGATCCGCGAACCGGTGTGCGGCCAGCGCCCCGGGTTCCCGGTGCCGCAGCACGACCAGCGGGTCACCGCCGCCCAGCACCGTCACGCCCGGCTCGCCGACCCGGGTGCGTACGCGCGCGGTCTCGTCGGTGGCCAGGTCGACAACCGTCAGCAGGTCCGACCACGGCTCGGCGTTCTTGCCGAGGCCTGTGGTCACGGCCAGCCGGCGCCCGGCCGGGTCGCAGGCGAGGTGCTCGGCCGGGACGGCGACCGGTACGGCACGTTCCACGAGCTCCCCGCCGTAGGGGTCGAGGATCAGAAGTTCCCCCCGGCGGTCGTCGACACAGGCCACCCGCCCACCCGGCAGGGCCAGGAACCCGGCGTGCTCGGAGAGGTGGCGGCCGGTGAGGCGTCCCGTGACGGTGCCGTCCGGCACGGTCAGCACATGGACGGATCCGGCCACGTGGTCGGAGACGAGCAGGACGGGTGCGGCAGTGGTCATGGGTCCTCCGAAAGAGTGTCTCCTGAAAACGATTATCATGTATGTTCGGTGAGTTCCCGGCACCTGAGAAGAAGCGAGGGCATCGATGCTGCGCTCACCGTCGAGATTCGTCCGCAGTTGGATCACCGCAGCGTTGGTGGGTTCCGTGCTGGCCGGTTGTGGCTCGTCGCCCGACGAGCCCGCGAGTGACGAGGCCAAGCCCGCGGCGAGGACCGAGGTCACCGTCGAACCCATCAAAGCGTCGACGGAGCTGACCGACACGAACGGCGTCAAGGTCTCCGTGCAGAAGGAACCCGAGCGCATCGTCTGCCTGTTCGCGCTGTGCGACGACATCCTGACCGAACTGGGCATCGTCCCGACGGCCACCAACAGCGCGCTGCTCTCCCACCCCGGCTTCCTGGGGGAGGAGAAGGCCAAGGAGGTCGATGTCATCCCCGGGGGATTCATCGCCCCGGAGGTGGAGGCGATCCTCTCCCACAAGCCCGACCTGGTCATCGGGCTGGGGGACACCCACGGCAAGCTCGCCCCGGCCCTGAAGGGTGCCACCACCTTCTGGCCCATGCAGCCCGAGACCTGGGAGGACAGCGTCGGCTACCTGCGCGACGTCGCCGCCCTGACCGGCCGCACCGCCGAAGGCGAGAAGGCCGAGAAGGCCTTCCGCACCAAGCTCGCCGCGGCCGAGAAGACGCCGAGCGACAAGACCGCGCTCATCATCTACGGCAGTGACGAGAACTTCGGCGTCGCCACCCCCGAGGCCGACGTCGCCGCGAGCCTGTTCCCGAAGATCTCCCGGTATCCGTGGAAGTCCCGTGGTGTCGAGGGCAGTTACAGCCTGGAAGAGATCCTCGCCCGGAACGTCGACGTGCTGTTCGTCGAGACGATGAGCTTCGGTGACGCGGACGGCAAGCTCTCGGAGAAGCTGGCCGAGAACCCCCTCTGGAGCAAGATCCCGGCAGTGAAGAACGGCGACGTCCACGAGGTGAACTCAGAGGTGTGGGCCAAGGGACGCGGCACCCGTTCGCTGGGCATCGTCCTCGACGAGGCCACGGCCGCGCTGCGGTGAGGGCGCCCCTGCCGGTGCCCGCCCCGGCGCCCGCCGCGGTGGATCGCCCCGCAGCAGGCGGACGGCGGCCCTCGCGCGGTGCACGAGCGTGGCAGCCCGTCCTGGTGGTCGTGCTGCTGGCGGCCTCCTCGGTCTGCGCCCTGAGCCTCGGCACCCCGTACGTCCCACCGCACCGGCTGGCCGGTGCGGTACTGGACGGGGACAGCACCCTCGCCGGGATCGTCGTCACCGAACTCCGCGTGCCCCGCCTGGTGCTGGCGCTCGTCGCCGGTGCCTGTCTCGGGGCGGCCGGACTGGTGCTGCAGGAGGCACTGCGCAACCCCCTGGCGGTGCCGGAGATGCTGGGAGTGTCGTCCGGGGCCGCGCTGGGGGTGGCCGCGCCTCTCGTGCTGACGCTGTCCCTGCCTGCCGCCGTCCAGCCCCTGCTGGCCATCGGCGGGGCCGCGCTCGGCGGCGGGCTGACGCTGCTCGCCGCCGGGCTGGGCCGCAGCCCGTCCGCCGTCCTGCTGACCGGAGCCGCGGTCGCCGCCGCGTTGCAGGCGGCGCTGCTCGTGCTGATGGTCATGGCCGACCAGCTGGACCTCCAACTCATCTACCGCTACCTGCTCGGCTCCCTCTCCGCCCGGACCTGGGACGACATCGCGGGGCTGTGGCCGTGGCTGCTCGTCGCGGTTCCCGCCCTCGTGCTGTGCGCGCCGGTGCTGTCCGTGATGCGGCTGGGGGATGAGGATGCCGAGGCGCTGGGCGTGCGCGCCCAGCGGGCCCGGCTCGCCGCGCTGGCCATCGCCGTGGTGCTGATCGCCCCGGTGACGGCGGTGTGCGGGCCCGTCGCGTGGGTGGGCTTCCTCGCCCCGCATCTGGCCCGGTGGTTCAACCCCGCGGCGGGAGCGGTGCGCTGGCTTCCGTGGTCCGCCGCCTGGGGTGCCGCCGTCGTGACGGTCGCTGATGTCCCGGCCCGGCTGGCGCTGGCGCCCGTGGAGACGCCGGCCGGTGCCTGGACGGCTCTGCTGGGGGTGCCGGCCGGGGTCGCCCTGATGCGGTCGGGCGGCCGCGGCCGGGCGGCCCGGTCCGCGTCTGCCGTGGGCAAGGCGCTGCGCGGCCCACGGACGGCTGTATCCGGCGCGGCGGACGAAGTCCCTCGTGCCGGCGCCTTGGACGAGGCTCGCCGAGAGGAAGCCGGGGCCGGCGGGACCCGCCCGTCTCCTTCCCGGCCGACCGGAAGGGAGGACGCGCGGTGACCCGGCGTTTCGCGGCGCTTGCGGCCCTGGCCGTCATGTGCGCCGGTGTGGAACTGGTGGCCGGGCGCGGCATGTCCCCGGGCGTGGTCTGGGACGTCGTGAACGGCGGCGGTGACGCGACGGCACGCCACATCTTCTTCCAACTGCGCCTGCCCAGGCTGCTGGTGTCCCTCGGGGCCGGCGCGTGCCTGGCCGTGGCGGGGCTGGTCCTCCAGTCGGCGTTGCGCAACCCGCTCGCCGGGCCGGAGGTGACGGGCGTGACGCCGGGCGCGGTCCTCGGGGCCGTCACCGCGACTGCTCTGGGGCTCGCCGGATGGGACTCGCCGCTGGCCGTCGTCCTCGCGGCTTGTACGGGCGGGTGTGCCGGAGCGGCGCTGCTGTGGCTGCTCGCCGGCCGCGGCCGTGGCGACCCGGCACAGACCGCCGTGCACGGGGTGCTGGTGTCTGCGGTGCTCGGCGGCCTCACCGCCATGGTGCTCCTGGTGGAGCCGGGTGAACTCGGCAGCGTCGTCCAGTGGTTGGTGGGCACCACCGAGGGCCGGGTGTGGCAGCACTGGCACCTGCTGTGGCCCTGGGCGCTCGTCTGGGGCGCTGGGGCCTGGCTGCTGGCCGGACCGCTGACCCTGCTGCGCTGCGGGGACGACATCGCCCTCACGGCCGGCCTGTCCGTCCGTCCGGCGCGGACCCTGGCCCTGCTGTGCGCGGTGGCGCTGACGGCGGGCGCGGTGGCCGCCGTCGGGGCGCTGGGCTTCGTGGGGCTGCTCGTTCCGCATCTGGCCGTGGCCGTCTTCGGCGCGGACCTGCGGGTGAGCCTTCCCGGCGCTGCCCTGGTGGGCGCGGTCGTGGTGTGCGGGGCGGATGCCGCCGCGCAGTTGTCCTCACGTCTGCCGGCGCCGCCCGGGCTGGACTCCGGCCGGTTCACGCTGCCGGTCGGGGCGCTCACCGCCTGCCTCGGCGCCGCGCTGTTGCTGGTCGTCGTGCGCCGCACGCCGAGCCGTACGTTCTGAAGCCGACCGAAGGATGAGCATGACCGAGTCCGTGGGGATCCACGTCGAGGGGGTCCACTTCGGCTATCCCGGGCGACCCGTACTGAGGGGCGTCGACATGACCGTCCGGCCGGGCGAACTGACCGCCCTCATCGGCCTGAACGGTTGCGGCAAGTCGACCCTGCTGCGGCTGGCCGCAGGGCTGCTGCGGCCGGACGCGGGGCGTGTACTGCTCGGTGCCGACGATCTCGCCCGGCTTTCGAGGCGCGCCACGGCACGCAGGGTGGCGCTGCTGCACCAGTCCGCCCCGGCCGTACCGGGTATGACGGTGCGACACCTCGTACGTCAGGGGCGGTACGCGGCACGCGGACCGCTCGGCATGCTGCGTGAGGGCGACGACCCCGTCGTGGAGCGGGCTCTGCGCGATGTCGGGGTGGAGCAGTGGGCCGATCGTGACGTCGACGCGCTGTCGGGGGGTGAGCGGCAGCGGGTGCGGCTCGCGATGGCCCTCGCCCAGGACACCCGGGTCCTGCTGCTCGACGAGCCGACCACCTATCTGGACCTGCACCACCAACTCGACGTGCTGCAGACCGTGGTGCGCCTGCGTGAGGAGCGCGGGCTCACCGTGGTGATGGTGCTGCACGACCTGGCCCACGCGGCCCGGTTCGCCGAGCGGATCGTCGCCCTGCGGGAGGGCCGTGTGGTGGCCGACGGGACGCCGAAGCAGGTCGTCACACCGGGGTTGCTGGCGGAGGTCCTCAAGGTGGCCGGCCGGGTCGGTGAGGATCCGGAAGGGGGTTGGCCGGTGTGTTACCCAGATCACCCCATCGCAGCTCTTGAATATGAAAATCAGATTCATTAGCGTGTGATCACGGCGCTCATCCGAACGCCGTATCTCCCTGAGATGAAGGAGAGTTCATGGACAACGAGCAGGTCTTCGCGCCGATCGCCGACCCGGGTCAGCTGGCTCACGACTCGGCTTCCCACTCCAACGCGCTCGTCGAGAACCCCTTCGAGGACACCGAGGAGTAAGCGAGGGCTCAGCTCCCTCGACCGTGGGCCCGCCCGTTGCCTTCCGGGCGGGCCCACGCCCGTCCCCAGCCCGTCGCCAGGAGGAACGCCGTGTCCAACAGCCGACTCGTACCCGGTGCCGAGGTCGTCGCCGTACCCGGGCGAGGCCTCGCCGTCCGTACCCCAGAAGGGGACTTCCTCACCGTCAGGACCGGCGACGCGGACGAGCGGCTCCTGCTCTCCCGGCTCACCGGCGACGAGACCACGACCCGGGCGGACACCGAACTCGACCGCGTCATCCGCGGGTTCGAACAGGCCGGATTCCTGGCGGACGGCACCCCGCACGCCGAGTGGCCGGCCGACCGCCGGCACATCCGGCTCATCGGCGATCCGGTACTGACCGGACCCCTCGCCGAGCACCTGACGGCCCTGGGCGCCGACCCGCGCACCGCTCCGGCCGGCACCACGTCACCGGCCGGCGTCGACGACCTGCTCGCCACGGCCCCCGCCGCCGTCGTGTGGTGCCTCGACGGACCTGTGCCCGACGGGCTGTGGGACGCCGCCGACCGGCTGCCCGAGCACGGCGTCGCCTGGCTGCGCTGCCACCGCGAGGGCTGGCAGGCGTACGTCGAGCCGGTCGCCGCCGATCCCGGAGACGTCACCTCGGCCCACATCCGCTCCCGCCGGCTCGCCGCCACCCCCGCTTACCGCGAACTGGCCGCGTACTGGACCGGGCCCCGCACCCTCGGCGCACCGGTCCGGCTCGCCGTCCCCGCCGCCACACTGCTCGCGGCGCTGCTCGCCGACGATCTCACCCGGTGGGCCACCGGAGCCCCCGGCACGGCCGGCCTCCCGGCACGACGCCGGCTGCGCCGGGTCGACCTGCGCACCCTGACCGTCACAGAACACCCCGTCCTGCCGGTGCCCGACGTCGCAGCGATGCCGAAGCAGGACGGATGACGGCGTTCAGCACGGCCGTCGACGGGCTCGCCACCGACGTGCAACTCCCCGCAGGCGACGGCCCCTTCCCGGCCGTCCTGATCCGCACCCCCTACGACCGTGCCCGGCACCGGGCCGAAGCCTGCGGCTGGGCCCGCCGTGGATTCGCCGCCGTCGTCCAGGACGTACGGGGCCGCTTCGCCTCGTCGGGGGAGTGGCACCCCTACACGAACGAGGCCGCCGACGGAGCGGCGACCGTCCGCTGGATCCGGAAGCAGACCTGGGGAGACGGCCGGCTGGTGGCCGTCGGCGCCTCCTACGCCGCCCACTGCGCCCTCGTCCTCGCCCTCGACGCACCCCGGGACGCGCGGCCGGACGCCGTCATCGCGGCCGTGCCCGCCCTCGGCCTCGCGGAGACGGCGCGCGAGGCATCCGGCGTGGAACGGCTGCGCCCGCGCGCCGGATGGTGGGCCGCCCACGGCGACCGGCGGGACTCCGACGAGAGCGCCTTGGACGAGGCCCTCGCCATGGACCCCGGCCTGTTCACCCACCTGCCCCTGACCGCTCTCCCCGAGCGGCTGGGCCGGAGCCTGCCCTCCTGGGCGGATCTGTGGCGCCACCACGATCGCGGGCGCCTCGTGACACGGGCCGCACACGCCGGGCTGCCCCTGCTCGCGGTGGGCGGCCATCACGACCACTTCACCGACGACACCGTCGCCCTGTGGCGCACCTGGGGCGGCCCCTCGGCGCGTCTGCTCCTCGGCCCCTGGGGGCACGCCCTCCGCTCCGCGCCGGGCCCGGACGCGGGACCCGCCCACCGGCTGAACCTCGGCGAGCTGTACGTGCGCTGGGCCTGCCGCGCCCTGTCCGGTGAACTCGCCCCCGGCCGCCACGGCGCACTGGCACTGGGCGGAGCCGACCTGTGGCTGCCCGCCGGTGCCGACGGTGAACCGCGTACACAACGGCCGCGGCTGCTGCACGGCCCGGCGTTCACCGCGGACCCCGACCGGCCCGTCCGCTCCGACGACCTGACCGTCCCGACCGACGGACCGCCCGACCGCTGTGTGCTGGTCACCCCGCCGCTGCCCCGTCCGCTCGACGTGGCCGGACCCGTCGGCGCGCGACTGCGGGCCACCGCCTACACGCCGTCCGCGGACTGGGCCGCCCGGCTCGTCGCGCTCACACCGGGCGGGGACGCCGAACGGCTCGCCGTCGGCGTCGTCCGGCGAGCCGGACCGGTCGGCCGTGCAGCCGAGTTCACCATCGGCCTCGGCCGGCTCACGCGCCGGCTGCGAGCCGGCACCCGGCTGCGCCTGGAGATCGCCGGCCACCACTTCCCGGCCCACGCCCGCAACCCTCACACCGGCGGCGACCCGGTGACGGCCCACCGGCTGCTCGCCTCCCGGCGCGAGGTCGATCCGGCCGCTGTGGCCCTCACTCTGCACGTGCTCCCGTCCCGTCCCACCCCCACCGACCCCGCCGAGGAGATCCTGCGATGACGGCGCTGCCGCTGGAAGCACTCGTCGACCCCGTCTGCGGCATCGTCCGCAAGGTCAAACCCGTCGAGCACCCCCCGGGCACCCCACCCCGCTACACCGCACTCACGGCCGAGATATCCGACGCCCGCAGACTCGGACTGTGGCCGGCCGACCGGGTCTCCCTCGGCACCACCTTCGGCGACCCCGAGCAAGCCCGCACCGCCGCTATAGCCGAGGGCATCGAGCGGTACTGCGGCAACCGCGTGCCACCGCCCGGCCACCCCGACGCCCCGCTGCGCGCCACCGCCGCCGAACTGGCCGACAAGGGCCTGCGCCTGTACGGCCCCGGGGACCTGCCCGCCTACGCGCCCTGGCAGTACACCCGGGCGAAGTTCCCCTACCGCCCCCTCACCGCCGACACCCCGGCCCTGTGGACGCGCGGAACGGAACCGCTCGCAGACGGGACCACCGCCGAGGTCTGGGCACCCGTCTCGCTCACCCACCTCAACTGGCGCCAGGGCGACCTGCGCGAGCTGCCCCGCACCCACCACCTCAACTACGCCGGGATCGCCACCGGCCAGGGCCTCGACGACGCCGTGGAACGCGGCCTGCTGGAGATCGTCGAACGGGACGCCCTGGAACTGTGGTGGCACCTGGACGGCCCGGCCCGGGGCATCGACCCGGCCAGCGTGCCCGGCCTCGCCGACGACCTCGCCGGCTGCGCGCTCGACGTCCACATCGTCGAGATGCACTCGGAGTTCGCCCCCTGCATGGCCGCACTCGTGCACGACCCGCGCCTCGGCCTGTACGCCGCCGGCTTCGCCTGCAAGTACGATCCGGCCGAAGCCGCCCGCAAGGCCGTCCTCGAAGCCGTCCACACCTGGGTCTTCACCCAGGGCCTGACCGATCCCGACGGCTGGGTGTTCCAGGCCGTCGAGGCCGGGCTGCTCGCTCGCGGGCTCTACCTGGAGCACCGGGCCGACGGCCGCTATCTCGACGCGTGCGGTGAGCAGTTCGAGCACGTCCGGGACCTGGGCGCACACGTGCAGGTGTGGCTGGACGAGCGGATGGCCGCCGAGGCCGGGCGGTTCACCGAACCGGCCCGCGGGACCGTGTCCGTCGACGCGGTCGAACCCGGCAGCCGGGAGCGGCTGGAGCACGCGCTGCGCGAGGGCGGCCACCGGGTCATGACCTTCGACCTCACCACCGAGGACGTCGCCGAGACCACCCTGCGCGTCGCCAGGGTCCTCGTCTCGGGGCTCCTTCCCAACGCCCCGGCGGCCTTCGGCTACTTCGGCTGCCCGCGGCTGTCCGAGGCCGCCGTCGCGCGCGGATGGCGCACCGACCCGCCGAGCGCGCCGCAGGACTTCACCCTGGCGCCTCCGCCGCACATGTGAGGGCCGCCCCCGTGGAACCCGCCCGCGAGGACCGCCCGCCGGACCTCGTCGCCGCCCTCGCCCGAGCCCGCTCCCCGGAGCGCCCCGGCCCCGACACACCCGCCGGAGGAGCCGTCCGCGCCTGGCCGGGCCCGCCGACCGCCTTCCCGAAGGCCGGGCCGGAGGATGTCGACGTGCAGGTCCTGCTGCGCCTCTCCCTGGCGGCCTCGGACGGCTCCGGCCGACTGCGGCCCGCCCCTTCCGCCGGTGCCCTGCACCCGGTCGACACCGAACTGGCCGTCGGCGCCGGCTGCTCTCTGCCGCCCGGACGCTACGGCTACGACCCGCTGCGCCACCGCGTGCACCGCCTCGGCGGGCAACCCGACGGCACGCCGCCGGGCGTGACGGCCCGACTCTCGGTCACCGCACGGCGCACGGTCTCCCACTACGGCCACCGGGCCCGGCCCCTGCTGCTCCTCGACACCGGGCACGCCGCCGCCGCGCTGTACCTCGCGGCCCGCGCACTCGGAGTGAGCGAGCCCGACGTACGGCTGGACGGACTCGCCGAAAGCCCACTGGCCGTTGTGCACATCCCCCCGCCCGACCGGCGCGGCCCGGTGCACCCGGCCGGCAGCGCTCGCGTTCCGGCGCCGTCGGAGGGCCGGCCGGCGCCCGCGGAGCTGCTGGCGCGTCGCAGCGCCCCACCGCCCCTGCCCGGCGCTCCCTCCCCGGCCGCACTGTCGGCGGTCCTCACCACCGCCGCGCGGGCAGGCGCCGGCGACCTGCGCTGGTGCGCCGCCGTAGGCCCGCCACAGCCCGGGCTGGTGAAGCCGGCCGCCGGCGGCGCGACCCTGCGGCGGTACGCGGCGGGAGAGGCGCGCCCTACGCTCGCCGCCTGGGCCGCGGGCCAGGCCTGGATCGCGGACGCGGGCGCCGTCGTGCTCGCCGTCGGCTGTCCCGACCACGCCGACGCACCGCACATCCGCCGCGCCCACCTGCGGGCCGGCTTCGCCGTCCACCTGGCCCATGTCACCGCCCGGCGCCACGGACTGGCCGCCCGGCCCGTCGGGTCCTGGCAGCAGGCGGACCTCGGCGCCGCGCTCGGCGCCGCCCCGGGCCGGGACTGGGTCGTCCACGCACTGGCCCTCGGCACCCGCCACGCCGACGAGGAGAACATCACGTGATCGTCCATCCCGAGCTGCGCCGCGCCGCCCGTCCCGCACGGCGCCCCCTGCTCGCGGCCACCCTCCTGCAGGGCGCCGTCACCCTCACCCACCTGGCGCAGGCCGCCCTGCTGGCCCTCGCTCTAGCCGGCCTGGCACACCGCGACACCGGCCGGCTCCCGTGGCTGCTGGCCGCCGTGCTCGCCGTCGTGGGCGCCCGTGCCGGGCTCACGGTGTGGCAGCGGCGTACCGCCACCCGTGCCGGGGCCCGGGTCCGGGTAGCCCTGCGGGACGAACTCCTCGCACACCTGGGCCGGTTGGGGCCCGCACACCTGACCACCGCACGGGCCGGAGCCGTCCGCACCACCCTTGTCGACGGGGTCGAGGGCGTCGACACCTACGTCTCCCGGTACCTGCCACAGCTCCTTATCACCCTCACGGTGCCGCCCCTGGTCCTCGCCGCCCTGGCCGCCACCGAACCCCGGGCCCTCCTCGGCCTCGTCCCCGCCCTGCTCCTGGCCCTGGCCGGGCCACGCGCCTGGGACCGGCTCCTCGCCGCCCGCGGCAAAGAGCACTGGGACACGTACGAAGGACTGGGCGCCGACTACCTGGAGGCCCTCCAGGGCATGCCCGCCCTGCGCGCCGCAGGCGCCGTCGGACGCACCCGCGCACGCCTGGAGGAGCGGTCCGCGGCGCTGCACCGCGCAACCGTCGCCAAACTACGGGTGTCCCTGGTCGACACCGGCATCACCGACCTCGCCATCCAGGGCGGCACCGCCGCCGCGGCCCTCCTGGCGTGCTGGTCGGCCGTCACCGGATCCACCACCGCGACCGGCACGTATCTGGTGCTGCTGCTGGCCTCGGAGTGCTTCCGCCCCGTGCGCGACCTCGCCCGCGAATGGCACGCCGGATACCTGGGGGCGTCGGCCGCCGACGGCCTCGCGGCCCTGCGCACGGCCGAGCCGGCGGTCGAGGACACCGGCACGGCCTCCGCGCACCGGCAAGCTCCACCCGAACTGCGCTTCCACAACGTCCGGTTCACCTACGGCGACGCGCCGGCCCCGGCCCTGGACGGCGTCTCGTTCACCGCGCAGGCGGGCCGGACGACCGCGATCGTCGGCCCCTCCGGCGCGGGCAAATCCACACTCCTCGCCCTGCTCCTGCGCCACCACGACCCACAGGAAGGCCGGATCACCCTCGACGGACGCGCCACGACCGAGTACACGCTCGCCTCGCTGAGGCAGGGCATCGCCGTCGTCTCGCAGGACACCTACCTGTTCCACGCCACCATCGCCGACAACCTGCGCCTGGCCCGGCCCGGCGCCACGGACGACGACCTGACCAGGGTGGCGCGCGCCGCCGGGATCCACGACGAGATCACCGCCCTTCCCGACGGCTACGCCACCCTCCTCGGCGAACGGGGAGCCACCCTCTCCGGCGGCCAGCGGCAGCGCCTCGCGCTCGCGCGGGCCCTGCTGGCCGACGCCCCGGTGCTCGTCCTCGACGAGGCCACCAGCTCGGTCGACGAGCGCCGCGAGGCCGACATCGTCCGGGCGTTGCCGACCGCCGCGAGCGGCCGGACGGTCCTGGTGATCGCCCACCGGCTCGCGGCCGTCCGCCACGCCGACCGCATCGTCGTCCTCGACTCGGGACGGGTGGACGCCGTCGGCGAACACGCCGGTCTCGTCGAGGCCGGCGGCGTCTACACCCGGCTCGTCGAGGCCGGCCGCGCCCACCGAGGAGAACTCGCCGCATGAGCACCGTCGCCGCCGACGCGGACGCACCCGCCCGAGGCGCGCTGCGCGCCCTGCTGCCCGCCCTGGCGGAGCACCGGGCCATGACAGCCCGCACCTGCGCCGCCGCCCTCCTCGAACAGGGCTCCCTCGTCGCGCTGCTGACCCTGGCCGCCCACACCGTGGGAGCCGCCGTCATCGACGAGCGGGCACCCGCGGCCGGCACCGTCACCGCGCTCGTCGTCCTCGTCGCCCTGCGCGCCCTGATGACCTGGCGGGAGATGGACCTCTCGCACGACCTCGCCTACCGGGTGCTGGCCGCACTGCGGGTACGCGTCTTCGACGGACTGGCCCGCAGCGCGCCCGCCCGGGTGGCGGGACGGCGCAGCGGCGACCTCGCCGCCACCGCCATGGCCGACGTGGAGGCCCTGGAGTTCTTCTACGCACACACCACCGCCCAACTTCTGGCGGCCGGCACGGTCTTCACCGGCGGCTCCGCCGTTCTCGCCCTGGTGGAGCCGTGGCTGCTGGCGGCCGTGATGCCGGTCGCGGTCCTGCTCGCGGCGGCGCCCTTCGCCGACGCGCGGGCACGCGCGGTGCGCGGCGGCCGCACCCGGACGGCCACGGCGAAACTGTCGGCCGACACGGTGGAGACCGTCGACGGGCTGCGCGAACTGCTCGCCTTCGGCGCCCTGGCGCAACGCCGTCGCAAGCTGGCGGAGCGGGGCCGGCAGGTGGGTGCGGCCCAGCGCTCCGAGGCCACCTGGGAGGCCGTCACCGCCGCGGTCCGCGACCTCCTCATCGTGGCCGCCGTACTCGGCGTGGTGGCCGCGGCGGCGCACTCCGTGACCTCCGGACGACTGCACGGCGCCTGGGCTCCGGCGGCGATGGCGCTGGCCCTGTCCGTCCTCGGTCCCGTCGCGGAATCGGCCCGCGCCCTGAGCCAGGCCGTGGCACTGCGCGCCGCCGCCGCGCGCGTCGACGCGGCCGTCAAGGCCCCCGCCCTGGCCCCGCCGCCCACCGCACCGCGCCCCCTGCCGCCCGGGCCGCTGGGCGTCCGGCTGCGCGGGGTGAGCTTCGACTACGGCGGCACACCCGTGCTGGACGGCGTGGAACTGACCGTCCCGCCCGGGCAGACACTCGCGCTGGTCGGCACCTCGGGTGCCGGCAAGTCGACCTGCGCCCACCTGCTGGCCCGCTTCTGGGACCCGGCAGCCGGCGCGGTCCAGCTGCTGCCCGCCGGCTGCGATCCCGTGGACATGCGGGAGGTGAGCGATGCGGAACTGCGGCGTGCGGTGACGCTGGTGGGACAGGACACGCCCCTCTTCCACGGCACACTCGCCGAGAACCTGCGGCTGGCCGCTCCCGAGGCGGACGACAGGGCGCTGGCCGAGGCGGCACGGCGCTGCGGTGTCGACCGGATCGCCCCGATGGACACGCTCGTCGGCGAGCGCGGCGCCACGCTCTCCGGCGGCCAGCGGGCCCGTATCGCGCTCGCCCGCGCGCTGCTGGTCCGGCCGCGCGTCCTCGTACTCGACGAGTCCACCGCTCACCTGGACAACGCGGGCGACGCCCAACTCGCCACCGCTCTGGAGGAGGAGAGCCGTACGACGATCGTCATCGCCCACCGCCCGGCCACCATCCGCCGCGCCGGCCGCATCGCCGTCCTGGAGGAGGGCCGCATCGTGGAGGAGGGCACCTGGGAGGAACTCACCGGCCACCCCGACAGCGCGCTCAACCGCGTTCTGACCACCACGTCATGAGCACGGGCCCGGCTGTGACATCCGGGGTCTGCTACGTGTCGGGAGCCGGCCGGCGGTCCGGCCCGGACAGGCAGCCGCCGCACACGCCCGTGAGCTCGACCGTGTGGGTCACCGCGTGGAAGCCGATGTCACGCGCGGTCCTGGTCACCCACCGCTCGACCTCCTCGGCGTCGACGGCGAGGCTGAGCCCGCACTCCCGGCAGACCAGGTAGTGGCGGTGACCCTCGTCGGGTCTGGGCCGGTAGAGCCGCTCACCGTCGCTGTCGCGCACCACGTCTACGTGCCCGGCCGTCTCCAGTAATCGCAGCGTGCGGTAGACGGTCGTCAGCCCCACCGCCACGCCGTCCGCGACCAGGGCGGCGTGCAGGGTCTGCGCCGAGATGAAACCGTCGCAGGCCCGAAGTGCCGTGAGGACCGCGGTGCGCTGCGGGGTGGTACGCCACTCGCCGGGGGTCGTTTCGTCCATACGTGTGCCTCCCATCGCGTCAGGAAGGCCGTCCGGGCGTCGACGCGGTGCGCCCGGACGTCCCGGTGTTCCGGCTAGACGGCTGCCGCCGGACCCGTGTGCTCGTGGTACTCGTGCTCCAGGTCGCAGACGTCCCCGGTGTTCCACAGGGGAAAGGGATCATCGGCGGGAAGGTGCTCGCCGTCGGCCATCAGGCATCCGGCCAGGGCGGCGCGCAGACTCGGCTCCCGCAGGCCGACGCCGATGAACACCAGCTCCTGGGCATGGGGCGCGTCGGTGTCCCGGACCCCGGACGGCTCGAAGCGGGCCACGGAACCGGCCTGGGACCACAGGCCCGTCACGCCCTCACGCCCGGCCAGGGTGAAGAAGCCTTTGGAGCGCAGTACTCGGCCGTGTGCTCCGCTGTCCAGGTCTCCGGTGACGAAGTCCCACAGCCGCCCGGGGTGGAACGGCACGGAGGACCGGAAGACCAGGGAGGAGATGCCGTACTCCTCGGTCTCGGGAACGTGGTCGCCGTTGAGTTCCCGCACCCAGCCCGGCGCCTGCTGCGCGCGCTCCAGGTCGAACCGCCCGGTCTCCAGGACGTCGCGCACGCCGATCCGGCCGTGCACGGCGGGGATCAGACGGGCCGTCGGGTTCAGCCGTGCCAGCACCCCGCGCACCCGGTCCGCGTCGGTCTCACCGACCAGGTCCAGCTTGTTGAGGACGAGCACGTCGGCGAACTCGACCTGATCGATCAGCAGGTCGCTCACGGTGCGCTCGTCGTCCTCGTAAGGAGCCAGGCCCCGCTCGGCCAGGTCGTCGCCGGTGCCCAGCTCGGCCAGGAAGTTGGCGGCGTCGACGACGGTGACCATGGTGTCCAGCCGGGCGACGTCCTCCAGGGTGGCGCCGTCGTCGCGGGCGAAGGCGAAGGTGGCGGCGACCGGCATCGGCTCGGAGATGCCGCTGGACTCGATGAGGAGGTAGTCGAAGCGGCCCTCCACGGCGAGCCGTTCGACCTCCTCCAGCAGGTCGTCGCGCAGGGTGCAGCAGATGCAGCCGTTGGTCATCTCCACCAGCCGCTCCTCGGTGCGGGAGAGGGCCGCTTCGCCCCCGCGCACGAGGGCGGCGTCGATGTTGATCTCGCTCATGTCGTTGACGATCACCGCCACCCGCAGGCCCTCGCGGTTGGTGAGGACGTGGTTGAGGAGGGTCGTCTTTCCGGCGCCGAGAAACCCCGACAGCACGGTGACGGGGAGACGTTGCGAGGGCATGGGCGTCAGCGGCTTGGGCTCGGCCACGGGGGGTCCTCTCGGTCAGGAGGGTCGTACGGCGCGGACGCATCTCAGCATACGACAACGATTTTCATGTGCGGTACCTGAGTGTCCGGCCGCAGACATCACCGGATGTACGGCACAACCTCGCAGGCGAGTTGCGAGTCTTCTGATCGATCACGTTGTGATCGGAGCCACGAGGAGATCATCATCAACCCCATACGCAAGACCCTGATCGCCACCGCCGTCGTCGGTGCCGTCCTCGCGGGCGCGACCGCCTGCGGAACGGTGGAGCAGCTCTCCGCCGGCCAGAAGCTCGACCGGGCCTTCGACAAGCTCGGCAAGAAGAACACACTCTCCTTCGAGCTCGACCTGGACACGGACGTCGCGTCCTTGAAGGCGCTGGACGACAAGTCCGACCCCGCGCCGGGTGAGGAGATCCCGGAGCAGGCCGCCGAGTTGCTCAGCGGTGCGAAGATCGCTGTGACCGTGCAGTCGAAGCGGCCGCTCGACGAGTCCGGTGAGAAGGACCTCGTCGGCACGGCCCTGAAGGTCAGCACCCCGGACGGCGACCTCGCCGAGTACCGGGTGATCGGTGACTTCACCTACGTCCGCGCCGACATGGCCGCGATGGGCGAGATGGCGGGCAGCCCCGTTCCGGACGCTGACGATCTGCCCCCGGAGGCCGGGGCGATGAAGGACGTCATCGAGGGCAAGTGGGTGAAGATCAACACGAAGGAGATGGAGAAGGCCACCGGCGAGAGCCGGAGGGCCAACGGCGGGCCCGCGCCCGCGCCGTCCCTTGACGCCAAGACGCAGAAGAAGCTCATGAAGGCCCTCCGGGAGGTCATCGCCCGCGAGGTGAAGTTCAAGACGGCCGACGGCGAGAACGGCACCGAGCACGTCAAGGCGACGGCCCCCTTCCGCACGCTGGTCACCGAGCTGTTCGGCGAGATCCGCCCGCTGCTGAAGGACCTGCCGCCGGGTGTTCAGTTGCCGACGGACAAGGACCTGAAGGAGGTTCCTGACGCCAAGGTGACGGCGGACTTCACGCTGAAGAACGGCGCGCTGTCCCAGGTGGACGTGGACCTCGCCAAGCTGGCCGGGACCGCCGAGGTCAAGAAGCTGGGCCTGACCCTGCGGATGCGCGAGGGCGTCAAGCCCACCGCTCCGGCCGGTGCCACGAAGCTCGACCTGGACAAGCTCATGAGCGGCTTCTTCGGCGGCCCGGCGATGGGCGACGCCGCATTGTCGTAACCGGGGACGGCGTGGGGGCCGGTCATGCTGTTCGGACGTGCGGCCCCACACGTCGGCGAGGCCGGGGACACTCACCGTCCGGTGCCGGCCGGCCGCTGCGCTCAGTCGGGTCCCGTCCAGTCGAAGGGGAAGTACTTGCTCGACTTTCCCGAGCGTTCCCAGGAGAAGCCGAACGCGTCGGCCCGGTCGGCGGTGGCCCGCCCCCAGGTGGCGACCTGGCCCGGCCCGACCTCGGCGCCCGGGGCGTTGTGGACCTGGACGCGGGCGCCTTCCGGCGTCGTCGGGCCGGTGAGTGCCTCGGCGGTGGCCGTGACCCGGCCGGGGATCTCGGCTGTCCAGGTGGCCAGGTCCTCGTCGATCTCCACGCGGATCGGCGCGAAGTCCATGCCGCGCATCTCGGGCCGGAGCATCTGGCCGAACTGGGCCGGCCAGCCTCCTGCCTCGCCGCCGAAGACGGTCCCGAGCGCGGCGCGCTGCCGGTCGTCGGCGCGTTCGTCGAGGAAGACCGCCGCATACGCGTCGGTGTGCTCGCCGGCCCACACGTTGCCCACGAAGGCGCCCAGCATCAGGACGTTGAGACCGTCGAGGCGTACGTCGCCGTAGGTGCCCTCACGGATGTGCCAGACCAGTACGCCCTCGCAGTCGCCGTAGGTCGGGGGCTGCGCGAACGTGCAGGGGCAGGGTATGGCGCATTTGCACACGTCGAACCAGTCGCCGGCCAGATGCCAGCGGGTCCCGGTGCCGTCCTGTTCCGTCATCTCGCTTCCCTCCCGTCGAGCCCGAGGGAGCTTCTCCGCCATGGCGAGACCGCCCCTCCCGAACCCGCACGCGGATCGCGAGGCGGCCTCTGTTCCAGCTTGCCCCGGACACTCACATGTCGTCCATGGGAGGCGCCGATTCCTGCAGCCCCGGCAGCAGCCAGTCCTGGAACGGCGCCAGCACCGCGAGGACGAGGAAGACAACACCCACCACTCCCGCGAGCAGCGGCCCCCGGGACCACAGCTTCTCCACGAAGATCACGATCGCCAGCCCGGCCATCGCCGCGACGTTCATCACTCCGAGCGGTATGAGGACGACCATCAGCCCCGCGCAGCAGCCGACGCAGTAGGCGCCGTGGTGGAGGCCCACCCGTAGATCGCGGGCCGGCTGCCGGAAGGCCGAGTAGCGCACCAGCTGGGCCATGGGGTCGCGGCAGTGCCGCAGGCAGACGTTCTTGAGGGGGCCCAGCTGGTAGAGGCCCGCCATCAGGAAAGCGACCGAGCCGATCCAGCGTCCCGCCGCCGGGTGATCGCCCACCAAGTCGCCGGTGAGGTTCAGAGCCGCGTAGGCGAGCAGCCCGAAGGCCGTCCACACCAGCAGGTACCCGCCCAGGAACTCCACGGTGCGCCCCGCCCGGCTCCACCCGGACGTCCGACGCCCGATCCCCCGCACCCAGGTGAGGGCGACCGGTGCCATGGAAGGCAGCATCATGGCCGCCGTCATCGTGACCCAGAGCAGCAGGAACAGCGGCAGCGCCATGCCCATCGTGCCGGGTTCGACCCCCATGTCCCGGGCCTGCGCGACGGTCAGCACCCAGGCGGGCACGGCGATCAGGACGACCAGGGACCAGGCGACCGCGAGCTCCCGTGCCGGCAGCAACCCCCCGCCCGCTCCGGTGGGCGCGGGCCACCGGGCGGAGACGAGGACGGAACTCCGGAGATGCCGCATCTGTGCACACCCTGCCTACTACTCCAGGACAGCACGCCCCCGGTGGCACCGCGACTGCGTGGTCTCCTGCGGTGGCGTCGAGGACGAAGGTGGCTCACCTGGGGGCATGCCCGCGTACCGTGCCGCGGAAGGCGATCGGGCGTCCCGTGCGCTGGTGGAAGTACTTGCTGAAGTGAGTGGCGTTTCGACGCAGGGGGCAGGATCGTCGAGGACTGGGACGTCCTCCAGGTCGTCCCGCCCACGTCCAAGAACGACAACACCATGTTCTGACCGTCCTCGCCGCCTTTCGCATGCAGATGGCAGTCCTAGGCTCGTGGGATGGGTGTTGCGACAGAGGTGCTGATCGTGGACTGGCCGCGCGTAGAGGCGACCGCACCCGGCGACCGGGAGGAACTGCTCATCGATGCGGCCTTCGGCGAGGTGTACAGCGACGACCTCTCCGAGCATGGCTGGTCGTGGCCCTCGCAGCCGGGTGAGGACTGGTACGGCAGGTATGCCTTCCGGAACTCGCTCGGCTCCTACAAGCCGCACTTCTGGGCCGGCCACCGCTGGGATCACGTGCGGGACTTCGTCGAGCCGAAGGTGCGCGAGGCACTGGACCGGTTCAACGACGCACTGTTCTGGCACGGTCTGGAGGACACCACCGGTGCCGGTTCGGGACTCCCGGAGCGGCCGTGCCCCTGGGACGCGGACCTGTTGCTCTGGTGTCCTCCCGACCACGTGCCGGTGATCGCCGAGTGGTGGCGGCAGGCGGCGCCCCGCCTGGAGAGTGTGCGTGAGCCGTTCACCCGGCACGCTGCGGAACCCCGCGGATGGATCCCGGACTTCGCATCGTTCGCCGACCTCCTCACCGACTGGGGAGAGGTGGTCGTGGAGGCGGAGCGCCGCGGCTGGGGAGTCGTGGCCCTGCGCTGCTGACCGCTACCGCGGTGGCCGTTCACATGCGAGGTGAAACTGACCCCCGGCGCCCCGTCCGGCGTCGTCGTCACCCTCGGCGTCACCAAGGTCGCATCCGGCGCGCAACCGACCCGGCCAGGCTCGCGCTGACGAACCTGCCCGATCCGGCCTGACCATTCCCGCGGGTTCGATCGGGCAAGGAAGTCTCCGCACGGTCGTGATCCTGGACTGCTGTTACGCGGACCTGGCCGACTACGGGCAGGTGGGCGGTGACAGCGACTCCGAATTCGCCAGGCAGACGGAGATCCAGGGCGCCGGTCTGCTCACGGCCTGCCGCGAAGACGCGCAAGGCACTCGCCCCGGAGGGGGAAAGCAACACCGCCTTCCCGAGTGAACTCCTCGCGGTCCTCCGGGGGGGGGAGAGAGATCCGCTGGGACCGGCGTTCCTGGACCTCGACAGCATCTTCTACGCAGTGTCGCGACGCCCGGACGAACGCCGCAGGTGACAGCCCCGGGTGCCCGAGCCGCAGCTCAGGACCCAGACATCTCGGTGCTCGTATCGTCCTGGCGCGCAACGCCTCTTATCGAGGAGAACCGCAGCCCGGAGCGGCGAGGCCTGTCGCTCGTCCCCCTGCCCGGTCCGGGGAGACGACCGGCATGGCCGGTCTTGTCCGCGCCTACTTGCGTCGTCAACCGGAGGTGCCCGATCTGTGCGTGGTCCAGGACGCGTCCTGGAAGAGAAAGGTGCAGCGAGCGGCCGGGGCCCACCGGCTCGACGAGGGCGAGGAACTCGTCGCGGTCCGGGTGTGGTCGTGCTGGCCGTTCGGGCCGGCCGACAGCTCCGCCCTCACCAGCAGCAGCCTGCGCATGAGTGACAACGGCACCAACTTGTACATCCCCTGTACGGATTTCGAAGGGTGCACATCCGACTCCGACGACAAGTGGGACTCATCCGCTTTCGGCCATGATGACCCGAGGTGGTGGCTCATGATCAGGGGCTCGTACTCGTGACCTCGAAACCACTGGGGAACAGCGCGCCCCAGAAGATGGCCTGACGTCTCCGGCACATTCGGACCACGGTGGCCGACGCGGAGGTCAAGGGGCCGTAGGGCTTCAGATGTCTTCGAGGACAGCGAAGCGAACGGGTTCGGAAACGCCGGCCTGCTTCAGGTCCTCGACCGTGGATTCCATAGCGCTGAGGTGCGATCGGAGCGCCTCGGCCTCGGTGTTGCCCGGCTGCGCGCGCAGAGCCAGCCGCATCACGGGGTGACGGTGGTGATGGCCTGCCGGGCCGCTCCACGGTGGGTCGAAGCTCCACGGTACCGGCCCGGTCAGTTCGTTGGCAGCCATCCAGTCGTCGATCCGTGCGTCCACCCAGCCGTGGAGCTTCCAGAAGATCGGGTTCACATGGGCGGAGTAGGTGTCGGCGAGCCAGTTGTAACTGGAATCGTCCCACTGAGGGTCGACGGCGAAGTCGGCCTGGCCTGGCCGGTAGGAGGGAATCTCGGCCGACCAGCGCAGATGCATCTGGTTGTGGATGCCGTACTCGATGCCGGCGCCCAGCCGGCGGAGTGTCAGCCGGCGCAGTTCCGCGGGGTTGGTGAACTGTGACTCCCAGGCGCGGATCCGGTCGAATGCAGTCGCGGTCTTGGCGTTCCCGATGGCGTTGGTGGTTCCGCTGTCACCCGGTATGACGAAGGGAGGCGGGACGGGGTATTCGGTGTCCTCCGGAGACGGGATCGTCGGCCACCCCTCCACGCGGGGGTGCTGCGGGTCGTCCAGCTCGGCGAGAATCTCGTCGACCGAGCCGATCATTTCCCGATGCATGAACAGGAAGTCCTCGCCCGAGCCGTTGTCGAATTCGATGGACCGTCTTCCGGTGACGGGATCCGGAGCCGACAGGGACTGGCGTGGTGGCTCCCAGCCGTGGTCGCGGTAGACCTCTCGCTCTTCCGGTGTCAGGATCGCCCAGGAGTCACGTGCGGAGTGCCACAGCATGTGGTGCAGACGCATGGCTCGATCGGCCATGGCGTCGATCACCGGCTTCGGGAAGGCGTTCATTCTCCCGCCACCTCTCTGGAGTCGCCGGGGAGGGCGCGCCCAGGGCCTGCCATGGCAGGTCTGCGAAGCAATACGCAGCCATGGACGCCACTTTCCACTGTGAGGCAGAACAGCGCCTGATGCATCTGGGTGTTCGAGCAGCGGAAGGCAGCGCCGGGACTTTCAGGAGCACCGTGCTGATCGCCGGAGTCGACATCCACCTGAACCGCCCGGGCCGGACGCCGGAGCCATCGGCGTCACCATCACCCGCCCTGGCAAGAGATCGGCGCGGACGCCACCTCAGCGTATACGGGCCGCTCGGCGAAGAGAGCCCCCGCGGACCGCTACGGGTCGACCGCCGGCGGGGCAGTGCCCCGATCGCCCGGTGAGCGACGAGCCTGTTCCCCGCCGGCGACCGGCCCTCCCCGGTCAGGAGTTACGACGCGGCCCCGGGCGGTCGCAGTCGCGTCAGGGGATGTAGACGGGCTCCTCACTGCACGCGTTCGTCCAGTGGTGGCTGGAGATGTTGTTGTTCATGACCTCACCGCCACCGGCACCGTTGCTCGGGAACCGGAAGTGCTGGAGGTCGAACCAGGAGCCGTTGTTGATACAGGCCCGGGCTCCCCGGTAGCCGGTGTCCCAGTAGACGAGGACGTCCTCGTAGGCGCCCGCGTAGCCGCTGTTCTCCACACTCGTGGCCCTGTTGCGCAGGTTCCCCGCGGGGGCGCAGGACGACCAGTCCGTGTCGTCGCCGTACCACGCGCAGTGGGCGCCGTCGCTGTCTTCGCCGTCCCAGGCGTGGAAGTTGCCGTCCGGCGGCCAGACCGAGGCCCCGGCCTCGGCCGCGCCGGCGCTGGTCGCGGGAGTGAGGAACGTCAGCGCGGTGATGGCCACGGCTGACGCCCACGCGGCGTACTTCTTTCTGATCAGCATGCTTCTCCTCAGGGTCGGATGTGCTGTCGGATGGTGCGCGGGGTGGTCGTCGGATCAGCGCGAGGAGGAGAGGCCGTGAACACGCAGCAGCGCCGCCTGTTCAATTCGCAGCCTCTCGTTCACCTGCTCGCGATACTCTGCGCGCAGGCGCTCGCCG
The DNA here is from genome assembly GCF_001611795.1 of Streptomyces qaidamensis. NCBI lineage: Bacteria > Bacillati > Actinomycetota > Actinomycetes > Kitasatosporales > Streptomycetaceae > Streptomyces > Streptomyces qaidamensis. The sequence continues at coordinate 302,602 of NZ_CP015098.1, read as the reverse complement.
TGCCGGCGGTGCAGTCGCTCGGCCACCTCGGACAGGCCGCTGCCGCGGGCGCACTCCGCCTCCGCCACAGCGGTGTTCACCTCCGCCGACCGGGCCCTGTCCGCTGCTGCGTCCGTCTTGCCCGCCGCAGGAGCGGTGAAGGCGCGCCTGGCCTGGCCGGGGTCGTCGTAGGGATGGCCTTTGCCCCGCATGCACGAGGACCAGTCCTTCACCGCCTTCCGGAAGGCGGGCTCCGCGCTCACGCGTGCCATGCGCAGGCCGGTCAGGTTGTCGGTGAACGTCTTGGTCCGGAACCAGCGGGCGAAGTCGCCGTAGAGCCGGGTCTGCGCCTGCGCCGTGCAGCCGTCGCCGCTGCGTCGTGCCACCCCGCCGCCGGGCAGGGTGACCGACGGGCCGCCCCTGCGGTCCCTGCCGTGCAGTGCTGCCTTGGCCGCGGCCCTCCGCTCGACGGGCAGGCCCTCGAAGTACCGCCGGTTGGGATCCTCCGTCCGCAGCCTGTCGGCGCGCTGCTGGATGTCGCTGCCGTAGCCGTGCTCGCGGGCCCACTTCACGTCGTCGACGACATAGGGGAACTCGCGCTGCTCCGGCACCGGCTTGAGCGGCACCTTCCACAGCCGGAATCCCTGCTGCCGCATGCACTGCCGCAGCAAGGCCTGCTCCGTGTCGTGCAGCAGCTCCCGTTCCCTGTCGCCGAGCGGTCGCGGGGCGGCCGGCTCCGAACCGGGCGCGCGCAGCTTCTCGTCCGCGCAGGCGGTCGCGGTCAGCAGACAGGCCAGTGCGGCTGCGGCCACGGCCGTGCGGCGTGCGCGTCGGGCTCCTCCTCCGGCCATGTCAGCACTGCCGGATGATCTGCTGCCAGCTGCCCGGGCCGCCGGTCGAGAGATACCAGTCGTTGACGTACCCGAACGCGATGCCGTTGTCGATGCGCATCCAGTAGCGGTAGCCGGAGTTGTCGGCCGCGCCGTCACCCGTGGTCCAGCAGGCCAGTCCCACCCGGTCCCCGTTGTTCAGACGGGGCCAGCCCCACTGGTTGGGATAGCCGTATCCGGGACCCTGGCGCACCTGGAGGTAGGAGCCGGGATCGATGCCGGTGACCGTCGTGCAGTTGATGACGTGTCCGCTCACGTTGCACGGGAACACGGATGCCTGCGCCGATCCCGTGGAAAGAAGTCCCGCGCCCAGGACGGCCGCGGCCACACACGCCGCCCGCGCCCTCCAGCGCCGACTCACAGAACTCACCATTGCTGCTCCCCTTCAGCCCGGTAGGCGACTCAGCCGCCCCAGAGGACCACGGTGGCGCGACGGCCCGCTCCTGACAGCTGTCAGGAGCGCTCTGCGTGTATGACCGGGGCCCTCATCACGGGAAGGGCGCTGACGCGCACGAGCCCGTTGTGCCCGCGCTCCGCATCGGCGCCGGCCGCTCCAACCGGTGGTCCGAACGGGCACGAGACCACTCCCGCGTTCAACCTCGTCGCATACGTCATTCATCGCACTCCCGACCCGGCAGCCGATCCGGGCTCGGCACCTACAGAACACAACAGTCCTGCCGCGGGCGGCATACCCGGGTCTCTCGTCTTTGCTCTTCACGCCGGCCAAGAGAACGGGCGGTGTGATCTCGACAGCTCATACGGATCATGCGTCCAACAGCGGGGATATTCCGACCCCGTCCACAAGGAGCCGATCATTCCGTCTGCGAGAGTGCTTTGCGCTCCGGTCGTTGTTCAATCAACGATCGGGAAATGATCGACTTGCCCAACGGTTCGCATGCAGAGGCCTTGCGTCAACTCCGTCCTCCTGACAGGGTTCGGGAGTCGGTTCTCGGCATTGCGTCACGGGGGAGACTCGATGTTGTACAACTTTCCGATGGCTCATGAAAGCTCTTTCTGTCCACGGCCCGTGGCCGGCCGCGCTGTTTGACGTCATCCGCATCAGGATGAGTCGCACGACAGTCGGAAGGTCCGCTGGGGAGGAAGAGTGATGGACCATATCTCTGCATCCGTACGGAAGCCGATACAGCAGCACTTCCTTCACCCGGATCCGCACCTCGGCGGACTCTTGTCGGAGATCACCCAGGTACCGATCAGCCGCATCACGGTAGTGGGCTCACTCCGCACTGTCGGGGAGGATCCACGGCACATCAATGCGCTCGCCGAGGTGTGCTCCGACCTGCCGCCGATTGTGATTCACCGGAAGACGATGACCGTCATCGACGGTGTGCACCGGCTCAGAGCGGTGGAGAACAGCGGTGCCACTCACATCAGTGCCGTGCTCTTCAACGGCGACGAGCGAGAAGCCTTCGTGCTCGCGGTCAAGCTGAACAGCAACCACGGACTGCCGCTCTCCCTGGCCGACCGCAAGGCCGCCGCCCTCCACATGCTCGCCGATTTCCCGGAGTGGTCCAACCGGCGGCTGGCGGGGGTCGTCGGCCTGTCGGACAAGACGATCGCAGCGCTCCGGCGGCGGTCGGGTGCGGAACTTCCGCACCCGACCGCCGTACGACTCGGGCGCGACGGGGTGGCCTACCCGCTCGCGGCGGGCGAAGGCCGTAACCGCGCCCTGAGGTACCTCGCCGCGCATCCCGACGCGTCCGCGCAGGAGGTGGCGCGCGCCGCGCACATCTCGCTCACCACGGCGAAGGACGCTCGGAGGCGGGCGCGCGCGGTTCGGGAAGAGCCGCGGACGACGGCGCAGCCGGACGACGGGCCGGTCCCGGAGCGTGAGGCCGGCCGCCCCGCGATCGTGAAACGTCCCAGAGCGCACCCGGTGAGCGCGGACCCCTCGCTGGCGGTCCGGCGGTTGCGCGCCGATCCCTCGCTCCGCTTCACCGAGGTGGGCCGGAAGCTGCTGCGGACACTGGACTCCTCGGCCCCGCAGCCGCAGGACTGGGCGGCGATGGCGAACAGCCTCCCGATCCACTGCGCGCCCCTGATCGCCGAGCTGGCACGGCATCACGCCGAGAGCTGGCAGCTCCTGGCGGAATCGTTGACGGAACGGATGAATTCCCGGGACGCTGACGCGTAGTGTCCGGCCGGTTCGGAAGGCGTCGTTTCCGACGCCTTCTTTTCGATGCCGCCAGTTGATTCCGTCGACGTCGCCTCCTTGCTTCTTGCGCGCTTTCCTTTTTCCGGAACCTGATCAACCGGGAGGGCGTGCCGCCCGATGAAAGCTGCAATTGTTGAAATTTAGACTGAGGTTCAAACGGTTGCGCGACGCTCCGTCACTTCATACGATGACTCACACAATTCGAAGCGGGGGAGCGGGGGGAACGTGACTTCGTACAGCCCAAGCCATGTTGGGCATGAGCAATCGCCCGTGCCTCCACCCGGTATTCGTGGTGATGCGTCATTACCGGGAATGCTGGGAATGCCGACCCATTGGTACAACTTCCTGGGAGATCTGCCCGGCCCCATGCCCGAGGTCAGGGACTCCGGAAGCCCTACCGCCGCGGAAATATCCGCGCAGGTCCGGCCGCGCGTTCTCATCGAGCAAAACGCTCCGGACGAGCAGTGGATAGCGATACCCGAACCGGTCGTGCAGTGGCTGCGGCAATGTGGCCGGCCGACACCGCTGCACCGGGCGCACCGGCTCGAAAAGCATCTCGGCACGGGCGCGAGGATCTACCTCAAGCGTGAAGACGTCCTTCCCAGTGGCAGCTTCAAGCTGAACACCGCGATAGCCCAGGCGTACTACGCGGCCGAGGAGGGGCGGACCACTCTCGTCACCGAGACCGGAGCAGGCCAGTGGGGCATGAGTGTCGCGCTGGCGGCGAAGATGTTCGGCCTGCGGGCCGAGATCTTCATGGTGAGGTGCTCGCTCGAACAGAAGCCCTACCGGCGTCACTACATGGAGCTGCTGGGAGCCGAAGTCCGGCCGTCGCCTTCGACGCACACGGCGATCGGGCGGAAGATCCTCGGGGAAGTCCCGGACCACCCCGGCAGTCTCGGCACCGCCATCAGCGACGCGATCGAGCATGCCCTGGGCCATCCTTCCGCCGCCTACCTCGCCGGCAGCGGAATGCCGCACGTCTACCTCCATCAGACGCTGCTCGGGCTGGAGATCGCGCAGCAACTCAAGGAAACCCATGGTGAGGACCTGGGCGTCGACGGGCGCGGCGACCACCTCATCGCGTGCTCGGGTGGCGGAAGCAACCTCTGCGGTCTCATCGGCCCCCACCTGCGGGCCAAGGCCGACGGAGCGGACCTGCGCTTCCTGGCCGCGGAATCCACGGCGGCGCCCCGGCTCACCCAGGGCGTCTACGCGTACGGCCGCACCGACCTGGGCGGATTCACGCCCGAGGTGCTGGGCTACACGATGGGGGAGAGCTTCATCCCACCGCCCAACCACGTCGGTGGCCTGCGCAACCACCACAGCTCCGCCCTGGTCAGCCTGCTGCGACGGGAGGGCGTCCTGGACGCCGTCGCCTTCGATCAGCGGACAGCGCTGGAGGCAGGCCGGCTACTGCTGCAGACCGAGGGCCTGTTGCTCGCCCCCGAGGCCGGCCACGCGGTCGCCGCGGCCCTGGACGTCGCGGCCAAGGCCGACGCGCAGAACCTCGAACCGGTCATCGTGATCCTGGCCAGTGGCGCCGGCTTCCTCGACCTGCAGGGTTACGACGAAGTCCTGCTCGACGCATAGCCGCACCATCGTTCACGGCATCTTGCACCTTGCGATTGGGAAGCCACATGCGCTTGGCGACATTTCAGCCCCAGCTCGGCGATCACTGCGAGACGACCACCCTTCGGAACATGATCCACCACGCGGGCGTCGGCATATCCGAACCCATGCTGTTCGGCCTCGGCCAGGGGATCGACTTCCAGTACTGGGATGCTCCGGACCCCGGACGCGGTGTGCCGATGCTCACCGGCCGGATCGAGCCCGCCCTGGTGTCCCGCAACGCCTGCTCGGCCCTGGGGGTGGAACTGCGCGAAGCGCAGGCACCCGACCCGGAATCGGCATTTGCCGCGGCGATGGAACTCCTCGACGCGGGCCATGTCGTGGGAGTGTCCGTCGACATCTTCCACCTCGACTACTTCTCCTCCCGGAGCCACTTCGCGTCGCACTACATCGCGCTGTACGGGCTCGACGACTCCCTCGCCCACGTGGTCGACACCGATCAGCAGGGCGGCGCCCGGACACTGCCGACCGAGTCGCTGCGCCGTGCCCGCGCCTCCAGCGAAGGGTTCATGCCGTCGCCCCATCTGCACCTGTACGTCGAGCAGTTGCCGGCGCGGCTGACCACCGACACCGATGCGGTGCTGCGCGAGCAGATCTGGAACGCCATACGGCTGACTGCGGAACGGATGACCGGCGAACGCGGACCGCGATCCGGCATCGGCGCCCTGCGACGGGCGGCTTCCGAGATCGCCGGATGGAGCGACACACTCGCCCCCGCGGACGAGGTGGTGCAAGGAGTCGGCCGCTTCTGGCGCTTCGCGGGAACCGGCGGAGCGAACTTCCGGAAGCTCTACCGCGCGTTCCTGATCGAGGCACGACAACTGTACGGCGACCGCGAACTCGACCCGTTCGTCGAGGACTTCGGCCACGTCCAGCAGCAGTGGGACCAGACGATCGACATGCTGATGGCCTACCGCGGCGCGGACGACGGGCGAAAGCAGCTCGAAGCCGTCGCGGCCCGGCTGGACGCCATCGCCGACGCCGAACAGGCCGTCTTCGAAGGGCTGCTCGTACCGGCCGCCAAGCGGGCGGGTGAGCAGGCTTGACCGTCACCCGGCTGAAGACCATCTGCCGTATGTGCCACGGCGGATGCGGCGCCGTCGTCGAGCTCGTGGACGGCGTCCCCACCGACATCCACGGAGACCCGGACAACCCGACGAGCGAGGGCTACTTCTGCATCAAGGGCAAGGCCTCGCTCGACCTGCTGCGCAGCCCGGACCGGCTGACGACGCCGCTGGTACGGACCGGTCCGCGCGGCTCGGGGACGTTCGAACCGGTCGGCTGGGAAGCCGCCCTCGACCGGATCGCCGGCGAACTCGCCACGACCGTCGCCCGGCACGGGCCCGAGTCCGTAGCCCTCGGCCAGGGGACCGACCGCAACTACCAGGAGTGGGTGTTCCGGCTCGCCAACGCGATCGGGACGCCGAACGTCGTCGGTCCGGCCCACGTGTGCTTCTATCCGCGGGTCATGGCCTCGATCATGACGTACGGCGCCTTCACGTTCTGCGACTACGACGGTGATCCCGAGGTCGTCCTGCTCTGGGGCAGCAACAAGCCCAGCACGCACTCGGACGGCGTGATCGGCGTCAAGCTGCTGCGGGCCATGGAACGGGGCAGCCGCGTCATCACCGTCGACCCGCGGCGGACGCAGACCGCGGCCCGCTCCGCTCTGCACCTGGCGGTCCAGCCCGGAACCGACTGCGCACTGGCACTCGGCATGATCAAGATCGTCATCGACGAGGGCTGGTACGACCACGACTTCGTCGCCGCCCACACCTGTGGGTTCGCCGAACTCACCGAGCACGTGCGGGCGTACGACATCGAGCGGGTCGCCCGGATCACCGGACTCACACCCGGGCTCATCCACGAGGCGACCCGCACCTACGCCCTCGCCTCACGGGCGTGCATCGAGGCCGGAACCGGTCTGTCGCAGAACGAGAACTCCTTCGACACCCACCGCGCGATCGCCCTCCTCGCCGCGATCTGCGGCAACATCGACGCTCCCGGCGGCGACGTGATCTGGGAACCGATGCCGATCGAGGGCCGGCGTGCCTTCCCCCGCCCGGATCTGCTGCCCGAGGAGCAGGCGAAGAAGCGGATCGGCGGCGGCAGGCACAAGATCCTCTCGATGTCCGGCTGGGTCGCGCCGGGAGACCTGCACGAGGCCATCGTGACCGGGGTGCCGTACCCGGTCACCTCGCTGGTGGTCTTCGGCAGCAACATCCTGGCCTCGCACGAGAACACCGAGCTGGTCCGCGAAGCGATGGGCAAGCTGGACCTGCTCGTCGTGTGCGACCTGTTCATGACGCCGACAGCCCGGTACGCCGACGTGATCCTGCCGACCTCCAGCTGGCTGGAGCGTGACCAGATCGTCGAGTTCAACTCCTACATCGCCGCCCGGCGGAAGATCGCCACGGTCGACGGCTGCCGCTCCGACGAGGAGATCATCCTCGAACTCGCCGCCCGGCTCGGCCTGGAACGGCACTTCTTCCCCTCACTGGAAGCCGCTCTCGACGCCAAGCTGGCCGGCATCGAGCTCACCTGGGAACAGTTCACGAAGATCGGCTACATCCGGAACGAGAAGCGGTACCGCAAGTACCTCGACGGCGGATTCAGCACCCGGTCCGGACGCGTGAACCTGGTGAACAACGGGCTGCGGGCCATGGGCTACGAGCCGTTCCCCGTCTTCAGGTGCCCACCGGAGGCCGACCCGGCCCTGCCGTACGTGATGACCAGCGCCCATCCGCGCCAGTTCTACAACACCGAGTTCCACCAACTGCCCACCACCGCGCGCAGCCAGACGACGGCGCGGGTGACCGTCCATCCGGACACCGCGCAGCGGGAGGGGCTGACAGAAGGCGAAGAGGTGGACCTCTTCTCACGGGCCGGTGCGCGCGGGGTGCGCATGACGGTCAAGATCTCCGACTCCGTCGCACCGAACGTCGTGATGGCGGACGCCGGCTGGTGGTATCCGGGCGAGTCCTCGACCGACGAGTCGCTCAGATCCTCGGTCAATCTCCTGACGACCAACGACCGTTCCGACGTGCACATGGGGAGCGCGACGATGAGAGGTGTAGCAGTGGGAATACGGCGCCTGGAGCCGGACCGTGGCTAGCGCGCGCGGCACCGTCGCCGCCCGGGTGCCGGAGACCGACGAGGGCCTGCAGGGCGACGAACTGGCCCTCAAGTACGACGAGATGCAACGTCACATCCGGGACAACGGCTGGCTCCAGGAGAAGATCGACGACATCCTGGCGGCGGACATCCGCTCCGGGGAGGTCCTGGAGCTGGGATGCGGCCCCGGCTACCTGGGACTGGAATGGATCACCCAGGCCGAAGACTCCGCCCGGCTCGTCGGCCTCGACATCTCACCGGCGATGCTCCGGCGGGCGAGCGCCAACGCCGCCGGATACGGCGTCGCCGAGCGCTGCGCCTACGAATGCGGCACCGTGCTGGCCCTGCCGTTCGAGGACCACCGCTTCGATCACGTCATCAGCGCGTCCTCGCTGCACGAATGGGCGGATCCGGCGACCGCCCTCGCGGAGATGCATCGCGTGCTCAGGCCCGGCGGCCGCTACTGCGTCTCCGACCTGCGCCGGGACGTCGACCGGACGACGTTCCAGTTCATGAAGGCGAACATCGCGGCCGACATGCGCCCCGGCTTTCGCACCTCGATCCGCTCCTCGTACGTCAAGAGCGAGATCTATGAGCTGCTGCGAGGCACCGCGCTCGACACGGCCGTCGTGACGGAAGTGCAGATGGGGATCGTCATCACGGGCAGGAAGGAAACGCCATGAACGCACTCGCGGGAAGTTCACCGGCCATCACCGCCACGCGTGACGGGCGCTTCCCCGACCGCCCCGGCTTCGACCGCTCCTGGGAAGAACTCCTCCAGACGTCCAGCACATGGCGGGACCTGGACTGCGGGCAGTACCTGTCGGCCTGGTGCGGATACGCGCCCGACCACGTCGTCGAGAAGTTCGCCGGGGTCAACCACGTCGGCGTCTACATGGGCGACTACGACAGCGACGACCAGGTGTTCGGCTGGAACGCCTACCTGAACGACCTCCGGGCGTCCGGCCGGATCACCACCGTCGAGATGGGGCCCTCCTACATCTCACCCCGGCAGTACGGCACGCCGGGATGGTGGAACTCGATCGCTCTCGCCGACGGACGCGTCATCGAGATGTTCGCGTGCCGCCGGTTCGGCCCCTGGGCGGACCGCTCCGCCGACGAGCGGGGACGCCTCATGTCGCACGTCGCCATCGACGTGCACACCGACGCCGACGTCCGCTACCTCCTGGACGTCCTCGACCGGGACGTCGACCACCTGGAGAACATCGCGTTCACCGAGGCGGACGAACTCGGCCACACCTACGGGCACCTGCGCAACAACGACAGCGGCTCCGTGCTGGAGATCGTCCACGAGGCCCTGCGCGGCGGAACGGGGCACGGCGATGGCGGTCATTGACATCTCGCCGTACTCCGGTGACCACTGCGAATCCACCGCGCTGCTCAACATGCTCCGCAACCACGACATCGAGCTGAGCGAGCCGCTGATCTTCGGGCTGGGGCAGGGACTGTCGTTCCTGTACTGGCACTCGAAGCAGATGCCGAACCCGTTCCTCGCCGGCCGGGTCAAGCCGGACCACCTGATGCGCAACGTGGCGGACGCGCTCTCCCTCCAGTTGGGGGTGCAGGAGACGTCCTCACCGGCAAAGGCCGAGGCCACGCTGATCAAGGCCCTCGACGAAGGCGAGGTCGTGGGGCTCAAGCTCGACCGCTACCACCTCGACTACGCGCGGGAGAACCACCACTTCGCCGCGCACTACGTCGCCTGCATCGGATACGAGGACGACAGGTTCGTCGTGGTCGAGACCCGGTCGCTCGGTGTCCAGTCGGCATCGCGGGAGAGCATGGCCCGGGCCCGGGCCGCCAAGGGGCCCATGTCCTCGCGCAACCTGTCGGTCCGGGTGAACCCGGGCGGGTACGACGAGTCGATCCTCGCGAAGGCCTGCCAGACCTCGATCCTGGCCACCGCACAGGAGTTCCTGAGCCCGCCGATCACCAACATGGGGTTCAAGGGCATCGCGAAGGCCGGCTCGCTCATGCGCGGATGGCACGACCGGCTCGACCGCCCCGTCGAGGCGATGAGCATCGTCGGCACCAGCATGGAGGAAGGCGGAACGGGCGGCGGGCTCTTCCGGACGCTGTGGGCGCAGTTCCTGGAAGAGGCGCACGAGCTGACCGGCATCGAGGCCTACGACGCACTGGCCGTCGAGTACCGGCGCATCGCCAAGCGCTGGACGGACGTGGCGAACCTGCTGCGCGAGGCCGACGAGACGGGCGCCCGGCGATCACTCGACGAGGCCGCGTCGATCGTCGGCGCCCTCGCGGACGAGGAGCGCACGGCGATGACCCGGCTGGAGGAGGCGTCCCGATGACCACGCTCGCCCGGCCTGCCGGGCACGATCCGCGCAGCAGGCTGCGCGACACCCTCGTCTCCCGCCTCGACATCGCGCGCAAGGTCGCCGCGGTCACGTCACTGGACCGCACAGCGCTCGACGCATGGGCCGGGGATGCGCTCGCCGCGACCGTGGAGCACGCCTGCCGCAACTCGCCGTTCTACACTGGCTTCGTCCCGGCCGAGGCCGCCCGAGCGGTCGCGCAGGGCCGTCCGCACGCCTTCGAGGCCATCCCCTTCACCACACGAGAGCATCTCTCTGCCGCCTACCCGCTCGGCATGCTCGCCGTGCCGCGGCGGGAGGTGATCCGGTTCGACGAAAGCTCCGGAACCGGCAACGGGCGCCCGATCGCCGCGTTCTTCACGATGGCGGACTGGCTGGAGAACAACCTCACCGTCGCCGGGCTGCTGGCCACCGTGCTGGACCGGCGGGACGTCGCGGCCATCGCCGTCCCCTACGAACTGGCCGGGGTGGGCCAGGACCTCGACCGTGCCATCGAGATCCTCGGATGCACCATCGTGCCGCTCGGCGCGGCCTCACCGTCCTGCACCCCGGACCGGATGGTCGACGCCCTGCTGCGTTCGGGCGCGACCACCCTGGTGTGCTCCGGCACGCGCGCCCTGTTCCTCGGGGAGATCGCCCGCCGCCGCGGCATCGACCCGCGGAGCGACCTCAACGTCTCGAAGATCCTCATGGCGGGGGAGGGCGCGTCGCCGGCCAAGAAGCGGCGCCTGGCCGATCAGTGGGGCGCCGTCGCGTACTCGATGTTCGGCATGACCGAGACCAACACGCTGGCCATGTTCTGCCGGGAGCGGGAACTGCACCTGGTCGAGTCACGGACGTTCTTCGAGGTGGTGGATCCGCAATCCGGGGAGCGGCTGCCGGACGGCTCCGTCGGTGAGCTGGCCGTGACGACGCTCGCGAGCCGGGCCATGCCGCTCCTGCGGTACCGGACCGGGGACGTGTGCCAGATCGAGGCGGCGCCGTGCGCATGCGGCTCCCCGTTGCGCCGGCTGCGCCACCGTGGCCGGTTCGGCGACCGGATCCCGGTCGGTGACCGAGGGACCTCCCAGCTGGAGATCGAGGACATCGTCCTGGGCGCCATGACCACCGCGCCGTACTACTTCGCCTTCGACATCGACGGGGACGTCCTGGAGATCGCCCTGCCGCAGTCGAGCACCGACGAGGCGACCCGGGCCTCGATCGCGGCCGGTGTCCGTGACCGTCTCGGAGTGTCCACCCGATTCGGCCCGCTGGACACCGACCGGTTCGAGACGGCGCTGCGAACCTCGGCCAAACCGACGATGCGCAACTTCAGTGCCTACGGGGGAGGAGGGGCTGCCGGTGAGGGTTGAACTGCCGCTTCCCACGCGCATTCCGATCGACGGACGCTTCGAGATCGACGACACGTGCATCGACTGCAAGCTCTGCAACGACCTGGCGCCCGACAACTTCGACGCCGACCTCGACAACGACGTCCACTACGTGTGCAAACAGCCCGGGACACCCGACGAACTCGAACGGGTCCTCGACGCATTCGAATCCTGCCCCACCGAATCCATCCGGTACTCAGCGGCACCCAGCGGGGAGTGATGGCGCAATGTCAAGTCTGGACGATCCAGTAAAAGCCGACATGTGCGCCGGCCGGCGGCAGATGACCGACCTGGGACCGGTCGCCGAGAGCTACGACCAGCTGCACCGCATCGACCTGCTCGGCGAGGCGCGGGCCGCACGGGGGGTGCCCGAGGGCACCTACGACTCGACGGTGTGCGCCGTCCTCCAGGCGTCGGAGGTGTGCCTGCTCAACCTGGCCCGGCTCGCCCGCAGGACCCAAACCTGCCTGCTGGCCGACGACATCCCGGCCGCCTCCCGCTACGTCCAGTGGGCCGTCGGATTCCACCGGCTGCTGCGCAGGCTCGGCACCGTGACGTTCGGCGCCCGCAGCGTCTTCGGGGCCGGCGTGTCCGACGGGGCCACGGCCGTGAGCATCTCGGAATCCGCGGGCTACGCGGCCTACGTCGAGGCGCTCCGGGGGCTGGAGGACGTCGCCAAGGGGTCGCTGCTGACCGGTGCGCCCGAGCTGACCCGCGCCACCATCGCCACCAAGAGCATCGACGACTCGCTGTACCGCGTGCTGCACGGCATCCGGACCGGCTGCCACGACGCGACCAAGTGGGAGAGCGACCTCACGGCCGTACCCATCGGGGTGAGCCGGAGCACCGACGAGCTGATCTCCGCCGAGACGCTGGCGCGAGCGGTCGCCGCGACCGAGCTGAACGCGGACACGCTGCACGGCGAATTCGTCGCCCTGCACCAGGTCCCGGAGATTCTCTGCGCCGAGGCGAACGACCACCTGGAGGTCGCGATCCGGGCGATCCGGGCATCGGCTCTGAGCCGCGCGGCGCAGCACCTGACGGCCTGCCGGGAACTGCTCGACCCGGTGGTCGAGGCGCAGCGGGTGATGGCCGAACACCTGGCGACCGGGGAGTACCACGGATTCCGCACCAACCTGGGGCCCGCGAGCGGCACGCACTCGCTGTCGATCAAACAGCACATGTTCCGGGACCTGTTCAAGCACATGTGGAACGACCTGGAAGCCTGGCTGCATTCGCTCGCCGAGTCCTCGCTGGAGGAGACCCTCCGGGACATCGACGCACGCCGCCACGACGACCCGGAGGCATGGCTGCGGCACACCGTGGTCGACCAGGCCTTCAAACTGCACTCCGCCCACCAGCAGTGGCGGCACGAGCATCTGCACATGCCCCGCAACTGCCTGGGCAGCGGCGGCACCAAATCCATGATCGGCATTCCGGACGGGCCCCAGGCGGTCTACAAGATGCGGGACGCGGCCAACGCCCAGCACTCCCTGGCCGCGATCCACCGGGCACGCCGGACGACCCTGGCGAACGCCGTGCCCGACTCGCCGCTGGCCAAGCTCATCACCGATCCCAGCTCCCTCGACTCCGAGCTGATGCGGGTCGTGGGCGAGGCGACACGTGAGTACTTCCCCCAGGTGCAGGAGCAGGGCTACCAGCCGTTCCGGTCCGGTGCGGCCGAGCGGAACCCGTAGGAGCGCGGACGGTGACCACCACAGGATCCACAGCCTCTGACAGCGTCATGCCCACCGACGAAATCACCCTGCTGCCGGGCTCCTCCGGCGGAGCCTGGCGAGGGAACGAGTACATCGCCAGCCTCAAGGACGAGCGAGAGGTCTGGTGCGACGGACGCCGGGTCGACGTGACCGGCGACCCGGGCTTCCGGCCCATGCTGTCCACGCTGGCCGGCCTCCACGACGCCCAGCACCTGCCCGGCCGCGCGGACGAGATGCTCCACCGGTCGGACACCTCCGGCAACCTCGTCAGCCTGTCGTACCTGGCGCCGGCCGACCGGGACGGCCTCAGCCGCAAGTGGGCCAACTCCCACCGGTGGGCGGAGGCCTCCTACGGCCAGCTCTCCCGGATACCCGACTTCATGTCGAACGTCGTGGTCGGGCTGTACGACTACCGGCACGAACTGGCCGAGGTGAACCCCGAGTTCGGGTCCAACGCGGAGAACTACTACCACTACTGCCGCGAGAGGGACCTCACACTGACCCACGGCCTGGGCGACCCGCAGATCGACCGCTCCTCGACCCCCGCCGACCGACCGGAACTGGGGCTGAGAGTGGTGCGGCGCGGCGCCGACGGCATCGTCGTGCGGGGAGCCAAGCAGATCGCGACCCTGGCGCCGTACGCCCACGAGGTGCTCATCTACCTCTCGCCCGCGAACTACCTGCGCGAAGACCCCAGCTACGTCTGCTGGTTCGCCGCTCCGCTGGCGACGCCGGGCCTGCGCGTCCTGTGCCGCAGGTCGTACGCCGACGGCTCCGGCGGCCTCTCGGCGCGCTACGACGAGCAGGACGCCATGCTGGTGTTCGACGACGTGTTCATCCCGATGAACCGGGTCTTCCTGCTCGACGACTCCCAGGCGGCCGTCCGCGGGTTCGGCGAGCTGAACAAGTGGTCGCTCTACACCGGCCAAGTGCGCTACTACCACCGGCTGCGCACCATGCTCGGGGTCGCGTCACTGCTGGCCCAGGCGATCGGCGTCGACAAGTTCCGGCAGGTCACGGACCTCCTCGGCGAGCTCACCTCGTACGTCGAGATCGTCCGGCTCGGCCTGGCCGCGATCGACGCCGAGTGCCGGCCCACTCCCTCGGGGCTGCTCGCCCCCGGCTCGACGGGCGCGCTCGACGCGGTCGCCGGCCGCTTCTCGACGCGGGGCTCGGAGATCATCCGGCAGATCGGTGCGTCCGGTCTGATCATGCAGCCCTCGGACGCCGACCTGGGCACGTCCGAGCTGCGCGCCGTGCTGGACACCTACATGTGCGGGCGCGAGATGGGCGCCGAGGAGAAGTCCCGGATCTTCCGCCTCGCCGCCGATCTGGCCGTCGACCGTTTCGGGATGCGCCAGGAGCTCTACGAGACGTGGAACCGCGGTGATCCCGCCCGGGTCCGCTCGATGCTCCACGCCCGCTACCCCGACCTGCAGCGCTGCGAAACCCAGGCCCGCAACCTGGCCGAAGGGCGGAACGACACCACATGAGTCTCGACAGCATCCGGCTAGAGGGAGTCACGACCCACAACCTCAAGTCGGTCGACGTGTCCTTTCCGAAGGGAAAGCTGGTCGTCGCCGCCGGCGTCTCCGGGTCGGGCAAGTCGTCCCTCGTCATCGACACCCTCTTCGAACACTCGAAGACGCTCTACCTGGGGGCCCTGTCCAGCAAGTCCCTCGACATGGGCGACGGGGACTACCAGTTCGACCGGATCGCGGGGACGCAGCCCCCGGTGGCCCTGCGTCAGCGTGACGGCGGCTACTCCAACCCCCGCTCGACCGTGGGGACACTCACCGGCCTCGACGGGCTGTACCGCCTGCTGTTCGGCGCAGGGTCGCGGCCGGTCTGCCCGGCCTGTCTCGGCCCGACCGGCCCGGACCTGTTCTGCGACGACTGCGGCTGCTTCGCCGAGCCGCACTCCGCGAAGCACTTCAGCCCGAACCGCAAGGAAGGCAAGTGCCTCCAGTGCGACGGCATCGGCGAACTCGTCGGCTTCGCCCTGGAGAAGATCATCCCGGACCGGTCGAAGACACTCACCGAGATCTGGGACGGGGCCGACCCCGGCACGTTCGCCGTTCCCAACGTGCGCAAGGCCTTCGAGGCGATGGCCGCGGACATCGGCCTGGACCTCGGCCTGCCGTTCGAGAAGCTGAGCCCGGAGCAGACCGAGCGGGTGCTGCACGGCTCGGACACGATCTACACGCTCAAGATCCGCAAGGTCACCAACGACTTCCGCTTCGAGGGCATCCTGGGCTTCCTGGAACGCGCCTACCGCAACGCGTCGTCGGCCGCCCGCAAGAACGCCTTCACCAACTACCTCGGGCGGGAAGTCTGCCCCGCCTGCAACGGAGGGCGGCTGCGCCCAGAGTCGCTCAAGGCGACGGTGGCCGGGCACACCTTCCACGACTTCCAGGGCGACGAGCTGTCGCGTTCGATCACGCGGCTGGGCGACGGGCTCGCGTCCGGCGACGTGCCGGCACAGGTCCGCGAACTCGCCTCCGCGATCGTCAAACAGAGCGCGAACATCGAGGACGTCGGCCTCGGACACCTCCAGTTGCAGCGGCCGGTCACCACCCTCTCCGGTGGCGAGTTGCAGCGGCTGCTGCTGGCGCAGCACCTGGCCAGTGACCTGACCGGGGTCATGTACGTCCTCGACGAACCGACCGCCGGTCTGCACGAGGCCGACACCGGGAAGATCCTCACCTCCCTGCGACGGCTGCGCGACCTCGGCAACACGGTCATCGTCATCGAGCACGACGAGTCGGTGATCCGCGCCGCCGACTGGATCGTCGAGCTGGGGCCCGGGGCCGGATCCCGCGGCGGCGAGGTCGTCTTCGAGGGCCGGTTCGCCGACCTGCTGACCTCCGGCGACTCGCCCACGGCGATCGCGATGGCCTCGGACGGGCCGTCGCGTACCAGGACCGGCCTGGCCGACGCACCCTGGGTCGAGGTGCGCGGCATCACGCGCAACAACGTGGTCGACCAGGCAGCGAAGTTCCCGCTCGGCGCACTGACCTGCGTCTCCGGCGTGTCCGGCGCGGGCAAGAGCTCCCTGGTGGCCGGCATCCACGCGGCGGTCTCCCGGGTCGTCGCCCAGCGGTCGACGGGCGTGACGGCCGAGAACACCGGGATTCGGGGAGCCGAGGCCCTGGACGACGTCATCTACGTCGAGCAGCGCCCGATCGGCCGCTCCAGCCGCAGCACGCTCGTCACCTACATCGGCATCAGCGACCACATCCGCGACGCCTTCGCCGCCGGCGCCGACGCGGTCGAGCGCGGCCTGGGCCGCGGCGAGTTCAGCCCGAACGTCGCCGGCGGCCGCTGCGAGTCCTGCAAGGGGCTCGGGCTGGCCGAGATCGAGATGACCCTCTTCAAGAGCGAGTTCATCGTCTGCCCCGAGTGCGAGGGCCGCCGGTTCCAGGAGCACGTCCTCGAAGTGCGGCTGGGCGACAAGAACATCCACGACGTGCTGTCGATGACCGTCGAGGACGCCCTCGAATGGTTCGACGCCACGAGCAGTCCCAAGGTCGTCCAGGCACTCGGCGTGCTCAGTGAGTTCGGCCTCGGCTACCTGCAACTCGGCTGCTCGACGACCACGCTCTCCGGTGGCGAGGCGCAGCGGCTCAACCTGGCCGGCGAACTGCTCAAGCAGCGCCGCAACCGCACACTGTTCATCTTCGACGAGCCGACGCGCGGCCTGCACACGGCGGACATCCGGCACCTTCTGGCCCTGTTCGAGCGGTTGATCTCCACGGGCAACACCATCGTGGTCATCGAGCACGACGTGAAGGTGATCGCCATCGCCGACTGGGTGATAGACCTGGGGCCCGGGGCGGGCCGCGAGGGCGGCCGGGTGGTACACAGCGGGACGCCGGAGGAACTCGCGGACAACGCGGAGAGCGTCACCGGCCGGTTCTTACGCCGCCTGCGCGACGAACCCGCTGCCGTCCCGCCGACCGCCCCGGTGGAGGGCCGGAGGCCGGGTGCGGCGCCGGACCTCGGGGTCATCGGCGAGCTCCTGCCGCGGGCCGTCACCGTGGTCGCCGGCACCGCACGACAGTCCGAGCGGAACGGTCCGACACCGTACGGACTGGTGATCGGCTCGCTCACCGTCGTCTCCGACGAACTCGCCCTCATCGGCTTCCTGGTGCGCTCGGGCAGCACCAGCTGGAACGCCATCGCGGACACCGGCCGGTTCTGCGTCAACATCCTCGGCGAGGACCAGCACGACGTGTCCGACGCCTTCTCACAGGGCAGGCCGGACAGCCGCTTCGACGCGCTCGCCTGGACGCCCTCCAGCAACGGCTGCCCGCGGCTGTCCGGCGCCGTCGGCACCCTCGACTGCAGCCTGAAGTCGACCTACCGGATCGGCGACCACGAGTTCGTCCTGGCGACGGTCGTCAGCATCGACATGGAGGCCGGCACCGACCGCCGTCCCCTGCTCCGCGCCGAACGGGGCGACAGCGCTCTCGACGACTACGGGTGGCGCCGGTTCGCCCGGGAAGCGGAGGCCAGGTGACGACGACCACGTCCATCGCGACGCACTACGAGCAGTTCCTGCAACTGCTCACCCGCGGCCCCCGTGCCGGGGCGGACGGCAGCGGCACGGTCCGCGCCCGCTACGGCGAACGGGCCGACCCCTCGGGCGGCTCGCAGCCGATCGTGCTGACCCGCGACGAGTGGATCCTGAACCAGATCGACCTGGCGCTGGCCCTGGGCCGGCTGCTGACCGAGGACGACGTCGTGGTCTCGGCCGTGCCGTACGAACTGTCCTTCACCGGCGCCGAGGTGGACCGTGTGATCGAGATGGTCGGCGCCTCGGTGATCAGCGTCGGGACGAGCGGGACCATCTGCCCGATGCAGCGGCTGCTCGGACTGATCGAGCAGTACGAAGTGACGGCCCTGGTGTGCCCGCCGAGCTTCGCCGCGGAGCTGGCGAGCCTGGCTTCCTCACTCGGACGGCGACCGGAGG
This sequence comes from Streptomyces qaidamensis, assembly GCF_001611795.1. NCBI lineage: Bacteria > Bacillati > Actinomycetota > Actinomycetes > Kitasatosporales > Streptomycetaceae > Streptomyces > Streptomyces qaidamensis. The sequence goes on along the minus strand of NZ_CP015098.1, from coordinate 284,397 downwards.
ACTCGACCGTCCGGACGCTCGTCTGCGTGGGGGAGGCCTGCTCCACCGAGCGCCTCGACCGCATCGGCGCCGCCTGGGCGGCGAAGACCTCCGCCGTGTACGGGACGCCGTCGACACCGACGGTCGCCGTCGCCTGCGACCACGGCGCACTGCACCTGTGCGACCACCGGCTGCGGGCGGAAGTCCGCGGGGCCTCGCGCGGCGAGCTGCTCCTGGACGGCTCACCGACCGGCGAACTGGTCGAGCTGTGGCCGGCCGACCGCCGCTGTGACTGCGGGTCCGCCAGCCGGGTCCTGGTGCCGCTCGGCACCGCGGCGTCGGCGGTACGCGGACCGGACGGACTGGTCTCGACGCTGGACGTGGAGCGAGTCGTGTTCGGCCACAGGAGGCTCGCCCCGCACTTCGCCTGCGCCGTCCGGGACGGCACCTTCCACGTGACCTGCGCCCTGGCCGGACCTCAAGCGGTCGACGAGGGCGCGATGCGGCGCGCGATCCGCAGCGGCATCGGCGAGGCGCTCGGGGTCGAGGCCGAGGTCACGGTCGTCGGCGTGCACGACTGGAGTACCGCCACGTCATGACCCGCACCCGGCCGGGGCACGCAGCCGCCGCGGCCGATCCACCGGTGGCATCTCGAGGAGACAAGACGCATGAGGGTAGCGGTAGTACAGACCCAGTGGGTCGACGATCACGAAGACGGCCTGCGCAACGCCTACCAGGCGATCGAGGACGTCTGCGGCGCCGGCGACATCGACCTGGTGTGCTTTCCCGAGTTCCTGCTCGGCCCGCCGTGGTACATGCCGGGGCAGGACGGCCTGAAAGGGCGGACCGACACTCCGATCCCCGGGCCGATCGTCGACGGCTTCCAGTCCCTGGCCCGCAAGCTCAGCACGCACATCCTGCTGGGTTCGCTCGTCGAGGACCTGCAGGACGGCATGTACCGGAACACGTCCCTGCTGATCGGCCGGCAGGGCGTCATCACCGGGCGCGCCGTCAAGGCACACGCCTTCGGCAACGAGATGGTGGTGTGCCGCCAGTCCGACTCGCTCGGTGTCCTGTCGACCGAGTTCGGGCAGATCGGCATCGCCGTGTGTTCGGACTTCTGGATCCCCGAGGTGGTCCGCCTGCTGGCGCTGGCCGGCGCGCGCACCATCTTCGTGCCGGGCGGAACGCTGGAGCAGAACCAGCCGCTGATGGTGAACGCCCTGCGCACCGCGGCATACCTGAACGACGTCAACATCGTCTACGCGAGTTCGGTCGGCGTCGTCCGCGGCAAGCGCGGGGACCGGCTCGTGGAGATCCACTTCGCCGGTACCAGCCTGGTCGCCGGCCCGCAGGGCGTGATCACGCAGGCCGGCAGCGACGAGCCGGAGACCCTCGTCGTCGACCTCGACGAGCCCGCGCACGGCGACGGCCGCCGCTGGCAGCAACTCCGCCGCCCCGCCGCCTACCGGGCGCTGCTCACCCCGTACGCCGGAGCGGACCGGGATCTCGCGGCCGAACTGCGGGCGAGCCTGACCGGGGGCGGCCCGGACCGGGGCCGGCCCGCCGGCGCGACCAGTGCACATGAGGGGACTCGTCCGTGACCATCTTCGTAGCCCAACACGCCCGCCGGGCCACCCCCGAGGCGACCGCCGACGCCATACTCGACGATCTCGACAGCCGGGTGACCGACGAGGCATCGTTCGTCGTCCTCCCCGAGAACGCGTTCACCACCGGCGACGCCGGCCCGGCACTGCACCGGCCGTTGCGTGAGCGGTGCCTGGACCGCCTGACGGCACTGGCACGGACCCGCGGTACCTACGTGCTCACCGGCTCGTGGGCGGAGGAACGGCCGGGCGGCGGGCTGATGCAGGTGGCCAGGCTGCTCGACCCACGCGGCTCGGAGTGCGCCCGGGTGGAGCGGCCCGTCCTGCCCGACGGGACGACCGGCACCGGCGACGACTTCCCGGTCGTCGAGACGCCGTTCGGCCACGTCGGCGTGCTCCTCGGCCCCGACTTCTGGCTGGTCGAGCCGCCGCGCATCGAATGCCTGACGGGTGCGGAACTGCTGCTGGTGGCCGGGTCCCTCGACGGCACGCAGCAGGCGGCGCAGCGCGCCGCGGTGTGGGGCATCGCGACCCTCAACACCGTCGCCGTCGCGTTCGCCGGTTCGCTGAACGAACGCTGCGGTGGAGGCAGCGCCGTGGCGGCGCCCGAGGGGTTCCTCGCCGAGGCCGGCACCGACGAGGGCGTCATCGAAGCGCCCTGGGACGTGGCGAGGATCCGGCATCTGCGCGAACCCGACCTGCGCTTCCAGCAGACCCTCTGGTTCGGGCTGTGGGCGCGCCGGACGGAGCTGTACACGGACCTGACGGCGCAGGTGAGTTGACATGCGTACCTCCGGCGCTCCCGCCTCCGACGTCCGACGACGGATCGCGACGGAGCTGGCAGACGACGTGCCGTGGAACCGGGTGCTCAATTCCATCTGCACCGAACCCCATCCGCTGGGAGTGGAGATGGCGTCCGCCGCGGCGCACACCAACCTCGGCGACGTACGCATCTTCCGCGGCACCAAGCGGATCGAGCGCAGGGTCGTCCGGCTGCTGCTCGATCTGATGGGCAACCCCGGCGGGTCGGGGAGCCTGGTGTCCGGAGGAACCGAGGCGAACCTGATCGCGCTGCTCGTGGCCCGCGAGTCGGCGCGCGCCCGGGGACGTCTGACCGACCGTCCCGAAGTCGTCGTCAGCAGCACCGTGCACTTCTCCTTCACCAAGATCTTCGGCCTGCTGGGTCTGACCCCGGTCGTCGTGCCGGTCGACGACTCCCTGCGGTTGCCGGCCGGCGAGGTGGCCCGGCGCATCGGCGAACACACCGTGGCCGTCGTCGCGACCGCGGGCAGCAGCGAGTTCGGTGTGGTCGACGCGGTCGACGAGATCGGCCCGGTGGTGGCGGGACGGGACGTGCACCTGCACGTCGACGCGGCCACCGGCGGCTTCATCATCCCGTTCGCCCGGGAACTCGGCCACGACCTGCCCCAGTTCGACTTCAGCGTCGACGGCGTCGACTCGATCACCATCGACCCGCACAAGTACGGACTGGCCAACGTCCCGGCCGGGGCGATCCTGTTCCGGGGCGCCCAGGACGCCGGGCGCTTCGCAGTCGACTCGTTCTTCATCGACACGCCGGTGCACAACACCCTGCTCGGCACCCGGCCGGGCGCCGCCGCGGTGTCGACCTACGCGGTGCTGGAGCACCTCGGGCGGGACGGCTTCCGCGACCTCACCCGGACCAACTACGAGGTCACGCAGTACCTGGTAGGCGGGTTGCGCGCGGCCGGGCACGAGTTGTTCGCCGAACCGCAGCTGAACATCGTGGTGGTCAGGATGCCCCACGCGGTCCGGATCTCGCAGCTGCTGGAGTCCAAGGGCTGGATCGTCTCCACCTCGAAGCGCTTCGGTGAAACCCTGCGGCTGGTCGTCACCCGGCACGTGACCCCCGAGATGGTGGACGCGTTCCTTCCGGTGCTGGAGCGGGCGTGCAAGGAAGTCGCGGCCGAGGTGGCGCCGCGATGAGCCTCTTCCGTGGCGCCCGGACCCGGCTCGCCGCCCTGCAGATGCGGATCGAGCCCGGACAGCGGGACGAGAACCTAGCGCGAGCCGCCAAACTGCTGTCCACCGCGCGGGAACGCGAGGCAGACCTGGCGTGCCTGCCGGCCACCTTCGCCACCGGCCTGAACTTCCCCACGCTGCGCACCGACGCGACCGCCGAGGACGGCCCGGTCGTGGAGTTCCTCGCCGAGCAGGCCCGCACCCTCGGCATGCACATCGCCGCGGGCGTGCTGCTGTCGAGCGGGCGGGACCTCTACGACGCCGCCGTGCTCGTCGGCCCCGGCGGCGACCCGCTCGGCTGGTACCACCGCGCCTGCGTGTGGGCGGGCGAGTCCGAGTACATCTCCACCGGCTCACCCGGCGAGGTGATCGACACACCGGTCGGACGGATCGGCCTCCAGGTGAGCTACGACCTGCGCTTCCCCGAGGCGAGTCGGCAGTACCTGGCCCAGGACGCCGACCTCGTCGTCTGCGTGGCGAACCTCTTCGGGCCGTTCTCGCACCCGCTGCGCTCCGTGTGCCGCGCCCGGGCCGCCGACAACGAGTGCGCCCTGGTGTTCGCCAGCGGAGTGGGGGAGAACCGCTTCGCGAACATGACCTACGTCGGCCGCAGCATGATCGTGGACGGTCTGGTGCAGGACGCCCGGGAGGACCAGGACGCGGACGTCCTCGCCGAGGCCGCCCCGGGCAGCCAGGAGACGGTGATCGACGCGGACGTGCACTGGCGGCAGCGGCGCAAGGTCCGCGCCGGGCTGCCGTTCCACGACGACCTGCGCTCGACCTGGACCACGATCCACGGAGGGCGCGCCTGATGAGGGCAACGCGTATGCGGCAGGAGTCCGGGTGGCTCGGCGACGTCCTCGGCCTCGTCGTCATGGACATGCGGCAGTTCTTCGACAACCGCCTGTTCGCGGTGTCGACGCTGCTGACGTCGGTGTCGATGGTGCTGGCCTTCGGAGCGGCGACCGACCAGATGGTGAGCCCGGCACCGACGGCCGCCAACTACTTCGGCTTCGTCTTCCCCGGCATCATCGGCGCCGGCATCATGTTCAGCTGCACCTACACCGTCGGCTACACGGTCATCATCGACCGCAACCGCCGCACCATCGAGGACCTCATCCTCTCGCCCCTGTCCTACTCGGGGTTCCTGCTCGCCCGGATCATCGGCGTGGTGCTCAAGTGCCTGTTCCAGTTCGTGCTGGTGCTCCTGCTCGGCGTCGGGGTCTTCGACGCCCGGATCGAGTCGGTACCACTGCTCGTGCTGGGCTTCTTCACCGCGTGCACGGCCTTCGCCGGGCTCGGGATCCTCATCGCGACCTACACCAACGAGATCTCCTTCCCGGCGGTCGTGAACATCATCGTCATCCCGCTCATGTACTTCGCCGGGATCTTCTTCCCCCTCGACAACCTCGGGAAGCTCGGCGACGTCTTCGCCAGGCTCCCTCTCTCGGTGCACGTCGACGTCTTCCGCGCCGCCACCTCGCCGGACGTCTCCGCCACCGGGGCGTCGGTGCTGGCGGTGGCCTACTCGTTCCTGGCCCTCTCCATCGCCGCCTGGGCCTTCCGCAGGAGGATCGGCCATGGCTGACACCACGAGCACCGCAGCGCCGGTCCTGTCCGTCTCCCGGCTCGACCACCGGGTGAGCCCCGACTTCGCCCTGCGTTCCCTCACCTTCTCCGTGCACGCCGGCGAGGGCGTGGCCATCATCGGCACCAACGGCGCCGGCAAGACCACGCTGATCCGGCTCGTCGCCGGACTGCTGCGCCCCTCCGGCGGCGAGGTGCGCATCTGCGGCACCCCGCCCCGCCGCTGGGGGCAGGTCGGCCGTCACATCGGGTACGTCCAGCAGGCCAAGGACCTCCCGGACGGCGTCAGTGTGGAGACGTACGTCAAGCACCAGCTCAAACTCCGACGGGCCGACCCCGGCCGGTACGAGGAGCTGATCGCCCTCGCCGAACTGGAGCAGTACCGCCACCAGTACGTGCGCAGTCTCTCCGGCGGCAGCCAGCGCAAGCTGCACGTCATCTGCGCTGTCGCGCACCGGCCCGACCTGCTGATCCTCGACGAGCCGACCACCGGCCTGGACCCGACGGCGCGCGAGACGCTGCTGGAGCTGCTGGGGAGCCTGAAGAAGGACGGCGTCGGCGTGCTCTTCGCCAGCCATCACCGCGACGAACTGGTCGCCCTGGCCGACTCGGTCGTGGTGCTCCACCAGGGCCGCCAGATCCAGGACGCCTCGCTCGACGCCGTCACCCGGTGGGGCGAGCGCTCCAGCCTGATCCTGGAGGCCTTCACCGACGAGCACCTCGCGCGGCTGCACGACTGGGCCGGACAGGAGGTGCAGGCGGGCGGCCTGGTCCGGTCCGTCCGCGCCGTCGACCAGGGCGTGCGGCTCGACCTGTCCGACGGCGACCACCAGGGCACGCTGGCCGAGGTCGTCGCCCGGGCCCACGCCGCCGGCCTCGCCCTGCGCTCCGCGTCCTACTTCCAGCCCACTCTGGCGGACGTCGTCCGTTCCATCGTCGACCAAGTCGAACCGGAGGACATCGCATGAGCATCACCACCACGACCACGAGCATGCCGTTCTGGAAGGAGTACCCGGAGCGCGACAGCGAGTGGGTGCGCCAGTACCCGACCAAGCACGTGCCGGTGAACGAGGAAGAGGTGTTCGCCCGCAAGCCCATGGGCGTGTACGTCCACATCCCGTTCTGCAACCGGCTCTGCTTCAGCTGCCCGTACATCAAGCACCAGACCGACCGGGACCTGACCCGCACCTATCTGGAGGCGCTGAAGACGGAGATCACCAACTACGCCGAACGACCGTACATCCAGGACCACGTCATCACCCTCGGCTACATCGGCGGCGGCACCCCGACCGCGCTCACCGCCCCGCAGCTCGACGACCTGCTCGGCCACATGTACAGCAGCCTCAACGTCGAGGAGGGCGCGGACTTCTCCATCGAGACCACCCCGGTCGACATCAGCGAGCGCAAGGCCACCGTCCTGCTGGAACGCGGCATACGGCGCATCAGCCTCGGGGTGCAGACCTTCGTGCCCGAGGAACTGAAGAACATCGGCCGCCCGAACGACCCGGAGATGCTCAAGGAGAGCATCCGGCTGCTGCGCCGGTGCGGATTCGAGAACATCAACATCGACCTGATGCACGGCATCAACGGCCAGACGATGGAGAGCTGGGAGCACAGCCTCGACGTCGCCATCGAACTCGGCGTCACCTGCATCTCGTTCTACACGTACATGGAGTTCGCGCAGATCTCCACCAAGCGCAGGAAACTGCCGCCGGTCCCGGAGAAGGCCGTGGTCGACGACATGTTCCTGTTCGCCGCCGAGAAGCTCTCCAGGAACGGCTTCCTGGGCTACTACGGCGACTGCTTCGCCAAGCCCGGCTACCAGCCCAAGTACGGTGAGACGTCGTGGAGCGAGGACATCCCCATCATCCCGCTCGGTCCCACCGCCACCGGGCACCTGCGCGACCACTGGTACTTCAACGAACCCGACATCGGCCGCTACATCCAGACGGTGATGGAGGGCCGGCTGCCGATCTCCATGGGCAAGCACATCACCAAGTCGGAGGCGATCCGCCGCTCGATGGTCCTCGGCGTCAAGGCCGGACGGGTCAACCGGGAGCGTTTCCGCAGGATCCACGGCGTCGACTTCATGGAGATGTTCCGCGCCGAGATCGACGACCTGATCGAGAAGGAACTCATCACCGCCGACGAGAACGGCATCGAGGTGACCGGCCCGAAGGGCTGGTACTACCTGGACAACATCTCCAAGGCGTTCTACTCGCCGGAGTTCCGGCGCTACCCGCAGCACCTGGGAGCCGACATCTCCAACTTCATCTCCAGCCGGCCGATTCCCCTGCAGCTCACCACGCGCCCCAAGGACGAGGAGGCCGGCTGTGACCACCACTGAGGCCCGACTGCTGAACCTGACCGACCGGGTGCCGCAGCCCTCACCGCACGACGACATCGACAAGGTCCGCTTCTACGACCTCGGCATGCGTCGCTCCGCGCTGATGGCCTACAAGCGGCCGAGCGACCGCATCCTGGCCCACGTCCGCGACGGGATGACCGACCTCGTCGAAGTAGGCTTCAACACCGGTCTGCTGTCCCTCCACGTGGCCGGCAAACTGCCGGACCTGGCCGTGTCCGGGGTCGAGGAGAACCAGAACCTCGTGGACGTCGCCGAAGACAACCTGACGCTCGCCGTGTGGGCGAACAGCGCCGGCGACGTCGAGTTCGAGATGGCCAAACTGAACCGGCTGCCCTTCCCGGACGACTCCGCCGACATCGTCTTCTCCTTCTCCTCGCTGCACCGCTGGCGTCGGCCGGTCGAGACGCTGAAGGAGTGCGCCCGCATCTGCAAGCCCGACGGCGTCGTGATCATCGAGGACATGAACCGGCACGCCGAGGAAGGGCACATCACCTTCATCCTCCAGTTCGTGAAGGAGGGCGGCGACGAGTTCATGCGCTCGTTGCAGGCCGCCTACACCAGGGACGAGGCGGCCGAGCTGCTCCGGGAGGCCGGGCTCGCGGACTGGCAGGTGGTCGAGGAGGACCTCGGCCTGGTGATCTCCTCACGCCCCCTCGAACCGGTGAGCACGTGATGCCCGGGACGAAGATCGCCGTCGTCCAGATGGAGTCGAAACTCGGCAAGCCGGCCCAGAACCTGCGCCGTGCCGAGCACTACATCCACGAGGCCGTCGAGCAGGGCGCGGACCTGATCTGCCTGCCCGAGGCGTTCTCCACGTCCGGCAACATCCTCGAAGCGGCGGACGTGTCGGTGCCCATTCCGGGACCGGAGACCGAGTTCCTGTGCGAGCAGGCGAAGCAGGCCCGCGTGCACCTCGTGGCCGGCCTGCTGGAGCGCGGCGACGACGGCAAGTACTACAGCACATCGGTCCTGTGCGGCCCCGAGGGAACGATCCTCGGCCACTACCGGCGCGTGCACTGCCACGAACTGGAGGCCCGCTACCTCTCCGGCGGATCGGAATACCCGGTCTTCGACGTCGAGTTCGGGCGCATCGGACTGATGCAGGGCTACGACATCAACTTCCCGGAGGTCGCGCGGGAGTACTGCCGCCGCGGAGTCGACCTCATCGTGTGCTCCGCACTCGTACCGGAGATGTTCGCCTACGTGGCGAACATGCGCCTGCCGGTCAGGGCGGTGGACGCCGAATGCATCGTCGCGTTCGCCTCCGGCATCGGCACCAACCTGTACGCCGGATTCGGCTACATGGGGCGCAGTCAGATCCTGGCCGATCCGCTGTTCCTCGAAGCCGAACGCTTCGACTTCGTCGACGGCGACGAACGGATGGTGGACCTCGGCAAGGAACCCGGTGTCGGCGTCGTCGAGGTCGACCTGGACCGTATGCGCCGCTACCGCACCAAGGCCACCCTGAGCGGCGACCTGAAGCCGGCGACGTACTGGCAGTCCTGACGAGAGTGAAGGCCCATGCGCGTACTGCTCATCTCCACCAACAAGATCCGGGTACCGCGGCCGGCGCTGCCCATCGGCATGGCCTACATCAGCGCCGCGCTCAAGCACGCCGGACACCAGGTCGACGTCCTCGACCTGCTCTGGGAGTCCCGGGAGCTCAAGGCGGTCCGGGAAAAGCTGACCACCGGGACGTACGACGTCGTCGGCATCGCCGTACGCAACCTGGACAACCTGACGTTCATCGACCCGGTCTTCTTCGGCCCGATGACCGAGAAGATCGTCCAGTGCGTCCGCAAGTACACCAGCGCCAAGGTCGTCCTCGGCGGATCCGGCTTCTCCGTCGAGCCGTTGTCGTTCTTCGAGTACGCCCAGCCGGACTACGGCATCGCGGGTGAGGGCGAGGCCGGCATCGTCCAGCTGCTGGACCACCTGGAGTCCGGCGGGCGCCTGGAGTCGATCTCAGGGCTCTGCTACCTCGACGACAACGGCAAGTTCCGCCAGAACCAGTCGAGCCAGGCGTTCGACCTGGGCGCACTGGAGCCCGACCGGTCCGTGTACGACCCCCGCTACTTCGAGGAGGGCGTCTCGGCGGCCTCCGACCTCACCCGCGATCACCAGCCGGCCATCGAGACTCTGCAGACCAAGCGGGGCTGCAAACTGTTCTGCTCCTACTGCATCATCCGCAAGACCGAGGGCAAGGGCGACCGGTTCAAGGACCCGGCCGAGGTCGTCGGAGAGATCCAGCGGGCCATGGCCGAGAACCCGGCCGTGCGGGAGTTCGAGATCGTCGACGCGACCTTCAACTACCCCATGGAGTACGCGGCCGAGGTCTGCGAGGAGATGATCCGCGCCAAGCTCGACGTGCCCTGGTACTGCCAGTTGACGCCGAACGCGGTCACGCCGGAGTTCGTGAAGCTGCTGCACGCGGCCGGCTGCATCCGGGTCGACCTCGGTACCGACGCGCTCACCGACGAGGCCCTGGCGGACCTGATGAAGGGCTTCGACATGGCCCGGGTCCTGGAGATCGACCGCCTCTTCACGGCCAGCCCGATCGAGCACACCCACTGCATCTTCCTCGGCGGGCCGGGGGAGACCCCGGAGGCACTCAGGGAGTCGATCCGCTTCACCGAGCGGTACCTCAACCCGGCCCAGATCTACGCCAACCTCGGCATCCGGATCCTCAGCGGCACCAAACTCCAGCGCCAGGCCGTCAAGGCCGGGATCCTGCGCGAGGGCCAGGGCACCTTCGTCCCCGCCTTCTACGTGGAGCCGGCGATCCTCGCCGACCGGGACACGCTCGACTTCGTCCGCAACGCCTACCTGAGCCACAAGAACTGGTACCTGTGGTGGGGCCTGGGCGGGCAGAACCTGACGGACCGCTCGAAGGACACCATCCAGGCCGTCGCCGACATGCACCAGGAGTACGAGTACGTCATGCAAGGCAAGCCCCGGCTGGAACGCGCACCGAAGCCGGTGACGACCCAGCCGCTCAAACTCACGATCGGCACTCCGTGACCCATGTTCCAGCCGCCGCCGAGGAGCTGGCGAAGACACTCGCGGCCAGGGCCGACCCCGACTTCGCCGTGCGCATGCAGCGGTACTTCCCGCACGAGATCAAAGCCCTCGGGGTCGGCAACGCGGCGGTCGTCGAGATCGCCACCGACTACTTCCGCGAGCGGCGGGACACTCCCGCGGCGACGCGGCTGCTCCTGGCGGAGGAAGTGCTGGCGCGCGCCGAGTACCACGAGGAGGTGCTCCTTGGCTTCGCGGTCCTGCACAAGGTCGCCAGGACCGGACTCGGTGAGGAGCTCCTGGACCGCTGCGAGCACTGGCTGCACACCTACGTGTCCAACTGGGCGCAGTGCGACGACATGTGCCTCAAGCTGCTGTACCCGTTCTTCCTCGGGCACCTGGAGCTGATTGCGCGGACCCGGCGCTGGGCCGGGTCCGCCTCCCCGTGGGCCAGGCGTGCCGCGAACGTGGCCGTCGTGAAGTTCGTCCGGCGCACAGTGGGCCGTACGGTCTTCGAACTGCCGCTGTCGCACGTCTTCGACAACTGCGTCCGGCTGATGCACGACGACCATGTCTACGTGCAGAAGGGCTGCGGCTGGCTGCTCAAAGTCACCGCCGAGGCCCATCCGGACGAGGTGGCCGACTTCCTGCGCACCTGGCACACCGAGATGCCCCGCGACACGTTCCGGTACGCGGTGGAGAAGATGGACCCGCGGCTGCGGCGGTCCTTGATGGAACTGGGACAGGGGTGACGCGATGAGCGCGACCAACCGCTACGCCCACCGGCGGGGCATCCACTGCGAGTCGGCCTGCCAATGCGCCGTTCTCGCGGCCGGCGGATACGACGTGGACGAGGAGATCGTGTTCGGGCTGGACGGAGGGTTCGGCTTCTCGTTCTTCCCGGCGAACGGCAACGCGCCGGACATCGTCGTCGGCAAACAGGCGATCATGCCGCTCCGCGCGGCACGGCTGATGGGCGTCGAGGTTGTTGCGCACACGCCGAAGTCCGGTGACGGCCTGGCCAGGCTGCTCGCATCGGCGCCGGCCGCCATGACCCGGGTGGACCTCGGCCTGCTTCCGTACTGGGGCCTTCAGGGGCGCACCTCCTTCGGCGGGTACTTCGTCAACGTGGTCCGCCCGCTCGGCGCCGACGCGTTCGAGGTGTCGGACCCGGCGTTCGACGAGCCCGTCACCGTGAGCGCGGCCGAGCTGCAGGCAGCACGGTCTAGCCGCGCCTCGCCGCCGCTGAACCCGGACTGGAAGGTGTACGTCTTCGGCGCGCCGCGACGCACTCCGCAGCTGGACCGCGTGGGTCCGGTGGCCGTCCGCACCCTGTGCCGCGAGGTCCTCAAGCCGGGCAGCCGGAACCTCGGCATACCCGGGATGAAACTGCTGGCCACGACAGCGCCGTCCTGGCCGCAGTCCAAACACGGCGAGGTCGAGGACGTGGACCTGGCCGGACACGTGGTGCGGACCGACGCGCTGGCGCGTCAACTGCTGCACCTGGGACGGCAGATCGAGTCATTCGGAACCGGCGGCGGACTGTTCCGCCCGATGATCGGCCGCTACCTGAACAGGGTCGCCGACAGCACCGGCGAGAGCCGCTACGCCGATGCGGCCGCGCAGTTCCTCGACAGCGGCCGGCTCTGGTCGAAGCTGGGATCCGCACTGCTGGCAGCGGGAACCGCCACCGCACGCGACGATCTCAAAACGCTCGTGGACGCGGTGGCGGACACGGCGCGGTCCGCGATGGACGTCGAGAAGCGGGCGCTGACCGCGCTCACCCCTCTGTAGACGCGAGGTCGAGACATGCCCACCGAGGACGAGACCGTACTGCTCCAGGGCCCGGCACGATGGAACGAGCACGCCCGCCGGCGCCGGGCGCGGGGCCCCTTCCGGCCCGACCTGCGCAAGGCGGTGCTGCACGGCGCCGACCTGCAGGGCGCCGAGCTGGCCGACGCGGACTTCACCGACGCGGTGCTGACCGAGTCGTACCTCATCTCCGCCGACCTGAGGGGCGCGAATCTCGAAGGCGCCGATCTGTGCGAGGCGTACCTCATCCTGGCCGAGCTGAACGGCTGCCGCCTCGTGGGCGCGAACCTGGACGGCGCGGACCTCAGCGGAGCCGATCTGACCGGCGCGGTCCTCGACCCGGGCTTCCGGCGGACTGCCGTGATCTCGGACTACCTCACGATCTGGCCATAGCGAAAGGAGCTCCTCACATGATCGTTCTGGGCTACAACGGATTCGGCAGGTCTGCGGAAATCTTCGGACGCCTCTTTCGCGCCACCGGCATCGACCGTCACCTGTTGTACGGCCATGACTCGTCCGCCGCGCTCGTCATCGACGGGGAACTGGTCGCCGCCGTCGAGGAGGAGCGGCTCAACCGGGAGAAGAAGACGTCGAGCTTCCCGGTCAACGCGATGCGCTGGTGCCTGGAATCGGCCGGGATATCGTTCGACGACGTCGACAAGTTCGCCTTCGCCTGGCAGTTCTCCCAGGACGTGGTGAACAAGATGATCACCGAGATCACCGAGGATCGCGCGGCAACCGTCGAGCAGAAGTTCGCGCGCCTGGAGCGTCTGGCGGAGACGCATGCGGCGATGTTCAGCGAGGCCGCGACCGAAGCCGACTTCCTGCAGCACACCGGCCACAGGCTGGACCCGGAGAAGCTGGTCCGGGTCCCGCACCACATCGCGCACCTGATGACGGGATATCACCTGTCGGGCGGCGGGGACGCGGCATTCCTCGTCAGCGACGGCCGCGCCGAATGGCTGTCGTCGATCATGGGCGAGGTGCGCGACGGCGAAGTGAAGGTCTTCGACGACATGACCATCGACTCGCGGCATTCCCTGGCGATGCTCTTCTCCGTGGTGACGCGCTACCTCGGATTCGTCCCGAACAACGACGAGTACAAGGTGATGGGGCTGGCCGGCTATGGCGCGCCGCCCGAGCCGAACCCGTTCCTGGAGCACGTCGTCGAGATGTGCCCCGACGGCACCTACAAGATTCCCTACCCGGCGAACGCCGTACCCGCCTATTACGACCTCTTCGACCGCGTCTTCGGCGGAGATGCCGAATGCCGGGAAGAGTTCGACTACCGGGTACGCGTGGCCAGTGCGGCACAGCACATGCTGGAAACGGTGACCGCCGGCCAGATGCGGACGCTCGAAACCCGCAGCGACCTCCCCCGCGTGATCTTCGAGGGCGGACTGGCCCTCAACTGCGTCAACAACAGCAAGCTGCTGGAGCGTTCACGCTTCACCGGGATGGACGTCAGCTTCGGCGCCAGCGACGTCGGCGTGGCCATCGGGGCGGCGCTGTTCACCGGCGGGCAGGCCGGCACACCGCCCCGGACCGGCACCTCGCCCTACCTGGGCCCGAGCTACGACGGCCAGGAGATCCACGCGGCCCTCCAGCAGTACGCCGACCAGGTCGTCTGGCGGGAGCTGGACCCCGCGGACGTGCCGCGGGAGGCCGCGCACCTGATGCGGGAGCGATGCGTCATCGGGTGGTTCCAGGGGCGTATGGAGTATGGGCCGCGCGCCCTGGGCAACCGCAGCATCCTCGCCAACCCGAAGTTCCCCGACATCAAGGACATCATCAACGAACGCATCAAGCACCGCGAGCAGTTCCGGCCCTTCGCCCCCGTGGTCCTGGAGCACCGCGCGCCCGAGGTCTTCGAGCTCGGCAAGAAGACGTCCTCTCCGTACATGACGTTCGTGGTTCCGGTGCGGCCCGAGTACCAGGAGAAGATCCAGGGCGCCTGCCACGTCGACGCCACCTCGCGGATCCAGACGGTCACCGAGCAGAGCAATCCGCTGCTCGCCGAACTGTTGCGTGAGTTCACGGAGCTGACGGGGATTCCCTGTCTGATCAACACCTCCTTCAACGTCGCCGGTGAACCCATCGTCTGCTCGCCCGCGGATGCTCTGTCCTGCTTCCTCAAGACGGAGATGGATCATCTGTTCCTCGGCAACTTCCTGGTTTCGCGAATCTGACCGAGTGGACACCTCCCTGATTTGGGCGGCCGCAATCGTACTTCAGGAGGTTGCGCTACGCTCTACGCGAAGGAAGGGAGACAAGAACAAGTGTCGCTTTTAGAGGCAGATCCGTACGTTGGAAACCACTGCGAGTCGACCACCCTCGTGAACTTGTTGAGGCAGCGAGAGATCGACTTGTCGGAGTCACTCATCTTCGGGCTCGCCGGTGGTTTGTCATTCATCTACTGGCGGACGAAGCAGATGCCGACACCGTTCGTCGGTGGCCGCATCAAGCCGGACACGCTGTCCGAGAATCTGGCGAATGCGCTGAACCTGCGACTGTCCGTTCACGAGACGTCGTCGGTGAACCGGGCAAGGGAACACTTGCTGGCCGAGCTGGATTCCGGAACCGTCGTCGGTCTCAAGCTCGACCGCTACTTCCTCGACTACTCCACCGACGACTTCCGGTTCGCGGCCCACTATGTAGCCTGCGTCGGGTACGACGACGACCGTTTCGCCCTGGTCGAGACGCAGCCGCTGGGCCTGCAATGGGCATCCGGCGAATCCCTGGCCACCGCGCGAAACGCCCGGGGCCCGATGAGTTCGCGCAATCGCGCCTTCACCATCGATATCCCGAAGGGCGGTCTTCCTGACCTGGGTGGAGCCGCTCGCAAAGGCATCAGATCGGCGGCGGAGAATTTCTTGAACCCGCCGATCTCCAACTTCGGATACAAAGGCATGCACAAAGTCGCCGATCTGATGCCGCAGTGGCTCGACGATCTCGACTCGCCCGCCGAGAGCCTTCCCGAGATCTGCACGATCATGGAGGATGCCGGGACCGGTGGCGGCCTGTTCCGCATGATGTGGGCGGAATTCCTGGCGGAGACCGCCGACATCACCGGCACCGGCGAGTTCCGGGAGATCTCGGACGCGTACCGCGAGGTGTCGAAGAAGTGGACCGAGGTGGCCGAACTTCTGAAAGAGGCCGGAGTCGCGTCGTCGCGGGAATCCCTCCACAGTGCGTCGAAGATCGTGCATGAAGCAGCCGACAAGGAGCAGCACCTGATGCATCGCCTCATGGAACTGTCGAGCTGACCGGAGCCCGGGCCCGATCAGGCACGTCCCGGCCAGGGACCCGGGCGCGATCAGGCCCGCACCGGCGACGAGCGCGGCGTACACCCCCGGCACGACGGCGCTGAGGACGGTGAGGACGATGGCGCGGGAACACGGCGGCCGCGCACGAGCCGCCGAGCATGGCGGTCGCGGCACAGACGAACATCACCGTGTGCAGCCACTCCCAGCCGGCGATCCCGATGGAATTCGGGACGCCATGCACGGGGTCGGTGCCGCTGGGCCGCCGCATCGCGGCCAGTGTGCCGACCCCGGCGACCGTGATGACAGTCCGGGCACATGCCCGACGCGGCGCGCTTTCCAGGCGGCCGTGCGGGAAGAGCAGGGGAACCAAGGGCGTGGCGAACCAGTAGCCGACGACGCCCCAGCAGCCGACCCAGGCCCCCACCTCCCGCCCGGGCAGGGGATCCGCGACGACGAGGCGGCTGCAGCCCGCGTAGTGGGCCGGCAGGTGGTACGGCCCGGTCATCGCGGGGAGCAGCATCGGCCAGCACACGGGACTCGTTCGCTGACGCAGCCTGGGGCGCGGTGATCAAGGGTGCCGCGCCCTCCCGGTCCTCCGTACCGGTCGTTGTCAGTGGGGGCTGCGAGGGTGGACGGATGGACCGTGATGACGAGCAGTTGCTGCGCGGCCGGGTCTACGGCCACGACCATGACGACCCCGACCCGGGCCCGCGCCGCGGGCGGACATATGCCGAACTCGTGGGCGGGCCGCTGGACGGACTGCTGCTGGACATCACGAGGTGGCGGGCGGAGGAGATCGACGAAGGAGCGGCTCTGCCCACCGAACTGGGTCGGTTCCCCGGCGGCCGGGCACTGTACGAGCCGGTGCCCGGTGGCTCCCGCACACCCGGCCCGGGGGTGAGCTGCCGCTTCCACTACTCCGGGGACACGCCCTGACACGCGCCCCGACCCGGGTACGAACGCGGCCGGCCCTGCGGCCGGGCGGGCATGCCGCCCGGCCGCGAGGCGCGTAGGCGCCCGGTGCGACGCAGCTGCTAGAAGGTGAGGTTCCAGGCGTTGATCCGCCCGGTGTCCTGCGTGGCGATGTCGCGGACGCGCAGTTTCCACGTACCCGACGCGGTCTCCGACGAGGCGTCGACGGTGTACGTCTTGAGCACGTCGTCCGCGCCGTCGCTGTCCGCGAAGTCCTCCAGGGAGTAGACCGACCCGTCAGGGGCGACGAGGGAGAGCACCAGGTCGCCGCGGTACGTGTGCTTGATGTCCACGCCGACCTTCAGCGCGGCCGGGGCGTTGCCCGGCACACCGGTCACGCTGATCGGGGACTCGACCGTGGCGTTGTCGGCGACGGTGACGTCGGTGGTGGTCTCGAAGTACCGGCCGGGCTGCGGGCCGGTGCCACCGACGGCCTTCAGCGCGTCGACCTGACCCTCCCCGAAGAAGGCGTTCTTCGCCGTGGTGCCGGTGCAGCGGCTGTCCGACGGGCACGCCGTGTCCGTTGCCTGGCTTCCCAGCCGCGCGCGGAGATCAGCGGGGGTGGCCGCCGGGTCGGCACTCTTCAGCAGCGCGGCGACACCCGCCACATGCGGTGACGCCATCGACGTGCCGTTCATGTTGCCGTACTTGCCGCCGGGGAGCGTGGAGTAGACGCCGTAGGCTCCGTCGCCGCCCGGGGCCGCCACGTCGATGACGTCCCGGCCGAAGTTCGAGTAGGACGCCTTGATGTTCCCGTTGCCCATCGCCGCGACGGTCACGACGCCGGGCAGCTCCGTCGGGATGTCGATGCAGGCGTTGGTGATGGTGCGGCTGACGGGGGTGGAGTCGTTCGGGCTCTCCGTGTCTGTGCGCTTGTTCGCCAGGTCGTAGTTGGAGTTGCCCGCTGCCGCGACCTGGAGCGAGCCCTTGCCCTCCGCGTACTCCTGCGCCCGGCGCACACCCTCGATGATGGCTGCCTGGTCAGGGTTGTCGGGGCAGTTGAACATCCACGGGTCCGTGTAATAACTGTTGTTGGTGACGTCGAAGCCGCGGTCACCGGCCCACATGAACCCGCAGATGGTGTTCTCGGCGAAGAACATGCTGGTACTCGGCTCGGCGATGCGCACGGAGGCGATCTTCACGCCCGGCGCGACGCCGACCACTCCCTTGCCGTTCTTCGCGGCGGCGATGGTGCCCGCCACGTGCGTGCCGTGGGTGCCGACGTCACGCCAGGCGCCGGTGCGGGCGTCGGCCTTGCCGTACGCGCAGGAGACGGAATCCGCCGCGTCGAAGTTGGGCGCGATGTCCTGGTGCCGTTCGTCCACTCCGGTGTCCAGAACACCCACCGTGACGGCCGGCGAGCCGGTGCTGACGGCCCAGGCCTTGTCGGCGTTGATCCTGGTCATGTCCCACCGCGCGGTCTCGGTGAGCGTGGTGGACGACTGCGCGGGAGCACCCGGCAGGGTGGGGGAGTAGGCGTCCGCGGGAACGTCCGAGGTGCGGGTCGCGCCCACCTTCTGCACGCCCGGGGCGGAGCGCATCGCGGTGGCGAAGCCGGCGGAGGTGGAGTGCGCGACCACCACGCCGATCGCGTCGTAGTGCGCGAAGACCGAACCGCCGTTCGTCGTCACGGCGTTGCGCGCGGCCGAGGTGTCACCGGGCGCGGTGATGACGAGATAGGAGCGGGTGCCGGCGGCCCACCCGGCGGCACTCTGGGCGAGCGTGGCGGCGCGAGCCGCGGCCGGGCCCGGCGGAAGGCCGGTGTCCACGTCGGCCGCGCCGGCGGGCGTGGCGAGCGCGAGGGCCGCTCCGACAGCGGCGACGGACAGCAGCGGCCGTCTGAGACGGCGCTGGGATATGCGGGGGGTTGTCACAGCGTCCTCCGAGGGCCCGGGGCAAGGGGTGGCGCCGACCGGGCCGTGGGCTGAATGGGTCGACGCAAGATCTCAGATGAGGGCATGACAAGGGAAGAGTCGGCGGCGGATCAATCGCGCTGCGCAGAGAAGTAGTTAACCCGGCTCCGGATTGATCACGGACACTCGCGGCACGACATCCCGAACGGCACCGGGGACGTGACCGGTGCCGCTGCGGGAGGCGATCGAGGCCGGTGGCGACGATCGCGCGCACCTACGTCGGCAGGTGACGACCGGCCAGGGTGCGGCATGATCGGGAGGTGTGTACGGAGGAGCAGAGAGGTGCCGGGGCTGTGAACGAGCGGGCGGAGATCTCGACGCCGGGGGATGCGGCGAACGATGCCCTGGTGCTGGCCTTCGGCCGGCTGCAGGGGGCTGCGAACCGGCTGGAGTACATCCTGGGCCGGGCCCTGGAGGCGGAGTGCGGCATCAGCCATCTGACGTTCGAGGTGCTGCTCATTCTCGGGCGGGCGGGGGAGCCCGGGCTGTCGATGGGGGCCATCGCCCAGGAGCAGGTGCTGACCACGGGAGGGGCTACCCGCCTGGTGGACCGCATGGTGGCGGCCGGTCTGGTCGAACGGGTCGAGGACCCCGGTGACCGGCGTGCGCGCCTGGTGCGCCTGACCGCGCTGGGGGAGGAGACCACGGTCGCCGCGGCCCGGGCACACGTGGAGAACATCAAGCGCTACTTCCTGGCGCCCCTCCCGGTGGACGACCGGGATCGGTTCACCGAGAACCTCCGCATCCTCAGCCACGCAGCACGGGACATGCTGCCCCGGCTCCCCTGACCACCGCCAGGCCGCCGACGCGGTGATCGGCCGGCACGGTGCTCTGGCGGTGCTGCGCCGGCGGGGACTGGGCCGTTCCTGCGCCTGCGCGCGCTGAGCCCCGCGTCAGTGGGGCGACCGGACACCAGGTCCTGGGCCACCGGCCGGCTCCGCCACGCCGGGCGGCTGATGGCGGCCGCAGTCGCCGTGTACGGCTGATAGGGCGCTCATGCCGTGCATGCCGTGCATGCCGTGCATGCCGTGCATGACGGGCCGTCGGGCCGCTCCTGCCGCTGCGCGCGCCGGGCCTCGGGTTCGCGGGTGACCTGGACGACGAGTACTGCACCATCGACCGGCTCCGCCGCGACGATGGACCGCCCCACCGGCCGGAGCGACACCACCGACCGGTTCCACTCCACCGGCCGGGGCTGCCCCACAGGCCGGGCCGCACCATCAGTCGGTTCCACTCCACCGGCCGGGGCCGCACCACCAGTCGGTTCCACTCCGCCGGCCGGGGCTGCACGAATGGCCGGGCCGCACGACCGGCTGGGGCTGCACCAATGGCCGGGCCGCACCACCTGCCGGCCCGCACCACCCATCGGCCCCGCCCCACCGGCCAGGACCTCCCACCCTCCGGCGGCGACAGCCGGTGAGAGGCCGTCGCCGCCGATCGCGGGCCGTCGCTCACGAGAGCCGGCAAGGGGAGCGCGTCAGCGCTTCGTGTAGATGAAGCCCAGCTTGTCGACCTCGTCACCGGCCCGGCCGTGGAACCCGGCGATCTGCCACCCCGACGGCGCCGTGCGTGTGACGCAGTCGGACGTGGTGGTTCCGCCGGACAGGCTCCTGCCGAGGTTGGTGGAGAACCGGGCGGAGAAGATCCGCGTCCGGCCGTCCTTCTGGCCCCGGCACAACTGGGCGGAGCTGAGGTACTCCCCGCTGCCCAGGTTCAGGGACGACGCCGTGCCGCCGGTTCCGCCGTGGCTGATGACCGTGCCGTCGCCGAGTGTCAGGCCGACGCCGTCGACGCGGGTACCGCTGCGCAGCGAGAGGCTGACCGGACGCGCGCCGGCCGGTACGGCGTCGATGTCGGTGTAGTGGGCGCCGTGGGGCCCGCCGAACTGTTCACTGAGCTGGAAGTCCGCGGCGCGCGACCAGGAGAAGTCCACCTTGATCGGGTCGTGGTCGGACAGCATGAGCCCGGCATCGGTGAGGAACCGGGAGTGCTCGTTGTTGTACGAGGTGGCGTTGAGCGACACGAGTTTGCTGTCGCGGTACAGGACCTTGTCCACGACCTCGCAGGTGTTGGGCACGGTAGGGCCGGTCTGGTCGCAGACCAGGGCGTCGCTGCCCTTGGCGGGCGGTGTGCCGCCGCGGATGAGCTGGACCCAGGGGTCGGTCAGACCGTTCGCGGCGGCGAACTCGGCGATGGTGTCGCCGGAGCGCGTGTAGCGCGTGTTGGTGTCGCCCATGACGACGACCGCGTTCCCGGCCGAGTGGGTCTTGATGAAGGCCGTCAGCTGGTTGAGGTTGTCCGCCCGCGAGGCCAGGTCGCCGGGGTTCGTGCCGGCGTTCGTGTGCAGGTTGTAGAAGTCCACGTACACGCCCTCGGCGAGGCGCTGACGGATGAACGTGAACCCCTTGGGCGTGAGGCAGTCACCGGAGTCGAACTGGCAGGACTTCCAGCGCACCCGCTCGAAGTCGTCGGTGTCGTAGGGGAGTTTCGACAAGGTGTTGAGACCGCTGCCGATACCGGCGCCCCCGCTGGTGGGGGTGCGGTACGCGTGCGCGGTGTCCCCGGCGTAGAGAAAGGCGTGGTAGTTGAAGTCCTCCTGGACGTTGACCACGTCGTACGGCGCGATCCGCCGACCGATTTCCGTGGTGGCGGGTTCGCGGGGAGTGGGTGCGGAGGAGATGCTCTCCGGCAGGCCCGCCACGTTGTAGGCGAGGACACTGAAGGATCCGGACACGGGGTCGGCGGCAGCGGCGGGGGACGGGGTCGTGATGAACCCGCCGATCGCGGCTGACGCCACCACGACGGAGGCTAGAAGTCGGCGCATGGAACCGGGACTCCTGACAACGAGGGGTGGGGGGCCGGAACTTACCGGTGGTAACGGCCGGTCGCCTCTCGCTCGCGCAAGCGAGACCGAATCTTGACCGACGGGTCCGGACCAGGGTCGCGGGAGCCCGTGATCCGCGCCCGGCCCGAAGCGATGCTGCGTGATGTCTTGACGGGGCGCGTCCGGCTGCGTTGATATGTCTGCGCAGTCATGACGGCGCAGTCATACCGACGACACCCTCTTCCGCCGCCGCGCCCGGATCCGAGCCACCGCACACCAGGAGACCCCCATGACGCGAGGAACAGGGCGCGGAAAGACCCCCGCCGCACCACGAAGCGTCGACGTGGCGCAGTTGGCGGGGGTCTCCCAGAAGACGGTGTCCCGGGTTCTCAACGGTGAGCGCTACGTCTCGGAGGACGTGCGCCGCCGTGTCCTGGAAGCCGCCGAGCAGCTCGGCTACCGGCTGAACAGCGCGGCACGGGCGCTGGCCTCGGGGCGGACCCGGACCATCGGCGTGGTGGCACTGGGGACAGCCCTGTACGGCCCGGCTTCCCTGCTCATCGGCGTCGAGCGGGCCGCCCGGGACGCCGGGTACGCGCTGAGCGTGGTCAACACGCTCGAAGGCGACCCGGAGGACGTCGGTGGTGCCATGCAGTCGCTGCTGGAGCGGGGCGTCGACGGCATCGTCGTGTCCGAACCGATCGACGAGGGTTCCGTACCGCTCGCCTCCGAGGTCCCGGTGCTCGTCCTCGGCGCCCCGGCCGGCACAGGCGCCCCGGCCTCGGCCATCGCCGCGGGTGTCGACTCCGTGGAGCTGGCCCGCGCCGCCACGCAGCATCTGCTGGACCTGGGACACCGAACGGTGCACCACCTCGCCGGACCACGAAAGTGGTTCGCCGCCCGTGACCGGCAGGCAGGGTGGCGCGCGGCGCTCACCGCGCACGACCGCGAACAGCCGGTGGCCGTCGAGGGCGACTGGTCGGCCGCGTCCGGCTACGAGGCGGGCCGCGAACTGGCCGCCAGGAGCGACCTGACGGCGGTGTTCGCGGCCAACGACGACATGGCCGTCGGACTCATCCGCTTCCTGACGGAGGCCGGGCTGCGGGTGCCCGAGGACGTCAGCGTGGTCGGCTTCGACGACATCCCCTTGGCCGCCTACGTCCTTCCACCCCTGACGACGGTACGGCAGCCGTTCGACGACGTGGCCCGCGAGGGCCTGCGCCTGCTCGTCCACGCCATCGAGAATCCGGCGGCCGAACCGCTGGCGCCACAGAGCCAGCCCGTCGAACTCGTCGTCCGCGCCTCCACCGCGCCGCCGGCCTCCCGCAGAACCCCGGTCCAGATGCGGCCGGCATCTCCGAACCCGGACGGCGAGGCCCACTCACCCCCCGCCGTCTGACACCGGCCCCACCGGGTGGTGTCCGCCCCCGAGCCGTGCACAGGAATCGACGGAACGGCCTCGACCGGCCCACGTCCGTCGGCTCCTCGGACCTCTGCAACTCCGTGCAGGGCCCTGCCACTTCAACTCCGTCCCCGTCGCCGCTCCCGCGCAAGGGACGACCTACGCATGAGCGGTCCCGCTGCCCAGGGCCGCTCCCCCTTCTCCGCCATCCGGCGCTCCTCCGCCCTGCGGGGCTCACCGCTCTGCGGCGCTCTGCCGCCGGTGGCACCCATCGTTTCCGTCCCTTCCATCGCTCCGGCGGGAGTCCCACGTGCCCAGAACAGTTCTTTCCTCGCCCCTCATGAGCCGTCGCCTCTTCCTCACCGCCACCGGAGCGGCCTCCCTCGGCGCGGCCCTGTCCGCGTGCGGCGGCGACGGCGGCGGAATCGGTTCCTCCGCCGAGCCGGTCGGCAAGGCCGACATCGACAAGGCGATGAAGACGCCGACCGAGCTGACCTTCTGGACCTGGGTCCCCGACATCCAGCAGGAGGTCGCCCTCTTCGAGAAGAAATACCCCGCGATCAAGGTCAACGTCGTGAACGCCGGTCAGGGCGTCAAGCACTACACGAAGCTCAGGACCGCCCTCAAGGCCGGCACCGGCGCACCGGACCTGGCACAGATCGAGTACCAGGCGATCCCGACGTTCACGATCACCGACAGCCTGCTCGACCTGCGCCCGTACGGGGCCTCCACGCTGAAGGGCGAATTCGTCGACTGGACATGGGGGCAGGTCAGCGGCCCGGGCGGCGAGGTCTGGGCGATCCCCCAGGACACCGGCCCGATGGGCATGCTGTACCGCAAGGACGTCTTCGACAAGCACGGCATCCAAGTCCCCACGACCTGGGATGAGTTCGCCGAGGCGGCGCGCAAGCTGCACAAGGCCGACCCGGACGTCTATCTCACCAACCTCGCCGCCAACGAGGCCGCCGCCTGGCACGGACTGCTGTGGCAGGCGGGCGCCAAGCCGTACGGACTGTCCGGCAAGAGCGACATCGCCATCAGCGTCGACGACGCCGTCTCCAAGAAGCTCGGCACCTATTGGGGCGGCCTCGCCCGGGAGGGTGTCATCAGCACCGACCCGGACTTCACCGACGGCTGGTACGCCGGCTTCAACAAGGGCAAGTACGCCACCTGGCTCACCGCCGCCTGGGGACCGGCCTTCCTCTCCGGCTCGGCCAAGTCCACGGCGGGCAAGTGGCGGGCCGCCCCGCTCCCGCAGTGGGACGCGGCCAAGCCCGCCTCCGGCAACTGGGGCGGCTCGACCACCGCCGCCATCCGCTCGACCAAGAACCCCGTGGCGGCCGCCCAGTTCGCCCAGTTCCTCAACAGCGACCCCGCCAGCGCGAAGATGTTCGCCACCCGGCAGTCCTTCTTCCCCGCCACCAGGACACTGCTCACCGACCCGTCGTTCACCGGCGACCTCCCGTCCTTCTACGGCGGCCAGAAGGTCAACCAGCTGTTCGCCTCCATCGGCGACACCGTCGACGACGCCTTCCAGTGGCCGCCGTTCCTCGACCAGGCGGCCACCGACTGGACCGAGACCGTCGGCAAGTCCCTCGCCGACCGGACCGACACGGCCGCCGCGCTCGGCACCTGGCAGACCCGTCTGACCACGTATGCCAAGAAGCAGGGCTTCACCGTCAAGGGAACGTGACCATGACCGCCACCACCGCACCCCAGGCCCGCAGGCCGAAGCGGGCAGGTCCACGCCGCCTGGCGGGCCCGGCGTTCATCGCCCCGTTCATGGTCCTGTTCCTCCTCCTCTTCCTCGCCCCCCTCGGCTACGCCGCCTACCTCAGCCTCTTCCAGGAACGCCTCATCGGCGGCACCGTCTTCGTGGGCCTGGACAACTACGTCACCGCCCTGACAGACCCCCAACTCCTCTCGGGCATCGGCCGGGTCGCCCTGTTCTTCGCCCTCCAGGTCCCGCTGATGCTGCTCCTCGCCCTGCTGTTCGCCCTCGCCCTCGACAGCGGACTGCTGCGCTTCGCCCGGCTGATCCGGCTCGGCATCTTCGTGCCGTACGCCGTCCCGAGCGTGGTCGCCGCCCTGATGTGGGGCTACCTGTACGGGCCGGACTTCGGTCCGTTCGCCCAGCTGGGCCGCGAACTGGACGTCCCGGTACCCAACTTCCTCAGCGAGGGCTGGATGCTCGGCAGCCTGGCGAACGTCGTCACCTGGGAGTTCGTCGGCTACAACATGATCATCCTGTACGCGGCCCTGCGCACCATCCCGCACGAGCTGTACGAGGCTGCCGCGATGGACGGGGCGGGCCCCTGGCGCGTCGCCCGCTCCATCAAGCTGCCGGCTCTGAAGCCCGCCCTGCTGCTGACCCTGCTGTTCTCCGTGATCGGCAGTTTCCAGCTGTTCAACGAACCCAACCTGCTGATGAAGATCGCCCCCGACGTCATCAGCAGCTCCTACACCGCCAACCTCTACGCCTACTCCCTCGCCTTCACCGGCCAGCAGGTCAACTACGCGGCCACGGTGTCCTTCCTCCTCGGCCTCCTCATCGTGATCGCCTCCTACGGCCTCCTGCTCACCGCGAACCGCAGGAGGACCCCGTGACCACCACCACGCCCCCGGCACCCGCCGCCCCTGCCGCCGTACGCCGGGCGCACGTCCGGTACCGCCGGCCCAGCCGCCGCTCACGACCCCGCCGCAGCACCCCCCTGACGATCGCCATGCTCGCGGCCCTCGCCTACTTCCTGCTCCCGTTGTTCTGGCTGATCATCGCCTCCACCAAGAGCGCCCAGGACCTGTTCGACAGCTTCGGCCTGTGGTTCTCGCACAGCCCGCGGCTGCTGACGAACGTCGAGAGCACGTTCACCCAGAGCGACGGGGTCTTCGCGCGCTGGCTGCTGAACACCGTCGGGTACGCGGGGGTCAGCGCGATCGGCGCGGCCTTCCTCGCGGCGGCGGGCGGCTACGGCTTCGCCAAGTTCCGCTTCCGCGGCGACCGGCTCGCCTTCAACCTGGTGTTGGGCGCCGTCATGGTGCCGACCACCGCCCTGGCGATCCCGACCTATCTGCTCTTCGCCGAGGCGGGCCTGGTCAACACCCCCTGGGCCGTCATTCTGCCCTCCCTCGTCAACCCCTTCGGCCTCTACCTCATGCGGGTCTACGCCGCCGACGCCGTCCCGGACAGCCTGCTGGAAGCCGCCCGTATCGACGGCGCCGGCGAGGCACGGATCTTCTTCCGGATCGTGCTGCGGCTGCTGGCCCCCGGCCTGGTGACCGTGCTCCTGTTCACCCTGGTCGCCACGTGGAACAACTACTTCCTGCCGCTGATCATGCTCAACGACCCGAACCTGTACCCGATCACGGTCGGCCTGTCCTCCTGGGCCGAGCAGGCGCAGAACGGCGGCGGCGGGGTGAGCAGCGACATGATCGCCCTGGTGGTGACGGGCTCTCTGGTCTCGATCGTCCCGCTCGTCGTGGCCTTCCTGCTGCTGCAGCGCTACTGGCAGAGCGGTCTGGCCACCGGCAGCGTCAAGCAGTAGGACGCGCGGCCCTCGAATCCCCCCTTCTTTCACGGAGGTTGTCCCCATGGCGGATCTGCCCGCCCGCGTCCTGTTCGGCGCCGCGTACTACCACGAGTACCAGCCCTACGACCGCCCTGCGCAACGTCTCAAGACCGACCTCGCCCTCATGGCCGAGGCCCACGTCAGCGTCATCCGGGTCGGTGAGTCGGTGTGGTCGACCTGGGAGCCCGCGAACGGCCGTTTCGAGCTCGACTGGCTCCAGCCCGTCCTGGACGGCGCCCACGAGAACGGCATCTCCGTCGTCCTCGGCACCCCGACGTACGCGGTGCCGCCGTGGCTGGCCCGGCAGTACCCGGAGATCACCGGGGAGCGCCGCACCGGTGAGCGCATAGGCTGGGGCGCCCGCCAGGAGGTGGACTTCACCCACCCCGCGTTCCGCTTCCACGCGGAGCGGGTCATCCGCGCCATCGCCGCCCGCTACGCCGGCCACCCCGCCCTCATCGGCTGGCAGGTCGACAATGAACCCGGCCTGGAACTCTTCCACAACCACGGTGTCTTCCAGCGCTTCGTCGACCACCTGCGTCAGACGTACGGCGACGTCGAGACCCTCAACCGCGAGTGGGGGCTGGTCTACTGGTCCCACCGCCTGTCGACCTGGGCGGATCTGTGGACGCCCGACGGCAACGCCCAGCCGCAGTACGACGTCGCCTGGCGGGCGTTCCAGGCCCGGCAGGTCACCGAGTTCATCGGCTGGCAGGCCGGCATCGTGCGCGAGTACGCCCGACCCGAGCACTTCGTCACCACGTGCATCTCCTACACTCGCCCCGCCGTCGAGGACGACGAGCTGACCGACCGCCTCGACATCGCCTCCGGCAACCCCTACTACGACATGCAGGACGGCCTGCTGCTGCCCGACCCCACGCCCGACGACCACGAGCAGAAGTGGAAGACCACCGGCGTGTGGGCGCTGTACCGGACGGCCGACTGGATGTTCTCCTCCCGCCAGGCTCCGTTCCTGGTCACCGAGACCAACGCCGGCTCGATCGGTGAACCCTGGAACAACCACCCCGGTTACGACGGCCAGTGGCGGCAGGCCGCCTGGGCACTCGTGTCACGTGGCGCCCGCATGATCGAGTACTGGCACTGGCACACCCTGCACTTCGGCGCGGAGACCTACTGGGGCGGCATCCTGCCCCACACCGGGCAGCCCGGCCGCATCTACGGCGAACTCGCCCGGCTGGGCGCCGAGTTCGAGCAGGCCGGGGGACTGGTCGCCGGACTCGAACCGGACGCCGACATCACGTTCGTCTATTCCACGCCCAGCAAGTGGCTGATGCAGAAGTACCCTCCGCTGGCCAAGCCGGACGGCGAGCCGGACCCGGCCGCCTACCACCGCATCCTCGATCCCTTCTACCGCGGCGCCTTCGACACCGGCCGCCAGGTCCGCATCGTCCACGCGCGGCAGTTGCACGATCCCCGGGGCGAGAGAGGGGGAGCGTCCCCCGAGGAAGCCGTACACCGCCACCCGGTCCTGGTCGTCCCGGCGCTGTACATGGCCCATGACGAGACGCTCGACTGGCTCGCCGCCTACGCGCACGCCGGCGGGCACCTGCTCCTCGGCCCCCGCACGGGTTACGCCGACCACGAGGCCCGGGCCCGTCACGAGCCGGCGCCCGGACGGCTGGCCGACGCCGCGGGCGTCCACTACGACGAGTTCAGCAACCTGAGGACCGCGGTGCCGGTCCGGTCCGTGGCCGGTGGCCCCCTGCACCTGCCGGGTGACGCGACGGCCACCCGCTGGGCCGACGCACTGACCGTCGCCGGCGCCGACGTCCTCGTCGAGTACGACCACCCGCACTTCGGGCGCTGGCCCGCCGTCACCACCCGCCGTCACGGAGCCGGCCGCATCACCTGCGTGGGAACGGTGCCCGGCCGCGCCCTCGCCCGGGCGCTGGCCGTCTGGCTCGCCCCCGAGCCCCGCAGCGGCTGGCGGAACCTCCCGGCGGCCGTCACAGCCACCACCGGCACGTCCCCCGACGGCCGACACGTCCACGTGGTTCACAACTGGGCCTGGGAGCCCGCCCTGTGCACGGCACCCGCGCAGCTGTCCGACGCCCTGTACGGCGACGTGACACCCGCCGGAGAGCCGGTCGAACTCGGCGCGTGGGACGTACGCGTCTTCGTCTCAGCATCCGACGTACAGGAGGCACAGGACGGATGAAAGGAGCCGCACCCGTGGTCGTCTTCGAGGAGGGGTCATGAGAAGAAGCAGGACACGCAGGGCGCTGGGCACCTTCGCCGCGGCATCCGCGCTGCTGGCGGCCCCTGCCGCCGGGGCACAGGCGTACAACCCGACCGGCGGGATCATGTACCAGCTCGGCGACGAGCCCTGCCTCAAGGGGCGCGGCAACTGCGCCGTCTACCCCAAGTCGGCGCAACTGCCGAGCGGCCGCCTGGTCGCCTCGTTCGAGAAGGCCACCGTCGTACCGAGGACCGGAAGCGCCGACGGCGAGACCCTGCCCGTGTACAAGAGCGATGACCACGGCACCTCCTGGCAGGCACTGTCCGAGGTCGAGGCACCGGCCTACCTCTCCACCGATCCCAGGTACGCCAAGTACACCAGCAACTGGACGAACCCCTATCTCTACGTGCTCCCGCAGAACGTCGGACCGCTGAAGGCGGGCACGCTGCTCCTGGCGAGTGTCGTCTCCGGAGACGACGACTACTACAAGGAGCACAAGGCGGCCGACCCGAACTGGACGCCGTCCAACGACGGGGACCGCGCAGACCTGGCGATCGCCCTGTACTCCAGCACGGACGAGGGCCGCACCTGGAAGGTCGTCAACGTCGTCACGACCGGCGGCCGGCAGGGCGGCAGCGCGGGCGCGGTCGGTCGGAACATCGCGGCCGCGAACCGGTACCGGCAGGTCGATCCCGTCTGGGAGCCCTACCTGATGGTCCACCAGGGCAAGCTGGTCTGCTACTACTCGGACGAGAGCGACTTCACCGGCTTCGATCCGGTCACCGGGGTCGCGAAGCGCGACCCGGCGAACGACACCGCCACCGACTCCCACGGCCAGCTCCTCCTCCACCGCACCTGGGACGGCCGCAGCGCGCAGTGGAGCGATCCCGTCGTCGACGTCGCCGGCCGCCCCGTGGACATGGGCGGCGGGAAGACGGAGATCGGCGGCGGGCGGCCGGGCATGACCAACGTGGTGCCGACGACGGACGGCAAGTGGCTGCTCACCTACGAGGACTGGGGCGGCGGGGCCAACGTGAAGTACGTGATCGCCGACGACCCGCTGAAGTTCTTCCGGGGTTCGTCCGGCAACGCCATCACCTCACTGAAGGTCGACGCCGGTTCCCGGCCCCTCGCCACCGGCGGCAGCCCCGTGATCATCCGGCTGCCCGACGGGCGCCTCGTCTACAACGCCGCCGGCAGCGGCAACGTCTGGGTCAACGAGAGCGGCCGCAGCGACGGCGTGTGGAAGGAGTACCAGACGACCTCGCGGGCCGGCTACAGCCGCAACCTGCAATACGTCGAGGGCACCGGCCGCATCTCCGTCCTCAACAACCAGGGAACCTCGCAGATAGCCTTCGCCGAGGTCGACCTCGGCCGCTCGGACGGCGCCTACTTCCAGCTCGTCAACCGGAAGACCGGCCAAGTGATCGGCACCGGCGGCAGGACCAACGACGCGAACATCGGCAACGCCGATGTGCCGGACATCGTCCTGGAGGACGCCGGAGCGGCGGCGAACGAGGCCACCCAGTCCTGGCACGTGGTGACCGAGCCGCAGGGCGGCGTCACCCTGCTGAACAAGTCGGGAGGCCGGGCAGCGGCCATCTGGACGGGCAGCGCGACGCCCGGCCAGAAGATCGGGCAATGGGTCGACAACAGCCCTGCGGGCACCTGGAACATGATCAGAACCGCCGACGGCTCCTACAAGTTCCAGGCGGCCAAGAACACCGGCGTGTACCTGACGGGAGCGTCCCGAGGCGCCGCGCTGACCCTGCAGAACGCGTCCGGCGACGGCTCGCAGGACTGGCGCCTGGTCCAGCAGGCCCCGGCCCGCGCCGAGCTGACGCAGGCCCGGCACGCACCGGGGCTGATCGCGGCGCCGCGCGTCGGTCGGACCGTGCGGCTGGCCGCCACGGTGCCCCACCGGGGCGGCACGGACCGGCACACGAACACGGCGGGCCGGGCGTACGCGCTGACGTCGCGCGGGAGAACCGCCGATCTCGGTCCGGTCTCCTTCGACCAGGACGGGAAGGGCGCGGTGACCCTGCCGAAGGCGTTCGTCCCCGGCACCGCGTTCAAGGTCGCGGTGGTATTCGACGAGGCTCCGCTGATCTGGGACGCGGCGATCGTGCGGTGAGACGGGGCGGGGTGCGCCGACCGCTCGGCTCACCCCGCCTCCGGTCGCCCAGTCGGGGACCCTTCGCTCCCCGGCTTCCGTCGACCTGTACGTGATCATGGATAATTATCTGACACGTCAGGTACTGTTGAGTCAGGTGAATCGCCACACCAGGCGGATGCCCCACCGTCATGCCGAGGTCCCCGATGAAGCTCGTCCACGTTCTCGACGCCTACTGCGGCTGGTCCCACGGGTTCTCCCGGCCGCAGCCGCCGTGATCGCCGCCTTCGAAGCCCCTGGACACAGCAGGCGACCGAGGCCGATCTCCGCCGGGCCGCCGACCTGGGAGTCACCGGCTTCCCCACGCTCCTCGCCGCCGACGGCGACCGGTTCACCCCTCTCGCCCGCCAAAACGCCACCACGGCCGAGGTCGAGCAGCCACCTCGGCCCTCCGCGCCCAGTGAGCTCCCCCGTCCCCAGCCACCCCTCCCCACAAGGAACCAACAATGAGCAACCTCTCCTTCAAGGTCCTCGACCTCGACTTCCCCCCCGGCAGCAAGAACAAGACCGCCACCCTCGTCACCGGCGAGCACGAGGCCCTCCTCGTGGACGCCGCCTTCACCCGAGCCGACGGCCACCGCCTGGCCGCGGAGATCCTCGACTCCGGCAAGAAGCTGACCACGGTCTTCGTCAGCCACGGCGACCCCGACTTCTACTTCGGCGCGGAGGTCCTGGCCGACGCATTCCCGGAGGCGAGGTTCGTGGCGACCCCGATCGTCATCGAGCACATCCGGCACTCCTACGAGGGCAAGCTCACGGCGTGGGCGGCGGTGGGCGAGAACCTGCCCACCCGCCTGGTCGACCTGGAGCCCCTGACCGGTGACCTCACCCTCGAAGGGAACCGCTTCGAGCTCAGGGGCGGCCCGGAGACGCTCCCCGACCGCCACTACCTGTGGCAGTCCGAGCACCGCGCGATCCTGGGCGGCGTACTGCTCTTCCAGCGGGAGCACGTCTGGGTCGCCGACACCCCCACCCCCGGCGACCGTTCGGCGTGGATCGGCCTGCTGGACGAGATGGCCGCCCTGGAGCCGGAGCTGGTCGTCCCCGGCCACCGCCTGCCCGGCGCTCCCGCCGACGCCTCCGCCATCGCCGCGACCCGCGAGTACCTGGTCGCGTTCGAGCAGGAGCTGGGCAAGGCGGCCGACGGCGCCGCGCTCACCGACGCCCTCGTCGAGCGCTACCCGGACAACGGCATGCTGATCGCCGCTCAGATCGGTGCGAAGGTCGCCAAGGGCGAGATGAAGTGGGGCTGACGATGAGCGAGTTCGCCACGTCCACGGCCCCGGCCGACGTCGTACGCCGCCAGTACCTGGCCTCGGCGGCCGGCGACCTTGCGGCGCTGCGGGCCACGCTCGCCCCTGACGTGGAGTGGACGGAGATGGCCGGCTTTCCCCTCGCCGGCACCTACCGCACCCCCGAAGGTGTCACCGCCGGCGTCATGGAGAGGCTCGGTGAGGACTGGGACGGCTGGACCGCCCACGACGACACCTACGTCGCCGACGGTGAGAACGTCGTCGTCCTCGCCCGCTACACCGCGACCCACAAGACCACCGGCAGACTGATCGACGTCCGGGTGGCCCACCACTTCGTGGTGCGCGGCGGCCTGATCGTCCGCTTCGAGCAGTTCACGGACACCGCGCTCGTCCGCGACGCGATGAGCCGGTGAGGCCCTTCTCGTGAATCCGGCCGTCGTCCGCGAGCGACGTCAGACCACCTCGTTCAATGCGGCCTGCATCTGCGACGCTTCGACGTCGCGCGTGACGGCCTGGGCGAGCAGCGTCACCAGCCGCCCTACGCAGACCAGCACGACCTCGGCCGACAGTGAGGCAGAGACGTGAGGCGCGGAGTCGGACGCCCCGGGGGAGTGGCACGGATCACTGCCGACGCCGGGGAGGTGCGGAACAACAACAGCTGGTGGCCCGTTGAACAAACCGTGGGTGCGGATGGGACAGTGTCCCCGGGCCTCACCATTCGCCCACTGGGACGATCGTTCGGCTGAAGCCCTGTGGAGCCCTTCGCCGCGAGGCGACCGCCCTCCGCGCCCACCACCGGACCGCCCCGGCCGTGATTCCCCCGTCCGGCCGGGGCTTTCCTCGCTTCTCCAGGACGAAGACCGGCTTGTGGCCGGCGCGGCCGGAGGTCAGCACGTCGGGAAAGCCGCGGCACGGGTACTCCGACGGATGCTCAGTGATCCACCGGAGACGCCTCAGCCGGTGAAGGGGTCTTCGAGTGTCGGGATGCACGGAGACAGCAGTGCCTCCGTGTGCTGTGTGACCATGCCCCACATACTCGAAAAGCTCGACCACATCAGGCGACGTGCGGTGGTTGGAACAGCCTCCGAGATGGATGATCGGCTCGCAGTTCATGTACCTGAGGTCCAGCAGGTAAGGGCTGGTCCAGGTCGCGCCGAAGTCGACGAAGGGGAGTTCGGGAAGGGGGTCCGTCCACGTCGAGGAACAGTATGGGTCGGCTCACGGTTTCCCCCTGCTATGCCGGGGCGTCCCAGCATCCCCTTCGATAGGTCTACAGCCAGATACCAACCGCCAGGCTCACCGTCGAAACGGTGGCCAGAACACCACAGGTGAACCTGATCATCGCTGGCGTCAAGAGCCGATTGCTTCCCGGTCCGTTGGCCATGCAGCCGTGGATTCGCCATGCGGCATCGCGGTAGTTGAGCGCCACGAGCAAAGTAGCCGCCGAGAAGGCCAGATTCCAGCCGAGCCCTGCCCATCCACCCATCGATTCTCTCCCAGGTCAGAGGCGAAAGGCCGAGCTTAGGCCAAGGACTCGAAGTACGCCTTCTGCGCGGGGTAGTAGTCCTCGAAGTCAGGCCGCGGCCCGTCCGTGCGCGCGGCGGTGAGCATGTCCAGGTAGTACTCCCAGCCCGGGCCGGTATCGCCGAGGTGCTCTGTGGAGGCGAGATGCTGGACCAGACGGAGCTCAGTGGCGCCATCGGACTCGGCCAGCAGAAGCTCCATCGACCAGGATCCTGCCTCGTCCTCCATCGAGACGGCGAGGCGGCGCGGCGGTTCGCAGGCTTCGATCCGGAGTGGGCACCAGGGCGCCGATTCCTCGAAGACCAGCTGCACCTCGACCGTGTGGCCGGGCGCGGCCCGACCACGCCACGGACCGAACCAGCGGGCGGTGCGCTCGGGCTCGGTGACACTCGCCCAGACGTCCTCGGCCGGTGCGCGGTAGAGGCGGGTGAGGACGAGGTCGTGCCCCGTCGGCGTGGGGATGAGTCGTCCGGTGGGCTCAAGGGTCATGCCGTGTCCTCCTTGGGATGGCGCGCGATGTTCTGATCAGCAGTGGGCTCAGTCCGACTGCGGTCCCGTCGAGTGCGGTAGATCTCGGTCTCCAACGCCGCCAGATGCTGTGACCAGCCGACACGCTTGGTATCGAACTGGGCGAGCCAGGCGCCGAGGTCACCCAGCCGGGAGCTGACGAGCGAGTAGCGCCGATGGCGTCCGGTCTGCTGGTCTCGGACCAGACCGCTTTCCCGCAGCACGCGGAGATGGCGGCTGACCGCGGGCCGGCTGATGTCGAACCGGGCAGCGATGTCGCCTGCCGTCAGCGGGGTGACTCGCAACATCATCAGGATCTCCCGCCGTACGGGATCAGCGATGGCGTCCGCTACCTCGCTCAGTCCGTCCACCCCAGAAGCGTAACCTATAGGTTACGCGTTAGCGGGCGAATCTCCGTCCTCCGCCGAACGGGGGAGAACGGACCGCCGTTGCGGACGACGCGCTGCTGACGCGTCCCCGGACAGCATGGAGTCATGACCGCAGCAGCCGCTTCTGCCCCCGCCGTGCCTCTCTGGGCCCGCCGAGCCGCCCACGCCATAGCCCTGTGCGCAGCCCCGTCCGGCCTGTGGCGCATCGCCATGGCGTCCGGGGCCCATGTCGGCTACAGCGACCAGGTCCTGCGGGACGTCTTCGACATCCCGGGATGGGGCATCGCATACGTCGTCGGCCTCTCTGTCCTCACCGAGCTGGCCGCCTTGTTCCCGCTGCTTCTCGTCAGCGACCGGTGGCGGCCGCTGCGGCCCAGGAGCCTCGCCGCGCTGGCCTGGACCGCCTCGGCCGTCCTGGTCCCGGTAGCACTGTGGCAACTCGTGGTCGCCTTCACCGTCGAGAGCCGGACGTACTTGTCCAGCGGTACGGCCCAGACCGTCTGGGGCATCGCTTTCGCTCCGCTGGTCGCCATCCCGGTTCTCATGACAGCGGTGACCTGGTCATACACAAGTCGGCACAGGGCAGGGCGCCGGTTCCTCGGCGACGGTGATACCGAGCGCGGTGTGGTCGGCTGACAGCGACGACGAGTCGTGTGCGACGGCAGCGCCAGTGCTGGTGGCGGATTGTGCTCTGAGGGCGCAGCCTCGTCTCAGCGCGCTGAGGAAACCCTCCCGCCTCATCACCGGCCGGAAGTTCCCGCAGCGCGTCGGGCTGGACTTCACCGGCGAAGTCGCCGCGCTCGGCACTGGCGCGACCGGCGTAGGGGTCGGTGACCAGGTGTGGGGCGTCCTGGGCCGCAGCTCCGGATTCGGCAGCGCCGCCGAGTACGTGACGGTACGGCCCGAGCGGCTCGGCCGGGTCCCGGACGGGCTGGACCTCGTGGCCGCCGCCGCGCTGCCGGTGGGCACCACGGCCGTCACGGCTCTCCGCGACAAGGCCGCACTGCGCCCCGGCGAACGGCTGCTCGTACGGGGCGCGGCGGGCGGCGTCGGCAACGCCGCCGTCCAGCTCGGACAGGCGTACGGCGCCGAGGTCACTGCCCTGGCCCGCACTGCCAACCTCGACTTCGTGCGTGGGCTCGGTGCCCACCACGCCGCCGACCACCGGACCGTGTCCCCTGCGGAACTGGGTTGTTCGACGTGGTCCTCGACACGGCGGGCACCGACCTGCGTGCCGTACGGCGGATGCTGAAGCCTGGCGGACGCATGGTCACCATCGCCTTCGACCTGACGCGGCCCGCCGCCTCGCTGGGCTAACGTCGCCATGCTCCTGGGTCTCGTCCCCGTCACCCTGGGATGGCAGGCCCGCTCCCGCCGAACCGGGTGACCGGGACCGGCCCCGCCTCCTGTCTGATCCCCGCCGGACGGCCGGGCCTCACTTCAGGTGCCGGTCCAGGAACCGGCAGCCGTCCTCCAGCTCGAACCACGGGGTGCCGGTGTGCCCTCCCAGATTTGCGTGCAGCGTCTTCTCCTCGCTGCCGAAGGCGTCGAACAGGTCCAGGGCCCGTTGCCGGGGGTTGCCCTCGTCGTCCCACTGCAACAGGAACAGCAGCGGGATGGTGACCTGCCGGGCCTCCTCGCGCTGGGCACGGGGCACGTAACCTCCGGCGAAGAAGCCTGCGGCCGCGATGCGCGGCTCGACCACCGCCAGCCGGATGCCGAGGGCGGTCCACCCACCGGAGTAGCCGACCGGCCCGCCGATCCCGGGCAGTTGGAGGAGGGCGTCCAGAGTGGTCTGCCATTCCGGGACCGCGTTGTCGACCAGTGGGCCGATGAGGGACTCGAAGATCTCGTCGACCGGCTCGCCGGCCCGCATCGCCCGTCGGAGGTCGGCACGGGCCTGCTCGTCCGCGGCGGAACGGGAGCGGCCGCCGCACCCGGCGGCGTCGATGGTGGCCACGGCGTAGCCGCGCGCTGCGGTGTAGCGGGCCCGGGCCACCAGCCGGGGGTCCGCCTTGGGCAGGCCGTTGTTGTGGGCCATCAGGACCAGCGGGGCCGGTGCGGATCCAGGCTTCCACAGGGTGCCGGGAATCTCGCCGAGGGTGAAGGCGCGCTCGACGACACCGTCGTCGAGAAGCTGTTCAGAAGTGAATTGCACGGTCGTGCCTTTCGGGAGGGCGCTTGAACGGCGCTCCCGGACGACCTACCGCCCGACCGTGACCCCGGAGAGGAGCACCCATGTCGACACTGCGTTCACGGGTACCACCTCCTTGTTCTCTCGCACGGCCTTCGGGAGATTAGCAACGGTCGCCATGGCCCGCGACCGGTTTTCGCGGAGACTCCCTGGCCGGATGCCCCACCCGACCCGGACGGGCCGAGACTCGACCTGGCCGTGGCCCGCCGCAAGGCCACCGCCCGGTGTTCAGCCGGCCCAGTGCCGAGGGCCGCCGCGAGTTCGACGTCGTCAGCTTCGACCCGCGCGCCGTGGGCGGCAGCAACCCGGTGACCGGTTCAGGAGACCTGCTCGCCCGGCGACCGTCGCCGGTGCTGAAGAGCCAGGGGACTTCGCTGCCCCGTGGCGTACGACAGGCGGCTACCCGCCGACTGGCGGGCCTACCGGCCCGGTGTCCGGCCACCTCGACACCGGCCAGACGGTCCGGGACGTGGCCGCCCTCCGCGCGCCGCCCTCGGCGAGCGGAAACTGGGCCGTGGACAGCTATCTTCACCGACCTGGCGGCCCCACCACGAGGCAGCAGCTGCCCTGCCCTGCCCGGGACTCGGTCAGCGCGGCGGGACCGCCGCCTCAGCGGCTGCCTTGATCCGGGCACCGAAGGCAGGGGCGTCCTTGCGGGCGGCGGTGAGTGCCAGGCCGACGAGCAGCTTGCCGAGTCCATGGCCCTCCAGCACGTTGTGGAGACGGACCCGCGTCCTGCCGTCGGCCAGCGGCTCCAGGTCGTAGCCGCCCTCGGCCACCGCCACGCTGTTCTTGGACACCTCGGTCCACCGGATCCGCGTCGGGGCGTCGAGCTCGGTGATACGGAACTCCCTGGCCGACTTCACGCCGGCGTCCTTGACCGTGCTGCGGAAGACCGTTCCCACGGCGGTCGGTGTCTCGGGAACCCGCTCGATCCTCAGCACTCGGGGGCTGAACTGCGGATCGTTGTGCCCGTCGGCGAGGTAGTCGAACACGGCCTCGACGGGCCGGTCGATCTCGGTGGTCGCTTCGAACTGTCCTGACATGAGGGCTCCTCGGTCACCGGTCCGCGTGAAGGGCCGTCAGTGCGTCCTGCCGTAACGGCATCGAGACCCTACGGGAGCGCCGGGCGTCCCGCGAGGCGACAGGCAGGCCATCAGGGTGCCGGCCCGGAGTGATGAAAGGAGTCCGGACGTCACGCGGGTGGCCATTGCTCCGTACGCCACACCGCATACCAGGGAGACGATCAGCGCTGCCGCGGGGGAGTGGTCCCGCAGGTGGGGATAGACGTGGAAGTGCGTCAGGTAGATGTAGAGCGAACTGCCCGCCAGGACGCCCGCCAGCCGGTTGACCGCGTCGATGCTGGGCAGGGCGGGCACCCAGAACAGCAGGACAAGACCGCCGAGCACGATCGATGTCCGCAGGGTCTGCTCCCCGGGGAAGAGACCCGGCACGGTGACCAGCGTGGCCGCGGTCAGCCCCAGCCGCTGTCCCGCGGTGCGCGCCCGGGCCGCCGCCCAGCCCAGTGCGAACAGGAAGAAGACCACGGTCGGGCTCAGGTGGAAGCGGACGTGCGCGAGGCCCCAGGGGTCGTAGCGGCCGGCGATTCCCAGGGCGACCAGCGCCAGGGCGAAACCGAAGGGGGTGCGCCGCTCCGCGCGGTGCAGCCAGGGGATCGCCAGCAGGACCGCCAGCCCGGCCAGGAAGTAGACCAGAGCCTCGACGAACCAGTAGCGCCACTCCGGGTCGGAGTTGTCCTGTTCGAAGAGACTGTTGGCCAGAACGACGTTGGCCAGGTCGTATTCGCGGGTCAGCAGCAGCGCGAAGGCTATCCACACCATGCTCGGAACGGCGACGCGGGCGATGCTCCGCCCCATTCTGCGCAGGCGCTCCCGGCGTTCGCCGACGGAGAGGTGGAAGCGCGCGAAGTTGTATCCGGCGACGCCGAGCAGCACGTGGGCCCCGCCTTGGACGAGGAAGACGGGGATGTGCGAGCCGACGACGAGGACGATGCCGGCCGCCCGCAGGGCGATGCCCGTCTCCAGGCTGCGCCGCAGCCCGCGCCGCGGGACGGCCGGGGGCGTGCGCCGAGCGGTGTCCGGGGCCCGCAGCCGGCGGATCGGTGTGGTGTGCCAGTCGGGGGGCAACACGCCAAGGGCCTGCTCCAGCCGCAGCGACATCTCGACGTACGAGAGTGAGTCGCCGCCCAGACTCACGAAGCTGCTGTCCTCGGTGACGTCGGTCCGGTCGAGGATCTCGGCGTAGAGGGCGCAGAGGTCGTCGTCGCCCGGTGCCGGTGTTGGTGCCGGGATCCGAGCGTCGCGGGCCAGCCGTCGTACGGCTTCGTAGTCGGTCTTGCCCGAGGCGAGCCGCGGAAGCTCGGCCACCGGCAGCACCCGTATCGCGCGCGGCGGCAGACCGCAGCCTTCGCTCACCAGCCGCCGTACGGCCTTCGAGTCGGCACCCTCCGTGCTCGCCGCGACGACGGTCAGCGCATCGTCATCGCCCACGCACGCGGCGTGGATGCCGTGCCCTTCCAGTCGCGCCTCGACCCGGTGCGGGTCGAGGCGCAGACCGAGGATCTTGATGAAGCGGCTGCGCCGCCCCACGATCTCGTACAGCCCGTCGGGAGCGCGTCGGGCTATGTCCCCGGTGGGCAGTTCCTCCAGGGTGCGGCCGAGCGCGAGGTCCGCGGGCGCCTCGGCGTAACCGAGCATGACGTTGGGACCCGAGTAGACCAGTTCGCCGGTGTCGGGCGACGCGATGCCGTCGACCGGCCGCAGCCGGAAGGAGCCTCCCGGGATCGGCACGCCTATGGCCTCCGGGCGCTCGTGCGCGAGCGCCGGGGGCAGATAGGCCATGCGGGCCGTCGCCTCGGTCTGCCCGTACATGACGAACAGCTCCCAGCCGGATCTGCGGCCCAACTCGGCGAAAGCGGCGACCCGTTCAGGTGCCAGGCGGCCGCCGGCCTGGGTCACGTAGCGCAGGTGGGGCAGCCGCATGTGGGCGAAGCCGACCCGGTCGAGCAGGTCGAAGGTGTACGGCACCCCGGCGAGCGCGGTGCCGCGGGCCGCGCGGAACTCCTCCCAGAAGGCTGTGTCGGCCACCGAGCGCTCGGTGAGGATCAGTCCGGCGCCGCGCAGCAGGTGGCTGTGGATGACGGACAGGCCGTAGCAGTAGTGCGGGGGCAGGGTCGTGGCCGCGCGGTCGGACTGACGGATGCCCAGGTAGCCGGCTATGGACTCGGCGTTGGACTGGAGGTTGTCGTGAGAGAGCCGGACCAGCTTCGGTGAGCCGGTCGAACCCGAGGTGCTCAGCAAGAGCGCCAGGTCGGGGTGGAGGGTGTGGGTGCTGGTCCGGCGCCGCTCGTCGAGGGTCCAGGTGCCGTGGTCGTCCGGGCGTGCGATGACGTCGGGGTCGTAGGCGGCCGTCAGGGCGTCGATGGTGCAGGTGCTGTCGCCGGGTACGAGCAGGACGGGGTGCCCGCCGGCGAGGGCCGCGAGGTGGATCACCAGAGCGTCGGCCCGGTTGGCGCCGGCCAGCAGCACGAGGCGGCGCGTACGGCCGAGGCGTTCGGCGGTGGCGGCGACCCGCTCCGCGAGCGCCCGGTAGGTGACCTCGCCCGATGGCGTGATCAATGCGGTGCGATCTCCGTGGGCCGCGAGGTCACGCGCGAACGGCACCCCCGGCCCACGCACGGGCGGCTGCGGCGACGAAAGGGGGACAAAGCGAGGAAACCGCGTGCTCAACGGGACCGAGGCGGGTCGGGATGAGTCGATCACGGGCGCGCAACCTTTCTGCGGCAGCGTCCGCAAATAGCACCGATCCCTTGACGGTTAGGCAAGCTTTACCTTATTCATAGCATGTTCACAGCTGGCTTGAAAGCATCGCTTCGCCGCTCGCTGACCCGACGACGCGGCCCGCGGCGTACCGGCGAGCCACCCAGGAAGGCACACCACATGCGACGCCCTTCGGCTCGTCGGATCTCCGCGCTCCTCGCGGCCGGCCTGCTCCTGCCCGTCCTCGCCTCCTGCGGCTCCGGCGACGACAAGGGCGGCACCGCGGACGGCGGCGACTCCGCCCTCGTCATCTACTCCGGGCGCAACGAGAAGCTGGTCAAGCCGATCCTGGACAAGCTGGAGAAGGCGGTCGGCGCCAAGGTCGAGGTGCGCTATGGCGACAGCGCCGAACTGGCCGCCCAGATACTGGAGGAGGGCGACCGCACCAAGGCCGGACTGTTCTTCTCGCAGGACGCCGGCGCTCTGGGCGCCCTGTCCAAGGAGGGCATGCTCGCGAAGCTGCCGCAGTCGAGCCTCGACGAGGTGGACAAGGCCTACCGCGGCGAGGAAGGCGACTGGGTGGGCCTGTCGGGGCGGGTGCGTGTCATCGCCTACAACCCGGACAAGGTCGCCGAGGACAAGGTCCCGGACCGGGTCGTCGACGTGATGAAGCCCGAGTGGAAGGGCAAGGTCGGCTTCGCGCCGACCAACGCCTCCTTCCAGGCCTTCGTCACCGGCATGCGCGTCCTGGAGGGTGACGACGCAACCCGGCTGTGGCTCAAGGGCCTGAAGGCCAACGGCAAGGTGTACACCAACAACCTCGCCACCCTCGACGCCGTCGAGTCGGGCGAGGTCTCCCTCGGCCTGGTCAACCACTACTACTGGTACGAGCGGGTCGCCGAGAAGGGCGAGGGCAAGGTCGGCGCACAGCTGAAGTTCCTGCCCGGCGGGGACCCCGGCGCGCTCATCAACGTCGCCGGCGTCGGCATCCTCAAGGACGGCGGCCAGGCGGGGACCGCCCAGAAGGCCGTCGACTACCTGCTGTCGAAGGAAGCGCAGACCTACTTCGCCGACACGACCAAGGAGTACCCGCTGGCCGCGGGCGTCACCAGCAACGTCGAAGGCCTGCCGCCGTTCGAGTCCCTGGAGTCCCCGGACATCGACCTGGGCAAGCTCGAATCCCTCCAGGAGACGCTGGCCATGCTCCAGGACGTCGGACTGGTCTAGGAAGAGTTGAGACGACCGGCAGAAACCCTGAGCCCGACGTGACCACATCGGCATCCGGAGGCCGCCCGGCCGGAGCACCCGCTCCCGCCGGGCGCCGCCCCCTCCGCAAGACGGACGGTGCACCCGCTCCCGCCGGGCGCCGCGCCGTCCGCAAGACAGACCGGGCACCCGCCGGCCGCAGACCTCCGTGGGTCCTGCTCGTCCCCGCCTGCGTCGCCGCGCTGTTCGCGCTGCTGCCCCTGGGCTACCTCGCGGTCCGGGCCTTCGAACGCGGTCCGCGCTACGCCTGGGACGTCGTCGGCGACGAGGGGACGCTGCACCTCCTCGCCCGCAGCCTCTCCCTGACAGCCGTCGTCGTGGCGGCCTGCCTGCTGCTCGGCGTCTCCCTGGCCTGGCTGACCGTACGCACGGCCCTGCCCGGTGCGCGCGCCTGGTCGGTGCTGGTCACCCTGCCGCTCGCCGTGCCCAGCTACGTCGCCGCCTTCACGTGGCTGGCCAGCGCACCCCGGACCGCCGGGTTCGGCGGTGCCGCGCTCGCCCTCACCCTGGTGAGCTTCCCCTACGTCCACCTTCCGGTCGCCGCCGCGCTGCGCGGGATCGACCCGGCTCAGGAGGAGGCCGCCCGCTCCCTGGGCCACGGACCGGTGCGCACCTTCCTGAGGGTCACGCTGCCCCAGTTGCGCCCGGCCGCCGCGGGCGGAGCGCTGCTCGTCGCGCTGTACGTGCTCTCCGACTTCGGCGCCGTCTCGCTGATGCGCTACGACACGTTCACCCGCGCCATCCACACGTCCTACCGCGCCTCCTTCGACCGCACCCCGGCCGCCGCGCTCAGCGTCGTGCTGGTGGTGATGACGGTGGCGCTGGTCGCCGCCGAGGCCCGCACCCGCGGGCGCGCGGGCCATGCCAGGACCGGCGGCGGCACCGCCCGCCCGGTCGTCGCGGTGCCCCTGGGACGCTGGCGGATCCCCGCCCTCGCCTGGTGCGCCACGCTGGTGGCCGCCGCCGTGGCCTTCCCGCTCGGCACCCTCGGCTACTGGCTCTCTGTCGGAAGCTCGGCAACGTGGGACCTCGGCGGACTCGCCGAGGCCGCCTGGGTCACTCTCGGCGTCGCCGCCGCGGGAGCCGCCCTCACCACGCTGCTGGCGCTGCCCGTCGGCGTGATCGCCGCACGCTGCCGGGGACGCGGAACCGCGCTGCTGGAA
This sequence comes from Streptomyces qaidamensis, assembly GCF_001611795.1. Taxonomy (NCBI): domain Bacteria; kingdom Bacillati; phylum Actinomycetota; class Actinomycetes; order Kitasatosporales; family Streptomycetaceae; genus Streptomyces; species Streptomyces qaidamensis. Next base: position 241,634 of record NZ_CP015098.1, on the reverse strand, counting down.
CAGGCCGCCTACGCCGGCCACGCACTGCCCGGCATCACCGTCGCGCTCTCCCTCGTCTTCTTCGCGGTGCGCTACGCCTACCCGCTCTACCAGCAGCTTCCCCTGCTGATCTGCGCCTACGCCGCGCTGTTCCTGCCGGTGGCCGTCGCCGCCACCCGCGCCGCCGTCCTGCAGGCGCCACCCGTGCTCGAGGACATGGCCCGTTCGCTGGGCCGTTCGCCCCTGCGGGTGCTGCGCGAGGTGACCGTCCCGCTGGCCGCACCGGGTGTGGCGGCCGGCGCCGCGCTCACCTTCGTGGTGTGCATGAAGGAACTGCCGGCCACCCTGCTGCTGCGCCCCACCGGCATGGACACCCTGGCCACCCGGCTGTGGACCGAGACCGGGGCCGGCTCCTTCGCCGCCGCCGCACCCTACGCCGCGGCCCTCATCCTCCTGGCCGCCGTCCCCTCCTACCTCCTGGGCAGGCACCGCACATGACCGACCGCCACAACGAGCTCCGCGTCGAGCAGCTCACCAAGGCCTACGGCCCGGAAGCCCCCGTTCTCCGAGGCGTGGACCTCACCGTGCCGGGCGGGACACTGGCCGCCGTGCTCGGACCCTCCGGCTGCGGAAAGACCACCCTGCTCCGCATCGTCGCCGGGTTCCTGCGCGCCGACGCGGGCACCGTCGCACTAGACGGACGCACGGTCGCGGGTCCCGCCGTCCATCTGCCGCCGGAACGGCGCCGCATCGGAATCGTGCCGCAGGAAGGCGCCCTCTTCCCCCACCTGAGCGTGGCCCGCAACGTGGCCTTCGGCCTGACCGGCCTCGACCGCGGCGAGCGGCGCCGCCGGACGCAGGACATGCTCGACCTCGTGGGGCTGGCCGGACACGGCGACCGCATGCCGCACGAACTGTCCGGCGGGCAACAGCAGCGCATCGCCCTGGCCCGGGCACTGGCCCCGCGCCCCGCACTCGTCCTGCTCGACGAACCGTTCAACGCCCTCGACAGCGCGCTGCGCGTCGGGGTCCGGGCGGATGTGCGAGCCGCGTTGCGAGCGACAGGGGCCACGGCACTGCTGGTCACCCACGACCAGCAGGAAGCCCTGTCCACCGCCGACCTGGTCGCCGTCGTACGGCAGGGCCGCATCGCCCAGTGCGACACCCCTCATGACCTCTACCGGCGCCCCGCCGACCCCTGGGTCGCCGGCTTCGTCGGCGACGCCGTACTGGTCCCCGGAGAGGTGCGCGGCGGTGGCTCCACGGCCATCACGCCGCTGGGCACCGTGACGCTGGCCGCACCACCACAAGGCCGAAGCACGGGCACGGTCGTACTGCGCCCCGAGCAACTGCGACTGGCCGACGCGAGCACGGAGGAGGGTGTGCGCGGCACGGTCCGGGACGTCTTCTACTACGGTCATGACGCCAAGGTGACCGTGGCGATACAGGGCCTCGACGCCCCCGTCGACGTTCGCGTGGCGGGCCCCCTGTCGATAGTCCCCGGCCAGGAAGCCGCAATCCGCGTGACCGGCGAGGCGACACTGCACCCGTAGCCCCTGCCGCGGCCGGAGACTCGGCACGAGCGAGTGCGAGCGATCGCCGAAGGACGCAACGGGTTCAGTCACTGACTGACGTCCTGCCGGGCCTCCACCCGCCGGCGCCGGCTCCCCCGCGGCGGCGACCGGGCAGCCCACGCTGCCCCCCCCACCGCATCGCCTGGTCGCACGCAGGGCGGCCTGCGTGACGGTGCTCCCGGCCGGTGAGCAAGGGGGCGCGGCGGCGCTCCCCTCACCATCACCTTCCCCGCAAGGTGGCGACATAGTAGGCGTTGAGGGGGTCGCCGTCCACGGACTTGATGTCGACATCTGCGAAGCCGGCTTCCCGGAGCATCCGCACCGCTGTCTCCTGCCCCCAGACAGTGCCCAGCCCGGCTCCGCCGGTGCTGAGCGAGGTCGTCATGCAGTAGAAGACGGAGAAGCCGTAGAGCGCGGGCCCGAAGGGATGGCCGATGTTCTCCTCCAGCCTGCTGGAGGCGGCGATGTCGCCCATGAGGAACGTGCCGTCCTCAGCCAGAGCCCTCCTGATCGCCTCCAGCGTCTCGGCCGGCCGTGCCAGGTCGTGGATCACGTCGAAGGCGGTGATGAGGTCGTACGTGCCGCTGATCTCCGTCGAGTCGCCGAGGGTGTAGCGGAGGTTGCCCAGGCCGGAGCGGGCCGCCCGCGTGCGTGCGACGTCGATCCCCGCCTCCGACTGATCGATGCCGTGGAAGCGGCTGGCGGGGAAGGCCCGCGCGAGCACGAGAGGAGCGTGTCCCTGTCCCGTGCCGACGTCGAGAACGTCGATGCCCTCGCGCAGCCGCTCCGTGAGCCCCGGGACCAGCGGCACGATCGTGTCGACCAGTGCCTGGTCATAGACCCGGGCGGTTTCCTCGGCCTGCAACGCCTGGAACCGCGGATAGGCCGAGTACGGCACGCCTCCTCCCTCGCGGAAACTGCGTATGACCTGCTGCTCGACCTCGCCCATGAGGGCGATGTAGGGCATCATCCCGGCCAGGCACTCCGGGCCGGCCGCGGTGGTCAGAGAGGCGGCGTGCTCGGGCGGCAGCGTGTAGCGCTGCCCCTCCGGCTCGTACTCCACGAAGCCGCCCACGACCATGCCACCCAGCCACTCGCGCACATACCGCTCGTCCAGATCCGCCGCCTTGGCGATCTCCGCGCTGGTCGACGGGGGAAGGGAGGCCAGGGTGTCGAACAGGCCGCACTGATGGCCCACGCTGGTCAGCAGGGCGAGCACGCCCTTGTTCAGGACATCGGCGACTTCGCCCGCGAACGCCTCCTGCCTCGCGGGGTCGGGGGGAGCCTGGTGCGTTTCACGAGTGGACATGATCGCCCCTTCGGTCAAGGTGGCTGAGACGCACGGCCAGAACAGACCTTTTTGTCATGCTAAGCCCGTATCGCCGACCAGGCCGTCACGGTGCCGCCTCCCCCTGGCGGGCGTCTCCAGCGGGCGAGGACGGGACGCGGGGCCGTTTGTCGAAAACGTACGCCGTGTAGCGCGCGACGCGCTCGATGGCCTGGTGGGCTCGGATGACGGCGAGGGCCTCGTCCCACTCGCGGGCGTCGAGACTGCTCAGGCCGGGCCACCGCACGCACAGGGCCTGCCGGCCGGCCCGGGTGGACGCGATGCCGTCGAACAGGGCACAGAGCTGGGCCGCCCGGTGGAGTACGGGGGTGGTCCAGTCGAGGACATGGCGCGTGGTGAAGCCGGAGGCGGAAGCCGTCAGCGGGTACCGCTCGTACGGTTCGAGGTCGTCGAAGCGCCAGGTGCCGCGGACGAGGCCGTTCGGGTCGAGGGTCCCGATCGGCTGATCCGTACGGGACGTGACATCCACGAGGACGAGCCGCCCTCCGGGGCGGAGCAGCCGGAAACCTTCGCTCAGGAAGGACCTGCGGCCCTCATGGCCGAAGTGGAAGGCGGCCTCCAGGCAGTGCACCCGGTCGACGGAGCCGTCCGTCAGCGGGATCTCCGCTGCCCGCCGCGGCAGAGCGGTGGCGTCGGCTACGGCGAATCGCGCGCCGGAACAGCCACCGAAGCGGCGGCGTGCCTGGGCGATCTGCGCGGGCTGGATGTCCACCCCCAGGGCCCGGCATCCCGCGGCGCCCAACCGTGCCGTGGTGTCACCGCGACCGCATCCGGCATCCAGGACGAGCTGTCCGGGCCGGGCGTCCAGCAACGCCAGCGACCGGCGGGCCAGACGGCGCTGAAAGGGCACAGGCCCTGTCAGAGGCACGACCGGCAAGGTGGGCAGCGTGAAGTAGCCGATGTTGGCCAGGCTGTCCCAGCCGAGGTGCCGGAGCACCCGGAAGAGCACGCTGTCGTCGCTGTAGGCACTCGCCAGGTTCCCGCCGTCACTCATCCCGCAACCTCCGCTTCCGGGGCGCATCTGTGGCCCCTGCCCGTGTCACCGCACAGACCTGCACCTACACTGAGCCCATAAAGGACGTTCGTGACATACCGGAACTGCCATGCGCCATCAGCGGATGCTCGTACCGGTCCTCGCCCTGGCCCTTGTCATGCTGCCCGCGATCTCCGCACGGGCGCAGGGTGGGGAAGTCCCGCGCGGCCCCACGTTCTCCGCGCGCGCTCTGCAGGCGCTGATCGACGGTATCCAGTTCGGGGTGATCATCGCGATCACCTCGGTCGGGCTCTCACTGATCTTCGGAACCATCCATCTGATCAACTTCGCGCACGGTGAATTCGTCACGATCGGCGCCACCTTCGCGTTCTTCCTCAACGTCTCCGCGGCGGGTCCGGGCTGGCACCTGATTCCCGCCGCTCTCGCCGCGGTGGTCTTCGGCGCCCTGCTGGGCGCGGCGGTCGATCGCGGCATCTGGCGCCCGCTGCGGGCCCGGGGCACCGGGCTGATCAACATGTTCATCGTCACCATCGGGCTCTCGCTGTTGCTGCGCCACGTCGTACTCGTGCTGTACGGAACCCGTCCCGCCTCCTACGCGCAGTACGACATCCAGAGCACGGTCGACCTGGGGCCGGCCGGCATCACGCCACGGGACCTCACGGTCACCCTGCTCGCCGTGCTGGTGCTGCTCGGCGTCGCCGCGCTCCTGCAGAAGACGCGGATCGGCACGGCCGTCCGGGCCGTCTCCGCCAACCGTGACCTCGCGGAGGCGTCGGGCATCGACGTGCAGCGGGTGGTGCTGTTCGTGTGGATGCTCGGCGCCGGGCTGGCCGCGCTCGGCGGTGTCTTCTTCGGCCTGGTCGAGATCGTCACCTGGGACATGGGCTTCAAGCTCCTGCTGCTCATGTTCGCCGGGGTCATCCTGGGAGGGCTCGGCTCCGCCTACGGAGCGATGGTCGGCAGCCTCGTCATCGGCATCGTCGCCCAGATGTCCACCCTGTGGTTCCCGGTCGACCTGCAGTACGCCTGGGCGCTGCTCGTCCTCATCGTCGTCCTCCTCGTCCGGCCGCAGGGCATCCTCGGCCGGGCCGAACGCGTCGGGTGAGGGGTGCGCCATGGACTTCTCGGACATCGTCTCCAACGCCCTGCGCTCGGGAATCGGCCCCATCGCCGCCGTCTACGCCCTCGCCGCGATGGGACTGAACCTGCACTTCGGCTACACGGGGCTGCTCAACTTCGGCCAGGTCGGATTCATGCTGGTCGGCGGCTACGGGCTCGCCATCACGGTGTCGACGTACGACGGCCCGATGTGGCTCGGCGTCCTGGGCGGCATCGCCTGCGCGATCGTGCTGGCCCTGCTCCTCGGTCTGCCCACCCTGCGGCTGCGCGCCGACTACCTCGCCATCACCACGATCGCGGCGGGGGAGACGCTACGGCTGTTCTACCGCTCCAGCTGGGCCGAGCCGGTCACCGGCGGAGTGTTCGGGCTGCAGAGGTTCGCGAACGACTTCTACGCGCTCAACCCCTTCGAGCCCGGCAGCTACGGCGTGTGGCTCGTGAGGTTCGGCTCCCGCGACCTCTGGGTCATGACCGTCGGATGGACGCTGGTGCTCCTGGCCGGAATCCTGCTCGCCCTGCTGATCCACAGCCCGTGGGGCCGTGTCATCCGGTCGATCCGGGAGGACGAGGTCGCCGGGCGCAGCCTCGGCAAGAACGTCTACGCGTACAAGATGCAGAGCCTCGTGCTCGGCGGCGTCATCGGGGCGGTCGCGGGCATGATGCAGGCGATCCAGGTGCAGTCCGTGAACCCGGACAGTTACGATCCGGCCGTCACGTTCTTCCTGTACACACTGCTCGTCCTCGGAGGTGCCGGGCGGATCCTCGGCCCGGTTCTCGGCGCGATCCTGTTCTGGTTCGTCCTCAGCTTCCTCGACAGCGCGCTCCGCCAGGCCATCAACGCCGACTACATCTCGCCGGACCTCATCAGTACCTCGGAGGTCGGCGCGGTGCGCTTCGCCCTGGTCGGAGTCGCCCTGATGCTGCTGGTCGCGTTCCGGCCGCAGGGGATTCTCGGCAGCCGGAAGGAGATGCTGCTCAGTGGCCGCTGACCCTGTCGGATCCCACCCGGACCGGCTCTCCGCGATCGATCCCGAGCCGGGGGTGCGCAAGCCCGATCCCCTGCTGGATCTGGACCAGGTGACCCGTACCTTCGGAGGCCTCGCCGCCGTGCGGGTCGAGCACCTGGAGGTCCAGCGTGGGGTCATCACGGCGCTCATCGGGCCCAACGGCGCCGGCAAGACCACGCTGTTCAACGTGGTGAGCGGGTTCGACCGGGCCGACGGCGGCCGGTGGTCGTTCGACGGACGGCCGCTCACCGGCGCCCCGGCGCACCGGGTGGCGCGGCGCGGAATGGTCCGTACGTTCCAGCTCTCCAGAGCGCTCGCCCGGCTCACGGTGCTGGAGAACCTGCTGCTCGCCGCGCCCGGTCAACGCGGCGAGCGGGCGCTGCCCGCGCTGCTGCGACCGCTGTGGCGCGGGCAGGAGCGGGAGCTCGAGCGCCGGGCGGACGAACTGCTGGACCGGTTCCGGCTCGGGCACCTGCGCGACGACCACGCCGGCACGCTCTCCGGCGGTCAGCGCAAACTGCTGGAGCTGGCCCGCGCGCTGATGACCCGGCCGGTCATGCTCCTGCTCGACGAGCCGATGGCCGGGGTGAACCCCGCGCTGACCCAGTCGCTGCTCGCACACATCAAGCGGCTGCGGGACGAGGGGCTGACGGTGTGCTTCGTCGAGCACGACATGGACGTGGTGATGGGCATCAGCGACTGGGTGGCCGTCATGGCCGACGGCCGCCTGGTGGCCGAGGGCCCACCGCACACGATCGGCCGGAACGCCGCCGTCGTGGACGCCTACCTGGGCAAGCGGCACGACGAGCCGGAGGCGGCCGAGGAGAAGGACGAGGAGGAGTAGCGATGTCCGTCGCGGAACAGGCACCGGTACTGGCGGCCGACGACATCGTCGCCGGATACGTCCCCGGTGTCGATGTGCTGCGCGGATGCAGCGTCGAGGTGCGGCCGGGCGAGGTGGTCGGCGTGATCGGCCCCAACGGCGCCGGCAAGTCGACTCTGATCAAGGCCGTCTTCGGGCTGTTGCGGGTGCGCGGCGGGACCGTGCGCCTGCGCGGCGAGGACGTGACCGGCCGGCCCGCGCACGAGCTGGTCCGGCGGGGCGTGGGCTACGTTCCGCAGCTGCAGAACGTGTTTTCCACACTGACCGTCGAGGAGAACCTGCGGATGGGGATCTATCTGCGGCCCAAGGACCAGGCGCGGCGGGTCGCGGCGGTCGAGGAGCTCTTCCCCGTCCTGGCCGACCGCCGCGGGCAGAAGGCCGGCGCGATGTCCGGCGGTGAACGCCAGATGCTAGCGATGGCCCGCGCGCTGATGATGGAGCCGCAGCTGCTGCTGCTCGACGAGCCGTCCGCCGGCCTGTCACCGCTCCATCAGGACCATGTCTTCGAGCAGTGCAGGACGATCAACAGCGCGGGCGTCGCCGTGCTCATGGTCGAGCAGAACGCCCGCAGGTGCCTGCAACTCTGCGACCGCGGCTACGTCCTCGACCAGGGCCGCAACGCGTACACCGGCACGGGTACGGCCCTGCTGCACGACGAGAAGGTGATCGAGCTCTACCTCGGCACGCTCGCCCGCGTCCGTTGACTCCCGCTGTCGGTCCTCCCGGTCACTCCACGCCCCTGCTGGTCTCGGTACGCAGGGTCTCCAGCTGTCCCTCGTCGTTGTAGCCGTAGACCTCGATCGTCGCCTGTCGGGGTTCGCCCTTGTCGGTGAACTCGAGCGGACCGCTCACACCGTCGTAGTCGATGTCCCTGCCGTCGGCGATCAGTTCCTTGCAGGCGGCGAACGAGTTGCACTTCTCGCCGTCCCTGGTGATCCCGTTCATTTCCTTCACGTACTCGCGGGGATCGTCGGACTCCGCCTTCTCGGCGGCGAGCGCGATCGTCGTCACGCAGTCGAACACCTGCGGTGCGAACTGGAGCTCCTTCAGGTCCGGCGCGAATTCCTTGAGATCGTTCACGTACTGTTCGTTCTCCGCCGATGCCGGCGCGGTCCCCTTCATCCCGGAGAGCCTCTCCGGCTGGCCCGGGGACACCAGCGACGGCAATTCCTCGCTGCGCAGTCCGTCGGCGCCGTAGACGCCGATCTGGTCGGGTCCGAGACCGGACTCGAGCATGCCCTGGAGGATCTGGGTGCCTTCCTCGAAGGCGATGACCACGGCGGCGTCCGGCCTGGAGTTGTCCATCTGCCGGACGACCTGGTCGAAGTTGGTCGCCTTCGGGTCGTAGGTCTCGGCGAGCGTCACCGTCGCACCGCGCTCCTCCAGCGACTTCCGGGTGGCCTCCATCAGGCCGCGCCCGTAGTCGTCCGCCCGTGCGACCAGGGCCACCCGGTCGTGGCCGTCGTCGCGGACGGTATCCGCCAGGATGGGCCCCTGCAGGGCGTCGCTCGGGACGGTACGGAAGTAGTAGCCGTCGTCCTCGTAGTCGGTGAACGTGGGAGCGGTGTTCGACCCCGAACACTGCACGACGCCCGCACCGGTCACCCGGTCGATGAACGCCAGCGACATCCCGGAAGCCGCGGCGCCGATGACCGCGTCCACGCCTGCCGAGAGGACCCGGTCCGCGGACTGCGCGGCAACGGCCTCCTGGCCCGCCTCGTCACTGGCGACCACATTCGGCACGGACTTGCCCAGGACCCCGCCGGCGTCGTTGATCTTCTCTATCGCGAACTTGAGAGACTCGATCTGCGGCGGGCCGAGGTAGGCCAGCTGTCCCGTCTCCGGCAGGACGTAGCCGAACTGGAGCTCGCCATCGCCCGGATCGGCCTGGGCGGTGCCCGTCGTGCCGCAGACGGCTATCACAAGAGCGGCCGCGCTCGCGAAGACCGCGGACCGCCGTATCGACGCTTTCATCTCCGCCTCCGCTCATACAGGCGGCGGTGGTCGACTGGCCGGCCATCGCCCGCCATCTGTACATGAGACTAGATCTCATCAGGAGCCCGGAAAAGTATGAAACGTACACTTTTTCGATGGAGTGTGCTTCTTCGGCATCGAACGCGTGGAAGAGGTGAGTGCCGCCAGCTCACGACGTCCGCGCCAGCCGCGCGATCGCTGCGATCGACTGGTCGACGTCGTCCTCCGTCGTGGCGTGGCCGGAGACCGAGACGCGCATCAGCCGTCGGCCGCGCCAGGTGGTGGCACCCATCCAGCAGGTGCCGTCGTTCTGCACGGCCTGAACCACGCGGTCGGTGCGGGCGTCGTCACCGAAGCCGACGAGGACTTGGTTGAGCGTCACGTCGTTGACGACCTCGAAGCCCGCCGCGGTCAGGCCCTCGGCGAAACGGCGGGCGAGGGAGCAGCAGCGGTCCACGAGTGCGGCGACGCCGTCCCGGCCGAGTTCACGCAGCGCCGCCCAGGTGGCGAAGCCGCGAGCGTGGCGGGAGGACTCGACGGTGTAGTCCGCGCCACCGACCGGCGCACCGTCCGCGCGGGTGAGATAGGAGGCCGTGTACGCCAGAGCGTCGGCGTGGACGGCGGGGCGGGAACAGAAGGCGTAGCCGCAGTCGTAGGGCACGTTCAGCCACTTGTGGCCGTCGCAGGCCCAGGAGTCGGCCAGTTCGACGCCGTCGACGAGGGGTCGGGTCGCCGGGCTCGCGGCCGCCCACAATCCGAAGGCGCCGTCGACGTGCACCCAGCCGCCGTGGGCGTGGGTGAGACCGCAGACCGTACGGAGATCGTCGCAGGCGCCGGTGTTCACGTTTCCCGCCTGGGTGCAGACGATCGCCGGTGCGTCCGGGGCGGATGCCAGCACGCGACGCAGGTTTTCGGTGTCGAGGGCGCCGCGTCCGTCCGCGCGGACCGTTTCCACGCAGTCGGTGCCCAGGCCGAGCAGCCGCAGCGAGCGGTCGATGGTGGCGTGACGCTCCTCGCCCGCGACCACCCGCAGGCGCGGGGCGCCGCCCAGGCCCTTGCGCGCGACGTCCCAGCCTGCCTCGGTGAGCAGGTACTGCCGGGCTGCCGCCAGCCCTGCGGTGTTGGCCGCCTGCCCGCCGGTGACGAACCCGGCGGACGCTGTGGAGGGGAGCCCGAGGAGGTCTTTCAGCCAGGCGCCCGCCGCCTCCTCCGCGGCGAGGGCGGCGGGGGAGAGCGCGGCGTTGAAGGCGTTCTGATCCCACCCGGCGGCGAGGATCTCCGCGGCGGTGGCCGCGGGCAACGCCCCGCCGACGACGAAGCCGAAGAAGCGCGGCCCCGCGTTGGCGACGAGTCCCGTCTCGGCGGCGGCCACCAACTCGTCGATCACCGTGAGCGGGTCGGCGGGCGAGCGGTTCAAGGGGCGGGAGAAGGCGGTGCGCAGTGCTGCGTGGTCCACGGGGCGCGCCACCGGCCGCACGGGCAGTGAGCGGCGGTAAGCGGCGGCCTGCTCGGCGGCGTGACGGATGACCCTGGTCAGCTCGTCCATGCTCGGACGGTAACCGCCCGTCCGAGCGGCCGGGAACGGCCAACTGGGGGAGACTGGCCTGTTCGTGAACGAGCTGATACGAGACGGTCCGTCTTGGCCTGTTCGCCTGGTTGTCCCAGTGTCCTGACAGATGTCAGGAAGACACCGGTGGTCCGGGTGGATACGTTCCCGGTGATGCCGCAGTGCATCACGGCTTCCTCAGGAAGGGAAGGGCATGTCCATTCTGAAGCGGTACGCATCCCTCGCTGCCACAGCGTTGGCCCTGTTGACGGTCGGACTGGCGGGACCGGCATCCGCAGACACGGCACAGACGTCTGCGGCCTTCGACCGACAGGCCCGCGCTGCCGGCCTCAGCCGGGACGAAGCCGACGCTCTCCAGGCCAAGGTGGACCGCTACCTGTCCCGCCAGGACGGACGACAGGTCTCGGCGAACGAGATCGTCCTGGCCGACGGTGCCAAGCTGACGGTGACCGTTCCCGGCGAGCGCTACGTGCGGGAGATGAGCACGTCGGCCGCAGGCCGGGCCGCTGCACAATGGGAGTGCGACTACACGTACTTCTGCATGTTCCGTCAGACACTCGGCATGGGCGACCGACTCGCGCTGTACCACTGCCAGGACCACGCGCTGCAGAACTGGGCCGGCGAGGGCTCCTACTACAACAACCAGACCCCCGGCACCCGTGCAGTGTTCAAGAACCAGAATCGCAACGTCATCCACACGACCCTCGGCGCGCCCTTCAGCGTCGCGAGCTATGACTGGACGCCCGTCTGGTTCGTGAGGCCCTGCTAGTCAGCAGGCCCCGGGTCGGTCGAACCTGCCGGTCGTCCTTGACTGCTTCCGCCTTCGCCGAGCCGCCGCGTCCGCTGACCTGGGTTAAAGGACAGGTTAAGTGACGAGGTAAAGGCTGGTAGGCTCCCGGGCGGGAGGTAGACCGACATGGCATCCGAGGAAGAGCTGTTCGCCAACGTGGACGCTCTGCTGGAAGAGGAGCCGCAGCTCCCGCACCCGGCGGAGCGGGCGCGGCTGCGAGAGGCCGCCGGCGTCACCCAGGCCCGCCTCGCCCGGGCGCTGAAGACCACGACGCAGACAGTGAAAAACTACGAGAACGGCCGCTCCGAGCCGAAGTCGCCACGCCTGGAGGCCTACCAGCGTCTGCTCCGAGGCTGGGCCGAGAAGTACCCCGCACACAGCGCCCCGGTTCCGGACGCCCCGCCCCAGCCGGAGTCGCGGGCAACGCTCGGCAGCCCACCCCCGTCCGAGGAGACGGAGCCGGAGAGCGCCGCTCCCGCAAGGGCACCCGTCGCGCCGGAGCGCAACGCCCCCCGGCGCCCGGCCACGGCACCGCGGCGCCCGGCGCCGAAAACGCCCCGTCAGTCCGCCGCCGACGCACGCTTCCCGCACGGCCCGCTGGCCGTGCTGGACGGAGACGGCTCCGCGTACGGCGTCGGCGGCATCGTCCTCGACTGCCCCGCCGCGTCCGTGCCGGAGTTGGTGGAGTGGACGCTGCGCGAGTCCGGCCTCGGCGCACCGCGCCTGCACCGTAACGGCAAGGACTCCGACCCGTTGATCGTCCTCACCCCCGCGGCTGCCGTAAAGCTCGGGCTTCCCGAACGCCTGGAGGGCCATGAGCAACGCCGCTCCCTGCGCCTGCCCGACGACCACCCGGTCGTCAAGCAGGTGACGAAGGCGAAGTGGCAGCTCACCCAGCGCGGGTTCGGCCCGTGGGCGCGCATCTACCGCAAGGCGCACGGCACCCAGCGACAGTGCGTACAGCTGGCCCTCCTGTCCTGGGACGCCCTCGACGAGCGGTCCTGGCCCGGCCTCGCCGACATGGAACCGGCCGACATCGCCCGCGCCCTCGGTGTCTACGCCCAGCGCGTCATCACCCCGCGCGGTTCCACCGCCGTCTCCGGCCTGGAGCTGATGACGGCCCTGCGCCCGCCCACACGCGCGGTACGCGACGAAGCGACCGGCAACTGGACCCCCGGCCACAATCCGGGCAGCCTCGGGACGGAGCCGATGGACCCGGCGCCGCCGGAAGCCACGCCGGAGCACCCCGTGGTCGTCAACTCCGGCTGGAAGGGCGGCTTCCTGAACGAGGAGGCCTACCAGTGGGTCCGCGACATCGATCTGCTGACCGACGAGGAGTGCCACCTGCCCTATGCGGTCGGCCTGGACCTGAACACCGCGTTCCTCGCGGCCGCCGCCCGCCTCACCGTCGGTCTGTCGGCACCGGACCACTTCCGCGCACCGCAGTTCAATCCGAAGATCCCCGGCTCCTGGCTGGTGGACCTCTCGCACGTGGAGCTCGACCCCCGTCTGCCCAGCCCGTTCACGCCGACCGGTGAGCGGCCGGTCGGCCCGGCCTGGTACCAGACGCACACCGTCGCCTACGCCCAGGAACTCGGCTACAACGTGCAGCCGCTGGAGGCGTACCTGCGCCGGGAGACCGGCGCGTACCTGGATCCGTGGCACGACCGGCTCAAGACCGCCTACCTCGACACCCTCGCCGACCTCGGGGTCACCCGAGACCTGGACGACGACGCCTTCCTCGCGGCGATGGAGCGGCACAAGGACGCCGACCCGGCCCTGACCGCCGTCCTCGCGGCGGTCAAGGCCACCGTCAAGGGCGGCATCGGCAAGTTGCGCGAACGCCCCCAGGGACGGCACTACAAGGAGGGGGAGCGGTGGCCGGCCCTGGAGCGCCCGACCTGGCGCCCCGACATCCGCGCGGCGGTCATCTCCAAGGCACGGGTCAACATGCACCGCAAACTGCTGAACATGTCCCGGATGACGGGCCTGTACCCGCTCGCGGTACTGTCCGACTGCGTCGTCTATCCCAGCCCCGGCCCCTCACCGCTGGACTTCCTCCCCTACGCCGCCTCCGGCAAGCCCCAGCCCGGCGGCTTCCGCCTCGGCCCCAGCCCGGGCATGGCGAAACTGGAAGGGGTCCAGGAGATGCTCTGGGCGGTCGACCTGATGGAGAAGGGCCTGAACCCCTCCCGCCACGTCAAGGGCGGCGACGCCGTCCTGGACGAGGGCGAGTAGAGCTTGATCCGGCAAGGGAGCTGACGCCGTGGGAGAAATCGACGACGCCATCGAGCGCGCCGACCAGGAGTCCTTCACCCGCCGGCCACCCAAGACGCTCAAGGGCCAGATCAACTTCCTGGTGAGGCAGCTGAAGACGACACGGGCCGTCGCAGCGGAGCTCGGGGTGAGCCAGCGGTCGGTGGAGCGCTACCGCACGGGGGAGCGCAGACACCCGCCGCAGGCGATCCAGCAGAGGATCGATGCCGCCGTCCGGTCCCGGTGGCAGCCGCAGGTCCGCAGACGCCGGCGCGCAGAGGCCGCCAGCAGACGCGGGATCACGGTGGAGACACGAGCCCGCTTCGGCTACACGGCACCGGTCGGCACAACCGACGACGGCCGCTTCCGTCGCCTCACCGTGCACCTCCCCCCGGCGTACGCCCAGCAGCTGTTCGACGCCCGGGAGGCCGGCGCCACCGACCAGCAACTGCGTCAGATCATCGCCGACGGATTCCGGACCACCTATTTCCAGGACGGCGGAGCCCGCGCCATGGGGCTCTCGGACGTGGCCATCAACGACATCGACTACATCGATTTCGACTACTGATCCAGCGCTCGTGGGACTGGCGGGGGTAGTTGAGGTGGTGTGCCGGTCTCAAGCTCCTGTGCGCCCGGCGGGCACCCTGCCGGCCATGCCTGGCGGGGCGCACGGTTCGACCCATGGGGGATACCGGGGAGCTGGAGTGCGCAGGCCGAGGTGACGGCAGTGGGTGCCCGCACGGCGCGGTGCTGACGATCGATGCGGGGACCGGGGTGTATCGGTGTGATGACTGCCGGCACCACTGGGGGCTGGACGAGACGGAGCCGGGCCGCCGTCCGGAGGTGGACGACGGGCTGACACGGCCCCTGGGCGATCCGGACGAGGCAGGGCACCGCGGGGCCGCTGCATGAGACCGGCGTGGAGACGTGAAGCTCGTACGAGCACGCAGACCGCTGGTCACTCCGCGCGGTACACGGCGAACGTGGTGACGACCGCGGCATGGTCCGACGGCCAGTCGTTGCCGGCGACGTCGGGCCAAGGGCGTGGGGTGCCGCTGACGACGGTACGGGAGTCGAGGACTCTCAGGCCCTGCCCGTTGTGGAGGACGTAGTCGATGCGGTCGTGGGGTTCGGGCCGGCCACTGCCGTCCTCGTGCTCGGGGTGGACGGGGGACCAGGTGTGGCCGGGGTCGGCGCCCGGGTCGGGGTGGGCCTCGCGGTAGGAGTCGCGCAGGCCCGCCTTCTCGGCGGCTTCCGTGACCGGCCATGGGACGTCCGGCCAGTCCAGGTGGGAGGGAGTGTTGAAGTCCCCGGTGAGAATCACGGGCCGGTCGGGGCCGGCGGAGTGGGCGATCCTGCGCAGGGTGTCCCGCATCTGCGCGAGACGGGCCCCTTCGTGGGCGATCAGCTCGGATGCGGGGAGACCGTCGAAAGAGACCCCGTAAGGCCCGTAGGGCGTGGGCTGGAAATGGGCGGTCCAGACGTCCACGTCATCGGCCCCGTCGATGCGGATGCGGGCGCCGGCCGCACCGTAGAAGCCGATGCGGGGGTCTCCGAGGCCGGTGGTGATCGGGTGGCGGCTGATGATGCCGAGGTTTCCGCCCGCCGCGTGGTGGTGCCAGCCGAGGGCCTCGGCCAGTTCCCCGGCCGCGGTACCGCCGGTTTCCTGCAGGCCCACGACGTCCGCCCCGGTGTCGAGGATGCCCTTGAGCTGCTTGGCCCGGTGGTCGTCCACCTTCGTCCCCCCGTGCCAGAGGTTCCAGCTCAGCACGCGCAGTTCGCGGGGCAACATGCCGCTCAACCGTTCAGGAGTGACGTCTTCGAGGCTGCCGCGCACCGTACGTCCGGGCGCCGCGGCGATCGGTGCCAGGGAGGGCACCGCGAGCACCGCGCATCCGGCGGCTTCCGCGGAGGTCACGCCGGTCTGAGTGTCCTCCACGGCCACGCAGCGGGCGGGGTCGGCGGCGAGGGCGCGGCAGGCGGCGAGGTAGGGGTCGGGGGCGGGCTTGGTGTGCTCGGTGTCGTCCGCGGTGACGGAGACCGCGAAGCGGCGGGTGCCGAGGGCGGCGAGGACGGTGTCGGCGACGGCCCGGGGGGAGGCGGTGACCAGGGCCGTCGGGATGCCGTCGCGGGCGAGGGCGTCGAGGAGGCCGAGGGCGCCGGGGCGGGGGACGATTCCCGTCCGGACCCGGTCGGTGAACGCCCGGTGCAGAGCGGCGGCGAGCTCGGTGGCGGACCGGCGCGTCTCCGGGGCCAGCCACGCGGCGGTGTGCTCGACCGGTCGGCCGAGCACGTCCGGCTGGTCCGCTTCGGTCAGCTCCCGCCCGGCGACCTCCGCCACCGCCTCCCACCACAGGCGTTCGGTGTCGACGAGTGTGCCGTCCATGTCGAACAGGACGGCCTCGAGCGGAAGTCGGTTCACGGCTGTCTCTTTCACCTGGGGGGCGGGCAGGATGAGCTTCAGCGTTCGGCCACCAGCACCGGCCGGTCGGGCAGCGACACTCGTACGGCGGCCCCGGCGCCGAGCACGGCGGCCTCGTGGGTGGGCAGGTCGGCCTTGACCTCGACGCCGTTCGCCAGCCGCACGCTGAGGCGGGTGGCCGCGCCGAGGAACGCCGTGGCGACCACACGGGCGCTGCCGTGCTCGTCCGCCGTCACGTGCACCGCTTCCGGCCGCACCAGGACATCCACCTCCGGCGTCGCGGGCACTGCCCCGTCAACCGGCAGCCGCTGCCCGAGGACCTCGACCGTCGTGCCGTGCAGCTGCCCGGGGATCCGGCTCATCGTGCCGACGAACTCGGCGACGAACGCGGTGGCGGGACGCCCGTACAACTCGGCCGGGGGAGCGCACTGTTCGAGTCTCCCGGCGCGCATGACCGCGACCCGGTCGGCCATGGAGAGGGCCTCCTCCTGGTCGTGTGTGACGAACAGGGTGGTGATGCCGAGTTCCTGCTGGAGGCGGCGAATCTCCTCGCGCAGGGTCAGGCGCACCTTGGCATCGAGTGCCGAGAGCGGTTCGTCGAGCAGCAGCACGCGCGGACGCAGGGCGAGCGCGCGGGCGAGGGCGACGCGTTGCTGCTGCCCGCCGGAGAGCTGGTGCGGGAAACGGTCGCCCTTGTCGCCGAGACCCACCAGGTCGAGCAACTCGGCGGCGAGAGACCGCCGTTCGGCAGCCCCCACCCTGCGCATGCGCAGCCCGAAGGCGACGTTGTCGACGGCGTCGAGGTGGGGGAAGAGGCTGTACGACTGGAAGACCATGCCGGCGTCCCGGCGGTGGGCCGGGACGCGGGTGACGTCCTCGCCGTCGACCAGCACCTGGCCGGCGTCGGGCTGTTCGAACCCGGCGAGCATGCGCAGGGCGGTGGTCTTGCCGCAGCCGGAAGGGCCGAGCAGAGCGAGCAGTTCACCCGGACGTACGTCCAGGTCGAGTCCGTCGAGGGCGACGGTCGGACCGAACTCCCGCCGCAACCTACGGAACTCGACGGCGGCGGCCTGATCGGTGACGACCGGCTTCTGGGGCGTGCGGGCAGAGGTGGCGGTCATGTTCATTCCCGGGAGGAAGTGGTTCGGGTACGCCCGCCGACGCCGGCCAGCGCGAGGAGCAGCACCCACGTGACGAGCAGACTGAGCACGGAGACGGCGACAGACAGCTGGGCCTGGGAACCGCTGACGTTCACGATCCACACGGCGAACGGCTGGAAGCCGAGCAACTGGGCGACGGTGAACTCACCGAGCACCAGCGCCAGCGTCAGGAAAGAGGCGTTCAGCAGAGCCCCGCGCAGGTTCGGCAGCACGGCCCGCAGCAGCGCCTGCGCCCGGCTCGCCCCACAGCTGCGGGCGGCCTCCACGAGGGTGCGGACGTCGATGGCGCGCAGCCCGGCGTCCAGGGCCCGGTACACGAACGGCAGGGCCATCACGACGTAGGCGAGGACCAGTACGAACGGGAAACCCGGGTTCTGGATCGCCACGAAGGTCTGGAACAGCGGGGTGCGCGAGAGATGGTCGGGCCCCCACTTCAGGACGGTGCCGATACCGGCGACGAACGCGATCGGCGGCACGACCAGTGGCAGCGAGCAGACCACCTCGACGACCGGCCGCAGACCGGGCGCGCCGAGCCGCAGCGCGACCATGGCAGGCACCATCAGCAGCAGGACGAGCACGATGGTGGCGCCGGCCAGCTCCAGGGAGAGCAGCAGGCTGGAGCCGAAGCCGCCGGTGGAGAAGATGTGGGTATAGGCATCGAAGGTGATGCCCTGGTTCGGCACGTCGAGCGTGAAGACGACGGATGCGGCCAGCGGCACCAGGAAGTACAGCCCGGTGCAGGCCAGAACGCCCCAGCGCCACAGGTTCAGGCGAGCCATCGCGCGCTCCTCCGTTGCAGGGGCAGGTACACGGCCATGACCAGGCCGGCGACGAGGACCATGTCGAGACTGAGGGCGAGCGCCACGTTCTCCTGGCCCACCAGCACGTTCCCGGACAGGGCGTCGGCGATCTGCAGGGTGACCAGCGGGACGGAACTGCCCACCATGGCGGCGGCGGTGGCGTACGCGGCGAAGGCACTGCCGAACAGCAGGACGAGCCCGCCGAGCAGGGAGGGAGCGAGGACCGGCAGGGCGACGTGCAGCCAGTACTGGAGGGTGGTGGCGCCGTTGTTGTGGGCGGCCTCGCGCCACTGGGAGCGCAGGCCCTCCAGGGCCGGGGTGATGGTGAGGACCATCAGCGGGATCAGGAAGTACAGGTAGACGATCACCAGACCCCAGAAGCTGTAGAGGTCCCAGCCCGTGTCCGTGAGGCCCAGGTGCCGGGTCAGCACACCGGCGTTGCCCAGCGTGGCGACGAAGGCGAAGGCCAGCGGGACACCGCCGAAGTTGGCGAGCACCCCGGAGGCGGTGAGCACGGCCTGGCGCAGCGCACGGAAGCGTGAGGTCACCACGGCGTGGGCGAGCGGCAGTCCGACCGCGCCGGCGACGGCGGCCGAGACGGCGGAGAGCTTGACGCTGCCGAGCAGCGCGGTCAGGTACGGCCCCCGAAGCGAGGTGGTCACGTTGGCCAGGCTGTAGGACGCGGCGCCGGTGGCCTGGGCCTTCACGGTGAAGGCACCGTTCAGCATGGCGGCGGCGGGCAGGCCGAAGGCGATCGCCGTGAAGACGAGGAGCGGCAGGACGGCGAGCAGGCCGGAGGCGCGGCCCCGCCGCCTCACCGAAGCGACGGGCACCGCAGCGGCCTTCGGAAGGGCGGCGGTCATCCGGAGACGGCCTTCCCCCAGCCCTCGGCGAGGACGGTCTTGGCCTTGCTCTGCTGGGCCTCGGTCGGGAAGGCAGGCGTGCCGGAGACCTTGGGCAGCTTGGCGGCGGCGGCCTTGTCGAGGGTTCCGGCCTTCTCCATGGCGGCCATCAGCGCCGGGCGTGCGTAGCCCTTGAGCCACAGGTTCTGGCCCTCGGCGCTGTAGAGGTACTCCTCCCACAGGCGGGCCGCCGCCGGGTGCGGGGCGTCCTTGTTGATGGCCTGGGAGTAGTACTGGGCGAACCTGCCGTCGTTCGGGACCGTCACCTTCCAGTTCAGCCCCTTGGAGTTGAACTCGTCGGCGTACCCGGCGTTGAGGTAGTCCCAGTCGATGCTGATGGGCGTCTCGCCCTTCTCGACGGTGGCCGGGGTCGACTCGACGGGCGTGTAGTTGCCGTTCTTCTTCATCTTGGCGAAGAAGTCGAGACCGGGCTGGATGTCGTCGAAGGAACCGCCGTTCGCGAGAGCGGCCGCGTACACGCCGGCGAAGGCCGAACCGGACTTGGTGGGATTGCCGTTGAGGGCGACCTGGCCCTTGTACTGCGGCTTGAGCAGGTCGGCGAAGGTCGCCGGGCACTGCTTGACCCGCTTGGCGTCGCAGCCGATGGAGATGTAGCCGCCGTAGTCGTTGTACCAGCGGCCCTGCGCGTCCTTCTGCCCCTCGGGGATGTCGGCGAAGCCCCGCACCTTGTACGGCGCGAGCAGCCCCTGCCGGGCCGCGCTCAGTGCGAAGGAACTGCCGAGGTCGAGGACGTCGGGCGCGCGGTCCTGGCCCTTGCGCGAGGTGACGGCGTTGATCTCGTCCTGGCTGGCGGCGTCCGGGTTCTCGACCTGCACCTTGATGCCGTACTTCTTCTGGAAGCCGTCGATGAGGGCGCCGTAGTTGGCCCAGTCGCGGGGCAGCGCGATGGCGTGCAGCGTGCCCTCCTTCTTCGCCGCGGCGACCAGCTTGTCCATCCCGCCGAAGGCGGCGGCGGAGGCGGTGGTCGCGGCGCTCTTGCCGTCGGCGGAGGCCGACGCGTTGTCGGGGGCGGCGCCGCAGGCGCTCAGGGCGAGCGCGGCGACGACGGCGAGGGAACCGCGCAGGACGGCTGTTCTCGGCAGGGACACGGACACGGCTGCTCCAGGGGGACGCGCGAGGGATCAGGAGGCGTGGGAGACTTGTCTGAACAAGTTGGCCCCAAGTAGGCCCGCCGCAGATGTCCTGTCAGTGAACTCCGGCACAAGACTTCTCCTGGATTTGCCCTCGCTCCGCCCCGGTAAGGATCCCCGACGGATGTCGTTTAGGCTGCTTGTGCTGTGCACAGCGGCCGACTCAGAGGGGAAGCATGACGGCGCGACACGAGCACATCGCCGACGAACTGCGGCGGGCCATCGACCGCGAGGAGTACACCGTCGGCAGCCGGCTGCCCTCCGAGGCGGAGCTCGCGGCCCACTACGGCGTCTCCCGCGGCACGGTCCGCCAGGCCGTCGCGGCCCTCACCGCCGAGGGCCTCATCGGCTCCCGCCAGGGGGCCCGCCGCGTCGTGCTGGCCGGCCGCCGCAGCCAGAGCTTCGCCGAACTGCGCAGCTTCGCCCAGTGGGCGCAGGCGATGGGCCGCGAGGCCACCGGGCGTGTGATGGGCCAGGAGTACCGCCCGGCGACGGCCGAGGACGCCGTTCGCCTGCAACTCCGTGAAGGAATCCCGGTGTTGAACGTCCTGCGGGTGCGGGGCCTGGACGGCGAACCGGTACTGCTGGAACGCACGGTCTACGCCGACTGGATCTCCCCGGCCGTCGAGACGATCGAGCCCGACTGCCCCTCCGTCACCCAGCGCCTTTATCACGACACAGGGCTGGTCTTCGCCTACGGCGAGCACGTCATCGACGCGGTCGCGGCCGGCGCCCAGGACGCCGCACTGCTCGGCATCCGCCGCACCAGCCCGCTGCTCAGGGTTCGCAGGATCACAACCACCCGCGAAGGACGCCCGGTCGAGTGGTCGGACGACCGCTACCGCTCGGACGCGGTGAGCTTCAGTGTGCACAACTCGACCGGTAACAACGCGCTGGCGCGCAACACGGCGGAGTAGCGAGGAGCGTCTTGGGGGCGCGGGGAGTCGCCGAGGGCGGGACGGCAAGCACTGCCGACCCACCATCGACCGGGTGCGCCATCCGCTCGTTGCCGGAGTCCGGAGGGCCGGCCCTCGTGCGGCT
The DNA here is from genome assembly GCF_001611795.1 of Streptomyces qaidamensis. Taxonomy (NCBI): domain Bacteria; kingdom Bacillati; phylum Actinomycetota; class Actinomycetes; order Kitasatosporales; family Streptomycetaceae; genus Streptomyces; species Streptomyces qaidamensis. Next base: position 220,667 of record NZ_CP015098.1, on the reverse strand, counting down.
GGCAGGTGACCCAGATCCTCAGTTCGTCACCGGCGGAGATGCTGATGCTTCCCGCTTCGCCGACTTCAAGTAGGCGCCCCGCCAGATGCGTAGCTTCCGATGTTCAATCCACGGCTCATGATGCCGTCGCCAACCGAGCCCCACTGGGCATGCGTTGGGGAGGTGGCCGGCCGCCAGGGATGCCCCTTCATCCGCCGGAGCTCAATGCGCCCCGTACACCGGCTCCGGAATCGTCGCCTCCGCCAGGAGCTTCAGCGCTGTCTCTCCGGCCTCGGCAGGGGACCACCGGGCTCCCTTGTCCGCCGTGGGACCGGGGCGCCACCCTTCCATGACCGTGATGCGACCGCCCTCAGCCTCGAAGACCCGCCCCGTCACACCGGCGGAGGCCGCGGAGCCGAGCCACACGACGAGCGGGGACACGTTCTCCGGGGCCATGGCGTCGAAGCCGGTGTCAGGGGCCGCCATGGTCTCGGCGAACGTCGCCTCGGTCATCCGGGTACGCGCCGCCGGGGCGATGGCGTTGACCAGGACGCCGTAGCGGCGCATCTCGGCGGCGGCGACCAGTGTCAGTCCGATGATCCCGGCCTTGGCCGCGGAGTAGTTGCCCTGGCCGACGCTCCCCGACAACCCTGCTCCGCTGCTGGTGTTGACGACCCGGGCCGTCGGAACACGGCCCGTCTTGGCCTCCGTCCGCCAGTGGGCCGCCGCGTACCTCAGGGGAAGGAAGTGTCCCTTGAGGTGGACGCGCATGACGGCGTCCCAGTCGTCCTCGCCGAGGTTCACCAGCATGCGGTCGCGCAGGAACCCGGCGTTGTTGACGAGGGTGTCGAGGCGGCCGTAGGTCTCGATGGCGGCGCGGATCAACGAGGCCGCGCCCTCCGTCGTGGCGATGTCCCCGGCATGGGCGAGCGCTTGTCCTCCGCGGGCGACGATCTCGTCGACGACGAGCTGGGCGGGCCTCGTCCCGCAACCGGTCCCGTCGAGGCCGACACCAAGGTCGTTCACCACGACCTTCGCACCCTCGGCGGCGAAGGCGAGGGCGTGCGCCCGGCCCAGTCCGCGCCCCGCCCCGGTGACGATCGCGACACGTTCGCTGCACAGTCCGGACATGCTCTGGGTCCTTCCGCTGGGAAGTCTGGAAAGCGAGTTCAGTTGCCGGCGGTGGCGGCGTCGAGGAAGGCGGGGCGTTCACCGCCGCCATGGACGAGCAGACTCGCGCCGCTGATGTACGCCGCGCGATCGGAGGCGAGGAAGACGCAGGCGTCGCCCACCTCGTCCGGGTCGGCGAGCCGGCCGAGCGGCACCGTGCGGCCGACGGCCGCGACACCGTCCTCGTCGCCGTAGTGCAGATGCGACAGCTCCGTGCGCACCATGCCGAGGACCAGGGTGTTGACCCTGACCAGCGGGGCCCATTCCACGGCCATGCTGCGGGCCAGCTGCTCCAGCCCCGCCTTGGCCGCGCCGTAGGCCGCCGAGCCCGGTGACGGACGGCTGCCGCTGACACTGCCGATCATGACGATCGACCCGCCGCCGGGCTGGGTGCGCATCTGCTCGTAGGCGGCGAGGGAGGCGGTCAGGGGAGCGAGCAGGTTCAACTCGACGACGCGTGCGTGCCGTTCGGCCCCGCCTTCCTCGAGCATCCGGTACGGCGTGCCCCCGGCGTTGTTGACGAGGACGTCCAGCCTGCCGTACTCGCCCCGCACGTGCGTGAAGAAGGCGCCGACGGCGTCCGCGTCACGCAGGTCGACCGGGAGGAACCGGGCGGTGCGCCCAGCCGCTTCGACTGGCCGGTCCGCGGGGCGCCGGGCGCAGGTCACCACCTGGGTTCCGGCCTCCAGCAGTGCCCGGGTGATGCCCGCGCCCACGCCCCTCGTTCCGCCGGTGACCACCGCGACGCGTCCGCTCAGATCGGTGATCGTTGCCATGGGGGACCTCCCGCGAGGCGTACTCCGCTGCTACCTTCATGCCTAACAAACGTTTGGTGGAAAGGTAGCTGATGCGCCCATGGGTGTCTCCACCGCAAGCCCCGAAGAGGGCATCGCCGTCATCACCGTGGACTTCCCGCCGGTCAACGCCCTTCCTGTGCAGGGCTGGTACGACTTGGCCGCCGCGGTGCGCGCGGCCGGGTCCGATCCGGGCGTGCGCTGCGTCGTCCTCACCGCGACGGGGCGCGGGTTCAACGCCGGCGCCGACATCAAGGAGATGCAGCGCACGGAGGGGTACACGGCGCTCGTCGGCACCAACCGCGGCTGCTATGAGGCGTTCGCAGCGGTCTACGACTGCGAGGTCCCCGTCGTCGCCGCCGTGCAGGGCTTCTGTGTGGGCGGCGGCATCGGCCTGGTCGGCAACGCCGACTCGATCGTGGCGAGCGACGACGCGACCTTCGGCCTGCCGGAGCTGGACCGGGGTGCGCTCGGCGCGGCCACCCACCTGGCCCGGTTGGTCCCCCAGCACCTGATGCGGACGCTCTACTACACCTCGCGCACCGTGACGGCCGACGAACTGCACCGCCACGGCTCGGTGTGGCGGGTCGTCCCGCGCGAGCGGCTGCACGCCGCGGCCATGGAGCTGGCCAGGGAGATCGCCGCCAAGGACGGCCTGCTCGTCCGCCTCGCCAAGGCGTCGATCAACGGCATCGACCCGGTGGACGTCCGCCGCAGCTACCGCTTCGAGCAGGGCTTCACGTTCGAGGCCAACCTCAGCGGCGTGTCGGACCGGTACCGCGAGGCGTTCGTGTCGTCCCGGTCGTCCAAGCCGTCAACGTCGTCCCAGCCGGCCAAGCCGTCCGAACCGTCTAAGCCGTCCAAGTAGCCCAAGTCGCCAGAAGGGGGATCGCGTTGAGCGACAAGACGATGACCGCCGAGCAAGTGGTCGGCCGGCTCCGTTCCGGCATGACTCTGGGCATCGGCGGCTGGGGATCGCGCCGCAAACCGATGGCCCTGATCCGCGCACTGTTACGTTCCGACGTCACCGACCTGACCGTGGTGTCCTACGGCGGTCCCGACGTCGGCCTGCTCGCCGCGGCGGGACGGATCCGCACCCTCGTGGCCCCGTTCGCCACCCTGGACTCCGTCGCCCTGGAACCGCACTTCACCGCTGCCCGGCAGCGCGGGGCCTTCGACCTGGTGGAACTGGACGAGGCCATGTTCATGTGGGGCCTGACCGCCGCCGCCCAGCGGCTGCCGTTCCTGCCGGTCAGGGCCGGCCTCGGCTCCGACGTGATGAAGGTCAACCCGCACCTGCGCACCGTCACCTCACCCTACGAGGACGCCGAGGAACTCGTCGCGGTCCCTGCCCTGTGCCTGGACGCCGCGCTCGTCCACCTCAACCGGGCGGACCCACAGGGCAACGCGCAGTACCTCGGCCCCGACCCGTACTTCGACGACCTCTTCTGCCAGGCCGCTGCCGCCTCCTACGTCTCCTGCGAGCGGATCGTGGACACCGCCGACCTGCTCAAGGAGGCGGGCCCGCAGACGCTGCTGATCAAACGGGCCTTCGTGAACGGCGTCGTACAAACCCCGAACGGGGCGCACTTCACCTCCTGTGTCCCGGACCATGACCGCGACGAGGCGTTCCAGCAGGCCTACGCCCGGGCCGCCCGCGACGCGCAGGCCTGGCAGGGGTTCTCCGAGCGGTTCCTGTCCGGCGACGAAGAGGCGTACCAGGCCGCCGTCAAGGCCTTCCACGAGGAGCAGCAGTCATGAGCGGCGGTGCGACGACGACCGGCGTGACACGCGCCGAGTACTGCGTGGTGGCCTGCGCGGAGGCCTGGCGTCATTCCGGGGAAATCCTGGCGAGCCCCATGGGCACCGTCCCCGCCATCGGCGCCCGGCTGGCGAAGCTGACGTTCGCGCCCGACCTGCTGCTCACCGACGGCGAGGCACTGCTCATCGGCGACGTCCCTGCGCTCGGTGCCCGCGCCCAGGTGGTGGAGGGCTGGCTGCCCTACCGCCAGCACCTGGCCCTCGTCGCCACGGGACGGCGGCACGTGATGATGGGCGCCGGCCAGATCGACCGCCACGGCAACCAGAACATCTCCTGCATCGGCGACTGGGCCCGCCCCGCACGACAGCTGCTGGGCGTCCGGGGTGCCCCCGTCAACACCCTGAACAATACGACCAGTTACTGGGTGCCCAAGCACTCCCCGCGCGCCTTCGTGGAGCAGGTCGACATGGTGTGCGGAGTCGGCTACGACCGTGCGGCCGAGGCCGGCCCGTCGGCCACCCGCTTCCACCACGTCCCGGAGGTGGTCAGCAATCTGGGCGTCTTCGACTTCGCCACCCCGGACCACTCGATGCGGCTGCGCTCGAGGCACCCGGGGGTCACCGTCGAGCAGATCCTGAAGGCCACCGGTTTCGCCCTCACCGTCCCGGACGAAGTGCCGTACACCCGTGAGCCCGCCACCGAGGAGCTGCGCCTCGTCCGGGAGGTCATCGACCCGAAGGGCGCCCGCGACCGTGAGGTGCCCGCATGAGCGACTCCGCGATCGCCACGGCCCTCACCCGACTCGTCGGAGTGCGCACCCCCATCGTCCAGACCGGCATGGGATGGGTGGCCGGGCCCCGACTCGTCTCCGCCGCCGCCAACGCCGGAGCCCTGGGCATCCTCGCATCCGCCACCATGGCCCCGGAGCGGCTCCGCTCGGCCGTGCGCGAGGTCAGGTCCCGCACCGACGCGCCTTTCGGAGTCAACCTCCGGGCCGACGCCTCGGACGCGGGGGAGAGGGTGCGGATCATCCTCGACGAGGGCGTGAAGGTGGCCTCGTTCGCTCTCGCGCCGCGACCGGAGCTGATCACCCGTCTGAAGGACGCCGGCGTGGTCGTCATCCCCTCGGTGGGCGCCCGGCGGCATGCCGAGAAGGTCGCGGCCTGGGGCGCCGACGCCGTGCTGGTGCAGGGCGGCGAGGGCGGCGGCCACACCGGCAGCGTCGCCAGCACGGTGCTGCTGCCGCAGATCGTGGACGCCGTGGACATCCCCGTGATCGCCGCCGGCGGCTTCCGGGACGGACGCGGACTGGTGGCGGCCCTGGCCTACGGCGCCGCCGGCGTGGCCATGGGCACCCGCTTCCTGCTCACCTCCGACAGCACCGTCCCCGACGCGGTCAAGGCCCGCTACCTGGCGGCGGGTGTCCAGGACGTCACCGTCACCACCAAGGTCGACGGCCTGCCCCACCGGATGCTGCGCACCGACCTGGTGGACGCGCTGGAGCGCTCCGGCCGCGCGGCCTCCCTGCTGCGCGCCCTGCGGCACGCCTCCGCCTTCAAACGGGAGTCCGGCTTGAGCTGGGCCGGCCTGGTGCGCGACGGCCTGGTCATGAAGCACGGCAAGGAACTGACCTGGAGCCAGGTCCTGCTGGCCGCCAACACCCCGATGCTGCTCAAGGCCGCGATGGTCGACGGCCGCACCGACCTGGGCGTGATGGCCTGCGGCCAGGTCGGGGGGATCATCGACGACCTGCCGTCCTGCGCCGAACTCGTCGACAGGATCATGACCGAGGCACACGCCACGCTCGGCAGACTCCCGACCGTGATGTGAGGACGGGCCGCCCGCTTCATCGCAGGGTTCCGCCTGCCAGTACCCGGGCTCGGCACACGGCCGGAGTACCCCAGGCGGTGCGCAGAGGACGGGCCTTGCGAATCCACAGGGACAGGTCCGGTTCCGCGGTGTAGCCGACAGCGCCGTGGAGGTGAAGGGCCGTACGCGCCGCCCCGTACGCCGCTTCGCAGGCCGACACCTTCGCCGCGGCGACCTCCCGGCCCGCCGCCGGATCGTCCGCCGCAAGGGCCAGGGCGGCGGCGTAGACCAGCGGCTGGGCGAACTCCAGGGCGATGAGGGTGTCGGCCAGACGGTGCTTCACCGCCTGGAACGAGCCGACGGCCACCCCGAACTGGGTGCGCTGCCGCACGTACTCCACCGTGCGTTCCAGCAGGGCTCGTCCCAGCCCGAGGGCCTGAGCCGCCGTCACCAGCGCAGCCACATCGGCGGCGTACGCGGCGGCCGCGGTCACCGCGGGCCCCTGGGCGAACACGACTCCGCCGAGCGGGCGGGCCGGCCTCCGCGCCGGATCGGCCGACGGCTGCACCGGGCCGTGCGAGTCCGCGAGCCGTACGGTGTCGCCGTCCACGACGAACACCGCGTCCGCGGCGTCGGCGTCCAGGGCGTACGGGCTGCCCCCGGGCGACAGGACGCACAGGGACGCCACGGCCTTGCCCGACGCGAGCTGCGGAAGCCAGACGTGGGCCGCGTCCCCGCCGAGCCGGCCCAGCAAAGCGCCGGCGGCGGCCGTCTCGGCCAGCGGACCGGGTACGGCATGCCGGCCCAGCTCACCGAAAGCGACGGCCAGTTCGACGGGCAACGGCCCCACACCCTCATGCTCCTCCGGAACGGCGAGGGCGAAGACGCCGGCCTCCCCGAGCCTGCCCCACAGGGCACGTCCGGGTCCGTGATCGCCGGACGCCCAGGACCGTACGACGCCGGGTGTGCCGGCGGATCCCAGCATGCCGTCCAGGGTGCGTGCGAACTCCCGCTGCTCGCCGTCGAGAAGGAAACGCATCACCGGCGCCCCTTCGGCAGGCCGAGCAGCCGTTCGGCGATGATGTCGCGCTGGATCTCGTTGGTGCCGGCGTAGATCGGCCCGGCCAGCGAGAAGGTGTGGCCCTCAGCCCAACTGCCGTGCGCGGGCGCCTCGGTGGCCTCGTCGGAAAGCTCGCCGTAGGGGCCGAGCAGATCAAGGGCGGTCTCGTGCAGGGCGATGTCCAGCTCGGACCAGAAGACCTTGTTGAGGCTGGACTCGGCGCCGATCGACCCGCCGGCGGCGATCACCCCGCCGGCGGTGATGCGCGAGGCGTGGGCGTAGGCGAACAACTGGTAGGCCCGCGCGCCGATGACCGCGTCAGCGACCCGGTCACCAAGCGCGGTGACGCCCGCATCGGGGTCCGCGGTGGAGTGCCACAGCGAGGTGAGCCGGTCGGCCGCGGCCGTGAAGCGACCGGGGCTGCGCAGGGTCAGCCCCCGCTCGTTGCCGGTGGTGCTCATGGCGACCCGCCAACCCTGCCCCGGCTCGCCGATGACGTCCTCGTCCGGCACGAAGACGTCGTCGAGGAACAATTCGGCGAAGGCGGGCTTGCCGTCCAGCCGCCCGATGGGCCGCACGGTCACCCCGTCCGCGTCCAACGGGAACATCAGGTACGTAAGGCCCCGGTGCGGCCGGTCCGCTTCCGGGTCACTGCGGAACAGCCCGAACGCGCGGTCGGCGAAGGCCGCCCGGGACGACCACGTCTTCTGCCCGCTGATGCGCCAGCCGCCCTCCGTCCGTACGGCTACGGACCGCAGCGAGGCCAGGTCGGACCCCGCCTCCGGCTCGGACCAGGCCTGCGCCCAGACCACCTCACCGCTCGCCATGGACGGCAGGACGCGCTCACGCTGCTCGTCGGTCCCGTACTCGAAGAGCGTGGGGGCGAGCAGGTTGATGCCGTTCTGCGAGACCCGGCCGGGCGCGCCGGCCCGGTAGTACTCCTCCTCGAAGATCAGCCACTCCAGCAGGGAGGAGCCCCGGCCGCCGAACTGCTCGGGCCAGGAGACCACCGACCAGCGGTCGGCGAACAGCATGCCCTCCCACTGCCGGTGGGCGGCGAACCCCTCGGCGGTCTCCAGCGACGGCAGCGGAACGGACGGCACACGGGCGGCGAGCCAGTCCCGGGCCTCGGCGCGTAAGGCGTCCTCGGCGGCGGTGAAGTCGAGGTCCATCAGCGGCGGGCCTCCTTCATCGCGCGCACGTCCATCCCGCCGAGCGGGTCGTCGCCGGTCTCGGCGTTGTGGGCGTGGGCGAGATGGTGCAGCCCGAAGACCGAGTCCAGCCCCGAGTGCAGGCCTTGCAGGTCCTCCGCCTGGTTGACGGCGCGCTTGGTCAGCGCCAGCCCCATCCGGGGCATCGCCGCGATCCGCTCCGCCAACTCCATGGTGTGCTGGGTGAGTTCCTCCCGTGGCACGACCCGGTTGACCATGCCGACCTCGTAGGCGCGCCGCGCGCTCATCCGGTCGCCGGTGTAGAGGAACTCCTTGGCGATCCGAGGCGGCATCACCCACGGGTGGGCGAAGTACTCGACCCCTGGGATGCCCATACGGACCACGGGGTCGGCGAAGAAGGCGTCCTCGGAGGCGACGATCAGGTCACAGACCCAGGCGAGCATCAGCCCGCCGGCCACGCACGCGCCCTGTACCGAGGCGATGACGGGCTTGGGCAGCTCGCGCCAGCGCCGGCACATGCCCAGATACACCTCGGACTCGCGGGCGAAGCGGCTCTCGGCCCCCGACTTGTGCGCGTGGTCCCACCAGAGTCCGGCCTTGCGGTCGAACGGCAGGTGCGCGTCCCGCTCAGGTGTGCCGATGTCGTGGCCGGCGCAGAAGTGCTTCCCCGCTCCGGCGAGGATCACCACCTTGACCTCGTCGTCGTCCGCCGCACGGTAGAAGGCCCGGTCCAGGGCGTAGGTCATCGCGGAGTTCTGGGCGTTGCGGTACTCGGGCCGGTCCATCGTCACCAGGGCGACGGCGCCGCGGCGCTCGAAACGGACGGGCTCGGGGGGCGCAGTGCGGTCGGTGGACATCCGCAACCTCCTTCCCTAACAAGTGTTTGGTAGGTTAACGTACGGCACGTCAGCCGTCGAGAGTCGCCGGGAGCCGCGCATGAGCACCGCGGAGGAGGTCCACGCCGAGTGCCTCCTCGGCCTGCCGAAGGAGGTACGCCCATGACCTCGGCCCCACCGCCGTACCTGCCCGGCCACCAGCTGCTCACCGGCCGCTCCGCCGTCGTCACGGCCGCGGCCGGTGCCGGGATCGGCGGCGCCACCGCCCGGCGGCTGCTGGAGGAAGGCGCACGGGTCGTGATCTCCGACGCCCACGCCCGCCGCCTGAAGGAGTGCGCGGCGGAGCTGGCCGCCGAGTTCGGCACGGACCGCGTCACCGCACGGCCCTGCGACGTCACCGACGACGACCAGGTCACCGCACTGTTCGAGCACGCCGAAGAGCACCACGGACACCTGGACATCGTGGTCAACAACGCGGGCCTCGGCGGCACCGCCGACCTCGTCGACATGACCGACGAGCAATGGAACAAGGTCCTCGACGTCACCCTCAACGGCACCTTCCGCTGCACTCGGGCCGCACTGCGCCGCATGAAGGCCGCGGGCGCCGGCGGCGTCGTCGTCAACAACGCCTCGGTGATCGGCTGGCGCGCCCAGCGGGGACAGGCCCACTACGCCGCCGCGAAAGCCGGCGTCATGGCCCTCACCCGGTGCGCCGCGGTGGAGGCAGCCGCCTACGGAGTGCGGGTGAACGCCGTCTCCCCGAGCCTGGCCATGCACCCGCACCTCGCCAAGGTCACCACCCCGGAACTGCTGGAGGAACTGACCGGCCGCGAGGCCTTCGGGCGCCACGCCGAACCGTGGGAGGTGGCCAACGTGATCGTGTTCCTGGCCAGCGGCTACTCGTCGTACCTGACCGGCGAGGTCCTGTCGGTCAGCAGCCAGCACCCGTGAGGCGAGAATGGTCCCGTGCCGAAAAGCAGCAACAGCGACCACAAGAAGACCACGGTGAGCCCGCCCGAGCGGCGCGAGGAACTCCTGGCCATCGCGGCCCAGGTCTTCGCCGCGCAGGGCTACAACGCCACTACCGTCCGGAAGATCGCGGACGCGGCGGGGATGCTGGCGGGCAGCCTCTACTACCACTTCGACTCCAAGGAGTCGATGCTGGACGAGATCCTCTCCGGCTTCCTGGACGAGCTCTGGGCCCGGTACGACGCCGTACTCGGCGCCGGGCTCGGCCCGAGGGAGACGCTGGAGGCGCTCGTGACCGAGTCCTTCCGGGAGATCGACCGGCACCTCGACGCGGTCGCCATCTACCAGAAGGAGTCCAGACACCTCGGGACCCAGCCGCACTTCGCCTATCTCGTGGAGTCGCAGCAGAAGTTCGAGAAGGCGTGGCTGGGCACGCTGGAGCGCGGAGTGGCCGCGAAGGTCTTCCGCGCCGACCTGGACGTACGGCTCACCTACCGCTTCGTGCGCGACACGGTCTGGGTCGCCGCGTCCTGGTACCGGCCGGGCGGCCGGCACAGTCCCGAGGAGATCGCCCGCCAGTACCTGTCGATGGTGCTGGAGGGCATCGCACTGCACGACTCATAGGCAGTCCTGCACATCGCGGACACACAGGAGGAGACGCCATGGCCGAGGCCTACATCGTCGAAGCGGTACGCACTCCGGTCGGCCGGCGGGGCGGCGCACTGTCCGCCGTCCACCCGGCCGACCTCGGCGCACACGTGCTGACCGCCCTGATGGAGCGCTCCGGCGTCGACCCGGCCGCCGTCGAGGATGTGGTGTTCGGCTGCCTCGACACCGTCGGCCCGCAGGCCGGTGACATAGCGCGCACCTGCTGGCTGGCCGCCGGGCTGCCGGAGGAAGTGCCCGGTGTGACCGTCGACCGCCAGTGCGGCTCCTCGCAGCAGGCCCTGCACTTCGCCGCCCAGGGCGTCCTGTCCGGCACCCAGGACCTGGTCGTGGCCGGCGGCGTGCAGAACATGTCGCAGATCCCCATCGCCTTCGCCACCCGCCAAGCCGCCGAACCACTGGGCCTGACCGAGGGCCCGTTCGCCGGCTCCCGGGGCTGGCGGGCCCGCTACGGCGACCGGCCGGTCAACCAGTTCCTGGGCGCCGAGGAGATCGCCCGCACGTGGGACATCACCCGGGAGGCCATGGAGGAGTTCGCGTTCCGCTCCCACCAGCGGGCGATCAGGGCCATCGACGAGGGCCGCTTCGTCCGGGAGACGGTCGCATACGGCGACGTTACCCACGACGAGGGTCCGCGCCGCGACACCAGCCGGGAGAAGATGGCGGGACTGCAACCCCTGGTGGAGGGCGGCCGGCTGACCGCCGCCCTCTCCTCCCAGATCTCCGACGGCGCCTCGGCCGTACTCCTCGCGTCGGAGCGGGCCGTACGGGACCACGGTCTGACCCCCAGGGCCCGCATCCACCACCTCTCGGTGCGCGGCGAGGATCCGATCCGCATGCTGTCCGCCCCGATCCCGGCCACCGCGTACGCGCTGAAGAAGTCCGGGATGACGCTCGCCGAGATCGACCTGGTCGAGATCAACGAGGCCTTCGCCCCAGTGGTACTGGCCTGGCAGAAGGAGACCGGCGCCGACCCCGAGAAGGTCAACGTCAACGGCGGTGCCATCGCCCTCGGCCACCCGCTCGGAGCCACCGGAACCCGGCTGATGACCACGCTCCTGCACGAACTGGAACGCACCGCCGGCCGCTACGGCCTGCAGACGATGTGCGAGGGCGGCGGCCAGGCCAACGTGACCATCGTCGAACGCCTCTGACCCGGACACCGGCACGGCAGCGCATACCGCTCGCTGCCGGCGTGACACCCGCCGACACCGCGCTGGACGCCGTGCGTACCGCGGACGACGCCGGGGTGGGCCAGATCGTCGACCACCGGGGTCGGCCTCGGTCATCGCGAGATCGTCTACGTCGACGGCGGCAAGGGCGTCATCGCCACCGACCGACACCGGGCTACCGCGCGGCCATGCGCCGGCACGGGCCGGACGTCTGTATCCGGGTTCTTCACGGCGACCACACGGAAGGCGCGGGCGAGCGTGCCGTCCGTAAGCTGCGGCGAGAACCGCTTCCACCCCGACTGGCTCGCCGCCGTCGGTGCAGCCCTGGACGAGGTGGAGAAGGCGGACGGCCTCCAGGCCCTGGTTCACCGCCACGACAGGGAAGTTCTACTCCAACGGCCTCGACCCGGACGGGGTCGCCCACGCCCCGCTGACCGCTCCGGGTAGACCACCCCCTGCTGTATTTGGCATCAGGTGCCACGCTGTACGCCCCTCCCGGTCGCGCACAGCAGAACCAGCACTGTCGTCTCATGACGGGTGGGGCGTCGAATCGGTGTCACCAGTGCTCTTTTCCGCTGTAGCAGCGACCGTTGCGAAGAAGAGGGCGAGTGAGCGGCGGGGCCGACTGACTGGCTTGAGCAGTGTCCCATCCGGCGGATCCGCCGGAGAGATGTTGGCTCGCCGGTTCGCGGGTGGGTGGAAGCGCGCCGCGCAGGGGCGGGGAGGCGCTCCTGCCTCCCTGGACATGAGCGCCTCCCTGGCCCATGGCCCGGGGCCTCTCAGCGCCGGAGTTGCGAAGGCAGTGGCACCCAGCGGCGCGGGGCGCGGCGATCCGCGACTTCCTGGCCGTCGTGGATCCGCAGCCCGGCTGCGGCACAGGCGTAGGCGAGTGTGTCGGCGTCGTGCGGGAAGGTGGACCGGCGCTGCCAGAAGCGGAAGTGCCAATGCGTGGCCGGGTCGGGGCTGTCCGGATGGAGACCTATCTCCTCGTGTTCGACGATTTCGCCGTCGCGGGTGAGGGTGCCGAATGTCCCGCCCTTGGGGTTGAAGTACATTCCGTAGGCCGCGGTGCCCGCCGATATCGCCCGCAGTACGGCGTCGTCGCTCGGCATATAGCCGTCCTGCGTGATCGCGCAGCCGCCAGGTGCCCCCGGCACGCTCGTCACGCCCACGTAGCGGAGGGACTCGTCGTAGTCCATCGGATCGAAGGGCGCATGCTCGGCGTCTGCTTTCGGGCACTGCGCGGGGTCGGCGCCGAGCCGCCGGATCACCTCGTCCTCGCTCAGGCCCGTCACGAAGCAGACGCCGAGCCCTTCGGTCCACAGCTCCTGCTCGCCGAAGGCCGCGATGAGCGCGTCCGCCGCTGTGAACGCCGCGGCTTCCTCGGCGGTCAGCTCCACCGCCCCCGGCAGATCCGCGACGAGTGGCGCGAGCGACGTGGTCAGCAGCAGCCGGCCCGGGGACCAGGGCCCGCTCTGCGGTGTCCACGCATCGGCCCCGGCGCCGATCAGCGCTCGGACGCTGCCCTCGTCCACGCTGCAGGCGGCGTACCACAGCGGTGTGTGTCCGTCGTCGTCGCGTGCGTCGACCTCCGCGTGATGCGACACGAGCGCGGCGACCGCTTCCGCTGCCCCTTGTTCCGCCGTCAGATGCAGCGGAGTGGTGCCACGCCATCCGACGCGTGCGTCGGGCGGTGCCCCTGCGTCCAGCCGAGCACGGATCAGGGCCGCGTCCCCCCAGTCCTGGTAACCCAGTTGCTGCCAGTCGGCCCGCGGCACAGAGCGCCTGCGGGCTTCCTCCTGGCGGCGCAGCGTCTCGCGCTGGTGCCGAGTCAGGGGCGGCGCCAGGAAAGCGGGCGGTCCGCTCACCTCCACGTACCCGAAGGCGCCCGGCTGCTCTGACGGATCCGGCGGCTCGAGCGCCGGCCAGACCTCGAGCGCCCGCGTCGAGGCGGCATGGAGGGCCGCCACGTCGACCGAGGTGCGGGTCTCGGCAATCCCCTCGTCCGGCCACTCCACCACCAACTGAGCCTCTCCGGCGGGCGGGAGCTCTGCCAGATACAGGTCGACGTCGGTCTTGAAGAGGGATCGGCGGGGATGGTGCAAACCGGGATCCAGCGGGATCAGCCCGACCGCTTGCGGTGTCGATGCCACGGTCACCTGTCCCTGCGGACCGGTGAACTCCACCCTCCGGTCCGTCGTGCCGTCCAGCGAGGTCACCCGACGGCCGTCGGAGAACAGCAGGCCCACCCGCAACCCGGACTGCCGCCCCGCAGCAGCGCTGTGCTGGCGGGTCCTGCGGAAGACCGCCAGATGCAGGGTGGCTGCCTGTGGCCACACGGACCATCCCGTAAGCAGCACCTTCGTGTCCGGACCGGCGCCGAGCACCTCGAGCTGCGACAGCAGCACTGGAGCGAACCAGTCAACCGGCGGCGCGTACCGCCCGGCGTCCTCTTCCGGCGGGCCCAGCCGGACCAATACCGTCCGCTCGGCGGCCGGTTCCTCCGGTAACACCAGATCGTCGAAGAATCCCATGCACCGATCGTGGCAGAAGGGTCTGACAACAGCAGAGCAGCTCCACCACGCCACCGAGGCGAGCCGCCCCCGCGAACTGGGCACCCGCCCCGGAGGCCGGACTCCCGCCGCAGCTCGGGCAGGCCACGCGCAGGTCCCGGCCCGGACCCGCTCGGCCCCCCGGTGCGCCCCGGCCTCCCAGAGGCACCAGGTCGACGACACCAGCAGGACGAGGAACGGCGAGCAGCCCCCAGCAGCAGCACCATCTGCCGGGCCGATCCCTCACCTCGGACCAGATTCAGCAACAGGCAGAAGGCCCAGGCCACCACACGGCCCGCGTACACGCCCTGAGTTGTCGCAACTGCCCGACCGAACCACGGTCACCCATTCCGGGCCGTGCCCTCACGCCTTGCCCTGCCGGTGCCCCCCACGTGAGTTCACCGCTTCCAAAGGCCCCTGAGTCCGGGGACCTGCCCACCGCCCCGCCCTGCCCCGCCCTGCCTGGCCGTCACTGCTGCCGCAGGGCCTGACGCATGCGGCGGAGGCGGTCCGAGGAGCGGTGGCGCATCCACAGGACCCAGGAGCACAGCGTGACCATGCCGACCGCGACGAGAAGGGGGAAGACGAGGGACCCACTGACGGCCCCCAGGACGAACATGCCGACCGCCACGAGGCCCATGACGCCGAACCAGTACGGCAGCCACTTGCCCGCCCGCTCGAACTGGCCGAGCTGCTCGGCGACCAGCCGTCGCATGGCCGCCTGCTCCTCGGGGTCCTGCGGCACCTCATGGTGTCGGATCTTCCGGTTCAGATCGGCCAGTCCGCCCGCGTCGGTGCCCACGGCTCGGGCGGCCCGGCGGCGCTGAACGGCCAGGAACGCGACGGCGACCCCGGTGTAGAGAGCGCTGTGGAACACCCAGAGTGCCGGGTGCTCGTCCTTGCGGAACAGTGCGGTGATGCCCAGTCCCAGCAGGAACACCAGGGTCGCCTGCGCGGTCAGACTGCGGTCGAGCAAGCGCTTGAGCGAGAGCACAGCGCAGACCTCCTTGGAGGGGAGCCGAACAGCGTCGTCCTCTCCCGGATACCCCACCTTCCCCCTCTCATCGAGGCCGTGCGGACAGAAGACGGAGAGCTTTCTCCCGACTTGGTCTTGTGCGGGCGGAACTGACACCACTCGGTGTTCGGAGCGGGCAACACCCAGGTTGCCGGTCGGCGATAGTTCGAGGCTCTGCGCGGCCATTGTCGAGTGAACCTGCCACTCCCGCCTTCTGTGCACCTTGCTGGGCCGCGCCCCTGGAACTTCCGGCTCTGAGCCCGAGCACGGCCACGGTGGGTGGCTTCCATGGCCGGTCGTCCGCCGACTGCACCTCTCGCTGTCGTGCGCGCGCCGAAGAGACCGGCGGGCAGGGGAGGGACGGCAAGCCGGGGTCCGCAATGCCGTCCGCCGACGGAGTCGGGTTGCAGCTGCACTGTGGCCGAGCCTGTCGTGGGCACTCCGCTCAGCGCCCTGTGGCCTGTCGGTACCTGTTCTTCGGCCTGGTCGGCTTGGCCGGTCAGGCCGGTTCGGTTTGCGGTGTGGGCGGGGCGGGCTGCTGTGCGCGGCTGCGGATCCGGACGGTCATCGTGCCGGCGCAGCCGGCGAGGATGCCGAAGACGAGAGCCGCCGACACACCTTGACCTACGGAGACGTAGTAGAGCAGGGGGCCACCGGTGCTGCCTTGATAGGAGAGCAGCGAGTGCCAGAGTCCGCTCGCCACCACGCCCAGGGTGGTGGCGGCGACGGCGCCGAGCGAGTAGGCGGGGTAGGTGACGCGGTCGAGCAGGACCGGCAGCAGCCGCAGCCCCCACCAGAGCAGGGCGAGCAGCGCCACGTCGCCGAGCCGGTACAGCAACCAGCGCCCGGGAGCGGAGCCGGTGGGCAGGGTCCAGGCGCCGAGCTGAATCCACTGCCGCAGCAGATCACCGGGCTCGGACAGCCGCCCGTTGCCCGTGAACCCGGTTTGCATCCGCCCGGCCACCCGGTCGTTGGACAGAACGGCGAGGGCGATGGCGACCACTGCGGTGCCCAGGGTCGCGGCCAGCCGCGCGGTGGCCGCAGTCGGCACAGACCGGCCAGGTGGGGGTGTCACGTCGGGCCGCAGCAGGGTCATGAGGCCGACGGCGCCCGCGGCGGCGACCAGGGCGGCACCCACCGGCAGTTCGCGGCCCTGGGACATGGCACTCGCGAGGCCGGGCAGCAGCCGGAACGCGGCGGAGCCGCCGGAAGCGACCATCCAGGGCGCGGACACGGTGACGGCGAGCATGGCCGTAACGATTCCCCAGCCCCACAGGGCCGCCACGGCGACGGCCGCGGGCCCGGCGCCGCGGTTCGACAGCCGGCGCAGCAGTGGCACCGCGCCGCACGTGAAGAGCAGGACGAGCGCGGCGTAGCGCACCCGCATGGCGGTCTCTCTCAGGGCCGCGTAGTCCGCCCCGTGGCCGGGTGCGCCTGCGGGATCGGTGAACTGGGCTGATGACGGGGCGTCGGTCGACCAGGGCATCGTCCAGGCGGCCAGGCGGTTCGCCTCGTCGGGGCCGAAGAACCGCGTGGCGCCGGGCAGGCTGAGTGCGTGGCCGGCCCCCGCCCACCACAGCAGTCCCGCCAGCAAGAAGGCACCGAAGACCGCAGGTGCGAGCACACTCCGATACGACATCGTCCTTTTCCCATCCGCCCGCACGCGCGGACCTCAGCCGCCGCTCGCCGACGCGCGGGGCTTCCATCCGCTTAGTCGACGGATGCATGACAACGACCTCAGATGTATCAGACATCCAGAGCACGGTGCACCCCGGGGCAGGGCGGCGCTCGGGACGCCGGTCCGTGGCCGGACTGCCATGCGGCGCGGCCCCCGTACCTGGCTGAGCCACCGCCTGCCCACCCACCGGGAGGGCAGGAGCAACCCCGCAGTACGGGACTTCGTCGCGGGGAGCCGGGAGGGCGCAGCTCCCATGACCAGTGCAGCGGCTCCTCGTTCGCCTGGCGACCTTCATGAGGGGGAGTCCCGTTGCGATGACGTTTGACGACCCCGCGTTCCCGGCGGGCACCCCGGGTGTGGTTGAGGTCGTGTACGACGATCCAGCCCGAGGAAACGTCCTGGGTGGCCCCGCGTGCCAAAGCCGCCCCCTGGGCCGAGGTGATACCCACCGGCCGACGTGGCCGCGCGGGGCTATGCCGTCCGCGCGGGCTCAGGGGGCGATCCGGTAGCGGTGTTCGGGACGGCCCGTGGCCCCGTAGCGGAGTTCGAGCCTGACCATGCCCTCCCGTACGAGGTAGGAGAGGCAGCGCTGGGCCGTGGCGCGGGAGACGCCGGTGAGTTCCGCGGCCTGGGCCGCGGACAGGGCGTCGGGGGCGGTGCGCAGAGTCTGGTGCAGGAGGGCGAGAGCCGGCGCGGAGTGCCCCTTGGCCGGGACCCGGGGGACGGCCGGGGGCCGGGCGGCGCCGAAGAGGGCGTCCACGTCGGCCTGGTCGGTTCGCGGGGCGAAGTCGTCGTCCACCACCAGGGTCCGGATCATCCGCGCACGCCCCGTGCCGGCGAGGCCATCGTGAACTGAGCGTCCATGGACACCGGCGTGGCGTCCGGCAGCGGCAGCGCGACCGTGAAGACCGCGCCCGGCCCCTCGCTGACGGTGGCCGTCCCGCCGTGCCGTTGGGCCAGCCGGTGCACGAGGGCCAACCCCAGCCCACGCCGGGCGGTGCCCCGGTCGGGCCGGGTAGACCAGCCGTCCTCGAAGATCGACTCGGCGGCGCCCGGCGGTACCCCCGCGCGGTAGCAGTGCAGCCGGGCAACGGGCTGTCCCGGATCCCGTGTCGTACGGTCTGATGTCGCGGTCGCCTGCCTCCGCAACGGATCTCACCGAACCCGGCGGTACGGCCGGTGCGGCCGAAGGATCTGAACCGATACCGGGAATCAGGCTGCGACGAGCTCCTGCTCGCGCGCCGGCGTTGTGCCCTTGGGCTTCTTGTTCGGCAGCGAGAGCCTGAAGACCTTGCGCCACGCGGAGAACACCTGCTTGGGCAGCGGCCCGGTGACGTACTCCAGCTCGTACTTGTCGAACAAGGCGCGCACCTTCACCGCGACCTCGGCGTACCGGTTGCTCGGCAGGTCCGGGAACAGGTGGTGCTCGATCTGGTGCGACAGGTTGCCGGTCATGAAGTGCATGGCCTTGCTGCCGCTGATGTTCGCCGAGCCCATCATCTGTCGCAGGTACCACTGGCCGCGCGTCTCACCCTTGATCGACCTGCGCTCGAAGACCTGCACGCCCTCGGGAAAGTGCCCGCACATGATCACCGAGTGGGTCCAGACGTTGCGGACCAGGTTCGCGGTGAACGTGGCGGCGAGCGTGGGGAGGAACGACGGGCCCGACAGCAGCGGGTGGATCACGTAGTCCTTGAGCACCTGCTTGCGGATCTTGCGGCCCACGGCCTTGGCCCGTGCGCGGAACTCCGGGTCCTTGCGGCGGCGCTTGTTCAGGTTCTTGCCGAGCTCCAGGTCGTACGCTGCGATGCCGTACTCGAAGAAGCAGGCGTTGATGAAGTTCCACAGCGGCTGGCCGAGGTGGAAGGGATGCCACTTCTGGTCCTCGTCGACGCGCATGATGCCGTAGCCGAGGTCGTTGTCCTTGCCGAGCACGTTGGTGTACGTGTGGTGCAGCTCGTTGTGCGAGTGCTTCCACTGGTCGGCAGGCGAGACGTGATCCCAATCCCACGTGGTGGAGTGGATCTTCGGGTCCCGCATCCAGTCCCACTGGCCGTGCAGGACGTTGTGACCGATCTCCATGTTGTCCATGATCTTCGCCACGGACAGCCCGGCGGTGCCGACCAGCCACGCGGGCGGGAAGAACGAGAACAGCAGCACGCCCCTGCTGACCAGCTCGAGCTTGCGCTGCGCCGAGATGACCTTGCGGATGTAGGCGGCGTCCTTCTCGCCGCGGCCGGCGATCACCTCGTCGCGGATCGCGTCCAGTTCGCGTCCGAGCTCCTCGATCTGCTCCGCGGTCAGGTGGGCGGTGGGGTCGATGGCGGTCAAGGTGCTCCTACCGTTCGATGTCACAGGGGCCCGCCGCGGCGGACACGCAGGTCTGGATGAGGACGCCCGGCTCGGCCTCGGTGATCTCGCCGGTGCGCAGATCGCGGACGACGCCCGCCTTGAGCGGCGTGACGCAACCGAAGCAGATGCCCATGCGGCACCCGGACGGCATGAGCACGCCGGCCTCCTCGCCGACGTCCAGCAACGGCGTGGCGCCGTCCGCGTCGACGGTCTTGCCGGTGACGCTGAACGTGACCTCGCCGCCGTCACCGGCGACGACGATGCTGGGGCGGAAGCGTTCGACGTGCAGGCGCTCTGGCATGCCGTACTCGCTCCAGTGCTCCTCGGCGGCGTCGAGCAGGCCCGCGGGCCCGCAAGCCCAGGTCTCGCGCTCGGCCCAGTCGGGCACGAGTTCGTCGAGACGGGCGATGTCGAGCATGCCGTCGGTGGCGGTATGCACCTCGGTGAGCTGCAGCTTCTTGTCCGCGACCAGGTCGTGCAGTTCGTTGCGGAAGATCACGTCCTGCGGCTGTGGCGCGCAGTGGACCATCACGACGTCGTTGAACTCGGTGTCGCGCAGCATGCCCATCACGGGCGTGATGCCGCTGCCGGCCGTCAGGTAGAGCACCTTGGCGGGCTTGGCCTCCGGCAGCACGAAGTCACCGGTCGCCTGGTCGAGCTGGATCAGCGTGCCCGGTTTGGCCCTGCGGACCAGGTGGTTGCTGACCTTGCCGTCCGGGATCGCCTTCACGGTGATCGTGACGCGGCCGTCCTGGCGGTTCGTCGGCGAGGTGACCGAGTAGGCACGCCACAGGCGCACCCCGTCGACGTCGACGCCGATCCGCACATACTGACCGGCCGTGTGGCCGCGCCAGCCCCGCCCCGGCCTGATCACGATGGTCGCGGCGTCACTCGTCTCGGGGTGCACGGCCTCGATGCGCCCACGCAGGTCAGCGCCCGCACGCAGCGGGCTGACCAGGTCGAGGTAGTCCGACGGCAGCAGCGGTGTCGTGACCATCTCCAGCAGTTTCCACGCCCTACTGCGGAGGGCTGCACTCGTCATGACTCCAGCTTGCTGCGCCTCAAGGCGTAAAGTCCTGACCGCAGGACGTAAATCTGGTCGGCTGAATTGTTCACAGGGAACAAAACATGAGCCATGCAATCCAGAGGGCCAGCGAGCTGGCCCTGGATGAGACGACGGTCACCGCACTGCGGGCCGCGCTGAAGACCACCGCCGACGAGGTCGTCCAGGCGATCATCGACGAGGTCCCTCCCTACGCCAACGCCCTTTCGGGCAGCATGGGCGGCACCATCCGGCGAGCCGTCCGCACCGCCCTGGGGCACTACCTGGACCTCGCGAGCGGCAACGCCACAGGCGGCGACGGCGGTGACGCCGCCTACGAGCTGGGCCGCGGCGAGGTGCGCGACGGCCGTTCGATGGACGCCCTGCTCAGCGCCTACCGCGTCGGCGCCCGCGTGGCCTGGCGATGCCTGGCCGCTGGCGCCGTACCCGCAGGTCTGCCCGCCGCCGAGGTCGCCAAGTTCGCCGAGCTGACCTTCGCCTACATCGACGAGCTCTCCGCCGCGAGCGCCGCGGGCCACGCCGACGAACTGGCCGCCCGGGGCCGGGCCCACGAGCGCCACCTGGAACAGTTGGCCCGCGACCTCCTCGCCGGCGCGAGCCCGGACGTGCTGCTGGTCTCCGCTCAACGGGCCGGGTGGCAGCCCCCGGTTATGCTGACCGCGGTCCTGCTGCCCGCCGCCCTGGCCCGGCCTGCCTACCGCGCGCTCGACCCGAGCACCCTCGTCCTCGACGACCTGCCGGACGCCTTCGGCGTGCTGCTCGTCCCCGATGCCGACCGATCACGTCTCTTGAGGCAGCTGACCGACCGCACCGCCGTGGTAGGCCCGGCCCGGCCATGGACGCGTGCCTCCGCCTCGTACGCACGAGCCGTACGCGCTCGCTCGCTCTCCTCCGGTATTCGCGACACCGAGGACCATCTGCCCGAGCTGGTGCTGAGCGCCGACGCGGACGCGTTCGCAGACCTGCGTGCCCGAGCCCTCGCACCGTTGCGGACCTTGCCTGCCGCAACCGCGCTGCGGCTGGAGGAGACGTTGCGGGCGTGGCTGCTGCACCAGGGCAGGCGGGATGAGGTGGCGGCGGCGTTGTTCGTCCATCCCCAGACCGTCCGGTACCGGATGTCGCAGCTGCGGGAGCTGTTTCCGGATCTCGCATCGCCGCACCGGGTCCTTGAACTGACGCTGGCGGTCGGTCTTCGGGCCAGCTGAGAGGGTGGTGCAGGCGCTGGATGCCGTGGCACCTGTCCTTGACGTCGTGGGTGGCCCACAGTCGCCTGAACTCCTCGCTCTGCACGGAGAGTCCGCCCACCAGCGCGGACAGCCGGGGTCGTTCGGATGGGAGCCGGCGTCCATGCGCAGCTGAGAGACGACGTCGCTGGCTCTGTGCTCCCGGTCCAGGAACAGGTCGCGGTCTCGGGCCGCAGGAAGATCAGCCGCGCCCGGTTCTGCTCCTGCGTGGGCAGCTCGGCCCAGTCGCCGAAGACCGCCGCGGCCATCCGGTTCCAGGCGAGGATGTCCGAGCGCCGCCCCACGAGGATCGCCGGGACGCTGTCCACGGTGTCCAGCAGCGTCCGCAGGGGGCCCCGCACCTGCTGGGAGCGGCCGACCGGCCTCTTCTTGTGCTGCTTCGACTTCGCCAGGTGGGTGAGGTGGGCGTGCTCGGCGTCGCTCAGCCGGAGCGCACGGGCGATGGCGTCGAGGACCTGCGACAGTACTTCGACGCCGACGTGCTCACCGTCGTCGAGGGAGGAGCCGAGGAGACCACGGCCCTGCTGGCACAGCGCTTCGACCACATCTTCCACACCGGCAACGGCACCTTCGGCCGGATCGTCATGGCCGCAGCAGCCAAGCACCTCACCCCCGTCACCCTCGAACTCGGGGGCACGTCACCCGTCTTCGTCGCACCCGACGCCGACGTCAACGAGACCGCCCAGCGGCTGGTCGGCGCCAAGTTCGGCAACGCCGGACAGCAGTGCATCGCCCCCGACTACGTCCTGGCCGATCCTGCCACCGCCGCCGCACTGGTTCCCGCCCTCCGCGCGGCGGTTGAGACCCAGTTCGGCACCACTCCGCAGACCGCAGCCGATTACGGCCGCATCATCAACGAGCGGCACTTCGACCGCCTCACCGCTCTGCTGGACTCCGGCAGGGCGGTGTGGGAGGCGAGCACGACCGCGACGACCTGTTCATCGCACCCACCGTGCTCACCGATGTCGACCCCGCCTCACCGGTCATGCAGGAGGAGCTCTTCGGTCCGATCCTCGCCGTCGTCGAAGTCGCCGACGTCGCCATCGCCTTCATCAACGACCGCGACAAGCCCCTCACCCCCTACGGCTTCACCACCTCCGAGGCCACCAGGTCGCGCCCGGTGAACGAGACGTCCTCCGGCGGCGTCGCCTGGGGCCAGCCGGTGATGCAACTGCCCATGCCCGGCCTGCCCTTCGGCGGCGTGGAGAGAGCGGCATGGGCCGCTACCACGGCCGGTACTCCCTGGAGACGTTCAGCCACGTCAAGGCCGTCGCGGACGTGCCGCTCAGCTAGGCCGGTGAGAGTGAGGATCGCTGAGATCGCTGTTCCCACCACCGCCGGAAGCGCCTTCCAGGCGAAGCCGTGTATCGGTCCTCCTCGCGGGGGCGCGACGAGGGAGCCGGTCGCGGCGCGGCCTGCAGACACCGATCCGTACCGACTCCGGCGGCGGCACCCCATGCCTTCGCCGCCTAGACCCCGTGTCTCTTTGATCGGTTGGTCAGTTGATCGGGTGTGTCCGTCCGATTAGTGATCACTGATGCGATGTGGGACCGGATCAAGCCGTATCTGCCGGCTGACCCGGCCCGTGGGCGGCGGTGGGCCGACCATCGCCGCACGCTCGAGGCCATCGCGTGGAACGCTGCATCAACCGCTTCAAGCAGTGGCGTGGCTTGGCCACGCGATGCGACAAACTCGCCATCATCTACCAGGCCGCACTCCATTTCGCCGCCATCCTCATCTGGTGCCGTACCTGAGCGCGACGAGGGGACTTCAGCGGCGGGCGACCGGCTCTTGCAACTCGGTCACCGCGTGGTCGCCGCAGTGCGGGCAGGAGAGAGTGACTTCACGGGCGGGGCCCAGCGACGTATAGCCATTGGTGTCGATCCAGCGGGCAAGCGCCTGAACGCTGGGGATGACCTGCTCTGCCGGCCCTTTGTGCACCAGTGTCGCGGCCTCCACCTCCGGTAGATCCACCACGGAGAAGTCGTGTCCCTGGGCCGGCTCAGAGTCGACGGGGATGGACGCGTGCACGGTCACCGGCCCCTCGGGCTTCTCGTAGTAGGCGACGGCTGCACCGCTCGCCCGGAGCCCGGCGGCCTGCATCCGGCTCCACAACTCCTCATAGAGCGAGGTGATCACCGGGGTGATGAGTTTCGGCTCGAAGCTCTCCACAACGGCCGTTAGCTCTGCCACACGCATCGCCGGGATCCGTTTGATCACCACGTCGTCAGACGACATCCGTCCCTCACTCTCGATCATCCGAAGCCTCGCCTCGACCTGCGCCATCCGCGCCGCGTCGGCCGCCATGGCCGACGCCAGCTCGGCCCGGCGCAACCGCAGCATCCCGCGCAACTCACCCGCCTCCAGTTCACCGTCGAGGATGGCCCGTACCTGATCCAGAGTGAGACCAAGCTCCTTGAGCGCGATCACACGGTTGAGCCGGGCCAGTTGGTCGGCTTCGTAGAACCGGTAGCCGGTGTGCGGGTCGACGTGGGCAGGGCGCAACAACCCCACGGCGTCATAGTGGCGCAGCATGCGCACCGATACGCCGCCGTACTTAGCGAATGCTCCAATGCTGAACATGACATCGGCCACTTCACTGGCTGACACAGTGTGAGAGTCAACCTCATCTTCGCAGTACCGCGCACCCGGGTCTGGACGGACGTTGGCCACAGAGACACGGTTTAGGCCTGGCCTACCTCTCCGTACTGCACGCCGAGCCGGGCGGCGACCTTGTACAGGAGCTGCGGCGGCGCTTCGACGGCAAGCTGATCGTCAACAGCGGCCCTTTCGGAGGGCAGACCACCCGCGAGCAGGCGCTCCAGCAGATCGAGGCCGACCACGCCGACGCCGTGGCCGTGGGCCGGGCCCTGATCGCCAACCCCGACCTGGTCGAGCGCCGGCAGGGTGGTCACCCGGAGAACGAGCCACGGCCGGAACTGTTCTACGGGCCGGGCGCCGAGGGCTACACCGACCACCCCTTCCTCGAAGCGGCTTGAGGCCCAGCTTGAGGCCCACGGTCACGCCTGTCCCTGCGGCAGCCCCACTCACACATGGACAGGCGCTCGGCCGGCGACACTGTGCCCGCCCCTCTGAGCCCGCGGTCACACCGGCGATCACCGGCTCGAGGACCGTCGGGTCCGTCAGGGCGTTGACGGTCCGCCACGCACAGAAGACCATCTTCGTCGATGATCCAGGACATGCTCGCCGATCGTGGGGTGGGGGCTGGTGGGGGCTGGTGGGGGTTGGTGGGGGTGGCGGTTTTCGGTGTTCTGGCTTGTACAGGGCGAGCCCGGGAGGGGGCGGGGTGTCCTGCGGGCCCCAAGGGTTGGGGCAAAGTCCAAGGCCAGTAGGTTCGTGCGGTCGAGGGCGGGCCGAGCCGTAGGGGGTGTGCATGAGTGATAGCCACGTCACGATCAAGCTCACGAGTGACGAGGCGCTGGTGCTGTCGCACTGGCTGGAGAAGCTCCAGATGACGGATCTCAGCCGTGTTGTTGACGATCCGGCGGTCTGGGCGCCGATCCATCGGATCGCCGGAACATTGGACAAGACGCTTCCTGAGCTGTTCGCGCCTGAGTATGACCAGCTGCTTGAGGCCGCTCGTCAGCGGCTTCGGCCGGAGGACTGATCGGGCACTCCGGCTCCTCACCTGGCCGCAGCCGCTTGGCTCGTGGAAGGCTTCTTCGTGGAGCATCCGAACAGGTCGTCCGCCCGGCGGCGGGCGAGGCAGAGCAGTGCCTGGGTGTGGTGTTTCCCCTGGGCGGCCTTCTTGTCGTAGTGGGCCCGCGATGCCGGATCGCCCAGGGCGGTGAACGAGGAGAGGGAGAAGGCCCGTTTGAGTTGCTTGTTTCCTCTCAGCGAGGCTGTTCGCCGCGGGTCGCGGCCGACCGGCCGTAGCGGCTGTCCGTGATGAAGGAGCAGAACAGCTCCAGGTCGTTCTGCCGGCCGCGGACCGTCGAGTGGGCGGCCGGCGGATCCTTGGTGAACTGCGCGGCGAAGTACGCCTCCACGACCTCCGGCGTCCCCTGCCGCGGGTACGTGCCGGCGTACTCGGCAAACCGTCCCACCAGCCGCAGCCGGTCCCTGACCGTCTTCCTCGCGAGCAGCCGACTGCGCTGCTGGCGCGACCAGCCCTCCAGCACGGCCTCGAACATCACCGGCGCCGGGGCCGGGGCCCGCACGTTCGATCCGGCCCGGCCGGCCGTGGCCACGCCCTCCCGCTCACAGCGTGGCGCGCAGGTGGCTGACGGTCACGAAGTGGTAGCCGCGCGCGGTGAGGGTGCGCAGGACCTGGGGGACCGCGGCGACGGTGGTGGCGTGGATGTCGTGCATGAGGACGACGTCGTTGGGCTGGGCCTTGTCGATGACGGCCTGGGCGACCTTGGCGGGGTAGCGGTACTTCCAGTCCTCGGTGTCGACGTCCCACAGCACCGGCGAGAGGGTGGTGGCGGCCTTGACGGTGCGGTTGATGGCACCGTAGGGCGGACGGAAGACGGTGGGGGACTTGCCGGTGGCGCTCTTGATGGCGGTGCTGGTGCGGTTGAGCTGGGAGGCGATCTGCTGCGGGGTGAGCCGGGTGAGGTCGGGGTGGTTCCAGGAGTGGTTGCCGATCTCGTGGCCGGCCTTCGCCTCTGCGCGCACGAGGTCGGGGTGGGCGGCCACGTTCTGGCCGACGGTGAAGAAGGTCACGCGCGCCTTGTACTGGGCGAGGTAGGTCAGCAGGGTCGCAGTCTCGGGGACGGCGGGCCCGTCGTCGAAGGTCAGGGCGATGCACTTGACCTTCTTGCAGTCGGTGTCGTCGTCACCGGAGGCGTTGTGGGTGGGGACGGCCGGGGCGGGGACGTGCGGTGCGCCCAGGTCCAGTGAACGGCTGGGGCTCATGGTCTGCCGCTGGGCACGCTTGCCGAACGCGGACAGCCATGGCGTGATCGTCTTCTTGGGGAGGGTCACCGTCTGGGCCCCGGCGGCCGGAACGCCCACGTCGCCGCGGTCGAAGTGCACCCGCAGTCCGCCGTCGGCGGTGAAGGCCGTGTCGTCCAGGGCGGTGTCGCGGGTGTCCGGGGCGGAGAACGTGTCGTCCAGGTCGGCGGCATCCACGCCCTCCCGGTCCTTGAGCTGATCCTTCACGGCGGCGAGGAAGGCGTCCCGGGAGCCGTCGGCCACGAGTTTGATCGTCGTGCGGTAGGCGCCGGCCTTGCCGTCGTACCAGTACGTCGAGACGAACAGCCCGTCGGCCGCCGCACTCTGGTCCTGGGCGGTGAGGCGGACGCCGAGCACGTCGCCGGAGGCGACCAGGAACTGGTGGCTGATGTTGAGCTCACGGCCGTCCGCGCCGCCCGAACCCGTGCACGCCCCCGAACGGAAGGATGCCAGGCGCCGCTCCACGTCCTTCTTCATCGCGGCCGTCATCGCCTCCGCGCCCGGCACGTCCGGGTAGCTGGTCGCGAACGGGCAGGAACTGTCCTCGCTGCTGTCGTTGACGATCTCCAGGCCCTTGATCTTCGACGGGTCGACCGTCCGGACCGGGGACGGCGACGAGCCGGGCCGCGCACCGGCGGATGCCGTGGCCGGGGGCTCGGACGTTCCGTGCGCACAGGCCGCCGTGAGGGTGAGCGAGCCGAGCAGCAGGAGGGAAGGGAGCAGGGGGCGAGAGCGCATGTGACCAGAACCTGAGGAGAGAGGACCTTCCGGACGTCGCGGACCGGACGCCGGCCGACCGCCGCGTCGGAGGGACGCCGACGGCCGTCGTGGTCTCTGATCGTGCTGGTCAGGGGCGTTTTTCAGCGAGGCCCGGGGTCACTGTGAACAATTCCGGGGCTCGCCGACGTGGCGCTCTGTCCCTTTTTGTCGGTGTTCAGTGCGCAGGCGGGCAGACCTGCCGGTACGGCGCGTCGGGGACGCTCCGTCGCCACTGCTCCCGGGTCAGCCCGCCACCGGCACGCTCGCAGACGGCGCGCACGGCCGCGTCGGGGGCGATGGGGTGGCGTTGCAGCACCACGTTCGGGCCGGTGGCATAGACCGTGCCGTCGTTCCGGCCGAAGGCGAGCGAGCGGATCTCGTCCCCGGGCGTGGGCAGGTCGCCGCCGAGCAGCTGCTGGCTGGCGGTGTCCCACAACCGCAGGGTCCCGCCTGCTCCCCCCACGGCGAGTGTGCGGCCGTCGGAGGAGAAGGCCAGTGCGCCCACGGCCTCCGTCTGGCTGCTCGGAGCCGTGTCGGCGGTGCCGGTCAGGACACCGGCGGCGTGCCGCAGGTCGCCGTCCCAGAGGGTCACGTGCCCGGTGGTGTCACCCACGGCGAGCCGGGTGCCGTCGGGACTGAAGGCGAGAGCGGTGACCTCGCGGCCGTCGGCCAGCGCCCACCCGGTGACCTTGCCCGAGGGCAGGTCGGCGTACTGGTCGGCGGAGCCGACGAGCAGCCGGCCGTCCGGCCGCACGGCCACGGTCTGCCCGAAGAGGCCGCGCAGAGTTCGCGGGCCGCGGTGGGTCCGGGTGTCCCAGACCTCCGCCGCCTCGCCGTCGCCGGCGGAGCGCACGGCGAGCAACGTGCGTCCGCCGGCGCCCAGGGCGAGCGCGGACACGGGGCGGTCGGCCGCTCCGGAGGTGGTGAAGCTCGTCCGGACCGTGTGGGCCCGTACGTCCCACACGGTGAAGCGCTGCCGCAGGGATCCGCCCGAGGCAGTGGTGTCTGCGACGGCGAGCGTGCGGCCGTCCGGGCTGAAGGCCAGCTGTGGGATTTCGTCGTCGCCGGCGTTCGGCAAGGGGCCGAGCGTGCTCCGGGCGAGGACGGCGTCCGTGGTGGTGGAGCGCAGCTCGAGGCGGTAGCCGTCCCCGGACCGGGTGGCGGTGGCGAGGGTGGTGCCGTCCGGGTCGAGGAGCGTGGCGTCGGCCGGATTGTTCTGCCAGGGGGCGCTGAGGCGGTCGGTGAGGTCGAAGGTGTGCACGGTGGCGCGGTCGAGGTAGCGCAGAATCCGGCGGCCGTGGTCCGGGGTCCACGTCAGCCCGCTGATCTCCGCGCCGGCCAGCGGTCGGCGGAAGACCTGTACGCCGCCCGCGGTCAGCCGCCATACGGAGATCTCCTGGTCGTCGGCCGTGGCGAGGAACTCTCCGTCGGGCGAGAGGTCGGCTTGGGCGAATCCGGTGGTGCCGCCGCTGGCGAAGTCGGCGACGACGTGCCCACTGCGGACGTCCCAGACGGTGGCCGCTGTCCCGTGGACCACGGTCAGCCGCCTGCCGTCCGCGCTGAGGCGCAGCAGCCGGTCGCCGCCGTCCGCTCCCGAGCCGGTGCCGCACACGGTCTTGTCCGCTTTCTGCCAGGCTCCGGGCAGCTGCCTGCCGTGCGCGGTGTCCCACACCTGGGGTGGGCCCTCGGCGGGGCAGATGGCGGCCACACGTCCGCCGGAACTGAGGGCCGCCGTGGTGAGTCCCCGGGAGACACCGGTGGTGAAGAGGACCTTGCCGTCGTCCGTTCGCCGGACCCGCACCTGGTCGGGTCCGTCGAACGGCTGGATGAGATACGCGTCTCCGTCGGGCGCGACCGCCCCGAGGTACGCGTCGCCCAGATCGGCGGCGGGCCTCCCCTCGGGGAGGTTCCACAGGGTGTCGCTGTCCGCCCCCGTCAGGACGAGGAACCGGCCGTCCGGGCCGACGTCGGACGCCTCCGCTCCGCTCGGCAGGTGGTAGGCGCCCGTGCGGTGGTGCTCGGCCACGTCCCAGATGGTGACGCGGCTGCCCTCGGCTCTGAGCAGGGTGCGGCCCTGGCCGGTGAGGAAGCGCCGGACGTTCACGCCGGTCTGCGGGTCGGTGAAGGCGTCCTGTTCCGGCTGGGTGAGCGCGCCCAGCAGGGCCGAGCGGGACTCGGTGAGCGGGGCGATCCGCCACGCGGCGGCGCCGAGCAGTGAGGCCGTGCGGGGGTCGGTGGCGAGCAGGCTCTCGGCGACGGTGGCCAGGCGGCGGGCGGCGGCCTTGGCGGCCTCCTCCTCGCTCACCCGGTCGCGCTGCCAGGCGACGAGTCCGGCGGCCAGCGCGAGGACGAGGAACAGGGAGAGCCCGACGGTGAGCACCCGCGTACGGCGGGCCGCGCGCGTCTCGGCCTCCCGCTCGGCGTCACGGGCCGCGGCCGAGGCGCTCAGGAAGGCCCGCTCCGACCGAGTGAGGTCGTCGTCCTGCTCCTTGTCCCGTGTCTCCCGCTGTCTGCCGAACAGCTCCTCGGCGCGGTCCAGCCGGGTTCCCCGGTACAACGCACCGGGGTCACGGTCCAGCTCCTCCCAGGCGTGGGCGGCCTCGCCCAGGGCCCGCTGGGCGCGCAGCCGGTCCCGACTCTCCTCGATCCAGCCGGCGAGGCGCGGCCAGCCGGTGATCAGGGCCTCGTGGGCGAGTTCCACGGTGTCGCCGTCCAGGGCCACCAGACGGGCGGAAGCCAGACGTTCCAGGACGTCCGGCGCACCCGGCCCCAGCTCGGACCGGGACGCCGGGCGGCGTGTGTCGGCCGTGCGGTCTCCTGGGGCGATCAACCGCAGCAGGATGCGCCGGGCCGTACGGGCTTGGTCCTCGTCCAGGTCGCCGTACACCTGCTCGGCGGTGGCGGCGATCGCCCCGCGCACACCGCCCGCCTCCTCGTAGGCGGCCAGCGTCAGTGTGCGGCCCCGGCGACGGCGCCACGTCTCCAGCAGGGCATGCGAGAGCATCGGCAGCGCACCCGGCTGATCGCCGACCTCCTCCAGGATCCGCGCGGTCAGCACCCGCTCCACATTGAGCCCCGCCGCGGTGGCGGGGCCGGTGACGACCTCCCGCAGCTCGTCCCCGCTCATCGGCCCGACCAGCAGGTTCGCGTGACGAACCGCCTCCGCCAGCTCCCGGTGCTCGGCACAGTGCCCGTAGAAGTCGCCCCGTACCGCGACCACCACCCGCAGGCGGCTCTCCGGCGCCCGCGCGCTGAGCAGCAGGCCCAGGAAGCGGTCCCGCTCCCCGCGGTCGTGGCAGAGGGTGAACAGCTCCTCGAACTGGTCGACGAGTACCCAGGTGTCCAGCTCACCGTCCTGCGGAACGAGCGCCTGCCGGTGCGTGTGGGCGGGCCGCTCACCGGGGGTGAGGACCCGGACCACCGCCGGACGGTCGGTACCCTCGCCCTGCCGCAGCAGCGGGATGAGACCGGCCCGGAGCAGCGAGGACTTGCCGCTGCCGGAGGGCCCGAACACCGCCGCGAAGCGGTGTGCGCGTGCCAGATGCCGCAGTTCGCGGACCAGCGCCTCCCGGCCGAAGAACAGGTCGCTGTCGTCCGGCTCGAAGCGGGCCAGCCCGCGGTACGGAGCCCGTTCGTCGGCCGAGGGAGTGCGCAGCTCGGCGTCCGCCTCGCGCCAGCGGGCCTCCCACTCGTCCGGATCGGCGTCGAGTGCTTCCGCGTAGGCACACACGACCGCCAGGGTCGGCAGCTGGTCGCCAGCCGCGGCCTGGGACAGCGCGGTCGTGGAGTAGCCCGCCCGCTGCGCCATCTCCCGGTACGGCGGCTTTCCGGCTTTCTCCCTCAGCAGCCGCAGGTCGTGCGCGAGGCGCTGCACCGGCCCGGCGCTGGGGTCCACCGGTTTCTCGCGTCGGCCCACGAGGTGGCACCTTTCAAGCCTCGAACACAGGAACGGTCGCTCAACCTACGTATTCACCCCTCCGGAGGCAATTCCGGTCCAACGCGCGGGAACGCCCCGCTGAGGGCGCCGTCGCGATGGCGTCCTACGACACCCCGGGCCGAGGTGGACGGTGCCGCCCGAGGCGCTGACGATGTCGATCGTCAGCGCCTGACAAGCGGTCGTGGACTTGATCCCGCAGGAATGGCGGCGCAGCCGTAGGTGGCTGTTGCCGCGGCAGAAGCCCAGGGTCGGCGAGCGGGCCGTCGGTTCCTTGGCGGGTGCGGGCACGGCGGAAACCCAGCCGTTGACCCTGATCCGAGGCCTGCCGTTCGCGACCGCGGTGGTGGTGCCGATGTTCAGGGTGTGCCGGAGGCGAGCTGCTGCCGCGTCAGCCTGAAGAGGATCTTCAGCCCGTGTCGACGGTGTCGTGCAGAGGACCGGCGGTTGCGGCGCCCGCGCCCTGGACGAGCCCGTCGGCGGCGGTTCTGGACAGGACGTCGCGGCGGGTCGGGCGCCGACGACCGTGTGCGGCCATGGTGGTCCGTTCGTGAGCAAGGACGTGATGAGCTGGAGAGCTCTTGGTGGTGCGGCGGTGGCGGCCGGGCGGATCCGGTTCACCACCGCCGCAGGGGTCTTCCCGTAACCGGACGGCGCGACAGGTGTTTACCGGACGGTGCGGTAGGCGTTGCGGATCGTGCCGGTGTAGGTGTTGCCGGCGGCGTCGGCGAGGGCCGCCTTGAAGGAGACGGTCCCGGGCTTCCTCGGGTTGGTGAGAGTCAGGTAGGACTTGCCGCCCGCCCCGGCGTGCACGGGGACCTGCTTCCAGGTGCGGCCGCCGTCGTACGACGCCTTCACCGTCAGCGACTTCAGATGTCCCTTGGCCGCCGCCGGGCCTTGCAGGGACAGTGGAACCGTGATCCGGCCGCCCGCCTTCGCCGTGCCGGTCAGGCTCAGCTTGGGATGGAAACGGACGACGGAGAGCGGCCAGGCGACCGCCCGGGTCTCGGGCGTGTTCGCCGACGTGAACGTCCACTCACCCGTCACACGGTCACTGATCTTGTAGCCCTTGCTGCGGTCGGCGGTGATGGACAGCTTGTAGCGCGCCGTTCCTGCCCGCAGGTTCGCGTAGGTGTTCGGGCAGGTGTCCTCGGTGAAGTCGCCTATGACCTTGCTGCCGGAAGTGAGCCGGGTGCGGATCCTGTTCTGCGCGGAGTACGAGAAGTTGCCGGACCCGTCCGAGAACATGGGCACGCACAGCGCGTAGTACCGCCCGATCCGCAGACCGCCCACGACCTTCGTCGGTGTCACGATCGGCCCGTGGACACCGCCGTCCAGAGTGACACGGTAGGTACGGTCCGGTGCGAAGCGGCGCGACGTGGCGAAGGCGGTCGCCCCCTCTCCGTCCGTACCGTTCTGCGTCCGGGCGCCGAGGGCCCAGCGCACACCGCGGTCGGTCGACAGGTACTGCACGATCTTCGCGGTCGGCGCCGCGCGCAGCGGCCCTTCGAGGGCGAACGCGGCCTGGTCGAGCGCCGGCCAGCCCGGTGTGGTCCACGCGTTGGTCTGCGCGGTCTCCGCCTTGGCCAGGGCCGTGGCGACGGAGGTGTTCACCCTGGCCATGCCCCGGGTGGAGGCGAAGGTACGGGTGAGGCCGTCGAAGAAGCCGCCGGTGCGCGTGGTCACCAGGTTGTACGCCGGGGACGTCGCGGTGCGCTGCCAGATGCCGGCGGCCTGGGCGACGAAGGAGCCCGCGGGGGCGCTGGGGCCGATCTGGCCGAGGAAGTCGTCCTTGGCGTCGAGGTCGGTGCCGATGGCGAGGTCGTAGGCCGGCTTGGCACCGCGGGCGGCGAAGACGACCTGGCCGTCGCGGAGGGTGGCCCGGCGGTCCGGAGCGGTCACCTTGACCGGCTTGGCCTTGCGCCCGTCGAGGGCGACGGTGCTGTCGTGGTCGAGCACGAGGTGGGGAGCGACCAGTTGGGCGGACCGGCCTGCCGGGGTGGTGGTCATCGCGCTGATCGCGTAGCGCCCCCGGGGCAGGCGCAGGGTGACCCTGCCATTGCGCGCCTTTCCGTCGTCGTAGGGCGTGAACTGCTTGCCCGTGTCCAGGCCCGCCACGGTGACGTCGGGCTCGTTGTCGCGCTTGCCGTCCCGTCGGGTGGTGACCAGGGTCAGCGTGTGCGTCTCCACTTCACGGTCGACGGCAAGGGCGGTACGGACGCTCTGCCCGTCACCGCTCGCTGTGACCGCGCCGGAGTAGACGCCGTCGGCGCTGCCGAGCCGGGTGTCCGCCGTGACCGCCGCCTTTGCGGTGCCGCCTGCCGGGACGGTCAGCCGGGCGGGGGAGACGGTGACCATGCCGGTGGGCGCGGCCTTGCCGTCGGGGCCGGTCGCGGTGAGGTCCAGGTCCAGGGTGACCGGCCGGGTGCCGTCGTTGCGGTAGGTGAGAGTCCTGGTGACGGGGGTGTCGTCGTGGTGCGGCCACGGGGCCGGGGTGCCGAAGTCGACCGAGGACGGCTCGCTGCTGACCGTGGTGGCAATCGCCCGGGGCAGGTCGACCCGGCCGACGCCGACGTCGTACGGAGTCACGCCGCTCAGCGTCCTGGCCGAGGCGGTCAGGGCGGCCTTGAGCCGCTCGCCGCTCCAGCCGGGGTGCTCCTGGGCCAGGATGGCGGCGGCGCCCGCGGTGTGCGGGGTGGCCATCGAGGTGCCGGACATCGACACATAGCCGGGCGCCTCGTCGTTGCCCTCGTTGCCGTGGGCGGCCTTCGCGGCGATGATGTCGGCGCCGGGCGCGGCGACGTCCGGCTTGAGGCGGCCGTCGGCGGTGGGGCCTCGGCTGGACCAGGAGGCGATCTTGTCGTGGCGGTCGACGGCGGCTACCGCCA
Source organism: Streptomyces qaidamensis (assembly GCF_001611795.1). Taxonomy (NCBI): domain Bacteria; kingdom Bacillati; phylum Actinomycetota; class Actinomycetes; order Kitasatosporales; family Streptomycetaceae; genus Streptomyces; species Streptomyces qaidamensis. The sequence goes on along the minus strand of NZ_CP015098.1, from coordinate 186,873 downwards.
GGGCGGCCGCGGCCGATCCGGGGGAGGCGACGGTGGTGTCCGAGGGACCGGAGTTGCCGGCGGCGATCACGAACAGAGTGCCGGAGGAGGCCGACAGGTCGTCAACGGCCTTCTCCAAGGGGTCGACGTCCGGGGTGTCGTCCTCGCCGAGGCTCATGTTGACGACTTCGGCGCCCTGCGCCACGGCCCACTGCATACCGGCGATGATGTCCGAGTTGTCGCCGAAACCGGTGTCGTCCAGGACCTTGCCGGCCAGCAACTCCGCGCCGGGAGCCACCCCTTTGTACTTCCCGCCGCTCTTCGCGCCGGAGCCCACGATGGTGGAGGCGACGTGGGTGCCGTGGCCCTGCCTGTCGTCGGTGGAGCCGGAGCCACTGAAGTCCTTGGCCTTGAGGATCTTGCCCTTGAGGTCCGGGTGGGTGGCGTCGATGCCGGTGTCCAGGACGGCGACCTTGACGCCTTTGCCGTCGTAGCCCGCCTTCCAGGCCGCCGGGGCACCGATCTGCGCGACCCCTGCGTGCGGATCGGGAGCGACGGCGTCCCGCGCGCTGGTCTTGACCCGCCCGTCCAGCCACACCCGGTCGATGCCGGGGGCGGCGGTCACAGGGGAGCGGCCACCGTTGGAGTCGGTCAGCGCCTGCCACACCTTGCCCGCGTCCGGCTTGTCGGCGGTCAGCGCGTCGCCGTGGACGGCTGACAACCGGTGCGTCACCTCCGCGTCGGCGGTGAGGAGAGCGTCCCTGGCCCCGTTCCGCGCACCGCTGGAGCCCTTGTAGGAGACGATCAGCGGCACTTGCCCCCGATGCGCGTCGTCGTAGCCGTCCTCGACCAGTTTCGTGACGTCGAACAGACGGCGGTCCAGCCTGCCGCTGCCCAGCAGCCTCGACGCGTCGAGCGGAACGACGTAGGTGTGGCCGGCGAAGCGCCGTACCGAGTACCCGATGCCGCTGCGGCCCTTGCCCGGCCGCACCTCGACCACCCGGCCGTTGCCGTCCACGTCGACGGTGTCACCGGTCAGCAGCGTCACGCGCGCGGCCGGCTTCGTCAGGCCGCCCGGGGACGCGGTGGAGGGACCGGCCGGCCTGATCGGTGCGGCGGAGGTGACCGTCGCGGTCATGGTGAGACCGGCCAGGGCCAGCACGGCGGCGATACCGCACACCGTCCTGCCGTGCCCGCGCGGTCTCCTGCTGGTCTGCTGGCGCTTGTTCCGCAAAGGAGGTTCCTTCTCCCCGTGGTCGGTGCCCGGTCCGCACGCAGCCGCGTACGCGACGGGAAGGGCGGCCCTGGGCCAAGGGGGGAATGGACCCGGGGCCGCCCTTCCGCAGGGCCGGCGGCGGGGGGAGTGCCACCGGCCCGCACCGACTCTGCAAGGCCGGGAAGTTGTTCAGTAGGCCCTGACCAGCACTGAAAAATGCGGGGTGGGCCGCCTGACGCGCGTCTGACCCGACACAGCGCCGCGGTCGCCGCCGAGCCGGAGGCGAGCGGAGAAGCGGGGCGCACCTGACCGGTGGCGTTGTCGAGCAGCGACACATCGGTGCTGAACCGTTCGACACCGAGTTGTCGTTCCACGCTCCGTGGAGCCAGGTCCGGGTCGGTCATCCTGGCCTCGGACAAGGCCTTCGGCGAGTGGGGGGAGGTCTTCGGCCAGGAGGTTCTGGCCACCACGACCTTCGGCCGCCTCCGGTACCGCTGCGAGGCCGTCTCGATCAACGGCAACAGCTACCGGCTCAAGAACCGCCTCCAGGCCATCGAGCGGGACACCGGCGTGGCTGGAGCTGGACGCCGATGCGGTGGCGCCCGTCGTCGTGGCGGCGGTGCAGGCGTCGCGTCCGGTGAGCCAGGCCATGGTGCGTTCGATGGTCCAGCGGTGGCGGATGGGTCGCTGCGAGATCTCCATGCCCCTGCGGGCGACGCGGTGCCCGATGCCCGGCCGGACAGCCGACGCCGCTGGTGGTTGTAGTCGTAGAGCAAGCACCGGCCGGAGAAGCGTGGCGTGGGGCCGCCGTCCCGGTCAGCGCCCGGGGTGCAGGCCGAGCCACCCCGGGGAGGGCGCCCCCGCCACCTCGCCGACGTAGAGCGTGATCTGTTGCCTGAGGCGCTCGGCGAGGCCCCGGTTCGCCATGAAGTTTTCGAAGCCGTCGAGGTGGGCGTTGCGGTACTCCCAGATGGGGCGGTAGCCCTCGTGGGGCTGGACGTCGGTGCGCACCGACCACATGTAGAAGTCGGACTGCGTCTGCTTCGACAGCCACCAGTTCAGGTACAGCTTCGCGGCGGCGGGATGCTTCGCGCGCCGGAAGATGGCGGCGCGCTGGGCCCAGGCCATGAACGGGTCGCGCTTCGGGAGGACGAAGCGGGTCTTCACGCCCGCCGCCGGGGTCAGCATGCCGTCCGTGCCCAGTGCGACGGCCGCGCTGCCGGCCTCGACCCGGTCAGCGGGTTCCTGCGTGCCCCGCACCCAGGCCACGTCCTGGGCGACGAACCGCCGCAGCCAGTCCCAGCCGTACTTGTCGACGATGAGGCTGTACAGGTACAGCACAGCGTCGTCGTCGTTCGGATAGGTCGAGACGATCTTCCCTTTCCAGCGCGGGTCGAGGAGGTCTCGGGCCGAGGCAGGCGCCGTGCCGCCGGCTTTGTCGACGTTGTAGATGGTGGAGAAGGCGTCGACGAAGATGCCGGTCCACGCGCCGTCGGGGTCCTTGAAGGCCGGGTGGACGCGGGAGAAGCCGGCCGGCTTGTAGGGGAGCAGGGCGCCTTCGTGCTTCCAGCGGGGGTAGTCCTGCAGGGTCTGCAGTTGTACGACATCCGGGACGAGGGAGCCGGTGGCCAGCTGGTTGTCGATGCGGGCGTCGTGGAACTTGCTGTAGTCCACGACGATGTTCAGCGTGATGCCGGGGAACGCCTTCTCGAAGGCGGCCTTGTTGCCGTCCTGCTGGGTGGCGGTGTCGCCGCCGGCGTAGACGGTGAGGGCGCCACCCTCCGCCTTGGCCTCGCGGTACAGCTGTTCGAGGCTCTTGGTCTCCTCGCCGGGCTTCGCGGCGTATCCCCTTCCGGCGCCCAGTGCGGCCCCGGCGGCCGTGAGTGAACCTGCGGCGAGTACCTGACGTCGTCCGACCGGCATGGACGTCTCCCCTTCAATGCGGTGCTGCAGTGCGGTGGTCGAGAAGGAAGGTACCTTCCTGGGCAGCTTTACTTCAACCTTCAAGTTGTGGTGTGGCACAGTGCACGCTGTGATGTGGCGCCCACGAGGTATCTGAGATTGCTGTACCGTCAGCTTTATGGATGAGCTGCTGAACGACGAGGCGGTCGTCCTCTACGGCGACTTCCTGCGGCTGACGGACGCGATCGGCGGGCAGGCCGAGCGCACCATCCGCGCGGCCACAGGCCTGGGCGGTTCCGAGTTCGAGGTGCTCCTGCGTCTGGCCCGGCACCCGGAGAACCGGACCACCAGCGCCCGCTTGGCCGAGGACCTGTCGTTCACCTCCGGCGGGCTGACCCGGCTGATCGCCCGCATGGAGAAGGCCGGGCTGCTCGCCCGCCACCCCCACCCCGACGACCGCCGGGCCGCGCTCCTGGAAGCCACCCCGAAAGGGCGTGAACTGCTGGAACGCGCCCTCGCCGCGCACGTCCCGCAGGTCACCGCCGACCTTGTGGAGCCGCTCACCCCGGTCGAGCGGCTTGTCCTGCGTGAGCTGGTGGCCAAGCTGCTGGCCCATTCCGCACGCGGCACGGTGCAGGGGCCCGCACGGCCGTAACCACCCAGCCTCTCCATGCGAACCGTTCCGGCTCGGCCGTTGCGCTGCGAAGACCGGTTGACGCAGCCCGCCGAATGCGATGGCGGCCTCGAGCCGACCTGCCGTTCGGCGCAGGCCGGTCGATGCCGTCAGGCCCGCGCACAGGAGAGCGCGGCGAGTTGGGTGGCCACGGCGATGAGTTCGGCGCGAGCCTCGGGCGGGTCGAGGACCTCGACAGCGGCGCCCAGGGAGAGCAGCCCGGGGACGATCAGGCCGCCGCGGAGCACGAAGTGGTGGGCGACGCGCACGTCGATCGGCTTAGGCCTCCCAGCAAAAGTGGTGGACTTGACCTGGTCAGAGGTCGGTGTCGCGCACGATGCCGCCGGGTATCGGGACGCGGTCAGCCGCGTAGTCGCACGTGCCGAACCCGGAGACGTCGGCCGTCATCCCCGGGATACTGGTCGCCCATGGATGAGGTCAAAGTCGTCGTCGCCCATTCCGAGCGCGCGACTCTGCGCGTCGGCGACGTGTTCTTGAAGGTGGACGCCGATCAGGCGCGCATCGACGTCGAGGTCGATGCGATGGCCTTGGTGCCGGTCCCGACTCCGGAGGTCCTGTGGCGTAAGCCGTCCGTGCTCGCGATCGCCGCCGTCCCGGGGACGGCGCTCGGCCGTCTCGGTGAGCCGTCGACCGCGTCGTCGGCCGCGTGGGCCGCAGCGGGTGCTGCCATCCGGCGGTTGCACGAGGCGCCGTTGCCGCCCTGGCCCGGCCGACGCCGCCGGAGTCCGGAGGAGTTGGCGGCGGAACTCGACGGCGAGTGCGAGTTGCTCGTGACGAACGGCGTCCTGCCCGCCGACCTGGTCATCCGCAACCGCCAGGTCGCCGAGGCCGCGATCCGGTTATGGACTCCGGTGTTCACGCACGGCGACCTGCAGATCGACCACGTCTTTGTCGACGGCGACGAGGTCACGGGCATCATCGACTGGTCCGAGGCGGGCCGGGGTGATGCCCTGTTCGACCTCGCCACCTTGACGCTCGGACACGAGGGGCACCTCGACGACGTCATCGCCGGATATGGCATCGACGTCGACCTCGACGTGATCCGCGCGTGGTGGTCGGTGCGAAGCCTGCTGGGGGTTCGCTGGCTGGTCGAGCACGGCTTCGACCCGTACGCGCCGGGCTGTGAGGTCGACGTGCTGAGATCCCGGATGTGAGGCTGCGCGAGCCCGGCTGCTGCCAGTGCCTTCGGACGCATCGAGCAGGCCATCCCCTGGGGCGCATCGCCTGTCCCTGCTCTCGACAGGGCGCGGTGCGCAGTCGTCGCCAGCTGATGACGGCGCAGACGAGGGTGATGAACGCGCGGTGAATGTCGTCGCGGATCTCCCAGCGGATGCGCAGGCGGCGGAACCAGTGCAGCAGCGCGGTCGCTCCTTCCATGACCCAGCGGTACACGCCCAGGACGGAGCCGTGCCCGGTGCCGCGCCGGACGATGCGCGGGGAGATCTGGAACCGGCGGGCCTTGTCCCGGTAGACCTCGTGGTCATGGCCGCGGTCGGCGTACAGACACCTGGGGCGGCGCAGTGGCCAGGCCGCGCTTGCCGCGGACCGGCGGGACGGCCTGGATCAGCGGGATCAGTTGGGTGACGTCGCCCACGGCTGCCGCCGGTGGTGGTTGCCGCGAGCGGGATGCCGTGCGCCTCGACGATCAGGTGGTGCTTGCTGCCGGCCTTGCCCCGGTCCACCGGGGCCGGACCGGTGGCCGGCCCGCCCTTCATCGCGCGGATGTGGCTGGAGTCGACCGCGGCGCGGGACAAGTCCAGCAGGTCTGCGACCCGCAGCTCGGACAGCAGCAGCTCGTGCCGGTGCTGCCAGACCCCGGCCTCGTTTCAGTCCCGCAGCCGACACCAGCAGGTCAATCCCGAGCTGAAGCCCATCTCCTGGGGCAGAGACGTCCCAGCGGATCCCGGTGTACTGGTTCAGGCAGTGGCTCTCCTGGCCCGTCTTCTGGATCGATCACGATCTGACTGCTCGCGACGAGCGCCGCAGCGGCTTTTGCTTCGACAGCGTCCCCGCCCTCCACCCGCGTGCCGGCGTTCGCAACTCGCTGGAATGCCTGCTCGAGCACGTTGATGACCTGTTGGGGGAGCCAGACCCTCGAGTGCTTCAACAAAGTCGGCGGCGAGGTGACTGCCGAACGGGCCGGTTCCCACGTTCCGTCGCGCACCTCGGCCACACGCCGGGGAACTGCGACCGGGCCCAACCTCCGTGCCATGCGCCAGGGTTGCCACCTGCACTACGACCAGGACCACCACGCCCGCACCTGTAGGTTCGCATGTCGTGTGTCCCGCAGTAGCCTGATCGAGCGGAGTCCGTGAAACATGGGGGGTGGTGAGTGCAAGCGCCTGCGACCGTCGTGCAGCTCGCTCTGCTCGTCCTTCTGGTGCTGCCCGGGGTCACCTATCAGTTCGTCCGGGAACGCAGCCGTGGGCCGGTGCCCGGTGAGCGTGATCTGGGTGAGCGGGTGCTGCGGGCGATCGTCGCGTCGATCGCGCTGGACGCCCTGTACGCAGTGGCAGCGGGGCCGGCGTTGGTTCGCCTGGCTCGAGGCGCCGGCGGCGGCTGGGACGGCTTCGTGGAACGCCCGCGAATGGTCGGCTTCGTCGCCGTGGTGCTGTTCCTCGTCGTGCCGGCCGTGGCGGCCCTCACTGTTTCCCTGGTGGATCGGCAGCGGCGCAAGGCTCGGTTCCTGCGCACGCCCAGCGCCTGGGACCACGCGTTCCGCGACCGCGAACCGTGCTTCGTGCGCGTGCGGCTCAAGGACGGCAACTGGGCGGGCGGCTGGTACGGCAACCGGTCGTACGCCTCCTCGTACCCCCACCCGGCCGAGCTGTACCTCGAATCGGCGCGCATGATGGGTGGCGACGGGGCGTTCGGCGCGCGCGTTCACGGGACGGCTGGCCTGTGCCTGCGGGCGGAAGACTTCGATGTGCTGGAGTTCGTCGAAGCTGGAGAACCGGCGGCCGTGCCGGGGGAGGAGCGATAATGGCGCACGAACCGGAGCTCTCGCACGAACCGAAACTCTCGCACGAACCCGAACTCACGCCCGAAGAGGCGGCGCTGTTGCAGGAGGCCGCGAAACGCGGCTACACCCCGAAACGGAAGGTCGCCGAGCCGGACGAGGCTCCCGACGGACCGGCCGGCACCTCTAGCGGCAACCAGGACTGACGCGTGGGTGGCGGGTCCGCGAACAGCATGGCCGAGCGGTTCTGGGAGGCGTTCCACGTGGCCCGGCACAGCGCGGACCCCGCGTCGGTCGAGAAGGCGATCGATCTCGGCCATGCCTTGCTGGCCGCCGAGGACGTAACCGAGCGTCGCTCGGTCCTGTCCAATCTCGGGGGCCTGCTCCAGACCCGCTACCACCAGACCGGCGACTTCGAGTTCCTGCAGGAAGCCGTCCGGAAAGTCACGGAGGCCTACCTCCTCGCGTACGAAAGCCCGGAGGATTCGGCCGAATACGCCAACAACATCGGCATGCTGCTGCACACCGCGTTCCGGCAGAACCAGGACCGCGGAACCCTGGCCGACGCGCTGGACTGGAGCCGGACGGCCGTCAACGAGGAACCATCCACAAGGAAGGCGTTCTACCTGGGTAACCTCGTTGTCGCACTGCGGACGGCGTTCGCCGTGACGAAGGACCTCGACCCCTTGGCGGAAGCCGTCGAGCAGGCGCGGGCCGCCGTCGAGAGCTCCCACGATGACGTGCTCACCGCGAGGAGCCTGCACTTCCTCGCCGTCGTCCTGCGCGACTGGTCCCATCACACCGGGCAGACCGGCGTCATGGAGGAAGCCGTTGACGCCGCGCGGCGATCGGTGGAGCTCACGCCGGACGGGTCGTCCGACGTGCTCGACCGGTTGAAGAACCTCGGGTACCTTCTCGACGACCACTACCGGGCTCGCGGAGCGCGGGATGATCTGGCCGAACTGCTCCGGGTCCGGCAGACGCTGGTGGCCCACACCCCGGTCACCGATCCGCGGCACTCGCAGAACCTCGTCGAGCTGACTACCACGGAACGAGACTGGGCCGCGCTCACCGGCGAGCGCCCGAATTGGACGCATGGCTGGGAACGCGCCGACTCCGAAGCCGAAGCGTGCGGCCGGTACGCCGCCAAGTTCGAGCAGACCCGGGAATCGGCCCTGCTCGAGCGGGCGATCGAGCTCGGACGCTCGGCGGCGGCGGCCACCCCCGCCGGGCACCCCCGCCGCGGCGTGCGGCTGGACCACTTCGCCACGGCGCTGGCCACCCGGGGCGAAGCGTTCGGGGACCGCGCCGCGCTCGCGGAGGCCGTCATCATCGAGCGGGACGCGGTGGCGTGCACGTCGGCGGGCCATCCGCTGCGCGTCCAGTTCATGGGCAACCTCGCCGTCAACCTGAACGCGTTGTTCCACGCGACCGGAGACCTGGCCCACGTCATGGACGCGATCGACGTCGCTCGCGGTGCCGCCGAGGCCACCGCCGGGCAGGGTGACCACCCGCGTTCGCTCGGGATCCTCGCCGTCGTGCTGCACAAACGGTTCGGGGTGACCGGCGAACTGCAGGTGCTGTCGGAGGCGGTCGACTGCGCGAAGGAGTCCGTCCGCCTCGGCGCGAGCCTGGTCGCCGGGCAGGCCCAGCGGCTCTCCAACCTCGGCGCCATTCTGTCCGACTTGTTCACCCGGACGGGAGAGGCGAGCGTGCTCGACGAGGCGATCGACGCGCACCGCGCGGCCGCGGATGTGACGGCGGACGACGACCCGGGCCGGGCAGTGCGGCTGGCCAATCTCGGCGGTGTCCTGGGGATGGCCTACGAGAAGTTCGGCGACCGGAACGCGTTGCGGGACGCGATCGCCGCGCGTCGCGCGTCCGTGGCCGCCACCCCGCAGGACAGCCCGCACTGGCCCGGGTACACCGCGAGTCTGGCCGCCGCGCTCGGCGACTGGTGCACGAACCCCGTCGCACCCGCCGCCGTGCGACGGGAGCCGCCGGATCCGCAGGTCCTCGCCGAGGCGGTCGGCCTGGCCCGGAGTGCGGCGCAAAGGCCCGAGCAGGACGCCTATTCCCGGGCGGGTCTACTGACTCGCGTCGCCAACGTCCTGGCGCTCGGCTTCCGGCACCTCGGCGACCGCGACGCGCTGACCGAGGCACTCGGCTGCTACCGGGAGGCCGCGGCGTCTGCCGGATCGCCGGCGGAGAGCCGGGCGGAAGCGGCGGACCGGTGGGGCGACCTGGCCGCCGAGGCGGGGCAGCTCGACGTGGCCGCCGAGGGATACGCCGCTGCGGTCCGGCTGCTGCCCCGGCTCGCCGGGCGCCGCCTGGGCCGCGAGGACGCCCAGTACTGGCTCGGCCGGTTCGCCGGGGTCGCCGCCGACGCGGCCGCGTGCGCGCTGGCCGTCGGCGACGAGGTGAGCGCGGTGACCCTGCTCGAATCCGGGCGCTGCGTGCTCGCCGCCCAGGCACTCGACAGCCGCGGCGATCTTTCCGACCTGCGCGAGCGGGCACCCGAGCTGGCCGAACGCTTCCGCACGCTCACCGCGGAGTTCGAAACCGACACCATGAGTGACCGCGTGGCCCTCGCCGACGAACTCGACGCGGTGACCGACCGGATCCGCGCGCTGCCCGGGATGGAGCGGTTCCTACGGCCCCCGCTGCTCACCGACCTCACCGCGCAGGCACACGAGGGCCCGATCGTGTACGTCAACGTCAGCCGGCACCGGTGTGACGCGCTGATCATCGCCCCGGACGGGGTACGGTCACGCGCGCTGGACCGGCTGAGCGAAGAGACCGTGAGCCACCGCGTACGCACTCTGCATACCGCGTTCACGAAGGGGCGGCTGGCCGCCGAGCAGGCGATCCATGACACGCTCGAGTGGCTGTGGGACACCATCGTGGGCCCTGTGCTCGGCGAACTGGGGCTGACGGCGGAACCGGCGGCGGATGGTCCATGGCCAAGGATCTGGTGGGCCCCGGTCGGGCCGCTCAGCCTGCTTCCCCTGCACGCGGCGGGCCACCACCGCGACGGCGGACCTGTGCTCCTTGACCGCGTCGTCTCCTCGACGACGCCGACGATCCGCGCCCTGGGTCACGCCCGCGCGGGACGCCGCGACGACCGGAACGAGCCGCGGCTGCTGGTGGTCGCGATGCCGCACACTCCGGATGCCCCGGACCTGCCCGGCGCACAGGCCGAAGCCGACCACCTGGCCGCTCTCATACCCGGCGCCACGGTCCTGGTCGGCGCGGACGCGAATCGTGACGCTGTACTCGACGCTCTGCCGGCCAGTGGCTGGGCGCACTTCGCCTGCCACGGGTACAGCGACCCGGACAACCCTTCGGACAGCCACCTCGCACTGCACGACCACGACCGCGCGCCGCTTCGGGTTCTGGACCTTTCCCGGCTGCGACTGCGGAACGCGGAGTTCGCGTTCCTGTCGGCCTGCGACACGGCCCGCACCACCGCGCGCCTGTCCGACGAGGCGATCCACCCGTTGGCTGCTTTTCAGATAGCCGGTTTCTCCCAGGTGGTCGGCACGCTCTGGCGCGTCGACGACGTGGTGGCGCCAGCCTTCAGCCAGCAGCTCTACGGCGAATTGATCGCAGACCGATCCGGTGCGTTGTGCGCATCGGCGGCGGTCCATCGCACGGTCAGGCAGCTCAGGGCGAAGTATCCGAACCTGCCGTCGGTGTGGGCCGCACACGTCCACGCGGGCGCCTGATGAGACGCAAAGGTGAAGGCGAGGGTCAAGGCGGAGGGTCGCCCGGCAGGGCTGGTGATGTCGGGCGACTTCAGCGCGACCGGCATGGAATCAGCCGCTCCTACGCCGAGATGACCAGCTGCTGGGAGAAGATCCACCGCATCGGCCTGGACGGGTGATCGAACGGTACCGGGACGCCGCCGCTTTCCGGGCGGCGTGGGCGTCGGAGAAGCAGCACCGGGCGCTTCTGCGGCGCCTTGCCGCGGACCTTCGACCAGCGGTGCTGTTTACCCAACTCGCCGGCTGAGCCCATGATCGTTCTCACCGGCATTTTCTGTACCTCAACTGCTCACACCAGTAGCAGCCCGCGGGCTCAGGAAAACTGAAGGTTCTTCACCGCGAACCCGCGCGTGGATTTCCTGATTCTGGGGGGGGGTTGGACCCGTGGGTTCGTGGTTCACTGGCTGAGCCGGTCTCGGCGGTCTGGCCCAGCAGGGGTGTGACCGAGATACGCGCCGAAGGGGCAACGAGATGGTCTTGAAGCCCTGATGCCCTCGGACCCACCTGCGACGGCGGGCGGCAGGGGCGCGCTCCGAGACGTGCCGGGCCCGCGTCTCCGCGATCGAGAATCCGCCCGAATGCGGTTCTGCTGTGCTGACTTGAGGGCAGAGGACTGTCAGTGCCCGACGCCGACCAGGACCGGCGCCGGCATGCTTACCTGGGTCATGCCCCCGGATTCTCCGTCACGGGCAGGCACTCGGCGAGCAGGTCGACGACATCGCGCCAGGCTCGCTGCGCGTGCCGTGAGTGGTAGCCGACGCCGGGGACCACGGGGTGGTCGACCGGCGGGTGGTGGAAAGCGTGCAAGGCGCCGCCGTAGACCGCGAGGCGCCAGTCGACGCCCGCGGCCTGCATCTCAGCGGTGAACGCGTTCCGTTGTGCGGGCGGCATGATCGGGTCTTCCGACCCGACCCCGGCCCACACCGGGCAGCGAATGCGCGCCGCCTCGCCCGGTCGGCCCGTGGTCAGTGCGTTGACTGTCCCGATCGCCCGCAGGCTGACGCCGTCGCGCCCGAGTTCCAGCCCGACGGCGCCCCCGGTGCCGTAGCCGACGGCGGCGATCCGGTCGGGGTCGGTCCGCGGTTCGGCGCGCAACACGTCGAGCGCCGCATGGCCGATGCCCCGCATCCGGTCAGGATCAGCGAGCAGTGGCATGCAACGGGCCAGCATCTCCTCGGGGTCACCCAAATAGCGCCCGCCGTGAAGGTCGAAGGCCAGCGCTACATAGCCCAGCTCGGCGAGAGCATCGGCCCGGCGGCGCTCGACGTCGCTGAGCCCCATGCCCTCTGGTCCGAGCAGCACCGCGGGCCGGCGGTCGACACCGGCCGGGAGCGCGAGGTGCCCGATCATCGTCAAACCGTCGGCCGGGTACTCGACCGTACGCTTCGTAATCTTCGCCATGACTGGACTGTAGTGATCGTCGAGCCCGGTCCGGCCGGTGTTCTGCCGCTGGCAGACGCTCAACATCACCACCAACGACACTGAGCCGAAGGGGTGACGGGAGCCGGGAGCTCAAAGCTTCAAGATCATCTCGTTGCCTCTTTGGCGCATATCTCGGTCACACCCCCAGCAGGGCCCGTGCGGAGTCCTCGTAGCGCATCGCGGTCTTCTCGTTGAGCCGTGCCACCGGGGTGGTTGCTGCCGTGACGGAGCGCTCGACCTGCTCCGGGAGAAGCGGTTGGAGCACGCCGTACTCGTTCTGCCCGACCCTGATGCGGCTGGTGGGGTTGCGGAAGACAAGACCAGCCCATGCCGTTTGGATGAGGTGAACAGTGACCACAGGGCGATGAGTTGGTTCACGCCGTTGGTGACCGTGGAGTGTCTTGATGTAGGTGAGGACGTCGTCGCGGGTCACTTCCCGCACGTGGGCAAAGCGGTTCGACCACTCCAGCAAAGCTGGGCGGACTTGGTTGAGGAGAGCCAGACCGTTCCTTCCCGTCGCGGGAGACTGCGGGGGCAGCCGTCGCGCAGGACGCGAGTCCAGCGCTCGGCTTCCAAGCGGATGCAGGGCGCGAGTCCTTCCAGGCGTCCGACGAGCCAGCGTTCGAAGGGCGGTTGGCCGACGGGCAGGTCCAGGGCCCGCAGCGGGGCGAAGATCTCCGTGTGCCGGGTCACGTCGCCTTCGACGTGGCCTGTGGACGACGGCCAGGCCCCGGTTGACGGCGAAGCGGATGTTGCGTCCCCAGCCGCGGGCCTCGGCGAACCGGTGGGCGAGGTACTTCTCCCAGGCCAGCCACGGGCTGGCCAGGTCGGCATCGGCCGGGTCGAGTCGGCCGAAGTCCCGGGGGATCTGCTCGAACAACGGCGGCTGCCGCCGGCCGGGGCTGGGCGCCAGGCCGGCGCGGGAGGTGGTTTGCGCGCCGTCCGCCCGGGCTCGCCGAAACCGGCCCGGGGACCACGGGTTGCGTACCTGCCACACCCCAGCCAGCCGCGTCACCAACCTGCCCGGACAGCACACCTAGGCCGTATCGGCACGACGGTGGTCCCAGCACGGCACCGGCGGCGAGGCTACCGGTGTCCTCCTGACGGCTACTGGTCGCAAGCCCGGACCGCTTCAGGACTTCCGGAAGGCGCGTTGGTCCGCGCCCGCCGCCACGTCAGGCCGGCACCGCTCTCGGTGCCGGCCTGACGTGCATGCAGGATGCCCCACTTCCTGTGAAGAGACGCAGGTGCAAGGCCTGCCCGGCGCTCCAACAAGATCGCACCCCACACAGCCGGGGTGCGATCTCTGCGTTGAGGGCGATCGATAGAGCCGCTGAGTTCCCGTGTCCTTGGTCAGCGCCGCGTCCAGGGGGCTGTGTGCTGGGCCTGGCATCCTTGATCCCGTACAGATCGGAGTGCCAGTGACCAACGACTTGACGGCGACGCACGGTCGGGAACCGCATCCGAAAGCCGCCCGACTACGGCAGCACGTGGAGTATCTCGCCGCCGAGCCGCGCAGTCGGCTGCGGGCACCTCGGGCGATGCAGCGCGCCGAGGCTTACGTCCATGACGAACTGACCGCCGCGGGCTGGCTCGTGGAGCGACATCCGTTCGACGCCCGCTGGCAGATCGGCTCGACGGACCGGCACGGCCACCGGGCCCTCGCCCTCAAACCGCGGCTCCACCGGCGCCTGCGCGGAGCGAACCTCATCGCTTCGCTGCCCGGGTCCGGCGACGGGCCGGCCGTGGTCGTCGGTGCCCATCTGGACAGCGTCAGCGGCAGTCCAGGCGCGGACGACAACGCCTCGGGCGTGGCGGTGCTCCTGGAGACGGCGCGCCTGCTGTCCGAGGTGCCTGTGCCCCCGCGCGTCGTCCTGGCCGTGTTCGACATGGAGGAACTCGGACTGATCGGGGCTCGTCAGGCGGCCCGTGAACTGGGCCGCCGCGGCGGTGTGCGGGGGATGATCTGCCTGGAGTCGGTCGGCTACTTCGTGGACGACCCGGGAACGCAGCGACTGCCCGCCGGCTTCGAGCGGATCTTCCCCGAGGCCTCCGCCGAGGCCCGGGCGGGCGGTTACCGGGGCGACTTCATCCTCGTCGTGCACCGGCGTTCCTCGGCGGGGGCGGCTGAGGAGTGGAAGCGGGCCGCCGCGGCGGCGTCTCCGGCGGTCCCGGGTCTGCTGTTGCGAGATCCGCGACCCGACGGCCTGTTGGGCCTGCTCATCGGACTGGCCGTGCCGCCCGCGGGCCACCTGGGGCGCAGCGACCACGCGCCGTTCTGGAACCGCGGGATCCCCGCGCTGATGCTCACGGACACCGCGAACTTCCGCAACCCGCACTACCACCGGTCGACGGACCTGCCGAGGACGCTCGACTACGAGCGTCTGGCCACCGTCGCCGCGGCCACCGCCGCGACCGCCATCTCGTGGCCCGATGCCCGACGTACGGTGTGAACATCTCGCCCGGCACGCGACCACTGCCGATGTCGGCCCCATACCGCGACATCGACCAGTCCGGCGTCGGCTTCGTATATTCCGTCTCGACGGCTTCGATGGGCAAGTGATGCGTGCGGGATCGTCCGTGCCGGTGAATCGCCATTGGCGACCGCGGTACGGACCAGTGACATCATTGTGGCCGCACTGGATTCGCACCTCAAGAACGTTCTGGTGTCCAATCGGCCGCTTCACCCAGCCGGACCCGTGTCCGGAAGGTCTACGAGGGAGTGGTTGCGGCGGCACCCCGGGATCCGATAGAGGCCCCCTTTACCTCGTTGCAATCCTCTGCGGCTTGATGGCTGTCATCTGCCTGGTTCAGGGGCTCCGCACACCTCGGTGATACGCAGGTGTCAACTCCGGCAGCTGAGAGTCACGTAGGTGCTCGCTCGGCGTTGGGGGTTCGCGGGGTGAGTGGTATGCGGCCCGGCCTCGGTAGCCGGGCCGCCCTCCTGCCTCATGTGGTCACAGCAGGGGGAGGCTGTCGCCGCCGAGGAGTTGCCATCCGGAGGCGGGGAGCCCGAACTGTGAGGTGGTGAACATCTTGCTGCCGGTTGCAGTGGGCCGGGTGGTTCCTCCGGGCAGGATCCACGCGGCGCCGGCGTAGTTGTTCTCGCCGTGCGCGGTGACGGTGAGTTCGGGGCGCCCGTCGCGGTTCACGTCACCGGCCGCGATAGTGGTGCCGAAGTGGTCGCCGCTCTCGCTGCCGCCAGGGACGCCGGTGGTGTCCTGGCTGTAGGAGTAGGCGCCGGAGCCCGGGGTGCCGGTGCGTTTGCCGGGGATGACTGTCACCGTGCCGGCGCCGGCGATGGTGCCGAGCTTCTCGCCGGGCGCGCCCACCGTGATGTCGCCGACGCCGTCGCGGTTGAAGTCCGCGACCACGACCGATGCGCCGAACTTGTCGCCCTTTTCCCCGGATCCGGGGACGCCGATGGTGTCCTGGGAAATCACGACGGGCGTGGCGTCGGTCGGTATCCCTGCCGAACTGCCGTACCAGATGAGGATGCGCCCGCCGTGCTCTCCGTCGACGCCGCGCTGTCGAGGTTCGTCGGGGTCACCGGCGACGATGTCGCCGTATCCGTCGCCGTTGACATCGCCGACGCTGGCGACCAGGGCGTCACCGTGGGTCAGGGGGACGCTCCACTGCGGTTCGTCTTCGGCGTTGACGTGAATTCGGCCGCCGGTGTACCCACCGGCACGCCCCGTCACCGCCACCGTGTCGGCGCGACCGTCGCGGTCGAGGTCACCGGCGGCGACGGAGCCGAACCACTCGCCCAGTCCCATTCCCGCGGAGGCGGGCCCGTTCGATCGGGTAAAGGGGCCCCGGAAGGTCTGGGTGTAGTTCCAGCCACCGACCGTCACAAGGCTGGTGGACGAGGATCCCTTGCCTGCGGCGGCCACGTCCCGGCCGATGCGGTCGAAGTCCTCGGGGCTGTCGGGAGTCGGCAGAGCCCGCCCGGACACCAAGCCCGATCGGCTGCCCCACAGGACCGTGACCATGCCCTTGTCCTCACCCTGTTCGAGATCCTCGTAGGGCGCGCCGACGACCAGGTCGGCGTATCCGTCCCGGTCGAGGTCGGCAGAGGCGGTGGAGGCACCGAAGTAGTCGCCCCGCTCGGCGCTTCCCGGCACGCCGGGGGAGTTCTGGGTGATCAGGGTGCGGGACTTCGCCGAGAGCCCGGAGGCAGAGCCGTACAGTACGATCACGGCGCCCGCGTCCTCGCGACCGGCGACGTCGGCGGCGGGCACCCGCAGCACAACGTCGCGGTAGCCGTCGCCGTTGAAGTCCGCAGGGTTGGTGTCCCCGGCAGCGTGCGCACTCGGGACCTGCACGCTGCCGACCAGCCCGGCGAGCACAACAGTGGCGACGGTCCGACGTCTGCCGCCGCCGTCTCTCTTGGCCATATGAGTCTCCCCCCGTCAGTGCTGCCGCGGACGAACGGACGGCAACTGGAAAATTGTCCACGCATGGAAAGGTGCGATGCGGGTCAGGACGAGGCGACCAGTCCCGTGCCGTGGGTACTGCCGTTGGCCTTGCGAAAGATCAAGTCCGCTCTGCAGTCGACGGTGATGCCGCCGACGACGGTGGTGCAAGAGCCGGTCGGACGGGCCAACGACTCTGCACCGGCCGCACAGGTACCGAAACGACGTTGGCCGCCAGTCAGCCACGCAGCACCGTGGCTGCGCCCACGTGTTGTGTTGGTCCCCTCCCGCAAAGCGACCTGTTCTCGCACAAGTGAGCGGATGCTATCAGCGAGTTGACGGTCATTTCTACAGGTCAGTGTGGGGCGGAGGGCAAGGGTCCGACGACAGCGGAATGCGTTCCGTCGAAAGGCGCCGCCGGTCCCGACGGAGCGCTGACCGTCTTCCTCGACCTACCCGACCGCGCGGCCACCGTCCCCGAAGACGCCGCTGGAATCGAAGTGGGCCGTGGCGTGAGCGCCGCGAGAGCTGTCGCTGCAGCCCGCGTAGCCGCAGGTCAGGCACAGCAGCAGGCCGGCCGGTGCGAGTCCGCCCACGGCGCAGGACGCGCACGCCTCACTCGGCGGGGGCGGGTCCGCCGTCCAGGTGTGGGAGCAAGGTTTCCCGAGGGCCGTCCGCCATCGGGCCGGGCGTCCATCTCGTCATCGGTGATCACCGGCCTGCGCAGCCGACATCACGCTCCTCGGCAGCACTGCGCCCCGGCCCACGCCCATGTCGGTCACGCTCTCTCCTCTCCGGTCCTTGTTCTCCACACCGTTTCGCCCCGACACCGCACAAGAGATGCACGCCACCGGGCACTCCGTCCCCAGCGGCGACCCTCCACACCGGAAGCATGCGCCACCCCGAAGCGACCACGGCAACATCGTCTGGGAGGGGACCACCAGCAACGAGGCGGCCGACCCCGGGGTGGGGGCCCACCCGTATGGCAGGGGCGGGCGCACCGGGTGATCCGACAGCCGGACACCGGACCCGGACGGGCTGGCGGTCGCGAGGACGAACGGCTGCACGCTCGCCTCCTCCAGGCCCGGAAGCGGCACACGGGTGTGGGGCCCCACCAGGAGCCAGGCCTTCCTCACATCCCACTTGCCATGGAGTGCGCTCGAAGTCGTAGCGTCGAGGACGCAACGGCGCACGGGGCCTATCAGCGCCCGCTCCTCCTGGGATGCCGGGTGATGGCATCTGTGCCTGGACGGACGGCAGACTTCGTGCCGTCTGAAGGACGATCAAGCGTACAGGGAAGGCTGGGGCACGACATGCAGAAGCGTAGTCTGCGGGAATTGCAGGTATCGGCCATCGGCCTGGGGTGCATGGGCATGTCCGCCTTCTACGGAACCGCCGACGAGGAGGAGGGCGTCGCGACGATCCGGCGCGCCCTCGACCTCGGGGTGAACTTCCTCGACACCGCGCAGATGTACGGCCCCCTCACCAACGAGTCCCTCGTCGGCGAGGCGATCCGGGGGCGCCGCGACGAGTATGTGATCGCGACGAAGTTCAACTACCGGATGGACGACGCCGTACCGGGCGACATCACCACGGTCGGTCCGCAGGACGGCTCGGCCGAACACGTCCGCAGCTCCGTCCACGGCTCCCTGAAGCGTCTGGGAACCGACCACATCGACCTGTACTACCAGCACCGGGTCGACCCGAACGTGCCCATCGAGGAGACGGTCGGCGCGCTGGGCGAACTGGTCGCCGAGGGCAAGGTGCGCTACATCGGTCTGAGCGAGGCGAGCGCCCAGACCATCCGGCGTGCGCATGCCGTGCACCCGGTCACGGCCGTGCAGAGCGAGTACTCGCTGTGGTCGCGGGACGTGGAGGCCGAGGTGCTGCCCGCCTGCAGGGAGCTGGGCATCGGCTTCGTACCGTACTCGCCCCTCGGCCGGGGCTTCCTCGCCGGGCGGTTCACCTCGCCGGACGACCTGGACGCCGACGACTGGCGCCGCCAGAACCCGCGCTTCCAGGACGCCAACCTGGAGGCGAACCAGCGGCTGGCGGCGAAGGTTAAGGAGATCGCCGCCGAGAAGGACGTGACGCCGGCTCAGCTGGCCATCGCGTGGGTGCTGGCTCAGGGCGAGGACCTGGTGCCGATCCCGGGCACCAAGCGCCGCACCTACCTGGAGCAGAACGCCGCCGCCGTCGGCATCGACCTGACGAGGGACGACTTGGCCCGCATCGCCGCGGAGTTGCCCGAGGCGGCGGGTGAGCGGTACGACGAGGCAGGCATGCGGTCGGTCAACCGGTAGGGGGAGGGGGCGCACACCCCACATGGGGGCTCCGTAGGGAACGCGCGGTGGTCATTGACCTCTTGAGGCGCCGGGCCGCACGCGGCGAGGCGTCCAGTTCCCGGTGGCAGGTCTTGTTGAACGCCTGAAGGTCGGGGATGCCTACGGTCGCGGCGCTCGCCGGGGTGGCGAGCGTCGAGGCGACCAGGTTCTGTCTCTTTGGTCAGCGCCGGGTCCGGATGAGTCTGCCAGCGCGGTGGATTGCGGCCCGACAAGCGATGGCGCGATGTGTCAGTTCGTGTGGCCGGGCCGCGCCACTGATCGAGCCGGTTGATGCACTGCTCGACGGAGCTCCGCTGCGCCTCGTGGTGGAAGCCTGGCGGGAGGCCTCCTTGGCGGCCCCGCCGCAGGCGATGGGCGGCCTGGTCGGACGGCTGCGGGAGGACCGCTCGGATGACCCGACGCCGCCGTGTCATCGAATGATCATGCCTGGTAGGGCCGCGCAAGGGTGGGGTGAGCAACGGGCCGTCCGTCTTCATCCAGCTTGCAGGCGAGCGCGACTGCCCTGAGGTGGTCGTGGAGGACGAGTTGGGGTCCATGGTCACAGTGCGGGTGCCGCTTGTTCCTCCGGACGACTGCGCCACTGGTCGTGCGCCTGGTACCTGATCCACGAGGTCGTCATCCGGGTCGTGGTGGGCCTGATCGGTGACACGCCGGTGCCGTGGGCGCGCGTTTCTCGCCCTGAGCATTGCCCTGTCGGCGGCCGCCTACCACTGGGTCGAGCACCCGCTGGAGCGGTGGCTGCGGCGCGTGGGGCCGGGGTGGGTCAGGCGCCCGCGTGCAGGTACGCGGCCCAGAGCGATGGTGTGCCTGGGAACTCGTCGCGCAGCGCCAGGACCGACGTCCGGAGTGCGGCCGCGGAACGGGCGCAGTGCAGGCCCTCGGCGTCCGACAAGGACGCGTAGAAGCCCTTCGCCACCGTCGCCGAGATCACGTCGTCCACCTCCCACAGCGTGCCCACCACATGCCGATAGCCGGCCAGTTGGAACGCGCTGGTCAGGTGGATGGCCTCGTCCAGGAGACCCGGCGCGGCGGTGTACGTCGTTCGGCAGGCCGACAGATAGGCCAGCTCGGCCCGCTCCAGCGCCACGGAGGCGACCCCGGCGACGTTCAGCGCCTTCGTCTCGTGGTCCCACAGCAGCAGTCGGCTGCGCGAGGGATCGGCGGCATCGGTGACCGCATGACACGCCAGGTGGATCACCCGGGCGTCGATGAGCCCGGCCAGGACCGCCGCCCGCGTGGCCGTACCGGTGACGACCTTCGGGTCCGGCAGCACGGCCGCCACAGCGGCCGCTTCCTCCGAGGCCCCGGACAGCGGAGGGGCACCCGGGGTGGCCGGCATGGCGACGATCAGTGAGCGCCCCGGCCTGCCACCGGCCGGCCGCGGGCGCCGGGCGTGCCGCAGGGCACGGATCGTGGGGGTGTACGAGGACACGACCCGGTCCAGGACAGTACGGTCACCGCCCCCGGTGGACTCGGCGTGGTGTCCGGCGGCGTGCAGCGGCAGCGAGCCCAGCAGGCCGCCGGGGGACCACCACACACGGGGCGGCTCATCGCCACGCCCGGAACCCGGGCCGATTCCCAACGCCAGCAGGACCGGCTCCGCGGCCACGTCCCAGAGCCACCCCAGGGTGCCGCTCAGGGTCCGCTGCGCCTCCCGTTGGGCACGCCAGTCGGTCTCCGGGTCCGCGACGACGGCGAGCGAGTGGTGGAAGAGGTCGATCCGTGAGGTCAGCTCCGCGTGCGTGAGGCGGGGCAGCGGCAGGTGCCGCACACCGCCGCTGGTGACCAGGAGGGCGTCGCAGCGTGTCTCGTCGCAGTTGAACACCACGATCGGACCCGCTTCCGCCGTGGCGAGGAGCGCCTCGAGCTCCGGCGGCCGGGCGAACGAGGCGAAGCCCTCCAGGCCGCGGATTTCCTCGATCGTGGCCGTGAGTTCGGTGGCGGCCCGGGGGCGGTCCAGGGTCCCGTCGTCCTCGCTGTCGAGGAGGTTGCGCAGGTGTACGAAGCGGTCGGCGAGCCCGGGATGGCTCCGCCGCAGGTCCGAGATGTCACCGCGGGTGTCCAGCATCTGGCTGAGGAGGACCGTGCGCCCCTGTTCCAGGAGCAGGAGGGCGCTGCGCGCGGCGTACGGCAGGAGGGGCAGGTACGGCGCGTCCGGGCGCCGCTGCTCACCTGCGTCGAGGGCCGCGGCCGCGGTGAATGTGACCAGGGCTGAGTGGTCCTTCACCGCGTGTTGCTGATCGGCCCACGCGATCCGGCGCGGGGCGGCGAGGGGGATCAGTTCGACGGCGTACTCCAGGAGCTCGAGAGCGGCCAGCACGTCCACGGGATAGAGCGTGAGCGCGGCCGCCCGTGCCGAGCGGATGCGATGGGACGCCGCGAGGGTCTCGCTGCCGGCCGCCTTCTGGAGATCGGCGACGGCCTCCACGATGCCGAAGGGGATCATCGTCCTGCTGGTGAGCTCGCTGAACGCCCGGCACATCGCGTCCGGTTCGCTCGCCTCGGCTTGTTCCTTGTGGGCGATCCCCAGGTTGTGGTGGAACACACCGAGGGCGGCGTGGTCGGGCGGTGCGAGGTCGACGACGCGTCGGCACAGGGCGACGAGGTCGTCTGCATCGACCCGTTCGGGATGTCGACGCCGCTCCTCCAGGAGCACGCCTGTCAGAGAGGTGAGCGTCAGCAGCGCGACCGGATCGTTCGCCGGTACCGCGTCGGCGGCCCGCCGTGCGTACACGAGGGCCTCGTCCAGATCGGCCGGTCCGCCGCTGTGGCCGTAACGGCGCAGGAGCGCGCTGCTGAGCCCCGACAGCACGATCGGCGCCTCGGATTCGTCCGGTTCGCACGACTCCACCGCGCGCCGCAGCAGGTCCACGGCCTCGTCCAGTTGTGTGGAGTCAAGGGTGCGGTCGAAGAGTTCCTTGAGCGCGAACCCGAGCCCGTGCAGCTCCCGGGTCCTGATGGCAGCGGCAGTGGCGTGCAGCCGCTGCAGCGTCCGCACGGCGTCGTTCAGGTCGTCGAGGCTGCCGGTGCGGGCGCCTCGTTCGGCCAGGGCCGTGCCGAGGTGGTACAGGGCGTCCACCCCGACGGGGCCGTGGAGCTGGTCCTCGCCCACGGCCCGCACGGCCTCGCGGTCGCGGTCGACCGCCTCGTCCAACGCGGCCAGGTCCCCGGTGTGCTGGTAGAGGTAGACCAGCGACATGCCGAGCTGCACCAGCACACCGGGGCGTGCGGGATGGACGTCCGGGGCCGCCCCGAGCGCCTCCCGGCAGGCGGCGACCGCTGCCCGGAGTGCGTCGAGCCCCTGACCCGCGCGGTACCGGGCACGGTGCACCTGGGCGCCCAGACAGCCGAACACCAGCACGCCATCGGTCGAGGACACCTCGCGGACGGCGGCCGAACCCAGAAGCTCAGCGGCCTCGTCGAGGTCCTCGGGCCGGCGCGCGAGGACGTACCGGAACCACAGGGCCCGGGGGAGCGCCCGGGTCAGGACGGCCCGGAGGTGGGGCGACGCCTGGTGGCCCTCCCGGTCGGCCAGTCCGGCACGGATCACCGTGACGGCCCGCTCCACGTCGTCGGCGGTCGGCTGCCGCTCGATGCGCTCCAGGAGGGCGATGGCCAGCTTGCGGAGAAGGTCCCAGCGGAGGGTGATGTCGTCGTCCGGGACGAGGGCCAGCGCCTGCTCGTGGGCGTCGACCACGACGTCCAGATCGTCCGGCCGTTGATCGTGCTGGTACCGCAGCCAGTAGGCGTTGGCCCGCCTCATCGTCACGTACGCACGTTCGTGCACCGTGTATGCGTCCGGCGCCTCGCGCTGAAGCGCCGTCCACTGCCGGATCGCCTCGTCCAGGTCCGCCCTGTCGGCGCCCGTCGTGAAGCGATTCTCCAGGCCTTCCGCGACCGCCTCCCGCGCGTACGAGCGCAACTCGGGGAAGGCCAGGACCGCGCGGCCCGCCGCCAGAACGTCGTCCCACCGGTGTTCCTCCCGCGCACGAAGGACCCGGTCGCGCAGCAACGAGGCGAGCATCCCCATGAGACCGTCCCGGTCAGCGGTGGTGAGGGGCTCCCGCAGCGAGAGGACGCACGCCTCGAAGGCGGTGCGCAGGTCGTTAGCGGACCCGGTGAGCCCGTGGCGACGGGCCAGGGCGATGGCTAGTACTGCAACGGTGCTTGCCGTGACTGATGGCCAGTTCAGGGGCTGTGTCCGCGTCGTTTGTAGTGGCTGGTGCGGGCCTGGTGCTGTCGTCGTCGGCGCCAGGTCGACCAGTGCAGGATGTGCTCGACGGGTGTGGGTCGGCGGTCGGTGAGGCGGGTGATCAGCCGTCGTATCTCGGCGAGGCTGAGGTGGATGAGCTGGGAGGATCCGTTTCTGCTTTCCCGGCGTCCAGCTCGCGGGCTCGCAGGACGGTCAGGCAGGCGTGGGCAGCCATGGCCAGGGTCATGTGCCGGTGCCAGCCGGGATAGCGGCGGACCTGGTAGTCGTCCAGGCCGCATTCCTGTTTCGCGCTCTGAAAGCACTCCTCGATGGCCCACCTGCTGCCCGCGATGCGGATCAGGTCGTCAAGCGTTGCCTCAACCGGGCAGTAGGCGATGTAGTAAGAGATCTCCCCGGGTCGGCTCACGCTGCGGCGGGCGAGGACCCAGTGGCGGCGGTCGGGTCGGTGCCAGGGCCGGACCTCGACGCGTGCCCAGTCGTAGATCCGCGGGCCGTGAGCCCCGGTGCCGCAGGAACGGCGCTTCCATTTCTGCCGGGCAAGACCGTTGAACAAGTCATGGACGGGATGGTCGATCGCCCAGCGGGTGACCACGGTGTCGTGGCGGGTGGTGGCCATGACGTGGAAGACGTCCGCCCGCTCCAGCTCCGACCGCCAGCCTTTGCTGAACCCGTAGGCGGCATCCGCGGTCACCCACCGAAACGGGACCCTGTCCGCCATGGCGCGGCGGACCATCGCCTTCGCCATGGCCACCTTGGTCTCAAAGGCGACCTCGTCGTCGACGCCGGCCCGGCGGCACCTTTCACGGTCGTCGGTCCAGGATGCGGGCAGATACAGACGCCGGTCGATCAGAGTCCGCCCGCGGCTCGTGGCATACGCGAGGAAGACGCCGACCTGGCAGTTCTCCGTCCGCCCGGCGGTGCCGGAGTACTGCCGCTGCACCCCGGCCGACCGCGTCCCCTTCTTCAAGAAGCCCGTGTCGTCCACGACCAGGACGGCGTCCTGGTCGCCGAGGTTGTCGACCACGTACTGACGCACGTCGTCGAGCACCTCATCCGCGTCCCACTCGATCCGGTTCAGCATCCTGTGGATACGATCCGGGCCTTCGTGGCCGGCTTCCTCCGCCAGCGTCCAGCCGTTCTTCCGCTGCAGCGGAGCGATCAGGCCCCGCATATAAGCCAGTGCCGACTCCCGCGGCTCCGACCTGCTGAAACGGTGCACGAACCGCTCATGCACAGCGTCCAGTTCACCCGCCCACAACCTGACATCAGCAAGGTCCCCACCCATGAACACACCAACGACCAACCTGGCCATCAGTCACGGCAAGCACCGTTGCAGTACTAGGTTGCCCTGGATGCCCGGCCCGCTCGGGTGGCCGGCCGGCGTGACCCGCGCGGCCCGGCTCAGGAGACCGATGGCCTGTAACAAAGCATTGACGTCGCCCAGGACGTTGTACCGCGTGTACAGCACCGTTCCCAAGCCGCCAAGATGGACGCCGTACTGGTCGTTGTCCGGGTCGGCGTGCTCCAGCAGAAACCAGCACCATGCGGCGAGCTCGGACAGGTTCTCCTCGACGTCGCCCTCGCCGGTGAGGGCCTGGGCGAGCCGGGTGTCCACGTGCGTGCTGTGCGCGTCCGCGATCTCCGTCCTGAGACCGTCGGGGATGAGGAACATCCGGTCGGGGAAGAAGTGCGGAGCCAGCATGCGCACCGCGTCGTCGAGATCGGACGGCGCGCCGTGCCGTTCGTACCGGTGCCAGTACAGATGGCCGAGGACAGCCGTGGCCTGCTCGTCCGTGGGATCGTCGGCGACCAGCCGCGTCAGGTCACCTATCAAGGCGGGGTCCGGGTCGGGGGAGGTCCCCGCCCACAGCGTCTGCAAAGCCCGCACGGCCCGCGCCACCAGCTCGTCACGTGATTCCCGGCCCGGTTCGCCCACCACAGTCTCCCCCCAACAGGCTTTCACCGCCGCCCCGTTCATGCATGATGCCCTGAAAGCACCAGTTCGCGGAGGGAGTCGGGATGACGGAGGAAGAATCGACCGCAAGGGTCAGGCGAGGCCTGTCGTACGTCTGCGAACACCTCGACGCGCTGCGCGAACACCTGGCCGAACTGGGTCGGACCGAGGAACTCGACCGGTTGAAGCGAGCCGTCGTCGACGGGAACGAAAACCCTGCGACGCCGCTCGACGCCATCGACCGGATCGTTCGCGCGGACGGCGACGCGCGCGGCGCCTACGGGGCGAGCGCCCGCACGGTCCCCGAGCCCGGGCCCGTCGGCGTGGGGCCCGCCGCCGAAGCCGATGTCGCCTTCCTCTGCCCCCTGGGAGCCTGCGCACGCGTGGAGTGGGCGAAGCCCACGATGCGGGAGGCCCCGCGCTGCCGGATGGGCGGGGTTCCGCTGCGCTGGGTCAAGGGCTGAAATGGGCGGCCTGCTGACGGAGCTGGGCAAACGCCTGGCGGAGCGGTGGATGTCCCTGCTGGTGCTCCCGGGCGCGCTGTTCCTGGCCGCCGCGTTCGCCGCCCGGACGCTCGGCCACGCCCACGCCGTCGACCTGGACCTCCTGGTCGCCGAGGCACAGGCGTGGCGCCCGGCGCCCGGCGCGGGAGCCGGAGCACGGCTCGCGGTGCTCCTGCTGGTCGTGGCGCTGCTGGCCGCCGCCGTGGGCCTCGTGGCCCAGACGCTCGGCTCACTCGTGGAGCGCCTGTGGTTCGCGGCCGACTGGGGCTCCTGGCCCCGACCGCTGCGTACCCTCGCGCGGTGGCAGGTGGCCAGGCGCCGGCAGCGGCGCGCCGGTGCCGTGGCCGCGTACGAGCGGGAGCGGCGGCGTTCCGGTGGGCTGCTGGCCTCCGGCACGCCCGGCGGCGGGACGGACCTGGGGCCGGCCCGGCTCGCAGTGGCCCGCGTCTCGCCCGAGGAGCCCCACCGGCCCACCTGGTCCGGTGACCGGATGCACGCGGTCACCCTGCGCCTCGCCCGCGACCTGGACCTGGACCTGGCCACAGTGTGGCCCGCCTTGTGGCTGCTCCTCCCGGACGCCCCGCGCCAGCAGATCGAAACGGCCCGCGAAGCCCTCGACCGGGCCACCACCCTGGTGGCCTGGGCGGTCCTGTACGCGGTCCTCGCGGTCTGGTGGTGGCCCGCACTGCCGCTGGCCGTCGCCACGTACGCCACCGCCCGGCTCCGTATTCGCAGTGGTGTGGACGCCTACGCGGCCCTCATCGAGGCGTCGGTCCACGTGTACGTCGCCGAACTGGCCGAGCGCCTGCACGTGCCCGCCCAGGGGGTCGTCGGCAGGCGCACGGGCTGGGAGGTCACCTGCCTGCTGCAGGGCAAGCGTCACCTCATCGCCCTGACGGCCCACGAACCCCAGTAGTCAGCGTCGGCCAGGCGGCAGGAAAGACGGTTGACCGCCCTGCCCGTACGAGGTGTCCTCCGGACGACTGGATTGCCGACCCTTGCGGCAGGCCCGGGACGGGAAGTGGCAGCTTCACGCGGCCCTGACCGTGCCGGTGCCCGGCCACTCCACGCCGCTCGTCGCCGCGATCCACGCGGTCGCCGAGCGCTCCCGGCTCGCCTTGGTCGCGTCCAGCCGGCCTGATCCCTCTCGCAGACGCCGAGTCCGGACAGGAATCGGATGCTGTCCGGACGGCATCCGGGAGCTCGGCGCAAACCAGTGCCGAGCTGCCTGGACGGCGTCCGGACGCTACGCCCGTCGTGGTGCTCGAGGTCGACCTCGACGCCCCCTCGCCGCAGCCCTCGCCGACGGCCCCCTGGCCGACCTCCCCACCGACGCCGTGACCCGCCGCCAGGACGAGCGGCGCGCGGAGATCGAGGCCACCCCCGTCGCGCTCACAGCGAGCGCCGCACCGAACGGAGCGAACTGTGATGGTCTGCGGGGGAGTGTCAGTTAGGCATCGTCATCTGAGTGTCAGTGGCGCAGGCTCAGTGACCTGGTGGTTGGTGCTGACGGGTGGTGCCCACCTGTTGCTGACATGAGTGACGAAGGGCCATGTCATTCTCACGCAGACTGCTATAGCGGATACGGAGTTTGCGCTGGTCAGAGCGCGAGTTCCATGCTGTGAAACGGTTAGCCCTTGCAGCCGGCGACTGGTACGTGGACCGCGGCGTGGCCGTGCTCGTCCACTGCCAGGACGCGGCCGCCTTCGTGGGCGAAGTCGGATACACCGAGCTGGCGGCGCATCCCGAAGCCCTCGACCAGCTGCGGGCCGACATGCGCCTCGACGGCTGGCACGACGAAAAGCAGCTTGAGCACTTCCTGACCCACCTGGGCGACGGGGCGACCGCCATGCTCTTCCGCTGCACCGTCTGCGGCGCCCATCTCGCCTACGCCGACGCATCCTAGAAGCCGCCTGCTTGGGCGAGTCGTCGGTAGCAGATGAGGGTGCAGGCGATGCTGGTGAAGGCCAAGAAGTGGCTCGCCTTGCGTTCGTATCGGCGATGGAGGCGTCGGCATCCGGCGAGCCAGGCATAGTGCGTTCGATGGTCCAGCGGTGTCGGCCCAGCCGCTGGCTGGAGTCTGTGCCCTTGCGTGCGATCCGGGGCGTGATCCCACGGCTGCGTAACCATCGTCGCAAGTGGTCGTAGTCGTAGCCCTTGTCGCCGCGGAGCCTGCCGCGCCTGCGTCGACGTCGGCCGCGCCGGGACCGGATCGGCGGTATTCCCTGCACCAGCGGGATGAGGGACTGGCTGTCGTGCGTGTTGGCGCCGGAGATGCCGACGGACAGGGGGCAGACCGGTCCGCTCAGTAACCAAGTGGATCTTCGAGCCGTACTTGCCCCGGTCCACAGGATTCGGGCCTGTCAGGTCCCCCTTTTCAGGGCCCGCATGTTCACGGAGTCGATCGCGCAGCGGGACCGGTCCAGCTCGCCGCGGGCACCGAGCTCGTTGAGGACCAGGCGGTGGAGCTTCGCCCACACCCGGGCCTTCGACCACTCCGTGAAGCGCCGGTGAGCTGTCGTTCCCGACGGCCCGAACGAGGCGGACGGCAACTGTTGCCAGGTGCAGCCCGAGGTAGCCACGTACACGATGGTAGCCAGCACCTCCCGGTCACCATGCCGACGTCGGCCTCCGCCTTGCGGACGAGTCGGCGCTGCCGGCACCACTCGCTGGAACAACTCCAACAGCTCATCTGGCACCAGCCGCTCAAGGATCCCCACTCCGGCAGGCTGTCGAACACGCCGATTGAGATGACCTGTCAGACGTCTACCAGTCACCGACACCCCCGCCGCACTCGAGCAGCGGGGGTGTCGCATGTTGGACTGACCTGGCCGTCACCCCGTACGTGTCACACGGCGCCGGGGTCCGCGCTGCGGCCGAAGACCCGTGCTTCACAGGTCTTGGAGCTTGTCGACGCGGACGGGACCGCCGGTGGTGACGGACTGGACGGCGGCGAGGGCGATGGCCAGGGCAGCGCGTGCGTCCTCACCGGTGGCGGAGGGGGTGCGCTCGGTGCGGACGCTGTCGGTGAAGTCGGCGAGTTCGGCCACATAGGCGTCGTGGAAGAGGTGCTGGTCGTAGGTGACGCACTCGGCGGCGACGCCGTCCGGGCCGTATGCGGTCAGGTGGGTGCGGCGGACGTCGCCCATGGTGAGCATCCCGGCCGAGCCGAGGACCTCGGCGCGTACGTCGTAGCCGTAGACGGCCTGGAAGCTGGCCTCGGCGGTGGCGAGGGCGCCGTTGTCGAAGCGGACGGTGACGACGGCGGTGTCGAGCAGGCCGCGGTCCTTGAAGTCGGGGCGGATCAGGGCGTCCGCCATGGCGAAGACCTCGACGGGTTCGGCACCGGGATTGAGGTGGCGCAGGACGTCGAAGTCATGGATGAGGGTCTCCAGGAAGATCGTCCACGGCGGTATGCGGGCCGGGTCGGCCAGGGCGGGGTCGCGGGTGAGCGAGCGCAACAGCTGCGGTGTGCCGATGGCGCCGGCGGCGATCTTCTCGCGGGCGGCCCTGAAGCCCGCGTCGTAGCGGCGGTTGAAGCCCACCTGGAGGGGCACGCCCGCATCCGCGGCGGCCGCGATGGCGCGGTCGGCCTCGGCGAGGGTGACCGCCATCGGCTTCTCGCAGTAGACCGCCTTGCCCGCCTTGGCGGCCGCCTCGACCAGGTCGGCGTGGGTACGGGCCGGGGTGGCGATCACCACCGCGTCGATGTGCGGGTCGGCGAGCAGTTCACCGATGTCGGTGTAGGCGGTGGCGCAGCCGAGCCGGTCGCCCAGGCTCCGCGCGGCGCCCGGGGTGGGGTCGGCGATGGCGAGGAGCCGGACGCCCGGGAGGCGGTGGGCGAGGGTCTCGGCGTGGAACGAACCCATCCGTCCGGCGCCGAGGAGGCCGACGGCGAGAGGCTGCTGGGTGGTCATGCGGGTGCTCCGTACGTCGTCGTCAGGGTAGGTACAGGCTTGTGGAGACAGTCAGACGGTGAAGGCGGAGCGGAAGCGCTCCAGAGCGAGCTCGCTGTCGCCGGAGGCCCACGCCTCCATCGCCACCGTGCCCTCGTAGCCGAGGCCCGCCAGGGCGCGGGCGACGGCTGGGTAGTTGATCTCCCCGGTTCCGGGTTCGCGGCGGCCGGGGACGTCGGCCACCTGGATCTCGCCGATCAGGCCCAGGGCATGGGCCCTGCGGACCAGCTCGATCAGATTCCCCTCGCCGGTCTGGGCATGGTAGAGGTCCAGATTCATCCGCAGCCCGGGCCGGTCCACGGCCGCGACCAGGGCCAGGGTGTCGGCGGCCGTCGCGAACGGCACCCCGGGGTGGTCGACGGCGGTGTTGAGGTTCTCCAGGGTGAAGACGACCCCGGCGCTCTCGCCCAGCTCGGCGAGGCGGGTGAGCGTGCGGTGGGCGGCGATCCACATCTCACCGGTGACCTCACCGGTCACCGGCACCACCGGCAGGCCCTGGCCATTCAGTCCGGTGCCGTGCAGGTTCAGGCGAGGGCAGCCCAGTTGCTCGGCCGCCTTGAGTGACTCCTCGGCGGTGCTCAGGAGTTCGGCCGCACCCTCCTCGTCGGTCAGACTGCCGCGGATGTAACCGGTCATGGAGGAGAAGTCGGCCGGGGTCCGGGCCAGAGCGGCAAGGTCGTGCCGGGTCCAGTCCCAGATCTCGACCTGGAAACCGGCGTCATGGATGCGCCGTGCCCGCTCGTCGATCGGCAGATCCAGGAAGACCATCTCGGCGCAGACCGCCAGTGTGTACATCGCCACGTACCTCTCTCCGCGACTTCGGACTAGAACGTTCAAGGAACTAGAACGTTCTAGAGCTCCGGGGAGCAGCAGTACGCCAGCTGTCGCCCTCCCCTGTCAAGGCTCCGGTGGCCCGTGAAAGGTAGAACGTTCTATAGTCGACTCCGTAGGAGACGACTCCGACCAGGGAGGACAGGTTGCCGGCGACCCCAGCGGTCCCCAACGGAAAGCGACCGACGCTCGCCGACGTGGCGTCGCGGGCAGGGGTGTCCACGGCGCTGGTCTCCATCGTGATGCGCGGCGCGAAGGGGGCCGGCGAGGCCACCCGCGAGCGCGTCCTTCAGGCCGCGCGGGAGATCGGTTACCGACCCGACGCCCGGGCCCGGCTGCTCCGCAGCCACCGCTCCCATCTGCTCGGGGTGCAGTTCGGCCTCCAGCATCCGTTCCACTCCGACCTGGTGGAGGGCATCTACGCGGCGGCAGAACCGGCCGGGTACCAGATCGCGCTGAGTGCCGTGGCCGCCGGGCGCGGCGAGCAGCGCGCCGTCGAGACGCTGCTCGACGACCGCTGCGAGGCGCTGATCCTGCTCGGCCCGCAGGCCCCCGCCGCGCGGCTGGCGGAACTCGCCGGGCAACTGCCGGTCGTCTCCGTGGCCCGTCGGCTGCGGCCGTCCGTCCCGGGCCTGGAGGTCGTACGGACCGCCGACGACGAGGGAGCCGGCCAGGCGGTGGACCACCTCGTCGCTCTGGGCCACCGCGACATCGCCCACATCGACGGCGGCCGGGCACCGGGCGCAGCCGACCGGCGCCGCGGCTACCGCACTGCCATGAACCGCCACGGCCTGGGCGAACTCATCCGCATTCTCCCCGGCGGTCTCACTGAGGAGGAAGGCGCCGAGGCCGCCCGAACCCTGTCGGCCACCCGCCCGCGCCCCACCGCCGTACTGGCCTTCAACGACCGCTGCGCGACCGGCGTACTCGACCTCTTCCTCCGCTCCGGCGTCGCGGTCCCCGGCGACATCTCCGTCGTCGGGTTCGACGACAGCCACCTGGCCCGCCTGGCCCACATCGACCTCACCACCGTCGGACAGGACATCGCAGGACTCGCCGGGCTCGCCGTCGGCCGGGCCGTCGCACGCCTGGAGGGTGCGGAGATCCCCGCCGGGGAACAAGTCATCACCCCCCGTCTCGTCGTCCGGGGAACGTCCGCCCCGCCCCTCTGAAGGCAGATCCCGGGCGTGCGCGGCCTGTGTGTTCCACGGCGACGACGCCGACCACACCGAGAAAGTACCGGTTCGACTCGACGCCGCACATGCCGACCGGCCTGATCAGGAACGGCTGCCCCTCGGGCACACGCCACTCGTCCAGTTGCTCATCGAGGCCGCAAACAGCTCGCTGAACTCCCGCATGAACGGCGACACATCCCGCGGCCACATCAGCTCGACGGGTGAAGTGCACCCCGCCATCCAGTGATCGACATGGCGCCGGACGACATCCCGCGGACAGCTCAGCAGCGCATAAATCGAGGTCGACGGCCACCGGACCGTGCTGTGGCGGACCGAGGACAGTGTCCGGCTGCAGTCGCGTTCCGGCCGCGACGTCACCACGCACTGGATGGATCTGGCCGGGGCCGCCATGCGCCTGCCGCCCGGCGTGGTCCTGGACGGCGAGGCAGTGGTGTACCTCTCCGACGCCGACGGCAACGCGCGGATCAGCTTCGAGGCAGCGCAGTCACGCGCGCTCTCCAGACCGCGCCGGGCACGGGAAATCACTGACCGGCACCCCGCGACGTACGTGGCGTTCGACGTCCTGGCCCATCCTGCGGCGGGCTTTCCTGACCTGCGCCCGCGTCCGGACGTGGAGCGCCGCCAGGTCCTCCCGGACGTGCTCGCCGACACCGGTCCGCCGATCGTGCCGGTGTGGTCGACCACCGACCTGGACGAGGCCCTGCTCTGGTGCACGGCGCTCGAAGGAACAGGCGTGGAGGGGGTCGTGGCGAAGCCGTTGCGAGTTTAAGGCGCTGCAACCGGAGAACCGGGCGGTGAACTGGGCCTCGATACGGTTGAGCCAGGAACTGTTGGCCGGGGTGTAGGCGATGGACCCGAACGATCTCGTCCTGGCTGTCCAGCTCAGCGGGGAACTTCACCCTGTCGACCGGTGCCGGGCTTGCCGGCCCTGCGAGTCACAGGAACTCGCTCCGGTAGGTCGAGGCCAACTCGGCCGCGCGGCGGCGGCGCTCCGCGAGCTCGTTCTCCGACAGTTGTGGCGGTGGCGCGTCCTTGCCCGCGACGACATCGCCGATGCGCGTGAAGTACTCGTCCTGGCCTGCGGGGGTGCACATGCACAGCATGCGGGCCGGCGCACCCGAAGCGTTGCGGAAGTTGTGCGGGGCGTTGGCCGGGATGTTGATCGTGGACCCGGCCCGTATGGTGTGCTTCTCGCCGCGGAAGGTGAACTCGATCTCGCCCTCGAGGATCGTGAACATCTCCTCAAAGTCGTGCCGGTGCGGCGGCGGGCCGCCGCCGTCGGGGACGCGCATGTCGATCAGGCAGTACCGGCCGTTGGTCTGCTCGCCG
Organism: Streptomyces qaidamensis; assembly: GCF_001611795.1. NCBI lineage: Bacteria > Bacillati > Actinomycetota > Actinomycetes > Kitasatosporales > Streptomycetaceae > Streptomyces > Streptomyces qaidamensis. Next base: position 154,192 of record NZ_CP015098.1, on the reverse strand, counting down.
GTGACCAGCATGGCGTACGTGTTGCCCACCAGAGAGATGTACGTCGTGCCGGGGTCGTCGGGGTCCGCCACGGTCAGCGAGCGGGACGGGTCGTCGTCGGGGATCATCGGAATCGTCTCCTTCAAAGGTCAGTCAGGTGAGGATCAGGTGCCGGACGGGTCTCATGCAGTCCGGGAGTCTCCCGGCCGTCGATGCGCATGCTGCCCGAAGTGGGAGTCCGGCCCGGCCGCGCGGTGCTTCAGTGGGTTCTTGCCGGTGTCCGAGGGGCCCCATTGCGGCGGGCAACGGGGCGAGGGGCCACCTGTGTGGAGCGCTTGCGTACCCCTCCTGCGGCACGGGGTGAGCGCGCTCGGTGCCGGCTCAGATCGACTTGAGGACGCGGATGCGGTCGGCGATGGCGCGGCGGGCGACGTCGGAGGTGAAGGCGATGGAGTCGAACTCGTGCGGGGCGCCGGGGTGCAGGTGGAATTCGACCGGCACGCCGGCGCGGCTGAGTTTGGTGGCGTAGGCGGTGTCTTCGTCGCGGAAGACGTCGAGCTGGCCGACCTCGATGTAGGCCGGCGGCAGGCCGGTCGCGTCCTCGAGCCGGGCTGGGGCAGCCATGGCCGGGACGTCGGGCCCGCCGGCGGCCTCGCCGAGCAGGGCCGGCCATGCGGTGAGGCTGTCGTCGCAGGACCACAGCAGGTAGGGCGCGATGTGTGGATCGGGGGTGGTGGTGCGGTCGTCGAGCATCGGCATGAGAAGGATCTGCCGGGCGATCCTCGGGCCGCCGCGCTCGCGGGCGAGGATCGACACGGCTGCGGCGATTCCGCCGCCGGCGCTGTCACCCATCACGCCGATCCGGTCGGTGTCGACGCCGAGTTCGGCGGCGTGTTCGTGCAGCCAGCGCAGTGCGGTGCAGGCGTCCTCGAGCGGGGTCGGGAAGGGGTGCTCGGGGCGCGGCGGTACTCGACTGACAGCATCGGTACGCCGCTGGCGGAGACGTAGCGGGCGAGCGCCCCGTGAACAGGTCGATGTGGCCGAAGATGTATCCGCCGCCGTGGAAGAACAGCACGGCCGGGCCAGGCGCCGCGCCGTCCTTGGTGTACCAGCGCATGGTGATCCGCGCGCCGTCGCCGGTGATCGTGCAGTGCTCGCTGGTCTTCACGTCGGCCGGGGCCGGCTGGGCCGTTCCCGCGGCGCCGATGATCGGCTCCCACATGGCGCGCCGCGCCGCGATGTCCCCCACGGCCGGTGGTGTAGCGTCCGCCATCGCGCCGGCCATCGGGGCCAGCGCCTCGGCGATTTCGGGATCCAAACTCAGTGCCATGGCCTTTTCCTTTCGGAGGAGGATCGGCGTCAGGCGACGGGCGGGACGACGATGACCTTGCCGTGCACCGCATTTTCGGCGGCCCGGGCGTGGAGCGCCGGCAGCTCGGCCAGCGGCACCCGCTCGGCGACGTCGACGCGCAGCTCGCCGCGGTCGATCAGCGCTACCAGCTGCGACAGCTGGTCGGCGTCGCTGCGGACGAACAGGTCTATGCCGCGCACGCCGCGCTCCTGGTCGGAGGGCGCGGGCATCCATACCGTCGTGTTCACCACGACCCCGCCCGGACGGACCAGTGTGACGAGCGCGGCCAGCTCGGCCGGGTCGACCGGCGCGAGGTTGAGCACGACGTCGACCGGCTCGGTCACCGCCGCGCTCACGCCGGTGGTGGTGTGGTCGATGACCTCATCGGCGCCGGCCGACGTGACCGCCTCGCTGCTGCGCGGGCTGGCTGTGGCGATCACGTGGGCCTCGGCTCTCTCGGCCAGCTGCACGGCGTAGCCGCCGACCGCTCCGCCGGCGCCGTTGATCAGCACGCGTTGCCCGGCCGTCAGCTTGCCGTGGTCGAACAGCGCCTGCCACGCGGTGAGGCCCACGAGTGGCAGTGCGGCGGCGTCGGGCAGGGGGATGCTCTTGGGCGCCGGCGTCAGGACCTCGGCCGGCGCGAGGACGTACTCCGCGGCGGCGCCGTTCCCGTCCATAGGCAGGAAGCCGATGACGTCGTCACCGACCGCGATGCCGTCCACGCCCTCGCCCAGCGCGTCGATGGTGCCGGCGACGTCGATGCCGGGAGTGTGCGGCAGCACCACCGGGATGGGGCCGCGCATGAAGCCGCCGCGGATGTTGCCGTCGACGGAGTTGAACGACGTCGCGGCGACGCGGATTCGGACCTCACCGGCCCCGGGGACGGGCTGCTCCACGTCCTCGTGGCACAGGACGTCGGGGTCGCCGTACTCGTGGAAACGTACTGCCTTCATTTCGGTTCTCACCTTCACTGCAGTCGATGTTGCTTCGAATTCGAAGCAAGTGTGATGACGATACCTCTGCTTCGAATTCGAAGCAAGCGTTGTCGGTCACTGCCGGTGCGAGCGCATCGCCACGGCGAGTTCGGCGGCGGCTTGGTCGATGCAGGCGCGCAGTCGTGCCGCGTCGCTGTGAGCCGTGGCCGGCCAGTCGGCGGGGTCGGCGACGACGACCGTGAGCACGGGGTCGGCGTGCACGCTGGCCAGGCGCCTGCGTAGCACCTGCGCGAGGTCCGGCGGCCGCCGGCGGGAGCCGCTGTTGAGCGCCAGCAGCACCGGCATGCCGGAGAGGACACCGTCCCCGAGGACGGCGAAGAACAAGTCGAGCACCTCGCTCGGGGAGGCGGCGAGCACCGGGGTCGCCACCACGAGCCCGTCGGCCGCCACGACCGCCGCGATCGCCTCCCGCAGGTCGAGGCTGACGCGGTCGTGGGTGGAGTGCTGGGCGAGGTCGGCCGCCAGCCGGTGCAGCTCCAGCACCTCCACCTCGGCGCGCGCACCACCGACCGCCAGTGACCGGCACACAGCCTCCGCGACCCAGTCCGCGAGCAAGCGGGTCGGGCGCCCGTAGCCGACGCCGGCGCACAGGACGGCCAGGGACACCGGGCTCCACGCGGCGGTGTTCATCCCGGCATCGTGCTCATGGTTTCGTCCCCGCGGCCGGGCTGTCGTGCCGTCACAGGGGAGGGCCGCGGACGACGTTGCGCGAGGTAAGGGATGTTCATGGCCGGTCCTCGAGATCTGTGGGCGGCGGCGCCGTCCTTCTGCTCGCAACCCTGCGCCGCACCACTGCCCGATCTCCATGTTCTGCGGTGTTCAGCCGGGCCCAACACTGCCCACACCGTGCACGCACGAGGTCACGACATCAGACCGTGAGACCCTCGCGTCCGGCTCAATACACCCGGCCGGGATGGCATCGAAACACGCGGAGAAGTTCCGTTCCAGCGCCGCCTGCGGTAACTGGTGTCGGGGGACGGGGTTTTCTCCCCAGCCAGGTACACGCGAACGTGGCCAGCTGCGCGGTCGCCACAGGGCCGGGGCCGCCCGATAGCCGGCCAGCCTCGGGGCAGGGCGGGCTGTCCAGGGTGGGGCGCTGCCCCATCGCGCAGCGACGCCCGAAGGGCGCCCTTGACTGGCCGCCCTGTCCTGCACCCTCAGAGATCGGGCGGCCCCGGCTCTCCGGCCTGCATGAGACTCTCTTCAGGGTGGGGACGTATCCCTGTACCTCGCTGGCCGCGTTCAGGTGTACGCCGACAACTGGAAGTCGGCATCCCACACTCTTCGAATTCGAAGCAGTAGACTTCGGTCATGCCTGATTCACCGCCGTCGCTCGACCCCGTGCAGCTCGGCACTTACTTCGACCTCATCGAGGTGACCAGCCTGCTCCGGCATGCCGTCGAGCAGCAGCTGCGCGAGGCCGGCGATCTCAGCTATGTGCAGTTCCAGCTGCTGGCCCGCCTCGGGGACTCGCCGGCGGGCAGTCACCGCATGACCGACCTGGCCGACGGCGTCGTCTACAGCCGCAGCGGCCTGACATACCAGGTGGATCTGCTCGAGAAGAAGGGCCTGGTCATCCGCGCTCCCTCGCCGAACGACGAGCGGAGCATCACCGTCACTATCACCGATGCCGGGCGTGCGCTGCTCGCGAAGGTGCTGCCGGGTCACGTCGAGGTAGTCAGCGGCCTCCTGTTCGAGCCGCTTTCGCGCGACGACGTCAAGGCCCTCGCCAGCCTGCTGGCGCCGGTGCGCGACCACATGCGCTCGACGCCGTCTCGCTCGGCCGCACCTCGCCGCCGCAAAGGCGGAGCATAAGGATCCGACCCAGGCCACGCAGAAGGGACCACGATACGTCCCGCTCGACGTGGGGCCAGTGGAAGAAGCGACGAGCCACGCCGAGGACAGGGACTGTGGCGTAGTACCCGGACGACGTCGAGTCGGTGCTGCATACATGCGAGCAGCGCTCTCCGTCCCGGGTGCTGCCCCGCGCTCGGTGCTACTCCCGTCGAAAGCGCTGCATCAATAGGATCTTCGACGGCAAAATGAGCCTGACGAGAGGAGCCCGGATTGGGTGCGAGGGGCCTGGCGGGCCGGCTGGCCGCGGCACGAGCCGGTGCGCTGGTGGGCAGGGAGCCGGAGCGGGCGGTGCTCGACCGGATGCTCTCGGGCGCGGCGCAAGCGCCGTTTGTGGCGTACCTGCACGGCCCCGGTGGCATCGGCAAGTCCTCGCTGGTGCGCTACGCCGCCCGGCAGGCGGAACTCACCGGCCGCCGCGTGGTGCACGTGGACGCACGGTTCCTCGACGCCGATCCGCGCCGACTCGAGGAGGCCGCCGCCCCGGCGTGCACCGAACCCGGCACGGTGCTGCTCATCGACACCTTCGAGCAGTGCCAGCCCCTCGAGACGTGGCTGCGCGAAACCTTCCTGCTCCGGCTCGCCGACCATGCGATCGCGGTTGTGGCCAGCAGGACCGCCCCCGACGCCGAATGGTCGCTGGACCCTGGATGGGCGCAACTGTTCACCGCACTGGCCGTGCAGCCGCTCGACGCCGCCCAGTCCGACGCCCTGCTCGCCGCCCGGGGTGTCCCCGTCGAGCAGCGCGGCGCCTTCGTCGCCTTCGCCGGAGGCAGCCCGCTCGCCCTCTCGCTGGCCGCCTCCGTGCCCGCCGCGGCACCCGGCGCACCGTGGTACCCCACCGGCGACATCCTGACGACCCTGGTCGAGCGGCTGGTCGGCGACCTGCCCGGCGCCGTCCACCGACGCGCCCTCGAAGTCGTCGCGCAGGCCTACGTCACCCGCGAGCCCCTGCTCCGCAAAGTGCTGGGTGACCAGGACACGAACACGGTGTTCTCCTAACTGCGCCAGCTGCCCTACATCGAGGCCACCCCTGAAGGGCTGCACCCGCACGACGCGGTGCGGGCGACCCTCGAGGCCGACCTGCGCTGGCGGGACCCCGAGCGCTACGACGACGTCCGCGCCCGCATCTCGCTCGCCGGTCTGCACGCCGTGCGCTCCGCCACCGCCGACGACGCGCTCTTACGAGTCGCGGAATGGATGTTCCTCTTCCGCGACCAGGGCGGCCGGACAATCTGTACAACTACCGGACGCACCCCCACATCAAGGACACTCCGCTCCGGCCCGAAGACGCGCCCGGCGTGCTGCGCATGGCCGAGGAGGCCGAGGGCCCGGCATCGGCAGCCGCGGTCGCACACTGGCTGCGCCGCCAGCCGGAGGCCTTCCGCGTCCACCGCTACGCGGGCTCTTCCGCACCCGTTTCCTTCATGGCCATCCTGCGGCTGGACGCACCGCTGCCCGAGGACCGCGCCGAAGACCCGGTGATCGCAGCAGTCTGGGACCTCGTGGAGGCGGCCGCGCCCCTGGGACCGGGCGAGCACCTGGGCATCCGCCGCTTCGCGGTGCAACCCGGCGGGCACCAGCGGCCCTCACCCCTGATGGAACTCATCAGCCGGCGCACCATCGCCGAGGAGATGACGAGCCACGGACGCGCAGTGACCTTCACCGTCTTCGAAGACGCCGACCGGTGGGGAGGCTACCTCGCCAAGGCCGGGATGCCGGAGGTCGCGGCCGTGGACGTCGGCGGCCTGCGACAGCACGTCTTCGGCCGGGACTGGCGACGGCAAACAGTGGAACAGTGGGTGCAACACCGGGCTCGCACCGCGGTCACGCCGGTAGCGACACGGCCTGCAACCGCCTCCACGAGCGGCCCAGGCGACCAGCTGCCGCCCGCCGCGTTCGAGGAAGGCGTGCTCCAGGCGCTGCGCACCTGGCAGACCCCACGCGAATTCGCGACCAGCGTCCTGCTGCACTCCCATCTCGTGCCGTCGGGCTCACCCGACCCGGTCGCGGACCTGCGCGGCGCCATCACCACCGCCCTCGACGCGATACAGATCGACCCCGCGGGCGTCAAAGCCCACGAGGCTCTCACCGCCACCTACATCACGGCCTTGCGCACCCACAAGGCCGCCGCCCGGCGACTGGGGGTGCCCTACGGCACCTACCGGCGCCACCTTGCCCTGGCCAAGGAACGCCTCATTGAAAAACTGCTGCGTCAACCGGCCACGACATCCACACTGCCCCCGCCACACTCGTCCCCGGAGGAGTGAGGCCACCGCGGTACCGCGGGGCAACGTCCTCCGCGAGAAACGCGTACTGCCACTCGTTGCCGTTCAATGGCCACAAGAAGAAGAACCTTCATCCCTACCTTCATCTGCCTCCCTCGAGGCGTCGGTCCGCGAACCCGGCGTGCTGGCCGGGGGCAGTTGACTCTGTCGGGGATCTTGGGGTTCCCGGTGCAGCAGCAAGATCGACGGGCATGCTCGGGTAGTTCCGCCGACCGATACAGCTGTCGAGGTGCCCGTTGTCCCTTCGTCCCCGTTCCGGTGAGCAGGTCCCGTCTCTGACTGCGCAGGCGGGAGGAAGCCGCGCGGTTGGCTGAGGTGTTGGAGGCCGCGGAGATCGAGCTGGATCGGCGGGTGATCGCGCGGGAGGGAACTGGTCGAGGCCCTGGCTGTGTCCGCCGCCGGGACGACTGCCGTGACCGAAGCGGAGCAGGAAACGGCATGCTCAGCGGTGCCGGCGCCGGGCTCGACGGTGCCGCCCTGGCGGGACGGGCTGCCAGTGACGGTGCTGGCACCCAACTACCAGCGGATTCTGGGCGTGCTGGAGGAGCGGCGGTCAGCGGGCGGGGGACCGGCGAAGGCCAAGGAGATCGCGGTGAGGCTGGGCCTGGACACGACGCGGCGAAGGTCGAAGGGGTGCGCTCGAAGGCCAGGCACCTGGCAGAGTGCGGGTGGCTGGTGCAGGAGTCGTCGGGGATGTTCAGCGTCGGTCGGCGGCCCGTGGCCGCGTCAGACGCCGGCCCATCCGCGTGACCATCGACCACTGGATCATCGCTTCGCTGGAAGCGGGCAGAATCTCGTCATCACGGGCCAGACGGCGGGAGTTCATCAATCACGCGAACGTGCGCTCGGCCACCCAGCCCTCTGGGGAGCATCATGAAGCCTGTCATGTCGTCGGTGCGCTTGACGATCTCCAAGGTCAGGGCGAGTCTGTCCCGGCACCAGCCGACGCGGCCCCCGGTGTAGCCGCCGTCGGCCCAGACCAGGGTGATGTCACGGTGCAGGAGGCGCAGCCGCCTCAGCAGGCCCGTGGCGGCGTCCCCGGCGCACCCGGAAATCGCCACCGTCTGGGCCGACTCCGCCTCCGCAGGCGCGCTGGTGACCAGGGCGAAGAGCCGTCTCGATGTCACAATCATGACGGTCCGACGGCCGCCGAAGACCTCCGGCTTCATTGTGCTGCCCCGCCGCTGGGTGGTGGAGAGGTCGCTTTCGTGGATCATGAGAGCACGTCGGCACTGCCGGGACCACGAACGGCTTCCGCAGGTCAGTGAAACGCTCATCACCTGGGCGTCCATCACGTTGATGACCCGCCGCCTGACCCGTCACCCGACACGACGACGGGGCCGGAGACTCCCGGTTGTGGCCACCGCCTGACGCCTCACCACACCCGCCTCCCTCCCCATCATTCGACGGTCTTGCTCGGCCGGGACCATGCCAGGCGTCTGAGTGCCCGCCACAACCGGTTCGGCCGTCGACGCCGGACGTCTGCCGGAGACTCCGTGAACTCCGGTAGTGCAGCAACGACGAAGGTCTCCCCCAGGACCGCGAGCGCAAGACCGTGCGGGGGGCGGCGGTCCGGCCTGGACGCATAGCAATCTGTCATGGAGCCAGCCTCCTCAGCAGTGTGCTGAGGCGTCCAACACCTGTTTCTCCTGCGTTTAGGCAATTCCGTTGTGAATCAAGTCGAGTTGGTGAGAATGGAGGCGTGCTCCATGACATCAACCCCAGGCTGTTGCGCGCGTTCGTGGCCGTCGCGGAGGAACTGCACTTCACCCGCGCCGCCGCCCGGCTGTTCATCGCGCAGCAGGCGCTCAGCCGGGACATCCGGCGCTTGGAGCAGGCGTGGGGCAGGGCCTTGTTCGACCGGGACACCCGGCACGTCGCCCTCACCCCCGAGGGGAACCGCCTGCTGCCCATCGTGCGCCACGTCCTGTCCGCCCATGCACAGCTGAGCGAGGAACTGGACCACACGCAGATTTCCGGAAATGCTCGCCCCTTGATCGTGGATGTCGCCCTCCACGGTTCCACTGGTCCTCCAGTACTGGCAGCGGCCCGTGAAGCAGCTCCCGACCTGGAATTCGTCCCCCGGTTCCACAGCGGCCTGGCACGAGCAGCGGCCGAGATAGCGGACGGCCGGCTGGATGTCTCATTCGGCCGCATCGCCGGGCTGCCGCCAACTGTCCGCGACGGTCTCGAACACCAACTGATCCGCTACGACCAGCTGGCCGTCCACCTGCCTCCTGACCATCGGCTGACTGCCTTGCCACGGGTGCCGCTGGCAGCGCTGGCAGGCGAAACCGTCTACGCCGCAGCAGGCAATGAAGACACCACCGAGTGGACGGACTACGCGCGCACCCTGTTCGCGGGCCGCGGCATCAAGCTGGCACCGCCCTTCCCGAAGATCGAGGGCGAGGTTGAATTCAGACGAGTCATGGACAAGCACAGCTGGTCGGTTCTGGCCAACATCAACTTTTCCGACGTTCCTGAGATGGCCCTGCGCCCGTTGATCGACCCGGTGCCCCTCGCCCCCGTCTCCATGGTCTGGCGCCGTGGCCTGCGCCACCCGGGAGTGAGCGCTCTGATCGACGCCGCTCAAGCCCTCGGCACAGCTGAGGGGTGGCTCGAACGCCCTTCAGACTCCTGGCTCCCCGACGTTGACATCGCCATCACAACAGACCGAAACAGACTTCAGACAGACCAGCGGCCGTCGAAAATGTGAAACAGGCACTCAGTGAGCGTTTGGTTCTCGGTTGTCTGTTTTATTTGGCTTAGCTGTCGCGCCAGTTGGGGGTGGCTTCGTGGGTGAGGCGGCGGGTCATGAGGTTGATGGCGGCCAGTTGGATCATGGCGGCTGATCGGTGGGGGTGGGTTTCGTAGTCGCGGGCCAGGCGGCGGTGGTGCATGAGCCAGCCGAGGGTGCGTTCGATGACCCAGCGGCGGGGCTGGACGTGGAAGCCGCGGGTGGTGGGGTCGCGTTGGACGATTTCGAGGTCGATGCCGAGGTGGGCGGCGTGTTCGATGGCTTTGGTTTTGTAGCCGTTGTCGGCCCAGGCTTTGGTGATGGTGGGGTGGCGCTCGCGGACTTTGGTCAGGAGTTGGGTGCCGGCGGCGGAGTCGTGGACGCTGGCGGCGGTGACGGCGACGGCCAGTAGGAGGCCGAGCGTGTCGGTGACGATGTGCCGTTTGCGTCCGATGATTTTCTTGGCGGGGTCGATGCCTTGGCTGGTGAGGGGGACGGTGGCGGAGGTTTTGATGCTCTGGCTGTCGATCAGGCAGGCGTTGGGCTCGTTGGTGCGGCCTTCGGCCTGGCGGATTTTGCCGCGTAAGAGGCCGGTGAGCTGGTCGAAGATGCCGTCGGCTTCCCAGTGGGCGAAGTAGCCGTAGACGGTTTGGTGGGGTGGGAAGTCGTGGGGCAGGTAGCGCCAGGGGATGCCGGTGCGGTCGACGTAGAGGATGGCGTTCATCAGGGCGCGCAGGTCGTGGGTGGGTTTGCGGATGCCGTTGCGGGCTTGGCGCCAGGCTTCGAGGGTGGGGCGGATGAGTTCCCAGCGGGCGTCGGACAGGTCGCTGGGGTAGGGCCGTGAGGGCTGCATGATGCCTGGGTATGCGGTGGCGGCCGGTCTGAGCAGGGCGTGGGCGGGGGCGTTGGGTGCATCGGGGCGTGCGTTCTCGATCTCGGGTGAACCGGTAGGTTTTTGAATGAGACAGGAGCTTTGTTAAGGAACCCGGCGCATAACTGGTCTGCCGATTGCCGCAGAAGCCGCATTTCCGGCGGATCGCTTGGTTCGGCACTCACGCCGGGTCGCTGACAATCACTATGAACCGCCCAATAGGCGTATCAAACGCTCACTCAGAGGTCGTTTCACCTGGTCTGCCCGCGTACTCAGCGATTTTCAGGCCGTCGGGTTGTGGTGCTCGTACTGCTGGAGATATTGGTTGGTTCTTGCTGGTCAGGTGGGGTGACAGGTGGGGCGGGAAGTGGCTTGTGCCTGTCTCATCCCAGGACGTCCGGCCTTCGCGGCAGCGTGCTTCCGTTGTCGTCGCTGTGCGCCTGGGCGCACTCGGTCCGCGGCGGTACGCCTGAAGCATGCCGAGGCGACGCCCGTATCCGAGTGATCTGTCCGATGCCCGCTGGGAGTTGATCGAGCCGGTGCTGGCGGCCTGGCGCTTCGAGCGCTGCGGCAGGGCCCTCGACTTCGGCCGGCCGCCGGAACATGACCTGCGCGACATCATGGACGCGATCTTGTACGTGGACCGCACCGGGGTGCAGTGGCGCTACCTCCCGCACGACTTTCCGCACTGGAATACGGTCTACGGCTACTTCGCCAAGTGGGCGGACGAGGGCGTGTTCGCTCAGCTCAACGGCCTTCTCCGGCAGCTTCTACGGGAGAAGGAAGGACGGGACGCCGAGCCTTCGGCCTGTGTAATCGACGCGCAGAGCGTCAAGACCTCCACCAGCGTCCCCGCCGTCGGCCAGGGCATCGACGCCGGGAAGAAGATCGTGGGCAGGAAGCGGAACATCGTCACCGACACGCTTGGACTCTTGCTTGCCGTGCTGGTCACTGCGGCAAGTGTGCAGGACTCCGCCGCCGGCGCCCGGCTCCTGGACCAGGTCGCCGCTGACCATCCTGGTATCCGCAAGGTGTGGGTCGACGGCGGCTACCGCCAGCACCTCGTCGAGCATGCCGCCGTTCTCGGCATCGACATGGAAATCACCGCCCGCAAGCCCGGGACCAGGGGTTTCGCCCCTATACCGAAGCGGTGGGCGGTCGAACGGACCTATGGCTGGATCATGCTGCACCGCCGACTGGTCCGCGACTACGAAACCCTGCCCACTCGCTCCGAAGCCGTGATCCACATTGCCATGACAGATCTCATGGCCCGCCGCCTCACCAGCGAGAACACCATCTCCTGGCGCGCCCCGACACCGGAGACCAAACACCCGATCCCGGGATGAAACAACGGGAGAAAACGACCTCTCAGAGAGCAGTCATGGTTGGCGCTGAAGGCCATGATCGCCAGGAACCCTGCCACCGGACCGCATGACACCCAGATCTTTTGCCGCCGGTTCACCATCCCGGGGAACATCGCAGCGAGATACAAAGCCACACTGATCGTGGCGAACAGCCACCACAGCGGAGAGGACTTCTCCGGCATCAAAACCCTTTCATCTACCCTCTCGACCGTGGCCCGAGGGGCCACCCCCTCGCCCGCAACGGCTATCTGGCCCACCGTTCCCGCAGCTCAAGCCCCACGGCGCAGCCCTAGCCGCCCGCCGATGACGAAAATCAGGGACCGCCGGACGATCTACTCCTCAGACAGCGGCCCACGACCAGCGTGAGCCTCCCGAGAGCCGGTCACACCAGCCCTTTGAACTGCGACTTCAAGTTGGCGAAGGCTCACTGCGGATCGCGCCTCCAGGGGCATGCAGAGCGGGCGAGGCCGGCTGGAGGTCACGATGTGGACCGGGAAGAAGAAGGCTTTAGAGTCGCGCACTCGCATTCCGAGCCGGGACTGTAAATCCTTCGGTGTATCTCCCGATCAAGGAAGATGCACCGATGACGAGTGAGAACGTGACCGAGGCCGAGACTGTCGAGCCGTTGGAGCCGCAGCCGTCGAAGGCGGTGGACGACGGGCTGATCGACGAGCTGGTCTCCCGCGCCCAGGCCAAGGGCCTGCAGCTGACGGGCGAGGGCGGCTGCTGCAGAAGCTGACGAAGCGGTAGCTGGAGTCCGCCCTGGAGGGCGAGACCACCGACCACCTCGGCTATGACAAGCACGACCCCGCCGGGAAGAACGGCAGCAACTCCCGCAACGACACCCGCGCCAAGACCGTCCTGACCGACGTCGGCCCGGTCGAGATATCCGTGCCCCGCGACCGCGACGGATCCTTCGAGCCGAAGATCGTCAAGAAGCGGCAGAAGCGCCTGACCGGCGTGGACGAGATGGTCGTCTCCCTGTCCGCGAAGGGCCTGACTGAGTCGCGTCTTCCGCGTCGGTCTCGGTGCCGGCGACCAGGATGCCCTTGACGGTCCGGTAGGACGGGTCGCCGACCGCGACCGCCTTGCGGCAGGCGGCTTCGAGTCTGGTGTCGCCGTACTTCTTGCGCAGTCCGAGCATTCCCTGGGCGGCTCGGAGCCGGTAGAGGGCGTTGACCTCCAACAGCTGGTCGATCACCTCCCGGCAGGCGTCCCCGACCTGCGAGGTTTGGCCGCGGCAGCAGATTGGCGTGCGCATCTGGGCTTCCAGGGCTGTCTTCCAGGCTCCGGCCGGGTCGCTCGCCAGCACATCGGCCCGCCATGCGCCGTCCGGGCCGCAGACCTCCAGCTTCGTGGGCCCCGGAGTTGCGGGCGGCGGCCGCGCCGGCGTCGGGCGGGCCCTGCGTCCGTGACCGGTGGCGGGTCGTGCGTCGATCCACCCATCGGGCCGAGGAGGGAATGGGTATCGCGGCCGACGCGCACCGGGCCGTCGGGTTTCTAGCGTAGGCGTCATGAGAAGCCCCGACTCCGGCCGGCGCGCCGCGATGCCGATCCCCGACCCGGACTTTCACTCGGTGCCTGGCGGACACGCGCCGGGGTGCCGCCACGCCAACCTGGTCGCCGGGATCACTCGTGAGTTCCTGGAACCAAGGAGAACGAACCATGACCACCCAACACCTCGAAACCCTGATCATCGGCGCCGGCCAGGCCGGCTTGGCGGTCGGCTACCACCTCCAGCAGCTCGGTCGGGAGTTCCTGATCGTCGACGAGCGCGAGCGGATCGGTGACAACTGGCGCTGCCACTACGACAGCCTCAGGCTGTTCACGCCCGCCCGGGCTAATGGCTTGGACGGGATGCCGTTCCCCGGCGACCCGTGGGAGTTTGCGACCAAGGACGAGTTCGCCGAGTACCTCGAGCTGTACGCCGTCACCAACGGCCTGCCGGTGCGGATGCAGACCCGGGTCGATCGGCTCGCGGCCCTCGAGGGCGGAGGTTTCACCGCGGCCCTCGGAGCCGACAAGGTCACCTGCGACAACGTCGTACTGGCGACCGGCACCTTCGGCCGTACCCCGCAGATCCCGGCCTTCGCCGCCGACATCACCCCCCGGATCCAACAGCTCCACTCCAGCGAGTACCGCCGGCCCTCCCAGCTGCCCGACGGGCCGGCGCTGGTCGTCGGTGCCTCGCACAGTGGGTTGGACATCGCCTACGACCTGGCCGCTGACCGTCCCACCACGCTGGTCGGACCCGACCACGGGAACATCCCTCTCGAATGGGGCTCGCGGCGGTTCCACGCGGCATTCCCGTTCATCGAGTTCGCCTTCAATCACGTGCTCACCCGGCGCACGCCGATGGGACGCAAGGTGATGCAGAAGATTCGCCACCACGGCGCCCCGCAGCTGCGGATCAAGCGCCACCATCTGGGCGTGCGCGATGTGGAATGGATCACCGAGCACGTCGTGGGCGTCGCCGACGGGCTGCCGCGCCTCGAGGACGGCCGCACCTTCGACGTCGCGAGCATCGTCTGGGCCACCGGGTTCCGGCAGGTCTACGACTGGATCGACCTCCCGCTGCCGATCGAGGACGGGTGGCCGGTGGAGTACCGCGGCGTGGTCGAGTCCGTGCCGGGCCTCTACTTCTGCGGCCTGGCGTTCCAGTACGCGTTCGCCTCGGGCGAGATCAATGGCGTCGGCCGGGATGCGGCGTACGTCGCCGACAAGATCGCCGCCCACACCCGGGCGCGGCAACCCGCGGTCGCGGCTTGAGACGCACCCACGATGATCAAGTAGGTCTGCGATGAACGAGATTCGGGAACCCCTCGATGATGACCAGCGCCGCCCCCGCGTCGGGTCCGGCGTCGACAGCCCGCGCGCTCGTCGCTGCCGCACCGGTGCTGCTGCTGGGCGCGCTTGCTGTGGCATCCGCTGCTCCCCGGGAGGCTGCCCGATAGCGCCGGCGCGGCCGAAGCGGCGGCGGCCGACATCACCCGGTGGGGGCTCTCCCACCTCGTCGCGGTCGTCGCGTTCGCCGCGATCGCGCTCGCGTTTGTCGCCGTGCGCTGATTCCTCCGAGAGCGGGGTGACGGGTGGGTCAGCGCGGTCGGGCTCGGGTTCGTGGTGATCGGCAGCACCCTGTACGCGACGCTGCCCGGGATGGAGTTCTCCGCCGTTGCGGCACACGAGACCGGCGCTGATCTGGTGGCGACCCAGGACGCCCTGGTGTCGTGGTTCGTGCCGGTCCTCCTGGTCGGCTCGCTGCTGTTCACCATGGGCACGGCTCTGTTCGCGGTCGCGGTCGCGGTCACCCGGACCGCGACGTTCGGCCTGGTGGCCACCGCCGTGGTCGGCGGCGCGCTGGTCGTGTTCGGGCTCGCCCGGCTGGTGCCGGTCGGTGCGGTGCAGTTCTACGTACAGCCGGCCGCGGCACTGCTGGCTCTGCTGCCGTTGGCGGTCGCGATCGGGGCTGGGCGACGGGCTACCCCAACCCATTGACGGACGTCTCGTGAGCGCCATGGACGGGCACCGCTGTGAGAGGGGCCGGAGGAATCATGCGGATCGGCGAATCACCGGTCTGCTCGTCTTCACCGCCGGCTCCGTCGTACAGAACATCCTGGGCTCCGAAGACGACTGGCTCCACGAACCCGTCAGTTTCTTGTGCGACGGCAGTCTCGGCTGGATCCAGAGCCTCAACTTCGCGGCTTCGGGTTCTGCTTGCTGCTGCTCGCCTACGGACGGCACCGCGGTGCGGTATCGAACCCGCGCGGCTCGGGTGCCTGGGACCGCCCTGCTGGTGGCCGTCGGCTGTGGGCTCTTCACCGCGGCAGCCTTCCCGCTCGTAAGGGACACGACCGGGGAGATCTATGACCTCGGCCTCCACTGGGTCGATGGGTTGCTCTTCTTCGGTGGCTCACCAGGGCGTTCCTGGTGCTCTCCCGGCGGCTGGCGGCGGATTCGCGGTGGAGATCGCTCTCGGCGTACACGCTGGCCGTCGTCGTCCTCTCCTTCGGGAGCACATGGCGCTCCACCTGCTGGAGCGTCCGACATATGCGCCGCTCCATGACTACGGGGGCCTGGTTCAGCGGGCAATCATCCTGGTGCTGACCTTCCCGTGTGACCGTGGCCTCGGCATCGCGGGCCGTCAGTGGGGCGAAACCCTGGCCGCCTACGGGAGCACCCTTCAAGGCCTTTGACACCCGTTGATCATCCAGGCGAGGAAATGCTGCGGATCACGAGCGTCGAACACTAGCCTCGAATCGAGGTGGTGCGAGATGAGCATGGTCGACGATCTACGCCGAGCCCGCGAGGAGTACGAGCGCCAGGAGTGGGTGGCGGCGTACCGCGCTCTCTCCGACCTGGACGAGACCGAGCTTCAGGCCGACGACTTCATGGCGCTGGCGGTCACCGCGTACCTCCTGGGCCACCGCAACGACTGCGTCCAGGCGTTGCAACGGGCGTTCCAGGCCTACCGTGACAGGGACGATACCCTCGGCGCGGTGCGCGCGGCGTACTGGCTGACCGTAGTCCTGTGGCAGGGCGGCGAGGTCGCCATCGGCAGTGGCTGGCTAGCCCGGGCCGAGCGGCTGCTCGACGACCATGGCGGGGATGTGGTGGAGCGTGGTTACCTGCTCGAGCGGGCCACCATGGGGCACATCATCAAGGGAGAGTTCGCCGAGGCCTTCGTTGCCGTGCCAAAAGTCACCGAGTGCGGCAGACGGTTCGACGACCCCGACCTGACAGCTATGGGCCTCCACATGGAGGGTCGGATGAAGATCTTCGCGGGCCAGGTCGCCGACGGGCTGAGCCTCCTCGACGAGGCGATGGTCTCGGTCCTGGCCGGGGAGGTCTCACCCATCTTCTCCGGGGTGATCTACTGCTCGTCGGTCGAAGCCTGCCAGCAGATCTCCGACTTCGGCCGGATGGGCGAGTGGACTCACGCACTGACTACCTGGTGCGACGGCCAGCCCGGCCTCGTCGCGTTCACCGGTCAGTGTGCGGTCCACCGCGGCCAGCTGATGCGACTGCACGGCGCCTATCGCGACGCCGTCAGGGAACTCGAGCGCGCAGTCGGGCGGTACGCCGCGGCCGGCGGGGACCTGGCGGCCGGTCAGGCCCACTACGAGCGGGGTGAGACCCTCCGGCTTCGCGGCGACCACGACGCTGCGGAGGCTGCCTTCGCGGAGGCTGCCGAGTTCGGCCACTCGGCCCAGCCCGGCCGGGCACTGCTGTGGCTGGAGCACGGCCGACGGGATGCGGCGTCGGCCGCGATCCACCGTGTGGTGGCCGAGGCGCACGATCCCGTCCACCGGTCGCAGATGCTCCCGGCGGCGGTCGAGGTGCTGGTGGCCACCGGCGAGGTAGACACGGCAGCACCCCTTGCCGAGGAGCTGGGGCAGATCGGGAGCTCGTTCGGGTGCTCGGCGCTGCAGGCATCGGGGCAGTACGCCGCCGCGACCGTCGCCCTGGCCCGGGGCGAGGCGGACCGCGGGTTCGCCTACGCGCGGCAGGCAGCCGAGACCTGGGCGCAGCTCTCCGCGGTGTACGAGGTGGCCCGCTCCCGGGTGCTCGTCGGGCGCGCGCTCCGGCTGCTGGGTGACGAGGAGTCGGCCTCGGCCGACCTGAGCGCGGCCCGGAGGGCATTCGCGGAGATGGGTGCGAAGCCGGCGGAGCAGGAGGTCGCGGCGCTGTTGGGCGAGGAGAAGGCTCCCGGCGGGTTGACCCACCGGGAGGTCGAGGTCCTCCGGCTGGTGGCGGTGGGCAGGAGCAACCCGGAGATCGCCGAGACCCTGGTGCTCTCGGAGAAAACCGTGGCCCGGCACCTGTCCAACATCTTTGCCAAGCTCGATGTCGGCTCCCGAACCGCGGCCGCGGCGTTCGCCTACGAGCATCACCTGGTCTGAGCCGCCCTTCGTTCTGAACAGTCCCGGCTAGTTAGCAGGCCGTCGAGGGGGCATTGACGCTGTCCCAGTAGTCCTCGCCGAAAAAGCAACGGAGTAGCCGCTGACCTGGGACGTTGCCGTGGAAAGACGTGACGAGCAAGCCCGGATGAGACGCTTTTCCTCCTGCTGGTATGTGGGAGGTTCTGCAGCCCGGCGCCGGGCTCGTCGGTGGCCACGGTCCTCAGGGGCCAGTGTCCCTGGTCGTCGAGTTGGGCGAGTTCGTGTTTGTAGTCGACAGTGATGGAGCCGTAGTAGTTGACCACCGAGTTGCGGGTCGGCGAGATGTGTGCCAGGACCTCGGCGTCCACCTCGCGGCCGGCGCCGCGCAGTTCGTCGACGCCCAGGCCCATGTACTCGGTGTGCCAGCAGACCACCGCGTTCGTCGCTACCGTCAGGCACCACGCCTGCTCGTTCTGTTGCTCGGGCTGACGGCGGGTGACCTTGCCCTCGCGAGCGTAGTGGAGCTGGCGACGAAGGGCGCGCAGGGACTCGCCCTTCGCCGCAGCTGCCGGGCGATCTTCCGAGTGGGGCGCAACCAAGCTCCGCTGGAGCCTCACAGCGGATGAATCCGAGGCGGCCACCCTGCGCGAGGTGGCGGCCGGCTGCCCAGAGCAGACCGTGACATACGAGCCGGCCGTATAGGAGCCCGGCGCGCCGCACGGTTCAGCTCGCCAGCGCCAGGGCGGTCCGCGTAGACGAGACGCGCCCGGCCGTGGAGGCCGGGCGCGTCACTGTTCTATCGGGGAGTGAGTGAGTGTTCAGTTCACGCTCGCGGTGTTGGGTCAGCGGTGGTGGCTGCCGTGGCGGTGGTGGCCCCAGGAGGCGTCGTCGATGAAGCGGCTGTGGTCGTTGCGGAGGGTGGCGGTGTCGGAGCGGTTGTCCCAGACGCAGTGGCGGCGGTCCTGGAACAGGTCGCTGCGGGAGTCGCGGCCTTCCCCGGTGTGGACGCGGACGGTGGAGCGGCCGTCGAGGCGGTAGTGGTGGAAGGTGAATGTGTGGCCGTCCTCGTCCTTCAGGGTCCAGCCGTCGAGGTTCACGGCGCGGCGGCCGGTGTTGGTGATCTCCACCCATTCGCGGTTCAGGGAGCGGTTGGAGCGGTCGTCACGTCCGGGGGAGTCGTACTGGACAGCCGAGATCTGCACCTTCGACCGCTCGAGGCGGGCGTGGTCGGCGGCGGATGCCGGCAGCGTGACCACCGAGAACAGGGCGCCGGCGGTGAGCGCGGCGGCGGCGATACGGCGAGTGGTGAGAGAAGCGGAAGCGGACAAGAGTCCCCCTCAGTGTGCGGACACCCTCCCTCGAGGAGCCGGTCTGAGGAATAGGGGTGGGCCCTGGGTGACTGCCCGCTCCTGCTGTGAGGGGCGAAGCTGGCCGTGCGGGGCGCCGGGGTGTGGCTGGGGTCCGGTGGTTGGAGGTGCAGGTTCCGCGGCTTCACCGGGCCCCAGCCATGGGGCCTTGCCGGGAAGGTGGTGCTTACACCGTTTGCCCGGGGAGCTGCTCTGGGCGGGACGTGCCTGTGGGCCCCGGGTGTTCCCGGGGCCCACAGGCCGACTGCTGTGTGGTGGGTTACCAGCGATACCAGCGGCCCTTGCGGCCTCCTGTGTCCGCACTGCGCAGCACGAAGCCCAGCAGCCAGACGACCAGCACGATGACGGCGATCCACCACAGTGCCTTCAGCGCGAACCCCGCACCGAAGAGGATCAGGGCCAGAAGCAGGACGAGAAGCAGGGGAACCATAGTTATCAACCTCCGTTGCTCCTTGTGCCCGGCGATTCGAAGAGCACGCGGCTGATCTGCCTTGTTTCTTCACTGCTCTTGCGGGAACTGGGATCAGTTTCGTCACCGGCATTCACCTCACGGTCGGCAGGCACCCGGCGCGTCCGCACCACTTCCGCCGCGCAGCCGTCTGTCGGGCCAGGGCCAGTCGCCTCGGCTGCATCGCCTGGTCGCAGTCATGAGCGCCAGTGAGGTGTCAGACGTCGACCTGATTCGGGTCGCCTTGGAGGCCGGGCCTTCCCCATACGGCAACGGGGGCCGCACGGGGAAGGCGCGGCCGCGAAGTGTGTCGTCGGTGGCCCGGTGGAATGTGGGGGAGCCGAGCCGATGTGGGTTCGGTGTCGCGCTCGGTGCGCTCGTCACCGAGCGGTCTGTGAGCTCGCCTGTCAGGCGGCCTTTTCCAACTGTTCGGGGAAGTCGTCGTCAGCGTCGGCTTGTTGAGCGGCCTTCTCGCGGGCGCAGGGCGTGGTCAGCGGCGGAATGTGCCGGACGGCGTAAGTGTGCATGGAGTGAAGCTGTGGCCACACCGGTCCTGTGTATCGGTCGCTTGCTCTGAGGTAAGTCGTGCCGGTGTGGTTTCGAGTTCAAGGGCTGGTAAGCGCTCACTGTGTCTATTCCTGCCAGGTCTGAACCTGGCCGAAAAGTGATCGCTAGCCGTGCACGATGCACCGATTGAAGCCTAGTCGATCGAAAAATTTCGGTCAGTGTGACCCCTGAAATCGGTAACGGAACAGATAATTCCCCCCTTCAGGGTTGGCGGGTTACTCGGATGTATCCACGTTTGCCCAGCGGAAGTGGTCGGGCTGATTCCGGCCGGAATGAGGCGGGTATTGCGGGGCACGACTACGCCACTCCGACCAAGGCGCGCGAAGGGCTCCCGAAACTCACGCGGGGCCTGAACGAGCAGAAGGCATTCGCCGTGGAGGTCCGCCTGGCGGTCGCCGAGGCGACCTGCGCCGGCCAGACGCACTTGACCCGCACGATCCGCGCGCTCGAAGCCGAGTACCGCGAGAAGCTGCTCGACCGGTACGGCGATGCGGTCGCCACCCATCAGCGCATGAACCTCGACGCGCTGGCCCGGGCCGAGAAGATCACCGGCTCGGCAGCCTGACCCCTCACATCGCACCCACCCACAAGGAGTGATCCGTCATGCGCAAGGTCCTGGCCACCGCCGCGACGCTCGGCCTGGCAGCCCTCGGAGCGGTCGTCCCGGCGACGAACGCGCAGGCCTCCACCGCCTGCGACAACGCGTACAACGCCATCCCCGCCGGCACCTTCGTCGCGTACAACGGGGCGAACTGCGGCACCACTCGACTCGGCGCCACAACGAGCTGGGACTCGGACTGGGGCAACAGCTCCGGCCCCTTCCAGGGCTGGGACACCAACACCGCGGAATCCCTCGCCTACAAGTCATCGGACACCAGGCGGGTCCAGCTCTTCAACGGCACGGGGACCGACTGGGCGGGCGGCCACACCTGCATCGGGCCGAACGAGAACTACATGGACACCCTTGAGCAGCAGTACTTCACCAGCGGTATCGAGGTGGAGAACGAGATCAGCTCCCACCGGTTCATCTGGCGGGGATGCGGCGCGGTCCTGGACTCCTGACCTGACCGCCCACACGCACGGCTGACCCGGGCTGCACCACCCCGGGGAGGTGCAGCCCGGCTGATCTGTCTCTGCCTACGTTCACAGCAGTGCTGGAACCCGCTTCGACGTCGAAAGGACCGCACGCATGATCGCGCTTATGGACCCTGAGGTGGGCACCGAGACCCCTGCCCCGGGCACACCCACTCACTACCCCGCCACCTCGAAGAGCGGTAGCGGGGGCATCGGTAGCCGCAGGTCTGTCCGTCGCCCCGTCACCGCGAAGCACGGTCCGGGCGCCGGCACCCGCAGGTCTGTCCGCCACGCCACCACCGCGAAGCACACTCCGGGCGTCGGGGGCCGCAGGCCTGTCCGTCATCCCGCCGCGGCGAAGAACGGCCCGGGTGCTGGCAACCGCCGATCTGTCCACCGTCTGTCCACGCTGAAGGGCTCCGGCCCGGGCGTGGGTTCCCGCAGGTCGGTCCGCCGTCCCGCGACGTTGAAGGGTAGTGGAGGCGGCATTGGCAGCCGCTGCAACGGCACTCCTGGCATCGGTACCCGAAGGCCCGTGTACAGCTCCGTCACCTTGAAGGTCGGCTCGGGCGTCGGGGGCCGCAGGTCTGTCCGTCATCCCGCCGTGGCGAAGAACGGCCCGAGTGTCGGCGGGCGGTGCAAAGGCACTCCTGGCGTCGGTTCACGTACGGCCGCCCGCCGCCCCACCGTTCTGAAGGGCGGCGGCCCGGGCATCGGCACCCGACGATCTGTCCGCCATGCCGCCGCGGCGAAGGGCGGCCCGAGTGTCGGCGGCCGCAGTGCTGTCCGTCGCCCTACCACGTTGAAGACGGGCGGTCCGAGCATCGGCACCCGCAGGTCTGTTCGTCGTCCCCCCACTGCGAAGACCGGCCCGGGCGTTGGCACCCGCAGGGTGGTTCGTCATCCGGCCACGTTGAAGGGCGGCCCCGGCGCTGGTAACCGCAGGTCTGTCCTCGGCCCCGCCACCGCGAAGGCTGGCGGCCCGGGCGTCGGGTCCCGCCGGTCTGTCCGCTATCCCGCCGCACCGCAGGGCGGCATCAGTATCAGGGGCGGGGTCTGCATTGGTGATCGGTCTCGCAGGTCCCTACCTGTGGGTCCGAACGGTATCTAGGCGACGCCGGCTTCGGTTGGTGGCAGGAGACGGGAGGAAGCGGATGGAGTGTCCGCCGGTCACGGTGGAACGGTGGGAGGGGCTGGAGTGCGCAGCGCAGCTCGATGTCGTGCTCCCGATGTACAAGGAGATCTGGGTCGAACCGCCGTACTGCGAAGGCGTGAAGGAGATCGCCGAGTTCCTGGACCGCTTCGCGCAGGAGGTCTTCCTTCCCCGTGCCCGCCTCGTCATCACCCGCTGCGGTGACGTGCCGATCGGCTACGCCTTCGGATACCCTCTCCCGCCCGACACCGGTTGGTGGAAGGCGATGGATGAGGAGACGACGCCGGAGTTCACGGCCGAGACAGGCGAACGCACCCTGGGCATTGTCGAACTCGCGGTCCGCACCAAGTGGCGGCGGCAGGGGATAGCGGCTCTGATGCATGCCCATCTGCTGGAGGGCCTGGGAGTTGAGCGGGTCACGCTGGCGATGCGGCCGGAGGCGGAAGCGGCGCCGGCGCACGCCGCCTACGCCGCGTGGGGCTACCGCCAGGTCGGTCACTGGCGGCCGGCCGAGGAGGAGGCCGTCTCCCACATCATGCTGCTGACTCTCCCGGTCGCCGTCCCACGGGCCGACCGGTGACCGGGAAGACGGCCGTAGCCGTCCGCGGACAGGGATGGCAGTGCGCTGAGGAGGCCAAGGAAGGGGGACAGTCCACGTGGCAGCGCATTCCAGTTGGGGCAGGTGCGTACGGGTGGCAGATGGCGGGCGGTGGGCACCGGTGCGGTCGCCGCGCCCCTGACACCATCCTGAGAACCGTGCGGGCCGGCTGATGAGCAGGGCGAGCATGAGAGGGATCCGCCGTCGGGGGAGTGCGGGGGACGCGCCGTCGCGGGTGGGGCTGTTGCGGGAGCGGGGTTCCGGCTGTACTGGGGTGCGCAGAGCGTCTCGCTGGTCGGGGACGAGATCAACATCTTGGCTATCCCGCTGGCCGCCGTGCTGTTGCTGGACGCGGGTGCGGCCGAGATGGGCTGGCTGACGGCGGTGGCCCTGCTGCCGTCGTTGCTGCTGTCGATCCCTGGCGGGGCATGGGCGGACCGGCAGGCCAACCGGCGCCAGGCGATGATCGTCGCCGACTTCGGGCGGTTCGCCGCGGTGGCCTCGATACCGCTGGCGTATGCGTGCGGGGCGCTGACGATGGCTCACCTGTTCGTGACGGAGTTCGTCGTCGGGGCGCTGACCGTGTTGTTCCGGGTCTGCAATCACCACGTGTACGCCTCTGTGGTCGCTGCGGAGCGGTATGTGGACGGCAACGCGCTGCTCTCCGGGAGCAGGTCGGCGGCCGCAGTCGCCGGACCGAGCACCGGTGGCGCGTTGGTACAGGTACTGTCGGCGCCGTTCGCACTGCTGGTGGACGCCCTGACCTATTTGGTGTCGGCGGTGTGCCTGAGAAGCATCAGGGCACGGGAGGCGCCGCCCGCACCACGTGAGGCAAGCGGGCTGGCGGCCGGACTGCGCTGGGTGACAGCGAACCGCACCCCGGGCCTGCTGCTGGCCGGGGTGTCCATGCTGAGCCTTTGCCACACCTTCCTGATGACCCTGTTCGTGTTGTACGGAGCCACCGAACTGGGCCTGTCAGCCGGGGCGTTGGGCGCGGTGATGGCCGCGTTCGGGCTCGGTGGGCTGGCCGGTGCCTACGCCGCGCCGCGTGTGGTGAGGCGGATCGGCCTCGGCCCGGCCATCGTGGCCGGCTTCCTGTGGTTCAGCCTCCCCCTGCTGCTGGTGCCACTGGCCGAAGGCCCGGGGCCGTTGGTCATCGCTGCGCTGATCGCTGCGCAACTCGGCGCCGGCTGCGGGGTCGCGGTCATGGACATCGCGGCCAACAGCTATCTGATCGCCGTCATCCCGCCCACGCTGCGCTCCCGCGTGATGGGCGTGGTCCAGACCGCCAACTTCGGGGTGCGCCCGATCGGCGCGGTGCTGGCCGGCACGCTGGGCACCGCGCTCGGCCTGCGGCCCACCCTGTGGATCGGCACAGCGGGCGCCGTGCTCAGCGTGCTGTGGGTCGCTGCATCCGGGCTGCCACGCATCCGGGAACTGCCCGAAAACGCCGAGCAACGTAGAGAAGAGCATGAAGAAGCGGGGGTTTGACCACCCGCACGGTGCCAGTCGGAAAGGTCCAGAGAGCGGCTACCGAGAGCCGGTACGGGCCGCTGACGAGCTGGTGGTCCAGGGCCAGCAGGTTCTTGTCCTCGGGTGCGGATCTTCTGTCGCCTGGCCCTCTTGCGGTGTAGATCGGGCGCCAGAACAACCGTATGCCCGGCCGTGAAAGATCAGTTGAAGGATACGAATTAGCTCCTGTGGCCAGGTGCTGAGGTTCGCCGCCCCATCAGGGCCAGCCCTGCAACACGCACAGACTTGACACGGAATCGAGCTGGAACAGCCCGACCGTGTCGCTGCGCCGGATGAGGTCGAAGGCAGGCGGGTCGTCGAGGGAAACGTGGTCGGGGTTGTCGAGATCGAGCAGGCGTCCCGTGGTGCGGTGGATCTCGGCGACAGCGTGCGCCATCGCGGACTGCATCCGCACGCCGAGGACGTCGAGCTTCAGCAGGCCGAAGTCTTCGACGTCCTCCTTGTCGGCCTGCACCATCGGGTATCCGGCCGGGGTGGGCTGTACCGGCAGCCGGTCCAGCAGCGCCGCGTTCGAAAGGATCACTCCGCAGGGGTGCATGGCGTAGCCGCGGGGAGCGCGTCCAGGCCTTCGGCGAGCTCCCACAGCGGTCCGAACTTTGCTGCCTGAGTGGCGAGTTGCCGCAGCTCCGGCAGCTCGGCCAGGGCACTGCGGATATCCCGGGCCCGGATGTGCGGAAAACTCTTCGCGATCTCCCCGATGACCTGCGGCGGAATCCCCAGGGCGAGGCCGGTATCGCGCAAGGCGTGACGCGCCCGGTAGGTCTCGGGCATGCCGGTGACCGCGGTCCGCTCCCGCCCGAACCTCTCGACGATCGCGTCGTACACCTCCAGCCGACGCTCGGACTCCACATCGAGGTCGATGTCCGGCAACGAGGTGCGCCGCTCGCTGAGGAAGCGCTCGAACAGCAGCCGGTGCTCGAGAGGGTTGGCCGTGGCGACGAACAGCGCGTGGTTGACCATCGAGCCGGCGCCGGAGCCACCCGGATCCCCAAGGCCCGGGTGTCGGCGACCACCTCATAGCCCAACCGGCCAATGACCTCCAGCTCATAGTGCAGCTGCCGTACGGCGCGTTCGTCCGTGTCCAAGCCCCGGGCCACCAAGCCCGCCTCACAGCGCTGCCTCAGCAGCCGCATCGCCGAACCGCGCTCGGGGCCGGCGCCGACGACGGCAGGTGCGGGGAAGTGGGGACGCCCGAGCCCGAGATCGACCGGGTGAGGGTGCACGACTGGCCTGTGGTCTCGGTCTCGGCCAGCAGGCGGACCGCCCGGGCGGAGTCGTTGCCGACGGCCTGGGCGATACGGTCGGCGGCCGCCGCCATGGTGGCTGGACCCTTCAGCCAGCGTTCGCCGCCGTCCAGGTGCCGCCGGTCCACGGGCCGAAGCAGCCGGGCCGCGTCGAGCACGTCGGCCAGCCGGTGCTGGTGGGGGTCGGCGTAGCGGACCGCGTTCGTCAGCACCGTACGGACGCCGAGCTGGTCGGCCAGGCCCACGGTGCGCGCGGTCAGCCGCAGCGAGCCCGCCCGGTGCCCTGCCGCCCCAGGTACACGGCTTCCAGCCGCAGATGCTCTCCGGCGAGATCCCGCCACGGCGCGAGCAACTGCTCGGCGACGTCGGGGCAGCCGGCGGACAGGGCCCGTACCGGTTCGGAAGCCGGGCCGAGCAGCACCACCAGGTCCCGGTCGGCATACGCGCGCAGGGTGGGCCAGGACACGACCGGCGCTGCGCCGTCGGCCTCGGCTTGCGCGGCGGACACCAGGCGGCACAGGCGAGCCCACCCGCCCGCGTTCTGCGTGAGCAGGGTGATCCGTAGCGGAGGCTCGATCACATGCGTGCCGCCGCGCACGGCGTACGCGGCCGACCGGCCAGGGCTGGCGAGGTGAGCGGCGAGACGGCGACGTCGACGCCGAACACAGGGCGAATTCCGGCGGCCGCGGCGGTAGTGGCGAAGCGAACCGTGCCCGCGACGGTATCCCGGTCTGTTAGAGGTCCTAACAAAGGCGTTGGACGTGGCGGTGGGTGATCAGGCAGGTGGCGAGGCCGAGGAAGGCTTCGTGGATGTCGTCGCGTCGTTCCCAGCGGATGCGCAGGCGGCGAAAGCCGTGCAGCCAGGAGATCGTGCGCTCGACGACGTAGCGGAAGATGCCGAGGCCGGAGCCGTGTGGCTGGCCCCGTTCGGCGATGACCGGGCGGATGCCGCGGGCCCAGAGCAGGCGGCGGTATTTGTCGTGGTCGTAGCCGCGGTCGGCCAGAAGCGCGTCGGGTCGGTGTCTGGGGCGGCCGACGACGCCGGCCACGGCCGGAACCTTGTCCAGCAGGGGCAGCAGCTGGGTGATGTCGTTGCGGTTTCCGCCGGTCAGGGACGCCGCGAGCGGGATGCCCTGTCCGTCGGCAAGGACGTGGTGCTTGCTGCCCGGCCGTGCGCGGTCGACCGGGCTGGGACCGCTTTTGGGCCTCTGCGGGCCGCCCGGACATGCGAGGAGTCGATCACCGCCCGGGACCAGTCCAGCTTCTTCGCCGCCCGCAGCTTCTTCAGGAGCACGAGATGCAGTTCGTCCCACACGCCGGCTTCGTTCCACGCGGCCAGCCGCCGCCAGCACGTCATGCCGGAACCGAAGCCCAGCTCCTGCGGCAGGTACTCCCACTGGATACCGGTGTGCAGCACGAACAGGATCCCGCACAACGCCTGCCGGTCCGGCACCCGCGGCCGGCCCTCCACCAACTTCGGTCCCGGCTCGGGCAACAACGGCTCGATCAGCGACCACAGTTCATCCGACACGATCCACGGCCGCGACTGTCGCTTTCCCACGACCAGACCAACGACCACCCCAGCCGAAAGTCACTTGATCAACAACTTCTGTTAGGACCTCTAAAGGCCACCTTCGCGCGCACGTCCTGGCACCACCGCCCCCTGCGCGGCGCCAGCCAGGCCGGGCTGATCACCAACCTCAACGACGGTCTCACCTGGGGCGTCTTCCCCCTGCTCTTCACCGACCACGGCCTCGGACTCGCCGCCGTCGGCCTGATCAAGGGCCTCTACCCGATCCTGTGGGGGCTCGGGCAGATCCCCACCGGCCACCTCGTCGACCGCATCGGCCGCAAGCCCCTGATCGCCTACGGCATGCTCGTCCAGGCCGTCGGCTTCGTCCTCGCCCTCGCCCTGCTGGACCGGCCGCTGTTCGCGGGCGTCCTGTCCGCGGTCTTCCCGGGCCTGGGCACCGCCATGGTCTACCCGGCCCTCATCGCGTCCATCTCCGACCACGCCCACCCCGCCTGACGGGCCAACGCCCTGGGCACCTACCGGTTCTGGCGGGACATCGGCTACGCCGTCGGCGCCCTCGTCGCCGGTATCCTCGCCGACGCCCTCGACCTGAACGCCACCGTCATCGCCGCCGCCGTCCTCACCGCCGCCTCGGGACTCCTGGCAGCCCGCTGGATCACCGAGCACCGGCCCGACGCCCAGTGAACGACCGCCTGCCCCGGCCGCTGCCGGGGCAGGTCATGGCGGCCCGCATCTGGGGCGTCCATCGCGCCATGGCCAGCACCGCTCGGCCCTCCGCCCAGCACTGCGAGCCTGACTGCCCTCGACAGCTGTCTTGGACGCTATAAACTGCTGACTGCCCGGCGGAGCTCTGGGATCATCGGCTGATGGCCAACAGCAGGGATCGCTCGGCACTTCGGCAGCTGCTGGACGTCGTCGTCTCGCGCCACCTCAGCGGGAACACGCACGCCACCATCAACGCAGCGTTCGCGGAGCTGGCCATGCCGGAGATCCCCAAGGAGGAGGGATCGCTGCGTGAACGGATCGAACGCAGCTACGCCCAGGTCTCCGACAACGACCTCCCCCACGTCGCGCAACGCATCCTGGCTCGTGGGAGTCTCACCGCTGCGACTCGCAACGGGATACAAGATCTACTTTGGGCGGAGTCGTCACCCCCGGCGATACCCAAGAGGGTCCGACGCGAACTGGCCCGAGCCTTGGACCTGGCGGACATGGCACGCCACGAAGCACGCTTCATGAAGCTGCTGGAGCGCTTCTGGGTACTCGACCGCGAAGAATCCCTCGCTGACCTGCTACTTCCCAGCAACAATCGCCCGCCTGGGCTGAGACAGCACATCCAGCAACACGTCTTCCGCAACCCGGAGGACTGGTCGACCGAGGACCTCTTCGAACGCCTCGGGGCCTTCGAAGCCGGCGACGCGCGATTCGCCCGCTTCCTCGCATCGGCCGTCTCCGCCGACGTGCTCCTCGACGAGCCCGCCCAACGTCACCTGGTGGCACAGATCAACGAGCAGATCCGCAGCGCGGGAGTCGAGCTGCGTGAGACCGGGGCCGACGGCGGCTACCCGCGCTTCACCCTGGTCTCCACCCGGCTCGCCGACAACCGACGGCCGAAGAACGTCATCTTCGCCTCACTCACCAAGCCGGACATCCGATTCCTCTCCGCAGTGGACAACGACATCGAGATCGTCGGTGACCCCGGCAACGTCCTCGTCTACGACCGCGAGATCACAGGCGACGGCATCCGCTGGCGAGACCTCCAAACCTAGTGGCAGGACACCCACTCGCAGACGAGGCCGAAGCCAAGAAGACCCTCTACCACCGGCTCCGCCGCAGTCTGCCCGGCAACTCACCCGGGCAGCGCAACGTCTTCGAGCTCTACCACCACATCCTCGGCTCTGCCGTCTATGACCTCCCGGCGCTCCTACCCGAGGTGTGGCTCCACTGGGACCACAAGACAGTCCGCGAGCGGGGCCCTGAAGCGCTGCTGCGCTCCCGCATGGACTTCCTGCTCCTACTGCCCCACGGCCAGCGCGTCGTTCTTGAGGTCGACGGGTCCCAGCATTACACCCGCGACGACGGTCAGGTACCCGACAGCTACAAGTACGCGGAGCTGGTGGCTGGGGACCGCGAACTCGAGCTCAGAGGCTACGAGGTCTTCCGGTTCGGCCACGACGAACTCAGGGACGCGGAACGTGCCAGGCTCCTGCTCCAGGAGTTCCTGCCGGCCCTCTTCCAACGTTTCGAAGTGAACGGCCGCACCAGCTGATACCGGAGGCTGGGGCACGGGCCGGATGAGCACGGGTACCTATCCGGCCCCCCAGCCGTGAAGGCTGAACTCGCACGATCACCGCCGAAGACAGGGAAATGGCGTCCGGGTTCGGCGTACTCCGGCTCCGGGATTTCGGGAACCCGCGCGCTTCGCGCAGGCCGGGACGGAATAGCTCGGTGCGCAAGTCGGGGACGAAGGCGTCCAAGACGACGCGTGGAAGCGCCGGCGCTGGGCGGGGGTGAGGTGCTGGAGGTCGGTGGTGAAGCGGGGGAGTGTCTCGTCCGTGGGCACGGTGTCCTCCGGGCAGCACGACGAAGCCCCCGGCGGTTGCCGGGGGCTGATAGGCGGTCGTCTTTTGGCGGTGCTCGTTCCTTGGCGCGTGGTGATGCTCAGTGGTGCTTGTTGGTGTCGTTCGGGTTGGGGTGTGAGGGCTGCCGGAGAGCGATGACATTCGCGTCCGGCCTGGGGTCGCTTCCCGTCCGGCGGGCACCTGAGAAGAAAGTTCGGCTGCTGCTCCCGCCTGGCGGGACGTACTGCTGACCGGCCTTTTCTTGCAGGTCAGAGCCGTGTGGCGTGGTCTGCATGACAGTGGATATCAGGGTGATCCGGGCCGGTCAGATGTACCGCTACTACCTGCGCGAGACCGTTGTCGGCGATGGCCGCCGCCCGGCCCGCACGTCGCTGCGCACAGCTCAGGAGCAAGCCGGTGTCCCGGCCGGGCGATGGATGGGCCGGGGACTTGCCGCGCTCGGTCTGACGTCGGGTGAGGAGGTCACCGAGGCGCAGCTGCGGAACCTGTTCGACGAGCGGGGCCGGCACCCGTACGCGGACCGGATCGAGGCCGACCTGCTCGCCAAGGGCGCGTCGGCGAAGAAGGCGTTCAAGGCCGGTGCCCTCGGACGGCGGGTGACGGTCACGGGCGTCGACTTCGTCTCCCGGCCGCAGCCGACGATCTACCTGTTGTGGGCGTTGGGGGATGAGGAGACCCGGCGGGTGATCGAGGCCGCGCACGAGCGTGCGATCGAGCGGGTGCTGGAGTGGATCGAGGACGAGGTGGCGGTGATCCGGTACGGCAAGGACGGCATCTACCGGGTGCGGCCGCCCGGCGGTCTGGTCGCCGCGCGCTTCCGCACTACGAGGCACGCTCGGCGGCGGTGCCGCGGGCACGGTAGATCAAGGTCCTGGGCCAGGGGTCCTCCAGGTGGGCGGCGATATTCGCGACGAAGACCGAAGGGATCAGCAGGAGCCCGTCGCCGGCGAGGCGGACTGTTCCGACTTGGGGGAAGTGGCCGATCTCGATACCGCCGGCTTGCCAGGCGATGCTCGGGTGCAGGCTCTCGATGGTCGTGACCCATCCGTGTTCGCCGATCACACCCACCCGGTGCACGACATCGCGCTCACAGAGCGCGCGCAGTTGCGGCCAGTCTGTGGCGAGCAGCTCGTGCCACGCCTGGTCCATCGCCTCGGCGATCCTGGAGACGGCGTCCGTCGAGTCCAGCACTGCGCGTACGCGGGGATCACGGGCGGACGGGCCGGTCGCGTTGGTGGCGATTTCGTGGCGGGCCGCTTCCAGCGGTGTGGCCCGGATAATGGCCAGGTCGTCTGCCCAGGTCTGGTTGAGGCCGCGCGGGGGCGGGGCGACGAAGTTCGGTCCGGATTGCGGGGTGTGCAGGGCGAGGGCGGCGTTCAGATCGCTCTCGCGGCGAAGCCGTTCAAAGGCCGGCAGGAGCCGGGTGGCCCAGGCTCGCGGCAGCGGCCTGTCTTGGCTGGCGAGCGAGCGTAGCAGGAAGCACAGGTCCATCGCGGGCGACAGTGCGAAGCGGCTGCGCAGCAGGTCCTCGACGGAGACTTCGAAGCGCAGCACCCAGCCATGCTACCGCGGGACATCTGCTCCGATTCGTCCAGCGACGAATCATTGGTGAGTAGCGTGGGCGCACGGCGAGGCTGCGCGTCATGACCCCAACCGCCGAACCCGCGCAGGGCAACCACCGTGCCACCTACCGGGAGGTGCTGGCCGAGCCACGATTCCGGCTGCTCTTCTCAACCCGCACCGTCGCAATCACTGCGGACGCGCTGCGGATCACCACGTTCTCGGTGCTGGTCTTCTCGGCCACCGGCTCCGCGCTGCTGAGCGCACTGGCCTTCGGCATCGGCTTCATCCCGCAGCTGTTCGGCTCGCTGCTGCTGGGCTCACTGGCCGACCGACTGCCGCCCCGCGCGCTCATCACCGGCGGCTACGCCTTGACGTGCGCCTCCGCCCTGCTGCTCGCCCTGGTGCGGATGCCGGTCGCGGCAAGCCTCGGTGTCGTGGCGCTGGTCGCCCTCACCACACCGGTGTTTCACGGCTCGTCGAGTCGGCTGGTCGCGCAGTCGCTGGAGGGCGACGCCTATGTACTGGGCCGTTCACTGAACAACATCGCTGCCTCCGGCGCGCAATTGTTCGGTCTGGCGCTGGGAGGTGCGGCCGTCGCGGTACTCGGCCCGCGCCAGGCGCTCGCGGTCAGCGCCGCCCTCTACCTCGGCTGCGCGCTCGCTATCCGCATCCGGCTACCCCGGCTGCAGCCAGGAGAGTTCGGCGGCACACCTGGCAGCGCTCGGGGCGATGGCGGGGCCGTCCGGGCAAGCCTGCACGGTGTCGGCCTGCTGCTGCGCAAACACACGGTGCGACGACTGATGCTGGCCCGGTGGCTCCCGCCGGCGTTCGTAGCGGGCGCGGAAGGCCTGATCGTCGCCTACGCGGGAGGACGCCACTTCGCGCCCGGCTGGTACGCGGTGCTGATGGGCTGTCTGCCGGTCGGCATGCTGGTCGGTGATCTGCTGGTAGGCCGATTGCTACGGCCGCCCACCCGGGAGCGACTGGTAGCCCCTTTGATTGCGCTGATGGGACTGCCGCTGGTCGGCTTCGCTGCCGAGCCCGGAGTGGGCGTCTCGTCCTGTCTGCTGCTGCTCTGCGGCTTCGGATTCGCCTACGGTCTCGGCCTGCAACGGCCGTTCCTGGACGCCCTACCGCAGGATGGCCTGGGCCAGGCATTCGGGCTGCTCGGCTCCGGCAGCATGACGCTGCAGGGCGTCGGGCCGGCCTGCTTCGGCGCGATGGCCGCAGGCATCGGAACAGGCGGTGCAATCGCCCTGGCAGGCGGCGCGGCGGCGCTTACCGCCGGCTGGATTCTCACCTGGCACCCACCTGCCTCCCCGGTCCCCGTCCCGAACTGCTCAACGGGATCAGAGAACGGCACCGAACAGCATGCGTGTAGGTCTCCTGCGCAGTAACGTTCGATGGCTTTGTTCATGAGAATGAGCAGCAGATGTTCACCGCTTCGGGAGGCGCCACAGCACACCGGGGATTCGAACACTGGGTGAGTCGCTTGCCGTCCTCAGAGGCGGCGGCTGGCGCTTGCCCGCGCTGCGTTGCTACTCCACGCCGGTGGCAGGTGCCGTTCCCGCAACGGATGAGAAAACATGTTGGCTGGCTGTCGGCGAGCTGCGACGATGCGTCTGTTTCCCAGACGGAGGACATTTGTTCGTTTTCGTGTGTGCGGGATGCGGCGCCGAGTTGACCACCCCGCTGTCCCAGGTCGCACTGCCAGTCCACGCCCGTCAGACGTACGGGAACGGGACTCAGCTTCCGGTGCTCATGCAGTCAGGGACGTTTGCCGTGGACCCGGACCCCTGGGGCGGGCCGTGGCGTATGTGGGACGAGATCGATCCGGGCGAGGCGGAGGCACGCGGCATCTACGCGCCGGTCGACGCCCTGTCCGACAGCACGCCCGGGGCGAGTGTCATCGCGCCCGGTGATATCCGTGGGACTCGGCTGATTCCTGAGAAGCGCGGTGGTGCCTGCTGCGGCCTCGACGGAGCCGACGGGCCCAACATGGCCTGCGAGGCATGCGGCCTCCCCGTGGCGTCCAGGATCGACGACTGCTCGCTCTGGCAGGCGGTGCGGCTCAGCCCGGACGCCGTGCACCGCGTCCCCGTTGACGGTACGCGCGCCGCGCTGCCCTCCTGGCGGAGCTGGCAGCGAAGGGGGAGAAAACTCCCCCTTTCGAGCCGATCGCCACGTGGGGAGGACGGCTGGGGCCGAACCACTACTGGTCGTGGAGCCCGCAGTGGGAGGCGGCAGCCGGCCAGGCCCTCGCCCATCTGCTGGTTGCCTCCCGAGGGCAGCCGGTGCAGGTCCCGGGCGGTCTGACAGCGGACGTGTTCCAGCGCGTGCTCGACGCCCTGCTGCCGCCAGGCCCCCCGAAGCTGCGAGCCGTCCTGGCTGGACCGGGACAGCCCTCCCCGGACGCGGGCGTCGACATCCTCCTCGTACCGGTCCACCCCCAGACAGGCCAGACCTGGACTCCTGCCGGCCCGGCTGCGTCGGCATACCTGGTGCCCCTGCCGCTGGGGGTGTGGCTGTGGCTGGTCTCTCCCCAGCCGTACTTGCCGGTTCCCGCGTCAGGCCGCATTCCCAAGGACGTACTCCGCGACGACCCGCTCCCACTGCTCCCCCACTACCTGTTCCGGGCCGACCGGGGAACGTTCCAGCACACCTTGGTCCGGCTACCAGCCGTGCGCCGCCCCTGGCTGCGCACGATCCTCGAGAACCTCACGCAGGGCACCTCGGCCGACCTGTTCTAACCGTCTGGCAATCGAACAGCGCCAGACTCTCATGCCTCCCAAAGTGGTCGACATCTGCTGTCCAATCTGGTGAACAAAGCCGGGTGGCAGACGAACGAGTGACTTCGGGCAGTCGGGGCCAGGAGCGACCAGTGCTGCAGGGTTCTTCTGCAGGTAGCGGGCGAGCTGGTGCGCGTTCGGCCCTTTCCATGCCTGGACTGCTTCTAGCGCAGTTCGTGCGTCGTCATCGGTGAACGCCGGCCCGATGGCATGGTGCAGGTGCTCGGTGATCTGCGACTGAGCGTGTGCGAGTTCGGCTCGTAACCGCAATTGGTCCGGGGTCAGCTTCCTCATGATCGGCCTGGACGGCGAATCGTGGTGCGGCGTTCCCCGAGCGGCAGGACGGGGGCGCTGTCGCCGTCTGCGGTCTTCTTTACCTGCGCGTTGACGACGGTCGGCTTGATGAGGTCGTTGGGCGTGCACTGGAAGATGTCACACAGGGCAACGAGAGTGTCCATGCTCATCCGCTGCGGCGGCTGCGTCACCAGCCGGTAGACCTGCTCGCGTGACAGGGAGACACCGCGCTCCGCGAGCAGCGGCACCAGGTCCGAGGTCTGGAACATCTCGTGCTCGGCCATCACCTGACGCAGTCGCCAGTCGTAGCCCATCTTCTTGATCATGTCAGGTCCCAGTCGTCGCCCAGCCGTCGCTTCAACGAAGTCTCCAGGAGCGCGTTGCGGTACTCATCTGAAACGCCCATGTAGATGGCTGTTGTGGCGGCATGGGAGTGTCCGGCCTGCTCCTGCACGAACCTCGCGGGGTAGCCGAATTCCGTTAGGTGGGTGATGTAGCTGTGGCGCAGGCAGTGCAGGTCCAGGTCTTCGTCAAGTCCGGCGTCCTGCCTGGCGGCGACGAAGGCCTCGTTGATGGAGCGCGGCGAGAGACGGCCGACTCTCTCGGTCACCCACAGGGCCGGGTGTTTACCGGGCGCGAAGTGGGGGCGTACATCGCGCACCCATTCGCCCAGGACGTCGACAACCCAGTCCATCTCCGGGACGGTCAGCACCATCCGCCGTTTCGGCGGAGCACCCTTGGACGACTTGCCGAACCGCACAGTCATGCTGCCGTAGGGCCCGAACCGCGGGGCCTTGCGGTTACGGCGCAGGTCCACCAGGTCCACCTTCGAAGCCTCCGTGCGTCGCGTACCGAAGGCGTAGACCGTCTTCAACACTGCGGCATCCCGCAACGCGGTGAGCGTCCCCTTCCGCCCCTGCCCCCGGATCTTCCCGGGCCGGGCGTCCGCCACGTCGAACAGGGCCTGGACCTCGTCGTACGTCTGCGGTCGGCGCCGCGGGTCACCCTCGTACTCCACCGTGTGCAGCACCGAGTTGCCCTCATGGAACACCACTTGCGGTGCCTCACCGAACCGTTCCAGGCAAGCCTCGACCCACCCGTACCGGGGATCGCGCAGGTACTCCATGAACAGGGAGATCGTCACTTCGTACGTGCGCGCCGTGGACAACTGGATGGGTTGGGCACCGTTGCGCAGATGCACGATGAACGCCTCACCGTCGGCCGGGGTCCACTGCCACGGGTACAGCCCCGTGAAATCAGCGAGCCGCCCGATCAGGCGCAACCGGGCACCGATCGTCGATTCCTGTAAGAAACGGGCGCCTTGCTGCCGGGCCCAGCCCTCCTGCATCGCGGTGAAAACGGCCGGCGCAGGGTCGAGGTGAACGATGTTCGACGCCAGAACGAGGCGTGCCGAACCGGGTGCTTGAGTGACCACGCGGCTGTTCGACCTGCAGGTCATGGCCGTCGGCGGTGTGATCTAGCATCGTGCGCACCCGTCTGACGTGGGTGAACTGCTTCTTCATCGCCGGTGGAGTGTTGTGGCAGATGCAATTCATCCTGTTTTTGTACTTCCGCGACCCGCGCACCGCGGGCTCGTACACGCCGTCCAGCCGCTTGAAGAGCACGCCTTCCATCCCGACCGACGCCCACGTCAGCCATTCACGCACCGTGTCCGGATCGGTGGTCGACGGGCACAGCACCCACGGGGCGGGCAGTTGACGGGCAGTGAACACGGACTCGAGCGCGGCCCTGCGCCGCCGATACGGCCATCTGGTCGTGTCGGTCCCGGACAACCGCAGCAGATCGAACGCGAAAGCGCACGGGTTCGCGGATTCCGGAGCCCGAACATTCAGAACCTGCCCATGTGGGTGCGGTTCTGTTGGGTGGGGTGGGTTGGTTCCAGGTCGTCGGGGGGGGGGGGGGGGGGGGGGGGGGGGCGGCGGCGGCCCAGCGTGATTCACAGGGGCTCTCACTGGCCGTTCTCTATCCGTTCGTGTGCTCGGTCTGCTTCGAACAGCGCGCTGGATCGGGTGAGTTGGCCGACGTGGGGGCATGAAGGAAGGGCCTCTTGGTAGCTCGCGGTTGTCGAGTCCAGCGAGAAGCAAGAGGCCCTGTTGTCGAAGTGTCGCGTGGTCGTGGTTGCCGGGTCCAGTCCGGCCACTCCCAGGTGTGACTGTCTCGCCCATCGGTTCGGGAACGCGGCCGACCGGCCAGAGCGTCGGCCTCGGTATGGCTCGGACATGAGCGATGCCGAGTGGGCTCTGGTGCGGGATCTGTTGCCGGTGCCGGGATGGCTGGCGGGCCGGGGCGGGCGGCCGGAGGGCTACTGCCACCGGCAGATGATCGACGCGGTGCGCTATCTCGTTGACAACGGCATCAAATGGCGGGCGATGCCGTCCGACTTCCCGCCCTGGCCGCGGGTGTATGCCTTCTTCGCCCGCTGGCGGGATACGGGGCTGGTGGCCGAGCTGCATGAACGGCTGCGCGAGGGCGTCCGCCGGGCTGAGGGCCGTGACCAGGAGCCGAGTGCGGCGGTCGTTGACTCGCAGTCGGTGAAGGCGGACGCCACTGTTGCTCACCACTCGCGGGGGTTCGACGCAGGGAAGAGGATCAACGGGCGCAAGCGGCACTTGCTGACCGACACTCTCGGGCTCCTGCTGGCCGTGCTGGTCACGCCGGCTTCCACGACCGACCGGGATGCCGCCCGCGTCCTGCTACCCGCAGCGAAGAATCACTTCCGGCGGCTGGCGCGGATCTGGGCCGACGGCGGTTACACCGGCCACCTCACCGACTGGACCACCCAGCACCTCGGAGTCGTCCTCGACATCGTCCGCCGCAGCGACGACGTCCAGGGTTTTCAGGTCCTGCCCCGCCGCTGGGTCGTCGAAAGATCCTTCGCCTGGCTCCTGCGCAGCCGGCGCCTGGTCCGTGACTACGAACGGCGCACCGAGACCAGCGAAGCCGTCGTTCTGTGGTCGATGACCATGCTCATGAGCCGCCGCCTGACCGTCCAGCACCAGGAACCTGTTCCGGTATCGGCGGCTTGAACCTTCCCGGCTTCTCCTCGACCAGCCAGCCCCGTTCCACCAGCCGCTTCAGCCGGGCCCTCGCTCCCTCGACACGGGAGGCGGAGGCGCTGTCCCAGCCCAGCACCACCGCTGCCCGCCGGGCACCCAGCCCATCGGCTCCTGCTTCCACCGCGGCGGCCATCAACGCCTGATAGTCCGGCGACAACTCCTCTGTTCCGGTGGCGTTCTGCCGGTGAGGCACCGCCCGGCGCGGTCCCACCGGCTTCCGCTGTGACACCCCGCCGATCACTTCGGCGGGCGCATCCGCCTCGGCCAGTGCCTCCAGATACTGCTCCAGGCCGATCACCCGGCGCCTGAGCGCCTCTTCCGCGTCCGCCAGAGCCGCCCGCACCCGCTCCAGCTCGGCTTCGAGTTCCTCCACCCGCACCGCCGCGGACTTCCGCCGCGCTTCCAACACCGCCCGCATCGACGGCATCCGCCACCCCCACGACATCTCAGCCAGCAACGAGCCGAGACTCCCGCGACCGCGGCCATCTCATGCCTGACCAGCGAGAACCACACACGAGGTTCGGAAAGAGAACGACCTCTCAGCTTGTCGTTTAACGTCCAGCGTCGAACGCGGCTCGAACTTGATCAGCGTTCTCGCAGTTCGGCGGACGTGTAGGCGGCCTTCGTCTGATCCTGTGCTCCGTCACAGAGTGGATCAGCGCGAAGGCCGTGGTCGTGAGTTTGGTGCATCAGGGCGTCCTGCGGGATGCGTTCGCGGAAGTGTCACGCTTCCGGTCGGAGTTGTACGCGTGTCTGACCACGCGGGGCGACGCGTTGTTCGAGTTGTGCGACGCGCTGCTGTGCACGGACGGGCCGGTTCGGACGCTGGTTGATCTCGCGCTCGCGCCCGAACACCGCCGAGGTCACGGGGCTCTGTACGGCGGACTCAACCAGGGCCGGATCGACGTCGCACGGCTGCGTCGTGCCCTGACCGAGGTGCCGCTGCCGAGGGCGGCGGACGGTCGGCTCGTACTGGCCGTCGATGTCTCGCCGTGGCTGCGACCGGACGCCAACACCTCTGCCAACCGTGCCTTTTGCCACACCTTCGGCCGGGGCGAGGGCAAGCATCAGATGGTGCCAGGCTGGCCGTACTCGGTGGTGGCTGCGCTGGAGACCGGCCGCACGTCCTGGACGGCGGTGCTGGACGCTGTCCGCCTGGAGCCCGGCGCCGACGTCGCCGCCGTGACCACGGTGCAGATCCGCGAGGTCGTCGAGCGGCTAGTCACCGCCGGCCAGTGGCGACCGGGTGACCCGGAGGTCCTGGTCGTGCTGGACGCCGGATACGACGCCCCGCGCATCGCCCACCTGCTGAGTGACCTGCCCGTCGAGATCCTCGGCCGACTCCGTTCAGACCGGGTGATGCGGCGTCCGACACCCTCCCGCGAAGAGTTCCACCTGGCCAACCCCAAGGGCGGCCGGCCACCCAAGCACGGCGGCGAGTTCGTCTTCGGTGACGCCGCAACCTGGGGCACCGAGCAGGCCGTGACCGCCACGGCCACCCGGCTCTATGGGAAGGCGACCGCGCAGGCATGGGACCGGCTGCACCCGCGGCTGACCCACCGGGCCGCATGGCTCGACCACAACGGGCCGCTGCCCATCATCGAGGGCACCGTCATCCGCCTAGCCGTGGAGAAGCTGCCCAGCGGCGGAGTCAACAGGCCGGTCTGGCTGTGGTGGTCGCGAATCGGCGCCACCGAAGCGGACGTCGACCGCTGCTGGCAGTCCTTCCTCCGCCGCTTCGACATCGAGCACACATTCCGCCTGTTCAAGCAGACCCTCGGGTGGACCAAGCCCCGGCTCCGCAGCTCGGAAGCGGCCGACCGGTGGACCTGGCTCGTCATCGCCGCCTATGCCCAGCTCCGGATCGCCCGCCCGCTGGCCACCGACCTTCGCAGGCCCTGGGAAAAGCCGACCGAGCCGAACAAAATGACACCCGCCCGCGTCCGCAGAGGGTTCAGAAACCTGCACGCGAAGACCGGCTCACCCGTCGGCGCACCGAAACCCTCCCGTCCCGGCCCAGGCCGACCGCCCGGCTCGAAGAACCGCTATCCGGCTATCCGTCATGACGTGGGACGCGTCCTCGCCACCGGCGAGGCATACAGCCGTCCCGCCCACCACAAGGTGGGCACCAAACCCCGCAGAACAGGCTGACGAGTGACACAGAGGGCCAGCACACTGAGCGCATGCGCTATGAGGAGAGAGCCAAGCTCACAGTCGTGAAAGTCCTGGTCCAGCTGGCCGTCCTTGTCGCCTCACCAGTGCTGCTGATAGCAGGAGCACCGATCCGCCGCCGCTATCTCCGCTACGTCTACCGCGATGAGGCCCCGCAGATCCTGGACAAGGAGCGAGGTCGGGTCAGCGCCCACTACTTCGTGGTCACCAACCCAGTTCTGCAGTGGCTCTGCTGGCCCACAGAATCACTCGCCCGTCTCATCGAGAGCCGAGGTTAAACGACAAGCTCAGAGTCTGTGCGGTTTTGGCCTGTCAGCCTTCGTCGGCCGTCCTGCGGTGGTCGACCACAGTGTCTGGCCCAGGGGACATGATGGTCTCGTGGCCGTTTTCGGCGCGCACGCGGTAAGGCGGTGTTCCGTCCGGCCCGAG
Source organism: Streptomyces qaidamensis (assembly GCF_001611795.1). NCBI lineage: Bacteria > Bacillati > Actinomycetota > Actinomycetes > Kitasatosporales > Streptomycetaceae > Streptomyces > Streptomyces qaidamensis. The sequence goes on along the minus strand of NZ_CP015098.1, from coordinate 114,450 downwards.
AACCTCGATGATCTCTACGACCTGCTCCTGCCGGCCGACGGCTCGGCCATGCATGACCAGGCGGTCCCCTTTACAGGCCATCTCATTTGGCCTGATCGATAGTCTGTCGATGTGGGGATCGTTGAGCGGCTGGTGCCGGATGAGTTGTGGGAGTTGTTCCAGCGGGTGGTGCCGGAGGCGCCGACCCGTCCGCAGGGTGGTGGCAGGCGTCGGCACGGGGACCGGGAAGTGCTGGCCGCGATCGTGTTCGTCGCGACGTCTGGTTGAACGTGGCAGCAGTTGCCATCCGCATCGTTCGTCAGGGCCCGCATGTTCACCGAGTCGATCGCGCAGCGGGACCAGTCCAGCTCGCCGCGGGAACCGAGTTCGTCGAGGACCAAGCGGTGGAGCTTGGCCCACACCCGGGTCTTCGACCACTCCGTGAACCGCCGGTGGGCTGTGGCTCCCGACGGCCAAAAGGGGGAGCTGACAGGCCCGAATCCTGTGGATCGGGGCAAGTACGGCTCAAAGATCCACTTGATCACTGAGCGGACCGGTCTGCCCCTGTCCCTCGGCATCTCGGGTGCCAACGTCCATGACAGCCAGGCCCTGATCCCCCTGGTTCAAGGAATCCCGCCGGTCCGCTCCCGGCGCGGCCGACGACGGCGCAGGCCCGGCAAGCTCCACGGCGACAAGGGCTACGACTACAACCACCTGCGGCGCTGGTTACGCGACCGACGCATCACACCGCGGATTGCCCGCAAGGGCACGAACTCCAGCCAGCGGCTGGGCCGGCACCGCTGGACCATCGAACGCACCATGGCCTGGCTCGCCGGATGCCGACGCCTCCACCGACGCTATGAACGCAAAGCCAGCCACTTCCTAGCCTTCACCAGCATCGCCTGCACCCTCATCTGCTACCGCAGACTCACCAGCACGGACGGATATCAGGAGGCGTCGGTGTAGGCGAGGTGGGCTCCGCAGCCGGTGCAGCGGAAGAGCATGGCGGTTGCCTCCTGGCCCAGGCTGGTCAGGAAGTGTTCGAGTCGGCTTTCGTCGTGCCAGCCGTCGAGACGCATGTCGTTCCGCAACTGGTCGAGTGCTTCGGGATGCGCCGCTAGCTCGGCGTATCCGACTTCCCCCACGAAGGCGGCCGCGTCCTGGCAGTGGACGAGCCAGTGTGGATCCTGCCAGGCGTGGAAGCCAGGGGTGCGGCGGGTGACCTCATGCAAGACGTTCTCACTGACACCGTCGAGCCCGTAGGAGTCGGTGAAGTCGCCGGCGAAGCGTTCAGCCGCACTGCCATCTGCGATGCACCAAGGACAGAACCGTCCCCTGACGTCCTGAGCAGTGTAGAAAGTGGCCGTGTAGATCCATCCCCTGTTGGCCTTGCAGCAGGCGCACGTCTCGGTGGACGCGCGGATGGACCCGCTCGCGAGGGGATCTGGGTGATAACGGAAGAAGGGCAGGTCGGCACTCATCGGCACTTTCCGATCCGCGACCTGGTCGCTCTGCCCACTGATCCCATGAAGAGCAGTCTGTCTGCGAGCAGGTTCTTGATCAAGCGCGGGGGTCGGAGTCTCTCTGCAGAGCCAAATGAGATGGCCTGTTAGCTCCGCAGGCCGATGACCGCCCAGTCGCGGCGGGCGGCCTGGCTGACGACGTCGACGGAGGCCGCGGGGCGCGACCGTCGGGACCGCGGTCGCGGTGCGGCGCTCGGCAAAGACCCGAGCCCGCCGCCAGCAGCGCACCGGCGGCTTCAGCGGCGGGCAAGACGGCCGTTGGGTACCCCGGAGACGACGACCGGATGCCCCAGACGCTGGAGAGCTTCCACGCGGTGCTGCGCACTGCTCTGGAGCCGCCAGCCCCCTCGACCCGTTGGTGGGTCCTGAGGCGAGCCTGGAGCGCGCAACGCCGTGAGGCCTACGCCAACGACCAGGGCCAGGAGGCGTCGCTGGCCGCGGTCACCACCCGCTCGAACCGCAGCAAGGCCGACCAGGACCCCGCCCAGTGGCTGCCGCCCGCGGCAGACATGCATTGCCGCTGCGCGGGGGAGTGGGTAGCCGCCAAGCTGCGCTGCAGCCTGACCGCAGACGAAGCCGAGCTGGCGGCGCTGCGGGCACAGGCTGTCGACTGCCTGCTCCAGAGCGTCAACTACGAGGAGACGGCGTAGTGTCGCACGTAGGCAATCGGGCCTTTGCGGGACCTGTCAACCGCCGATTTTGCGAAGGACGAATCCAAGAGCGTCAGTGCTGTACCGGTCGAGGTAGCTGAGATGGACCTGGAGGCTGTAGCCGCTGGCGCAGTACTGGTCGTTGTTGTCGCAGTAGGACCGGGTCTTGTCGGCGTAGGCCGACAGGGATTGGTGTGGCAGTCGGGGGAAGACGCCGTCCCGTTGCGCGGTGCCGACGTTATACGGCTTCCCCGTTGTGTACCGGGGGTCGCCCATCTGGATCACAGCGGTGACGTGGTCGCCGATCGAGGCGTCGAGCGGCGGGGTTTCCGGTCCGAGATTTCCGCCACCCCCTCCGCCGAGAGCGTCACCGATGATGTGGGCGCCCTGGGAGTACCCGACCAGGACGATCTTCTGCCGCGGGCACTTCTCGACCTGGTCGGTGACTTGTTGCTTGACGGCAGCGGTACCCGAGGCCGAGCTCCACCGATAGGGGAAGAGAAGAGCGGGGTAGTCGATCGCGTTGCTGCTGACAGTCTGGTCGCTGTGGTTCTTGATCAGATCAACCAGGCTCTGGATCGCACCGAGCCCGGGAGGCTCGGTCGAGCCCCGTGCGGCGAGAACGTGGACCTGGGCGCATTGGGAGGACTTCGAGGCACCGCGGGCCGGCGATGTGGCAGCGAGCGAGCCAGCGGCCACCGCGGCCACCGTGATAACACTCGTCACCAACTGTGCGGGTCGGTGGAGCATGGTGCACTCCTGCGGGAAGGGGGACAGCGGAGGACCAGTGCAAGCAGTTCAGCGGTTTGTTTCGAGAGACTGGGCTGGCCCACCTTGTGGTTGAGCGGAATGGGCCCGCCCGGAGCCGCCCGGCCGCTACCCTGGCCGCAGGGTGCGGCGCACCCCCCGTGGCGCCGCACCCGACAGCCACGCCGCCTCCCGATGCCTCGTCGGTGTCTGACCGAGGCCGGCCGTCCATCGGGGGCCCCTCCCCATTGCGCATCGCTTCCGATTAGCGTCGTACGCAGCAACCATGAGACGACGTCCGTGCCCTCCCTTCATGCCGGCGAGAAGTACTGGTGTGGTGTGTGGCTGTGCGGGGGCGGCCACCAGCTCACCACTAAGCTGTACGCCGATTGCGCCTTCCACTTCGCCCACGTGCTGGACTCGAGCACACCTCCACCCTCGCGCGAAAGGCGTTCGAGGTATCCAGCGAGACCAGCCTGTACATCAGGTCCGTGCTGCTGAACTGGACGGAGGAGCAGGACATCACCGCCGCCGCCATCCCGCTGGGTGCGGATAGACCGGTGGTCTCCGGCTGGCCAGTGTGGGGTCGCCTGTAGCCGCTGCTGCCGAAGCATGAGCGCAGGTTCCGGTATCCGGGCCGCAAGGCATTGCCGGGCCGGGAGGGCTGGACTCGGTTACGAGGTGAGCCAGTATGTAGAACTGTGCTGCGGCTGGCCGAGAGAGCCAGCCGCAGCACTGGGGACCCGCCAGCTAGAACTTCAGGCCGACGTTCAGTCCAAAGCCGCCGAATCCGAATTCGAACATTGGGCTAAGGCCTTCCGACTTTGCGGGTGCGAAGTGCTCCACGACCGCGTGCGAGAGGATAGGCCGTCCGATGCTGTTGTGCCAGCAGAGTTCGGTGGTGAGGCCGTTGGCCACATTCCAGAATCCGCGGTAAAGCTGCTCCGGTTCGGCCACGGGGTCCGGTGCATCACCTTGGGATTCCGTCAGGCGCGTGACTGCTGCGTGGAAGGTGTTCGGGTCCTGGAGCTCACGGAGGACAGTCCTGATCGCTTCTTGAAACGTCGAGCTCACGAGCTTGGTGACGTAGTCGTACGCCTCGACGTCACGTGCTGCCGATACTTCAGGTTGTGTGGCGACCATTTTTCGATCCTTTCTGATTTGACTCCCAATCAGGAATCGGGCGGCCAAGTCCGATCAACCAGGGATTAGAGGCTCACCGGTTCGTCGAGAACGGCAAAGTATTCCTGGGGGTCACCGATGGCCTGATCGGGTCGCACAAGGTCCCGCAGGACCGAGTGCACCTCCAGGAACGACCCTCTCTTATCGCTGGAGGAGTCGGTCGTACTAATACTCCCCCGCACGCCTCGCATCGGTGTGCCCCGCAGCGTTGAGGTCACGTCCCGGCCGCGTCTCTCAGTCGTTTCCTCGACGTTGATGCTGGCCAGAGGGATGTCGATCACCCCGACATAGACGAACAGCGGGTGCGTAGGTCATGCGCTGACTGCACAGTAGAGATGTGCCGAGGAATGACACGTGCCTCGAACTGCTGGGGCCCTTCGAAGTTACCAATGCTGGCCGTCGTATGTCCCTTCCCTTGGGAGCTCAGCGCCTGCTGGCGTTCCTGGCGTTGCATGGCGATGGCGCTCACCGAGCCGCTGTCGCGGAACAACTGTGGCCTGAGTGCAGCCCCTTCCGGGCGGCAGCAAATCTCCGGTCTGCTCTGTGTCGAGGCCGGCGCTTGGGCTGCGTGAACGCGATCGAAACTGTTGGTCCGCGCCTGATGCTCTCGCCCGCAGTGCATGTCGATCTGCACCGTGTCTGGGAGTCAGCCCGCCAGGTGATTGAGCGGGTGCAACCGGTGCCAGTCGATTGGGCCTGTCGCGTCAGCGACCTCAGCCGGGAGTTGCTGCCTGGCTGGGCTGAGGACTGGTTGATATTGGAACGAGAGCGCTGGGACCAAATGCGTGTCTACGCCCTTGAGAGCCTAGCCCAGCAGTGTCAGGAGGCGGATCAGTACCTGCCCGCGCTCCAGGCTGCCGTCGCAGCCATGAACATCGACCCCATAAGGGAGACCGCGCACCGCATCGTCATACAGGTGCATATCGCGGAGGGCAATGTTGCAAGCGCGCTCAAGCGCTACCACAACTACAGGGCCTTCCTTAGCCGGGAGTTGAACGTCGCACCATCGTCTCAAATGACGCAGCTCGTACGGAACCTGACTACAACACAGTTGTGACATCACCTCATGTTGCGTTCCATCAGAGGCGTCACAGTTCATGATTCTGCGTTCGACACCTCGCCTAGGCTGATGCACAGTGGATATGAGGAGGTCCAATCAGACGAAATCCGGCCGGGGCCACGACCGTTGGACAACTGCCTCAACTTCGGCCCGAATCTCGTCAAAGTCTGTACAATCTTCTCCCGTCATCCAGGAGATGCACCATGGCCGTGAAAGTCTATTTCACCAAGCATGGGAAATATGCGCGATACAACGTGTCTCCCCCAGGGCCGCCCCCAGACGGGGTCGACTACGTGAGGTCCATCGGTGCCAACTGGGGTCACACCGTTCACTACGGATTCGATGCTGACATCGACGCGGCTGTGAACTGGCCTAACGGACACGTCTACTTTTTCAAGGGAGAGAAGTACGCCAAATACGATATCCAGGCCAACGACATCACCGGGACTCCGAAACTGACGAAGGATCATTGGGACGGATTCGAGGGTACCGGCTTCGACGAGTATATCGACGCCGCACTGGAACTGGGCGACGGCTCGGCCTGGTTTTTCAAAGACGATCAGTGTCTGCTCTTCGGTGAAGAAAAGGGCGCTGAGACGGTTATCGTCGGGCCAGGAAAAATCGCTACCCTCTTGCCCGATCTCGCGTCAGCGAGCTTCGGCTCCGGCGCCAGGGAAAACTTCAGCTCACATCTCGACGACGGCGTCTTCATGAACGGAAAGGGCTACATATTTAAAGGTGATCATTACATTCGCGTGACACGCAGCGGCGACTTCCTTGTGGTTGACACCGACTACCCTCTGAAGACGGCGGACCAGTGGGTCGGTTTTCCTTCGACCTTCGCCGCGCGGAACTTCCAGTCAATCTGGATTAACCCGAACGCATAGCCACGCGAATTGCGGGACAGCCCTTAAGGGGTGTTGCAGAAGGCTTGGTGGCGGGCATTTTGCCTGTATGGGTGGGGTGTTGAGGGCTGAGCCGGTGTGGGTGGAGACGTTCACCGGGTTGCGGATAGGGCGGTTTGAGAAGCTGCTTCGCGCGGTGCGGGAACGGGGCGGCAACGGTCCTGGTGGTGGTCGGCCGTGGTGCCTTCCGTTGGCCGAGTGGGTGCTGCTGGTGGCCGTGTATTACCGCACGAACCTCACGATGCGGCAGCTCGCACCGCTCTTCGGGTGCTCGCCGGCCACCGTCTGCCGCGTCATCCAGCGTCTGCGACCGTTGCTTGCACTGGAGCCGGTGCCGAGGCCGGCGGCGGGCGTGGAACGGTTATGGATCGTGGACGGCACCTTGGTCCCGGTTCGCGACCGAACGGTCGGCGCCTCCTCGCGCAACTACCGGTTCTCCGCGAACGTGCAGGTCATCATCGATGCCGACACCCGCTGGTAGTGGCATCAGCCCGACCGGCGCCCGGAACAAGGCGGATGCGCATGTCTGGCGGGAGTCCGACCTGCCCGCCATCGCGGCAGGCACGACGGTGATCGCGGACGGCGCTTACCTGGGCACCGGGCTGATCGTCCCGCACCGCAGGAGAGCCGGCCGCCCCCTCCTGCGCGGCCAGGAGGAGGACAACGCCGAACACCGGCGCGTGCGTGCCCGCGTCGAGCACATCTTTGCACGGATGAAGAACTGGAAGATCCTCCGCGACTGCCGCCAAAGGGGCGACGGCCTCCATCACGCCGTCCAGGCCGTCGCCACTATGCACAACCTCGCCCTAGCCGGGTGAAACAGCACGTCAGTCGGCACTCAGCCTCGCCCACACCGAGCCTTGTGCAACACCCTTAGGTAGGGAGGAAGGAGGCGAGCGAGGCTGGCCACCCTGCCGCCTCCGCTTCCTCCCCGGCCGGCACGCGAATGTGAAGGGCACCCGCAGGTCGCCGTGCTCGCGGGCGTAGATGACGGCTGCCTCCACGCCGCGTCGCCAGTGCTCCTGTTCGCGAGGCGCCGGCGGAACTGTGAGGGGAAGTCCCCTCGCTGCACCGCGTGGATGGTTCTCAGCATTGGGCCGAACTGCGCCACCGGACCTCCTCAGTTCGGTGAGATCGGTACCCAGGTGGACGCATGGCTGGCCTGCTGTGACGCCAGATTCAGGCGATCGGACTATTGCCGCGGACATCGCTCCGTTCGAAACCAGCTTGCTTGGCTACATGGTTCCGCGAGTCCACCATCGGGGAGCTTCCCAGCACTACCACCCGCCGTGTCATCAAGGGCGAGATCCTGCGCGTCACCCCCTGCAGACCATCGCCTTCCTCAAGGGCTACGACATGTTCGCCGCGCCCTCACCCGCGAGGCCCTGCGCCGCGGCATGCCTGTGCCGCGGCAGCCCGTGGCACGAACGACTCCGCCAGGAGCCCTCGTGCCTCCCCTCCAAGGTCTCACACTGCTCCGAGTGCCACCGACTCCAACGCTCCGGCGCCCCCCCCCCCCACTCGGCAAGCGCGACGGGAACACGGCGTGGCACCCTGCCAGCACGGCGCCTCGCCGCTACCGTGGCGCCCTGCGGCATCGGTCTGCTGCTCCTCACGCGAACCCTCGGCCCACTGGTTCAAGGCGGAGGCGAAGAAGCTCGGCTTCGACCAGAGCCCATCTCACCGACCGCACCACCGCACACCAGTGCCTGTTCCTCACGCTCCGCGGGCCGACGGAGCGGAGCGGAAGGTACCCGCCATGTCGGCCACCCAGATCAGCAGCCGCGCCCGGACGTACGCCCTCTACACCGGCACCCCCCGCCAGGTCGCCTGTGACGCCGTCGCTGCCGCGCCGCCCCACGCGCCCCTCATCCCGGCACCGGCCCAGCACGCGCAACTCCTGCTCGAATCCGAGGTGTTCTACTGGGTCCTCAACACCCAGCGGCACTTCTTCGAGTACCCCTTCGGAATCCGCTACGTGCAGCCCACCTCACACGGCATCCGGCTCCACCTGGAGAGCAACGCCAGCCTCGAAAGCCTGCTGAGCGGACTGCTGCCCTGCCGCTCACCGATGAGCGTAGGACGAGACGAGATCTACGGACTCAACGGCATCCGGATCTGCGCACGCACCGACCGCGGCATCGAGCTCCGCCGGCTCGGACAACCCACCAGCATCAAGCTCACCGGCCCCTCACGCCGAGCCTTCCAGAAGGCCGAGGCAGCCCTCGCGCAGCAGATCCAGAGCAACGGGGGAGAAGCCTGCTGGCTGGTCGGCGACACGTGGACTCCCTACGAGAAGCAGTGGGACACCGAACGGCAGCCGCTCATCTACGAGAAGATCTGGCGGGACGCCGCCTGGCTCCCCAGCGGGCTGCTGCGCCGCCTCGGACTCCTCCACACCGTCGCCGTCCCCCAGGTCGTCACCGGCCACGAGTCGCGGCTGGGGGAGTGGTGGATCCTGCAGCTCGAGCACGATTCCGAGACAGCCCTGCGCCGCGCCGAGCTGGTGCAGGCCCTGACCGACCCGGAGCATGGTCTGCCGCTGGAACTGTGCGGTCACCGCGACCTGACGCCCGGGGGCAGCCTCGGTCTGGTCCTGTTGAAGTCTCCGGATCGCAGCGCCGCTCTCCAACTGCGCTACGACCGGATCGACTACCCGATCAGGAAGGACCACGTCGAGATGTTCGCCGCGATCCGGCGGCGCACGAGTGCCCTGACATGCGAGGCATCGTTGCCCGTGATGCCCGGTTGCTCGGGCACCGGCTGAGGGGGCACGAGGCGTTGGGGCCTTGGTCAAGGCCCCTTCACCCGAAGGGTTTGCCGCAATGCGGTGATGTCCCATGCCGTAGGCGTTTGCCGTACCGTTCTCGGACTGCGCCTGCCCAGGGGAGTGCGGCGGGCCGGACCGGGGAGAGGACGGCGTCGGGGTGAACGGGGAAGATCAGGAGGCCTGGGGTCAGCGAGCGGTCTGCCGAACCGCTGATCCGGACGAGCTTTTCGTGGACGGCGCGGCCCAGAACAGGGCCAAGGCCGTGTGCACCGGCTGTCCGGTGCGCACCGAGTGCCTGGCCTATGCCCTCGACCATCGCATCGAGCACGGAATCTGGGGCGGAATGACCGAGCGTGAGCGGCGGGCTCTCCTGCGACGGCGCCCCCTGGTCACGTCCTGGCGACGCCTGCTCGAAGCCGCCCGGTCGGAACACCAACGACTGGCCAGCCCGGACGAGGGACAGGCATGGGACGTCGCAGGATGAAAGCCCACCGGCCCCACCACTTCCTCTCCCGGCACGGGCGCTGCTGAGCCGTGCCTACAGCAGGTCCAACTCCGCGTCGACGTACCCGAACTGGTCAACCATGTACACCAGCGCCTCCCGCAGCAAGCGCTGGCGCTCTGCGCGTCGCATTGCCGGTTCGGAGGTGATGGTGACGGCCATCCGTGATCTGGTGCCGCCGTCGTTCGTGCCGAGGGGCGTCAGGTCGACGATCGTGTCCAGGGTCGGCAAGACCCCGCTGTCGGCGGGCTGTTCGCACGTCATCCGCAGTTCGGTGGTGGGCGGGGCAGCCCACAACAGTCCGGCCGGGTCGCCGACGACGTCCGGCAGCAGCTCGGCAGCGGTCTCCCACGTGTCGAGCAGTACGGCCTGGACCTCGTCGAGGCCCAACTGCGTGTCCCAGCCGGGGCCGAGGGCTGCCGCCCATGCTGCCGGGTTCTCGATCAGGACGTCGGCGCAGGCGACCACGATGGATTCCATCGTGGTGGGCAGGGCGAGCATGACGGAGGCCTTCAACGCCGGGCTGCCGTCCGGTCCGGCGATCGTGCACGAGTAGCCGACGGAACGGGCCGAGTTGCCGAAGGGTCCTCGTTCCCAGCGAGCGGCGGGCAATTCCGAGCCCCGGCGCCTGGACAGTATCGTCACCGCCCCGGCCACCGCGCTGTAGGGAAGCTGCTGTTCGAGGAGCGTGCGCCGGGGTTTGCTGATCTCCAGCTGGTCCGGGTCGGCCCAGGGCAGGTTCACCACGGCGCGCAGGCGCAGGGCCGGCGTCTGGCCGGAGGTTCCGATGTCGGCGGACCGGCCCTGGTTGAGGCCGAAGCGGGGGAGCGGCTGCCACCGCCACACGCCGCGCCCCGAGCACGTCAGGCGGCCCGCGCCCCACGATCCGCCGTCGAGGTCCACACTCCGGGAGTCGGCCGCGATCACCCACGGAGTGTCCGTGTCCTTCGGCGGGCGGGGAAAGCCGATGGCCGCGAGCGGGTCCTGGCCCGGTGCATGCTGGCCGGCGGCGACGATCGCCTGCCAGACGGGCTCGGCGACGGCCGCCGGCGGGCGCCCGGCCACCAGACACAGCACCCAGCCCGGCTCGCCGTCGAGCTCGTAGTGCAGATCTTGCAGAGCGGCCGGGCCCTGCGCCCACGCCTCTCCGGCCGGCCGGCCCAGTCCTGCGCCGGCCAGCTGCTCGTAGGCCGCACGCATCTCCCGCTCGCGGTCGGGCAGGCCCTGCCCGACCCGCAGCTCACCGTCCGGCCCGGCTTCAGAGACGGCCTGCCGCACGAGCTCGGTGAGCGCCTGAGCGGTGGGCATGCCAGAGGCTCGGACACCGGCGGAGAGCAACTGCTGGATCTCGGCCCGCGGCAGCCAGTGCGTGCTGTCGCCGTCCCGCCTCGGCACGGCGACCGTGTCCGTGCGCGGAGACCCGGGCTTGCCCACCGGCGCCGGCACGACGAACAACGTGCCGGCGGCCTGCTCGGGGACGTCGATGAACACCACCCGCTCGCCGTCCGCACCGGACCAGCCGACGCGCACGCCGCGCGGAGCTGGGGTGATCCATTGACGGATCAGCTTGCGGATCTGGTCCACGTTCACTGCGGCCGGGTCGAGGCCGACGATGCGGTCCAGGACCTCTTCGTCGTGCTCCAGGCGGGTGGCGATGCCGATGACGATCATCCCGCCGCCCCCGTTGGCGAACGCCGCGACGTCCTTGGCGAGTTCCTCGACCGCCTTGGGGTCCGCCAGCTGGTACGGGACGCCCTTCGCGTCGAGCCACTGCGTCTCGCGCAGTTCGAGCAGGGCGACCGGCTCATTGCCGTCCAGCGCGGCCAGCGCGCTCTTCAGATCCTTCACCACCCCGGCAGTATCCACCGGCGCTTCGGCCGCTCGCCGCCATGTTTCACAAGCGCTGCCGACCGGCCCACCACGGCCTGACCACAGGCCCGGCCCCCAAGCTCTCCCTGCCCCGACGCACCGTTAGGGAGTCACGCACCCAACAACGTGACAACGCCCGTCGGAGCCCTCCTGCGACGTTCCCTCCACCTCGACAGCGGCCTCGACCACCAAACCCTCAATGCCCTCCTCGACCTGGCGCTCCCGCCCTCCGCGCAATCCCCCGACGGACGATGACCATTGCAGTGATGGCCGACGCTGAAGCCGCCGGCTGGCTCACCGCTACGGCGGCCGGGGAGATCTGACCCACGTCCGACACAGCACGGGCCCCGGGGGATCAGCCATGACGTCCCCGGGGCCCACTGTATGGAGTCGTACTGTTCAACGACGGCCGCACGCCGCCGTCATGCCTTTGGACTGAGGCTGCCCCGCGCACAGAGTTCGGATCCGGTGCCGCGACTGGCGGGCCATCCCGCCTCACCGCCCTTGTGGTCTACGAGCACCACGAACACCTGGCGCTGCGCCCACGCGAACACGCCAGTACACCTATGCATCACGATCGACATACTCGGCAGCTCGACCGCCTCAAAGAGGGGGGGAGACGCCGACGGCCGCTCCTACAACCATGTGTCAGGCCGTCGGCGGTCGTACCGCTTGCCGCAAGGAGGATCATGTCAGGACATGCAGAGGAAGACGCATGGTTGGAGGCTGAGGAGGCCGGGCACGCGGAACCACCGGCGACGATCTCCCCGGATTTGGTGCAGCAGGTGGAAAACCACCTGGCCCCACAGGCGCAGCAGCCTGATCAGGAGGACTATCAGCGGCGTCTCGCTGCGGACGTCGCTGTCGTAAGGGCGGTCCGCGCCGACGGTTACACAGGTGAACGCGCGGACCGCTTGATGCAACGGCTTGCCGCTTACGGTTGGCCCATTCTGCACCACTGGATCGGGACGGGCGAGATCTTCGCCCGCTGCGCAGCGGGTGGCCGACCGGTGTCCTCCCCGCCGACGCATTTTCCGTGGAACGATGAGGAACAGTCCACTCTCGCCACCGAGACGCTTCTGTCGGCGGTGCCCTTCTTTCGCCGGTACGCGCTTCAGCAAGGCCAATGGGATCCTCGGCGGGGTGCTGGCCTCACCACATACTTCATGGGCGCATGCGTCAGCTGCTTCGCCGTGACCTACCGCAAGTGGTGGAAGCAGCAGCTCGATAGTCAGCGCCTAGCTCGCTGGGACGACAGCAACGAGGCCCTGATCCAGCTCCCCGACCCGCGGACACCCGACCCGTGTCATACGGCTCTCGTGCGCGACGAGGTCTCCAGGACCCTCACCCGCATCCATGACCCCAAACTCAGGAAGGCAATGGGGATGCGGGCACTTGGCTACACCGAACGGGAGGCGGCCCAGAGCGTGGGCCTGACGGCCAAGGCGTTAGTGAGCGTTTGGTTCTCGGTTGTCTGTTTTATTTGGCTTAGCTGTCGCGCCAGTTGGGGGTGGCTTCGTGGGTGAGGCGGCGGGTCATGAGGTTGATGGCGGCCAGTTGGATCATGGCGGCTGATCGGTGGGGGTGGGTTTCGTAGTCGCGGGCCAGGCGGCGGTGGTGCATGAGCCAGCCGAGGGTGCGTTCGATGACCCAGCGGCGGGGCTGGACGTGGAAGCCGCGGGTGGTGGGGTCGCGTTGGACGATTTCGAGGTCGATGCCGAGGTGGGCGGCGTGTTCGATGGCTTTGGTTTTGTAGCCGTTGTCGGCCCAGGCTTTGGTGATGGTGGGGTGGCGCTCGCGGACTTTGGTCAGGAGTTGGGTGCCGGCGGCGGAGTCGTGGACGCTGGCGGCGGTGACGGCGACGGCCAGTAGGAGGCCGAGCGTGTCGGTGACGATGTGCCGTTTGCGTCCGATGATTTTCTTGGCGGGGTCGATGCCTTGGCTGGTGAGGGGGACGGTGGCGGAGGTTTTGATGCTCTGGCTGTCGATCAGGCAGGCGTTGGGCTCGTTGGTGCGGCCTTCGGCCTGGCGGATTTTGCCGCGTAAGAGGCCGGTGAGCTGGTCGAAGATGCCGTCGGCTTCCCAGTGGGCGAAGTAGCCGTAGACGGTTTGGTGGGGTGGGAAGTCGTGGGGCAGGTAGCGCCAGGGGATGCCGGTGCGGTCGACGTAGAGGATGGCGTTCATCAGGGCGCGCAGGTCGTGGGTGGGTTTGCGGATGCCGTTGCGGGCTTGGCGCCAGGCTTCGAGGGTGGGGCGGATGAGTTCCCAGCGGGCGTCGGACAGGTCGCTGGGGTAGGGCCGTGAGGGCTGCATGATGCCTGGGTATGCGGTGGCGGCCGGTCTGAGCAGGGCGTGGGCGGGGGCGTTGGGTGCATCGGGGCGTGCGTTCTCGATCTCGGGTGAACCGGTAGGTTTTTGAATGAGACAGGAGCTTTGTTAAGGAACCCGGCGCATAACTGGTCTGCCGATTGCCGCAGAAGCCGCATTTCCGGCGGATCGCTTGGTTCGGCACTCACGCCGGGTCGCTGACAATCACTATGAACCGCCCAATAGGCGTATCAAACGCTCACTTAGAGGTCGTTCTCTTTCCGAACCTCGTGTGTGGTTCTCGCTGGTCAGGCATGAGATGGCCGCGGTCGCGGGAGTCTCGGCTCGTTGCTGGCTGAGATGTCGTGGGGGTGGCGGATGCCGTCGATGCGGGCGGTGTTGGAAGCGCGGCGGAAGTCCGCGGCGGTGCGGGTGGAGGAACTCGAAGCCGAGCTGGAGCGGGTGCGGGCGGCTCTGGCGGACGCGGAAGAGGCGCTCAGGCGCCGGGTGATCGGCCTGGAGCAGTATCTGGAGGCACTGGCCGAGGCGGATGCGCCCGCCGAAGTGATCGGCGGGGTGTCACAGCGGAAGCCGGTGGGACCGCGCCGGGCGGTGCCTCACCGGCAGAACGCCACCGGAACAGAGGAGTTGTCGCCGGACTATCAGGCGTTGATGGCCGCCGCGGTGGAAGCAGGAGCCGATGGGCTGGGTGCCCGGCGGGCAGCGGTGGTGCTGGGCTGGGACAGCGCCTCCGCCTCCCGTGTCGAGGGAGCGAGGGCCCGGCTGAAGCGGCTGGTGGAACGGGGCTGGCTGGTCGAGGAGAAGCCGGGAAGGTTCAAGCCGCCGATACCGGAACAGGTTCCTGGTGCTGGACGGTCAGGCGGCGGCTCATGAGCATGGTCATCGACCACAGAACGACGGCTTCGCTGGTCTCGGTGCGCCGTTCGTAGTCACGGACCAGGCGCCGGCTGCGCAGGAGCCAGGCGAAGGATCTTTCGACGACCCAGCGGCGGGGCAGGACCTGAAAACCCTGGACGTCGTCGCTGCGGCGGACGATGTCGAGGACGACTCCGAGGTGCTGGGTGGTCCAGTCGGTGAGGTGGCCGGTGTAACCGCCGTCGGCCCAGATCCGCGCCAGCCGCCGGAAGTGATTCTTCGCTGCGGGTAGCAGGACGCGGGCGGCATCCCGGTCGGTCGTGGAAGCCGGCGTGACCAGCACGGCCAGCAGGAGCCCGAGAGTGTCGGTCAGCAAGTGCCGCTTGCGCCCGTTGATCCTCTTCCCTGCGTCGAACCCCCGCGAGTGGTGAGCAACAGTGGCGTCCGCCTTCACCGACTGCGAGTCAACGACCGCCGCACTCGGCTCCTGGTCACGGCCCTCAGCCCGGCGGACGCCCTCGCGCAGCCGTTCATGCAGCTCGGCCACCAGCCCCGTATCCCGCCAGCGGGCGAAGAAGGCATACACCCGCGGCCAGGGCGGGAAGTCGGACGGCATCGCCCGCCATTTGATGCCGTTGTCAACGAGATAGCGCACCGCGTCGATCATCTGCCGGTGGCAGTAGCCCTCCGGCCGCCCGCCCCGGCCCGCCAGCCATCCCGGCACCGGCAACAGATCCCGCACCAGAGCCCACTCGGCATCGCTCATGTCCGAGCCATACCGAGGCCGACGCTCTGGCCGGTCGGCCGCGTTCCCGAACCGATGGGCGAGACAGTCACACCTGGGAGTGGCCGGACTGGACCCGGCAACCACGACCACGCGACACTTCGACAACAGGGCCTCTTGCTTCTCGCTGGACTCGACAACCGCGAGCTACCAAGAGGCCCTTCCTTCATGCCCCCACGTCGGCCAACTCACCCGATCCAGCGCGCTGTTCGAAGCAGACCGAGCACACGAACGGATAGAGAACGGCCAGTTAGAGAGGCGCAGTAGCAAACAACGCGACAAGCTCCGCAGGACGGACTCCGCCGCCTCGGACTGCCCCGGCGAAGGGAGCGGTGAAAAGTGAGCCTCGACGAGACCTCGCGCAGCTCCGGAAACGACCCCCAGGACCCCTTCGAGGCACTGCTGGACGCCTCCACGCTCGGCACGGAAGCAGCCCAGCAAATCTGCCAAAGCGTTCCCGACGCCGTTCGGGAACATCTTTCGGACCACACAACGGCATCGGCTGCATGTGACCGCTGCGCACCGTGGAACACCCCCGGCGAGGAAGAAGCCTACGAAGGCACAGGCCAAGGGGACACGCTGGTCCTGGACGCTGACCTGGTACAGGTCCTCAACAGCCCAGGCCCCTTGAACGAAGCCCCTGCGGTGGCCAACTCGGCGCCGACGCCCAGGACCGTGTGGTGCACGCTGCACCTACGCCTTGTGGTGTCGAGCGACTCCACACTGCCAGTGCCCGTGGAACTGCGGTACGCCCCGACCGATCCCTACGCCGTGCACACCACCTTCCACACCGGCGCTGAGGAGACAACGGAATGGGTATTCGCCCGGGAACTCCTCACTGAAGGACTACGCCGGCCCACCGGCACCGGCGACGTCCACATCTGGCCATCCCACAGCCATGGTCACCCTGTCGTCTGCATCGCTCTGAGCTCCCCGGAAGGTGAGGCAGCCCTGCTCGAGGCCCCTGCGGGGGCCCTGAGGTCCTTCCTGAGGCGAACCTACGCCGAGGTGCCACCCGACACTGAGCACCACCACATCGACACCGACAGCCTCGCCAACTTCCTCGACACCGTCTGGCGCAGCAATGACTGAGTAAGGCCGACCGTCTGCAGGCACCCCGACAGTCGTGTCGTCGACAGTCGTACGACCGACGATGGCACATCGATCCGCAGGCGCCGCCAGTGCCCTGACTGCTCCCGTCGTTTCACGACCGTGGAGACGTGCTCGCTGATGGTGGTGAAGTGGTCCGGAGTCACCGAGCCCTTCAGTCGTACGAAGGTCATCAATGGAGTGCGCAAGGCGTGTCAGGGGCGGCCCGTCACCGAGGACGCGCTCGCCCAGCTCGGCCAGCGGGTCGAGGAGGCGGTGCGGGCCACCGGAAGCGCCGAGCTGACCACCCACGACGTGGGGCTGGCCATACTCGGACCGTTGCAGGAACTCGACCTCGTCGCCTACCTGCGATTCGCCTCCGTCTACCGGGCGTTCGACTCGCTCGACGACTTCGAGGCGGCCATCGCGGAGCCCAGGAAAGTAACAAAACGCCCGTATAGGGAGGCGGCATGACAGAGACGGCGAGCGGTCCGGCGCGGAGTTCCCGCCTCAAGAGCGGTAAGGCGAGCAAGGGCCTGCGTGTCGAGCGCATCCACACCACCCCTGGGGTCCACCCCTATGACGAGGTGGGCTGGGAGCGTCGTGACGTCGTCATGACCAACTGGCGCGACGGCTCGGTCAACTTCGAGCAGCGCGGCGTTGAGTTCCCCGACTTCTGGTCGGTGAACGCGGTCAACATCGTCACCAGCAAGTACTTCCGCGGTGCCGTGGGCACGCCGCAGCGCGAGACCAGCCTCAAGCAGCTGATCGACCGCACCGTGAAGACGTACCGGAAGGCCGGTGAGGACCACAAGTACTTCGCCTCGCCCGCCGACGCCGAGATCTTCGAGCACGAGCTGGCGTACGCCCTCCTGCACCAGATCTTCAGCTTCAACAGCCCCGTGGGGTTCAACGTCGGCACCAAGCAGCCCCAGCAGGTCTCCGCCTGCTTCATCCTGTCCGTCGACGACTCCATGGAGTCGATCCTCGACTGGTACAAGGAAGAGGGCATGATCTTCAAGGGCGGCTCCGGCGCCGGCCTGAACCTCTCCCGGATCCGCTCCTCCAAGGAACTGCTCTCCTCCGGCGGCAACGCCTCCGGCCCGGTCTCCTTCATGCGCGGCGCCGACGCCTCCGCAGGAACGATCAAGTCCGGTGGCGCCACCCGCCGCGCCGCCAAGATGGTTGTCCTCGACGTGGACCACCCGGACATCGAGGACTTCATCGAGACCAAGGTCAAGGGAGTAGAGGAGATCCTCGGTATGCGCCACGCCCGTCGAAATCGCGTTCCCCCGGTTCCGGCAAAACATCCCGTTAGTCGTTTCTGCGGTATTTGCCTACCGGGGCCATTGTCAACACCCACCACTACGGTTGTGGCTACCGAAAACGCCCTTCGGCGGCATGACGAAGGGAGATCTCCTGGCGGGCCCTGCTTCCGACGGCTGGCCGCTGGGAGATCTCCCTCTCGTGTCGTCGAGGTCGTCCGCCCTGCTGAGGGAGAACTAACCGAATGACGCCCGTCGACCGTATAACAGCCACGATCGGAGAGCCACGCCCCGCTTGGCTCACGCGGACCGCACTGACTGGACTCGTCTCCACCGCTGGGCTGTCGCCGACGCACACGACGGAGTACGCGTACGCGGTGCGTACCGGGCTGAAGAAGGAGTCAGCATGACCACGCTGCCTCCCGGCCCGCCGGACCCGCTGCTCTCGCAGCGTGCCCTACTCGTGCTGCTGACCGCTGCCTTCCTTGGCACGGTCATCGGAATTCTGACCTTCCTCAGTGGAGGCAGCGCCGCCACTGCTGTGGTCGCCGGCTTGGTCGCGGCGGGTGCGAGCACGCTGGGACTGCACACGCTGATCGGCCGTTGAGAGCTATGTGCCCAGCGTGGAAAACATCTCACCGCAGCAGGTCTCCGCCTCTTCATCCTGTCCGTCGACGACTCCAAGGAGTCGACTCAGGCGCCGACCCGACCGACCTCCGCGCACCGACTGCCTGACAACGCGGCGCTGGCGGTCGGTGAGTCCGGAGCTGTCCGCCCGGATGCCGGGAGGTCGGCCCGGCAGGGAGCGCTTGTGCCCCTCAGGGTTCGTGGCTTCGTTCATCGCATGCACCGGCTCCAGTCGGCCCTGGGAGCGGTCCTGGGCAGCGATGGCGGCACTGTCTGCGGTGGTGGTCACGTCGGCCCCTCTCGATGGTCTCCCTGCTGGACAACGGTAGTTGCTTTCGAAAGGTTGCGCCAAACACACGTTCGAGTGAAAAATCGCGAATCACCGGACGCGACCATGTGTCCGGGAGCGCTAGCGACCGCGCCACCTGGCGGGCAAAAGGGCCCATTGCTGCACTCTTCACCGCAGGGGCGATCGCCTGTGGACTGTGCCTCAGTCTGCCGTCCGGCATTCCCTCGCCTGAGAGCAGTCCTCATGCGCGGGAGGCCCATCTCCCCTTCTCGTGACGCCCACGGTATCTCCGCATGCGCCGTGGCGGTACGGCCGTTCAGCAATGGTGCGGCCGTATCCCAGGTGAAGCTGCAGGGTGGCGGCGCCTTCGACGTGAACGGGTCGCTGCGGAAGGGGTCGCCGCACGTCATCTGCGCCTACACATGCGTACGGCCTGGATGTGTGAGCCAGTCCCCACATCTAGTGGTTGGATTGCGGCAGCAGCCCAGAAGTTGTGGTCCCCCGGGTCTTCAAGGACCCAGTGGCCCATATGCTTGGGGCTGCTTCCCCCGGGAGCCCCGCCCGAGTTGTTCGCCTCGGCCTGAGGCGAAGTCCTGAGCCTGCTCAGGATCCCTTCTGGGGCTGGAGGGAGGGGACGCCAATGGCCACGGAGTCAAATCCGTCCGGTCACTGCGCGCGGTGTGAACGCCGGCTGTCTATACGACAGGCGATGGTCGACTGGGCGCCGGTGATCACGGTCATGGTGGAGGTGCTGAAGTCCTTCTGGGCCTGATCCAGAAGAAGGGAACGGCCGGTGACGGTGAGCTCACACACGCGTGAGCCCGACCGCTGCTTGGACGGCCGGGCTCGTGACTGCGGCACCGCCGAGGGGCCTGATTGCTGGGTGGAGCCAGCGTCAGGCCCTTCGGGGATCTTCTGAGACTGGATGGTTCTCGTGGAGTCCCGTCCAGTCCTGGTGAGTCCCCGGGTGCCTCTGCATCGTATGACATCGCCGCCACACTGCAATGCCTTGAGGGTGGCCGTGTTGCGTCGGCCCATAAGGCAGGCTCACACCGCTGCCCACTCCAGTCCGAGGTCGGCGAGCGCTTGGAGCCGCTCCGCGCTCAGCTTGGCGCGCCTGGTCTTGGTGTTACTGAGGAACACTCCGAGCCGGACCTGTGTGCCGTCTGACAGGACTTCGATGTGGGTGCGGCTGATGGTCCCTACGGAGCCCTCTCGCTCCTTGTATTGCGCCAGGTGTCGACGGGCAGGCCGCGCCGACGCCGCTCAAGGGAGAGCTGGGACCAGGCCCACACGCGGGCGCGGCCGCACCTCTCGTGCGTCCACACCGGCACCATCGTCTCCATGGGCCGCGGCCGGCCGGGGTGCGGGGTCTCGATCAGCACCAGACCCAGGTGGACCTCCCGCTCCCGGGTGACGTCGATGTGCTGGTCGCACAGGTGGCACACGATCGGATCGGCGGCGCCGGGCTGGCCGCACTTCTCGCCGTGCTCGACGACCTTCCGCACCTGATCGGCGCCGAGGAGCTCCTGCACTCCCCAGGCGACGAAGTAGCCGGTCACCCCGAGCCGCGGCCGCCGCTCTCGCACTCGCGGCGAACGTCCTTCAGCGCGGCCTCGTACGTCTGGCCGGTCTCCGCCGCGCGCCGGCGGGCGGCGTTCTTCAGCGCCTGGTTCTTGGCACCCACGGGTCCCCTCGCTGCGAGCACGGCCCCGTGACCCGGGCACGCCTGGCGTACAGGGCTGCCTGGCAGCGGACTGTCGGATCGCTGCTGCAGAGTCCCGCTGAGCGGGTTCGGGCTGTCGTCGCCGTCCGGTCACGGGCCGGACTACTCGGGCCAGGGCCGTCCGCAGCTGGGCGACCACCGTCAGCGTAGCCGACGGCGTGGTGCTGACGGGGTCTACTCGCCTGCTTCTGCCCGCCGTACCTGCTCGAACTGCCACTGCAGTTGGTCATGCGCCTTCGTCCAGTTGTCCGTGGGGGCTGGTAACGCCTCCTTGCGGAAGTGCGCGCCCAGGCACTCGAGGATGTCGTTGTGCGCCGCGTATGCCACCACGCGCGGGAAACTGAGGCGCGTCTCGTGAAGCAGCTGATCGTCGTGGGCGCCCCAGATCAGAAGGTCGAGGGAGCCGGTGAGACGCTTCCGCAGGTCCTCGTCCCTGAAGGTCAGAACAGCGACTTCGGCGCTGTCACGTTCGTTGACTGGATGGGATGATCTTCTGGTTGATCGTGCTGGAGGGGGTTGTTCGTGGGGGCCGTGTCGCCGTCGTACAAGGGGCACCGGTACCCGGTCGAGGTGATCTCCCACTGCGTGTGGCTGTACTTCCGCTTCCCACTGTCGTTTCGCGAGGTCGAGGAGCTCATGCTCGAGCGCGGGATCGTCGTCTCGTACGAGACCATCCGTCGCTGGTGCGCCAAGTTCGGGCAGGCCTACGCCAACGCCCTGCGACGCAGGCAGCCCCGGCCTGGTGACAAATGGCACCTGGACGAGTCTTCATCAAGATCAACGGGCGGTTGCGGTACCTGTGGCGGGCCGTCGACCAGGACAGGATGCTGCTCGACATCCTCGTACAGAACCGGCGGGACACCGCCGCGGCCAAACGCTTCTTCCGCCGCCTGCTGAAGAACACGGGTGCGGTGCCGCGGGTGATCGTCACCGACAAGCTCCGCTCCTACGGCGCGGCCCACCGAGAGGTCATGCCCTCCGTCGAGCACCGGCAGTCGAAGTACCTGAACAACCGGGCGGAGAACAGCCACCAGCCCACCAGACAGCGCGAACGCGCGATGAAAGGCTTCCGCTCCATGGGCGGGGCGCAGCGGTTCCTGTCCGCGTTCAGCGGCATCTCACCCCACTTCCGGCCCCGCCGTCATCTGAACCCCGCATCCGACTACCGCACCGAGATGACCATCCGCTTCGCGATCTGGGAGCAGATCACTGGAGTTGCCGGCCTGTCCACCACGCCGTAAGTACACAGCCGGAACCCGACTCCACCACGCCCCGGCACACCGTCAGACGACCCCACACTCAACAACGTGACAACGCCCCCGTCGGCAGTTGGCCAACGCGTGCTCGGCAGGCTTCACCACGACGGATGGCCGGTCCGCTTCCTCATCGCCTGCAGGCCAGCCTTCCGGCCGCTCCGCCAACTCCAGGCTCAAGTAGGCGGCGTCGAGTGGCCAACGCGCGCGTTCCGGTCGGCTCAGGTCCAGCCCTACGACGGTCAGCTGG
The DNA here is from genome assembly GCF_001611795.1 of Streptomyces qaidamensis. Lineage (NCBI taxonomy): Bacteria > Bacillati > Actinomycetota > Actinomycetes > Kitasatosporales > Streptomycetaceae > Streptomyces > Streptomyces qaidamensis. The sequence goes on along the minus strand of NZ_CP015098.1, from coordinate 92,797 downwards.
GAATGGCGCTCTGCCATGTAGTTGAGATACCGCTCCTCAAAGGACGGCTCCACCTTCGGTCGTACCGGCCTGCGCACCACTCTTGCCGGTGAGACATCCGGCTGGCGCACGGCGGCTTCGCGCAGGGCCACCAGCGGCTCCACATCCGTGCCCAGGGCCTTCGCCAGGGCTACCAGCGTGGCCTCGGTGGGTACCACTTGCCCGTTCAGTGCCTGGCTGACCGTTGTCCGCCCCAGCCCGGTCCGCTGCTGCAACCCACCCATCTGCAGACCTCGCTGTGCCCTGAGGGTACGCAGCCGCAGCGCGAGTTCCGCCAACGGATCCTCGTGTACGTCCCCCATGTCCTGCTTCTCCGTCCCCCGGGCGACCGTCTTCGTTCATCTTTGTTCGCCCTGAACCCCGGTGAACACCGGAACCGCGAAATTCCTTGAGTCGTCGTCATCGATCACTTGAGGGAAGAAGGCATGAACACTCCATCCATCCACTTGATGCTCTTGGTCCTGCTCCTTGCCGTCGTCGCGCTCTTCTGCACCCTCGTATGAGCGGCGGCCGGCCTGCTTGCTCGCCTCGACGGAGCTACCTATGCCAGCGCCCTGCTGCGCGGAGCCGTGGCCTTCGCGGGCAGTGCCACCCTCTCCCTGGCACTGCTGACCTTCGTCCTGGCCACACTGTGAACGACGGATGGGTTGCCGCACTTCGAAGGCGCGCGTGGCGTCCGGTATAGCGGAGCTGTCGGGATCGTGGGAGCCGGGACGCCCGATCAGGGCCAGGGAGCCGGCTGCAGGGTCTGGGTTTTATCTGGGGGTGTCCCGGGTGTGGGGGACGAGGCCAGCGACGCTGATCTGTTGTGATGATTGCCGGGCCCGTTCACGCCGTCCTTGCGACCGTCACTGGCTAGTGTCCGCGGGCGTTGAGCAGGCCTGGGTGGACGGTGTACTTCGTGAGCCGTGACCTATCCCTCCCCACGACCACGCGTTCTTTCCTCCATGTGCAGCGCGGCGACTTGGTGTCGGGGCTGGATGAGGCAGGTCTACCGGACGGCCTGCCGTTCCTGCTTTCGCTGCGTTGTTCCTGCATACCGAGCGTGGTGGGAAGTCGTGGGGGGCTGCCACAGAGTCGGATCATCTGGCGTTCCACCGGTGGTGCCGCCGGGATGAGGCCGGACCGCAGGGGGAGCACCTGAAACCAGGAGGTATCGCTGGTCAGTCCGTTCTAAGATTGGGCTGTTCGGCAGCGCTACGTCGCGGCGGTCCCGATTCCGCACCGCGCCCGTCGGCCCCGCCAATGGGTTCGGTTGTTCGAGCCTTTGACTCGTCGACGGTTTCGGCGGACCTATGTGTTTCCCGCGGGAAACACGACAGGCCGGGCGTGCCATATGCGTCACTGGACCAGGTCGGCCTTGTTGCGATTCTCGGTCGCCCCGAAGGGCGACCGCCTGCGGCCGAGCTGCGCGGCATTGTCGCTGGCGTGAGCGAGGTTGCGATCCTCGGTCGGTCCAGAGAGCGACAAACATGGCCGGTAGCGTGAGCAGCGCCCCGGTAGCCGAGTCGTTGCGCCCCTCGTCCACCCCGAAGGGTGACCGTCAAGGCGGCCAGGTGATCGGCAGCGCCCACGGTGAGAGACGGGACGGGACGCCCTCGGGGAAGCCGTCCCTTCAGCATTAGCTTGACCATGCTGGCCGGTGCAAGCTCGCGCAGGGCCGCCCGTCACCCCTCGCCGGGCAGGCCCTCGAACGGGCGCTGCACCAGCTCGGTCGAGTCCGAGTGGCTCGCCTCTATCGCTACCGCCTCTGCGTGCCGGACTGGCAGCCGACGTTCTACGGCATCCGCGCTGATGGCGACGTGATAGGTCCTGGTTTCACCTGGGGGCAGACCGGGCCTTCAACCTCCGTGCCCTTGAGATACATCGTTCGCTCTTCCGATGTGAAGTCGCGGTGAAGAACACGGCAGATATGTCGGATCGCTGCGGCGGGTTCGGGCGAGCTCAAGCGCCAGAGCCGGAGCGTGCCGTCGTCGCTAGCAGAGGCGAAGGTGCGCCCCTCCGGGCTGACGGTGAGGGCATAGACACCATACTCGTGACCCGTGAGTATTTTCTGTAGTCGTGCCGTGGCCATGTCCCAGAGGTAGATCCAGCCGGTTCCCGTTCCGCTGATCAGAGTGCGGCCATCGCGGCTGAACGCGGCTGCGTAGGCATACCCTTCTTGGTAGCTCAGCGTGCGGCGGGGCGTCCCAGAAGCCGCGTCCCACAGGCTCACGGCCGAGTTCACAGGGCTTGCGGTGGCGAGCGTGCGGCCGTCTGGGGTGAAGGCCACTGACGCCACGCCGGGGGTGCGCACTATGATGGTCCGGCGCACCGCGCCGGATCGTGGATCCCACAACCGGACGGTCCTACTTTCGGCGCCGCCGGTAGCGAGGGACCGGCCGTCGGGGCTGAAAGCGACTGAGAAGACACCGCCGGGCACGGGGAGCGATTTGCGGATACGCCACGTGGTGGTGTCCCACAGCCGTACGGCGTCGTCGTTGCCGCCCGTCGCGAGCGTCCGGCCATCGGGCGAGAACGCCACTGCCCCAACGTAGTCGGTATGCCCCTTCAAAGTTCGCAGGGCTCTGCCCTTGGTCACGTCCCACAACCGGACAGTCCGGTCAATGCTGCCTGTGGCGAGCATCCGGCCGTCGGGGCTGAAGTCCACCGAGTCCACGAGGGCGGTATGCCCGGCCAGCCGTCGAACGGCCTTCCCGGTAGCGGGGTCCCATAGCCGGACGAAGCCCTTTTCTCCGCCTGCGGCGAGCGTGCGCCCATCCGGACTGAACGCCGCCGCCCTTACCGGTCCGGCGGGCTCGTTCAGGACCTTTTCCGCCTCACCAGTCTTCGTGTCCCACAAGCGGGCGGAATGGTCTTTGCTGCCCGTAAGCAGCGTCCGGCCGTCGGGGCCGAAGGCCACAGTCGTCACGAAGTCTGTGTGCCCAGAGAAGGATTCATGCTCGCTACCGGAGTCCGTGTTCCAGAAGGTAACGACGTTTTCGTCACTCCCGACGGCCAGAACCCGGTCGTCCGCTCCGAAGTCCAGGGAGTTGATGAGGACGAAGTCGGTGGTGATCGTCTTCTTCACCTTTCCGGTGGCCAGGTTCCACAAGATGATCTTGTGCCCACCACCCGCTGCAGCCAGCGTCCGGCCGTCGGGGCTGAGAGCCGACGTGTAGAACTTGTGATCGCCGCGGAGCGTCATGCGTGCCGCGGCCGTAGCTACCTCCCATATCTTCACCGCCTTGTCCTCGCTGGCCGTGAAGAAAGAAGCGCCGTCCGGGGAGAAGACTAGCGAGCGTACGGAGCCTGTGTGAGCTGCTATGACGGCTCGGACCCGTCCAGTTACCGGGTTCCACAGACGCGCGGTACCATCCGCACCCCCAGTTGCCAGCATGCGCCCGTCGGGACTATAAGCCACCGAAAGCACGCCCCCGGTGTGGCCCATCAGGGACGCACGCAAGTCACCCGTGCGTCTATCCCACAGACGTACCACTCCATCACTGTCGGCCGAGGCAAGTGTCCTCCCGTCCGGGCTGAAAGCCACTGAGACGACGGCCTTGGCCCGACTGACGAGCGTCCTGTGTGGTGTGCCGTCTGAGGCGCTCCACAGTCGGATTCTGCCGTCCAGACCGCCAGTGGCGACGGTGGTCCCGTCGGGGCTGAAAGTGGCTGTAAACACCGGCGCACTGTGGCCCGTTAGGACGCTCCGAAGCGGGCTGGCGGCAGCAGCATGGAGTACGGAGACCGCTTCCTCGGTCGGGCTGATGCGGTACGCCTGGACCGCGAGCAGTGCCGCGACGTCGGGGTCGCTGTTCTTGATCGCGGCGTACTGTGCCGCTATCTCCCGTGACTGGGCAACCCGCTGAGCCGTGATGGCTGCCTTCCGTTGCCAAAAGGCGACACCGGCGGCTATGAGAGCAAGTACCAGAAGGCAGGACAGGGCGACGTTCACCCGGCGTGTGCGGCGCAGTTCGGCCTGCTGATGCCGGCGGCTGCGGGCGAGAAAGGAGGAGACGGTGCTCGGCAGACCGCGCTCCTTCACCCAATCGATGCCTTCGGCCAGGTCACTTCCGTCGAGTAAGTCGCCGGTATCGGAACTTGCCGTGTACCGCCCGTACTGCTTGACGGCACGGTCCAGCCAGTTTTGGAACCGATGATCGGCGGCGACCCAGCGCCGCAGGTCGCCCCACTCGCGGATGAGGGCTTCGTGCATGAGCTCGACGGTCGCCGGACCCGGAGTGCCGTCGGCCAGCGGCATGGTCCTGGTCGTCACGATGCGCCGGTGGGTCAGGGCGGCGAGCACCCGGTCGAAGTCCCCCTCGCTGGCGGGGCCGGGCCCGGCAGCGACCCCGGCCAGCTCACGCAAATCAGTGAGGGCCACCTGCCGACGTGTTGCGGGGACGGCGTTGGTGGCGTCGGCCGGACGTACGAGTGCGGTGAGGAGGCGCCGGGCGGTGGGGCGGTCCGCGTCGGGCAGGCGGTTCAGCGCCGTGTCGCACCAGGTGGTGAGGGATCCGGTGACTCCACCGATTCTGTCGTACGCGCGGTGCGTCAGCCGACCGTCGTGGCGGCGTTCCCAGAGCTGGCTGAGCGTCAGCTGAAGCAGGGGCAGGAGGGTGATGGGCGCATGGCGGGTGGTGGCCGTTGCAGGATCGGCTGCCAGGACGTCGGCGACGACGCGCTCCGCGAGGCCGTCCTCCACGTGCAGCCCGACCGCCCGGGCCGGTTCGGCGACGATGGCGTGCAGGTCCGGCATGCCCAGTGCGGCGGGCACGTTGAACAGCCCGGGTGTGGCCTCTCTCAGTAGGTCCGGGGCCCGGGCGGCCAGCAACGGGTAGAAGTCGTCGCGCATGACGAGGATCACGGTTGCCGCCGCCCGCGCGCGGATCAGCTCCGCCAGTTGTTCCTCGGCGGCAGCGAGGTGCGTGTCCGCCTGCTCCCCGGAGTCGGTGAGGAGCTCCTCAAACTGGTCGATGATGACGATCGGCCGTCGGCCGCCGGGCCGGGCCGCCGACCAGCGCCGTACGGCGGGCAGCATGCCGTCGGCTGTGGCCCCGGCGAGCCCGGCCTGCTCCAGCTCGGCCGCTAGGTGTTCACCGGGCCGGGCCAGCAGCGGCACCCACCGGTCGCTGCCGGGCAGCCCGCCGTCTGCGAGAGCGGGCAGCAGTGCTGCCCGGACCAGTGACGACTTGCCGGACCCGGAGGGCCCCAGCAACAACAGCACCTGCTGGTGCCGGCGGAGCTGGGCCAGGGTTTCCGCCACGGCGGTCTGCCGTCCGTGGAACCAGGCGACGTGCTGCTCCGTGAATGGTTCGAGGGCGCGGTAAGGACAACGGTCACGTACCGCGAGCTCCGGCCGGACGGTGCGCAGGACGTGCGTTGGCGTTGCGTAGGCGATGTTCAGGCCGCGACTCTGCTCGTCCGGATGGGTAATCGAGGTGACCATGCCGATCACCAGGCCGGTGACGTCGTCCAGGAGCGGTCCGCCGCTGAAGCCGGTCGTCAGGTCGTTGGCGTCGGTCAGCTGCAGCACGGCTTCGGGCCCCGCCTCGGCGGGCAGTAGATCCCCGACCAGCCCATAGGCGAAGTGCCCGCCGCGCGGGGCCTGGGCAGGGAACCCGAAGGCACGGACCCGGTGGCCGCGGGATCCGGCCGCAGACCCCAGCCTCACCGGCCGACCGCTAGCTGGAACGTCCTCCTCCAGATGCAGCACCGCGATGTCCTCGGCGTCGGGGGCCCTCCATCCCTCGTGCAGGACCTGGGCCGTCGTGCACGGTGCGCCCGTAAGGTGCGGGAAGACCAGCCGGACCCTGCCGCCGGGCCCTTCCCCCGCCAGGGCCACCACATGAGCGCAAGTGAGGAGGATGCCCGGTGCGACGATGAATCCAGTGCCAGCGGTGCGGCCGTCCTGGGTCTCGATCCGGGCAACAGAGGCGGCTAAGCGGTCCGTGCTGCTGGAGTCCACCGTTCTGTCGCCCTCTGGCGGATCGGTACTTTCCGGCCCAGTGGCTTCGGCACCGCTCTGTTCCGCTGGCTGAGGGCTTTCCAGCTCATGGCGTTCCGGTCCGAAGGGGCCCTCGTCGCCTGAATGCGGCTCGTTTACGGTGACCATGTTCTTGGTCCGGGCCTCAGACGGTGTTCCCGACGAATCCCGGGCGCTGCCACAGCACCCTCACCTTGAAGTGGACCGCTGATTCGCCCTTAGTGATAACGGCGCCCGCCTGCGCCGAGAGGTCCACCCCGAACTCCACCTCGACCTCGTCCGGACCGGCCTGCCGCAGCTGTTCCAGCACCGCTGCGGCCGCATTGCGCACCGGGTCCAGCACCTGCTGCAGGGTGTTCGGCAGATCGCGTACGGCGTCCCCAACCCGTCCGGCCTTCACCGGCCCTTCGTACGGGGTCAGTGGTGCCGCTTCGAAGAGGATCGTGCCGCCACCCTCGATCGGAACACGTGCAAGGCTTGTCACTGGACCCCCACCTTCACCAGCAGTATCAGTCCGGTCACGCACCGAACAAGTGAGGCCAGGGTACCCACGGCCGGGCGTGCCCGTGGCCGAGAACCACTATTCCGGGGGGAGTTGGGACGAAGGGCGTGATGCCGTGCATTCTCTCGATGTCGGCATTCCCGCCTCGCCCGCCAGGTGTGGCGCGACCCGGGCGGCAAGGGACGCCGTCAGCGTCTGAGAGAGAGCCGTGCGGCTGCGAGTGGGCCACCACCGGCAAGAAGGCCGCCGAGGGCCCGAACCCCCCAACCCTCCCCACACCGGCCGGCCCTACGCGGATGCAGAAGCCAGCCGCGCCCGAGACGCAGGCCGCCGCCGCGCCCGCGGACTCGCTCGCCGACGCCTGGAGCATCACGCCGACCACGGCCGCGCCCGACCCGGTCCCCGCTCCGGTCGCCGACCCGGGCGACGGCAACCCAGCGGCGACGCCGCTGGCGAACTCAGCCGCAGATGTCGACGACCAGGCGGTGGACTCTGCGAGGCCCACGAGCGCCTCCTGCCGGACATCACCATCGCTGCGCTGCGCTACGCCCGCGCCCATGGCCGGACCTTTCTCAGGCCGGTCGGCAAGCGCGTCGCCGAACTCCTCTATCGCATAGGCGACCTCAAGAAGTGGGCCCGCAACCGACTCCGCGCCGTGTCCGTGACCACCAACCTCGACTGCTTCGCCGGCCCGCCTGGCGGCCGCGAACGGGGACCTGTCCGGTCCGTCCGGCCGACACGATCCCCCAGCACTGGTGAACACCCGGTTCACCAGGCACAGCACAGACGAGGAACACCACGATGACGAACACGACCGCGCTCCCGAAGCTGCTGCGTCTCACCGATCCCGGCCTGCGCGAGCAGCTTCAGGCCTGCCCGCCTCCGCCGCACTGATCGGCATCAGCACCGACGGCCGGGCCATCGCCGTCGATATCGACGCCGCCCGGTAGCCCGCTCTGCTGCACCACTACCGTCGCCCGCCGGCCGACGCCCTCACCGGCGCCCAAGACAGAGAGGGCCTGCCCGCCGCCGTACGTGCACCAGGCCCAAGCGCTGGCGTGGGGTCTGTCAAACGAATGGTGTAACTGCGGTAGTTGAGGTTACTGACGGGCCGCCGACAGGCGGCCGTCGAAGGTGATATCGAAAGCGTTCAGGGCGGTCTTCCAGCGCATGGTCCAGCGGGCCTGCCCCTTGCCTGTGGGATCGAGGGAAATGATCGCCATATAGACGCATTTCAGGGCGGCCTGCTCGTTGGGGAAGTGTCCGCGGGCCTTGACCGACCGGCGGATGCGGGCGTTGACGGACTCGATCGCGTTCGTCGTGCAGACGATGCGTCGGATTTCGGTGTCGAACCGCAGGAACGGGGTGAACTCCTCCCAGGCGTTCTCCCACAGCTTCACGATCGCCGGATACTTCCGGCCCCAGGCATCGGCGAACTCGGCGAACCGCTCCAGGGCGGCCTCCTCGGAGGGGGCGGTGTAGACCGGCTTGAGAAGCTTGGCGATCTTGTCCCAGTCCTGGCGGGCGGCATAGCGGAAGGAGTTCCGCAGCAGATGCACCACGCAGGTCTGCACGATCGTCCGGGGCCAGACGGTCTCCACCGCCTCGGGCAGGCCCTTGAGCCCGTCGCAGACCAGCATGAGCACGTCGCTCACCCCGCGGTTCTTGATCTCGGTGAGGATGTGCAGCCAGTGCTTGGCTCCCTCGCCGCCGTCGCCGGCCCACAGCCCCAGGATCTCCCGTCGGCCCTCGGTGGTGACGGCCAGGGCGACATAGACGGGCCGGTTGGCCACCGCGCCGTCACGGATCTTCACGTGGATGGCGTCGATGAAGACGACCGGATAGACGGCGTCGAGGGGTCGGCTCTGCCATTCGGCCATGCCCTCGAGGACCTTGTCGGTGATGGTGGAGATGGTCTGACGGGAGACGTCGGCGCCGTAGACCTCGGCCAGGTGGGCCTGCACCTCGCCGGTGGTCAGGCCCTTCGCGGCCAGCGAGATGACCATCTCGTCGACGCCGGTCAGGCGCTTCTGCCGCTTCTTCACGATCTTCGGTTCGAAGGAGCCGTCGCGGTCGCGGGGCACGGTTATCTCTACTGGGCCGACCTCGGTCAGGACGGTCTTGGAGCGTTTGCCGTTGCGGGAGTTGGCGCCGTTCTTGCCAGCCGGATCGTGCTTGGCATAGCTGAGATGGTCGGTGATCTCGCCCTCCAGGGCGGACTCCAGCAGCCGCTTGGTCAGCTGTTGCAGCAGCCCGCCCTCGCCGGTCAGTTGCAGGCCCTCGGCCTGGGCGCGGCCCACCAGCTCGTCGATCAACTGGTCGTCCACGGCCTTCGCCGACGCAGCCTTCGTGGACTCGACAGCCTCTCAGTCGACGGCAAAGCGAGCCCACAGCTCTACGCCCAGATGGTGTCGGAGGACCGGCAGCTAAGCCTTTCCGGCTACGACGTCTACCGCTTTGGCGGCCATGAACTGGACCGGAACAACGGCCCGCGCATAGTCGCAGGCTTCTTCCGGGAGCTCTTCCAGCGCTACGACGTTCTGCTGCCGCCCTCAGTCACCGACTGATAGTCGGCAGCGCGGGCAGGCCTTGAGGGAAGAATGTGCTGGCCCGTGCGCTCCTCACGCACGGGCCAGATCATGCCCAGCCCACACCCAGCTTCCGCAGTGCGTCGAGTTGCTCCTGGGCGAGCTTGTCCCGCCGGGTCTTGGTGTTCGAGACCCATACGCCCAGTTTCACGGTCACCGGGTCCGTCTCGCCGTCGGCCGCGATCTCTTCGCTGTGGCCCCTTGGCACCGGCCGGTGGGCGCCTTCCCGTTCGACCCACTGGGTGAGGGCCGTCAGGCCTCGCTGGAACGCCTGCTGTGCCTTGCCCTGCCCCTTCGCCGCACCCTTGGCGGCCGGTGCGGGAGACGGCGCCTCAGCGGGCTTGATGCCCAGCCGGGTCAGCCGTTCCTGCTGCTCGGGTAGGAGCCGCGCCCAGGTGCCCGGCTGCTTCTGCTGCTGGAGCCACTTGCCGATGTCGTCGCCGTCGAAGAGCACGCCGGGTGCGATGTCGGGCAGCTGGCCGTCGGCGTCGACGAGGTCGGCGAGGACGCGGTAGTGGCGCTGCCAGTCCAGCGGCCAGGGGCAGTTCCAGTCCTCATCGACCGCGGCCAGCTGCTGCGCGCGCACGGCGGCCCGCTCCGGGTCCTTGCCCAGGCCGTTCTTCGCGCCCTTGCGTCGGAGGTTGGCGATGTGCTGCCCGATGGGCACCATCGCCTCGCCCTCGCCCCACACCGCGTCCTGACGCGGCGCGAGGTGCCCGGTCGCCCGCCGGTACGAGCGCAGCGCGGCCAGCTTGGCCTCCCACGCCTCCTCACCCGGCTCCCAGACCATCCCGGCCTCCGGCGCGTCCAGGAGGACCTTGCGCCGCTCCTCCAGCTCACCCGCCCGCAGCGCCTTCCGCTGCTGGTGCACCCACCGCCCGAGGGGGAAGCCCTTGGTGACCCCGACCTCGACCTCAACGTCATACGGGACGGCGTAGACGCCGGTGATCTCGTTCTCCACCCGCCACCGCAGCAGGGCCTGGTAGCCCTCCAGCCACACCAGGGACTCGGGCCGGTAGACCCGGGTGCGCAGGAACGCCGCGATGGTCGACGCGTCGCGCGGGCTGGAGAAGTGCAGCAGCGCCGCCTCGACCGCGGCGTCGGTGCCGTCGTCCTCCTGGTCCTCGCCGTCACCCGCGCCGCCGGCCCCGACGATCCGCCCGTCCTCGTCACGCCGGACGTGGACCTTGCGCTTCCCGCTCGTGAGCGCACGGGAAGCGAGCTGCTCGACCAGACGTTCGTCATGCGAGCGCAGGCCTTGGAGGACCGCTACAAGGGGGCGGAACGAGGCACTGGCGACCATGTCCGTCGGGTCCTCGCCCGGTTCCAGGAACACCGGCACGATGATCCGCGCGACCTTGGTGGAGCCGTCCTTGTTGAGCCGCAGCGCGCGGCCGATGTTCTGCACGATCTCCACCTGCGAGCCGCGGGTGTCGGCGAAGCAGACGGCCTCGACTCCCCGTTCGCCGGTGATGTCGACGCCTTCCCCGAGGACGCGAACGCTGGCGAGGAAGGCGCGGTGGACCCGGCGGCCGGCTGCGTCTATGCCGTTGGCGAACTGCCTGATGACCTCGCGCCGCTCGGTCACGAGGTGGTCGCCGCACAGCCACGCCGACCACACGCGGTCCGGGGGTACGTGGCGGCCGGCCTCGAGTTCGTAGAACTCCGCGTCGATGGAGGACTTCGGCAGCTTGTCGGCGGCGGCCAGGTCGTCGTCGGTGGCGTCGTTGACGTAGAGCTCGGCTGCCGTCTCCGGGAGCTTGGCCGCGAACGCGGCGGCCTCCTCCACCTTCTGGTGGAACGTCATGACCGTGTGGAGGTTGTACGCGGCGGCGTGCTCCAGGAGCGCGGTCTGCAGGAGCGCCAGGCGCCGGCCGCGCCGCGCCTCTTCGGACTCCCCGACGACGGAGGAGGGGTCGCGGATCTCCAGGACGTCGATCTCGAACCCGGCGAGGATCTCCCGCTCGATCGCCTCGGAGAGTCCGAGCTCGGCGAGCCACGCGCCGTAGGTGCCTTCCGGGTCATCGGCCATGGTCGCGATCTCCGCCTCCTGGCCGTCCGCGCCCTTCTGGGGCCGGGCCGCGGCGAGGATGCGCGGGGTGGCGGTGAGGTAGAGCCGGAAGTCGGCGGGGATGCGGGTGTTGTCGTGGATCGCGGCCCACGGCCGACCAAGATCACCGGCGGTTCCGTGGGCCTCATCCACGATCGCGAGGTCGAAGCCTGCCATCTGCTGGCCGTACAGCCGCTCTCCGCCCGCGAGAGCGGCCTCCAGCGGTCCGCGAACCTTCCGCTGGCCCTCGGGTGCGTCGATGTCCTCGCGGTCCACCAGGGAGGCGTACGTGGCGAACACGACCACGGGCCCGGAGCCGGCCCACAGGGTGAGCTGGATCGGGTTGGTGGTGGTCCGCACGGCCAGCTCCTTCAGCACCGGGTCGTTCTCCAGCGAGCACACCGCGACCATCGGGGCCCGGTGGCCAACCAGCCGCCACGCCTGGGCGGTCTGCGCGAGCAGGTCCAGGGTGGGCACGGTCACGAGGATCCGGCCGTCCGCGAACGACTCCAGCGCGCACGCAGCGGCCGTGATCGTCTTTCCCGATCCGGTCGCTGACACGATCGTGCCCCGGGCACCCTGCAAGGGCACGGATGACCTTGCAGGGAATCCCACCCACCTGCGAAACGCCGATCGTTGGTCTACCTGATGTTCCTTGAGCTGAATCGCTGACATTTCCTTGCCTACCCTAAGCCCTGGATCCCCGTGGTCTTTCAGATGGCCCCGTGCGGAATGCAGGCCGCACCAATTTCATTTCAGATCGCCGCACCCACCTTGTGCTGTTGCGGCCCTCTTGGAGGTGAGCAGCCCCTGCCCGCCAGTCAGGGACTTGCTCAGTTTTAGAGAGCGAGTCCGATAGAAGTTACTGGAAAGTAGGGTTGGTGCCGGAGATCGAGTGTGTGCCTCGGTGACTCGGCTTTGCCTGCGGCTTTGTTGGGTGGCTCCGCGGGCCTGCTCAACAGGAGCCTTGGCTGCTCAGGGGCAAGAGGCCGCCGGTAGTGGCGGTCGTAGGGCGCGGACGAACAGGCTCCAAGTCGGCCCAGTGTCGTGGCGTGACATCGCTTCGTCGGGCCTGGTCCGAACCGGACGGGCTTACCACCGTAGGGTGACTTCTCGTACCAGCCCGGGGGAGCCCTGGGCATCAGATGCGCGCAGCAGCGGGGGAGTACGAGATGCAGGGCACTGGGGCGACGAATGTTCAGATCAGGCTCGACTCGGCGACTGAACTTGACGATCGCCTGGCGCTGATCGGGTGGCTCCGCGGTGAACGCGGCCTCCAGGGGCGCGTGCACGTCCTGCCCGCCGCACCCGCGGAGAACGACCTCGGTGCCGGGCTCGACTTGCTCACGGTATCCCTCGGTTCCAGCGGTATCGCCACCGTCTTGGCCGGTTCCCTCGCCACCTGGCTGCAGAACCGCCGTACCCCCACCAAGATCCGCATCTCCATCACATGGGCCGACCGCACCCTGGAACTCGAGACCGGTGACGCCGCCGAGGCCGAGGCGCTGATCCAGCGATTCCTGACGGACGACACCGATGGAGTCTGACGACGCCGCCATCCTCATCGGCGTCTCCCAGTACCGGGACCCCTCCCTCCTGGACGTGCCCGCAGCCCGCAACAGCCTGCACGCGATGCACCGGCTGCTGACCACCCCCGAGCTGTGCGGCTGGTCCGAGGACCAGGTACACGTTTTGGAGGACTCCGCCGGGGCCACGGACCTGGCCCTGGAAGTGCACCGCCTGGCCGAGGAGACCACGGGTACCCTGCTGATCTACTTCGTCGGCCACGGGGTCGTTAGTAAGTCCGGTGCCCTGTGCCTGGCTGCCGGCGATACCCAGCTGCGCTATCCGGACCTCACCGGCTTGGAGTTCGACAAGGTCCGCAGCGCACTCCTGGACTCACCGGCCCAGGTGAAGTTGGTAATCCTCGACTGCTGTTACTCGGGTCGGATCATCCAAGGCCTGGCAGGCGCTGGTGATAGCCAACTCGTGGACAGCACCGACATCCATGGCGTCTATACGCTCACAGCGGCCGACCAGGTCGCACACGTGCCTTCGCGAGACGAGACTGCTGCCACGTCCTTCACCCAGGTCCTGTGCGACGTCGTGCGAAGCGGCATCCCAGGCGCTCCGCCAGCGCTCGCTTTGACCGACATTTATCCGAAGCTCAAAAGCACGCTCAAGGCGCGCGGTCTTCCGGAGCCCAACCAACGCGGGACCGACACTGTCGTGTCTTACCCCTTCAGCCGCAACGTCGCGTACACCGGCGGAACCGGATTCCGGCTGCTCCCTCAGGCGCACGTGGACCACTTCCTCAGGACCCTCGCCGCACAGCCGCACCACGACCTCACGGCTGAGAGTATCGAGAAGCTGGAGGACTGGCCCGGCGTCTACCTTCTGCACCGGGAGTCCCACGAGGCCCCGGAGCTCCTCTACGTGGCACGGAATGATCGATCGATCGCCGTCCGTCTCGGCCAACACCTGCGAAAGATCAGCGGACGCTGCCATATCGACGCCCACGACCTCTCGTTCAGCTATCTCCAACTGGACGACGACCTCAGTGTCCTGGCACCGGAGCGCCTCGTGCTCCAGCACCTCCACGCCCAGGGACGTTCTCCGCAGTGGAACAACAGCGGCTTCGGCAACAACGACGCGGGCAGGATGAGGGACTCCCACCGACGTGGCGGCGACCACTTCGACGTACTCCATCCCATCGACCTGTCATGGCCTGTTCGATTCGACGACCCAGCCCGCAAGGTGACGGCGCACCAGATGGCTGGGCAACTACGAGCCCAACTTCCTTACGGCTTCCGTATCGAGCCCTGGGAAACCGAACTCGACCAGGTGCGGCTCGCCCTCCCGGACGGCTCTCTCAGCGCCGATCAGGCCTTCCGCCTGCTCGCTGCTGCCATGGGCGACTCATGGCAGATCAGCGCCCTGATAGGCCAGGTTCTGATGTACCAGGAGCAGGGCAAGGAGTACCCCAACGCCATCCGCTACTACGCGGGCACACGGACGATCACCGAAATGCCCGAAGTGTGCGAGGCGGCCGGCCTCCCTGACGACTGCTAAGAGGGCGTTAAGTCCGTTTCTAATAGCGGCCTCGTCCGGGCTGGGTGAGAAAGCCTTGGCGGAGGAGACGTCCGAGGCGGGCGCGGGTGACGTTGACGGATGCCTCGTTGGTGGGCAGGTCGAGGAGTTCGTGCAGCTCACGGGTACGGAATTGCTGGTCGGGGTGTTGGTTGAAGGCGTTCACGATGGCCTGGTAGGCGGTGTTCGTCTCGGGCGGTTCACTTTCGCTTCCTGCGGCCGGTGCGAGTTCGGCGATGACCTTGCGGGCAGTGGCCAGGTCCGCGAGCCGCGCTTCGGTCTCGGTCAGGGCGGCGGTCAACTGCGCGATTTGGTGGCTTAGTTCACCGGCCCTGGCCGCAGTTTCATGATGCTGGGCCTGCAGGTCGGCAAGGAGCTTGGTGATGTTCATGCGGCCAGCTCGAGGGTGCCGCGCCAGGTGGGGGCGGGTGCGGTGAGGCGGCGGGTCATGTTCGCGATCGATGCCCAGTAGACACGCGAGGCGGAGGTATCGGGCCGGTGGTCGTACTCACGGGCCAGCCGGCGGTGCAGCATCAACGTGCCGTTGACCTGCTCCACAATCCACCGCTTCGGCTGTGGGACGAAGCCTTTGCCCTGATCGGCGGGGTTGCGGCGGACGACCTCGACGTCGATGTCCAACAGGGTGCCGTGAATGAAGACTTCGCCCTTAAGCCCTGGTCCACCAGGGCCTTCTCCAGACGGTTGCCGCACCGCTCGGCCACCTGGTCGAGGAGAGCGGTGCCGACGGCGTTGTCGTGGACGGAGGCGGCCTGCACCACGGCGCCGATGATCAGGCCGAGGACGTCGACGGCCAGCCCTCGCTTGCGGCCCGACACCTTCCTGTTGGCGTCCAGCCCCGTCGTGGCCTTGGGGACACCAGCGGCCGCGCGGACCGACTGGGTGTCGATGATCACGAGGGACGGGTCCTCTAATCGCTTCGCTCCCTCCCGTACCTGGCAGCGCAGAAGTTCCTGGATGCGCTGATCAAGCCCGTCCTGACGCCACAGGCCAAAGTAGTAGAACACCGCTGACCAGGACGGCAGATCACGCGGGAGGCAGCGCCATTGGCAGCCCGTCCGGTTCTGATAGAAGATCGCGTTCACGACCTCCTGCAGGTCACAGGAGCCCGGATCTCCGGTCGCCGACCGCTTCACCCGGTCCTGCTTCAAGGCCGTGATCAGCGGCTCGATCAACGCCCACTGCTCATCCGCTAAGTCGCTCGGGTACGGATCTCTCTTCACGTCCGCATCTCAGCATGAACATGTCGACCAGATGCCTCGCGCGACGATCAGTCCCACGATCGAGCGATCACGAACCGAGGAAGACCGGACTTAACGCCCTTTGAGAAGAGGGAAGGGCGCTGCTGGGTCCCTCGGCGGTGGTCAGGAGGCGTCTGATCTGTGGTTGTTGGGAGTTTGTTGATAGAGGTGGTGTGGCGTTGGGGATGGTTTCTTGTACCTAATCGTTCGGTGCGGGTTCGTGCTGGTCAGAGGCTTGCTGTGTGTTTGGGATGGCCGGTGGCTGGCGGATGGGGCCGGGGAGCAGGTCGGTCATCGAGGCCGCGAGGACGGGGCTGCTGTGGAACGATCAGGGCGTAGTCCGGTGTGTCCTTGGGACGGTCGGCTCTCCAGTCGGGGCGCTGGCCTGGGCCGGCCGATAGGGGGTGGAGCGGGTGTCGCAGGAGCAGGACCGCGAGGTTCCTCTGGAGCGATTGTCCGGGCAACGCCCAGGCCCGGCCGACCTCGATAGGCGGCAGCGGATTCTGAGCCGCCTGCGCCGGTTCGGCCCTGGGCCCGCGGGCTGGTATGCCGATATCTGCACTCTGCTGGATGAGGACCTGCCGCTGCGTTCGACCGGGATGCTGGTCTCGCACCTGTTCCGGGAACTGGAGAGCGCGCTTCGCGAGGTTCTCCTGCCCGATGCCATCCGGAAGGACCCGCCCCAGAGCCGTCGGCACCTGTTCGAAGTGCAGGGTGTGCTGGACTGGCTGGACATCCCAACTGACAGTCCTGCGGGCAAGGTCTGGCTGGCGGAGGCGACGAAACTGCACAGCTACGCGCACCGGGTCCGTATGGAACAGACGCCGATGGACGAAGCGGTTCGTCTGCGACTGGCCGATCTGGAGGACATGCTCGATGTGGTCCTCGATCGCTTCGAGACCCGCTACGTCACCGTGCTGCAGCGTCTGGAGACCTTGGCTGCTGTCCGCAATCCGAGCAAGACAGATGTGAAGCTGCTGATGGGATCCTTCCCTCAGGACTACCTGACCCAGGAACGGTTCTTCGGGCTGCTGAACACTGCTGGGTGGCTGCCGCACCTGGACAAGCACGGATTTTTCAGCACGCCGCCGGCACCGGAAAACGATGACGAAGCGGGCACGGTGGCCTTTCCTGCCTGGCCGGCCTCAACGTATCTAGTGCGGATGGCCAGCGTTGCTCCGGCAGTTGTGTTGTCCATCGCCGAGCGGATCCCCTCGACGGACAATCCGCGGGTCAACCTAGATGTGACCGAAGTGGCACTCCTGCTGTCCCCTGCGGAAGCAGCGCGTCTGGTGCCACGGGCGGTGGAAGCGATCCGCGGCCCCTACTTGATCGCCCCGGACCGCTACGCCCAACTTGCAGTCCGCTGTGCCCAGGGCGGCCACACTGAGCAGGCACTGGCGGTGATGACCGCACTTTTGCAGGCCACACAGCACGGCGGCCGGATCGACGACTACGATCTCCAGGAGATCCTCCGTACGCATAACGTCGACTTGGCCCGTCACCTAGGGACGGCCTGGTTGGAGGTGCTGGCCGGCAGCCTGGCCAGCGCGCTTCTGGCCACCGGAATGGACCCTGACCGCGCCGGCGGAGAAGACTTGTCTACCGTGTGGTACCCGGTGCTGGACCCGGGCCACGGGGGGATGCGCTCTGACGACCGTGCCCTGTTCACCGAGGCGGTCCGCGACACGGCAGACCACCTGGCGGCCACAGACATCCGCCGGGTCCTTTCCATCCTGGAGTCCCAGCCGTGGCTGGTCTTCCGCAGGCTCCGCCTGCATATTCTCCAGCGTCACGGTGCCAACGCCCCGGACGCGGTGGAGAGCATCTTGACGGACCCCGACCAGATCACCGCCGCCCGGTCGCGGCGTGAGTGGGCACTCTTGGCCCGCGCCAGTGCCAGCTCGCTGCGTCCGGCTGCGCTCGAAGGGGTACTGGCCGTCATCGACGCTGGGCCGGACACCGAACGGTTCGTGGAGCGGTTCCGTAGCACTTCCGGTGGCGCCGAGCCGCCGGAGCAGTACGTGGAGCAGTGGGCGGGCGCCTGGCAGCGAGACCGCTATGCCGCACTGGTCGATGTCCTGCCCGAGCAGCAGCTGCGGCGCTACCGAGAGTTGTGCGAGAGCCTCGGTCCGGCACCGTCGTTGGACACGATTCCCCAGCCCCTGGCCTGGTCGGAATCTGAAGAGCAGGGCTCGCCGGAGAACCTGGCCGCGATGACCGCCACCGAACTGATCAGTCACGCCCGGCAGTTCCAGCCCACACCGACCCGGTTCGGCACGAACGCCGAGGCCTTCTGCAGTCAGCTGCAAGCCGCCGTGACCAGCCAGGCCCTCATTTACCAGGAGGACGCTCCGCAGTTCGCCGAGTTGGCTGATGACCACCTTGCCGCCGTTCTCGACGGATTCCGTACGGCTGTTCAGGCTGGCCAGCAACTCAGCTGGGCCACCATCCTCCCGCTCGTACAGTCGGCTACCGGCCGTCCTCATACCTCCGACACCGGCACCCTGCACCTGGCCGTTGCCCGGTTTGTGCTGGCGGGACTGGCGCTGCATAACACTCAGCAGATTCCCACCCCGCTCGGCGACGCACTGTGGGACGTACTCGAGTCGGTCTGGAGCGCCGCCAGGTCACCACAAGACGACCTTGACGGCGACCAGCAGTCTGTCTGGGACGAGAGTTTGGAAACAGCCTTGCGCGCCGCCGTCGCGTGGGCGCTGTGGCGCCGCGAACACGGCGCCGCCTTCCAGGTGCTGTTCACCGCCTTGGACACCCTGCTGCTGGACGCAGCTGGCACGCCCGCTACCGCGGGCGCCAGCCCCGTCGGTCGGACCGTCGGGTCCTTGATCACCCGACTTGATGCTCTCGACCCGGCGTGGACGCGACGCCGAATCGAGGTCCTGTTCAACCTCGACACCGCACTGGGCCGTGCCAGCTGGATGGCTTACCTGAGCAGCATGTCGTCGCTCACCGAGTCCGTCGTGAGCCTCCTCATGGATGTCTACCGCACTGCAGCACGCACACCCGCAGTGGGCGGTCAGGATCACCGGGACTTGCACCGGCGGCTGGGTAATCACCTCATGGCCATCTATCTGGCAGGTCTGCTCGGACTGGACGACGAGAGCACCATGGTCGACTACCTGCGCTCCTCACCCGTGGCTGGAGTTCAGCTCGCTTCCTCGCTGAGCGAAGTCGTTCACCACCGTGACCTGCCACCCGATACCCGCGACCGCATCATGCAGTGGTGGACCTGGCGCCTGAGCGCTCGGGATGACAACGCGAATGGACCTGCACCGCAACCCGAAGAGCTGCACGCTCTGATCGGCCCGCTGGCCCACAATGATGTTTTCCCGGTCATCTGGCGCCTGGAACAGCTGAGCGTTGTCTTCGAGACGACCGGAAGCCTCGGCCGTGACCGGCGCATCTACTCTTTCCTGGCCGAAGCAGCCACCGATTACCTCGGACCAGTCCTGGAACTGATGCACCGATGGGTCACCACGCTGGACATGTACGACTACGCCCCACGGATCAGGGAGAGCGAGATCCGCGCCGTTCTGCTGGCCGGACTAGCCTCTCCTGAACACCAGGAACTGGCCCGCGACATCATCAACCGAGCCACCTATCGCGGGCACTACCAATTCGCACCCCTGCTCACGGACACAGATGACCAGCCCGGCCCGTCCTGAACCAACCCACCCGGCAGAGCGGTCGGCAGAGCGGCCCTGCCGTGCCGAGGGCTTCCGGCATCTAAAGGATCGGTGCGAGTTGTGCTGGTCAGCGACTTGGTGCCGGGTCGGGTCTGCCGGTCCAGTACAGGGCGGCGTCGATGTCGCGTGCGGTCCAGCCGTCGGCGCGTGCTCCGCCATGCTTGAGGAGGTCGTCGAGGAGTTGCATGTAGCGGCCGTAGCGTCCCGGTGCGCGGGTGAGGGTGAAGCCGAGGGTATCCAGGGCGTGTTGGACACGGCGGTCGTAGACGGCCATCCGCTGTGGTGCTGCTGCGGTGAGGACGGCTGAGGCGAGTGCGTCGCCGGTGTGGAAGCCGGGCAGTTCGGCGATGATGCCGCGCCCCGCGCGGGCGGCCTGGCTGCGGGTGAGGGTGGTGTCGCGGACGGCGGTGACGGCCCGTTCGGTGACGGCTCGTACGTGGGTGTCGGGCTGGGACATGAGGTCTGTCACCCAGCGGGTTTGCGCGGAGAGCCGTTTCCAGACGACGAGGGCTGCGATGTCCGTCTTGCCGAGGCCGCCGGTATGCTCGGTGCGCTGCGCGACGTCGTGGAGGACCTCGTCGTAGTGGGGTGAGACGTTGGCGAGGTAGCCGGCGCGGGCGGGGATCAGGGTGTCCCAGGCCTGCCGGCAGAGGGCAGCGAACTCGTCGCCGCCTGGCGTCTCGGTGGTCATCTTCATGTCCGCATCATGCCGTTCTGGCGGGTTGGCGGGTTCGGGGGCTGCTTCGGCGAGGTGGTCGAGCTGGATGGCTTCGAGCGCCTTTTTGGTGATGCGTTCGGTGCCGTCGCGGATGGCGGTGATGGCTGCTTGGTGGATGAGGCTTCCGATGCGGCCGGCGGTGCGCTGGTGGAGGTAGGAGGCGTGGCGGGGGAGTGTGCCGGGTGAGGTCGAGGGCGTTTTCCATGTCGGTGAAGGGGCGGGTGTTTCCGTGGCGGGCGGGGAGGGGGCCGCAGTTGATGAGGCTGGCGCGGCCGGCGAGTTGGGCGCCGCGTATGCCGCTAAATAGGGGTGTGGCGGCGACGTCGATGCCGGTGTAGACGAAGGTTCACACGCTTCTCCTCCTCGACGCACGGCCCCGTGAAGTAGCCGTTCGCCACCATGACCGAAACGACGGGGCCCAAGCGGAACGCCGGCCCGCGAGGAGCCCGGGCATGTCGGCCGCTACGCTGCCGCGGCCTGCCTGGAAGTGCTTGCACCGCACGAGCACCAGGACAATACAAGGTGCTGTGTCCCTGTTGGCCTTCGCGTTGATAGCGGCCTCCCCCTGTGCGGCGCACTGACTGTCAGTGCCGCCTGAAAGACTGTGGCAAGAGAACGGGAGGAAGTCCTATGGCGCGCAGTGACACGCTCCGGTCGGAGATCGCCCAGCTGGAAAAGAAGAATGCGGGCCTGAGTAACGACCTGGCCAAAGCCCAGAAAACGGCCAACGACGCCAGTGCGGCGGCCCTGAGGAAGCGAGGGCAGGCGGCGCGGAGCCGCAGCGAATCCAGCCGCCGTCTCGCATTGTCCGGCGCAGAGCGTGAAGCCAAGAAGGCCGCTGACGCGCAGAAGAAGATCGCCGCCATCCAGGACAAAATGGCGAACAATACCAAGACCATCGCGGGCAAACAGGCGTCCCTCAGGGCAGCGGTGAGCATCGAACAACGGGCTCAGGACCGGCAGGACGACACCCGACGGCGGAAGGAGAAGAACCACGCCCGGGAAGTTGCCCGCTTGTCCCAGCCAGCTGCCCACATCAGGTACGTCGCAGTGCAGCTGCCGAAACCGGAGCCGCTGCGTGTCCTGTACCTCACTGCCAACCCAGAAGCCGTCGAGACCACGATCGAGCATCCTGACGGTTCGATCGAGACAAACGGCGTATGGCTCCGTGTGGACTACGAGGTTCGACAGGTCAAGGACATGCTTCGCAAGTCCAAATACCGCGACCTGGTGACCATCGAGCACCTTCCCGCGGCGACCGCCATGGACCTCCTCGAAGGACTGAACAACCACCGCCCCCACGTCGTGCACTTCTCCGGCCATGCCTCGTCCTGGGGCCTGTTGATGGAGAACGACGCCGGTACTGATGCCGGCGCAGAACTTGACTTCGGCTTGCTCGCCCGCATGCTTGGCGCCACGGATGAGCCCCCTCGTCTCGTAGTGCTCAACGCATGCGAGAGTTTGGATGGAGCTGACGATCTCCTCCAGACGGCACCTACGGTCATCGGAATGTCAGATGAGATCAACGATGCTTCAGCAGTGACATTCGCGGCCCGCTTCTACTCCGCGATCGCTTCAGCGCAATCGGTATCCACTGCCGTGGAACAGGCCAAGGTCTCTATGATTGCCGCCTCGCTCGACGGCGCTGAACTGCCGGTCCTACGGACGCGAGATGGTGTGGACCCAGGCGATCTGATTCTGGTCAAGCCACCGGAGTAACCTCAAGTGTGGGGACGGGGCGACGGCGCGGTGGTAGTGGACCTTGCCAGGCAGGACGGCCCCATGTGCGCGGGAAGGTCCTAGACCCGAGCTTGGGACGACATCACGGTCGAAGCCCCCATGAAAGTCCTTGACGAATCGAGTTCCTCTACCAGGACAGCGACGACCCGTCGGTACTGCTGGAGTCCAAACACCGCGAGAGTGTCCGCCTGCTGACGCCCGTCGGGGCACAACAGGGCAGCTACGGCCGCACGGCCGGAGCTCTCGGACCCGTAGGGGCTCATCGACGGCAGCCCCTGACCCGGCTCTGCATTCTGAGCGGCCGACCCACGCCTCTCGCCGTCCGATGCGGAAGCCGGTCATGGCGCAGCCCAAAACCCAGGGCAAGCCGATGCGCCGTGACCTGCAAAATCTTCGCCACGTCGACCACGAACTACTCGTCACCATCGACCACATGACCGCACACCTCGAAGTCAGCGTGCTGCGCACCGCCGACCGGGAGAAAACCATCATGACCGGCTACGCGGCCTGGCGACGGCTACGCAAACCCGGCGGCGGCCACCTCGACCTCGACGCCCAGACCCTGACCTTCACCGAGTTCTGACCGGCCCGGTCACCCTCCGGCACCGACGCAGACAACGCCTGCACGCGCTCCGGGACCCCTGCCAGTTGCGGCTGCTCCCGCCCGCGACCGGAGCGGAGCGGCCTCGTCAGCGGCGAACCGGGCGGAGAGGTAAGGACGTTTCCCGGCGCGGCGCGTACGACGGTGAGGAATGGAACTGCGCGAAAAGGCCGGCGGCCCGCCTGCCGGCGAGCGGGCCGCACGGACGGCAGGCGCGGCCTCTGCGGACACGAAAGACACACGGACCCCGGAAAAGCAGGGTGGGACCTGCTGGGGGTCCCGATCCGGTAAACCGGCAGTTTGAGCTGGTCGAGCATCGCCCGGGAGGAGATCCGGGACGACGGATCCGCGTCCTGCGGCGAGGTGGCATGCGGCTCTCCCGTAGGGCGCGCTCCTAGAGGTGGGGGCGGGTGAGGCACGCAAGTACGTGTTTACGTGTTCTTGCGTGCCAGGAGGGTAATGAGCATGCCGGTTTTCGGATCCAGCGGGACATTGCCTGATCCGAAGCCCAGAGTTCTCGCCAAGCGCGGGCCGTAGATGTCGACGGCTGCTTCCGTCAGCTTTGAAAAGCCATCGATGGCGGTCCGGCCGCGCCGCCAGCCCGTTAGGCAAGTGGCCAGCCCGATGAGGAAGGCAGGCCACCAGACGACTCCGAGCGCGAAGTACAGCAGTCCCCATGCACCGAGTCGCGCTGCGTCGTTGAACTCGGAGCGGACATGGTCCACTTCGTTCCGGGATGTCTCGGGCATGATCAGCCACAGGCGGGGCCAGGTCTCTGCGAGGTGCAGGTCGTAGGCGAGCTCCACCCGGGTCCTGACTGCCCCGATCGAGTTTCCCATCCATGTCGGCCGGTCAGGTTCGGCCAGCGAGATCCTGTTCTGGGCGGCGGCATCGCAGTTCTTCCACCGCTCTTGCAGCCGATGGGTGAGGCGCGTTGCCAATGGGTGCAAGGGGCGGGGCCAGTCTCCCAGCCACAGACGCTGCACCATGCCTGCGAGACCGCCGGCTGCCAGGCCGACGACCGCTGCGGCAAGCAACACCCCTACCGCGGCCAGGACGAGCGTAACCGCCGGCTGCTTGTCGAGATCTGCGGCGTAGTCACGGCTGCGCCGGATGAGATACGACCAGTCGTTCCAGTGCTGCTGGCCGGCAATGACAGCGACCGCGGCGGAGGCGAGAAACAGCAGACCGGGCAGCACGAGAAGAGAGAACCATTTCTCGGCCAGCCTGCGGCCCAGTTCGCTGAGGAACTCCTGCATGGTTATTCCGGTTCACGTTCGGCGCGAAGCTGCTGGTTTGCGATCTCGCAGGACGGAGTCCTCTTGCTCGGCTCGGGTGACCACTCGCGGGCGCAGAGCCTTTCCGGGCAGACGTACCGGACACGCGGCCGAGGTGTGCAAGGAATGCCGTCCGCCCGCCATGACATCAGGTCGTCGACCCCGACGCCCAGGCTCCGTGCCAGGTCCACGAGGGGCTCCTTGAACTCCCCGCCTCTGCGGGCCGTCTCGACGATCGCCTCCAGCTGCTGCTGGGTCTGCACGGTGCCCTTCCTCACGGCGAGACTGCGCAGCCCGGGCAGCTGCTCGCAGAGCCATGCGGTGTCTTTGCGGTGATCGGTCATCTCAGCCACCCCAGAGGAACGAGATATGGGGGAGGGGGTGCATCAGGACGTGCACGCAACTACGATATGAACTATATGCACGTAATGCAGAGAATGCCGTGTTGTGGTAATTGAGCATTCATATAGCCGCCCGGCGGATTTCTTGACTACGTCCCGCGGCCCGTGGAGGAGTGATGACACGGGAGAGCGTGCTCGCCACAGTGATGGAACGGCTGAAGGAGTTCAGGGCGACGGGCAACCTGAAGGCCGTCACGGGACAGGCCGCCGACGCCGAGGCCGCAGCCCTGTTGGACAGCCGCACGCATCCCACAGCCGACTGGGAAGTGCTGTGTGCGGTGGGTCTGCTCCACTGGGACAGGTACGTGGCCCTTCCCGAGACACAGGGGCGAGACGAGTTGACGGCCGCCGTCCGCTACCTGAGCCCCGTCTACCGGCAGGTTCCCTCAATCGTGCCGAGCCAGATAGCCGAATTCCTTGACGAAGTAACAACCTGGCACAACCAGGCCGTCGATCTCCTGGAAGCGGCCGGCACTCGTGACCGCCACGCCATAGAGGAAGCGAACCTGCTGCTGCGGCGCGCCGTCGACTACACCTCAGACCTCGACCCGCGCCTGGCCGGCTATCTGTCCACCCTGAGCACCGGCCTGATGGACCTGCACATCTGCACCGGGGATCTGGATGTCCTTGCGGAAGCCGTCAGCACCGGCCGACAGTCCCTGGAAGCGGGCACAGCGACGGGTGCGGACAACACCACATGGGGTCTCTACGCATTCCGCCTCGGTCAGGCTCTGCACGCCTGGCACGAACGGGTCGACGACCTGGACGCCCTCGACGAGTCCATCACCCTGCTCCGTGGCGCTGCCGCGAAGAGCTCCCTCGAGGACCGGCCCGGCCGCGGATTCGCTCTCAGTAGTGCACTTCAAGCACGGCACGAGCGAGTAGGTGACCCCGAGGCCCTGCAGGAGGCCATAGGTCTTGGCCGGAAGGCACTGGAGGCAACCCCCGACGGTCACCGGGACCGTTGGTCGTCCCTCGCAGGCCTCGCCAACGCCCTGCTCGTGTCCTACAAGGAGGCCGGCCGGCCGACGGTTTTGGAGGAGGCGATCGGGCTGTACCGGGAGGCGGTCGAACGAACGCCGCCCGGACACCAGGGACGCGCGGCCACCCTGTCCGCCGCGGGTATCGCTCTGCGCGTACGCTACGACGCGACGGGGGACTTGGCCTCACTGGACGATGCAATCGACAAGCTGCGGGAAGCCGGACAAGCAGCGCACCCCGGGGACCCCGCGAGGCCAGGATTCCTGACCAACCTCGGCCACGCCCTCGTCGTCCGCTACCGGCGTGTGCCGCACGAGGCGACCATCAGGGAAGCGGTCACGGCAGGACGGGCGGCCGTCGGCGCCATCGACGATGATGACCCCCGCAAGCCGGGCCTTCTGGTCAACCTGGGCAGCGCGCTCATGGCGTGGCACGAACAGAGCGGCGATCTGGCCCCTCTCCTGGAGGCGCCTACCGTGCTGAGCGAAGCCGTTGCACGGACCCCGGAGCAAAGCCCCCACCGGGCCATGGTGCTGTCCCAGCTCGGCAGCACGCTCCGCACGATCTACCAGCGCACCGGCGACACCCACGCACTCGCCGAAGCAGTGCGGCTGGAGCGACAGGCAGCCGACGCAACCCCGGCGAGCCACCCGGACCGCGCGAAGCTGCTGGCGAACCTCGGCATCGCCCTGTCCGCACAGCAGCAGCACGCCCTGCCGGGAGACACGACCGCAAGCGACCAGGCCACAGCAGCCTTCCGGGAGGCAACGCACATAAGTGCGGCGCCGCCTCACATCCGCTTGTCATCCGCCCGTGCGTGGGGGGACCTGGAGGCCAGGGGCAACCACTGGGAGGAGGCGGCCCAGGGACTCTCCACAGCAGTGAGCTTGCTGCCCCGTGTCGCCGCACGCCACCTCTGGCGCAGCGACCAGGAGCATCATCTCTCCCGGTTCCCCGGCCTTGTGTCCGACGCCGCTGCAGCGGCCCTGCAGAACCACAACCCGGAACGGGCTCTGGACCTGCTTGAGCGCGGACGCGGGGTACTGATCTCGCAGGTCCTTGAGACCCGCAGCGAAGTGACCGAACTCCGCAAGCACGCACCTGAGCTAGCGGCACGGTACGAAACCCTGCGCCGGGAACTGGAGTCTGACCTGCACGCCGGTGCGCCGCCCACGTCAGACTCGCCTGCCCAGGAGCACGGTGCAGTGGACCGACGCTACAGGACCTCTCTGCGGTGGGATTCCCTCATGGAGGAAATCCGCAGTCGCCCCGAACCCGAACTGCACCACTTCCTGCTGCCCCATGGATTCGACGACCTGCGAACTGTCGCCCGAGCGGGCCCGGTCATCACCGTCAACGTCAGTGACTACCGCTCCGACGCGATCGCCCTGACTTCGGACGGGATCCTCGAAGTACCACTGCCGGCCCTCACCAGGGAGGACGTCACCACGCAGGTCGAAGACTTCGTGCGAGCCGTCGGCGTCGCCCAGGACGCCCAAGCGGACATCGTGGAACGCTCGGATGCAGAAGAACGCGTGGAGAGCGTCCTCGGCTGGCTCTGGGACGTCCTCGCCGAGCCTGTCCTCACTGCCCTCGGCCTGACCACATCGCCTGCGTCCGAGCAGCCGTGGCCTCGGATCTGGTGGTCGCCCACGGGGCCGCTCAACTTCCTGCCGCTCCACGCGGCCGGACACCACAGCCGCCTGGACGAGGGCGTCCCACCGACCGTCATGGACCGCGTGATCTCCTCCTACACCCCCACACTGCAGACCTTGCATCGCGCGCGGGCGAAACAGCCGATCGGCCCCAACGTGCCGCACTTGGTCGTCGCCATGCCGCACACACCAGGACAGCCAGACCTGCCGGAAGCCGGGGAGGCTGTTGAGATCCTCAGCCGGCAATACCCCGGCACAACCGACCCTCTCGTGGGCCCGCAGGCCACGGTCGACCAGGTCCTGAGCACGCTACCCGGACATGCCTGGGCGCATTTCGCCTGCCATGGGTGGAGCGACCTCAACAGCCCGTCAGAGAGCCACCTCGCCCTGCACGACGGAAACCTCTCCGTACTCAAGCTGTCCCGACTCCACATCGACGACGTCGAGCTCGCCTTCCTGTCCGCATGCAGCACGCAGCACGGACACCCCACACTCGCCGACGAAGCCATCCACATTGCTTCCGCGTTCCAGCTCATCGGCTACACCCACGTCATCGGAACGCTCTGGCCCATCGGCGTCAGAACCGCTATGGACCTCACTGGCGACGTCTACACGACCCTTGATTCCGCTGCAGAACACGATGCGACCGGAGCCGTCGGCGCAGCGCGAGCACTCAGCAGCGCCGTACGCCGAGCCAGAGACAAGGCACCACGCGTACCCACTCTGTGGGCTTCCTACATTCACACAGGACCGTAACCGGGCTGCATGCCGATCACCGCAGGCCAGGGAAGCCCACGCGCACACGTCAGGCAGAACAGATACTCAACAAGTACAAGCGCTCATGGGGTTGACCATGCAACCGCAACCAACATGCACCATCTGTAGAGATCCCACCGACACGCTCCTCTGCATCCGCGGAGGAGGAAAGTGGCTGACCGCCGTTCTCATGGAGCTGGGTGCCCCGCCCGAAGACGCCAGATTCATGATCAGCAGGCTTCTTGACTGCGAACCCAGCGAAGTCTTCGACCATCACGAATACGAAGACCTGCCACTGCTGTGCTGCCGTCGCTGTGCAACAAGGACGGGCAAACTGCCGCCCCCTGAGCCCGCTGGAATACCCAACCCCACCGTCATCTCCCAGCCCAGCGACTGGTGACCGCCGCTGCTCTCATCATGGCTGCGCACGAGGCCACGACGCCGGACTGCTGCGCTGAGGGGGAGACGGGTAGCCGTGCCGCTGGCGGCCGTGCGGCCTGGGCCCGGCCGTCGGGCAGGTGCGTCACGGTCATGGTCTGCACCGAACCGGCGTAACGCCGCAGCCGGTGTCACCAGGTCGAGTGAGCGCAACCTGCGAGGCCCGCTGCTGGGGCCGAAGAGGCTCTACCTGAGGAGCTCCTCCACCGGGATGGATGGAGGTCGGGCTCTTGGCTGCATCTTCGGTAGATCCCGGCCAACAGCGCTTCCGGCCTGCCCGGGCATGCGCGACGTGCCCGGCGACGAGGCTGGTGTGATGATTGAGTGCGTAAGTACGGTTGATAAAGGGGGAGCTGTGGCCGCCTACGAACTGGCGAACCGGCTTGTCATCGGTATCGCCTCCAGCGCGCTGTTCGACCTCGCAGAGTCGGACGCCGTCTTCCGGGACGAGGGCGAGGAGAGCTACCGCGCCTACCAGGAAGAGCATCTCGCCGACCCGCTCCGCCCCGGGGTTGCGTTCCCGTTCATCCGCCGACTGCTGTCACTGAACGATCTGAGCGAGGAAGGTGACCCTCTGGTCGAGGTCATCGTTCTGTCTCGGAACGACCCCGATACCGGGCTACGCGTCATGCGGTCGATAGAGGCCCATGGGCTGACGATAAGCCGGGCCATCTTCATGCAAGGCCGCTCACCCTACAAATTCATGCCAGCCCTCAACATGTCGCTGTTCTTGTCAGCGAACGACAGCGACGTGCGCGAGGCCGTTTCACAGGGACTGCCGGCAGGACACGTTCTGGGCGAGGCCTTCGAGGATGACTTGAGCGATCGCGACCTGCGGATTTCCTTCGACTTCGACGGCGTCCTTGCCACCGACGCGTCGGAGCAGGTGTACCAGACGGGAGGCCTCGAGGGGTTCCGCGCCCACGAAGTACTGAACGCCGCGGTTCCGCACGATGCAGGACCGCTGAAGGAATTTCTTGCCAGCATCAACCGTATCCAGCGAAGGGAGGAGGAGGAACGGAAGAAGGGCGCCGGCTACCGGATCCGTCTCCACGTGTCACTCGTCACCGCACGCAACGCCCCCGCGCACGAGCGGGCAGTGATGAGCCTGAAGCAGTGGGGAGTGACGGTCAACGATGCATTCTTCCTTGGCGGCATCGACAAGGGAGAGATCATGAAGGTTCTCAAGCCGCACATCTTCTTCGACGACCAGGAAAGCCATCTGGCCAGCACATCGCGGACCACCCCCAGCGTTCACGTCCCCTTCGGGAAGATCAACGAGCCGAGCGTTGTCGAGGGCCTGCCGAAGGCCTGACAATGTCCAGGGCACCGGCATGCGTTTGGCTCGGAACCGGGACCGCAAACAGTCGCCGGTGCCGGCCCACGGGTTAGGCCCGGCGCACGTCACGAGCTGCAGCCAGCCAGGCCCTGCTCCAGACCGGCCACGCCAACCCCCTCCGCACGCCTGACCGCCGGTGTCCGGCAAGGAGCGCCGGCGGCTTCTCCGGAAAATGCAGAGGCATGTGTGGTGGGTGCTATTTTGTCCCGCAGGGGGAGTGGCGCGACTGATCCCGGGAAGGAAGACGGCGTTCCAGAAGCCGCCTGCACCCGGTAGACCAGTCACAGAGGTGGGACGCTGCTCGGCAGGCACAAGCAGTAGTGGGGAACGTGGCGCAAGCAGGGTCGCACTCGGCGGCAGGGCAGATGACCGGGTACCTCTACCAGTGCGAACTGGCCCTGCTGGAGCTCGCCCGGCGCAGCTGGGACGAGGCCACCATCGAAGTGCGCATGGAACTCCTCGACGACATCGAGTTCCTGAACCCGCAGGACAACACACCGCTGGAGCTCCTGCAGTCCAAACACCGCGAAGCAGCCGGCCCACTGAGCGAGACCGGCAAAGACTTCTGGCGCTCCCTCGCCTCATGGATCGACGCCCTGAAGAACCTCTCCGGCCCCTCAGGCACGTCGATGCCCCTTCTGCGCCTGGTCTCGACCCAGATCGCACCCGCGAACACGTTTCTGCAGCAACTGCGCCCCGGAGCCGACCGAGACGTGAGCAACGCGCTGGCCCGGATGGAGGAAGTGGCCCAGGACGAGGACGGGCCCGACGGCACGGCGAAGGACCGCGCCCTGTTCATGAAACTGACACCCGCTCAGCGCCATCAGCTCGTCAGCGCCATCACCATCAACGACGGCGCCCCCGTGATGTCAGACCTCGACTCTAGTCTGGCCAAAGAACTGGGGATCACGCCAAGCGACCACGCTCAGGCCGCCCTCGACGACATCAAAGGGTGGTGGTACGGAATGGCTGTCAAGCTGCTGGAACGCAAGAACCCAGAACGCATGCTCCCCTCCGTCAAGGCCGAGCAGCTCATGTGCCGCCGGGACGAGATCCTCGGCCGGTACGCCGGCAAGAGCCTCCCGATCACGGAGACGCTGAGCAACCTCACCCAGGCAGAGATCGCCGGCTACGCGGACCGTCTGGTCGTCACCCAGATGCGCTGGATCGGGCTGCCCGACGACGAAGTCGCCATGCACCTGCGGGACTACCACTACGCACGGGCACAGCGCTCCGAGTGGCTGCGAACCTTCAAGATCACCCCGGAAAGACTCGAGGAATACGAAGGCGAGCTCCACTACGAATGGGAGAGCGCCTTCCGCCGCCGCACCCGCCGCGTCCGCGCCGACATGAGCGAAGAGGACCGCCAGAGTGTCGGCCAGGACATCCTGGACGACACCATGGACAGAGCCGCGGACACGCCACTCAACCCGGGCAGCGTCACCGCCCCGTGGATCGGCAAGGGAAGCATGCACGGCCTGTCCGACCAGGCCGACACCGCCGAAGCGGACCGGGCCGTGGGCTGGCACCCCGACTACAGCGAACTCTGCAAGCGCCACACTGAAACGCAGGAACAGTGACGACGGACTCCCACCACCACGCGTCCGAGGCACAGGCGCTGTTCAACCCGGCTTTCGGCGCCTACCTCCTCGCCAGCGGCATCAACGCCGCCGTGAAGAAGACGAAGACGCCTCTGCCCTGGCCCAGCGCCTTCCTGATCCTGCCCCTCGTGCTGCCCGAAGACACCCGTGGCTCACTGCCCGCCAAGTCCACCGTCACACTGATGGCCTGGGCACACGACCACCCGCGCCTGCGAGCCGCCTTCGCCGAACGCGCCGCCGCCCTAACCGACTACACACGCACCAGCCTGCGCACCGCCATGCGCCACCGCGCCATAGACGTCGCCTCCTCCGGACTGATCTGCCCCCGTAACCCCCAACCCGCATCCGCTGCCCCCGGAGAAGAAGTCGCCGACTGCGTCCGGGCCGCGACCCTCGTCGGCCGCTGGCTCGCCGTGACCGACCCCACCCGAGCTTTCACCACTCTCGGCGTCCGTCCCTGACCCCGCTCCCGCCGCAAGGAGTCCCAGAACCGTCATGCAACTGCTCGCCCTGGCCCTCTACCACCGAGACGGCAGGAAAACCCCCAGGGTCCTGCGGTTCCGCCCCGGGGCGCTCAACATCCTCACCGGAGAGTCGGAGACCGGTAAGTCCGAGGTCCTCAGCATCGTCGACTACTGCCTCGGACGCCGGGCCCCCCACCTGCCCGACGACCGGATCGACCAGACCGTCGGCTGGTATGCCCTCCTGGTCTCCTTCGCCGACCGCTCACGCATGGTTCTGGCCCGACCCCGCCCGACCGGTGCCTCCACCCTGCACGCATTCACCCGCACCGGCGACGCCAGCCTGGACATCCCCCAGGCCCACGAACTCGTCCACAACTCCAACGTCGCGGCCCTGCGCAGCGAACTCAGCGCCCGCATCGGCATCGAAGACTTCCACTTCCAGCCCCCCACCGGGGCAGGACGCAAACCCTTCGACGTCTCCATCGCCCAAGCGGCCCTGCTCTGCTTCCAGAACCAGAACGAGATCGCCGACCAGACAGCGCTGTTCCACCGCCAGACCGAGTCCGGCATGGCCCAGACTCTCAAAGACACTTTGCCGTACTTCCTCGGTGCCGCCGGCCCCGAACAGGCTCTGCGCCGCCACCGCCTCGGTGAAGCCCAGCGCGCCCAACGCGCGGCCCAGCGCAAACTCGACGACGCCCTGCGCCATCAGCAGGCCATGGACGCCAACGGCCTGGCTCTCGTCCGCCTGGCGGAGAGCGAAGGCCTCCTCACCGACGTGCCCACAGCCCCTGACACCGCCCAAGTCCTCGACCTCCTGCACCAGGCACTGGCCGCCGCACCCGAAACCGCAGCACCGCTGGACCTCCGCGACCGGCGCCAAGAACTCAACGAGGAACGCCGTCTCCTGCGTGAACAACTGCAAGAATTCGACGAGGCCCTGGCCGCAGTCGACCGCTGGCAACAGCAGGGCCGCGCCTTCACGGGCGAGCTCCACCTCCAGCTCGACCGCCTCAAAACCCTCGACCTCCTCGGCCCCGAGCGCCAGCACGACACCCTCGTATGCCCCATGTGCGCCCAGCCCCTGGAACACCCAGACCCTTCTGCACAGGACATCTCCGAGCTCACCGATAACCTCGCGCAGGAACTCGCCCAGGCACAAACCCTCCAGCCCGTCCGCGAAGAGCACAGAAACGCCCTGCGGATCGAGCGCGGCCGCATCACCGAACGCCTGAGACTGAACGGCGCCCAGCTCAGAGAACTACTGGCGAGCGACGAACGCCTGCGCAACCTGCAGGAGCAGAACCTGCGCGTCGCACACATCCAGGGCAGGATCGCCGAAGCACTCACCCGAACCGGAACTGACAGTGACCTCACCCGACTGCGCAACGACCTGGCCCTGACCCAGGAACACACCGCCGCACTGGAACAGCTCGTCGACGAGGACGACGTCACCGCCGAGACCGAGCGACGGCTTGCCGACATCGCCGTCGGCATGACGGCCTGGGCAAAGCGCCTCAACCTCGGAGGAGCAGCAGACGCCACCGAGGTAGGGATCAGCCTCAAACTGCTCAACGTCGTTCTGAGACGACCCGCAGGACGCCTGCCACTGACACGGATCGGCAGCGCCAAGAACCACATCGGCTACCACCTCGTCGCCCACCTCGCCCTCCACACCTACCTGCGACGCAACAACCGGCCGGTCCCCGGCTTCCTCATGCTCGACCAGCCCACCCAGGCGTTCTTCCCGGGAAAGCCCCGAGACGCCGCAACCATCCAGGACGCCGACTGGACCACCGTCACCGCCTACTTCCAGCTCCTTAACGACGTGGTACAGCTCAACCAGGGGGCCCTGCAGATCATCGTCTGCGACCACGCCAACCTGGCAGAAGCGTGGTTCCAAGACGCCGTGATCGGCAACTGGCGCCCCGAGGGTGACGGCAACCGCAACGCTCTCATCCCCCCGGACTGGCTCGACTGACGACACTGCCGGGTACGGCTGGCCGAACCGCACCCGGCAGCCTCTCTCTTGGGCTTCTCCGACGTGGCGACGACGACCATGACGGCAAGCCGAAGTGGGCCCGTCTGAGTGGAAGGAGCGATCTGGACGCTGCGCGGTGAGAACGATGCCCTATTCCGTGAGCAGGTCAGGTCGACACAGCGCATCGGACCAGCACCAGAAGCGAACACCGCAGACCTTGAAGAAGCCCCACGAAGCTGCCTGGTAGCCCCCGGCCCCGGGGGAACGCTGCGCAGAAGGCCTGAACCGGTTCGTCTGGAAGGCGATCGTCAGCCCGCCGCGCGTGACGCCGTAGCGCGGCCGAAAACCGGTCGTTGATGGGCTCCGGCTTCCCGACCGGCCAGGGACGGCCTGACACCCAGAGGCGGACCATCGTGCCCGACAAGGGCGGCATTACCGCTCTCATTCACTACCTTTCACTCTATTTGCTCCTGTCTGCATATACACCGTGATTGCCGGGTGCTTCGGAGAGGGAAACGCTCAACCTCCGCACGTATCACGCTGCCCGGACCGTCGTTGTATCTCGTGTCCGCAGTGCACAACGTGAGCGCAAAGAACGAGAGGTGGCACGTGGCCTCACCACGAAGCAACACCGCCGCCCCGGATCGCTGGTCCGTGTACGAGTGGGTTGTCTGGCAGATCGAGGTAGATGATCCCGAACGACGCATCAGCGAGCCCTACCATTCGGCAGGCGAGCCGTTCCTGCTGGCCAAGAACAGTAGGGAGGTGATGGTCGACTTCGCCGAACGACTGGGATGCATCTATGAAGGCTGCCGGGACGATGGAGTCTGCGGCAGCGACGATGACCCCTGTTACACGTGGTGGTTCCGCGTGCCGCAGTCCCTGCACGTCCAACGCAACCCCCGCGGCTGGCCATTGGTGATGAAGGAATGCCAACTGCACCTCAACCGCCTGTTCGCCGACCACTATCACTGGCAGGTCTTCGTCGACGCGCGCCGGACGCAGGCCATCATGGAGGGAAACCCACTGCCGCCATTGCCCTGAGCGCCTGCTTGGGGACCAGCGTCAATCGGGCATCAGGTCGGCCCTTACATGCATCCACGAGAGCCGCCAGGCGCAGGTCGGTTCGGGTGCGGCGGTGAGGGCACGGTGTCGGGGGCAGCGACATCACAGGCATCACCGCCCTGATGGACAAAGCCAACCCGTGGCCCCGGCCACCGACCACCCATCCCTCACCTGTGCGTACCGGCTAACCCTTCCTCCCGCCCCGCCCGCCGGGTAAGCCTGGCGTGCGGTCTGCGGGTCGGCATGCGCCGCTGGGCCCCGCGAGGATGGACAGCTCTCACCCGGTTCCCGTGGCCGAGACACGCGGTAGCCGCTTCGACCTGCGAAACCCCATGAATCACATCAGCAACATCAGACTCGAAATTCACTCGGAACCCAATGATCCCATGGCGCAAAACGCCTACCTCAAAGTAGTTTCCTTTGCGGCGGCATAGAAAGTTCCGTCTGTTGCCCCAGGTGTATGGACGCTGAGGTCATGCGACTTACTCTGCTGCGCTGCATTCTCGACCCTGTGACGAGCTGGCGGGCTTTCCGGCGGTCTGCTGGAAGCCGCCGCGCGACATCGTTCGACGTGGCCTGGAGGCAGGTCCGAGTCGAGCGGTTCCCCGACGAATCTCCCTACCAGCAGCACGGACACGCACCCCTGGCCGCTCGTGAACACCATGAGAAAGACCCTCGCTGACCGGACAGATGGCCGAATCGGCCACCGTCAAAATCCAGCCGAATAACTGGAAAGCGAGGGAAGGGAGAGATTCTTGTCATCTTTCCTGAAAGTGCTTCGCATACGGGTGACGCCGGAAAGAATCAGACGGTCCTTCATCCTGGCAACGGGGGAGTGAAACATGCCGGACCCGACCGACATCGCTGTGATCAGTTCCGCATTGCCCGCTACGCTGACCTTCATCTTCCAGCGCCTGGAACGACTGCTCGATTCCCGCGCAGCCGAACCCGAGGAGGACGTCGCCCTCCCCGGCAGCCTGGTCGGAACGCTGCAACTGCCGCTGCAGCCCGCCAGGGACGTTCTGCAGACCCGACGAGGCGAACTCGAACTGCTGCAGGAGACCCTTGCCGACTACGCGCACGGCACCGTCCCCGTCGACATCTCCGATCAGCGGCTCGTGCGGAATCTGGCCCGGGCCCGCGGCGCCCTGGAAGCCATCTACGGCCAGCACCTGACCTTCGAGGGAGAGGACCGGCCCGCCTCCGGCCCGTTCGTCCACCAGCGAGTCACGACGCTGTCCGGAGAGGCCACGGGCATCGACAGCGACAAGATCGCCGGGAACTCCCGTGTCATCCAAGACGTGCAGACGGTCGATGCAGGCGGGAAGCTCATCGGCATGAGGGGCCAGCGGAACACCAGGCAGTAGCACGGCACCATTCAGACACCTGTGTACGCGGCCGTGCCGCAGCACCCGCTGACCGTCTCGAAGGGCTGATCATTGCCACCGATCGAACCGGCCGAACCGCCGACACCCCTGCCGTCCGCAGACGTTTCTCTGCTCAAGACAGCCACCGGACCGTCTCCGGCCGGCGAAGGGCACACCTGGCCTGACAGCCGAGGCCAGTCAAATCCCCAGGCACCCGCCGACGCGGCGGCGCCGCAAGCACCTGTCGGGACGGATGACCGGGATGACACTTCACCGGTCCAAGAGACGCCCGCGCCAACCCCACCCAGCGGTGCTCCTGCTCCCCGTACCGCCCCAGCAAACGGCAGCGTGACCGGCACGGACACCGGTGCCCACGCGAGCGACACGGGCACCGTGCAAAACGTCTCGTACAACTACGGGACTGTCGTCGCAAACCAGAACATAAGCGAAATCCAACGGCTGCGGGGAACGCCTCTGCCCCCGGACTGGATCGAGGACCGCCTTCACCCCTATCTGCCCGACGCCGAGACCACCAAGGCCGTCGATGCCATCCTCGACTCCTACAGGGTTGCCGTCATCCATGCGGGTGCCGGCACCGGCCGCTACACCACCGCCCTGCACACACTCGTACACCAAGGCGTTAAGGCCGTCCGGCAGGTCCGCCGCGAACCTGGAGAAGGGGTGGACCTCGAAGGACTCAAAGACGAGGACACCGGCTGGATCCTGGACCTGAGAGACAAGGACGAGACCCTGCGCCCAGGGTTCGGACTCCACCTGCGCGAAGTGACAGAGCACCTGCGCACGATGGGCTCCTTCGTCATTGTCGTCACCCACAGCGACACGTGGACGCCCGTTGCGGCCGAAGCCACCGAACTCGGCCACCGCCTGTCCCCTCCGGCCGCCCTCCAGGTGCTGCGCGCGCACCTGGAACGACGCCAACCCCCTATCGGCGAGCTGGACACGTGGCTTGCCGCAGGCGCAGTCACCGAGCAACTGGACGACCAGGCCACACCGGCCGAAGCCGCACGGTGGGCCCGCGTCATCATCGCGGCCGTCGAACTCAACGCCACCACCAGCGAACCCAAAGCCGTCGGCGAGCTCGTCGAAGCCGTCGTGCAGTCCGCCCATAACAACTGGCGCCGCACCCTGCGCACCTGGCACACGACCAACACCGACAGCGCCCACCGCAACTACCTGCTTGCCGCCGCCACACTCGACGGGGCACCCGCCGAAACCGTCTACGAAGCCCAGTCCACCCTCGGTGAGGCACTCAACGACACACCGCCGCCCACCCGGGGACAGCAAGGCCCCGGCATCATCGCGCTCACCGACGCGATCGGTGCGGAACTCGGAGCCGACGACTGCATCCGTTTCCGTAAACCCGGCTACGCTGAGGCCGTCGTCGACTATTTCTGGGTCGACCGCCCCCACCATGTCGCAGCCTTCACTCGCTGGACTGCCGAACAAGCCGCCTCACTGCCCCCCGACCTCGGCGTCCCCCTAGCCGAGCGCGTCACCCAGTGGGCCACCCGCTACACCCTGGCCAAACAGAGCTTCACCGTCCTGCGCGCGATCGCCGTCCACTGGGCCAAAAACAGCCACCTGCACGGCCACGCCCAGGACCTCCTGGTCGCGGCGGCCGTCGACCCCACAGCAGGCAAACGCGCCCGCGACCAATACCTCGCCTGGGCCAAGGCCCCCGACACAGATGAGCTCACCCATCGCCGGAACACCCCCATCGTCCTCAAACAGGCCCTTGCCGGCGCCCTGGCCCAACTTGGCCCGGCCTACCCGCAGATCGCCCTCAAACGGTTGTCGGAACTCGCCGTCAACACCACCAACGACGGCGTCGCAGACGCCGTCGGGGACGCGCTGACCGCCCTGTGGGACCAACCAGTCCTGCAGGGCACCATCCGATCCACCCTCACCTCCTGGTTCACCACCGCCCAGCACCACTACACCGCAGCCGCACGCCGGGCATTCCTGCACCTCGCCGACCGGACCACCCCCAACGGCATCCCCCTCCTGCTGGCCGGAGACGACAGCGAACCCAATGCCTGGGCTCTGACCGGCTGGCGCTGCGCCCTGGATGACGAGGCCAACACTCACCTACAGAGCGCCTTCGACACCTGGCTCGACACCGCCCTGACCCACCCACACCTTCGGCCTGCCGTCATCAAGACCTTCACCGAAGCCGTCTTCCGCTCCGACACCGACCGCACCTACCTCGCACCCCGCTACCTCGTCCTCACCCACGCGGCCTACGGATGGGAACCGGCCCGAGCCGGAGGCGAGCCCACCGCACGCACACACCTGCGCGACGCACTCGTCCTGGCCCTGAGGGAAGCCGACCCCACAGCACCCCCACGCCCGCACCATGCACCGGCCACGGCGTAAAAACAGCGGCTGGCCCTCACCCCGGGCAGGCACACTCGACCTCACCTGCCCGGCGCCCACCTCCATACCCGGCTACTTGTTCACCCTCACCCTCACCGGCGCATGGGAAGACCTCCCCTCACCCCACCCCCACCACAGCCCCGCCGAGGCCGCCGCAGACCACGCACTGACAACCGCCCGCGACATCACCGCCGACTACCTTCCGCACGACGCCGTGCCGGCCACCGCCCGCATCAACACACTCCTCGGCCGGCCCACCGACCTCCCTCACCTCCCAGTCCGGCTCGCCTGGGGCCACGTTCACCTCACCGCCGAACCCGACGCCATACACGCCGCGCAAACCCACCAGCGCCGCCAGCACGAACGGGAACAGCGCCGCTTGGAACACGACCGCCGCCTGGACGAGGCCCGCATCCTGCGCGACACCCTGATGAGCGACCCGTCACTGGCCCTGTCCTACTGGTTCGCCACCGCCCCCCACAGCATCGACACCGACACGCTGCCCCGCCTCGAGGCACTGCTGAACACCGCAGCCGCCTACGCACCGCAAGGCCAATGGGCACCACTGGCCCGCCTGCTGCACACGTTCTCCGAGCGCCTCACCGACGAAGCCAAGAACCATCTCATCGACACCCTGGCCACTCTCACCGACCGGTACGGGCAACCGGACATCACCACAGACATCCAGGCCATGCGTACGGCGACGGAGGCAGGAACCGACCCGCAGGACCGCGGCCAGCCAGATCGGGCGTAACCGTTCCGACAGGCCGTGATGTTGGACTCGCACCGAGCGGCTGACGGGCAGGCGCCGACACCACGAAGGTGAAGCGTGGTGACAGCCTGCGCGCCTCTCGCGGCCCGGTGCACCATCGAGGAGAGGCACTCGGGCGGGAGCGGCACAACGTCAGGCGGGTTCCTGGCCGACGGCATCGGCGTCCAAGGCCCTGTCGACGAACTCCCGTACCAACTGCCGGACCTGAACGGCCGACACTACCTGCTCCCACTGCGGGGTAAACGGACACTGCCAGCAGCGCAGCCGGAAACGGACCGATCCGTCCTCCTGCACCGAGCCCCACGCGGAGTAGGGCCGCTTCGCGCACGGGCCGTGCGGGTCGACCGTGAACGTCTGCAGCACGATGTCGGGCTGGTGGCGCGGCGGCACGGTCCTGTCGCGGCGGCAGCCCTCGCACTGCAGGAGATGGCTGACCGCACCCGGGTGGTGGATGAACCTGTGGCCGCCGCCTTCGTAGGTGTTGCAACTGGCACACACCGGCCCGCGCACGAATCCGTGCGCGTGGCAGTGGTCCCAGTACAGGGCCTGCCGCGGCCTGGGACACATTCGGCACAGGAACGCCTCCGGCTGCGAGTTCTTCAGCAGCGACGCATACAGCCTGCCGCGCAGGTGGCCTGTGTAGGGGCGGGCGATGGAGGCGGAGCATGCCGGGCACAGGGTGGTGTAGCCGCTGTTGCTGGACGTGCGCCACTTCCAGACGTTTCCGGCGGCGTTGCAGCGGCTGCACCGGGTGGCCTGTTCGACGCACTCGGCGGCGATCTGGTCCGCTCGGTCGAGGAGGTCGGCGTAGGCACGCGGGACCATCCAGGCGGTGCCGGACCACGTCAGCAGCGGCAGGGGGCTGGTGCACGCGATGGGCGACCGGCCGTAGCGTTCCTTGACCTGCTTGAAGGTCGCTCCGCACCCCAGCCCGTGGGAGTTGGGCCGACTGCGGCCGCACGGCCGCTGGCCTTCGCAGTGGCAGCCGTTGGCGCGCTGGTCGCGGTAGGAGATGTTGTCGAACCAGCGGTGGATCTGCGCGCGCCACATCTGGTCGCGCCCGGCGGACGAGAGACGGGCGTCGACCAGGTCCTCGGGGTCGAAGGGGAGTGAGGCGAGCCGTTTGCCGCAGGCGCGGATGTCCTTCTCTTCCAGCCGCCACCGCCCCCTGTACTTGTGGCCGCGGACGGCGGTGTCTCCGATGAGGACGTAGTCGCTCTGCTGGAAGGTGTAGCGCGACAGGGAGGCGGGCGCCGCGGGGACGGGGCAGCCCTCGGTGAGTTCCGCCAACAGCTGGTTGGCGTACTGCGGACTGATCGGTGGCATGGTCTGTCTCCATGTGCAGGTGCGGGGAAGCGGGCAGAGCGGGGCGGTGGGGGACGGCCCGCGACATGCCGACGTGACATGGCAGGAGGCGGGCGGGCCGGGCAG
The DNA here is from genome assembly GCF_001611795.1 of Streptomyces qaidamensis. Lineage (NCBI taxonomy): Bacteria > Bacillati > Actinomycetota > Actinomycetes > Kitasatosporales > Streptomycetaceae > Streptomyces > Streptomyces qaidamensis. The sequence continues at coordinate 52,610 of NZ_CP015098.1, read as the reverse complement.
GGGGCGGGAGAGGTCACGGGCACGGTGTTGGCCCGCGCCGGGGTGAGGGCACCGCCTCCCAACCTCCGGTCAGGAAAGCTGCTTTGGCCTCTTCGCGGACGGTGCGGGATCGGCCCCCGGTGAGGAGGCTGGCTCGGTCGCTGTACTCGACGGGTCGGACCGCCGTCCGAGGCACCGTCCACAAGCCGTCACTGGTGGTTCCTGCCGCAGAGGTGAGCCGGTCCAGCCACCCTATGAGCGGATCGGTCCGCACGGCTGTCCTGGGCCTGGTACGGGTGTAGGCGATCAGCCAGTCCGCGAGCCACGGTCTGCCGGCCCGGCGGCTGATCTCCCGGAGCAGCAACGTTGTGGCGGCCTCGGCCCCGTCGGTCGCGGCCGTCTCGCGCAGCCGCTGCTGCCAGTAGGCGGCGCCGAGCAGTCGGGCCACGGTGATCGTCTCGGGGTAGCACACCAGCGCATGCGGCATCACCACCGCCGGCCTGCACCCCGTGACCGCGGCCAGCCGGCGCACCCGGTCCTGCCAGACCGTCTCGGACCTCCACCCCTGTACCTGCCACGACCACACCACCGCTGCGGCGAGCGCCACCAGGTCTGCGGCGTCCGGGCGGGCCCGTACGAGAGCGGCGTGGCGGCGGTGCGCGGTGAGCACCTCGGGCAGTGTCTCCAGCGCAATGCTTGCCGGTCTGCCGGGATGTGCCAGGAGCCAGCGACGGTGGCGTCGGCATACATGCCCGGCCGCCTGCGGGTACACCAGCACGCTCTGCCCGGGCAGCCAGGCCCGCCCGGTGCACGGAGGGCAGGCCCCCACCCACGCTGCGCACGGCCGGTACCAGGCGGCCCGCAGGATTTCGTCGTTTACGAGCCGCTCGTGCGTGGTGGTGAGAGCGGGCAGCACAGCGGTGAGCCGGGCCAGAGGCGCGCCGGTGAAGCGCGCCAGCCTCGTCTTCGCAGGCGCGTTGAGGAACAACTCCATGCCGCTGCTGGGAGTACCAGTCACCTCCACGCGGTGGGAGCTACCCAGGATGCCCCGGAGCAGGTCCTGGGCGGGCAGGCCGTATACGGCAGTCATTCTGCGGATCCATGAGCCGGTCAGTTCCCCTTCGACAGGCGGGAGTCGGTCGGGTGTGCGTGCGGGCGGGGGTAAGGGCACCGGGGGGTTTCCTTTGCGGCAGACGGCACGGAGGGCACGCCCAGGACAGAGATCGTGCGAGAGCGGGGGCATCCCGCCGGAAAAGGGGGCAGGGTGACGGGCCACCACCAGGGGGTGGGAGCGGGCGGCCCAGCGATGCGGCCCCTGGAAGCTGCATCGCTGCGCCGCCTGCCGGGGCCGGCCGGGGCCGGCCGGTCAGCTGCCGGGGCGCCGCTTGCGGGTGGCGCGGGCCGCGTTCGTGGCCTGGATGTCGAGCACCACCTGGGACAGCAGTTTCTTCGTGATCGCGTAACTCCCGTCCACGATGGAGCGGATCGCGGCTTCCCGGATCAGGAGGGACAGACTGGCCATCACCCCGCCGGTGAGCAGGTGGATGTAGTCGGCGTGGCGGATCAGCGTTCCGGGCCGGTGACGGGGCAGCCTGAGCGCCCCCTCCACGTCCCCGAGCAGCGCGCGCCACACCGCCTTCTGCCCGGGGGTGCCGTTGAGGAGCGGGGGAGTGCGCAGGATCTTGCAGCGGGCGGCGAGCTGGGCACCGCGGGGACCCGTCAGCAGCGGCGAGTTCTCCACGTCGACACCGGCCAGCACGAATGTCGCGGGCACCCGCTCCATGAGGGTCTTGACCTGGTCGGAAGTGTCGGCGCCGGGCCGGGTACGGGTGTTGAGCAGATGGACGTCGTCGAAGAACACCAGCCGGGTGCGGCGCTCGCACAGCACGTGGCACACGGCGTTGGTGATGGTGTTCTCGGTCATCCGGTCGTGGACGGGGATACCGGCAAACCGGGCCAGGACCTGGACGAGGCTTTTGGGCGTGTAGAGGGGCGGGATGGAGGCGAACGCCACGGGCATCCAGCTGGCGGCGCCCGGCCGGCGGCGCCGTTCGCTGCGTTCGAAGGACCGGCCCAGTTCCGCGAGCGTGGTCGACTTGCCCGCCCCGGGAGGTCCGGACACGATCAGGCCGCGCCGGGCGGTGCCCCGCTGCCGGTTGTTCACCAGCAGCGTCAACCTGAGCTGGGTCAACGCCTGTTCCATGGACGGAGTCCGCAGGATGACGAACTCGGAGTGGTAGCCCAGCAGTGCCTTTTGGCTCCAGCCCGGATCCTCCACCGGGGGCGCGGGCAGGCGCGGACGGGACACCTCCGCCTGCCACAGCAGGCAGCTGGTGACCGCGCCGGGAGTGATCTCGTCGTCGAAGGAGCCGTCCTCAGCGGCGACTACGGCAGCCATGGGTCGTTCATCTCCGGGTCCGTGTCGTTGCAGATGAAGGAGCCACCGGCAGACCGGCCGGTCTCCAATTCGTCGTCAGAGAGGTCGAAGGCGTCATCGCCCTCGTCCTCGTCGGGGACGGTCTCGTCGTCTACGTCGGGCACGGCGTAGAAGCCGGCCAGCCCGAACGATGGGGCGGGCACGTCCAGTACGTCGAGTCCGCCCTGCGGCACCGGCACCGCCCCCGAAGCGTGGGACTTCGCCACCACTCGCCGCTCCGCGGCCGACAGTTTCTCCTTGCCGGCGGCCTTTCTCAGGAACCGGTCCAGGGCCAGGGCCAGTTCGGCCTCGTGCTCCTCGCGGGAGCCGGTACGTTCGACCACCTTGCAGATGTGCTCCCAGACATGGTGCGTGAACGGGAGGGCGACCGAGGTGGCGTGGATCCACGCCACCTCACGGAACCCCTCCGGCAGCCGGACCCAGATCCGGACCGGGTCGTAGGGGTTGTAGTGCACCTCCCACCGGCCCTTCTCCGAGGCCACCCCGGAGTCCTGCCCCCGGTGGTCGTTGAGGCAGGCATCGTCGTAGGTGCGGTAGTCGAACCGGATGCCGGCATCCGTGATCGGCTGCCAGCGCACCGGCAGCAGCTCCACGTAGTCGTCCGCAGCCAGCGGCACCGGCACATACCCCGCAACCGGAAGCAGCGCCGCCCACATCTGGTTGGGCGTGAGAGCCTTCTTCGGCATCAGCGGATGGCGCAGGCCAGAATGCGGGCGGTGATGCCAGTGCACGACAAACTCGTCCCACAGCGCCTGGATCTCCGCCACGGTCCGCAGCGGCTCTTTCTCCACCTTGGAGCCGCGCTCACTTACGTTCGAACCGGTGAACCCGGCCAGCCACTGGCAAAACAGTGAGTTGATCGAACCGAACGGCCGCTCCACGTGCCCTTTGGCCGGCCCGTTGGCCGGAGGCACGGGCTGCAGCGAGATCCCCAGGCTCTCGCAGGCGGCCCGGGTGGCGGGCGAGACGAACACCTTGCCCTGGTCCACCACGACCGTCTCGGGCACGATGACCGGACGAGCCGCCGCGTCCTTCAGACGCTCGTCCATGCCCATCAGCTGCTCATGCGGCACGACCGACGCAGCCATCGACAGCGAGGCGTCCCAGCCGGGCCGCATCACCATCGGCGTCATCATCTGCGCCAGCAGCACCGCCACGTCGGTCAGTTTGCTGCCGGCTGGCCGCAGTACTCCCCACAGGCTGCGCGTCGTCACATCAACAGCGGTAGTCAGCTCCAGCCGACCGGCCACCCCGTCGTCGAGGACCACGAGCACGTCCATCGGGGTGCTGTCCATCATCACGAGCTCACCCGGGCGCAGCGCCAGCGTCGGCTTGAACGGCGGGGTCGGGCGCGAAACGCGGGCGCGCCGCTGCGCCACCGTCCCCTGAAGCCCGAGCGATTCCTCCACCGCGTCGATGAGTTTGTTGAACGTGGATTTCGGCGGCACCGCGACCGCCTGCTCACCGTGCTTGTCATCCAGCCACCACCGCACCTCCCGCCGCATCCGCGTCTTCCACCCCCGGGAACGGGAGCGAAGAGCCTCCTCAGGAAGCAGGGCGCGCAGCGCCTCGAGGAGTTGGGGATCGGCCCGGTCCAACCGCGTTGAGCCGCAGCCCTTCTTCTTAACCAGCCCCCACACGCCGTCCGCCCGGTAGCGTCCACGCCACCTGCGCACCGTTGCCCGGCTCACGCCCACCCAGCCCTGTAAGGCCAGTTCGTCGGCCTTCGCCTGCTCGCGCTGGGCCAGCGTCGTGGAATCAGGGTCGTACTGAGGCCTCACCGGGTCCTCGCCACCCGGTGTGGGCTGCCCGGTCTCTACCTCGCGGACATGCCGTTCCACCGCGAACGCCCGCCACTGCTCGTCCTCAGACACGGTTGACAGCAACCCCATCTGCGGCACCCGCAGACGCGGCGGACCACCCGCCAGAGCGAAGGAAGGATCACCGAGCAGCTCAGTCAGGCCGAACACCGCCAGACCGTCTTCTGCCTCTTGCCTGGCCAGCCAGATTCGCGCGCCGGACGTCATGCTCCCCTCGACACCCGCAACGGTCCACGCCTGGCCGCGGCAGGTGACGGCCGTACCGACCGTGAGCACCGGCCGGCTCACCGCTCCGCCCCCACCCCGGAGGTCACGGCGACGGCCCGCTCGTGCAGCGGACGCTCCAACGGTGTCTTCAGTACACCGGCCCACAGAGCGTGGAACACCGAAGGCCACACTGCGATCGGATCCCCCAGCAACCGCACTCCCTCGATGAGGGCCCGCGGGGTGCGGAAACACGCGGCCACCTCCGCCAACCGGCCGCACGCGCACCGCGGGTGCCGGTAGCCGGCCAGCCAGCGCACGTTGGCCTCCACAGCGGACGACGGGAACCCGACCAACCGGTAGTGCCAGCCGGCCGTGGCAGCGGCGGCCTCAAGATGGACAGCTCGCCTCACCAGCCGGCGCCCCGCTCCGAAACGGCCCACGCAGTCCACCAGCAGCCCGCTGCCGTCTGCCAGCCGCGCCATCAGGTGCGGGGCGTGGGAGACAACCCTGCCGCCCCGGCCCCGCCACAGCAACTCCACCGGCCGGCAGGCCAGTGCCACCACCTGCGGGTCATGGTCCAGCAGCATGACCTGCGTGCGCATGGCTTTGAATCCGTAGTGCACCAGAGCGTGGTTGGTCGCGGACCACCACCAACCCGGCGCCACTCGGCGGCCCTTCAGCACCGGGAAGGGCCGCACGGGCAGACAGTCCTCCAGCCGTTGTTCGCCGGCCACCTCAAGCCACGGCGCTTCGTGCTCGATACCGGCAGGATTTACGAACCGTGCTGTCATGCGAGCCGGATCGGCGAGGCGGCGTCTGGCGGGTGATGCAGGACACGAGCCCGACCGCTGTGCCATGGAAGGCGAAGAGATCACGAATAACTCCTGTACGGGGGAAGACCAGGACTTCAGACGTCGCCCGGCACGGCCGAGGCGGTGGCCTGGATGCAAGAGGCAGCCGCTGGCCAGTCCTCCCATCGGCGGCGGACCGAGGGAGGGCAGGCGTGCGTGCTCATACAGAACAGGCGGAAGGTGCGAGAAAGTAGGAAAAGGCCGTCATCGGCACAGGCCAGTGCCAGGCCGTCGTGAAGGACCGCTGCTGCCTGCGGATGTGCGCAGCGTCCTGTTTCTACCGAGGGGCATCCCGCGGCTCCGGGCCAGCGGCGAGCACGCCCGCGGCGCCACACGAGCCACGGGGGGATTGGCCGATGTCAGGCCGGCAAGGACTTCACCAGCTGGGTCAGGTTGTCAAGGAAGGCCCGGAAACGCTGGGGATCCTGCTCGTCGAGCTCGTCCAGCTTGCGGTTGGTCATGCCCATCAAGGCATCCAAGTCCTGCCCGGAAGGCTGCTCAAGCTCTGCCTCTCGCACCGGAGCAGGCAGAGCCCCAACTCCTGAGCTGGCCGCCGCCCTCAATGCTGGCGCGGGCCACACCATGCCCTGCTGGTCGCGGTGCACCAACAGCGCCAGCGCCAGCCACTCCACGAGGTACATGCCGCGCCGCGGCTTGCCGGGAAGGTCGCCGAGAAGGCGCCTGCCCAACTCCTCCGCCGGCAACGGACCGGGCCGCAACGCGACATCCGCCACTGGAACCGACCAGTGCGAAACGAAAACCCCTTGCAGCAGCAGCCGCGCGTAGGTCTGGTCTTCCTGCCAGCGCTGCACAACGGTCCAGCCGGCCTCGGTGACCGCGAACTTCCCGCGCCCGCCGCTGAACAGACCTACCTCACAGCAGAACCGCAGAGTCTGAGTGGCGGTTTCAGTGGTCACATCCTCCTTGCGCGCCACGTCTGCGCTAGAGATAGTGCGCCTCTCCTCGCCGCTGTCGAGGGCGGCATTCAGCGCGATCTGCCACTGGCGCCGCACACTGGCGCGATCGGTCGGAGATGTCCGTTGCCCGGATACGGAAGAGCGGACAACGACCTCCTTCAAGGACTCGGCGCAGACAGCATCGGGAGGGGCAGAGCCACCGGCGTGAGAGAACAGACTTTCCATGTGCGTGAGGCCTTTCTGATCTTGCTGCACGTGCGGATGACACACCACGCACCGCCCTCCGCACGCTGGGTATAGTGACGGGGCGCGTGAGGCCAACTACATGCGCACCGTGACACCGCCGGGCTACCACACACCGGCGGTGTTCGGTCTTTCGCGCATGCTCAGGCCAGCTGATTCAGCGGTTTTCGGCCCTGGCCCACTCACCGCCAAGCCGGTAGACGCCCCCGCGCGGGCGCACGAGCAACCCCTGCTTCACCAGGTGCGTCAGTTCCGGACTCGTGCTCTTGACGTTCACGTGGGGCAGCACCTTCTCGATGTGCTCACGGATTTCCTTCGTCGTCGCTTCTCCCTGCTCCAGCAGGAGTTCGCGGGTCGCCCGTTGGATGGATGCCCGTACAGTCGGTGGATCACCATGGCCGGGTTCCTCGGCGGTGTCGGGCCCCGTCTTCGGGCCCGTACTCGCCGTGTGCCGTTGGATCTTCTCCTGGAGAGCGGTGACCAACTCGTTGGCGCTCTGCGCCGAGCCAGCTCGCACCGCTTTCTCGGCGCGCACCTCCGCCAGCACACGTTCCGCGTCCTCTTCACGGCGGCACACCGCTTCGAATGAGGCGTTCTTCGTCGCCGCCAGTTCGCTGGCCTGATGCAGCATGCTGTGCAGAGCGGGCAGTTGCACGGCCGGTTCCCCCCCCCGGATCTTGAAGAAGCCGCTTGTCGGGGGGCGAGTCTAGGGGCGCAGCCGCCGCTCCTGGCCCCGTGTCAGAACCTGCGCACAGCCCCAACCCCCGCCACTGCGCTCAGCGCGCCGCTTCCACCTGCATGAATCGGTAGTTCCACAGGAATGACAGGCCTCAGAAGAATCCCACCATCGGGTGAGGCGCAGGCTCTCCGGCTTCACCGGGACACAGACATGTGCCCAGGCGAACCGGCGGCTTGCTCTGGTACCGCAGCCGCACTCACGCAGTCCTCGTCGCGGGAGGCCGTCCCATCCTGTGAAAGCCGGCTGCGGTGCCAGCGCCGACGGGATCACAGTGCGTGCAGCCGGGCCAGCCGGTGCGCCTCTTGCAGAAGCTGAAACACCTTGTGGTTCCCGCCCGGGCGGTCGGGATGCCAGGCCGCTGCCGCGGTCCTGTAGAGCCGGGAGACGGGCAGCCCGTGCGACGGATCCGAACCCGCCAGCCCGTGCAGCAGAGGCACAACCCGCGTGAGGGGCAGCGGTTTTGCCGCGGTGATCTGATCAAACTCGGCGTGGAAGAGAGCGACTTGCTCGTCCCGGATGCGGCGGGCAACGGCAGCCTTCTCGCGCCAGCTGGCCTGCTTGCAGGCGTCCGAGCAGAAACGCGGGGCTCTGCCCGGCTTCGGGAGCCGATTCCATCCCAGCCCGCACCAAGCGCACTTGAACCGCTGAATGGCCACACCTTCACGCGCTCGAACTGAGCGCACCTGACGCACCACGTCCATGTCCTCCGTATCCGTGTTGCCACCACGGCTACCGCACCGCAGAAGCGGCCATCAGACGAACCGCGACACGTCACGCCAAGGAGGGACCCTAAATACGGTTCCGGCCCCCTTTCTCCGCCGCCAGATAGACACCGCTCGCGGCCTGCAGACCGGTCCGTGCGTCGGCTTCATGCGTGTCACCACCCAACCCGCAACGCCCCTGCGCACAGAACCCTGCACCCCTCTTGGCCTGCGCAGACGTGACGGGCGCGAAGCCTGTGCCCCAGCGCTAGCGCCACACCCCGCAGTGCTGCTTTTCGTAACGCCTGCGCTTGCGGACAACCTGCCCTGACTACACGTCCAGACCTCAGGAACATCCACCGCTTGCGGGGGCCGCATGCTCCCGCCCGATTCGTAACGCAGGTCGCGCGAAAGTCCGCCAAGAGCGGTCGGGAGGATGCCGGCGACCTCAGCCCCACCGAGCCGGAGGGAGCCACGAGCGGCCCATACCTGACAGCAGCCGGCTGGGCTGGCATCCCGAACCAGACGCACACCACCCAAACCTGGACCGCGGCGGGCCGGGCCGCATCAGCGATCTCGCGCCGATGCAACGAGTCCCCAAGCAGGCCAAGGCAGCCCACACATGGGACATACGTTCGTAAGCATCCCCCTTCGGGGAGCAGCCCGCTGCATCAGCTCCCCGAATCCGCACAGGTCACATGGCATACGAGATCAGAAAAATCGTTCCCTGCGCGCAGCCGCACATCTTTGCTGGTGCGGCATGCTGAGATCCAGCGGAGCGGGTGGCCACACCCCGCCCTCAGGCGCTGAGGCCGAGACCAGGCGGAGGTCTTTGCCCCTCGGCGCCGGCATCCCCGGCCCGGGCGGCGGAGCTGATGGTCCGGGCGTGCCCAAGTGCCGTACACCTTCCTTCGTTCTTTCGGACTCCTGTCCTTGCCCGCAACCGCGATCGGCGCAGCCGCCGACGGTCCGGCAGCAACACCGTCACCGATACCCCTGACAGGCACACTATGGACGCGCACATCACTTCTCAGGACCATCTGCTCAACCAAGGCCCCCGGCCCCCGCAGCTCCCCCCGCCCGGAGAACGGCGTCGACTGCGTGAACTGTGGGGAGCCACCATCGAGGAAGTCGCCGACGCCCTCAATGAGGAGCCAGAAGTCATGTCCGACTGGGAGGCCGGCCAGCACAGCGCCGACACGGCCGACACCTATGCCTACCTGAGACTGCTCAATGCCTTCCGTGAGCAACTCCCCACGACCTACGAACCGGACTGGGCGGCCCTGCGCAAGCGACCGGCAACCCAGGCTGCGGCACCCGCTACCCCCGCGATCCCCGCTCAGGCCAGCGCTCCCGACCCGAAGGCCAAACCATCCCGTCGCGGAGCCCGATGGACCCATGAGGAGAAGGACCGCCTACGCACCGCATTCCTCGCCGGTACCTCCCTGCAAGAAATGGCCGAATCCCTGGGGCGCGGGGAGAAGGCCCTGCGCTGGGCGCTGTACCGCCTCAACCTCATCCCCTTCCCGGTCGACGACGTACCCGCCCCACACGCCGAACCGAAGAAAAAACCCAAGGCCTACACAGTCGCCGAAAAGCGCAAGACCCACCCCAACGCCTACGAACCCTGGAGTACCGAAGACCAGCGCCTGGCCGAATGTTGCGTAACGGGCGCATCGCTGGCCGAGCTGGCACAGGAGTTCGGCCGCAACCAGGGCGGTATCGCCTCCCGCCTCCTCAAGATCGACGCTGACGGGCCCGCTGTGGAAGAGGCCTGGGAGCACGGGGGATAGACCCACGACGCTGCTCCTTTGACAGCACCTCCAACAACTCCTACTGTGATGCCTAATCAGATATCAGAGTGCGCATATAGGGGTGTGGTTTCGGTGCTGCTGACAACCGGGCAGGCAGCCGAGGAGCTGGGCTGCGCTGTCACCACCTTCCGACGCCTCGTGCAGGCCGGACTGCTGCCCGGCCTCTCTCGCCGCGGCGTGCGGGTCATGATCCCCCTCACTGCAGTGCAATCCCTCAGCGCACGCCACCATGCAGCCCTCGGTCGGATCGAGGCCAAGGAGATCGCCGTACTGCGGGTCAACGCCGCCCAGCGAGTCGGCGAGCCAGACCGGGCCTGGATCGGCTTCGCGACTTCTCTCACCCCCGACGACATCCTCAAGGCGCTGCGTGGCTGGTGGCGATGCGACGCGGCCAGCGTCGCGGCTGGGGGAGTGCTGCCGGTGACCCTCTCGGGCTACGTGGTGGCCGTCCTTACCGGCCTGGAGCGGTGGGAGAAGAACAACCAGGGACGGTGCGCCTTCCCCGACGCCCGGCTGGCCGGCTACATCACCGACCTCGCCGCTCCGCAGCTTGTGATCACCTCCCCTGTGGACGCCGACCAGCGGCTCGCCGAGCTGCTGCTGGGCGCCCGGCTCACCTCCCACTCGGGTGGCGCGATCGCCTACGTCCCCACCAACACCACCGGCTGAACTCCCAGGCACGGACAAGGAAGCCCCGATGGACGCACAGAGCTACAACACTGCTCTCGCCGACCTGCGCACCGTGCGGGACAAGATCAAGAAAGCCCGGGCGGAACTGACCCGGCTGGAAAGCGAACGCGACCGGCGCATTGCCCACCTCGCTTCCTACGAGAAGGCAAAGGCCGAGCGGATCGCCCCGGCAGCCGGACTGAGCGTGGCCGACATCGTCTCCCTCGCCCCGGCCCTGGCCCCGGACAGCATTGCCGCCGATCAATCCCCACCGCAGCCCTCAGCCGCCGAACCCGTGGCCCCCGCCGCAGACAGCGAGCCCGAACCGGTCGACCAGACAGCAGCGGTGGCCCCCGCCAACGTCACCACCCGCGATCCACAGTCCGCACCCTCACCGGATCCGGCCGCTGAGAACACCCACGGCCCCCAGCAAGCGGCGCCTACGACACCGAATACGCCGCGCAGCCTGCCCTCCATCCCCGAAGGCGAAGCCGGCGACGCCTGGTGCACCCACACCGCGGGTCTAGCCTCCACCCGGCCCAACTTCACCCAGCAAGCCCGCTCCACCGTCTTCCTGGACACCACCACCGGCGTCCTGGTGCACCGCCACCAGACCCACCACCTCGACCTCGGCAACCAGACGGCCGCCGACATCCTCACCGCCGTCTCCGACACCCTCCCCGAAGGCGCCGAACGCATCTACATCACCGCAGGCGCCCCCTGGCACCGCAACGCCGACCGCTACCCATACCTACGCGACGCCGTCGCCGCCTGGCTCAACGCCCCCACCCCAGGCTGGCGCACCGACACCGGCCGCGGCCGCGACCGGATGGCCGGACACTTCGTCCACGCCCGCAACCCCGTAGGGCGCTACCAGCGCGAAGACGGCAGCCAGCACTGCGAGATCCGCTCGGTGGGGGAATGGTTCGACCTCGACGGCGACGACCCCGCCACCGTCCGCGACGCCTTCGTCCTCCTGTGGCAGACGCTGCGCCGCCACTGGCCTGACGCCGTCGTGATGGGCTCCCCCTCCCAGACCGGCCGCGACCTGTGGACCCGCACTATCCCCCAACGCGGCCAGTACGCCGACGGCTTCCCCGTCCTGTCCGAGGAACTACGCGGCCTGCTGCACGCCACCGCAGGACAAGGCCGCAACGAACTCATCACACCACCCCGCGTCCCCGCCCAACTGCCCCAACTCGTCGAATACGACCGCACCTTCGCCTACGCCAAGCACACCTGGAAATCTCCGGTCGGCACCCCCCGCCGCATCACCGCCGCCACATTCGCCGCCTGGAGCGAGAAAGAACAGAACCGGGCCCTGTACGGCTGCGGCCACTGGCACGTCCGGGTCACCGTTCCCGACACCTGGAACCACGTCGGCCTCCTACCCGCCCCGGCACCGGGCGAGCGTGCCTGGCACTACCCGAGCCAGCCCCGCACCACCTTCACCACCTGGGCCGGCGGCCCTGAAATCCACACCGCTCTGTCCAACCCGATCACACCGTGGAAGGTCGAGATCCTGGACGGCATCCTGTGGGAGAACGGCAAACCACTCGACGACTGGGCCAAGAAACTCAAAGAGACCTGGACCAACCTCTCCGCCCAAGCCCACTTTCAGGGCGACGCCCAGCAGGCCCGCGCCGCCCACCTCGCCTCCCGCGCGGTGCGCGCCATCCTGCTGTACGGCATCGGAGCATTCGCCCAACGCCCCCGCATGGTCACCGGCACCACCCCCCGCACCATGGAGCGAGACGTCCCGCCCGACGCCGAAATCATCGGCTTCGACGACGAACTGATCACCTGGCAACGCCCTAGCGGCTACAGCCGGGACACCAACGCCCACCCCGAATGGACAGCCGCGATCTGGTCCGGCGCACGGGCCGCCCTACTCACCCAGCGCCACCGCGACGACGACACCTACGCCGGAGCCCTGCACACCCCGCCCGGCAGCGTCGTCGCCTTCCGCACCGACGCCGTCTACCTCACCACACCGCAGAACTGGCCCTACCACCATCAGCCCGGAGACTACCTGCTGCGAGGCCACCTCAACGGTCCCCTCACAGCACCCACCACCGAAGAGGACCTCCTCGCTCTGCGCGACGCCGGCCGCGCCGCCCTCGCCTCCCCCGGCCAGGAGACCTGATGCCCCCCCGCTCTCGCCGCCAACAGGCGACGCCACAAGATGAGCTGAACGAAGCCGCGCGACTCGCCGACCGAATCCAACACGTCGGCTACACGAGACGCGACATCGCCCGCATCATCAACCGCGACCCCTCCCTGGTCTCGCAGTTCTACACAAAGAACAAAGGAGCCGCCTTCGTCACGGCCCTGCGCGAAGTCCTCACTGCTATCGAAACCGCCGGCATCACCGAACTGCCCGAACTCGCCGCCATCGCCGCCCGCCACACCCAGCGACGCACCACCGCCTCCGGCTCCCACGCCCGGGTCCGCGGCAAAGCCGTCCTCATCACACCCAGTGGATCTGGAACCGGCCGCGTCGGCGCCCAGGCGATCGCCTCCGGCTCCGCCCGCCTGCGCCCGCTGATCGCCGAAGCCGCCCGCCGAGGCCTACGCCTGGCCCTCACCGTCCGCCTGGCCAAGACCGGCTACCTACTCCCCTCCGGCAGCCGCACCGACTCACCCGGCATCCGCCGCGACGTCATCCAACGCGCTGACCACACTGAAGAGCGCTCCTACGGATCCGCCCAGACCGGCGGCTTCGACGCCGCCGACTTCGCCCGCCGCGTCAACGCCGCAGCTGGCGACGTCACCGCAGCCGTCCACCAATGGCTCGTGGAAACCGGGCGCATTCGCGCGGACGCCCACATCCTCCACCTGGAAATCCGCACCTGGCGCCCCGCCAACCGACCCCGAGACACCGCACCGGGCCCCATCCGGGCGTGACGCGGTGCAGACACACCCTGGCACGGACAGCGGTAGGTTGAACGCCATGGTGAGGTTGTCGGGGAACGAGTACAGGCCGCGATCGCCGCACTCAAACGGATGGCAGGGGAAATGCGAGCCTACCTCGCCGCCGCGCTCGGAATGAGCCAAGCACAGGTCAGCCGACGAACTGCTCCACACCGCCGACGGCCGCGTCTGACCCCCGCGTATGGCGAGTCCGATACGGTTCCGGTCCGGACTCTGGAACGCGGCAGCCCCGACGGAGCTCGTCGAGGCTGCCGCGCAACCAAGTCGTCCCCGCTACCTATGCCATGCCATGGCACAACCAGCAGGCCGGTGGGCTAAGCGGCGGGTGTGTAGGTGACGGTCTGGTTGGGGCAGGCGGCGGCGAGGTCGTTGAGGGCGGTACGTTCGGCGTCATCTACGCTGAGGTTCCAGCGGAGCTTGGTGCCGGTCCATTCAACGGCATACCGGCAGTGGACGTCGGAGGCCGGGGGCATCCACTGGGCGGGGTCCTGGTCGGCCTTGCTGCGGTTGGAGCGGGCGGTGACCGCGACCAGGCTGGCCTCGGCACCCTGGTCATTCGCGTAGGCCTCGCGGCGCTGCGCGGTCCAGGCGGAGGCGCCGCTGTCCCAGGCTTCGGCCAGGGGAACCATGTGGTCGATGTCCAGGCCGGAGGCGGACGTCACCGCGGTCTGGTCGTAGTAAGAGGTCCTAACAGAAGTTGTTGATCATGTGACTTTCGGCTTGGGTGGTCGTTGGTCTGGTCGTGGGGAAACGTCAGTCGCGGCCGTGGATCGTGTCGGACGAACTGTGGTCGCTCATCGAGCCGTTGCTGCCCGAGCCGGGGCCGAAGCTAATGGCGGGCCGGCCGCGGGTGCCGGACCGACAAGCCCTGTGCGGGATCCTGTTCGTGCTGCACACGGGCATCCAGTGGGAGTACTTGCCCCAGGAGCTGGGCTTCGGCTCGGGCATGACCTGCTGGCGGCGCCTGGCCGCCTGGAACGAGGCCGGTGTGTGGGAGAAGCTGCACGTGGTGCTGCTGAAGAAGCTGCGGTCGGCGAAGCAGCTGGACTGGTCGAGGGCGGTGATCGACTCCTCCCATGTGCGGGCGGCCCGACGGGGCCCAAAAGCGGGCCCAGCCCGGTCGACCGCGCACGGCCGGGCAGTAAGCACCACGTCCTCACGGACGGCCAGGGCATCCCGCTCGCGGTGTCGCTGACCGGCGGCAATCGCAATGACGTCACTCAGCTGATCCCGCTGCTGGACAAGGTTCCACCCGTGGCCGGCACGGTCGGGCGGCCGCGGAGACGGCCAGACCTGCTCTTCGCGGACCGCGGCTACGACCATGACAAGTACCGGCGACAGCTGTGGAAACGCGGCATCCGGCCCATGATCGCCGAACGAGGCCAGCCACACGGCTCCGGCCTGGGCATCTTCCGCTGGGTCGTCGAGCGCACCATCTCCTGGTTGCATGGCTTCCGCCGCCTGCGCATCCGCTGGGAACGACGCGACGACATCCATGAAGCCTTACTCGGCCTCGCCACCTGTCTCATCACCCACCGACACGTCCAACGCCTTTGTTAGCACCTCTAAGAGGCCGTTCTCTTTCCGAACCTTGTGTGACGTCCTCGCTGGTCAGACATGAAGTAGCTGCTGCCGCGGGAGCCTTGGCTTGTTGCCGGGCGAGAGGTCGTGGGGGTGGCGGATGCCGTCGATGCGGGCGGTTCTGGAGGCACGGCAGAAGGCCGCAGCCGCGCAGGTGAAGCAACTCGAAGCCGAGTTGGAACGGGTGCGGACGGCTCTGGCGGACGCGGAAGAGGTGCACCGGCGCCGGGTGATCGGCCTGGAGCAGTATCTGGAGGCGCTGGCCGAGGCGGATGCACCCGCCGACATGGCCGGTGAGGTGTCGCGGAGGAAGCCGGTCGGACCGCGCCGGGCGGTTCCTCACCGGCGACACGCGAGCGAGGTGAAGGAGCTGTCGCCGGACTATCAGGCGTTGATGGCCGCCGCGGTCGATGCGGGAGCCGACGGGCTGGGTGCCCGGCGGGCAGCGGTGGTGCTGGGCTGGGACAGCGCGTCCGCCTCCCGGGTCGAAGGTGCGAGGGCCCGGCTGAAGCGGCTGGTGGAACGGGGCTGGCTGGTGGAACCGAAACCGGGCAGGTTCATGCCGCCCGCACCGGAACAGGACACCGGTGCCGGGCGGCCAGGCGGCGGCTCATCAGCATGGTCATCGACCACAGGATGACGGCTTCGCTGGTGTCGGTGCGCCGCTCGTAGTCACGCACCAGGCGCCGGCTGCGCAGGCACCAGGCGAGTGATCGTTCCACGACCCAGCGGCGGGGCAGGACGCGGAAGCCGCGGGTGTCGTCGCTGCGGCGGACGATGTCGAGGACTACTCCGAGCTGTGCTGCACTCCAGTCGCCGAGATGGCCGGTGTAACCGCCGTCGGCCCATACCCGTGTCAGCCGCCCGAAGCGCCCCTTGGCCGTCGGCAGCAGGATGCGGGCGGCGTCCCGGTCGGTGGCCGAGGCCGGTGTGACCAGCACGGCCAGCAGCAGACCGAGCGTGTCGGTGAGCAGGTGACGCTTGCGCCCGTTGATCTTCTTGCCGGCGTCGAAGCCCCGCGAGGTGAGGGCGACGGTGGCGTCCGCCTTCACCGACTGAGAGTCCACCACTGCCGCACTCGGCTCCTGATCACGGCCTTCGGCCTCGCGGACGGCACCGCGCAGCCGGTCGTGCAGTTCGGCCACGAGTCCCGCATCCCGCCAGCGGGCGAAGAAGGCGTACACCCGTGGCCAGGGCGGGAAGTCCGACGGCATCGCCCGCCATTTGATGCCGTTGTCGACGAGGTAGCGGATCGCGTCGATCATCTGCCGGTGGCAGTAGCCCTCCGGCCGCCCGCCCCGGCCGGCCAGCCATCCCGGCACCGGCAGCAGATCCCGTACCAGGGCCCACTCGTCATCGCTCATGTCCGAGCCGTACCGGGGCCGACGCCCCGGGAGGTCGGCCGCGTTCCCGAACCTGTGGGCGAGACAGTCACACCCAGGAGTGGACGTACTGGACCCGGCAACCGTGACCACGCGACACTTCGACAACAGGGCCTCTTGCTCCTCGCTGGACTCGACATCCGCGAGCTACCAAGAGGCCCTTCTTCCATGCATCCTCACCGGCCGACTCACCCGGACCAGGCCCCTGTTCGAACCCGATCGACTCCACGAGCGGATAGAGAACAGCCAGTTAGCTTGTCGTTTAACCTCGGCTCTCGATGAGACGGGCGAGTGATTCTGTGGGCCAGCAGAGCCACTGCAGAACTGGGTTGGTGACCACGAAGTAGTGGGCGCTGACCCGACCTCGCTCCTTGTCCAGGATCTGCGGGGCCTCATCGCGGTAGACGTAGCGGAGATAGCGGCGGCGGATCGGTGCTCCTGCTATCAGCAGCACTGGTGAGGCGACAAGGACGGCCAGCTGGACCAGGACTTTCACGACTGTGAGCTTGGCTCTCTCCTCATAGCGCATGCGCTCAGTGTGCTGGCCCTCTGTGTCACTCGTCAGCCTGTTCTGCGGGGTTTGGTGCCCACCTTGTGGTGGGCGGGACGGCTGTATGCCTCGCCGGTGGCGAGGACGCGTCCCACGTCATGACGGATAGCCGGATAGCGGTTCTTCGAGCCGGGCGGTCGGCCTGGGCCGGGACGGGAGGGTTTCGGTGCGCCGACGGGTGAGCCGGTCTTCGCGTGCAGGTTTCTGAACCCTCTGCGGACGCGGGCGGGTGTCATTTTGTTCGGCTCGGTCGGCTTTTCCCAGGGCCTGCGAAGGTCGGTGGCCAGCGGGCGGGCGATCCGGAGCTGGGCATAGGCGGCGATGACGAGCCAGGTCCACCGGTCGGCCGCTTCCGAGCTGCGGAGCCGGGGCTTGGTCCACCCGAGGGTCTGCTTGAACAGGCGGAATGTGTGCTCGATGTCGAAGCGGCGGAGGAAGGACTGCCAGCAGCGGTCGACGTCCGCTTCGGTGGCGCCGATTCGCGACCACCACAGCCAGACCGGCCTGTTGACTCCGCCGCTGGGCAGCTTCTCCACGGCTAGGCGGATGACGGTGCCCTCGATGATGGGCAGCGGCCCGTTGTGGTCGAGCCATGCGGCCCGGTGGGTCAGCCGCGGGTGCAGCCGGTCCCATGCCTGCGCGGTCGCCTTCCCATAGAGCCGGGTGGCCGTGGCGGTCACGGCCTGCTCGGTGCCCCAGGTTGCGGCGTCACCGAAGACGAACTCGCCGCCGTGCTTGGGTGGCCGGCCGCCCTTGGGGTTGGCCAGGTGGAACTCTTCGCGGGAGGGTGTCGGACGCCGCATCACCCGGTCTGAACGGAGTCGGCCGAGGATCTCGACGGGCAGGTCACTCAGCAGGTGGGCGATGCGCGGGGCGTCGTATCCGGCGTCCAGCACGACCAGGACCTCCGGGTCACCCGGTCGCCACTGGCCGGCGGTGACTAGCCGCTCGACGACCTCGCGGATCTGCACCGTGGTCACGGCGGCGACGTCGGCGCCGGGCTCCAGGCGGACAGCGTCCAGCACCGCCGTCCAGGACGTGCGGCCGGTCTCCAGCGCAGCCACCACCGAGTACGGCCAGCCTGGCACCATCTGATGCTTGCCCTCGCCCCGGCCGAAGGTGTGGCAAAAGGCACGGTTGGCAGAGGTGTTGGCGTCCGGTCGCAGCCACGGCGAGACATCGACGGCCAGTACGAGCCGACCGTCCGCCGCCCTCGGCAGCGGCACCTCGGTCAGGGCACGACGCAGCCGTGCGACGTCGATCCGGCCCTGGTTGAGTCCGCCGTACAGAGCCCCGTGACCTCGGCGGTGTTCGGGCGCGAGCGCGAGATCAACCAGCGTCCGAACCGGCCCGTCCGTGCACAGCAGCGCGTCGCACAACTCGAACAACGCGTCGCCCCGCGTGGTCAGACACGCGTACAACTCCGACCGGAAGCGTGACACTTCCGCGAACGCATCCCGCAGGACGCCCTGATGCACCAAACTCACGACCACGGCCTTCGCGCTGATCCACTCTGTGACGGAGCACAGGATCAGACGAAGGCCGCCTACACGTCCGCCGAACTGCGAGAACGCTGATCAAGTTCGAGCCGCGTTCGACGCTGGACGTTAAACGACAAGGTTAGACGTCATCTCAATTGGTATGTGATGGCGTAGATAGTCGCTGGCAGGCGTGCTGTGGGGGAGGGTTGAATGCCGTGGTGAGCGACTACTGGACACCCGCGCATCAAGCGGTCGAGCAGGAGGACGCTGAGGCCCTGGCCCGGTTGTTGGCCGCTGGTTCCGATCCCGACGAGGTCTTCAGCAACATGACGCTGCTGACGCACGCGATCGACGTTGAGGGCGATGGGGCCCTGCAGAGCGGGCAGCCGTTGACTGTGCACACCACGGCCGTGTTGCTGGCCTTTGGTGCTGATCCGGAGCTCGCAGACCCAGACGGCCGTACCCCCATGGACATGGCCAACCACTACGGCCACGACCTGGCGATGAAACTGCTGCAGACCCACATCAGCAGACGAGCCGCCGAAAACAGATGAGGGTGCAGGCGATGCGAAGGTCACGGCGACGAGAAGGCCACCACGTGCGCGTACTTCCTGACCTGGGCCGCAGTGACGGACGACGCCTGGCCCTACCGCAAGAGCTTCGCCTGGCGGCAAGCCGTCGCCGACCTCGGTGCGGTCGGCACGCTCACCCGCATGTACCGGCCGCAGACCAACGGAAAGGTTGAACGCTTCAACCGCACCCTGCTCGACAAGTGGGCCTACCTGCGGCCCTGCACCGCCAACGACGAACGCACTGCAGCCCTGGCAGACTTCCTCCCCACACCTACAACCACCACCGCTTCCACACCGCACTCGGCGGCCAACCGCCCATCAGCCGTGAACAACGCTTCAGGTCAATTCACCTAGCTCCTGACGCACGTCCAGATAGCAGCGCAGCCGTACGCCGGGCTCACCAGGGACCCGAGTAGCACCGTCCGCCAGCGCGGTCGCCCACCGCCCGGCAAGAGCCTCCTGGATGGCGAACGCGGTCTGGTCGTCGGCGGCCGCGACTTCAACCACGGCCAGGCCTGGCTGCGCCACATGTGCTTCGTTGATCGACTTCATGTATGGCATTACGCCCGGCCGCCCGCAAAGTTCCGTCGATTTCGGCTTCTTCACACGACCGGGTAGAGGCTCTCCGGGCCGGGAGAGCGGGCTGCCCCGGCCACCACAAGCGGTCCTGGACGAAGGCGGCCGACGAACGACATCGGGCCCTTCCTCGTACATTGGTCCTGCCTCTACGCTGTCCCAGTGTCCAAGTGTTCCCAGCCAGGCGTCAGCGCCGTCACCCAGGGGAGAGCGTGGACGTCCCAACGTTGATCGTGCTGGGCGCAGCGGGCGGTCTGCTGCGGGGGGCCGTGGACCTCTACACCCGCTTCGTGTCCTGGCAAGCCGTCCGCCTCGCCTGTCTTCAAGCGGGCAACCAAGCCCCGCGGTTCCGGGAGTACTTCGACCCCTCCACCGACATCGTCGCACCCGCAGTGCACACCGTCATGGGGGCCGGCGCAGCAGTGCTGTTCGGCACCACAGGACAGATCAGCGGCGCGTACGCCGCACTCGTTGTCGGCATGTCGGCTCCCATGCTGCTCACCCAACTCACCCGCGTCCAGACAGTGAACGAGGTGATCACCGGTGACCGCCCGGCGCCTGAGACGGCGCAGACGGCGGCAGAGAACGGGACCACTGCCACCGGCGCGCTGGCCGGTACCGGACCCGCAGGGGCCGTAGGGCCGCCACTCTTCCCAGTGGAGCCCGGGCTCGCGCCTTCTGCGGGCCCGGCCCATCCCTCCGCCCCAAACCCGAGCTCACGGCCCACTGCCCGGTCCTCGGCCAGGCCGCCCGCTGCAGTCACTCGCGCGCAGGATCCCGGCCCCGAAGAGCCCCCAGCGGACGAAGCCCAACTCCATGAGCCCGCGCGCCCCACGAGTACCCCGCTGGCTGCCGACGCGCCCGACGGGACGGGATCTGGCATCGATGGGCGCAGCGCGCCACGATGGCGGCACGGCCCGGTGATGGGGGAGGAGGGGCTGTGAACAGCGTTCCGCAGCACCTGCTCAGCGAGGACCGCCAAGAGTACGAGCGGCTCCTCGATGAGGCGCTGCGCTCCGCACCACATCGCCCTGAACTGGCCGCAGCCGCACGGCGACTCAATCCCGAACAACTGCGCACCATGGCACTCAACGCGACCGCACTCATCACAGCGGCCGCAGCGACGGAGTACCAGTACTACCTGAAGGTCCGCGAGGAAATGCCCGACCCGGCGCACCAGTCCGCGGGCCGGGCTTCCACCGCCTCCTCGTCGGCCCCTTCTCGCTCCGCCCTCCGCCCGGCGGCCACAGGCAGACCTGGCCCAGCAGGTCCGGGCCGTCGAATCGGCGGGGCCGTTCCCAGTGCTGGACCATCCAGCGGCCGCCGAGTTGATGGTGTCGCTGCGCAGCGATGGGCCAGGATGTCTTATGGACGTCGCCTTCTGGCAGCGCTGCTTGGTCTGCATGTACGTCCAGAGGCGCCAGCAGGCGGCGCGATGGATTCCCGCAGAGTAGATCAAACCTCGAGGGAGGCGGGCGAATCTAGGGCATTGTCGTTCTTCGCTCTGCCTGCCGCCGTCCTGTCCGCAACGGTCACTGCGATCTTCCTCCTCGCTGGCTTCGCCCTCACGCTGTTCAATGCAGCGTCGAAGGCCGCCCGTCCCATGATCACGGCTGGGTTGGTGTCGGGGGCCGTTGCTGCGGGCGCACTTGTCCTCGTTTGGGCCATCTCCCGTCGTCGGCCGTCTTCACTTGATGACATGTCATACGGCGAGATAAACGAAAAGGTGGGGCGAGCCAGAGAAGCGTGGCGCAAGGCTCTGCTGGAGCGCGGCATCCTGCCCTTCCTGCGGGAGGCACTGACCGACCCTGACAGTGCTGCAGCCCTTTTGTCTGCGCCGCCAGCGCCGACCAGCCGTATGCCGCGCCTCGGTTACGACCGCCCCGGTTTTTCGCGTCCCGATAGCGGAGCCCCGGGGCAGCGCCCGAGTTTCACCAGTCCGGACTACAGCAGCCCAGACTTCGGCGGCCCCGATCATCAGCCGGAGTGACTCGGGCACCGCTACGTCACCCTTCACCTGAAACAGGCCCTTGATCTTTGGACGTTGTTGCAGACGCCCCCGAGAAGCGGTTCCTCCCCGATCCTCCAGTTGCCTGGACTGTGGGACTGCCGGAAGAGGTAGCCGGAAACCTGTGAAGCTGCGCGGCACCGCGGCCAAGCCTCCGCGGGCCTTCGCTCGCGCACTGTTCAGGCGGCCGGAGGTGTGGCGGGGTGGGTGCCGATCCATGACAGGCCGCCGAGGTCGAGGTGATGCCGACCGCGGGTGACAGCGACGTAGGCGAGGCGGGCATCGGTGTCACTGACCGGCTCGGGGATCGGGCGGCCGTGCGCGTCCTGTTGATCGGTGTCCTTGGGCGGGGGAAAGTCGTCAGCGATTCTGACGGTGGGCCATTCGCGGCCCTTCGCCGTGTGGGCCGTGGAGACGGTGACGTCGGCGACCTTCTCCTCGGTGAGCTGGTTGATCGCGGCCAGGATGGCGTCGGGTCCGTGGGTGTCGACGAGGTCCACGAAGGGCTGCAGGTCACCGCCGGCGGGGTCGTGTTCGGCGTACTCCTGCAGCTCGCCCCAGGAGCTGAAGAGGACGAGTTCGGGGTGGGAGGTTCGGCGGCCGTCCTTGAGGTCGCGGGCCGCGAGTGCCAGTGCGGCCAGAGTGTGCCCGCCGCGGGTCAGTGCGACGCGGTGACCGTCGCCGAGCAGGCGCATGACCTCGGTCATGGCGCCGATGTTGGTGCGGCACAGCACTGCGTCGGGGCAGTCGAGGTCGCCGACCTGTGCGGGGATGGTCTCGGTGCCGGTGAGCCTGATGGGGGCGTCGGTGAGCGCCAGCCACCGGTTGGCTTCTTCGGCGATCAGCGGGCCGAAACGGAAGGAGCGGGTCAGGGTGAGGGGCATGGCGTCGAAACCGGTCATCACGTCCCTGGCGCCGCGCCAGCCGTAGATGGCCTGGGCGGAGTCACCGACCATGACGAGCTGGGCATGGGCGCGCTGGGCGGCGAAGACCTTCTCCAGAACAGGGTTGGTGTCCTGGGCTTCGTCGAGGAAGAGGAAGTCCGCTTCGAGTCTCGGTTCGGTCAGGGCCCACATTTTCAGGTAGTGGTCGTGTTCGAAGCGGACCACACCCTGATCGGGGTCGTGCAGGTCGGCCCAGGCCTTGCGGGCGAACGGCAGTGCCTGTTGTGCGAGTTGGGCGTGCTCGTCTGCGGTGTCCAGGCCACGCAGATTCGGTACGTGGTGGCGGGCCAGGGTGCGGTCGGCGGAGTAGCAGTAGCGGGTCACGGTCCGCAGTACGGTGTGGGACAGCGCTCTGGGGCTGATCTCGTGGGAGCCGATGCGGACCGGGTGTGTGATGCCGAGTGCCTGGCCGGTCTTCCACGCGGGCTGGCGGGGGCTGTTGAGCCGGCTCGTGTAGCGGTGGCCGACGGCGGCGTAGGCCGTTGCATGGGCGGTCTTGCACACCACGGTGCGGGGGAAGCGGGTGGCGGCGTCCCGGGCGATGTCCTTGTTGAAGGCGAGGTAGCGGCCGCGGCGGCGGGTGCTGGCGGCGAGCAGGCCGAGCGTGCTGGTCTTCCCCGTTCCGGCGCCGGCCTGAATGACGAGATGGTGGCCTGCCTCAAAGGCCTCGACGGTGTGGGCTTGTTCATCGGTGGGCGTGCGCAACGAGGGCTCCGTGAAAGAGAGAAGAGAGAAGAGAGAGGCGCAGAGCGGAGGGAAAGAGATCGCCGCCGCCGCGTTGTACGCGAAGGGAAGGGGAGAGAAGAGGACCGTTACGGGGCTGTCGATGTGCGGCGGTGCTGACGGCCGTGCAGGAGGCCAGCCGCGCAGGCCAGGACCTCTTCAGGGGTATGGCGGGCGAGCAGGCTCTCGAGCCGTTTCTCCAGGCGGCGGGCGCGTTCTTGTTGGTCCCGGGCAACACCTGCGCTCACCCGCTGGCGGAGTACGTCCTGGGGACGCTGTCCCACGGCGGCGGCGTCCTGGCGCAGGGCCTGGTCGGCGTCCTGGCTGAGTGCGATGTTGATCACGACCTGGCCGTGCCGGTCGGGATAGTGCGTGGTCAGCACGTCGATCGGCAAGCGTGTACCCAGCCGACGCCGCAGCGCATGCAGGGCGCCGCCCGGATGGCGTGCACTGTGGAGCGCCATCAGGCGTGTGCGGTCCGCGTTCGCGGCCAGAGGCACGCCATCGGATGCCGCGCTAAGTTCGCCGTGGGTGGCTGGTCGGGTCAGGGTGATCTCGACGGCGTGGTGCGGTGTCACGGTCGGGCTGCCTGTCGTGCACGGCCCGCAGGGCCGGGGCGTCGGGCGGGGGCGGGCAGGCGGGTGTGGATGTGCGTGTGGTGGCGGATCGGGTCGAAGAGCTCGAAGTCGGCCACCGCCAGGTCGGCGGCCGTCGGGGTGGTGGCATGCTGCGGACAGCGCTGGGCGCGCCAGCGCAGCTGCTCGGCGTAGGGGAGGCGGCTGAGGTCGTATACCGCCATCACGTCGGCGGGCAGGGCCAGTTGGCCGTCCGCCGCGGTGGTGGGCATCAGCTTCCAGGTGCCGGCCGGGGCGTCGGAGGTGAGTAGCGGGCTGGTGCAGCGGTGGCGGCGCCGGGTCTGGGCGACGCACAGGATCTCGTCCACCGGCCGGGCGGCGAGATAACGGACGTACAGCAGCTGCACGATGGGCCGGGCTGGCCGGCAGACGGCTGGCCGTGATGGCGGACTGTCCGGCGAGGCCGGGGCAGGGGTGAAGGTGCCGGTGTCGATCAGGCGGCGCGAGCGAACGGCCAGCGACCGGCGCAGTCCGGCCAGCTCGGGGAGAGGTGGGGGAGTGTCCCGGGCGGGGCAGACGGCGGCGTGCGGCAGACGGCACCAGCTGCTGCCGTCCCCGGCCGGGTTGGCGACGCCGGAGCTGACATGCCAGCGCCACGCCACTGGTACCTGGGCGGTCGGCAGTTCGTGGGGATGCAGACGCACCGGCCGGCGGTCGCTGCGGTGGTACCACTCGATCCGGTTGCCGCACTCGCGGCACCGGTCGCTCTGGCCGCAGCGCAGCAGCCGGCTCGCGCCGTTGGGGGTGACCTGCAAGGAACGGCGCACGCGATGGGTGATGGGGCTGCCGTCCCAGTGCCGCGATGGGGGAGGTGTGGAGCGCATGCGCGCGAACCTGCCAGCCACCACGCCGACCCTGCGGCAGCGCTGCCGCAGGGTCACCTGCCTGGCCGCACGTTATGCGACTGGCATGCGAATGATCATGCGCACGTTCGAGGTGGTCTCGTCGGTTCGGGTGATCCGCCGTGGCCGCTCGGACGGAGGACTCAGTCCCCGCTCGCTCCCGGCAGGTCGTGCCCGCGGCACAGCGTGCCGAAGAGCTCGTCGAACGGGGTGCCCAGCGCATGGGCGAGCGCGTGCCAGGTCTTCAGCGTGCCGATGGTGCGGCCCTGCTCGATTTCGATGACGGTGCGCCTGGCCAGGCCGCTGCGGGCGGCGAGCTCGTCGTAGGTCCACCCGCGCGCGGCCCGCAGACGCGCGAGCTCCAACCGCAGCGCGTCGAGGTCCGGATCGGGCGGCAAGATCGTCACCCGTCCATCCGACGGTGCAGACCCCTGCCCTGTCAGTGCAGACCTCTGCCCTACTTCTGCAGGTGGCGGCAGCGGCGAGAGGGCAGACCTCTGCACTATGGTGGGCCGTCGCCCCACAGCCACCGACGAAACCGGCGCGCACGCAACAGGAGGAACACGCGCCCATGAGGCTGCGCACAGCATGCCCGGCGACACCACGAACCTGGACCGTGGAACTACGCCCACACCCCAGCGGGCTTCTCCTCGTATGCCGCCAATGCCCGCGCGGCAGCGGACAGGTCACCGCAGGCTCCGCCCGCTCGGCCGCTCTCGCGCACCTCGCACGACATGCACGTGGTGACCTGCTCCCGCCCCACCTGCGGACCTGTCGATGCCACGAGCGCGGCTGCCGCTGGCATCCCCGCCACCGCGGCTGCGCCGGCCCCATCCACCTCCTCCTCGCACGCGAACGCGGCGGACGACTCTGGCGACTCGCCGACGCCTGCAGCGCCTGCGCCGCAGCAACAACACACGCCGCCGTCGTCCCCGACACAACCCTCGTCCGCGCCCCGGAGCCCACAGCACCCCGGCGCCGCAGACGGATCCCCAGAGGCCCGGGCGAGCGGGTCCGAGTTCGCGAAATGCTCAGCTACCTGGCTGCCGCGCTGCCCGAAAGCACCCCGGCCGCAGCACGCCTGCTCGCACTGCAGTGCGCGCTCCGCGTGGACACAGCCATGCAGGTCCGCCTACCCAAAGGCATGCTGCGCAGCCTCCGCCTCGACACCCCAGACCTGTGGCGCGAGCTGGAACATGCACGATGGCTGCGTATCAGCCCGGCAAGCGCCGCCAGCGAAGTTGGGGCTGAACTACTCGATGCCGCACTGCTCAGCCAGGCCCCCGCACGCCCCGACCGCACGCAGGCAGCAGACTGGGCACTCCGTGTCGCCAGCCCCTCGACGGCTGGGGCGAAGGCGGGCCCACTGCCGCAGCTGGCAAGCCTCTACCTCACTGCACACGCCGACCCGGACACCGGAACCGGTCTGACAGGGCTCGACCAGATGGCCCGCGCCTGCGGAACCCAACCCGCTGACTTGGTCAGCACATTTGATCAGCTGGCCGTGACCGGATTGCTCAAGTCCTGGCAGACCTGCAGAGACTGGGGAGATCTGCATTGGAGTCTGGCGGGCCTTCAGGGGAAGACGCGGCATCGAGCTGTTGCCCGCCCTGGCATTCGGCGAGGTCAGGCGCCATCAACTTCTTGAGGTCGCTGCTTTGTGGCGCTTGCCGGGGTCTTCACGGCGAAAACCGGCAGGCACAACGGGATCGTCGCCTCGCCCATGCCCCGCCACCTGGACGACCGGCGAGTCGGCCTCCGTGCGCTCGTCGGCGAGCTGCTCGCGCATCCACTGCCATACCCGCTCGGCCACGGCGAGCTCGTCCCGCTCGTCCTGCACCTCCGCTAGCTGCTTCTCCCGCTGTTCTCGAGTCCGTCCAGCTCCGCACGCCGCGCGGAGATCCGCTCCAGCACCTCGGGTCCATCATGCGCTGGAGGGTAGGAGCGGCACCCGCGACTACGGACCGGAATCCAACAAACCCGCCCCTGGAACCAGCACGAGCACCCCGACACTGCGTCACCCCAGCACCTGATCAGCTATTTCAAGATGGCGCAGTTTCTCTGAAGGACTCCCTCGGGGAGTTGTGTCCTGGAGAAGTTGCACGGCTACCGAAACGGGCAGCCACTCGCCCGTGCGGTCGATGCGGCGGAGGGAACGGCTCGCCTCGCCGACGTGGACACCGCCACACCCGCCCAGGTATGGCGCCAGCACCGCGCCGCCTGCGGCGTCAGCAGGGCTGAACACACCGCCTACACGGACGGCGCCGCCCAGGCCTCTGCCCTCCTCATGGACTAGCCCCGCCTGCTGACCGACGCCGTACCGCTGGCTCACCTGCGCCGCACGGGCTCCTTCCACCGCCGCAGAGCTACCGCTACGTTGACCTACCCGCGCTGCGCACCCTGGTTTCCGGACACGAAGCTGCCAACGAACTCCTCAATGATCTCAGCGCAGCAGGCAAACCGGCCCCAGCTCGTCCCGCCGCGTCACTCCCCTCTCCTCAGGCCGCCGGTCCTGGACACGCTCGCCACAGCTTGCGCTCCGCCGTTCTGCTTACGGCACCCTGATCCCTGTCGGCCTCAGGCCTGGGCGCGGTCCTCGGGCCACGGCCAGGTAGCCTCCGTGCCCGGAGGCCGGGTTGGGGGCGAGTAGGTGCATGGTGTTGTCGAGGGCGCGGAGGCGGTCCTGGATGTCGTAGGCGTCGGAGGCGACGCCGGGCAGCGGTAGCTGGCGGGCCCGGCCGCCTCAGGAAAGGATGTGGGGTACGCCTGGGACGAGCTGATCGTTCCGGACTTCCCAGACCGTGGTCGCCGTACCGGTCGGGCAGCAGTTGCTGTCCGTCGGTCGGTACCATTTCTCGTGTGCGGTGACCTTGCCGGCAGTCATAACGATCTTCGCCAGCAGCGTGCAGTGAACACCCGAGGGTTCCTTCTGCGGCTTGATGGTGCCGAGGGCAATGAGCCGGCCCTGGACGTTGCGGAACACGACGGCTCCGTAAGCAATTTGTCCGGCGGCGGTTCCTCCGCCGGTGTCGCAGCCGATGTGGACAGCCGCTTCATCGCGTCGGTCACCGTCGATGTCACCGTAGACGACGTCCCAGCGGTCGATGTGCACGGTGCCCCAGGTGTGGGAGGAGGCAGTGGCCTCCTGCTTGCCCTTGAAGTGGATGAGACCCGGAATGTCACAGAAGTCACCTGGAATGGGCATGTTCGACCATGCCGTATCACGTAGGTTCTCGGGTGCGGCGCCGACCGCCTTCGTTGTGGCCGGCGAGGGCCTCGACGACGGTTCCAACGTGGCGGAGGACGTGTGCGAGGGCGGGGAGATGCGCGGGCCCGGCTGCGGGGAACCACAAGCAACTGCTACGAGCATGACGCCTGTGAGCGCCGCGATCCGGCCGGTGTTCGCGATGCTGAGAGTCACTGGTCCTCCCGGGCCACAGCGCCTACGCGCACGGTGGGTCGTAGTCGAGTCCTGGTAAGTACTGGGCCCACTGACTGGGCGTGATGGGAGCCGAATCCCTGCACAGGCGTTGAAGGATCCTCGTCCTGTCGACATCCCAGAGCTGGACCCCGCCTTCGCTGTCGGCCGCCAGGAACCGCCCGTCGGGGCTGAAGGAGAGCGTGGCCGAGGGAAAGCGTCCGCCCCCGCTGAGCAACGTCAGTTCCAGGGGCCGCGCCGAGTTGCCAACGTCCCACAGGCGGATGCCGCCGTCCTCGCCGGCACTGGCCGCGAGCGAGCCGTCGCGGTGGTACGCGAGGCCCTCGACGCTGCCGGTGTGGCGCCCGGACGACCCCCGTCGCACGGGGTGCCGGGGGTCGGACGCGTCCCACGCCGTGACCGATCCCATGCTGTCCCCGACGAGCAGCGTGCGGCCGCGGGGGCTGAAGGCCAGCGCGCCGACCCTCCCCGCCGTCGGCTTGACGACACCTCGCAGGCTCGGCTTGGAGGGGCTTGTGACGTCCCAGAGCTGGACGGTTCCGCTGTCGGTCACTGTCGCCAGGACGTGTCCGTCACTGCTGAAGGCGAGGCCCTGTCCGTCCGCGTCGGAACCGCGCAGCGCGCTGAGTCGTGCCGGGCGGTCGCGACGGCTGATGTCCCACAGTTGCACCGGCTCGGAGAAGTCTCCGATCGCCAGGACCGGACGAGTGGGGCTGAAGCTCACGGCCTCGGCACCGCCCGAACGCTTCACGGTGGGTGTCAGGGAGCGAGGGCGAGCAGGGCTGCTGACATCCCACGTGACCACGGGGACTCCCGAGGCGATGGTGGCCCCGTCGGCACTGAACGCCACCACCTGACCGCCGACGTTGAAGGTCTGGAGAGTGGAGACCTTACGTGGTGCGTCCTGATCGTCCAAGGCCCATAGGGTGGTGGGCATACCAGCCGCCATGAGGGTGCTGTCGGGGCTGAAAGCGGGCGGGCCGGATCCAGAGCCCGACAGGGTGGCGGCTGCCGAGGAACGGGAAGAGCCCGACACAGGCCACAGCCTGACTGTGCTGTTGAGGCTGTCCGTGCCGTCCGCAGCCAGCGGCGCGCCGTCGGCGCTGGCGGAGGCGAGAGACCGGCCGTCAGGGCTGAAGGCCAGGTCGTTCACCCAGGAAGTGTGTCCGGTCAGCTGGGAGCCCGGCTTCGGCCGCATGGGGTCGGAGACGTCCCAGAGATGGATGGAGCCGTCTCCGGCTCCTGTCGCCAGTGCCGTGCTCTGACCGGAGAAGGCCACCGACCGGATGCCGAGGTTCTGTCCGTTGAGGTCGGCCAGCACCGCCGGCTTGCCGGGGTTCGCCACGTCCCAGAGCCGGACCCTGTTGTCATCACCTCCGTACGCCAGGATGTGCCCATCAGGGCTGAAGGTCACGTTCCGCCGTGAACCCAGCGGGGGGATCCCCGGCGTCTCGACGGTTCCGGCGCGGGTGAGACGGCCTGAGTCGGACAAGGTCCACAGGTGCGCAGTGTCGTCCTGCCCGTCGGTGACGATCAGGCGTGCATCAGGGCTGATCGCCGCGGCGCCGTCGAAGTCCGAGTCCGTCACACGAGGCCGGGCCGGGTCGCGGATGTCGAGCGCGGCTCCGGATGTGTCGGCATCCACGAGCAGCAGCGGTGAACGCGGATGGAAGAACAGCCCCTCAATGGAGTCGGTGGTGGCCTGGCGCGAACCGAGAAGTCGCGGGGAGCGAGGGTCCGCCACGTCGAACAGACGCGTGTGACCCCGTCGGCTGCCTACCGCCAGAAGGCCCCCGTCCGGGCTGAAAGTGGCGGCTGTGGCGTGCTTCTTGGGTACGGGAAGCGTGGCAAGGACCGCCATGGTGGCCGGGTCGTAGAGCCTTACGGCGTCGTCCGTCACGACCATGGCTCCACGATTGCTGTAGCTCACCGAGCGGGAGTCGCCGTCCGTGTGGATGACCCGGGCCATCGAGGTGCTGGCCAGCAGCGCACCCTGCGCCTGACCGGTCGGTGACATGCGGTGGGCTTGCACAAGCAGCTGCCGGGCGAGTTCCGGCTGGGAGTCCTGGATGGAGGAGGCTTCGGCGACGAGTTGACGGGACTGGGCGGCCAGCGTCTGTTCGCGCGCGGTGTTGCGTTGCACGTACGCGGTGATCCCGCCCGCGGCGGCGATCACCAGCAGGCTAGTGAGCGCGGCGATGACCATGCGCACGAGGCGCACCGTCCGCCGGTGCTGGCGTATGTGATCACCGATCAGTTCGTCCTTGGACTTCCCAGCGAGCGGGGCGACGAACTCCGCCACGCATTCGAGCAGCCGCGGGTCGGCTCCATCGACCTGACCGGGGCTGCGCAGCCACCGCAGATCCACCCAGCGCGGCTGCCGGCCGTCGAAAACGGCGGCCAACTCCTCGCGGGGCAGGGCGTTAGTGGCAGACCAGTCGAACGTGCCGCTGGAGGCGTCCCAGGCCAGCTCGCCGTCCGTCCAGGCGATAAGAATCGTGTCCCGCGACCGGTGCTTCAGCCACCAGCGGATCTCCTTGCGTACCCACATCGAGTCGGCCGCTCGCGGCGACGCCATGAGCACCAGCCACCTGGATCGGCTCAGCGCCGCCTCGATCTCCCGCCAGAGGTCGGGACTGGCCCCCAGGTTGGTCTCATCGCGGAAAATGCGTAGTGAACGGGGCCTGTACCACGGCCTGGCGAACCCTTGCAGCTCCGCCTGGAACGCGACGGCAACGGCCTTGTCCCAGGCGTGGCTGTAGGAGATGAAAGCATCATGAAGGTCGTCACCGCCTTGTCTCCTGCCCATTCCGCCCCCCAGCGTGCATCCGTATTCACCCTAAGTGACCGCCCGGGGCGGCGTCAGCGTTTGTGCGGACTACCGACGAGCAGTTCGGCACTCTCAACCCCAGCGAGGCGGGCGAATCCCAGCGCATAGACGTGGATATCCTGCAGGAGCCGGCGCAGGTCTGCCCTGCAGGACCCATTTTCCGGGCAGGCGGATTCGGGACCGTCGGGGTGGCGCCGCTCCTGCGGTCAGACACGTATGCCAGCTGAACAGGAACGGCGGCCTCAGCTGCTGGTACTCGACCGTGTGCCCCGTGCGACCGCAGTCGAGGGGCGGCTGACCTTGAGAATGTCTCGCCTGGTCGCGAACAGGCCGTGCAAGGGAGCTGAACGACTCCCGGACCCTCGTCATTAGGACGGTCTCGCGGTCTGGTCGATGACGAACTCGACGTTGAAGTACCAGTCGGGAACGCCGGGTGGAGGGCCTTGGCCTGGGCCATGATGTGGATGCTGAACTCGCGGGCCCTGCGGCCGAATTTTGCGTCTCCGCGCTGGGAAGACTGATGGCGCAGGTGCGGGCGTGGGTGGCGTGGTCGAGGTTGACGGCGATTTCAACGCGCTGCGAGATCTCCGGGATCAGCCCGACAGTGGTGTAGGGGGGGGCGAGGGCCATGGGCGCTGCCTCCTTGTTCGAGGCCATCCCGTTGGGGCGGTCGGACAAGGGTTCGTGACCGTGTTTGTGCAGGTGGCTACACTGGCCGTCAGCGCGGGGGCGCGCAGGAGGAGTTCTGGCCCCTGCCGCCTCGCCGTCCTGTCGGCCATCGCCGTTGACGGGCGGCCAGCGATCTCGGACGACGCCCTGCCGATTATCAGCGGGCACCGGAGAGGGTGATCGTCGACGTGGTGGGGCCGCAGATCCGTGAACTGCTCGAGCAGTGGCTGAAATACCGGCGACAGTGATCGCTGAACCGATCGGCTGAAGCCACACCTGACCGCTTCCAACCACTGTTCGTGCGCTTCCCTACTTGTGTTCACCGTTGGGGCTACGTTCTCCTCGTTGGGGTACCACGGTGCGCGGCCGGTGGTTGCGTCGCCGTGGAGCTCGAGGGCGGGCAGCGAATGAGCGTAGACCTGTTGGCACCTAGAGCCCGAGCCACTCGCTGGCGATGGAATGCCGCGAGGTGTCACGTTGCGGCAATTGCCATCGGGGGGGGGGGTGACAGGGTCGGCCATTTTAAGGTCTTACCGAGATGACGGGAAGGGTCCTCTTCGCCGTTACTGGGGGAGTCGCAGGCGCCGTCGCCGCACTGTCGACGCAGCGGTATCCGCAGGCAGAACACCCTCCGGCAACCACGCCATCAGGCACGCCTAAGGATCGGGGACAAGAGAGTGGCTCTTCAGGGTGGTAGCAGAACCGAGTATGACGCGTTCATATCATACAGTCATGCCTGGGACAGGACCGTCGCGAAAGCCTTCCAGGCTCAGGCACAGGGGTTCGACCGACCCTGGTTCAAACCTCGCAGTCTGAAAATCTTCAGGGACGAGACCAACCTAGGGGCCAGCCCACAACTGTGGCCGGAGATCGAGGCGGGCCTGGCCAGATCCCGCTGGCTGGTGATTATGGCCTCTCCGCGAGCTGCGGTGTCCCCATGGGTGCGCAAGGAGATTCGATGGTGGCTGACTCACCGGTCGCCGGACACCATCCTCATCGCATGGACCGACGGCATACTCGTCTGGGACACCGCCCGACAAACTTTCGACTGGTCGGTCACTGACGCCCTGCCGCGTGAGGAAATAGGCCAGGTATTCAACCAGCAACCCCGGTGGGTGGATCTGCGCTGGCTACGCAGCTCAGAACAGGTTAGCGCTGCCGACCCACGGCTTCTCGAATGCGTAGCGGAATTCGTGGCCCCGCTCACCGGAAAATCCAAGGACGAGCTGATCGGCGACCACGTACGGCAACACCGCAGGACGGTCCGGTGGGTCCGAACCACCATCGCCGTACTCACCGCGCTCGCCGTGACCGCCGCAATGGCGTCGGTGGTGGCGCTTCGGCAACGAGATGCCGCCAGAGCGCAGACGCGGCTGGCGACCGCGCGACAGCTCGCCGCCACGGCCCAGAGCCTGAGCGCAGACAACCTCCACCTCGCCTCACTACTGGCCGTAGAGGCTTACAGGCGTCAGCGGACTCCCGAGACACTGTCTGCGCTGCAACACGTGGCTACGGCCAGTCCGCATCTTGTGCGGTTCGTGCACAACGATGTGGCAGTCACCCAACTCGCCTTTAGCGATGACGGCTCTCTTGTGGCAGTCGGCGACAACGAGGGAACGGTGAGTGTCTGGCGGAACGACGGCAAGTCAGTCCTAAGCCGCACACGCGTACGGGGGAAGGTAACTGCGATGGCGTTCGATCACGGCACGCGGATGCTCGCTGTAGGCGATGAGAAGGGAAATGTGCACAGTCTGCACTTGAGAGAGAAGCACTCGGAGCGTGTCGGTGTCATGCCGACTGCCGTCACCTCGGTGGCCTTCGACGACAGGGGGAGGCTCGCCGCCGGTGCCTTGGACGGCGCCGTGTCCCTGTTCCAGGGCGTCAGGAGGATTGCTACTCGGGAAACCCAGACGTCCTCCGCCTTGGTGTCCTTTCGGGACAAGGGCACCCGGTTGACTGTATCCAGCCCAGCGGGGAGCGGCTCTCTACTCGACGTCCCGGCGCTGAACGAGGTAGGGGAGCCATGGGGAATGAGGGCCCCTGCTGGTCACTTTGCCTCGGGCACGTCCCCGTCAGGGACGTGCTTCGGTTTCGTGAAGCGCGGGTTGGTCTTTGCGGAGGCCTCCGTCCCACCGCGGAATACCGGTAGCAGCAAGCGCGACTCGTGCGGCAAGTTCCCAAGACTTCCTACCGAGGAGGCGCGGCACTTTGCTCTGGCCGACAGTGGAAGGCTCGCGGCGGGAACTGCCAGGGGTCTCATCGTGTCGGAATCGCCTTCGTCAACAGCAGAGGCTGCGGAACCGATCCAGGTACTGGACGGGGTCGCTCCGCCCGCGGTGATGGTGTTCTCACCCGGTCGAGGTGACCGCCTCGCTTCGGCCTCGGGAGGCACGGTGGCGTTGTGGGATCTGGACCAGGTGTCCCGGACAGCGGAGCCCACAGGTCAGACGGTATCCGATAGCGCTACCGTGATTTCGCCACCGCCTCTAGCCCTCTTGCCGCCCGGCGACGGGGTGGCATGGAGCTTCGAGGGCGACGGATGGCAAGGTACGGGCCCCATCCGTTTGTGGACTCCGAGCAGGCGCCGTCCCGTCACTGGTAGCGCTGACGACTTCCTCTACTCCTTGGCTTTTACCGCGGATGGCAAGAAGCTGATTGCCGGCGGAAGCTCAGCGGTGATCCTTTGGGATGTGAAAGGCGAGCGTCTGGCCCCGGCCGACATCATCAAGTTGCCGACGGAGGAGGACTTGGGGTCAGGGGTGATCTCTGTCGCCTCGGGTCCAGATGGTTCGGTTATCGCCGTGACGAATCATGGCGCGGTCCACGTAGTGGACCCGTCCACCAGAAGGGTCAGGACTCCCATACCCATGGTGCCCAGGAATGACTCGCATCGGGGGCTCGCGTCTGTCCTCAGCGAAGACGGCAGGATTGCCGTGATTGCACGCCCAGCTGGCGGCTTAAGTGTGAGGGACACCCTTACCGGAGACCTGCGCCAGTCGGTGCCGTCGACAGCTGGGCGCTTCTTGAGTCTCGCTCTCGCCTCAAGGAGCGGGCATGTGTTCCTTGTCGGTGAGGACGAGTCGCTAACGGCCTGGGATATTGATCGTCGCCAGATCCTGTGGCGATCGGATAACGGAGGGGCGTGGCACGTCGCCGCCAGCGCCGACGGACAAACCCTCGTCACCCTCTCGACGGACGGCGCAGTCACACAGTGGGATCCGCTCACCGGAGACAAGATCGGACGATTCACGGTTCCAGCACCAGACCGCTCGCTTTCTGGAGGGGCGGACGGAATCGGTGTCCAAACCAACATCGTGTTGAGCCCGGCTGGCGACCTGCTGTGGACTGCTACGGAAGGGGGCAGGATTATCAAGTGGCACATGTCCGTCGAAGCCTGGCGACGGACGGCATGTGGAACTGCGGGACGTGACCTGACAAAGACCGAATGGAGTCGCCATATGGCCAGCTCTCCCCCCGAAGACCTTGATTGCGACCGCACTTCCTGATCGACTCGGTACCCCGGTCGATAGGGCCCGCCCGACTTCACCGGTCTCAGTGCCCTCACGAAAAGCGGTCAGGCCATACCTGCCGACGCCAAGCTGGTGACCCCCGGAGGCTCGAAACTCCCCGGTTCGCCGCCGAACTGCCGATACCGCCGTGATCGACCCGCACCACACTACCCGCCAGCTCGAAGAGCTCATCCAGCTCCTGGCCCCGCTCTGGGCTTGTGGCGCCTATCGATCTGCGCCGGGTACGGCCGCAAGGAGGTTGGGGACGCCGCAGGCGCTGGCGAGGAGGTCGGCGTAGGCGGTAAGGATGCTGCGGGTGTCGCGCAGCGCGGTCCGCAGTTCGCCTGCGCGGATCCAGGCATGTTCGTGGTCGCGGCGCGAGCGATCGGCGGGGCGGCGCGTTTCCCAGTCCTCCAACGCGGGGTGCCAGCTCGCGAGTAGGGGACGGATGCCGTAGTTGAGCATGGCGACGGCCAGAAAGCCGAAGTTGTACTCGCCGTTCTTCTTGGGCTCGGCGACATCCGGGCCGTACTTGCGCAGCACCTCGCGAGTGGTGGTGAACAGGGAGTACAGGCTACTCAGTGCTTCCCGCAGGAGCCCCTCTTCCTCACGGAGCGGCACCACCGAGACCCGGGTCACCAACTCGACGTACAGTTCCCAGGCGGCCCGCCGCTCGGCGTCGTTCGGCTCCCATGTGCCGGAGATCTCCAGCACGCGCAGGTTCAGCTTCACCTCTACGCTCTTCGGCGCCCGCACCATCTCGTGCCCCCTTGCCTGGACTGCTGAGGAGTGAATCATTCGCACCCTACGGCCACCGTATACGGGGATCACGGGTGCGGCGTTGTGTCGGGTTGGCATTGAGGGGATGGGGCCAAGAGATGGCGGCCTCAGCCGAGTCGGACCTCGTCAGTTTCGCCGGACAAACAGACCGACGCGATCGGGAGGGCCTGCCGGCCGCTTCCCCCGTCTGCTGCCGCTCCAGCAAACGACGCACCACCAACCCCCTGGGCAGCACAGCCCCACGGCCGGCCTTACCTCTTGATCCACCCCACTTCGCCGCGGACCGAGGAACCGAGCTCCGGGTCGGCCCGGGGCGAGCCCGCGTAGGCGGCGAGGTGGCCGGCAGCCGGGAAGGTGCCGCCGTCGCCGACCTCGATCAGGATGCGGGCTCGGTCCTGATGCCGACGCCCGGTATCGAGGTCAGGACCTTCGAAAGAGGGTGGTCCTCCAGGAGTTCCTCGATCCGCCTGGCCAGCACCTTGCGCTGGTCAAGGACGGCGGCCAGTGATCCGGCCAGGTTCGGGACGATCAGTGCGGCCGCGTCGGTCCCCGGAACGGTCACGGTCTGCTCGCCCAGCGCGGCGAAAATCTCCTCGACCAGCCGCTCGGCCATCCGCGGGGCCTTCGGCCGCATCAGCGTGACCAGCCGTCGACGGCCCACATTGCTTATATGTGACGGGGACTCGAACCGTTCCAGCAACGTGAGGACGACCGGTGTCGAGCCCGACGATCATCTCCGACTCGGCGATCGTCTCGTCCTTGCCGTCGACCGCCCGCAGTGTGCGGCATCGCGCGGGCCGCGCCGGCGATGATGAACGCGTCCTTCGCGTCCGCCCCGATTGAGGCAGCTGATCGACCACGACCAGCGCCGTTTCGTCCTTGCTCTGGAGTTTCGCGAACAATATGCGAAGCGTGGGTTGGGTGTTGGGCAGGTGCTTGAGCCTTCTCCCCGGCAGGGGGGTGACGGCGGTGGCGTGGCGTTCGCCCTCGCTCCCCTTGTTCGTCGAGGGCGCTGCAACCGGCTCGCCCGAGCTTAGCGTCTAGTGCTGCGACCGGAAAGTTTCACCGGCTTGCGACGCCCGGCACGGCACCTCGCCGCGTTGTCGCATCACCCGAGTACATCCAGTACGCGGGCGATGCTCCGCCTTGCGATGCACCGCACCGGACGCCGCAAGCTTTCCGGCAAACCTTTCCGGTCACAGCACTAGGCAGGAACTACGAGCCGCGAGGTTGCATTGCGCCGTTCCCGCCCGCCACGCTTGCGGATCCAGCAGCTTCCACGACGTCCACCCATTCGTCAGCGACCGGTGTCGCCGACCCAAGGGGCGGCGACATCCGACCTGTCAGCGCGGTCTCGGTTATGGCGATGGGGTACCGCGCCTGGCCGCCTTGCAGCTCGGTGGTATCGACGGGTGGACTGGGTGAAGCACACCGCTGTCGTGGCTGCCGTTGTAGCCGCTACCGGTCTGGCCGTCACCGCGTGGGGCACCTGGAAGTCCGCCCAAGTTGCAGACGACCAACTGACTCAATCTCAGGAGGGGCGTGAAGACGAGCGACGCGCCCAAATTTCACTTGTCACCTTCTGGTCGGTGAACGGGCGCATAACCATCGGAAACCGGTCATATGACCCGGTTCACGTGTCACTCCGCTACGGCCCTGGCCGCAAACATGCGCATGTCGGCATCCTGCCCCCTTGCACGAACATCACCCTGGAGCGCATCGGAACCGGCTATTTGGAGCTCTACGTTCAAGATTCAGCGGGCAGGACCTGGCGACGATCGACATCCGGGGATCTTGAGGAGGGCGCCTCGCCCTTCGCACTCCCTTGGCATCACAACTGGTTGACCGGCGAGGGACGGACTGCCGCGAAGGGGTGCAAGTAGACCAAGATCAGCGAGGTCCCACACACCTCAAGGTCGGGAGCCGTTCTCGCGCATCCACGTTATGCAGACCTGCCGCCCACGAGCGGCCTGGCGTTGCGCCAGGCCGGGCGGTGGTCGGACCTCTGATCAGCGTCTCCGACGGCACCCCTCGGGCCCGGTGACACCACCCCCCCCCAGGTCATCCCATCGACAGGGGGCAACAGTCATGCCGGGCCCGGAGGCCAGCGGCCCTCTTGCAGGACCGCCAAGAAGATAACGGGGGGAAAGGCGGCTCAATTCTGGATCAGAAAGTCCGCCGCTTCCCGTGTCCTGTGCTTGCGGTGGAAAGTCTCCTCCTGTGCCGCCCACAGTGGCCACATCTGGGCCGTGGAGAGGCCATCTCTGGATTCCACGCGTGCGCGGCGCTGCGGCGTGTTTGCCTCCACCCAGATCGTGGAGTGGAGGTACGGCGCCGACTGCAAACTGTACGAACCGACGCCCTCCACGATCAGCGGTCCGCCGGGACTGATCGTGTGGGTCTCGGCGAATTCCTCTGTGTACCAGTCGTATCTACGCCAGATTGCCGGGCGGGACTCCGCCAGTGGGCGCAGTATCCAGTCGACGAGGTACTGGGCGCCCTGCTCCAAGCCCGTCCAGCCCGGATAGATGTCGTCCATGTGAAATACGCTGGCCCCGGACTGGGCTGCGATGCACGCAGCCAACGTCGTTTTCCCAGCCCCGGACGAACCATCAATGGCCAGTACGAAATCCGGCCGGCCAGAGGGGCCATTAACAGCGTCCGCGATCCGTACGGCAGATTCGTGCATCTCCCGGGAGATGCACGAGCAGCCTGTGAGGTGCACGCTTGCCAGCGGTTCCATAGCACTCGACAAGATCCACCTCTTCACCGCGGCCGCCCGGTGGCACCAACGTCCCACAGGGGCCCAGTGTGTTCAAGACGATCCTGATCGACGGCGTAGTGAACGCGCGCCGCTGATGGCAGCGGTGAAGTAGGCGAACAGCTCGACCCGGTCCGCTGGCCGGGAGCCCTGCAGCACCCGTAGGAACCCACAGGTCAAGGCTACGAGACGGGCGGTTGCACAAAGCGCAGCCGCGATGATCAGCAGCAGATTCCACGTGTCCACGATCTTGCCCTCCAAGCCTGTGCCCGACTCCTCACCCTCAATCTGCCGCCGTCCCACCATCCGCACGCGGCTTGGGACAGCCCCGGATGGCCCAGATATCCGGTGCTGTCGCCGGGACGTATCTGGATGCCCCGGGCAGCTCACGGATGCCGGTGCTCGGGGCAGTTATCGGGAGGGTGCACGTGAAGCGGGAGTCACTGAGCTCTTTCCAACTTGCAGCAGGAGCGAGCCGGTTGGGCTGACAACGTGGTGAAGCCCCTGGTAGATGGGTTTTCGACCAAGAGAACCGTCTCCACCAGAGGCTTCGCATGCTTGTCTAC
The DNA here is from genome assembly GCF_001611795.1 of Streptomyces qaidamensis. Taxonomy (NCBI): domain Bacteria; kingdom Bacillati; phylum Actinomycetota; class Actinomycetes; order Kitasatosporales; family Streptomycetaceae; genus Streptomyces; species Streptomyces qaidamensis. The sequence goes on along the minus strand of NZ_CP015098.1, from coordinate 13,451 downwards.
CCGTCGGGCGGCGACGTGTCCAGCTCTGCCCTGCGCTTCCTGTCCACCTGTCTGCGGCAGCACCGTCGTGCGATCGGCTCCCGCTGGCGGCGTCTGAACCCCGGCCGCCAGCCCCTGCTCGCACTCGCCCACCTGCGGATGGGACACACGTATGCCCAGCTCGCGGCCGGATTCGGTATCGGAACCACGACCGCCTACCGGTATGCCACCGAGGCTGTCGAACTCCTGGCAGGCCTCGCGCCCACCCTGGCCGACACGATCCGGGTCGCGTCGACGAAGGCGTTCGTGATCCTCGACGGCACACTCCTGCCGATCGACCGCATCGCCGCGGACCGGCCCTTCTACTCCGGGAAACACAAGAAGCACGGGATGAACCTGCAGATCCTCACGGATCCCTTCGGCCGGCTGCTGTGGCCTCGCCGGCCCTGCCCGGCGCCGTCCACGATGTCCGCGCTGCCCGCGAGCACGGCATCGTCAACGCCCTTGCCGCAGCCGACATCAAGTGTTGGGCGGCCAAGGCATATCGGGGTTCCGGCGGAACCGTCCGCACCCCCTACTGGGGCCGCTGGGAAACCCTTTCCGCCGGTCAGAAGGCCGTCAACCGGTCCCACGCGAAGATTCGCGCACTCGTCGAGCAGGCCATGGCCACCTTCAAAGCCTGGCGGCTCCTCCGCAGGCTCCGGTGCTCGACCACCCGCATCACCAGCCTCGTCCAGGCCGTCCTCGCCCTGCATCTGGCCAGCTCGGAGTGAGGATGGAAAAGGCTCACTGCCTTCTCACCGCTTCGACCCAGCGCCCCTGCACTCCTTACGGCGACAGCCCCGAAATCTCGGCGGTCAGAGCCGCCATGTTGGGATGTTTCGGAACGCCCTGACCGCGTAGCCCGATATCCATCGGGGGAAGAGCTAATGCGGAACAGGCGCAGAGTTGAACGGGGGACGTGGCCAATGGGGGACATGCACCGCACGAGAATGCTGATGTCGTTCATGGACGACCTCTGCGCCATGAAGCGCCTGGTTGGCCTCTCGTACGAGCGCATCGAGCAGCTGTCGGAGCGGCAACTCCACGAGGGAAGGCGGCTTAATCCCGCCGGCTCGACAGGCATGCAGGTGCTTGCCCGCACCACCACTCACCGCATGCTCAAAAACGGCGACGTATCTGTCGCCGACCGCCCCCGCGTCATGACGTTCGTAGCAGTCTGCCTGAAGGCCGCCGAAGAGCGAGGCGTCGCATTGCCCGCCGACTGGCGGGACGCAGACCGGTGGGCCCGCAGGTGGTCGATGCTGGTGTCGGAGTCCCTGTCGAAGACCGCCCGCCCCATCGCCAATTGCTGGGGCGACGAACAAGACGACGACGGCTCAGGGGAGGGCGACGCTGCAGGACTGGTGCGGCTGGCCCCGGTGGAGCAACTCTGGCCCGCCCGCAACCCGGAAATCGGGGAGCTGGCCACGGCGATCCGGCATCTCGGGCGCTCAGGGCGTCCGGAGGCGGCCGCCTCGCAAGCTAACGAGCTCGTCCAGCGCTGCGCCCAGCGGCTCGGCGGTGACCATCTAGGCACGCTCGCCGCTCGGCAGGCCGCGGCGTACTGGGCCGGGGAGGCGGGTCGAATGAGGGAAGCGGTCCAGCTGACCAAAGCCGTTCGTGAAGACTCCCGCCAGATGCTCGGCGCCGACTCGCCTTACACACGTCTGACTGAGCGGCGGCTCGTCTACTGGGTAGGCACCGCCGGCGACTGGACTGGCGCCTGGCACCACGCCAACAGGCTGCTCACGCGCTGGGAAGGCGATCCGGCTGTGGACGCGCTGGACCTCAGCCTTGCCCGGATCGACGCACTGTACGCGGCCGCCCAAGTCAGAGGCTGGAACTCCGCGGTCCACTACCTCCGCCATGAGATCCCCGGTCTGTCCGAGCTGTTGGGCCCGCACCACCCGATAGTTCTTTGGGTGCGAGCCAGCGTCGTCGAGGGCCTGATTCGCTGCGGTGAGACGGCGGAGGCCACCGACTGCGCCGTCAATCTCGTGGAGGACACCGAAGGGCGGTTCGGCGCAGACCACCAGCGGGTCCTGTGGGCCCGGTCGGCGCTCATCTCCGTGCTGCGCGGGTCGAAGCGCCTGTCAGAGATGGTCGACATCGCCCGCGTCAACGCAGCGGAGGCCGACCGCATTCTCGGGTACCTCCACCCCGAAGCAGTGAAGATCAAACTCACTTATGTCGAATCGCTACACGACGAGGGCGCTGTCACAGAGGCTCAGGAAATCGGTCACGAACTCCTGGCGACGGCGAACGCCTGCATGGGCTGGGACAGCCTCAGCATGCTGCGCATCCGGCTCGCCCTGTTGAAGACCGGCGACACGGACGTCGGCGGCAGCCGTCCGGTCGTGGATGCAACCCCTGAGAGCCTGCATGCCGACGCCCGTCGACTGCTTGGGCCGGACCACGAAGTGACGCTCAAGGCCCGCCTGTTATACGTGTCCCGCGGTAGCCCGCGAGACCGCGGACAGCGCCTCGCCGAACTGACCGAGGACTGTGTCCGGGTGCTCGGCATCGGTCACCCGCTCACCGCGGAGGTGCAGACGGCTCTCGAGACAGCGCCCGACGTCCCCTGAGGCCAGGAGTTCGACCCGACTGGAAGGGAAGAGGCCGGCGCTCACCGCGAAGCCACCCGGCACCACACCGCGCGCTTCTCTCAGGCCGTCGACCAGTACCTGACCGGCGTCGATCAAGTCACCGTTGGCGACGAAAACAAGGAGGGCCGGCGGATGGCCTGCACGGCTGTGTCGTAGAGGCCGAACAGGTCGACCCGCCCGCCGAGGCGCACCCATTCCTGGTTCGCTGCCTGCAGGCAGGTGATCGCTGCGGCCGCGATCGCGCGCGCCTGAAGGGCGCGGTGCTCGGAGTCGGGCAATCGCGGCTCGATCAGTGGTGCGAGCAAGTCCTGCCAGCGAGCCTGCTTCTCGGCGTGGCCGGCGCGCAGCGACTCGTTGTCGAACAGGAGGGTGACCAGCTCGAGCCGGTGTTCGGGGGTGGTCTCGATCTCGATGGGACAGGTCTTCATCGACCATGTGCAGCGTCCACTCCAGCTGGCGTTCCAGAGGCTTTTTGCTGAGAACAAAGAGCTCGGTGTGCGTATCGATGAGGAAGTGAGCGAGTGGGCGGTGCAGGCGGACAGCCGTCTGGACCCCCACCGGCTGGCGATCTTGTCCTCAGTGGCGGAGGGGTCAGCGGGGAATGTCGGGAGTGGTGGCAGGTCGCGGTGGACGGGTTGCCCTGTGTACGACAGCCTCCGGGTCGAAGAGGCCAAGTCCTCCCAGGCTCGGCCGGACACTTCGAGATCGTCCCACTGCGCGTACCGAGGCCAGGGACAGTCAGGGAGCAGGGCGGTCTCTCTCACGAGCCTTATGGAGTGTTGAGCAGGAGGGTTGTTGGTCCTAGCGGCGGGGGAGAGGTCTCGTCGGTACTGGAGCGGACGTAGACCGTCAGGTGAGGGGAGAGGCGGATTCCGTCCGCTGCACGGCGGGCACGCTTGCGCGCGCGCCGGGTGCCGCTCGCCGCCGGCTGGGCGGCCCGCAGCGCCTTGCGAACGGGCCGCCAGTCTTCGGGCTGCACCGCCAGGGCGGCGATCGCCAGGCCGTTCCAGTCCTGCGGGCGTTCACGATGGACGACGTCGAGGGAGTCCAGAATCTCCGCAAGGACGCCGGAGCCCGGACGGGCAGGAGAGGCGGAGTCCGGTGCGATGACCTGCGTGTAGTAGTCATTGACAGCTTCATTGCCGGTGTCGAGGAAAACGATCTCGTCCGGTGCGGGCTTAACGGGCTGAACACGGTGGTCGAGCCAGCCCGCTAGGGCGTCGGCCTCGATGAACACCCGGGGGCCGCCTGCCTTGGCGATGGCGGCGCGGGTGTGGGCGTAGGCGTAGAACTCGGCTGGGTGGCGCAGGATATCGGCCACCATCACCAGGTCGGCCAGGGTGACCAGCCAGGTGCCGTCCTTGGGTTCCGCGCGGCGCTTGCCGCCGTCGGGAAGATGGGTGGCGAACGGGTCCACACGCTCGAGGGTGACGATCACCGACACGGCGGGCGGGAGATGGTCCGGCAGGAGAAGACGTTTCTTGTTCCGGCTGCGCAGGTTGCCTTTCCCGCTTTCGAGGTAGGCGATGGTACGCGCATTCTGTTCCAGGGCCTTGTCGACGAACTCGCGTGTCTTTCTGTTCACCCGGTCCGGTGCCGCTCTGCGGGCAGGATCGGTGAAACGCCCGCCCTTGGCCTCGACGGTGAGGACGGCGCCGGGCATGGCGACGAGAACGTCGACGTCCGGATGGCCCGGGTCCGGGTAGGTGGCGCCGTGATGGACGTAGATCTCTCCGAACACCGCGGCCAGGGTGCGCCGGACGAGTTCTTCGCAGCCGTCCTGGCGCTGTTTGTCGAAGCTCTTCAGCAGGTCAGGGTGATTGTGGCAGGCGTCGGCGGCCCAGTCGAGTGCCTCGTGCATGAAGTCCCCGGGACGTGCCCACAGACTGCGTGAGTTGTCCAGGCCGATGACCGGACGGCGGCGCAGTGAGTTCGTGTCGCCCAGGGTCTTTAGCGCTGGTTGGCTGCCCAGCGGCGTGGTCAGGGCAGCGACCAGGCGGGCCATCTCCTCGTGAGGAGCATTCAGCTCCGTGGCGAGCACCCCAGGCAGGTCGTCCTCGATGGGCGAGGCCCCGAACGTGGCCACTCCTGCGGTGAGCGTGGCCGCCACCTGCACACGCTGTTCTCTGTCAGGGGACGGGGCGAGAACGGCAGAGGCGTTCTCGAACGCATCCATGACTTCACCCAACCGTGCAGCCTGCCGGGCGTGATAGATGTCCGCGGCCTCCAGCGCCTGGTGCAGCGCGAAACCGAGGACCGCTCTGGACGCGTCGCCCAAAGGAGCCGTGATCTCCTCGAAGATCGGGCGCAGTTGTGCGGGGTAGCCCTGCATCCGGTCGAAGCGCTGCTCCATCTGCAGCATGTGCAGGACACTCGTCTGCTTGTCCGCAGCGCCCTCGCGGAGGACCTTGGCCTGATGCGCCAGGTTCTCCGCCTGTGCGTACTCGCGCAGCAGCCGGTCCATGTCGAACAGCGCCTGCGGGTGGAAATCGGCGCCGAGCCGCTGAAGGACCTGATCCGCCGGCATCGCGGTGACCAGGCCTCCGTAGAACTCCACCATCGCGTCGCTGCCGAACGTCATGTGCCCCGGCTGCGACGACCGGCGCATGGCGTCGAAAACATGAAGGCTGCTGTAGAGCATGACCGGGTCTGCTGCCAGTGCCGTCTGGGAAATCTCCTCGAGCAGCCGGGGCAGCTGCTGTTCGGCCTTGTGTATCTGGTCCCACGCCGTGCGAAGACCAGCACCCTGGACGTCGCCTGGGCGCCGGAAGCGGCGAAGCCCTCCACCGACGACCGGGGTTACGAACGGTGTCCCGGTGCCGAGATAGGGCTCCATCTCACCTGCTGCCGCACGCCGGCCAGCGCGAGAACCCGCCGTAGCCATGTATCTCTTCCCTCTCCGCTGGCGCACAGGAAGCTCAAACCTGCAGCCCCTCACAACAGACTAGCCACGCAGTCCCGGCGCAGCGCACACGATTTACCCCGCATGCCCAGGCGGCGGCCCGTGGCAGAACGAGAGCAGGCGGAACTGGGCCGGATCGGCCGTGTGGCTGCAGCGCGGCACGACGTGGGGCACCGCCTACGCTGCCCCTTTCCTCGCTGACGTGACTGCCTGGACGAGGACGATCACACATAGGGTCATACATATAAGAGAGGAGAAAGTAAAGTTCGAATATTGGTCTTCGAGCCTCCTGGATGCTTCTTCGGTAATCTAATGGAATTTACCAAAGTCAATCCATATTTTTGTTATCAATCAGTCGGAATGACTCTCGCGATCTGGAGACGATGTGTCGCACATGCCGCCCTCCCCCGCCTGGGTACGCGAGAATGGGAGCCGTTTGCCGACGTCTTCGGGAGTCGCTTCTCGAGTCCCCTCCATGATCAATTCCGATGATATGGAGAGCTGCCGTGGCCGCTATTGCTGCGGAGGCGTTGCGCCGTGCTGGGCCTGGGGGAGTGGTGCACGCTCATGCCGGTGGGATGACCCGGCTGCGGCTAGGGGAGCGAGATCTGGCGAGTCGGCTGGCGGAAGCCGTCGTACCGGCGTACGCAGTGGCCTCGGGCTGCCATGCTCGGCATTGTGACCACAGCAGTTCCCCGCCGACTCAGAAGCCGGGGTTCCCGCAGGGCGGACAGCGCGATCACCAAAGCGCACCAGGCGCTCGTGAACTTCGGTGTCCATAGCCCTGTGCCGAGCGGTGTCTCATCGCCACCGGTGCCGCGGCCGTTGCCTGGTACTGGGTACTCGACTTGGGCAAAGTCCTTTCCGCGGATGAGGGAGCGCTGCTCTCGTTGCAGGGGGGCGGTGTGGCGACCGCGATCGGCAAACCCTGGGCGTGGTGATCCTGTAGCTGCCGACCATGTGGTGCCTGGCTCTGTAGGACGGGGGACTGAGGGCATCGCCAGGTCTATTGCTGCCATGCGCTGATCGTCGCGGACGCCGCCCGCGACGCCGCGAGTGAGACGGGCAAACCGCTGCGTACCTTCTTCCGGAGCGATGGCCATCGTGGAGCGCTGCGTCGGCAGCGCAGTCCGCCGCCAGCGCCATCTCGTGTGGCGGTCCCACCGGCGGCGGACGCTTAAAAAGCATGCGGGGCTCGTTGTGGCCGCGCTCCGCGCAGCCCAAGCGAAGATCGACACGGCGGGGCCGGACGCGCTCACCGAGGTAGCGTAATCCCTGGTCACCATCGCTGGCCGTTACTGCCAGGGCCGACCATGCGCTCTGCTCGAAGAGAGTGAGCTCACGGACCTGCAGCCTGCCAAGGACCGCGAACCGTTGCGTGCCGCCGCTGTCGCCGTCCTAGTCGCGGCCGAGGCCATGCCGGCCCTGATCGGTGCCTTCGGAATGGTCGCCGTCACAGTCGTCTACGGTTGCCGCGCCCGGCAGATGACAGACCCGATCGGGACGATCCGGGGCTAGCCGGATAACCATGACGCGGCGCTGTACGGTGTCCGCTGAGCCGAGCTGGCTGCGATAGCGCGGCCTCATTGATCACATTGGCGTGTGCGGGTGCCTGCTGTTCCCGCATACATCAGGGACGGTGCGACTGCCCATCTCGCGTCGAAACCACATCGCGCTATGCGCACACAGCCGCCTTCCGGACAGTGGGCCGCTGCAAGCGGCCCACGCGTCGGACGTCTTTGACCAACGAGCAGGCCGTCCTCCTCAACTCGAGTCCTCCTCGTTCGTGGCTCTTGGGCGACGGCAATCAGATCGTCGGGGCAGATCCGGCGTTCAGCAGCCGGCCCAAAGCCGCCAGGAAGCGTGCCGTCTGCCACGCAATGGCGCTGCGGGGAAGGCAGCCCGCGACTGCTTTGCCCGTCCCGGTTGTCCCTGCGCCCGTGAACCCTTCCCCGGCCGGACGCCTGGCCTGCCGCGTCCGTATTGCAAGCTCTCTTCCCGTGGGCATCGTCTCTGGATCCCCAGGACGCAGACGGATCTGACGGCTCGGCCCAGGAGACGACCGGACCGTCCGTCAGGCTGCCGCGCGCTGTGTGCGACCGGCGTGCCAGCGGCGCCTACCGGGTGCGACCTCAACAGCAGGAAGACTTCGCCGACGATCGAGGCGGCCGCGAACGTCGTGTGTTGCGGTGGTCGGCCTCGTCAGCCGTTGCGGCGTTCTTCCTGCCTGACCGGCTCGGGCTCGGTCCTCACCCACTGTCCAGGCCAGGCTCCCCGGTTCTTGCGGTGAGCCCGGGCCCGTCTGCGGTGCGATGCGGTGATCGGCTGTGCGGCTCATCCGGACGGATCGGGGGCGCCTTGCGGTGTCCGCCGCGGCGGTGGGCGGTGGCGAAACCAGGACGGGCATCCACCGACGCGCACAACTGATGGAGCGTCAGAAGATGAGCGGCGCAATCGTCTGGGGCGTTCGACGCAGCGCATCAGCGCAGCAGCGATGCTGGCGGTTCGCCGACCGGTTTACACGGATCCGCACGCTGTTTTGATTCTCGCTGAAGAGTGATACGTAACCAGGAACCCGCTAATGGTGTTCAACGTTCACGCCATCGTGGCACTCTTACTACATGGACCGGCTGTGCCGGTTGCGCAGTGATGCCAGCCATCGCTGTCGGAAGAAGAACGGTTCGTCTCCGCGCTCCGGCCAAGAGATGAGAGGCGGACCGGCCAGGCGGGAGCGAGAGCTCCCGCCTGCTTCTGTTTGCGGCCCCCTACCGTCGCAGCGTGCCGCAGAACTGCGTTGACCAGCGCAGCAACGCAGCGGCGCGTCCCAGCAGGCAGTGTGCGAAGGGGGTACACCAGGGGCCGCTCCCGCTGGGGGCACAGGTGCGAAAACTGGAAGCCTTGATTGCGAAGGAACTCATCCCGCGGGCTGGGACGGGCGCGTGTGGTGAAGCCAGATCGGCGACCGTTTAGCGCTGGACTGTCGGCGACTGCGGCCGGCAGGTGAGGGGTCCATCCCACATCAGGCCGTCACAACCCTCGACGACATGAAGATCGGCTGCAGCAGCGATGCACCGCACCCCTTCAGTCCAACGCGGGACGGATGGACACCACACTGTGGCGCCGCCATCGCAGGAACGGAGCACGGGCCAGACCACGGGAGAGCCGGTTGCACCGCGGTACGAGCGTGAGAGGAGCCCGACGCCGCCAGTGCCCCACCGGCGGTAAAGGAAATGACCGGTCGCTCTGCGGGCAGCCCGAGAGGCTGGGCCATTCCCGGCTCCTGGTGCTCGCAGCGCTGCCGACCGGCCAAACGTCTGCCAGTTGCGCCGCCGCCTTCGCCAGAAGAACACTGTCCTTGTAGCCCAGCGGTGAGAGCGCGGAGAAGGCTGCCCGCTCCGTTGGCTGTCTGACGGGCGTAGCTGAAGCCCCAGGCCGCTCCAGGGGCGGCATCGAGCTCTTGTACGTCGACGAACTCTGCAACCCGACTCAGTGGCTCGCCCCGTGCCCGTCGCCGCTGGCGGTTGCGGGCAGGGCTGCCCGATCTGCCAGGCAAGCCACCGCCATCACGTTCTCCAAGCGGTCCCGGCCCCTAGGGCGGATCGCAACGCGTAAGCTCTCACGGATCGAACAGCAGCTCCCCGCTGTCCAGGACAGCGGACGCAGCCCCTGGGCGTGTTCGCTGCCGCGTGCGGATCCGGCTGGGAGAGCCGCAGCAGCCCTCCCAGCGGACACGACCAACCGGAACAGCTCTGTCGGGCCGCCACTACCCCATGCCCGCCTCTTTGAACCACTGCGCAGCGTCGTCCTTTCGCAGACACGATCTGGCAGGAGCTCTGCACTCGCCCAGCAGGCCACAGCACTCGCACGCGACCGACAGGACCAGTGCGAAGGCTGTGAGTATCACGGCGGGCAATACCGACGATGTCCAGGGCCGGGGGTCTGCAGAGAGCGGTCCTCCTTTGGGCGACCGGCCCGTCGTGGCGAGCCATACGTGATCTGCGACGGTTGCGCAAGGGAAGCCGTCCACGAACTTTAAAAGGTAGGCAGACGCCTTCGTGCCTCTGACGCGGCGACGCGGGCATTTACCCACGTGGCCCGCCAGCCGCAGAGGGTGTTCCCCGCCGGAGGCCGGAAGAAGGCACGCCAAGAGTGCACCGTGACCGGGAGCCGTACCGGTCCGCCAGGGCCGGACCATCACCGCAGTGCCGTCCTCCCCTCACGGGCCTTCGGCGGCAGCCGTAGGCAGCGCAGAGGACCCGGGCCGGGACAGCCGCTACCGTCCCCGGCTCACGGAAGACCGCCGGCGGCACTCTGTTGCGGCGTGGAGCAAAGACTTATGGGCCGATCGCCCAAGGCTGCTCAACGAGAGCCACAGCGGAGGAAAGCGCTAGGTGTATTGACCCGCAGCGTTGTTCACACGGCTGATCGGTGGCTGGCCGCCTTCTTCCGCCGCATTACGGCAGGGCTCCTTACTTTCGGGCAGCCCTACGGTCAGAGAATAAATTTCATAGCCCCTCCTTCAGGGCCCGCTTGCAGATGATCATGATGAGGCGGTGGGAATCTTTTGAAGGAACTCCGCGACGCCTGCCCGAGGCGGGCGGTTAATTTGCGTGTAATTCATTCGCCCCGTGGCGGAGTAGATCTGCTGCGGGACGAAGCCGCGAACGACCCGTCCTGACGTGCACTTTGAATGTCGCTCAAAAATGTGCCCCTAGAACAAACTTGCGGAAATGGAGATGGAAGCCGGACCGCCTCACGGCTCGCATATATGTGAGCCGCCCTCAGCGCCAGCCTTCCGGAAGCAGCCGTTCCGGCTCCGAGGCTCCTGCCGAAACCGGCCCCGCCCACCTCTTGCTGACGATCAGTCGACGACGCGAGGAGAACACGGAGAACGACAGCCGAAACCCAAACCCGAGATCGTGTAGACGAGCGGGGTCCGTGGGAGTCATGCTGTTTCATGGCGACCTCTAAGCAAACCTTGGCCGGAGCGCGAGGGGCAGCCAACTTCCGACAGGCGCAACCGGCTTGCAGCTCCTCCGGGAACTGCAAGCCGGTCCGATCAGAACACCACGGTGATGACTGACCTTCCCTTCTCCAGCGAGCCGCAACTGCGGCCGCACAAGATCACGCGCAAGAACGTGGACGAGCTGCTCCGCCGCGTCAACCTGCGCTTCGACCCCAGCGAGATCTCGCTCAGCACCCGCTACGCGATCCCTCGTGCCCAGCGCGGCGCCGACGACAACCGCTGCGTCACCGCGGCCGCCGACACCCTCCTCGACCTCCTCAACCACCCGAGGATCACCCGGTTCGTCACCAGCGGCAGCAACGTCGTGCTGACCAACCTGACGCTCAAGGCCACCCACCCGGACCGCGAGATCAGCGTGGAGATGACCTCCAAGGGCGTCTTCGCCACCGTCAAGGGCACCGACGAGGACTGGGTCGACGGCCGGTGCGAGGACCTCCGCCACGCCCTCGGAGGCGACCATGCCTCCTGGGCCCTGTGGCGTCCCTCGCGCCGCCGCCGAGCCCTCGGCTTCGGTCTCGCGCTCGACGTCCTGACGGCCGCCACGGGCTGGGGCATCGCCGGCAGCCAGTTGCAGCACCTCTGGCCGGCCCTGGTCCTCGGCGCCCTCCTCCTGGTTATCCCGACCGTGTCCATGCTGGTGGGCAGCCGACTCGTCCGATGCCACCTCCGCATCGGCCACACCGACCCGACGTGGTTCTGGCAGCGCTGGACCGTCAGCGAGAAGCTCGCCCTCGCGAGCGTCACCGTCGCGGTCCTCGCCATCCTCACCCAGCAGCTGACCAATTCCAGCTCCACCGAAGGACACCACGCCCCCAGCCGGGCTCCGAACACCGCCGTAAGCAGTGAACTGCCGTGACAGGACCCTCTTCAACCGGCCGCGGGCCGGACTCCACCACACCGGAGTCCGGCCCGCCCGGGCCGATGCCGTACGCCGCCTTCGACGACTTCTACGCCGAGACCCAGCGCCGCTTCCTCGCGTATGCCCGGTACCACGCGACCAGCCGCGAGCAGGCGCTCGACGCTGTCCAGGACGCCTACTTCGACGTCCTCGCCCGCTGGGACACGATCAACAACCCCACTGCGTACGGGATCACCGCCGTACGCCGTAACGTCCTCGCCCAGAACCGCCTGTGGGCGCGCACCGCCCCCACCTCCACCTTCGAGGACGACATCTCCTACCTGGAGGCCGAGCCCGACCCGGCCGACATCATCGTGCTCAAGGACATGCTCTTCAGCGCGATCAAGGAGCTCCCGCCCACCCAGCGGACCATCGTCGTCCTTCGCTACGTGAAGTCCATGAACACGGACGAGATCGCCACCTCCCTCGAGATCTCGCGCAGCACCGTCCGGGCCCATCTCAGCCACGCCCGCCGACGCCTCCGCGACCTCCTCACCGACCAACCCCCCCCCCCCCGGACACCCGCACCCACCCCCTCAGCAGCCCAGCCGACCATCCACACCCTCTACGACCGCTACGCCGACTTCGTCTACCGCTACATCTGCCTCCTCGTCGGCACTGGCCCCACCGCCGAGGAACTCACCAGCAAGACCTTCCTCCGAGCCCTGCCCCACCTCACGACCGCCGACCCCGAGACCCGGCTGATCGCCACCGCCCGAGCCCTCGTCTCCGCCACACAGAAAACCGTGCCTCAACAAGACACACGCCGCCAGGCGGTCACCGCCCTCCTGGCCGCGACCGCCGGCGAACAACCCGCCGGCTTCCCCCTCCCCACACTCCTGAGCGCCCTCAACGACCTCAACCCCGCCCAGTACGAGTGCATCGTGCTCCGCTTCCTCCAAGGCCTCTCCGTCTCCGAGAGCGCCCGCGTGATGAACCGAAGCGAAGGAGCACTCAAGCTCCTCCAGCACCGCGCCCTCAAGAACCTCGCCCAAGACGTCGACAACCACCCCCCCCCCCCCGACACCGAACCCGCCGACATCTCCCGCACCCTCCACGCCGTGGCCCCCGGCTGCTCCCGGTACCTCACCCCCCACCCGGCCGGCCGTCACCGCATGAGAGCCGGCATCGAACGCCCCGCACACGCGGACACTCAACTCACCCGCTGAGCCACAGCCCCCAGCACAAGACCCGAGCCCGTACCCAAGAACGAGGGGTACGGGCTCACGTACGTCGCCCGGCGTTGGCGCCCAGGGCCGCAGACAGCCATACAGCCCAATACACCACCGTGGGTTGCTCCCTCGTCCCCGCCCACGTCTCGCCGATCGACCCGTCAGGAAGAAGCTCCGGAACGCCGAGCCGCACGCAGGCCCCCCGGCCCCCACACCCGCAGGGCCCTTCGAGGGCGACGGCGTCCTGGACGCCCTCGAAGGGCGCCAGGGCCTCGGAATGGTTGTGGTGCCGTCCACGGCGTGCTCTAGGCCGGCGACAGAGTCAGGCTCACCGGTCTCCTCGAATCAGGACCGACGACATAGAGATCACCCCCGCCGACGAGGTACACACCGCCCCGTAGACATGCATGGCCGCCCCCGCCCCAAGACACACATCACCGTGAGCACCCACACCACGACAACCAGCGCCGTCAGGCGCTCCACACACCCCCGAGAACGGACCGCCACCCCTACCTAACAAACACAAATGGGGCGTGCACAGGAGTGCACCACCCCCACACGACACATCCTCACGTCCCGTGTCCCCCCAACTCCACCCCCTCACGCACACCCAACTCACAGTCATGCCAACAGATATGACAACACCTCACCCCTTCACCACCAACCCCCAAGGCCGCGCCAGCGGCCGAAAAGAAGCCCCCCACACACAAAGACCGCGCCAGCGGTCAAGGAAAAGCCCAAACGATTCGCCGCCAGGCGAATAGAACCAACAAAAGAATTAACCTCAAGAATTTGCCGCCAGGCAAATTCAAGCGCTAATCAGGGC